>JAXGLL010000009.1:0-4120 GCA_040769225.1 Akkermansiaceae bacterium | reverse complement strand
GTGGAGTAAATGCCTTCTCGGTTTTGGCGGCTTGGCCGCCGAAAGGAGAGTGGCATGTCTTCCCAGTTTTCCAATCAGGATTCGACGTTCGAACGCGTTCAACCGGACGTCCCATCCACAGCACCGCAACAACCGGACGGCAACGGCAGCTTGACGACACCCCAGCCAGGCGGATGCGACGATGCCTCGCGTTCTGGCGAACCGTCTGCCCGAGAGGATGTCTCCGCCGGACAGGACCCGGCTCACAACAGCCAAGGTGCCAACGCGGTCGTGACCGCAACGACCAGCATCACGCCTACCGCATCCCCTGCGGAACCGCAGCGCTGCGATGCCGGTCAGGATCCCCAGCACGGCTCGTCCCGGAACGCGAACACGCAGCAGACGCCCGAGGATCAAAACGCGGGTGGCCCGCTCTGCGAGGATGATCCGATCTGGGAGGATTGCCTGCTGCCTGGCACCCCAAAGCGCAGGCGGTCCAAGGGGAAACGCTTGAGCCTGCCCGAAGATGCCAAGCGGCAGGCGTTCAATCCCCAGCAGCGGCTCTTGCTCCTGGACACCTGGCGACGCAGCGGACTGCCGGCCAAGGATTTTTCCGCCCTGGTGAATATCTCCAAGCATACGCTCTACAAGTGGAACCAACTCTTCGAGCAGCAGGGGCCCGCCGGACTGATGGACGAAGTCCGCGGCGCCCGCGCGGGAAGCCGCCTGCCGGACCTCACCAAGCGGACTATCCTCATGCTCAAACAGCAGCATCCGGAATGGGGCTGTCAGCGGATCAGTGATATGCTCGTGCGTGGGCCGGCCCTGCCGGCCAGCGCTTCGGCGGTTGCTCACGTGCTGCGCGAAGCCGGCTATGAGTCGGTCGAGGAGGCGACCCGCCCCCACCCCGACAAGCCGCGGCGCTTCGAGCGGGCCAAGCCCAACCAGCTCTGGCAGACCGACCTGTTCACGTTCGTGCTGAAGCGGCAGAACCGCCGCGTCCACCTGGTTGCGTTCATGGACGACCACAGCCGCTATATCGTCTGCTATGGATTGCACGCCAGCGCCTCGACAGCCCTGGTGTTGGAGGTGCTGGAAGCGGGGATCGCCGGCTACGGCCCGCCGGAAGAGATCCTTACCGACAACGGCCCGCAGTATGTCACCTGGCGCGGCAAGAGCCAGTTCACCAAGCGTCTGGAGCAGCGTGGCATCCGGCAGATCGTCGCGCGTCCCAAACGGCCGCAGACGCTGGGGAAGATCGAACGGTTTTGGGGTACGCTGTGGCGGGAGTTTTTGGCGGCGGCCGTGTTCGTGGACCTGGCCGACGCACGCGCGAGGATCGGGCAGTTCATCGACTACTACAACTTCCAACGGGCGCATCAGGGACTGGATGGCTTGGTGCCGGCGGATCGGTTCTTCGGGGCGGCGACGGATGTGTTGCGGACCTTGAAAGCGCGTGTGGCCGCCAATGCCCTGGAGTTGGCACGCCACGGCAAGCCGCCGCGGCCGTTTTACGTCACCGGTCAGGTGGCCGGGCAGACGTTCAGCGTGCACGCGGAAGGCGAACGACTGGTGCTCACCCGCCAGGGGCGGCCACGCGAGGAGATCGAACTGACCTCGGGCGGATCGGCGGGCGAAACACCGCCGGAAGCCGGCGGCGGCAAGGACGAAACGACCCCTGGGCCGGTGTGTCCGGAGGGCTCACTGCCGCAGGCCGCGGGCGAACCGGCCTGCCAGCCGCCGCTTTTGCCCGGCCAGACCGCTGTGGATCTGGAACGGCTGAGCCATGGCATCCAGCAGCCGGAGGAACAAGGGGGCGAGGCGGAGTCCGAAGGCAAGCGGGAGTCCGGGGGCGAGTCGGAGCCGGCGGAAGGAGGTCAGCCATGACGAAGCCTTCTTCGGCAGCCACGAAAGGCGGCTCCGGGAAGCGGCCTGCCGGGAAGCCGGCGGCGCCCGGTCCGTCGCGGGCGTCTTTCGAGCCACGACCCAGCGGACTGGCGCAGCGGCGTGCCGCGGCCGTGCTGGAGGTGCTGGCCGGCGTGCGTACACCGCCGGAAGCCGCCGTGCTGTTGAGCATCTCGGTCAACGCTTATTACCTGCTGGAACGCAGGGCGCTGGCCGGGCTGACGGCGGCTTGCGAGCCCAAGCCCAAGGGGCGGCGCGTGCCCAGCGGGGAGCGACGCCTGGCGTTGCTGGAGCGGGAAGTGCAGCGATTGCGGCGGGAGTGCCTGCGGCAGTCGGCCCTGGTGCGAGCCACCCAGCGGGCAGTCGGCTTGCCAGCCGCCGCGCCGGCGAAAACGGCGAAAGCGGCCGGAAGGCAGGCGACCGGCGGCACGAAGCGGAAGCGTCGCCGACCGGCGACGGTTCGCGCCCTGCGTGCCGCCGAGGCCCTGCGAAAAACTGCTCTGGCGTCGCAAACGGCCGAGGAGGTAGAACCAGGGCTGCCGGAGAACACGGCAGCCGAGTCGTCTTCCGCGAATCGGGAAGTGAAAGCGGAGCCTTCCGGCTTTGGGTCCTCGATTCCCGTCGGCTGATTCAAGGAGGGATCTCATGGGACGCAAGGGACGCCCGCCGTTGGCGGCCGGTCACGTGGAGCATCTCCGAGGGTCAGAGTTGGCCAAGCTGCGGCTGACGATGATCCTCGAGGCGGCGCAAGGCATGATCACCGTCGGCGAAGCGTGTGCGCGGTTGGGGATCTGCGAGTCGCGATTCCATGCCCTGCGGAACCATTGGTTGCAGGAGGCGTTGGAGCTTTTGGAGCCTCGGCGGATGGGCCGCCCGCCGCAGGAGACGGCACCGGCGGACGTGCGCCGGCGGCTGGAAGCCTTGGAGGCGGAGAACCGCGAACTGCGCGAGCAGTTGACGGTGGCGGACGTGCGGCGCGAGTTGGCCGAAGTGCTGCCGGACCTTGGTCGTGCGGCCCGGCGGCCGCCCCAAAAAAGTACGCCGGCGCGTGCCGGGCAGAAGAGCAAGCGTCGGCGGTGACCACCATCGAAACTTGCGACGCTTACTGGGCGACTTCCTCAAGTGCGTGTGTTGAGGAAGTCGCTTTTTCATGCGCAGCGACGAGCACGACATGCCCGGGACCGATGGCGTGCCTTGCGCAGGAGCACTTGCCGGAGGAGGACGGTTGTGTGGAAGAGGACTTCCCGGCGTGCCCGTCGCCGGTTGCCGCGGAAGAGAACGCCGGGCAAGCGGCGTCTGCGGCGGTCGCCGCTCCCGAAGCAGCCAACCCGCGCCGGGGCCGCCGGCACGAGGCCCAGCGACAGCGCCGCCGGCGGGAGCATCAAGTGCGGTGCAGCGCGGTCGGCTATGCTCGTGAGGCCGCCGCGAGAAAGGTCTCGCGGAAGCAGGTCTCGCGACGGTTGGGCGTAGCACCACGGACATTGCGGCACTGGATGAACCGGGACGACGACGATCCGCTGCAGGCCGTGCCGCGGGGACGTCCGGTCTTGACGGCCGCACTGCCCGAGCGGAACGAGGTGGTCCGTTTCCTCCAGAACGTCAGCGGGCCGAGTGTGGGTCTGCCGGCGCTGCGGGCCGTGTTCCCCAAGATCCAACGCGCCGTCCTGGCGGATCTGCTGGTGCGTTACCGGCGGGTCTGGCGGAAGCGTTATCGGCGGACCGGATTCCGGCTCACCTGGAACCGCCCCGGGACGGTGTGGGCCATGGACTTCACGGAACCCAATCACGCGATCGACGGGGTCTTCCCCTATCTGTTTGCGTTGCGTGATCTGGCCAGTCACCGGCAACTGGCGTGGCAGCCCGTGCGGGGCCAGACGGCCGACGATGTGCTGCCGGTGCTGAGGCGACTGTTCGCCGAGCACGGCGCGCCGTTGGTCTTGAAGAACGACAACGGCTCCGCCTTTCTGGCCGAGGTGACCAAGCAGGCGATGCGTGAGGCCGAGGTGGCTCAGCTCTTCTCGCCCCCGGCGCACCCTGAGTACAACGGCCAGTTGGAACGGTCCAACGGGGTGCTGACAACCTACACGGATCTGCACGCCGTGGCCGAGGGGCATCCGTTTCGCCTGACGTCGGACGATGTGGCGCACGGCTTCGCTCTGGCCAACACCCTCAGTCGCCCCTGGGGCCACGAGGGGCCGTCGCCGGAAGAAGCCTGGCAGGTGCGCGGGCCGATTTG
>JAXGLL010000008.1:0-1641 GCA_040769225.1 Akkermansiaceae bacterium | reverse complement strand
AGGCGGCTTCATGACCACAGCCCTCCTGCTGGCGTCGGAGTCCGGCGAACGCGCCGCACAGGCGCTCGTGCCGCAGGCCTTCCACGGCCCCAACGTGCCGACCCCGGTGCTTACCGTGCCCGGCGATCCGCTGTTACGCGACCACGCGCTGGCATTCCGGCCCTCGTTGGCGCCCGACGGCGACCCGTTCGGCATCGACCTGCTGTGGACGAAGAACGGCACGCTGCTCACGCCGGCCATGCTCGCCGCGTACACGTCGCCCAACCTGTTCGAGGAGGGCACCGCGGTCACGATCCAGGAGAAACTGCCGCCGCTCGCGTTCTACCCCGAGCTGCCCGGCGAGGCGGTGCTCGGCCACCTGGTTAGCCCGGAGACGGGCGACCTGACGCTGGCGCCGCTGCGCCTGAGCCGCGACGCGCACTTCCACACCGCGTTCTGCGGCGACACGGGCTACGGCAAGAGTGTGGCCGCGGTGCGCATGGCCTACGAGACCACGCGGCACTGGAAGCTCAAGACCATCGTGCTCGATTTCGGCACGGGCTGGCGGCAACTGCTGAACGCGCCGGGCCTGGCAGGGCACGTGGAATTCCGGCAGCTCTCGCCTGGCGGGGTGCGGCCGCTGCGCTGGAACCCGCTGCAGGTTGGCCGCAACGTGTTGCCGGAGGTGCAGTGGCGCGCCTTCTCGGACATCTTCGGCACCATCGCCCAGCTCGGCCAGAAGCGCCAGATCCACGAGCTGCGCGAGATCCTGCGCCGGGTCTATCTGGCGGCGGGCGTGCTGGTGGACGACCCGGAGTGCCGCAACGATCCCGCCTGGGGCATCGTGCGGCCGGCGGAAGTCGCGCTGGCCGGCTGCCAGGCCGGCACACCGCTGGCGAACCTGGATCGCCGGGCACGGCTGGCGCTGGCGGTGGAGCGCTCCCGGCAGGTGGGGCTGGGCGACCTCTACCGCCGCATCGAGGCGGAGATCGCCAACGTGCCCCCGCGCGACATCCGCCGCTCGATCCTGGAGGGGATCGCGTTCCGGTTGGAGCCGCTGGTGCAGGGAGAGGCGGCGCGGCAATACGCGGCCGGCCCGGACGCAGTAGACATAAATGCTATCGTGCCGAGCAACGGCGGGGGGAGCGGTGGAGTTGCGGACGCAGGCTGGGGCGTGGCCGTGCTCGAAGGCGGCGCGTTCCTGGATGACTTCTCGAAGGCATTTCTGCTCGGCTGGGCGGCCTGGCACCTGTACACCGACGCGGTGGTCCTGCGCGCCGTGGGCGGGGCAGGCCGGCCCGCGCACATGCAGATCTTCTTCGAGGAGGCCAACAAGATCCTCTCGGGGCTGGACAATGCGCCGGCGGGCGACGAGGGGGGCGGGCCGTCCACGGCGGAGCAGTTCGCCAACATGTGGCGCGACTCGCGCAAGTACGGCATCTGGCTGCACCTGGTGTGCCAGTCGCCGGCGCTGATCCATCCCGCCATCCTGTCGTCGTGCAACAACCTGTTCGCGGCCCAGCTCAAGAACGCGAAGGATCGCGATGTCGTGACCGCCGTCCTGGCCCGCTCGGAGAAGGGCTTCGTGGATGAGCCGTGGCGCCGCTTCCTGGCCTCGATCCCGGTCGCGCGGGCGGTGGTCAAGCTGGGCTACCAAGCCGA
>JAXGLL010000007.1:0-35463 GCA_040769225.1 Akkermansiaceae bacterium | reverse complement strand
GCAGCTATTGGCGCTACAGTTACGACGCGAGAGGACAGGTGACCTCCGCACCCGGCACCGCCTGACCGGCGAACCGTTCCACGGGCTCGGCGTCAACTACGCCTTCGACTTAGGATCCCGGCTCTTTAACCACCTCGTGGGATTGTCGCGGTCAACCGTCCCCCACCCGACCTGCGCGTGTGCCGGGCCGTCGGCGAACACGACCTCGGAACTGCACGCGACTCGTGCCTCGCGAAGCTCGCGGCTGAGGCGATCTGCTCAGCGTAGAAATCGGACCTTGATCGTCGCCGCCGATCTGGCAGACGTGTGATCGATGGAGCGATTCCACACGGATTCCACACAAACGGACCGTAGAACTTGCGGGATTCTGCGGGACGCGTCCTCAACCCGACCCGCAAAGATGCCCATGAATCAAGGAAAACCGGAAAAGACTACGGTGGACGACCCTGTCCGCCATCTGGTCTTTCGGGACCGATTTGGGCGGCTCGAACGTCTGGCGTGAGGGGGAGCGGTCAGTAAAGGCACTCGGCCGCCGCGGCGGCGAAGGCCTTGAGGTTGTCCACCGGGGTCTCGAAGAAATGATCCGAGGCCGAGCAGACATAGCCGCCGTGTTTCCCGAAACCAGCGAAGAGCCGGTGGGTTTCCTGCCGGATCTGTTCCTTCGTGCCGCGGGTCAGGATGTTGAACTGGTCCATGCCGCCGATCATGGCGATCCTGCCGCCAAACACGGCGCGGACCTTTTCCGGATCGGTGACATTGCCGCCCACGCCGGGCGGCGCCAGGGTCTCGGAGGCGTCGGCATGATTGGCGGCGATCAGGTCCAGGATGTGCATCATTCCGCCGCAGGTGTGATAAGTGGCGCGGTGCCCCAAGGCGTGGAGCGCGTCGTGGACTTGTTGATCGTAGGGAAGGCAGAACTCGCGGTGGAGGTTCGGCGAAATCACGGTGTCGCTGCCCGCGCCGCCGCCGGTTTCGATGAGGTCGAACTTGGCGCCGGTGAGTGACTCGTCGATGAAGCGCAACTTGCGCTCCAGCAGTGCTTGCAGCAGGCGGTGCACCCAGTCGGGATGGTCAAAGCACTCCAGGATCAGCTCCTCTTCCGACATCAGGCAACAGGCGTGCTGCCAGCAGCCGGCCTGGTCGCCCCAGACGAACCCGCGCAGGATGCCGTCATCGCCGATGCGGTCATACTCGCTGGCGATGGCTTGTTTGTTCAGCCTCGCCACCGGCATGTATTTCGCGATCAACTCCACGTCCTCGTGCTTCTTGATGAGATACTCGGTGATCCAGGTGGTGGTGCGGTTGCCGCCGGTCCTGTAGGTCAACTGGCCGCCGGGCGTGGTGATGGTGTGGTTGAGGAGCTTGTCGTTCGGATCGCCCTTGATGATCGCGATTTCCTCGCGCCACTCGGGCGTGGAGACGATGAATTCTTCCGCGTTGGGGATCCAGAACTGGCCCATGGCCTCGAAGTACTGGATCGAGGCGTCCAAGCCACAGGTCTTGCAGGCGGCAAGCGCGTCGATGCCGCCGAGGTAGGTGTCGAGGTGGTATTGTTGCCACTGGTGAACGGTGACGGGCAAACGGTCGGGTTTCTCGCGGGCCAGCGCCCGCAGCATGCGTTCCTTGGGGGTCATCTGCGTGTGGTATGAAGACGCCTGTGGTGCCGGGGCTGCGGGCGAGGGGGGCGGAGGTTGGTCAGGGTTTCGCGGCCGGGGGGACCCACTCGTCGACGGCGCGGTATTCGATGCGGCCGGACTTCGGGTCGGTGAAGAACAGGACGTAGCCGCGGGCGTTGTTGTCGACCGGCCAGCGGGTGGTGCTGAGGGGGCGGGTGGCGCCGTTCTGGAGGTGGAAGAGCGCGACCTCGAAGAAGCGGGCGTCGGCGGGGTGGTTGGGGCGGCAGATCCTGCCGGCGCCGGGGTTGAGGGAGAAGTCGGTGGTGCCGAGCTTGCCGCCGACCTGGGTGGCGGTGGCGTTGTGGAGGAAGACGTCGCCGGCGCGGAACGAGTTGTCGTCGACGCGCAGCACGTGGGGGACGAGCTGTTGGGCCTTGGGGACGAGCACGGCGACGAAGCGCTTGCCCGGTTCGGGGAGCTTGATCTGGCAGAGTTGTTGGACCTTGGCGGGGTCGTCGCCGGGGGTGGTCAGGGCGAGGGTGCGGGCGGGGACGGCGAGCGGGTCGGAGAGGTGGTTGCTGGGGACGGTGAACGGCTTGCTCTGCCACTTGTCGGCGCGCAGCTGCAGGTCGCCGGCGCTGGTGATCGAGTGGTGGCTGGCGAGGAAGCGCAGTTCGATCAGGTTGCGGGGTGCGTCCTGGCCGGTGGCGGCGGAGGCGGCCAGCAGGGCGGCGAGGAGCGTGGGCAGCCGGGCCATGGTGTGGGCGTGCGGCGCGGGGCGTGGCGGCCGCGCCGCGATGGCGGCAGGTTTGCGGCTTTGGCCGGCGGGCGCAAGGAGGATCGGCCGCCGGGGCGGCGGCTACTGTCCGGCGGGGCCGGGGTTCTGCTGGTCCCGGAACATCTGTCCGGCCATGCGGATGCCCATCAGCTGCATCTCCTTGGTTTGTTCCTGGTAGCGCTTGAAGGCGGCGAGCTGTTCGCCCTGGAGCACGGTGCCGACCTCGGTGGCGGCCTGTTGCGCGGCCGCGGCCCAGTATTGTTCGAACTGCTTCTCGGCGTCGCCGCTGGCGATCGCCTCGAGTCCCTGGGTGCCGCCCTGCTGCCACTGGCTGCTGTCGGGGGTGGCGGTGCGGGCGCGGAACATGGCATCGACGACCTGGGCTTCCTGTTCCGGGGTGAGCGGGGCGGCGGCCTCGTTCATCACCGCGCGCAGGGCGTCGAGCTGCTGGTATTCGGGCAGCCGTTCCTGATAGGCGAGGAAGCGGCGGTTGTCCTCGTCGTTGTTGAGGAAGTCCTTGATCGCCTCCTTCTGGTCGTTCTCGATCGCCTTCAACTCGCTTGCGATCGACTCGCGTTCGGCGGCGTCCTTGGCGCCCAGCATCTTCATCGAGAGTTCCTGCTGGCGCGAGAACCCGGCGCCGATCAGGTCGAGGAAGTACTCGTGCTCCGCGGGGCTGAGCTCGAGGTCCTTGACCAGCGCGGCGTACCAGACGCCGGCCATCGCGCGGATGCCCTGGTTCATCATCGCGCGTCCGGCGGGGTTCTCGACCATCTTGCGCAGCGACTGCTGCATCGACTCGGCGGGCGAGTCAGCGGCCTGCGGGGCGTCGGCGTCGGCGGGGGCCGCGGCGTCGGGCTGCCGGTCGCCGCGGGTGGCGGCGA
Organism: Akkermansiaceae bacterium; assembly: GCA_040769225.1. GTDB lineage: Bacteria > Verrucomicrobiota > Verrucomicrobiia > Verrucomicrobiales > Akkermansiaceae > JAXGLL01. Next base: position 32,185 of record JAXGLL010000007.1, on the reverse strand, counting down.
GCGGTCTCATCACCCGTTCCGGCCGGGCGGGGGCCGCGGCGGCGCCGGCCGGCGCGCGTGCTGCGGCCTGTGCCGGGGCGTCCCGGCGGGCGTCGGCGAGTTGCCCGCGCAGCCTGCCGATGCGGGACTCCTCGATTGCCGCCACCCCTGCCGCCACCGCCACCACCACTGCAAGCCAAGCTGAGGTTTTCATGCTGGGAAACATACCAAGCACGGATTCCGCCGCGGCGCCACTACAAGAATGCGGCCGCTTTGGATCCGCACGGTGGGGCGCCCGGCGCGGGGGCGGCGGGCGGCGCCCGGCGGGAGGCACAATTGGATCGACGCGGCGGCGCCGGGGGCGGACGATGGGCGGGTGATCTTCCCGATCAGCGACGATGACCGCGGCCTGATTCATCCGGCCTGGGTGACGATCGGGCTGGTGGTGGCGAACGTGCTGGTGTTCGTGCTGCAGATTAAGAACCCGGAGTTCACCTACGGGTGGAGCGTGGTGCCGGCGGAGCTGGTGCAGGGGATCGACCTGACCGAGCCGGTGGCGGTCAGGGCGGGCGGCGAGCTGGCGGAGGTGCCGCAGGCGCCGGGGCCGAGGCCGATCCACCTGACGGTGCTGAGCGCGATGTTCATGCACGGCGGGCTGATGCACCTGGCGGGCAACATGCTGTTCCTGTGGATCTTCGGCGACAACGTCGAGCACCGCTTCGGGCACCTGCGGTTCCTGCTGTTCTACCTGGCGAGCGGGGTGGCGGCGACCGCCGCGCAGGTCGCGCTCGGTCCCCACAGCGTGATCCCCAACCTCGGCGCGTCGGGTGCGATCTCCGGGGTGATGGGCGCCTACCTGGTGCTGTTCCCGCGCAACCGGGTGCTGGCGGTGTTCCTCTATCGGTTGGTGTCGATCCCGGCGCTGTTTGCGATCGGCATGTGGGCGCTGCTGCAGGTGATCAGCGGCGCGGGCACGCTCAGCAGCGTCGGCGAGACCGGCGGGGTGGCCTACGCCGCGCACATCGGCGGCTTCATCGCCGGGGTCGCCGCCGGGGTGCTCGCGCGCTTCGGCATGAAGTCCGAGCCCGACACCGCGTTCCGGCGGCAGTACGCGCGCGACGACCGGTTCCGGCGCTACTGGTGAGGCGGGGAACCGGGCTGATGGGATCGATGGGACCCACGGGACCCATGGGACCTATCCGGCCTGCGGCGCCTCGTGCGGCCCCGAGGCACCATGCATGGCCCGCAGGCGTTGTCAGAAGCGGTGGCTGGGGCGCGTAAGGGTGGCGATGAAGCAGCTTGCGGCACTGGCCATGTCCGCGGTGGCCGCGAGCGCCCCGGCGGCGCGCGCCGAGCCGTGGTTTCCGTTCGCGATCCCGGTGGCGGACGACCGCGCGCCGGCGTTCGACCTGCGCGGGCTCAACGAGCGGGTGGCCGGCGAGCGCGGCTGGCTGCGGGCCGAGGGCGAGCGGATCGTCGATGCCGAGGGGCGCGGGTTCCGGCTGTTCGGCACCAACCTGACGGCGGCGGCGTGCTTCCCGGACGCGGCGACCGCCGGCCCGCTGGCGCGGCACCTGGCGAGCTTCGGCTGCAACGTGGTGCGGCTGCACTTCCTCGACAACCAGTGGGGACCCGGGGTGCCCAGCCTGCTGCCACGGTCCAACAACCCGGGGGCGGACGGCCTGGACAAGGAGGGGCTGGCACGGCTCGACCGCTTCCTCGCCGAGCTGAAGGCGGCGGGGGTCCGGGTGAACCTGAACCTGCACGTCGGCCGCAGCTACCCGGGCGCGACCGACGCGCTGCCCGCGATGGGCAAGGGGACCGGGCTGTTCATGCCGCGCGAGATCGAGGAGTTCAAGACCTACGCCCGGCTGCTGCTAGAGCACGTCAACCCCCACACCGGCCTGGCGCTCAAGGACGACCCCGCGATCCCGATCCTCGAACTCTCCAACGAGGACTCGCTGGTCCACGACCCGTGGTGGACCAGCCGCCTGCCCCAGCCCTGGGCCGGCGAACTGCAGCGCCAGTGGAACGCCTGGCTCGCCAGCCACCACCGCGACCTCGCCTCCCTGCGCGAGGCATGGGGGCTCTACACCGGCGTGTCCGGCCCGGAGTGCGCCCCGCCGCTGCGCGACTGGACCAACGAGCGCCACGACGGCGCCGAAAGCACCGTCGCCCCCGCCGCCGCCGGCAACTCCGTGCGCTGGCACGCCACCCGCCCCGGAACCGCCGCATGGCACCTCCAGCTGGGGTCCGGCAAGGTGCTGTTAGAACCGGGGAAGTGCTACCGGGTGGCGTTCCGGGGCCGCTCGGAGAGCGGCAGCCGGGTGACGTTGTCGGCCACCCAGGCCGGCGGCGAGTGGGCAAACCTCGGGCTGGGCGAGGAGTGCGCGCTGGCCGGGGAGTGGCGGCAGTTCTCGTGGCGGCTGTTTCCGTCGCGGGTGGATCCGGCGGCGGGGTCGCGCTTCGTGTTCTCGCTGGGCAACCGGCCCGGGGTGGTGGAGCTGGCCGACTTCTCGTGCCGCGAGGAGTCGCCGGGGCAACTGCTGCCGGGGGAGGATCCGGCGGCGGGCAGCGTGCCGGTGCCGACGGCCGGGGCGGGGGAGCGGGTGCGGCGCGACTACCTGGCGTTCCTGGCCGACGTCGAGCTGGCGTTCGGGCGGGAGATGCGTGGGTTCCTGCGGGAGGAGCTTGGCTGCCGGGCGCTGGTGGCCGACTCGCAGGTGCTGTTCGGCGGGGTGCTCGGGGCGCGACGCGAGGCGCGGGTGTCGGACTTCGTGGACAACCACGGCTACTGGCAGCACCCTTACTGGCCGAACCGGCAGTGGGACCCGCGCGACTGGACGATCGGCAACACCAGCCAGCTGGCGGACGCCGACGGGGGCACGCTGGCGGAGCTGGCGCTCTATCGGCCCGCCGGCAAGCCGTACACGGTGTCGGAGTACGACCTGCCGGCGCCCTCGGACCACGCGGCGGAGATGTGGCCGGCGTTCGCGGCGATGGCGTCGTTCCAGGGCTGGGCCGGGATCTATCACTACACGTTCGCGCACCAGCCCGGGGAGCTGGCGGCCGACCGCATCACCGGCTACTTCAACGCCGCGGCGCACCCGGCGAAGGACGGGCTGCGGCCCGCCGGCGCGCTGGTCTATCGGCTCGGGCTGGTCGCCCCGGCGCGGCAGCGCGCCGCGGTGCGCGCGGGCGACCGTGACCTGTTGGAGATGGCCGCGCGGCTCAACGGGCAGCTGTGGGCGACGTGGCGCCCGCTGTGGCGCGAGGCGGCCGGCGCGGGCGGCGCCGCGGCGTTCCGCCACGCCACCGCGATCGAGCTGACCGGCGGGTCGGCCGGGGTGGCGGCCGCCGGGCCGGGCGGCCTGCCTGCGGCGGGCGCTCCAGTCACCTCGGACACCGGCGAGTGGGTGTGGGACCCGGGGGCCGGGACGTGGACGCTGGCGGCCCCGGCGGCCCGCGCGTGGTGCGGGCGGATCGGCGGCCGCGCGTGGGCGGCCGGCGACACCTCCTGCAAGGTCGCCGCGCTGGGCGAGCCGGCGCCGGTGGCCACCGTGGTGCTGGTGGCGCTCGACGGCCGGCCGGTGGCCGAGGCGGCCAAACTGCTGCTCACGGCGCTGCGCCGCGCCGAGAACCGGGACATGGGGTGGGCCGCCGACCGGCGCTCGGTGGCCGACCGGTGGGGCGAGGGACCGGTCCGGGTGTTAGGCCTCGAGGCGGAGCTGGCGATGCCCGCCGGCACGCGCTGGACGGTCACCCCGCTCGACCCCGCCGGCCAGCGCCGCGCCCCGCTCCAACAGGCCGCCGCCACGGTCCGGATCGAGCCGGCCCACGCCACGATCTGGTGGCTGCTGGAGCGGTGAGCCGCGTGCCGGCCGCGCCCGGCGCCGGCGCTTCCCGGGGGGCGGCCACGGCCCCGCGGCGTGGATCCGTCAGGCGTCCAGCCGGATCGTCACCGGGCAGTGGTCGGAGCCGTGGACGGCGGGGTGGATGGCGGCGGCGGCGAGGGCCGGGGTGAAGTTGTTGGAGACGCCGAAGTAGTCGATGCGCCAGCCGACGTTGCGGGTGCGGGCGCCGCCGCGGAACGACCACCAGGTGTAGGCGCCGGCGAGGTCCGGGTGGAAGTGGCGGAAGGTGTCGGTGAAGCCGGCGGCGAGCAGCGCGGTGAAGCCGGCGCGTTCCTCGTCGGTGAACCCGGGGCAGCGGCGGTTTTCCTGCGGGCGGGCGAGGTCGATCTCCTGGTGGGCGACGTTGAGGTCGCCGCAGAAGACGACCGGCTTGCCGGTGGCGGCCAGGCGGGTGAGGCGGCGGCGGAACGCCTGGTCCCAGCGGGTGCGGTAGGCGAGGCGGCGCAGGCCGTCCTGGGCGTTTGGGGTGTAGACGTTGACGAGGTGGAAGCCGGGGAACTCGAGGGTGATGACGCGGCCCTCGCGGTCGTGTTCGGCGCTGCCGAGGCCGAGGTGGACGGCGGCGGGGCGGAGGCGGGAGAAGACGGCGGTGCCGGCGTAGCCGGGCTTCTCGGCGCTGTTCCAGAACGCGTGGTAGCCGGCGAACTCGAGCGGCAACTCGACCTGTTCGGGCCGGGCCTTGGTTTCCTGCACGCACAGCACGTCGGGCTGCGACTCGGCGAGGAAGGCGCCGAGGTGGCCCTTGGCGAGGATGGCGCGCAGGCCGTTGACGTTCCAGGAAGCGAGCAGCACGGCCTAGCGCTTCGAGAACTGGAAGCGCTTGCGGGCCCCGGGGCGGCCGGCCTTCTTGCGCTCCTTCATGCGCGGGTCGCGGCGCAGCAGGCCGTGCGGCTTGAGTGCCTTGCGGTGCTCGGCATCGATCGTGGTCAGGGCGCGGGCGATGGCCATGCGGATGGCGCCGGCCTGGCCGTGGATGCCGCCGCCGCGGGCGAGCACGTCGACGTCGAACTTGTTGAGCAGGTTGGTGACGTGGAACGGCTGCAGGATCTCGTTCTGCAGTTGGGCGGTGCCGAGGTAGTCGTCGAACGGGCGGCCGTTGATGCGGATCACGCCGGTGCCTTCGGTCAGCCTGACGTGGGCGACGGCGTTCTTGCGGCGTCCGGTGGCGGCGGGTGCGGTGGCGGTGGTCATGCGGGGATGGTGGCTCCGGATTGGCTCACGGGATCGGGTGGTCGACCGGCTGTTGGGCCTCGTGCGGGTGGTTGGCGCCGGGGTAGACCTTGAGCTTGGTGAACTGCCTGCGGCCGAGGCGGTTCTTGGGGAGCATGCCGCGCACGGCGTGCTCGACGAGCAGCACCGGGCGGCGGGCGCGGATGCGGCGCGGGGTTTCCACCTTGAGGCCGCCGACGTAGCCGGAGAAGCGGGTGTAGCGCTTCTCGTCCTCCTTGGTGCCGGTCAGGCGCACCTTGTCGGCGTTGATCACGACGACGAAGCCGCCGCTGTCGAGGTGCGGGGTGAACATCGGGTTGTGCTTGCCGCGCAGCAGGCAGGCGGCCTCGACGGCGACCTGGCCGAGCACCTTGTCGGCGGCGTCGATCAGGAACCACTTGCGCTCGATGTCGGAGGCTTTGGCTGAGAAGGTCTTCATGATCGGAACACTGGGCGGGCGGGAGTGGCGGCGCGGCCGGCACCGCCGGCTGGCGGGCGGGAGGACGATGGTCACCCGCCCGGCGTCCCCCGCGCGCGAGGGGGCGGAAAACTAGGAAGCGCCCCCGGGACTGTCAACGCCAATCTCGGGGGTGGCGCGGATTTCGGGTTGCAGTCGGCGGCAAAATGCGGATGATCCGCGCGCCGTCCCGGTGGGGCGGCGCGAGTGCATGGCAGGCAACAGTCACAGGCGCGGTGGGCGCGGTGGGCGCGGGAACAGGCCGGGCCGGCCGGGCGGCCGGCGGCGGGCGGAACCTGGGGCTGAGGACAAGGCGGTCGAGATCGAGGGCACGATTTCCGCGGTGCTGGCCGGGACGATGTTCCGGGTCCGGCTCGAGAGCGGCCACGAGGTGCTGGCGCACATCTCGGGCAAGATGCGCAAGCGGTTCATCCGGCTGGTGGTGGGCGACCGGGTCAAGATGGAGATGTCGCCCTACGACGTGAGCAAGGCGCGGATCGTCTATCGCCTCGGGTGACGGCGGGGGCTCAGGCGGGGGCGGCGGCCGGGGTGCCGGCGGCGGGGTGATGGCGGGCGCGGCGGGAGATGAGGATGTCGCCGAAGGGGTCGTGCTGCGCGACCTCGAACTCGTTCAGCTTGATCAGCTCGAGCAGCGCGAGGAAGGTGACGATGACCTCGGCGCGGGTGGTGACGTCGGCGAACAGGCTGTCGAAGCGCATCGCCTTGCCGGCCTCGACGGTGGCCATCAGGTGCTCGATCTTGTCGTTGACGGTGAACCGGTCGTCGACGATGTCCCGGAACTCGTGCGCCTCCTCGAAGCGCCTGAGGACGTTCTGGAACGCCCGGATCAGGTCGAAGATCGAGGTCGGCGCGAGTTCCGGCGGGCGGTCGTGAGGCGGTTGGGGGCGGTCCGGGCGGTGGGCGAAGCGGCCGAGCTGGTCTTCCTGGCGCCCGCTGAGGAAGCCGGCGGCGTCCTTGAACTTCTTGTATTCGACGAGCTGGCGGATGAGGTCCCAGCGGGGGTCGTCCTCCTCGGCGTCGTCGTCGGGCGGCTGCTCGGCGCGGGGCAGCAGGGTGCGGCTCTTGAGGTACATCAGGTTGGCGGCCATGACGACGAACTCGGCGGCCAGGTCGATGTTGAGCATGCGGAAGGTCTCCATGAACGAGAGGTAGGCGCGGGTGATGCGCTCGATCGACACGTCCTGGATGTCGATCTCGTCCTTCTTGATCAGGTAGAGGAGCAGGTCGAGCGGGCCCTCGAAGATCTCGAGGCGCACCTTGTAGTCAGTGCCTTCCACGGGGGCATGGATACGGGATCGGCGCGAGCGGGGCGAGGGCAAAATTCGGCTGGCGGGACACGGCAGGGGGTGTTCACAATCCGGCGTCCCCCCGCGGGGGCGAGGCACGCATGAGAGTTCGGGACGACAGTTCGATTGACGAGCGGCTGAGCCACTGGATCGCCTCGCAAGGCTTCTGGTTCCAACTGCGGCATTCCACGGCGCGGACGGCGACGGCCAAGCTGGTCGGCCGCCTGCTGCACGTGCTGGCGCGGCTGGCGGTGCTGGTGCTGCTGGCGGCGGCGCTGGTGGCGGCCTACCTGTTCAAGCGGGTCGACATGAAGGTGTTCCGCGACCGGCTGCCGGTGGCGGCGGCCGCGGCGCTGGGGGTGGACTCGGCCGACGTCGAGGGCTTCCGGCGGCACGGGGGGCGGGCCTACATCCACCGGCTTGAGGCCAAGGGCGGCCCGGACGCGTTCTTCTACCGGCTCGACGCGCGCGGGGTGCGCTACAAGATGGGGCTGTTGGACGGGCTGGTGGGCGAGTGGGACGCGGGGCCGGTCACGGTGACCGCGGCGGTGGTCGAGGTGAAGGCCGGGGCGGAGGACGAGAAGGAGGCGGCGGCGGCGCGCGCGGCGCTGTTCGGGGAGCACGACTGGTTCACCTTCCCGTTGATCGAGGTGTTGGACGCCACGGTTTCGTGGGGCTACTCGGAGCGGACGCGCGGCGAGATCCGCGGCAGCCGGCTGATCGCGCGGCGGGCCGGCGGCGGCTGGCTGCTGGAGTTCCAGGGCGGCCGGTTCAGCCAGAACTGGCTGCGGCGGATGGACATCGACGAGATGGTGGTGCGCGTGGAGCCGGGGCTGCTGACGATCGAGCGGGCGGCGTTCCGGCGGGACGACGGGCGGGCGACGCTGGCGGGCACGGTGCAGGGGGGCGTGGCCCCGGCGGTGGCGTGGGAGGTGGACTTCGAGCGGTTGCCGGTGGCGGCGATCCTGCCGGCCGAGGCGCGGCCGTTCGTGGAGGGGACGGTCAGCGGCAAGGCCAAGGTCAGCGGGTCGACCAACACCCAGGACGGGCTGCACTTCGCCTGCGACATCCTGTTGGGCCCGGAGGACCAGATCTCGCTGCGCGATCGCCTGCCGCTGCTGCGGGCGCTCACGGTGGTGGACGTGTACAACAGCTACCGCCGGCTCGACTTCAAGACCGGCGGGTTCCGCATGGCCACCGGCGGCGGGCGGATGGACATCGACCAGCTCGACCTGGCGGCCGGCGAGCTGGTCCGGCTGAGCGGACGGATGACGGCCCGGCCGCCGACCGCCGAGGAGGTCGCCCGGGCGCTGGCGGAGGGGCCGGGGGCGCGCGACTCGGCGTTCCTGGAATCGATCGTCGACGAGATGGATGGGCCGTCGGACGACGAGGCGGCGGCCGAGGCGAAGGAGGACGAGTTTTCGCTGCGGGAGGCGGCGCAGGCGGCGCGGGACGCGGACAAGGGCGAGGAGAACGCGGTGCCCTCGGTGGGGGTTCCCAACCTTGCGATGATGCCGATGACCCTCGAGCAGGCGGCGCGCGACCGCTATGCGAAGATGCTGCGGTTCGAGGGCGGGATGGTGATGCAGATCCCGGGCGACGCGTTCGAGCGGGCGCGGATGCTGCGCGAGAGCCACCCGGCCGACCCCTCGACCGGGAAGATCTCGCTGGAGGTGCCGCTTGCGGGCACCCTGTTCGAGCTGACGCTCGACCAGGCCGAGGAGGTCTACGTCAAGGGGCGGCGCGACCAGTGAGCGTGCCGCCGGCGGCTGGCCTGAGGCCGAGGCTGGCGTAGATCTCGCGCGTGGCGCGGCTCTTGTTGAGGGTGTAGAAGTGGATCCCGGCGACGCCCCGGTCGAGCAGCTCGTTGCACTGCTGGGCGGCGTGGTGGATGCCGACGCGCTCGATCGACTGCGGGTCGTCGCCGGCGCGGGCGAGGGCGCGGAGCAGCTGGGCGGGGAAGCGGGTGCCGGCGGCGAGCGCGGCCATCCGGCGCATGCCGGAGAGCGAGGTCACGGGCATGATGCCGGCGATGACGGGGACGTGGATGCCGGCCAGCTCGCAACGGTCGCGGAAGTCGAAGAAGTCGTGGTTGTCGAAGAACAGCTGGGTGCAGATATAGTCGGCCCCGGCGTCGACCTTGGCCTTGAGCAGGTCGAGCTCGAGCAGCCGGTTGGGGGTTTCCGGGTGGCCCTCGGGGTAGCCGGCCACCCCGATGCCGAAGCCGCGCGGGTCGGGGTGGGCGCCGGACTGGTTGAAGCGCCGGATCGCCCCGACCAGCTCGACGGCGTGGCGGAACGAGCCGCTGCCCCAGTCGTGGTCGGGCTGGTCGCGGGGCGGGTCGCCGCGCAGGGCGAGGATGTTGGCCACGCCGGCCCGGGCATAGCGGGCGAGGATCCCGTTGATCTCGGCCTCGGAGTGGCCGACGCAGGTGAGGTGCGGCACCGGCGGGATGGAGGTCGTCTGCCGGATCCGCAGCACCAGCTCGTGGGTCAGGTCGCGGGTGGTGCCGCCGGCGCCGTAGGTCACCGAGACGAACGATGGCCGATAGGGCTCGAGCTCGCGGATCGTCTGGTAGAGGCTGTCGGCCGCGGCCTGGGTACGGGGCGGGAAGAACTCGAAGGAAAACGCCGGGCGATCGCGTTCGAGGATGTCGCGGATGTGCATGGCGGCGGCGCCGGCAGGAGACCAGATCCGGGGGGGAGGGTCGACACATTTTGGCATTTCGGGTGCGACTGCCGGCGGGCGACGGGGTTGGATCGTGGGAGCGCGGCGCGGTTCGCCGCCACCACCACCGCGTGCCCGACAAGGAGGCCCACCGATGAACGCCACGATCCGGATCCTGCTGCTCGCGTTGCCGGGCGCCTTGATCGCCACCGGTGAACCACCACCACCCGCGCCAGCCCCGCCGCCCGAGCGTGCCCCGGCCCCGCCACCGGAACGTGCCCCGGGGGCGCCGGCCGAGCGGCGGCCGGGTGGCGAGCGGGTGGGTCCGCGCGGCGGGCAGGGCGCGGGCCGGCCGGCGGCCGAGTCGTGGCAGCGGCTCGACAGCGACGGCAGCGGCGCGTTGAGCTTCGAGGAGTTTGCGGCCACGCCGCGGCTGGTGCGGCTGCCCGACGAGCGCAAGCGGGAGATCTTCGGGCGCCTCGACAAGGATGGTGACGGCGCGATCCAGCCGGCCGAGCTGGCACCGCCGGGGCCGCCCGGGGGCCGCCCGCGCGGGCCGATGCCCCTGCGGGAGCTCGACCGCAACGGCGACGGGCGGATCGACTTCGGCGAGTTCGCCGGCAGCCGCTTCGTTGACCGCCTGCCCGAGGACAAGCGGCGCGCGCTGTTCGAGCGGATGGATCTCGACGGCAACGGGGTGATCGACGGGCGGGACCGCCCGCGCGGGGTGCCGCCGCCGCTGCAGCGGCTGGGGGAACTCGACAAGGACGGCAGCGGCGGCGTGAGCTTCGCGGAGTTCTCGGCCGGCGAAGCGGCCGCCAAGCTCCCCGAGCACCGCCGCCGGGCGCTGTTCGACCGCCACGACCGCAACCGCGACGGCGAGATCCGCCCCGGTGAGCTGCCCAAGTGGGGCGGCCCGGAACGCCGCACCCCGGAACGCCGCACCCCCGCACCCGCCGCGGCGAGGCGCTTCGAGGAACTCGACCGCGACGGCGACGGCTTCCTCGGCCCCGATGAGTTCGCCCACTGGCCGGCCGCCGCGCGGCTGGACGCCGACGCCCGCCGCGCACGCTTCGCCCAGCTCGACGCCAACGCCGACCAGAGGCTCGACCGTCCCGAGTTCAGCAAGGGCGTGCGCCCGCAGCGCAAGCCGGCCGACCGCCAGCCCGCCGCCAAGGGCGGTTAGACCGGCGCCCGCGGCGAGCGTGGGTTCCCGGCGCGGGCGGCCGCCCGGGGCTCAGAAGTTCACCTCGAACCACAGCCCGGCGTAGAGGCAGTCCGAGCCGTCGTGCGGCCCCGAGCCGAGCGCCAGCGAGGTGCCGACGAACGGGGTGAGCGAGACGCGCTCGCTGACCGCGTAGGTCCACGAGAGCCGGGCGTAGGCGTCGTTCCAGCCGGAGCGCCGGTGGTAGTCGTCGAGCCAGCTCACGCCGGCGAGCACCGCGAGGAAACTGCGGGCGTCCAGCGGGCGCGACCAGCCGCCCTCGAGCTTGCCGTACCAGCCGTCGTTGCCGTGGTCGTACCAGGCGCCGGTGGTCAGGCTGAAGTCGTCGTTGGGCGCCCAGGTGACGAACGCGCCGGTGTCGAAGCCGTCGTCGAACAGCTCGTCGGTGAAGTTGTGATAGGAAAGCGCGAGCCCGAGCGCCCAGTCGCCCCACTCGCGGCGCAGGTCGGCGAAGCCGGCGGCCTCCGAGAAGTCGCCGCTGCCGGTCTCGGTGGCGTACCAGCCGCCCGCGTTCAGGAACAGCGCGTCGCCCAGGGCGATCTCGGTTTCCAGCTGGAAGTCAAACGTGTGGTGGGCGAGCTTGAACCCGCGGTAGACGTACTCGGAGCGGTAGCCGGTGACCGCCTCGATGCCGAACGGGATCTCGGGCTTGGGCGCGGCCGGCGGCGGTGCCAGCGGCCGCGCGGCGTCCGGGCCGGTGTCGGCGGCGGGCAGCAGGGCGGGGGCGAGGCACAGGAGGGATGCGGCGAGACGACGGGGAGAGGACATGCCGCCCGGATGCTGGGCGATGATCCGCGCCCGGTCAACGCGGGATGTGGCCCCGCTACCGGGCCACCCGGACCTCCGGCTCGAGCGTCGACTCGAGCATCTCGCGGCGCAGGTTGCTGCCCCGCAGCCGGCTCCACCACATCACGACCGGCGGGGCGACGAACATCGAGGAGAAGGTGCCGACGACCAGCCCGATGAGGATCATCACCGAGAAGTCCTTGAGCGCGGCGCTGCCGAACAACGACAGGATCAGCACCGTGATGATGGTGGTCAGCGAGGTGAGGATGGTGCGGGAGAGGGTGGCGTTGATCGCCCCGTTGATGACCTCGGCGACCTCCCCACGCTGGGACCTCAGGTTCTCCCGGATGCGGTCGAAGACGACGATCGTGTCGTTCACCGAGTAGCCGGCCACGGTCAGGATCGCGCCGACGTGGATCAGCGACAACTCGCCGCCGAACAGGACCACCGCGCCGATCGTGATCAGCACGTCGTGGGCGAGGGCGATCAGGCCGCCGATGGCGAACGACATCTCGTAGCGCGACGCGATGTAGAGGAAGATGCCGAGCATGCCCAGCCCGAGCGCGATCAGCGAGGAGGTGAAGAACTCTTCGCCGAGCGACGAGGACACCTGCTCGGCATCGGCCTTGACCAGCGGCCCGGTCTTGCCGGTGGGCTTGCCGGCGTCGTCCACCACCGGCCCCTGCTCGCCGAGCACCGGGATGTCCTTGCGCAGCTCCTCGATGATGCGGGTGGTGTCCTCGGTGGCGCAGCGGACGGTCAGCAGCAGCCCGGTGACCGCCGCGTTCTCCTCCTGGGTGAACGGCAGCTTGGACAGCTTGACGTCGGAGAGCGACTGTTGGACCTCCTTGTCGCTCACCTTCTTGTCGCCCAGCTGGAAGGAGATCAGGGTGCCGCCGGTGAAGTCGATGCCCAGCGCGGAGTCGCGCCTCCAGGCGAAGGCGCCGAACGTGACCAGCACGGTGATCAGCGAGAGGGTCAGCGCGATCGGGGTCTTGCCGACGAAGTCATAGTTGGCGCCGCGGATCAGGTTCAGGAAGGTGAGCTTGCGCAGCGCCTTCAGGTCGAGGCCCCACCAGAACAGCACGCGGGTGACCATGATCGCGGCGAACATCGAGGTGAGCAGGCCGATCGTCAGGGTGACGGCGAAGCCCTTGACGGTGCCGCTGGCGCGCCAGAACAGGATCAGCGCGGTGATCAGGGTGGTGAGGTTGGAGTCGAGGATCGCCGAGAGCGCCTTGTCGTAGGAGGCGTTGATCGCGGCGCCGAGCGACTTGCCGGCGGCCATTTCCTCGCGCAGCCGCTCGTAGATCAGCACGTTGGCGTCGACCGCCATGCCGATGGTCAGGATCATGCCGGCGATCCCGGGCAGGGTCAGCGTGAACCCGAACATCGCCATTGCGCCGAACAGGAACACCCCGTTGAGGGTCAGCGCGATCAGCGCCACGAAGCCGCCAAGCCGGTAGTAGAGCAGCATGAACGCGAAGGTGATCGAGAGGCCGACGACGCCGGCCCAGATCCCCTGGCGGACGACCGCCTTGCCGAGTGTGGGCGAGACGGTGCGCGCCTCCTCGATGACGAGCGGGTTCTTGAGCGGGTTGAGCAGCGCGCGCGACAGGTCGAGGGCCTCCTGGGCGCTGTCCATCCCCTCGATCACGAACTGGCGGCCGAGCGGGACCGACTTGACGACCGGCGCGCTGAGCACCTCGCCGTCGAGCACGATCGCGATCCGGTCGCGGTCGGGAGTCATGTCCTTGGTCAGGGCGATCATCCGGTCCTCGCCCTGCTTGCTGAGCGTGATGTCGATCTGGGTCGGGTCGAAGGCGTTCGGCTGGGCCACCCGGACGTCGCTGCCGTCGAGCGCGGTGCGGCGGTTGAGCAGCAGCATCTCGGTGCGGTCGTTGCCGTCGCGGTCCTGGAACTTGTACCCGTAGGCCTTGAAGCCCGGGGCGATCTCGTCGCCGGCGTGGACCCGCTCGGCGAGCGACTTGCCGTCGGGGCCGGGCATGCCGCCCTCGTTGTTGACCTGCTTGAGCTCGAGCACCGCGGCCTTTTCAAGCTGGGCGCGGACTTCGGCCGACTGCTCGGGGGTGATGCCGGGCATCTGGACGATGATCCGGTCGGCTCCTTGGCGGGCGATGAATGGCTCCTTGGTGCCGAGCAGGTCGAGGCGCTTGCGGATCGTCTCCTCGGCCTGGGCGGCGGCGCCGGGCTCGACCGGGATCGGCTGGCCGCTGTCGTCGATGTTCGGTTGGACCTTGAGGGTGAACGACGAGCCGCCGCCGATGTCGATGCCCTTCTTGAGCGTCTCGCTCGGGGGGTGGATCGCCAGCGCGCACAGCCCGGTGATGCCGAGGATCAGGGCCGAGCCGATGTTGCGCTTGCGGCGGTCGAACTCGGTGGCGAAGTACCAGAAGAACAGGACCAGCAGGGCGAGGCCGGCGAGGAACAGCGCCAGCGGGTCGTGGAGGAAGGAAACGGCGAGGAACATGGCGGGGTGGGTCATTTCTTCTCGTCCTGCGGGAGATCCTTCTTCTGGACCGAGGAGACGGCGGCTTTCTCGAACTCGATCATCACCCCCTCGGCGACCTTGAGCACGACGGTGCGCTCCTTGATGTTGTGGACCAGCCCGTGGAGGCCGCCGGAGGTGACCACCCGGTCGCCGGGTTTCAGCGCCGCGATGCGGGCCTGCAGTTCCTTGCGCTGGCGCTGCTGGGGGCGGATGAGCAGGAAGTAGAACATCACCACCAGCAGCACCATCATCACGATCGGGTTGCCGAGGATGCCGCCGGCTCCGGACGAGCCGCCGGAGGGCGTCTGCTGGGCGACGAGGGAGGCGAGGGCCGCGATGCTGGTCATGGGCTGTGGTTTGGGGTGTAGCGGCTGAGGAACTCCTGCTGGAACGACCGGTAACTCCCGGCCTCGATGGCCTGGCGCGCCTGCCGCATGAGGCGGACGTAGAAATGCAGATTATGGAAGGAAAGCAACCTCAAAGCGAGGATTTCCCCGGCCCGGAACAGGTGCCGGATGAACGCCCGGGAGAAGCCGGCGACGTGCGGGTGGGCCGCCTCGCACAGCGGCCGGTGGTCGTGCTCGAACTGCCTGGTCTTGAGGTGGATCGGGCCGTCGGGGGTGAACGCCACGCCGTGGCGGGCGAGCCGGGTGGGCATCACGCAGTCGAACAGGTCGATGCCGCGGGCGATCATCGCCAGCAACTGGGGCGGGGTGCCGAGGCCCATCGCGTAGCGCGGCTTGGCGGCGGGCAGGAACGGGACCGCATGGTCGATGGCGTCGAGCATGGCGGCCTCGGGTTCACCGACCGAGACGCCGCCGACCGCATAGCCGTCGAGGTCGAGGTCGACCAGTTCGCGCGCCGATTGTTCGCGCAGGTCGGCCCAGGTCGACCCTTGGACGATGCCGAAGTGGTGCTGGCGGCCGGTGCCGGACGGCGGCGCGTGGCGGTCGACCCACTCCTTGCAGCGCCGGGCCCAACGGGTGGTGAGGGCCAGCGAGCCGGCGGCGTAGTCGCGCGAGCACGGGTAGGGCGGGCACTCGTCGAAGAGCATCGCGACATCCGACCCGAGCGCGGCCTGGATCTCCATGCTCCGCTCGGGCGTGAGCAGCAGCGGGGTGCCGTCGAGGTGGCTTTGGAACCGGACGCCCTCCTCGGTGATCTTGCGCAGCCTTGCCAGGGACCAGACCTGGAAGCCGCCCGAGTCGGTCAGCAGCGGCCGCTCCCAGCCGGCAAAGCAGTGCAGGCCACCGGCCTCCCGGATCAGCTCGGGCCCCGGCCGCAGCCACAGGTGATAGGTGTTGCCGAGGATCATCTCGGCGCCCAACTCCGCCACCTCGGCCGGGTGGAGCGTCTTGACCGATCCCTGGGTGCCGACCGGCATGAACGCCGGCGTCTCCACCGTCCCGTGGGGCAGACTCATCCGGCCCCGGCGGGCGCCGCATTCCGGATCAGTGGCCAGCAGCTCGAACATCAGGCGGGCCGGCACGGTGCGGGAGCCGCCCGGCCGAGGCAAGCCGCGAGTGCCAGCCCCGAGTGCCAGACCACGAGCGCCAAGCCGCAAACGCCAAGCCGCAAGCGCCCGACCGTTCTGCAAGCTCGCACAATGCTCAGGGGGACAGGCCCCGGCGGTCGCATGAGGGGACAGGCCCCGGCGGTTGCGCATGGAGGGACAGGCCCCGGCGGTTCAGGGGGACAGGCCCCGGCGGTCGCGCATGGAGGGACAGGCCCCGGCGGTTGCGCATGGAGGGACAGGCCCCAGCGGTCGCATGGGGGGACAGGCCCCGGCGGTGGCATGGATCCGGCGTGCAACAAAATCGCATACGTGTACGGAATTGCTGTACGCCGACCGTTTCCCCGCTGCCGTAGGGTCGCGGTGCCCCGTGGAGCAGGGTGACCCGTGGAGCAGAGGGCGCGGGAACACGGGAAACGGAACACGGGAAACGGAACACGGAACCTCCGGTCGTTTTCCGTGGCGTCGTTTTGGGGGATGGCGGGCTGGGGAGGAACTTCTCCCTTGGCAGGCCCGTCGTGGGCAGGCAAGTGGGTGGGCGTGGACCGGTGGTGGTTACTGGTGGCGACGGTGCTGGCGGCAGCTGGCGGCGGGGTTGGCTGGCGGGCGGTGGCACGCGGGCGGCGCAGTGCGGCCGCAGTGTGGTGGCTGGCGGGGGCGCTGGGGTGCCAGTTCGTGTTCCTGTGGCTGCGTGGCACGGCGCGCGGTGCCTGCCCGCTGGGCGACGCGGGCGAGTCGCTGGCGTTCGCCGCGTGGTCGTTGACGTTGTTCTACCTGCTGGTCGGGCGGGCCTACCGGTGGTCGCCGGTCGGGGTGATCACCGCGCCGGTGGTGGTGGCGATCCAGCTGGCGGCGCTGCTGCCCGGGGTGCTGACCGCCGCGCCGGCGCCGGTAGCCGCGGGCGCCGGCGCGTGGGGTGAAGGGCACGCGGCGACGTCGGTGCTCTCCTACGGCGCGCTCGGGCTGGCGGCGGTGACCGCCGCGGTGTTCCTGGTGCTCGACCGCCAGCTCAAGGGCCGGCGCCTGCGCTCGCGCTGGTTCCGCGCGCTGCCGCCGGCCCACGAGCTGTTGGTCGCCTTGGTGCGGCTGCTGTGGCTCGGCGCGGTGGTGATGACGATCGGGATCGGGTGCGGCTGGATGGCGCTGCGCCACGGCTCGGGCGGGGCGCCCGCGCATCTGGCGGCGGCGCTCGCCGTGTGGGTTGCCTACCTTGCGCTACTGGTCGTTGAGCGGGTGCGGGGGCTGGCGGGCCGCTGGCTCGCCTGGGCGGCGATCGTCCTGTTTGCCGGGTCCTTCGTGGTGTTCGCATTCATCTGATGGAGCTGTTGTGCATCGGCCTGAACCACCACACCGCCCCGGTCGGGGTGCGGGAGCGATTTGCCGTGTCGCCCGGGCGGCTCGCCGGTGAGGGCCGCGCGGTTTGCGGCATCGAGGGGGTGCGCGAGGTCGTCGTGCTCTCGACCTGCAACCGGACCGAGTACTACCTTGCCTGTGACGCGCGCGGGGTGGACGAGCGGCTGGTGGCGGCTCTGGCCGCCAGCCGGGGGGTGGGCGGGTCCGAGCTGGCCCACATCTATCAGCGGCGCGGCGGGGAGGTGGCGCGGCACCTGTTCCGGGTGGCCGGGGGGCTCGACTCGATGGTGCTGGGCGAGACCGAGGTATTCGGGCAGGTCAAGGAGGCCTACGCGCAGGCGCTGGCCGCGGGGCTCACCGGCGCGGCGCTCAACCGGCTGTTCCAGCGGGCGTTCGCGGTGGGCAAGCGGCTGCGCCGGGAGACCTCGATCCAACAGGGTGCGACGTCGGTCGGCAGCGTGGCGGTCGAGCTGGCCGAGAAGATCTTCGGGCGCCTCAACGACAGCCTGGTGATGGTGCTGGGGGCCGGGGAGGTGGGCCGGGTCACGGCGCAGTGCCTGCTCTCGCGGGGCGCACGCAGCATCCTGGTGGCCAACCGCTCGTTCGACCGGGCCGCGGCGCTGGCCGCCGAGATGGGCGGCGAGGCGGTGACGTTCGACCAGTGGCCGGCGGTGCTCGAGCGGGTGGACGTGGTGATCGCTTCGACCGGCGCGCCGCACGCGGTGATGCGGCGCTCGCAGGTCGAGGCGGTTAGGCGCCAGCGGAGGTATCGGCCGCTGTTCCTGATCGACATTGCGGTGCCGCGCGACATCGAGCCGGCGGTCGGCGAGATCGAGGAGGTCTATCTCTACGACATCGACACCCTGGAACAGATCGCCGGCGAGGCGCGCGCCCGCCGCCACGGCCAGGTCGCCGAGTGCGAGCGGATCATCGACGAGGAAGTCGCCCGGCTGCCGCTGCCCGCCGCCGCGCCGCCCCCCGGGGGCTCCCGCCCGGCGCTGCGCATCGGCACCCGCGGCAGCCAGCTCGCCCTCGCCCAGGCCGAGATCGCCGAGGGCGCCGTGGCCGCCGCCTTCCCGGGCATCGCGCTGACCCGCCACGTCATTCGCACCACCGGCGACCGCCGGACCGACGTGCCGCCCGCCGACCCCGCCCGCCACGAGGCCGGCCTCGACCGCGGCGCGTTCGTCAAGGAACTCGAACTCGCGCTGGCCGCCGGCACGATCGACGTGGCGGTCCACAGCCTCAAGGACCTGCCCGTGCTGTTGGACGCGGGCTGCGAGCTGGCCGCGGTGCTGCCGCGGGGGCCGGCCGGCGACGTGCTGGTGGCGCGGGCGCCGGGCGGGCTGGACGGGCTGGCGGACGGCGCGGTGGTCGGCACCGGCAGCGTGCGGCGGGCGCGGCAGTTGTGCTGGCTGCGCCCGGGGCTGCGGGTGGCGGACGTGCGCGGCAACGTCCCGACCCGGCTGGCGAAGCTGGCGGCCGGAGAGTTCGACGCCCTGCTGCTGGCCGCGGCAGGCCTGCTGCGGCTCGGCCACCCGCTCGAGCGGCCGTTCACCGTCGGCGGGGTGACGCTCCACCCGGAGCTGTTGGACGAGCGCCGCCTGCTGCCGGCGGCCGGCCAGGGCGCGATCGGGCTCGAGATCCGGCGCGGCGATGCGGCGGCGGCGGCGGTGGCGCGGGCGGTCAACCACGAGGTCACCTGGCTGCGGGTGCGGGCCGAGCGCGAGTTCCTGCGTCTGTTAGGCGCCGGCTGCAGCACGCCGGTCGGGGTGAGTTCCGAGTTGCGCTGCGGACGGCTGGTGCTTGCGGCGCGGGTGTTTTCCGCCGATGGTGACGCGCCGCGGCAGGGCGAGGTGGAGGCCCTGGCCGGCGACCCGGAGGGCGCGGCGCGCAGCCTGTTGGACTCACTGGCATGAACGAGACGGGGATCTGTTGGCTGGTCGGCGCGGGCCCGGGTGATCCCGGCCTGCTCACCGTGAAGGCGAAGGAGTGCCTCGAGCGCGCCGACGTGGTCGTCCACGACGCCCTGAGCAGCCCGGAGGTGCTGCGCTGGGTGCGGCCCGGGGCCGAAGTGGTCGATGCCGGCAAGCGTGCCGGGCGGCACGCGATGACGCAGGAGGAGATCAACGCGCTGCTGGTGGCGCGCACCGCCGGCGGCCAGCGGGTGGTCCGGCTCAAGGGGGGCG
The DNA here is from genome assembly GCA_040769225.1 of Akkermansiaceae bacterium. Classification (GTDB taxonomy): domain Bacteria; phylum Verrucomicrobiota; class Verrucomicrobiia; order Verrucomicrobiales; family Akkermansiaceae; genus JAXGLL01. Next base: position 13,074 of record JAXGLL010000007.1, on the reverse strand, counting down.
ACCCGATGGTCTTCGGGCGCGGCGGCGAGGAGGCGGGGGCGCTTGCGGTGGCCGGGCTGCGGTTCGAGATCGTGCCCGGGATCAGTTCGGCGATCGGGGGCCTGGCCTACGCCGGCATCCCGGTCACCCACCGCGACCACTGCTCGCAGTTGACGATCTTCACCGGCCACGAGGACCCGGCCAAGGGCGGGAGCGCGATCGACTACGCCCAGCTTGCCCGCGCCCCCGGCACCAAGGTGCTCCTGATGGGCGCCTCCCGGCTGCGCGAGATCACGGCCGCGATGATCGCCGCCGGCGCCGACCCCGCCACCCCGGCTGCCCTCACCCGCTGGGTCACCACCGGGGCCCAGCGCACGCTCACCGGCACGCTGGCCGACATCGCGGCGGCCGCCGCGGCGGCCGGCCTAGGCGCGCCGGCGGTGGCGGTCATCGGCGGCGTCGTCCGCGAGCGCGAGCGGCTCAACTGGTTCGAGACCAAGCCGCTGTTCGGCCGCCGGATCGTGGTCACCCGCACCCGCGAGCAGGCGAGCGACCTGAGCCGCCGGCTCGCCGACCTCGGCGCCGAGGTGATCGAGCTGCCGACGATCCGGATCGCCGACCCGCCCGACCGCCGCGCGTTCGCCGCCGCCGTCACCCACGCCCACGAATACGACTGGCTGGTGTTCACCAGCCCCAACGGCGTGCGGCGCTTCTTCGACGCGTTCTTCGCCATCCACGACGACGCCCGCTGCCTCGGCCGGCCGCAACTGGCGGTGATCGGGGAGGGGACTGCCGCCGCGCTGCGCGCCTACCGGTTCGGCGTCGACCTGATGCCGGAGCGCTTCGTCGCCGAAGCCCTCGTCGAAGAGTTCGGGCGGCGCTCGGTCGAGAACCTGACGATCCTGTGGGTGCGGGCCGCCGACGCCCGCGACACCGTCGGCGCCGGCCTCACCGCACTCGGCGCGATCGTCGACGAGTGCATCGCCTATCAGACGCTGCCCGGCGGCCCCGACGCCACGGGCGCCGCCGAGCGGATCGCCGGCGGCGGCGCGGACGTCATCACCTTCACCTCCAGCTCGACCGTCGACCACTACTGCGCGCTCGGCCTGCCGTGGCCCGCCGGCTGCCTCGCCGCAAGCATCGGCCCGGTCACCAGCGCCACCCTGCGCCAGCACGGGATCGAGCCGGCGATCGAGGCCGCCCGCCACGACATCCCGGGCCTCGTCGAGGCCGTCCTCAAGCGATTCGCGTGAGCCACGGTGACACTCTTCGCTTGCCCCCGCCCGCCGCCTCTGGTTCATTCCCCGCCACCCCCCGCCACCGGCCGATGTAGCTCAGCGGTAGAGCAGGTCATTCGTAATGATCAGGTCCTCGGTTCAAATCCGAGCATCGGCTCCAGTCCCCGCACCCCGTTTGGCTGGTGTTTTCCCTTGATGTTCCGGCCGCTTGCAGCGAGTCGGCACAGGCGGTGGGGACGGGGTCGGACTCGCGGATGCCGAAGCGGCGGATGAGGTCGGTGGCAATCTCCCGACCCCGCCCGCCATCCAGGCCGGAGCCGAGGACGACCTTCACCTCCATGAGCTGCCCGAGTCTCCCGACTTGGTGAACGTCGAAATGCTGCACGTCGGGATGCTGCCGGCTCTTCACCAGGGCATCCGAACCACCGTTTGAGTGACAACCGGCGCCGTCGCCGGCCAACGGAGCGAATCCCCCCCCGTCAGCACGACATCAACGTAGTATTCGAGGTCCGCCTTGTCCGATGCCCCAGCCAGCGTTGCCTCAAACACGGCACCCCCGCGCCGCTCCAGCGGCTGCTCCGCAAATCCGCCCCTGCCCATTTCCCGCCAGAACACCCGCGCAACCGCCGCCGGTCTTGAATCCAGCACGGCCACCCGCACGCGGAGCGGCTCGCCACGCTCCAGGCTGCCGCGTTTCGTGGGCACGACCAGTCGGGGCGTGCCCGCATAGTTCCCACGCAACTGCGCATCCTCGGGCAACGGCGCGCCGGTCAGCGCAGCCAGTTCCGCCGCGGAGGCTTCGATCATCGCAGGAAACGCGTGCTGCTCCAGATTGGTCACCGTCCCCATCTCGCCCGTCGTATCCACGGCCCGCAACAGGCAAGCATAGGCCTCCTCCACGGAGCGAAGCATCGCGGCATACGCCGGCAACGCGCCGTCCCTGGCCACCTGTGATCTCGCCCCGGCGTCCGCCTGCCTCCTCACCTCCTCCATCGCCCGCACAAACAGCCCCCACGCGCATTTCATCCTTGCCGACGCCCGCAGGAACTCGCAGTGCGCCAGCCAATACTCGAATCGGGCCCGATTCCCCGCGCCTTCCACGCGCGCCGCCAGCGCGGCGAGCCCGTCCACAAATCCATACTCCTGCCTCACCTCGTCCCATGGGCGCGAATCCGGCTGATAGCCGCCCGGACCGCCTATCCAGTCGGATGGACGGGGCAGCCGGCAATCCACCGCGCTGAAAATGCGGGCTGCATCCGCGGCCACGTCCTCGCCGAACTCCGACCTCGCCCAATCCAGATAGAAGTCCGATGCAGTCACCTCCACCGGCACCTTGGCCAGGTCCGCGCCGAATTCCTGATGCACGCCGCCGCCGCAGTTGAACCGCTGCGCGAAGGTCGCTCCTTCAACCGCGATGGCCGCGATGCACGGAAACTCGATCTCCTTCACAAAGTCGATGTCCAGCACGCCGTCCGCCACGTCCACATCGTCAAACGTCCGCACCACTGCGCGGTTCCTGCCCACCAGTGCAAAGACATCGAGCCCGGCGATGACCTGCCTCCCCTCCAGGCGAACGCCGAAGGCCCGCCTCCCCGCCTCGTTGTAGTGCGGCTCGCATAAGTGGAGCGTCACGCGGTAGCGCCCGTTGGGGGCGATGATCCGGTAGGCGTTCATGTTGTACCGAACGCTGCGATACAACGCATCGTCCTGCGTGTCGGCAACCTCAACCTCCCCGAAAGTGGCCGTCTCCCCGCCCACCGCACACGATTCCGCGAGGGGACGCTCCGGCCAGTCGTCCTGGTCCCATGCGGCCTGTGCCAGCGCCGCCACATTCGGCGCAATGGTGTGCGTGCGCCAGTGGATGCCCATCAATCCGGTGCATCCATGGCGCAACCCGTCGCGCGCGTCCAACCGCATGCGGCCCGCCCACAGTTGCAGCGATGTCATCGCGGGATCGTCCTCAAGCCACGGAATCGCCCACTTGTCGCGCCCTTTCACGTCCGCGAAGCCAGGCTCCACCGGATCATGGCCGACGCTGCGGCTGATGCAGCTCATCGCCACATCCTTCGGCAGCACCTTGTCCAGATAGGCCCGGTCGAACTGGGGGCCCAACACCCAGCCGCAGGTTGCCAGTCCGAAAGGCGCATTCACCCTCTTCAACGCCGCGTGGGCCGCCTGAATGTCCCTGACCGCATTCTCGGCATCCGCCTCCTTGACGCCTTCCCACGTCCAGTTCTCAGGCGTCCACAGCCAGTAGCAATCGAGCGGATGGGATTTCATGATGCGCTCGAACATCCCCGCATACAGGTCTTCGGTCGAGATGTCCTTTCCGGCGATTCGCTCCTGCACCAGCTTCGGGATCACCAGGGGCGTCTCCGTGCCGATGCATGTCCGAACGCCCAGTCGGCGTGCCATCGTGAAGGCATCGTCGAACAGGGCCGCCGAGCGTTCGAAGATCTCGATGTGTTCCTCCGGCGTCCCGGATCGCGGCGTCAGGTCGCGCATGATCCCGGAGCCGAAATCGTCACGGTCGAACAGGAGCGATCCGCCGCAGCGGTAGTGGCTTGTGCGTTTCTTTGCGAACCCCCAGTTCACGTCCAGCGCCGTGTTGTAGTACGAAGCCGGGTATGCGAAGGCCACGCGCTTCCCGTCGCCCACATCGTCCGGTTGTCCGATCCACGTCGTGGGTTCCGCGTTGGGCCGCGCCTCGGGGTAGGTGTGCAATCCGATGAAGTTCATGCCCAGCTTGGGGAGCTGTGCGATGATGGCCTTGTAGTCATCGCGATCCCACCAGTCCGGTCCCTCGGGGAAATCGTGAAACGGCTGGATGCCGCGCAGCGCAAACAGCGGCGCGCGCCGCTCATCGAGCTCCGGCAATTCCAGCGCCGTCCGGGGATCGGGAACCGTGTCGCCATGCAGGTAGAACCGGATTCCCAGGTGCTCGCAGAAACGGTATGCTCCGTACAGTGTCCCGAGTTCACCCCCGCCCGTGATACGAACCACCCGCCGGCCGCCCGGGCCGTTTTCGGTTGCGATACGATAGGACTCCGGTCCATGCCCGCCCGGTGAAGGCGGCTCCGTCGCGCGAGTCGTCAGCAGGATGGAGTTGCCGGGGCCGGCGGAATCCAGAATGGGCATGAGTTCGCCCGTGCGCAGATAGGCGTAGCGCCGGATTTCGCGCGCCCCGAGTCTCGCCAGGGGCGGCGAATCCACCGGGCAAACGATGGCAACCGGGGTCTGCGCGGCCGCGACATCCGCGGCCGGCGCTAGCGAAGGCGCCGCCGCCGCGCACACGAGAATCGCCCCCACACGCACGGGCGCACCTGGGCGGCTTGGGGAAGCCTTCACCAGGTGATCTTCCCGCCGTTGTTGGCAGGATGTCAAGGCTGCGCGCATCACGCGGGGCGCTGGCGGCGTGCGCCGCGCTGTCAATCGCGCCCTCGACCGTGGCGTTCCGGTGCGGCGTCAGGCGAGCGTCCAGCCGTTGTGGCAGGGCTGGCGCAGCAGGGCATCGGCCTCGGGGACGTTGGGGATCCGCGCCGCGGCGGCGTCGTACTCGATCGGCTTGCCGGTGCGGAGCGCGATGTTTCCCAACAGCACGAATTCCGTGAGCGGGCCGGACCATTCGAAGTCGCAGCCCGCGCGCTCGCCGCCCTTGCAGGCGGCGAGCCATTCGCCCCAGGTGCCATCGCGGCGCGGCAGGGATTTGGGAACCGCGGCGGATTTCGCCGCCAGCGCGGGATCGAGGATGTTCTCGAACACCATCCTGCCCTTGTCGCCGATGTAGAGCACGCCCTCGTCCGGCAGGGGGGCGGTGCCGGTTTCGGCGGGGATCGGCGGGCGCAGGCCGCCGTCGTACCACACGACGCGCACCGGCGGCAGGTCGCCGCGCGCGGGGAAGTCGTAGGTCACGATCGAGGCGAGCGGGAACGATTCGTCGAACTGCCTCGACGTGGAGGCGGAGACGCGGGTGGGATAGCCGAGCTTCAGGGCGCGGTAGGGCGTGTTCAGGTAGTGGCACCCCATGTCGCCGAGCGCACCGGTCCCGAAGTCCCACCAGCCGCGGAAATTGAACGGGTGATAGACCTTGCGGCCGCCCCAGTTCTTGGGCGGCAGGTCGGGGATGGGGCTGCCATCGGGCCAGGCGTCCTTGAACGGCCGCATGGGCGCGGGGCCGATCCACAGTTTCCAATCGAGCGTGCCGGGCACGGGGTCTTCGCCCTCGGGGTGCTTCGGCATGCCCTGTGGCCAGACCGGGCGGTAGGACCACACGTGGACCTCGCGCACGGCGCCGATCGCGCCCGCGGCGATGAGCTCGGTGGTGCGGCAGCCCTCTTCGCCGGTGTTGGGGCGCGTGGTGACCTGGGTGGCGACGCCCGCCTGCCTGGCCGCGGCGGTCACGGCGCGGCACTCCTCGACGGTGCGGGTGAGCGGCTTGACGCAGCAGACGTGCTTCCTGGCGCGCAGGGCCGCCAGCGTGATGATCGCGTGCGTGTGGTCGGGCGTGCCGCAATACACGGCATCGACCTTGTCGCCCTCGGCGGCGAGCAGCTCGCGGAAGTCACGGTAGCGGCGCGCCTGGGGGAAGAGGTCGAAGGTCTTCCTGGCGTGGACGTCGTCCACGTCACAGAGGGAAACGATCTCAAAGCCGGCCTCGGCGCAGGATGTTAGATGGGGGTGGCCGACGCCGCCGATGCCGATCCCGGCGAGCGTGATCTTTTCGCTCGGCGGCGTGTGTCCCGGACCCCCCAGCACGTGCCGGGGGACGATGTTGAAGGCGAACGCCGAGGCGGCTGAAGCTTTCAGGAAGGCGCGTCGGGTCGCGGGCATGCTGTTCTTCATGGTGGATTGGTTGGAGACATTTGCAGGGTCACTTCCCCGGGCGGAACACGTCGCGGACCGCCTCGAGGTACTTCATCCCGTGGACCGTGTCGGGCTCGAGATAGCTGCCCTCCGTCCACTCGTTCCAGCAGTTGATGTTGAGGATGCGCGGGCCGCCGGGCAGGGCGAGCAGGCGCTCGCGCGTGATCTCGAGCGCCCGCCGGAAGTTCTCCGGCGTGTTGTTGCCGATCGTGTTCGTGAACGGGTAGCCGAAGTTGCCGAACTCGTCCTCCTGCGCCGCGCGCGGGCTCGGGTCCCAGCCCATCGTCACGTTCGGGAAGTACGGCACGTCGAACGTCCGCAGCGCCTCGTTCCAGTACGCCAGGTAGCCGTCGCGGACCTCGTTGTAGTCGGTCAGCTGCCGGGGCAGGCCGACGTGGTGGATCCAGACGTATGACGTGACCGAGTCGAAGCCGAGGTCGCGGATGAGCTGCTGCGTGTCCGCCGGCTTCTTCTCGGCCGGCAGGATCGTTTGGCCCCAGGCGACCGCGTTGAGGTGCAGGCCCGGCAGGCCGGCGGCGCGGGCCTTCTCGCGGAACCGGTCGAGCGCGGCGCGCGTCGCCGGGACGGAGCCGAAGTTCCCGAGCAGTTTCGTCAGGTCGTAGAACGAGAAGTAGGGCTTCCCGTCGATCTTCCAGTACGCCGGATGGAGGAAGTAGTCCCGGATCACATGGTCGCAGATCTTCTCGAAAGTGGCCGGCGTCACCACGCCCGGGTAGAGCGTCCTGTGCGGCGTGTTGCGCTTGTAGGGTTGGATCTCCAGCCAGTCGTGGTTCGCCCACATGAACGCGAACTTGAGGCGGTCGTTGTTCGAGGCCTTCAGGAACCCGCGGTCGATCGGCCGGTCGAGGAACGGGCCGTCGTCATAGTAGTACCAGTCGAAGATGAACGCATCGATGCCGTGGTTGGCCGCCGCGGCGATCTTCTGCTCCATGACCTTCGGGTCCGACTCGTCCGTCCAGCCCCACTGCGGCACCTTGGGCTGTTCATGGCCCGGGAAGCGGGGCCGGGCGGCCTTGACCAGTTCCCACTCGCTCCAGTGCGGCCCCTTGTTCCTCGCGTTGCGCGGATCGCCCGGGTGGTAGTTGCCGAAGTAGTAGCTCGCGACCGTGATGCGGCGGTCGCGCGCGCCCGGGTGCGCGGTGGGGGGCGCGGCCGAATCGACGGCCGAAACGGCCACGTTGTCGAGCCCCGGCGTGGACTTCGCAGCGCGGAAGGCGGCGACGATCGCCTTGCCCGCCGGCACTGCCTTCGCGACCAGCGTCCGGCCGCGGCCGGGCGTGAAGTCCCCCTCCGCCAGCGGGAGCAGGTTTCCGTCGAGGATTGCCGCGTGCAGCGCCACGTCGGGATTCCATGGTTCGGAAACGTCGAAACGCAGCGTGACGTCGGAGGCGCGTTCCAGCGTGCCCGCGTTCTGGCGCAGGAGTCCCAGCGTCGACGGGTTGCACGTCGGCGGCGTCGCGCCGCGCGCGGCGTGGACCGCGTATGATCCCCCGGCGCCGCTCCATCCCTTCGGCACCCCCGCGTACCAGCGGTCCTGGCCCTGCGCCAGGCCGGCGAGGTCGGAGAAGTCGCCGTTGACGACCGTCAGCGCCGGGGAGGACGCCGCGGAGGATCCCGTCAGCAGGGCTGCCGCGGCGGCGAGCGCCCGGGCGGCGGAATGCAAGGCGGCGGGGAAGGGGGTTTGCGCCGTCATATCATCTCCGTGGGGTTCGCGACGCCCTGCACGCCTCATCCTCTCCGGCCGCGGCCCGGTACTCAAGCCCGATCCGCGGCTGCCGCGCGCCGCCTCAACCGACCGGCTCGAGGCCGCCGAGTTCCCGCGCGCTTCCCGGGGTCAGGTCAAGGCAGGCGGCCTTCGCGCCGCGGCGCGCGGCGCACGACGTGCCGGTCGTGCGGCGGGGCGTCGCGCCGGCTCGCTTTGCGATTCCAGCAGCACGACAAGAGACTTGTCTGCCCCGCCAGGCCAAGCCACCCTGCTGTCCCATGGTCTTCTCGTCCCAACAATCCCTTGTCGCACCGCCCCGGATTTGTGGCGTTGCGGCGGTCGCCGTCTCCCTGGTCTGGTTCGGATGGGCCCCGGCTTCCGCGGCCCCGGTTTCAGCGGCGGTGAAACTGCCCGACACCATCCCCTCGCTTTCCGGATGGCAGGCGGACAGTGGCACCTGGCAGCCCGGTGCGGGGACCGTCGTCGTCCGCGACGATGCCCTGGCCCATGGCGCGCAGCTTCTCGTCGATGAGCTGAATGCCTGCCTGAAGGGCAGTGGTGTCACAGGGGCTGCCGCCTCTGATGCGCCCTCCACCATCCGGCTCGTCGTCGATGCCTCGTGCAAGGGCCGGCTCGGTGCGGAGGGCTACGAGTTGGCCATTGCTGCGACCGGCGCCACCATCACCGCGGCGGATCGGCGGGGTGTCTTCTGGGGGACGAGGACGCTGTCGCAGATGCTGCGCCAGCAGAAGACCCTGCCGGCGGGCAGGGTTGTCGACATCCCCAAGTACCGCGAGCGCGGCCTGACCCTGTGCGCGTGCCAGATCAACATCTCCCCGGAGTGGATCGACCGGCTGCTCATCGAGATGGCCGACCTGAAGATGAACTACCTTCTGGTCGAACTGAAGATGAAGTCGCAGAAGCATCCTGAAGCGAACACATGGTCGTACTACACGCGCGATGAGATCAGGAAACTGGTCGCGAAGGCGGAGGCGTACGGCATCGATGTCATCCCTGAGATCAATTCCCCCGGCCACATGAACATCTGGCTCGAAGGGAAGCCTGAACTGCAGCTCACGGACAAGAACGGCCACAAGCAGGTCGACCGGCTCGACCTGTCCAAGCCCGAGGCGGTCCGGTATTACCTGGACCTCATTGACGAATACCAAGGGGTCTTCAAGTCGAGGTACTGGCATGTTGGCGCCGACGAGTACATGATTGGTTCCTCGTTCGCGAGCTTCCCGGACCTGACGGCATGGGCGAAGCGGAAGTGGGGGCCGCAGGCGACGATCGCCGACGCGTTCATCGACTTCGTCAACCAGGTGAATGCGCATGTGAAGTCCAAGGGCAAGACCCTGCGCATGTGGAACGACGGTTACGTCGACACCCGGGCCGTCAAGCTCGACAAGGACATCATCATCGAATTCTGGCTGGGCAGCGGCCGCCGTGCCCAGGCCGTGGCCGATGAGGGCTACAAGTTGATGAACGCGAGCGCGGACCTGTATTTCTCGCGCGGAGCTCCCACCGCATACCGCATCCAGGCGCAGGGCCCTGCCTCCCTGTACGGCAAATGGGCTGTCGACCAGTTCCCGGGCGGTCAGAATCTCGGGGTGGCCAACCACGCGATTTTGGGCGCCAAGATCTCGCTCTGGCCCGACAACGGCATCAAGCAGACCGAGAATGAAGTCGAGCGGGAGATCTTCGACGCCCTGCGCTATGGATCGCAGATGTTCTGGGTGGGATCCGTCCCCCAGGACAATCCGGCCTGGGGCGCCTTCAAGGCCAGGATCGATTCCATCGGGCGTTCCCCGATGTGGGAAAACACCGAGCGCAGCCCGTTGGCGGACGATGTCTACACCATCACCTCCGTGGGCGGGCAGGGACTCACCGTCACTGCGGCGGGTGTGGGCGTCGGCGAGTCCGGATCATGGTCGCTCGTGGGCACGCCGGATCACTATTACCAGATCAAGTCCGTGGAGACGGGCAGTTGCATTGGCGTCTACACCGGTGACAAGCACCTGGAGACTGTCACCCAGATCGGCGCCGCCGTCGAGGCGGCGGAGTGCGCCGATCCCCAGGTAGAGTATGCGGTGAGGGACCAGGGGGATTTCCGCCTGCGCAACCCGCAGAAGTGGCAGATCATCCGCACGGCCCCGGGTGCCGACACCTTCCGGCTGCGCAACGCGGTGACCCTGCAGTATCTGGCCGTGGCCACCGGGCGGGAAGCGCCATCGGTGGACTTCGGTGCGGACAATGCCCGACGCCCTGCCGCAGGCAGCGTGGTCCAGCTGCCCGCGGACATGGCGGTGGAGGCGGGGTCCGTGTTCACCATCGTGCCCGCAAGCGTCATGCTCGAGGGGCAGACGGGGCCGACCATCACCCCGACCGCCGTGGGAGGTTCATCGGAGGAAGTGCAGGGGGAGGGGCCTGACAACGGTCGTTACGCGGACGCCACCGACGGCGATCCCGCGACCTTTTGGCATACGCAGTGGCAGGGCGGCCTGCGCCGCTTCCCGCACTGGATCGACCTCGACCTTGGCCAGGCCCGGCAGGTTTCCGCGATGGTCTACACGCCGCGCTCCGGGAAAAACCCCAACGGCCGCATCAAGGATTACGAGATCCACACCTCGCAGGACGGCCGGAACTGGTCGACCGCCCCGGTGGCGAAGGGATCGCTGCCCGATGGGACCGGCGCACAGAGCCTTCCCGTGCGGGCGAATGCGCGCTACTTCCGGCTCAAGGGGCTCACCGCCCAGCCGTCGGTGGCGGATCGCGATGTGATGTCCGCCGCCGAGATCGCCATGGTCCTCGGCGCCGTTCCGGCGGCACCGGCAACCCCCGCATCCACGCCCGCTGGCGCACCCTGAGGGTGCTTCCCCGGGCCTGCCCACAGGAACAAGGGAACCGCCACCGCAATCGACCATGAAGACCAACAGAACGTCCGATCCCGCCGGCGCGGTCACGCTGCCGGGGGAAGCCGGCCACGAGAAGGAGGTGCTTGAGTTGTTCAAGGCCTGGGGCGCGGACGCCATCCGTGACTGCGACGGCACGCAATTGTCGCAGGACCTTCTCGATCTGGGCGCCGAGGTGTACGCGACCTACTGCATCGTCCGCGCCAACCAGGAACTGGCGCGGGAGTTCCCGGAGTTCCTGCCGCTGAAGTTCCTGATGTCGGATTCCTTCATCGCCGGGTCGTCCACGGTGAGCATCGACCTGATGCGGAACTACTACCCGGAGAAGTACCGGGTCCATACCCGGCACGACCCGCACCAGTACTGGGAAGTGATCGACCGCACCACCGGCGAAGTCGTCGACCCGGCGAACTGGACCTACAAGCCGAAGACCGGATGTGTCGTCGCCCGCGGCGTGACGCCCTGCCACCGCTACACCGCGAACTTTCTGGTCGAGCAGATCTGGGATTCGGTCTCGATGTACAATCACCTGACCAACAACTGGACAGGCCCGCACATCGTCAGCGTCGATCCGTACCATCCGGAATGCCGGAGGCGGCTCATGGACCTGTTCGACCGGTGGCTCGAGGCACACCGGGACACGGATGTCGTGCGGTTCACGACCTTCGCCTATCTTTTCACCCTCGATTCCAACAAGCAAGGGCTCGACCGCTATCGCGACTGGCTGGGCTACACCGACACCATCAGCATCCCGGCCCTCGAGGACTTCGCCAGGGAATACGGCTACCGGCTGCGCCCGGAAGACATCGTCGATCAAGGCTACTACAACAACACCGCCCGCGTTCCCTCGAAGGCCTATCGCGACTGGATGGAGTTCATCCAGAGGTTCGTCATCCGGTTCAGCCGCGACCTGACCGACCGTGCCCACCGCGCCGGCAAGCGCACCGCCATGTTCCAGGGCGACCACTGGATCGGCACGGAGCCGTTCAGTCCCGGCTACCAGGAGATCGGCATCGACATCAACATCGGGGCCGTCGAGGACGGCGTCGCGTTGCGGCGCCTGTCGGATTCCCCCGGAACGCAACTGCGCGAGGCCCGGTTCTATCCCTATTTCTTCCCCGACGTCTTCCGCGAGGGCGGTGATCCGCTTGGCGAGTCGATGCGCAACTGGGTGAAGATCCGGCGCGCGCTGCTGCGCGAGCCGATCGACCGCATCGGCTACGGCGGCTATCTCTCGCTTGCCAGCAAGTTCCCCGACTTCGTGGGGCACGTTGCCGGGATTTGCGGCGACTTCCGCGAACTGCTGCGGCGCACCGGCAAGGAACGGTCCCGCCGGATGCCGGTGAAGGTCATGGTGCTGAACGCGTGGGGCGAACTCCGCGCCTGGCTGCAGAACGCCTGCATCGAGCAGAAGTTCCACGTCCCGTCCCGGCCGGACGTGATGGAGTTTGTCGGCTCGAATCCGCTCGAATGCCTCGCCGGCCTGCCGGTGGAGGTCATCTTCCGCAACTTCGCCGATCTGAAGAAGAACGGCATTCCCAAGGGCGTCAACGCGATCCTGAACATGGGCGACGCCGGCACGTCGTGGAGCGGCGGCGACCACTGGGCCGACCCGGAAGTGACCACGCTGATCCGCCGATTCGTCTGCCGCGGCGGGGGGTTCGTCGGCATCGGCGACCCCAGCGCCTGCCCGCGCCACGGGCAGTGCTTCCAGCTGGCCGACCTGCTCGGCGTCGAGAAGGAGACCGGCAACACCATGGGCGTGGTGGCCTGGCGCGTGCCCGTGGTCGAGGGCCATTTCATCAACCGCGAGACCGGCGGCATCACCGACATGCTGTCGCGGCGGAGCAACGTCTATGTCGCCGACGGCAGCGCGCAGGTGCTCGAGGCCAGTGGCATCCACGTGAACCTGGCCTGCAACACCGTCGCCGGCGGGCGCACGGTGTACTTCTCGCAACTGCCCTACAGCCTGGACAACGCGCGACTGCTCCTGCGCGCCCTGTTGTGGGCGACCCGCCAGGAGGACGCCCTGAGACGCTGTCACTCGACCAACCCGAAGGTCGATTGCGCGTTCTATCCCAAGGCGGGGGTCTTCTGCCTGGCGAACAACGTGGACAGCAGGCAGGCCACCACGGTCTTCGACGCCAACGGCGCGATGCGCAGGTTCACCCTGCAGCCCTACCAATGGCGGTGGGGGAAGCAGCGGCCCTGACGGGAGGCAGCCTTCGGCGCTGCCGAATCGCCCATGGAGTGGCCGGCCTTCTGCGCTGGCTGGCGGTGCTGGGCGCCGCTCGGGGCATGGATTCCCGCCGGGATTCCGCGGTGGCGGGGTCCGGCACCTTGACTGCGGCCGGGG
>JAXGLL010000006.1:0-383908 GCA_040769225.1 Akkermansiaceae bacterium | reverse complement strand
GGCACGTTGGTCGTCTCGTATTCGAGCGGCCGGTCCATCGAGGGCCTAACCCCGGGCAACGCCGCCAGGTGGACGATGACGTGGCAGGCGCGGTCGGGTGGGAATCCGCTACTCCGATGCACCCCGACTCCTGCGACGCGCCAGGCGTGAAGGGGTTCGCGAAAACGGGCGCTCCGCGGGGCGGTTGGAAAACGCCAGGCCAAGGGAAGCGGTTCCCGAGTGGGACGATGAGCCGGCCGGGCCTCTGGGGGCATGGGGATCGGGGTGAGGGACAGCTCGGAATCCGGGAGTCACAACCCCAGAAGCCGGAAGCCAAGTTCCGCCTGCATGATGCACTCGAGATGATGCCGCATGGCTTCCTCCCGGCCGTGCGCTTCCTCCCACCGGAACTCGGTGATCGCCCAGCCGCTCTCGATCCGATCGGGATCGTCATCGCCGGGAGGGACGAACACCGCCACGTATCCGCGGCCTGCCCCGAAATGGGTAAAGATCGAGGTGGCGTCGCTTCGGGCGCTGAGCATGGACTGGCGGGTTTCCTCGCCGTAGTCGAGCAGGGCCCGTTTGGCCTTGGAGTTGTCCGCAAGGTGGCGGGCCTCGCAGTGCGGCGACATCCGGTGCCAGCGCTCGGCGAGCTTGAGCAGAGCCCGCAGCTGGTCCGCCTCGGCGCCGTTGCCCAGCAGCGGCCGGGGTGTCTTGGCGTAGTCGATCAGGTTGCCGTCGGGCAATTGGATCGTGGTGAACGGGTTCATGGATTCAGGGGTGCCCTTGCGGGGTTGGTTCATGTGCTTTCGTTTCATGGCGTGAAAGGGTCCCGGGGGGCGGCCCCGGAATAGCCGGGCATCCCAAGCCAACCCTTAAGGCGAATCGGGTTGTCTTCCTTTCCATGGTTCAGGTCCGCCGCAGCCGGGTGCTTACCCGTTTCGATGGTCAAGTTAGCATTGCAGGGGGGTGTCTCTTTTGTATGGTGGGCGTTGCAGGAAGGCTGGGAAAAGGAATGGGAACGCCCCCCTTTTAGAAGGGGGGGGCGTGTCACTTTCCCATTTCCGGGTTTGGAAGTATTTTCACTTTCACATTTGTTTCCCAATTTTCACAACGGGATGTAGCTCCAGTTGCCGCGTCCAGTTTTCCTTAGAACTCCAAGGTCTTGAGCCCGCTGCATCTGCTTTTGAACCGTGTTGGTTTTGGGCCTGGTCGTTTTCCCATTGATTTCCCAAATCAATTCTGTCGCCTCTTCGGCGGACAGATTAGGAAAGCGGCCGGTATTCCCATTCAATCCGGCCCGCGTGAAGACCTCCTCCCACTTCTTCCGCGCCTCCGCGGCGGCCTTCTTCTCCCTCTGGTCCGCCTCGACGCCGGCCATCCTGCCTTGGGACACGTGCATCCCGGCGTCATCGTCCCAGCCGAAGCAGAAGCCCTGTTTCTTCGGAATGTCCCGCTTGCGCATATCCGTTCCCCAGATATTGGAAATGCCGGTCTGCTGGTCCTTGTCGATCCTCAGGTTGGCGAACGCCTTCCGATTCAGTTCGCTGCCGAGATGGCCGCGGGTCTTGCCATCCTCGGCTGACGGGTTTTCATGCAGGCCACAGAGAACCGCGGCCTTATACTCCTGCGCCCAGGCGTGAATCCGTGAGACCAGTTCCAAGGCCTCCGTCTCGTCGTTGGGCGAGGTGCAGAGATCCGCGATTCCGTCGATGAACACGGCATCAATTCCGCCGCACCGTTCCTGCTCTTTTTGGAGAACGCCTTCCAGGATGGTCAAACGTTCGCTGCGGGAGAACCGGACCATCTGGAAGGAAACGAGCCTGTCGGGGGCCGAGCCAAGGCCGGAACGGGTCACTGAGCGCTGCACCAGCGTGTGCCAGTCGCCGGCGCTCTGCTCGGTGTCCAGGTGGATGATCGCACCGGTTGCGCTCCCCACCCATTGGAAGCAGAGGGTGTCGCCACTGCTTTCGTTGTCACCGCACATGCAGGCCCCCATTTGGGCGGCTAGTACCGCGCTTTTCCCAGCCTTGGATTTCCCTTGGACAACGGTCAGGTTCCCCCGCGCGGCGATCGGGTATTCGCCGAGGTTCATCACCACCTCATCGGGCGGCGGGAAGGCGTCCGGGTCGAATGCCAGCTCGTAGGCACGTTCGAGCAGGTCGTCGGGACCGAAGCAGTTGATCTCGTCGGCCTTCCGGACATACCGGCGCGTCTGGATCTCGCAGAGCATTGGGTTGATCACCTCGATGCCGGGGGATCCGTCAGTCGGAGGGACGTCCGAGAACCCCCACAGCTTCAGGTGCCGAACCACGCTGCGCTGATCCATCGGCACGAGCAACTCGTCGGTGTCCAAGTGGAATTTGCCGTTGCCGTCGTAGTAGAACCGCTCGATGGCCTCCTCGCGCGTCATCGCCGGGGTCGCCGCCGGGGTCGCCATCGGTTGCGGGGGCTTCCTGCCCTGCCATCCGTGTTCCTTGGCGATGTGGACGAGGGTGCCGATGGTCACGCGATGGAGGCGGTGCTTGAACTTCTGCTTATATTCGCCGGGCTGTTCTTCCGGCGACCACTCACTGAGCACGGCGGTCCCCTCGTCCTCCCCCAGGGCGGACCACACGGCCGAAGAAATGCGCAGCCACCTGTCGTAGTCCGGCCGCGCCGGGATGCAGGCCAGCATCTCCCGCACGTCCGCGGCGGTCCATTGAGGCTTGCCCCCGACGGATGGCTGGCTCGCTTGCCCCCTGCTCTCCTCCTTCCACGGCAACACGAGATCCTCGGGCCATGCGATCTGGTCGAAGCCGATGGTGATCGGAGGCACCTCGGGCGAGCGTTCGTAATGCATGCCGGCCGGGTGGATCCCGTGGATCATCGTGCAGGAGCGCTCGGCGCGCCATTCCCCCCAGTCGCTTCCATCCTGCCGCTTGAGCGCGGCGGAGCCCGGGAAGCTCCCTTCGATCCGCAGCCACAAGTTGCAGCCGCGCCGCGCCCGGCTGCGGAGGGTCTGCGCGAGCTGCGGGTTGAGTGCTAGGAACGGCTCGATCGCCTCGTCAGCGTCGATGTCGACGGTGCACAGCCCGCCCGAGGCACTGCCGAGAAGGACCGCGACGTTCTGGTCGTTTCCGAGTTCACGCAGGTAGCACTCGTTATGCATCAAATTGATGCGCACGTTCTGCCAACCCCGCCAGCGCGGCCCCTTCTCTCCCTTGTCACACCGCAGCAGCACCACGTCGTGACCGAGAAGCGTGCGAAGGTGTTCGACGACCTCTGCGGGCGGAATTGATCCGCTGGCCACTGGGGAGTCGTCAGTCGGTGTAGGGGCGGTCTGAATTAGGGGATCCGCTGCCTCCAGTTCCCGAAGGAAGGGCTTGCGATGGACCGAGTCGGTGGTAGCATTTGCCATATAGGCACGGTGTTGTGAACGAGCGTCGCGGGGGTCGAATCTGCGGCGCTCCTTCGTGTACAGATCTGGTCAGATGCGGTGGCGATTGTGCTTGATGGCACCGGGAGCGCATCGCTCCCTCGCCTCGATGAAACGGGCGATCTGGCACGGGCGGAAGCGGACGCACTTACCGATCTTAACTGCCGGCAATTCACCGACGGCCACCTGGTAGTCCAAGGTCCGGATGCTAACGTTCAGGCACCTGGAGGCCTCCCGGCGGTTGAGCAGGTTTGCTGTGAGCGGGTTCATGACGCCCCAGCTTGCACCACAAGGCAGCGGGCGCGCAAACCTCTCAGGGTCCCATTCCGTTAGGACCCTGGCTTGTAGCCTCGGGCCTGGCTCAATTTGTCCTTCAACCCGGCGCCCCTCCAGATTTTCGGATGAAGCCGCGGCCCCCCCTTTCCATCCTTCTTGGGGAGCTTCGCGTAGATCTCTGGATAACGCTCCTCCAGTGCGCGTTCGACCTCTTGCTTGCTGGGAGGCACGAATTCGCATTTGAGCCAGTCTTCACGGGTAACTGGCTGGCTCCCCGGTGCAAGGCGGTGCATGCGGTCCGCAAGTCGCCTGAGGAGGATCTGCGCCTTGGAATCAACGGACAGGTCCAGAGCCCGCTTGATCAGGTCTTCCTGCCCCTCACGGAGGGCCCGAGTAATGATCCTGATGGCTGACTCTGGCGCACCGTTGCATTCCTCCCAGTTGCTCGTATGAAGTAGGTTTGAATGTCCCCGCTGCCAGACCGGTTTCAGTTGGCAGCGTTTGCCCCGTTCAATATCGGCCAGCGCAGATGCAACGGTATCGATGTTTAGCTCAGGCTCCCGGAGTCTCCCATCAGGCCCCAGGCCAAGGTAATCCCATTCCCGTGGTGAAGCCTCATCGACCTTGCCGACGAACTCGTGCAGGTCACTCATGCCACCTCCTGTCTGATGCTTGTCACGTTGTCGGGCCTCCCGGCGGGGAGGATTTTCCAGAAGGCTGCCGCCTCCCGTTCGGCGTCGGGATTCTTGTAGTGTTCGTGCAACATCGCCGGGTTGCCCTTGTGCCCAAGCTGCAAGGCGGTCTCGCCAGGATTGCGGAAGTGGTAAAGGTGGTAGCTGGCGTAGCTGTGGCGCGCCCAGTTGTGGGGCAACTCGAACTTGCGCGGTTTGCCGCCAGCATCGGGCCTGCGGAGGATCCGGAGGGCCTTCTTGAGGGCGTAGCGCCGGGTCATTTCGCTCCCCGGGGCGACCGGTCCACGGCGTTTCGCCCGCGGGCGGAGCCAAGCATCCAGGGCTTCCTCGATCTTCACAACCCGCCGGTCCCCGGTCTTGCTGATTTCGGCGGGCACAGTGATCTCCGCCCGGTCGAGATCGACGTGTTTCCAGTCGAGTGCCGCCGCCTCGGCGTCGCGCAAGCCAGCCCAGACCTTGATGGCCCAATAGGAAACGTGGTCGTGGTCGTAGTAGATGGCTGTTTCATCCTTTTCGCTGCCGCTCTTTACCGTGCGGACGCTGGCGATGGCCTCCATGAATGCTGCGACTTCGCCCGGCGTCAGAATGCCCGGGCGCGCCGCCTTGGCGATTCGCGCGGCCTTGGTCTTCTGCTTGCGGGATGTCGGAACCGGGTTCTCCCCCACCCACCCCCGCTGCCGGCAGTAGTTGAAGAACGAAAGCAGCGAACGGCGGAAGTTGTCCCGCGTGGTCAGGGAAACCTTGGCCTCTCTCCCCCGGATGAGTGCCAGGTCGTTGAGCCATCCGAGCACTGCATCGGCGGTGATCATGCCCACGGTCTGCTTGCCGAAGGCCTGGGTGAACCGCCGCAGCCTGCTTTGGAGCGTCCGCACGTGGCGGGGGCTGGCTCCCTCCGCCTTGCGATCAGCCACGAAGGCGTCGAAGGCGTCGGAGACCGTCACTCCGAGGCGCATTTGCCGCCAGCGGCTTGCCGAATCGCGCGCAATGTCCAGCAGGCTCGGGGCTTTGACCCCCTGCCCTTTTGCCTCGCTGACCAAGCCTCGCCAAAGGAGGATCGCGGCCTGCTCGGAATCGGTCATCCCGCCAAAGCGGGTGCCATCCTGACCGAGTTGCTTGCGCTGTTTCTCAGCGAACTCCAAGGCATCGGTCTCGCTCCTGAACCACTTGCTCTCCCGCCGGCCGTCCGGGCCGGGGCACTTGACCCTCCACGGGTATCGCGGGTGTGACGACTTCGTCACGGTTACTTCGGTTGACCTAGGCTTCATGGCGCGCTTTCGTAGTGGCAGGAAGATGCGCCAAGACGCACCTGAGGCAAGGAGAAAATGGTTACAGCCGGTTACAATTTCCCGAAATTGCTCATATTTTCTCAATTTATCTGCGCCCTCCGAAGCCGCAGGTGCAGGTTCGATTCCTGCCGGGTCTACCACTTGAAAACAGGGCTTTTCCCCTTGTTCCCAAGGGTTTGCGCCGATTCTTGGATTTTCACCTTGATCAACCAATGCGCACCAAGGGTAACCGAGATGACGCCATGAACGGTTGCTTCCTTGTTGCCCCCCAAGCCATCTCGTGGGTGCCGGTGACCGGAATTCAACGGATCGTCACACTGGCGCGGAAAGCCCCTCGGAAAGAGCGAGTTTCTTCTGATTGCCGTCGAAGGTGAGGAATCGGCTGGCTTTGAGTCTGACGGCCGCAGCCACATGCAGGATGTCGAAACCGCTGCCGGGTTGGCCGCGACCGAACCGCCATTGGGCGGATGCAGGCCACTGGCAGTCAATGGATTGTCCTGGTCCGACCCGAACCAAAGCCGAGGCGCCCCCCACCGTGGCCGGGCCCGTTCGATTCCGGGGCGGGCCTCACCGCACGCCGCACAGGTGCAGGGCGTGGACGATCGCGTAGCCGAGGCCGCAGGTGACCGGCAGGGTGAGCACCCAGGCCCAGACGATGCGGCCGACCACGCCCCACTTCACCGCGCTGAACCGCTTGACCGTGCCCACGCCCATGATCGCGGTGGAGATCACGTGGGTGGTCGAGAGCGGGATGCCGAAGTGCGATCCGGTCAGGATCACCGCCGCGGCGCTGGTTTCGGCCGCAAACCCGTGCACCGGCTGCAGCTTCACCATCTTGTGGCCCAGCGTGCGGATGATCCGCCAGCCCCCGGAGGCGGTGCCCGCGGCCATCGTCGCCGCGCACAGGACGATCACCCACTTGGCGACCGAGAACTCGGGGGTGTGCAAGAACCCGAGCCACGGCGGCAGGTCGTCGAGCACGCCGGACTTGGTGGCCGTGAACAGCGTCAGCGCGATGATCCCCATCGTCTTCTGCGCGTCGTTGGAACCGTGGCTCAGCCCCATCACCGCGGCGCTCACCAGCTGCAGCCGGCCGAACGCCGCGTTGACGAAGCGCGGCGTGGCCTTGCGCAGCACCACCGTGAGCACGGTCATCACCGCCGCCGCCACGAAGAACCCGATCACCGGCGAACTGAACATCGGCAGCACCACCTTCGGCCACAGCCCGACGCGCGCGCCGTCCGCCGCCACCTGCGACCAGTGCAGCACCCGCCAGTCGCCGCCCGCGGTCGCGATCGCCGCCCCGCACAGCCCGCCGATCAGCGCATGGCTCGAGCTGGACGGCAGCCCCAGCCACCACGTCAGCAGGTTCCACACGATCGCCGCCAGCAGCGCGGCGAGCACCGTCGTCAGCGTGACGATGTTGGTGTCCACCAGCCCGGACCCGATCGTGGTCGCCACGCGCACCCCGATCAGCGCGCCCAACAGGTCGCAGGTGGCCGCCAGCGCGATCGCCTGGCGCGGGCTCAGCACCCGGGTGGAGACCACCGTCGCGATCGCGTTGGCGGCGTCGTGGAAGCCGTTGATGTACTCGAACGCCAAGGCCGCGACCAGCACAAGCAGGATGACCGTCATGGCGGGCGGCGGCTCAGGAGTACTTCAGCACGATCTGGAAGATCACGTTGCCGGCGTCCCGGCAGCGGTCGATGATCTTCTCCAGCATCTCGGTGAAGTCGCGCAGGATGACGAACTCCTTGCCCTCCCACGGCCCGTTGTACAGTTCCTTGATGAACTCCACCATCACCTTGTCGGCCTCGCCCTCCGCCTGCTGGAGCCGCGCGTTGGCGTCCTGGATCTTGCCCAGCCGCGTGCCGTGCCGCAGCTGCCCGACCATGAAGCCGACCGCGTCGACCGCCTCCACGATCAGGGCGACCTGCCGGTTGAGGTGGCCCGGGGGGATCGTGCCGCGGTAGATGGCCATCCGCCCGACCACCTTCTCGACCCCCTTGGGGATCCGGTAGAGCGCGCGCGCGAGCGCCTCGATGTCCTCGCGCTCCAGCGGGGTGACGAACGTCCTGCACAGCTCCTCGGTGATGTGGGAGACGATCCGCTTGTCCTTGCGGCGGCTGAGCACGAACTCGTCGAGGTCCGGCCGCCGGGCCGGGTCGTCGGCCGTCTCGAGGTAGTGGGCCAGCAGGGCGGCGCTGGTCTTCGCCTCCTCGGCACTCGCCTCAAGCAGGTCGAAGAACTTCTCGTCTTTGCCGAGCAGTTTGCGGAGCGACATGGGCAGGCGCATGAAAGCCGCCCGCCCCCCCCCTGCAAAGGCCAATCTGGCCGCCCGCCGATTTTCACCGGCGGCCCGCCGCCCGCGCCCGTCAGCCCCCGGCCCCGTCCTGCGCCGGCTCCGGCGGCGCCTCCCCGGCCTCGTCCTGCGCCGGCTCCGGCGGCGCCTCCGCGCCCTCGGCATGGAGCTTGCGCAGGCGCTTCTCGTGGCGGATGTCCCGCGCCGACTCGAGGAACACGGCCTCCTCCCCGATGTTCACCGCCAGGTCGCCGATGCGCTCGAGCGAGCGGGCGATGAAGATCAGGTGCAGGAAGTCCTCGGAGTGGCCGTGCGCCTCCTCGAGCCGCGAGCTGAGCGACGAGATGAAGCGCTTGTGCTCCCGGTCCAGCTCCTTGTCGCGCGCCTTGAGCGAGGCGCCGAGGTCGGAGTCGCGCTCGGCCACCGCGGTCATCGCGTCGGCCAACAGCCCGTCGGCCAGCGCGTGCAGCGGCCCCACCAGCCCGCTTTCCGGCACCTCCCCGCGGGCGGCGATCTTGCGCGCGCGCTTGGCGATGTTGACGGCGTGGTCCGAGATGCGCTCGAGGTTGGCCGACACCTTCATCGCGGTGATCACCAGCCGCAGGTCGCCGGCCACCGGGTTGAAGCGCACCAGGATGTCCAGCCCCAGCTGGTCGATCCTGCGTTCATACTCGTCCACCTCGGTGTCGCCCGCAATCGCCTTGCCGCACAGGTCGACGTCGCGCTGCGCCAGCCCGCCCGCGGCGTGCTCCAGGTTGCGCCGCGCGGTCGCGGCCATCGCCAGGACTTCCGACCGCAGGCCCTGCAGGGCGTGCTCGAAGGAGCTCAGGATGTGTTCGTTCATGGAATGTGTCGGGGTGCGTGGGAGGGCCGGCGCGCGCATCATCCGTAGCGGCCCTCGATGTAGTTCGCGGTGCGCTCGTCCCGCGGGGTCGAAAACAGCTCCCGCGTCGGGCGATGCTCCACAAGCTCGCCCATGAGCATATAGATGCAATCGTCGCTGATCCGCCGCGCCTGCGCCATGTTGTGGGTCACGATCACGATCGTGTAGCCGTCGCGCAGCCCGTCGATCAGGCCCTCGATCCGCGCGGTGCCCTCGGCGTCCAGCGCCGAGCACGGCTCGTCCATCAGGATCACCGCCGGCTTGAGCGGCAGCAGCCGGGCGATGCACAGCTTCTGCTGCTGCTCGAGCGTCAGCCCGGTCGCCTTGTGGTGGAGCCGGTCGCGGACCGCCTCCCACAGCCCGACCTCGCGCAGCGCGCCCTCGACCGCCGCGTCGAGGCGCCCCTTCGGCAGCTCCCCGCGCGGGACGTGGGAACGCAGGCCGAAGAGCACGTTCTCGCGAATCGAGATCGGCAGCGGGTTGGGGCGCTGGAACACCATGCCGACCGACTTGCGCAGCGACGCCAGCGCCACGTCGGGGTCGAGGATGTTCTTGCCCAGCACGTCGATCCGCCCGCTGGTCGTCACGTTGCCGTAGCGCTCGTTGATCCGGTTGAACGAGCGCAGCAGGGTCGTCTTGCCGCAGCCCGAGGGGCCGATCAGCCCGGTGACCCGGTGGCGCGGGATCCGGCAGTCGATGTCCCTGAGCGCCTGGAACCCCCCGTACCACAGGTTGAACCCGGTGACCTCGATGCAGGCCGCGGCAGGGTCGGAAACGGGGGCTGGAACAGGGTGGGACATGGTATGGGTGATGCCTCAGCCGATCGCGCCCTCGAGGTAGCGGCGCGTCAGCTCGACCCGCGGGTCGCCGAACATCCGCTCGACCGGCCCGGCCTCGACCAGCCGCGAGGCGTTGAGGAACACCACCTGGTCGGCGGTGCGCCGCGCCTGTTGGACGAGGTTGGTCACCAGCAGGATCGTCAGCTCCCCCTTCAGCCCGGCCAGCACCTCCTCGATCTTCATCGTGGTGATCGGGTCGATCGCGATCGAGAACTCGTCCAGGCACAGGATCTCCGGCTCGAGCGAGAACGCCCGGGCCAGCGTCAGCCGCTGCTGCTGGCCGCCGGACAGCCGCGTGCCCAGCAGGTCGAGCCGGTCCTTGACCTCGTCCCACAGCACCGCCTGGCGCAGGCTGCGCTCGACGATCGCGTCGAGTTCCCGCCGGCCCCGGATCCCCCGGCGGCGCGGCGCGTAGGCGACGTTGTCGTAGACGGTCATCGGCAGGCCCACCGGCAGCGGGAACACCATGCCGATGCGCCGCCGCAGGTCCAGCGGGTCGCGCATCCGGCCCACCGGCTGGCCGCTGAGCAGCACCTCGCCGGAGACCCGCGCCGCCGGGATGAAGTCGATCGTGCGGTTGATGCACTTGAGCAGCGTGCTCTTGCCCGAGTTGGCCGGCCCGACGATCGCGCAGATCGTGTTGCGCGGCACCGCGAACGAGATGCCGTCGAGCGCCGTGTGCCGGCCGTAGCGGACGCCGAGGTTGCGGAACTCGAGGTGCGGGGTCATCGGGGTCACCACTTGCGGCGGTTGCGCAGCCGGATCCGCAGCGCGATCGCGGCGCTGTTGACCAGCAGCACCATCGCCACCAGCACGAACGCGCACGCGAACGGCCGCTCGGGCGGCATGTTGGACACCTGGGTCGAGATCACGTGCAGGTGCATCGCCATCGCCATGAACGGGTCGTCCAGCCCGTAGGGTGCAAGGCGCTGCGGCATGCCGTCGGAGATCTTGCGGAAGAACACCGCGCCGGTGAACATGATCGGGGCGGTCTCGCCGGCGGCGCGCGACACGGAGAGGATCACCCCGGTGAGGATGCCGCTGAACGAGTTGGGCAGCACCACGGTGCGGATCGTCTGCCAGCGCGAGGCGCCGAGGTTCCAGCACGCCTCGCGGAACGCGTTGGGCACCGAGCCGAGCGCCTCGCGCGAGGCGGAGATGACCACCGGCAGGTTCATCACCGCGATCGTGCACGCCGCCGCCCGCAGCCCGATGCCCATCCGCGCGAACAGCACGAACGCCCCGAGGCCGAACAGCGCATGGACGATCGACGGCACGCCCGCCAGGCTGGTGACCGCCAGCCCGATCATCCGGTTCAGGCGGCTCTCGGCGGCGTACTCGCGCAGGTAGATCGCCGCGGCGACGCCGACCGGCGAGACGATCAGCACGCTGACGACGACCAGGTAGAAGGTGCCCATCAGCGGCGCCCACAGGCCGCCGGCCTTGCCCTTGTCGGCCGGGTTGGCCCACAGCAGGTCCCACGACAGCAAGGGCAGCGCGCGCAGCGTGATGACCAGCAGGATCAGGCCGACCGGCAGCGCGAGCAGCACCGCGAGCGCCAGCGTGGCGCGCCGGGCCCGCCGGGCCGCGGCCTCCTTGCGGAGCTCGTGGGGGCTGGCGGCGAACGGGTTGGCGGGCGCTTGCATGGCGGGCGTCAGGTTTGGTCCTGCCTGCGGATTCCCTTCACCACCAGGTCGGCGGTGATGTTGATCGCCAGCGTCAGCACCAGCAGCACCACCCCGAGGATGAACAGCGCGCGGTAGTGGTCGGAGCCCCGCGGCGCCTCGCCCAGCTCGGCGGCGATCGCCGCGGTCATCGTGCGCACCGGGTCGACCAGCGAGGTGGGGATCTGGTTGGCGTGCCCGGTGGCCAACAGCACCGCCAT
Organism: Akkermansiaceae bacterium; assembly: GCA_040769225.1. GTDB lineage: Bacteria > Verrucomicrobiota > Verrucomicrobiia > Verrucomicrobiales > Akkermansiaceae > JAXGLL01. The sequence continues at coordinate 372,348 of JAXGLL010000006.1, read as the reverse complement.
CGTCTCGCCTACCGCGCGCCCCAACCCCAGCAGGCAGGCCGCCAGCAGGCCGTTGCGGGCCGCCGGGAACAGCACCCGGCGGACGACCTCCCACGGGCTGGCGCCGAGCGCCAGCGCCGCCTCGCGGAACGAGTCGGGCACCGCGCGCAGCGAGTCCTCGGCGATCGAGACCACCACCGGCACGCTCATCAGCGCGAGGACCACGCTGCCGGTCAGCAGGTTGGTGCCCAGTGGCGCCCCGGTCACCCGGCTGATCACCGGGCCGACGAGCATCAGCGCGATGAAGCCCCACACGATCGAGGGAATCGCGGCCAGCAGCTCGATCACCACCTTGAGCGTCTCGCGCAGCCGCTGGCCGGCGAACTCGGCAATGTAGACCGCCGCGCCGAGGCCGGCGGGGATCGCCAGCACCATCGCCAGCGCAGTGGTGGCGAGCGTGCCGACGAGCAGGCCGAGCGCCCCGTAGTGGGCGGGGTTGCCCTTGGCCGGGGCCGGGATCCAGCGGGTGGAGGTGAAGAACTCGTGCCAGTCGATCCTGGGCACCAGCGGCAGCGCCTCGCGGAACAAGAAGAAGAAGATCGCCGCGATGCACAGAATCGAGCTCCAGCCGCTGAGCACGATCAACGCCTCGACCAGCCGCTCGCCGAGCCGGCTGCCGCTGCGGGCCGTGGGTTTCCCGGGCGTGGCGTTCACGGTTTCAGGGGCACGAATCCTTCCCGGCCGACGATCTCCTGGCCGGCGGCCGACAGCGTCCAGTCGAGGAACGCCCGCAGCGCGGCAGGCGGCTCCCCGGCAGTGTAGAGGTAGAGCCTGCGCGCGATCGGATAGGCCCCCGAATGCGCGCTCGCGATCGACGGCAGCACGCCGGGCTCGCCCTTCCTGCGCGAGACGGCCAGCCACTTGACGTGCGGGTTCTTGTAGCCCATGCCGGTGTAGCCGAGCGCGAGCGGGGCCTTGGCGATCTTCTCGACCACCTCGCTCGAGCCGTTGAGCTCGGACACGCCGCCGCGGAACTCGCGGGCCACCTTGGCCGCGGTCTTGCCGCAGACGACCTCGCGGAAGTAGTCGTAGGTGCCCGAGCTGTTCTGGCGGCCGATCAGCACCAGCCGGCCGGAGAGCGCCGGGGTGAGGTCGGACCAGCGCGTGATCGTGCCGTCCTCGGCCCAGATCTGCTGGAGTTCCTCCATGCTGATCGAATCGAGCGGGTTGCCGGGGTGCACGAACACCGCCAGCGCGTCGTACCCGATGACGTGCTCGTGGACGTCGAGGCCGCGCTTGCGGCGGACCTCCGCCGCCTCCTCGGGCCGGATCTCGCGGCTGGAGGTGGCGATGTCCACGGTGCCGTCGATCAACCCGGCGATGCCGGTGCCCGAGCCGCCGCCCGAGGCGGTGATCGCGATCTGCGGGTGGCTGGCCGAATACTCCTCCGCCCACGCGGTCGCCACCTGCACGATCGTGTCCGAACCCTTGATCGAGATCGAGGTGGCGGCGTGGCCGCCGCCGTCCCCGCAGCCGGCCAGCGCCAGCACCACGACCGCCACGGCCGGCGCCGCGGCCTCCGTCCCGCCACCGGGGCGCGGCGGGCGCCGCCCCCGCCGCGGGCGGGGCGTCGCGACGGCGGGGGATCGGCCGGGCTCAACTTGCATCGGTGGGCGGCGGCGCAGGGGCCGCCGGATGCTGCACCGACCGCCGCAGTTTGCCCATCCCTTTTTGCGCCTCCGTCCCTCACTCGCCCAGCGCGGTCAGGCTGCCGTCGGTGCCCACCACCCACGCCGTCGACCCGCTCGCCCCCACCCCGCCGAGGACGTACAGCGAGGGCGTGCACTGGTACTGCCAGCGCAGCTTGCCATCGGCCGCCGACAGCGCGCTGAGCATGCCGTGATTGCTGCAGACGTAAACGGCCCCGCCGGCCTCGGTCGGCGCGGTCGGCACGGCGCCGGTGGGCACCTCCGCCGACCACAGCAGCTTGCCGGCCGCATCCACCTTGTCGAGCCGGCCGCGGGTCCTGCGCAGGTAGACGGCCGCGCCGTCGGCCGCCAGCCCGACGCCGGCCACCCCGGTCAGGTGGGAGGTGACGTTGCCGGTGGCGGCCTCGGAGAGCGAGCACTCGTACTTCCGGTCCGGCGCGAACAACACCCCGTTGCACACCACCGGCCCGCAGTCGGCGGGGCTGTAGTAGGCGGCCGCCGGGCCGTGGGAACTGCCCTGCCCGACGTGCTTCCACACCAGCCCGCCGTCCGCGCAGTCGATGCAGTAGAGGAACGTGTCCCACGCGCCGAAGCAGGCCTTGCCCCCCCACAGGAACGGTCGGACCTCGATGTTGTTGTTAGGCTCGGCGTTCTTCCACAACTGGCTGCCGGTGGCGGCGTCCAGCCCGTAGAACGCCCCGCTCCGGCAGCCGAAGCAGACCCGCTCGCCGTCGCCGGCCGGCGCGGAGTGGATCGGCTCCTCGGCCTGGAACTTCCACCGCACCGCCCCGCTGGCGGCGTCCAGGCAGTAGAGCATCCCGTCCTCGCTGCCCGCGTAGACCCGGCCGCCCTGCCACAGGATCTGGCCCGCGATCGCCCCGCCGGTCCGCACCTGCCACCGGAGCTTGCCGGACCGGGCGTCGTAGGCGCGCACGCTGCCGTCGTAGCCGCCGACGAACACCCGGCCGCCGCCGATCGTCGGGGTGGTCTTGCTGGCGGTGTCCATCAGCACGCGCCAGCGCACGATGGGCGTGTCCGAAGCGGTGTAGAAGAAGGTCGAGCGGCGCCACGCGTCCCCATCGCGGCCGGTGAACGTCAGCTTGATGCTGTGGGCGCCCGGGCTGAGCCCGTCGAGCGGCACCGCGCCCGCGAACCACCTGCCGCCGGCCGCCGGCGCAAGCGCCACCCTGCCCGCACCGTCGACCTCGGCGAACGCCTCCTTGACCGCGCCGTCGCCCGACTCCAGCCGGGCCTTCACCGGCAGCTGCCCCCGGAACGTGGCGCCCGCGCGCGGGGAGTCGATCGCCACCCGCGGGCGGCGCTGCGCCGGCGGGGCCAGCGGCTTCTCGAGCATCGCCTTGGTCGCCGTCGGCTGCCCCTGCTCCTTGTAGGCGATCCGCAGCACGCCGTCGGTGACCGCGCACACCTGATAGCCCGCCGGCCCCGGGCCGTAGGTCGACCCGCCCTGGACGATGTCGAACTCCTCGTGCTTGCCGGCGCTCGCGGTGTGGCCGTGACCATACAATATGGCCACAATGTGGTGGGACCGCAGCACGTCCAGCAGGCGGTCGACGTCGTGGGGGCTCGCAAACTCGGCGGTGCCCGGCGGGTGGTGCAGCGCGACGAACACCGGCACGTCCCGGCCCGCCTTCGCGAGGTCGCGCGCCAGCCACCGCAGCTGCTCGGGGCCGAACGCCGGCAGCGGGTGCTGGAACCCCGCGGAGTTCAGCACCACGAAGTGACAGCCGAACCGGTCGAACGAGTAGTACGGCGCCCCGAACAGCCGCGTGACCTCGGGGGCCAGCGAGCGCCACGTGCAGTCGTGGTTGCCCAGCGCAATGTAGTGCGGGACCTTCACCTTCGCCCAGAAGCCCTGGTACCTCTTGAACGCCGCGCGGCCGCCGAACTCGGTGACGTCCCCGGTGTCGATCACGAACGACACCGGCGGCGCCGTCACCTGAAACGGCTCCAGCACCACCGGCTGCGGGTTCTCGAACTCCGCGATCGTGACCCGGGCCGCCGGCTGGCAGTGGTCGTCGCTCGCGTGGGCGAACGAGAACGATTGCCCCCACGCCCGCCCCGGCGCCGCCCACCCCGCCAGCAGCACCGCCGCCAGCAGCACCCCAGTCCCACCCCGCCCTGACAACCGACAATCCTTCCGCATGGTTTCGTGTTTCCCAACCGTTACGCCCGCTCCCGCCCCTCCTTTCGCCCTCCGCCCCGATAACCGGCACCGCCGCCCCCCCGCCGATTGCGCGCCGATTGCGCTTGAACCTTGCTTGCACCCGGCGGACTGGTCTGCCAGAACTGCCCGGGCCTGCCGGCCGGCGGGGCCACTGCCCCCAAGCCCGCCAGCCGCACGGGCGGGCCATGCCCCGCCGACCCCACCCGCCGACCCCACCCGCCGCACCCGCCGACCCAACCGCGCCGCCATGGATCCGCCCGCCTACTCGCCGATGTGGTTCCTCGCGGTCTTCGGCTTGGTGGCTCTGGCCTTCCCGCTCCTCCCGCTGGCGCTGGCGCAGCTCTGGTTCCGCTTCTTCGCCCCCCCGAAGCCCGGCCCGGTCAAGAACGCCACCTACGAATGCGGCCTGGTCTCCACCGGCGACACCTGGGTCACCCACAAGGTCCACTACTACCTCTACGCGATCGTGTTCCTCGTCATCGACGTGGAGTCCGTCTTCCTGATCCCCTTCGCCGTGGCCTTCGGCAAGCTCGACGTCGGCCCCTGCCTCGCCATGCTGCTGTTCGTCACGCTGCTGGCCGAAAGCCTCGTGTGGGCGTGGAGCCGCCGCTTCCTCGAGTGGAAATAGCCCGATGATCGACCCGCGCCTCGCCGATGACCTCAAGCGCCAGGGGGTGTTCGTCACCAGCCTCCAGGAACTCGCCAACTGGGGCCGCAGCAACTCGGTCTGGCCGCTCCAGTTCGGCCTCGCCTGCTGCGCCATCGAGATGATGGCCGCCTCGATGGCCCGCTTCGACATCGCGCGCTTCGGCTCCGAGATCTTCCGCCCGTCCCCACGCCAGGCCGACCTGATGATCGTCGCCGGCACCGTGACCAAGAAAATGGCACCCCAGGTCGTCCGCCTCTACAACCAGATGCCCGACCCCAAGTACGTCATCGCCATGGGCGCCTGCGCCATCTCCGGCGGCCCGTTCAAGCAGGGCTACAACGTCCTCAAGGGCATCGACCGCTTCATCCCCGTCGACGTCCACATCCCCGGCTGCCCACCCCGCCCCGAGGCCCTCCTCCACGGCCTCATCACCCTGCAGCAGCAAATCCGCGCCCAGAAACTCGGCGGCAACCACAAGGCCCCCGTCTTCCGCCGCGACACCCCGAGCGAGTTCCCCGTCCCCCACTACGGCCCCGACGACCTCGTCCCCCCACACAACCCCGACCTCTTCCGGCCGCCCAAAGAACAACAGTCAGCAGCCAGCAGCCAGCAGTCAGCAGTTCCAGAGTAAAACCGCAATCATCACGCAAGCGCCCGCCGTGGAGGCCTCCGGGCCGTCGCTCTAACATACGCCCGCTGACCGCTGACCCTTCTTCGCCCTCCGGGCTACGAAGGGCAGGCCGCTGACCGCCGACCGCCCCTCGCCCCTCGCCCCTCGCCCCTCGCCCCTCGCCCCTCGCCCCTCGCCACTCGCCACTCGCCACTCGTCACTCGTCACTCGTCACTCGTCACTCGTCACTCGTCACTCGCCCCTCGCCCCTCGCCCCTCGCCCCTCGCCCCTCGCCCCTCGCCCCTCGCCCCTCGCCCCTCGCCCCTCGCCCCTCGCCACTCGCCACTCGCCACTCGTCACTCGTCACTCGTCACTCGTCACTCGTCACTCGTCACTCGTCACTCGCCACTCGCCACTCGCCACTCGCCACTCGCCACTCGCCGCCGATGCTCCCGCCCCTCGATGACCTGATCGCGCGCATCGCCGCCGCCGTGCCCGGCGCCACGGTGACGCGGATCGACAACCCGTCGCCGTGCGGGCAGCACTCGCTGCTGCTCGACCGGGGGCACGCGCGCGCGGTGGCCGTGTTCCTGCGCGACGACCCGGACCTGCAGCTCGACTTCTGCTCCAACGCCACCGGCATCGACTGGCTGCCCGCGGAGGTCAGGGAGAAGACCATGGTCAGGCGGCTGGTCGACGGCGAGGAGCAGGAGGTCGAGGCCACCGTGACGCGCACCGTCCCCGGCTTCCTCGAGGCGGTCTATCACCTCTACTCGTTCGGGCACCGCCACGGGCCGCTGGTCGTGCGGGTGCGCACCGGCGACCGCGGCGCCGACGTCCACGTCCCGTCCCTCACCCCGGTCTGGCGCTCGTGCGAGTTCCAGGAGCGCGAGATCTACGACCTGTTCGGGATCGTCTTCGACGGCCACCCGGACCTGCGCCGCCTGCTGATGTGGGAGGGCTTCCAAGGCCACCCGATGCGGCGCGACTACGCCGAGCCCGACGACTACGAGTGGGAACCGACGCCGCACGACGACGTGCTCACAAAGGCCCGGCGGCACCGCAGCCAGGCGGGGGAGGCGCCGGCCCCGTCATGACCCCCGCCGCCGCCACCCCGCCCGCCCCCCCGGCCGGAGAACTCCTCGAGGTCTCGCTCGGCCCCCAACACCCGTCAACCCACGGCGTCTTCCGCATGGACGTCCGGCTCGACGGCGAGCGGATCACCTCCCTCAAGCCGGTCTTCGGCTACCTCCACCGCAACCACGAGAAGATCGCCGAGTCCACCAGCTACCTCGGGTCCATCCCCTACACCGATCGGCTCGACTACATCTGCTCGCTGACCAACAACTGGGCCTACTGCCTGGCGGTCGAGACGCTCGCCGGCCTCGCCGTCCCCGAACGCGCCGAATACCTGCGCGTGATCTGCGCCGAACTCACCCGCCTCGTCAGCCACACCTGCCTCGCCGGCTTCCTCCTCCAGGACCTCGGCGCCTCCGGCACCCCGCTGATGTACGCGTTCCGCGAACGCGAGCACATCCTCGACCTGTTCGAGGAACTCACCGGCGCCCGCATGATGTGCAACTACCTGCGCTTCGGCGGCGTGCGCTGCGACGCCCCGCCCGAATGGCTCGCCCAAGTCGGCCGCCTCGTCGACAACTACCCCCGCTTCCTCGACGAATACGAGGCCCTCCTGACCGGCAACGAGATCCTCGTCGCCCGCACCCACGGCGTCGGCGTCCTCACCCGCGACCTCGCCGTCAGCGCCGGCATCACCGGCCCCTGCCTGCGCGCCACCGGCGTCGGCTACGACGTCCGCAAGGTCGACCGCTACTCGGTCTACGACCGCTTCGAGTTCCGCGTGCCGGTCGGCGCCCACGGCGACTGCTTCGACCGCTACATGCTGCGCATCCTCGAGGCGCGCGAGTCGCTCGGGATCCTCCGCCAGGCGCTGCGCGACATCCCCGCCGGAGACTTCGCCAACCCCAAGGCCAGGGGCCGCGGACTCAAGCCCAAACCCGGCGAGGCCTACGCCCGCATCGAGTCCCCCAAGGGCGAACTCGGCTTCTTCCTCGTCTCCACCGGCGGCCCCATCCCCTACCGCTACCGCGTCCGCCCCCCCAGCCTCATCAACCTCACCGTGCTCGAGGACATGTGCCTCGGCCACACCGTCGCCGACGCAATCGCCATCCTCGGCAGCGTCGACATCGTCCTCGGCGAGGTCGACCGCTGAGCCGCCCCGCCCGCCCAAGCCGCGCGCCGCCACCACCACGCCACGCCACGCCACGCCGCCCGCGATCCCCCTGACCACGCCCATCGTCCCACCATGTTAGGCACCGGCATCCTCAAGGGCCTCCGCGAAACCGCCCGCAACCTGCTCGGCACCTTCCACCGGCCGCGGCAGCGGCTGGTCACCGTCCAATACCCCGACCAGAAGCTCGCCACCAAGGAGAACTTCCGCTCGTTCCCGTTCCTCGTCTACGACGGCGACGACCCCGAGGGCGGCCTGCGCTGCACCGCGTGCAAGATCTGCGAGAAGGAGTGCCCACCACAGTGCATCCTCATCGAGCCGCTGCGCGACGAGCGCGGCAAGCTCGTCAAGCACCCCAAGGTCTTCGACATCGACTTCTCAATCTGCATGAACTGCGGCATCTGCGCCGAGGTCTGCCCCTTCGACTCGATCAAGATGGACGCCGTCTACGAACTCGCCGCCCCCGACCGCTTCGCACCCCTCGTCTGCCACAAGCACCAGCTCGCCAAGTCCAACGACTACTACCACTCGATCAAGCCCACCGAGGCCGCCGCCGTCGACGCCGCCCTCGCCGCCGCCCGCAAGCAGCCGGACGACAAACCCTGACCGCCCCCCGCCCCCTCACGGCAACTCGGCCTGCCCCGCCAGCGCCCGGGCCAACCGGCGCTCATATTCGCCACGCGTGACTTCGTAGCCGCCGAACTGCCGCAGGTGGTCGGTCAGCCACTGCGTGTCCAACAGCTCGAACCCGCGCGCGCGCAGCCGCCCGACCAGCGCGACCAGCGCCACCTTCGAGGCGTCGGTGCGGCGGCTGAACATGCTCTCGCCAAAGAACGCGCGCCCGAGCGCCACCCCGTAGAGGCCGCCCGCCAGCTCGCCCTGGCTGCGGCATTCCACCGAATGGGCGTGCCCGCGCCGCCGCAGCTCGACGTAGCTGCGGATGATCGTCTCGTCGATCCACGTGTCCGGACGCTCGGCACAGCCCCGGATCACCCCCTCGAAGTCGCGGTTCCAACTGACCTCGAACGGCTCCCGCCGCAGCGCCCGCCGCAACCCGTGCGGCACCCGGAACCGCCCGTCCAACGGCAGCAACCCCCGCCGCCCAGGCGAATACCACCGGATCCGCCCCCCCTCCGCCATCGGAAACACCCCGCGCGCATACGCCCCCAGCAGCACCTCCGGCGCAATCATCCGTCCCATCGCCCCCACACCCTAGCCCCGACACACCCCCGGATCCACTCACGAACGCCGCCACGATCCCCCGCCCCACCCCCGCCCCCCGCCCCTCCCCCCTCCGCGCTGGCAATCCGCGGGGGTGGCTGTAGACTGCCGGCATGCGCCCGCGCCTGATCATCGACCTCGCGACCCTGCCGGACGAGGGCCGGCGGTTCGCCGGGGAACTGCCCGAGCGGCTGTTCGACCTGCCGGCCGGCGACGCCCGGCCGGTCGGCCCGCTCGTGTATGACGTTCACGCCCAGCGCCTCGGCGGCGAGTTGTTCCTGTCCGCCACGCTGTCGGCGCCGTTCGAGTTCACCTGCGTCCGCTCGCTGCACCCGTTCGTGCAGACGATCCGGGTGGAGGCGGTGCCGATCTCGCTCGAGATCGGCCGCCAGGCCGAGATCGACGTCGCCGAGGTGCTGCGCGAGGAGATCCTGCTCCAGTTCCCCGCCAACCCCCGCTGCGACCAGGCCGACGAGCCGGGCGACTGCGCCGTCGACCCCCGCTATTTGGCGGTGGACAATCCGCCGGGTCATGGTGTAGACAGCGCGCCCGAACCGCCGGGTGACCAACGCTGGGCCGCGCTCGACGCGTGGTCCGAACGCTCCGACCCCGAACGCTAAACCACGATACCACCATGGCCGCCCCGAAGCGCCGAGTCTCCAAGAGCAAACAGAAGATGCGCCGCGACGCCGTCAAGTGGCGTGCCCCGCAGCTCAAGACGTGCCCGGAATGCGGCAGCCGCGTGCTCTCCCACATCGCCTGCCCGTCCTGCGGCTACTACAACGGCCGCCAAGTGCTCGACGTGGAGGCCGTCTGACGACTGCCCGGCCCGCGCCGGGCCGGCGGCCCGCCGTTCCCCGCCGCCCACTGGTGGCCGCCCGCACCGCAGGCGGCGCCCCATCCCGATTGCCCGGCATGCGTCCCGCCGCCACCTGCCTGCCATGAAGATCGCCGTCGATGCGATGGGCGGTGACAAGGCGCCCGCGGTGGTGATCGAAGGCGCCCGCGACGCCCTTGCCGACCGCCCCGACATCGAGCAGTTGCTGCTCGTTGGCGATCAGTCGGTCGTCGCCCACCACTGCGCCCGCCTCGGCCTCGGCGGCCCCCGCGTGCGGATCGTCCACGCCCCCGAGACGATCGGCATGGGCGAGTCCCCGGTCGCCGCGCTGCGCGGGAAAAAACAGTCGTCGATCGCGCTCGCCACCGAGCTGGTCAAGAGCGGCGAGGCCCATGCGGTCCTCTCCGCCGGCAACACCGGCGCGATGGTCGCCGCCGCCACCCTCAAGCTGCGCCTGCTCAAGGGGGTCGAGCGCGCCGGCATCGCCTCCCCGCTGCCCAACGAGCACGGCATCTGCAACATCCTCGACGCCGGCGCCAACCCGGAGGCCAGGCCCCGCCACCTCGTCCACTACGCCCTCATGGGCACCGCCTTCGCCCGCCACGTCCTCGGCGTCGAGCAGCCCGCCGTCGGCCTGATGTGCAACGGCAAGGAAGACGACAAGGGCACCGCCTTCACCCGCGTGACCTTCGCCCTGCTCAAGGAAACCCCGGGGATCCACTTCGTCGGCAACGTCGAGGGCCACGACCTGTTCGAGTCCAAGCTCGACGTCGTGCTCTGCGACGGCTTCACCGGCAACGCCGTGCTCAAGGCCTGCGAGGCCACCGCCAAGGCGGTCTCCAAGTGGCTCAAGATCGAGCTGACCCGCAGCCCGCTGCGCACCCTCGGCGTCGCCATGTCGCGCGGCGCCTACGCCGCCCTCAAGGCCAAGGCCTCCTACGAGAGCTACGGCGGCTCGCCCCTGCTCGGCGTCAACGGCGTGGTCATCATCGCCCACGGGTCGTCCTCCGCCCTCGCCATCCGCAACGCCATCCGCGTCGCCTGCGAGAGCGTCGTCCACAAGGTCAACCCCCATATCGAGGAAGCCCTGGCCGCCCCCGGTTCCTCCGCCCCATGACCCCAGCATCGGCCCAGATCCCGGTCACCATCGCCGGCACCGGCAGCTACCTCCCGGACCGCGTCCTCTCCAACGCCGACCTCGAGCGGATGGTCGACACCTCCGACGAGTGGATCGTCGAACGCACCGGCATCCGCGAACGCCGGATCGCCGCCGACGACGAGTTCACCTCCCACCTCGCCGCCAAGGCCGCCCTGTCCGCCCTCACCCAAACCGGCCTCGCCGCCGACGAGGTCGAGCTGATCATCGTCGCCACCGTCACCCCGGACACCCTCACCCCCTCGACCGCCTGCCACGTCCAGCGCCACCTCGGCGCCCACCGCGCCGTCGCCTTCGACATCTCCGCCGCCTGCTCGGGCTTCCTGTTCGCAATGCGGATCGCCAAGCGCCTGATCTCCGACGGCGCCTTCCGCAACGCCCTGATCATCGGCGCCGAGAAACTCTCCGCCTTCGTCAACTGGCAGGACCGCTCAACCTGCGTGCTGTTCGGCGATGGCGCCGGCGCCGCCGTGCTCCGCCCCGCCCGTCCCGGCGAGGGCGAGATCATCGCCACCGAGATGGGCACCGACGGCAACCAGACCCACCTGATCGAAATCCCCGGCGGCGGCTCCGCCTGCCCGATCACCACCGCCAACGCCGGCCAAAACCTCGCCAGCCTCGCCATGCTCGGCCGCGAGGTGTTCAAGCACGCCGTCACCCGCATGCGCGACGCCGCCGAGCGCGTCATCGAACGCGCCGGCCTCACCCCCGACCAGATCACCCTCGTCGTCCCACACCAGGCCAACGTCCGCATCATCGACGCCCTCGCCCACCGCCTGTCCGTCCCCAGCAACTGCGTGTTCGTCAACCTCCACAAGTACGGCAACACGTCGTCGGCCGCCGTCGCCATCGCCCTCGACGAGGCCCACCGCCAGGGCCGCTTCCGCCGCGGCGACCACATCGTCATGGTCGCCTTCGGCGCCGGCCTCACCTGGGCCGCCGCCGCGATCAGATGGTAGGCGCAAGTTTCAAGTTCGAAGTTTCAAGTTTTCAGATCCCCGCCGCAGGACCCGCCGCCCCGCTCCAACTTGAAACTTGAAACTTCAAACTTGAAACTTCACCCTTGAACCTCTACCGCCCCACCCCCTTCGACACCGACCGGATGCCCCCGGGCATCCCGTGGATCATCGGCAACGAGGCGGCGGAACGCTTCTCGTTCTACGGGATGCGCGCCATCCTGACGGTGTTCATGGCCGAGTACCTGTGGCTGATGGACGGCGCGGCCGGCCAGCCGCTGGGCGCCAACGCGGTCAAGGCCCACTACCACGACTTCGTCGCCTGGGTCTACTTCACCCCGCTGCTCGGCGCGCTCCTCAGCGACGTGTTCCTCGGCAAGTTCCGCACCATCATCCTGCTCTCGCTGGTCTACTGCGCCGGCCACGCCGCGCTGGCGTGCATGGGCTGGTTCGGCCACTCCGGCTGGTGGCTGTTCGCCGGCCTGGCGATGATCTGCCTCGGCTCCGGCGGCATCAAGCCCTGCGTCTCGGCCAACGTCGGCGACCAGTTCGGCGCCCGCAACCAGCACCTGCTCACCCGCATCTACAACTGGTTCTACCTCTCGATCAACCTCGGCTCGTTCATCTCCTCGCTGCTCACCCCGTGGGTCCTCCAGTGGTGGGGCCCCCACTGGGCGTTCGGCATCCCCGGCGTGCTGATGGCCGTCGCCACCCTGCTGTTCTGGGCCGGCCGCCACCGCTTCGCCCACGTCCCCCCGGCCGGCGCCGGCTTCCTGCGCGAGATCACCTCGCGCGACGGCCTCGTCGCCCTCGCCAAGCTCGTCCCGTTCTTCCTGTTCTTCGTCGCGTTCTGGGCGCTGTTCGACCAGACCGGCTCGTCGTGGGTCCTCCAGGCCCAGCAGATGGACCGCCGCTTCCTCGGCATCGACTGGCTCGAGAGCCAGGTCCAGGCGGTCAACCCGATCCTCGTGCTCGCCTTCATCCCGCTGTTCACCCTGGTCGTCTATCCGGCCGTCGGCCGCCTCGTCCGCCTCACCCCGCTGCGCAAGATCGGCACCGGGCTGTTCGTGGCGGGCGCCGCGTTCGCCGTCGCCACCTTCGCCCAGTCCCGCATCGACGCCGGCGACGCGCCGTCGATCGGCTGGCAGTTCCTCGCCTACGCCCTGCTCACCGCCGCCGAGGTCATGGTCTCGATCGTCGGCCTCGAGTTCGCCTACACCCAAGCCCCGCGCTCGATGAAGTCGGTGATCATGTCCGTCTACCTCCTGTCCGTGTTCGCCGGCAACCAGCTCGTCTCACAGATCAACCGCTGGATCGAGATCCCGCCCGCCGCCACCGCCCAGCTCGACGCCGCCCTCGCCGCCCTGCCCGGCGACTGGCGCGACTCGCCGCGCAGCGTCGTCCTCCCCGGCCACGACGGCACCACCGGCACCGACGACGACTTCGTCGCCCGCCTCGAACACGGCAGCCTCGCGCGCCTCGAGCTGCCCGGCCACGAGGCGTTCGACCGCGCCGCGCGCACCCTGCTCAAGGCCACCGCCGCCAACGACCACCGCCTGCCCATCCCGGCCGCCGCCCCGCCGCTCGGCAACGACCCGTGGGGCCGCCCGCTCCGCTATCAGATCGTCGACGCCAACACCGCCCGCATCGCCAGCGACGGCCCCGACGCCACCCCCGGCACCCGCTGGGACCTCGGTGCCACCCTCACGATCACCCGCCCCCACGGCCCGCCCGCCGCCGCGGCATGGACCAAGGCGCTGCGCCCACCCATGCCGTGGCGCGACCGCCGCCGCGCCGAGCTCGGCCTGCCCGCCGAAACCCACGACCCCTCCATCACCTACGACATCTCATTCTGGTCCGGCGGCGGCTCCCGCCTCGCCGGAGCCGCCTACTTCCGCTTCTTCACCCTCCTGATGCTCGCCACCGCCGCCACCTTCGTCCCCTTCGCCGCCCTCTACCCCAACTTCGTCACTTTTGAAAGGCGGTTCCTTGCGGATCAAGGGTTTCCGGGCTTTTTGGCCCTCAGGTCGGCCACACATTTTCGGTGGCGACCTGAGGTGGCGGTTCAGTTTTGGTCGGGAAGGTGAGTGGAGCGGATGCGTGGCGGCGGTTGTTCCGGCAGGGTCCAGCCCAGTTGCATGAGCAGGGCGGCCTGTTCCTTCTCGGGGATGGTGATGCGGGGCAGGGTCAGGGTGCGGCCGTCGCGGGTGTCGAACTCGACATCCACCAGCACGATCTTGCGCAGGTGTTCGAGGATCTGCCAGGGGGTCAGCGAGGAGGCCTTGGGCGCGGCGAGCTTCTTGAGGCACACGTGCATGGCGTAGCCGAGGAAGGCGACCATGACGTGGGCTTCGACGCGGGCCTGGAGTTGGTGCCAGATGGGCCGGACATTGAGTTCGCATTTGAGGGTGCGGAAAGCCGCCTCGGCTTCGGTGAGCTGGACGTAGGTCTGCCAGAGCCGCGAGGGGTCGGTCAGGCCGCCCGGCCAATGGGCGCGCAGCAGGTAGGCGCCGTCGCGGTTGACCGCGGCGCGCCACTTTTCGCGGTCCCATTGCCAGCGCAGCCGGCCGCCCTGGCAGGCGCAGCTGCGCAAAAAGCGCCAGAAGGAGCGGTGGCGCTCCTCGAGATGGGCGATGCGCCGGTCGATGTGTTTGCCGTTCTTGAGTCTGCCCCTGGCGATCAGCGCGCGCAGTTTGACCAGGTCCCTGACCAGTGCCTTGAGCGCGCGCCGCCGCATGGCCTGCTCCTTTTGGATGCGGCCCTGGCTGCGGCACAGCACGTAGATGTCGCCGTCGGCCGGGCACAGCTTGACCTCGACTTCGGCCGAGGCGCGTTGCCAGTCCTGTTCGGTGAGGTGCTCTTCGAAGGCGGTGAGTCGGCTCTTCGGGGTGCCGACCAGGTAGCAGGCCTTGCGTTGTCGCAACCACTCGAGGTTGTCCTCGGAGTTGATGCCGCGGTCGAAGACCCAGACGCGACGGGCCTTGCCGTGCTTGGTTTCAACCGCCTGGACGATGTGTCGCAGGGTGGTCACATCCACGGTGTTGCCCGCGAACACCTCGTAGGTCAGCGGCAAGCCCTCGGCGGTGACCACCAGGGCGATGACCAGCTGCTTGCAGTCGGGGCGGTGGTCGCGCGAGTAGCCCCGCCGGGCCTTGGGCACCCCTTCGGCCGAGCCCTCGAAGTAGGTGCTCGTCAGGTCGTAGAGGATGATGTCGAAGTCGGCGGCGAACAGGTCCTTCCATTTGGCGGCCAGGTGCGCTTCGAGGGCCTCCTTGTGTTCGACCAGGTGATCCAGGCAACGGTAGAGGCGGCTCAGTTCAGCGACTTTCGCGTCGCAGTCCAACAGCAGGTCCATGGAGGTCTGCGGGAACCATTTTTCGTGGACATACAGCTCGCTGCGCGGGCCTAACAGCCTGTTGACGCACAGCAGTTCCAGAACCTTCTCCCATGGCACTTCGCCGCGTTGCCCGCCGAGCCGCTCCCGCCAGAACCCGTCCAGTCCAAGCTGGCGCCACAGCCGGGTGGCCGCCCAGCAATCCCCGAAGCGCCGCGGCTGGCGCACCCGCAACGTCGAGAGCCGCACCTCGATGATGTCCTCGGCCGGGGGCGCGCCGCCTTCCCGATCGGTGAACAGCCGGCGCTGGAGCAGTTGGCCGTCGTCCTCGTTGATGACGTCCAAGGTGTGCTGCCAACTGCGTTCCTGGCGGGTGTTCAGTTCGCCCAGGTGCAGGATCTGGCGCTGGAGCGTGCGCCCGCCATGCACCCGCAGGCTCTCGCACACCGAGTAGTAGACGTGATCCTTGCCGTCCTTGCGCCGCACCCGTCGTTTGAGGAACATTCCCGATTGAACCACGCCCCCGCAGGCCGGATCAACCGGGTAGGTCGGCCCACAGGGGGGTGGCAAAGCCCGACCCCAGCAAATTCAAGGCCTCCAGCGCCGAAAAAAGTCAAATCAGGGCCGTTTCGGCGAAAAAGTGACGAAGTTGGGCTACCGCCCCCGCACCTACCTCCAGGACGTCCCCCTCCCCTGACCAGTCCCAGGCCACGCCCTGCCTTGTTTCACGCAGGGAGATGCGGAGGGGATGGTGCAGCCTGAACGACGGGGAAACCGCGGCGGCGCCGCGCCCCGCCCCGGCTCACTCCCCCGGCCCCTCGTCGACGTCTTCCGACGCGCTGCGCGCCCTGCGGTACTCGATCGCGCCGTCGCCGCCGGGCGCCGGCCCGGTGTGCAGCACCGCAAACTCGGCCAGCGCGGCGGCCGGGTCGCCGCCGAACCCGCTGCGCGCGGTGAACCGCAGCCGCCTGACCGTCCATTCCCGTTGGAAGACCACCCGCTGCGGCTCCCAGGTCGAGTCGAGCGCGCCCTCGTGGATCGTGCGCCACGACGTGCCGTCGGCGTCGCCCGCCTCCAACAGGTAGTCCCGCACGTCGCCCTCGTGCTCGCGGTGGTTCTGCCGCGCCACCACCGCAAACCCCGCCACCGGCACCGGCCGCGGGAACGCCACCTCGAACCGGTGCGGGTGCCGCGGCCCGCGCGCCCCGCCCGCCAGCCAGAACGTGTTCGGGTCACCGTCCAACAGCTCCCGCGGGCCGCTGGCCCCCAGCTTGGCCATCACCAGGGTGTCGAACAGGAACCCGCGGACCTGCCCGGCGCTGGCGGCCACCGCCGGGCGGAAGCCGTCGGAGGCCATGTAGGCGAGCAGCGAGCGGCGGAACTGGCGGGCCTCCGGGCGCCTGGCCATGTCGCGCTCGAGGTCGATCGAGCAGGCGAGCAGGCGCCCGGGCCCGACGGCGGCCTCGAACAGCAGGCCGAGCTTCCAGTTGCGGTTCCAGTCGTCGACCGGCTGCACGATCGGCTGGAGTTCGGGCGGCAGGGTCGCGAGGTTCATCGCCCGCGCGCGGCCAACCAGCGCCAGCCACTGCCAGTCGCCGAAGTCCTCGCCCGGGAACCCGGCCAGCGCCGGGTGCCCGGCCTCGACGCACAGCCCCAGCATCCGACTCCAGCCCGGGTTCATCTGCCGGTTCCAGAACACCGGCAGGCGGTCCATCGGCGGGCACGTCCAGTCGAGGTCGCCCGGCCGCGGCAGATAGAGGACCCGCCCGCCGGCGGCCAGCTCGCGCTCGGCCTCCGGCCAAGCCGCGGTGACCCGCACGCCCGCCGCCTCCGCAACCGCGCCCGATTCCGGATAGACCCAGAAGTTCCAGTCGTTGGCGAACCCGTCGCCCGCCACCTCGAGCCGGCACGCGCACGGCGCCGGCACCCCGGCCAGGTCCAGCCGCACCCGCCCCAGCTCCGTCCCACGCCCAAGCGGCACCGCCCGCGCCGCAAACCGCCCCTCGCCCAGCGTCGCCCCGCCCGCCGTCGTCACCGCCCACCGCGCCACCACCGCCGCCAGCGGCGCCTCCCCGTAGTGGCTGATCCCCACCGCCACCTCCAGCCGGTCGGCGGTGGTGAACAGCCGCCGCCCCAGCCGCGCCAGCGGCACCGTCGGCCCGCAGAAACGCCGGAACCCCGCCGCCGTGGCGTAGCCCTTCTCCCCGAAGAACGGGTCGAGCAGCCCGACGGGCGCGGTCCCCTGGCCCATGAAGTCGTGGATGTCTAACAGTTGGAACCCGCCGAGCCCCGGGGTGCGCAGGTTGGCCTCGATCTCCTCCTTGTAGCACTGGAGCTGGAGCCGGCCGGAGGCGCGTGCGAACGCGGGGTTGCGGGCGAGCACGCCGTGGGCGGCGGCCGAGCTGCGGAAGACCTCGTAGTTGCCGGGGCGCAGGAAGCCGGTGAACCTGTCGATGACCGAGAAGTCGGGGTAGGCGCACCACTGGCCGACCTCGTGGGCGATCACCGGCTTGTCGACCCCGCGCGTCGAGCCCGCGAAGTCGCGCCCGAACCAGCCCTTCTCGCCGCGCATCAGGTGGCCGCCGAACCGGTGGGTGGCGTGGAAGTCGACCGCGTCCGTCGGCCCCGGCGCATCCAGGAACGCCCAGCCGGTGCCGGTGGTCCACAGCCGCCCGGGGCCCTCCCTGCGGTAGTGCGCGACCCATTCGCCGAGCACCTCCTTCCACCGCCCCTTCGGCTCGTTGGAGGGCGAGACGAGCGCGAACGACGGGTGATTGCCGTAGGCCCGCAGCATGCGGTCGGTCTCCTGATAGAGCATCTGCGTGACCGGCGACCCCGGCGCGAACTCGTTCCACATCCCCGGCTCCGGCTGCAGCAACAGGCCGAGCTCGTCGGCGGCCTGGAACGCCGCCTCGGGCGGGCACCACGAGTGGAAGCGCACGTGGTTGAGCCCCCACTGCCGGCACGTGCCGAGGATCCGCCGCCAGCTCGCGACGTCCATCGGCGGGTGGCCGGTCAGCGGGAACCCGCCGCCGTCGTGCGTGCCCCGCAGGTGCGTCGGCCGCCCGTTGACGATGAACTCGCCGCCGCGCGTGCCGATCTCGCGCAGCCCGAACGTGACCTCGCGCGCGTCCGCCGCCCCCGGACCCGCCAGCTCGACGGTCAGCCGCTGCAGCCGCGGCGCGAACTCGTCCCACGCCGGCGTGCCCGCCGGCAACGGCACCACCAGCTCCGCCGCGCCGCCGAACGCTTCGCCGGCGGCCCACGCCACCGCCGTTCTAACAGTCCCGGCCGCCAGTTCGCCGCGTCCGGGGGCGCCGGTCAGGTTGCCGACGCGCACGGCGAGGCGGGCGGCGGGCGGCTTGATGGTGGTCGTCACCCGCACCTCGTCGATCCACACCGGGCTGGTGCGCCGCAGCTCGATCCGGCCGACGATCCCGTTCCACGTCGACCCCTGCGAGTCGGACACCGCGTGGGCGTCCGGCCGGTAGGGCAGGAGCATGCGGTTGTCTACCCGCACCGTGAGCCGGTGGGTGCCCGGGACCGCCGCCCCGAGCTCGAACTCGTGCGGCGCCACCAGGCTGTCCTGGGTGCCGGCCTGCCGTTCGTCGAGCCACACGGTCGTCTGCCAGCGTGCCCGCTCGAGGAACAGCGCGAGCCGCTGGCCCGCGGCCTCGTCGGGCACGGTGATGTCGCGCTGGTACCACGCCACCCCGAGGTAGTGCCGCGGCGGCTGGCACAGGAACGGCACCTTGACCTCCGCCGCCCCGGCCACCTCGCGGTACTCCCGCCGCAGGTGCCAGTTGCGGTCGTAGAGCGTCATCACCCACGGCGTGTCCCGGCCGACGGGGTCGCCGAACCCCTGTGCCTGCAGCACCCCCGGCAGCCGGATCTCGCCGTCCAGCTCGCGCGCAAACCAGCGCTCGCGCGTCCCGGCGTCGCCCCGGTCGAGCGCAAACCGCCACACCCCGGAGAGGTCCTCGGTGACCGCCGCGCCGGCCGGTTCCAACAGCAGCAGCCCGGCCGCCGCCAGCCGTGCCGCCGGTCCCCGCCATCCCCGCCGCCTGTGCATGCCCCCAGCATCCCCGCCACCCCGCGTGCCCGCATATCACCCCTTCGGGGTAGGCGCCCCCGCCCCCAAGCGGGGGATTCCCATCCCCGCGCCGCCGTGGCACACTGCCGCCATGCGCCACCACCCCCGCGCCTGCCTGCTCGCCGCCGCACTCGCCGCCGCACCCGCCGCCGCACCCGCCGCACCCGCCGCCGCCGGCGAGCTGCCCAACCCGCTGGTCCAACAGCGCGCCGACCCGTGGATCCTCCGCCACGACGACGGGTTCTACTACTTCACCGCCACCGTGCCCGAGTATGACCGGCTCGAGCTGCGGCGCGCGCCCACCCTCGCCGGGCTGCCCGCCGCCACCCCCAGGGTGATCTGGCGCAAGCATGCCGCCGGCCCGATGGGCGCCCACATCTGGGCCCCCGAGCTGCACCGCATCGGCGGCAGCTGGTTCATCTACTTCGCCGCCGGCGCCGCCGACCGCATCTGGGACATCCGCATCTACGTGCTCGAAAACCCCGCCGCCAACCCGCTCGACGACGGGTGGGTCGAACGCGGCCAGCTCAAGACCAACTGGGAGTCGTTCGCGCTCGACGCCACCACCTTCGCCCACCGCGGGCAACGCTTCCTGCTATGGGCCCAGCACGACCCCGCGATCGGCGGCAACACCAACCTCTACCTCGCCCGCATGGACGGCCCGACCAGGATCGCCGGCACCCAGGTGATGCTCAGCAAACCGGAGCACGACTGGGAAACCGTGCGCTTCCGGGTCAACGAGGGACCCGCCGTGCTGGTCCGCAACGGCCGGGTGTTCATCACCTACTCCGCCGCCGGCACCGGGCCCGAATACTGCGTCGGCCTGCTCTCCGCCGACGCCGGCGCCGACCTGTTGGACCCGGCGGCGTGGACCAAGTCGCCCCGCCCGGTGTTCCGCTCCAACGAGCCCGCCGGCGTCTTCGGCCCCGGCCACAACAGCTTCACCACCACCCCCGACGGCGCCACCGACCTGCTCGTCTATCACGCCCGCAGCTACCGCGACATCACCGGCGACCCGCTCCACGACCCCAACCGCCACACCCGCGTCCAGCCCCTCGCGTGGCGCCCCGACGGCACCCCGGACCTCGGCCGCCCGCGCCCGGACACGACGCCCAGCCGCCGATGACCCGCCTGCTGCCGCCGCTGGCCGCCGCCGCGCTGGCCGCCGCGTCGTGCGCGCCGACGCCGGCGTTCGACCCGGCGAGCGGGCACCTCGCCGCGGCGCCGGCCAGCCCGCTGCTCGCGGCCGGGGGCGCGCGCCAGTTCCAAGCCTGCAGGAAACGGCGCAAGGCGTCGACCGACCCGGCCCACCTCGCCCAAGTCAACCGCGTGGTCTCCCGCCTCGGGGCGGTGGCGCCCCAAGCCGGCGGCCAACCGTGGGAGGTGGCCGTGTTCGACGACCCGAAACCGAACGCGTTCGCCCTGCCCGGCGGCAAGATCGGCGTGCACAGCGGCCTGTTCCCGATCACCCGCGACGACGCCGGCCTGGCCGCCGTGCTCAGCCACGAGATGGCCCACGTCTCGCTCAACCACGCCCAAGGCAAGATCAACCGCGCCACCGGCATCACCATCGGCGCCCTCGTCCTCGACGCCGTGCTCCAAACCTACGGCGTTGCCAGCGCGGCGCGCGCCGCCGCCGCCGCCACCTGGGGCCTCGGCTCGGCCACCGGCGTGATCCTCCCCTACTCGCGCCGCGCCGAAACCCAGGCCGACCAGCTCGGCCTGCTCCTCATGGCCCGCGCCGGCTACGACCCGCGCGCGGCGGTCGCCATGTGGCGCCGCTTCGCCGACCGGCGCCAGCGCGCGGGCAAGCCGACCGTCCCCGGGTTCCTCCGCACCCACCCGCTCGACGCCTCCCGCATCCGCGCCATCGAGGACTACCTGCCCGTCGCACTGCGGGAATACCGCCGCCGGCCGGCCGTCCCACCGGCGCGACGATGAAACTGCCCGCCCTCCTCCTCGCCACCCTGTTGCCCCCCGCACTCGCCGGCTGCCAGCCGCGCCACGACGCCATGGACACCACCCCCGCCCCTCACCCCGCCGTCCCCCAGGGCGCCGAGGTCGCCACCCTCGGCGCCGGCTGCTTCTGGTGCGTCGAGGCCGTCTACCGGCGCCTCGACGGCGTCCTCTCCGCCACCTCCGGCTACATGGGCGGCCACGTCGACCACCCGACCTATCAGCAGGTCTGCGGCAAGGACACCGGCCACGCCGAGGTCGTCCAGCTGGTCTTCGACCCCCGCCGCATCTCCTACCGGCAGATCCTCGACTGGTTCTGGCGCCTCCACGACCCCACCACCCCCAACCGCCAGGGCGACGACGTCGGCCCCCAATACCGCTCGGTCATCTTCTGCCACTCCGACGCCCAACAGGCGGCCGCCCACGCCTCCCGCCAGGCCGCCGCCGCCCACTTCGACGCCCCGATCGTGACCGCCATCACCCCCGCCGCCACGTTCTGGCCCGCCGAACGCTACCACCAGGACTTCTTCGCCCAGAACCAGTCCCGCAACACCTACTGCCGCCTCGTCATCGCCCCCAAGCTCAAGCACCTCAACCTCCCCCCGCCACCCGACACTCGTGGCCCGGAGGCCGGGGAATGACTGCGGACTTCTCCGGCGCCCATCGACACCGGCGTCAGGATCGGGGATCGCCGGGCCGGCGTTCACCTGCCCACCCCGCGTGGCATCCCCGCGAAGGATCCCGCGAAGTGGCGCGTATTGGTAGCCACCATGAAGCACCCATCCGCCGCGTTCCTCGCCCTGCTCCTCGCCGCCGCCCCCGCGCCCGCCCAGGTCCGGCACGAAATCCCGGTGCCGCACCCGCCGGGATTCCGGACCCTCGTCTGCGACTTCCACACCCACACGGTGTTCTCCGACGGCAGCGTGTGGCCGACGGTGCGCATCGACGAGGCGTGGCGGACCGGCCTGGACGCAATCGCGCTCAGCGATCACATCGAGTACCAACCGCACGCCGAGGACATCCCGACCAAGCACCAGCGCCCGTTCCAACTGTGCGAGCAGCGCGCCAGGGAGCACGCCCTGCTGCTGATCCGCGCCGCGGAGATCACCCGCGACACGCCGCCCGGCCACTTCAACGCGCTGTTCCTCAACGACATCGACGCGATCGGCACCGGACCCTTCCCGGAGCCGTTCCGCCTCGCCAGCCAGCAGGGAGCGTTCGTGTTCTGGAACCACCACGACTGGCAGGGCCCGGACCGCGGCAACTGGCTCGACATCCACCAGCAGCTGTTTGACGAGAAGCTGCTCCACGGGATGGAGGTGGCCAACGGCGACAGCTACTACCCGCGCGCCCACCAGTGGTGCCTCGACCGGAACCTGACGATGCTCGGCAACTCGGACATCCACGCGCCCGACCTGCGCCGCAAAAGCACCGCCACCAACCACCGGACCTGCACCCTGGTGTTCGTCACCGAACCGAGCATCGAGGGCATCAGGCAGGCACTGACCGAACGCCGCACCGCCGTCTGGTTAGGCAACCAGGTGATCGGCCGCAGCGAGTGGCTCGAGCCGCTGTTCAAGGCCTGCCTCGAGATCGAGGCGCCCCACCTGCGCGCCGGCGACACCGCCTGGGTGCGGGTCCGCAACCGCTCGCCGTTCGACCTCCGGCTGCGCCGCACCGCCGGCCCGGGACCGAACCGCGCCGACCTCCCCGCCGAAACCGTCAGCCTCCTCAAGGTGCGCGTGCCCGCCGACGGCACCCCGGTCGAGTTCGCCTACACGGTCGAAAACTTCCTCGTCGCCCCCGAAACCGGCCTGCCCGTCGTCCACCGCGTGGCCGCGACGCAATAAGCGCCGCCGCCGCCCGCGCGGGGCCGCAGGGTCTGCCGGTCTAACGGCCCCTGCGGTCCCGGCCGCGCTCCTCGCGGGCGCCTTCCGGCTGGCCCGCCGGGGGGGCCACTTGGCGCTGCGGCGCCTCGCGCCGGACCTGCGGCGGCTGCACCTCGCGCCGGACCTGTGGCTGCACAGTGCGCGGCGCCTCGCGCCGAATCTGCGGCGGCTGCACCTCGCGCCGGACCTGTGGCTGCACAGTGCGCGGCGCCTCGCGCCGAATCTGCGGCGGCTGCACCTCGCGCCGGACCTGTGGCTGCACAGTGCGCGGCGCCTCGCGCCGAATCTGCGGCGGCTGCACCTCGCGCCGGACCTGTGGTTGCACGTTGCGCGGCGCCTCACGGCGGATCTCGGGCTGACGCGGCGCCTCACGGCGGATCTCGGGCTGACGCGGCACCTCACGCCGGATCTCGGGCTGTGGCTGCGCCACACGCGGCGCCTCACGCCGGATTTCGGGCTGACGCGGCACCTCGCGCCGGATCTCGGGCTGTGACTTCGCCCCGGGTTGCACCTCGCGCCGGATCTCGGGCAGGCGCGGCGGCTGGCTCTCGCGCCGGATCTCAGGCTTCGGCTTCGCTTCAGGTTGCACCTCGCGCCGGATCTCGGGCAGGCGCGGCGGCTGGCCCTCGCGCCGGATCTCAGGCTTCGGCTTCGCTTCAGGTTGCTCCTCGCGCCGGATCTCGGGCAGGCGCGGCGGCTGCCCCTCGCGCCGGATCTCGGGCTGCGGCTTCGTTCCGGGTTGCCCCTCGCGCCGGATCTCAGGCTGCGGCTTCGCCCCGGGCTGCCCCTCTCGCCGGATCTCAGGCAGGCGCGGCGGCTGGCCCTCGCGGCCGGTGTCGGTCGGTGGGCCGGGCTTGATGCGTGCCAGGTTGCCGCGCGGCTCGGGGCGCTCCGGCGGGCCCTGGTTGCGCGCGAACTCGCTCGCGGCGCGGCCGGTGATCGGGGAGCGATTCAGGGTGGCGCGGTGCGCGGGGGTGCGCTCGCCGCCGCCGGCAACCGGCCCGCGCGCCTCCAGGCGCCGGCGTTCCTTGCCGAAGTCCCGCATCTGGCGCTGCTGGGCCACGATCTGCTCGCGACGGGACTGTTCGAGGTTGCGGAAGTGCAGGCCCGGCGCCGGCTTCTTGGTGAAGTTGGCCAGCGTGTTGGCGAACATCCGGGCGCGGCCGCCCTCGCGACGCGGCTCATCGAGCCGCCGCATCGCCCCCCAGGTGTGCGGCGGCCGCGCATCGGCGTGCTCCCGCAGGTAGCGGTGGCCGTCCCGATAGGCCCGCTCCCACGCCTTGTCATGGCGGTGGTCCCATCGCTGATAGGCGAAGATCGGGTCGTAGCCGCGCCGCGTGTTGTGCCACGCAAACGCGGCGTAGTAACCCGCATCCCGGTAGCGCGGGGCGTAGTAGTCGCCGAAGTAGTAGTGGCACGCCCGCGGCCGGAAGAACAGGTGGTCAAGGAACGCATCCAGGGCCACCACGATGCCGGGCGTGTAGTAGTAACCCGGGCGGGTCCACACCGGGCGGCGGAAATGCACCGGGGCGAAGACCACTCCCCGGCGCCCCACCGCGTAGTCCCAGTAGCCGTCGATGAACACGTAGCCCCGCGGCGTCCAGCAGTAGCGCGCCGGCACCCAGGTCCAGTCAGGCCGCAACAGCGTCCAGTAGCCGGGCCGCCAGGCGTAGCGCGTCGACGCCCACACCCACACCCCCGGGATCCAGCAGTGGTCGACCGACGGCGCCACCACGTTCGGCCCCGCCTCGACGCTGCGCGGCGGCGCCTCGGCCAGGTACGAGACCTCCGCCGCCGCGGAGTCCGCCCAGTAGCCGTTCGTCCACTGCCAGCGCCCGTCGCCCAGGTCGCTCCAGTAACCCGGCACCCACTGGCGCTCCGGCGGCAGGTTGCGCCAGATCCCGCTGATCCACAGGAAGTCGTTCTGCTCGTCGTCCCACGCCCAGTAGCCCGGGATCCACGCGACGTGGTCGCCCTCCGGCCGCTGGTCGGGCGGCAACTCCTCGATCAGCGCCGGCGGCGCCGCGTTCACAATCAGCCCCGGCGTCGGCTCGAAGCTCACCGCCTCGGCAAACGCCTCGTGCACCGGCCCGCGGGTCAACACCTCGTAGTCCTCCTCCGCCGCGGCCGCCGGACCGGCCGGCACCACGGCCCCCAACAGCGCGCCGAGCGCGCCGGCGATGGCAATCAATCGGTTCTTCATGTGGTTCGCAGGGTTGCTCGTCTGCCGGTGGGACGTTGCCGGACGCGGTTTCATTCGATCGCCCCGCCCACGGTTCACTTGACCGCCATTGCGATCACGTTGCCCTTCACGTCCTTGGTGAAGATCCGCCCGTTGGCGAGCACCGGGTTGGTCCAGCAGTGGAACTCCTCGAACAGGCGCTCCTCGAAGTACGGCTTGAACCCGTCCTGCGACGCCTCGGCCAGCGCGAACTTGCCGTTCTCGCCGAGGATCACCAGGGTGCCGCCGGCGATGATCAGCGCCCCCTTGCCGAAGCCGCCCTGCTTCCAGTGCCGCTCGCCGGTGTCCGGGTTCAGGCACACCAGGTCATCCTCGTCGAAGCCGTAGATCGCCCCCTCGTGCAGCACCGAGACGGTGTGCTTGTTCTTCATGTTCTTGTTCTTCCACAGCTGCTCGAGGCCGCCGTCGCCGACGCGGAACATCGCGCAGCCGGTGCCGTAGCCCGAGGAAACGAACAGCCGGTCCTTGCCCACCGGCATCAGGGCGGCCGAGTTGATGTCGTAGCTCGTCCGCCACCGCTGCCGGAACCGCTCGGCCCCGTCGGACGGGTCCTTGCCCACCACCCCGAACGCGTTGAACGACAACAGCACCGGCCGGCCGCCCAGCTCGGCAATCCGCGGCATGGCATACGACGCCGCATCGTCGCCCGCCTTCCACACCACCTTGCCGGTGGCCTTGTCGAGGCATACCGTCGCCTGCCCCTTGCCGCCCGGCTCGATGAACAGGTGTTCGCCGTGGATGTATGGCGACGCCGCGTAGCTCCACGTCGGCAGCGTGAACCCCGGCAGCTCCTTCGCCCAGTCGAACGCCCACTTGCTCTTGCCGGTGCGCAGGTCGAGGCAGATCACCTGCCCGAAGCGCCCGATCACGTAGACGTTCCCGCCGTCGATCGCCGGCGTCGAGTTCGGCCCGCCGTAATACGGCGTGTTGCCGCCGCCCTGGTTGTTGCGCGTCGAGTCGCTCGCGAACGCGAACTTCCAGATCTCCTTGCCGTCCCTCGCGTCAAGGCACCAGACGTGGCTCGTGTTGCGGCCGTCGTTGCCCATCGTCAGCACCACGCCGCCCCTGGCCGCGAACGACCCGCACCCCATCCCGACCTTCTTCTCCCAGATCCTCTCCGGCCTGCCGGTCCCCGGCGACTCGCTCGTCGCCCCCAGCCACCCCGGCCCGAGGTAGTTCGGCCAGTCGACGCCCGGCGCCAGACCACATCCCGCCGCCATGCCGGCGGCCAACAGCAGCATGCTCTTCATACGATGGGCCGAACCTACTCGTTTTCCCCCGCCCCCCAACCAAAAACCACCGGACCAAAAACCACCGGCACCACACCCGGCGCCGGCCGCAGCAGCCGCCCCGCCGCCGCCCTCAGTAGCGGTAATGCTCCGGCTTGTACGGCCCCTCGACCGCCACCCCGATGTAGTCGGCCTGCGCCGGCGTGAGCCGCGTCAGCCTCGCGCCGATCTTCGCCAGGTGAAGCCGCGCCACCTCCTCGTCGAGGTGCTTCGGCAGCACGATCACGTCGCCCGGCCGGTAGCGGTCGCGGTTCCGCCACAGGTCCACCTGGGCCAGCGTCTGGTTGGTGAAGCTGTTGCTCATCACGAAGCTCGGGTGGCCGGTCGCGCAGCCGAGGTTGACCAGCCGGCCCTCCGCTAACAGATAGAGCGCGCGCCCGTTCGGCAGCGCATACTTGTCCACCTGCGGCTTGATGTTCGTCCTGCCGACCCCGGGCAGCGCGTTGAGCGCGTCGACCTGGATCTCGTTGTCGAAGTGCCCGATGTTGCACACGATCGCCTGGTCCTTCATCGCCTGCAGGTGCTCGATCCGCAGCACGTCCCGGTTGCCGCTCGCGGTCACGTAGATGTCGCCCCAGCCGAGCGTGTCCTCCACCGTCAGCACCCGGTAGCCGGCCATCGCCGCCTGCAGCGCGCAGATCGGGTCGACCTCGGTCACCACCACCTGCGCCCCCATCCCGGCCAGCGCCTGCGCGCACCCCTTGCCCACGTCGCCGTAGCCGCACACCACCGCCACCTTGCCCGCGATCATCACGTCGGTGGCCCGCTTCAGCCCGTCGAGCAGCGACTCCCGGCAGCCGTACAGGTTGTCGAACTTCGACTTGGTCACCGAGTCGTTGACGTTGATCGCCGGCACCAGCAGCGTGCCGGCGCGCGCCATCTGATAGAGACGGTGCACCCCCGTGGTGGTCTCCTCGCTGACCCCCTTCCAGTCCGCCACCATCCGCCCGAACACCCCGGGCTCGTCGCGCGCGATCCGCCTGAGCAGGTCCTTGATCACCTGCACCTCGCGGTTGTCCGACGGGCTGTCCACCCAGTCCGAGCCGCGCTCCATCTCGTGGCCCTTGTGGAGCAGCAGCGTGGCGTCGCCGCCGTCGTCGACGACCAGGTGCGGCCCGGGCCCGCCGGGATGGCGCAGCGCCCGCCACGTGCAGCGCCAGTAGTCCTCCAGCGTCTCGCCCTTCCACGCGAACACCGGCACCCCGGCCGCGGCCACCGCCGCCGCGGCGTGGTCCTGGGTCGAGAAGATGTTGCAGCTCGCCCAGCGCACCGAGGCGCCCAGCTCGCGCAACGTCCCGATCAGCACCGCCGTCTGCACCGTCATGTGCAGCGAGCCGGTGATCCGCGCCCCGGCCAGCGGCTTCTCCCGCCCGTACTTCTCCCGGGTCGCCATCAGCCCGGGCATCTCGTGCTCGGCGATCTCGATCTCCTTGCGCCCGAACTCGGCGAGGCCCAGGTCGCGGACCTCGAAGTCGGGGGCGGATTTGGCCGGTTCAAGCGTGGCGGGGGTCATGGTGGGATTCGTGTGTTCGTGTTCCGTGTTCCGTGTTCCGCTGAAAGCGTCAATTGCCGGATTGAATCGACTGGATGAGTTTCTGGAGCATCGCGGAGATGCCGCGGGTCTCCTCGATCAGCCGCCCGCTTTCTGTTAGTATGGTGATGCCGAGGCGTTTTGCCACCCGCTCGGCAATGTAGATCTGCGTCCGGAGCTCCCCGCACGACCCCTTGCTGATGCGCAAAAAGCGGGTGAAGTCCCCGGCGCTGTCGCGCTCGGCGCCCTCGGCAATGTTGGACGGGATCGACACCGCGGATCCCTGCATCTGGCGCGCCAGCTCGTACGGCTTCTTGTCGTGCGTCTCGACGCACACGTCGACCGCCAGCCGGCATGCGCGTTTCCACACCTCCAAGTCCTCGAATGTCTGCAATGCCATCTGTCGCCCCTTTCTTGCGGAACACGGAACACGGAACACGAACAAACGCCCCGCTTCAGCGGATGGCGCGCCGCAGCGCGCCGACCTTGTCCGCCCGCTCCCACGTCAAATCCGGGTCGTCCTTGCCGAAGTGGCCGTAGTTGGTGCTCTTCGAGTAGATCGGGCGCAGCAGGTCGAGCTGGCGGATGATCTCGGCCGGCTTGAAGCAGAACACCTTGAGCACCGCGGCGAGGATCCGCTCGTCGGCGAGCGCGCCGGTGCCGAAGGTGTCGATGTGGACGCTCACCGGCCGCGGGTGGCCGATCGCGTAGGCGAACTGGATCTCGCACTTCTTCGCCAGCCCGGCGGCCACGATGTTCTTGGCGATCCAACGGGCCAGGTAGGCGGCCGAGCGGTCGACCTTGGACGGGTCCTTGCCGGAGAACGCGCCGCCGCCGTGGCGGCCCATGCCGCCGTAGGTGTCGACGATGATCTTGCGGCCGGTCAGGCCCGAGTCGCCCTGCGGCCCGCCGACGACGAACTTGCCGGTCGGGTTGACCAGGATCTCGGTCTGGCGGGTCAGCATCCGCGCCGGGATCACCTTGCGGATCACCATCTCGGTGCAGAACTTCTCGATCTCCGCGTGCTGCTTGTCGGCGGTGTGCTGGGTCGAGATCACCACGTTGGTCACCCGCGCCGGCTTGCCCTCGACGTACTCGACGCTGACCTGCGACTTGGCGTCGGGCCGCAGCCACCTGTGGCGGCCGGTCTTGCGCAGCGCGGTCAGCTGGCGCCCGAGCCGGTGCGCAAACATGATCGGCGCCGGCATCAGCTCCGGCGTCTCGTCGCACGCGTAGCCGAACATGATCCCCTGGTCGCCCGCCCCCTGCTCGGCGGTCTTCTTGCCCTTCGCCCGGCGCGCGTCCACCCCCTGCGCGATGTCCGGCGACTGCGCCGTCAACAGGTTCTGGATGAACACCCGGTCGGCATGGAACAGGTCGTCGTCGTGCACGTAGCCGATCCCCCGGATCGCCTCCCGCACCACCTTCTCGTAGTCGAACACCGCCTTGGTGGTGATCTCCCCGCCGATCACCACGATGTTGCTCTTCACGAACACCTCGCACGCCACCCGGCTCAGCCGGTCCTGCGCCAGGCACGCGTCCAGCACCGCGTCCGAGATCGTGTCACACACCTTGTCCGGATGCCCCTCACCCACCGACTCGGAAGAAAAAATGTAGGACTTCATGAGCGCGTCGTTTTTCGTATCGTCAAATCGCGATGGGTTGATATATTCGCCGGCGCATGGCGTCAACCCTCAAATCGTTGAAACTGCTGGCCGACCCGACGCGGCTGCGGATCCTGCTGTTGCTGGAGGCCGAGCCGCTGTCGGTGGCGGAGCTGCAGGAGATCCTCGGGATGGCGCAAAGCCGGATCTCGACCCAGTTGTCGCAGCTCAAGGCCGAGGGGCTGGTGGCCGACCAGCGCTCGGGCAAGCACAACTTCTACTCGGCGACGCTCGCCGGCCACCTCCTCGAGCTGGCGCGGCGGGCGGCGGCCGAGCTGGCGGGGCAGGAGCGGGACCAGGCGGCGCTGCGGCACGTGCTGGCCAAGCGGCGGGACAAGACGCGGGCCTACTTCGACGAGTTGGCGGGGCGTTTCGGGCGGGACTACGTGCCCGGGCGCTCGTGGAAGGCGCTGGCCGAGGCGCTGCTCAAGGTGCTGCCGTTCCGGGTGGTGGCCGACCTCGGGGCGGGCGAGGGCACGCTCTCGCAGCTGCTCGCGCAGCGGGCCGAGCGGGTGATCGCGGTGGACATCTCGCCCAAGATGGTCGAGTTCGGCCAGCGCCTGGCCCGCGAGCACCAGCTGCCCAACCTCGAGTTCCGGCTCGGCGACATCGAGGCGCCGCCAATCGGCGACGCGGAGGTCGACATGGCCGTCTTCAGCCAGGCGCTCCACCACGCCGAACAGCCGGCCCGCGCATTGCGCGAGGCGTTCCGCATCCTCCGCCCCGGCGGACGCCTGGTCGTGCTCGACCTGCTCCAGCACACCTTCGAGCAGGCCCGCGACCTCTACGCCGACCGCTGGCTCGGCTTCGCCGAGGCCGAACTGGCCGGCATGCTCGAAGAGGCCGGCTTCGAGGCGATCGAAACCGCGATCGCCGACCGCCAGGCCGAGCCGCCGCGCTTCGCCACGCTGTTGGCGGTGGCCCGGCGACCGCAGCCTGCGGCGCGCCGGGCGGCCAAGGCATGATCCCCCGCCACGGCGCTCCGGCAGCCGCGCTCGTTAGCGCGGGCGGGGTTGAGCCCCTGCCTCTTCGTAGCCGCGTTGGTCACAACGCGGGCTGGGTTGGGCCCGATGGCACGCTCAAGCCGTCAGGCCACAGCGGCCCGCACCCCGCCGGAAGTGTGACCACTTCCGCTACGGGGAAGGCACAGCCAGACCGGGCGCCCGTAGCCCAACTTCGTCACTTTTTCGCCGAAACGGCCCTGATTTGACTTTTTTCGGCGCTGGAGGCCTTGAATTTGCTGGGGTCGGGCTTTGCCACCCCCCTGTGGGCCGACCTACCCGGTTGATCCGGCCTGCGGGGGCGTGGTTCAATCGGGAATGTTCCTCAAACGACGGGTGCGGCGCAAGGACGGCAAGGATCACGTCTACTACTCGGTGTGCGAGAGCCTGCGGGTGCATGGCGGGCGCACGCTCCAGCGCCAGATCCTGCACCTGGGCGAACTGAACACCCGCCAGGAACGCAGTTGGCAGCACACCTTGGACGTCATCAACGAGGACGACGGCCAACTGCTCCAGCGCCGGCTGTTCACCGATCGGGAAGGCGGCGCGCCCCCGGCCGAGGACATCATCGAGGTGCGGCTCTCGACGTTGCGGGTGCGCCAGCCGCGGCGCTTCGGGGATTGCTGGGCGGCCACCCGGCTGTGGCGCCAGCTTGGACTGGACGGGTTCTGGCGGGAGCGGCTCGGCGGGCAACGCGGCGAAGTGCCATGGGAGAAGGTTCTGGAACTGCTGTGCGTCAACAGGCTGTTAGGCCCGCGCAGCGAGCTGTATGTCCACGAAAAATGGTTCCCGCAGACCTCCATGGACCTGCTGTTGGACTGCGACGCGAAAGTCGCTGAACTGAGCCGCCTCTACCGTTGCCTGGATCACCTGGTCGAACACAAGGAGGCCCTCGAAGCGCACCTGGCCGCCAAATGGAAGGACCTGTTCGCCGCCGACTTCGACATCATCCTCTACGACCTGACGAGCACCTACTTCGAGGGCTCGGCCGAAGGGGTGCCCAAGGCCCGGCGGGGCTACTCGCGCGACCACCGCCCCGACTGCAAGCAGCTGGTCATCGCCCTGGTGGTCACCGCCGAGGGCTTGCCGCTGACCTACGAGGTGTTCGCGGGCAACACCGTGGATGTGACCACCCTGCGACACATCGTCCAGGCGGTTGAAACCAAGCACGGCAAGGCCCGTCGCGTCTGGGTCTTCGACCGCGGCATCAACTCCGAGGACAACCTCGAGTGGTTGCGACAACGCAAGGCCTGCTACCTGGTCGGCACCCCGAAGAGCCGACTCACCGCCTTCGAAGAGCACCTCACCGAACAGGACTGGCAACGCGCCTCGGCCGAAGTCGAGGTCAAGCTGTGCCCGGCCGACGGCGACATCTACGTGCTGTGCCGCAGCCAGGGCCGCATCCAAAAGGAGCAGGCCATGCGGCGGCGCGCGCTCAAGGCACTGGTCAGGGACCTGGTCAAACTGCGCGCGCTGATCGCCAGGGGCAGACTCAAGAACGGCAAACACATCGACCGGCGCATCGCCCATCTCGAGGAGCGCCACCGCTCCTTCTGGCGCTTTTTGCGCAGCTGCGCCTGCCAGGGCGGCCGGCTGCGCTGGCAATGGGACCGCGAAAAGTGGCGCGCCGCGGTCAACCGCGACGGCGCCTACCTGCTGCGCGCCCATTGGCCGGGCGGCCTGACCGACCCCTCGCGGCTCTGGCAGACCTACGTCCAGCTCACCGAAGCCGAGGCGGCTTTCCGCACCCTCAAATGCGAACTCAATGTCCGGCCCATCTGGCACCAACTCCAGGCCCGCGTCGAAGCCCACGTCATGGTCGCCTTCCTCGGCTACGCCATGCACGTGTGCCTCAAGAAGCTCGCCGCGCCCAAGGCCTCCTCGCTGACCCCCTGGCAGATCCTCGAACACCTGCGCAAGATCGTGCTGGTGGATGTCGAGTTCGACACCCGCGACGGCCGCACCCTGACCCTGCCCCGCATCACCATCCCCGAGAAGGAACAGGCCGCCCTGCTCATGCAACTGGGCTGGACCCTGCCGGAACAACCGCCGCCACGCATCCGCTCCACTCACCTTCCCGACCAAAACTGAACCGCCACCTCAGGTCGCCACCGAAAATGTGTGGCCGACCTGAGGGCCAAAAAGCCCGGAAACCCTTGATCCGCAAGGAACCGCCTTTCAAAAGTGACGAAGTTGGGGTAGCGCGACGGCGCGCGCGGTGGGAGGCATCACGCCGCAGCCGGCCGGACGTCTCACCGTTTCCGCCACGCGGCCTCGTCCAGCACCACGGCCGCACCCGCCTTGAGCGGGACCTCGATCTCCTCGGTGCCGAGTTTCACCCGCAGCGGCACGCCGTGGTCGGAGGTGATGCGGGCGGCGGCGAGCGCCCCGTCCCGCCACGCCACGTCGACGGTGAACCCGCCGCGGGCGCGCAGCCCGGTGACCTTGCCGGCCGGCCATGCCGACGGCAGCGCGGGCAGCAGGTGGACGAGCACCGGCCCCTTGACCGGGTCCCCGAGGTGGCTTTGGACGAGCATCTCGGCCACCCCGGAGCTGAAGCCGAAGTTGCCGTCGATCTGGAACGGCGGGTGGGCGTCGAACAGGTTGGGGTACATCCCGCCGCCGCCGCCGCCGACCGGCCGCAGCAGGTTGCCGACGATCTTCCACGCGTGGTCGCCGTCGAGGAAGCGCGCCCACAGGTTGATCTTCCAGCCCATCGACCAGCCGGTCGCCTCGTCGCCGCGGAACCGCAGCGACTGCCGGGCCGCGTCGAACAGCTCCGGCTGGAGCCAGGTCACGTCCGCCCCCGGATAGACGCCCCACAGGTGCGAGACGTGGCGGTGCCGGTTGCGCGGGTCGTCCTTGTCCTCGAGCCACTCCTGGAGCTGCCCGTGGCGGCCGACCAGGTTCGGGGCGACCCGCCCGGCAGTGGCGCGGCAGCGCGCGGCGAACTCCTGCTCGCGCCCGAGCACCTCCGCCGCGGCCGCGCACGCGCGCAGCAGCGAGCGCACGATCTGGTGGTCCATCGCCGGGCCCATCACCAGCCCGCCCTGCTCGGGCGAGTTGGACGGCCCGACGATCAGGTGCCCGGTGAGCGGGTCCTCGAACAGGGTGGCGAGGAAGAACTCGGCGGCGCCCTTGATCACCGGCCACGCCTGCAGGTCGAGGAACTGGCGGTCGCGGGTGAACAGGAACTGCTCCCACAGGTGGAGCGCCAGCCACGCGCCGCCGGTCTGCCAGATCCCGTGGTCGGAGGCGTTGATCGGGGCGGTGCCGCGCCACAGATCGAAGTTGTGGTGGAGCACCCAGCCGGGGGCGGCGTAGTGCTTGCGCGCGGTCTCGCGGCCGGAATCGACCAGCTCGGCGAGCGCGTCGGCCAGCGGCGCCTGGCACTCGGCCAGGTTGCCGACCAGCGCCGGCCAGTAGTTCATCTCGGTGTTGATGTTGCAGGTGTACTTGCTGTCCCACGCCGGCCGCAGGTCCTGGTTCCAGATCCCCTGCAGGTTCGCCGGCTGCCCGCCTTCCCGGCTCGAGGCGATCAGCAGGTAGCGGCCGTACTGGAATGCCAGCGCCGCCAGCTGCGGGTCGCCGCCGTCGCGAAACCGCACGATCCGCTCGTCGGTCGGCAGCTCCGCCGCCGCGCTGCGCCCGACGTCCAGCGACACCCGCCGGAACAGCCCGCGGTGGTCGCGCAGGTGGTCATCCAACAGCTGCGTGCCGCCGGCGCCACGCGAGCCGGCGAGCGCCTCCGCGCAGCGCGCCGCCGGGTCGGCCCCCAGCTCGCGCCAGCTCTTGAAGTTGGTCGCCGCGGCGAGCCGCAGCGTGAGCACCCGCGCGCCGGAAACCCGCAGCGCCGCGCCGTCGGCTTCGACCCGGCCGCCCTCGACCGCGGCCTCGACCGCCGCCCGGAACACGATCCCGCCCTCCTCGACCTGGCCGTCGAGGGTCAGCCGGTCGTTCCCGTCCGCCGCCACGCGGTGCCCCCGGTGGGGCGAGTCGAGCCGCACCCGGCAGTCGATCCCCCGCGCGCCGCCCGGGCCGGCCGCCACCCGCACCACCAGCACGCCCGCCGGGTGCGAGGCGAACACCTCGCGCCGGAACGTGGTGCCGCCGGCCTGATAGACGGTGCTCGCCACCGCGCGGTCGAGGTCGAGCTGGCGCCGGTAGCCGTCCGCCCCGGCGTGGCCGTCGAACTCGAGCCACAGGTCGCCGCACGGCTGATAGGCCTTCTGGTGGAGCGGCTCGCTCATGAACTCGCGCAGCGCGAGGTCCTCGGCCGCCTTCTGTTTCGCGCGCGCCTCCGCCCCCTTGCCCTGCCGCTCGAGCTGCCGCATCTCCTGCAGCAGTCCCCGGATCGCGCCGAGGTGCGCGGCGGCGCCGTCGTTCGCGTAGCTCCGCGGCCGGCCGGTCCAGACGGTGTGCTCGTTGAACTGGATCCGTTCCTGCTCCACCCCGCCGAAGACCATCGCCCCCAGCCGCCCGTTGCCGACCGGCAGGGCCTCCTCCCACTTCGTCGCGGGCTTCGGGTACCACAGGCACAACCCCTGCGCCGCCTCCTCACCGGAGGCCGCCAGAACCAACACCGCGCTGATCGCCGCCAACTCTCGCTGCATGCCTGCCCTCTACGGTGCGATCCGGCCCCGGCAATCACCGTTCGCAGGGAAGAAGCCCCGCCGCCCGGCCCGCACGCGCCCCGTTGACACCCGCCGCCGGCAGGCGACACTTCCGGCCAGGACCACACGCGGTCCCCCGCCCCCACCGCCAGCCCATGACCCGCCTGACCGCAGCCGCATCGGTCCTCCTCGCCGGCACCGCCCCGCTCGCCGCACTGCCCAACGCGTTCTTTGGCCAAGTCGCCCAGGTCGACTCGCCGCTCAACGGCGAGGACCTCACCGACCGCCTGCTGGCCGCCGCAGTGTGGGCCGACGGCGCGCCGCTGCCGGGCGACTGGCGCGAGGAGGGCCGGATCGCCACCGCCACCCTGTCCCACCTGCGCGCCCGGCCGAAACTGTTCGGCCGCGAGGTGCTGCTGCTGCGCGCGCTCCACCGCGACGGGCGCCTCGAGTCGCTCGACGCCACCTTCGCCGACGCCGGCTCGTTCTTCGGCTACTTCAATGAGCCGCTGCCCGAGGGGCTCAACCGCCGCCAGAAACGCGCCGAAATCGCCCGCCGGGTCGCCCAACGGCAGGCCGAGTTCGCCGACCTCTACGCCGACACCCTCGGCGCCCTCCAACAGGCCCTCGCCGCCACCGCCCAACCGCCACGCCCGGCAACCGCCAGCGTCGGCCGCACCCGCCACCTGCGCTTCGACGCGTCCGACTTCCGCCGCCGCGACCTCACCCTGCGCCTGCTCGCAGCCGACCAGCGCCTGATCCGCGTCCAGCTGTTCCCAGGCCCGCGCGCCCCCGACACCTGGCTCGACCCCACCCTCGCCGGCCTCACCCCGCGCCAGCGCCTCGAACGCCTCGCCGCCGCCGTCGACCGCCACCCCGACGGCACGGTCGAACTGGCCGCGCTGCGCCCCATCCCCCAGGGCTTCCAGCCCTACTGCGGGCTCAACACGCTGGCCATGGTCGCCCGCCACCTCGGCCTCCACATCGACGAGGACCTGCTCGCCGCCGCCGCCGGCTTCGCCAACACCGGCACCGCCGACGGCTCGAACCTGCCCCGCGTCTATCAGGCGGTCGCCAGCGAGGCCGGCCTCGGCCTCGACCGCTCGTCGCGCTTCAACCACGCCGCCGCACGCCGCGCGCTCGCCGCCGGCCTGCCGGTCGTCGTCTGGCGCCGGTTCTCGCAGCAGCGCGACCAGCTCCACACCCGCTTCGCCCGCGAGTTTGCCCGCAACCCGCACGCCACCCTGCCCGACCCCGCCGACCCCGCCGAGCGCGCCTCGTGGCCCGGCCCCGACGCCCCGCTCCACGCCTCGGTCCTGACCGGCTTCCACGACGCCCGCCGCGAGTTCCTGTTCCTCGAAAGCTGGTCCGAGCGCGCCGCCCCCCGCCGCATCCACGCCGACGAACTCGCCGCCACCGCCTACCTCACCTTCGCGTTCCAGCCGTGACGACCGCCAGCGCCGGAACACGCCCCCAGCGTCTGTTAGTCCGCGCCCGCGGGCAGCCCGCTGCCCGGCGCGGCAAGCCGCCATGGCAGCCAGCCCCGCTGGCCGCGCTCCGCGCCGGTGCCCTGCTGGCCCTCGGAACGGGCGCCGCACTGACCGAGCCCGCCGCGTGCGGCGTCCTGCGCGTGAAGGCCGGCGCCACCGGGGCGGGCACCGGGGCGTCATGGCAGGATGCCTTCCCGTCCCTGGGCGGGGCGCTGCTCGCCGCGGCCCCCGGCGACGAGATCTGGGTGGCAGCCGGCGTCTATCAGCCCGGCGACGGCAGCGACCCCGCGCAGTCGTTCGAGTTGCGGGCGGGGGTCGCCGTCTACGGCGGCTTCGCCGGGTCGGAAACCGCCCGCGCCGCCCGCAATCCCGATCCCGCCACCAACGCCACCATCCTGTCCGGCGACCGGTTGGGGGATGATGCCGCCGGCTTCGCCCAGCGGGCCGACAACAGCCACCACGTCGTCACCGCCAGCGGCCTCGCCCAAGCCGCCACGCTCGACGGCTTCACCATCCGCGGCGGCAACGGCCTCGCCGCCGGCTACCCGGCCCCGGGCGACGGCGGCGGGCTCCTCGTCACGACGTCGGCCATCCACATGGAAAACCTCCGCGTCACCGACAACCAGGGGGATTGCGGCGGCGGGGCCTTCTTCGATCGCTCGAACGCCACCGTCCGCGCCTGCTCCTTCGAGGGCAACGAATCATGGCTCGCCTCACCGGGCGGAGGCATCGGCGCCTCGGGGTGTTCCCTGCGGCTGTCCGCCTGCGTGTTCCGCCTCAATGTCGCCGACGCCGGCGGCGGGATCGACTTCTTCGCCTCGACCGTGGTTGCGGACAACCTCGTGTTCGACCGCAACGAGGCCCGCTACGGCGCCGGCCTGCTAGGCCGCGGGTCCGAGGCGATGGTCTTCAACTCGAGGTTCCTCCTGAACCACGCCAACTGGAACAGCGGGGGGGCGGCCTATTCGGCGTCCAGCGAAATCACCTTCGTGAACACCGCCTTCGCGGGCAACCACGCGGCCGAAACCGCCGGCGCGATCTACGTCGCGGGAACCACGACCGCCCCCGACGACGGCAGCCACGTCCGCGCGGTCCATTGCACCTTCCACCGCAATTCCGGCGACGGCTCGGGAACGTCGGGGGGCGCGATCTACTGCAACGATGACTCGTTCCTCACCCTGCAGAACTCGATCCTCTGGGACAACCCGAGCCCCCACGGCACGGCCCCGCTGGCGGGCAAGGCACCCGAACCGGACTCGCGCTCCAACCTGATAGAAGGCGGCCTGGCCGGCTGCCCGGACACCCTCGACGCCGCCCCCCGCTTCGTCGATGCCCTCGGGCCGGACGGCGTCGCCGGCACCGCGGACGACGACCTCCGGCTCGCGCTGGATTCCCCGGCGATCGGCGCGGGCGACCCGTCGCTGCTGCCACCCGACGCCGCGGACCTCGACGGCGACATGGACGCGGCCGAGCCGACCCCGCTGGACCTCGACGGCCGGCCGCGCCTGGTCAAGCTCGGACTCGAACTCGGCGCCTGCGAGGTCCAGGCGCTGTCGTTCCACGCGCCCGACCTGCGGCTGGCCGCCGGCACCAGCGGCGCGGTGGCGATCCCCGCGTGGCTGCGGGGCGCCGCCGATGGCGACGGTTTCTCCTATCAGCTGGTGGTGCGCAGCGGGGCCGGTTCGCTGCCATTCGCCAGCCCGCCCACGGTGTCGGCCGACGGCACGCTCGCGTTCACCCTGCCGCCGGGCGCGGCCGGGCACGCATCGCTCGAAATGACGGTCACGGACCTGTCCGGGACCCTCCCCTCTCCCCCGCCCCAGGCATTCGTGATCGCCGTTGGACCGCTCGCATGGCGCGCCGACGGCGCGGCCACCGGCGCGGGCGACGGCTCGACCTGGCCGGATGCGATCCCCAGCCTGACCGACGCGCTGGCCCGCGCGCTCCCCGGTGACCAGGTCTGGCTCGCCGCCGGCCATTACCGGCCACCCGCGCCGGATTCCGCATTCGAAGTCCGCGATGGCATCGCGCTCTACGGCGGCTTCGATGGCGATGAAACGGCCCTCGAACAACGCAACCCAGACCCCCTGACCAACGGCACCGTGCTCGATGGCGACACCCTCGGCGACGACGACCGGTTCGAGAACCGCACCGACAACGCGACCCACGTCCTGCGACTCGCCGGCGTCGGCCCCGCGACGGTGGTCGACGGGCTCACGATCCGCGGCGGCGAGGCGATCCGCGACGCCACAGAACCGTTAGACGGCGGCCGGGGCGGCGGCATCCTCACCAGCGGCAGCCCGACCTTGCGCAACCTGCTGCTAACCGGCAACCGGGCGGGCACCGCGGGCGGGGCCCTGTATTCCATCGAGGGCGCCCCGCAGGTCACAGGCTGTCGGTTCGAGGGCAACGAGTCGCTCGGCGACGCGGGCGCCGCCACCTTGTGGTACGGGTCTGAGGACACCGGGATGCTGGTCGTCGAAGACTGCGTGTTTGCGGGCAACCATGCCGCCAACGACGGCGGGGCGGTTTCCTCCCAGCGGGACATGCTCGTGTTCCGCTCGTGCCGCTTCGAGGGCAACTCCGCGGCTCATGCCGGCGGGGCGCTGGATTTGGCCCACAGTTCCTGCAGCGTGGTGGCGTGCGATTTCGTTGCCAACCAGGCCTACGATGGCGCTGCCGTGGACGCCTACAACCACGGCGGTGAGTTCATCAACGTCCGCTTCCTCGGCAACCGGGCCACCTACGGCGGCGGCGCCTGCCGGTTCCGCTCCGGCGGGTTGCCGCTCCTCGCCAATGCCCTGTTCTCCGGCAACCAGGCCGGCGTCCGCGGCGGCGCAATCGACCTGCAAGGGGCCGGAATCTCGCTCGTCCACGCGACGCTCGCAGGCAACGCGGCCGCCCGCGGCGGCGGTCTCTGGTGCCAGTCGACCTCGCCCAGGATCCTCCAGAACTGCATCCTCTGGGGCAACCACGCCGGCGACCTCGTCTCCGAGGTGGACGCCCCCTCCCCACCCTACCTGACCCTCGCGGCCGGCAGCGGCGGCCTGCTCGTCCGCGGCGGCTGGCCGAACCGACCCGACGCGCTTCTAACCGACCCGGCGTTCGCCGACCCGCCGGGCGCCGACGGGACGGCCGGCACCGCGGACGACGACCTGACACCCACGGCCGGCGCGGCGGCCTGTGGCACCGGGTTGCCCGAGGTCCTGCCGGCGGACGAGTGGGACCTTGATGGCGACGCCGACACCGCCGAGGAACTCCCGCTGGACGTGCACGGCAACCCGCGCCGCGTCGAGCCCGGCCCGGATCTGGGCGCGATCGAGGTCCAGTCGGCGTCGATCCACCTCAGGGATGTCCGTCTCGGCGCCCCGCCGCAAGGGCCGGTCGCGATCAGCCCGTGGATCGCCTCGCTGGACCCCGCGCACCCGCTCGCATTCTCGACCACGGTCGGCCCGGTTTCGGGAACGATCTCATTCACGAGTCCGCCGCGGATCGATCCCGACGGCTCGCTTTCCTTCGAGCTGACGCCCGGAACCTCCGGCTGGGCGCGGATCGATGTCCATGCCGACGGCGGAGCCGGCCCGGAATTCCAAGGCAGCTTCCACGTGATCGTCTCGCCGGTGGTCCATCATGTCCGCGCGGCCGCCCCGGCCGAGGGCAACGGCACGTCGTGGGACAACGCGTTCCGGCGGCTTGCGGACGCCCTCGCCATGGCGGCGGCCGGCGACGAGATCCGCGTGGCTGCCGGCACCTATTACCCCGCGGGCGCGCCGAGCCGCACGGCCACGTTCGCCCTGAAGAACGGCGTCCGGATCCGCGGGGGCTACGCCGGCACCGAGACCACGCCCGCGCCGGCGGACCCGACCGCGATGCGCACCCCCTCGATCCTGTCGGGCGCGTTCCTCGAGGGGTCGGCCTACGAGGCGCGTGCCTGGCACGTCGTGACCGCCGACAACGTCGATGCCACGGCGGTGTTGGAGTCGTTCGTCATCAGGGGCGGCAGGGCGGACGGCACCTCCTCGTTCCAGGACCGCGGCGCCGGTGTGTTCTGCCGGCTCTCCGCCCCGGTGCTCCGCAGCCTGGCGATCATCGAAAACAGCGCGCCCAACGGGTTCGGGGGCGGCATCCACCTCGAACAGGCGCTGCCGACCATCGACGCCTGCTTCATCGGAGGGAACACGGCGCTGGAGGGCGCCGGGATCCACTCCGGTGCAGGTTGCGCGCCGGTGGTCGTGAACTCGGTCGTCAACGGCAATCGCGCGTCGCGCGGCGGCGGGCTCTATCTCACAAGCACCGCCGGCAGCCTCGTCAACTGCACGCTCACGGGTAACACCTGCACGTCCGCCGGCGGGGCGGTCTACGGCCTGGGCTCGACGAGCATGAAGCTCCACAACACGATCCTGCGGCGGAATGCAACCGCGGCCGGCGCCCCGAGCGAGGTCTGGGGGAACCCGTTCTCCTCCGCCAACGTTGCCAACTGTTTCATCGCCGGCGGCTATCGCAGCCTGTCGCCACCCAGGGTGTCCGTGGCCGATCCGCTGCTGGCCAATCCCCCCGGACCGGATGGAACCCCGGGCACCCGGGACGACGACGTCCGGTTGCTGCTGGGCAGCCCGGCAACCGACGCCGGCCTGGCATCCTGGCTGCCGCCCGGAACCGCCGCCGATTTCCACGGCTCCCCCCGCGTCGCCGGGCTCGAGGTCGATCCCGGCGCCATTGAGGGCGCCACGCCCGCGACCTTCGCGCTCCTCCATCCCGCACTGGATCCCGCCGCCGACGACAACTCCAACGGGCTGGACAACTTCACCGACTATGCCGTCGGCGCCGACCCCGCCGCGCCGCACGACCCGTCCCTCTATCCGCTCCTCGCCGGCCGCCGCCTGGCGCTGGGCTGGCGCAGCAACGCCGCCGACGTCGCCGCCGCCTGCCAGATGTCCCACGACCTCGTCCACTGGCGCGAGATGATCAAGGGCATCGACTACGCCGTCCACTCGGTCACCAACGACGGCGCCCGCACGCGCCTCGTCCTCGACCTCCTGCCCGCTCCCGCCACCGACCCCCGCCTGTTCTTCCGCCAGCGGTTCTCCACTCCCGCGCCCTGAGCCACCCCGCAGCGCCACGGGTCGCGCCCCCAGCGCGGGAATTGGTGGGTGCCCATGAGGTTGATGCCGGACATGCTCCGCACTTGCCGCCCATCCCCCGTGGGGCAAACCTGCGGCCGTCCACACGCACGGAATCCCATGCCCTCCAAACGCCCCGCACGCCGGCCCAAGCCCGCCGCCGCCGACCTCCCCCCGGCCTCCGACTGGCGCACCTCGGACCACCACG
Organism: Akkermansiaceae bacterium; assembly: GCA_040769225.1. Lineage (GTDB taxonomy): Bacteria > Verrucomicrobiota > Verrucomicrobiia > Verrucomicrobiales > Akkermansiaceae > JAXGLL01. The sequence goes on along the minus strand of JAXGLL010000006.1, from coordinate 330,366 downwards.
AAATCCTGCGCCGAGTCCAGCGCGCCCGCGACGAAAAGCACTCGGTCGCCAACCTCCACCCCGCCGAGCCCGTGCTCTCGACCTTCCGCGTCTCCTCGCCGAGCGGGATGGTCTATCAGGTCGAGGTGCGCGACCTGCGGGACCGCTCCTTCTCGTGCACCTGCCCGGACTTCCGCACCAACGGCCTCGGCACCTGCAAGCACGTCGAGGCCGCCCTGATCCACCTCAAGCGCCGCGCCAAGGGACATTTCATGCTGGCCGAGGCCCGCGGCTCCCGGCGCATCGACATCGTTCCGGACGGCGCCACACTGCGCGTCGAGCGCAACCTAGCCAGGCTCCCGGCCCAACTGCTCCCCCTGTTCGATGCCGACGGCCGCCTGCTCGGCGACCCCCGGCACGCCCTGCCGCTGCTGCGCCGCCACAAGACAATCCGCATCTCCCAGGATGTCGAGGCGATGCTCGAGTCCCGCCGCCGCGCCGCCGAACGCCTCGCGCTGCGCCGCGACTACGAAACCGGCGTCGTCGAGGGCCGCCACCCCGAACAGGTCACGCTGTGCCCGCTCTACCCCTACCAGCGCGAGGGCATGCTCCACCTCGCGTTCGGCGAACGCGCGCTGCTCGCCGACGAAATGGGCCTCGGCAAGACGCCCCAGGCGATCGCCGCCTGCGCGCTGCTCCACCACCTCGGCAAGGCCCGCCGCGCGCTGGTCGTCACCCCGGCGTCGCTGAAGACCGAGTGGGAGGAACAGATCCGCAAGTTCACCACCCTCGGCCAGCGGCTCGTCTTCGGCCCGCGCAGCGCCCGCGCCGCCGCCTACGCCGATCCCACCCCGCCGTTCTTCACCATCGTCAACTACGAGCAGGTCGTCACCGACACGCTCGACATCAACCGCCACCTCAGGCCCGACATCGTCGTCCTCGACGAGGCCCAGCGGATCAAGAACTGGGCCACCAAGACCGCCCGCGCCGTCAAGCGCCTCGCCAGCCGCTACGCGTTCGTGCTCAGCGGCACACCGATCGAAAACCGCATCGATGAGCTGTACTCGATCGTCGACTTCCTCGATCCGGCCCTGCTCGGCCCGCTGTTCCGCTTCAACCGCGCGTTCTATCAGTTCGACGACAGGGGGCGCCCAGCCGAGTACTGCAACCTGCCCGCACTGCGCGAACGCGTCCGCCCGGTCCTGCTGCGCCGCCGCAAGGCGCAGGTCGAGTCCGAGCTGCCCGACCGCAGCGACCGCAACCACTTCGTCGCCCTCACGCCGGCAATGCAGCTCGAATACGACGAGGTCAGGCGGCAGGTGTCCCAGCTCCTCCAGAAGGCCCAGCGCCGGCCCCTGACGCCGCGGGAACAGGACCTGGTGATGGTGCTGCTGGCGATGATGCGGATGATCTGCGACTCGCCGTCGATCATCAGGGGACACGAGTGCCAGGACTGCCCGAAGCTCGACGAGCTCGCCGGCATCCTCGACGAGGCGCTCGCCGACCCCGACGTCAAGGTGATCGTGTTCTCGGAGTGGGAGGGAATGCTCACGAAGGTCCGCGACTGGGCACGCAGGCACGCCATCGGCCACGCATGGCACACCGGCAGCGTCCCCCAGCAGAAACGCCGCGGCGAGATCATCGCCTTCCGCACCGACCCCGACTGCCGGCTGTTCCTCAGCACCGATTCCGGCGGCGTCGGGCTCAACCTCCAGGCTGCCAGCGTGGTGGTCAACTGCGACCTCCCCTGGAACCCCGCCCGCCTCGAGCAGCGGATCGCCCGCGCGTGGCGCAAGCACCAGCGCCGCGCGGTGACCGTGATCTACCTCGTCGCCCGCGACACGATCGAGCACGCAATGCTCGGCACCCTCGCCACCAAGGCCAGCCTCGCCGAAGGCGTGCTCGACGGCTCCGAGAAGGCGCTCTCCGCCGCCAGGCTGAAGCGCGGCCGCGAGGCGATGATGCAGCGACTCCATCAGATCCTGACGGACCAGCCCGCCGCCACGCCGCCGCCGCCCGCGCCCCCGTCCGACCCGCCGCTCGCGTTCGCCCGCCGCGCCGCCGCCGCGCTCGCCGGCGCCCTCGTCCACTGCCAGGAGGCCCACCTCGCCGGCCACGACACCTCCGTCCTGCTCGCCGTCCTGCGCCACCCAGACCGCCGGCCGGCACTCGAGGCCCTCCACCGCCAGACCGACTGGCGCGACAACCCACCCGCCCTCCACGTCGTCGACGAGGCGACCTGGGCCGCCCTCCAACAACTCGCCGCCAGCGGCCTCGTCACCTTCAACACCCGCGCCACCCGCACCCTCGACGGCTCCACCCCTCCGCTCCCGCCCCCACTCACCCCCGCCGAACTCGCCCGCATCGCCGAACTGCAGGCCTTCGCCGCCAAAAAGGAAAAGGTCGCCACCCTGCTCGCCGCCGAGGGACTCGCCGACGAGGCCGAACCCCACCGCCAGGCCGCCGCCACCGCCCTCGCCGAGGCCCGCGCAATCGAAACCCGCGAGCACGCAACCAAGGGATGATCCGGGCTTTGCCTGGTCACGCAACAAGGTCAAGTCGGTCACATGACAGGTCAATGGGGACAGCAACTCTGTTTTTTCTTTTTGTTCAGAAGGTGGTTTGGAGCCGTGGAAGCGAGGTCGGGCATCTCGGGCGCCTGCCGGGTTCAAGCGGAACCTTTTCGACTCCCGACCACTATTCCGCTTGAGCCCGTCAGTCGCCCGAGATCAGGGGCGTTATCGGGTTTGCGTCGCAAACCCGGCTGCTGTGGAAGCCGCCGGTCAGGAAAGCTGGAAGTCCGGACGAGCCAGCATCCGATTGAGCAGGCGGATGAGCTTTCGGATCACCGCGGTGATGGCGACATGGTGAGGTTTGCCGCGTTCGATCAGGCGGCGGTAGAAAGCGCGCAGGATCGGGTTGAAACGTACCGCCGCAAGGGCCGGCATGTAGAGGCCGCGCCGCACCATGGCACGCCCGCCCTTGACGCTGCGCCGGCCGCGGCGTGGCCCGCTGTCGTTGTTCAGCGGCGCCACGCCCACCAAGGTCGAAATCTGGTTGTCGGTGAGCCGGCCGAGTTCGGGCAACTCGGCCAGCAGCATGCAAGCCGTGACGCTACCCACTCCGCGGACTTGCTCGAGGCGCTGGCGCTTGGCGCTCAGCGCCTGGTCGGCTCCGATGAGTTCAAGCATGCGTTGGTCGCACTTGGCGATGTGGCGCTCCAGAAATCCGATGGTCGCCCGCACATCGGCCTTCACGAAGCTGTCGGTGGCTTTTTCCAAGGCGTTCTTCTCGCGCACCAACTGGCGCATCAGGCTCTCGCGCCGCCGCAGGGTGCTCGAAAGCGCCTGCTGCACAGCGCAGGGCACCGGGGCAGGGCTCGGCGCGAAGGCTTCGCCGAAGGCGCTCAGCACCTCCGCGTCGATTTCGTCCGTCTTGGCCAGCAAGCCCTTGGCGTGGGCGAAGCTGCGAACACGAAGGGCGTTGATCGCGCTGATGTCGATGCCGTTGGCGAATGCCATCGCCAAAAGCGGCCGCTCATAGCCGCCTGTCGGCTCGCATACCAAGTGCACCCGCCCGGGATGATCCCGCAGGTCCTGACCCAGCCGCTTCAGGCCGGCTGCCGTGTTCGGGTAAACGCGCGTTTGATTCCAGTGCGGGCTGAACACGTCAAGTTTGGCTTTGCAAACGTCGACGCCCAGGTACTGTGGTTTCGTTTCTTGCTTCATCTGTGGTTCTCCCTTGGGACTTCGAGCTCGAAGGCTCAGGCAACTCTTCGAATTGCAGGTGAGGTGGGGAGCGGGTGCTTCCTGCTGTCCCGCGAACTCCAAGGTTCCAGGTCATGCGAAGTCACCCGCTCCCCGATTCAACCCGCGGCGGCCACCGCAGGTCAACCGGCCGCTTCTGTTCGCGGCCGCCGCCAAACTACCCGCTTTCCATCAACCAAGGTCAATGATCGGAAAAGCCGGAATGGCCCTGGTAGCGGTCTCGGGAAACTTCCGTGGCGAACGTGCCTTCAGCCCCCTCGTGCGGCCAGATGGCGGGGCGACGGCCCGTCCGTCTCGCCTCCGGGTCCTTGCCAGACGCGCCCCGCGATCCGGGTGTGGGGCGGATTCCCGGTGATCTTCGCCACCCTGCCCCCCTACCCCCTATCCACCCTCTACCCCCTGTCCACCCTGCGTCCGGGGCTTGCGCGGACCCCTCCGCCCCTGCCTAACACATCAAGGCGTCCTTCTGCAGGTCGCGCAGCGTGCACAACTCGCTGTCCACCCCTCGCATGCGCCGTGCCCCCGTCATGCGCGTGCTGCCGAATCGCTCCCGGGCCAGCGCGAAGACATGGTTGATGAAGCGCTCGCTGCCGATGACCAGCCCGTCGATGAAATACCTCGTGCGACACCACAGCAGGTCGGCTTCACTCAGCCGGCCGCCGCTGGCCAGGACCTGTTCGACCCGCTCGCGGGCAATGGTGGCCCGTTTCTTGTCCACCTGCTGCCCGCGCTGCGCGCCATCGAGGAAGAGGATCCGGCGATACCGCCGCAGCAGTTCCTTGGTGTCGGAGACCTCCCGCGCGGCCCGTTGCCGGTTCATCCGGCCGGCGGCCTCCTCGAAGAGCACCCGCTGCAGGCCACGCCGGGCCCCGGCCTTGCCGGCCACCGCCTCGCCGTAACCGCTCCAGCGCCAGTCCTTCGGGTCGGCGACCAGGCCGGCGCGCACCGGGTTGAGGTCGATGTAGGCCGCCACGCGCCGCGCGGCATGCCCATCCTCGACCAGTTCGCTTTGGAATCGTTCCTCCCAGAGAACCCCACGCCGCCCGTGCCTGCGGTTGAACCACTGGGTGAAGCATTGCTTGACGATCTTCATGAATTCGGAGAGGTCCCACATCCGCCGCAGGAAGTTCGCCCGCAGGGCGTCGGCCGCCTCGGCGTTCCCCTGCGCACGGAAGTGCTTCAACATCCAGCGGAACCCGGCCACTTCCCGCCGGTTGTAGATCAGCCCCAGATGTTCGAGCAGCCGCTCATCCGACCACGAGGCGCCGAGGTCTTCCGGCGGGGCGGGCACCTCCACCAGAATGTGAAAGTGGTTGGGCATCACGCAATGGGTCAGGACGTGGACCTGGGAAAACGCCTCGTAGCGCCGCATGATCTCCACGAACACGTCCCGTTCCTCGCGCTTGAGCACCCGCTCCCGGTTCACCACCCGCGACATGCAGTGGTAGATCGCCGCCTTGCCCTCCAATGCCGCCAAGGCCTCCGCCACCGCCCCGTCCCCAAGGTCCAAGCCGCTCATGTCCAAGCTCCGCCGGTGCCAGGGAGCCAACTGCCGCCTCTTGCGCATGGGGTAATACTGCTCGGCTGAACATTCTTGGCAAGCGTTTTTTTTTCGACAGCACTTTTCCCCGATGGCCGGCTCCCCGGCACCCCACCAACGCCCGCCAACGCCATTCCTGACCTTGGTTGATGGAAAGCGGGTAGTTTGGCGGCGGCCGCGAACAGAAGCGGCCGGTTGACCTGCGGTGGCCGCCGCGGGTTGAATCGGGGAGCGGGTGACTTCGCATGACCTGGAACCTTGGAGTTCGCGGGACAGCAGGAAGCACCCGCTCCCCACCTCACCTGCAATTCGAAGAGTTGCCTGAGCCTTCGAGCTCGAAGTCCCAAGGGAGAACCACAGATGAAGCAAGAAACGAAACCACAGTACCTGGGCGTCGACGTTTGCAAAGCCAAACTTGACGTGTTCAGCCCGCACTGGAATCAAACGCGCGTTTACCCGAACACGGCAGCCGGCCTGAAGCGGCTGGGTCAGGACCTGCGGGATCATCCCGGGCGGGTGCACTTGGTATGCGAGCCGACAGGCGGCTATGAGCGGCCGCTTTTGGCGATGGCATTCGCCAACGGCATCGACATCAGCGCGATCAACGCCCTTCGTGTTCGCAGCTTCGCCCACGCCAAGGGCTTGCTGGCCAAGACGGACGAAATCGACGCGGAGGTGCTGAGCGCCTTCGGCGAAGCCTTCGCGCCGAGCCCTGCCCCGGTGCCCTGCGCTGTGCAGCAGGCGCTTTCGAGCACCCTGCGGCGGCGCGAGAGCCTGATGCGCCAGTTGGTGCGCGAGAAGAACGCCTTGGAAAAAGCCACCGACAGCTTCGTGAAGGCCGATGTGCGGGCGACCATCGGATTTCTGGAGCGCCACATCGCCAAGTGCGACCAACGCATGCTTGAACTCATCGGAGCCGACCAGGCGCTGAGCGCCAAGCGCCAGCGCCTCGAGCAAGTCCGCGGAGTGGGTAGCGTCACGGCTTGCATGCTGCTGGCCGAGTTGCCCGAACTCGGCCGGCTCACCGACAACCAGATTTCGACCTTGGTGGGCGTGGCGCCGCTGAACAACGACAGCGGGCCACGCCGCGGCCGGCGCAGCGTCAAGGGCGGGCGTGCCATGGTGCGGCGCGGCCTCTACATGCCGGCCCTTGCGGCGGTACGTTTCAACCCGATCCTGCGCGCTTTCTACCGCCGCCTGATCGAACGCGGCAAACCTCACCATGTCGCCATCACCGCGGTGATCCGAAAGCTCATCCGCCTGCTCAATCGGATGCTGGCTCGTCCGGACTTCCAGCTTTCCTGACCGGCGGCTTCCACAGCAGCCGGGTTTGCGACGCAAACCCGATAACGCCCCTGATCTCGGGCGACTGACGGGCTCAAGCGGAATAGTGGTCGGGAGTCGAAAAGGTTCCGCTTGAACCCGGCAGGCGCCCGAGATGCCCGACCTCGCTTCCACGGCTCCAAACCACCTTCTGAACAAAAAGAAGGTTCCTCCGCAGAATTTGTGTTGATTTGTGACTGACTGCGAGCGCTTCCGGCAAGCACCGTCCTCGCTCCGGTCAAGCGGGCAGGCGGCATAAAATGCGGGGCGGCAGGGAGGTCGGGCGGGTTGCCCGGATTTATATCGCCTGCCCGCTTGACCTGCGCTGCGGGCGGTGCGGTGGGTCGGTATGGGGTTTGGCGCGCCAAACCCCGGCGGGGGCCGGGGTCGGGGTTGCGGATGGCGGCTGGGGGTACATTGTTGGGGTTGATGAAAGCCAACAACCCCCAACCACCATCCGCATGACCATTAAGACCTTGTTGCGCCGGGTGCAAGTGCTTCGTGGATTCGTGATTGAATCGGTGCGTCTGGTGAGGCGTCGCGGCAAGGAGGTGATCGAGGTCCGATTGGGGACCGATCCGCGGGTCAGGCGGCGTTGCTCGTGCTGCGGCAGGCCGGGGCGGGTGCATGACCGGTTGCCGGAGCGGCGCTGGGCGTTCGTGCCGCTGTGGGGCATTTCCGTGGACCTGGTATACGGAGCGCGGCGGGTGGTATGCCCCGATGGCGGCCCGAAGGTTGAGGCGATGCCATGGAACAAGGGCAAGCACCCGTATGCGGTGGCCTTCATGGTGTTCCTGGCGCGCTGGGCGCGGCGGCTCAGTTGGCAGGAGACCGCGCGGGTGTTCGGCACCAGTTGGGACGAAGTGCGCAGGTCGGTCGAGTGGGTCGTCGAATGGGGCCTGGCCAACCGGGTGCTGGATGCCGTGCGGGCTCTCGGCCTCGACGAGCTGCACTGGGGCCGCGGCAAGAATAGCGCCAACTTCGTGACCCTGATTTACCAGATCGATGCCGGCGCGCGCCGGTTGCTGTGGGTTGGTCACCGGCGCAAGGAAGCCACGCTGCGCAAGGGCTTCAACGAGTTGGAGAAGCATTGCAAGGGCTTCTTGGCCGGATTGCAGGTGATCTGCTCGGACATGTGGAAGCCGTACCTGAAGGTCATCGCGCAGCGCGCCGGCTGGGCGCTCAACGTGCTTGATCCCTTCCACGTCGCCCAGCACCTCAATCTGGCGGTCGACAACGTCCGCCGGGGCGAGCAGGCGCGCCTGCGCGGCAGGGCGGCCAAGGCCACGGTCAAGCGCGGGCGCTTCCTTCTGCTCAAGCGCGGCACGCGGGTCCGCGGCAAGGCTCGCGAGAAGCTGCGCGCCATCCTCGGCAGCATGCAGGCCACCTCCCGCGCATGGGAACTCAAGGAGAGCTTCCGACAGTTCTGGCGCTACCGCTCCGCGACCTGGGCGGCAGCCTTCCTCAGGGAATGGACCACCCGCGCAATGCGATCCCGCCTTGGGCCGATGAAGAAAGTCGCCCTGATGCTGCGCCGCCATGAAGAGCTTCTCCTCAACTACTTCCGCGCCAAGCGGATGTTCACCAACGCCGTCACCGAGGGTCTCAATCACAAAGCGGGTGTGACGCTTGCACGCAGCTACGGTCACAGGTCCTTCAAAGTGCTGCAACTCGTTCTGTATCATAACCTTGGGGCGCTACCCGAGCCGCCTCAAGCACACAAATTCTGCTGACGAGGCAAAAAGAAAAAACAGAGTTGCTGTCCCCATGAATCGCAACCCGCACGCGTTGCGGGAGTTGCGGGTATGGCGGTGGTCGATCTGCAGGGGCAGGAGTAGCCGACTTCGGTGAAACGAGGGCCGCCGGGAGCGCGTCTCCCTTGCATGCCGAGTGAAATCCCGCTCAATGCGAGCCCCCGGGGAGGCTTTGCGGGCCGTCCGCCTTCCCGCCGGCGGGCGCTCGCGGGGATCGCCGCCGCCGCGCTGCCCGCGATCGTGCCGGCCCGCTTGTTTGGCGCGGCCGCACCGTCGCAGCGGATCCACCTCGCCATGATCGGCACCGGCCGCCAAGCGTATCACGCCAACCTGCCGACCCTGCTGGCGATGCCCGAGGTGCGGGTGGTGGCGGCATGCGATGTCGACCGCCGCCGCGCCGAGGCGAGCAAGGCGAAGGTGGACCGCCACTACGGCGACCGCGCGTGCCGGCTGTTCACCGACTTCCGCGAGGTGCTCGAACTCGACGACCTCGACGCGGTGATGATCTCGACCCCCGATCACTGGCACGCGCTCGTCGCGCTGGCCGCGATCGCCAAGGGGCTGCACGTCAGCTGCGAGAAACCGCTCACCCGCCACCTCGCCGAGGGCCGCGCCGTAGCCGACGCCGCGCGCGCCATGGGCATCGTCTTCCGCACCGACACCGAGTGCCGGTCCCACGGCTACATGACCCGCACCGCCGACCTCGCCCGCAACGGCTGCCTCGGCAGGATCACCCGCTTCGAGGTGGGCGTGCCGAGGGAGATGGGCGACGGCCCCGGCTCCCCGCAACCGATGCCGGTGCCGCCACACCTCGATTTCGAGATGTGGCTGGGCCCCGCACCGCGCGCCGACTACACCCGCGACCGCGTCCATCCGGACGACCTGTCAGGCCGCCCGGGATGGATGCGCATCCTCGACTACTGCGAGGGGATCATCACCAACTGGGGCACCCACCTGTTGGACGTCGCCCAGTTGATCAACGGCACCGAGCGCAGCGGGCCGGTTTCCATCGAGGGCCGCGGGCGCTTCCCCGAGCCGGGATCGGGGCTCTGGAACACCCTGGTCGATTTCGAAGTCCATTACCGCTACGCCGACGGTGTGACGATCGACTACCGGATGGACGTCCCCTACCTGCGGGTCGAGGGCGAGGACGGCTGGATCCAGGCGCACTGGAACAGCCCCGGCGGACTCAAGGCGAGCAGCCCGCGGATCCTGCGCGCCACGCTCAAGGACTCCGACCCCCGGGTCCCCACCCGCGGCGACAAGCAGGACTTCATCGCCGCGATCCGCGACCGCACCCCGGTGATGACCGACGCCGAGATCGGCCACCGCACCTGCTCGCTCGGCCAGCTCGGCCACATCGCGATCCGCCGCGGCCGCAGGCTCGACTGGGACCCCGCCGCCGAACGCTTCGCCGACGACCCGGAAGCCGACGCGATGCTGACCGGAAGCTACCGCGAACCGTGGCAACCCCCAGGCCGCCCATGACCGCCCCTTCATTGTTAGGCCGGGCCCTCGCCGCGCTCCTGCTGCCCGCAGGGCTTGCCGGCGCGCGCCCGCTGTTCGCCTTCGACAACGGGCTCGGCGACGTGCCGGGGCTCGAGCAGAAGGCCGAGTTGCTCAAGGAACTCGGCTACTCCGGCATCGGCTGGCGGCCGGGGCGGACCGCCGAGATGCTCGCCGCGCTCGACCGGCACGGGCTGAGGATGGTGGCAACCTACGTGGTGCTCGAGGCGACGCCCGCCGGCTGCCCGCTGCCCGCGGCCACGGTCGCCGAAATCGATGCGCTCAAGGGGCGCGACACGATCGTCTGGCTCGGGGTGAACGGGAAGTCGACCGACGAGGTGGTGGCGGCGGCGATCCGCGCGGTCGCGGGCGTCGCCGAGCGCAACCGGCTGCGGGTCGCGATCTATCCGCACGTCGGGTTCCACACCGACACCGTGGCGGCGGCGCTGCGGCTGGCCCGCCTGACCGACCGGCCGAACGTCGGGGTGAGCTTCAACCTGTGCCACTTCCTCAAGCAGCAGGACGAGGCGGAACTCGAGGTCACCCTGCGCGCCGCCGCGCCGCACCTGCTGCTCGTCTCGCTCAACGGCGCCGACACCGGCGACACCCGCGCGATGGGCTGGAACCGCCTGATCCAGCCGCTCGGCATGGGCAGCTTCGACGCCGCCAGGCTGCTCAGGCTGTTGGATGAGATCGGCTACCAAGGGCCGGTCGGCCTGCAGTGCTACCAGCTGAAGCAGCCGGCGCGGGAACACTTCGCCAGCTCGATCGCCGCGTGGCGAAAGTTGCAGAGGCCCTGAGCGGTTTCATAGTATCAGTTGGCGCCTCCGGAACACCTTCGCCAGCCGGTTTTGCGCCCTAACAGATTGTCTGGTTTTGTTCCGGCAACAAATCCAGTTTTGAACCGTCGCCGACAAGCCTGTCGATTTTGCTTGACACCGCGGCTTGCATGGTCGTTTTGAGGGCCGATGAAAGGGAACTGAGCCAATGATCAATGATCACGAGATTGCCCTCATGGTGAGATTTCCCTCATGGTGTGGCTGCGGATCTGCCGCGGTGTTCGCCGCCGTCGTCCTGTCTGCCGGCACGGTGCAGGCCGCTTCGGTTCACGGCGGGGTCTACGGCTGGGGGTGGCCCACCGGGACGGTCAGCTACATTGACAGGAGTCTCAATGGGGAAGACCTCCCGGGCGTGATCGGGCAGTCCGGAGAGCTGGTCTACGACAGCGGCAACCCCAACGTCGGATACACCCTCAAGGCCCAGGCCATCCTGAACAACGATGCCTTGCAGGGCTACATCGCGGTCGACAACCACCAGGCCGCTCCGACCATCCAGCGAATGGACGGGTGGATCAACTGTTTCGCGGGCGACACCTACACCGTCGTCGGCGGAACTCCGGGCGACCCTGTCGAGGCGATCTTCACCTGCACCGTCTCCGGAAGCCTGTCGATCCTGCCCCAGTTCGGCACCAGTCCCCACAGCCATGGCACGGCCGGGTTCAACTTCGGCATGCACGGCACCTACGGCGATCCGGCCACCATCCCCAACTGGATCGATGCCGGGCTCAGCATCCAGCACCGCGACGGCGGAATCGCGATCGAGTCCAACGATGTCTATTACTACGATGACTGGGACGACGATCAGTACGACCTGGACCGGCACACCCCGGTGTTCACCGCGATGGTCGAGGGGCAGGATTACACCGTCAGCGGCAACACGATCAGCATCCACGCCACGTTCCAGTTCCCCGTCACCATGGTCAGCGGGCACGTGCTCGCCGTCGAAAGCGAACTCGACCTGACCGCCAGCACCTCCGACAGCCATTTGTATCCCGACCGCGCCTCGCAGGTCATCACCGACTTCTGGAACACCGGCGTCAGCAACATCACCCTGGCCCCGGAGTACCAAGACGGCTACACCATCGTCCGCGGCTCCGGCGTTCCTGAACCGGCGACCCTGCTCCTGCTCGCCGTCGGCGGGCTGATCCTGCTCCGCCGTCCTCACCCGGCTTGAGCCCACCATCGTCCGGCCTCCGCCGCAGCACGACGCCGAAACTGTCGGGGCACAGCGCGAGGGAGAACTCCGCGACGCCGCCCGTCTTGCGGCCGCGGTCGGCACGGGGCGGACAGGTCCCGTTTCCGTCCAAAGTGTCCACGCCTTATTTCCAACAAAGTTGGACCATGGGTTGGTGGGGACAAGGTCAGTGATCTGCGGTCATGGATTTGCGCTGCGGGTTGATTGATGGCTTGATTGAGGTTGCTATTTCAGCTCTTGATGCCATATTTGGCATGTGGCAGTTGAAAAACAAGCCCTTATCGGCCTATCACCTGGTGAGATATTGCGGGCCCTTGGTGAGCGAGTGCGGCGGCTGCGGCTGAGCCGAGGGCTGACGCAGGAGGAGTTGGCGGCGCGGGCGGGGGTGGGCCTGTCGACGCTCAAGGTGCTGGAGCGGCAGGGCAAGGGCTCGCTGCAGCGGCTGGTGCGGGTGGCGCTGGTGCTTGGGGTGGCGGCGGAGCTGGGTGAGCTGTTCCGGGAGCCCGGTGCCGAGTCGATCGAGGCGGTCAAGCGCCGCGAGCGCCAGCGCGCCCCGCGGCGGTCCCGCAAGCCCACGTGACCCGATGGAACTGACCGTCCACTACGCCCCGGAGGGTCTGGCCAGCGCGCGCGCGGTCGGCCGCCTGCACGAGGACCCCCGCGGCCTCATCCACTTCGAGTACGGCGGCGCCTGGCGCTCCGGCGGCATCGAGCTTTCGCCGCTCCATCTCCCGCTCTCCCTGACGGGCGCGGTGGCCGGCCCGGCGCGCACCTTCGGCCCCTTGTTCGGGCTGTTCGACGACGCCCTGCCCGACTGGTGGGGCCAGCAGCTGATGCGGCGCTTCTTCGGCGACCTCGGGATCCCGTGGAACCGGGTCACCGCGCTGCAGAAGCTCGCGTGCGGCGGCGAGTCGAAGATGGGGGCGCTGGTGTTCCGGCCGGCGCTCGACCACCCGTCGTTCCACCACGATCTCACACTCGAGGTCGGGCAACTGGTCGAGGCGGCGCAGGCGGCGGTCCGCGGCGACACCGGCCCGCTCCTGGACCGGCTGATCCCGAGCGCGCTGACCCCGGGCGGCGCGCAGCCGAAGGCGGCGCTCAGTCTCCCGGCGGACTTCGCCCGGGTCGGCCCCGCGGAGCCGCCGGACGACCGGTTCACCCCTTGGCTGCTCAAGTTCGACCTCGACCCCGAACTCCACGCGGGCCGGATCGAGCGCGCGTTCAACCTGATGGCCGCCGCCGCCGGGGTCGAGGTGGCCGAGTCGCGGCTGTTGGAATCGCACCGCGGCCGGCGCGCCCACTTCATGAGCCGCCGCTTCGACCGCGGGCCGGGCGGCCGCCGGGTCCACATGCACACGTTCGCCGGCCTCACCCACACGCCGCCGCGCGACGGGCTCGACTACCACGACCTGCTCAACCTCACCCGCCAGTTGACCCGCGACCAGGCGGCCGTCGAGCAGGTGTTCCGGCGCGCGGCATTCAACATCGCGGCCGGCAACGACGATGACCACGGGCGCAACCACGCGTTCCTGATGGACCCGGACGGGAACTGGCGGCTCGCCCCGGCCTACGACCTGACGCTCGCCGCCAACCCGCTGACCTCCGGCATCCGCGCCGGAGCGGTGAGCGGCAAGACCCGTGACCTCCGCCGCCGCGACCTCCTGCGCCTGGCCGACGACCACGGCGTGCGGCGCGGCGGCGCGGCGCTCGACGCGGTGCTCGATGCGCTCGCCCGCTGGCCCGGGTTCGCCGCCGCGGCCGGCCTGCCGCCCGTCATCGCCGCCGCGTGCCGGGAGCGCATGCCGGGGATCGGGTGAGCCCCAACGCAAGCGGGCGGGGCCTGTGGCCTTGCGTCACAGACCAAGACGGGCTATTGCTCCTGCATGAGCATTGCCGAGATCATGCGCGAGGTGCGCAAGTTGCCGGACGATGAATTGCTGCGGTTGGCCGCGGAAGTGGAGGAGGCAGCCGCGCGCGTGGTGGACCTGCGTTTCGAGCAGCGCGTCCGGGACGGCGATTTCGACGCTCTGGCGGCGCGAGCACTGGAGGAACACCGACAGGGACAGACGGTTCCGCTCGATGAAGTCCTCGATCACCAAGGGCTTTCGTGAGCAGCTTGCCGCGTTAGCCCCGGAGGTGCGGCGCCACGCCCGCAGGCAGTTCCGGCTCTGGCTTGGCGACCCCGGGCATCCTGGAAAGGAACATGCCGGACCGCGGACCTGTCATTCGTAGCCCGGCCTGCCGGCCATAGCGCGGAGCGCGACGGCCGGAGGGCGAAGAATGATTGCGCGGATTACGCGGATTTCGGAGTGGCTTGGTTTCCCTCGCCTGTTCACCTGCCGGATGAATCCGTCATCCATCGTAACTCATTCAACATCCGTGCAATCCGTGTAATCCTGTAATCCGTGGTTTTCATTCCCGGACCCAGGGTCACTGATCCGCGCTCCTGCAACGCAAACGGGCGGGGCCGTCCGGCCCCGCCCGCGCGGTTGGATTTCACTCGGGGGGCGTCCGCCTCACTCGTGCTTGGCGACGTCGCCGGTGGCGCCGTGGACGTGGTGCGGGAGCACCAGGTTGCCGTTGGTGCCGGCGGTGTCCTCCTCCGGGATGCGCATCCCGTAGAACGAGCGATAGACGAACACCAGGGCCACCAGGAAGAACAGCGCGCCGATGATCGACTTGGTCGTCTGGCTTTCCATCGTCACCGCGATCTCGACCGCCAGCAGGCCGAACAGGGTGGTGAACTTGATCACCGGGTTGAGCGCCACCGAGGAGGTGTCCTTGAACGGGTCGCCGACCGTGTCGCCGACCACCGTGGCGGCGTGCAGCTCGGTCCCCTTCTCGCGCAGGTCGACCTCGACGATCTTCTTGGCGTTGTCCCAGGCGCCGCCGGCGTTCGCCATGAAGAAGGCCTGGAACAGCCCGAAGAACGCGATCGCGATCAGGTAGCCGATGAAGAAGTACGGGTTGAAGAACGGCAGCGCCAGCGCCATGCAGAAGATCACGATGAAGATGTTCCACATCCCCTTCTGGGCGTAGACGGTGCAGATCCGCACCACTTCCTTGCTGTCCTTCTCCGAGGCCGTGGTGGCGTCCAGCTTGATGTGCTCCTTGATGTAGACCACCGCCCGGTAGGCGCCGGTCACCACCGCCTGGGTCGAGGCGCCGGTGAACCAGTAGATCACCGCGCCGCCCATGATCAGCCCGAGGATGATCTCCGGCTGCACGACGCTGAGCGCCTCGACGACCGGCTTGAACACCCCGCCGTCGGGGTTGGCCTCGAACATCTTCTGCAGCAGGATGATGATGCCGAACACCATCGTCGTGGCGCCCACCACCGCGGTGCCGATCAGCACCGGCTTGGCCGTCGCCTTGAACGTGTTGCCCGCCCCGTCGCCCTTCTCGAGCGCGTACTTGGCGTTCTCGAAGTCCGGGTCGAACCCGAAGTCCTTCTTGATCTCGCCTGCGATGTCCGGCCGCGCCTCGATCTGCGAGAGCTCGTAGACCGACTGCGCGTTGTCGGTCACCGGGCCGTAGGAGTCGACCGCGATCGTCACCGGGCCCATGCCGAGGAACCCGAACGCCACCAGGCCGAACGCGAAGATCGGGGTCGCGAACGCGAACTGCTCGGGCATGATCGCCGCGAGGTCGGCGTTCCGCGAGACGAAGTAGGAGACGAACATCAGCAGGATGATCACCAAGCCCATCCAGAACGCCGAGAAGTTGCCCGCCACGAAGCCCGACAGGATGTTGAGCGAGGCGCCGCCGTGCTTCGAGCAGTTGGTCACCTCCTTGACGTGGCGCGAGTTGGTGCTGGTGAAGATCTTGGTGAACTCCGGGATCAGCGCGCCCGCCACCGTGCCGCAGCTGATGATCACGCTGAGCACCCACCACAGGTCGGGCCGCGCCGCGCCGGTCGCGTCCTTGAAGTCCCCCAGCATCAGCTTGCTGGCGATGAACGTGACCGCGATCGACACCGCCGAGGTGATCCACACCAGGTGGGTCAGCGGCGCCTCGAAGTCGAAGTCCTTGAGGGCGCCGAACTTGGCCTTGCTCAGCGCGTTGTTGCCGAAATACGAGCACAGCGAGGTGACGATCATCAGCACGCGCATCACGAACACCCAGATGATCAGCGTGGCCACGATCTCCGGCGTCGCCGCCAGCGCCAGCGCCAGGAACGCGATCAGCGCCACCCCGGTCACCCCGTAGGTCTCAAACCCGTCGGCGGTCGGGCCCACCGAGTCGCCCGCGTTGTCGCCGGTGCAGTCGGCGATCACCCCCGGGTTCTTCGGGTCGTCCTCCGGCAGCTTGAAGACGATCTTCATCAGGTCCGAGCCGATGTCGGCGATCTTGGTGAAGATGCCGCCGCAGATGCGCAGCACCGAGGCGCCGAGCGACTCGCCGATCGCGAAGCCGATGAAGCACGGGCCGACCAGGTGGCGGGGCAGGAACACCAGGATGCAGATCATGAAGAACAACTCGACGGCCACCAGCAGCAGGCCGACGCTCATGCCCGAGCGCAGCGGGATGCTCAGGGTGGGCAGCGGTTTGCCCTTGAGCGCGGAGAACGCGGTGCGCGAGTTCGACACGGTGTTGATCCGGATCCCGAACCACGCCACCCCGTAGGACCCGAGGATGCCGAGGATCGACGACAGCAGGATCACCACCACGCTGCCGGCCTGCATGTGCGAGAGCACCCCGAAGTAGTAGACCATGCAGGCGGCGATCAGCAGCCACAGGATCGCCAGGAACTTCCCCTGGGTGAACAGGTAGGTCTTGCAGGTCTCCCAGATCGTGTGGGAAACCCGGTTCATGCTGTCGTGCACCGGCAGCGCCTTGGTCTGGCGGTATTGCAACCACCCGAACGCGGCGCCGATGGCGCAGACCACGATGCCCAGGTACATCAGCGTGACCCCGCTGACCCCGCCGAGGCCGCTGAACGTCACCTTGGTCAGGTCGGGGATGTTGATGTCCGCCTCCCCTGCCGCCGCCGGCAGGGCCAGCGCCACCAGGGTTAGCAGCGAAGTGACGGATACCCTCCGCGTCTGGCGCGGAGAGCACGGAACGGTAGGATCGTCTTTCATGGCTCCTTGATCGCGACCCGGGAGACCACCCCCTTGGCAGTCCGAATCGCCGCCGTGCTGCTACCGGCCCGCCACCCCCTTGGCAATGCGAAACTCCGCCGAAAATCATCCGGCCCCGCCGCCGGCAGGCCCCGCACCGCCCCTCGCGAAGGGTGGGCGATGCAGATATTTTGGAATTCTGTTCTTTTAACCTTGCCTTTCCGATGATTTTTTGGATGATCGGGGCGCTGTTCCACCCACATGTCCCGAACCCCGAGCTGTCCCGAGCCGGGGTCGCCGCTCCGAACTGCCTTGGCAATGGCCGCGTGTTGCCTGGGCGCGCTCCCAGCCAGCGCGCCCGGTCATCCGATTGCGCGGATTGCGCGGGCGTTCAACGACGACCTGGTTAGCGTAGAGTCGCGGATCCAATGGCTCCGCACGCGCCAAGTGACGCTGGCCGATGTGCGGCTGTGTCCGCTGGCGGGCGAGTATGGGTTTCTGGGCGGGCGGCCCGACCCGAATGCTGGGGCGCCATGGGTGACGCTGGACCTGGGGCGGGAGGTGGCCGTCGACGAGTTGTATCTGGTGCCGGCGCAGCGGTTGCCGGGCCAGCCGCCGTGCCTGTTTCCGCTGCGGTTCCGGGTTGAGCTGGCGCGGGCGGAGGACTTTGCCGACGCGCGGGTGGTCCTCGACCACTCGCACGCCCCGTTTGCCGACCCCGGCGGGATGCCGGTCGAGGGCAGGGGGCAGGCGCAGGTCGCCCGCTACGTGCGCCTCACCGTGCTGGAGGGCCGCGATTTCGGCGCCCAGGACGTGTTTGCGCTGTCGGAGTTGCTGGTGTTCTCGGCCAACCAGCCAGTGTCGTTCGGCGCCCAGGTCACCTGCTCATGGCACAACCGGATGTGCGACGGCTGGGCGGCGTGCTGCCTGACCGACGGGCGGATGCCGCTCGGCCCGTGGGAGGGCGGAACGTGGAGCCCGGCGGCGGGGTTCAGCCTGCCGGTGGCGGCGGATGACCGGCAGCCGGTCGAGATCGCCGTCGACCTCGGCGCCGACCACCCGGTCGACCGCGTGCATCTGCTGCCGCTCGAGTCGGCGTGGACCCCGGGGATCGGGATCATGCCCGCCGCGTTCCAGCTGGCGCTCACCCCGGAGGGGGATGACCAGCCGACGACGGTCTATCAGGTGGAGGACGGCGGCCCGCCGTCCTGCGAGATGGCGGTGCGGGTGATCCCCACCGGCGGCCGCACCGGGCGCTACCTGCGGCTGTCGTTCACCCGCCCGTGGCAGGCCGGCGCGCGGGTGTGCCACGCGTTGGCCGAGGTGGAGGTCTACTCCGGCGGCCGGAACGTCGCCAAGGAGGCGGAGGTGCGGGGCTGGCAGGGCACCGCCACGCTGGACCGGGAACCGGCGCGGCTGACCGACGGGTTTGCCAGCCGGCGCCGGTCGCTGCCGCTGCAGGTGTGGCTCCACCAGGTCTCCGAGCGGGCCCGGATCGGGCGCGAACTCGACGAGCTGACGCCGGTCTACCGGCGGATCGCGGCCGAGAGCGAGCTGAACGCCACCTGGATGGCGGCGATCGCGCTTGGTTTCGGGTTCCTGTTCCCGGTGGCCGTGGTCGAGCGCCGGCGCCTGGTCTCCCGCGAGCAGGTCGACGTGCTGCGCAAGCGGATCGCCTCCGACCTGCACGACGACATCGGCAGCAACCTTGGCAGCATCTCGATGATCGCCCGCGTGCTGCGCCGCAACCTCGCCCGCGTCAAGGGTGCCGAGCAGGCGATCGGGGACCTCGCCGAGGTCGAGTCGATCGCCCGCGAAAGCTCCCAGGCGATGCGCGACATCGTGTGGCTGATCGAGCGCAAGCACGACACCATCGGCGACCTCGTCAAGCGCCTGCGCGAAACCGCCGCCCGGCTGCTGCGCGACCACCACTACACGATCGAGTGCGACTGCCGCAGCGACACCTCGCGGCTGTGCCTCGACGCCAAGCGCCACCTGTTCCTGTTCTGCAAGGAGGTCATGCACAACGTGGCCAAGCACGCCGGGGCGCGCCACTTCACCCTGCGCATCGAGGAGGACGGGGCGTGGCTGTGCGTGCGCGCCAGCGACGACGGCGTCGGCCTGCAGCCCCACGACTCGGGCGCCCAGTCCACGGTGCAGAAGCTGCGCGAGCGCGCCAACGTGCTCGCCGGGGTCTTCGACATCAACTCGGCCGGCGGCAGCGGCACCACGGTGGTGCTGCGCGTCCCCCGCTCGGTCCTCCAGTCCCGCATCCCGATCTGAACCAGCCCCAGCCATGAACCAGCCCAAGCAAGTGTGGGTCCTTGAGGACCACAAGGCGTTCGCGCGGCAGCTCACCCGCCTGATCGAGGGCGAGGAGGACCTCGAGTGTCCGCGCCAGTTCGGCCACCCCGACGAGTTGATCGCCGAGCTGTCATTCACCTCGGCCCCGCCCGACATCCTGCTGCTCGACCTCGGCCTGCCGGGGCGCGACGGGCTGCAGGTGCTCGGCGAGGTCCGCGCGCGGCTCCCCGCCCTCAAGGTGCTGATCCTGACCGCCTTCGACGACCGCGAGCGGGTCTATCGGGCGATCTGCGCCGGCGCCTCCGGCTACCTGCTCAAGACCGCCGACCCCGACGAGATCCTCGCCGGCATCCGCGACGTGATCAGCGGCGCCGGCGTGCTCAGCCCGTGGGTCGCCAGCATGATCCTGCGCGGCTTCGCCAAGCTCGGCCCGGTTGACGACGCCGAGCCGGTCACCCAGCGCGAGAAGGACGTGCTCGCCCGCCTCGTGCAGGGCTACATCAAGAAGGAGATCGCCGACCAGCTCGGGATCTCGCTCCACACCGTGGACATGCACCTGCGCAGCATCTACCGGAAGCTGCACGTCCGCAACCAGACCGCCGCGGTGTCCACCGCGCTGCGCTGCGGGATCGTGTGAGGCGCGGACCGGCCTTGCGCCGCGGCGGGTGCGCCCGTACAAGCACCCGTCCGCCATGGCCGGGTTCTTCACGTCGCTGTTCCACAAGCTCGCCAACCGCGCCGAGGTCGACTGGGACGAGCTCGAGGCCGACCTCGTCGGCGCCGACCTCGGGGTGCGGCTGGCGGCCGGGATCGTCGCCGAGCTGCGCCAACTCGGCCGCCAGGTGAGCGCCGGGGACGTCGTCGAGGTGGCGCGCCGCCACGTCGCCGCGCGCCTGCCCGCCGACCACCCGCCGCCGGCCCCCCGCCCCGACGGCCGCCCGTGCGTGATCCTGGTGGCCGGCGTCAACGGCACCGGCAAGACGACGTCGTGCGCCAAGCTCGCCCATTGGCTGCGGCACCGCGGCCACACCGCGGTGCTTGCCGCGGCCGACACGTTCCGCGCGGCCGCCGTCGAACAGCTCGAGCGCTGGGCCGGGCGGCTGGACATCCCGCTGGTCAAGGGCGCCCCGAACGCCGACCCGTCGTCGGTCTGCTTCACCGCCCACCAGGCGGCGCTGCGCGACCAGGCCGCGTTCCTGATCTGCGACACCGCCGGCCGCCTGCACACCCGCCACAACCTGATGCAGGAACTGGCGAAGATCCGCCGCACGCTCGCCAAGCAGGACCCCTCCGCGCCCCACCTCACCCTGCTGGTGGTCGACGCCACCACCGGCGGCAACGCGATGCAGCAGGCGCGCGAGTTCCACAAGGCCTGCCCGCTCGACGGGCTGATCGTCACCAAGCTCGACGGCTCGGGCAAGGGCGGCGTGGCGGTGGCCATCCACGACCAGCTCGGGATCGCCCCACGCTTCATCGGCACCGGCGAGGAACCCGACCGCTTCGAGATCTTCCAGCGCGACAAGTTCGTGGCCGAGCTGCTCTGAGGGCGCTTCGCCCCGCGGCCACGCCGCAGCGGGTCCCGTTAGAACGCGGGCGGGCCCGGCGGTTCAGCGCGAGTAGAGCTCGACGATCAACTGCTCGTTGACGATCGGGTTGATGTCCTCGCGGGTCGGGACGCGGGCGACCGTCCCCTGGCGCTTGTCGCGGTCAATCACCAGCCAGTCGACCAGCGGCACCGCCTGGGTGACGTCCATCATCCGCAGCGCCAGCTGCTGGGACGACGCCTTGTCGACGATCTTGATCACGTCGCCGGGGCGGCACTGGTAGCTCGGGACATCGACGCGGCGGCCGTTGACCATCACGTGGCCGTGGTTGACGAGCTGGCGGGCGGCGGCGCGGGAGCTGCCGAAGCCGAGGCGGTAGCAGACGTTGTCGAGGCGCAGCTCGAGCAGTTGGAGCAGGATCTCGCCGGTCACCCCGCGGCGCCGGGCGGCCTCCTCGTAGTAGCGGCGGAACTGCTTCTCGAGGATCCCGTACTGGAAGCGCAGCTTCTGCTTCTCGCCGAGCGCCACCGCGTAGTCGCTCTTCTTGCGCCGGCCGCCGCGCAGCCCGTGCTGCCCGGGCGGGAACATGCGGTGCTCCAGCGTCTTGGTGTGGCCAAACAGGGCGACGCCGAAACGGCGGCTGAGCTTGTCGGTGGGACCGATGTGGCGGGCCATGGGATGGAAATGAAACGGGTTGCTCGGTGGGTGTGCGGTGCGGTCAGACGCGGCGGGCCTTCTTCGGCCGGCAGCCGTTGTGCGGGATCGGCGTGACGTCGCGGATCGCGGCGATCTCGATCCCGATCGCCTGCACCGCGCGCACCGCCGCCTCGCGGCCGGCGCCCGGCCCCTTGACCCGCACCTCGGCCTCCTTGAGCCCGTGGCCCATCGCCTGGCGGCAGGCGTCCTGGGAGACGATCTGGGCGGCGTAGGCGGTGCTCTTGCGCGACCCCTTGAAGCCCATCTTGCCGGCCGTCGACCAACCGATCGAGTTGCCGTTGGCGTCGGTCACGCTGACGATCGTGTTGTTGAACGTGGCGGTGATGTGGACGATGCCGCGGGTGACGTGCTTGCTGGCCTTGGCCTTGTGGATGCGGATCTCCGCCGGCTCCTCGCCGACGAGTTCCGCGAAGATGTCGCGCGGCTTCCCCTTCTTCTTCGCGTCCTCGGCGGATTCCGCGGCGGGCGCGGGCCCGGCAGCAGGCGCGGCAGCGGGCGCCGGCGCGGGCGCGGGCGCGGGGGTGGCGGCCGGGGCAGGCGCGGGGGTGGCGGCCGGGGCAGGCGCCGGGGCGGCGGTGCGTTCCGGGGTGTTGGTTGCTTCGTCAGCCATGATCGGTCGGTGGTGCGTTGCGGCGCGGCGCCTACTTCTTCTTCGCCTGGGCGCCCACGGTCTTCTTGCGGCCCTTGCGGGTGCGGGCGTTGGTGCGGGTGCGCTGGCCGCGCACCGGCAGGCCGCGCTTGTGGCGGATCCCGCGGTAGCAGTTGATCGAGGTCAGGCGCTTGAGTGCCGCCTGGCGCTCGCGCCGCAGGTCGCCCTCGATCAGGATCCCCTCGGACTGGATCACTTGGGCGACGCGGACGAGTTGCTCCTCGTTCATCTTGCCGGTGCGGACGCCGGGGTCGATCCCCGCGTGCTCAAGGATCCGCTTGGCAGTGGTGGTGCCGATGCCGTGGATGCGCAGGAGGGACGCCTCGATGCGTTTCTCGTTGGGGATCTCGATTCCGAAAAGTCGTGCCATGGGAAGATGGGGTCCGTTGGTGGTGGCGGCGCCGGGCTTTGCCGCCGCGCACGGCGGGCGACTTGCTTAGCAGAGATCGCCTCGCTGGCAAGCGGGAATTGGGGGAAATCGTCCGTGCGCCGTGCTCAGTCCTTGGTTTCCTCGCCCGCCGGTTCCGCGGCCGGGGGCTCCTCGCCCGCGGCCTCGGCGGCCTGCGCGGCCGCGCCCTTGGCGGCCTGGCCCTTGCGCGCCGGGGCCTTGGCGGCGGGGGTTTCGGCGGCGGCCGCTTCGGTCGCGCCCGCGCCTTCCGCGGCCCCCTCGGCGACCGCGCGGTCGACCCACTCGATGAACGCCATCGGCGCGGCGTCGCTCGGGCGGGGGCCGAGCTTGGTGATCCGGCAGTAGCCGCCACGGCGGTCGGCCGCCGCCGGCGCCACCTCGTTGAACAGCTTCTTGACGATCTCCTTCTGGTGCAGGAAGGCGACCGCCTGGCGGCGCGCGTGGAGGTCGCCGCGCTTGCCGAGGGTGACCATCCGGTCGGCCACCGGGCGCAGGGCCTTGGCCTTGGCAAGGGTGGTGCGGATGCGGCCGTGGTCGATCAGGCTGCACGCGAGGTTGGCGAGCAACGAGCGGCGGTGGGCCGCCTTGCGTTGCAGTTTCACGGTCTTGACGCGGTGTCTCATGGCGGGTCGGGTCGGGACGTGGGAATGGCGGGGCGGCGGGCGCGGAAACTCACTCGAGGTTCTGGGCGATCAGGTCGGCGAGGCCCACCTGGGCCTCCTCCTCGGCGCCGAGGCGCGGCGCGCGCGCGCTGGGCACCGGGCCCGACAGCAGCGCCGGCTCGAACGTCATGCCGAGGCCCAGGCCGAGTTCCTGCAGCTTCTCCTTGATCTCGTTGAGCGACTTCTTGCCGAAGTTGCGGTACTTCAGCATCTCGGCCTCGGTCTTCATCGCCAGCTGGCCGACGGTGGTGATGTTGGCGTTGTTCAGGCAGTTGGCGGCACGCACCGACAGCTCGATCTCGTTGACGCTCATGTTGAGCAGCTTCTTGAGCGTCGCGTTCTCCTCGCTCTGCTCGGCCGGCGCCTCCTCGAACTCGACCGCGCTGTCGTCGTAGTTGACGAACACGTCGAGGTGGTGGCGCAGGATCCCGGAGGCCTGCAGCAGCGCCTCGTGCGGCTCCGTGCGCCCGTCCGTCCAGATGTCGAGCACCAGCTTGTCGTAGTCGGTCATCTGCCCCACCCGGGTGGTGTCGACCGAGTACTTGACCCGGGTGACCGGCGAGAAGATCGAGTCGATCGCGATCACCCCGATCGGCTGGTCCTTGCGCTTGTTCTCGTCGCCGGTGGCGAACCCGCGCCCGACGCGCACCTCGAACTCGCAGTCGAACCGGACCTTGCGGTCGAGGGTGCAGATGTGCTGCGACTTGTCGACCACCTCGTAGGTCTGGTTCTCCTTGATGTCGGCGGCGGTCACCTTGCCCTCCTTCTCGACCTTGATCGCGAGGATCGCGGGCTCCTTGCCGTGGTGGCGGAACTTGACCTTCTTGAGGTTGAGGATGATGTCGGTGACATCCTCGACCACCCCCGGCAGCGAGGTGAACTCGTGCTGGGCCCCGGCGATCCGGACCGAGGTGATGGCGGCGCCTTCCAGCGAGGAAAGCAGCACGCGGCGGAGCGAGTTGCCCAACGTGTGCCCGTAGCCGCGTTCAAACGGCTCGGCGATGAACTGGGCGTAGGTGGCGGTGGCGGTGTCCTCGTTCTTGACGAGGCGGTTGGGGATCTCGAAGCGACCGAGTTTGATGGGCATGGTGATGCAGGGTTGCCGGGTTTCCCTCCGGCGAGCGTGGCGGCTCCCGCATCGCGGGGCGCCCGGAGGACCAACGGCGGCGGTGTGGCTCGCGCGGGCGGCG
Source organism: Akkermansiaceae bacterium (assembly GCA_040769225.1). GTDB lineage: Bacteria > Verrucomicrobiota > Verrucomicrobiia > Verrucomicrobiales > Akkermansiaceae > JAXGLL01. The sequence continues at coordinate 305,925 of JAXGLL010000006.1, read as the reverse complement.
ACTAAACGGGAGGAGCGGCCGCTTGGCAACCGGAAAGTTCGCGCTTCTGGCTTGCGGCCGCCCCGCCGCCCCCGCCACTCTCCCGCCCATGCGCCACCTCGCCTGGCTCGCCGCCCTGCTCCTGCCGCTCGCAATCGCCGGCTGCGGCGGCGGCATCGGCGGCGGCACCATGGGCGGCCCGAGCCCGGAGATGCGCAGCGCCAGCATCGCCGCCGAACCGGCCGGCGACTTCTACTACGGCCGCCGCTACTTCGTCTACAAGACGCGCTTCTGGGGCTACCTGCGCAAGCCCCGCGCACCGTGGTCCAGCGCCAAGCTGGTGATCTTCCGCGAGGACCGCCAGACGACCCCCGACCGCCTGCCCGAGGACGGCCTGCCCGGCCGCCGCCACGGGTTCGACCAGAACCACGAATACCGGATCTGGGGCTACTACACCGGCCGCGAGGCCTACGACCCCAACAGCAACCAGTTCCTGCCCGAGTTCATGCTCGCCCGCTACGAGCTCGTCGACCGCCAGCCGGGCTGGCTGTTCCGGCCCGACGACCGCTACGACCCCTACCGGATCACCCTGCTGCCGCGCTGACCCCGGGGGCACCCGGCGGCCGGCAGCGCCCCCGGCCGGGCGTCCCGCAATCCGCAACCAACCCCGCCCGGCGGGGCGAAAGACCCGCCCGCCGGACATCGTTTCCTGCCCGATGAACCCGCCCCGCCTCTCCCGCCGCCACTTCCTCCGCACCACCGCAGCCGGCCTCGCCGGCGCCCCGTGGGTCACCACCGGCCTGCGCGCCGCCTCGCCCAACGGCAAGCTGCGCCACGCCTCGTTCGGCGCCGCCGGGATGGCGTGGGCCGACATCTCCTCGTTCGCCAGCCACCCGCGGTTCGAACTGGTCGCGGTGTGCGACGTCGACACCCGCCACTTCGCCCAGGTCAAGCAGCAGTTCCCGGCCGCCAGGTGCTATCAGGACTGGCGCGAGATGCTGGCCAAGGAGGCCGACGGGCTCGACTCGGTGAACGTCTCCACCCCCGACCACGTCCACGCCCTGCAGGGACTGGCCGCGCTCACCCTCGGCAAGCACCTCTACGGCCAGAAACCGCTCACCCAGAACCTGTTCGAGTGCCGCCAGCTCCAGCTCCGCGCCCGCCGGCAGCGCGTCGTCACCCAGATGGGCACCCAGCTCGCCTCCGGCCGCGGCGAGCGGCTCGCCGTGGCCCTCATCCAACAGGGCGCGATCGGCAAGGTCCGCGAAGTCCACACGTTCAGCGACAAGACCTGGGGCGACATGTCCCCCATCCCCGAACGCGAGGACCCGGTGCCCGCCGAACTCGACTGGAACGGCTGGCTCGGCCCGGCCGCCACCCGGCCGTACATCGACGGCTTCTATCACCCCGGCATCTGGCGCAAGCGCCGCGACTTCGGCACCGCCACCCTCGGCGACATGGGCTGCCACATCTTCAGTGGCTGGTTCCGCGCCCTCGAACTCGCCGCCCCGCTCAGCGTCAAGTCGTCCGGCCCCGCCCCCGCCAACGCCACCAACTGGCCGGTCGACGCCCGCATCGAATACTCGTTCAAGGGCACCCGCCACACCGCCGGCCAGACCATCACCGTGACCTGGTACGACGGCAGCCAGCGCCCGCCCGCCGAGGCCGTCGCCATCGCCGGCGGCCGCCTGCCCGGCCAGGGCAGCCTCTACCTCGGCACCGAGGGCGCCATGATCGCCCCCCACGGCGCCCTGCCCGTCCTGCTGCCGCGCGAGAAGTTCAAGGACCACCGCATGCCCGAGGCCGAGGAGCGCAACCACTGGCACGACTTCATCGACGCCTGCCTCGCCGGCAAGCCGGACACCATCGCCCGCTTCGACATCGCCGGCCCGCTGACCGAGGCGGTGCTGTTAGGATGCCTCGCCTTCCCGTTCCCCGGCGAAACCCTGCGCTGGGACGCCGCCGCCCTCCGCGTGCCCGGCCACGAGGCCGCCACCAAACTGGTCCGGCGCGCCTACCGCGAGGGCTGGGAGCCGGAGTGGCTCCCGGTCGTTTGACAACCCGCGGCTCGCCGGTAGAGTGCGCCATCCCGTGACCGCCCCCGGCGAGCCCCAGCACATCGAGTTCCGCAGCCACGCCCCCGGTCACTGGCCGGAGGCGTCGCCGGAACAGTGGAACGACCACCGCTGGCAGCTCCACCACCGCGTCCGGTCGCTCGCCGCGCTGGAACAGCGGCTCGACCTGAGTGCCGAGGAACGGGCCGGCGTGCTGCTGGCGGGCACCAGGCTGGCGCTCGCGATCACGCCGCACTTCTTCAACCTGATCGACCCCGCCGACCCCGGCTGCCCGATCCGCCGCCAGGTGATCCCGCGGGTCGAGGAGGGCTGGACCGCGCCCGAGGAAGCCGACGACCCCTGCGGCGAGGACGCGCACATGCCGGTGCCGGGCCTGGTGCACCGCTATCCCGACCGCGCGCTGTTCCTGGTCACCGACCGCTGCGCTTCCTACTGCCGCTACTGCACCCGCTCGCGGATGGTCTCCGGGGTTGGCCGGCAACGGCTCGCAACCCAGTGGCAAGCGGCGTTCGACTACCTGCGCCGGACACCCGCGGTGCGCGACGTGCTGCTCAGCGGCGGCGACCCGCTGCTGCTCTCCGACGGCCGCCTCGAGTGGATCCTCTCCCGCCTGCGCGCGATCCCGCACCTCCAGTTCCTCCGCATCGGCACCCGCATCCCGGTGTTCCTCCCCCAGCGGATCACCCCGGAACTGGTCGCCATGCTGCGCCGCTTCCACCCGCTGTGGATCTCGATCCACGCCAACCACCCGAAGGAACTCACCCTCGAAACCCGCGCCGCGCTCGCCCGCCTCGCCGACGCCGGCATCCCCCTCGGCAACCAGAGCGTGCTGCTCCGCGGCGTCAACGACTCGCCCGCCGTCCAGCGCGATCTCGTCCACAAGCTGCTGCTGTGCCGGGTGCGGCCCTACTACCTCTATCAGTGCGACCTGGTCCGCGGCACCGCCCACCTGCGCACCAGCGTCGCCGAGGGCCTCGACATCATCCGCGCACTGCGCGGCCACACCACCGGCTACGCCGTCCCCCAGTTCGTCATCGACGCCCCAGGCGGCGGCGGCAAGGTCCCCGTCAACCCGGACTACGTCGCCCGCCGCGAGCCCGGCCGCGTGATCCTCCGCAACCACGAGGGCAAACTGTTCGCCTACCCGGATCCCGGCCCGGCCCCGGCGCACCGTTAGGACGCCGCCCCGTTAGAACGGCGCCCCGTCCCTTCCGTCCCTTCCGTCCCTTCCGTCCCTTCCGTCCCTTCCGTCCCTTCCGTCCCTTCCGTTCCTTTCGCCCGCTCACCCGCCGCCGAGCCGGCTCACCGTGGCGAACCGCAGCGCCACCGGGCCGAGCAGGCCGGAGGGGACCGGCCGGTCGTCGGCCTTCCAGTGGTGCCAGGTGGTGAAGGTGACGCGCTCGCGCGACGGCCGCGGCTCGCCGGCGGTGAACCACTCGGGCCAGCGGGCCAGCGCGCTGCCCTTCCACTCGACGTCCGGCGGCAGCTGCTCGTCGCCGATCAGGCGGTTCACCCACAGGTTGGCCACCGCCACCTCCAGGGTGTTGGCGCCCGGCTTGAGGTGCCGGGTGACCTCGACCCGGAACGGATCGCACCACAGCGTGCCGAGGTCCTCGCCGTTGAGCCTGACCCGCGCGATCACGCACACCCGCCCGAGGTCCAGGAACACCGCCCGGCCGGCCCCGAGCCGGTCGGCCGCCACCTCGAACGTCGTCTGATAGACCGCGGTGCCCGAGAAGTGGCGCACCCCCGGATCCGGGTGCTCGTTGAGCGCCACCAGCCGCCCCATGTCGAGCGCCGCCGGCGCGCCGCGGCCCGCCTCGAACGCCACCCGCCAGCCGCCGTCGATCCGCTGCGGCGCCGGCGGCGCCGCCACCCGCAGCTCGACCGCCCCGCCGCCCGCCGGCCGGGAGAACCGGTGCCGGCCCGCGCCGAAGCTGACCAGCTCCGCCCCCCGCCCCGCCGCCCGCACCAGCGGCTGCGGCGGCGCCGCCCGCCACGCCCCGGCCGGCAGTTCCAGCAGCGCGTTCTCGTCCACCGTGACCTCGCCCTCGGTCCCGTCCAACAGATAGACCGCGTGCAGCTGCTTGGGCACCCCGAACTTCGGGTCGCGGCCGGCCAGCTCGTTGTCGGCGCGCACCGCCAGGCGGCCGTCGCGGACGCCGGCGGCGAGCGCCGCGGTGACGTCGATGCTCACCCGCTCGGGCAGCGCCTGGAGGCCCGCCGGCAGCCGGCCGTAGATCGCGCCGGTGATCGCCAGCTCGCCGTCCTCGCCGGGCCGGGGCAGTTCGAGCACCTTGTTTTCCTCCACCTTGATCGTCCTGCGGGTGCCGCCGGTGGTGTATTCGACGAACAGCTGCTTGACGATGTCCTGGGCCGGGTCGCCGGCCAGCTCGTTGGTCGCCTGCAGCCGCACCCGGCCGTCCTTGACCGCGGCCCGCACCGGCCCGGAGACGTCGACCGTCTGCGGCAGCGTGCCGTGCAGCACGCCGTAGCGCGCCGCGCGGATCACCAGCTCGTGCCGGGGCTCGGGCAGCTCGGGCACCGGCGCCGCCTCGACCACCGTGTGGCCGCTCAGCGGCGGGGCCTCCACCTCCCCGCCGTCCGCGCCGCCCTCAAAGACCACGAACACCGCGCCGGCCGGGTCGAGCGCGAGGTCGACCCGCACCAGCGGCCCGTCGCGGCGCCACAGCGGCGCGGGCGCCACGGTGCCGGCGCGCGCGTCGAACAGGCGGGGCGCGGCGGCCGGCAGCCCGGCGGCGCGGAACCCGACCTCGCCGCGGAACGATTCGCCCGCCTGGTTGGAGAGGAAGAAGATCGCGGCGGCCCCGGTGCGGCGCTCGATCCAGTGGAGCGCCGGCGGCGCCGCCACCTGCGGCGCGATCCCCAGCGACGCCAGCGCCTGCTCCGGCCGCACCCCGCTGGTCACCCCGCCGCCGCCCACCCCGCGCCACTCGCCCGCCGCCACCGGCTCGCGGCCCCACAGCGCGTCGGCCTGCTCCAACAGCTCGTCCTGCGTCGCGCCCGGCGCCAGGCTCGGGCAGCGGTCCGGCTTCGGCCCGAGGATCCGCGCGCCCTCGCGGGCCAGCTCCGCGAGCTTGCGCGCCACCGCCGGCGTCATCGTGGTGTCGTCGGGCAGGACCAGCAGCTGGTAGCGCATCCCGCCGGGCAGCACGACCTCGCGGTCCTCCTCGCGCAGCGCGAACAGCAGGTCGGTGCCCACCGAGTCGTAGTCGTGACCGGCCGCCTTCAGCTCGCGGCTGAACACCCCGGTCGACGGCGCGTTCTCGCCGCCGAAGAACAGCACGTCGGCCGCGAACCGGCCCTGTTGGAGCAGGAACTGCGAGCGCGCGATGTAGGCCATCCACTCGCGCCCCATCTCCCACCACGTGTTGGTGCGGTCGAAGTGCGTCCCCCACTGGCCCATCGTCATGCCCGGCACCACCTCCGGCGGCCACGGCTGGTGGGCGTAGCGGTGGAAGATGTAGCGGTTGACCCCCTGGCACCACACCGCGTCGCCGAGCTGCTTGAGCAGGTTCGGGTGGTTCTGCCAGCGGCCGTTCGGCGGGCCGGAGGTGAACGACTCGGCCCCCACCAGGTTGCGGCCGTTCACGTGCGCCACCGACGCCGCCAGCTTGGTCGACGGATGCACCGAGTCCGCCCACGGGTGGCTCGGGTCCACGGTGCTCCAGTTGGTCCAGAACTCGCCCATCACCACGTCGTAGCCGCGGCCGTTGGCAAGGCACTCGAACGGGCCGTCATACGGCTCGACCGACGCCAGCAGCCCGGCCCGGTGGCACAACTCGGCGAAGTAGGCGTAGTAGTTGTCCGCAAACAGGTCGGCGACCGTCCGCCGGTAGTCCCACAGGAACCGCGCGCTGGCGTCGCCATCGTCGATCACCCGCCCGGCCAGCACCGGCAGGAACGGCAGCAGGTCATAGCCCCGGCGCTCGCGGAACTCGTCGCGGAACTTCGGGGTCCACGTGTTGGGCCCGACCTCATACGAGTCCACCAGCACGTTGTTGAGCCCGTGCGTCCCGGCCGGGCCGAGGTGGTCGAGCACCGGCTGGATCCCCTTGCGCCAGTGCAACGCCAGCGCCTCGCGGCTCAGCTTGTCGCACTCGAGCCCCAGCCCGCCCCGCGCCGCCGGGTGGTTCGTCTTGCCCGAGGTCGTGTGCCCGATCCGCAGCACCGTCCACGCCCCGCCCGCCGGCGGCGTCCAGTCGAGCACCCCGCCCGCCCCCAGCTTGCCGGTCAGGTCGACGACCGCCGCCCGCGGCACCGCCGCGCCCGCCGGCGCCTCGATCGGCCCGGCCGGCGGCCGGTAGCGCTGGGCCGCGCCCGTCAGCACCCCGAGGTCCGGGATCCGGAACCCGTCGTCCGCCGGGGTCGGAAACGCCAGCACCGCGATGTCCTGATAGAACCCGGCCCGCGCCTCCGGCGGCGCCGCCGCCACCCGCCCGCCGGCGGCCGCCTGCACCTCGCGCGCCACCACCACCTGCATCGAGTGCGCCGGGTCGATCCACGGCCCGCCCGACGACGACCAGCCGGCACAGTTGTGCATGCACAGCTCGATCCCGAGGCGCTTGGCCTCGGCCGCCGCGTGCTTCACAAGGTCGAGCCACTGCGGGCTCAGGTAGTCCGCCGGGCCGTCGGGGATGTTGCACGAGCCGTCGTCCGCCACGTTGAACACCTGCGCCCCGCCCACCCCCACCCGCGCCATCGCCTCAAGGTCAAGCGTGATCCCCTCCCGGGTCACGTTGCCGTTCATCCAGTGCCACCACGTGTGCGGCCGCACCGCCGCCGGCGGACTCACGAAGCCGTCCTCCAGCGGACTGGCCGCAACCGCGGCAACACCCGCCAGAAACGCCGCAAACGAACGCCAACATGCCGTCGTCATGCCCGCGCTACGCCACGCGTGAATCGGTTCTTTCGCCGCCGGCCGTGCCGCCGCCCCCGCGCCCGGCCGGAGCGGCCACACCCCTCCCCCAATCACCCCGCCGCCAGTGATTCGCATTGCTTCCCGGCCGCCGGGCGGTTGTGCTGCCGGGCGTCGATGGACACCCCCTCGCCCGCCCCCGCCCCGCTGGTCGCGCTGCACATCGGCGCCAGCTCGGTGAGCCTGCTGGTCGCCGAGCCGGACGCCGCCGGCGGGCTGCGCGTGGTCGAGTTCCTTGAGCAGCCGGCGCCGCTGGCGCGCGACATCTTCCGGCTCGGCCGCGTGACCACCGCCACCACCGAGCGGGTGGTCGAGGTCATCGGCGGCTTCCGCAAGTCGCTCGCCGAGCTCGACCTCGACCCGGACCGCTTCACCCGCGCGGTGGCCACCAACATCATCGTCGAGGCCGAGAACCACGAGGCGTTCCTCACCCGCATCCGGATCGGCTGCGGCATCGACGTCGAGTCGCTCGACGACGGCGAGATGACCCGCCTCGTCTATCTGAAAACCCGGCGCCGCCTGGAGGACATCCCGGCCATGCGCAGGCACCCCACGCTCGTCGTCCACGTCGGCCCCGGCAACACCCGCGCGCTGCTGTTCCGCGGCGGCTCGATCGTCCGCTACACCAACTACCGGATCGGCACCCACCGGACCCGCGAGGCGGTCGAGGCCAGCAACGCCGAGGGCGAGGGCCTGCGCCGCGTGATCCGCGAGCACGTCGGCGGCAACCTCGACCAGCTCCACCACGACTTCCGCGAGGCCAAGATCGCCGAACTGGTCGCGATCGGCTACGAACTGCAGCTGCTCAGCCGCTTCGCCGCCGCCCCCGGCCAGCCGGTCACGACCGCCGCCCTGCGCAAGCTCGCCGCCGAGGCCGCCGCCATGTCCGACCACCAGATGGTCCGCCGCTTCCGCATCGACTACCAAACCGCCGAGGCCCTGCTGCCGTCCCTCGAGATCAACCTCGCGGTGGCCGAAACCCTCGGGCTCAGCCGCCTGTTCGTCCCCACCAGCATCTTCGAGCGCGGCCTGCTCCGCGACCTGCTCCGCAGCCGCCAGCTCGGCGAGGGACTGGCCGCCGAGGTCGTGCGCTCGGCCCGCTCCCTCGCCCGGCGCTTCCACGCCGACCCCCGCCACGGCCGCCACGTCGCCACCCTGTGCGCCCGCCTGTTCGACGCCCTCGCCAGCCTCCACCGCCTCGACCCCCACGACGCCCTGCTGCTCCACGTCGCCGCAATCCTCCACGAGGTCGGCTCGTTCGTCAGCTCGCGCGCCCACCACAAGCACTCCGAGTACATCATCCTCAACAGCGAGATCTTCGGGCTCGACCGCGGCGACGTCGCCATCGTCGCCCTCGTCGCCCGCTACCACCGCCACTCCGGCCCCAGCCTCAACCACCCCGGCTACCGCAACCTCTCAACCGCCAACCGCCTGCGCGTCGCCAAGCTCGCCGCCCTGCTGCGCGTCGCCGACGCCCTCGAGCGCAGCCACGACCAGCGCGTCGGCCGGCTCACGATCGAGCTCGCCCCCGGCCGCGTCCGCCTGCACCTCCACGGGATCGCCGACGCCGCCATCGAGCGGCTCGCGATGAAGTCCAAGGGAGACCTGTTCGCCCAGGTCTTCGGCCGCGAGGTGGTGGTCGAGGAGGACCGTTAGATGCCGTTGCGAGTTTCCAGCATCAAGTCTCAAGCCTGAGGGTTTTGGTTTCCAGTCCCGGGTCTGGAGCCTGAGGCTCCAGGCCGTGGCCCGGCCACCCGGCGCCCAGCCCCCGCATCCCATGCCGAAGTCGTTCATCAACCGTGAGCTGTCGTGGCTCGAGTTCAACCAGCGGGTGCTCAACGAGGCGCTGCGCGACGACCTGCCGCCGCTCGACCGCCTGAAGTTCCTCGCGATCACCGCCTCCAACCTCGACGAGTTCTTCCAGGTGCGGGTCGGCGGCCTGATCCTGCTGCAGCGCAGCGGCCGCACGCTGCGCGACCCCTCGGGCCTGACCCCCACCCAACAGCTGGCCGCGATCCGCCGGCGGGTGCTGCGCATGGTCGAGGACCAATACGCCCTGCTCGCCGGCCGGCTGATGCCCGCGCTCGCCGCCGCCAGCATCCACCACCTGGCGGTCGACAAGCTCTCCGTGACCCAGGCCGACCACCTCGCGGCCCACTTCGAGGACCAGGTGCTGCCGCTGCTCACGCCGCTGGCGGTCGACGACACCGACGACGACGAGCCGCCGTTCCTGCCGCCGCTCCAGTTGATCGTCGCCTGCCGCCTGCTGGACGAGGCCGGCGGCGGCGCCCGCCACGTGCTGATCCCGGTCCCGAAGGAACTCGGCCGCCGCGTCGCCGTGCCACCCGCCCCCCCCGGCGGCCACGCGTTCGTGCTCGTCGAGGACCTCATCGCACGCCACGCCGGCAGCCTGTTCCCCGGCGAGCGCGTCGCTGCCGCCGCCTGCTTCCGCGTCACCCGCAACGGCGACATCGCGGTGCAGGAGGAGGACGCCATCGACCTCGCCGGCGAGATGGAGGAGGTGCTCGCCGCCCGCAAGTTCTCCGACACCGTGCGGCTCGAAATCCCCGCCAACCTGCCCCGCGACCTGCTCCACCTGCTCCACGCGGTCGCCCGCTGCGGCCCCGCCGAGACCTACCGTCACCACGGCCCGCTCGGCCTCTCCTCGCTGATGGAACTGGCGCTGCACCCGGACTTCGACCACCTGCGGATCGACGACTGGCCGCCCCAGCCCTCGCCCGCAATCGCCCCCGGCGCCCCGATCTTCGACACCATCGCCCGCGGCGACGTGCTCCTCTTCCACCCCTACGAGAGCTTCGAGCCGGTGGTGCGCCTGGTCGAGGAGGCCGCCGACGACCCGGACACCATCGCCATCAAGCAGGTCCTCTACCGCACCGCCAGCCGCTCGCGCGTCATCGACGCCCTGGTCCGCGCCGCCGAGAACGGCAAGAACGTCACCGTGCTGATCGAACTCAAGGCGCGCTTCGACGAGGCCCGCAACCTGCACCGCGCCGACGAGCTGCAGCGCGCCGGCATCCAGGTCGTCTACGGCGTCAGGCGCCTCAAGACCCACGCCAAGATCTGCCTCGTGGTGCGCCGCGAGAACAACCGCCTGCGCCGCTACGTCCACCTCGGCACCGGCAACTACAACGAGTCGACCGCCCGCCTCTACACCGACTTCTCCTACCTGACCTGCCGGCCCGAGTTCGGCTACGACGCCTCGCTGTTCTTCAACGCGGTGACCGGCCGCTCGAAGCTGCTGCGGTTCCACTCGATCGTGCCGGCGCCCACCGAGATGAAGACCGCGCTGCTCGACCTGATCGCCGCCGAGACCGAGCGCGCCCGCCAGGGCGAGCCCGCCCGCATCCTCGCCAAGGTCAACTCGCTGCAGGACACCGAGATCATCCGCGCGCTCTATCAGGCATCGCTGGCCGGCGTCCAGGTCCGCCTCAACGTCCGCGGCATCTGCTGCCTCAAGACCGGCTCCCGCCCCGCCGCCAGGAACATCGAGGTCGTCTCGATCGTCGACCGCTTCCTCGAGCACGCGCGCCTGTTCTACTTCCACCAAGGCGGCGACCCCGCGCTGTTCATCTCCTCGGCCGACTGGATGACCCGCAACCTCGAACGCCGCGTCGAACTGATGAACCCGATCGTCGACCCGCCGCTGCGCCGCCGCCTGATCCGCATCCTCGAGGCCTACTTCCGCGACAACACCCAGGCCTCCCGCATCCTGCCCGACGGCTCGTCCGAGCGCCTCCGCCCGGCCCGCGGCGAGAAACCGTTCCGCGTCCAGCAGTTCTTCTGGCAGGAGGCGTGCGGCGCCGCCGAGGCCCGCGGCTTCGAGCGCACCACCACCTTCGAGCCCCACCTCCCGCCCGAAGGCCGGCCGCAGTGAGCCCCCGCCCGCGCCCCTCGCCCCAAGGGGTGGACAACCACGCGCCGGGCGGCTAGCGTCCCGCGATGTTTCCGGGCCTCCGCATCCTCGGGCTGGTGGCGCTGGCGGGCGCCGCGGCCGCCGACCACGTCGACTGCGACATCTGCATCTACGGCGGCACCTCGGGCGGCGTCGCCGCCGCCGTCCAGGCGGCGCGCATGGGCAAGACCGCGGTGCTCATCGAGCCGGGCCGCCACCTCGGCGGGATGACCTCCGGCGGCCTCGGGCGCACCGACACCGGCATCACCGGCGCGATCGGCGGGATCGGCGACGAGTTCTACCTGGCGATCGGCGCCCGCTACGGCGGCGGCCGCAAGTACACCTTCGAGCCCCACGTCGCCGAGGAGGTGTTCAACGAGTGGATCGCCACCGCCGGCGTGCCGGTCTACCGCGAAAGCCCGCTCGACTCGGTCCGGATGGACGGCCCGACGATCCTCTCGCTCACCACCACCAACGGCCACCAGGTCACCGCCAGGATGTTCATCGACGCCAGCTACGAGGGCGACCTGATGGCCCGCGCCGGCGTCAGCTACACCGTCGGCCGCGAGGCCAACGCCCAATACGGCGAAACGCTCAACGGCGTCCGCGGCTCGACGCCGTCCCACCAGTTCGCCGTCGGCGTCGACCCCTACCTCACCCCCGGCGACCCCGGCAGCGGGCTGCTGCCCCACATCCAGCCCGGCGACGGCGGCACCCCGGGCTCCGGCGACGCCCGCGTGCAGGCATACAACTTCCGCCTGTGCCTGACCCAGGACCCTGCCAACCGCATCGAGATCGGCGCGCCCGACGGCTACGACCCCGCCGAATACGAGCTGCTGGGCCGCTACGCCGCCGCGCGCGTCGCCGCCGGCCACACCCTGACGCTCGGCTCGTTCCTCAAGATCGACACGATGCCCAACGGCAAGACCGACATCAACAACCAGGGCGCGTTCTCGACCGACTTCATCGGCCGCAACTACGACTACCCGGACGGCTCGCTGGAAACCCGCGCCCGGATCCGCGCCGAAACCCTGCGCTACACCCACGGGCTGCTCCACTTCCTCGGCCACGACCCCAGGATCCCGGCCGCCGTCCGCAGCTCGATGCTCGCGTGGGGACTGTGCCGCGACGAGTTCCAGGACACCGGCGGCTGGCCGCACCAGCTCTACGTCCGCGAGGCGCGCCGCATGGTCTCCAGCTACGTGATGACCGAGCTCAACTGCCGCGGGCTGGCCCGCGCCCCGCATTCGGTCGGCCTCGGCTCCTACAACATGGACTCGCACAACGTGCAGCGCGTCGTCCAGGGCGGCGTGGCCCGCAACGAGGGCGACACCCAGGTCGGCGTGCCCGGACCCTATCCGATCGCCTACGCGTCGATCGTGCCCGCACCGGCGGAGTGCGCCAACCTGCTGGTCACGTTCTGCCTCTCGGCCACCCACATCGCGTTCGGCTCGATCCGCATGGAGCCGGTGCTGATGGTCCTCAGCCAGAGCGCCGCCACCGCCGCCGCGTTCGCGATCGACGACGCGGTCCCGATCCAACAGGTCGACCCCGAAAAACTCTCGTTCCAGCTGCTGGCCGACGGCCAGGTGCTCGGCTGGGGCGCGGCGCCGGTCGATCCCGGCGACGGGATCATGGCCGACAGCGAGGACCCCTCGGCGCAGGTCGTCGGCACGTGGCCGGCCAGCTCGTCGGTCAGCGGCTTCGCCGGCGCCAACTACCTCCACGACGACGACGCCGCCAAGGGATCCAAGTCGGTCACCCTGCGCCCGACCCTGCCCGAGGCCGGAAACTATCAGGTGTTCCTGCGCTGGACCGCCCACGAGAACCGCGCCTCCAACGTGCCGGTCACCGTGATCCACGACGGCGGCAGCCACGCCACCACCGTCGACCAGCGGGCCAACGGCGGCCAGTGGGTGCCGCTCGGCGTCTATCCGTTCCCCGCCGGCACCGGCGCCGGCGTCCGGATCGAGACCACCGGCACCGACGGCTACGTCGTCGCCGACGCCGCGCTGTGGGTGCCGGAGGGCGGCTCGGTCGAGCCCGACCCGCCCCGCGTCCTCGCGTTCGCCTCCGACCCGCAGGCCACCGAGGGGCTGCCCGGCGACCCGGCCCGCATCACGCTCGCCCGCACCGGCGACACCGCCGTGCCGCTGACCATCAAGCTGCAGGTCGCGGGCACCGCCACCCCGGGCGCCGACTACCCCGCGATCCCGGCGTCGGTCACCTTCGAGAGCGGCCAGGCCACCCGGGTGCTCTCAATCTTCCCGCCGGACGATGCCACGGCCGAGGGCGACGAGTCGGTCGTGCTGGAGGTCGCGCCCGACCCCGCCTATCAGCCCGGCTCCCCGGCTCCCGCCACGGTCACGCTGCGCGACGCGCCGTTCGACGGCTGGCGCCTCAACCACTTCAGCCCGCCCCAGCTGGCCGACCCCGCGGTCTCCGGCGCGGACGCCGACCCCGACGGCGACGCCACCCCCAACCTCGGCGAGTTCTTCGCCGGCGGCGACCCGTGGCACGCCGACTCCGGCGTGCGGGCCTCGCTCAGCCCGGCCGGCGAAGCGTTCCAACTCGACGTGCCGCGCAACCCCGCCGCCACCGCCCTGCCCGTGACCCTGGAAACATCCACCTCGCTGGCCGCATGGCTGCCCGCCGCCCCCGCGCCGCCGCTCACGATCGTCCGCAACGCGCCGCGCGAGAGCCTGCGCTTCGACCTCGCCGCGGTCGCCGACCCGGCGCGCTTCTGGCGCGTCCGCGTCGGCCCCGCCGGCTCCGGCACCGCCGTCGACGGCGTCGCGTTCTTCTCGTTCGACACGCTCATCGCGGGCACCGGCCAGGGCACCCGCCAGCCCACCCTGCTCGCCGGCTTCACCGCGCCCCCCGTGCTCACCCAGCAAGGCAGCGTGCTCGGCCCCGACGGCGCCGGCGGGGCCTCGTCGTTCGCCGGCCCGGACGGCAACGTCTGGCTCGGCTCCGGCGGCTCCTCCACCCCCGGCCACAGCCTCGTCTGGAACCCCGGCAGCACCGGCAACCGGTTCGTCGTCCAGTTGTCCACCCTCGGCCAGCGCGACCTCGCGATCCGCTTCGACATCCGCTCCGCCCACCAATCCGGCGGCAGCGCCCCGACCGCGTTCAGCGCCGTCACCTGCGACACCGGCACCGGCGCCCAACCGGTCCCCGGCGCGCCGCTCGCGATCACCGCCGACGCCAGCTTCCACGAGTGGTCGGCCGACCTCGCCGCCCTCGACGTGATCGACGACGCGCCTAACGTCATGCTGGCATGGGAGTTCGAGGACCTCGCCCCGGCACCCAGCCCCGCGGAAAGCGTCCGCATCGACAACCTCGTGATCCGCTCCACCGCCATCCCACAGTGACCGGCCCCCGGCCGGGCCGCCGCCGCGTCTAACATATCCCCGCCCGACCCACCCGACCCACAGCGCCCGATGAAAACCACCACCGCCACCCTGGCCGCGCGCGCCGCGCTGGCCCTTGCCGCGGCCGTCCTGCCGGCCGCCGCCTCGTCGATCTCCGGATCGTTCGCGCCCGTCGCCACCAGCGACCCGCCGTTCCCTCTCTCGTCCCTCGGCACCAGCGACTGGGCATACTGGCACTCGCCTAGCAACCCGCCGGTCGCCGGCACCCCGACGAACCGGAAGGCCGGCGGCGCACTGATCGGCGTGCTCGCCCCGGTCGGCGGCGGCAGCCTGCGCGGCACCTCGAGCGCCACCACGCCGATCACGGATTTCGAGTTCACCGACGGCACATCGCCGGCGGCGGGCGCCATCAACAACCCGACCGGCCTGTTCAACAGCCAACTCAACACCAGCGGCGCGGGCGTCTCGCTGCAGGTCACCCTGCCGACCACCGCCACCTGGCAGGTGTCGCTGTTCGTCGCCTCGTACAGCGCCGCGGGCAGCCTGACCGCCAGCCTCCCCGGCACCGCCGACTTCTTCGACGCCAGCCTCCAGGGCCCCAACCCGCCCAGCGGAAAGTTCTCGGGCTGCTACACCCTGCTCGTCACCCCCGATGCCCCGAACGACGTCCTCACGCTGAGCGTCGTCTCAAGCACCAACAACGTCGCCAACTCCCACGTGTTGGTCACCGCCGCCGCGGTCGCGCCGGCCCCCGATCCGGCGCTCGTCCAGGACGTCGTCAACGCCGACCCGAACCTCGCGTTCGGCGTGCTGCTCCCCGCCCCGGGCAGCCCGGTCGAAACCCCGCCGCGCACGGTGCGCTTTTCTAACAACGGCTTCAGCCGGGACATCGCGATCACCTCGGTCACCATCGCCGACGACGCCACCGGCTCGTTCACGCTCGTCGACGTGGCCAGGAACGGCACCGGCGGCCAGACCCCGCCGCTCGTCCTCGACCCCGGCGATTCCGTCGAGGCCACCGTCAAGGGCATCCCCACCCGCACCGGCGGGGCCAACCTGACCGCCACGCTCGTGATCGCCACCGACGAGCCCGGGCAGGACCAGAGCCTGCCGATCAGCGCGGCGGCCTACGCGCCGGGCGAGGTGCTCAACGCCAACCCGTTGTTCGAGGAGCCCGGCACGACCCCCTACGCCAACCTGTGGTCCCCGCGGCACGCCCGCGTCGCACCCGGGCTCGCCAACGCCTCCGACCACATGGTGCGGGTCGTCGGCATCGGCGACCCGGACGCGTCGCAGGTCGGCCACGCCAATCAGGCCTCGGGGATCGTCAACGGTGTCGCCGACTTCGAGGCGGTGTTCTACTTCGCGCCGGTGGCGGCATCCGAGTTCCCCGGCTACACCGGGATGCCCACCGCGCCGGACGGCACCTTTACCGACCGCAGCATGCAATACCTGCTGCTGGCCGACGACACGGACGTGCGCGACGGCGCCACCCTCGACCCCGGGAAAACCGCCAACATCCTCGTCAACCTCGCCTACTTCCCCGCCGGCGCCACCACCGGCGGCACGCCGGGGTTCTACGTCTACGACGGCGCCACCGCCGCGTGGCAACCCGCACTCGCCGTCACCCTCCCCGGCTCGGTCGACGCCAACCACGACGGCACCCTCAACCCCGCCGACGGCGACACGGTGAACGCCTACCGCGTCAGCGTGCGCGGGTCGGGCTTCGGCCAAACCGGCGCCAGCTACACGATCCACGTCAGCTCCCCGACCAACGGCCACATCGCCGGCACGCTCAGCTCCGCCCCCCTGACCGCATGGCACGGGACCGACGGCGAAACCGGCACCCTCGCCGCCCATTCGTTCACCACCGCCGACCGCAGCGAATCCAACGACCAAGGCGGCTACTGCCCGCCGTTCTGGGTCGACGAGGCCACGCTCGTCTACATCTCCCAGCCCGACCCGCGGGTGACCGTGGTGTCGCCGCCCGCGGTGATCCTGATCGACGGCGACGCGGTGGCCGCCGGCGCCACCCGGATGCTGATCCGCAACGACGGCGGCACCAGCGACCTGACAATCTCGGATCTCGCCTTCGACAACCCCGCGTTCGCCCTCGCACCCGCCCCGGGCCTGCCGCTCGTCCTCGCCCCGGGCGCCGCCCAAACCCTCGACATCGCGTGGGACCCCGCCGCAAGCGCGCCCGACACCGCGGCGACCGCCACGCTCTCGATCGCAAGCAACGCCGCCGCTTCGCCGGCCGCCCAGACCCTGTGGGCGGGCGTCTATTCCGACGCCAACTTCTGCCCGAACTGGAACTTCGAGGTCCCGGGCACCGACCCGCTGACCGATGCCGACACGTTCGCCTTCTGGGCCGAGGGCACCGGGGTGACCGATGTCTCGCCGGGCCTCGTCGCCGGCTCCAACACCGCCGCCCGCGTCGCCGCCGGCAACACCCTCAACATGGCCTTCAACCGGCACGCCGCTGCATGGCAGGTCGACGGCGTGTTCGCGGTCCGCGACACCGCCGAGCGCGCCTGCAACATCAAGATCCGCCAGGCCCTCGGCGGCAGCGTCCCCGAACTCAACATCCGCTACCAGGCGGGCGTGTGGTCCGCATTCGACACCCCAACCAATGACTGGGTGCCGGTCCTCGACATGAACGTGCCGCCGCTCGCGCCGCTCACCACCTCCACCGACGACGCCATCACCGCCTATCGGATCCGCGTCACCGGCGCCGGCTGGACCACCGGGACGCCGACGTCCCAACTCGAGCTGTTCGATGCCGCCGGCAACCCGCTGGCCACATCGGCCCCCGGCCTCACGTGGTTCCAGCTCGGCCCGCCAACCCTCGGCATGGGCGCCATCGAGTTCAACGCCGCCCTGGGAAACTGCCCCGGGTTCTGGGTCGACGACACCCGCGCATCTCTCGTCACCGCCGGCCCCGGCGTCGTGATCATCGGCGTCTCCGGCGGCCCCGGGGCGTTCACCATCCACTACGACGCCGGCGGCGCCGCGGTGAACATCGAACGCGCCGGCGCCGACTTCGCCTTCTCCGACATCGCCACCGGGGAAACCTCCGGCACCTACACCGACCACTCCGCCCCAGCCGGCCACGCGTTCTACCGCGTCTACATCCCCTGACCAAACCACCACCCCTACCCCACCCGCCATTCGTGCCACCGCCATGGGTGCCGCCATTCGTGCTTGACCACCCGCCCAACCAAACCATACCCCGTTGACCGTGAAAGCCGTGAAAGCGCCCACCACCCACGCCGCCACACTGCTCGCCACGCTGCTCGCCGCCGCGCCGCTCACCCTGCCGGCCGCGGTGCTCGAATACGAGCCGTTCGATTACCCGGACGCCGCCGGCAGCGGCCTCAACGGCCTCAACGGCGGCACCGGCTGGGGCGGCAACGCCTTCACCGACGGCGACGCCCTGCCGACGATCGCCGCCACCACCACCAGCCTCGCCTATCCGACCGGCGTGCCGCTCACCCCCGCCGGCGGCAGGATCGCCACCACCGCCGACGCCACCAACAACCCCGCCTACCGCCTCCTCGGCACCACCATGAGCCTCGCGGAAGACGGCGGCGTCTTCTACTCCAGCGCCCTGTTCCGCAGCTCCGCGGTCGCCGGCGAACTGGCATCGGTCCTCTTCGACCGGGACTCGAGCACGATCCGCTGGTACTACGGGATCGACAACACCGGCCGCTTCAGCGTCGCCGTCGATCCCTCCAATACGGCCCAGCGCGCCTACTCGACCACCACCACCGTCGCCAACACGACCTATCTGCTCGTCGCGATGCTCCGCAACAACACCGGGCCCGGCGGCAACGACGAGGTCTTCCTCAAGATCTTCCAGGAGGGCTCCCCGATCGTCGAGCCGGCTACCGACGCGGACTGGGACCTCACCGCAAACGGCAACTCCGGCGTCGTCCTCAACCGCGTGCGCCTCAGCTTCACCAACGCCGCCGGCCAATCCAACGAGTTCGACGAGCTGCGCATCGGCACCACCTTCGCCGACGTGACCGGCATCCCCGAACCCGCCACCGCCGCCCTCGTCGCCGGCGCCGCCCTCGCCCTCGCCCGCCGCCGCCGCCGCGGGTGACCGCCGCGCCCCGTCGGTCCTAACAGCCCCCCCCGGCCGGCGCCGCCCCCCCCTGCCCCTTCGTCTGTCCCTCGCCGCGGATGCGGTATTGGTAGGAGGTGAGTTCGCGCAGGCCCATCGGGCCGCGGGCGTGCAGCTTGTCGGTGGAGATCCCGATCTCGGCGCCGAACCCGAACTCGCCGCCGTCGCTCAGCCGGGTCGAGACGTTGTGGAAGACGCAGCCGGAGTCGACTTCGCGCAGGAAGCGCGCGGCGGCCGCGTCGTCGGCGGTGACGATGCAGTCGCTGTGGTGCGAGCCATGCTCGTTGGCGTGGGCGATCGCGGCGTCCAGCGAGTCGACCACGCGCACCGCGAGCACCAGGTCGAGGTACTCGGTGCGCCAGTCGTCCTCGGTGGCGGCCGCCACCCGCCCGCCGAGGATCGCGCGCGTCGCCTCGTCGCCGCGCAACTCCACGCCGCGCGCCCACAGCTCGGCGGCGACCGCGGGCAGGAACGCGGGCGCGGCGGCGGCGTGGACGAGCAGCGTCTCCATCGCGTTGCAGACGCCGGGTTTCTGGGTCTTGGCGTCGACGCAGATCCGCACCGCCATCGCCACGTCGGCCGCGGCGTCGACGTAGGTGTGGCAGATCCCGTCGTAGTGCTTGATCACCGGCATGCGGGCGTGGGACACCACCGCCTCGATCAGCCCGCGGCCGCCGCGCGGGATGATCAGGTCGAGCCAGCGGTCCATCCGCGCCAGCGCCGCCACCCCCTCGCGCCCGGTGAACGGCACCAGTTGGATCGCGTCGGCCGGCATCCCGGCGGCCGCCCCGGCCTGCTGCAGCGCGGCGGCCAGCGCGCGGTTCGAGCCGATCGCCTCCGAGCCGCCGCGCAGGATCGTCGCGTTGCCCGCCTTGAGGCACAGCACCGCGGCGTCGCTGGTGACGTTCGGCCGGCTCTCGTAGATGATCCCGATCACCCCGATCGGCACCCGCACCTGCGCCAGCCGCATCCCGTTCGGCCGCCGCCATTCCGCCATCACCTCGCCCACCGGGTCGGGCAACTCCGCCACTTCCTCGATCCCCGCCGCGATCGCCTCGACCCGCCGCCCGTCGAGCCGCAGCCGGTCGAGCATCGCCGCCGAAAGCCCCTTCGCCTCGCCCGCCGCAAGGTCCCCGCGGTTGGCCGCAAGGATCGCCGGGCAGGCCGCCCGCACCCCCGCCGCCATCGCCCGCAGGATCGCGTCCTTGTCCGCCCGCCCCAGCACCGCCAGCCGATACGCCGCCTGCCGCGCCCGCCGCCCCATCTCCTCGAGCTGTCGCTGGATCTCGTCCGCTGTCATGCCGCCGCCGAAGCTAGCCCACCACCGGCCGCCGGGAAACCCGCAATTCGCCGCCCCGCACCCGCCCGCCGGTTCCAACCGGCCGCAGCTGCCGGGCGGACCCGCGGGCCTCACCCGCCGCTCAGCCCTCCCGCGCCGGGAACCGCGTCGCCACCCCGCGGCCGGCGATGATCTCGGGCAGCTGCTCGGGCTTGCGCCCGTTGGCGATCAGCGTCTCGATCCCGCCCTCGACCGCGCGCCGGACCGCCTGCAGCTTGGAGGCCATCCCGCCGATCGAGAACCGCCCCTTCACATCCGACACCAGCGCCTCGGCCTGCGCCAGGTCGTCAACCCGCTCCAGCGGGCGCCCGCTCGCCGGGTCCAACAGCCCGTCGACGCTGGTCAGGATGATCAGCCGCCCCGCCCCGGCCAGCTCCGCCACCCGCACCGACAGCATGTCGTTGTCGCCGACCTTCAGCTCCTCCACCGCCACCGAGTCGTTCTCGTTGATGATCGGCAGCAGCCGCGGCTCCTCTAACAGGCGCCGCAGCGTGTTGACCACCAGCTCCCTGCGCTCCGCGGTCTGGATGTCGGCCGCCGTCAGCAGCAGCTGCGCCACCGCCACCTCGAAGTTCCGGAAGATCGTCTCGTAGGCGGTCATCAGCCGCGCCTGCCCCACCGCCGCACACGCCTGCCGCGTCGCCAGCTCGGTCGGATAGCTCGCCAGCCCGAACGCCGCCACCCCGGCCCCAACCGCGCCCGACGAGACGAGGATCAGCCGCCGCCCACCCTCGATCAGCCCGGCCAGCGCCGTCGCCAACCGCACCAGCGCCGCCCCGTCCAGCGTCCCGTCGCTGACCTTCGTCAGCACCCCGGTGCCCACTTTCACCACCGTCAGGTCTCCGTTCATCCGCGCCGCCCGCTGTGCACCAAATCCCGCCCGTGGGCAAGGCAGTTCCCCCCCCGATACCCCGGAGAAGTCGCAGCCTCCCAAATCGGACAAATCCGAGACACCCACAAAACCGGCCGCCCTGGAGCCACGGGCCCGACATGGGGTCGCTGCCGCCGCGGCAAGGGACGAACCTCGCTCCGGTTGGGCCGCCTCCGATCCCATCAGTTGCCCGGAATTGGTCGGGGTCTCAGATTCCCCCTCGTCTCAGATTGCCCCGCCATCCTAACTCATTCAACATCCGTGTAATCCGTGCAATCCCTGTAATCCGTGGTTCTCATTCCCGAATCCAAGATCAATACACCAGCACCCGCAGGCCCGGAACGCGCCGAAACTCCGACCCGTTCCTCGAGACCAGCGCAAGATCGTGGGCCACGGCACACGCCGCAATCCACATGTCGTTGGCGCCAATCAACTCGCCCCGCCCCTTGAGCGCACGAAAAACCCGGCTGTAGGCCGCCGCAACCGCCTCGTCCACCGCCAGCACGCTCAGCCGCTGCCGGACCGCGACGACGAACTCGTCCTCTGCGGAATCAAAACCCGCCAGATACTCCCCCCATGCCACCGACGAAACCGCAAAGCAATCGTCAGGATGGGCCCGGAAAAACGCCTGCGCCGGACCCGCCCGGCGGCATTCGACCTCCCGCTGGTGATCGATCAGAAAACAGGTGTCGACCGTCAGCGTTGCCATGAATCAAGCGGTGCAACGTCCAGCCTCTGGTCCTCCTCAAGCCGCTCGACCACCCCCGCAGGCGGCACCGGCAGATCGTCAAAGGCCGCCACCCACGCCGCCCCGCTCGTCGCCAACTCGTCCCACCGCGCCCGCTTGATCACCCGCGAAAACGACTCCCGCGGCTCCAACCGCGCCCGCCGCAGCCGCTCATACGCTTCCAGATCCACGGTGATCGTCTTCGTGGCCATGCACGCAACAATGCATGAATCGCGGCCGGACGCAAGTCGAAAGCGCAGACGAAAGCGCAGATGCCAGTCACGCGGCTCCCGCCCTGGACAAGGAGCCGGGACCCCCGACCCGGGGATCCGGTCGCAACAGCGCCCCGCCAGCCGCCGTTAACCAGTCAAGCCACCCATGACCCACATCTGCCGCCTCGGAGTCCTGCTCTGCCTGCTGGCGCCGCCGTCCCGGGGGGACGCGCCCCCTGCGCCTGCCATCCCGCCGCTGCCAAGCGACGACCGCCCGCTGGCCGAGCGCTTTGCGGACCCGCCCGCCTCGGCGCGCATCCTGCCCATCATCCACGCACAGCCGGATGACCCCGCGGCGCAGGACGAGCAACTGCGCCGGCTGGCGGCGCGCGGCTTCGGCGGCTTCGCGGGCAACGTCTCGTTCGACGGCTACGTCGATGACGAAACCAAGTGGCCGGCCTTCGTGCGCGGGGTCCACCTCGCCAAGCAAGCCGGAATGTCGCTGTGGCTCTACGACGAATGCGGCTACCCGTCGGGCAGCGCCCGCGACCTGACCCTGCGCGGCCACCCCGAGTGGGCGGCGCGCGGGCTGCTGGTCGCCGAGGCCAACGCCGGCCCCGGGCCGGTCGAACTCGCGCTGCCGCCCGGCCGGCTGGTGCTGGCCGCCGCGTTGCCGCGCCGCGACGGGACGGTCGATCTCGGCGGGCTGCGCGACCTGTCGGCGGCGGTGGCCGACGGCCGGCTGGCGTGGCAGGCCCCGGCGGGCGAGTGGTACGTGGTGGCGATGACCGACGACCTGATCTTCGAAGGGACCCACGCGGCGGTCAGCCTCGCCTACAAGAACCCCTGCATCAACCTGCTGATGGCGGAACCCACCGCGCGCTTCCTCGAGGTGACCCACGAGCGCTACGCGCAGAAGCTGGGCCCCGACCTCGGGCGCTTCTTCACCGCCACCTTCACCGACGAACCCTCGCTGATGAACCTGTGGCTGCGCCCGATGCCCCACCGCGTGCTGCCGTGGTCGGAGACGCTCCCCGCGGAGTTCCGGCGCCGCACCGGCGCCGACCTGCTGCCGCTGCTGCCCGCCCTGGTCGCCGAGGCCGGCCCGCAGGGTGCACGCGCCCGCCACGCGTTCTGGAACACCGTGGCCGAACTGGTCGCCGCCAACTACTTCGGCCAGATCGAAACGTGGTGCCGCAACCACCAGCTCCCCTCCGGCGGCCACCTGCTGATGGAAGAGGCGCTCGTCGCCCACGTGCCGCTCTACGGCGACTTCTTCGCCTGCCTGCGCCGCATGGGCGCGCCGGGCATCGACTGCCTGACCAGCCTGCCGCCGGAGGTCCCGTGGCAGGTCGCCCGCCTGATCGGCAGCGCCGCCGACCTCGAGGGGCGCACGGTCACCATGTGCGAGGTCTCCGACCACAGCCAGCGCCACCGCTCCCAGGGCGACACCCGCCCGGTCCGCGTGGTCACCGAGGACGAGATCCGCGGCACCTGCAACCGCCTCGCCTGGGGCGGCATCAACACCCTCACCAGCTACTACGCCTTCCAAGGCCTAACGGACGAGCAGCTGCGGCGCCTCAACACCCACGTCGGCCGCTGCCAGACGATGCTGCGCGGCGGCCACCGCGTCGCCGACGTCGCCGTCCTCTATCCGATCCAGAGCATCTGGCCGCGGTTCGTCCCGGCGCGCCACGGGGCGACCGACGCGCCCGCCGCGCGCCGGATCGAAGGCATCTTCCACGGCACCGCCGCCGCCCTCTACGACGCCAACCGCGACTTCGCGTTCCTCGACGCCCGCGCGCTGTGCGAGGCCACCGTCGCCGGAGACGCCCTTGCCAACGGCCCGATGCGCTGGCGCGTGCTGGTCCTGCCCGCGGCCGACACCCTGCCGCTCGCCGCGTGGGAGAACATCGCCGCGTTCTGGCGCGGCGGCGGCACGGTCGTCGCCATCGAGACACTGCCCGCAAACACCGGCGACGAGTTCCCCTGCCCCCGCGTGCAGGCAATCGCCCGCGAACTGTTCGGCCCGGGGGACCGCCCCGGCATCGTCCCCAACCAGGCCGGCGGCGCCGGCGTCGTCCTCCCCGCCGGCATGCTCGCCCTGCTGCCGCGCGTCATCGACTCGCGCCTCGGGCGCGACGCCGCCTGCACCACGCCCCACGCCCCGGTCCGCATCACCCGCCGCCGCATCGACGATCACGACGTCTACTTCGCGATCAACGACCGCGACACGCCGTGGGACGGCACGCTCCGCTTCTGCGCGCCCGGCGTCACCGAGCAGTGGGACCCGCAAACCGGCTCCTGCTCCGCCGTGACCGGCGGCACCGAGGTGCCGCTGCGGCTCGGCCCCTATGGCGCGATGCTGTTCCGCGCCGCCGCCGCCGGCACCCCATGCCGCCGCGCCGGCCCCGCCACTCTCGCGCTCGACGTCCGGCCCCTGCCGCCCGCCACCCCGCCGGCGCTCGGCCACGGCGAGTTCGTCCGCGCCGCCCTAACCGGCGACCCGGCGGCCGGCTGGTGCGCGGCGGCCACCCTGACCCGGGGGCAGGTGGACACCTTCCTGTTCATGAGCTTCAACTACCCGCAGCCGCTGGACCTGACCGGCTGCGACGGGCTCGCGATCGACGCCTCGGTGCCCGCCGGACAGGCCACCCCCGCCGAGCTGCTGGTGTTCATCGTCACCAACGACGGCGGCGAATACCTCGCAGGGACCGGGCGCCACCTCAACGAGCCGGGCGCGGCCCGCGCCTGCGCGATGTTCGCGCAGTTCCGCCCCTTCGGGAACACCACCCGCCCGCCCGACCTCTCGCAGGTCGCTTCGATCCGCGTCGGCTGGGGCGGCTACTTCGGCGCCGAGGGCGAACAGATCACCCTCACCGCCATGCCCCCGGCCGGCTTCTCGTGCCACCCCAACCGATGACCGGGAGACCACCACACAGAAACCACGCAAAAACCGCTTGCCGCACGGCCTGATCCGACTGGTCCGGTTCTGGTGAAGCAGGTTGCCCCTCACATCCGCTCCGGCACCCGGATCCCCAACAACCCGAGGCCGGCGGCGAGCACGCGGGCGGTCAGCTCGCACAGCGCCAGCCGGCTGGCGCGCACGGCCTCCCCGGCCCGCAGCACCGGGCAGGCCTCGAAGAACGCGTGGAACGCGCGCGCGGTCTCCAACAGGTGGCCGGCGAGCAGGTTGGGGCGGAAGTCGTCGAGCACCGCGGGGACGACCTCGGGGTAGCGGACGAGCAGCCGGGCGAGCGCCAGTTCCTCGGCGGCGTCGAGCCGCAGCTGGGCGGCGGCGGGGTCGAACGGGCGATCGAGCCTGCGGAAGATCGAGCGGATCCGGACGTGGCTGTACTGGAGGTAGGGCGCGGTGTCGCCGTGGAGCGCGAGCATCCGGTCCCAGCTGAAGACATAGTCGGTTAGCCGGTGCTGCGAGAGCTCGGCGAACTTGACCGCGCCGAGGCCCACGACCTCGGCGACCGCGGCCGCCTCCCCGTCGTCGAGCGCCGGGTTCTTCTCGGCGACCACCGCGGCGGCGCGCTCGACCGCCTCGTCGAGCACCTCGCCGAGCTGGACGTTGCGGCCGCTGCGGGTCTTCATCAGCTTGCGGTCCTCGCCCAGGATCGAGCCGAACGCGACGTGGCGGAACGCCGCGTCGCGCCCCCAGCGGCGGGCGGCCGCGAACACCTGCCGGAAGTGCAGCTGCTGCGGGGCGCCGACGACGTACCAGACCTCGTCGGCGCGCCACTCGCGCAGCCGGAAGTCGAGCGTCGCAAGGTCGGTGGTGGCGTAGAGGAAGCCCCCGTCGCCCTTGCGGATGAGCATCGGGTTGTCGGTCCAGCCACCCTCGTTGTGGATCCGGAACGGGTCGTCGTCCGGCGGCAGGCTGCCGTCGCTGAACACGCACACCGCCCCCTCGCTCACCCGCGCCAGCCCGCGCGCCAGGAAGTCGTCGACCAGCGGGCCGAGCCGGTCGTTGTACCAGCTCTCGCCGAGCCAGTGGTCGAACCGGATGTCCAGCCGGT
Organism: Akkermansiaceae bacterium; assembly: GCA_040769225.1. Taxonomy (GTDB): domain Bacteria; phylum Verrucomicrobiota; class Verrucomicrobiia; order Verrucomicrobiales; family Akkermansiaceae; genus JAXGLL01. The sequence goes on along the minus strand of JAXGLL010000006.1, from coordinate 280,339 downwards.
CGTAGATCCGCTGCAGGCCGGCCTTCGAGAGCTCGACGCAGCGGCGCCAGATCTCCAGGTTCGCGGGGTCCCCCTGTTGGAGCCGCACCAGCTCCTGGCGGCACTGCTCGAGCACCTCCGGCGAGCCGTTCGCCCGCTCGTTGACCTCGCGATAGACGCGCACCAGCTCGCCGACCGGGTCGCGCTCCAACGCCGCCTCGTCGCGGCACGTCTTCCACCCGTGGAGGATCATCCCGAACTGCGTCCCCCAGTCGCCGATGTGGTTGTCGGTGATCACCTCGTGGCCGAGCGCGCGCGCGACCCGCGCCAGGCTGTCGCCGATGATCGTCGAGCGGATGTGCCCGACGTGCATCGGCTTGGCCACGTTGGGGGCGGAGAAATCCACCACCACCCGCCGCCCGGCGCCGGTCCGCGGCAGCCCCAGCCGGGCGTCGCCCAGCATCGCCGCCGCCCGCCCGGCAAGGCACTCGGCGCCGACCCGGAAGTTGATGAACCCGGGGCCCGCTATCTCGGCGCTCCCCACGCCGGCCAGGTCGAGCGCCCCGATCAGCCGGCCCGCCAGCTCGCGCGGGTTGCGCCGCACCTGCTTCGCCAGCACCATCGCCACGTTGCTCTGGTAGTCGCCGAAGCGCCGGTCGCTCGCCGCCACCACCGCCGGGTCTCCGCCGTGGCCCGCTCCCAGCACCTGCTCGAGCGCCGCCGCCAGCCGCCGACCGAGTTCCTGTTGGAGGGTGGTCATCGTTGCTTCGGGTCGGGGGCCGTGGCGGAGGGCACGCCCCCCGCCAGCACTGCCAGCAGTTCCTCGCACGAGTCGGCAGCCAGCAGGCAGCGGCGGATCTCGCGGTTGGCAAACGTCTTCGCGATCGCCGCCAGCGTCTCCAAGTGCAGCGCATACTGCGCCCGCGGCACGATGAACAACACCACGAAATGCACCGGCCCCCCGTCCAGCGCCTCGAAGTCAATCCCCGCCCGCGAGCGCCCGAACACGGCCTCCACCCGCTCGAGCCGGTCCGACAGGATGTGCGGGATCGCCACCCCGGAACCGATCCCGGTGCTCAGCTCCTCCTCCCGCGCCCGCAGCGCCGCCAGCACCTCGCCCCGCGCCTCCTCCGGCACCCGCCCCAGCGCCAGCAGGTGCCCGGCCAGTTCCGCAATCGCCCCCCAGTGATCCCCTGACTGGATGTCGAGGACGATCTGATCGGTGCTGAGCAGGCTCGCCAGCTTCATGGCCGAGGGTCGGAGCCTCAGCCCCGCACAAAGGACGGGACCGATAGCCACCCCCCGGCCCCGAGGCAAGCCGGAAATCCGCCCCGATCCCGCCGCCAGATTGCCCGCATTCCCCGCCCGCCCCCTCCCCGCCCCACCCGGCCCTTGCCACCGCCCGCCCCCGGTGCCACGCTCCGTGACCGAAAGGGGGATCCCATGGACCACGAATTCCGCGACACCTGGCGCGCCGTCGACCGCAACAAGATCGCCGCCCTGCTCAGCATCATCCCCGGCCTCGGCCACCTCTACAAGCACCACTACGCCGCCGGCATCGGCATCCTCACCGGCGGCAACATCCTCGTCGGCTTCGTCTCCGTGCTCCTCGTCTTCGGCACCTTCGGCCTCTCGGTGCTCATCCTGCCCGCACTCTACATCGCCGCCATCGCCGCCTCCGCCTACACCCTGCCCGATTGGCACGGCCGCCACCGCCTCCTCCACCCGTGGCGCAAACAACAGCAGTGACGCCCCGGCCAGCCCCCCAAGATCCTGCATCCAGAGAGCGAAGGACCCGATGCGTTACCTGCAGCACCACGACAAGCCCGCCCTGATCCTGCAGGAACTGGCGGTCTCCTACCCACAGCTGATCGGGAAGGTCCGGAGCTACGCGGCGTTGTTCCAGGCCACGCCCTGCACCAAGGCGGCGATCTTCTCGGAAAACCGCTTCGAGTGGGTCTACGCGCTGTATGCCGCCTGGGACAACCGCTGCATCGCCGTTCCGATCGACTACATGGCGACGGCCGACGAGGTCGCCTACATGCTCAACGACTGCACCCCGGAGATCGTCTTCTGCTCGCGCGCGAAGGAAGGCGAGCTCCGCGCCGCGCTGCATGCGGTCTCGCCCGCTCCGAAGGTGGTCGTGTTCGAGGACGTCACGGACCTCGCCCCCGCCCCACCCGCAGGCGAGGGGGCGCACCTCGAGCGCGACGACGCCGACACCGCGCTGATCATCTACACGTCGGGCACGACCGGCAGCCCGAAGGGGGCGATGCTGTCGTTCGACAACATCATGGCGAACGCGGACGGCGTGTCCAGGGAGGTGCGGATCTACTCCGAGGAGCACCGCGCGCTGGTCTTCCTGCCGCTCCACCATGTCTATCCGCTGCTCGGGTCGCTCGTGATCCCGCTCCATGTCGGCGCGACGTGCGTCTTCTCCCCGTCCATGGCCGGCGACGACATCCGCGAGACGCTGCAGCGCCACGGGGTGACGCTGGTCACCGGCGTGCCGCGCTTCTACAGCCTGCTGCGCAAGGGGATCCGGGCCAGGATCCAACAGAGCGCCGCCGCCAGGCTGTTGTTCCGGCTGGCGGAACGGCTGGACTCCCCGGCGTTCTCGCGGCTCGTCTTCAAGTCCGTGCATCGCAAGTTCGGCGGCAGGATCCGCTTCCTCGTCAGCGGCGGCGCCGCGCTCGACGACGACGTGGCGCGCGACTTCAGGACGCTCGGCTTCGACGTGCTCAACGGCTATGGCATGACCGAGGCCGCGCCGATGATCGCCTTCACCCGCCCCGGCACGCTGCGCATCGGCTCAAGCGGGCAGCCACTCCCGTGCAATGAAGTGAAGATCGTGGACGGCGAGATCCTCGCCAGGGGCCGCAACATCATGCAGGGCTACTACGGGCGCCCCGAGGAAACCGCGGCCGTCGTCAGGGACGGCTGGCTGCACACCGGCGACCTGGGGGAAATCGACGGCGATGGCTACGTCTTCGTGACCGGGCGCAAGAAGGACACGATCGTCCTGCCGAGCGGCAAGAACATCAATCCCGAGGAGGTCGAGAACAAGATCCTCAAGGATTACCCGGTGGTCAGGGAGATCGGTGTGTTCGCGCATGAGGGCGTGCTGCACGCCGTGATCTGGCCGGATTTCGACCGGCTGAAGGAAGGCGGCGTCCACGCCCTCGACGATCACGTCCGCTGGGACGTGCTCGACCCGTACAACCGCGGCGCCTCGCCCGCGAAGAGGATCGCGAGCTTCACGCTGGTGAAGGACGAGCTGCCGAAGACGCGGCTGGGCAAGATCAAGCGGTTCCAGCTGGCCGGATTGGTCGGGGACAACGCGGCCGCGGAACGCCCGCGCGGGCCGGTGCCGGACGATCCGGAGTACCGGATGATCGCGGCGTTCATCCGGGACCAGACCGGCAGGGAGCCGCACCCCGGGGACCATCTGGAAATCGATCTCGGGCTCGATTCCCTCGACAAGGTCAGCCTGATGACCTTCCTGGAGAACACCTTCGGCATCCTGGTCCAGGACGCCGAGATGCTCCACCATGCCACCGTGGGCAAGCTCGCGGAATACGCGCGGGACCGGAAGGTCAAGGTGGCCGAGGACCGGGGCAACTGGCACCGGCTGCTGCACGAGGACGCGTCGTTCAACCTGCCGTCCGCCGCAATGCTCCCCGTCACCACGCCGGTCCTCAAGCTCTGCCTGCACGGCTGGTTCCGCCTGGGCGTGGCGGGCCTCGGCCATCTGCCGGACCCGCCGGTGATCTTCGCGGCCAACCACCAGAGCTGGCTCGACGGCATGCTGGTGGGGCGCTTCCTCGGCAGTCATCTCCTCAGGCGCACCTACTTCTACGCCGACGAGCAGCATTTCCGCACGCCTTGGCTGCGGTGGTTCGCCGCGCGGAACAACATCATCATCATGGACATGAACCGGGAGCTGAAGCTCTCGCTGCAGAAGATGGCCGAGGCGCTGCGCCAGGGGAACAACGTGGTGATCTTCCCCGAAGGCTCACGCACCCGCGACGGCAAGCTGGGCGGGTTCAAGCGGGCGTTCGCCATCCTCGGCTGCGAACTGGGCGTTCCGATCGTGCCGGTCGTCCTGCAGGGCGCATACGAGGCGATGCCGATCGGCCGGGCATTGCCGCGGTTCCGGCGCCCGATCAGCGTGGAGTTCCTGCCGCCGCTCTTCCCCGAGGCGTCCGGACATGAGGCCCTCGCAAAACGGGTCGAGGACACGATCCGGAAACGGTTGGAAGGTCAGCAGCCATGAAACATGTCTTCGGGCCGGTGCCATCCAGGCGGCTGGGGCAGTCCTTGGGAATCGACCCCGTCCCCCTCAAGACCTGCAATTGGAACTGTGTCTACTGCCAGTTGGGACGCAGCGTCCCGATGGTGAACGAAAGGCGCGACTACTTCCCCCGTGAAAAGACGATCGCGGAGGTCGCACGGGCCCTCGAGGCTCACAAGCCGGGCGAGATCGACTGGATCACGTTCGTCGGCTCCGGGGAGACCACCCTGAACCGCGACATCGGCTGGCTGATCCGGCAGGTCAAGGCGCTCACCGAGCTGCCGGTGGCGGTGATCACCAACGGGTCCCTGCTGCACCTGCCGGAAGTCCGCGAGGAACTGCTGGCCGCGGATGCGGTGATGCCGTCGTTGGATGCCGGCAACGCGAGGCTGTACAAGCAGATCAACCGCCCGCACCCACAGGCGACCTTCGAACGGCTGGTTGGCGGGATCGCCGCCTTCCGCAAGGAATTCCGCGGCAGGCTGTGGGTCGAGGTGATGCTCGTCCGCGGCCTCAATGACTCCTCCCAGGCACTCGCCGAAATCGCCCGAAGGCTGCAAGACATCCCGCCGGACGAGGTCCATCTGCTCGGGCCGGAGCGCCCCCCGGTGGAGACCTGGGTGGAGCCGCCGGACAGGGAGGGGATGCTGCGCGCCCACACCATCTTCGGGGGCATCGCACGAGTGATCGACTCCGCCGCCGGGTCGTTCGACCTCAGCGGAGACGAGTCGCTGCTCGACGCCGTCATCGGCATCATCACCCGCCATCCGATGCGCGAGGACCAGCTGGTCGCGACGCTGCGACACGCGTCACCCGATCAGGTGGTTGCCGCGCTGGCAACGCTGGGGAACAGCGGCCGGGCGCAGGTGGTGGAACGCCTGGGAATGCGGTTCTGGAGCGCTTCGCCCGCCCGCTATCCGCCGCACAAGTCGTGACGGGCCCCATCCACGGCCGGACGCAGGCGCCGCCGACATCCAGGCGCGCCGCCCGATCCGGCGGCTGTCCCGGGGTTCGCCCGGGCGCCTAACCGGACCAGGCGAACCAACCCTCCACCACCCGTTGCCGGCGGCAGCGCCCGCCCGGCGTCACGACCACACACGCCGCCGCAACGGCCCGGGGAAACCGGCCGGCGCCCCCGGCCGCGGCCGGGTTGACAAGCGGGGGATGCGGGGGCAGGCTGGAATCGAGGGGTTTGCGAAGGAAGGCCGGCCATGAAGACATCTGCGTATTCCGGTGTTGCCTGCTTCCTCGCCGCGGCAGGCCTGCAGGTCATGGCGGCGGATTATCACGTCGCGCGGCCGCCCGCCGGCAGCAACGCCAATCCCGGCACGCCGGAGTTGCCGGTGGCGGACATCCAGCGGGGAATCGACCTGGCCGCCGCCGGCGACACGGTGATCGTGGCCGCGGGCACCTACACCGAGAAGATCGAACTCCGCGGCAAGAACATCCGGGTCCGCAGCGTCGACCCCTCCGATGCGGCGGTGGCTTCCGCCACGGTCATCAGCGGCAACGACGTCGGCGGACCGGTGGTCACGTTCGACGGCACGGAGACGGGCAACTGCGCGATCGAGGGCTTCACGATCCGCCAGGGCGCCGGGGGTTATGGCGGGGGGATCAGCGGCGGCAGCGAGGAAACCCACACCCACGCCGCAATCCGGCGCAACGCAATCCAGTTCAACGTCGCCATCCTCAACGGCGGCGGGATCGCCTTCGTCGACGGCGTCATCGAGGGGAACCTCATCCAGATGAACCGGGGCTACACCGGCGCGGGGCTGTACGACTGCGACGGCCCGATCTCCAACAACACGATCTTCGCCAACGAAGGCGAATACGGGGGCGGCGGCCTGGCGTTCTGCGACGGCCCGATCCGCGGCAACAGCATCCGCTGGAACGGCGCCACCTGGCCAGACACCCTCAGCCTGGGGGGCGGATTGTATTGCTGCCATGGGATCATCGAGGGGAACCTGATCGAGAAGAACAAGGCCCGGCACGGCGGCGGCCTGACCCACTGTGGGGCGCAGATCCGCCGCAACCGCATCCTGGAAAACACCGCCGAGGAAGACGCCGGGGGCGTCGGGTGGTGCACCGGCTCGCTGCGCGACAACCTCATCGCCGGCAACCATGCCGTGAACGGCGCCGGGTGCAGCGGCGTGGAATGCAATGCGTGGAACAATACCGTGGTCCACAACAGCGCCACCAACATCGGCGGCGGGTTCTTCATCTGCGAGGGGCCGATCGTCAACTGCATCGCGTGGTCCAACACCGCACCCACCGGCGCCCAAATGGCGGAGTCCGCGCTGCCGGAGAACTGCTGCATCCAGGCGTGGACCGGCGGCGGTTCGGGCGTCGTCACCGACGACCCGCTCTTCGCCGACCCGGACGGGCCGGACAACAAGCCTTCGACCCTGGGCGACAACGATTACCGGCTGCAGGCCGCCTCGCCGTGCGTGGACGCGGGCGCGAACGGCCCGCTCGTGCCCCCGGGTCTCGACCTCGACGGCAGGCTGCGGATCGCCCGCGGCCCGGGCGGGAGCTTGACCGTCGACATCGGAGCCTACGAGCACCGCGCGCGGCCGTTCGCAATCGTGCAGGTGGGATTCACTACCACCGGCCTGCGCCAATTCGTGCTCCACTGGAACAGCCAGCCGGGCGACACCTATCAGGTCTGGAGAACCTACAGCCTGTCGCCCCCATCCTGGCACCTGATCGGCACCAAGGCGTCGGACGGCGAATCCACGAGCCTCCAGGACGACGCCCTCGCACCGATTTGGGTCAAAAACCGGTTCTACCGCGTCGCCATGCCACAGTGAGGCGGGGGGCAGCCTGCCCGCGGGGCGCGGCCGCGGGCATTGACCGCGCACTTCACGACCGTGGAGGGCGCGATCCAACACGTGTTGCGGTCGTCTCGTCCCCGCTCCGGCGGATCAAGGGCGGCACCGGGCAGGAACACGGAGCAGGCCGGTGCGGGGCCGGTGCTGTCCGTCCGGCCAGCCGCGGATGTGTGGCCCCGGCAGGTCAGGGCGAGGTGGCGCGGGCCTGCAGGCCGCTGAAGCCGTCGCTGAGCGTGGCCGTGGCCGTCCAAGTGGCGACGTTGAGGTCGCCGCTGGTGTAGGCGGCCGTCAGCAGCTGCGAGGCGCCGAACTTGACACCGTGATCGTGTCCGCCGCTGCGATCAGGATCACGCCGCCGCCGCCGCTGCCGCTGGTCTGGTTGTTCTGGCCGCCGCCGCCTGAGCCGCCGATCAATGGCATGATCTGGGGGTTGCCGTAAACGGTGCGGTGGCTGGCGTTCTGGACGGAGCTGCCGCCGCCCGGGCCGAAGCCGGCGCCGCTGCCGCTCGGCCCGGCCGCCCCGCCGCGGAACCCGCCGGGCCCCGGTTCCGGGTTGAGGATGCCATCAACACCGGTGATGCCGGGATTGCCGTCGAGGTTCAGGGTGCCGTCAATGGTGACGCTGCCGCTGACCAACCACACGACCGGCGCGTGCGTCGGGTGGTTCTTGAAGCTCACGGTGACCCCGGCCGGGATGTTCACCGACGAGACCCGTGGTTGAACAAGCTCACCTCGCGCGCCTGGACCTGGCTCTGTGCGCCGAGCCCGAACCGCGCAAGATACTCCTGCAGGTGGGTCTGGCCGTTGTGGTCGGGGTCCAGGTTGGCGTCGTCCGGGTTGAGCGGATCCAGGATCAGCGGGTTGTTCAGCTCATACACGTCGTCGATGCGGTCGCCGTCGCTGTCGCGCGGGGCGAACACGCTGACGATGCCAACCCGATAGAACGCGCGCGGCTGCAAGTCCGGGCGCAGGATGATCTCCCAGGTCGGCGCCGCGTCCCCCAAGTCCATCGCCAAGGCGGAGAAACTCTCCAGGTCGGTCGTCTGGTCGAGGATGTAGTAGATCGTCGGTTCCTGCTCGGTGGTGAATCGGTAGCCGCCAGTGATCGGCTCGATGGTCACCATGCTCACCGCGGCCGCGGCGCTTGGCGCAAGGACGATTGCCGCCCAGCCGGCCAGTTGGCGGCACGGACACCGGGGAACACCAGCCATCAGCGGGGGGAACTCCCGGCGCAGCGCGCCAAGAGCAGCTCTGCCTTTTTCAGGCATGCCCTGCAAATAGGACGCCCGGCACCCTGCGTCCCCATATTCCACCGAACTGAAAGAAACTCGGGTTGGCCGCGACCGGACCGCCCGAGGGTGGCTCAAGGATCGGGCGGGAGGGAATTCGGGGGGATAGAGGGGCACCCCCGCTTCGAGGACAAGCACCCGGCCATGGGGATGCCCACCGCGGCGAGTGCGGCCGCAAGCCACGTGTTGCTGGTGGCGGTGGAGGAAAGGTGGGACCCCGATGACGACTGGATTCTCGCCGCTGAATTGACGCCGCAAGCGAATCCCGACCCGGCGACCCCGGCCTTGAAAGTCGACACGGGGACCCTAGCATGGCCGCAATGATGAGCAGTTCTGCCAACCTAAACGGCACCCGCTGCGGCAGCGTGGTCCAACCACAAACCCTCATGTGCCCGCGCAAGGAAACGCCGAACGGACTAACAGAACAGCCGCCGACGCCCCTTCCTCGCGCGCGCCGGGGCGGTTCTTGGCCGGGCCTCCTTGGTGGCTGCGCCTGCACTGCCGCCTGGCTGTGGCTGGCACTGGCCGCGCATACCGCCTCCGCGCAGGAGATCCCGGCTGATGTGCAGAAGATCCTGTCCAAGGCTTCGAGCGGTCAATCCCTGACGGCCCGGGACCGGCAGCGACTGCAACAGTGGACCGCCGGGAACACGCAGCCCGGGCAGCCGCAGCCGCCCAAGGAAGACTCGCCGGAACCCCTGGCCCCGTTGGTCCCCGAGGATCCCCCGGCCAAGGAAGATCCCGGCAAGGCCACCGGCGGAACCCTCACCTTCGACTGGGTGATGGGCGGGCCGCCGAAGTCGGTCCGCTTGGGACAGCGCGTCGAGTTGGCGTTCATCCTGCGCTACCAGCCTGCCGAAGACGTGCCGCTCGCACCGCTTGCGGCGGGAACGATGGATGCCACCGCCACCCGCGGCATCGCCAAGCCCAACCACTGGCCTCTAACCGGATTGATGAAGGAACCGCGGGAGCACGGCGGCGGGCTGGAATACACCGGCACCAAGGCCGGAACCGAGCACCTGACAATGAACTACACGCACGCCGGCGACAAGGGCAGCACGGTGGCGGCATTCGAAGTGGTGCCCGGGGACTACGAAGTGAGCTTCGAACTGGAACGCGACGGCAAGATGGCGCAGGCCAGGCCCGGCGGCAAGAACGACGCCGGTTATCACACCACCCGGCATGCGGCTCCGCACCGGGCGGTTCCAATCAGACGCGGGCTTTTGGCCCGTAGTGAAGAACGATCCAGACGGCTCTCATGAGGGCGATATTGGCCAGCAGGGGCGACAGCGGGCCGCCAGGCTTGCCCCCGCACGCCAAGCCCATGGCTCGCGGCGCAACTCCGGGATCCGGGATCCGGAGGCCCGAAGACGGGGAAGGGTGCCGGGTGCTGGAAACCGGGCCCCGGAGTCGAGGCCCGGATTTTTTCACGACCCCCCATATGATGCGGTCGCGCTCGTGAGAAAAAGCGAGCCCCCACCCGTGGCGTGGGGGGCCGATCATGGCAGACCCTCAGCCTCCTCGTAGTTCATGAGCACTCTCTGTTTTTTGGTTGCCGCAGACCCTTGAGCATCAGTGGCTTGCAGCTTTCCGTGTCCTGTTGTCTACCCACCTCTCTCCTCAGAAATCCTCTTCGTCTTGACAGCCCGCGATTTTGTATTAGCATCAATTACATGCGCGCCACGCTGACCATCAGCCTGCCGGAGGACCTCAGCAAGGACCTCGACGCCTTCGCCCAAGCCACCGGACGCAGCCGGAGCCAGATCGTGCAGGAATCGCTCCGTCGCCAGTTGGCCTCGGCGCAGTTTCACAGCCTGCGCCGCCAACTCGTCCCCAAGGCCCGGGCCGCCGGCTTCTACACCGACGATGACGTCTTCCGCGAGATCTCGTGAAGATCGTCTTCGATACCAACGTCTTGTTCGCAGCCTTCGTGGCCAGCGGGCTGTGCTCCGAACTCTACGAGACGGCACGGGACCTCGGCGCCATCCGGGTCTCCCGGTTCATCCTCGACGAATTGAAGGAGAAACTCTCCACCAAGGCGGGCCTCGCGCCAGCGGAAGTCGATGCCGTCCTCGCCATGGCCCGGCGCGACAGCGTGGCCGTCGAAGCCGGCCCGCCCGATCACCCGGTGTGTCGCGACCCCGACGACGACTGGATCCTCGCCGCTGCCCTCGCCGCGGAAGCCGACTGCATCGTCACCGGCGACCATGACCTGCTGGTGCTCGGATCCCATCACGGCATCCCCATCATCACCCCCCGGCAGTGTCTGGAGCGGCTGCAGCAGCAGGATTGAGGGCCGATGCAGGGGCATGCCCCGCATTTGGGAACCTGCGAATTGGTGGTCAACGTGCCGCGGTCGCCCTGCTTCCAGGTCACCTGCCACGATCACGTCGCAGGAGAGGCACAAGGGCCACGGCGACATCCCTCCACGTCGTGCTGCCGTTGGAAAGCTCCAAGGCGCCGACGAAGAATAACTCCCCCGCCGTGTCCAAGCGGGCGCTGGGCGCGTCGGCAGGCTGGGCAGTCTCGCCGCCGGCGGGGATGGTGCGCAGCAGGGCGGCGCCATCGGCACGGCCGATCACCAGCACCAGCGCCAACCCCGAGGTGATGAGCTGCGATCGGTTCGCGGGCGAGTGATGGGGCGCGTCATGCCATCGGCGGCGGCGGCACGGCCAGCTTCCTGCAGATCGAACGGGCAGTGAACTGCTTGATCTCCCGATGCCTCGGAACCGCCTGGATCTCGCCGGTCGCCGGGTTGCTCCAGAGCGAGTGCCGGGAGCCCTCGCGTTCCAGCCGACAGCCGTGCGCGGACAGGTGCGCCAGCAGATCGCTGCGCTTCATTCGGTGACCACTTCGAGCCGCTCACCCTCGCCTAACGAGCCCGCCGCCGCCTCCCGGCGATACTCGATCACCGCCTGCACCGCGGCCCGCAGGTCGTCGAGGCATTCCTTCACCGTCTCGCCCTGCCCGTTGGCTTCCGGGAACTCGACGCAGGTCGCGGCATACCCGGTCTCGCCATCCAATGAGCAATCGTGCAGCAGCGCCGTGATCTTCATCGCTCCCGACGATCCCTCGCAGGCCGCCCGCTGTCAACCCAAGGCGCCCGCCGCCTGGCAGCGGATTCCGGCCCGCCCGGAGCGTTCGACCCCGCATCCGCGGGCCTACCAGCGCCGGGCGGGCCCGGTCTCGTTTCGTCGCGTCCGCGGTCCGGGCGCGAGCGGGGCGGCGGCCGGTTCTCCCTGCAGTTCCCCGGTGGGCAGCTTCGCGCCGAACGGATACGGGTTCCACTACTCTCCCGGCCCCTCCGACTGCCTCCTCCACCCCCAAGCGGCGCTTGCGCCAGAGGACCCAATCTGTCTCCCCTCCGGCAGGCATGCGCGCGATTTCAACCCTGCCGATCCTCCTGCTCTTTCTCGCGCAGGCAGCGTTCGGCCAACTGCTGCTCCAACACGCGGGAGCTCGCGCCCCAGGACTCTCCGGCTGGGCCCGACAAGGCAACGGCGATGGCGTCACCGCCTCGGCAATCATCAACGATCTCGACCAAGGCATCGATGCGTGGTCGATCGACGACGTCGAAACGCCTGACCACCTGTACTACCCTTGGTTCTTGGTGCGGCCTTGTCCGGCGAAGGCGGAAACGCCACCCGGGTAATTGACCCTCGTCGGTCGCCCCCATGATTCGAGCCGAACGGCTCCAGTGCCAGCGGGAATCGTGGCGACGCCGCTCCGGCCATCACGCGATTGCGGCGCGACCCATGCGGGATCACGGGGAAAGCAAATCCGAGACCAGTGTTTCGCCCCGCCCCGGCTAACCGGTCGCATGTGAGCGCATCGGTTCGCTGGGATTCGTTGACACGTCGGCAGGGCCATGGCCCTCGACCCCGCCCCAATGCCCCCAGAGGCCCGCCGCGCCGAGATCGCCGAAATCCTCGCCCGGGGGGTGCTGCGGGCGCTGCGAAACGCCCACGCGCGCTGGATGCTGCTCGAGTCCGCGCGGGCCTGCCGCCAACCGCCCCTGGTCGGCCCGCCCCTCTCGCGCCGCCAGGAGGGCCTGCCGCGCGCCGTCAAGGAACTCTCCTGGCGCGCCCAGCAGCGGCTCTGCCGCAAGCACCACCGCATGCGCGCCCGCGGCCTCCACGAGAACAAGATCATGACCGCCGTCGCGCGCGAGATCTGCGCCTTCCTCTGGGAGCTCCAGACCAACTGCAGCCACGGAAAGTTGCCCACATGAACCCGATCCTCCGACGAGCTGGCGGAGCGCCCATTCTCGGATCGGAACCCTGTGGACAACTTTCCTCAAAGGGCCGGACCAGCCGGCGATACCATATCAACGCTTCACCCTTGCCACGGTGGACCCGCTCGACAACAGCGTGGCAGGCTGGTCACCGGTCGATGATGTGACCTTCTACGTCGCAGACGAGGACCGAGTTCCTGAACGAAATGGAACCGCGGCTTGGGCATTGCGCGGCCGACAATCGACCAGCAGGTGACCGACACCGCCACAGCCCGATCAGCGATAGCACGCCGACCGCGAGACCCACGAGCAGGATGGAAATCCCGGCGGCCATGCTTCCGCCCCGGGATCATGCGCCTATTCCAGGCGCACCCGGGCGCAATAGAAACCTCTCCGTTCCGGAGAGGGCTGGGTATAGATCATCAAGCCTCCTTGAGCTGGCACGTTGGTGTACCCGGCCACCGGTTGCCATACCGAACCGGACGGCTCGGTGGCAACGCACAGGTCGACCAGGCGTTGGAATCCTTCATAGCCCGGTCCGACCGCAGGCAACAGGGGAACCTCCACCATGACACGTCCGGATTGAGTACGGGCCACCACGCAGAATCGGCTGAGCGCATCGGAGGGGTCGGTGCCTGCAACGAACTCGTCACGATTGCACTGTCCGTCGCCGTCGGAGTCGGCGTCTGCCGAGGCAGTACAACTCCCAAGACAGTTGGCCTCCCACACATCCGGCATGCCATCGCTGTCGCCGTCTTCCAGTTCGGTTCCGCAGGAGTGCCGATGGGCGGCGGGAAGAAGTGAACTGCCAGGCAGGTCTGCGCCCAGAGACGGCCATGTCTCCTCGCCGTAAAACGCGGGCTTGCCGCCCAGGTAGTATGACACCGGGATATCGTGATCGGCGATGGCGGGGTCCCACTCCAGACTCCCTTCGATCAGGTTGCCGTGTGCCACGGTTCCGGTCACCGTCCCGTCGTCGTAGATGGTCTCCTGGACGAGGTTGTTCCCGATCACGTTTTGGTTGTGCGAGTGGTCGCAGATCTTGATCCCCCGGTCGAGAATCCGGTTCCTCAGGAAGGTGTTGCCGGGGCAGGGTCCCCAGTAGTCGCCCGGCACGATCTGTTCTACCTGATTCCCTTCGAACAGGTTGAACTGCGCGTAATGACCGTGCAGGACCACGTCGGAGAGCATGTATCCGATGTTCAGATTGGTTTCACCGGCACCCTGGACCCGGTCGTACGACAGGTTGTAACCGAACACGTTGCCGCAGGCGCCCTTGCTTACCAGCATCGCGTGGCGAAGGTGGCGCATGACGTTGTTCTCGACCAGCGCGTCGGTGACCTGCCACCCGAGATCGACGCCGTAGCCGTTGCCCCCCTGGTAATCGAAGGAATTGTGGAGGTAGTTCTCCCGGTACTCGCATCCGATGGTGCCCGTGTTGTGGATGTGGGCCACCATGGTGTGATCGCTCTCGACGCGCCGGATCCAGCAGTACGCGGCGTACTTGAGCCAGAACGTCTCTCCGCCCGGCTGCAGTTTCTCGACGTAGAAGTCCTCGAATCCGATGTTCTTCCGCAGGACCATGTAGCGGGCCTTCGGCTGCATGTCCGAGCGGAAGCTGAAATGCAGCGGCGTCCGCAGGGAGATCGTGTTGCCGGCGATGGCAGTGATTTCGCAGAACTGGCCGACCGCATCCTGACCCCAGGACACGTTCCAGGCGGGATCGGTGTACATCACGGCGGGATCGTTGGTCTGCTTCATCTGCACGAAGCGGCCCACCTGATAGCCACCGATGCTCGGCAGGACGATCGTTTGCGAGCCCTTCTGATAGCCCGACAGGATGTCCAGCCATGGCCCCTGCCAGTAGATTAGGACTTCGAACACCTTGTCGGTGTGGTCCGCCAGCAGACGCGTCCGGTGGCGGCCTTGCCCGCGGAACACCACGTCATCGCGGTCAACCGCGATCTTGCCGGCCAGGCGGTAGGTCCCCTCGGGAATGAAGACGACCCCGCCCCCCGCGGGCAGGGCGTGCAGAGCGTTGAGAAAAGCCGGGGCGCTGTCGGCGGCACCGGACGGGTCGGCGCCGTAGGATGTCACGTCAACCGTCGTGCCGGCGGCTTCCGGAATTCCACCCGGGATGCCGGGCTGCCACGTGGTCAGCCGGTCCGAAGGCACGATCTCGGCCCAAGCTGCGCCCCCTCCAAGCCATCCGGCAAGGATGACCAGTGTTGCCGGGTGTCTCTTCATCTCCAATTATTGAAATGGAATTGCCTTTCGGGCCGACCGCGGCCTAGTCGACAAGCGAGTCCCTGTCACTCACGGGAGAACGACGGAATGCTGTTCCCTTCCAATCCACTACGCAAACCCAAACGCGATACTGCCAAGAAACCGATGGCGCGGAGACCACTTGCAATAGTTTGTTACGATTACTCCATCGAGACAAGAGCATGAGCAAGACCACCACCATCAGCGTCCTGGTTCCACCGCACAAACGTGTTAACCAACGGCCCCCGAAAACGGAGAGTGGAGAGAGTCTCGGCCCCATTTCCGCCCCTCCACGGCCCGGAACGGAGAGGACCGCTTAACACTCCCCCGTCCCGCGGCCTGCAAACCCTTCGAAATATGGGAGTTTTGGGCGCCTGTACGTGGCGAACCCCCGCCCGGGGATTCCGGAGCGGGGGTTCATCTGGCTCCTGCGGTAGGATTCGAACCTACGACCTAGTGGTTAACAGCCACCCGCTCTACCGCTGAGCTACGCAGGAAATGGGTGGGGGCGCCGGGGTGTGGCGCGGGCGGGAAGATGGGGTGCGGGTAGTCTGGGATGCAAGGGGAAAAAGCGTGGGAGGAAGCGTGTTGCGGGAGGGGTGGGTGGTCAGCGGCGGCCGTAGCGTTCGCGGAACTGGCGGAGGAGTTCATCGACGCGGTCGGCTTCGCGGGGCCGGGGCGGGGGTTCTTCGGAGGGTGGGGCGGGTTCGGGGGCGGCGGGGGCGGCGGGGGCGATGCCGGGCGGCAGTGCGGGGGGGGGGGGGGGGGGGGCGGGCGGCGGGGGGGGGGGCGGCTCGGGGGCGGGCGGTGGGGGTGGCGGAGCGGCGAACTCACCGGGGCGGACGGCTTGTTCCTCGGTGAAGCGGCGGAACGGGCTGGGGGTTTCGGGGGCTTGCGACGGTGGCGGCTCGGCGATGGGCGGGGCGGCATCGGCCTCGGCTGGCGCGGGAGCGGCCGGGGCGGCGGGCGGCGGGGCGGCGGGCGGCGGGGCGGCCTCCTTGACAGGTTCCGGGGCAAGTTCCGGGGCGGGCGCCAGCGTGGGTGCCGCAACCGGCTCGGCGGGCGGCACGCGGGGTGCTGCGGCCGGCGCGGTCGGTTCGAGGGTGAACGACCACGCGGGCACCTCGGCCGGGGCCGGCGGGGCGGCTTCCCCGGGACGGAACGGCTCGGGCTCGGCGACGGCTCCGCCAGCCGGTGCGGCGGACGCCTCGGTCGGGGCGGGCGGCGGGCTCCACGGCCAGTCCCACGGCTCGCCGGCACCCGCTCCGGGGGCGGCGGCCGCAGGCCGGGGCAGGGCGGCGAAATCATCGTCCATTGACTCCCACCGCCGCGGCTCCACTGCGGTGGCCGGCGGGGTGAGCCGGATCACCGGTTCCTCCTCGTCTGCGGTGGCCGGTGCGGGGGCCGGCTCAGCGTCGGCGGCCAACTCGGTCGCGGGCTCGGGGAGCGGCGCCGGTGCAGGGATGGGTTCGGGCGCCGGTGCAGGGGCAGGCTCAGGGGCCGGTGCAGGGGCCGGTTCTGGTTCCGGTTCCGGTTCTGGTTCCGGTTCCGGTTCTGGTTCCGGTTCCGGTTCCGGAGCGGGTGTCGGTTCGGCGGCGCGTTCGACCGGCGGCTCGGCGGCCGGCGGCGGGGCGCCGACCGGAGGAACGGCCGGTGCAGCCGGCGGCAGGATGATCTCCGGGGCGGTCGGGGTGGCGGCGTCCTTGCGCGGCGGCGGGGCAAGTGTTTCCGCCACGCCCGACCCGGCCCCGTGGGCCTCGACGATCTCGGCGGCGCGGCGCAGGATCGCGCGGGCGTAGAAGTCCCGGGGCGCCAGGCCGAGGCGCGCGGCGATCTCGCGCCCGCGCCCGGGCGCCCGCGCCTCGATCAGCGCCTCCGCCTCGCGCAGCGAAACCGGCTCGAGTTCGATCACCCACTCGGCCAGGCGGTCTTCCAGGCCGCCGCTCAGGCGCGGCCGGAACGCGCTGTCCCACAGGTCGCGGTTGAGCGCGAGGATGAAGTCGGTCGCCTCGGCGGTCTGCCGCAGCGACGCAACGAACGCCGCCAGCCGCAGGGCGGACTGCGGGTCGGACGACAGTCCCTCCATCTCGTCGGCCACCAGCACGATCCGGCGCAGCGGGCTGAGCATCTGCAGCAGCGCGCCGAGCCGGTCGAGCGAGGCGCTGCCGCCGGTGGCCGCCTCGATCAGCGCGCCGATCCGCGCCGGCTGCTCGAGCGGCGCGGCGGCGAACCGATAGAGGGCCTCGACCCAGCCGGCGACCTCGCGCAGCGGCGCCGCGACGCGCTGGCTGAGCTCGAACCCGAGCCGCGGCCCGAGCACGCCGAAGTTGTCGCGTGTCCAGTGGGCGGTCACCGCGTTCGGGTGGTGGAAGTCGAATGTCTCCGTGGCGCGCTCGCGCAGCGCCGCCAGCGCGCTGTCGCGGTCCTGGCACGGCACGTCGCCGGACCGCACCAGCGGCTCGAGCCCGAGCGCCAGCACCCGCCGCGCCAGCAGGTCCAGCTCGGTCAGCCCGCCGGCCGCCGGCAGCGGGCGGCACAGCCGCCGCAACACGTCCTCGAGCACCGTGCCGGGATGCACCCGGCTGCCATCGGCCAGGCTGAGCAGCACGAACTCGTGGCTGGCCCCGAAATGCCGCGCCACCTGGGTCAGCAGGTGCGTCTTGCCGTAGCCGGCACGCGGCGAGCGCAGCAGCACACAGCGGCCGCGGCAGCCGGGCTCGACGTCGAGCAGATCGACGAGTTGGTCAAACGCCCGGCCGTTCACCTCGCCGACGTGCCCGTCGGTCAAGCGGCCGAACACATCGAACACCGAGCGCAGGGGATTCGGAGCATGCATGGCGGAAGAACAAGGGCACCCTGAAGCATCCGCTCCGCGGCCACAAGAGAGAATCGGCCAAGGAGGATCGGCCGGGGGGAGTCGGTCAGCGGTTGCCCGCCGGCGGCTCCCCGTCCGGCGCCGGTTGCCCCTCGCCCTCCGGCGGCAGCGCCGGCGCACCGCCCTCGATCAACTCCCGGAACGTCTGCTCGAGCACGTCCGGCGGCACCTCGCCGCCCTCCGCCGCCGCCGGCTCGGACGCCGCCTGCTTGGCCAGCTCGGCGAAATCGTCGGCCGGGTTCTGGACCGTGCCCGACACCGTCACCCGCGCCCAACAGAACCCCTCCTCCTCGCGCGCGAACACCCGCCGGAACACCGGCGAGGGGTGCCGGCTCGCATACGCCTCGGCGATCCCCACGTCCAGCGCCCCGCCGAGCCGGCCGTCCACCTCGATCCGCAGCTTGCCGCGCAGCGCCAGGAAGTTCTTCTCCAACAGGTTCAACTCCTCCAGCACCACCGCCCCGGCGGTCCGGCGCAGCGTCCCGCCCGCCTCGGTGGTGAACGGCCGCGACCCGAACTCCTCGTTCTGGAACTCGCTCCGCAACACCTGCAGGAACGGGAAACCGCTCACATACACCCCGTTGCTCGCCGAACTGGCCTCGAACGGCACCACCAGCTCGTGGCTCTCGAACCGCCCGGGCACGAACGACAGCGTGGCCGCCGCGTCGAGCCGCGTGTTGAAGATCCGCGCCGCCTTGTCGCCCGCCAGCAGCCGCAGCGGGAACCGCTCCAGCGTCACCTCCAGCGCCGCCGGCTGGCTGCCGCCCGGATCCACCTCGCCCCGCAGCTCCGCACGCCCCTGCTGCTCGGTGTCCCCGCCGATCTGGATCGACGACACCACCACCCGCCCGTCACGGAACTCGACCAGCCCGCGGTCGATCGGCAGCTCCGGCCAGCCGGCGACCAGCAGCCGCCCGCCGTTCAGCCGCAGCTGCCCGCCCGCCGGCAGCGCGTAGAACGACGCCTCCACCTCGCGGCACTGCAGCGGCGGCCGCAGCCCGCCCCCGAACATCACCCCCAGGCTCTCGCAGCGGTAGCGGGTGAACGAGAACGGCGGCACCTCGCCGGGCGCCACCGGCTCCGGCGCCGCCGCCGCCAGCCCCTGATCGCCGACGTAGAGCACCCCGTTGCGCGCGAACACCTCCTCGCCGTTCCACGTGCCGCCCACGAAACTGGTGATCCGCAGGTCGGCCGAGACCTGTTGGAGCTGCAGCTCCCCCAGCCCGCCGCCACCCGGCCAGCGCAGCGCCACCGCCCCGGCCATCGCCCGCACCGGCGTCACCCGGAACTGTTGGAACTCCGCCTCCGCCCCCGTCATCCCCCCGATCCGCCGCCCCAGCTTCGCCACGAACCCGCCGCTGTTGTAGTAGGCGAACATCGCCACCGCCGCCGTCGCCAGCACCATCACCAGCACCACCGCCGCCCCGATCTGGAACACCCGCATCCGCTGCCGCCGCCGCTGCTGCTCCTTGTGCGGCTGGCGCGTCCGCCGCTTGCGCTTGCGCACCCGGTAGACCTGCGTGCCGTCCGGCCGCGTGATCAGCTCCGGCTCCGACTCGATGCCCCGGCTGCGCAGCCGCTGCATCATCTCGTCGAGCGAGTAACTCTCGGGGTCTGGTCGATCGCTGGCCATCGCTTGTCACATCGGGTGCTCGCCGCGCCACCGCCCGGACCGCCGCCCAGGCCGGCCGTTCACCGCTCCCGGAACCGCCGGCCGGTCGGGTCCAGCAGCTCGACGTTGACGAAGAACAGGACGACCTTGCGGCTCGGCACGCTCACGTCGCTGCGGAACAGCCGGCCGAGCAGCGGGATGTCGCCGAACACCGGCGTCTTGTCCTCCACCTTGATCAGCTTCTCCTGCAGCAACCCGCCGATCACGATCGTCGAGCCGTCGGCCACCGTCAACGCGGTGTTGGCGCGGTTGACGCTGAACACCGGCATCAGGATCGCGTTGGGCGTCATCTCCACCTGTTCGGTGCCGCCGAGGCCCAGCAGCCCCGTCGACTGCGCGCTGTTGATCGGGCTGCCGTAGTTGACGAAGCCGTCGAACTCGGTCAGCTCCGGGGTCAGCACCAGGTCGATGAAGCGCCGGTCGGCGCTGACCACCGGCTCGACCTCCAGCACCATCCCCACGGTGCGCGGCTCGAACGCGGTCGGCGTCGCCGGCGTGACCGGCGAGAAGCTCTGCCCGCCGCCAAAGCCCTCGACGTCGCCGACCTGGTTGGGCAGTTCGGGCGGCTCGTACTCGGTCGCATAGATGAACTCCCGCACCACCGAGATCGACGACCGCTGGCCGGACCGGGTGACGGTCGAGGGCGTCTGCACCCAGTCGATCCCCTTGGCCTGGTCGAGCCCCCGCATCATCACCTGAAACTGGCCGTCGGAGAGCAGGCCGTTGAAAGTCAGGATCCCGGGCGCCCGCCGCGGCGCGGCCGCAAATCCCTGCTGGGTCTCCTGGATCAGCGCATCGATGCCGTCCGGCGGCGCCGCCGCGTCGCCCGAGCGGTTGCCCGCGGTCAACGGCAAGGTCAGCGGGCTGGTGAACGGCGGCGTCGGGATCGCGCCCAGCACCGAGCCGTTGCCCACCGTGCCGCCGCCGGGGAACAGCTCGTGCCCGAAGTCGAACGGGCTGATCAGCCAATCGAAGCTCAGCTCCTTGAGCCGCCGCTCCTCGACCTTCATGATCGTGAGCTTGACCACCACCTGCACCGGCTCGGTCTCCGCCGCGGCGTGCACGATCTGCTCGATGAGCAGGTGCATCTCGGAGGTGTTGCGCACCAGCAGCGTGCTGGTGGCGGTGTTGAACGACGCGCTGGCGCCCTCCGGGAAGCTCACCCCCTGCTCCTGCAGCACCTCCTGCGCGCTGCGCCGCCGCGCCAGCAACCCCTCCTCCTTCGGCTCGGCGGCAAACGGGTCGGCCGCCGCCGGCACCTGCCCCGACGCCCCCACCCCGGTTGTCAGGAAGTCCGGGGGCACCCGGTAGCTGCGCGTCACCAGCGTGCCCGAGCTGCCGCCGGCCGGCCGGATGACCACCGCGAACTCGTCGATCACCCAGGTGGTGCGGGTGGCGCTGGTGACGTAGTCCAGCACGTTGCGCAGCGGCACGCGGCGCAGCTTCAGGTTGATCCGGGCGGTGCGGGCCTGCTGGCCCTCCGGGGCGTCCTCGGGGCCGAGGTCGAGGACGATGCCGACGCCGCGGAGCGCGGGGTCGAGTTCGAGGATGTCGAGCTGTTGGGACTGGGAGCGCAGGAAGTCGGCCGCCTCGGCCAGCGTGGTGTCCTCCATGTCGATGACCGGGAAGATGATCCGGTCGAGCTTCGACTCGATCGCCACCTGGCGGCCCTGCCCGCCGCCGTGGAGCAGCCCCATGACCTCCTCGGCCGGCGGCGGGGCCCGCAGCTCCCACCCGCGGTCGACGTCCGCCAGCATCTCCGCCCGCCGGCTGTCGTGCGCCGCGCGGTGGTAGTCGGCGCGCGCCGCCGCCACCTGCTCGAGGCCGCGCCGCGCCGCGGTGTTGGCCGGGTCGATGCCCAGCACCTTCTGATAGAGATCGGCCGCCCGGTCGAGGCTGCCGAGCTCGAACGCGCCCTCGGCGGTGTAGAGCAGCCGCCGCACCTCGTCGACGTCGCGGCCGTGCGCGGCGGTCAGCGCGGGGTTGGTGCGCAGCGGGTCGTCGAGCTCGGCCCGCGCCCGGCGCGCCCGCGCGTCGTCGGCGGCCACCCCGGCGACCAGGGCCTGGTCGAGGGCCGTCTTGGCGCCGGCGAGGTCGCCGGCGCGCACCAACTGGTGCGCGCGCTCGATGGTGGCGGTGACCAGCCGCTCGACGGCCGCGGCCCGCAGCACCGCGGTCGCGGGCGCGTCCGGCAGCCCCTCGACCGCCCCGGTGTAGGCCTCGACCGCCTGCGCGTAGTCGCCGGACTCGTAGGCGCGGTCGCCGTGGTGGAGCAGTTCCTGGGCTTCCATCGCCGCCTGCTGGCGGCGCTCGGCCTCCGCGGGGCCGGCCGGTCCGCCGGCCCACACGGCCCCCGGCCACAGCAGGGCACAGGTCACGGCGGCGGCGTGCAGCCTGATCAGCGCGGCGGAGAACGGTCGGCGCGATGGAGCCATCGGCGAAGTGCCGTGCTTATAGAGGGGCCGCGCCCGGAGGGTAAGCCCAAAATCGCCCAATCTTGCCCGCCGGTTCAGAAGCGGAACTCGAGCTGCTCGGCGACCGGCCGGCGCCGCCGCCGGCAGCCGCGCCAGATCCCCGCCAGCCATGCACCCGCCCGCCGCAACCTGTTCATGCGCACAGGTTGGCACCCCGCCCCACGCGTTGTCAAGGCTGGTCGTCATCGGCATCGTCAGCGAGATCGAGCTCGGCATTGGCATCGAGATCGGCATCGGCGTCCTCGTCGGCCGGCGCCGGCAGCTCGCGGGCTGCGCCGTTGTCGCGCGGGCCGCGCACCACGCGGTCGACGCTGTGCTTGGTGACCAGGTTGCCGCGGCTGGCGCGGCCCTTGACCGCGATCTCGCCGAACAGGAACGGCCGGCTCAGCGCGCGCAGGCGCAGCGCCGGCCTGAGGTGCACGGTGAGCAACTGCTCGTTGCTCGCCTCCTCGGTGTCGTGGGCCGCGAAGTAGAGCACCCGGGTGCCCGGCGCGCCGCGCGCCAGCTCGTACTCCTTGTCGCGGGTCACCCCGCCGACCCGGAACCGCTTGGCGTAGACCGGCCCGTCGCGGCCGTCCCGATAGATCATCGAGTACACCGGCTCGGCGTCCTTGCGGAACACCGCCACGTGCACCGGCCGGTGGCCGACGTGGACCTTCTCGGCGACCTTGACCACCCGCAGCTTGGCGTCCAGCGAGACGGCGATGATGTCGTCGATGGTCGAGCAGCGGCCGACCGGCTCGTCCTTCCTGAGCCCGTAGCCGGCGAACCCGTGCTTGCGGTCGACGTAGAGGGTCTCGGTGGCCGCCGCCACCTGCTGGCGGTCGACCCGCCCGAACCCGCCGTCCGCGATCTCGGTGCGCCGCTCGCGGCCCTTGCCGTGGTTGCGCCGGAGTTCCTCGAACCAGCGCACGGCGAACTTGGTCAGGTTGCGCAGGTTTTTCTCGGTCTCGGCGATCCCGGCCTCGATCCCGCGGATCTCCTCGTCGGCGCGCAGGCTGTCGAACTTCGAGATCCGCTTGATCTTGATCTCGGTCAGCCGCACCAGGTCGTCGCGCGTCACCTCGCGCCGCAGCAGCTTCTTGAACGGCCCGAGCCCGCGGTCGATCGCCTCGAGCACCGCCTCCCAGGTGGTGCACTCCTCGATGTCCCGATAGATCCGGTTCTCGATGAAGATCTTCTCCAGCGAGCTGAAGTGCCACTTGTCGTTGAGTTCGCCGAGGCGGATCTCGAGCTCGCTGCGCAGCAGCTCGCGCGTCTGCTCGGCGCTGCGCCGCAGGATCTCGCTGACGCCGAGGAACTGCGGCTTGCCGTCGGCGATGACGCACGCGTTGGGGGAGATCGAGAGTTCGCAGTCGGTGAACGCGTAGAGCGCGTCGCGCGCCTTGTCGGGATCGGCGCCGGCGGCGAGGTGCACCAGGATGTCAACCGAGCCGGCGGTGTTGTCCTCGATCCGCGCGACCTTGATCTTGCCCTTGTCGCTGGCGGCGACCACCGAGTCCATCAGCGCGCCGGTGGTGGTGCCGAACGGGATCTCGGTGATCCGCAGCAGCCCCTTCTTCTCGATCGCGATCCGCGCCCGCACCTTGACCTTGCCGCCGCGCAGGCCGTCGCGGTAGTCGGTCGCGTCGAGGATCCCGCCGGTCGGGAAGTCGGGCAGCAGCTCGAAGGGCTCCTTGCGCAGCGCGGCGATCGAGGCGTCGATCAGCTCGAGGAAGTTGTGGGGCAGGATCCGGCACGCCAGTCCGACGGCGATGCCCTCGACGCCCTGGGCCAGCAGCAGCGGGAACTTCATCGGCAGCACCACCGGCTCCTTGTTGCGGCCGTCATAGCTCGGCGTCCACTCGGTGGTCTTCGGGTTGAACGCCACCTCGAGCGCGAACTTCGACAGCCGCGCCTCGATGTAGCGCGGCGCCGCCGCCCCGTCGCCGGTCAGCACGTTGCCCCAGTTGCCCTGCGGGTCGATCAGCAGCTCCTTCTGTCCGAGCTGGACGATCGCGTCGCCGATCGCGGCGTCGCCGTGCGGGTGGAACTTCATCGTGTTGCCCACCACGTTGGCCACCTTGTGGTAGCGCCCGTCCTCGAGTTCCCAGAGCGAGTGCAGGATCCGCCGCTGCACCGGCTTGAGGCCGTCGCCGAGGTGGGGCACCGCCCGCTCGAGGATCACGTAGCTGGCATAATCCAGGAAGTAGTCCGAGTACATCGCCCCGAGGGAGTCGTGCTGGTCGGGGTCCTGCGTCATCCGCCCCGGTGCTTAGGACTTCCGAAGAACCCGCGCAAGGGGGAACAAGCGGGGCCCGCACTTTGCCCCCCGGCCGGGCATTCGGGCCGGACCGCCGGGCATCCGGCAATGGCCTTGCCGGGGGGCCGGTGCGTGGGCCACCGGGATCAGGTGCCGGAACGCCCGCACCCCCGGCATCGCATTTCAGATCAACCAACCATGGCGAATCTGGGCGCGGTCGTTTGCCATTTGCCCCGCGTGAAATCCGGGAACGGGACCGGGATGCGGTCCTTGGCGATCGACTGCCCGGACAGGTCGACGATGGCGCTCATGACCACCGAATCGTAGACATCCATGGGCAGCGGCGCCTGCGCGCGAACCGCCTCCACCAGCAAGCGCAGCTCCAGCCCATCCACCCCCCCGTGCGCGCCGTGCCCGCCCTGCTTCCACCATGGATGCCGGTGCTTTTCCTGATAGGGCGGGAACGGCTCCCACTGGTGGTATTCCGGGCTCTTGTCGACAAGGTACACGGCGTTGCGCTGCTCGCTGTAGACGCCCCGCGTCCCCTGCAGCATCCAGCGGTTGTCGTACGGCCGGGGCAGCTGCATGTCGTAGTTGACAACCACCGTCTTGCCGCCGGCCGTCTTCAAGGTGGACGTCACGATGTCCCCTTGCGCGTAGTTGCGGGTGGCCCCGGGGTGCCCGGCGCCAAAACGACGGGTGAAATACGCGTTGATCCCGAAACTGCCCGTCGCCGTTGACGTGATCGACGTGAACCGGTCGCCGCAGTTGATATCGCACCAGCTCAAGACCGGCCCGACGCTGTGGGTCGGGTACTGGTCCCGGTTGTACCTGATCAAGTACTCCGCCGGCCAGCGATCGTTCCCCTGGGGATCGAAGAACCAGTGGTCGATGCAGTCGTGGCTGTGTGCGCAGTGCACATGCACGATCTGCCCGAACAGCCCGGCGCGAACCATGTTCAACAACGCCAGGTTGTCGTCCCGGAACGACCAGTTCTCCAGCATCATGCAGCCGATGCCGGTTTCCTCGCTGGCATCCACCAACTGCCAGCACTCCTCGATGCTCAGCGCACACGGCACCTCCACCCCCGGCACGATGCCCTGTTTCATCGCCATCACGGCCATCGGCGTGTGCCACTTCCACGGCGTCGCGATGATCACGAGGTCCAGGTCATCCCGCTGCAACATTGACTGCCAGTGCGTTTCCCCCTCGGTGTAGAGTTCCGGCGCGGGCTGTCCCCGGCCCGTCACCATCTGCGCGGCACGGTTCGCACACGATCGATCGATGTCGCAGATGGCCGGAACCGTCACGTGCGCAAGCGCAAGCGTGCAGTCAAGCAACCCGGTCCCCCTCCCGCCCACACCGATGAACCCGACCCGGATCACCTTGTCGTTTTCGGCCCCGAACACCACGCCCGCCGTCGACGCCATCACGGCAGCCGACGCAGTCTGTTTCAGGAAGTCCCTGCGATTGGTCATGCCACCCCCGGGAGACGCGCGGCGGATGGCGGTTCTTGCACCGGGCTCAATGGTCCCGGCCGGGGGCGGCAGCCGGCCCCCCGTCAGTGGCGCCCGGGCGGCCCGGCCGCGGCCTGCGCCCGCGACCGCGCATCCCACAGCCGCCTGACCGCCTCGCGCTCCTCCTCGTCCAGCCGCTGCCGCTTGGCCGCGAAGCGGCAATACTTCTCCATTTCCGCGCCGGTCCAGATGTTCGCCTCGGTGTAGTCGCCGCAGAACGGCACCAGCAGGTCGATCCAACAGGCGAGCCTGGCGTACTCCGCGGGCGCCAGCCGCACGCCGGAGTGCCCCCGTTCCAACAGATCAAGCAGGCCGCTGCGCACCGCCCCCGCGGTCGCCGGCTCTAGCAGCGTGGGGACCGACTGCGAGCTGATCCAGTTGACCAGCGGCCCGTCCGGCCGGCCGCGGAATGCCCGGCCCACCTCGCCGCCCGGCGCGTTGCGGCTGGCGCCGGTGAGGACCAGGTAGGCATCGCTCCAGTTGCGGCCGGCGGGCTCGTCGGCGATCGTTGCGCCGAGCAGGCTGAACGCGCGGTCGGGGGCCGGGCTGCGCGCCTCCGGTGCGGCCTCCAGCGGCGGCGGCCCCTCGCAGCGGTCGAGGGCGAGGACCGCGGTGCGGTCGCGGTGGCAGCGGGTGCAGTGGCGGTCGAGGATCGGTTGGATCTCGCGCGCGAAGCTGAACCCGCGGGGCGGGCCATGGAACGGCTCCAACGCCCGCGGCGGCTCGCGCAGTGCCAGCGGGACGGCCCCGGCCGCCGCCGGCGGCGCGCTGTTCTTCGGCTCGTGGCAGCCGACGCACGCCGCCACCTCGCCCGGCTGCAGCGTGCTCCAGCTGCGCATCGTCTGCAGCGCGCGGCCACGCCCGTCGAGCGCCTGGAAGTAGACCGGGGTGCGCGCCGGCACCACGAAACAGGCCGAGCCGTCGTCGTGCACCGGCGTCTCGCCGAGCACCCGCTTGACGTCCCAGCTGCCGTTGCCGATCGCCACCGGCGTGCTGATCATCGCCCCGCCGCCGGGGCCGCCGCTCGCGTTCGCGCGGATCCCCACCGGCCGGTACTCCAGCGCCACCACCCGCAGCCGCCGCACCGTGCCGCGCGCCACCCCCGCCAGCCCCGGCCCCTGGTGGATGTCCTGCAGGTAGAACACTCCGTCGTCCCGCCCCAGGTCGACGCCGCTGGGCCGCAGCGCCGGCCGCCGCCGCGCCGCCACCGCCACCGGCTGCTGGCACGGCAGCTCCGCGTCCGCCGCCAGCAGCTCACGCCGCCCGCCGATGTCCATCCAGTAGACCGCAAACCGCGCGTCGCCGTCCCAGCCGCCCGCGCCCTCCCAGCCATCGGGCGCGTAGCTCACCAGCCACTCGCTCGCCGCTAACGGATAGGGGTGACGGAACAGCTCGCCGTCCTGGCCGTAGCTGTCGATCCGCTCGGCGGGGGTGTGGCGGGGCGGCGAGACGAGCTGCACGCCCTGGTTTTCCTGGCGCCCGCGCGCGGGGTCGATCACCGCCAGCTTGCCGGCCTGACTGCTGTGGTGGCCGCACAGGATCGCCAGCACGGTGGAGGTCCCGGGGATTCCGCGGGCGTGGGCGATGGTGGTCGGGAACCACGAGTTGTTGCCGTAGTACTCGGTCTGGCCGGTGCCGTCCGGCTGCATCTGGAACAGCGGCTGCGGGAAGACCTGCCCGCGGTCGTTGTAGTCCCAGCGGGTGTAGACCACCCGGCCGTCGTCGAGCACCTGCGGATAGACGGTGTGCACCTGGTCGAACCCGAGCCGCCGGATGTGGCGCCCCTCCGGGTCGCAGGTGTAGATGTTGCTCACCTCGGTCCACCAGCAGTCGACCGTCTGCACGCAGCGGGTGGAGGCGAAGATGAAGTCGCCGTCGGGCAGGTAGGCGGGCTCGTAGTCGGCCACCCCCTCGCCGTGGGTGACCTGGCGCACGGCGCCGCTCGCGAGGTCCATCTCGTGGAGGTGGTAGTCGTCGCGGTCGAGGTCCCGTTTCCACGCGAACGCGAGCCGCCGGCCGTCCCACGACACCGCCGGGTCGCGGATCACCCCGCCGGGGTCCTCCAGCAGCGTGTCCACCCGGCCGGCCGTGCCGTCGAGCGTCAGCAGGCACAACGCCGAGCCCGGCAGGAAATGCCGCTCGGCCTGCGCGTCGGACTGGCCCTCGGTGTAGGCGAAGAACGACGGCCGGATCGTCCGCCGCTTGACGAACGCGATCCGCGGGGCGTGTACCGCGAGCGTGGCCAGCCGCGCCGCGCGCCGCTGCGCGCAGGCGTGCGCGTAGAGGAGCAGCCACCGCCGGTCCCCGGCCGGCACGCCCTCCTGCAGCAGCAGGTCGAACTCGCGCCGCAACCCGCCCGCGCGCGCGCCCGCCTCCTCGAGCACCATGGCGGTCGCCTCGGGCACCCCGCCCCCGGTTCCCCCGGCCACGATCCGCTCCGCCTCCCCCACCCCGAAGTCCTGCCGCAGCCAGTCCCACTCGACCGCAAACCCGCGCCGGAAATCCCCGCCATCGCCCCCGCGCACGGCCGCCTCCACCCACGCGGGCGCCGCCGGCTCCGCCGCCGCGGCCTGCCCCTGCACCGCAGCCACCGGCAGCACCCCGCACCCGGCCGCCACCCCGGCGCCGCACAGGGGGCGCAGCCACCGCGCGCTTCCGCCGTGCCGCCGCTTGAGCATGCCATGGATACCGCGCAACCCCGACCGGTGCTTTCGCCCGATCCGCCATCCACCGCGGCCGCCCCCCGCCGCACCCGCGCTTTGCCGTCGCACATCCCGCTGCCATGCCCTACCTCTCCCCCGCACCATGCACGAAGCGTCCATCATGGAAGCGGTCCTCGACTCCGCCGCCGCCGCCGCCCGCAACGCCGGCGCCACCACCATCCACCGCATCCGCCTGCGCGTCGGCGTGCTCTCCGGCGTCGTCCCCGAGGCGCTCGAGTTCGCCTTCGCCGCACTCAAGCACGACACCCCGGCCGCCGCCGCCACCCTCGAGATCGAACCGGTCCCGGCCACCTTCCGCTGCCTCGCCTGCGGCACCACCCACCAGCTCGACGAGCTCGCCTTCACTTGTCCCGCTTGCAGCGGCCCCCTGATCGTGGATAGTGGCGGCGGCGACCTCGAACTCGCCCAACTGGAGGTAACCTGATATGTGCCAAGACTGCGGCTGCGGAAACGTCGGACCCTTCAAGGTGGAAACCCTCGTCGATGGCAAGACCACCGGCGCCACCCACGCCCCCGACGCCCCCACCCATGCCCATCAACACCGCCACGCCGACGGCACCACCCACAGCCACGCCCACTCCCACTCCCACCACCACCACGGCCCCGGCCACCCCCACGCCGACCACGCCGACCACGATCACTCCGACCACCACCACCACCCCGCCACCCTCGACCTCCACGCCCCCATCCTCGCCCGCAACGACCGCCTCGCCGAACGCAACCGCGGCTTCCTCAGGGCCAAGGGCATCGTCGCCGTCAACCTGCTCTCGTCCCCCGGCGCCGGCAAGACGACGCTGTTGGAACGGTCGCTGCCCGCGCTCGCCGCACAGTTCGCCCCGGCGGTGATCAACGGCGACCTGGCCACCGCCAACGACGCCGCCCGCCTGCACGCCGCGGGCGCCCCGGTCGCCCAGATCACCACCGGCAACGTCTGCCACCTCGACGCCGAGATGGTCGCCCGCGGGCTCGAACAGCTGCCCCTCGACGGCCGCCGCCTGCTGTTCATCGAAAACGTCGGCAACCTCGTCTGCCCGGCCTCCTACGACCTCGGCGAGGACCGCCGCGTGGTCCTCTTCGCGGTCACCGAGGGCGAGGACAAGCCGCTCAAGTACCCGCCCGTGTTCCACCGCGCCGACCTCGTCGTGATCAGCAAGATCGACCTCGCCGCGGCCGCCGGCTTCGACCGCACCACCGCCCTCGACAACCTGCACCGCGTCGCCCACCACGCCCCGGTCATCGAACTGTCCGCCAAGACCGGCGAAGGCCTCGACGCCTGGCTCGACTGGCTGCGCGCGCTGCCGGACGGCCGCGGCGGTTAGACGGCCGGGCCGTTAGACCGGGGCGCCGCCGCGCCGCCCCCGCCGCTCAGGCCGCGGCCTCCTCGGCCACCGGCGCCGGCCCCTCCGCCTGCCGGAACGCCCGCATCACCAGCCGGTGCCGCCACACCCGCTCCGCCCCGCGCACCTTCTTGAGCTGGCGCACGCTCATCTTCTCGACCGCCCGCCGCACCACGATCGACGGCTGCGGCACCCGCACCCGCCGCCGCCGGCTGCGGTGACGCCGCTTGCCGGACGCCCCCGCCCCGCCGCCGCCCTCGGGCTGCGTGGCGGTCCCGGCCGGCTCCGCCGGCGCGCTCCGCCTGCCCGGCCCCGCCGCCGGCTGCGCCCCCTGCCCGGGCAACACCAGCGTGTCGTCCTCGAACAGCAGCACGTTGCCCTGCCGCAGCAGCCACACGAGGTCCGCCAGCCACAACTCGCACGGCGCCTGCTGCCCCTCCGGCAGCAGGTCGTGCCACAGGTCGGCCAGCTTCGCCTGGCCGCGGCCGGCGAGCCAGCCGAGGATCGCGGCCGGCCGCTCCGCCAGCACCACCCCGGCGGGCACCGGGCGCGGCCGCGCCGGCCCGGCAAACAGCTTCGCGTCGCGCTTGAACACCGGCAGCCGCAGGCGCTCGAACATCCGGCACACCGCCGGGATGATCATCGTCGGGTGCTTGCGCGTGTGCCCCCCGGCCAGCTTCAGCGATTCCAGCAGCGACGCCGAGAGCTGCCCGCCGGCCACGTCGCCCGGCACCTGCGCCTCCCTGACGGCGGCGAACGCACGCTCGAACAGGTGCGCGACGAAATGCCGCTCGACCTCCGCGCGGTCGGTCATCCACTGGTCGTCGCCGCCACCCACCGGCCGATAGCGGATGTGGCTCTTCATCGTGTCGAGCCACGCCGCCACCGCCTCCTCGCCGTGCTCGGTGCGCACCCGCGCGACGTAGCGCTCGAACGGCATGTGGGAATACCGCTCGCGGTGCAGCTGGCGCAGCGCCCGCTGGTAACCGTGGTAGTTCGGCGGCCCGAGCCACTCGCCGCTCAGGCCGCAGCGCGCAACGTGCTGGAAGTTCCCCTTCGGCGGCTCGATCTCGATCGTCTGCTCCTCGTAGTAGTCCCCACGCCACGGCGCCCGCCACATCCACGCCACCGCCTCGTCGCGCGTCAGCCACAGCGAGTCGTCATGCTTGCACCGGAACAGGGGGCCGGTCGCCTCCGGCCCGCACTTGAACACGATCACGCACCGGTCGCGGCGGGCCAACAGCACCTGCGCGATGTCATACAACGAGTAGATCCGCGCATACTGGTGGATCTCCCGGGCGATCAACTCGATCGCCGCCGGCGCCGGGTGA
The DNA here is from genome assembly GCA_040769225.1 of Akkermansiaceae bacterium. Classification (GTDB taxonomy): domain Bacteria; phylum Verrucomicrobiota; class Verrucomicrobiia; order Verrucomicrobiales; family Akkermansiaceae; genus JAXGLL01. The sequence goes on along the minus strand of JAXGLL010000006.1, from coordinate 249,276 downwards.
ACCTCAATCCGCACCCCGGTTGCCGGCCGCACCAGTTCAACCCGCCGCTCCTCCACCCCGTCCCGCCAGTCACGCCGATCGCCACCGCGGCCACGCCTGTCACCACGCCCGTCACCACGCCCGTCACCACGCCCGTCACCGCGCACCTCGCCGCGCCGGTCCCGCGCGTCGCGCCCGCCAAAACGCCCGCCGCCGCCCCGCTCGTCCCGGCCACGCCGCTCCAACCCACCCTGCCCGCGCTTCGCACCGTCCCTCCCCCGCCGCTCGCCGTCGCGCTCGCGCGGCTCGAAGTCCTTGAACCGCTCTTGGTTCGTTTCCGCCGAACGGGCCCACGCCGGGCCCAGGTGGAATGATTCCAGCAGGCTCTGCCCGCCGTCGGGTTCGGGGTCGCTCATGAGTGGATCACTGGGGGGCGGCGCGCAGCAGGTTGACCACAACACCATGGCGCGTGATCCCACCTTCGTCCAGCCAATCCGGCGGGATTTCACCCACCCTCAAGCATCCGGATCGTCCGCACCGTCGCCCCGGCGTGGGTCGCAAGCACCGCGCCCGCCGCCGCGGTCATCCGTTCGCTCGCCTCGCCGCCCGCCAGCGCCCCCTTCACCGCCGCCTCGAGCCCCGCCCGGTCCCGGAACCGGAAACACCCCCCTGCCGCCTGGATCCGGTCCACCAACGGCTGGAAGTTGCCCATCGCCGGTCCGCACGCAAACGGCACCCCGGCCATCACCGCCTCGGCCGGGTTCTGCCCGCCCTCGCCGAGGATGCTCTTGCCGATCACCACCAACGTCGCGTGCGCCGTCCAGTCGCACAACTCGCCCGTGCTGTCGACCACCAGGCACGCCCGCGCCGGTTCCCGCGGCACCTCGAACCGCGACCGCAGCACCACCTCGAAGCCGGCCCCCGCCAGCGCCGCCCGCACCTCCTCCCGCCGCTCGGCGTGCCGCGGAACCAGCACGCACAGCGCCTCCGGCGCCGCATTACGCACCGCAACCGCCACCCATTCCTCCTCCCCGGCATGGGTCGAGGCCGCCAGCACCACCGGCCGACCCTCCCCGAACCCGCGCAACATCGCCGCAAACCCGTCCCGTTGCTGCGGCACCCGCGCGCCGCCCGGGTCGAACTTCACGCTGCCCGTCACCTCGATCCGGCCCCGCTCCACCCCCAGCGCCGCCCACCGCCCCACGTCACCCTCCTCCTGCGCCCCCACCCGCCCGACCATCCCCAGCACCGGCGCCGTCAACCGCCGAAACCGCCGGTAGCGCCGCTCCGAGCGCCCCGACAGCCGCGCGTTCGCCAACCGCACCGCAATCCCCCGCCGCCGCGCCGCGTCCAACATGTTCGGCCACAGCTCCGACTCGATCAACACCAGCTGCGAGGGCTCGAACCGACGCAGGAACCGCCCAACCAGCCCCGGCAGGTCAAGCACCGCATACACCACCCGCACCCCCTCGCCCTCCAGCGCCGCCGCCTGCGCCCGCCCGGTCGCCGTCCCAACCGCCAGCACAAACGACCGCCCGGGATCCGCCACCCGCCACGCCCGGATCAGCTTCGCCGCCACCCCAACCTCGCCGACGCTCACCGCCTGCACCACCACCCCGCCACGCCGCTCCCCAGCCGCCGGCCGCCGGTAGATCCCCACCCGCTCCCGCAACCCGCTCCCAAACCCGCCCCGCCGCGCCATCTTCACCCACCACCCCGGCAGCGCCAGCAGGAAAAACCACGGCACCACCAGGTTGTAGAGCACCATCACCACCCACCGCGGCATCACCCACATCCTTTAGGACCCCCCGCCCACCGCGTAAAGCAGGATGACCGTCCCCCCATACTCCCGCCGGTCCCGCAACTCCCACCCCGCCGCCTCCGGCGCCTTCCAGCCAGCCGGCCCCTCCGCCACAAACCACCCCCCGGCCGCCACCACCCGCCGCAGGTCGCCCCCACCCAACAACCGCGCCAACTCTCCCCCGCCCCCACCCTCCGCATACGGCGGATCCGCAAACACCAGCCCGTAACTCCCTCGCTCCCGCCCCAAAAACACCCCCACGTCCCCCCTCACCACCCGCCCCCCACCCAGCCGCGCCGCCGCCAGGTTCCCCTCGATCACCGCCACGCTCCGCGCACTGTGGTCGACGAACACGCACGACTCCGCCCCGCGCGACAGCGCCTCCAGCCCAAGCGCCCCGGACCCCGCATACAAGTCCAGCACCCGCGCCCCCACCACCACCTCCCCCAAAATCGAAAACATCGCCTGCCGCACAAAGTCCGTGCTCGGCCGCACCATCCCCCCAGGCACCCGGATCCTCACCCGCCCCGCCGCCCCAGCAATGATCCTCACCCTACCCTTATCCCCCAACCCCCACACCCTTGACAACCTAAACATAATTTCCCAGACAATTTGTCGGCTGCCCTTATCCCCCAACCCCCACACCCTTGACAACCTAAACATAATTTCCCAGACAATTTGTCGGCTGCGGGCTTGACATGCGGCCGGGGGGCGGGTTTGCTGCGGGGGTCATGCCGAAGCCGCGCTACCTGGCACCGTGGCACCGGCCGGAGCTGCTGGCGGCGCGGGCGGCGTTGGCGGCGCGGGCGGAGGATGCGGCTGACGACGGGCTGACGGCGGCGGAACTGGAGGCGCTGCGTGGCAGGCCGGCGCTCTACCACTGCATCTCGCGGGTGGTGGACCGGCGGTTTGTGCTGGGGGCGGCGGAGCGGGAGCAGTTTGTGGCCTACATGCGGCTGTATGAGCGGTTCTGCCAGGTGCAGGTGCTGTCGTTCTGCGTGATGAGCAACCACTTCCACCTGTTGTTGGAAGTGCCGGCGGCGCCTGCGGGCCGGGGGCGGGACTGGTCGGACGAGCGGTTGCTGGGGCACTTGGCGTGCCTGTATCCGGAGCACAAGCTGCGGGAGGTCCGGTGGTGGCTGAGGCATTTCCGGGAGCAGGGGGACGCGGCCGGGGCGGAGGCACTGCGCGAGTCGTATCTGCGGCGGATGTGGGACCTCTCGCAGTTCATGAAGACGCTCAAGCAGCGGTTTGCGCGCTGGCACAACCGGGAGCACGGCCGCAAGGGGACGCTGTGGGAGGAGCGCTTCAGGTCGGTGCTGGTGGAGGACGGCCACGCGGCGCGCACGATTGCGGCCTACATCGACCTCAATCCGGTGCGCGCAGGGATCGTGGAGGATGCCAAGGACTACCGCTGGTGTTCGTATGGCGAAGCGGTGGCGGGCAAGGCGCGGGCGCGAGAGGGCTTGCAGCGGGTGCTGTTTGGATCGGAACGGGGTGACCGCAGCGGGACACGGGCGGCCGACACGCCGTCTAACTGGCGGCAGGCGGCCCACCGTTACCGGCAGCTCCTGGATGCCGGCCTCGGGCGCGGCAAACCGCGGGCGAGCGTGGCGCGGGGCGACCGGGGTGCCGGCGTGCGGCAACTGAGCGAAGCGGAGGCGCTGCGCTGCCGGGTGCGCTACTTCATCGACGGGATGGCGATCGGCTCGCAACGGTTCATCGAGCGGGTGTTCGGGCTCACGCGCGCACGCTTCGGTCCGAAGCGGCGCACCGGCGCACGCCGGTTGCGGCGGATCGACACCACGCTGCGCAGCCTGCGCGACCTGCGGGTCGACGCGGTGGCGGCGCCCGGGTGACCGCGCCGCCGGGCCCCTCCGGCCGGGGGCGCGGCGGGTCGCCACGGGCCGGCTTGCGGCGGCCTTGCGCGGGCGCGGGTTCGATCGTATAGCGGCGCCGGTGCCGCGACCGTCCGCCGCAGCCGACGCATGGCTGGCGCCTGCACTTGACCAGCCCGGATTCCGCGAACGCCTCGCCCGCATCGGCGCAGGCGCAGGGGGGGTCGTGTTCCCGCAGGTCGCCGAGGCGGCCCACGCATGGGTCGTGGCGCTGCTCGCGCGTTGGCTCGCCGGCCGTGGCGAGGGCCGGCTGTGGGTGGCCTGCGACAACCCGCGCCACCGCGACCGGATCGCCGACGAACTGGCGATCTGGGGCGTGCCGGCGATGGTCCTCCAGGATCCGCCGGGGGCGTCCGACAACGAATCGCCCGAGTCCGCGGCCGAGCGTCTCGCGGTGTTCCGGCGCTTGGCCGGCGGCGACCGTGCGGTGGTCGTCGGCCCGCCCGGGATGTGGGACTTGCCGGCCCCCTCCCCCGCCGCGCTCCTCCACGCCCGCCTCGTCCTGGCACCCGGCAACCGGGTCGACCCGCGCGACTTCGCCCGCACCCTGGACGAGGCCGGCTTCACCCGCGCCGAGCGCGTCGACGGCCACGGCCAATTCGCCACCCGCGGCGGGATCGTCGACGTCTTCCCGTGGGAATCCGACGCCCCGCTGCGCATCGAGTGGTTCGACCAGGACATCGAGTCGCTGCGCGAGTTCGACGTCCACAGCCAGCAGTCGCGCCGCCGCCTCAAGCAGGCCGAGTTCCTCCTCGCCGAACCGGCCGCCGACGCCACCCTCGCCGCCTACCGCCACCGCGCCGACCTCCACGCCGCGATCGCCGACCACCCGGCCCCCGCCGCCGCCGTGGTCGTGCGCGACACCCTGCCGGAGGCCGGCGCTGACGACCCCTGCGCCTGCCTCGGCCAGCCGGTCGGCGCGTTCGACGCCGGCGACTTCATCCTCAGCGACGCCCTGCGCAGGAGCTTCTTCGACCACCTCGAGGTCTGGAGCCGCGACCACTGGCGCATCGCGATCGTGTTCCCGACCCGCGGCGAACAGGAACGCTTCACTGAACTGGCCGGCCGCGACCTCGAACGCGAGCTCGGCGTCGAGCCGCTCGACGGAGACCTGTTGGAGTCGTTCACCGTGCCGGCGCTGCGGATCGCAATCCTCTCCTCCTCGGAACTCTTCGGCCGGTACCGCCAGCCGGGCATCGCCCGCCGCGGCCACCTCGACCGCCAGCGCGCCGCAACCGTCCTGACCGCCGCCGAGCACCTCGCCGAGGGCGACCTCGTCGTCCACGCCGACTACGGGATCGGCCGCTTCCTCGGCACCGCCGAGGGCGACGCGGGCGAGGAACTGGTGCTCGAATACCGCGACGGCGCGGAACTCCGCGTCCCGATCGAACAGGCCCACCTGCTCAGCCGCTACGTCGGCCTCGGGGGCCGGGCCGAGCTCGCCAAGCTGGGCAGCGCTACGTGGAAGAAAAACCGCCAGCTCGCCGAGTCCTCGATCCTCGACTACGCCGCCCGCCTGCTGCGCGTCCAGGCCCAGCGCCAGGCCCAGCCGGGCCGCCCCCACCCGCCCGACTCGCGCTGGATGTGGGAGTTCGAAAACTCGTTCCGCTTCACCGAGACCCCCGACCAGCTGCGCGCCATCGCCGCGGTCAAACGCGACATGGAGGCGCCCGTCCCGATGGACCGCCTGATCTGCGGCGACGTCGGCTTCGGCAAAACCGAGGTCGCCATCCGCGCCGCCTTCAAGGCCGTCACCGGCGGCTGCCAGGTCGCCGTGCTCGCCCCCACCACCGTGCTCGCCGAACAACACTGGCGCACCTTCCGCGAGCGCATGAGCGACTACCCGGTCCGCATCGACCTGCTCAACCGCTTCCGCTCGCCCGCCGAAACCCGCGCCACCCTCGCCGGCCTCGCCGACGGCTCGGTCGACATCGTCATCGGCACCCACCGCCTGATCTCCGGCGACGTCCACTTCAAGCGCCTCGGCCTGGTGGTCGTCGACGAGGAACAACGCTTCGGCGTCAAGCACAAGGAGCGCTTCAAGGAACTGTTCCGCCAGATCGACGTGCTCACCCTCTCCGCCACCCCGATCCCGCGCACCCTCTACCTCGCCCTGATGGGCGCGCGCGACATGTCCACGATCGACACCCCGCCGCCCAACCGCACCCCGGTCCACACCACCGTCGCCGGCTACGACGAACGCCTGATCCGCGACGCCATCACCCGCGAACTCAAGCGCGGCGGCCAGGTGTTCTTCCTCCACAACCGCATCCGCTCGATCGACGGCATGCGCCAGCGCCTCGCCGACCTCGTCCCCGCCGCCCGCATCGTCACCGGCCACGGCCGCATGGACCGCGACGAGCTCGAGCTGGTCATGCGCCGCTTCGTGCGCGGCGAGGCCGACGTGCTGCTCGCCACCACCATCATCGAGACCGGCATCGACATCCCCAACGCCAACACCATCCTCATCGACCGCGCCGACCGCTTCGGGCTCGCCGACCTCTATCAGCTCCGCGGCCGCGTCGGCCGCGCCGGCGAGCAGGCCTACGCCATCCTGCTGCTGCCACGCGGCCTGCTCGCCGGCGGCGGCGACGCCCGCCGGCGGATCGACGCCATCCGCCAGTACACCGCGCTCGGCTCCGGGTTCAGGATCGCCATGCGCGACCTCGAGATCCGCGGCGCGGGAAACCTGTTAGGCCTGCGCCAGAGCGGCCACATCGCGGCGATCGGCTTCGACCTCTACTGCCAGCTGCTGCGGCAGGCGGTCGACCGGCTGCAGGGACGGGCGGTGGGCGAGCGGGTGGCGGTGGCGTTCCGGGCCGACTTCGTGGCGTTCCGGGAGGGGGCGGCGGCGGGGGCGGGCGAGTGGCTGCCGGCCTGGCTGCCGGCCGGCTGGCTGCCGGAAGCCAAGCTGCGGGTGGAGGCCTACCGCGAGCTGGCGGAGCTGGCGGACGAGCGCGGCGTCGAGGCGCTGGCCGAGCGCTGGCGGGACCGGTTCGGGCGCCTGCCGGAGCCGGTCCGCCACCTGATCGACATCCAGCTGGTCCGGGTGCTGGCGGCGGCGCGCGGGCTGACGGCCGTGGAGGTGCGCGGCCAGCGGCTGATGCTGACCCGCAACCGGGACTACATCATGCTGGAGGGGCGCCGTTTCCCGCGGCTCAAGGAAACCCGGCCGGCCCGCAAGCTCGCCGAGGCAATCCAGCTGATCCGCGCGCTGTAGCCGGCATTTGGGGTTTGGACTCCGGGCCGCGGCCGGCCATCCTGCCGCCGTGCGCGTGCTTGCGATCGACCCGGCCATCCGCAACACCGGCTACGCCGTGCTCGAGGCCGGCCCGCGCGGCTTCCGGGCGCTCGCCTACGAGGTGATCGGCGTCCCGGCGCGGCTGCCGCAGTCGGCCGCGCTGGCCGCGATCCGCTGCCACCTCGCCGCGGTGATCGAGAAGTGGCGCCCCGACGAGGTCGCGGTCGAGGGGATCATCTACGTCCAGAGCCACCGCACCGCGATCAGCATGGGCGCCGCCCGCGCCGCCGCCCTGATCGCCGCCGCCGACCGCTCGCTGCCGGTCTACGAATACGCGCCCCGCAAGGTCAAACAGGCGGTCGTCGGCAAGGGCAACGCCGAGAAACGCCAGGTCGCATTCATGATCCGCGCCCTGTTGGGCCTCACCGAAACCCCACCCCACGACGCCGCCGACGCGCTGGCGATCGGCCTCGCCCACCTGCAGGCGGCCGACCCCCGCCGGGCCGGCGTGCTCGGCAAACGGCGGGTATAGCCCCGCCGCAGGGCCGGCCGCCAGGCCGGACGCCACGACCGCCCCGTTTCCGCGCTTGACGCCGGAACGTGGTCAGTCAGATTGTTTGACATGCATACGAACACCAGCACCCTGCTGCGGGAATTTCCGCGGGTCAAGCAGGCGGCCCTGCGGGGCGAGCGGGTGGTGATCAAGACCCGCGAGGGCAACCTCGTGCTCACCGCCGAGTCGCCGCCCGACGGGGTGTTCCTCGGCTCGCTGCGCGGCACCTTCGCCGCGGGCGATGGCGACCTGGAGGCGCCGATCCTGCCGGATGCCGCATGGAGGCCGGGACTGTGAAGCTGGTGCTGGACACGCATGCGCTGGTGTGGGCCGCGGAGGACAGCCCGCGCCTGGGCAAGGCCGCCCGCACGGCACTGGCCGGCCTCGTCCGCGACGCCGTCGGGATCAGCGCGTTGAGCTTGCTGGAACTGGCGATGCTGATCGCCCGGGGGCGGCTGCGGGTTTGCGACGGCGATGGCGCCGCGGCGATCCGCAACCTCGCGGCGCGGGTCACGGTGATTCCGCTCGATGCCGAGACCGCGTGGCGGGCGATGACGCTGGCGATGCCGCAGTCCGATCCGTTCGACCGCGTGATCGTCGCCACAGTGCAACGCCTCGGGCTGCCGTTGGTGACCAAGGACCGGCTGATCCGCAGGACCCGGCTGGTGGCCACGATCTGGTGAATCCCGCCCGGAACCTCGTCGCTCCGCGTCCTTGCGGAGCCGGGGCCGCGCCGCGACCGCACCGGCAACCGTGCCCGGGGCGGACCCGCGCCGCGCGTGACGACCGCCGCCGGGCCCGCGGGTCCCGCCGCCGGGCGCGGCGGCCGGCGGCGCCTCACAGCGGCAGGTCGTAGCTGCGGCCCTGGATCCCGTCGTACCAGGCGACGTAGGCGGCGTTGACGGTGGCGTAGCCGCCGGGGGTGGGGTAGTCGCCGGTGAAGTACCAGTCGCCGCACGGCCCCTCGATCGCCTGGCGCAGGTTGGCGATCGTCTGATAGACCACCTCGACCTCGCCGTGCCAGCCGATGTCCTCGGGGTAGACCATGCGCGCGACCTCGGCGGCGATCGTCTCGTCGTCGAACGCGTCGTAGACCTCCTTGACCCGGTTGGTCATCCGCTCGCGCGGCTTGGCGAGCTCGCCGCGGCAGGCGTCGTAGACGCGGTCGAGGAGCGGCTGGCGGTTGGCGCGGCGGTGCAGGGTGACGGCGGCCTGGAAGGCGATGAACTGGCCGAGTTCGGACATGTCGATGCCGTAGCAGTCCGGGTAGCGGATCTGGGGCGCGGTCGAGCAGATGACGATCTTGCGCGGGCGGGTGCGGGCGAGGATCTTGATGATCGACTGCTTGAGGGTGGTGCCGCGGACGATCGAGTCGTCGAGCACGACCAGCACGTCGTCGTCGCCGACCACCCCGTAGGTGATGTCGTAGACGTGGGAGACGAGCTGTTCGCGGCCGTCCTCGCGGGTGATGAAGGTGCGCATCTTGATGTCCTTGTGGGCGACCTTCTCGCCGCGCGGCCAGTTGCTCAGGATCAGCTCGTCGAGCAGCCGGGCGTCGAGGGTGCCGGCGGCCGCGGCGGCGAGGATGCCGGTCCTGACCTCCTCGCGGCGGTGGATGCGCAGCCCGTCCATCATCCCGTGGTAGGCGATCTCGGCGGTGTTCGGGATGAACGAGAACACCGCGCGGTCGAAGCGCCCGTCGATCGAGCGCAGCAACTGCGGCACGAGGGCGGCGCCCAGCGCCTTGCGCTCGCGGTAGATCCGGGGGTCGTTGCCGCGGGAGAAGTAGATGCGCTCGAACGAGCACGGCCGGGGCTCGGTCTCGGGGGCGAAGCGGTCCTCCCAATACTCGCCGTCCGCCGAGACGGTGGCGATCGTTCCCGGGGTGACCTCGCGCACGTCCTCCTCCTCGGCCTCGAACACCGTCATCAGCGGCACGCGCTCGGAGGCGAAGGCGATGACCTCGTCGGTCACCAGCACGTGGCACGGCCGGATCCCGTGGGGGTCGCGCATCACGAACATCTCGCCGCTGCCGATCGCACCGCAGATCGCGTAGGCGCCGTCCCACAGCCTCGCCGCCTCGCCGACGATCTCGTTGATCCGCAGCTCCTCGGTGATCCGCTCCTGGATCTGGCGGCCCTCCAGCCCCTCGTCGCGGAAGCGCCGGTAGAGCTCGGTGTGGGCCTCGTCGAGGTGGAAGCCGATCTCCTCGAGCACCGTCTGGGTGTCGGTCCCGAACACCGGGTGCTGGCCGCGCTTCATCAGCACCTCGTTGAGCTGGCCGGTGTTGGTCATGTTGAAGTTGCCCATCACCATCAGCGAGCGGGTCGGCCAGTTGCTCCGGCGCATGTACGGGTGGCAGGCGCCCTGGTCGAACTGGCCGGAGGTGCCATAGCGCAGGTGCCCGAGCAGGATCTCCCCGCCGAAGTGAAACTCGCGCTTGACGCTCACCGGGTCGCGCGGGTCGAGGCGGCCGCGCCGGGCCAGCTTGCTGAAGCGCCGGTTCTCCTGGCGGAACACCTCGGCCAGCGAGTCGCGCTGGGCGTCGCGCTTGCGGAACATGTACGGCTCGCCCAGCGGCATGCCGAGCTTGACGCAGCCGATGCCCACGCCGTCCTGGCCGCGGTTGTGCTGCTTCTCCATCAGCAGGAACAGCTTGTTGAAGCCCCACAGGGTGCTCCCGTGGCGGTCGAGGTACCATGCCAGCGGCTTGCGCAGCCGGATCACGGCCACGCCACACTCGTGCTTCAGGAAGTCGGCCATCAGCTTGGGTTCCGGGAGTCTTCGCGGTGGTGGGTCAGGCCTCGCGCGCGCTCACCCCGCTGCGGGCGCTCACCCGCCCGAGCTCGATGCCGCCCGGGCCGGCGGCCAGCGCCGCGCCGAGGTCCGCGGGATCGACGATCACCACCCAGCCGATCCCCATGTTGAACGTGTGCCAGCGGTCCTGCGGGTCGACGTGGCGCAGCACGCCCGCAACCCCCGGCGCGCGCCACGGCGGCACCGCCAGTTCCGCACCGCAGCCGGCGGGCATCACCCGCCCGAGGTTCTCCGGCAACCCGCCGCCGGTGATGTGCGCCATCGCCCGCGGCCGCACCCCGCGCTCGCGCAGCCCCGCCACCACGTCGTGATAGAGCCGCGTCGGCGCCAGCAGCGCCGGCCAGTCCGCCGCCGCCACCGCCCCCGGGTGCTCGCGCAGCACCCGCCGCACCAGGCTCCAGCCGTTGGCGTGGATCCCGTCCGAGGCATACCCCACCACGCAGTCCCCCGCGCGCACCGTCGCCGGGTCCACCAGCTCCGGCTTCTCGACGCAGCCGATGCAGAACCCGGCCAGCTCAATCACCCCCTCGGGCACCACCCCGGGCATCTCCGCCGTCTCGCCCCCCGCCAGGATGCACCCGCACGCCGCCAGGTGCGCCACCATCCCCGCAATCAGCCGCTCGATCCGCCCCTCGTCCAGCCGCGCCACCCCAAGGTAGTCGAGGAACAACAGCGGGTCCGCCCCGGTCGTCAGCACGTCGTTGACGTTCATCGCCACCAGGTCCTGGCCCGCACATTCTAACATGTCGTGCTCGAGCAGCAGCTCGAACTTGGTGCCCACCCCGTCGCAGCCGGTCACGATCACCGGCTCCCGGTAACCCGAGAGGTCGAACGCCGCGGCAAACAACCCGAACGCCTGGTGCAGCCGCCGCCGCTCCTGCGTGGCCGCCGCCATCCGCCCGATCCTCCCCGCCAACGCGGCCGCCCGCACCGTGTCCACCCCCGCCTGCCGATACGTGAGCTCACCCGCCATCGCGGCCCGCCTTCTACCAACCCACCACCCGCGGTCACGCCGAAAAACCGGTTCCCAAAAACCAGCTTCCCCACCCCACCGCCGCCACCCCGCCACCACCCCCACGCCGGCCCGGGAAAAGGAGATTAAAATTTTTTTTATTTTCCTCTTGCCCCGATAGCACGGTTTTGTTAATAAACGCGCAAGGAAGAGATTCAACGCACCCAACGCTCCCACCCAGGAGTCAATTGGATCCCTTCCGTGCTGTCCACCCACATGTCCTGCAGTCCAGCCATTCGCCTCGGCGAAAATTTAACGGTTGGTTACGGCGCGCCCCTGGCGGCCTGTGACCGGGAGATCTCGCTTGAAGCGGGCACCCACTACCTGCTGGCGCGCAACGGACGCGGCAAGACGACGCTGCTGCGGACGCTTGCGGGCACGCTGCGGGCGGTCGCGGGGCGGTTCGAGGTGGCGGGCCGGGTGCGCTACCTGGCCGAGGACCTGTCGTTTGATGCGGAGCTGCCGGCCGGGGCGGTGATCCGGGCGTTGGTGCCGCGGCGGCGGCGCGCCGAGGCGTGCGAGCTGGCGGGCCGGATCGAGCTCGATCTGCGCAAGCCCTACGCCAAGCTCTCGACCGGCAACCGGCGCAAGGTGCTGCTGGTGCTGGCCGAGTGCTCGAACCCCGGCGGGGAGCCCGAGGTGTTGTTCCTGGACGAGCCGTTCAGCGGCCTGGACGCGGCGTGCCGCGAGATCTTCGAGCAACGCTGGCAGCACGCCGGCGGCCACACGCTGCGCCTGGTCAGCTGCCACCCGGATTCGGAGCGGATGGCGATCTGCAGCGCGGTGGTGATCCACCACGGGCGGATCGCCCACCAGGCCGGCGCCACGCAATCGTGGCAGGACCTCCGCGGCCTGCTCAACTGAGGGAACCCACGCCGCAACCCGCCGCCGCACCCCGAGCCATGGGCCTCTACCGTCTAACCATCAGCACCATCCTGCGCCGCAAGGCGTGGGCGCTCGCGGCCTTCGCGGTGGCCGTGGTGCCGTTCCTGCTGCCGCTGGTCTCGACCGCCGCGGAAAACCGGGTGCTGCTCGAGCCGACCCGCGCGCAGACCGCGTGGACGATGCTGTGGCTGGCCGCGCTGCTGTGGGGGCTGTTTGCCGGCGCCCGCACCGGCGAGCAGCACAACCGCTCGGGCCTCGGCGAGTACTTCCTTTCCACCGGCATCCCGGCCACCCGCCAGTTGTCGCTCATCTGGCTGGGCATCATGAGCTTCCTCGCCCCGCTGGCGCTGCTGGCCGCCGCGGTGTGCCTGACCGGCGCGATGCCTTCCCGCCCCGGCGAGCAGGCGCTGTGGGTGGTCACCAATCTGCAGTTCGCCGCCCTGTTCCTGCTGGCGATCGCGCCGCTGGTCGCGCTGGCGATCGCGCTGGCGAGCCGCTTCGGGGCCACCGCCGGTTACGTGGTCACCCTCGGCATCGGCCTCTACGGCCTCTACGGCGTCGGTTACCTCGACATGCTGTTCCGGCTCGAGAGCAACCCGCTGCTCGAATGGGCGTGGCTCGCCTCGCCGCACTTCCACCTCGCCGACCTGACCAACCGCCTGATCTTCAAGCTCGGCGCCGTCGAGGCCCGCAGCTTCGTCGACGTGGCGGTCTACCTCGCCGGCATCTTCGCCGTCGCCACCGCGCTCGCCCGCCTCTGCTTCCGCACCCGCTCGTTCTCCTGAACGCGATGTCCCGCCCCCGCTCCAGCCACCTGGCCACCGTCGCCCTGCTCGGCGCCGGCGCCGCCCTCTGGGCCTACGGCGCCCAGCGGCTCAGCCCGGGCGACAGCCTGCGCTTCAAGCCCAATCCCCTCGGCCTCAAGATGAGCGCCTACGGCCAGGTCATCGGCATGGCCATGCAGGGCCCGATCGACCTGTTCTGGCACCAGGGCAATGCGCACGACCACGACCACGACCACGGCCACGACCACGACCACGGCCACGACCACGACCACGACCCCCATCACGCGGGCCACGACCACGAGTCCGCGCCGGCCGACGCCGCCTGCACCGAGTGCGCCGGCCGCCATGGCGAGCACGCCGCCGGCTGCCCCCACGCCACCGAACTGGCCGCCGCCGCCCCCCCGGCCTCGCTGCGCGAGCGCTTCAAGCGCCACCTGCGGTCGCTCGGCGCCGGAGTGGGCCACCGCACCAACCCGCACGCGGCCTCGACCGCACACAAGTTCTACCTGCGCCGCCAGGTCGAGAACCGGCTCCGCCTCGCCTACGAGTTCGACCCCTCCAACTACGGCACCTACAACGCCTGGCACCTGTTCCTGACCGAGTCGTCGCTGTCCACCCGCAGCCACGCCGAACGGCAGGTCCTCGAGCTCGCCCGCCTGACGATCGACTACTGCCTGCGCGAGAACCACGACCCCCGCCCGGCGCTGACTGCCGCCGCCGCCGCCCACGACGTCCTCACCGCGCTGATCGGCAGCCCGTCGCAACGCCCGCGCGCCGACTACGACCGCGCGCTCGCCACCTTCGACACCGCCCTCGCCCGCCACCTGCGCCTGCTGCGCGAACGCCGCGACGACGGCTCCCTCGAGCTGATCTCCACCACCCGCCGCGCCGAGTTCGCCGAGCGCTTCCGCATGCTCGTCAAGCTGCGCGACGCCGACGAGGCCACGATCCGCCGCCTCTTCGGCCAGCCGCCAACCCTCCAGGCCGGCGCCCCCGGCAACCACCCCGAGTCGTGAGCGTCACCAGCCTCCAACCGCCGCCGCTCGCCCCGCCCGCCGCCCCGGGCTCCGGCACCCCGCGCTTCCACGACGCCATGACCGGCGCCGAGATCCTCGGCACCGTGTTCGCAATCTGCCGCGAGATCCGCGTCTCAGACGTCCAGATCCGCACCCACCGCCCGGTCTTCATCGAGACCTACAAGGGCATGGAGTCGCTCGACTTCCTCGGCCCCGTCAGCCAGCGCAACACCGACGAGGTCCTCAAGGAACTCATCCGCAACCGCGAAAGCGCCAGCCACGGCTTCGGCGAGTCCGCCAGCCTCGACGCCCGCGTCGAGGACAAGATCACCCGCGCGATCGCCGACTTCGCCCGCCGCAAGGTCGCCGACTTCTCCTGCGAGGGCATCCCGCTCGGCAACGGCCAGCGCTCCGGCCGCCTCCGCATCCAGGCCCACCTCTCCGCCTCCGGCCTCGGCATCACCTGCCGCATCCTCAACGACTCGATCCCCACCCTCGAGTCGCTCGGCATCGACCCCGATACCACCGAGGTCCTCCGCAAGGCCGCCCAGCGCCGCGCCGGGCTGGGCCTCGTCACCGGCCCCACCGGCTCCGGCAAGTCCACCACCCTCGCCTCCCTCATCGACTGGCTGCGCCAGAACTTCAACAAGCACATCGTCACCGTCGAGGACCCGGTCGAATACCAGTACCCCCACGACATGGCCGACCCCGAGTTCGCCGGCCACCGGGTCCTCGCCCCCTCGATCGTCACCCAACAGGAAGTCGGCCGCGACGTCCTCTCCTACCGCCAGGGCCTCAAGGACGTGCTGCGCAAGGCCCCCCACGTCATCCTCCTCGGCGAGATCCGCGACCGCGAGGCGATGGAAACCTGCATGGAGGCCGCCCAGACCGGCCACCTCGTGCTCTCCACCCTCCACACCACCGGCGCGGTCAAGACCATCGGCCGCATCCTCGAACTCTATCCGCACGAAAAGCACGCCGCGGTCCTCTCCCGCCTCGCCGAGGTCCTCATCTTCATCCACTCCCAGGGCCTGCTCAACGGCCACCGCGGCCGCGTCCTCACCTACGAGTTCCTCCAGAACAACGACGACGCCGTCGCCTCCGCCATCGCCAACTACGACGGCGGCGCCCGCTCGCTCGAGGACGTCATCCACCGCGCCGGCAACATCCCCTGGGACACCAACCTCGGGCGCCTCCACCGCGCCGGCCTGATTTCCGACCAGATCTTCGAGAACGCACGGATGCACCGCGACGAGTCAGACCTCGTCTGACCCGCCACGGCGCACACCGGCGCTCTCCACCCGAAGAAACAGACAGCAACAAGACACCAAAACCAAACACACCAAACAGACAATGAAACTGAACACCCGCAACCACGGGCGTCCGGTTATAAGTCCCACAACATCAATTGGTTGTGATCCTGCTCACCCATAGTTCTGAAATCGGTTTCTGTAAGTAGTTGATTTAGAGCGACTTTCTCAAAGGGATGCACGCTGAGAATCTGCAAAGTTCTGTTAAGAGCCCCGGGCAGGCGGAGCTGCTTGTGAAGGATCGCGACCATGAGGTAGACGGCCACGGCAATCCATATCTGGGTCTTCACCGCGTTGGGACTGGTGCCGTAGTAGTGTTTGATTCGGAGATGTTGCTTGATCCAGCGGAAGAACAGTTCGATCCGCCACCGCAGCCGGTAGAGCTTGGCGACACTCAGTGCCGGGATGTCCAGGTTGTTGGTGAGAAAGACGAGTTCGCGGCGAGTGTCGGAATCGTAGTAGCGAATCTTGCGGAGCAGTCCCGGATAGGCTTGGCGCGCCTTCTTGAGAGTAGGCTTGCCCACATGATCGCTGCGCAGGCCGGTGAGGCGCTCGATGGGCAGCGATCGCTGCCTGGTGAAGCGCAGATTGCTCTTGGCCCGAGTGACGAAGAACCCGCCAGCGGTTGCGATCGTGTTCAGGCGAGAGAAATCCATGTAGCCACGGTCCATCACGTAGAACGAACCGGGCTCGAAGCACAGCGTGTCGAGCCACGCCACGTCGTGCTGGCGGGCATCTGTGATATGGATGCAGGTCGGAATCGGCCCACGCAGATCGATCTGGGTGTGCAGCTTGATCCCGGACTTGGTTCGACGGAAGTCGGCCCAAGGAAAGAGGGTCAAAGAGAGATCGATCGTGCTGGAATCGAGTGCGTAGACGGTATTGTCCAGCTCGACGCCAAGATCTTCCCCTGCATACAGAACCCGTGCTTTGCGGATCAGGCCTTTGGCGAGATCCTCCCAGATCCGCCAGTCCCGCTGTTCGTTGGCATCCGCCAGGGTGGATCTGGCAACCGGACCGCGGAACCCCAAGTGGTGGAGTGCCGAGGGCTTTGCATTGAGGCAGGTGACGATATCCCTCAACCCGTCGCGCCAAGTCAACTGAGCGAAGGCCATGCAGATGAACTGCTGTCGACACCCGAAATGCCGGACCCTCGAGTCGGCATTGTAACGCCGCACCAGACGGTCGAGCGTCTGGCGATGGACGAGATCGAGAACCTGGGACAGGACGAATCGGCCGGCATTCATGCGCGAAAAGCGTGCAAAACGCCCGCCGCGAATTCAAATCCGTCACATCGATTGCTCGTTGTAAGTTGCTCATCATGAATCGATGGCAAAATCACCAAAGCTCGTTAGCCGGACACCCCTGACCCGCAACATGAAGCGCGCAAGCGGCATGACCCTCCTCGAACTGACGGTGGTCATCCTCGTCCTGCTCTCGCTCATCTCGATCCTCTTCATCGGCGCCCGCGCCTGGAAGAAGGGATCCGACCGCGCCGGCTGCATCATGAACATCCGCAACGTCCAGCAGGCGGTCCGCTCGCATGCCAACATGCAGGGCCTGAACCCGACCGACTCGTTCACCGTGACGGACGTCTTCGGCACCGGCAAGTTCATGGAACAACTCCCGGACTGCCCGGACCCGGACGGTGCCTACACCGTGGCGTCCGCCGGCGAGGTGCCTGCCGTGGGCACGCTCTACATCACCTGCGGGCTTGCCGTTAGCGACAAGCACGCGCCGGCCACCTACGCCGACTGGTGAACCCGTCGCCCCGCCTGAGCGGGGCCTGAAGCCATAACTCGACGCCCCTCCCGCCCAGTGCGGGCGGGAGGGGCATCCACCCCAACCGCCGGTTCCGCCCCCCCAAGTGAGCCTGCCACCGTCCCGCCGATCCCTTGAGCAAGTTCCGCCATCCCTCGGAGCTCAACCGGCTGCAGCGCTTCCTGCAGGCCCGCGCCGCGGTGCGCACCACCAGCCGCGCATCCAATGACGGCTGGTACCAGGACGCGCTCGAACTCGCTTTCCAACTCCACATCCGGATCGACGGCGGACCGATCCGCTCGTGGTTCCACCGCCCCATGGACGGCACATGGGAGCCCGGGCCCGAGTTGCCCGAGCAGGCGTTCAATGATGCGGCCGCCAGCGACACCTTTGCGGCCGCCCTCTTCCAGGCGGCCCAGGCCCGCAAGGCCGCCGGCCTCGGCGTCGTCCTCCACGTCGCCGACGAGTTCGCGATCGCCGAACTCGGCCCCGACCACGAGGACCCTTCCGCCCTGCCCGCGCTGCGCGCGCTCATCGCCACCGAGCCGGGCCGCGTGATCGCCGATTCCACCCTGCCCCCAGACCAGCACGCGTGGCGCCTGTTCCCCTACGCCGGCACCCACGCCCGCGCCTTCGCCACCGCCGTCACCCTGAGCCGCCGCTGGGAGGGCTTCCTCCAGCACCTCCGCCAAGCCGGCGAAGACCGCAACTTCCCGCTCCGCACCCTCGCGCTGAGCGCCCCGCTGTGCCTGCTCCAGGCCCTCCCGTTCCTGTTGGAGAAGCCGCTCGAGCACCCCCACATCGCCGTCTTCCACTACCCCTTCTTCACCGTGCTGGCGTTCCTCGGCGCCGACGGCAACCTGGCCCTGCTGCGCACCCTCCAGCACCGCGGCCAGCGCCGGCCCTCGAACCTGCGCCACGCCGCCTCGACCACCGCCGCCGCGCTCGAGTTCGCCAACCCCGAGGTGCTCGTCGTCCCGCTCGCCGACGACTCCGCAAAGCTCGTCGCCGCAAGCCTGCGCGAGGTCTTCCCCGCACCCTCGGTCCACCTGCTGGACTGGTCCCGGACGCCGTTCTCGCCCGCCCTCGGCGTCGACTTCCCCGAGCCGCCCGCCGCCCTCGCCGACACCGCCGCCGCCGGCACCCCGCTGTCCAACGCGCTGACCTTCTCGGCCCTGCGCGACGAGGGCTGGGCGCGCCAGGACTTCCTGCCGCCCGCGCCCGAGTCGGTCGAGCGCTTCCCGAACCGCTCGGAGATGCACCTGCTGCGCTTCACCCGGGTCGCCCAGCTCGGCATCGCCGCCGTCGTCACCGCCGCCGTCGGCTGGATGGCCTTGTCGATCATCAACACCATCCGCCGCCCCGAGTGGTCGTTCAACCCCGCGGAGGCCAGGGCGCTCCAGCAGCGGATGGCCGTCCTCGGCGTCGAGCAGCAGCGGATCGGCCACTGGGACAACCTGTTGGAGGACCGCTCCAAGGCGTGGTGCAACATGGAACTCATGTGCCGCCTCTTCCCCAAGGGCTCCGGCCTGCTGCTGCGCAAGTTCGCCCACACCGTCAAGCCCGACACCGCCCCCGGCCAGAGCCGCGCCGGCTTCGTCAAGGAGTGGCGCCTCTCCGGGCTGGCCCGCGAGGAGGCCATCGAACCCCTCACCGCCCTCAACACCCAGGAGGGGATCTCCCAGGCCTTCGCCAAGGTCGCCGCCGCCACCGGCAACCAGGCCTTCGCCACCGACCTGCCCAGCCGCACGCTCATCGTCAACCTCCGCACCGTCGAGAACTCCGCCTTCAAGGCCCGCCCGGTCGAGGAACTCACCGACACCGACGAGAGCACCTATCCGTTCTCGTTCGACCTCACCATCACCCAGCGCTTCGAGGCGTCAGACCCGATGGCCCTCACCGTCACCAAGGCCCCCAGGCTGTGAACCACTACCGCCAGTCGATCATCCTCTTCGGCTTCGCCCTGCCCCTGCTCGGCGCCGCGGCCGCGGCCGTCGCCGCCGGCCATGTCCGCGGGCGGGTGCAGCGGTCGTTCGCGGACAAGTGCACCCACTACGCCTCCTATCAGGCCAATCACAGCCGGGCCCGCGCCCTCGAGGCCGGCATCGGCGGGCGGCGGGAGCAGCTCAACGAATGGAACGAGACGCTGCGCGCGGAGACCGCCAGCACCGTCACCTCGCTGCTGCGCGAGATCTCCTCCCGGCTCCCGGCCAAGGAGTTCCAGCAGACGTCGTTCAACCGCCCCACCAACGCCGCCGGCTTCGGCAGCGTGTCCGCCCAGAACAGCGCCCCGCTCGAACTCTCGTTCCGCGCCAACTTCCGCTCGATGCAGCGCGCCTTCCTCGAACTCGAAAGCCGCCTGCCCCAGCTCCAGCTCAACGAACTGCGCATCGACCTGACGCCCCAGTCGTCGAACCTGAACTTCCAAGTCACCTACACCGCATGGGAAGACTGACCACGGCACTCGCGATCCTCGCCGCCCTCGCCACGCGGGCGCACGCCGCCGGGGATCCCGCACCCGCCGCCGCCGGCCCGCCGCCAGCCGCGCCGGACGCCGCCGCGTCGTCCTCGCGCTTCCGCCTCGCCGACGTCGACGCCTTCATCAAGGACCGCGCCGCCGCGTTCGACATCGCCAGCCGGGCGACCGACCCGTTCGGCCTCTGCCAGGACCCGGCCGCCGCGCCGCCGCGGCCCAAGATCACCTCCACCGTGGCGGGCAAGTTCGTCCACATCCCACCGGTGCCGTTCGCCGACGTCGTCGGCGCCCTCGAGGTCACCGCCGTGATGCCCCTCCAACAGCGCTTCCTCGTCGGCTCGCGCATGATCAAGCTCGGCGACCGCTTCCCCATCCACTACCGCGACAAGTCAATCACCGTCCAGGTCACCAACGTCAGCGGCCGGCGGATCGACTTCCGCAACCTCAAGACCGGCGAGTCCGCCGCGCTCGCCCTCGACGTGCTGCCCCATGGCATGCGCCGCGATGGCCGCGCCGCCCAAGGCCCGCCGGGACTCGCCCGCGACAACCCCTCTGCCCCCATCGAAGTCGACGTCGCCACCCCTTCCTCCGACGTCTCCAAACGCTGAACCACCCGCCCCGTCCTTGCACCCATGAACACCACCACCAGACTCCTCACCCTGGCCGCCCTGCTCGCCACCCTCTGCGCCAGCAGCCCGGCCCAGGATCCCGCCGCCGCCGGCAACCCGCCCGCCGCCGCACCCTCGCAACTGCCACCCGCCACCCTCCCCGACCCGCCCGCCGCCGCCGCACCCGCCGCACCCGCCGCGCCGACACCCGCGGACCCCGCGGACCCCGCCGACCCGGCCGCTCCGGCCGCCACCGACCCGGCCGACCCGGCCGACCCGGCCGCTCCGGCCGCTCCGGTCGCCGCACCCCAGCCCGAGCTGCCGCCGCGCGTCCCGCCGCCGGTGCCCGCCGCGGTGCCCGCGCCGCCGCCTGACGCGCCGGTCGAGGAAATCCCGGCCGAGGTGCCGGTCGCCCCGGACGATCCCGACCAGGACTTCGTCGAAGAGGAGGGTGGCTGGCGCATCAACGACGCCAACCTCAACGACATCTTCCAGTTCCTCGCCAAGGCCGCCGGCCGCCAATACTTCCACAACACCAAGCTCGCCTCCCCCGAATACAAGGTCACCGGCCACCTCAACGAGGGCAACCCGCTCCAACAGATGGAGGACCTCGGGTTCATGTACGGCCTGACCCTCTACACCAAGGGCGACACCATCTACGCGCTCACCGAGGCCCAGCTCACCCAGCTGCCCAGCGCCGAGTTCCACTATCAGCTCAACTACCTCCGGCCCACCGACATGGACCAGATCAAGGAGCTGGTCAAGCCGGTCCTCAGCGCCGGCACCGGCATCGTCAACTTCGAGCCCAAGACCAACACCATCGTCATCATCGACTCCGTCCACCACATCGAGATGGCCCGCGACCTGCTCACGTCGATCGACCGCCCCAAGGGCCAGGTCGTGGTCGAGACCAAGATCCTCCGCATCAACAGCGCGGTCGCCGAGCGCGTCGGCATCGACTGGTCCAGCTCGCTGGGCGAAACCGGCGCCTCGATCGAGGTCGTGCGCAGCCTCAACAGCGTCTTCGGCCTGCCCTCCGGGTGGGGCGAGGCCGTGGGCCTCACCGCAGGCAACTCGCTCAGCGTCTCCGAGTCGCCCTCCGCCGCCAACAACATCGTCCTCTCCCCGTTCCAGCTCAACGGCGTGCTGCGCGCGCTGTCCTCCGGCGGCATCGCCCACCAGATCTCCAACCCCACCCTGATCACCGAGGACAACGAGCAGGCCAACATCTCGATCATCGACCGCGTCCCGATCATCACCACCACCAGCACCCTCTCCACCGCCGGCCCCGCCCAGATCACCGAGGAGGTCCGCTACAAGATCGACGCCGAGGACCCGACCATCGCCACCGACCCCGAGAAACACCGCGAGGTCGGCATCTCGCTCACCGTCACCCCCACCGTGCTGCCCGACGGCACCGTGCGCATGAAGCTGCGCCCGCGCTCCGCCCAGATCGCCGAGCAGATCCGCAGCGCCGAGACCAACAACCTCTACCCGCGCGTCACCGAGGCGATGATCGAGTCCGTCGCCCGCGTGCCCGACGGCCACTCGCTGGTCGTCGGCGGCTTCTACGGGGAAATCCAGAAGAAGGACAAGAACAAGGTGCCGATCCTCGGCGACATCCCGCTGCTCAACTTCTTCTTCAAGAGCAACGAGACCGAAAAGGAACACACCAGCCTGGTGTTCATCGTCACCCCAACCTCCTACAGCCCGACCTCCACCGGCGCCAACTCCCGGCTCTCACAGCGCGTCCACGCCGCCGCCAGCCTGCCCGGCGACCACGACTGGATCGACCCCGAGCTGAACCCCGGCCCCGCCCACGAGGCCAACATGCGCCGCACCCTGCGCGGCGCCCGCAACCAGACCGCCCCCTACTACCCGACCGCCGACGAACGCCGGGCGGCCCCGGCACCCCGCGACTCCAAGCCCCGCTTCAGCCGCGCCCGCCGCCGTTAGTGCGGCCCGTCCGCCAGATTGCACCTTATGAAAACCACGGATTACGCGGGTTTCACGGATGGTCAGGCATTGAACAATCCGCGCAATCCGTGAAATCCGTGGTCAAACAAGGATCGCCGCAGGCTGCGATGATGATCGATCTGAAAGGCGGACTGCACGAACCCCCACCCCGCGCGCCATGGCCCCCACCGCCACCAGCCTAGCCGATCCCGGGGAGATCACCGCGGCCGCCGACCGCCAGTCCGCCGCCGACGCCGTCGCACGCTGCCTCCAGGCCACCGCCGAGGCCCTCCACCTCGCCGGCGCCGCCAGCGACCGCGAGATCCTCGACGCCGTGCGCCTCGCCGAGGAACACGCCCGCCACGACCGCCCGCTGGACCTGCTCGACGCCCTCGCCCGCGTCCAGGGCGCCGACGAACAGCACGCCGGCCCGGCGATCGGCCGCCTCTCCGCGGCCGTCGCCTCCACCATGATCCCCTGCCCCCCGCTGGTCCCGTTCGCCGGCAAGCTGATCGCCCCCTCCGCGTTCTACGAGTCGTTCCAACAGATGCTCGCGCTCGGCCGTTCCCTGCTCGCCCCGGTCCTGTTCGCCGAGGACACCGACGCCATCGGCACCGGCTCGGTCAACCCGGTCGCCGCCCGCATCCTCGCCGACGAGATCCACGCCGCCGTCGCCCGCCGCTTCGGCATCCGCCCCTTCCTCACCGTCGTCCGCCTCGACTACGAAAGCTGGGCGTTCCTCACCCGCAAGCACTTCGCCCTATGATCGAGTTCGACGGCATGTCGTTCAACGACCTGATCAGCAAGCGCATCACCAAGGCGCTCGCCGACCACGACCCCACCTACGCCGAACTCAGCCACGACCAGGTCCCCAACCGCGTCACCCGCCACAGCTTCATGGCGGCCCTCGCCTCGGTCAACGGCTTCCCGTTCTTCCCCCGCGTCGCCGAGTTCAGCGACCCCTCGCTCCACGAGTTCTGCGACTCCACCGTCCTCACCCGCGGCCTGTTCGCCCCGCTGTGCCTCGAGGGCGACAAGCTGCTGGTCGCCATCGCCAACCCGTGGAGCCCCCTCGCCGACGAATACCTCGCCCCGCGCTTCCCCGACCTCGAGATCGTCAAGATCGTCACCCTCGCCTCCGAGATCAGCCGCGCCATCGAGGCCGTCGCCACCAACTCCGGCCCCTCCCGCTCCGAATTGGAGGCGATCGACGTCGAGGACAACGACGACGCGATCCGCGACTTCGACGTCACCGCCGACCACTCCGAGCCGATCGCCCAGCTGGTCGCCACGATCATGGCCGAGGCGGTCAAGATCCGCGCCTCCGACGTCCACTTCAAGGTCGAGAAGGAAAGCTTCTACTACACCTACCGGGTCGACGGCGACCTCGGCGCCAAGACCGAGATCCCGATGAAGCTCAAGGACCGCCTCGACGCCTTCCTGCTCAACTGCATGAAGCTGCCCACCGAGACCCGCCACACCACCCCGGGCATCTCCGGCCGCTTCACCATCTCCTACTTCCACCGCCCGATCGACATCCGCTTCGAACGCCACCGCACCTACCGCGGCTACCACGTCACGATGCGCCTGCTCGACAAGAGCCACATCAACGTGACCCTCGGCAAGGGCACGCTCGCGTTCGACGACGAGACGATGTTCGAACTCCAGCGCGTGATGCGCATCCCCGCCGGCATCATCGTCATGAGCGGCCCCACCGGCTCCGGCAAGTCCACCACCCTCAACGCGATGCTCCGCGAGCTCAACCGCCCGGAGGTCAACATCCTGACCCTCGAAAACCCGGTCGAGGACGAGATCGCCGGCGTCACCCACTGCGACCTCAAGAGCGCCGCCGAGTTCAAGCCGATGATCAGCTCGTTCATGCGCTCCGACCCCGACATCATCCTGATGGGCGAGGTCCGCGACCGCGAGTCCGCCGAGCTCGCCATCGAGGCCGCCGTCACCGGCCACAAGGTGCTCACCACCATCCACACCCCGCGCGCCTCCCAGATCATCGAGCGCTTCGAGCAGCTCGGCATCGAGCGCTGGAAGATCGCCCAGACCCTCAAGGCCGCCTGCGCCCAGCGCCTGCTCAAGATCCTCTGCCCCTACTGCAAGGAACCCCAGCAGGGAATCTCCGAGAAGGACCGCCGCACCTTCAACCTCGGCCCCGAGTGGGCCGGCGTGCCGGTCTTCACCGCCCGCACCGGCGGCTGCCAGGAATGCCGCAACACCGGCTACAACGGCCGCACCGCCATCCTCGAGATCATCCCCATCACCCCCAAGGTCTCCGACGAGCTGTCCAAGGGCGTGATCTCCCCCTACGAACTCGAGCTCCGCGTCCTCCAGGAGGGCGTCCTGCCCAACCTCCGCCGCAGCGGCCTGCGCCTCCTGCGCGAGGGCAAGACCGACCTCAACGCCGTCAGCAAGGTGATCGACATGACCTACTCCGATGACTAACAGCGCCACCGCCGCCGCCCCTGCCGCCACCGCCGCCAGGCCGCCCGCCGCCCGCCCCGCCCCGCGGGCCGTGCGCCTGCCCAAGCTGCTCTCGTTCCTCGACTCCAGCTCGCCCAGGGAGTTCAAGAAGAAGGAACTCGTCCAGTTGTTCCGCGGCCTCGGCTCGATGCTGCGCGCCCAGATCAACACCGCCGACGCCCTCAAGTACTACGGCCAGGGCCTGCCTAACAAAACCATGGCCGACACCCTGCTCCGGATCCGCGAGGACATCAACGCCGGCATCAGCGCCCACGAGGCGTTCCGCCGCACCGGCCGCTTCAGCCCCATGGTCATCGGCCTGATCCAGGCCGGCTCGGACGCCGGCCAGCTCCACGAGGCGTTCCGCTCGCTGGCCGCCCGCTTCAGCAGCGAGCTCTACTTCACCAAGGCCGTCCGCAAGGCCGTCGCCCTGCCGCTGATCGTGATCACGATCCTGATCGGCGCCTTCATCGTCTCCCAGATCAAGATCGTCCCCCAGGTCGAGGACATGCTCAGCCAGGTCCGCCAGAAGCCCGACGGCCTCACCGCCATCGCCTTCAAGGTCAGCCACTTCACCCAGGCGACGTGGAAGTTCTTCGTCGTCGGCCTGCTCGCCGCCATCGCCGTGGTCTGGCGCTCCGACAAGGTCCGCAACCTGATCCTCAGCCTCGCGATGTCCAAGTGGCGGCTGCTGCGGATGCTCGTCATGAGCCTGCGCCAGATGACCTTCCTCGCCACCATCAGGCTGCTCCACTCCAACGGCATCAACCTCGCCAAGTCGATCCGCGTCTCCGCCAACAGCGTCAGGGGCACCCCGTTCTTCGCCGAACTCCACGCCGCCGCCGACAAGTACGAGCACAGCGGCGTGCCGCTGTCCACCGCGTTCGCCAAGTACACCTCCGTCGACCCCCAGATCGTCCACATGCTCTCGATCGGCGAGAAGTCCGCCTCCCTCGACACCCAGCTCGAGATGCTCACCGGGATGTACGAGGAGGAGGCCGAAAACCACATGGGCACCTTCACCGCGGTCGTCAACTTCCTGGTCATGCTGATCGCCGTCGGCCTGATCGCCGCCGTCTTCGTCGGCACCTTCCTGCCGATCTTCCTGATGGGCCCGAAGATGATGCAGTCCGGGATCTGAGGCCGGGTTTCAAGTTTCAAGTGTCAAGTGTCAGGCAAGACACGGATCCCGCGCAACGCCCCCGCTTGAAACTTCAAACTTCCAACTTGAAACTCCCATGCAACTCACCCGTCTCGACCACTGGCTGCGCGAGCAGTTCGTCCACGAGACCCACGTCTTCACCCTGCGCCCGCCCGTGCGCCTGCCCGCCGGCGTGATCGCCGAGCAGATGCCCGAGGGCCCGGGCCAGACCTGGCGGCACCGCTTCATCGCACGCCGCCCCCGGCTCGCCGACCAACTCATCGCCACCCTCAGGGACCACAACCAGATGTTCACCACCCGCGTCGTCGACCGCCGCGCGTGGTACGTCCCACTGCTCGCCCCCAAGGGCCGCTCGCTCACCTGGTGGCTCGCCTGGCTCGCCATCTCCGCCGCCGCCTGCTGCGCCGCCGTCGCCGGCCTGCGCGCCCTCTGGGCCAACCCAGAGGTCCGCGCCAACGTCCTCGACGCCCTGCGGGTGCTTCGGGGGTGAGAAATGTCCGGTTTTGCCCCTTTTCAAGGAACCCAAACAAGTATACCATCCCGCCATGAGCTCCCAGCGGCCGGCCGGTGGCTTCACCCTGATCGAGATGTCAGTGGTGATCTTCGTGCTGATCGCCCTGATGTCCACCGGCCTGTTCTACTCCACCGCCGTCAGCCAGTGGCGGCGCGGCCGCGACGCGTCCGACGTCCTGCGCGCCGCCTACGTCGCCCAGCGCCTCTATCTGGGCGACTACCCGACCACCGCCGTGTCGTCGCTGACCCGCACCCAGCTGCGGCCCTATCTGCCGAACGCGCCGGCAACCTTCCCCACCGTGCTCGCCCTCGACGGGCGCACCCTCAACGTCAAGGTCAGCGTGTCGCCGCCGGTGGTCGACAACGGCGACGGCACCATCTACGACCCGTCGGGCAAGCCCGACGACTCACTCTGGGACGTGGGCCGATGAAGCGCTTGCTCCCGACACTGCTGGCAGGCGCGGCGCTGGCGCTGGTGGCCGGCGGTGCCGCCCGCGCGCAGCAGGCCGCGGCCACCCCGGCCGGCTTCCGCCACGTGGGCTCGTTCGTGGTGCGCGCGCAGCTGAAGATCACCGACGACCGGGTCACGCGGGTGCCGATCAAGCCGATCCTCATCGACGTCTTCACCAACGGCGTCGAGCTGCGGATGGTCGCCGCCGGCCGCGACGACGCCAGCCCGAGCTACCAACTCTATCGGTCCGATGGAATCGGCCGGCTCAACCCGGAAACCGGGGTGCTGGAGGTGATCCCCGGGCTGCAGGGGTCGTCGTGCCGCGACGGCATCCTGCGCCACGCTCGCGTCACCCGCGAGGCGCTCACCCTCACCCAGTTCGCCGGCGTTTCCAACCAGACCCTGGTCACCCACGCCGTGGCCGCACCCGAACCGTCCGCCGCGCCGGATCGGGCCGCCGCCCACCGCTGACGCCCACACCCTCGCGATGAAACCGTTGCCGATCCAGCCCCACAATCTGCCCGCGCCCCCGATCACCAGCGGCACATGGACCGCAACGGCCACCTGCCGCGCCGCCCGCCCCACCGTCCGCCGCCGCTCCGTCGCCCAGCCGGTCCTGCTGGTCCTCAGCACCCTGCTCGCCGCCACGTTCTGCATCCTCTACCTGACCAAGCCGGTGGTCCGCATCGTCGCCGCCGACCCAACCCGGCCCGCACCCGCCAACCCAATCCCGACCGCCACACCCGCAGCGCCAACCGCCCCCGACCGGGTGGCCCGATCCTCGCCAACCGCCAAACCCGCCAAACCCGCCGCGCCGTCGACCCCGGCCGCGGACGCGCCGGCGTCCGGCGCCCCGCTGCCGGCCGACCCGGCCGACCTCGCCGGCGCCGGCGCCCCGAAGTCGTCGCCGGACGCGGAGTTCGAGGAAACCAACCTCAAGGTCCAGCATGTCCTGAGCGTCGTCGCGCCCGACGGCGAGATCGGCCGCGTCGTGACCGAGGTGCCGGTCCTCTATCAGACGCGCACCCTGCGCTGGGACCAGGCACAGGTCGCCGCCGCCCGCA
This sequence comes from Akkermansiaceae bacterium, assembly GCA_040769225.1. GTDB lineage: Bacteria > Verrucomicrobiota > Verrucomicrobiia > Verrucomicrobiales > Akkermansiaceae > JAXGLL01. The sequence goes on along the minus strand of JAXGLL010000006.1, from coordinate 221,513 downwards.
ACCTGCTCGCCGCCCTGCAGGCCCACCAGCAGAAGGCCCGCGCCCTGCGGGCCGAGGGCATCGCCCTGCTCGACGCCTGGCAGGCGCTGGTCGCCGGCTCGATCCCCACCCCCGCGCTGCGCGCCGACAGCCCGACGCTGCCCGCCAACCAAGCCGGCGAGTCCGCACGCCGCGGCCCCGCCGGCCTCGAAACCTCCAAGTCGATCGAAGTCAAAACCGCCACCACCCGATGACCGCCACCCGCAGCCTCGCCTTCCTCTGCTCCCTGGTGACCATCGCCTCCACCAAGGAAACCGGCCGCCTGCACCTGCGCACCGACCGCGCCACCGAGGACCGCTCGTCGGTGGTGGTCGACCTGACCGATCCCGACAGCCCCCAGCCGCCCCCCCTGAGCGAAATGCTCATTCCCGCCAAGCCGGCCGAAGCGGCCGCCAAGGAACCGTCCGACCCGTCCGACCCGTCCGACCCGTCCGACCCGTCCGACCCGTCCGACCCGTCCGACTCGTCCGACCCGTCCGACTCGTCCGAGCCCGGCCTGGTGGTCACGGTCTCCGGCCTGGCCGGCACCGCCGCCCACCTCGATCCCGCCACCATCTCGCTCAAGGCCCCCTTCCCCGCCAAAACCCTCGGCCCCGCCCCCGACGGCTGGAAGCTGCTCCGCCCCAATGCCAAGGTGCCCGCATTCGAGCGCGAGGTCGAACTGGCCCCGGGCTCGTCCGTCCAACTGACAATCCGCCCCCACGTGCTGGTGCCCGACGCCAACGGCAGCTCGATCTTCGCAGTCGCCGAGCCCGGCTACGACCCCGCCCTCGAATACCGCCAGGCCACCACCATCGGCGCCCTGCTGGGACGCTCGCTCCGCCAGCTCGAACAGGACGAACAACGGATGGGCGAGGCCATCGAGCGCCTCGAACAGCTGCTCGTCTCCCTGCCCGCCGCCGAACCATGAAACTCGACCCGCTGTCCGCCACCGTCGCCCTCGCGCTGGCCGCGATGTCCGGCGCCGTGTGCTCCCACTGGGCCGGCCTCGACGCCCACCTCGCACTCGCACGCCACGCCGCAGGCCGCACCCTCGGCAGCCCACCCCCCGCCCCGGCCGCCACCGCCACCGCCACCCACCTGCTCGCCACCCACGACCCGCCCGCCACCACGCTCGCCACCACCACGACCGCCGCCCCAACTCCCGCCCCAACTCCCGCCGCCACCGACGTCGACCACCGGATCCTCAACCTCGTCGAGCGCATGCAGGGCGAACAACTCAACCTCCGCGACCAACTCGCCGAAGCCAACCGCGACCTGATGGAACTGCGCTTCCGCGTCGATACCCACAGCGAGTCGTTCCGCCCGCTGCGCACCACCCCGGAACCCGACGCCATCCTGCTGCCCCCCGACCCCGCCGCCACCGGCGTGCTGCCACCCCTCGACAACCCCTGAGCCCACCGGAAGGCTAGTCGTCCACCGCCACCAGCCGGAAAAACGCCCGCGGCGCCACCGTGGTGCAGCTCATCGTGCCGCGGATCGTCGATAGCCCGGCGCCCGCCACCACCGACCACCCGTCCGGCCCCGCCCCGGGGTCCGCGCTCATCTCCAGCCGCAGCTCCGGCGCCGCCGGCTGGCAATGCCAGTCGACCTCCACCACCCCGCCCGCCAACCGCCGGATCGCCGTCGCCTCCGGCCGCGGCGCCACCCGCTCCCCCGAAAGCTCCAGGTACGGCGCCGCCACCGCCGCGTTGAGCACATAGTCCCGGTCGCCTATCAGATTCGAGCCGAGGATGCCGTCGACCACCGCCCCCTCGGGGCCGGTGACGTTGCGCACGAGGACGGGGACTGAGGACCAGTCGAGCCCGCCGGCGCCGGTGGGCAGGTGGAGCTGGTCGAGGTAAAACCCGGGCACCGTTTCCGACCCGCAGATCCCCTGGACCTCGACCTCGAACTCGGGGCTTGTCAGGTTGAACCCGAGGTCGATTGCGACGTTCTCGCTGAGCAGGGTCGCCTGGGCGGCGGTGTCGACGATCAGCTTGACGGTGCGGCTGGCGGCCCCCTCGGTCAGCCACAGGTTGGAACTGGCGGTGCGCAGCAGCCCGCCGTTGCCGGCGATCGCCGGCGAGGTCGGCGTGAAGTCCAGCGACAAGAAGTCGAACAGCCAAAACACGGTGGTGTCGCCGGCGGGGGTGAACTCCAGCGGCACCCGGTGCGGATAGACCGGCAGCGCCGGGTCGGCGGGGTCCGCGTGGAACGTGACCGAGGCGGTCCGGATCCTCTCGCCGCGCCACGTCACGTCGCGCGGCCGGCTGTTGCACACCTCGACCGGATAGAAGGCGAGCAGCGGGAGCCCGAGCGCCGACGGCAGGGTGCCGCCGGCCTGGTGGTTGGCCTCGGTGTTGGCGGCCACCGGGCAGTTCCCCTGGCCGACCAGCAGCGCGGCCTGGGGTTGCCCGTCCGGGCCGAGGTCCTGCACCCCGTGCACGAACACCCCGAGCGGCCACGAGATGTCCACGTCGAGCGTGCAGCCGATGCCGCCGACCCCGAACGTGTTGCCGGTGCGCAGCCCGTCGTCCAGCCCGAGGTCGACCGCGTCCTGATAGTTCAGCACGTGCGCCGCGGCGCCCGAGTCGAGCAGCGCCAGCACCGGCCCCGCAACGGCCCCGGGCAACACCTCCCCGCTCAGCTCCGGCCGCCGCGTCACCACGAACTCGAACTCGTCGAACGAGTCGTCGTCGGTCAGCACCACCACCACCCGCGTCAGCGGGCCTTCGAGCGGCGCCCGGTGCTGCGCCGCCAGCCGCCCCCCGCCCGCCGCCAGCCACAACGCCGCCGCCGGCACCAGCAGCCGGTCCGCCAGCCGGAATCGCTCACTCACCCGCGCATCCTGCCGCACCGCCCGCCGCGGCGCAAACAGGAACCGCGCCGGTCAGCGCGCCGGCCCCCCGCCCACCCGGTAGAGGTGCACGTCCCACGGCCCGAAGTCGTCCTCGAACACCCCGTCCCTGACCGCCAGCGTGCGCCCCTCGTCAAGCACCTCCGCCACCCGCTCGCCAGGCAGGCCGCCCACGGTGAACGTCGCCGTCGCCCGCCGGCCGCGCATCGCCACCGCAAACAGGTAGGTCTCCCCGCCGTGCCGCCTGACCATCGCCGCCACCGGCGCCCCGCCCGCCACCGTCGCCACCCCCGCCCGCTCCCCGCCCGCCGCCCCGTTGTTCAACACCGGGGCGAGCAGCGCGACCCGCCGGTTGATCGCGGCGACCTCCGCCAGCATCGCGGGGTCGTCTAACAGCGCCGACTCGCTGAACCGCGGCTGCCACTCGTGGACGAAGTAGATGATCCCGCGCGACCCGTGGATGATCGCCATCCACACCTCGGCGCGGACCTGGCGGGGCGTCGCCTTGCGCTCCGGCTGGTTGATGCGGGTGCACTCGATGCAGTTCCAGACGACGCGCTCCGGCCCGGCCCAGCGCACCAGCCGCTCGACCCCCTGCGCGACGAACCACAGCCTGCCGGCCACCTCCGGCCGGTCGTGGGCGACCGGATAGATGTCGAACGACGCGATGTCGCAGCCGCGGACGTATTCCGAATAATCCTCCGGGTGGTTGCGGCGCACGCCGCGGCCGATGTAGTTGTCGTATGCCACGCCCTGCCCGAGGTTGAGCAGCACCGGGCGCGTCGGGTCGGCGGCGCGCATCCGCCGGTAGCCGGCGAGGATCTCCGCCGGCGGCACCGGCGGCCCGTAGCCCTTGCCGCCGGGGAGCGCCTGCGCGTTGTCCGGCTCGTCGCCGTGCATCCAGCCGATGATCACCGGGTCGTCGCGGTGCTTCAGGCCGGTCTCGTTCTGCTCGCAAACCAGCCGCATGCCGGCCTGCTTCAGCGCGGCAACCTGTTCCTCAGTGGGGCCCTTCCACAGGCCGACGTAGGTGTTGATGCCGGCGGCGCGGAACTGCGGCGCCTTGCCCGGCGGCTGCAGCCACACGGCGAGCGGAAAGAACCGGCCGTCGTCCGGCGGGCCGTTGCTCCAGCGCGCATAGGGCCCCGCCACCGCGCCACCGCCGCCGGCCGCCAGCACCACGCCGCACAGGATCAACCGCGGGATGCTCACGCTCGAACTGACGACATTCCGCCCCCCGGGTCAAGGCGGGGGCTTTCGTTCTTGCCTCCGGGCCCCCGATCTGGGCGCACTGAGATGCCATGTGTGACCAATGTACAAGACGTGAGTTCCTTGGAACCGGGGTGACCGCGGGCGGCCTGCTGCTCGCCAGCGCGGCGTGGACGAGTGCGCGGGCTGCCGACCAGCTCCCCGCGCCTCCCGGCAAGGTGCGGATCTGCGTCATCTTCACCGGCCCTGCCGGCCCGGGTGACCGCGGATGGAACGCCGATCCCCAACAACTGGCTGCCGTCAAGGCCCGCCTGGCCGAGGCGGAGCAGCGGCTGGGCAACATCGAGCTGCTGGTCGGCGAATCGAACGGCGTCGAACAGACGGCCGCGCTGCTGCAACAGGCGGGCCCGGGCACCCCGGTGCTCGCCGTCAACCTGAACTGCTTCTCGCTGCGGCACGCGGTGCAGCCGATCCTCGACGCCGACCACCCAATGCTCGTCTTCTCGCTGCCGGCCAGCGGCCATGACTGGCTCTACGCCCACCGCTGGCAGCGCAGCGGCCACCCGGTCACGCTCCTGCCCACCAGCGACCTCAACGAGCTCGAGCGCGCGCTGCGCCTGCTGCGCGTCGGCCCGATGCTGCGCCAGACCCGCATCCTGCTGTTTCCCCCCGCCCAGGGCACCGCCCCGGCACGCTCGCCCGACGAGATCCGGAAGCGCTTCGGCACCGAGGTCGTGACCGTCGACGAGCAGACCTTCAGCGACCTGATCGCCGCCGCCGACGAGCAGGCGGTCGCCGCCGAGGCCGAACGCTGGACCACCGGCGCCAAGGCGATCGTCGAGCCCAAGCCGGAAGACATCGCCAAGGCCGCCCGCGTCAGCGTGGCGCTGCAGAACCTGATCCAACAGCAACAGGCCCAGGGACTCGCGATCGGCACCTGCATGAGCTGGCTGGCCAAGGGCTTCCCCTGCCTCGGCTTCACCCGCCTGCGCGATGCCGGCGTGCCGGCCGCCTGCGAGGGAGACATGGACTCGCTGCTCACGATGCTGCTGTTCCAGTACGCCGCCGACCGCCCCGGGTTCCAGGGCAACGCGACCTTCGACACCTCGCGCAACGCGCTGTGGACCGCACACTGCACCGCCCCGCTGATGATGGACGGCCCCGGCGGCCAGCCGGCGCCCTACCTGCTGCGCGGCCACTCCGAGGTCGGCGGCGAGGGCTGCGTGCCCGAGGCCCAATACCGCGTCGGCGAAACCGTCACCCGCACCAAGCTGGTCAACCTCGATACGATCCTCGCCTCAACCGGCCGCATCATCGAGGTGCCGGAACGCTCGGTGCACGGCTGCCGCACCCAGATCATCACCGAGGTGCGCGACGCCGCCAGGATGGCCGCCAACTGGAGCCGTTCCCTCGACACCGAGGACGCCATGACCCTGCTCCACCGGGTGGTGTTCTACGGCGACCACATGGACAGCATCCGCCACCTCGCGTGCCTGATGAAGCTGAACGTCGTCGAGGAAGGCTGACGCACCCGCAACCCGCGCCCCCCCCCCGGGCGGCGGCCCGCCGGCTCACGACCGGATCATCGTCAGCATCATCTTGAAGCGCTCGACCGCCTTGAGCGCGTGCGGCCGGTTGGCCGGCATCACGACCATCTCGCCCTGGCACACGGTCACCGGCCGGCCGTCGATCGTGATCTCGGCCACGCCGTCGAGCACGCACACCATCGCGTCGAACGGCGCCGTGTGCTCGCTCAGCCCCTGCCCCGCGGCAAACGCGAACAGCGTCACCGTTCCCGTCTTCTTCTCGAGCAACGTCTTGCTCACCACCGACCCTTGCTGATAGGCGACGAGGTCCGCCAGGCTGTGTGCTGCGATTTCCTGCTTCATCGTGAGGTCTTGGTCCCGCGATCCGGCCCGATCGTCGCCCCGCCCGGCGGGTGGCGCAAGCCGGATCGGCCGGCCGGTTCGAGCTCAAGGTGAGCCGCGCCAGCCGCGCGGCCGCAAAGTTCATCAGCACGCAACCGCTTCCCATTCCCGCAAATCTGTGCATCTTCCCCCGCGCACCAATGCCACGCCACCGCACCGCCCTGCTCGCCGCACTCGGCGCCGCCGCGCTGCTCGCCGCCGCCGCCCACGCCTCCCCCGCCGCCGCCCCCCGCACCTGGCGCAGCGCCGACGGATCCGGCTCGTTCGTCGGCAACTACCTCCGCCACGACGCCCGCCGCGTGACCATCCGCCGCCGCGACGACCGCGTGTTCACCCTCGAACTGGCCCGCCTCCACCCCGACGACCGGGCCTGGCTCGACCAACTCGGCGGAACCACCGCACCCAAGGACCCGGTCGCGCCCGACGACACCGCCGTGTTCTACGACCTCAAACTCGGCGACCTCCATGCCGACGTCCGCAGGAAACTCGAGGCCAACGAGGCGCTCGAACTCGCCATCCCCGCCACCTTCCTCGCTCGCTTCGGCCTCAACGGCTCCTACCGCACCCGCCAGCAGCTCGGCGGCCAGCACTGCCTGCTCTACTTCGATTGGTCGTCCGACGACCACGACGCCAGCCGCCTGCGCGAACTCTCGCTGCAGACCGAGCCCGCCGACGCCTCCGCCTACCCCGGCCGCCTCCGCGCCACCTGGGAGGAGTTCGCCAAGCTCCTCGCCACCCTCCACGGCCCGCCGCTCCAAGCCGCCGGCTACCCCCAGCCCACCGACCTGTCAGCCGACGGCATGTTCCTCGCATCACACCTCTGGCGCCTCGAAAACGGCCACTCCGCTCTGCTCGGCACCGCTCGCGACGCCGGCCGCTTCTCCGTGGTCGTCCGCTTCACCACCGACTCGATCGCGCCGGTCATCACCCCCGCCCCGCCGCCAGCAGCCAACGGTCAGCAGCCTGCCGCCACCCCCTGACCGCTCCGCCTCAGTCCTCCTCGGCGTCCTTCTTCTTGTACTGCGCAATCACCTTCTGCTCGAGGTCGGGCGGCAACTCCTGATAGTGGCTGAACGCCTCGCGGTGCCGGCCCCGGCCGCCGGTCAGCGCCCGCAGCTGGCTCGAGTACTTGTACAGCTCGGACTGCGGAACCTGCGCCTTGACCACCTCGAAGCGCCCCTCCGACTCCATCCCGAGCACCTGCCCGCGCCGGCCCGAGACGTCCGCCATGATCGAGCCCACCGCGTCCTTCGGCACCGTGATCGACAGGCTCATCACCGGCTCCAACAGCACCGGCTTCGCGGCCCGGAACGCCTCCTTGAACGCCGCCTTGCCCGCAATCTGGAACGCGATGTCCTTCGAGTCCACCGGGTGCATCTTGCCGTCGTAGAACTCCACCTTGACGTCGGTCACCGGAAAACCCGCCACCACCCCCTCCCGGGCCGCGCTGTTGACCCCCTTCTCGACCGACGGCACGAACACGCGGTCGACGTTGGTGCCCACCAGCGACTGCGCGAACTCAAGCCCCGAGTCCCGCGGCAACGGCTCGATCCGCATCCACACCTCCGCAAACTGCCCCGCTCCGCCGGTCTGCTTCTTGTGCCGGTACTTCGAGTCGCCCTTGCCGCGGATCGTCTCCCGATAGGGCACCCGCGGCTCCGCCAGCTCGACCTCCACGTTGTAGCGCCGCTTGAGCTCCTCCGCGCCGATCTGCAGCTGGATCTCCCCCTGGCCGGAGATGATCGTCTGCCCGATCGTGTCGTCGTAGTGGTGGGTGAACGTGGGGTCCTCCTCGTGCAGCGCCGCCAGCCCCTCGCCCAGCTTGTTGAGGTCGCTCTTCGACTTGGCAACCAGCGCACCGTGGGTGTTCGGCGGCGGAAACACGATCGCCGGCAGCCGCACCTTGCGCGACGCCGAACACAGCGTGTTGCCAGTGTGCGTGTTGCGCAGCTTGACCACCGCCCCGATGTCCCCCGCCCGCAGCACCTCCACCGGCTCGCGGTGCGAACCGCTCACCCGATAGAGCTGCCCCAACCGCTCGGCCTCGCCGGTCGACGCGTTGTACGCCTCGCCGCCCGTCCGCAGCTCGCCGCTGTACAGGCGCAGGTACGACAACAGGCCGACGTGCAGCTCGTTCATCGTCTTGAACACCAGCACCACCGCCTCCTTGTCGTCGAGCGACACCTCGACCGGCTCGCCACCCGCCGTCTCGGCCGCCACCTTCGGCCGGTCCGCCGGCGAGGGCCCATACTGCGCAATGAAGTCCAACAGCCGCGAAACCCCGACGTTCGAGGTCGCCGAGGTCGCAAACACCGGCACGATCAACCCCTGCCGGACCGCCTCGGGCAGGTGCGACCGCAGGTCGGCCTCGTCCAGCGAGTCGTGCTCGAAGAACTTCTCCATCAGCGCGTCGTCGGTCTCCGCCACCGCCTCGATCAACTGGCGGTGCAGGGCCTCGACCTGCTCCTTGTGCTGCCCCTCGGCCGGCTTGGCCTCGGGCTTGCCGCTGGCCTCGCCGCCAAAGCCGACCACCTCGCCGCCCAGCACGTCGAGCACCGCGTGAAACCCCGGCCCGGCGTCCACCGGCAGCGTCATCGGCAACACCCGCCCGCCAAAGTGATCGCGCAGCTCGGCCACAATCTCGTCGAAGCGCGTGTGCTCCTTGTCGAGCTGGTTGATCACCACCACCTTCGGAATCCCCGCCTCGCCCGCGGCGTGCCACACCTCGTCGGTGCCCACCTCCACGCCGCCGGTCCCGCTGACCACCACCAGCGCACAGTCGGCCACCCGCAGCGCACACAGCGGCTCACTGACGAAATCCGGCGACCCGGGGCAGTCGATCAGGTTCAGCTCCTTGCCGCCCCACTCCACCGCCACCGCCGTGGCGTGGATCGAGATCTGGTGCTCCTTCTCGTCGGTGTGGAAATCCGACACCGTGCTGCCGTTGGCAATCTGCCCGATCCGGCCAATCCGGCCGGCGCAGGCGAGGATCGCGTCGCACAGCACGGTCTTGCCGGTCGAGGCGTGCCCCACCACGGCGAGGTTGCGGATGTCGGGTGCGTGGAAGTCGTTCATGATGGTTCGTTGCTCTGGTCTGGTTGTTGTTCCGCAGCGGCGCGCGGCCGGTCGGTGAAGGGCACGATCGTCGGACTGACCAGACGCTGGTAATCCTGCCAGTCCATCGTGATCGCCACCGAGTGGTTGCCCGCCTGGAACGTGATCTGCCTGTCCTCCGACAGGCTCTTGCTGACGTAGGTCTTCATCCCATACAGGTTGCCGAACGGCGGCATCGCCCCCAACTCGCAGTCGGGAAAGCGGGACTGGAACTCCTCCTCGGTGGCCAGATACATGTTGATCGTCCGCAGCGCGTCCATCAACCGGTGGAAGTCGATGTGGTAGCTGGCCGGCAACACCGCCATCGCCAGCTCACCCTTGACGTTGACGATCACCGTCTTGGCCATCTCCTTGCCCGGCACGTGCACCGACGCCGCCACCTCCTGCGCCGAAAATGCCGGCGAGTGCTGCACGGTCACATACTTCACCTGGTAGGAATCAAGGAAGTCCTTCAGTTTCTTCGCAATCATGATCGTTGGCCGGCCCCCCCGGCGCCGGTCGCCCTGCGCGACCGCCGCGCCAGCCTATTGATCGCAGGCCGACAGCGTCAATCCCACCTTTTCCATGCCCCGCAAACAGCTCGACACCCCGCCCCCGAACCAGTCCAGTCGGCCCCGATGACTGGCCACCACCACGTCCCCCCCCCCCCCCCCGCCCGGCCCAACCCACCCAGCCGCCCCGCCCCACCCCGCCCGCCACCCCGCCGGACCCGCGGCGGCCCTGCTCGCCCTGCTCGCCCTGCTCGCCCTGCTCGCCCCGGTGGCGGCCGCCCCCCTCCCCGCCGCCCCGCTCGCCCTGCGCGTCGTGGCCGCCAACCTGACCGCCGGCGACCGCCAGTCGTACTCGCCCGACAACGCGAACCACTCGAACCCCGAGGGGGCCGGGGCCCGCATCCTCATGGGCCTGCGCCCCGACGTCGTCCTGATCCAGGAGTTCACCACCTCGATCCCGGTCCGCCAGTGGGTCAACCGCACCTTCGGGCGGACGTTCTCGTTCTACCAGGAACCCCGGCGCCAGATCCCCAACGGGGTCGTCAGCCGCTTCCCGATCACCGCTGCTGGCGCCTGGGACGACCCAACCCAGGACAACCGCGAGTTCGCGTGGGCGCGGATCTCCCTGCCCGGCGACCGCACCCTGTGGGCGGTCAGCGTCCACTTCTCCGCCACCAAGGCCGCCCTGCGCCCCCGCCAGGCCCGCGCGCTCGTCGCCGCCGCCACCCGCCAGCCAATCCCCGCCGGCGACCTCGTCGTCCTCGGCGGCGACCTCAACGTCCGCACCCCGGACGAACCCGCCCTGCGCGATCTGGCCCAACTCTGGGTCGTCCCCGGCGACCTGCCCTGCGACCAGGCCGGCAACCCCAACACCAACGCCCCGCGCAAGCGCCCCTACGACTGGATCCTCGCCAACCCCGCCCTCCACGCCCACGCCACCCCGGTAAACCTCGGCGGCAACCGCTTCCCCGCCGGCCTCGTCTTCGACAGCCGCGCCTTTGAACCCCTCGCCGCCGTCCCCCCCGTCCAGCCCACCGACAGCGCCGTCCCCGGCATGCAGCACATGGCCGTGGTGCGCCACTTCACCCTGCCCTGACCCCATCCCCCGCCCCCCCTACCCGCCACCCCCGCCGCCGCCGCCCCCAACAAAAGGACACTCCTTTAGTGCAGGTTCCGCTTGCGCGGGGGAGGGCGGTGGGGATAAGGTGGGGGCATGGCGAGGCGCAGGTGGCTTGCCCCGTGGCGGGATTCGGCGGTGCGGCCGGCGGTCTACCACGTGGTGTCGCGGGTGGTGGACCGGCGGTTTGCGTTCGGGGCCGAGGAGAAGGAGCGGTTCCGCGGGCTGATGCGCCGGGCCGAGCAGTTCAGCGGCTGCCGGGTGCTGGCCTACTGCCTGATGTCCAACCACTTCCACCTGCTGCTGGAGGTGCCGCCGGGCAACGAGCGGGAGCTTTCGGACGAGTTGCTGCTCGAGCGCCTGGCGGTGCTCTATCCGGCATGGAAGGTGCGCGAGGTGGCCGGGCGGCTGGCGGCGGCGCGGGCGGCGGGCGACGCGTCCGAGGCGCGCCGGGTGGTGGCGTGCCACGCCCGCCGGATGCACGACCTGAGCCAGTTCATGAAGACCCTGCTGCAGCGCTTCAGCTCGTGGTTCAACCGCGCGCACGGGCGCACCGGGCGGCTGTGGGAGCAGCGCTTCTGCAGCGTGCTGGTGGAGGACGGCACGGCGGCGCGGGCGATTGCGGCCTACATCGACCTCAACCCGGTGCGGGCCGGCATCTGCCAAGACCCGGCCGACTACCGCTGGAGCAGCTACGCCGAGGCGGTGGCCGGGGGCGCCAAGGCGCGGGCCGGGCTGGTGCGGGCGCTGCGCGGGCCGCGCGGCAGCGACGGCACGGCGCGGGGCTGGGCGCAGGGCGGGCTGGCCCGCGAATACCGCGCGCTCCTGCTGGGCCAGGGCGCCGAGGTGGTGGTCGACGGCACGGTGCGGCGCAAGGGGATGGCCCGGGAGCGGGCCGCGCGCGAGCTCCAGGAGCTGGCGGAGCTCGAGGAGCGCCGCCGGGACCTGCGGATCTCACAGGTCATCCGCCACCGGGTGCGCCACTTCACCGCCGGGGCCGCGATCGGCGGCCGGGGCTTCGTCGAGGAGGTGTTCCGCGGCTGCCGACAGTTCTTCGGCCCGCGGCGCACCAGCGGCGCGCGCCGGCCCCGCGGGGCCCTGGCCGGGCTGGCCGGCGCGGTGTGGGCGGCGCGCGACCTGCGCGCCGGAACCGGTTAGAACCCGGGCGGCGGGGCGGCCGAGGGGGCGCCATGGGGGGCGCCCATCGTCGCAGGTGCGGTCGGGGCGGACCGGCTTGGCTGCCAGCGCGGGGTTGCGGTGGCGGCTGGATCGGGCATGCTTCGAGGCACGCTTGCCGGCCGAGCGTGGCCGCATGGCGGCCACCGGCCCGGTGACCCGCCACCACCCGCCCCATCGCGCCATGACCCACCCTCCCCTGCTCGCCGCCATCGAAGCCGGCGGCACGAAGTACGTCTGCGCCGTCGCCCACGACCCGGCCCAGCCATTGGTCGAAACCCGCTTCCCGACCGGGGAACCGGGTGCCACCATCGACCGGGCGATCGGGTTTTTCCGCGAGGCTGCAGCCAGCCACGGCCCGCTTGCCGCGCTCGGCATCGGCACCTTCGGGCCGGCCGACATCGACCCGCGCTCGCCGGGATTCGGCAGCATTCTAACCACCCCGAAGCTCGGTTGGGAGGGGTTCAACGTGGTCGCCGCACTGCGCTCCGGGCTGGGCGCCGCGCTGCCGGTGGCCTTCGACACCGACGTCAACGCCGCCGCGGCCGGCGAGGCCGGGTTCGGCGCCGGCCGCGGCCACCGCCACGTCTGCTACCTGACCGTCGGCACCGGGATCGGCGGCGGCGTGATCCACGACGGGGTGCCGCTCCACGGCCGCCTCCACCCGGAGGTCGGCCACCTGCTGGTCCCCGACTTGGATCCGGACCCGGGCGCGGCCACGAGCGCCTGCCCGTTCCACCGCGCCTGCCTCGAGGGGCGCGCCAGCGGGCCGGCGATCGCCCGCCGCTGGGGCAAGCCCGCCACCGACCTGCCGCCCGACCACCCGGCGTGGGACCTCGAGGCGAAATACCTCGCCGCCGCCGCCCTCGACCTGACCGCCGCCTGGTCCCCCGACGTGATCATCCTCGGCGGCGGCGTGATACAGCAACCCGGCCTGATCGAGCGCATCCGCCGCGAGTTCCCCCCGCTCGCCGGTGGCTACTGGGCCACCCCGCCGCTCGCTTCCTACCTCGTCACCCCGGGCCTCGGCCAGCAGGCCGGCATCGTCGGCGCCTTGGCGCTCGCCCGGAAGATCCTCACCCCTGGTGCTCCCGCCGCTTCCTGATGAGCCCCAGCTCGGGATAATCCCCATCATTCCACCGCGACGCCCCGGATTCAACGGGGATGTTGCCCGGCCGGCCTGGTTCCCGCCTCACTCCCACTCGATGCTGGCCGGCGGCTTGGTCGAGACGTCGTAGAGCACGCGGTTGACGCCCCGCACCTGGTTGAGGATCCGGTGGCTGGACTCGCGCAGGATCCGGTGCGGCAGCTCGGCCCAGTCCGCGGTCATCGCGTCCTCGCTGACCACCGCGCGCAGGCTCACCGCCCACTCGTACGAGCGCTCGTCGCCCTTGACGCCGACGGTTCTAACCGGCACCAGCGCGGCGCCCGCCTGCCAGACCCTGCCGTACCACCCGTGTTCCCTGAGCCGGTCGATGAAGATCGCGTCGCACTCGCGGATGATCGCCAGCTTGTCCGGGCGCACCTCCCCCGGGCAGCGGACCGCCAGCCCCGGCCCGGGAAACGGGTGCCGCTGCAGGATGTCGTGCGGGATCCCCAGCGACCGGCCGAGCGCGCGCACCTCGTCCTTGAACAGCTCCGCCAGCGGCTCGAGCACCTTCCCCTGCCGCTGCAGCTCCAGCACCCGGTCCACCCGGTTGTGGTGGGTCTTGATCTTCGCCGCCTTCGAGCCCCCGTTCGAGGCGCTCTCGATCACGTCCGGATAGAGCGTCCCCTGGGCCAGCAGCTCGGCGTCCCCGACCACCTCCCAGAACACGTCCAGGAACAGGTTGCCGATGATCTCGCGCTTCCGTTCCGGGTCCTCCACCCCGGCCAGCCGCCCCAGGAACCGCTCCCCGGCCTCCACCTCCTCGATCCCGATCCCGAGCCGGTGGAAGTTGTTGCGCACCTCCTGCGCCTCGTCCTTCCGCAGCAGCCCGTGGTCCACGAAGATCGCGCGCATCCTGACCCCGGCATCCCGCAGCAGCGTCGCCAGCACCGTGCTGTCCACCCCCCCGGACACCCCGCACACCACCTGCCGCCCGCCCGCCTGGGCGCGGATCGCGTCCAGCAGCTCCTGCTTGAGGTCGTCGATCCGGAACGGCGCGAGCCGGGGGGCGCCGAGCAGGAAGTTGTGGAGAATGCGCAGCCCCTGGTGGGTATGGGAGACCTCCGGGTGGAACTGGATGCCGAAGCAGCGTTCGTCCCACTGCAGGGCGACCGGGGTGCCGTGCTGGTTGCGGGCGAGCACGCGGGCGGTGGCGGGCAACTGGCGCACGGTGTCCGAGTGGCTCATCCACGCCTGGGACTGCGGCGCCACCCCCTCGAACAGCCCGTCGCACGCCTCGGGCAGCAGGGTGGCCGGGCCGAACTCGCGGCGCTCGCCGGCCACCACCGAGCCGCCGAACTTGAGGTTGAGCAGCTGCATCCCGTAGCACACGCCGAGCACCGGCACCCCCAGCCCCCGCAACACGCCGAAGTCGATGTCCGGCGCGCCCGGCTCCGCGGTGCTCCGCGGCCCGCCCGACAGGATCACCGCGCCCGGCCGGCCGAGCGCCGGCAGGTCCTCGGGCAGGTGGAGCCGCGCGAAGTAGCCGAGCTCGCGCACCCGCCTGACGATCAGCTGGGTGTACTGCGACCCGAAGTCGATCACCGCCACGTGGCCGGAATCATCCATCGGCAAGGCTCAGCGGTTGATAGTTCGTCGGCTCCTCGGTTAGCACCACGTCGTGGACGTGGCTCTCGCGCAGCCCGCCGGGGGTGATCCGGATGAACTCGGCGCGCCGCCGCAGCTCGGCGAGGTTGGCGGCACCCACGTAGCCCATCCCCGCGCGCAGGCCGCCCATCAGCTGGAACAGCACGTCGGCCAGCGACCCCTTGTAGGGAACCCGCGCCTCGACCCCCTCGGCCACCAGCTTGCCCGCGCTGCTGTGCCCGTAGCGGTCGCCGGCCCCCTTGCGCATCGCCCCGAGCGACCCCATCCCGCGGTAGGTCTTGAACCGCCGGCCCTGCGAGTGAACGGTCTGCCCCGGGCTCTCGCGGGTGCCCGCCAGCAGCGAGCCGAGCATCACCAGGTCCGCCCCCGCCGCGAGCGCCTTGACCACGTCACCCGAGTAGCGGATCCCGCCATCGGCAATCACCGTCACCCCGCGCTCCCGGCAGCAGCCCGCCACGTTGCGGATCGCCGTGAACTGCGGCATCCCCACCCCCGCGATCACCCGCGTGGTGCAGATCGACCCCGGCCCCACCCCCACCTTCACCGCCCCGGCCCCGGCCGCAATCAGGTCCCGCGCTCCCTCCTCGGTCACCACGTTGCCCGCCACCACCGGGCAGCGCCCCAGCCCGCTCAACTCGCCCACCAGCTCGATCACCCGCGTGGTGTGCCCGGTCGCCGCATCGACGAACAGCGCGTCCACCCCCGCCTCGATCAGCGCCTGCGCCCGCTCGATGCCGTCGGGCCCCACCCCCACCGCCGCCCCGCAGCGCAACTGGCCGTTGCCGTCCTTGGCCGCGGTGGTGAACGTGACCCGCTTCTCGATGTCAGCCCCCGTGATCAGGCCCGCCAGCTTGCCCGCAGCGTCCACCAGCGGCAGCTTCTCGATCCGGTTCTGATAGAGGATGCGCCGCGCCTCCTCGAGCTCGGTCGTCGGCGGCGCGGTGACCAACCGCTCGCGCGGCGTCATCACGTCGCCGACCCGCAGGTCGTCGCGGTCGAGGTAGCGGACGTCGCGGCCGGTGACCATCCCCTCCAGCCGGCCCTCGGCGTCCACCACCGGGAACCCGCTGAACCCGTGCTCGAGCATGATCGCGCGCATCTCCTCGACGCTCTGCTCGCGGCGCAGGGTGAGCGGCCGCAGGATCACCGCGTTTTCCGACCGCTTGACCCGCGACACCATCGCCGCCTGCTCCTCGATCGTGCACGCGCGGTGGATCACCCCCATGCCGCCCTCGCGCGCCAGCGCGATCGCCAGCTCGGATTCCGACACCGTGTCCATCGCCGCCGAGAGCACCGGCACGTGCAGTTCGATGCCCTCGACCAGCACCGACCTGATGTCGGCGTCCGCCGGCAGCACCCCACTGTGCCGCGGCACCAGCAGCACGTCGTCAAATGAAAGCCCCGTCACGCTGTCCGCCATGGCGGAATCAACGGATCCCGCCCCCGCTTGGCAAGCGCGAATGTGGCAGCGCGAATGGGGCAGCGCCGGCTCAGCGGATGCTGGCCACCGCCGGGGTGGGCACGGCCACCACGATCATGCCGGCGCGCCGGGCGGCGAGGATCCCGGCCGCCGCGTCCTCGAGCGCCAGGCAGCGGCTCGGCTCGACCCCCAGCCGGGCGGCCGCCACCAGGTAGACGTCGGGCGCCGGCTTGCCGGCGGCGACGTCCTCGCAGGCGACGACCTCGTCGAACAGGTCCGAGAGGCCAACCGCCTGCAGCGTTTTTTCGGCCACCATGCGGGTCGCGCCGGTGGCCACCGCCATCGGCACCCGGCCCCGCCACCGGCGCGCGAAGTCGACGACCTCCTCGATCGGGCGGACCTGGCCGAGCCGCTCCAGGAACGCGCTGCGCTTGGCCAGCGCCACTTCGTCCGGCACCAGCCGCAGCCCGTACTCGTCGTTCAGTTCCTCGACGATGTCGGTCGTCGGCCGGCCGCCCATCGCGTAGAACACGTCCTCGCACAGGATGTTCGCCGCGCCGAACGCCGCCAGCGCCTCGCACCAGGCGTCGAAGTGGATCGGCATCGAATCCACCAACGTGCCGTCGCAGTCGAACACGATCCCGTCGAATCCCGACTCGGGGAGCACCAGCGTTCCAAGGGGGGCCATGGCGCGGGCGGAGTAAGCGGCCACCTCCCCGAACGCAAGCGCAATCTCACCCGCCCCGCCGAACCGCCGGTCCGGCTCCCGCGCAGGCAGCAATTAAGCAATTAAACCTTGACTTCCTGGTTCCGATAGACCCCCGCCGGCACCATCCCGGGCCCCGGGCCGTCGCGCCTCACCGCGACCTCCCCGACCAGCACCACCCCGTTGGCGAACCGCACCTCCCCCGCAACCGCCAGCCGGGCGCAGGCGCGCAGCGAGGGCAGGCCCAGCCCGGCGAGCTGGTCGACCACCCGGTAGCGGCCGTCCAGGTCGACCAGCGGCGGGTGGCCGCCGCGCTCGGGCGCCAGTTCGAGCCGGCCGTCGTCGCGCAGGTGATAGGCGTCGGAACGGACCGCCAGCAGGTCGGCGGTGCTCTTCACGGGGGCGAAGCGGCTGCGCGGCACCTCGATTGCGCGGGCGCCCTCGAAGCACTCGATCGCCGCCCCCATCGCGGTCTCCAACTGGACCACCGGCGGCGACGTGCGGTCGCGCGGGTCGACCGTCTTGCGGTTGCGGATCACCGGCAGCGGCAGCACGCCGCCATGGGCCGCCAGCCGTTCCTGCAGCGCGTCGAGCCGCAGCCAGATGTTGTTGGTGTTGAAGTAGCGGTGGCGCCCGATGTCCTGGAACGCCGCGAGGTCCGCCTCCGGGCACTGGGCCACCTCGCGCAGCAGCAGCCGGCCGTCGGCGCGCCGCCGCGCCAGGTGCCCGCCCTTGCGGTCGGCCGCCGTCCGCCGCGTCACCTCCATCAGGAACGGCGCGCCGCCGGCCGCGAACCGCCGCAGCAACACCGGGTCGAGCACCGCGCCGAGGTTGTCGGAGTTGGACACGAAGGCGTAGCGCACCCCTTCCGCGAGCAGGCGCTCGAGCCAGCCGCTGCCGGCCAGTGCCGGATAGAGGTCGCCGTGCCCCGGCGGGCACCACTCGAGCCCCGGCTCGGCCGGCCAGCACGCCGGCTGCAGCGAGTCGGCCGCGATCTTCGGCACCTGGTTCTGCATCAGCTCGAACTCGTCCGGGTCGGCAAGGTCCCCGTTGGAGTGCTCCGCCAGCCAGGCGCAGGTGTCGGCGCTGGTCGCAAAGCTGTTCATCAGCAACAGCCGCACCCGCGCCCCGCTGCGGCCGCGCAGCGATTCGACCTGGCGCACGATCAGGTCCAGGAAAGTCAGCCCCTCGCGCACCTCCAGCAGGCTCTTGGCGCTACGCAGGCCCATCCCGGTGCCCAGGCCGCCGTTGAGCTTCACCACCACCGTCTGCCCCAGCAGCCCCGCATCCCCGCGCCCCGCGCCCCCGTCCGGCTCGAACCGCTCAAGGTCGCCGGCCGGCTCGATCCCCGCCTCGCCGAGCAGCCCGCTTTCGTCCCGCAGCAATCCCTCGTAGTGCCGCCGGAAGGTCGCAATCGCCACCCCGCCCAGGCCTGCCGCCCGCATCTTCTCCTCAAAGGCTCCGAACCTGTCCATCGCACGTCGCTGACAGCCCGCCGGGTCGCCCGCCCGAGCCGCTGCGCACGTGTAGCCCGCCGGCCCGCGAGGTCACGCAAAATCGCGCGCAGCAAAATCGGGCTCTTCGTCAGTTTCGCTGGAGAGGGCGCGGCGCACGCCAGGCGACCGCAGAGGGAGCAGAGGGCCCTGAGAGCGCAGAGGAAGACAGGAGATTGGGTGGAAACCGCCGGAGATGCCGCACGCGGTCGGGGATTCCGGTTTTCCGGACTTGGCATTCCGTTCCAAGCTCTGCGCTCTCTGCGGTCCTCCGCGCCCTCTGCGGTCAATGGGCAACCGCCGCCAATCACCCACGCCCATCCCCAGCAATCCTGTCGAAGAACCGAAAATCGCGCGCCCGGCCCCGGCGACCAACCGGCGGGCACACGAATCCCGCCCATCTGGCACGGGTTCTGCTTTGACATCCCGCCGGCACGGCGTGATCGTGGCCTGGTTCGGGCCGCAACCGGTCCCCGGCCGATGTCGGAGGTCTCCCTGCAACAGTCACTGGGCCAGCACCAGATGCTGGCGCCCCAGATGCGGCGGAGCCTGGAGCTGCTCCAGGCCGGCGCGCTCGAGTTGTCGCAGATCGTCCAGCAGGCCCTGGAAACCAACCCGGTGCTCGAGGATGTCGGCCTGTCCGAACCGTTGGACGGGGCCGCCGAGCCCGACGACCTGCCGCGGCCCGGGGCCACCGAGGACGACCGGCGGGAGGAGGCGATCCTGCGCGGCCGCGCACGGTCGTGGGAGGGCGACGAGCAGGCCCGCGAGCGCCTCTATCAGTCGATCGTCGCCCCGCTGACCCTGCAGCGGCACCTGATCGGGCAGGTCGAGACGGCGGCCGCCGCGCCCGCGGTGCGGGATGCCGCCCGCGCGCTGGTCGGCGCGCTCGACGACCGCGGGTTCTTCGAACAGGCCCCCGAGGAGGTCGGCCGCCAGTTCGGCATCGACCGCCCGGTGCTGGCCGCCGCGCTCGCGCTCGTGCGCTCGCTCGACCCGCCCGGCATCGGCGCCCGCGACCTGCGCGACTCGCTGCTCATCCAGCTCGAGCAGGCGGGGCTGGCCGGCACGCTCCGCCACCGGATCGTCGACCTCCACCTCGAGGACCTCGCGCGCAAGCGCTACCCGGTGATCGCCCGCGCGCTCGCCACCTCGGTCGAGAGCGTCGCCGAGGCCGCCGCCCTGATCGCCCGCCTCAACCCGAACCCGGGAGGCGATTTCAACCCGACCGCCAACCCCCACGTGCGGCCGGACGTGGTGATCGAGCGCGGCGACGACGGCGGATTCCACGCCCAGCTGACCAACGAGTACCTGCCGCGGCTCAAGATCAGCGACTACTACAAGGACCTGCTCGCCCGCACCGGCAGCGATGCCGAGGCCCGCCGCTACCTGCGCGACCACCTGCGCGAGGGCCGCGCGCTGCTCCGCT
Source organism: Akkermansiaceae bacterium (assembly GCA_040769225.1). Lineage (GTDB taxonomy): Bacteria > Verrucomicrobiota > Verrucomicrobiia > Verrucomicrobiales > Akkermansiaceae > JAXGLL01. The sequence goes on along the minus strand of JAXGLL010000006.1, from coordinate 201,797 downwards.
CGCTGTCGCTGCGCCAGGAGACGATCCTCGCGATCGCCGAGCGCATCGTCGCCCACCAGCAGCCGTTCCTCCGCCACGGCCCGCGCCACCTCCGCCCGCTGACGATGAACGACGTGGCCGCCGAGCTGGGCCTCCACGCCACCACCGTCTCCCGCGCGGTCGCCGGCAAGTACGTCCTGACCCCCCACGGCCTGATGGAGATGCGCGCGTTCTTCGCCACCGGCTACCAGTCGGCCGACGGCACCGAGGTCTCCAACGCCGGCGTGCGCGAGCAGATCCAGCGGCTGATCGCCGCCGAGGACCCCGCCCGGCCGCTCTCCGACGACGCCATCCACAAGGCGCTCGCCGCCGGCGGCCTGAAGGTCGCGCGCCGCACCGTCGCCAAGTACCGCGAGCAGTTGGGCATCCTGCCCAGCCACCTGCGCAAGGCGTTCACCGCGTGACCGGTCGCGCTCGACGACCCGCTCGCCAGGCCGGCCAGGGCGGCGGGATTGAAGGCCGGGAACCGCTGGAACCCCCGCGGCCCCCGCCGCAGCGCCCCGCATTCTGCCCTTGCCACCGGTTCGCCGCTGCCCGCTACTGCGCGCAGCATGACTGCCGACACCATCCGCGACGCGCTGCGCAAGGTCCGCTACCCCGGGTTCTCCCGCGACATCGTCTCCTTCGGGCTGGTCAAGAAGATCGAGATCGAGGGCGACCTCGTGCGCGTCGGCATCGAGGTCCAGACGAACAACCCCGAGGTCGCCGAGCAGATCTTCAAGGACTGCCACGCAGTGCTCGACCCGCTCGCCGGCAACGCCACCATCCAGGTCGAGGTCGACCTCAAGCAGCCGCCCGCCACCCTCGGCGGCACCCCCGGCGACGCCCGCACGGGCATCCCCGGCGTGCACCGCATCATCGCCGTGGCCTCCGGCAAGGGCGGCGTCGGCAAGTCCACCGTCGCCGCCAACCTCGCCGTCGCCCTCGCCGCCGCCGGCAAACGCGTGGGGCTCTGCGACTGCGACCTCTACGGCCCCTCGATCGCCCTGATGTTCGGCACCTCCGAACGCCTGTTCGCCAACGAGCACAACCAGATCGTCCCCGCCACCGCCCACGGCGTCCGCCTCGTCTCGATGGGCTTCCTGTTGGAAGGCGACTCCCCGGTGATCGTCCGCGGCCCGCTCGCCACCCGCTACATCCAGCAGTTCCTGCGCGAGGTGGCCTGGGGCGGCCTCGACGTGCTGGTGCTCGACCTGCCGCCGGGCACCGGCGACGTCCAGCTGACGATCGTCCAGACGGTGGCGGTCGACGGCGCGGTGATCGTGACCACCCCGCAGGAGGTGGCGCTGATCGACGCACGCAAGGCGGCCGCGATGTTCGGCAAGGTCAACGTGCCGGTCCTCGGGCTGATCGAGAACATGGCGTGGTTCGAGTGCGAACACGGCACCCGCTACCACCTGTTCGGCAACGGCGGCGGCGTGCGCGAGGCCAGCCGCCTCGGCGTCCCCCTGCTCGCCCAGGTCCCGCTCGCCCCCGAAACCTGCACCCGCGCCGACCAGGGCACCCCGGTCGCCCTGCTGCCCGCCGCCGCCAACCCCACCGCCGCCGCCTTCCACCACGCCGCCGCCCGCCTCGCCGCGGCGCTCACCCTCTAACACGCCCCCGTCACTCCAGCAGGCTGCGCGGCAGGGCCCGCAGCAGGTCGTCGACCATGTCGCGCCCGGCCTGCGGGCGCTGGCCGGCCACCCGCCCGTGCCGCGGCGAGACGTCGCCGCCGCCGGCCAGGTAGAACCCCTCGGTGATCCCGTGCGAGGCGCACACCCGCACGATCCACTGCGGCGTGCGGTCGCCCGGCGGAAGCACCTGCGCCCCCGCCTCCACCATCCCGTCGCACGGGCCGATCCACGGCATCTGGCGCGCCACCGGCCGGGCGAGCCCCCGCAGCAGCCGGTCCCGCCGGGGCAGGCCGTCGTCGCCGTCCGGCAGCGTCACGTATTCGACCACCTGCAGGCCGGGCAGCATCGTGCACAGCGGCGGGATCCGCTCTCCCGCCCACAGGTCGCCGGCGGCGTGGCCGACCGCGGCCAGCGCCTCGCCGCGCCCGCCATCCAGACGGCTGAGCTGTGCCCGCATCAGCCCCGCCTCGATCCCCTTGGCCGCGGCCAGCCAGCGGGCCGCCGCCGCGCCGCGCAGCGAGGCCCCGAAGAACACCGCCACGCGCAGCTTGCGCCGCTCGCCGGCGGGCCACCCGGCCGAGTGGTCGGCCATCCACCGCACCCACGAGGCCGCGCCCATCGAGAACCCCACCATCACCGCGCGGTCAACCCGCGGCAGTTCGCCCCGCAGGAACCGCTCGATCGACTGCGCGTGATCGCGCGCCGACCCCCACTGGTTGAGCGGCACCACCCGTGCGCGCCAGCCGTCGGCGCGCATCCCCGCCGCCACGTGGTTGAGCACCTCCGCCGCCTCGCCGGTGTTCTGGCGGAAGCCTAACACAAGATAGACGCCGGTCCGGGCGCGCTGCCCGCGCGGCAGCGCCGCCCACGAGTCCGGAAACACCCACCCCGGCTCGCGGTTGGTCCGGGCCACCCGGCGCTCCAGCTCGCCCCCGCTGGCGTCGAGCGCCGCCAGCCGCCCCGCCAGGTGGTTGCGGGCGGCCGCCAGCCCGGCCCGCTCGCGCCAACCGCGCGCCTCGTGCAACAGGTCTCCGCGCGCCGGGGCAATCGCCGGCGGCTCCGGCCGCGGGACTTGGCAAGCCGCCACTGCCAGTGCCACGATGGCCGCCGACGCGCCCGCCGCCCCGCGCCTCGGCCAAGCCCGTGCCCGATCCGACGTCGGCCGTCCGAACATGCCTCCATTCCGCCGCCCGTCCGGCCCGCTGTCGATCCAATAGCCCCGCCCCCGCCGCCCGCACCCGTGCCCCTGCTCGACGTCCGCGACCTGACCGTCCGCTTCCACACCCGCACCGGCGTGGTCCATGCCGTCGAGGGCGTGTCGTTCGCGGTCGATCCCGGCCGCACCCTCGGGATCGTCGGCGAGTCCGGCTCCGGCAAGTCGGTCTGCTGCTACGCGCTGCTCGGGCTGATCCCGCAGCCGCCCGGCCGGATCCACTCCGGCAGCGCGCGCTTCGGCGAGGTCGACCTGCTGGCAGCCACGCCGCGCGAGCTGCGCCGGATCCGCGGCCGCCGCATCGGCATGATCTTCCAAGACCCGATGACCTCGCTCAACCCGTTCCTGCGCGTGTCCAGCCAGCTGGTCGAGCCGTTGCGGATCCACTGCCGCCTGCCGCGCGCGGCCGCGCTGGTCCAGGCGATCGAGGCCCTCGCCGAGGTCGGCATCCCCGACGCCGCCGCCCGCATCCACTGCTACCCCCACGAGTTCTCCGGCGGCATGCGCCAGCGGGTGATGATCGCGATGGCCCTGATCACCCGGCCCGAGCTGCTGATCTGCGACGAGCCGACGACCGCGCTCGATGTCACCGTCCAGAAACAGGTCCTCGACCTGATCCGCGCCCGCCAAGCAGCCCTCGGCACCGCGGTCATCCTGATCACCCACGACCTCGCCGTGGTCGCCGCCACCTGCGACCACGTCAACGTGGTCTACGCCGGCCGCATCGTCGAAAGCGCGCCCGCCGCCGAGTTGTTCCGCCACCCGCTCCACGCCTACACCCGTTCGCTCCTGCGCGCGATCCCCGCCACCCATCGCAAGGGCGAGGAACTCCACACCATCCCCGGCCTGCCCCCAAGCCTGTTCCAGCCCCCGACCGGTTGCTCGTTCCGCATCCGCAACACCCTCGGCGACCCCGGCCGCTGCCTCACCGACCGGCCGCCCCCGCTGGTCGAGGCGTCCCCGGGACACTTCGTGCAGGCGTGCCCGGGCTGCCTCGGCTGAACGCCGCGCACCCGCCGGCCGCTGCGGCCATCCCCACCCGCCTTACGGCAGCAGGCTGACCGCCCGCGCCCGCTTGATCGAGCGGGTGATCTTGCGGTGCATCTTGGCCGACACCCCGGTCACCCGCCGCGGCAGGATCTTGCCGGTCGCGGTGGTGAACTTGCCCAACATCTCGGGGTTCTTGTAATCGATCTGCTCGACCGGGATGTCGTGGCGCCGGCGGGGCATCTGCCGGTTGGCCTTGCGAAAGGCGATCCGGCGCTCCTTGGTTTTCGGTTCGGACATGGCGTGCTGGGTCAGCGCAGTTCGCGGTGCAGCGTGCGGCGCTTCAGGAACGGGTTGAACTTCACCTTCTCAAGCCGCCCCGGTGTGCGCGGGCTCTTCTTGTTGCGGGTGGTCACGTAGCGCGAGGTCGGCTTGCCCTCGGCCTTCGCTTCCGTGCACTCGAGGATGATGATGTCGCGTGGCATGATGCTTGCGGGCGGGCCGGTGAGGCTACCCTACTCTTCCTCCTCGTCAAGAGAAACCGCCGCCTCGTCTTCCTCGTCGAGCACTTGCACCCCGCCGAAGCCGATGTCCGCCGACGGCCGGAACCGCCGCTGGCCGTTCTCCTTCTCCCATTCGGCCTGGCATTCGACCGTCAGCCGCGCGAAGGGCATCGCCTCCAGCCGCGTCTGCGGGATCCGGCGGCCGGAAATCTCGCAGATCCCGTAGCTGCCCCGCTCGATCCGCTTGAGCGCCTCCTCGATCTCATACAGCGCGTCCTGCTCCTTGGCCAGCACGCTGAGCGCGAAATCCCGGTCATACGCGTCGCTGCCCGCATCCCCCTGGTGCATCCCGCTGCCCGACGCCTCGCTGCCTTCCGGCGCATTGCGCAGGGTGTCGCGCGTCACCCCGGACATCGAGTTGATCAAGTCGTCCCGCAGGTCGAGCAGGCGCTGCCGCTGCCGGAACACGAACGCGTTCCGCTTCACCCCGTCCGCGCCACCGGAACTCGTGTCGGCCGGCGCCGCCTGCGGCGGCTGCACCACCACCCGCTCCGGCTTCGCCGCCTTCACCGGCGCCTTCGCGGGCGCCTTCACCGGCTTCGCCGCCTTGGCCGGGGCCTTCGTCGCCGCCTTGGCCGGGGCCTTCGTCACCGCCTTGGCCGGGGCCTTCGTCACCGCCTTGGCCGGGGCCTTCGTCGCCGCCTTGGCCGGGGCCTTCGTCGCCGCCCTGGCCGGGGCCTTCGTCGCCGCCTTGGCCGGGGCCTTCGTCGCCGCCTTGGCCGGGGCCTTCGCCGCCGCCTTGGCCGGGGCCTTCGCCGCCGCCTTGGCCGGCTTCACCGCCTTCGCGGGTGCCTTGGTCACCTTGGCCACCTTGGCGGCCTTCGCCGGGGTCACCTTGGCCACCTTGGCCGCTTTGGCCGGGGCCTTCGCCGGTTGCGCCGCCTTGGCGGCCTTGGCCGGGGCCTTCGCGGGTTGCTTTGCGGGCTTGCCGGCGGCCTGCTTGGCGGCCGGGCGGGAACTCGTGGTCTTGCCCTTGGTGACGGACTTGGTGCTGGCCTGTTGCTTGTCAACCATGTCGTTGGGTCCGGGGTCCGGTCGTCTTGTTGGTGCGCGTTGGCAAGCGGCGCCGGCTGCCATGCCGGATCCGCCGCTCCCCCGCCGCCAGCGCATGGGGCGGCGGAAGGCGCGGTTCATTAGCGGCGGACCTTCACCGCTGCAAGTCGAAAGTACAGCCAAATCACCGCCTGCCCGCCCCGCCCCGCCCCCGGCAGTGCTTGAAATCAACCCGTGCTTCCCTACGCTGCGCGCGGCCATGGATCTCAGCGCGCTCGTCGAAGCACTCATCACCGCCTCCGAAGACCCGCTCCCGGCCGCGCGGATCGTCGAGCTGCTCCACGCCCGTGCCGCCGAACTGACCACCCACCCCGCCGAGCCCGCCGCGGCCGACCCCCCGCCCGCCGACGCCGCCGCCATCGAAGCGCTGCGGGCCGTGGACACCGCCGCCGTCGAGCAGGCGGTCGCCGCGCTCAACCAGCACTACGCCCACACCGGCCGCGCGTTCCAGTTGCTCGAGCGTGCCACCGGCTGGAAACTCTACACCCGCCCCGAGTTCGCCGACGTCGTCGCCCTGCTCTACCCCGGCCGGCGCACCGAGCGCCTCAGCGCGCCCGCCATGGAAACCCTCGCCATCATCGCCTACCGGCAGCCGATCACCAAGGCCGCCATCGAGGCGGTCCGCGGCGTCAGCTGCGATGCCATGCTCCAACGCCTGCTCGACCGCGAACTGGTCCGCATCGCCGGCCGCGCCGAACTGCCCGGCCGCCCGCTGCTCTACGAAACCACCGACCTGTTCTTCGAACACTTCGGCATCCGCTCGATCGACGACCTGCCGAACGCCGGCGAACTGCGCAAGATGCGCCTCCCCGAAGCCCCGCCGGCAACCGCCCCCGCCCCGCCCGCCGCCCCCGTCCAACTCGCCCTCGGCCACCCCGCATCACCCCCCACCGAGCCCACCGAGCCGACTGAATCCCCCGCCCCGGCCGATTCCCCCGCCCCGGCCGTCCCCGACCCCTCCGTCCCCCAAGACCCAACCCCTGAGCCCCCACCGCCGTGAACCTCGACGAACTGCGCCGCAACATCGACGCCATCGACAGCAGCCTGGTCGAACTGTTGTCCCGGCGTGCCGACCTGGTCCACGAGGTCGGGGTGCTGAAGAAACGCGACCGCCTCCAGATCTACGCCCCCGACCGCGAGGAGGCGCTGCTGCGCCGGGTGGCCGAGCACAACCGCGGGCGGCTCCCCGAAACCGCGATCCGCGCCATCTTCCGCGAGATCATGTCCGCCTCGCTCGCCCTCGAGGAGGACCTCCGCATCGCCTTCCTCGGCCCGCAGGGCACGTGGGCACACCAGGCCGCAATCAAGCGCTTCGGCCATTCGGTCAGCTACACCGCCCTGCCCAACTTCGCCGAGATCTTCGACCACGTCGCCCGCCGCCGCGCCGACTACGGCGTCGTCCCGATCGAAAACTCCAGCGAGGGCGCCGTCTCCCACACCCTCGATTTGTTCGTCGATTCCCCCCTCCACATCTGCGCCCAGATCCTCCTCCGGATCGAAAACTGCCTGATGGCCGCCGTCCCCCGCGACCAGATCCGCATCCTCTATTCCCACCCCCAGGTGTTCGGCCAGTGCCGCGAGTGGATCCTCCGCAACTTCCCCAAGGCCGAAACCGTCGAGGTCTCCTCCACCACCCGCGCCGCCGCCCTCGCCCGCGAACACGCCGCCCAGGGCGCCGCCGCCCTCGGCGGCTCCCTCGCCGCCGAACTCAACGGCCTGACCCTCCTCGACCAGTCGATCCAGGACTGCGCCACCAACACCACCCGCTTCCTGGTCATCGGCGAGCGCACCTGCCCGCCCACCGGCCTCGACCGCACCTCGGTCCTGTTCGCGGTCCGCGACCAGCCCGGCTCCCTCGTCCGCGCCCTCCAGGCCTTCGACAAGTTCCACGTCAACATGTCCAAGATCGAGTCCCGCCCGTCCCGCCAGAAAAACTGGGAATACGTGTTCTACGTCGACCTCGCCGGCCACTGCCAGGACCCCGCCGTCGCCGAGGCGCTCGACGAACTCGCCAACCACTGCTCGTTCGTCAAGCTGCTCGGCTCCTACCCCGATGCCCCGGAATAACCACCGACCTCCAGCCATGCACCCACGCCTCGCCGTCCCCATCCTCGCCCTGCTCCCGCTGGCCGCCACCGCCCGCCCCGCAGTCACCACCGCCCGCGCCACCAACTCGTTCCAGTTCGACCGCGTCCCCCCGCCCGCCACCGACGACGCCGCCGCCCGCGCCCGCGCCGAGGTGATCGACGGCCGCCCCGACTCCAACAGCCCGGCCGCCGCGGTACTGTTAGACGGGCGCCTGCCCGCCAACGAGGACCAGCCGGCGGCCAACTTCTTCTTCGCGGCGGGGACCGACGGCGGGCGGCTGCTGCTGGACCTCGGCCGGGCGCTCGAAGTCGGGTCCGTCGCCAGCTATTCTTGGCACCGCGCCGGGCGCGCCCCGCAGGTCTACACCCTCTACGCAGCCACCGGCGACGAGCAGGACTTCAACCCCCGGCCCGCCCGCCCGCTCAACCCCGCCGAGGCCGGCTGGCGCCAGCTCGCCACGGTCGATACCCGCACCGACGCCACCAACCGCGGCCCCCGCAACGCCCGCGCCCCCCGCGGCGGCCAGCACGCGGCGATCCTCCGCGACCCCGACGGCCGCCCGCTGGGCCGCTGCCGCTACCTCCTGTTCGACATCCGCCGGACCGGGGACGGCGACGCCTTCGACAACACGTTCTTCAGCGAGATCGACGTCACCGACGCAGCCGCGCCGGAGCCGCAGCGCTTCCAGCCGGTGGTCCGCAACTGGTCGTCGCCCGACGGCAAGTTCCGCTACACCTTCGACCTGACCGCCGCCCCCGACCTCGCCGCGTGGGTCGAGGGCGAACTGCTGCCCGTGGTCCGGGAATGGTACCCGCGCATCGTCACCCTGCTCGCCAGCCCCGGCTACACCGCGCCCTCCGCCGTCCGCCTCGAGTTCCGCCAGGACATGGGCGGCACCCCCGCCTACACCGCCGGCAACCGCCTCGCGCTCAGCGTCCCGTTCTTCCGCAACCAGCTCCAGCGCGAGGCCAAGGGCTGCGTGATCCACGAGCTGGTCCACGTCGTCCAGGCCTACGGCCGCGCCCGCCCCGCCGGCCGCCGCCCCGCCCCCACCCCGACCTGGCTCAGCGAGGGGATCGCCGACTACATCCGCTGGTTCCTGTTCGAGCCCCAGGCCAAGGGCGCCGAGATCACCCGCTCCAGCCTCCCCCGCGCCCGCTACGACGCCAGCTACCGCGTCTCCGCCAACTTCATCGACTGGGTCGTCCGCACCCACGACCAGAACCTCCTCGCCAAGCTCAACGCCGCCGCCCGCGAGGGCCGCTACTCCGAGCGCATCTGGCAGGAGGCCACCGGCATCCCACTGCCCGAACTCGGCGAACGCTGGCTCGCAGAGCATGAAAAGAAACTCCAGCAATAGGCAATAGGCAGCAGGCGGCAGGCATTGGTCATTGGTGATTGGTCATTGGTCATTGGGATGAGCAAGCCAAGGGGGTCCATTGGTCATTGGCATGAGCCAGGACAGGGATGGGGTCAGCGGTCAGCGGTCAGCGGTCAGCAGCCAGCAGCCAGCAGTGAGCAAGAACCAGCGCAAAGCACACCCCTTGCCCCTGCCTTTCCCAATGACCAATGACCAATGACTAATGACCAATGACCAATCACCCGGCCCCATCCGCTCTATCAGCTCCCCCACCCGCTGACCGCTAACCGCTGACCGCTCCCCTTCCCATGCGCGTCCTCGTCACCACCGACCTGCCGGGCGACGACTGGCGCCGGCTGCTGGCCGCCGCCGGCTGCCACCCCGACGTCCGCCCCAGCCCCGCCGTCCCCGACGAGGACCGCCTCGTCGCCCTGATCGGCGACCGCTGCGACGCCGCAATCGGCCAGCTCACCGAGCCGTGGACCGCCCGCGTCCTCGAGGCCCTCCGCGCCGCCGGCGGCCGCGCCCTCGCCACCTACGCCGTCGGCTTCAACAACATCGACCTCGCCGCCGCCACCCGCCTCGGCATCCCGGTCGGCACCACCCCCGGCGTCCTCACCGAAGCCACCGCCGAGCTCGCCGTCGCCCTCACCCTCGCCGCCGCCCGCCACCTCGTCCCCGCCGACCGCTACACCCGCGACGGCCGCTTCACCGCGTGGCGCCCCGACCTGTTCCTCGGCACGCTCCTCCACCAGCGCACCCTCGGCCTCGTCGGCCCCGGCCGCATCGGCACCGCCTACGCCCGCGCACTGGTCGCCGGCCACCACATGCACCTCGTCTATCACGGCCGCAGCCGCAAACCGGAACTCGAGGCGGAAATCGCCGCCCTCTCCCGCCACTTCACCCGCCACCGCCAGCCGCCGGTCAGCTGCCGCTTCGCCCCCGACCTCGACGACCTGCTGGCCGCCGCCGACGTCGTCGCCCTGCACACCCCGCTGACCCCGGAAACCCGCCACCTCGTCGATGCCCGCCGGCTCGCCCTGATGAAACCCGACGCAATCCTCGTCAACACGTCCCGCGGACCGGTGGTCGACGAGGCCGCGCTCGTCACCCACCTGCAGGCCCACCCCGCCTTCCGCGCCGCACTCGACGTCTACGAGCACGAACCCGAACTCGCCGCCGGCCTGGCCGCCCTGCCTAACACCGTACTCCTCCCACACCTCGGCTCCGCCACCCACTGGAGCCGCCAGTCAATGGCCGCCATCGCCGCCCGCAACGTCGCCGCCTGCCTCCAACAACTCCCCGCCTGGACCGGCGACGACATCCTCCCCTTCCTCTCCGCCACGCCCCCCGCCGCCGCCCCCTCGATCGTCAACGCCGCCCAGCTCGGCCTGCCCACCCTGCCCTGACCCGGCCAGCGGCGCCCACCACCGGGGACCTCCCCCCCCCGAACCCTCCCCCTTGACTCCCGCCGCCCCCCCGCTAGCTTGCCCCCCACACGACAGGGGTGCCCACCGGGGCTGAGAGCGGGGCCGAGCGCGGCCCCCAACCCTCCGAACCTGACGCGGGTCATGCCGCCGTAGGAAGTCCGCCAATCACCCGCTCCTCCACGGCCGCGCCCCACCTGCGCGGCCGTCCTGCTTCCGGGCCAACAACCGCCCGCCACCGAATCCGCAATCCGAACCCCGCCCCGATGTCCTTTCCTAACAGCACCCGCGCCTGGGCCCGCGGCCGCCTCCACCCGGAACTGCGCGTCCCGCTGCGAGAGATCGCGCTCTCCGACAGCCTGCTAGCCGACGGCACCCCCGTGCCGAATCCGCCGGTGCGGGTCTACGACTGCTCCGGCCCGTGGGGCGACCCGGACTTCGCGGGCGACGTCGCCACCGGCCTGCCACCACTGCGCCGCCCGTGGATCCTCGGCCGCGGCGACGTCGAGGGATACCCCGGCCGCCCCCCATCGCCAGCCGACGATGGGCGCCCGCCCGGCCCGCAGCGCCGGCCGCTGCGGGCGAAGGCCCCGGGCGCCGGCGACCCCGCGCCCGTCACCCAGCTCCACTATGCCCGGATGGGCATCGTCACTCACGAGATGGAGTTCGTCGCGATCCGCGAAAACCTCGGCCGCGAGACCGCCTTCCAGGCGCTCCACGATGCGTGGCCGAACCCCAAGACCCGCCCCCGCCACGCCGGCGACGCCCTCGCCCATCTCGCCACCCCGCCCGGTTGCCACATGCCCCGCCCAAGCGGGCTCGACGTCCGCCCCGGCCACCTCGCCCCGCGCGACGAGCTGCACCACCAGCACCCGGGCCAGCCCTTCGGTGCCCGCATCCCGGCCCTCATCACCCCGGAGTTCGTCCGCGCCGAGGTCGCCCGCGGCCGCGCCATCATCCCCGTCAACGTCAACCACCCGGAATGCGAGCCGATGACCATCGGCCGCAACTTCCTCGTCAAGATCAACGCCAACATCGGCAACTCCGCCGTCCGCTCGTCGATCGACGCGGAGGTCGAGAAGATGCGCTGGGCCACCCGCTGGGGCGCCGATACCGTGATGGACCTCTCCACCGGCACCAACATCCACTCCACCCGCGAGTGGATCCTCCGCAACTCGCCGGTGCCGGTCGGCACCGTCCCCATCTATCAGGCACTCGAGAAGGCCGGCGGCCGCCCCGCCAAACTGACCTGGGAAATCTTCCGCGACACCCTCGTCGAACAGGCCGAGCAGGGCGTCGACTACTTCACCATCCACGCCGCCGCACTGCTGCGCTTCATCCCGTTCACCGCCCGCCGCATGACCGGCATCGTCTCCCGCGGCGGCTCGATCATGGCCAACTGGTGCCTCGCCCACCACTGCGAGAACTTCACCTACACCCACTGGGACGACATCTGCCGGATCTGCGCCGCCTACGACGTCAGCCTCTCGATCGGCGACGGCCTGCGCCCCGGCTCGATCGCCGATGCCAACGACTACGCCCAGTTCGCCGAGCTCGAGGTGCAGGGCGAGTTGACCACCCGCGCCTGGGACCTCGGCTGCCAGGTGATGAACGAGGGGCCCGGCCACGTCCCGATGCACCTCGTCCACGACAACATGCTCAAGCAGCTGGAGTGGTGCCACGAGGCCCCGTTCTACACCCTCGGCCCGCTGGTCACCGACACCGCCCCGGGCTACGACCACATCACCTGCGCGATCGGCGCCGCCATGATCGGCTGGTTCGGCTGCGCCATGCTCTGCTACGTCACCCCGCGCGAACACCTCGGCCTGCCCGACCGGGATGACGTCCGCGCCGGCGTCGTCGCCTGCAGGATCGCCGCCCACGCCGCCGACCTCGCCAAGGGCCACCCCGCCGCCCAGGAACGCGACAACGCGCTGTCCAAGGCCCGCTTCGAGTTCCGCTGGGACGACCAGTTCAACCTCTCCCTCGACCCCGAGCGCGCCCGCACCCTCCACGACCCGACCCTCCTCCCCCAACAACCCGCCCGGCGCGCCCACTTCTGCTCGATGTGCGGCCCCGCGTTCTGCTCGATGAAACTCACCGAGGAAGTCCGCCGCTACGCCGCCGAACACGGCTGCGCCGAGGACCAGGCGCTCGCCCAAGGCCTCGCCGACAAGGCCCGCCAGTTCACCGCGGAATCCCCCTGACGCCCGCGGCGCCGGGCCGGGCCGGCCGGGAAGACCCGGCCGCCCCGCGCGGACCGCTCACTCCGCCCCCCACTCCACCCCGAACCGCAGCTCCTTCCACACAATCCGCTCGCCCTCGAACACGAACCGACCGAGGAACCCCTCCCCGGCGAGCATCCGCGGCAGCCAGTGGCGGTCGTCCTCCCACATGTCGTCGAACGGGATCGCCTCCACCGGGGTCCACAACGGCACCGCCTCAGGCGTCTCGGTCGGGGTGCCGGTGTAGCGGGTGGCGCGGAAGACCTGGCAGTGGATGTCCGGCAGGTCGGACATCGCGAACCACAGCTCGCCCACCTTCACCGGGTCGAGCGCGGTGACGTGCAACTCCTCGCGCGCCTCCCGCACCGCCGACTCGCGCGCCGTCTCGCCGGACTCGATCTTGCCCCCGGGCCCGTTGACCTTGCCCGCGCCGATCCCACGCTTCTTGCGGATCAGCAGCACCCGCCCGTCCGCCACGATGAACAGCAGCGTCGCCGGGATCTCGGCCACCCACCCCGACCAGTCGACCGGGCTGCCCGCCGCTCCGCTCATGACCCGGCCTCCACCCCCTCGCAGGTGCACACGAAGTGGCGGTCGCCATGGACGTTGTCGATCCGCCCGACCGCCGGCCAGAACTTCCGCCCGCGCAGCCACGCCAGCGGATAGGCCGCCCGCTCGCGCGGGTAGCCGCGCCGCCACTCGTCCGCACACACCGCCTCGGCCGTGTGCGGCGCGTGGCGCAGCACGCTCTCGCCCGCCGCCACCTCGCCCCGCGCCACCTCCATGATCTCGCCGTGGATCGCCACCAGCGCGTCGCAGAACCGGTCGAGCTCCTGCTTGGATTCCGACTCCGTCGGCTCGACCATCAGCGTGCCGGCGACCGGCCAGCTCATCGTCGGCGCGTGGAACCCGTAGTCCATCAGCCGCTTGGCCACGTCCTCGACGGTGATCCCGCTCTGCGCCGTCAGCGGCCGCACGTCGATGATGCACTCGTGGGCCACCCGCCCCCGCGCGCCGGCGTAGACGACCGGATAGAACGCGGCCAGACGCCGGGCGACGTAGTTGGCATTGAGGATCGCCACCTCGCTCGCGCGGCGCAGCCCGCCGCCGCCCATCATCGCGATGTACATCCACGGGATCGTGTCGATCGACGCGCTCCCCCACGGCGCCGAACACACCGCCCCCCGCGGGTCGCCGAGCTCGCGGTGGCCGGGCAGGAACGGCGCCAGGTGCGCGGCCACCGCGATCGGGCCGACCCCCGGGCCGCCGCCGCCGTGCGGGATGCCGAACGTCTTGTGCAGGTTCAGGTGGCACACGTCCGCGCCGATCCGCGCCGGGCTGGTCAGGCCGACCTGCGCGTTCATGTTCGCGCCGTCCATCTGCACCTGGCCGCCGGCCTCGTGGACCAGCCGGCAGAGTTCCTCGATCCCCTCCTCGAACACGCCGTGGGTCGAGGGATAGGTGACCATCAGCGCGGCGAGGCGCTCCCGGTGCTCCGCGATCCGCGCCCGCAGGTCCCCGGCGTCGATGTTCCCCTGCTCGTCGCAGCGCACCCCGACCACCCGCATCCCGGCCATCACCGCCGAGGCCGGGTTGGTGCCGTGCGCGGAAACCGGGATCAGGCACACGTCGCGCCCGCCCTCTCCCCGCGCCGCATGGTGGCGCCGGATCGCCAACAACCCCGCATACTCGCCCTGCGACCCCGCGTTCGGCTGCAGCGACACCGCCGCGAAACCGGTCATCTCCGCCAGCCATGACTCGAGCTGCCCCAACATCTCGCGGTAGCCCGCCGCCTGGTCCGCCGGCACGAACGGGTGCAGCTCGCTCACCTCCGGCCAGCTCAACGGCATCATCCCGGCCGCGGCGTTGAGCTTCATCGTGCACGAGCCGAGCGGGATCATCGACTCGTTGAGCGCCAGGTCCTTGGCCTCCAGCCCGCGCAGGTAGCGCAGCATCCCGGTCTCCGAGTGGTGGCGGTGAAACACCGCCTCCGGCAGCAGCTCCGTGGCCCGCCGCAGCCCCGCGGGCAGCGCCTCGGCCGCGCCCGCCACCGTTGCCTCGTCCAGCACCACCCCGAACGCCGCCGCCACCGCCACCACGTCCGCGTCGGTCGTCGTCTCGTCGAAGCTCACCCCCACCCGGTCGGCATCGACCCGCCGCAGGTTGTAGCCCCGCCCGAGCGCGGCGGCGAGCACCTCGTCGGCCCGCCCGCCGACCACCGCCACCAGCGTGTCGAAGAACTCGCGCCGCGCGAGCGCCACGCCCGCGCCGGCCAGCGCCGCCGCCAGCGCCGCCGCCCGGCGGTGCACCCCGGCCGCGATCGCGCGCAGCCCGCCGGGCCCGTGATAGACCGCGTACATCGCCGCCATCACCGCCAGCAGCACCTGCGCGGTGCAGATGTTGGAGGTCGCCTTGTCGCGCCGGATGTGCTGCTCGCGCGTCTGCAGCGCCAGCCGCAACGCCGGCCTGCCCGCCGCATCGCGCGACACCCCGACGAGCCGCCCCGGCAGCCGCCGCTTCCACTCGTCCCGGCACGCCATGAACGCCGCGTGCGGGCCGCCGTAGCCCATCGGCACCCCGAACCGCTGCGAACTGCCGACGCACAGGTCCGCCCCCAGCTCGCCCGGCGGCGTCAGCAGCACCAGCGCCAGCGGGTCCGCCGCCGCCACCGCCAGCGCCCCCGCCGCCCGCGCCGCCGCAAACAACCCGCGGAGGTCGTCCACCCCGCCAAACGTGTCCGGATACTGCACCACCACCGCCGCCAGCCCGCCCAACCCCGCCGCGTCGAGCCCCCGCCAGTCCCCGACCCGCAGCTCCGCCCCCAGCGCCTCCAGCCGCGTCCGCACGACGTCGATCGACTGCGGGTGCAGCCGGTCGGAAACGAACACCGCGCGCGCACCCGGCCGCGCCGCCAGCGCCAGCGCCGCCGCCTCCGCCACCGCCGTGCCCTCGTCCAGCAGCGACGCGTTGGCCACCGGCAGCCCGGTCAGGCTGCAGATCATCGTCTGGAAGTTCAGCAGCCCCTCGAGCCGCCCCTGCGAGACCTCCGCCTGATAGGGCGTGTACGCGGTGTACCACCCCGGGTTCTCAAACAGGTTGCGCTGGATCACCGGCGGCACGTGGGTGCCGTGGTAGCCCTGCCCGATGAACGACTTCACCACCCGGTTGCGGCCCATGATCGCGCGCAGCGTCGCGAGCGCCGCCGCCTCGCCCAGCGGCGCCGGCAGCCCCCACTCCCCCGCCAGCCGGATCGCCGCCGGCACCGCCTCGCCGACCAGCTGCTCGAGCGATTCGCAGCCCAGCGCCTCCAGCATCTGCTGCTGGTCGGCGGGCGAGGGACCAAGGTGGCGGCGGCTGAAGTCGTGCGGGTCGGGCTGCATGGCGGGTCGGACAGGCGCGGCGGTTGGACCGGCTGCGCCCCTCCCCTTAGCGGATTGGCGCCCGACTGCAACCCGCACCTTCGCACACACGCCCCTGCCGGGCCAACGCCCGCCCGCCGCGCGCCCCGGCGCCCGCCGCCGCCCCCGCGCGCCTAACCAAGCAGCGCGCGGTACGCGGCCGCGTCCAGCAGCCGCTCCGCCGCCGCCGCGTCCGCCACCCGCAGCTTGAACAGCCAGCCCGCGCCATACGGGTCGCGGTTGACCAGCGCGGGGTCCGCCACCACCGCCTGGTTGCCCTCGACCACCTCCCCGGCAACCGGCGCGTAGACGTCGCTGGCCGCCTTGACCGACTCGACCACCGCCGCCGGGTCGCCAGCCGCCAGCTGCCGGCCGGCCTCCGGCACCTCCACGAACACCACGTCGCTCAGTTCCTCCTGCGCGTGGTCGGTGATGCCGACCGTGCATGTCTCCCCATCGAGCAGCAGCCACTCGTGGTCCTTCGTGTAGCGGAGCGTGTCGGGTACGTTCATGGGCCGCAATCCGCGCGAGTTATGCGCCCCTCGCCGCCGGCTTGTAAAACGGTTTCTTCACCACCTCCGCCGCCACCGCCCGCCCGCGCACCTCGACCGCCACCCGCGTCCCGGGCCGCGCCAGCCCCGGCGGCAGGTAGCCCAGCCCGATCCCCACCCCCAGCGTCGGCGACAACGCCCCGCTGCTCAGCTCCCCGCACCGCTCCCCGCGCTCGTCCAGCACCGCGTAGCCGGCCCGCGGCGGCGCCCCCTTGCCCTCGCAGCGGATCGCCGCCAGCCGGCTCGGCACCCCGTCGCGCTGCTGCCCTAACAACACGTCGCGCCCCGTGAACTCCCCCTTGTCGAGCGCCACGAAGTAACCCAGCCCCGCCTCCAGCGGCGTGCGGTCCCGCAACAGGTCGTGCCCGTTGAGCGGATAGCACATCTCCAGCCGCAGGGTGTCCCGGCACCCCAGCCCGCACGGCTCCACCCCCGCCCCCACGAACGCCCCGAACCACTCCGCCCCGGCCTCCACCGGGCAGAGCAGCTCGAACCCGTCCTCGCCGGTGTAGCCGGTCCGGCACAGGATCGCCTCCCCCCACCGCCCGCTCACCCGCGCCACCCCGTTGCGCGGCGGCAGGCCGGCCCCCGGCGCGACCGCCTCGAGCGCCGCCGGCGCCGCCGGCCCCTGCACCGCCATCCGCGCGTGCCCCGCGCTCTGGTCCTCCAGCCGCACCCCCGCCGGCCGCTGCCGCTCCAGCCACGCGAAGTCCTCCGCCAGCCGCGCCGCGTTGACCACCAGCAACACCTCGCCCGGCGCCATCCGATAGATGATCAGGTCGTCGATCACGCCGCCCGCCTCGTTGAGCATCAGCGTGTACTGCCCCTGCCCCGGCGCGAGCGCCGCCACCCGGTTGGTCAGCAGCCGGTCGAGCCACGCCTCGGCCCCGGCCCCGGCCGCCACGAACTGCCCCATGTGCGAGATGTCGAAGATGCCGGCGCGCTCGCGCACCGCGGCGTGCTCGCCGAGGATCGACCGGTACTGCACCGGCATCTCCCAGCCCGCAAACGGCACCATCCGGCCACCCAGTCGGCGGTGCAGCCCCGCCAACGGCGATTGTTTCAACGCTTCGTCGTCCACCGCCGCCAAGCGTCCCCGTTCGCATCGTCCTTGTCAATCGCCGCACCGCGGCCATCCTCCCTGAAATGCGCTGGCTCGACCGTCTCGAACGCCGCATCGGATGGCTCGCCTTCCCCGGGCTGTTCCGCTGCTACGTGCTGCTCGGCGTGCTGGCCTTCGGCCTGTCGTGGGTCCGCCCCGACCTCGGCTCGATCCTCGAGTTCGACCGCGCCCGCGTCCTCCATGGCGAGGTCTGGCGCCTCGTCACCTTCCTGTTCGCCCCCGATGCCCTCGGCCGCCCCGGGGTGATCCAGGTGCTGCTGCTCTACTTCGCGGTGATGATCGGCTTCCTGATCAACGACTCGCTGGAGGCCGCGTGGGGCGTGTTCGGCACCTCGCTGTTCCTCTACTGCGGCATGCTCATGCTGCTGCTCGGCAACCTGCTGCTGCCCGCCGCCGCCCTCAGCGGCGAACTGTTCTACCTCTCGGCCTTCTTCGCCTTCGCCACCCTCTATCCGCGCCACGAGTTCCTCGTCTTCTTCATCCTCCCCATCCAGGTCCGCTTCCTCGCCCTGTTCGCCGCCGCCTCGCTCGCCTTCTCCGCCGTCAGCCACCCGCTGCTCGTCCCGTTCTACCTGCTCGCGTTCGCCAACTACCTGCTCTGGATCCTCCCCGGCTTCCTCGGCAGCCGCAAACCCCGCTCCGCCGCCGCCAACACCCGTCGCCCCCGCCCCGACAAGGACAAGCGGCCCGCCGCGACGCCGTTCCACCAGTGCACCGTCTGCGGCCGCACCGAACACGACCCCGCCCGGCTCGAGTTCCGCGTCGGCCGCGACGGCAGGGAATACTGCCTCGACCACCTCGACCACGACGGCCGCAACCCCGACCGGCCGCAACCCGAGCCAACCGCCACCGAGCCGGCCGGACAAAATCGTTAGTGCCCCGCGCCCGCAGCGCCGGCGCGCGCCACCGTGCCTCCCAGGCCGCAGCCTGCCGCGGCGATCATGACCAGCTCCCCGCGCGCCAGCCCGGGAAGCATCCAAGGACCGGCACCCCGCGTTCCCAGCCTTCCCCCTTTGCACCCCGCCGCTTCGCAGCTATCCTCCCCCCCGCCCATGACCTGCCTCGTCGCCCTGGCCCTCGCCGCCGCCCAGCCCGCACCGCCCCCCGCCCCGGAGCCGGCCCCCGCCCCCGCCGCCGCGGAGGCCACCCCCGCCCCGCCCGCCGACCCCGATCCCTCGCGGGTCGCCATCCTCGGCTACCACGACTTCTCGGAGTCCGAGCCGGAAACCGAGATGCGCATCCGCACCAGCAAGTTCCGCCAGCAGCTCGAGACGATCCGCGACCTCGGCCTCACCGTGATCTCGATGGACCAGTTCATCCGCTGGAAAAGCGGCGCCCTCTCGCTGCCCGACCAGTGCGCCATGATCACCATCGACGACGGCTGGAAGGCCACCTACACCGACGCCTTCCCCATCCTCCGCGAGTTCGGCCACCCGTTCACCCTGTTCCTCTACAAGAACTACATCGAGGGCGGCAACAAGGCGCTCACCAACCAGATGATCCGCGACATGCTCGCCCACGGCGCCACCCTCGGCAGCCATTCCGTCAGCCACCCCTACCCGGCCGACATCAAGCAGCAGCGCAGCGGGCACTTCGACGCGTTCAGCCGCTTCCTGCGCACCGAGATGGGCGAGTCCAAGCGCTTCCTCGAAATGACCTTCGGCCGCCGCGTCCCGATCTACGCCTACCCCGGCGGCTACTTCACCGACGACATGTTCCCGGTCGCCGCCGAAATCGGCTACAGCCACCTGTTCACCGTCGAGCCCGGCAAGGTCACCCGCGACACCCCCGACCGCATGATCCCCCGCTACATGATCCTCGGCACCCATGACCGCATCTTCGAACTCGCCACCGACTTCCGCACCACCCCCACCCCGGCCGCCGGCTCGGTCGCCGGCCCGGCCGGGCAACCCGAACACGCCGTCAATCCACCCCCGGGCGGCATCGTCGACAACCGCCTGCCCCTGATCGAGGCCGACCTCTCGAAGGTCCCCGCCCTCGACCCCGCATCCCCGGTCATGAAAGTCGGCGGCTTCGGCACCGTCCCCGCCACCTTCAACCCCGCCACCGGCCACCTCGCATGGCAGGTAGACCGCCCGCTCCGCCAGCGCTTCTGCCACGTCGCCGTCTCATGGCGCACCACCACCAGGGAGAAAACCCCCGCCGCCTCCACGCCCACCACCACCACCTCAACCGCCGCCAAGGCCAACACCCCCGGTCGCCCCGCCAGCACCTCCCCCCAGACCCTCCGCTGGTCGTTCGAAATCGACCCCTCCGCCGCCTACCTGCCGGATGAGTGAAGCGGCCAACTCCACCCCGAACCCCGCAACCCGCAATCCCTCCCAGCCCCCGCGCCACTCCCATGTTCTCACAACTCGCCGACAACCTGGAACACACCTTCCGCAAACTGCGCGGCCTCGGCCATATCTCCGAGAAGAACATCAGCGAGGCCCTGCGCGAAATCCGCCTCGCCCTGCTCGAGGCCGACGTCGAGTTCGGCGTCGCCAAGGAATTCATCGAGCGCGTCAAGGACAAGGCCCTCGGCACCGAGGTCCTCCGGTCCATCAAGCCCGGCGAACAGATCGTAAAGATCTTCCATGACGAACTCGCCACCCTGCTGGGCGGCGACCAGGCACCCCTCGACCTCAACCCTCCCGCCCGCATCCTGATCTGCGGCCTCAACGGCTCGGGCAAGACGACCACCGCCGCCAAACTCGCCCGCCGCCTCGCCAAGGAGGGCCGCCGCCCGCTCCTCGTCGCCTGCGACCTCTACCGCCCCGCCGCCATCGAACAGCTCGCCACCCTCGCCGGCCAGGCCGGCGTCCCCTGCCACGTCCCGCCCGCCGGCGAAACCGACGTCGTCAGGGCCGCCCGCGACGCCATCGCCTCCCCCGCCGCCCGCGCCGCCACCGTCCTGATCTTCGACACCGCCGGCCGCCAGGAACTCGACGACCGCCTGATCGCCGAACTCCAACAGCTCCACCGCTTCCTCCAGCCCAGGGAAACCCTGCTCGTCGCCGACGCCGCCACCGGCCAACAGGCCGTCTCCGTCGCCACCCGCTTCGACCACGCCGTCGGCCTCACCGGCATCGTCCTCACCAAGCTCGACGGCGACGCCCGCGGCGGCGCCGCCCTCTCGATGCGCGCCGTCACCGGCAAGCCGATCAAGTTCGTCGGCGACGGCGAAAAACTCGACCAGTTCACCGAGTTCGCCCCGTGGCGCATGGCCGACCGCATCCTCGGCATGGGCGACGTCGTCGGCATGGTCGAACAGGTCGCCGACAAGCTCACCGAGGCCGACGCCCTCAAGACCGCCACCCGCCTCCAACAGGGCCGCTTCGACTTCAACGACTTCCTCGACCAGATGCGCATGGTCCGCAAACTCGGCCCGCTCGACAACCTGCTCGGCATGGTCCCCGGCTTCAACAAGGTCCTCAAACAACTGCCGTCGTCCGCCCTCGACGACCGCAAGCTCCGCCACACCGAGGCAATCGTGCTGTCCATGACCCCGCTGGAACGCTCCCGCCCGGAACTGATCAAGGGCTCCCGCCGCCGCCGCATCGCCGCCGGCTCCGGCACCTCCCTCGTCCAGGTCAACCAACTGCTCAAACAGTTCGGCCAAATGCGCAAGCTGATGAAGTCCCCAGGCAAAATGCGCTCATTGATGAAACAAATGGGCGGCATGGGTGGCATCGGCGGCCTCGGCGACATGATGCGCGGCTTCGGCAGGAAACCCTGAGCAACGCAGTCAACATTCCCGGACCGGCCCCACTCCCCCCCGCGCCACCGGCGCCCCGCCGGACTCTCCTTCACCCCTGAACCGGCCCCAGGCCGGCGGCATCCGGGCCCAATCCCGGGGCCCGTGCCCCGCCCTGCGCACCCCGCCGATGCCCCCGGCGCCGGCGCCACCAGCGGCCCGGTTCATCCCCCCACCGCCTTTTTCCCTTTTCAAAGCAGACAGAATTGCCATCCGGGTGCATTTTCCCCACAACAAGCCCGTCACGCATGACCGAACTCCTGCTCGACCCCGCACGCCGCATCGGCTGCGAGGACCTCGATACCCTCGCCAAGGTGCTCGACGGCGCCGTGCAGCGCCAACGCTCGCCAATCGACGACATCCTCGATTCCGGCGTCGTCGACGAGGAACCCTACATGCGCGAACTGGCAGGCAACTTCCGCATGGAGTGGCTCGCCAGCATCCCCCAGCCCGAAGCCCCGCTCGGCCTCCGCGAAGTTTGCGGCCCACGCGTCGCTCTCCGCCACCGCCTGCTCCCGGTCGAACTGATCGGTGACAACGGCCACCAGGTCCTCCGCCTCGCCACCTACGACCCCCTCAACCTCGTCGCACGCCAGGCCGCCGTCCGCGAACTCGCCATCCCGGTCAAGTGGTGCATGGCCTCGCGCCGCCGCATCCACGAGTCGCTCCGCCGCCTCTACGGCGTCGGCGCCGATACCTTCGAGCAGATCCTCGAGGGCCGCGACCTCGATTACGACAGCCTCGAAATGTCCGACGAG
This sequence comes from Akkermansiaceae bacterium, assembly GCA_040769225.1. Classification (GTDB taxonomy): domain Bacteria; phylum Verrucomicrobiota; class Verrucomicrobiia; order Verrucomicrobiales; family Akkermansiaceae; genus JAXGLL01. Next base: position 179,639 of record JAXGLL010000006.1, on the reverse strand, counting down.
GCCAACGTGATCGACGCCGACGAGGACGAGGAGGCCAGCGTCGTCAAGTTCGTCAACCAGATCATCCGCGAGGCCCTCGAACAACGCGCCACCGACATCCACGTCGAACCCCTCCACGACAACCTGCGCATCCGCTACCGCATCGACGGCCGCCTGCTCGAGGTCACCGTGCCCGAAAACATCAAGGCCCTCCAAAGCTCGGTGATCGCCCGCCTCAAGATCATGTCCCGCCTCGACATCGCCGAGCGCCGCCTCCCCCAGGACGGCCGCATCAACCTCCAGTTCGAAGGCAACCAGATCGACGTCCGCGTCGCCACCGTCCCCACCGTCGAGGGCGAAAGCGTCAGCCTCCGCCTGCTCAACCAACAGCGCTTCAACGTCGACAAGCTCCAGATGGAGCCCTTCGTCCTCGACCGCATCAAGCGCCTGCTGTCCCTGCCCAACGGCATCATCCTGATCACCGGCCCGACCGGCTCCGGCAAGTCCACCAGCCTCTACTCGTTCCTCAGCGAGCTCAACGACCCCGAGGTGCGCATCGTCACCACCGAGGACCCGGTCGAGAACAAGCTCCCCGGCGTGATGCAGATCGCCGTCAAGTCCGAGATCGGGCTCACCTTCGCCTCCGCCCTGCGCTCGATCCTCCGCGCCGACCCCGATATCGTCATGGTCGGCGAAATGCGCGACCTCGAAACCGCCGAAATCGCCATCCGCGCCTCCCTCACCGGCCACCTCGTCTTCTCCACCCTCCACACCAACGACGCCCTCGGCGGCATCAGCCGCCTCATCGACATGGGCGTCGAGCCGTTCCTCGTCTCCGCCTCGGTCCGGGCCTTCCTCGCCCAACGCCTCGTCCGCCGCCTCTGCTCCCACTGCCGCCGCCCCCGCGAACTCACCACCGAGGACCGCCAAGGCCTCGGCATCCCGCCCGGCCTCCTCGACGGCCAGGCCTACGACGCCGTCGGCTGCGACCGCTGCCGCGGCACCGGCTTCTCCGGCCGCCTCGCCATCTTCGAGGCCGTCCTCGTCACCCCTCCGATGCAGGAACTCATCGCCCACAACGCCTCCGCCGCCCAAATCCGCCAACAGGCGGTCCGCGACGGCTTCCTGCCAATGCGCGGCTACGGCTGGTACAAGGTCCTCCAGGGCATGACCACCATCGAGGAGGTCGTCTCCGTCACCAGCTCCGACCTCGGCGGCGAGGAGTAACCCCCACCCCATGCCCGTCTTCTCCTACAAGGCCCTCGGCCCCAACGGCGCGGTCACCAGCGGCGAAATCGACGCCACCGACCGCCCCGAGGCCCTCAAGGTGCTCGACCGCCGCGGCCTCCAGCCCGTGGCCCTCCGCGAGTCCGCCAAGGCCCTCCCCCAAGCCACCCGCAACGGCAAACGCAAGGAGGCCGCCGCCACCACCACCGCCGCCGCCCGCCGCGACGCCGCCCGCCGCGACGCCCCCCGCCGCGATGCCCCCCGCCCGCCCGCCGCCGATCGCTCCAAGCCCGACAAGCCCGCCTCCGCCATCCCCGAGGGCCCGGTCAAGATGAAGCGCGCCGACGTGGTCCTCTTCACCGAGGAACTGTCCGACATGCTCGGCGCCGGCCTGCAGCTCGAACCCGCCCTGCGCGCCATGGAACAGCGCCAGGAACTCGGCAACCTCAAGACCGTCGCCTACAAGCTCCGCCAGGAAGTCCGCGACGGCACCAACTTCTCCACCGCCCTGCGCCGCACCAGCCCCAGCTTCGGCCCCCTCTACTGCAGCCTCGCCGCAGCCGGCGAGGCCTCCGGCGCCCTCGACACCATCCTCCGCCGCCAGGCCCACTACCTCAAGACCATCCAGGAACTCCGCGGCCGCATGGTCCTCGCCATGATCTATCCGGCGTTCCTCATCGTCGCCGGCATCGGCGTGTCCGTCGTCTTCGTCACCACCCTCATCCCCCAGCTCACCCAGCTGATCGAAAACACCCCGGGCAGCAAGATCCCCCTCGGCGCCCGCATCCTGACCGGCATGGCCGACTTCATCACCAAGTGGTGGGTCGTCATCCTCCTCGTCCTCGCCGCCGCCCTCGTCTTCTTCAAGGCCTGGAAGGACAGCGACGCCAACCGCCCCGCCTGGGACCGCCTCAAGCTCCGCATCCCCATCTTCGGACGCGTGGTCGCCAGCCGCTTCTACGTCCAGTTCCTCGAAACCATGGCCAACCTCGTCGGCAACGGCCTGCCCCTGCTCCGCGCCCTCGAACTGTGCCGCGACGCCACCCAGAACCTCTTCCTCCGCTCCCACCTCGACCGCGTCATCGAACAGGTCGGCGACGGCCGCGCCTTCTCCAAGGCCCTCGTCCGCACCGAGGTCTTCCCCCCCCTGCTCATCGACATGGTCGCCGTCGGCGAACAAACCGGCAAGATCGACCTCTCCCTCCGCCGCGCCGCCGAACGCTACGACCGCGAACTCGACAAGGACCTCCAGCGCATCATGGCCTTCATCGTCCCGGTCGTCCTCATCGTCATGGCCTTCCTCGTCGGCACCATGGCCTACCTCATGATCACCGCCATCTTCTCCACCATCTCCAGCCTCGGCGGCAGGTGACCCGGCGGCAAGACGACCCGAGACGAGACGCCCCGCCGGCAGGCGCCCCCCACCCCACCCCTACCCGCCACCCCCGCCGCCGCCGCCCCCAACAAAAGGACACTCCTTTAGTACAGGTTCCGCTTGCGCGGGGGGGGCAGTGGGGATAAGGTGGGGGCATGGCGAGGCGCAGGTGGCTTGCCCCGTGGCGGGATTCGGCGGTGCGGCCGGCGGTCTACCACGTGGTGTCGCGGGTGGTGGACCGGCGGTTTGCGTTCGGGGCCGAGGAGAAGGAGCGGTTCCGCGGGCTGATGCGCCGGGCCGAGCAGTTCAGCGGCTGCCGGGTGCTGGCCTACTGCCTGATGTCCAACCACTTCCACCTGCTGCTGGAGGTGCCGCCGGGCAACGAGCGGGAGCTTTCGGACGAGTTGCTGCTCGAGCGGCTGGCGGTGCTCTATCCGGCATGGAAGGTGCGGGAGGTGGCCGGGCGGCTGGCGGCGGCGCGGGCGGCGGGCGACGCGGCCGAGGCGCGCCGGGTGGTGGCGTGCCACGCCCGCCGGATGCACGACCTGAGCCAGTTCATGAAGACCCTGCTGCAGCGCTTCAGCTCGTGGTTCAACCGCGCGCACGGGCGCACCGGGCGGCTGTGGGAGCAGCGCTTCTGCAGCGTGCTGGTGGAGGACGGCACGGCGGCGCGGGCGATTGCGGCCTACATCGACCTCAACCCGGTAAGGGCCGGCATCTGCCAGGACCCGGCCGACTACCGCTGGAGCAGCTACGCCGAGGCGGTGGCCGGGGGCGCCAAGGCGCGGGCCGGGCTGGTGCGGGCGCTGCGCGGGCCGCGCGGCAGCGACGGCACGGCGCGGGGCTGGGCGCAGGGCGGGCTGGCCCGCGAATACCGCGCGCTCCTGCTGGGCCAGGGCGCCGAGGTGGTGGTCGACGGCACGGTGCGGCGCAAGGGGATGGCCCGGGAGCGGGCCGCGCGCGAGCTCCAGGAGCTGGCGGAGCTCGAGGAGCGCCGCCGGGACCTGCGGATCTCACAGGTCATCCGCCACCGGGTGCGCCACTTCACCGCCGGGGCCGCGATCGGCGGCCGGGGCTTCGTCGAGGAGGTGTTCCGCGGCTGCCGACAGTTCTTCGGCCCGCGGCGCACCAGCGGCGCGCGCCGGCCCCGCGGGGCCCTGGCCGGGCTGGCCGGCGCGGTGTGGGCGGCGCGCGACCTGCGCGCCGGAACCGGTTAGAACCCGGGCGGCGGGGCGTGGCCTCACAGCTCGGCGATGGCGGCCATGATGCGCTCGGCAATCTTGAGGTAGGCGTCGCGCCCGCGGGCGGCGGCCAGTTCGGCGTCGGAAAACCGCAGCGGCTCGCCGACGGTGACCGAGATCCTGGCGAAGCGGACGCGCCGGCCGCCGCGGGGCAGCGCTTCGCGGGCGCCGCGGATGCGCATCGGTTGGACGAGCGCGCCGGACTTGGCGACGATCAGCCCGATGCCGGGCTGGGCCGTGCCGAGCGTGCCGTCGTGGGTGCGCTGGCCTTCCGGGAAGATGAGCACCTTCTCGCCGTTGCGCAGGATGCGCACGATGCTCTTGAGGCTGGTCATGTCCGGCCGTTCCTGGTCGACCGGCACGGCGTTCCAGCTGCGGTAGATGACCCCGCCGATGCCGCGGAACAGGGTCTTGCGGGCCAGCATCCGGAGCGGCTGGTCGTAGATCACCCCGATCACCGGCGGGTCGAGGAAGCTCTCGTGGTTGGCCGCGATCAGCACCGGGCCCTCGGTGACCAGCCGGTCGCGGTTGATCACCCGCAGGCCGAACATCGCCCGCGCCACGCTGCGGGCCAGCACCCAGCCGAGCCAGTAGGTCAGGTTCATCACCGGGGCGGGAGTCCGGGCAGGTCGAGCCCCTGCCCGCGCAACACCCGCAGCGCCTCCTCCAGCGTCGCTTCGGGGTCCAAGGCCGAGGTGTCGAGCACCGCGGCGCCGGGGGCCACCCGCAGCGGCGCAGTCTGGCGCCCGCTGTCGGCGGCGTCGCGCCGGCCGACCATGTCGAGTTCGCCGTCGGCGTGCCGGCGCGCGCTGCGCACCCGTTCCGGGGCGTCGATGTAGATCTTGAACGGGGTGTCCGGAAACACGACCGAGCCGATGTCGCGGCCTTCCATCACCACGTGCCCGCGGTCAAGGTAGCCGCGCTGCAGCGCGACCAGCCGCGCCCGCACCTCAGGCACCGCGGAGACCGCGGAAACGTGGGCGTTCACCTCGTCGCTGCGCAGTCCCGCACCGGGCTCCACCCCGCCCACCGCGATCGTCGACGCGCCGTCGCGCACGCCGCAATGCAGGTTGATCTTCCCCAGCGCGGCCACCACCGCCGCGCGGTCGCCGGTATCGACGCCGCGCCGCAGTAACTCCCACGTCACCGCCCGGTACATCTCGCCGGAATTGACCATGATCAGCCCCAGCCGAGCCGCGAGCTTGCGGGCCAGGGTGGTCTTGCCCGAGGCCGCCGGCCCGTCGATTGCGATCGCGTGGTGTCGTGGCATGGAGATGGTCGTCAGTCCGCGCCGGCCGCCGCGAAGTCCCCGACCGCCCCGCCGCCGGCCGCGACCAGCCGCAGGTGGCTGGCGAAGCCCGGATAGGAGATGGCGATGCAGCCGGGGTCGAGGACCTGCGTCTCGCCGGCGGCGAACAGCCCGGCCACCGCGCACGCCATCGCCACCCGGTGGTCACCGAAGCTTTCGACCGCCGCCCCCTGCAGCGGCCGCCCGCCATGCACCGCGAAGCCGTCGTCGAACTCCTCGACCCGCGCGCCCAACGCCCGCAGGTTGGCAACCATCGCCGCGATCCGGTCGGTTTCCTTGACCCGCAGTTCGCGCGCCCCGCGCACGGTCAGGCAGCCCGTCGCCAGCGCCCCCGCCACCGCCAGCACCGGCAGTTCGTCGATCAGCCGCGGCACCTCGCCCGGCGTGATCTCGCAGCCGCACAACTCGGCCCCGCGCACCTCCACCCGGCCGCACGGCTCCCCGTCCGTGCCGGTTTCCACCTCGGCCACCACCTCGGCCCCCATCCGCCGCAGCACCTCCAACACCGCGGTGCGCGTCGGGTTGAGCCCCACGTCGCGGATCACCAGCCGGCTGCCCCGGCTCGCGGCGGCCGCCACCAGCCAGAACGCCGCGCTCGAGATGTCTCCCGGGATGGAAAAGTCGCACGCCCCCGGCCGCATCCCGGCATCGACCGCAATCCAGCCGTCCGCCCCACGGCGCGGCGGCTTGCCGAACGCAGCCAGCATGCGCTCGGTGTGATCGCGCGTCGCCGCGAGTTCCAGCACCGCCGTCTCGCCGTCGGCAAACAGCCCGGCCAGCAGCACCGCGCTCTTGACCTGGGCGCTGGCCACCGGCATCCGGTAGCGGATCCCGCGCAGCCGCGACCCGCTGATCCGCAGCGGCGCGCAGCCCGGCCGGGCGCCGAGAGCCGCGACCCGCGCGCCCATCGCCGTCAGCGGCTCGATCACCCGCGCCATTGGGCGCTGGGAGAGCGATGCGTCGCCGCACAGTTCGCTGTCGAACGGCTGGCCGGCGAGCAGCCCGGAGAGCAGGCGCATGGTGGTGCCCGAGTTGCCGCAGTCGATCACCGCCGGCGGCGGGCTGAGGTGCCCGCCGCAGCCGCGGAGCCGCAGGGCGACCGGCCCGCCGCCCGGCCCGCCCTCCAACACCTCGCACGTCGCGCCCAGCACGCGCACCGCCGCCAGCGTGCTGAGGCAGTCCTCGCTGGGCAGGAAACCGCGGACCCGGCACTCGCCGTCGGCGATCGAGGCCAGCAGCACCGCGCGGTGGGACATGCTCTTGTCGCCCGGGACCCGCAGTTCCGCCTCGAACCTCCCCGCCTGCCGCACTCGGATCCCGGACATGGCAGTGGGCCTCACGCTTCCAGACGGTCGCGCTGTTGCTTGGCCTCGGCCAGCCACGCCTGCACCGCCTCCTCGTCGCCGGCCTCCAACAGCCCGACGATCTCCGCCAACCCGTCGATCGACTCCCGCAGCGGCCCGGCCAGCAGGTCACGGTTCTCCACCAGGATCTCCGCCCACATCGCGGGATCGCCGGCCGCCACCCGCGTGGTGTCCCGCAGCCCGCTGCCCGCCAAGCGCACCAGCCCCGGTTCCACCAGCGCCACCCGCGCCCCAACCGCCGCCAGCACGTGCGGCAGGTGGCTGACCCGCGCCACCGCCTGGTCGTGGGCCAGCGGGCCCATCCGCTCGACCCGGCAGCCAATCGCCTGCCAGAAGGCGGCCACCGCCGCCGCCGCCGGCCCGCCGCCGGTCACGATGCACGCCACCCCCTCGAACAGGTCCGCCCGCGCCACCCCGATGCCCGTCCGCTGCGACCCGGCCATCGGGTGACTGCCAACGAAGGCCCGCCCGCCGAGCACCGGCCCGAGGCAGCGCTCCGGCGCCCGTTTCACGCTGCCGACATCGGTGACCACCGCGGCCGCCGGCAGCCCGGCCGCAATCGCCTGCCCCAGCACCGCGGGCATCGTGCCCACCGGCGTCGCCAGCACCAGCAACTCGCAGCCGTCCACCGCCGCCGCCAGGTCAGCGGTCACCGTGACCACGCCGATCCCGCGGGCCCGCGCCACCGTCGCCGGCCGGCGCGCCCACAGCCGCACCTGCTCCCGCATCCCGGCCGCCTCCAGCCGCAGCGCCAACGACCCGCCCAACAGACCGCCGCCCAGGATCGTGACCGTGCCGAATGGCAGTTCCATGCTCAGGCCCCGCATCGCCTCAGGACCATGCCGGCCGGAGACACGCTCGCACCGCCCGCACCCGGTCCGGGCCCGCTCAGGGGACGCGGAAGTACTTCTTCTCGGACGCCGGATAGGTCGGATCCTGCACCAGGGTGCCCGACGGGATGTCCCGCACGTCGATCACCCCCTCGTTGAACGGGCTGAACACGAACCCCGGCTTGCCCGGCACCGGCCGCGCAAAGTCGTAGGTGGGCTTCGGCTTCGCCTCGCCCCCGGTCGCCGCGGCGTCCCCGCCACCGGCCGCCGGGGTCGTCGCCCCGCCACCGCCCGCCGCCGTCTGCTCGGCTTCCCGTTGCTTGCGTTCCGCCTCCGCCGCCGCCTGCTTGCGCTGCTCCTGCAGCTTCTGCTGTTCCTCGGCGCTGACGGTCCCCTGGGCCGCCGCCTGCCCCTGTCGGGCTGCCGGCTGCTGCTGTTGCGGCTGCGGTTGGTTGGCAGGGGGCTCGGAATACGGCGTGCACGAAGCCGCAAGGGCTCCGGCAAGGCATGCCACTCGAATCAATTTCCGCTCGCTCATGGCTATTGTTGGACGTGAAATACCCCCGCACCAGTCGTTGCAGTCATTGGGGCTGCCCACAGCATGCCCCCCTGCCGCCCAGACGTCAAGCCGCCGCCCAATGGCCGAGCAACCGATCTTCACCCACGCCCGCCTCGGCGCCCAACTGGGCCCCCGCGCCTTCCACGCCACCCTGCCCAACGGCAAACCGGTCATCGCCCACCTCCCCGCCCGCGCCACCCCGGCCGCGCCGTTCCGCCCCGGCCAACTCGTGCGCGTCGCGCTCACCCCCTACGACTTGGACCACGCCCGGATCGAGGGGCCCGCCGCCGACCCGTGACCCCGCACCCCACCCCCGCAGCCCCCCGGTAGATGAAGCGGCCCGGTTCACATCCCCGGGGGAAAACCCAAAAACCCTCGAGTCTGACGAACCGGGCCGCCTGCTTATCGTCGCGACGACGCGGCCGATAAGCGAAGACCATGCTGCATGTCAAGACCTGCGTGACGTTTTTTGTTCACGCCCGTCTCGCGGTGCACGATACAGCGCGCGGCCGGCGCCTCTTTCGCGTTTTTCACGCCGCTATCTCAGGCCCCCCGGATCGGTCTTCCCCGGCCGCTCGAACTCGAGGAACGTGTTGCCCGCCACCCGCCCGCTGGCCGGGTCGATTGTGTCCACCTTCATCCGCCGCAGCGTGTAGACGCCCTTGCCGATGTTCATCACCTCCTCGACCTCGAACTGCTTGAGCAGCCGGCCCTTGTTGTCGTGCCCGCGGATGCGCATGAACGCGCCGAACTTGGTGTGCACCCACACATAGACCACCGCGTAGCGGCCGTCGCGACCCGGGTTGTTCAGGCGGATCTTCCAACATTCGTGGCCGTTGACCCGCTCGGAGCCCTCCAGCACGGGGTCCGGCCAGTAGAAGAACCGCAGCGTCAGGTCCTCGTGGCTGAGGTCGGTTCCGCCGACCGGCTCGACCAGCTTGGCGCGGTCGAAGCGGCGGGTCTTGCCGCCGATGATCTCGAGCAACTCGCAGTTGTCCTCGTTGAGCCGCATGTGGAACCGCCGCGCGCCCCCGTCGAGCGCGAACTGGATGTCCTTGCCGCGCAAAAACAGCGACACCGCGGTCTTCTGCCGCCCCTTGCGGATCACCCCCTGCAGGTCGCTCTGCTGCAACACCGCCGACATCCGCGCCGCCGCGATCACCGCCGCCGCCTCGGGCTGCTGGCCGCCGGCCGGCAGCGCCGCCAGCAGCGCCACCCAAAGGACGAGAAACGATCGAACGTGGTTCATGGTGATGGGGAGCGCGCCGCGCCGGGCCGCTGCACCGATCCGACGGCCGCGGGACCGGATTCATTCACCGCCCCCGCCGGGATGCAACGCGATTTCGCCGCCGGCGCTCGTTTGATGCTTGATGCTCGCCGCCGCTCTCACGTTGGATGAGTGCACGCCGTCACCCGATGAGCCTCCGCAAGCAGCTGACCGACATCCTCCCCGGACTGCTCCCGTCCAATCCGGCGGACGCGATCAAGGGCACCGAGCTGATCCGCCTCGTCCGGCTGCAACTCGACGGCTCCTACTCCGACGCCTCGCTGCGCTATCACTTCTCCATCATGTCCTGCGACCCGGCGTCGCCGATCGCCAAGGTCGAAAAGGGCCAGGGCTACTACCGCCGCACCGCCAACGTGCCCGCACTCTCCGGCGCCCAGGCGCTGGTCTCCCTCACCCAAGGCCGCCTCGACGACCTGACCGGCGACCAGCAGGCGGTCGACGCCGCGCTGCTCCACATCCACAAGTTCCGCGCCGTGGTCACCCGCTACTGCGAGATCAACGGCCGCTTCCCGTTCGCGTTCCGCCACGCCCTCGCCCAGGACGCCCCGCTCGGCAACCTGTGGCGCTTCCCCGAACTGGTCCTCGTCGATTGGGACACCGGCCAGGCCCCCGAGGAGGAGATGGCCCTCGACCCCGCGATGCTCGCCCTCAAGCAGCGGCTCGGCCTGCCCCCGTTCCGCCTCGCCGCCGCCCGCCTGCGCCTGCTGCCCACGCTCGACTCCTACCGCGAGGACTTCTTCCAGACGCTCGCGGTCTCCGCCTGGGCCCAGACCGGCGAGCTGATCTACGCCGCCCCGGTCGCCGACGAGGCGCTCGCCGACGGCCTGCGCACCCTGGCCGCCGCCCACGGCATCGGCGTCACCTCGTTCGGCCTGACCATCGAGGCCCTCGACGACCTGCCCCGCCCGGCCCGCATCCTCAACGCCCACCCGCGCGAAACCGAGGCCATCCTCGCCCGCCTCGACATCAACCGCATCGCCAGCCCCCAGCCGCGCACCCATCTGGACTGGAACCAGTTCGCCGCCCTGCGCCGCGGCAGCCCCGAGGCCGACCACCTCGTCGACTGGCTCGTCGCCTGCGTCGAGGCCGGCCGCGCCGAGCCGTTCAAGGACGATCCCTGAGCGGGGCCGCCGGCCGCCGACCGCCCCGCCCATGCCCACCGTTGCCGTCAACCTCGGCGCCCGCTCCTATCAGGTGATCGTCGAGCCCGGATGCCTCGCGCAGGCCGGGACCCGGTGCGCGGAGGCCGGCCTGCGCGGGCGCGCCGCGGTGGTCACCGACGCCAACGTGGCCGGTCATTACGCCGAGGCCGCGATGGTCAGCCTGCATGCCGCCGGGTTCGCGCCGTCGTGCCACATGGTCCCCGCCGGCGAGGCCAGCAAGTGCCTCGAGCAGGCCGAAAACCTCTGCCGCTCGCTGGCCGAGGACGGCCATGACCGCCGCTCGTTCGTGGTCGCCCTCGGCGGCGGCGTCGTCGGCGACCTCGCCGGGTTCGTCGCCGCGGTGTTCGGCCGCGGCATCCCCTGCGTCCAGGTCCCCACCACCATCGTCGCCCAGGTCGACTCCTCGGTCGGCGGCAAGACCGGCGTCAACATCCCCGAGGGCAAGAACCTCGTCGGCTGCTTCCACCAGCCACGCCTGGTGCTGGTCGACCCCGACACCCTGCGCACCCTGCCCAACCGCGAGTTCCGCGAGGGCTTCGCCGAGGTGATCAAGCACGCCGCGATCCGCGACGCCCCGATGCTCGACGAAATCGCCGCCCTCGACCCGCACTGCCGCCGCGTCCCCGCCCCGCTGATCGCCCGCAACCTCGCGATCAAGGCGCGCATCGTCGAGCAGGACGAGCAGGAAACCACCGGCACCCGCGCCCTGCTCAACTTCGGCCACACCATCGGCCACGGCATCGAGGCCGCCGTCCCCTACGGCCAACTCCTCCACGGCGAGGCCGTCGCCCTCGGCATCCGCGCCGCACTCCGGCTCTCACAGCTCCACGCCGGCCTGCCCGCCCCCGCCGCCCGCCAGGTCGCGGGGCTGTTGGACCGCTTCGGCCTGCCGGCCACCCTCCCGCCGCAGGTCGCCACCGCCACCGTGATGGAGAAGCTCGGGCGCGACAAGAAGTTCGCCGGCGGCAACATCCGCTTCGTCGTGCTCGAGGCACTCGGCCGCGCGCGGGTCACCGGCGACCTGATGGCCGGCGACCTCCGCGCCGCGGTCGAGGCGCTCCGGGCGTGACCGCCACCGGAAGCGTGCCGCCGCCGCACGCCGCCGCAGCTTCGCGCTCGACACCCGGCGGCGGGGGCGGCCATCCTCCCCGCCGTTCCGGCGATGGTCCTACCCGTGCTCCGCCGCCTGCTGGTGCCGCTGGCGCTCGCCGTGCTCGGCGCGCTGGCCTGTGCCTGGTTCGTCCCGCGCGAAACCAACGCCGTCGAAATCCACCTCGTCGGCTTCCCCGACTCCGACGCCTTCGCCCACCGCCTGCGCCCGCTGCTGCTCGCCGCACTGTGCTTCCTGCCCGCACTCGGCGCGCTCGCCTACTCGATCGCCGGCGCCCTCGACCGCTACCTCGTCCGCCGCTTCCTGCCGGTGCTCACCATCTGCCTCGCCTCCCTGCTGCTCATCTGGCTGCTGGTGGACCTGGCCGACAACCTGCCCGACCTCCGCCGCAGCCCGCGCTTCGTCCCCACCCTGCTGCGCTTCTACGGCCTCCAGTTCGCGCCGGTGTTCGTCCTCGTGGTGCCCTACGCGCTGCTGTTCTCGCTGCTCTACACCCTCGGCAGGCTCTCCAACTCCCGCGAGATCGTCGCCATCATCCAGACCGGCCGCGGCATGATCCGGGTGGTCGCGCCGCTGATCGCCATCGGCCTGTTCGCCACCGCCGCCTGCACCATCCTCAACTACCACTGGGCCCCGTGGGCCGACGGCTACAAGGAGGCCTTCCTCGTCGAGGCCCGCGGTGGCCACCCCACCCAGGCCAGCAACGTCCTCTACTTCGAGTCCGCCGCCCGCCGCCTCTGGAAGGTCGGCGCCTTCCCCCTCGACCTGCCCGACAAGGCGCCCCTGCTCGACGTCGCCGTCACCCAGTTGCGCGCCGACGGCAGCCTGCGCTCCCGCCTGCTCGCGCCGCGCGCCCGGTGGAGCCGCGAACACCGCACCTGGACCTTCGAGGAGGCATGGCTCGAGCGCTTCCGGCGCGACGAGCCGCCGATGTTCGAACCGGCGCCCAACCCGCTGGTCAAGACCGACTGGCAGGAGACCCCGTGGCAGCTGATCAAGCCCGGCCTGCCCGCCACCGACCTCGGCATCCCCGACCTCAACTCCTGGCTGCGCGCCAACCGCGGCATCGACTGGACCGACCAGCTGCCCTACCTCACCCAGTGGCACCAACGCTGGGCCCAGCCCTTCATCTGCCTCGTCACCACCCTGCTCGCCGCCCCCCTCGGCATCGTGTTCTCCCGCCGCGGCGCCTCCGGCGGCGTCGCCCTCGCCGTCTTCCTGTGCGGCGGCATGGTGTTCCTGTCCACCGTCTCCCTCGCCTTCGGCGAGTCCGGCTACCTCCCCCCTCCGGCCGCCGCCTGGCTCACCAACGCCACCTTCGGCCTCGTCGCGCTCTACCTGTTCCACCGCCGCATGAGCGGGCTGCCGATCTATCAGGCCATCCGCCGCCTGCTGCCGCTCGAGGACTGACCCGCGGCATTTGTCTTGCACGCCCCGCGCCCCGCCCCTACCTCCCCGCCCATGCCCATCCAGACCACCCTCGTCATCTTCAAGCCCGACGCGCTCCGCAAGCGGATCGTCGGCACCGTGCTCGCCCGCTTCGAGCAGGCCGGCCTGCGCATCCGCGCCGCCCGCATGACCCGCCTCGACGACCGGCTGCTGGACGAACACTACGCCCACATCGCCGACCAGCCGTTCTTCCCGGCCGTCCGCGCGTTCATGCAGGAGTCCCCGGTGATCGTGATGGCGCTCGCCGGCGACGACGCCATCGGCCGCGTGCGCGACCTGCTCGGCCCCACCGATTCCACGCTGGCCGCGGCGGGGACGATCCGCGGCGACTTCGGCTCCAAGGACGCCGACTCCAAAATGCGCAACGTCTGCCACGCCTCCGACGGCCCGGAGAGCGCCGCCGGCGAGCTCGCCCGCTTCTTCGCCCCGGGCGAGCTGCACGAAGTCTAACGCTCCGCCGCCGGCCGCGCGCGGCACAGCTCCCGCCAGCCGGGGAACCGCCAGCGGTTGGGGAACCCGCGGCACTGCCCGGGCTTGACCGCGTGGATCCGGCACGCGTCGCCGTCGAGCATCACGCAGCGGCCGTCGGCCTCCTCGGTCAGCGCCAGCCCGGCGCGGTTGGCCCGCAGGCGGGTGAAGCGCTGGATGAACTCGTCCTCGGGCAGCCCGAGGAAGCGCGCGATCGGCCCGATCTCGTGCGCGTCGAGCCGCACCTCGCCCGGCCAGCGGCAGCACGCCGTGCAGCGCACGCATTCCCACTTGCGGCGGGCCTCGGGCGGCCGGCCGCCCCGGTTGTCGCGCGCGCCGTTCATCGCCCCGCCCCGCCGCCCTGCAGCTGCCGGTGATAGCCCGCCACCTGGCGCTGGAACGCCGCCCACTTGCGCCCCGGCCGGCCGTTGTCCAACAGGAAGTGCGGGCAGTCCTTGTGCGGCTGCGAGAGCCCCTTGCGGGCCCAGTGGTAGTGCGGCACCACGCGGCTGAGCGGGATGCCGTGGCGGTACATCAGCCACGCGGCCAGGCGGGCGGCGCGGTCGACGGTGCGGGACCGGTTGTTGCCGCGGTTCTCACACATCTCGATCCCGATCGAGTAGCGGTTGCCGGGGCCGTCGAAGTCGGCGTGCTCGCCCTGCTCGCTGGTCGGCATGTGCTGCACCGCCATCTTGTCGTCGACCGTGAAGTGCCAGATCAGGTAGCCGATGCGGTTGCCGCCGGGGCGCTTCGGCGCGCGCAGCTTGCCGTTCTTCAGCGCGCTGGCGTGGCGCGCGGCGTCGGCCTCCGGCGACCAGTTCTGGGTGCTGTGGATGGTGATGTAGCGGGGCGTCATCGGACGCAGGATCTTGCGCCCGTAGGTCCCCTTGCGCACCATGTCCTGCCGCAGGTTGATCGAGCGCAGCAACGCCGCCTCGCCCCCGCCCCCACCACCCGCCACCGGCGCCGCCGCCACCCGCCCGCCACCCCCAGCCGGGGCCGCCGGCGCCGCCGGCGCCGCCGGGGCCACCCCCTCCGCCGCCACCGCCTGCCGCCCGAACAACGGCTCGATCGTGTCCGCACACCCCACCGGCGGACCCATCGGCGTGCACCCCGCCGCCAGCCACACGCCGGCCACCGCCGCCGCGCCCCGGCCGATGCACAACCACGCCCGCAGCGTCATGCCCCGCAGCCTATCACCAATCCCGCCGCCGTCGAATCCGGAAATCCTCACCCCGCCGGCGCCGGCCCCCGCGCCGCAAACCGCTCCATGCTGAACCCAATCCGCCCGGCAAGCGCCTCGTGCGGGTGGCGGCGGTGGTGCTCGACGATCGCCTCGAGCCGCCGCAGCAGCCCCTCCCCGTTGGCCATCTGGATCGCCAGCCCCGGCCGCGCGTTGACCTCCAGCATCATCGGCCCGCGGTTGCGGTCGATCATCAGGTCCACCCCGAGGTAGCCCAGGCCGGTCATCTCCTGGCAGGTCACCGCCATGCCCAGGATCCGCTCCCACCCCGGCAACTGCCGCCCTAACAGCTCCTGCTTGAGGTCCGGGTGGCGGGTGAGCGGCCGGCCGTGGTGCACCGCGCGCACGGTGCGGCCGGTCGCCAGGTCGATGCCGATCCCCAGCGCCCCCTGGTGCAGGTTGGCCCGGCCGTCCGACTCCCGCGTCGCCGCGCGCAGCATCGCCATCGCCGGGTAGCCGTGCAGCAGCACCACCCGGATGTCCGGCGCCCCCTGGTAGCTCAGCTCGGTGAGCACCGGCGCCGGCAGCACCCGGTACTCCACCAGCGCCTCGTCGCGCCCCCCGCCCAGGCTGAACAGCCCGGCCAGCACGTTCGACACGTGGTGCCGCAGCTCGTCGCCCCCCAGCGCCACGCCCGACGGCTTGAGGTAGCGACCCTCGTCGCGCCCGGCCACCACCAGCACCCCGCGGCCGCCGCTGCCCCGCGCCGGCTTGACCACGAACGACTCGCGCCCCGCCAGCCGCTGCTCGAAGCGCATCGTGTCGTGCGGGTTGCACACCACCGCGTAGGTCTCCGGCACCGCCAGCCCGTGCTCGGTGGCCAGCCGCTTGGTCGTGAGCTTGTTGTCGACCAGTTCGAACAGCCGCCGCGGGTTGTGCGGCAGCAGGTAGCGCGCGTTGCGCATGTTCAGCCCCACCACCCCCAGCTCCCGCAGCTCGCCGGGCGTCCGCAGCCACCGGTGCCACCAGCGCGTCGTCGTCACGGGTCGGAAAACCTGCGGAACCGGATCAGTTCCGAGAACCGGTAGCCGGTGTAGCGACCCATCAGCAGGATCCCGGCCAGCAGCACCAGCAGCAGCTCCGGGAAGTAGAACGCCCAGTACTGGACCTGCCGCACCCGCATGAACCCGTAGGCCACCACCGACACGAGCACCGAGCCGCCGATCTGCAGCAGCGCGTTGCGGCTGCCCTCCTCCTCCCAGATCAGCGACATCCGCTCGATCGTCCACGCCAGGATGATCATCGGGAACAGGGTGATCTGCAGGCCGGTCGAGAGCCCGAGCTTGTAGCTCGCCGCGCTGACCAGCATCATCAGCAGGGTGACGATCACCACGCACGCCGCCACCC
This sequence comes from Akkermansiaceae bacterium, assembly GCA_040769225.1. GTDB lineage: Bacteria > Verrucomicrobiota > Verrucomicrobiia > Verrucomicrobiales > Akkermansiaceae > JAXGLL01. Next base: position 163,686 of record JAXGLL010000006.1, on the reverse strand, counting down.
GCGGCACCACCAGCAGGTTGAGCCGCGAGAGCAGGAACCGGAACCACAGCCCGGACACGATGATCACCGCGAACATCGCCAGCCCGCTGACCAGCGGCATCTCCAGCAGCGCCAGCGCCAGCAGCACCGGCATGAACGTCCCCAGCGTCTGCACCCCCACCAGGTTGCGCATCACCACCACCACCAGCGCGCCTAACGGGATGAGCACCACGTAGCGGAACACCGCCCGCTCGGCCGCCGGCAGCCCGTGGATCGTCGCCACCAGGAACGGCGAGTCGCGCAGGTCGGTCATCCGTTCCAGCGGGATCCGGTCGCGCACCACGGTGAAGGTGACCTGCGAGGCCTCGCCGCCGAACACCTCCACCAGCGGCCCCTGGCCGCGGTGCCAGACGAACGTCTCGCCGCGCCGCACCGGGGTGGCGGGGTCGGCCGGGTCGCGCACGTTCCAGTAGACCCCGTCGAAGAACTCCACCAGCCGCAGCGGCTCGAGCGCGTGCCGGCTCTCCTCGAGCCGCACCCCGAACGCCGGCCGCGCCGGCACCCCCGCCAGCCGCAACAGGTCGATCCCCAACAGCACGTCGGCGGCCTGGCCGCCCTCCTCCTGATAGTGGCGGCGGAGCATCACCACGTTCTGGCTGGTGCCCTGGTCGCGGAGCCGCTGGAACAGCTCGACAAACAGCGACTCGGTGTCGGCCGAGGTCTCGCGGGCGCGGGCGACCACCGCCATCGCGGCGTCGCGCAGCGCGCCGGGCAGCCCCGGGGAGTCGACCACCGGCGCCGCCGGCCCCGCCTGCTGGCGCTCGCCGCCGGAGGGGTCGCGGTCGGTCACCCGGATCCGGAAATACAGCGCCTGCGGGCCGGTCCGGTCGCGCGCCGTCCACACCGCGCGGGCGTCCTCGCCGGCGGAGTCGCGGTGGTAGCCGTAGCCGGCCGAGCCGGCCTCCTGGCTGGCGCCCTCGCTGTTAGCCAGCCCGGGCAGTGCCAGCGAGGCGCGCACCGGCATGCCGGTGGCCAGGAAGCTGACCTTGGCCTCGACCAGCCACTCGTCGAGCCGGTCGCTGCTCCAGAACGGCATCCCGAGCCTGATGTGCTTGTAGGCGGCCACGCTGCCGCCCGCGAGGCACAGCACGCAGACCGCCGCCAGCAGCTTGAAGCGCGCACTCATGAACGGTCGCCCCGGGCCCGCGTCGGTCAGCGGAAGATCTTCTTGTCGGCCAGGTCGGTGCGGCCGGCGTCCACCAACCCGAGGTCCTGCAGGGCGCGGCGCCCGATCAGCACCGGGCAGAGCATGTTGTCGCGGTTGTTGAGGTTGAACTCGGCGCGCAGCGCGCGTTCGCCGATCTTCAGGCTCAGCCGCACCACCTTGCGCACCTCGGACCCGCCGCCCGGGATCTTGATCCGGGCCGTGCGCACCAGCGGCGCCGAGATCCGCACCCGCTTGCCGCTGGTCTTCGATGGGTCGGAAATGACGAAGCGCACCCACTTCGCACCGTCGCGCTCGAACGTCTCCTCCTCCTCGACGTGCAGCGAACTGGTCAGCGCGCCGGTGTCCAGCCGCGCGCGCATCCGGTCGGCCACGTCCCCCACCTCAACCCACTCCTCGAACCCGAACACCTGCACCGGCTCCACCGGCACCGGCTTGACCACCGTCTCGCCTTCCCCGTCCTCCTGCTCCTCGCCCGGCTCGTCCACCTCCTCCCTCTCGATGCCCTCCGCACCCGGCTTCTCACCGGCCTCCGCACCAGCGCCCGCCGCCTCGCCTGAGGCAGTGCCCGCCGCCGCGTCCGGCGCGGGATCCACCGCCTGCCGCTCATCCTGCGGGGCCTCCGGCGCGGGTGGCGCCGCCGCTTCCTCCTCGGCACCCACTGCCGGCATGCACAAGACCAGCGCGATTGACGACCAAGCGGCGAGCAGAACGCGGGTGAACATGGGGTGCTTGGGGGGGCAGACTAGGATGGGCGCGGCCGAATGCAATGGTTTTCCCATTCTTCACACCGATGCCGGAAGCGCTCCACCCGGCCGCCGCCGCCACCGCCGGGCGCCCCCTCCCCGCGGCCCGGCCGCGGAGCTGTTTTGCGCCGCAGGCGCGCACTAACAGTCCAGGGCAAGGCCGCGCAGCGGCTGCCGCCCCGGGGAAACGGCCGGGAAGCCGGCCAGCGCGAATGCCGGGCATGACCAGGCCGGCGGGGGGGGGCCGAAGTTCGGAAGTCAAGATGATTCGGATCGCCTGATTTCTCCTTGATCCAAAGCTTCCATGTGGGACAATCACGGCCGATGAAGGTGTGCGTGGCGGGACTGGCGGGAGTGCTCATGATGGTGGCGAGCGCCGGGGCCGGGGAGTTGGCGGATTTGCGGCAGCGTTGCGCGGAGCAGGAGCGGCAGATCCGGGATCTGGAGGTGGAGGTTTCGCGGCTGCGGTCACTGCTCGAGCGGCACCCCGAGGAGGGAGTGCTGCGCACCGGCGGGGGCCGGGTGCTCAACCCCAACGAGGGGGCGGCGGCGGCGGGCACGGCCGGCCGCTACACCGTGCGCCCGGGCGATACGCTCAGCCGGATCGCCCGCCGCCTGGGCACCACCGTGGACGCGCTGGCCGCGCTCAACGGCCTGCAGGACTCGGCCCGCATCCAAGTGGGCACCGTGCTGAAGGTGCCGCCCTCCGCGACGCCCTCCGCGACGCCTGGCTCCACGTCTGGCGCGGGGACGCCGGCCGCGGCGCCGCGCGCGGCAGGTGGCGCCGGCAAGGTCTACACGGTCAAGGCCGGTGACACCTGCTATCGGATCGCGCGGCTGAACGGGACGACCATCGATGCCCTGCTCGCCGCCAACCCGGGGCTCGACCCCGCCCGCCTGCGGGTCGGCCAACAGCTCCGCATCGATCCCGCCGAACCCGCGCCCCAGCGCACCCCCGCAGCCGCCCCCCCGGTGTCCGGACCTCCCACCCCCGCGGCCGCCACCACCCCCACGGAACAACCGCCCGCCACGAAACCCGCCACGCCCGCCACGAAACCCGCCACGCCCGCCACGAAACCCGCCACGCCCGCCACGAAACCGGCCACGCCGCCGGCCACCGCGGAGCAACCGGCCGCCGCCGCCTCGTTCCGCCTGGTGCGCATCGACGAGCCGATCACCGTCGGCGATTTCGCCGCCCGCCACGGGGCCACCGTCGAGCAACTCAGCGAACTCAATGGCCAGGAACTCGCCCCCAGCCTGCTGCTCGCCAAGGACTCGGAACTCTACATCCCGGTGCCCTGAGCCGCACCCCTTTCGCCCAGTCCGGGCCAATGACGGCCCGCCCGGTTCACAGCCTCACCGGGCGGGCCGACTTGTCCCCACGCCATCGTGATTGTGCTTTCCCAGCCCGCCGATCGCCCCCATGCTGCCAGACATCCGAACCGCCCCATGACCCCGTTCGACCGCCCCGAGATCCCAGCCGTCGGCATCGCCGCACGCCTCGAGACCGAAGACCGCCGGCTGCTCAGCAACTACGGCGAGTTCCTCCCCGTCCAGCCCGAGCAACTGCTCATCGCGGAGGGCAAGCCGCAGGACTCCCTGTTCCTCCTGATCTCGGGCATCCTCCACGTCCACACCACGCGCGACGGCAAACCCTCCCTGCTCGCCCGCATCGAGCCCGGCGTCACCGTCGGCGAAGTCAACGTGTTCGACCCCGCCACCGCCAGCGCCTCGGTCACCGCCAAAAGCTTCTGCCAGGTCTGGCGCGCCGATCGCGACGCGCTCGAGGAGTTCGTCGAGTCCTACCCCGCCGCCGGCGCCCGCCTGCTCATCGGCATCGTCTCCGAAATGAGCCGCAGGATCCGCCACATGAACGAAAAACTCACCACCGCCGAGCTCGAAGCCGCCCTCCAAAGCTACTGGCGCTGACCCCGGCCGCCGCCCCGATGTCGCCGCTCCTCACCCTGCTCCCAGCCTGGCAAGCCGCCGGCATGGCCACCTTCTGGGTCGCCTTCTTCGCCCTCTGCATCGGCCACGCACTCGCCGACTTCTCGCTCCAGGGCGACTTCCTCTCCCAAACCAAGAACCGCCACGGCGACGCCGGCCGCTTCTTCCCCGACCACACCCCCCCGCCCCGCGGCCTGTGGATCCACGCCCTCACCGCCCATGCCCTGATCCACGCCGGCGCCGTCTGGCTCGCCTCCGCCTCGGTCACCCTCGCCGCCGCCGAACTCGTCCTCCACTGGCTCATCGACTACGCCAAGTGCGAAGGCTGGACCTCCTTCACCGCCGACCAGCTCCTCCACCTCGCCTGCAAGGCCGCCTACGCCGCCCTGCTCGCCACCGGCGCCCTCTCCCAGTGGGTCGCCTGGCCGCCGTGACCCGCACCACCCGCCGCGCGTTTGCGCTTTCCCCCAGCCGCCCCGTGGTGTTCCTTCATTCCCGCCCGCATGGAACTCGACCTCATCAACCCGCCCTTCGATCTCCAGAAGATCAAGCCCCGCGAACTTGAGGAAGCCCTCGAGGACCCGTTCGCCGTCCGCTTCCTGCCCGACGCCCCCGACGACGCCCGCGACGCCCGCTACTTCGCCCTCGGCCGCACCGTCGCCGACCGCTACCTGTTCCTGTGCTTCCGCACCGACGGCAAGACGATCCGCGTCGTCTGCGCCCGCGACATGAGCGAGGGCGAGCAACGCTTCTACGACCGCAGATACCAGGACCTGAAGTAACCCAATGAGCCCCGTCACCAGTTGGTCCGAAATCCCGGCCTTCGAGGATGAGCGGCAGGAGGCCGGCTTCTGGCTCGCTCACGAGCTCGACGGCCGCCTGATGGCCGCCTCCGTCCACGAGCCCGACTCGCGCGAGTCCACCACCATCACCCTGCGCTTCGACCCGCGCATGCTCTCCCGCATCAAGCGCATGGCCCGCTCGCGCTTCCTCAACTACCAGTCGATGATGAAGCAGTGGCTCGCCGAACGCCTCGAGGAGGAGATCCGCCGCCAGTGACGTGACCGCCGCCCAAACCCCAACCAAGACCCTGGCGTGAGCGATTCCAAATGGGTCAACCGCAACCTCCGCTCCGGCTCCCTGCCCCACGCCGGCTCCGGCCCCCTGCCCACCTTCCGCCGCGAACACGGCCGCCGCCGCTCCAGCCGGCCGTTCCTGATGGGCGACCGCAAGACCCGCCGCCAGCGCAGCAAAACCCTCGGCACCCGCCTGTTCGTCATCGGCGTCGCCACCGTCTGCCTCGCCGTCGTCGGCGCCATGATCGCCCAGACCAAACGCGCCTTCCACGGCACCCAAACCGCCTCCTGGCTCCACCGCCTCAACCCCTACGCCGTCGACCCCGGCCCCGACCCGATCGTCCATGACCCGGCCGCCGTCGTCGAACGCTTCCTCGCCTCTTCGACCCGCGGCGACCTCGCCCGCATCTGCCGCCAGGACGACAACTCCACCGCCATCCTCGAACGCCACGCCCCCGCCGTCCTCGACTGGCTCGACCACCACCGCGAGTGGATGCCCATGCACGAGGCCAAGGCCAACGGCATCATCTTCACCGTCTTCGGCGTCGCCCACCTCGACCAGCGCCCCCGCCCGGTCTACGTCGTCCAAACCGCCGACGGCCCGCGCGTCGACATCGGCGCCTTCCTCGGCTGGTCGTCCGAGCCGTGGGCCGACCTCGTCCGCGGCCGCGCCACCAAGGCCGCCATCGTCCGCACCGCCGCCTCCCGCATCTCCTACTTCAACTACCGCTTCAACGACGAGTCCGCCTGGCAAAGCTACCGCCTCGACCCGCTCGACGACGCCCAGTCGCTCTACGGCTACGCCGCCCGCGGCACCCCCACCGCCACCGCCCTCGAAAAACTGGTCGAGCCCGGCCGCACCTTCCCGCTGGTCGTCTCCCTCGACGACGGCGAACGCGATTCCGACCACCGCCAGTTCCGCATCACCCGCGTGCTCGCCGCCGGCTGGGCCATGGGCCCCGAGCTGATCGAGGACCACCTGCCCCAGTTCTCCGACCAGCCGGAGGCCGTCTCCCCCGCCCACATCCTCAAGCCGGACCAGGCCGACCCCGCGCGCACCCCCTCCCGCTGAGCCATGGACCCGCCCGCCGCCGACCCCGCCCGGCGCGTCGCCGAGCTCCGCCGCGAACTCGAACGCCACAACCGCCTCTACTACCTCGAGGCCGCTCCCGAGATCTCCGACGCCGACTACGACCGGCTGTTCCGCGAACTCGAAACCCTCGAGCACGACCACCCCGAACTCGACGACCCCAACTCCCCCTCCCGCCGCGTCGGCGGCCAGCCCCTCGCCGGATTCCAGCCGGTCCAACACCTCGCCCCGATGCTCTCGATCGACGACGTGTTCGAGCTCGACCCCGCCGCCGTTGCCAACCCCCAACAGGAACTCGTCGACTTCTACCTCCGCCTCCGCAAACTCCTCGGCCGCGAACGGGTCGAGGTGACCGTCGAGCCCAAGATCGACGGCGTCGCGGTGGCCCTCGTCTATCAAAACGGCGCGCTCGCCCGCGCCGCCACCCGCGGCGACGGCACCACCGGCGACGACATCACCGCCAACGCCCGCACCATCCGCACCCTGCCGCTCGTCCTCGCCGCCCCCCCGCCCGCGCTGCTCGAGGTCCGCGGCGAGATCTTCATGCCCAACGCCGCGTTCGCCGCCATGAACGCCGAACGCGACGACGCCGGCCTGCCCACCTTCGCCAACCCCCGCAACGCCGCCGCCGGCACCCTCAAGCAGCTCGACCCAAGGATCGTCGCCTCCCGCCCGCTGCGCTTCCTCGCCCACGGCCTCGGCGCCTGCAGCGGCCCGCCACCCGCCACCGAGGACCAGTTCCACGCCCTGCTCGACCGCCTCGGCATCCCCCGCAACCAGCCCGTCTGGCACGCCGCCTCGCTCGACGAGCTGTTGGACCGCGTCGCCGCCATCGACCGCCTCCGCCATGACCTCGACTTCGGCACCGACGGCGCCGTCGTCAAGCTCGCCGACCACCGCCTGCGCGAGCAGCTCGGCGCCACCGCCCGCGCCCCGCGCTGGGCCGCCGCCTACAAGTTCCGCCCCCAACAGGTCCCCACCACGCTCACCGGCATCACCGTCCAGGTCGGCCGCACCGGCGTCCTCACCCCGGTCGCCGAACTCGAGCCGGTCCTCGTCTCCGGCTCCACCGTCGCCCGCGCCACCCTCCACAACGAGGAGGAGATCCAGCGCAAGGACATCCGCATCGGCGACACCGTCCTGATCGAGAAGGCCGGCGAGATCATCCCCGCCGTGGTCAAGGTGCTCACCGACCGGCGCCCGCCCGGCAGCCGCCCGTTCTCCCTGCCCGCCCATATCGGCGGCAGGTGCCCCTCGTGCGGCGGCCCGGTCGCCAGGGAGAAGGGCTTCGTCGCCTGGCGCTGCATCAACTTCCAGTGCCCCGCCCAGGCCGTCACCCGCATCCGACACTTCGCCGCCCGCAAGGCCCTCGACATCGAGGGCCTCGGCGAAACGGTCGCCGAGGCCCTCGTCGCCCACCACCTCGCCCGCTCCCCCCTCGACCTGTTCACGCTCGACCACCACGCCCTCGCCAACCTCAACCTCGGCTCCCCCGAAACACCCCGCCGCTTCGGCGCCAAAAACGCCGCCAAACTGCTCGCCGCCCTCGCCCGCGCCCGCTCCCTGCCGCTCGACCGCTGGCTCTTCGCCATGGGCATCCAACAGGTCGGCGAGGCCGCCGCCCGCGAACTCGCCCGCCTCCACCGCACGATCCCCGAACTGGCCGCCTCCCCGGTGCTCGCCGAACTCCGCCGCGACACCCGCGCCGACGCCAAGCGCAAAAACGATCTCCTCCTCCCGCTCGCGGTGTCCGCCGACGTCGGCGGCGTGGTCGCCGAGCGCGTGCTCGGATTCTTCGAGTCCGACGCCGGCCGCCACGTGCTCGAACGGATGCGCCAGCTCGGGCTCGACCCGCAGTCCGACAACTTCCTGCCCCGCCCCGCCGACGCCCCCGCCCTGCCGCTCGCCGGCAAGACCTTCGTGATCACCGGCACCCTGGGCATCGAACGGGAGGAAATGAAGGCCCTGCTCACCTCACGCGGCGCCAAGGTCAGTGGCTCGGTGTCGGCAAAGACCGACTTTGTCCTTGCCGGCGACGGCGGCGGCAGCAAGCGCCAAAAGGCCATCACCCTCGGGATCCCGATCATCGGGGAAGACGATCTCCGCACCATGCTGCAAGGGTGAGCCCCGACGGGGATCGTGACCCTCTGACACGACTCGGACGCCCCCAACCGCAGCCTCCCCGCCGCCGGGAAGCACCTGCCGGAAACACTCCCCCGACCAGCCCAACTCCGCCACTCCCGGAAGGCGGTTCCGTTCATGCCCACCAGCGCGATCCCGCGCAGGCGCGCGAGCAGCCGCCACGAAGTCAGCGCCGGGCCCGCCGGCCCCAGCCGCCGGCCCCCACCCCACACCCTGCAACAAATTCGTATACGTATACCTAACTGTTGTTCACCGGATCCCCGCGGCCGCCGGGAGCCGCCCAAACCCCGCACGCCGAAACGAGTTCGTATACGTATACCTAACTGTTGTTCGCCGGATCCTCGCGGCCGCCGGGGGCTGCCCCCATCCCGCGCGCCGCAACAAATCCGCATACGGCTGCGAATTTGCCGTTGCTCGGATCATCCGCCCCGCTCTACGGCCAATGCCGCGCCACCTGCCAATCCCCGTCTTCCCCCCACCCCACACCTGCAACAAATTCGTATACGTATACCTAACTGTTGCCCACCGGGTCAGCCGGCCGGTGCGCGGCGGCGCGGCCTAACCGGACTTGAAGTGCCGAAGCCGGGCCAGCCGCCGGATCCGGTGTCCCCTGCTCCTCGACGCGGCCCCCGCCCCTCACTGCGGGTCCTGGTGGGCGGCGAAGCGCAGAAACCAGCTGCGCAGCAGCAGCAGGCCGACCGGCGAGAGCACCGCCATGCCGCCGACCCAGATCCACACCATGTGGTGCTCGGGATAGGACGCGAGCGCCCGCCCCGCCCCGTCGAGCGGCGTGTAGGTCTGGAGCAGCCACCCGGAGAGCGGCCCGACGAACAGCTTGGCGATGAAGAACGGCAGGATCGAGAGGGCGATGTAGGTGCCCTCCTTGCCCTTGGGCGCGATCTCGGCGGTGAACTGCATCAGCCGCGGCGACCAGATCGCCTCGCCGATGGTGAACACCACGATGCAGAGGATCAGCGGCCAGTACTCGACCACCGGCGGGGCGGCGGCCAGCGCCGCCATGTCCGGCGCCATCCCGAGCCACTTGATGAACACCAGCTCGCCCAGCACCGTGTCGGTCAGGCCCGCGAACCACGTGCCCGGCAGCGCCGCGATGAAGCACGACAGCGCGGAGACCGCCGAGCCCCAGATCATCATCCGGTAGGAACTCGTCTTCCTGGTCCACGCCGCCACCAGCGGCACCAGAAACGCGATCAGCACCGGGTTGAGCACCGCGTAGAGCGACCCGATCCGGGCCCCCTCCCCCAGCACCCGGATCCCGTACTTCGGGAACGTGTAGTGGAAGTGGAAGAACACGAAGCGCACGAACAGGGTGAGCGAAAGCAGCCCGCAGTAGATCAGGAAGAACCGCTCGGTCACCGTGCCGCGGATCATCCGCCAGGTGTCCACCATCGTCTTGCGCACCGCCGCCAGCCCCGAGCCCCGGTCCTCCGGCGGCCTGACCGTCACCCCCTCCTCGGTCATCTCCACCCCGTCGCGGATGAACCACGTGAGCACCAGGCTGACGCAGGTGGCCACCAGCCCGCACAGGAAGATCATCTGATAGGTCGAGAAGTGGATCCCCAGCAGCGTGGCCCCCGCGTTCTCGTCGACGATCTTCCCGGTGGCGTCCCGCGCGGCGAAGAACCCGCGCGCCCAGTCGAAGAAGTAGCCCCCCGCCGCATACGCGAGGTTCATCACCACGTAGAACAGGCCGAAGCCGAGCGCGGCGCCCTCCTTGGTGGTGTAGCGCTTGAGCGCCACCGAGATCAGCGGGGCGACGATCGCGAACCCGATCCCCTGCGGCAGGAACGCCCCCACGAACACCAGGTACGGGTTGGTCAGGAACGAGAACCCGATCCGCCCAACGATCAGGAACAGCACCGAGAGGATCATCGTCCGCCGGATGCCCAGCGTGTCCACCAGCGCGCCCGCCAGCATCCCCATCACCGACAGGCACAGCGACCACGCCGCGATGTACGACCCGGCCGCCACGTCCCCCAGCCCGCAATCCGCGGTCAGCCACAGGACCACGGTCATGTTCATCGCCATGTAGGCCGCGTACTCGACCACCTTGTAGGCGAACAACAGCCACAGGTCGCGCGGCGACCGGCGCAGCCCCTTCGCGTAGCTCCAGATGATCAAGCCGAGCGCGATCAGCCCGCCCACCACCAGCGACCAGGTGATCGCGTCGGCGAGGGTCAGCGGGCGGTCCAGCGCCTCGGCGGCGGCGGCGGTGCTTGCGAGCATCGTTGCGGTGGCGGCTGGCCGGCGCCGCGGGGCCCGCCCCGCGCGGGCCGCCCCCGCGGGGCAGGTCCCACCCCGCAGGGCGCACGCCCGGTCCGGCGCTCGCTCCATGTGCTGCGATGGCCCGCCCACCCGCGTCAAGGCATTCCGGTCAGGCCGCCCGGCAGGCCAGTCCCGCCGGCGCGCCCGGGCCGCGCCGCCCCACGGCTTGCCTTGCCCCGCGGCCGCGCCCAGCATCCGCGCGTGTTCCCCGCCCCCAACCCGTTCCTCCAGCTCACCCCGCCGCGCGTCGCCCGCGCGCTCGCCCGGCTCGGCGAGATGACATGGGAAAACCCGCGGCCGGTGGCGGTCTCGTTCGCCGGCGCGCGCGCCACCGCCATCCCGTTCGCCCAGGCGCGGCGCCTCGCCTTCCAGCCGCTCACCCTGCCGCACGCGTGGGGCCGACTGTTCGAGACCGGCTGGTTCCACCTCCGCTTCCCGCCCGCCGCCGACCGCCGCCCACGCTACCTCCACTGGCACGACCAGGGCGAGGGCACCCTGTTTCTAACAGATCTCCCGTGGTGCGGGTTCGACGTCGCGCACCGCCACGCCCGGCTGCCCGACGACGCCGGCGAGGGCTGGGTCGAGGGCCTCTGCCTGCAGAGCGCGATCTGGCACCCGGAGGCCACCGGCACCGGCCCGCACGGCAGCGAACTGACCGCCGCCAGCGTCGTCCACCGCAACGACGACGCATGGCGCGCCCACCACCGCCTGGCGGTCCTCCACGACCTCGCCCAACACGTAGCCAAGCCGTCCCCGGATTCTCCCGGGCTGCGCCTCCAGGGCAGCGGCCACCGCCGGCCGCTGGACAACGCGCCGGTCCTCCTCCGCCGCCTGCTGCGGATCATGGACGACGCGGTCAACGCCCTCGACCAGGGCGGGCCGGCCGCCATGCTCGCCGTGCTCGACGCCGCCGGCCCCGTGTTGCGCCGCTCCCCGATGCCGATCCGCGCCGTCCTGACCGGCCACGCCCACCTTGACCTCGTGTGGCTGTGGCCCGAGGCCTGCGCTGCGTTCAAGGCGCGGCACACCTTCGCCACCATCAACCGCCTGCTGGACGACTACCCCGAGATGCGCTTCTCCTGCTCGCAGGCGGCGTGCTACGAGGCGGTCCAGCGCGACTGCCCGGCGCTGATGGACGCCGTGCGCCGGCGCGTGCGGCAGGGCGCATGGGAACCGGTCGGCGCGAGTTATGTGGAAATGGACACCCTGCTGCCCTGCGGCGAGGCGCTGGTGCGCGCGCTGCTCGTCGGCCGGCAGGCGTTCCGCGAATTGTTGGACGCGGCGTCGCGCACGCTCTGGCTGCCGGACAGCTTCGGCTTCGCCGGCTGCCTGCCGCAGGTCATGCGCCAGTGCGGCGTGGACAACTTCTTCACCACCAAGCTCACGTGGTCGAGCATCAACCGCTTCCCCTGCAGCAGCTTCGTGTGGCGCGGGACCGACGGCTCGGAGGTGCTCGCCCACCTCACCCACGAACTCGGCTACCACCAGCAGGCCACCCCCTCCGAGGGCCGTGCGGCCGCCCACGCCTACCTCCAGTCCGACGTCCACGACGCCTTCCTGCAGCCGGTCGGCTTCGGCGACGGCGGCGGCGGCGTCACCCCGGAGATGTGCGAGCGCGCGCGGCTGCTGGAACGCCTGGCCGGGGTGCCGGAAACCGGTTGGGGGACGATCGACGGGTTCTTCGCCGACCTCGAGCGCGCGCGCGACCGCCTGCCCCGCTACCAGGGCGAACTCTACCTCGAATACCACCGCGGCACCTTCACCACCCACGGCGACGTCAAGGCCGCCTGCCGCGGGCTCGAGCGCGCCCTGCAGGTCGAGGAGGCGGCCCGCGCCCTGCTAGGCTCCGGCCCGCCCCCCGACCCCCACGCGTGGAAACGCCTCCTCTTCAGCCACTTCCACGACTACGTCCCCGGCAGCAGCATCCGCGAAGTCTACGCCGAGGGGCTGCCCGAGCTGCACGCCCTCGCCGCGGCCGCACTCGGCCGGGCATCCGCCGCGCTCGGCACCGGCCCGGCGCTGTTCAACCCGTTGCCCCTGCCGCGCACCGAATGCGTGGCCGAGGACGGCCGGCTGGCGCTGGTCACCGTGCCGCCGCTCGCCGCCGTCCACCCCGGCGACCTGCCGCGGCGCGCCGCCACCCCGCCGTCCGCCGCGGGGCTGTCACTCCGCAGCGACCGCCTGCACGCGTCGTTCAACACCGCGGGCGAGGTCACCGCGCTGGTCGTCGACGGCCACCCCGTGCCCCTCCGCGAGCCGCTCAACCAGCTCTGGCTCCACCCCGATCACCCGCACCGGTTCCCGGCATGGGACATCGACCGTCAGACCCTGTCGCTGGGGACGCGGCTGGACACCCCGGCCACCCAACAACCCTGCGCCTGCGGCCCCGCCGCCGCCGCCACCTCGTTCCGGCGCGCGATCGGCACCGCCAGCGAACTGACGCTCACCTATCGGCTGGACGCCCGCCACCCGGTGCTGCTGGTCGAACTCGAGCTCGACTGGAACGAGCGCGACGCCCTCCTGCGCGCGCTGTTCCCGACCGCCTGCCTCGGGCGCCTCGCGCGCTTCGGCTCGCCGTTCAACAGCGTGCTGCGCGGCCAACAGCCCGGCGACCCGCGCGACGAGGCGATGTTCGAGGGCGCCGCCAGCCGCTGGGCCGTGGTGATGGACGACAACCAGTCCGCCGGCCTGCTCCTCGTCACCGAGGCGAAATACGGCATGGGCTGCCGCGACGGCTGCCTCGGGCTCTCGCTCGTGCGCTCGGTGCCCGTCAGCGGCGAGCCCGGCGCCCGCTTCGGCGCGCTCCCGGAAGCAAACCGCCCGCTCACCGGCCGCGACCCCCACTCCGACCGCTGCCGCCACTCCATCCGCTACGCCATCGGCCGCTTCGCCGCCGACCTGCCGCGCGCCGGGTCGCCCGCCGCCCTCGCCGACCTGTTGTACACCCCCGCGCTGCCGGCCGCCCGCACCGGCCACGCGGGCCTGTTAGACATCGACGGCGGCGCGTCGCTGGTCCCCGCATGGGCCAAGCCGCTCGCCGGCGGCGGCTGGGTCCTGCGCCTCCACGAGACGCTCGGCAGGGCCGGCCAGGCGCAGCTCCGCCTCGCCCCGGGCTGGCACGCCACCCGCACCCGCCTCGCCGAGGATCAACGCCAGCCCGTCACCGGCCCGTTCGCCTTCCGCCCCTACGAGATCGTGAGCCTCATCATCGCCCCGGCCGGCCCGGCCTGACCCGGCTTCGCCACGCTTTCGCTGAAACGGTTCCGGACCCGGCGCCTCCCTTGCAGCGGTGATGACCGACCCGTGAATCCCGACAAGGAAGGGTGCGGATGGGCAAGCTGCTGCCGTTGATCATCCAGTTGGTGAGTGGGGCGGTGGGGGGAAGAAGTTGCGGCTCAGGGCCCGGCAGGGGCGCGGGCGGGCGCCGCGGCCCGCGGCCCCGGGCCCGCGAGCTTCGCCCGGTAGTTGAAGCGGTCGTTCGGCGCGGCGTCGCCGTTCAGGGTGAAGTCGCTCCACTCGCCCGTTTGCCGGATGTTGTCGGCCCACTTGAAGTCCAGGTGCGCCGGCAGCGCCGCCAGGCCGAGCGCGGCCCGCGGGATCGCCAGCTCCAGCTCCCGGCCGGCGGCCCGGCAGGGCACGGCCCGGGGCGCCCCCCACCGGTAACCGGGCCCCTGGTGCCGCTCCAGCGCCGTGACGCGGGCGCCCGCCGCGGCGTGTCTAACCACGAAGTCGTAGCCCAGCCAGCCATTGGCCGGGTTGGCGTCGGCATCGATGAACAGCAGCATCCAGCCCGCGCCGGCGGCGGGGGTGAGCGGCTCGCGCGTGCGGACGTAGAAGAACACGTTCCGGGCATCGACGCTCACCTTCGCGGCCTGCAGGTCGTTGCGGCCGCTGCGGTTGACGTACGGCCCGCTGCCGGTCCAGCCCGCGTGGTCGCGCCGCACCGGGTCGCCCAACGTGTCGCGGAACTCGGGCGCCACGCCGCCCCAGTCGCCGAACCGGCCGTCGATCTCCACCGGCCGCGGCGTCACCGCGGGCAGCGGCCTGACCCCCTTGTGGCGGCGGATGCCGGCGATCATCTGATAGAAGGTGTTGTCGCCGTGGCCGCCGTTCATCGGTTCGATGTCGCGGCTGAACTCCTGGTTGTACTGGTCGACGAAGAACGTGCCGCCCGGCGGCAGCGGCCGGCCGAGGAACGGCTGCCCCCCCTGCTGGCTGATGAACCGCTGCGCCACCCACTCGTTCCAACCGGTGATGAACACGAACTCGGGATCCACCGCGAGCGCGTGCCGCCACTGTTCCGCGAAGCAGAGGCCCAGCTCGGGCGCCGTTTCGCCGGGCGGCGGCTGCCTGCCGTCGTGGAAGCTGCGCCCGATGTTGGTCGTCGGGTGCTGCGCCACGCAGACGGATACCTGCTCCGGCTTGCGGCGGTCCGCGTGCCAGCCGGGAGTCTGCGGATGATGGTCCAGCCACGGCCACTTGTCGCGGCCGTCGCCAAACCACTGGTGCCCCTTCGACCAGGCCCACGATTCGCGCACCGTGAAGAACCGTTGGAGTTCGGGCGTCAATGCGCCGGGCGCCGCCAGCACCAGCGGCTTGTCCCGCCAGCGGAACCACAGGTCGGCGTGCGTGCCTTGGCGGTAGAAGCCGTCGTAGAGGCGCTGCACCACCCCGCCCGCCCCGGAATGCGCGAGGAACGCGATCCGGGGCGTGCGCTGCCCCAGTTGTCGCAACTCCGCGAGCACGCGGCAGACGCGGAGGTACACCTCGTCGTAGGTGAAGCCGTTGGTGACGTCGCAGACCAGCACGTCCACGCCGGCGTCGGCGAGCATCTGGGCGTGCTTCCGGATCACCGCCTCGTCGTCGCTCAGGTAGTAGCCGAACACGGGCTCGCCCCAGTGGTGGAACGCCTGGGGCGGCCCATACTCCGGCTGCGTCGGATTCGCGGCCAGGATCCTGCCGAGGTCGTGAACCTCCCTGGTGTGCTGGCCGAGCCACAGGAAGTAGAAGATGCCGGCGGACCTGTTGGGGCGCGGGCCGCCGACCTGCTCGTGGGTCGGCAGGCTGCGGCCCAGCGCGTCCGTGGCCACCCAGGTGTCGCTGAAGACATCCCAGCCCGGCGCCGCGCCCGCGCCGCCGGCCGCCGCCAGCACGCCCGCCAGCAGGCCGCAGGCCGCCGCCCGTTTCACACCCGTCTTCATCAATCGAGCCCGCCCGATCCTGGCCGGGGAAACGGCCGGCATCAATCACCCATCGCGGCCGCCGCCTCCCGCGGCGCCGCGGCCGCGCCGCCCCCGGCCCCCGGGGCCCGCGCCGGCTGCGGCGGCTTGTTGTAGGCCACGTTCTGCAGCGCCACCGCCAGCCGGTACTGCCGGTCCCCCATCAGGCAGGCGACCCGGTGCGCGGTCGGCTCGGTCGTCAGGTACACGCGCAGCGAACGGCCGTCGGGGCCTGTTAGCACGAGTTCCTCGCGCCAGTCCCCGAGCAGGTCGGCGGCGAGGTTGGGGCGCGCGCCGAGGAAGCGCCACCCGCGCCGGCCGTCGCGCGGGGCCGCGGGCTCGGCGGCGAAGATCCGCCGCTCGCGCGCGTGCTCCCAGTCCCACTTGAACACCGCGTGGCCGGCGTAGATCTCGCGCAGCAGGTCGCCGTCCCACCAGATCACCCAGTCGGCAAACCGCGGGGCGGGGCCGGCCTCGCGCCCCTTGGCGGTGCGCAGCCCGCCCGGGCCGCCCCAGACCTCGGCGCCGGGGTGGCGCGGGTCGATGTCGGCCACCATCCCGTCGCTGATGTCCACCCCGGGGCTGTGGCTCCACAGCAGCTTGCCGGTCCGCGCGTCGTGCATGCCGGCGCCCGGGGTGCCGAAGCGCACGGTGGCGTCCTCGTTCTCGGTCACCAGGTAGAGTTCCAGCCCCGGGCGCTGCGGGTCGAAGTCGCCGACGCACAGCGCGTCGCCGTGGCGGCGGCCGGTGGCGTACAGCCCGGTGCCGTCGTCGTCGACCGCCATCGCCTGATAGACGATCTCGTCGCGCCCGTCGGCGTCGACGTCGGCGACCGCCAGCGAGTGCCCGCCCATGCCGGAGAACGGCGAGGCGCCGGCGAACGGCGGGCGGCTCACCCCGGTGTCGAACACCCAGCGCGAGGTGAGCTTGCCGTCGCGCCAGTCCCACGCCGCCAGCACGCTGCGGCCGTAGACGCCGCGGCACATCACCAGGCTCGGCCGCCGCCCGTCGAGGTACGCGACGCACGCCAGGAACCGGTCGCAGCGGTTGCCGTGGTCGTCGTTCCTCCCGTTGCCGCCGATCCCGCCCCAGCCGTCGATCGGGTCGCGCCCCGGGATGTAGTCGGCGGTGGCGAGCGCCGCCCCGGTGCGGCCGTCGAAGACGGTTAGAAACTCGGGGCCCGCCAGGACCCGCCCGTGGCGCGGCGTCCCCTCCTCGTGGTTGCGCCAGTCCCGGCCGGCGTCGCCGATCACCCGCCCGGCGCCGTCCCGGGTGCCGTCGGCGGTCTTGCAGGCCACCTCGGCCCGCCCGTCGCCGTCCAGGTCGTAGACCATGAACTGGGTGTAGTGCTCGCCCTCGCGGATGTTGCGCCCGAGCTCGATCCGCCACAGGAAGGTGCCGTCCAGCTCGTGGGCGTCCAGCACCGGCGGGCCGGTCAGCCCGGGCGAGCCGTTGTCCCGCGGCTGGCACACCTGGTGCACCACCAGCTCCCAGGCGCCGTCGCCGTCGAGGTCCCCCGCCGCGCAGTCCCCCGGCCGGTAGCCGTCGAGCGTCCGCAGCGGGACCTCCAGCCACGGATGCTCCAGCACCCTGGCCCGCCGCGAGCGCGCCTGCTCCGCGCCATCCACCACCGCGCGCACGCAGTACTCCGCGCCGCCGTGCTCGTCCACCAGCCACGTCGCGCCGGTCAGCGGCCGCCCGTTCACCCGCTTTTCCACCCCGCCCGCCACGCGGTACAGGTTGAACGCCACCCCCGGCGGGTCGCTGGCTAACAGCCGCCAGCCCGCGGTCACCCGCCCGCCCCCGTCCCGCACCGCCACCAGCCCGCGGTCCAGCCGCTCCGCCGGCTGCCAGCCGCCCGCCCGCGCCGCCGCCGCCAGCACCGCCGCCAGCACCGCCGCCGCCGTCATCGCTCGTCGTGGGTAGTCCATCCGCAATCCTCGTCGGCCGGTTAAACCCCGGCCACCACCCGGATCTTGCTCACCCCTTCGGGTTATCCGGCCAGCACTCCGGGCTGGCCCGCCCCGGCGCGGTCCGGCATGCTGCCGCTAGTGACGACCGCACCCGCCACCGCCCCCGGCCGCCCCGCTGACAGCATCGCCTCCCTGATGACCCCGCCGCTGGCCGTGTTCCCGCCGGACCACACGGTCGCCGCGACCATCGAGGCGCTCCGCACCCTGACCAAGGAGGCGTTCATCACCTACGGCTACGTCACCGACGCCGCCGGCCGCCTGCAGGGGGTGGTGGTGATGCGCGACCTGATGCTCGCCGACCCCGCGCAGACGCTGGCCGAGATCATGCTCCGGGACCCGTTCTGGCTGCCCGCCACCATGCCCCTCGCCGAGGCGCTCAAGGAGGCCCTGACCCGCCACTACCCGGTCTATCCGGTGTGCGACGACGGCGGCGTGCTGGCGGGGCTGGTGCGCGGCGAGGCGCTGTTCGCACAACAGGCGATCGAGATCAGCGCCCAGCCCGGCAGCATGGTCGGCATCGAGAAGGAGGAACGCCTCGCCACCCCGCTGGCCCGCTGCCTCAAGCTGCGCCACCCGTGGCTCCAGGTCAACCTGGTGACCGCCTTCGCCGCCGCCGCGGTGGTCGGGGTCTTCCAACAGACGCTCGACCGCATCGTGCTGCTCGCGGTGTTCCTGCCGGTGATGGCCGGCCAGTCCGGCAACACCGGCTGCCAGGCCCTCGCCGTCGCCCTCCGCGGCATCACCCTCGGCGACCTCAAGCCCGGCCGCGAACGCCAGATGGTCGTCAAGGAGGCCCTGCTGGGCCTGTGCAACGGCATCATGGTCGGCCTGACCGCCGGCGCCGGCATGTTCGTCTACGCGCGGTTCCAGAAGCAGGAGTCCGCCTGGCTGATGGGGCTGATCGTGATGCTCGCCATGGTCGTCAGCTGCGTGCTCAGCGGCCTGTGCGGCGCCCTCATCCCGCTCGTCCTGCGCAAGGCCGGCGCCGACCCCGCCACCGCCTCGTCGATCTTCCTCACCACCGCCACCGACGTCGCCAGCATGGGCGTGTTCCTCGCCCTCGCCACCTGGTGGCTCTGCTGACGCCCCACGCGCCGCCGCACCCCTCTCCACCCCTCCCCCCGCCGGCGCCTCACTCCGCCAGCCGGATGATCAGCCGCCCGGGCTCGACCCGGAACTCCTCCACCCCGGCAATCCCGCCGCCCCCGCCCCGGCCGCCCAGCACCCGCTCTAACAGGTCCTGGCCCTTGAGCCCGCCGAGCCAGTCGTTCGGCAGCGAGACGCCCCACACCGTGACGTCGTCGAGCACCAGCGACGCGCGGTTGGGCGACTCGCTGACGAGGAAGCGGGCGCGGGCCCTGAGGCGCCTGCCGCCGACCAGCGGCAGCCCGGGGTCGAGGTCGGCCTCGAGGCGGGCGTGGATCGCGTTGGCGGCGAGCTGGAAGCTGACCGACCGCCCGAGGTTGGTGTTCTGGTTGAGCAGGCCGTTGAGTTCCCGCTCGGTGAGGATGATCTCGCGGGCGCCCTTCTCATACTCCGGGGCCGCGGGAGCCGCAGGGGCCGGGGTTGTCTCGGCCGGGGCCTCGGCCAGCCCCGCGCGGTCACGGAGCGCCTCGACCTTGGCGGCCACCACCCGCTGCTCCTGGGCGCTGAGCTGCACCGGCCGGATCGGCCGGTTGTGCCACCACCACAGGC
Organism: Akkermansiaceae bacterium; assembly: GCA_040769225.1. GTDB lineage: Bacteria > Verrucomicrobiota > Verrucomicrobiia > Verrucomicrobiales > Akkermansiaceae > JAXGLL01. The sequence continues at coordinate 144,308 of JAXGLL010000006.1, read as the reverse complement.
CGGCCAGCACCAGCAGGGCGGCCAGCAGCACGACCAGCCCCTTCACAAGGCAGGAGGATTTGCTGCGCGAGTTGGGCGCGGGGTATTCGGACACGGCAGCAACTATATCCGCGGCGCGCCCGGCGTCCACCCGCAATCCGCCTCCGCAATCCGCCTCCGCAATCCGCCTCAGGCGTCCACGCCGTGGAGCGGGAACAGGTGCTCCCGGTGGAAGGCGATGACGCGCTCGACCTCGGCGTCGATCGCGGCCCGCTCGTTGGCCGGGGTGTAGCGCTTCATGTCGCGCAGCCCGCCGCCCGCCGCGAAGTCGGCGCTGCCGAGCATCACCCCGCCGATCGCCCCGAGGAACGGGTTCTCCTGCTCGGCATCGTTGAGCACCGCCCACGTCAGCGCCCAGCCGCGCGCCGCTTTGGCCGGGCTGTAGCCGCCGCCCCCGAGCACCAGCAGCGGCGCGCCGATTGCGCCGACCCGCGCCGCCGCGTCGGCCAGCGCGTTGTTGGTCATCCGCAGGTGCGCGAGCGGGTCGCCCGCCAGCGGGTCCATCCCGATCTCCAGCACGATGAACTCGGGCCGCCAGGCCGTGAGCACCGGCACCACCACCGCGTCGATCACCCGCTCCATCGCCTCGTCGCCGGCGCCGGCCGGCAGCGGCAGGTTGACGTTGCAGCCGCGCCCCTCGCCGCGGCCGAGCTCGGTCTCCTCGCCGATCCACGGATAGAGTGTCTTGCCCGACTCGTGCACCGAGAGCGTCAGCACCCGCCGGTCGTCGAGGAATGCCGCCTCGGTGCCGTTGCCGTGATGCACGTCGAGGTCGACGCACGCCACCCTCGCCCCGTGCCGCGCCAGCTCGGCGCACGCCAGCACCACGTCGTTGAGGTAGCAGAACCCCTCGGCGTGCGCCGGCCCCGCGTGGTGGAAGCCGCCGATCGGGTTGAACGCGCGCCGCACCGACCCGCCGGCGATCGCGCGCGCGCCGGCGAGCGACGCCCCGGCGGCGCGGCTCGCGAGCCGCAGCATCCCCTCGAACACCGGGCAGTCCGCCGTGCCCAGCCCGAACTCGAACATCGAGGGGTCGAACCCGCCGCCGTCGGCCACCGCAAGCGCCGCCAGGTAGTCGGCGCGGTGAAACGAGCCGACTTCCTCGGCCGTCGCCGGCTCGGCCCGCACGACCTCGTGCCACGGCTGGCCCAGCACCCCCTCGCGCGCCAGGATCTCGCGCAGCAGGCGCTCGCGCTCCGGCCGGAACGGGTGCCCCACCGGGTAGCTCAGCCCGTGCAGGTCGCTGTAGTCAAACAGGACGGCGCGCCGTTGGTTGTCCATCTCGTGCGGGAGTGTGCTGGTGGAATCGCCGCACCCGGCGCCGGCGGCCACCGGGCAGGGTGACAGTGCCCCCGATGCTGCCGCAGCCCGCGCCGCAAATCCATCACCAATTCGCCGGCCGGCTCACTCCACCAGCGTCACCTCCGTCCCGTCCGTTCCGTCCGTTCCGTCCGTTCCGTCCGTTTCCTCCCGCCCGCATCGGCCTCACCCCTTCGGGGTATTTGACGACCGGCCCACTGCCTTGATCATGCTTTCAAGGCGCCTCCGCCCTCATCGGGCACCCGTTGGCGAAGCACCCCGCACCGCGCCACTGCCCATCATGAGAACCCTTGCCGCCCTCGCCCTCGCCGCCCTCGCCCTGCCCGCCGGCGCCCAACGGCAGGCGGAAAACCTCGGCCGCGGGGTGGTCGCCGTCCGCAGTTCCTCGACCGCGGTCTACGTCGGCTGGCGCCTGCTCGCCAATGATCCCGCCGGCGTCTCCTTCAACCTCTACCGGTCGGCCAACGGCGGCCCCGCGGCCAAACTCAACCCCACCCCGCTCGCCACCACCACCGACTACACCGACACCCCGCCCAACCTCGCCACCACATCCTATGCCTACCATGTGCGCGCGGTCACCGGCGGCATCGAGGGCCCGCCCAGCACCCCGGCCACCCTGCCAGCCGACGCCACCGTCGGGCGCTTCCTGACCCTGCCCATCCAGCAAACCCCCGGCGCCGCGCCCCCCTACGACGTCAAGTTCTGCTGGGCCGGCGACCTCGACGGCGACGGCGAATACGACTTCGTCGTCGACCGCCACTCGACCACCTCTGACGCCGACCACCAGTACCTCGAGGGCTACCTGCGCGACGGCACCTTCCTGTGGCGCGTCGACATGGGCCCCAACAGCACCGACAAGTATGCCCACGAGCCCGGCTCGTCCGCCATCAGCGTCGGCATGGGCGACAACGTCACCGTCTATGACATGGACGGCGACGGCAGGGCCGAAGTCCTCGTGCGCACCGCCAACGGGGTGGTGCTCGGCGACGGCTCGACCGTCACCGCCGCCAACGACACCCTCCAGTTCATCTCGATGCTCGACGGGATGACCGGCGCCGAGAGATCCCGCGCCAGCCTGCCCAACCCATATCTGTCGGACGGTCCGCTGAGCGGGCACATGGGCATCATGTTCTGCGACGGGCAGCGGCCGAGCCTCGTGCTGGCGGCCGAGAACCGCGTCGGCAGCGGCTCGTTCAACCGGATCGTCAGCACCTGGGACGCGCCCGCGGGCACGCTGGCCTTCCGCTGGAGCTGGCTGCGCGGGTCCACCCCGGCGGCCACCTTCCACCAGATCCGGATCGCCGACGTCGACAACGACGGCCGCGACGAGTTCGTCGAGGGCGGCTTCACCCTCGACGACGACGGCACCCTGTTGTTCGACACCGAGCTGGTCCACGGCGACCGCTTCCAGACCACCGACATCGACCCGACCCGCCCGGGACTGGAAACCTTCGCCATCCAGCAGGACAACCCCGCCCTGCTGACCACCGCCCTCTATCAGGCCGCCACCGGCGCGATGATCCGCCGCTGGTACGCCCCCTACGTCGTCGACGTCGGCCGCGGCGACGCGAACGACCTCGACCCGCGCCACCCCGGGGTCGAGTTGTATTCGACCCAGCCCGGCCTGTTCGACGCCAGGGGGGTGCGCATCGGGGACAACAAGCCGTGGCCGTCGCTCGGCATCTGGTGGGACGCCGACCTGCGCCGCGAGTTCATCACCGGGGCCGGCTCGACCCAGGTCTCGCCGGTGATCAACAAGTGGGACTACCTCAACGAAAAGGAGGTCCGCCTCTACACGATCTATTCGGAAGGCGTCCACCAACCCTACGCGGGGCGCCCGCCGTTCTTCGGCGACATCCTCGGCGACTGGCGCGAGGAGGTGCTGCTGGTGGCCAACGACTACGGCTCGCTGCGGGTCTACACGACCACCACCCCGGCCGCCAACCGCCTGTGCTGCCTGATGGAAAACCCGGCCTATCGGATGCAGACCACCGCCAAGGGTTACGTCCAGGCCCCGTACCCCGACTACCACCTCGGCGAGTCGATGGCCCCGCCGCCGCCCCCGCCGATCGTCGCCGCCGACCTCGTGTGGTCGGGCGCGGCCGGCGCCGCCTGGGACGCGGGCGCGACCGCCAACTGGTCGGCGGCAGGCGCGGCCTCCGTGTTCCACGACGGCGACAGCGTCCTGTTCGACCTCGGCGGGTCGAATGCCACCCCGGTCACCCTGGCCGCCGCGCTCAGCCCCTCCGCCGTCACCGTCCACTCGCCCACCGACTATGTCTTCGCCGGCCCCGGCTCGCTCACCGGCGCCATGCCGCTGGTCAAGGCCGGCGCCGGCCTGCTCCAGCTCGACGGCTCCCACGCGTTCACCGGCCCGACCACCGTCTGGGACGGAGAACTGCGCGTCAACGGGACGCTCGCCTCGCCAGTCACCGCCCGCGGCGGCACCTGGGGCGGCGCCGCCGCCGCCGGCACCACCGGCGGCCGCGTCTCGGGCACCGGCACGCTCGCCGGCGGGCTCCTGTTAGCCGGCGGCGGGGCGCTCACCCCGGGCACCGGCGGCTCCACCGCCGGCACCCTCACGGTGTCCGGCACGCTGGAATGCGCGGACTCGGCGGTGATCGTCCTCGACCTCGCCACCACCCCGGCCGGCACCGGCGACCTCGTCCACGTCGCCGGCGACCTGGCCCTCTCCGGCACCACCACCGTGATCCTCCGCGGCACCCCCGGACCCGGCACCTACACCCTGGTCAACTGCAGCGGCGGCCTAACAGGCGGGCTGGAGGACCTCCGGCTGGCCGCGCCCGCGGGGCTGGCGGTGACGCTCGCCCGCTCCGGCGGCGCGCTCCAGGCGGTGGTCGCCAGCACCCGCGCCCCGGCCGCCGTGACGTGGTCGGGCGCCGGCGGCACCGTGTGGGACCTGAACACGTCCGCCAACTGGACGCGGGGCGGGAGCGCGGACGTCTTCGTCACCGGCGACGCCGTGCGCCTCGACGCCACCGCCGCCAGCCCCGGCACCGTCGTCCTGGCGGAAACGATGCTGCCGTCCGCGACCATCGTCGACGGCGCCGCCGGCTACCAACTGGAAGGCCCCGGCGGCATCGGCGGCAGCGGCGGGCTGGCCAAGTCGGGCGGCGGCACGCTGGTCATCGGCTGCCTCAACTCATACACCGGCGCCACCACCGTCGACGGCGGGACGCTCGAGGTGGCCGAACTCTCGCCCGCCGGCACCCCCGGCCCGCTCGGTGCCGCCTCGGCCGCCCCGGCCAACCTCGCCCTCTCCGGCGGCGCCACCTTCCGCCTGGCCGGAACCAACGCCCACACCGACCGCGGCCTGACGCTCGGGAACGGCGGCGCCACGATCGAGGTCGCCGCCGGCGGCGGGGCCGCCGTCGTCGCCGGCCTCGTCACCGGCCCCGGCGCGCTGGCCAAGACCGGCCCGGGCGCGCTGATCCTGACCCACGCCAACACCTACGCCGGCGGCACACTCGTCAGCGAGGGCCTGCTCCAGTTGGGCACCTCCGACGGCAACGAACACGGCGTCGGCACCGGCCCGGTCACCCTCGCCGGCGGCACCCTCGGCATGGCCGACATCCAGGCCAACGACGCCCCCGCATGGAACCTCGTCGTGCCCGCCGGCGCGGCCGGGCGCCTCAACGCCGACGGCCGCTGCTCGCTCAACGGCACCCTGACCGGCGGCGGCACCTTCACCTTCCACACCCCCTACGTCCGCACCGACATCAAGGGCGACTGGTCGGCGTTCACCGGGCGCATCCTCGTGGTGAGCGACTCGGACGGCGGCGACTTCCGCATCGCCAACAGCACCGCCCTGCCCAACGCCGCCGTCGAACTCGGCCCCAACGTGTCCGCCTGGGTGTTCCTCAACCGCAACGGCACCTACCCGATCGGCGAACTCTCCGGCGAGGCCACCTCCAGCCTCCGCGGCATCACCAACAACAGCAGCGCGCCGGGCAACTACACCGCCACCTGGCTGGTCGGCGGCCGCGGCACCGACGCCACCTTCGCAGGCACCGTCGCCGACGGCACCGCCCCGAGCACAACCGCCCTGACCAAGACCGGCGGCGGCACCTGGACGCTCGCCGGCGCCGCCACCCACACCGGCCCGACGACGGTCGCCGCCGGCACCCTGCGCGTGGACGGCACCACCAGCGGCTCCCAGGTGACCGTCAAGAGCGGCGCCGCGCTCGCCGGCACCGGCTCGATCACCGGCACCGTCGCCGCCGAGCCCGGCAGCGCCTTCGAGTTGTTGGAGTCCCCGCTCGCCATCACCGGCAATGTCTCGATGGCCGGCACCATCACCGTCCGCGCCACCTCCGACCCCGGCCCCGGAACCCACGTCGTCGCCACCTGGTCCGGCACCATGACCGGCGCCCCCGCGTTCGCATGGGACGGCCCGCCCGGCACCGGTTACCAGGCAGTGATCACCGCCGCGGACGGCCAGCTCGCCGTCACCCTGGTGGTCCCCGGCAGCGACGACGACCACGACCTGTTGGACGACCGCTGGGAGCTCGCGTTCTATCCCTCGATCGCCACCGCCGGGCCGCTCGACGACACCGACGGCGACTCGTTCAACACCTGGGCCGAGTTCGTCGCCGGCACCTCGCCGGCCAGCGCCGACTCCCGCCCCGACGGCTCGACCGCCGCCGTCACCACCGCCGCCGGCCAGGGCTTCGACGGCTCGCTGTGCGAGGTCAACTACTCCGCCGCCTACGACGGCGGCTTCTACACCAACGACACCTCCAAGTTCCGCAACAACGTCTATCAGAACCCCGGCCTCCGCCACTACCTCACCGTGCTCAAGTTCGACCTCGCCGGCCACCGCGGCACCGCCATGGCCGGCGCCTCGCTCGGGCTGGTCGTCAACTCCGCCACCGGCAGCAGCCACCCCCGCACCCTCGCCCTCTATCAGGGCAATGACGCCCTCGTCACCCCCGACCTCCGCTACGACGCCGCCAACCCGTTCATCGACGACGCCTACGCCCCGGAAACCGACACCGACACCGACTTCGCCGCCGGCGCCGTCGCCACCCTGCTCACCTACCCCAACGCCACCGCCGGCACCGCCGAGACGATCGGCGCCGGCGACCCGAACCTGCTCGCCGCCGTCAACTCCGCCCTCGCCAGCGACGCCTCGCTCACCCTGCTGATCCACGGCGGCGCCGGCCAATACCTCACCCAGGCCGACGAGGACCCCGACCCCGCCAAGCGCCCGACCCTCCGCATCACCATGCCCCCCGCCCCGGACCCCGACCAGGACGCCGACGGGCTCCCCGACGCCTGGGAAGCCCACCACTTCGGCACCCTCGACCGCTCCGCCAACGAAGACTGCGACGCCGACGGCACCCCCGAATGGCTCGAACTCGCCCTCGGCTTCAGCCCCACCAACCCCGCCCAGCGCTTCGCCGCCCGCATCGAGCCCGCCGGCCCCGCATTCTCCCTCTCATGGCCCAACGGCGCCGGCCTGACGTTCACCGTCGAGGCCGCCCCCACCCCCGCCGGCCCGTGGGAACCCCTCGCCACCATCCCCGGCTCCAACAGCCCAGCCACCGCCACCCTCCCCGTCGACGCCGCCGAACCGCGCCGCTTCTTCCGCATCCGCGCCGCCGCCCCCTGACCCGCCCCCGCCCCCAGGCCCCGTCAGGGGCCGCCCCATGTTAGCCTAGAAAGGAAAATGCCGGACCACGGATTGCGCGGTTTACGCGGATTTCGGAGCGGCTTGGTTCCCCTCGCCTGTTCACCTGCCGGATGAATCCGCCATCCATCGCAACTCATTCAACATCCGTGCAATCCGCGCAATCCGTGGTTTTCATCCCCGAATCCAGGGTTAGCCGTGGGCTTCAGCCCACGGAAACCAATGCCCCCACAATCCCCCGCCGCGTCAGCGGCGGCCGAAGCCGCCACGGCCCGCCCCGCCTGCGCCCCGCGGGCAACAAAGGGCAGACCCAGCCCCGGCAATCCGTCCCCCCGGTCAGGCGCCGCTGACGCGGCGCATTCCCACCTCCGGCCCCCCGTGGGCTGAAGCCCACGGCTACCATCGACCGTCCCTAACGGGACGGAAGCCTGCCGGCCTCGACCTGCAACCCGCAGCGGAAGTCGTGCCTGTCCGTCGTAGCCCGAAGGGCGAAGCCGGAACACTTCCGGCTGCGCGCGGCCCAATCCCCCCTCACCCGCCCGCCCCGATCCCCACCCGATAGAACCGCACCCTCGGCCCGCCGGGATCGGAGTGCGAGGTGGTCCGGGCCGGCGCCGCGGCGGCGGCAACGGTGGCGACGGCCGTCCACGGCCCGCCGGGAGCGGGGCCGGCCTCGACCGTGTAGCTCTTGCCGGGCACGCTCGGCCAGCTGAGCAAAACCCCGCCGGCCACCCGCTCGATCACCGCGGCGAAGCGCGACGCGGGGTCGGTCGGGTCGGTGCCCGCCGCGAACTCGAGCGCGTTGGACTGGCCGTCGCCGTCGGGGTCGGCCCCGGGCTGCGCGTCGGCGCCGGTGGTGGTGCCGAACCACGCCATCTGCCAGTCGGCAAACGGGTCCTCGTAGCGGATCACCACGGCGACCTCGCCGGGCACCGCGGTGTCGAGCGCCGCAATCACCCCCGCCGGCACGCCGGTCACGACCACCTCGCCGAGCGCCAGGGCGCCGGTGCACGTCAGCACGACGAAGCGGCCCCACGGTGCCGGCGCGGCAAAGCGCAGGTCGAGCGTGCCCGCCAGCTCGACGTCGCCGGCCACCGCGATCCGGTCGGCGCCGGCCAGCACCCCAAGCCGCGCCGTGCCGCCCGCGCTGAACAGCCCGCTCACCGCAAGCACGCCCCCCGCCCCGCCGCCGAACCCGCGGCCGAGGCAGTCGCCACCGACCGCCACCTCCCTGCCGATCGCGCCCCACCCGCGCAGCGTCGCGCCGGCCGGCACCGCCACCCCCTCGACCACCGCCGCGCCACCCGCAAGCTCGAGCACCGCCCCGGGACCCACCCGCAGCGCGCCCGCACTCTCCACCGTGCCTGTTAGAACGAGGGTGCCCTGCTCGACCACGGTGCCGCCTGAGTGGGTGGCGGTGCCGCCGAGGGTCCAGTTGCCGGCGCCGCTCTTGACGATCGCGGTCGGGCTGTCGGCCGCCTGGTCGGCGATCGAGCCGGCGAAACTGGCGGCGGTGCCGAGCCCGCCGATCCGGTAGGTGAGCGCGCGCCCGCCGGTGGCCCCGCCGAGCAGCGTGGCGGTGGCCGGCCCGTTGAGCGCGCCGATCGGCACCGTGGTGCCGGCGCCGGCGCTGAGGATGCCGGAGTAGCAGGCGGTGCAGGAAGCACCGAGGTTGACGGTGGCGTTGGGGAAGCCGCCGAACGAGTAGTTGGTGCCCATCCGCAGGTCCCCGCCGCCGGTGCCGCCGGCGCCCGAGTCGACCACGTTGAGGGTGCCGGTGAACCCACGCCAGTCGTTGTAGAGCGTGGTCCGCACGTAGGGGACGCGGAAGTTGAGGGTCCCGCCGCCGGCGACGCTCCCGTAGAGGTCGATGCGCCGGTCGAGGTTCACGGTGGCGGCGCGGCCGGCGGGCAGGACCAGCTTCCACGTCGCGGAGTTGTAGGTGGCGCTGTCCGCGTGCTGGTTGAGCGTGCCGCCGTTCAGGGTGATCGCGCCGGTGCCCAGCGCTCCGGCGGTCGCCTCGTCGTTGGCCAGCGCCACCGTGCCCGCGTTGAGGACGAAGCCGCCGGCGAACGGGTTGGGTCCCGTCAGCGTCAGCGTCCCCGCGCCGTCCTTGGTGACCGTCCCGGGGCCGCCGAGTCCGCCGCCCAAGGTGTAGCTCCGGGTGCCGTGGTTGAAGCGCGTCGCGCGCGGCTGGACCTCGCCCGCAATCGTGACCCCGTTGACCGCGCTGGTGTCGTCGAACACGACCGCGTCATTCGGATAGAAGACGCCCGGCGTCGCCCCGGACCAGTTCGCGCTGCTCGTGTCCCAGGCCGCGCTCGCCGCGCCGGTCCAGGTCAGGGTGGCCGGCTCCCCGGCGACCGTCAGGCGGATGTACGACGGGTTCGACCCGGCCGCGGGCCGGCTCAGGGTGAAGGTCTGGCGCGCGCCGGCGGGCAGGTTGTGGGTGAGGCTCACCCCGCTGGCCGTGCTCGTGGTCGCGCCGCTGACCAGCTCGTAGGTCCCCGGGCCCAGCACGCCGTCCAACAGCTGGAACTGGAAATACAAAGTCCCCGTCAGCGCCAGCGTGCCGCCGTTCGCCATCACGATCCGGTCGTTGGCCCCGGCGGGCGAGGACGACATGTCGAAGTACAGCGTGCTGTTGTTCAGCGCGAGGCCGCCGCCAACCACCAGGGTGGCGCCGGTGAACGGCGGGGTTCCCGGCGAGAGGATCGCCCCCGCACCGGCGGCCACCGCACCCCCGATCGTGCCCGACCCCGCCAGCATCGCCCCAGAAGCCACGGTCACCGCCGTGCTGCCCAGGCTGCCCGCCACGTTGAGCACCCCCTGGCTCACCGTCGTCGCCCCGGTGTGGCTGCTCGCGCCTGCCAGCACGAGCTCGCCCGAGCCGGTCTTGGTGACGTGGGTCACGGACGGCAGGCCGTTGTAGCTGCCATCGACGATCGCTCCGGCGAAGGTGGTGTCGGAGTTGAGGCCGCCGACCTGGTAGGTGCTGGCGTTGTTGGACGACTGGGCCCCGCTGAGCACGGTGCCGGGGCCGGTCGAGGACAGGGCCCCGAGCTCGATCGTCGCGCCGTTGCGGTTCATCAGCTGGGCGGTGCCGCCGCCGAGGTCGATGGCCACCGCCGGGCTGCCGAAGTTGAGGTTGCTGCTGCCGTTGAGGCGGATCCGCGGATTCCCGGTCCCGGCCTGCAGGCGCCCGCCGAACCCGGTCCAGGTCCCGGCCACCGTCCACAACTGGCCGGCGGTCGCGTTCACGGTCACCGGCTGCGCGCCGGTCCAGTTGCCGCTGCAGGTGTGCTGGGACCCCACCGTGATCGTGGCCGGCCGGTTGATCTCGAGCGGGTTCGGGATCGTGCTGTTGGACGGCGGGGCCGGAGCCAGCGCGCCGCCGTTGAACGAGATCCTCGCCGCCCCGCCGGCGGTCGCGTTCGGCAACGAAAGCGTCCCCGCCTCCAGGGAAATCCCGCCGAAGCTGTTAGCCCCGCTGTTGCCCAGCGTGAGCGTGCCCGGGCCGCGCTTGGCCAGCACGCCCGCGCAGGCGACCGCGCCGGGACCTGTTAGCACGTAGTTGCCGCTCGCGTCGACGTCGATGCCGCCCGGCGCCACGGCCGCCGCGACGGTCACCGTCGGCTGGGCGATGCCGGAGTCGTCGAAGCTCACCCGGTCGCCGCCGGAGAACACCTCGGTGGTGCCGGTGGCGGGGCGGATCCAGTTGGGCGCGCTCATGTCCCAGGAGGTGCCGCTGCCCTTCCACCTGAGGTCGCGCGGCAGCGCGTTGGTGGTCACCACCAGCGCGCAGGTCTGCGTCCACGACGAGCCGGCGGCGTCGGCCACGGTGAACTCGAAGCGCGCGCGACCGGTGATGTCGGGCGTCGGCGTGAAGGTCGCGAGGCAGTTGCCGGCCCCGCCCTGGGTCACCGTGCCGCCGACGACGCCGGCCACGGTGAACACCGGCGACGACGAGAAGCCGCTGGTGAACTTCCGCAGGTCCACCGTGATGCTGGTCGGCGCCCCGGCCACGTTGCGGGCCACCGTCCCGTGCGGGATGGCGAGGAAGTGCAGGTACTCCTCGAGCCGGGTGTAGCCGGCCGGGGTCGCGGCGGGGAAGAACGTGGTGCCGCTCAGCAACCCGCCGCTGCCGGGCAGCGCGGTGTTGTGGTCCTGCACCGCCTTGTTCCAGCCGAGCGCGTCCTCGTAGTGGTCGGGCATGCCGTCCTTGTCGCTGTCCACCGGCGCCGCGGTGCCGGCGAGGGTGCCGAAGCCGCCGTTGGAGAGCCCCAGCGAGCTCTCGTCGCTGATGTGGTTGGCCGCTTGGGCGACGAGGTTCTCTATCAGGCGGCTGTCCACCTCGTCGCGCAGCGGGCCGGGGTAGCCGACGTCGAGCCGCAGCGCGCCGGCGCTTGAAACGACTTTCCGGAAGGCGACCGTCGGGTCGTCGAGGGTCACCGGCAGGCCGTCGGTTGCGGCCACCGGGGTGGCGAGCGTGGTGTAGCTGCCCGAGGCGATCGCGTAGCCCTTGTCGGTGCCGTCGAGGATCCCGTTGCCGTCGGCGTCGTGGCGGCAGTTGTCGAGGTAGAGCGAGAAGTTGGGCACCCCGTTGCGGTCGAGGCTGGCCTTTTCGAGCGCCCGCGGGCGGAGGTTGCCGGGCGGGCACAGGAAGTACGAGTTGCGGACGTTCGCCTTCCACGCCGCCGGGGTTTCCGAGTCGCCCATGATGAACCCGATGTCCCAGTCGAAGGTCACGTTGTTGAGCCATTCCAGCAGGCCGGCCGGCCGCGCCTTCGGGTTGCGGGTGTGGTGGTGGGCCCACAGCGTGTGGTGGCAGGTCGCGTGGTTCTGGTCCCACAGCCCGCCGCAGGAATGGCTTTCCAGCCCCCACGCGTTCAGCGACCACTGCATCGTCAGGTTCTCGGGCGGGCTGTTGTACGACGAGATGTTCTCGTCGGTCGAGAACTGCAGCGAGACGTGGTCGAGCACGCAGCGCAGCGAGCCGCTGTCCAGATCGATGCAGTCGCCGCCCGACCCGTCCCTGCCGTGGCGGAACCGCAGGTGACGGATCACCACGTCGTCGCCCGAAACCCGGAAGGTGCCGTCCTTGAGCCCGATCCCGTCGCCGGGCGCGGTCTGGCCCGCGATCGTGACCCCCGAACTGGTGATCCGCAGCCCGCCGGACGGCACGTGGATGTAGCCGCTGACCGCAAACACGATCGTCCGCCCCGACGCCGGTGCAGTGGCGATCGCCTCCGCCAAGGACCCGGCGCCGCTCGAATTCAGGTTGGTCACGCAATACACGTCCCCGCCGCGCCCGCCCGCCGCCAGCGCCCCGAACCCCTCCGCCCCCGGAAACGCCGGAATCCCCCGCGCTCCACCCGCCGCAACCAGCGCCACCGCCGCGGCAATCAACCTGCACCATCTGGTCGAAGAACCAGCCATGAACCCGGCCCCCAGTATCACCCCGCCTGCCCCCCCCCGCATAACCCGATCGGGGGATTGGGTTCCCCGGTGTTTTCCCCCTATTCCTTGGACGCTCCCCCCCTTTCCACCACCCCACCAAGCCACTCCCATGCGCGCCATCCTCCTTGGCCTCGCCGCCACCGTCGTAGCCACAACCCACCTCGCCCAAGCCGCCAGCGACGCCTGGTCCGCCACGCCGACCGACAGCGACTGGGCCAACACCCTCAACTGGGTTGGCGGCACCCCGCCGGGCGCCACCACCGGCACCACCAACACCGACACCGCCACCTTCACCACCTCGAGCATCGTCGCCGTGACCGTGGACGCGGGCCGCAACCTCCAGAACATCACGTTCGGCGGCAACAACACCTTCACCCTCGGCGGCTCCACCCTGCTGCTGACCAGCGGAGGGACCATCCTCTCCAACGGCTCGGCGGTGGACCAGCGGATCTCCGCCCCGCTCCAGATCCAAGGCGACGGCGGCACCTACACGATCGAGACCAACACCCCGGGCACCAACCGCGAACTGCAAGTCTCCGGCGGCATCAGCGGCGTCGCCACCGCAGGCAACACCACCGTGCTCACCTTGACCGGCAGCAGCGGCGGAAACAACGAGATCACCTCCGCCGGCGCCATCACCGACGGCACCGGCGGCGGCAAACTCGCCCTGGTCAAGGACGGGGCGGGCCTGTGGATCCTCGGGCAATCCAACGGGACCAACACCTACTCCGGAGGCACCACCATCAAGGCCGGCACCCTGCGCCTGAGCAGTTCCGGCAACACCACCGGACTGATCGGGCCAGGCACCCTGACCCTCGAAGGAACCGGCACCCTCCGCCTTCAGTCAACCAGTGCCACCACCGTCAACAACGACGTGGTCGTCAACGGCACCGGTGGCACCATTTCGGTGCGCACCAACGATAACTTCTACCCGAACACCCTGACCGGAACCGGGGTGCTGACATTGACCGGTGATAACAACCTCCTAATGAGGTGCAACAGCTTCCAGGCTTTCCCCGGAACGGTCCGCGCCTTGGCTGCAACGGGTGGCACGTTCGCTCTCCGTTTTGAGTCCGGTTTCGACGAAGCCTCGCTGGCCAACGCGGCCCTCGTGCTCGAGGCGGGCGCAAGCCAAACCCGCAACTACGGCACCAACCAGACCAGGACCACCGACATCGGCACGCTGAGTGGCGCCGCAGGGTCCTCCCTCGGTGGGAGCAGCTCCGGCGACGGCCTGTTCATCTTCAGCGTCGGCGGCCGCAACGAGGACTCGACCTTCGCCGGGGCGATCGTCGACGGCGGCACCAAGACCGCCCTCACCAAGGTCGGCGACGCCACCCTCACCCTCGCCGGCACCTGCACCTACACCGGCGCGACCAACGTCAACGCCGGCACGCTCGCCGTGGACGGCTCGATCGCCACCAGCAGCCTGACCACCGTGGCCGCCGACGCGACGCTCGCGGGCACCGGCACCGTCGGCGCAGCGGAAGTCTACGGCACCCTCGCCCCGGGCCTCAGCCCCGGCACCCTCTCGGCGACCGGCACCGTGGTGCTCGACAGCGGCAGCACCCTGGATTGGGACCTCAACGGCGACGACACCACCACCGGCAGCGGAATCAACGACCTGCTCGCCATCACCGGCAACCTCACCTTGGACGGCACCGTCGACGTCACCGGCACCGGCAGCTTCACGTCGTGGGGCGACTACTGGACGATCATCACCTACACCGGCACCCTGACCGACAACGGCCTCGACCTCGGCACCATGCCGGCCCTTCCTAACGGATGGGGCTGGACGGTCGACACCGTGACCCAGTCCGGCGAGGTCCGGCTCGTCATCCCCGAGCCGTCGGCACTGCTGCTGGGCGGCCTCGGCCTGTTCGCCCTGCTGCGCCGCCGCCGCGCGTGAGCGCCCCGGCCGCACCCCCCCGCCTGCCAAGGGCAGCCCGGCTTGGCCCCCCAAGCCGGCCGAGGTGGGTGATGCGTCTCATCTCCCCGCCCTCATGAGTCCATGGCGACCTGCTTCCCCATGCCGGAACACGGAACACGGAACACGAGCACACGCCTTCTCCTGCCCCTCCTCATCCTGCCGTGGCTTGCGGCGTCGCCGCTCGCCGCCGGCCCGCGCGACTTCCTCGCGCGGCCGGACGACTGGTTCCGCTCGCCGGCGGGGCGCGAGGCGGCGGCCTGCGTGTTGTCGTGGCAGGCGCCCGGCGGCGCGTGGCCGAAGAACACCGACACCACCCGCAAACGGTTCACCGGCGAGCGCGCCGGGCTCCAGGGCACCTTCGACAACGGCGCCACCACCGGCGAACTGCGCTTCCTCGCCCGCGCGTTCCGCGCCGCCGGCGACCCGCGCTGCCGCGACGCGCTGCTAACCGGCCTCGACCACCTGCTGGCGGCCCAATACCCGAACGGCGGCTGGCCGCAGTTCCACCCGCCGGGCAACGGCTACCACCGCCACATCACCTTCAACGACGACGCGATGGTGCGCCTGTTGGAACTGCTCCGCGAGGTCGGCGGCGGCGACACCTGCGCCTTCGTCGACGACGGCCGCCGGCAGGCGGCCCGCGCCGCGTTCGCCAAAGGGATCGACTGCATCCTGAAATGCCAGGTCGTGGTGAACGGCGCGCCGGCCGTCTGGTGCGCCCAGCACGACGAGCGCACGCTCGAGCCGCGCCCGGCGCGCGCCTTCGAGCCGGCGGCGCTCAGCGGCTGCGAGAGCGCCGGCATCCTGCGCCTGCTGATGAGCCTCGAACACCCCCCGCCCGAGGTCGTCCGCGCGGTCGAGGCCGGCGTGGCGTGGTTCGAGCGCTCGAGGATCACCGGCATCCGGCTGGAAAAGGCCGGCGGCGACCTCAGGGTGGTCGCCGACCCGCAAGCCCCGCCGTTGTGGGCCCGCTTCTATCAGATCGATACCAACCGCCCGGTCTTCTGCGGCCGCGACGGGGTCGTTAGATACGCCATGGCCGGGATCGACGCCGAGCGCCGCACCGGCTACGCGTGGTACGGCCGCTGGGGCGACGCCGTCGCCAAGGCGCATTCCCAGTGGCATCGGCGTCCCGCCAATGAACCGTCCCAGCCGCCCCACAACGCGCGCTGATTTCAAGCACAAACGGGCGCCCAGCGGGCGGCTGGTTTCGACCACCAGCCGGACGCTTGCGCCACTCCCCATGGCAGCGCCGCCCCGCCGATGGCCGGCTCGCCCCGCGCCCGTTCACCCGCCGGATGAATCCGCCATCCATCCCAACCCATCCAACACCCGTGCAATCCGCGCAATCCGTGGTTCTCCCCGGCTTTCATCCCCGCATCCAAGGCCCGCACCAACCCCCGCCCACGCTTGTGCCACCACGCCTCCCCGCATAGCCTTCCCCCGATGAATCCCGGCACCGTCGCCGCCCTCGTGCTGGCCGCCGCCGTGCCCTGCGCCGCCGCCGCCGACTTCCTCGTCCGCGTCTGGCAATCCGAGGACGGCCTGCCCGGCAACGTCGTCCGGTCGTTGGACCAGTCCCCCGACGGCTTCCTGTGGGTCGCCACCGCCGAGGGGATCGCCCGCTTCGACGGCATCGCGTTCGACACCGTCGAGCCGGCCGGCGGCTACCGCGGGCGCCGCTTCGGCTTCTTCCGGCTGTTCGCCCTGCCCAACGGCGGCGTCTGGGTCTCCACGTTCCAAGGCGGCCTGCTCCGGGTCGACGAAATGCGCCTCACCCGGATCCTCGACGACCAGCCCCAGCCCAACCCCCCGCTGGTCACCCGCCTCCTCGCCTTCGGCAGGGAAACGTGGTGCAGGCACGGCGATCGCCTGTGCCGGATCGACGGCGCCGCCGTCACCCCGGTCGAACCGCCGCCCGCCCCGGTGCTCGCCGCGTTCACCGCCGACGCCGGCCGCCAGGGCCCCGGCGGCCGGCTCGGCGCGTCTCCGGAGGCCGCCGCCCTAACCGACCGCCACCGCGGCCGCTGGTCGCTCGGCCCCGAGCAACTGCTCCTGCACGCGCCCGCGGAGGGCGAGCTGCACCCGCTGCAGCTTCCCGACCTCGACCCGCGGGTCATCGTCAACGAGCTGCTGGAGGACCGCGAGGGCAACATCTGGCTGGCCACCCCCGGCCAGGGACTCGTGCGCATCCGTTACCACCGCGTGCTCCGCTTCGCCACCGGCGGCACCCCCCACGAGCGCGACGTGCTGACCGCACTGCAGGCGCGCGACGGCACCTGGTGGGTCGCCAACCGCGGCGGCGGCGTCGACCGGATCACCGACGGCGCGGCCACCCACTTCGAGTTGATGCCCACCGGCTACCCGCGGCCGGTGACCACGATCTTCGAGGACCGCCGCGGCCGACTGTGGCTCGGCCCCCGCGATGGCAGCGTGTTCGAGTGGACCGGCGACCGCTTCACCCCGCGCTTCACCGACACCCAGACGCCCTCGAAGGTCAAGGCGATCGCCGAGGACGCCGCCGGACACCTCTGGTTCGGCGGCTCCCAGGGACTCTGCCGCTGGAACGGCACCACCACCGAAACCTGCGCCGAGGTCCCCGGCATCGGCCGCCTCGACGTCTCCACCCTCGCCACCCTGCCCGACGGCACCGTCCTCGCCGGCACCACCGACGGCCACGTCGTCCGCGGCAAGGACCTCCACTTCACCTCGCTCGCCACCCCCGCCGCACTCCGCGGCCGCTGGGTCACGTCGATCGTCCCGGTGTCCCCACAGGAAACCTGGGTCTCCTGCCTCGGCACCGGCATCTTCCTCTGGCGCAGCGGCACATGGACCCAGTTCGATGCGCGCGACGGACTGCCCGACGAACGCATCACCGCGATGCTCCTCCACGGCGAGGACCAGTTCTGGTGCGGCTCGCTCGGCGGCATCCTCCGCGGCTCCCGCTCCGAACTGCTCCGCCGCACCACCAACCACGACATCCAACCGAACTGGCTCCGCCTCGACCGCTCCGACGGCATGCCCACCCGCGAATGCGTCGGCGGACGCCAACCGGCCGCCTGCCAGGACCGCGACGGCACGCTCTGGTTCCCCACCGGCCGCGGCCCCGCCGGCGTCCGCCCCGACCGCATCACCTGGCACCGCGCCCCGCCGTCGATCCACCTCCGCCCGGTCCGCATCAACGGCAGCCCCCACCCCCTGACCAACGCCCCGGTCGTCGCCGGCCCGGGCCGCGTCCGCCTCGAGTTCGCGTTCACCGGCCTGTGCCTGCGCGCCCCGGAAACCGTCACCTACCGCACCCGCCTCGTCGGCCTCGACGACGAGTTCCGCTTCATCGGCACCCGCCGCCAGGTCAACTACGAGGCGGTCCCCCCGGGCCGCTACCGCTTCGAGGTCAGCGCCACCAACAGCGACGGCATCTCCACCATCCAGCCCGCCGCCGCCGAACTGCTGATCCGCCCCCACCCGTGGCAAACCCCGTGGTTCATCACCCTCGCCACCCTCGCCGCACTCGCCTCCGCCCTCGCCATCGGCTGGGCCGTCGCCCGCACCCGCATGCGCCGCCGCATCCAAACCCTCAAGCTCGGCGCCGCCCTCGAAACCGAACGCGGCCGCATCGCCCGCGACCTCCACGACGACCTCGGCGCCAGCCTGACCGAACTCTCGATCCTCTCCGCCCTCGGCGCCGAGAACCCCGACGACTCACAGCTCCGCCCGGCCCTCGAACACCTCTCCGCCAAGGCCAAGGCCGTCGCCGGCACCCTCGACGAAATCGTCTGGGCCGCCAACCCGCGCGAGGACAGCCTGCGCTCGCTGGTCGACTACCTGTGCGCCTTCGCCCGCGAGTTCGCCGACTCCGCCGGCATCCCCCTGCGCACCGAGGTCGATCCCTCCCCCGCCGCCGACCTGCCGCTCGGCCCACGCCGCCGCCACCACGTCTTCCTCGCCACCCGCGAGGCGCTCAACAACGCCGTCAAGCACGCCGCCGCCTCCACCATCCGCCTGCGTGTCGCCATCGACGCCCATCAACTGGTCGTGCGCATCGAGGACGACGGCCGCGGCTTCAACCCCGCCACCGCCACCGCCGGCAACGGACTGCCGAACATCCGCCGGCGCATGGCCGACTCCGGCGGCGCCTGCACCATCGACAGCCGCCCGGGCCACGGCACCACCGTCACCATCACCCTGCCCCTGCCCCACGCCTCCGCACCCCCCACCGCCACCCCATGAACCCGCCGCCCCTCATCGAGGTCGCCATCGTCGAGGACAATCCCGCCCTCGGCGCCGGCCTGCGCCAAATCGTCGACTCCGCCGACGACTGCCGCTGCGTCGGCGTCTGGACCACCGGCGAGGAGGCGCTCCGCAAGACCGACGCCTTCCGCCCCCATGTGGTCCTGATGGACATCAACCTCCCCGGCATCTCCGGCATCGAGGCCACCGCGCGCCTCAAGCAGCAACTGCCCGAGGTCCAGGTGATCATGGTCACCGTCTACCGCGACCACGACAAGATCTTCGCCGCCCTCAAGGCCGGCGCCTCCGGCTACCTCCTCAAGCGCTCGTCCCCCGCCGAGGTCCGCGCCGCCATCCGCGAGGTCTGCTCCGGCGGCGCCCCCATGAGCC
This sequence comes from Akkermansiaceae bacterium, assembly GCA_040769225.1. Taxonomy (GTDB): domain Bacteria; phylum Verrucomicrobiota; class Verrucomicrobiia; order Verrucomicrobiales; family Akkermansiaceae; genus JAXGLL01. The sequence goes on along the minus strand of JAXGLL010000006.1, from coordinate 125,286 downwards.
CCGAAATCGCACGCCGCGTCGTCGAGGCCTTCCACCAGCCCGCCGCCCGCGGCAGCGACGAAATCAACCTCTCCCCGCGCGAAACCGACATCCTCGAACTGCTCTGCAAGGGCCTCGCCAACAAGGAAATCGCCGACCACCTCGCCATCGCCACCGAAACCGTCCGCGTCCACCTCAAGCATATCTACGAAAAACTCCACGTCCGCTCCCGCACCGAGGCCGCCATCAAGTTCCGCGACGCCCGCCACCCCACCCCGCCCCCACTGTGACCAATCCCCATACCCCCCTCGGGGTATTCCCCCCAGCCCCCACCACTGCTTGACTTGAGCTTGAACACCGCCACCGGGACCCGCTCCAGGCCCCGCAAACCCCACATCCCGACCAACCCAACCATGAACACCAAGCCCGCCTCCCGGCGCCAACTCGCCATCCTCGGCACCCTGCTCGCCGCCGCCACCACCGCACCCGCCGTCAACATCTCCACCGCCATCGGCAACGGCGCCGATACCTACCTCAGCAACGACGACAACTCAGGCCCCGCCGCCAACCACGGCTCCGAGGGGTCGATGCACCTGCGCGAGGAAGACGGAGTCCGGATGCGCCACCTCTACCTCCGCTTCGACATCAGCAGCCTGTCCGGAGACCTCACCGGAGCCACGATCACGCTCAACGGCACCACCGTCAACCGCAACCGCCCGCTCGACTTCTACGGCGTCGTCGACGGCGCCACCGGCGGCCAAGGCGAGAACTGGAACGAGACGACCGTCAGCTTCTCCACCGCCGCCGGCATCGATCCAGCCACCCCCCTCGGCGCCGAGCCCACGTTCACCACCGAGGCCACCCCGGCCTGGGTCGCCCACACCACAGGCAGCGCCCTCGGCCTGAACACCACCGTGGCCAGCACCGACCTCGACAACTTCATCGCCGCCGACACCAACGGCCTGGTCACCTTCATCGTCACCCTCGCCGAAACCGACAACAACTCGGAGAGCTTCTACTTCGACAGCAAGGACGGCAGCGGCACCGCCCCCTACATCACCTTCCCCAACGCCATCGCCTCCGACGGCGACGGCGACGGCATGGCCGACGCATGGGAGGTCACCTGGTTCGGCAACACCACCTTCACCGACGACCCGAACGCCGACCTCGACACCGACGACGGAACCACCGGCGGCACCGTGGTCGGCGACGGCTTCACCAACGCTCAGGAGGAAGCCGCCGGCTCCGACCCCCTCAACGCCCTCTCGATCCCCGGCGACGTCGACGGCGACAGCCTAACCGACCTCTGGGAGGACGCCCACTTCGGCGACAACGACGGCGCCGCCTCACCCGCCGAACTGCTCCTCCAGACCGGCACCGGCGACCCCGACGACGACAAGGGCACCAACGACCAGGAGGAAACCGCCGCCACCGACCCCAACGACCGCGCCTCCTTCCTCGACGACGACGGCGGCACCCCCGACGGCCTCAACGACTGGTGGGAAATCCACTACTTCGGCGACACCGCCACCGCCACCAACCCCGACGCCGACAACGACGGCGACGGCGCCTCCAACCAGCAGGAATACGCCGCCCTCTCCAATCCCAACAACATCGCCTCGGTCCCCGGCGACATCGACGCCGACGGCCTCTCCGACCTCTGGGAAGACCGCTGCTTCGGCAACAACGACGGCACCGCCACCACCGCCGAACTCGCCCTCCAGGACGGCACCGGCGACCCCGACGAAGACACCTACACCAACGAACAGGAAGAGTCCGCCGCCCCTGTCCCCTCCAACGGCAACAGCGCCACCTCCATCCCCGGCAACGCCGACGGCGACACCCTCGCCGACGCGTGGGAAGTCACCCACTTCGGCACCATCGACGCCTACAACGGCCTCCACGACCCCGACGGCGACCTCTACACCAACGAACAGGAGGAAACCGGCGGCTCCGACCCCACCGACATCACCTCGTTCGTCGACGACGCCGACGAGGACGGCATCAACGACCTCTGGGAAACCACCTGGTTCGGCAACCTCACCGCCACCGACGACCCGTGGGACGACCCCGACGAGGACGGCTACGCCAACGACGACGAATACAACGGCTTCTCCAACCCCAACAACGTCGCCTCAACCCCAGAGGACATCGACGGCGACGGCCTCGACGACGACGAGTTCGAACTGGTGTTCTGGCCCGACATCTGGACCTACGACGGCAACGACGACCCCGACCGCGACTACGCCACCAACGAGGAGGAGGAAACCGGCGCCACCGACCCGTCTAACAGGTCGATCGCGCCCGACACCGACATCGACGGCCTCGGCGACGCCTGGGAACTCTTCTCGTTCGGCGACCTGACCACCAGCGAGGACCCGGCCGACGACAACGACGCCGACGGCTACGCCAACTCCGCCGAATACGCCGCCGCCACCAGCGGCAGCGACCCGCTGTCCACCCCGGACACCGACGGCGACGGTCTGCCCGAGGGCTGGGAGCGCTTCTACTGGGCCACCGAAACCACCCAGACCGGCCAGGACGATTCGGACGGCGACGGCGCCAGCAACCAGCTCGAGCTGTTCGCCGGCACCAAGCCGAACGACAACAGCGACACCCCGGCCCCCGCGTTCCTCAGCACCGCCGCCGGCAACGGCGCCGACACCCTCCTGAGCAACGACAACCAGAACCCCGGCACCGGGCCCGATGATGTCCACGGCGCGGAAGTCGAGATGGTCAGTCGGCTCGTCACCGATGCCCGCACGCGGATCTCGCTGGTCCGCTTCGATGTCTCCGCGCTCCGCGGCGACCTCGCCAACGCCATGCTCCGCCTCGACGTCCGCTACTCGTCGCGCTCGCGCGACCTGACCGTCTACGGCCTGGTCGACGGCGACCCCGGCGAACTGTGGGACGAGGCCACCACCAACTACCTGACCGCCCCCGGCCTGATCGATGCCGAAAAGGACAAGATGTTCCAGTTCGTCCGCGACCCGAAGAAGACCCCCCTCCTCGGCATCATCCGCGTCAACCAGGGCTTCACCGGCATCACCCATTCGAATCCCGCCACCCTGAACCTCAAGTCCTTCATCGAGGACGACACCGACGGCGTGGTCTCCCTCTACATCGTGGCCGGCGCCAATGACACATGGTGCTCGTTCACGACCAAGGAGGGCGCCACCGCCAACCCGGCGCTCGCCCCCACCCTCGTCGTGCCCAACGGCGAAATCGTCATCCCCGCCAACCCGCGGATCACCGGCGTCGCCCACGACGCCGCCGCCGACACCCTGACCATGACCGTCACCGGGCTGACCGACGGCACCCAGTTCCACGTCGAGTCCTCGGCCGACCTCGCCGCCTTCACCGCGGTCGCCGGCTCGACGTTCACCGCCGACGAGGACCCCGAAACGGTCGTCGTGCCCGCCAACGAGGCCACCGACCCGCGCCGCTTCTTCCGCGTCAGGGAAGGCGCCGAACCGTGAGAACCCACGCCACCACCGCCCCCGGAAAGGACCATGCCGAACCACGGGTTTCACGGAGCGAACGGATTGGTTGGAGGCGGCAAGGGCTGCAACCTCCCATCCAATGAACTCGATCCGCTGCAAGCCGCTCATGACCCGCAAAATCCGCGAAATCCGTGGTCCCGGCTCCCGACCCCAGCCTGACATGCGCCCATCCCCACGTTCCCGCGCCCGCGCCTTCACCATGGTCGAACTGCTGGTGGTCATCGCCGTAATAGTCATCCTCGCCGCACTGCTGCTCGCCGTCGCCGCCCACGTCCGCAAGAAGGCGCGCTCGCTGCAGTGCTTCCAGAACCTGCGCGAGTGGGCGATGGTGTTCCAAAACTGCGCCACCGACCGCAACGGCCGCCTGCCCACCCCGGAAAACTGGGCCGCCATCTCCCACCAGGCCTACGACCCCGATTCCGACAACCCCGGCCGCTCGCCGTTCGTCGACTACTGGAGCGAGGACCTCGAGGAGGCCCTCGCCATCCAGCTCCAGCGCCGCCACTGCCCCTGCCTCAAGGAATCCCTCGCCCCCACCGGCAACGTCGCCCCAACCTACATGCTCAACTGGCGCCTGTCCGACCCGCCACGCTACCTCGACCTGCGCCCCGACCAGCTCGACCGCGCCTCGTCCAAGGTCCTGTTCATCGACGGCAGCGCCGGCGCCCCACTCCGCCTCCAGAACAAGGCCGACGTCGCCAAGTGGATCGCCCCCGCCGCCGCTTCCCACGGCGGCATGGTCAACGCCATCTTCGCCGACCTCCACGTCGAACCCGTCCGCCCCAAGACCCTCGAGGACAAATGGGTCGAGATGATCACCCGCCAGAGTCCCTGAAAACCAGAATGCATGGATGTTGGCCCAGGTCCCCGAACCAGGCATTCCGTTTCTGTTAGCCCAACTTCGTCGCTTTTTCGCCGAAATGGCCCTGATTTGACTTTTTTCGGCGCTGGAGGCCTTGAATCTGCTGGGGTCGAAGCGCATCTGGCCGCCAAATGGAAGGACCTGTTCGCCGCCGACTTCGACATCATCCTCCACGACCTGACGAGCACCTGCTTCGAGGGCTCGGCCGAAGGGGTGCGCCAGGCCCGCCGATCCGGACCGCGCCAACTTCCCACACGGATGCGAACCTGCCGCATTCAGCCCCTTGCCCCCGTCTAACCAACCGCCGCGCCGCCAGCCCGCCCGTGCCGCAGTTTCGTGCACGTATGCGAAATCGCCGCAGCGCGCGCATCAGGGACAGCCCCCGGCGGCGGCGAGCACCCGGCGGGCAACAGTTGGGTATACGTATACGGATTTGTTGCAGCGCACGGAATGGGGCCAGGCCCCGGCGGCCGCGGGAATCCGGTGGACAACAGTTGGGTATACGTATACGGATTTGTTGCAGCACACGGAATGGGGCCGGTTCCCGGCGGCAGCCGCCGACAGGCGCCGCGGTGACTTCCGGGCAGGTCTCCGCACGCCTTCGCACGCCTTCGCACGCCTTCGCACGCCTTCGCACGCCTTCGCACGCCTTCGCACGCCTTCGCACGCCTTCGCACGCCTTCGCACGCCTCCGCACGCCTTCGCACGCCTTCGCACGCCTCCGCGGGATCGTTTTGGTGGATGTCGGGTTCGGCACCCGCGGCGGCGGCATCCTGACCCTGCCGCGGATCCGCATCCCCGGGGAGGAACCGGCCGCCCTGCTCATGCAACTGGGCTGGACCCCGCCGGAACAACCGCCGCCCCGCATCCGCTCCACGCACCTTCCCGACCAGAACTGAACCGCGGCCTCAGGTCGCCACCGAAAATGTGTGGCCGACCTGAGCGCCCAAAAGCTCCAAAACCCTTGATTTGACGGGAGGTGGTTTTCGGAAGTGACGAAGTCGGGCTAACACCAGCGGGCGCCAAGCGTCTTCAGCCCCGCCGCTCGCTTCCTCCGCCCCCCAGAAGTACGGGCGGGACCTGCCTTCGCCTCCGGCTACGGCACGGCAGGCGCCCGTGCTCCTTGGGAGCGCCCCGCGCATTGCCCCCGCCGCCCACCTTCCTCGACCTTCAGGCCTTCAGGCCTTCAGACTTCCGATTTCCTCCCCCCTCCTCGCCCGCACCGCCGCGGCCAGCTCGTCGAGCACCGCCACCGTGTCCTCCCAGCCGAGGCACCGGTCGGTGACCGACTGCCCGTAGGTCAGCGCCTTCGGGTTGTCGCCCAGCGTCTGGGCCCCCTCGACCAGGTTGGACTCGATCATCACCGCGGCGATCGCCGTCGAGCCGGCGGCCACCTGTTGGGCCACCGCGCGCGCGACCCGCGGCTGGTTGCGGTGGTCCTTGAGCGAGTTGCCGTGCGAGCAGTCGACCATCAGGTGCGGCGGCAGCTGCTTGCGGCGCAGGCTCGCCACCACCCCGGAAATACTATCTTCATCGTAGTTCGTCCCGTCCGCCCCGCCGCGCAGGATCACGTGGCAGGCGTCGTTGCCGGAGGTCGAGACGATCGCGGACACCCCCTGCTTGGTGACGCTCAGGAAGTAGTGGGGGCACGAGGCCGCGACCACGGCGTCGACCGCGATCCGGATCGAGCCGCCGGTCCCGTTCTTGAACCCGACCGGCATCGACAGGCCGGACGCCAGCTCGCGGTGGACCTGCGACTCGGTGGTGCGCGCGCCGATCGCGCCCCACGCGATCAGGTCGGCGATGTACTGCGGCGAGATGGTGTCGAGGAACTCGGTGCCGGCCGGCAGCCCGAGGTGGCCGAGGTCGAGGAGCAGCCCGCGCGCCACCCGCAGCCCCTGGTTGATGTCGAACGACCCGTCCAGGTGCGGGTCGTTGATCAGCCCCTTCCAGCCCACCGTCGTCCGCGGCTTCTCGAAGTAGACCCGCATCACCACCAGCAGGTCCCCAGCCAACCGGTCGGCCTCCGCCTTGAGCCGCCGCCCGTAGTCGAGCGCCGCCACCGGGTCGTGGATCGAGCACGGGCCGACGACCGCCAGCAGCCGGTCGTCGCGCCCCTTCATGATCTCGTCCGCCGCCACCCGCGCCCGCGCCACCACCTCGGACACGTCGTCGGTGAGCGGCAGGTAATAGGCCAGCACCGATGGGGAAATCAGCGGGCTGATCCCGGCAATCCGCAGGTCGTCGGTCCGGAAACGCGTCACGCCCGCAGCATGCAGCCAACCGCCGCCCGGAGACAAGCGGCAACCCGCCCCCGCGCCGGATCCGACGCCGGGCCCGGGTTTCCCACCCGCCCCCGCCCCGCGATCCGGCCGCCCCGCCCACTTGCGTCTTGCCTCGCCACCCCCCCCGGTTACTACCCTCCGCGCATGCCCGCCAATCCCCAGCAAACCCTCGCCGGCCCGGCCACCCTCGAGGGCACCTCGCTGCACACCGGCAACAAGGTCACGCTCACCCTCCAGCCGGCCCCCGAGGACCACGGGTTCCGCTTCCGCCGCGTCGACCTGCCCGACCAGCCGTTCATCGACGCCGACGTCGACAACGTGCGCACCGTCGAGCGCGCCACCACCCTCGCCGAGGGCTCGGTCAAGGTGCACACCGTCGAGCACGTCCTCAGCGCCCTCGCCGGGATGGGGATCGACAACGCGCTGGTCGAGATGGATGCCAACGAGCCGCCGATCGGCGACGGCTCGGCCCGCCCGTTCGTCGAGCTGATCAGGAAGGCGGGCATCGCCCCCCAGAACGCCCCGCGCAAGACCTGGGAGATCCGCGAGCCGATCCACCAGGAGAGCGGCGACGGCACCCTGATCACGATCGTCCCGTGCCGCAGCTTCCGCGTCTCGGTGACCAACGTCGGCGCCGGCGGCCAGCTGACCCAATACTTCTCCGGCGAAATCACCCCCGAAACCTACGCCCGCGACCTGGCCCCCGCCCGCACCTTCGTGTTCTACGACGAGGTCAAGCCGCTGCTCGAAAAGGGCCTGATCAAGGGCGGCAGCCTCGAAAACGCGGTCGTGATCCGCGGCGGCGAGGTGATGAGCAAGGAGCCGATGCGCTTCGACAACGAGTTCGCCCGCCACAAGGCGCTCGACCTGATCGGCGACCTGATCCTCTCCGGCAAGCGCATCCTCGGCCACGTGATCGCCGTCAAGCCCGGCCACGGCCCCAACACCCGCCTCGCCGCCACCCTCAAGCGCGAATACGCCCGCCTCGTCTCGATGGCCTCGTTCTTCCCCCTGCCCGCCGGCGAGGTGGTCCTCGACATCCACGACGTGCTCAAGATCATCCCCCACCGCTTCCCGTTCCTGATGATCGACCGGATCGTCGACTTCGAGGGCGAAACGAAGTGCACCGGGATCAAGAACGTCACCATCAACGAACCCTACTTCCCCGGCCACTTCCCCAACCACCCCGTGATGCCCGGCGTCCTCCAGCTCGAGGCCATGGCCCAGCTGTCGTCGGTGATGATGCTCCGCAAGCCCGACAACGCCGGCAAGATCGGCTACTTCATGAGCGCCGACGGCGTCAAGTTCCGCCGCCCCGTCCTCCCCGGCGACGTGCTCACGATCCAGGCCGAACTGGTCAAGACCCGCGGCGCCATCGGCTCCACCCGCTGCCGCTGCCTCGTCGCCGGCGAGGTCGCCGCCGAAGCCGAACTCAAGTTCATGCTCATCGACCGCTGACCCCACCCCACGGGAAACGCAACACACAACACGCAACACGGCCCCCGTTTCCCCGATTCAAGATCCAACATTCCCAAAAATGCACATCTCCCGCGCCTGGCTCGCCACCCACCTCGACCTGACCGCCGCCACCACCGCGGACATCGACCGCCTGCTGACCTTTGCCGGCGTCGAGGTCGAGGGGATCACCACCGCCTGCGTCGCCTCCGACGCGGTGGTGATCGCGGAGATCAAGGCGTCGCGCCCGCACCCGGCCGCCGACCGCCTGAGCGTGTGCATGGTCGACGCCGGCGAGGGCGCGCTGCGCCAGGTCGTCTGCGGCGCCACCAACTACCGCGTCGGCGACAAGGTCCCCTGCGCCCTGCCCGGCGCGGTGCTCGCCGGCGGCCTCGCGATCCGCGAGGCCACGATGCGCGGCGTCGAGTCGCGCGGCATGCTCTGCGCCGCCTCCGAGCTCGGCATGCCCGACGCCGAGCACGGGCTGATGATCCTCCCCCACGACGCCCCCGTCGGCCGCCCGCTCCACCAGTTCCTCGGCAGCGACACCTGCCTCGAGGTCGAGGTCACCCCCAACCGCCCCGACCTCCTCAGCCACCGCGGACTGGCCCGCGAACTCGCCGCCCTGTTGGACCAGCCGCTGCTGCCGCTCGACATCCCCGCACGCCCGACCGCCCCGGCCGCCGGCGCGATCCACCTCGACGACCCCGCCGGCTGCCCGTTCTACACCGCCGTCAGGATCTCCGGCGTGACCGTGGCCGAAAGCCCCGACTGGCTGGCACGGCGCCTCGAGTCGATCGGCCTGCGCCCGATCAACAACATCGTCGACATCACCAACTTCGTCCTCCACGAACTCGGCCAGCCGCTCCACGCCTTCGACGCCGCCAAGGTCGCCGGCGCGATCGTCGTCCGCCGCGCCGACGGCCGCGAACCGTTCCTCGCCCTCGACGGCCAGACCTATCTGTTGGAACCGGCCGACCTGGTGATCTCCGACGCCGCCGGCCACCCGCTCGCGCTCGGCGGCGTGATGGGCGGCGAACCGTCCGGCGTCACCCCCGCCACCACCGACATCATCCTCGAGTCGGCGTGGTTCGAGCCGACCGGCATCCGCCGCACGTCCCGCCGCCGCGGCCTGACGTCCGATTCCTCCTACCGCTTCGAGCGCGGCGTCGACCCCGCCGGGGTGCTCGCCGCCTCCCACCTCGCGGTGAAACTGATCACCACCATCGCCGGCGGCACCGCCGAACCCGCCACCCTCACCGCCGGCGCCCCGCCATCCCGCACCGCCCCGGTCGAACTGGACCCCACCCGCCTCGACCAACTGACCGGCGCCTCGGTCCCGCTCGCCCACGCCGAGGCGATCCTCACCCGCCTCGGCCTCGCCAAGCGCCCCGACGGCCGCTGGGACGTCCCCTCGTTCCGCGCCGACCTCCAGCGCCACATCGACCTCGTCGAGGAAATCACCCGCGTCCACGGCCTCGACCGGATCCCCTCCCGCCAGCTCGCGCGCTTCGCCCCGTCCAGCCCGGTCGACCGCGACCACGACCGCGAGATGGCGTTCCGCCGCGCCCTCGCCGCCCTCGGACTCCACGAGTGCCACACGATCAAGCTGATCGCCGAGTCCCAGCTCGTTGACGCCCTGCCGCTCAAGCCGCTCGCCACCGGCGACGTCATCCGCGTCAGCCTGCCGCTCAGCGAGGAACACGCGGTGATGCGCCCCAGCCTGATCCCGGGCCTCGTCGCCAGCGCCGCTCGCAACATCCGCCACGGCGCCACCGCCCCGCGCCTGTTCGAACTCGGCCGCACCTTCCGCCACGCCGGCGGCGGCAAGGCCCGCGACCTCGAACCGGAGGCCCTCGGCCTGCTCGTCGCCGGCCCCGCCCGCGCCGCGTCGTGGCTCGAACCGCCCCGCGACGCCACGATCCACGACCTCCTCGCGATCCTCGCCGCCACCCTCCCGGGCCACCACGTCACCCTCGCCCCGCGCCCGCGCGACGGCTTCGTCCTCGCCTGCGACGTCCTGATCGACGCCAAACCGGCCGGTACCGCCGCCCAGCTCACCCCCGCACGCCAGCGCGCCCTCGACTTCACCACCCCGGTGTTCGTCGCCGAACTCGACCTCGCACGCCTGCGCGCCCTCCCCGCCTCCCGCGGCCGCGTCGCCGACCTCCCCCAGTTCCCCGGCTCCACCCGCGACCTCGCCCTCGAAACCCCCCTCTCCATCACCAACGCCGAGATCTCCCGCACCATCGCCCGCGCCAACGAACCACTCCTCGTTGCCTGCCACTGCTTCGACCACTTCCGCGACCCCTCCGGCCAACGCCTCCCCCAGGACCGCAAGTCCCTCGCCTACCGCTTCCTCTACCGCTCCCCAGACCGCACCCTCACCGCCGAGGAAGTCGACGCCGCCCACGCCCGCATCCTCGCCCACCTCACCTCCAAACTCCCCGTCAAACCCCGCTAGCCCCGCCCTCCCAGCCCCCGCGGAGCGGGGCGGGAAAACCCCCGCTCCCCGCTCCCCTCTCCGATCCCCCATCTCCTCTCTCATGCCCCCTGCCCGCATGCCCCGCCGCACCCTCGCCCTCGCCCTCGCCCTCGCCCTGGTCGCCGCCGTCGCCGCCGTCGCCGCAGTGCTCGCCGGCCGCGCCTGCTCGGCCTCACCCGCCGGCCTCGGCGCCGCCGCCCTCGACCATACCCGCGCCATCCTCGCCTTCGGCCCGCGGCCCCCGGGATCGGCCGCCCTCGACGACGTCCGCCGCCACCTCGCCGAACAACTGGCGGCCTGCGGCTGGACCAGCGTCGAACAACCGTTCGACCGCGATACCCCGGCCGGCCGCGTCCGCTTCGCCAACCTCCGCGCCCGCTTCGCCGACGCCGACCCGGCCGCCGCCTGGTCGCGCCAGGTCGACCTCCTGCTCGCCTGCCACATCGACTCCAAGGTCATCCCCGGCATCGACTTCCTCGGCGCCGACGATGCCGCCTCCGCCGCCGGCGCCATCCTCACCATCGCCCGCCACCTCGCCAACCACCACCCCGCCCACGCCCGCCGCATCGAACTGGTGTTCTTCGACGGCGAGGAGTCGTTCGGACGCGACATCACCCCGCTCGACGGCCTCTACGGCAGCCGCCACTACGCCCGCCAGCTCAAGCAGTGGCAGACGCTCCCCAGCCACGGCATCGTCCTCGACATGATCGGCCACCGCAACCTCACCATCCGCATCCCCAGCGATACCCCACCCCACCTCCGCGAAGCACTCTTCCAAGCCGCCCGCAAGGCCCGCGCCGCACGCCACTTCGGCGTCGCCGACGCCCCCATCACCGACGACCACGTCCCCCTCAACCTCGCCGGCGTCCCCACCATCGACATCGTCGCCGACTTCCCCCGCGCCCCGTGGTGGCACACCCCACGCGACAACCTCCACCTCCTCTCCCAGGACTCCCTAGACGCCTCGATCCACACCACCCTCACCCTCATCGACTCCCTCCTCGACTGACCCCCCAACCCCGGCCCTTTTTCCTTGTCACCCGCCCCCGCCCCGCCTATACCCGCCCCCTCACCCAACCCCACCGTGGCTCGGTAGCTCAGTTGGTAGAGCAGCGGATTGAAAATCCGCGTGTCGTTGGTTCAAATCCGACCCGAGCCACCACCCCCCTCACCCCCCGCCCCGCCCGCGTTGTGACCAACGCGGCCACCAAGGCGCGCAGCCCTCTTTCCCGCTCAGGCGCGCTTCTTGCGCACGAGCCGATAGACGATCAGCAGCAGGATCGCCCCGGCGGTGGCGATCAGGATCCCGCCGAGGTCGAACGACTTGATCGTTCCCAAACCGACGAAGGTCCCGAGGAACCCGCCGACGAAGCCGCCGGCGATCCCGATCAGGATCGTGACGAGGATTCCCCCGGGGTCCTTGCCCGGCACGATGAACTTGGCGAGCGCCCCGGCGATCAGCCCCAACACGATCCACGACAGGATACCCATGGAGCCCCCGTACCCCAGCCACCTGCCGGTGTCAAGCACGGTCGGCCGCCACTCACGTCAGCCGGCCGGCACCGACCCCGTCCCCCCGCCGCCTCCCTCGCCGCCTCCCTCGCCGCCTACCTTCCCGCCCGCGGCCCGTTGCGCCTCCCCGCCGGCCGGCGCGGTCGCCTCCAACAGGAAGGCGCGGCGCTGTGCGGCGAAGCTCCTGAGGCTCGGCCGGCCACCGGGGGCCGGCGCCTTGTCTGTTAGCCCGGCGCCGTCGACCGCCGCGAGGAACTCCGCGTAGGAATCGAGCTTGCGGGTGTCGGCCTTCACCGCGTCGTTGATCAGGGCCTGGTACTGTTTGGCCAGCGGGCCGAGTTTCTCCCAGTCGAGCCACGTGGTGGCGATCTCACGGACCAGTTCGAGGTAGCGCGCCTTGAACGCGGGCACCGCCAACAGCTTCGAGATCAGGGGCTTCGACTCGTCGTCCTCCCGCGCCAAGGGGTCAAGGGTGGTCCCACCACCCATGCCCGGCCCCCCCGGCCCACCCATGCCCGGCCCACCCATGCCCGGCCCACCCATGCCCGGCCCGCCCATGCCCGGCCCGCCCGGGCCCGGCCCGCCCGGGCCACCGGGGGCTCGTCCGCCCGGGCTTGGGAATGCGGGGCGGGGCAGGGCCTTGTCGAGGCCGGCGACGAGTTCGTCCCGGTCGAGCGACCCGTCTTCCGGGCCACCCCACTGCTCGAACCAGCGCGCGAAGGCACTCTTCACTTCGGCCTCGCTGACCGCGGCGTCGTGGTCGGCATCCAAGGCGCCGAACAGGACCGGGCCGATGAAGCGGCCGGGGCCGCGTGCGCCGCCGGGGGCGCGGAACCCGGGCGGAGGGGGCAGCAGTTCACCGGCCTGTGCGGCGAACCGGGTCTCGTCCAGCCTGGCGGTCGGCCCGGGATCCAGGGCCTCCCACCATGTTCCGCCGAGGGCCGCGAACTCCGCCGCCGACAGGCGCCCGTCGGCGTCCGCGTCCCCTTGGTCGAGCATCGCCATCGCCAGCACCCCGCCCGGGCCGAAGCCCGGGCCGCCGGGTCCGCCGGGGCCGCCGCCAGGCCCCCCGGAGCCGCTGAACGTCTCGTTGGCGTCGTAGGGGACGAGGTGGAAGCGGCCCTCCTTGTCCAGATAGAGGTTGTAGTCGCTGCTGCGGATCCAGTAGCCGTCGTTGTTGACCAGTGCGTTCTCGAGCGCGAGGAACTTGAGCGCGCCGTCGATGTCGAGCATCGGGGCCAGCGCCTCGGGCAGCTGCCCGGGGGGCGTCTGGCAGAGGGTCTTGCACAGCCGGATCAGCGCCCGCCATGCCTCCGGCTCGTCCTTGCTCTTGATCTCGTAGATCTGCTTGTAGGGCGCGGGGTCGTCCCCGAGGTAGGCCAGGCTGCCGCGCCCCCCCGGGTTGCCGGGCACCTTCCACCGCGCGCCCTTCTTGCCGCCGAACCACTCCCCGGCGAAGTCCTTGTTGAACTGTTGGACGTTCACGTAGACGCCCCAGCTCTCGCCGTTGACCACCAGGCGCACGAAGTTGGCCATCGGTGCGGCCAGGTAGGCACGGGCGATGTGGAAGTAGAGGACGGTGCGCAGGAAACTCGGGTCCTCGTGGGAGTTGAGCAGGTTGAGCGTGCGGTAGCCCATCACCGCCTGGCCGTCGTGGACGAAGTCGACCGAGATGTTGAGCGGCCGCTTGCGGCCCGCCTCCACCATCATGTAGGAGGTCGCCCCTCGGAACCGCACGCCGACGTCGTGGCTGGTCCGCCCGTCGACGGTCAGCCGGGCCGGCACCTCGACGTCGGTGTTGTGGAAGTCCTCGAGCTCCTGCTCCCAGTCGGATTCCTCGAAGTCCAGGAACAACGTCCGCAGGACCTTCGGGTCGTAGAGCGGGGCGCCGGGCACCGGCCGGACGTCCGCAGGCGCAACCCGCTCGCCCGGCCGGACCGGCTCGCCGCCCCCCCGGCGGCCGCCCGGCCCCACGCGCGGCGGCCCGCCCGGCCCGCCGCCCGCCCGCTGCCCGGCAAGGGACGCGCGGGCCTCCTTGCGCTCCTCGGTGTCGAGCCGCCGGTTGCCGTTCTTGTCAAACTGCCCCAGCACCTTCCGCTCCTCCATCATGCCCGGGCCGCCCGGGCCGAGCCCCGGCGGCCCACCGTCAACCCCGGGGCCCGGACGCGCGGACGGCAGGCCGGCAGCCCCCGGCCCGCCCTGCGCCGCCGCCGCAAGGGCGGGCGCGGGCAGCATGGCCAGCAACAGCAGGCGGAGGAGGCACGGGCGGGCGTTCATGATCATGGTCGGTTAGAAGCGGGCCGGCGGCAAGCCATCCGGGCCGGGGCCGTCCGCACGCCAATCAAACCGCACGATCGCCGGATCGTTGCGGCCCCGGAAGCGGGGAATTGTCAGGAATTGGTAAGGCCGGGGCAGGCCCGCCACCGGGCCCCGCGCGCGGTCACCGGGCGATCGCGGGGCGGCACCCGTGCACCCCCAGCACCGAGCGCCCCGAGGGGTCCGCGTGGTCCGCGAAGCTCTTGTCCCACGCGATCGCCGTGGGGGTGCTGCAGGCGATGCTCGGCCCGCCCGGCACGCACCGGGCCGCGGCCTCCCCGGGGAAGTGCGAGTCGAAGATCTCCCGATAGAGATAGGCCTCCTTGGTCGCCGGCGTGTTGTGCGGGAACCGATAGACCGCGTTCTCCATCCGGACGTCGTCGACCCGCTCCGCGGCCGCCGCCTTCAGGCTGTCGATCCAGCGGTAGCCGACGCCGTCGGAGAACTGCTCCTTCTGCCGCCAGATGATCTCGGCCGGCAGGTAGTCCTCGAACGCCAGCCGCAGCGGCAGCTTCTCGATCCCGCGCTCGCCCACCATCTTGGCGGCGGGGTCGAAGGCCATCGCGACGTCGAGGAAGTCGCGGTCGAGGAACGGCACCCGGGCCTCCACCCCCCACGCGGCCATGCTCTTGTTGGCGCGCAGGCAGTCGTACTTGTGCAGCGCGTCCAGCTTGCGCACCGTCTCGTCGTGCAGCTCGCGGGCGTCGGGCGCCTTGTGGAAGTAGAGGTAGCCGCCGAACACCTCGTCGGCGCCCTCGCCGCTGAGCACCATCTTGATCCCCATCGCCTTGATCCGGCGCGCCATCAGGAACATCGGCGTCGCGGCGCGCACGGTCGTCACGTCGTAGGTCTCGAGGTGGTAGATCACGTCGCTCAGCGCGTCGAGGCCCTCCTGCACCGTGAACGTGACCTCGTGGTGCACGGTGCCGATCGCGGCCGCGGCCTTGCGGGCCATCGCCAGGTCCGGCGCCCCCTCGAGCCCCACCGCGAACGAGTGCAGCCGCGGCCACCACGCCCCGGTCCGGTCGCCCTCCTCGACCCGGTTGGGGGCGAAGCGCTGGGTGATCGCGGCGATGACCGATGAGTCCAGCCCGCCGGAGATCAGCACCCCGTAGGGCACGTCGCACATCAGCTGCTGGTGGACCGCCCGCTCGAGCGCCTCCCTGAGCCGGGGGACCTCCAGCGGCGCCCCCCTCACCGCCTCGTAGTCGCGCCACCCGGGCCGGTAGTAGCGCGCCGGCTCCCGCATCCCCCGGGTCAGGTAGCAGCCCGGCGGGAAGTCCTCGATGTGGCGGCAGATCCCGACCAGCGACTTCATCTCCGAGGCCACGTGCAGCCGCCCCTCCTCGTCGCGGCCGTAGTAGAGCGGAATCACCCCGATCGGATCGCGGCCGATCAGGAAGTCGTCAGACCGCTTGTCGTAGAGCACGAAAGCAAAGATGCCGCTGAGCCTGTCCAACAGCCCGGCGCCGTCCCGCCCGTAGAGCGGGATGATCACCTCGCAGTCCGAGCGCGTCTTGAACGGATAACCCGGGAACTCCCCGCGCAGCGCCGCGTGGTTGTAGATCTCCCCGTTGACCGCCAGCACGACGTCGCCGGCCGCGCTCGTCAGCGGCTGGGCGCCGTGCTCGACGTCCACGATGCACAGCCGCTCGTGGGCCAGCACCGCGTGGTCGTCGGCAAACACCCCGCTCCAGTCAGGCCCGCGGTGCCGCACGCGCCGGGCCATCGCCACCGCCCGCTCGCGCAGGGCCCCGGGGTCGCCGTGAATGTCCAGAATGCACGCAATGCCACACATGGTTGACTCCTTGGATCGCCGCCCGGGGCCCGCCGCCAGGCCACGGCCCACGCCCGCCAAAGCAGCCGCCGTGCCAGCTGGCGCCCCGAACCCACGCCCGCTGGCGCCACCGCCCGGCCGCCAACCGCCGCGGGATTGGCACGACGGCTGCTGCCACCGCCGCGGCCACGGCGCCGTGGTTGCCGCCTTGTGCTGCGGCCCGGCGCCCGCAATCCTCCGGGCCCGGAGAGGACCACCCACCGATGCCTGACCCCTGCCACCACGCGCTGCTCGTGCTCGAGGACGGGCGCAGCTTCACCGGCGTGCCGTTCGGCGCCCGCGGCGAGGCGTTCGGCGAGGGGGTGTTTGCCACCGGCATGACCGGCTATCAGGAAACCCTGACCGACCCCAGCTACCGCAACCAGATCGTCGTCGCCACCGCACCCCACGTCGGCAACACCGGCTGGAACGACGAGGACGGCGAGTCCCGCCGGATCTGGGTGGCCGGCTACGTCGTCCGCGACCCCGCCCGCATCCCCTCCAACTGGCGGTCCCGGCGGTCGCTGGAGGAGGAACTGGCCGCCCAGGGGGTGGTCGGCATCGCCGGGGTCGACACCCGCGCGCTCACCCGCCACCTGCGCGAGCGCGGCGCGATGCGGATGGGCATCTCGAGCGCCGAGGCCGACCCCCGGGCGCTGCTGCAACGGGTGCTGCAACAGCCGCCGATGGCCGGCCAGAACCTCGTCGGCGACGTCACCACCGGAACACCCTACGTCGTCCCCGCGGACGGCCCGGCCAGGCTGCGCGTCGCCGCCCTCGACCTCGGCATCAAGTCGACCACCCCGCGCCGCCTCGCCGAGCGCGGCGTGGAAACCGTGGTGCTGCCGGCCACGTCGAGCTGGGACGACATCCGCCGGCTCGACCCCGACGGCGTGTTCTTCTCCAACGGCCCGGGCGATCCCGCGACCGCCGACCACGAGGTCGGCCTGCTGCGCGAGGTGCTCGCCCACGGCCTGCCGTTCTTCGGCATCTGCTTCGGCAACCAGCTGTTCGGCCGCGCGCTCGGCTTCGAAACCTACAAGCTCAAGTACGGCCACCGCGGGATCAACCAGCCGGTCAAGGACCTGACCACCGGCAAGGTCGAGGTCACCGCCCACAACCACGGCTTCGCCGTCGCCGCCCCCGTCGGCACCGCCGTCACCACCCCCTACGGCATCGCCTCGGTCAGCCACGTGTGCCTCAACGACAACGTCGTCGAGGGCCTCGAACTGCACGACGCCGAGGGCAACCTGCGGGCGTTCTCGGTGCAATACCACCCGGAGGCCGCCGCCGGCCCGCACGATGCCGGCTACCTGTTCGACCGCTTCGTCGCGCTCATGACCCGGGCCCGCAACCACTGACATGGGCCGCCGCAACGACATCTCATCGATCCTGGTGATCGGCTCCGGCCCGATCGTCATCGGCCAGGCGTGCGAGTTCGACTACTCGGGCACCCAAGCCTGCCGCGTGCTCAGGGAGGAGGGCTACCGCGTCATCCTGGTGAACTCCAACCCGGCCACGATCATGACCGACCCCGGGTTCGCCGACGCCACCTACCTCGAGCCGATCACCCCCGCGTTCGTCGAGATGGTCATCGAACGCGAACGCCCCGACGCCCTGCTCGCAACCCTCGGCGGCCAGACCGCCCTCAACACCGCCGTCGCCCTCCACCACAACGGCGTGCTCCAACGCCATGGCGTCGAGCTGATCGGCGCCTCAATCGAGGCCATCCGGCGCGGCGAGAACCGCGAGCAGTTCAAGGCGATCGTCGAGGCGCTCGACGTCCCCGGCCCCAAGCCCGCGTGCGCCCGCTCCCGGATCTGCCACACGATCGACGAGGTGCTCGCCGCCGCCGCCGAGCTCCACTACCCGGTCGTCGTCCGCCCCTCCTTCACCATGGGCGGCCACGGCTCCGGCTTCGCCGCCGACGAGGCCGAGCTGCGCGCCATCGCCGGCGCCGGGCTCGACGCCAGCCCCACCACCGAGGTGCTGATCGAGGAGTCGATCACCGGCTGGAAGGAATACGAACTCGAGGTCATGCGCGACCGCGCCGACAACGTGGTCGTCGTCTGCTCGATCGAAAACGTCGACCCGGTCGGCGTCCACACCGGCGACTCGATCACCGTCGCGCCCGCGCTCACCCTCACCGACCGCGAGTACCAGCACATGCGCGACGTCGCGATCGCGATCATCCGCGCCGTCGGGGTCGACACCGGCGGCTGCAACATCCAGTTCGCGGTCAACCCCGCCGACGGCCGCATGGTCGTCATCGAGATGAACCCCCGCGTCTCGCGCTCGTCGGCGCTGGCCTCCAAGGCCACCGGCTTCCCGATCGCCAAGATCGCCGCCAAGGTGGCCGTCGGCTACACCCTCGACGAGATCGCCAACGACATCACCGGCGAGACCCCGGCGTCGTTCGAGCCCGCCCTCGACTACGTCGTGGTCAAGGTCCCCCGCTTCGCCTTCGAGAAGTTCCCCCACGCCAACTCCACCCTCACCACCCACATGAAGTCGGTCGGCGAGGCAATGGCCCTCGGCCGCAACTTCACCGAGGCCCTCGGCAAGGCACTCCGCTCGCTCGAGGACCCCATCGCCCCGCTCGACTTCGCCGGCCCCGTCACCACCCCGGTCGACGACCTGCTCGCCGCCGCCGCCCGCCCCCACGACCGCCGCATCAACGTCGTGTTCCAGGCCCTGCGCGCCGGCGCCACCCCCGCCCAGGTGCACGCCGCCACCGGCATCGACCCGTGGTTCATCGACCAGTTGCTGCTGCTCGCCGAGCTCGGCTCACAGCTGCGCGCCGCCGCCGAGCTGACCCCCGCGCTGCTCCGCCTGGCCAAGCACCACGGCCTGTCCGACGACCAGGTCGGCGCCATCCGCGGGATCGACCCCGCCGTCGTCCGCAGCCTCCGCTGGGCGCTCGGCATCCGCCCGGTGTTCAAGACCGTCGACACCTGCGCGGCCGAGTTCGCCGCCCGCACCCCCTACCACTACTCCGCCTACGAGCTGTCCGGCGGCGAAACCGAGGTCGTTCCGCGCACCACGCCCGCGGTGCTGATCCTCGGCTCAGGCCCTAACCGGATCGGCCAGGGGATCGAGTTCGACTACTCCTGCGTGCACGCCGCACAGGCGCTGGCCGGGGCCGGCTACGAGACGATCATGGTCAACTGCAACCCGGAGACCGTGTCGACCGACTACGACACCTCCGACCGCCTCTACTTCGAGCCGCTGACCCTCGAGGACGTCCTCGAGGTCTGCCACGCCGAACGCCAGGCCGGCCCGCTCGCCGGGGTGATCGTCCAGCTCGGCGGCCAAACCCCGCTCAAGCTCGCCCAGGCACTCAAGGACGCCGGCGTGCCGATCGTCGGCACCAGCCCGGAGGCGATCGACCTCGCCGAGGACCGCGGCGCGTTCGGCCGCGTCCTGCGACAGGCCGGGCTGCGCGCGCCGAAACACGGCACCGCCTGCTCGCCGGACGCCGCCGCCGCGGTCGCCGCCGGGATCGGCTACCCGGTCATGGTCCGCCCCTCATACGTCCTCGGCGGCCGCGGCATGGAGATCGTCTATGACGAACCCAGCCTGCGCGACTACGTCAGCCGAGCCACCGAGATCACCCCCCAGCACCCGTGCCTGGTCGACCGCTTCCTCGACGACGCGGTCGAAATCGACGTCGACGCCCTGTTCGACGGCGCCGAAACCTACCTCGGCGGGGTGATGGAACACATCGAGGAGGCCGGCATCCATTCCGGCGACTCCGCCTGCTCGCTGCCCCCCGCCACCCTCGGCACCGAGGTCATCGACCAGATCCGCGCCGCCACCGAGGCGATCGCACGCGGCGTCGGCGTCCGCGGCCTGCTCAACATCCAGTTCGCCCTGCGCGGCGTCACCCTCTACGTGCTCGAGGCCAACCCGCGCGCCTCCCGCACCGTGCCGTTCGTCTCCAAGGCCACCGGCACCCCGCTGGCCATGGCCGCCGCCCGCATCATGCTCGGGGCCACGATCGCCGGACTGCGCGCCGAGGGGCTGCTCCGCGCCGGCTGCGACGGCGCCGCCGTCTGGCCCGGGCTGCCGATGGCGCTCAAGGAGGCGGTGATGCCGTTCAACCGCTTCCGCACCCTCGACGGCACCTTCGTCGACACCATCCTCGGCCCCGAAATGAAGTCCACCGGCGAGGTGATGGGCCTCGACGCCACCTTCGGCAGCGCCTTCGCCAAGTCCCAGATCGCCACCTACGGCGCCCTGCCAACCAGCGGCACCGTGTTCGTCTCCGCCGCCAACCGCGACAAGCGCACCATGGTCCTCCCGGTCAAGCACCTCGCCGACATGGGCTTCCGCATCATGGCCACCGGCGGCACCGCCTCGGTCCTGCGCCGCCACGGCGTCCACGTCATCGAGGTGCGCAAGAACAGCTCGGGCCGCGGCCCCGACGGCGAACCCACCGTCAGCGACCTGATCAACGCCGGCCAGGTCGACCTCATCTTCAACACCCCCCACGGCACCTCGAGCGGCGGCCAGCCACGCAAGGACGGCTGGGAAATCCGCACCGCCGCCGTGCTCCACTCGGTGCCCTCGGTCACCACCACCCAAGGCCTGTCCGCCGCCGTCCTCGGCATCCAGGCCCTGCGCGCCGCCGGCATCGGCGTGCGCTCGCTCCAGGCGTGGGCCGCCCACGTCAACGCCGTGATCGCCGCCCACCCCGAACCCGCGAATCCCGCTTGACGCCGCGCCCGCGCCATGGCACCGCCGCAGCGTGAACACCATCCCTGCCGCGCTCGCCCTGACCGTCGCCCTCGCCGCCCCCGTCGCCGCGATCACCCCCAAGCGCCTCGCCGCCATCCAGCAGCGCGCCGCCGCCGGCAACAAGCTGATCGCCTTCGTGGTCGAGCAGGACTACTACAACCCCGGCTGCCCGACCTGCATCGCCGAGGTCGACGGCAACAACAAGCTGATCCGCCGCGCGGTCCCTAACAAGGGCGTGATCGTCGTCAAGCTCGAGGAGCAGGACCTCAAGAAGGACACCGTGCCCGCGTGCGTCGCCGGCGCCCAGGGGCTGCCGCGCCTGGTGATCACCAACGCCGACTGCTCCGAGGTCGTCGACGCCATCGACGTCAAGGCCGACAAGGCGCGGATCGCCCAGCTGGAGGAAAAGGTCAGCGCCGCACGCGGCGAGTGAGCCTGGAAAGGAGCATGCCGGACCGCGGACCTGTCATTCGTAGCCCGGAGGGCGAAGAACGATTGCGGATTACGCGGATTTCTGAGCGGCTTGGTTCCCCTCGCCGGTTCACCTGCCGGATGAATCCGCCATCCATCGCAGCTCATTCAACATCGGTGCAATCCGCGCAATCCGTGGTTTTCATCCCCGAATCCAGGGTGAACCGCACCCCCCGCCCGGCCCCCCCGCACTGCGTGCTTGCCAAGTTGCCGAGGCGGGCGGTAACTGGCGATTGAACCCTCCACCCCCCGGGTGCGGCGGAACGTTCCGCCGGAAACCGGCGCCGCAACCGGCCCTCGCACGCCCGGGCGGTGCGGGGAAGCAACCGCCACATTGCACGGAAAGGGAACCGATCATGAAGACCACCGCGTCCCTCGCCCTGATCACCGGCTGCGCCCTGGTGCCGGCCGCCTCAGCCCTCGCCCAGACCCCCGCCACCATGTCGATCGCGCAGGCCGTCCGGCTCGCCTGGGAGGCGGAGCCGGACCACGTCTATCAGCTTCAGGCGAGCCCCGACCTGGCGCCCGGCGCCTGGCTCGACGTCGGCGAGCCGTTCCTCGGCGACAAGGTCGCAACGCACACCGCGCTCGTCACCCCGCCGGCCTCGTTCTTCCGCGTGCTGGTGCTGCCGCAGCCGCTGATCACCGACCCGCCCGGCAACCTGACCGGCGACCCCTCCAGCCCCGGCAGCGGGGACTACCCCGACGGCGACCCGACCCGCGGGTTCATGGACATCGTGGCGTGCACCGTGCTCGACGAGGGGGCCAACTACGCGTTCACCGTGCAGGTCGCCGCGCCGTTCCCGGACGCCGCGGCGATGTCCAACAAGCGCATCGACTTCATCTTCTTCGTCGATGCCGACCAGGACACGGGCACCGGCCAGAGCGCGGACGGCAACGACTACAACATCCACCTCGTCCTCGACGCAAACGGCTGGGGCGCATGGTGGGGCAAGGTCGCCCAGTGGTCGGAGAACGACGGGATCGCGATCGACTACAACCTGTTCGAGTTCCGCGCCGCGGGCGACCGGGCAACGCTGGCGTTCCCCAAGTCGTTCCTGCCGACGAGCTCATTCGACCTGTGGATGGTCTGCCACAACGGGGTGAGCCAGGAGGCCACGCCCCCGTGGCTCCCGTTCACCCACCAGCCGCCGACGGCGCGCGCCGCGTTCGGGTTCTGAACCCCGGACCCCCTACCAGTCGATGTTGGTGCCGCGGGTGTCGACGTGGGTGAAGGTCCCGTAGCGCCCCACCCCGCCGCGGAACAGCCCGCGGTCGCGCAGCCGGCGCGCCATCGCCGCCACCTCCGAGGGCCGGGCCCCCATCTTGACGTCGACCGCGTAGTTGCGCATGTGCCACGACCCGCTGCGCGCCCCCGGGCAGCGCGCGTTGTACGCCGGCGCCCGATAGACCGAGAGCACCTCGGTGACCGGCGCGTCGAGCTCGATCGAAACCCGGTCGAGCACCTTGAGCGTCGGCCCGATGCACCGCCAGGACGCCCGCGGCGGCAGCGAGTTCCACACCGCGCCCCGCCGCTTGGCGTGCGCCGCCACCACCCGCTGCACGCTGATGTTGCGCAGCCGCAGCGTCTCGAGATAGCGCGCATACACCCCCAGCTCCCGGCCCTGCCGGCGCACCCACTCCGCGTCGAGCACCCCGGCGTCCAAGCCCCCGGCCGACGCCCCGCTCGAGCGGCGCGACGGCCACGCCGCCGCCCCGGCCCGCCCCCCCGCGCCGCCCCACGCCAGCGCGCCGAGCACCCCGCCCAGCCCGGCGAGCACCCGCCGCCGCCCCGGCGACACACATGGATTCGATTCGTTGGCTTCAGGGAAATGACGCAAGGACATGCAGGACCAGGGGAGCTTGGGTTGACGATCGCCACCCGCCTGCCGGCGGGCCGGATGCGCGAGCCAAGCAGACCGGCCGGCCGCCGCAAGAACTTTCTGGTGGTCTGCTTCCCCGGCCAACCACGGCCTCGACAAACCACCGCCCCGCCACCCACAATGGGCGCCGGATGATCGGGTTGTCGGATCGCTACATCGGCCGCCAGGTGCTCGTGGGCACCATCTTCACCGTGGTGCTCCTCAGCGTGGTCCTGATCCTCGGCAACCTGTTCAAGGAGATCCGCCCCATCCTCGTCGAGCAGCGCGGCCCGCTGACCATGATCCTCCGCTTCATCCTCCATGTCATCCCCTTCTCGCTCATGTTCACCGTGCCCTGGGGCTTCCTCGCCTCGGTGCTGCTCGTCTTCGGCCGCCTGTCCTCCGACAATGAACTCCACGCCTTCCAGATGGCCGGCTTCAGCCTCACCCGCCTCGCCGCACCCGTGTTCGCACTCGGCGCCCTGTTCACCGGCCTGTGCTGGTGGCTCAACGTCGACGCCGTCCCCCGCGCCCGCTCGTCCCTCGACACCATGCTCTACGAGTTCCTGATGAAGGACCCGCGCGCCCTCCTCAACCCCGGCGCCGTCCAGTCCCGCTTCAAGGACCTCAAGGTCTTCGTCGAACGCAAGGACGGCGCCACCCTCCGCGGCCTCCACCTCTATCAGATCGGCGGCGGCGACGACGACGCCAACCCCCGCGCCGGCGAGCCGCCGAAACGCCACGCCTACGTCCACTCCGGCGCCGCCACCCTGGTGATCGACCACGCCGAGCAGAAGCTGCGCGCGATCCTTGACGACGCCTACCTCGAGACCTTCCGCGCCGACGGCACCCCCGAGATCGTGTTCGCCTCGCAGGCCAAGCACTGGCTGTTCGACTTCTCGTCGGAGCGCCAGCGCAAGGTGCGCGCGAAGTCGATGACCAACCGCGAACTCTCCCGGCGCCTCGCCGCCGGCGAGTTCGCCCACGACCGCCAACGGATCGAGTTCCGGACCGAGATCCGGCGCCGGCACGCGTTCTCGATGGCCTCGTTCGCACTCGCCTTCATCGGCGTGCCGCTCGGCATCAACGCCCGCCGCAAGGATACCTCCACCGGCCTCGTCCTCAGCCTGCTGATCGGCGGCGCCTACTTCCTGTTCAGCACGCTCGCCACCGAATGGCAGGGGCTGGGCGAACGCTCGGTCCAGGTGCTCCTGTGGACCCCCAACGCCGCCTGCATCGCGCTCGGGCTGCTGCTGTTCCGCCACTGCCGCATGCGCTGAGCCGCACCCGCACCCGCCCGGCCCCGCCGATGAAACCCCGCCATCCGATCCGCCGCCTGCTGCGCGGGGTGCGCCGGTTCCTCGACGAGGAGCCGCTGCAGCTGTTCCCGTTCCTCGGCCCGCTGCGCCGCTACGATTCCACCAGGCTGCGCGCCGACGCCCGCGCCGGCTTCAACGTCGCCATCCTCGCGCTGCCCCAGGCGATGGCCTATGCCGCGATCGCCGAGCTGCCGATCGTCTACGGGATCATCTGCTCGGCGGCCGCCACGATCGTCGCGCCGCTGTTCTCCGGCTCCCGCCACACGATCCTCGGGCCGACCAACGCCACCGCGTTCATGGTGTTCAGCTTCTTCGCGGCCAACCCCCACCTCGCGGCGCGCAAGGCCGAACTGGTCCCCCTGCTGGTGCTGCTCGTCGGCGTGCTGTCGGTCGCCGGCGCCCTGATCCGGGTGGCCGACCTCCTCCAGTACATCTCCCGCAGCGTGCTCGTCGGCTACATCTCCGGCGCCGCCACCCTGATCATCGCCAACCAGTGCAAGCACGTGCTCGGCGTCGCCGCCGCGCTGGACCCCGGCACCGCCAGCAACTTCTTCGGCATCCTCGGCAGCCTGTGGAAAGCCCTGCCCGGCACCCGGGCCCTCCCGCTGGCCATCGCCGCCCTCACCGTGCTCTGCCACGAGGCGCTCCGCCGCTGGCGCCCGAAGTGGCCGCACTTCGCCCTCACCCTCGTCGGCATGTCCGCCATGACCGCCGCCGCCGCCGCCGCCGGCCACCTCAACCCCCACCTCGCCGCCGCCTTCGCCCGCCTCGACCACTTCCACACCTTCACCTTCGCCGACCTCGCGCCCGCCCTGCCCCAGCTGGCACGCCCCGGCATCTACGCCGACCTCTCCGCACTGCTCGCCGTCGCCTTCGGCATCGCCTTCCTCGCCTCGCTCGAGAACACCGTGATGGCGAAAACCCTCGCCAACCACACCGCCGAGCGCGTCGACGTCAACCAGGACATGCTCTCGGTCGGCGCCGCCAACCTCGCCGCCGCGATCGCCGGAGGCATGCCCGCGTCCGGCTCCCTCACCCGCTCGACCCTCAACTTCGCCTCCGGCGCCCGCACCCGCTTCGCCTCCTCGTTCTCCGGCGCCTACGTGCTCCTCGCCGCCCTCGCGATCGCCGCCTCCGGCCTCGCCGCCGTCGGCGTGCCGCTGATTGACTTCGTGCCCAAGTCGTGCCTCGCCGCCCTCGTCATCGTGCTCGGCATCTCCCTGTTCAGCCCCAAGAACCTCCGCGTCTGCCTGCGCTCCACCAAGGGCGACGCCGCCGTCCTCGTCACCACCTTCCTCGCCACCCTGCTCACCCCCCTCCACTTCGCCATCTTCATCGGCGTCGCACTCTCGGTCACCCTGTTCCTGCGCAAGGCCAGCCGCCCCCACCTCGTCGAATACGAGTTCTCCGACAAGGGCGAACTGCGCGAAATGGGCGAGAAACGCCAGCGCCCCGAGCCCGCGATCTCGATCGTCCACGTCGAGGGCGACCTGTTCTTCGGCGCCGCCGAGCTGTTCCGCACCCAGATGCAGCGCACCGTCGCCGACCCCACCATCGAGGTCATCATCCTGCGCCTCAAGAACGCCCGCCACCTCGACGCCACCAGCGTGCTCGCCCTCGAGGACCTCATCCGCTTCATGCGCGCCCAGGGCCGCCACCTGCTCGTCTCCGGCGCCACCCGCGAGGTCTACAAGGTGCTCCGCCGCTCCGGCGCCCTCGACCTCCTCCAACAGGGCGCCGACCGCGACCGCGGCGAGTGCAACATCTTCCTCACCGCCCCCAGCAACCCCAACATCTCCACCCGCGACGCCCTCAAGCGCGCCCAACAGCTCCTCGGCGGCCGCAAGGCCGAGGTCAAGATCTTCTACGACCCCGACAAGCCGTGACCCGCCGGATCGCCGGCGCTCAGCCCGCCCGCCCCGCGCGCTCGATCATCCCGCGCAGCTGCCCGTTGAATCCGTCGGCGGCGGCCAGTTCCTCGACGCCCAGGTGCATCCGGTAGCGCCAGTAGAACGGGATGATCGCCGGCACGTTGATCCGTTCGCGCACCGGCTCCGGGTGGCGCAGCGACTCGTCGATCGCCAGCAGGTCCTGCAGCGGCAGGATCGCCCACATCGCCGGCGAGTGCAGGTGCTGCTCGATGATCCGCCGGGCGATCTCGCCGGTCATCGCGGCCGGCGGCCCCGCCAGGCCCAGCAGGTGCCAGGCGAAGCGCGCCGCGCGGTGGCCGTCCTCCTCCCACCACGCCCGCAGCGGCGGCATGTCGTGGGTCGAGGTGCTCACCACGCTCAGGTAGGGCGCGTGCGCCGGGTGGAAGAACTCGATCCTCGGGTCCTTCGGCATCCGTTGGATCTCGAGGCTCAGGATCCCGAGCCGGTCTAACACACCCGGCACGCAGGCCGGCACCATCCCGAGGTCCTCGCCGCACAACAGCATCGGGCTGGCCTCGCGCATCGCCGGCAGCTTCTCCAGCCCGCGCGCCTCCCAGAACCGCTCCTGGCGCCGGTAGAAGTAGTCGATGTAGAGCGCGTCGAAGCGCTCCTGCTCGTGCGGCGGCAGCGCGCGGAACGAGCGCGTGCCGTGCATCCCCACCCGCAGGTGGAACAGCTGCCCGCCGCCCCCCGGCGCCTCGATCAGCAGCACCTCCGCCGCCAGCTCCATCAGCCCGTCGCGCAGCCGCGCGCGCGCCGCCTCGTCGAGGTCATCCGGCCCCGCCGCGAAGTGCTCCGCGATCGCGCGCTGGGTCGCCAGCCCGTCGCACAACGCATGCCTCCCGCCGCCGAGGTCCGTCAGGTAGTGCCCGCGCACGCGGTCCGCCAGCCCGCCGAACAGCCCGTCGAGCATGTGTTCGCGGATGTACGGGCGCGCGTGGCGCTCCGGGTCGAGGCCGATCCCGCGGGCCCGCAGCTCGTCGGCATGCACCGGCAGCGCCGGGTCGAAGAACCCGAGGATCCCCTCCAACTGGTCGCCCGGGATCTGCCAGATCCGGAAGAACCCGAGGATGTGGTCGATCCGGAACGCGTCGAAGAACCGGCTCAGGTGCCCGAACCGGCTGCGCCACCACGCATACCCGTCGCGCCGCATCACCTCCCAGTCGTAGGTCGGAAAACCCCAGTTCTGCCCCTTGGCAGCAAAGTCGTCCGGCGGCGCGCCGGCCTGGCTGCCGAGCTTGAACAGGTGGGGCGCCGCCCACGCGTCGACCGACCGCCGGTCGATGCCGATCGGCAGGTCGCCCTTGAGCACGATCCCGTGGCGGTGGATCTCGCCCACCGCCCGCGCCAGCTGCCGGTCGAGCTCATACTGCAGCCAGTAGTGGAACGACACCTCCTCCCAGTCGGGCCCGCCCGGCTCGGTCAGCGCGGCCACCCGTTCCCGGTCGTGCCCCGCCCACTCGCCCCAGCGCCGGTGGTCGGCGGTCCCATAGCGGTCGCGCAGCAGGCAGAACGCCGCGTAGTCGGCCAGCCAGTGGCGGTTGACCTGCACGAAGGCCAGGAACCCGGGGTCGCGGGCGATCGCCTTGCGCCGCCGCCGGTGAATCTCCCGCGCGTGGCCCAGCTTGGCCTCCATCACCGCCTCGTAGTCGACTTCCGGCAGCGCGTTGAGGCGCTCGCGGTCCGTTTCCAGCTGCTGTTTCAAGCGCGCCGGCATCCCCTCGGCCAGCTCGTCGAGCCGCAGGTAGAGCGGGTGCAGCGCGAACACGCTGATCGCCGAGTAGGGGTAGGAGTCGGTCCAGTCGTGGTCGGAGATGGTGTCGTTGACCGGCAGGATCTGGATCAGGCGCAGGCCGGCGCCGGCGGCCCACGCGGCGAACGGCCCGAGGTCGGCGAACTCGCCCACCCCGAAGCTCGCCCGGCTGCGCAGCGCGAACACCGGGATCGCCACCCCCGCGCCGCGCACCAGCGCGTGCCACGGCCGGTTGAACCCCTCGTCGGCCACCCGCGTCCGCTGCCCCGGCGCCACCACCCGCGGGTGCAGCACCCGGTTGGCCCCCTCCTCGAGCGCGATCACCCTGCCCTCCCGCGGGCTGAAAAACCCGTACTTGTACTCGATGTACCAGTCCGCCGGCAGGTCGAGCCGCACCCGCCACCGGTTGCGGCCGACCGGCACCAGCGGCACCGCCCGGCCCCAGTCCCAGTCGCCCAGCTCGGTCACGCTGCCGACGAGCGCCGGCCGCAGCCCCGCCGGCACCGCCGCCATGTGCAGCTCGACCTCGTGGTTGCCCGCCCGCCCGTCACCCTCGTCCTCGGGCGCGCACGGGGCCGGCAGCAGGGTGTCGAACGCCACCGCGGCGTAGATCGAGTCCAACGAGCCGTGCGCCCGCCACGTGTCGTGCAGGAACAGCGCCGGCGCCCCCGCGTCGAGCGCCACCGTGCGCCCCCCGCCGAACTCGCGCAGCGCCACCCCGGTGCGCTCGTCCCGGACCTGATAGTGGTAGTCGACCCGCGCCCCTTCCGGCCCGTCGATCGCCACCTCGCCCTCCCACTCCTCGGCGTTGCGGAACCGCAGCGGCAGCTCCTGGCCAAGGCAGCCGCCGCCCCCCCCGAACCGGCATTTCATCCCCAGCCAGATGACCTCCCCCGGCCGGGTGTGGTAGCGGACGCGGAACGCGATCTTCATGGGCGTGCAGGCCACCTCCTATCCGCCCCGCCCCCGCCGCGCGAGCCCAATGTGCCCCCGCCGCCCCTGCCCGGACTCACCGGTCGCGGTGCGTGCCGGCATCGCCGCCCTGCCCCCACAGCTCCGCGACGATCCGCTCCTGCTCGCGCTCCATCCGCTCCCGGCCGGCCGCGTCGCAGTCGTCGTGGCCGGCGAGGTGCAGCAGCCCGTGCACCAGGTAGCGCAACAGCTCGCGGCCCAGCGGCTCGCCGAACTCGCGGGCCTGCCGCACCGCCGTCTCCACTCCGATCAGGATCTCGCCGTGGTCGAAGGTCAGCACGTCGGTGGGCGCCGGATCGCCACGGAACCGCCCGTGCGTGGCCGCAATCGCCGCGTCGTCCACCAACGCCACGTCCACCGCCTCAAGCCGGCCGAGCGCCGCCGCCGCCGCCCCGCGCGCACGCCACGCCGCCACCCACGCCGCCGGCCCCCACGCCTCGAGCCGCCGCGGCCAGCCGCCGAGGTCCACCGCCCGCTGGTGGTCGATCACCTGCACTGTCCCCACCCCGTCCATCGGCCCGTGCTCGGCTCACTGACGTGCCGGCGCCCCGTTAGGCGCCGCCGCCCGCGCCGCTGCCCGCGCCGGCGCCGCGTCCCCCGGCGCCGGTTCCGGCTTGGGCGCGGCCTCGCCGCCGGGCGCCTCCCTGCGCCCGCCCTGCGTCGCCCTCCGCTCGAGGTCCGACTTGCGCCCGCCCCCGCTGCCGGTCTCGTCCTTCGGATAGTCGATCCGGGTGTGCATCATGCTGCGCAGCGTCACCGCAAAGCACTCCTTCACCACCGCCAGTTCCCGCAGGCTCAGCTCGCACTGGTCAAGCTGCCCCTCCGCCAGCCGCCCCTGCACGATCTCCTCGATCATCGCCCGCACCTTCGCCGGCGTCGGCTTCTGCAGCGCCCGCGACGCACTCTCCACCGGGTCCGCCAGGCTGATGATCCCGCTCTCCCTCGAGCGCGGCCGCGGCCCGGGGTAGCGGAAGCTCTTCTCGTCGATCCGCGGCAAGTCCTGCGGGTCCTCCAATCCCTTCGACACCTTCTCGAGCTCCGTCTTGCGCTGCTCCTGCGCCTTGCGGTGGAAAAACTGCACCAGCGTGTCCCCGTGGTGCTCGCGGATCACCTCGATGATCCGCCGGTTCAGCTTGTGCTTGAGCGCCAGGTCCACCCCGTCCTTGACGTGCGCGATGATCACCAGCGCGCTCATCGTCGGCGTCAGCTGGTCGTGCGGATTGTCCATCATCTCACCCTGGTTCTCGATGAAATACTGCGGCTTCACCAGCTTGCCGATGTCGTGGAAATACGCGCACGCCCGCGCCATCACCGCGTTCGCCCCGATCGTCTCCGCCGCCGCCTCCGCCAGCGCCGCCACCACCAGGCTGTGGTGGAACGTCCCCGGCGCCTCCAGCTGCATCCGCCGCAGCAGCCGGTGGTTCAGGTCGCTCAGCTCCAGCCAGCTGATCTCCGTCGTCACCTGGAACACCCCCTCCAGCACCGGCAGAATCCCGCTCACCACCATCGCCGCCGCCAGACTGGTCCCAAACGCCACCACGCTCGCCACCCCGAACCGCTGCAGCCCCTCGAGCTCCGGCGCCATCCACATCCCTTCCATCCGGATCTCCCCCAGCAGCCACGACAACACCACCACCACCCCTCCCACGTGCAACCCCGCACGCAGCAGCACCCCGCGCTTGCGCGCCCGGTCCACCAGCTGCACCGCCGTCAGCCCGCCCACCAGGCTGACCACCAGGTACGACATCAGCCAGTCGATCCCGATCACCATGCTCCCTAACAACGCCGCGTAGATCGCCGAGAACGTCCCCACCCCGCGCCCCAGCAGCACCGCGTGGATCATCGGCACGAACGCGAACGGGATCAGCAGGAACCGGTACTCCAGCGGCAGCCCGTTGACCTCCACCACCAGCGCCGCCGCGCCCAGCAGCAGCAGGTGCGCCACCAGCCCGCCGAACACCAGCACCACCCGCCCGTTGCTCGCCGCCGCCTGCCGGTGCTGCGCCTCGAACAACACCACCGCCGTCAGCCCGACCATCACCCCCACCAACACCCGCCGCGCGTGCTCGGCGTCGAAATCCTGCCCCCCCCCGCCCAGCGTCAACACCCCGCACGCCCCGAGAAACAACACCTGCAGCGCCAGCCGCACCCACCGGCTGCGGCCGATCGTCTGCGCCAGCGTGTCGTCTCGGCTGATCCGGCGCTTGCGCCCGGAGGACATCCCCCTGCGGGCCAGCCGCCAACGGTTGAACGCGTCCAGGAGTGCCACGGAAGTCGTTGCTGCTTGCCGCAAGCCCAGCCCGCCCACGCGGAACTCGCTCGCCCCTCAGCCGTAGCAATTGCGCCCGCCACTGGCAATCGGCGAATTGGCACAGTGCGTCATTTTGTCGCACCAAGGCCACGCCGCCCCCGCCCGCCGCCCGGCCCGCCGTTGCCGCGGTGCCGCTGATAGGCCTCGATGATCCGCCCGACCACCGGGTGGCGCACCACGTCCGCCTGCCCGAACTCGACGAACGCGATCCCCTCCACCCCCTCGAGCGCCGCCACCGCCTCGAGCAGCCCGGACGGCACCCCGGGCCGCAGGTCGATCTGGGTGGTGTCGCCGGTGACCACGCAGCACGACCCCTCCCCGAGCCGCGTCAGCGCCATGAACATCTGCTCGCAGGTGGTGTTCTGCGCCTCGTCGAGGATCAAAAACGAGTGCGCCAGCGTGCGCCCGCGCATGAACGCCAGCGGCGCAATCTCGATCGTCCCCTCGTCAATGTGCCGCTGCCCCTCCTCGGGGTCGAGCATGTCGTGCAGCGCGTCATACAACGGCCGCAGGTACGGCGCCACCTTCTCCCGCAGGTCGCCCGGCAAAAACCCCAGCGCCTCGCCCGCCTCCACCGCCGGCCGCGTCAGCACCACCCGCGTGACGTCCCGCCGCTTGAGCATCGCCAGCCCCATCGCCATCGCCAGATAGGTCTTGCCGGTCCCCGCCGGCCCCAGCCCGAACACCAGGTCGTGGCTCTCGATCGCCTTCAGGTAGGCCAGTTGCCGCGGCGTGCGCGGGACCACCGGCCGCCGCCCGCGGGTCCCTAACAACCGCGTGCCGGCCAGCTCGGCCACCCCCACGTCGCCGCCGCCGGCCGCCACCTCGACCGCCAGCCGGAAGTCGGCCGGCCGGATCTCGGCCCCCCCGCGCCGCGCCTGCTCGAGGTCGAAGAACGCCGCCTTGGCGCGCTCGACCGCCCCGGCCGGCCCGCTCAGCAGCACCCAGCCGTCGCGGGTCACCACCTTCACCCCGAGCCGCTGCTCGATCAGCCCGAGCTGGGCCGGGTCGTTGGCGAACAACGAGTGCAAGAACTGCGGGGTGTCGAACTCCAGCTTCAGCTCGGCGTGCTGCCCTTCGCTCATCACCCCAGCCTCCCGCCCCGCCCCCCCCTTTGCAAGCCCGTCCCGACAGCCCGTCCCACCACCCCCCCGCCCCGCCCCCCCACCCACAATCCTGGTCGCGGCCGCGACAAGAATCGTGGGCGGACATCGCGGGGATTGCGGGGATCGTGGCGTCCCGGGGCGGGGATCCCCGGGGATCCCCGGGGCTTGCACTGGGTGGCGGTCCGCCGAATGATCGGCCGCCGCCGGTCCGTAGCCTGCGCCCGACCCGATGAAACCGCTGCCCCTTCTCGCCGCCCTGCCGTTGTTCGCCGCCGCCGCCGCCGAACCGTTGCGCCCGCCGTCGGTGCCGCTGGTTGCCTGCGACCCATACTTCTCGATCTGGTCGCCCCACGACCGGCTGGCCGACGGCCCGACGACGCACTGGACGGGCAAGCCGCACCGGCTGGAGTGCAGCGCGCGGATCGACGGCGCGGTGTTCCGCCTGCTCGGCGGGGGCGAGGGGCAGGCGTTGGCGCAGACCAAGCTCGAGCTGACCGCCACCCGCACGATCGCCACCTATGCCGGCGCCGGCGTCTCGCTGCGCCTGACCTTCACCACTCCGGCCCTGCCCGCTGACCTCGACATCCTCGCGCGGCCGGTCACCTACCTGACCTTCGACGCCGTCGCCACCGACGGCCGGCCCCACCGGGTCGAGGTCGACTTCTCCGCCGGCGCCGAGATCGCCACCAACACCCCGGAGCAGCGCGCCGAGGTCGCCGCCGTCCCCGGCATCGCCGGCCTCACCGTGCTGCGCGCCGGCTCGCTCGACCAGCAGGTCCTCGCCAAGACCGGCGACGACATCCGCATCGACTGGGGCTACCTCTACCTCGCCACCCCCGCACACTACATCCCCGCCCACGGCCGCGCCGCCGCCGCCACCCGCGCCGGCGCCCCGGCCGCCGCCCCCGCCCCCGCCGGCGACCTCGCGCTCGCCCTGTCCTTCGACCTCGGCGCGGTCAAGGCGCCCGTCAGCCGCTGGCTGATCCTCGCCTACGACGATCTCTACTCGATCCAGTTCATGCGCAACAACCTGCGCCCGTTCTGGCGCCGCAACGGCTGGCAGGCCGCCGACCTGCTCGCCGCCGCCGCCGAGGACTACCCGGAACTGACGCGCAAGTGCGAGGCCTTCGACCGCGAACTGGCCGCCGACCTCGTCGCCGCCGGCGGCCAGCCCTACGCCGACATCTGCACCCTCGCGTTCCGCCAGTGCTTCGCCGCCGGCAAGTTCGTCGCCGACGCCAACGGCCAGCCGCTCCAGTTCTCCAAGGAAAACCACAGCAACGGCTGCATCGCCACCTCCGACATCATCTATCCGATGTCGCCCCAGTTCCTGCTGTTCGGGCCCACGCTCACCAAGTCGTTCCTCGTGCCGTTCATGGAATACGCCTCCTCGGAGCGCTGGAAGTTCCCGTTCGCACCCCACGACCTCGGCCAATACCCCCACGCCAACGGCCAGCGCTACGGCGGCGGCGAGCGCAGCGAGGAGAACCAGATGCCGGTCGAGGAAAGCGGCAACCTGTTGCTCGTGTTCGCCGCGCTCGCCCAGATGGAAGGCAACGCCGACTTCGCCGGGCGCTACTGGCCACGCCTCAGCCAGTGGGCCGCCTACCTCGCCGACAAGGGGTTCGACCCCGAGAACCAGCTCTGCACCGACGACTTCGCCGGCCACCTCGCCCACAACACCAACCTCTCCATCAAGGCCATCTGCGGCCTCGGCGCCTTCGCCAAACTCGCCGCCATGCGCGGCGACCAGGCCGCCGCCGACAAGCACGCCGGCCTCGCCAGGGAGTTCGCCGCCCGCTGGGTCAAGGAGGCCGCCGACGACGGCCACTACCGCCTCGCCTTCGACCGCCCCGGCAGCTGGAGCCAGAAATACAACCTCGTGTGGGACAGGATCCTCGGCCTCGGCCTGTTCCCCGACGAGGTCCGCCGCACCGAAACCGACCACTACCTGCGCGTCCAGAACCAGTTCGGCCTGCCGCTCGACAACCGCAAGGACTACACCAAGCTCGACTGGATCCTGTGGACCGCCACCCTCACCCGCCAGCGCGCCGACTTCGACGCCCTCGTCGCCCCGGTCCACCGCTTCCTCCAACAGACGACCGACCGCGCGCCGATGAGCGACTGGTACGACACCAAAACCGCCCGCAAGGTCGGCTTCACCGCCCGCCCGGTCGTCGGCGGCGTGTTCCTCCAGATGCTCTACGACCAGCCGCTGTGGGCCAAGTACGCCGGCCGCGACCAGACCAAGGCCGCCGGCTGGGCGCCGATGCCCAAGCCGCCGGTGGTCACCACGATCGTCCCCACCGCCCGCGACAAGCGCAGCG
This sequence comes from Akkermansiaceae bacterium, assembly GCA_040769225.1. Classification (GTDB taxonomy): domain Bacteria; phylum Verrucomicrobiota; class Verrucomicrobiia; order Verrucomicrobiales; family Akkermansiaceae; genus JAXGLL01. The sequence goes on along the minus strand of JAXGLL010000006.1, from coordinate 90,281 downwards.
ACTGGCGCTTCACCACCACCGCGCCGGGCGCCGACTGGTTCCAGCCCGGCTTCGACGACGCCGGCTGGCAGCGCGCCCCCGGCGGCTTCGGCACCCGCGCCACCCCCAACTCGGAGGTCGGCACCGAGTGGAACACCCGCGAGATCTGGCTCCGCCGCCCGTTCACCCTGCCCGCCGGCGACCGCTCCCGCATCGCCCTCCGCATCTATCATGACGAGGACGCACGGGTGTGGCTCAACGGCGTGCCCGCCGCCACCCTCACCGGCTTCTCCGGCGACTACATCGAGGCCCCGATCAGCGACCAGGCCCGCGCCGCCCTGACCACCGGCACCAACACGATCGCGATCCACTGCCGCCAGTCCGAGGGCGGCCAGTTCATCGACGCCGGGATCGTCGAGGTCCGCCCCGCCAGGTAGCACGGGCGCCACAACGGCCGCAGCCACGCAGCATCGGGCCCGTGAGGCCTGCCCCATGGGACGTGCCCGCCCTATCGGATCCATGGAACCGATTGCCCCCGTGCCCGCCGGCCCACCCGGCGGTTGACCGCGGCCGCTTCCGTGCCGAGGCTCTGGCGCCGTGTCCCTCGCCGCGTTCCTCCAGCAGCTCGTCCGCATCCCCTCGGTCAACCCCGACAACGAGCCCGGGATCGAGGCCGCCGGCGAGGGCGCGCTCGCCGCATTCCTCGCCCGCTGGCTCACCGACCTCGGCGCGGCCGTCACCCTCGAGGAGATCCGCCCCGGCCGGCCCAACGTGATCGCCCGCTTCGCCCCCCGCGACGGCCGCCCGCGAATCCTCCTCGGCCCCCACCTCGACACCGTCGGCGTCGCCGGCATGACCATCGACCCCTTCGCCGCCGACCTGCGCGACGGCCGGATCCACGGCCGCGGCGCCAGCGACACCAAGGGCCCCATGGCCGCCATGCTGTGGGCCCTGCGCACCCACGCCCCACGCCTCGCCACCCTGCCGGTCGCCGTCGACTTCGTCGCCTTCATGGGCGAGGAATCCGGCCAGTGGGGGTCGCGCCACTTCGCCCGCCACCACGCCGCCGACTACCGCTTCGCCATCGTCGGCGAACCGACCGCCCTCCAGCTCGTCCACGCCACCAAGGGCTCGCTGTGGGCCACCCTGCGCGCCACCGGCCGCGCCGCCCACAGCTCCCGGCCGGAACGCGGCGACAACGCGATCCTCAAGCTCGCCCGCGCCCTCGACCGCCTCGACCGCGAGCTCGCCCGCGCCCTCGCGCCGTTCGCCCACCCGCTGTTAGGGCCCGCCACCGCCAACATCGGCACCATCCGCGGCGGCACCCGCCCCAACATCGTCCCCGACCTCGCCACCGCCGAGCTCGACCTCCGCACCACCCCCGCGCTCGCCGCCGCCGGCGGCGCCCGCGCCCTGCTCGAGCACACCATCGCCGCCGCCGGCCTGCCCCTCGCCGTCGACAACCCGCACGAAACCCCGCCGATGGAAACCCCCGCCGACCACCCCGACGTCCGGCGCCTGCTCGCCGCCGCCCCCGGCACGCGCCTCGCCGGCGCCCCGTGGTTCTCCGACGCCACCCACCTCGCCCACGCCGGCCTGCCCGCCGTCTGCCTCGGCCCCGGCTCGATCGACCAGGCCCACACCGCCGACGAGTTCATCGACGTCGCCGCCCTCGAACAGGGCGCCGCCTGCTTCGACGCCTGCCTCGCCGCACTCACCGCCGGCGCCTGAATGCCGGTCCGCAAAGGGATGGCAGCCGGCCCGCGCCGCACCCGGCCGGGAATCCATTCCTCATTCCGATTGTCGGGCGTGCGCGACCGCTTATGCTGCTGCCGTCGCCGGGCCCGGCCCCGCCGGGCACCGGCCGCCCCCACAGCCAGCCCCAGCCGATGCACGTCCCCGCCAACCGCCCGGTCGCCAGGAAGGTCCTGCTGATGGGCACCTGCCTGTGCGACGCCTTCTACGCCGACGCCGCGCAGGCCTCCGTCGAGGTGCTCGAGCACCTCGGCGTGGAGGTGCTGTTCCCCCGCAACCAGACGTGCTGCGGCCAGCCGGCGTTCAATACGGGGGATTGGAAGTCGTCGCGCAAGGTGGCGCGGCACTGCGCCAAGGTGTTCGCCGGCGACCTCCCGGTGGTCGTCCCCTCCGGCTCCTGCGCCGCGATGAACTTCCACGGCAACCTGCTCCAGTTCGAGGACCGCCCCCACCCCGCCATCTCCTCGCTCGCCGCCCGCACCTGGGAGCTGTTCGACTTCATCGTCAACGGCCTCAAGGTCTCCAGCTGGCCCGGCTCGCTGCCCGCCCCAACCCGCATCGCCTATCACCGCAACTGCCATACCCGCGGCACCCCCACCCCGGAGGCCGCCATCCAACTGCTCTCCTCGATCGGCAACGTCGAGGTCGTCCCGTTCGGCCAGGCCGACCAGTGCTGCGGCTTCGGCGGCACCTTCGCGGTCGTCTTCCCCCACCTCTCCGGCCGCATCGGCTCGCTCAAGCTCGACCACATCCTCGCCGCCAAGCCCGACCTGCTGTGCTCCGCGGACCTCTCCTGCCTGATGCACATCAGCGGCCTCGCCCAAGCCCAGGGCCGCAACATCCCCTGCCTCCACGCCGCCCAGATCCTCCGCCAGGCCCTCGACCACGCCCCCAAACCCGCCCCACAATCCTCCAGGAAACCCTCCCCCAAGCCCTCCCCCAAGCCCGGTCCCAAACCCTGAGCCGCCCCGCCCGGGAAACCCTCCGCCCACCCCGCCCCATGCTCGGCCGCCAACCCATCGACGAATACGCCCGCACCATCCCCGACGCCAAACAGGCCGCCGTGATGGAGGGCGCGGTGTCCGGCACCGACAAGCGGCACCAGCTCCTCCACGGCGACTACCCCGACCCCGACGCCCTCCGCCACCTCGCCGGCCGGATCAAGGACCACACCCTCCACCACCTCGACCGCTACCTCGAACAGGCCGCCGCCGGACTAACGGAACGCGGCGCCCACGTCCACTTCGCCGCCGACGGCCACCAGGCCAAGGCCACCATCCTCGACATCCTCCGCGCCCACGGCGCCACCCGCCTGACCAAGTCCAAGTCGATGGCCGCCGAGGAAATCCACCTCAACCGCTTCCTCATCGAGCAGGGCATCGAATGCCTCGAAAGCGACCTCGGCGAGTTCATCGTCCAGCTCGACGACGACACCCCCTCCCACATCGTCAAGCCGGTCATCCACAAGAACCGCCGCGAGATCGCCCAGACCTTCCTGCGCGAGGGCGTGGCCGAGGACTACAACGACGACCCGGAAACCATCACCCGCCGCGCGCGCGCGTTCCTCCGCCGCAAGTACATGGAGGCCCACGCCTGCATCACCGGCGCCAACTTCGTGTCCGCCCAGTCCGGCCGCATCGTGATCGTCACCAACGAGGGCAACTCCCGCTTCGGCCTCGCCCCGGTGCCCCTCCACATCGTCCTCGTCGGGATCGAGAAACTCGTCCCCACCGACCGCGACCTCGCCGTCTTCCTCAACCTGCTCGCCCGCTCCGCCACCGGCCAGCAGCTCACCGTCTACACCGAGTTCATCAACGGCCCGCGCCCGCCCGGCCAGGCGTCCGGCCCCGAACACCTCCACGTCGTGTTCATGGACAACGGCCGCTCCGCCATCCTCGCCTCCCGCTGCCGCGAGATCCTCCGCTGCATCCGCTGCGGCTCCTGCCAGAACGTCTGCCCCGTCTATCGACAGGCCTCCGGCCACGCCTACCGCTCACCCTACGGCGGCCCGATCGGCGCGGTCCTCTCCCCGCTCCTGTTCGCCGACCGCTTCGCCGAGTTCGCCGACCTGCCCAAGGCCTCGTCGCTGTGCGGCGCCTGCCAGGAAGTCTGCCCGGTCGACATCCCCCTGCCCGACCTGCTGCTGCGCCTGCGCGACCAGGCCAAGCGCCGCCACGTGTTCTCCCCCGGCTCGCCGCCGCTCGGCGGCTTCGCCATCCTCGCCACCTCGCCCCGCCTGTGGCGCCTCGCGATCCGCTCGTCCCGCCTCGCCAACCGCTTCTCCCCCGAACAACTCCCCCTCCGCCCGATCTCCGACTGGTGCGCCCAGCGCACGCTCCCCGAGTTCCGGGGGGGGGAGTTCAGGAAATGGTTCAAGAACCGGCCGGGCCGTTGACCGCAGAGGTGGCAGAGGAACCAGAGGGCGCAGAGGTTCGTCAAATGGAAGAGTATCCACACTCCGAACTCACCCGCGCGATCATCGGGGCCGCGATCGACGTTCAGACTGAACTGCGGCCAGGCCTTGACGAGAAGCTCTACGAGCGCGCGCTGTGTATCGCACTTGGAGAGCGAGGTTTGCGCTTCGTCCAACAGCCTGAATACCCGGTTCATTTCCACGACCACCTTCTTGGCAAGCTGCGGCCCGACCTGATTGTAGAGGACAAGATCATCGTCGACGCGAAGTGCGTCGAGTGTTTCACTCCCGCGCACGATGCGCAGATGTTGGGCTACCTGAACATTACCGGCCTCCAAATCGGCCTGCTCCTCAACTTCAAGGTTCTACCTCTCGGCAAGCGCCGCGTCATCCGCTCCCAACCCACCCCTCCCCCAGTCTGCGCCCTCTGATCCCCTCTCCCCCCTCTGCGCCCTCTGCTCCCTCAGCCTCCTCTGCGGTCCCTCAAACGCCCACAATCCCCCGCGCCCCACTCACCCCAGCTCCCCACTCATCACCCTCTCCCCCCTCTGCGCCCTCTGATCCCTCTGCCTCCTCTGCGGTAAACCATCGTCGAGTTTCCCCTCGACCCCCGAACACCCCCGACAGCATCCCTCGATGAACCTCGAAACCATCTGCCTCCACGGCGGCGCCGCCCCGGACCCGACCACCCTCGCCCGCGCGGTGCCCGTCTACCGCACCGCCGCCTATCAGTTCCGCAGCACCGCGCACGCCGCCAGCCTGTTCGCGCTGCGCGAGCTGGGCAACATCTACACCCGCCTGACCAACCCCACCACCGAGGTGCTCGAGAAGCGCGTCTGCCTGTTGGAGGGCGCCCCCGAGGCCGCCGGCCTCGCCCACGCCTCCGGCACCGCCGCGATCTTCAACACCGTCGTCAACCTCGCCCGCGCCGGCGACAACATCGTCTCCGCCCGCAACCTCTACGGCGGCACCTACACCCAGTTCAACGACATCCTGCCCGCCCTCGGCATCGGCGTCCGCTTCGTCGACTCCACCGACCCCGCCAGCTTCGCCGCCGTGATCGACTCCAACACCCGCGCCCTGTTCTGCGAGACGGTGTCCAACCCCGCGCTCGAGGTCACCGACCTCGAGGCCGTCGCCGACGTCGCCCGCGCCCACGGCCTGCCGCTGGTCGTCGACGCCACCTTCTCCACCCCCGCCCTCACCCGCCCGCTCGCCCACGGCGCCCACATCGTCGTCCACTCGCTCACCAAGTGGCTCGGCGGCCACGGCACCGGCCTCGGCGGAATCGTCGTCGACGGCGCCAGCTTCCCGTGGCACGCCGGCCGCCACCCGCTGTTCGACGCCCCCGACGCGTCCTATCACGGCCTGCGCTGGGGCCACGACCTGCCCGAGCCGCTCGCCCCGCTCGCGTTCATCCTGCGCATGCGCACCGGCCCGCTCCGCAACCTCGGCGCCTGCATCGCCCCGGACAACTCGTGGCTCTTCCTCCAGGGCATCGAAACCCTGCCGCTGCGCATGGAACGCCACTGCGCCAACGCCCTCGCCGTCGCCCGCCACCTCAAGGCCCACCCCCGCGTCGAGTGGGTCCGCTTCCCCGGCCTGCCCGACGACCCCGAGTTCGAGCGCAACCGCAAGTACCTCCGCGGCATGGGCGGCTCGATGGTCGTCTTCGGCATCAGGGGCGGCGCCCCCGCCGGCGCACGCTTCATCGATTCCTTGCGCCTGTTCAGCCACCTCGCCAACGTCGGCGACGCCAAGTCGCTCGCGATCCACCCAGCCACCACCACCCACAGCCAGCTCACCCCGGCCCAACAGGCCGCCGCCGGCATCACCCCGGACCTCGTGCGCCTGTCGGTCGGCATCGAACACCCCGACGACATCCTCGCCGACCTCGACCAGGCCCTCGCCGCCTGAACGCCATGCCCGCCCGCGACACCATCCTCGGCCGCATCCGCGCCGCCACCGCCGCCATCCGCGACAAGCAGCCCCACCCGGAGTTCGACGAGGCGCTGCTGCACGCCGCCCCGCGCCTCGCCGGCACCGACATCGTGGAGGTCTTCACCCGCAACTTCACCGCCGTCAACGGCCGCGTCGTCCGCTCGATCGACGAACTGGTCGCACTGCTGCGCCAGCTCCCGCGCCGCTACGGATTCTGCGACCGCGCCGTGTTCGAGGCCGTCGGCCGCCCGCTGTTCGACGCCGGCTTCGGCCTCGACACCGTCTTCGACCGCGCCGCGATCGACTCGTTCGCGTTCGGCATCACCCCGGCCACCGCCGCGATCGCCGAGTCGGGCACCCTCGTCCTCGACGACCACCACACGTCCGACCGCCTCGGCGCGCTCGCACCGTGGGTCCACGTGTCGGTCGTCGACCCCGCCACCATCGTCCGCACCATCCCCGAGGCCCTCGCCCGCCTCGGCGACTCGCCGACCGTCGTGTGGGTCACCGGCCCGTCCAAGACCGCCGACGTCGAGGGCATCCTCATCGAGGGCGTCCACGGACCCGGCGAGGAGGTCGCCCTGATCCTGTGACAGGCCCCCGGCGCCCCGCGTGTTAGCACGTTGCCGAGAATGCTTGCACCCGCCGGCAAAGGTGGTAGAGTCGCTCCAGTTCCGCCCCCTAGCAGGGCCTCCGGCTGGCATTCCGGACCGCCTGTTCCCGCCAGGCGGGTGCACAGCCGCGGAACCCACGCACGCACCACATGAAATCAAAGCGCAACCTGACCCGGTTCACCTACGAAACGACCGCGTTCCAAGGCTGGCGCCTCTGCATCAGCCGCGGGGGAGCCACCTTCACCCGCTACTTCTCCGACCGCCAATACGGCGGCGCGCGCAAGTCGATGGTCGCCGCCGAGGCCAAGCTCGCCGAACTCAGGAAGTTCCTCGAGTCCGCCAAGCGGGTCAACGGCAAGCTCCCGCCCGCCACCGTCAAGAAGGCCGGCAAGCTCCTCAAGACCGACGCCTGACGCCGCCGGCCACCCCGCGGGGGATCGGGCCTGCCGATCCGGAGGCCCGGCGCCTCACCGCCTCCCATGCCCGCCCCCCGCCGCCTCGCCATCCACTGGTTCCGGCGCGACCTGCGCGTCGCCGACAACACCGCCCTGCTGCACGCCGCCAGGCGCGCGGCGCAGGTGCTGCCCGTCTACGTCGTCAGCGACTGGCGGCGCCGCCACCCGTGGACCGCGGCCGGCCGCCAGCAGTTCCTGTGCGGGGCGCTCGCGTCGCTCGCCGCCAACCTCGCCGCGCTCGGCGGGCGCCTGGTCATCCGCTGCGGCCGGCCGGTCGATGAACTCACGCGCCTGCTCGACGAGTGCCGCGCCGACCTCGTCACCTTCAACCGCGACCCCGACCCGTCCGGCCGCGAGCAGCAACGGCGGCTCGAACGCCGGTGCCGCGAACGCGGCATCGAAACCACCGCCTGCGACGACGTCGCGCTGCACCCGCCCGACGAGGTGCTCACCGCCCAGGGCCGCCCGTTCCGCGTCTTCACCCCGTTCTGCAACGCGTGGCTCGCCCGCGCCAAACCGGCGCCGCTGGGCAAGCCGCGCACCCTCCACACCCCGGCCGGCATCGCCTCGCTGCCGCTGCCCACGCTCGCCCACTGGGGGCTCGCCGCACCGCCGGCCGGCGCCCCCGAGTCCGGCGAGCGCGCCGCCCGCAAGCGCCTCGAGCGCGCCGCCGCCCGCGTCCTCCCCAGCTACGCCGCGCTCCGCGACGTGCCCGCCGCGGACGCCACCAGCCGGCTCTCGCAGGACCTCCGCTGGGGCCTCCTCTCGCCCCGCACCGTCCACGCCGCCGCCGCCCGGGCCCTCGCCCGCGCCCCAACCGCCGCCGCCGCCGCGGGCGCCCGCGCCTTCATCCGCGAGCTCGCGTGGCGCGAGTTCTACCTCGCCCTGCTGGCCCACTTCCCCGAGGTGTTGGAAACCGAGTTCCAGCCCCAGTGGCGCGGCCTGCCGTGGCTCCAGCCCGACGCCCGCTTCGCCGCCTGGACCGACGGCCGCACCGGCTTCCCGCTCGTCGACGCCGGCATGCGCCAGCTCGCCGCCACCGGCTTCATGCACAACCGCCTGCGCATGATCACCGCCATGTTCCTAACCAAGGACCTCCACCTCGACTGGCGGCTCGGCGAGCAGTTCTTCATCCGCCACCTCATCGACGGCGAGATCGCCTCCAACAACGGCGGCTGGCAGTGGAGCGCGGGCACCGGCGCCGACGCCGCACCCTACTTCCGCATCCAGAACCCCTGGGCCCAGTCCGCCCGCCACGACCCGGACGGCGCCTTCATCCGCCGCTGGGTGCCCGAGCTGCACGCCGTGCCCGCCCCCGCCCTCCACGCGCCGCCCCCACCCGGCCGCACGCTCGCCGCCGGCTACCCGCCCCCGGTCGTCGACCACGCCGCCGAGCGCGACCGCACGCTCGCGCTGTTCAACCGCCACCGCCGGCACCAGCGCTGACCTCCTCGAACACCCCGCCTCCTAACAGCTGCGCGCCGGCATAGAACGCGCACACCTGCCCGGCGGCCAGCGCGCGCTGCGGCCGCTCGAAGCACACCTCCACCCGGCCGCCGCCCAGCGGCACGACCGCCGCCGGCTCGGCCCGCGCCCGGTAGCGCGGCTGCACCCCGCAGTGCAGCGGCCGGTCGAACGCGCACGCCTGTGCGGCGAGCGCGCCGACGACGCAGCGCCGCGCATAGAGCCCCGGCGTGGCCGGCTCGTCCCAGCCCAGCACCAGGCGGTTGCGGGCCGCGTCCTTGGCCACCACCACGTAGGCCCGGCCGGCGCGGGGCGAGGCCACGCCGTGGCCGCGGCGCTGGCCGATGGTGTGGAAGTGCAGCCCGCGGTGCCGGCCGAGCACGCGCCCGTCAAGGTCGACGATCTCGCCCGGCCGCTCGGGCAGGTGGTGGGCGAGGAAGTCTCCCATCCTCACTGCGCCGATGAAGCAGATCCCCTGGCTGTCCTTCCTGGCCGCGGTCGGCAACCCGAACCGCCGCGCCAGTTCGCGCACCTGCGGCTTGAGCAGCCCGCCGACCGGAAACCGCGCCCGTTCCACCTGCCCCCGGGTCAGCAGCGCGAGGAAGTAGGTCTGGTCCTTGTTGGGGTCCGCTCCGCGCCAGAGCGTGGCCCGGCCGCCCTCCTCCCGCCGCCGCGCGTAGTGCCCGGTGGCCACCGCGTCGAACCCCTGCCCCAGCGCGTAGTCGAGGAACACCCCGAACTTGACCTCGCGGTTGCACCACGCGTCGGGATTCGGCGTCAGCCCGTCCCGATAGGCCGCCAGCATCGGGTCGACGATCCGCTCGCGATACAGGTCGACCAACTCCACCACCCGGAACTCGATCCCCAACCCCCGCGCCACCGCCGCCGCGTCCTCGACGTCCGCCTCCCACGGGCACGCGCCGGGCAACCCCTCGGCGTTGACCCAGTTCTTCATGAACGCCCCCACCACCTCGTGCCCCTGCTCGACCAGCAGCGCCGCCGCCACGCTGCTGTCCACCCCCCCGGACAGCCCTGCCAGCACCCGCTCCCGCCGGGCGCCACCAGCCGCACCGCCCCCCCCATCTGCCGTCGGGCTCGGGTCCATCGTGTCCTCAGTGCCGGGCGCCGGCCGCCGCCCCGCCCGGGCCGCGCCGCCGCCGGTCACGGGTGCGGAAACCGCTCGGGCACCACCTGCACCGGCGTGCTCAGCGAGAACGGCGGGGCCCCCTCCGCCAGCCCGGGGAACATCACGCTCAGGTAGCACGCCAGCCAGCCGCTGGCGGGTTCCTCCAGCTTCACCCGCGCCTTGCTGCCCGCCGGCAACGCCTCCGGTTCCCACTGCGCCTTGCGGAAGTCGCGGCTCTCCGCGCGCGCCCGCCACAGCGTCGGCTGCCCCTCACCCGGCCACGACGCCCGCAGCTCGCCCCCCGCAAACTCGGAGCGCAACTCCGGAAACGGCCTCTCCTCCAGCACCGAGAGCAGGAAGTTGTTCAGCGTCGGCAACACCGCAAGGCCCAGCTTGTGCCCCGCGTTCGGCAGGTAGTAGAGCGCCTTCGGCCCCGGCAGCTGCGGGAAGTACAACTGCGCCGAGTCCACCGTCCAGTAGGCGTCGTTCGCGCCCAACAGCATCAGCTTCGGCTGCTTGAACCGCTCGAGGTAGGCATACGGGTCGACGATCCGGCACAGTTCCGCCCCGCGCGGCGTGTCAAAGCGGTTGAGGATGTCGCGCTCGATGTAGGGGCGCAGGTTGGCGCTGAACCGCCCGTACGACTGCTGCTGGCGCTTCATCTGCTCGGGCATGTTGAGCACGTCGATCACCGAGGGGGCCAGCGCGCACACCCGGGAGTCGACGGCGGCCGTCAGCCACGTCGTCCAGCCGCGCTTGGAGGCGCCGGCGACGGCGAACTTGCCGACCGCCACCGCCTGCCCGCCGAGGGTCGTCAACTCGCCCGCCCCGGCCATCGCCTGCAGCACGTCCATCGCGGCCGTGGCGCTCTTGACCATCGGCAGCAGCAGCGGCCAGTCGGCCTCACCGCCGGCCAGATACTGGTCGAAGGTGTGCGCGATCAGGTCGTCCTCCTTGAGCTTCCCGAACAGGGGCTGGTTGGGCACCTGCAGCAGCAGCGCGATCGGCGCCTTGAGCATCGTCGCGGTCAGCCCCGCAAGCGTCGCCTCCTCACGGTTCAAATCCGGCTCCTTCTCGCTGTTCGAGCCGCCCTCCACCAGCAGCACCCCCTTGTGGTGCCCGCCAACCTGCGGCGGGATGCACACCACCAGCCAGTGCCGCCACGGCGTCCCCCGCCAGTTCTGCGACACCACCCGCACCTTGAGCATCCGCACCCCGAGCGTCTCCACCTGCCCCGCAACCCGATAGCCGAACGCCGGGTCCTTCGCCCGCACGTAGTCGTCCAGCACCCCCCCCGCCGACCACCCCGCCACCCCCGCCACCACGCACACCCCCACCGCCGCCCCGCGCAGCCCGCCCCGCCCAACGATCCTCAATCTCATCATGCCCGCCATCCTATCCCCACCCTCCCCATACGCAAGCCCCCAGCGGCCTGCCCCCGCAACCGCGGCGCCCGTGCGCCGCCATCTGTTCTGCCGCCATCTGTTCTCGCCCTCCGGCCCGCCGGGCGCTATCGTGTGCCGTTGATGAGCGCCCCCCAGCCATTCCTGCCGCCCGGGCTGTGAGACGTCTGACCCGCCCATGAAGATCACCTCGCTGCCGCGCTACACCCGCAACGCCAAGCGCTTCGAGCACATCGTCCGCGTGCTCGCCAAATACGGCCTGGCCGACTGGCTCGAGTCCACCGACCGCGAGTTCCTCCGCCGCCTGCTCGTCCGCCGCGAGGAACTGCCGCTCACCCGCCCCCAGCGCGTCCGCCTCGCGTTCTCCGAACTCGGCACCACCTTCATCAAGCTCGGCCAGATGCTCAGCACCCGCGCCGACCTCGTCGGCCAGGAACTCGCCGCCGAGCTGTCCCACCTCCAGACCGACGCCCCCCCCGACCCGCCCGCCACCGTCCGCCGCGTCATCGAGTCCGAGCTCGGCCGCCCGCCGGAGGCCGCCTTCGCCTCGTTCGACGATTCCCCCGCCGCCTCCGCCTCGATCGCCCAGGTCCACCACGCCACCCTCCCCGACGGCCGCCCGGTCGTGGTCAAGGTCCAGCACCACGGGATCGAGGCCACCATCGCCAACGACCTCGACATCCTCGCCGCCCTCGCCGCCCTCGCCGAGCGCAGCGCCGAGATCGCCCTCTATCAGCCTTCGGCGATCCTCGCCGAGTTCCGCCGCGTGCTCCGCGCCGAGCTCGACTTCGGCCGCGAGTCCCGCAACCTCCAGCGCTGCGCCGCCAACTTCGCCCGCGACCCCACCGTCCACATCCCACGCCCCTTCCCCGCCCTCTCCGCCCGCCGCGTCCTGACCATGGAGCGCATCGACGGCTTCAGCGTCGCCGACACCGCCCGCATGGACGCCGCCGGCGTCGACCGCCGCGAGTTCGCCCGCCGCGGCTGCAACGTCTACCTGGAGATGATCTTCCGCGACCGCTTCTATCACGCCGACCCCCACCCCGGTAACATCCTCGTCCTGCCCGGCAACACCATCGGCCTGCTCGACTTCGGCATGGTCGGCACCCTCGACGACCACACCCGCGAGTGCTTCGAGGGCCTCGTGCAGGGATTCCTCGCCGGCGACAGCGAGCTGCTCGCCGACTGCGGCGTGATGCTCGGCCAGCCGCCCCACGACCTCGACCGCGATCTGTTGGAGGCCGACCTCGCCGCGTTCACCGCCACCCACCTCACCGGCTCCCTGCGCCAGCTCGACGTCACCCGCGTGCTCGGCGACTTCACCGAGCTCGTCCGCCGCCACCGCATCGTCCAGAAGCCCGGCATCTCCCTGCTCATCAAGGTGCTGGTCATGCTCGATGGCACCGGCCGCCTGCTCGACCCCGACTTCAACCTCGCCAGCCTGCTCGAACCGTTCCACCGCCGCCTCACCCAGCGCCGCCTCGCCCCCGCCAACGTCCTCCGCCGCCTGCAGCGCACCTGGATCGACTGGGACCGCCTGCTCCAAGCCCTGCCACGCGACCTCAGCGACATCATCCGCCGTGTCCGCAAGGGCACCCTCGACGTCCACCTCGACCACCGCCACCTCGACGCCGTCGTCAACCGCGTCGCCCACGGGATGCTCACCGCCGCCGTGCTCATCGGCTCTTCCCAAATCCTCAGCGCCGCCGTCCCCCCAACCGTCTTCGGCATCTCGATCCTCGGGCTCGCCGGCATCCTCGCCGGCCTCACGCTCGCCCTCACCCTGCTGCGCGCCATCCGCCGCTCCGGCGGCCTCGCCCCGCGCCCCCCAAGGTGACGCCACCCGCGCCCCGTCAGTCGACGTAGACCACCACGCCCTTGCGCTCGCGCTTGCCGGCGCTGAACCGGTCGCCGGCGGCGGGGTAGCCGAGGATGATGGCGCACTTGAGCACGTGGCCTTCCGGGATGCCGACCTCGCGGGCCAGGGCGCGGTTCTCCTCGCCGTTGAGGGCGAGGTTGGGCGAGACGAGGAAGCACGACCCGAGGCCCAGGCCGGTTGCCTCGAGGAGCATGTTCTCGGCCGCCAGCGCGGCGTTGAGCACCCCGTGGGGGGCGTCCGCCGGCGCTGACAGGAGGAGCAGCGCGGGGGCGCCGTAGAGCGGCTGATAGCCGGGCAGCGACGCGCGCTGCTGGAGCAGCTCGATGCCGGACTCGACCATTGCGTCGAGCGTGTGGTCGTTGATCCGCTGGCGCAGTTCCGGGTTGCGGATCACCGCGATCTGGAAGGTGCCGGCGTTCGGCGCCCAGCGGCCCGCCTCGACGATCCGCGCCAGGTCATCGCTGGAGACCTCCTTGTCGAGGTAAGTCCGCACGCTCCTTCTCTTGGCGATGGCTTCGGAGACATCCATGGTGGTCTGCGTTGTTCGTCACTCGGCCGCGCCCGCCGCCCTGCCGGGTGGCATCCGGTGCCGCCGGGGCATCTGTTGTGGATTTTCGGCGGTTTGTCCACCGCAATGGCGCGGTCAGCGGCCGTTTCGCTCCGCGCACCGGTACACGATCACCGCCGCGCCCGGCTGTTCCTTGATCTCGGCCTCCAGCCCCGGGTCCATCAGCTCCCGGCCGCCGACCATGGTCGTCTTGCCGCTGTCGTGGTCGGTGACCTGGTAGCGGGCCGCGGGGTTCAGGCCGCGAAGCCGCACGACCTGCCGCGGATCGGCGCAGCGCTCGCGCCGAAACAGCTGGACCACGCCGTCGTTCCAGTCGGGCCGGTGGAACTGGTGGCCGTACCACGCCTCCTCGCTGTCGCTGTGCGGCAGCAGCGGGTAAAAGTCGCCCGCCATGTAGGGGCGCAGCTCGCGGAACAGGGCGACGGTTCGCTTGACCGCCTCCTCCTGCTCCGGCGCGGTGGTGTCGGCGCACAGCACGTTGCCGGCCGTCATCGCGCTGCGGAAGCGGTACTCGGGCTCCAGCCCGAACACCCCGCAGCCGTGCATCGGCACCCAGCGGAGCAGCGCGCCGTTCTGCAGCTGGTCCGCTGCCGGGTGGGCGCCGTTGCACTGCAGGTCGCTGTGCCACAGCGGCAGCCCGTAGCGTGCGGCCTCGATGTCGAGCCGCCGGCCGCCGCTCGCGCACAGGTCGATGAGCAGCCCCGGGTGGCGCCGCTGCAGCTCTTCCCACATCGCGTACAATCCCTCGATGTGGCGGATCTCGGTGATCCCCTGCCGGTCCGGCGCGTCGTTCCGCCGCCAGAATCCGAGCGGGTCGATGTTGAAGTCCCACCGGACCCACGCGAGCTGCGCCTCGCTGATCGTGGCGTCGATGCAATCGGTCAGCCACGTCCGCGCCTCGGCATCGTGCAGGCGGAACAGCTGGCTCCACTCGCCCTGCGGTTTCATCACCCACTCCGGGTGCTCGCGGTCGATCCGCGTCCCCGGGTGGACCCGCTCCGGCTCGAACCACAGCAGGTAGCCCATCCCGGCCGCCTTGACCGCGTCGCCGATCGGCTTCAGCCCGTTCGGGTACTTGGCCTTGTCCACCTCCCACGTGCCCGTCCCCTCAGGGAACCCCCCGGGGTACCACTGCTGCGGGTCCATGTCCGACCAGAACACCTCGATCCCCCGCGCCGCCATCGGCCCGATCGCCTCGAGGTGCGGCCGCTCATAGGTGCCGTCCGCGGCGGTCCGCCCCACGCTCGCGCAGATCGGCGGGAACACCGGCCCGCCGCCGGCCTGCGGCAGAAAGTGGCGCAGCACCAGTTGGCGGTGGATGTGGTTGCCACGCAGGTGGTCCGGCCCCCGCCAGAACGTCAGCACGATCCGCGGCGCACGCACGCTCTCGCCGGGGTGCAGCTTGAAGTGCGTCGCCTGCTGGCCCGCCCGCACCCGCAGGCCGCCGCCGGCCAACGGCTGGAACCCCGCCTCCCACTGCCCCGTCCAGCCGATCGCCAGCAGCATCCCGCCACCCTGCCCCTCGACGTTGAAATAGGGCATGTTGCCGTCCGATGAACGGCCACCCCTGGCGGCAAACACCCGCTCGCTCAGGTCGCCGCCGGCAAGCGCCTCGTCGACCGGCGCAAAACTGCGCGCCGAGTTGTCCTCGCCCAGCGCCCGGTGCAGGACGTGCCCGCCCCCGGGCACCAGGCAGTCCAGCGCCCACAGGTCCGCAATCACCGGCGTGTCTTCCTTGCCGGTGTTGGTCAGCCGGAGCAGCCACTCGACCGCCGGAAACGCCGCATACTCCACCGCCTCGCAGCGAACCTCGAGGCCCGTCCCGCGATCGGTCCACGACAACGTGTGCCGCACCCGCCCCCCGTCCGGCGCAAGCACCTCGTGCGCCCGCTCCCAGCCCGCCAGCAGCCCGCCCGACGCCTGCCCGCCATAGACGAACGAGAACGGCGCCCGCCCGCCGCCTTCTAACAGATTCTCCGCGGCCCACCGGTCGCGCGCCTGCCGTTCGCTGGCGGCCATCCACGGCGTGCAATCGGCGCGCGCGCCGAGCAGCGCCCAGCCCAGCAGGGCGAGTGCTGCGGCCTGCGGCTGGTGGCGGCGGTGGCCGGCCGGTGGCCGGGGATTGCGGGCGCGGGCGGGACGGTGCGGGGTGGCGGGCGGCGGGGGCGTGGCGGATGATGGCGGGGGCATGGGGTGGCGGGGTGGCGGCCTGCTTTCAGGCGTCGGGCTGCGACTGCTGCCTGAGATCGGCGAGGATGGCGAGGACCTCGTTCCGGAACGCCGGGGGTGCGAGGACGACGCCCCACCCCTGCTGGACCTGGAACAGCCCGTCGTAGGCCGAGTCGTGATAGGTCTGCATCACGTGCGGGATTCCCCGTTCGGCCAGGATCGCGTCCATCAGCCCGGCCTGCGCCTCGTTGTCGAGGACGCACGCCCGCTCCAGCCGCTCCCCGCGCCGGGGATCCCCGGCCGGCGCCAGCCCGGCGCCGCACTGCCGGCAGCCGCTGGCGCCGTCCTCGTTCTCCAGTCCGCAGTGGGGGCAGGTCTTCATCTCCGTCGCGCGCGCCATCGCCGATCCGCTCCCCGCGGCTCGCACGGCGTCCTCACCCGCCCACCATGCGCCGCCCCCCGACACGGCGCAAGCACCCGGTTGCCCCACCGCCCCAGCCCATTGGCGCCGATTCAGTCCTTGATTGGGGGCCGGCATCTGGTAGGCAGCACGCAGCGTAGGATCCCACGCAGGCCCGCCACGGCCGGCCCCCCTCCGGACCGGCGGGCACCCCGCCCCCCCCCGACAACCACCCGGGCCCGGCCCGCGCGCCGGTCCCGCCCACCCACCCAAGCCAAGCCCGCGCCATGACCAGACCCGCCATCCCGCTCGCCCTCGCCGCGCTCCTGCTCGGCGCCCCCGCGGCCCTCGACGCACGCAACTGGACGTCCAGCGACGGGCGCCAGATCGAGGCCGACTTCGTTCGCGCCACCGACGCCTCGGTCACGATCCGCAAGGGCGGGCGCGAGTTCACCCTCGCCCTCGACAAGCTCTCCGAGGACGACCGCGCCTTCGTCGCCCAACAGTTGGCCTCCGCCGGCGAGTTCGACCTCGCGTCCCTCGGCGACAAGGCGGAGTTCTTCAAGGGCGAGTGGGTCGGGGGCAACCAGCACGGGCTCGCCTTCCAGGTCTTCGCGCCCCCAAAGGTCCCCAAGGACCGCCCGCTCCCGTTGGTCGTGTTCCTCCACGGCATCGGCGAGCGCGGCGACGACGGCAAGCGGCAGCTCAACGGACTGCCCGAGTCGTTCGCCCGCGACGCCAACTTCTCCACCCGCCCCTGCGTGATCCTCGCCCCGCAGTGCCCCGCCGACGAGTTCTGGAGCGGCCCGACCGCCGGCCGCGTCATCGACCTCGTCAAGGACCTGGTCAAGGACCTGCCGGTCGACCCGGACCGCGTCTACCTCGGCGGGTTCTCGATGGGCGGCTACGGCACGTGGGCGATCCTCGCCCAACAACCCAAGCTGTTCGCCTGCGGCTTCCCGATCTCCGGCGGCGGCAGCCCCACAATCGCCTCCGCCATCAAGAAGATCCCCATCTGGGCCTTCCACGGCGCCGAAGACAACGTCGTCAACGTCGAGGAGTCCCGCCGGATCGTCGCCGCGCTCAAGCGGGAGAAGGCCGACGTCACCTACACCGAAATGCCCGGCGAGGGCCACGGCATCGCCGGCAAGGTGCTCGCCGACGTGAAACTCCACGAGTGGATCTTCGCCCAACAGCGGAAGTGACCGCCACCCCGCGCCCCCGCCGCCCCCCCACGATCAACCGCCCCACCCCCATGCCCCACCACCGCCCCCCGCGCCGCGCACGCGTCGGCGCCTGCTGCGCCGCACTGGCACTCGCCGCCACCGCCCGGCCGCCCGCCGCCGCCGCGGAGCCCGCCGCCGCCGCCCCGGACCTGTGGGCGCTCGCCCGCAGCCACGCCGAGGTCCACCGCTTCGCCACCCTGTTCACCGCCCAGAACGTGCGCGACCTCCTGTCCACCGGGGAAGGTCTCGCCCAGGCCATCGACTGGTGCCGCCAAACCGCCGTCACCCACGTGTTCCTCGAGAGCTTCCGCGACGGCTACCACGCCGGCCATCAGCCGCTCGCAGAGGCACGGCGCCGGTTCCTCGACGCGGGCTTCGTCGTCTCCGGCTGCGTCACCCCCACCCGCGTGGGCAAACAGTCGACCGGCTGGGACGTGATCTCGTGCTACACCGACGCCCCCACCCAACAGAAGGTGCGCGCCATCTTCGGGGAGGCCGCCGGATTGTTCGACGAGGTGATGATCGACGACTTCTGGTTCACCGACTGCGAGTGCCCCGCGTGCGACGCCGCGCGAATCGCGAAGACCGCCACCGTCGCCGGCCACGCCCATCCGGTGGCCGGCGACACATGGGAGGACTACCGCTGCGAGCTGATGGTGCGCATCTCCCGCGAACTCGTGCTCGGCGCCGCCAAACAGGCCAACCCCCGCGCCACCCTGATCATCAAGTACCCCCAGTGGTACGACCAGTTCCACGAGCGCGGCTACGAGGTCGTGCGCCAGACCGCCGACTTCGACCGCACCTGGGTCGGCACCGAAACCCGCGACTACCAGGACCAGCGGTGGGGCGGCACCCCGCAGTACGAGGCCTTCTTCATCATGCGCTGGCTCGGCGGCCTCGGCGGCGCCAAGTGCGGCGGCGGCTGGTACGACCCCTACGGCACCACCGCGGCAACCTACCTCGAACAGGCCCGCCAGACGATCCTCGGCGGCGCCCGCGAGTCGCTGCTGTTCTGCTACGGGTCGCTGCTCCGCGACACCGGCCCGGCCAACGTCGCCGCGCTGCGCCGCAACATCCCCGAGCTGCTGCAGGTCGCACGCGAGGTCCGGCGCCGCACCGCCACCGGCGTCGCCGCCTACAAGCCGCCTAACAGCCACCCGCGGGGCGAGCCGCGGGTGTTCGACTTCGTCGGCATGCTCGGGGTGCCGCTCGCCCCCTGCCACCGGTTCCCAGCCGACGCCCCGGCCGCGTTCTTCTCCACCCACGCCCTGAAGGACCCCGCGCTCGACGGCCGGCTCGCCGGCTTCATCGCCTCGGGCCGGCCGGTGCTGCTGACCGACGGCCTGGCCCGCGCGCTCGAGGGCCGCGTCGACCTGGCGGGCGCCAACGTCCGCGTGCTCCCGGTCGGCGGCGACCCGAAGTCCCTGCTCGCCCTGCCACAGGACCGGCTCGACACCCTGCGCGCACCGCTGCTCAAGCCGTTCAAGGCCACCTTCAAGGCGCCCAACCGCGTCGCCCTCTATCTGTTCGAGGACGGCAGCCGGGTGGTCGAAAACTTCACCGACGAGCCGGTCGAGGTCGAGCTGGACGGCACCACCCGCAAGGTCGGCGCCCGCGGCTGGATCCTCGCCTGGAAATGACCCCCGCCCCCCGGCACCCATGCCCCCTGCATCCAAGCCCCCGGCCCCCTGCGCAGGCCCCGCCAATTGCTTTGCAAATCCTGCTTTGCGCTTGCGCCCCGCGCCGCCGCCCCGGCACGCTCCGCGCGACCACGGGAGAGCCGTGGCCACCCCGGGAAGCCCGTGGCACGGGCAGGAAATCGATGGGGAATCCGGTGAGGACCGCGGCCCGCGCGCCGCACGGCGCAGGTGGCGGCCCGATTCCGGAGCGGTAACGCCACTGTGAGCCTGCGGCGACGCAGGTGAGCCAGATCGCCGGCCTGGGGAAGCAGTTCGCACCGGACCCGCGGAATCACGGGCCCACGAACCGGAATCCCGATATCATGTCAACCCCTTGTCCCGCGGGCACTCCTTGCCGGCCCGCCCGTTTCCCGGCTGCCACGTGGCGCAGCTTCCCGCGCAACCCAACCGAACGCGGGTTTCCTCCGGCCTGACCCGCCCGCCCCCGTCCGTTGGCTACGCAACGTGGGATCCGACCGCGCCACCGCCACATCCTAACAACCATGAAAACCAGCATTGCACTTGCCTGCTTCCCCGCTCTCCTCGCTCTCGCGACCGCCGTTCAGGCCGCCCTCACGTTTTCGCCGTCCTACGGCGGATCCACCCATCACGGCCACCTGAATGGCGACGCGGTGATCGGGTTCGACTGGGGATCGGACGGCAACATGTACTACGCCACCGCCACGCCGGGCTACACCTCCGGGGGGGTCTATCGGAAAGACGGGGCGTCGTCGACGGAGATCGTCGGGGCAAACAGCGGTCTGTTCGCCGGCGCCGGCGTGGTCGCCATCGGCGCGTCGGTCTACTACAACGACAGCGATTACTCGAACAACCAGTTCATCCGCCGCTACGACATCGGCAGCGGGACGGTCACCCCGACCGCGGCCATCAACTATGCGCTCGGCACCGACGGGACGAATCTCTTCACCACCGGCTCGGCGGACTGGGTGACGACCGACATCCTGCTCTACCCGAGCGGCAACCTCGCAGCCGCGCCGATCGCCGTCGGCGCGATCGCCGCCGGCAGCTCCGGGCCGGTCGCGCTCGACGCAGCGGGCAACCTGTTCTACGCGCCCGGCTACGGCGACCCGAGCATCTACCGCTGGACCGCCGCGGAGGTCGCCACCGCGATCTCCGGCGGCACGAAGCTCGCGGCTGCCGGCCACCTGTTTGCGGATTACAGCGCCGCGTTTCCTTCGGTTAGTGGAGCTTCGTCGCTGGCCGTCGATGCCGCCGGCAGCCTGTATGTCACGCTCACCGACTTCACCGCCCCCTCGAGTTTGGTGCGCTTCGATGCTGACGGCGCCGCGAATGAAGTCGTGGCAACCACGTCCGACCGCCTCGGCGGCCTCAACCTCCATGCCGGGCAATTGTATGTCGCCGCCGGCAACGAGGTCTTCGTGATCCCGGAACCGGCGTCGCTGGTTCTCTCGCTTCCCGCCATCCTGGCGCTGGCCATCCGCCGCCGCCGGTGAAACCCGTCACGCCCGCCTCACCATGAACCGATGGCTTTGGATCGCGTGGCTCGGCGCCGCACGGATCGTCATGGCCGGGCCTTATTCGCTCGGCCTCGACGATCCCGACAACGTGCATGACGCGCCGGTCCCCGGCTTCACCGGCCCGCACGGCGACGGCAAGGCGCGGTTGGAAGACGGTCTGGGGGGCATCGAACATCCCGGCAACCATGTCCACCCGCTGTTCTTCGGCTGGGCCGCGGAGGTCGAGGACTACTTCCGGGCGGATGGCCAGGCCGGGTTCGCGGAACCCGGGGTGGCGCTGGGCGAGGTGACCGGCGACAACTTCGACGTGGTCTCGCTCGGCGATCTGGAGCAGGCACAGATCGACGCATGGCTGGCGGACCCTGATCATAACTCCGGTCCGGGTTCCCTGACGCTGCGCTTTGCCGAACCCATCCGGGACCTGTCCGGCGCGGACTTCGCGGTGTTCGAGAACGGGTTCATTTCCGGCTGTGCCACCGGCGGCATCGGTATCGGCGGGGTGTTCGCGGAACTCGCGTTCGTGGAAGTCTCCGCGGACGGGGTTTCCTTCACGCGCTTTCCCGCCACCTCCCTGACCGCCGCGCCGGTCGGCGGCTACGCTTCGGTGGACCCCACCGGCATCCGCAATCTCGCCGGCAAGCACGTCAACGCGCATGGCGACTGCTGGGGCACGCCATTCGACCTTGCCGAGATCGGCATGGATGAGGTTTCCTACGTTCGGCTCGTCGACGTTCCCGGCAGCGGGGACCTCACCGATGCCGGCGGGCGGCCGATCTACGACGCATGGCACACCTTCGGCTCCGGCGGCGCCGACGTCGAGGCGGTCGGCGCGATCTCGGTGGCGATGACCTTCGCGGCATGGCCGCAGCTGGCGAAACTGCCCTCCGACCAGCGCGGCGCAACCGACGACCCGGATGGAGACGGATTCGACAACCTGGCCGAGTATGCGTTCGGAATGCTGCCATGGCAGGCCGAGCCGGGCCGCCGGCCGCTGCGGGTCGAGCGGGCGCAGCACGGCGGTGCGATGCCGACCGAACTGGTGTTCGCGCGCGACGAGAGGCTGCTGGACATGACCTACGAGTTATGCTCGTCTGCGGACCTCGAGAGCTGGACGCCGGTCGCCCGCAGTGTCGGCGGCCGGCCGGTGGCGGCTGCGGACGGCGCCGCGGCGGTCGTCTCCGAGTCGCGTGCGGGCGGGATCGCCTCGGTCGGTGTCCTGCGCGAGGTCCGGGTGCGGGATGCGGGCGCCGCCCGGGGCCCGCGGTTCTATCGGGTCGAGGTGACCCTCCGCCGGTGATGAAACGCCCCGCCCCCACCCCCCGCCACGCGTTCTCGCTGCTCGAGCTGCTCGTCGCGGTCGCGATCGTCGCCGCGCTCGCCGCGCTCGCGGTGCCGGCGTCCCGCCGCTTCAAGCAGGACGCGCTGGCCAGCCAGAGCCACAACAACCTGCGCCAGCTGGCGATCGCCAACATCAACTACGCCGCCGACCACGGCTGCTACGCCCCGGCCGACGACCGCTGGAACAACCGCCGCTGGCACGGCGCGCGCACCGGCGCCGGCGCGCGGTTCGACCCCGCCAAGGGCTTCCTCGCCGAATACCTCGGCAAGTCGCGCTCGGTCACCGCCTGCCCGCTGTTCACCAAGATGCTCGGCGGCGCCGAGAGCTTCGAGGACGGCAGCGGCGGCTACGGCTACAACTCGAGCTACATCGGCGGCCTGCCCGGAGGCAGCTGGAACCCCGACGGCACCCGCCGCAGCGCCCGGCCCGCCCAGCTCCTGCGGCCCGCCACCACCGTGATGTTCACCACCACCGCCTACGCCCGCACCGGCGGCCTCCAGGAATACCCGTTCTGCGAGCCGCCGTTCTGGGACTTCGGCAACGGGCCGGGCGGCCAGCGCCCAAGCCCCACGGTCCACTTCCGCTTCCGCGGCCGCGCCCTCGTCGCGTGGTGCGACGGCCACCTCAGCTTCGAGCCGCCCGCCGAACGCCCCGCGGGCACCAACCCGCACGGCGGCTCCACCACCGACAACCAGCTCGGCTGGTTCGGCCCCGACGAGGACAACGGCTACTGGAACCCGCGGCGCACGACGTCGGCGCGCTGAACCGCCCGCCCGCGCAGCCCGCGCGCGCCACCCCCGGGGCAGCAGCAGCCGCCGGCGCACCCCGGCCACCGGGCGCGCCGCCGCGGCCCGAGCCGCCGGGCCAGCACCGCCGCGGCAAGCGCCACCACCAGCGCGGTCAGGCAGATGTCGAGGACGTGCATCATGGCGTGGATCCGAACGCTCCCCCTCACCAGCCCAACAGCACGCCCGCCTGATAGACGGCCACCGCCCCGAGCCACGCCAGCACCGACATGCCGCCGAACGACAGCAGCCCCCAGCCCCAGTTGAGCTGCCGGGACAGCACCGCCACCGTGGCCCCGCACTGGCCGCACAGCGCGAAGAAGACCATGATCGCCACCGCCACCGGCAGCGTGAACACCGGGCGGCCCGCCGCGGGCCCGCTGCCCCACCGCGCCGCCACCATCTGGCTGCGCAGGTCGTCCGACTCCTCGTCGACCCCGGAGCCCAGGTCGTAGATGATCCCGAGCGTGGAGATGATCACCTCGCGGGCCGGAAAGCTGGCCAGCACCCCCACCGTGATCTTCCAGTCGAACCCGGCCGGCGCGAACAACGGCTGCACCGCCTTGCCAAAGCGCCCCATCAGGCTCTGCTCGATGTAGGCGCTCTCGACCCGCCGCGAGAGCGCCGCCGCAAGCCCCGTCCCGCCAACGGCCAGCTCCGCCGCGACCGCCGCTTCCGTCCGCCCCGCGCCGGCCGCCTGCGCGGCGACGAACTCCCGGGTGGCCGCCTCCCCCACCGCCGGGTCGCGCGGGAAGTAGAGCAGCGCCCAGATGATGACCGAGAAGGCGAGGATCACCGTGCCGGCGCGGACCAAAAACTCGCGGCCGCCCTCCCACATCCTGAGCAGCAGGTTGCGCCCGTCCGGGATCTTGTAGTCCGGGATCTCGAGGATGAAGGGCATCGGCGCGGTCTTCGTCAGCACCCGGTTGGCCAGCCACGCGACCGGCAGCGCCACCACCAGCCCCACGATGTGCATCGCAAACAAGGTCCAACCGGCCACCACCGGCCCGTGCGCGGGCTCGACGAAGGTGCCGATCAGCAGCACATACACCGGCAGCCGCGCCGAGCAGCTCATCAGCGGCGCCATCATCATCGTGGTGATCCGCGCCTTCGACTGCTCGAGCGTGCGCGCCGCGAGGATCCCCGGAATCGCACAGGCATAACTCGAGAGCAGCGGCACGAAGCTCTTGCCGTTGAGCCCGCACCAGCCGAACAGCTTGTCCATCACGAACGCCGCCCGCGCCATGTAGCCGCTGTCCTCCAACACCGCGATGAACAGGAACAGGATCATGATCTGCGGCAAAAACACGATCACCCCGCCCACCCCGCCGATGATCCCGTCGACGACCAGGCTCCGCAGCATCGGCGTGCCCCCGAGCAGCGGCGCCACCGCGTCCTGCACCACCCCGGTCAGCGAGTCGATCAGCCGCATCAGCGGGCCGGCCCAGGCGTAGACCGACTGGAACACCACCCACATCACCGCGACGAACACGATGCTGCCCCAGAACCGGTGCAGCAGCAGGCCGTCGATCGATTCACTGCCCCTCGCGCCGCGCCGCGCGCCCCCGTCCACCGCGCGCTCGAGGATCGCCCCAGTGTGCTCGTAGTGGAGGATCGCCTCGGCCGCCGTCGGGTTCAGGCCCGACGCCCGGATCGTGGCCCGCGCCTTGTCGATGACCTCGCGGAGCACTTCCGCCGGCGCCTTCAGCCGCCCCTTCAGCGCGCTGTTGGCGTCGAACACCAGCCGCTGCGCCTCGGCCTCGGTCAGCTCGTCGCCAAACGGCCGCACCCCCCCGACCACCAGCCGCACCGCTTCGCGCACCGGCCCCCGCCACCCGATCCGCGCCATCCGCCGCGGCTCGTCGAGCATCGCCAGAATCGCCTGCCGCAGGCGCTCGATCCCCTCGCCCTTGGTGCCGACGGTCGCGATCACCGGCACCCCGAACTGCGCCTCCAGCTCCTCGATCCGGATCGCCTGCCCCTGGCGCTTCGCAACGTCCCACTGGTTGAGCACCAGAATGATCGGAATCTCGAACTCCGCCAACTGCGAGGCCAGAAACAGGTTGCGCTTCAGGTTCGAGGCGTCCAGCACGCACACCAGCAGGTCCGGCCGCCGCAGCCCGCGGTGACCCAGCAACACGTCGATCACCACCCGCTCGTCCGGCGAACTCGCCGACAGGCTGTAGGTGCCCGGCAGGTCGAGCAACGCCAGCCGCCGGCCCCCGATGCTGCAGTGCCCGCCCTTCGCCTCGGTGGTGATCCCAGGGTAGTTCGCCACCCGCTGCCGCATCCCCGTCAGACGGTTGAAAACCGTCGACTTGCCCGTGTTCGGGTTCCCCATCAGCCCGATCAGGGGCGCCCGTGCCCTGCTCTCCGTCGCGCTCCCCATGACCCTCACCCAAGCTCAATCTCAACCGCCCCCGCGTCCGCCACCCGCACGCTGATCTTCTGCCCCCCCACCAAATAGGCCACCGGATCCCCCAGCGGCGCCGTGTTCGCACGCGTGACCTCCCGCCCCGGCAACACCCCCAGCGAGTGCAGCCGCACCGCACTCTCCCCCTCGCCGTGAACCGCCACCACCCGCCCCCGCTGCCCATACCTCAACTCCGATAGCTTCATCGCCACCCCCTCCATGCCAGCCACCTCAGGCCCGCATTCCCTCCCGCCCCCAACCACCGGCATGCCTGTCTGTCCATCAACCACTCCCGTCCAGTCATTCGTGTCTGTCGTCCATCAACCACTCCCGTCCAGTCATTCGTGTCTGTCGTCCATCAACCACTCCCGTCCAGCAGGCACGACCACCTCCCCTCCTCCCCCTCCTCACCCCAGTCGCGCCCACACCCCACTAGGCCCACCCAACCCCCCACGCAAGGGATTTGTTGCGACTGCGTCGCAATTAGCAGCGCCGCACCCCGCCCAAGCCCCCGCCCCCCAGCGTTTGGTGGGGACAGGCCCGCTTGATGGGCGCTTGATGGGGACAGGCCCGTTTGGTGGGGACAGGCCCGCTTGGTGGGGACAGGCCCGCTTGATGGGGACAGGCCCGCTTGATGGGGACAGGCCCGCTTGATGGGGACAGGCCCGCTTGATGGGGACAGGCCCGTTTGGTGGGGACAGGCCCGTTTGATGGGGACAGGCCCGTTTGGTGGGGACAGGCCCGCTTGATGGGGACAGGCCCGTTTGGTGGGGACAGGCCCGTTTGGTGGGGACAGGCCCGTTTGGTGGGGACAGGCCCGCTTGATGGGGACAGGCCCGTTTGGTGGGGACAGGCCCGCTTGATGGGGACAGGCCCGTTTGGTGGGGACAGGCCCGCTTGATGGGGACAGGCCCGTTTGGTGGGGACAGGCCGTTTGGTGGGGACAGGCCCGTTTGGTGGGGGTGGGGACAGGCCCGTTTGGTGGGGACAGGCCCGTTTGGTGGGGACAGGCCCGCTTGATGGGGACAGGCCCGTTTGGTGGGGACAGGCCCGCTTGATGGGGACAGGCCCGTTTGGTGGGGACAGGCCCGCTTGATGGGGACAGGCCCGTTTGGTGGGGACAGGCCCGTTTGGTGGGGACAGGCCCGTTTGGTGGGGACAGGCCCGTTTGGTGGGGACAGGCCCGCTTGATGGGGACAGCTATCTGGGCTCTCCGGCTTGCAGGGTGGGGAATCCCGGGGGGAATCCACGGGCGGATTCGAGAAGGTGCCCGGGTTCGCAGGCGCGCAGTGCCGCAGATTCCGGGGTGAAGCCCTTGACGAGTTACGCACGCCGGAGGGGTGCCAGCGCCGGCCGGGTCGTGGGGGGCGTTCGGCCGTTGCTGCGATCCCTGCCGGGGTCGGCAGTCATTCACGCGAGTCCTTCGTTGCCGGCCGGTGGCAGGGGACGAATCCGCTTCCCATCGCGGTGGTGCTGGTGCCTAGTCGGCTGCAACCAGCAACCGGCCCATGAAGACTGCCCGCCTGCCCGCATCCGCGATCCTCGCCGCAGCCGCGCTCGGCCTTGCCACCGCCCACGCCCAGCGCGGGCCGGTGCCCGGCCTCAGCACCGCCACGCCCTACCTGATCCACTACGGCAACTGGACGCCCGAGTTGGTGGCCCAGGCGCGGCTCAACTACCGGCTGGTGATCCTGCACCCGGCGAGCAACATCACCCCGGCCGGGGTCGCGACCATCCGCTCGGGCCCCGACGCCACCGCCGGCACCGCCGACGACGTGAAGGTGCTCGGCTACCTCTCGGTCGGCGAGGACGACCGCCCGGAGGCCCCGTTCGAGGACGACGGCAACGGCCCGCGCGTCGACCCCCGCCCGTCCTACCACGACCCGCTGACCGACGCCATCGACCCCCTCGGTGACCCGTCGCCCGGCGGCACCGGCTACGCGTCCTACTACCTCGACGACGACGACTTCGACGGCTCGCCCGACCAGAACAGCGTGTTCGGCGGCTACTACGTCAACCCCGGCGACCCCGCGTGGCACGCGATCCTCAAGGCCAGGACCAAGGCCGCCGACGGCAGCGCGGGCATCGACGAGCTGCTCACCACAACCCACGGCGCCGGCTACGGCTGCGACGGGCTGTTCCTCGACACCCTCGACACCCCGGCCCCTAACAGCTTCGGGGCGACCTACTACGAGTGGACCGCCAAGGCCTACCGCGACCTGGTCAAGCGGATCGGCGACGACAACCCGGGCAAGCTGCTGCTCGCCAACCGCGGGCTGTTCTTCCACAACCCGAACCTGAAAACCTACGCCTACACCCTGCGTCCCCACATCGACCTGCTGCTGTTCGAGAGCTACTACACCGACAGCAGCGGGTCGGGCGCCCCGTCGGCGTTCTTCGACGACAACCGGTTCAACTACGCGCCGAAGCTCAACGCCGAGGCCGGCCGCGCCGACGGCTTCACCGTGCTCGGGCTCGGCTACGTCGCCCCCGGCGAGCCGCCGGCGCTCGGTCCCGAGGACTTCCGCCAGTGTCAGGCCGAGCAGGGGTGGCTGCTCTACCGCACCAACCCGGCCCTCGACGCCCTGCCGTTCAGCACCGACGCCGCCGCGTGGAACGCGGCCCATCCCGACACCGCGCCGCCGGTGTGGGACAGCACCGCCGCGGCGGGCGCCGACTCCGACCCCACCGCCCCCGGCAACCAGCCGCCGCCGCCCCGCACCGGCATCCAACAGGCGGTGCCCGGCGACCAGTCGGTCACCGTCCGCTGGGATGTCGCCCGCGACCAGACCGGGCCGGTGCACTACCGGATCTACCACACCACCGCCGCCACCCTCGACTTCGGCGCCGCCACCGTGGTGCCGGACGTGCGCGGCAGCGTGCCGGCGGGCTACGCCTCCGGCACCGCCGCCGGGATCAGCGCCAACGAGTTCACGGTCGCCGGCCTGCAGAACGGCACGACCTATCAGTTCGCGGTCCGCGCCGTGGACGCCCTCGGCCACGAGGACGCCAACACCGTCACCCTGCCCGCCACCCCGGGCAGCGCGCCGGCCGCATCGCACTACGCGACGATCGCGGTCGACGGCGACGCCTCCGACTGGGCGGCGGTGCCGGCCGCGCTCGTCGATCCCGCCGGCGACGGCGCGCCGGACGTCACCGCGGTCAAGGTGGCCAACGACGACGACTACCTCTACGTCCTCGTCCAGTACGCCGCGGCGGTCGACACCAACAACCTGAACGGCTCGCCCGCCACCTTCCTCTCGCTGGAAAACGACGCCGACGGCTCCGCCGGCTACGACATCTACGGGCTCGGCGTGATCCGCGCCGACGTCAGCTGGCAGAACGACGTTCCGTTCGCCCAGCGCCACGACACCTACAACCTCAACGCCACCTTCACCGGCGCCGACGCCGGGATCGCGCCCTATCACGCCCACACCAGCTTCCAGGAATACCGGATCGCCCGCAACGCCACCTTCAACACCGGCGGCCCCGACCAGCCGCTGTTCCCCCAGGGCGCGATCCGCCTCGCCGTCTGGACCGACGGCGCGGTCACCGAGTTCGCCGGGGCCATCGACTACGTGTTCGCCGCCGCGCCGCCGGTCGCCTCCCACTATGCGACGATCGCGATCGACGGCGACGCCTCCGACTGGGCGGCGGTGCCGGTCACCCACGTCGACCCCGCCGGCGACGGCGCGCCGGACGTCACCGCGGTCAAGGTGGCCAACGACGACGACTACCTCTACCTGCTCGTCCACTACGCCGCGGCGGTCGACACCAACACCCTCAACGGCGCGCCCAGCACCTACCTCTCGCTGGAAAACCCCGCCGACGGCTCCGACGGCTACGACATCTACGGGCTGGGCGCGATCCGTGCCGACGTCAGCTGGCAGAACGACTTCCCGTTCGCCCAGGACGCCGCCACCTTCAACCTCGGCGCCACCTTCACCAACGCCGTGCCGGCCATCGCCCCCTACGCCGCCCACACCGCGTTCCAGGAATACCGGATCGCCCGCAACGCCACCTTCAACCCCGGAGGGCCCGACCTGCCGCTGTTCCCCCACGACCTCATCCGCCTCGCCGTCTGGACCGACGGCGCCGCCACCGAGTTCGCCGGGGCCTTCGACTATCAGTTCGCCTCCGCCCCGCCGCCCCCCGCCCACTTCACCCACATCGAGGTGGACGGCGACGCCGCGGACTGGGCCGCCGTGCCGGCGGTGATCATCGACCCCGAGGGCGACGGCGCGCCGGACGTCACCGCGGTCAAGGTGGCCAACGACGACGACCACCTCTACCTGCTCGTCCAGTATGCCGCGGCGGTCGACACCAACCTCCTCAACGGCGCGCCCAGCACCTTCCTCTCGCTGGAAAACGACGCCGACGGCTCGCCCGGCTACGACATCTACGGGCTCGGCGCGATCCGCGCCGACGTCAGCTGGCAGAACGACTACCCGTTCGCCCAAGACGCCGCCACCTTCAACCTCGGCGCCACCTTCACCAACGGGGCCGCCGCCATCGCCCCCTACGCCGCCCACACCGCGTTCCAGGAATACCGGATCGCCCGCAACGCCACCCGCACCCTCGGCGGCCCCGCACTGCCGGTGTTCCCCCAGGACCTCATCCGCCTCGCCGTCTGGACCGACGGCGCGGCCACCGAGTTCGCCGGCGGCCAGCCCTATCAGTTCGCCGCCAACCCGGGCGCCGACGCCTATCAGGCGTGGAAGCTCAACCGCTTCACCGCCGCGGAACTCGCCGACCCCGCGCTCGGCGGCGACGCCGGCGACCTCGACCGCGACGGCGTCCCCACCCTGATGGAGTATGCGCTCGGCGGCGACCCCCGGGCCGCCGACCCGTGGCGCCTGCCCGCCCCCGGCCTCGCCACCGTCGGTGCCAGCCGCCACCTCACCTTCCGCCACCTGCGCCGCAACCCGGCCGCCCCGCTGGTCTACGCCCCGCAAACCTCCTTGACGCTCGACGCCGACTGGAACGATGATCCCTCGCAGTTCACCGAGGTCTCCGTCACCCCACGCGACGCCGGCCTCGAGGAAGTCCTGCTGCGCCTCAACAGCCCGGTCGGCTCCGGCCCCCGCTTCGTCCGCCTCAAGGTCACGCGCATTCCCTGAACCACCCGCAACCATGAACCGCCCGCTTGCCCGAATCGCCGCCCTCGCCGCCGCCGGCGCCCTGAGCGCCCACGGCGCCTCGCTGCTCACCCTGACCAACCCGGTCGCCGACGGCGCCATCAACACCGCCGCCGGCAACAACGACCGCAGCGACTGGGCGTCCACCACCCCCTTCACCGCCGATCCCGACGAGGCGATCACGGTCGACTACTCCAGCATCACCGTCGCCCACGACAGCACCAGCTTCCACCTCCGGCAGCAACTGTTCCGCAACGACACCGCCGGCGGCTGGCTGAGCAACAGCCAGAAGCTCATCCTCGACACCGACCAGGCCCGCACCACCGGCTACCTCGGGCCCGACGGCAACTTCGCCGTCGGCGGCGAATACATGCTCGAGGGCGCCACCCTCTACCTCTACACCGGCACCGGCACCGACTGGAGCTGGACGTGGCTCGGCGCGGTGACCTCCTACGACGACTGGCCGGTGCTCGACCACGAGATGTCCCTCAGCCGCGCGGCGATCGGCGACCCGGTGAGCTTCGACTTCATCGCGATCACCGACTTCTGGACGGGCGACAACTACCCGGACGGCGCCAGGGGCGGCACCACCGGCGACTGCTTCACCTACACCACCGTCCCCGAACCCGCGGCCGCCGCGCTGGCCGCCCTCGCGCTGCTCACCGCGGGCCGGCGCCGCAGGCGCTGAAACCACCACCCCGGCCACGCGCGCACGCCGTCCATCACCGGCCGCCCAACGCGGCTTCACCCTGGTCGAGCTGCTCGTCGCCATCGCGATCGTCGTGGTGCTCGCCGCCCTCGCGCTCGCCGGCTTCGGCAGGTGGACCCGCCGCGCCAAGGCGGTCGCCGCCGTCGCCCAGGTGCGCGACCTCGGCGCCTCCGCCGTCGCCTACGCCTCCGATGCCGGCGAACTGCCCGTGTGGCACGACTACACCCGCGGCATGTACTGGTGGCAGCTGATCGCCGAATTCGAGCAGACCACCGACCCCGAGCGCTTCCACAACCCCGCGCACGCCGGGTTCGATCCCCTCAACGTCGCCCAGACGATCTCGTTCGGCTGGAACTACCCCGTCATCGGCCGCCACAAGGGCGACGGCAGCTACCGCGGCGACCACGTCCTGCGGGTCTCCAACTTCACCGACCCCGGCGCCACCCTCGTGCTCGCCGACGGACCGGCCGAAAACTGCTGGGGATTCATCGACGCCCAACAGAACAAGCCCGACCCCGCCCGCTACGGCGGCAAGGCCGCCGCCGTCTTCCTCGACGGCTCCGCCCGCCTGCTCGACACCCCCCGCGAGTTCCTCCCCGAGTCGCGGTGGTTCAAGCCCGTGCGGCCGCTGCTGCCACGCTAGTGTAGTCCGCCTTACAGATGGCTCATTATCGCAACGTGCTGCGAGGCTTCGTTTACCACGGATTTCACGGTGTGCACGGATTGTTCGCATACCGAACCAGCCGTGAAATCCGTGTAATCCGTGGTTCTCATAAGATGCAATCCGCTTGACGGACTACGCTAGCGCGGCATCGGGAACGCGCGGTTGAACGCGTGCACCCGGGCGCGCAGCGCGTGCAGCGCCGCGTCGTCCCCCCGCACCCCCAGCGCCTCGTGGATGAAGTCGGCCACCCGCTCGACGTCCCCCTCGCGCATTCCGCGCGTGGTCACCGCCGGGGTGCCGATCCGGATCCCGCTCGGCTTCATCGGGGTGCCGGTGTCGAACGGGATCGTGTTCTTGTTGACCGTGATCCCGGCCTCGTCGAGCGCCCGCGAGGCCTCGGCGCCGTTCAGCCCCGCCGGCCGCAGGTCGACCAGCAGCAGGTGGTTGTCCGTGCCCCCGGAGACGATCCGGTAGCCGTGCCCGGCGAGGCGGGCCGCCAGCGCCCGGGCGTTGGCCACCACCTGCTCCTGATAGACCTTGAACTCGGGGCGCAGCGCCTCGCACAGGCACACCGCCTTGGCCGCGATCACGTGCATCAGGGGCCCGCCCTGCACCCCGGGGAACACCTGCGCGTCGATCTTCTTCGCGTGCTCCGCGCGGCACAGGATCAGCCCCCCGCGCGGGCCCCGCAGGCTCTTGTGCGTGGTCGAGGTCACGAAGTCCGCGTGCGGCACCGGGCTCGGGTGCACCCCCGCCGCCACCAGCCCCGCAATGTGCGCCATGTCCACCATCAGCCACGCCCCCACCGCCCGCGCGATCGCCCCCATCCGCTCGAAGTCGATCACCCGCGGGTAGGCGCTCGCACCCACGGTGATCAGCGCCGGCCGCGCCTCCGCCGCCAGCTCGGCCAGGTGCCCGTAGTCGATCCGCTCGTCGCGCTCGCTCACCCCGTAGTGCGTGACCTGATAGAACCGCCCGGAGAAGTTCGCCTTGTGCCCGTGGGTCAGGTGCCCGCCGTGCGCCAGGTCCATCGTCAGGATCCGGTCCCCCGGCTGCAGCACCGAGAAATAGACCGCCGCGTTCGCCTGCGAGCCGGAGTGCGGCTGCACGTTCGCGTGCTCCGCGCCGAACAGCTCCTTCGCCCGGTCGATCGCCAGCTGCTCGACCACGTCGACGTTCGCGCAGCCGCCATACCAGCGCCGCCCCGGGTAGCCCTCCGCGTACTTGTTGGTCAGCACCGTGCCCTGCGCCTCCATCACCGCCGGCGAGGCGAAGTTCTCCGAGGCGATCAGCTCGATGTTGCACCGCTGCCGCCGCTCCTCCGCCACCACCGCCCCGAACACCTCCGGGTCCACCACCGCCAGCCGGCTGCCCGACGCCTTGCCCAGCCGCCGCTCGTGCCGCCCGCCCGAGAACGGGGTGGTCAGGAACGCGTCGACCAGCGCCGGCGCCGCGTCGGCGGTCACGTGTCTAGCGCCGAGGCACAGGACGTTGAGGTCGTTGTGGTCGCGGGCCAGCTCGGTCTCGGCCACGCTGCGCACGCTGGCGGCGCGCACGCCGCGGAAGCGGTTGGCGGCGATGCACATGCCGACCGCGGTGGTGCACACCAGCACCCCGCGGTCGAACGTCTCGTCGGCCACCGCCGCGGCCACCGCGTTGGCCACGTCCGGGTAGTCGACCGCGTCGCGCGAGTGGGTCCCGAAGTCGGTGACGTCCCAGCCGCCGGCCCGCAGGTGCGCAACCACCGCATCCTTGACTTCCACGCCGCCGTGGTCGGCGCCCACTGCAATCCGCATGCTCGATTCACTCATGGCTGGATGGGGCACGCCGGAATCGCGCCGGCCCCGCGGCGGCTGGCCACCGCCGAGGAGGCGCGGGCGTCCCGCCCGTGTTTCCCCCGTTTCCGCGCCGATGGCCAGCACCTTTCACGGCCGGCCGGAAATGACCGGACGCGCCGGAAACGGCCGCGCCGGCCGCGGCCCCATGCTCCGCTCACCCCTCGAGCGCGCCCCGGAAGTAGTCGATCGTCAGGTCCAGCCCGTCGGACAGCGGCACCCGCGGCTCCCACCCGAGCGCGGTGCGGGCGAGCGCGATGTCGGGCTGGCGTTGCGCCGGGTCGTCGGCGGGCAGCGGCAGGAACACCAGCTTCGAGCGCCCGCCGACCTTGGCGAGCACCGTCTCGGCCAGCTCGAGCATCGTGAACTCGCCCGGGTTGCCGAGGTTGACCGGCCCGGTGAACGGCGCGCCCTCGGGGTCGTGCTCCATCAGCCGCAAGAACCCCTCGACCAGGTCGTCGACGTAGCAGAACGAGCGCGTCTGCGTGCCGTCGCCGTAGATCGTCAGGTCCCGGCCGCGCAGCGCCTGGACGATGAAGTTGGAGACCACCCGGCCGTCGTCGGCCAGCATCCGCGGGCCATAGGTGTTGAAGATCCGCGCCACCCGGATCGGCACGCCGTGCTGGCGGTGGTAGTCGAAACACAGCGTCTCGGCGCAACGCTTGCCCTCGTCGTAGCACGCCCGCAGCCCGATCGGGTTGACGTTGCCGCGGTAGCCCTCCGGCTGCGGGTGCACCGCCGGATCGCCGTAGACCTCGGAGGTCGACGCCTGCATCACCCGCGCCCCGGTGCGCTTGGCCAGCCCCAGGCAATGCAGCGTGCCGAGGATGTTGGTCTTGATCGTCTTGATCGCGTTGTGCTGGTAGTGCGGCGGGCTCGCCGGGCACGCGAGGTTGTAGATCCGGTCGACCTCGAACTTGAACGGGTCGATCACGTCGTGGCGCACCAGCTCGAACCGCGGGTCGCCAAGGTGCCCCGCCACGTTGCACTTGCGCCCGGTGAAGAAGTTGTCGACCACCACCACCTCGTGCCCCCCCTCCATCAGCCGGTCGACCAGATGGGACCCGAGAAACCCGGCGCCGCCGGTCACGAGGACTCTCATGCGCCGCACGCTGGCAGACGCCGCCCCCGGCCGCAAGCCCGCGCGCGCCAAGCTCCCAATCCCGACGACCGGCCTGTCCCGAATGGCTCGAGGGCCGCGGGCCGTGCTTACCTGGCGGCGGGGCCGGCGGGCGGTTCGGGCTCCTCGGTGGTGGCCTCGACGTTGACGGTGAGGACGGCGGTGACCTGGGGGTGGAGCTTGATGGTGACCTCGGTCTTGCCGGACTTCTTGATCGGCTTCTCGAGTTCGATGGCGTGGCGGGCAACGGTGATCCCGGCGGCCTCGAGTTCCTTGTGGATGTCGATCGAGGTCACCGAGCCGAAGGCCTTGCCGGCCTGGCCGAGTTCGAGGATGAACTTGGGCTTGAGCTTGGAGATCTTGGTGGCGAGGTCCTGGGCGTCCTGAAGCTCGGCGGCCTCGCGCCGGGCGCGGGAAACCTTCAGCGACTCGATGTGGCGGAGGTTGCCCTTGGTGGCCTCGAACGCCTTGCCCTGGGGGATCAGGAAGTTGCGCGCGTAGCCGGGGCGCACCTTGACGACGTCGGCCTCGGCACCGAGGCCTTCGATTTTCTCGCGGAGGATGATTTCAGCCAGGGCCATGGTCGTGGATGCGGGTTGGGGCGGAGGAGATAGGCCCCGCCGGGGCCCCGGGTCAAGCGGATTCCGCGACAGCGGGTTCCGCGGCAGCTTCCGCGGCAGCTTCCGCGGCCGGGGTGCAGGACAAAACAGTCATACACGGCCGGAAGGTCGCCGTTGTTTTGTCCCGGTGGATGTCTGGAGACTAGACTGGAGTGGGCAACGATGCGCCACAGCCAGCCGACCATCCTTCCCGCCTCACCCCGGCTTTCGTGGGTGTCCCGAGTTCCCCCACCCGCTGCAACAAATCCGTATACGTATACGAATTTGTTGCAGGGCGCGGATCGGGGGCGGGTCCCGGCGGGTCCCGGCGGCAGCCGGCGGCAGCCCCCGCGCCGGCTCCCGGGCAGGTCTTCGCGCGCCTCCGCAGGATCGTCCTGGTGGATGCAATGTGTGGCCGACCTGTGGGCGAGAACCCGCGGAACCCCTTGATCCGCAAGGAACCGCCTTTGAGAAGCGACGAACTTGGGCTAGGCTTTGGGGGCAGGCGATGGAGCGGGTCGACTTGAAGGCGAAGCTGGGCGAAGTGCCGCACCGGCCGGGGGTGTACCTGATGCGGGACCGGGTGGGGTCGGTGATCTACGTCGGCAAGGCGCGCGACCTGCGGCGGCGGCTGGCGAGCTACTTTCTGGCCTCGCGGGCGATGCGGGCGGACCTGAAGACGCGGGCGTTGATCGACACGATTGCGGATTTCGAGGTGCACGAGGTGCGCAACGAGCAGGAGGCGCTGCTGCTCGAGGGGCGGCTGATCAAGGACTACCGGCCGCGCTACAACGTCCAGTTCCGCGACGACAAGCGTTTCCTGCTGGTCAAGGTGAACCTGTCCGACCCGTGGCCGCGGCTGGTGCTCACGCGGCTGCGGAAGGACGACGGGGCGCGCTACTTCGGGCCGTTTGCGCATTCCGGCGCGCTGCGGGCGACGCTTTCCTGGGTCAGCCGCCGGTTCGGGCTGCGGGTGTGCCGGCCGCGGGAGCCGGGCGAGGCGGACTACCGCCACTGCAGCGCGGACGTGGTGCGCAACTGCGCGGCGCCGTGCGTGGGCCGGATCGCGCGGGAGGCGTACCTGGCGCGGGTCGACGAGGCGTGCCGGGTGCTGGAGGGGCGGGGGCGGCGCGAGCTGTTGGACGAGATCCGGGCGGAGATGGAGCGGGCGGCGGGGCGGGCCGACTTCGAGCGGGCGGCGCTGTTGCGCGACGTGATGCGCAACCTTGAGAAGACGCTCGACCCGAGCCGGCGGTTCACCACCGGGCGGGGCGTGCCGGGGGCGGCGGTGAGGCCGCTCGACGACTTGGCCGAGCTTGCCGAGGAACTCGGGCTGGGCGCCCCGCCGCGGGTGATGGAGTGCTTCGACATCTCGAACGTGTCGTCCAACCACATCGTCGCCTCGATGGTCCGCTTCACCGAGGGGGTGCCCGACAAGCAGGCGTATCGGCGCTACCGGATCCGCACCGTGGCCGGCCAGGACGACTTCGCCTCGATGGCCGAGGTGATCCGGCGCCGCTACGCGCGGATCCTGGCGGAAAACGCGGCGGCCGACCCCGAGGCGGCGGCGGCCAGCCAGGAGGACGCGGTCGATGCCCTGCGGCGGCTGGCGCGCGCCGGGCGGGCGCGGATCGTGCTGCCCGACCTGGTGATCGTCGACGGTGGCAAGGGGCAGCTGGGGATGGCGACGCGCGAGCTTCAGCGGCTGGGGCTGCACGGGCTGCCGGTGATCGGGCTGGCGAAGCGCCACGAGGAGGTGTTCCTTCCCGGCCGCAGCGCGCCGCTGGTGATCCCGCACGACCGCGGCGCGCTGCGCCTGCTGCAGCGGATCCGGGACGAGGCGCACCGCTTCGCCAACGGCTACAACGCGCTGCTGCTACGGCGGCGGATGAGGGAAAGCGTGCTGGACGACTGCCCGGGGGTCTCGCCGCGGCGCAAGCAGCAGTTGCTGGAGCGCTTCGGGTCGGTGCGGCGGTTGCGCCGCGCCAGCGTCGCCGAGGTGGCGGCGCTGCCCGGGATCTCGGAACGCAGCGCCGCCGCGATCCTCGAGTGGCTGCAGGAGCGGTAAATGGGCGGCGCGGCCTTACTCGGCAGGCACGAGGCGCAGGTAGTCGAGGCCGAACATGTGGGCGGGCTCGGCCTGGGGGTTGGCGCCGGTGGCGGTGACGGTGAGGCGGTTGTTGGCGGCCTCGAGGGTGTGGACGCCGAGGTCGATCTCGTCGCTGGGCGCGGGGTCCGGGGCGTGGAAGAAGTCGATCGGCGCGCCGGCGGCGCGGCCGTTCACGGCGAGCTGGTGGATGCCGTAGTCCTTGGCCTTCATGCAGCGGGCGAACACCCGGTAGCGGCCGGGATTGGGGGCGGGGAACAGGACCGTGAGCGAGCCGCCCGGTTGCACCCCGACGTGCCACCACAGGTGGCGCTCGCCGCTCAGGCCGGGCCAGTCCTGCGGCGCGGCGGTGCCGGTGACGGCTAGGATCTTGAGTTCCTCGCCCTCGAGCGCGCCGGCGACGCGCGGCGGCTGCCACGCCTCGAGCGGGCGCACGACGGCGGCCTCGGGGGTGACCGGCGGGAACTGGTCGCTGGCCCCCGGGCGGGCGTACCAGTAGGCGGTGACGGCCATGTTGACCTTGCAGCGCTCATGCCAGTGCCACAGCTCCATGTCGAAGCGCAGGTCGCGGGTGAACGGGATCCGGTCGAGGATGTGGAAGCGGTTGACGCTGGTGCGGCCGTAGTTGCCGGGCCCGTCGCAGCGCGACTGCGAGTGATAGGCGTGGGTGAACAGCGCGGGGTTGCACCATGCGTAGCCGTAGTAGTCCTCGGTGCCGGTGCCGAAGTGGCTGGGGAACGTCTCGCCGTCGACGTAGATCTTCTCGTCGCCCTCGCCCCACCAGTCGCGCACCGGGTTGTCGATCGCGAACGAGGCGCCGGCGAACACGCCGCGGCCGCGCGCGGTCAGGTAGTTCCAGTCGATCATCGGCCGCGTCGGCACGTCGCAGGCGCTGCGCCAGCCGGCGTGGAAGTGCAGCGAGCGGTCGGTCCACCGGTGGGGGTGGAGGGCGAGGCTGCCGGCGATGCGGACGGGTTGCCGGCCGGTGTTGGTCAGGCGGATGGTGGCCGACTTGGCGAACGGCATCAACCAGTTGGAGTAGAGTTCGCCGTTGGCGGCCATCCCGAGCGGCAGCGCGGCGAACGGGTTGATCCCCGGGGCACTGCCGAAGAAGTCGCCGAGCGGCACCGCGACGCACGGCTCGCCGTCGAACGCGGCCTCGATCACCACCCCGCGCAGCGCGGCCTCGACGTCGTCCGCCTCGACGCGCAGCGCCGGCACGCTCAACGCCGCCGGGCCGGCGAACTCGCGGGCGCCGGTGGCCCCCGGCGCGAGCGTCTCCTCGACCGCCTCCGCGGTGCCGCCCGGGGGCCGGCCGCCGGCGCGCGGGTCGGCCAGCGCCGCGGCGGTGTCGCGGACCGGGCCGGCGAGTTCCTCGAGCAGGGCGCGGCGAAACGTCTCGACCTCGGTCCCCTGCGGATAGGTGCGGTAGTTGACGTGGTAGTAGATGTCGCCCGAGTCGGTGGTCACCTTGCAGTGGCGGGCGTAGGGGATCGGGAAGTGGAGGTTCCAGCCGCGGCTGCGCTCGCCGGCGAGCGGGGAGGGCAGGCCGGGGACCCGCCCGCCTAACAGATCCTCCATGGGGGCGGCGAGCGCGGGTTCGGGCTGGCCGTCGAGGTAGATGCGGAGCGTGCCGGCGGGGTTGGCGGACCAGATGCGGACGATGGCGCCGGGGCCTTGGGCGTCCATCATGACGGACTCCTTGCGGCCGTCGCGCTCCTCGACGCGGAGGTGCTGGCCGCGGTCACCGTTGGCAAACCAGTTCTCGGCGGGCGACTTGGCGTTGCGGTCGTAGCTGGAGAACTGGCTGCAGGTGTACAGCGGGTCGGGGAACGACGCCATGCCGGCGAGGTCGGTCATGTCGCGCAGCAGGGTGGCGGTGGTGATCGGGGCGGCGTGCGCGGCGGGCAGGGCGGCGAGCGCCAGCGCCGCGGCGGCAGGCAGGAGGGTGGGGCGGGGATTCATGTCTGGTTAGGGTGGGGGGCCGGGGGCGGCCCGGGTGGCAAGCGACAATTCAACCGGTGGTTACGCCGGGCGCCGCGGGGATCGTTCAGGGGAACGCGGGCCGCGCGGCGCCGGCGGGCCGATCGGGCTCATGGGCCCCATGGATCCCGGACGACAGATGCCGCAGGCCTTGCCGGCCTGCGGCCTGTCCCCGGGGCTCCGGGAGGCTCCCGGCCCGTTCCTGTCCGTTCAGGGCAGGGCCGGCTTTTCGAGGCGGAAGAAGCTCACTCCCTCGTCGTAGACCTCATCGAGGCGGAGCAGCCGGCGCATGCCGTCCTTGAGCTTGAACGCGCTGGTCATGGTCATCTCCTCCCACGGGTAGCTGTCGCCCAGGTCCATGCTCTGCTGCAGCTGGTAGTTGGTCGCCGGGAGGGTCCAGTCGAGCCAGTATCTGGCGGTGTCGGGGGCGACCTGGACGACCCCGGTGGGGGCCGTTGCGGCGACCTCGAGGGCGTCGGTGTAGGGGTCGACGAGGAAGTCCTCGTCGAGGGTGGCGGCGGTGCCGGTGATCTTGACCTGCCCGAAGACCATGCTCAGGCCGATGTTCGCGACCTGGTCGGGGATGGTGCCGAAGTAGACGAACATCGAGTCGGCGAACTTGGCGGCGGTGGCGGCGTTGAAGGCGCCGGTGTTGGTGCTGCCGTCGGGGGAGGTCAGGGTGAAGTCGGTGTCGGACGTGAAGGTGACCTTCCAGGTCCCGAGGACGGTGCTGCTGCCGACCCCGGCCAGTTCGCCGCCGAGGCCGTGGCTGGGCGCCGGGTCGGCCACCCAATACTCGTGGCCCGACGGCCCGTTGCTGTTGGCCTCGTGGTCCTTGTAGCGCAGCGCGCCCCAGCCGGTGCCGTCGGCATTCCGATAGATCCACATGCCTGCGCACACCGGCTCGGTCCAGTCGGGGTTGGACACCGTGCTGGCGACGTCGCCGTCGTCGGCGACCAGATAGATCGCGCACTGGTAGCCGTCGGCCGCGGGGCGGTCGGCGAGCGTCAGCTCATAGCTGACCGGGTTTTCGGGGGTGGCGACGCCGACCCACGGGTAGCTCGGCTCGGCGGTGCGGATGCACTGGCGGTCGTATGCCCCGTTGACGTTGGAGATCACGTGCAAGCCGGGCCTTGCCGGGGTGATCGTGAGCCTGGGGGTGGTGAGCGGCTCCGGGGACTCGTTGGCGGTGATCGTGAGGTCGTCGATGTAGATGCGCGCGGTCATGCCCTCGATGGTTTCCGAGTTCAGGCCGAGCAGGATCTGCAAGTACTCGCCGTTCGGATAGAACTGGGCGATCTGGTCGGCGACCGCCGAGGTGGCCGCCTCGATCCCGTAGCTGATCTCCACGACCCTTGCCTCGGTGAGCGGGAACGCGCCGTAGAGGGTCGCCTGCCCGCTGCCGCCGCCGAACGTCTGGTCCCAGACGTTGGCGCCGCCGGCGCCGCTGTTGCCGACGTACATCGTCTCGAACCAGCCGGGGGCGCCGCCGGCCACGGCGTCGGTCTCCACGGTGATCTTGTAGGACAGGGTGCCGCCGTTGGTCATCGCCTCGAGCAGTTCCGCCTTGAGCTCGGCGAACTCGGGGAGGTTCAGGTCGATGAAGGCGCAGTTCGGCTTCCAGCCGCCGGTGGTATGGAACGCGAGGCAGCCGCCGCCGTAGGCGTCCCACGCCACACTGGTGGCATCGGCGCCTGCGACCACCCCCTGGGTGTCGGCGTCGAAGGTCAGGCTGACCTGGGCATGGGCGGCGGGCAGGGCCAGGGCCGCGGTGGCGATCAAGGCGCCGATGCGGTGCGAACGGATCATGGTTTTCATCATGGTTGAGGGTTGGGGGAGGCTCGCGGCGAGCCGGCAGTTCTCAAGCAAACCTACGCCTGCAGGGAACGCGGCGGGGGCTTGTCAGTCAAGGCAATTGTCGCCGCGCCCGGCGCCTTCGGCGGCTACTTCGGCGGCTGGAGGTGGAGCTTGCGCTCAACCCATTCGCAGACCGGCAGGGCGTTGCCGTCGGAGTCGACGAAGCGGAGCAGTTCGCTGTGGCCGTCGACGAACAGGACGTTCATCTTGCCGTCGATCAGGAACTGGGCGTTCTGCTTGGGGTAGTTGAGGGCGGTGCCGCTGAGGAACTGGTAGGTGTGCCAGTCGAAGTGGGACACCATCAGTGGGGTGCGGGCCGGGTCGGTGATCCATGCGATCGGGATCGACTTGGAGGCGGTCGGCCACTCCGGATCCATGTCCGGGGTGATCGGGTTGGGGGTGGGGGTGCGTTCCCAGATGTTGTGGTTGAGGGCGTAGCCCGGGTACCACGGTTCGAAGCGCGAGCCGTAGGGGACGTTGGTTTCCTCGGTGAACAGGGGGTTCTTGACGATCGGGTCGGTGCGGATCCACCACTCGCGGTCGCTGAGGATCTGCTCGTAGTTGTCGGGGTAGAGCTGGAGGAGGATGGCCTGGTGCCAGTGGAGGTCCACGGTGCCGCTGCTGCCGTCCGGATTGGGCACCACGGTGCGCATTGCGGGCAGGCGGTTGTTGTTGTCGGTGGCGTAGCTCATCATCATGTTGCCGATCTGGCGCATGTTGCTGATCGACTTGGCCATCCGGCCCTTCTTCATCATCGTCGGCCCGAGGGTGAGGGCCAGCGCGGCGAGCACCACCACGATCGCGATCGCGACCAGCAGTTCGATCAGGGTGAAGCCGCGGCGGCGGGGCTTGCTGTTCATCCAAGCCAAGCTGCCACTCGGGGGCGGCGTGTCAAGCCCGTGCCACCGGTTGGGCGGGCGGTCTGCGGGGGTCGGGGCGCGGCCGCGGCGGGGGCGCGCGGCGGCGGTCACCGGGGCCCGGGTGCGGGTGCGGGGGCTGGTTGCTCCAGCAGCTTGGCGACGGCCTCGAGCTGGGAGTAGTCGCCGCGCCAGGTGGTGTAGATGAAGCCGTCGACGCCGGGCACGCCGCGGGCGGACTCGAGCCAGCGGGAGACATGGCCGAGCGGTCCGTCGTAGAAGCCGGCGATGAGCTGGTGGTGGCCGCGGTCGGCGAAGAAGCGCAGGCTTGCGTCGCGGTGGTCGAAGTTCCAGTTGACGACGACGACGTTGGGATCGAGGCCCTCCCATGCGCCGGCGAGCGAGCCGTTGACGAGGTAGTAGTTGTCGACCGCGTTGTGGTGGGGGTCGAACATGTCGCTCCAGACGAGGATGCGGCCGCCGGGGACGGCCTGG
The DNA here is from genome assembly GCA_040769225.1 of Akkermansiaceae bacterium. GTDB lineage: Bacteria > Verrucomicrobiota > Verrucomicrobiia > Verrucomicrobiales > Akkermansiaceae > JAXGLL01. Next base: position 47,810 of record JAXGLL010000006.1, on the reverse strand, counting down.
CGCAGCAGGCCGGTGCAGAAGCGGGCGTTGGCGGCGGCGATCTGGCCGGGGGTGCGCCGGGTGGCGAGGCACGACGGGTCCCAGCCGAGGACGCGCCATTCGTCGTGGCTCATCAGGTGGGCGCGGGCGTGCCACAGGGTGGCGACGCGCCGCGCCTGGTCGGCGAGCAGGGCGCGGAACGCCGGTTCCTCGACGCAGCCGCAGACCTGGCCGTCGTAGATGATGTGGGGGTGGTGGAACGAGACGCGCAGGCGGGCGCCGTCGGTTAGGCGCGGGGTGCGCAGCGGCGGCGGCTGGTGCCAGGCGGTGAACTCGCCGGGCCACGGCCTGGTTCCCAGCAGCGGGTCGGTCACCGGCTCGAAGTCGCGGCCTTCGGCGAGCGGCGTGCCCTCCTCGGTGCGGACGGCGAGGGGTGCGCCGGGGCGGCGGAGCAGGTTGACCAGGCCGCACTCCTCGATGGCGGCGTCGTCCCACCACAGGTCGCCGCGGTGGCCGCCCCAGACGCCGAAGTAGAGCGCGATGCGCTCGTTGCCCAGCGAGTTGAAGGTGACGTGGTGGGTGGACCAGTCGTCGTCGGGGCCGACGCGCAGGTTGGTCCACTGGAGCGAGCGGCCGTCGGGGGCGAGGGCCTTGATCTCGGGCGCGCCGCCGCCGAAGCCGCGGGTCCTGATCCGGACCGAGACGTGGTAGTGGCGGAACGGGGCGACCGTTAGTTCCTGATGGAGCCGGGCGTTGCCGGCGGGCGCGGTCGAGCGCAGCGCGCCGGCGTCGGCCACCAGGCAGTCGTCGACGAAGCGCCACGCGCCGCGCTCGTCCATCGTGCCGCCGGCCAGGGCGACCGGTGGGTCGGGGGTGTGGTGGGCGGTGCCGTCGCGGACCACGAACAGGGCGTCCTTGACCGGCAGGCCCTCGGCGAGGTTCGGGTCGTGAAACAGCAGGTCGTTGGAGTAGCCGACCGGGAACACCGCGGGCACCAGGGCGATGCCGAGGTCGGCGGCGGCCTCGCGCACCCGCCCGACGTTGGCGAAGTAGCCCTCGATCACCGTGCCGAGGCGGGCGAACTTGGAGTCGCTCAGCAGCGCGTGGTCGTAGCCGGCGGCGCCCGCCCGCCGCAGCAGGGCGATCACCCGGTCGGCCTCGGCGTCGACCTGGAAGTTGGCCGGGATGTAAACCCAGCGCTCGGCGGCAACGGCCGGCGCCAGGGCAAGCAGGAACAGCCACGGGAACGCACGCATCGGCGGGAAGTGGGGGCCACGAGCGGGAACGCGCCACGCCCGGGGAATCTTGCGCGATTCGCCGGTGGGAGGCGGGGGCTCCGTGGCCGCGTTGGTCACAACGCGGGCTGGGGCGGGCCCGATGGCACGCTGAAGCCGTCAGGCCACCACCGCCCGCACCCCGCCGGAAGTGTCACCACTTCCGCTACAAGAGGGCTTCGCGGCGGCGGCGCAGGGCGAGGGCGGCGGCGGCGATCAGTGCGAGGGCGGCGGCGGACGGCTCGGGCACGCCGGGGATGGCGGGGGCGGCGGCGGCGTCGACCGGGGTCAGCCCGTGGCGGGCGAACTGCTCGGCGGTTTCCAGCACCACCGCGCCGGACACCGGGGTGACGAGCTGGTAGCGGGCGGCGGTTGCGGCGCGCTGCGGGTCGGGCGACTCGCTCTCGCCGATCGCCCACAGCAGCGCGAGCTGGTGCCACACCGGCACGCCGGTCATCTCGGCGGCGGTGGCCGCGCGGCGCCACCGCCACTCGACGCCGGCGCCGCCGCGCTGGAGCTGCTGGAGGAACGCGGCGAGGTCCGCGCGCTTGTCGAGCAGGGTCGGCCCGCGGCGCAGCGCGCCGGCGCGGCCGAGCGCCCCGGCGAGCCTGTTAGGCCCGGGCACGGCCTCGACCGCGTGGATCACCGGCCGCCGGGTCCCGCGTTCCAACAGCTGTGCGAGGGCGTCGGCGCCGGGGCTGTCGACCGGCTGCGGCCCGTGCAGCCAGACGACGGTGCCGCCGTCGGCCTGCTTGGCGATGCCGACGGCGCGGCGCAGCGCCGGCTCGTTGTCGCAGCCGCCGGCGAAGCGTGCGGAGGCGAGCTGGCGCGGATCGATCTGCAGCGCGCGGTCGTCGGCCAGCACCACGTCGATCCCGCCGGCGGGGAAGTCGCGTTCGAGCATCGCGGCGATCCACCACGCCTCGCGGGCGAGCGCGACCGAGCCGTCGACGACCAGCACGATGGTGCGGGCGGGCGGGCGGGCGGTGCGCAGCGGCGTGCGTTCGAGGAAGCGCTGGCCGTCGGCGGCGAAGCGGTCCTCGCACCACACGACCGGCGGGTCGGGTTCGAGTTGGCCGAGGTTGACGGCGGCGGGGGGGCTGGCGGCGGCGCGCAGGGGCAGCACGGCGTGGGTCGACTGGCCGTCGCCGTCGGCGGCCGAGCCGGGGACGTCGGAGGTGCCGCTGACGTCGAACGGGCGGTCGGCCTGCAGCCACAGTGCGTGTTCGCCGCCGGCGGCCAGGCCGAAGTTGCGCTCGACGATCCGCGGCAGTTCCCAGCGGGCGCCGTCGAGCGGGGCGGTCATGCCGAGGCGGACCTTCATGTCGCCACCGGGCGGCACCGGGAAGCACTGGACCAGCACCGCGTCGGGGCCGGCCATGGTGACGAGCACGGGGTCGCGGCGCTGGACCACGGCCACGTCGCGGTAGGCGGCCTTGACCTTGGCGACGCTGTTGAATGCGGCCTCGCGCGGCTCGCCGTCGACCCACAGGGTGAGGCGCGAGACGCGGCCGCCGCGGGGCAGGCGCACTTGGCAGCGGGCCTCCTTGGCCTGGGTGCCGCCGTTGCGGAACACCAGCGTCCACTCGCCGTAGCCGATCCGCGAGCGGGCGTCGATGTGGGCGTCGAGGCGCGAGCTGGCGAGGTCGAGGTCCCTGAGCCGCGCCGCCACCTCGTCGCCGCCGTGGTGGCGGTCGAACTCGATCTCGTCGAACAGGGCGGTGCGGCCGCGGCCGAAGGCGCCGCCGGCGCGGACCATGCGCGGCGGCTTGAGCGCGTTGAACGGCTTGCCGGTGACGCGGAAGAAAACGTCGCGCGCCGGTTCGGAGTCGCCGGCCAGGTCGAGGCGGCCGCCGAACATCGCGAACGGGACGCGCCACCCCATCCGCACCCAGCCGGCGATGTCGGTGGCCATCGAGGTGCCGCGGTTGCCCTCGTAACAGGCGCGCAGCAGGGTGCGCTGCGAGTGGCAGGCGCGCAGGCGCGCAAGCGCCGCGGCCGCCGCCGCACGGTCGTCGCCGGTGGCCGCGGCAAGCTGCCAGCGCGTCCACAGCGCCGGGCCCTCGAGCAGCACCAGCACCGCGACCGCGGCGGCGGCGGCCACCCGCCAGCCGGTGCGGAAGCGCCACGGCGCGCCGGCCAGCGCGGCGCGCCGGCGGCCGATCCGCCACGCCGCCAGCCACGCCAGCAGCGGGGTCAACGAGAGCAGGCCCATGCCGAACACCAGCGCCACCAGCGAGGCCGGCAGCAGCGGCAGGAACAACAGCGCGTAGCACGCCGCGACCACCGTCGCCGCCCCCGCCGCGGCGCCCTGTGCCAGCGACCGGGCGCGCGCCCCGCGGGCGCCCAGCAGCCAGCCGTTGGCCAGCGGCACCAGCGCCACCAGCAGCACGTGCCACCAGCTCGGGATCGGGTCGAAGAACACGCTGCCGCAGAAACCGGTCAGCAGTTCGAGCACCAGCACCGCGGCCGGCAGCACCACCCCGCCCGCCCACAGCGCCGTCCGCGCCACCGGGCCGGGCGTGGCGGCGGCGGCCGGCGGCCCGCCCGCGGCGCCCCGGTCCAGTTCCTCCAGCACGCGCGAGAGTTGCGCCACGCCGACGGTCGCGACGGGCAACTGCCCAAGCTCCTCGTGCACGTGCCGGCGCAGGTCGTCCTCCAGCTCCGCCGCATCCTCGGCCGCCAGCCCCTCCCGCCGCACCCGCGCCGCAAGGTACTCGTCCAGCCGCCGCTCCGCCTGCCAGGTCCATGTCTTCATCCCGTCGTCTCTCGGTTGGTGCTGCCTTCCATCGCCCCGGCCGACGCCGCGCCCCCGGCCCCGGCGCCACCACCGCGCCGCAACTGCTCGAGTCCGCTGACCATCCGCCCGAAATGCTCGCCCATCGCCGCCGCATGCCGCCGCCCCTCCGCCGTCAGCCGGTAATACTTCCGCGCCGGCCCCTCGGTCGATTCCTCCAGCCGCGTCGTCACCAGCCCCTGCTTGCGCAGCCGCGAGAGCAACGGATACATCGACCCCTCCGCCACCCCCAGCCCCGGAATCGCCACCAGCGCCTTCACCAGCGCATACCCATACCACTCCCCACCCGCCAGCGCCTCCAGGATGCACAGGTCCAACACCCCCTTGCGCAACTGCACCGTCCAGTTCTCAAACCACTCCCCTGTCAGTTCACTGGGCACCGCCGCCAGATATCATGCATGGCAAGGTATGTGGCAAGGAGAAAATGCGGAAAAAAATGCCGAACCATGGATTGCGCGGGTTACGCGGATTTCGGAGCGGCTTGGTTTCCCTCGCCTGTTCACCTGCCGGATGAATCCGCCATCCATCGTGACCAATCCAACATCCGTGCAATCCGTGCAATCCGTGGAATCCGTGGTTTTCATTTCCGGACCCGGTTTTGAACCGTTGCCGGCCCGCCGCCACCCGGTCCCCACCCGGTCCTTGACCGCCCGCGGCGCGCGCGGCTAGGGTGGCAGGCAGGCGGACGCCCCGCGGCCGCCGCGATGTCCCGGCTGATGGAAGCGCCCGCGCCACTGCATTTCGGCAACTATCAGGTCATGCAGCGTCCCGACGGGACCCCGTGGCTGCTGGGCGAGGGTGCATACGGGCGGACCTACAAGGCCGAGCACCTGTTCCTGCGCCGGGCCTGTGCGCTGAAGATCATCCACGAGCGCCACATGCGCGACCCCCACCAGCGCGCCCGCTTCCTGCAGGAGGCGCGCACCGCCGCCCGCCTCGACCACCCGGGCATCGCCCACATCCACGACTTCGGCGAGGCCGACGGGGTGTTCTTCTACGCGATGGAGTTCTGCGAGGGCGGCACGCTCGACGACTACTCGGGCCGCCGCGGCCCGCTGCCGTGGCCGGAAACCGCCGCGCTCGCCAGCCAGGTCGCGGCCGCCCTCGCCTGCGCCCACCAGGCCGGCCTGCTCCACCGCGACCTCAAGCCCCAGAACGTGATGCTGGCCTCGCCCGCCGGGCCGCCGCTGCTCAAGCTGATCGACTTCGGGCTGGTCAAGGTGCTCGCCTCCGGCAGCAGCGACTCGACCTGGGCCTCGGTCAGCCGCGAGGGCGGGTTCAAGGGCAACTACGCCACCGCCAGCCCCGAGCAGACCAGCGAGGGCGAGGACCTCGACGAGCGCTCGGACCTGTTCTCGCTCGGCGTGATCGCCTGGTGGCTGCTGTTGGGGCGGAGCCCGTTCGCCGAGATGTCGCACCCGCGCCTGATCGCCGACCGGCTCTCGGCCGAACCCTACGCGCCCCGCCTGCCGGCCCACCTCGACCCCGCGGCGCGGGCGGTGCTCGCGCGGCTGTTGGAGAAACGGCCGGCCGACCGCTTCGCCAGCGCCACCGAGGTGCTGGCGGCCCTGGCCGGCACGGCCGCGGGCGGCGCCCCCGCGGGCGGCGCGGCCGAACCCGCGGCGCCGCCGCCGCCGGCCTTCGAGGAGGCCTTCGAGGTGCTCTCGTCCCTCGAGGAGATGCCCGCCGCCCGGCTCTACCTGTGCCGCAACCGGCAGGGCCGCCGCTTCACCGCGCTGCTGCCCGCGGCCAACGCGCTGCCGGCCGCCATCGACGGCCTCGCCCGGCTGGCCCGGCACGGCACGCCGAGCGACTGCTGCGAGTGCCTCGGCGAGTGGCGCGACGACGGGGGCCGGCCGGTGTTCGTGTTCGGCGAACTCGGCCCGCTGAGCCTGTTGGACGTGCTCAAGTCGCTCGGCGGCGCGCGCCTCGCCGAGGTCGCGCCGGCGCTCGGCCTGCTCGCCCGCTGCGCCGACGCCTGCCTCCAACAGTTCGGCCTGCCGCTCGAGATCAACCCGCACCTCGTCCGGGTCGCGACGCGCGGCCCCGCGTCGGCGATCGACTCATGGGCGCGGCTCGACCCCGCCGCGCTGCGGACCGTGCCCCGGGTGCCCGGCGACGAGCCCGCAACCGCCCCGGCCGCCGAGTCCACGGTCGTCACCGACGACACCGAGTTCCCGCTGTCGGCGCAGTTCGCGAGCCTCGTCTATCGGATGGTGTCCGGCATCGCGGTCAAGCACGCCGCCTACTTCGCCCCGGAGGCCTACGTCCCCACCGCCGGCCTCTCGGAGGGCGGCAACCGCCTGCTCGCGCGGATCATCAGCGGCGCCGACCCCGACCGCCCCGCCTCCGAGGTCCTGCGCGACCTCGCCGCCCTCGAGGGACTGCCCGCCAGCGCCTTCGCCACCCCACCCGCCGCCGCCCCCGTGGCCGGCGCACCACCCGCACCCCAGGCCCCAGCCCAAACCGCAGCCCAAGCCACCCTCCCGCCGCCCCCACTGCCGCCGACCACCGCCCCCGAACCCGCCCGGCCGCCCGCCGCCGCGGCACTGCCGGCGGCGGCCGCCGCCGCGCCCCCGGCCACCCCGCGGCCCGGCGCACGGCGCTCGAAGGCCGGGCTGATCGCGGTGGCGGCGGTGGCCGCCTGCGCGCTGCTGGCGGCGTGGCCGCTCGCGCGCCTGCTGCGCCGCCCCGGCGAACCGCCGCCGGCCGGCGCCGTGCCCGCCACCCCGCCGGCCACCCCGCCGGCCGCGGCCCCGACCGAGCTTTCGCTCGCGTTCCCGCACCTGACCACCGTGGGCGGCACCCTGCCGGCCGGCGCCAGTTTCACCCTCCACGACCGCGAGGGAGCGCTGATCGCCCGCATCGAAACCGCCGGCGACCGGCTGGCGGCCACCTTGGTCCCAGCCGCGGTCTTCCGCCGCACGGAACGCTGGCCGCTGACCCTGCGGATGGATTCCCCGGACTTCCTGCTCGAGCCGGTGAGCTTCGAGGCGCAGGACTTCCGCGACGCCGGCGGCAACGCCATCCACTGCTCGAAACCCGTCCGCCTCGCACCCCGCCCGCTGCTGCGGTTGGAGCCGCTCGCCAGCGCCGCCGGCGCCGCCGCCGATCTGCCGGCCGACCTCGCCAGGCGTTACCTGCGCCCCGCCGACCCGCAGGCCGCGTGGGAGCTGTTAGACCGGGACGGCGGGCTCGCGGTGGTGCTGCCCGCCGGCGCGAGCTTCCCCTGCGGCGCCATCCTCGCGCTCCCGGGGTTCGAGGAGATCCCCTTCGCCCTGACCCCCGGCCGGCAGCCGACGTGGGACCTCAAGCTCAAGCAGCGCACGGTCGCCTGCTGTGCCGACGGCCCGTTCGACCAGCTCGCGTTCCACCCCGGTCCGGCCACCCCCGACGACCCCGCCCTCGGCAAGCTCGTCGCCGATGCCGCCGGCCAACCCGTCGCCCGCGCCGCCAGCTTCGAGGACGGCTTCGGCAAGTGGGAACTGCCCGCCCTCGGCGGCTCCGTGGAGGTCGCCGCCGCCGGCCGCTCGTGGAGCCAGCCGCTGCCCACAGCCACCGCGTGGCTCGTCCTGTCCCAGGCCGCCCTCAGCCCGCCGACCGACGACGAGGCCGGCGCCCGGTTCCGCACCACCAGGGCGAGCGCCGAGGCCGGCGACCCCCACGCCCAGTTCACCCTCGGCTCGATGTTCTTCGAGGGCGACGGCGTGGCCCCCAGCCACGCCGCCGGCGCCGCGTGGTTCCGCCTCGCCGCCGAGCAGGGCCACGCCGACGCCCAGTTCAACCTCGGCGTCCTCTACGAACAGGGCGGCGGCAGCGGCGTGCCCCCGGACCCCCGCCGGGCCGTCCTCTGGTTCAGCAAGGCCGCCAACGCCGGCCACCCCAAGGCCCAGTCCAGCCTCGCCCTCTGCTATCAGGAAGGCCGCGGCATCGCCCGCGACCACGACCTCGCCGAGCAGTGGTTCCTCAAGGCCGCCGCCAAGGGCTACGTGGTCGCCATGTTCAACCTCGCCGTGCTCTACGACGACCAGCAGGGAACCCGCTTCGACGAGCACAAGGCGGTCGAGTTCTATCAACAGGCCGCCGCCCTCGGCCACCCCGGCGCCCAGTTCAACCTCGGCCTCCACCACGAGCTCGGCAGCGGCGTCGAACGCAACCTCGAAACGGCGGTCGAGCTCTATCAGAAAGCCCACGCCAAGGGCTACCCCGCCGCCGGCGAGGCGCTCCGGCGCCTCGGCATCGCGCCCGCCGGCCCGGCCGACCCCGCCACCCGGGAACAGTAGGAACGGGCGCTGAACCTGAATTCGGAAATGAGAACCGGGGATTGCGGGGATTACGTTGATTCAGAATGAGTTGGCAAGCGTGATGCCCACACCCAACGGATGATCGGAAGCTTGTTCGCAACCCTTTGATCATCCTCGAAATCCTCGTAATCCCCGGTTCCTGTTCCCGTTTCCAGGCTGAACAGATCCCGCGGCCCGGCCATCCCCCGCTCAGCGCGCCAGCTTGCGCGCCCGCTCCTGCTCGAACTGGAGGTCCTGCTGGAGCCGGACGCCCTCGGCGTTGCGCTCGTTCATCGTCTCGGTGTAGGCGCAGCCCGCCAGCGGGCCGGCGCACGCCAGCACGCCCAGCAGCACCGCCGGGCGCGCCAGCCGCCCGCGCCGCGGGGATCGGCCAATCGGTTTCGTGGGCATGGAATCCATCGGTTGGTGACTCGTCAGTTGGAGGCCAGCGTGGCCAGCTCGTTGCGGTGCGACACCAGCTCGGCCCGCTCGCTCTTCGCGGTGCGGTTCTCCCGCTCGAGCTGGCTGCGCTCGGAGCCGGCGAGCATCGACCGGTCGGCCTCGCGCTGCTGGATCAACTGGTCGGTCTGCTTGATCGCGCGGTCGACCGCCGGCAGCTCCGCCTTGGCCAGCGCGCTGCGCTCCGCCGCCTCCGCCTTGCGGATCTGGGCGATCCGGTTGGCCACCTTGCGGTTGTAGGCGACCAGCCGCTCGTTGTTCGCGCGCGTCGCCGCCACCAGGCTGCGCAGCTGCTCGTTGTCGAGCCGCTTCGCCCGCGCCTTGTCCGCCTGCGTCTTGCCGATCGCGTCGCCGGCCAGCCCGCCGACCAGGCCGCCGAGCGCCGCCCCGCCGAGCCGCGAGAGGTCGCTGCTGCTGTTGTTGCGCGCGATCGCATAGCCGGCGCCGGCGCCGACCACCGCGCCCACCGTGCGCGCCTGGTTGATGATCCGCTGCTCCTGCTGGTCGTAGCCCGGTCCCCCGAGCGTGCCGCCCGCGGAACCGAACCCCCCGGTGGTGCTGCAGCCCGGCAGCACCGCCGCCGCCGCCATGATCACCGCCGCCATCGTCGTGAACCGTCCGGATGAGATTTGCATGGTTGCCTTCGGTTGCAATTGCCATGCCACTCTAGCCGCCGGCCCACCCGCGGTCAACCTGCTTCTGCCCGCCCGCGCCCCTCAGCCGCCCACCCGCACCGGCAGCCGCCGCCGGCCCCAGTCGCCCGGGGCCGCCTCGAACACCCCTGCCAGCCGCGCGCCGCACGCCGGGCAGGTGCCCGCCGCGGTCAGGTTCCAGCGCACCAGTTCGTACCAGTCGCGCACGATCAGCGGCGCGCCGCAGCCGGCGCAGAAGGTGGTGTCGCCCTCGGGGTCGTGGACGTTGCCGGTGTAGACGTGGCGGCAGCCGGCGGCGCGTGCGATCGCGCGCGCGCGGCGCAGGGTGGCGAGCGGCGTGGACGGGTGGTCGCGCATCTTCCAGTCCGGGTGGAACGCCGAGAAGTGCCACGGCACGTCCGGCCCGAGTTCCCCGACCACCCAGCGGCTCATCGCCTCCAGTTCCCGGTCCGAGTCGTTCTCGCCGGGGATCAGCAGGGTGGTGAGCTCGAGCCACACCCCGCCCTGGTGCCGCAGCCACACCAGCGTCCCGAGCACCTCGGCCAGCCGGGCGCCGCACAGCTTCCGATAGAACGCGTCGCTGAACGCCTTGAGGTCCACGTTGGCGGCGTCGATCCGCCGGAACAGCTCGGCGCGCGGCCCGGGCCGGATGTAGCCGGCGGTCACCGCCACCGTGCGCACCCCGAGCGCGTGGCAGGCGTCCGCCGCGTCGGCCGCGTACTCGAGGAAGACCACCGGGTCGTTGTAGGTGAACGCCACGCTGCGGCACCCGAGGTCGCGGGCCGTGCGCGCGATCTGCGCCGGCGCCGCCCGGTCGGCAAGGGTGTCGAACTCGCGCGACTTGCTGATGTCCCAGTTCTGGCAGAAGCGGCAGCCGAGGTTGCAGCCGGCGGTGCCGAACGACAACACCGGCGTGCCCGGCAGGAAATGCGCCAGCGGCTTCTTCTCGATCGGGTCGACGCAGAACCCGCTCGAGCGACCGTAGGTCGTCAGCACCACCGCGCCGCCCCGGTTCATCCGCACGAAGCAAAACCCCCGCTGGCCGTCCGCCAGCCGGCACCCCCGCGGGCACAGGTCGCACTGCACCCGGCCGCCCGGCAACCCGTGCCACCACACCGTCGCCACCGTGTCGCTCCCCGCCACCATCCCGGTTGCCTCCCGGCCCGACCATGGCATAGATTGCCCCCGATGGCAAAGATCCGCCAGCCCGCGGTCGCCGGCATGTTCTACCCCGCCGGCCGCCACCAGCTGGCCGCCACCGTCGAGCGCCTGCTCGACGCCGGCGCCGCCCGCCTCGCCGACCACCCGCCGCAGCCCCGCCCCCCGGCACTCGTCGCACCCCACGCCGGCTACCCCTACTCCGGCCCGATCGCCGGCTCCGCATTCGCCGCCCTCCGCGCCCCCGGCCCCACGCTCGCCCGCGCGGTCGTCATCGGGCCGTCCCACCACGTCGCATTCCACGGGATCGCCGTGCCCGCCGCCAGCGCCTTCGCCACCCCGCTCGGGCCGGTCGCCGTCGACCGCCCGGCGCTCGACCACCTGCGCCGGCTGCCGTGGGTCACCGAGTCCGACCGCATCCACGCCCCCGAGCACGCGCTCGAGGTCGAGCTGCCGTTTCTAACCGCCGTGGCCGGGTCCGACCTGCTCCTCGTCCCGCTGGTCGTCGGCGAGGCGTCCGCCGCCGAGGTCGCCGACACCCTCGAGCCGTTTGTCGATGACCCCGCCACCGTGGTGGTCGTCTCCTCCGACCTCAGCCACTACCTCCCCTACCCCGCCGCCACCGCCCTCGACGCCGAAACCGCCCGCCTCGTCACCACCCTCGCCGGCCCCCGCCTCACCGCCGAGCGCGCCTGCGGGTTCCGCGCCCTCCGCGGCCTGCTCGAACTCGCCCGCCGCCGCAGCCTCCGCCCCGCCCTGCTCGACCTCCGCAACTCCGGCGACACCGCCGGCCCCCGCGACCGCGTCGTCGGCTACGGCGCCTTCGCCGTCGCCCCCTGACGCACCCGCCCGGCGCCCCAGGCGCCCCCACAGGCCCGCGTTTGGGGCTTGACATCCGCTTTCATTATGATATCAGTTCGATAGCCAAGGAGGCGACGTATGAACGAGACTCACGGACGGGTGCAGGCGGCCGGCGGCCAACCGGTCGGGCGGAGCGGGGAACGGGCGGTGGCGGTGCCCAACGGCTGGCTGATGCTGGCGGTCAACCTCGGCCTGCTGGCGCTGGCGGTGTGGTGGCTGGTGCGGCTGATCCGGCTGGCCGAGCAGGCCGGCGCGGACCCGTCGGTCGGGACCGTGCTGCTGTCCGTGCTGCTGCTGGTGGTGCCGGTCGTGTCGCTGACCGGGCACTTCGCGCTGCAGCCGAACCAGTCGCGGGTGCTGATCCTGTTCGGCGCCTACCACGGCACGGTGCGCAGCAGCGGGTTCCACTGGGCGAACCCGTTCTACAGCAAGCGCACGACGCTCTCGCTGCGGGCGCACAACTTCACCACCGACAAGCTCAAGGTCAACGACAAGCGCGGCAACCCGATCGAGATCGCCGCGGTGGTGGTGTGGCGGGTGCGCGACACCGCGCAGGCCAGCTTCGACGTCGAGAACTACCGCGAGTACGTCGCGGTGCAGAGCGAGTCGGCGGTCCGCCACCTTGCCGGCGCCTACGCCTACGACCAGGGGGAGGACGACGAGGTGACGCTGCGCAGCGGTGGCGAGGAGGTGGCCGAAATGCTTGCCGCCGAGCTCCAGCAGCGGCTCGACAAGGCCGGGGTGGTGGTCGAGGAGGCGCGCATCACCCACCTCGCCTACGCCCCGGAGATCGCCCAGGCGATGCTCCGCCGCCAGCAGGCCGAGGCGATCATCGCCGCCCGCACCAAGATCGTCCACGGCGCGGTGTCGATGGTCGAGATGGCGCTCCACGAGCTGGCCGAGAAGCAGGTCGTCGAGTTCGACGAGGAACGCCGCGCCGCGATGGTCAGCAACCTGCTGGTGGTCCTGTGCGGCGAGGCCGAGGTCAGCCCGGTGATCAACACCGGCACCCTCTATCACTGAACTGACGGCCGATGCCCGACCGCAAGTCCTTCCTGCTGCGGATCGACCCGCGCCTGTGGCGCGAACTCGAGGCCTGGGCGCGCCAGGAACTGCGCAGCGTCAACGGCCAGATCGAGTTTTTGCTGCGCGAGGCGGTGCGCCGGCGCAAGGGCCGCCCGCCCGCCCGCCCGGCCCCGTAGCCCAACTTCGTCACTTCTGAAAGGCGGTTCCTTGCGGATCAAGGGCTTGCGGGCCTTTTTGCCCTCAGGTCGGCCACACATTTTCGGTGGCGACCTGAGGCCGCGGTTCAGTTTTGGTCGGGGGATGGTGCGTGGAGCGGATGCGGGGCGGCGGTTGTTCCCGCGGGGTCCAGCCCAGTTGCATGAGCAGGGCGGTTCCTTCCCGGGGATGCTGATCCGGGGCAGGATCAGGATGCCGCCGCCGCGGGTGCCGAACTCGACATCCACCAAAACGATCCCGCGGAGGCGTGCGAAGGCGTGCGAAGACCTGCCCGCAAGTCACCGCGGCGCCTCTCACCACGGCGCCTCTCACCACGGCGCCTCTCACCACGGCGCCTCTCACCACGGCGCCTCTCACCACGGCGCCTCTCACCACGGCGCCTCTCACCACGGCGCCTCTCACCACGGCGCCTCTCACCACGGCGCCTCTCACCACGGCGCCTCTCACCACGGCGCCTCTCACCACGGCGCCTCTCACCACGGCGCCTCTCACCACGGCGCCTCTCACCACGGCGCCTCTCACCACGGCGCCTCTCACCACGGCGCCTCTCACCACGGCGCCTCTCACCACGGCGGCTGTCGGCGGCTGCCGCCGGGACCCGGCCCCACCCCACGCGCTGCAACAAATCCGTATACGTATACCCAACTGTTGCCCGCCGGGTCCTCGCGGCCGCCGGGGCCTGGCCCCATTTCATGCGCTGCAACAAATTCGTATACGTATACCAAACTGTTGCCCGCCGGGTTCCCGCGGCCGCCGGGGGCTGTCCCTGATGCGCGCGCTGCGGCAATTTCGCATGCGTGCACGAAACTGCGGCACGGACGGGCTGGCGGCGTGGCGGTTTGTTAGACGGGGGAAAGGGCTGAATGCGGCAGGTTCGCATCCGTGCGGGAAGTTGGCGCGGTCCGGATCGGCGGGCCTGGCGCACCCCTTCGGCCGAGCCCTCGAAGCAGGTGCTCGTCCGGTCGTGGAGGATGATGTCGAAGCCGGCGGCGAACAGGTCCTTCCATTTGGCGGCCAGGTGCGCTTCGAGGGCCTCCTTGTGTTCGACCAGGTGATCCAGGCAACGCTAGAGGCGGCTCAGTTCAGCGACTTTCGCGTCGCAGTCCAACAGCAGGTCCATGGAGGTCTGCGGGAACCATTTTTCGTGGACATACAGCTCGCTGCGCGGGTCCAACAGCATGTTGGCGCACAGCAGTTCCAGAACCTTCTCCCATGGCACTTCGCCGCGTTGCCCGCCGAGCCGTTCCCGCCAGGACCCGTCCAGGCCAGGCTGGCGCCACAGCCGGGTGGCCGCCCAGCAATCGCCGAAGCGCCGCGGCTGGCGCACCCGCAACGTCGAGAGCCGCACGTCGATGATGTCCTCGGCCGGTGGCGCGCCGCCTTCCCGATCGGTGAACAGCCGGCGCTGGAGCAGTTGGCCGTCGTCCTCGTTGATGACGTCCAAGGTGTGCTGCCAACTGCGTTCCTGGCGGGTGTTCAGTTCGCTTAGGTGCAGGATCTGGCGCTGGAGCGTGCGCCCGCCATGCACCCGCAGGCTTTCGCACACCGAGTAGCCGCGCCTCCGCAATCCGCAATCCGCAATCCGCAATCCCGCTTCCCCCTACCACTCCACCCCGACGCCTTCCTCGGCGATCAGCACCTGCTCGCTGACGCCCAGCCGGTCGGCCTCGGCGAGCAGGCGCTCGAGCGGCTCGCCGGGCGGCTCGTTGCCCAACGGGAACGTGCCGTAGTGCATCGGGATCATCAGCTTGGCGCCGAGCTCGTGGAACGCGCGCACCGCCTGCTCGGGGTTCATGTGGACGTTGCGGCCGCTGGGGGCGTCATAGGCCCCGATCGGCATCAGCGCGATGTCGATGGCGAAGCGCGCGCCGATCTCGCGGAAGCCGCCGAAGTAGGCGCTGTCGCCGCAGTGGAAGATCGTCTTGGAGCCGGCCTCGACCAGGTAGCCGCCGTAGTCGCGGTGGGTGTCGTGGAGGAAGCGCGCGCCCCAGTGGTGGCTGGGGGTGTGGACGATCCGCAGTTCGTCGAACCGCAGCTCGTCCCACACGCGCATCTCGGTGACCGCCGGGAACCCGAGCCGCCGCACCAGCGAGCCGCTGCCGCGCGGGACCACGATCCCCTGGTGGGCCTGCAGCACCTTGAGGCTCGGCTTGTGCAGGTGGTCGAAGTGCGCGTGGGTGACCAGCACCAAATCGACGACCGGCAGCTCGACCAGCCGCAGCCCGGGCCGGCGCTGGCGCCTGACCACCCCGTGCCAGTTCGCCCAGTTCGGGTCGACGACCACCGAGTGGCCGGCGAACTGGATGAAGAACGAGGCGTGCCCGATCCACGTCACGCGCACCCGGCCGGTGGCCGGCGACTCGAGTACCGGCATGGCGTGGCTGCCGTTGGGGCGCCGGAACATCCCCGGCACGATGCGGTGGCGCAGGAACTGATAGTTGCGCGCCGGCCAGCCCTTCTGCGGCAACAAGCCGGAGTAATGCGCCGCCAGCTGCTGCCTGACGCCCTTCCGGTTTCCGTTCACCGCCGCCCACTGTAGCCGTTCCGGCCGGCAGCGCCACTGCGAATCCCTCGACATGCGGATCCCGCGGGGGCCCGCGCCGGCCCGCTCACCGGCCCGCGCCGGCGGGTCCGATCCGCGCCGCCCACGCGGCGGCGCGTGCGCCGAACGAGCGCCCGTCGCCGGCGCAGAGGATCCCGCGGGAGACGTTCACCAGCACCGGGGCCGCGCGCCCGCCGGCCGCCAGCGCCGCGAGCTCGCCCCCCTGCGCGCCGAGCCCCGGCACCAGCAGCGGCGCGTCCGGCAGCCGCGCCAGCACCCCGGCGGCGTGGGTCAGGCCGACGACGTAGCCGACGTCGGCCGCGCGGCCCTCCGCGCGCGCGCGCGCGCCGAGCGCGGCCACCAGTTCGAACACCTCGCGGCCGTCGGCCAGGCGCTGGCGCTGGATGTCCGCCGCGCCGGGGTTGGAGGTCACCGCCAGCAGGTAGACGCCGCGCCCCTCCCAGTCGAGGAACGGCGCGAGCGAGTCGTAGCCGAGGAACGGGTTGAGGGTCACCGCGTCGACCCGCCCGCCGCCGAAGCACGCCTGCGCATAGTAGCGCTGCGTCTCGCCGATGTCCCCGCGCTTGGCGTCGAGGATCACCGGCACCTCGGCCGGGATGCGCGCGATCACCCGCTCCATCAGCGCCACCCCCGCCGCGCCCAGCGCCTCGAAGTAGGCCGCGTTCGGCTTGAACGCCGCCGCGTGCTCCGCCGTCTCCCCGACCACCCGTTCCAACAGCTCCTCGGCCTCCGCCACCCCGCCGGCCCCGGGCCGCGGGTCCAGCCCGACGCACAACCGGCTGCCGGTCGCCGCAATCCGCTCGCTCAGGCGCTCCGCAAACCGCATGGCCCCTCCCCTCACCCCGGCAGCTTGAGCCGCCGCCCGCCGAACACGTGGCTCCGCTCCAGCCGGTCGGCCACCGACAGGAACACGATCACCGCCAGCATCGCCGCCAACAGCAGCATGTGCAGCGGGAACAACGAGGGCTTGTCGCTCGGCCCGAAGCAGCCGCAGTTGATGTTCAGCCCGAAGTACCACGCCTGGCCGGTCCCCACCATGAACGCGAGCGTCAGCCCGCCCGCCACCACCAGCGCCCCCGGCGTCAGCACCCCGAGCACCAGGCAGGCCCCCGCCGCCAGCTCGAAGCACGGCACCGCATACGCCACCACCGCATCCCACGGCGGCAGCACCATCCGGTAGTTCGCCACGTCGCGGGTGAAGTCGTCCAGCCGCAGCAGCTTCTCGGCCCCCGTGTACACGAACAGCCCGCCGAGGCACAGCCTCAGCACCAGCGCCGTCACCTGCGTCTTCGAGCGCACTGCCATCCCGCCGCCACCCTAGCCGGTCGCTTCGCCGCCGTCCAGCCCCGCCGTCCAGCCCCGCCGTCCAGCCCCGCCGTCCAGCCCCGCCGTCGGCCTAGCCCGCGAACCGCTGCACGATCGGCATCCGCCGCCCGATCCCGAACGCCTTGGAGGTCACCCGCAGCCCCGGCGCGGCCTGCTGGCGCTTCCACTCGTTGAGGTCGACCCGCCGCTGCACCCAGCGCACCGTCGCCTCCTCGAACCCGCGTGCCACGATCTCGTCGGCCGCCAGCCCCTCCTCGACGTAGTGCCCCAGGATCGCGTCGAGCACCTTGTAGGGCGGCAGCGTGTCCTGGTCGGTCTGCCCCGGCCGCAGCTCGGCGCTCGGCGGCTTCTCGATCGTGCTCCACGGGATCACCTCGTGGCGCCGGTTGACCCACCGCGCGACCTGATAGACCATCGTCTTCGGCAGGTCGGAGATCACCGCCAGCCCGCCGCACATGTCGCCGTAGATCGTGCAGTAGCCCACCGCGAGCTCGCTCTTGTTGCCGGTGGTCAGCAGCAGGCGGCCGAACTTGTTGGACATCGCCATCAGCAGCATCCCGCGGATCCGGGCCTGCAGGTTCTCCTCGGTCACGTCCTCCGCCAGCCCCGCGAACAACCCGCCCAGCGCCCCGCGCACCGCGTCGTAGGCCGCCCCGATCGGCACCACCCGGCAGTCGATCCCGAGGTTGCGCGCCAGCGCCAGCGAGTCGTCCACGCTCCCCTGCGACGAGAACGGCCCCGGCATCGTCAGCCCGAACACGTGCTCGGGCCCCACCGCCGCCGCCGCGATCTCCGCCACCAGCGCCGAGTCGATCCCCCCGCTCAGCCCGAGGCACACCGAGGAGAACCCGCACTTGCCCGCGTAGTCCCGCAGCCCCAGCACCAGCGCGTCGTGCACCTGTTCCTCCGCGACCTCCCCGCCCACCCCCGCCGGCCGTGCCGCCGCCGCGTCGACCACCGCACACTGCTCCCGGAACCCCGGAAACTGGCGCCGCACCACCCCGTCGGCCCCCACCACCAGCGACTGGCCGTCGAACACCAGCTCGTCGTTGGCCCCGACCGCGTTGCACCACACCACGGGCACCCCGAGGTCCCGCGCCACCCGCCCCAACAGGTCGCGCCGCGCCGCCGGCTTGCCGAGGTGGAACGGCGAGGCGCTCAGGTTGACCAGCAGGTCGATGCCCGCCGCCGCCAGCTCGCGGGCCGGGTCCCGGTCGTAGAGCGGCCGCAGCGCGGGGTCGTCGGTCCACAGGTCCTCGCAGATCGTCACCCCGATCCGGCGCCCCCGCCACGCCACCGGCGCCACCGCCTCGCCAGGCTCGAAGTAGCGCCGCTCGTCGAACACGTCGTAGGTCGGCAGCAGCGTCTTCCACACCCGCTGCCGCACCTCGAACCCCTCGAGCCACGCCGCCGCGTTGCGCAGCGGCTTGCCCGGGCGGCCGCTGTCGTTCCGGTCCACGTAGCCGACCAGCAACGGCACCTCGCCGACCTCCCCCGACAGGTAATCGAGCGCCTGCAGGCACTGCGGGACGAAGCGCGACTTGAACGCCAGGTCGCGCGGCGGATAGCCCGCCAGCGCCAGCTCCGGCGTCACCACCAGTTCGGCGCCCAGCTCGAGGCACTCGCGGTACGCCCCCAGCAGCCGCTTCGCGTTGCCCGCAAAGTCCCCCACCACCCCGTTGACCTGCGCAATCCCCACCTTCATCCGCCCCCATCCAAGCACCACCACCAAGCCACTGGCAAGCAGCCGCCGCCACCACCCATGTGATTATGCGGGGGGGATTCGGGACACCCATGCAACCCGCGCGCCCCCCGCCCCGGCGCCGGCGCCGATGCGCGCCGGGACTTCCCTGGGTGTCTCGTGTTTCCCTCTTCTCTCCTCGTGTTTCTCCCGCCCCGCGTGCTTGCGGAGGCCCGGGGACGCGGTGTAAGATACCATCCACGACGATGCACCACCGCCACCTTCAAGCCGAAGGTCTCAGTCTCGCCGCCGTGGATGACATCATCGTGCGCGGCGGATGGCGTGACTGGGTGGACCTGAGGCGGGCAGCGCTGCGCGATCCGCAGGTGCTGGCACGGATCGAACGGGTCTGCGGGGCGGTCCGCGGGCCCGAAGCCGAGGGCCGCCAACGACTCGAGTTCTGGAGGAAGTATGTCCAGCGAACCGCTGCCCCAGTGGGATGAGGTGCTTTCCGCCGCAGCCCGACTGCAAGGACTGGTGCCGAACGCGGTGTTGGTCGGCGGCACGGCGGCGGCGGTCCATGCCGGACACCGCCGCTCGCGCGACGCCGACCATGTGGTCGGCGACTTGCGGACGCGCTTCGACGAGCTGCTGGCGCAACTCGAGTCGGTCGCCGGTTGGCGCACCGCCCGGGTCAACCGGCCGGTGCTGATCCTCGGCAGCTTGGACGGCATCGAAACCGGCATCCGCCAGTTGCTTCGCGACGAACCGCTCGAGACCGTGGAAGTCGTGGCCGGAGGACACCGCCTGCAGCTGCCCACACCCGCCGAAATGCTGAGGATCAAGGCGGTTCTGGTGTTGCGACGAAACGCCACCCGCGACTACGTTGACCTGGCAGCCTTGGCCGATCACCTGGGCCGCAAGGGTTGCGTCGAGGCCCTGCGGTGCTTCGACCGGCTCTATCCCCAGGACAACGGGGCTTCCGCCTTGCAGCAACTGGCCGTCCAGTTGGCCGCGCCGCAGCCCTACGACCTCGAAGGCACCGACCTGTCCGAATACAAGGATCTTCACGCCAGGTGGCATGACTGGAACGCGATCACCGCCGTGACCACCGGCCTTGCGATCGACATCCTGGACCGCATTCTCGACCCCGCGGCTGGTTAGAGCGCCCGCCGCCCGGGGGATTCGGGGCACCCATGAAACCCGCGTGCCGCCGGCCCCGGCGCCGAAGCGCGCCGGGACTTCCACGGGTGCCTCGCCTTCCCACCGGCCCCGGCCACCCCTTCCCCGGCTACCCATTCCCCGGCTACCCCTTCCCCGGCCACCCCTTCCCCGGCAGGCGCTTGCCACCCGTCTCCTTGGGCGGCGGCAGGAGCAAGCCCACCCCGGCCGCACGGGCCGCGGCGACCAGCGCGCGGTCGGTGCTCGCCAGCGGCAGGCCGCGACGCAGCGCCAGCTCCAGATAGGCGGCGGCGTACGCGGAGAGCCCATGTTGCTGGGCGGGGTCCAGGGTCTTCGTCCATGCCCGCGCGACGGTCTCCCCGTCGACCCGGATGTCGCAGGCACCCAACTGGGTCAGGAATCCCTCCACGCCGGCCTGGTCGATCCGCCTGCGCCGGGCCGCGCCAAGCATCACGTTGGCCAGTTCCAGGTGCCAGAGCGAGGGCACCCAGGCCCGCGCCCCGCTCGTCAGCTCATCGAGCAGGCGTTCGCTTGCCGCCGTCGCCTCGTCGCCGAACACCCACGCCAACGCCACCGCGCAATCGAGCATGAACCCGGTCACCCGCGCCTTCAGGCATCGTTGCCGGATGAGCCCGGCCGAGTAGCGGCGCCAGGCGGCCGACGGCGCGGGCTGAGCCGTTGGGGCCGGGATGCAGGCGCCTCCCGCCGGGCGATGATGTCCGGGCGGTTGATTCCGCGGCGCTTCACGTCCATGGTGGCGTTGGACGTCGCCCGGGAGTCGGGGCCGGCGGGCCGGTTCTCCGGCGACTGGGTGGGCGAGAAGACATATCTTCCGTCCGGCCCCTCGCGGAGGTAGTCCTCGAAGAACAGCACGACCTCCTCCATGAACGGCAGCGCGCGGCCGGCGAGGAAGGCCTCGTCCTGGGTGTGGAGCCAGTAGTCGTGGACGAAATGGGCGGCCCAGGCGGCGCCGGCCACCCACATGCCGCCGTCGGCGACGACGCGCGCCTCTCCCTCGAGCGCCCGGATGCTGCCCGGATAGGCCTTGAGGAAGCGGGCGCTGAAGCCGAGCGACGAGGCGTCCGCCGTGCTCCGGATCTCACCGAAGTGGTCCTTGAACACCGCGTCCGAGCGCTCCGCGATGCCGCGGTCGGCGTTGAACCCGGCGCTCGGTTCGCGCGGCTCGAGCCGCAACCGGCAGTCGAGCGTGCCGGGCCGGCGAGCAGGATCACCGCCACGCCGTCCCTGCGGGAGGCGAACATCCGGCGCTCCAAGGCGCCGCGGTGGGACCCCGTGGAGGCGCACCTCCCGCACGTCCCTTCCACGCTCCCCCACGATGCAAGCGCCGCGCCGGGCCTGGCGGCACATTGTTGCGCGGATCAGTCCGTTTCGCGGGTTGCCAGCCGGCGGGTCATGGTGTTGGCTGGCCGCGCCCCCGCGCCCGGCCCCGCACCGCGCCGGTTCCAGCCCCGTCCCCACGCGGATGAAGATCACCGCCCTCGACCTCGCGATCATCGCCGTCTATCTGATCGGCATCACCGCCGTCGGGATCCGCGTCGGCTACCGCAGGCGGACCACCAGCAACGAGTACTTCCTCGCCGGCCGGTCGCTCGGCTGGTTCACCATCGGCGGCGCGCTGTTCGCCTCGAACATCTCGACGATCCACCTCGTGGGGCTGGCGGCCGACGGCGCGCGGGTCGGCGTGGTGGTCGGCAACTTCGAGTGGATGGCCTCGTTCTGCCTCGTCGCGCTGGCGTTGTTCTTCGCGCCGTTCTACTTCCGCACGGGGATCCAGACCCTGCCGGAGTTCCTCGAGCGCCGCTACAGCACCGCGGCCCGCACGTTCCTCGCCGCCATCGCCATCTTCGGCGCGCTGCTCATCCACATCGGCATCAGCCTCTACGCCGGGGCCAAGCTGTTCGAGGCCTTCCTCGGCGTCGATGTGATGACCTCGATCCTCATCGTCTCCGCCGTCACCGTCGTCTACACCGTGCTCGGCGGGCTCAAGGCGGTGGTCGTCACCGAGACGATCCAGACCTTCCTGCTGCTCGGCGGCGCGGTGCTCGTCACCCTGCTCGCCATCCATCACCTGCCGGAGATCGGCATCCACAGCTACGCCGAGTTCAAGGCGCAGACGAGGGCCGGCCAGGTCAGCATGCTCCACTCGGTCCGCGACGCCGGCGGCCACCTCAACCAGTACTCGTGGCCCGCCATCCTGTTCGGCTATCCGGTGCTGGGCATCTGGTACTGGTGCTCGGACCAGACGATCGTGCAGCGCGTGCTCGGCGCGCGCAGCGAGCGCGACGGCCAGAACGGCGCGCTGTTCGCCGGGTTCCTGAAGATCCTGCCGCTGTTCCTGATGGTGGTGCCCGGCGTCGTCGGCTGGGTGCTCATCCAGGGCGGGGCGATCGAGCTGGGGGTGAGGGCGGATGGTTCCCCCGACTACAACGGGATGCTGCCCGGCCTGATCAACCTGCTGGTGCCGCCGGGGCTCAGGGGCCTGTTGGCCGCCGGCCTGCTGGCCGCGCTGATGAGCACGATCGCCGCGGCGCTCAACAGTTGCGCCACCCTGGTCTCGGTGGACATCGCCAAGCGCATCGACCCCGGCGTGTCCGACCGGCGCCAGGTCGGCATCGGGCGCATCAGTGCGGCGGTGGTGATGGTGCTGGCGATCCTGTGGTCGACCCAGGGCGAGCAGTTCGGCACGATCTTCGAGGCGATCAACAAGATCCCGATGATCTTCGCGCCGGCGGTGACCACGGTGCTGGTGATGGGCGTGTTCTGGAAACGCGGCACCAACCGCGCGGCGCTGGCCACCTTCTGGGTGGGCTGCTGCACCGGGCTCGGCTACTTCATCATCGACATGAAGAGCGTGGGCCGGATGCTGGCCGACAACCCGCCCGCGGACTTCGGCGGGCTGGTCAGCGACCCGGTGTGCGGACTTGGTTTGCCCTTCATGATCGTCGGCCCCATCCTGTGCGCGCTGTGCCTTGTGACCTATGTCGTGGCCAGCCTGCTGGGCCCGCCGCCGCGGCCGGAGCAGCTCGCGAACGCCTGCTGGGGCAGCCCGCTCAAGGCGTTGGCCCGCGGTCCGATCGCCGGCGCCGGCGATCCGCGCGTCGTCGCGATCGTGCTCTGCGTGCTGATGCTCGTGCTCTATTCCCTGCTGCGCTGACCGGCCCGCCATGCCGCACCCTTCCACGACCATGAAAGCCTACGTGCTGCACGGCGCGGGGGACATCCGCCTGGAGGATGTCGCGCGCCCCGCGCCGGGTCCCGGCGAGGTGCTGGTGGCGGTGCGCGCGGCCGGCATCTGCGGCAGCGACCTGCACTACTTCGCACACGGGCGCTGCGGGAACTTCGTTCCCTCCCGCCCGTTCATCCCCGGCCATGAGTTCGCCGGCGAGGTCGTCGCCCATGGCGAAGGGGCCGCAGCGCCGCCCATCGGCACGCGCGTGGCGGTGGACCCGTCGCGCCCGTGCGGCCGCTGCGCGTTGTGCCGCGAGGGGCGCTACAACCTGTGCCCCTCGATGGTCTACCTCGGGTCCGCGGCGGTGACGCCGCCGAAGGACGGCTGCTTCTGCGAGCTGGTGACCGTGCCGGCGGCCAACTGCCATCCGCTGCCGGGCGGGTTCGAGCCCGCGTGGGGCGCATTGCTCGAGCCGCTCAGCGTGGCGATGCATGCGGCGCTGCGCGGCGGGCGCCTGGCCGGCAGGTCGGTGTTGATCACCGGCGGCGGCACGATCGGGCAGATGATCCTGCTGGTCGCCGTGGCCCTCGGCGCCGGCACCGTGGTCGTTTCCGACCCCAGGCCGTTCGCGCGCGACTTCGCGCTGCGGCACGGCGCGGCGGGCGCGCTCGACCCCGCGGCCGGCGACATCGCCGGGCCGGCGGGGGAGTTCGCGCCGGACGGGTTCGAGGTGGCGTTCGAGGCCTCGGGCGCGCCGCCCGCGCTCGACCAGGCGATCCGCCTGAGCGCGCGCGGCGCGACGCTCGTGCAGGTCGGAACCCTGCCCGACGGCGTGCCGATCCCCGCCAACGCCCTGCTCACGCGCGAGCTCGACTACCGCGGGTCGTGGCGCTTCGCCAACGTGTTCGACCGCGTGCTCGACCTGATCGTGGCGGGCCGGATCGACCCGCGGCCGCTCGTCTCGCGGGTGTTTCCCTTCGCGGAGCTGCCCGCCGCGCTTGCCGAGGCCGCTGGCGGCGGCCAGATCGTCAAGGTGCAGGTCGCGCTCCCACACCAGCCATCGTGATCGCCATGGACTACTGCGAACTGGGAAGAACCGGGCTGAAGGTGTCGCGGCTGAGCTTCGGCGCGTCGGCGCTGGGCGGGGTCTTCCGGGAGGTCGACGAGGCCGAGGGGATCCGCGCCGTGCACGCCGCGCTCGACGCCGGGATCAACTACTTCGACGTCGCACCGGCCTACGGCGGGACCGTCGCCGAAACGGTGCTCGGCAAGGCGCTCAAGGGGATCCCGCGCGACCGCTACATCCTCTCGACCAAGGCCGGGAAATACCCCGCCCCCGGCGGCTACGGCGCGGACGTGCTCGACTACTCCGCCGCGACGATCCGCGCCGGACTCGCGGCAAGCATGGCGCGCCTCGGCGTCGACCACGTCGACATCGTCCACCTGCACGACTTCGAGTACCAGGGGTTCTCCAGGACCGAAAGCGCGTTCGCCGAGGGGTTCCCGGCGCTCGTCGCGCTCAAGCACGAGGGCCGCATCGGCGCGGTGAGCGCCGGGGTCTATCCGCTCGACCTGTGGCGCCGCGTGGTCGCCGAGGCCCCGGTCGACGCCATCCTGCTGCACAACCACTACTGCCTCAACGACACCCGCGGCCTCGAGCTGGCGCCGGACTGCGCCGCCCGGGGCATCGGCATCATCAACGCCTCGCCGTTCGCCAGCGGCCTGCTCACCGGCGGGCCGGTCGCCGCCTGGCACCCGGCCGACGCCGCCGACCGCAGGGTGTTCGCGCAGGCCGCGCGCCTGTGCGAACAGCGCGGCACGCCCATCGCCAGGCTCGCGCTCCAGTTCGCATGCACCGGGCACCCGTTCGCGACCACGATGTTCAGCACCGCCCGGGCGGAATCCGTTAGTCGCAATTTGGCGTGGTCCCGCGAGCCGCTCGACCGCGACCTGCTCGCCGCGGTCCGCGAGGTGCTCGCGCCGGTGCTCGACAAGCAGTGGGACTACGACGCGGGCATCACCAGGATGAACCGCTGAGGAAGCGCAGCCGAGGAAGCCCGGATCCCCAGTCTAACCGAATCCCCGCCATGAACACCCGCCACCGATGCCGCCTGCTGGCCGCCGCCCTGCCGGCCCTGCTCCCCGTTGCCCCGGGCGCCGCCGCCGCCGACCAGCACGAGGGCGGGCCGCCGGCCAAGGTCGGCTGGATCGAGCCGGTGCGGCGCGAAATCGAGGGCTGGACGGTGCACGTCGACCCGCAGCTGCTCGAGGGCGAGCACGCGGCGGCCGGCGGCCGCGCGCTGGCGATGCTGGCCAACCACCTGCAGCGGATCGCGATCGTGGTGCCGGAGGACCGGCTGGCGGCGTTGCGCCGGATGGAGATCTGGATCGAGCACGCCCACCCGGAACTGCGCGCGATGCAGTACCACCCCGATGCCGGGTGGCTCACCGCGCGCGGCTACGACCCGCGGCTCGCCAGGAAGGTCCACATCACCCACGCGCAGGAGTTGTTGTCGCGCCACGAGATGCTCAAGCACCCGGCGGTGATCCTGCACGAGCTGGCCCACGCCTATCACGACCAGGTCCTCGGCTTCGACGAGCCCGGCATCCTCGCCGCCTACCGCAAGGCCATGGACGCCGGGATCTACGACAAGGTGCTGCTCTACAACGGCCAGACCGTGCGCCACTACGCCGCCACCGACCACAAGGAGTACTTCGCCGAGGCCACCGAGGCCTACTTCTACCGCAACGACTTCTACCCGTTCGTGCGCGCCGAACTGCGCCGGCACGACCCCGACGGCTGCGCCGAGATGGCCAGGATCTGGGGCGGCATCGACTGAACCGCCACCCCGCCACCGTGAGGATCGACAGCCACCACCACCTGTGGGCGATCAACGCCACCGACTATGTCTGGATGTCCGACGCCCACGCCGCAATCCGGCAAGACTTCCTCGCCCCCGAACTCAACGCCGCGCTCGACGAGGCCGGGATCGACGGCACCGTCGCCGTCCAGGCCCGCCAGATGGCCGCGGAGACGGAGTTTCTGTTAGCCTGCGCCGATGCCGTCCCGCGCGTCCGCGGGGTCGTCGGCTGGGTGCCGCTGGCGGAGCGCGGCGGCGAGCCGTGGCTGGGGAGGTTTGCGGCGCATCCGGCGCTGCGCGGCGTGCGCCACGTCGTGCACGACGAGCCGGACGATGACTTCATCCTGCGCCCGGACTTCAACGCCGGGATCCGCAACCTCGCGCGCTACGGGCTGGTGTACGACATCCTGATCTTCCGGAGGCACCTGCCGCAGGCGATCGCGTTCGTGGACCGGCATCCGGGGCAGCCGTTCGTGGTCGACCACCTCGCCAAGCCCTGCATCGCCCGCGCCCGGTTCGACGCCGGATGGGCGGCCGGCATCCGCGAGTTGGCGCGGCGCGGGCACGTGAGCTGCAAGGTTTCCGGCATGCTCGCCGAGGTGCGCGATGCGGACTGGGACATCGACCTGCTGCGCCCCTGCTTCGAGACCGTGCTCGAGGCGTTCGGGCCGGAGCGGGTGATGTTCGGCTCCGACTGGCCGGTGTGCCTGCTGCGGGCGGGCTACGGGGAGTGGGCCGCGGCCGCGGCCGCGCTCGCCGCCCCGCTCAGCGCCGACGAACAGGCCGCGTTCTGGGGTGGCAACGCCACGCGCATCTATCGCCTGCCGGGCCCCTGACCCGTCACCCGCGCCCCGTGCCCGCCGGCGCTCGTGCGGGGGACCGGCCGTGCCTGAGCAGGCTCCTGCCGCACATCTCCTTGGGCTGCGGCAGGCCGAGCATTTCCAACAGCGTGGGCGCGACGTCGGCCAGGATGCCGTCGGCCACCTTGTGGCGGGCGGCGTCGGCGGCGACGTAGAAGACGTGCACGAGGTTGGTGGTGTGGGCGGTGTGGGGCGAGCCGTCCGGGTTGCGCATGTACTCGCAGTTGCCGTGGTCGGCGGTGATCAGCAGCTTGCCGCCCAGCTCGAGGGTGCGCTCGACGACCTGGCGCACCGCGTCGTCGATCGTCTCCACCGCCTTGACTGCGGCCTCGACCACGCCGGTGTGCCCGACCATGTCGGGGTTGGCGAAGTTGAGGATCACCAGGTCGAAGTCGGGGAGCATCGAGACCACGGTGCGGGTCACCTCCGGCGCGCTCATCTCCGGCTTGCAGTCATAGGTCGGCACGTCCTTGGGCGAGGGGATGATCGCGCGCTCCTCGCCCTTGTAGGGCGTCTCCACCCCGCCGTTGAAGAAGTAGGTCACGTGGGGGTACTTCTCGGTCTCGGCGATCCGCAGCTGCCTGAGCCGCGCCTTGGAGACCACCTCGCCGAGCACCAGCTTGAGCGACTCGGGCGGGAAGATCACCGGGCAGCCGTAGGTCTTGTCATACTCGGTCAGCGTGACGTAGTGGACCCGCGGGCGGCGGCCGCGCTTCATGCCGGGCAGCCGCGGGCGCAGGAACGCCTCGCTGAGCTGGCGCGCGCGGTCGGCGCGGAAGTTGAAGAAGACCACCACGTCGCCGTCGCGGACCCGCCGCTTCCCGGGCTCGAAGAACACCAGCGGCGGCAGGAACTCGTCGGTCTTGCCATGCGCGTAGACGCCGGCGACCGCCTCGCTGGCGAGCACCTCGCACGCCTGGCCCTTGCCGGCGACGATCGCGTCCCACGCGAGCTGGGTGCGGTTCCAGCGCCGGTCGCGGTCCATCGCGTAGTAGCGGCCGATCACCGTGGCCACCCGCGCGCCCACCTTGGCGAGCTCGTCCTCGACCGTGCCGAGGTAGCCGGCGCCGCCGGTCGGCGAGGTGTCCCGGCCGTCGGTGATCGCGTGCACCATGATGTCCTTGACCCCGGCCGCCGCCGCGAGCCGCGCCATCGCCACCAGGTGGTCCTGGTGGCTGTGCACGCCGCCGTCGGAAACCAGCCCGATGAAGTGAAGCCGGCCGCCCTTGGCCTGCTTGAGCGCGGCGCGGAACCGCGGGTTCCGCGCCAGCGAGCCGTCGGCGATCGCGCGCGACACGCGGGTCAGGTCCTGATAGACGATGCGCCCGGCGCCGAGGTTGAGGTGGCCGACCTCGGAGTTGCCCATCTGGCCGTCGGGCAGGCCGACGTCGCCGCCCGAGGCGCTCAGGAACCCCTTGGGGTAGTGCGCGAGCACGTTGTCGTGAAACGGGGTGCGGGCCAGCTCGACCGCGTTGCCGTCGCGCTTCGCCGTCTTCTTGCCGCCGGGATTGACGCCCCAGCCGTCGCGGATGATCAAAACCACCGGTTGCTTCGCCATGACGGCGCCTCCATAGCCGCCGCCCGCCCCCGCGTCCAGCGCCGGAACGCGGCGCGCCCAGCGCCGCGCGCGGGCGGGCCGCCGCCCGGCCGGTGGCTGGAGATGGCGCTTGGCCGCGCCCCCGCGGCGCGGCACGCTCGGCCCGGTGCCCTACCTGGAGATCCGCGACCTGCACACCCACTTCCGCCAGCGCGGCGGCGGGCCGTTCCGCCGCCGGGTGCGCACGATCCGCGCCGTCGACGGCGTCAGCCTGGCCCTCGAGCGCGGCGAGATCCTCGGCGTGGTGGGCGAGTCGGGCTGCGGCAAGTCGACCCTCTCGCGCACCGTGATGCAACTGCTGCGGCCGACCTCCGGCGCGGTGGTCCTCGACGGCGACGACCTCTCGCGGCTGCCGCGCGGCGCGGTGCGGCGGCGCCGGCTCGACTTCCAGATGGTGTTCCAGGACCCCTACGCCTCGCTCAACCCGCGGATGACCGTGTTCTCCACCCTGGCCGAGGCGATCCGCCAGCGCCACCGCGGCGCGCGCGGCCCCGCGCTGACCACCCGCGTCGCCGACCTGATGCGCACCGTCGGCCTCGACCCCCGCTACATGCGCAAGTACCCCCACGAGTTCTCCGGCGGCCAGCGCCAGCGGATCGCGATCGCCCGCGCGCTGGCCCCCGAGCCGAAGCTGGTCCTCGCCGACGAGCCGGTTTCGGCCCTCGACGTCTCGATCCAGTCCCAGATCCTCAACCTGCTGCGCCAGCTGCGCGCCGACCTCGGCCTGACCATGATCTTCATCTCCCATGACCTCGCCGTCGTCCGCTACCTCGCCGACCGCATCGCCGTGATGCTCGACGGCCGGATCGTCGAACAAGGCGACGCCGAACGCGTCTTCACCAACCCCACGCACGCCTACACCCGCAAGCTGCTCGCCGCCATCCCCAGCCTGCCGGCGGCGGCAAACCCGGGGCCCGCGTGACCCACGCCGGCGCGCCGCGGACGGCCGGTCACTTTGGCTTGACCGGCCGGTTCCAGGGCTGTATTCAATCGCGTATGACAAAGGTGCTCACCATTCGTCTTCATGCGGAGTTGCTCAACCGGGCCGAGGCGCGCGCGGCGCGGCTCGGCATGGACCGGGCGAAGTATGTGCGCTCGCTGATCGAGGAGGATCTGGCGCAAAGCAGCAGTGAAGTCCCCCGCCGGTTCGCCTCCGAGGATCTTGCCGGCAGTTACCGGGGCAGCGGCCGGCCCGCCACCAATGCCGAGGCCCGGGCCCGCCTGCACCGGCGCACCCCACGGCAGGCATGAAGGAAATCGCCGACACCGGGCTGATCGTCGCGCTTCTCACCCGCAACGATCCGTTCCATGGATGGGCGCTCGAGGCGTTCCGTGCCTGCTCGCCGTTCGTCACCTGCGACGCCGTGCTCACCGAGGCCGGCAGCTTCTTCCCCGACCCGGTCGGCGTGCTGCGGTTGGTCGCCCGGGGCGACCTGCAAATCGACCCGGACTTCGTCCTGGCGGTCGAATCCCGCCACGTCCTCGAACTGGCCACGAAATACTCCGATCGCCCGATGGACCTCGCCGACGCCTGCCTGGTGCGCATGACCGAACTCACGCAACGCTGCCGCGTCTGGACCATCGACCGCGCCGATTTCACCACCTACCGCCGCCACGGCCGCCATCCGGTGCCCTGCGAGTTCCCGCCCGGGGTGGGCTAGCGCAGTCCGCCTGACGACTGGCAGGTTCCGGCGCCCGTGGCGCGGGGCACCGCTGGCCATGGATCGCGCGGGTTGCCGGGTGCAATCAACCCGTGGAATCCGTGCAATCCGTGGTTTCAAAACGCGCGCCCGTGCGGGGCCGGCTAGCAGCCAAACACCGCCGCCACCAGCCGCTCGAGCCCCTCGCGGTCGAGCGCGTCGAACGCCCCGCGCCGGCAGGAGTCGACGTCCAGCACCGCCACCACCTCGCCGGCCGCGCCGCGCACCGGCACGACGATCTCGCTCGCCGCCCGGGCATCGCAGGCGATGTGGTTGGGACGCGCCCCGACGTCCTCGACGATCACCGTCTCCCCGGTCTCCCACGCGGTGCCGCAGAGGCCCCGGCCAAGCGCGATCCGCAGGCAGGCCGGCGTGCCCTGGTACGGCCCGACCACCAGTTCCCCCCCGACCACCCGGTAGAACCCGGTCCAGTGATAATGCGGCATCATCCCGTGCAGCACCGCCACCGCGGTCGCCATCCGCGCCACCGCGTCGCGCTCGCCGGCCACCGCCCGCACCACCCGCTCGTGCCCCGCCGCATACAGCGCCCGCTTCTCGTCCGCCCCCGGCACCCGGTCTCCCTTGCTCGTCACGCCCCCTGTGAAAACTGAAAACTGACAAACGCGCAAACCCCAATACACTCCCCCGCGTGAGCTACCAGGTCTTCGCCCGCAAGTACCGCCCCAGGACCTTCGACGACCTCCTCGGCCAGGACCATGTCGTGCGCACCCTGCGCAACGCCATCGACCAGGGCCGCCTCGCCCACGCCTACCTGTTCGTCGGCCCCCGCGGCACCGGCAAGACGTCCACCGCCCGCATCTTCGCCAAGGCGCTCAACTGCAGCGGCGGCCCGAAGGCCGACTTCGACCCCGACGAGGACCTCTGCCTCGAGATCGCCGAGGGCCGCTCGCTCGACGTGCTCGAGATCGACGGCGCCTCCAACCGCGGCATCGACGAGATCCGCCAACTGCGCGAAACCGTCCAGTACCTCCCCGCCCGCGGCCGCTTCAAGATCTACTACATCGACGAAGTCCACATGCTCACCAAGGAGGCGTTCAACGCCCTGCTCAAGACCCTCGAGGAGCCCCCCCCCCACGTGAAGTTCATCTTCGCCACCACCGAACCCGAAAAAATCCTCGCCACCATCCTCTCCCGCTGCCAGCGCTTCGACCTCCGCCCGATCCCCCCGGCCCTGATCGCCGACCACCTGCTCCACATCGCCGGCCTCGAGGCCATCACCCTCGACCCCGCCGCCGCATGGGCAATCGCCCGCGGCGCCGACGGCGGCATGCGCGACGCCCAGTCGATGCTCGACCAGCTCGTCTCGTTCTGCGGCGAGCGGATCGATGAAGCCCAGGTCCTCGACGTCTTCGGCCTCACCTCCCGCGAAACCGTCGCCGGCCTGCTCGGCTCGCTGCTCGCCCGCGACCTGCCCGCCGCCCTCGCCACCGTCCAACAGGAAACCGCCACCGGCCGCGACCTCGGCCGCCTGCTCGCCGACCTCGTCGACACCCTGCGCGCCCTGCTCGTCGCCCGCATCGACCCCGCCGCCGACGGCGAGGGCATCCCCCCGGAGGCATGGCAGAACCTGCGCGCCGCCGCCGACCACTGCCCCACCGACCGCATCCTCGCCATGATCGACGCCTTCGCCGAAACCGAGGGCCGCATGCGCTGGGCCACCCACAAGCGCCTCCACTTCGAAATCGGCCTCATGAAGGCCGTCCAAACCCTCGGCGAAGCCCGCCTCTCCGACGTCATCAAGGTCATCGCCAACACTGCCGCCACCACCGCCCCCACCCGGCTCGATCCCCACCCCACCGCCGAAACACCCGCAGCCCCCACCGCCGAAACCCCTGCCGACCCCCCCGCCGAAACCCCCGCCGAACCGCCTGCCGAGCCACCCGCCGACCTCCCCGCCGACCCGCCCCCGCCACGCTCCGCCCCCTCCAAACGCAAGCCCGCCCCGCCGCGCCGTGCCACCACCGGCGCCCAGCGCCTCGCCGCCCTGGCCGACCAGGCCGCGGACGACGAGCCGCCGCCACCCCCCGCGCCCGCCCCCTTCCACCCCGACCCGCTGGTCGAGAAGGCCCTCGACCTGTTCAAGGGCAAGCTCGCCTGAACCCCATCACCCCCTCCCGCAACCCACCCATCCTGCCACGCAGCATGATTCGGGCTGATCCCAACTCCCCTTCCCCGCGCTCCCGGCCCCTCTGCGCTCGATCGTGCCCACCCGCCGGCGATGCCCGACTTCACGCTTCGTGATCCGTTCCACTCCAACCACCACCACCACCCGCCATGAACCTCGGAAAACTGATGAAGCAGGCCCAACAGATGCAGGCCGGCATGGCCGCCGCCCAGGAGGCGCTCGCCAACCGCACCGTCGAGGCGGGCGCCGGCGGCGGCAAGGTGACCGTCACCGCCACCGGCGCCGGCGAGGTCACCGCCATCCGGATCGACCCCGCGGTGGTCGACCCCGCCGACGTCGAGTTCCTCGAGCAACTCGTCCTCAAGGGCGTCCAAGAGGCGCTGGCCAAGGCCAAGGCCCTCGCCGCCGCCGAGATGAAGAAGCTCACCGGCGGCCTCGACATCCCCGGGCTCTGACCGCCCGCCCGCCATGATCCTGCGCCACCGCGCACGCCGCCGGGCAGGATGGTCGCTGGTCGCGGCGTCGCTCGCACTGCACGCGCTCACCGTCGTCTGCCACACCCGCCAACCCGACGCGCTCGCCGCCTTCCTGATGGTGCCGCTGTGGGGCTGGGGCCTGCTCGGACTGGCGCTGGCATCCGCCGCGTTCGTGTTCCTGCGCGCCAACCTGTCGCTGGTGCTCTCCACCATCTGGCTGGTCACGATCCTGCTCGGCGCCGACGAGGCCCGCGTGCTCGCCCACTTCGGCAAGCCGCTGCCGGTCCGCCAGTCGCCCGCCGCCGATCCCGGCCGCCTCGCACTGCGCGTCGCCAGCCTCAACTGCGCCGGCTTCCGCCACGGCAACCCGGGCCCCGACCTCGCCGCGTGGAAACCCGACGTGGTGCTCGTCCAGGAAACCGACCCCCACCAGCTGCGCCTGCTCAACGACGACCTCTATCAGGGCCGCGGCGACTACCGCAGCCGCGGCTCCTGCGGGATCATCACCCGCTGGCGCATCACCCGCGAGGTCCGCAATCCGTGGTACCCCGACCAGCAGGTCACCATCCGCCTGCCCGGCGACCTGCTCGTCGAGGTCCTCAACGTCCACCTCCAGTCCGCCCCCGCCGACGCCCGCCTGTGGCGCCCCGACTGCTGGCGCAACCACCGCGACGCCCGCCGCTCCCGCCGCGCCGAACTGGCCGTCGCCCTCGGCGTGCTCGACCAGACCGCGCCACTGGCCTCCCGCCCCGCGGTGCTCGGCGGCGACTTCAACAGCCCCGCCGGCGACCCCGTCTATCGACTGTTAGACCCCGGGTTCGCCGACGCCTTCGCCCGCGCCGGGCGCGGCTGGGGCAACACCTACCACCGCCGCCTGCCGCTCCACCGCCTCGACCGCGTCTTCGCCACCCCCGACCTCTCCCCGCTCGGCGCCACCGCCGTCACCCTCCCCGCCTCCGACCACCGGCTGGTGATCGCAGACTTCACCATGCCCGCCCCCTGACCCCAGTGAACCCGCCCGTCACCCGCGACCTGCTCGCCGACACCCTCGAGGAAATCGCCCTGCTGCTCGAGCTGCAGGACGACAACCCGTTCAAGATCCGTGCCTACCGCGCCGGCGCCGAGGCGGTGCGCAGCCACGACGCCGACATCGTCGCGCTCGCCCGCGACCGCCAGCTCGAGGGCATCAAGGGCATCGGCAGCGCGCTGCGCGACAAGCTCCACGAGCTGGCAACCACCGGCCGGCTCGAGTTCCACCAGCAGCTGCGCGCCGCCGTCCCCGCCACCCTGTTCGAGCTGTTCGACCTCGCCGGCCTCGGCCCGAAGAAGATCCGCCGCCTCTGGCAGGACCTGCAGGTCACCTCGCTGGACACCCTCCAGGCCGCCTGCGACGCCGGCCGGGTGGCCGCCCTCCCCGGCTTCGGCCCCAAGTCCCAACAGGCGATCCTCGCCGCCATCGCCCGCCACCGCCAGGCCGCCGGCTGCTTCCACCTCGGCACCGTAGCCCACCCCGCCGAGCGGATCCTCGACTTCCTGCGCTCCCACCCCCACACCCTGCGTGCCGCCGCCGCCGGCTCGTTCCGCCGCTCACGGGAGGTCGTCCATGACCTCGACTTCCTCGTCGCCACCCGCCAGCCCGCCGAGCTGACCCGCGCGTTCTGCGCCATGCCCGGCGTCGCCGAGGTGCTCGCCTGCGGCGACACCAAGGCCTCGGTGCGCCTCGAGGGCGGCCTGCAGTGCGACCTGCGCGCGGTCGCCAACCCCCAGTTCCCGTTCGCCCTCCAGTACTTCACCGGCAGCAAGGAACACAACATCGCGCTGCGCCGGCGCGCCCTCGCCCACGGCCTCAGCCTCAACGAATACGGGTTCGAGCCGGCCGGCGAAGCACCCGCCGCCACCCTGCCCGCGGTCGCCGAGGAGGACGACGTCTATCAGGCGTTGGGCCTCCAGCCGGTGCCCCCCGAGCTGCGCGAGGACCGCGGCGAACTCGAGGCCGCCGCCGCCGGCTCCCTCCCCTGCCTCGTCGAACCCGCCAACCTCCGCGGCACCTTCCACTGCCACACCACCGCCTCCGACGGCCGCGCCACCCTCGAGGAAATGGCCGCCGCCGCCGCCGATCTCGGCCTCGAATACCTCGGCATCGCCGACCACTCGAAGGCCTCGTTCCAGGCCAACGGCCTCGACCAGGACCGCCTGCTCGAACAGGTCGCCCGCATCCGCGCCTTCAACCGCCAACCCCACCCCCCGCTCCACCTGTTCGCCGGCTCCGAGGTCGACATCCTCAAGGACGGCTCGCTCGACTTCGACGACGCCACCCTCGCCCAGCTCGACTACGCCGTCGCCTCCGTCCACTCCGCCTTCTCCCTCGACCAGGCCGCCATGACCCGCCGCATCTGCCGCGCCATGGAACACCCCCACGTCACCATCCTCGGCCACCTCACCGGCCGCCTGCTGCTCAAGCGCGACGGCTACGCGGTCGACCACGCCACCGTCATCGACTGCGCCGCCGCCACCCGCACCGTGATCGAGCTCAACTGCAACCCGTGGCGCCTCGACATGGACTGGCGCTGGTGGAAACGCGCCCGCGACAAGGGCGTCCTGTGCGCCCTCAACCCCGACGCCCACCACCCCGACCACCTCCAGTTCCTCGCCCTCGGCATCCGCCTCGCCCGCAAGGGCTGGCTCCGCCGCACCGACATCCTCAACACCCGCCCCCGCGCCGCCATCCAGACCTTCCTCGCCACCCCAAAACCCAACCGCTAGAAGCAGAGCCCGGCAGGATCCCCGCCCCCTAACGCGCCCGCCAAGTCCGACCCGTCCGACCCGTCCGACCTGTCCGACCCGTCCGCCGAACCCCCAAAGGCCCACCCATCCCGGAACACCCCCCACCTTCCCCCTTGCCACCCGCGCCCCCCTGCCGCTACCTTGCCGCCCCGATGGCCGCCCGCCCGACCGGCATCCTGAGCGCCTGCTGGCTGTCCGCGCTGCTGGCGGCCGCGCCGCTGTTTGCCCAGGCCCCGCCGCTCCACCCGGCCCCCGCACCGGCCGCCTTCGACCCCTCCGACGTCTACTTCCAGGCCTGGCTGCAGGTCAAGGACGCCGAGAAACTCGAACAGCAGGGGGACTTCGCCGCCGCCCTCGAGAAACTCGAGCGCGCCCGCCAGCTGTTCGACGCCGTGGCCCGGCAACACCCGCAGTGGAAGACCGCAATGGTCGCCGGCCGCCTCGCCGCCACCGACGAAACGATCACCCGCGTCCGCCCGCAGGCCGACGCCCAGCGCAAGCCCGCCAAGGAGGCGCTCGCCGAACTGGAAGGCCCGCTCAAGCGGGGCGCCGATGACCAGCCCCCGGCACCCCCGGCTGGCCGCCAGCCCGCCGCCAACCCGCCGCCCTGGACCACCCCGGCCGCCCCCGCCCCCTCGCCCGTCGAGTCGCAGCTCGGCCGCCTGGCCAGCCGCATCGCCGACCTCGAGCGCGAACGCGACGCCACCGGCCAGGCCCTCGCCCAGAGCCGCGCCGACCACCAGGCCGCCGCCGACCGCATCGCCGCCGTCGAGGCCGACCTCGCCCGCGCCCGCCAGCAGGCCGCCGACCTCGACCGCAACATCAAGACCGAACGCCGCGTCGCCAACGAGGTGATCCGCGGCCAGCAGGAACAACTGCGCCAGCTGCGCGAGACGATCGAGGCCAAGGACCGCGAACTCGCCACCGCCCGCGGCCGCATCGGCGAACTGGAACGCACGCTCGCCGAAACCCACGACGCCTTCACCGAACTGCGCGCCGAGCGCGACGCCCTGCTCCGCGAGCGCGACCACATGGCCGCCCTGCTCAAGCTCAACGAGGCCGGCCGCATCCAGGAACTGATCGAGCAAAACGTCGCCCTCAACGAGCAGCTGCGCCAGGCCAACGACCGCGTCGAGGTGCTCAAGGCCGACGCCAACACCACCAAGGACGAGCTGACCGAGGCCCTCCGCGACCTCGCCATCGCCAAGGTCCGCATCATCAACCTCCAGAAGGAAGGCGCCTCCCAGCGCGAGCGCCTCGCCGCCCTCGAGGACCGCCTCCGCCGCGCCGACCAGGAACTGGCCGCCAGCCACGCCAACCCCGAGGAGGCCAACATGCTGCGCGACATCATCCGCCGCCAGCTCCGCATCCAGGAACGCCGCCGCCAAACCCGCGACCTGCTCCTCCAACAGGTCAAGCGCATGGGCCTCGACCACGCCGCCCTCGGCCAGGCCCTCGCCCTGATCGAGGGCGAACAGCTCCGCCTCTCCCCGGACGAAAGCCGCCTCGTCGCCACCCGCCAGGTCGACGACGAGTTCGTCGCCCCGTTCCCCGCCAGCCCCGGCCAGCGCGAACAGGCGCTCTCCCGCGTCGAACAGGAACGCCACGGCCTCGACAACGCCGGCGCCCGCGCCTTCACCAACAACCGCCTCGCCGCCGCCGAGGAACTCTTCAGCCTGGTCCTCGACGCCCACCCCGGCCACGTCCCCACCCTCCTCAAGCTCGGCGTCGTCCGCCTCAAGCGCGAAGACCCCGCCACCGCCGCCGACGCGTTCCGCGACGCCGTCGCCATGGACGCCGAAAACGCCTACGGCCACCGCATGCTCGGCGTCGCCCTCTACAAGCTCGGCAACCACGCCGAGGCCGAGGCCGAGCTCCGCCACGCCCTCGCGATCGACCCCGCCGACGCCAAGGCCCACGTGTTCCTCGGCAACACCACCTTCCACCTCGGCCGCAAGGGCGAGGCCGAGTCCCACTTCAAGGCCGCCATCCAGGCCGACCCCACCCTCAACGAACCCTACTTCAACCTCGCCACCCTCTACGCCGGCACCGGCCGCACCAACGAGGGCCGCGACTACTACCAGCAGGCGCTCGACTGCGGCGCCCTGCCCGACCCCGCCCTCGAGCGCCGCCTCGGGCTCTGACATCCCATCATGAAGATCGTCGTCGCATACTCCGGCGGACTCGACACCTCGGTCCTCCTCAAGTGGCTCAAGGATACATGGCAGGCCGAGGTCGTCGCCTACTGCGCCGATGTCGGCCAGGGCGGCGACGAACTCGACGGCCTCGAGCACAAGGCCCTCACCACCGGCGCCTCCAAGTGCATCGTCGACGACCTCAGGGAAACCTTCGCCGCCGACTTCGTCTTCCCCATGCTCCAGGCCGGCGCCATCTACGAGGGCCGCTACCTGCTCGGCACCTCGATCGCCCGCCCCTGCATCACCCAGGGCATGCTCGCGGCCGCCCGCGCCGAGGGCGCCGACGCCATCGCCCACGGCGCCACCGGCAAGGGCAACGACCAGGTCCGCTTCGAGCTGTCCTGCGCCAGCCTCGCACCCTCGATCATGTGCATCGCCCCGTGGCGCGACCCACGCTTCCGCGCCCGCTTCCCCGGCCGCGCCGAGATGATCGCCTACGCCCAGGCCAACGCCATCCCGGTCAAGGCCTCCGCCAAGAAGCCCTACTCGATGGACCGCAACCTGCTCCACATCTCGTTCGAGGCCGGCGTCCTCGAGGACCCGTGGTGCGACACCACCAGCCCCGAACACCGCGACATGTTCGTCCTCTCCACCAGCCCCGAGGACGCCCCCGACCAACCCGACTACGTCCAGGTCCTCTTCGAGCAGGGCAACGCCATCGGCCTGCTCTCCGACCACCTCCCCGGGATCCTCGCCGCCATGCCCGACGTCAAGCCGCTCGGCTCCCGCAACGACTACACCCTGCTCTCCCCCTACGGCATCCTCCGCTGCCTCAACCACCTCGGCGGCCGCCACGGCGTCGGCCGCATCGACATCGTCGAAAACCGCTTCGTCGGCATGAAGTCCCGCGGCGTCTATGAAACCCCCGGCGGCACCATCCTCCACGCCGCCCACCGCGACCTCGAAACGCTCACCGTCGACCGCGAGGCGATGCACCTGCGCGACTCGCTCATCCCCAAGTACGCCCAACTCGTCTACAACGGGTTCTGGTTCTCCCCCGAACGCGAGGCACTCCAGGCGCTCGTCGCCAGCACCCAACGCCACGTCTCCGGCGAGGTCCGCCTCAAGCTCTACAAGGGCAACGTCATGGCCGCCGGACGCCGCTCCCCCCACAGCCTCTACTCCGCCGCCGTCGCCACCATGGAAGGCGGCGCCGAAGAGGCCTACAACCAGGACGACGCCACCGGCTTCATCGCCCTCAACGCCCTCCGCCTCAAGGCCTCCGCCCGCCGCCCCAGCTAGTGTGGTCCGCCTTGCAGATGGCTCATTATCGCACCGTGCTGCGAGGCTTCGTTTACCACGGATTTCACGGTTTACGCGGATTTCGGAGTGGCTTGGTTTCCCTCGCCTGTTCACCTGCCGGATGAATCCGCCATCCATCGCAGCTCATTCAACATCCGTGAAATCCGGGTAATCCGGGTAATCCGTGGTTTTCATTGCAATCCGTGGTTTTCATTCCCGGATCCTGGTTGATTGGTGGAACTCCGTCAGTGCGCGGTGGTGACTGGTGCCTTGTGATTTGTTAGGTCTCAGTGGTGATGGCCTGATTTGTCACAGTGGTGCATCGGCCGCGATGCGGTTCGTGCGGCACCGATATGTTTTCCTCCCCTCGGCGCCGACACCGGGGAGCCGCACTCGCCCGGAGTTCCTGGAGCAGCAAGCTACTCCAAATCCGTCTTCCAGTTGGTCTCCTGGATCATGAGGTTCAGTTCCCGTATCATCCTCGCAAGGTCGTCGGACTGCTTCTGGAGCTTCTTCACGTCCACGCAGGCCACCCACTTGATTTCGGCCATGCTGTAGCGATCGGG
Organism: Akkermansiaceae bacterium; assembly: GCA_040769225.1. Taxonomy (GTDB): domain Bacteria; phylum Verrucomicrobiota; class Verrucomicrobiia; order Verrucomicrobiales; family Akkermansiaceae; genus JAXGLL01. The sequence goes on along the minus strand of JAXGLL010000006.1, from coordinate 8,732 downwards.
CTCCTTCCTCGAGCTGGCAATCGCGTGCTGCAGCAACGAGTGCTGTCGGGTGAGTTCGTCGCGCCGCGCGATCGCGTCGGTCAGCGTCCGGCCGTCCGGGAGCTTCTTCACCGCATTGGCCGCGTTGATCTTCCCGATCAACTCGCGCAGCTCCTTGAGGACTCCAAAAGCCTCCTTCAGCAGGATCGACGGGTCCTCGTGGGGCTTGTTGCCCTCTTGGATGACCGCGTTGTTCCCAATCCGCTCGCGCAGCGATGCGAGCTTCTTCTGAATGTCCGCCCTGAGGACAAGCGCTTCTGCGATTTTCATACCTTCGTTTTGCCGACAGTGCCCCCCCCTGCCTTGAAACCGCGCCCCTCTGCCGCGATCGGCCAACCGCAGCCATCGGGACTCGGCAGCCAACCCGTCTGGCTGCCGTCCCCATGCTGCCGCGACCGAGCCGAAGCGGCCACAACAAGGAGGGTCGGCAAGGTGTTCATGTGCTGGTCCGATCCACGCGAAGCTACCAAGCCCCCCCCTCGCGGCAAGCCCGATCTCGGCCGCCTCCCTCCCGCCTCCCTCCCGCCTTGCAACGCCGGCCTCTTTCTGCTTGATTGTGGGGAACCCCGCATTTCTTTCCAAGAATCCCCCCCTTGATGTTTCCCCTCTTGGGGCGCGTTGGGTGCCGTTGCCACGCGGCGCCGCGCCCGAGCACCGCCATCCAATCCGCACCCGCAGCATGAACACCACCGACCTCATCCGGCGGGCGACCCTTGGCGTCGCCGCCGCCCTCGCCACCCCCACCGCCATGGCCCAGCAGGAAATCGGCTTCATCGAGGACTTCGCCCTGGCGCCGGACCGGGCCGCGGTCCTGGCCCAGCTGATCCCCGGCACCGAGGACTACTACTACTTCCACGCCCTCCACGCCCAGCACACCGGCCAGCGCGCCAAGGTCGGCGAACTGGTCGCCCAGTGGCAGAAGCGCTTCCCCGACTCCGAGCGCTGCCGGATGATCATCCGCCGCCAGGCGCTCCTCGACTACCAGGCCGAGCCGGCCAAGTCGCTCGAGTTCCTCCGCCAGGAACTCGGCCTCCAGTTCGACCACCAGCGCCAAGGCCGGGTGCAGGAGCAGGCGTTCCCCGCCGCCCTCGACCAGGCGGAGATCGCCTGGCAGAAGTTCCTCGAGGAGGCGCTCGCCGGCGCCAACCAGCTCGAGCACCTCGATCCCCCGGCGTTCCTCCCGCTGCTCGCCGCCGGCCGCGAACTCACCCCCGCCCAGCGCCGCGACCTGCTCGCCCGCGCCACCCTGCCCGACCTCCCCGGCCTCGTCCAACAGGTCGCCGCCGACCTCGCCACACCCGAAAGCCGCGGCTTCGGCGAGTTCCCGATCCACGCCGCCCTCACCCTCGCCCAGCTCGAGGAACTCCAGGCCGCCAAGCCCGACCTGCTCCGCAACGAGCGCTTCGTCCACGCCCGCCTCGCCAAGCTGCGCCCCGGCGCCGACGCCAACCCGGCCGCCGACCCCGCCGCCCGCACCGCCTATCTCGACCGCGCCTGGGCCTTCGCCGCCACCCTCGACCCCGCCTTCAACTCGCTCAAGGCCCACCTCCTCTATCAGCGCCTGGCCCACGACCGCTCCCGCGGCGCCCTCGACCGCGAGCTGTTCCTCACCTACCTCAAGCTGCCCCGCAACTCCCCCTGCATCCGCCCCGAGTGGCAGCGCGACGACGCCGCCGCATGGAGCCACCCCGCCGACTGCAACCAGGACTTCCGCCCCCTCACCGGCCTGCCCCCGATCGGCTCCGACGAGCCGCTCGTCCGCGCCTGCCTGCTCGACCTGCTGCGCGACGCCGACGACTACGCCCCGTTCGCCCCGTGGCTCGCCGAGGACTGGCTCAAGGCGGTGTTCGCCGAGGCCAAGATCGTCAACGGCATCGGCGACCCCGAACGCTGGGCCTCGCTGCTCGGCCCCGCCGCCTATCAGGCACTCAAGGACCGCGTCGACATCGAGTTCGACCCCGTGCGCCACGCCGCGCCCGCCGCCGGCACCCCGCCCCCCGCCAACCCCGAAACCCTCGCCATCGACGCCCCGGTGCGCCTGCGCGTCCACCTCAAGAACGTCCCCAAGCTGATCATCAAGGTGTTCGAGATCGACACCCTGAACTTCTACCTCGAGCGCGGCGGCGAACTGAGCACCGACCTCGAGCTCGACGGCCTCGTCGCCCACCACGAGCGCACCGTCGAGTCCACCGAACCCCCCGCCCGCCGCATCGCCCGCGACTTCGAGTTCCCCGAAATCGACAACCGCCGCGGCGTCTGGGTCGTCGAGTTCATCGGCGGCGGCAAGAGCAGCCGCGCCCTCGTCCGCAAGGGCCAGCTCACCGCCCTCCCACGCACCACCCCCGCCGGCGTGATGCTCACCGTGCTCGACGAGAACCACCAGCCGCTGCCCACCGCCGCCGCATGGTTCGGCGGCCGCCGCATCCCCTGCAACGACAAGGGCCACGCCCTCATCCCCTTCTCCACCGACCCCGGCAAGCGCCCGCTCGTCGTCGACGACGGCACCGGCTTCGCCACCCTCGCCCGCTTCGACCACCCCGCCGAGGCATGGGAGCTCCACGCCGCCGTCCACGTCGACCGCGAGGCGCTCCGCCCGGGCGCCCCGGCCACCATCGCCGTGCGCCCCGCCCTGACCGTCGCCGGCCAGCCGGTCTCGCTCAGCCACCTGACCGACGTCCGCCTCGTCCTCACCTCGACCGACCTCGACGACATCTCGACCACCACCACGATCCCCGGCTTCCAGATCGCCTCCGACCGCGAGGCCACCCACGAGTTCCGCGTCCCCGACCGGCTCGCCCGCCTGACCGTCCGCCTGCTCGCCAAGACCAAGGTCGCCAGCCGCGGCGGCGAGGAGATCGAGCTCGCCGCCGAGCAGACGTTCCAGGTCAACGAGCACCTGCGCAGCGAACACGTCGACGACCTCCACCTCAGCCCCACCGCCAACGGCCACCGGCTCGAGCTGCTCGGCCGCACCGGCGAACCCCGCCCGGGCCGCAACGTCAACCTCGCCCTCCGCCGCCCGGGATTCAAGAAACCCCGCACCCTCACCCTGACCACCGACGCCGACGGCGCCCTCGACCTCGGCCCGCTCGACGGCATCGCGTCACTCACCGCCTCCGCCCCCGGCGGCGTCGAGCGCACGTGGCCCCTCGACCGCCCGCGCCGCACCCAGCCCGCCGCCATCCACACCCCCGCCGGCCAGCCCGTCCGCATCCCCCACGTCGGCCCGCTCGACCGCTCCGAGGTCGCCCTGTTCGCCGTCTCCGGCACCGGCCTGATCACCGCCGACGCCTTCGACCAGCTCACCCTCGACCACGGCTTCCTCGTCGCCACCGACCTGCCGCCCGGCGACTACCAGCTGTCCCTCAAGCGCCACGCCACCACCGTCACCCTGCGCGTCGCCGCCGCCCAGCCGACCGCCGGCCACCTGTTCAACCCCGCCCGCACCCTCGAACTCGACCCCCGCCCGCCCGCCCACCTCGCCAACCTCGCCGCCGCCGACGACACCCTCGCAATCGACGTCGCCAACGCCGACAAGCTCACCCGCGTCCACGTCGTCGCCACCCGCTTCCTGCCCGACCACGACCTGTTCGCCAGCCTCGGCCACGCACCCCGCCCCGGCCTGTTCAGCGGCACCCCCGCGTGGCTCCCCAACCTCTACCTCAGCGGCCGCACGATCGGCGACGAGTTCCGCTACATCCTCGAACGCCGCTACCACCAGAAGTTCCCCGGCAACCTGCTGGAACGCCCCGAGCTCCTCCTCAACCCGTGGCCCGTCCGCGATACCGAAACCGGCACCGAGGAACTCGCCGCCGGCGAACGCTACCGGCGCCAGGCCCCCGGCGCCGGCGCCGGCGGCGGACGCCCCGGCAAGCCCAAGGGCGCCCGCCCCGAAGCCCCGCCCGCCGGCTCCCCCGCCACGATCGACTTCCTCGCCAACCCGCCCGCCGTCCTGCTCAACCTCCAGCCCGACGAGCACGGCCACGTCCGCATCCCCCTCGACGCCCTCGGCGACCGCCAGTGCGTCCAGGTCCTCGTCACCGACCCCGCCGGCGCCACCCTCCAACAGCTCGCCCTCCCCGACCGCAACACCGCCATCCGCGACCTGCGCCTCGCCAACGCCCTCGACCCCGCGCGCCACTTCACCGAACACGACTCGGTCACCCTCCTCAAGGCCGGCGACAAACTCCTCCTCCCGGACATCCTCACCTCCCGCCTCGAGTCCTTCGACAGCCTCGGCGCCGCCTTCCGCTACCTCCTCGCACTGCGCGACGACCCGCTCCTGCGCCAGTTCTCCTTCATCACCGAATGGCCCACCCTCGACCCCGCCACCCAGCGCGCCAAATACTCCGAGTTCGCCTGCCACGAACTCAGCTTCTTCCTCGCCCGCAAGGACCCCGCGTTCTTCGACGCCGTCGTCCGCCCCCACCTCTCTAACAAAAAGGACCGGACCTTCCTCGACGACTACCTGCTCGGGGCCGACCTCCGGCGCTGGTTCGAGCCGTTCGAGTACTCCCGCCTCAACGTCCCGGAACGCATCCTGCTCGCCCAGCGGGTCGCCGGCCGCCTCGACCCGGCGCGCCAGGACCTGCGCGACCGCCTCTCGCTGGTGCCGCCCGACCCGGCGCGCGACACCCACCTGTTCGAGACCGCCCTCGCCTCGTTCGGCATGAGCCGCGAGCGCGCCGGACTGCTCGACGAAGCGCGCGAGAAATTCACGCTCGCCGAGGAGCCGGCCCCCGCCGCCGAGCCCGAAGTCGCCGCGCCCCCCGCCCCGCCGGCCGACGGCGCCCCCCCCGCGCAGGCCCCCGCCGGCGGCCTGCGCCGCAGCCTCGGCCGCGCCGACCGCGCCAAGCTCGCCGACGCCGCCCGCGACGAAGGCGCCCAGGCCGCCGCCGACAAGACCGTCGCGGAGGAAGCCGAGCTGAAGCAGGAGCTCGCCGCGAAGCACGACGCCGAGCTGGCGTTCCGCAAGCGCGGCTTCGCCGAGCAGGCCGACGCCTTCGCCGCCGAGGAGGAGGCGCTCGCCGACTTCGGGGTCGCCGAGCCCGACGCCTTCTATCGGAAGATCGAGACCACCAGGGAGTGGGCGGAGAACAACTACTATCACCTGCCGATCGAGGGCCACACCTACGAGCTGATCACCGAGAACCGGTTCTGGCTCGACTTCGCCCTCCACGAGGGCGACGCCCCCTTCGGCTCGCGCCACCTCGGCGAGGCCGCGCGCTCGTTCCACGAGGCGATGCTCGCGCTGGCCGTGCTCGACCTGCCCTTCGCCCCCGGCAAGCACGAGACCAAGATCGACGGCGCCGCGCTCGAGTTCACCGCCGCCACCACCGCGATCGCGTTCCACCGCGAGATCAAGGAGGCCCCGATGGCCGACAACCCGCCGCCGCTGCTCGTCAGCCAGAACTGCTTCCGCCACGACGACCGCTACCGGATCGAGAACGGCGAGAAGGTCGACAAGTTCGTCACCGACGAGTTCGTCGCCGGCGTCGTCTACGGCGCCCAGGTCGTGGTCACCAACCCGACCAGCGCGCGCCAGAAGCTCGACGTCCTCGCCCAGGTCCCCAAGGGCGCCATCCCGGTGCTCGGCCACCGCGCCACCGCCACCCGCCGCATCGCCATGGAACCCTACTCGACCGAGCGCTTCGAGGTGTTCTTCTACTTCCCCGCCGCCGGTGACTTCCCGTGCTTCCCCGCCCACGTCTCCAAGACCGGTGCGGTGCTCGCCCACGCCCAGCCGTTCACCTTCCACGTCGTCGACCAGCCGACCAAGGTCGACGAGGCGTCGTGGGCCCACATCAGCCAGTGGGGATCCCCACGCCAGGTCCTCGACTACCTCGCCTCCCAAAACCTCCACGCCATCGACCTCGGCCTGATCGCGTGGCGCTGCCGCGAGAGCGCCGACTTCATGAAGCAGGCTCTCGCCGTGCTCGACCTGCGCGGCGTCTGGCACCCCGCACTCTGGAGCTACGGCATCCTCCACAACCACCCGCCCGCAATCCGCCAGTTCCTCCTCATGCAGCGCGAGTTCCTCGACCGCTGCGGCCTGTTCCTCGAGTCCCCGCTGGTCACCATCGACCCCGTCGACCGCCGCGCCTGGCAACACCTCGAATACAAGCCGCTGGTCAACAACCGCGCCCACCCGCTCGGCGGCCAGCGCCGCATCCTCAACGACCGCATCCGCGCCCAATACCAGCAGTTCCTCCACATCCTCAGCCAGAAACCCGCCCTCGACCCCGGGGACGCACTCGGCACCGTCTGCTACCTGTTCCTCCAGGACCGCGCCGAGGAGGCCGTCGCACGCCTCGCCAAGGTCGACCCCGCCAGCCTGCCCACCCGCATGCAATACGACTACGCCCGCGCCTACGCCGCGTTCTATCAAGCCGACGTCCCCGCCGCCCGCGCCATCGCCCGCACCTACGCCGACTGCCCCGTCGACCGCTGGCGCAACCGCTTCGCCGCCGTCGCCGCCCAGGCCGACGAGATCGACGGCAAGGCCCCCGCGGTCACCGACGAGGAAAGCCGCGACCAGCAGCAGGCCCGGCGCGCCGCCGCCGAGCCCGCGCTCGACCTCGCGATCGAGGGCACCGCCGTCAAGCTCGCCTACCGCAACCTGACGGAGGTGACCGTCAACTACCACGTGATGGACCTCGAGTTCCTGTTCAGCACCAACCCGTTCGTCGCCAGCGGCGGCGGCGGGTTCGCGATCGTGCGGCCTAACAAGTCGGAGCGCCTCGAGCTGCCCGCCGACCGCGCCGAGCACGCGTTCCAGCTGCCGCGCGAGTTCCACGCCCGCAACGTGCTCGTCGAGGTCGTCGGCGGCGGCCGCAAGCGCTCGGCCGCCGTCTACGCCAACGAGCTCCACGCCGCCCTCAGCGAGAACTTCGGCATCCTGACCGTCCGCCACGCCAAGGACGACCGCCCGCTGCCCAAGGTCTACGTGAAGGTCTACGCCCTGACCGCCAACGGCCCCGCCTTCTACAAGGACGGCTACACCGACCTGCGCGGCAAGTTCGACTACGCCAGCGTCTCGACCACCGACATCGCCGACGCCCGGAAGTTCTCCCTGCTGGTCATGAGCGACGACCACGGCGCCACCGTCCTCGAAGCCCCGGTCCCACAGCGTTGATCACACCATGGTGGCGATCACCAGATGACGGTGAGTCCTGGGTATTGCGCGATGAGGTGGTCGGGCGTGACCAGGGGGATGCCCAACGCGGCCGGGGATTCCGGCTTTCCGGACCTGGCATTCCGTTCCAAGCTCTGCGCTCCCTGCGGTCCTCCGCGCCCTCTGCGGTCAATGGGCAACCGCCGCCAATCACCCGCGCCCATCCCCAGCAATCACCATGACCCGGATCTGTTTGATCGCCCTGTCTTGCGGCACCCTGGTTGGCGGCCTCGCCAAGGCCTTCACCCCGGCGGATGCCGACGCGATTTTCGAGGCCCACACCAAGGCATTCTACCGGGTCGAAGACGGCAAGGGCTGGCACGCCAAGACGACCGACGGCGGCCGGGCCGATTTCTGGATGCAGGCCGAGATGTTGGAAATGGTGCTGGATGTCCACGCCCGGACACGCAACCCGAGGCAGCTCGAGATGTTCGGCGAGCTGTTTCGCGGATTCATCGACAAACACGGCAGGACCTGGGAACGCAACGAGTTCAACGACGACATCATGTGGATGGTCATTGCCTGCACCCGGGCGTATCTGGTCACCAAAAATGCCGAGTATCTCGCGGTGGCGAAGGCAAACTTCGATCTCTGCCATGCGCGGGCCATCTCACCGGATCTCGGCGGCGGATTGTGGTGGAAGACCGACAACAAGTCGAAGAACGCCTGCGTGAACGGCCCGGGAGCGATCGCCGCCTTCCTGCTGGGCTTGGCGACGCGCGATTCCTCATACACCGCCAAGGCCAAGGCGCTCTTCCTGTGGGAGCGCGACGTTCTGTTCGACAGGAAGACGGGCCGGGTTGCCGACAACATCCGCCGCGGCGGCAGGGTGAGTTCGTTTGCGCTCACCTACAACCAAGGCACGTTTGTCGGCGCGGCGAACCTGCTGGGTTATCACGCCGATGCCAGGCTCGCCGCCACGTTCACCATGAATCACCTCTGCAAGGACGGGTATCTGCCGGCCTCCGGCGAAAGCGGCGACGGCGGCGGCTTCAATGGCATCGGCGTGCGGTGGATCGCGCTGTTCATGCGGGATCGTCGCGAACAAGCCGCCTTCGAGCCCTGGCTGCAGAGGAACGCCGAAGCCGCATGGCAGGCCCGCCGCGCGGAGGACGGTCTAACATGGTGCGCCTGGCCGAAGCCGACGCCGCCGGGCGTGAGGCACGCGTGGGGCTGCAGCAGCGCGGTCGTGATCATGCAGGCGGTTCGTCCCACCGAACCAGCCGAGAGCGGGAAATGAACCGCCGCAGGAAGGCCGGGATGTCGGGCGCTGACGCCGCGTCGGCCAGCACCTGCAGCAGGTCCATGAGCGCGGTGTCCGCCGGGTCGCCCAGGAAACGCGCGATGGGAATGACGCGGTCGGCGTGGGGCCCCCAGCTCCGCGGTTGGTCGTCGAGCACGAGGATGGACTCAAGGGCATGGCCCCGCTCCACCAGCAGCGTCGCATCCTTGACCCAATACTGGTCGCCTTGGGCGGGATCGGTCGCGCGGTGGCACTTCTTCCGGCACCAGACGAAGG
>JAXGLL010000005.1:0-395004 GCA_040769225.1 Akkermansiaceae bacterium | reverse complement strand
CAGACGGCCCAATCAACGGCGGAAAACCAAAACAACCCACTAAAACCTCGATTGTGCCAGATCAAAGCCAAGAGCCCCTTCAAGGACACCTTCACCATTGAACTCGCCAACGGTGCCAACGGTTATCTCCCCACGCCGCGACAGCACGATCTCGGCGGCTATGAGACCTGGCTCGGCACCAATCGCGTCGAGCGTGAGGCTTCGGTCAAGATCACCGCGAGAGCCCTGGAGATGCTGCAGAGCGTGCATGCCGCGCCTTGAGCCCATCTCACGAATACCGCGCTACGGTTGTTGATCTGCGGATGAACCGAATGTTTTGATTGGAAAACCACACGAATGAAATCCTTCCTCTATGCCCTTCTCGCGCTCGTGACTGGTGCTCCGCCAGTCTTCGCCACGTCCCCCATCATCTGCCAGGGCGAGGCCAGCGGGCATCTCCAGGGGTTCGATTCCGATGGCAAGTTCATCTACTGGTCGATGTTCACGAATCTCGTGAAGACAGGCTTTACTGGTCGCGTCGTGGCCGAGCGAGCGGTCGATCCGCATCACGGTGATTGCTGTGTTCACGACGGCAAAGTGTACGTGGCGACACAAAACCGAACGAAAGAAAAGCGCGGCGTCTTCATCAATGTCTATGCCTGTGATGACGTTCGGCCTGCGGGAGAGTTCCCGATCAACTTCTCATTCGAAGATGGAATCGACGGCATCACCTTTGCGAACGGCTTCTTCTATGTCGGAGAAGGCAAGCCGAAGGACAGCACGCAGCCTTTCAACTGGGTGCACAAATTCACGCCTGACTTCGTCGCCGTCGAAAAGATCAAGGTTCCCGGCCAAACGACATATGGCATTCAGACGCTCACGTTTGCTCACGGATTCTTCTGGCTCGGCACCTACAGCAAAGAACGGACCTGCCAGTGCGCTCCCGACTTCAAGCTGATCACACATCATGAAGTGGACATCTCCGTCGGAGCTTTTGCCCTGCCGAAAGGCCCCGGCGGTGAACCGCGGCTGATGGTGGCGCGAAACATCAGAAAAGAGAACGTCAAATGGACGGCATCGGCTGCTCCAGCGGTTCTCAAAGGCGGACGGCTCGTGATGGAACAGTAAGGCGCACGAGAACCTTGGAACCGTCGCCATGCGCTCATGCCACGCCATGAGATTCTTGAATCATCCCCCCAACATCCAACCCCTCGCCATGATCTCGCTCACGAAGTTCTCCTCGATGAATCGACCGTTCAGCAACTCCTCAGCCTGGCTCACGCGAAGCATGGCTGCTGCCATGATGCTGACTGCCACCCATGGCTTCGCGGCGGATTGGCCCGGCTGGCTCGGCCCCGCACGCGATGGTCATGCGTCCCCCGGAAGTGTGGTTCCCAAATCGCCGCCGCTCGACCCGAAGCGCGTCTGGGAACTCCCCATCGGCGAAGGACATTCCTCGCCTGTGGTGGCGGGAGACAAGGCCGATTACGCGCAACCAAGGGACATCCCTAAGCAAGCCTCTCCTCTTCGCGGCGCGGGCAAGATGGCGCTCAGTGCTTGAAGCTCTGGTTGGGCTGGCCGTCGTCGAGCAGGTCGCCGATGCGGTTGGCGGTGTCCTTGAGGATCGAGGCGAACGCGAAGACGAGCACGCCGAGCTTCGGATCGATGAACGGGATCGCGTCGAGCGCGGCGACGAAGCCGGCGAGCTTGGCGAGGTAGCTGGGGGCGATCAGCGTGTCGGCGGCGCCGGCGGGAGAGTCATGGCGGGGGGTGCATCGTCCTCGTTGCGGAAGCCGTACATCGGGAGGATCCGGTAGTAGACCTCGAGGGAGAGGGTGGCGAGGGTGGTGCTGGCGACGCGTCCGCCGGCGGCGGTGATCCCGCTGCTGGGGTTCCAGCTGCCGGCGTGGGGGCCGGTTTTCCGCTGGATCAGGGGGAGGATCGACTTGAGCGACTCGTTCCACTTGTTCCAGATCGGCCCCTGGTGCTGATAGAGTGCGAGCGTGGCGTAATAGACGTGGTAGAGGTCGGTGCCGGAGGCGTCGAGCGGGTGCATCTTGAGGTGGTTGGCGCTCTCGACCATCATCGGGTCGGTGGGCGGCACGAGGTCGAGCTGGCGGCAGAACATCCCGGTGGCGACCATGGCGGGCGAGCCGGTGGCGGGGCCCTGGTAGCCGTAGAGGCCGCCGTGGCGGCCGCCGCTGGCGCGTTTCAGCCAGCCGCGGGCCTTCTCGAAGGCGGCCTCCGGGACCTCGAGGCCGGCCATGCGGGCGCTGTGGAGGGCCATGAACTGCCAGCCGGTGATCGAGGTGTCGGAGTCGTCGCCGGGTTCGTAGCGCCAGCCGCCCTTGGTCGGGCTTTGGGCGGCGAGCGTGTAGGCGATTGCGCGTTCGGCCGGCCGTCTGAGCTTGGGGTCCTTGGTGATGCCGTAGGCCTCGCACAGCGCGATGGTGGCGATGGCGTGGCAATACATGTAACCCTGGCCGCCGAGGTTGCCGTCGGCGGCCTGTTGGGCGAGCAGCCAATCGAGGGCGCTGAGGACCTTGGCCTGATAGTCGCCGGGCTGGTCGTGGCGTGCGCCCCAGCCGTAGAAGCAGAGCAGCGCCAACCCGGCGCCGCCGGTGTCGTAGTCGGCCTTGGCGCCGTGCTTGCGGGTGTCCCAGCGGCCGTCGGGTTCCTGATTCTCTATCAGCCACTTGATGGCAGAGCGGATCGAGCGCTCGGTGTCGCCGGAGCCGCCGAGTTGCCTGACTCCTTCGAGGTCTGGCTTGCCGCGTTGTTTGCGGATCAGCTTCGCCAGTTCGTCGCCATCGACGTTGCGGCCGGGCGATTCGAGGGCTGCGGGCAGCAAGCCGACGGTGGCCGCGGCCAGTTCGGCCGGCGCGAGCGGGACATGGGGCATCGGCTCGCGGGCCTCGCCGGGATGGCGGGCCGGGGTGCCGGTGCCCGGCGGCTGGGCATCGCTCGCCGCGGCGGCGGCGCCGATCTGGGCAATTTCCGCCGCTTGGTCGACCGCGGTGTCGGCGACCGGGCGGTTGCCGGCGCGGGTGCTGGCGAGCGCGGCCGCCGGTGCTGCCGGGCGGAAGACGTCGGCGGCCGGATCGGCGGGGGCGACGGGTTGCGGCTGGTTCGGATCGGCCTCCTCGAAGTGCGGCGCGCCCGTTTCTGTAAGGACGGAGTCGGGAAGGGTGGCCGGCAAGCCGGGGGCGATCGGCCATTGGGGGGGTGCCTCTTGAGCCGCGCCAGCGGCGACTTCCGCCGGGCGCACGGCGAAATCACCAGACGCCGCAGCCACCTTGGCGCCCGTGATAGCCGGCGCCTCGGGCGGCGCCTCGACCGACTGGTCCGCGAGCGGTTCACTGGTCGCCTTGGCCGCCGCCAGTTCGGAGCTGACCTCACCCGGGGCGAACTGCTCGCTCGCGGTGTCGACGGGGGTCGCGGGTTGCGCCTGGTTCGGATCTGCCTCCTCGAGGTGCACCGCGGCCGGGCCGGCGAAGGTCGATTCGGGCAGGCTGGCGTCAGTTAGGTTGGCGTCGAGCGGCGCCCGGGGTTCCGCTTCCGGCGCGGCGGCTTCGGCGACCTCGGCCGGGCGCACCGCCGAATCTGCGGCCGCGGGGGCTGCGGTTTCGGCTGCGACCGCGGGGGCGTCGACGGGCGCCTCGACCGACTGGTCGGCGACCGGTTGGCTTGCCACCTTGGCCGAGTCCAGCTCGGCGGCGACCTCGGCCGGGGTGAATCGTTCCGTCGCCGGGTCGGCGGGTGGCGCAGCCTGCGCCGCATTCGGATCGGCCTCCTCGAGTTGCGGTGGTTCGGCGTCGGCGAACGTTGCTTCCGGCAGCGCGTCGAGCGTCTCGGACTCCAGCACCGGCTGGACGGGTGCCGGGACCGCGGCGGGCTGGGCGACCGGCGTCGGATTGACCTCCGCGACCGGTTCGCGCGCGGCGTCTTCCAACTGCTCGGCGGGATCGACCTCGGCAGTCGCCGCGACCGCGCTGTCCTCGACCGCCGCGGTTTCCGCGCGGGCGGCCACGGCAGCCACCGGCTGCGGTTCGAACTGTTCGCTTTCGGGGGCGGCGGCCGGCGGCGCCTCGGTCCGCTCCTCCAACTGCGGGATCTCCGGATCCGGCAGGACAGTCGCGGACAACTGGCTGAGGACCGTGGATTCCGGCCCCGGCTCCGGAACCGGAGCGTCGGCCGGCTCGGTCTCCGGCGCGCGCAGGTCGAACTCGACCACCTCGCGGGTGACCGCCGTCGGCACCGGCTCGGTGTTGTCCGCCTCCTGCGGTTCGAAGTCCGGGATCTCCGGCCCGCTGTCGGCCTTGCGGGTGGCGAGCGCGGTTTCCACCTCGGTGATGCGGGCCTCCTCCGGCATGCTCTCCTGCGCGAGCTGCTCCTGGGCGAGGGCATCGATGCGCACCTCGATCTCGGCCGGGTTCGACGTCGCGTCGGTTTCCAGCTCCACCGCGATCAGCCACGCCATCGCCAGCAGCAGCGCCAGCAGGTGCAGCCCGAGGGACGCGGCAAGGCACTTGTGGAACAGGCTGGTGATGTCGTGCCAGCTCTCCAACAGATAGATCAGCGCGACCAGCGCGGCCGCCGCGAGCAGCACCCACCACGCGATGTTGCGCAGCAGCACCTTGAACTGCTCCCAGCGGCCGAGGTCGGTGTAGCCGATGACTTCCCGCGTGGTCGAGCGGTAGAGCCGGAACCCCGACGGTTCGGCCGGCGCCCCGCCGGCGGCGGGCTGCGCGGCGCCGAGGTCGGCGCTGAACAGCAGGTCGAAGCCGTCCATGCGCACCGCCGGGTCGGTCACGTCGCCCTGGTCGAGGTGGAGGTCGACCTTCTCGGGCGGCTGGACTTGGCCGTTGACGACGCGGCTGAGGTAGACGCCGAAGCCGGACTTGCCGGTGCGGTCGCGGTCGGAGGCGAGGAACACGTGGTCGCCGCGGCGGGTCAGCACCGCCTCGAGGTCGTCGGCGTCCGAGTTGAGGCGGTCGACCGGCGCGGCGGCCTCGAACTGCGGCACCGGCGCGCGCACGCCGGCGCTGCGGTCCTCGGCGGGCGGGGCGGGGGGGCCGGCCTGCTCGAGGGCGGGGGCGGCGGCGGCACCGGCGCGGCGCGCCACGTAGATGTCCGCCGTCGGGTCAGGCCCGGCGGCGCCGCGGTTCGAGGTGAAGTAGAGTTGGCTGCCGTCCGCCGAGAGCGCCGGACCGGATTCATCGGCGGGGCTGTTGACGGCCGGCCCGAGCGGGTCGGCGCCGGCCCATTGCCGGCCGTCCCAGCGGGCGACGTAGAGGTCGGCTCCGCCGGCGCCGCCCTTGCGGTCGGAGGCGAAGAACAGGTAGCGGCCGTCGCGCGACAGCGCAGGTCCGCGGTCGTTGAACGGGGAATTGACCGCAGCCAGTGGTTCCGGGCGGCTCCAGACCCGCCCGTCCCAGCGCGACTGATAGAGGTCGGCATTGGTCCGCAGCCGGTCCCAGCGGACCAGCACCATCAGCATCCCGTCGGCCGAGAACGCGGCTTCCAGCCGCCCGCCCGGCCGATTGGCCTGATCCGCTGCCGCGGCGGGTTGCACGCCCGCCGCCGGCTCGGCGAAGTAATCCGGCTGGGGGTCCTCCCACAGGACGGGGCGGGCCTTGTCGTCGTGCGCCGCGATCCGGTTGCCGGCGGGATCGGTGAAGGAGACCCAGACCTCGCGCCGCAGGTTGCCGAGCAGGATCCACGCCGTCACCAGCGCGGGCACCAACGCGACGGCGGGCGGCAGCCAGCGGCGCAGGCGCGCCAGCCGGGCTAACAACCCGGGCGGACCGCGGCGCACGCGCCCCGGCCGGCGGCGTCGCCGCGGGCTGGTCGGGGTGGTTGGATCGTGGTCGGGCATCCGGCGGGCTGGCGGGTTCAGGTCCGGGTGGCAGTGTCGCCGGCGGGCGGTGGCGGGGACGGCTGCGGTTGCTTCCTGCCGGCGGCCGCCGCGCGGCGGGCGAGCCACGCGCAGGCGCCGCCGCCGGCGATGACGCCGATCAGCCACGGCAGGTTACGCAGCCACCACGCCGCCGGCGGCAGGTTGAACACATCGACGTGGCGGGCGAGGCGGCGGCTCATGCTGGCGTGGAGCGAGCCGGCGCCGGTGCGGGTGGAGTTGAACAGCAGGTGGAAGCCGGCCATCCGCACCGCCGGATCGGTGTCATCGGCCGCGCTGTTGACCTCGCGCCCGAGGTTCACCGGCGCACCCGGGGCCGGCCCGCTGATCCGCGCCCGGAAGATGTCGGCGCCGCCGAGCCCGCCCGGACGGGTCGACGAGAAGTAGAGGAAGTCGCCGTGGTCGGTGGGCACCGGGCCGGTGTCGTCGGCCGGGGAACTGAGCGCCTCGACGAGCTTCGCGTGGCGGTAGTCCGGCGGCGGCGGCAACTGCGCCTCGTCGGGCACATCGGCGGCGGGGCCGTCCGGGTCGGGCTCGAAGCCGAGACCGTAGAGCGGCGTGTAGCGGTAATGCGCCTCCAGGCACAGCAGCGTGAGCGCGGTGCCGACCACCCGCCCCATCGGGCCGCCGAACTGCCCGCCGGGCTGCCATGAGCCGTCCGGCTGCTGGCTCTCGAGGAACCCGCGCTGCATGTTCCCGATCCAGCCGCGCCACAGCCCGCCCTGGTGCTGATAGGCGGCGAGGGTCCCGTAGTAGGCGTAGTACAGCTCGTCGCGCTTGAACCCGGCGGCGCCGATGATCGCGGCCGACTCGCGGGCCATCTTGTTGTTAGGCGACGCGCCGGCGAGCTGGGCGCAGAAGAACCCCGCGGCGTTCATCCCGTCGCGGCCCGAGTTCCCCTTGCCCGGCGAGTCGGTGTAGCCGTAACTGCCGCCGTGCTCGCCGCCGCTGATGCGGCGGAGGAACGCAGCCGCGCCGGCAAGCGTCTTCTCGGGCACCGGGATCCCCGACATCCGGGCGCTGGCGAGCGTCATGACCATCCAGCCGGTGACCGACAGGTCGCCCCGCTCGCCCGGCTGGTAGCGCCAGCCGCCCTCGGCGTGCTGCGAGCTGCCGATGAACTCGATCGCGGCGAGCGCCTTCGGCCGCAACTCCGGATCCTTGGTCACGCCGTAGGCCTCGACCAGCGCCAGGGCGGCGGCGCCGTGGTCGTACATCCCGTTGTGGGCCGGCGGTTGCCCGCGCAGGTCGCCGGTGGCGGGGTTCTGCTGCGCGAGCAGCCACTGCAAGCCGCGGGCGACGGAATCGCGGTAGCGGCACGGCTGGTCATGGCGCTCGCCGCGGCCGTAGAACGCCAGCAGCGAAAACGCGGTGGCGGCGACGTCGTGCCCGCCCTGGCCGCCGTGCCGGGCGATGTTCCAGCGGCCGTCGGTCTCCTGGGCGCCGGCGAGGAACGCCAGCCCCTTGTCGACCGCCGCCTCGGTCGCGGGCGTGCCACCGAGCTTCGCCATCACCGCCGGATCGGCCAGCGCACCCTCGCGCAACGAGTAGAGCATGCTCAGGCGGCGCTCGACCAGCAGCTCGAACGGCGTCTCGTCGGCGATGTCGGCGGCGTAGAGGTCGAAGTCGGCCGCCGCCGGCTGCGCGGCCGGGTTGCCGGCGCCCGCCGGCCCCTCGGCCACCGGCCGGCGCGGCCTGTTAGAAGAGAAGTAGAGGGCCATCCCGTCGGGCGAAACCGCGGGGTCGATCTCGTCGAAGCCGGTGTTGACGCGTGCGGTCAGCGGCAGCGGCCACGCGTATTCGGCGCCGTCCCAGCGTGCCACCCAGATGTCGCGGCCGCCGCGGCCGCCGGGCCGGTCGCTGACGAAATACAGCAACCCGCCGTCGCCGCTGAACGCCGGGGCGGTTTCGTGGAACCGGCTGTTGAGCGCACGCAGCGGGCGGGGCGGCCCCCAACTCGTGCCGTCCCAGCGGCGCAGGAACAGGTTCGCATCGCCGTCCGCGCCGCCGGCCGAGTAGACCAGCCGCACGCCGTCGGCCGAGGCCGCGGGCTGCGAGATCTCGACGCCGTCGAGGCCTTCGCCCGCGAGGCCGGCCGCCTCCCAGGCGACGAAGCCGGGCCGCACGTCGCGCGCGACCTGCTCGAACGCGACTTGGTCGGTGTATTTGTACCACCGGTACGGCCGCAGGTAGAGCCACGCCCAGACGACAAGGCATGCGGCCAGCAGCGCCGCGCCCCGGCGGTAGATCCTGAACCGCTGTTGGCGGGTGAGCCCGAAGATCAACCGCCCCGGGGAGTCGCCCCGCGCAGCCGCCCCGGTTGCTGTCCTGGTTTCCGGCATCCTTTCCTTCCTGCTAGACCCGGCCGGCGTCGTGGGCGCCGGCGCTCGCCGGCCGTGCTCCGCGCCCGGCGCCCCGCTCAGTTCCCGGTCTTGACCGCGACGTTGGCGCGCGGCACCCCGGCGTGGCGGCAGATCGACATCACGTTGGCGAGGTAAAGGTGCCGGGCGTTCTGGTCGCAGCGGATCAGCACCTTGACCTCGGGTTTCTTGGCGACCTCGGCTTTCATCCACGCCGACATCTCCTCCTCGGTCACCTGCCTGCCCATCAGGATGCAGGCGCCGTTCTCGCGGATGTTGACCTTGACGACCTGGCCGGCGGTCTGGGTGAGCGACTGGTTGCGGGCATCCACCGGCAGGTTGACCAGGTGGTCCATCTCCTCCTCCTTGAACGAGGTGGTCACGAGGAAGAAGATGATCAGGATGAACATCGCGTCGATCATGCTCGTGATGTTGATGATCTCGCCCGATTGGGGCGCTGACGATCGGATGCGCATGGCGGTCAGGCTTCGGCGGTTCCGGGTGCGGCGGACAGCGCGGGGTTGGGCTGCAGTGACGCCATCGGCGGCACCCCGGGCGGCGCCAGGCGGGCATGCCTGATCACGAAGTTGGTGCCCGCCTCGTCGAGGTCGTCGATCAACCGGTCCACGCGCGACGACAGGTAGTGATAGAGCACCAGCACGGGGATGGCGATGGTGAGGCCGGCGGCGGTGGTGACCAGCGCCTCGTAGATCCCGGTGGCGAGATCGGCGGTCTTGCCGCCGCCGCCGCCCGCCGAGGTCTTCTGGAACGCGTCGATCATCCCGTAGATGGTGCCGAGCAGCCCGAGCAGCGGCGACACGGCCGCGATCGTCGACAGCCCGCGCAGGCTGCGCTGCATCCGGTCCGCCTCGCGCGAACCGGCATCCTCGATCGCCTTGCTGACCGCCTCGTGGCCGAACTGCCGCCACTGGATCCCGGCCTTGAAGACATGGCCGGCGGCGCCGCCGTGCTGGTCGCAGTAGGCCTCCGCCTGCTGCCCGGATGGGTCGGCGTCCCACACCTGGCCGAGCCCGTCGATGAAGCCGGGCGGCAGCACCCGATCCTTGCGCAGCGAGACCAGCCGCTCGATGCCGAGCGCCAAGGCGAGCACCGAGGTGATCCCCAGCGGGATCATCACCCAGCCGCCCTTAATGAGCAGCGAGAACATCGTCTCCTTGGCGGCGCCCGCGTCACCCGCCGCCTCGGCAGCCACCGCGGGCGCGGCCAGCGCCAGCCACGCGGCGGCGACGGCCGCCGCGCCGCGGCACCACCGGACCGCGGCGCGCGGCGGCGGGTGCGGGTGATTGCAGGGTCCGCCGCCGGCCGGGGCCGGCGTCATGTCCGTTCTAACGGTTTCGCAGTTCATCGAGGTAGTGGCGGGCGACGGTGGCGGCGTTTTCCTTCGGGTAGCGCTGGATCACCTCCTTGAAGCGCTCGGCGGCCTCGGCGTCGTTCTTGCGGGCGAGCAGGACGCGGCCGACTTCCAGGATCGCCTTGGCCTGCCAGTCCGGGTACTGCTTGAAGGTGACCTCGACGGCGACGAACTCGGTGATCGCCTCGTCGTATTTCTGCAAGTTGAACAGGCACTCGCCGATCTGGAACCGGCTGCGGACGGTCCACAGGTCGACGTTCGGGTCGGCGAGCAGCCGCTTGTATTCGTCGATCGCGGCCGCGGAGTCGCCGGCGTTTTCGGTCGCCAGCGCGAGGCCGAAGCGGGCGTTGCGCTGCCAGCGGCTGGCGGTGAAGCGCTCGAGGAACGCGCGGCAGGTGTCGCGCGCCTTGTCGTGCTGGCCGGTGGCCGCCTGGGTTTCGGCGAGGCGCATGGTGATCGACTCGGCGAGGGCCTCCGGGCTGCCGTCGATCGCGGCGGCGGCCGCGAAGTGGTCGCGGGCGGCCGCCGTCTCGCCGAGCTGGAAGCGCGATTCGCCGGCCTGGAAGAGCATCGAGGCCCGCAGCGGCGACTCCGGGCAGTCGCCTAACATGTTCTCGAACTGTTTGGCTGCGGTTTCGTGTTCACCCTTCTTGAAGTGGGCGCTGGCGAGCTGGTAGCGGATGTCCTCGCGCAGCTTCTCATCCTTGACGGTTTCGAGGGTGGCGGTGAGGCGCGCGATCACCTTGTCCTGTTCTCCGCTGTCGAGGTTGAGTTCGGCGAGTTCGCTCTGGACCTTGACGGCGAGGGAGCTCTGCGGGTGTTTTTCGAGCAGTTGCTCGTAGAGTTTGGCGGCCTCGGGCAGGCGTTTCGCGGAGCGTTCGCACCACGCCCACTCGTAGAGCGCCTGGTCGGCGAACTCGGCGTCCGGGTGGGACTCGACGAGGTGCTTGAATTGGGCGGCGGCGTTGGCCCAGTCCTCCTGGCGGGCGAGCGCGAGGCCGGCGTAGTAGACCACGAGCGCGATCTTCTCATGGTTGGGGAACGTCTTGAGCATCTCGGGGAAGTGCTTGGCGGCGGCGGCGAAGTCCCCGAAGTGGACGAGGGCGACTCCCTGTTGGAGCGCGGCATCGGGGACGAGTTTCGGGTTGTCGTTGAGGCGGACGACCTCGCCGAAGCGGCGGGCGGCGGACTGGTGGTCCTTTGCGGCGGCGTCGATCCAGCCGAGGTAGTAGTTGACCCGGGAGCGTTGGGCGGGGGCGCCCTTGCTGAACGGCTCGGCGGCCTTGGCGTCTTCGGCGACGAAGCGCTCGAGCGCCTGGCGTGCGAGCTTGAGGTTGCCGGCCTCATAGGCGAGCCGGCCCTGTTCGGCGAGCGCCAGCGGCAGGTGCGGGGTGGGGGCGTCGAAATGGTCGACGAGGGTGGCGAGGTGCTCGAGCGCCTGCTCGCGCCGGCCGGTGCGGTCGCAGGCCACGGCCAGTTGCACGAGGGCGGTGTCGACGTTGGGGTCGGTCGTCACCTTGCGCCCCTTGCCGGGCGGGCCGCTGACGCGCGGGGCGAGGAACTCGGCGAGTGCGGCGATCGCCTCGGGCCATTTCTCCTGGCGGAACTGGCAATCGCCGACCATGAACGGCAGCTGGGCGTAGCGCGCGGCGGCGTCCTTGTCGGCCAGCAGCGGCGCGGTTGCGGCGAGGCAGTCGGCCCAGCGACCCTGGCCGTGGCGGATCTGCGCGACCCGATAGGCGGCGGCGGTCCGGTTCGGGTGGTTGGCGTCAGCGGCCAGGAACGCCTCGTAGGCGGTGGTGGCTTCGTCGGGCCGGTTGAGCAGGAACAGGTTCTCGGCGCGGATGAAGCGGGCGTCGCCCGCCAGCGGGTGGGCGGCGAAGCTGGCGAGGAAGCGGTCGTTGGTGGCGAGGCTTGCGGCGTGGTCGCCGAGCTTGTGCTCGCACACGGCGCGCTGGCTGATGACCTCGGCCTGCTGTGGGAACGACGGGTTTTCGCCGAGCCGCACGAGCGCCTCGAGGGCGGTTTTCCAATCGGGCGAGCTGCGGCACATCAGCGCGTTGGCGTGGTCGAAGCTGAGTTCGTCGCTGACCTCCGACTGTGCGAACTTCGCGCAGGCCTTGGCGAGGATCCCGGCCGCGCGGTCGTAGTCCTTCTGCGGCCGACGGGTGAACACGCGTGCCCACCAGAGGGCGGCGCGTGCGGCGATCGCGTCGTCGCCGGCGCTCAGCGCCTCGAACTCCTCGGCGGCCGGCTCGAACTCGCCGGCTTCGAGCCGGCAGCGTGCGAGGTGGAACCGCGCCGAGTTCGCGTGGCTGCCGTCGTTGGCCGCCTCGAGGCAGGCGGCGAGGTCGGCGCGGGCCTCGGGGAACTTCTTCTGGGCGAAGCGTGCCAACCCGAGCCGGTAGCGGCACTCGATCGCGTCCTTGCCGTCGAGCCCGGGCAGGGCCGCGGCGAGCCCCGCTTCGGCCTTGTCGAACTGCCCGAGCAGGTTGTGGCAGTCGCCGAGCAGGTAGGCGGCGCGGGTTTGCCACATTGCGTCGGCCTTGAGCGCCGCGATCTTGCCGAGCGCGTCGACGGCCGCCTGCGGCTGCCTGAGCCGGTAGTGGGCGTATCCCTGCTGATAGAGCCCGCGCGCCGCCTGGTCGGGCTCGGTCTTGCCGGCGAGCAGCCTGCCGGTCCATGCCACCACGTCCTGCCATTCGCCCTTGTCGAAGCAGGCGTCGCAGATCGCCGCGCGGGCCGCGGTCTGGTAGGCGTCCGACTGGAGCTTGTCGACCTCGGCGATGAACAGCGTCTTCGCCTCGTCCTTGCGCTTGGTGAGCAGCAGGCACTGGCCCTGCAACATCACCAGGCGGTCGCGGCTGATCGCGGCGTCGAGTTGCGGCCGCGCCAGCAGGGTCGCGAGCACCGGCATCGCCTGCTCGTACTGCTTGAGCGCATAGCGGCTCAGTGCCAGCCCGTGGCGGGCGAGGTCGGCCTTCGGGTGTTCGGGGTGCTGGTCGAGGAACGCCTCGAACTGGCTGACCGCCACCGGATAGAGCTTCCGGTTGTAGGCGGCATTGGCGACGTAGTACTGCTCGAGCGCCGGGTCGGCGGCCCCTGCCTGGGGCGCCGGGGCGGGGTCGGGCGGCGGGGTGGCGGCGGGGTCGGGCGGTTGGGCCGGGGCGGGCGCGGCCGTCGCCAGCAGCAGTGTGGCGGCGAGCGCCAGGATGCCGGGTGGTGTCATTCTCGGACTGGATCCGTTCACATGCATCGTCGTGGTGGGAAATGGGTGGAGCTTGACGGTTACGCCACGCCCTGTGGCGGGTCGGAACCCGCGCCGTCGGGCGGGTCCGGGCGCCGACCGCCGTGCCCGGCGATCGGCGCCATACATCAACGCCCGTTACCAGCCGTTTCTTGCCGCAGGCTCCGGCAATCCGGAGAATCCGGTGAACGGCGGGTGGCGGTGACCCGGCGGCCGGCGGGGCTGGGGCGTGAGCGTGCCGGCCGGGGCTGGCTTCCGTCGATCCGGGCCTGCGATCGCCGCGGCCCGCAGGCACACCGGCGGCGCGGCGCGCGCTGCTCCGGCGCGGCAGCCGCAGCGCGTGAAGCTGCGGAACATGCGTGGACTCCTGTTGGTGATCAAGCCGCTTCGCAGCGCCGTCGCCGTGGGCCCGCAAGAGGCGCCGGGCGCGCCATGCACGGTTTTCGGCCCGCCCTCATGGGCCGGACGGAAGACGACGAGCGGCTCCCGATCAAGCGATTTCCGCGCCTTTGCATGGCTCGCGGGCGTTGCGGGCACGTCGGCCGGGTGGGGCGGCTGGTGGCCCACCCGGGGCGTAATGTTAGAAGGGCCGGCGGCCCGTTCCGGCATTGCGAGCGCCGGGTGGCTGCGGCCGGCGCCGATGGCGAGGATGTGGGCCGGGAACCGCTAACAGCCCGCCTGCGCCCCTGCGGGGCTTCGGCCGACGGGGTGGCCCTGACCCACGGGGTGAACCCCGTGGCCAGGGACCATCGCCCCTGGCGGGGCGGAGGGATGGGCTTCCAGTGCCTGGTGCATCCGCGGCAGCCCCTGGGAGCGCGGAATTCATTCCGCATGAGGAGGCGATGTCGATGGATGGCGCGCTGCGCGATGGGCATCGGCTGGGGAGGGGCTGGATCATCAGCGGGCGGACTGAAGTCCGCGCTCCCAGGGTGCCGTTCGGGCTTGCGCATGGGCGGGGCCGCGGCCCGCCGGCGCGAGCCAGGGTCATGCAGGGGCAGGCACCTGTCCAACGGCCGGCCGCGGCAGGGCTGCGGCCGATGAAGCGGCAGCAGGGCTGCCGTATCCAAGGATTCTCTTTTACAGCAGGAGAAAAACTAGATTATTTCTCCCTCATGAAAGGAGAAATCCGGGCCGTGCTGCGGGAGAAGCTGGCCAGTGCCCTGGCTGCGGGGTTGCCCGCGCTCACCCGCCGCGAGATCCGGCTGCCGCAGGTGCCGGGCAAGGCGCTGGCGGTCATCGGCATGCGTCGCAGCGGCAAGACCTGTTTCCTGTGGCAATGCCTCGGCGACCTGCTTGCGGCCGGCGCGCCCCGCGAGTCGTTGCTCTTGCTGGGGCTCGATGACGAGCGCCTGGCCGGCATGGAGGTGGCCGACCTTTCCTTTCTGCTGGAGGAGTACTACCGGCTCCACCCCGGCCTGCGCGACCGCGTGCCGGTCACCCTGTTTTTGGACGAGATCCAATTGGTGCCGGGGTGGGAGGGTTTCGCGCGCCGGGTGCTCGACAGCGAAACGGTCCGCCTGTTCCTCGCGGGCTCGTCGGCTGCCATGTTGAGCCGCGAGGTGGCCACCGGCATGCGTGGCCGGGCCATGGAGGTTGCGGTGCATCCGTTCAGCTTCCGGGAGGTGCTCGCCCACCGCCGCCTGCTCCCGGAGAAGCCGTGGGGCGTGTTGCCCAAGGCCCGCCGCTCGCTGCTGGAGCGGGCCCTGAGCGATTACCTGGCTGACGGGGGCTTTCCCGAGGCGCAAGGGATTGAGCCACGTGACCGCCGGCAACTCCTCCAAGGCTGCGTCGACCTCGCGGTGTTGCGCGACGTCATCGAGCGCCACGCGGTCACCAACCCGCTCGCCTTGCGCTGGCTGCAGCGCCACCTGCTCGGCAACCCGGCCGCGCCGTTCAGCATCCAGAAGTTCTACGGCGCCCTGAAGTCGCAGGGCGTGTCGGTGGCCAAGGACACCCTGCATGCCTTCCTCGCCCACCTCGAGGACGCCTTCCTGATCCGAACCACATCGCTGCTCACCGCCTCCGAGCGCCAACGGATGGTCAACCCCCGCAAGGCGTACCCCGTCGATCCCGGGCTCATCCCCGTCTACGAGCGTGTCCAGCGCCCGAACCTCGGCCACGCCCTCGAGAGCGCCGTGTTCATCGAACTCCAACGCCGCGGCTGCGAGGTCCACTACCTGCGCACCGCCGACGGCCACGAGGTCGACTTCCACGCCGTCGATCCGTAAGCGATCGGGCCCAGGCCTCTAGCGGCCGGGGCGCCGGCGGAGCATGATGCCGGCCGCATGAGCGAGAAGCCTGACCCCACCCTGGAGCCCGATGCGGTTGCGTCCGTTGCGGAGATCATCCGTGCCGGTGCCGACGGCCGCCTGCGGCTGCCGGCGACGATGCGCGCCGAGTTGTTGGAAGCCTATGCCGTGCTACACGGTGGGCGGCACGGTCTACAGGACCGCACCCGACAGCGACAGTGTGGACTGCAACTTCGCTGCGGACGGCTACCGCCTGCCGACCGAGGCCGAGTGGGAGAAGGCGGCGCGCGGCGGGCTGGTGGGGCTGAACTTCCCGTGGGATGACACCATCAGCCACAGCCAGGCGAACTACTGTGTCTATTCCGAGGACGGCATCACCAACTATTACAGCTACGACGTGGCGCCAAGGCCTGGCTATCCGGTGTACGATTACTACCATCCGACCCACGACGACGGCAGCATGCCCTACAGTTCCCCGGTTGGCGGTTTCGCGCCGAACGGGTATGGCTTGTACGACATGACGGGGAACATGTACGAGTGGTGCTGGGACTGGTATTTGTGGGACTATTATTCGTCCTCGCCGTCATGGACGGATCCGCGGGGGCCTTCTTCGGGCTCCTACCGGGTGGCCCGCGGCGGCAGCTGGCTCCACTACGCGAGCCTGTGCCGCGCAGCGGACCGCGGCAGCTACGTCCCGGGCAGCAGCCGCGACGACGTGGGCTTCCGCCCGGCCCGCAGTGCAGTCCCATGACAGCCGGGCGGCGGGGCGAATCGAGCGGAAGGGCAAGGGAGCGGCGCGACCGCAGCAATGGAGCGAAGGGAGCGGAGCGCCGCCGCCGGCCGCGTCTGACATGCCGCCGCCACCGCCCCGCGCCGCAGGCGCGCTGACTCCCCCCTCCCAACGGGCGGCGGGGACGCCGAGGCCACTGGGGGCATGGCGGGCCGCCGCTGCGGCGGAACGTGGCCCGCCGGTCGCCCCTTGGGACCAGCGAAATACACGCGGTTTTTGACAATCCACGCCTTGCGATTGTCCGGGGGCCCGTATAACCTGACCGCATTGCAGCACCGGACCGCGATGAAACGACAGCCATCAATCCCCGCCGGATCCTCCCTGTGTTGGCCCTTCAACCCCGCGCTGGCGCATGCCTGGCTGGCGGCCATCCCGCTGTTGGCGGCCTCCGCGGCTGCGGGCGACGTCGGGATGGTGGCGGTGCTCAAGGGGCAGCGGTTCAAGCAGGAATCGCAGCACATCGTGGCGCTCGGGGAGTGGGACCGCAATGCGTTCGAGGACGAGGCGGAGCCGCCGCTGGCGTTCGAGGCGTTCGTGGCCGGGGAAGTGCTGTCGGCCACCGTGCAGGTGCCGGGCGGGGCGGTGCTGCCGCTGGAGCGCGAGGAGCCGACGGACGAGGAGCTGCGCCGCGAGGACGCGTTCGCCACGCTGCTGGACCTGGACGGCGCGCGGCCGGACGGCAGCTACACCTTCACCGTCGACGGTCTGCAGGGTTTCAGCGTCGACCTGGCCGGCGGCGACTATCCGCCGGTGCCGCAGGTCACCAACTGGCAGGCCTTGCAGGCGGTGGCGGCCGGCGGCGCGGCCACCGTCGAGTGGTCGCCGATGGGCGGCACCGCGCAGGACTTCATCCTGTTGGGCGTGGAGGACGCGGCGAGCGGCGAGACCGTCTATCAGAGCGGCGAGCCCGGAGCGGGGGGCGCGCTGGACGGCACCGCGACGCAGGCGGTGATCCCGGCCGGCGCGCTGCAGGCGGGCAGGGACTACGACGCGGAGCTGCTGTTCGTGCGGGTGGTGGACGTGGACGCGGGCGGGACCCTGGCCGTCGCGGGCTACAGCAAGATGGTGGGGTTCAACATCTCGGTCGCGCCAACGCCGGGGGTGCCGACCGGGGCGCGGTTCGCGGGCGCGGTGCCGGGCAACGGCGCCGGCGACGTGCCGCGCGATTCCGCCGTGGCGTTCCGGTTCAGCAAGCCGATGGACCCCACGGCGCACGCCGTGGGCTGGCGGATCGACGGCACGGCGAGCAGCGCGTTCACCTACCAGTGGATCGAGGGCGACACGGTGCTGCTGTGCCGGCCCGGCGCGGTGTTGCCGGCCGGCGTGGAGGTCGAGTGGTCGCTCGACCCGGGCGGCTTCCGGGACGCGGCGGGGTTCGCGCCCTCCGGGGCGGGGGAGGGGTCGTTCCGCACCGGCGAGGACGCGGAATGCCCGCCCGATGTCAACGGGGTCTTCGTGCTCAAGCAGCGGGAGTTCTCCCAGACCGGCGCCACGCCGGTGCCCACCGGCACCTGGGACAGCGAGGTCGGGCTCTCGCTCGGCGCCTTCAACCGGGTCAGGAGCGCCACCGTGACGGTGGTCGCCAACGGCCGCACCGCCTCCCCGGGCCGCGACCCGTGGGATCCCGAGATGTACATCGACGGCGGCTACGCCAGCAAGGCCGACCTCGACCGCTTCTTCGCCAACGGCGACTACCAGTTCGTGCTCGACACCCTCGCCGACGGATCCAACAAGAACGTGACCCTCACCCTCGGTCCGGCCGATGCCTACCCGGACGCGCCGGTGGTGGCCAACGTCGCCGCCCTGCAGGGCGTCGACCCCGCCGCCCCGGTCACGATCACCTGGGGGGCGCTGCCCGGGTGGAGCGTGGACATGGGCGTCGGCAGCGGCGTCATCGAACTGGAAATCGAGCGCCCCGGCGGCGACGAGGTGGTGTGGGTGGAGGGCCCGGGCCTCAACCCCGGCGGCACCTCGTTCACCATCCCCGCCGGCACCCTCTGGCCGGGCCGGACCTATCAGGCCTACCTGCATTTCATCCGCATCGCCGACCTCGAGCAGGACGCGTATCCCGATGCCTTCGGCGCCGCGGGCTTCGAGTCGACCACCCGCTTCACCGTCCAAACCGCCGGCACGCCGGTGCTGCCCGCCCTCGCCCTCCAGCCGAACGGCACCGGCATGGACGTGCTCGCCGCCGGCGGCGAGCACGGGACGGAATGCGTGCTGGAAACCTCCCCCGACATGATCCGCTGGCTGCCGCAGGCGACGCTCTGGATCTGGGAGGACGCCGGCAGCTACTGGGACGGCGACGCCCACTACCTCGGGAAACGGTTCTATCGGCTGCGCGACCGCCTCGAGGGCGAGGAAGTATGGCCGCACATCACCATCCAGGGCACGGTGTGGAGCGACGGCTCGCGCACCACCCCGGTCGCCGGCGCGACCGTCGGCACCGACCTGGACTCCCGCACCGTGGTGACCGACGCCGCCGGGCGCTTCTTCCTCGAGACCGACACCCCGACCAGCGATGGCTCGGGCGGGCAGGCATACACGATCAAGGTGACCACCGGGTCCGGGACCGCCAGCTTCGGCCCCGGGATCTGGGGCGACCAGCCGCGCGAGCAGCACTTCGAGCTGCCCTGAACCCGGCGCCCCCGCCCACCAACCCCGGTAGGGCGGACCCGCCGCGGTCCGCCGTGGCTTTCCGTTCGCCTGCCCCGCCCACAATCACGGCGCGGCACGGCGGCCGCGCCCTACCATATGACCACGGCGCGGGGTTCCTTCGTTCGTGCTTGCCTCCGGCCCGGGTCTGCGCCAAATCTCGACCCGGCCATGAACGCCCGCACCACCCACCGGCCGCCACCCGCGGCCGCCCGCCGGCAGGTTCTGTTAGTATGGGCCGGGCTGCTGGCGCTGGCAGCGGTGGCGGCGCGCGCCGGGGTGCCGGCGCCGGAGGAGGTGACGCTGGCGACGCGCGGCGACGCGGCGGCGCGGGCGGCGCTGGAGAAGCCCGGGCGGGTGTTGTTCGACGACGGGTTCGAGGGGGAGCAGTCGCTGGCGAACTACTTCGAGATCCGGGGGCGGGACGAGGGCCACGCGGTGTTGTGCCGCGACCCGGCGCTGGCGCACCGCGGCGACGGCTGCATCCGGTTCACCGCGCCGGGCCGGGGTGGCGAGGCGTCCGGCGCCGGGGCGAGTTACTGGTTCGGGCCCGAGGGGCACGACTGCGTGTATTTCCGGCGCTACATCCGGTTTGCGCCGGACTACGACCAGGGCAACCTCAACCACGTCGGCGGGGGGTTGGCGGCGGTGGCCGGCCGCGGCAAGTGGGACGAGATGGGCAAGGCCGGGGTGCGGCCCACCGGCCGCGACCGCTTCACCTGCAACTTCGAGCCGTGGTGCGACTGGCGGCGCGTGCCCCCGCCCGGCTACATGTTCCTCTACACCTACTGGATGGACATGCAGCGCGACCCGGACGGCAACTTCTGGGGCAACATGCTCGGCCCGCCCGCCGAGCGGCGCGTCACCCTCGAGCGCGGCCGCTGGTACTGCCTCGAACAGATGATCCGCGCCAACCGGCCCGGCCACGCCGACGGCGAGCTGGCCGCGTGGATCGACGGCACGCTCTACCTCCACTTCCGCGGCATCCGCTGGCGCGCCGACGAGGCCGTCAGGCTCAAGCGCTTCGACATCGGCGTCTACGTCCACCAGGCGGCCAAGGACAACACGGTGTTCTATGACGACGTGGCGCTGTCCACCGGCTACCTCGGAACCACGCGGCCAGGCGCGGCCGCGCGCGGGCGGTGAGGGGGGGAGGGGAGAAAGGGACCGAAGGGAGCGAAGGGAAGAAAGGGACCAAAGGGACCGAAGGGACCGAAGCTGCGGCCGCGTGCGCGGGCCTGCTCAGCCCCTGGTGGCGGCGCCGGTGCCGGGCAGGAAGCGGTAGTAGGTCTCGAGCATCAGGATGCACAGGCAGGTGCGGTAGTGGACGTCGCCGACGAAGTTGGCCGCGACCGCGCGCACGTTCTTGCCGCCGCCGGGGGTCTTCCACGACCCGTCGGCGTTCTGGTTGTTGAGCAGCTGGTCGCGGAACAGGGCGTTGTACTTCTTCCACTGCTCGCCGCCGCGGTTCATCATCGCCTGCACCTCGTAGTAGTGCCCGTAGAGGTCGCAAAACTCGGTGTTGTAGTCGAACTTGGTGTTCTTCTCGATGTACTTGGCGCCGTTGCGCGCGTTCGACTGGCTGCCCTTGTCCCACATCTGATAGCACAGCACCCCGGCGCCGGTCAGCGTGTAGTAGCCGCCGGTGTCGCCGGCCGGGGTCTTCCCCTGGTAGCCGAAGCCGCCGTTCGAGTCCTGGCGCTCGCCGACGAACTCGAGCGCCTTGGCGATGCACGAGCGCATGTTGCGGAAGTCCATGTTGGTGTGGTAGCACGCCTTGAGCGCCTGCACGTGCCACGCGCTGATCGAGAGGTCGCCGCCGCGGTCGCCGCTCTCGTCGTAGAGGTAGTCCCAGCCGCCGCTCTTGTGCTGGTTGTCGATGATGTACTGGCCGGCCTTCTGGGTGACCTCGGGCAGGTTGGGCACGGTGACGCCGAGCTGCTTGCAGAAGGTGGTCGCCTCGCCCAGCGCGTAGGTGGCGATCGAGTGCTCGTAGGGCCAAGGCTTGTCCTTCTCGCCGCCCTTCTGGATCAGCTTGCCGTTGTTCTGCATGCCGAGGTTGACCAGGTAGGTGATGCCGCGCAGCACGGTGTCGCCGTATTTCTCGGACAACGGCGTCTCGCAGTGGCCGAGGTAGGCGAGCAGGGCGAACCCGGTCATCGCGCTCTTGTTGCCGCCGCCCCACGAGCCGTCCTGGGCCTGGGTGGCCTTGAGCCAGTCGAGCCCCTTGACGACCGCCTCCTCGCACTTCTCGGTGCCGCCGTGCTCCTGCAGCCGCTGCATCCGGTCCTCCTGCGAGCAGCGCTTGCGCATCGTGGCCGGGATGTTGCCGAAGCCGCCGCCGCCGCCCTCGCCGCCCGACCCCCAGCCGTCGCCGAAGTCGTCGCCCGACCCGAAGTCCGTCGAGGGATCCGGCGTGTCGATCTCGGGCACCGGCACGGCGGTCGGCGACACCGTGTTGGCGGCGATCACCTTGGCCAGCGACGACGACGGGGCTGACGGCTCGCGGCGCAGCTGGTTGGTCATCTTGCGCGCCTCCGGGTCCTCCTCGCGGGCGCCGGCGCCGCTGTAGGTGACGATCGTCGGGGTTTCCTTGATCATCGGCCGGATCAGGATGAAGGCGAGGATCAGGCCGATCAGCACCACGGTCAGGATGCTGATGATGACCGAGGAAATGGTCGAGGTGCGGCGCTGGGCTTCCAGGCGTGCCTGCGCTTCAGGGCTCAATTGTGCGTGAAGGCTCATCGGTCGGCGGGACGGTTGCCACACCAATCAAGCAGAGGATCGGCGGTGCCGCCAGCGAAAAGCGGCGGCGAGCGGCCCGGAAATGCCGGATCCCGGGGGCGCCGGGGCCGGCCGGGGCGGCGGCCGGCCGGCTGGAGCGGGCTTGCCGGCGCGCGGCCGGCCGGCTAGGACAGCGGCATGAGCACGCGGGTCGGGGTGGTCGGGGCCGGCGCGATGGGGCGCAATCACGCGCGCGTCTACGCGCTGCTGGAAGCATTCGACGATGTACTGGCCGGCGGCTGAGAGCGCAATCACGCGCGCGTCTACGCGCTGCTGGAGGGGGCCGAGCTGGTGGCGATTCACGATGCCGACCCGGTCCGGGCGGCGGCGGTGGCGGCGGAGTTCGGCGGCGAGGTGGCCGCCAGCCTGGACGAGCTGGCGGGGGCGGTCGACGCGGTGAGCGTGGCGGTGCCGACCTTGGCCCACCCCGAGGTGGCCGGCCGGCTGCTGGAGCGCGGGGTGCACGTGCTGGTCGAGAAGCCGATCGCGGCGTCGGCCGACGCCGCGCGGGCGCTGGTCGAGTGTGCCCGCCGCCACCGCCGGATCCTCCAGGTCGGCCACGTCGAGCGCTTCAACCCGGTGCTGCGCGAGCTCGAGCGCAAGCTCAGCCGGCCGCGCTTCATCGAGGCCCACCGCCTGTCCCCGTTTCCCAACCGCAGCATCGACATCGGGGTGGTGCTCGACCTGATGATCCACGACCTCGAGGTGATCCTCCACCTGGTGCGCGCGCCGGTTGCCAGCATCGACGCGGTGGGGGTGCCGGTCCTGACCGCCCGCGAGGACATCGCCAACGCGCGGCTGCGCTTCGAGGGCGGCTGCGTGGCCAACGTCACCGCCAGCCGGATCAGCCCCGAGCGGATGCGCAAGGTGCGGGTGTTCCAGGAGGACTGCTACCTCTCGCTCGACTATCAGGAGCAGGCCGGCCAGATCCACTGGCGCGACGGGATGGAGATCCGCCGCGCCGAGGTGGAGGTGGAGAAGGACGAGCCGCTCAAGCTCGAGCTGGCGGCGTTCCTCGCCAGCGTCGCCGCCGGCGCCGCCCCCCGGGTCAGCGGCCAGCAGGGGGCCATGGCCCTCGAACTCGCGCTCGAGATCACCCGCCTGATCGGCGAGTCCCGGCCCGCGGCCGGGCCCGGCCCGGGCTAACAGGATCTGCCGCCGGCGGGGGCGGGAGGGGGCGGATTCACGGGGCGGAACCACGGGGGGGCGGATCCAGTCTTGCATCGGTGGTGGTGGGTGGGCATGCTGGCGGCGTTGTTGATGCGAAGGATCACCTTGTTGGCGTGGGCGCTGTTGGCTGGGCCGCCGCTGCTGGCCGGCGGCGACAAGCCTGGCGCGGGGGTTTCGTTCCACCTTGAGACCGAGGCCGGGGGCAACCCGAAGATGACGTTCGAGCAACTGGTGGCCGGCGAGCAGCGCTACTTCCACCGCACCCCGGAGATCTCGACCCGCGACATCATCGCGTTCAGCCCGTTTCCATCCGAGGACCCCGGCAGCTACGGGGTGTTGTTCAAGCTCAACCGCCGCGGCGCCAACCGGCTGGCCGCGCTCAGCGCCGCCAACCAGGGGCGCTGGCTGTGTGCGGCGATCAACGGCAACGTCGTCGATGCGGTGATCATCGACAAGCCGGTTGACGACGGCGAGCTGGTCATCTGGAAGGGGGTCACGCTTCCCGAGATCAAGCAGTTCGACAAGGTCTGCCCGCGCTTCGGCCGGCAGGTGATGGAGGAGCAGGAGAAGGGGAAACGCAAGCGCGACTGAGATGACGCGGCGCCAGCTGACCACGCTCGCCCTGACCCTGCTCGCGTGCCATGGCCCGGCGGCCCGGGGGGGCGGCGCGGGGTCGTGGGACCTGCGGCTGCCGACCGGCAACCGGCACCTGTTGACCGGTGAGCCCGAGCGGTTCTACATGCACGTCGACCGCACCTTCGAGGGGGAGACGTCGACCCCGTGGCAGGGCGGCACCTACGGGTTCGTGCGCAACCCGGTCCGCACCAGGCAAGGGGTGGTCTACGCGCGCTTCCACGAGGGGATCGACATCGCGCCGCTGCACCGCGACCCCGCCGGCAACCCGCTCGACCTCGTCAATGCGATCGCCGAGGGCACCGTCGTCCACACCAGCCCGGTGGCCGGCCACAGCAACTACGGCAAGTACGTGGTGGTCGAGCACGCGCTGCCCGGCGGGCCGTTCTACAGCCTCTACGCCCACTTGGCGGACGTCGTGTGCGCGCCGGGCGACCGGGTGCGCGCCGGTTCGTTGCTCGGCCGGTTGGGGTTCACCGGCGTGGGGCTCAACCGGGTGCGCGCGCACCTGCACCTCGAGTTCTGCCTGCTGATGAGCGCCCGCTATGACGACTGGCACGGCACCTGTGCCGGCGGCGCCAACCACCACGGGATCTACAACGGGATGAACCTCGCGGGCCTGGACGTGGCACGCCTGTTCCTGCTCCACGCCCGGAACCCGTCGCTCTCGGTCCCGGACTTCATCCGCTCGACGCCGGTCCACTTCAGCGTCACCGTGCCGCGCACCGGGGTGCCCGAGATCGCGTTGCGCTACCCGTGGCTGCTCCGCGGCCAGGCCAGCCAGCCGACGCCCGCGTGGGAGATCTCGTTCAGCGCCACCGGCGTGCCGTTGCTGATCACCCCGAGCAGCCGCCAGGTCACCGAGCCGGTCGTCAGCCGGTTGCGGCGCTCCGAGGTGTCCCACGGGTTGCTCACCCGCGGCCTGCTCGCCGGCACCGGCGCCACCGCCACCGTCTCCCGCCAGGGCCGCAACCTCCTCTCGCTGGTCACCGGCGACTTCCCCGCCGCCGAACGGCAGACCTTACGGGGGGGAGGGGGAAGGGGCGGGAAGGGCTGAAGGGGTGGAAGGGGTGGAAGGGGCGGAAGGAGGCTGAAGGGACCCAAGGGACCCAAGGGGTGGGGGCGGGGCCGCGAGGTGGGGGGAGCGTTTTTGGGGGGAGGGTTTGCGGTTGCGGGGGCGCGGCGGGGGCTGAGATGATCGGCGCTGCCCGATGGCCACGCCCCTGTGCGACGCCCACAACCACCTCCACGACCCGCGCTTCGGCGGCCGGCAGGGGGAGATCGTCGCCGCGATGCGCGACGCCGGGGTGGCCGCCTGCGTCGCCAACGGCACGCGTGAGGACGACTGGCCGGCGGTCGCCGCGCTGGCCGAGCGCTTCCCCGGATTCGTCGTGCCCGCGTTCGGGCTCCACCCGTGGCACGCCCACCGCCGCTCGCCCCGGTGGCTCGACGAGCTGGCCCGCTGGCTCGAGCGCTTCCCGCACGCGTCGGTCGGCGAGTGCGGCGTCGACCGCCGCGTCGCCGAGGCGCCGGTCGACGTCCAACAGGAGGTGTTCCGCGCCCAGCTCGCGCTGGCCGCCGACCGCCGCACGCCGGTCACGGTCCACTGCCTCAGGGCGTGGGGGGTGCTGCTGGACTGCCTGCAGTCCGCGCCGCCGCTGCCGCGCGGGCTGTTGCTCCACTCGTTCGGGGGGTCGCCGGAGGTGGCGGCGCGGCTCGTACCGTTCGGCGCCCGGTTCTCGTTCTCCGGCCGCGCCCTGCACCCGCGCGCGGCGGCCGCCGCGTTGGCGGCGCTGCGCGCGGTGCCGGGCGACCGGCTGCTGTTGGAGACCGACGCGCCGGACATGCTGCCGCCGGCCGGCTTCATCGCCCGCCCGCTGGCGGCGGCGGACGGCGCCCCGCTCAACCACCCGGCGAACCTGCCGGCGATCGCGGCCGGGCTGGCGGCGGTGCTCGGGGAGGCGCCGGCCGGCCTGTGCGCCCGCACGAGCCGCAACTTCCGGGCGTTGTTCCACGGGGGATAGGGCAACGCGGCGGAAAATCCACGCGCGCCCCCGGGGGGCGTGCCACCCCGCGGTCACGCGCAGCCGGACGCGCGGGACCCCGGGGTGCGGGGCCGATGGGCCGGCGACCCCGTGGCGCCGGGCGCCCCGAAACCATTTGCTTCCCCGGGCGGATGGCGCTTGGTTGTTGGATGCCATGAGGGCGTGCACGTGGGTTTCCGCCATGTGGAGCGGGTCGGCGGCATGGCTGGCGACCGTGCTGCCCGCGGCGGCCGCACCGGTGCTGGTCACGGCGAAGGATTTCTCGGGGTTCCTGCGCGGCGACGGGTATGCGTGGAATGCGCATCCGCCGCCGATCTACACGCCACCCGACCCGCCCGGGGTGCGGATCGAGCCGGCCCCTGCCGGGGTCGTGCTGCGGTGGTCCGGCGAGGGGGTGTTGCAGGGCGATGCCGACCTCGCCCAGGCATGGACCGACCTGCCGGAGGCGGTCAGCCCGCACCTCGCGCCGCGGGGTGACGGGCGGCAGTTCTTCCGGCTGCGCCAGCGCGCCGGGATCCACGCGGGGGTCGGGACCGGCTGCCCGCAGCAGGGGTTTGACGCGACCTATCTGCCGGACGACCATTGGTCCAACACGCCGCCGACGCCGGACGCGTGCGGCTGGGTGGTGCAGGAGAAGTGGATCGGGTTCGCGGACGTGGCCGACGAGGCCGGCAGCTACGTCCGGGTGGTGATCCGGAGCTTCCACCAGAACCCGGCCGGCTATCCGTGGTGGGAGGGCGTCTATCCGACGTGGGAGGACGACGCGATCCACCAGAACGACGGCTGGTTCCACTTCCGCGCCCGCCGGCCGCGCGAGGGCGCCCCGGCGGCCGGGCACACGCTGCGGTTCCAACTGGCGCTCGACAGCCCGTATGCGTTTCCCACGGGCCCGCTCGAGCTGAACGAGTGGTGGCTGCACGGCTACGTCTGGGATTGGGAGGGTCGCGGCGAGGGCGGCCAACGCCATGTCTTCACGCCGCTCTATCGGTTTCACCGGCAGTCCGGCGGGATCGGTCCCTGGCAGCACATTCCCGAGAGCGGGGTGACCCCCGACCCGGCGCATGCGGTCGGCGGCCGCAGCTACCGGTGCATGTTCGAGCTGGAGATCCCGCCGGCGCCGACGCCGGCCATGGAATGGCGCGAGGTCGAGGTCGCGCAGAACCTCCCGTACACGCTCGAGGACCGCGCCGAGTTGTGGCGCGACATCGCCGCCACCTGGCCGCCGCTCCACGCCGACCTGTGCCTGCGCCAGCGGCGGCTCGGGTTCGGCGGCCTGCATGACGCGGCGCCCCCGCCGGGCGCCGAGGCCGAGTCGCACGAACTCTTCGCGATCGAGATGTTCCGCAAGGTGCCGGGAACCGAGCGCCAGCCGGACCTCCCTAACGACAGGATCGCGGTGGTCCTCGCCGGCATGGACTACGAGCCGGCCGGCAACTGGGTCGCCGAGGGGATCGTGCGCCGGATCCTCGAGCAATGGCCGGCGTTCGGCGCCGCCGGGTCATACGCCGTCATCCCGATCGGCAACCCGGACGGCTACGAGTGGCCGAGCACCCACGTCATCCCCTACGGCAACGGCTGCGGCACCCCGGGCTCCACCATCCACCGCGGCTATATCTTCCTCGAGGGCCCCGCCGAAGTCCCCGACGGCGCGCTCGACCCCGAGGCGCTCGCGTTGCGCGACTATCTCCGCGAGCTCGGCCAGGCCGGCTTCGACGGCGGCGGCGGCACCCTGGTCGGGATGTTGGACCTCGAGAACGACCTGTGCCCGCACCCGGACCGGTGGCCGGCGCCAGGCGATGGTGTGCAGTTGCCGCCGGTGTATGGATATGTCCATGCGCTCGACGGGGCCCGCGAGACCCTGGGCCGCGACCTGATTGCGAGGCTGCGCCAGCCGCTCCACAGCCCGCACACGTGCTGCTACGTGCAGAACCCGGGGGTGCCGGAAGGCTGGCGCCCGGGCGGCACGAACTATTGCGAATACGGGCTGCCCCTGGTGATCATCTTCGAGTTCGACGCCGCGGCGCTCTACTCGTGGCTGCCGGGGCCTCCAGCATGGGTCGTGGGAGGGTTCGCCAGTCCGATCCAGGTGCCGGGCATCGCCGGCGGGCCGGGGGCGTTCTACGTCCACGGCTACCTCGACCAGGTCGGGTTGGCCGCGGCCGGCGACCCGGCGTGGGTGTTCAAGCAGTTCGGGCGCGACATCGCCGAGGCGCTGCGGGCCACCCTGCTGGAGTGAACGCGCCGCCGCGGGTGCCGAACCCGACATCCACCGAAACGATCCCGCGAAGGCGTGCGAAGACCTGCCCGGAAGTCACCGCGGCGGCTCTCACCGCGGGGGCTGCCGCCGGGACCCGCCCCACCCCGTGCGCTGCAACAAATCCGTATACGTATACCCAACTGGTGTCCGCCGGTTCCTTGCGGCCGCCGGGGCCTGGCCCCATTCCGTGCGCTGCAACAAACTCGTATACGTATACCCAACTGGTGTCCGCCGGGTCCTTGCGGCCGCCGGGGGCTGGCCCTGATGCGCGCGCTGCGGCGATTGCGCATGTGTGCACGGAACTGCGGCACGGAGGGGCTGGGGGCGTGGCGGTAGGTTAGGCGGGCGAAAGGGGCTGAATGCGGCAGGTTCGCATCCGTGTGGGGAGTTGGCGCGGTCCGGATCGGCGGGCCTGGTGCGGCCCTTCGGCCGAGCCCTCGAAGCAGGTGCTCGTCAGGTCGCAGAGGATGATGTCGAAGTCGGCGGCGAACAGGTCCTTCCATTTGGCGGCCAGATGCGCTTCGAGGGCCTCGTTGTGTTCGCCCAGGTGCAGGATCTGGCGCCGGAGCGTGCGGCCGCCATGCACCCGCAGGCTTTCGCACACCGAGTGGCAGACGGGATCCTTGCCGTCCTTGCGCCGCACCCGTCGTTTGAGGAACATCGCTCATTGAAGCACGCCCCCGCAGGCCGGATCAACCGGGCAGGTCGGCCCACAGGGGGGTGGCGAAGCCCGACCCCAGCAAAGTCAAGGGCTCCAGCGCCGAAAAAGTCAAATCAGGGCCGTTTCGGCGCAAAAGTGACGAAGTTGGGCTATCCCGCGGTCACGCGCAGCCGGACGAAGGCGCGGTGGCCGCCCGGTTCGCCGGCGGCCGGTTTGATCCGGGCGCTGATCGTCTCGGTCAGGCCGTCGGGGTTGGGGACGGCCGGGGGGAGTTCCTCGACGTCGGCGGGGGTCGACTGCCAGTCGGCGAGGTTGCGGGAGACCTCCACCTGATAGACGAGCGTCCCGGGGTCGATGCGCCGGCGGTAGCGGAACACGAGGTAGCCGAGCCCGTCGGCGGGGTTGGTCTCGATCGCGGCGGCCGGCCGGCCGTCCGGGTCGGGCGCCTGCGGGTCGAGGTTGAGGGCGAACTCCAACAGGTTCGGCAGGCCGTCGCGCTCCGGGTCGCCGGTGGCGCCGTGGTCGCCGGCGGCATCGAAGCGGTCGAGCCCGTGGCCGCCCTCCCACTCGTCCGGCAGGGCGTCGCCGTCGGCGTCGCCGATCGTGCCGCCGGCGATCGGCAGCGGGCCGCCGGGGTAGTGGTGGAGCCAGGCGGCGTCGGCGGCGTCGAGCGCGCGCTGGACCACCCGCACGTCGTCGACCGCGCCGGGGAAGAAGTCGGTCGAGTTGCCCCAGCGGGCGCGGCCGATGACGGTGCTGCCGCGCGCCTGCCAGGTGACGGCGCAGGGGACGGCGTCGGCGAGCGCGCCGTCGACGTAGAGGCGGAGTTCGCCGCGGGCGACGTCGCGCACGCCGACGAGGTGGGTCCACTGGTTGAGCGCGGGGGGTGCGGGGGCCCGGGCGCGGAGCGACGGGGCGTCGGTGCCGTCCCATTCCGGCACGGTCATGGTGAAGCGGTCGACCCCGCCCAGCGAGTACTGGAGCAGGAAGCCGCTGACGTTGGCGCCGTCCTGGCTGACGGCGGTGGCCCAGCGGTCGGTGTGCTCGAGCTTCACCCAGGCGGCGACCGAGTAGTCGTTGCCGGTGTCGAGCACCGGGCGCTCGACGGCCGCGAAGTCCTTGCCGCCGTCGAACCGGAGCGCCGCGCCGGCGACCCCCGCGACCCACTGCGGCGCGTTGGCCAGTCCGGCCGGGTTGGCGTTGCCGCTGGCGTCGGCCGCGGTCGCGCCCGCGTTTTCATCCAGCCTCCAACAGCCGGCGCCGACGGGCGGCTCGTCGAGCCGGCAGGCCGCCGCGAGCAGGCTGGCGTGGGCGGCGCGCACCGTGTCGGGATCGACCTTGAGGACCTGCCGGTCGTAGGTCCACATGCCGTCGAGCTCGTTCTCGACGTCGGTGACGGCGGTGTAGATCGCGGCGCTCAGGCCCTTGCCGTGGAGCAGCGAGCGGGTGTCGTAGAGCAGGCCGAGGTAGCGCCCGGTCAACGCCGCGCCGTCCGGCTGCATCTCGTAGCCGAACGAGGCCGCCGGGTTCCACTCGTGGCCGGCCACCCTCAAGCCCAGCCCGCCGAACTCGCCCAGCACCGCCGCGCGGGTCGCGGTCGGGACCGGCGAGTCCGGCCCCAGATAGACGTGCCAGTCGATCACGTCGCCGACGCCGGCGTCGGTCCACCCGCTGGCGTTGTCGACCAGCCGGCCGGGGTCCTGCGCCTGCACCAGGCTGACGATCCGCGCGGTGTCGTACTGGCCCCAGCCCTCGTTGAACGGCACCCACATGGCGACCGCCGGCGAGTTGCGCAGCTGGTCGATCATCTCCGCCAGCTCGAGCTCGAACTGCGCCCCGCCGCCCGCCGCGAACTTCGACGGCATGTCCTGCCACACCAGCATCCCCAGCCGGTCCGCCCAGTAGTACCACCGCGCCGGCTCGACCTTCACGTGCTTGCGGATCACGTTGCACCCGAGCGCCTTCTGCGCCGCTATGTCGAACCGCAGCGCCTCGTCGGTCGGCGCCGTGTAGACGCCGTCCGGCCAGTAACCCTGGTCGAGCATCCCGTACTGGAACACGAAGCGCCCGTTGAGCAGCGGCCGCACCACCCCGCCGGCCGGCCCCAGCCCGAGCGCCCGCATGCCGAAGTAGCTGCCCACCGCGTCGACCGGCGCCGCGCCGTCCAACAGCTCCACGGCGAGGTCGTGGAGGAACGGGTCGTCCGGGGACCAGGGATGGGGGTTGGGCAGGGGGAGGGTGATGGGGGAGCCGGGGGTGCCGGTGGCGGAGGCGAGGGTGGAGCCGGCGGTGGAGGCGGTGGCGCGCACGGCGAGGCCGGCGGCGTTGTGGCAGAGGGTGCGGACGGTGACGGACTGGGCGTCGAGGTTGGGGGTGATTTCGAGGCGTGCGATGTGGGCGGTGGGGACCGGCTCGAGCCAGACCGTCTGCCAGATGCCGGAGCACGAGGTGTACCAGATGCCGTTAGGGTTGGAGCGTTGTTTGCCGATTGGCTGGCCGAGGTTGTCGGCGTCGGTGGGGTCGTAGACGCCGACGAGCAGTTCGTTGTCACCGGCGTTGAGGTGGTCGGTGATGTCGAAGGTGAAGGCGTCGTAGCCGCCGGCGTGGGTGCCGACGTGGGAGCGGTTGACGTGGACGGAGGCCTGCCAGTCGACGGCGTCGAAGTGGAGGAGGACGCGGCGGCCGGACCAGGCGGGGGGCACGGTGAAGGTGCGGCGGTACCACATCCGGGATTCGCGGCGCATGATGCCGGAGAGGGCGGACTCGGTGGGGAAGGGGACGAGGATCGACTCGGGGAGGTTCTGGCCGAACGGCGGCTCGGTGCCGCCCGAGCGGTCGATGCCGAACTGCCACTCGCCGTTGAGGTTGAGCCAGTCGGGGCGTGTCAGCTGCGGGCGGGGGTATTCGGGCAGGGCGTTGGTGGGGGAGACCAGCGCCGTCCACGGGGTGGCGAGCGGCGGGGTTTTCGGCTGCCACGGTGGGGGAGGGCCGGGCGGCGGTTCGGGGCCGGCGGCCTCGAACAGGGCGGCCACGTCGGCGGGCGCGAGCACGCCGTCGTAGATGCGCACGTCGTCGATCAGGCCGGCGTAGGGATGGATGCCGGTGTGGAGGTTGCCGATGTGGAGCGCGCGGGGGGCGGTTCGCGGGCCTGCCGGTCCGGGAGTGGTGCCGTCCACCGCGCCATCGACGTAGAGGGTGAGCTCGCCGGTGGCGCCGTTGCGGGTGGCGACGACGTGGTGCCATGCCCCGTCGCTGACCGAGCCGGAGCTGGTTAGGGTGGCGTCGGGGTCGCCGGTGCCGAGTGCGGCGCGGGTGCCGGTCAGGCTCACGCCGAAGTCGGCGGCCACGCCGGCGACCTCGCCGTCGACCAGCCCGTCGCCCGCCCACCACTGGCCGCTGGCGGCGGTGGCGCTGGTTTTGAGCCACAGGGCGATGCTGAAGCTGTCGGTGACGCAGCACGGGATGCGGACGTGGCTGGCGGCGCCGTCGAAGCGAGCCGCCTGCGAGCCGACGCGCCCGGGGGCATAGCTGACGGCCACCGGCGTGCCGTCGTTTGCCTGGCCCGCGGCGTCGGCGGCGTTGCCGTCGAACGGGTAGTGGGCCACCAGTGCCGTTCCGGGCTGGCCGTTGGCCAGCGCGGCGATCTCCGGCGGGGCGAGGACGCGGTCGTAGAGCCGCACCTCATCGATCGCGCCGTTGAGGAACCGGCTGCCGCCGCTGGTGCGGATGGCGCCCACGCGCAAGGTGGCCGGCGCGTGGCGCGAGCCGGTCGGCCCGGTGCCGGAGGCATCGAGTTGGCCATCGACGTGCAGTTCGACGGCGCCGGTTGCGGCGGCGCGGGTGGCGAGCACGTGGTGCCATTGGCCGTCGTTGATCGGGGTGGACGCGGTGATCGTGGTGTCGGGGTTGCCGACGCCGAAGGCGGCGGTGGTGCCGGTTAGGGAGAGGCCGAAGTCGTCGGCCGTGTTGGCCACGTCGCCGTCGACCAGGCCCTTGCCCGCCCACCATTGGCCGGTGTTGCCGGTGTCGGTGGTCCTGACCCACAGCGAGATCGTGAAGTCGTCGGCGATCGGCCGCGGGATCGTGGCGTAGCCGGTGCCGTCGAAGGCGACCGCGGCGGCATCCAGCCGGCCATCGGTGGCGGTGGCGCCGCCGGTGAGGGACCCGTTGCGGCCGTGGCCGCTGTTGTCCCATGCGTTGCCCTCGAGCTTGTGGAGTGCCTGCAGCGGCGGCTCGGCGCCCGCCTCGTCGGGGCCCGGCAGCGGGAGCCCGGCGGGCACCGGCACCCCGAAGCGCGGCGTGCCGTCGGCATTCCACCCGAAGCGCTGGATGCGCGTCGAGCGCAGCGGCCACTGGTTGCCGGCGGGGTCGCCCGTTGCATGATAGACGATCCAGTCCTCGGCCCCCGAGGGCGAGGTGGTGAAGCTGTTGTGCCCGACGCAGAAGGCTTCGTTGGCGTCCCAGCGCTGGAACACCGGCTGGGGGTGCTTGGTCCACGCCGCGGGGTTGAGGTAATCGCCATCGGTGTTGACCAGCATCCCGAGGCAGTAGTCCGGCGTCCACGACGCGGCGGCCGAGTAGACGAGGAAGGTCGTGCCGTTGCGGTGCAGGACCGCCGGGCCCTCGTTGATCGGGGCGCCGGCCGTTTCCCACGAGTGCGTCGGCACCGAGATCCTGACTGGCTCGGCGGAGGCGGTCCACGGGTTGGCGAGCGGCGCGAGGTAGAGGCATTGGCCGTCGGCGTCGAAGCCGGAGAAGACGACGAACCGGGCGCCGTCGGAGGGGCGCACCAGCAGGGTGGCGTCGATCGCCTGGGTGTCCGGGAGCAGCAGGCCCTTGAACGTGTAGCTGCCCATCGGATCGGCGGAGTCGCTTTCGAGCACGAACATGCGGTGGTCGAACGCCCCCGCGGTGACCGTGCCGCAGGCGTAGACGTACCAGCGCCCGTCGAGCGGATGCAATTCCGGGGCCCATACGTCGCCGAGGATCGGCCCGTGCGGGGCTTGGAACACCGCCGCCGTCGGCCCCTCGGCCAGCGTTTCCAATCCGCTCGCCCGGCGGATCCGCACGCCGTCGGCGGTGGTGTGGAGGAACAGGCATGCGTCGCCCGCGGCAACGACGTAGGGGTCCGGGCTGGGGGCGGCGACCACCGGGTTGGTGTGGCTGGCCCGCGCCACGCCGGCATGCCCCGCCAGGGCCGCCAGTGCGGCGGCCAGCACGGCGCGGCGGCGCGGCCGGCGGGCGCTGGCAGCGATCAACAGGCGGTGGCGGGAGTGCATGGCGGAATGGCGGCGGGGAGGGGGCGGGCGGGCTTCATCCACCCATACCCGGGGGGGCGCCCCGCCGCCAGCGGGAATGCGGCGGGGATTTTGGTCCCATGGGCCTTGTGGGACCTGGCTCCTGCCCCCAGGCCGGCCGGGGGATCACCGGCCCAAGCGGCCCCGTGCCCGCGCCCCTTCCCGCCGCCGCGGCCGCCGGCTAACTGTTAGCCCGGCCGTGGTCCTCGCCGCGGGTGCGGGAGCGGAACGAGAACACGACCGGGATGCCTGGGGCGGGGAAGGCGTCGCGCAGGCGGTTGGCGAGGAACTGGCGGTAGGCGTCGGTGACGAGGCGCTTGTCGTTGACGAACAGGACGTAGGTGGGGACCGGCACGGTGGGGAAGCGCGGGTCGACGGCGGCGGTGGCGTAGAACAGCTTGAGGCGCCTGCCGTGGCGCTTGTGGGTGGGTGGGGGGTTGGCGGCGAAGGCCTGTTGGAGCAGGCGGTTGAGCGGGCCGGTCTGGGGGGGGGTGGCGGCGCCGGCGCGCACGTCGAGGACGCGCGCGAGGATGCGGTCGACGGCCTGGCGGCGGGTGGCGGAGACGGCGACGAAGGGAGCGTAGTCGAGGAAGAACAGTTCGCGGCGGACCTGGTCGGTGGCTTCGTCGAGGCGTGCGCGGCGTGGGGCGGAGGGGTGGAAGAGGTCGAACTTGTTGAGGGCGATGACGCAGGGCTTGTGTTCGTCGAGGAGCATGCGAGCGATGCGGCGGTCCTGGGCGGAGATGCCGGCGGCGAGGTCGGTGACGAGCACGCAGACGTCGGCGCGGCGGATCGCCTTTTCGGTGCGCATCGCGGAGAACACCTCGACCGACGAGTCGCGCCGCGAGCGCGGGCGCAGGCCGGCGGTGTCGATCAGGGTGAAGCGCTCGCCGTTGTGGAGGTAGGGCAGGTCGATCGCGTCGCGGGTGGTGCCCGGGATCTCGGAGACGATCGTGCGGCGGTCGTTGAGGATCGCGTTGACCAGCGACGACTTGCCGGCGTTCGGCTTGCCGATGATCGCCAGCCGCAGGCCGGCGTCCTGCGCCTCGTGGGCGGCCTCGGCCAGCTCGCGGGCGAGCGGTGCGAGGTGGTGGTCGATGGCGGCGACCAGCGCGCGGAAGTTGCGCCCGTGCTCGGCGGACACCGCGACGGTGGTGGCGAACCCGAGGCCCGCGAAATCGTCCGCGGCGTGGTCGAGGCCGGGGCCGTCGACCTTGTTGGCCGCGAGGATCACCGGCTGGCCGGCGCGGTGCAGGCGCCGGGCGAGGTCCTCGTCGACCGGCGTCAGCCCGGCGCGGGCGTCCACCACGAACAGGATCACGTCCGCCGCCTGGATCGCGACGTCGGCCTCGAGCGCCACCTGGCCGGCGAACCCGTCGTCGAGCGGCGCCCCGATCCCGCCGGTGTCCAGCAGCGTGCATGGCGTGGCGGTCGCGCCGCACGGCGCCGCCAGTCGGTCGCGGGTCACCCCGGGCTGGTCGTGGACGATCGCGATCTTGCGCCCGGCCAGCCGGTTGAAGAGGGCCGACTTGCCAACGTTGGGGCGTCCGACGATCGCGAGGGTGGGCATGGGCACGAGGGTGGCACCCTCTGGCAGATGCCGCGGCCGGTGGGAAGCGGAAAATCGGGTTGGCGGCCCGATCAAGGGGAACCGGGCGCCGGTGACTGGCGGCGGCCTGTTGACCGCAGAGGGA
The DNA here is from genome assembly GCA_040769225.1 of Akkermansiaceae bacterium. Lineage (GTDB taxonomy): Bacteria > Verrucomicrobiota > Verrucomicrobiia > Verrucomicrobiales > Akkermansiaceae > JAXGLL01. Next base: position 359,894 of record JAXGLL010000005.1, on the reverse strand, counting down.
GCAGAGGGCGTGGAGGGCGCAGAGCTTGGAATGGAATGTCAGGCGGGGGACGGCGGTGGGGTTGGCGGCCCGATCGCGGAAACCGGGCGCCGGCGACTGGCGGCGGTTCCCTGGCACGCCGGCGGTGGGGGTGGCGGGGATGGCCGCGAGGAATGGCCGGGAGATGGCGCCGCGGACGCTGGCGGGAGGGCATGGAACTTGGGGATTGAGTCGGGGTGGCGGATCGGCAACAACCGCCGCCGATGAAGGTCGCGGTGGTCGGCAAGGGCGGGCGCGAACACGCGCTGGTGCGGGCGTTGTGCGAGTCGCCGGGCCGGCCGGAGGTGTTCTGCTTCCCCGGCAGCGACGCCATCTTCGAGTGGGCCAAGCCCCTGCCCGCCGCCGGGCTCGAGTCGCTCGTCGAGTGGATGCGCGCGCACGCCGTCGACCTGTGCGTCGCCGGCGAGGAGAGTTACCTGGTGGCCGGCGAGGGGCTGGCCAACCTGTGCCAGCGCGCCGGCATCCCATGCTGGGGCCCGCCGCGGGAATCCGCCCGGCTCGAGGCCAGCAAGGAGTTCGCCAAGCAGTTCCTCGCCCGCCACCGGATCCCGACCGCCCGCGCCACCGCCGTCGACTCCGCCGCCGAGGCCCGCGCCGCAATCGCCGGCGCCTACCCCACGGTGCTCAAGTTCGACGGCCTGGCCGCCGGCAAGGGGGTGGCGGTGTGCGCCGACGCCGCGGCGGCCGAGCGCTTCCTAACAGACGTGTTCGGGCGGCGGCGGTTTGGTGTGGGGCGGCTGCTGGTGGAGGAGTGCCTGAGCGGGCCGGAGGTGTCGGTGTTTGCGGCGGTGGTGGACGGGGGGCACGTGGTGTTCACGCCGGCGCGGGACTACAAGCGGCTGGGGGATGGGGATGCGGGGCCGAACACCGGGGGGATGGGGGCGGTGGCGAGCCGGCAGTTGTTGGAGCCGGGGGTGCTGGCGCGGATCGGGCGTGAGATCGTGGCGCCGACGGTTGCGGGGCTGGCGGCCGACGGGCTGGGGTATCGTGGGTTCTTGTATTTCGGGCTGATGCTGACGGCGGACGGCCCGAAGGTGATCGAGTACAACTGCCGGTTCGGGGATCCCGAGTGCCAGGCGGTGATGCCGCTGGTGGGCGGGGATTTGGCGGGGTTCTGCCTGGCGGGGGCGACCGGGGAGCTGCGGCCGGAGCTGCTGCGGTTTGACGAGGGTTGGAGCGTGTGCGTGGTGCTGGCCTCGGCCGGCTACCCGGCCGGGTCGCGGGCGGGGGACCCGATCACAGGGCTGGACCGGGTGGGGGCGGCGCGGGTTTACCACGCCGGCACCCGGCGCGGTGCGGGCGGCGGCTGGGAGACGAACGGCGGGCGGGTGCTGGCGGTGGTGGCGGGCGGGCCGGAGCGGGGCGCGGCGGTGGAGGCGGCGCACCGGGCGGCGGCGGCGGTTGATTTTCCGGGCTCGCAACGGCGGCACGACATCGGCATCCTGCATTTCGACTGAACGCTGCAACGAGTGCCCGACATGAAAACCACGCGGATCATCGGACCGGAGGAGATCGCCGCCGCGGTTGAGCGGCTTGCCGGGGACATCGCCGCCCGCACCGCGGGCCAGCCGGTCTGCCTGGTGGGGATCCGCAGCCGGGGCGACGAGGTGGCCGAGCGGATCGTCGCGCGGCTTGCCGCCGCCGACCGTGAGTTGACGCTCGGGGTGCTGGACATCTCGCTCTACCGCGACGACTTCGAGCACCTGCACGAGAACCCGAAGCTGCAGGAGAGCGAGATCCCGTTCACCGTGGACGGTGCCCACATCATCCTGGTCGACGACGTGCTGTTCACCGGCCGCACGATCCGGGCCGCACTCGACGCGCTGGCGGACTACGGCCGGCCGGCGCGGGTCGAACTGGCGACGCTGATCGACCGCGGCCACCGCGAGATGCCGATCCAGCCGGACTACACCGGGATCCGGCTTGAGACCCGGCGCCACGACCACGTCCACGTGTCGCTGGCGCAGACCGACGGCGAGGACCGGGTGGAGGTGGTCGAACACGAGGGGGAGGGCGCGTGAGCGCACTGCCCGAACGCCGCCGAACCCCCGAGGAAATCGCCGGCCTGCGGGCGGCACTGGGCGTGCCCGGCGCCCCACCGCCCGGTTCGCCACCCACCGGCCAGCCGGCCGCCACCACTCCGCCGGCCGCCACTCCGCCGGCCGCCACTCCGCCGGCCGCCACTCCGCCGGCGCCGTCCGCCGCCCCGCGGCCCGGCCGGCCGGTGCGCTCACTGAAGCGTTCCGAGCGTGCGCCGGGGCCGGTGGCTGTGCCGCCGCCGCGTCCGGGTGGCGCGCTGCCCGCGCGTCGCCACAGTGACGGTGAGCTGCAGCGCCTGCGGACGCACAACGCGATGGCCGTGCGCCCGCCGGTGCAGCAGCTCGCGGCGCAGGCGGCCCACCCGATGCTGGTCGGGACCGGCTACCTGCTGGCCCTGGGCGGCGGCGCGGGCGGCCTGCTGGTTGCGGGCTGGCTGTTCGCGCGCAAGCCGCGCTCCCGCCACCACGCCGCGCTGATGACGATCATCGCCGTGCTTGTGCTCGCGTTCGGGATCCTCTATTTCCTCGCCAAACGAGATGCCGCGTAAGGACCTGCTGGATATCGCCTCGCTCGACCGCGGGGAGATCGACACCCTCCTCGGGCAGGCCGGACCGTTCAAGGACCTCTTCACCCGCTCGGTCAAGAAGGTGCCCGCGCTCAAGGGCAAGTCGGTGCTGATGCTGTTCTACGAGCCGAGCACCCGCACCCACACCTCGTTCGAGGTCGCCGCCAAGCGGCTCTCCGCCGACGTCACCAGCTTCGACGTTCCCCACTCGTCGATCGTCAAGGGCGAGTCGGTCCGCGAAACCATCGAGACGCTCGAGGCGATGCGCACCGACTACATCATCGTGCGCCACCCGCGCTCCGGGCTGCCCGGCGTGATCGCCCGCCAGGCCCGCGCCAGCGTGGTCAACGCCGGCGACGGCGCCCACGCCCACCCGACGCAGGCGCTGCTCGACGCGTTCACGATCAAGGAAGTCTATCCGGAACCCGCCGGCCGCCGGGTGCTGATCGTCGGCGACATCCTGCACAGCCGGGTGGCGCGCTCGACCACCGACGTCCTGCTGCGCCTCGGCGTGCAGGTGGCCCACCTCGGCCCCGCCCCGCTGGTGCCGCCGACCGGCCCGGCCGAGGTCGTCCGCTTCACCGACTACGACGCGGCGATGCGCTGGCGGCCGGACGTCGTCTACCTGCTGCGGGTGCAGATGGAACGGCTCGAGGAGGCGCAGTACTTCCCGAGCCTGCGCGAGTACCACCGCGTCTACGGGGTGACCGAGGAACGCCTGCGCGCGATCCGCGACGCCGGCATCTACGTCATGCACCCGGGCCCGGTGAACCGCGGCGTCGAACTGTGCGACGGCGTGATGGACTACGAGCGCAGCCTGATCAACCAGCAGGTCGAGAACGGCATCGCCGTGCGCATGGCGGTCCTCTACTGGCTCAAACCGGGAACCAAGGAGGCGGGATGACGCTCGCGGAACTGCTTGACGACCCGGACGGTCGCGATCGGCTGGAACGGATCGCGCGACGCTACGGCGTCGCGAAGATCCGGGTGTTCGGATCGGTTGCCAGGGGTGAGGCGACGGCGGCCAGCGACATCGATCTGCTGGTCTCGTTCCACGAAGGCCGGCATCCGGGATGGCTGGTGTTCGACCTGCAGCGGGACTTGGAGGAGTTGCTCGGGCGCAGGGTCGACCTGTCGACCGAGGCGATGTGGCGCGAAGGCAGGCGCCGGCAGGTTCTCAGGGAGGCGGAGGCGATCTATGGTTGAGCGGGATCCAGTCACGACGATCGACCAGATTCTCGAGAGGATCGCCGAGGCCCGGAAGTTGCGCGAGGCGCGGTGCAGGGAGGACCTCGACGCGGATGTCATGTTCCGGCTCGCGGCGGAACGGGTGATCGAGGTGATCGGGGAGGCGGTCCAACGCCTTCCTTCCGCGATTCAGGACCGGCATCCGGAAATCCCATGGCATCGCATTGTCGGCATGCGGAACTGGCTCGCGCACGGCTATGATGCGGTCGATCTTGAAGTCCTGTGGGATGTGCTGGCCAATCGCATTGACGAGATCGAGCCACTATTCCTCGCGCTTCGAACGGAAACCGTCCGCAATTCAACCACATGAAGCTGCTGCTCACAGACTGCCGCATCGCCTCCGAGGACTCGCCGGACCTGTTGGACGCCGACGTGCTGATCGAGGACGGCGTGATCCGGGCGGTGGCGCCCGGGCTGCCGGCGGCGGCGGAGGAAGGGGCGCGGGTGGTGGACGCGGCCGGGCGGCTGGTGCTGCCGGGGATGTTCGACGCCCACGTGCACTTCCGCCAGCCGGGGTTCGAGGCCAAGGAGGACATCGCGAGCGGCAGCGCGGCGGCGGTCAACGGCGGGGTCACCGGGGTGGTGATGATGCCCAACACCAAACCGGCGTTCGACTCGGCGCCGGTGGTGCGCGCGATGCTCGAGACCGCGGCGCGCGTCAGCCCGATCAAGGTGCTGGCGGCCGGCTGCATCACCCGCGGGCGCGAGGGCAAGGAACTGGCGGCGTTCGACGCGATGCGGCGGCTGGGGGTGCGGATGCTAACCGACGACGGCGACGCGGTGGCCGACCCGGCGGTGTTGTTCCGGGCGATGCAGTACGGGGCGGGGCTGGGGATGTTCTTCGCCAGCCACTGTGAGATCCCGCAGCTCGCCGGCCCGCGGGCGCTCAACGAGGGCCGCGTCAGCTACCGGCTCGGGATCAAGGGCTCGCCCGCGTGCGCCGAGGAGATCTGCATCGACCGCGACATCCGGCTGGCCCACGCCGCCGGCGCGCACGTCCACATCCAGCACGTCTCGACCGCCGTCGGCGCGGCGACCATCCGCGCCTGGAAGGAGCACGGCGGCAGGGTGACCGCCGAGGTTTCGCCGCACCACCTGCTGTTCATCGACGAGGACATCGGGGACTACGACACCAACTTCAAGATGAACCCGCCGCTGCGCACCGCGGAGGACCGCGCGGGGCTGCTGCAGGCGCTCAAGGACGGGGTGTTCGATTTCATCGCCACCGACCACGCGCCGCACACGCCGTTCGAGAAGGCGCAGGACTTCACCTCGGCCCCTAACGGGATCACCGGGCTGGAGACCGCGCTGGTCTCGCTCCACCACCACTTCGTCGCCACCGGCGAGTTCGGCTGGGACCTCGTGGTGCGGCGCTACTCCGCCGAGCCGCGCCGGATGATGGGACTCGAGCCGGCGGCCGTCGCCGAGGGCCGCCCGGCCGACCTCATCCTGTTCGACCCGCGCCGCCAGACCACCTTCAGCCGCGGGTTCATGCGCTCCAAGAGCCACAACACCCCGCTGCTCGACCGCACCCTCGACGGCCGGGTCGAGATGGTCGTGCTCGGCGACCGGATCCTGCTCGAGCGGGAGTAGGCCGGCGATCGCGCGGCTGACGCCGGCGCCACGGCCCTGTTCCCGGATCTGCCCGCGGCGGAAAGAAACGGGTTCTTCGACAGGATTGCTGAGGATGGGCGTGGGTGATTGGCGGCGGTTGCCCATTGACCGCAGAGGGTGCGGAGGACCGCAGAGAGCGCAGAGCTTGGAACGGAATGCCAGGTCCGGAAAACCGGAATCCCCGGCCGCGTTCGGCATCTCCGGCGGTTTCCACCCAATCTACTTTCTTCCTCTGCGCTCTCAGGGCCCTCTGCTCCCTCTGCGGTTGCCTGGCGTGCGCCGCGCCCTCTCCAGCGAAACTGACGAAGAGCCAAGAAACGCACCCCCGACGCCGGGGCTTGACAGAAGCACCGCTTGTGACTATGGGAAATAGTCATGAGCGAGATGTCGGTATCGGAGTTCAAGAAGCACTGCACCCGGATCCTGCGCGAGGTGGCGCGGGACGGGGAGGGGGTGGTCATCACGAACCGGGGCAAGCCGGTGGCGCGGGTCACGCCGGCGCGCGAGTCGGGCAGGCATCCGGCATGGGGGGCGTTGGCCGGCCAGGTGGTCGGGATCGCGGATGGCTTTGACGAGGCGCTGGGCGACGAGGAATGGGAGGCCGCGCAGTGAGGCTGTTGCTGGACACCCACGTTTGGATCTGGCTGCTGGATGATCCCGACAGGCTGTCGCCGCCGGCGGCGGCGGCGATCAACGCGGGCGGGGTGGGTGCCTGCGGGGTTTCGGACATCAGCGCGTGGGAAGTGGCGCGCAAGGAATCGCTGGGCAAGCTGAGCCTGGCGATGGCATGCCGGGCGTGGCTGTGCCGGGCGGCGGCGGCGCCCGGGATCATGATGCTCCGCGTGGATCCCGAGGTGGCTTGGGAATCATGCCACCTGCCCGGTGCATTCCACCGCGATCCTGCCGACCGGATCATCGTGGCGACCGCCCGCCTGCGCGGGCTGAGGCTGGTGACCTGCGACCGCAAGCTGCTCGACTACCCGCACGTCGAGACGATCTGGTAGGCGCCGGCATGCCGGAACCGACTAACCCTGAATTAGGAAATGAGAACCGGGGACTGCGGGGATTACGTTGATTCAGAATGGGTTGGCAAGCGTGATGCCCACACCCAACGGATGATCGGAAGCTTGTTCGCAACCCTGTGATAATCCTCGAAATCCTCGTAATCCCCGGTTCCTGTTCCCGTTTTCAGGCTAACTGATTTCGTTGCCCAGGGCGTCGACGCAGTGGCGGGACCACGACTCGAGGGCGGGGTGGAGCGGGCCGCGCAGTTCGGCGAGGGAGCGGAACGAGAGGTTGGCGAGGGCGGGCTCGCGGGCGGCGACGTCTGGGGTGGCGAGGTCGACGAGGTGGACCAGGCCGAGGTGCACCCGGCCGACCGGGTTGGAGTCGTCGTTGAGCAGGGCGATGATGCGCTCGGACCAGGCGCCGCGGATGACCAGTTCCTCGTCGATCTCGCGGCGCACCGCGGCGTGGTAGGCCGCGGTGCCGAAGCGGCCGCCGGCGGTGTCGACCGGGTTGACGTGGCCGCCGATGCCGATCGAGCCGAGGTCGTGGAGGCGGGCCTCGCCGCCGGAAGTGCCGCGGGTGTAGTGGAGCAGGCGGCCGGCGTGGCGGAAGATGCAGTAGGGGATCAGCTGCTTGTGGCCGGGGTCGTCCTCGGCAGCCGCGCGGTCGAGGAAGAAGTGGTTCGCCGGGTCGAGCAGTTCCGCCACCGCCTCCCCGACCCCGGTGCGGATCCCCTCGAACGCCCCGAGCCGGTCAAACAGCGCGCGCGGGACCACCAGCACCTGTTCGCCACCATAGTCGCGCATGCCCGGAGCATGGGCCCCGCCATCGCCCCGCGGCAAGCCCGCGGTGCGGGGGGAGGGCGGGTGACGAGGCTTCCAGTGGCGGCTGGAAACAATGGTGTCCGCCCCAGCGTATCACCCGGCGGGTCGCGCCGGGGGTTTCCCGGCGGGCACCACGCAACCCTCGGAGGACCCCCTGCAATGAAACGCCCGGCATGTTGGCTGATGGCATGGACCGCGCTGGCCTGCGGTGCGATGGCGGACGACCTGAGCGCCGGATTCGAGGCGCCACCCGGCTGGTCGCGGCCGTGGGTGTATTGGTTTCCGCTGAGCGGGAACCTGACGCGGGAGGGGATCACCGCCGACCTCGAGGCGATGGCGCGGGCGGGGGTCGGCGGGGTGTTGTACATGGAGACCGACCAGGGGGCGCCGAAGGGCGAGGCGGACTTCGCCGGTCCGCTGTGGATGGAGTTGCTCGGCCACGCGTACCGGGAGGCGGGGCGGCTCGGCCTGCAGGTCAACATGAACAACGACGCCGGCTGGTGCGGCAGCGGCGGGCCGTGGATCACGCCCGAGCTGTCGATGCAGAAGGTGGTGTGGACCGAGGCGGTGGTCGAGCGGGCCGCCGGTGGCCCGATGCCGGCGGTGCAGCTGCCGCGGCCCGAGGCGGTGCGCGGGTTCTATCAGGACATCGCGGTGCTGGCGATGCCGGCGCCGGCGGTCGACGCGCGGGTGCCGGACTTCGAGGGCAAGGCGTTGTTCAGGGCGCAGCATTTCCCCGCGCTGGCGGCCGACTTCGCGCCGCTGGCCGAGGGCGCGGCGATCGAGCGCGGGCGGGTCGTCGACCTGACGGCCGAGCTCGACGGCGAGGGTGGGCTGCGCTGGGACGCGCCGCCCGGCAAGTGGCTGGTGATGCGCATCGGCCACACCAGCACCGGCCAGCAGAACCACCCGGCGCCGGAGTCCGGGCGCGGACTCGAGTGCGACAAGCTGAGCAGGGAGGCCGCCGCCGTGCACTTCGAGCACCTGATGGGGCGGCTGATCGAGGCCAACCGCGGCCTGGCCGGGGCGGGCAAGGTGCTGGTGTCCACCCACATCGACAGCTGGGAGGTCGGCTCGCAGAACTGGACGCCACGGATGCGCGCGGAGTTCCAGCGGCGCCGCGGCTACGACATGCTGCCGTTTCTGCCCGTCTTCAGCGGGCGCATCATCGACGGCAGCGAGGTGACCGAGCGCTTCCTGTGGGACCTGCGGCTGACGATCTCCGAGCTGCTGTTGGAAAACTACGCCGGCGCGTTCCGCGAGCTGGCGGCACGGCACGGGCTGCGGCTGTCGATCGAGGGCTACGACGGGGTGCCGGTCGACGAGCTGGCCTACGCCGGCCGGGCGGACGAGCCGATGGGCGAGTTCTGGTCGTGGGGGCGGTTCGGGGCGGCGCACACCTGCACGGCGATGACCTCGGCGGCGCACGTCTACGGCAAGCCGGTCATCGGCGCCGAGGCGTTCACCGCCGACAGCGGCGAGAAGTGGCTCGGCCACCCGGGCAACATCAAGGACCTCGGCGACTGGGCGTTCTGCGAGGGGATCAACCGCTTCGTGTTCCACCGCTACGCCGCCCAGCCGTGGCTCGACCGCCCGCCGGGCATGAGCATGGGTCCGTGGGGGCTCCACTACGAGCGCACCCAGACGTGGTGGGAGCGCTCACAGGCGTGGCACCGCTACCTCGCCCGCTGCCAGTACCTGCTCCAACAGGGGCGCTTCGTCGCCGACATCGCCTACCTGACGGCGGAGGGCGCGCCGCGCCGGTTCGCGCCGCCGGCCGAGGCGTGGGCCGCCCCCAACATCCGCGGCGGCTACAACTTCGACGGCTGCCCGCCCGAGGCGGTGCTCACCCGCATGAGCGTCAAGGACGGCCGGCTGGTGCTGCCCGACGGCATGAGCTACCGGGTGCTGGCCGTGCCCGAGGCCGAAACGATGACCCCGGCGCTGCTGCGCAAGCTCGGCGAACTGGCCGACGCCGGGGCCACGATCGTCGCCGGGGCCGAGCCGCCGCGCAAGTCCCCCAGCCTCGCCGACCGCGGCGCCGGCGACGACCGGGTGCGGGAGGCGGGCGCCGCGCTGTGGGCGTCCGGCCGCATCCTGACGGGCACGAGCGCGCAGCAGGTGCTGGCGGGGCGGGGGGTGCCGCCCGACTTTGCGGCGGTGCCGCTGCTGCGGCACACCCACCGGTCGATCGGCGGGGCGGAGGTCTACTTCGTGGCCAACCCGCAGCCACGCGCGGTCGAGGCGGTGGCGACGTTCCGGGTCACCGGGCGCCGGCCGGAACTGTGGTGGCCCGACGACGGGCGGATCGAGGGCTGCGCCACGTTCGAGGAGGCCGCGGGCGTCACCCGGGTGCGGCTGCGGCTGGACCAGCACGGCTCGGTGTTCGTGGTGTTCCGCGAGCCGGCGGCCGGGATCGACCCGATCGTGGCGCTCAGCCGGGACGGCGAGCCGCTGTGGGCGCTTGCCACCAAGCCGGCGGCAATCAGGGTGTTGGCGGCAAGCTACGGGGTGGCCGGCGACCCGGCGCGGACCCGGGACGTCACCGCCGCGGTCCAACAGCTGGTGGATGCCGGCGAGCGGAGCTTCCAGGTGGCGCGGCTCGCGGACGGCGGCGACCCCGCCCACAACGTGGTCAAGACGCTCAAGCTCCGCTACGCGGTCGGCGACGCCGAGGTCGAGGTCGGCGGCCGGGACCCCGACACCGTGCACATCAACGCCGACGCGGCGCCGGTCAGGATCACCAAGGCCGTCTACGGCGTGCCCGGCGACGCCACCCGCAGCCGCGACGTCACCGACAAGGTCCAGCGGCTGATCGACGCCGGCGAGCGCTCGTTCGAGGTCGCACGCCTCGCACAGGGCGACGACCCCGCGTTCGGCGTGGTCAAGACGCTCGCCGCGGAGTATCTGTTAGACGGCGAGCCGCGGCAGCTGGCGGCGACCGACCCGGAGCTGGCCGAGTTCGGCGCGGCGGTGGCCGGCGCGCCGGCGGCCGAGCTGGCGGCGGCGGGCGACGGCCGGCCGTTGCTCACCGCCTGGCAGCCGGGGCGCTACCAGTTGCAGGCGGCGTCGGGCAGGCAGTTGACGGCGGACATCGGCGCGGTGCCGGCCCCGCAGGAGGTGAGCGGCCCGTGGCGGGTGCGCTTCGACCCGCGGGCCGGCGGGCCGGGCGAGGTCGAGTTCGCCAGCCTGGACGACTGGTCGCGGCGGCCGGAGGACGGGATCCGGTTCTATTCGGGCACCGCCGACTACCGGGCCACCTTCGAGCTGGCGGGCGGGCCGGCGCCGGCCGGCGTGCGCCGCGTGCTCGACCTCGGCCGGGTCGGGGTGATGGCGAGCGTGAAGCTCAACGGCGAGGACCTCGGCACCCTGTGGAAACCGCCGTTCCGGGTCGACGTGACGCGCGCCGTGCGGGCCGGCACCAACGTGCTGGAGGTGGAGGTGGTCAACCTGTGGGTCAACCGCCAGATCGGCGACGAGCACCTGCCCGAGGACAGCGACCGCAACCCGGACGGCACGCTGCGCGCCTGGCCCGACTGGCTCCAACAGGGGAAACCAAGCCCCGCCGGCCGCCTCACGTTCACCAGCTGGCGACTGTGGCACAAGGACGACCCGCTCCAGCCGTCCGGGCTGATCGGCCCGGTCGTGATCCACGCGGCCCCGGTGGTGGCGCCGGCCCCGGCGCCGTGAGGGCGGGCGGCAGGGCTGTTAGCCCGACTCCGGCACTTCCGGAAGGCGGTTCCTTTCATGGCGGGGATTCCCGGGGGTTCCTGCCCCCAGGTCGGCCTCGCGTTTTCGGACGTCGAACCCGGCATCCACCGGCACGATCCTGCGGAGGCGCGCGAGGATCTGCCAGGAAGCCAGCGCCGGGACTGCCGGCGGGGGCCGCCGGGGCCGGTCCCCAGCCCGCGCGCTGCAACAGATTCGTATACGCATACGAATTTGATGTTGTCCGGATCAGCGGGCCTGCTCCGGCGGCGGCACGGTCTGCAAGTCCCGGGCGCGGGCGTGGTTTCCGGGCGTGCGCTGCAGTGGCCGGCATGGGCGGGGCGGTGTGCGGCGGGGCGGTCTAACAGGGCTTGGCCGCCTGTTGGCCGGGGCGCATTCACGGGTTGGCACCTGTCGGGCCCCATGGCGTGCCACTGATTGGATGGGACCCGCTGGAAAGGGGGTGGCGTGTCCCTGCGATTCCGGCCCCTGCAATATCCGGGCGGTTTGGGCGCGGGGGAGGTCAGGCGGGCGCGAGGGTGGGCCAGCCGGCGGTGGGGTGGGCCGTGACCCGGCCGTGCTCGAGCGTGAGCACCAGCGCCTCGCCGCCGTGGGCGGAGGCGAGGGGCAGCAGCCGGCGCCAGCCGGCCACGGTGCCGGCGGTGGCCAATGCGTCGGCCAGCCCGTTGCGGCCGCAGCAGGGGAAGACCACGCTCACCGAGAGGGTGGTGTGGGCGAGCGGCGCGCCGGTGTTGGGGTCGAAGACATGGTGGGCGGGGGTGGGGGCCTGGTTGCGGTAGTTCCCGCTGGTGGAGGCCGAGAGGCCGGTGCCGGGGTCGCGGACGGCGCACCACATCCGGTCGTCCGGGTGCTGCGGGTCGGGGATCCCCAACAGGTGGGGGCGCCCGCGGCGCGAGAGGCCGCGGCAGGCGGTCTCGCCGCCGCACTGCACCAGCGCGGCGGCGGCGCCGGCCGCCGCCAGGCGTTCCATCACGTCGTCCACCGCGATCCCCTTGACCAGGCCGCCGAAGTCGAAGCGGACGGCCGGGTCGAGCACGTGCAGCGTCCGTCCGTCGCAGCGCCACGCGTCCGGGCGCAGTGCGGCGCGGGCGGCGGCGAGGGCCGCCGGGTCGGGCGCGCGGCCGGTGTGGGCGGCGTGGCGCCAGAGCCGGCGCAGCGGCCCGGTGGTGGGCGAGAATGCGCCGCCGGTCAGCTGTTGGAGATCCGCGGCGCGGGCGAAGGCCGCGGCGAGCCGTGGGGAGAGGGCGAACGTGCCGGCGCCGGCGGCATTGATGCGCCCGATCTCGGAGTCGTCGCGGTGGTCGTTGAAGATGCCGTCGATATCCTCCAGGCTGGCCCACAGCTCGGCCTCGAGGGCGGCGTCGGCGGGCTGGAACGCGACCCTGACCGGGATGCCGGCGTAGAGCAGGCGCCGCTGTTCGGACCACGGGGCGGCGGGGCGGGGTGTCATGGCGGGCCGGCGGCGGATCACCCGCGCCACGGCCGGGGGCGCTGGAGCGCGGGGTCGCGGGCGACCGCGGTGAAGTGGTTCGCGTCCTCCACCAGTTGGAAGTCGAACATCCCGACCATCGCGAAGTCGGCGCCGCTCTCGAACGCGTAGCGGATCCCCCGCGCCGGGTCGACCGCGCCGGCGGCCAGGATCTTGAACGCCACCCACGGCTTGGGGCACTCGGCGAAGAACGCGATCGTCTCGGCCTGGTCCCGGCACCAGTAGTTGTCGACCCCGTAGTTGTCGATCACCGCCTTGTCCTTCGGCTGGCCTGGCTGCCACGACCAGTAGTCGGTGGGGTGGATCGTCTTCTGATAGAAGTCGGCCGGGATGCCGGCCTCGTCGGCGGCCCGGATCGTCGCCAGCTCGTGGCCGGCGACGCCCGCGACCAGCCCCTTGTCCTTGATGAACGAGACCATCTCGCCGAGCACGCCGACCTCGCCGCGGCGCACCAGCGTGTCGCCGACGTTGCCCTGGACCTGAGCGCCGACCGCGCCGAGGTCGGCCGCGCGCACGACCTCGGCGCGGAACTTCGCGAGGTCGGTGAAGCACATCTGGGGGATCCACTGCATCTTGCCGCCCTGGTTCCAGAACTTCTGCAGGATCGAGATCTCCTCCTGCCGCATGTTCAGGCCGGCGGTGTTGATCCCGCACTGCTGGCACAGCCACAGCGTGTCCAGCAGCTTCTTCTCGGTGTGGTATTCGAGCAGGAAGCGGGAGACGTAGATCAGGTCGCGGCTGTGGGCCCAGCCGCCGAACAGGTTGCCGCCGCACATCAGGCGGCTGACCTCGAGCCCGGCGATGCGGCCGGTGGCGACCGGCGCGGTGAGCTGCGAGAGCTCGAGCGCCTTGGTGACCTTGACCGTGGGCCCGACCACCGCGTCGACGTCCCCCGGCCCCCCGGGCTTGATCCCGCGGCTGAGCAGGTTGGCCTCCTCGAAGCTCTGCCAGCCGTGGTTCCTTGCGAAGGCGAAGATGAAGCCGCCGAAGAACGGCAGCGAGACGAGGTTCTTGAGCACGTCGCGGCGGGCCGCCCCGGGGCGGTCCGGGAAGTGGTTCATCGCGTCGGGCACCGCGACCGCGGTCCGCCGCGCCGCGGCGCGGAGCTTCCCCCACAGCTGCCCCAGCCCGAAGGTCCACGCGCGCGGGATCGCGGCCACCGCCAGCAGGGCCAGGATCTCCAGCAGGTTCTTGTTCACCAGCAGGTAGTGGCCCTCGCTGGCGTGGCCGACGCCGGTGGCGGGCCACGGCGGCATGGCGAGGTAGTAGAGGGTCAGCAGCACCGCGCCGGCGGCGGCGGCGGGGCGGGCGGCGACCCCGAGGAACAGCCCCAGCCCGATCGCGACCAGGCCGGCGATGTTGGCGATGTCGACCGCGCGCAGCAGGTCCGGGTTGTCGGCGAGGTGGCGGAACCAGGCGGCGAAGATGCCGGTCGCATTGTGCAGGTAGCCGGCGGCGGTCCACTGCGGGTCGATGAGCTTGGCCAGCCCCTCGTAGAGGAAGTGCCAGCCGACGGCGATCCGCAGCCCGGTGAGCGCGGCGGCGAGCAGGCCGGGGATTGCCGGGGCGGGTGGTGGCGCGGGGTGTTGGGCGCGGGGCATGGATGTCACGGCTTGGTGATGCGGACCCGGTAGAACTTCTCCGGAGCGGTGGCAGCGGTGCAGTTGGCGCTGGTCGAGCGGCCGGGGCCGGATGGCGGCGTGCCGACCGGCCGATCCGGAACGTTCACGCGGCTCGATTCTATCGTTCCGGTGCGCGGATTGGACAGCAGGAAATGGGGTGCCTTTGCCGGTGCGGGCTCACCACCGGGTGAAGGGCTTGTCGGCGGCGGCGGGGTTGGTGGTGGGCATCACGGCCTCGGTTTCGGCGCGCAGGTTGCCGAGCAGTTCGGTTAGTTCGGCGGCCTTGGCGGGGTGGTCGTTGGCGAGGTTGCGCTGTTCGCCGGGGTCCGCGGCGAGGTTGAACAGCTCGGCCGGCTTGCGCCAGTACCACTGCACCAGTTTCCAGTCGCCCTTGCGGACGGCGGCGCCGGGGGTGCCGCCCTGGTTGCCCCAGTGGGGATAGTGCCAGAACAGCACCCGCCCGGGGTCGGTGGCGGCGGGGTCCTTCAGCGCGGGGAGGAACGAGACGCCGTCGCGGTGCTGGTCGGGGAGCAACGCCAGGCCGGCGGCGGCGAGGAAGGTCGGGAAGTAGTCGGTCGAGGTGACCGGCCAGTCCGAGGTGGTGCCGGGCCGGGTGACCCCGGGCCAGCGGGCGATGACCGGCACCCGGATCCCGCCCTCGTAGAGCCAGCCCTTGCCGGCGCGCAGCGGCAGGTTCGAGGTCGGCGAGCCCTCCGCGGTCGAGAGGCCGCCGTTGTCCGAGGTGAAGACGACCAGCGTGCGGTTTGTTAGGCCGTGCTCGTCGAGGGCGGCGAGCACCTTGCCGACGGCGGCGTCGAGCGCCTCGACCATTGCGGCGTAGACGGCGTGGGACTGGGTGGTGCGGTTGCGGCGGGGTGGTTCCGGGGCGGACTCGTCGGTGAGCTTGAGTTCGGCGCGGCGGGCCTGGTGTTTCTCCACGAGGTCGGGGCGGCCGATCAGCGGGACGTGGACCGAGTAGAACGCGAGGCAGGCGAAGAACGGCCGGTCCTTGTGTTCGGCGATGAAGCGTGCGGTCTCGGTGGCGAGGCGGTCGGGGAGGTGTTCGGTGGGCGGCCCGTCGGGCAGGCGGGGGTTGTCGTAGGGGGGGAAGTAGCGGCCGGCGCCGGAGGGTGCGCCGCGGTCGGTGCCGCCGCGGTTGACGTCGAAGCCGTGGTCCTCGGGCCACGATCCCTGCGGGCCGAGGTGCCACTTGCCGGCGAAGAAGGTGGCGTAGCCGTGCTGCCGGAGGGCCTCGGCGAGGGTGGTGTGCGACTGGGCGAGCCGGCTCAGGTAGGGGGCCGGCCACAGCGGGCGGTCGTGGTGCCGGCCGAAGCGGCCGGTGACCGCGGCGTCGTAGTTGTCGGGGACCGCCTCGGCGTCGATTCCGTTCGGCGCGCCGAAGTAATCGGTGTTGCGGGTGCGGGCGGGCCACTGGCCGGTCATCACCGCCGAGCGGGACGGCGAGCACACCGGGCAGGCGGCGTAGCCGCGGGTGAAGCGGGTGCCGGTGTCGGCGAGCGCCTTGAGCGCCGGCGTCTGATAGAACGTCGCGGGGTGGTAGGGGGTGGTGTCCATCGCCCCGAGGTCGTCGGCGATGATCAGCAGGATGTTGGGCGGCGCGGCCGGGGCGGCCGGGGCGGGCGGGGCGGGCTGCCGGTCGCCGTCGGCCGGGGCGGCCGCGAGCGGCAGGGTGCAGCAGGCGAGGAGCAGGAGCTGGCGGCGCATCACGGGAGGGATACGTTGGGGTGGGGCGGTTGTGTCGGGGAGTGCGGCCCGCGGGTGGGGCGCCGGTGGCGCGGGTGGCGGCGGGTCAGGCGGCGAAGGCGTTTTGTTGGAGGACCCAGCGGTATTCGGCGGCGAGCTGGTGTTCGAGCGGGCGTTGGAGGGTGGGCGGGAGGACCTCCCAGGTGTAGGTTTCGATCTCGAGCTGCGGGCAGGCGCGCGGGTGGTCGCGCAGCCAGTCGAGGGTGTCGATCACGTGCCGGCGGGTCGGCTGGAGCGGGGGTGCGGGGTCGGCGTCGAGCGGGATGTGGAAATGGATGCGGCCGGCGAGCGCCGGTTCGGGCGGTGCCCCCGGGGCGGCGCACTGGGCGAGGAACTCGGGCAGGTCGAGGAAGCGGGTGTGTCCGCCGTCGGCGTGGCGCAGGACGACCTGGTGGAGGTAGGTCGGCTCGTCGAAGGCGCGGATTGCGGCCAGTGCGGCCGGATCGGCGGGGTCGAACGCGAGCGCGTTCGAGAGGTGGACCTTCGACAACCGCAGCCCCTCGCCGGCGAGCGCGTCGAGCGACTCGCCGGCGGCGTCGAACTCGACCGCGAAGTGGCAGCAGTCGTAGTTCACCCCGATCCGGCGCCTGACCCGCTGGCGGTCGGGGGCGGCCGCCAGGAGCCGGTCGAAGAAGCGCAGCGTCTCGGCGGTGTTCTCGAAGTGGCCGAGCGGCTCGGGTTCCAGGCCGAGGTGCAGGTCGCGCCCGGAGCACTCGCACAGCGCGTCGAGGAAGTCGGCGAGCTCGAGCAGGTTGGCGATCACCAGCTGCTCGTCGGCGCCGAAGGTCTTGAACGAGCCGGGCAGGGTCGAGACCGAGCCGTCGGCCCCGTCCGGGACCAGCTCGGACAGGATCGTGAACAGCTGCTTGGTGTAGTCAAGGCGCGCGGGATCGGCCCAGTCCGGCCGGTAGACGTTCTCCTTGACCCGCGTGCGGTGGAAGTCGCCGAACGGGAAGCCGTTGATCGTGAACACGTAGCACCCCGCGCCGGCGAGCCAGTCGCGGAACCGCGCCAGCTCGTCGCCGGCGAGCAGTTCGCGTGCTGCGCGCGCCGACAGCCGCAGGCCGATCGCAAACGGGACCGGGTGATGGGGCGCGATCAGCGCCGGCTGCCCGCACAACAGGTCGCGCACCCGCAGCGCGTGGGTGTCCAGCGCGGCCAGCGTTTCGGCCCACGACTCGGCAGGGTGGACGTTGGTGCAGTAGGCAAGGTGGAACGGCCCGGCACGCATGCCGGCAGCATGCACGACCCGCCGGCCAGGATGCAAGAGGCGGGTAGGGGCGGGGGGCAGCGGATGATTGGCGATGGATGAGCGGTTGTGAGCCCCGTGGCAACGGGCCGCGGCTCCCTCGGGGCTGGAGGGACGGGCGGTGGGAGGGGGTTCTTGCCACCGGTGGGGCGGCATGTGTAGGCTGCGCGCCACCGGGCCGACAGAACCCCCGGCACGAACATGAGCGAATCGGAAGCGATCTATATCGGCATCGACAGCGGGGCGACGACCTCGAAGGTGGCGGCGGTCCGCGGCGACGGGTCGGTGGTTTCCATGGACCTGCTGCAGCGGCCGACCAACGCGGCCGAGGGCCCGCCGGGGGCGATCCGGGCGTGGATCGGGCTGATCGACGAGTTCCTGTCCCGCCAGGGGCTGGGCTGGGCGGCGGTGCGCGGCGTCGGCGTGGCGGTTCCCGGCCCGCGTCGCAGCTACGGGGTGCTTGAGATGAGCCCGAACATGCCGGCGAGCTTCGCGGGGTGGGACGTGGAGGCGGACCTCGGGTCGGCGTTGCGCGCCGCGGCCGGCCGCAGCGTGCCGCTGGCGCTCGGCAACGACGGCAACTTCGGCGGGGTGGCCGAGGCGGCGCGCGTCCGCGGCACGGGCAGCGGCACCGTGGTGATGCTCGCCCCGGGCTCCGGGCTCGGCGGCGCGTTCGTCGACGGCAACGGGCTGCCGCTCGACGGCGACACGCTGGCCGGCATGGAGGTCGGCCACATGCCGGCGCCGCTCCAACTGTTGGACGCCAGGCCCCACCCCTGCGGCTGCGGCCGCACGTGGGGCTGCTTCGAGATCTACACCAGCCTGGCCGGGCTGCCGTACCTGCTGGAGGAGGCGCTGGCGCGCCACCCGGAGCACGCGCTGGCGGGCAGCACCGAGCCGCCGAAGCAGCGCGCGCTGGCGCTGCGCGGGCTGGCGCAGCAGGGCGACCCGCTGGCCTGCGAGCTGTTCGACTTCCAGGCGCGGGCGATGGGGATCCTGGTGGCCACCCTGGCGATGGCGGTCGACCCGGAGACCTTCGTGATCGGCGGCGGGCTGATGGACCCGCACGCCACCAGCGACGGGTTCCGCGCGCGCTACCTCGGGACCGTGCGCGACACCGCGCGCGACTACCTGTGGCCCGCGCAGAAGGGCCGCCTGAAGGTGGTGCCGGCGACCCTCGGCGAGCTCTCGCAGGCGATCGGCGCGGCGCTGGTGGCGCTCTATCGGGCGTGAACCCCGTCCGGCCATGCAACGCGAGACCGAGGGCCGGTTCCTGCCGGCGCCGTTCAAGCTCGAGCAGGACCTGCTAGACCAGCTCGGCGGGCGGCCCGGCCACCAGCGGGTCGTCCATGGCGACCGCGAGCTGCTGCTGGTCGTCCATGAGGTGCCCGAGCCGGGGGTGCCGGAGCGCACCGCCAGGTTCTTCTGGAAGCAGGCCGACGGCAGCTGGATGGACGGTGCCGGCGGCCCGGTCAGCGCCTCGCTCAACGGGCTTTTGGACAACTACGCGCGGACGATCGACGCCAACGAGGAGGCGCTTGAGGAGGCCGAGGCCGCGGCCGAGATCTTCGCCGTGCTGCGGCACGCCGTGCCGCTGGCCCGCTCGACCCGCAACCTCGCCGCCGCCCTCGACGCCACCGTCGGCCACGACGAGGACGACCGCATGATGCGCACCGCGCGCGACCGGGCGCGCGAGCTCGAGCGCGCGGCCGAGCTGCTGCTCGCCGACGCCCGGATGATGCTCGAGCTGCGCCGCGCCGAGGCCGCCGAGACCCACGCCGAGGCCTCCGCCCGCCTGTCGCGGATCGCCTTCCGGCTCAACCTGGTGGCCGGGTTCTCGCTGCCGCTGGTGGCCCTAACCGGGTTGCTGGGGATGAACGTCGACCTGCCCGGGTGGCTGCGCGGGGCATTCTGGGTGGTCGTGCTCGCCGGGCTGGCACTGGGCGGGATCGTGCTGGTCCTGGTGGGCAGAAAGGACGACCGGTGACCGGGGTGTGGATCGTGCTCGGGGTGGCGGTGGCGGCGGCGCTGGCCGCCGCGCTGCACGCCGTGGCGCGGGCGCGCCGCCGCCGCCGGCTGGCCGCGCGGCGCCTCACCGCGGCCGAGCTCGCGCGCGTGGCCGAGCTGTTCCCGCTGTGGCGGCGCGTGCCGGCCGAGCTGCGCGCGCGGGTCGAGGCGCTGGTGCACGTGTTCCTCGACGAGAAGCGCTTCGAGGCCTGCGGCGGGCTGCCGGGGATCACCCGCGACATGCAGCTGGCGATCGCCGCCCCGGCCTGCCTGCTGGTCGCCAACCGCTCGCTCGACGAATACCGCCACCTGCGCTCGGTGCTCGTCTATCCGGACGCGTTCCGGGTCCGCGACGAGTGGGGCGTCGAGGACGTCCGGCTCGGCGAGTCGTGGGGCGCCGGCTCGGTGGTGCTCGCCTGGCAGAGCGTGCTCGCCGGCGACCGCCACCCCGAGGACGGCCTCAACGTGGTGCTCCACGAGTTCGCCCACCAACTCGACCAGGTCGACGGTGCGGGCGACGGGGTGCCGGAGCTTGACGAGGCGGCCGACTACGGGCGCTGGTCGGCCGCGTTCCAGCCGGCCTTCGAGGAGTTCCGCGAGGTCGTCGCCCGGCGCCAGCCCACGGTGATCGACGACTACGGCGCCGAGAGCCCGGCCGAGTTCTTCGCGGTGGTCACCGAGACGTTCTTCGAGCGCGCGCGCGAGCTGCGCCGCGAGGACCCCGAACTCTACCGGGAACTGCAGCGCTTCTACCGGATGGACCCGGCGGAGTGGTGAGGCCCCGGGGCCGGCCCGCGGCGGGTCGGGGAACGGGCTGCGCCGGGCGCCCACCAAGGCGGAATTCCTGTGGCACTGCCCCGCCAACCGGCGTACAGTCGGCCGTGACCCCGAACGAGCGAGCGTTGCTGCGGGAACATGTCGCGCGCTGGCGCCGTCTCGGCCCGTTGTTGGAGCGCCAACGCGAGGAAGACGTTCGCGGCTGCGACACGGTGCAGGCGCTGGCCTGCTTCGACCGCTTGTGGCGGGACGCGGTCCGGGCCTGTCCGCCGGGCCCCACCTCGGGCCTTGTGGAGCAGCAGCATTGGTTCGCAAAGCAGCGGGGAACGGGATGACGGACCATCCTCGCTCGGGGCCGAGGCGGGCTGCGGTGATCGCGAATATGGGCGGCCGGGGCACCATTCAGGCACCAACGCCGCGGGTTGGGTGCAGGCTTGCACACGCCGTGATGATCGGCCAACAACAGGTCCGCGATGGACATTTGGTCTGAGGCCAAGCGGTCGGAAGTAATGGGCCGAATCCGGGGAAGAAACACCAAACCCGAGATGCAGGTCCGTTCACTTCTTCATCGCATGGGCTACAGGTTCACAGTGAACGGCCCGGGAAACAGAGAGCTTCCGGGCAGGCCGGACATCGTGCTGCCGCGGTTCCGCACGGTCGTGTTCGTTCACGGCTGTTTCTGGCACCGTCACAGCCGGTGCAGGTACGCCTACAGGCCAAAGACCCGCGGGAAATGGTGGGAGCGGAAGTTTGAGGCAACGGTCGCAAGGGACAAGAGGGCGGTGAGGCAGCTGCGGGGCCTCCGATGGAGGGTTGTCACAATCTGGGAATGCGAACTCAGGAGTTCTGCGAAGCTGATGGCCGTCGAACGGCGGTTCAGGCAGGTGCTGGCCACGCCCCATTGATGGGGATTCCTCATCAGACGGCAAGGCGCAGCTGTTCAAAGTCGGACCGCAGCGGCAAAGGCTGGTTGCACAGGCAGGCGGCAACCGCCTGTGCGATCGCTTCGATGACAGGCACAACGACGCTGTTGCCAAACTGCTTGTATGCCTGAGTGTCGCTGACGGGGATCTGGAACGAGTCCGGGAAGCCCATCAGCCTAGCGCATTCCCTCGGCGTCAGCCGCCGCGGATTCCTGCCCCGCTGGTTGATCAGGATCTCGCTCCCGTCCTTGTAGTAGCGGGCCGACAGAGTGCGACTCACGTCGCCGGGGCCGAAGACGCTGCACCCGAATCCATTGCCCTTGGCCTGGTGCTTTCTGGCGTAGTCCTGAAGGTATCCCCACAGGTGGTCGGTGAGCGTGTATCTGTCGCCGACGCGGGTCTGGCCCCGCCTGAATTCAGTGTAAGGTTCCTCGGGTTCTTCGTTTTCGTTGTGTAGAATGGAGCCGAGTCGAGGACCCCGGCTCGCGGGGGGTATTGGCACGCTGTCCCAGTCGAATCCAGAAGGATCCCGAAAGCCGACGATGAAGATGCGCTCGCGCTTCTGGGGAACGAAGCTCGCGGCATCGATCACCCGGAAGTCCACGTTGTAACGAAGCTCGGACCGCAGCTTGCGCATGATGACCTTGAAGGTGTTTCCCTTGTCATGGCGCTGCAGGTGCTTGACGTTCTCGAGCAGGAACGCCTTGGGGCGGTGATACTTGAGAATCTGGACGATGTTGAAGAACAGCGTGCCCTGCGTCTCATCCTTGAAGCCGTGCAGTCTGCCGAGGCTGTTCTTCTTGCTCACACCCGCAAGGCTGAACGGCTGGCAGGGGAACCCGGCGACCAGGACATCATGCGCGGGAATGTCTTCCACGCGAATCCTGGTGATGTCACCGGCAATTTCATGATCGTCGCTGTGGTTAGCACGGTAGGTCTGGCACGCAAATCGGTTCCATTCCGAGGTGAAGAAGCACTTGCCGCCGGCACGCTCAAAGCCCAGCCGGGTTCCCCCGATGCCGGCGAAAAGGTCGATGAAGCTGAACGCCGGAAGCTTCGCCTGCCGGTAGACAGCAGCGTCCTCGGCAACGCGCGGACCAAGGCTCAGCATCTCGCGGAGTCCCGCGGCGGCCATCTCGGGGACAGGCGATTGCCCTTTCGCCCACCGCCGGATCGTTCTAGCGTCACGGCCGAGAAACCGGGCGATGTCAGCCTGGGGAAAAACATCACAGGCGCGATGAAGCAGGTCGAAGGCGGGGCTCATGGAGGACATGATGTCCGGTTTTCGTCCCGATGGAAGTAAATTCTCGGGAAAACCGCCAGTTTTAGCTATTCGCATGAACATCAATGAGTTGCGCGCCCAGCTTCTCGGGGCCGGATGCCGAACGCTCCTCGTCAAGCACTTGGCCCCGAACGACAACTCCAAGAACCAGATCTACCTCGGATCGGACTTCTCGGCGATCAACCTGCTGCCCTTCGCGCACATCGAGACCGATTTGTCTGAACGGGCAGGAAGTCGGCGGGCCAGACTCAAGGCGGCAGTATCATTCAGATGGCTCACGGGTGAACCGGAGTTCAGGCCGGTGAACCTGATTCTCTACCCGAGGTACCCGGAGGTCCGTCTTTCGGGGCTGATTCGGATCAAGGTGCCAGCCGATCAAGCCTGCCTGATTCGAGCCCGAGACAAGGGCCGGATCCTGTTCCTTGGAATCTGCGATAACGGCCGAGTGGTGGGGCATTGCGCCGCAGGCGTTTCAAGCCTGGCGAGGAGCTTTCTTGCGGAGCACAAGACTGTCAGGTTCGAGCAGGCCGGCGTCTTCCTGCAGGTGCCGCTGGGTGCAGCGGGGACCTCATCATACGAACTCCTCGTCGCGGCAATGCGCAGGATTGTGAAGCAGGGCTGGATCAAGTCGATGCGGTTGAATCGAAACGGGCAGATTCTGCCGTGTGACGCCAGGAACTGCGGAGGCTACACCTTGGAGGCAGCCCTCGGGATTCGGCCGAACAGCTTCGCCGAACCGGATTTCGAGGGTTGGGAGGTGAAACAGTACGGAGTCGAGGATCTCGGCAAACCGGAGCCAAAGCGGATTACTCTGATGACCCCTGAGCCTGACGGCGGATTCTACAAACAGGGAGGCGTGATCGCTTTCGTCCGGAAGTTCGGCTACAGGGACATGAAGGGACGGCTGGATCGCCTCAATTTCGGCGGTATTCACCGCGTCGGAACTGCCAACAATCGCACCAGTCTCAGGCTGGTTCTGAGAGGGTTCGACCAAGCGGATCCAGGCAGGTGGGATCCGGCCGGGTGCATGGCGCTTGTCTCTCCATCCGGAGACATTGCGGCATCGTGGTCCTTTGCCGGCCTGCTGCGTCACTGGAAGCGCAAGCACGCAAAGGCTGTCTACGTGCGCAGCGTCTCAAGGACGCAGCCTTTCAAGGCATACAGTTATTCGCCGGTCGTGTTGCTGGGCATGGGAACGGACTTCACGCTGTTCCTGCAGGCGGTTCAGAGTGGACTGATCCACTACGATCCGGGAATCAAGGTGGAGAATGCGTCGTCGGCAAGCCCTCGCTCGAAGCGCCGCAGTCAGTTCCGGATCAGCAGCAGCGACCTTGCCGGGCTTTACCTTAGCTTCCAGCAGTTGAACGTGCTGACAGCGTGATCGATCAGGTGGTACACATTCCTCGTGTGCCGCCGTCCTCCTGTCCCAGGTGGCCGCCAGCCGTGCTGCGGTGGATCCCCCGGTTCCCGGCCGATCCTGCGGCTCGAACAACCTGCATTCGCAGCGTCAGGGTTGCATGTTGGGCAATGACCACTGCCCCCGTGTTTGGGACACTCTGTCAAGATTGCAGGATTGCGGGTTTCAAGTGGTCCTGAAGGTGTGCTGGCGGACCTGCGGAAGCGCTGCCAGTGAGCGGCGGTTTGCCGCGGCGTGGCGTCGGCTCGGTGGAAGTCAGTGGAAGTCGTGCGAGCCGGCGGACAGTGCGGCGTCGATCCCGGGGAGGGGCTGGAGGTCGGTGGTGTAGACGGTCGGCTGGTTGCCCTCGGAGCGCTGCAGCCGGCCGCGGGCGAGCAGGAACGCCTCGGTGGTGATGACGAGGCGGAACTTGTGGAAGGTGGCGCGGGGGACGAACAGGTTGGCGATCCCGGTCTCGTCCTCGAGCGAGATGAAGCAGTGGCCCCTGGCGGTGCCCGGGCGCTGGCGGCAGATCACCATCCCGGCGACCGTCACCGCGGCGCCGTGGCCGAGCGCATGGAGGTCGGAGGCGCGATAGGGGGGAGTTGCAAGTTTCAAGTGTGAAGTTTCAAGTGGCCCGGGGGTGGCCCGGAAGGCTTCCTCCCGGTCTCTAACTTGACACTTGAAACTTGAAACTTGCAACTTCTCGCGCCACAGGCGCATCGGGTGGGGGCCGGTGGTGGCGCCTTGGGCGGCGAGGTCGGCGGCCAGCCGCTCGGCGCCGCTCATTGGGATGAGCGGGGGAGTTTCAAGTTTCAAGTTTGAAGTTTGAAGTGGCCCGGGGGTGGCCCGGAAGGCTTCCTCCCGGTCTCTAACTTGACACTTGACACTTGAAACTTGCAACTCCCCCTCCCTTAGCGGCAGCTCGGCCTGCCACAGGGCGTCGCGGCGGTGGGCGACGCCCGGCAGGTCGTTGAGCGCGCCGGCGGTGGCGAGCAGGCGGCGTTCGGTCCTGGTCGGGCGGGTGCGGCGGAGGAAGTCGGCGAGGCCGGCGAACGGGGCGTCGGTGCGTGCGGCCAGCAGGCGGTCGGCGGTTTGCCGCGAGAGTCCCTTGAGGCGGTGGAGGCCGAGGCGGATCGCGGCGTCGTCGACGACGGTGGTCATCCACCCGCTGTGGACGCAGGAGACGGGGCGGACGCGGATCCGGTGGCGTCTGGCGTCCTGGATCAGGGTGTTGACCGAGTAGAAGCCCATCGGCTGGCAGTTGACCAGGCCGGCGTAGAACTCGGCGGGGCGGTGGACCTTGAGCCAGCACGAGGCGTAGGCGATCAGGGCGAACGAGATCGCGTGGCTTTCGGGGAATCCGTAGAGGGCGAACGAGCCGATCGCCTTGGCCACCTTGTCCTGGACCGCGGCGGCGACCCCGCGCTCGCCCATGCGCCGGCGCAGCTTGGCGGTCACCGCCTCCATCCGCTCGTCGGAGCGCTTGAACGCCATTGCGCGGCGCAGTTCGTCGGCCTCGGCGCCGTCGAAGCCGGCCAGGGTCATCGCCATGCGCAGCACCTGCTCCTGGAACAGGGGCACGCCGAGGGTGCGGGCGAGGATCGGCTCGAACGCCGGGTGGATGCAGTCGACCGGTTCGCGGCCGTTGCGGCGGTTGAGGTAGGGGTGCACCAGGTCGCCGACGATCGGCCCGGGGCGGATGATCGCCACCTCGATCACCAGGTCGTAGAAGGTCCGCGGTTTCATGATCGGCAGGGTGGCCATCTGGGCGCGCGACTCGACCTGGAAGGTGCCGACCGTGTCGGCGCGGCACAGCAGGTCGAACACCGCCGGGTCGTCCTTGGGGATTTGCGCCAGGTCGACCGGGCGGCCGCGGGCCGCGCAGCGGTGCAGCGCGTCCTCGATCGCGGCCAGCATCCCGAGGCCCAGCAGGTCGACCTTGACGATCCCGAGGTCCTCGCAGTCGTCCTTGTCCCATTGCAGGATGGTGCGGCCGGGCATGGCGGCGGGCTGGAGCGGGACGAGGCGGTCGAGGCCGGTGTCGCAGATGACCATGCCGCCGGGGTGCTGGCCGAGGTGGCGGGGGAGGCGCAGCACCGCCTGATAGAGCCGGGTCAGCGCGGGGAAGCGGGGGTGGGAGCGGGGGATGCCGGCCTGTTGGAAGAGGGTTGCAAGTGGGAAGTTTTCAGTGTTCGGCGGGTGCGGCGCTGCGCGTCGGGGGGATGGGAGGAGCGGGGCGGGGTCGGTCGGGTCGCCGGGGCGCGGGGAGGAGCGGATGTCGGAAAAGCGGTCGGCCAGGCAGGGGGGGAAGCCGAGGACTTTGGTCATTTCGCGGAACGCGGAGCGGGGGCGGTAGGTGATCACGTTGGCGGTCATCGCGGCGCCGTGGGGGGCGTAGGCCTCGAACAGGTGCTGGATCACCCGCTCGCGCTGGTCGCCGGAGGGCAGGTCGAGGTCGATGTCCGGCCAGGTGCGGCGGTTTTCGGACAGGAAGCGCTCGAACAGCAGGCCGCCGCCGACGGGGTCGACGGCGGTGATGCCGAGGGCGTAGCAGACCGCCGAGTTGGCGGCCGAGCCGCGGCCCTGGCAGAGGATTTCCTGGCTGCGGGCGAAGCGGACGAGTTCGTGGACGATCAGGAAGTAGCCGGCGAACCCGAGCTTGGCGATCAGTGCCAGCTCGTGGTCGAGCTGGCGGCGGACCGGCGGGGTGAGCGCGCCGTAGCGGTCGGCGGCGCCGGCGAGGGTGAGCTGGCGGAGCAGGCGGGCCTCCTCGTCGCGGGGCAGGGCGCGGCCGGTTTCGGGGTCACGGAACGAGGGGAAACGGTAGCCGAGGTCTTCGAGGGTGAACTCGAGGCGCGCGGCGAGGCGGCGGGTGTTGGCGAGCGCCTCCGGCAGGTCGGCGAAGCGCTCGGCCATCGCGGCGGCGGACCGGAGGTGGCGCTCGCCGTTCGGCGCCAGCAGGGTGCCCGCGCGGTCGAGCGTCGTGTGGTGGCGCAGGCACGCAAACGCGTCGGCCAGCGGGCGGTCGGCGCGGGTCGCGTGCAGCGGCGCGTTGCTGGCCAGCAACGGCAGGCGCAGGTGGCCCGCGAGGTCGCGCAGCTGGCGGTGCAGCCGCGCCTCGTCGCGCAGCCCGTGGCGGACGATCTCGACGTGGACGTTGGCCGCGCCGAAGGCGGCGACCAGCGCCCCGGCGGCGGCCTGCGCGGCGCGCGGGTCGTCGCGCAGCAGCGCCCGGCACACGGGCCCGTCGCGGTCGCCGGTCAGCGCGACGAGCGAGCCGCGCGGCGCCGCGGCGACGAACTCCCACGCGGGCTGGTCCGGGGAGCCGAGCGCCAGCCGGCCCGCCGCACCGCATCCCCCCGCCCGCGGCGGGTGATCCTCCCCCGCCTGCCGCGCCAGCTGGCGGGTCAGGAGCTGGCACAGCGCCGAGTAGCCGGCGCGGGTGGCGCACAGCAGCGGCAGCTCCGCGGCGATCGGCCCGCCGCCCGTGGTCCCGGCCACCGCCACCTCGAGCGTCGTCCCAACCAGCGCCCGCAGCCCGGCCGTGGCCGCCGCCTGGTGGGCCCGCGCGCTGCCGGCGAAACCCAGGTGGTCGCACAGCCCCAGCGCCCCCTGCCCCAGCGCCGCCGCCCGCCCCACCAGATCCTCCGGCAGGCTGGCCCCACGCAAAAACGAAAACGCCGAGCGCGCATGCAGCTCAATGAACGAGGCGGCCACACCGCAACCATGGCAGAATCCGCAGATTGTTCAACCGAACAATCCGACCCGCCGCGCCGCGCCGCCACCCACAACCGCTGGCGGCGTGTTGTCAGGATGGCTGACAATCAGGAAAAGCAAGGGAAAAACGAGGTTGAATCCCCGCCAGCCCCCCGCTTGGATCCCCGCCGCTCTGCCGGGCGCAGGGCAAACCCCACCCCAATCCACCCGCAATCCCCCACCCCCCGCCACGGCGGCCCGCGGCACCCCCTCGCCCGGAGTTATGGTCGCCCGCCCCCCGTGGTTCCCCCAGCCATGAAGACCGGTCTAGCAGGATTTGGCGCCGTCACCGCGCTGGCGGCGGCCTGTGCGTGCGCCGTGCCGTCGACGGACATCGAGGCCTACGTGTTGTTCTTCACCAGCTCGCTCGACTTCAAGGGCGGCAACCTGGCGGGCACCGGCTACATCGACGGGGGCAACGTCGGCGTCAACCGGGCCGACCCGAACCCGGGCGACAACACGATCCTGATGAACGTCGGCGCCAACGGCAGGATGGTGTTCACCGACCCCGGCCAGCAGCTGGTGGCCGACTCGCTGCGGCTCGGCCCGGAGGCGGTGGTGTTCGACGTCTATCGGAATTACGCGGCCGGCTCCGGGTGGGGCACCCCGGGCGTCGTCAACGGCGCGGTGCAGGGCTTCAGCGCCCCGCTGATCAACCCGCTGCTGCTGCCCGCGCTGGCGTTTGCGCCGGGCCGCGCGAGCACCGAGGGGGCCGCGGACGTCACGGTGGCCGCTTCCGCCACCCTGGCGCCGGGGGACTACCGCGACGTGCAGGTGCAGAACGGGGCCACGCTCAACCTCGGGGACGGCGTCTACAACCTGCGCAACCTGCGCACCGGCCAGCACGCCACCGTCAACGTGACCGACGGGACGATCCTCTACATCGACGGCGAGTACCGGTTGGGCGACGGCAGCACCTTTGGCGTCGGCACCGGCAGCCAGGCCGAGGTCCACGTCGGCTCGCTCGGCGTCGGCGCCAACGACCGGTCGGTCCAGTTCGGCGAAAACGCCGAGGCCCACGGGTTCTTCTTCGCCCCCAACGGCGGGATCGGGACCAGCCGCAAGGTCGACTTGTTCGGGCGCTTCTGGGGCGACTGGTTCGGTTCGGATTTCAACCTCAACGTCACCTTCGTGCCGCGGGAGTCCCCGAAGGTTGCCGACGGCGGCACCACCATCCTGCTGCTGGGCGCCAGCCTGCTCGGCCTCGGCGGCCTCGGCTGGAAATCCCGGCCGACGCGCTGAGCCCGAGCCCGGATCGGCGGTTGCGGGATGGGGGCCGGCTTGCGGCGGCTTGGCGCCGCATGGGAGCGCGTGCGGCCCGCCCGCGGTGGTCGCGGCGTGAAGTTGGGCGGCGCTTCCTGCGTGGCCCGGAATGGCGTTTCAGGCGGGGGTTGGCGCGGTGGGCGGCGGGGCGGCGGTGCGGCGTGCCTGGCGCTGCCAGCGCCGGCGCATTTCCTTGGATGCGAGCTCGGGCTGGAAGCGGCGGAGGAACTTCTCCTCGGCGTCGAGGGTGCCGACGAGGAGCAGCGTGCCGCCGGCCGGCAGGGGGCAGTCGGCGTCGGGGTTCAGGATGCGTTCGCCGGCGTGTTCGACGGCGATGATCGTGCAGCCGGTTTCGCTGCGCACGGCGCACTCGGCGAGCCGGCGGCCGGCCATCGAGTCGGGCACCGGCGCGGGGAACAGGCACACGCCCTCGGCGAGGAGCAGGTTGGCGGTGCCGCGCAGTTCGTTGAACACCACGTTTGCGCCCATGGAGGCGGAGGAGAGCACGAGGTCCGCGCCGGCGCGGTGGAGGGTGCCGACGTTGCGCTCGCGCGTGCAGCGGGTGATGATCTGGAGTTTCTGGCGCAGGCGCCGGAAGAAGATCGTCAGGGAGATGTTGGTGTCGTCCTCGTGGGTGGTGATGACCACCGCCGTGGCATCCCGTGCCTTCGCCCGCCGCAGGGCGTCGAGGTGGGTGGCATCGCCGACGATCGCATCGGGGAATCCGGCCACCTCTTCGGCCTGTTTCTCGATGATCACCGGGTGGAACCCGGCGGCGACGAGTTCGGCGTGGGTCAGGCGGCCGACGCAGCCGCCGCCGACGATGATCACGTGTGCCGGCTTGGTGTCGGGGTGGCCGAACGCGGCGTTGTAGCGGTCGATCTGCTCCCGGGTGCCGGCGAGGACGAACAGGCTCTGGGGTTCGATCCGGCGGCCCGGCTCGGCGGTCACCAGTCGCCCGTGGTCCCAGAAGCCGATCACGCTCAGGCCGCTGCGTTGGCGGATGCCGCTCGTGGCGAGCGTCAGGCCGGGCAGCTCGGTGCCGTCGGCATTGGCCTCCGCGAGCAGCAGGCCGCGGGATTCGCCGATCACGTGGGCCTGCCCGCCGTTGGTGACGACGCGGCGTGCGAGGGCTTGGGCCATCTTTTCGTCGAGCCTGAGCACCAGGCTGGCGCCGGCCAGCTCGAGCATGTCGCGGCCGGAGGTGGAGGAGGCGGTTGCGACGATCGGCACCGAGGGTGCGAGTTCGCGCGCGGTGAAGGTGATGTTGGTGTTGAGGGTTTCGGAATGCGTCGTCACGAGCATCGCGGCCTGGTCGAGGCGCATCCGGAGGTAGGTTTCCGGGTCGTCCAGGGGACCCACCGCGGCGTGGATCCCGGCGTCCGCCAGCTCCATGGCGGCGCTGGTCTGCGGGCACAGGACGACGTAGGGGTGGCCATACCTGACCAGCATCGGGATCAGCGCCGCGGCGACCGCATCGTAGTTGGTCAGGACGACGTGCCGCCGGGTGTCCTCCGGCAGCTCGCGGGGCGCCCTGGCCTTGGTCTGGGCCTCCATCCAGGGCGCGTAGAAGAACCGGATGAAGGTGAAGGGCAGGATCACCAGCATCAGCAGCACGCCGCTGACCAGCACGATGATCGAGAAGATCCGACCGGGATCGCTCTGGAAGGTGATGTCGCCGAAGCCCAGCGTGGTCATCACGGTGAACGTCCAGTAGACGCCGGTGATCCAGCTGTGCTTCTGGCCCTCGAGCACCATCAGCGCATGGAACAGGATGCTGTAGCCCAGGACCATCACCGCCATCAGGCCCAGCAGGCGCAACAGGGTCCTGATGTTGGTGCGGCTCCTGCGGTCTTCCTGGAAGGCGGAGAGGACGGAGATCAGCGACTTCATGCGCGGGGACGGGCGGGCGGGCCACCGGCGCACCGATGGCTGGGCGTCGGCGAGGATCGCCGTTTTCCGGGGTGGTGCCAAGTGCCGACTGGCGGCGTTCGGCGGGCTTTCCTGGCCGCCGGCCGGCTGCTAGCCTGCCCCCGTGTCCCGGCCGCCGCGCAAGTTCCACCCGCACCCGTTCGCCTATCACCAGCAGGTCGAGCTGGGGATCGACGCGCTGGGCAACCACGGGGAGGGGATCGGGCGGGTCGACGGGTGGGTGGTGTTCGTCCCGTTCTGCCTGCCGGGCGAGCGGGTGCGGGCGCGGGTGTTCCGCAACGAGCGCAACTGCTCGCACGCCGACCTGGTGGCGGTGCTCGAGCCCGCGCCCGAACGGGTCGAGCCGCGCTGCCCGTTGTTCGGAACCTGCGGCGGCTGCCAGTACCAGCACCTCGACTACCAGCGGCAGCTCGAGTGGAAGACCCGCCAGGTGGCCGGGCTGTTGGAACACATGGCCGGGATCACGCACCCGGCCAACCCATGCCGGCCCTCGCCGCGGTGCTGGCATTACCGGTCGAAGATCACGCCGCACTTCGACCGGCCGCGCGACGGCAGGCCGGGGCCGATCGGGTTCCTCGCCCATGACCGCCACGCGGGGGTGGTCGACGTCCCGCAGTGCCCGATCGCGATGGAGGAACTCAACGCCGCGCTGCCCGAGGTCCGCCGCGCCGCCCGCGCCGGCACCTTCAAGCGCGGCGCCACCCTGCTGCTGCGGGTGGCAGGCGACCGCGTCGAGACCAACCCCAACGCCCCGGTCACCGAACACCTCGGCCCGCTGCGCCTCAGTTTCCTCGCCGGCGACTTCTTCCAGACCAACCCGTTCATCCTGCCCGACTTCGTCGGCCACGCCGGCACCCAGGCCGCCGCCGGCGGCTGCCGCTTCCTGGTCGACGCCTACTGCGGCTCCGGCCTGTTCGCGCTCGCGCTGGCCCACCGCTTCCAACAGGTCGTCGGGGTCGAGGTCTCGCCCACCGCCGTCGACTGGGCCCGGCACAACGCCGCAGCCAACCACATCGCCAACGCCCGCTTCCTCGCCGCCTCCGCCGAAACGGTGTTCGCCGGGATCGAGCTGCCGGCCGACGCCACCTGCGTGCTCGTCGACCCACCGCGCACCGGCGCCACCCCGGGCTTCCTCGCCCAACTCGCCGCCTTCGCCCCCGCCCGCATCGTCTACGTCTCCTGCAACCCCGCCACCCAGGTCCGCGACCTCACCACCCTCCACGACGCCGGCTACACCCTCACCGACGTCCAGCCCTTCGACCTCTTCCCCCAAACCCGCCACCTCGAGTGCATCATGACCCTCGCCCGCCGCTGCCACCCCGCAGCGCCCCAGCCGCCGGCGTGACCCGTACAAGCAAAAAGCCCGCCGATGGTCGCCCATCGCCGGGCTTTCGCTTGAAACAACGTTTCAATCATTCCTGACTTCCGCCTCCGGCCCTGAGGCCGGGGGCGAAAGACGGAATAAAGGGGGGTGGGAGTTCGCCAAGCTCTCTTTCCCCGATCACTGGCATTTGGCGCTCTGCTCCACCCGTCGAGTGTCGCATGGCTGCCAGTTCCCCGACGCCGCATCGGTCTGCACGGACGATGCAGGCCTCTCCGGTCCCGCGGCGGAACCGGCCACTGCGGGTGTTACCCCGTCGCGGTGGCTCTATTGGGTGAGGCTTCTGGGCCGGATCCACCCTGCGTCTGCCGACGCACGGCGCCCCGACCGGACCGGTTGCGGTTGCAGTTTCCCTTCCGCCTCCGGCCCTCGTCCACAAGGTCGGCACCGGGCTCTCGCCACGGCCGTTGGCCTCGCGCCACGGGTCTTGCCTCTTACCCCTCAAGTTGCGTTCGTTGGTGCTGCAAGCAGGCGGCAGCGGTTGGCGCCGCCCGCGCTCGGAGCTTGTTGCCGGCCCGTCGTGGCCACCGGTGCCCGGTGGTTCCGTGCGGACCGCTCACTCCGTGACGGCCTGCTCCCCTTGCGCGTTCCGGTTGCGACACCGGAACCTTCCGACGGCTGGTTGTCCGTTCGTCCGTCGCCGTCAGGAGCAGATCCCCCACACTGGCTCGCAGTAGCAACTCCGGTGGCCCCGCCACCGACTGCGTTCACACGCACCACCCGAAACCATGGGTGGCACGGCGTCACTCGGCTCGCGCTTGGTTCCATGCGCCCGCACCGCTTGTTGGTCGCGTCGCGCTCGGCGCATGCGCTCACCGCCTCACCCCCGTGCGTCGCAGGACGGGGAAGTGCGACCTTCCCCGCGGGGGCGGGTGACATCTGCCTCGCAGGACCGTGCCCGAATGAGCACGCCCTCCAAGGGGCCGGGAACGCCAGTTCCTCCCGGCCATTCCGCCGGGCTTTCGCCCGACGTCATCCCGGGGCCCGTTCCGGATCCGCCGAGGCGGACCCTTCGCAAACCCTGTTCTGTCAAAGAACCGGGACCACGCTAGACCAAGGGCCGGAGCTGTCAACGAATTTTTTGCATAAATCGTTGATGGTGAATAAGTTGTGAATATCATGGGCACACTTCCCCCGGCCCCTTGAGGATCAGCAGCTTACGCCGTCGGGCCGCGGCGGCAGGGGCGCCGGCGGGACGCCGCGGGGGCGGCGCCGCCGCCCGGTGCCGTCGGTTTCCGCCCGCCGCGGGCCGCCGGCCGGGCCGGCCGGGCCGGGGGCGGGCGGCCGCCGGCCGGGGGCGCCGGCCGGTGCTGTTAGAACGCCGCCGCGGCGCGCCCGGGCCGTGTCTGTTAGACGGCGCGCGGCCGCCACCGCCCGCCGGGCGGGGCCGGGCGCGGCGGGCGGGCCCGGCCTGCTAGACGGGCGCGGCGGGCGGGCCGGTCCCGTTAGACGCGGGCGGCGTGTGGGCGGCGCTCCTGGGGCGTGCAACTTGGCCCTTGGCTGGGGGCGGCGGGGCGGGTAGAGGGACGGGCGCATGGCGGAGCGGATGATGATCGAGGCGCGGGAGGTGCACCGCAGCTACCGGCTGGGCAGCAAGCGGATCGAGGTGCTGCACGGGATCGACCTGGACGTGGGGCGCGGGGAGGTGGTGTTCCTGTGCGGGCCGAGCGGGGCGGGCAAGACGACGCTGATGTACACGCTGGCGGGGCTGGAGCGGCCGGAGCGTGGGAGGGTGCGGATCGACGGCGAGGACCTGTATGCGATGCCGCGGGCGCGGCAGGCGC
The DNA here is from genome assembly GCA_040769225.1 of Akkermansiaceae bacterium. GTDB lineage: Bacteria > Verrucomicrobiota > Verrucomicrobiia > Verrucomicrobiales > Akkermansiaceae > JAXGLL01. Next base: position 326,199 of record JAXGLL010000005.1, on the reverse strand, counting down.
GGTTCCGCAACCGGCGCATTGGCTACGTGTTCCAGAGCTACCACCTGCTGCCCGAGCTGACGGCGCTGGAGAACGTGTTGCTGCCGGGGAGCATCGGCGGCGGGGACCGTTTGGCGGACGCGCGCGACGCGCTCGGGCGGGTCGGGCTGGAGGCGCGGGCGGACCACCTGCCGGCGGAGCTGTCCGGCGGCGAGCAGCAGCGGGTGGCGATGGCGCGGGCGCTGGTGAACGCGCCGGAGCTGCTGTTTGCCGACGAGCCGACCGGCAACCTGGACTCGCGCAACGGCGCCGAAGTGATGGAGATCCTGTTGGGGCTGGCCCACGCCCGCGGGGTGACGCTGGTGGTGGTCACCCACGACGAGTCGCTGGCCCGCCGCGGCGACCGCATGTTGGTGATCCGCGACGGCACGGTGAGGGCGGCGTGAGCGGCGCGCCCGCAGGGTCGGGCCCGCCCCGGCCAGAGTCCCTGAAAACCAGAATTCATGAATGTTGGGTCGCGTTTTCGAATCAGGCATTCCGTTTCGGTTTGATTGATGATTGATGAATGATGATTTCTGATTGTTGAAGTGAGGGCGGTGCAGAGGCTCGTTCTCAAGCCCCGCCAGCGGCCCGCCGGCGCTCCCCCGGGGGCCTGGTGGCAGGGTGAGGCATGGGGCACGGGTTGGGCCGCGTGGCGGCGGGCGGTCGGCCACGGGCGGGGCCGGGGAGAAGCGGCCGCGTGGGGCTGCCGGCCGGCGCGGAGCCGGGCCGGGGCTGCCTGGTGAAGGGCACGCGCCGCGTCTCTCTCCTTGACCGGGGGGTGGCGAGCAGGCAGGAAACCCGCGGCATGAAGATTTGGCTCGACGGGCGGTTGGTGGACGAAGCGGACGCGAAGGTGACGGTGTTCGACCACGGGCTGCTGTATGGCGACGGCGTGTTCGAGGGGATCCGGTTCTACCACGGCCGGGTGTTCCGGCTCGAGCAGCACGTCCGGCGGCTGTTCGACTCGGCGCGCGCGATCGCGCTCAACCCGCCGTGGGGCCAGGCCGACGTCTGCCGGTTCGTGTGCGAGACGATCGCCGCCAACGGGCTGGCCGACGGCTACGTGCGGCTGGTGGTGACCCGCGGCCCCGGCGGGCTCGGGCTCAACCCGTACCTGTGCGACAAGCCCGCGATGTTCATCATCGCCTCGACGATCACGCTCTATCCGGAGGAGCACTACCGCGACGGGCTCGCGGTGGTCACCTGCGCCACCCGCCGGCCGACGCCCGCCGCGCTCAGCCCGCAGATCAAGTCGCTCAACTACCTCAACAACGTGCTGGCCAAGATCGAGGCCGTCCAGGCCGGTGCCATGGAGGCGCTGATGCTCAACGAGCAGGGCTACGTCGCCGAGTGCACCGGCGACAACCTGTTCGTCGTCCGCCAGGGCCGCCTGCTCACGCCGCCGGTCGCCGCCGGCGCGCTCGACGGCATCACCCGCCAGGTGGTGATCGAGCTGGCCGCGGCCGCCGCCATCCCGTGTGCCGAGACCACCCTGACGCGCTACGACATCTTCACCGCCGACGAGTGCTTCCTCACCGGCACCGCCGCCGAGATCATCCCGGTCATCTCGCTCGACCGCCGGACGATCGGCGACGGCACCCCGGGCCCGGTCACCCGCCGCCTGCTCGCCGACTTCCGCGCGCTGGTCTCGACCACCGGCACCCCGGTCGCCTGAGCCGGCGCGCCCAGGCCCGCATTTTTCCCCAACCGCCGCGGGATTTCCTTTCGCAATCCGCGGCGGCCCAGCTACCTTGGACCAGCAATGGAGTGCGATTTCTGCAAGCAGAAGGCCACCGTCTTCCTGACCCAGCTCGTCGACGGCCAGATGAAGAAGATGTGCCTGTGCGAAAGCTGCGCCCGCGAGAAGGGGGTCACCGACCCGACCGGGTTCGCGCTGGCCGACCTGCTGCTCGCCGGCGGCATGCCCGCGCAGGCCCCGGCCGCCGGCACCTCCCCCGGCCGCGCCTGCCCGGACTGCGGCTTCACGCTCGCCGACCTCAAGCGCGTCCGCCGCTTCGGCTGCGCCACCTGCTACCGCACCTTCCGCGACGAAGTCGACTCGATGCTCCGCGGCATGCACCTCGGCCGGCGCCACGTCGGCAAGGTGCCCCGCGGCCAGATGGAACGCCACCAGCGCAACCAACGCCTCGAACAGCTCCGCGTCCGCCTCGACCACGCCATCGCCTCCGAGAACTACGAGGAAGCCGCCGGCCTGCGCGACGAAATCCGCGACATCGAGGCCAGCTCCGCGGTCACTGATTGAACGCACCCCCGCCACGCGCCAGCACCGCCCAGCCATGATGCGATTCTCCACCCTGATGCGCCATCCGGCCGACTGGATGACCGGCGAGGGGGCGGACAACTCCGCCGTCCTCACCTCGCGCATCCGGCTGGCCCGCAACCTCAGCGGCGAGCCGTTCCCAGGCTGGGCCCCCAAGGAACGCCGCTGCCGCATCCTCGCCAGGCTGTGGCCGGTCGTCGAGGCCCTGCCGGTCATGAAGGACGGCTTCTCCCAGGAACTCAGCGGCCTGGACGCAGTCCAAAAACAGGTGCTCGTCGAACGCCACCTGATCAGCCGCGAACTCGCCGCCCGCGGCGAGGGCAGCGCCGTGGTGATCGACCGCCGCCAAACCTTCAGCCTGCTGCTCAACGAGGAGGACCACCTGCGGATGCAGGCAATCCGCCCCGGGCTGGCGCTGCGCGAGGCGTTTGAAACGCTCTCCGGGATCGACGACCGGCTTGAGGGCGAGCTTGAGTTTGCGTTCGACCCGGACTTTGGCTACCTGACGACCTGTCCGACGAACCTGGGCACCGGGTTGCGGGCCTCGGTGATGCTGCACCTGCCGGGGCTGGTGCTGGCCGACCAGACCGGCCAGGTGCTCAAGGCGGTGGGGAAGATCGGGCTGGCGGTGCGCGGGTTGTATGGCGAGGGCACCGACTCGCTCGGCAACCTGTTCCAGATCTCCAACCAGTCGACGCTCGGCGAGAGCGAGGAGACGATCCTGCGGCGCCTCGAGCGGGTGATCGGGCAGCTGGCCGAGCACGAGCGCAACGCCCGCGCCAAGCTGCTCGAGGACGAGCCGAACATGGTCCGCGACCGCATCGGGCGGGCCTACGGGACGCTGCGCCACGCGTGGATGATCGAGACCAAGGAGGCGCTGCGCCAGCTCTCGCTGCTGCGCCTGGGCGGCGACCTCGGGCTGCTGCCCCCCGACACCATGGCCCGCTGCGACGGCCTGCTGCTCGACATCCAGCCGGCCCACCTCCAGTTCCTGGCCGGCCGCCAGCTCGCGCCCGAGGAGCGCGACACGCTCCGCGCGCAGGTCATCCGCTCCCGGTTGCAATCCCTCGCCGCCCCTGTTACCGGTGTCCCAGACGACGGCGCCGGCAACCCGCCCGGCGATGACGACCAACCCCGCCCGGCATGAACAACTTCACCCCCAGAGCCCAGCAGGTCCTGGCCCTCGCCCGCAAGGAGGCCGACCGCTTCGGCCACAACTACGTCGGCACCGAGCACCTGCTGCTCGGCCTGATCAAGCTCGGCCAGGGCGTCGCCGTCAACGTCCTCGAACGCATGGGCCTCGACCTCGACACCGTCCGCGTCGAGGTCGAGAAACAGGTCGGCTCGAGCTCCGGCCAGAAAACCACCGGCAACATCCCCTACACCCCGCGCGTCAAGAAGGTGCTCGCCCTGGCCAACAAGGAGGCCAAGGGCCTGAACCACTCCTACGTCGGCACCGAGCACCTGCTGTTAGGGCTGCTCCGCGAGGGCGAGGGGGTGGCGGCGATGGTGCTCAAGAGCCTGGACGTGGACATCCAGCGGACGCGCAACGAGATCCTGGCGGAGATCGACCCGAACTTCACGCCGGACGACGACGAGGACGAGGACGACGACTTCGAGGAGGAGGCGCGCAGCGAGGGGGCCGAGCCCGAGGGGGGCAAGACGCGCACCCCGGCGCTGCGGGCGTTCGGGCGCGACCTGACCAAGCTGGCGCGCGACGGCGAGCTGGACCCGGTGATCGGCCGGCACAGCGAGATCGAGCGGGTGATCCAGATCCTGTGCCGCCGCACCAAGAACAACCCGGTGCTGGTCGGCGAGGCCGGCGTGGGCAAGACCGCGATCGTCGAGGGGCTGGCGCAGGAGATCGCCGCCGGCAACGTGCCGGAGATCCTGCGCGACAAGCGGGTGGTCACGCTGGACCTGGCGCTGATGGTCGCGGGCACCAAGTACCGCGGCCAGTTCGAGGAGCGGATCAAGGCGGTGATGGACGAGATCCGCAAGGTCAAGAACGTGATCCTGTTCATCGACGAGCTGCACACGATCGTGGGCGCGGGCTCGGCGGAGGGCGCGATGGACGCCTCGAACATCATCAAGCCGGCGCTGAGCCGCGCCGAGATGCAGTGCGTCGGGGCCACCACCCTCAACGAGTACCGCAAGTACATCGAGAAGGACGCCGCGCTCGAGCGCCGGTTCCAGCAGATCAAGGTGGAGGAGCCCACGGTCGACGACGCGATCGCGATCATGCGCGGCCTGCAGCCGAAGTATGAGGCGCACCACAAGGCGCGGTTCACGCCCGAGGCGGTGGAGGCGTCGGTGCGGCTGACCGCGCGCTACCTGACCGGCCGCTACCTGCCGGACAAGGCGATCGACGTGCTGGACGAGGCGGGGGCGCGGGCGCGGATCGGGCAGATGATCCGGCCGCCGGAGATCAAGACGCTGGAGGCGAAGATCGAGGAGATCAACCGGGCCAAGGTGGCGGCGATCAGCGAGCAGGACTTCGAGAAGGCGGCGGCGCTGCGCGACGAGGAGAAGCGGGCGCGCAAGACGCTCGAGCAGACGCTGGCCACCTGGCGCGCGCACTCGGAGGAGACGGTGGTGGAGGTCGACGACGAGGACATCATGACGATCGTCTCGAAGTGGACCGGGGTGCCGCTGCGGCGGATGGAGGAGAAGGAGAGCGAGAAGCTGCTCAAGATGGAGGAGGAGCTCAAGGAGCGGGTGATCGGCCAGGACGAGGCGATCGCGGCGATCTCCAAGGCGCTGCGGCGCTCGCGGGCCGACCTGAAGGACCCGCGGCGGCCGATCGGCTCGTTCCTGTTCCTCGGCCCGACGGGGGTGGGCAAGACCTATCTGGCCCGCAACCTGGCCGAGTTCATGTTCGGCGACGCCGACGCCCTGATCCAGCTCGACATGTCCGAGTACATGGAGAAGTTCACCTCCAGCCGGCTGATCGGCTCGCCGCCCGGCTACGTCGGCTACGAGGAGGGCGGCCAGCTCTCCGAGGCGGTGCGCCGCCGGCCGTATTCGGTGGTCCTGTTCGACGAGGTCGAGAAGGCGCACCCGGACGTGATGAACCTGCTGCTGCAGATCCTCGAGGAGGGGATGATCACCGACTCGCTGGGGCGCAAGATCGACTTCCGCAACACGATCATCATCATGACCTCGAACGTCGGCGCGGCGTCGATCAAGCGCCAGACGATGCTCGGCTTCGGGGCGATGGCGGCCGACCACGCCGACCACGAGGCGATGAAGGAGAAGATCCTCGAGGACGCCAAGAAGCACTTCAAGCCGGAGTTCGTCAACCGGCTCGACGACATGGTGGTGTTCCACATGTTGGAGAAGCCCGACCTCGAGCGGATCGTCGACCTTGAGGTCGCCAAGCTGGTCAAGCGCCTCGGCGAGAAGTCGATCACCCTGGAGCTTGCCGCGGGGGCCCGCGACCTGCTGATCGCGAAGGGCTACGACCCGACGTATGGCGCGCGCCCGATGCGCCGGGCGGTCGAGCGCCACCTCGAGGACCCGCTCGCCGAGGCGCTGCTGCGCGGCGAGGTCAAGCCCGGCAACCACGTGGTGGTCACCCGCCGCGACGGCTCCGAGGAACTCCTGTTCCACAGCGAGACGGCGGCGGTCGGGACCTGAGCGGCCGGCCCTCCGCAGCCCGCAGGGCGAAGGAGGGTCAGCGGTCAGCAGTCAGCGGTCAGCAGTGGCTGGTCATCGGTGATTGGTCATTGGCAAAGGCAATCGTTCTTTGCCCTCCGGCCGTCGCGCTTCGCGCGATGTCCGGCAAGCCGGGCTGCGAATGACCCTGGATTCGGGGATGAAAACCACGGATTGCGCGGATTGCAGGGATGTTGAATGAGCTGCGATGGATGGCGGATTCATCCGGCAGGAGAACAGGCGAGGGGAACCAAGCCGCTCCGAAATCCGAGTAATCCGGGCAATCCGCGGTCCGGCATGTTCCTTTCCAGGATGACAGGTCCACGATTTGCCCGCGGCGTCCGGCTACGGTCGTTTGGGCTGGGCGAAGGCGACCGGGGCGCGGTGGTCCCGCCAGGCCTCGCCGGCGGGGGTGAGCGAGCCGTCCTTGCGGACCAGCATGCGGCCGTCCTCGACCCAGTTGTAGAGGGCGTAGCGTTCGACGAAGGGGGTCTCGTCGAGCATCCGGATCATCGCCTCGATGGCGCGCTTCTGTTCGGCGGCGGTCGGGTCGCGGTGGGGGGTCCAGTTGGCGCCGTTGTTCCACTCGGTGACCCAGACCGGGCGGCGCGTGCGGTCGTGGATTTGCTCGAGGAAGCCGTGGAACTGGGCGGCGGCCGCCCGGCCGTCGCCGGGGTCGGGCACGGCGCGGTAGTAGTGGACGGCGACGAAATCGACACGGAGGTCGCGCTTGTCCGCCTCGTCGATGAACTGATAGAGCCAGTTCAGCCCGCCGTCGGACACCGCGGGCGAGCCGAGGCGCAGCCCGGTGGCGAGCAGGTCCGGCCATGACGAGAGCGCGTCGCCGACCGGCATGTTCGCCTGGTCGGGGCGGTCGGGCTCGTTGTATCCGAGCAGGTGGGTGGCGCCCCTGGCCTTCCAGTCCTGGTCGAGGCCGGGCCACCAGCGTTTCTGGCGGATCGGCACGTATTCGAGGTCGGGCGACGAGTTGGCGGCGATGTTCCAGTCGTAGAACCAGTCGACGTCGAGGTTCTGGTGGATGCCGCCGGCGATCCCCTTCTTGCCGGCCCACCGCCACGGGAAGACGCGGATGAAGCGGACCGCCCGGTCGAGTCCCGCGGGCAGTTCGTCGGCCACGACGTCGTGGTCCTGGGCGACGTAGTTGCGGCTGATGCCGGTGCCGTTCTCGTTTTCGGCCAGGGTGGCCATGTAGCCGCGCCGGAGGATGAAGGAACGGACGGCGGGGAGCGCCTCGCCGAGTTGCTGTGCGCCGTATTTAACGTGGCACTTGAGCGGCGCCGAGGTGCCGCCGAGGGCCTGGTCCTCGAACACTGTGAGCGCGGGGAAATCCGGCGGGTGGGGGATGATCACGGCGCCGGGGCCGTGGGCGACGACGCGCACGTTGACGTCCGGCTGCGCGGGTGCGCCGTTGACCAGCATCCGGTCGAGGAACTTCCCGATCACCACCGATGGCGGGATGCGCTCGAGGAACAGCCAGCCATCGGTGGCGGTGAAGTGCACCGAGCTGCCGCGCAGCGGGTCGTCGCCGCCGGTGAGCCGGACCTCGCAGGCCGCGGCCGGGGCGATCATCTCGCCCTCGATCGACTGGTGCGTCTCGACGCGGTAGCCGCCGGCGCGGGTGACCGGCTTGTCGGGGGCGCGCAGCGGTTGCCTGCCGCCGGCGCCGGCGGTGAGCAGGCGGATGAACTGCCGGTCGGCGGGCCTGAAGGCCGCCAGCGGGACCTCCGAGCTGGTGCCGTTGGCGCCGGTTAGGACGACGTAGTCGTTGCGCAGCGCGACGAACTCCGCCTCGACCGGGTCGGGCACGTTGGTGAAGCTCCACTGGCGGGCGCGGAGGCTGCCGGCGCAGGCGAGCAGCGCCGCGGCCGCGGTGAGACACGCGCGGGGACGCGCGAAGGGGCGGCGTGGGGCGCGGGTCATCGGCAAGTCAGGCTGCGCATGACGCAGGCCGAGGGGCAATCGAAATGGCGGGGCCGGCGTGGTTTGCGGGCGGCGGCCGGCCTGCGTTGGAACCCGCCGCGCCGGGTGTTCAGGTCGAAGCTGCCGGCCCCGCGCCGAACCGGAGGTGAGTGACAGAACCGCGGCCGCGGGTCGGTAATCGGTGCATGCCGGCGGTCGGTTCCCGCGGCCGCGGCCCCCACGTTCCATCCCATGAAACACTTCCAAGTTCTGGCATCCGGCCGGCCGGTCTTCTTCTTCGAGGTCAGTGACGAGTTCGCGGACGATGAGCCGAGCGCGCGCAACCTCGAACTGACCGGCAACCTCGCCAAGGTGCTCAAGGTGGACCGCTTCGGGCCGACCTTCCTGCCGCAGCTGATCTCCAAGATCCCGCTGGTCCTCGCCGAGCGGAAGCCCGACTTCAGCCAGGAGGGGCTCAATGCCTGGGTCTCGCCGAAGCTCGGGCGCTGAGGCGGGCCGGCAAGCCGGGCCACGAGTGACAGGTCCGCAATCCGGAAAGACCGGGCCGTCCCGGGGAGTATCAGTGGCGTTTCCAACCCGCCGCCCGGTTTCCTGCCATGCCCGCCACGCTCCCGCCCTCCCTCGCCAGGCGCCACGCGGTGGCGCTCGCCCTGCTGCTGCTCGCGGCGCTGCCCGCGGCCGCCACGCCGCCGGTCTATCGGAATCCCCTGATCGAGGGCGACCTCGCCGACCCGGCGGTGATCCGGCATGAGGGCCGCTACTACCTGTATGCGACCGGCGAGGTCGAGGGCGGCATGGGCACCCGGGTGTTCACCTCCGACAACCTGGTCGACTGGCAGCGCGGCCCGGTCGTCTTCCGCCCCGGCCAGCGCAACGTGTGGGCGCCCGACGTCTGGCGCGACCCGAAGTCCGGCAGGTTCTACCTCTACTACACCGTCAGCATGACGGTCGGCGTGGCCGAGGGCGACGGCCCGCTCGGGCCGTTCACGGTGCGCCGCAAGTTCTTCGACCAGGCGATCGACGCCCACCTGTTCCGCGACGACGACGGGAAGCTCTACCTGTACTACGTCCAGCTCCCCGGTTTCCGCATCAGCGTGCAGCCGATGGCCGGCCCGATGAAGCTGCGCGGCCGGCCGAAGGAGATCCTCCGCCCGGAGAGCCCGTGGGAAACGCGCAACGGCCACGTCACCGAGGGCCCGTGGATGATCAAGCGCAACGGCCGCTACCACCTGCTCTACAGCGGCTCGGGCGCCGACACCCCCGACTACGCGATCGGCTACGCCACCGCCGACTCGCCGCTCGGGCCGTTCACCCGCGCGCCGCACAACCCGATCGTCTCCCGCTCCGAGGGCCTGTTCGGGCCCGGCCACGGCTGCGCGATCCAGGACGACTCCGGCCAGTGGTGGTCGATCTATCACCAGAAGCTCGGCGACCGGAAGAGCTTCCGCCGCTTCATCGCCATGGACCCGCTGTGGTTCGACGACGACGGCCTGCTCCACGGGTTCGCCACCCGCGGCACCCCGGTCACCGTGCCGGCCGTCGCCGCGCCGCGCTGACCGCGCCCCTCCCCCCAACCCCGCGACCGGGGAGACCATCCCATCCCGGGTCGCGCGTCGGCATCGCCGCGGCGCGCGTGGCGCGGGCCGGCCGCCGTTCCCGCCCGGGTTGTGACCGGTTGCCGGCGCCGCCTTCCATCAACCAAGGCTCTGAGCCGGGCGGCGCGTGGACTCAGCCTGAGTTCGGAAATGAGAACCGGGGATTGCGGGGATTACGTTGATTCAGAATGAATTGGCAAGCGTGATGCCCACACCCAACGGGTGATCGGAAGCTTGTTCGCAACCCTTTGATCATCCTCGAAATCCTCGTAATTCCCGGTTCCTGTTCCCGTTTCCGGGCTCAGTCGTCATCGTGGTCCTCGCCGCGCGCGCCCGCGGGCCGCACGGCCCACTCCGGATAGGGGGCGTCCGGGCCCTTCATCGCCAGCCACAGGATCCGGTTGAGCTGGTCCTCGTCGCAGGCGTCGACGCGGTCGAGCGGCAGCCGCAGCGAACTCTCCGCCGCCGCCCTGGCCTGCGGCTCCGCGATCTGTTGCGGCGCCGGGTTGAGTTGGGTCAGCTCCACCTTCGGGCGCACCGCCCGGTAGGGCGCCGGGTCGGGCGCCGCCGCGAAGCAGTCGCGCAGGGGCGTCGACGCCGCGTCGAGCTGGTTGAGCGGCGGCAGCCCCAGCATCAACCCGATCGTGCGCAGCACGCCGGGCTGGTTGTAGTGGGTCGAGACCACCGCGCCGCGTTTGGTGTACGGGCTGGCGACCAGGCACACGGTGCGGTAGGCCGAGACGTGGTCCCACCCGTTCTGCGGGTCGTCCTCGATCGCGATCACGCACGTTTCCGGCCAGTAGCTGCTGTGGCTGACCGCATCGAGGATCCGCCCGAGCGCGAAGTCGTTGTCGGCCACCGAGGCCGCCGGCGTCGGCAGCCCGGGCTTGGTCCCGGAGGTGTGGTCGTTCGGCAGCGAGAGGACGTGCAGGTTCTCCCACTCGCCGCGGCCGCGCTGGCACTCCAACATATGTTGGATGAAGATGTCGGCGCGCCGCTGGTCGGGGATCTCGGCGGCCCACGCCGGGTAGTCGCGGTCCATGAACGGGGCCACCGTGGCGTGCGACGGCCGGACCTCGAACCACGTCGTCTTCACCGGCCGCCGGCGGTCGCGGAAGAAGTCCATGAACCGCGGCTTGCCCGGCGCGGCCGGGTCGAGCCAGCCGATCGTGCCGTGGCACATCTCGCCGTAGATCCGCACGCTGCGGCCGGCCTTGGCCGCGGCCGACCACAGGAACCCGGCCGGCGACCACGCCAGCACGTCGACGCCGCCCGCCACCAGCCCGTCCGGGTAGCTGCGCGGCCAGCCGGCGAAGCTGCGCTCGAGGTATTCGTTGGCGAACGCCGAGACCGCCCACGAGTGGCCGTCCGCGCTCAGCACCCCCGAGCAGTAGGTGTTGTCCAACAGGACGAAGTGGCGCGCGATGCGGTGGGCGTTCGGGGTGATGCGGCGGCCGAAGGTGCACAGCTCGGGGTCGCCGTTGCCGGCTGGGATGTCGCCGAACACCTGGTCGTAGGTGCGGTTCTCGCGGATCAGATAGACGACATGCCTGAACACCGACGGCTCGCCCGAGCGCTCGGGCACGGGCGCGGGCGCCACGCCCTCGCGCGGCGGCAGCAGCGCGCGGACCACCGCGTCGCGGCCGTAGTTGGCGAGCACCTGGCGGGTGTGGCGTTCGAGCGCCTGTTGGTCGGGCCACGGGATGCGGCCCAGCGACCCGTTGAGCTGGCCGGTGGTCGCCTTCTTCTGCTCGGCGATGGTTGCGCTGCCCGAGCCGCTGCCCTTGAGGTTGGAGACGTGGATCGTCCGGCGGGCCGCGTCCCACGCGATCCCCGACGGGTACCAGCCGGTCGGGATCAGGCCGCGCATCGTGGTGGCGCCCGGCGCGAACTCGAACACCCCGAGCGCGTTCTGCGCGCCCAGCGCGACCAGCAGCAGCGGCGGCTCGGCCGGCGCCAGGAACTGCAGCGCGGTGGGGCTGGCGCCGCACGGGTCGTCCGCCCGCCAGCGGACGCTGCGCGTCTCGACCACCGCGCGGCTCTCGGCATCGATGACCGTCAGCGTGTCGCTGTCGGAATCGGCCACGACCACGTGGCGGCGGTCCGGGCTGAGCGCGATCGCGCCCGGTTGGCGGCCGGTGGGGATCTCCGCCACCGGCGTGCCCGGGGCGAGGTCGAGCACGGTCACGCTGCCGGCGGGCAGGGCGTGCTCGCCCTCGACGCGGACCATCACGCCGCGGCCGCTGGGTTCGACCGCCTCGCCGGGGGCGGGCGGGCGCCCCGCACGGTTGGTCACCCACGCGTGCCCGCCCCGCAGCACCACGCCGAACGGCACCATCCCGGTGGGCATGCTGCGCAGCACCGTGCCGTCCGCGGTGTCGAGTTCGTGCAGGCGGTTGGAAAGGCTGCCGCAGGCGTAGAGCCGCGCGCCATCGTCTGTTAGCGCGAGGCCGGCGGGGATCTCGGCGTCGCGCCCGGGCGCGGCGCCGCCGGGCAGCGGCCACGAGGCGAGGGGCTTGATTTCCCCGCCCGTGACCTGCCAGACCTTGATGCTGCCGTTGACGTTGGAGAGATAGAGGCGCGCGCCGTCGGGCGAGAACAACAGGCCGGTGTAGCTGACCTGCCCGCCGCGGTCCGGCTCCAGCTCGTGGTCGGCCGGCTCGTTGCCGCGCGCGTCCGCGCCCGGCAACGGCAGTTCGGCCGCCGGCGCCTGCGGATCGTCGAGGCGCGCGGCGCGCAGGGCGCCGGTCTTGCCCGCGGTGACCAGCCAGCGGCCGTCCGGGGACAGCGCCACGGCCACCGGCCGGACCCCCGGCAGCGGCGTCGACTCGCCGGCCGGCGTCAGCGTCTGGGTGACCGGCAGCACGACCCGTCCGTCGGCTGCAACGCCGACCGGATCCTGGTCGTTCCAGCCGGGTTCGGCCGGCTCGGCCGGGCACGAAGCGGCCAGCCAGCCGCCGGCCAGCACGGCCGGCCCAAGGCGCAAGACGCTGCGGGTGATCATCGGCCGCAGGCTAGCCGGTCGCCGTGCCCGCACAAGCCGGGAAAGCAGGGGGGGGAGGAGAGGGTTTGCTGGTTTTCCGTGTTCCGTGTTCCGCAAGAGAGGGTGCGGGGCGCGGGCTCAGTGGCTGCGGTTTTCTTCGTGGCGGAAGTGGTACCTGTCCGTCGTAGCCCGAAGGGCGAAGACGGAACACTTCCGGCTGGGTGCGGCGCGATCCTGCGATCGTTGGCGGCGTCGTGAAACGGGCGTCCGCCCCGCCTGCGTTGTGACCAACGCAGCTACGGCGCAGGCATCGCCGCGCCGGGAACGGAACACGGAACACGGAAAACGATCAAACGCTTTGCCTTTTCCGCCGCAGCATGCCCGCGCCGAGGACGGCGCCGACGAGGAGGTTGGAGAGCTCGGGGATCGCCGTCCAGTTGAGGGTGTTGCCGTTGAAGGAGAAGTGGCCCTCGCCGTCCACCAGGCCATCCGAGGTGACGCTGCTGCCGCCGAAGCTGGTGAACAGGCTGGCCAGCGCGTATGTGCCAGCGCCCGAGAAGATGTTGGACCACGACTTGTCGGTGTTCCAGAACGCATCCGTGTAGCTGTTGGTTCCCAGCACGATGGTGAAGATCGAGGTTCCGCCCACGGTGCCGTTGGCGACCACCTGGTCGTAGCTTCCGGAGTTGACCGCGCCCGCCCCCGTGTCGGCGGTGCCGGCATCGAGGTCCCACTGGAAGATCGACCCGCTGGCATAGGCCAGAGCGTTCGAGAAGGTCTGCGTGCCCGGATCACCGACCGCGCCGGCCGAATGCACCGCCCCGCCCGCGATGCTCGTCGCCCCGCCGACCGTCCCTGAGCCCGCCAGCGTCGCGCCCGAGGCCACCGTCACCGTGCCGGTCGCGCCGCCATTGTTGCCGTTGATCACGAGCGTGCCCGCATTGACCGCGGTCGGGCCGCCGTAAGCGTTGGTGCCGGTGAGGGTCAGGGTGTTGGAGCCCTCCTTCGTCAGACCGCCGTTGCCGCTGATCGCGCCGCCGATGGTGATGGCGCCGGACGCGGCGTTCACGGTGCGGTCCGCGCCGAGGGTCAGCTCCATGTTGACCGTCTGCAGGTTGCCGCTGTTGTTGGTGATCCCGTTGGCGCCGAGCGTGATCCGGTTGCCGACGAGCGTGAACGCCGCGGCACCCGTGTTGAAGGTCAACCCCGCATACGTGGTGCCCGCCGTCGTGTTGTTGTTGGGCGAGGTCTTGGTGGAGCCGGCGAAGGAGAGGTTGTCATCGGTCCCTGGGTTCCCGTTGGGGTTCCAGTTCCAGCCGTTAAACCCCAAAATACTGGTGTTCCAATCGTTGCCGCTAAAGAGCGACCCCCCGTCCCAAGTCAGGTCGGCGGCGTACAACGTGGATCCCGACAACAGCGCCAGACCGATGATGGCGGAGCACAGACGGGAGGGAAGATGCTGGGGGAGTGGGCGTCTGGTCATGGCCGTGGGATCCGCCGACGGCGGATGGAGGGGTTGGGGGTGCGGATGGAGCGATGAGGACCGCGCCCGCACGGCACAGTAAGTAACCGGTGACTGTCAAGCCTATTTGCATAATTGCATGAAAAGCCTAACGCCCAAACGCCGGCGGGCTGCCCCGATCCCCGGCCTCTCCGCCCTGCCATTCCGGGGCGGTTTCCGCGACGGCCTGCGGCGGGCTCGGGCCGGCAGGGGCCGGCGGGGGTCGTGGGCCGGCGCCCGGGCGTTTCCGGGGCGTCGGGACGGGCCCGGCTCACTCGATCGCGACCGTCGCCACCACCGCCCGGTGGTCGGACGGGTAGGGGCTGACCACGATGTCGGCGGACCCGGGGGCCTCGCCGACGACCTCGCAGCGCGTCACGGTCACCGCCTTGCCGGCGACGAACACGAAGTCGATCCGGTCGTGCCGGTCCTTGGGGTCGTCGGGGCGGGTCGTGGGGGTCCAGGTGAGACCGGGGCGGGCCACCTCATCGGGGTGGGCCGCCCGGAAGGCGTCGCGCAGGCCGGCGTTGGCGAACGCCATGGTGGTCGGATAGGGGACGGGCAGCGGGCACTTGCCGGCCTGTGCCGCGCGCGCGGTCCAGTCCTGGTGCGAGGGTTCGTTGAAGTCCCCGGTCAGGAAGACCGGCCCGCCGCCGGCGAGCGCCTGCCCCATGTCGGCGATCACCGCGGCCACCTCGGCGCCGCGCGCCTTGCGGGCCGCGCTCACGGCGGCGTCGGCGGTGGCGATGAACGGCGCGTTGGCGTACGGGATACCTAGTAGTTGATAGGGCTGGTAGGGCGCGTGGTTGAGGTGGGCGTTGAAGAGGTGGATGTCGCGCCCGCCCGGCAGGCGGATGAGGGCGCCGTGGCGGCCGGGCGAGGTGGCGACGATCGGGAAGCGGCTGAGGATGCCGGGGCTGCCGGCCTGGTTGCGGAAGTGCCAGCCGAGGAGCTTGGCGAGCGCGGCGCCGGCGTCGTTGCGGCGCCCGTTGCGTTCCGCGCCGCGCGTTTCCTGCAGCCCCACGATGTCGGCCCGGGCCGCGCGGATCACGGCCGCGGTCTGCCCCAGCGGCTGGCCTCCGGCCTCGCCGCCGACCCAGATGTTGAAGCTCATGACGCGCAGCTCGGCGGCGGGGACCGGCAGGGCCAGGAACAGCAGCAGCAAAGGAACCGCTCGCCGGCGGGGGGGAACGTGCATGGCGGATCGAACCACGCGCCCCGGCCCCGGGCAAGCCGGCACCGCGCCGGCGCCGCGCGCCGTGGTGCGGGCCGTTCAGGCGGTGACAGACTGGCCCCAGCCCGAGCGTTCGGTGAACGGTCCCCGCCGCGGGTCGGGCGGGGGACGGCGACGCGCGCATGAACCGCACCGGCCACACGTTCACCCGGCCCTTGGGCTCCGCGATCCCCGCCCGGCCGCGGGCGGCGCGGATGACAACCGCAACGACAGGGCCGGCGGCGGCCCGCATGGCGCCGGTGCTGATGGGCGTCCTCCTCCTCGGCGCCGCGGCCTGCGCGGCGCCGCGCGCACGCGGGGGCGGCAGCGTGGACAACTCCGCGCTGTTGCCGCGGATCCTGCCGGACGGCGAGGTGCGGATGGAGGGCATGTCTCCCGCCTGGGTGAAATCGCTCATCGTGGTCCAGATGCGCATCGAGACGGCCACGCCGGAGGGCACCTTCCAGGCGGCGACCAGGGCGCTGGACCACCTCGCCGAGACCGGGGTGAACGGGCTGTGGGTCAACCCGGTCTATCAGCGGGGCGACAGGGGCAACGGCTACGGGAACTTCGGCGTGCACACGATCGAGCCGCTCCTCACCGGCTCGCCAACCCGCGCGGGATCGCTCGAGGTGGCGAGGCAGTTCGTGGCCGAGGCCCACCGGCGCCGGATCCGGGTCTTCTGGGACGTCGTCGTGTGGGGCACGCGGAAGGACGCGCCACTGGTGGCACGGCACCCGGAGTTCTATCTGAAGCACGACGGCCAATTCGTGGAAGCATGGGGGGGATGGGCATTCGACTGGGGCAGCCCGGCGCTGCGGGCGTGGTTCACCCGGGCCGCGGCCAACCTGATCGAGGAGACGGGCGCCGACGGCTTCCGGGTGGACGTCGCGCCCGCCACCTCCGGCTATTACTTCAAGGAGGTGCGCGACGCGCTGTACGCCGGCGGGCGCAAGGTGGTGGTCATCGCCGAACTCCCCTGCGAGCGCAACGGCACGTTCGACTTCGAGCAGGTGGGGGTGCTCGACTGGGCGGAAACGCCAAACTGGCTGGGCGGGCACGGGGATTTCCTGCTGCGCAACAACATCGTGGACGCCATCCGGACGGGCGCGGGGATCGGGCCCAAGGCGCTGGCGGCGCAAGGCCGGGCGGGGATGGAGCGCTATTACACCCAGAACCTGTGCTGCCACGACGACGCCGGGCCGTTCGTGCGGGGCAGCCGGATCCGGTTCGCCTACTGTTCCATCCTTGCGCCGTTCATCCCGATGTGGTGGATCGGGGAGGAATGGGACAACCCGAAGCAGCTGGGCGGCCCGGGAAACACGGGAGTCATGTACTTCAACACCATCGACTGGGCGTGGCGCGACGGGCCGGGCCGGGAGTTCTTCGAGGACGCGAAGCGGTTCATCCGCATCCGGCGCAGCCACCCCGAGATCTTCGAGCAGTTCCCGGCATCCCACCGCGACGCCGGGATCGCCAAGGTGGCCACGCACATCGCGGGCGCCCCCAATCCGCTGCAGGCCTACGGCCGCCACGGCGCGGGACGCGCCGTGCTGGTCGTCCCCAACCCGACCACCGCCGCCGCCACGGTGGAGGTGATCCCGGATTACGACGCACTGGGCGTGGACCGGGCCGCCCGGCACCGGGTGACCGACCTGCTGCGCGGCACGGAAATGTCGGAAGGCGGGGGGCCGCCGGCGCGGTTCTCCGTGCCCTTGCCCGCGGGGCACCTGGGGGTCTATCTGGTGGAACCGGCGGCGGCGGCGGGCGCGGGGCCGCGGGTTTCCGCCGGCACGCGTCACGAGCCGTGAATCGTCGCTTCTTTCCGTTAGGCTGGCTGCCGGCGCTTGCCGCGGGCCTCCTTCCCGTGGCCGCCGCCGCGCCGCCGCGCACCTCGGTCACCATCGAGGGCGACCGCTTCTTCATCAACGGGCGGCCGACCTACGAGGGGCGCGAGTGGAACGGCCACCGGATCGAAGGCCTGCTCATGAACGCGCGGCTGGTGCAGGCCACGTTCGACGACCTGAACCCCGCGACCGTGCACCGCTGGGCCTACCCCGACACCGGACGCTGGGACCCGGACCGGAACCTGCGCGAGTTCCTGGCCGCCATGCCCGCGTGGCGGCGGCACGGGCTGCTCGGTTTCACCGTGAACTTCCAGGGTGGCTCGCCGGAGGGCTACTCCCGCGAGCAGCCGTGGGACAACAGCGCCTTCAACCCGGATGGAACGCTCCGCCCCGCCTGCGCCGCGCGCATGCGGCAGGTCATCGGTTGCGCCGACGAACTCGGCATGGTGGTGATCCTCGGGTGCTTCTACTTCGGCCAGGACCAGCGCCTGACGGACGAGGCCGCCGTGGTGCGGGCGGTGGACGAGACGACCGCATGGGTCCTCGGCCATGGCTGGCGCAACGTCCTCATCGAGGTGAACAACGAATGCGACGTCGCCTCCTACGACCACCCGATCCTCAGGCCCGGCCGCGTTCACGAGCTGATCGAGCGCGTGCGGCGGACCACCCGCGGCGGGCGGCGGCTTCTCGTCAGCACCTCGTTCAAGGGCAACACGGTGCCCCGGGAAAACGTGGTGCGCGCCTCGGACTTCCTCCTGCTGCACGGCAACGGCGTCAACCACCCCGATCGCATCGCCGAGATGGTGCGGCAAACCCGCCAGGTGCCCGGCTACCGGGGCCAGCCGGTCCTGTTCAACGAGGATGACCATTTCGAGTTCGAGGCGCCACGCAACCACCTCACCGCCGCCGTCGGCGAGCGCGCCGGATGGGGCTACTTCGACTTCCGGATGCCCGGCGAGGGGCACGACGCCGGCTATCAGAGCGTGCCGGTCAACTGGGCGATCAGCTCGCCGCGCAAGGCCGCGTTCTTCCGCCTGCTGTCCGAGATCACCGGCGCCGCGCCCGCCGGGCCCTGACCACGGCGGCCGGTCCGGCGGCGCGGGGCCCGCGGATTGACGCGGCCGCGAGCGGCCTGTATCCAACGGGGCCACAGCCATGAGGAAGAGGACGTCGTTGCTTGCCGTGGTGCTGGCGTGGGTCGTGCCGGCGGTTGCCGGCGGAGCCGGGTTGCAGGTCGTGAACCTGCGGTGCGAGTACCTGGAGAACCCGCTGGGGCTCGACGTGCCGCAGCCGCGGCTGAGCTGGCAGCTTGCCAGCGACGCCCGCGGCGTGCGGCAGGCCGCCTGGCGGGTGGTGGTCTCCTCGACGCCCGAGGGCGAAGGCGACCTGTGGGACAGCGGCCGGGTGGAGGGCGACCGGACGTTGCTCGTGCCCTACGCCGGCAAGCCGCTGCGCTCGTTCCAACAGTGCTTCTGGAAGGTCCACGCGTGGACCGACGGCGCCGCGGCATGGAGCGGGGTGGCGCACTGGGGCACGGGATTGCTGCCGCCGGACCAGTGGCGGGCGAAGTGGATCGCGGCGGGGGCAATGCCGGAGGCCCTGCCGCTGTTCCGCCGCGGGTTCCAGGTCGCCAAGCCCGTGCGCCGCGCCACCGTCCACGTCTGCGGGCTGGGGTGCTGCGAACTCCGGCTGAACGGCAGCCGCGTCGGCGCCGACGAGATCGACCCCGGCTGGACCAACTACCGCAAGACGTGCCTCGTCTCGGTCCATGACGTCACGCCGCTGCTCCGGCAAGGCGACAACGCGCTGGGCGTGATGTTGGGCAACGGCATGTACAACGTCACCGGCGGGCGCTACGCCAAGTTCCGGGGGTCGTTCGGCGAGCCCAAGCTGACGCTCGACCTGCACCTCGAGTACGCCGACGGGACGACCGCGTCGGTGCTCAGCGACGAGGCGTGGAAGTGCGCCCCCGGGCCGGTCCGGTTCTCGTGCATCTTCGGCGGCGAGGACCATGACGCGCGCAGCGAGATCGACGGGTGGGACCGCCCGGGGTTCGACGACTCCGGCTGGGCCGCCGCGCAGGCGGTCGAGGGACCCGGCGGCCGGCTCACGACCCAGGCCGGGCCGCCGGTGCGCGTCCGCGAGGAGTTCCAGCCGGTCAACGTCACCGAGCCGCGCCCCGGCGTCTTCATCTACGACCTCGGCCAGAACTTCTCCGGCTGGCCCGCGCTGACCGTCAGCGGCCCGGCCGGCGCCACGGTGAAGCTGACCTGCGGGGAGCTGTTGGATGACGCCGGGCTGGTCACCCAGCGCAGCTCCGGCGGCCCGGCGTGGTTCTCCTGCACGCTCAGCGGCCGGGGCGAGGAAACGTGGCAGCCGCGGTTCTCATACTACGGGTTCCGCTACGTCCAGGTGGAGGGGGCGGCGCCGCGGGGCGCGGACCCCGCCGCCGGCCCGCTGCCGCGGGTCCACGCGCTGACCGGCCGGTTCCTCTATCCGGACACCGCCACCGTCGGCCGGTTCGCCTGCTCGGACCGCGACGTCAACCGCGTCCACGCGCTGATCCTGGCGGCGATCAAGAGCAACTTCAAGAGCGTGCTCACCGACTGCCCGCACCGCGAGAAGCTCGGCTGGCTCGAGTGCACCCACCTGCTGGCCGGCAGCTTCATGTACAACTTCGACTGCGCCCGGTTCTATCACAAGATCACCCGCGACATGCGCGAGGCCCAGCTCGACAACGGCATGGTGCCCGACATCGCCCCGGAATACACCGTCTTCAGCGACGGGTTCCGCGATTCGCCGGAGTGGGGCAGCGCGATGGTGATCGCGCCGTGGCGCGCCTGGCAGATGTACGGCGACCTCGACCTCCTGCGCGCCAACTACGACGCCATGAAGCGCTACGTCGCCTACCTCGGCACCCGGGCCGACGGCCACATCGTCGCCCACGGCCTCGGCGACTGGTGCGACATCGGCCCCGGCAGCCCCGGCGTGTCCCAGCTCACCTCCCTGGGCCTGACGTCCACCGGCACCTACTATCAGGACATCGACATCCTGCGCCAAACCGCCGCCCTGCTCGGCCGGGACGACGACGCGCGGGCGCTGGCGCAGCTGGCCGGCGCCGTCCGCGCCGCGTTCAACGCCCGGTTCCTCCACCCCGACGGGAGTTGCTACGACCGCAACAGCCAGACCGGCAACGCGATGCCGCTGGCCCTCGGCATCGTGCCGCCGGACCGGCGCGCCGCCGTGCTCGCCGGCCTGGTCGACGTCATCCGCGCCAACGGCAACCGCGTCACCGCCGGGGACATCGGCTTCCACTATGTCGTGCAGGCCCTGCTGGACGGGGGCCGCAGCGACGTGCTCCACGACATGCTGCGCCAGGCCGACGGCCCGGGCTACCTCTATCAGCTCAGCCGCGGCGCCACCAGCCTGACCGAGGCGTGGGACACCAACCCGGGCCTGTCGCAGAACCACTGCATGCTCGGGCACATCGAGGAGTGGTTCTACAGCGGCCTGCTGGGGATCCGCCCGGCCGCGCCGGGGTTCAAGCGCGTCGTCGTCAAGCCCGCGATGCCCGGCGGCCTCGAGTGGGCCGAGGGCCACCACGACTGCGTCCACGGCCGCATCGCGAGCCGCTGGCGGCGCGCCGGCGGCCGGCTGGCGCTGGAGGTGACGATCCCCGCCAACACCACCGCCACCGTTCACGTCCCGGCCCGCGACGCCGCCGCGGTCACCGAGTCCGGCCGGCCCGCCGCGCAGGCCCCCGGCGTCCGGTTCGCGGGGATCCAGGACGCCGCCGCCGTGTTCGAGGTCGGATCGGGAAGCTACCGGTTCGAGGCGGCCGGGTGAGCGGCCGCGCGGCGGTCGCTGTTAGCCTGAAAACGGGAACAGGAACCGGGGATTACGAGGATTTCGAGGATGATCAAAGGGTTGCGAACAAGCTTCCGATCATCCGTTGGGTGTGGGCATCACGCTTGCCAACCCATTCTGAATCAACGTAATCCCCGCAATCCTCGGTTCTCATTTCCGAATTCAGGGTTAGAGCACCCGGGCTGCGGCGGTGCGGCGCAGCAGGGCGGTGAGCAGCCAGCTGCCGGCGAGTGCGGCGAGGAAGGTGGCGAGGAACTTGGCGGCCGCGGGGGCGGCCAGTGGGAGCAGGCCGAACTGGGCCCACGTGACGAACGCGTAGTGGAACAGATAGACGCCGTAGGCGTTGGCGGAGAGGCTGGCGGTCAGCGGGTGGCCGGCGTGGAGCCATGAGCGGGCGAGGCCGACGGCGCCGAGGCTGGTGAACGTGCAGCAGCAGGCGAAGGCGGCGGAGAGCAGGACGGTCGCCGCCCATGCGGGCGTGCCGGCGGTATGGGCGCCGGTGGCGAGCGTGGCGTGCGCCAGGTAGGCGAGCGCCCCGAGCGCGAGCCACAGCGGCCACGGCCCGAGGTTGTGCGGCGCGAGCGAGCGTCCGGGGCCGGGGTTTCCGAGGGCGATGCCGAGCGTGAACCAGGCGAGGTAGAGCGGCCACCGCCACGCCGGCAGGGACACCGGGCCGGCCACGCGCAGCCACTCGCCGGGCATCGTCAGGTAGGGCGGGATGATCGTGGCCACGCTCACGGCGAGGAACACGCCGGCCATCGGCCATGCGGACCGGGGCTGCCATGACAGGCGCTTCATCGCCGCGGGCCACGCGGCGCAGGCCAGCGCCGCGACGGCGGAGAACGCGAGCAGCACCCAGATGAACCACGCCGGTCCCGCACTCCCTTCATCGACGGTGAAGAAGCGGGCCAGGAACCCGCCCTGGCCGGCCGCGTCGCTCAGCAGCCACGACGGGTAGCTGGCGAGCGGGCCGAGCACGGCGGCGGCGAACAGGAACGGGATGCCGAGGCGCTTCGCGCGGTCGGCCAGGAAGCGGCCGGGCCCCTTGCGGCCGATGGAGGGCCCGACGAACAGCCCGGAGATGAGGAACATCAGGGCCATGAAGAACAGGTCGTTCCAGCCCACCAGGACATCCAGCGGCGGGAAGCGCGCCGCGTCCACGACCGGGTGCGTGCTCTTGGTGTAGTGGGCCGGGTCGTAGCGGCTGAACGTGGTGTAGGCGAGGGCCGCATGGTGGGCCACCACCGCCACCGTCACGGCGCTGCGCAGGTTGTCGATGGCGGTGTCCCGCTTCATGGGGCTGGTGGCGGCTTTCTATCAATCGAAACGGTTCGGGTCGAGCAGCTTGGAAACTTGACCTAACCTGCATGAGTCTCGGATTTCGAGGACTCTGGCGGCCCCCGCGCACCGATCAAGCCCGCAGGCGGCGGCCGCCGCGCGCCTGCCGCCGCGGCGCCCTGCCGGAGATTGCGCCGGAAGCAGCTTGGTTTCCGCCCGTCCGGGGGGCAGGGTGGGGGCGTGAAGGCGACGCGAACCGAACGAGGCTGGTGGCACCGGTGGATGGCACTCTTTCCCGTCACGCTGGGATTGCCCGTCGTCGCCGCGGCTGGGGAGGGCGGGCCGGGCGAGGGTGCGAAGGAGGCCCGCGGGCCGTTCACCATGCAGGCGATCGGCCGGGTGGAGAAGACCGGGGACCGGACGGAGATCGTGCTGGACAAGGCGTACGCCCCCGGGCTGATGGGTTTGGGCCAGTTCCCCCACGTGTGGGTCTTCTGGTGGTTCGACCGCAACGACACCCCTGAAAAGCGCTCGATCCTGCAGGTCCACCCGCAGGGCAACCCGGACAATCCGCTGCGCGGGGTGTTCGCCACCCGCTCCCCGGTGCGGCCCAACCTGATCGCCTTGAGCCTGTGCAAGGTCACGGCCGTGAGGGGGCACGTGGTCGAGGTCGAGGCGATCGACGCCTTTGCCGGCACCCCGGTGCTCGATCTCAAGCCCTACTCCCCAGGCAGCGACGCAGTGCACGCCGCCGGGACCGCCGGCCCGCCGGCCGCCGGCGCAGGGGGAGCGGACCGCACGGGCGCGACCCCCTGATGTGATGCCGGGGCCCCTGCGCCACCAGCCACCAGCCGCCAGTGGTTGAAGCGGTTGCGCTTGACTTCCGCGCCCGGCGGGCCGCAGCCCCGGCCGCCGTCCAAGCCCCCCCGTTCACCTCCCCGGACCGGTTCAACAAAGAGTAGAGCAGGGAAGGAGACCGGCCGAGGCCGGCCCCCTTCCCCTTGGCCAAACCGAACGTGCGGATTTCCCGCATCCGGCTTTCGCAGGGCGCTCCTGCGCGGCGCAGACCGGCGCGGGCAGGATGCCCGCCGGACGGCCGCCGGCAGGTAGCCGTCTCCACGGGGACTGCCGCGACCTGCGACCTGCAATCGAGCGCTTGGAAGAGCGGCGCGGGTGGGGGAGAGTGGGGGCATGGCAACGGGCACGGTGGAGCTTGAGGGTGGCCTCGGCCGGGAGGTCGGGGTGGGGGAGATCGAGCGCGAGCTGCGGCGGTTGTGGGAGGCCGACGAGGCGCGGACGAAGGCGTCGCTGATCAACCTGGTGGTGTATGCGGAGGGGGCGGGGGTGTTGGCGGGCAACTCGGCGCTGGTGCGCGGGTTGACCCGCGACCACGCGTGCCGCGCGATCTTGGTGGAGCTTGACCCCGCGGTGAAGGAGGTGACCACGCGGGCATGGATCACGGCCCACTGCCACCTCGCCGGGGGGCGCAAGGCGGTGTGCTGCGAGCAGATCGCGTTCGCGCTGACCGGGTGGTCGGTCGGGCGGCTGCCCAACGTGGTGTTCGCGCACCTCGCCAGCGATTTGCCGCTGGTGTTCTGGTGGCAGGGCGAGCTGTCGTTCCGGTTCAGCGCGCGGCTGGCGAGCGTGGTCGACCGCCTGGTGTTCGACAGCGCCCAGTGGGGCGACCCGGCCGCGGCGCTGGCGCGGGTGATGGCGGTGCGCGAGGAAAGCGGCGGCCGCAGCGTGCTGCACGACCTCGAATGGTCACGGGGCGGGCAGTTCCGGCTGGCGATCGCCTCGTTGTTCGAGGAGCCGCGGACGGTGGCCATGCTGCCGACGGCCGCGCGGCTGCGCATCGTCCACCACCCGGCGCACCGCTGCGCGGCATTCCAGCTGCTCGCCTGGTTTGCACTGCGGGCCAAGTGGCGGGCCGCTCCGCAGCCGGCGCCCGGCGCGGCCGACGGCCCGCGGCCGGCCGAAACCCGCGCGTTCGACCGCCCGGGCGGCGCACCGGTGCGGGTCGAGCTGGTTGCCGATCCCGCGGCCGCGCCGCTCGGCGCCTTCGAGCTGGCCGGGGGCGGGATCGAGCTGGAGGTGACGCGGCCGGCCGGCGAACGGCGGCTGCTGCGCCGCCGCCGCGGGTCGGGCGCCGACTGCGAGTCGTTCCTGCCGGCCGACCCCGACGCGCCGGTCGACCTCGTCGCCGGGCAACTCGCCCGCGGCGGCCGCAACCCGCTGTTCCACGAGGTGCTGCCGCGGCTGCTCGAGCTGCTCGGCGAGGGCCGCGCCGGAGGCTGTTAGGGGCGGGCCGCGCCCCGGGCCGATCATCCGTTAGACCCGCGGGCGGCCCGCCTGCGGGGCTTGATGAAGTGAGCGGTCCCGAAACCACGGGGTGACGCGCTCCTCTCCCGTAGCCGCGTTGGTCACAACGCGGGCTGGGCGAACGCCCGTCCCGCAACGCCGCGGGCGATCGCCAATGCAGCCACCCATCGATCTGCCTCCATGGCGACGGCGTCCCGCCGTCGGCCGTGCGGGTGGCGTCCCGCCGCCCGGCTGCCAGTGCTTGGTGCATCCGCGGCAGCCCCTGGGAGCGCGGAATTCATTCCGCATGAGGAGGCGCGGTCGATGGGTGGCGCGCTGCGCGATGGGCATCGGCTGGGGAGGGGCTGGATCATTGGCGGGACTGAAGTCCGCGCTCCCAGGGTGCCGTTCGCGCTTGCCCATGCGCAGCGCAGACCGGCGGGCAAGATGCCCGCCGGACGGCCGACGGCAGGATGCCGTCGCCACGAGGGCTACCGCGCGGCCGGCTTGGCCGGGGGGGCCTCGGCGGCGGGTTTTTTCTCGGCGGCGGGTTTTCCCTCGGCGGCGGGTTTTTCCCCGGCGGCGGGTTTTCCTCCGGCGGCGGGTTTTTCCCCGGCGGCGGGTTGGTCCTTGGCGGCGGGTTGGTCCGGGTCCGGGGCCTTGAAGTCGGCGAGGTGCTTGCGGCCCTCGGCGACCTGGGCCTCGGTGAGTTCGGACGTCAGTTCGCCGAGCGGGGCCTTGGCCTCTTCGTCGCCGCGTTCGACGGCGAGCGAGTAGAGGGCCCATGCCTTGGGGATGTCCTGGGCGGTGCCGAGGCCGAGGGCGTGGAGGCGGCCGAGGGCGGCGGTGGCCTGGGGGTGGCCGGCGTTGGCGGCCTGGGTGTAGAGGAGGCCGGCGCGTTCGAAGTTCTGGGGCACGCCGACGCCTTGTTCACAGAGGGCGGCGAGGTTGTTGGCGGCCTGGGGGAGGCCGGCGGCGGCGGCGCGGCCGAACCAGCCGGCGGCGGCGGTGGCGTCGCGGATGCCGAGGCGGCCGGAGAGGTAGAGCAGGCCCAGTTCGTTCTGGACGTCGGCGAGGTTGGCCTCGGCGGCGGCGACGAGGTGGGCGTAGCCCTCGACGACCTTGGCGTCGTCCTTGCCCTTGAGGATCAGGGAGGCGGCCTGGACGTGGCCGAGCGGGTTGCCGCCTTGGCCGGCCTTCTTGAACCAGCCGAGCGCGGCGGCCTCGTCCTTCTCGGCGCCGCCGCGGCCCTCGAGGAGGAACTGGGCGAGCTTGAGCATGCAGCCGGTCTGGCCGTTCTCGGCGCCCTTCTGGTAGTTCCCATGGGCGGCCTGGTCGTTTTTCTTGATCGTCTCCTCGAAGTCGCCGAGCGCGAGGTAGGCGTCGAATTGCTGCTCCTTGATCGCCCGCTCGAGCCATTCGCGGCCGCGTTTTTCGTTGCGGATCGACTCCTCGCCGTTGAGCAGGCGCGAGCCGGCGGCGACCATGGCGGCCGGGTTGCCGAGGGTGGCGGCCTTGACGAAGTATTCGAGTGCGGCGGTGGCGTCGCGTTTTTCCGGGAAGCCGAAGTTGCCGTCGAGCAGCCGGCCGAGGGCGAGCATCGCGGTCACGTCGCCCTTTTCGGCGCTCTGGGCCCACCAGTAGCGGGTTTTTTCGAAATCGCCCTCGCCGCCGAACCAGCCGCGCAGGGCGCCCTCGCCGAGGAAGCGCGAGGCGGCGCCGGTATCCGACTTGGCCAGCTCCTCGAGGATCTCGCGCGCCTCCTTGCGGGAGTCGTCGGTGCCGACGTCGACGAGCAGGCGGGCGAGGCGGTAGGCGGCCTCCTGGTTGCCGGCGGCGCGCGCCTTGCGGAAGAACCCGATCGCCTTGTCGCGCGACGGTTCGGCGCCGCGGCCGCTCTCGTGGGCGAGGGCCATGATGAACATCGCGTCGGCGTTGCCGGCCTCGGCGAGCGGCTGGGCCAGCCGCACGGCCTCGAACACGCGGCCCTTGTTGAAGGCGTCGATCGCCGGCCTGGCCGGGCTGTCGGCGGCGGCCTCGGCGGCGACGCCCGGGGTGGCGGGGACGTCGAGGGTGACGGCGGCCGGCGCGGCGCCGGCGAGGGCGAGGACCAGGAGCGGGGTGAGGGCGGAGGTGTTCACGGGAGCGGAAGGCTAGCCAAGGGAACCGCGGCTGGCAATCCGGAAGGAGGGGGGTGAAGGAGGCGACTTGCGCCAAAAATATCGGGCTCTTCGTCAGTTTCGCTGGAGAGGGCGCGGCGCACGCCAGGCAACCGCAGAGGGAGCAGAGGGCCCTGAGAGCACAGAGGAAGACAGGAGATCGGGTGGAAACCGCCGGAGATGCCGAACGCGGCCGGGGATTCCGGCTTCCCGGACCTGGCATTCCGTTCCCCTGAATTCAGAAATGAGAACCGGGGATTGCGAGGATTACGTTGATTTAGAATGAGTTGTCAAGCGCCATGCCGACACCTAACGGGTGATCGAGAGTTCGTTCGCAGCTCGTTGATAATCCTCGAAATCCTCGTAATCCCCGGTTTCCATTCCCGTTTTTAGGGTTCCAAGCTCTGCGCTCTCTGCGGTCCTCCGCGCCCTCTGCGGTCAATGGGCAACCGCCGTCCGGGGCCGCCGGCTCTATCCGCCGAGGTGGCCGGTCATCATCGTCCAGTGGCTGCCGTGGATGCCGACGCCGATGACATTGGGTCCGGAGGCGAACATGATGAAGCGGTGGCCGTCGGACCCGAACCAGCCGCTGAAGGCGGCGGTGTGGCTGGGGGAGCCGGCGAAGATGTTCTCGCCGGACCAGCCGCCGGTGAAGCCGGCGAGGCGGGCGCGTTGGGCGGGGGATTCCTTGCCGGGGATCGGGGAGGTGTGGGAGAAGAAGCCGCCGCCGGCCATGTCGGCGCTGTGGCCGCGGGCGGCGGCGCTGAGTTTCTCCTCGAGGCGGAACGGGTTGAGCCCGAGCCACGCGCGTTCGCGGTTGAGCAGGGTGGCGAAGTCGCGCATCACGGCGTTGGCCCACGGGCCGGCCTGGGCGTTGGCCTCCTCGGCGGCGGCCAGCGCCGTCGCCTGGTCGCGGCTGGCGCGGTAGCGGGTGCGCTGCTCGACCAGCGTCTGGGACTCGATGTTGTCGCCGACGATGAAGCTGCGCAGCTCCTCGTCGTCCATCTCCTTGCTCTCGCGGTCGGGTTCGAAGCGTTCCAGTTCGCGGGCGATCTCGGCGAGCGCGGCCACGCTGCCGTCGAGGGCGGCGTCGAAGCGCCCGGCATCGACGGCGGCGAGGCGCTGGGTGCGGTCATACAGGCGGCCGAGGCCCTCCATTTCCTCGCGCAGCATGCGAACCTTGTCGGGGTCCTTGTGGTAGTCGGTGCGGACCAGGGCGAGGACGCGCTCGCGCTCGGCATCCAGCTCGCTGGCGGCCTCGTGGTGGGTGGCGTAGGGGTTGTTGGCGATGTCCGAGGCAAGGCGGGCGAGGCGCTCGTCGTGGGCGCGGGCGGCCAGCTGCAGGGCCTTGTGGTAATCGGGCATCGCCTCCGGCCCGAGCTGCAGGTAGGAGCGGATCGCGGCTTGGCGCCGGCTGGACTCGGTCGACTCGAGCCACTGTGCGGCGCGGCGGCGGAACTCCGGCGACGGACGGTCGGATTGCGCGCGGGCGTGGGGCGCGCCGACGGCGAGGGCGGTCAGGATGAGCAGGGCGGGCAGGCGCATGGATCGTGCGCCGGAAGGTAGCGGCTGCCGGCCGGAGAGGCACGCGAAAAACGGGGCGAAAAACGGGGCGAAAAACGGGGCGAAAGGCGGGGCGAAAGGCGGGATTGCCGCCGGGTGGGTTGGGTGTGCACCGGATGGCCGCGCTCGCCGCTTGACGAGGCGGGGGGTGCGGGGGTGTGTTTGGGCATGTTGCGGCAGGTGCTGAAGTCGAAGCTCCACCGGGCGTGGGTGACGCGGGCGGACGTGGACTACGAGGGGAGCATTGAGATCCCGCGGGATCTGATGGAGGCGGCCGACCTGTGGGCGGGCGAGAAGGTGCTGGTGGCCTCGATCACCACCGGCAACCGGTTGGAGACCTACGTCCAGGCCGGCGAGGCGGGCACCGGCGAGATCGTGGTCAACGGCGGGGCCGCCCACCGGATCCGCGCCGGCGAGCAGGTCGTGATCATGGCGTTCGGCCTGTCCGAGGCGCCGGTCAAGCCGTGCAAGATCGTGCTCGACGCCCACAACCGGATCGTGCGGCCGGGGCGCTAGCATCCGGGTGCGGCCGGGGGCGCCGGCACCGCAGCCGGGCGGCCCGCGCCGCCGATCCTGCGGGACGGGCCGCCCCAACCCCGCCCCGCGGCACGGGGCCAAAACGCCGCTTTACATCGGGATGGGTGCCTCACATAGTCCCGCGCCCATGATTCTGGCTGCGATCAACTGGCTTGGGGTGTCGATCAACGTGTTGCTGGTGGTGCACGTGGTGGTGGCACTGCTGATGGTGCTGGTGATTTTGATGCAACGACCGAAGCAGGAGGGGCTCGGCGCGACCTTCGGCAGCGGGGTGACGGACCAGGTGTGGGGCGCGCGGACGACCAACGTGCTGCAGAACGCGACCGTCTATCTGGGCACCCTGTTCTTCGTCCTGACCTTGGTGCTCGCAATCCTGATCGGCCACCGCAACCGGCCGGAAAGCCTGGTCAAGACCGAGGAGCAGGCGGCAGCCGCCCAGCCGGCAGCCGCCGAAACCACCCCGCCCACCGGCACGACCCCCGCCCCGGCGGGCACCACGGAGGAGGCACCCGCCCCCGGGGAAACACCCGCGGCACCGGAGGGTGAAACGCCGGCAGCGCCGACCGGTGAGACGCCGGCCGCGGAGACGCCTGCGGCACCGGCTGTGGAGACGCCTGCGGCACCGGCCGCGGAGACGCCGGAGCCGGCTGCCGGCGAGACGCCGGCCGATGCCGAGCCAGCGGATGCCGAGCCGGCTGACGCTGAGCCGGCTGCTGCTGAGCCGGCTGCTGCCGAGCCGGCGGATGCCGAGCCAGCGGATGCCGAGCCAGCGGATGCCGAGCCGGCGGATGCCGAGCCGGCTGCTGCCGAGCCGGCTGCTGCCGAGCCGGCTGGTGAGTGAGGTGGTGTTGGGTTGTCCGGGTGGGGAGGTGCCGGTCGTCCGGAGGTGTGAGGCATGACCACGGAGGTTGAGGGGGAGGTGCCGGTATGGGCGCGGGGCGATGTGTTTCCGGCCGCGCCGTCCGGCTGGGGGTGGCAGGATGTGCGCGGGCGGGCGTGGCCGTGTGCCTCGGCGGCCGAACTCGAGCAGGCGTTTCGCAGTCACGCCGGGCGGGTGCGGCTGGTATGGACGCCGGCGAGCGACCGGATGGTGGTGCCTGAGGAGGCCGGCGAGCTGCGGGGGGTGGTCGGCGAGGTGTTGCGGCGCGGCGCCCGTGCCGACCTGCGGAGTGGCGGCCGGTGGCTCGCCGGGTGCGGGATTGCGGTGGCGGTGGCGGCCGGCCTGGCGTTTGCCCGCGGCGGCTGGCAGGCGGTGTTGGGCAGCGGCGCGGTGGGGTTGGGGTTGCTGCTGGTGCTGCTGTTCGGCGCGATCCCGTGCTATCGCGGGTGGAAGGAATTGCGCCGCCTCGACCACGCCGCGGCCGATGACCCGGAAACGATCGCGGAGGCCCGCTTCGGGGCGTGGCTCGGCTGCCAACCGGTGGTGCTCACGTGGGTGCTGCTCGCGCTGATGGCGGTCGTCGGATTGTTCCAGTTCATGCTGCCCTCGGCCGGCTGGCAGGCGGCCGGCCTGCTCAAGGACGCCGCCCACGCCGGCGAGCGCTGGCGGCTGCTCACCGCCCCATGGCTCCACGGCCACCCGGTCCACTGGCTGATGAACGCCGCCGCCCTCCTCTACCTCGGCCGCCGCGCCGAGGTCCTTGCCGGCTGGCCCCACCTCGCGCTGGCGTTCCTCACCGCCGCCTGGGCCGGCGGCGCCGCCTCGCTGCACTGGGCCCACTCGCCCTCGGTCGGCGCCTCGGGAGGACTGTTGGGCCTGCTCGGGTTCCTGCTGGTGTTCGAGTCGCTGCACCGCCAACTGGTGCCGGTGAGCGCGCGCCGGCGCCTGCTGGCCGGGGTGGTCGCCACCGCGTTGCTCGGGGCGCTCGGGTTCCGCTTCATCGACAACGCGGCCCACGCCGGCGGCCTGGTCGCCGGCATGCTCTACGCCGGGCTGGTGTTCCTGCCCTCGGCCTCCGCCGGACTGCCGCGGGTGCTGCGCCGCGACCGGGTGGCCGGCGCGCTCGCGCTCGCGGTGCTCGCCGCCGGCGCGGCGTGGGCGTGCCGGCGGATGCTGTGAGCGGCGTCTAGCGCCAGTGCAGCGCGCCCTTGCGCAGCGCGTAGACGTAGGCCACGCCGAGGATCCCGGCGAAGCCCGCCATGGCCGGCAGCGCCGCGCCGCCCGCCCGCACCAGGTCGCGGAACTCCATCGCCCACGGGTACATGAACACCACCTCGAGGTCGAACACCACGAACAGCATCGCAACCAGATAGAACTTCACCGGGAAGCGCGGCGCCCCGGGGCCGACCGGCTTCACCCCGCACTCGTAGGGGCTGTCCTTGGCGCCGGCGTCGCGCCGCGCCGCCCGCCCGCACACGACGCTGAGCAGCAACACCGCCGCGGCAAACCCGCACGCCAGCAGCACCTGCACCAGAACCGGTAGGTAGTCGCCCGCCATCGCCCGGCGCGCCCGCGCGCCGCCGCGAGCGAAAAGCAACAACCCGCGCCCGTCAAGGCGCGGGTTGTCAGCCGGATCGGTCGCGCAGGCCCGTGTCAGGCCTGCTGGCGGGCGAGGAAATCGCTCGAAGCCTCACGGATCCGCTCGAGGCCCTTGTACTCCTTGCCGAGCTTCTCAACCAGCCCGCGGGTCACCAGATTCTGGAGTTTCTCGTAGGCACGCAGCCGCAGCATCTCCTCGCCGCCGCTCACGGCATTCCTCTGTTTGAGGTTTTCGAACACGCGCTCGAACAGGTCGTTGAA
Organism: Akkermansiaceae bacterium; assembly: GCA_040769225.1. Lineage (GTDB taxonomy): Bacteria > Verrucomicrobiota > Verrucomicrobiia > Verrucomicrobiales > Akkermansiaceae > JAXGLL01. The sequence continues at coordinate 294,715 of JAXGLL010000005.1, read as the reverse complement.
CCCGAACACCTTCTTCTCCGACAACACGTTGACCAACTCGTCGGTCACGTGATCGGGAAGCCGGCGCGAGAAGCGAGTTCGTTTGGTGGTGGTTGCCATAACGCCCCTACCATAGCAGGCGTCCGCCGGGAGCGCGACTCGAAAAATCACCACCACTACAAAAACTGAAAAAAATAAACAAGCATAAAGTATCGTGTCGTTCAAATTATTTGCGGGGCGCCTGGATGGGGTGCGGAGGCGGCGGGGGTGGTGGTGTGGTGGTGGTGTGGTGGTGGGTGCGGGGTTGCCTTGCCGGGCCAGCCTTTCCGCTTGGCAGGCTGGGGCGTGGGGGCAAGCTGTGGGGGCATGATTGCGCGGCTGCGGGGCAGGGTGCTGGAGGCGTATCCGAACCGGCTGGTGGTGGAGGCCGGGGGGGTGGGGTATGAGGTGCGGGTGCCGTTGTCGACGTATGACCGGCTGGGGCCGGTGGAGGGGCGGGAGGTGGACTTGCGGACGCACCTGGTGGTGCGGGAGACGGCGCAGGTGTTGTATGGGTTTGCGACCGAGGAGGAGCGGGACGTGTTTTTGCTGTTGATCGAGCGGGTGAGCGGGATCGGGCCGGCGATTGCGCTGGCGGTGCTGGGGGGGATGCCGGTGGCGCGGTTCAAGGCGTGCGTGGTGGCGGGCGGGGTGGCCGAGCTGGCGCGGATCAAGGGGTTGGGGAAGAAGACGGCGGAGCGGATCGTGCTCGAACTCAAGGACAAGGTGGGGATGGCGGCGACATGGCAGCAGGAGGCGGCGGGGGAGGTGAGCGCGGCGGCGGCGGACGCCGAGCTGGCGCTGGTGGCGCTGGGTTACCGGCAGGCGGAGGCGCGGCGGGCGGTGCGGCAGGTGCTGGAGGCCAAGCCGGGGGCGGCGACTGAGGAGTTGGTGCGGGTGGCGCTGCGGGCCATGCAATGAGGGTGGAACGCGACGCGATCGAGGCGGCGCTGCCGCCGGGCGGCTTGTTCGGCAGCGGCGACGCCGGCTGGCGCTGGTCGCCCGAGCCGCTGCGGCTCGGCAAGCGGCTGGCCCGCCGGCTGGCGCGGCTCGGCCACCCGCTGGCCCAGTTCCAAGCCGCCTGCGACGAGCTGTACCGGCGCAGCGCCCACGGCAGCCTCGACGGCTGGCTGGCCGGGCTGCTCGACGCCGGCAAGCCGGCGTGGATGGTCGAGGCGCAGCGCGCGCCGGCGCTGCGCGACGAGCGGCCGCGGGTGATCCGGCCGGACCTGATCTGGACCGACGACGGGCTGGCGCTGACCGAGTTCGACGCGGTGCCGGGGGGGATCGGGATCACCGCCTGGCTGGCGCAGCTCTACGCCGCGGCCGGGTTCGCTGTGCTGGGCGGGGCGGACGGGATGCTCGACGGGTTCGGCGGGGTGCTGCCGGGCGGCGGGGTGGTACTGGTCTCCGACGAAGCGGCCGACTACCGGCCGGAACTCCGGTGGCTGGTCGGGCGCCTCAACGGGCGCGGCGGCCCGGCGCGCTGGCGGCTGGCGGCCGCCGAGGAGTGGGACGGCGGCGACGAGCCGGTCTATCGGTTTTTCGAGCTCTACGACTGGGAGGCGGTGGCGGGGGCGCGGCGGATGGCCGGGGCGGCGGTGGCCGGCCGGCTGGCGGTGAGCCCGCCGTTCAAGCCGCACTTCGAGGACAAGCTGTGGCTGGCACTGCTGTGGGCGCCGGCGCTCGCGGGGGTCTGGCGGCAGGCGTTGCGCGGCGCGCACCTGCGGCTGCTGCGGGAACTGGTGCCGTACGGCTGGGTGGCGGACCCGACCCCGTTGCCGCCGCACGCCGCGCTGCCCCGGCTGGACGTCCACGGCTGGGACGAGGTGGCCGGGTTCAGCCAGCGGCAGCGGCGGCTGGTGCTCAAGATCAGCGGCTTCCACGCGCTGGCGTGGGGCTCGCGCGGGGTGTTCATCGGTCACGACCTCGCGGCCGGCGAATGGCGCGAGCGGTTGCGCGAGGCGCTCGCCGGCTTCGACCACCAGCCGTGGATCGTGCAGGAGTTCCGCGAGGGCCGGCTGGTCGAGCACCCGGTCTACGACGACCGCGGGCGGGTCACCACCGTGCGCGGCCGCGTCCGGCTGTGCCCATACTATTTCACCGACGGCGGCGGAACCACCACCCTCGGCGGCTGCCTCGCGACGATCGTGCCGCCCGACAAGAAGAAGATCCACGGCATGCGCGACGGCGTGCTGGTGCCGTGCGTCGAGTGACGAGTGGGGAGTGACGAGTGACGAGTGGGGAGTGACGAGTGACGAGTGGGGAGTGACGAGTGACGAGTGACGAGTGGGGAGTGGGGAGTGGGGAGTGGGGAGTGGGGAGTGAAAGGCAGGGGCTTCGCGCGAAGCACTTTCTCTCACTCGTCACTCGTCACTCGTCACTCGTCACTCACTGAGCGCGACGGCCGGAGGGCGAAGCAGGGGCGGGCGGCGGATCGGGAAGGCGCCCGATCCGCGATCCGCGATCACGGGGCCGGGCGTCAGATGAGGCCCGCCTGCTTGAGCACCTTGTGCGCGCCGTTTTTCGAGATCGTCTTGAGCGCGCGGGCGGACAGTTTCACCCGCACGAAGCGGCCGAGCTCGGGCACCCAGATCCGCTTGGTCTGGATGTTGGGCATCATGCGCCGCTTGACCGTCTTGGTCACGTGGCGGCCGATGCCGCCCTTTTTCTTGGCGAGGCCGGAGCGGTGAATCCTGCCACCGGTGTGGGGACGGGTTCCGAGGATGCTGCAGACGCGGGCCATGGCGGAGATGCGGGGTTGCGGGGCGGGGAGAAAGCCACCGGCGCGGCCCGGCGTCAAGGCAAATCGGGCGGCAAATCGGGCGATCCGCTCGTGCTTCCCTCACGCCGCGGCGGCCAGCAGGTCGAGGATCGCGGCGATCGTCGCCAGCGCGTTGCCTTCCAGGCGGTTGTTGACGTAGAGCGCGCCGCGGCGCCCGCCCGGGGGGCGTGCGAGGTGGTCGCGGAGGAAGCGGGCCGCGGCGGCGCGGGCCTCGGGCAGCGGCTCGCGCACCCGGTCGTAGGGCTGGAAGGTGTCGACCGCCTCCTGATAGGCGCGGCCGGGCTTGAGCAGCAGGCGCATCCCGCACGGGCCGCCGAGCGCGGCCGGGGGGCGCAGCGCGAGCTGCTCGCCGGCCGGCGGCATCCGCTGCCAGTGGTTGTAGACGTGGCCGGCGCGGCGGCGTTCCAACAGGTCGAAGTATTCCGGCCGCAGCAGCGACTCGTTGCGCAGCTCGACGGCGACGTCCCACTCGCCGGTGGGCACGCGGGCGAGGAACGAGTCGAGGGCGGCGAGGAACTCGCGGCCGTGGGCGAAGTCCCGCCGGTGGAAGCGCGAGAACTCGAGGATGAGCAGGCCGGTGTGGCCGCGGTGGGGCTCCAGCGGCTTGAGGAACGACCCGAGGAACAGCCCGGCATCGAGGAAGTGCGGGTTCTCCCGCCCGGCGTGCACCCCGTGGCGCGGGTGCTGCGGGTAGGTCTTCACCGTGATCGCGTCGGTCACCTTGTGGGCGAAGCGGAACCCGGGCGGCACCTGCGCGACGAGCCGCGCGAGCGACTCGGCGTCCGGGAAGCGGTAGTAGCTCGCGTCCACGCACACGCTGGGGAACACCCCGGCATACTCGGCCAGGCACTCGCGCTCGAAGCGCGGATTGCTGAACCGCCCGCGGGTCAGGTAACGCTGCTGCTCGTAGAGCTGCCCGAGCCAGCCGGGGTACTTCCACGACGATGTCCCCACGTCCACCCCGCCGCGGGCCAACGCGCGCAGCGTCTCCAGGTGGCCGGGCCCAAGGCAATCGGGTTGCATGACGCGGGCATTCGATGCGGCTTCCGGCCCTCCACTCCAAGCCGAAACCGAGGTCATCCCGGGGCGGCGGTTGCCGCGCGGCCTTGTCCCGGGGCGATCGGAGGCCGGGCCTGCGGCGCGTAACAGGTGGTGGGGGGGCGGGCGGGGGCGTCCGGGCCTGGGTGGGGGCAATCGGCTTGTAAGCGCCCCCGGCGGGCGTGCACGTTGGCGGCGGCCGTGCCACCGCGGTGGTGCCGGCGCCCGGGTTCTCGCGGGTGCGGCGCTGCGGCGGGGACCGGGCCGCATTCCCCAACCGACCATGAAGCACACCCTGTTCGTCACCCTGCTGGCCTGCGGCGTCGCGCCCGCGGCCGAGTTTGCCACGCAAGTCATGCACGCGACCCACAAGCTCTATCACCCGGCCTCGACCGCCACCTGCCTGCTGGTCCGCGGGGAGGGGAGCGAGCAGGCGCTCTATCTGGCCACCGCCAAGCATGTGCTGGAGCGGTCGAAGGGCGAGACGATGATCGTGGTGCTGCGCGAGCAGGGCGCCGACGGCGCGTGGAAGCGCCACGACCACACGATCCCGGTGCGGCGCGCCGACCAGCCGCTGTGGGCGGCCCACGCCACGGCGGACGTGGCGGTGCTGCGCCTCGAGGAGCCGACGCCGGTGCCGGTGGCGCCGCTGCCGCTGGCGGCGCTCGCCGACGAGGCGCGCCTGGTCGCGGCCGGGACCGACGTGTGCGACCCGGTGTTCGTGTTCACCTATCCGACGCGCCACGAGGCCAACAATGCGGCGTTCCCGGTCGCGCGCCAGGGGATCATCGCCGGCCACCCGCTGTGGCCGATCGAGCGCCACCCGACGCTGCTGGCGAGCTTCACGGCCTTCGACGGCGACAGCGGCGGGCCGCTGTTCATCCGCGAGGCGAACGGCGCGCCGCTGGTCCTCGGCCTGGTGATCACCCGCATCCGCCACGACGAGAAGATCAAGACCGAGTATGAGGAACGCACGATCCACCACCCGCTCGACCTCGGCACCGCGGTCCACGCCCAGTTCCTGCGCGAACTGATCGCGCCCGCCGCCCCGGCAGCACCGGAAACCCCGGCAGCACCGGAAACCCCGGCAGCGCCGGAAATCCCGGCGGCGCCGGAAACCCCGGCGGCGCCGGAAACCCCGGCGGCGCCGGAAACCCCGGCGGCGCCGGCGGCCCCCGTGCGCGATGGCGGCGCCGGCAACGGGTAGTGTGGCCCGGGATGGCGGGCTGCCCTACGGCACCCGGAAGATCTGCTGGTTGGTCGGGTCGCGGGCGAGGGCGCCGCTGGAAAAGCCGGTGACGTCGATGACGTTGTAGGGCGCGAAGGGGCTGATCACCCGGTTCGGGTTGGAGGTGCGGCGGGCGGTCGGGTAGTCCGGCTGGCGCGGCGGCGGCGGGGCGCTGCCGGAGGGCGGCGCGGGGTTGCCGTAGGGCTGCGGGGCGGCGCCGTAGGGCGGCGGGGCGTTGCGGCCCGAGCTTTCGGTGGCGGCCGCGATCCCGGTGCCGGCGGCCGCGCCGAGCGCGGCGCCGCGGAGGACGTCGCGGTGGTCGTCGCCCGCGATCGCCCCGAAGGCGCCGCCGGCCAGGCCGCCGATGGCGGCGCCCTGTTGCTGGTAGGGGGTGCAGTGGGAGAGCGCCAGCGCGGCGGGCAGGCCGGCTGCGGCGAGCAGGTGGCGGAGCGTCTGCATGGCTGTGAAACGGATGTTGGGGCGGGATTATTCACCCCGCGCCCAGTGGCGGTGGAGCAGGTGGCGGGAGAGGATCGCGAGCTTGCGGGCGGTCGAGATGCGGTAGCGGCGGTCGAACACGCGGAACCCGTCGTGGCGCATCCGCTCGAGCAGCGTGGCGTAGATCTCGTGCATCACCCGGGCGGGCAGCAGCGCGCGGCGGTCGGCGGCGGGCAGCAGCCCGGCGGCCTCCTGATAGAGCGTTTCGGCGCGGGCGGCCTCGAACTCCATCAGGGCGAGGAAGCGGCGGTCGTGGACGCGGGCGCGGAGGTCCGCCTCGGGGTAGCCGAAGCGGGCGAGGTCCTCGAGGGGCAGATAGATGCGGCCGTCGTTGGCGAGGTCCTCGCCGACGTCGCGCAGGATGTTGGTGAGCTGCAGCGCGTGGCCGAGGGCGACGGCGTAGGGTTCCGCCTCCGGGCGGGTGGCGCCGAACACGGGCAGCGACGCCAGCCCGACGGCGCACGCCACCTTCCACGAGTAGTGCCGGAGGTCCTGCCAGGTGGCGAACCGCTGCGGCGCGAGGTCGCTGCGGCAGCCGTCGACGATCGCCAGCAGCAGCTCGTTGGGGATCGCGAGCCGGTCGCGCAGCCCGAGCACCGCGGCCTCGAGTGCGCCGGGCGCGGCGAACCCCGCCGCCAGGCCCGCTGACCACGCGTCGAGCGCCGCGCGGCGTTCCGCCACCGGGCGCGACCGGTCGTCGGCCAGGTCATCGATGGTGCGGCAGAACGCGTAGAACGTGACGGCGTCGTCGCGGCGGTCGGCGGGCAGGGCGCGCAGGGCGAAGGCGAGGTTGGACTTCGCGCGGCGGGTGATGGCGGCGGCGGAAGGCATGTTACTTGATCATGCCCCAATGGCCGGTGTTGGCCGGCCAGAGCGAGAACAGCGCGGGCCCGACGAGGTTGAACTCCTTGACCTGGCCCCAGTAGCGCGAGTCGAGCGAGTTGCCGGTGTTGTCGCCGAAGGCGGCGTACTCGCGCAGCCCGGGCGGGGCCTCGGCCCGCAGGGTGAGCGCCTTGCCCGGTGCGTCGAGGAAGCGCACGCCCTGGTCGTGGGTGGGGTTGGCGAGCTGGTAGCCCGGGTTGATCGCGTATGGCCCCTCGGCGCGGATCACGCGCTGGATGTAGGGTTCCCTGGCGATGCGGCCGTTGACCAGCAGGTTGGGGGACTCGATCGTCAACGTGTCGCCGGGCACGCCGACGAGGCGCTTGATGTAGTGTGAGCCGGCCTCCTGGCCGCCGAACTTGCGGCTGTGGATGCCGCGGATGCCGCGGGTGTCGAACACGAACACCTCGCCGCGCCGCGGCCGGCGGAAGTGATAGGAGACCTTGTCGACCAGCACCAGGTCGCCGGCATCGACGACGCCCTCGCAGAGGACGGTGCCCGCGGGCAGGACGCCGCCGTTCTGGCGCGCCGCCAGCCATGCGTCCGAGAGCCCGAGGGGGACCGCCTGGGCGCGGGGTGCCGGCAGGCGCAGCCGCGAGCCGTCGGTGAAGAACATCATCGAGCGGCTGAAGAAGTGATAGAACTGGAAGTCGCGGATGTCGGGGCCGCCCTCGCGGGTGGCCACGGTGCGGTCGCGGTCGTTGACCACCCGGACGTAGGAGCGCCCGCGCACCACCGCCTCGAACAGGCGCACCGGCAGTGCCGGCCAGTCGGCGCGCGGGAGCGGCCGGCCGATGATCCCGTTGAGCGTGGGCTGCATCGATCCGGTCGGGATCCGGAACGGCTGCAGGAAGTAGGCGCGCAGCCCGAGCGCGATCACGATCGCGACGAAGATCACCTCGATGTTTTCCTCCAGCCACGTCTGGGACTCGGCGCGGGGCAGGGCGCCCTCGCAGGTGGCGCGCAGCTGGCGCGACGCCTCGTCGGTCCGGGCCCGGTCGCCGGCCCTGATCGCCGCCAGCAGGTCGGCGCGGCGCGACTCGATCTCGTCGATCCGGTTGGGCTCGAGCAGGTCGCGCTTGTAGTGGATGAACTTCCTGGCGCCCTTGTAGAGGTGCTTGGCGTCCTTTTTCCAACGGGCTGTGAACATGGTGGTCGGCGGCGCAAGCAAAGCCACGGGGACGGCGGAAGGCACGGAAAATCTGGCCCTGCGCCGGATTGGCCGGCGGCGGCGGCCGGCGGGGGCCCGCGGTGCGGCGAGCGATCCGCCCTTTGCATCCCGCGATGCCCGCCTATGGTCCGCATATGTCCGACTGCTGCTGCGGAGGGAAGCGCCGCCCGGAGGAAGCGGAGCCGGGGCGCGAGGCATGCTGCGGGCGTCAGGCGCCGCCGCCCGCTCCGGGCGACTGCTGCCATGCCGCGGCCGCCGCGGCGGAGGACGCCTGCTGCAGCCACGGGGCGGGCGCGGCGGGCGGCCACGCCGCGGGCGCTGCGGCGGCGGGTGCCGGTGCCTGCTGTGGCGTGCGGGGGCGGATCGACTGGTTGTTGTGGGGTTCGCTGGGGGTGGTGGCGGCGGGGTGCGCGGTCCACTGGTGGGCCGGGGCGGCGGCGGCGCCGTGGCTGGCGGCGTTCGGGCACGCGGTGTTTGCGCTGATGGGCAAGGCGTGGTGGGGGATCCTGGCCGGGATCGTGGCGGTGGCGGTGGTCAACCGGCTGCCGCGGGAGCTGGTGACCGGCCTCCTCGGCCGCGGCGGCAGCTTTGCGGGGATCCTGCGCGCGGCGGTTGCCGGCATCCTGTTGGACCTGTGCAACCACGGCATCCTGATGGTGGCGATGCAGCTCTATCGGAAGGGCGCCTCGCCCGGGCAGACGTTCGCGTTCCTGATCGCCAGCCCGTGGAACTCGCTGTCGCTCACCCTGATCCTGCTCGCCCTGATCGGCTGGCAGTGGACGCTTGCGTTCATCGGCCTCTCGATGGTCGTCGGGGTGGCCACCGGCTGGCTGGCCGACCGGTTGGTGGCCGCCGGCCGGCTGCCCGCCAACCCGCACCGGCGCGAGTTGCCGGACGACTTCCGGTTCCTGCCGGCGTGGCGCGAGGCGGCCGCCAACCTCAGGCCCGGCGCTGCCAACCTGCGCCGGATGGCCATCGACGGCCTCTCCGAGTCGCGGATGGTGCTGCGCTGGATCTTCTTCGGGCTGGTGCTGGCCGCCGCGATCCGCGCGTTCGTGCCCGACGGCCTGTTCCAGCATTACTTCGGCCCCTCGCTGGCGGGGTTGTTGCTCACGCTGCTGGCGACCAGCGTGATCGAGGTGTGCTCGGAAGGCTCGTCCCCGGTGGCGGCCGACCTGCTCACCCGTGCCGGCGCGCCGGGCAACGCGTTCACGTTCCTGATGGCCGGGGCCGCCACCGACTACACCGAGGTGCTGGTGCTGCGGCAGACGACGCGCTCGTGGCTGCTGACGCTCGCGCTGCCGCTGCTTGCCACCCCGCAGGTGCTGGTGCTCGGCTGGGTGCTCAACCAACTGTGACCGCGCCGGCCGGGTTCACCGTGCGCCGGCCACCGGCGGCCGCGGCGTCGGTGCGGCGCCGGGGGCGAGCTCCTCGATCTGGTCGCGGGTGTCGAGGTGGATGACCACGCGGCCGGTCCCCTGCTCGATCTCGACCTTGCCGTGCAGGGCGATGTTCCGCCCGACCAGCGGCTGGAGGGCGTTGAGCGACAGCCCCTGGTCGTCGCGGGCCCACATGCGCCCGCAGACGTCGTCGAGCCCGCGGGTGGCGGAGAACTCGAGGTAGCGGGACTTGCCGCTGGCGCTCTGGCGCACCTCCCGCACGATGCCCTTGAACATCACGTGGCGGCCGACCAGGCCGCGCAGCAGGGCGCCGTCGGCGGGGCCGAACACCCGCGCCGGGGCGTCGGACGCCTCGCCCGCGGCGATGGTGCGGGCCAACTCAGCCGCCCGCGCACTGGCGGCCGCGGCATCCAACCCGCCACCGGCCCGCCCGGTGCCGGCCGACGAGGGCGCGGCGCCCGTCAGCCCGGCGGTGCTCCCCGCCCCAGCCACGGTGCCCGGCGCCCGGGCGTGTGACCGCCGCGCAAACCACCACCCGCCGGCCACCAGCGTCAGGACCAGGCAGGCGGCGGCGGCCCACCAGATCGCGCGGCGGCTGGCCGCGGCGGCGGGCGGTGCGGCGGGCGATGCGGCGGGCGCCGGCCGGCCGGCCGGCGTGGGGCGGGCCGGCGGCTGCTGCGCCGCGGCCTTGGCCCGTGCCAGCGACCGCAGCGCCTGGGCGGCCGTCGGCCGCTCCTGCCGGACCGAGCGGACCCAGCCGGCGAGCCCGTCGCCGGCGTTGGCGGCCGGCAGCACGCCCTGCCAGCCGAGGCCGCGCTCGACCAATCCGGCCAGCTCGCTGACCACCTCGGCCCCGGTTTCCGAACCCGGCGGCGTGACGACCCAGAACGAAAACCGGTAGTCGTGATCGTCGCCGGTCATGATCACGGCGTCGGCCGAGGATTCGACTTGCCACCCGCCGCCGGCCGCATCGAGCGCCGCCTGCGCCGTCAATCCCGCCTCGGCCAACCGCCGCGCCGCCGCGCTCGAGAGCACCCCGCGCTCGAGCAGGGTCGCCAGGCTCTCGCCTTCCAGCCACTCGGTCACGATGTAGGGGACCCGGTCGACCCGATCCACCCCCCAGGCCACCACCCGCCGCAGGGCCGGGCAGTTGATCCCCGCCAGCACCGTCATCGCCGCCTCGAACCGCTCCGTCGTCGGCTCGTCGAACCCGCCCCCGGCGTGCCCCCGCGGCAACAGGCGCCGCACCGCAACCAGCCCGCCGGTGCGGCGGTCCACTGCCCGATAGACCACCCGGTGAGCATCCTGCGCGACCAATTCCTCGATCTCGAAGCGGCGGCTCAAGGCCGGCAATATGCCCGCTCGCCGGCAGCTGGCCAAGCAAGGAGTTTTTGCGTGCCCTCCGACCCGCGCTGCGCTTACATCCTGCGCCGGCCAGACCCGCGGCCCCGCGAGGGCGCGCGCGGCACCCACGCGGCCCCGGCCCGCGCGCTGCCGCCCCCGGACCCGCCGCCCCGCCCCGCCGCCGCCCGCCCTGATCCTCCTCATGTCCAGCGAGTCGACCCGCAACTTCTCGATCATCGCCCACATCGACCACGGGAAGACCACGCTCTCGGACCGGCTGCTGGAGGTCACCAGCACGATCACCGAGCGCGAGCGCCAGGACCAGCTGCTCGACGCCATGGACCTCGAACGCGAGAAGGGGATCACGATCAAGAGCCACCCGGTGGCGATGCACTACACCGCGCGCGACGGCCGCAGCTACAAGCTCAACCTGCTCGACACCCCGGGCCACGTCGACTTCTCCTACGAGGTCTCCCGCAGCCTGGCCGCCTGCGAGGGCGCGCTGCTGCTGGTCGACGCCGCCCAGGGCGTCGAGGCCCAGACGGTCGCCAACCTCCACCTCGCCCAACAGCAGCAGCTGGTCATCATCCCGGTGATCAACAAGATCGACCTGCCCGGCGCCGACATCGCCAAGGTCAAGCGCCAGCTCGAGGACATCCTGTGCATCCCGGCCGAGGAGGCGGTGCTGGCCTCCGCCAAGCTGGGCACCGGCATCGAGGACATCATCGAGGCGATCATCGCCCGCATCCCCGCCCCCTCCGGCGCCGCCGACGACCAGCTGCGCGCGCTGGTCTTCGACTCGGTCTACGATTCCTACCGCGGCGTGATCTCCTACGTCCGCCTGTTCTCCGGCTCCGTCCGCCGCGGGTCCAAGGTCAAGCTGTTCGCCACCGACACCGTCTACGAGGTCAAGGAGGTCGGCGTGTTCACCCCCAAGATGACCGTCCGCGACGCCCTCGAGGCCGGCGACGTCGGCTACCTGATCGCCAACATGAAGAGCGCCGCCGAGGTCAAGATCGGCGACACCTTCACCGACGCCGCCCGGCCGTGCCCCGCCCCGCTGCCCGGCTTCAGGGAGGTCCACCCGATGGTGTTCGCCGGCATCTATCCGGTCGACTCGCCCGACTTCGAGGCGCTCAAGGCCGCGATGGAGAAGCTGCGCATCAACGACGCCGCGTTCACCTTCCAGGCGGAGAGCTCGGCGGCGCTCGGCTTCGGGTTCCGCTGCGGGTTCCTCGGCCTGCTCCACATGGAGATCGTCCAGGAGCGGCTGCGCCGCGAGTTCGACATGGACGTGATCTCGACCTACCCGTCGGTCGTCTATCAGGTCAGCCGCACCGACGGCTCCGAGGTGCTGATCGACAACCCGATCCTGCTGCCCGAGCCGCAGCTGGTGCGCGAGATCCGCGAGCCGATGGTCCGGATCTTCATCATGACGCCGAGCCGGTTCATCGGGGACATGATGCAGCTGGTGATGGACAAGCGGGGGGCGGTGGACCACACCGAGACGATCGACGAGGGCCGGGTGATGCTCACCTGCGACCTGCCGCTGTCCGAGATCCTGGTGGACTTCAACGACAAGCTCAAGTCGCTCAGCCGCGGCTACGCGTCGATGGACTACGAGCACACCGGCTACCAGCCGGCGCGGCTGGTGCGGATGGACATGCTGATCGCGGGCGACCCGGTCGACGCGTTCGCCACGATCGTCCACCGCGACAAGGCGGCGAGCCGCGGGCGGGACCTTGCGGCGCGGCTGCGGGAGGTGATCCCGCGGCAGCTGTTCGCGGTGGCGATCCAGGCGGTGGTCGGCGGCAAGATCATCGCGCGGGAGACGATCTCGCCGATGCGCAAGAACGTCACCGCGAAGTGCTACGGGGGCGACATCACGCGCAAGCGCAAGCTGTTGGAGAAGCAGAAGGAGGGGAAGAAGAAGATGAAGGCGATCGGCAAGGTGAACATCCCGCAGGACGCCTTCATCCGGGTGCTCAAGAGCGGCGACTGACCGGCGCGGCCGGGGTGCGGTCAGGCGGTGCCGGCGACGGCGGCGAGCACCCTGGCCGCCTGCCAGGCGGCGGCGGTGTTGTGGACGCGGACGATCTGTGCGCCGCGGCGGACGGCGGCGGCGATGCAGGCGAGGGTGCCGGGGTCGCGGTCGGCGGGGTGTGGGATGGCGAGGGTCTCGCCGATGAGCGTCTTGCGGCTGACCGGGGCGAGCACCGGGCGGCCGAACTGCTGCAGGCGGGCGAGGTCGCGCAGGACGGTCAGGTTGTCGTCGTGCTGCTTGGCGAAGTCGAGGCCGGGGTCGAGGACGATGCGTTCCGGGGCGAGGCCGGCGGCGGTGGCGAGGGCGATCTTGGCGGCGAAGAACCGGATGATGGCTGCCATCACGTCGTCCCAGCGTTGGTCGCGCCGGGGGACCTTGGGCGGGCCGGCGGTGTGCATGATCAGGAGCGCGGCGCCGGCGGCGGCGCAGTGGCGGGCGTTGCGGTCGTCGGGCAGGCCGCCCATGTCGTTGACCAGCTCGACGCCGAGGTCGGCGTCGAGGAGTTGGCCGACGACCTCGGGGCGCCAAGTGTTGATTGAGAGCACCGGTGGCCACAGGGCCTGGTCGTCGACCGGCCGGGCGGCGGCGAGCGTGGCGGGCCAGGCGTCGAGGAACCCGCGCAGGCGGCGGAGTTCCTCGGCCACCGGGATCGGCGGGCGGTTGGTGCGCGCGCTTTCGGCGCCGACGTCGACGATGTCGGCGCCGGCCCGCACCTGGCGCGCGGCGTGGGCCAGTGCGGCGCCGGGGTCGAGCGTCCCGTCGCCGGAGAAGGAATCGTCGTTCACGTTGACGATTCCCATCACCAGGGTCCGGCGCGGGAACCGGACCTCGCGCCGCGGCAGGCACCAGATCACGCCCGGATTGGACCGCGCGGGCGGGCGGAATCCAAACCCGAAATGGCGGGCGCGGGGGCGGCATGATTTTCGCCATCCGGCGATTGCAGTGCGGCGGGGGCGTGGGGTAAGGTCGCGCGCGGATGGACATGGAGCGCATCGACCGCCCGATCGTCCAGCTGTCGCTGGACCTGACCTCGCTCGAGGAGGCGCTGGAAACGGCGGCGGTGGGGGTGGCGGCGGGCGTCGACTGGCTCGAGGCGGGCACGCCGTTGCTGCTGGCCGAGGGGTTGCACGCGGTGGCGGGGCTGCGCGAGCGGTTTCCGGACCACCCGATCGTGGCCGACCTGAAGACGATGGACGGGGGCTACCTCGAGGCGGAGATGATGGCGAAGGCGGGCGCCGACCTGGTGGTGGTGATGGGGCGCGCGCACGAGGCGACGATCCGGCGGGTTGTCGACGCCGGGCGCGACTACGGCATCAAGGTGATGGGCGACAACCTCGGGGCGGAGGACCGCGTCGGGTGCGCGCGCTGGATGGAGCGCCTTGGCGTCGACTTCATCGTGCACCACATCGGCTTCGACGAGCGCAACCTGATCCGCGGGCTGAGCCCGCTCGACGAGCTCGACGAGGTGGTCCGCGCGGTCTCGATCCCGGTGCAGGCGGTTGGCGGGCTGTCGATCCCGCAGGCGATCGAGTGCCCGTCGCGGGGGGCGCCGCTGGTGGTCATCGGCGCGCCGCTGGTGATCGACGGCGCGGCGTTCCGGCCCGCGGATGCCGACCTTTTCCCGACCCTGAAGCGAATCTGCGACGAGGTCCACCGGGCGCCGATCGGGCGGCCGGGCTAACCTGGATCGGGGAATGAAAACCACGGATTGCACGGATGTTGAATGAGTTGCGATGGATGCCGGGTTCACCCGGCAGGTGCACAGGCGAGGGAAACCAAGCCGCTCCGAAATCCGCGTAACTCGCACAATCCGTGGTCCGGCATTTCCCGTTTCAGGACTAACAAAATCCGCTTCATCCCATGACCACCCAGCCCGCAGTCGTCCAGCATGCGCTCGAGCCGTTTGCGGTGGAGCTGCGCGAGGTGGCGGTGCCGCGGATCGCGGACGACGAGGTGCTGCTGGCGGTCGGCGCGGTGTCGGTGTGCGGGTCGGACGTCCACCAGTGGCACAACACGCAATCGTGGCCGGTGAACGTGCCGGTGGTGCTGGGGCACGAGTTCGGCGGCACGGTGGCCGGGGTTGGGCGGGCGGTGCGCGGGTTCCGGGAGGGCGAGCGGGTGGTCAGCGAGACGGCCGCGCGGATCTGCGGCGAGTGCCTGATGTGCCGCAGCGGCCGCTACAACCTGTGCCCGTCACGCAAGGGGTTCGGCTACGGGGTGGACGGCGCGATGGCGCGCTGGGTGGCGGCGCCGGCGCGCTGCCTGCACCGGATCCCCGACTCGCTGCCCTTCGACGTCGCGTGCCTGGCCGAGCCGCACGCGGTGGCCTACAACGCGATGTGCGTGAACACCGCGATCCGCCCGGGCGAGGCCGTGGTGGTGATCGGTCCCGGCCCGATCGGCCTGTTGTGCGCGCGCATGGCGGTGCTGTGCGGCGCGGAGGTGCTGGTCGCCGGGCTCACCGCCGACGCCCCGCGGCTCGAGGCGGCGCGCCGGCTCGGCGCGACCCGGACGGTCGACGCGCAGCAGGAGGACTTGGGCGAGGTCGTGCGGGGCTGGTCGCCGCTCGGCGCGGATGTCGTGTGCGACGCGTCGGGCGCGAGCCGGCCGTTGGACGCCGCGCTGCGGGTGGTGCGCCCCGACGGGCAGGTGACCAAGGTCGGCTGGTCCCCGGACCAGGTCGCCATCGACGTCAACCCGCTGGTCCAGCGCAACATCCGCCTGCAGGGGTCGTTCAGCCACAACTTCCCGGTGTGGGAGCGGGTGATCCGGTTGCTCGACCGCGGCGTGACCCTGCCGGCCGAGATCATCGGCCTGCGCGCCCCGCTCGAGGGGTGGCGCGAGGCGTTCGAGGCGATGCACGCCGGGCGCGTGATCAAGTCGGTGCTGGTGCCCGCCTCCGGGTGACCGGCCCGGGTGCTGTTCGAACGATGCCCTCCCTGAAGCACAAGGTCGCGCTGGTCACCGGGTCGACGTCCGGCATCGGGCGCGGGATCGCGGAGCACTTCGCGGCGCTGGGCGCGCGGGTGGTGGTGCACGGGCGGCGCGAGGGGCGGGCGCGCGAGATAGCGGAGGGGCTGCGGGCGGCGGGGCACGAGGCGGGGCACGTCGTCGCGGACCTCGGGGAAGTCGAGGGCTGCCGGCGCGCGGTGCGGTTCACGGTCGAGGCGTTCGGGGGGATCGACGTGCTGGTGAACAACGCGGCGAGCACCGCGCGCGGCTACCTTGAGGACGTGCCGGTGGAGCTGTGGGACGAGATCATGCGGGTGAACCTGCGCGCGCCGTTCCTGTGCCTGCAGGAGGCGGTCCGCTCGATGAAGGAGCGCGGCGGCGGGTCGATCGTCAACATCGGGTCGGTCAACGCCTACATCGGCGAGCCGAAGCTCGGGCCATACTCGGTGTCCAAGGGCGGGCTGATGACGCTGACGCGCAACGCGGCCGCGACGCTGAACCGCCACCGCGTGCGGGTGAACCAGATCAACGTCGGCTGGACGCTGACCGAGGGCGAGGAGCGGGTGAAGCGCGCCGAGGGCAAGGGCGCCGAGTGGCTCGACGAGGCGCTCGCCACGCGCCCGTTCGGCCGGCTGCTGGCGCCGCGCGACGTGGCGCTGGCGGCGGCGTATTTCGCCTCCGACGACAGCGCGCTGGTGACCGGCGCGGTGATGGACCTGGAGCAGTATCCGGTCGGCGCGCCGCCGAACTGGTGACGGGCCCCCGGGGCGCGGCGGGGAAAGCGAGCGATGCAGCCGAAAATCAGTGTTTTCCCGAAGTGTTGGTTCGACGAGCTGGTCGACGGCCGGATGGACTACGCCGACTGGATCCGGCAGGCGGCGACGCTGGGCGGCGAGGGGGTCGAGCACTACGACGGGTTTTTCCGGAGCCTTGCGCCGGCGGACGTGGACCCGATCGTCGGGCTGATGCGCGAGACCGGGCAGGTCACGTCGATGCTGTGCTTCTCGCCCGACTTCACCCACCCGGATCCGGACGAGCGGCGCCGCCAGGTCGAGCGGCAGAAGGCGGCGATCGACCTGACCGTGCGGCTGGGGGCGCGGCACTGCCGCACGCTGAGCGGGCAGCGGTTCCCCGGGCTGACGCGCCGCGAGGGGATCGCGCGCACGCTCGAGGGGATCCGGCGCTCGCTCGACCACGCGGAGCGGCGCGGGGTGGTGCTGTGCATGGAGAACCACTACAAGGACGGCACCTGGCTCTATCCGGAGTTCGCGCAGCCGGAGGACATCTTCCTCGAGATCGTCGGGCAGGTCGACTCGCCGTTCTTCGGCGTCCAGTACGACCCGTCGAACGCGGTCGTCGGCGGCTACGACCCGATCCGCTTCCTCGAGCGGGTGTGCCACCGCGTGGTGACGATGCACGCGTCGGACCGGCACCTTGCGCCGGGCGCCACCCTCGAGGACCTGCGCGCCGCGGACGGTGCGGCGGGCTACGCGGCGGTGTTGCGGCACGGCGAGACCGGCACCGGGATGAACGACTACGACGCGATCTTCCGGCTGCTCGCCGAGGCCGGATTCGACGGCTGGATCTCGGTCGAGGACGGCATCAACGGTCTCGACGAGCTGCGCCGGTCGGTCGAGTTCCTCAAGGCGCAGCGGGCGCGGTTCTTCACGGCCTGACCGCCTGCCCGCGCGCGGCGGCGGCTTGTCACGCGCGTGCCGGCGGGCTAGCGTGGCCGCCGTGAACGCGAGCGTGCGCCTGCTGGGATTGACCGCCTGCCTTGTTGGATCGGCGCCGGGCGCCGGGGTTCCGGAGTTGCGGGAGGTCACCGCCCGGATGCAGGAGTTCGTCGAGGCGCGGGAGATCGCCGGGGCGGTGACGGTGGTGGCGGGTGCGGACGGCCTGCTGCACCTCGGGGTCAACGGGATGGCCGACGTCGACGCCAAGCGGCCGATGGCGGCGGACGCGATGTTCTGGATCGCCTCGATGACCAAGCCGGTGACCGCCACCGCGGTGATGATGATGGACGAGGCCGGCAAGCTCGCGGTCGACGACCCGTTGTCGAAGCACCTGCCGGAGTTCGGGCGGCTCAAGGACGCCGCGGGGCGGCCGGTGACGGTGACCCTGCGCCAGTGCCTGACGCACTCGGCCGGGCTGGCCGAGCTGACGCCCCGGGAGGCGGCGCGCATCACCACGCTGGCGGAACTGACCGCGCTGGTGGCGGACAAGCCGGTGAAGTTCGCGCCGGGCAGCCGCTGGGAATACTGCCAGACCGGGATCAACGCGGCCGCGCGGGTGGTCGAGGTGGTGTCCGGCACGCTCTTCCCGGAGTTCCTCGAGCGGCGGCTGTTCGGGCCGCTCGGGATGAAGGACACCACGTTCTATCCGGATGAGGCGCGCGTCCGCAGGCTGGCCACCGCCTATCAGCGGACCGCCGACGGCCGCCTCGAGGCGACGTCGGTGCGCGGCTTCCTCGGCAAGGAGCCGGGCGACCGCAACCGCTACCCGATGGCCAACGGCGGGCTGTTCTCGACCGCCGGCGACTACGCGGCGTTCTGCCGGATGATCCTCAACGGCGGCGAATTCGACGGCCGCCGGCTGCTCGGCGCGGAGGCGGTGCGCCGGATGACCGGGGTGCAAAGCGGCGACCTGCAGACCGGGTTCACGCCGGGCAACGCGTGGGGCCTCGGCTGGTGCGTCGTGCGCGAGCCGCAGGGCGTGACCGCCGCGCTCTCGCCCGGGTCCTTCGGCCACGGCGGCGCCTACGGGACCCAGGCGTGGATCGACCCGCCCAAGCGCCGCGTCTATCTGCTGATGGTCCAGCGCGCGAACTTCCCCAACAGCGACGCCTCCGACGTCCGCCGCGCGTTCCAGGACGCCGCGGCCAGGGCGCTCGGGGACAGGTAGCCCGCGCTGGCGGGCCCGTGCGGCCGCCGCGGGCGGCGGGCGGTCACAGCCCCTTGAAGCCGGCGTATTCGCGGTAGGTGCCGATCGGCACCGCGGCCTTGCGCCACTCCCGGTTGAGCCGGCGGTAGCGGTTGATGAAGGCGGTCGGGTCGGCCCAGTTGTCGAACGAGCGGCTGACGCTGTCGCGCTGCATTCCGATGGCCAGGTTGTGGCGGATCTCGAAGTGCAGGTGGGCGGCGTACATCCCGCGGGTGTTGCCCATGGTGCCGATCTTCTGGCCGCGCTTGACCAGCTGGCCGACGCGCACGTGGATGGCGTGGAGGTGGCCGTAGAGGGCGTCGCAGCAGCGCACCCGGCCGCTGGCCGGGTCGCGGTAGGCATGGCGGATGATCACCACGCCGCCCCAGCCGCCCTTGACGTCGTAGGCCCAGGTGACGATCCCGTCGCCGATCGTGTAGATCGGGTCGCCGAGGTCGGTGTCGCCGCCGCCGCGGCCGTTCCAATCCTCGCCGTAGTGGACCGGCGAGCGCAACCGCAGGCCGCGGGCCTTGTAGTAGCCGGCGCCGTTCGGCGGGCCGACCGGGAAGTCGAACCCGTCGGCCAAGCTCATCTGCACGGTTTCGACCGCCGCGGCTGGCGGCGTGGTTCCGAGCGCGGCAACCGCGAGGGCTGCGCCGGCAAGGAGCAGGCGGTTGATGCAGTACACGGGGTCGAGTGCAAGCCGGCGGCGGGGCGGCGACAAGCGAAAAAGTCTCCAAAAAAGTCTCCTCACGGGGCGATCATGCCCGCGGCGAGCAGTGTCCAAACGAGCACCCCGATGCCGATGCGGTACCACCCGAACAGGCTCATGCCGTGCCGCTGCAGGTAGCCGACGAGCCACTTGACGGCGAGCGCCGCGGACACCATGGCGGCGAGCATGCCGAGCACCAGGTTGAGGGCGCCGAACTGGTCCCACATCAGGTGCAGCCCGCCGAACAGGCGGTCGTAGGCTTCGCCGCTGTGGCCGGCCGGCCAGGCTGCCTTCTTGACGGTGGCGGCGGTGAGCGTCACCACCCCGAGCAGGAACGAGAACTCGACCGCGGCCGGCAGCGACAGCCCGACGAGCACGCCGCCGACGATCGTCATCAGGCTGCGGCTGGTCCCCGGCCACATGGCGATGCACTGGAGCAGGCCGATGCCGACGGCCATCTGCCAGGTGATGGCGGCCAGGTCGCGGGCGCCGTGGCGGGGCGGGTGGCCGCGGCGCCAGCGGGCGACGACGAGGATCGCGGCGCCGCCGACGAGCCACGCCCACACGACCGGCTGCAGGCCGAACAGGCGCTGTTCGATCCAGTCGTTGAAGATCACGCCGAGCACCGCGGCGGGCAGGAACCCGCACCCGATCGCCCACAGCAGCCGCAGTCCCGCGGGGTCGCGGCCGCACAGCCCCCGGGTCATCTGGGCCACCCGCGGCCAGTAGAGGCCGAGCACGGCGAGAATCGCGCCGCCCTGGATGCAGATCGCGAACGCGTCGGCCGCTTCCTTGGCGGACGCGCCGTCGGTGCCGATGCCCATCAACCGCGCGGCGACGATCAGGTGCCCGGTCGAACTGACCGGCAGGTACTCGGTGATGCCCTCGATGATTCCGAGGACCAGCGATTGGAGCGGCGTCATGGCGGGCGGGCGCAGCCTGCACGGCACCCACCGGGGTCACAAGGTCAATCCCGGGGCAGCAACTCTGTTTTTTCTTTTTGTTCAGAAGGTGGTTTGGAGCCGTGGAAGCGAGGTCGGGCATCTCGGGCGCCTGCCGGGTTCAAGCGGAACCTTTTCGACTCCCGACCACTATTCCGCTTGAGCCCGTCAGTCGCCCGAGATCAGGGGCGTTATCGGGTTTGCGTCGCAAACCCGGCTGCTGTGGAAGCCGCCGGTCAGGAAAGCTGGAAGTCCGGACGAGCCAGCATCCGATTGAGCAGGCGGATGAGCTTTCGGATCACCGCGGTGATGGCGACATGGTGAGGTTTGCCGCGTTCGATCAGGCGGCGGTAGAAAGCGCGCAGGATCGGGTTGAAACGTACCGCCGCAAGGGCCGGCATGTAGAGGCCGCGCCGCACCATGGCACGCCCGCCCTTGACGCTGCGCCGGCCGCGGCGTGGCCCGCTGTCGTTGTTCAGCGGCGCCACGCCCACCAAGGTCGAAATCTGGTTGTCGGTGAGCCGGCCGAGTTCGGGCAACTCGGCCAGCAGCATGCAAGCCGTGACGCTACCCACTCCGCGGACTTGCTCGAGGCGCTGGCGCTTGGCGCTCAGCGCCTGGTCGGCTCCGATGAGTTCAAGCATGCGTTGGTCGCACTTGGCGATGTGGCGCTCCAGAAATCCGATGGTCGCCCGCACATCGGCCTTCACGAAGCTGTCGGTGGCTTTTTCCAAGGCGTTCTTCTCGCGCACCAACTGGCGCATCAGGCTCTCGCGCCGCCGCAGGGTGCTCGAAAGCGCCTGCTGCACAGCGCAGGGCACCGGGGCAGGGCTCGGCGCGAAGGCTTCGCCGAAGGCGCTCAGCACCTCCGCGTCGATTTCGTCCGTCTTGGCCAGCAAGCCCTTGGCGTGGGCGAAGCTGCGAACACGAAGGGCGTTGATCGCGCTGATGTCGATGCCGTTGGCGAATGCCATCGCCAAAAGCGGCCGCTCATAGCCGCCTGTCGGCTCGCATACCAAGTGCACCCGCCCGGGATGATCCCGCAGGTCCTGACCCAGCCGCTTCAGGCCGGCTGCCGTGTTCGGGTAAACGCGCGTTTGATTCCAGTGCGGGCTGAACACGTCAAGTTTGGCTTTGCAAACGTCGACGCCCAGGTACTGTGGTTTCGTTTCTTGCTTCATCTGTGGTTCTCCCTTGGGACTTCGAGCTCGAAGGCTCAGGCAACTCTTCGAATTGCAGGTGAGGTGGGGAGCGGGTGCTTCCTGCTGTCCCGCGAACTCCAAGGTTCCAGGTCATGCGAAGTCACCCGCTCCCCGATTCAACCCGCGGCGGCCACCGCAGGTCAACCGGCCGCTTCTGTTCGCGGCCGCCGCCAAACTACCCGCTTTCCATCAACCAAGGCCACCCGGTTTCCCGGCGCACCGGGCCGCGGCGTTCATCCCGCACCGTCGGCCGGCGGCGCCGGCGGCTCACGGAACCGCCGCGCGGTGACGCAGCCGCCGCCGTGGGGCGCACCGAGGCGCTTGCCGACGAGCACCGTCGGGAAATGCCACGCCCGTCCGGTCTGTGCGTGGGCCTGCGACCACAGCCGCATGCCGATCAGGCCGACGAGGCCGAGCGCGGCGATGACCCCCACGATGATCAGCCCGAAGCGCAGCCGGTCGCCGCGCGACAACGGGGCCTCGAGCCGGTCCAGGCAGTTGTCGAACTCGGCGGCGATCACGGCGGTCAGCCGGTCGAGGTGCTCGACGCGCTCCGGGCTGGGCTTCAGGTGCTCGTTGACCCGCAGCATGACCTCCAGCAACTCATAGGCAGGGATCCGGCCGGGGGCGGTCGCGCCAGGCGCGCCGGGGCCGTCCGCCCGGTCCGGCGCGAACGGTCGGCCGAGCCCGAGGTCGCCGGTGTCGCTGTCGAACACCAGCACGAAGCCGAAGCGCTCGCCCAGCCATGCGCGGTGCAGGTCGGCCGCCCGCTGGGCCGGGGTGGTGCCGATCAGCCCGGCGTAGACCGCCAGGTAGACCGGCAGCTTGTGGCGGGCGTCGAGCGCGGTCAGGCGCTCCGATATCCGCTGCAGGGTGGCGGTGTCGTGGCGGAACAAGTCCGCATCGTCGAGCACATGCGACGCCGGCGGCGTGGTCGGGAAAGCCCCCAGGAAATCACCGCCGCCGACCGGCGCCTGCGCCGCCCCGGGCACCGCCAGCGCCACCAGGGCAAGCCGGGTCAGCCGGTGGATCAGCCCCGTCGCCACGGGCCGGATCATCGCCGCGGCTGCCCGCCCCGGTCAAGCGGCGCGTCGCCCGGCCGCCGCCCGGCCGCGGGCGCCGCGGTTGTTCACCGGCGCCAGTGCGCGGCAGCCACAAGCCAAACCGGTCCGGTGGACTGAGTCATCATGCCGTGAAGCAGGTCACGATGCACGAGGCCAGGAGGTGAGGTCAGGCGTGGGGGGGCGGCTTCGGGGCGTCCGCGCGCAGGCCGGAGAGGAACAGCAGGGCGGCGGCCACGCAGATGCAGGAGTCGGCGACGTTGAACGCCGGCCAGCGGTAGTTGACCAGCGGGATGGTGAAGTCGAGGAAGTCGACCACGTAGCCGTGGGCCAGCCGCGTCCACCACGGGGCGGCGTGGACTTCGTCGAGCAGGAACCCCTGCACCAGGCGGTCGGTCAGGTTGCCGAGGATCCCGCCGGCCAGCAGCGCGACGGCCAGCCGCGCCGGGCCGTCGGCGAACCAGCCGCGGCGCCACAGCAGGGTGAGCGCGGCGAGCGCCGCCACCGGCACGAGCAGGAACACCACCGGCGCCCACGCGGTGCCGTTGCCCAGCCCGAAGGCGACGCCCTGGTTGTGGACCCGCACCAGGTTGAAGAAGCCGTCGACCACCGGCCGCTGCTCGCCGGGGAGGAACGTCGCGAGCACCCACCACTTCGTCGCCTGGTCCAACAGATAGAGCGGGAGGGTGACGCCGAGCAGCAGGCGGCGGAGGGTGGGCGGGGGATTGGTCATTGGTCGGACGAGTCGGACATGTCAGACCGGTCGGACGAGTCGGACGGCGGGCTAACAGACCGCCGTGCAGCGGTGGCACAGCCCGCCTGGGTCGGGCGGCTCGTGGCGGCGGCAGCGCGGGCAGAGCGGCAGGGTGGTGCGGCGGGCGGTGGCGGCCGGTTCGGGGCCGGCGGCCAGCTCGAGCTCGGCGACGATCAGGAACTCGGTGGCGAAGGCGCGGTCGCGCAGCAGGCCGGCGGCCGGGTGGTCGGGCGGCAGCTCGAGGCGGACGGCGGCCTCGTTGTTGCGGGTGAAGCGCCGGGCCTGGATCTCGGGTTCGATCGCGGCCTGCACGACGTGGCGGACCGCGAGCAGCTGCTCGACCATGGCGCTGGCCCCGCCCGACGCATGGGCCGGGTCGGGCTCGGGGAAGTCCTGCTCGTGGACGCTGCCGGCGGTGAACGGCGCGTGTTCCCACGCCTCGTCGGCGGTGAACGCCAGCACCGGCGCCAGCAGCCGGCACAGCGCGCTGAACACGTCGTGCATCGCCGTCTGCGAGGCCCGCCGGCGCGGCGCGTCGGGGGCGTCGCAGTACATCCGGTCCTTGAGCACGTCGACGTAGACCGCCGAGAGGTCGACGGTGCAGAACTGGTTGAGCTGGTTGAACACCTTGCGGAACTCGCACGCGTCGTAGGCCTTGCGGCACTCGCGCACCACCTCGTGCAGGCGCTCGAGGATCCAGCGGTCGAGCAGCGGCATGGCGGCCGGCGCGACGCGGTGGCGGGCGGGGTCGAAGCCGGCGAGGTTGCCCAACAGGATCCGCAGGGTGTTGCGGATGCGCCGGTAGGGCTCGGCGATCTGCCGGAACAGCTCCTCGCCGAAGGGGACCTCGTTCTGCCAGTCGACGCTCGAGACCCACAGCCGCACGATGTCGGCGCCGTAGTGGTTGACGAAATGGGCGACGTCGATCGGCTTGCCGGCCTTCTCGGCCTCGCTCTTGGAGAGTTTCTTCCGGTCGAGGTCGACCACGAACCCGTGGGTGAGCACCGCCTTGTAGGGCTCGCGGCCGCGCACCGCCACGCTCAGCATCAGCGAGCTCTGGAACCAGCCGCGGTGCTGGTCGGTCGCCTCCAGATAGAGGTCGGCCGGCGCGTGGAGGTCGGGGTGGCGGTCGAGCACCGCGACGTGGCTGCAGCCCGAGTCGATCCACACGTCGAGCGTGTCGCGGCCCTTGCGGACGCCGGCCGGCAGGCCGAGGTCGGCGGCCAGCTGGGCGTCGCTGCGCTCGAACCAGACGTTGGTGCCGTGGCGCTCGACGAGGTCGGCCAGCCGGCGCACCACGGCGGCGTCGACGATCGGCGGGCCGTCGTCGCGGAAGAACACCGGCAGCGGCACCCCCCACGTGCGCTGGCGCGAGATGCACCAGTCGGGGCGGGCCTCGACGGTGCCGGCGATCCGGTTGCGGCCCCACGCGGGCAGCCACTCGACGCGCTCGATCGCCTCGAGCGCGGGGCCGCGCAGCCCGCCGATGGCGATGAAGAACTGCTCGACGGCGCGGAAGATGATCGGCGTCTTGGAGCGCCAGCAGTGGGGGTACTGGTGGCGCCACGCCTCGCGGCCCAGCAGCATCGCGCGGTCGGCGAGGCGGGCGATGATCGGCTCGTTGGCGTCGAAGACGTGGATGCCGGCCCACTCGGGCACGCCGACGGCGGCGGTGAAGCAGCCGTCGTCGTCGACCGGGGAGAGGACGTCGAGGCCGTATTGGCGGCCGAGGTTGTAGTCGTCGGCGCCGTGGCCCGGGGCGATGTGGACGACGCCGGTGCCGGTGGTGGTGTCGACGAACTCGCCGAGGACGAAGCGCGAGGTGCGGTCGAGGAACGGGTGGCGGGCGGCGAGCGGCTCGAGCTGGGCGCCCTCGAACAACGGCGGCGGCGCCGGGCCGCCCGGGGTTTCCCGCCATCCGGTGCGCTCCTCGAAGGTGGCTACCAGGTCCTCCATCAGCAGCAGGCGCTCGCGGCGGCCGTCCTTCTCGAACTCGCGCAGGGTGTAGCGCAGGTGCGGGTGGACGGCCAGCGCGAGGTTGGCCGGCAGGGTCCACGGGGTGGTCGTCCAGACCGCCACCGCCGCGGCGTCGGTGCCGAGCCGGCGGGCGGCGTCGTCGGTGAGCGGGAACCTGACGAACACCGCGGGGCTGGTCTTGTCGCGGTACTCGACCTCCGCCTCGGCCAGCGCGGTGTGGGCGCCGTAGCTCCACTGGACGGGCTTGAGCGACTGATAGACGGCGCCGCTCTCGACCAGGGTGGCGAACACGCGGAGCACCTCCGCCTCGTAGGCGGGGTCCATGGTGAGGTAGGGCCGCTGCCAGTCGCCGAACACGCCGAGCCGGCGGAACGAGTTGCGCTGGAGGTCGATGCAGCGGGTGGCGAACTCGGCCGAGCGGCGGCGGATCTCGGCCGGCTCGAGGCCGCGCGTCTCCTGCACGACCTTGAACTCGATCGGCAGCCCGTGGCAGTCCCAGCCGGGGACGAAGGGGGCGAAGTGGCCGGCCATGGTGCGGCTCTTGACGACCATGTCCTTGAGCAGCTTGTTGAGCGCGGTGCCCATGTGGACGTCGCCGTTGGCGAACGGCGGGCCGTCGTGGAGGATGAACGGCGGCGCCCCGGCCGCCCGGCGGCGCCCGAGGATCCGTTGATAGAGGCCTGCGGCCTCCCAGCGGGCCAGCCGCTGCGGTTCGCTGCCGACCAGGTCCCCGCGCATCGGGAAACTCGTCTGCGGCAGGTTCAGGCTGTCCTTGTAGTTCGGGGCGTCCGCACTCATGCCGGGGGCGCGGACGCTAGCAGGGCCGGCCGGGTGGGTCAACTGCGGGCCCCCATGGCCGCTGGCCCCCATTGACAATCCCCCCCGGGGGCACCACCCTGCGCCGGCATGGACACGATGAAGATCCTGCTCGGCGCGACGGTGGCGCTGCTGCTTGCCGCGGTGGTGCTGTCGTGGCAGCAGATGCGGGAACGCAGCGCCCACCCGGCGCCCGACGACCTGGCGCGGGTCGAGCAGCAGATCGCCGAGCTGCGGCTCGAGCAGCAGCGGCTGGAGGCCGAGCGCGAGCTGCAGGCGCTGCGCGCGCAACCGGCGCCGGCCGCGGCGGCGGATACCGAGCCGGCGGCGGCGGGGTCCGGGGCGGACAAGATCAGCGAGCTGGAGGAGCGGCTGCGCGATGCCGAGCAGCAGCTCGCGGCCAAGAGCGACGAGACCGCCAAGCTGGAGCGCGACAAGGAGGTGGCCGAGAACGAGGCCGGGCTGATTGCGCAGGTCGACCTCGAGCGGCGCGACAAGGAGCTGCGGCGGGCGCGCCAGATCAGCCAGGCGCTGCTGATCGCCACGGTGGTCGAATACGTCGAGAACCCGGACGTCGGCAGCTTCGCGGTGATCGAGATCCAGCGCCCCGAGAACGTCCAGTCGGGCACCGTCCTCGACCTGCGCCGCAACACCGGCATCCTCGGCAAGCTGCGCGTCGGCGACATCACCGGCAGCGAGGCGATCGCCAACCCGATCCCCGAGTCGTTCCAAGGCGCCAGCGTCCAGATCCAGCCCGGCGACGAATTGATCATCCCGCCGCCGTTTTAGGGACGGTCAGCGGTCAGCGGTCAGCAGTGAAAGACAAGTGCTTCGCTCGGTTCCGGGCCCGGTTGCCATGTGCCGTCGGTCGCTGCCAAGGGTGCCATCCCGCTCACCGCTGCCCGCTGACTGCTGACCGCTGCCCGCCCTTCATCCGATGCCCGCCCGCCGCCTGCCGCCCACCGTCGGCCTGATCTCGCTCGGCTGCGCCAAGAACCTGGTCGATTCCGAGGTGATGCTCGGCCATCTGGCCGCGGCGGGCATGGCCCTGACCCCCGATCCCGAGCTGGCCGACGTGCTGATCGTCAACACCTGCTCGTTCATCGACCCCGCCAAGGAGGAGTCGGTCAACGCAATCCTCGGGGCGGTCGCCGCCCGCGCCGCCGACCCCGCCCGCGCTGCCCAGAAGATCATCGTCGCCGGCTGCCTCCCGCAGCGCTTCGCCTCCCAACTGCCCGGCCTGCTGCCGGAGGTCGACGCGTTCGTCGGGCTCGACCACGTCCACCGGCTGGCCCCGGTCGCCCGGAGGCTGTTAGAAGGCCCGCGCGCCCCGGGGGCGGCGCCGGAGTGCCTGGTCGGCGCCCGGCCGCGGTTCCTGCCCGGCTGCGACACGCCGCGGTTGCGGCTGACGCCGGGGCACTTTGCGTATGTCAAGATCGCCGAGGGCTGCAACCACCCGTGCAGCTTCTGCATCATCCCGCAGGTGCGCGGCCGCTACCGGTCGCGCACCGTCGGCTCGGTGGTCCGGGAGGTCGAGGGGCTGGTGCGCGGCGGGGTGCGCGAGGTCAACCTGATCTCGCAGGACAGCACGTATTTCGGCATGGACCGCTGGCGGGGCGGGCGGCCGGGCCCGCGCTCGGCGGTCGACTCCGCCCGCGGCGAGTCGGTCGCCAGCCTGCTGCGCGCGCTCGACGCGATCGATGGCGACTTCTGGATCCGCCTGCTCTACACCCATCCGGCGCACTGGTCGGACGAGTTGATCGAAACGCTCGCCGGCTGCCGCAAGGTGGCGCGCTACGTCGACATCCCGCTCCAGCACATCTCCGACCGGATGCTGGAGGCGATGCGGCGGGAGACCGACGGCGCGGGGATCCGCGACCTGCTGCGCCGGCTGCGCGCCGGCATCCCCGGGCTCGCGCTCCGCACCACCTTCATCGTCGGCTTTCCGGGCGAGACCGAGGAGGATTTCGCGCAACTGCTGGCGTTCATCGAGGAGGCCCGCTTCGAGCGCGCCGGGGTGTTCCAGTATTCGCGGGAGGAAGGGACCCGCGCCCACGGCTTCGGCGGCCACCTCCACCACATGACCCGCAAAAGCCGCTGGCGCCGCGCGATGCTGGCGCTGCAGCGGATCGCGGGCGAGCTCAACCGGACCCAGGTCGGCCTGGCCAAGCGCGTGCTCGTCGAGGAACCCGGCAGCGCCCGCACCGAGTGGGACGCCCCGGAAATCGACGCCACCGTGCGCGTCGACGCGGCGCTGCCGGTCGGCCAGTTCGCCACCGTCACGATCACCGGCTGGCAGGGCTACGACCTGGTCGCCGCACGCTGAGCGGCAGCCGCCCCGCGCCGCTCCGTCGGGTTCCCCACAAGCCCGAGGCCCCGCCCGGCGCCATTCCCGCCCGCTGCAACAAACAGATCCGTTGGGCGCCGCTGCCGGCCAGCCGGGGCCGGCGCGGGGGGCCGGATGGCTGCCCGGGGGGCTCCCGGCCGTCGACCCGCCGGGCGCCGGGGGTGGGGCCGGGCCTTGCCCCCGGGGGGAGGGGCTGCCGGTTCCGGCCCCCGGCCCTCGGCTCCCGTAAAAACGTAGGTTTCAGTGCTTGACAGGCTTCCCCCTGCCAATCTAATTTGCGGGCACTTCCCCAGACACACATGCAACAAACCCTCTCCCCATGGCGTGTTCTCGCCGCGCCGGGTGTCGTCGGCGCCGTTGTGCTTGCGCTCACTGCCGCACCCGCCTCCGGGGCCGGCCTGATGATCGATGACTTCGTCGACGGCCTGATCTCGCTGGATGTGGTCGCGCCCGGCGCGGGCAGCCAGGCGGTGGCGGCCAGCGTGCCCGGTGGCACGCGCAGCATCGAGGTGGTGAACACCGGCCTCGGTCTCACCCACGCGGAGGTCGTCGGGTTGGATGCGTACATCGAGACCGTGCTGGACGTCGCCGACACCCTGACGCCGTCGGTCGTCACCCTCGGTTACAACACCTCCGGCGCGGGTGATTTCAGCGCCTATGACGCGTTCGAGATCGAAATCGATGAGCTGCAATTCGAGGCGGGTGGAGCGCTGTCGGCCGAGATCCGGGTCAGTGATGCGGGCGGTTCGGCGAGCCGCTCGTTGGTGCTGAACACCGAGATCATCGACAACGGCTTCGACCCGGATGTGACCTACAGCTTTCCGTTCAGCGAGTTCGTCGGGGCGCCGATCGACTGGAGCAACCTGACGAGCATCGAGGTGGTCTTCGACACCTTGGGCAACCAGAACGTCGACTACCGGGTCGAGAGCATCACGGCAGTGCCCGAACCCTCGGCCTGGTGGCTGCTCGCACTCGGGGCCGGCGCCGCATTCCGGCGGCGACGGCACGCGGCCTGAGCCGACCTTGCTCCCTACTGCCCCCTCTCCCCACTCCTCACGTCCCCCAACCACCCCCCAACCAATGAAAACACCCACCCCCTTGGGCGGACATGGAATTGCGCCCGCTCCCAGGCGTCGCGGCAGCCTGCTGGCCGCCACCACCCTGATCGCCGGCCTGCTGGCCCCCGGCGCCGATGCGGTCCCGGTCGTGATCGACGACTTCTCGACCGGCTTCCAGTTGGTCTCGGTCAACACCACCACCACCTACAAGACCAGCACCGTCGCCGCGGCGTCGGCGCTCGGCGGCACCCGCACGCTCGACATCCAGCTGACCTCGCCGGGCGGCAATGCCGACGCGCTGGTCTCCCCGGGCGGCGAGGGCCTCGTGATCGGCGGCGCCAGCTCCACCGGCACCGCGCAGATCAATGCGTGGTGGACGCCGGGCGGCGTCGACCTGACCGCTGGCGGCTGGAACGACATGCTGGTGCTGGATTTCCACGTGTTGGACCCGGGCGGGCTGCCCACCACGACCTTGTTCGAGTTCCTGTTCACCTCGACCGGGGGTGACACGGCGAGCATGCAGGTGGCGGTGCCCGAGATCCCGCCGAATCCGGCAACCGTGCTGCTCGACCTCGCCTCCGCGAGCCTGACCCCGCTGGCCGGCAACACCGCCTTCACCATGAACCAGACGATCCAGATGACCGTCTGGATGGACCGTGCGGCCGACTTCGCGCTCAACTCGCTGCACACCGACCGCCGGGTGCCCGACGGCGGCTCCACGCTGGTGATGCTCGGCACGGTGGCCTCGCTGGCCGGCGGCATCAAGTGGCGCCTGCGGCGCCACGGTCGTTAGAGCCTCCCCGGGCGGGCCCCGGGGCGCCGCGCACGCCGCAGCGCCCGCGGCTTGTCATCGGGGAGGGGAGTGGTCAAGCTGCCGCCGGTGAGCAGGGGCGGGGCACTCGCGGTGACCGGCGCAGCAGCATGGCTGTGCCTGGCCGGGTGCGCCGGCGTGGCGCCGATCCCGGAGCCGGCGGTGCCGGCGGCCGACGGCGACCTGCTGGTGGAGGCGCGGCGCTGGACGGAGGACGCCGGGCGGGTGGCGGCGGTGGCGCGCACGGACTGCGCGCTGCGGCAGCTCGACGGGTCCGGCGGGTGGTTCGAGCAGCGGCTGATGCGGGTGAATGCCGATCCGGAGCTGGTCTATCCGGACGCGCTGGCGGCGCTGCCGCGGGAGCGCCGCGGGCGGATCGGGATCTACTGTATCCTCGGCTTCAACCAGGACCGCGGCCGGGCGCCGCCGATCATCCGGCGGGCCGCGCAACGGTTGCGCGAGCTGGGATTCCAGGCGGAGGTGCTCGACTCGCCCCAGCGGTTGACCGCGGCGCAGAGCGCCGCGCGCACGCGGGCCTTGCTCGCCGACCACCTGCCGCGGGTCGACCGCGCGATCCTGGTGGGGTTTTCCAAGGGGTCGGCGGACCTGGTCGAGTTCTGGTTCGGCCACGCCCACACGCTGCCTCCCGCCCAACTGCGCAAGATCCGCCTGTGGGCGAACTTCGCCGGCGTGCTGCGCGGTTCCGAGGTGGCCCGCTGGCTGGCGATCGACCCCGGCCCGCGCGCCGCCATCACCCGCGCGCTGGTCAACCACAAGAGCGGCACGCCCACCGCCCGCTTCGACGACCTCGCCTCGATCGCCGGCGACCCGTGGCGGCTGCACCCCCGCCGCCTGCCCCGCCACTGCGCCCGCGACCTGCTCGTCATCAACACCGTGGTGCTCCCGGACGGGCCCTCCGGGTGGTCGGACCGCGACCGGCTGTTCGAGTTCCTCGGCCGCCAGGCGGCGCGCGGGCCGCGCACGATCGGACCGTGCGACGGGCTGGTGGAATCGGCCGCCTCGGTGCTGCCGGCGGGCAACGGGCTGCGCCAGTGGATCGTGCGGGTGCACGGGTCCCACGCGCTGCTCGACGGCCGCTTCCCGAACGGCCGCCGGATCGCCCCCGGCTACGCCGAGGGCGGCACGCCCCGCCTCGAGAGCGGCTCCAGGCTGATGCGGGACTTCCTGCGCGCCCTGCCGCGATCGGCCGTCGGCCTCTGACCACCCCGCGCCCGCCCGCACCATGAGACCCCCTCCCGCCCTGCTCGTCCTGTTAGCCTGTGCGCCCTGCCCGGCGGCCGCGCCGCGCCCCAACATCGTGCTGATCCTGGCCGACGACCTCGGCTACGGCGACCTCTCCTGCTACGGGCAGAAGCACTTCCAGACCCCGCACCTCGACCGGATCGCCGCCGAGGGGGTGCGCTTCACCGACCACTACGCGGGCGCCACGGTGTGCGCGCCGTCGCGCTGCTGCCTGATGACCGGCCTGCACGGCGGCCACGCGGGCATCCGCGGCAACGGCCCGTTCGAACTGCGGCCGGACCCCGCGGACGTGACCGTGGCCACCCTGCTCCAGCGCGCCGGCTACCGCACCGCCATGATCGGCAAGTCGTGCGTCACCGGCAACACCCAGACGCCCGCGACCGTCCTCGCCAAGGGCTTCGACGTGTTCTACGGCACCACCAGCCACAAGGACGGCCACTTCCGCTTTCCCAGGTTCGTCTACGACCAGGCCGACCGCCTGCCGCTCGCCGGCAACACCCTGCACTCCGGCCCCCACCACGACGTCGACCTCTACACCGCGCGCGCGCTGCGGTTCATCGCCGATACCGCCGGCCACCAGCCGTTCTTCCTGCTCCTGTCCTATCCGGCCCCGCACGCCTCGCTCATCGCCCCGGAGGACGCGCTCGCACGGGTCACGATCCGCGACGACGTCGACTACTGGCCCGAGCAGAGCCACTACTCGCGGGTGCGCAACGTCAAGGCCAACTACGCCGCCCTCGTCACCCGCCTCGACGACGCCGCCGGCCGCATCCTGGAACTGTTAGAACGGACCGGCGTCGGCGCGGACACCCTGGTCATGTTCACCAGCGACAACGGGCCGCACTCCGAGGGCGGCTACCGGCCCGCGATGCTGGCCAGCAGCGGCCCGCTGCGGGGCGGCAAGCGCGACCTCCACGAGGGCGGCATCCGCGTGCCGCTGGTCGCCCGTTGGCCGGGCGGCGCGGCCGCCGGGCGGGTGGTCGACCACCCGAGCGCGTTCTGGGACTTCCTGCCGACGGCGTGCGAGCTGGCCGGGGTGAAGCCGCCGGACGGGCTCGACGGGATCTCGTATGTGGCGGCGCTCACCGGGCGCGGCGCGCAGGCGCGCCACGACTTCCTCTACTGGGAGTTCCACGAGCTGGGCGGCCGGCGGGCGCTGCGCGCCGGCGACTGGAAGCTCGTGCAGCACGGACTGGAGCCGGGGCGCTTCGGCGCCCCCCAGCTGTTCGACCTGGCGCGCGACCGCGGCGAGCAGCACGACCTGGCAGCCTCCCGGCCGGAGCTGGTGCGGGAACTGTTGGAGCGGATGGACCGGGCGCGGGTGCCCGACCCGCGGTTCAGGCTGCCGGGCCTGGACCAGCGGTAGGGCGGCCCCGCCGCCGGCCGCCGCGGTTTCCTGTTGGGCCGGGCCGCGTGGCCCCGCGCTGCCCGCCGCGCCTCACAGCTTCTCGATCCGGAACACCACCGGGCGCGAGTTGACGCAGTCGAGCTGCTCAACCTCGGCAAGGGCCTGCTTGAGGGTGCCGAAGGGGCAGGAGTGGAGCAGGAAGACCATGTCGACGAACTCGGCGTCGGGGTTGTCCGGATTGACCGGGGAACTGGTGCCCGAGATGCCGATCCGGTGGTCGGCCAGGATCCGCGCGATCTCGGCGATCACCCCCGGCCGGTCGGTCACGTCGAAGCGCACGTAGCAGGCGGTGGAGGTGGCGGCGACCGGCAGCAGCCGGCCGGTGGTGCGGTAGGGCAGGAACCCGCGGTGGCCCGGCCGGTGGCCGAGCGAACGGGCGGCCTCGACCAAGTCGGCGACGACCGACGAGGCGGTCGGGTCCTGGCCGGCGCCGCGGCCGTAGAACAGCGACTCGCCGGCGCCGTCCGAGTGGACCGCCACGGCGTTGAACACGCCCTGGACCGAGGCGAGGATGTGGGAGCGCGGGATGAACGACGGCTGGACGCGCAGCTCGATCGTGTCCTGCGGGTGCTCGCGGATGACGGCGAGCAGCTTGACGACGTAGCCGAGCCGGGCGGCGAACTCGATGTCGATCGGGCGGACCTGTTGGATGCCGCGGACGTAGACCTGGGCCGGGTCGATCGCGAAGCCGTAGGCGAGGGTGGCGAGCAGGATCGCCTTGTGCGCGGCGTCCCAGCCGTTGACGTCGAGGGTGGGGTCGGGCTCGGCGTAGCCGAGCTGCCGGGCCTCGGCCAGCGCGGCGTCGAAGTCGAGTCCGGCGCTGCTCATGCGCTCGAGGACGAAGTTGGAGGTGCCGTTGATGATCCCGACGATCGAGAGGATGCGGTTGCCGATGAACGACTCCTGGACGCTCTTGATGATCGGGATGCCGCCGGCCACCGCGCCCTCGAAGTGAATCGGCACGTCGTGCTCGCGGGACAGGGCGAACAGCTCGACGCCGCGCTCGGCGAGCAGCGCCTTGTTGCCGGTGACGACCGGCTTGCCGGCGCGCAGGGCGGCGGCCGCGATCTCGAACGCGGTGTCGGTGCCGCCGATCAGTTCGACGACGATGTCGACCGCCGGGTTGTCGACCAACTGATGCCAGTCGGTGGTCAGCAGGGCGGAATCGAAGGGGATGGCCCGCTGTTTGCCGGGGTCGCGGACGAGGATCTTGCGGACCTCGAACGCGATCCGGCCGCCGGTGCGGTCGGCGATCAGGCCGGCGGCGCGGCGCAGGATGCGGATGACGCCGGTGCCGACGGTGCCGCAGCCGGCGAGGCCGATCCCGATGGTGCGAGTGCTCACGGGCGCAGCATCGCCGGTTCCCGGGGCGGAGTCGAGACCGGGAGTGGGGGAAACCGGGGGCGGCCGGCGTCAGCCGCCCTTCAGCTGCCGCTCGGCCTCAAGCCAGTCGGCGGTGGGATCGTCCGGTTGGCCGCTGGCGACGCGCCGGAGGTGGATGAGGTAGGCGGCCTTGGCGATCTCGTCGAAGGTGAGCGCCGGCTTGGCGGACGCCCTTCTGGCGCCCTTCGCGGGCGCCTTGGCCTTGGCGGCGGGTTTCGCGGCGGCCTTGGCGGGGGTTTGTGCGGGCGCCTTGGCAGCGCCCTTGGCGGCGTTTTTCTTGGCAGGCATGGGGGTCGGCGGTGAGGGGTTGGCGGGGGGGGGGGATGGATGCTGCGTGCCAGATCCCGCGGCCCTTGTCACGCCCGGAATCGGCCCCGCCCCGGCGGCTGCGCGGCGGGCCTCGGTGGGGGCGTCGGCCGGGCCTCGGTGGGGGGTTGCCAGGGGGCGGGTGGCGGGCTAGATTGGCCGCGTGGCGGAGGTCGTCTACTCGTGGCATGACACGCACGGCAAGTCGACCTATCGGCTGCCGGGGCCGGAGAACTTCGGCTGGTGGGTGGCGGTGGCGGTCCTGCTGGCGCTGCTCGTGCACGTCGGCCTGTTCTTCATGCTCGGGCGGATCACGGTGGCATTCGGGTTCGGCGAGGCGCTCGAGATCCGCACCGCGCCGGTGAACGTGGAGCAGGTGGAGGTGCGGCCGGCGGAGTGGGAGGAGGCGGCCCCGCCGGACGAGGTCGAGCAGCCGCGGGAGGAGGCGGTGCCGCTGCTGGAGGAGATCGACATGCTGGAGCTGCTGCCGAAGGACATCGAGATCGAGATCCGGCCGGACATCACCGAGGCGGACTATGAGCTCAAGCTGGAGAACCCGGCGTTGAGCGGCGAGCTGGAGGGCGAGTCGATCGAGCCGGTGGCGGGCCCGGCGATCGAGGCGGAGATCGCGGAGCTCGGGCGGCTCGACGCGGTGCTCGAGCCGGTGCCCGAGGGGCGGGTGATCGTCGATCCCGGGGCGGCGTCCTCCGACGTGCTCGATCCGGACGCGTTCAACGAGGAGCTGCTCAAGAAGGGCGCGGAGGGGGCCAGCGACCGCGGGGTGCTCAAGGACTTCACCTCGCTCGACGAGATGATCGGCATGACCGGCAACTCGCTGTTGGACAAGAAGGCGATGATCGGCAGCGACCTGCTGTTCGACTACGACAGCGACGTGCTGCGGGAGAGCGCGCGGCTGAGCCTGATGAAGGTGGCGATGCTGGTCGACCGCAACCCGGACCTGTTCTGTTGGATCGAGGGGCACACCGACCTCTACGGGGGGGACGACTTCAACCTCGACCTCTCCCGGCGGCGCGCGGCGGCGGTCAAGGCCTACCTCACCGGCTCGCTGCAGCTGGCCGCGGACAAGCTCGTGGTGCGCGGCTTCGGCAAGGGCCGCCCGATCGTGCCCGGCGGGTCGATCCAGGAGCAGGCGCTCAACCGGCGGGTCGAGATCAAGATGCGCAAGGAGCAGGGCGCCGACGAACCGGTGGTGGTGCGGCCCAAGCGCGCAATCCCGGTGCCGGACGCCCCGCCCGCCCAGCCGCCCGCCGCCACCCCGGAGCCCAAGCCGCCGGAGCCCACGCCGCCGCCGCGCGCCCAGCCGGTCGAGGAACCGCCGCCGCCGCGCGCCCAGCCGGTCCAGGAGCCGCCGCCGCCGCGCGCCCAGCCGGTCGAGGAACCGCCGCCGCGCGCGCTGCCGGTCGAGGAGGAGGCGCCACCGGCGGCACCGGCCCAGTGACCGCGCCGGCGCAAACGCTCGCCCGCCCGCAGGCGGCCGGCTGGCTGTTGTCGTTCGACTTCGACGGCACGCTGCACCACCCGGGCGACGAGCCGCCGGTGTGCGGCGAGCTGTTCGCGTGGCTCGCGCGGCTGCGGCGCGAGCACGCGGCGGTGTGGGTCGTCAACACCGGGCGCTCGCTCGGGCATTTCCTCGAGGGCATGGCGGCCGCGGCGTTCCCGTTCCTGCCCGACTACGTGGTCGCGCGGGAGAGCGAGATCTATCAACCCGACCGCGCCGGCCAGTGGGCCGGCGTCGAGCCGTGGAACCGCGACTGCGAGCGCCGGCAACGGCGGCTGCTGCGGCGCGCACGGCCGCTGCTGCGCCGCTTCGGTGAGCGGATCGGGCGCGAGACCGGCGCCGAGTGGGTGCGCCAGGACGGCGAACCGGCCGCGCTGATCGCCCGCAGCGAGGAGGGGATGGACTGGATCTGCACCCAGCTCGAGGGCCTGCGCGCGCAGCTGCCGGACCTCGGCTGGCAGCGCAACTCGATCTACCTGCGCTTCGGCGACCGCCGCTACCACAAGGGCAGCGCGCTGGCCGCGCTGGCCGCGCGGCTGGACGTGCCCACCGCCCGCACCTTCGCGATCGGCGACGGCCACAACGACCTGGGCATGCTCGACCCACAGGTCGCCGGCTGGATCGCCTGCCCCGCCAACGCGGTGCCCGAGGTCAAGGACCACGTGGCGCGCCACCACGGCCTGCTCGCAACCCGCCCCCACAGCGCCGGCGTCGTCGAGACGCTCGAACGCGTGTTCGCCACCACCCAGGCCGCGTAGGCCCGGCCCGCGCACCGCCCGCGCCAAACCCCCCGCACGCCCCGGCAAAACCCGGCAAAACCCGCCCAATCCACCGCCGCCAGACCCCGCCCGAACTACGGCGGATCCCGTAGCCCACCCCCGCCCCGCCGCCCCCGCGAAGATTTCCGAAATTTTCCGCGGAAAGGTGTTGACTCGCCTCCCGGGAACGCTAGCTTCTCTCCGCGCCGCCTGACGGAGGGCGGCCCGTGAGAGACAAGAAGGTCGATCGCGATCTCGTGCCAAGCCATGCGCCAAACGCGAATCCCGGTCGGCTTTTTCGTCCCCTCCGGACCCGATCATTGACAGCGTGACTCAGCACTCAGCCTGCCACCAGGCACGCGATTGCTGAGCGAGAGGAAAAGGCTAAATTGTGCGCTGCGCCCCACCACGGGGCGCGGACCCGGACGCCCCGCACAGGGCAACCGGGAGGTCAATTTGGTACTGTGCAAACGCACACGCCAATTCGTTTTTTTACGGAGAGTTTGATTCTGGCTCAGAACGAACGCTGGCGGCGTGGATAAGACATGCAAGTCGTACGGGGGATTCCGGTAGCAATACTGGCCTCCCCAGTGGCGCACGGGTGAGTAACACGTGAGTTACCTGCCCTGCAGCGGGGGATAGCCCGCCGAAAGGTGGATTAATACCCCATGGCCTCCCGCGCAAGCGGGAGTAAAGGCGGCGCAAGCTGCCGCTGCAGGATCGGCTCGCGGCCTATCAGCTAGTTGGCGGGGTAACGGCCCACCAAGGCGACGACGGGTACCTGGTCTGAGAGGACGATCAGGCACACTGGAACTGAGACACGGTCCAGACACCTACGGGTGGCAGCAGTCGAGAATCATTCACAATGGGGGAAACCCTGATGGTGCAACGCCGCGTGGAGGATGACGGTCCTCGGATTGTAAACTCCTGTCATCTGGGAGTAAGACCTGACGGTGAACAGCCGGCAGGGTTGATAGTACCAGAAGAGGAAGGGACGGCTAACTTCGTGCCAGCAGCCGCGGTAATACGAAGGTCCCAAGCGTTGTTCGGAATCACTGGGCGTAAAGGGTGCGTAGGCGGCATGGCAAGTCAGATGTGAAATCCCGGGGCTCAACCCCGGAACTGCATCCGATACTGCCGTGCTTGAGGACCGGAGAGGAGACTGGAATTCTCGGTGTAGCAGTGAAATGCGTAGAGATCGAGAGGAACACTCGTGGCGAAGGCGAGTCTCTGGACGGTTCCTGACGCTGAGGCACGAAGGCCGGGGGAGCGAAAGGGATTAGATACCCCTGTAGTCCCGGCAGTAAACGGTGCGCGCTTGGTGTGGGAGGATTCGACCCCTCCTGTGCCGGAGCCAACGCGTTAAGCGCGCCGCCTGGGGAGTACGGCCGCAAGGCTAAAACTCAAAGAAATTGACGGGGACCCGCACAAGCGGTGGAGTATGTGGCTCAATTCGATGCAACGCGAAGAACCTTACCCGGGCTTGACATGCATCTATAAGCGCGTGAAAGCGCGTGACCCTTACGGGGATTTGCACAGGTGCTGCATGGCCGTCGTCAGCTCGTGTCGTGAGATGTTGGGTTAAGTCCCGCAACGAGCGCAACCCCTGTGTCCAGTTGCCAGCGCGTGATGGCGGGGACTCTGGACAGACCGCCCAGATCAACTGGGAGGAAGGTGGGGACGACGTCAGGTCAGTATGGCCCTTACGCCCGGGGCTGCACACGTACTACAATGCCCAGCACAGTGAGAACCGATGCCGCGAGGCGGAGGAAATCTGCAAAACTGGGCCCAGTTCGGATTGGAGGCTGCAACTCGCCTCCATGAAGCCGGAATCGCTAGTAATGGCGCATCAGCAACGGCGCCGTGAATACGTTCCCGGGTCTTGTACACACCGCCCGTCACATCATGGAAGCCGGTCGCACCCGAAGTGCATGCACCAACCGCAAGGAGGCAGTGCCCTAAGGTGTAGCTGGTAACTGGGATGAAGTCGTAACAAGGTAGCCGTAGGGGAACCTGCGGCTGGATCACCTCCTTTCTATGGAGCGAGCCGCCGGCGCAACTCACGCGCCGCCGCGGCAGGTCGAGGCCCCGCCCGCACACGGCGGGGCCCGCGGCCCGGGCAACCGGCCGCAACCTTGCAACCTTTGCCGCGCCCCGCCGGGCGCGCAGCGCACAACTTAGCCTTTTGCCCTCCGATCGCCGCCCACCACCGGGGGCATAGCTCAGTTGGTAGAGCGCCAGCTTTGCAAGCTGGAAGTCAGGGGTTCGAGCCCCCTTGCCTCCACCACCTGCTTGCGGGTCGCGGACCGGCGGTTGCGGATTGAACCAAAAACAACCCGCAAGCCGAAATCCGCGGTCCGCAGTCCGGAATGCCAGCCTGGGCCTGTAGCTCAGTTGGTTAGAGCACGCGCTTGATAAGCGCGGGGTCGTTGGTTCAAGTCCAACCTGGCCCACCACCCGGTGCCGCCGCGATCGCCACGCCGCCCCGCTCTTTGACATCCACATGGAGAAAAAGTTTTTCCTGACTGCAGATCAATTGCAACCGAAGCCGGTCTTGCAGTCCTTGGAAAACTCGATTTCCCATTTGTTGATTTTACGGCAATTTGTCCCGCGCCCCGGCCCGCCACCGGCGGGCGGCGTGGCGCGGGTCTGCTGATTTCGATCAGGAATCAAGCTGGAAAGGGCACAGAGTGAATGCCTTGGTGCCGACAGGCGATGAAGGACGTGATAAGCTGCGATAAGCCTCGGGGAGCTGCAAACAAGCTTTGATCCGGGGATTTCCGAATGGGGTAACCTGGTCCCGGTAATACGGGGCCGTCCCTTCCCGAATCCATAGGGAAGGGCTCGCGATACCCGCTGAAGTGAAACATCTCAGTAAGCGGAGGAACAGAAAGAGAATCGATTCCGTGAGTAGTGGCGAGCGAAAGCGGAACAGCCCAAACCCCGCCCATCGGGCGGGGGGTTGTAGGGCCCCGCCGTGGGATCCGTGACGATAGGCGAAGCCGCTGGAAAGCGGCGGCACAGAGGGTGATACCCCCGTAGCCGAAATCCGACCGGGCCCTAGGGAGTCCCTGAGTAACACGGCACACGTGGAACGTCGTGTGAATCTGCGCGGACCACCGCGTAAGGCTAAATACTCGTCGGCGACCGATAGTGAACCAGTACCGTGAGGGAAAGGTGAAAAGAACCGCTGCGAGCGGAGTGAAACAGAACCTGCAACCCTGTGCCTACAAGGTGTCGGAGCGGGGCCTCGGCCCCGTGACGGCGTGCCTTTTGTTTAATGAGTCTGCGAGTCAGCATCCGTGGCGAGCCTAAGTCCTTCCGGGACGGAGGCGCAGCGAAAGCAAGTCCGAACAGGGCGTTCAGTCGCGGGTGTTGGACCCGAAGCGGAGGTGACCTACCCATGGCCAGGTTGAAGCTCAGGTAATACTGCGTGGAGGACCGAACCGGTGAACGTTGAAAAGTTCTCGGATGAGCTGTGGGTCGGAGTGAAAGGCTAATCAAACCCCGTGATAGCTGGTTCTCCTCGAAATGCATTTAGGTGCAGCGTCGCGTGCTGACCGCCGGGGGTAGAGCACTGAAAGGGCTAGGGGGCATACCCGCCTACCAACCCCTATCAAACTCCGAATACCGGCGGGTGGAGCGCGGCAGTGAGACGGCGGGGGATAAGCTTCGTCGTCAAAAGGGAAACATCCCAGACCAGCAGCTAAGGTGCCCAAATGGCGCTCAGTGGAAAGGATGTGGGACGACACAGACAGTGAGGATGTTGGCTTAGAAGCAGCCATCATTTAAAAAATGCGTAATAGCTTACTCATCGAGTGGTCCCGCGCCGAAAATGATTGGCGATAAGCGCCATACCGAAGCTCTGGACGTCCCCGCCCCTGGCGGGGGCGTGGTAGAGGAGCATTCCCAGCCCGCCGAAGCCGGATGGCGACTGAAGGTGGAGGGTTGGGAAGAGAGGATGCAGACATGAGTAACGTCAAGCCGGGTGAAATCCCCGGCCGCCGTAAACCCAAGGTTTCCCGGGCTACGTTTTTCGACCCGGGGTTAGTCGGGACCTAAGCCGAGGCCGATGGGCGTAGGCGATGGAAAGCGGGTCAACATTCCCGCACCTCCGGACCTTAAGCCAGGGGGACGCGGCATGGAAGGTGACCAGGTGATTGAATTCCGAGGTGAGGCCACGGCCGATCCGCATCACCGGAAGTGCCGCCAAGAAAAGCCCTGGCGGATGCTAAGGAGCCCGTACCGTAAACCGACACAGGTGGGTGGGTAGAGTATACCAAGGCGCAAGAGTGAACCCTGGTCAAGGAACTCGGCAATCTGGCCCCGTAACCTAGGGATAAGGGGTGCCCCGCCTCGGCGGGGCCGCAGTGAACTGGCCCATCCGACTGTTTAGCAAAAACACAGCATTCTGCCAAGGCGCAAGCCCACGTATAGGATGTGACACGTGACCAATGCCGAAAGATTAAGGCGAGGTGTTAGTGGTATTCGTATCGCGAAGCTCCGAACCCAAGTCCCGGTGAATGTCGGCCGTAACTATAACGGTCCTAAGGTAGCGAAATTCCTTGTCGGGTAAGTTCCGACCTGCACGAATCGTGCAACGAGATGGGCGCTGTCTCGACCAGGCGCTCGGTGAAATTGTAGTGGCGGTGAAGATGCCGCCTACCCGCAGAAGGACGGAAAGACCCTATAGACCTTAACTGTAAGCTGCCATTGGTTCTTCGATATTCATGCTCAGCATAAGTGGGAGGCGCTGAAGCTGCCCTTTAGGGGGTGGCGGAGCCGCCAGTGAGATACCACCCTTGGGTATTGGGGGATCTAACCTCGACCCGTGAATCCGGGCGGGGGACCGTGTCAGCCGGTCAGTTTTACTGGGGCGGTATCCTCCCAAAGAGTAACGGAGGAGCGCGAAGGTGGGCTCAGCACGGTTGGCAACCGTGTGTCGAGTGTATAGGCACAAGCCCGCCTAACTGTGAGACCCACAAGTCGAGCAGATACGAAAGTAGGCCTAAGTGATCCGGCGGTTGAATGTGGAATTGCCGTCGCTCAACGGATAAAAGGTACCTTAGGGATAACAGGCTGATCGCGCCCAAGAGTTCATATCGACGGCGCGGTTTGGCACCTCGATGTCGGCTCATCGCATCCTGGGGCTGGAGAAGGTCCCAAGGGTCCGGCTGTTCGCCGGTTAAAGCGGTACGCGAGCTGGGTTCAGAACGTCGCAAGACAGTTCGGTCCTCTATCCT
The DNA here is from genome assembly GCA_040769225.1 of Akkermansiaceae bacterium. GTDB lineage: Bacteria > Verrucomicrobiota > Verrucomicrobiia > Verrucomicrobiales > Akkermansiaceae > JAXGLL01. The sequence goes on along the minus strand of JAXGLL010000005.1, from coordinate 252,874 downwards.
CTGTGGGCGCAGGAAAACTGAGGGATTCAATTCCTAGTACGAGAGGACCGGAATTGACGCACCTCTGGTGTACCAGTTGTCCCGTCAGGGGCACGGCTGGGTAGCCAAGTGCGGCCGGGATAAGCGCTGAAAGCATCTAAGCGCCAAGCCCTTCCCGAGATGAGTTTTCCCTTGAGGATCGTGGGAGACGACCACGTCGATAGGCTGGGAGTGCAAGCGTGGCAACGCGTTCAGCTTACCAGTACTAATCATCCGATTGGCTTGATTTCTGAGAAATCGTTTTTTTCAGGGGCTCAGGCCGGCTGGTGAAGGGAATGCGAGGAAGGATGGATTCTCCATGTGGATGTCAGGGAGCGGGGGTGGGGGTGGGGAGCAGCGTGCCGGGAGCCGTGGGGTTTTCGGTGCGGGGGAGTTGTCGGGGGGAGGGTATTGGTGGCCAGAGGCCGCGTTTCGGGCGTGGCGGGCGGGCGCGGGAGCGCGCCGGACCGCCGGGGCCTGGAGGGCTGGAGCCGTGCGAAGCGCGGCCTCTGGTGACCAGAGCGCAGTGGAACCACCCGGTCCCATTCCGAACCCGGAAGTGAAACGCTGCAGCGCCGATGGTAGTGGGGCGACAGGCCTCGTGAGAGTAGGTCGTTGCCAGGCTCATGCCCGGCTCCCGTGAGGGGGCCGGGCGCTTTTTTTTGGCTCTTCGTCAGTTTCGCTGGAGAGGGCGCGGCGCACGCCAGGCGACCGCAGAGGGAGCAGAGGGCCCTGAGAGCGCAGAGGAAGACAGGAGATTGGGTGGAAACCGCCGGAGATGCCGCACGCGGCCGGGGATTCCGGTTTTCCGGACCTGGCATTCCGTTCCAAGCTCTGCGCTCTCTGCGGTCCTCCGCGCCCTCTGCGGTCAATGGGCAACCGCCGCCAATCACCCACGCCCATCCTCAGCAATCCTGTCGAAGAACCCTTTTTTTGCAGCGCGGCGGGGCGGGTGGCGGGGGCGACGACGAGGTCCTCAGTCGCGGCTGCGGCGGCGGCGGCGTGCGGCGAGCGGCAGCAGGCTGACGAGCAGGGTTGGGAGTGCCGGTTCCGGGATTGCCTTGAGCTGGACGGCGTTGATCTGGGTGCCGCCTTCGCTGTTGAGGGCGGCAAAGTCGTGCACCGGCGAGTCGGCGGTCCAAGTCGCGGTGACCACGGCGTATTCGCCGGTCAGGTAGCCGTACCGGACGGCGTCGGACGAACCGCTGTCGGCGCCGGTCGCCTGCAGGGTGATGGTGTTGCCGACGGAGATGTCCCGGTTGTCGGCGACGACGAACCGGGCGGTGTAGTCCTGGCCCACGGTCAGGTTGTCGAACCGGACGACGTAGGTTTCGTCGCCCTGGTAGGTGCCTGTGGTGAGCACGCCGGTTCCGGGATAGAAGCCGTCGTATGCGAGGGAGAAGCCGACGTTGTGCTTGAGATGCGCGGTCAGCACCGTGCTGTTGTCGTCATAGATGAGTGCACCGTCGAAGGTCCCGCCCAGGAAGCTGACCCCGCCGTAGGTGGCGGCGACGGTGCTGCCGAAGTTGGCCGACAGGTCGGCGTCGGAGAGCACCCACGAGGTGTCGGTGGCGCCGGTTGCGGTATAACTGCTGAACGTGATCACGGCGGCGCCTGCGGGGACGGCGGCCACCAGCAGCAGGGTTGCAACCACCGCGGAGCGGGCGGCCGGATGGCGGGATGTCATGGTCGGTTTCATGGTCGGTTTCATGGTTGTGGTGTGGGTCTGGTCTGCGGTGGATGGGCTGTCGGACTGGTGCGGCGGCCCCGAACGGACGGCATCCGCAACAGGAAGCGGGGCGGCCGCGGCGAGGGTCAGGGCGGGTCCTTTTCTGCCAGGACGAAGAACGCGGCGGGGGCGGCCGGGCGCGGGGTTTCAAACGGGCTCGAGGCGAGGTCGGTGGCCACCGGCGTCCAACTCCCGGGGTCGCTTCCGGGTTCGGGCGACCCGAGCATGTCGTACAGCCGGCCGGGCACGGCGTTCCAGGTGAACCGGAGCATGTTGCCGCCGTTGCATGCCTCCAGGCGGAGATTGAGTGGCGGCAGCGGAGTGAGCGACACGGCATCGAGGAACAGGTCCGAGGAACCGCCACCCGAGAGGAGTGCGTCGGTGAACACGAGCGTGACCGTCGGGGCGTCGGCCACGAACCGGATCGAGTGAGACGTCCACTGGTTCTTGGTGGCGGCCTGGCGGAGGGATGCGAGCAGGCCGCCGGTGCCGGTGACCTCGGCCAGGATCTGCTGTTGCGCGTCCTCGCCGAGGCTGCCGTAGGCGAGCGAGAACGTGACCTCGTAGCGCTGGCCGGGCACGGTTCCGAGCCGTTGTGTCGCGGTGCCGCCCGGCGAGGCGCCGCCGCCGTTGAACGAGATCCACTGGTGGCCCTCGAAGGCGTCGGCCGGGGGCGCGGATGCGCCGGCCACCGGGACGCCCAGCCAGTCACCGTCGAGCAGCGAAACCAGGCCGCCGGGTGCGGCGCCGCCGAACATCCACGAGCCGTTGGTCGTGCCGGTCACATCGAGGACTCCCGGCGAAGCGGTCGCGACATCGGTCATCCCCGGCGCCTCGAAGCCGCCGTCGACAAGTCCCGTGACCGGGGCCACCGCGTAGGCCTCGAGTTCGTCGATCGCGATCGGGTCGGCATCGGCGCTGACGACCAGCCGGATGCCGGTCACCGCGTCGACCGGTGAGAAGTCATAGCGGTGGCGCAGGTAGCCGGATGTGTCGGGAAGGAACTGGCCGTGGAAGATGCTGGCGATGGTCGTCCACTGCTCGTCGGGGGTGGTGGCGTCCGGGTTTGGAGTGCGGGTGAACTGCAGCGTGTAGAGGCCGGCGAACCGGTCGGTGAACTGCGTGGCCTCGCCGCCGTTGTCGCGGCCGAAGGCGACCGAGCCGATCGTTCGCGGGCCACCGAACGCCACGCCGGCGAAACTCCCGCCCAGGTTGGCGAGCCAGCTGTGGTCGTTGCCGTAGCGCCCGTCATTGAGATGGGCGATGGCATGCTGCGGGTAGCCCGCGATCACGTCCTTGGCGAAGGCGGTGGCTCCGGCCGAGGCGAGGGCGAGGTTGTCCTCGCTCATCGTCCCGCCGGTTTGGGCGGGGAGGATCACCGCGGGGATCGCGTACATTTCCGCCATGATCCCCAACGGCACGGTCGCGCTCGCGGTGTAGCCGGGAACCCCGATGGAGGAGCCGATCACCCATTCGTTCACTCCACGGGCGCGGAAGTCGTCGACCATCGCCACGAAAGTGGCGTCGGCGAGCCCTTGGTCGACCCGGGCGAGCGCCGCTGCGAACCAGCCGGTGGCCACCGGCCAGCAGGCTCCGTTCTGATAGGTGTCCCGGGGTCCCGCGACCTCCCAGTAGGTGCCGCCGGGGAGGTGGCGGACCTGCCCGGCCTGGACGATCTCGGCGTAGTGGTCCCGGAAGCAAACCGCCACCGCGTCAGCCTGCGGCGCGGTCGCGACTCCGAGGTGGACCGCGAACGCCGAGCCCCAGATGTCGTGCTCCCGGCACTGGTCGGTGGCAGCCCGGAACAACCCGACCGCCGGATCCCAGAAGGTGGAGCGGATCGCCTCGGACACCGCGTCGCCATGGCTCCGCCAGGTCGCGGCGTCCGTCGTGCGGCCGGACGCCTCGAGGAGGTCGCCCAGTTGACGCGCGGCCTGCACGTCGAGCAGCGAACTGAACAACACTTCGCCCTGCTTGCGCACCGTGTCGGTGAACCCGTACGGGGCGCGGTCCCACTCCAGGGCCGGGTCGATGAACACCAGCCCGTTGGGGCTGCGCGGCACCGCATTCATCGCCGCCACCAGGCGTTCGACCAGCGGTTCGCCATCGACGACCCGCTCGAGCAGCGCGGGATCCCCGAGGCGCCGGAAGGTGTGCCAGGCTACCGCCACGGTGAATTGCGACCCGTCGGCCACCGGGTTGCTGCCCATCGTGCCGTAACCGGGCATGTAGATCGGCGTGCCATCGAGCTTGACCGTGTCGACGCCCGCGCCGTCGGCGCGCAGCGAATCGACGAACAACACGGCCGCGTCGGTCAGTTCACCTTCCGAAAACGCGTCCGCCGCACCCTCGAGCATGTAGGCATAATCCCGCAGCCAGAAGCCGTCGTAACCGCCCGCCGCCTGCGGCACGAAGCCCGTGCGCCCGCTGCCGTCAGTCATCGGACGGGCCGAGCTCCGCACCAGTTCCCTGGCCCTGCCGCGCAGCCACACGCCCGCCTCGACCACCTCGCTCGCGTCCGCCGGCAGCGCCAGTTGGCTGGCGAGCACGGCCGCCACCCCGCCCCATAGCCAGCCAGCGCGCCAGCCGCCCGCGCCGTCGCCAGCGAGCCGGCTGCGGCCCCGCCGGCGCGGCGCCGGCTCGGATGCGCTGGAGTTCATGCTCATGAGCACGGCACGACATATGTCGTTTCACGGCTGTCCGGCAAGGCGATACTCCGGCGTTGTTCCGGGTCGGCGACTCGGTTCCCGCGGCCGCCGCCCCACCTGCTGGAGTCGGGCACCGACATCCGGGCCGCCCATGACCTGCTGGGTTGCGCCAGCGTGGAAACCACCATGACCTGCCTCCACGCACCCGGCAACAATCCACCAGCCCGCCCCCTTGCTGCGCGCGGTTCAGGGGTGGAGCAGGAACGAGTAGCGGTGGCGGAGGGCCTCGAGTTCCTGTTCCTGGGCGGGGGAGAAGCTGCCGACGGTGTGGGCGTAGGTGTCCATCCAGGTGTGGAGCCGGGCGCGGTCGTCGGCGGTGAGTTGGATCCCGCGGTGGAGCGGGTCGTCGCGGAGGAACGCGAGCAGGCGGCTGTCGCGGGCCGGGCCTTCGCCGGGGGGCGACGCGTCGCGTTCGAACACGCGGTGCCTGAGGTCGTCGCCGGCGAACGCGAGGAGCTGGTGCCATGCGGCGTCCGGGGTGAGGGGGAATGCCGCGCCGGACTGGCCGGGTTGGTGGCAGGAGAGGCAGGCGCGGTCGAGGACCGGCTGGACGAGCCGGTCGAAGCGCAGCGGCCAGCTGCCGGCGGGCCCGCGGGTGAGCGGCGACGGTGGCCGGCGGGCGGCGAGCGGCGGCGCGCCGGCGGGCGGGCTGCTGTCGCGGGGCTCGTGGCAGCCGATGCAGGCGAGCGTGCGGCCGGGCTGGACGTAGGTGAGCGAGCGCATCGTCTGGACGGCGCGGCCCTCGGCGTCGAGCGCCTGGAAGAACACCGGCACGCCGGCGGGGACGTGGAAGTGTGCGGAGCCGTCGGCCTCGACCGGGGCGGTGCCGAGGACGAACTTGCCGGTTTCCTCGGAGCTGACGCCGAGCACTGGCTCGTTCATCCGCGGCTGGACCTTGGGCGGGACGCCGACGATGCGCAGCCGGGCGACCGTGCCGCGGGCGACGGCCGGGGCGAGCCCCTGATAGACGTCCTGGAGCAGGAACGCGCCGACCGGCGGGCGGGGCTGGCGGGCGGGCGGCGGCGGGGTGCTGGCGAGGGTGGTGGCGGGCCGGGGCCGGCGGGCGACCGGGATCGGGCACATGCTCGAGATTTCCGGGTCCCGATAGACGAGCTCGAGGTTGCCGGAGCGGTCGTAGAGGTAGATCCCCTGGGCGTTGACCGGGTTGGCATCGTCTCGGCAGCGGTGGTGGGGCGGCAGCGGCGCGGAACTCCAGCTGACCAGATAGACATCCTCCGACAGCGGCCACGGGTTGGCGTAGTAGTGGCCGACGTTGCGCTCGGTCTCGGGAAACGGGACCTCGGGGGTCAGGCGGGTGAGCGGCGCCTCGCCCTCGGTGCCGCGGCCCGGGTCCAACAGCACCAGCGAGCCGCCGGTCACCGAGTGGTGGGCCGAGGCGGTGAACACGACCTTCGCCGAGCCCGGGACCGACCGCGGCTCCATCGTCGCCTGCGGCCGCACCGTGAAGTTGCCATACACCAGCCGCGGGTTGTGGCCGTCGGCGAGCGTCGACCACAGGCTGAAGAAGTGGCCGTTGAAGCGGTCGATGTAGTCCCAGCGGCAGTAGAGGACCCGGCCGTCGTGGGCCACCGCCGGCGTGTACTCGAACGTCTCAAACGACGACAGCGGCCAGATCCGCCCGCCGTCCGGGGTCATCCCGTGGAGCGTGAACACCGGCACCGGGCGGAACATGTCGCCGCCGCAGCGGACGTAGCTGTCCGGCAGGTCGGCCGCCAGGGTGCGCGCAGTGTTGGCCTCCGCGGTCTGGAGGAAGGTGCCCTTGCGGGTTGAGAGGAACAGGATGTTGTCGTCGGGCAGGTAGCGGGGGTCGAAGTCGTCGTAGCGGCCGCGGGTGAGCTGGCGGGCGGGGCCGCCGGCGAGCGGGACCTCGAACACGTGGAAGAACGCGTCCTCGGGGAGGTTGGACTTGGTCCGCTTGTCGGGCAGGTCGCCGACGTGGTCGTGATGGCGGCAGTAGGCGAACAGCGCGCGGTCGGCGTCGGGGTGGAGGTCCGGGCGGGTGACGGTGCCGGGGGGCAATCCGGCGGTCAGGTGCCGTAGGCGCGGGTGTGGGGAGGAGAAGTCCTCGAGCAGGTGGAGCCCGCCGCCGGGGCGCGACCACCAGCCGTAGCACTGGTCGGAGAGGTGCGGGAACTGGGTGGGCGCGCACTTGGTGAACAGGATCGCGGTGAAGTCGAGTTCCGGGTGGAGGAACACCATCGGGCGGATCACCCGGCGCAGCGCGAGGTAGTGTGCCGCCGCGGTGGCGGCGTCGGCGGTGGCCGGGAGCTGCCGGGCGGCGCGGGCGGCGGCGTCCCAGCCGGGGCGGAGGGCGGCGGCGGGCGCCGCCTTTTCTGTTAGGCTGGCGGCGAGCCCGTCCCCCTGGCGGAGCGTTTCCCGCAGCGTGCGCGGCCAGTCGATGCTGTCGGCGGCGGCCTCCAACGGGTAGCGCCGGGCGGCCTGCAGCAGCCAGTCGGCCTCGATTGCCGCGGGGTCGGTTGTTAGGGTGGTGGCGGCGGGCTCGCCGAGTGCGGGGGCGCACAGCGCGAGCAGGGCGGCGGCCGGGTGACGGATCATCGCGACGGCGGTGGGGGTGGGGCGGGTTGGCGGCGGGCGGTGGGTCCGGGGACAGGAACGGTGGGCGCGGCGGGATTTTTCACCGCAGCTTCATCATCGTTTCACGCGGGGGTGCGAGCGTCACGGGCATGGCGAACATGCGAACGGGTATGATCTGGGTGGCGACGGCGGTGCTGGCGGCAGCGGCGGAGCCGGCGCTCGACGAGGCGGAAGTGCGGCTGCCGTATGCGGAATTGCGGCGGCTGATCGAGCGGGCGGACGGTGCGGGCGGCGGGGAGGCGGCGCCGGAGGCCGAGTTGCTGTCGGCGCGGTTCCGGCTCGGGGGCGACGCGGGCGGGCCGGTGGTGGATGCGGGATTCCGGGTGGTGCGGTGGGCCGCAGGGCCGGTGCCGGTGCCCGTGCCGCTGGTCGGCGGGGCGGTCGCGCTCGAGCGGCACGAGCCCGCGGATGCGGCGTTGGTGGTGCGCGACGGGATGATCTGCCATGGCGGCGCGGCACTGGGGACGGCGACGGTTGATGCGCGGCTGGTGGTGGCGGCGGCGGGGGACGAGTTCGAGCTTGTGGTGCCGCCGTGCGCGTCGGCGGTGGTGGAAGTGGGCGGTGCGGGGGACGACATCGGGGCGGTGGTCCGCGGCGGCGGGGGCACCGAGCGGGTGCTCGGGCCGGGCGGGCGGATCGTCCTGCCGGCCGGTGGCGCCACGCTCACGGTGCGGTGGTTGTCGGGCGAGCGGGCGCGCGAGGCGCTGCGCCCGCCGGCGCCCTCGGCGTGGCGGTGGCAGCACCAGGTGCTGGTGGTGCCGGGCGTGGGCGAGCTCGACTACCGCGTCGCCGGCCATGCATCGGCGGCCGGAGGCTCGGGGACCGAAGCGACGCTGGTGCTGCCGGCCGAGGCGCGCGGGGTCGAGGTGGGCGGCGACGACCTGGCGAGCCAGCGGGTCGTCCGCGGTGCCGACGGCGTTCCGCGGCTGCACCTCGGGTGGTCGGCGCGCGGGGTCCTCGAGCGCGACGTCGCGATCCGCTACCGGGTCCCGCTGCGGCCGCTCGACGAAACGTGGGAACTGGCCGCACCCGCCGGCGAGGCGGACGAGGCGACGCGGGCGGTGTTCGCGGTCGTCGCGTCGCCGCGGCTCGGCTATGCGGCCGACGGGCTCGTCGGGCCGCTCCCGCCGGAAGCGTTGCCGGCGGTGTTCTCCGGGGCCCCCGCGGCCGGGGCGTTCCATCAGTTAGAGTCCGGCGCGCGGGCGGTGCTCGCGGTGCGCCGGCTGCCGGTGGTGGCGACGGCCGAGGCGATCGCGCCGGAGGCGGCGTGGGTGCTGCGGGTGGAGCCGGACGGGGCGCTGCTGGCCGAGGGCAAGCTCCAGGTCGAGCACCGCGGCGAGCAGCGGGTCGTCCTCGAGACCCCGGAGGGGATGGCGCTGCTGACCGGGCAGGTTGGCGACCGGGCGTTCGAGCCGGTCGACCTTGGCGACGGCCGGCTCGAGTTTGCGCTGCCGGCGCCGCCGGCCGGCGGTCCGCCGACGGTGCTTGCGTGCTCGTTCACCGGGCGCACCGAGCCGCTCGACCCGGTCGAGGGGACCCTTGCCCTGAGCTTGCCGCGCACGCCCTTGTTCATCCGCGCGCTCACGTGGCGGGTCGAGCTGCCGCCGGGGTTGCGCGCCGAGGTGCACGGCAACGTCACCCGCGAGCCGAACCCGGCTGCCGACGGCCCCGCCACGCTGCACCTGCGCAAGAACCTCTGCCGCGACGAGCAGCCCGGGGTGCGCGTGTTCTATCAGCGCGCCGACCTCATGCCGTGACTCCCCCCCCGCAGCCACCACCAACCAACCCGCACCTACCAACATGAAGGCCTCACACCTGATCCTCTCCCTGCTCATCGTCGGCTGCACCGGCGTGGCGTGGTTCATCCTTGGCAGCACGGTCCAGCTGCGCACCGCCGGCTCGTCGCGGGACATGTCCGCGGAGGTCGCCGGCGTCTGGGGGCCGGCGCTGGTCCAGGAGCACCCGCGGGCGTGGTTCGCCACGCCGAACGCACCGGACGGCCGCGCGACGGTGCTGCCGTCCAAGTCGGCGGTCGACGTCCGGCTCGACTCGGAGCCGAAGCGCCGCGGGCTGCTGTGGCACCGCACCTACGGGGTGGCGCTGGCCGCGGACTACGAGTTCACCAACCCGACCCGCATCCCGCAGACGCTGTTCGTGACCTTCCCGCTGCCGGCGGACAGCGCCGGGCTGCACGGGTTCGAGTTCCGGCTCGGCGGCGGCGGGGAGGCGGCCGCCGTGCCGGCGGCCCGCGACGGGCAGATCCGGCGCGCGGTGGAGGTGCCGGCGGGCGGCACGGTGCCGCTGCACGCCGCCTATCAGACGCGCGGCACCGACGGCTGGCGCTACGTGTTTCCGGACGCCAGCCGGATCGCGGGCTTCAAGCTGGCGATGCGCACCAACTTCACCGACATCAGCTTCCCGGTCGGGACCGGCTCGCCGGGGGCGCGGCGGCCCGACGGCGGCGGCTGGCTGTTGGAGTGGGACTACCCGGACGTGCTGGCGGCGCCGGCGATCGGGATGGAGATGCCGAAGCTGCTCAATGCCGGGCCGGTGGCCGCGCGGATCGCGTTCTTCGCGCCGGTGTCGCTCTTGTTCTTCGTCACCGTGGTGCTGCTGGTCGGCGGGCTCAAGGGGGTGGCGCTGCACCCGATGCACGTGTTCTTCGTGGCCGCCGGGTTCTTCGCCTTCCACCTGCTGTTCGCCTACCTGGTCGACCTGGTGCCGCTGCACGTCGCGTTCGCGATCGCGGCGCTGGCCTCGCTGGTGCTGGTGTGCGGCTACCTGCGCGCGGTCGGCGGGAGCGTGCTGTTCCGGGTGGCGGTGCCGGCCCAGGCCGCCTATCTGGTGCTGTTCAGCTACTCGTTCTTCTTCGACGGGCTGACCGGGATCACGATCGCCGTCGGCGCGGTGATCACGCTCGCGCTGCTGATGGCGCTCACCGCGCGGGTCGACTGGGCGGGGGTGTTCGGCCGCCGGCCCCAGCCGCCGCCGCTCGGCGGCCGGCCGGCCGGGGCACCGTGACCGGGGGGCGCCACGCGGCCGGCGGCGGCGGGCGGTGCGCCTGCCCGGCCGCGGTGGCGCGCCCGTTCGCCGCGCACTTGCTCCTTGACAATCCGGTGCGGGCTGTCCAACTGCGCCCACGCTGGATGCGGGTCCTTCCGGGGGCCGGCGGCGGCGGCCGGAACGGCGATGAGCGACGACACTTCACCCAAGGGGAGGGCGGCGGGCACGATCATGCTGGGGGCGTGGAGCGCGGTGGCGCTGGCGCTCGGGCTGGTGTTGTCCACGATGATTGCGGCGAGCACCTGGAAGGACGTCCGCAAGCGGCCGGAGAAGAACAACATCCGGATCACCGGTTCGGCGCGCAAGCGGATCGTGTCGGACCTGATCCAGTGGTCGGCGGTGATCGAGGCGAAGGCGCCGGACCGGCGGACGGCGTACATGGACCTGAAGGCCGGGGTCGAGCAGGCGGTGGCGTTCCTCAAGGCGCAGGGGATCAAGCCGGAGGAGATCTGGACGCAGTCGGCCTCGGTGAACGAGGAGTTCGAGACGGTGCGGGAGGACAAGGTGCTGCCGGGCACGAACGTTCCGCTGCGGAGCGAGACGCGGGTGTCGAAGGGGTTCCGGGCGACGCAGGGGGTGTCGGTCAACTCGGCCGACGTGCTGCTGATCGAGAAGGCGTCGCGGGAGATCACCTCGTTGCTCGAGCAGGGGGTGTCGGTGACCTCGCAGGCGCCGTGCTACTACTACACGCGGCTCGGCGAGCTGAAGCTCGAGATGCTGGCGGAGGCGGCCAAGGACGCCCGGTCGCGGGCCGAGAACATCCTGCGTTCGGCGGGCAACACCTCGGTCGGCAAGCTGGTGTATGCCGACATGGGGATCATCAACATCAACCCGGCCAATTCGACCGAGACCTCCTCGGAGGGGAACAACGACATCAGTTCCCTCCAGAAGGACATCATCACGATCGTCCACGCCGAGTACGAGGTGGAGTGAGGCGGGGGCCGCGGCCATTTTTCGCTTTGCATGGGGGGTGGGCGGCGACTAGGGTTCCGCCCCGCCGAAATGGTGACAGTAGCTCAGCGGTAGAGCCCCGGATTGTGGTTCCGGTTGTCGCGGGTTCGAATCCCGTCTGTCACCCCATCCCCGGCCTCGGGTGTCGCGCGGGCGACGCCGGTGGCGGGGGATGAACCTCGGGAGCCAATGACCGGTCTGGAAGAAATCCTCGGCTACAAGTTCCGCAACCCGCTGTTGCTCGCGGAGGCGCTGACCCACCCCAGTCTGGCCTACGAGAGCCGGCGGCCGCACTTCGACAACCAGCGGCTGGAGTTTCTCGGGGACGCGGTGCTGCAGCTGGTGCTGACCGAGGAGCTGTTCCGGATGTTCCCCGAGTTTCCGGAGGGGCGGCTGACCAAGCTGCGGGCGCGGCTGGTGTCGCGGCGGGCGCTGGCGCAGTTCGCGGGCGAGCTCGACATCGGGGCGTTCGTGATGCTCGGCAAGGGCGAGGAGACGAGTGGCGGGCGGCGGCGGGTATCGACCATGGCGGACGCCTTCGAGGCGCTGGTCGGGGCGGTCTATCTGGACGGTGGCCCGGAGATGGCGCGCCAGGTGGTGCTGCGGTTCTGCGGGGCGGAGGTGCGCGCGCTGGCCGACAGCCCGGAGGAGCGCAACCCGAAGGGCGAGCTGCAGGAATGCCTGCAGGCGATCTCGGCCGCGGCCCCGGGCTACCAGATCGTGTCCGAGCACGGGCCGGACCACCGCAAGGTGTTCCAGGCGGAGGTCGTCTGGGGCGGGGTGCGGCTGGGCACCGGGCGCGGCAAGAGCAAGAAGGAGGCGGAGGCATGCGCGGCGGCCGACGCGCTGCGGCAGCGCGCGTGGGAGGCGGCGGGCGACGCGGAGGGGATGCCGGCCGCGGCGGTCCCGGTGGCGCGGGAGGCGGCCGGCGCGCCGGCGGAGGGCGACGGCGGATAGGCCGGGCGGGCGCGGGTTTTCCGGCAAGAGCCGCGGTGGCCGGCCCGTAGGGACGGTTTCAACGACTTCACGCTGACACGATGAGAGGTTCCCTTCGATCGAGCATGGCCGGCACGGGGTGCGTCCGGGTGGCGGTGGTTGCCGGCCTGATGGCGGCGGCCGCCGCGGGCAAGGACTGGCCGCAGTGGCGGGGTCCCGCGCGCGACGGCAAGTCCGAGGAAACCGGGATCATCACGAGCTGGAAGACCAAGAAGCCGAAGCTCGTGTGGATGGCCGAGGGGGCTGGCGAGGGCTACGCGTCGGTGGCGGTCGTCGGCGACCGGATCTACACTGCCGGCAACTTCGACGGCGGCCAAGGGGTGGTGGTGCTGGGGAGCAAGGACGGCAAGCTGCTGTGGCGCAAGGTCCTCACCGGGCGCGAGCCGCAGCACGGCAGCCCGGGCGCACGCTGCACCCCCACGGTCGACGGCGGGCGCCTCTACGTGACGACGTCCGACGGCCTGGTCGCCTGCCTGAGCACGGCGGGCGAGGTGGTGTGGAAGAAGGACTTCGAGGACGAATGGGGCGGCCGGATGATGTCCGGCTGGGGGTTCGCCGAATCGGTGCTGGTCGATGGCGACGTGGCGGTGTGCACGCCCGGCGGCCGCGACGCGCTGATGGTCGCCCTCGACAAGAAGACCGGCGCCGAGGTCTGGCGGTGCAAGGCGCCCGACCTGGGCGACAACGGCAACGACGGCGCGGGCTACGCCTCGGCGGTGATCTCCAACGGCGCCAAGGTCAAACAATACGTCCAGATGACCGGCCGCGGGCTGGTCGGCGTGCGGGCCTCCGACGGGCGCCTGCTGTGGCACTACAACCGGATCGCCAATCGCACCGCCAACATCCCGGACGCGCTGGTCTCCGGCGACCACGTCTTCTGCTCGACCGGCTACGGGGCCGGCGCGGCGCTGCTCAGGCTGACCAGGGACGGCGACGGGGTGAAGGCCGAGGAGGTCTACTTCCTCAACTCCCGCACGCTGCAGAACCACCACGGCGGCATGGTGCTCGTCGACGGCTACGTCTACTGCGGCCACAAGCACAACGGCGGCGACCCGATCTGCATCGAGCTGAAGACCGGCAAGGTGATGTGGGGGCCCGAAAAGCCGGCCGGCAGGCGCTCGGGGTGCGTGACCTACGCCGACGGCCACCTGATCTACCGCTACGAGAGCGGCGAGGTGGCGCTGGTCGAGGCCACGCCGAAGGGCTACCGGCCGAAGGGATCGTTCAAGCCCGAGCACCAGGAGCGCGAGTCGTGGGCCCACCCGGTGGTGTCCGGCGGCCGGCTCTACCTGCGCGAGCAGGACAAGGTGATGTGCTATCAGCTCTAGCGATGCCGCAGATCAAGCGGGTTGCAGCTTAGGTTTTCGTCAGGAACTCGACGCGGTTGGTCCACTCCTCGCCGGCGGTCCGCCCGGCCACGTTGACCAAGGCGCGGCCGGCGGCCTTGAAGTCGTTGGCGGCAAACGACTTGGCAGAGATGAACAACACGCCGGCGTGACTTTCCCCGCAGACTCCGAACTCGGCAAGGACACGCGGGATGGTGCGCAGGTCGAAGGTGACGAGGGTCCGGCCCTCCGCCGCCGCGGCCCGCAGGATCCGCTCGTCCGGCTGGTTGGTGAAACGGCCGTGCTGCCACTGGTGGATGCTCAGCACGTCCAGTTCGGGTGCCAGGGAGCGAACGATGTCGGCCAGCCTCGGGGAGAGGTGTTCATCGAGGAGCAGCTTCATGACTCCCCGGCCGCCACGGTCTTCGCGAGGGTTGGCAGGATCGCCCTGAGCGCGTCGAAGTCGTCGCGGGCATCATGGGTGCGGTCGTCCTGGGCGATCTCAGCCTGATAGGCGGCGGCGTAGGCCCAGGCCGATTCCACCTTCCACAGCGGCCAGCCGTAATGTGCCGCCACCTCCCGCAGGTTGCCGTCGTATTCCCGAACCGCGCGGGCAAACAGATGAACCGGCACCCGGGTCTCCGAAACGAAGGCGAGCCGCCCGTCGGGGGTGTCACGGAAGTCGACGCCCCGGTAGGTTTCCTTGCGGCGCGACTCCTCGAGGATGCGTGCCGCCGCCGAGCCCGCGGTGCCCATCTTGTGGGTGCGCCGCTCGAGCCAATCCCGGGTCTCCGGCGGCACCCGCACGCTGATGGTGGTCGTTTTGCTCATCTCGTTCGCGGAACCGGAACCACTGTAATAAATTCCCTCATTTATTGCAAGCCTTTTTCGACCGATGCGCATGTTTCCGCCCGGAATCGCCAAGACCAGGAGAAATCGGGCAGGAATCCTGCGCTGCCAGAGCGGCAAGGTGGGGTAGGGAACGCAAGGAGTTCCATCTGCGGCGGAACCTGCCCGGGCGCTTGGAACAGGGGCGGTTGCAGGGCCGTGGGCAGTCTCCTGGACGACAGGTTGGAATTGTCCAAGTGCGGGCACGTTCCAGGCATCGAGATCCTTGCCGTCACTGCGCCGGCCGGGGTGGGTCGTCGCGCAGGGTGAGGGCGCCGGTCGGGCAGGCGGCGACGGCGGCGCGGGCGGCGGTCAGGAGGGCCTCGCGCATCGACTGGTGGAACGGGACGCCGAGGTGGACGTCGAAGCCGCGGCCGATGAAGGTGAGTCCGAGGGCGTCGGCGTGCTCGCCGGCGACCTTGATGCAGTTGCCGCAGCGGATGCACTTGCCGGGCTCGAAGCGGACGAGCGGGTGGTCGACGTTGCGGGAATAGCGGAGGCGCTCGCCGGTGGAGAACCGGTGCGGGTTGGCGCCGTAGTCGATTGCCAGCTGGCGCAGCTTGCAGGCGTCGGCCTTGGCGCAGTTGCACAGGACGCAGCGGGCGGACTCGGCGATTGCGCGCCCGACGTCGATCGTGGCGGCGCGGTGGCCCGGGTTGGACTCGAGCAGGAAGTCGTGGAGCTCGTCGCCCAGCACTTTTCCCATGAACACCGAGAACGGCTTCGGCGGGCGGCGCACCGGCTGGTCTGTTAGATACTGGTGGACGCAGGCGGCGACCGCCTTGGCGTCGGCGACCGACTGGACGGGCATGCCGGCCGGGCGGACGGCGCGGCCGGCGGCGAACACGCCCTCGTGGTTGGTCATCATCGACTCCTTGTCGGCGGCGAGCTTGTGGGCGTCGGCGGCCAGGCCGAGGGCGGCGGCGTGGGCGGCGGTGTGCGGGCCGGTGGCGAGGACGACGGCGGCGAATCCTTGGGCGAGGGCGGCGAGGGCCGCGGAGTCGGCGACCCGGGTGGCGGGGCGGAACTCGACGCCGGCGCGTTCCAACAGTTCCAGCTCGGCGTCGAGCAGGTCGTCCGGCAGGTCGGGGAACTGGCTGCGGATGGTGGTGGCGGGGCGTGGGTGTTCGTCGAACACGGCGCAGGGGATGCCGTGCTGGTGGAGGAACCATGCGGTGGCGAGGCCGGTGAAGCCGGCGCCGACGACGGCGACGCGGGTGCTGAGCCGGGGGGGTGCGGGTGGCAGGCGCAAGGGGCCTGCGGCGCGCTCGACGTCGGTGGCGTGGGCGACGAGGTCGGCGATGGCGACCGGCTCGTCGCAGGTGCCGCGGCGGCAGCCGGACTCGCACGGGCGGTGGCACACGCGGCACAGGACGCCGGCGAGCGCGAGGTCGCGGCGGATCGTGGCGGCGGCGTGGCCGGGCTGGTTCTCGCGCAGGTGCTTGAGCACGGCGGGGATGGAGAGGTGGGCCGGGCAGATCCGCTGGCAGGGCGAGAGGCAGTCGCCGAGGTGGTCGCTGAACAGCAGCTCGAGCGCCATCCGGCGGGCGTCGCGAACCTCGGGCGAGTCGGATTCCACCTCCATCCCGTCGACCACCCGCGAGCCGCAGGCGGGGATGAACTGGCCGTTGTGGGTGAGCTTCACCGCGCAGACCATGCACGAGGCGCCGGCCTCGAAGCCCTCGAGGTGGCACAGGGTCGGGATCTCGATCCCCGCGGCGCGCGCCGCCTGCAGGATGGTGGAGCCCGCGGGCGCCGCGATGCGGCGGGAGTCGATGGTGAGGGTGGGCATGGGGAGGGGTGGCTGAAGGAGAAAGGGACCTAAGGGACGTAAGGGACCTAAGGGGGTTAGTTCACGCTGATGGCATTTTCGGGGCACACTTCGCGGCAGGAGTCGCAGCGGGTGCAGCGGTCGTCGAGGATGACATGTTTCCGATAGGGGGTGAGGGGGATTGCGTCGGCGGGGCAGTGCTGGGCGCAGAGGGTGCAGCCGATGCAGGCTTCGGTGACCGAGTAGTGGATGAGGTCGGGGCACTTGGCGGCGGGGCAGCGGCCGGCGACGTGGGCCTCGAACTCGTCGCGGAAGAAGCGCAGCGACGAGAGGACGGGGTTGGGGGCGGTGCGGCCGAGGCCGCAGAGGGAGGCCCGGCGGACCATGTCGGAGAGGCCGCGCAACTCGTCGAGGTCGGCGGGTTTCGCCCTGCCGGTGGTCAGGCGGTCGAGGATGTCGAGCATCCGGCGGGTGCCGATGCGGCAGAACGTGCACTTGCCGCACGACTCGCACTGGCAGAACTCGAGGAAGTAGCGGGCGACCTGGACGATGCAGTCGTGGTGGTCGAGGACGATCAGCCCGCCGGAGCCCATGATCGCGCCGATGCGGGCGAGCGACTCGTAGTCGATCGGGGTGTCGGCGAGGCTGGCGGGGACGCAGCCGCCGGACGGGCCGCCGATGAGGACGGCCTTGAACGGCGAGCCGTCGGGGGTGCCGCCGCCGATGTCCTCGACGACCTCGCGGATGGTGATGCCCATCGGGACCTCGATGAGGCCGCCGCGGGCGACCTTGCCGGCGAGCGCGAAGACCTTGGTGCCCTTGCTGGACGGGGTGCCGACGGCGGCGAAGGCGGCGCTGCCGTGGCGCAGGATCCACGGCACGTTGGCGTAGGTCTCGACGTTGTTGATCAGGGTGGGCAGGCCCTGATAGCCCTGCTCGGCGGGGAACGGCGGCCTGAGGCGCGGGATGCCGCGGCGGCCCTCCATCGACTCGAGCATCGCGGTTTCCTCGCCGCAGACGAAGGCGCCTGCGCCCTCGAAGACCTCGAGGTCGAGGCGGAAGCCGGAGCCGTCGATGTCGGCGCCCAGCAGGCCCCGCTCGCGGCAGGCGAGCAGCGCCTCGCGCAGGCGGGCGACCGCGGCGGGGTATTCGGCGCGGACGTAGAGGAAGCCGCGCCGGGCGCCGACCGCGAACGCGGCGATTGCCATCCCCTCGATCACGCGGAACGGGAACGACTCCATCAGCATCCGGTCCATGAACGCGCCGGGGTCGCCCTCGTCGCCGTTGCAGATGACGAACTTGGCGGCGGCCTGCTGCTGGTGGACGATCCGCCACTTGCGCGCGGTCGGGAAGCCGGCGCCGCCGCGGCCGCGCAGCCCGCTGCGCTCGATCTCGTCGATCACCTGGGCGGGCGTCCGTTCCGCGAGGCACTTGCGCAGCGCGGCGAACCCGCCGTGGGCGAGGTGCTCGTCGAGGTCCAACGGGTCGAGGCGGCCGAAGTGCTCGGTGGCGATGTGGCGCTGGCGGCCGAAGAACGAGGCGACGTGGGGGCCGGGGTCGTCGGCGGGGCGGCCCGGGGCGGGGGCGTGGCGGCCGTTGCCGCCGGCGAGCCAGTCGATGGCGGCGGTGGCGCCGCGGCGGAGCCACGGGAGCGGGGAGCGGGGCTTGAAGTGGCGCCACAGCAGCGGCGCGACGTCCTCCGGGGCGAGGTCGGAGAACTGGAGCGGGGTGCGGCCGGGCAGGGCGATTTCGACCAGCGGCGTGCGGTCGCACATCACGACGCAGCCGACGCGCTTGACGGTGGCGGGCAGGCTGCCGCTGGCGACCGCCTGTTGGATCGCCTCGTGGGTGCGGGCGCAGCCGCGGGCGATGCAGCACGAGTCCAGGCAGATGCGGACCTCGCCGGCGGGGGTGGCGGGGGCGGCGCGGGGCGGCGCGGGGCGCGCGGTGCGGCGGCGGGCTTCGGCGCGCAGGAACGCGGCGATCATCGGCGGCACCTTCTCGCGGGTCAGGTGGGCGTGCGAGTGGCCGTCGATCTGGACGACCGGGGCGAGCGTGCAGCAACCGACGCAGAACACCTTCTCGACGGTGAACAGGCCGCCGTTGTCGGTGTCCGTGCCGGCGGCGATGCCGAGGTGGTCGCGCAGCGCGTCGTGGACGCGCTCGGCGCCCTGGATGTGGCACGCGGTGCCGTCGCACACCTTGATGTGGTGGCGGCCCATCGGGCGGTGGCGGAACTGGGCGTAGAACGAGGCCACGCCGGCGAGCGCGGCGGGGGTGATGCCGGTCAGGTCGCACACGCGCCGCAGCGCCTCCTCCGGCAGGTAGCGGTAGCGGGACTGGAGCTGTTGGAGGATCGGGATCGCCTGCTCGTGGCCGCCGCCGAGGCGCGCGACGACCTCGTCGACGAAGCGGAGGTCGACGGGCGGGCGGGCGGGCTGGATGGCGGCGGGCATCAGTTGCCGAGGCAGAACAGGTGTTCCTTGCCGCGGATGAAGACGCGGCCGGGGGCGAAGGCGTGGGAGGCGCCGCAGTGCTCGCCGAGCTTGGCGCGGCGGAGTTCCTTGAACCCGTCGGCGCCGGCGCTGCCGATGATCGTCTCGCCCTCGGTGGTCAGCACCCACAACTCGCCGTTGACCAGGGTGGGCGAGGCCTGGAAGTCGGCCTCGAAGTCATGTTCCCACAGGTGCTTGCCGGTGGCGGCGTCGAGCGCCTGCAGGCGGCCGAAGACGAGCATGTAGAAGCGCTCGCCATCGCACAGGACGCTGGTCGTGTCGGGCAGCGAGTCCTCGTCCCATTTCCACGCGATGTGGCTGGCGGTCACGTCGCCGGCACCGTCGGTGCGGATCGCGGCGGCGCAAGCGCCGTCGTTGGCGACGTAGACGTGCCCGTTGGCGAACGCGGGCGAGGGGGCGACGTCGCCGGACAGGCAGTCGGCGCGCCACAGCTCCGTGCCGCTGGCGGGGTCGTAGGCGATCACCCACGGGTTGGCGCAGGTGATGACCTGCGGCTTGCCGGCGGCCTCGACGACGATCGGCGAGGACCACGAGTTGGGGACCGGGCGCGGGGTCGACCATGCGGTCTCGCCGCTGGCGGCGTCGAGCCCGAGGATCTGCGAGAGCGGTTTCTCGCCGTCGCCCTGGTCGAGGACGACGATCACCCGGTTGCGCCACATCGCCAGCGACGTGGCGTAGCCATACGCGCTGTCCGGCGTGCCGAGGTGGCGCGCCCACAGCGGGTCGCCCTCGCGGTCGAAGCCCGCAACCTCGCCGTTGGCGAAGATCGCAAACACCCGCCGGCCGTCGGTGACCGCCGTCGACGCCGCATAGCCGGTCTCCTCCATCACCTCCGGCGCACCGGCCCGCCCACCCTCCGGCGTCGCCACCGGCCGCGACCACACCAGCGCCCCAGTGCCCGCGTCATAACAGTAGACCTCCCGCCGACGCCGGTCGGCACCTGTTAGGTAGAGGCGGCCGCCCCAGGCGACGGGGGAGTTTTCGCCGGGCAGGGGGACGGGAGACATCCAGCGGACGTTGGAATTGGAGGGGCCGTCCCACGCCTGCGGGAGGTCGGGCAGGGAGGCGATGCCGAGGCCGCCGGGGCCGCGGAAGCGGTGCCAGTTGGCGGCGAACTCCTCCGGGGCGGGGAACCAGTCCGGGGCGGGGGCGTGCGCGGCGGTGTCGGTGGGGTGCAGGCCGGCCGACGGGCCGGTGGGTTGCGGATCGGTGGGTTGCGGATTGGTGGTGGCGGGTGGTGGCGGCGCGGGAGTGGCGGGTGGCGGGGTGCCCGCGGCCGCGGCGAAGCTGGCGGCGGGGTGGGGGGGCGTCCACAGCCACGCGAGGCCGATGCCGGCGAGTGCGAGGGCGGCGGCGGCCAGTGTGCGGCCGGCGCGCATGGCGGAGCGCGCCGGGTCGGCGGGGCGGGAGGAGAGGTCGGGCAGCGGGGGGGGCGGGCGGCGCAGCAGCAGGGCGGCGTGGAGCGCGGCGACGAACGCGACGGCGCCGCCGAGGAGCAGCCAGCCGCCGCGCGCGGCGAGGCGCTCGCGGCGGTAGTACTCGTGGCGCAGCCGCTGGTCGAGCTGGCGGATCTGCTGCTTGAGTTGCGCGTTGTTCGGGTCCGTGCGCAGGGCCTGCTTGAGGGGCGCCAGTTCCTCGGCCTCGACCAGCCGGACCTTGCCGTTGCCGGGGCCGCGATAGAGGCGGGATCCGTTAGAGAGCAGCAGCGCGCCGGCGGCGAGGGTGAAGGCGCCGGCGATGGCGGCGATGCGCAGGCAGGCGGCGGCCCACGCGCGGCGCTGCGGGAGCGGGGTTGCGGGGCGGTCAGGCGGCACGGTTTCCGGCGCCTCCCTCGCCTGGCGGGTCCACCGGGATGCCGCGGCGGATGAGTTCGTAGGGGCAGGCGGAGAAGCACCGGGCGCAGGAGAGGCAGCGGGCGGGGTCGGTGTCGTAGGCGTTCGGGCGGGCGGGCCACGCGAGCGAGGCGAGCTTGAGCGCGAGCACCAGCCCGAACGCGGCGCCCGCGGCCGCCCCGAGCGCGGACGCGCGGTCGGCCACCGCGGCCGCGCGTGCGAGCACCGGCTGGCGGTCGGCGCCGGCCTGCCGCCATGCGGTCAACTCGTCGGGGGGCGGGCCGGTTAGGGCGTGCTGTTCGGAGGCGAGGATGAGGGCGGCGAGGCGGCCGTCCGGGTGGAGGGTGGAGGTGGCGAGGCCGACGCGGCCGCCGAGCCAGCCGAACAGGATGGCGGCGAGCGGGACGGCGACGGCGAGGGTGGCGAGGCGGCGGCGCCGGCGGGCGAGGTCGTCGCCGGGCGCGGCTTCCGGGGCGGCGTGGACGAGGGCGCCGAACGGGCAGGCGGTTTCGCACAGGCGGCAGCGGGTGCAGGCGTCCGGGGTCACCGTGGGGCGCCAGCGGGCGACGCGCGCGGCCAGTCCGAGCAATGCGCCGTAGGGGCACAGCCAGCGGCAGTAGGGGCGGCCGACGAACATGGCGAGGGCCAGCAGGGCGGCGCCGGTGAGCAGCATCGCGCGCGGGCCGGCGAGGCGGAAGATCGGGACGAAGGGGTCGTATTTGCAGATGATGAACAGGCCGCCGGTGGCGGCGAGGAGCACGGCGAGGCCGAGGTGGAGCCACGGGCCGAGGCGCAGGATCTCGTCGAGCCAGCGGGGGACCCTGAGGGGCTTGACGAGGACGAGGTCCTGGAGCGCGCCGTGCGGGCACACGCCGGCGCAGAAGCCGCGGCCCCATAACAAGGCGGTGAGCAGCGGCAGCGCGAAGAACGCGAGCACCGCCAGCGGGACGGCGTAGCCGGGGTCGGCGATGCCGAGCGCCACGTTCTGGATCGAGCCGATCGCGCAGACGCAGCCGCGGCGCCAGAAGCCGAAGTAGACGAGCGAGGCGAGCGAGAGGACGACCATCGCGGCACGCGAGCGCAGCCGCAGGCTGACCCACGACGCCAGCGCGAGGCCGGCGGCCAGCGCGGCGACGTCGAGCCACGCCGCCGAGCGGGCGGTCGACGCGGGCACCACGGTCTCCGGCAGCACGTGGCCGCCGGTGAAGTCCGGCGGCGGAAAACGCTCGACGGCGGCGAAGGCCGGCACCAGCGCGAGCAGGAATGCCAGAAGCAGCAGGGCGGCGGGCAGCAGGCGCGGCCGGGCGGCCAAGGGGCACAACCGTCCCGGTTGTGTTGGAGATGGATCGCCCGCAGGGCGCAGGCTGCCCGCGGGATCAGGGGGAGGGGCAGGGCACGGGCGATCTGCCGCCCGCGGCGGGTGGTTTCCGGCCACAACCGGGACGGGTGTGCCACTGGGCGGGCCGCCGGGGCGCATCTAACCGTTCCCCTCCTTTCCGCGGAGCAGGTAGGGGTTGGCGCGGGGGACCTTGCGGAACGCCTGGGCGGGGCAGGCGGTGGAGATCGCGCAGACGTTGCAGTCCACGCAGCGGTCGTGGTTGACCTGCAGGTAGAGCGAGCCGTTGCCGAACATGTTGCAGCCCTTGACGCACTTGCCGCAGCCGACGCAGCGGTCGGCCAGGATCCGGTACTCGTAGTAGGGCGCCTCGACGAACGCGCGCTCGATCGCGCCGGCGGGGCAGAGTTGGTTCTCGGCGCCCTCGTCGAGGTTGACCGGCTCGGGCTCGAAGTAGCCGGTGCACAGCTCGCAGTAGCCGCACATGCCGAACGAGTGGACCGCCTTGACGGCGGAGACCTCGAGCACGCACTCGGTGGCGCAGCGGCCGCACTGGATGCACTTGTCCGGGTCGATCTGCCAGACCTCGTCGGCCTTCTCCTCGCGGCCGGCAAGCAGGCCGGCCAGCGACCCGAGGCCCAGCAGCCCGAGGCCGCGCAGGCCGCCGGACAGCAGTTCGCGGCGGCCGGGGAGGCTGGACTGGTCGGGCGGCGGCATGGGGCGGCGGGGCGCGGGTTGTTGGAACGGGTCACTTGCCGCCGGCGTCCGGCCTGCGGGTCATGATGCGGATGGTGGCGCCGACGGCGTCGAGGACGACGATGCGCCCCTGCGGGTCGACGGCGGCGCAGATGGCGGCGCTGCGTGGCTCGGGGGTGCCGGCGTTGGCGGCGTGGAGGTATTCGGGGAAGGCCTCGGGGCCGGCGACCAGGCCGGTGAACTCGCCGTGGGAGTTGTGGAGCTTGACCCGCGGCAGGCCCTTCTCACAGGTCACGAAGCTGCCGTCCGGGAAGACGTCGAAGCTGACCGGGTTGCAGCAGCCGCAGAACCCGTCGACGGCGAACGACGCCTTGCCCCAGCCGACTTCGGGGGTGCCGTCGAGCGTCCACGCCTCGATCCGGTGGGCGCCGGGGTTGGAGATGCGCAGCAGGCCGTCCGGGGCGAGGCGGACGCAGAAGTACGGGCTGGGGACGACGAAGCCGGCGATCCCGCGCGCGGGGTCGCGCCGGCCGATGACCGCCTGGGTTGCGCCCTGGTCATCGAGGCGGAGGACGACGCGGTTCTTGGCGTCGGCGACGAACACGCCGTGCGGGGTGGCGGCGATCGCGGTCGGCAGCAGGCCGTCGGGGAACGCGGTCCATGCGGCGGTCTGCGCGCCGGCGGCGTCGAGCACGGCGATCCGGCCCTGCTGGCCGGCTAACAGCCCGCCGTCGGGGCGCGGGGCGACCGTTAGAACGGGGGACTCCAGCCGGATCTCGGCGCGGGGTTCGCCGGTTGGGCCGAGCTTGCGGATGCCGCCGTCGCCGCAGACGAGGATGGCGCCGGCGGGGTCGACGGCGAGGTTGCGCGGGCGGTCGAGGCCGGCGGGGAAGCGGGTGAGTTCCGTGCACACGACCAGCGCCGGGTCGGAGGCCTGGAAGCGGGAGACGTCGTAGGTGAACTCGTCGCCGAGCGGCGTGCGGCTGCCAGCCGGGGCGGCGCGGCGGCGGCTGAGGCGGCTGGCCGCAAGGCCGGCGAGCCCGCCGAGGCCGGCGATCCCGCCGCCCCACGCCGCGGTGCGCAGGAACGCGCGGCGGTCGGCGGCCGGGCGGCCGGCTGGCGGAGGGTTGGTTGGCGGAAGGTCGGCCATGGGAGGCGGGGTGGCGTGGGGAAGCCGGGGGCGACGGGGACGATCAGGGGCTGGATGGGTCAGGATACGGGGGTGTGGTCGGCGATTGCTGCGCGGATCCTGCCTTTGGTTGCCCGCAACCGCCGGAGAGCGGGCAGGTGGCGCAGGGGCCGGCGTGGGGGCAGCCGGCGCGCAGGGTGCGGTGGCCGAGCCATGCGGCGAGCGTGCCGAGGGTGGCGAGCGCGCCCCAGCGGAGCGAGGAGCGGAGCATCTCGCGGCGGCCGAGCGCGGGTTGGGGGTGCCGGGCGGGATTCATTCGGGGCTTGGCGTGGTGGCGGCGGGGCTCTCCTGCGGGGCTTCCTCCCGGCGCAGGTCGAGGCAGGCGACGGTGGTCAGGTCGCGGACGATCAGGCGGCCGCCGGCGAGCGCCATCGGGCCCCACGAGTCGTGGCCGTCGAGGACCTTGGCGCGGGCGAGCAGGCGGAAGCCGGCGGGGTCGGCGGCGGCCATCGTCAACTCGCCGTGGTCGTCCATGACCAGGACCTTGCCGTCGGCGATCAGGAACGGGCCGAGGCCGAAGCGGTGGGCCATGCCGCTGGTCCAGCGCACGGTGCCGTCCGGGTCGAGGCAGGCGAGTTCGCCGTTCGGGCGCACGCCGTAGAGGTGGCCGTCGTGGAGGACCGGCGTCTGTTGGGTGGCGCCGAACGTGTCCTGGTCGAGGCGGAACAGCGGCTCGGCGCGCCATCTCCCGCCTTCCGAGGCGAGTTCCAGCATCATGCTGCCGGCGTTGTAGCCGCCCGAGAGGAAGACCCGGCGGCCGGGCATGGCGACCGGGGAGGCGACGGTGGCGATGCTGATCTTCCACGCGTCGGTCTCCCACAACAGCGAGCCGTCGTCGGCGGCGACGCCGGCCACCCCGCGGTGGCCGCAGTAGACATATGACTTGCGGCCGTCGAGGTCGGCGGCGGTGATCGAGACGTGGGTCATCTTCCAGCCGCGCGGGTTGGGCGTCCGCCACAGGATCTTGCCGGAGGCCAGCTCGACCGCCATCATCAACGCCGCGCCGGCCGGGGCGAGGATCACGCGGTCGCCGTCGATCAGCGGGCACTGGCCGGCGTACCACGGCGGCACGGTGGTGCCGTGGTCACGGACGAGGTCGAGCCCCCACTGGAACTCGCCGGTCTCGGCGTCGAGGCACGTGACGTGGCACAGCGGGCCGAGGGCGACGACGTGGCGGTCGGTGACGGCGGGCACGGTGCGGGACATCCCGTGGTTGCGCTTGACGGCGACCGGATAGGAGAAGCGCCAGATCTCGCGGCCGTCGGCCAGCGACAGGCAGCGCAGCGCGTCGGCGCCGGCCTTGCGGTCGTAGTCCAACAGATAGACGCGGCCGTTGCGGACGGCGGCGCCGGCGTGGCCCTCGCCGGCCTCGACCGACCACAGGCGGCGCGGTTCGCCCGGTCCCCATGCATTGGCGAGGGGCACGGCCTCGGGCGAGATCCCGTCGCGGTTCGGCCCGCGGAACCACGGCCATGCGCCGGGGAGGTCGGCCGGGGTGCCGTCGGCGGTGGTCAGCTTGCCGAGTTCGTCGAACGGCGCGGGGCCGGCGGCGGCGGCGCCCTGCGGGCCGGCAGCCGGCACGCGCACGGGGACCGCGGCGGCGGGGACACGCGTCTGCCAGAGCAGCACCAGTGCGGCGCCCGCCGCGCAGGCGAACGCGGCGGGGAGCAGGCGGGTGATGACGAGCTGGCTGGCCGGCACTTGGCCGGCAAGATGCCGTCAGTCGGGGGGCGGGGCAAGCGGGGAGATGCCGCCGGGCGAGGCGCCGGGCGGGGCCGCCGGGCGGGGCCGCCGGGGGCGGGGTGGCGTGGGATCACGGCGTGGCGTGTTCGGCGGCGCGGGCGACGCGCAGGATGGTGGGCTCGGCGAGCGGGGGGCCGAGGATCTGGAGGCCGACGGGCAGCCGGGAGCCGCCGTCGGCATCGGCGTGGCCGGCGGGCACGGAGACGGCGCAGATGCCGGCGAGGTTGGCCGAGAGGGTGAAGATGTCCGAGAGGTACTCGGTGAGCGGGTCGGTGTTGGCGCCGAGGCGGCGGGCGGGGGCGGGGGCGACCGGGGTGAGGAGGGCGTCGACCTGTTGGAACGCGCGCTCGAAGTCGCGGCGGATCAGGGTTCTAACCTGCTGGGCGCGGTGGTAGCAGGCGTCGTGGTAGCCGGCCGAGAGGACGCAGGTGCCGAGGAGGATGCGGCGCTTGACCTCCGGTCCGAACCCGAGCTCGCGCGAGCGGCGGTGGAGGTCCGGGATGTCGGCGGGGTGGGGGGCGCGCAGGCCGTAGCGGATGCCGTCGAAGCGCGACAGGTTCGACGACGCCTCGGCCGGGGCGATGATGTAGTAGGTGGCGACCGCGTAGTCGGTGTGGGGCAGGGAGACATCGAGGAGTTCGGCGCCGGCGGCGGCGAGGCGGTCGGCGGCGGCGCGGACGATCGCGCGGACGGCGGGGTCGATCCCCGCGCCGAAGAACTCGCGCGGCAGGCCGAGCTTCATGCCGGCCACGCCGCGGTCCAGCGGCCCGAGGCAGTCGGGCGGGGGCAGGTCGAGGCAGGTCGAATCGCGCGGGTCGGGGCCGGCGATCGCCTCAAGGACGAGCGCGGCGTCCTCGACGCTGCGGGTGAGCGGGCCGACTTGGTCGAGCGAGGAGGCGTAGGCGACGAGCCCGTAGCGGGAGACGCGGCCGTAGGAGGGCTTGAGGCCGACCACGCCGCAGTGGGACGCCGGCTGGCGGATCGAGCCGCCGGTGTCGGAGCCGAGGGCGGCGACGGCGAGGCCGGCGGCGACGGCGGCGGCGGAGCCCCCGGACGAGCCGCCGGGGATGCGTTCGGGGTCGTGCGGATTGCGGGTGGTGGCGAGGCCCGAGTTCTCGGTCGACGAGCCCATCGCGAACTCGTCGAGGTTGGTGCGGCCGAACGGGATGGCTCCGGCGGCGCGCAGTTTGCCGATCACGGTGGCGTCGTAGGGCGCGCGGTAGTGGCCGGCGAGGATGCGCGACCCGCAGGTGCACGGCTGGCCGGCGACGTTGATGTTGTCCTTGATCGCCACCGGAATGCCGCCGAGGGGCAGGGACAAGTCGGCGGCGGCGGCCTCGCGGCGGGCGGTTTCCAGGTCGAGCGAGAGGTAGGCGCCAAGGTGCGGGTCGTCGGCGGCGATCCACGCCGCCAGCTCGTCAAGCAGCGCGACCGGCGTGGTGGCGCCGCTGGCGAAGGCGCGGCGGAGCTGGGCGATGGTGGGCAGCGGGCGGGGCATCGGCGGGACGGGCGGGGCGGGCGGGGCGGGCGCTCAGGCGTCGGCGACGACCTTGGGCACGCGCAGCTGGCCGGCGGCCCAATCGGGTGCGTTGGCGAGCAGGGCGGCGGGCCCGAGGCCGGCGGCCGGGATGTCGTCGTCGGCATGGTCGAACACCGCCGCGGCGTGGGCGGTCGGCTCGATCCCCTCGACGTCGAGCTCGCGCAGTTTCTCGGCGTAGCCGAGGACCGCGTCGAGCTGGGGGGCGAAGGTGCGCACCTCGTCGTCGGTGAGCTGCAGGCGGGCGAGCTCGGCGACGTGGCGGACGTCGATCGGTCGGCTGGCCATGGGCGGGATGCTCCGGGATGGCGGGCGCCGGGCAAAGCAGAAACTCGGCGCGCGCAGTGCCGGTTCTTGCACGGGGGCGCCCGGGATTGCTAGCGTGGCGCGCATGAGGCCATGGATCATCGCGGGATGGCTGGTGGTGGCGGGCGGCGCCGTCGCCGGGACGCCCGGCGAGGCGGCGGCGATCAGCGGCGGCTACCGCAAGGAGATGGAGGGGTGGATGAAGGAGCTGCGCGGCGCGACCTCGCCCGAGCGCCAGCAGGAGTTGTGGGCGAACAAGCCGGATGGCGCCGCCCACGCCCGCCGGATGTGGCGCTGCATCGGCGGGCAACTGGACGAGGCGTGGACGCTCGAGCCGGCGGCGTGGCTGCTGCAGATGAGCGCCGCACTGCGCCGCACGGCGACCGCCACGCCGGCTCCCGCGGCCGGCGGCAAGGCGCCGCCCAACGAGTGGGTCGAGATGATCACGGCGATCCGGGCCGCGGTGGCGGCACGCCACCTCGCGTCGTCCGATCGCGGGCTGGTCCCGATGTGCATCGCCATGGTCGACGTCCCCGACCCCGAGTCGCTGAACCTGTTAGGAAAGATCGAGGCGGGCCACCCGGACGAGAAGACGCAGGGCGTGGCGGCGCTCGCGATCTCGATGGTGCTGAAGAGCCTCGGCGACGAGGGCGACGTGATGGCGCGCCGGCTGCGCATGCTGCGCAAGGCGATCATCAACAGCGCGGACGTCGAGATCGGCGGCGTTTCGGTGGCCTCGATCGCCGAGGATGAACTCTACGTCATCGGCCGGCTGAGCAAGGGGCGCACCGCGCCGGACCTCAGCGGCAAGGACGTCGCCGGCCGGCCGCTCAAGCTGTCCGACTTCAAGGGCAAGGTGGTTGCACTGATGTTCTGGGGGACGTGGAATGAAAACTCGGCCCGCGTCCTCGAGGTCACCCGCAGCCTCAAGGAAAAGCACGCCGGCCGCCCGTTCGAGGTGGTGGGCGTCAACGCCGACCCGGTGGCGACGCTGCGCGAGCTGGTCGCCAACGGCGCCGTCACGTGGCCCAACTTCGCCGACCCCGAGCGCGCACTCGCCAAGCACTACCGGCTCACCGCATGGCCGGTCGTGTTCGTCCTCGACCGGCAGCGCGCGATCCGCTACATCGGCGCGCCCGGGTCGTTCGTCGACCTGACGGTCGAGGCGATCCTGGCGGAGGGCGGCGCCGCGCCGCCGCCGCCGCCAACTCCGGCGCCCAAGTGACGCGCCCACCCCGCCCCTTGGTGGTCTCCATCAGCCCGGCCGGCCCGTCCGACACGACGCCCGGCGGGGGGCGGATGCGTCGGTCCCGTCAATCGCCGCCGCGCTGCTGGAGGACCAGCGTGAAGGCCCGGTTCCTCCCGCGGCGATAGGTCCGGAAGCCTCGCTCGTCGAGGGTCGCGATCCGGTCCGTCTCCAACTCGCCCGCCAGCACGACGAGGGTGGCGTCGGCGAAATCCATCGGTGTGTCGGCATAGGCCTCCATCAGCGCCGCCGCCGCGCGGAGCTTCGCGGGCTCGAAGCAGTTCCGAATCTCGATCCGCGGATTGGCGAGGAGTTCAAGCAGCCGCGCGATGCCGTCCCTGGTGTCCTGCAGGAAGAACATCGCCTCGGTCACCACCGCGCCCGTGGTCACCAGGCGCCCCCGCAACCTGCCGATCCTGGGCACAACCCGAGCGTGCCACGAATCGCCCCGGTCGAGCCACGCCACGATCGGGCCGGTGTCCAGCAAGCAGGGCTTCATTTCCGCCAGTTTCGCTCCCGGATCAACTCCTTGAGCGGGTGGGGCTCACCGCTGGCCCGGGTGGAATCCACGCAGCCCGCCAAGTGCCCGGCGCGTTCGCCGAACGGTCGCGAGTCGAGATCCCGTTGCAGCAGGTCGCGGATGTACTCGGATTCCGTTTTCTTCAGTGCCTTGGCGCAGCGCTTGAGCGCTTCCCGCTGCTCCTGCGGCAGGCGGATGGTCAACGTCGAGGTGGCCATGCCCGCAGCCTACAAGATGTCTTGCGCGCTGCAAGACAAAAGCGCCCTGCTCCCGTCCGCGATCACGATTCCGGAACGGGAGCCGGGCGGCCTGCCCGCACGCCACTCAGGGGTGTGCCGGATCTCCTTCCGTGGCCACGATCAGGCCCTGCAGGGCCTTGTCGCGGGTGAGGTGTTTCCTGGCCAGTGCGTTGACCTCGTCGAGGGTGATTGACGCGTAGTCCTGGGCGCGGTCGCGGGCGAGGTCGAGGCGCTGGGGGTCCGCCTGGCAGCGGGCCATGACGGTGGTGAGCCAGTAGTCGTTGTCGCGCAGGGATTTCTCGAGCTGGGCGAGGGCGGGCTTGAGCGCGCGGTCGAGTTCGTCGGCGGTGGCACCGCCGGTGGCGAGCTGGTCGGCGAGGTCGACGGCGAGGGTGGCGAGGCGTTCGGCATCCTGCGGCTGGCCGGCGCTGTAGGCGAGCAGCAGGCCGTAGTCGGCGAGCGCCTCGGAGCCGTCGGCGCCGGCGACCGGGCTGTAGGAGGCGCCGAGTTTTTCGCGGATCTCCTCGCGGAGGCGGTCGGAGAGGATCGAGGCGAGGAGGTTGAGGCGGCGGAACTCGCGCTGGTTGTCACGCAGGCCGGCGGTGCGCCAGGCGGTGAACGCCGCGGCGAGCGGGACCTTGCTTTGGAACTCGAAGCGGCGCTGCGCGGGCGGCGCGGGCACCGTGACCTGGCGCGCCGCGTCGCCGAGCGGCTCGAGCGCCGCGCTGCGGTCGAGCGCGCCGAACGTTTCCAACAGGATGGGCAGCGCGGCGGCGGGGTCGAAGTCGCCGACGATGCTCACCTCGAGGGGGCCGCCGGCGAGCACCGGGGCGAGCCACGCGCGGGCGTCGGACGCCTCGCAGGCGAGCAGCGGCGCGGGGTCGGAGGGCGGCGCGAAGCGCGGGTCGTCGCCGTGGAGCCAGGCCTCGAGTTGTGCCTGGGGGCCGGCCGGGGTGTGGCGTAGCTGTTGGAACAGCACCGGCACCTCCTTGCGGAACTGGCGCACCGCCTCGTCGCGGAACCCGGGGTCGGTCAGCCAGGCGCAGGTCAGCCGCAGCTGGAGCGCGAGGTCCTCCGGGGTGGTGCGGCCGGCGAACTCGAGCGCATCCTCGCCGAGCGAGAACGAGGACCCGACGTTGCGGCCGGCGAGGATCGAGCGGAGGTCCTCGGCCGAATGCCTGCCGAGGCCGCCCTCGTTGACCAGGGTGGTGGCGAAGCGCTCGAGCCCCGGCTTGTCGGCCGGGCGGGTGAGCAGGCCGCCGCCGTCGACGCGGGCGAGCAGGCGCACGGTGTGGGCCTCGAAGTCGGTGCGCTTGAGGTTCACGCGCACCCCGTTGGAGAGCACCAACCGGGTGATGCCGAGGTCCTCGACCTCGCTCCGCCCGGCCACCGTGCCCGGCGTGCCGAACGACTGATAGGCGAACTCCGCCCGCGCGCGCGCGGCCGGCGGCGCGACCTCGCGGGCGCGGCTCGCGGCGTGGACCTCCGCCAGCCGGGCGGAGCCGCCGTCCGGCGGCTCCTTGGTGGTCAGGACGAGGTGCAGCCCGGCCGGCTGCCAGAACGCGCGGAACGCGGCGTGGCAGGCGGCGGCGTCGAGGCCGGCGAGGATCGGGCTTGCGACCTCGAGGTCGGTGGCGGGCGCGGACATCACCTTGCCGGCATTGACGGTGCGGACGAGTTCGGTCGCGAGGCGGTCGGACTTGCGGCTGGGCGCGCGGTTGACTTCCTGTTGGAGCGAGTTGAGCAGCTCGGCGCGGGCTTCCTCGAACTCGTCGGCAGTGAACCCGTGCTCGAGCGCGCGGCGGAACTCCTGCTCGAGGACCGGCAGCGCGTCCTGCCAGCGGTCGTTGGCCGCGGTCACCTCCACGGCGCCGAACTCGACGTGGCGGAACCACACGCCGCGCCCGGCGGACCCCTCGGTGATCGGCGAGCCGTCCTGCATGGCGAGGCGGGCGAAGCGGCGCCCGAGCATCGCATGCGCCACCTCGAGCGGCATCTCCCGGGCGCGGGTCGCGCGGGTGTCCGGCTCCGGGCGGTACGGCCGCACCGAGAGCAACGCCACGTCGGTCGACTTCATCTCGGGGTCGGCGAACACCGCCGGGACGATTCCGGTGGCGGTCGCAACCGGGCCGAGGTCGGGCTCGGGCGCGGGTTCGGCCGGGTTGCGCATCCCGCCGAACGCCGTGCCGATCCGCGCCTCCATCGCCGCGGGGTCGACGTCGCCGACGGCGAAGAAGGTCATCCGGGCCGGGGTGTAGTAGCGGGTGTAGAAGTCGATGAAGCGCTCGCGCGGCGCGCCGGTGATCACCTCCTCGGTGCCGATCGGGAAGCGCCGGGCGATCAGCGACCCGGGCAGCAGCTCGCTGAACCGGCGTTTCATCATGCGGTAGTCGACCGAGTCGCGGGTGGTCAGCTCGGCCAGGATCACGCCGCGCTCCTTGTCGATCTCCTCGGCCTTGAGCAACGCGCCGTCGGCGAAGTCCCGCATCACGGTGAATGCGAGGTCGAGGGTGCCCGGCTCGAGGTTCGGCAGGTCGAGCATGTAGACCGTCTCGTCGAACGAGGTGTAGGCATTGACGTGGGCGCCGAAGCCGATCCCGAGGCGCTGCATCCGCGGCACCAGCTCCTCGGGCGTGAAGTGCCGGGTGCCGTTGAACACCATGTGCTCGAGGAAGTGGGCCAGCCCCTGCTGGTCGTCGGCCTCCATCAGCGAGCCGGCGTGGATGTGCAGGCGCACCGACATCCGGCCCGGCGGCTCGGGGTTCGGGCGGATCACGAAGCGCAGCCCGTTGGCGAGCGCTCCGAAGCGCAGCTCGGGATCGGCGGGGATGTCGCTGTCCGCGTGCGGCCAGCCCCGCGGCGCGGTCGCCGCCGCCGCAGTCTCCACCCGCTCCGGCGCTGCCGGCGCCCCGGGCGCCGCCACCGCCTGCCCCGCCGCCGTCCCGGCCACCGCCGCCGCCGCCAGCCAGCAAATCGTCCTGTGCATGGCCGCAAGGTGCCGGAATCCCCCCGCCTGACAACGCCAATCCGCACAATCAGGGTTGCATTCCCCCGCCGCCCGTGGTTTCTTCGCCCGCCCCCGCAGGGGCACCGTGCGCGCGTGGCGGAATCGGTAGACGCGCTAGATTCAGGATCTAGTGGCAGCAATGCCGTGGAGGTTCGAGTCCTCTCGTGCGCACCAACCTCATTCTCAAGGGGTTGCGCGGAAGTGAGCTGCTATCGTCGAGGCTCATCCCAGCATCCCCTCCAGTTCCTTCCTGCCCTCCGCGATCTCCTTCCCGCGCGTCGCCAACGCGGGGCTCCAACGCGCCAACGGCGCAGCATCCCTCAGCCCGGGGCAACGCCCCGGATTCCGGTCCGTCCCCGACATCCTGCGCCCTAACGAAGCGCGACAAGGTGGCGGCATCACGTCCGCGAACCCCGCGGAACACTCGGCGCGGCACTGCGGGGCTGGGAGCTTGTGGCAGCGTCGGCCGGGTGCGGTCGTGGCCGGGCCGGGAGGCGATGAATGGGTGGTCAAGCCGGCCGGATGCGGCTAGTATCAGGGCATGGACGTGGTCGTCACGGTGCCCGATGAACTGGCGCGGGCCCTGCCGCTGCCCGCCGATGAGCAGCAGCAACGCCTGCAGACGGAATTGGCATGCCTGTTGTATGCGAAGGGCTGGCTGAGCTTCGGTCAGGCGGCACGATCGAGCGGTCTCGACCAGTATCGGTTCGGCCTGGAACTGGGTGACCGGCAGATCCCGCGGCATTACACCGGGGAGGAAGCGGCGCACGACCTCGCTTTTGCGAACCGTCAGCAACACGTCGCCGATCTCTAACGTGGCGGTGGCCGGCAGGTTGGACCTGCTGCGGCGGAGGTTCGGGCGGGTCGTGATCCCGCGGGCGGTGGCGCGCGAACTGGCCGCGCTCACCCACGACCGGGGCAAAGTCGGGATTAAGGGGGAGGGTGCGTTGCGGCGCTGACTTCGCCTGTTCTCAATTGGCGGCCGCCGGCTGGGAATTTGCCGCGGGGGATGCTGGCGGGAACCGCGGCCAAGGAACCGCGGCTCTGCCTGGAACGACTCCGCCCGCAACAATGGGGGACCATGACGCGTTGCCAAACGGCCACCGCGCCGCCACCTTGCCCCGCCGATGACCATCGCCGGAAAACAAGCCGAACTGCTCGGTGAACTGGCGCCCTTCCACGACTGGCAGGAACGCCACGAGTACGTCATCGGCCTCGGCAGGAAGCCCGCCGCCATGCCGGCCGAATCGAAGACCGCCGACAAGCTGATCAAAGGGCGCCAGTCCCAGGTCTGGCTCGCCGCCACCCATGACCATGGCATCGTCCGCTATTCCGCCAACTCCGACTCGCTGGTCACCAAGGGCATGATCGCGTTGTTCGTGCGGGTGCTCGACGGCCAGTCGCCCGATGCCATTCTAACAGTCAACATGTCGTTTATCGACCGCACCGGCCTCAAGGAGCACCTTGCTCCGACCCGCGCCAACGAACTCTTGCTGATGGCCACCCAGATGATAAGCGGGCGCTCGGGTTCGCATCAGCCTGGCCCCGGGACTGCGGCGCTTGCCGCCGCCCATTGCCGGGCCTGCCCCACAGGCGGCCCGGTACGCCAGCCAACCCACCCCCAACCCCGCCCCCCGCGACCACCAGGCGGCCCCCAGACACCGGGCCCCGGCATGGCCGATCTCCTTGACATGGCCGAGGTTCCAAGCGACGATATGGCCGCGTTCATGCCAGAGCGTCGGTGTCCCGCTCTTACCTCTTTCCGGCCCAGTTGGCCCCTGCCGTGAACTGCGGCCCGCTGTTGCCGGGCCTGTTTTTGAAGAAAACTCTCGCCCGTCGCCAATGAACCCGACCCCGCTCATTCTTTTCGCTGCCACGGCGCTGGCCGTCGTCACCACCGGATCAGCCAGCCCGGTCATCAACGAAATCATGTTTCACCCACAGGGCGCTCCGGCGGAGGACCCGGCACAGGAGTGGATCGAGCTCTACAACAACGGCCCCATGACCCTCGGCATGTCGGGCTGGACGATCAGCAAGGGCGTCACGTTCACATTCCCGGAGGGCACCACGCTGGCACCGGGCGCCTATCTGGTCGTCGCGGCGGATGTCGCGGTTTTCCAGGCGGCCCATGCCGGGTTCAGCGGTCAACTCGTGGGCGGATGGACCGGGCGGCTCAGCAACTCCGGCGAGCAGATCCAGATCGACGATGCGCTCGGCGTCAAAGTGAACGATGTGACCTTCGCCGACGAAGGCGACTGGGCCTTGCGTGCACGGTCGGCGGCTTCCTACTCACACCAAGGCTGGGAGTGGGTCAATGATGCGGACGGATTCGGCAGGACGATCGAATTGCGCAACCCGGCGCTTGGCAACGGCTGCGGGCAGAACTGGGGCCTGAGCACCGCCGCAGGCGGCACGCCGGGCGCGGCAAACTCGCTCGCAAGCACGGACGTGGCGCCCTTGATCAAGGACGTGAAGCACCGGCCCGAGATCCCCAAGGCTACCGATCCGATCGTCGTCTCGTGCAACCTCGAGGACGAGACGGCGGCGGACGCGACGCTGCACTGGCGGCTCGACGCCGGCACCTGGCAGTCGCTCGCGATGAGCGACGCCGACGGCGACGGCGACGTCGAGGCGACCATTCCCGCGCAGCCGGACCTCGCGATCATCGAGTGGTACATCTCCGCCGGCGACGGCGCCAACACCCGCACCTGGCCGGCCCCCGCGCGCACGAGCGATCCCGGGGTGACGCCGGAAACCTTCGGCCAGGTCACCAACGCGCTGCTACAGGTGGACGACAGCTTCGATCCGGGCCTCAACTTCACCGTCGCCGGCAACCAGCCGATCTACCGCTTCATCATGACCGCGGCGGAGCGCAACGAGCTGGTCACGCTCCAGACCACCAGCGGCCAGGAGGACTCCGAGGCGACCTTCAACGGCACCTTCATCTCGCACGATGGCACCGGCCTCAAGGTCGTCTACAACGCGGGCTACCGGAACCGCGGCTTCGGCTCCGCGCTGGGACCGCCTAACAACTATCATGTCGGCTTCCGCAGCGACGACCGCTGGAATGGCCGGGAAACCATGCAGGTCAACTGCCAGTACGTTTACGCGCAGGCGCTGGGCAACGCCGTTTACAGCCTCGCCGGCATCCCGCCACAGGAGTGCGCGGTCATCCGGGTGCGCGTCAACGGCGTGGACCTCGCGCAAACCGGCACCCGGATGTACGGCCGCTACGTCCGGCTTGAAGGACGCGGGGGCGACTGGGCCGAACGGCACTACCCCAACGACTCCGAAGGCAACTTCTACCGCTGCGACGATCACGATACCGGCGGCGTGAACCCGCCGGGCGACCTCGGCAGCGGCGAGTTCCGCTTCGAAGGGACGGATCCGAACGCCTACAACGACACGTTCTGGAAGGAAACCAATCAGGACGCCAACGACTACGGCGACCTGGCTGACTTCTGCCGCATCGTGAGTGCACCCGCGACGGGCGGGACCGCCGGACAACCGGCCATCTCCAACGCGGACTATCCCGCCGCGGTCGCCGGGGTGCTCGATATCGACCAGTTCTACCGGTTCATCGCCGTCGATGCCTTGCTCGGGAATCAGGAGGGCGGACTCCAGAGTGGACGCACCGACGACGTGTCGCTCTACTGCGGGCTGGGCGACCCGCGGTTCCGGTTCATCCCGCATGACCTGGACGACGTGTTCGACATCGGCGGCGGCTCCGGCGACCCGCTCACGCGCTCGATCTTCAGCTACGACGGCGGCACCAGCCCCGGCACCGGCGTGCTTGGCCTGACACGGCTGTTCAACCATCCGCAACTGCTCCCCCGGTACTATGCGGCCGTGCTCGACGCGATGGACACCTGGTTCAACCACGCAACGCTCGACCCGCTCATCGAGCAGCTCATGGGCGGCTGGGTGCCGGTCACCGACAGCACGCCGGGCGTGTCGCCCGCGCGCGGCATCACCGAGATCAAGGCCTACATCGACGCACGGCGCACCAACGTGCTCGCGCAGATCCCGCAGACCTACTCGCTCACCGTGACGGCGGACTCGACAACCAGCGAGGGCTACCAGCGGACCAACGACGGCAGCGCGACCTTCAGCGGGATATTTAATGTCGCAAGGACCTGTTCGATCACGGTCAACGGCGTGCCGGTCACCACGATGAACTACCGCACCACGGCCACGCTGACAGCCGGCACCTGGTCGCACACCGTCGCGGCGGGTGGCGGCGGGGTTCTCAAGCCCGGCCTCAATCATGTCGTCGTCCAGTTCTGGGATGCGCCTGACGGAACCGGCAACGCCCTGCAGACCCTGACCTCGCTCGTGCAGTACGCCGCGACCGCCAACGAGGTCTCCGGCATGCTCTCCCCGCCCGGTTCGCTCACCATGATCGCGCCGGCCGGCTACCTTCCGGGCCTGCCGATCCTCGTGCGCGTGGACCTCAAGGACGCGGGCGGCGACCTCGACCGCGAGGCGTGGAACCGCACCGCCACCCTCACCGCCACCAACGGCGTCACGCTGACGCCCGCCACGATCACCCTCTGCAACGGCATCGGCAGCGCGCTCGTCATGCCCGGCACGGGCGGCAGCACCACCCAGACGCTCTTCAGCTACGGCACCGGCGGGACCGGCACCGCCGGCAGCGGCGTGCCAGGCTCGAC
This sequence comes from Akkermansiaceae bacterium, assembly GCA_040769225.1. Classification (GTDB taxonomy): domain Bacteria; phylum Verrucomicrobiota; class Verrucomicrobiia; order Verrucomicrobiales; family Akkermansiaceae; genus JAXGLL01. The sequence continues at coordinate 215,969 of JAXGLL010000005.1, read as the reverse complement.
CTGGAAAGGACTGGTCGATCTAACAACCGCTGCGATCGGCGGCGTGCCGTCCACCTGGAAGGACGAGGGTTTCGACGACTCGGCCTGGGTCAACCTCGCCACGCAGACCGGCTACGGCAACAGCGACGAGAACACGCCCTTTGCCGACATTGACTACGACCCGGACACCACCGGCTCGCAGAACGTCCCCAGCTACCTGTTCCGCAACACCTTTGACGTCGCCGATGTGACCAAGGTCACCAGTGTCACCGGCCAGATCAAGTACGACGACGCCTACGCCATCTACGTCAACGGCCAGGAGGTGCAACGCAGCGCCAACCTGCCCGCCGGGACGGCACTCTCGTCCTATGCGACCGGCACCAGCTCCGACAACGCGACCGCGAGCGTCACCATCCCGCCCAACCTCCTGCACAACGGGGCCAACACCATCGCCGTCGAGATTCACCAGGCACACAGCACCAGCACGGATGTGACCTTCGACCTCCGGCTCGCCGCCACCCTAACCGTCACCGACCCCGGCGACTTCACCCTCACCGCGAACGTCGGCGGCACCACCGCCGCCAAGGCCATCGCCAGCCTCCAGGGCCAGACGCCCACGCCCGTCTCCGGCACCCTGCCCGCCGGCCCGAACACCTGGAGCGGCATCGTCCAGGTCAGCGGCGACGTCACCGTGCCCGCCGGCGCGACGCTCACCATCCAGCCCGGCACGCACGTGCTCGTGGACGGCACCGCGTTCGGCGGCGGTGGCAGCGCCGGCTTCGACCTCATCGTCGCCAGCGGCGGCACCCTGAACGCCCCCGGCACCCCCGCCCAGCCGATCTCCATCACCTGCTCGAACGCCTCCAACCGTTGGGGTGAACTCAGTTTCCAGTCCGGTGCCAACTCCGCGCTGCTGCAATACTGCCTCATCAGCCGCGCCTGCCACTCACCCGGCGGCGGTCACACCGGCACCGGGCCGATGGTCCGCCTGGCCGGCACCACCATCGCCTTCGAGGACTGCGTGCTCTCCGACAGCCCCGGCAAGACCCTCACCAATACCGGCAACTGCGACATCACCTTCCGCCGCACCCACTGCGCCCGCGGTGTCATGGGACCGGAACTCGACGGCAGCGCCCTGCTCATCGAGGACTCGAACTTCACCGACATGCTCGACACCTACCGCGAGAGCGGTGCGCAGGACGACGAGGACGGCATCTACATCCACGACTCCGGCGGACGCACCGTCCTGCTCAGCCGCAGCGTCTTCGCCAACACCAAGGACGACGCCGTCGATCTGCTGGCCGGCAGCCTCACCATCGATGACTGCATCATCCGCGACGCCTTCGACAAGGGCATCAGCCTGCTGCGCAACGACACCCTCATCCGCCGCAGCCGCATCATCGATTGCGATATCGGCATCTCCTCGAAGACCGACGAGGCCCACAAGGACACGCCCTACACCACCACCCTCGAGAACGTCACCATCGTCTGCGAGGAACATCCGACCAACACCTCCGACGGCACCGCGCACTCGACCGGCATCCACACCCGCAACAAGTACGGCACCACCGGCGCCAACCTGCCGTGGATCGTCAAGGATACCATCATCTCCGCCATCAAGCCCGTGGCCAACGACTACGGCGTCACCGGCGACCTGTTCCCACAGATGACGATCAACTACACCTGCTACAACGATCTCAACCCGGCCACGCTCCAGGAACCCGTGCCCGCCGGCACCGGCAACATCGAGACCGATCCGCTCTACCTCAGCTTTGCGAACAACGACTTCAAACTAACAGAAACTTCCCCGGCGCGCGACGCCGGCGACCCCGCCTCGCCGCCCGATCCCGACAGCTCCCGCGCCGACATGGGCGCGCTGCCCTACGACCTCGCCGGGCCGGGCACCGGCACCGTCGTCTGGTCCCCGGCCGGCAGCCCCTATCACGTCACCGACAACCTGACCGTCCCCGCCGGCCTGACCCTCCAAATCCAGCCCGGCACCAGCGTCTATGTCGCCCAGAACAAACGCATCACCGTCAACGGCCGCATCCTCGCGCAAGGGTCGCCCGACGCCCACATCGTCTTCAGCCACGCGCCCGGCACCGTCGCCGGAGGCGACTGCGACCCGATCAAGAACGGCACCCAAACCGGCCCGCCAAAATGGGGCGGCCTGCGCGTGTACGACTCGATGGCGGAGGAAAACGTGCTGAGCTACTGCGACTTCATCAATGCGCAGGGCACCTCGCCGGCCGGCAGCGAGAACTACGGCAGCCTCGGCTTCATCCGCTCGTGGGGCTGGGCCGATCACTGCACGTGGAGCGGTTCCCACCTGCGCTGGTGCTACGCGCGCAACGCCAAGATCACCGTCACCCACTGTCTCTTCCCGGACATGTTCGACGCCACCGAGGCGCCGCCGGCCGACTTCATCAGCGGAGCGGACAACAACCAGGAGCAGTTGAAGATGGATTTCCCCACCACGGACGCCGAACTGGCCGGCAACCCGAACTTCGTCAGTGGCTTCCCCGTCGGCGGCTGGTGCCGCGTCTATTACAACGATTTCCACGGCAACAAGGGCCACAATGACGTGTTCGACGGTTCGGGCGGACGCGTCGGCACGACTTTCCCGCTGGACTGCCGCTACAACCATTTCCACGGCCTGACAGGTGACGAGCACCTCGATCTCGACGGCGACTGCTACATCGCCGGCAACATCCTGGAGCATGGCACCAAGGACATATGGACCTCGGATTCCGGCTACTCGAACGCGATCTCGACCGGTGGCAGGGGCGCGGGCACGACGATGATGGTCGCCCGCAACCTCTGCTTCGACATGGATCACCTGTTGAACTGCAAGGCCCAGGTGGCCGGCTGGGTCGAGCACAATACGATCGCCAACCTGCACGCCGACTTCCATTTCTCGGACAGCGTCTATGGCATCGAGCAGGACGTGAAATGTTCCGTAGTCAACATGCTCGTTCCCAACGATGGCCCGACACCCGAACGCGGCGACGGCTGCTACCTCGGCTACAACCTCATCAGTGGCGTCCCACGCCTCATCAGCGATCCCGACACGCGGCAGACGGCCCTGAACACGTGGCTCCATGACGTGACGACGAGGATCGAGTTCAACCAGAACATCTGTGACCAGATCACCGATGCCAGCATCGGCGTGAATCACCCGGGCACCATCTACGCCTCGGCCTATGGAACAAACCTCCAGGCCGCCGCCGACTTCGTCGATCCCGCCAACAAGGACTACACCCTCCAAGCCGGCGCCACCGCGCGCGGCGCCGGCCCGGCCGGCATCGACATCGGCTGGACCTGTGCCGAGTGGGCCTACATCGACGGTGGCCCGGCCAACACCACCGGCAGCACTGCCGCCACCTTCACGGTCGGCGGCCCGGGCCTCATCGCCTACAAATGGCGGCTCGACGGCGGCGCGTGGAGCAGCCCCGTCACCATCGGCGCCGGCGCCGTCTTCGATCGCACCAACCCGACGGTGCGCACCGGCACCATCAGTCTCTCCGAACTAACCACCGGTCCCCACACCCTCGAGGTGCTCGGCATGGACTTCGCCGGCAACTGGCAGGACGCCGATCCCGCCAAAACCTACACCGGCCAGGCGCAGTTCGGCCCGACGACCCGCACGTGGACTGTCAATCCCGCGGCCACCCTCGTGCGCATCAACGAGGTCCTCGCCGATGGCACCGTGCTGCCCGACACCATCGAGCTTCACAATGCCGGCGCATCGAGCGTGAGCCTCAGCGGTTGGGCGCTCACCGACGACCCGGCCACACCCGCGAAGTATGCCTTCCCCGCCGGCACCAGCCTCGCCGCGGGCGGCTACCTCAGCGTCCCGAACACCACCAGCGCCATCAACCTCGACAAGGACGGCGACGCGGTTTTTCTCTATCAGAGCGGTGCCTTGCGGGACTCGGTCGCCTTCGGCCATCAGATCCCCGACCACACCATCGGCCGGGTCGGCCCCGCCGCGCAGTGGGCGCTCTGCACACCGACACCCGGCGGCGCGAACGTTGCCGCGCGCCTCGGCGACACCGGCACGCTGCGCATCAACGAGTGGCTTGCCAGCGGCAACGTGCTCTACGACAACGACTGGATCGAGCTGTCTAACATTGGCGCGCTGCCGGTCGCCTTGGCCGGCCTCAGCCTCACCGACAACATCGCCGGCGATCCCGCGGCGCACACCATCGCCCCGCTCAGCTTCATCGCCGCCGGCGGCTACCTGAAATTCATCGCCGACGGCGACCCGGATACCGGCGCCACGCACCTCGCCTTCAAGCTCGACGCCGAGCAGGAGCAGATCGCCTTGTTGGACGGCGCCACCCGGCTCGACGCCGTGTTCTTCTACCAGCAGACCACCGACGTCTCGATGGGCCGCGAAGGCGCGGTTGCCACCGGCTTCGACTTCTACGAACTGCCGACCGCCGGGTTCGTCAACGGCACCGGGGATCCCGCCTACGCCAATGCGCTCGCCATCCTGCGCGGCCTGCGCATCACCGAGATCATGTACAACGCCGCCGGCGGCAACGACTACGAATACGTCGAGCTGCGCAACGTCGGCGCAATTGCGCTCCAACTCGCCGGGGTGAAGTTCGTAAACGGGATCGACTTCACCTTCCCGACGTTCACGCTCAACCCCGGCCAGAACGTGCTGGTGGTGAAGAACCTCACCAAGTTCCTCCAGCGCTACGGCAGCGGCCCGAACGTGGGGGGCGTGTACGGCGGCCAGCTCGACAACAGCGGCGAAGGCCTCGCCCTGCAGCTCCCGCCGCCATTCGACGCCAACGTCCTGACCTTCACCTTCAACGACACCTGGCAGGTCAACACCGACGGGAAATCGAAATCGCTCGTCGTTGTCGATCCCCTCGCCAGCGCCGGCGACTGGGGCGACGGGGACACCTGGGTCGAATCCGACAGCCCATACGGCGATCCCGACGGCCATGCCATCGCCGCGCCGGATCACCTCGCCCCGTGGCTGGGCTACTACAGTGTCCCGTCGGCGGTCGATGACAGCGACCACGATGGGATGTCGGCGGAGCTTGAGTTCGCCATCGGCACCCACCCGGGCACCGCCAGCAACAGTTCATCCCCGTGGCCCGCGCTCGCCCTCGACCGGGTGCTCGAGTTCCACTTCACACTGCCGGAGAATCTAACTGTCACCCAGAACCAAGGCCAACCCGGCGTGATCTACGCCGTGCAGGCCTGCGACGATCTGGCCGGTTGGACCACCATTGCGACGAAGACCGCCACCACCACGTGGGCCGGCGCGGCCACCGTCAGCGTCGGCGCCCCGGTCAACGGCTTCATTCCGGTCATGGTGCGCGACATTGCCCCCGCCGGCGCGAGCCGCTTCATGCGCCTGCAAGTCAGCACGCCCTGACTTGGCCGCCCCTCAAGGATGCTCCTGCAGGCGTTCCCGGGCCATCTCCACCCAGCAGACTCCCACTCACCCCGGCCTGCCGGCCCGTTGCGGCAGCTTGACGAAAAAGCGAATCACTACCGGTAGCGGGCGAACATGAATGCCGCAAGTTGTGGGCGGATGAATGGCATGTGGGGGATGGATTGCGGGTTCCGGAATATCCGATAGATTTGGGATCAATGGCCGGTATGGCGTTCGAGCACGAGTTGTCACATCGCCTCGCCGGGCTTGAGCTTGAACTGGAGCTGGCGGGTCTTGCCGGACTTCCGGCCGCCTTCATACAGCGGGAGGCAACGGGCCAGGGCATCCTGGCCGGGGGGCGGAGTCAACCGAAGGCCGACGGGCAATTGCGCCACCATGCTGAATTGTCCGCCCTCCATGGAGACCACGCTGATGCGACCATCGCTGCTTCCGCTGTGTCGTTAAGCGCTGAAACGACCCTTGACGGGGGCGGGGGGAGCGCAGTAAGTGCATGTTGATTGCCCCTACTATCAGCCGGCGTCCCAAGGCGGCGATACGGACAGTTACTGGCTGTGTCCGACGGCGAGCAACACGCTGGGCAACAACACGCCGGGAACAGGGGCGGCGAACTACATGGATGGGGATTATGCGACGACGCAGTCATCCTCCTACTCGACCTCGCAGGACTACCTCACCAACGTGTGGGCCTACCCGAACAGCGCCAGCCATCATGGCACCTTCGACCAAGGCGGGAACGTGTGGGAGTGGAATGACGCGGTGATCTCCTTTTCCTCGCGGGGGCTGCGTGGCGGCAACCGGAGCAACGACGAGTACGGCCTGCGCTCGTCCGCCCGCTCCTGCTACTACGCGCCCCATTCCAAGGGCAACGGCATCGGGTTTTGTCTCGCAGGTATCGCTGCCGCCGCGCCGCCGCAGTGGCACTTCGAGTATTCCGGCGGCGTGCCCGCCAAGCTGGTGTGGCAGACCGAGGCCGGGCGCAGCTACGACCTGTTCCAGTCAAGCGACCTCACCGCGTGGACCCGCGTGGGCGGGTTCCCGCGGGCTGGGACGGGGGCGCCCATGGAGCACTCCTTCACTCCGGCGACGCTGGGATTCTTCAAGCCCGACCTGCAGGACCGGATCCGGGCGGCGGAGCATCGGCTGGGCGAGATCGCCGCGGCGCTCGCCGGAGCCCCCGAGGTGGACGCCGAGGCGGTGCAGGCCGCGCTCGCCGCCTTCGACGGGGCGTGGGACGCGATGCCGGTGGCCGACCGCTGCCGGCTCCTCTCCCTCCTTCTCGAGCGCGTCACCTACGACGGCGAGTCGATCGCGCTCACGTTCCGGCAGAACGGATTCAAGAAGGGCCCCAATGAGCAAGCCACTGACGATTGAGACGAAGATCCGCTTCCAACGGGTCCGGGACGGACGCAAGCGGATCGCGAAGTCGCCGGCCGCCCCGCCACCGCCGCTCCCCGAGCCGGTCCCCCGCGCCGCCCGCCTGATGGCGCTCGCCATCCACTTCAACCGGATGATCCGGGAGGGGGCGGCGGGCAGCTACTCGGAACTGGCGCGGCTGACGGGGACATCTCCCGCCTGGATCACGGCGATCATGAAGCTGGCCAATGTGCCGGTGCCGGAGCAGGAGGGGGGTCTGCTCTGGACGGGGCCGGAGGAGTCCAAACCACCAACGGTTTCCCCCGCCGCGTGCCGCGCAGCGGCCGCCCCGCACCGGCCGCGGGCAGTTTGACGCGTGCCCTGAACTTCCAATCGATCCGTCTCCAGCCACCCGCAAACGAGGCTCTCGCGGCCTTCCTCGCCCGGCGCTGGGACACCCTCATCCGGATCACCCGCAGGATCGCCGAGGGAGCCAAGGGGAACGTGAGGGCGGCGATGGGGGATTTGGAGGTGTGGATGGGGTGAAGCTCTCTTAGAAGAATCACTTTGCGCCGCCGCGTCCCGCTGTGCATCGATAGCATGCACAGGTATGTATCCTCAGGGGTGTCCGGCTAACGAGCTTTGGTGATTTTGCCATCGATTCATGATGAGCAACTTACAACGAGCAATCGATGTGACGGATTTGAATTCGCGGCGGGCGTTTTGCACGCTTTTCGCGCATGAATGCCGGCCGATTCGTCCTGTCCCAGGTTCTCGATCTCGTCCATCGCCAGACGCTCGACCGTCTGGTGCGGCGTTACAATGCCGACTCGAGGGTCCGGCATTTCGGGTGTCGACAGCAGTTCATCTGCATGGCCTTCGCTCAGTTGACTTGGCGCGACGGGTTGAGGGATATCGTCACCTGCCTCAATGCAAAGCCCTCGGCACTCCACCACTTGGGGTTCCGCGGTCCGGTTGCCAGATCCACCCTGGCGGATGCCAACGAACAGCGGGACTGGCGGATCTGGGAGGATCTCGCCAAAGGCCTGATCCGCAAAGCACGGGTTCTGTATGCAGGGGAAGATCTTGGCGTCGAGCTGGACAATACCGTCTACGCACTCGATTCCAGCACGATCGATCTCTCTTTGACCCTCTTTCCTTGGGCCGACTTCCGTCGAACCAAGTCCGGGATCAAGCTGCACACCCAGATCGATCTGCGTGGGCCGATTCCGACCTGCATCCATATCACAGATGCCCGCCAGCACGACGTGGCGTGGCTCGACACGCTGTGCTTCGAGCCCGGTTCGTTCTACGTGATGGACCGTGGCTACATGGATTTCTCTCGCCTGAACACGATCGCAACCGCTGGCGGGTTCTTCGTCACTCGGGCCAAGAGCAATCTGCGCTTCACCAGGCAGCGATCGCTGCCCATCGAGCGCCTCACCGGCCTGCGCAGCGATCATGTGGGCAAGCCTACTCTCAAGAAGGCGCGCCAAGCCTATCCGGGACTGCTCCGCAAGATTCGCTACTACGATTCCGACACTCGCCGCGAACTCGTCTTTCTCACCAACAACCTGGACATCCCGGCACTGAGTGTCGCCAAGCTCTACCGGCTGCGGTGGCGGATCGAACTGTTCTTCCGCTGGATCAAGCAACATCTCCGAATCAAACACTACTACGGCACCAGTCCCAACGCGGTGAAGACCCAGATATGGATTGCCGTGGCCGTCTACCTCATGGTCGCGATCCTTCACAAGCAGCTCCGCCTGCCCGGGGCTCTTAACAGAACTTTGCAGATTCTCAGCGTGCATCCCTTTGAGAAAGTCGCTCTAAATCAACTACTTACAGAAACCGATTTCAGAACTATGGGTGAGCAGGATCACAACCAATTGATGTTGTGGGACTTATAACCGGACGCCCGTGGATTCTGAACATTTCCATCACCGATACAGGCGGCCCGATCGATCCCCTCGAACTGACGAAGCTGCGAGAGGGGATCCCTGGCGGCAGCAGCAAGCCTACCGGGAGCGGATTCGGACTGCCGAGGGCCCGCCGCTACATCGAGCTACACGGAGGCACGATCAAGATTGAGCTCAACGATAACTACGGGCTTCGCCTCCGCATCCAAATACCAGTCTAGCCGTATCGCTATGCCCCACGCACTCATCATCGAAGACGACGAACCAATCGCCGCGCTGGTAGCCGACAAGCTGCAGTCCTTGGGCCACACATGCGAGGCCGCCTACACCCAGCCCGAGGCCGAGGATCACCTCAAGATCACCGCCTACGACTACATCCTCCTGGATCTGGCGATCCCGATGCGGTTTGGCGGCAAGGCGGACAAACAGTTCGGGCGCAACCTGCTTGAGAAGATCATGGGGCCGCTGGGGCACGAGACGACGCCGGTGATCATCATGACGGCCAACGATCTCGACACCTATTCAGTTGCTGTGGAACTGATGAAGAAGGGTGCCGTCGACTTTGTTGGCAAGCCGTTCGACGAGGACGACCGACTGGAGAAGGCGATCCACCGCGCCCTGAAACTGCGGCCGCCAAGGTCAGCCGGGGGTGCTGCAGACGACACGCAGCATGGACCCTTGCTGCCATTCGATGGGGCGACGATCGATTTCTACGATGACCAGGTGCTGATCAACGGACGAAAGATCGCGGGCGAAAGGAAATCGACCCAGATGCGCAAGGTGCTCGATCGCCTGTTGGAAAAGCACGGCAGCTCAGAAAAATGCCCGCTGACCGGCGCTCGCATCGCCAAAGATCTCGACTTCCCCAACGGGGAGAAGACCACCAACGAGGCTGTCCGGCAGATCCGGAAGTGTGCTTGCGACAAGCTCAAGAAGCATGAGCACGTCGCGGCGGCCGGCAACGACATCGTCGCCAACGACGACAAGGGCTACATGTTCGGGCCCAAGATTCGAATCCACGTCAATGGTGCCGATCCCTCGGAGGCTGGTGATTGCAGATTCTCGCCCAATCAGCTCAAAATCCTGCGGGAACTTCGGCAGCAACCCTCGATTGCACCGGCTGTGCTGGCCCGGCGGCTGAATCTGTTGACGAAAGCGCTGAAAGCCGAATTGGATGTCCTTGAAGCCGGCGAGTTTATCCGCCGCACCTGCAACGGTCAGGCGCGTCGAATTGAGTTGATCAACGACCCCCGATCGTCCGTTTCCGAGCCAGGTAACACCGGATCTCGGCAGCCGAAAAGCGGATCAGACGCCCAAGCTTGATGTGCGGTAGCCCGGCCGCAACCAGGTTCTGCACGTGGCGCGGCGTGCACCCGAGGTAGCGGGCGACGTCACGTAGGGTCCACAGGCGGTCTTGTTCGGTGGGTGTTTTCACGTCCATGAAGCCCGTGTCAATTCGACGGGCGGCCGCCCCGTAACCGCTCACATGTGAGCGCTTGGGTTCCAGCCCCTTCGTTGACAGCGCCGCCGGGGCATGGATCAAGCCCTCTCGCCGGCCGAAATGACCCCCGCCGAGCGCCGCGCCGAGGTCGCCGAGATCCTCGCCCGGGCGGTCCTGCGGGCGCTCGGGGCCGCCCCGGAAAAAGCTCCGCCGCCCCCCGAGAAAGCCCTTGAGCTGCCCCCGGAGTCCAGCGCTGATGGCGACCAGAGAGCAGAGAGTTCATGAGCGCGCAGAAGGATGCCGAAGTGGCCCGCCGGATCGCGGAACTGGGCGGGATGGGGGTGGGGGAGCTGCAGGCCCGGTTCCTGGAGGTCTGGGGAGAACCCACCACCAACCGGAACCGGACGCAGCTCCGCCGCCGGATCGCCTGGAAGATCCAGGAGGTCGCCTACGGCGGGCTGTCCAAGAAGGCGCTGCGCCGGGCCGCGGAGCTGGCCGACCTGCGCTTCCTGCGGGTACGGGTTCCCCGCGGGTTCAAGGCGCCGGACGCCGGGGGCGGGGCCACGCATGTATATCCCTTCACCCCGGCCGCGCCGCCGCCGGCCGAGCTGCTGCCCGGCACCGTGCTGACGCGCGACTATCAAGGCCGCCGGCTGGTGGTGATGGTGCTCGACCGCGGTTTCGAGTTCGAGGGCCGGCGCTTCCGCAGCCTCACCGCGATCGCCACGGCGGTCACCGGCGCCCACTGGAACGGGCGCCACTTCTTCGGGCTCCGGCCCGCCAAGCCACCCGCATCATGACCACCGCCACCGCACCGCCGCCCCGCCGAACCCGCAGCGCCGCCCCCGCCGGCCCGAAGCCGGTGAGGTGTGCCATCTACACCCGGAAATCGACCGAGGAGGGGCTGGAGCAGGACTTCAATTCGCTGGACGCCCAGCGCGAGGCGGCCGAGGCGTTCATCGCCAGCCAGCGGCACGAGGGCTGGCTGGCGCTCCCGGACCGCTACGACGACGGCGGGTTCTCGGGCGGCACGCTCGAGCGCCCGGCGATGCAGCGGCTGCTGACGGACGTGGAGGCGGGCAAGGTGGACGCGATCGTGGTCTACAAGGTGGACCGGCTGAGCCGCAGCCTGCTCGATTTCGCCCGGGTGATGGAGGTGCTCGACCGCCACGGCTGCTCGTTCGTCTCGGTCACCCAGCAGTTCAACACCACCCACTCGATGGGGCGGCTCACCTTGAACATCCTCCTCTCGTTCGCCCAGTTCGAGCGCGAGATCATCTCCGAGCGCACCCGCGACAAGATGAGCGCCGCCCGCCGCCGGGGGAAATGGGTCGGGGGGCGGATGCTCCTCGGCTACGACCTGGGGCCGGAGAAGGGGAAACTGGTGGTGAACGAGGGGGAGGCCGCGCAGGTGCGGCGGATCTTCCGGCTGTTCGTCGAAAAGGGCACGATCCTCGCCACCGCCCGGGAGCTCAACCGGCGCGGGTGGCCGCGCAAGACGTGGCTGAGCCGGCGCGGCCGGGCCTGCGGCGGGCGTCCGTGGGACAAGGCGAACGTGCGGGCGCTGCTCACCAACCCGGTCTACATCGGGATGGTGGCCTACAAGGGGGAGACGTTCGCCGGCGAGCACGCGGCGATCATCGACCGGGAGCTTTGGGATTCGGCGCAGGCCATCCTCACCCGCAACCGCCGCGACTGCGGCGCCGGGGTGCGCAACAAGCACGGGGCGCTCCTGCGCGGGCTCCTGTGGTGCGGGTCCTGCGGGGTGGCGATGCACCACCACTACGCCAAGAAGGCCGGCGGCAGGCTCTACCGCTACTACGTCTGCCACCATGCCTTGAAACGTGGCTGGGACGCCTGCCCGACGAAATCGGTGCCGGCGGGCGAGATCGAGCGGTTCGTGGTCGAGCAGGTCCGCGCGGTCGGCCGGGACCCCGCCCTGGCCGCCGACGTTGCCGCACGGGCGCGCGGGCAGGCGGAGGCGGAGGTCCATGGCCTCCAAGGCGAGGAGGCCGCCCTGCGGCGATCCTTGCGCCACGCGGCGCGGGAGGTGGCGGCGTGCGTGGGCGCGCCCGATTCCACGCGCCGCCTGGCCGACCTGCAGGACCGGATCCAGGCAGGCCAGAACCGATTGGCGGAGATCGCCGCGGCGCTCGCCGGAGCCCCCGAGGTGGACGCCGAGGCGGTGCAGGCCGCGCTCGCCTCCTTCGACGCGGCGTGGGACGCGATGCCGGTGGCCGACCGCTGCCGGCTCCTCTCCCTCCTTCTCGAGCGCGTCACCTACGACGGCGAGTCGATCGCGCTCACGTTCCGGCAGAACGGATTCAAGAAGGACCCCCAATGAGCAAGCCACTGACGATTGAGACGAAGATCCGCTTCCAGCGGGTCCGCGACGGGCGCAAGCGGATCGCGAAGGCACCGGCCGCCCCGCCACCGCCGCGCCCCGAGCCGGTGCCGCGCCAGGCCCGCCTGATGGCGCTCGCCATCCACTTCGACCGCCTGCTCCGGCAGGGGGCCGTGGGCAGCTACTTGGAACTGGCGCGGCTGACGGGGACATCTCCCGCCTGGATCACCGCGATCATGAAGCTCGCCGACCTGCCGGTGCCGAGGCAGGAGCGGGTGCTGCTCTGGACGGGACTGGAGGAGTCCAAACCACCAACGGTTTCCCCCGCCGCGTGCGGCGCAGCGGTCGCCCCGCACCGGCCGCGGCGAGCTTGATGCATCTCTTGGATTACCAATCCATCCGCCTCCAGCCGCCCGCAAACGAGGCTCTTGCGGCCTTCCTCGCCCGGCGGTGGGGCGCGCCCATACGGATCACCCGGAAGATCGCCGAGGGGGCCAGGGGGAACGTCAGGGCGGCCTTGGCGGATCTGGAGGTGTGGATGGGGTGATAGACGCTTCGGGTTGGCCGCGACCGGACCGCCGGTGGGTGGCTATAGGATCGGGCGAGTGGGGGTTCGTTGCGGCAGACCGGAAGGAATGATTGATGCTTGTTGACTTGCGAGCTTGAAAACGAGCAGCCGTGCCGAACAAGCTCAGCTCAAGGGTCCAGCTTCAGCAATGGTCAATCGGCGATCAAGCCAGAGACACCCTGCGGCGGCGCCTTCTGCGCAGCATCAAGATGGAACCAACGCAGACCAGAAGCGTTGTGGAGGGCTCCGGAACCACCTGCAATGTGAGCACGGGAGGAGTATCGCCTGCCCACGAGGGGGATTTCTGGACAACGATGTACTGCCTGTCGGTGTAGAAATTGGCAGGGGTGTTGGTGTCACGCAGGCTGAAACCCGCGTGGGTGGCCCCCGCCTGAACCATGTCGCGGACAAACTGCGTGACATCGAGATTGCTCAAGTTCTGTGGACTGGCGATGTCGATGTCATAATAGAACGGACCGGCGATCTCGACGCCCGCTGCGCCTGAATCCAAGGTGAACGAGCCGGTTCCGGCATAGCCGAAGAGCCTGTATTCGAGTTGACCCATGCCGCGGCTGCCACCGAATTTCGTGATGCCAAGCGATGCGGAGGCGATGTCGGACGGGCTGCTCAGACTCGGTAGCACGAACTCGATCACGACGCGACTGCGTTCCACGACACCGCTGTTGCTTCCCCCGACCTGAAGTGCCGGATAGAACCCCGGTGCTCCACCCGGCGCTTGGATCGTGGTGGGCGAAATCTGGGCGCTTGCCGCCGGGCCTAATTGCATTGCAACCCCGGCCCCAAGCGCGGGAAACACGTACCCAAGTCCAGTCGCAACAAATGCCAGCGCGCACAATTTCTTCATTGGATCGTTCGGAGATCGGGGGGATCAAATCACGTCGCCGATCGGGCGGCAAGCGGGATCTCGCGGCGTCGATCATGCGATCCCAATCATCATCGCGCGGCTTCACCCACAAGTCCGGCGCGGCGGTGCTGGGACTGGCCGCCCGGCGGTGGGGCGCCCCTATCCGGATCACCCGCAGGATCGCCGCAGGGGCCAAGGGGAACGTGAGGGCGGCGTTGGGGGATTTGGAGGCGTGGATGGGTGACTGGTTCGCCCGACACTCGGAGAGCTCCTGACACAACACCAGGGAATGGCTCATGGGCCGGGCTGGTTGGCCTCCGATCACGCGGGGAAGCCTTATATTCAACGCCTGCGCATCACAAGCGCCGCAAGGCTCATAATGCCCAAGGTGGCGATCGATGGCTCCGGCACGACGGTCAACGAGAAGCTGTTGAGTGGAACCAGAAAGTTCGAATCGCCACTTCTGGCCACCCCCGCAGCTCCGAAGAGGTTGCCTCCGACGAGATAGCGGACCTGAAGACCACTGGTTTCGCTCACATCAAGGTTGGGTAGCGACACGACGAGTCCGTCGGTGAAGGACGCGTTGTCATAGGGGGAATTGACCCAGGTGGATCCGCCATTGAGGCTGTACTGCACATCAACCACGCCGATCATCGATCCGGTGTCCACATGCAGCGAAGAAAAACCGTAGACTCCCGACTTCATTCCTGTGAGGGTCAACCGAAGGCCGACACGCGCCAGTTCGCCATCGAAGGTGCCTCCCTGGAATACCCAGTCGCTCTCAAGGTCCGCCGCGGACACGTCTCGGTTGCGAATCTGCAGGAGGTTCACAAACATCCCGGTGGTTGCATAGACCCGCAACTGCGCCACGATTCCCGCCCCGGTGTCCATTGAGGAGGAGGTGTATCCCTGGGTTCCTGCGATGAATGTGGCAGATTGAGGACTCAAACTGCCGCTTGCCACGATGAAGCCTGCGGCATTTGGGGCCACATTCGTGGGATCACCGCTGAAATCAACAAGAAGGGCCGCTGGTGCGAGGCCAAAGGGACAAAGTGACGCGAACAGGATCGATATAGTTTGAACTTTCATGGACTTACGGGAAACCGCTTGGGGGTGCATGCCGCAGCCGGATCGCCGGAGGGTGGCTCACGGATCGGGCGAGTGGGAGTTCGGGGGGAAAGAGGGGCGAAATCGGTGCTTCGGTGAGGCGGTGGGCGGTGTTTCGTTTGGGAGGAGAACCGGAAATGGCCGGCACGCGGCCAAATCGGGGCACCTGGGGGGAGCGATCATTGCCAGCGAGCGTAGCTTCCCCGGCCGCAGTGCCAAGAAAAAATGAATGGCTGCCGAAGGTTGCGCAGGGCCGGGCCTACCGGTCGGTCAGTCGGCGGCCGGGACCAGGATGCAGTCGCTATCGAAACGGATTGTCGGCGGCCCAATGATGGTTTGGTCAGGAAACTCTGAAGCCCGCCCGTCGAACTGGCGAAAGCTGACTGGGCCTGATCCTTCGCCAATGCCGCCCCTGCCGCGCCTCGGCCAAGACGGGCCGCATTGGAGGGCGAAGCCTCGATAAGATCCACGCACGCCCCCAAGGCGTTGACACTGTGCGGTTCCTCGGGATCATGCAAATGCTGCTGGAACTGCCGCTGGAATCAGGCGAAACCGATCAGGATTGCGGGCACGAAGCGTGGCAACCCATCGAATGGGCTCCGGGATACGAGGTGTCGTCCCATGGAAGGTTCCGGCGCTGCGTCCGCGGGACGTTGAACGAGATTGTGGCTAACAACGGATACAGGCGTGTGGGATTCATCGTCGGCGGCACGCAGCTCATTCGGCTTGCGCATCGGGTGGTGGCAGGGGCGTTTCTTCCAAACCCGCACCGCCATCCTGTCGTGAATTACAAGAACGGCGACAGGCTCGACAACAGGGTGTCTAACATTGAGTGGGCGAGCCGGTCGCGCAGCTTTAAGGATGCCTGGGCTGGAAAGCGTGGCGTAGCCTGAGCGCTCTAACAGAAAATGGCCAGGCTAACAGGCGACACGCGATGATCCGCGCGGTCGCGCCCGTGTTAGGTGATCTTTTTACGACCCTGCCCAGGTCCCTGGGCCCCCACCCCATCCAAATCGTGAAAAAGGCGCCAAACGCGCTTCACACGTTTTTGCGCCCGTCCTCATTGCCATCAGGGAGGCGGACCCGCGGCTCCCAATCAAGCATTTTCCTCCCATGTCCAAGGCTCGCGAGCGTTTCGGGCACGTCGGCCGGCTGGGGCGTCTGGTAGTCAAACTGAGGTGTAAAGCTGGAGGCCCATTTCAGCGTTCCGAGCACCGAGTGGCTGCGGCCGGTGCCGATGTTGCAAATGTGGGCCCCGGGCTCCTGCCAGCGGACCGCCAGGGCGATCGCCCGGGCGTGCGGATTGCGGATTGAACCGGCCCGCCGGCCGGACCACTGCGGGGCTGTCGCTGCGCTCCGGTTTGCTCCGCTCGGTTGCGCATTGGAGGGCAGGAGGAATCAACGGCCCACGCGACCTCTTCCCCCCGGGGGCGGGCCAAGCGGCGGAGACGCGGCCGGTGGGCGTGGCATCGCTACAACGCTTGCCGCGGGCTGCCGAAGCGCACCCACCCCTCCCGACGGCGCACGTTCTCGCGGTTTGTAAATGCGTTGCATTCGGGCCGCTGAATGAAAAAACGCGTTCAGTAACCCGGGTTCCTAACAGAGTGGGCGGAGAGTCGGGGGCGGAGGGGGCGGGTTTTGGGGCCTTGGGCGGCCGGGGACGGAGAGTACTGGTGAACGCCCGTCGCGGGGGCGACTCCGCAACTCGTTGGGAATCAACGGGATTCCCGGGCCCTTGGCGGGGGCTGGCTCCCGGCGGGGGAAAGTTTGTGCCGGGATGGTATGGCGACCCGAAGGCTCCACTTTTCAAGGAAACCGGCTGCACTCTCTGTTCTGCAACCGCCTGATTGCCAGTCACTTGCGGAGTTCGGATCCGGTTCGTATCGATTGCTCCGCGATTCGAAATCCGATACCGACGACCCGGATGCCTTCCAACTCGAAAGCCTCGATCCTTCCCCGTTGGAATGGCCGCAGGCACCCGCCGGGATCGAAGACCAGCCCAACTGGCAGGCACCGGAACTCAAGCTCGACGACGAACGCATCATGGTCCTCGACAGAAACGAAGCGTCCTACGGGACCAGGAACGGCTGACCCAGCCGGCAGCTTGGCTCCCACTCTCATCCCGCCACTGAATTGACGCCGCGGGCCGGGTTCGCTACGGTCCCGTCATGCTCCAAGGGGCTCATTTTTCCGGAAATTGGCCATTCTCACGCCCCGGGAGGCCCATGAAACCCGGCCACGGAGCTTCAGCGCGGTCCCAGGCACCAGTTTCCGCCCCTCTCTCCCCCCAGACCACCACTCACCCCGGCCTGCCGGCCCGTGGCGGCGCGTTGACGGGAAAGCGAATTCCCTTCAGTTGGGCACCGAAGTCCCGCCGGTATTTTGTGTTTGACAGTCTCTTCCGGCCTTGTGCTAGTTTATCCTGTTTCTCGGGGCATTTCCCGATCCCCCTGATTCGGATGGATTGCGGCACGCCCCACCGCTTTTCCAGGCAACTGGCGTTGGGGGCAACTCCCT
The DNA here is from genome assembly GCA_040769225.1 of Akkermansiaceae bacterium. Classification (GTDB taxonomy): domain Bacteria; phylum Verrucomicrobiota; class Verrucomicrobiia; order Verrucomicrobiales; family Akkermansiaceae; genus JAXGLL01. The sequence continues at coordinate 198,454 of JAXGLL010000005.1, read as the reverse complement.
TCAACCAACAGCCGCAGAACTCCAGCGGCGATGCGATCAGATCAATGAGTATGAGATCATGCACAAGCCCGTCACTCACGGCGGCACTTTTCATCCTCACGACCGCCATCGGCAGCGCAACCGCGCCTGACCTGAGCAGCGGATTCAATGCCGACACGGAGGGCTGGCGTGCCAGCGATGTTGGAGCCACACTCACCTGGCAGGCCACCGGTGGCGCCAACGGGGCCTACCTCCAGGGCGAAGGTCCCGCCCCCGACGTAGGATGGTACCTTCTCTCCCCGCTAGCCTGGGCCGGCGATTTCTCAGAATACCAGGTCCTGAAATTCGACCTGGCGATCCCGAGCCGCCACTACGCCGATGACGACCTCGGTGACATCGTGGTGATCGTCGGGGCCAACGCCGAGACCATGACCTGGAACGGCCCGACTCCCATGTGGACCTGGACCCACTTCGAAATCAGCCTCGATCCGCAGTCCTTCGACGTCGACCAGGCGACGTTCGACGGAATCATGGCGAACGTGGCGGAAATCCGGATTCTCGCCGAGTTCACCACCGCCAGCGAGACGATCGGCCTGGACAACGTGCTGCTGACCGCCACTCCGGCCACGGTCCACAGCGAAAACCTGGTCGAACGCTTCACCCTTGCCACGGTGGACCCGCTCGACAACAGCGTGGCTGGTTGGTCACCGGTCGATGACGTGACTTTCTACGTCGCGGACGAGGGCCGCCCAAGCCGCTGCCTGCATGGCGACGACTGGCAGGACGGACGTCTTTTCAAGATCGCATCACCGGAAGAATGGGCCGGCGACTGGAGCGCTTTCACCGAGTTGAGTTTCGACTTCAAGTGGGACTCCAGTTCGGGAACCGGCGGCGACCAGTTCGTGCAGATCTTCGGAGCCAATGGGCACATCCTGACTTGGAGCACCACGCTCTACGACGAGTTGTGGCAGCACCACACCATCCCGTTGACGCCCGCCACCTTCGGGGTTGATCAAGCCACATTCGACGGTGTGATGGCCTATGTGAACCAACTCTGGATCAAGGGCGAGTACGACTCAGGAAACGACCAGGCCTACCTCGACAATGTCGTGCTGAGTACGGGCCCTGTGACCCCGACACCATTCCAGACCAACCTCGTGTCACGCTTCGGGGCGGATGACGAGGGATGGAGTCCGCTCAACAACTGTGCACTGACCTGGATTGCCGATGGCGGGGTGACCGGTGGCTACATCTCCGGTCAGGATACCGGCAGCGGCCTGGCAAAACTCCAGTCACCCGATTCATGGGCCGGCGATTGGAGCAGCTTCAGTGAGTTGAGACTGTTCCAAAAGACTCTCGGACGAAACCAGGGCACGGTCGACACCCAGGTGTGGATCGTGACCTGGGACGGAACCGCGCTCACCGCCACCTTCCCGCCACCCTATCGCTCATGGTCGCCCTACACCGTGGATCTCGTGCCGGAGACCTTCGGCGTCACCCAGGAGGAGTTTGCCGCCATCATCGGTGATGTGGCCTGCCTCTGGGTGCTTTCGGATCTCGCCGGCGTCACTGGAGCTAGCGACAACAACGGGCTCGACGAGGTTTCGCTGGTCATCGACGGCAGCGCAACTGTCCCCCCGCCCGAACACTTGTCGGAGTTTGTCGCCCATGACGAAGCTTGGCGGGGTGATGGATGGACGGGCAGTAGCTGGACTTTCGCCACCAGCCCGGCGGAACACATCGCCGATGGCGGAAACCCGGATGGGTGCGTCGCCCTGACGGACGTGGAGGATCTGGCCGCCTGGCTTTCCCCGGAAGGCTGGGCCGGAGATTGGCGGGGCTACCAATCGGTCGCCTTCGACATCAAGATCATCACCGGCACAAACCTGCTAGAGCCGGGTTGGATGCTCTCCATCGTCAGCTCCCACGGCAATCTCTTCCAGGACTGCGTCGAGGTTCCCGTTCCACAGGAATGGAAGCACTACGAGTTCCCCCTGACACCTGCGGCCTTCGGTGTGACCCAGGAGGAGTTCGACCTCAAAATGCGCGATGTCATCGCCCTCGCCATCCGCAGCGAGTGGATCTACGGCAGTGAGAAGGAAGCCCTCGACAACGTGACGGTTTCGGCTGTTCCGGATGCCTACTGGAGCTGGCTTGCCGGCTACCTCACTCCGGGGCAACTCGGTGACGACTCGATCGCCGGCAAGAGCGCGGATGCCGACCACGACCGGTTCACCAACTGGGATGAGTTCGTCGCACTGACCGTACCGACCGATCCGCTGAGCAATTTCCGGGTGCCGATCGTGCCACAGGTTTTCGGTGGGTTTTCTGTAGAGTATCTCAGCCGGAACGGTCGTGTCTATCAGGTCTGGAAAACGACCAATCCGATCGATCCCGGTTCATGGGTTCCGGTCGGCCCTGAAGAAACCGGCGATGATACAATGAAGTCCTACATGGACCCGGGCACCGAACCCGCCGCGTTCTTCAGGGTGGGCGTGGAAATCCCCTGATTCTTGCTAAAAGGGCATCAGGCGATTTGGAGGCGCCGGCAAATCAACCCCACTCACCCCGGCCTGGCTTCCCGTCGTAGACAGACCCACACTCACCCCGGCCTGCCGGCCCGTGGCGGCGCCTTGACGAGCGATTTCAGCGCCGCCGCCGCCGCACCTTCCGCCACAGCCCGATCGCCGAGAGCACGCCCACCAGCAGGCCCACCGCCAGCGAGGTGATCCGCAGGTGCCACTCGATCTGCTCCTGGAAGGAGGTGAGGATGCCCAGCACCGGGGAGGCGGTGCCGGCCACGGCCTCGAGGGCGAAGCGGATGTCGACGGGCGGGCGCATCGGATGGGCGGGCGTCAGGACGGCTTGTCCGGCAGCGCGGGGGAGTCAGGAAGCGGTTCGAGGTCCGGCTCGGGCTGCGGTTCGGGCTGCGGCTCGGGCTCCGGTTCCGGTTCTGGCTCCGGTTCGCGGGCGGGATCGTCGGGCGCACCCACCGCGCCGGGGGCGAGCCGGCCGATGATCTGGTGGAGTTCCTCGGTGGTGGCGGCCTTGGCGATGTCGGCCTTGCGGCGGGCGGCGTCCGTCCACCGCTCGCGCAGCTGCATTCCGAAGGTCACCATGGCGGCGCGCAGCGAGGGCACGTCCTTGAGCTCGTGCAGCTCGCCGTTCACGTCGGCGATCGTCTGCGGGGTGGCGAGGAACTTGTCGCGCTCCTTCGGGTCGGTGATCGCCTCCTCGGCCTCGCGCAGGAGCACGAGCAGGGCGGCGAACGTCTGGAGGTCGGCGGGACCGGCGGCCAGGGCGAGGCCGTCCACCTCCACCCCGCGCGCGAGGTCCTCGGCCTGCTTGCGGGCTTCCAGCTTGGCGGTGAGCGAGCGCATCGGCTCGATGCCGAAATGGTGGATGGGGTATTTCATGCCGCTTGCCTGATGCGGTTGTTGATTGCGGGGAAGTCCCGCTCGAGGCGGGCGGCCACCTTGGCCTCGTAGCCGGGGTCGCGCTTCCACGCGTCGAGCAGGTGGACGAACCCGGCGGCCCGCGCCTCGTCCTGATCCCACGGGTTGCGCAGGAGCACTTGCACGCGGCGCCCGCGCACGGCGGCCGACTGCCACCCCTGCTCCATCAGGAAGGTGGTGAACGGCTTGGCCCGCTCGAACCGGTCGGCGTGGCGGCGCGCGAAGTCGACGATCGCGGCGGTGGGCTCGCGTAGGGCAGCATGCCCGCCGGGATCACCCCGATGGTCAGGCCGCAGCGCTTGCACAGGAAGCGCTCGACCCGTGCCTTCTCCCGGCCGGCGGCCCCGGCATTGCGCTGGTAGCCCCCGAGCCGGTGGAGCTGCCCGCAGCCGCCGCACAACTGGCAATCGCGCGGCGCACACGGCCGCGAGCTTCCGCCCAACGCTTCCCGGTGGATCTGCACGGCCCCGATCCAAGCCGCTCCACCCCCTCCCGCCCAGCCGCCAAGCGAGGTGGCGGCCGGCTCCACTGCGGGCTTTTCGCCTCCGGCTCAAAGCCCTCCGCTGCGCCGGCCGCCACCTCGCTGCCCGAACCACTTTCCAAACGAACCCCGCGCCTGCTGTCTCGCGATTAGCTTGCGAATGCCCACTCCCGATCCCACGCGATTATCGCGGGGCGTAACAGAAATCGATGGCGAGTGGCGCCAGATGGTCTTCCTGACCAACAATCTTGAATGGAGCCCGCGCACGGTATGCGAGCTCTACCGTCGGCGGTGGGACATCGAGGTCTTCTTCAAGCAGGTCAAGCAGACACTCAAGCTGAGCAACTTCCTCGGCCACAGCGCCAACGCGGTGCGATGGCAGGTCTACGCGGCCCTGTTGGTCTACGTGCTGCTGCGGTTCTACGCATACTTGTCCGCATGGGGCCACAGCTTCACGCGCTTGTTCACCGTCGTGCGCTCGGCCCTGTGGGAACGCTTCGACCTGCTCAAACTCCTGGGTTCCTATGGGACAGCAGCCGGTCGAATGCGCGTGCTCGGTGCATTGGATCAGGCTTGGCTGCCGGGCTTTGCGCACAACAGAGCCTGACCTTATGGGACAGCATGCGCTACACATATCATCCGATCTTCAGAAACTCGCAATCGCCCCTCAATCGAAGCGACCCTCCGGGTCCTGTGAAATCAGGGCCGATGGCCGCCTATTGTCCCTCTGTGGGATGGCTGTGGGCCTCTTTTGCGACACATTGAGTCTGAGGCCTCGCTTCGCTGAGGCGGTCATAGCCCAAGCATCACAGCAATCTCGGGGGTGGTCAGAAGCGGATCTGACATTTGCACAGAGGCCACAAGATTGATGTTAAAGCGCCTATTCACTTCAGTAACACACAATTGATCACGAACACCGAACCCACCCGCAATCCGATGCATTTTAGCGAAATAGAGAGAAAACAACTCGGGCTCACAAACCACCCTTCGGTCGACACCAAGTAAATAGTCAATCCGATCGCCGTCACGCAGGCCGATCACTCTTAGAATATCGCCATCGGCTAAAAAGGCAATCTCCTCTGTGGCACGTTCTAACGAATCCGCAATCAACTGCCTCACATCCTTTGGAACGCCTACTTCGTGGCGCCTTCTCAATATGCGCCAGACAGATTCTTGAGATTCCCAATCACGCAACTTGGTGGTCTCGCGAGCCTCAATAATCGCGGAAAGCACCGAGACAGAAAACCATGCTGAACAACCAGCCATCCGAAGACGAACATATCCGACGATTCCCGCCTGAAGGTCGGGATGCCCCTTCTCCATCGTAATCGCCCGCTCCTGCCGGCCAACCCCGCCCGCAGCAGCGAACTCCAAGCTGGAAGCGGCATCTTGATACACCTCAATCCCGAGTCCTCGCCTGTCCGCTCTAATAACCTTCATGATAGCAATACGAACATCCACCGCATCGAGTTCCCTGCGTATAGCAGCCGTCGAATTGTTGTTAATTCCAACATACTCGGCGAACACAAGACTGGCGATTCCCTCCGAGAAAGTCAACGCCCAGAGCAATACTATTCTGGTAAATCTTTGCATCCGGTGAACATTAGGTCGATTTGGCCACGCTGATCGTCCGCATGCAGCTTCAGCAACAGGGACTTCTTGCATTCCGATTGGCGGTCTATGCCACCATACCCAGAGCGTGGATGTCTGCAATGAAAATCAGCCGCACGAAATTCGGCAGATGTAAGGAGCCACTGTCTTATAAATGGAGTGATCGTATTATAACACCGTGCTCGCACCGTTCGCATGCAAATTCCGATATGTTTCTCCACAAGTTCCTTCCCCTCAGCAAAGGACTGATACATTTGCTCGGCATGCTGCCACTCATGCCATTTTGAAAGCTCATTTCTTGTGTCTCTGATCCTGATTCGTACAATTGCTCGAGGCGATCGGTTATCCCACCGAACTTGGCTGCAATCAGAATCTCCGCTATGGTCGCATAGTTTGACCTCGGTGACGAAGCTAAGACGTTCCCAGCTAATTGCACCCTCATTAACGAGATCAGGGGTAGCCTCAACTGGCAGCCTAACATAAAAAACGTCGCCGAGTTTGCCAAAGGGAGCGTCACCAAGGAAAGTAGGCATAATCGGCCACAGGCCTCTTGGGTCGATCAGGCTGCTTGGATCATTCTCCACAAACCCATACAGGTTCAGCCCTCCCGCTTCCTCAATCGGATCCCTGGATGGCCACCTGCCCGTCACCGGGTCATAATAACGGTATCCGTAGTAGATCAAACCCGTCTCTTCATCCCGGTACTTGGTCGAGAACCCGACCGGGATCTCCACGCTCCCCTCGCGCGCGATCAGGCTGCCGAACGGATCGTATTCCTGGCGGCATGCGAGGTTGCCGCCGGCATCGATCCAGCCGACGATGTTGCCGTTGCCGTCGTAGCTGGCGGCGTATTCCGCGCCGCCGGCCCGGGCCGAGAGCAGGCCGCCGACGCCGCCTGCGCCTTGCGGGGTGCCGGAGAGGTCGGCCCCCCAGACGTAGCTGCGCAGCAGGGTGAGGGTGGAGCCACTGGCGGTGTATTCCGCGACGAGGTTCCATCCGTCGTAGGCGAAGCGAAAGTCCTCGACCGGGTCGGTGGCCGACGGGCTGTCGAAGACGCGCTTGCGCAGGCGCCGGCCGAGCCAGTCGTAATCGAAGACCAGCTTGCGGAACGGCTCGCCGAGGGCTTGGGCGTCGAGGTTGGTGGTCATCGAGACAAGGCGGTTCTCGGCGTCCCAAACGTAGTCCCAGCGGCCGTCGAAGATCAGGTTGCCGTCGTCGTCATGGAGCGGATGGACTGCCTGCTTGGGCAGGTAGTGGCGGCCGACCACATCGGGGCCTTGGCCGTTCGAGACGGTGACCTGCTGCCAGACCGAACGGGCGGAGTTGTCGGCGCTCACCTCGGCGCGGAACCGGGCGCCTTGGCGCAGGGCGGGTGCGGAGTTCACCGTCACCTCGCCGGCGGGGGCGCGGCCGATCACGTCGAAGCTGCCGGGGGTGTCGATTTCCTCATACTGGTTGAGGGCGTTGGGGGTGTAGGTGATGCTGCGCAGCCCGTGGCCGGTTTGATCCCCTCCGGACTTGGCCGACACGCGGTTGCCGAGGCCGTCGAACGCATATTCGAACTGATGGCCGGCCAGCGGGGTGCCGTCGGGCAGGTGTTTCTTGCCGGCAGTGACTTCGCCGCGCTCGTTGTAGCCATAGGCCCAATACGCGCCGTCCTCGCGGCTGGCGCGGGTCCGGCGGCCGGCGGAGTCGTGGCGGTAGCTGTGGCGCTGGAGGGTGGTGCCGGCGGCATTGCGGGTTACGATTGCGTAGAGGCGCCCCGCCCCGTCGTGGCGGCGAAATTCGGTGGCGATCGTCTGGGAGGGACCTTGGTTCTGGTGCACTACGTCCTTGATGAGATCGGTTCCGGGTGCGTATTGGTAGTGGTGGGCGAGGGTGCCACCGTGCCGGGCAACTCCGGCGAGTTGACCGGTGACCTGATCATACTCGTGGTGGGCCATCGCGTCGAACACCTTCTCACCGCCAACCCAGGTCACCGCGCCCGCGCCGCCCGCGGCCTCCACGCCCTTTTGGCGCCTGGCAGGATCCCAGCCTTGCAGGATCGAGACGTTCGGCAGCCACGCGTGGCCGGCCGGGTAGTTCTCGGCACTCAAGAGCGGCGCCTCCGACAAGTAGACGATCCCGGTGGTCCCGCCGCCGTCGGTCACGCTGGCGGGCCGGCCGAGGCGGTCGACGAGGATCTCGACGTCCGGCGTCGAGTCGGAATCGGAATAGAGGATCTTCCAGAGTTCGCCCGACGGGTGGTAATGATAGGTCGTCACCAGCGGCTGACCGCCGGCAAGGCGCGCCCAGGTGCGGGTCGCGACCTGACCGTCGGCGTGGTAGGTGCAGGCTCTCTTGCAGCCGCCAGGATAGACCTTTTCGTGCACAAGTCCGCTGGCTGGGAAACGGTTCCAGGTCGTGGTTTGCCCGCTGCCGGCGGCATAGGTGGTCAATGTCCACAGGTCGCCATACATGTTGTAGGTGAACGACCGCCGGTATGTGCCATTGCCGGTCACTTCCTGCACCCGGCCCAGCGAGTCGTGGATGTACCTGGTGACCTCACCTTCGGGGTTGGTTACGCGCCGCACCAACCCTGCGCTGAGTCCGCCGGGCGGATAGTAGTCCACCGTGGTGGTGTTGCCCGAGTGGTCGATCCATTGAGTGATCCGGCCGGCCGTATCATGGATCGTCCGGGTGACGCCGCCGCGGGGATCGGTGGCCAGCGTCTGGCGGCCGAGAGCATCGTGCGCGAACACAGAGGCCTGCGCGGCACCGAATTCGCTCGAGCTCACCATCCGGTCCCCAACATATACCTGCGTCTGATCGGGCGCGGCGGTGGTGGCGTTCGAGTCAGTCCGCACCTCGACGGTGCCGCCGGCCAGGCTTTCGACCCGCTCGGTCGCCCGGGTCAGCCCGCCGGGCAGGATCGCAACCGTGGTCCAGCAGGCCGCGCCGTTCTCATTGAGCGGGGCCGTGGCGGTTCGCACGATTGTCTCATAGGCCGCATTGGCATCGTTGGCGATCCGCAAGGCACGGGTAGCGGTCTGATCCCACCAGCGGCCGTCGGTGTTCACGTATTCGCGCAGCGTGGTGGTGAGGCGGTCCGGCGAGGCATCCGTTAGCACGCCGTCCGGTACGGCCCCCAGATCGAGGCCGGACCGGTTGACGCGGCCGAGCGGGTCATGGGCGAACAAGCGGTCGGCGGCGATGCGCGTGCCGGTTCCGGTGAGCGTGTGCGCGATCTTCGTCAGGTGGCCGGTGGTCGGGGAGTATTCCCGGCTCTCGGTGACCGTGCCGGTACCGGCCGGGTTGGGCCGGATCGTCGCCACGGTGCGGCCGCGCCAGTCGGTCCGGGTCGTGGTGAAGCGCGGGCTCGTACCGCCGGTGCCGACGTACTCGGTGGTCGCGAGGAAGCCGTCGGCATCCACGGCGTGCGCCCAGAACACCGGCACGACGCCGCTGCCAGTGAGCGACTTTCGCTGCCCGTCAATGTAGCTCATGGCAACTTCAGTCACCCCGCCGGGGCGGACGGTGGTGACGGTGCGCCCGCTGTTGGGGTAGCTGATGGTGGAGGTGATCCCGTGCTTGTCGGTGATGGCGATGATCCGCCCGGCCACGTCCCGTTCGGTGATCGAAACCTCGGACAGTCCGCCCGCGGAACGGGTCACAATCTCCTTGCGGCCGTCAAAGGTGTAGGTGGTGACAACCGGCACGGCATACTGTTCGATGATCGACTCGACCCGGCCGGATGCATCGCGCTGCGTGCGGATTTCCGGGCCGCCGGCGGTTTGCTCGAAGGTCTCACTCGCCGACTCATCCGCCGAACTCCGGCCGCAAAGGATCCCGTTCTTGAAGTGCCAGACCTCCCCCGGCGCCTCGATCGGGGTGGTCCAGGTTTCAGTCAGCATGGACGACTGGGCATCGTAGTTCCCGTTCGGCAGGCAGGGATGCAGCTTCCGTTCGATCAGCCGGCCGCTTGGATCCTCGATGCGGACCTCCATGACCGCGCTCGACGGTTGCTGCGAGCGCACCGGGCCGTCATCCCACTCGATTGTTTGCAGATACTCACCGTTCGTGTTCTGTTGGAAACCACCGGCCGGGGTGTAGTCGCCCGGCTCCGCTGCGAGCCGACGGATCGTGCCGTCTTCATTGGTTGTCCCCAAGGGGCCGTCCTCGCGCACCAGATACTGTCCTTGCGAACTCCACGTCCGGGTGACGGCCTGACCGTCGGATTTCGTGACCGAGTCGGACTTCCCGGAGCAGTAGCCGGCGGTCCATGTCTCGGTGACATTCCGCCACAGCCATTGACCGTCGATCAGGACGGCCTCCTGTTTCTTGACGGTGGCGACGCAGTTCGCGGGGCATGGTACCTCTCCCGGCATTGGCGCGTCCAACCAGCCCCGGTATTCGACCGTTTCGATGCCGTCGACATAGGCGGCCGGGAAGTTGGAATCCTCGACCTCGACCAACTCCCCCTGCGTGTCGACCACCAGGAGCTTGAGCTTTCGTTCGACAAAGTTCATCCGGGAGCGGACGGTCCATGCCCCGCCTGGCTCCAACTGACGCACGACCACGCCGTCGAGATAACGGTAGGAAGTCGCAAGGTTTTCCCCTCCGGGGTCGATCACACGCTCCTCGAGTTGATAGAGCTCGGCCCCGGGCTCGGGCACCCGGTTGCGCCAGGTGTCCTGCACCCGCGAAACCGCCTGCCAACCGGAAACCCCCGCTCGCAGCTCCTCGGTCGTGACCAGTCGTTCGGTGGCGGATGCCGCGGCGAAGGCGGCGGAGAACTTGTAGCCAGCCGCTTCGTCGGTCCACGTGCGGGTCGCCGTCCCGGCATCATAGGTGAGCTGGAACATTCTTGGTTGGCCGTTGGCAGTCAGCGTGACATGCAGTGCGGGATCTTGGAACGAGTAGCTGATCGCCTTCGTCGGAGCCAAGCCGCTGACATCCACGAACTGCCCTTGGAACGGACCCGACGGAATCGCCGGATCCGGGCCGTAGAAAATCAGGTCGAGCTGCCCGTCGCCTTGGATGACATCGACCAGCGAGTTGCCGGCCTTGACCTGCAGATGCGTGCCGGCCTGATGCGAGTCGCAACCGGCGTAGCTGAGGCTGGCGATCGTCACGCCGTCGGCCGGCGCATCGGTTTGCCATGTCAGCTCGGGACCAAGGATACTCGGGATTGTCGGGCCGATCGGAAAGATCGCCTTGAAGCCCTCATCTTCTCCACTGTCGGAGACGCTGGGCATGCCCGGGCTGTCCTCGCCGCATCCCGAGCACGGTGATCCTTTGACATTCTCGCAGCCGCCCACCACGACCATGGCCGAGGCCGGGAAGGCCGGCAGGACGACGTAGCACAGGATGGTCACCAACGCGGTTCGAGGCTTCATGATGACAGATGGGCGGCCGCTTTCAGTCGTCGAGCGGGGTCCAGACTACCAGGGTGTCCGAGGACGGCGGAGCGGCTTCGGGCTGTAACGGCACGAGGTCGTCGTCATCGGTCAGGCCGTCGCCGTCGGTGTCGGGGTCAAGCGGGTCGGTGCCGAGTTGCGCCAGTTCCTGCGAGTTTGAGACGCCGTCCAGGTCGAAATCGGCGCTCTGGGGGTCGGCGGTTGGGATGTCAGTGAAGCGCAGCCGGACGAACAACCGGAGGCCGGAGCAATCGAAGTCGTCCGCCTCCGGGCCGCCGTCGCCAGACCAGATGTCTTCTCGATAGAGCCAGATGCGCAAATCGTTGCTGTGTTGCACAAAGTAGGTGCGACCCGGCCTGCCGATCCACGAAAGGACCCCGTCGACAGGTGGCAGATTGGCGACAAAACACGGCTTCTCGCCATCCCAGCAGGTTCCCGGGGGCGCGATCGCGAGGGCGGCGACCGGGAGGGCGAAGTGAATGAAGCGGAATCGGGCTTTCATGGCACCAGCTTGCGGATTTTTGCGGCTTGCTCCTTGGTCGCCTTCCAGCAGTGGATGACGGTGTCCTGCGGCTGCGGCGGGTTGGCCTTGAGCCATGCCTCGTGTTCGCGCTGCAGGCGCTCGCGGGCGGCGTGGACGGCCCACAGTTCCTCTGCTTGGGCCGGATAGGCGGCGTGGATGGCGCGCAGGCAGGCGGTGGCATCGGCGTCGGCCGGGTCGCCTTTGGTCAGGACAAAGGTGGCGGGGGTGGCGGGCAGTTGCGGATGGTCCGGAATCGAGTGCGGGCCGAGGCGGCCGGATTTCGCCGTATCGATGTCGCCGATGCCGAGCAGCAGGTCGTAGCGGATGCCGTCCGCTTCCACGGCCGAGGCGCTGCGCAGGCAGTTCCAGTCGATATTGGACCAGGCTTCAAACTCGTCGAGGGCCGGGAGGGCGGGCTGGCCGGAAGTGACCCGCATGCGTGGCGGGCGGGGGGAGGCGGGCGGGTCTTCGGCGGCCTGCTTCCGGCGCCACCATCGGATCTGACTCACTTGGTGATCCCACACGGTGACCGAGAAGCCAGCGGTCTTGTAGCGAAGGCGGTTCTGGCGCAGGGTCTCGAGCAGGGCGAGGAATTCGGGCGATGGATCGGCGATCTCGGGTGCCGGCGGTGGTGGATCCGGGATCTCGATATCGGGTGGCGCCACGCGGTGGACGATGATCGACCGCCCTTCGCTTGGGATCACGTTCTGCACGGTCGAGAGCACGATGAAATCGAACGGTTCGGCGGCAGGGGCCGGCGGCTCAGCGGGTGGCGGGCTTTCGCTCGGTGCAGGAAAGATGATCCGGGGCTCTTGGGATGGAACGTCGGCCACGGCAGCAGCGTCAGCGGATGTGCCTGGATCGGGTGTCGCGGGTGCAGTGTTGGAGTCTTGGGCCGAGGCAAGGGCGGCAAGCGGACACCAGAGGGCGAGCACGAGTGAGGGTCCGAGCACGGACCGTGCTTCAGATTTCATCGCCCACGATTTCATTTGTTAGGGATTTGCCTGTCAAGAGGAAAAGCAGCTGCAGAAGGTAAAAATGCACGCAGGAACGGCCACGGCGCTAATAGGCGCTCGGAAGCACGCGTCCGTGCATGGCGGCAGTTTCGGCAGTTAGGAAGTCCTGCGGAACACATGATAATGACGCGGAGGCGGATGATCCGAAATCCCCAACCTTTTTGCACCCCCTGCGGGGCGACGTAGGTTAGTCTAGCAAGAACGAATGTCTATTAGTTGCCGTTAGATTACAGAAATCTACTCCCGAAGCCGCCCAAGTTCCCGGTTTCCCCCACCCCCATCCGAATCCTGTAAAAGGCGCCCGAACGCGCTTTACACCGTCTTCGGCCCGTCCTCATTGCCCGCAGGGAAGCTGACCAGCGGCTTCCAATCAAGCATTTTCTTCGCTTTTTCTAGGCTCGCGCGTGGAGCCGGGGTGGAGCGGATGACGGCGAGGGCCGTGACAGATGCGTGGAGATCGGCCGGGGCACGGGCGTTTCTACACCCGGTGCGCGTCGTCAACGCCTTTTCAGCTTCTTCCACAGCGAGACGGCGGATAGCACGCCCACCAGCAGCCCCACCGCCAGCGAGGCGATCCGCAGGTGCCACTCGATCTGCTCCTGGAACGACGTGATCACGCCCAGCACCGGGGAGGCGGTGCCGGCCACGGCCTCGAGGGCGAAGCGGATGTCGACGGGCGGGCGCATGGGCGCGGGGGCGGGATTGTTAGTCGCCTGCTGGCGCCGACTGGCTCACCTTGGCGCCTACCAGTTCGAAGCGGCGGCCGGCGGCGGGAAGCCCCAGCCAGTCGAGGAGGGCGGCCATTGCCTTCCGGTCGCCGAGGTCCGCGGCCGGGAGCGCCCGCACCTTTTGCGGGTGGGCGGCGGTGAGCGCGGCCACCTTTTTGCGGTAGTCGGCGATGGCGGCCGAGATGCGCGCCTCGCGGGTGGCGCCGGGGAACTCGGGGGTGGCGTGCGACCACGAGGTGACCCGGAAGCTTGCCGCGGTTTCCTGCGAGGACGGCTTGCCCCCGAACATGACCTCCTTCCGAGCGTCGGTCGCCGCGGTCCACGAGGCGAGGCGGTCGGCGTCGACGCGGTCGAGGGCCACGATCCGGAAGTCGTAGCCGTCGGCGGCGAGGTGGGGCAGGAGTTCCTCCACCCGCCATGCGTTGGTGAGGCACACGTTGCCCCAGACCGGCAGGGTGGCCTGCTGCAGGTGCCGCTTCCAGCGCCGCCAGTGGGCGCGGGCGTTCATGGCCGGTTCGGCGGCGACCGTGTGGCTGGTGGTGGCGAACGCCTCGTGGAGGCAGCAGACGCCCGGTTGGGCGGCGAGAGTGGCGGCAAGGGCGGCGGTGTCGACGCGCCCGGCTCCGAGCCCGATGAGCACCAGCGGCTTGGCGCCCTCGGGCAACACCGGCTGCGGGCCGGCCTTGTCGTCGGCCGCGGCGAGGAGCATTTCCGCGCAGGCGGCGAGCACCGCGTTGTCGCCGGTGATTTCCGGGTGCTTCGGCGGGTTGCCCACCAGCACCAAGGCGTGGCCGCGCGTCACCTCCCCCGGGTCGCGCTGCTCGCCGAAGTGCTCCCACGAGGTGCGCCCGATCCGGTTGACCGCCACCGGGGCGTGGCGCCCCGCGATCGCGGAGGTGGTGAAGTCCTCCCACAGCATCGTGGGCTCCCAGCCGTGCCGCAGGTGGAGGTAGTCGACGGCGAACTCGGCCGCCGACCCGTCGATGCCGGCCAGCGTGGCGGCCACGAAGTCGAGGGTGGCCTTGCGCAGGGCGTAGGCCTGACCGAGGCACAAGCCCGGCTGGTCGTGGAAGTTGTGGCCCGACATGCCGGCGGCAGGGGCATCCACCAGCGGCTGGACGAAGGCGGCGAGGTCGGCCACCAGGGCGTCGGGGTCGAGCCTCACCACGATGGCGGCGTCCTTCGAATTGGCGGCCATCAGCTGCGCCATCTCACGGACGATTGCGAACCCGCGCAGGTTGCCGTGGCGGGGGCTGGTGGTTTCCAAGACCGTCACCCCGTCCTTGGCGAGCGCGGCGCGGGTGCCGGCGTCCAGTGGATTGAGCGAGTCGTCGACCACGTGGACCTTGAGCGTGTTGCCCTCGCCCGGGTTGCGCCTCAGCGCGCGGATGCAGGGGGCCAGCAGCGGGGCTGCGTCCTTGTAGGCGAAGATGAAGGCGGCGATGTTCATGGGATTGGTTGCGGCCGTCAGCTGCTGCTGCTGCCGGCGGCGGTAGTGCTGGAGATCACGTCCACGACGACCTGGATTGGATACAGATCGTGCACGGGCCGATAGAGGCTGTTCGGGGCGATCTGGCAGCGCACGATGTCGTCGGAGTCGATGCTCGAGTAAGGGTTCATGATGGCGGGACTATGGACGTCCGTGCCCTCGTCCTCGCAGGCGGCAAAGTCGCCGGCTCGCCCGTAGCTTCCCACCTTGCACCCGAGCAGCAGCCAGCGCACTTCGGCATAGGGGGAAAGCGGGTCGAGCCGGTAGGGGAGGAACGCGGCCAGCATGTCGGCGAAGGTGTAGGTGCCGCCATACAGGAGGCTGCTGGGGGTGGCAGCCGACAGCATGATGGCCAACGTGTCGAGCGCCGGGGGCTGGAGCGTGTTATGGGTGATCCAGTAGTCGATCGCTTCCATGACCCCGGCCGGGGTCTGCTGCTCTGGCCCCATCAACGTGTCGGCGTCGAACACCGCGCCCGTGTAGATCTCCGCGGGAAGGTGGCCGTGACTGGCGGCGGCGGCGCCGATGTTTTCACGCGCCAGCTCCTGCGCGGTCTGGTTCAGGACCTGGCTCGAGTCGTGGCGAACGGCGCGGGCGCTGAGCCATGCCTCCGGGGTGATGAGCGCGACCGGCGAGCCTTCGGTGCCCCGGTTCACGTCGTTTTCCACGACCACCAGGAACGTGCGGGTGCTGGTCGGCTCGCCCGATCCCTCGCACCATGTGATCTCGCCCATCATGGTGGCTTCGGCCAGCTCGGCGGTCGAGCCGACCTGCATGGCGGCGTCGAGCTCGGCCGTGTTGAAGGACGGCGAGCACTGATAGACCGGGTTCTCGGCCCCCTCGGCCGGCAAGGTCCAGTCGGCGGTGTGCACCAGGTAGCCCAAGTCGTAGCGCCCGCGCAGCTTCACCCCGAACTCGATGCCCAAGGTGTCGGGGTCGCCGATGGCCACGGGGGTGGTGCCGTTTTCAAGGAACACCACCTCCAGCCGCGCCCCGTCGCCGCGCTTGAAGCGCAGGCTGGCGACCGGGTTGCGGAACCCCGGGCCCTCGATCAGCTGCAGGGTTTCAAGGTCGACGTGGAGCCTCACGACCCGGGGGCGGCTGTCAACCGGCCATCCGGCTCAGGGTTCGGGTTCCTGATAGAACGCGCCCGTCGAGCCGTCGCCCGAGATGCTGTTGTCCGGGTCGTCGTCCACGATCTTGGCCCACGCCCCACCGTCGCTGCCGCTGTGGAGCTGGTTGCCCTCGTCGTTGGACACGATCGGCGGGACGAACAGGAGCCCGTCGGTGGGGCTGGTCGAGAGCGAGTTGCCGGCGTCCTGGCTCGGGGTGATGATGGGCAGGGTGCCGAAGGGCACGTTGAGGTCGCTGCGCAGGTATTGGCGGATCGTCCACGTGCCGGCCCCGTCACCGGCCACGTCGCAGCGGGCGCTGCCGAGGAAATACCAGACGAAATCGTTGTCGCCGGTCTTGGAGGACTGCGCCGTGTCGGTGGTGTCGGCCACCACCTGCCAGTCGCTGGCCACCTCGGTTTGGAGCCGGTCCCACCCACGGCCTGCGCCGGAATCGAGGAACACGGGCGACCCGCCGCCGCGATTGGCCCGCAGCCACACGCCGTGGTCGGTGTTCGCGGCGATCGGAAGATACCCCACGGTCGTGAATTGCGGGTGGTTGGCGGCATAGCTCCCGCCGACCAGGAAATCGACGTGCACGGCCTGCAGCATGGGCGAGGTGCCGGCGGCGTTCGCGTGCAGGCTCCAGCCGGTGATCTGCCCGTAGTTGATCGAGATGCGCGGGTTGCCGCCCTCGTCGAGCGAGCCGAGGATCTGGAACGGGTGCGGGGCCGGGGCTGCGGCGTTGCCGGGGGCGAGTTGGCGCAGCCGGTAGGTGAACCCTCCCGAGCCGTGGACCAGCTCGAGGCCCGGCGACGGGCGCGGGGTGCGGGCGGCGATGGCTTCCAGCAGCAGGTTCCAATCGCTGGCCAGCACCGGGTTGCCGGGGCGCTTCTTGTCGGGCAGACGCATGGGGAGGCTATTCGGTCAGTCGGTGTAGATGTCCTCGTCCCAGCCGCCGCGGTCGCTGGCCAGCCACTCGATCTCCAGCCGGTAGGACTTGCCCTCCTGCGTCTGGGTGACGCCGTTGCGCAGCCAGGTGCGGGAGCCCGCCAGCTCGGGCGCGGGTCCCGAGGGTGTGTCGATCTCACCGATCTTGTTGAGTTCCGCCGCCTTGGCCGGATGATCCCGCACCCAGCTTTCCTTCCACGTCACCTTGGGGCTGTAGTAGGCGGTCTGCCCGCGCATGATCTTGGCGAGCGCCTCCTTGCCCAGCTCGCTGGTCACCTTGTCCTTCCATGCGGTGCCGGAGCCGTCCTTCTCCTTGCCCGCGGCGATCGCTTTGAGCGCCTCCACCTCCGCCGCCTCCAGATCCTCGTAGCGGGGGTGGCTGAGGAGCGGCTCCTCGGAGAGCGCCAGCCCCATCGTGTAGGTGGCGTTCGCCTTCTCGTCCTCCTCGTCCTTTTCCTCGGCCCCGGAGTAGTGGCAGGTGATCTCGGCCAGATCGGCCTCGGTGAACGCCACCGCCACCTGCGACACCGCGATGAACGGGATCTCGGGGTGCACGGTGCCGGGGCGCGGCATGAGCTTCACCGCCCAGTCGCGGTGGCAGAGGAAGACCTGCGTGGCCGTCCACTTCCCCTCCTTGTCCACCTCCACCGAGTAGCCGGGCTGCGGGTAGAGCCGGCCGGGTTGGATCGCGATGTGGTTGGGCATCCTGGCCTGGGCGTGGCGTCAACCGAATCGGCTATGCCATCTTCGCCCTGCAAACAGGATAATCGATCCGCAGTAAGGGCGCTCAAAACCTGCCCGAGAGGAGTTTGTCTGCTCCACACGTCGAGGACACGGCGTGGAATCAGGCTTGTGCGGCCTACGGCTAGGGCTGCGGCTGGAGATAAAACCGGCGCAGCGCCTGCTTGTGAACCGGACATCAAGACTGCCTACCGAAGGTCCATCTGAACCTGAGCCATCGCCTTCTTCACCTCTTCCAGATCTTCTTGGCGCAGCCGGCCAATTGGCATATCGAAGCCCTTGCCATCGTCCCGAATGAACCGCCCGACAAACAGGCCTTCGCTGCCCTTATAAACGTAGGACAGCTCGGCCTGCATGGTCCGTCCGTCCCGGGCCGTCCACATGCGCATCGGGAAGAGTGGCGCAGCAGCGGCCTCAGCAGGCGGCGGCTCGTCAGACGGTTGCGACATTGGGGGGTTGCCTACGGCAGAGGGCTGCATTTCGGGCGGTTGCGGCATTGGGGCGTCCGCTGCCGCATGGTCGGTGGCGGCTGCGGCGGACGGTGGTTTTTCAGGCGGCTGAGGAGG
Organism: Akkermansiaceae bacterium; assembly: GCA_040769225.1. Taxonomy (GTDB): domain Bacteria; phylum Verrucomicrobiota; class Verrucomicrobiia; order Verrucomicrobiales; family Akkermansiaceae; genus JAXGLL01. The sequence goes on along the minus strand of JAXGLL010000005.1, from coordinate 180,403 downwards.
TTCATCATGGGAAGCAGCGTGACTGGTGCTTTTTACGAAACTCAAACTCACAGTCGTCACGACTGGGGGGGCGACCAAGAACCAAACCGGGATCGCAAGCGAACATACCAAGAGAACAATGCCACGCAGCGCGTGCCCGCGCGACATGGTAACGATCGCCAAGACGAAGATCACCAAGGCAATCGGGGCTCCGATGATCCACATCACAAATCCGATGCCGGGAATCAGCGCAACGAGGCCGGACAGTACGGTAAGGACCAGACCGGAGTAGAATGATCCAAGGTACTTACGAGAGCTCTTCATGACCAGTAGAAGAAGAGTGCAGATTCCAGGGGTGTCCGGCTAACGAGCTTTGGTGATTTTGCCATCGATTCATGATGAGCAACTTACAACGAGCAATCGATGTGACGGATTTGAATTCGCGGCGGGCGTTTTGCACGCTTTTCGCGCATGAATGCCGGCCGATTCGTCCTGTCCCAGGTTCTCGATCTCGTCCATCGCCAGACGCTCGACCGTCTGGTGCGGCGTTACAATGCCGACTCGAGGGTCCGGCATTTCGGGTGTCGACAGCAGTTCATCTGCATGGCCTTCGCTCAGTTGACTTGGCGCGACGGGTTGAGGGATATCGTCACCTGCCTCAATGCAAAGCCCTCGGCACTCCACCACTTGGGGTTCCGCGGTCCGGTTGCCAGATCCACCCTGGCGGATGCCAACGAACAGCGGGACTGGCGGATCTGGGAGGATCTCGCCAAAGGCCTGATCCGCAAAGCACGGGTTCTGTATGCAGGGGAAGATCTTGGCGTCGAGCTGGACAATACCGTCTACGCACTCGATTCCAGCACGATCGATCTCTCTTTGACCCTCTTTCCTTGGGCCGACTTCCGTCGAACCAAGTCCGGGATCAAGCTGCACACCCAGATCGATCTGCGTGGGCCGATTCCGACCTGCATCCATATCACAGATGCCCGCCAGCACGACGTGGCGTGGCTCGACACGCTGTGCTTCGAGCCCGGTTCGTTCTACGTGATGGACCGTGGCTACATGGATTTCTCTCGCCTGAACACGATCGCAACCGCTGGCGGGTTCTTCGTCACTCGGGCCAAGAGCAATCTGCGCTTCACCAGGCAGCGATCGCTGCCCATCGAGCGCCTCACCGGCCTGCGCAGCGATCATGTGGGCAAGCCTACTCTCAAGAAGGCGCGCCAAGCCTATCCGGGACTGCTCCGCAAGATTCGCTACTACGATTCCGACACTCGCCGCGAACTCGTCTTTCTCACCAACAACCTGGACATCCCGGCACTGAGTGTCGCCAAGCTCTACCGGCTGCGGTGGCGGATCGAACTGTTCTTCCGCTGGATCAAGCAACATCTCCGAATCAAACACTACTACGGCACCAGTCCCAACGCGGTGAAGACCCAGATATGGATTGCCGTGGCCGTCTACCTCATGGTCGCGATCCTTCACAAGCAGCTCCGCCTGCCCGGGGCTCTTAACAGAACTTTGCAGATTCTCAGCGTGCATCCCTTTGAGAAAGTCGCTCTAAATCAACTACTTACAGAAACCGATTTCAGAACTATGGGTGAGCAGGATCACAACCAATTGATGTTGTGGGACTTATAACCGGACGCCCGTGGCTTTGTCATTTTCATTCCGTCCAACGCTCAAGGCCACCCACGACCGGCGGTTGCGCTGCCGATGGGGCCGCCCATCTTGAAGCGAAACGGTCGTTGCGGTGCGCCGTCTTGTTCGACTTTTAGCATACCGCCCGACTCCAGTCGAGCGGTTTCCCCGGGCGCCAGCGTGGGCGGCCAGCCCCATCCCCTGTGGGAGCCTCCAGGGCCGTTGCGGGCACGAGCCCGAGCGGATCTGGGCCGCAAACCGCCGCAGGCCGGGCATGGATCAACCTCGCCATCATACCGCCGCAGGCCCCGCGGCAATTCCCGCCGATCGGATCGGAGTCCCCGGCGCGCCAGATCACGTGCGGCCCTGCACGGGGGAGTCTCCACGCCCGCCCGATCATCGGTGAGTCCGCAGGCCGGAAACCAAAACATCCGGGCATCCAGAGCTTCTACCCGTCGAACGTCGGCCCTCTGCAGCGGCGCGTTAGCGACGCATGCAGCAGGGCGTGGTTGGCGCATTCATTTCTGATCGATGCCCGAGCGCATCTCCGCAGTGGGGCCAACATCGCCGAGATCGAGAGGCTTGATCCCCAGCGCCGTTGCGGGCGAGTTCGATTTGTAGCGGTAGTCCATCCTGGCAGGATCCACGAAGACCGGGGCGCCTCCTTTCTCGGTGTCGGGGATGCCAAGGTATAGCCCTGTCTGGCTGAAGAACAGGTTGTTCGTCCAATTCGTCACAGCAGTCGAGTTCTCGACCTGAATCTGCCCGCCGGCGGCAACAATGTTCCTGTCCATGATGAACTCGCGACTCCTTGGAAACGTCAGTCTTATCGCCCCTTCGCTGACGAACACATTGTTGCGGATGGTGTTCCGGGCAGCCATATGCATATGGACCGGCCATTCGCAGTTGATGGATAGGTTGCCCTCGACCAGGAAGCCCTCTCCCAGTTCGTCGATATAGTAGGCGTTCGCGTGCTTGCCGGACGGCATGTCCCTAACCACATTGCAGCGGATTACGTTCTCCTTGCCGCCGCCGTAGAAGGCGGCGCCATCGCGGAGGACCCTCATAACGTCGTACACCAGGTTGCGTTGAAAGCGGTTTCTCCAGCCGTCAAACTCGATCCCGACATAAGGTCCGCCTGAGACTTCATTGTTCGCAACCTCGTTGTCGTGGCTCATTTCCGGCTGCTTCTGGCCCCCCCCGGGGGTACGTATGCCGATGGCGCTGGCGTAGGTGAGGCCAAACCCTCGGATTCGATTGCCGAGTATCCTGTTCCCGCTCCCGCGAATATCGTAGATGCCGCCCGCTCCAACGCTTGCCATTTCGCACTGCGTTACCAAGTTGTTCCTGCCGTCCGCCATGCGGATTGCCTGTCCGCCCACGCCGGATATGTGCAGGCCTCTAAACACGCAGGCTCGCGTGAAGCGGCTTTCCAGGGCCCCCTTGAAGGCGCCGGCCGCCCATCCGCCCGACAATAGCGGCGTAGTCGTGGCGTATAGATTCAAGCCTTCGAGCGTGATGCCGGACACCGGCGTTTCGGTGGTTCCATTGATTTCTATGACTGATTCTGCGGTTGGCGCGATCACCTTGATGGTACTGATGTCTTCGCCTCGCCTTGGCCAGTACACGACCCGGCCCCCGGTGCGGTCCAGGTACCACTGGCCGGGTTGGAACATCCCTTCGCGAATGTTCCAGACCACGTAGGTCCTGACACCAAAGGCACCCGGTGGATACCCGGGAGGGGTGGAGAAGCGCAGGGTTTGCGTTTTCAGATCATGTCCCTTGAGACCGACAACAGAATCGTCCCATTGGTGGTAAATCGTCAACTCGGCGTTGTTGATATCAAGCCAGGGGCCAAGGTCGCCTTCCCGGTGTTGCATCGTCGACTTCAGTTCTGGCGTGTCGGCACCCCGGAACCCGCCGCCAACGGTGCTATGCCATGGGGCATCGAAGCGGCTGAGATGAGTGAACTCACCGGTGTGGGGCAGACGGGCGCGCGGTCGCAGTTGGTCGTTGACCAGCAAAACCCGGAAGTCCAACTTCCGTTCCTTCACGCCCGGCAGTTTGGCAGCATAGTACCTGTCGCCATCCTCCTCCCAGCCGCTGACGAGGCGTCCTCCGTAGAGTATCGGCGTCTCACCCGGTGCTGCCTCGATGGTCAGCCCCGAGTCTTGCGGACCGAGTTCGAGTGAGACGTCGTAGTACTTCCCACCGCGAACCACGATGCGCCGCCCCTGATCAATGCGGCGCGAGCGCGCGGCGTCGCGCGCCCGCGCAAGCGTGGCAAATGGCTTGAATGTTGTCCCCGCATGATCGTCATTGCCATCCGGCGCCACGAAAAATGTCGCTACATTGTCAGCCCCCCTCACGTTTGCTGCAGAAAGTGATGTCATCAAGGCAACTCCCATCACATTGAATATCGATCTCTTCATCACGCAGTCCTCCGCCAACGTCAAAGGTGACTCACGCGCGATAGCGCGTTGAGTCCACTGTCTTGTGTGTGCCCAGCATGGGCACGATGTAAATGGGGTGCAAGTCCCCTGTATGAAAACCAGACATGAAAATGAGAGACCACCATCTGAAGCCAACTCGGGAAGGGTGACCGACCCGGGGAAGGAAGGCTAGGAGAAAGTCGCGAGCCGATGAACAAGAACCGGATACAAGGCCGACAGGGTGCGTCAAGGTGGCACAACACACCGAAGGCGTCTGGTGTGCCCCTGGAGGTAAATCCGGCGGCAGTGCGACGGAGCAGCGCGCTCTTACCTGGGGAACCGGAGCGCAGCGGAGATGGACCGCCCGGAGGGCGGCCCCGCGAGGGGTGAGCGAAGCGAATCAAATCCCGCCGCCGCAGGGCGGTGGGAAGTCAGCAGAGGCCATAGTAGTCGAGGAAACGAGCCGGGGGCTGGAAGATGCCCGCGTAAACAACGAAACCGGAGGTCTCACCCGATGAAGGGCCGAACCAATGAGGAGGGGATCGACCCCGTGGAGGACGGATCAGCCGACGACGCCAGACGGCGAGGCGAAGCCGAGTGCCGCCACGGTGGGAAGCATGGAGCCCCTCGGGAACGAACCATGATCGAGGAGATTCTCGACCCGGAAAACCTCGCCCGAGCGTGGCAACGCGTGAAGGCGAACAAGGGTGCTCCGGGGATCGATGGCACGACCATCGCAGAGTTCCCCGCGTTCGCGCGGGAGCACTGGCCGAGGATCGCCATTGCGATCAGGGAAGGAACCTACCGGCCCGCGCCCGTCCGACGGGCGTGGATTCCGAAGCCCGACGGGTCGCAACGCCCGCTGGGAATCCCGACGGTGCTGGATCGCGTGATCCAGCAGGCCGTTGCACAGGTGCTGGGGCCGCTTTTCGAAGCGGTGTTCAGCAGACACAGCCATGGATACCGTCCCGGCCGCTCCGCCCACAAGGCGGTGGCCGTGATGGAGGAAAGCTGGAGGGAAGGCCGCCGCCACGCTGTGGAATGCGACCTCAAATCGTTCTTCGACACGGTCAACCATGACCGCCTGATGAACGCGCTCAGGGAACAGGTCCGGTGTCGCAGGACGCTTGGGCTCATCCGGCGCTACCTGATGGCGGGAGTGGAACTGCCGGACGGCACCCGCGAGGCCACGCCTCAGGGAGTGCCGCAGGGCGGGCCGCTGTCGCCCCTGCTGGCCAATATCGCCCTCGACCCGCTCGACAAGGAGTTGGAGACACGCGGACACAGGTTCGCGCGTTACGCCGACGACTTCATCGTGACGGTCAAGAGCGCCAAGGCGGCCAAACGGGTGCTGGCGGCACTGACCCGTTTCTGCGAAGGACGACTGCAACTGGTGGTCAACCGCGCCAAAAGCCGGGCCGCGCCGCTCAAAGCCTGCGAGTTCCTCGGATACCGATTGAACAACCGGGCCAAGCTGGCGTGGACGGACAAGGCGCACCGCCGCTTCAAGCAGCGGATTCGGGAAATCACCCGCCGCAACCGAGGACACAAGGTTCAGACCGTCATCGACGAACTGAACCTCTACATCCGCGGCTGGCTCAACTACTACAAGCTCAGCTCCACCTACTCGGAGGTGCTGGGACTGTCGGTGTGGGTCAGGCGGCGGGTGAGGTTGTATTACTGTGTCACGGGTCACCTCAAAGTGTACCACCTAGGGTCGGGTCAAAGTGTACCACCCCGCGGGCGGGTTGAGGCTATGGTGTGAGGGGTCTGGAATGCAAGTTTGAGAAGGGGAGCTTGCGGCTGCATGCGGCGGGTGATTGGCTGGCCGGGTCCGAGCGAAACGGAGCGAGGCTCTGCTGGAGAGCAACCTTGCGAGGGATAGCTCGGACGATGCGACCGACGGTCGATTGGCCGGCGGGTCCTTGCGGGCCCGTCGGCCGAGGGCGCACGAGGCGACCGGAGGGAGCATCTGATGCCTCCAAAAACTCCAAGGCCGGAGGCCTTGAGGAGCGGTTGGCTGTGGTTCGGGCGGTTCATTGGGTGCGGGCGGGGCGGTCCTTGAGGCGGTAGCTGCGGCCGGTGATCTGGAGGATCTCGGCGTGATGCAGGAAGCGATCGAGGATGGCGGTGGCGGCGGGCACGTCGCCGAGCAGCTTGCCCCATTCCTCGATGGGGCGGTTGGACGTCATGAGGGTCGAGCGCAGCTCATAGCGGCGCATGATGATCTCGAAGAGGTGTTCGCCGCTCTTGGGCGGCAGTTGCTTGATGCCCATGTCGTCGATGATGAGCAGGTCGCAGGACAGGTAGGCCTTGAGCGCCTTCTTGTGGCGCAGCGGGTGGTCGGCCTCGCCGGCGAGTTCGGCCACGGTGTCGAAGATCGAGCGGTAGAGGACGGTTTTGCCGGCCTTGATGAGCGCGTAGCCGATGGCTTGGGCCAGATGGCTTTTGCCGACCCCGGGCGGGCCGATCATCAGCACGTCGCGGCGGGCCTCGACGAAGCCGCCGGCGGCCAGATCATGGATGCGCCGGCGGTCGATCTTCGGGTTGAAGGAGAAGTCGAAGTCCTCGAGGGTTTTCAGGTCGCGGAAGCTGGCAGCCTTGGTGCGCCGTCCGATCTGGCGCTGGTCGCGCACGTTGAGTTCGTCGGCGAAGAGCAGTTCCAGGAACTCGGCGTGGGTCAGGTCGTTGCCGCGGGCTTCCTGGAGGCGCACTTCGAGGCTTTGCAGCAGCCCCGAGAGGCGCAGTTGGCGGGCTTGGCGGGAGAGCGTGGCGTTCATGGACGGATGGCGTGGTGTGGTTGGCGCTGCTTCATTGGTTGGGTTGGAAGCCGACGAACTGGCCGTAGTCGGCCATGTCGCGGATGACTTCGTGTTCTGACAAAAACGCGAAGGCCGGCTGCGCGTCGGGCGCTTCGAGCCAACCCTTCAGGTCGGCCAGGCGGTAGTGGCCATGGCTGCGTGCCTGGCCGCAGGCGCGTTCGAGCGCTGCCCGGCCGTGGCGAGGCACGAGTTGGCGGACCAAGCCCATGAGCACGCGCAGGGCGGCCTCCTTGCGGCGTGCCACCAGACCCTCGGCCCACAGGCCGGCCTCGGGCCCGATCCGGGCGGCGCGCTCTTGCCAGTAGCGCAGGCTGGCTGCCACGCTCTTGGGCACCCCGCCGCAGCCCAGCACCTTGCTGAAGCGGCCGGGCTCAAGTTTGGCATGCACCGCGATCGGCTCCATGCGCAGGTTGAAGATGCGCACCATGCGGCCCTCGCCGCGCACCCACACCTCGCGGCCGATGTATTCGACGGGCACCTCGTAGTAGGCGCGCTCGAACTCGACAAAGCTGTCGCGATGCACGCTGCGCCGGCCTTCCGTGAAGCTGGGGAACAAGCTCGCCGGCAAGGGCCCGAGGGCCGGCTTCTCGACCGCCTCGAAGTGCGCGCCGACCTGCTTGCGGGTGGTGCCGTGGATGCGCTTGTCGGCCACTTGGGCCTCCCACTCGCGCAGGTGGGCGTTGAGATCCGCCAACGCGGCAAACTCGCGGCCCTTGAGCGCGCTTTGTTTGACGTAGCCGACCGCGCTCTCGACCTTGCCCTTGTGCTCGGGCGTGCGCGGCCGGGTCGGCAGCACCGTCACCCCGTAGTGGCGGCAGAAGGCCGCCAGCTTCGGGTTGAGCTCGGGGTCGAAAAAGTCGGCCTTGAGCACCCCGGCTTTCAGGTTGTCGATGACCACCATGCGCGTCACCCCGCCGAACTTGCGAAACGCGTTCTCCAGCGCGCGGATGAAGCTCTCGGTGTCCTGGCGCAGCATCGCCTCGGTGTAGCCCTTGCGGGAATGGCTCAGGGTCGCCCGCAGCACGTGGACCTTGCGCTTCCTGCCGCCCAGCTTCACCCAGCTCGTTCCGTAGTCGACCTGCAGTTCCTCGCCGGGCTCGCACTCCATGCGCCACACCCGCTCGGGCGCCGCCGCCTTGAGCCGCCCCACGAAGCGCTTGACCGACTGGTAGGAGTGCCCGAAGCCGTGCCCCTCGACCAGATCCTGCCAGATCCGCAGCGCCGTCAGCCCCAACCCGAGTTTCTCCTCGATGATCCCCCGATACGGCTCGCACCGGCTCGGACACCTCCCCTCAAGGGCGGCCGACCCGGCGGTCGGGGTGGTACACTTCGCCGCCGTCGCGGCACCCTCGGCCGACTGGCCACACCCCTTCGAGCCGGTGGTCGGGGTGGTACACTTTCGCTCGTTGCCGCCGCCCTCCGCATCCAGGTAGTTGCCCACCGTGTTGCGGTGGATCCCCAGCTCACGGGCGATCTTGCGTTTTGAGCAGCCCCGCATTCGCAGGGCTCGGATTGCTTGCTGTGTCGTCATGGGCAGCGAATTGGCCATGACCACTGCCCCGACCATCGGGACACCTTGTCACGGCTTTTTCAGCCCATGGGGTGGTACACTTTGAAGTGATCTTGGGTGGTACACTTTGGGCGACCGCTGACATTACTGGAAGCAGTGGAGCCGAGGCGAAGCCGAGACAGCCAGCCCGCCAGGGCTGCCCGCAGGGCGGGCGCAGCCCGGCAACCAACCGCGCACGCGCCGCCGGAATCTACTCGCCTTGGGTGTCAACCCGGAGCGGGTGCACATGGCATCGCGCAGTCGCAAAGGCTACTGGCGGATGAGCCAGAACGAGCTTGTGCGCATCGCGCTGAACAACCGTTGGCTTGAGGTGCAGGGGGTCCCGGACATGAGAGCCGTCTGGATCGTTCTTCACTACGGGCCGAAAGCCCGCGTCTGATTGGAACCGCCCGGTGCGGAGCCGCATGCCGGGTGGTGTGGGACCCGTGGCTGGCCTAACGGTCAGTCACGGGGACCCGATTCTGCCTCTTGGTTCTTCTCCAGACGGATTAGTCCACCCTTCGCCTGATTATTGATCAGGTGCAGAGTTCCATTCTTCAAGATTACAGCCGTCGCTAAATCTGTGTCAGGATCTTCGATAGGCCTTTCGAACAAGAGAATCATCCCTTCCGCCAAATACCACCGGGCCTCGCTTCCAGGCTCCCATTGGTTTGAGAACCAAGACCCATCCTTTTTGATCGTGAGCGTTGTGTGTCTTTTCTCACCCTCGGCAACATACTTTCCAGTCCAGTCTCCGTGATACCTCGCAACCATCTTCGGGTCGATCCGTTCATACTCTAGCTTCGGTTTGTGCATCCACTCCGTCCATATGAGGCGAATGGTCTCGACCGAGTCCTGGAGCTGATCTCCCTTCTGGTCGGCGTGCAACATCGGCGCAGCGCATAGAAGAAGCGCCATGAGATAGAACGGTTTCATTTCTTTGCAGAACGGCGCAAATCTGGGGCGGCGAAGCCGTACCCAGCATTTGCTGGTTGGACCATCCTATCTCTGCCATCCCTTGAATTTGTCGGTTGTCTTGAGCAGGACTTGTCCTTGCTCGTTCAGCACTTCCAGTGTCCCGTCGAAACTTTCCTTTCCGGTGAATGTCCCGAATCGTTCGTCGTACTCGCCCGACAAATAGACCGCGTTGTCCTCAATCAGGAAGAACACCACGTCATTCTCCTGATATGGCTTGCCTGAATACTCGGCCTTCTCCAACCTGGAATGCTTCCGCGTTCCTTCGTCTGGACAGTACACCGGGTGAGATATCTTGATGTTGATGCCGCTGTAACTGGTCGCCGGTTTGACTCTGAAGTATCCGTAGAAGGTATCTCGGTCCTGAATGCCGGGGAAACGTTTGATCTGCTGATCCTTCAAGGGCGAATCAAAGAAGCGATGAAAGAACGCGGCATAGCGATCTTCGACTCGATATGACGTCGGACTCTGAGCAATGCCGGCAAGTTCCTGCAGGGTCGGCAAGACCTTGGCGAAGGTCGTGCTTCTCTTGGGGTCTGCGCCTTGCTCGTGCAGTACGGCATATATCTCGTGTTCCGCGCTCAATCGAATGGCGAGGTCTGAGGTGGAATTTGGGCCGATCTTCTGCTCAAACGACTCGTACACGGGGATGGTAACGGATTGCCCAGATTCTCCCATGGCCATGCGCGCCAAATCAGGCTTCGCGAAAACAACATGGATCTGAAAGGAAGAGAAGGTCTCTCGACCATCGAGATACTCATCGCGAATGCGGAAGTCCTTGGGCACTGGTTTGCCTGGCGTCGCAAGGAACTCGAACAAGAACTCTCGTCCCTGTTCATCAAACGGGCTGTCTGGGATAATGGAGCGTGCCTTGGCGACAAAGGAACCGTTCCGATCCTTCTCGACCTTCCACAAGGGCGAGAGCATCAGGTCGTTCAAGAAGCGGTCTGGTGCGACGACTTCGACCTCCGGGAACTCCGGGAGCGTTCCGGTCGCCTCGCGAACCTTTTTCGTCACGAATCCGCCGCTACATGAGCAGCATAGAGTCAGGACTGCAAGGACGAATGCGATCTTCTTCATGGTTCCTTCTCTCGGTCCAACGTCGGCACTGAGGCGCGCGGTTTACCGCGTCGCCTCCAGTGCCTTGTTGGCCTGCACTAACCGGACGTTCCAAGATGTTGACAGGCACTTCTACTTTGCGGTCGCCTCGCTGTATTCGGACTCACTTACTTCCCCCAACCACTTTGCTGGGCCAATGTGGACTTTTGTACTCATGCCGATGTGGACGAATTGGCTATCCGGAGCTGCTCCATGCCAGTGCACTACATCGGGAGGTATTGGCACTACATCTCCAGATTTAAGCACCCGTGCTTGTTTCCCCTTCTCTTGGTAATATCCGACACCGTCCGTAACGAGCAAAATCTGCCCGCCTGGATGGGAATGCCAGTATGTTCGTGCCGATGGCTCGAAAACAACGTCGTAGACTTGAGTGTCAAATACGCCGTTGGTGTCCGGGTGCAGCATGTTAACCCATGCGGTATTCGTGAAATACTCACTTGGTCCCTTGCCGCCTTTCGGAAAGATTGCAGTTCGTTTCATAGCGATTTCTCTTCCTTCGCAACTAAACTCATCACTTCTGCGAACCAAACGCATCAAATCGGTTGCGCGGTTGGTCGGAACAGAATCTCGTTCACATCCACGTCATCCGGTTCGCTGATAGCAAATGCGACCATACGGGCGAATGTCTCTGCGGGCACGGCGATTTGCTTCACAAACTTTTTTGTCTCGGCTTGAATCTCCTTCTCGCTGATGTGTTCGAGAAGTTCGGTTGCCACGGCACCGGGCGAGATCACAGTTGTTCGAATGTTATACGGTTTGACTTCCTGTCGCAGTCCCTCCGACAAAGCCCGAACCGCAAACTTCGTAGCACAATAGACCGTGGCGTCAGGACCAAGCTTGTGACCGTAAACGGAGGAAACATTGATGAAGTGTCCGCTCTTTTGCGCCTTCATATACGGTAGCGCTGCGGCTATCCCATAAAGCACTCCTTTCAAGTTCACATCGATCATTTGGTCCCACTCCTTGATCTTGAGTCTTTCCAGCGGCGCAAGCGGCATGAGGCCAGCATTGTTCAGCATGACATCGATCCGGCCGAAGGCTTCAACCGTTTTGTCGACCAAGTCCTTGACTTGCTGGTGGTCAGTGACGTCCGTGGCCACGGCCATCGCCTTGTGGCCCAGTTCTTCAGGCAATGCTTCGATGCGGTCTCTTCTGCGAGCTGCGAGTACTACAATTGCTCCCTTCGAGGACAGCAGGCGCGCAGTGGCCTCGCCAAGCCCACTGCTTGCGCCCGTAATCACGGTGACTTTGCCTTCTATTCCCCTTTCCATTTCTTCCTCCTGCCTTCGGTTGTGTTTCTGTCAGGGCGGCATTCTATTTTCGCGGCCAACGTCGATGTCCTCTCACACCTGCCCGGGGGCGAGGCTTCGACTGTGGATTGAAGGTTGAATGGTCATGGCGGATTGAACTGGCGGCGGGGCAGGTGTTGAGAGCGACGCCTTGTTGGGCTGGTTTGTGGCTGAGCTATTCGGGTCTTCGGCTGCTACAATCTCAAACTTCGCGCACTTCATTCCGAGTCCAAGTGGGTTGATCCGGAAGGAGCATTCCTCCAGACGGACTCTAGTTCCCGCTCTCAGTTCCATGGTCTTCGGACCCGCTACCCAAATTAGCATGCCGATGGGCTTTCGGTCCCACGCCGCGACGATTACCTGCGAAAAGCCTTCCGACCTGGCGAACTTCTTGCTTATGTCCTTGCGCTGCAAATCAGTCACTCCTCTGACCTGTCGCAAATACAAATACCACCCAGCTGCCGACTGTACCTCCGTCTCAATCGGACCGTCTTCATCATCTTGGTATGTAACTATTGTGTACTTCTGATGACTCTTCCACAGGGCCGCTCCTACTTCTCCGGTGAGCTCTGGTATGTTCAAGAAGGCATCTGCCATCTCTCCCCATACGACTGATGTGGCAAATCCAAGCGCTAAGGCGACATACTTCATCTGTTGTGCTGATTGAGGCTTCGATAGCAGTAGGCGTGCAAACTCCGTCTTTTTTGCCCAACGATCAAGGCCACCGACGACCGGCCGTTGGCCTGCGGTTGGATTCGAAATCGCGAGGCGTGTCGGTCGTTCGGTGCGCCGTCTTGTTCGACGTTACCAATGCTCCTGGTCCGCGTCGAGGCGATTCCCCCCGGCGACAGCCCTCTTTGCCGATCCCGTCTCCCGTGGGTCCAACGCGGGTCATTCCGCAGCGCCCCGCCGGCCCGCCCGCGTCTGGGCCGGGAGGCTCCGCAGGCCGCCAGCCAGTCATCCGCTCCGCCGACTCCGCAGGCTCCACGCGATGGACGCCCGCAGCAGGATGGAGTCGTGCGACATGCCCGATCACGTGCGAGCCGGTCCAAGGCAGGCGGGCGGCGTGCCCAGTCACGTTAGACTCCGAAGTCCTGGAACCAAAAAACCGGGCATCCAAAGGTTGCTTCCACGTCGAACGCCGCACAGCACGCGCGGCTACGGAATGGAGGCGAAGCCGCAATGTAGTAGCCGTCGCCGTGCCTGTGTTTGTTAGGTGATTCCGTGACACCGCTCAACCGCCTCTCGAAGTGGTTTAAAAATATCAGCGCCCTCTCCTAGTGAAGAAAGCGCTTGATTGATGATAAGCCAATCATCTATGGCTTGCCCTTCTGAATACTTTCGGAACGTGTTGTAAATAGCGTAATAGGCCATTTCCGCATCATCATTCAGCGCCCAATCATCATCCTGTAGTGCGCAAATTGGTTCTCGATAATCTTGCTCGACGTTCTCGATTGATGAACTAGATTTGACTGCTTCTAAAGCTCTAGCGGGTAGCGCCATATCCACAGACTGAATGGTGCCTGAAACGGATTCTTGATAGGAGCTTGGCACGCTTCCAGAAGCAACATGGCTATTCCAAGACGTCAACGCAATCTCGGCCATTGAAATATGCACGCACACGGGCGTCCGGTTATAAGTCCCACAACATCAATTGGTTGTGATCCTGCTCACCCATAGTTCTGAAATCGGTTTCTGTAAGTAGTTGATTTAGAGCGACTTTCTCAAAGGGATGCACGCTGAGAATCTGCAAAGTTCTGTTAAGAGCCCCGGGCAGGCGGAGCTGCTTGTGAAGGATCGCGACCATGAGGTAGACGGCCACGGCAATCCATATCTGGGTCTTCACCGCGTTGGGACTGGTGCCGTAGTAGTGTTTGATTCGGAGATGTTGCTTGATCCAGCGGAAGAACAGTTCGATCCGCCACCGCAGCCGGTAGAGCTTGGCGACACTCAGTGCCGGGATGTCCAGGTTGTTGGTGAGAAAGACGAGTTCGCGGCGAGTGTCGGAATCGTAGTAGCGAATCTTGCGGAGCAGTCCCGGATAGGCTTGGCGCGCCTTCTTGAGAGTAGGCTTGCCCACATGATCGCTGCGCAGGCCGGTGAGGCGCTCGATGGGCAGCGATCGCTGCCTGGTGAAGCGCAGATTGCTCTTGGCCCGAGTGACGAAGAACCCGCCAGCGGTTGCGATCGTGTTCAGGCGAGAGAAATCCATGTAGCCACGGTCCATCACGTAGAACGAACCGGGCTCGAAGCACAGCGTGTCGAGCCACGCCACGTCGTGCTGGCGGGCATCTGTGATATGGATGCAGGTCGGAATCGGCCCACGCAGATCGATCTGGGTGTGCAGCTTGATCCCGGACTTGGTTCGACGGAAGTCGGCCCAAGGAAAGAGGGTCAAAGAGAGATCGATCGTGCTGGAATCGAGTGCGTAGACGGTATTGTCCAGCTCGACGCCAAGATCTTCCCCTGCATACAGAACCCGTGCTTTGCGGATCAGGCCTTTGGCGAGATCCTCCCAGATCCGCCAGTCCCGCTGTTCGTTGGCATCCGCCAGGGTGGATCTGGCAACCGGACCGCGGAACCCCAAGTGGTGGAGTGCCGAGGGCTTTGCATTGAGGCAGGTGACGATATCCCTCAACCCGTCGCGCCAAGTCAACTGAGCGAAGGCCATGCAGATGAACTGCTGTCGACACCCGAAATGCCGGACCCTCGAGTCGGCATTGTAACGCCGCACCAGACGGTCGAGCGTCTGGCGATGGACGAGATCGAGAACCTGGGACAGGACGAATCGGCCGGCATTCATGCGCGAAAAGCGTGCAAAACGCCCGCCGCGAATTCAAATCCGTCACATCGATTGCTCGTTGTAAGTTGCTCATCATGAATCGATGGCAAAATCACCAAAGCTCGTTAGCCGGACACCCCTGATGCACGCACTTTCTGTCGGCCTCATCTAATGCGAAGAACTTTTCCGCAATCTCGTTCATATTCACCTAACGTCAGCCCTCTGCGGCGGCGCGATAGCGACGTACGCAGCAGGGCATTGTTCGCATTTAATCGGCTGCCCATCTGTATTCAAAGTCCTCCGCCTCAAGAGTCAGAGCCACATCCAGCTTGGATTTCATTTCCGCGCCACCAGGCATCAGGGGCAGCATGTTAAAATAATTTCGGATGGCAAAATTGATTCCAGCAAGGCATGTCTTTGCTTTGATCCAATTCTGCGGACTGAAAACCCGATTGGCAGGCTGTGGTTCATTAGCAGCAGCCTCTAGGGCCATGTTCAAGCATACGCCACCGATCTTGACGATGTCATCTACCATCGAGTTCCCCTGCGCCTTAATGAGGCACGCATCAGGATCGGGAACGCGATCTGCTTGGTTATTGGCAATCGCGAAACACATCGAGACAGCGTAAAGATGGTGGTATGGTGCGTAGGCGCGCATGACAAGAAGGGTCTCGTTCAATCCCAGAGGGTTGTCTTTGCTCCAAGCCTTCCAGACGCGATTCATCCAGAGATTTAATGCATGGACGTTCTCTGTACGATACTCACGTTTGAACAGTTGCTCAAAGTACTTGTCGAATATCTTGGTTTCGCTGTAGGCGACGTTGGGCCTTTGGGAGTGCCACGAAATCAGATGCTTACCGAGTTCCGACAAGTCAACCACCAGAGTTTTGTCCTTGTCGGCAGGCGGCATTTCGCCGCGCTTGCTGACGAAGTACCCTTGGGGATATTTCTGCTCGTACGCCTTTTTTAGATTCAAGACTCGGCGGTCGTTACTTCGTAAATCGCGCGGTTTAACTGCACTTTGAGAGTTCGTGTTGATGCTGATCTTGTCTGCACGGTCGCGCTGAGGAATCTCATAGAAGCGAAAGAGGAGGCTTGTGTCTGTTAGGGTTTTCACCCGCTCGCTGCAACTCAGGATTGTGTTGAGAGACTGGCAACCGTTAACCACGCTGACCCCGTGGAGATGCAGTTTAGAGTCTTTCTTTTCCAGTCGGTTGCAGATGGCGGTAATTCCGTTGTGAAAGAAGAAAAAATCCCTATGACGGTCGCTGTAGATCGTGTTTTTGATCCCCTTGTTGACTGCGTTGCTCAGGCCGAGACTCTGGCGGACATTCTTCTGAAAAAGCGTTCCATCCTTGATGCCTGGGAATTTGATGCACTCAGATAGCGGGACAACAGCAATTACAACTTGGGTACCGGCCACCGGTACCATAAGTGTCTGGCATGCGTTAAGGTCCAACGTGTGGGAGAGGGATGGGTTCTCGCGTTCGAGAGCCATGTCATACCTTCGTCGAATTTCGTCCTCGTTCACAAGAAGCAGTGTTGCGGGGAATTCGTCCTTGGCCGAAAGTTCTGCAAGTTGCTCTT
Organism: Akkermansiaceae bacterium; assembly: GCA_040769225.1. GTDB lineage: Bacteria > Verrucomicrobiota > Verrucomicrobiia > Verrucomicrobiales > Akkermansiaceae > JAXGLL01. Next base: position 164,228 of record JAXGLL010000005.1, on the reverse strand, counting down.
GGAAAGTTGCCAAGTCCTTCTGTGCGCTGTCTGTCAGTCCGGCTGTCGTGATGAGTTCAAAACAGACTTCGTACTCGTCTTCAAGAGCGCGGGCAACCTCCGATAGTTTCTGCTTCAATTTGTTGTTCCCGACCTCCTGCAGGCGGACGAGGTCGCGCATTTGAATCCATGCCGAAAGAACCTCGCGTAGTGGCTCGGCATCTACAGTTGATCCGCCGATGAACTTGCCCTGCACGACGAATATAGTCGCTTGGTCATCGTCCACAAAGATAGCGTCAATCTGCTTATCGTCCGCGCCATCGGTAATATCGTCTCTGGCTTGGATGGGGTCGCGCAGGTGAATGTTGCGGAGATACCACGCCACAAACCGTTGTCCGTCATTCGGAAAGTTCTGCTGGTAGTAGTCTTGTGCGATGTCATTGGTTATCTGTGCGTACATTCTCTTTTCCTTTCATGCGAACGTCGAGGTGTGGCACCGGCTACCGGGAGCGCCACTCCGCAACAGGGTTAAAGGTTGTAGTCAAAATGGTCATTTCGACTCGGAGCGGGTAGCCGGTTGTCCACCACCGTCTTGTTCGCTGCTGGTTGATGGAACGAAACGGTCTCCATTTAGGGTGAACTCCGCCCAAACATACTTCTCGGCGGGATCCATGAAATTTTCTCTTCCGGTCACTTGGATCAGATCGCCCGCCCCCGTTAACTCATACTCCAACCCAATCGTTTTTTGTTGTGTGGGGTAATTGAGATGCGCCTTGTAGTGATCTCGGTAGCGGCTGAGCACTCTATCTGCTGTCAGCTCTGGCAGGATAGAGTCGGGAACACGAACTAACGCGCCGCTTTCACCAGAAACACCGCCACGGTAGCGCCAGAACTGAGGCATATTCAGGGAGATCACCCGCAGTCCTGGACCATTCGCTGTCGCATGAAAGATCGTCTTCTCTCCTCCTTGGTGGCTAATTGCAATAAGGGGGTCTTCCTCCCCCCCAAATAGTCTGATCGTGATTGAGAACGATCCTGCGTCCGTTCTGGGAATGGTGTATTCCGCGTGAAGATAGTGGTCACTTAACGTAGTCCGGTCGATAAATGTGATCCGTCGCGCTACATCATCGGGAATTCTCTGGAAGTATTCGCCTTGCAGCAAGAGGTAGTAGTCAAGGGCGGTCTTGGGGGAATCAGAACGCTTCTCGAAAATCGCGCGTTCCTCAGCTGTCAAAGTGACAGGAAGCCACTTAATACGGGAGCCCGGACCATCAAAGCTCACATGTCGTCCATCCCGTCCAATCGCCGATGCGATCACCGGCTGGGATATCGTCAACATGGATATTAGGAGATATTTAATTGCAGCTTTCATATTTTCTAAGCGAACGCTCAAGGCCACCCACGACCGGCGGTTGCGCTGCCGATGGGGCCGCCCATCTTGAAGCGAAACGGTCGTTGCGGTGCGCCGTCTTGTTCGACCTTTAGCATCCCGCCCGACTCCAGTCGAGCGGTTTCCCCAGGCGCCAGCGTGACCGGCCCCCCCGTCCCCTGTGGGGGCCTCCAGGACCGTTGCCGGCACGGGCCCGAGCGGATCTGGGCCGGGAACCTCCGCAGGCCGGGCACAGATCACCAGCGCCGGAATTCCTCCGCAGGCCCCGCGGCAATTCACGCCGATCGGATCGGAGTCCCCGGCGCGCCAGATCACGTGCGGCCCTGCACGGGGGAGTCTCCACGCCCGCCCGATCACCGGTGAGTCCGCAGGCCGGAAACCAAAACATCCGGGCATCCAGAGCTTCTACCCGTCGAACGTCACGCATGACCGGCAGTGAAAGGCCGCGCTTTTGCGCGGCCTTTCACTGTACGTGTCGATGCGATTGTTGGCCCATTCTCATTGTTTTGCTATGAACTGGAGGAACTCCTTAACCTTAGCCTTGTCCCTAAACGACCCTTCGACCCTATCTCCGTTCGTGAACGAGATCAGCACTTCGTATTTCCTGAAATCGCCACAGCCTTCATAAACGGAATGTCCGTCGAGGAATCGGAGGGCGTCGTCAATGGTAGCGAACTCGTTTGACCTTCCATACAAGGGGATGACCACGACCTTCTCGACCATTCGGTCGAGGCGTTCCTTGAGCGATGCCACGAATGTATCTATCTGTGCTTTGTTCGCTACAGCAAGGTGGGTTTTGACCTTTTGCATCGTTGTTGATGATGCCTTTTCAATCTTCTTCACGCACTGCCGGAAGGCTGTGTCGGGCGTACTTTCGTCGAAGGCAACATCTATGCTTTCGGAGGCGAAGGCCGCGACGATGGTTTCATAATGGAAGTACAGCACATGAAAACCAAGAGAACGCAACTGCTCAAGTGAGCCATCCGTAAACACGCCAGCAAGGACTGCACCGAGAAATGGGTTGGACCATTGGTACTTCTCTGCAAGGGGCAGAATTGCCCCTTGAATTTCCTGGGCCTTGTTGCGGGAATGCTTCGTGTATCTTCGCCATGCCACCTCAATAAAGGCGACTGGTGTTCCCATCACATCGTTCGTGCCGTCTCGCTCAAGTACGTAGTCAAGGTCATGGACATTCCCGTAGGGGTCTGCCCATGTTACCTTCTTCCCCTTGCGTGCGGCGCGGGTGTTCTTCTGGTAGTCAAGGTAGAGGCCGCTACGGTTCGCAAAGTCCGTAAGGAAGGGCTCAATCAACTCTTCAAGCAGGTTGCCGATCAATTGTCCGAATTTATGGGACGGAGATTCTGCCATACGTTACCCCTCGATCCATAGTCTGCCCTCCTTGAGGGGCACACGATGTTTTCTGTTTTTCCATTTCACATTACGATCACGAATCTTCTCGAAAGAATATGACTTGAAACCAGCGTTAAGGGCCAGTTCGCCAAGCCAGACATCAACATCTAGATACACGCCATAGGGCGCGGAGTCGCCAATGACAAAGCATAAGACACCGCCATCACGGCAGATGGGGCGCAACGCTTTGAAGACCAAGCCAAGATCACGGAAGTACGCTGCTGCCATAGTGTGGTAAGTCTTCTTCCCTCCTTTGGTTTCGCGCACTTCGGCAAGTGCTCTGCACGCCGTAGAAAGGTCCTTTCTAATCGGATTAAGCACAGGCTCGGCCAGTAAATCATCAAGTACTAGTCTTTCCGCCGCAGCGTGCTGTGAGCATGAGTGAATAAGGTGCCGACGAACAGAGTGCTGAAGGTCGCCCCATCCATTGATTTCGCCCCAGAATGTCATTTCCAATCGTGTGGCATCGGCATAGTCGTAGTTGTTCGGGTATGGTGGGGATGTGATGACGGCATCAACTTGAATCTGCGAGTCGGTTACAGGGGCGCGTGCATCGGTGAGGATGATTGTGCCTTGGGAAGACCAAGCATTACGCTGGGCGTATTCGACATCCTGAAGAATGTCCGCTGCTTTGGCGTGAAATGCTGCAACGGGTAGTTGCACACCTGTCTTGCTCTTGTTTGGTAGCACGTATTGCCATTGCGCCGTTCCAGCCCCGCTGCACATCCGCAAAATGGAGGTCAGGGTAAGCCAAATCAATTCGTTTTCGGGTGTCTTGTTGTCAAAGTCTGAAAGAAAAAGGTTGCGCATTGCAAACAGAACCCGAAGAGAATCCGTTGTGTAACACTTGGATAACAACAATGGGATCTCAGACGGAAGCACCGCTACATCTTCGGGAAGGCGATTCAAAAACTCGTCAAAGGATTTGCGGATGCCCGAGAGTTCGCAGTGAATTCCTTTCAGTTTTGCCGTGGCGACTCGATGTATGAATGGGTGTGTTTCAAACCCCCAACTCTGAACCTGCGCTGCTTCGCTGGCGAGTATTGTCGTGCCGACTCCGGCAAATGGGTCCAAAACTGAAAACGGGCCTGCGCCAAAACGTCGCTCGTGGATGAGCGAGCTTACCCAGTCGGCAGAGAAACCGGCAGAATAGCGGTACCAGCGATGAACCGGCAATGACATGTTGTCCCCAAATGCACCGGATCGCCCGTTGAATCGAGCATGGTTGAGGGCGATATTCGGTACTTCGGCAAATAGTTCCGGCTGATATGCAAGGGCACTTCTCATTGGGCTATCGTTTCATAAGTCACGGGGTTTCTCAATCCTATTCTCTCTGGGGCCAACGTCGAGGTGTGGCACCGGCTACCGGGAGCGCCACTCCGCAACAGGGTTAAAGGTTGTAGTCAAAATGGTCATTTCGACTCGGAGCGGGTAGCCGGTTGTCCACCACCGTCTTGTTCGCTGCTGGTTGATGGAACGAAACGGTCTCCATTTAGGGTGAACTCCGCCCAAACATACTTCTCGGCGGGATCCATGAAATTTTCTCTTCCGGTCACTTGGATCAGATCGCCCGCCCCCGTTAACTCATACTCCAACCCAATCGTTTTTTGTTGTGTGGGGTAATTGAGATGCGCCTTGTAGTGATCTCGGTAGCGGCTGAGCACTCTATCTGCTGTCAGCTCTGGCAGGATAGAGTCGGGAACACGAACTAACGCGCCGCTTTCACCAGAAACACCGCCACGGTAGCGCCAGAACTGAGGCATATTCAGGGAGATCACCCGCAGTCCTGGACCATTCGCTGTCGCATGAAAGATCGTCTTCTCTCCTCCTTGGTGGCTAATTGCAATAAGGGGGTCTTCCTCCCCCCCAAATAGTCTGATCGTGATTGAGAACGATCCTGCGTCCGTTCTGGGAATGGTGTATTCCGCGTGAAGATAGTGGTCACTTAACGTAGTCCGGTCGATAAATGTGATCCGTCGCGCTACATCATCGGGAATTCTCTGGAAGTATTCGCCTTGCAGCAAGAGGTAGTAGTCAAGGGCGGTCTTGGGGGAATCAGAACGCTTCTCGAAAATCGCGCGTTCCTCAGCTGTCAAAGTGACAGGAAGCCACTTAATACGGGAGCCCGGACCATCAAAGCTCACATGTCGTCCATCCCGTCCAATCGCCGATGCGATCACCGGCTGGGATATCGTCAACATGGATATTAGGAGATATTTAATTGCAGCTTTCATATTTTCTAAGCGAACGCTCAAGGCCACCCACGACCGGCGGTTGCGCTGCCGATGGGGCCGCCCATCTTGAAGCGAAACGGTCGTTGCGGTGCGCCGTCTTGTTCGACCTTTAGCATCCCGCCCGACTCCAGTCGAGCGGTTTCCCCAGGCGCCAGCGTGACCGGCCCGCCCCGTCCCCTGTGGGGGCCTCCAGGACCGTTGCCGGCACGGGCCCGAGCGGATCTGGGCCGGGAACCTCCGCAGGCCGGGCACAGATCACCAGCGCCGGAATTCCTCCGCAGGCCCCGCGGCAATTCACGCCGATCGGATCGGAGTCCCCGGCGCGCCAGATCACGTGCGGCCCTGCACGGGGGAGTCTCCACGCCCGCCCGATCACCGGTGAGTCCGCAGGCCGGAAACCAAAACATCCGGGCATCCAGAGCTTCTACCCGTCGAACGTCCAAGGCCTGCCACCCGCTACTGGGGGCGCACCTCCGATTCAGGTTGAGGTTCCAAATCACCCTCCGGCATCGACTCGGGAGCGGTAGCGGGTTGGTCAGCGCCGCCTTGTTGGGCTTTGTAGATTGTTGCTATACTGTGGGGGATCATCAAGGCTCCTTCATCATCTTCCCGGTTCTAGTGACACCTCTATTGTCCTTATAGATACACTGCGTGAAGTTCTTCAGAAAGCGGAATGAAGAACTCTCGGCCGGCACGGAAACTTCCATCTTTTCGACCTTCCATACTGGCTTCATTACGCCCCAGCTCTTGCGAATCTGCCCGTCGCTGTGAAAGGTGACAACCCATCCGTTATCAAACACCCACTTGGTATCGCGGAGAAAATCACGCAGCTCCGCATCGTTAGAGGGCACTGCAGAAGTGGAAACACCGTTCTGAAGATCATTCAGAATACCGACAACGAGATTCGCTTTCTCTAGGTCACCGGCTTTGGTGTACTTTTCCTTGAGGGCGGTTAGCTCCTTGCGGTAGATAGCATCGATTCGTGCAATCCGAGCTTTTCGTTGACTCTGGAGTTGAACGACCTCGTAAGGGAGAGCCTTCTCTTCAGCGGTTACTGCTCCACAGTTGAGGCCAACTGCTAGACAAAATATGAAGGTGTGGGTCTTTCTATTCATGACTTTGGTTTCGGCTTTGTCTACTAACGCAGTGGTCTGGCCATTTTCTTGGCCCAACAGTGTTATTGAACCGCGTGCGGCAATTGTGGGTAGAAAGCCGCATGCGGTTTTTGTCCGGCAAAAGCGACATCGAAGTGCGAGCTTCGCCACCTCCCTGCCGTTGCCGCAAAATTGGGCGATCTACGGGGGCATGACAAGGAAAATTCGTTGGTAGGATGGAACCGGTGGCTAGGCGAGATCCATGGGGCTGGGTGCGCCCGCGCCCGGCCGCCGGAGGACGTGGAGGTAGATCATGGTGGTGGAGACGTCGGCATGGCCCAGCAGGTCCTGGACGGTGCGGATGTCGATGCCGCTTTCCAGGAGATGGGTGGCAAAGCTGTGGCGGAGGGTATGGCAGGTGGCGCGTTTGGACAAGGCGGCTCTGACGGTGGCCTCTTTGAACTGGCGGGCCATCGAGTCCTCGTGGAGGTGGTGGCGGGCAACGCGGCCGCTGCGGGGGTGGACGCAGAGCTTGGCGGCCGCGAACACATACTGCCAAGGCCATTCCCGGGCGGCGTTGGGGTATTTGCGCTGGAGGGCCTCGGGAAGGTGGGTTTCGCCGGTGCCTGCGGCCAAGTCTCGGGCATGGCGTTGCCGGGCGTCGGCAAGGCAGGCCCGGATCCGGGGCTCCAAGACGCGCGGCAGCGGCACGACGCGGTGCTTGCCCCCCTTGCCGTCATGGACGGTGATCGTGCCGCGTTCCGCATCGATGTCCTTGACCCGCAGGCGCAGGCACTCCATCAGGCGCAGGCCGGCCCCGTACATCAATTGCGCCGCCAGTTTCCAGGGATCCTCGAGGTTGGCAAAGATGCGGTTGATCTCATCCCGGGACAGGACGGCGGGCGGGCGGCGTCCGCCGCGACCGGGGGCGGGCTTCTCGATGGTGAAGTCGGCCAACCCGAAAACCTGCCGGAGGAGAAACACCATCGCATTGAGGGCCTGCTTTTGGGTGGCGGCCGAGACATTGCGTTCAAGGGCGAGGTAATCGAGGTAGGCGGTCACGCCCGGCGGCCCGGCGTTCTGCGGCGTGCGGCCAAGGCGCGCGATGCAGAAACGGGTGAAGCGGGCGTTCCAATGGACGTAGGTCTGCTCGGTGGCGTAGCTCAGCCCGCCGAGGCGGACGGCGCGGCGGACTTCCCCGGTGATGTGCGAAACTTCGGCAGCCTCGTCTGGAGGCGGGCCGGAGGGTCCGGGCAACGCAGCAGGTGGGGCGCATGGAACGCGAATGACCTCCCTGCCATGGGTGCGGTGGTCCGGCGCAAGGGATCTTGCCTGGTCGGCCAAGCCGCGCCAGTCGAAGCCGTGTGCCCAAGGGATGGCGAGGATCTCGCAGGCGAGGATCCGGACGGCGTCCACGGCTTGGCGGAATTGACTCGGCGGCTCCGCTCGCCGCCTCGCCCTGCGGGCCGCGCTTCGCGCGGTCCAAAACCCCTCCGGCCCTCGGGGTTTTTGCCAGTCGGCGAGGCGCGGCGAGCGGCCCAAGCTTTCGAAGAAGTCGCCGGTTGCCCCTGCGGATCGGTGGCCGCCCGCCTTGGTCCATGCCTCGGCCCAACGGACGTAGTATGGCTGGGCGGCTTGTTTGACGAGGAGCGCGGAGAGCCGCCGGAGGAAGCGGACGCGGGGCTGAACCTGCTCTACCCGGCTGCCGGGGGTTGTGGCTTGAGCAGACATGGGACCACCCTGACGCGTTCAACTGAACAAGTCAAGGGACAATTTTCGGCGATCGTCGGGGAGCCGCGGCGTCCCATGGTGCCGGTCACTCGGCCGGCCCGTTGTCAGCCCACCTTCCCCGAAGCGCCTCCATCTGCTCCCGAAGCGTGAGCCCGGCGCAGTCCGACCGACTCCAATGCGTCCTCACCCCGTTCCTCCGCAGCAGGCAGTGCTGGAATTGGGCCAGCCGCGCCAGCGGCATGTGGAGGATCCGCTCCTCGGGCCAGCCGGTTTCGGCGGCGAGCGCGAACACCTGGGCGGCTAGGAAGCCGGGCTCGTCGCACGGCGGGGCTTTTTTGCGGCCAGTCCCGGCACGGGCTCCACCTGTGCCGCCTCCAGTTGCCGGCTCTGCTCCTCGAGGCGGCGGAACGCGGCCTGGAAGTCGGCCGGGGTGAGTCCGCCGCAGAACACGAGCGCCGCCTCGCGGAACGCCTGCCCGTCGAAGGAGGCGCGTACCACCTCGGGCCACGGGGCGCAGTGGGCGAAGACGAATCCCATGAGCGCCCCGGTGAACTCGGGCGTGCCCTCCTCGGGCATGTCGCCCTTCACCAGCGGGTTGCCGGTCCGGAGGAGCACGTCGTAGCTGGCCAGGGACAGCGGGCGCATCGCGTGGCCGCCCACGATCGTCTCCACGTCGTGGAAGGAGGTCGACAAGAGCTTCTGGCGGGCGTCGTCGTCCATGGCTGTTGGCAGGTTGCTCACCAGTTGTTCACAGGTGGCGCAGGAACAGGTCCTCGGTGGCGGGCGAGGCGTTGAGCGGGATGAAGGCGATCTTGCCGCGGCGCTTGATGCAGGCCAGCGGCACGTCCTGCTTCACCTTGTCGACCAGCCGCTCGCGGTTCATGAGGGCGCACTTCACGTAGGCGAACGGGTGCTCGGGGTGGGCGAGGTGCCATGCGTCGTCGTGCCACGCCTCGATCAGCTCCCTGGTCTGGAACGTGCCGTCGGGGCTCTGGGGCTCGAAGAACCACACCACCCGCTCGCCGCGGATGCCGTCGCCCACCACGCGGACGAACGGCTTCTCGGCCAAGGGGACGCCCACGGCGGCGAGGGCGGCCGCGAGGCACGTGTTGCTGGTGGCGGTGGAGGAGAGGTGGGAGACTGCGTTCATCTGGGGAATCTCGGATTGGAGGCTCGGGGTCAGCTGCCGCTCGTCACGTAGGGGTAGTGCACGGCGCTGATGTCGATCTTCTCGAAGTCCTCGTTGTTGAGGCTGCGGGAGACTTGGGTGATGATCGTCGTTCCGCCGGTGGTGCTCAGGTGGGCGGGCACCGTGTTCGCGAGCGCGAGGGCGGTTCCGATCTTGCCCGAGAACGACGAGGTCTTGGCCACGTAGCCGGAGAGCTTGATGTCGGCCTTCTCCTTGTAGAGCGCCAGGCCGATGATCTCGCCGCCCTTGTCGAGCAGCTCCTTCTGCTCGTTGGAGAAGTCGAACGAGAGGTCGACGATGAGCAGGCCGGCCTCGTCCTGGGGGATGCCCCAGTTGCCGGTGGTGCCTAGCAGCGATGCGGCCATTTGCCGGTGGCCGCGCTGTCAACCACGCCGCCGTCACACCGCCGACGCCACCGCCTCGTAGCTCAGCACCGTCTCGCGCCCGCGCGTCTCGTCCGGGGTGGTGGCCGAGTCGCGGGCGAGCAGGTCGTGGAGGCAGAACGTGTCGGAGTCGAGGGCGGGAGCGAGGGCGGCCACGTCGGCCAGTAAACCAGCCAGCGCCGCGGCCCACTCGGCATGCGTGGCGGCCGGGGTGTCGTCGGCCTGGCTGAACAGGTGCACGTCGAGCTTGACCCGGGCGGTGTGGCGCAGGCCCGGGACCGGCTTCGCCTCCGAGGTGGCGAGCACGATGCAGGGGCGGGTGCGCAGCTCGTCGCGGTTGGCCACGTGGATCGGCACGGTGGCCGGGATCGCCTCGGGGCGGTGGTCGTCCAGCCACGCGGCCAGCTTCGCGGTGAGGGCGTCTTCGATCAGATTGGGCATCCCGCCCGGGGCCGTGCGTCAACCGGCCCGCCGCAGCGCCCGGTTCGCCCGCTCGTTCACCTTCCGCAGCGAGGTGGCGAGCGCCTTGCGGAGTCGTCCCGCGGCCACCTGCAGCGCCAGCCGGATCCCGGTCTCGGTGGTCACGTCCTCCATGTAGTCGAGGCGGCTGACGAGCGTGACCGCGGGCTTCGGGCCGGTCCTCACCGTGGCGCTGCCGGGCGCCTTCCGGTGCCGGGTCGCCCACTGCGCCGCTCCCCTTACCCGCCCGCCGATCGCCTTGGCCGCGTTGATCCACGTCCCCTTGGCGAACCCGACGCGCCGCTGGATCCGCTTGATGTAGGTGTCGAGCGCCTTGGGGCTGGTGACCACCTGCGCCGGCTCCTTGCGGGTGACGTTGGCGTGGGGTCCCGTGCGGCTCTGCTTGTGCAGGTTCGGTTCGAGCCGCCCCACCGGCAGGTCGCGCCACTTCGACGTGGACTCCGCCAATGCCTGCCGGGCGCGGGCGAAGCGGCGGTTCTGGATGTGCGCCCAGAACCGGTCGGCCGGTCCCATGTCGAGCGACATGGCGCTCTGGTAGGCGTCGGCGGGCAGGATGAAGACCCGCCGGATGTCCTTCGCCACCGCTTTTTCGCCGCGCTTGCGGGCCTTGTCCCCGAACCCGAAGGGGCGCGTGTTGCGGGCCAGTTCCACCGCGAGCCCCCGCGCCTCCTGCTTCACCAGCGATTCGAGCGTGCGGCCGATTCGGTCCGGGTAGCGGGCGAGCATGCGGGCCACGTCGCTCGTGCCGTGCATCCTGGCGGTGAAGCGGATCGCGTCGTCATTCATCAGTGGTGGTGAGGGTGAAGGAAAGGATGGGTGAGCGCGGGTGGTTGGAGACTTGGCTGATGCGGTAGGCCGCGCCGTCCACCTCGATCCGGTGGCCGGGAGCCGGCAGCGCGCCCGGGAACGATGCCCTTGCCACCCGCAGCGTGAGCTCCGGGGCGTCCACCAGCCCGCCGATGTCCACCTGCTGGTCGCGGCGCGCGCGGCTCATCAGGGCGGGGAAGTCGAGGCCGTTCCAGCGGGCCGTGGTGCCGTGCTCGGCGAGCAGGCTGCGGAAGTCGGCGAGGATCTCGCTGTCGATGGCCATGCCCTGCGCCGGCTGTCAAACGGAAGCGCCCTCCCCGGAACGTGCCAGGGAGGGCGCCCACCGTTCCACACCCCCCGGGGTGGAAGCGCGTTGGCGGGGTGAGCCAGCGGGTCAGAAGTATTCGCCGGCCACCAGGTTGATGCGGCAGGCCGAGGTGCCGTCCAGCTCGATGAGGGCCGGGCCCTCGTCCACGGCGAACACGGTGGGGGCGTTGGCCTCCTTGGTGGCGGCGCCCACCGGGATCTGGCCGGCCGCGGCCATCAGGAACACGAGGTCGCCGGGCGCCAGCGCGAGCGCGAGGTTGGCCGTGAGGGTCACGGACACGCCGGCCTGCACCGAGGCCACCACCCCGCGGAACGCCTGCCCGGCGGCGTAGCTGTAGCCGACCACCACGTCGTTGGCGGCGGCCCCCGCATAGGGCACGCACTTGATCACCTTCTGGCCGGTGGCGGCCGCGTCGGTGACCACCGTGGCGAGCGACGGGCGCTTGAAGGTGAGCAGCGAGGCCGCCTTGTCGGAGGTGGCGTTCACGTATTGCAGGCGGATCCGGTCGCGGCCGCCCGCCGGGACGACCACGTGGCTGAGGGTGGTGCCGGCGTCGCCGGTCTTGGCGAATGGAATCATGGCTCGGGGCTGCTAGGGGTTGGAGGAGGGCTTGGGGCTGATCGGCTCAGGGCTTCACGATCCGCTTGAGGGCGTCGCTCTTGCCCACGGTGAACCCGTAGAGGCACTCCAGGGTGACGAACACCTTGTTGGCGCGGGTGTCGGTGAAGCGCAGGTAGCCGAAGGTCATGCCGGTCTGGGGGTCGGTCACCGCCCCGGCCTGCTGGTATTCGGCCACCGGGGTGAGGTAGCGCATCGCCACGGCCACCGCGCTCGGGTGCACGGCGAATCCCACCAGCTTCTCGGCGTGGTCGGAGGGGATCACCACCGTTTCGTGGAGGTCGAACCCGGCCAAGCGGCGGATCAGGGCCTCGGTCACGCCCGGGGCGCTGAGGTTCAGGTTGAAGCTCTTGGCCACCACGTCGTCGGCCAGGAGGTTGGTGTAGTAGCCGGCGTCGAGCACCAGGGAGCGCGGCGAGGCGGGCATCTTCACCGCACCGCAGGCCTCGCGCAGGCTCAAGACCTTCTTGTAGTCGAAGCTGGTGGCGGCCAAGGCCGGGATGCCGGGGGTGCCGAAGTTGGCCGCGGTGACCACGCCCAGCACGTCGAGCAGCACGTCCTGGGCGAGCTGCTGGGCGGCGGTGGCCACCAGCGTGTCGAGCAGGTCCATGGCGGTCTCGCTCGCCTCGCGGGCGGTGACGTGCACCGTCTTGAACTTGTGCTTGTTGAGGGTGACCGGGATGGTGGTCACCGTGGAGTCGCTGTTGGCGGTGTAGTCGCCGGCGAAGTCGCTGGAGCCCGAGGGCGCTCCCACGAGCGGCACGCGCACCGTGTCGCCCTTGTCGGCCTGCTGGGGGCCGAAGTTGGTGGAGAACGAGCTGACCGGCATCAGGTTGGCGGTGAAGGGCATGAGCGCCTTCTGCGCCACCTTGATGTCCTTGACGTTGGTGAGGGTGTTGGACATGGCGAGTGATCAGGCTTGGTGTTTGAGGACGAGGGCTTGCTGCTCCGGGGTGAGGCGGCGCCAGAAGGCGGTCTGCTCGGCCGGGTCGGTGATGGCGGAGAAGCGGGCGTGCAGGTCGGCCGCCTGCTCGTGGTCGCCGGCCGGGGTGACGCGCGCCGGGGCGGTGGTGCCGGTGGAGGCCACCACGCGGGCCACCTCGGTCTGCACCCGCTTGTCGAAGTCGGCCTGCGAGGCGGTGAGGTCGGCGATCTGCTTTTGAAGGCCGGTCACCTCGCCCTTGGCCGTGTCCCGCTCGCTCTTGAGCGTGTCCACCTCGGCGGTGAGCAGGTCCAGTTGCCCGCGCAGCGAATCGACGCTCGCGGACGCCTCGGCCAGCAGCTCGGCCTGCGCCTTGTTTTCGGCCTGGAGCGAGGCGGCGCGCTCCAGCGCCTCGGCCAGTTGGTCTTCAAGCGGGGTGCTCATCGCACGGGCACCCGTGTCAACCGCGGCGTGGTAGACGCGCAGCCGGCGGAGGGCTTCCGCGCGGTCGGGAACCACCCCCGCCAGGTTGAGCCGCTGCGCCTGCCGGCCGGTGAACGACTGCCCCTCCATGGCCTCGGGCGGGATCGAGCGGCCGCGGGCGAGCACGGCGGCGTGGAACTCTCGGGCGGTCTCGGCGAGGTTGGAGCCGATCAGGGCGCGCTGGTCGTCGGTGAGGCTGGTGCCGGGGGCGCCGATCGCCTTGTACTTCCCCACGGCGAACACCTCCACCTTGATTCCCTTGGCGTCGAGGGCGGCCGAGTCGTCCACCACCAGCTGCATCACGCCGATCGAGCCGACTTGGGCGGAGGGCGTGGCGTAGACTGCCCGTGCCTGGGAGCCGATCCAGTAGGCGGCCGAGCACATGAGGCCCGAGGTGAACGCGTAGACCGGCTTCCGGTCGTTGAGCGCCGCCACCGCCGCGGCGAGTTCCGGGGTGCCGGCCACCGTGCCGCCGGGCGAGTCGATGTCGAGGAACACCGCTTTGATGTCGGGGCGCTCGGCGGCTTCACGCAGCGCCGCGCCGATCGCCTCGGAGTCGGTGGCCCCGAACAGGACGCGCGTCAGCATGTCCGGCTTGCGCAGGATCGGTCCCTCGATGGCCACCGTGCCGATCCCGTCCTCGACGGTGAGGATCGGGCTCGCCGGCCGCGCGTCAGGAAGCGGGCCGCCGCGGAACGCCTGGGCGGTTGCCGCCATCGCGCGCAGGGCCTCGGGCTGGATCAGCCACTCCCGGGCGTGCAGATGAATCGGGGTCACGCCCCGCTGCGGGTGTCAACGCGCCGCCGCTCGGCTTCCAGAGCATTTCCACCGGCACGCCGTGCTTGGCCGCGGTGTCGAGGATGAGCTTGGCGTCGGCTGCGCGGCGCTCGATCTCCTCGCCGAAGTCGGCGCCCAGCTCCTGGAAGTGGTCGGATAGGGTTTTGAGCCCCATCTCCACGTCGGCCCGGTTCTGCTGGGCCTCGCGCCCCGAATCCACGGTCACACGTTTTGGCGGCGTGGTGCTGATCTTCCACCACCCGGCCACCGGCGGCAGGAGCCCGCGGTCGATCGCGTCCCCGATCACGTAGGCCCACACCGGGCGGATCAGCCGCCGTTCGAGGATCATCTGGCGGAAGCTGAACCGCCGGTCGGCCTTGGCCACGATCAGGCGCACGCCCGCGCCGCCCACCTTGCTCGAATCGGCCGCGAACTCGAACGGGATCACGCCGAGCGCCGAGTCGCGCCGCAGGTGCTCGAGGAAGCCGGTGAACGTGGGCGAGGGGCGGTTCGGCTGGAAGCTGTCGAGCGACTCGTCGGGCTTGAGGGCCACCAGCTTGCCGCCCACGATCCGCTGCAGGCTCACGGGATCGCTCGGCTCGCCCCCGGCCGGCTGGCCCACCACGAAGTCGCCGTTGTCGTCGATCTCGCCGCGGGCCGTCTTGAGCACCCGGGCCACGTCGGCGTTGTCCTTCACGGCGTGCTTTTCGAGGGCCAGCAGCTCCATCTCGTCGAGCACGTGGTTGATCGAGTGCTGGATCGTGGGATGGCAGCGCACGCCGCCGGCCCACTCGGGCTCGAACAGGTGGAGGATCGAGGCCGCCGGCAGGTCGCGCCCCTTGCCGCCGTCCTCCAGCACCCGGTAGAACAGCGGCGCGCCCCAGGCATCCACCCCCACGCCGTCGATCGTTTCCTTCGACCCGAACTCGTCGCCCACCCGGTGGCTCTCGATCAGCTGGATGCGCGGTTCCCCCTCGGCATCGCGGGTCTTGTGGACGAAGTATTCGCCATCGATGTCCATCCCGCGGCAAACGAGCGCCTGGCATTCCTCGAACGAGAAGCGCCGCGTGATCTCGCAGCGCGGCGACCACAGGGCGAAGTAGTCCTCAGCGGCGCGGTTCCAATCGGCATCGCCCGACTGCGCCTGCACCCGGATCCCGTCGCCGGTGGAGTAGATCGCCATGTTGGCGACCAACTCGCGCACGAACCCGCTGTTCTTGTGGAGGTAGCGCGACTTGCGCACCAGTTCGGTGCGCACCGAACTGGTGAGCTCCGCGCGGGCGTCGGTTGGGGAGGCGCCGGGCACCGTCCCGCGGCGCGGCGACCAGTTGGCGGCCTCGAATGGCGAGCCCCACGCCTTGGGGACCAGGATCGGCGGCAGGAACCGCGCGGCGATGGAGCGGAAGCGGGTCATTTGGCGAGGTGGCCGGAGATGAACGAGGCCCCGGCGATCCGGGCGCGGCCGTGGGTGGCCGGATCGAGCACCCGGAGCGCGTGGGCGCATTCGTCAAGCACCTCGGCCACCGGCATGGCGAACTGCTTGCCCACCGAGGTGTCGGCGTCGTTCCAGTTCATGATCGTCTTGCCCTCCAGCAGCACCTCCTTGGCGCGCTGCTGGATGGAGAGCACCTCGGCGACGCTGAAGCCGGTGGTGAAGAGACCGCGTGCCATGCCGATGGCGCGGCTGTCAACAGGTCAGGCGAGCGGCTTGCCGGCGTCCACCCGCTGCCGCGCCTGGGCGAGCGTGAGCCCGGTCTTCAATTGCAGGTGCGGCTTGTCCTGGAACTTCCAGCGCCCGCCCCATTCGAGGCCCAGTTCCTCGCCGATCGCCCCGCACCGGTCCATGAGCGGGCTGTCCCACAGCGGCTGGCCGGCGGCGTCGAACACCACGAAGTCCCACGCCACCCCGAAGTTGTGCCACGAGTGGCCGGGCTGGGCGTTGGTCACCTTGGGGCCGGGGGCGGTGCGGCCCTTGGCGTAGAGGGCGGCCTGTTCCTCGTAGGTGCGCGTGCCGCAGATCACCTTCACGTTGATCCCCTCGGCGCGGCAGCGCTGCAGCCACTCGCGGGCCTTCGCCTGTGCGGCGGGGACGAGGGTGGCGATGTTCTTCTCCGAGCGGGCGTCGAACGTGGGGGCCGGGGCGTTGAGCCCAAGCTTGCCCGCCACCGCCCCTGCCGTCTGCGGCCCGGGGATCCCGTCGGCGGCGATGCCGAGGAACGACTGGATCCGTTTCCAGAGGGCCTTGCTCATGGCGCTTGACCGGCGTCAACCGGCGCTCACTTCCCCGACATGGCGTCCACCACGATCTCGACGCGGCCGTTGGGCAGCACCACGAACTCGCCCTCCTTGGTGACGATCCGGCCGCTCACCCCCTGCAATTCGGCGCACGACGGCAACAGCGGGATCAGCACGAGGGCCAGGACGATGAGGAGCAAGCCGACCTTGAAGGACTTGTTCGGCTTGCCGTCGTCGAGGATGTCGCCGATGCCGACGACCAGCTCCTTGAGCGCCAGGGCGACCGGGCCGGCGGCGAGCAGGTAGTTCGACAGCCCGGGATCCAGCACCTTCGCCACGCCGGTGAGGTCCAAGAGGGCGACCGCCGACAGGGCGGAGCCGACGGCGGTCAAGAGGCGGAGAAAGGACACGCTTTTCATGGCGCCCCGTCCGCGGTGTCAACAGGGTCGGCGAACTCGGGCGTCACGTCCTCCTCCACCCCGTCGCGGATCCGAAGCGCCGTGCGGCCCTCACCGAGGTTGAGCCAGCGCCGCACGATCACGTCGCAGTAGGGCGGGTCGAGTTCCATCAGGAACGCGCGCCGGCCGGCCTGCTCGGCACCGACCAGCGTCGATCCACTGCCGCCGAACAAATCCAGCACGTTTTCGCCCGGCCGCGACCCGTGGCCGATGGCGCGCACCGCGAGTTCCACGGGCTTCTGAGTCAAGTGGACTGACTCGTGCGAACTAACCTTCTTCACATGCCAGAGGTCCGAGGCGTTAGCGGGCCCGAAAAACTGGTGCGCCGCGCCTTCTTTCCATCCATAAAAACGGCGCTCCTGAGATTTTAGTGGGTGGGTGAGAGATGAGGTTCTATGTCCAGGCCGCCTGCGATCCAGTAGGCGATGGCTTTGAAGTTGCGGAATGTTCTGTAGCCGCGGGCTCGCCGGCGTGCGAGTTGGAGCAGGCCGTTGACCGCTTCGATGGCGGCAGAGGTGGTGTAGTTCTTGAAGTATCCGAGGATGCCGTCGAGATGCCCCTGGAGCGTTCGGGCGAGCTTGACGAAGGATGGCAGGCGCGAGCGCGAGCACCAGGAGGTGACGGCGCGGAGGTGTTCGGCAGCATCCTTGGCATGCCGGTAGTTCCACATGTCGGCGAGGAACTCCTTGATGGACAGGGCGCGCGCGATCTGGCGGTGCTCGCGGCAGATTTCCTCGCGGAGTTGGATTTGCTCCTGGCGGAGGTTTTTTGGGTTCCCGCGCAGGGCCCACATTGCGCCGCGGGGCAGGCCGCCGCAGTTGCGGGCGATTTCCTTGCGCACCTGGTCGACGGCTTCGCCGCAGAGCTTCATGACGTGAAAACGGTCGTAACAGATCTGGGCGTTGGGGAAGTGCACGGCGGCGCCGGCAATGAAGGCCTTGGACATGTCCATGGCGATCTCGGCGATCTGGTCGGCGGGCACGCCGCGACGTTCCAGTTCGGCGGCGAACTGCGTAAAGGTGTCGGCATCCTTGCCGGGGGTGAAGAACAGCAGTCTGGCCGCTCTGGCCGCCCCCCGGCCCCGGGAGGTCTCCTGGCCCTCAATTTCGAGGAAAACCGTGCCGTATTTGTGCCCCTTGCGGGTGGAGGTCTCGTCGGCTGCGAGCCGTTCAACGCTGCTCCAGTCCTGCCGCTCCCAGGCCGCTTCAACCCGACTGCGAATCAGGTGCCAGATCCGGTCCTCGCTGATCCCGCTCTGGCGGGCGACCTCCGCGACGGGCAGCACCTTGGCCATGGCCAAGAGCAAGGCCTCCATCAGCAGGGTGAACCCGCTGTGGGGCTTGGCCCACGGCACCTCGACGGTCTTCACCGTGCCCGAGGCCGTCTTGATCCGCGGAACCCGTGCGTGAATGGTCGTGCGGTGCTCGAAGAACCGCAGGTGCTCCCAACTGCGCCGCACCGTGTCGTGGACCGGGCAGGCCTCGCCGGTTTCCGGATCGGTGAAGCGGCTGCACCGCCTACGCCAAGACGGTGGTCGAACTGGCGGCCCTGTTGGCCGCGCAAGACGTGGCTGAGCCGGCGCGGCCGGGCCTGCGGCGGGCGTCCGTGGGACAAGGCGAACGTGCGGGCACTGCTCACCAACCCGGCCTACATCGGCATGGTGGCCTACAAGGGCGAGACGTTCCCCGGCGAGCACGAGGCGATCATCGACCGGAAGACGTGGGACGCCGCGCAGGCCATCCTCACCCGCAACCGCCGCGACTGCGGCGCCGGGGTGCGCAACAAGCACGGGGCGCTCCTGCGCGGGCTCCTGTGGTGTGGCTCCTGCGGGGTGGCGATGCACCACCACTACGCTATGAAGGGCGGCGGCCGGCTCTACCGCTACTACGTCTGCCGCCACGCGCTCAAGCGCGGCTGGGACGCCTGCCCGACGAAATCGGTGCCGGCGGGCGAGATCGAGCGGTTCGTGGTCGAGCAGGTCCGCGCGGTCGGCCGGGATCCCGCCCTGGCCGCCGACGTTGCCGCACGGGCGCGCGCGCTGGCCGAGGCGGAGGTCCATGCCCTCCAAAGCGAGGAGGCCGCCCTGCGGCGATCCTTGCGCCAAGCGGCGCGGGAGGTGGCGGCGTGCGTGGGCGCGCCCGATTCCACGCGCCGCCTGGCCGACCTGCAGGAGCGGCTCCGGGCGGCAGAGCGCCGGCTGGGCGAGATCGCCGCGGCACTCGCCGGCGCCCCCGAGGTGGACGCCGAGGCGGTGCAGGCCGCGCTCGCCTCCTTCGACGGGGCGTGGGACGCGATGCCGGTGGCCGACCGCTGCCGGCTCCTTTCCCTCCTTCTCGAGCGCGTCACCTACGACGGCGAGTCGATCGCGCTCACGTTCCGGCAGAACGGATTCACCGAGGCGCGCCATGGCTAGCCCCTTGACCATCAGCACCAAGATCCGCTTCCAACGGGTCCGGGACGGGAGGAAGAGGATCGCGAAGGCGCCGGCCGCCCCGCCGCCGCCGTGCCCCGAGCCGGTCCCCCGCGCCGCCCGCCTGATGGCGCTCGCCATCCATTTCGACCGGCTGCTCCGGGAGGGGGCGGCGGGCAGCTACTCGGAACTGGCGCGGCTGACCGGCGCCTCCCCGGCGTGGATCACCTCGATCATGAAGCTCGCCGACCTGCCGCTACCGAGGCAGGAGCGGGTGCTGCTGGAAAGAGGTTGAGTTGGGGAAGGGGCGTCTACGAGCCACTTTGGCGTCTGACTGTTCTGCTGCCGGGAATGGCGGTCTTGGATTTCGCGCCCTTCTTTTTGTCGAGGAGGTCGAGGAAGGAAATGCTCGGCAGCACGTACATCCCCGTTCGGGAGCGGGCGGTCAGATTCGACACCGTCTCGCGAATGGCGCCGTAGAGAATTGCCGCCCCATTCACGCGCACCAGCGACTCAACCTTCGCCTCGGGAAACTCCGGATGAACGACGAAGAAGCCCTCCATGCGGACGGAGCCGTGAAAAGGTGCGCAGGGATTCTCACGACCGCCGAATTCCACCGTTAGTTCCACCCGCCATGCCCGGACATTGTCTGCGAGATGACCGACGGTGACTTGAACGTGCACGTCCTGTCGTTCGGCAGGGCGCTCCAAACCTGTCGGTTCCAGTCGGACCGCAACCAAGTGGTAGCGTTCAAGCTGCAACGGCGAGTTCATTGGTTGTCTCCGGGTTCGCATATTCGTCGATTTGGCCGGACGCCGCGTCAACCACGCCGACCGCGCTCCTGGTCATGACTTCAATCCACATCGCCTCACGATCGCACGGCGTCAGGTGCGTGGAAAGCTGGCATCCGACCGCGTCTGCGATCTTCACCAGCGAATCGAGGGTGAAGTTCGCGTTCCCGCGAAGGATCTTGGTCACGTAGGCAGGAGAGGCGCCGAGGCGGCGGGCCAGTGCGGACCGGGAGATCCCGAGTGCGTCCATCCGTGCCACCAGATCCTCGGTGAAGTCGAGGATCACCGACTCCTTCCGGTATTCGTGGCTTGCGGGGGCTTCGGCGAGCCTGGCCCGGAGCTTGGTGAAGATGTCGCTCATGATTCGAGGATTTCGATTTTGTTTTTCCGCTTGGCGGATTCGTAGGCGGCTTTGCGGTCGCGGGCGAGCTTGAGGTCCTTCGGGGGTGTCTTGTTGGACTTTTTCACGATGCCGTGGGCGCAGATGACCATGCGACCTGCATCCCAGAACCAGAACACGCGCAGCCCGCCGCCGGTCTTGAACTCGTGGAGCCCATCGCCGAGTGGGCGGACCTTCTCCTTGTTGTTCGGGATTCCATGGCGGCAACACCGGTCCAACAGAGCTGTGAGTTTCCGGAATTCATGTGGGTCTGCGCCCCCGGCCTGCGCCAGGAACTCCGCCACCGGGAAACGGCCGGCGTCACCGAGCAGGTAAACCCGGCAACGCGGCTCCGGCGGAAGGGTGGCTGGGTCATGGAGCGGCCGTAGCTGCACGGACAATTTTAACTTGGAGGTTAAAAGGTCAATCCAAAACCCGGAAATTTTCCCTGGATTCCCTTACTGAAATACTCATGTAAGCGCGCAAGTGACTGATTTACAATGGTCTCGGCCTCGTTGAGGGGCATGGGTCAGCGGCTTGCCTGAACTGCCGTTCGGCTGAGGTGATCAACGCTCGGCCGGCAGTCGACCTACCCGATGCACTGCCGTCGCACCAGCCAGAATCACGGGTAGCATACCAGCAGCACAACTCCGGTTTTCTGTAAATGCGTTGCATTCGGGCCGCCGAATGAAAAAACGCGTTCAGTAACCCGGCTTCCTAACAGAGAGGGCGGAGAGTCGGGGGCGGAGGGGGCGGGTTTTGGGGCCTTGGGCGGCCGGGGACGGAGAGTACTGGTGAACGCCGCTCGCCGGACCTGTTCCGCAACTCCTTTAGGATCAACGAGGTATGGGCGCCCCGTGGGGTGGCGGGGTCGTGGGGCAGGAGGGTTTGTGGGGGGAGGGTATGGCGACCCGTACGGGAGTCGAACCCGTGTTGCCGGCGTGAAAGGCCGAAGTCCTAGGCCACTAGACGAACGGGTCGCATTCGCGGTGGGGCGGGGAAGATGGCAAGGGGGTGGGGGATGGCAAGCAAATAGCGGTGCTGGGGGGAGGGGGGGGGCGGGCAGGGCTGGGGGCGGGTGGCGGTTCTTGCGTAGGGGTGGGGGATGGGGTATGCTGGCGGCGTCCTTGCTGCTGGGACCCCGAGTTGTGACCCGAACCGCGATTCCCCTCGTTGTGGCGCTGGCCGCGCTGGCGGGCGGCGTGCGGGTGCGGGGTGCCGAGACGCCGGTGATCTTGCGCGCGATCCCGGTCGACCCGGCCACGGCGGCGGCGGCGGCGGAAGCGGACTCGGTGGCCGACGCGGCGGAGCGTGCGGCGGCGGTGGTGCCGCGGCAGCCGGACGCGCCGCCGACGCCGGCGTTTGCGAAGCTGGCGGCGCTGGACCGCGACGATGCGGTGCGGCTGCAGATCTTCCTCGACGAGGCGTGTTTCGGGCCGGGCGTGATCGATGGCAAGCCGGGGCTGTTCACGCGCCAGGCGATCGCCTCGTGGAACGAGGTGAACGGCCACCCGGTGGGCGAGTTCGAGGCGGTGCTGGCGGCGGCCCGCGCCGCGGTGCCCGACCCCTACGGGCTGAGCTTCGTGCCCGCGGCGGCGGCGGAGTGGGTGGACCCCACGCTGCCGACCGAGCGCGCCGAGCAGGCGCTGCGCAAGCGGATGAGCTACCGCAGCCTGGCCGAGTTCATGGCGGAGCGCTACCACACGGCCGCGGGCTTTCTAACAGAACTGAACGGGCAGGACAAGCTGGGGCGGCTGAAGGTGCGGGACCCGGTGATCGTGCCGAACGTGCGGGCGTTCCGGATCGAGGCGGTGGCGGGGACGCGGCACGAGGCGGAGGAGGCGCTGGCGGGGCTGGGGGCGCGGCACATGGTGGTGGACACCCGGACCAACCAGTTGCGGATCTTCGAGGCGGCGCCGCCGGCGCTGGTGGTGGAGGGGGAGGCGGGGGCGCCGCGGCCGAACCGGGCGCTGGTGGCGTCGTTTCCGATCACGCCGGGGCAGGACCGGTTCGTGAAGCTGGGGCACTTCGAGCTGCGCAACTGCCTTGAGCTGCCGCACTGGCGCTACGACCAGCAGCTGCTCGACAGCGGGCAGCGCTCGGACGACGCGCTGACCATCCCGCCGGGGCCCAACAGTCCGGTCGGGGTGTTGTGGGCGGGCCTGTCGCGGCCGGGGATCGGGCTGCACGGCACGTCGGACCCGGAGACGATCGGGCGCACCCGTTCGGCGGGCTGCATCCGGCTGGCCAACTGGGACGCGATCCGGCTGCCGGTGCTGGTCCGGCCCGGGGCGACGGTGGAGATCCGCTGACCGCGCCGTGCACCCCGCCCGCCGCGACATCGCCAAGGTCCTCGCCTACGGGGCGGGGTCGCTGGTGCTGGGGGCGGCGCTGGCGCCGTGGCTCTATCAGGCGGGCCAGGCGTTTGCGGAGGTGAGCGCGGGGCGGGCCGGCTCGCCGGTGGCGGCGTGGGTGGCGGACGCGGCGCGGCGCTTCGGGTTCGAGCGCTACTTCGGCCATGCGGTGGGGCTGGCGGCGCTGGTGCTGCTGGTGCCGACGCTGTGCTGGCTGCGGGTGGGCGGGGCGGGGCGGGGGGCGCCGCGGGCGGGGGAAGGGCGGGGCGGGCGGCGCGGGCAGCCGCTGCGGCCGAACCCGCGCGGCTGGCGCGACGCGTCCGCCGGCCTGCTGTTAGGCGGCACGCTGGTGGCGGTGGTCGGCTGGCTGTTGGCGGCGAGCGGGTGGTTCCGGTGGCGGCAGGGGCCGGACGTGGTGGCGGTGGTGGGCGAGGCGCTGGGGCGGGGGGCGGCGGCGGCGCTGGTCGAGGAGGTGGTGTTCCGCGGGGTCGTGCTCGGGATGTTGCTGCGGGCGCTGCGCCCGGCGGCAGCGGTTGCGGCGGCGGCGTTGCTGTTTGCGGTGGTGCATTTCATGGGGCTTCCGGCGGGGGTGGAGGTTACGGTGCCGGAGGCGGCGGGCGCCGGGTTCGAGATGCTCGGGCACATCTGCGGGCGTTTCGGCGACCCCGCGGCGCTGATCGGGGGCTTCGGCCCACTGTTGGCGGCCGGGCTGGTGCTCGGCTACGCGCGCTGGCGCACCGCGTCGCTGTGGCTGCCCGGCGGCCTGCACGCCGGCTGGGTGGTGGCGCTGAGGCTGTTCAAGGGGTTCACGCTGCCGGTCCACGGGATCCACCCGCCCGCCCGCTACCTCGTCGGCCCGGCGCTGCGCGAGGGGATCGTGCCGATGGTGGTGATGCTCGCCATCGGGTTGCTCGTCCATGCGTTCACCGCCAGGCATGCCAGGGAACTCCAGCTCGAAGCCTGAGCCGCGGCCGGCCGTGGCGCCGGTGGCACGGCGTGCCGGCCCCGGCGCGCGGGCGCTCGGCGCGCTGCTGGACCTCGTCTATCCGCCGTATTGCGGGCTGTGCCGGACGCCGCTGCGGGACAACCGCTGGCTGTGCCCGGCGTGTGCGGCCTCGCTGCCGCGGTTGGTCCCGCCGTTTTGCAGCCGGTGCGGCGAGCCGTTCGACGGCGTGCACGAGGCGCCGTTCGAGTGCCCGAACTGCCGCGAGCTGTCGTTTGCGTTCGCGTTTGCGCGCCCCGCGCTGCGCAACAGCCCGGCGGCGCGGGCGTTGATCCACGACCTGAAGTACCACCGCCACCAGCAACTCGCCGCCGAGCTTGGCCGCCTCGCCGCCGAGGTGCTCGACGACCCGCGGCTGGCCCCGGCGCTGGCCGGCCGCTGGCCGGTGGTGCCGGTGCCGCTCCACTGGCGCCGCCGCCAGCACCGCCAGTTCAACCAGTCGGCCGCGATCGCCGGCACGTTTGCGCGGCTCGCCGGGCTGCCGCTCGTCGCGGCGCTGCGGCGCCGCCGCAGCACGCCCACGCAGACGCGGCTGGCCCGCCGCCAGCGCCTCGCCAACCTGCGCGGCGCGTTCGAGCTGTCGGCCGCCGGGCGCCGCCTCGCCCGCCGCCCGCCGGCCGGCGCGATCGTGTTCGACGACGTCCTGACGACCGGCGCGACCACCGACGCCTGCGCGCGGGTCCTGCGGCGTGCGGGGATCGAAATGGTGGTTGTCGTGGCGGTGCTGCGTGGATAGCCTCGCGGGCGCGGACCCCCCGCCGCGGCGCCCGTCATTCCGCCCCCGTTCTCCCGACCATCCATGGGCATCTTCAAGAAACCGCCGTTGCGCGCCGGCCGCAAGAAGGACGACATGCCCGAGGGGCTGTGGACGAAGTGCCCCGGCTGCGGCGGGATGATCCACCAGCTCGAGCTCGGCAAGAACCTCCAGGTCTGCCACCAGTGCGGCCACCACTTCCCGCTCACCGCCCGCGAGCGGATCGCCCTGCTCGCCGACCCGGACAGCTTCGAGGAGGCCGATGCGGCGCTGCTCTCGGCCAACCCGCTCGGGTTCGCCAACTACGACGAGAAACTCGCCGCGATGCAGGAAAAGACCGGCCTCGCCGAGGCGGTGGTCACCGGCCGGCTGACGATTGGCGGCCGGCCCGCGATCATCGCGGCGATGGACTTCAGTTTCTTCGCCGGCTCGATGGGCTCGGTCGTCGGCGAGAAGATCACCCGCGCGATCGAGGCCGCGATCGCCGAGCGCCGCGCGGTGGTGGTCATCGCCGCCTCTTCCGGCGCCCGCATGCAGGAGGGCATGCTCTCGCTCATGCAGATGGCCAAGACCTGCGGCGCCCTCGCCCGGCTCGCCGCCGCCAGGCTGCCCTACGTCTCGATCCTCACCCACCCGACGACCGGCGGCGTCACCGCCTCGTTCGCCACCATCGGCGACGTCAACCTGGCCGAGCCCGGGTGCATGATCGGCTTTGCCGGCCCGCGGGTGGTCAAGGAAACCACCCACCAGAACCTGCCGCCCGGCTTCCAGACCGCCGAGTTCATGCTCGAGCACGGCTTGATCGACGCGATCGTCCGCCGGCACGACCTGCGCAAGCGGCTCATCCAGCTGCTCGGCTACCTCATGGCGGAGTGACCGGGCGCCCGCTCGTTTCCCATCCCCCGCGGCCCGCCGGCACAGCGCGCATGCCGGCGCGGCGAACCGGGAACCGCCGGCGGCGCGCGGGGCGGCGCCCGCGGGCGCGACCAACCCGCAACCCGAGCACCCGTTGACCTATCAGGAATCCATCGCGTGGCTGTTCTCCACCCAGCTGTTCGGGATCAAGCTCGGGCTGGACGGGCCGCGGCGGCTGCTGCGCAAGTTCCTCGCCTATCCGCCGCACGGCACCCGCGTCATCCACGTGGCCGGCACCAACGGCAAGGGCTCGGTGTGCGCGATGGCCGACGCGGTCGCCCGCTGCGCCGGCATCCGCACCGGGCTGTTCACCTCCCCGCACCTGGTCGACTTCCGCGAGCGCATCCAGGTGGCCGGCGGGCTGATCGGCGAGGAGGAGGCCGCCGCCGGGCTCACCGAGTTGCGCGGCCTGTGCGAGTCGCTCGACCCGCACCCGACGTTCTTCGAGATCACGCTGGCGCTGGCGCTGCGGCATTTCCAACAGCGGAACTGCGAGCTGCTGGTCCTCGAGACCGGCATGGGCGGCCGGCTCGACGCCACCACCGCGGTGCCCGCCGACGTCTGCGTGATCACCGCGCTCGGCCTCGACCACGCCCGCTGGCTGGGCGACACCCTGGAGCGGATCGCGCTCGAGAAGGCCGGCATCTTCGTGCCCGGCGTGCCGGTGGTCGCCGCACCCCAGGCGCCCGAGGCCGCGGTCGTGCTCGCCGAACAGGCGAACGAGGTGCGCTGCCCGCTGCGCCTGTTGGAGGAACCGCTGCGCGGCTACCCGCTGGCGCTCGCCGGCCCGCACCAGGCGTGGAACGCCGCGCTCGCGCTCGAGGCGCTCCACGCCGCCGGCGTCCACCTGACCTATGACATCGTCCGGGAGGGCCTTGCGGGCGTGCGCTGGCCGGGGCGCTTCGAGGCGTTTCCGGCGCCCACGGCCGGCGGCGCGCCGCGCGAGATCACGCTCGACGGCGCCCACAACCCGGCGGCCGCCGAGGCGCTGGCGGCCACCTGGCGCGAGCAGCGCCGCGGCGCGCCCTGCACGCTGGTGTTCTCCGCGCTGGACGACAAGGACGTGGCCGGCATCCTCGCCGTGCTCGCCCCGCTCGCCGCCCGCATCCACATCTGCCCGATCGCGTCGCAGCGCGCGATGCCGTGCCCCGAACTGGCGGCCCTGATCCCCGCCGGCGCCCCGCCGCATGCGGTGTTCGACGCCCCCGCGGCCGCGCTCGCCGCCGCGCTCGCCCACCCCGAGCCGGTGCTGGTCACCGGCTCGCTGTTCCTCGTCGGCGAAATCCGCGCCCGCCTGACCGGCGCCGTCCACCGCCCGACCGCCCAGTAGCGGCCCCTCCGCCCGCGTGACATGGAAGCCGAACCGCTGCGCACCCGCCTGCTGCACCTGCTGCGCTCCGGCGGCTACCGCCCGCTCAACAGGTCGGAACTGGCACGCCGCCTCGCGCTGGCCCCAGACGAGCGCGCGGACCTGCGCGCCGAGCTGGCGCGGCTCGAGCGCGAGGGGGTGATCGTCTCCGGCAGCAGGGGCTGCTACGCCACCGCCACCGCCAGCGGCGCGCAGCTGTTAGGATGGCTGCACTTCCACCGCAAGGGCCACGCGTGGCTCATCCCGGACCGCGGCGCCCCGGAAAACGCCCGCTTCGACCTTGACGCCCTCGACCGCCTGTTCGTCCCCCGCCGCGACACCGGCACCGCGCTCGAGGGCGACCGCGTCGCCGCCCGCCTCGTCGAACGCGGCCGCCCCGGCCGCCTGCGCCGCGGCCGCCCGCCCGACGACGAGCCGGCGCTCACCGCGCGCGTCGAGCGCGTGCTCGAGCGCCGCAGCGGCCGCCTCGTCGGCACCTTCCAACAGCACGGCCCCCGCCAGTGGGTCGAGGTCGACGAGCCCGCATTCCAGGGGGTCGTGGAACTGGCTGCCGACACCACCGCCCGGCCCGGCCAGGCGGTGGTCGTCGAACTCGACCACTGGCCCGCCCGCCACCTCGGCCCGCGCGGGCGGGTCACCGAGGTGTTAGGCTGGCCCGGCGAGCCGGGGGCGGCGGTCGCGGCCGTCATCCACCGCCACGGGCTGGCCACCGGGTTTCCCGCCGAGGTGCTGGCCGAGGCGCGGGCGGCCGCGGTGCCGCCGCCGGCCGCCGAGGTCGCGCGCCGCGACGACTGGCGCGGCCGCCCGGTGCTGACGATCGACCCCGGCGACGCCAAGGACCACGACGACGCGATCCTGGTCGAGCGCACGGCCGCCGGCTGGCGGCTGGCGGTGCACATCGCCGACGTCTCCCACTACGTCAGGCCCGGCACCGGCCTCGACCGCGAGGCCGCCGCGCGCGGCAACTCCACCTATCTGGTCGACCGCGTGCTGCCGATGCTGCCGCCCGACCTGAGCAGCGGGATCTGTTCGCTGAAACCCGGCGCCGACCGGCTGACCGTGGCGGTCACCATGGAAGTCGACGCCCGCGGCACCGTCACCCCCGCCCGCTTCGCCGCCGCCGTGATCCGCAGCACCGCCCGGCTCGACTACCGCCAGGCGCAGGCGATGCTCGACGGCGCCCCCGAGCCCGCAGGCGTGCCGGCCGGCACCGGCGCGATGCTGCGCGAGGCGTGGCGGCTCGCCGCGCTGCTGCGCGGGCGCCGCTTCGCGGCCGGCGCGCTCGACCTCGAGATGCCCGAGGTCAAGGTGCTGCTGGACCGCGACGGGCGCCCCACCGGCGTCGAGCCCGCCGGCCACGGCCCGAGCCACCAGCTGATCGAGGAGTTCATGCTCGCCGCCAACGGCGCCGTCGCCCGCCTCCTCAAGGACCGCCTCCAGCCCGCCGTCTACCGCGTCCACGAGGAGCCCGACGCCGGCCGGCTCCTCGAGTTCGCCGCCACCGCCCGCGGCTACGGCTACGAACCAGGCGACCTGGCCAACCGGCGCCACGTCCAACAGCTGTTAGACGCCGCCCGCGGCCGGCCGGACGAGCACGCGATCAAGCTTGGCCTGCTCAAGAGCCTGAAGCGTGCCGGGTATGCGGCGGACCCGCTAGGCCACTACGGGCTGGCGGTGGCCGACTACTGCCATTTCACCAGCCCGATCCGCCGCTATGCGGACCTGGTGGTGCACCGGGCGCTCCGGCCGCTGCTTGCCAACCCGCCGGCGGCGCCCGGCCCCGCGCCGGCCCAGCGCCGTCTTGCCGAGCTTGCCTCCCACCTCTCCGAGACCGAGCGCAGCTCGGCCGCGGCCGAGGAGGAAACCCGGCGGCTGATGCTGCTCGAGTTCCTCGAGGGGCTCGCCGGCCGGCGCGGCGAGCCGGTCGTCTTCGACGGCGTCGTCGTCGACCTGCGCCCCGCCGGCCTGGTCGTCGAGGCCACCCTGCTCGGGCTGCGCGGGTTGGTGCGCCGCGAGGACCTCCCCGGCGGCCGCTGGCGCTGCGAGGCCCACCGCGGCCGCTTTGTCCGCGCCGACGGCCGCGCACTGCGCCTCGGCGACCGGCTCGGGCTGGTCGTCGCCCGCGTCGACCGCCACCGCGGGTTCGTCGACTTCCGGTGCGGGCCGGACTGCGGGGCCTGAACGCCGGGCGGCCGGGTTTCCGCTTGGCTGGCGCGCGTGGCGCGCGATCCTCGCCCCGGCATGTCCGCCGACCCCGTGCTCGAGACGCTGCGCGCCCGCTTCGGCTACGACGCCTTCCTGCCGGGCCAGCAGCAGGTCGTGCGCGGGCTGTTGGACGGCCGCTCGATGCTCGCCGTGTTCCCCACCGGCGGCGGCAAGTCGCTGTGCTATCAGCTCCCCGCGGTGCTGTTGGAAGGGGTGACGCTGGTCGTTTCCCCGCTGATCGCGCTGATGAAGGACCAGGTCGACGCGCTGCGGGCGCGGGGGGTGGCGGCGGCGCGGCTCGACTCGAGCCTGGCGGCCGGTGAGGCGCGGGAGGTGGCGGGGGCGCTGCGCGGCGGGCGGCTCGGCCTGCTCTACATCGCGCCCGAGCGGCTGGCCAACGAGCGGTTCCGGCAGCAGCTGGCGGGGGTGCCGGTCGCGCTGGTGGCGATCGACGAGGCGCACTGCATTTCCGAGTGGGGGCACAACTTCCGGCCGGAATACCTCAAGCTCGCCCGGCTGTGCCGGCAGCTGGGGGTGGCGCGGGTGCTGGCGCTCACGGCCACCGCCACGCCGGAGGTCGCGCGCGACATCCGGCGCGAGTTCGGGATCGCCGCCGCCGACCATGTCCAGCTGAGCTTCCACCGCCCGAACCTCGACCTGCGGGTCAGCCCGCGCTGCGGCGAGGAGCGCCGGCGGGTGCTGGTGGAGCGCCTCGGCGAGGTGGCCGGCGCGGCGGTCGTCTACGTCACCCGCCAGGAGACGGCCGAGGAGGTGGCCGGGCTGCTGGTGCGCCACGGGATCGCGGCGCGGGCCTATCACGCCGGCCTGCCCGCCGAGGTGCGGGCGTCGGCGCAGGAAGGGTTCATGGCCGGCGAGGTGCGGGTGGTGGTGGCGACGATCGCGTTCGGCATGGGGATCGACAAGGCGGACATCCGGGCGGTGATCCACTACAACCTGCCGAAGAGCCTCGAGAACTACGCCCAGGAGATCGGCCGCGCCGGGCGCGACGGCCGGCCGGCGCGCTGCGAGCTGCTGGCCTGCGGCGACGACCTGACGGTGCTCGAGAACTTCATCCACGGCGACCGCCCGACCGCGCAGGGGCTGCGCAACCTGATCGACCGCGTGCTGCGGCTCGGCCGCGAGTTCGACGTCTCGCCCCACGACCTCTCGGCCAGCACCGACGTCCGCCCGCTGGTGGTCGACACGGTGCTGACCTACCTCGAACTCGAGGGCGTGATCGAGGCCACCCGGCCGTTCTTCGCCGGCTACCGCGCCAGGCTGCTGCGCCCGCTCGACGCGGTGGTCGCCGGCTACGACGCGCGGCGCACCGCGTTCCTGCGCCGGCTGTTCGACGCCGCCGAGGCCGCCCGCAGCTGGCACCACTTCGACGTCGACCGGGTGGCCGGAAGCCTCGGCGTGCCGCGCGACCGGATCGTCGCCGCGCTCGGCCACCTGGCGGACGCCGGGGACGTGCTGTTGGAAAAGAGCGGCCTGCGCCAGGGCTACCGGCTCACGGGCGACCCCGGCAACCTCCACCAGCTGGCCGCCCGGATGGAGGCGCGCTTCGCCGCGCGCGAGGAGCGCGACCTCGCCCGCCTCCACGAGGTCGTCGAGTTCGCCGCCCACCCCGGGTGCCTGACCGGCTTCCTCACCCGCCGCTTCGGCGAGGAACTCCCCGGCCCGTGCGGCCACTGCGACCGCTGCCGCGGCACCCCGCCCCAGCCGGTGCCGCGCCGCACACCCCGCGCGCCCGACGCCGCCCAGCTCGCCGCCGTCCGCGCCCTGGCCGCCGAAGGGCACCCCGCACTCGCCACCCCGCGCCAGCTCGCACGCTTCCTGTGCCGCATCACCAGCCCCGCAACCACCCGCGACCGGCTCACCCGCCACCACGCGTTCGGGATGCTCGACGGGTTCCCGTTCGCCGAGGTGCTGGCGCTCACCGAGGCGCTGCTCGGGGCGGCCTAACCCAACTTCGTCACTTTTTGGCCGAAACAGCCCTGATTTGACTTTTTTCGGCGCTGGAGGCCATTTGCTGGGGTCGGGCTTTGCCACCCCCCTGTGGGCCGACCCGCCCTGTTGATCCGGCCTGCGGGAGCGTGCTTCAATGAGGACTGTTCCTCAAACGACGGGTGCGGCGCAAGGACGGCAAGGATCACGTCTGCTACCCGGTGTGCGAAAGCCTGCGGGTGCATGGCGGCCGCACGCTCCAGCGCCAGATCCTGCACCTGGGCCAACACAAGGAGGCCCTCGAAGCGCATCTGGCCGCCAAATGGAAGGACCTGTTCGCCGCCGGCTTCGACATCATCCTCTGCGACCTGACGAGCACCTGCTTCGAGGGCTCGGCCGAAGGGCCGCACCAGGCCCGCCGATCCGGACCGCGCCAACTTCCCACACGGATGCGAACCTGCCGCATTCAGTCCCTTTCCCCCGTCTAACCAACCGCCACGCCGCCAGCCCGTCCGTGCCGCAGTTTCGTGCGCGAATGCGAAACTGCCGCAGCGCACGCATCAGGGGCAGCCCCCGGCAGCCGCGAGGACCCGGCGGACAACAGTTGGGTATACGTATACGAAGTTGTTGCAGCGCGCGGGGTGGGGCCGGGCCCCGGCGGCCGCGGGAATCCGGCGGACAACAGTTGGGTATACGTATACGAAGTTGTTGCAGCGCGCGGGGTGGGGCCGGGCCCCGGCGGCCGCGGGAATCCGGCGGACAACAGTTGGGTATACGTATACGAAGTTGTTGCAGCGCGCGGGGTGGGGCCGGGCCCCGGCGGCCGCGGGAATCCGGCGCACAACAGTTAGGTATGCGTATACGAATGTGTTGCAGCGCACGGAATGGGGCCGGGTCCCGGCGGCCGCCGCCGTGCTGACAGCCGCCGCGGGGACAGCCGCCGCGGTGACTTCCGGGCAGGTCTTCGCGCGCCTTCGCACGCCTCCGCGGGATCGTTTTGGTGGGTGTCGAGTTCGGCACCCGCGGCGGCGGCATCCTGATCATGCCCCGGATCAGCATCCCCGGGAAGGAACCGGCCGCCGTGCTCATGCAGCTGGGCTGGACCCCGCCGGAACAACCGCCGCCTCGCATCCGCTCCACGCACCTTCCCGACCAGAACTGAAACGCGGCCTCAGGTCGCCACCGAAAATGTGTGGCCGACCTGAGGGCAAGAAAGCCCGGAAACCCTTGATCCGCAAGCAACCGCCTTTCAGAAGTGACGAAGCTGGGCTAACGGTTGGACCCGCGGGGTGGGGGAGGGCGAAGAGGTTGATCGGGGCCCGCCTGCGCCCCTTGCGGGGCTCCTGATCATGGGCCGGACGCTGGTCCACGGGGTGAACCCCGTGGCTACGGACCATCGCCCCTGTCGGGGCGGCCTAACGGATAGGTCCGCGGTGCGGGGGGACGAACAGGGTTGAACCCGTCCCCGCGTTTCCCACCCTTCCGTCCGGCGCTCAATGGCAGCACGAGGGGAGGTCCTGTTCGGCGGCGGGGGTGGCGGCGGCGGCGGGGCGGGCGAAGGGGATCGTGTCGTGCATCCGCCACGCGATCAGCAGCGCGGCCACCAGGGCGAGGGCGCGCTGGAGCCTTGGGAGTGCGGTGGGCGAGAGCAGGTTGCGCAGCTTGTGGAACGAGAACTGGGCGGCCCACAGCAGGGGCACGGTGCCGATGCCGAAGGCGACCGCCAGCTCGGCGCCGTGGACCGCCGACCCGCTGGTCAGGAGCGGGGCGAAGACGAGGAAGTAGAGTGGCGCGCACGGCAGCAGCGGGGTGGCCAGCCCGAGCACGGTGCCGCCGCGGGTGGCGGAGATCCGGAACGCCTTCATCCGGGCGCGGGCCAGCAGGCGGTCGAGCCACTGCGGGCGGGGCAGCCGCCGGTGCAGGCCGAGCCCGACGAACAGCAGCGCCACCACCAGCACCCACGGCAGCAGCACCGCCGGCGAGTCGAAGAACCACCGCAGCGGCTGGCGGCCGATCGCGCCGCAGGCGGCGCCGATCGCGCCGTAGGAGGCCACGCGCCCGACATGGTAGCCGGCGGCCGCCAGCATCCGGCGGCCCTCGCCGCCGGGCAGCGCGGTGACCCCGCAGGCGAGCGGCCCGCACATGCCGACGCAGTGGACGCTGGTGGCCAGCCCGAGGATGAACGCGCCGGTGACGGTGGTGGCCGGGTCCATGGAACGCAGGATGGGGCAAACGGCGGGCGAGACAAGGAACAACCCGCCCGCCGCCTCAGCGCGCCGGCGCGGGCGGGCCCGGGTCGGGGCCGAGGAAGCGGACCTTGAGCGGCAGGCGGACCGGGCCCGGCTTGGCGGTGACCACCAGCGAGAGGTCGGCCGGACCGGCATACGCGGCCCGCGGCACCAACACCACGCACGCGCGGGTGACCTCGCCGAGCGCCTCCACCCCGACCGCCTGCCCGGCTCCGGCGAGGGTGAAGCCCTCCGGGGCTCCCGGCCCGAGCGTCAGCGTGAACGACGCCGGCTGGTTGCGCTTGTTGAGGAACCGGACCTGATAGATGTTGCGCACCGCCGCGGCGTCGGCGGAGAACGGCGCGGCCCCGGCGCCGGCGATGCGGGTGACCGAGGCGGTGAACGGCCGCGCACGCCTGGCGGCGGTGACCCCGAGGAGCGACAGCCCGGCCAGCCCGAGCACGGCGTAGGCCACGACCCGCGGACGCACCAGCCGGCGCCGGCCGCCCGCCAGGCCGGTCAGTGAGTCGTAGCGCACCAGCCCGCGCGGCCGGCCGAGCTTGTCCATGACCGCGTCGCAGGCGTCGATGCAGGCGGCGCAGCCGATGCACTCGAGCTGCAGCCCGTTGCGGATGTCGATCCCGGTCGGGCAGACGTGGACGCAGCGGCGGCAGTCGATGCAGTGCCCCGCGACGCGCCCCTTGCGGCCACGCGGCTCGCCGCGCGCCGCATCGTAGCCGATGACCACCGTGTCGTCGTCGGTCAGCGCGCCCTGGATGCGCCCGTAGGGGCACACGATGATGCAGAACTGCTCGCGGAACCAGCCGAAGCAGAACCACAGCGCGGCGGTCAGGAAGGCGGCGGTGCCGAAGGCGGCCGCGTGGGCGAGCGGGTTGCCGAGCACGAACGACCACAGCCGCGGCAGCGACACGAAGTAGGAGAGGAAGACATGTGCGATGAGCGCGGAGCAGGCCAGATAGAGGCCGTGCTTGACGACCCTGCGGGCGACCTTGGCGCGCGTCCACGGCGCCGCATCGAGGCGGCGGCGCGCCGCCGCGTCGCCGTCGGTGAGGCGCTCGATGCGCCGGAAGACATGCTCGAGGAACACCGTGTATGGGCACGCCCAGCCGCACCACACGCGGCCCAGCAGGGCGGTGGCGAAGAACAGCGCGAAGCCGATGCCGGTGATGCAGAAGAACAGCACCCACAGGTCCTGCGGGACGAGGGTCAGCCCGAACAAGTGGAACTGGCGCCGCTCGACGTCGAGGAACAGCGCCGGGTGGCCGTTGACCGGGATCCACGGCAGCAGCACGAACACCAGCAGCAGCACCGCGGCGACGGCGCGGCGCGCGGTCGTCCAGCGGCCGCCGACGTCGGAGGGGTGCAGGAAGTAGCGCGAGCCGTCCTCGCCGATCGTGGTGACCGTGTCGAGGTTGGGCTGGCGCGGCCGGGGCGTGGGCTTGCCGGACATCGGTGGGGATGCTCAGCCGCCCGGCTTGAACTCCGGCAGCCGCGAGATCACGTAGGCGGTCACCTCGGCGACCTTCTGGGGACCGAGCTTGCGACCCCACGCCTCCATCCGGGCGCCGTTGTGGCCGTCGCTCTCCGGCGGCGAGCCGTCGTTGACCAGCTTGAAGATGTCCATCGGCTTGCCGCCGAACTTCCACTGGCCGTCGGTCAGCGGCAGCCCCGGCAGCGGAATCTTCACGCCGCCGACGTCCATCGTGGCGCTCAGGTCGGCCCCGTGGCAGGCGTTGCAGGTGCCAACGTAGGTGGCCTCGCCCGCGGCCAGGATCACCGGGTCGGTGGCCCACTTGGCGACCAGCGTCTGGTCGTCGAGCGTGGCGAGCGTGGCCGCCAGCTGCTCCTGCCTGCGCTGCTCGATCACGCCGAGCCGGTCGGCCAGCTTCTGCGCGTCGCTGCGCCACGCGCCGGCGTTGTAGTAGACCGCCCAGTGGACGACGAACCACGCGATCGCCACGAAGAAGGTGGTCAGCCACCAGTTCGGCAGCTTCTGGTCATACTCCCGGATGCCGTCGTAGACGTGCTCGCGGACGACGACCTCGCCGGCTTCGGTGGCGAAGTCGCCGGTCTTCGGTTCGGCCGGTGGTTGCTCAGGCATGGCTGGGAGGTTGCGGCTGCGGGGGCGCGGGCCCGCCCGCCTGCGGCGCGTCGTCCAGCGGCAGCGCCGCCATGCGCTTGGCGTGGGCCCTGGTCATCACCAGGCTGCGGATCGTTGCGGCGACGAACACCACGAACAGGAGCCAGAACGAGACGACCGGGATGACCGTCGTCCATTGCTCGTAGGTGACGCGGTGGAACATGGGTCAGTGCGGCTGTGTGTCGGTCAGGTCGTGGAACGAGTCCGGGTCGAGCGGGATCGGTTTCGGCGGGCCGGGCTTGGTGACCTCGCGGTAGGCGCCGAGCTTCTGCAGGTAGGCGGTGAGGGCGACGACCCGGCGCTTCGCCAGCCCGTCGGCGCGCTTGATCTGGTCCGGGTTGAGCGCCTGGTCGGGGGCGACGTCGGCCTTGGAGCGGACGATCGACTCGGCGACCGCCAGCGCCTGTTCCCCGGCGCGGGCGCGGATCTCGGCGGGCGTCATCGCGGGCCACGGCACGCCGAGCCTGGCCTGGACCGAGATCCGGGCCGGCAGCGACGCGAAGTCGGTCTCCTCCTCGAACAGCCACGGGTAGGGCGGCATGTTGGAGCCGGGCGACGTCTGGCGCGGGTCCGTGAAGTGGTCGTAGTGCCAGTCGTTGCCGCGCACGCCGACGCGGGTGACCGGAGGCTTGCTGCCGCGCAGGCCGACGAGCGGGCGCGGCGGCTTGAAGTCCGGGTCGGCGGCGAACTCGCGGTCGAACGAGCGGCCCTCGCGGGCGAGGTCGGGGCCGGTGCGCTTGGAGCCCCACTGGAACGGGTGGTCGTAGAGCGACTCGCCGAGGTGCGAGTAGTCGGCCTGATAGCCGGCGCGGCCGTAGCGCACCACGTCGGGCACCAGCGTGCGGATCATCTGCGAGTGGCAGTTGTAGCACCCCTCGGAGACATAGATGTCGCGGCCGGCGAGCTCGAGCGGGGTGTAGAGTTCCTGCAGCCGGCCCTCGACGTTGTGGTCGCGGTTGACGACCAGCGACGGGATGATCTGGACCGCGCCGCCGACCGCCACCGCGATGAACGCGAGCACGGTGAACGGCAGGTAGTTCTCGATCAGCGCCTCGTGCCACCGGGCCCAGCCGCCGCCCGACCTGTGGAAGGCGGCGATCCCCTTGAGGGTGATCACCACGCCGACGCCCAGCGCGACCTTGTCGGCGTGCGGCGGCAGCAGCAGCCACAGGATGCCGAACCCGAGCCCGGCGAAGATATGGCTGATCGGGTCGCTGGCGAGCGCCTGCACCCATGTCATGCCGTCCCTGCGCCCGGGCGGCAGGGCTGCGACCACCACCGTGCCGTTGACCGGCGCGGCGCCGCGCGCGGTCATGAACAGGTTGATCGCGCACATCACGAAGCCGACGAGGAACAGCCCGCCGCCGGCCGCGCGCAGGTAGTATGGCACGTGGATCGCCTCGAGCGTCTCGACGAACCCGTATTGCAGCGTGGTGCCGGTGGCGGCGAACTGGCCGAGCATCAGCCCCTGGGTGATCCCGCCGGTCCACATCGCGGCGATGTAGAGCAGGATGCCGACCAGCCCGATCCAGAAGTGCATGTTGGCCCATGCCTGCGACCACAAATCCCGGTTCCACAGCCGCGGGGCCAGCCAGTAGAACATGCCGGCGGCCATGAAGGCGTTCCACCCGAGGACCCCGGCGTGGACGTGGCCGATCGTCCAGTCGGTGTAGTGCGAGAGTTGGTTGACGGCGCGGACCGCGAGCAGCGGGCCCTCGAAGGTGGACATGCCGTAGAAGGTGACGCCGACGGCGAAGAACTTGAGCACCGGGTCGGTGCGCAGCCGGTCCCACGCCCCGCGCAGGGTGAGCAGGCCGTTGAGCATGCCGCCCCACGACGGCGCCCAGAGCATCAGCGAGAACAGCATGCCGAGCATCTGCAGCCAGCGCGGCAGCGCGGTGTTGAGCAGGTGGTGCGGGCCGGCCCAGATATAGATGAACACCAGCGACCAGAAGTGGATGATCGACAGCCGGTAGGAGTAGACCGGGCGGTCGGCCGCCTTCGGCACGAAGTAGTACATGATGCCGAGGATCGGGGTGGTCAGGAAGAACGCGACGGCGTTGTGTCCGTACCACCACTGGACCAGCGCGTTCTGGACGCCGCCGAAGATCACGTAGGAATGCAGGAACGAGCTGGGCAGGTGGAGGTTGTTGACGATGTAGAGCAACGCCACGGTGAGGATGGTGGCGATGTAGAACCACAGCGAGACGTAGAGGCTCGGCTCGTTGCGGCGGGCCAGCGTCCAGAAGAAGTTGACCGCGAACACGACCCACAGCGCGGCCACCGCGGCGTCGATCGGCCAGATCAGCTCGGCGTACTCCTGGCCCTGGGTGAGGCCTGCGGGCAGGGTGATGGCGGCGGCGACGATCGCCAGCTGCCAGCCCCAGAAGTGGATCGCCGAGAGCAGGTCGGAGGCGGTGCGGCACTTGCACAGCCGCTGGGTCGAGTAATAGATGCCGGCGAACATCATGTTGCCGACGAAGGCGAAGATCGCGGCGTTGGTGTGGAGCGGGCGGAGGCGGCCGAAGGTGAGGTACTGGAGCCCCTCGCCCTTGAACAGCCCGAAGCTGACCGCCTCGAGGAACTTGCCGTTCATTTGCCACCACGAGAGCTGGGTGGCGATGAGCACCCCGGCGAGCATCCCGACGAGGGCGAACACCATCGCGGCGATCAGGAAGCGCCGGACGGTCCGGTCATCATATTCGATGACGACGTCGGTGGCGGGGGCGGCGGCGGTGGCGGTGGTCATGTGGGCGGGAGCAGGGCGGGGCGGTCGGGCGGGGGGCAATCCGGGGCGGAGCGCGCGGGCGGGGCCGCGGCGGGCGCGTCTGCTTCCAGCGGCAGCAGCGACTCGCGGTCCGGGGAGGAGTGGCGGGAACGCCGGGCCTCGGCTGCGAAGCAGGCGATGAACACGCCGGCGAGGCAGCAGCTGACGAAGATGGTCAGGGCGAGGACGGCCATGGTGGGGCGGGCGGGAAGTCAGCCAATCCTCCGGTTCTGCCGGCGTTTGTCACCCAAAAACCTCGCGCCACCCATCGGCCTCGCCTCCTCATGCGGAATGAATTCCGCGCTCCCAGGGGCTGCCGCGGACGCGCCAGGCACTGGCGGCCGGGCGGGTCAGGAGCCGGGCGAGGTTGCGAGGCGGTGGCAGCGCCAGAGGGCGCGGGGGTGGTGGAAGAACGACTTCCACAGGTTGCCCTTGAGGGTGGTCGAGCGGGTGCCGTTGCGGTGGAGGTTGGCGAACCACTCGCCGTGCCGGGGGTCGGCGAAGCGTTCGAAGGCCCAGCGGCGGCACTGGTCGTGGAGCCCGAGGAAGTGCGGCTCGCCGGTTAGGCGGTGGGCGAGCAGGGTGGCGATCAGGGCCTCGTCGTGGGGCCACCAGAACTTCATGTCGTGCCAGTATTCCTGGACCGGGCCGCGGTGGAGGTCGGTGAAGTAGCGCAGTCCGCCGAACTCCTGGTCCCAGCCGCGGTGCCACATCCAGGCGAGCATGTCGCAGCCGAGGCGGACGAGGCGGGCGTCGTTGCGGCGGCGGGCTTCCTCGAGGACGAACCATGAGCCCTCGATCGCGTGGCCGGGGTTGAGGGTGCGGCCGTCGAAGTGGTCGGACACGCTGCCGTCCGGGGCCACCGTTTCCATGACCGCCTGCAGGTCGGGCTTGACGAACCACGCCTCGATCTCATGCAGGCAGCGGTCGATCCAGGCGGTGATGTGCGGGTCCTTGCCGAGGCGGAGCTGGAGTTCCTGGGCGGTGGCGAGGGTGATCATCCGCGGGCCGAGGCCGATCAGCGGGCGGGCGTCGGTGAACTTCGCGGGGATCCGCCCGGGGGTGAAGTTCCAGTCGGTGAACCGCTCGAACCAGTGGCGGGCCGTGGCGGCCGACTCGTCGCTGTCGGTCGCCGCGGCGTGGGCCGCCCAGGCGATTGCGGCGAAGCTCTCGGAGTAGGCGTAGCGCCGCTTGCGGATCGGCGTGCCGTCGCGTGCGACGTGGAAGAACAGGCGGCCGTCGGCCGGGTCGACGCACTTGTCGGCGAGGAAGCGCAGGCCGTGCTCGGCCCACGCGAGCCATTCCGGGCGGCGTTCGCACTCGAGGTGGAGGACCAGCAGCATCCAGCTCATCCGGCCCTGTGCCCACACCGACTTGTCGGTGTCGACCAGCGTGCCGTCGCGGTCGAAGCAGTGGAGGAAGCCGCCGTGCTCCTCGTCGACCGCGCGGGGAAACCAGAACGGCAGGCAGTCGTCGATGAGCTGGTGGAAGTAGAAGTCTCCCGGAAACGGGAACATGGCAGGCCGCAGGCTACCCGGGGCCGGCCGGCATGGGAAGCGCACAGGTGGCGGGGCGGCTTGCAGGCGGCCGGCCGGCGTGCTTGAGTGGCGGGCAACGGATGAAAACGACCCTTGCCCCGCTCGCCCTGCTGCTCGCCGCCAGCCTGCCGACCGCCGCCCCGGCGGCCGACGACGCGCCGCCCCGGCGGCTGACCGTGGCCGACTACCGTGCCAGGATGAAGGCCGGCTGGATCGGGCAGATGGCGGGCGTCGCGTGGGGGGCGCCGACCGAGTTCCGGTTTCGCGACCAGGTCATGCCCGCGGCGGCGCTGCCGGCGTGGTCGCCGGGGATGATCAACGACTCGTTCGGCCAGGACGACCTCTACGTCGAGATGACCTTCCTGCGCACGCTCGAGCAGCACGGGCTCGACTGCCCGATCCGCCAGGCGGGCATCGACTTCGCCAACAGCGGCTATCCGCTGTGGTGCGCCAACGACGCCGGCCGCCGCAACCTGCGCGACGGGATCGCGCCGCCGGATTCCGGCCACCCCCGGTTCAACCGCTGCCCGCACGACATCGACTATCAGATCGAGGCCGACTACTCGGGGCTGGTCGCGCCCGGGATGCCCGATGCCGCCATCTTCCTCGGCGAGAAGTTCGGCCGCCTGATGAACTACGGCGACGGCGTCTACGCCGGCCAGTTCATCGGCGCGATGTACGCCGCGGCGTTCTTCGAGAGCGACGTGCGGGCGATCGTCGCCGCCGGCCTGGCGGCGATCCCCGCCGAGTGCCAGTATGCCGGGATGGTGCGCGACATGCTGCGCTGGTCCGCCGAGATCCCGGCGTGGGAGGACTGCTGGCGGCGCTGCCAGGAGAAGTACCGCGACGACCCGGACTATCAGAAATGCTCCAACGGGGGGATCGACTGCAAGATCAACGGCGCCTACGTCCTGATGGGGCTGCTCTACGGCGGCGGCGACCCCGACCGCACGATCGCGATCTCGTGCCGCTGCGGCCAGGACTCCGACTGCAACCCGTCGAGCGCGGCCGGCGTGCTGTTCACCACCATCGGGTGCGCGGGGCTGCCGGAGCGCTTCACCGCGGAGCTGGACGAGACCAAAGTCTTCAGCCACACCGCCTACAGCTTCCCGGCGCTGTTGGACGCGTGCGAGAAGCTGGCGCGGCAACTGGTCGTGCGCGCGGGCGGGCGGGTCGAGCAGGCCGCCGGCGGCGACGTGCTGGTGATCCCGGTGCGCCCCGCCAAGCCGTCCCCGCTCGAGCTGGCCTGGGCGCCGGGGCCGATCGCCGGGAGCCGCTTCACCGAGGCCGAGATGGCGCTGATCACCGCCCCGGGCAGCCGCGAGGCGATGCGGCGGGCGGTCGCGGCCATCGCCCCGGGCTGGTCGGTCGGGCGCTGCGGCACCGAGATGGAGCCCGGCCTGCACGCCGAGGCGCTCGGCCGCCCGCAGGTCCTCGTCACCCATCCCCCGGACCGCGACAACCCCTGCGTCCTCAGCCGCAAGGTCGAGGTGCCGGCCAACACCAAGACCAGCCTCCAGCTGACCGTCGGACACCACCCGCAGGGCGACTGGGACCTGATCGTGCGCGCCGACGCCCGCGAACTCGCCCGCACCACCGTCGGCCCGGCCACCGCCAAGGACGGCTGGCTCGACGTCGCCGTCGACCTAACAGAACACGCCGGCAGGAACATCCTGCTGGAACTCTCCAACCAGCCGACCGGCTGGGCCTACGAGGCCGGCTACTGGGCGCGGATCGCGGTCGTCAGCGAGTGAAGGGGGGCCGGTGCCCCGATGATTCCCGGACAGGCTCCCGTCCGCGGCAGGCAGCGCGGCAGCGGGCGCTGTGTCGCCGCGGGGCGCGCCCGGCGCCCGGGCGGGCTCACAGGATCGGCTCCGGGGTGTAGGCGGCGGCGGCCGGGTGCGCGCGTTCCAGCGGCTCGACGGCGGCGGCGAAGGCGGCGACCTGGGCGTGGGCGGCGCCGGCGTTGCGCCCGGCGGCGGCGGCGACCTCGGCGAGGCGGGCGCGGTCGAGCGGGATCCGCGGGTCGGCGGCCAGCCGGTCTAACAGATCCTCATCCCCGGCGCGGCCGGCGTGCAGCCCGGCGGCGACGGCCAGCGCGTGCTCCTTGATCGCGGCGTGGGCGGACTCGCGGCCGGCGCCCGCCTTGACCGCCTCCATCAGGACCGTGGTGGTTGCGAGGAACGGCAGGTGGCGCGCGTTTTCGCGCGCGATCACCTCCGGGTGGACCTCCATCTGGTCGAGGACCGTCAGGAACGTCTCGAACAGCCCGTCGAGCGCGAAGCAGGCGTCGGGCAGCATCACGCGGCGCACCACCGAGCACGCGACGTCGCCCTCGTTCCACTGGTCGCCGGCGAGCGCGGCGGCCATCGCGAGGTGGCCCTTGAGCACGGCGTGGAGGCCGTTGATCCGTTCGCACGAGCGGCAGTTCACCTTGTGGGGCATCGCGCTCGAGCCGGTCTGCCCCGGCGCGAACCCCTCGCTCGCCGTCTCGTGGCCGGCCATCAGGCGCAGCGTCCGCGCGAACGACGAGGGGCCGGACGCCAGCCCGACCAGCGCCGCGACCACCTCGAGGTCGAGCGAGCGCGGATAGACCTGGCCGACGTTGGTCCACGCCGCGGGCAGCCCGAGGTGGGCGACGACCTGCTGCTCGAGGGCGGCCACCTTGGCGGCGTCGCCGCCAAACAGCGAGAGCTGGTCCATCTGGGTGCCCACCGCGCCCTTCAGCCCCCGCGCCGGGTAGCCCGCAAGCAGCCCCTCGAGCCGCAGCGTCGCGCGCAGCAGCTCCTCGCCGAACATCGCCACCCGCTTGCCCAGCGTCGTCGGCTGGGCCGCCACGTTGTGCGTGCGCGCGGTGATCACCAGCCCCGCCCACTGCACCGCCCGCTCGCGCATCCGCCGCAGCGCCGCCACCGCCCGGTCCCGCGCCAGCCCCAGCGCCCGGAACACCTGCAACTGCTCGACGTTTTCCGTCAGGTCGCGGGAGGTCATCCCGAGGTGCGCGTGCTGGCTGCCGGCCAGCGCGTTGAACTCCTCGATCCGCGCCTTGACGTCGTGGCGGGTGACCCGCTCGCGGCCGGCGATCGAGGCGAGGTCGACGTGGTTGCGGCACGCCTCGTAGGCGGCGATCGCCTCGGCGGGGACCGCCAGCCCGAGGTCGCGCTGGGCCTTCATCACGGCGATCCAGAGTTCGCGCTCGAGCACGATCCGCCCCTCGGCGGACCACAGCTGGCGCATGGCGGGCGAGGCGTAGCGGGACGCGAGGACGTTCGGGACATCAGCCATCGGCGCCAGTGTAGCCGGCTGCGGCGCGGCGCCAACGCCGGAAATCCATGCCGGGGATCAATCGCGGGGATTGACCGGGGCGCTGGCGCCGTCCAAGAAGGGGGGACGAAACGATGATCGCGCGCATGGCACCATGGCTGTGGATGTTGGCATCGGTGGCGGGCCTGCGGGCCGCGCCTGAGATCCGGGTGCTGGCGTGGGACGACCAGGTGGCGGCGCGCGAGGTGGCGCTGGTGTCCGGCAAGTCCACCGTGGAGATCGAGGGGATGCACCCGCTCAAGCGGACGCCGCCGCTGAAGGCGCCCGGCGCCGGGCCGTTTGCGGTACGCGCGCTCGACAAGGGCTCGGGACCCGACGGCGCGCCGATCGAGGTCGCCTGCGCGATCCCGGAAACGCTGCGCCACGCACTGCTGGTGCTGCTGCCCGATGAAAAGCACCCGACCGGCCTGCGGCCGCTGGTGATCGACGACAACCCGGCCGGGTTCCGTTGGGGCAGCTACCGGTTCCTCAACACCACCTCCCGCGAGCTGCTCGCCGAACTCGAGGGCAAGGTGGTGCGGGTGCCGCCCGGCTGGAAGCCGGTCGACGTGCGGCTGGCGGGCGACCCGCGCGGGTTCGGCGTGCGCATCGGGCTGGCCGACGCGCCGGACCGGCCGCTCTACAGCGCGGTGTGGGAGCTTGAAACCGACGTCCGCACGCTGGTGTTCATCGTCCCCGGGACCGACCCGCGCACCGGGCCGCTGGCGTTCAAGGCGGTGCCCGAAAACCGCCGCGCGCTCGAGGCCGAGCGCCAGGGCGAACGGCCGGCACCCTCGGCCCAGCCGCCGGCCGGCTGACCCCGGTCACCCGTCTAACAGGTCCGGCCGGTTGGCGCGGGTGCGGGCGAGCGCCTGGGCGTGCTTCCACGCGGCGATCCTGGCGTGGTGTCCGCCGAGGAGCACGTCTGGCACCCGCATGCCGCGGAACTCGACCGGCTTGGTGTAGGCGGGCGCCTCCAACAGGCCGTTGGCGCCGAACGACTCGTCGGCGGGCGAGCGTGCGTCGCCGAGGGCGCCGGGGAGGAGGCGGACGATGGCGTCGCAGACGACGGCGGCGGCGAGTGCGCCGTTGGTGAGGATGTAGTCGCCGATCGAGAGTTCGAGGTCGACGAGGGCCTCGACGACGCGGTGGTCGACGCCCTCGTAGTGGCCGCAGACGAGGATCAGGTGGGGCGCGGCGGCGAGTTCGCGGGCGACCGGTTGGCGGAACAGCCGGCCCTGGGGGGTGAGCAGCACGACCTTGGCTTGCGGGGTGCGCAGTTCCTCGACGGCGGCGAAGATCGGTTCGGGCTTGAGCAGCATCCCTTGGCCGCCGCCGCACAGGTAGTCGTCGGTCTGGCGGTGCTTGTCGCCGGCCCAGTCGCGCAGCTGGTGGGCGCGGATGTCGGCGATCCCGGCGTCGCGGGCGCGGCGGATGATGCTCTCGTCGAGCGGCGCGAGGGCGGTCTCGGGAAACAGGGTGAGGATGTCGATGCGCACGCGGGTGGCGGCCTGCTGGCCGGGATCATGCCCCCGGGCCGTGGCCGTGGGCGATGCCTAACTGGTGGGCCGCGGCGTGTTCTGCCTCCTGCTGTACGACCCGCAGCGGCACCCCGTGGGCGGCCGCGGCCATCCGGCAGTCCTCGTACTCGGGGGTGGCGCGCAGCGCGCCGCCGGGCAGGACCGCGAGCTTCACCGCGACCGGGCCGAAGCGGGTGGCCACCGTCCCGCTGCGCCGCGGCAGCGCGTCGCGGCGGGTCTCGCCGCGGCGCACCCCCAGCGTCGAGGTTTCCTCGAACAGCACCCGCTCGAGGCGGTCGGCGTCGGCCGGGCGCGCCAGCACCCTCACCACGCTTGCCGGCCGGTCCTTCTTCATCTGCGCCGGGAGCGTCACGACGTCGAGCGCGCCCTCGGCCAGCAGCCGCCGGACCGCGTGCCCGATCGTCTCGCCCCGGTCGTCGTCGAGGTTGGTCTCCAGCACCGTGATCGTCTCGCTCACCCACCCCGCGCCCGCCGGCGGGGCCTCCCCTAACAGGATCCGCACGACGTTGGGGACCGGCAGGTCGCGGGTGCCGGCGCCGTAGCCCACGGCGGCCAGCGTCATTGCGGGCAGCGGGCCCCAGGCGTCGGCCAGCTCGGCGAGCAGCGCGGCGCCGGTCGGGGTGACCAGTTCGGCGTCGATTGCGGATCCGTGGACCGGCGCGCCGCGGAGCAGGGCGACGGTGGCCGGGGCGGGCAGCGGGATGCGGCCGTGGGCGCC
Source organism: Akkermansiaceae bacterium (assembly GCA_040769225.1). GTDB lineage: Bacteria > Verrucomicrobiota > Verrucomicrobiia > Verrucomicrobiales > Akkermansiaceae > JAXGLL01. The sequence goes on along the minus strand of JAXGLL010000005.1, from coordinate 119,327 downwards.
GTCGACGAAGCCGCGGCCGAGCGGCACGGGGGAGACGACGACCCGGGCGATGCCGAGGGCGGCCACGCCGGCGAGCACGCCGACGACGTCGACGATTGCGTCGATGCCGCCGACCTCGTGGAGGTGGACTTCGTCGGCCGGCAAGCCGTGGATTGCGGCCTCGGCCTCGCAGATGCGGGTGAACACGCGGGCGGCGCGCTGCTTGACGGCCTCGGCGACGGTCGAGCTGGCGACCACGGCGAGGATGTCGCGCAGGTGGCGCTCGGGCGCGTGGTCATCGGCCTCCACATCCACCTTGGCCGCGCCGAACCCGTTCTTCGACACCCGCCGGACGTGGAGGTGGAAGCCGTCGAGGCCGAGCTTGGCCAGCTCGGCCTCGAGCGTGGCCGGCGGCAGCCCGGCATCCACCAGCGCCCCGAGCAGCATGTCGCCGCTGGCGCCCGCGATGCAGTCGATGTAGGCGGTGGTCATCGGGAGAGGATGCGGTGGGCGGCCAGCGCTGCGCCGAAGCCGTTGTCGATGTTGACCACCGTCAGCCCGGCGGCGCACGAGTTGAGCATTCCCAACAGCGCCGCCACGCCGCCGAACGAGGCGCCGTAGCCGACGCTGGTGGGCACCGCGATCACCGGCGCGCGGACGAGCCCGCCGACGACGCTGGGCAGCGCGCCCTCCATGCCGGCGACGACGATCACGACCGCGGCGGAGCGGATTTCGTCGAGCCGGGCCTCGAGTCGGTGGAGGCCGGCGACGCCGACGTCGTGGACGCGGCGCACCGGGTGGCCGAGGAACGCGAGCGTGGCGGCCGCCTCGGCGGCCACCGGCAGGTCGGAGGTGCCGGCACAGACGATCGCCACCGCGGGCGCGCCCGCGGCGGGGGCCGGCAGTTCGCCGAGCCACACCGCGCGGCCGGTTTCGTCGTGGCCGGCGCCGGGCAGGGCGGCCAGCACGGTGGCGGCGAGCTGCGGGTCGAGGCGGGTGCCGAGCGCGCGGCCGTGGGCGGCGGCCAGCCCGCGCAGGTTGTCGATGATCTGGCCGGCGGTCTTGTGCTGGCAGAAGACGACTTCCGGGAAGCCGACGCGTGCGAGGCGGCCGGGGTCGAGCGTGCTGTGGTCGCCGGCGTTCATCAGTCGGGTTGGCGGAGCACCTCGTTCAGGCTGCCCGAGCGGAACCCCTCGAGGTCGAGGGTGGCGTAGGCGAAGCCGGCGGACTTGACCGCGGCGGCCAGTTCACGGCGGCGGGCCAGCGCCTCCGGGAGCTGGGCCACTTCCAGCTCGAGCCGGCCGACGTTGCCGTGGTGGCGGACGCGGCACTGGGGGAAGCCGAGGCGCTTGACCGCGGCCTCGGCGGCGGCGATCTGGGCGAGCTTTTCCGGGGTGACCGGCGAGCCGTAGGGGACGCGCGACGCCAGGCAGGCGGCGGCGGGCTTGTCCCACACGGTGAGGCCGAGTTCGCGGGCCCACGCGCGGGCCTGCTCCTTGGTCACGCCGGCCTCGGCGAGCGGGCTGCGCACGCCGTGCTCGCTGGCGGCGCGGCGGCCCGGGCGGGTGTCGTCGCGGTCGTCGGCGTTGGTGCCGTCGACCACCGCCGCGTAGCCCTCGCTGGCGGCCAGTGCGGTGAGCACGCCGTAGATCGTGTCCTTGCAGTGGAAGCAGCGGTCCGGCGTGTTGGCGGCATAGCTCGGGTCCGCGACCTCGTCGGTGGGCACCTCGAGGTGGCGGATGCCGATGTGCCCGGCGACCGCGCGCGCGTCGTCGAGTTCGCCGGGGGCGAGGCTCGGCGACACTGCGGTGACCGCCGCGGCCCGCTCGCCGAGGACCCGTGCGGCGACCGCCGCCACCAGCGCGCTGTCGACGCCCCCGGAAAACGCGACCAGCACGCTGCCCGCCTCGCGCAACAGCGCCTCGACCATGGCGCGCTGGTTGGTGCTTTCGTCGCTCGCCGTCATCGGCAGGCCCTACAAAACAACAATCCGGCCCGGGCGCAAGCGGGACCGGGCAGCGGGACCGGGCCGGGTGCCGGCCGCGCCCGCCTCACTCCTCGGGCAGCGGCGGCAGGAACTCGGGCAGGGCGTCGGGATCCACCGCGTCCGGCGCGGATCCGGCGGGAATCCCGGACTCGGCGGGCAGTTCCTGCGGCAACCCCGACTCGGCGGGCAACCCGGGCTCGGGGGGGAGGTCCGGCAACAGGCCGCCGCCGCCAGTCGCGGCGCCCGCCCCGGCCGTCGCCTGCTGCTTGTTCGCCTGCTCCCCGGCCGCCAGTTCCTGTTGCTCCTTCTCCTCCTTCGCCCGCTTGCGGCGCGCGCTCGCCTCCTCGGCCTTCCGATGGAGGCTCTTGCCGCCCTCGACGGTGGCGTGGGCCAGGCCGCCGACGATCCGTCCCGGCATGCGCAGCAGCCCGCACGAGGCGGTGGCGCAGGCGCCCGCGAGCAGGCCGGCGAGCACGAGGTGGCGGGCGGCGGTCACGGCTCGGTGATGGACCGTGGTGCGGCCGGTGTCAATCGCCGCCCCGCGCCCGCCCCCGGGCGGGCCCGGCTCCCCCGCGCCGCGGGGTCACTTGAAGTTCACGTGGAGCGTGAACACCAGGTAGTTGCCGACGCCGACGGCTTCCACCGCGCAGGCCGCCACCTTGCACGGCTCGGCGTCGCCGACCGTCGGCTGATAGACCTCCCGGCGCGTGCAGATCGGGCGCCGCAGCAACTTGAGCCGGGTGTCGTACTCCCAGCCGTACCACGTCGAGCGCGATTCGGTGACGCGGGTCTTGCGGACGACCTGCAGCTTCTCGCCGGACACCTGCACGCTGTCGCCTTCCTGCGGTACGACGATCCGCACCATCACGTGCTCGCCCTCGATCAGGAAGCTCTTGTCGGATTCGCGGCGGAAGCCGCGCGCCGGCAGCTTGATCACGCCGGTGCTCGAGCGGTAGGCGCCCGCCACCAGCTCGCCGAGCTCGTTCGCCCGGCCGAGCGCCAGCGCCACCCGCCAGAACGCCTCGGAGGGGTCGGGCAGCCCCCGGAACGCGCCGTCGGCCATGCAGCGCGCCTTGGCGCGGTCGACCTCGGCATTCGCCGCGCTGACCAGTTGCCGGTCCGCGTCGCCGATCCGGTCGAGCGGGATGTCGTAGGTGCGGCCGTCGCGCCGGCTCTTCAAGGTGTAGGCGTTCGGGCCCACCGCGAGCAGTTGGGCGTGCAGCTTCCTGCCGTCCGTGGCCGTCCAGTCGCGGTAGCCGGCCAGCGCCAGCACGTCGGCCGCGGCCGCCATCCCGGCGAGCCCCGCGGCGAGCGCCAGCGCGGCGGGCACCGGGGACCGGGCGGGCTTCATGTGCTGCGGGTCAGTTCGGGTTGTCCTCGGGATCGGGCGTCCAGACGACGTCGGTCTGCGGCTGCTTGATCTGGCCGGCGCTGTTGATCAGGTCGGAGACCGCATACATCTGGGCGTGGCCGTCGGCGAACACCAGCAGCCCCTTGCCGTTGTGGCGGGCGACGAACGCGCGCGCGTTGGCCTTCGGCGAGGCGTCGAAGCCGCGCTGGCCGGGATTGCTCTTCTTGTCCTTGGGCATCCCGCGCTCGAGGAAGATCACCGTGCGCTGCGGCGCCTGGAGCGCCGACATCGTGCCGGGCACCTTCACCCCGTCGTTGTTCTTGCGCTGCAGCCGGCTGTTCATCGCCACCGCGAAGTACGGCACGCCCAGCTTCTTGTTGCCGCTCGGGTATGGCGCGCCGGGCAGATAGAGCGGGTAGCCGTCGTCGTAGAACCGCTCCGGGTGGTCCACCAGGCTGGCGGCCGAGCCGGCATTCATCAGCTCGGGCAGCGCGTTGTACCACACGTTGGCGTTCGCCGGGTCGATCACCGCCTCCCAGTCGTGGGAACCGGGTGCGTCCTCCATCGGCAGCTCGCCGTTGTGGTCGGTGGTGTAGCTGACGAACGCGATGCCGAGCGAGCGCAGCTTCTCGAGGCAGCGCTCGCGGTTGGCGCGCTTCTTGAACGACGCCATCATCGGGAACGCGAGCGCCGCGAGGATCGCGATCACCGCCGCGGTGATCAGCGTCTCCACCAGCGTCCAGCCGCCCCTGCCCTTGGTTGCGTGCTTGGTTGTCATTGCCGTGCTCCTTCCGTGGATGTGATCAGGATCCGGTTGTTGCCGTTGGCCATCTGCAGGCGCTCGACGAACCCGCTGAGGCTGGCGCCCGCCTTGAGGCGGATCCCGTAGCGCAGCTCGGTCATCATCCCGGCCTGCACCGTTTCGATGTTGGTCAGCTCCACCCAGTCGGTGAACTCCTCGAACACCGGGCGGAACGCGCTGTCGTAGTCAATGTCGTTGGTCACCCGGATCCGCAGCTGGTGCGACATGCGGCGCGGGGCGTAGGCGTTGATCCGGGTGAGCACCGCGATCGTGGTGGTGACGATCACCGTGGTCAGCACCGCCATCTGGTAGTAGCGGGCGCCCACCACCATGCCGGTGGCCATCGCGAACAGCACGAAGCCGAGGTCGCGGGCCTGGCCGAGGTTGCGCCGGAAGCGGATCACCGAGAAGGCGGCGAACATGCCGAACGCGATCCCCACGTTCCCGCTCACCACCATGATCAGGATGGTGGTGACCATGCCCATCATCACCAGCGTCTGGACGTAGTCCTGGGAGTAGCGGCTGCCGCGGTAGGTCGCCTTGTAGACTGCCCCGATGACCAGGTTCAGCACCAGGCTGAGCAGCATCGCCCACAGCACCTCGAGGGCGGTCGGGACATCCTGGCCGAAGGTTTCCTGGAAGGCTTCGAGAAACTGGTCCATGGCGGGTGGGTGGCGGCTTCAGGCGCAGCAGCGGCGGCGGGCGATCAGCGGGCTGACCACCGGGTCGAACAGCTGCAGCGCGGTGCAATACTTGCTGAATGGGGTGCGCGTCAACTGTTGCCGCGCCGTCATTTCCCGCAGCCAATACGGAGCCGTCTCGTAAAGTTTTACTTCCATCACCATTTCGCCCGGCGGCAGGACGTCGCACGGGAAGTCCGGGTCGTCCGGGAACAGGGGCCTGCGCTCGACCCGGCACTTGATCGCCTGGTCGAAGGTGATCCGCAGGTCGTCGTCGCCCTCGTAGGCCAGCCGGTCGTAGCGCATCTGGATCGACGGCCGCACGCCGCGCTCGTCCAGCAGCTTGAGCATCTCCTCGGCCAGCACCAGGTCGCCGCGCTTCTTCAGCCGCGGCTGCAGCCCGCGGATCAGCGCGCCGGCGTCGAACGCCGGGTCCATCACCGCCTCGACCGGCACCCGCAGGCGGCGCTTGACCCCCACACCGCTCTGCTTGTGCTTGATCTCGAGGAACGCCGAGGGCGGGATCGCACCGTTGGCGGTGCCGTAGATGCGCACCCGCAGCTTGCGCCGGTTGCCGATCCGGCGGTCGCGCTCCCACATCGCGTCCCGCTCGGCGGTATCGTAGTATTCCGAGACGATCGGGTAGGCGCCACGCGCCCCGTGGGTGTCGCCCGGCATCCGCTCCCGGATCTCCCGCAACACCCGCTGCGCCTGCTCGTCCGTGAGTCGAAACTTGTATTCGCGGCGTGCCAGGCGGAGGTCCATTGGATACGGGAAGCAGACAGGTTAGCCCGATGATTGTGCCACAAAAACGGCCGCCTGTCGATCAAATTCCTCTCTCGCAATTCCTCCCTCGTAATCAGCAATTGCCTGGGCGGCAACCGACGGTGGTGCCGGCGCTCCCGGCCGGTCGGCGCGCGGTTTGGCGCGGGGAGGGGGGTGATTGGGGCCCGGCTGCCGGGGGGATCAGGCCTTGCGTCGCCGGGCGGCCAGCCACGGCATGAGGCCCAGGGCCAGCAGGCCGGCGGTGGCGGGTTCCGGGACGGCGGTGATCTTGAACCCGGCCAAGGTGCCGCGGACGGTGCCGTCCCTGCTGGGGAAGGTCAGGGTGATGGTGTCGGCGGTCAGGGTGGTAACGGAGTCGCCGTAGCCGCGGGTTTGCCACATGCCCCATGTCGGGTCGGGGGTCGTGTTCGGGGGGAAGTCACCAGGCCCGCGCACGGGGATGGCCACGGTTTCGGCGACCGTAAGGTTGGTGAGCTGGGCAGCTCCATCCTCGGGGTTGGGGGCCCCGAGGCGAATGCTGACGGGTTGGAACGAGGCGTTGTCGTTATCGGTGGAGGTATAGAAACGGATCTGATAGCCATCCTTTCCTTCCGCGGCCAGCCAGTCAGGCAGGCGGTCCCGGGGGCGCCTCAGGTCGGGCGGGTGCGCTGCGTGAGGTGCGCGGCCAGTTGGCCGAGCGCCAGGCCGGCGAGGTCGGCGAGCCAGTCGAGCGGGTCGCAGGTGCGGTGTTTGAGGAACGCCTGGGAGAGTTCCTCGAGGGTGAGCAGGCCCAGCAGGGCGAGCGTCACCAAGGTCAGCGGGCGCAGCGGTCCGGGTGCGGGCCGCGGGGGGATGGCGAGGTTGGCCAGCGATCCCAGCAACCCCACCAGCCCGACGTGGCCGAGCTTGTCGCCGCAGGGGATCCGTTCGAGAAACCCCCACCAGCGCCCACCCTCGCCGCGGTCGGCGATCGCGATGATGCCGACGAAGGCGGCCGCGAAGGCGGCGGCGGCGAGGCGGAGAAGCCAGCGGGCACGGGACCGGTGAGGCGGTGTCATCGTTGGGTGGCGGAGGGGCCCGTGGGGCGTCGCTCCGGCGGCGGCCGAGCTCGTCACCACTTCCGCCACGACGCCGGGCTAGTATTCCCGTTCCAACAGAAACGCCGCGAGTTGGCTGAGGCGTGCGGCCTTGGAACGGAGCGGGGCGAGGGCGGCCATCGCCTGGCGGGTGAGGCGGGCGGCGTGCTGGCGGGAGCGCTCGAGGCCGAGGATGGCGGGGTAGGTGGCCTTGGCGGTGGCGGCGTCCTTGCCGGCGGTCTTGCCGAGTTTCTCGGAGCTTTGGGTGACGTCGAGGATGTCGTCGATGACCTGGAAGGCGAGGCCGAGGGCGCGGCCGAAGCGGGTCAGGGCGTCGAGCTTGGCCGGGGTGGCGTCGGCGCTCATCGCGCCGAGGCGCAGCGCGGTGGTGAGCAGGGCGGCGGTCTTCGCCTCGTGGATCGCGACCAGCCGCGGCGGGGTGGGTTGCTGGCCTTCGGCCTCGAGGTCCATCACCTGGCCGCCGATCAGCCAGCGGCTGCCGCCGGTGCGGGCCAGTTCGGCGACCAGCTCGCGGAGCGGGTGGCGCCGGGTCGGCTGCGCGCAGGCGAGGATCGCGAACGCCTCGGTGAGCAGGGCGTCGCCGCACAGCACCGCCATCCCCTCGCCAAACACCTTGTGGCACGTCGGCCGGCCGCGGCGCAGGTCGTCGTCGTCCATGCACGGCAGGTCGTCGTGGACCAGCGAGTAGGTGTGCATCACCTCGACCGCGCAGGCGGCGGGCAGCGCGGCGGCCGGGTCGCCGCCGCAGGCCTCGGCGGCGGCCAGGCACAGCGCCGGCCGCAGCCGCTTGCCGCCGGCGAACACGGCGTGGCGCATCGCCCGGTGGATGGTCGCCGGCCTGGCCGCGGCGGCGGGCAAGAAGCCGTCGAGTGCGGCATCGACCTCGGCCGCGCGGGCGGCCAGCCACGACTTCAGGTCCGCGCTCACAGCAGCTCGGCGATCTGGACGGCGTTGAGGGCGGCGCCCTTGCGCAACTGGTCGCCGACGACCCACAGGTCGAGGGCGTTGTCGAGCACGAGGTTCCGGCGGATGCGGCCGACGAGGCAGTCGTCCTTGCCGGTGGTGTCGAGCGGCACCGGATAGAGGCCGCTGGCGGGGTCGTCGACGACCCGCACGCCGGGCTTGCCGGCGAAGGCGGCGCGGGCGGCGTCGGGATCGGCCGGGCGCTCGAACCGGGCGGTGATCGAGACCGAGTGCGAGCGGTGGACGGGCACCCGCACGCAGGTGCAGGAGACCTTGAGGCCGGGCAGGCCGAGGATCTTGCGGCCCTCGTCCTGCATCTTCATCTCCTCCCGGGTGTAGCCGTTGGCGGTGAACACGTCGACCTGCGGGATGACGTTGAAGGCGATCTGGCGCGGATAGACGCGCCGCGTCACCGCGCGGCCCTCGGCGAGCGCGCGCACCTGGTCGTCGAGCTCGACGATCCCCTGCGCGCCGGACCCGCTGACCGCCTGGTAGCTCGAGGCGATCACCGCGGCCAGGCCGAACCGCTCGTGGAGCGGGCCGAGCGCCATCAGGGCGACGATGGTGGTGCAGTTCGGGTTGGCGATGATCCCGCGCGGGCGGTCGGCGGCGGCGGCCGGGTTGATCTCCGGCACCACCAGCGGCACGTCGGGCTCCATGCGGAACGCCGAGGAGTTGTCGATGACCACCGCGCCGGCCCTGGCGGCCGAGGGCGCGAACTCCTTGGAGACCGACCCGCCGGCGCTGAACAGCGCGATGTCGATCCCCGCGAAACTGTCGTGGGTCAGCTCGACAACCTCCACGTCCCGCCCGCGGAACCGGAACCGCTTGCCCTTCGAGCGCGCCGACGCGAGCAGCCGCAGCTCGCCCACGGGAAACTCCCGCTGCTCGAGACAGAGCCTCATTTCCTCGCCGACCGCGCCGGTGGCGCCGACGACGGCCACGTTCCACGTCCTGGTGCTGGTTGCCATGGGTCGCTTGGTTGGCGCGCAGGCGTGCCGGCGCGCGGCGGCGGAGTGTAATCCTGGATCCGGGAATGAAAACCACGGATTACACGGATTACACGGACTGCACGGATGTTGAATGAGTTCCGATGGATGGCGGATTCATCCGGCAGGTGAACAGGCGAGGGAAACCAAGCCGCTCCGAAAGCCGCGTAATCCGCGAAATTCGTGGTTCGGCATTTTCCCCCTTGGGGTAATGGCATCGCCCGGCGATGCAACCGCGCTGTCAGGGGCGCCGTCAGCGGCTCGCGGCAGGACGGCCCAGCCGCTCTGTCCTGCCGCTTTGTCCTTGAACCGGCCGGCCGAGCCCTTAGCGTGACGGCGCGGCGGGCCGGCCGGGTGGCTGGCCGCCAGCCCAAGCAACCAACCCCACCCACCTGCCATGCTCAACAAACTCGCCCTCCTGTCCGTCGTTGCGGCCGTCCTCGCCCTGTGCGCGTGCGCCGTTGCCTGCTCCAAGCCGGCCCCGGCCCCGCCGCCGAGCGGCCCGACCTACGTCGCGCCCTCCAAGTGAGCTGACGCCTGCCGCGGGGCGGCACCGCCCCCGGCACGGACCCGCCGCGGAACGGGTTGGTCAATCCGGCCTGTTCCGCGCTTGCATCCGCGCCGGGAACTGCCGAGGATCCGCCCACCCAACACCGATCCAACGATGATCCGACTCCTGCTCGCCGTGGGCGCCGTGGCCGGCGCGATCCTCCTCAACTCCTGCTGCTGCATGACCGGCGAGCCGGGCCCGCCCAAGCTGCGCCCGCTGCCCGGATTCGCCCCGGTGCCGCCCGCGCCCGAGGTGATCTATCAGAAGTAGCCGGTCCCGGCCGGCGCCAGCCCGGGCCGGCGGTGCGCTGGTCCCGGCGGCTGGCCGGTTGCGCTTTGACAAGCGGTTCCGGCACGCTCAGGTTTGCCGCCCCCGCGGCCGCGGTGCCCGGGGGCGGACCCGTTTCCACGCCATGGGCAAGACGCTCTACGAAAAGGTCTGGGACGCCCACGTCGTCGGCACCTTGGCCGACGGGCGCACCCAGTTGTTCATCGGCACCCACCTGGTGCACGAGGTCACCTCGCCGCAGGCCTTCGGGATGCTGCGCGACCTCGGCCTGCCGGTGAAGTTTCCGCACCGGACCTTCGCCACGGTCGACCACATCGTGCCGACCGAGCGCCAGGAGGAGCCGCGCGACCCGCTGGCCGCCGCGATGATGCGCGAGCTGCGCCGCAACGCCGACCAGTTCGGCCTGACCTACTTCGACCTCGCCTCCGGCAAGCAGGGGATCGTCCACGTCGTCGGGCCCGAGCAGGGGATCACCCAGCCCGGGACCACGATCGCCTGCGGCGACTCCCACACCGCCACCCACGGCGCGTTCGGCGCGATCGCCTTGGGCATCGGCACCACCCAGGTGCGCGACGTGCTGGCCACCCAGACGATCGCCATCGAGCGGCTCAAGGTGCGCCGCATCCAGGTCGACGGCCGCCTCGGCCCGGGCGTCTACGCCAAGGACGTGATCCTCCACGTCATCCGCCTGCTGGGCGCCAAGGGCGGCATCGGTTTCGCCTACGAATATGCCGGCGAGGTGTTCGACCGGATGTCGATGGAGGAGCGGATGACCGTGTGCAACATGTCGATCGAGGGCGGCGCGCGCTGCGGCTACGTCAACCCGGACGCCACCACCGCCGCCTACCTCGAGGGCCGGCCGTACGTCGACATGCGCGACTGGGAGGCGACGCGCGCGCGTTGGCTGGCGTTCGCCTCCGACCCGGACGCGCGCTACGACGACGTGGTGCGGATCGACGCCGCCGCCATCGAGCCGACGGTCACCTGGGGGATCTCGCCCGACCACGGAATCGAGATCTCCGGGCGGATCCCGGACCCGGCGGGGGCCGAATCGCCGGGCCGGCGGGCGACGATCGAGGAGGCGCTGGCCTACATGAAGCTGCCGCCCGGCACCCCGATCAAGGGGGTGCCGATCGACGTCGCGTTCATCGGCTCGTGCACCAACGGCCGGCTGTCGGACTTCCGCGAGGTGGCCAGCCACCTGCGCGGCCGCAGGGTGGCGCCGGGGGTCACCGCGATCGCCGTGCCGGGGTCCCAGATCGTGGCCCACCAGTGCCGCCAGGAGGGGATCGACCAAGTGTTCCGCGAGGCCGGCTTCGAGTGGCGCGGCGCCGGCTGCTCGATGTGCCTGGCCATGAACCCCGACCGGCTGGTCGGCGACCAGCTCTGCGCCTCCTCATCCAACAGAAACTTCAAGGGCCGCCAGGGGTCGCCCACCGGGCGCACGATCCTGATGTCCCCGGTGATGGTGGCGGCCGCCGCGGTCACCGGCGCGGTGGCCGACGCGCGCGAGGTGTTCGGACTCCAACCGTAGGAAACGCGATGGCGCTGGCACGAATCACCACCATCACCGGCCGGGCGGTCCACGTCCCCGGTGCCAACATTGACACCGACCGGATCATCCCGGCGCGGTTCATGAAGTGCGTCACCTTCGACGGGCTCGGCGAGCACGCGTTCCACGACGTGCGCTTCAACCCGGAAACCGGGGAAAAGACCCGCCACCCGCTCAACGACCCGCGCTTCGCGGGCGCCTCGATCCTGCTCGCCGGCGTCAACTTCGGCTGCGGCTCGTCGCGCGAGCACGCGCCCCAGTCGCTGGCCAAGTTCGGCTTCCGGGCGATCATCGCCAAGTCGTTCGCCGAGATCTTCTTCGGCAACGCCACCACCCTCGGGATGCCCTGCGTCACCCTCGACGCCGGCGGGCTCGCGCAGCTGTGCGCGGCGGTGGCCGCCGAGCCGGCGCTCGAACTGACGATCGACCTGGTGGCCCGCCTGGTCCGCAGCCCCGCCGGCCACGAGTTCCGCCTCGGCATCCCGGAGTCGGCCCGCGACGCACTGGTCGCCGGCCGCTGGGACCCGATCCAGGAACTGCTCGACCACGAATCCGAAATCCTCGCCACCGCCGCCCGCCTGCCCTACCTGTAAACCTGAATTCGGAAATGTGAACCTGGGATTGCGGGGATTACGTTGATTCAGAATGAGTTGGCAAGCGTGATGTCCACACCCAACGGGTGATCGGAAGCTTGTTCGCAACCCTTTGATAATCCTCGAAATCCTCGTAATCCCCGGTTCCTGTTCCCGTTTCCAAGGTAAACGCAACCCGCGGCCTATGGTGGGGTGGGGGGTGGTTTCGATTGGCCGGGTGCGGGGCCGCGGGGTATCCTCGGCGGCGTGAACGGTTTGGCGGGCTGGCGGTGGCGGCTGCTGGCGGGCTGGCTGGTGGTGGCCTCGGCGGCGGGCGGCGCCCCGCCCGCGGCGGGCCTCAACCCGCGCTCGCTGCGCGACGCAGCGGCGTATTCGGCCAGCCGGCGCGGCTACACGCTGCTGGTGGTCGAGCGTGGCCGGGTGGTGTTCGAGCAGTATGCCAACGGGTCGGGGCCGCGCACCGCCCACCCGATCTTCAGCGGCACCAAGAGCTTCTGGGCGGTGGCGGTGCTGGCCGCCGCCGACGAGCGCCTGCTGCGGCTCGACGAGCGGGCCAGCGCCACGCTCGCCGAGTGGCGCGGCGACCCGCGCCGCCGGGAGATCACGATCCGGGAGCTGTTGGATTTCACCGGCGGGCTGGACCCCGCCCCCCGCCTGCACTCCAACCGGGTGGCGGACCGCAACGCCGAGGCGCTGCGCACCCCGCTGGTGGCCCCCCGCGGCGCCGCGTTCACCTACGGCCCGAGCCACGGGCAGGTGCTGTGCGAGGTGCTGCGCCGCAAGCTCGCCGCGCGCGGCCAGTCGCCCGACGCCTTCCTCCGGGGCCGGGTGCTCGGGCCGCTCGGCATCGGCGACGTCGACTTCCGCAAGGACCGCCGCGGCAACCCGCTGCTCGCCAGCGGCTTCTGCCTGACCGCGCGCCAGTGGGCGCAGTTCGGCACGCTGCTGTTAGAGCGGGGGCGCCACGCCGGCCGGGTGGTGGTGCCGGACCGCCTGTTCGGGGAGCTGACCCGCGGCAGCCGCGCCAACCCGGCGTTCGGCCTCGGGCTGTGGCTCAACCGCGCGGCCGCCGGCGGCCACGCCCGCGAGCCCGACATCGAGAACCTGTTGGAGGAACCGTGGCCGCGCCAGGACTGGCGCGGCGCCTGCCTGTGCCGCAGCGCCCCGCCCGACCTGTTCGCCGCCGTCGGCTCCGGCTACCAGCGCCTGTTCGTGATCCCCTCGCGGGGGCTCGTGATCGTCCGCCAAGGCGCCGACGCGCGCTTCTCCGACGCCGAGTTCCTGCGCCGGATCCTCAGGCCGTGACGCGGCGCGCCCCCCCCGCGGGGCCGGCCGCCGCGCTTGCGCTCACTGCGTGACCGGCGGCGGCGCCATGGCCTCCGCCTCGGCCACCGGGATCGCGACCGGCACCGCCCTCGGCGCGCCGTCGGTCCAGTTGTCCGGCCGGCGGATGGCGACGATCAGCGTCGACTCGCCCCGGCGGTGGCGGTAGCCGATGCCGAAGTCGAGCGGCACCGGGTCCATCCGGCGGTAGAGGTCAGCCAGCCGCGGCTGGGTGTAGTTGTGGAACAGCGGGATCGGCCCCGGGTAGCTGCCGAACAGCCGCAGTTCCCACTGCTCGGGGGGCAGGAACGCGCACGGGATCCCCGAGTCGTCCTGCACCAGCGTGGCCGTGTTCTCCAACAGGAACGAGCGGACCGACGAGAAGTAGCTCTCGTGCATCAGGTATGAGGCGCTCTTCACCAGGCTGTTGCCCGGGGCGAGGGTCCTGCAGAACGCGAGGAACCCGGTGGACTCGAGGCCGCTGTTCGAGATGTCGGTGCTGAAGTAGTAGAGCGTGCGCAGCGTGTCCGACCCCGGCGCGCGGAACGTGATGCGCACCCCGGGCGCGGTGACCGCCCCCGCGCGGACCGGCTCGCTGACCGGCACCAGGGCGCCCTGCCGGTCGAGGCCGACGAAGCCGACGTCGCAGATCGTCTTGCCGGCGCGGGCGATGAACAGCGAGAGCACCGGCAGGGTGCCGCGCAACGCGTGGTTGCGCAGGTCCTGCTTCATCTCCTTGGTGATGAAGAAGCTGAAGTTGAGGATCGAGTCGAGCGACGCGCGCAGCGCCTGCAGCTCGCCGGCAAGCTGGTCGCGGCGCAGCCCGCCGATGTCCGGGATCGGCCCCACCGGCTCGATCCCGCAGAACACGTAGGTCGTGGCCTCCGGATAGATCGCGTCCGCATACAGGAAGTCGGGGCCGCTGAACATGTAGAACACGGTGCCGGCGGCGGTGGCCGCGGGGACGTGGGCGAGCGCCCACTGCCGCACCTTGGCGAGCCGCCCGGCCTCGACCTCGGACCACGCGGTGCTCAGCAGCGCGGAATGCCGCTGCCAGGCACGCTCGCCCGCCAGCTCGATCAGCAGCGGGTCGCTGACCGGCGGCAGGCCGGCGATGAACCGCGCGGTGTCGTCCACCGATGGCGCCACCGGGGCGGGCGCGGGCTCCTGCGCCATGAGCGCCCCGAACGAGTGGAGCGCCACGGCGGCCAGCGCGAACGGAAAGCAGGGATGTTTCATGAACGGCCGAGGCGGCTGTAACACGTCCGGGGCGGAAAGCAAGCGGCACCCGGGACCCGCCGCCCGCCGCGCGCGCATGGCCGCCCGCGATTTGCGCTTTGCGGCGTGCCGGCAAAGGTGTAGCCGGAACCCGTCGCGTGCGCACATGAGTCCGCCGACACCCGCCCTGCCGATCCACGTCGAGCCGCAGCCGACCGATTCGTCGTGCGGACCGACCTGCCTGCAGGCGGTCTATCGCCACTTCGGCCTCGAGCTGCCGCTCGACCACCTGATCGCCGCCATCCCCTCGGTGGCGGGCGGCGGGACGCTGGCCGTGATGCTCGGCATCGACGCGCTGCGCCGCGGTTTCCGCGCCCTGCTCCAGACCTGCAACCTGCGGGTCCTCGACCCGACGTGGTTCCCCTCCCGGCCTGCCGCCCTCGCCGCCCGCATCGACGCCTCGCTCACCGTCCGCCGCCACCGCAAGGAACGCCAGGAACTCCGCGCGCTGCGCGAGTTCATCGACCGCGGCGGCGAGGTCCGCATGGAACCGCTCACCCGCGAGGTGCTCCGCAACCACCTCGCCCGCGACCGCCCGGTGCCGGTGCTCACCGGCCTGAGCGCCACCTTCCTCTACCGCGACCAGCGGGTCGACCCCCTGACCAACCGCTACGACGACCTCGGCGGCCAGCCCGAGGGGCACTTCGTGGTGCTCTCCGGCTACGACCGCATCACCAAGCTGGTGACCGTCCACGACCCGTGGATCAAGAGCCCGTTCGCCGACCCCCACCGCTACCAGGTCCACATCGACCGCCTGATCAACGCGATCCTGCTCGGGGTGCTGACCTTCGATGCGAACCTGCTGGTGATCCGCCCCCGGCAATGATCCCCCTGTTCATCGTCGTCGAACGGCCGGCCGACTGGCCGCTCAACCTGCACGGGCTGCAGGTCGTCACCCCGCGCGCCTACCTGTGCGACCCGGCGCTCCAGCGGCTGCGCCGCGGCCGCGTCTTCAACCTCTGCCGCGACTACTCCTATCAGTCGGCCGGCTACTACGTCTCGCTGCTCGCCGAGGCGCGCGGCCACCGGCCGATGCCCTCGGTCGCCACGCTGCGCCGCCTCCACGGCCGCGGCCCGTTCCTCGGCCCGGAACTCGACCGCCTGGTCCAACAGTCGCTGGCCAAGATCCAGTCCGGCGAGTTCGCGCTCTCGGTCTACTTCGGCCGCAACCTCGCCGAACGCCACGCCCGGCTCGCCCGCGCCCTGTTCAACATGTTCCCGGCCCCCGCCCTGCGCGCCAACTTCATCCGCGGCCGCGACGGCGCGTGGCGGCTGCGCTCCGCCAACCTGCTCGCCACCCGCGACATCCCCGCCGACCACCACGAGTTCGTCCTCGAGGCCGCCGCACGCTATTTCCGCCGCCCGTCCCGCGTCGAGCCCGCCCGGCCGCCGCGTTACCTGCTGGGGATCGTCGCCGACCCCGCCGACCCGACGCCGCCCTCGGACGCGGCCGCGCTGCGCCGCTTCGCGCGGGCCGCGGCGCGGGTCGAGGTGGCGTGCGAGGTGATCGGCCCCGACGACCTGGCCACGGTGGGCGAATACGACGCGCTGCTGCTGCGGGCCACCACGTCGGTCGAGAACTTCACGTTCCGGATCGCGACCCGCGCGCGGGCGCAGGGGATCCCGGTGATCGACGACCCGGACTCGATCCTGCGCTGCACCAACAAGGTGTTCCTCGCCGAGTTGTTCCAGCGCAACGCGATCCCGATGCCGCGCACCCGCGTGCTCTATCGGGGCGCCCCGCCGGAGATCGGCCGGGACCTCGGGTTCCCGCTGGTCCTCAAGCAGCCGGACTCGGCGTTCTCCCGCGGTGTCGTCAAGGTGACCGACCAGCCCGGGCTGGCCGCGGCGGCCGGCACCCTGTTCCGCGAGACCGACCTGCTGATCGCCCAGGAGTTCGTCCCCACGCCGTTCGACTGGCGCATCGGCGTGCTCGAGGGGCGGCCGCTGTGGGCCTGCCGCTACCACATGGCCCGCGGCCACTGGCAGATCTACCGCAGCATCGGCGCGGCCGGCACGATCTCCGGCAAGGCCGACACCATCCCGGTCGAGGAGGCCCCTGCGGCGGTGGTCGAAACCGCCCTCGCCGCCGCCCACCTCGTCGGCGACGGCCTCTACGGCGTCGACCTCAAGGAGATCGACGGCCGGGCGCTGGTCATCGAGGTCAACGACAACCCGTCGATCGACTACGGCATCGAGGACCTCGTCCTCGGCCAGCGGCTCTACGACGAGGTCGTCGCCTGCCTGGTGCGCCGGATCGAGGCGCGCACCGCCCCGCGCTGAGCGCCGCCCGTCCACCCGCGACACTTGGAACTTGGAACTTGAAACTTGGACTCTAACTCCCCTCCGTTCCCCGGCTTCGGCATCGAGATCGAGTCGATGATCGTCGACCGCGGGTCGCTCGCCGTGCGGCCGCTGGCCGACCGCCTGCTGGTGGACGGCGGCGGCGCGGTGGTCAACTCGCTGCCGCGCGGGCCGGTGACCTGGTCGAACGAGCTGGTTGCCCACGTGCTCGAGTTCAAGGTCTCCGCGCCGGTCGCCTCCCTCGACGGCGTGGCCGGCGCGATCCACGCGTCGGCGCGCGAGGCGAACCGCCTGTTGGAGCGGCACGGCGCCCGGCTGCTGGGGGGCGGCATGCACCCGTGGTTCGACCCCGCCGGCGAGACGGTGCTGTGGGCGCACGACGACCACGAGATCTACGCCACCTTTCACCGGCTCTTCGACTGCCGCGGCCACGGCTGGTCCAACCTCCAGTCGTTCCACCTCAACCTGCCGTTCGCCGGCGACGCCGCGTTCCGCCGCCTCCACTCGGCGATCCGGCTGGTGCTCCCGCTCGTCCCGGTGCTGGCCGCCGCGTCGCCGTTCGCCGACGGCGCCGCCACCGGCCTGTTGGACACCCGGCTCGAAACCTACCGCCACAACTGCGCGCGGGTGCCGGTGCTCACCGGCGGCGTGATCCCCGGCGTCTGCCGCTCCGAGTCCGAGTACCGCAGCCGCGTGCTCGGGCCGATCACGCGCGCGCTCGCCCCGCTCGACCCCGCGGGTGTCCTCGAAGCCGAGTGGGCCAACGCCCGCGGCGCCATCGCCCGCTTCGACCGCGGCACGATCGAGATCCGCCTCGGCGACGCCCAGGAATGCCCGCGCATGGACCTCGCCGTGATCGCCGGCCTCGTCGCCCTCGTCGCCGGCTGGATCGCCGAGGCCGACGCCCCGCTCGCGGCCCAGGAAGCCGTGGCCACCGCCGCGCTGCGCAGGCTGCTGGCCGCCACCACCCGCCGCGCCCGCCACGCGCGGGTCGCCGACCCGGCGCTGCTGGCCGCCTGCGGCGAGGCCGCCCCGCTCGCCGCCGGCGAGCTGGTGCGCCGGCGTCTCGCGCGCCTCGGCGCGCTCACCCCCGACCTCGCGCTGGTCCTCGACCGCGGCTGCCTCGCCGAGCGCCTGCTCGCCGCGGCCGGCCCCGCACCGGGCCGCCCCGCCCTGCACGCCGTCTATCGGGACCTCGCCGGCTGCCTCGACGCCAACGCGCCGTTCCTGCCCCCGCAAACGAATCCTTCCCCCGGCCGCGGCTTTCCGCCACACTCCGCCCCGCCATGGCGACCCTGGTGCTGAGCTGTGATCACGCGGTGTGCGCGGTGCCCGAGTGGTACCGCGACCGTTTCCGCGATTCCGAGGAGACGCTGACCTCGCACCGCGGCTGGGACCCCGGCGCCCTCAACCTGGCCCAGGCATTCGCGATCAAGACCCGCACCCCCCTGGCCCACGGCGAGGTGACCCGCCTGCTGATCGACCTCAACCGCAGCCCCGACAACCCGGAGCGCTTCTCCGAGTTCGCCGCCGGCCTCAGCGACGACCAGCGCCACAAGCTGCACGAGCGCTACTACGTGTCCTACCACGACCTGCTGGTCGAGCGCATCCAGTCCGGCCTCAAGATCTCGCCGCCCGTGCTCCACCTCTCGGTCCACACCTTCACCCGCACCTTGGAGGGGAAGCGCCGCACCACCGACGTCGGGATCCTGTTCGACCCCGCGCGGCCGGCGGAGGCCGCGTTCGCCGCCCGCTGGCTGACCGCCCTGCGGACCGCCGCCGCCGACCTGCGCTTCGACGCCAACGCCCCCTACGCCGGCACCGCCGACGGCATGACCACCCGGTTCCGCCGCCAGTTCCCCGACCCGGCCTACCTCGGGATCGAACTCGAAGTCTGCCAGTCGTTCTTCCTCGAGGGCGCGCCGTGGCGCTGGGACCGGGCGAAGAAGTTGCTGTTGGAAACGCTCCCCGGGCACGGGTGAGCCGCCCGCCGGCCCGCCTCCGCGCGCCATGCTCCGCCTGCTCCACGCCACCCTGATCGGCCACGACCTCGCACTCGCATGGGAGGGCGGCGCGGAGGACTTCATCCCGCTGGAAACCCTGCGCCGCCGGTGCCCCTGCGCGCTGTGCCAAGGGGAACCCGACGCCCTCGGGCGCACCGCCCGGCCCGTGCCGCCGCTTCCCCCGGGCGCCACCGAGCTCGTCGGCATCGGGCGCGTCGGCAGCTACGCGCTCCACCTGCGCTGGGCCGACGGCCACGACTCCGGCATCTATCCGTTCGATTACCTCCGCCGGATCGCCGGCCGGGAGGACGGGGGCCCCGCGCCCGCGCCGTAGCCGCACGCGCCGGGGCACGGGCGGGGCGCGCGCCGCGCGGGCCGCCGCCCCCGGCCGCCGCCGCTCACCCGCCGGGGTTGTCCAACACCTCCAGCAGCCGCGCGCGCAGCGGCTCGGGAAGGGTGTCCGCGTCGGCGCGGGTGACCAGCCCCACCTCGATCAGGTCGCGCAGGTGCACCCGGTCCTTGTCCCGGAACGCGGCCAGCTTCATCCGCAGCAGTTCCGCCAGCCCGATCCACGGGATCCCGCCGCTCGGTTCCGCGGCCGCCGGGTCGGGCGCGGGCAGCGGGCTGTCCGCGGTGGCCGGCTCGTTCGCCCACACGATGTGCAGGGCGTCGCGCACGCTGCCGGACGCGCCGTCGAGGAACACGTCCAGGGTGCCGGCCCGCCCGAGCGCGGCGACCGACCGCCAGGTGAACCCGTGGTCCTCGAGCGCCGCCCGCGCCGCCGGGAAGTCCTCCCGCCGCAGCAGCACGTCGACATCGCGGGTGTTGCGCGCCGCCACGGCATCCACCCGTGAAACCCACGCCGCCACCGCGTTGCCGCCGACGACCGCGAACTCGACGCCCGCCTCGCGCAGGATGCGCGCCGCGCGCTCGAGTCGCGCGCGCACGGCCGCCACGCCTTCCTCCATCACCCGCCACGACGCCGGTCTCACCACCGCCCAGGCTAACGCACAACCGGCTGCCGGCGAATCGAAAACTGGCGAATCGAAAACCGCGCCGCCGGGCATGCGGCCCGGCGCGCGGCCGGAGGGTTCGCCGTCACCCCCGCCGCCGGCGGGCGAGCGCCAACGCCAGCATGCCCCACGCGGCCAGCGCCGGCGCCGGTTCGGGCACCCCGGTGATCGCCGCGATCTCGGGCAGGTAGGCGCTGATGCGGGTGGTGTAGAACCCGCTCGGGATGTCCTCCGCGCGGTCCTCGATGTAGGTCCACCCCTCGGTGTCGCTCCCGTTGTAGAGGCCGCCGGCGTCGAACAGCGCCGCGTTGAACTGCAGGCCGTCGCCGACCACGTCGTTGGTGTCCCAGGAGCCGTCGACCGCGTAGTGGATTCCCGCCAGCCGCCACGCCCCGTCCTGCAGGATGAACGCCGCACCGCCCGAGTCCCCCCCGGACAGGTGCGCCTCGTCCTGCCCGCCCACCGCGTCGAACGCCGCCCACAGGTACTCCGCCGAACCCACCGTGAGCGCCTGCGACACGTCGTTGCACCCCCACCGCACCACGTGGTCGGAGGTTCCCCACCGCCAGCCCTTGTCGACCCCGTCGACCTGCACCGTGGCGCCGCGCTGGGTGCCGCGCCCGATCACCACCAGCTCCCTGCCCACCTCGTCGCCGCCGGCGTACAGCGGCGCGTGGTGCGGGAAGGTCCCGGTGATCTGGTAGATGCGGAGGTCCGTCCCCGCGATGTCCCAGTAGCCGAGCCCGCCGTTGACGCCGGTGTCCCGGGTGAAGGTCACGTCGCCCGCGCCGCCGTTGAAGCTGGCCGTCCACACGAACGTCGTCGACTGCACCCCGACGTGCGCCGCGGTGATGAAGTGCTGCGGGGAGATCATCGTCCCGAGGAAGTTCCCGAACAGCCCCTGGTACTGCCACCCGGAATCCTGATAGACGCCGGACGGCGCGGTGTTGGCATGGTAGGCCGGGTCCGCCGTGTCGAGGAAGATCACCCCTTCGGCGGGCAACGCCGCCGCCGCGCACACGATCGCCCAGCACCACGCCCTCATCGGCCGAATGATCGCCGGCGGCGGCCGGAACGCAAGCCGATCCGGCAGCCGATCCGCCGTCGGCCGATCCGGCGTCAGCCGCCCGCCACCACGTCGGCCGCCGCCGCCCGCGCCCAGCGGTCGGCCGCGATCACCGCCTCGAGCTCGCCGGCCGGGCCCGCGCGGTGGGCGTCCATCACCCTGGCGATCGTCTCCCAGATCCCGGGGAACGACAGCCGGCCGGCGCGGAACGCGTCGACTGCCACCTCGTTGGCCGCGTTGAACACCGCCGGCAGCGTGCCGCCGGCCACGCCGGCCCGCCGCGCCAGCCCGAGCGCCGGGAACGCGTCGTGCCGCGGGGCCTCGAACTCGAGCCTGCCCAGCGCCGCGAAGTCCGGCGCCGCCAGCCCGCCGGACACCCGCTCCGGCCAGGTCAGCGCATACTGGATCGGAAAGCACATGTCGGCGCGGCTCAGCTGCGCCAGCACCGAGCCGTCGATGAACTCCACCATCGAGTGGACGATCGACTGCGGGTGCACCAGCACACCGATGCGCTCCATGCCGATGCCGAACAACCAGTGCGCCTCGATCATCTCGAGCCCCTTGTTGCACAGCGTCGCCGAGTCGATCGTCACCTTCGGCCCCATCTCCCAGGTCGGGTGCGCCAGCGCCTGCGCCACGGTCACCTCCGCCAGCCGCCCCGCCGGCCACGTCCGGAACGGCCCGCCGGACGCCGTCAGGATCAGCCGCGCCACCTCGCCGGCGCCGCCCCGGCGGCCGCCGAGGCACTGATAGATCGCGTTGTGCTCGCTGTCGACCGGCAGCAGGCGCACCCCGCGGCGGGCCGCGGCGGCGGTCACCACCTCGCCGGCCATCACCAGGATCTCCTTGGACGCCACCGCCAGGTCCTTGCCTGCCTCGATCGCCGCCAGCGCCGGCCGCAGCCCCGCGGTGCCCACGATCGCCACCAGCACGATGTCCGCCGCCGCCAGTCCCGCCAGCTCGGCCACCCCCTCGGGCCCGGTCCGCACCCGCACGCCCGCCGGCAGCAGCGCCCGCAGCCGGCCCTCGAGCGAGCGGTCGTGGAGCGCCACCTCGCGCACCCCGGTGGCGCGCGCCTGCGCCGCCAGCGCCTCGACCCCGCTGCGCGCCGCCAGCCCGACCAGCTCGATCCGCCCCGGCAGGCGGCGCGCCACCTCGATGGTCGAGCGGCCGATCGAGCCGGTCGATCCTAACAGCACCACGCGCCTGGGTCGCGCCCGTTCCATCACCACGGGGTCCACTTGAGGTAGAAGTAGAGGAACGGGGCGGTGAAGCACAGGCTGTCGATCAGGTCGAGGGCGCCGCCGATGCCGGGCAGCAGGGCGCCTGAGTCCTTGGCGAGCAGGCTGCGCTTGACCACGCTCTCGGCGAGGTCGCCGGCCACCGCGAGCAGCGCGAGCAGCAGCCCGAGGGCCGCGACCTGTCCCCAGCCGCCGAGCGGGGCCAGCGGCCCGGGCAGCAGCGCGAACATCCCGCAGCCGGCGAGCTGGGCGAACGCCAGCGCGCCGCCGAACCCCTGCCACGTCTTGCCGGGGCTGATGTGCGGGATCATCTTGTGCCGGCCGATGGCGGTGCCCACCAGGTAGGCGCCCATGTCGGTGAACTTGGTCACTGCGATCACCCACAGCACCACCCACAGGCCGGGCACCCCGCCCTCGCCCGGCACCAGCAGCATCAGCCGCGACGTGAAGCCGAACAGCAGCGCCAGATAGACGAACCCGAACAGGTTCGCGGCCACCGCGGTGAACGCCTCGGCGCCGCGGATCGGCTGGCGGAACTGGAGCAGGAAGGCGCCGGTGAGCACCACGAACAGGGCGGCGGCATCCACCGCCGGCGGCAGCTCGACCCCCCCGCCGCGCTGGCGCAGCAGCCAGCCGTTGAGCACCGCCGCGTAGCCGGCCGCCGCGAGCACGCCGAAGCGCGGGAAGCACGGCACCCGCGCCTCCCGGAGCATCCGGAAGAGCTCGACCGTCGCCACCACCGTGAGCAGCGCCGCCAGCCCGAGGCAGGCCCAGCTGCGGCCGCTGGCGAACGCCACGCCCACCACCACCCACAGCCCGACGGTGCTGGCCGCGCGCCGCAGCAGGACGGTGCGGCGGTTCGCCGCCGGGGGCGGTGCGGTACGTTCCATCGACGCCCGCATCCAAGACGCTCGCCCCGCCAGTGACAACGAGATTCCGCCTGCCCGGGGGGGGGCCTCCCAGGTCGGCGGCGCCCGCCACCCGCCGCCCCCCCTGCGATCCGGCGCAACCTTCGGCGCGGTGCGGGGTTTCCTGCATGAACAGCCGGCGCCCGGATGCCCGGCGGACAAGACACCGACACCTGAATCCACAACCATGAAATCAACCACCATGACCCTGACCGGGCTGCTCGCCATGCTGCTGGCAGCCGGCGCCTATGCCCAGGACCAGCCCCAAGGCCCGCCGCCCGGAGGCCCGCAACGCCCCGGCAACCGGCAAGGCCCGCGCGCCCAGCGCCAGATGTCGCCCGAAATGCGCGAGCAGATGCTCAAGGAGTTCGACAAGGACAAGGACGGCAAGCTCAGCGACGAGGAGCGCAAGGCCGCCCAAGAGGCCCGGCGGGCCCAGATGGAGGAGCGCCGCAAGGAGATGCTCGCCAAGTACGACACCAACAAGGACGGCCAGCTCGACCAGGCAGAGCGCACCGCGATGCGCGAGGCGATGCAGAAGGAGATGCTCGCCAAATACGACAAGGACAAGGACGGCAAGCTCAATGACGAGGAGCGCCAGGCCGCCCGCGCGGAAATGGGCCCCGGCTTCGGCGGCCCGCGCCCCGGCGGTGACCGCCCCGGCGGCCAGCCTGGACGCCGCGGCCAGCGCCGCCCCGGCGGCCAAGGCGGCCCCGGCGGCCAGGACGCGCCTCCGCCGCCCCCACCGCCCCCGGCACCCCCGGAGGAGGCCCCGGCCACGGAGTGACCCCCACCCCCGGCAACTGAATCAAACGGCGGCCCGGTCCACCCGGGCCGCCATGTTTAATCCTGAATTCGGAAATGAGAACCGGGGATTGCGGGGATTACGTTGATTCAGAATGAGTTGGCAAGCGTGATGCCCACACCCAACGGATGATCGGAAGCTTGTTCGCAACCCTTTGACAATCCTCGGAATCCTCGTAATCCCCGGTTCCTGTTCCCGTTTCCAGGTCCGTTCTACCCGCCCGCGCCGCGGTTGAGTTGCTGGCCGATCGCCTGCAGTTCCAAAAACAGGTTCTTGCACCGGTCGAGCGAGGGCTGGAGCGCCTGCCGGGACGCCGCGACGCGGCGGCGCAAGCCGTCGAGGGTGCGGGAGAACTCACCGAAGAACAGGCGCACGCCCTCGAACCGCGCGGGCCGGACCCGCGCCCCGAGGTTGCGCAGTGCCTCGGCGAGCTTCTCGTCCAGCGCCTGCAGCAGCGCCCGACGACTGAACCAGCCGTACACCAGCACCACCGCCAGCACCGCCGCCGCCATCCCCAGCGCCCACCACGCCGGCCGGTTCATCCCCAACGCCCCCAGCGCGCCGCCCACCCCGGCCGCCGCCAGCGCCGTCCCGGACAGCCCCGTCAACACCCGCTGCCGCCGGCGCAGCCCGTCGGCCAGCAGCGCCCCGG
Source organism: Akkermansiaceae bacterium (assembly GCA_040769225.1). Taxonomy (GTDB): domain Bacteria; phylum Verrucomicrobiota; class Verrucomicrobiia; order Verrucomicrobiales; family Akkermansiaceae; genus JAXGLL01. Next base: position 95,138 of record JAXGLL010000005.1, on the reverse strand, counting down.
GCCGCAGCTCGCCGGCCTGCGCGGACGCCGCGTCGACAAACCGCTCGATGAACCGCTCGCCCGCCCCGACCAGCGCCTGCTCGGACTGCCCGAAGTCCCCCATCTCGATTCCTAACAGCTCCCGCACGCGCGGCTGCAGGCCTTCCCAGCGTTCGCGGCACACCGCCTTCATCTCGTTGACGTCGGCGGTCGCCTGCAGCCGCCACGCCACCGCGCAGCAGTCGACGACCACGCCGCCGAGCCTGGCCGCGGTGTCGTCGCCGGCCATGCAGCGGATGAAGCTCGGGAGCAACGCCAGGCGGAGGGAGGCCCAGCCGTGGATCCGGCGTACCGCCCGCTCGATGCCGTCGATGCGGTCGTCGAGGCTGCCGAACCACCGGTCGCGGTCCTCGTCGACCATCGTTTCGATGCGGCCGAGGAAGATCGCCTCGTCCTCGACGCGGCGCAGCCGGGCGTCGATCCGTTCCTCGACCTTGCGCACCACCCGCGCCGCCGCGTGCCACCAGTTGAGCACCCCGTTGAAGCGGTGGGTCGAGGCCGCCACCATCTCGTCGATCCTCCGGTCCAGGGCGGCGAACCCGCTCGCGTGCCAGGCGTCGGCGTCCCCGGCGTTCCCGCCGTCCGGCCAGGTCTCCCAGCCGCGCCGGGCGGACACCGGGAACACCGGCAGCTGCCGGCCGACGCGGCGCTGCGACAGCTCGCCCAGGTGGCTGAGCAGCACCGGCCGGTCGGCCGGGTCGCCGCGGTCGGTCTGCTGCAGCACCACCAAGGTGCGCTCCAACACGTCCTCGCGCAGCCGGGCGAGGAAATCCCAGGTCGCCGGCTCCCACGGGTTGGTCCACTGGAACACCGCCAGCACCGTGTCGGCGCGGTCGCACAGGCGCGCCAGTTCCGCGCGCTGCTCGGGCGGCAGGAGGTTGAGGCCCGGCGGGTCGATCCACTCGTAGTTGCCGGCGAGGGCCGGCGGCACGCTGCGCGCCTGGAACTGCGGGCCGACCTGGCCGACGGCGCCGCACCAGGCGATCGGCCCGCGGTTCGGCAGTTCGCCGACGTCGCACACGCGCACGCCGAACAGCGTGTTCAGCAGGCTCGACTTGCCGGCGTTGGTGTCGCCGACCGCCACCACCCGCAGCGGCCGCGTCGGGTGCCACGAGCCGCCCCCGTCGTCGCCCAGGTCGGAGGCGTCGGCTTCGTGGGCGCGGGCCGCCTCGATGATTCCGTTGACGACCGCAGCCAGCCGGTCGCGGATCGCGAAGTAGCGCCCGCCGAACATCGCCATATCGCCACCCGCCGCGCCCGGCGGCTCAGGTCTGCGCCGCAGCAAGGGTGGCGGCCTCCTGCAGCGCGATCATCTGGGACACGGTCACGAAGCGGTAGCCCTTCCGCAGCAGGCCGTCCAACGCCGCCGGCATCGCGTCGACCGTCGGCCCGTGCAGGTCGTGGGCCAGGATGATCGAGCCGTTGGACGCCCCGGTGACGATCCGCGAGGCGACCACCGAGGTGCCCGGCCGCTGCCAGTCGCGCGGGTCCACCGACCACAGCACCGTGGGATAGCCGAACTGGTTGTGAACCAGCTCCCGCTGGCGCTGCAGCAGCCCGCCGTAGGGCGGCCGCATCGTCCGCGGCTGCACCCCGGCCGCCGCGCTGATCGCGTCCCGCGTGCGGCTCAGTTCCCGCAGCACCTCGCTGTCGCCCATCTTGGTCAGCAGCCGGTGGCTGAAGGTGTGGTTGCCGATCTCGTGGCCCTCCGCCACCGTGCGCCGGACGATCTCCGGATACATCTCCACGTTGCGGCCGATCACGTAGAACGTGGCCTTGATGTTGCGCTGGCGCAGCATGTCGAGCAGCCGCGGCGTGTTCTGCGGGTTGGGCCCGTCGTCGAAGGTGATCGCCACGAACGGCTTGTCCGCCGGCCCCCTCGAGTGGGTCACGCCCGCCCCCGCCGAAAAGCCTGCGGATAGATTGACGTCCGGGTTGCGCGGGGCCGGGCCTTGCAGGGTCGGGGTCCGGTAGGCCTTGTTGGCCACCGTCTTGACCGGCGCACCCGTCGTGGCCGCCGCCCCCGGGCGGGGATCGTCGGCCTTGGCGTTCTTCTTGTAGGCGGAACAACTGCCCAGCGAGGCACTGAACAACACGCAGCAGGAAATGCGCAACAGCAGGTTCATGGAAACGGCGCCGCGGCCCGGGGCGGCGGCCCGAGTATCCGCCGCTTGCCCGGAGTTGTCACGCAGTTCTTTAGGATCGGGCCTCACAGCCACCGGTCCCCGAGGATCGGCGCCAGCACCCGCGCCGTGTCCTCCGGCCACAGCTCACGCGGGGTCATGATCGCGCCGTCGAGCGCGTGGTGCTCGGGCCAGTCGGCTGCCCGGGGCACGCGCGGGATCACCCGCCGCAGCACCCGCTTGGCGGCCACCGCGTTGGCCTGCATGTGGCCGAGCACCGCCGCCGCGGTGACGTGCTCCTCCTCCGCGTGCCAGCAGTCGTAGTCGGTCACCATTGCCAGGCTTGCCAGGGCGATCTCCGCCTCGCACGCGAGCTTTGCCTCGGCGAGGTTGGTCATGCCCACCACGTCGAAGCCGAGTTGCCGGTGCACCGCGCTCTCGGCCATCGTCGAGAACGCCGGGCCGTCCATGTTCACATAGGTGCCGCCGTCGTGCACCGTCAGCCCCTCCTCGCGCGCGGCCGCCACCAGCAACGCGCGCAACGTCCCGCTCAGCGGCCGCCCGAAGCCGACGTGCGCCGCAATCCCCCGCCCGAAGAACGTGTGCTCCACCCGCCGCGACATGCGGTCGAAAAACTGGTCGATCACCACGATGTCCCGCGGCCGGAGTTCTTCGCGCAGGCTGCCCACGGCGGTGACGCAGATCACCCAGCGCACCCCGAGGCTGCGCAGCGCCCAGATGTTCGCCCGGTGGTTGATCTCGTGCGGCAGCAGCCGGTGCCCACGCCCGTGCCGCGGCAAAAACCACACCCGCCGCCCACCCAGCATCCCCCCGACCAGTGCGTCCGACGGCGCCCCGAACGGCGTCTCCACCACCCGCTCGTCCGACTGCTCAAACCCCTCGATCCCATACAACCCGCTCCCCCCAATGATCCCGATCGCCGGCTCCATGCCCCCTCCTATCCCCCCCACCATCACCCTGCAAGCACCCACCCCGGCCACCCCGGCTCCACCCCACGAAATCTCATTCCGGCAACCATCCGATTTCGAACCCTGTCCGCCACCGGTGGCGGTGGTCGTTGACGCCGGGGGTGGGATCGTCTACGGATCTTCCCCGATGCCGTCCTGCCGCGTGTCTGTCGCCGCCGTGATGCTTGCCGCCTGCCTGCCGGCGGCGGGGCAGATCGATGTCAAGCTGGAGCTGCCGCGCCGCCAGTTCATCGCCGGCGAGTCGATCGGGGCGGTGGTGACGATCTCCAACCACGCCGGGCGCGACCTGGTGTTCCAGGGCGACGGGCGGGTGAGCTGGCTGGACTTCGTGATCAAGGACGAGCGCGGCAATCCGATGACCACCCCGGGCAGCACCCAGTTCCGGGCGGTCCAGATCCGGGCCGGCCAGTCGATGTCGCGCGAGGTCGACCTGTCCACCATGTTCCGGGTCAGCAAGCTCGGCGCGTACTCGGTCTACGCGGTCGTCCGGCTGCCGGGCGAACGCACCAGCGGCTTCCTGTCCAACCGCCTGTTGTTCAACGTCACCACCGCCCGCACCTATTGGTCCCAGAAGGTCGGCGTGGCCGGCCGGCCCGGCCAGGTCCGCGAGTTCCGGCTGCTGACCTACAGCGGCGACCAGCGCTCGTCGCTCTACGTCCAGATCATCGACGACCGCACCGGCAACCCGCTCCATACCTACTCGCTGGGCGAGGTGCTGATGTTCCGCAAGCCCTCGGCCACGATCGACGGCCAGCAGCGCCTCCACCTGCTGTTCCTCTCCACCCCCTCGGTCTGGAGCCACATCGTCATCGACGCCAACGGCAAGGTCGTCTCCCGCAACCTGCACAAGCGCGGCGCGGTGTCCGACCCCAAGCTGGTCACCTTCGGCAACGGCGAGGTCCACGTCGCCGGCTCCCGCCCCTACGACCCGGTCGCCGAGCGCCAGGCCAGGGGGCGCGTCCACAAGATCTCCGAGCGCCCGGCCATCCTTTACCAGTAAATCTGCAGCCCGGGGCAAAAAACGCTTTACACGGCGCGATTTTGTTAATAATTCCAAATTGTTCAATTTCCCTGATTATCATGCAAACGATCCAACGACACGCATGGGTGTGGGTGGTGGCTCTGGTGGGGCTGGTGGGAGCCGGGGTGGCGCGGGCGGAGTATTTCCGGACGGTGGTGATCGACCCTGGGCACGGGGGGCACGACCTGGGTGGGCGCTGGGGTCTGGTGTATGAGAAGCACCTGTGCTTGGACACGGCGGCGCGGCTGGAGGCGTACTTGAAGCAGAAGGGGATGCGGGTGGCGCTGACGCGGCGCAGCGACTACTTCATTTCGCTGCCGCAGCGGGTGGCGTTCGGCAACAAGTACTACAAGCCGATCTTCGTGAGCATCCACTACAACTACACGTGGAAGAACCAGGTGAGCGGGCTGGAGACGTTCTACTACTCGGCGCAGAGCCGGCCGCTGGCGATGACGGTGCAGGAAGGGATGCTGCGGCGGGTGCGGACGGCGAACCGCGGGGTGAAGTTTGCGCGCTACTACGTGATCCGCAACGCGAAGTGCCCGGCGGTGCTGGTGGAATGCGGGTTCGTGAGCCACGGCAACGAGCGCGAGCGGGCCAAGAAGGGGTGGTACCGGCAGGCGCTGGCCGAGGGGATCGGCGAGGGGATCCTCCGCTACCGGAACCTGTGAGCCCCCGGGCCCGCGGTGCGCCCGGTTTCCCGGCCGCCGCGCCACATTCCCCTCCCCCGCCGCCGGCCGCTGCGCTAGCGTTCCGCCCATGGGCGTGGTGACGTGCGACGAGATGCGGGCGCTGGAGCAGGCCGCGTTTGCGGCCGGGGCCACCGCCGAGGGCCTGATGGACGAGGCGGGCGCCGCGATCGGGCGGATGATCGCCACGTGGTTCCCGCGGCCGGGCACCGCCGTGGCCTGCATCGGCAAGGGCCACAACGGCGGCGACGCACTGGTCGCCCTGGCCGTGCTCGCCCGCCGCGGCTGGCAGGTCGGCGTCTGCTGCCCCTTCCCCGAGGCCGACCTCGCGGCGCTGCCGCGCCGCAAGCTCGCCGCCCTCGCCGCCGGCCCCCCGTCCCCGCACCCCGACCCCCGCGGGCCGCGCCCGTGGGTGCTCCTCGACGGGCTGTTAGGAATCGGCGCGCGCGGGCCGCTGCGCGAGCCGCTCGCCGCGGTGGCGGCGGCGCTCGCCGCGCTGCGCCGCGACCGCGGGGCGCAGGTGGTGGCGGTCGACATCCCGTCGGGGCTGGATGCCGACACCGGCGTGGCGCATCCCGGGGCGGTGTGCGCCGACCTGACGCTGGCCGTCGGCGTGCCCAAGCGCGGCCTGTTGGACCCCGCGGCCGCGGCGCACGTCGGCCGCCTCGGGCTGGTGCCGCTCGCCGCGCTGCCGCCGCCGGCCGGCGGCGCGCTGCGCCTGATCACCCCGCACACCCTCGCGCTGCGGCCCGAGCCGCGGCCGTTCGCCACCCACACGGGTGGCGCGGGCCGGATCGGCGTGGTCGCCGGCGGGCCGGGCACCACCGGGGCGGCGGTGTTGTGCGCCCACGCCGCGCTGCGCGCCGGCGGCGGGCTCGTCACCCTGTTCGCCCCGGTCCCGGCCTGTGCCCGGATCGCCGCCGCCGCCCCCCCGGAACTGATGGTCCGCCCGTTCACCGGCCCCGCCGAGGTCCTCGCCGCCGGCTTCGACACCCTCGCCGTCGGCCCCGGCCTCGGCCCGGTCCCCAACCCCGAAACCCTCGAGCTGTTGGAACGCGCCACCCAGCCGGTGGTGCTCGACGCCGACGGCCTCAACCAGCTCGCCGCCGCCGGCCGCCAGGATCTGTTAGCACCGCGGGTGGTCGCCACCCCGCACCCCGGCGAGTTCCGGCGGCTGGCGCCGGACCTGGCGGGGCTGGCGCCGCTGGCGGCGGCGCGGGCGTTTGCCGGCCGGCACCCCGCGACCCTGGTGCTCAAGGGCGCCCGCAGCGTGGTGGCCGGCGGCGGCGGGCCGCTGTGGGTGAACCCGACCGGCACGCCGGGGATGGCGACCGCCGGGCAGGGCGACGTGCTCACCGGCGTGATCGCCGCGCTCGTGGCGGGCGGCGCCGGGCCGGTGGCCGCCGCCGCCCTCGGCTGCTGGCTGTGCGGGCGGGCGGCGGAGCGCGCGCTGCGCGACGGCGGGCAGTCGGAATGCTCACTGACCGCGGGCGACACCCTCGCCTGGCTCGGCGGCGCGTTCACCGACTGGCGCGAGCAGGCTGGCTAGCCCGCCACTTTTCCCGGTCACGGGGCGTCTGCCGCCGGTTCGGCCGGCGCGGGCGGCGGCGCGAGCAACTCGGCGAAGCGCCTGAGCTGCGGCTCGGTCCCGAGGACCAGCAGCTCGTCGCCCTCGGCGAAGCGGTCGGTGCCGGCCGGGGCGAGGCGGCGGTTGCGGCCGTGCCGGATCCCGCCGATCTGCACCCCGACCTTGCGGATCAGGTCGAGCTCGACCAACGGCGTGCCGGCAACCGGACAGCCGGGCGGCACCATCAGAGTGTCCATGATCAGCTCGTCGAAGCCGCCCGCCGCGGAATCGGCCGCCGCCGCGCTGCCGAGCTCGCGCGCAGCCGCCGCCAGCTGCTCGGGGCTCCCGAACAGCAGCAGCTTGTCCAGCGGATAGAGGGCGGTGTCGGCGCGCGGGTTGACGATCCCGCAGCCCTGGCGGTCGATGCCGACAACCGAGCAGCCGAACCGGGTGCGGACGCCCAGCTCGCCGAGCGTGCGGCCGGCGTGGTCGGTGTCGCCGGGGAGCGTCACCTCGTCGAGGTCGAGCCCCCAGTCGGCCGACTGGCGGGGCAGCGCGGCCGGCCACGCCGAGGCGCCCGCGGGATGCACGGCGCTGCGCACCTGCTCGATCAGCTCGATCTCGAACAGGCTGTGGAACCACACGAAGCGGCGCCAGAACACCGCGGCCACCAGGCCTAACAGAACAACCACGGCGACCGCGGCGCCGGGCAGCGGCCAGTCGTCGGGGAGCAGCGCCAGCAGCCATGCGGCGAGCAGCGCGAGGGCGGCGCCGCGCAGCACGGCCTCGAGCAGTGGGCGGCGGCCGGACTGGCGGCCCGCGCCCGGGGTGGCGGCCTCGCTGACGATCATGGCGAGCGCCGAGGAGTTGCGCCAGATCGCGATCAGCGGGCCGAGCACCAGCACGCCGAACAGGGTCCAGAACAGGAACGGGACCGCGACCGGCCATGCCCAGCGGTCGCCGAGCCACGCCGAGGCGCGGGCGTACAACGGGTTGGCGAACAGCAGCAGCGCCGAGACGAACAGCATGTGCACGCCGATCTGGAGGAAGCGCCGGTGGGTCAGCCGCCACAGCACGCTGGCGGTGCGGCGGTCGCGCATCCGGGCCAGCCAGCGGTGGTAGGCGTCGAGCCGCCGGGTGAGCCACGGCGGCTCGGCCCGGGCGGCGCGGTTGGCGAACGCCTCGGCGCGCCGGGCCAGCGCCGGCGCGGCCAGCGAGGTCAGGAGCGAGGCGCCGACGGCGGCCGGATAGGCGGATTGGGGCAGCGCGCCGTTCTCGACGCCGAGCTGGGCGATGATGAACCCGAACTCGCCCATCGGCGTCAACGCCAGGCCCGCCCGGATCGAGTCGCGGCTGGTGTTGCCGACGGCGACCAGCCCGGCGGCGCAGGCGAGCGGCCGGAACACGAGCGCGGCGGCGGCGATCGCGAGCGCCAGCGGCCATGCCTCGGCCAGCAGCCGGAAGTCGACCATCATCCCCACCGCGACGAAGAACACCGCGCCGAAGGTCTGGTCCAGGCCCTCGAACGAGCGCTCGATGTCCGCGCGCTGGCGGGTGCTGCCGACGATCGCGCCGAACACGAACGCGCCGAGCGCGAGCGAGTAGCCGACCTTCACCGCGAGCCACGCCATGGCCAGCAGCAGCCCGCAGACGAGCAGCGTGCGGATCTCGGACGGACCGCTGCGGCTCACCCGCGCCAGCAGCTTCGGCATCACCAGCAGCGACAGCAGGGCGATGAACACCACGAACGCGCCCAGGGCGCCGAGCGTCGGCACCAGCGGCGGCGACGCGTTCCCGCCGAACTGGATCAGCGAGGTCAGCAGGGTGAGCATCAGGATCGCCACTACGTCCTCGAGCACGGTCATCGCAAGCGCCATCTGGCCCGGCCGCTCGTGGGTCAGGTTCAGCTCGGCAAGCACCTTGCTGATGATCGCCGAGCTGGAGGACACCATCATCCCGGCCAGGAACAGGCTCGCGGTCACGCCCCAGCCGAGCGCCCAGCCTAACAGGCGCCCGCCGTGGATCACCAGCAGCGCGCCGATCAGGGTGGCGATGACGACCGGCAGCCCGAGGCGCTTGAGCCGGCTGAGGCTCAGGTTGAGTCCGATCGAGAAGATCAGGAACACCAGCCCGAGCTGGGCCAGGGTGTGGACGCGCTCGAGGTCGGAAACCAGCGCGAACGGGGGCGTGTGGGGGCCGAGGATCGCGCCCGCCACGAGGTAGCCGACGATCGCCGAGAGCCCCGCCTGGCGGCACAGCCAGGCGGCGGCGCCGGCGATCACCAGCACCACGGCCAAGTCACGGATCAGCTCGATCCCGCTCACGCCGGCCACTGTGCACCGGTGCCCGGGGACCGTGCAACCGGAACCGCAGCCGGGCGCGGCGCGGGCCGGAGGGCCGGGCCCCGGCGGCGGCGCGGCCTGCGGGCGCTGGTATGTTAGAAGGCCGGCCGGCCAGGCCTCACCCGAACACCCCGCGCTGCAACTGGCGCAGGTTGTAGAGCCGCTCGGGCTTGGGCGCGAGCTCCAGCCCGCGCAGCGGCCGCGCGCCGCTGGTGCGCCCGGCGGTGAAGCGGTCGCGCGCCGCCTGGAACACCGCGTCGACGAAGTCCCTGCCGCCCAACACCGCCCCATCGGTGAAGTAGCGCACCCGGCAGCGCAGGTAGTCGGCCCGCGACAGGCGCCCGCCACTGGCCAGCACCTCCAACGCCTTCGCCCGCGCAACCCGCCTCCGCCCCGCCCCCAACCGGCCGCCGCCACCCGGCCCCGCCCGCCGTTCCTCCTGCCGCGCCTCGCTCACCGGCACCCCGAACAACTCGCACCGCCAGCGCCGCAGCGCCTCAAGCTCCTCCGCGGCCTCGCCCCGCCCGCGCCCGCCCGCGCCCGTGCCGGCCTCCCGTTTCGCGCCCGGCCCGGCCTCCTTGGCCGCCGCCGCCCGCTCCCGGCCCCGCGCATCAAACGACGCCAGCCACGCGACCGCCGCCCGCGCCCGCCGCGCCGCCCGCCCGCCGGCCACCGCCTCGCCGTAGCCGCACCACCGGTAGTCCTTCGGGTCCGCGCAGATCGCCGCGCGCACCGGGTTCAGGTCGATGTAGGCCGCCATCGTCCGCAGCGCGGGCCCCTTGCCCTCGACCAGCACCGAGCGAAACCGCTCCTCCCACAACGTCCCCCGCCGCCCGTGCCGGCCGTTGAACCACTGGCTGAACCGCTGCTTGAGCACCTTCATGTACTGGCTCACGTCCCACATCCGCGCGAACCAGCGCTCGCGCAACGCCTCGGCCGCCGCCGCCGCCCCGATCTTGCGCAGCTGCCCCAGCTCCCACTGCAGCCCGTTGGCCTGCTTGTCGCCCAGGCACTCGCCCACCAGCGCCACCAGCTCCCGGTCGCCCGGCAACTCCTCCGCCGCCGGCCGCCGCGGCACCTCCACCAGGATGTGGAAGTGGTTCGACATGATGCAGTAGGCCGCCACCCGCAGCCCGCACAGCCGCTCATACACCCGCATCAACTCCCGGAACTTCTCCTTCTCCACATCCCCCAGCGCATACTCCCGGTTCACCACCCGCGAAACACAGTGGTAATACGCCACCCCCAACCCCACCGGCGCCTTCAACCGCGGCCGTCGCATGCCCCAAACCATCCCCCACCCACGCCCCCATGTCAAGCATTTTCCTCGCAAAGGGACAGGCAATTTGAGGGGAGGGGGCGCGGGGTGCGGGGTGGCAGGGGGCGGGGGGGGGATCAGAGATCGAGTTGGCCGGTGAAGACGAACTCGGCGGGGCCGGTGAGGGAGACGTGGGGGAAGGAGGAGGAGTGGGCGGGGCCGGGAGGGCCGGGGGTGAAATCGACCGTGAGGAGGTCACCGCCGCGGGTATGGACGTGGACCGGGGAGGGGGCGGAGTGGAGCAGGTGGTGGATGAGGGCGGTGGCGGTGATGCCGGTGCCGCAGGCGAGGGTTTCGGCTTCGACGCCGCGTTCGTAGGTGCGGAGGGCGATGTGGTCTGGGGCGAGGGCTTGGGCGAAGTTGGCGTTGGTGCCGGCGGGGGCGAAGTGCGGGTGGTGGCGGATGGCGCGGCCGAGGGTGGGGACATCGAGGGCGGCGAGGTCGGGGACGAACGCGACCGCATGGGGGACTCCGGTGTTGATGAAATGGAGTGGGGCGTCGAGGCCGTCGATGTGGGTGGGGGTGTGGAGGCGGAGGTCGGAGGGGGTGGGCATGGCGAGGCGGACCTGGTCGGCGACGAGGTCGGCGGCGACGGTGCCGGCGAGGGTTTCGAAGCGGAGGCGGGAGGGGGCGGTGGGGAGGAGGCGGGCGGCGAAGCGGGCGAAGCAGCGCGCGCCGTTGCCGCACATCTCGGCCTCGCCGCCGTCGGCGTTGTAGTAGCGGAAGCGGAAGTCGGCGCCGGGGTGTGCGGCCGGTTCCACGGCGAGCAGGCCGTCGGCGCCGACGCCGCGGTGGCGGTCGCACAGGCGGGCGATCTGGTCGCGGGTGAGGGAGAGTGCGAGGGAGCGGTTGTCGATCACGACGAAGTCGTTGCCGGCGCCGTTCATCTTGGAGAAACGGAGGAGCATTGCGGCGGCAGGATCCGCGCACCGGGCGCCGGGGTCCAAGGGAAAAATCCCGGGCGGGGCGGCGGCTGCGTGGGGGCGTGGGGGTCACCGGAGGCGGGCGCGCAGTTGATAGAACGCGCGCGGGCCGGGCGGGGCGGGGAACGAGGCCTCGAAGAGGCCGCCGCCGAGGTGGGCGGCGTGGATGCCGGTGTCGGTGAACGACTCGAGGTCGGCCGAGCGGAAGACCACGACCTCGATGCGGTCGGCGTAGGCGGCGGGCCAGGTGGTGGTGAGGCGGACGGTGGGGCCGCTTTCGAGGAAGATGTGGGGCGAGCCGAAGGCGAGCGTGACCGGGGCGCCGGGCGGGTCGTCGGAGGGGTCGTGGGGGTCGGTGGCGGCGAAGAACTCCTCGCCGAGCGAGTAGGGGCCGCCGGCGAGGGTGTCGGTGGCGCCGAAGCCGAGGTGGCCGAAGTGGAAGAGTTCCCACTGGTCGTCCAACAGGTCGGCATCGGCGTCGCTGCCGGCGGGCAGCACGATCGCGTCGAACGCGGCGTCGATCACGGTCAGGGACGGGTGGCCGAGGCAGTCGGGGCCGTCGGTGAAGGCGTTGACGCGGATCCGGGTGCCGGGGAGGAAGGACCAGTCCTCGGGCAGTTCGAAGCGGGTGCCGTCGGCAGCGAGCAGGGCGTAGGTGGTGGCGGCCTCGTCGGTGGCGAGGGTGCAGCCGGCGGCGGGCGGGGCGAGGGTGAGGAGGAACGAAGCGCGCGGGCGGATCGCCGGCGGGTTGCCGGTGAGGGTGGCGGCGGCGGCGCAGGCGGCATCGACCTCGACGACGAGCAGGTTCGAGCGGGCGGCGTAGGGGGCGGGCAGGGCGCCGGTGTCCAAGGTGGCGCGCAGCGCGTCGAGCGGCAGCGCCAGTTCGCCGGGCGCGTCGTTGTGATGGAGCGAGCTGATGCGGTAGATCTCCTTTGTCAGACCGCGCAGCGCGGACATGCCGTAGTCGGGTTCGGCGATGCGGCCGGCGAGGTCGGCGACCAGGCTGCGGACCAGCACGCAGGGGGCGTCGGGCGGCGTGCCGGGCGCGGCGGGGGGTGCCTCGAGCCGGGCGAGGTCGCTTGGCGAGAGGGTGGTCGTTTCCCGGCCGGCTTCCGGCTCGCGGAAGGGGGTCAGGGAGACGGGGATGCCGGCGGGGCTGTCGCCGCGGGCGACGAGGATCGCCTGCAGTGAGCGCTCGACGAGCACGAGGTGCAGGGTGCGGTCGATGCCGAGGTCAAGTGCGATCGACGGGCGGGCGGCGGCGGCCCAGGCGGCGCGTGCGGCGTCGATCCACGCCTGGGCCTGGGTGGCCGGCTGCGCCGGGTCGTAGGTGAACGCGAGCGCGACCGGCGGGGCCTCGGCGACCGGGACGACGCCGACGATCTCGCGGCCGCGGCGCTTGTCGATGCCGGTGGTGACGATCGACGAGTGGAGCGGGGAGGCGGCGACGATCACGCGCAGCGAGGGGTCGACCGGGCGGCAGTCGATGCGGGCGAACGCGGGGCGGGCGGGGTCGGTGCCGGTGCCCTGCATGCCGAGCGGGCCGGCGGCGGCGTCGAAGGCGCGGATCTCGGTGCCGGGGTAGGGCTGGGCCGGGAGGCCGGTCAGGCCGTTGTGCGGGAGGAACGTGACGTCGAGCGGCTGCAGGTCGCCGAGGTCGGGGCGCGGGCCGGCGTCGGGGCCCGGGTCGGCGGGGTCGGCGGGGTCTGTTAGACCGAGGATTTCCGCGAGGTCGCAGATGCTGTCGTCGTCGCTGTCGCGCCCGGCTTCGGGGTCGAGGCCGAGGTGGGTTTCGACGAAGTCGGGCACGCAGTCGCCATCGGCGTCGAGTTGTTCGGGGGGCAGCGCGAACGAGTAGGCGGCGGAGTGGAGTGGCGAGTGGGCGCCGGCGTGGGCGGCGTAGAACTCGACCGTGGTGTCGGTCAGGATCTCGATCGGCGCGGAGAAGGAGATGAAGGGGGAGGCGCTGCCGGCGATGCGCCAGTAGACGGCGGCGGCGGGCGGGTTGGCGGCGAACGCGAGCTGGACGGCCTGGCGGAAGGAGCCGCCGGCGGGCACCGGGGCTACGTCGACTGAGAGCGAGCCGACCGGGGCGCCCTGGTGGAAGACCGAGATGGCGGGGTGGAACTGGTTGACGAGGGCGGCGGCGGCGCCCGGTGGGGTGGCGGAGACGTCCGCCCGGTCCGGATTGCCGAGGCCGGCGGCTGAGTCCACGAACCGCAGCGACTCGGCGCGCACCGAACCGGGCGGCGGGTCGATGCCCGCGGCCGTCGTCCAGTCGAACAGGTGGTAGCAGCCTAACAGATTCGGCGCGGTGGTGCGGAACGGTGCGGCGTCGAAGACCAGCACGTTGGCGCCGGTGGCGGCGGTGGCGAGCGGGGGGAGGTCGCCGGAGCCCAGCAGCTTGAGCTGGTCGCCGGCGACGGCGTGGTGGGAGAACCATGCGGACGGGGCGCCGGGGGCGGGGCCGGCGAGCAGGAGGACCTCGCCGTTGGGCAGCGGGAGCGCGCCGGTGGCGAAGGTGCCCGCGGCGGGCGCGACCGGCTGCGGCGGTTCGAGGCCGCCGCCGCGGGTGTAGCCGGCGAGGGCGGCCGAGCCGTCCTGATAGACCGCGAGCAGGCGGCGGGTCGCCGGGTCGGCGCCGACCGCGGCGAGGCACTGCAGCGGGGCGGGGAACCGGAGCGTGGTGCCGGCGTCGAACGACCAGTTGCCGGGAGTGCCGTCGATGCGGTGGACGCGCACCTCCGGCGAGCCCGGGGCGTAGAAGAAGAAGTCCGGGTGGTCTGAGTCGAAGGTGGCGCAGGTGTAGCGGGCGGTGGCGGGCAGGCCGGCGACGGTGGCGAGGAGGGTGTAGGAGTCGATGGTGACGGCGCGCAGTTCGAAGGCGGCCGCGCCGGGCTCGAGGCGCAGCCAGCCGGCGAGTTCCGGCTCGCCGGCATCCGGGGCGACGGCGAGCGCCTGGTCGAGGATGTGGCCGGTGGCCGCGTTGCCGAGCTGGGAGAAGCTGCCGGCGGTGTTGCGCAGGCCGCGGAGCACGCCGGCGGCGCCGGGCACGGTGGTGAACTCGTTGGCGACCAGCAGGTCGGGGTCCGGGGTGTTGCCGGCGCCGGCCAGGTCGAGCGCCGCGCCGGTGCGCGGGCCCGGGCCGGCGGGATCGACCGGGGAGGGGGCCACGTGGCCGGAGACCGTCAGGTCGAGCTGTTGGACGCGGTTGGAGGACGGGGAGAAGACGAGCAGCGCGTCGCCGCCGGGGGTGAACGGGGCGGCGAGCGCCCAAGTGACGCCGAAGGCGCCGGAAGCGACCGGTGCGCCGAAGTCGAAGCCGCCGCCGGGCCTGCCGTAGCCGGCGCGGAGCAGGCCGCCGGCGCGGTCGATCACCGCCACGTCGGGCAGCGCGTCGCCGTCGAAGTCGCCGCCGACCCAGAGCTCGAGGTCGTTGCCGTGGGCGAGGCGGACCGGCGGCGCGGCCGCGGGCAGCGGCGCGAGGAGCGCCGCCGAGGCTGTTAGAACGGCGGGCCCGAGGGCGGGCGGCGGCCGGCGGCGGCCCGGCCACTGTCTGTTAGAACGGGATGGTGCGCTCATGGCGGTGGCTCAGGTGGATGGGATCTCGATCTCGCCGGCGGGGATCACGCGCTCGATCTCGCGGTCGGGGCCGTAGCGGACGACCAGGTAGCGGTAGCGCGCGCCGGCGAGCAGCGGGTGGCGGTCGAGGACGTAGAGGTCGCGCTGCGCGTCGGCGGCGGGGATGCCGCCCGGCGGCAGCAGGGCGACGTGGCGGTCCCAGATCACCACCGTCGGCCGGCCGCCGAGGGTGCGTTCCTCGTAGGCGATCGTCTCCATCAGCGGGGAGACCTGCACGAGGTCGCCGGAGACCGCCGGGAACAAGCTGTTAGGAACCTGCATGCGGAACAGCATCATCGGGAACAGGCTGCCGGGCGCGGCGGCGGGGGCCTCGCCCTGGGCGGCCTGTTCGCGGCGGAAGACGTAGTCGAGCGGGTTGGTGTGGCTGTCGACCAGGTAGCCCGGCACGGGAATCGGGTCGAACAGGACGGGGTCGGGGTTGAACTCGTCGGTGGCGCGGCCGACGCGGACGCCGACGCCCTGCCACTCGGGGATCTCGGTGGCGAGGAAGCGCAGGCCGATGCCCTCGTGGAAGGCGGTGGTCACCGGCGGCAGCGGGCGCGCGGGCCACGGGACGTCCTCGCTGAACGAGTCCTGTTGGGCGACCCAGCAGAACGACTGGGGGGCGGAGAAGTCGCCGGCGATGCGCTGGCCGTGGCTGCCGGGGCCGACGGCGCGCACCAGCACGGTGCAATCCTGGTTGAGTTCGACCGGCACCTGGCAGGCGAAGTCGCTGCGGCCGGCGGGCAGCATCGAGCGCACGAGGGCGGTGTCGAACACGCCGAAGTCGAGGTCGGGGTGGTCCGGGAGGAGGTTGGGGTGGCTGGCGAGGTCGCCGGACAGCTGGGGGCCGGAGTCCGCGGGCGGGCGGGCGCCCCGGCCGGAGGCGATCCAGACCTCGAAGCGCTCGACGCCGGCGGGCGGGCAGAACCAGCGGACCTCCATCTCCGGGCTGGCCTGGTTGCCGCGGCCGGTGGGGGTGGCGAGCATCGGCGCGGGCAGGTTGAGCGGCGAGCCGGAGTCGATGCACACGATGCGCCACAGCGGCCCGGGGTTGCCGTGTTCGTCGAACGCCTGGCCGTAGTAGCACAGGCGGGCCCAGGAGGCGGGCAGGGCGGCGTCCGACCACTGGACGGTGGTGTTGCCGGCGCTGACGACCCCCTGTGCGACGAGCGCGAGCGGGGCGTCGTCGACGCGCTGATAGACGCGCCACTGGCGGGCGTCGGCGGGGAGCTCGAGCGAGCCGGTGATGGGGTTGGTCGTGTCGTCGTCGGGGTTGCGCGGGTTGTGCGGGCCGGCGTTGACGCGGGTTTCCTCGCTGACCGTGGCATCGAAGCGGACCGCATAGGCGATGCCGGGCGCGGGGGCGCCGATCGGGCTGGGCATGGCGGCGGCGGCCGAGGTGTCGCCGCTGGCGGTGGTGACGCGGCAGGAGTAGGTGAGCGCGGCCTCGTCGGAGCGGGTCCGGCGGTGGGCGAGGGTGGCGACGCGGGCGGCGCCGGCGGTGGCGAACGGCACGCGGCCGATGGGGACCGGCGGGTCGGAGGCGTGCTGCTCGAGGAACTCGGCCCACGCGAGCCCGTTGCTGGCGGCGTGGGTTTCCAGTTCGACGAGCACGTCGCCGGCGTTGAACGCCGGGTCGGCGAAGGGGGTGGTCGAGGTGTGGGCGACCGACGGCTGATAGAAGACCGTCAGCACCGAGCCGGCGAGCGGGCCGGCGGGGCCGACGTTGTCGCGCAGGACGCCCCATGCGGGCGACGAGTTGCCGGAGACGTTGCCGCCGCAGGCGGCGGCATCGACGGTGCGGACGGTGTAATAGAACGTGCGGCCGAGGTGGGAGGCCATGAGCGGCCGGGGCGAGCGCACGTCGGCCCAGGCGGGCGGGGTGACGGTGCCGTCGTCGGCGAACTGGCAGCGGTCCTGGCCGGGGACGGCGGGGACGATCGCGATCAGGTTGACGTGGGGGCGGTTCTCGGTCGGGTGGATCTCGCGGCCGAGGCGCGCGATGTCGTTGATCGAGTCCCAGCGGTAGACGAGGAAGGCGGCGGGCTGGATCCCGTGCTGGGGCGGCGGCGCGGTCCAGGTGAGGCGCAGGCGGTGGTCGCGCGCGGCGCCGGTGAAGACGATCTCGTTTTCGACCTGCAGTTCGCGGGGCGGCAGCGGGGGCAGGCGCGAGTAGACGGTGACCGGCGTGGGGTCGGACAGGGCGCCCTCGCGGCCCAACAGGTCGAGCGCGGTGACGTAGTAGTAGTAGCGCCCGCCGTCGGGGAAGTCGGCGCCGTCGTCCTGGAAGCGGCGGTTGTCGTCGATGGCGAAGAAGGTGGCGGTGTCGGCGGGGTCTGCCGCCTCGAGCTCGGAGAGGTCGCGGTCGGTGATGACGGGGCGGCGGTTGACGCGGCGGGCGGATTCCGGCTCGTTGGCGCAGAGGTCGCGCATGGCGGCGGCGGGCGGCGGGCCGGTGTGCCAGCCGAGGGCCTCGGCGCGGGCGCGGTCGACCCGATAGAGGTTGAAGCCGAACTGGAGCAGCGACAGGTCGCGGAGGGCGCCGGGGGTGGCCCAGCGGAGGTGGACGTTGAGGTGGCCGGTGGGGGAGGGGTCGGGGACGTGGACGGCGGGGCCGGGGGCGGGGAGGGCGAGGGGGGTGGCGGGGTCGACGGTGACGCGGCCGATGACCGTGCCGTCCTGGCCGGTGGCGGGGTTGAAGCGGCGGACCTCGAAGGTCTTGATGCCCTTGCCGACTTCGCCGGCCCACGCCTGGCCGAGGGCGATGGCGAGGGCGGGGTGCTGGCGGGCGAGGACGAGGAGCAGGCGGGTCCGCTCGGGGTCGCCGAGCGCGCCGGCGATGGCGATCGCGACCTTTTCCTCGTTGGCGAGGCCGAGCGCGCCTTCCAGCAGGTCGCGGAACCCGGCGTCGAGCGCGGCGACCAGCCGGTCCGGGTCGGCCCCGAGCTGCGCGCCGCGGTGCAGGGCGGTGGCGATCACGGCGGGGTCGGAGTGGGGGCCGGTGACGCTGACGCGCTGATAGGGCGAGGGCGAGCCGGCGGCGCCCGCTTTCTGATAGACGGCGACCTGGCCGGCCTCGACGCCCTCGGGGCCGGCGGGCTGCCAGAGGACGTAGGCCCAGTGGCGGCCGTCGGCGGCGGCTGCGGTGAGGCCGACGGTGGAGGTGAGCGGCAGCGGCGCCTCGGCGGCGAGGGCGGCGGCGGCGAGCGCGAGCAGGGCGGAAAGTGGCGGGCAGGGGTGCATGGCGGAACCTGTTGGATCAGTAGTCGACGTCCCACTCGTCGTTCTTGTAGAGGACGCCGACGCTCTTGTTGAACTTGATGCAGAACGGGCAGATGCCGACCTTGCCCTTGACGCCGCCGCGGCCGCTGAACGAGTAGTCGGAGCCGCGCTTGAGGCCGACGAGGTCGAGGTCGCCGCGGACCGAGAGGATGCAGAGGGCCTCGCCGGCGACGTGGGCGTTCATGCGGCCGCCGTAGGTGGGGCCCTCGAGGAAGTAGAAGATGCCGACGCCGGCGCCGGCGGAGACGTTGAACACGCAGCCGAAGTCGACGAGCGGGAAGGTGCCCTCGCCGTAGACATAGGCGCCGGTGAACGGCGGCGGGCCGAGGACCTCGGCGACGTGGGGGTCGACCATGAGGAGCGGGTCGAGCGAGCAGGCGCGGCCGAAGAACACGCCGCCGGCGAGTTCGGAGGCGGAGAACTTCACGGCGACGTGGGCGGCGAGGTAGGCCTCCTCGACGCCGGCGAGGTCGGCGCGGATGCTGAACATGGTGCCGGCGCCGAGGTCGGTGATCTGGGCGGACTCGAAGTCGATGGTGCCCTCGGTCATTTCAAAGAACCCGCCGAGGCCGAGCGGCACGGGTGCGCCGCCGTAGTCGAGGATGTTGAACTTGGCGCCGATGTCCGCCCGGATGTCGGAGCCGAGCCAGGAGACGGGCACGCGCAGGGCGCCGATGGCGGTCTCGTAGAGGTCGTGCTTGCCGGAGCCGCAGCCGGGCGGGCCGTCGGAGCGGCGCTGCTTGACCTCGAGGTAGCCCTCGAACTCGAGTTCCTCGGGCACCTTCCACTGCATCAGGGCGTCGAGGCGGAGGGCCTCGAGGGTGTCGTTGTTGATGTGGGCGAAGCCGGTGATGCGGCCCATGCCGACGCTTTCGCCGAGGGCGCCGAGGGCGCCGTTGATCTGGTTGTCGATTTCCTGGAGGGCTGGGGAGAGCGCCTTGCGGACGACCTGGTTGACCTCGGCGAACATGCTGTCCATTGCGGAGTTGAACGCCTCGCGGAGGTCGAACACGCGGTCGCGCACGCAGTTGGACAGGTCGGCGAGCACGTCGGTCATGCGCAGGGCGTCGATCACGCTGCGGCGGATGAGGGCCTTGACCTCGTCGCGGAGGTTGTCGACTTGTCCGTAGTCGACCTGGTCGAGGCGTGCGACCCAGGCGAGCATTTCCTGTTCGGCGGCGGCGACGGTGGCGTCGAGCTCGGCGTTGGCGCCGGCGAGGATGGCGGTGATCTCGGCGAGGAACTCGCCGCCGTCGGCGAGGCGGGTGCGCAGGGAGGAAACGTGGTCTTTGACCTCGGTCAGGATCGCGCGGACGCGGTCGATCGAGGGCTGGATCGAGTCGATCAGGGACTGGAGCTCGTAGTTGAGGGTGGGTGCGACGTAGATCAGGGCGAGGATCTCGATGATCTTGACGCCGACATTCTGGAGGGTGGCGAGGGCGCCCTGGTCGTCGGTGTAGAGGAAGCCGGGGATGTAGCTGCCGGGGAGCTCGGGGTCGGGGATGCCGTTGATGATGGCGTCGATGAGTTCCTCGACGCCGGCGAGCTTGCCGTCGACCACGGCGAGCAGGCTGTTAGCCTGGTCGGTGCCTTCGCCGAGCCTGCGGACGGCGGCCTTGAGGGTGGTGGCGGGCACCGAGGTGCCGGTGGCGGTGAAGAACGAGCGGATCACGTCCTCGGCGCGCTGTTGGGCGTCGTTGCCGCCCTGTTCGAGCTCGTCGCGCAGGGCGTCGAAGAACTGGTCGATCACGGGATCGAGCTGGTGGTCGAGCATGCCGAGGACGTAGGCGTCGACCTGGTCGGTGACGAGCGAGGCGAACTCGGCGAGGCCGGAGTCGAGGCGGTCGAACAGCGGCTCGGAGACGGCCTCGGTGAGGACGCGGGCGAAGCCGGTGGCCTCGTCGATCTCGTTGGTGATGGCGGTGGCGAGGTTGATGCGGGGCAGGCCGTCGTATTGGACGCCGAAGCTGATGTGGGCGAGGTCGGGCCCGAGGTATTCGACCTGGTGCTGGGCCTTGGCGACGAGGACGTCGACGTTGCGGGCGGGGCTGGCGGCGGTGAACGAGCGCTGGCTGCTGTTCCAGCGCAGGGCGTAGTTGAAGTTGACGAGGCCGCCGAGCCAGGCGCGCCGGGCGCGGGCGTGGTAGGTGTCGTCGACGAGCTGGTCGACGTCGCGGTATTCGCGCAGCCCGAAGTCGCCGAAGGAGGGGAACCCGTCGTGGGCCGGGTCGAAGGTGCCGGCCTCGAACGGGCTGAGGCCGAGGGGTTTCCAGCCCGCATCGGGCCAGCCGCCCATCAGATAGACGGGGGAGACGGTGTCGCCGGCGGTGCAGCGGGCGTGGAGGTGGACGAGGAGGTCCTCGAAGAACGGGACGTTGAGGCGGCCGTAGAGGTTCCAGAAGCCGTAGGGCTCGGCGGCGGCGGACGAGTGGCGGTTGAGATATGCCTGTTGGACGGGGGTGAACGAGTAGTCCTTGCCCATGCGGCCGTGGAGGGTGAGGCGGGAGGGCACGGGGAAGCGCGAGGTCACGCCCTCGATGCGGTCGGCGGGGGAGAGGACCTGGCCGTCCGGGGCGAGCCCGAGGGTGCCGGAGAGCGGGACGTTGAAGTGGGACATCGCGAGGTCGACGCCGACGACCAGGAAGCCGCCGGCGGCGGGGTCGCAGCCGTCGCGGGTCTGGAACGCGAGGGTGTGGGCGGTGCAGGCGGCGTTCCAGTAGTCGAGCTTGCCGGCGAGCGGGCCGTTGGCGAGCGGGCCGGCGGTGAGCGCGCCGGTGGTCGAGAGCGCCATCTGCTCGAACGGGAAGCCGGTGTTGGCGGGGAACGGCACGCCGACCTCGCCGCGGATGCGGGAGACGACGTTGGTGTTGGACAGGTAGCCGGTGCCGAAGGTGGCGAAGCGGAAGTCATAGCCCCACAGCCGGGCGCTGGCGGGGATGGACGACTCGTCGGCGTCGTGGATGCCGCTGACGCCGGACCAGCGGGCGTAGTACTTCGAGCGCGGCTTGAGCTCGTAGGGGCCGTATTCGGAGCCGGCGATGCAGCTCGAGGCGCGCAGGTTCTCCGCTTCCTCGCCGCGGAAGTTGAGGCCGGCGTAGTCGGCCAGGCCGTCCTGATAGGCGGCGGTGTGCGGCCGTTCGGAGGGTGCGAGCGTGCGCGGGTCGACGCCGCTGAGGTGGACGACGGCGGGCGCGTCGTCGGCCGGGCCGGCGTATTGGTCGCCGCGGAGGAAGTGGCCGGGGAAGAGGACGTTGCCGCGCGGGAAGAATTCGTCGAGGGCGTGGACGAAGTGGCCGCCGGGGACGGCGCCCCACTTGAGCGGCGGGGTGTTGGAGGCGAAGATGCCGTCGGCCCACAGGCCGCCGTCGCGGGTGATGGCGAGGCGGCCGGCGGCGGGGATCAGCTGCATGGTCACCGGCATGGCGGTGGACGTGCACGGGTCGCCGGGCGCGAGCGACTTGCGCGCGCAGGTGACGTTGACCAGCGAGGGGTTCTCCAACATGCTGGCGGAGGGGTCGACGAGGTCGTCGGTGACGGCGAGGTGGCCGCCGGTCCAGTTGACGGCGGCATCGTATGGGAAGTGGCCGGCGAGGTCGCCGGCGCCGAGGTGGAGCTCGGCGCTGAGGAGCGCCTCGCCGCGGCTGCCGGCGCGGGCGTGGGCGAGGGACAGCGAGGGGCTGAGGGCGCGGTAGTAGTCGTCGTTGGACCGCTTGCGGACCATGGAGGCGGGCGACTTGAGGAGGTGGTCGACCTGGTCGAGCTCGGCGGCGAGTTGCTGGTGGATCGAGGTGGCGTCCTGCTCGTCGAAGTCGATCCGGCCGGTGGCGGTGTTCCAGCGCACGGCGGAGACGCGCAGCCGGACGGGTTTCGTTTCCTCGCAGAAGAACTTCTCGCCGCTGACGACGACCTCGGCCTGGGCGGGGGCGAGCTGGGCGTCGAGCGCGATCGGGCCGAGGTCGAGGCGGGAGGCGAGGAGCGAGCCGGTGGCGGTGGCCGACCAGCCGAGGCCGACGGGCAGGAACAGGCGGGCCTTGCAGTAGCCGCCGTCGGCGTCGAGGGTGACGGCTTGGGCGCGTTCCCAGCGCAGGTTGCCGGCGGCGACGTCCTCGTCGGGGTCGGGCCGCGAGAGCTGGACGTTGCCGGAGGTGACCTCGGCATGGCCGTCGTCGTAGAGGCGCACGCCGAGGCCGGCGCCGGTGAACAGGCGGGTGGGGTCGGAGTCGAGGCGCCCGCCGGTGGGGGAGATCGTGGTGGTCAGGTGGGTTGGGAAAACCCCGGGGGCCGCCGGGGCGGCGGCGAGGTCGGTGAAGGTGGTCGGGATGGCGGCGAAGTCGAGCGCGCCGCTGAAGTGGAGGAAGCGCTGGGCGGCGATGGTGAGGCTGTTGTCGTCCACGGCCGGGCTGCCGGCGACCTCGACGTGGCGGAGGCGGCACAGGACCTGATAGGTCTTGGTGACCGGGGCGAGCTGGACGCCGGGCGCGAGGTTGACGGTGCGGACGTGGGACTCGACGTGCGGGCCGGGCGTGGCAGCGCCGTCGTGGCTGTAGACACCGAGGTTCAGGGTGGAGGTGGTGGGGTTGCCCACTGGGGTGCCGTCGGCGGCGTCCTGGAGCTGGCATTCGACGGTGACGGCGACGGTGCTGCGGGCGCGGGCGGCGTTCCACGCATCGTAGCGGCGCAGCGTGAACGAGACATCGACGGGGATGCGCGACGCCAGGGTGGTGCCGGTGCCGACCAGGTGGGTGCGCTGGCAGCTGGCGGCGGTGATCTCGCCGATCACGTTGAGTGCGGCGTCGGCGGGGTCAGTGTTGGTGAAGTGGTAGTAGCGGCGCCCCGGGGACTCATCGGCGGTGTCGACGCCCTCCCAAATCAGGGGATTGACCTGCCGCTGGAGGGTGGCCCACAGCGTGTGGACCTTGTAGGGGTTGAGCCGCCCGCTGGTGCCCGGCGTGACGTCGAGCACCTTGGTGAGCGTTTGGGCGGTGTGCGGGTTGAGCGTGAAGCTCTCGCCCCACTGGGTGTGGACGACCGCGCCGCCGTCATCGACCACGGTGTAGCGGACCCGGTAGGTGGCCGGCAGCGGCGAGTACGAGAAGTTGATCGTCGCGTGTGTCTGGATCGTGTGCCGGGTGGTGAAGCCGCTGCCGTCTTCGGCGTCCGATTCCAACAGGTAGGAGGAAGGCGACGAGTGGTTGGAGACGGCGACCGACTCGACCTCGGTGGCGCGGGCGTGGCAGAGGAGGAGCGGCAGCAGCAGGCCGGCGGCGAGGCCGCGGCGTTGCGGGCGCCGGCCGGGCGGGAGGCCGGGCGGGAGGCCGGGGGTGGTGGCGGGGTCGGGATCCGGGGCAGCGGTGAGGCGTCGGGAGGTCGCCTGATTCATCAGTGCCGACCATGGCCGGAATCGCAAGATCCAACAAGCGAAATCGGGCAGCGGGAAAGCGGGGCAGGGATTGGGTGCCGGACAAGCGGCAGCCCGGGGGGGGCGCAACACCGCAGTCCGGGCCGCGCAGCGCGGCGGGCGTCATCCGGCGGGCGGGTCGCCGCGCCCGAGCCACTGTTGATAGACCCGCCCGACCGGCCGGGGCTCGTCGGTGCCGCGGTGGAAGACGAGCGCGTAGCGGAACGTGGCGTGGCCGCCGGCCTTGATGGTCATGGCGCCGGTGCCGGCGTGGATTTGGCCGAACGCGCGCAGGCCGAACGGGTTGGCGGCGACGAGGCCGTAGTCGCGGGCGTGCCAGGTTGTCGGGTGTCGCGGGTTGGCGGGGTGGTCGAAGAGGGCGACGCCGGCCGGCCGGCCGTTGATGGTTCCCTGATAGTTGACCCACTTGGCGTGGCGGCCCCAGATGGCGGCGCCGGTTGTGCCCTTGCTGTTGGACGCGGCGGCGCCGTGGTCGATGTTGAGGCCCGGGTGGGTGCGGATGCCGAGCGAGCCTTCCTTGGTGTCGCCGAGGGTGAGGTCGCCGTCGGTGGCGGCGAGGGTGATGGTGAAGTCGATCAGGCGGGCGCCGCCGGGCAGCGTGGCGAAGCGGATCACGCGGGTGTCTGAGCAGATGCGGCGGCCGCCCGGGGCGAGCCAGTCGTTGCCGGTGGTGATGGTGTCTCCGGCGAGGCTGAGCCTCGTTTGTTGGATGGTCCCGCAGTGCTTGCCGAGCGCCCAGAAATCGATTCCGTTGACGTCGCCGTGGGTGAACCAGAGCGACTCGTGGTGCGGGTGGTCGCGGGCCTCGCCCGGGGTGTCCGGCCTGAGCGGGAAGTCCCGGGTCATGGGCAGCTGGCCGGGGCCGAAGACCGGATGGAAGACCGGCTTGGCGCGGCCGGGGCCGAAGCGCAGCTCGGTGAACGGCTGGCCGCCGGCGAGGACGCGGACGGCGCCGGGGTGTTCCTCGAGCGTGATCGCGGCCGGGTCGGGCGTGGCGCTGGCGAGGCCGGCGGCGAGGGTGGCAAGGGCCAGGAGGGGCATCGTTCTTGGCATGGGTGCGGGGGTGGTGGGCCAATGGTCATACGGCGGGCGCGCGGTGCGGCTTGCGGTGCGGCGCGGGGTTCCCATGGGTGGGGGTGGGAACTTCAGGGGATCGTGACCGGGGCAGGCCGCCGGCGGCCGCCGGGCGCGGCCGGCCCGCCTGCGGCGGCCGGCGGGGAAGCGCCTGCGGTCACGCCGCGGGGCGTGGCTGGCGGAGGGTTCGGGCCACGGACACCGCGAGGGTGACGGCGGTCAAGGGCAGGACGAACCACGCCATGGCGGTGCTGAACGCGGGCAGGGCGGCGTGCCGGGTGCTGGCGAGGACCAGATAGGCGGTGTAGGCGGCGTAGTAGCCGAGGAACAGGAACCCCTCCCAGCGTGCGATCCGGTGGCCGGTGAAGAGGATGGGCAGGCAGGCCACCGCGGCGGCCACCATCACCGGGAGGTCGAAGTCCAGCACGCCGGCCGCGATTTCCAGGCCCCCGGGGCTGACGGCCGCGGCCGACCCGAGCACCATCAGGACGTTGAAGATGCAGCTGCCGACGATGTTGCCCACCGCGATGTCGCGCTCGCCGCGCACGCTCGCCACGATCGACGTCGCCACCTCCGGCAGCGAGGTGCCGAGCGCCACGATCGTCAGGCCGATCACCAGTTCGCCCACCCCGAGGTTGCGCGCGAACACCACCGCCGCCGCCAGCAGCCAGCGCGCGCCCGCCACCAGCAGCACCAGGCCGACCGCCACCAGTGCCGCGTTTGCCAGCCACCCGGCACCACGCCGGCCGGCGGGAGGGGCGCCCGCGGCGGCGGTGGTGCCGGCGCCGCGCCGCGCCTCCCGCCGCGCCATCGCCACCTGCAGCCAGGTGTAGGCGGCCATTCCCAACAGGAACGCGCCGCCCTCCGCCCGCGAGATCGCGTGGTCGGCCGCCAGGGCCCACAGCGCCAGTGACACGCCCACCATCAACGGCACCTCGACGCGCACCAGCTGGCGTGAGACGACCACCGGGGCGAGCGCCGCCGAGGCCCCGAGGACCACCAGCACGTTGAGGATGTTGCTGCCCACCGCGTTGCCCACCGCCAGGTCGGCCCGGCCGTCCAGCGAGGCCTGCAGGCTGACCGCCACCTCGGGCGCGCTCGTCCCCCAGGCGACCACCGTCAGCCCGATGACCAGCGGCGCGATCCCGATCGCCGCCGCCAGCCGCGAGGCGCCCCGCACCAGCAGCTCGGCCCCCGCGATCAGCAGCACCAGGCCGGCGATGAACTGGAGCAGGGTCATGGCCGGCGCGGGGCTGGTGGCGGGCTAACGGATCCGGGTCAGCTCGATGGTGCGGAAGTGGATCTCGCCGCCTTCCGACTGGAAGCCGATCCGGCCCGGCACCACCTTGAGGCCGCGCGCCTCGTTGACCAGCTCGCCGTTGACCACCAGCCGGAGTCGGTCGCCCTGCAGGGTGATCTCGTAGCGGTTCCACTCGCCCGCCGGCTTTTCGGCGCCCTTGAGCTTGCGCAGGCCCGCGAGGTCGCCGCCGAGCTCGTGGCCCGGGGTGCTCGTCTTGCGTGCCGCCTCGCCCCCGACCGGCCGGCCGTGGAACCCGTAGATGTCGCCCGCGTTGCCGTGCTGCAGCTGGGCCTCGTAGCATTCCGGCAGCGCCCGCGGCGCGCCGGTGATCCGCAGCAGCACCCCGCTGTTGCCCGGTTTGGCGCCCGGCGCCCAGCGCCACTCGACGACCAGCCTGCAGTCGGTGAACTCCTCGCCGGTGCTCAGGTAGCCCAGCGGCTCCCCCTTGCACACCAGCACCCCGTCGTGGACGCTCCAGACGTCGGCCAGCTTCTTGCCCGGCTCGGCCAGGAAGCAGCCCCAGCCGGAGAGGTCCTTGCCGTTGAACAGCTTCACCACCTCGTCCGCCGCCGCCGGGCCGGCCAGCGCCAGCGCGGCCACCGCCGCCAGGCATTTGAATTGCGCTCGTTTCATCGGGTGCATTAATCACCAGCATTGCCGCCGACACAACCCGGAACATGCCGCCGGCGTCACTCGGCCGGGACGGGCAGCGCCGCGGGCTGCGGCGCAGCCGGCCGGCGCGGGGAGGGCGGGGCGGCCTACGGCCTTGATGCGGCCCACAGGCCCAGTGCGTCGGTGTTGGAGGGCCAGCCGGCGCAGCGGTGGGGGGCGACGAACCCGGCACGATCCAACAGGTCCGCCAGCGCGTCGTCCGGCCATGCCTGGGTGGTGTTGCGATAGGCCCGGGTGTGGCCGGAGCAGGCGTCGGTGATGAGGAACGTCTGGACGGTCACCCGGCAGTCCGGCAGCCAGCGGTGCTCGGTCCGGCAGCGGTGCGGGTGATCCGAGAACAGGCTGGACGCGAAGTCCTGCTCCACCGGCGCGGCCCTGCCCAGCGCCTCGACGCTGGGGGCGGACTGCAGCTCGAGGACCACGCGGCCTGCGGGCGACAGGCTGGCACGCACCTTGGCGAGGATGGCCGCCGCCTCGGCCGGTTGGAATGCGTTCAGTTCGCCGTAGAGGATCATCGCGAGCTCGTACGGCCCGCCGAAGCCGACGTGGCGGATGTCCCCCGGCGAAAAGGCGCAGTCGGCGCCGGCGGTGGCGTGGCGCCGGGCGTAGTCGATCGAGGCGGGGCCGAAGTCGATGCCCCGGCAGGCGTGCCCGAGCGCGGCCAGCCGGTGCGCGTAGAAGCCGGGGCCGCAGCACAGGTCGAGGATCCGCGACGGCCTCGAGTCCAACAGGTGTTGATGGAGCCACGCCACCTGCCGCGCGATCCACGGGGTGCGCCGGCTGGCGAGGTCGTGGTCCTGCGAGAGATGCTCGTGCAGCATCCGCCTGCTGAACTCCGGGTCGTCCCACGGGATCTTGTACGCCCCCTCCCAGACGCTGTCGCTGTTCGTGCCCATGCGTGTGCTGCGGCGGCCGGCCCCATCCGGCAGGCGGCCGGCCGACGACGCCGAATGGGGGGCCGGATGCGGGGCGACGGTAGGTTCGGGCAGCAATCGAGGCGAGCGAAATGCGGCCCTTGCCACCACCACCCCTGCGGGGGGAGCCCGGGAGCCCGGCTGGTCCTGCGCGCCGGCCGCGAGCTTCCAGGGGCGGGAAGAACCCTCCGCTGGCGCCCCGGGCGGTGACAAACTCACAAACTGTTGCAATTCCGGGTGATTTTCTCCATTGCCATTCCGGTCGATTTGCGCGGTGAAAAAGCCGGCGAACCGATCGAACTCCAGGCCCACGCCATCAACATCCGTCCGGGTGCCTGCGCGCCCGCCAGCCATCTGCCGCAACCAAGCCCATGAAACCATTGATCCAACACGATCTGGCGGCACAGCTGTCAGGCGGGTGGCGCACGCTTCCAGCGTGCATCCTTCCGCGTCTTGCGGAAGGAACCGGCCAGGGGAAGGCGCAAATCAACCGCCGGACCCTGCGCCTTGCCGCGACCTTGGCGGTCGTGCTGGCCGCACCCGGGTCCCACGCCGCCCCGGCCCGCGATGCCGTCGACGACGTGAACCCGTTCATCGGGGCGATCACGCAGTCGCGCGCCCGCAACTCCGCCAGCCAGGGCAAGACGATCCCCGGCCCGACCACCCCGTATGGCCTGGTGCAGTTAGGCCCGGATTCGGTCACCGGCGGCGACAACGGTTCCGGCTACAATCACGAGCACGGCACCCTGCAGGGCTTCAGTTTCACCCACATGAGCGGCGTGGGCTGGTATGGGGATCTCGGGAATTTCCTGGTCACCCCGACCACCGGGCCCCTGCGCACCAGCTACGGCCTGACAGACAAGCCGGGCACCGGCTACCTGTCGCGCAAGGAGGACGAGAAGGCGAGCGCCGGCTACTATGCCGTGACCATGGCGGACTACGGCGTGCGGGCCGAGCTCACGGCGGCACCGCACAGCGGCATCCTGCGTTTCACCTATCCGGAGAACGCGCGATCGCGGATCCAGATCGACCTAGCGCGGCGCATCGGCGGCACCGCGGTGATGGAGTCGGTGAAGGTGGTCGGCAAGGACGCGGTCGAGGGCTGGATGAGATGCACGCCGGAAGGGGGTGGCTGGGGTGATGGCGCCGGAAACCCGAACTACATGGTGCATTTCCACGCCGAGTTCAACCGGCCGTTGGAGAGTTTCGGGGTGTGGGAGGTCGAGATTCCGGACGGCGCACGGCGCAAGCACCAAGGGCATGACGATGCCTTCCTGAAGGCGATGGAGGCGGCGAAGGTGATTCCGGGTTGCCGTGAAAGGGAAGGCAAGCACCTCGGCTTTTTCACCGAGTTCGCCACCCGCGAGGGCGAGCAGGTCATGCTCAAGGCGGGCATTTCCTTCGTCTCGGTCGAGGGTGCCCGCAACAACCTGCAGGCCGAGATTCCGGGCTGGGATTTCGAACGGGTCCGCGCCGCCGCGCGCGAACGCTGGAGCCGCGAACTCGGCCGCATCGCCATTGAAGGCGGCAGCGAGGCGGAGCGGATCGCCTTTCATACCGCGATGTACCGCGCGATGGTCGATCCCCGCTGCTTCGCCGACCTCGACGGTTCCTACCCCGGCGGTGACGGCAAGGTCCGGCGCACCAGCCACTATACCCGCCGCACGATCTTCAGTGGTTGGGACGTTTACCGCAGCCAGTTTCCGTTGATGACCCTGATCGCGCCGCAGGTGGTCAGTGACATGATCAACTCCCTGACCGACCTCGCCGGCGAGAGCGGCAAGGGCTATCTGGAGCGCTGGGAGTTCCTCAACGCCTACAGCGGTTGCATGAACGGCAACCCGGCCGTGATCGTGTTTGCCGATGCCTATCGGAAAGGCCTGCGCGGCTTCGACGTGGGGCGCAGCTACGAGGCGGCGCGGCAGAGCTGCGAGAAATTCGGCACCGGCGACAAGGGCTTCTTGCCCGGCCGCCTGTCCGACACCGGCGAATACAACCTGTCGGAATGGTGCCTCGGCCAGTGGGCGAGATCGCTGGGCAGGACGGAAGACGCGGAGCGCTATCTCGCGCGCAGTCGCGGATGGAGGAACCTGTATGATCCAGCGTCCGGCTGGTTCAAGGGTGGATGTGTCGAGTCCAATCCCAACCAGCAGGGGTGGTTTGTGCCGCACGACATCGACGGCCTGATCGGGCAGGTGGGCGGCAAGGAGAGGTTCCTCGCCCGCCTCGGGGAGTTCTTTGCCAGGACGCCGGATGTCACGCGCTGGAACGAGCTTTACAATCACGCGAATGAGCCGGTGCACCTGGTGCCCTTCCTGTTCAACCGCGCGGGGGCGCCGTGGCTCACGCAGAAGTGGGTGCGCTTCATCTGTGAAAAGGCGTACGGGCCGGATGTCTATGGCCTGTGCGGCGATGAGGACGTCGGGCAGATGTCGGCGTGGTACATCTTGTGCGCGGCCGGGATTCACCAAGCGTGCCCCGGCGACACCCGCTACGAGTTGTTCACCCCGCTCTTCGACAAGGTCGCGCTGCGGATCGATCCGCTGTATGGAAAGGACCGCGTGTTCACCATCACCTGCCGCGGCAACGGGCCGGGGGAGCGCTACATCCAGGCGGCCCGACTCAACGGCAAGGCGCTCGAACGCTGCTGGCTCGATCATGCCGAAATCACCGCCGGCGGCACGCTGGAGATCGAGCTCGGGCGGCAACCCAACAAAAGCTGGGGACTGGCACACGCCGGCCGAAGGCCATGAAGGCGCAATGGGTCATTCGCATCCCCTTGCGCCCCGTTGCGCCTCTTGGCGGCTGAAGAACCACTCCATCCCGCCCTCACGGCTGCTTCGGCCAGCGCTCGCGCGGCAGGTCCGCGAACAGGTTGGTCTTCATGTCCCACTCGAGGTTGCGGTCGTTGGGCTCGGCGTTGAGATAGTAGGTCGCCCGGAACGCCACGAGGTTCGGGGACAGTGCCGGGAACATGCCGGCATGCATCTTGCCGTAGAGCGCGCGCACGACCTTGCCCTCCTTCATCTCCGACCTCAGCCGCAGGATCAGCCGCGGCGCGCCGGGGACCGGGTTGCCCCGGGCCCGGTCGGATTCGCGCTCGGGCAGGAAGTTCGAAGACATCCACTGCCCGAGGTAGCCATCCTCCGGGGCCTCGTAGCTCCCGACCATCAACGAACCGCCCGCGCGCCGCGATTGGCCGTCCGGCAGAATCCCGTCGCCCTCGTTGGAGAAGGTGACCCTCACCCACCCCTTGGGATCGAACGACCGGTCCCCGGGGTCCCTGAGCACCCCTTCCAACACGAAGTCGGCGACCTTGCCGGCGCCATGCGGGGCCACCCAGTCCCGCGCCAGCAGGTCGAACCCGAACGGCCCCATCTTGTTGCCGGGAAATTGGAACCAGTGATTGGGACCGCATGTCAGCGCGTGCATCGGATGCGGGTTGCGGATCTTCCTCATCACCAGTTCCACCTCCACCGGCCACGGCTGCCAGCGGTTGCCGCTCTTGCCGGTGATCCAGTGCTTGTAGGCGCCGCTTGCATAGTGGCCCTCGAGGTCGATCTCTACCCCGGTTTGATAGAGCAGGGTGTCCCCCTGCAATTCGACGATGCCGTTCTCGTCGGTGGCCTTGGTGACCGCATAGGTCGCAAGCCGGTCCCCTTGTCCCTGCCGGTGGAACCACGCCTTGCACGCGACCCCGGCCGCCGGCATTCCGTCCTCGGTGGAGACCTTTACCCGGAACTTCTGTTCGGGTTCCCCGCAGGCGCCGAGAACCAGGGAAAAACCAGCCGCGAGAAGCAGTCGTGATGTCATTCTCGGTATCATGCAGTTACCCACGAAGGGCCTGTCGAGTTGCCATGCCCCCCGTCCTGACTCTGCTACAGGCAGAGAGCGTTCGAGGATCATCCGGGCGAGAATGCAGCGGGATCGCTCAGGGGCGCTTCGGCCAGTAGTAGTTCTCGAGCCCTTGAATCAGGTTGGTCTTGCAGTCCCATTCAAGTCGCCTGTCGTTCGGTTCCCGGTTGAAGTAGTAGGTGAGCGTGAAACTCGGCCTCTCGTGGTACAATGAGGATGAAATCCCGCCGTCGAGCTTGCCGTAGCGCGCGCTGGTCAGTTCCCCCTTTTCATCGAGTGCGGTTCGCGTCCGGAACACGAATGCGCCGCGGCCCGGGGGAGCGGTCAGATCCCGTTTGACGCGGTTGGGGAAGCTCCACGAGTCTTGATAGCCCGATTCCGGCGCCATGACCGGGCCGACAAGCAGTGACCCGCCCGCGTCGTCCAGGCGCAGGATCCCGTCGGCGGGGTTGGGAAACGAGACATCCACCCAGCCTTCCGGCTGGAAACCGGTGTCCGATGGGTCTTTCCTGCGGGCGGAGATGAGGAAATCGGCGACCTGGCCGGTCCCGTGGGGCTTGACCCAGTCGTGGACTTCGAGGTCAAAGCCCAGTGGTTTTCCCGTGTCGAGATTCAGGATCTTGAAGAAGAAGTTGTCGAACGCGTTGACCGCGTACATCGGATGCGGGCTGGTGACCTTCTTCATGACCAGTTCCACCTCCACCGGCCACGGTTCCCAGCGGTTGCCGCTCTTGCCAGTGATCCAGAGCTTGTGGGCCTTGCTGCGATAGAAGCCATCCATCTCGGCACCGATGCCAGACGGGTAGTAAAGCGTTTCGCCCCGAAGTTCCGCTATCCCCTCCCTATTGGTTACTGCCGTGACCAACCGGTTGCGCAGTGCATCGCCTTCTCCATTGCGGGTGAACCATGCCTTGCAGGAGGCCCCGGCTACTGGCGTTCCGTCTTCCGCAGTAGCCGTCAACCGAAATTGCTGCTCAGGATCCCCGCAGGCCGTGAGGCACAGACAGGCTACCGTCAATCCATACCATTTCATTTTGTGTTTGTTCATCCGCTTAATGGGTTAGTCATTTAGCCCTTTCGTAGCCACCATGTGTTGATAAGCTTGCCAAACATAAACGTAAGCCATGTCACGGATGTCACCATGCAGCCATCCATTGCCGTCTTCCAATTCTCTTTCCATCGGCCAAGACTCACGATCCACCAAGGCCTGCATGTTGCATAGGTCAATCTCCTTGCCGGTAGCCGCCCGGTATCTTGTTGCAAGCGAATCGATCTGGTCCTCCACCCCGCTTCCCCCCGCCCCTCCCGCGGCCAGGGTGCGTTCGGGGATCATCTGGGCGAGGATGCGGCTGCGCTTGGTGTAGTCTTGGGCGACGGCGTGGCCGGAGCCGTGGATCCGGCTGAAGAGCTTGTCGCAGCCGGGGGGGGCCCTGGTGCCGAAGGCCGGGTCGAAGCGCAGGCGCTCGATGAACGAGTATTCCATGGGGCTGTTGAGCAGGCCGGCGAACCACGATGGGTCATTGAGAACCCAGGCGTATTCCGGAGGGTCGCCTTCCTTGACGACGGCGAAGGTCGCGTAGGTGGGCCTGTAATGGCCCGCAGTGATCAGCCAGCCGCCGGCTTGGGAGGATGGCGAAAGGCCGTCGAAAACGTCGATGGCCAGTCTTGCGAGTGCCTGCATGAAGCCGCCGTCAGCCAGGGGGATTTTTCGATACAGGCCCTTGGTCTGGGCTTGGATCGCCCATGCGTAGGAGCCGCGTGGCTGGTTGGCGGTCAGTGCGGGGTCGGCGACCATCTCGTCGGGCAGCATGGTCAGGACGTGGTCGCCGGCCGAATAGAACACGGTGACACGCTCGGCGGCGGCGTGGAGCAGTCCGCGCCAGGTGAGGCGGTAGCGGTCGTCGGTTTCGTTGAAGAGCCGGTAGTAGTCGGAGGCCTTGATGCGGTCATCGTAGCCCTGCCAGGGCTCGGGCTCCATGCACAGGTCGTTCATGCGTGCGGATTTGGGCAGGAAGCTTTCGACGGCGATCGCGGGGTTGAACAGGAAGGCGTGCTCGATGGCGGCGTCGTGGTTGGCGATGGCGTTGCAGATGACCATGTTGCCGAGGCTGTGGCCGGCGGCGAACTTGCGGCCGCCTTGCAGGCTGTTGAGCAGCGAGACCAGGGGCTTGCCGGTGTAGAGGGCGTTCTCGACGTTCTCGTAGTATTTCGGGCAGACCCCGGAGAGGATCTGGCTCTGGTCGCCGAACCAGCTCACACCGACGAATTTCGCGCGGTTTTCCGACCAGAACAGGCGCTTGAAGGCTTCGGCATGCCAGCCGCGGGCCTGTTGGGCGTTGACGTTGTAGCCGTGGAGGAGCACCAGCCAGTCCTCGTTGCAGCAGGAGTCGGGGAAGTTGGCCGGTTCATTCATCCGGTCCTTGCCGCCGTCGGGAGGCGGGTAGTCCCGTTCCTTGTCCGGCTCGATTTCCGCGGCGTCCAGGCGCAGGTTCTTGTGGCGGAAGAACTGTTCGACGCCGGTGGCGGCGACCGGCAGCGAGAATTCGGCGGCGATTGCAAGGGTGCTCTTCCTGACGACCTGGAGCTTGAGTTTCACGCCGTTTTCCGGGGTCGGCCGGCAGGCCTCGACGAGGATCAGGCCTTTGCCGTCCTTCAGGGCGGTGATCATTTGATTGGTCAAGGGGAAGCTGGAGCGCAGGCCGTGCGACTCGTTGGATGCGAGGTTGGTTGCCGCGGCCACGTCCTTGAGATAGGCGTCGCAGCGGTTCGCGAGCAGGTCCGGGCACTCGCTCACGCGGAAGGTCGGCTGGCCCCCGGTGGAGGGGCCGACCAACCAGTAATCGAATTTGTCGGGCGGAAGCAACCATATCAGCTTGGACACCTGCAGCTCCAGGGCGAAGAAGTCCACCAGGTCGCGCACGCCGTCGACCCGCAGGTTGTTGCAGTCGGCGTCCTGGTCATCGGCCCCGCGGGGCACGTCGTCGCCTTCCTCGAAGCCTTGGTCATCATCGTCATTGACCCACAGGCGCCACGGGTTGTCCGGGGTCACCTTGCCGTCATCCTCGCAGTCGATGATCCCGTCGCGGTTGCAGTCGGGGACCAGTTGGGCGAGGAGGTCTGGCGGGCCGAAGGAGACGGTGGTGGAGGCGGGGCGGCGGAAGGAGGAATATTGGACCCATGTGGGGTCGAGGTATTGGTCGGGGTTGGCGGGGTCCTTGCGGGCGTGGGGGTCGAAGATCGAGGTGTCGACGGGCTGCCAGCCGGCGAGGCCGCCGTCGCAGGTGACGGCCAAGACGCCGGTCGTGGAAGATTCGTCGACCTGTTCCGGGCCGTATGGGTTGCCGGGGGATTCCCAGTCGGGGGCGAGGCGCTCGTGGCGGTCGATCTTGAGGGTTTCGACCTGCTGGTGGCCGGCGGGGGGCGGCTGGGCGATCGGGTGGAACGGGTCGGCCGGGTTGAAGCGCAGCCAGCGCCACTTGAGGGCGGCGAGGCGGGTGTTGGAGCAGTAGGAGAAGACTTGGCCGCCGGCGGATGAATCGGAAACAACGCCCTCGACGCGGCTCTCGCCGTCCAGGAAGTTGGTGCGGACGGCCTTGGCGGCGGCGGCTTCGCCCAGCACCCCGCGGTCGTAGTCCGACCAACGGGTGGGGCCGTAGCGCAGTTCGTCGTGCGCCTGCCACGGCTGGTGCGGGAGGCAGGCGGCGCGCAGCTGGGCCGGGGTGTGCGGCCCGGTCAGGGTGACGGACTCCTGCTCGACGACGACCTCGGTGCCGCTGGCGACTTCTTCCGCGCCCTCGGTGATCCGCCACGGGGTGGTCGTGGTGGTGGTGACCACCTGCCGCGAGGCTGTTAGAACGCGGTCCGTGGTGGTTTCCTCCGCGCCGCGGCGGAGGGTGCGGCCCGGGGCGAGCGGTTTCTGGTTTGCGGGGTTGTCCTTCCACTCCGCGAAAGTCACACCCGTTATCTCTTCGGCCGCCTCGGCGAGCAGGTGGCCGCCGGCGTCCAGCCAGCTGGTGGTGACGGTGCGGCCGCCCTCGGCGAGCGTGTGGTCGGCGAGGGTGGGCGAGCCGGCGACCGAGTAGTCCTCCCTGCTTTCGCGGGTCAGGTAGAGGGTGTCGCCGGGCGGCGTGCCGGCGGGCAGGTCGAGCGGCCAGAAGCCGGTGCCGCTGTAGACGTACTGCGATTCGGTGGTCACGGCGAACTCCACCGCGTAGAGGTCCTTGTCCTCCTCCCTGATGGTGCCGTCGCCGGCGGTGCCGCTGGTCTGATAGAGCTGCGCGAGCGTGGTGCCGGGGCCGTAGAGGTCGGCGCAGGCGGCGTCCAGCTCGCCGGCTTCCAGGCGGGCGAGGAGTGCCGGGGGGATGTCGGCGCCCAACAGGTCGAGGATCGCCTGTTTCCAATGGGCCACCCAGTCGTCGGGGACGCCGTCGTGGTTGCGGTCGGCCGCGGGGG
The DNA here is from genome assembly GCA_040769225.1 of Akkermansiaceae bacterium. GTDB lineage: Bacteria > Verrucomicrobiota > Verrucomicrobiia > Verrucomicrobiales > Akkermansiaceae > JAXGLL01. Next base: position 59,535 of record JAXGLL010000005.1, on the reverse strand, counting down.
TGAGCCGCAGGATGGCGGTGCCGGCGTCGGCCTTGCAGGCGGTGGCGAGGATGTTGCCTTCGGGGTCGAAGCCCGCGGCGGCGAGGTTCGAGTAGCCGAGGTCGGCGAGGCGGACGCCGGCGGCGGCGCCGGCGGGCAGCACGCACAGGCGCCCAAGCGGCACGGTGCCGCGCGCGGTTTCGAGGCGGCGGCCGGTGAGGATCTCGCCGCGGTCGTTGATGCCGAGCGGCGGGTCGTCGGCCGACAGGGTGTGGGTGGCGAAGCCGGCGCCGGCCGGCTCGAAGCTCACCAGGCAGTCTTCCCACGCGCCGGCCTCGGTGCGCCGCGTGCCATGGAACAGGCAGTCGCCGGCCGGCGAGGTCCAACTGGCGGCGGCCGGGTCGATGGCCAGGCCCTCGGGCAGCATGTGCTCGTCGGTGGTCCACCACTCGCCCGATTCCGACCACGGGTCGGGCTCGCCGGCGACCAACAGCAGCCCGCAACCAGGATCGTCGACCAGGCCCCATGCCCGGCCGGCCTCGTCGACCGCGCACCAGTCGATCGGGTAGTCAAACAGGTCGGTCTGCGGCAGGACGGCGATGGGGGGCGCCGCCGCGGGCGGGGTGGGCGTGGTCAGCAGCAGCCGCCGGCCGGCCGGGCCGGCCTCCGCGGCGGGTTCCAGCAGTTGGTGGCGGCCGAAAACCGAGCCCTGGGAGCGCGGCCGGCAGTCGAGCCAGCTGCCGGCGGACTGGTCGAGCCACTGGAGCGGCTCGGGCCAGAACCCGACGTCGGGCCCCACCGTGGCGCACATCCACCCGCCGCTGCCCGGGTGCCGGGCCCAGGCGCAGAACCCGCCGCCCGCCGCGGCCGGCAGCACATGGAACGGCTCCATGCACCACTCCAACAGGTCTTCCCCGCCGGCCCCGCAGGGCGCGACGCCGAACGCCCCGGGCGCCGCCGGGTCGGGCGCCGCGGTGAACCAGCCCCAGCTGCCGCCGGCGTCATCGCCGGCGACCAGCAGCGAGCCGTCCCCGCCCGCCAGCAGCAGCGCGGGGTCCCCCACCCCGGCAATGACCAGCTCCTCGACCTGATAGACCCCGCACGGCGGGGTGCCGACCTGGTATTCGCGCAGGTTGCCCACGCGGTCCTCGTCCGGGTCGCCGGCGGCGTCGGCGCCATCCAGCGGGTCGAGGCCCCAGCCGCTCTCCCAGCCGTCGGGCATCCCGTCGCCGTCGGTGTCCGGGTTGGCGGGGTCGGTGCCGGCGGCCAATTCGGCCAGGTCCCCGATCCCATCGAAGTCCCAGTCGCCGTGGCCGTCTGCGGCCCCGTCGCCGTCGCTGTCGGCGGCGGCCGGGTTCAGGCCGAGCTGTTGTTCCAGCAGGTTGGTGAGGCCGTCGCCGTCCGGGTCGGCGTGGCCGTCGGGGACGCCGTCCTTGTCGCTGTCGGCTTCCAGCGGGCTCAGGCCGGTGGCCATCGAGTGGGCCAGCTCGAAGCCGGTGCTCAGCCCGTCGCCGTCCGGGTCGCCCGACGCCCCGGTCGGCTCGAAGGTCGTGCGCAGGCGCACGAAGTAGCGGGCCGCCGGGCAGGCGAACGGGAACCGGTGCCCGGCCGGGTCGCCCTGGGCCAGGAAGTTGAAGTAGCGCCAGTCCAACAGGTCCGGGCTGCCCTCGACGAAGTAGCTGCAGCCCGCCTCCCCCTGCCAGCTCATCTCGACCGCCGTCCCGGCGGCGTCCCATGCCAGCTCGACCGGCGCGCCCGCCGGCTGTTGGGCCGGCGCACCGCCCAGCACGGCCCACCCGATGGCGGCGATCGCGGGCAGGGTTTTCATCGGCACTCGGTTAGCAGCCAAGCGGAGCGCCCGCCGGGTTGTCAAGGAGTTCCGGGGAAACCCTGGCGGCAGGCGGCGATCAGCTCTTGGTGGGCTTCTTCCTGCCGGGCGAGGGCGGAGGACTTGTCGGCGGGCGTGTTGTCTGGGCACCGGCTCGGCGCTCCTGGCGGGACCTTGCTGTCCAATACCATATACCCGGCAACCGAGAAGCCGGCGCGGTTGGGGAACATCCGGCCGCATGGGGAAACTGGTCATGCACCCGGGCGGGCGGCGCCTGCTGGTGCCCCGGGTGGCGCCCCGGGCTTGCGCCGGGGCTGGGGTTGGGGCAACATTGGGTGCCCTGCGGCGTGTGGCCGGCGGGGGGGACCAGTGGACTGAGCTCATGGACATCAACATTGCCGTAGTGCCGGTGGCGGGGCTGGGGACGAGGCTGTTGCCGGCGACCAAGTCGCAGCCCAAGGAGATGCTGCCGGTGGGGCGCAAGCCGGTGGTGCAATACGTCGTGGAGGAGCTCACCCGGATGGGCATGCAGCGGGTGCTGTTCATCACCGGGCCGGGCAAGACCTCGATCGAGAACCACTTCGACCTCAACGAGGAGCTGATCCAGGAGCTGCGCGAGAGCGGCAAGGAGGAACTGCTGGCGGAACTCGAGTTCGAGCGCGCGCCGCTGCAGTACTTCTACACCCGGCAGCGGGAGCTGCTCGGGCTGGGCCACGCGATTTTGTGTTCCGAGCCGTTCGTCGGCAACCAGCCGTTCGTCGCCGCGCTGGGCGACTCGATCATCGGGATGCACGCGCGGAGCGACATCGTGCGGCGGATGACGCGCTGCTTTGCGGAGCGGGGCGCGGCGGCCGTGATCGCGTTCGAGCAGGTCCCGTGGGAGGAGGTCCACCGCTACGGCGTGGCCAAACCGGGTGGGGACGGCGAGGTGTTCGAGGTCGAGGAGCTGATCGAGAAGCCGTCGCGCGCCGAGGCCCCCGGCAACCTTGCGATCGCCGCCCGCTACGTGTTTGCGCCGGCGGTCTTCGACGCGATCAGGCGCACCCAGCCGGGGATCGGCGGCGAGATCCAGATCACCGACGCGATCCGGCTGCTGATGCGGGACGGCGGCAAGGTCTACGGCGTGCGCCTGCGCGCCGACGAGCACCGTTACGACATCGGCAACTTCCAGGCCTACTTCCGGGCCTTCGTCGAGTTCGCGCTGGAGGACGTGCAACAGGGCCCGGCCCTGAGGAAACACCTGGAGGCCCTGCTTGATCATCATCCGTAAACACGCCTGTGCCAGGGCGGCCCTGCTGGGCAACCCCTCCGACGGCTACCACGGCCGCACGATCGCGGTGATCATCCGCGACTTCCGCGCGGAGGTGGTGCTCTACGAGTGGGATTCGCTGGACATCCTGGCCGCCGAGAACGACCGCGTCCACTTCAAGTCGATCCACGACCTGGCGCGGGACGTGGAGCTGCACGGCTACTACGGCGGGGTGCGCCTGATCAAGGCGACGATCAAGCGCTTCGTCGAGTACTGCGAGGCCCAGGGGCTGGCGCTGCACCCGCGCAACTTCTCGATCCGCTACACCACCACCATCCCGCGGCAGGTTGGCATGGCCGGCTCGAGCGCGATCATCGTGGCCACCCTGCGCTGCCTGATGGAGTACTACGGGATCGAGATCCCGCTGGTGGCGCAGCCGACGCTCGTGCTGGCGGTCGAGAAGGACAAGCTGGGGATCAGCGCCGGCCTGCAGGACCGGGTGATCCAAGTCTACGAGGGGCTGGTGCACATGGACTTCGACCGGGCGCGGCGGCAGCTGGTGGACGGGCTGGAATGCTACCACTACGAGCCGCTGGACCCCGCGCTGCTGCCGTCCCTCTATCTGGCGTATCACAACTCGCTGAGCGAGCCGACCGAGGTGTTCCACAACGACATCCGGGGGCGGTTCGACCGCGGCGACCGGGAGGTGGTCGACGCCATGCAGGAGCTGGCGGGGATCACGCGGCAGGGGCGCGAGGCGCTGCTCGGGGGCGACTCGCGCGGGCTGGCGCGGCTGATGGACGCCAACTTCGAGGTCCGGCGCCGCCTCTACCGGCTGCCGGCGTGGCAGGTGCAGATGGTCGACGTCGCCCGCCAGTGCGGGGCGAGCGCCAACTTCGCGGGGTCGGGCGGCGCGGTGATCGGCATCCATCACGGCGAGGCGATGTTCGAGGAACTGCGCGCCCGGATGGCGGCGATCGGCTCGCGCGTGATCAGGCCGCAGATCCAACCATGACCTTCGCCCGATGACGTTGCCTTCCGTTGCCCGCCTCCGTGCGGCCGCGCTTGCCGCCGCGGCCGCGGCGCTGCCCGTGCCCACCGTCGACTGCGCCACGCCGCGGGCGTGGTTCAAGGCCGACTCGATCGGCGTGGCCGACGGGGCGGCGGTGACGCTGTGGCCGGACTCCAGCAAGAGCGGCCACATCGCGCAGGGCGGGGCGGTGGCCCCGACGTTCTCCGCCACGGGGATGAACGGGTTCCCGGCGGTGCACTTCAACGGCAGCCAGACGATGGTGTTCGCGCGGCCGGTGCAGGACGACTTCACGATCATGGTGCTGTTCCGGACCCCGGCCGGCGCCGGCGGCTCGGACAACTTCTACGCCGGCTGCGGGCTGGTCAGCGGCGAGCAGCCGAACGTGGTCAACGACTACGGGATGAGCATCCGGGACAACGGCCGCGTGCTCGCGGGCACCGGCAACCCGGACGTCACGCTGCGCTCCGACTCGGGGCCCGGCGGCGCCGGCTACGACAACGACGCGCCGCACGTCGCCACCTTCACGCGGGTGCGGGCGACCGGCGCGCTGCAGCTTTACGTGGACCGGCTCAGCCGCCGCACCGGCACCGGCGGCACCCAGTCGCTCAACGTTTCCTCCCAGCTGTGCATCGGCGCGCACCCGGGGAACATCGGGCCGTTCCTCAACGGCGACATCGCCGAGATCATCGTATGGGACGGCGCGCTGACGGCCGGCGAGGTGCTGGCCTGCGAGGACGCGCTGCGCGGCAAGTACGGATTGACCAACGGCAGTGCGCCGTTCACGCCGCAGAATCCGGCGGCCGACGGCACCCGGATCTCGTGGGACGAGGCGCCGGGCGCCCGCAGCTACCGGGTGCTGCGTTCCGACACCCCGGCGGGGCCGTTCACGGCCGTCGCCGAGGGGCTGCCCGCCACCGAGTTCGTCGACGCCACGGCCGGGGGCGGCACCCACTACTATCAGGTCGTGGCGGTCAACGGCGTGGGGCAGAGCGCGCCCTCGGCGACCGTCGAGGGCGTCACGCTCGTGCTGCCCGACGCCGGCCCGGTGGTGATCAACGAGATCCACTACAACGGCCTCAACAACGCGCTCCGCACTGACTTCGTCGAGCTCTACAACTTCAGCTCGGCCGCGGCCGACATCGGCGGCTGGCGGCTGAGCAGCGGCATCGACTACGTCTTCCCGGCCGGCACCGTGATCCCGTCCGGCGGCTTCGTGGTCGTCGCCGAGGAGCCGGCCACGGTCCAGGCGCTGTGGGGGGTGGCCGCGCTCGGGCCCTACCAGAAGGCGCTGAGTTCCGAGGGCGAGACGATCCGCCTGCGCGACGCGGCGGACGCCATCGTCTGCGAGGTGAGCTACCGCCCCGGGTTCCCGTGGCCGTGCGCCGCCGACGGCGAGGGCGCGTCCGCCGAGCTCGTCAATCCGAACCTCGATCCCGCGCTGGGCAGCTCGTGGCGCGCGTCGGTGGCGCCCGCCACCGAACTCACCGCCGAGGTCGCCTCTCCCGGGGCCCAGAACCACCAGTTCCAGCTCAACCCGGCGCCGAACATCGAGCAGGTCGCCCACCTGCCGTTCGCGCCCGCGTCCGGCGCGCCGGTCACCGTCACCGCCCGGCTGTCCGACGGCGACGGCATCGCCGCGGCGACGCTGTTCTATCAGGTCGTGGCGCCCGGCAGCTTCATCCCGGCCCGCCTCCCGCTGCCGATCGTCAACCACAACATCGACACCAGCCAGCCGCGCCCGGAGAACCCGGCGTTCGAGGACCCGGCGAACTGGGCCGGCGTGGCGATGACCGACGACGGCAGCGGGGGCGACGCCGTCGCCGGCGACGGCGTCTTCACCGCGGTCATCCCCGGCCAGGCGCACCGCACGCTGGTCCGCTGGCGCGTTTCCGCCACCGACGGCCGCGGCGCCGCCGCGCGCGCGCCGTTCGCCGACGACGAGTCGCGCAACTTCGCGTGCTTCGTCTACGACGGCGTGCCGGACTACCAGGGGGTGCCCGCCGCCACCCTCACCGCGCTGCCGGTCTATCACTTCCTGACCCGCAAGGCGGACCACGACCAGTGCGTGGCCTACAACTATGCCGACCAACTGACCGGCAACACCCCCGGCTGGACCTTCGAGAACTGGGAGGGCGCGATCGTCTTCGACGGGATCGTGCACGACCACGTCCGCTACCGCCTGCACGGCGGCAACGGGCGCTATTACCACACCAGCAAGCGCGGTTTCCGCTTCTTCTTCAACAAGGGGCACCCGTTCCAGAACCGCGACAACGACGGCGACCTGCTGCCGACGAGGTGGCGGAGCATGACCACCCAGAACGGGTGGGAGAACCGCGGCACCCTCACCTACTCGCTCAACGAGATCATCAACTATCACCTGTGGCGCAAGGTCGGCATCCCCGCGCCAAGGTCGAACTGGGGGCACTTCCGCACCGTCACCACCGCCGCCGAGCAGCCCGACGCGTGGCGCGGCGACTTCTGGGGGCTGATCATGATCGAGGAGGACTACAACGGCGACTTCCTCGACTCCCACAAGCTCGCCAAGGGCAACCTCTACAAGCTCACCCGCGACCCCACCGACGGCCTGACCCAGCAGCGCTACCAGGCGCCCGGCGCGGTGGCCGACGGCTCCGACCACCACAACATCTACGCCAATCTAACAACCGCCCGGGACGACGCCTTCATCCGGCGCTACGTCAACGTCGACCGCTGGTCGTACTACCACGCGCTGTGCCATGCGGTGCGCCACTACGACTACTGGCCGACCGGGGACAACAACGCCGCCTACTACTTCGAGCCGGACTTCACCGACCAGACCGCGCCGTTGCTGGGGAAGCTGTGGGTGCTGCCGTTCGACGTCGACGCCACGTGGGGGCCGACGTGGAACGAGGGCAAGGACAAGGTGTGGTCGGCGATCTTCGACGCGCCCGCCAACCCCGGGCTCTATCCGGACTACTTCAACGCCGTGCGCGAGGTGCGCGACCTGCTGTGGCAGCCGGACCAGATCAACCCGCTGCTCGACCAGTTCGCGGCGGTGATCGCGCCGTTCATTCCGGCCGACTCGATCCGCTGGAAGGGCGCGCCGGCGGACGCGGGCAACTACAACGGGCTGGGCGGGGCCGGCATGACGTCGCTGGCCGCGCTGGTGCAGGACATGAAGAACTTCGCGTGGGCCGGCGGCTCGTGGCCGGGCGGGGACGTCGGCACGGGCGGCACCGCCGCGCTCATGGACAGCCTCCAGCTGGGCGTTTCAAACAGCGAGGGGGCGGCGATGCCGGCCACGCCGGCGGCCATCTACCAGGGGCCGCCGGGGTATCCGGCCAACGCGCTGACCTTCGTTTCCAGCGGCTTCAGCGACCCGCAGGGCAGCGGGGATTTTGCGGCGGTGCAGTGGCGGGTGGCGGAGGTGACCGACGCCGCGGCCCCGGCCTACGACCCGCTTGCGAAGTTCAAGCTCGAATGGGCGGCCGAGCACGACAGCGGGCCGCTGCCCCCGGGCGTGGCGCCGTTCACGTTCCCGGGCGACGCCTGCGAGGCGGGGCACGCCTACCGGGTGCGGGTGCGGCACATGGACGCCAGCGGCCGCTGGAGCCACTGGTCGGCGCCGGTGGAGTTCATTGCCGGGGCCAGCACCGACGACCTGCCGATCGTGGTCAGCGAGCTGTTGTACAAGCCGTCGGACCCGACTCCCGCCGAGGTGGCGGCCGGGTTCGACGACCAGGAGTTCTTCGAGTACCTGGAGCTGCGCAACGTCGGCACGGCGGCCGTCGACCTGGCCGGCTGCACGTTCACCAGCGGCCTGACGTTCACGTTCGGGCCGGGCAGCGTGCTCGCGCCGGGGGCCACGTTGCTGCTGGTCTCCAACCCGGCGGCGTTCGCGCTGCGCCACGGCGACGGCCTGCCGGTGGCCGGCGCCTACGTCGGCAACCTCAGCAACTCCGGCGAGCGCATCCGCCTGGTCACCGCCGCGGGCACGCCGCTGGTCGACTTCACCTACGACGACGCGGACCCGTGGCCGACGGCGGCGGACACCGGCGGGTTCAGCCTTGTGCTGTTAGACCCGGCGGCGCGCCCGGACCACGCGCTGGCGGCCAACTGGCGGGCGAGCCGGCTGCCGGGCGGCGCGCCCGGGGTGCTCGAGGAGTTGACTTATGCGGACTGGGCGACGGCGTGTGCGGTGGCCGGCGGCCCGGTGGGCGACGACGACCGGGACGGCCTGCCCAACGCGCTGGAGTATGCGCTGGCCAGCGACGCGCTGGTGCCCGGCCCGTTGCCCGCGGTGCAGCTGGAGGCGCCGGGCGCGGGCGGGGACGTCCATCTGACGATCACGTTCCGCCGCCAGGTGGAGGCGACCGACATTGCGCTGGGGGTCGAGTATTCCGAGGACCTTGCGGCGTGGGCGGACGCCGGGGTGCTGGTGGGGGCGGTCGAGAACTTCGACGGCACCGTCACCGAGACCTGGCGCGCCCCGACGCCGGCCGGCGCGCGGGGGTTTTTGCGGGTCCGGATCACGCTGGACCCCGGCGGGTGAGGCGCGTGCGGGCCCGCGGCGTCAGCCGCCGGGGCGGTCGAACACGCCGATCACCGGCAGGGCGTTGCCGGCGTCGTCGAAGAACCCGCGGCTGCGCAGGCGGCCGGTCACGGCCGGCTCCCACCAGAAGACGCCCGCGCCGCGGCCGCCGGGCGTGTCGCGCACGATCCGTTGGACCGCGTCGAGGAAGTCGCGCTGGCCGGCGGGCGTTTCCGGGAAGGGGCCGGGGCGGGTGCGGTACTCGGTCGGCCGCCAGCAGTAGGCGGTCTCCACGAGGATGATGTCTTTCTGATAGGCCTCGGCCATGAACTTGAGGTTCGCGCGCAGGTCGTCGGGCGTGCCGTGCCACCACGGGTAGTACGACTGGCCGATCACGTCGAAGGGCACGTTGTGGGAGGCGAGCTGGTCGAGGAAGTGCCTGGTGGCGGCGCGGTTGCCGCCTTGGGCGATGTGGATCATGACCCGCGGCCGGGTGGCGCCGGTGCGGCCGGCCTCGACGCCGCGGATGCCGGCCTTGAGGAGGTCGGCGAAGCGGGGCCAGTTGGCGGGCAGGCGGCCGTCCGGCCAGAGCATGCCGCTGCAGACCTCGTTGCCGACCTGGACCATGTCGGGCATCGCCCCGGCGTCGCGGAAGGCCGCGATGGTGGCGCGGGTGTAGTCGAAGACCGCCGCGGTGAGCTGCTCGTGGGACATGCCCCGCCACGCGCCGGGCATGTCCTGGTGGGCCGGGTCGGCCCAGGTGTCGGAGTAGTGGAAGTTCAGCAGGAACCTGTATCCCATGGCGCGGGCGGCGGCGGCCGTCGGGATCGTTGAGCGGAGGTCGTTCGGCAGGGTGGTGGGGCTGTGGAACAGGCGCAGGCGGATCCAGTTGTAGCCGTGGTTCCTGAGGAGCCGCAGCCCGGGGACCGGCCGGCCGTGGTCCTTGAACACGGTGCCGGCCTGCTCGGCGTGGGCGAGGAAGGAGAGGTCCGCGCCGATTGCGAAGCCGCAGGGGGCGTCCTGCGGGGCGGGCGGCGGTTCGGCCGCGGGTTCGGCCGCGGGCAGGAGGGGGGCGGCGAGCAGGGCCGCGGCGAGCAGGCTGCGCAGGGGTGGGGGGATGCCGTTTCCGGCCGGCGCCCGGGCGGTGGCTTGGCGGGTGCGGGTCACACGTTGAAGCGGAACTCGATCACGTCGCCGTCGTGGACGGCGTAGTCCTTGCCCTCGATCCGGAGCTTGCCGTGGTCGCGGGCGGCGTGTTTCGAGCCGGCGGCGATGAAGTCGGCGCAGGACACGACCTCGGCGGCGATGAAGCCGCGCTCGAAGTCGGTGTGGATCGCGCCGGCGGCCTGCGGGGCCTTGGCGCCGGCGGGGATCGTCCAGGCGCGGGTTTCCTTCGGGTTGAAGGTGAAGAACGTGCGCAGGCCCAACAGGTGATAGACCGCGCGGATCAGGCTGGAGACGCCGGAGTCGCCGACGCCCATGTCGCGCAGCAGCTCGGCGGCCTCGGCGGGCGGCAGGTCGCCGAGTTCCTCCTCGAGGCGTGCGGAGACGGCGACCGCCTCGGTGCCGTGGCGTTCGGCGGCGTGGCGGCGGACGGGGCCGACGGCGGGGTGGGCGTCGGGGTCGGCGAGGGCGGCGGCGAGCTGGTCCTCGCCGACGTTGCAGGCGTAGATCGCGGGCTTGGCGGAGAGCAGGAAGAACTCGCGCAGCAGGTGGCGCTCCTCGGCGGACAGCTCGAGGGTGAGCGCGGGCCTGCCGTCGTTGAGGTGGGGCAGCAGGCGGTCGATCAGCGCCACCTCGCGCTGCGCCTCATGGTCGCCGGACATGGCCTTCTTGTCGCGCGAGCCGCGTCGTTTGGCGAGGGTGGCGAGGTCGGCGAGGATCAGCTCGGCGTTGACGATCTCGATGTCGCGCAGCGGGTCGACGGTGCCCAGCTCGTGGATCACGTCGGCATCCTCGAAGCAGCGGACGACCTGGACGATGGCGTCGGTGTCGCGGATGTGGGCGAGGAACTGGTTGCCGAGGCCGGCGCCCTTCGAGGCGCCCCGCACCAGCCCGGCGATGTCGACGAACTCGATCGTGGTCGGGACCACCTTGGCCGAGCCGGTGAGCTGGGCGAGCCGGTCGAGCCGTTCGTCGGGGACGACGACCATGCCGAGGTTGGGGTCGATGGTGCAGAACGGATAGTTGGCGGCCTGCGCCTTGCGGGTGCGGGTGGCGGCATTGAACAGGGTCGACTTGCCGACGTTCGGCATCCCGACGATTCCGGCGCGGAGCATGGCGGATAGGGCAGTGGGTAGCGGTATGGCCGCGGGGGGGCAAGAAAAAGCGGTTCTTCGACAGGATTGCTGAGGATGGGCGTGGGTGATTGGCGGCGGTTGCCCATTGACCGCAGAGGGTGCGGAGGACCGCAGAGAGCGCAGAGCTTGGAACGGAATGCCAGGTCCGGAAAACCGGAATCCCCGGCCGCGTTCGGCATCTCCGGCGGTTTCCACCCAATCTACTTTCTTCCTCTGCGCTCTCAGGGCCCTCTGCTCCCTCTGCGGTTGCCTGGCGTGCGCCGCGCCCTCTCCAGCGAAACTGACGAAGAGCCGAAAAAGCCCGGCCCCCGCGGGGGGAGGGCCGGGCGGGAAGGCGGATGGGGGTAGTCAGCGGCGGCGGCGCAGCAGGGCCATGGCGGGCAGCAGCCCGAGCAGTGCGACGGCGCCGGGTTCGGGGACGATAGTGTAGACGAGCTGGCCGCCGGCCCCGGAGGCCGGGGTGGAGTAGGGGACCTGCCAGTCGCCGACGGTCTGGTTCGGGTTGGCTGCGGCGTCGTTGGCGGTGTCGCCGCTGCCGCCGCCCGAGGTGTAGACATCGAAGCCGATCGTGTCCCCCGGCGCCAGGCCGAGGTCGGCCAAAGCGTGGGTCACACTGACCGAGGAGGTGGTGATCGTGGGCGTGTTCTGGTTCGTCTGGCCCCATGCCCCGGCGGACCACGTCCACGCCTGGGAGCCGCCGCCGCTGTCGACCCAGGTGCCGATGAAGGCATCCATGCCGTCGGCCATGTTGATGTTGCGGCCCCACGGGTTGCCGACCGGGGAGCCGGTGTCGCCGGTCCCGCTGTCGGTGGAGATGCCCACGAGGTACTTGCCCCAGTTGACCGCGACCGGGTCTCCGACCAGGTTGATCGTGAAGGTGATGGTGGTCAGCGTGCTGTCGACCGCGACCGACGCGATGTCCATGTGGGCATTGGCGTCGAAGTTGTCGCCGGTGGAGTCGGTGTAGGTGACGGCGGCGCGGGCGTTGGCGGCAAGGGCGAGGGCGGCGAGTGTGATCGCGATCTTCTTCATGGTGTTTGTGGTGCCGGGAGGGTGGTGATGGTGCAAGGTGCCGGGCGGGAAGGCGGATGGGGGTGGCTCATTCAGACTTCGGCGGCAGCAGGCCGGAGGTCATCTCGGTTTCGGTGTCCGGGAGGTCCGGCTCCTTGAAGTCCACCGGGCCCGAGAAGAACCACCAACTGTGGCGTTTCTTTTCCTGGAAGGCGAGGGCGCGCTCGTGGCCGAGCGGCAGGTCCTTGAGTTCCTCTTGGCGGACCTCGACCACCGGCGGGCGGTTGGAGGGGAAGAGGTTGCCGACCTTGGCGACCGAATCGCGGGAGATCTGTCCCACCTTGGAGGCGGTCGACTTGATCGTCGAGCAGCTGCTCAGGACGCACCCCCCGGCTGTGCCGAGAGCCAGGAGGAGGAGCGATCGGGGGTTCATGGCTTGGCGATCAAGTAGCACCGGGCGCAGCATTTGCCTAGGGGAAAAACCGGTCCGGGGAACCGTCCACCACCGGCCGGCGCGGGGCGGGCAGGTGGTCAGCGGGGGACGAGGACGAGGAAATTGCGGACCGGCCGGTTGAGCGGCGGCCGGTGGGCGACGGGGCCGCCGGCCACCGTGGCGGCGACCCACAGTTCGCTTGAGCGGCCGCCGTCCAGGTTGAGCGCATGGCGGACCGGCCAGCCGGCCGGGGAGGAACCGGCTAGCGCCTCGGCCAGGCTGGCCAGCGTGCAGGGCGAGGTCACCGCGATCAGCCAGCACCGGCCGCCGTCCCATGCGACGAGCGAGCGCGGGCGCACGCGTCCGGCCTCGAGGCCGGCGACCGGCCGGGCGTCTTCGACCAGGAAGGGGCCGGATTGGAGCAGCGTGGAGAGCGGCGGGGCGGCCGGGTCGACGGCGGTGCTGCGGGCGAGCGCGGGGGCGCGCGAGGGGCCTTCGAGATAACAGCCGCTGGTGAGCGAGGAGCCGCGGTTCCACGACCCGCGGCGGCTGCCAGCGGCGATCACCAGCCCGAGCGGCGCCCCCTCCGGAGTGAAGAAGCCGCCGTTGATCGCGGCCACCGCGCCCGCCGATGCGGCGGCGGCGGCGCCGTCCGGCCACCGGCTGCCCGGGCCCGCCGGCTGGTCGACGACGACGAGGCGGTGGCTGCGGGAGTCGAACGCCACCAACTGCAGGGCGATCGACGACACCGCAGCGCGGCGGAACGCCGGCGGCGCAAGCGCGGCCTCCGGGCGCAGGGACGGAGCCACCGCGGCGGCCTCGGCGCGGGGCGGCGAAGCACCGGCGATCCGGGGCGCCCCCGGTCGCCGCGGCGCCACCGCGCACGCCGCAAGGACGAACGCAAGCAGGAACGAGCCCAGTCGCAGCACCGCGGCAGCAGAGCACGGGCGCCTCGCCCGGGCGAGGGCAATCGGCAGGGGGAAAAGCGAAGACAGAAGCGAAGACACCCATCAAAGACAGAAGCGAAGACAGAAGCGAAGACACCCATCAAAGGGGGGAAGACAGAAGCGAAGACACCCATCAAAGGGGGGCGGGGGGAAGGGCCGGTTTTTGGGGGAGGGTGGGGGCGATTGGGGCGGGGATCGGCCGCACCCCGCCGGACAAGGGCCGCTTCCGCCACGGGGAGGAGCGGGGCGGGATGATTTTTCCGAGAAATTCCAAGAACAGGGACCGTTGGGGGTCTCGCTGGATGGATGGGACGACCGCCAGACGGCCGGACGATGGACACGCGAACACTCCAAGCGGTGCCTGCGCGGGCGCCTGAGCGGGGCCGGACCTGCCCGATTCCGATGCGGGCGGGCGGGGACGGGGAGCCGGACCTGGCGGCGGTGTTTGCGGCGGAGGAGGGGCCGTTGTTGCGCTACGGGTTCGGGCTGGTGGGGCGGCGGGAGGTGGCCGAGGACCTGGTGCAGGATGCGTTTTTGCGGCTTCACGAGCACTGGGGGGAAGTGACCAACCCGCGGGCGTGGTTGTTCCGCTGCGTGCGCAACCTGGCGCTCAACCACCTGCGCGACCATCGGCGCGAGGTCGACGAGGAGGCGGGGCGGGGGGCGGTGGCGCGCACGCCGGCGCCCGACGCGGCGGTCGGGCGGATGGAGGCGGTGGGCACGCTGCGGCTGCTGGTGGCGGAGCTGCCCGACGAGGACCGGCGGCTGATCGCGCTGAAGTACGAGGAGGACCTGAAGTACCGGCAGATCAGCGAGCGCACCGGGATGAGCATCGGCAACGTGGGCTACCGGCTGCACCACGCATTGAAGGGGCTGGCCGAGGGGCTGCGGCGGGCCGGGATCGACGGGGTCGGAGGATGACAAGCTGAAACGCTGAAATGCTGAATGGATCGGGAAGGAGGAGCGAGATGAGCGAGATGAACGAGGAGCAGGGCAAGCCGTTCGAGGTGGTGGGCGACGAGGTGCTGGAGGCGCGGATCGTGGCGTGGGTGCTGGGTGAGGCGTCGGAGTTCGGGGCCGACGAGCTGCAGCGGCTGTGCAGCGAGCGGCCGGAGCTGGAAGTGTTCCGGCGGCGGATGGCGGCGGTGCACGGGTTGGCGGGCGAGGCGCTGCGGGCGCCGGTGACCGACTGGAAGCTGGCGCCGGAGAAGCGGGCGCGGGTGCTGGGGGTGATCGGGGCGCGGCAGCGCGAGGAGCGGCGCGAGCGGTCGAGCCGGATTGCAGCGCGGCGGGTGCTGTGGGCGATTGCGGCGTGCCTGGTGCTGACGGTGGTGGTGGCGGTGCTGGTGTTTCCGGCGCTGCTGGGGGGGAAGGCAGCGCCGGTGGGGAGGCGGGCGGAAACGGTCGTCACGTATGCCGCGGCGTCCGATGCGGAAGGGGGCGGCCGGGAGGCGGAGGTGCTCGGGCAGGTGGTCGGGGACCAGAAGGGGAACCGGCCGGAGGGGATGGTCCGGCTGCAGACGGAGTTGCCGGACGAGCTGATCGAGGGGACGCCGGTGGATGTCGAGGCCCGGCTGCACAGCTCGCGGTTGGCGGGCAGGCCCGCGGCGCCGCCGCCGGCGACGACGCCGCCGGCTCCGACGTCGCCCCCAACGCCGGCCCCGGCGACGGCAACAGCGACGGCCCAGCCGCTGGAGCTGGGGCTGGGACGGGCGCAGGATGTGGCCGGCCCGGCCAGCGGTGAGGCGGACGGGAGCGACCGGTCGTTCAAGCTGCAGCCTGGCGACGTGATCGTGGTGCCGGAGAAGAACTTCTTCGGCGACGCCGGGGGCGGGGAGGACAAGCCGGCCGCGGGTGCGCCCGCTGCGGCCCCGGAACAGCCTGGCACCGGCCTGAGTCTGCGGTCGGGCAGCGGTGCGATCAACCGCAGCGATGTGGACGCGATCATCGACGCCCCGCAGCGGACGCCGAAGGACTCGGGGCTAACAGGAACAGCCGGTGGTGGGGCGGTGGCGGCGCCGCAGTCGGACCTGGCGAAGCGCGTTGCGGGGCCGGCGGCCTCCGCCAAGCAGCCGGAGTTGGAGCTGAGGAACGGGGACGGGCTCGGGACCGAGGATGATTTCGGCAACGGCTGGGGCGGTGGCGGCGGTTTCGGCGGCATGGTGGCCGGCAAGCCGGTGGCGGGAGAGCCGGCGGCCCCCGGCGGGCAGCCGGAGGGTGGCATCCGGCTGGGCGTGCCGCGGCGGGGAGCGGTGGTGGGCGGCAACAGCGTTGAGGCGGGGCGGCCCGCATCCGGATGGAAGTGGAATGAGGAAGGTGAGAAAGAGGCCGTTGCCGTCAACGTCAACGGGGTGGCCGAGAGGACGGGCGAACGGTCGCGCGTGTTGGGCGACCAGGTGCAGGAGCAACGGGAGTCGGCGGCGGAGGAGGCGGACGGGGACGTGCATGCCTTGGCGCGGCGGAGCGTTGCCAGCCGGTCCTCCTACGAATACCGCGGCCGGGGCCTGCAGGAGGGCAGGGACGCCCAGCCGCGCGACGACGCGCTCGCCAGGCAGGCGCAACTGGTCGAGGAAAAGCGCAAGGTGCTCAACTCGATCGTCGAGACCAAGAGCATCGCCTACAAGGGCGGGGAGAACGGCTTGCTGGACGCCACGTCGGATCACGACAAGGACGTCGACCGCCTCGCCGCGGGCTACGAGCTGGCGAAGAAGGAGCGGGACGACCTGGCGCTGAAGGAGGGGATCGAGTCCTCCGACTTCTACGCGGCGCGCGTCGACTTCGAGCGCGAGCGGCAGAAGCTCGAAGCGATGCGCGGGGAGCTGAACGGCCGGCAGGACGAGTGGTTCCGCCAGGGCCAGGCCGCCGCCAGCCGGAAGCCTGACGACTTCCGCCACGAGCAGGAGAAGGCGATCGACCTGATGGCGGAGGTGGCGGCGGCGGACGAGCCGTTCTCGACGTTCTCGCTGCACGTCAGCGACGCGTCGTTCCGGGTGGCGGCGGCGGCGTTCGCGCGCGGCGAGCGGCCGGCGGCGGAGGCCGTGCGGCCGGAGGAGTTCTACAACGCGTTCGACTACGGCGATCCGGCGCCGACGGCGGGCGAGCCGGTCGCGTGCACGCTCGAGCAGTGCCGCCACCCGCTGCTGCCGAGCCGCAACCTGGTGCGGATCGCGGTGCGCACCGCGGCCGCCGGGCGCGGCGCCGGCCAGCCGCTGCGGCTGACCGTGCTGCTGGACTGCTCGGGCTCGATGGAGCGCGAGGACCGGCGCGCGGCGGTGCTGGCGGCGGCCGGCGAACTGGCGGGCCTGTTGGGCGACGCCGACGTCGTTTCGGTGGTCGGCTTCGCGCGCCAGCCGCGGCTGTTGGGCGACCGGCTCGGCGGGGCGGCGGCGCGCGACGGGCTGGCGCGGCTGGCGGCGCAGACGCCGGCCGAGGGCGGCACCAACCTCGAGGCGGCGCTGGCGCTCGCCGGGGAGGTCGCGCAGCGCCAGTTCGACCAAGCGGCGCAGAACCGGGTGGTCCTTCTAACCGACGGCGCGGCCAACCTCGGCAACGCCGACCCCGAGGCGCTGGCCGCGCGCATCGAGGGGCTGCGGCAGCGCGGGATCGCGTTCGACGCGGCGGGCTTCGGCACCGCGGGGCTCAACGACGCGATGCTCGAGCGGCTGACCCGCGACGGCAACGGGCGCTACTACGTCGTCGACCGGGTCGAGGACGCGGGCAGCGGGTTTGCGGCGCGGCTGGCCGGGGCGTTCCGGCCGGCGGCCGAGAACGTCAAGGTGCAGGTGCGCTTCAACCCGGGGCGGGTGGCCGCCTACCGGCTGATCGGCTTCGAGGAGCACCGGCTCAACAAGGAGGACTTCCGCAACGACGCGGTGGACGCGGCCGAGATGGCCGCCGAGGAGGCCGGGGTGGCGCTCTATCAGGTCGAACTGCTGCCCGAGGGCGAGGGCGAGCTGGGCGAGGTGAGCGTGCGCTTCCGCGACGCGGCGTCCGCCCGGATGGTCGAGCGCTGCTGGACCGTCCCGCACGAGCCGGCGGCCCCGGCGTTCGACCAGGCGGCGCCGCCGCTCCAGCTTGCCGGGCTGGCGGCGCTGGCGGCCGACGCGCTGCGCGACGGCCCGCTGGCGCCGCTGACCGACTGGGGCGAGCTGGCGCCGGTGGTGGCGCGGGTGCGGGCGGCGTTTGCGGGCAGCGCGCGGGTTGCCGAACTGGGCGACATGATCGGGAAACTGCGCGACTGACCGCGGCGGCGCGGAGCATGGCACCAACCGGGCGGAGGCAGACGAATGGGATCACGACGAGCAGGACGGGGAATGTTTTTACCACGGCTTTACGCCCGGCCAGCCGGCCGGTGACAGAATCAACTGCAGCAACACAACCAACGATGAAGACGACCGGATCAGCAGGCACGAGGGAGCGGGGCAGCAACACCGCCGGGGCCGGCGGGCTGCGGCGGGCCACCATGGCCTCCGCCGCGGTGCTCGCATGGTGCGCCATGTGCCTCGCCCAAGAGCCGCAACCGGCACCGGAGCAGCCACCGGCCCCGCCGGCGGCCGAGCAGCCGGCACCTGCGCCGCCGGCGCCCGAGCAGCCTGCGCCGCCGCCGCCCGAGCAGCCTGCGCCGCCGCCGCCGGCACCGCCGCAGCCGGTGCCGGAGGTACCGCCGCCGGTGGCACCGGTGGAGCCGCCGCCGGCGGTGGTGTTGCCCGAGGTGGACGGCGGATTGGCGGTGGTGCCGGTCGAGCGGGTGCGCCGGCCGGCGCCGTTGTTCTTCTCGGCGACGGCGCGGGGCACGGCGGCGCCTGCGTTGGACAAGATCGACCAGACGATCGAACTGCACCTGACCGTCCACCAGGGCAGGCCGGAGCGGCTGACGCTCGGGCTGGGGGAGGCCGGCGAGGTCACCGGGGTGAGCGGCGAGGGGCTGCGCGACTGGGCGGTGCGGCGCGACGCCGGGGGGCAGCGCTTCCTCGACCTGCGGCCGGCGCTCGCCGCCGACGACGGCGGCGGCCCGCGCGAGCTGGCGCTGACGCTGGCCGCCACCGCCAAGGTGCCCGCCGGCGGGGTGTGCGGGCTGCTGCTGTTAGCACCCGGCGAGGCGGTCGGGTTCACCCAGTCGGTCACCCTGGCGGACTCGCCGGCGGTCGCCTGGCGGGTCGAGAAGGTCGAGGGCCTGCTGCCGCTGGACGGCGGCAAGGGGTTCACCGGGGCGGGCGAGGCCGAGCTGGTGCTCGCCATCGCCGCCACCGGCGCGCAGCCGGCGGCCGTCGAGCTGGCCGGGCTGGCGCTGGCCGGCCGCGCCGCGCCCGACGCCAAGGGGGCGGCGTTCGTTCTAACAGGCGAGGTGCGGGTGGCGGAGGCCGGGGCGGCGGCGCGGCTGCTGGCGGGGCGTGCGGCGTTGAGCGGGGCGGCGGCTGGGGACGGGTGGCACGTGCGGCTGGCGCCGGAGGGCGACGGGTGGGTGTATGAGATCGTGGGCGAGCGGCCTGGGGCGTTTCCGCTGAGCGTGGCGTTTGAGGCGCCGGTGCGGCGCCGGGACGACTGGCGGGTGATCGACTTCCGGGTGCCGGCCGGGGTGATCGTGCCGGTGGTGCTGGAGGGGCTGGGGGAGAAGGTGACGTTTGACCGGGCGCTGGAGGTGGTGCCGGCGGCGGCGGAGGGCAAGCAGCGGGGGTATTTGCCGGTGACGGGCAACGCGGTGATGGCGTGGAAGCCGGCGCGGGAGGAGGCGGAGGGGGCGTTGTTCTTCGCCAGTTCGGAGACCGGGGAGCTGCGGGTGGGTGCCGGGCTGCTGCGGCAGGCGTCGAAGTTCGCGCTGCGGGTGCTGCAGGGGCGGCTGGCGGCGGTGAACTTCGTGCTCGACGGCCCGGGCGAGGTGCTCGAGGTGAAGGGCGCGCAGGTGTTAGGGTGGGCGGTGCGGGAGGCCGACGGCGTGCGCCGGCTGGAGGTGCGGCTGAGCCAGCCGATCGAGGGGGCGGGCGAGCTGGAGGTGGCGGCGCAGGCGGCGCTGGGGGCGTTTCCGGTGACGGCGGCGCCGCTGCGGATGGTGCCCGAGGGGGCGCTGCGGCACAGCGGGGTGCTGCGGATCGCCAACGAGGGTGCGGTGCGGCTGGAGGTGGCGGGGGCGACCGGGATGATGCAGCTGGCGCCGGCGCAGTTTCCGGGCGGTGAGCTGGCCGGGGCGCGGCAGGTGTTCGTCTATCGGTTTCCGGCGGCGGACTACGGGTTCCGGGTGGCGGCCGACCAGGTGCTGCCGGAGGTGGCGGTCAACCAGGTGCTGGTGCACGAGTTGTCGGAGACCGACCGGATCCTGCACGCGGACATCGAGCTGGACATCCGCGAGGCGCCGTTGCGGGAGTGGGAGGTGCAGGTGCCGGGCGACTACGCGGTGGCGGCGGTGAGCGGCCGCGGGGTGGCGGACTATGCGCCGGGGTCGGAGGTCAAGGACGGGATGCGCGCGCTCAAGGTGATCTTCGGCGAGGCGGTGAGCGGGCGGCAGCTGCTGGCGATCCGGCTGGAGAAGAACATCGAGGCGGCGGCCGGCGAGTGGCGGCTCGACCGGCTGGGGTTCCCCGGGGCCAAGTCGGTGCGCGGGCACCTCGGGGTGGTGTCGACGCCCGGCTACCGGGTGACGCCCGGCGAGCTCGGCGGGCTGGCCGAGCTGGCGACGGCCTACTTCCCGAAGCAGGTGGCCGGGCTGCAGCAGGCGTTCCGGATCAAGGAGGAGGGGTGGTCGGTGACGATGGCGGTCGAGGCGCTCGGCCAGAGCGTGCACGCCGACGTGTTCCACCTCTACTCGCTCCAGGAGGGCCTGGTCTACGGCAGCGTCCTGATCAACTACTTCGTGGTCGGCGCGCCGGCGGGCGAGTGGCGGATCGAGCTGCCCGAGGGGACGGGCAACGTGGAGGTGACCGGCCAGCAGGTGCGGCGCGACTGGCGGCGCGAGGAGGCGGTGCTGGTGGTGCCGCTGGCCAAGCCGGTGCTCGGGCCGGCGACGGTGCTGCTGACGTTCGAGCAGCCGATGAGCGCGCGCGGCGGCGAGCTGGCGCCCGGGGGGGTGCGCCCGCTCGGGGTGCAGAGCGAGCGCGGGCACATCCAGGTGGTCAGCCCGCTGCAGGTGAACTACGAGGTCACCCGCAGCGAGGGCGCGCTGCTGCGGCTCGACCCGCTGGAGCTGCCGGCCGAGTACCGGCTGCTGACCGCGCACCCGACGCTCGGCGCGTGGCAGTACACCGCGCGGCCGTTCGAGCTGGCGACCCGGGTCGAGTGGTTCGCGCGCGGCGAGACGGTGCCGCAGGTCGTCGACTTCGTGGACCTGGCGAGCCGGGTCTCGCGGGACGGGCAGGTGCTAACCGACGTCCTCTATCTGGTCAAGACGCGCGCCCAGTCGCTGCGGGTCAGGATGCCCGAGGGCGCCAAGCTGTTGGAGGCGCGGGTCGGCGGCGCGGTGGTCAACGCGCAGCTGGCGGGCGCCGAGACGCTGGTGCCGCTGCCGGCGAGCCTCGACCCGAACAACGAGCCGGTGCAGGTGAAGCTGCGCTACGGGACGCTGGCCGAGCGCGCGACGCGCCCGCGGCTGGCCTCGCCGGCGGTGGCCGCGCCGACGGTGATCGGCGAGTGGACGGTGCAGGCGGACAGCGGGCGGCGGCTGGTGCCGGCCGGGGGCGGCGCGGAGCTGGTCGGCGAGCCGCTCACCGAGACCGGGTTCGAGTGGGTGGCGGCGCGGCCGGCGGTGTGCGCGGTGGCGGCGCTGCTGGCGCTGGCGTGGCTGTTAGCGCGGGGGGAGCCGGGCCCGTGGCGCGGGCTGGCGGCGGTGGTGGCCGGGGTGGGGGTGTTGGCGGGGGCGGCGCTGGTGGCGGTGCTGGCGTTCGAGGTGCGGCGGCCGTTGCTCGGCGAGCTGGCGTACACGGCGCCGGTGGTGCAGGCCGGTGAGTCGGTGGGGATCGAGGTGCGCAACGTCGAGGCGTGGCGGGCGATGGTCAGCCTGCCGGGGATGCTGCTGGTGTTGATCGGCGTGGCGCTGATCGGCTGGCCGCTGGTGCGGCGCGAGGGGCCGGCGTGGCGGACGCCGCTCGGGGTGGTGGTGGCGGGGGTCGGGGTGCTGACGCAGCGCGGCGGGGCGGCATGGTTCTTCGTGCTGCTGGGGGCGGCGTGGCTGTGCCTCGGCCTGGTGCCGCTGGCGGTCCGCTGGGTGCGCGGGATGCGGGCGCGGCGGCGGGCGAAGCGCGACGCCGCGGCGGCGGCGGCGAGCGGGGCGGCGGGGGTGGCCGGGGTGGTGCTGGCGGCGGTGCTGTGGTGCGGGCTGGGCGCGGGCGCGCCGGCGCCGGCGGCGTTGCCGCCGGGGACCAAGCCGGCGGAGGCGCTGGTGCACAGCTGGCGGATTGCCGAGGGGCGGCTGCACGGCGAGATCGACGTGCGGGCGCGCGGGGCGGTGGGGGACCGGTTCCTGCTGCTGCGCGCGCCGGCGGTGCTGACCGGTTTCACCGGCGAGGGCTGGCGGGTGATCAAGGCGGCGGACGGCGGGGGCGAGGCGTACTTCCTGGTGGCGGCGGCCGAGGGGGTGCTGGCCGGGAAGGCGACCTTCGACATGCCGCTGGCGGACCCGCGCGCCGGCTGGGCGGTGCCGACCGGGCCGGCGGCGGTCCAACAGATCGAGGTGCGCTGGGACGAGGCCGGCTGGGAGTTCGACTCCGAGATGGCGGCGCGGGTGGATCCGTTAGAGGGGCTGGCCGAGGGGGCGAGCGGGGCGCGGCTGGTGCTCGGGCCGGCGGAGGGTGCGACGGTGCGTGCGCGGCCGCGGCAGCGGGACGTGGCCGGGGAGGCGACGCGCTTCTTCGTCGAGGTCTCGAACCTGTTCATGCCGGGTCCCGGGGTGGTCAACGGGCTCCACAAGCTGGCGGTGCGGCCGTCGCAGGGGCGGGTGGCCGAGCTGGTGCTGGTGGTGCCGGAGGGGTTCACCGTCGGCGACGTCGGCGAGGGGCCGGTCGGCAGCTGGCGCTTCGACCCGCGCAGCCGCGAGCTGCGGGTGGCGGTGGAGCCGGCGCAGGAGGAGGCGTTTTCGCTGCTGGTGCAGACGCAGCACGGGACCGGCGCGCTGCCGGTCGAGCTGGCGCTGGCGCCGCTGCACGTGCAGGGCGACGCGGGCGAGGTGGGGCTGTGCGCGCTGGCGTTTGGCGGCGACGCGCAGCCGGAGAACGTGGTGGCCGAGGCGATGCCGCAGGTCAACCTCGACGACTTCGACGCCGCGCTGGTGCCGGCGGACGGCGAGAAGCGGCCGCTGGCGGTGCTGCAGCGCGTGTTCCGCTACCAGGGTGACGGCGGGTCGCTGGGCCTGCGGGTGGTGCCGGTCGAGCCGGAGGTGCGGCTGGCCAGCCGGCAGGTGTTGTCGCTGGGCGACGACCGGCTGGTGCTGGCGGCCGACCTGGCGGTGGAGATCACGCGCGCCGGGGTGTTCCGGCTGACGCTCGAGGCGCCGGCCGAGCTGGAGGTCGAATCGCTGACCGGCGGGGCGTTGAGCCACTGGACCGAGGCGGCGGGCGAGGCCGGGCGCAAGCGGGTGACGCTGCACCTCAACGGCCGCACGATCGGCACGCAGGAACTGGCGCTGACCCTCGTGGGGCAGCCGCCGGGCACCCAGGAGGCATGGCCGGTGCCGCGCGTCGACCTGATCGAGGCGACGCGGCACACCGGCACGCTGACGGTGGTGCCGGGGCGCGGCCTGCAGGTGCGGCCGGTCGCGCGGCGCAGCGTCTCACAGTTGGACGCGCGGGAGGCGGGGTCGGCCGAGCCCGGGGCGCTCGGGTTCCGGATCCTGCAGGCCGACTGGGAGGTGAAGCTGGCGACCAGCGAGCTCGAGCCGTGGGTCACCGCGCGGGTGCTGCACGACGTCACCCTGCGCGAGGGCCAGGTGCTGACCCGCGCGACGATCGACTACAAGGTCGAGAACGCCGCGGTCAAGCGGCTGCGGGTGCGCCTGCCCGGGCTCGACGAGCAGGTGGCGGCCACCGTGCGGGCCAGCGGGCCGGCACTGGCCGACTGCGTGCGGATCGAGGGCGAGGACGGGTTGTGGGAGCTGGTGTTCCAGCGCGGGATCGCCGGCACCACCAGCGTCGACATCGAGTACCAGCAACAGCGCGGCGGCGACGGGACCGGCGGCCGCGAGGCGGTGCAGCCGATCGGGCTTGAACAAGTACGGCAGACGACGTACTTCGTCGCGGTGCGCCCGGCGGGGCGCCTGCAGGTGGCGCCCGCCGAGGTGCCGCGCGGCTGGCAGACGGTCGACTGGTCGGTGGCCAAGACGACGCTCGGCGAGGCGTCCGGGCGCGGCGAGCCCGGGGTGCCGGCGCTGGTGCTGCGGGTGTCCGAGCCCGAGGGCCCGCTGGTCGTCGAGCTGGCGCGCCACGAGCTGGCGGGCGGGGTGCGGCTGCGGGTCAGCGACGGCGAGCTGGTCACCCTGCTGGCGCCGGACGGCTCGGCGCTGACCAGCGTCTCGTTGCAGCTCGAGGTGGGCGAGAAGGGGACGCTGCGGCTGCGCCCGCCGGAGGGCGGGCAGGTGTTCAACGTGATGGTCAACGGGGAGAGCGCGCCGCTGGTGCGCGACAAGGACAACTGGTGGCTGTGCTACGTGTTCCCCAACCCGGAGGCGGGACGGCCGGCGAGCGTGCGCTGCACCTACGGCACGCCGCCGGCGCGGCGGGTGCGGCTCGAGGGCCCGGCGCTCAACGTGCCGCTCGAAAACCTGCGCTGGCGGGTGATCGTGCCCGAGGGCTGGCGGATCGCCGACCACCGCGGCGACCTCGAGCTCGAGGACGTGCGGGTGGCGGGCCGCTACCGGCTCGACGACTACCTGGCGGCGGTCGCCAGCAAGCGCCAGCGCGAGGCGCAGGAGGCGGTGCAGATGCTCGAGCGGGGCAACCAGCTGCGGCAGGCCGGCGACCAGCTCAACGCCGGGCTGGCGTTCAACAAGGCGGCCAAGGCGCGCGCGCTCGACGAGGCGTCGAACGAGGACGCGCGGGTGCAGCTCCAACAGCTGCGGACCGAGCAGGCGGTGGTGGGCCTGAACACCCGCCGCCAGAAGTTCTACTTCGACAACCGGTTCAACGACGGGGCGGGGCCGCGCAACGACCAGCTCGAGCAGGCGGCCAACGCCAACCCGGTGCTCCAACAGGGGGCGCTGAACTGGAGCCCGCAGCAGGTCGACCAGCTGCTCGGGGGCAACTCGGCCGAGGAGAACAGCGCGCTCAAGGCGATCGCCAACCGGATCGTCGCCCAACAGCTCGCCGCCGAGCCGGCGCCGGTGGCGCTCGACGTCACCCTGCCCGAGCGCGGCCGGGTGGTCCGCTTCAGCCGCACCGTGCAGGTGGCCGGCGAGCAGGCGCTCGAGCTCGAGCTGGACCTGGCGCGGGAGCGGCGGGCGCGGCCGGCGATCGGGCTGATCCTCGCGGCCCTGGCGGCGGTGCCGGCGCTGTTCAGGAGGCGGTAATCACGCAAGGACCCGGGCGCGGTCGACGCCGCGCAGTTCGAAGACCTTGAGGACGGTGTCCTCGACCAGGTTGGCGGGGCAGGATGCGCCGGCGGTGATGCCGACGTGGAGGTGGCCGGCGCGGGCGAGCGGGCTGGCGTTGGCCGCGCCGATTTCCCGGCGGCGGGCGAGGTCGAAGTGGTGGATTTGCTCGGCCGAGCGGAGGCAGGACGCGTTGCGGATGAAGAAGGTGGGCAGGTGCCCGGCGCCGATCTCGACGAGGTGGGTGGTGTTGGAGCTGTTGTAGCCGCCGATGACGAACAGCACGTCGAGCGGCTGGCGGAGCAGCTCGAACAGGGCATCCTGGCGTTCCTGGGTGGCGCCGCAGATGGTGTCGAACATGCGGAAGTTGCGGTCGTCGCCGTCGCGGTCGACGATCGCCTGGCGGACGAGGCGCTGGATCGCCTCGGTTTCGCTCTTGAGCATGGTGGTCTGGTTGGCGACGCCGACGGCGCGCAGGTGCAGGGCGGGGTCGAACCCGGGCGAGAGGGCGCCGGCGAAGCGTTCGAGGAAGGCGGCGCGGTTGCCGCCGCTGCGGATCGTCGCGCAGACGAATGCGGCCTGGTCGAGGGTGAGCACGATCAGGTAGTGGCCGCGGCCGTCGTCGCCGAGGGCGCGGGCGGCGGTGGCGCGGGTTTCCTCGTGGTCGGCCTTGCCGTGGATGATCGAGGTCACGCCGTCGCGGGCGTTCTGGCGGACGCGGCGCCAGACCTTCATGACGTCGCCGCAGGTGGTGTCGACGATTCCGCAGCCGAGCCGGTCGAGCTTGTCCATGAAGGCGGTGGGGGCGCCGAACGCGGGGACGATGACGACGTCATCGGGGCGGAGCTGGTCGTAGCTGGCGTCGATCTGGCGCCACGGCAGGGTGATGATGCCGAGGTCGGCGAGCTGGCGGTTGACCTCCGGGTTGTGGATGATCTCGCCGATCAGGAAGATCCGGCGTTCGGGGAAGACGCGGCGCGAGGCATAGGCGAGGTCGATCGCGCGTTCGACGCCGTAGCAGAAGCCGAACTGGCGGGCGAGGCGCACGGTGGTGGGGCCGATCGTCAGGGTGCCGCCGTGGTTGCGGATGCGGTCGACGAGGGCGGAGGAGTAGTGGCGCTGCACCTCGGCCTGGACGGCTTCCATCACGCCGGGGCGGCGGACGTTGACGCGCTGGCGGCCCTCGCCGCCGATCGAGTCGGGCATGGCGGGACCAATGGGGCCGATCGCGGGCCGGGGCAAACGATTTCGTGCTGTCGGCGGCCGGGGCTGCCGGTCGTGGCGTGGGGTGGGCGGCGTGTGGTTGCGGTGCGGCCGGCGGTTTCGGTCAGCCAGAGGTAGAGGTGTTGGAGGGTGCCGAGGCCGGGGAGCAGGCGCGGGCCGTCGCGGCGGCGGGACTCGAGGGCGGCGTGGGCGGGGAAGTCGCAGGGGGCCGGGGTGGCGGGCACGCCGGCGGCGGCGAAGGTGTCGAGCGCGCGCGGCATGTGCCACGCGGAGGTGACCAGCGCGATGCGGCGCAGCCCGCGGGTGCGGGCGAGGGCGGCGACGTGGCGCGCCTCCTCGCGGGTGTTGCGCGACGGCGGCAGGGGGACGACGCGTTCCGGCGGGACCACGCCGAGCCGGGCGAGCCAGCGCTGGGCGGCCTCGCCGTCGGTGACCGGCCAGCGCCTGCCGTCGCGCCCGGTGCCGGCGCCGCCGAGCACCAGCAGGGCACGGCCGCCGGGCGCGCCGTCGCGCGCCAGCTCGACGCCGTGGAGCAGGCGGTCGAACGACTCGTTGGCCTCGAGGCCGGCGCGCGGTGGGGTGGCCTGCGACCAGCCGCCGCCTAACACGACCACGGCGTCGAACGGGCCGGAGGCGGGCGGGAGCTGGGGGAAGCGGGCCTCGAGGCCGGCGAGCAGGCGGGTTGGCGCGGCGGTGACCTCCAGCAGCCAGAGTGCGAGGGCGAGGCTGGCGCAGACGGCGAGGCGCCGCCACCGGAGCCTGCGCGCGTGGGGCTCGGGGGCCGGGCGGGGGTGGTGGGCGGCGGCGGGCCGGGGTTTTCCGCGGTGTGCGCCGCGGTGTGCGCCGCGGGGGCGCGGGCGGTGCCGCCACAGCGCGGCCGCATCCAACAGGCAGGCGAGGAGCAGGCCGAACCACAGCCATGCGGCGGGATCGAAGAGGGATTTCATCTATCAGACTGGGGCGGCCGGTCCGGGGACCTGGCCAATGAGGCATCGGTTTCCATGGTCAAGGGCGCCGGGCAGGGGGGGGGGCGTCCCGGTTAGGATTTCCGCCACCGTGCGCGAGTTTTTGGCGCGGTCGAAGTGGGCGCGGGCGAACGCGCGCGCCGCCGCGCCGCGGCGGCCCCGCTCGGCCGGGTCGCGCGCCTGATCGACGGCGGCGGCGAGCGCGGCGACATCGCCCGGCGGCACCACCCAGCCGGCGCCGCTTTCCAGCACCCAGCGGCCGAGCGCGCCGGTGGTCGAGCCGATGAAGATCACCGGGCGGCCGGCGGCGAAGATCCCCTGCAGCTTCGAGGGCGCCATCGTGCCGTCCCATTCCGGCCGCAGCGAGACGAGGTGGACGTCGGCACTCGCGAGGTGGGCGGCGAGCTGGTCGAGCGGCACGTGGTCGTGCAGCTCCACCGGCGCGCGGGGGTGGGCGCGCACGAACGCCTCGACCTCCGGCCGGCGCCGGCCGCCGCCGAAGAAGACGATGCGGCAGGGGCCGGCGGGGCGGGGCGCCGGGGGCGCGGCCGGGTCCGTTAGACCGGGCGCGGCGGCCCCGGCCTGGCGGGCGAGGGCGAGGACCTCGGCGAACGAGTGGCCGAGGCCGAGGTTGCCGGAGTACATCAGGACGAGGTCGCCGGGGGCCCAGCCGCGGCGGGCGCGCAGGGCCTCGGGCGTGGGCGGCTGCGGCGGGCGCGGCGGCCCGGCGTCCGGTTGGGCCGAGTCATGTGCGGAGTCATGGGTGGAGTCATGGGCGGGGTTGCCGGCATCCTCGGCGTGCGGGATGGTGGCGGGCCAGAGCGGGACCCATGGGGAGGAGCGGCCGCGGGGGAGGTAGGCGGCCACGCGGTCGGCCATGTCCGGGCCGAGGGTGACGACGGCGGCGCAGCGCGGGCCGCCGAAGCCGAAGCGGGTGAGGGCGGCGAGCAGGCGGTGCCGGAGCGAGCCGCGGTGCAGCATCCCGTGGGCGACCATCACGTCGGGGTAGAGGTCCATCACCCAGTGGGCGTGGTCGGCGCCGCGCAGCCGGGAGACGGCGCGCGCCAGCACCGAGAGGTATGGCGGGGTGGTCAGCGCGACGATCCGGTGCGGGCGCGGGCGCAGCAGCGCCAGCCGCCACGCCACGCCGAGGCAGAACGACGCGTAGTCCAACAGCTTGCCGGCGACGGTGGCGCGCCCGAACGCGGTGGCGCCGACGCGCAGCACGCGGTGGCCCGGCGGGGTGGCGGTTGGGGCGGGGGCGTGGCCGGCGGCGTAGCCGCCGCCGGCGGCGCAGACGACCGTCGCCTGGTGGCCTGCGGCGGCGAGGGCGGCGGCCACCGCCTCCAGCATCAACCCGGTCGGCGCCGTGTCGGGCGGGTAGTACTGGTTGATCAGGACGACGTGCATGGGGGGCCGTCACCTGGGGCTGGCAGGCTTGGCTGGGGTGCGGTTGGCGGGTGGTGGCGGCGGCGGTGGCGGCGGGGGGTCGAGGATGTTGAGCCAACCGGTGACGGCGGCGGCGGTGGGCAGGCCGTCGTTGCGGAACTTCATGGTGCGCAGGCGGGCGATGGCGGCCTCGGTGCGGCCGGCGGCGCGGTCGATGCCGACGAGGTGGAACTCCTGGCGCAGGCGGTCGCGGGGCTCGGTGAACGCGGCGCGGGCCTGGTCGAAGAAGCCGGCGGCGACCGGGGCGTCGCCGTCGGCGAGGGCGGCCAGGCCGAGCGCCTCGAACAGGGTGCCGCTGTTGCGTTGGGCGGCGGCCTGGGCGAGCCGGGAGCGGAGTTCGGCGGGCTGCGCGCCCCAGCGCATGGTGGCCACGCGCAGGGCGCGGTACTCGCGGTCGGCCTCGGCGAGGCGGCCGCCGCCGCCGAGGTGCCGGAACGGCTGATAGAGCGGGTCGCCGAGGACCACGTTCTGCCACGACAGCCCGGGGGCGGACATGTATGCGGCCTCCACCAGGGTGTGGCCGGCGAGCAGGCGGCGGGCGAAGGTCTCGAGGTGGTGGGTCATGCCGAGGAACGGCTCGTAGACGTTGCCGAGGGAGGCGGCGGCGCCGCGGTCCAACAGCGGGGCGCACCAGTGGCGGCGGGGGTCGGTGAGCTGGGAGGCGCTGAACGAGTGGAGGTGCACGGCGACCGCGCCGCGGCGGAAGCGGAAGTCGGGCGCGAGCAGCGGGCCGTTGACGTGCTCGGCGTACCAGCCGAGGTAGAGCGCGGCGTCGGTCATCGGGTAGTTGGTCGGCAGGGTGTCGTTGAAGCGGTCGACGACGGTGGGGATGCCGGCGCGGCGCGCGGCGTCGGCGGCGCCGCGCAGCCAGTTGTCGCCGTCGGGGATCTTGTTGGCCAGGTCGATGAAGGCGCGGCCCCACAGGCCGGTGTGCTCGGCGGCCAGGGCGTCGTCGATCATGCGGCGGCAGGTGGCGTCGTCGGCGGCGTCGATGCGGCCGACGAGGATCAGGAACGGGAGCTTGGCGGCGGTGATCGGGAGCTCGGACTGGAAGTAGTGGTTGTTGACGGCGCCGGCGGCGGGCAGCTCGTGGATGCCGACGATGGCGAGCTCGGAGTCGACCGCGGCCTCGTTGACCTGTTGGATCATCTGCTGCGGGGTCTGGGCGGGGGGTTTCTCGCCGGGTTTGGGCGGCGGCGCGGGCGGCGCGGGCAGGCGCTTGACCTTGAGCGGCACGCCGCGGATGCAGGCGAGCACGCGGATCTTGTTGGCGGCCGGCGCGCGCAGGCCGTTGCGGTCGGCGGCGAGCTTCCACCAGCCGCGGCGGTTGAACTCGGCGCGCAGCGGGTCGCGGATGGCGGACTCGAACTCGGCGCGGGTGACCTCGGCGGCGGCCGGCATCGGCAGGCCGACGAGGTTGGTCTCCGGGATGCCGCGGGCCTCGGCATAACGGCGCGCCAGCGCGGCGGAGGCATCCACCGAACTGTTGTACAGGATCGCGACGCACTCGGGCGGGGGCGGCGAGGGGGGCGCGGCGGGCGCGGCGGGCGCGGCGGCGGCCGCGGATGTCAGCACGAGCAGGGCGAGCAGGCGGGGCATCGGGTGGGGAAGGGACGGAAGGGACGGAAGGGACGGAAGGGACGGAAGGGACGGAAGGGACGGAAGGGACGGAAGGGACGGAAGGGACGGAAGGGACGGAAGGGACGGAAGGGACGGAAGGGGGAGGGTGGTCTGGCAGCTTGGGATCAGGTTAGAGGGCGGGGTGTGGTGGCGGCGGGGAAGCGCAGGCGCAGGCCGTCGTGGGCGACGCGGATGGTTGGGGGCAGGGAGGCCTCGAGGGAGGCGTGGTCGTTTTCGTGGCCGAGGTGGGTGAGCCAGGTCTGGCGGGCGCCGAGGCGGCCGGCGAGCGCGGTGGCCTCGTCGATGGTCAGGTGGGTCGGGTGCGGCTGTGGGCGGAGGGCGTCGATGACGAGGACGGGGACGTTGGCGAGGCGGGCGGCGGTTGCCGGGGGCAGGGCCTTGACGTCGGGCAGGTAGGCGATTTCCGGGGCGCCGGGGGCGGCGAACAGGAAGCCGACGGTGTCGACGCCGGCGTGCTCGACCGGCAGCGGGGTGATTGCCAGGTCGCCGACGGTGAACGGGCCGTCGATCACGCGGGGGTCGGGGTGGACGTAGCCGCGGTAGTGGTTGTCGGGGCTGAACGCCCAGCCGAACATCCGGCGCAGGGTGGCCATGCACTCGGGGGTGGCGTGGAGCGGCAGCGGGTCGGAGCGGTGCCAGCAGAACGCGCGCAGGTCGTCGAAGCCGGCGAGGTGGTCGAGGTGGGCGTGGGTGTAGGCCACGGCGTGGACTTCGCTGAGGTGCTCGCGGAGCGCCTGTTCGCGCAGGTCGGGGCCGGAATCGACGAGCACGGTGGTGGCGGGGGAGCGGACGAGGGCGGACGAGCGGGTGCGGCGGTTGCGGGGGTCGGGCGAGGAGCAGACCGGGCAGGAGCAGCCGATGACGGGCACGCCGACGGAGGTGCCGGTGCCGAGGAAGACGATTTCGAGGGTGCCGGTCATTGATTCCGTGGCGCAGGCTTGCATAATGGGGCGGCCGCCGCAAAACGAATGCTGACGCTGCTGAAGATCCGCAACCTGGCGTTGGTCGACGAGTTGGCGTGGGACCTCGGGCCCGGGTTGGTGGGGGTGACCGGCGAGACGGGCACCGGCAAGTCGGTGATCGTCGGCGCGCTCAAGCTGGTGCTCGGCGAGCGGGCCGACAAGGGGCTGATCCGCAGCGGCGCGGACCGGTGCACGGTCGAGGGGGTGTTCCGGCTGCGCGACCCGGCGGCGGTCAACGCGGTCCTTGGCGAGGCCGGGCTTGAGCCGTGCGAGGGCGGCGGGCTGATCGTGCGGCGGGTGATTTCCCCGGCCGACAACCGGCAGTTCGTCAACGACTCGCCGGTGAGCCTCGGGACGCTCAAGCGGCTTGGCGACCTGTTGGTCGACCTGCACGGGCCGCACGACCACCAGTCGCTGCTCTCGGCCGAGCGGCAGCTGGCGATGCTCGACGCGTATGCGGCGGCGGGGCCGGCGCTGGCGCGCTACCGGGAGGCGTGGCAGGCGTGGCGGGTGGCGCTGGGTGCGCTCGAGGGCCTGCGGCGCGCGGAGGCGGCGAGCGAGCAGGAGGTTGCGCTGTTGCGCCACCAGCTGGCCGAGATCGACGCCGCGGACGTGCGGCCGGAGGACGAGGGGGAGATCGAGGACCGCTGGCGGCGGGCGGCGAACGCCACCCGGCTGGCGGAGGTCGCCGGCGCGGCGGCCGGGCTGTTAGGCGGCGAGGGCGGCGTCATCGGGCGGCTCGGCGAGCTGCAGCGCATGGTGCGCGAGCTGGAGCGGCTCGACCCCTCGACGGCCGACGCCGCCGCCGGCCTCGAGACCGCGGTGCTGGAGCTGCAGGAGCTCGAGCGCGCGCTTGGCGACTACGTTGAGGACCTCGACCTCGACCCGGCGGGGGTGGCGGCGCTCGAGCAGCGGGTCGGGATGTTGGAGGGGCTCAAGCGCAAGTATGGGCCGCGGCTGGCCGACGTGTTGGAGCACCGCGGGCGGGTGGCGCAGCGGCTCGACTCGATCGAGCACCGGGGCGAGCGGCTGGCGCGGCTGGAGGCGGAGGTCGGGGAGCTGCGGGGGAGGGTTGACGAGGCGGGGCGGGCGGTGGGGGCGCTGCGGCGCAAGGGGGCGCCGCGGCTGGCGCGCGAGATCGGCGGCCAGTTGCGGGACCTGGGGTTCCGACAGTCGCGCTTCGAGGTGCAGCTCGAGCGGCTCCCCGAGCCGGGGCCGCGCGGGCTGGAGGCGGTCGAGTTCCGGTTCGGGCCCAACCCGGGCGAGCCGGTGCTGCCGCTGCGCCAGGTGGCCTCCAGCGGCGAGGTCAGCCGGGTGATGTTGGCGGTCAAGGGCGCGCTGGCCGAGCAGGACGACACGCCGCTGATGGTGTTCGACGAGATCGACGCCAACGTGGGCGGGGAGATCGCGCGCGCAGTTGGGCGCAAGATGGCCACCCTTGGCAGGCGCCACCAGGTGGTGGCGATCACCCACTTCCCGCAGGTCGCCGCCGCCGCCGCCGGCCACTTCGTGGTCGAGAAGCAGGTCGTCGACGGCCGCACCTGCTCGCGCCTGTTCCCGGTCTCCGGCGAGGCCCGGGTCAGTGAACTGGTCCGCATGCTCGGCGGCGGCGGCCAGTCCGCCCGCGCCCATGCCCTCAGCCTGCTTGAGGAGGCGGCAACCGGACCCGCGCAGGGATGAGGAAGGAGGAGCGCCGGAACAACCGGGAGGGAGGAGGCAGAACGCGGCAAAACGGCGGCGTGTTTTTCTACTTGACTTACGCTGAACGGCATAATACATGACCATTATGAAATGCAACATCAGTGCCACCATCGACTCCGGGCTTCTTGAGCGGGCGCGGAAGGAGGCGGTGCAGCAGCGGCGGAGTTTGAGCAACCTGTTGGAGCGGGCGTTGGAGCGGGCGTTGGTGGAGGCGGGGTCGGTGGGGGGGGTGGTGACGAGCGGGGGGCGGTTTGTGGGGCGGTGTTCGCGGTGGGACGGGTATGGGGAGCGTTGAGAGGAGGGGGGTGGATGATGGGCGCGGGTGAGGCGGTATTGTTGGACACGGGGGTGCTGGTGTATGCCACGCTGGAGGGGGACCGGCGGCACCGGGTGGCGCGGGAGGTGGTGGAGGGGCGATCGCGGTGGGTGGCGGGGTGCCGGTTGTGCGTGGGGGCGCAGAGTCTTGGGGAGCTGTGGGCGGGGCTGACGGGGCGGCGGGTGGAGCCGCCGGACACGCCGGAGGTGGCGCGGCGCAAGATTGGGGCGCTGGCGGGGCTGGCGCAGTTGACGGTGCTGGCGGTGGACGTGGCGGTGGTGCGGGAGGCGGTGCGGTTGTGTGAGCAGCACCACGCGCGGCGGCGGCGTTACCACGACATGCAGTTGGTGGCGCTGATGCGCTGCCACGGGATCCGGCGGATCCTGACCGAGAGCGAAGCGGACTTCGAGGGTTTGGAGGGGATCGAGGTGGTCAATCCGTTTGCGGAGGGCGAGTGAGCGGAGTGGCGCGGCGTGTGGTTTCGGCTTGTGCGGTGGGGTGGTGGGTGCTTTGCTTGAGGCTTCCGTGATGGGTGGGTGCAACCGGTTGAGGTGGAGATGAAAACGGCAATCAAGTCTGTGGACGCCATGGAGATCCTCGATTCGCGAGGCAACCCCACGGTTTCCGCCATCTGGTCACCAATGACCACGCAACTGATTCAGAATCAACTGAATACAGCGATAGCAAGAGGGCCGCGACAGGAATTCCAGAAAGAATTCCAGAAAAGTTGACACGGCGGCCGGGTCCGATGATCCGGAAACGCAAACGTCGCAGCAATGTCGTGGAAATCGGAACCGGCCCGTGCCGGGTGAAGATCTACACCGTGAGTCGCAAGGATGGATACCCGATGTTCTCCCTCTACTGGAAGGAGGGCGGGCAGCGGAAATTCCGTCACCTCGCCTGTTTGGATGAAGCCCGCCTGATCGCGCAGCAAATCACTGTCAGGCTGGCGAATGGCTTCGACACCGGCAACGAGGCGACCAAGCGCAATCTGGAGATGCTCCGCCACTGCGAGAATCTCGCCGCCGGATTCGGGGTCACCTTGACCGCCGCCATGGACGAATGGGTGAGCGCCCGCCGGACGGCGGGTGAGATTCCCATCGCCGATGCGGTTCGGTTCTACGCCGCGAACCGCGCTGACCTCGTCGCCATCCGCACCACCACGCAGGTAGCCGACGAGTTTGTCGCTTCCCGGCAGTCGAGCGGGGTCAGCGAAGCGTACATCCGGAGCGCCCGCCAGAATCTCAAGCGCTTCACGGATCGCCTCAAGGGGAATATCACGGACATCACGACCGCCGACATCAACCGGTTCCTGACGGGGCTGGACGGTCTCGGTCCCGTGAGCCGTAACGGCATCCGGCGCAACATTGTGACGATGTTCTCCTTCGCCAAGAAGCAGGGCTACCTGCATCCGGACCGCAAGACCGCTGCCGAACAGAGCGAATCGTTCAAAGTGCCCGACACCGGGATCGAGATCTTCACGCCGGATGAGATGCTGAGGATTCTCCTGGCGGCCAACGCCCGGATACTGCCCTTGATCGCCATCGGTGGGTTTGCCGGAATCCGGTCGGCGGAAATCCTCCGCCTCGACTGGGAGGACATCAAATGGGACCGGGGACACATCGAGATCGCGGGCAGTAAGGCGAAGACAGCCGCCCGCCGGCTGGTTCCACTAACAGACAACCTGAAGGCATGGCTGGCCCCATGGCGTGCCGAAACGGGAAAGATCATGTCGATCTCGGACTATGCCGGTGCTCTCAACGATACCGCCGTGAAGGCGGGCGTTCCCGGCGGATGGCGTCAGAATGCCCTCAGACACTCGTTCATCAGCTACCGGGTAGCGGAGACCGGGGACGTCGCCCGGACCTCTCTGGAGGCGGGCAACTCGCCGAAAATGGTATTCCGCCACTACCGGGAAATCGTCGATCAGGAATCGGCAAAGGCGTGGTTCTCGATTATGCCGCCCGACGGATGGCAACCGCCGGAACTGCCGTGGAGCATTCGCGAGAGGCTGAGGAAAATTCTAGCAGACCAACAACCGAAGGATCGTTGACACGGCCAACGGTGCGCAATCATGAGAGCGACCATACTCACACAAAGCGTCCAGACGATGAACTCAAGCGAAGCCATGATGACCTCCGGCTCTGCCGAAATCGTCCAGCCAAAGGTCATTCGGAAGAAGGAACTCGCCAAGCGACTGTCGGTCAGCACCCGCACTGTCGATACCTGGATGGCGAAGCGGTTGATTCCCTACATCCAGGTCACTCCCCGGTTCTACCTCTACGAGTTCGATGCGGTTCTTGAGGCAATCAAGAAGCACTATCAGATCGAGCCGGTCACACGGACCTGACTTTGTTCCAAAGAAAAGCCCCCGGATGGTTCTCACCGTCCGGGGGCTTTTTGTTGGAAGGTCGGGTCAACCCTTGAAGCTTTGGTTTGGCTGGCCGTCATCGAGCAGGTCGCCGACGCGGTTCGCCACGTCCTTGAGCAGGGACGCGGCGGCGAAGACGATCAGGCCCACTTTCGGATCAACGAACGGGATGGCGTTCAGGGCGGACACGAAGCCGGCGATCTTGCCGACCAGGCTGATGTATTTGAGCGCTTTCATGGCGACCCGTTCGCCGTGTCAACGCTTCCGCAGTTTCCGCCACATTCCGATCACCGAGAGCACGCCGACCAGCAGGCCGACGAAGAGCGACGCTACACGCAGGTGCCACTCGACTTGCTCCTGCATGGAGGTGATTACTCCGAGCAGCGGCGAGGCGGTGCCGACGATGCCCTTGAGGGCGAACTCGATGTCGAAGGGGGCACGCATGGTCAGGCAAAGGTGATCGGGATGGTGGCTCGGGCAGCATCATCGGCAGCGGCTTTCACCGCGTTCTCCAGGCCGACTCGGTGGATCCAGAGTGTCTGATAGACGCCGCCGTATTGGACGAGCATCGCCCGGACCTGTGCGGTCGGCAGCTCATGCGGGACACCGTCCTTGTCGGCGATGGTGGTGGTCGGGGGCAGCATGCCGAGGCGTTCGGCCTCGTTGAGCATGGTCAGCAGTTGGGTGAAGGCGGTGCGGTCGGAATCGGCGGCACGCAGGGTGACGCCTCCGATGGTGATGCCCTGCCGGATGCGTGCGGCAAAGGCTCCTTCGATGCGGGCGATGGCGGAACGGAGGTTCATGGGGTCGGGCTGTTGTTCACGGGGGTTCCGAGCAGTTCGAGGCGGCGACCGGTGGCCGGCATGCCGATCCAGTCGAGCAAGGCGTTGATTTCCGTCGGGTCGTTCATGTCGGCGGTGTCAATCGAGCGGACCATGCCAGGGAACTCGGTCTCCAGGGCGGCCACATGATCCCGGCACCAGTCGAGGTAGGCGCGCACGCGTCCTTCGCGCGTGGTGATCGAGTCGAACTTCGGGAACGCCTTCGACCATCCCCGGTGGAGCCAGCCGTCCGGCGGGACCGTCACGAACGGGTCGTGCTCTTGCCGCTCCATCATCGCCACCCACGAGGCGACGAGTTCGTCGTCATCGCGCTCGGTCGAAACGAGCTTCACCGGATACCCCTGCGACACGAGCCAGCGGGTCATGCCCGCGGCCATCCAGGTGTTGGCCGGGGTGAAGTCGCCGACGAAGCGGCGTCCCGGCCGGCTTTCAACGAGGCGCTGGGCGAAGCCGTCCACGTTGGGCAGGTTGAGGAGCACCGGCGAGTAGCTCTCGTGGCTGATCCAGGCACCCGGCTGCATGTTGAGCAGCGTCGCCATGAACGAAGTGCCGGAACGCCCGGGCCCGAGGCCGAGGACCACGACGGGCTTCTGCCCCTCGGGCAACGGCTCGGCGGCGGTATCGGCAGCGAGGAACGAATCCATCACCCGTGCGATCACCGGGCGAATTTCGCCGCCGCCGTGGGACACCGGGCCGGGGTTGCCGAAGAGCACCACATCGACACGCGCCTTCACCGCCGCCATGTCGCGGCCGTCCTTGTCGTGCCGCCAGCGGGCGCGTTTCTGGCCGAAGTCGAGCCCACCGAAGGCAAGGGCCTCGCGGCTGAGCAACACGTCCTCGTGGACCGGGCGGGCCATCGTGCCACCGTTGGTGATCGCGGTGGCCGTCCGCAGTTCCTCCTGCTCGACGCCGGCCAGCACGGCATACTTTGCGGCCATGTAGTCCACGATCCAGCGGCGGAATGCGTAGCACGGACCATAGACATAGCTGTCGTTGCGGCCGTAACCGGCACCCGCCAGAGCGGGCTTGTCCACCAGCGGCTTGACCACGTTGGCCAGCGATAGAACGAGCGTGTCGGGGTCGATCTTGAGCAGGAGGTCGGCGTCGCCCGCATGGTCCGACATCACCGCCATCTGTTCGGCGAACCAACGCACGCCGCGCAGGTTGCCGCGCCGGGGTTGGACCGTGCGGACCACAGGCACGCCATCGGTGGCGAGGGCCGTCCGGGTAGCCTGCGGGAGCGGCGCATTGCCGTCCTCCACGACGACGAAGGATGCGTCATGGGTTCCCTTCCCGGCCCTTGCGGTGGCGATACAGTGGGCGAGCAGCGGTGCCTCGGGGGCGTGCGTGAAGATGAAGCAGGTCAGTTTCATGGGATGAAAGGATAGTAGGAGCCATAGCCGCCTCCCGTGGTGCTCAGGTCGCCGTGGACCGAGACGATGCCCGTGTTGAGGAAGCGCAGGGTGGCCATGCCGTTCGGGTCGAGATAGACCTCGGAGCCGGGACTCTGGCGGCCGGGCTGGCTGGTGAGTACGGGCCAGGAAAAGAGCGCCCCGACCGGGATCGGCGAGCTGCCGTTGAGGACCGCGAATCCGGGAAAGGACCAATCGCCGGTGCCTTGGGTCAGGACTTGCCCCCAGAAGGCCGACCCACCGTGGTAGGACTCCATGTAGCTCACGAGGTCGGCGAGCGTGTAGCCATACCAGGCATACGTGGGGTCGAGGACGTAGAGCGCCAGCCCCTTGAAGAACTGCGGCAGCGGGTAGGAGGCGTAGTCGTAGGGCGAATACAACACCGCACGCTGCCCTTGGGTGATGCCCACCCACGATCCGGACTGGTTCAGGCCGTGAATCGGTGCCCCGCTGAGCGAAGGGTTGGCCATCGCGCCGATGGTGCTGCGGGCCGACGCGGCGGAGGTCGCCTTGATGAGCGCACGGCCGGTCGTGGTCGAATCGGAGATCGAGGCGGCGTTGATGGCGAGCTGCGCGGCGGGCACCTTGCCGCCGGAATCCAGACCCGCATACCCGCTCGCGACGCCTTTGCGGGCGACAAGTTCGATCCCCTCCGGTGCCGGATAGGCGGGCTCGGCGGATTCGGGCACTCCCTCGTCCCCGCGGTTCACGTCGTTCTCGACGATCACGAGGAAGGTGCGGGTGCTGGTCGGCTCCGCGCTGCCCTCGCGCCAGGTGATTTCACCCATCAGGGTGATTTCCGAAAGCTCGGTTGAGGTGGACGATCCGACGTTGAGCGCCGAGTTGAGTTCCTCGGTGTTGAAGCTCGGCGAGCACTGATAGACCGGGGTCTCCGCTTCGGGGGCGGGCATCGTCCAGTCAGCGGTGTGGACGAGGTAGCCAACGTCATAGCGGTTGCGCGGCTTCACGCCGAAGCGCATTTCCAGCAAAACGGGATCGCCGATGACCTCGGGAGTGATGCCGTCGCGCAGGAAGACAACCTCCAGCTTCGCCGCGTCGCCGCGCTTGAACCGCAGCGTGGTGACCGGGTTGCGGAATCCGGGTCCCTCGATCAGTTCGAAGGTTTCAAGATCGACGTTGAGCTTCACGCCCGTGCCCTGCTGTCAACCGGATGACTCCCCCGTTTAATAGGTCAGCCGGTGCCCCTCGAAGAACACGCTCCCACCGGCCGCAGGCGGATCGAGCGTGACAGCTTCCGATTCGTTCCTTTCATCTGCTGCGGTCATCGCGGCTTTGGTCCAGTCGGCTGACAAGACCTTGCCGCGTGGATCCGGCGCGTCGAACGCCACGAGGAATCGGCCCGCCCATGTGTAGGTTCCCTCACGCCGGATCTTGGTCGCCGTCTGGACCTTCGATGTCGATCCGGTGAAGAACACGCTGTCGAACTCGGCGTAGGATTTCTGCGTCCAGTCCTGTCCGTTGATGCTGAGCTGCCACTGGCCCACCTCGCGGGGAAGCTGCAGTCCGGTTTCCGCATCGAACTCCTCGCTCCATTCCAGATCGGCCGAGCCGCTGATGGTCGCCAGCCCGCATGCCCCCTCATGAGATTCGACGGTTCCCGGAGTGAGGTGCAGCTTGAACGTGCGCTTGCGGTAGCGGTCATCCGCGGTTTCCTCGGAATACACGAGCGGTGCGAATCCGAACCGGGTGCCGCTCCGCAGTTTCATCGCCGCCAGTAGCAGATAGCTCCCCACCACATCGGGGCCGATGAGGGAAGCGGGATACTTCTGTTCGGCGGGTTTGATCGGGGCATCTCCCACCCGGCCACCCGCGTCCCAAGCGTCCCATGCGGTCTGCCACGCTTGCAGATCCTCCACATACTGCGCATAGGCGTCCGCATCCGCCACGACCTGCCACTGCGTCTGGCCTTCGATGGTGACCTCCTCCTCGATGCGGGCGACGCGGATTTCCCACGCGTCCTCGTCATCCTCAAGCGTGAGCGTTGCCTTGAGCGTGGATGCGTCGGTCGTCAGCACATGGCTCTGACTCGTCACCCATTCGGGGCCGTCCTCGTTGTATTCGTTGCGGCCTGTCTGGATCGTGACCCGGTATCGCTTTCCGGTACGGCTCACCAGGGTCAGTTCGTTGGCCTCGCCGTCACCGGTGTGAGAAACCAGCCCGTGGAAATCGTATGCGTAGGCCGCCTCCATCGGAAACGAGTCGAGCGCCTCGGACTCCTGAAACACGCCGTGCCCATCCATCCACACGTCACCAATCGGGTCCGACAACACCATTTCCGCGTATCCGTCCCGGTAGATTGAATCACCGACCGCCAGATTGGATGCGCCGGAATACACAGCCCCGTCATGCTTGGAGCTTTCCCGATGGATGACCGGCGCGTTCTTGCGCCGGACCCGGTTGATCCATGTGGAAAACTGTCCGTTCCATTTCTCCCCCTCGTCGCCAACCATGCCAAACGGTTCGCCATAAAACCAGGGACCGAACGCCACCACGTCACCGCCGCCGACGATGCCAAGGTATCCGTCGCTCTCACTGCGGGTGGCTCCCTGGCCGATGTAGGAATAGGTGCCGAGGCCACCGCCTGTAGCGTCGCGGAAGTCATCCGGTTCGTCCATCCACCGCTGCAACTCACCCGCCAGCCACGTCTTGTCCACAGCCTCGGAAAGCGTGATCTCGATGTGGGTCGGAGGGTCCTCGAAGGCATCCCCCTGCTTCGCGGTGGTCGCCGTGCGGGTATGGGTCAGGCCGATGGTGTGGTTGCCCTGCTCCACCGTCTCGACGCGCACCTGGTTTGCGTCCTGGTCGAACACGTAGGACCGGGTGAGCGTGCCGCTCCAATACTCCTCCTCCTCGAAGTCCACCGAAGTCGATTTTCGATAGGCGGCAAACCCGCAGATCGGCTCGTCCTCAAGCGTCCCATCCTCTTTGAACTCGCGGGTGTTCTTGTATTGGAGGTCAGGGGTGTCCGGCTAACGAGCTTTGGTGATTTTGCCATCGATTCATGATGAGCAACTTACAACGAGCAATCGATGTGACGGATTTGAATTCGCGGCGGGCGTTTTGCACGCTTTTCGCGCATGAATGCCGGCCGATTCGTCCTGTCCCAGGTTCTCGATCTCGTCCATCGCCAGACGCTCGACCGTCTGGTGCGGCGTTACAATGCCGACTCGAGGGTCCGGCATTTCGGGTGTCGACAGCAGTTCATCTGCATGGCCTTCGCTCAGTTGACTTGGCGCGACGGGTTGAGGGATATCGTCACCTGCCTCAATGCAAAGCCCTCGGCACTCCACCACTTGGGGTTCCGCGGTCCGGTTGCCAGATCCACCCTGGCGGATGCCAACGAACAGCGGGACTGGCGGATCTGGGAGGATCTCGCCAAAGGCCTGATCCGCAAAGCACGGGTTCTGTATGCAGGGGAAGATCTTGGCGTCGAGCTGGACAATACCGTCTACGCACTCGATTCCAGCACGATCGATCTCTCTTTGACCCTCTTTCCTTGGGCCGACTTCCGTCGAACCAAGTCCGGGATCAAGCTGCACACCCAGATCGATCTGCGTGGGCCGATTCCGACCTGCATCCATATCACAGATGCCCGCCAGCACGACGTGGCGTGGCTCGACACGCTGTGCTTCGAGCCCGGTTCGTTCTACGTGATGGACCGTGGCTACATGGATTTCTCTCGCCTGAACACGATCGCAACCGCTGGCGGGTTCTTCGTCACTCGGGCCAAGAGCAATCTGCGCTTCACCAGGCAGCGATCGCTGCCCATCGAGCGCCTCACCGGCCTGCGCAGCGATCATGTGGGCAAGCCTACTCTCAAGAAGGCGCGCCAAGCCTATCCGGGACTGCTCCGCAAGATTCGCTACTACGATTCCGACACTCGCCGCGAACTCGTCTTTCTCACCAACAACCTGGACATCCCGGCACTGAGTGTCGCCAAGCTCTACCGGCTGCGGTGGCGGATCGAACTGTTCTTCCGCTGGATCAAGCAACATCTCCGAATCAAACACTACTACGGCACCAGTCCCAACGCGGTGAAGACCCAGATATGGATTGCCGTGGCCGTCTACCTCATGGTCGCGATCCTTCACAAGCAGCTCCGCCTGCCCGGGGCTCTTAACAGAACTTTGCAGATTCTCAGCGTGCATCCCTTTGAGAAAGTCGCTCTAAATCAACTACTTACAGAAACCGATTTCAGAACTATGGGTGAGCAGGATCACAACCAATTGATGTTGTGGGACTTATAACCGGACGCCCGTGATTGGAGGTAGAAGTCGTCGCCGTGAAAGCCTCGGGTGCGCGGGTTGGCGCTGCCCGACGGATCGATGAAAAACGGCGTGAGCGGCAGGCGGAACCACACCTGCTTGATTGGCACCGCCGGTTTGGGCGGCATCAGGTCGTTGTAGGTGAGATTCATGCGATCAATAGGCCAACCGGTGATAGGTGAGTTCCTTGCCGACTCGGATGTCACCGGCCGAGGATCCCGGTTGGATCGAGGTGACGTGCTCGCTCACGACCAGTGATCCGCCTCCCGACTGCGCGATGGTGTGGACGCCGTCGGCAACGAAGACCATGCCGAGTGAAACGACCGCGCTGTTCGGACGGCTCGCGCCGATTTCCCAGTCGGGCATTTCGTGTGAGTCGTAGTTCGGGCCGGTGACGATTTCCCATCGGGTGACGAGCAGCGAACCGGTGGTCCTCAGCGTGGCCTTGGCGAAGAAGTAGGTGGTAGCCGACACATCGAAATGGTCATCCCAGTTCTCCGCGACCAGATTGTTGAGCGTGCCCCATTCGATGTAATACCGCTTGCTGGTCGCCTGCGGGTTGGGCGGTGTGGCCGGTGCGGCGATGTAGGGCGGGCGTGACCCGAGGATGGTGAGCGGCACCGCCTTGGCACCCGCGCCCCCGGCAGCGGAGGGCTTTACGCGAAAGGTGAAGCCTGCCGAGGTCGAAACAATCTCGGTGCCGGGACCCGGTCGCGGCGTGCGGGCTTCCAGCGCGTCGATGAGCAGGTTCCAGTCCTTGGCGAGGATCGGGTTGCCGGGGCGTTTCTTCGATGGCAGGCGCATGATTTCAGAGGTTGTAGATGTCTTCGTCCCAGCCGCCCGCGTCGGAGGAAATCCATTCGCGCTCGATGCGGTAGGAGTTGCCCTCCTGGCTCTGGCTCACGCTGTTGAGTAGCCACGTCCGACCGTCTGATAGATTCGGCTGCCGTCCGTCCGGGCTGTCGATCTGCCCGATCTTGCGCACATCGCTGGATGCCGCCGATGTCCGGCGCACGGTGGATTGCCGCCAGACCACCTTCGGCGAGTAATAGGAGGTTTGCCCGCGCAAGATTTTCTCCAGCGCCTTCTTGCCGGTGGCACTTGTCACCTTGTCCTTGTAGGAACTGCCGGAAGAATCCTTGTCCTTGCCGCTGATCATCGCCTGCAGCGCCTCCTTCTCCTCGTCGGTGAGATCGCGGAACTTCTTGTGGGAGAGCAACGGCTCCTCGGATAACGACAGGCCGAGCGAGTAGGTCGTCTTTGCCGGGTCGTTGGCGGTGTTGTCGGTGCCCGCGTAGTTGCAGGTGATCTGGGCGATGTCGCCCTCGCTGACTTGGGCGGTGGCGTTGTCCACCCAGATGAACGGAATGTCCGGGTGGGGAGTACCCGGACGCGGCATCACCTGGGTGAGGGAATTGCGGTGGCACAGGAACACCTGGGTGGCGGTCCACTTGCCCTCACGGTCCACCGCCACCGAATAATCCGGCTGCGGGTAGAGTCGCCCCGGTTGAATCGCAATGTGTCTCGGCATCTTGGCCGGGTGGCGGCGTCAACCGAATGCCGGAACGTGGGTGCCGGTCCCCGGCTTCATCCTCTCGCTCATGTCGCGCAAGATCCGGTTGGTCTCACTGGTCAGCCGGTTGTTCTCGCGTTGGGCGTCCAACGCTCCGGTCGAGTATCCGCCGCCGCCCACCTTGCCGAGCGAGGTGACGATGGGCGCGAGCGTGGAGGCGGCCGGTTTGGCTACCGCGGGCGTGTTGTCGGTCGTCACCTTCGCCGCAGCGGTGGCCGCCTGCTTCAGTTCCTCGGGCTTGGGCATCGTGTCGCGGATGGAGGCCACCACCTTGCCGAAACTGTCCCGCAGGCCACTGGTGTCGATCAGTTCGCTACCAGTGGTTTCGCCCGCCTTCCGCGCCGCCTCCGCCACCCGTTCGCCGAGTTGGGGGGCACCTTTGCCGAGTAGGCCCTGAGCTTCCTCCGCCATCTCCTTGAAGTTCATGCCGAACAACTCCGCGCCGGTTTCCTGACGATCCTTGAGGATGCGGCCGAAATCGGTTTCCACGTCGCCGGCCTCGAAGCCGAGCAGGTCGCTCATGCCCGGAATCTTGAGCAGGCCCTTGAGCAGGTGCGCCACCACCCATTCCATCCCGGATTGTAGATAGACGATGGGCGTCTGGAA
Organism: Akkermansiaceae bacterium; assembly: GCA_040769225.1. GTDB lineage: Bacteria > Verrucomicrobiota > Verrucomicrobiia > Verrucomicrobiales > Akkermansiaceae > JAXGLL01. Next base: position 15,394 of record JAXGLL010000005.1, on the reverse strand, counting down.
CGCGTTGAGCAGAGCGGCACCGAAGCCGGCCACAAGACCGAGCAGCGTCGTGCCAAGGCTCTTCCACATCGCGCCATCTGTTAGAAGGTTCCAGAAAAACTCGATGGCGGTGCGGAAGCCATTGACCAAGGCATTCACGCCCACCGCGAAGGCGAGCTTCAAACCCGAGGTGACGAGATCGAGAAGCTGGCCGCTCTTGAACGCGGCGATCACGAACATGACGGCCTCCTTCACCCGCTTGCCTGCTTCCGCAGCGAGGGGCGTGAGTTTCTGCACCAGTCCAATGGCCTGCTCAACCAGGGGACGGATGGCGTCATTGATCGGCGTGCCGAGCGTCAGGAACACCTCGTTGATCGTGTCCTTGAGGGTGGAAAACAGGCCAGAAGTCGTCTTGCTCTGCGCCTCCATCATGCCCGCGAACTTCCCGCCCTGCGAGGTCATGTCGATGAATGCCCGCTCGATGTTGGGGAATCCGACCTTGCCGGACTCAACGAGCTTCTTCACCTCAGAGTCCGACACGCCGAACTGTTTGGCGAGTTCCTGAATGATCGGGATGCCCCGGCCGGTGAGCTGGTTGATGTCCTCGGCGAACAACCGTCCCTGCACCCGCGCCTTGCCGTAGAGTTCCGCGATCTCATTGACCGGTGCCTGCACGCCCGCCGACACGTCGCCGATGCGCCGCAGGGTTTCTGGCACCGAGTCGGCGGATTCCCCGAAGGCGATCAACTTGCGGCCGGCGTCGGCCAGTTCGGGAAACTCGAACGGTGTTTCGGCACCGAGTTCGCGAAGCTTTGCCAGCGTTTGTTCGGCCTTGCCCGCATCACCGATAAGCGTGGCGAAAGCGACTTTGGTTTGCTCGAAGTCGGCCGCCGCATTGACCGCCTTCACCCCGACGCCCATCGCCGCTGCGCCACCTGCCAACGCCGCGCCCACACCCACCTTGAGTGCGGTGCCCGCGACTGAGAATCCTTTGCTCAATGCCGCCGCGCCACCTTTGCCAAGACCTGCCAGTCCCGCGCCGGTCATTTTCCCCATGCGGCGTGCGGATGCCGAAACGAGTTCAGAGGCCCCCGCCATGGCCCGCTTCAAGGCGGTGATGTCGGCTCCAAGGGTGACGGTCAGGGCGCTCATGCGCCGGGCTTGAAGTCAACTTGATGTCAAAATCTATGATGCTTGCTACATATTAAGGTAGCAGTGGATCACAAACAACATGGTGCCACCTCTTTTAATAGCATCACTCACCTCAATGAGAGAGTCATGAGCAAGCGACCCTTCTCCAAATTGGTGGTTGCTAGACAACTCCTCGTGCAACTGCCTGATTTCTTCAGGAGTGAATACTCCGAGCATTGACCCGCATGGAGATTTTCTCATCCTATGATCCCGAAAGAGTTTGGATTTATCCCAGCACATGACCAACTCGATGCTCCATGTGGGCTTCTCACTTCCATAGGGGATACCCAGGAGATCTATCCCCTGGAACGCCAAACTGTATTTGTCTTCCGTCATCAGCTATATGGTATTGCTACGGCCAGTTTACGGGGCAATCGCGTCGTCATCAAGCCACGACTGATTGAACTGCTGCCACTGCACCCGGATTGAATCCATCCGATCACGGAACGATTGTTTTTCGTTCTCCCAAAGGGACCAACTTGTCCGCACTCCATTCCGGCGCAACAGACAGTGCTGATACTGAGCTAGTCCCTAAACAAGCGTGATTGGAAGGCGGTTTGGGCAAAAAATACTCGAAATGCCCTGAATTTCAGGGTTTGATGCTGTTCGTGAAAAGCAACCATCAAACCGCGAACAGAGCATTTCGAGTGAGCAGAACCTACCCCAAGATCCTCCGGAACCGCAAGCGCCGAATTGAGCGTCGTCTCGATCCCAAGAAGGCGTGGTGTGACCAGCCCGAGCCGATGATGACGGCTCGCAACATCCACTACGAGATGGCGGCCAAGACCCGCGGCATCGCCTGCGGGGGAATCGGAGCGATCCACCTGATGGTCAACCGGCTCGGGCTGCGCGAGGAGATCGACCGGCGGCTGCGGCTGCTGAAGGTGCATCTGCCATATCATGAGAGCGACCATGTCCTGAACCTGGCCTACAATGCGCTGCTTGAAGGGGTTCGCCTGCAAGACATCGAACTGCGGCGCAACGACGAGGCGTTCCTCGACGCCTTGGGTGCCCAACGGATTCCCGATCCGACCACCAGCGGGGATTTCACGCGGCGCTTCGCGAAAGGCGACATCGTGGAGTTGATGGAGGCGATCAACGCCGCCCGCCGGCGGGTGTGGAAGCGGCAAGGGGCCGACTTCCTGAAGGAAGCCATCATCGACACCGACGGCACGATCGCGCCGACGCTGGGCGAATGCAAGGGCGGCATGGCCTTGTCGTACAAGGGGATCTGGGGCTACGCGCCGCTCATCGTGTCGCTGGCCAACACCAACGAAGTGCTCTATCTGGTCAACCGCCCGGGCAACTCCGTGAGCCACGAGGGCTGTGTGTCGTGGATCGACCGGGCCATCAAGCTGGTCTCCCCCCATGCCGGGCGGGTCACCTTGCGCGGGGACACCGACTTCACGCTGACCGGCGAATTGGACCGGTGGGACAACGCCGGAATCCAATTCGTCTTCGGCATGGACGCCCATGCCAAGGCGGTCTCTTTGGCGGAGCAGCTGCCCGAAGAGGCTTGGAAAACCCTGGAACGGCTGCCCCGTTACGAGATCGCCACCCTGCCGCGGCGCAAGCCTGAACGGGTCAAGGAATCCATCGTGCGCTTCAAGGGCTACCAGAACAAGAAGCTGGTGGGTGAAAGCGTGGCCGAGATTCAATATCGGCCCGGCAAATGCAAGAAACCCTTCCGCCTGGTCATCCTGCGCAAGAACATCAGCGTGCAGAAGGGCGAGCAGGTCCTCTTCGACGAGATCCGCCACTTCTTTTACATCACCAATCGGCGGGACTTCAGCGCCGAACAGATCGTCGCCTTTGCCAACGGCCGGGGCAACCAGGAGAACGTCATCGAGCAACTCAAGAACGGCGTCAACGCCATGCGCATGCCCGTCGACGACCTGCTCAGCAACTGGGCCTACATGGTGATGACCGCCCTGGCATGGAATCTCAAGGCGTGGTTCGGCCTGCTGCTGCCCAAGCGCAATCGCGGGCAAGAGGTCGTGCGCATGGAGTTCCGGCGTTTCCTGCACTCGCTCATCCTGATGCCCGCCCAGATCGTGCGCGCCGGACGTCGCATCGTCTTCCGCATCCTCGCCTACAACGGCTGGCTCAAGGACCTCTTCGCCGCGTGGGAACGATTGCGATGCCTGCGCGTCACCTGACGCGCAGGCATCCTCCAGGCCACGCACCACACCCGCGCGGGATCACTCCTCCCGCTTGGCCAGTCATGCACACGGTGGGGAAATCAGCCTGTCTAACAGTCGGTGGAGGGGAGACATCGCCCGCAATGCGCACCATATGAACACCCGCGCGATCCACGGATCGTCCGATTTGCCCCCGGGCCATGCGTTGCCGGGCGCCGAACCGGCGGCCGCGGCGATTCACGCTTAACACTCGCTTATTTGGCTCTTCGTCAGATCTGCTGAAGGGATTGAGCTCTCATCTTGAGGGTTAGGTAGTCGAGGTCGGTCATGCCGCAGGCCCTGTGAATGACTCTCGCGATCTGGTTGTTGAAGGATTCGATGAGGCCGGAGGTGATGTTGTGGACGAAGTAGGCCACGACGTGGCGGATGTCGCGCAGCACGCCCTTGGCGAAGTGCGCCAGATGTGGCAGGCCGCTGTTCAGAGCGTCGCGGCACCATTGCCGGATTGCGTGCCGCGCGGAACGTGGCGGGCGTTTGAAGCGGAAGATGTCCCGGAAGCTCTCCTTGAGGATGTAGGCACGGGTAAGCGGTTCGTTGAGTTGCACCAGCGCGGCGAGCCGGTCGAGGCCGTTGTCGTCGAGCTTCTCCCGCCCCTTGAGCAACAGGTAGCGCGAGCCCTTGATGACCTTCTTGTCAGCCGCGTGGGCCTGGTGCCATTCGGCGCGCCGCGTGCGGTCGATGGCCTCATTGAGGTTCATCATGAGATGGAACAGATCGTGGACGATCTCGGCATCGGGCAGGTGTTCGGAAAGCGCGGCTTTGTAGGCGCCGTTGCGGTCGATACACACCGCCCTGATCGACGCCTTCTGCTCGGGGGTGAGCATTTCGAGGAACTCAACGAGCGCCTGCTTCTTCTTGCCTTCGGTCATGTGCAGCAGCTCGCCGGTGCGCCCGTTGAGAACCACGGTGACGTAGCCGTGGCGCTTGCGCACAGCCTTCTCGTCGACCAGCAGCACTTCGAGGCCGTCGAGCAGCGGCTCGGGCAGATCGGCCTCCAGCACCGCCTTGTCATAGCGCCGTACCGTCGAGTCCGAGATCGCGAACATCGTGCCGACCGCAGTCGCCGGACACACCGACGCCCACGTGCTGACCACGCGCATCAGTCGCCAGGTCGCGCCGCGGGTGGGATGCACCTCGGCCGGCCTCACCGTGCGGAACTCCCCGCAGGGCCGACAGCGCAACTGCCGCACCGGGTATGTCACCACCACCGGCCGCTCCACAACCGGCAGATCGTAGGCCAATCCCACGCCCACCCGGTGTTCGGGGCAGCGCCGGCCACAGCTCGGGCACCGGGGCTTGCGGCGCAGGTCGAATCGCAATTTGATTTGAATCGCCACCCTCTCAGTGATTACCTTCTCGACCACATACCCGTCGAAGGCGTACAACTCATTGAAGTTCAGGACTTTCACACCCCTTCAATGGGTGCCTTCGGCGGGTGTGTCACGGCCAGAAACCCCTCCGGATCGTCAGCAAACCTGACGAAGAGCCGCTTATTTTGGGGCTAGTCGCGCCAGCGGCATGAACAGAATCCGATCCTCTGGCCAGCCAGTCTCGGCTGCGACTGCAAATAATTGGGCAGCTAGGAAGCCGGGCTCGTCGCAGGGTGGGGCTTTTTTCCCACCAGTCCCGACACGGGATCGACCTGTGCCGCCTCCAGTTCCCTGCTCTGTTCCTCCAGGCGCTTGAAGGCGGTCTGGAAATCGGCCGGGGTGAGGCCGCCGCAGAAGATCAGGGCGGCTTCGCGGAAGCCTTGTTCGTGAAACGACGCCCGCACCACTTCCGGCCAGGGGGCGCAGTGGGTGAAGACGAAGCCCATGATCGCGGAGGTGAACTCCGGCGTGCCGTCCTTGGGCATTTCGCCCTTCACCAACGGGTTGCCGGTGCGGAGCAGGACGTCATAGCTGGCCAGCGAAAGCGGGCGCATGGCGTGCCCGCCGACGATGGTTTCGACATCGTGAAAGGCGGCGGACAGGAGTTTCTGGCGGTCGGTGTCGTCCATGGCTTCAGAGGTGGCGGAGGAACAGGTCTTCGGTGGCGGGCGATGCGTCGAGGGGGATGAAGGCGACCTTGCCCCGACGCTTCACACAGGCGAGCGGCACGTCCTGCTTCACCTTATCCACCAGACGCTGGCGGTTCATGAGCGCACACTTGATGTAGGCGAACGGGTGCTCCGGATTGGCGAGGTGCCAGGCGTCGTCGTTCCACGCTTCGATGAGTTCCTTGGTCTGGAACTTTCCGCACGGGCTTTGTGGCTCGAAAAACCAGACGGTGCGCTCGCCGCGAATGCCATCGCCGACGACGCGGACGAAGGGCTTCTCGGCGAGCGGAATACCCACGGCCGTTAGAGCGGCTGCGAGGCAGGTGTTGCTGGTGGCGGTGGATGAAATGTGGGTGATCGCGTTCATATCGGTATCTCAGGTTGGAAAGTCTGGCTCACGCACCACCGCCGGAAGACACGAGCGGGTAGTTGGTGGCGGTGATGTCGATCTTCTCGAAGTCCTCGTTGTTGAGGGCGCGGCTGATCTGCTTGATGATCGTCGTGCCGCCGCTCGACTGCATGTGGGCCGGGACGGCGTTGGTGAGCGCGAGGGCGGCGCCGATCTTGCCCGCGAATGCGCCGGTCTTCTTCACCAGCCCGGAGAGCTTGATCTCGGCCTTCTCCTGATAGAGCGCGAGGCCGATGATTTCGCCGCCCTTGTCCAGCACGACCTTCTCCTGGTTGGAGTAGTCGAAGGACAGGTCGGTGATGATGATGCCGGATTCATCCTGGGGGATGCCCCAGTTGCCGGTGGTGCCAAGGAAAGTCGCGGCCATTTGACCGCGTGTGGCGTGTCAACCGCATCACAGGGCGGAGACGACCGCCTCGTAGTTGAGCACGGTTTCCCGGCCGCGCGATTCGTCCGGCGTGGTGGAAGAACTGCGCAGGATCAAGTCGTGAAGGACGAACGATTCCGAGTTGAGTGAATCCCTCTGGCCGGTCACGTTGGCCAGCAGTGTGTTCAACAACATCGCCCACGCGACATGCTCGTGGATCGGCGTGTCATCGACCTGACTGAACAGGTGAATGTCGAGGTTGATCCGGGCGGTGTTAGGCATCCCTGAAACCGGTTTTGCTTCCGATGTGGCAAGCACGAGGCAGGGACGGGTTCGCAGTTCGTCACGGTTGGCAACGTGAACCGGCAACTCAGCCGCCGAGGGGAATCCATTGGGGCGGGTCTGGTCGAGCCATGCGGCGAGTTTCGTGGTCAGGACGGTTTCGATAATATGTGACATCGGCGACGGGCGGCGCGTCAACCGGCACGGCGACGCAGCGCCTGGTTCGCCCGTTCGTTGATTTTGATCAACGAGGTGGACAGCGCCTTGCGCAAACGTGCCGCCGCGATCTGGAGCGCGAGGTTGATCCCCTTCCAGGTGCTCACGTCCTCGATGTAATCGAGCTTGTTGACCAGCGTGACGGATGCCTTGGCACCGGACTTCACCACAGCGCTGCCGGGGGCCTGCTTGTGACGGGTCGCCCATTGGACCGCCCCGCGGATGCGCCCGCCGATGGACTTGCCAGCCTGGATCCACGAGCCCTTGGCAAAGCCGACCCGCTTCTGGATCTTGGCGATGTAGTTTTCCCGTGCCTTCTTGCTGGTGACGATCTGCTTCGGTTTGGCGGCACCGAGTTGCCCCCATTGGTGGAGATTCGGATCAAGACGGCCGACCGTGAGGTCTTTCCAGCCGGAACCAGACTGGCGAAGCGCGTTCTGTGCCCGTGCGAAGCGCCGGTTCTGGATGTTCGCCCAGAAGCGGTCGGCGGCCTCGGGATCGGATTTCCGGATTTCCTCGAAGGCATCGGAGGGCAAGGCGAAGACACCGCTGATGTCGCCGGCCACCGCACCCTCACCCAGCTTGCGGGCCTTTTCCGAGAACCCGAAGGGCCGGGTGTTGCGGGCCAATTCCACGGCGAGGCCGCGTCCCTCCTGCTTCACCAGGGATTCGAGAGTGCGGCCGACCTTCTCCGGGTGACGCCGCAACAGGCGGGCCACGTCGGATGCTCCCTTGAGCTTGGCGGTGAAGCGGACGGCATCGTCACTCATCGGTCGAGGAAAGGCTGAGGGTGAGGAGCGGAGAGCGCGGATGGCCTGAAACCTGCGAGATCCGGTATTCAGTGCCCTCGACCTCGATGCGCTCGCCAAACTTGGGCAGTGGCCCGGTGAAGGCGGTCTTGGGCACCCGCAGGCTCAGTTCGGGCGAGTCCACGAAGCCGCCCATCTCGATCTGTTGGGACCGCTCGACCCGTCCGACCAGAACGAGCAGGTCGATGCCCTTCCAGCGTGCCTTCACGCCGTGCTCGGTTAGAAGCTGCCGCAGGTCGGCGAGGATGTCGGATTCAAGGCTCATGCCGGGGTCGGCTTGTCAAAGGCAAACACCCCCTCCCGGTTTCCCGGGAGAGGGCGGCGATGACCAATCGAACCAAGGAAAGGTTTGCTCAGGAATACTCGCCAGCCACCAGGTTGATGCGGCAGGCCGCGGTGCCGTCCAACTCGATCAGGGCAGGCCCTTCGTTCACGGCGAAGACCGTGGGGGCGTTGACCTCCTTGGTGGTGGCACCGACCGGCACCTGGCCGCGGGAGGTCATGAGCGAGACGGTGTCGCCCGGTGCCAGCGCGAGGCCGAGGTTGGCGTTGAGGGTGATCGTTCCGGCCCCGGCATCGACCGAGGCGACCACTCCGCGCACGCCGGTTCCGGTGGCGTTGGAGAACAGAACCACTACGTCGTTCGCGGCGGCACCCGTGTAAGGCGGCGCGTTGATGACGGTCTGGTTTGCCGCGCTGGTGGCCGTCACGGTGGTGGCACGCGACTGGGCGCGGAAGGTCAGCAGCGAGGCGGCCTTGTCGGAGGTCGCGCTCGCATACTGGATCCGCACACGGTCGCGCCCGCTGGCGGGGACAACCACATGGCTGAGGGTGGAGCCGGCGTTGCCGGTGAAGCTGAAGGGAATCATGGCGTTGTTCTGCTAGGTGTTGGTTTGGATGGCTCAGGGTTTGACGACGCGCTTGAGTGCGTCGGTCTTGCCCACCGTGAAGCCGTAGAGGCACTCGATGGTGACGAACACCTTGTTGGCGCGGGTGTCGGTGAAGCGCAGGTAGCCGAAGGTCATGCCGGTCTGCGGATCGGTGACCGCGCCGGACTGCTGGTATTCGGCGACCGGCACGAGGTAGCGCATGGCCACCGCGATGGCGCTCGGGTGAACCGCGAAGCCGACGAGCTTCTCGGCGTGGTCAGGCGGGATCACCACCGTCTCGAAGAGGTCGAATCCGGCGAGCCGCTTGATGAGACCTTCGGTGACGCCAGGGGCGCTGAGGTTCAGGTTGAAGCTCTTGGCGACGATGTCGTCGGCAAGCAGGTTGGTGTAGTGGCCGGCGTCCAGCACGAGCGACCGGGGCGATGCGGGCATCTTCGCTTCCCCGCACTTCTCACGGGCTTCGAGGACCTTCTTGTAATTGTAGTTGGTCGCGGCGACGGCCGGAAGCGAACCGCCGAAGTTCGCCTGCGTGATGACCGACATGATGTCGAGCAGCACGTCCTGGGCGAGTTGCTGGGCGGCGGTTTCCACAAGGGCGTCGAGCACGTCCATGGCCGTCTCGGACACCTCGCGGGCCGTGACGTGAACGGTCTTGAACTTGTGGCGGTTGAGCGTCACCGGGATGGTGGTGACCGTCGAATCGGCGTTGGCGGTGTAGTCACCGGCGAAGTCGCTCGACCCGGACGGGGCACCGACCAGCGGGACTCGCACGGTGTCGCCCTTGTCGGCCTGCTGGGGACCGAAGTTGGTCGAGAACGCCGTGACGGGCAGCAGGTTCGCGGTGAAGGGCATGAGCGCCCGTTGCGCGACCTTGATGTCTTTGACGTTGGTGAGGGTGTTGGACATGGCGTTCTATCAGGCTTGGTGTTTGAGGATGATGGCTTGCTGTTGCGGGGTGAGGTTCCGCCAGAAGGCGGTCTGTTCGGCCGGGTCCTTGATCGCGGCGAACTGCGCGTGGAGGTCGGCGGCTTGGGTGGACTCCCCGGCGGGCGTCACTTGGGCCGGGGTGGTCGTGCCGGTGGAGGCGACCACGTGGGCGACCTCGGTCTGGACACGCTTGTCGAAGTCGGCCTGCGACGCCTGGAGTTCGGTGACCTGCTTGCGAAGCGTGGTGACTTCGGCGGTGGCCGTGTCGCGCTCGGACTTGAGCGTGTCGATCTCGGCGGAAAGCAGTTCGACCTCGCCGCGCAGGCGTTCGAGGTTGGCCGACGCCTCGTTGAGAAGTTCGGTCTGGGCTTGGTGATCCCGCTGGAGGTCGGCGACCTGGGTGCGGGCTTCGAGTAGGAGGTCTTCTGGAGCGGTGCTCATCGCCCGTGCTCCCGTGTCAACCGCAGCGTGATAGACGCGGAGCCGCCGCAGCGCCTCGGCCCGGTCCGGGACCATGCCCGCGAGGTTGAGCCGTTGGGCCTGCCGTCCGCTGAAGGTCTGGCCTTCCATCGCCTCGGCCGGGATGGCACGTCCGCTGGCAAGCACGGCGCCGTGGAAGTCGCGGGCGATCTCGCCAAGATTCGAGCGGATCAACTCGCGTTGGTCGTCGGTGAGCGGCGTGCCTGGTGCCCCGATGGACTTGTATTTGCCGACGGCGAACACCTCAACCTTGATGCCTGCTTTGTCGAGCGCCGCACTGTTGTCGATCACCGCCTGCACCACGCCGATGGATCCGACCTGTGCGGAGGGCGTGGCATAGACGGCGCGGGCCTGGCTGGCGATCCAGTAGGCCGCCGAGCACATGAGCCCGGACGAGAACGCATACACCGGCTTGCTCTCGTTGAGCGTGGCGACGGCGTTGGCCAGTTCCGGTGTGCCGAGCACGGTGCCGCCGGGAGAATCGATGTCGAGGAAGACTGCCTTCACATCGGCCCGCCCGCCTGCTTCACGTATGGCAGCGCCGATTTCTTCCGAATCGGTGGCACCGAGGAACACGCGGGCGAAGATTCCCGGCTTGCGCAGGATCGGCCCGTTGATGGCGACCACACCGATGCCGTCCTCGATGGCGAGCAGATCGCTGGCCGGTGCCGATGCCGGGAGGTTGCCGCCCCGGTCATGGAAGGCACGCGTGGTGGCGGCCATCGCGTGGAGGGCGTCGGGCTGAATCAGCCATTCGCGGTTCTGGAGCAGGTCGGAAGTCACGCACCTGCCCGCGTGTCAACGACCGGGCGGCGGTTCGTCCGGCACAGACGGGGCGAACGATCCACCGGAGGGCTTCCAGAGCATTTCCGGAGGCACGCCGTATTTCGCGGCGGTTTCGAGGATCAGCTTCGCGTCGGTGGCACGGCGCTCGATCTCCTCGCGGAAGTCGGCACCGAGTTCGGCGTAGTGGTCGGAGAGCGTCTTGAGTCCCGCCTCCACGTCGGCGCGGTTCTGTTGAGCCTCACGGCCGGCATCCACGGTCACACGCTTGGGCGGGACTGTCGCCACCTTCCACCAGCCTTGGACGGGTGGCAGCAGTCCGCGGGCAATCGCATCGCCGACGACGTAGGCCCACACCGGGCGGATCAGCCGACGTTCGAGGATCATCTGGCGGAACGAGAAGCGCCGGTCGGCCTTGGCGACGATCAGGCGCACTCCCGCTCCACCGACCTTGCTGGAATCCGCCGCAAACTCGAACGGGATCATGCCGAGTGCGGAGTCACGCCGCAGGTGTTCGAGGAAGCCGGTGAAGGTCGGGCTCGGGCGGTTCGATTGGAAACTGTCGAGTGATTCGTCGGGTTTGAGCGCCACCAGCTTGCCGCCGACGATGCGTTGAAGCGTGACCGGGTCGCTGGTCTCCCCGCCGCCACCCGCGCCACCGACCACGAAGTCACCGTTGTCGTCGATCTCACCACGCGCCGTCTTGAGCACGCGGGAAACGTCGGCGTTGTCCTTCACGGCATGCTTCTCCAGGGCGAGCAGTTCGATCTCATCGAGGATGTGGTTGATCGAATGCTGGATCGTCGGGTGGTTGCGCACGCCGCCGGCCCACTCCGGTTCGTGGATGTGCAGGATCGCCGGTGCCGGGAGGTCGCGGGCCGTGTTGTCGTCCTGCAGCACGCGGTAGAACACCGGGGCACCGAACGCGTCCAGACCGATACCGTCCACGGTTTCCTTCGAGCCCATCTCATCTCCGATGCGATGGCTCTCGATCAACTGGAGGCGCGGCTCGCCGTCGAGATCGCGGGTCTTGTGGACGAAGTATTCGCCGTCGATGTCCATGCCCCGGCAGACGAGCGCCTGGCATTCCTCGAACGAGAAGCGTCGGGTGACTTCACAGCGGGACGACCAATGGGAAAAGTATTCCTCGGTGGCGCGATTCCATTCGGGGTTGGGCGATTGCGCCTGCACGCGGATACCGTCGCCGGTCGAGTAGATCGCCATGTTGGCCACCAGCTCGCGAACGAATCCCGAGTTCTTGTGCAGGTAGCGCGACTTGCGGACCAGCTCGGTGCGCACGCCGGGGGTGAGTTCCTTGCGGGCGTCGGAGGGCGATGCTCCTGGCACGGCACCACGGCGGGGCGACCAGTTCGCGGCCTCAAACGGCGACGCCCATGCCTTCGGCAGAAGGACGGGCGGCAGGAACAGGCGGGCGATGGATTGCAGGCGGTTCATTTCGCGAGGTGCCCGGAGATGAAGGAAGCGGCGGCGATGCGGGGCTTGCCGTAGGTGTCCGGATCGAGAACCCGCAGGGCGTGGCCGCATTCCTCAAGCACCTGGTCCACCGGCAGCGTGAACTGCTTGGAAACCGACGTTTCGGCGTCGTTCCAGTTCATGATCGTCTTGCCTTCCAGCAGGAGCGACTTCGCCCGCTGCTGGATCGCCAGGACTTCGGCGACGGTGAATCCGGTGATGAAGAGTCCGCGGGCCATGCACGGCGGAGGGTGTCAACGGGCGAGAAGCAAGGGAGCTTGAAGTGGAGTCCCAATTCTGCTATTCACTGCGCCGCAATCAACCGTTCACCTAAAGGATTTCATGCAAAGTGAAATCAACAAGATGCTGCACAATGGAGACTCTCAAGTCTATCTTATGGGGGAGTGATCCCAACTCCTCCAGGTACGGGCCAAATGTGGTTGCCTATCTGTCCATTGAGAATCGGTACTCCTTGGGTAAAACCGCACGAATGCTACAAAAGGCATTTGGCGGGAACGCCAAAATGAAACAAACGGATCGCTATGACGAATTCCCCGCCTATGTTCTTGAGAACATAGGACTGCATGTTGCTCTTCTTGGTCCACCTGATCCCGCAGTTGATCTTTGCGACGAGCCTGACGATTGTTTCCAGCTTCAATTGAAGCCGCTTCCGTTGGCACCTCATAAAGCGCCCCCGGTTGATATTTCGAGTTCGCTCGCGCCAAAGCTCCAAGAACTACTAGGAATCGCGTGCGAGCCGCTTGAGTGAGTCCCGCCAAATAGTGATAGCTACCTTCCACGCCAGGTGGCGTTGCGCCCCCGAGTGTCGATGTGTACGAATCCGGCCGACGGATAGAGGCCGAGGCCGCCGGTGAACTTCCCCTGGGCACGCCATTTGATCAGCCGGTCATAGGCCCGCTGCGGGCTGACACCATCGAAGGCGATGTCCAGAGCATTGAACTCAAGGTGCTGGCTGAGTGCGGCACCGCCGACCGCCTTGTTGTAGGCAGGGGCACGGTAGGAACTCAGGATGCGGCACGGCTTGCCAAACGAGGCGCGGAGTTCATCGACGACCCGGAGCGTGGGCACGAGGTTCTTCCACAGCCGCTTGGGCGGCGGGCTGTTCTTCACGCCTTTGCGCTCGCGGGCGAAGTAGCTGGTGAACTCACCCGCGCCGAAGTGGCGGAAGCCTTGGGCGGCGAACCAGTCGTTGAAGGATTCGGCGGGCATGGCTCACTTTCCGGTGCGGGGTTCCACGACGATCTCGATGCGGCCGTCCGGATGAACCCGGATGCGTCCGTCCTTGTTGATGAACTCGCCTTGGATCGGCGGTGGAGTGGTGCAGGCGCTCACGAGCAGGGCGAGCGCGACGGCGATGAACGGGATCAGGGTCTTCATGTCTCCCCGTCCGCGCTGTCAACGGGAGCTGCCGCCACGGACTCTCGTCCGACGATCTTGAGCATGGTCGCCGCCGTCGCCTGCATGGACTCCGCATCGAAGTAGTGGTTCGGTCGGGAACCGATCTGCTTCCACATCCACTGGCCCTTTTCCTTGATGCGCTGCTCGCTTTCGAGTTGGGCGAGGTAATCATCGTCGATGTCGTCGGGCACTTCCCACGTCGGGCCTTGAGATGGGTCCTGATTGCGCCTCAGGCGGGCGAGTGTGTCCTTGATGTTGAGGTTGCTCCAGTAGTGGACGTGGCAGTGCTGGCGATGCGAGAGCACGACCTTGCGCCGGGGCGAGTAGAACCGTTGCACCGTCTTGCCGTCGCGCCCCTTGTGGGCATAAACAGGGCGGCGGTCGCCGATGAGCGCCACCCAGCCGCGCTTGGCGCACTCGCGATACACGTCATAGGTCGCATAGCCGGCGTCGAGAAATACGAGGCTCGAATGCACGCCGAAGCGTTCCTGGAGCACGTCGATGTCGGTGAAGGTCAGGATGCGCTCGTTCCACATGAGGCGGCTCGATCCCTCCGCCGACCACGAGCGGACCACGACGAACAGGTGATCCATCTGGCAGTCCACCGTGATGAAACGTAGCGGGATCAGGCCGGTGCGCTCAGGCAGCGGCGCGGCGAGGATCTTGCCGGTCTTCGGATCAATCGCGCCTTCTTCTTCCCATGTCTCGCTGCGCTTGTAGCCGGATTTGACGATCTCCAGCTTGTAATCCTCGACGTATTCGCGCCACGGCAGGCCGAGCCGCTTCTGATAGAACTGTTGCAGCAAACTCACGTCGCCCTTCCGCGCCGCCGCCTTCGCCCGCAGGTAGAGTTCGGCGAGTTGCCCCCAGCTCATCGCGCACAGGGCATTCCAGTGAAAGCCGACGTTCTCCGCCGATGCCTTGGGGTTCTTTTTGATGAACTGGCCGGTGGCGTTGAGTTCGCGCCGGGTGCGGTCGCTGTCGTTGAAGTAGTGGTTGCAGGACTCGCAGCGCATCGCGGTGGTGCGCCGGACCTCATCGAAATCCCACTCGCCGGTTTCGTCGCGGGCCGACTTGCTCCATTCGACGCATTCCCACTTGAACGGCTGGCGGTGGCCGCATTCCGGGCAAGCGAAAGTCCATTCCCGTTGGTCGGTCGTCTCGAACTTCCGATGGGTATCGTCGTCCTCCTCGCCGCCCTGGCTCATGAAGATGCACTTGCCGAGCCAGCCGAATGCGGTGACGCGTGCCTCCGCTTCGGCCATGTGTCCCAGCGGCCAGCGCCATGTCTCGTCACCGATCAACCAGCGGATCGAGCGGCGTTGCAGGTTGGTCTTGTTGTGTGCCCCGAGAATCCAGAGCGTCATGCCGTTGTTGAACTGGATGGCGTTGTTCTTGCGCTTGTGGCGGTGAACACCGGTTGGCATGAGACGGGCGACCGGTTCGCATTGGTCGAAGAGCTTCTGCAGGCGCGACTCGGAATAATCGCGTGCGTCCTCGTCGGTCTGGTCGAGCCACAGGGCCGGCCCGGGCAGGTTGGAAATGATGTAGCAGAGCGTGAGTTCCGGCGCCGTGGTCTTCGATGACTGCACCGACGCGATGATCGAGACGAGCCGGATGCGCGGATCGACCAGCGCCTCCATCACCTCGCGGATCCAAGGCGAGTTTTCCGAACGGAAACGTCCCGGGTTGGGCGAATACGGGATGCCCTCGATGTGATCCTCACACCATTGCCAGGCAGGGCGGCGGTCGGGCGGTTGCCATGCCTCGCGCCAGATTTCCTTGAGTGCGTTCATGATTCGTGGAGGCAGCGCAGGACTTCATCAATGGCGCGGCGGCATTCCCGCTGGATGCCGGTGGCGTCGAGACCTGAAAGGACGGGCGGCAGCTCGTTCTCAAACTTGGCGCGAAGGATTGAAGTCGCCTGGGC
>JAXGLL010000004.1:0-418851 GCA_040769225.1 Akkermansiaceae bacterium | reverse complement strand
AAGCCGGCGATGGCGGGCTCGACCATCGGCTGCATCGAGCCGGAGCGGTCGAGGATGTAGGCGATTTCGGTGAGGTTGGCGTTCATGGCATGGGCAGGTTGGGGGTTCGGGCGGGATGGACGGGATCGGTTTGCGGGGCCCTCCCCTGCAATCACGCCGTCATTCTTCACCCCCGGGTGGGACAAATACAGGGCTACCCTCGGGGAAATGCGGAAAACTCCAAGATCCAAGGTTCCCGGGCCGTCACTGGACCCGCTTGGAACCGGGCACTCGATCAGGCCGTGGATCCTGGCTGTTCGACGAGGTAGCAAGCGCCATCCGTCACTGTCGGGCTCAACAGGCGTTCGGGGGTGGGGGTCAGCAGTCGGGAGCCAGGAACCACTGAACAGCCGGGATGACCTCGATCGAGCCAGGCGCGGCGGTGCCGGGCGGGAGGGCTTCGAGCAGCAGGAGGAGGAGCCGGGCCCCGGGGTGCATGGCGCGGGCCTCGACCAAGGAGCGGACTTCCCGCTCGAAGGTGGCCGGGTCGGTGGCGTCGGCGCAGACTTGGACGAGCAGCGGTTGCCCGCTGGGATCGAGGGCGTGGAAGTCGACCACGTTGCCCTGCGGGGTGCGCAGGTAGTGGATTTCGCAGCCGCGGCGCTGGAGTTCGATGAGCACGGCGGTCTCAAGGGCGTGGCCGAGGCTGGCGCGCCGCACCGGTTCGTAGATCGGGATCAGGCCGGGGTCGATCGGGTAGGCCTTGCGGGGGTTGACCATCCGCTGGCGCTCCGAGGCGGTGAGCAGCGAGGTGGTGCGGATGAGGAAGGCGTCCTCGAAGTGGGCGAGGAACGCATGCAGGCTGTCCTTGGCGACGGGGATCCCCTGCGACTTCAGCGCGTCGTAGAACTTCTGGATGCTGAACGGGGCGGCGGGATTGCCGAGCAGATGGCGCTGCAGCCGGCGGAGCGCGACGGGATTCGAGATCCCGTGGCGCTCGATGACGTCGCGCAGCACCGCGACATCGACGTAGCCCTGCAGCAGCTGCCGCCGGTCCCGCGGGTCGATCCCCTGTGCGTCCGGAAACCCGCCGTCCGCAAGGTAGTCGCGGAACGCCTTCTCCAGCGCGGAGCGGCGGGCTTTCGGCAGCAGGTTCCATGCCTTGTCCGGAAGCAGACCCCGGTGCGCCAACGCCTCGCGGAAACTGAACGGGAACACGGTGACCTCCATCGCCCGGCCGCGCATGCTGGTGGCGACTTCGCGGCTGAGCATCGACGCCGACGAGCCGGACAAGAACAGGCGGACCTTCTCGCTGTCGAGCACCCGGCGGGCGAAGCGCTCCCAACCCGGGATGAGCTGGACTTCGTCAAGCAACAGGGTGACCTGCCGCTGGTCCCGGAACTCCGGATGCAGACGGAAGTAGTCCTCAAGCAGGAAGGAAAAATCCGCGGCCTCCATGCCGGCGAGGCGGTCGTCCTCGAAGTTCAGGAAGACGAGGGACTCCCGCGGAGCCCCGGCCGCAAGCAGGTCGCCCAGGCACTGCCACAGGAAGCAGGTCTTGCCGCTGCGACGCATCCCGATGACCGCCAGCGCCTTGCCCGGAACCTGCGGCAGGCGGATCTCGCGGCGGGTCAGCGCCGGCACCTCTGCCGCCAGCGAGGTGGCCAGCTTCTCCCGCAGAGTCTCGTGGAGTTCTCCCTTCACGGGAGAGAACATCGCATCGACTTCGCCTTTTGAAAAGGAGAAATTGGCCTTTCCGACCTCGTGGCCCGGCGGGATCTGGCCGGGAAAGGGCTCAGTGAAAAAGGAATCAGACCTCCCCGAGACGGGGTTTCAGCGCTTCCGCGATGGCGGTCATGGTGGCCAACGCCAGGTCGAAGTCGAAGGCGGCAAACGCATCCGGCCGCAGGACCGGGCGCAGTTCGGTCTGGATGCCCCGGCGGAAAGCGGCAATGCGGCCCTCGGCGAGCCAGTCGGTCGCGGCCTCACCGCGCAGCTTGCAGGCGGCGAGTTCGAGGAGCCGCGCGCTGCATCTGCATTTCACCATATCCCCTCTCAAGGTATTTCAAGAAAACAGGAAACAGCCGGCACCCCGGCCGGCCCGGGGATCGGGCGAGCGGGCCCCGGTCGCGACGCGCTGAGTCCCCCACGCAACGTCCGTGGTCCGGGCGGGGCCGGGTGAACCGAAGCAGGGAGCCCGGAAGCGCGGTGGCTACTTGAGTTCCCGTTTCGCCTGCTGGACCTGTTTCTTGAACGCGGCGGTGGCCTTTCTATCAGACTGGAGTTCCCTGCGTCCGGCCTCGGCGACGATCCTTGACATCTCCGGATCGAAGACCACGAAGGTGACCGCCGCTCCGGTGACGAACTGCCGGCCGACCCTCTCCTGCAGGGCGGCAGTGAAGTCGCCGGCATCCGCCTTGCCGATGGTTTCGGCGCGGGCGAACACCTTGACGACGCGGGAACCGACCGCCTTGAGGCCGTTTTCCATGGCGGCGGCGCAGTCCGGGCAAGCGTCGTCCATGCCTTTCACGACGAGGACGACGAGCTTCCGGCCAGCGACGGCCTTGGTCTGGCATTCCTTGAGTTCGGACAAGAGGGCGAATCCGCATGGTGCGGCTCACTTCAACAGCGAGCGCAGCGAGCGGCGGTCGACCTCGCGGATCAGCCTGAGCATCATCGCCGGCTCGGCGCCGTCGCGGCCGGTGAGCTTGATCATCAGGTCGTCCTCGAACGGGTGGATGACCTCCCAGTTGTGGTTTTCGAGTTGCTTGACGAGCACCTGCTCGCCGCCGGCGCGCTTGATCTCGAAGTCCTGGGACTTGGCGACCTCGTCGCTGGCGTAGAGCCCGCGCAACAGCTTGATGAACGACGAGCCGTGGTAGATTTCCAACAGGACCTCGGTCTGGGCGGACTTCTGCTTGTAGAGTTTCTTGGCGACCTTGCCGCCGCCGAACTGGGCGGGGACGTCCTCGGTGGTCATCTCGTCGGCGGACCAGCCTTCCGGGGGGTCGGGCAGGGCGTCGCGGACCCGGTCGGCCTTCGCCTTGTCGAGGATCGCGCGGGCTTGGTCGAGGGCGCTGGCGGCCTCCTCGATCTCGCCGTCGCGGTAGCTCTTTACCGCCTCGCGCAGGGCGTCCTCGAACGGGCTCGGCTTGGGCGGTTCGGCGGCCGGCGCGGTGGCCAGCAACCCGAGCACGATGCAGGCGGGGAGGAGGGGTGGGAGCTTGGCAGGCATGGGGTGAGCATGGCGGCTTGCGGCCAGAGACTCAAGCGGGAAGAAACGGGAAGCGGCGTGTCCAGGTGGCGAGGCGGGGCCGACGCGGGGTGGCGGGGGGGCGGTTGGCTCGGGCCTGCGCGGCGTTGATTTTGCGAAGATCGGGCGGGATGGGCGCGTAATGGCGGCACCATGAACCGCAGTTGTCTTGCCGCCGTCGTGTTGGGGGTTTCCGGGGCCCTGTTGCAGGCCGAGGTCCGCCTGCCCGCGTTGTTCACCGACCACATGGTCCTGCAGCAGGGGCTGGCCAACCCGGTGTGGGGCTGGGATGCGCCGGGCACCGCGGTGAGCGTCCGGTTCGCCGGCCAGGAGAAGACGGCCACCGCGGACGCCGACGGGAACTGGTCGGTCAAGCTCGATCCGCTGGCGGCGTCGGCGGAGGGCCGGCCGCTGGTGGTGGCGGGCAGTTCGACGCGCGAGGTCGGGGACGTGCTGGTGGGCGAGGTGTGGATCGGCTCCGGGCAGTCGAACATGCAGTGGAGCCTGGCCAACACGTGGGATGCCGACCTCGAGGCGCTGGCCGCGGACCTGCCGCAGCTGCGCCTGATCAGCGTGCCGCTGCGCGGCACCCAGACGCTGGAACCCGATTTCCAAGGTGCGTGGACCCCCTCCACCCCGCAGTCGGCGCCGCCGTTCTCGGCCATCCTCTACCTCTACGGCAAGCAGCTGCACCAGACCCTCGGCGTGCCGGTCGGCCTGATCCACTGCTCGTGGGGCGGCTCGTCGTGCGAGACGTGGGTGCCGCGCCAGGCGATCGAGGGCGACCCGCGCTTCCAGAAGCTGATGGACGGGTGGCGCCAGCGCGAGGCCGGCTGGGCCAAGGCCAAGGCCGACCACGACGCCGCGATGGAGCAGTGGCGGACGGCCGCCGCGGCCGCCAAGCAGGCCGGCCAGCCCGAGCCGCCGCAGCCGCCGCGCTTCCAGCCGGACGGCCAGGCGCAGGGCAACCAGCGCCCCGGCAACCTGTGGGGCGGGATGGCCCACGCGCTGAAGGGCTTCGGCATCCGCGGCGCGATCTGGTACCAGGGCGAGTCGAATGCCGGCCGCGCCGCCGAGTACCGCGAACTGTTCCCGTTCATGATCGCGCAGTGGCGCGAGCAGTGGGGCCAGGGGGACTTCGCGTTCTATTGGGTCCAGCTGGCCGACTTCATGGACGAGACCCCCGAGCCGGTGGCCTCCGCGTGGGCCGAGCTGCGCGAGGCGCAGACGCTCACCCTCGACAAGCTGCCCCACACCGGGGAGGCGGTGATCATCGACCTCGGCGAGGGCAACGACATCCACCCGCGCAACAAGCGCGACGTCGCCGAGCGCCTCGCCCGCTGGGCACTCGCCACCGACTACGGCAAGCCCATCCCGTGCCAGAGCCCGCGGTTCAAGGCGCTGCGCACCGAGGGCGACAAGGCGATCCTGACCTTCGACCACGTCGGCGGCGGGCTGCGCACGATCGACCGCCGCGAGGCGCTCGGGTTCGCCGTCTGCGGCGCCGACCGCAACTGGGTCTCGGCCAGCGCCAGCGTCGAGGGCAAGGACACCGTGGTCGTCCGCAGCCCGCTGGTCCCCGCGCCGGTGGCCGTCCGCTACGCCTGGGCCAACAACCCGGTGTGCAACGTGCTGACCACCGAGGGCCTGCCGCTGACCCCGTTCCGCACCGACGACTTCCCGATGATCACCGCCGGGCAGTGAGGGGGCTCACAACCCCAGGGTGGTGCGGACCTGGCGCAGCGTCAGCTCGCCCATCGTCCGGCAGCGGGCGAACGCGCGGTCGCCGTGGTACTCGGCGAGCGCCTCGCCCAGCTCGCGGACGTGCCCGGGCGGGGCCAGGGCGTCGCGGGCCATCGTCCGCAGCAGCCCGCGCAGGCGGTCGAGCTCGGCCCGCGCGCGGCGCGCCATCTGCGCGCGCTCCTCGCGCCGGTACTGGCGGATCGCCGCGTCGTTGAGCAGGCCGCGCACCAGCTCCTCGACCGGCTGGTTGTCCGGAAACAACTGCGCCCGGTACACCTCCAGCCTGCCCTCGTGGCTTTGCTGGTCGAAGTCGATCGGGCGCACCCGGTACTGGGTCTCCTCGAAGTCCGGGGTGATGTCGACCACGTAGTTGGCGCTGCGCATGTCTCCTAACAGCCGCACGAAGGTGCGCTCGGCGAACTTGACGAACTCCTTGGCGACGCGCACCGCGTTGAGCTTCGGGTCCGGGAGGTGGTCGCGGATGAACGCGTCGCCCGGCACGCCGGCGATGTGCTCCTCGACCAGGGTGTTGCCGCGGCCGAGGTAGTTGATCCGGTCGGGCGAGAGCAGGTGCTCGAGCTCGAGCCCGTAGATGCGCGACGCGTCGGCGACCTTCACGTAGTAGTAGTCCGAGTTGCCGTTGAACTGGTTGGTGACGCGCACCCGGAACGGCCGCGAGTTGCCGAAGGCGCCGAAGTCGACGCGCTCGACCGACAGGTGCTCGGCGAAGCGCATGTCGCCGCCGATCTTGAGCATGACGTAGATCCGGGCCAGCCGGGCGTAGAGCTCGGCGCGGGTCTCGGGCGGGTAGACGACCGTCTGCCACAGGGTCTCGCGGCCGGCGGGATTCTCGTAGGGGAACGACTCCCCGAAGTGGGCGAGGTTGTCGTAGACCACCGGGATGTCCGCGTAGCGGTGGTAGTGATAGAGGTACTGCCCGAGGTGGGACGACACCGGGTAGTGGTCCTTGCGGCGCGCAATCACGCCACCGGGCATAGCGCACCGCCGCCGCCACACCAACCACGATCCGCCCCCGCCCCCCGCCCGGTGGGGCGTCCGGCCCGGGCTGCCGCCGCCTGCAAACCACCGGGCGTGGGCAACCCGGGCCGCGGACTCCGCGGGTGATGCGGGGGGCCTGCCCGGCCGGCCCGCGCCAACCGGTCTGGCCGACCGACCGGCACCGGCACCGCACAATGGATTTGTCAGGCGGGCCCGGCCCACTAGCATGCGCCCGCATGGACACCAACTCCCGCAGCTATGCGTGGCTGGTCGTGCTGCTGCTGGTGCCGGTGGCGCTGCTCAACTACCTCGACCGCCAGATGCTGGCGACGATGAAGGCGTCGATGGTCGGCGACATCCCGAGCATCGCCAACCGCGCCGACTGGGGGCTGATCCTCGGCTGCTTCAAGTGGACCTACGCGATCCTCAGCCCGT
Organism: Akkermansiaceae bacterium; assembly: GCA_040769225.1. Classification (GTDB taxonomy): domain Bacteria; phylum Verrucomicrobiota; class Verrucomicrobiia; order Verrucomicrobiales; family Akkermansiaceae; genus JAXGLL01. The sequence goes on along the minus strand of JAXGLL010000004.1, from coordinate 412,442 downwards.
TCGGCGGCCTGATCGCCGACCGCTTCAGCCGCCGCCACGTCGTCTGCGGGAGCCTGTTCGTGTGGTCGCTGGTCACGTGGTGGACCGGGCACGCGACCTCGTTCCACGAACTGCTGGCCGCGCGGGCCGCGATGGGCATCAGCGAGGCGTTCTACATCCCGGCCGCGCTCGCCCTGATCGCCGACTACCACCCCGGCCTGACCGGGTCGCGCGCCATCGGCGTCCATCAGGCCGGCATCTACCTCGGCCAGATCCTCGGCGGCTTCGCCGGCTACGTCGCCGACGCCCCCGACCTCGGCTGGCGCTGGATGTTCTCCACCTGCGGCATGATCGGCGCGATCTACGCGATGCCGCTGGTGGCGCTGCTGCGCAACCCGGCCCGCCCGGCCGCGATCGCCCCGGCGCGGATCGCCGACCGCGGGGTGATGCGCGGGCTGTTAGCAAACCGCGACTTCCTGCTGCTGGTGCTCTACTTCACCCTGCCGGCGATCGCCGGCTGGGTGGTGCGCGACTGGATGCCGGACATCCTCAAGGAGAAGTTCAACCTCGGCCAGGGCAAGGCCGGGGTGAGCGCAATCCTGTTCGTCCAGGTGGCCTCGATCGCCGGGGTGGTGGTCGGCGGCACGCTGGCCGACCGCCTGATGCGGCACACCCCGCGCGGGCGGATCTTCACCAGCGCCTTCGGCATGGTGCTGTTCCTGCCCGCGCTGTTCAGCGTCGGCAACGCCGGCACGCTGGGGATGGCCATCGCCGGGCTGATCGTGTTCGGCTTCGGGTGGGGGTTCTTCGACTGCAACAACATGCCGATCCTGTGCCAGTTGGCGCGGCCCGAGCTGCGCGCGACCGGCTACGGCATCATGAACCTCGTGAGCATCAGCTGCGGCGGCTTCGGCGACTGGGGGTTCGGCGCGCTGCGCGACCGCCACGTGCCGCTCAACGTCATCTTCGGCGCGTTCGCGGGCATCGCCCTGCTGTCGGTGCTCGTGGTGCTGCTGATCAAGCCGCGCCGGCCGCTCGAGGAGCCCGCCCGCTAGTGTAGTCCGTCAAGCAGATTGCATCTTATGAGAACCACGGATTACACGGATTTCACGGCTGGTTCGGTATGCGAACAATCCGTGCACACCGTGAAATCCGTGGTAAACGAAGCCTCGCAGCACGTTGCGACAATGAGCCATCTGTAAGGCGGACTACACTAGACCCAAAATAAGCGAGTGTTAAGCGTGAATCGCCGCGGCCGCCGGTTCGGCGCCCGGCAACGCATGGCCCGGGGGCAAATCGGACGATCCGTGGATCGCGCGGGTGTTCATATGGTGCGCATTGCGGGCGATGTCTCCCCTCCACGGACTGTTAGACAGGCTGATTTCCCCACCGTGTGCATGACTGGCCAAGCGGGAGGAGTGATCCCGCGCGGGTGTGGTGCGTGGCCTGGAGGATGCCTGCGCGTCAGGTGACGCGCAGGCATCGCAATCGTTCCCACGCGGCGAAGAGGTCCTTGAGCCAGCCGTTGTAGGCGAGGATGCGGAAGACGATGCGACGTCCGGCGCGCACGATCTGGGCGGGCAACAGGATGAGCGAGTGCAGGAAACGCCGGAACTCCATGCGCACGACCTCTTGCCCGCGATTGCGCTTGGGCAGCAGCAGGCCGAACCACGCCTTGAGATTCCATGCCAGGGCGGTCATCACCATGTAGGCCCAGTTGCTGAGCAGGTCGTCGACGGGCATGCGCATGGCGTTGACGCCGTTCTTGAGTTGCTCGATGACGTTCTCCTGGTTGCCCCGGCCGTTGGCAAAGGCGACGATCTGTTCGGCGCTGAAGTCCCGCCGATTGGTGATGTAAAAGAAGTGGCGGATCTCGTCGAAGAGGACCTGCTCGCCCTTCTGCACGCTGATGTTCTTGCGCAGGATGACCAGGCGGAAGGGTTTCTTGCATTTGCCGGGCCGATATTGAATCTCGGCCACGCTTTCACCCACCAGCTTCTTGTTCTGGTAGCCCTTGAAGCGCACGATGGATTCCTTGACCCGTTCAGGCTTGCGCCGCGGCAGGGTGGCGATCTCGTAACGGGGCAGCCGTTCCAGGGTTTTCCAAGCCTCTTCGGGCAGCTGCTCCGCCAAAGAGACCGCCTTGGCATGGGCGTCCATGCCGAAGACGAATTGGATTCCGGCGTTGTCCCACCGGTCCAATTCGCCGGTCAGCGTGAAGTCGGTGTCCCCGCGCAAGGTGACCCGCCCGGCATGGGGGGAGACCAGCTTGATGGCCCGGTCGATCCACGACACACAGCCCTCGTGGCTCACGGAGTTGCCCGGGCGGTTGACCAGATAGAGCACTTCGTTGGTGTTGGCCAGCGACACGATGAGCGGCGCGTAGCCCCAGATCCCCTTGTACGACAAGGCCATGCCGCCCTTGCATTCGCCCAGCGTCGGCGCGATCGTGCCGTCGGTGTCGATGATGGCTTCCTTCAGGAAGTCGGCCCCTTGCCGCTTCCACACCCGCCGGCGGGCGGCGTTGATCGCCTCCATCAACTCCACGATGTCGCCTTTCGCGAAGCGCCGCGTGAAATCCCCGCTGGTGGTCGGATCGGGAATCCGTTGGGCACCCAAGGCGTCGAGGAACGCCTCGTCGTTGCGCCGCAGTTCGATGTCTTGCAGGCGAACCCCTTCAAGCAGCGCATTGTAGGCCAGGTTCAGGACATGGTCGCTCTCATGATATGGCAGATGCACCTTCAGCAGCCGCAGCCGCCGGTCGATCTCCTCGCGCAGCCCGAGCCGGTTGACCATCAGGTGGATCGCTCCGATTCCCCCGCAGGCGATGCCGCGGGTCTTGGCCGCCATCTCGTAGTGGATGTTGCGAGCCGTCATCATCGGCTCGGGCTGGTCACACCACGCCTTCTTGGGATCGAGACGACGCTCAATTCGGCGCTTGCGCTTCCGGAGGATCTTGGGGTAGGTTCTGCTCACTCGAAATGCTCTGTTCGCGGTTTGATGGTTGCTTTTCACGAACAGCATCAAACCCTGAAATTCAGGGCATTTCGAGTATTTTTTGCCCAAACCGCCTTCCAATCACGCTTGTTTAGGGACTAGAGCGCCGGCCCGGCCGGCGGGGCAGGGGCGGGGCGGCGTTGATTCGGCATTGCCAAACGCCGGGTGGGACCCAAAGCTGCCGCCGTTTCCCGGGCGACCGGCCCCAACCCCGAACCGAGCACCGTCATGACCTCCACCAACGCCCCGGCTGCCGTGTTGTTAGCCCTGGCGGGGGTGCTCCACGGGGGGCAGCTCGCGAGCGGCGACTTCACGGTCGAGCTGGCCCCCGACTTCCCGGCGCCGGTGTGCTACACCTACCGGGGCGACACGGTGGCGCTGCCGGCCGGCGGCAGCCGGGTGGTGCGGATCAACGGCCGCGACCACCGGCCGGAGGTCGGGCTGGCGGTCCTCGCGCCGGACGCGGCCGAGTACGAGCTGCGGCTTGCCGACGCCGGGGTGGTGATCCGGGCGCGGTTCACGCTCGGGCGCGAGGCGCTGGTGATCACGCTGCCCGAGATCCGGGAGACCGGCGCGCTGGCGGTGCGGTCGGTCGAGATCCCCGGGCTGGTGCTGCTGGCCGGCGACGGCGCCAGCGAGGTGGCGCTGGGCAACTTCCCGGCGGCGTCCTACGCCTCGGAAAAACCCGCGGACCACGACATCTTCGGCCGGGTGGCCGAGGTCGCCTTCGGCGACAACGAGGCGAACCCGAGCAAGAACCGCGACCCCGCCGGCAACCGCGGCGCCTCCTACGCGTTCGTCAGCAACGGCCGGACCGCCGCCGGGCTCTACTCCAACGTCATGGAGGAAAACCTGCGCGCGATCGTCCGCCTCGACGGGCAGGGCGACGCCCGCACGATCGCGGTGGCGCCCGGCAAGTGGACCCACCGCGAGATCCCCGCCGAGACCTGCCCCGCCCCCACCGCGGTGCTGGTCGTCGCCGCCGACGCCAACGCCGACGGCCGCGTGACCTGGCACGACGCCGCGCTGGCCTACCGCCGCAACGTGCCGCACCCGTACGGCGCCGAGAGCACCAGACTCCATCCGATCGCCCACATCGCGATGAACTTCGGCAGCCAGGCCACCAACCCGTTCCTGCGCGTGCTCGACAACGCCAAGAAGGTCTGGCTGCTGACCGACGGCCTCGGCCAGCGCATCCAGTTCAAGGGCTTCGCCGGCGAGGGGCACGACAGCTCGCACCCCGACTACGCCGGCAACGTCGGCCGCCGCATGGGCGGCCGCCTGGAGTTTGGTTCCTCCGGGATCGGTCCGTTGCTATGCGGTGGCGGCAAATACGGCGCTGCAGAGGTTTGGTCGGAATTGAATCGGCTTCGTGTGGCGGTGGGCGGTGTTCATGAAGTCGGATAAAACCTCCGGGCGTATGGCCCGCGCCCACAATTCCCGGCGCAGTTCGTTGATGAGATCCTGAGTTGAGGGGCGTTGTTTCTTGGCCGGGTTGCGCCACTTGGCCTGGGGGATGGCGGGGGGCTTGCCACCCGGCCCGTAGGCTTTGATGGCGGCGAGGTGAAGCATGGCGTAGGCGGCCACGGCGCTGGCCGGCAGGTTGTCCACCGAATGTTCGTTGCGCACCTGCGCCTGCCCGACCCCGAGGATGGTCTTCTCGTCGCGGTGGTTGAGTTCGATGTCCCAGCGCCAGATGTATTCCTGCAGCAGATCCTCGAGGGGCAGCAGCGGATCGGTGCAGATCAGGTAGGCGGGCTGGGTGTAGAGTCTCCTGGCGCCGGTGCGCAGGCGATAGCCGACGGGGCGGATGACCACCAGCCGGAGGTCGAGTGCTCCGGCGGCCCTCCAGCGCACGGGGCCGATGGTCTTGACCTGGAAGTCGCGCCACTTGCCGGTGGCGCGCACCTGCACGGTGAGCCAGGGGATGGAGGGGTCCTGGCGGATCTCCTCCGGAGTGGGCAGGTCCTGTCCGTAGATGCGCTTGCGTCCGCGCGGGGCCTGGGCGGTGGGTTTGGCGCTGAGTTTGGCGTCCTTGCGGATGCGGCCGATCAGGGTGGTGTTCTCCGGCAGGTTGCGCAGGATCCTGCGGTTGGTGAAGCTGCCGTCGACCAAAGCGTGCAGGGCCGGGGGGCTGCCTGCGTGCTCGCTGGCGCGCTCGGCTTGGAGCTGGTGAAGGGTGGCGCCGGCCACCGCGTTGAGGTTGGCTTGTTTCATTTGCTCGCGGTAGGCGGCGAACTGTTCAGGCCGGGCACCCTTGCGGGGCTTGCGGGGGGTGGAGGCGTCCCTGAAGCCGATCGGGATCATGCGCACCTCGTTGTTGTCGTCGGCCACCGCGGCGCTCAGTTGCAGTTCGCGCTGCGCCCAGATCAGGTTGACGTTGAACGGCGGTCCGAGCGGATCCTTGCGCCAAGCCGCCCCGGGGATGGTCTTGCCGGTCTTGCGCAGGACCGTGTCGTCGAGCGCCACGCAAAGCGGCCGCGACGCGCAGGCCAGCGACTCGATTTGCCTGCGCACCATGCCGAAGATCACCCCCACGTCCAACCGCTCCTTGGCGTAGAGCGCGTAATCGGCGCTCCAGTCGCGGAACTGCTTGCCGAAGGTGGTGAGCAACCCCGTGACGGTGTGCCGCCCCGGGCAGATCAGGTGTGCCAGCAGGTGCTCGCGCAGTCGGTCGGCACAACTGGGCACCGGGCAAACCTCCTTGCTGCAGAGCTGCCAGAGCGCCTCCCACTGGTTCAGCAGTGACGCGTCGTTTTTTTTTCGATGTTCACCGGGCAGGGCGGCACCACCGGGCGATGGGCGATGATGTTGGCCTTGTCCTCGATGATCCACTCGATGGTCTCTCCCTTCTGGAACTCCATCGCCTCGGCGATGGCGGTGGGGAAGTTGATGTAATACTGGTCGGCGCCTTGCTTGCGGCGGATGAGCTGGACTTTGGTTGGGTATCCCATGGCAGTGCGGTTGGTTGGAATGGGTTCTAGCTCATATACTAGAATCCAAAACCGCGCAAGGCAAGCAGAAAACCACCCGATTCGCGAAAAAATCGGTCAACGATCTAGCGAGAAACCAAACTCCAGTCGGCCGCCGCATGGGCGGCCGCGACGAACTCAACTTCGTGATGCGCCGCGGCCATGACTTCAACGTCCAGTCCGGCGTCCACATCAACGCCCACGAATACCACCGCGAGGCCAGGTGGTTCTCGCCCGACATCGTCGACGCCGCCGCCGTCGGCTGGTCGTGGCTGGACGAGTCATACCTGACCGACTACCGTCACGACTCCGCCTACGGCACGCTCTATCAGCGCCTTGACGCGATGCGCGCCGACCTGCCGTGGCTCGACTTCGTCTACCTCGACGTCTACTACGGCCGCGGCTGGCCGGGGTGGCGGATGCACACCCGGGTCAACGCCCACGGCCTGCTCCAGTTCACCGAGTTCCCCGGTGTGATGGAGCGCGCGGTGGTGTGGAACCACGTCGCCAACGACTGGACCCAGCAGGTCGGCGGCAAGGGCGACCGCAGCGCGATCGCCCGCTTCATCTGGTTCTCGCACAAGGACACGTTCCGCCACGAGCCGCTGCTGCGGGGCAGCAACTGCGACGGCTTCATGGGCTGGCACGCCGAGCGCAGCCTGCCGCAGCTGGTCAAGTCCGCGTTCACCGTCAACCTGCCCACCAAGTACCTGCAGCACTTCGAGCTGCTGCAGCAGGAGCCGGACCGGGCGCGGTTCTCGCGCGGGGTGCGCACCGAGTTCGACGGGCGCGTGGCCGCGCTGTTCGGGCGCGACGGCCAGCTGGTCAACTCGTGCCGCTACCCGCAGCCGGACTCGCGGCCGGCCGACAGCCTGTCGTTCATCCCGTGGGACCCGGCCACCGAGGAGAAGATCTATCACTGGAACGACCGCGGCGGCGAGAGCACGTGGCAGCTGCCCGCCAGCTGGGGCGGGGTCGGCGCCGCGCCGCTCTATCGCCTGACCGACCTCGGCCGGGTGTTCGAGCGCGAGGTGCCGGTCCGCGGCGGCAAGGTGACCCTCGAGAAGATCGCGCCCGAGACCCCCTACGTGCTCTATCGGGACACCCCGCCCGCGTTGCCTGCCATCGAGTGGGGCGAGGGCGGGCTGGTGCGCGACCCCGGATTCGACAGCCACTCGTTCACCGCGTGGCGGCTGGTGGGCGAGGCGGGCACGGCGCGGATCGAGAACGACGCCCAGTGGGGCCAGACCGAGCTGGTCGCCCCCACCCCGGCCGCCGCCGAGGTCCGGCAGACGGCCGCCGGGCTCGCGCCCGGCGAGACCTACGCCGCCTCGGTGTGGCTGAGCATCGAGGGCCAGCGCGAGGCCGGGCTGGCGGTCGAGCCGGCGCCGCCGCAGCCGCCGCCGTTCATCGACAAGGGCGCGTGGAGGATCGTCGCCGCGCCGCGGCCGATGGGCGGCGACCGCGCCCGCCACATGCTCGACGGCAACCCGGAGACGATCTGGCATTCCGAGCAGATCAGCGCGGAAAACGCCAACCCCCTGCCGCACCACATCGTCCTCGACCTCGGCGCGGAGCACACGCTCACCGGCTTCGTCCAGACCGCGCGCGCCAACCTGCACAACGGCGCGATCAAGGGCTTCCGGGCCGCCGTCAGCCCCGACAACCGGGAATGGACCGAGGTCGCGTCCGGCGAGTTCGACTACCGCGCCGGCACCGCCGCCACCGTCGCCTTCGCCAGCCCCGCCAAGGCCCGCTACTTCCGCCTAACAGCCACGTCGGAGGTGCAGGGCCGGCCGTTCACCTCGGTCGCCGAGCTGGACCTGCTGGTCGCGCCGGCACGCGCGTCCAACGTGACCTTCGCCCCGGTTGCCAACACGGTCGACGCCACCCGCCTGACGAACTTCACCGACCAGTCCAGCAAGTACCTGCGCAACTGGCACCGGCTCAAGGTGCCGTTCACCGCCCCGCCCGCCGGCCGGGTGGACCTCGTGCTGCGCGCGGCCGCCGGCCCGGGCAGGGTCCTGTTCGACGACGTGCGGCTGGTGCGCTCGGGCGTCAGCCGGCCGCCCGCCGACGCGGGCAAGGTGGTGCTGTTCGAGGACTTCGAGCATGTCGACGAGGGCTGGGGGCCGTTCATGTACGGCTGGCAGGGGCCGATGAACACCCACCTGTCGGAGGCCAACCCGCCCCACACCAACGACACGATCGCCGGCGAGTTCTCGCTCAAGACCCGCCGCGAGGGGTCGCCGGAGATGGTCTATCGGACGGTGCCCGCCACCCTGAAGCTCAGGCCCGGCACCGCCTACCGGGTGTCCTTCGACTACCTCTGCGACACCGCCGGCTGCTTCGCCCTGGTCGCCGGGCACGACGCGGAGGAGGGCCAGCAGGTCGACGCGCGCCACCCGCTCGACGGCGGGGAGTGGCAGCCGAGGAAGTTCAGCGCCACGGTCACGACCGGCGCCGCCCCGGGCGCTTTCCTCGGCGTCGCCAAGCTCGCGCAGGACACGACCGGCACCCTGGTGATCGACAACTTCCTGGTCACCGAGTGAGCGCGGCCGCCGCCGCCGCCCGCCACCTCCCAACGGAGAAACCCACGCCATGATCCCCGCACGATCCCGCCCCGCCGGCTGGTACCTGCCCTTCCTGATCCTCACCTCGGGCCTCGGCGGCCTGCTCGCGGGGATCGACTTCGGGATCATCGCCGGGGCGCTGCTCTATCTGGACAAGACGATCCCGATGACCGACGCCCAGCAGGGGTTCATGGTCTCGATCTACGTCTTCGGCGGGCTGATCGCGGCGCTGTTCGCCGGGGCGCTCGCCGACTCGCTCGGGCGCAAGCGGATGATGGTCGCCGGCGGGCTGATGTTCGTCGTCAGCATCCTGCTGATCTTCATCTCGTCAGGCTATGCCGCCCTGCTGGCGGGCCGCATCCTGATGGGCCTCTCCGGCGGCGTGATCTGCGTGGTGGTGCCGCTCTACATGGCCGAGTGCCTGCCCAGCGAGATCCGCGGCCGCGGCACCTCCGCGTTCCAGTTCTTCATGACCGTCGGGTTCGTGCTCGCCGCGGTGATCGCCAACTGGTCCGCCGGCGTCCACGATCAGGCGGTGGCCGCCGCCGCCGGCGACGCCGACAAGATCTTCGCCGCCGACGACGCCGCATGGCGCCGCATCTTCCTCGCCGCCGTGGTGCCCGGGGTGCTGTTCAGCCTCGCCGCCATGGTGCTCCGGGAGTCGCCGCGCTGGTTGTTCCAGCGCCACCGGCCGGACGACGCCGAGCGGGTGCTGGCGCTCTCGCGCCCGCCCGCACAGGTGGCCCTCGAAATGCGCGAAATGCGCGAGCGGTCCGGCCAGGCCGCCGCCGCCGACGCCCCCGCCGCCCCGCGCGACCGCCTGCTCCAGCGCAAATACGTCGTCCCCTTCATCCTCGCCTGCGTCATCCTCGCCTGCAACCAGGCCACCGGCATCAACTCGATCCTCGCCTACGCCGCCCGCATCTTCCAGGGCGCCGGGCTCACCGAAAAGGGCGCAGCCGCCAACCTCCAGGTGATCACCGGCATCAACGTGGTCGTCACCCTGCTCGGCGCACTGCTGGTCGACAAGGCCGGCCGCAAGGTGCTGCTGACCATCGGCACCGCCGGCATCGTCGCCTGCCTGGCCGCCGCGGGGCTCGTGTTCCATGGGTTCGAGTCGCAGCGGGTCGACGTGCTCCCCAAGGTGGCCGCCGCGGTCGCGCCCGACGGCCGCCACCTGTCGATCGCGGTGGATGCCGCCACCCTCGGCGCCCTCGACGGCGACCAGCCCGGCCAGCTGAGCGTGGCCTACAAGTTCGAACGGGACACCAAGCCGCGGATCGCGGCCGCGTTCTCGAATGCCGCCGACCCCGCCGACCGCGTGCTGACCATCCGGCCCGAGGTCGAGAAGAAGTGGGTCACCGTGGAGGGCAGGAAGGTCGAGGAGGCACGCGAGAAGGACCTCGGCCCGATCCGGCTGCTGCGCGCCAAGTACGGCCCGCTGGCCGCCCCGGACACCGGCCGGTGGGTCGTCGGCCTCCTGTGCGCCTTCATCGCGTTCTTCGCCGTCGGGCCCGGCGTCTGCGTGTGGCTCGCCCTCTCCGAGCTGATGCCCACCCGCATCCGCTCCAAGGGCATGGGCATCGCCATGGTCCTCAACAACGGCGTCCAGTTCCTCAGCGCGCTGTTCTTCCCGATCGTCGTCGCCAGCCACGGCTTCTATCTGATGTTCTTCATCTGGGGCGGCTGCACCGTCGTCTACTTCCTCACCGCCCTGCTGTTCCTGCCCGAAACCAAGGGCCGGACGCTCGAGGAGATCGAGGACCACTTCGCCCGGAAACACCCGCCCACGCGCCCGGGCGGCGCGGAAGATCCTTGACAACAATATAATGGCTACATTATTTTGTTGGCATGACGCGCACCCAGATCCAGCTCCCGCAACCCCTGTTCCGGCGCCTGAAGGCAATCGCGGCCGCCAGGGACTGGTCGCTGGCCGAGTTGATCCGGCGCGCCACCGAGGTCTACGCCCAGAGCTGCCCCGAGGACGCCGATCCCGACCCGCCATGGGCGATGCCGGTGCTGCGCGGCAGCGGCGGGCAGCTCGCGGACCCGGCCACCCTTCAGGTCGAGGCGGAGGCCATCGAAGCCCGCAGCCGGACCCGCTGACATGACCTCGGCCGACACCAACCTCCTGATCCATGCGGCGGACCCGGACTCCGCCTGGCATGACAAGGCGCGGGCGTTCTTCGCCGGGTTCGCCCGCGGCGGCGACGAGTTCGTGCTCTGCGAACTGGTGCTGGTCGAACTCTGGATGCAGCTGCGCAACCCCGCGCTGTTCGCCAAGCCCTACTCGGCCAGGGAAGCGGCGGCCTTCTGCCAGGCCCTGCGGCGCAACCCGGCGTGGCGCTGCATCGACTACGATCCGCTGGTGTCCCGGAAACTCCGGGCCTGGGCGGCCACCACCCGCGCCGGGTTCCGCCAGATCATCGACGCCCGGCTCGCATTCACCCTGCAGCACCACGGGGTGACCGCGTTCGCCACCGCCAACGTCCGCCACTTCGCCGGCTTCGGGTTCGCCAAACTCTGGAATCCCCTGACTGCCTAACTGCCTGACCACCCGCACCCAGTCCCCAGTCCGCCCTTCTTCGCCCTCCGGCCGTCGCGCTTCGCGCTATGGCCGGCAAGGCGGGCTACGAAGGGCAGGCAATCCGCAATCCACAATCCGCAATCCGCAAAACCCACCCGATGACTGCTGACAAACGCTCCCGCAAACCCGCCAGGCAGGCCGCCGCCGGCGGCTCGATCACCCTGCCCGCCGAGGCCGGCGAGGAGCGGATGGTCGCCAAGCTCGCCCGCAAGTGGGGCGCCGACGCGATCCGCGACTCGGACGGCACCGAGTTGTCCGCGGAGATGCTCGAGATGGGGCTCGAGGTCTACTCCACCACCTGCCTGGTGCGGGCCGACCAGGACTACCCGCGCCGGCACATGGACCAGCTGCCGCAGAAGTTCCTGATGTCCGACCCGGTGACCGCCACCGGCAACACGCTGGTGATCGACCCGATGCGCGGATTCTACCGCGACAAGTACGTCATCGACCTCAAGCACCCGGCCCGCAGGTACTGGGAGGTCATCGACCGCACCACCGGCCGGCTGGTGCCGCCACGCAACTGGAAGCTCAACCCGAGGACCGGCAAGGTCCGGATCACCGGCGCCATCCCGTTCCACGTCTACACGGTCAACTTCCTCGTGTTCCAGGTCTGGGACACGACCTCGATGTACAACCACCTCACCAACAACTGGGACCGGCCCCACGTCATCAGCGTCGACCCCCGGCACAAGCAGTGCTGGGACCACCTGATGGCGTTCTTCGACCGCTACCTGGCGGCCCACCCGCGGACCGACGTGGTGCGCCTGACCACCCTCGCCTATCACTTCGCGGTCGACTCCGACCAGGACGCGGCCGACAAGTTCCGCGACTGGACCGGCTACCAGGACACCGTCAGCGTGCCCGCGCTCGAGGAATTCGCCCGCGAGCACGGCTACCGGCTGCGCGCCGAGGACTTCGTCGACGAGGGCCACTACAACGCCGCCTGCCGGGTGCCCTCGGAGCGCTACCTCGCCTGGATGCGGTTCATCCACCGCTTCGTCGTCCGGTTCGGCAAGGCGCTGGTCGACAAGGCCCACAAGGCCGGCAAGAAGACCGCCGTCTTCTGGGGCGACCACTGGATCGGCATGGAGCCGTACCAGCCGGACTTCCTCAGGATGGGCGTCGACATCCACGTCGGCGCGGCCGAGGACGGCGTGGCGCTGCGCCGGATCTCGGACACCCCCGGCGGCCTGGTCAAGGAGCTGCGCCTCTATCCGTACTTCTTCCCCGACGTGTTCCGCGAGGGCGGCGACCCGCTCGGCGAGTCGGTCTCCAACTGGATCAAGATCCGCCGCGCGCTGCTCCGCAAGCCGGTCGACCGCCTCGGCTACGGCGGCTACCTGAGCCTGGCGCTCAGGTTCCCCGAGTTCGTCGAGCACGTCGCCGCGCTGTGCGACGAGTTCCGCTCGTTCAAGCGCAACTCCGGCGGCGCGGAGTCGCTCAAGGCCCCGGTCAAGGTGGCGGTGCTCAACGCGTGGGGCAACTGGAAGCCGTGGATCAACAGCTTCGGCGCGCCGCAGAAGTTCCTGGTCAAGCGCCCCGACGTCATCCAGGTGGCCGGCACCAACCTGTTGGAGTGTCTGGCCGGCCTGCCGGTGGACGTCCGCTTCCTCAGCCTCGAGGAGGTGGCCGCCGGCGGCGTCCCGCGGGACGTCGGCGTGATCATCAATGACGGCGACGCCGAAACCGCGTGGAGCGGCGGCCGCTGGTGGGCCGACCCGCGGGTGGTGGCGCGGGTCCGCGAGTTCGTCCACCGCGGCGGCGGGTTCATCGGCTGCCGCGGGCCGACCGCCTGGCAGCACGGCGGCCGCTACTTCCAGCTGGCCGACGTGCTCGGCGTGGACAAGGAAACCGGCCGCACGCTCCAGTCCGCGCCGGTGCCGGTCAAGGTGGTCGACGACCACTTCATCACCGCGGACCTGACAGATCACGCGGACTTCGGCACGCGCGAGACGTTCGTCTACGTGACCGAGCGCACCACCGAGGTGCTCGCGGCCAGCGGCTGCCACGTGCTGGCCGCCGCCAACCGCTTCGGCCGGGGCCGCGCGGTGTTCTTCGGCGCGCTGCCCTACGACCTCGCCAACGCCCGCCTGCTCCACCGCGCGATCTTCTGGGCCGCCGGCAGGGAGGCCGGACTCAAGAACTGGTTCTGCTCCAACCCGCTCACCGACTGCGCGTGGTACCCGAAGTCGGGAAAGCTCGTGGTCGTCAACAACTCCCACCAGCCCCAGCGCACCACCGTGTTCCGCGGCGACGGCAAGGTCACCAAGGTCTCCCTCAAGCCATACGCGAGCCGTTGGATGAAGTGAGGCGCGGGTCGCAGAGCCGCGCGCCCCTCTCCCGTGGCGGAAGTGGTACTTGTCCGTCGTAGCCCGAAGGGCGAGGACGGAACACTCCCGGCTGGCCGCGGCCCGGTCGTGCCGGCGGAGGTGGCGCCGCGCAACGGGCGTTCGCCCCGCCTGCACTCCTGCGAGCGCAGCCACGGGCCGGAACGCCCGCGCATTCGGCGTTGAATGCCGGCGCGGCCGGCTGTCATGGTGGCGCCGACGACGGGCGGCCCGGGCCGCCCGCCCCCACCCTGGAGAACCCCACCATGAAGCGCGCGCTCCCCGTTCTAACAGCCATGGTTGCGGCGGCGGTGCCGGCGCGGGCGGGCGGTGCGCCGCCGGTCGTCCTCGGGGGTGAGTCGCTCGAGGTGGCCGTCGACCCGGCGTTCCCGCGCATCATCAGCTACCGGCTGAAGCCGGGCGGCGCGACGCTGGCCGGGCAGGCGGGGGAGGTCACCCGGGTTGAGCTCAACGGCAAGCCGGAGGAGTGCGGGGTGGCGTTCACCCGCCGCGGGGCGGACGCGGGCGAGTGGCGGCTGGCGTTCGCGGCGGTGGGGATCGAGGTCACGCTGGCCGTGACGGTTGGCGGGGAGGGGGTGGAGTTGAGGGTCACGGAGATCGCGGGGTCCGGGGCCCCGACGCTGGTGTCACTGGCGTTCCCCGGCAACGCGCTGGTTTGCGTTTCCTCGGACCGGCCGGCGGCGCAGCTGGCGGCGCTCCGCGCCGAGGGCTACGGCACCTCGAAGGAGACGCTGGCCGCAGTGGCGTCCCTGCCGCCGATGAACGGGCCCGCTACGGGAAACTACCTGTTTTTGTCCAACGGGGACGTGGCCGCCGGGATCGCGGGCAACCACCTGCGCGACGTCGAGCGCGTCGCCTGGCAGGTCACCGCGGCGGGCGGCGCGAAGACGTGCGCGGCGTGGCGGCCGGTCTGGCAGTGCCGCGAGGCCCACGGCGCGGTGCTCGAGCGGCCGTGGACGAGGGTGCTGGTGACCGGGGACCGCAACGGCGACGGGGCGGCGGACTGGCAGGACGCGGCGCTGGCCTGGCGCTCCGCGATGCCGCAGCCGCCCGGCGCGGAGCTGGTGAGGTGGGGGGTGGCCGACCAGGTGGCGATGAACTTCGCCAGCCTCGCGCAGCAGCCGTTCCTGCGGATCCTCGACGGGATCAGGAAAGTGCACCTGCTCACCGACGGCCTCGGCCAGGTGGTCACCATCAAGGGCTACACCGCGGAGGGCCACGACAGCGCCAACACCGACTACGGCGGCCATTACAACCAGCGCGCCGGCGGCCTGGAGGACCTCACGTTCCTGTTGGAAAATGCCGCCCGCCACAACGCGCGGGTCGGCGTCCACATCAACGCCACCGAGGTCTATCCGGAGGCGCACCGCTACCGGCGCGAGATCCTCGACCTCGACGCCGCCGGCAACCCGAAGGGCGGCTGGGCCTGGCTCGACCACAGCCACCTGATCGACAAGCGCAAGGACATCCTGACCGGCGACCTGTTCCGCGCCCTCGAGCGGATGCGCCGCGAGCTGCCGGCGCTCGGGTTCGTCTACCTGGACGTCTACGGCGAGAGCGGCTGGAACGGCTGGATGACCGCCTCCCGGATCCACGCGCTCGGGCTGCCGCTGCACACCGAGTATGCGACCGCGCTCGACCCGTGGACGACGTGGGCCCACCACCGCGGGGCCACCGGGCAGGTCATGCGCTTCCTGTGGAACTCGGCGCGCGACATCCACCCGCACGACCCGCTGCTGCGCGGCGCCGACCACGTCGGGTTCATGGGCTGGCAGGGCGAGCGGGACCTCGGGGCGTTCCTCAGGGCCACCTTCGGCCGCAACCTGCCGACGAAGTTCCTCCAGCACCACGACCTGCTGCGCTGGCAGCCGGGCAAAGAGGCGGTGTTCAGCGGCGGCGTGCGGGTCGCCCAGGCCGGCGACGAGGTCACCTGCACGCGCGACGGCAAGGTGCTCATGACCTGGTCCGGCGACGGGTCCCGCAACCGCCTGTTCGTGCCGTGGAGCCCGCAGGCGGAGGAGAAGATCTACGTCTGGGACGAGGTCGGCGGCCCGCTGACGCGGGAGCTGCCCGCGGCGTGGGCGGACTGCCCGGAGGTGTTCCTCTATCAGCTCACCGCCCGCGGGCGGGCCGCCGGAACCCGCGTGCCGGTCGGCGGCGGGCGGGTCACGCTGGAGGTGGCGCAATCCACCCCGTTCGTGCTCTATCGGCAGCCGCTGCCGCCGCCGCCGCCGGTCGCGTGGGGCGAGGGCGGGCCGGTCGCCGACCCCGGGTTCAACGGCGGCGCGCCGGGGCCGTGGGCGGCCGAGCCGCCCGGGGCGGCGGCAGGCGTCCGGGTCGGGGCTCTGCCCACCGGCGACGACGTGCTGGTGGTGGAAGGGCCCGCCGAGGTGCCGGTCGGCGTCTCCCAGCTCGTGGCGGGCCTGGATGCGGGGGGCACCTATGCGGCGTCGGTGTGGGTGCAGCTCCGGGGTTCCCGCAGGGCGGTGATCGCGGTCACCCCGGAGGGCGGCGGGCACACGGTCCACAACTGGGTCGAGCGCACCGCCGTGCGCAACCGCAACGACAGCGACGCCAAACTCGGCACCTTCTTCCAGCGGCTCAAGGTCGTGTTCACCCTGCCCGCCGGCTGCACCCGCGCCCGCCTGCAGCTGCTCGCCGCGCCGGACGAGGCGGGCGCGCGGGTCGAGTTCGACGACGTGCGGGTGGTGCGGACGGCGGTCGCCGCGGAGGCCGCCGGGCACGCGTTTCACGAGGATTTCGAGCATGTCGACCAGGGGCTCGGGCCGTTCGTCTACGCCGCGGCGGGCCAGACGCAGACGCACCTCTCGGAAACCAACGCGGGGGTCACCCGCGACACGATCCGCGGCCGGTTCTCGCTCAAGACCCGCGACGAGCCGGCGGGCACGGTGGTCCGCAGCCTGCCCTCGCACCTGCGCTTCAAGCCGGCAACCCGCTACCGGATCGCGCTCGAGACACTGGCCGACAGCGACGTCTATCGGATCGCGGTGCGCAGCCGGGCCGGCGCGGTGGGCGCGCGCTTCGAGCAGGCGGTCGCCGCGGGCCGCGGCCGGGTGGCCGGGGAGTTCGTCACCGGCCGCACCGGGGAAACGTTCCTCGCGCTGGAAAAGACCGGCCCGGGCGGCGGCATGTGCGTGCTCGACGACATCGTGCTCGACGAGCTGGGCCCCGCGCCGCCCGCGGCGGTGCCGGACGACGCCGCCGAGGAGGCCCCGGACGGGGCGCGGGTGCTGGTCGACGAACGGTTCCAGGCACCGCTGGGGGCGGAATGGTCGGCGGTCGTTTCCCCGCGGCCGGGCACCGCCGCCGGGGTCGAAAACGGGCAGCTTGCGATCCGGGCGGCGGCCAACTGCAGCGCGCTCGTCGGGCGCGCCCTCCCCGCCGGCACCACGGCGGTGGAGGCCACCCTGTCGGCCGCCGGGGCGACCGGCGAGACGTGGGGGCCGGGGCTGTGCCTCGTGTGGCCGGGGGACCGCATGCTGCGCGTGAACCTGCGCATCCCGGAACGGCGCTTCGGCATCGACGCCACCGGCGCGCCCCAGCAGTTCGCCGGCGGCTTCGATGCCGCGGCCGAGGTCACCCTGCGCATCCGCGCCGCCGCCGACCAACTGGTCGTCGAGGCGCGCTGCGAGGACGAGGACGGGGACTGGCAGCCGCTCGCGCGACTGCCACGGACGCAGTTCGCCGGCGACCCGGTCGGCGTCCAGCTCGGCAAGTCCCACGGCGTCGAGGGAACCGACGACCACCACGACCCCGGCGCCGACGGCACCTGCCACTTCCGCCGCCTGCGGGTCTTCGGACGCTGACCGGGCCGCAGGGCCGCCCGGCGGCCACAGCCGACCGGCAGCCAGCACGGCCAGGGCTGTTAGAAACCGGGCGCCCCTCGGCCGCCCCGCCGCCCGGGTTCTAACCGGTTCCGGCGCGCAGGTCGCGCGCCGCCCACACCGCGCCGGCCAGCCCGGCCAGGGCCCCGCGGGGCCGGCGCGCGCCGCTGGTGCGCCGCGGGCCGAAGAACTGTCGGCAGCCGCGGAACACCTCCTCGACGAAGCCCCGGCCGCCGATCGCGGCCCCGGCGGTGAAGTGGCGCACCCGGTGGCGGATGACCTGTGAGATCCGCAGGTCCCGGCGGCGCTCCTCGAGCTCCGCCAGCTCCTGGAGCTCGCGCGCGGCCCGCTCCCGGGCCATCCCCTTGCGCCGCACCGTGCCGTCGACCACCACCTCGGCGCCCTGGCCCAGCAGGAGCGCGCGGTATTCGCGGGCCAGCCCGCCCTGCGCCCAGCCCCGCGCCGTGCCGTCGCTGCCGCGCGGCCCGCGCAGCGCCCGCACCAGCCCGGCCCGCGCCTTGGCGCCCCCGGCCACCGCCTCGGCGTAGCTGCTCCAGCGGTAGTCGGCCGGGTCCTGGCAGATGCCGGCCCTTACCGGGTTGAGGTCGATGTAGGCCGCAATCGCCCGCGCCGCCGTGCCGTCCTCCACCAGCACGCTGCAGAAGCGCTGCTCCCACAGCCGCCCGGTGCGCCCGTGCGCGCGGTTGAACCACGAGCTGAAGCGCTGCAGCAGGGTCTTCATGAACTGGCTCAGGTCGTGCATCCGGCGGGCGTGGCACGCCACCACCCGGCGCGCCTCGGCCGCGTCGCCCGCCGCCCGCGCCGCCGCCAGCCGCCCGGCCACCTCCCGCACCTTCCATGCCGGATAGAGCACCGCCAGCCGCTCGAGCAGCAACTCGTCCGAAAGCTCCCGCTCGTTGCCCGGCGGCACCTCCAGCAGCAGGTGGAAGTGGTTGGACATCAGGCAGTAGGCCAGCACCCGGCAGCCGCTGAACTGCTCGGCCCGGCGCATCAGCCCGCGGAACCGCTCCTTCTCCTCGGCCCCGAACGCAAACCGCCGGTCCACCACCCGCGACACCACGTGGTAGACCGCCGGCCGCACCGCCGAATCCCGCCACGGGGCAAGCCACCTGCGCCTCGCCATGCCCCCACCTTGTCCCCACCGCCCCCCCCCGCGCAAGCGGAACCTGCACTAAAGGAGTGTCCTTTTGTTGGGGGCGGCGGCGGCGGGGGTGGCGGGTAGGGGTGGGGCGATGGACGCCGCTGGCGGGTGTGCGGGTGAATGGGCTCTGGCCGGGCCGGCCGGGCCGGCGGCCGGCCGCTTACGCGCTGGCCAGCAGGTCGGTTCTGGTGAACAGCGGCAGGACCGGGATGCCGCGGGCCTCGATCGCCTGGCGGCCGCCTTCCTCGCGGTCGACGAGCACCAGCGCGAGCGCCACCCGGCCGCCCTCGGCCTCGATGGCGTCGACCGCCCGGAGCGTCGAGCCGCCGGTGGTGATCACGTCGTCGACGACGACCACGGCGTCGCCGGCGGCGAAGTTGCCCTCGATCCGGCGCGTGCAGCCATGTCCCTTGGCCTCCTTGCGCACGCTGAACACCTGCAGCGCCTCCTCCGGGTGGCTGCGGGCCGAGGTCATGGCGACCGCCAGCGCGATCGGGTCGGCGCCCATGGTCAGGCCGCCGAGGGCCGCCACCCGCAGCCGCCGGGCCACGAGTTCGTCGCGCAGCCGCCGCCAGCCTAGTTCGCCCACCAGGTTGGCGCCGCGGCAGTCGAGGGTGGTCACCCGGCAGTCGATGTAGAGGTCGCTTTCCCGGCCGCTGGCCAGGGTGAAGCGGCCGGTCCGGACCGACTTGTCAAGCAGCATCGCGCGCAGGGCGTCCTGGCAGTCCATGGCCCGAGGATGGGCGCCCGGCGCCGGCGAGTCCAGCGCGGCTGCGCGGCTGCGGGCCATCTTTGAGCCTCCTTGCGCAGCAAATGAGTGAATGCGCCTAGCCCGGGGCCCGCCCATGGTGTCTGATCAGGGGGTATGAAGATTGCGACTTTGGAGGCCAACGAAGCGGTCGCGTCGGTTGCGTGCCGGC
The DNA here is from genome assembly GCA_040769225.1 of Akkermansiaceae bacterium. GTDB lineage: Bacteria > Verrucomicrobiota > Verrucomicrobiia > Verrucomicrobiales > Akkermansiaceae > JAXGLL01. The sequence continues at coordinate 393,059 of JAXGLL010000004.1, read as the reverse complement.
TCAGCGAAACGATCGCCATTTACCCGATCACCCCGTCCTCGCCGATGTCCGAGCTGGCCGACGTGTTCGAGAGCCGGAAGCAGAAGAACATCTGGGGCACCGTCCCGCGGGTCGTCGAGATGCAGAGCGAGGGCGGCGCCAGCGCGGTGTGCCACGGCACCCTGCAGGCCGGCTGTCTCTCGACCACCTTCACGTCCTCGCAGGGGCTGCTGCTGATGATCCCCGAGATGTACAAGATCGCCGGCGAGCTGCTGCCGTTCGTCATGCACGTCGCCGCCCGCTCGCTGGCGACCCACGCGCTGTCGATCTTCGGCGACCACAGCGACGTGATGGCGGTGCGCCAGACCGGCTTCGGCATGCTCGCCGGCAACTCGGTGCAGGAAGCCCACGACCTCGCCGCCCTCGCCCACGCCGTCACCCTCACCAGCCGCGTCCCGTTCGTGAACTTCTTCGACGGCTTCCGCACCTCCCACGAGGTGTCCAAGATCTCGCTGCTCGACGACGACACGCTGCGCGCGCTGATGGACGAGCCGGCGCGGCAGGCGTTCTATCAGCGTGCGATGACCCCGGACCGCCCGACGCTGCGCGGCACCGCGATGAATCCGGACGGCCACTTCCAGGCCCGCGAGGCGTCGAACCTGTTCTACAAGAACCTCCCCGGCCAGGTGCAGGCGGCGATGGACCGCTTCGCCAAGCTGACCGGCCGCAGCTACCACCTGTTCGACTACGTCGGCGCCGAGGATGCCGAGAAGGTGATCGTGATCATGGGCTCGGGCGCCGAGACCGTCGCCGAGACCGTCGAGCACCTCGTCGCCAAGGGCGCCAAGGTCGGCGCGCTGCTGGTGCGCCTCTACCGGCCGTTCGACCTGAGCGCGTTCCTCGGCGCGCTGCCGGCCACCACTCGGCAGATCGCGGTGCTCGACCGCACCAAGGAGCCGGGCGCGCCCGGCGAGCCGCTCTACGTCGACGTGTGCGCGGCGCTGGTCGAGGCCCGGATCGCCGGCCTGCTCCAGACCGCCGACCTGCCCCAGGTCATCGGCGGGATCTACGGGATCTCGTCCAAGGAGTTCACCCCGGCGATGGTCAAGGCGGTGTTCGACGAGCAGGACAAGGAGTTCCCGCGCCAGCACTTCACCGTCGGCATCGAGGACGACGTCACCCACCTCTCGCTGCCCTACGACCCCGAGTGGGGGATCGAGGCCGACGACGTCGTGCGCGCGGTGTTCTGGGGGCTGGGTTCCGACGGCACCGTCGGCGCCAACCGCAACTCGATCAAGATCATCGGCGAGGAGACCGACAACTACGCGCAGGGCTACTTCGTGTTCGACTCGAAGAAGTCCGGCGGGGTGACGATCTCCCACCTGCGCTTCGGGCCGCGCCCGATCAAGGCGCCGTACCTGATCACCAGCGCCAACTTCGTCGCCTGCCACCAGTTCACCTTCCTCGAGAAGTACGACGTGCTCGAGAGCGCGCGCGAGGGCGCGGTGTTCCTGCTCAACTCGGCCTATCCGCCCGACAAGGTGTGGGGCAGGCTGCCGCGCGAGGTCCAGCAGACGATCCTCGACAAGAAGCTCAAGTTCTACGTCATCGACGCCTTCAAGGTGGCGCACGACGCCGGCATGGGCGGGCGGATCAACACCGTGATGCAGGTGTGCTTCTTCGCCATCTCCGGCGTGCTGCCGCGCGACGAGGCGATCGCCAAGATCAAGGAGTCGATCCAGAAGACCTACGCCAAGAAGGGCGACGAGGTGGTGCGGCGCAACTTCGCCGCGGTGGACATGACCCTTGAGCACCTGCACGAGGTCACCACGATGGGCGCGGCCGACGGCGTGCCGATGCCCCCGATCGTCTCCGGCAAGGCGCCCGACTTCGTGCAGAAGGTCACCGCGCTGATGATGCAGAACAAGGGCGACCTGCTGCCGGTCAGCGCGTTCCCGGTCGACGGGGTGTGGCCGACCGACACCACGCAGTGGGAGAAGCGTGCGACGGCGCTGGAGATCCCGGTGTGGGAGCCCGACATCTGCATCCAGTGCAACAAGTGCGTGCTGGTGTGCCCGCACGCCGCGATCCGCGCCAAGTTCTACGACCCGGCGCTGCTCGCCGGGGCGCCGGCGACGTTCAAGTCGACCGACTTCAAGGCGCGCGAGTTCCCGGGCGCGAAGTTCACCATCCAGGTGGCGCCGGAGGACTGCACCGGCTGCAAGCTGTGCACTGTGGTGTGCCCGGCCAAGGACAAGAAGGAGCCGAAGCGCAAGGCGATCAACATGAGCCCGCTCGAGCCGCTGCGCGCGCCGGAGCGCGAGAACTTCGCGTTCTTCCTCGATGTGATCCCCAACCCGGACCGCGAGCAGCTCAACCACGACGAGGTCAAGGGCTCGCAGTTCCTCGAGCCGCTGTTCGAGTTCTCGGGCGCCTGCGGCGGCTGCGGCGAGACCCCCTACGTCAAGCTCGTCAGCCAGCTGTTCGGCGACCGCGCGGTGATCTCCAACGCCACCGGCTGCTCGTCGATCTACGGCGGCAACCTGCCGACCACGCCGTATGCGCAGAATGCCGACGGCCGCGGGCCGGCGTGGTGCAACTCGCTGTTCGAGGACAACGCGGAGTTCGGCTTCGGCCTGCGCTTCGCGATCGACAAGAAGACCGAGATGGCGCGCGAGCTGCTGGAGGCCTGCGCCGCCGACGTCGGTGACGCGCTGGTCGACGAGATCCTCACCGCCGACCAGTCGACCGAGCCGCTGATCAACCGGCAGCGTGCGCGGGTGGCGGCTTTGCGTGCCAAGCTCGCCGGCGTCAAGTCGCCGTCGGCCGCGATGCTTGGCCTGCTGGCCGACTATCTGGTCAAGAAGAGCGTGTGGATCTTCGGCGGCGACGGCTGGGCGTATGACATCGGCTACGGCGGCCTCGACCACGTGTTGGCGCAGGGCCGCGACGTCAACATCCTGGTGCTCGACACCCAGGTCTACTCGAACACCGGCGGTCAGGCCTCCAAGGCCACCCCGATCGGGGCGGCCGCCAAGTTCGCCGCCCTCGGCAAGGCGAGCGCGCCCAAGGAGCTCGGCCTGATGGCGATCCAGTATGGCAACGTCTACGTCGCCCGCTGCGCGATGGGCGCCAAGGACAGTCAGGTGGTCAGGGCGATGCAGGAGGCGGAGAGCTTCCCCGGGCCCTCGCTGCTGATCTGTTACAGCCACTGCATCGCCCACGGGTTCGACCTGTCGCTGGGCATGGAGCAGCAGAAGCTGCTCGTCGGCAGCGGCCTGTGGACGCTGTTCCGCTACGACCCGCGCCGCCTGGCCGAAGGCAAGGCGCCGCTGCAGCTCGACTCGGCCGCGCCGAAGTTCAAGACCGCCGAGTTCATGCGCAACGAGACCCGCTTCCGGATGATCGAGAAGATCGACCCGAAGCGGTTCGCCCAGCTCGCCGCCGACGCCCAGGAGAGCGCCGGCTACCGCTGGTCGCTGCTTGAGCAGATGGCCAACATCCGCTTCCCGCAGCAGGAGGCCGCCGCGGGCGGCAACGGCGGCGCTGCGGATGGCGCCGGCAAGTGACCCAACCAACCTCCAGCATCACCCGGATCCCATGAACCTGAAAACCAACTACCTTGGGCTCGAACTCGCCCATCCGGTCATTCCCGGTGCCAGCCCCCTCGCGGCCGACCTCGACCGGGTCCGCCAGCTCGAGGACGCCGGTGCCCCGTGCATCGTCATGAACTCGCTGTTCGAGGAGCAGCTGGTGCGGGAACAACGCGCCGCCTTCTCGGCCATCGAGGAGCCGGCGTACAGCTTCGCCGAGGCCCAGACCTACCTCCCGGAGCCGGAGGACTACCGGCTCGGGCCCGACGACTACCTCGCCCACATCGCCCGGATCAAGGAGGCGGTCGGCATCCCGGTGATCGCCTCGGTCAACGGGATCAGCCCGGACGGCTGGCGCGAGTATCCGCGGCTGATCGCCGAGGCCGGCGCCGACGCGCTGGAGGTCAACCTCTATCACGTCCCGTCGGACCCGAACGACAGCGCGGCGGTGGTCGAGGACCGCCTGCTCGACGCCGTCGGCTCGGTGCGCAAGGCGGTGCAGATCCCGATCGCGGTCAAGTTGTCGCCGTTCCTCACCTCGCCGCCGCACTTCCTGCACCGGCTCGAGCAGGTCGGCGCCAATGCCGCGGTGTTGTTCAACCGGTTTTACCAGCCGGACATTGACATCGAGGAGTTGCGGACGATCCCGACGCTGCGATTGTCAAACTCGGGCGGGCTGAACACGCGGCTGCGCTGGATTGCGATCGTGTTTGGGCGCACCAACCTGGAACTCTCATTGAGCGGTTGCATCCACAGTTCCGAGGATGTAATAAAGGGGCTAATGGCAGGTGCCACCACCATCCAAGTCGTGGCCGCGCTGCTGAAGGGCGGTCCCGCCAAGCTGGGCGAACTGGTCGCGGGCGTGCGCGGCTGGATGGAGCAGCACGAGTACGCGAGCGTCGACGAGATGCGCGGCGCGATGAGCCACCGGAACTGCCCGGATCCGGAGGCGATCGAGCGTGGCAACTACGCCATGATTCTTTCGAGTTGGCAGGCCTAGCCTGCCGCTCGATACGGCCGGCGGGTGCGGCTTCCGGGGGGAAGGCCGCCCCGCCGGCTCATTGCATCGGGGGGCCGGGGCGGGGCTCAGGCGGGCAGGAACAGCGGCGCCAGCAGGGTGAGCCACTCGGCGAGTTCGCCACCGGCGCGGGTGAGCGGGAGTGCAGCCGGATCGGTCAGGTCCCAGCGGAACACGAGCTTGTAGCCGTCCCACTCGCCGGTGGCGCCGGTGGCGGTCATCCAGCGGGCGGCGCGGCGGTTTTCGGGCATGACGTAGCCGATGAAGTGCTCGATGCCGTTGGCGAACGCCTGCAGCCAGAGGATCGCGAGCAGCAGGGTGGCGGCGCCGCGCTGCTGGTCGTCGTCGAGCACCGTGACGGTGAACTCGGCCTCGGCCGGGTCGTCGGCCGAGCGCCAGTAGCTGGCGGCGCCGAGGGCGGGGGACTCGCGCGCCGGGTCCAGCAGCGCCCAGATGCCATGGCCGGTCTGGTCGGCATTCAGCAGGCGGTCGAGCATGCGCTCGCCGATCACCTCCCCGGTGCGCGTCCAGAAGCGGTGGTAGCGCGACTCGGGCGAGAGCCGGCAGTAGGCCTCCGCCACCCCCTCGCGGTCGGCCGGCGTCAACGGCCGCGCGACGATCGGCGTGCCGTCGCGCAGCGTCAGTTCAAGGCGTGGGACTGGCATGGCGGCAGGATCGCGGAGAAACGGCCGGCGGTCAACGGCCGGGGGCCCGGTGGCGCCGGGCGGCCCCCGTGTCCGTCAATCGGCCGGGCGGACCTGCGGCCCGGCCTGCCGGCGGTGGCGTTCGTTCCACCGCTGGACCTCCCCGGCCAGCTGTGCGGCGGTCAGTTCCCGGTTGTCGCGGGCGTGGATGGCCGCGGGGTCGGTGGTGTTGAAGCGCAGCGGCGGGGTGTCCGGCGGCAGCAGCCACGCGTTGTCGTGGACCTCTAACGGGCCGGCGCGGTGGAACCGCAGCGGCGAGCGGGCGGTGTCGTGGATCAGGTTGTGCTCGATGGTGAACCCGCTCGACCCCTGGTCGCAGAACATCCCGTTGCTCTCGGCCCCGCCGGTGTCGAGCGGCACGCCGTGGATCAGGTTGTCGTGCAGCGCGGTGCCCGGCTGCCGGCCGAGCGTGTAGATGCCGCCGCCGTCGGAGAGCAGCTGCATCACCTGATGGATCCGGTTGCCCGCGACCAGGTTGCCGCCGCAGGGGGTGGGGGTTGCATCCCACTGCCAGCCGACCGAGATGCCGGTGTAGGGCAGCGCGTGGACCGCGTTGTCGGTGATCCGCGCCTCGGTGACCAGCCCGGCCCAGATGCCGATCGCGCCGTGGACCTGCCGCCCGCAGTCGCGCACCTCGCAGCGGTCCACCCGGTTGCCGGTGGCGGCCTGCGCCGGGTCGGCGGTCCACGGGCGGCCGTCGGGGAGCAGGCGGTAGCCGTCCTCGCCGAGCCCGATCCCGTTGCCGGAGACGTCGCAGACCAGGCAGCGCTCGAGCGCGCAGTTGCGGGTGCCGGCGCCGAGCAGCACCCCGGAGCCGCCGAGCCGGGAGAACTCGCAGCCGCTGAAGACGACGTCGCGCGCCCACGCGACCTCGACCGCCCACGGGACGAATCGAGCGGTGGCGGCCGGGGCGGCCTGGCCTGCCGGTTGGTCGCGCGGGATGTGCAAGGTCGCCTGGATCTCGGCGAAGCCGGGCGGCGGGACGTCCCAGCGGCAGTGGCAGAAGGCGACGTTCTCGATGCGGACGGCGGCGGCCGGGTTGGCAGGCTCGCCGGCGATGCGCAGCAGCTGCGGGGTGGCCGGCACCACGGTGTCGGCGCCCTCCGGCGCCTCGCCCGCCCGCGGCTGATAGACGAGCCGCCTGCCGGCCGGGTCGTGGCACCAGGTGCCGGGAACGGCGAGCAACCCGAGGCCGTTCTCGAGGCGGAACCGCGGGTGCGGCTCGAAGTGGTCGATCACGAATTGGTCGTCGGAACTGCCGATCGGGCCGGTGGTCTTGAGCAGGCGGCCGTCGATCGTGGCGACCGGGATCCGGCTGACGCTCCAGTCGTGGAGGAACACGAGCTCGAGGCCGGGCTCGAACGCCGGCAGGTCGACCTGCGCGGTGAACCCGCTGCGCTTGTCGGGCAGGGCCTGGTCGACGCGCTGCCAGCCCTCGGCCGGGAAGCTCGACCGCGGGGCGCGCTCGCCGTTGACGAACAACTCGCGGACCGGCCCCTCGTCCCACGGGTGGATCCAGCGGCCGCCTTCGACGCGCCAGCCGGTGAGCCGGCGCCCGCCGCTGACGACGGCCCCGGGCTCGCCGCGGATCGTGAGCGGCTGGCCGCGCAGCTCGGCCGGGCCGATGGCCAGCGGCGCGCCCAGCCGGTGCACGCCCGTGGCGAGCTGCAGGACGACCGGCTCGGCGGGCGCCCCGGGCAGCGCCGCAACCGCCTCGGCCAAGGTGGCAAACGGCTTGGCCGCCGACCCGTCGCCGCCGGGCGCGGCCGCCGGGTCGACCCGCCACTCGGCCGACCAGGCGGGCAGGGTGATGACCAGGGCGAGGGCGGGCGTTTTCACGCGGAGGAAACGTGCGCGGGAGCCCCGGACTGTCGCCGGGAACGCGCTCGCGGCAGGGTGGCGCCGCCAACCGGCCGCCAGCCGGGCGCCGACGCATCCCGTGGCCCCCGGCACGGCGCGGCTTGACCCCGGGCCCGCTTTGGGATGCTCTTGCCGTGTGAATCAAACGGTTGTTCGCACCGCGCCCGTTCCCGCGGCGCTCGTCATGGCGGGCTGCATGTTGGTCGGCGGGAACTATCAGGCGCCCGATACCGTGGTTCCGGACTTCTGGTACCACAGCCTGAGCAAGGACATCCACTCCGGCAGCCCGACGATCGAGTCGTGGTGGGAGAAGTTCGGCGACCGCACGCTCAACCGGCTGGTCGCCCGCGCCCGTTCCGCCAACCCGGACCTCAAGATCGCCTACGAGCGGATCACCGAGGCGCGGGCGGCCCGCTCGGTCGCCCAGAGCCAGCTGTTCCCGAGCGTGAGCGGCGGCGGCGAGGCGATGCGCGCCCGCGCCAGCGAAAGCCTGCTCGCCACCCCGCCCCACTCGCCCAACAACCCGTCGGACTACTGGGCGACCGGGTTCGACGCCGGCTGGGAGATCGATTTCTTCGGCGGGGTGCGCCGCTCGATCGAGTCGGCCACCGCCAGCGCCGAGGCGGCCGAGGAGGCGTGGCGCGACGCCACCGTGTCGCTGCTCGCCGAGGTCGCGCTCAACTACGTCGAGTATCGTACTTTGGGCGAGCGGATCCGGCTGGCCGAGGCCAACATCGGCAACCAGCGGGAGTCGGTGAAGCTGACCCGGGACCGGCTCGACGCAGGGCTTGCGCCGGAGCTCGACGTCTCGCAGGCGGAGACCAACCTCGCGAGTTCCGAGGCGCTGGTGCCGCTGCTGCGCGGCCAGCAGGTGCTGGCAAAGAACCGCCTGAGCACGCTGGTCGGAGGGTTTCCGGGGTCGATCGACTCGTGGCTCGGCAACGGCGGCGGGATCCCCTCGCCGCGGCGCTCGGCGGGGATCGGCATCCCCGCCGACCTGGTGCGCGCGCGGCCGGACATCCGGCGCGCCGAGCGCCAGCTGGCGGCGCAGACCGCGCAGGTCGGCGTGGCCCAGGCCGACCTGCTGCCGCGCTTCACGCTGGCCGGCAACTTCGAGCTGCAGGCGGTCCAGCCCGGGCAGGTGTTCGACAGCCAGTCGCGGGCCTATGCGTTCGGACCCTCGTTTCGTTGGAACATCTTCAGCGGCGGCCGCATCAAGGCCAACATCGCGATCCAGGAGTCGCGCACCAGGCAGGCCTATTTGGCCTATGAAAGCACCGTGCTCAGGGCCGTCGAGGAGGTCGAGAGCTCGCTGTCGTCGATCGCCAACGAGCGCGACCGCATGGCGTCGCTCGACCAGGCGGTGGCGTCCGCCCGCCGCACGGTGTCGCTGGTCAAGGACAACTACCGGGAGGGGCTGGTGGACTTCCAGAACGTGCTCGACGCCGAGCGCACGATCTTCTCGGCGGAGGACGAGGCCGCGGTCAGCCGCGGCCAGATCGCGGCCGGCTACATCTCGCTCTACAAGGCGCTCGGCGGCGGCACCCGGATGAAGCCGGACGCCAAGCCGCTCCAGGACAAGCCGTAGGCAGGCCGCCGCCTGCGCCGCGCGCGGCACCGCGGGTCACCCGGCGGGTTGCGCCGCCACCAGGCCGGTGCCGAGCCGGATGAACTCGATCCGGTGGTTGGCGTGCGGGTTGCGGGGCGAGGGGCCGGCGACCAGCATCGCGATCGTTCCCGGCAGCTGCTGCTCGCGCAGCCAGCCGCGCATCCAGTCGTTCCAGTCGTCCGGGTCCTGCCCGAGTTCCACCGGGTGGACGCCGGCGCAGAACGTGAGCCCCTGGCAGACCGCGTGGTCGGGGCTGACGGCCACGATCCACACCGGCGGGTTGAAGCGCGAGATCATGCGCGCGGTCGCGCCGGTGCGCGTGGGCACGAACACTGCCGCGCACGGCACGCCCTTGAGCGCGTGCTCGACCACCGAGGCGATCGCCTCGGCCGCGCAGGACGGCGGGGCCGGGCGGGCCACCGCCGGCGCCAGCGCTCCGCGGTGGGCCTCGGTGGCGGCGGCGATGGCGGCGAGCATGGCGACCGCCTCCTCGGGGAAGCGGCCCACCGCCGACTCGCCGGAGAGCATCACGCAGTCGGTGCCGTCGAGGATCGCGTTGGCCACGTCGGTCGCCTCCGCCCGGGTCGGCAGCCGGCTCGCCACCATCGACTCGAGCATCTGGGTGGCGGTGATCACCGGCTTGCCCGCGAGGCCGGCCTTGGCGATCAGCTGCTTCTGGATCACCGCGATCTGCTCGATCGGCACCTCCACCCCGAGGTCGCCGCGCGCCACCATGATGCCGTCGGCCGCCTGCAGGATCGCGTCGATGTGGGCCAGCGCGTCGGCACGCTCGATCTTGGCGATGATCAGCGGCCGCTTGCCGGCGGCCTCCGCCGCGGCCCGCACCGCCTCGATGTCGGCCGCGCTCTCGACGAACGACTGGCTGACCGCGTCCACGCCGTGCGCGAGCGCGAACTCGAGGCACGCCCGGTCGTGGTCCGTGAATGCGCTGATCCCGAGGTCGATCCCCGGCAGGTTCAGCCCCTTGCGCGAACTGAGCTCGCCGCCCACCGCCACCCTGCAGTGGACGTCGGCGCCAGCGACACGCTCGACCAGCAGCTGCACCAGCCCGTCGTTCAGGAACATGCGGTCGCCCGGCTTCACCACCGCGGGCAGCCGCTCGAAACTCATCGACACCCGCCGCCCGTCGCCGACCACCTCCTCGGTGGTGAGCGTGAACTCGTCGCCCGGCCGCAGCTGGACCGGCTCCGGCTCGATCGTACCCAGACGCATCTTCGGCCCCGGCAGGTCGGCCATGATCGCCACCCGCCGGCCGGTCGCCCGCGCCGCCGCCCGGATCCGCCCGATCCGCTCCGCGTGCCCGCCGAAGTCGCCGTGGGAGAAGTTCAGCCGCGCCACGTTCATCCCGGCGCGGATCAGCCGCTCAAGCATCTCCGGCGACTCCGAGGCCGGGCCAATGGTCGCAACGATCTTGGTCTTGTTGGCAGGCATCGACATGGCGGCAGGCGCGGTGCGGCGGCAGGAAACGCACAGCCCCCGCGCTGACTCGCGTTCTAGGCCCTGCGCCCGCTGCCGGCAAGCGCGGAACCAGACAGCGCGGAACCCGCGGCGCCCGGCGCCCCGGCCCGCGGGAAACACTCGCCATGCGGGCGGCGAGCGGCTTTGCTGGCCGACGATGAACGTGCAGGTCTGGCCGGGCCAGCCATGGCCGCTGGGCGCCACCCCGGACGAGGGCGGCGTGAACTTCGCGCTGTTCAGCGAGCATGCCTCCAGGGTCGAACTGTGCCTGTTCGACGCCCCGGACGCCGCCGCCGAGGCGCGGCGCGTCGTGCTCGACGAGCACACCGCCCACGTCTGGCACGGCTACCTGCCCGGCTGCAGGCCCGGCCAGGTCTACGGCTACCGCGTCCACGGACCCCAGGAACCCGCCCGCGGCCACCGCTTCGACCCCGCCAAGATGCTGTTAGACCCGTATGCGAGGGAGATCGCCCGCGACCTGCGCCGGGCCGATGCCCTGTTCCAGCCCGGGGCGGACAGCGCCGCGTTCGCCCCGCTCGGGCGGGTGGTCGACACCGCGTTCCCGTGGGGCGGCGACCGCGCGCCGTGCACGCCGTGGCATGAGACGATCGTCTACGAGCTGCACGTCAAGGGGTTCACCCGGCTCCACCCGGGCGTGCCGGAGGGGTTGCGCGGGACCTATGCCGGGCTGGCCACGCCGGCGGCCGTCGCCCACCTGACCGGCCTCGGGATCAGCGCGGTCGAGCTGCTGCCGGTCCACTTCCACGTCGACGAGCGGTTCCTCGCCGAGCAGGGCCGGGTCAACTACTGGGGCTACAACACGCTCGGCTTCTTCGCGCCCGACCCGCGCTATGCCGCGGCCGGCGCCTCCGGCGCGGTGCGCGAGTTCCAGGCGATGGTGCGTGCGCTCCACGCCGCGGGCATCGAGGTCATCCTCGACGTCGTCTACAACCACACCGCCGAGGGCGGCGCCGAGGGCCCGACGCTGGCGCTGCGCGGGATCGACAATGCGGCCTACTACCGGCTCGCCGACGACCCGGCGCGCTACGTCGACTTCACCGGCTGCGGCAACTCGCTCAACGTCTCCCACCCGCGGGTGCTGCAGTTGATCATGGACTCGCTGCGCCACTGGGTCACCGTGATGCACGTCGACGGGTTCCGCTTCGACCTCGCCAGCGCGCTCGCCCGCGAGTCGTGGGAGGTCGACCGGCTCGGGTCGTTCTTCGACATCATCCACCAGGACCCGGTGCTCTCCCGGGTGAAGCTGATCGCCGAGCCGTGGGACCTCGCGCCCGGCGGCTATCAGGTAGGGAACTTCCCGGTGCTGTGGACCGAGTGGAACGGCCGCTACCGCGACTGCGTGCGCCGGTTCTGGAAGGGGAGCGGCGGCACCATCGGCGAGTTCGCCTCGCGGCTCGCCGGCAGCAGCGACCTCTACGCCGACGACGGCCGCCACCCGGGCGCCAGCCTCAACTTCATCACCGCCCACGACGGGTTCACGCTCCGCGACCTCGTGAGCCACGACCACAAGCACAACGAGGCCAACGGCGAGGACAACCGCGACGGCACCGACGCCAACGACAGCTGGAACTGCGGCGCGGAGGGCCCGACCGACGACCCTGCCGTCAACGCCCTGCGCGCCCGCCAGCAGCGCAACTTCCTCGCCACCCTGTTCCTCTCGCAGGGCGTGCCGATGCTGCTCGCCGGCGACGAGTCGGCTCACACCCAGCACGGCAACAACAACGCCTACTGCCAGGACTCGCCGGTCGCCTGGCTCGACTGGAACCACACCCCCGAACGGCAGGAATTGTTGGAGTTCGTGCGCCGGCTGGTGCGGCTGCGGCGGGCGCAGCCGGTGTTCCGGCGGCGGCGCTTCTTCCAAGGCCGGGAGTTGTTCGGGGCGGGGATCAAGGACCTCTACTGGCTGCGGCCGGACGGCGGCGAGATGAGCGACGCCGACTGGCAGGCGGGCCACGCGCTGTGCCTCGGGATGGTGCTGCCGGGCGACCAGATCGACGAGCCGGACGCGCGCGGCGAGCGGGTGCGCGGCGACTCGTTCGCGGTGCTCTTCAACGCCCACCACGAGCCGGTCGCGTTCCGGCTGGGCACCCGGCGGCGCGGCGTCCGCTGGACCTGCGTGCTCGACACCGCCGACCCCGGCGCCGCGCCGCGCACGTTCGAGCACATGCAGGAGTTCCCGCTGCAGCCGCGCTCGCTCGCCGTGCTCCGGGCGGTGCCGGACGAGTGACGAGTGCCTGCCCTTCGTAGCCCGCAGGGCGAAGAAGGGGCGAGTGGCGAGTGGCGAGGGGCGAGGGGCGAGGGGCGAGGGGCGAGGGGCGAGTGACGAGTGACGAGTGGCGAGTGACGAGTGCCTGCCCTTCGTAGCCCGCAGGGCGAAGAAGGGGCGAGTGGCGAGGGGCGAGGGGCGAGGGGCGAGTTCCCTCGCCCCGACAGGGGCGATGGTCCGTAGCCACGGGGTTCACCCCGTGGATCCGGGTGCGCCATGATCATCAAGCTCCGAAGGTGGTGGCGCCCGGGTTCCGGATCGGCCGGTTCACTTGGCGGGCTTGATCCCCGCGTGCAGGTAGAGGATGCGCCGCAGTTCCTCGATCGCCTCCGGGTCTTGCACGATCCCGGTGTGGGTGGCGCGGACGACCTTCTCGGAGGCGGCGCCGTCGAGGTGCGCGCTCCAGTATGGCACGACCCCGTCGCCGCTTTCGGCCAGCGGCCGGAGCGGCTGCGCCTTGCCGACGATCGAGTGACAGACGACGTCGCGGCCGAGCGGCATGCGCAGGGTGGCGGCGAGCAGCGGGTTGTCGGGCTTGAGGGTGCGGATGCTGTCGTTGCCTTGGGCGAGGATCTGCCGGCCGTAGCTGGTGGTGCCGCCGATCGACTGGCGGTTGCTCAGGCCGAGCGTGATCACGCTCAGGGGCATGCGGATCAGCCTGCTGCCGAGCCGGCCGATCCAGTTGGTGGCGAGGTTGCTGCCGCGGTGGGGCACCGCCATGAACACCACGCGCCGGACGTCCGGGTTGGGCTCGAAGTACATCATGTGCGCGGCGCCCTGGCGCTCCTCGTTGGTCAGGCTCACTTGGTCGAGGCTGCGCTCGAAGAACAGCTCGCGGGCCTCCTCGCCGCTGTGGCGGATCTGGAGGTCGCTGAGGATGCCGCCCATGCTGTGGCCGACGAGGACCATGCGGCGCAGGTCCGGGTTGCGGCCGGCGGGGTCGACCTGCCGGCGCAGCGCGCGCAGGCTGTCGCGGAAGGTGGTGGCGTTGCGGCCGATCGGGTAGCCGGTGGGGTAGCGGAACGCAAGGAACTGGTAGCGGGCCTGGAGCTGCGGGTCGGAGCGCAGTTCGTTCCACACCGTCAGCCAGGTGAGCGGGCTGGACATCAGTCCGTGCACCAGCACCACCGGGATTTGGCCCTCGCGCCACGGCTCGGTCTGATAGATCCCGGTCAGCTTGTCGTATTCGGTCGAGCGGAACATCGCCTTGAGGTTGAACACCGGCTTGGCGAGCTCGGCGTCGTCCATCAGCTTGGCGATCGGCGCGGTATGGTCGGCGGTCAGCGGCGCGGTGCGCCCGCCGAGGGTGGCGGTGGTGGCGAGCGTCAGGTCGCGGAAGGCGAGGCGGGGGCGGGCGGGCGAGCTGCCGAAGTCGAGCGCCGCGTTGAGCGGCAGGGCGGTTCCGTTGAGGGCGAGCAGCGGGTTTTTGGCGGCGCGCTCCGGGGTGCGCTGGTAGTGGCCGACGAAGTCGGCGCCGACGCCCTCGACGCGGTGGCGTTCGAGCTTGCCGAGGCCGCGCAGCTGCAGGCAGTCCGAGCGGACCAGTTCGTCGAAGGTCGTCGGGTCGACCACGGCGCGGCGGTCGGCGGGGGCGAGCTGCAGCCGGTAGTTGCGCCACGGGCCGGGGACGTTGCAGGTGCGGGTGCCGGTGCGGAACGCGGCCATGAGCTGCCCGGCGACGCGCGCGCAGCTGTCGTTGTAGAGCGCCCGGCAGGGGCCGGCGCCGGCGAGCGCCACCGGCCACGCCACCTCGGCGGCGGCGAGCCGCAGCCCGGCGGCCGCTTGCGGGTCGCGCCGTTCGACGCGGGCGGCGCCGGCGGCGCACACGGCGGCCAGTTCCTCGCGGCGGGCGGCGTTCAGGTCCTTCGCCCAGCGCCGGTGGAGTTGGCCGGCGGCGCCGGCTGGGGCGGCCCGGAAGTCGGCCAGCAGCCCCTCGCGTGCGAGCACCGCGCGGCATGCCCGGTCGAGGTGGCCGGGCGCGGCCGGCGCGGTGGCGGCCGCCCCGACCACCGGCGCGGGCCGCAGCCGGACGCCGGGATTTGCACACGCCGCCAGCGCACAGGCGAGCAGGGCGGCGGGCGGGAGTTTGCAGGTTGCGCGGTGGCTCATGCGGGTGGTCGACCCATAGCAGATCGCCGCTGCCGTGCAAGCGCTGCGGTCGGGGACACGGTGGAATGGCGCTGGTTCTGCGGTCAAGGGCCCGCCGCCGCCAATCACCCACGCCCAGCCCCGGCAATCCTGCCTGCCGAAGCACCCGACATTGTGCTTGCCGGCGCCGTGCGGGGAGGCATTGTATCCGACCATGACCGCTAGACAAATCGTGTTGTTGGCCTGGTGCGTGTTCCCATGGTCGGCGGGCGCCCAGGCGCCGCCGGCGATCGACTACCCGGCGCGGGTGCAGTCGGTCGCGAACCTCAAGCAGCACATCGCCGAGCGCGAGGCGCGCTTCGAGTCCGTCAGGGGGGACCTGCGCATCCTCGACGCCCGGGTCGAGGAGCAGATCGACCACATCGTCAAGACGCTCGCGACGCTCAAGGACTCCAACGAGTCGAAGACCCGCGTGGCCCACGTCAAGGGTGACGTGATCCAGGCGCTGGTGCGGACGATCGGCGTCTATCGGCAGAAGCGGATGGACGTCTACGAGCGGCTGCGCAAGGACCCGAACCTGCCCAAGGAGCAGTGGGAGAAGGCGCTCGCCGCCTTCGACGAGCGCATCGGCAGGCGCTTCGGGCAGGTGATGGAGCTGGCCCGCTCGTTCCCCGGCCACCAGGACGTCGAGAAGTATGTCTCCGACGGCGGCTCCTCCTACTGGAACGGCTGGTACGAGGAGAGCACGCGGGTCAACGAGGACTGGAAGCAGAACCGCCGGGAGTCGAACGCCACCGACGTGGTGCGGCGCGAACTCCTCCAGGGGATCGACAAGGCGCTCGAGACCAACCGGTCGCGGCGCGCGGCGATCACCGACGCCCTCGCCCACCGCAAGCTCACCGACCAGGACCGGGCCGTCCAGCAGCAGGAACTCGGCCGCATCGACGCCGCCATCGACAACCTGCGCCTGCGCCGCCGGGAACTCGCCCTGCCGGGCGAGGGCGCCACCCGCGAGCTCGGCCGCGACGAGATCCACGACGCCGAGCAGTTGCTGGACGACGCGCGCGCCGACCTGGCCCGCGACATCGGCGACATCATGCGCAAGGTCGACGACCTCGCGCGCGAGGCCGAGCGGATCCACGCGCTCAAGGAAAACCTCAAGGCGCGCGAGGAGTGGCTCAAGAACAACCCGCCGCCGAAGGAGGAAGCAGTGACTCCGGGCGCTCCCGCGGCATGACTCGACATCGGAATGTCGAGCTGCGGAAGACGAGGCTGCCCGGTGGCGGGGTGGCTTATTTCCTTGCGAACTGCAGCCCCGGGTCGCCCGGCGGGCCGCCGGCGAGGACGAACTTCATCTGGTCGTCCTTGGGCAGCTCGACGGTGGCGACCATCTGGGAGTCCTCGGCGTCGAGGACCAGCAGGCCGTTGTCGTTCATGCTGTAGTCGCCGCCGAACTCGTTGGACTTGCCGGCCTTGGTGAAGGTCCAGGCGAACTTGCCCCCGTCCTTGAGGGCGAGCGTCACGGTGCCTTGGTCGCCCTTGTCGGAGACCCAGGTGCCGGCGAGTTTTTCCAACGGAACCGGCTCCGGAGCGGGCGCGCCCGACGGCGGCTGCTGCGCCGGCTGCTTCGGCGCCGGCTGCCCGCCGGGCGCCGGCTCGGCCTGCCTGGTCGATGCCTTGGCCAGCTCGGCGAGCTGGCGCGAGACGGTGTCGGCAGGCTGCAGTTTCGCGGCCTCGGCGAACTGCGCCGCGGCCAGCTCGAGGTGGCCGCAGACCATGTAGTGGTAGCCTAACAGGAACCGCGCGTCGGCGGCCGTCGGCTTGGCGATGACGTAGTCCTCGAGGGCGCGGAGCTGGCCGGTGTAGGTCGTCTGGGAGTCGTAGAGCCTGACCATGGTGGTCCAGTCCCAGCCGGGGCCGGAGGCGAGGATCGGGTTGAGCACGCCGGCGGCCTCGGAGAACTTGCCGAGGGCGAACAGGACCAGCGCGCGGTATTCGTGCAGGGCGCCGTCGCCGGGCGCCTCGCCGACCGCCTTGGTGGCGGCCTCGAGGGCGACGAGGTAGTTCTTGTCCCTGAAGGCGGCCTGCGACTGCTCGATCAGCGAGGTGGACTTCTCGGCCATCGCGGTGGCGGCGGCCTCGTCCTTGGGCGCGGTCTCGGTGGCGACGATGGTGATCGGCTGCTGATAGGTCACCGGGGGGCCGCTGGCGGTGGCCACCGGCTGGGCGGGGTAGGGGTTGGAGTAGCTCTGGTAGCCGCTGTTGAAGATCAGGTTGCCGAGTCCCCACGCGGCGAGGCCCCAGCCGATCGCCTCGGCCAGGTCGTCGTCGTCATGATAGACCACATAACCCGGCCACGGGCGATAACCGCCGTAGTAGTAGCCGTCGTGGTAGCCGTGAGCATAGCCGTGGATGTAGCCGGCGCGCCAGCCGCAGCTCCATGAGCCGCCGTACCACGGCAGCCGGCCGGTCTGGTTCCACCACGGGTGGTAGCCCCAGTTGTTCCGGTTGGTCGACCAGTTCCAGTTGTTCTGGAAGTTGTTGTCGATGTGGATGATCGTGTCGTCGCCGAAGCCGGGGCGGTTCGGCCGGCCTTCGTTCCACCAGTTGTCGCCGCCGCCGGGGCGGTCGCCGATCCCCGGGCGGCCGCCGGCGCCGGGGCGGTCGCCGATCCCCGGGCGGTCGCCGGGCCGCTGGGACGGGCGGCCGAAGTCTGGTCGTTGGATCGGGCGCGTGTTCTGACCGGGCCGCTGGATCGGCTGGCTGATCCCGGGGCGGTTGCCGGCGCCGGGGCGGGTGGCGGGCAGGGTCGAGGGGCGGGTCGCGCCAGTCCCCGGGCGATCGGCCGGCAGCGTCATCGGCCGGTCCGCCTTCGGATAGGTCACGTTGCCCGGCTTGGTCGAGGGCCGGGTCGCCGGCCGCGACGGCAGGGTGGTCGGCGTCGACGGCCGGGTGCTCGGGCGGGTCGACGGTTGCGTGCTCGGGCGCGTTGCCTGCTTCGTCGACGGCCGCGACACCCGCGAACTGGTCACCGGGCTGCGGTTGTAGGAACCGCTCGAGCGGTTGGCTGACGAGGGCCGGCTGACCGGGCGGCTGGACGAGGATCGGCTCGGCGCCGAACGGCTGTAACTGCCGCGCGAGGCGGAGGCGCCGCGGCCACCGCCGCTGCTGCGGCCACCGCCGCCGCCGAACCCGCGGGCCAGCGCGTCGGCGGCGAACAACGACAGGCAGGTCGCCTGCACCACCAGCAACTTGAAGAGCGTTTTCACGGGAGTGTTTTCTGTTAGGATGTCACTCGGGTTTGGCGGCCGCGGCCTTGGGCTCGGGCGGTCGCCTGACGAAGGTGACCGCGCGGTCGGGCTGGACCGCGTCGTCGATCACATGGTCGCGGCGCGCGATGGTGAAGTTCTCGTTGCCGGGGCCGGGGGTGATGACCTGGGTCAGTTGGTTGCTCTCGCCGTCGGCGGTCACCCCGCGGGTGTGGAGCAGCCAGCTGTCATCGGCCATGGCCGTCCACTCGGAGAAGTTGAAGCCGCCCTCGGCGTCGAAGCCCCACGCGACGAAGCCGCCACGGCGGGCGTCCCAGCCGATGCGCCAGGTGGCGGCGGTGCTGCCGGCGCCGGCCTGCTCGGTGACGGCCTTGCCGTCGAGGAATGGCCCGGCCTCGCTCCATGCGAAGCTGAGCTGGGTTTCGGTCCCCCTGAGTTCGGCCATCCAGTCGCCGACCAGCCACCCGAGCGCGAGCAGCTTCTCGCCGGCCGGGGCGCGGTCCTCCGGCCGGTCGCGCACGCTGGCGAAGCGCCAGCTGCCGTCGTCCTGCCGGACGTGCACCGCGGCGTAGTCGGTCGACGAGACCTCGCCGGACGGGCTGGTCAGGTGGACGGTGCCGTCCTCGGTGGCGACGGTGGGGGTGAGGAAGCGGACCGAGCCGGCCTCGAGCGCGAGCTTGGACTCCTTGTCCGCGGCGAACACCGCGGCGTAGTGGTCCTTGATCTCGGGCTGGCCGGCGAGCAGCTCCCCGGAGGCGAGCACCAGTTCGCCGTCGGGCAGGAACAGCGCGGCGATCGCCGCGGCGTCGCCTTGGTTGAAGGCATCGACGAAGGACTGGGCGGACTTGGCGAGCGCCGCGAGTTCGGCGCCGGCCGGGTCGGCGTCCTGGCACCAGCCGGCGCCCATGGCCAGGGCGGCGGCGGCGAGGAGGGACAGGATGGTTTTCATGATGAGGACAGGAGTAGGGAAATCATCGAATCGCGTTGGGCACCTGACAAGGAGATACCCGCGGCGGACTGGAGCAAGCGCGACACCGCGGCCCGCACGCTCGGCGGCTGAAGGCGGGCGGCGGCCCCGCCGGCCCGCGATCCCGGCGAGGGTTTAACGGAAGAATGGCGCCAGCGCCCGGGCCACCGCGGCATCGATCCGCGCCGCCCGCGCGCCGGGCGCAACGCCGCGCACCACGTCGCCGCCGGCGTAGTTGCGGAACACCAGCTTGTTGGTGCGGGCGTCGAGCACGTCGACGAGGATCGCGCCGCGCTGGAAGTAGTCCGGCCGCTTGCTTTCCACCGTGCCGCGCTGGTGGGCGAGGTTGGTGATTTCCTGGGCCTGGCGGCCGTAGCCGAAGTAGTCGTCGTAGCGCGCCGTCATCCCCGGCTCCTGATAGAGCACGAGGTAGGCGACGATCAGGTCGGTGCTGCCGCCGCCCCAGGCGATGCCCCTGGCAGTGAACTGCCTGCGCAGCGAGTCATGGATCAGCCGGTGGACCTGCTGCTCGGTCGGGTCGGTGATCGCCGGCAGCCCCGGGTCGCGCTGGACCAGGCGGGCCGAGGTGTAGCCCTTGCTGGTGCCCTTGGGCAGGTCGACCTGGCTCGAACACGAGGCGAGGCACAGCGCGAGCGTGGCAAGCAGCGGGCGGCGGGCGGTCAACATGCCCAACCGGCTAGCGGCAAGGGGCGGGAAGGGCAAGCGGATTGTGGCGGATTGCGGCGGATTGGGGCGCAGATCGGCTGCCGTTCCAAGTGGCCGGATCCGCGGCCCGGATCGCCGCCGAACCCCGATGGGATCCCACCTGTTCCGCGACGGGCATTGACTCGCGCGGTGGGCGGCCTATACCAGTGCTGCAATCCGGACGCCACCCCCCCGCGCCTGGCGGGGCATGGGGCGTAGTCGTGTTGCGATCAGCACCAGACCATCGCCCCGATGCACACCGCCCACCGCAAACCTCGTGTCGCCGCGCGCCGGGCCGGGCGACCGCTTGCCGCCCTGCTTGCCGCCGCCGTGCTGGCCGGCTGCGAGAAGCCCGCGCCGCCCGCTCCGCCGCCGCCGATGGTGCAGGTGATGGAAGTCCGGAACACCCCGATCCCGATGGGCGCCACGCTGATCGGCCAGCTCGACTCGCCGCAGAACGTCGAGGTGCGCGCGCGGGTCGAGGCGTTCGTCGAGAAGATCTGCTTCACCGAGGGCGGCAAGGTGCAGCAGGGCGACCTGCTGTTCGAGCTGGACCGGCGGCCGTTCATCGAGAAGCTCGCCGCGGCCAACGCGTCGCTGGCGCAGGTGCAGGTGGCGGAGCGCAAGTACGCGAACGACGTCGCCCGGCTCAGGCCGCTGGTGACCGGCGGCGGGGTGTCCAAGCAGGACCTTGAGAACGCCGAGGCCCAGTGGGACGCGAGCAAGGCGTCGGTCGCGGCGGCCAAGGCGAGCGTGGAGTCGGCCCAGCTCGACCTCGGCTACTGTGAGGTGCGCGCCCCGATCGCCGGGCTGATCGGCGCCAAGGAGGTGTCGGTCGGCGACTTGGTGGGCAAGGGCCAGCCGACATTGCTGGCCACCATGTCGACGCTCGACCCGATGTGGTTCTACTGCAACGTCAGCGAGGTCGACTACGTGCGCACCAAGGCCCGCGCCGCGGAACTCGGCAAGGACCTGGGCAAGCTGCCGCTGATCCTGATCCGGCCCGACGGGTCGGAGCACAAGGAGCGGGGCAGGCTGGTGTTCGTCGACCGCGCGGTCAACGTCAAGACCGGCACGCTGCGGCTGCGCGCCGAGTTCCCCAACCCGACCGAGATCCTGCGCCCCGGGATGTTTGCCCGGGTGCGGATCGAGGCCGGCACGCACGAGGGGATCCAGGTTCCGGAGCGCGCGATCTTCGAGCTGCAGGGCAAGTCGTTCGTGTGGGTCGTCGACCAGGACCAGGTCGTCCACCAGTGCCCGGTCACCCCGGGCGATCCGAACGGATCCAACATCGTCCTCCTCGACGGGCTGCAGCCCGGCCAGCGGATCATCGTCGAGGGCGTGGCGAAAGTGCGCGACGGCGGCCGGGTCACCGTGGCCCCCGCCGGGCAGGCGGACGCCGCGCAGGCCGCCCCGGCCGACGCCAAACCCACCACCCGCTGACCGGTCATGGCCGAGTTCTTCATCCGCCGGCCGATCGTGGCGATGGTCATCTCGATCGTCACGGTGATCGTGGGGCTGGTTTCGCTCTCGCGGCTGCCGATCTCGGAATACCCGGTGGTCAGCCCCACGCTGATCCAGGCCACCGCCACCTACCGCGGCGCGGCCGCCGAGGCGGTGATGGAGTCGGTCGCCACGCCGATCGAGTCGAAGGTCAACGGCGTGGACAAGCTGCTCTACCTGCAGTCATACAACGCCAACGACGGCAAGATGACCCTCAACGTCACCTTCGACGTCGGCACCAACGTCGACATCATGCAGGTCAACGCCCAGAACCGCGTCAGCCAGGCCGAGGCAATGCTGCCCGACGCGGTCAAGCGCGAGGGCGTGGTGGTCAACCGCTCCAGCCCGGACATCCTGCTGGCGATCGGCCTGTCGTCGCCCGGGGGCACCTACGACGGCGTGTTCCTCGGCAACTACGCGGACATCAACCTGGTCGACCAGATCAAGCGCGTGCCGGGGGTGGGCGACGTGAAGAACTTCACCGCGCAGGACTACTCGATGCGGGTCTGGCTCGACCCCGAGAAGCTCGCGATGCTGGGGATCACCCCGCAGGACATCGCCAACGCGATCCAGGAGCAGAACGCGCAGTCGCCGGCCGGCACGATCGGCGCGGAGCCGGCGCCGCCGGGCCAGGAGAGCCAGTTCAACATCCGCGCCCAGGGGCTGCTGCGCCAGCCGGAGGAGTTCGCCGAGATCATCATCCGCTCCGACAGCGACGGCTCGCAGGTCAAGATCAAGGACGTCGGGCGGGTCGAGCTCGGCGCCCAGACCTACGCGCTGCGGGCGCGGATGGACGGCGCGCCGGCCGGGGCGATCGGGGTCTATCTGGCGCCCGGCGCCAACGCGCTGCAGACGGCCGACAACGTCAAGCAGATCCTGGCGGAGGCGGCCACCCGGTTTCCGCCGGACATGGCCTGCGACATCGTGCTCGACTCGACCCTGCCGGTCAAGGCGTCGATGGAGGAGATCGTGCACACCCTGTTCGAGGCGCTGGTGCTGGTGCTGCTGGTGGTGTTCCTGTTCCTGCAGAGCCTGCGCGCCACGGTCATCCCGATGCTGACGGTGCCGGTCTCGCTGCTCGGGGTGTTCATCCTGTTCCCGCTGCTCGGCTTCACGATCAACACGCTGAGCATGTTCGGGCTGGTGCTGGCGATCGGCATCGTGGTCGACGACGCGATCGTGGTGGTCGAGGCGGTGCAGCACCACATCGAGCACGGCAAGTCCCCGGTCGAGGCGACGCGGCAGGCGATGCGGGAGGTCTCCGGCCCGGTGGTGGCGATCGCGCTGATCCTGTGCGCGGTGTTCGTGCCGGTGGCGTTCATGGGCGGGGTGACCGGCCGGCTCTATCAGCAGTTCGCGATCACCATCGCGGTCTCGGTGGTGTTCTCGGCGATCAACGCGCTGACCCTGAGCCCGGCGCTCTCGGCGATGCTGCTGCGCAAGCCGGCCCCCGGCAAGGGGCCGCTGGCATGGTTCTTCCGCAAGTTCAACGCGGGCTTCGAGCGGGTCACCGCGGGCTACGGCGGCGTGGTCGGCGGGCTGACGCGCAAGGCGGCGCGCTCGATGCTGCTGTTGGTGGCGGTGGTCGGGGGGATCTGGCTGGTCGGCAAGGTGGTTCCCGGCGGCTTCATCCCGGACGAGGACAAGGGCTACCTGTTCGTGGCGGTCGAGCTGCCGGAGGGCGCGTCGCTGCAGCGTTCCGACGCGGTGCTCCGGAAGGTCGAGCGGATCGTCAACGACACGCCGGGCGTGCGCTCGGCGCTGGCGGTTTCCGGCAGCAACATCCTCAACTCGCTCAACGTGCCCAACGCCGCGCTGATGTTCGTCGGGCTGGAGGAATGGAAGCAGCGGGAGGCGCCGGGGATGCACGCCAAACAGATCGCCGCGGCATGGAACCGGAAGTTCTTCGCCATCCCGGGCGCGCGCGCGTTCGCGTTCGGGCCGCCGCCGCTGCCGGGCTACGGCAACGTCTCCGGCTTCACGATGCAGCTGCAGGACCGCTCCGGGGGCACCCCGGACGAGCTGGCCGGCTATGTCCAACAGGTGATGGCGGCGGCCGCGAAGCGGCCCGAGATCGGCCGCCTGACCACCACCTTCCAGCCGTCCACCCCGCAGGTGAAGGTCGAACTGGACCGCGAGAAGGCGCGCACGCTGGGCGTGCCGGTGGACAGCGTGTTCCAGACGCTGCAGGCGTACCTGAGCGGGCTGTACGTCAACGATTTCGTGCGCTTCGGCCGGGTCTACAAGGTGTTCCTGCAGGCGCAGCCGGAGTATACCAGCGCTCCGGGGGACATCGGGCGGTTCTACGTGCGCAACGACGAGGGCGGGATGGTGCCGCTCAGCACGCTGGTGAAGGTCAGCAAGATGTCCGGCCCGAACTTCATCACCCGCTTCAACCTCTACCTGGCCGCGGAGATGATGGGCGCGCCGGCGCCGGGCTACAGTTCGGCGCAGGCGCTCAAGGCGATGGAGGAGGTGATGGCCACGATGCCGCCGAACGTCGGCCACGAGTGGTCCGGCCTGACCCTGCAGGAGAAGAAGTCGGAGGGCCAGGCGCCGCTGATCTTCGGGATGGCGGTGCTGTTCGTGTTCCTGCTGCTGGCCGCGCAGTACGAGAGCTGGTCGCTGCCGTTCGCGGTGCTGCTGTCCGTGCCCAGCGTGGTCCTGGGCACGATGATCGGGCTGGTGGTGCGCCACTTCGAGCTCAACGTCTACGCCCAGATCGGCCTGGTGATGCTGATCGGGCTGGCGGCCAAGAACGCGATCCTGATCGTCGAGTTCGCCAAGATGCGGCGCGAGCAGGGGGCGCCGACGGTCGAGGCCGCGATCGAGGGCTCGAAGCTGCGCCTGCGGCCGATCCTGATGACCTCGTTCGCGTTCATCCTCGGCTGCGTGCCGCTGATGCTGGCCAGCGGCTCGGGCGCGGCCGCGCGCAGCACGATGGGCACCGGCGTGGTGTTCGGCATGAGCATCGCCACCCTGATCGGCGTGTTCCTGATCCCGGTCTGCTACGTGTTCGTGCAGCGGTTCAGCGACCTGGCCGCGGCGAGGAGCCGGCAAGACCAACCCCAACCGGAGCCGCCAAGGCCCGCAGATGACGACCCCGAAGCCACCGCCGCGGCCGGAGGACCCGCTGCTTGAGGCGCTGCCCGAGCTGCGGGACTTCTCGCTGGTCCTCGGCGGCCCGCTCTATCAACTGCTGCGCAAGGCGCGCCTCGACGACGACGTCGGCAGCCACCTCCGGCGCCGCATGCTGGCGATCTGCGGGATCATCTGGCTGCCGCTGCTGGTGCTCTGCGCGCTCACCGGGACCCTGGCGGCGGGCATCGACATCCCGTTCCTGGTCGACATCGAGACCCACGCGCGCTTCCTCGTCGCGGTGCCGCTGATGCTTCTCGCCGAGGTCATCGTGAACGGCCGGATGCGCGGCATCGTGGCGCAGTTTGCGGAACGCAGGCTCGTCCCGGCGGGAGCGCTGGACCGGTTCCGCAAGGCGGCCGTGGGCGCGATGAGGTGGCGCAACTCGATCGCCGCCGAGCTGGCGATCATCGTGCTGGTCTACTCCCTCGGCTACCGTCTGCGCGTCGGGCTGCTCGCCCTCGAGGCCTCGACCTGGTACATGACGGTCGGCGCCGACGGGGCCGCGTTCACCCTGCCCGGGCTTTGGTTCACCTGGGTGAGCAACCCGATCGTGCAGTTCCTGATGCTGCGCTGGCTGTTCCGGCTGCTGATCTGGGCGCGGTTCCTGTGGCAGGTGTCACGGATCGACCTCGAGCTGATCCCGCTCCATCCGGACCGCAACGCCGGCCTCGGCTTCCTCGCCGGCAGCGCCTACGCATTTTCCCCGCTGCTGGCCGCGCTCAGCACCATGGTCGCCGGCATGGTTGCGAGCCGGATCTTCCACCAGGGCGCGTCGCTCGCCGACTTCAAGCTCGAGATCGTCGTGGTCGCCGTGCTCGGCATGGTGCTGGTGCTCGGGCCGCTGCTGGTGTTCACGCCGGGGATCCTCGCCGCGAGACGGCGCGGGCTGCGCGAATACGGGGCCCTGGCGGCCGACTACACGCGCGACTTCGACCGGCGCTGGATCCGCAGCGCCGACCACGACGGCGAGCAGCTGTTGGGAGCCGGCGACATCCAGTCGCTGGCCGACCTCGGCAACGCATTCTCGGTCATCAGGGAGATCAAGGCGGTCCCCTTCACCCGGGACACCTTCATCCAGTTGGCCTTGGCGACGCTGGCGCCGTTCGCCCCGCTGGTGCTGACCATGATCCCGCTCGAGGAGTTGCTCGACCGGATCTTCAGCGCGGTCTTCTGACCCGCTTGGTTTCAGCAAATCACCGCCACCTCGGCGGGCAGGCCGGCGGGCCGTCCATCACAAGCATGGCGGCCCCGGCCGCCGCGGGCCGGTCACAGCCGGTATTCCGGGATCTTGAGCAGCTCGCCGTCCTTGAGCGCGGACTGGTGCGCCACGATCCCCGCCACCGTCATGTCGAGCGCCGGGATGATGCCGACCAGCGGCTGCCGGTCCTGCAGGATGGCGGTGACGAACTCCTCGGTGAGGTGCCCGTGGGAGCCGCCGTGCCCGCCCGCGTCCACGCCGGGCGGCAGCGGCGGGCGCCTGGTCGGGGGCAGCTCCTTGGCCAGCCCCTCGTACTTCCCGTAGTAGGTGCCCTGGCGGCCGCGGATGCGCCCCATCTCGCCGCTGAAGCCGGGGGTGTCCCAGCTCACCGCCATCCGCGCCATCCCGCCCTCGCTGGTCCGCAGCAGCGCGACCTCGGTGCCGAACGGGTTCTGATAGACGTTGTCGTCCGGCTGGCGGCTGGCCTTGGTGGTGGGCATGCCCATGCACGAGACCTCGGTGAAGCGCCCGCCCGTCACCCCCACGTAGTAGGCGTTCGAGTGGGTCGGGTAATACTGCGGCGGCAGGCCGATCCGCCAGCCCCGGAACGAGTCGATCTGCTGCACCGAGTGGTGGTAGTACTCGCCCTCCGCGTAGACCAGGGGGCCGAAGCCGCCGGCCCGATAGATCGTGCGCATCGCGTGGAGGTCCTCGTGGAAGCACGAGGTCTCGAACATCATGTACTTCAGCCCGCTGGACTTGACCGCCGCCAGCAGCCGCTCGGCGTCCTCCAGCGAGCCGAGCACCGCGGGCACCGCCGAGGCGACGTGCTTGCCGTGGTTGAGCACGTCGATGCAGTGGCGCGCGTGGCTGGGGGCGTCGGTGGCCACGAACACCGCCTCGATCCGGTCGTCCTTCACCAGTTCCTCCAGCGACGGGTAGGTCTTGCCGCAGCGGCAGGCCGCGGCCAGCCCGGCGCAGCGTTCGGGGATCAGGTCGCTGACCGCCACGACCTCGACGTTCGGGTGGTCCTGGAACCCGAACGCGGCGCCGAACTGGCAGACGCCGTAGCCGACGATCCCCACCCGCAGCCTGCGTTCCGACACCGGCTGCCAGCCGCGCGCGGCGTCCGGGTCTTCCGGCGCCTGCTCGAAACCCTGGATCGGCGGGGTGTCGGACCGCGCGGCGGCGGGCAGCCCGAGGGCGGCGGCGCCGCACCCGGCCGCGTGCAGGAACGAACGCCGGGTGAACGGCGCGGAAGCGGCGGCCGGGCCGGCGGCCGGCGGGGGCATGGCGGGTTGCGGGATCCTGATCATGGCCGCAACCCTGCCTCCCCCCGGGCCAGGGGGTCAAACCCGAACCGCCGCCTCCGCCCGCGGCCGCGGATTGACGCCGCCGCCGCCATGCCTCATCACGTCGGCGTGAAGAAGACCGGCTGCCTGGTCGCGCTGCTGGCGCTTGCCGCCGCGGTGGTCGTGCTCCGCGTCAACCTGCCGCCGGCCGACGTCTCGGCCGCCATCGACATGGGCGGGCTCGACCGCGCCGACCCGGTCACCCGCACCCTCGGCGGCATGGCCCGCGAACTGATGGTCAAGGACGACGTCGCCCGGTGGGTCTATCGGGACTGGGTGGTCCTCCGGACCGCCGAGTCGCAGCGCTTTGGCTGGAAGGCCCGCGCCCTGCCCTTCGGCAAGTGGAAGATCCACACCGGGGACGAGTGAGCGGCACCGCCGCCCCACCCGCCGCCGTGCGGGCTCACCACCGCAGCGTCACGTCCGGCCCCAGCAGCAGCACCTGCGGCCGGCCGAGGGCGCGCAGCCGGCCGGCGAGCCGGTCGAGCGCGCGGCGCTCGGGCGCCGGCAGCGCGGCGCCGACGCCGGTGCCGGCGAGCAGCGAGCGCAGCCCGGCGAGGGCGTCGGCCCGCCCGCCGGCGCGGATGATCTCGACGTCGTCCTGGTCCGGCGGCGCAAACAGCCCCTCGAGCGGCCCCTTCGGCGGCGGGCGGAGGACCGCCGCGGCGGGGTCGATCCCGGCCTCCTTGGCGGCCCAGGCGACCGCCTCGCCCAGCCCGCCGAGCTCGTCGACGAGCCCGAGCGCGAGCGCCTGCTCGCCGGTGAACACCCGCCCGCCGGCCAGCTCGTCGAACGGCGCCTTGAGCCGGTCGCCGCGCCCGTCCCGCACCCGGCGCCCGAACGTCTGATAGACGCCGAGCATCGAGCGCCGGACGAGTTCGCGCTCCGGCTCGGTGAACGGCCGGGTCAGCGTCGCCATCCCGGCGTGCGCGCCGCGCCCGGTGGCGTGGGTGGTCACGCCGAGCTTGGCGAGCGCGTCGCCCATGACCAGCTTCATGCCGACCACGCCGATCGAGCCGGTGATCGTTCCCGGCTCGGCGAAGATGCGCGGCGCGCCGCAGGAGACGTAGTAGCCGCCGCTGGCCGCCACCGCGCCCATCGACACCGCGAACGGCCGCCCGCCCGCCTTCCACTCGTCGGTCGCCTCCCACAGCACCTCGCTGGCCAGCGCCGAGCCGCCGGGCGAGGAGACGCGCAACACCAGCGCCTTGGCGTGCTCGTCGGCGAGGCAGCGCAGGATTGCGCGGCGCACCGGGGCGACCGACTCGTCGCTGATGTCGCCCTCGAGCGCGACCACCGCGACGTGGTCCTGCTTGACCCGCTCGGCCTGCCCCTTGCGGAACACCAGCCGCAGCACGTCGAGCATCCCGTCCAGCTCCGGGCCCTCGAGGTCGGGCAGCTCGTAGGCGCGGTCGAACTGCGCCTTGTCCCCGAACTCCTTCCTGGCCGCCGCGACGAAGTCGGTGCGGTGCGCCAGCCCGTCGGCCAGCCCGGCCGCCACCGCCTCGTCGGCGGTCAGCGCCCCGCGGTCGATCAGTTCCCGGACCTTGGCCGGCTCGAGCCTGCGGCCCTCCGCCACCTGCGCGACCAGTTGCCCGAACGCCGACTCGACCAGCGCCTCGGTCTGCCGCGCGGCGAACTCGCTCGGCCCGGTGCGGTAGAACACCTCGCCGAAGCTCTTGAAGTCGCCGATGTGGATCACGTCGGCCTGCACCCCGAGCTTGTCCAGCAGGCCCTTGAAGTAGAGCTGCTCGGCGAAGACGCCGGTCAGCGAGACGTCGGCCTCCGGCATCAGGGTGAAGCGCGTCGCCGCACTGCCTAACAACGCCGTCCCGTTGTCCAGCCGCTCGCTGTAGAGCCACACCGGCTTGCCGGCGTCGCGCACCGCCAGCAGGCGGCGGCGCACCTCCTGGACCTGCGCGAGGTCGAGGTCGGCGCCATCCGCCTCGACGACCACCGCCGCGATCGCCGGGTCGCCGGCCGCCCGGGCGAGGCTGCGCGTGAGTTCCGCCAGCGTCAGCGGCCGGCCGGCCTCGATCCGGAGGCCGCCGAGCAGCCCCGGCTGCGCGCTGCCGGACTCGGCCAGCACGCCTTCGAGGTCGTAGACGGCGATGCGGGGCTGCGGGGCGGCCGCCGGGGCGGCGGTCGCCGCCGCCGCCGCCGCCACCAGGGCGGGGAGCAGGTGTTTCATCGCGCTCGCCTACCACGTCGCCGGCCGCTCCGCAACCGGAACGACCGGGATTTCTCCGCCGCCCTGGCGCCGCCCCGCGTTGACTCGGCGCGCCGGCCATGGCAGACCGCTGCCGATGCGTTGCGCCTTGCTCCTGCTGCTCGGGTTGTCGGCCGCCGCCGCGCGGCCATGGACCGATGAGGTGATCTACTTCGCGCTGACCGACCGGTTTCACGACGGCGACCCGGCGAACAACGTGCCGGCCGGCTCCGACCCCGCGCTGCACGACCCCGGCCAGCAGGACATCAACCGCTACCACGGCGGCGACCTGCGCGGGCTCGAGCTGGCGGTCCGCGCCGGCTACTTCAACAGGCTCGGCGTCACCGCGCTGTGGATCACCCCGCCGGTGCGCAACACGTGGCGCTCCGGCTACGACGTCGGCGGCTGGAAAACCGGCTACCACGGCTACTGGGCCCAGGATTTCCTCGACATCGACCCCCACCTCGCCAGCCGCACCGCGCTCGACGGCGCCAGCTACCCGGACTCGGCCGAGGGCCGCATGCGCCACTACCGCGACTTCGTCGCGCTCGCCCACGG
Source organism: Akkermansiaceae bacterium (assembly GCA_040769225.1). Taxonomy (GTDB): domain Bacteria; phylum Verrucomicrobiota; class Verrucomicrobiia; order Verrucomicrobiales; family Akkermansiaceae; genus JAXGLL01. The sequence goes on along the minus strand of JAXGLL010000004.1, from coordinate 363,540 downwards.
CCGCGGCCTGCGGGTCATCCAGGACGTCGTGCTCAACCACGCCGGGCCGGTGTTCTTCTACGACTCGGACGGCGACGGCACGTTCGACCGCGGCGACAAGGACGAGTGGATCCAGCCGTTCCGCCGCGACGGCTTCCACGCTGCCGCCCGCTGGGCCGAGGTGCCCGAGTGGAACCTGCGCCGCACCCAGCCCGACGGCCCGCGCGAGCTGCTCGGGCGCACCGTCCCGACCACCGGCGTCCTCGCCCGGCTCGAAACCTACGGCCGCAAGGGCTTCAGCCCCGACTCGCTCGGCAAGCACGACGGCGAGCAGGTGACCTGCGACTTCTTCGCCCTGCGCGACCTGTGGACCGACCCCGCCGGCGCCCACTTCGACCAACTGGTCGACGAGTTCGTCGCGATCCACGCGTTCTATCTGTTGGATGTCGGCGTCGACGGCCTGCGCATCGACACCGTCAAGCACGTCCACCACGGGTTCTGGGACGCGTTCACCGCGCGGCTGCGGCAGCGGCTCGGCGAACGGGCCGCCGACAAGCTGCTGTTCGGCGAGGTCTACGACGGCGACCCCGCGGTGCTCGGCCGCTACACCTGGCGCAGCGACTGGCAGCGTGACCCGCGCCCCTGCCTCGACGCGGTGCTCGACTTCCAGTTCTGCTTCCGCGCCCGCGACTACCTGCGCCAGGCCGGCGCCGCGTTCGGCTCCCCGCAGGTGCTCGAGCAGGCGCTGCTCACCCGCCACGCCGACGGCCCCGACGGGCGCCCGGTCTACAACCCGACGCCGGGCCCCGACGGGCTGAACGCGCGCGACAAGGCGATCACGTTCATCGAGAACCACGACGGGCTCAACCGGTTCCGGGTCGATGGCGTGACCGCCGGCCGCCACCTCCTCGCCCAGGCGCTGGTGCTCACCGCGCCCGGCATCCCGTGCCTCTATTACGGCGCCGAGGTGGCGCTGTTGGACCCCCACGGGCGGCTCGGGCAGGACTCCGAGACCGGGCGCATCACCCTCTATCCGCGCGGCCAGGACGCATCGTGGGTCAAGGTGACCGACGACCCGGCGTTCCGCGCGATCGGCGAGCTGGCGGCGCTGCGCCGCCAGTTGCCGGAACTGCGCCGCGGCCGGTTCGTCCCGCTGTGGTGCGACAGCCCCGCGGACCCCGGCGACGACGGCGTGTTCGCGTTCGCCCGCGAGGCGGAGGACGGGGCGCGCGCGGTGGTCGTGGTCAACGCCGCGGAAACCCCGGCCCACACCGGCGAACTGGCGGCCGCGCCCGGGCTCCGGCCGCGCCTCGCGGTCGGCTGCGGCCCGCCCGACGCCCTCGCCCCCGCCGGCCGCCGCCTGCCCGCGCCGCCTAACAGCGCGGTGGTCTGGAAGTAGCCCCGCCCCCGCCGGCCGCGGCGGGCGGGGGCCGCCGCCGGCTGCCGCCCAGCTGCCGCTAGTGTAGTCCGTCAAGCAGATTGCATCTTATGAGAACCACGGATTACACGAATTTCACGGCTGGTTCGGAATGCGAACAATCCGTGCACACCGTGAAATCCGTGGTAAACGAAGCCTCGCAGCACGTTGCGATAATGAGCCATCTGTAAGGCGGACTACACCAAGCCGCCTTCTGTTCCTCGGCCGCCGGCTTCTTCTCCTCCTCCTTGGGGATGTCCCACGCGGTCAGCCACTCCTGCCCGGCGCGCTTCCAACCGGCCGCCAGCAGCTTCTGCTCCATGTCCGGGAAGTGGGCCGCCCCGTAGAAGACCGCGAGCTTGCGCTTGCCGGCCGCCACCTGCTCGTCGAGCACGCGCAGGCACTTCGCGTTGCGGTCGGTGATGATCACGCTGCCGCCGGCGAACGCCGCGATCTGGTCGTCGCCCGCGCCGAGGGTGTGCACGATCTCGAGCTTCATCTTGTTCGAGTTGCCGGTGAGCAGCGCCTGCAGCAGGCGCGCCGGGTCGGGCTGCGCGCCAACCCCCTGCTCGCCGGCCTGCTTGCCGGCCTCGATCGCAAACCCCAGCAGCGACTCGCCGCGCTCGGCCTGCAGCTTGTGGAACTCATCCAGCGAGAGGTCGGCGTGGACGAAGTTGTCCCGCGAGTAGTCGATGTGGCTCATCTGGTCGCGCAGGCCCAGGAAGCGCGAGACCATCCCATACACCTGATGGAGCGCCTGCAGGTTCTTCTCCTCGGCCGGGCCGCCCGCCGCCGGCGCACGCCCCTCCTCGAGCGCCTCGCCGCCCACCATCTCGAACAACACCGCGTCATGGCCGGCGAAACGCTTGTTCAGCGCCTTGTAGTACGCCTCGTCGGCAATGTGGATCGCTCCGATCAGGTCGACCCGCGCGCCATCCTTCTCGTAGCGCGTCACCGCCGTCTGCAGCCGCGCCGCCGCCGCGTCCTCGTCCACCCGGATGAAATCCGTGACCGGCGGGGCGGCCGCAGGCGACTCAGCGGCCGGCTCCGCAGGCGGCTCGGCGGCAACCGCGCAGGCAACCAGCGACGACAACAGGGCAAACGCACAGGAGGACTTCATGGGGTCGCACTCTTAACGCCACCGCCCGCCCGATCTGTCGAACGTTCCCCGCTCCCCCCACCATCCCGCCCATCCCGCCGATCCCGCCGATCCCGCCCATTCCGCCCCCACCCAACGACGAGGCACCCTTTGATTCACCGCCACTTGCGCCACAGTTGCTCGGCCTGCTCGGGGGTGAGGGTGCGGTCGGCGAGGATCAGGCGGTAGCGGCGCTGGCTGACCTGTTTGTGGGCGGCGTCGAGGGGCAGGGTCTGGTTGACGACCGGGTTGAAGTTGGCGAACGGCGCGCCGTTGTGGGTGTTGGAGTCCCACACCCGGAGCAGCTCGGGGGTGCCGCCGTCCTTGGCGGCGGCGCTGAGCAGCAGCAGGGTGGCGGTGCCGGCGGGGGTCTTGCCGTCGACCATCACCCAGCGGGCGGGCTGGTGGTTGGCCTGGTCGCGGGTGTGGCCCTCGCTGGTGGTCATGCGGCTGTTGTCCTTGTTCCAGGCGGCGGAGCCGCGCCACGAGAAGCCGCTGTAGCGGTAGGCGACGACCTCGACCTTGCGCCCGGCGGCCGGCCGCTGGTCGAGGGCGATATCGAGCTGATAGGCGTCGGTGCCGAGGCGGCTGAGGCGGAGGCGTGCGCGCTCGTCGAGTGCGGGCGCGAACCCGTCGCCGGCGGCCGTCTCGTGGCGGTTGGCGAGCTCGAGGACGACCTCGTCGGCGGACTGGCTGGCGATGCGGGCGTTGACGGCGACGTGGCGGCCCTGGCCTTCCTGGAGCTCCCAGGTGTTGTGTTGTTTGCCGTCGACCTCGAGGAACTTCCACGGCCACCAGACGCCGAAGTGGTGGAGGTGGTCGGGCGGCTGGATGGCGGTCAGCACGAATCCGGACGGCGTGCACAGCGGGTGGAGGAACGCGCTGGCGGCGAACTTGGCGCCGCCGGCCGGCTTGGCCAGTGGCGCGACCTGCCACGCGAGCACCAGCCGGTCGCCGTCGCGCACCTCAAGCCGGCCGTCGCGCTCGGCGGCGGCGAAGCCGGCGGCGGGTTGAGGGGCGGCGGCCACCGTGGCCCACGCCAGCAATGCGGCGCAGCCCGCCGCGGTCGTCGTGATGTTCATGGCATTGTTCCCGGTTGCCGGGGTGCGGGGTGTTCTTCCTTTTTGGGCGGCGGCCGTCCCGTCAGCGGCTCATCTGCCAAGCCTGCATGATGGTGTGGTACTTGACCAGCATGTTGGGCGTCTCCCACAGCGGCAGCCGGCCGCTGCCGAGGTAGTCGAGGTAGGCCTTGGTGACCTGCGCGAAGTGTTCCTCGTGGCCGACCTTGAAGCGGTCCGGGATGACGATCTCCCAGCTGCCGCCGTGCTGCCTGGCGGAGACCTTCGGCCACTTCTCCTGCAGCCCGGCGATCGCGTCGGCGAGCGCGTCGCCGAGGTCGTCCTCGGCGGCGGCCGGCTCGACGTAGAGCGTCGGCTTGAAGTTCTGTTGGGCGCCCTGGCGGATGACGAGGCTGGCGCGGCTGCCGCGCATCACCGAGTCGTGGGTGTCGCCGCCGCCCTCGGGGGCCTTGAAGTTCCAACGGACCGACACCTTGCAGTGGATCCCGCGCAGGGTGTAGGTGAACTCGCCGTTGGCCGGCACCTGCAGCACGCCGGCGGCGTCGAGGCAGCCCTTGAGGTCCCCGGGGAAGGTCTCGAGGCCGGTGGACGCGGCGAACTCCTCCCTGGTGACCGGCGTCGCCCAGGTGCGCGCCGAGAGCATGGCCACATCCCCGGGCTTGAGGACCTCGCCGGGAAAGCACTCCCACTGGATCAGGTCGACGAGGTGGGTGGTGACGTCGACGATCCCCTCGCCCTGCTTGGTGACGTCGTAGAACCACGGCGGGCGCTGGAGCGGCTTGCCGGCGACGGTCTTGAAATAATGGTGGACGCTCTCCTTGGTGACCGCCGGCTGTTGGGGGGTGCCGGTGGCGAGCTTGCCGAACAGCGCGCGGTTGCGCGAGAGCTCGCGCTGCAGGATGGTGGTGACCTCGAAGCGCTCGGTCATGATGTCGTAGAGCAGCACCCCGTTGGTGCCGGCCGCGGCGAACGCCTGCCTGAGGTCCTCGAAGCCCGCCGGGTTGATCGCCATCGGCTTGTCCGCCAGCACGTGCAGGCCGGCCTCGACGCAGCGCCGGATCATCTCCGCCTTGCGCGCGTTGTTTCCCGAGAGCACGACCACGTTGCCCGGCCGCTCGGCGAGCATGCGCTCGAGCGGGTCGTCGCAGCGGTGCACCTCGGTCTGCCACTGCGTCGGGTTGTCGGGCCGGGTGTTGAAGCCCTCGATCCGCGCCAGGTGCAGGTCGAGGTCGGGGCCGGGCTGGGCGTAGACGTGCACCACCGGGTCGACCTGCTCGTACATCGACATCTGGACCAGCGCGGCGTGGAAGTGGCCGGGCTCGAGGGTCATCAGGCGGACCGGGGCGGCGGCGGCGGGCGAGGCCGCCAGCACCGCGCTGAGCAGCAGTGAAGGGTGCGCGTGCATCGGGCGGTTGGGCAGGGATACGGGCGGCGGCGCCACCGGCGTTCAGCAAACCGCCGCGGCCGGCGGCGCGTCAAGGACAAGGCCCGGCACGCACCGCGCCGCCGCGCGAGATGGCGCGCCGGGGATCGGCGTCGGCCACCGCCGCCGCCACGAACGCCGCCGCCTCCGCCAGCGTGCCGTAGGTGCCGTAGGTCGCCAGCGCCACCCGCGCCGGCCGCGCCGTGTCGGTGTAGTAGCCGAACCGGTCGATGCGGCCCCTGACCGCCGGCAGCGCCAACTCGATCAGGCTGCGGATCTCCACCTCGCCGGTCTCCACGTGGTTGTCCGAGAGCTGGTCGAACGGGCCGTCGTAGTGGTCGTTGCGCGCCACGCTCGCCTGCCGCACCGCCGCCAGCACCTTGCGCGGCCGCGCCTCCGGGTCGAGCCAGTAGACGAACCCGCTGCGGTTGCCCGCCACCGCGCCGCCACCCAGCGCCGTGAACTGCTCCGCCGCCGGCTCCTCCTCGTCGAGCACCCACAGGAAGTAGTTGCCCGCGGCGTTGAACAGCAGCAGGAACCCCAGCCCCGAGTCGTCGCGGGTGCGCTCGACGAAGCGCTCGCCTTCTAACAGCCCGAACCAGCGCGGCGGGTGCTGGGGGATGGGGGTGAGGCGGAACACGACCTGGCTGCCGGCGCAGCGGACGAGGTAGCGGAAGGGGGCGAGGCGTGCGGTCTCGACGCCGTCGTCGGGGCCGAGGTAGCGGGCGTGGGCGATGCGGGCGGCGGGGTTCGTGGGGTGGTCGGCGGGTGCCTCGTCCCACTCGGTGCAGCCGAACGAGACGAGCCCGTGGTCGCGGCGGCCGGCGGGCAGGCCGATGCTGCCGTGGAGGTCGCGGCCGGCGACCGGCAGGTGCCAGTAGTAGTAGTTTTCGCCCGGGTAGACGTCGACCTCGGCGGGCAGCTGGCTGAAGACCAAGCGGAAGACGGCGGCGGCGTCGGCGAGGTCGAGCTGCGGCGGGGAGGACCTCCAGCCTTCGACGAGGTGCTCGTGGAACTGCACCCGCGGGCGGGCGTCGTCCGTGCCGGGCGGGCGGGCCTGGGGTTCGGCGCGGGCGGCGGTCGCGGTGGCGGCGGCGGCCAGCAGCAGGATCAACGGGGGTGGTTTCATCGTCGGTCGGGTGGGGTGGCGGGGGCTGGCGGCGGGGTGCGTGCCGGCGCCCGCCGCGCCCGCAACCGCCGCCCGCCCCCTCGGGAAGGCATTTTTTCGCGGTTTTTGGCCGCGATCCGCACGAAACTGCTTGCTTCCGGGCGCCGGCTCAACATTCGATCGGGCGTGGCCAAGAAACCTGCATCCATCAAAGAGAAGTACTCCAAGACCCAGATCCTGGAGGCGATCGCCAATGACACCGGGCTCGCCCGCAAGCAAATCGCGGCGGTGCTCGACAGCCTGGCCGGAGTCATCGAACTGCACGTCAAGAAGAAGTCCGCCGGTGAGTTCGTCTTGCCCGGCCTTCTGAAGATCACCGCAGTCGCCAAGCCGGCGGTCAAGGCGCGCAAGGGCATCAACCCCTTCACCGGGGAGGAGACCATGTTCAAGGCGAAGCCGGCGACCACCGTGGTCAAGGTCCGCCCGCTCAAGAAGCTCAAGGACATGGTCCTCTAACAACCCTGAACCCCTCCCTGCGGGGTGCCGCGGGGGGGACCCGCCAGGCCTCCCCGGCTTGCGCCGGGGGGGCCTGTTGGTTGTCCGGGGGGAGGAAGGGGAGGTCACTCGACGCGGGTTTCGTCCACCAGGCCGGCGTCGATGAACTGGCCGCCTTGGGATTGGCGGCAGTGGATGGCGAGGACGTTGTCGCCGGTGCGCAGGGCGGCGCGGGCGGCGTCGTCGAGGGGCAGGGCGAAGTAGTCGCCGACGTAGCCCTCGAGGGTGGCGATCTTGGTGCCGTTGAGGAACACGGTGGCGTCCTCGTCGTGGTGGATGCGCAGCATGAGGCGGCCGGCGGGCTTGGCGTCGAGGCGGAAGGTGCGGCGCAGCCAGATGGCGGGGCGGTCCCAGCGGGTGCCGACGCGGGCGCCGGGGGTGCCCTCGGTGCCGAAGCCGGCGGCTCCGCGGCGCCAGTCGGAGTCGTCGAAGCCGGGGCGTTCCCAGCCGTCGGCGGGCTGGTCGAGGGTGAACGCCCACTGTGGGCCGGGGGCGGTTTCGGCGGTGGGGGCGATGGTGGTGGTCCTGATGGCGGCGGGCGGCTGATAGAGCGGGGCGTGGTGCTGGGTGAGCCAGGCGGGGTCGAACTTCGGCACGCGGTCGTAGGTCAGCAGGCCGTTGACCTCGCCCTCGCAGTCGGTGGTCTGGGTGTAGACCGCGGCGGCGAGGCCGCGCGGGACGAGGTCGGCGAGCTTGGCCATCAGCACCGCGTAGTTGCGGTGCAGCTCGTCCTTGGCCTGATAGGTGCGGTAGCCCCAGTTGCGCTTGTCCCACCACAGGTGGCCTGCGAGCGGCAGGCCGAGGCCGCCGAACTCGCCGAGCACCGAGACGCGGTCGTCCATCGGCGGGAACATCCCGGGGCCGGGGTAGTTGTGCATGTCCTTCCAGTCGCCCCAGCCGTGGTCGGTCCAGCCGCTGGCGGCGCCGACGAGGCGGGCGGGGTCGTGCTGCTTGGTTGCCTGGAGGGTTTGGTTGGTGCCGGCGGCGTCGGGCTGGCCCCAGCCCTCGTTGTAGGGGATCCAGGCGACGATCGAGGGGTGGAAGCGGCGGGCCTCGATGACGGCGGCCAGTTCGCGCCGGAAGTTGGCGTCGTCGGTGGCGGGCTGGCCCTGGCGGCGGCCGGTGGCGAAGCCGCTGGGCATGTCCTGCCAGACCATCAGGCCGAGCTTGTCGGCCCAGAAGTACCAGCGCTCGGGTTCGACCTTGACGTGCTTGCGGGCCATGTTGAAGCCCATCGCGCGGGTGACCTCGATGTCGGAGCGCAGCGCGGCGTCGGTGGGGGCGGTGTAGAGGCCGTCGGGCCACCACCCCTGGTCGAGCGGGCCGTAGTGGAACAGCGGCTCGCCGTTGAGCAGCAGCCGGTTGGTGCCGTGCTTGTCCTTGCCCCAGCCGACGGTGCGGCACGCGAAGTAGGTGGCGAAGGAGTCGACCACCTGGTCGCCGGCGAGCAGGGAGACGGTGGCCTGATAGAGTGTGGGCGAGGCGGGGGACCAGCGTTCGGGCTTGGCGAGCTGGATGGCGGCGGTGCAGGCGGGGCCGTCGACCGCGGCGGTGGTTTCGCCGGCGGCGCCGGCGGGGGACTTCCAGGCCACGCGCAGCGTGCCCTTGAACGGGGCGTTGAGGCGGAGGTGGCAGAGCACCTGTTGGGCGCCGTCCTGGGCGGCGGCGTCGGTTTCGAAGCGCACGGTGGCGGCGTGGGTGGCGGGGACCACCTCGAGCCACACCGTCTGCCAGATGCCGGTGACGGCGGTGTACCAGATTCCCTCCGGGTTGCGGACCTGCTTGCCGCGCGGCTGCGGGCCGGCGTCGGTGGGGTCCCAGACGGCGACCACCAGTTCGTTGGGGCCGTCGCGGAGCGTGTCGGTGACGTCGAGGGTGAACGGGTCGTAGCCGCCCTGGTGGCGGCCGAGTTCGCGGCCGTTGAGCCACACGGTGGCCTGCCAGTCGACGGCGCCGAAGTGGAGCAGGGCGCGCTCGCCGGGGCGGGTTTGGGGTCGGGTGATGCTGCGCCGGTACCACAGCTGCCGGTCGGGGCCGACGTGGCGCTGCACGCCGGAGAGTTGGGACTCGGCGCAGAACGGGACGACGATCTTGCCCTCCCAGCGGTCGGGCTTGGCGGCGTCCTTGGCGGTGATCGCGTAGTCCCAGCGGCCGTTGAGGTTGGTCCACGCCTGGCGTTCGAGCGAGGGGTGCGGGTGTTCGGGCAGGGGGGAATCCGGGTTCAGTTCCGCGGCCCAGCGGGTCTTCATCGTGCCCGCCGGGCGGGCGTCCTGGGCGGTGGCGGAGGCCGCGAGGGCGGCCGACAGGGTGAGGATGGCGAGCGTGCGCATGGTGGGTTGGGGTGAAATCCAAATACCGGTGCGGGGCGGGGGGTCTTTCGGCCGGATCGGAGTGGTCTTGTGACAAGACCATCGGATCGCGCTTGGAAAGCGGCCCTGCCGGTGGACTGTTTCCCCTGCTCAAGCCGGGCGCGCCGCGTTTCTTCCCATGAGCCCAGTTGCCGCCGGTGCCCGGATCGAGGCGGCCGTGCGTCCCGCCGCCGGCTGCCGCGCGGTTTCCTCCCCTCATTCATCACGACCAACAACCCAAACACCACCATGAAGTCCAACAACCACCTGCCGGCCGGCCGCAGCAAGGCGGCCCTGCCGACGATCGCCGCCGCGCTCGGCGCCCTCGCGGTCACCGCCAGCGCGGAGACCTACACGTATTCTGGCGGCCAGAATGCGATGAACCAAGCCCAGTGCCCGGTCGCGACCTACGACACGGTGGACTGGAACATCACCGGAGGCTATTTCGGCATTAGCGCGGCCCGCAGCCAGACCTACGCCAACCCGAACCTGGTCTTCACCGCGGTCGCACAGAACAACGGCTGGGGCGAGGCGGTCACGCGCTTCTCCAGCGCCACCACGGTGACCGGCAGCGGGCCGTTCTCGCTCATTACCGCCGGCCTCTCGCAGGACTTCGTCTTCGCGGGCAACATGCAGGCCTACGGCGGGAGCGTCAGCATCGCCGATGCGGCCAGCAACGGCGGCACCACCATCGCCCTCGGCAACACCGGTTCCAGCGTCGTCCAGTATGGCGGCGAATCCGCCGGCGGCGACAAGGCGCTGGGGACGGTCACCACCGACGGCACCGGCAACTGGATCGACAACGTGGCCGGCTCCGGCAGCATCACGGCCCGCAACGTGGTGTTCAACTACGGGACCGACGCCGCCTACGACTACGTCCAGGTGACCAACGCGATCACCCAGAACGTCGGCGTCCACTTCATCGGCGACGCGGACGTCCTCGTCGTCGGCGCGATCTCCGGCGCGGGCGCGCTCAACAAGTCCGGCAGCGGCACCCTGACCCTCGCCGCCGCGAACGACTACACCGGCGCGACCAACGTCTCCGCCGGCGCGCTGGTGCTGGCCGGCGCCGGCACGCTCGGCGGCGGCAACGTGACGGTGGCGGCGGGCGCCACCCTCGACGTCGCCGGCGCGGTCGGCGGCGTGCACACGATCGCGACCGACAAGACCCTCAGCGGGGCGGGCAGCATCGCGGGCACCATGATCATGGAGTCGAACGCGATCCTCGCGCCAACCGCGGGCGGCACGCTGACGGTCGAGAACCTGACCTTCGGCACCGCCGACCTCGACCTCGGCACGATCAACATCGCCAGCCTGGGCGGCTACACCGAGGACCCGGCGGTCGACGTCACCGGCACGCTGACGCTCAACGGCGGCCCGGGCGCCGTCCAGATCAACCTGCCGACCGGCCCGGTCGACAGCGGCACCTATCACCTGATCGCCACCGACGACCTGGCCGACGCCGACGGTTTCGTGCTCGGGTCCGGCCCGACGCTGAACAGCCGCCAGAGCGAGGAGCTGGTGTACAACGCCGCGACCGACAGCCTCGACTACGTGGTCAGCGGCGAGAACCCGTACTGGACCGGCGCGACGAGCAGCGAGTGGAGCACCAACACGATCGCCGCGCCCAAGAACTGGGCGCTGCCCGGCGGCGGCACCGCCGACTACATCGATGGCGACAGCGTGCTGTTCGACGACAACGCGACCGGCACCACGGTGGACGTCTCGGTGGCGGACGTAAGCCCGACGGGGGTCGTGTTCAACAACTCCGCCAAGGACTTCACGGTCACCGGCAGCGCGGCGATCGACGGCGCCACCGGCCTGGTCAAGAACGGCAGCGGCACGCTGACGATCAACAACGCCAACAGCTACTACGACGGCACCACGGTCAACGCCGGCACCCTCGTGCTGGGGAACGCCGCGGCGCTGGGCACTGGCGCCGTCGCCCTCAACGGCGGCACGCTCGACCTCGGCGGCCAGACGATCACCAATCCGGTCACCGCCGGCGGCGGCACCCTCGGCGGCTCGGGCACCGTGTCCGGCCTGGTTTCCGGCGGCGCGCTGGTGGTCGATGCCACCGGCACCGTCACCCTCACCGCCAACAATGCCTACACCGGCGGCACAACGATCATCGGCGGCACGCTGGCGATCGGCCACCCGCAGGCCACCGGCCCCTCGGTGACCCCTTGGGGCACCTGGTCGCAGGGCTTCACGCTGCGCAACGGCGCCTTCGACATGAACGGCCAGACCAACTACACCTTCGCGGGGGGCCAGCCGGTGTGGCAGGTCGCCCAGCAGGCGATCATCCTCGGCGGCCAGGCCGGCGGCGTGATGGAGGTCAAGAACAGCGGCGCCTCGGCCGGCTTCTGCATGTTCGCCCTGCAGAACTGCATCATCTACGACGCCACCAACGACCCGGGCACGGCCACCATTTCGGCCAACTGGTACGGCACCGGGCAGGGCGGGGGTGCCGGATACACCAAGACGATTGAGGTCGGCGACAGCGCGGCGACCGCCGTCGAGCTGGACTTTACCGGCCAGATGGGCCAGACCCTGGTACGGGACGGCAACACCACGGTGATCCAGAAGACCGGCGCAGGCACGATGCGGATCTCGGCCGCCAATTACTTCTCCCGCCTGCGCGTGACCGAGGGAACCCTGGTGGTCAACAACGCCAATGCGCTGGGGACCGATCGCACCAACACACTCGACGGCCTGACCAACGTGGCCACCGTGGACGGCGGCACGCTCGACCTCAACGGCGTCAACTGCGCCGCCGATGAACTGGTGCTCACCACCGGCAGCATCGCCGGCGCCGGCACCCTGACCGTCAAGACCCTGGACCTCCAAGGCACGGTCCACACCAGCGGCACCTTCGACAAAACCAACTCCAACGGCTTCATCACCGGCGACGGCATCGTCAAGGTGGTCGGCGTCGGCTTCGCCGGCTGGATCACCGGCACTTTCGCCAACGGCACCGTCCCCGCCGGCCTGCAGGGCCCCGCCGACGACCCGGACGGCGACGGCCTCGACAACCTGATGGAATACGCGATCGAGGGCCTCGATCCCACCGTGGCCGACGGCTCCGCCGGCGCCATGGCCGGCACCACCCTCACCTTCGCCAAGCGCCAGCCGCTGGCCGCCGACATCACCTACGCGATCGAGGAGTCCACCGACCTCGGCCTCACCGACCCGTGGGCCGAGGTCACTCCGACCGCCAACGACGACACCACCATCTCCTACACCCTGCCCGGCGGCCCGCCCAAGGACTTCATGCGCCTCAAGGTGACCCAGAACTGAGCGGCGCACACGCATTGACCCGCGACCCCGCCTGGGGTCGCGGGCGTCAGGGGGGACGCAACCCCGGGGGCGCCGCCGCGCCCCCGGGCAAGGCCCGCGGGATTCTGTTAGACCGGCGGGCGGACCGTCAGCCCGGGGCGGGGGCGGTCATTCGGGGGCGATCTCGTACCACAGGGTCTTGAACCCGGGGCCGATGTCGAAGGTGAGCCGGCCGTCGGCGAAGGTGGAGGGGACCTCGGCGGTGCGGGCGCCCGAGCCGTCGAGCGCATGGACGGTGGCGCGGCGGGTGGCGGCGAGGGAGACGTGGGCGGCGATCCCCTCGCAGACCGTCGGCGCCTGGCCCCAGCGGGAGCCGACGCTGGTGTGGTCGTCGTTCCAGCCCATGCCGGTGTTTTCGGCGTTGCCGACGGCGGCGAGCAGCAGTCGGCGGGAGCGGGGCAGGGGCTGGCCGTCGACCGCGCTGAGTGCGAGCACGGCGAAGTTGCGCGGGTTGGCGGCGACGGTGAACGCGGCGTCGGCGAGCGTGGTGGTGGTGCCGGTGCAGCGGCCGGCGACCACCTTGGCGGCGGGCGCATCGACGGTGTAGAGGCCGGCGGCGGGGTTCCATGCCACCGGCGAGGCCGCGCCGGGGGTGGCCGCGAACTGCAACTCGTCGACCGGCGCGAAGCGCAGCTCGAGCCGGTGGGTGAGCAGGTGGCCCGGGGTCAGCCCGGCGCGCCGCCATGCGTCGGGCATCGGGACGTTTTCCGCGGTGAGTTCCTCGACGCGGGCGGCGGGGATCGCCAGCCGGGCGGTGCCGGTGGCGGCGGGCACGTCGCCGCGGCGGAACATCAGCGCGGCGGCGGGGAGCAGCGCGAGCTTGGCGGGGTGCTGTTGGAGCGAGAAGTAGCCGGTGATCCGGCGCGCGTCGGCGTCGGTGCCGCCCCAGTCGAACTGGAACAGCCCGTCCCAGTCCTGGAGCGCGCCGAAGCTGGCGATCATCGGGAACATCTCGGCCGCGTAGTGGCTCGGCGCGGGGTGGTCGTACTCGCTGACCGTGAACGGGCGGCCCGCCACCCGATAGACGGCGAGCCGGGCGAGGTTGCCGCCGTCCGGGGCGTCGACCATCGGGGTGTTGCGGATGTTCCAGTTGGCGCCGTCCCACGGGCGGCCGGGGAACACCGGGTGCTGCCAGTAGGCGTGCATGTCGACGTATTCGTTGGCCGACTCCCGGAAGGTGCCGGCGATGCCGCCGTAGCTCGCCTGGGTGTCGATGACCGGGGCCGCGACGCCCAGCCCCTGCTTGAGGAACGCGCGCATGCCGCTGGTGTAGGCGCGCTCGGTCACGGCCAGGAAGCGCGTCCAGTCGAGCCCCCGCGGCGAGTTGGCGGTGCGCGACGGGGCGGCGATGTTGCCGGCGGCCAGCGACTCGCCCGGCCGGAGCCCGAGCGAGCCGCCGCGGCGCAGCGTCAGGTCCTTGAGCACGAAGTCGCCCGGCGGGCCGCCGCCGGCGACGATGTCGAAGCGCACCGCGCCCGGTTCGACGCGCGCGGCGCGGAAGGCGTGGCTGAACGCCTGCCACTGCGGGCCCAGCGCGACGTCCTCGGCCAGCCCGCAGTTGTGCCAGTCCGGTTTTGCGAGGCGGGTGCTGAGCGGCAGCCGGCGCGGGGCCTCCGAGCGCGCGCTGAACTCCAGCGTGTAGACCCGGCCCTCCTCGAGGGTCAGGCCGCCCCAGTGCAGCTGCGCGTGCCAGTTGACCTCCGGGAGCGCGGTCACCGAGACGCGCGTCTCGCCGGCGCCGCCGGGTCTAACAGTTAGCCACTGGCCGCCCTGGATCGTCGGCTGTGCCGGCAGCAGGTTGGGGCCGAGCTCCTCGCTGCCGCCCCAGGCGGCGGCCAGCCGGTCATCGGACCCGTAGCGCCCCTTGAGCCACGCGTTCCACTTCTGCAACACCTCCGCCCGGTAGAACTCCGGCAGCGCCGGCACGTCGAGCTGGAGCAGCGAGTTCTCGTTGTTGAGCTCGACCATCGCGACGCACGGCTCCTTGGCGTAACTGGTCCGGGTGTAGGGGTTGACGTGGGTGAGCAGCGCGCGGGCGTAGTCGCGCTGCATGCGGATCATCTGGTCGTTGATCTTGTCGAGGCCCTTGCCGTAGTGGGGCAGCAGCTGCTGGCGCTGCCGGTTGCCGGCCAGCCCGTCGGGGAAGTCCTCGCCCTCCCAGTAGTTGCGCGAGACGTGGAGGTTGAGGTTGGCGTAGATGCCCCGCTCCTTGAGCGCGGCGATGAAGTAGTCGAGCCGGTCCAGCTGGCCGGGGTCGAACTCGTTCCGGTGCGGCGTGCCCGCCTTCCAGATCCCGCCCGGGGCCGCCTGGTTGTCGGCGTGGTGGAAGCGGATGCAGTTGAGCCCCAGGCTGGCCATGCGCGCGGCCAGCCGGTCGGCGGTGGCGTGGTCCGGAAAACAGCTGCCGAACGTGACGTTGCTCGCCAAAAAGCGCAGCCGCTGCCCGCGGCCGTCGACGAACCGCCCGTCGCGCACCCTGACCGGCCCGTGCCTGCCCGCCGGCCGGTCGTTGAGCCACGCGACGTCCACCACCGCGCCGGCCGGCGGCGCCGCCAGCCCGGGGATGACGAACGGAAACAGGTCTTCCCCGGCCTGCGCGACCGGCAGGCCGGCGGCAACCAACGCAAGGCAATGGCGGATGCTCGTGTTCATGGGATCGTGGGACCGCCTCCAGATAACCGCTGCGCGGCCAGCTGTGCAAGACCCCAGACCAGGGGTGCGCGCCGCAGGCGCCGCCTAACATCCTCCATGCCGGGGCCGCGCGCGGCCGGACAACCGACCCGTCCGACCCGCCCGACCTTCGGCCCTGGATACGGGGCGCGCCGCCGGGCCGGCCGGGCTTGCCTCCGTCCGGCCATGCCGCTAGCCTCGGTCAGCGGGCCCGCGGCGGGCCGGCCTAACAACCAAGACGGGGCGGTGGCCATGGAGATCAAGGTCTGCACGAATGGCGAGGAGCTGGCGCACGCGGCGGCGGAGCAGGCCGCCGGCATCCTGCGCGGCGCGATCGCCGCGAACGGGCGCGCGCGCTTCGTCGCCGCCACCGGGGCCTCGCAGTTCGCGTTCCTCGCCGCGCTGACCGCGCGCACCGACGTCGACTGGGGCCAAACCGAGCTGTTCCACCTCGACGAGTACATCGGGCTGCCGCCCACCCACCCGGCGAGCTTCCGCCGCTACCTGCTCGACCGGCTGATCACCCCCGCGGGGATCCGCGACCATTGCCTGTTGGACGGCGAGGGCGACCCGGCGGAGGTGTGCCGCGAGGCCGGCGCCGCGTTGAACGCGCGGCCGGTCGACGTCGCGTTCGTCGGCATCGGCGAGAACGGCCACCTCGCGTTCAACGACCCGCCCGCCGACTTCGAGACCGAGGAGGCCTACCTGGTCGTCGGGCTGGACGAGGCGTGCCGGCGCCAGCAGCTCGGCGAGGGCTGGTTCGCGCGCCTCGAGGACGTGCCCACCCGCGCGCTCTCGATGTCGATCCGCCAGATCCTCAAGGCGCGGCGCATCATCTGCGTCGTGCCCGAGGCCCGCAAGGCCGCCGCGGTCAAGGCGTGCCTCGCCGGCGACATCAGCCCGCTCGCCCCGGCCTCCGCCCTCCGCCGCCACCCCGCGGTGACGGTCTATCTCGACCCCGAGTCGTCCGCCCTGCTGCCATGCGGTTAGAAACCCCGGGCTTCTTCGACCTCCAGGTCAACGGCTTCGGCGGCGTCGACTTCAACGACCCCGCGCTCACGCCGGAGCAGATCCACCGCGCCGTGCTGGCCCTGCGCGCCACCGGCGTCACCCGCTTCCTGCCCACCCTCATCACCTCGTCGCTCGACCACTTCGCCCGCTGCGCCCGCACCCTCGCCCGCTGCCCCGACCCCGCCGTCGCCGGCATCCACATGGAGGGACCTTACATCTCCCCAGAGGACGGGCCCCGCGGCGCACACCCCCGCGCCCACGTCCGCCCCGCCTCGATCGACGACTTCCGCCGCCGCCAGGACGCCGCCGAGGGCCGCATCGTGCTCGTCACCCTCGCCCCCGAGGCCGACGGCGCGCTCGAGCTGGCGGCCGGTCTAACAAAAATGGGGGTGCGGGTGGCGGTCGGGCACACCGGGGCGGACGGGGAGCGGCTGGGTGCGGCGGTGGCGGCGGGGGCGGTGTTGGCGACGCACCTTGGCAACGGGTGTGCCGGGTGGCTGCCGCGCCACCCGAACCTGCTGTGGGAGCAGTTGGCGGACGACCGGCTGCTGGCGAGCTTCATCGTCGACGGGCACCACCTGCCGCCGGCGACGGTCAAGGCGATGGTGCGCGCGAAGACGCCCGCGCGCTCGATCCTGGTGACCGACGCGGTGGCGGCGGCGGGCTGTGTGCCCGGGCGCTACCGGCTGGGAGGGATGGAGGTGGAACTGGGCGCCGACGGGCGGGTGGCGGCGCCGGGCGCGGACCATCTCGCCGGCTCGGCGTTGACGATGGACCGCGCGGTCGCCAACACGGTGCGGTTCACCGGCCTGCCACTGGAGGAGGTCCTGCCGATGGCGACCAGCCGGCCGGCAGGGCTGTTAGGCCTGGAGCCGGCGGGGCGGGTGGTGATCGACTGGGACGCGGGGCGCGGGCGGCTGGGGATCGTGTCGGTGGAGGCTGGCTGAGCCCCCGGCCGTTTCCGGGCTCAGCCGCGATAGCGCCTGCGGAAGGCCGCCGGTGAGTCCTTCCTGACCTTGCGGAACACGCGGCTCAGGTAGGAACGGTTGGGGAACCCGGTCAGTTCCGCGATGTCGTCGATCGAGAGGCTGCTGTGCAACAGCAACCGGGCCACCTGCTGGACCCGCACCTCGGTGATGTGGCGGGCGGGCGTCATGCCGAAGGTGTCATGGAAGGCCTGGATGAACCGCGTCAGGCTCATGCCCGCGAGGCTCGCGAGCACGTGGTTGTCGAGCGGCCGGTCGAGATGTTGCCGGATGTGACTGCGGACCCGCTCGAGCGATCGAGGCACCGGCGGGTGCCAGCGCAGTTCGGGGCGGGCCAGGCTCACGTGCAGCAGCGCGAGGCTGTGGTGCAGGACCTCGGTGGTCGGCGTGATGTTTCCGGCGGCCACGATCCGGTCCCTGAGTTCGTCGATCAGGCGCCGATCGAGGGGGCGCAGCGGCAGCAGGAACGGCGGCCTGAGATCGGGGTGCGGCTCGCGGGTGAAACCGAAGTGGAGCCACAGCGAGGGGACGGGCCCCGGGCCCCGGCAGTGAAACAGGCACTGGGGCGGAATCAGCACCAGGTGGCCGGGGCCGAGCCTCACCGTGCGGTCGTTGCAGCACACCGAATGGCCGCGGGCGAAATCGTAGCACAGCCGCCAGAAGGGGCTGAAGACGCTCGGGAAGTTCCAGCCCCGGTTCTTGGGGAGGAACCCGCTTTCGTGGAGTGTCAGGCCGGTGCAATCCGGTGCCGCCCCGAGCGGGTCATGGGTGATTCCCACTCCGGAACACGGTTGCTCGTAGGCCCCCACGTTGATGCGCCGGTGGCGGACGTCAGACACTGTCGATGGGCCGCAATACGCATCCGCAAGGCCCACACTTGCAGGCAATGGACGAACGATCAGACACAAATCAAGAACGAATGGACATAGACGGGTCGAGCCCGCGCCGGTAAATGTCTCAGCCATGAATGGTATCCTCCCGGCAAGGGAGATGGGGGCCAGTCGGCTCCTTGATGCAGGGGAAACCGCCTGCCCGGGAACCGAGCCCTTCCCGCGGGACGGGGCTTGAGGATGCCCCGCCGCCGTCCTGATCGCCATGGCCAGAACGCAGAACCACCGGGACCATCGGCGGCCGTGTCCGATCAGGGCCGGCGGGTCGGGATTCCGGGCACGGGATGCCGCCTGCCTGCGGCGTCGCCGCGCGGGCATCGCGCTCGCGCTGGCGGCGTCCCTTGCTCCCCTGGCGCGGGCGCAATCCGACCCGCGGTTCACCGCGGCGCTTGATGCCGCGGCGATCCGCCAGGGCACGCTGGGCAGCATCAGCGAAAACAGTTTGATCCTTGGCAACGGCGACATCAACGCGCTGCTCCACGCGGGAGCGAGCGGCTTCCGGCTGCGGCTGACCAAGAACGACGTGTGGGACGCGCGGGTCGACACCTCGGCCGATCCCGCGCTCGCCACGATCAACATTCCCGCCCACACGATCTCCGGCGGCGCCAACCTGCCGCCGAGCTGGCAGCATCCCTATCCGGCCCCGGTCACCTGCGCCGTGCTCGACCTGACCGGCCCCGCGGCCGGCGCCACGTGGGCGAACATCCGCGCCCAAGGCACGCTCAACACCTGGACCTATGCCGACGGCGTGGCCACCATGGCGATCGAGGGGGCGGCCGGGGCCTCGTGCGGCTGGCGGGCACCGGTGAGCACCGGGCGGGTCCACGCCGCGGTGCGGGTGCGGCTCTCCGGCACCGCCAACGCCCGCCACTACGTCGAGGTGCTGCCCGTTTCCGGTGGGCACTACGGCAGCCTGTGGCAGGAGACCCCGACCACCCCGCAGGACTACGTGTTCACCCTGCCGGAGCCGACCGCCATCGGCGGGATCATCCTCTACGCCTGGACCGAGGACGGCGCGCGGGCGGAGAACCGCTACACCGAAGTCGTGCTGCAGGGGCCGGCGGGCAACGACCCGATCGACCTCACCAGCGTCAGCCCGCCACCGGTGGACACGGAACTCGACCTCCACCGTGCGGTGGCGAGGGTGCCGGGGGCCACGCCGGACGGCGTGGTGACGGTCCGCGCCCTGGCCCAACGGAACGTGTTCCTGATCGAGGGAGACACCACGGTGACCTTGGGCCCGACCCCTGCCGGCTGGCTGCCCGCACCGACCACCGGCACCCAGGGCAGCGTCAGGTACCTGGTGCAGACCCTGCCCGCCGACCCCGACTATCCAACCGCCGGCGACTGGCCGGGGATGTCGTTTGCAGTCGCCATGGAAACCCGGAACGGGCGCACCGCGGTGGCCATCGTGACCTCGATGGAATCCGCCACCCCGCGGGCCGCCGCCGTGGCGCTGGTCACCACAACCCTGGCCGAGGAGGCCGACGCCACGCGCGCCGCCCACGAGGCGCAGTGGGAGCAGTTCTGGTCCGCCTGTCGGGTCGACCTGGCCGACAGCTACCTGCGCGACGTGTGGTACCGGAACCTCTACTTCATGCGCTGCGTGAGCAAGGAGGGGGTCAAGCCGGTGGGACTGTTCGCCGGGCTGGTGGAGGACCCGCCGAACTGGCACGGCGACTACCACCTCAACTACAACCTGCAGCAGACGTTCTGGGGTTGGTACGGGTGCAACCACGGCGAACTCTCGCAGCCCTACGAGTGGCTGGTCCGCGGCTTCGTCGGCCGCGCGCAGTGGCTCGCCAACCGGACCTATGGCTGCGGCGGCGCCTTCTTCCCCCACAGCGTGTTCCTCTACGAGCCGCCCGATCCGGCCGCCTGCAAGTCCAACAACGGCCGCCAGGCCGCCTTCGTCCCCTACACCTACACGATCGGCGACTCCGGATGGGCGGTGCACAACCTGTGGCTGCGCCACCTGCACTATCCTGACGCCACACGGCTCCGCGACGAGGTCTATCCGGCGCTCCGTGAGGTCGCCACCTTCTACGCGGAGTTCGCCGACCGGTGCAACGTCAGCCCCGGCACCGGCAAGCTCCTGTTCGGCCCCTCCTACAGCCCGGAACACTGGAACTGGGGGCGCGACGACGGCACCTGCGACATCGCCTTCGCGCGGATGGCGCTCAAGGCCGCGATCCGCGCCGCGGGCGCCCTCGGGGTCGATGCCGGGCTGGTCGTGCGCTGGCAGCAGACCCTCGACAAGCTCCCCGATTACCCGCGCAGCAGCGGGGCCAACCCGGTGATCGTCGACGTGGCCGGCGCGCCGCCCACCACCTACAACGTGCCGGTGCCCGCGCTGCCGGTCTATCCGGCCGGGGAGGTCAACTGGTTCTCGCCCGCCGCCGAGCGCCAAATCTTCGCCGACACGATCGGCGCGATGGCCACCAACGGCAACAACAGCACGATGATCCTCGCCGGGGCGCGCGCCCGCCTCGGCATGCCCGACGCCTACGCGTGGACCCGCGCGCAGTTCCAGGCGCGCCAGCGCCCGAACGGCACGCTCAAGCTCGCGCCGGGCAGCGCCCAGTTCAACGACAACGGCCACTTCACCGAGAACTTCGCGGCCACGGCGGTGATCAACGAGATGCTGTTGCAGGGCGTCAACGACATCCTCCGCTTCTTCCCCGCCTGGCCGGCGGACCAGCAGGCGGCGTTCGAAAACCTGCGCGCGCAGGGCGGCTTCCTCGTCTCCGCCGGGTTCGCCGCCGGCACCACCACCGCCGCCACGATCCGCGCGACGGTCGGCGGCAGGCTGCGCTTCCTGAACCCGTGGCCGGTCGCCCCGGTCGTGCGGGTCAACGGCACGACGATCGCGCCCGACGCCGAAGGCGAGGGCGTGTTCGGCCTCGACACGGCGGCCGGCGACGAGATTACGCTCACCCCGATGGCTGACTTGACCCCCTACGGGTCGTGGCTCGTCGCGAGGTTCGGCAGGCCGTCCGGCCCCGACACCGGCTTCGGCTCGGATCCGGATGGCGACGGCCTCGCCAACGGCATCGAGTTCGTGCTCGGCAGCGAGCCAAACCCAGCCAACCCCGGCGCGGCGGCGCCCGCCGGGGCACCCGCGGCTGCCCTCGCCCCGGATGGCGCCCTGCTCTTCACCTACCGCCGCAACGCCCTCGCACTGACCCAGCCCGAACTCCGCATCAGGAACCAATACAGCCCGGACCTGTTAGTGTGGGCGGATGCCGTCGATGGCGTCGATGGCGTCGCGATCGTGGTTGAGGACGACGCCTGTGGGGAGGGGCTCGACCGGGTCACGGTGCGCCTGCCCCGCGCCCTTGCGCTGGAGCGGCGGTTGTTCGGCCGGCTCGTGGTCGAGGTCCCCGGCGAGATCTAGCCATCCTGTGACGTCTTTCCATCCCGCATCACCAAACCAAACCCGCAACCGCAAGACCGTCCCGAGAACATGAAACCACGCACCTACCATCTGGCCAGCGCCTTGTTGGCCTTCTGCATTGCCTCCGCCCCGGCCGCCCCGGTCACCTGGAGCGAGCCGGCCACCATCACCGGGGACGCCGATGTGATCACCGACGGCGTCTCCCTCTGGGCCTACAAGTGGACTCCCGCCGGCGGGAGCCAGACCGTCAACGGGGTGACCTTCACCGCGCCGGGCACCGGGCTGACGCGCTCCTCGAGCTTCGACAGTGCCGGGGGCTACAGCGGCTTCCTGCAGGGCACCGCCCCCCCCGCCACCAGCCTCAGCCCGGCCTATCAGAACGTCCTCACCAGCGCCACCTGGAGCGGTGCCTCCCCGGGGACCGGGGTCATCACGCTGAATGACCTGGTCGTCGGCCGCGAGTACAAGGTGCAGGTCTGGGTGGACGATTCGCGCGGCCTCGGGCTCAACCGGGCGATGCAGGTCACCGCCGGCGGGGGCAACACCGTCACCCTCAGCTTCCCCGCCACCACCGCGGGCGCGCTCGGCCAGTTCACGGTCGGCACGTTCACCGCCGACGGCCCGTTCCAGGACATCGACTGCACCGGGATCGCGTCCCCGGTCCAGGTCAACGCGATCCAGCTGCGCGAGATCGAGCCGGTCGTGGTCGTGAACGAGGGCACATGGAACGGCCTGGCCGGCGCCACCTGGGACCTCGACTCGTCGGCCAACTGGTGCATCAACGCACCGGACGATCCGTTGAGTTCCGGCACCTTCCAGGCGGCGATGGCCCTCTCCGGCGACCAGGCGTGGTTCTCGGACGACTACGACGACGCCGGGAGCCCGGTGGCGGTGACCCAGGACACGGTCACCGTCGCGGCCGGCGGCGTCCCGTTCGACGGCACGATCGTCTTCGATGCCGCCAGCGTGAACTACACCCTTGATGCGGCGGATTCCAACGGGCTCGGCGGGTCCGCCACGATCGTCAAGACCGGCGGCGCCAGCCTGACGCTGGCCGGCCCCAACACGTGGGCGGGCGACTTCCACCACGTCGGCGGCACGCTGCTCATCAACCACGAGGCGGCCCTCGGCACGGGCAACCTCCACCTCGAGGGCGGCGCGCTCGGCACGACCAGCGCCACCCCGCTGGCGATCGCCGGCGACAACCCCCTGTCCCTGCGCGGCAGCTGCGCCTTCACCGGCGGCGAACTCGACCTCGGCAACGGCCCGGTGACGCTCGGCGGCGACGTCACGCTCGAAACCCAGGCCGGAACCCTGACTCTCGGCGGCCCGATGACCGCCACCGGGTCCATCCTCACCAAGCAGGGGTCCGGCACCCTGGTCCTCGCTGGCGACAACTCCCTCGGCAACCTCGATGTCCAGGACGGCACCGTCACCCTCGACGGCGGCAGCTACGCCTCGAACGACCAACGGGGCGGCTGGGGCCTGTGGGTGCGCTACTCGACGGCGGCCACGCTCAACCTGACCAACGGCGCGACGGTCTCCATCGCCAAGGGATTCCAGATCCAGCAGGGGACGGTCAACATGGACAACGGGGCGATCGTCGTCCAGGACAACCCGACCTCCGAGTTCTACCTCGGCAACAGCACCACCGACGCCACCCTGAACATGTCCGGCGGCTCGCTCCAGGCCCCGGCCATGTCCTTCGGCAACAACGGCGCGAACGCCACGCTCAACCTGACCGGCGGAACCATCGCATGGAAGCACGCCCCGGTGCGGGGCAGCGGCAACGCCACGCTCAACATGGGCGGCGGCACGCTGCGGGCGGACGGGCCGTTCGTTGTTCCGCCGGGCCTGCCGTTCACCCTGACCGGCACCAACGGCGACCTAACGGTGGACGCCGCGGCCGGCGACGTCGGCCTCGACAACCCGCTGACCGGTCCCGGGGGGCTGGTCAAGAACGGGCCTGGGGCGCTCGTGCTCGGGGCCTTCGGCAACGACTACACCGGGGCCACGACCGTCAACGAGGGCGTCCTTTGCGGCAACGGGGTGGCCACCTCGGACATCGTGGTGAAGAGCGGCGCCGCGCTGACGGCCGGGTTCGGCGCGGTCGGGATCATGGACGCCAAGGGCGTCGCCTTCGAGCCCGGCTCGGTCTTCAAGGTGAA
Organism: Akkermansiaceae bacterium; assembly: GCA_040769225.1. GTDB lineage: Bacteria > Verrucomicrobiota > Verrucomicrobiia > Verrucomicrobiales > Akkermansiaceae > JAXGLL01. The sequence goes on along the minus strand of JAXGLL010000004.1, from coordinate 340,032 downwards.
GGTCGACACCGACTACGGCTACGCCGACCTGCTCTACGCGGCCGGCGACGTGACGATCGACGGCGCGACGCTCGACCTGACGGTGCTGGGATCGGCGCTCCTTGCGGAGGGCACCGAGTTCGTCATCCTCGACTACACGGGCGGGACGCTTGCGCCGGGGAGCATGTTCGCCGGCCTGCCGGAGGGCGGGATCATCGCGGCGGGCGCCAACGGCTTCACGATCAGCTACAACGACGCATCGCAGGTGACGCTGACCGCGGTCGCCGGCGGCTACGCCGCATGGGCGGCGCAATGGGCCAACGGCCAGGACCTGACCGAGGACCACGACGGCGACGGGGTGCCGAACGGCATCGAGTACTTCATGGGCGAAACCGGTTCCGGCTTCACGCCGGGGCCCGCGGTGGACGCCACCGCCGCGACCTGGGCGATGGGCGCATCCTATCCCGGAACCTACGAAGTCGACTTCATCGTGCAGTCGTCCGTGGACCTCGTGGCCTGGGACGACGTGCCGGAGGCCGGCGTGACCTTCGGCCCGACGTCGGTGTCCTGCGCCCTGCCGCCGGGCACCGTGGGCTTCCTCCGGCTCAAGGTGACCGGGCCGTGAGGTCCGGTCGGGCATGGATGAACAAGAGACCGGTCCCCGGGTTGCGCTGGTGGATCGCCGGGCTGCTGTGCCTGTCGACGTCGCTGAACTACCTCGACCGGCAGGCATTGTCGGTGCTGGCGGAGACGATCCAACAGGACTTGGGCCTGACCACCGCGGACTACGGCCGGATCACGTCGGCGTTCCTGGTCAGCTACGCGGTGATGTACCTGGTCGGCGGGCGGTTGGTCGACGTGCTCGGGACGCGGGCGAGCTTCATCGTGTTCGTGTCGTCGTGGTCGGTGGCCAACATGCTGCACGGGTTTGCGTCGACGCTGCGGCACCTGCTTGCGTGCCGGCTGTTGCTCGGGGCGGCGGAGCCGGCGAACTTCCCGGCGGGGGTCAAGGCGGTGACCGAGTGGTTTCCGATGCGGGAGCGGGCACTGGCGGTGGGGATCTTCAACTCCGGCACGGCGGTCGGGTCGGCGCTGTCGATCCCGGTCGTGTCATGGATCGCGCTGCAGTGGGGCTGGCAGTGGGCGTTCGTGGTCACCGGCGCGCTGGGGTTCGTGTGGCTGGCCGCCTGGGTGCCGTTCTATCGGCTGCCGCGGGAACACCCGCGGCTGGGCGCCGCGGAGCGGGAGCTGATCCTCGCGGGGGAGCGGGCGGAGCCGGTTGGCGGGAAGGTGCCGCTCGGCGCCCTGTTGCGGCTGCCGGAGACGTGGGGCTGCGTGGCGGCGCGGGTGCTGACCGACCCGGTCTCGTACTTCCTGTTCTTCTGGACGCCGAAGTACTTCCAACAGGCGCGCGGGTTCGACCTCGGGCAGGTCGGCACGTGGGTGTGGATCCCGTTCGTGTCGCTGACCGTCGGCAACCTCGCCGGCGGCGCGATCCCGCGCCTGCTGGTCGCCCGCGGCTGGTCGGTGGACCGCGCGCGCAAGGGCGTGATGGCGTCGATCTCGCTGCTGCTGATGCCGGTGTCGTGCTTTCTGGTGACGCGGGTGGCCAGCCCGCCGGCGGCGGTCGTCGTGATGGCCGCGATCATGTTCTGCCACGCCTGTTGGGCCAACATCACCCTGCCCGCCGAGGTGTTCCCGAAGCGGGTCGTCGGCACCGTCTCGGGCCTCGCCGGCGCGCTCGGCGCCGTGGCCGGCGCGGCCACCCAGTTGGGCATCGCGGCGCTGGTCGAGCGGGTGTCCTACGCCCCGGTGTTCGCCGGCTGCGCGGCGCTCTACCTGGCGGCCTATCTGCTGGTGCACCTGCTGGTTCCCAGGCTCGGCGTGGTCCGCGAGCTGTGAGCGCCGCCGCGCCGCGCCCGCCGGCCGGGTCATTCGCGGGCCGGGCGGCCGGCCCCGGCGGGGGCCGGGTTCCTGCGCTGGTCAAGGCCCGTCTCCGGCCGGCCGACGACGCCGTTGGCCTCCTGGCGCTGCTCCGCGCGGAACCGCTCGAAATCGGCCTCGTTGTAGGTCTTGCCGAGCCACAGGAAGTAGGCGCGGCCCCCGTCGTTCCAGTAGCGGTTGCCGTCCATCACCAGCCCGGTGCGGGTCCAGTCCGGGTTGGTCTCGCAGGGGTCGATGCGAACCAGGCTCTCGGTCGCGTTGCAGAAGAGGTTGCCGCGCAGCACCATCCCGGTGGTGGCGGCGCGGTTCTGATAGACCATGAAGTGGCGGCCGTTGGGGTCGGGGCGCTGGGCGTGGCCCCAGCCGCGGCCGGCGTCGAAGCAGGCGTTGTTCTCGAACACGACGTCGCTGGTCCGCGCCCCGGCGCCGTTCCAGTACTCGAACGAGTATTCGCAGTTCCAGACCAGGTTGTTGCGGTAGGTGATCCGCTCCTGGGAGTTCGGTTCGTGGCCCTGGTTGGTGACGGCGGCGTCGTAGATCTCCCACAGCCGGTTGTTCTCGACCAGGCAGTCGGCGGCCGCCCCCCAGAACTCGATCCCGTTGCCGTAGCGGACCTTGCGGCCGCCGCCGCCCTGGAGGTATTGGTCGCCGCCGCCGATCCACGAGATGTCGCAGTTGCGGATCGTCAGGTGGCTGGCGTTGCCGCCGCCGAACCCGTGGGCGGCGCCGTAGCGGATGTCCAGCCCGTCGACCACGGCGTGGCTGGCGCCCGAATGGTCGACGACGTGGAGCATCAGCGCCGCCTCGATCGAGTCGAAGCGCAGGGCGGGGTTGCTGCCGCTGCGGAAACGGATCCGCCGGTCTCCCGCGAGGTCGAACCAGAAGTCGTTTTCCTCGGCGAGTGATTCCCGGCTCCAGCGCTTGCAGGCGGCGGCGCGGCCGTCGAGAATGATGTTGCCGACGTCCCTCGGCAGCCCTGCCGGGTCGGCGCTCACCCAGATCCCGCCCCCTTCCTCGACCCAGTCGCCCTCCCGGTCGAGCGCGACCGAGCGCCGGAACTGCGGCTTTGCCCCCGCACCGTAGGAGGAGTAGAGGAGCGGCTTCTCCGCACTGCCCGACTTGAGCTTGAGCGACCCCCGCCAGACCGCGCCCTTCTTGAACCGGAACTCGTCCCCCGGCGCGGCCACCACCGCGTTCACCTTGTCGAGGCTCCGCCACGGCGCCTCGGGCGAGGTCCCCAGGTTGGCGTCCGAGCCGGCCGCTGCGTCGATGTAATGGCAGGTCGCCGGCGCGAGGCCCGCCATTCCTAACAGGAATAGGGGAGGCCGCGCCGCGGTCCACATTGCGGTCTTCATTGGGCTTGCACGGTTGGCGGTTGGACGCTGCAGCGGCGGGTCGGCGGGGAGGCACCGCGGGCTGTGCCGCCGTTCCAGCCACCGGGCACCGGTGGAAGCTACGGGCGGGCATGCGGCGATCTTCCCGGCGCATCCCCCGCGGCGCCCCGCGGAGATTCTAAGCGATTCTAAGGGACAGATTCTCGATTCCAAGGTCATTAGACGGCCGAGGCCGAACTAGCCTCGGTAGCGGTCTCGGGGGACTGCCGTGGCCAACGTGTCTGCGATCTCTTCGCCTGCCCAGACGGCGGACTGAGGGCTGCCCGCCCAGCCTCGGGGCGGTTGCCAGGCGCGCCCCGGCCGCCGGTGTGGGTCAGATGCGCCGCGATCTGCGCCACCCACCCGGCGTCCGGGGCTCCCGCCGCCTTCTCCGTCCCCTCAGTCCCCTCAGTCCCCTCAGTCCCCTCCGGCCTCTCCGGTCCCACCTAGCAGCACACCAAGGCGTCCTTCTGCAGGTCGCGCAGCGTGCACAACTCGCTGTCCACCCCTCGCATCCGCCGCGCCCCGGTCCTGCGGGTGCCGCCGAACCGTTCCCGGGCCAGCGCGAACACATGGTTGACGAAGCGCTCGCTGCCGATGGCCACCCCGTCGATGAAATACCTCGTGCGACACCACAGCAGGTCGGCTTCGCCCAGCCGGCCCCCGTTGGCCAGGACCTGCTCGACCCGCTCGCGGGCGATTGCGGCCCGGTTCCCGCCCGCGTCCCCCCCGCGCTGCGCGCCGTCGAGGAAGAGGATCCGGCGATACCGCCGCAGCAGTTCCTTGGTGTCGGAGACCTCCCGCGCGGCCCGTTGCCGGTTCATCCGGCCGGCGGCCTCCTCGAAGAGCACCCGCTGCAGGCCACGCCGGGCCACGGCCTTGCCGGCCACCGCCTCGCCGTAACCGCTCCAGCGCCAGTCCTTCGGGTCGGCGACCAGGCCGGCGCGCACCGGGTTGAGGTCGATGTAGGCCGCCACGCGCCGGGCGGCATGCCCGTCCTCGACCAGCCCGCTCCTGAAGCGCTCCTCCCAGAGAACCCCATGCCGGCCGTGCCTGCGGTTGAACCACTGGGTGAAGCACTGCTTGACGATCTTCATGAACTCCGACAGGTCCCACATCCGCCGCAGGAAGCTCGCCCGCAGGGCATCGGCCGCCTCGGCGTTGCCCTGCGCACGGAAGTGCTCCAACGTCCAGCGCAACCCGGCCACCTTCCGCCGGCTGTAAATCAGCCCCAGGTGTTCGAGCAGGCGCTCGTCCGACCACGCGGCGCCCCGGTCCTCCGGCGGGGCGGGCACCTCCACCAGGATGTGGAAGTGGTTGGGCATCACGCAATGGGTCAGGACGTGGACCTGGGAAAAGGCCTCGTAGCGCCGCATGATCTCCACGAACACGTCCCGTTCCTCGCGCCTGAGCACCCGCTCCCGGTTGACCACCCGCGACACGCAGTGGTAGATCGCCGCCTTGCCCTCCAAGGCCGCCAAGGCCGCCGCCACCGCCTCGTCGACGGGTTCCAACCCGCCCGCATCCAGACCCTTCCGATGCCAGGGAGCCAACTGCCGCCTCTTGCGCATGAGTGGACACTACTCGGGCGAACAGGTACTGCAAGAACTTTTTCTTGGGAACCTGGACTCCGCAGAACTTGCTCACGAGCTTGTTCCTTCGGGCCTGTCCCCACCAACCCTTCCCCACCAACCCTCGCGCACGAATCCGGGCCTGTCCCCACCAACCTTCGGGCCTGTCCCCACGGGAACCGTCCCCACCAACCTGTCCCCACCAACCTTCGGGCCTGTCCCCACGGGAACCCTCGCTTCGGTCCGCACGAATCCGGGCCTGTCCCCACCAACCCGGGCCTGTCCCCACGGGAACCGTCCCCACGGGAACCCTCGCTTCGGTCAAGCGGGCAGGCGGCATGAAACTCTAGGCCGTGGGGAGGTCGGGCGGGGTGGCCGGATTGATCATGGGGCCGTGCACGTGCCAGGGGCGGAAGGCATCCTCGTGCAACCTGAGCCACGCGCCGAGCACGCGCCAAGCAGCGGCGATCACCACGGGGGTGTGGTGATCGCCTTTCGCTGTCGTGCATCAGTTGGCTTCCACGCCTTCGACCCGGAAGAAGTTGCGGGCGGCGCCGACGGCCGCCTCCGCCTTCATCGGTTGGTAGTCACCGGCGGCTGCGCCGTCGGGGCCGCCGGCGGCGGTGCTAACGGTCCACGGATTGGCGAGCGTGGCGCTTTCCAGCAGTCGGTAGGTGGCGCCGGTGGTGCGCTGCTTCCAGCGGATGGTCACGGCGTTGCCGGCGTCGCGGGTGATGGTGGCCAGGCTGCCGTTCGGCTCCATCGGTTCGCTGCCGAAAAGGAACTCATGCAGGTTGGTGAAACCGTCGCCATCCGGGTCCATGCCGCGGCTGCGCTGGGCCGGATCGCCGATCTTCTCCGCCGCCCAGGACTCGTAGCCGCCTTGTTTGAGTGTCAGCGTCCCAGTGGTTTCGTCAAAGGTCCAAAGCTGGGTGCCGACGGTCTTGGTCCATTGGTCATTGTCGGCGGCGGCCCAGACGCTGCCGTCCGGGTTGACAACCTTGAACGAAGGCTCGTAGGGGCCGGTGAGCGAGGCCACGTTTTCCAAAAGCCAGGTGCCGGTGGTGAGCGCGGCGGCGGCCGTAATGTCAATGGCGAAATCACCGGCCAGGATCGCGGTGCCGGCGCCTGTCAGGGTGTTGGAGACGCTGCTGGTGTCACCGATGGCGAACCGCAGGCGGGCGTTTTCCGCCAACTCGAGCGTGCCGTTGTTGACGGTGGTGTTGCCGGTGCAGGTGTTCACCGCAGCAAGCGTGAGCTTGCCCGCGCCGGTCTTCACCAGCGCGAGGGGGGCGGCGCCGCCGTTTTCCAGCACGGCGGCGCAGGCGGCGTCGGTGCCGTCGGTGCCGACGGTCAGGGCGGCCGGGGTGTCCGGGTGGTAGTTGCCGATCCGTCCGCCCGTGCCGCTGAGGCTGGCGAAGGTGAATGCGTGGCCATTGAGCTTGAGGATGGCGCCGGCGACTTCGAGCGGTCCGGTGCCGAAGGCGTTGGCGTTGCCGGCGACGATGGAGCCATTGGGCCGTCCGTTGATGCGGGTGGAGGCGTAGGAGTTCGGCGTCTCGCCGGCCGGAGCGATGGTCAGCGTGCCGGAGTCGCCCACCGGGTCGCCTGCGTAAAACTCGCACCGGAACGCGCCGGTGATGGCACCGGTGACAGTGAAAGTCGCCGTGCGCTGCGCCATGATGCCGGAGTTGGCGGTTAGCGTGACCGGGCCCGCCCAAGTCGCCGTGGCGCCGGCGGCCAGGCGCAGCCCGCCCGGATAGCCGACCTCGCCCCAGCCGCCGCCGGCGATTTCGATCGGCTGGGTAAATGGCACGGCGCTGGTGAAGTTGAGCAACTGCGCCCCGGGAAGGATTTGGATCAACGAGGTGCCACCAAGCGCCTCTGCGCCGGCATTGGCGCCCACACGACCCCGCTCCACCCGCAGTGTGCCGGCAAAGCCGGCCGGGAGCGCGAGCGCCCCCCAGTCCGCGCTGCCATTGACCGCTTGGGCGGTGTTGAGCGCAAGCGTGCCCTTGCCGTTGATGTTGGCCCAGGTGGGGGCGGCGGCGGTGGCGGACTCGCGGCGCAGGGTGGCGCCCGCGGCGATTTGATAGACCACGGCGCCGAAGCTGCCGTTGACCGCGCCATCGCCGATCTGGAGGGTGCCCTCGTTGACTTCGAAGGTGCCGCTGGAAGAGATGGATCCGGTGAGGACCTGGGTGCCGCTGCCGGTTTTCACGAAGGTGCCCGCATCGCTGCCGCTGATGCTGCCTGCGTAGGCGGCGGAGCCGGCCGGGTAGAACACCACCCTGGCCTCGTTGGCCAGTGGCCCGGTGATGCCGCCATTGGCCGTGCCGTTGCCGAACCGCAGCTCGCCGTCGTTGACCGTCGTCGGCCCGGAATAGGTGTTGGCGGTAAGGATGGTGACGGTGCCGCCAAGGTTCTTGGCCAGCCAGCCGGTGCCGGCAATCCGGCCGCCGCCGCTCAGGGTGTAGTCTTTGGTGTCGTTCTCGAAACTCACGCTGAACGGGGAAACGATCACGTCGAGGGCCACATCCGTGGGCCCGGCGCCCACGCTGTCATCAAACACCACGAGGTCGTTTTCCAGATAGGGCTCGGCGGTGGGGCCAATCGCCCAGTTGGAGGTGGTGCCGATATCCCAGACCGGCGACTGCGTGCCTTTCCACACCAGCGGGAGGACATCGCTGACTTGGAGCGCCACCGCGAAGTTGTCATCCACCAGACTGGCCGTGACGCTGCGCGGGAAGCTGGTGGTGTCCAGCACGAACGCCGCGAACCCGTCTCCGCCGATCGAGCCGCCGATGGGGTAGAAGATCAGGGGCCAGGTGCCCTTGCTCACGGCGCCATTGACTTTGACCTGGACGGCGCCGGTGGCGCTCAGCGCGCTGGTGGCTTCCACCGGGGCGATTGAGGCGTTGGGCGTGAAGCCGTTGAGCGTCAGGGTGGTGTCCCGCAGGTTGAGGGTGGTGGCCACCAGCCTGCCGCTGACGGCGATGGGGCCGGCAAAAGTGTTGTTGCCCGTGAGGGTCAGCGTGCCGGCGCCCAGCTTGGTCAGCCCGCCGGCGCCGTTGGCTGCGAGGTCGGCGGCGGTCAGGGCATGGACGAAACTTGCCGCTGGCGTGGCGGCGCCGCCGCCCGCGAAGGTGAAGGTCACCGTATCACCTGCGGCATACCCCTGGCCGGGGCAGGTGAGGGTCACACCGGTTACCTGGTCATTGGCGACATTCGCAATGGCGGTGGCTCCGGCACCGCCGCCGCTGGTGGTGACCGTGACGACCGGCGCGCCGAGGTAGGCCTCGCCAGCCGGGGACGGCAGGTTGAGGATGCCTCCGGACGGATAGATGCCGTTGCCCGTGGTGGCCAGCAGGTTGGCGGAGATGCTGGCGTTGAAGTTCTGGGTATCCACGGTCAGGCCGCCGTTGTACACATTGACCGGCAGCATGCTGCTGGCGGTGATCAGGTCCACACCGGTGTTGGCCCGGATGGTGCCGCCGTTGAGGTTGACCACCGCGATCTTGCCGGCTGTGGTGCCATTGCGGTAAAGGGGGTCGTGGAGGGCCAGCGTGCCGCTGTTGACATTGACCATGGCGCTCTTTCCGGATGCATTGGCGAGCAGGGTGATGCCAGTGCCGCTGGTGACGGTGAGTGTGCCGTTGCCCCCCGCCTGGGTGCCGATGTTCAGGGTGCCAGAATTGTCTGCGCGGTCGCAGATCAGGATGCGGTTGGAGCCGGTCACCGTGGCGCTGCCGCCGGTGATGTTGACCACGCCGACACCCTGGGAGGGGCTGCCACCCGTAGAAGCGCCGATCGCGAACCAGCGGCGGAAGATCGAGGTGCCCCCGCTCTGGTGAAAGACCCCGTGGCCGCCGTTGCCGATGCGCATGCCGCCATTGGTGTCGAGAGTGCCGCCGGAGAGCACATAGGTGCCGTAGGCCGAGGGCGCGGCGCTCGCGGCGCTGGTGCCCAGTTCGATGTAAGTGCCGTCGCGGCCCCAGTTGGCGGTGCCGCTCGTTTGATAGACCGCGCCCGCGCCGGTGTCGCCAACCCCGTCATTGCCACCGATCCGGGGGGCGTTGACCGTTGCGGTTCCAAAGGCGGCGGTGCCGGTGCTGGCGAGGTTCATAACACCGCGGCCGGAGGCGCCGCCGACGTAGAGGAGCGATGCGCCCGTGCCCGAGCTCGCGGCGGTGCCCGAGAAGGTCAGCACACCGGCGTTGACGGTCGTCGTTCCGGAATAGGTATTCGTCCCGGTCAGCGTCAGCGTGCCCGTTCCGTTCTTGGTCAGGCCGGCCGATCCCGCGAGCGCGGAGGCGATGGTGGCATCCGATGCGGTGGCGATCGTCGGGGTGGTGCCCGCGAGGGTGATCGGGCTTCCCTGCAGCGTGTAGCTGGCGGCATCAAAGGTCAGCCCACTTGCGCTGATGCCGGGGGCGACGGTGACGGTGCCCGCGCCGTTGGAAGCGAAAACGGCGCTGTCCGGAGTGGCGCTGTTCCAAGCGGCGGGGTTGGCGCCATCATCGAGCCATTGCTGGGTGCTGGTGTCCCAGGTGTCGCCGGGGTTGCCGTTCCAGGTGAGGACGGCGGCCGGGGCGGTGGCCAACGGGAGGGCCACGAAGGGCAGGAGGGCAACGGGGCGGAGTTTTGTTTTCATTGGTTGCATGTTGATGGGGGCCGGTTTACTTGACAGAGTGGTTGAACGAAAACCGCTTCTCGGGTTGGCCGCGACCGGACCGTCATCGGCCGGATCGAAGGTCGGGCGAGTGGGGGCGCGATTGAACCGATGGGCTCTTTCATTGTCGGTTTTTGGACTCTTCTTCATCGGGGGGACCCATTCCATCGGGGCATTAGGGAGCCGGGATGGCCCGAATCGGAGCACATGTATGAACAAATGATCGGGCGTCAACCGCAATAATCCGGAGAAACATCCGGACATTGCGGGAGTCTTCCTGGAAGCCCCCGGGGAGTGCCGCCGTCCCCGTCCGCTGGGGGAGAATGGAGGGGCGACGGCAGGGTTTGGAGCGGCGCTCCGTTGGCTGATTGACCGCCGGCCGACGAGGGCGTTGGCGTTCCCGGGGAGTGGGCCGACGGGGGGCGTTTCCGTGCCGGGTTCCAGCGGGGCTCAGCAGCTTGCCATTTGATCGTGTTCGGAGGGGACAGGCCAACCAAGCTCACGTTGGTCGCCTGGCGCCACTCCTGCCGGAACCGCTCGCTCGGAATCGGCCTCCCGGCAGGTCTTGCCGAGCCACCGGAGGCAGTGGGCGGCTGGCGGATTTCTCGGACTACTCGACATCGAAGGCGAAGAGGCGGGCGCTGCGCAGGGAGAACGAAAGGCGCACGGGCTGGTGGGCGAGGGACTGGAGCGGCTTGGGCCAGGTGACCGGGGCGGCGAGCGAGTCGGTGGCGATCGGCTGGCAGTCGTCCCAGCCGAAGCCGGGCAGTGGATCGCCGGCGGGGTCGAGCACCGCCACCCTGGCCTCGCCGTCGCGGCTGTCCACGTTGAGGGTCAGCCGGCCGCCGTCCAACAGCACGGGCGGCGTGGTGAGCCGTCCGCCGCCGGTGCCGGCGACGCGGGCGACGTAGCGGTCGCGCGGGATCGTGACCACGCCGATCTGTCGTTCCTCGAAGCGCTGCACCTTGTGGCCGCGGGCGTAGCCGGCGTAGTAGAGGTGGACGAGGTCGCCGACCGGCAGTTGTTCGTCGATCCACGCGTGGGCGTGGTCCCAGGCGCCGCGGCGCGGGTCGGGCCTGAGGAATGGGGTGCGGTCGCGCACCCATGTCTCGCCGTCGCGGGTCCATGCGAGGGTGGTGTAGCCCATGCCGTATTGGTCGGGCGGGTCGGGCGGGTCGTCGGCCTTGAGGTCGTCGCGCAGCACCTTGACCATGCCGAGCAGCAGGTCGCCGCGCTGGAGGAAGCCGTCGAGCGCGTAGAACTGCGTATCGCCCTCGTCGAGTTGGGGGTCGGGGACCAGCACGTGGTGGGGCTCCGACCAGTCCAACAGGTTGGTGCCGTGGCTCTGCATGGTCACCCTGCGCTTGCCGGTCCACGGGCCCGGGATGTAGACTGAGACGATGGCGATGTGGCGCTGGCGCGGGGCGTCGAGGAAGATGCCGTTGATGTCGTGGTTGTGGCGGATCACCGGTGCCGGCGCCAGCGGGACCCAGGCGAGCCCGTCGTCGGATTGCGCCACCTTCAGGCCGCCGTCGGCATGCCAGGCGAACGTGAAGCGCGGGCCGGCGGGCGGTGGCGCGGCCGCCTCGGCTACCACACTGAGGCCGACGACGATCGGCGCGGGATCGGCCAGCACCCGGGGCGGGCGGTTCCAATGGATGCCGTCGTCCGACTCGAGGTGGGCGACGTGGGCGGAGCCGAAGTCGCGGTCCTCGGAGTGGTGGGAGTACCACATCCGGAACTTGCCGTCGCCGGGCTCGCGGATCACGGAAAGATAGGGCTGGAAGCAGCCGTCCCCGGCGCCGGTCACCACCGGGTTCGGGATCCGGTCGGACCGCTGCGGCTGGATCACCTCGCGGGCGACGTTGGTGGACTGCTCGACGAGGTGGTCGTCGATCAGCAGCTGCGGCCCCTTGCCGAGGCGCAGCGGGCCGCCGGCCGCCGGCGGGCGCCCGGGGGTGTAGACCAGCGCCTTGGCGGTCGAGAGCGGGACGTCCTCGGCGGCTGGCTGCGGTTCGGTGCCGGCCAGCCTGCGGACGTGCCGCCGGTCGTGTTCGTCGTGCCCGAGGGCCGCGGCGGGGACCGGCTCCGGTTCGCGCTCCTGCCAGCTCCACGCGAGGGCCAAGCGCGCGGTTCCGCCGTCCTGGAAAAACGCGGCGCGCAGCGGCACCCACGCGCCTTCGTCGGTGAACGCAAAGGTCCCCTCGCGCACTGCCGCCGACCAACCGTCGATCACCAGGCGGCCGCCGACCCACAGCCGCACGCCGTCGTCGGCCTCGGCGCGGAAGGTCACCGTGCCGGCCACCGGCGCGCGGACGTGACCGCGCCAGAACTGCGCGAAGTCATGGGTGGCCGCCCCGGTGTCCAGCTCGAGGCGCGCGTCGAGGCCCGCACCGGAAACCCTCGTCATCGCCACATCGTGGTAGCGCACCCACGGCAGCCCCGGCTCCACCGCCACCGCCGCCCCGCCGGCCGCCGTGCAGCACCCGGCCCCAACGCCCGCCAGCACCGCCGCCACCCGCGCCGCCGCGCGCATCCCCTCCCCCGCCTGCCGTCCACGCACCTGCTTCCACCTCATCATCGCCACGCTAGCCGCGTTTCCGAAGCCGGGGCAAGCCGGAACCCCCCGGAACTCCCCCCGTGTCGGCGACTGAGCAAAACCAGAGTAATTGAGTCGAGCAAAACCGGACAAGGGTTGCTGACTTTCAGGGTAAGCTAGATTCGCTAGTCGGCGAGAATGTCGGGCCAGCGGGGTGCCTGGGGTGTTCGGTGGGGACTGTTCGGTGGGGACAGCAACTCTGTTTTTTCTTTTTGTTCAGAAGGTGGTTTGGAGCCGTGGAGGCGAGGTCGGGCATCTCGGGCGCCTGCCGGGTTCAAGCGGAACCTTTTCGACTCCCGACCACTATTCCGCTTGAGCCCGTCAGTCGCCCGAGATCAGGGGCGTTATCGGGTTTGCGTCGCAAACCCGGCTGCTGTGGAAGCCGCCGGTCAGGAAAGCTGGAAGTCCGGACGAGCCAGCATCCGATTGAGCAGGCGGATGAGCTTTCGGATCACCGCGGTGATGGCGACATGGTGAGGTTTGCCGCGTTCGATCAGGCGGCGGTAGAAAGCGCGCAGGATCGGGTTGAAACGTACCGCCGCAAGGGCCGGCATGTAGAGGCCGCGCCGCACCATGGCACGCCCGCCCTTGACGCTGCGCCGGCCGCGGCGTGGCCCGCTGTCGTTGTTCAGCGGCGCCACGCCCACCAAGGTCGAAATCTGGTTGTCGGTGAGCCGGCCGAGTTCGGGCAACTCGGCCAGCAGCATGCAAGCCGTGACGCTACCCACTCCGCGGACTTGCTCGAGGCGCTGGCGCTTGGCGCTCAGCGCCTGGTCGGCTCCGATGAGTTCAAGCATGCGTTGGTCGCACTTGGCGATGTGGCGCTCCAGAAATCCGATGGTCGCCCGCACATCGGCCTTCACGAAGCTGTCGGTGGCTTTTTCCAAGGCGTTCTTCTCGCGCACCAACTGGCGCATCAGGCTCTCGCGCCGCCGCAGGGTGCTCGAAAGCGCCTGCTGCACAGCGCAGGGCACCGGGGCAGGGCTCGGCGCGAAGGCTTCGCCGAAGGCGCTCAGCACCTCCGCGTCGATTTCGTCCGTCTTGGCCAGCAAGCCCTTGGCGTGGGCGAAGCTGCGAACACGAAGGGCGTTGATCGCGCTGATGTCGATGCCGTTGGCGAATGCCATCGCCAAAAGCGGCCGCTCATAGCCGCCTGTCGGCTCGCATACCAAGTGCACCCGCCCGGGATGATCCCGCAGGTCCTGACCCAGCCGCTTCAGGCCGGCTGCCGTGTTCGGGTAAACGCGCGTTTGATTCCAGTGCGGGCTGAACACGTCAAGTTTGGCTTTGCAAACGTCGACGCCCAGGTACTGTGGTTTCGTTTCTTGCTTCATCTGTGGTTCTCCCTTGGGACTTCGAGCTCGAAGGCTCAGGCAACTCTTCGAATTGCAGGTGAGGTGGGGAGCGGGTGCTTCCTGCTGTCCCGCGAACTCCAAGGTTCCAGGTCATGCGAAGTCACCCGCTCCCCGATTCAACCCGCGGCGGCCACCGCAGGTCAACCGGCCGCTTCTGTTCGCGGCCGCCGCCAAACTACCCGCTTTCCATCAACCAAGGTCAACCAAGTCCCAGGCCGATGTTCGGTGGGTGTTCGGCGGGGACAGGTCAGCCAAACCCCGGTGTGTTCGGCGGGGACAGGTCAGCCAAACCCCGGTGTGTTCAGCGGGTGTTCGGCGGGGACAGCAAACCGGCGCTCGTTGGGGTTGCGCTCGCTGGGGTTGCACTCGCGGGGGTTGCGCTCGCCGGGGGTGGTGGTCGGTTTGGTGGGCGGGGGTGCACGGTTTGGCGAGCGGGGGTGCGGGGGGGTGGGTTCGGGCTTTTGGGTTGTGGCCGGCCGGGGTTTCGGGCGACGGTTGGGCCGGTGGCCGGGCGGGTGGAGGCACGGGCGCGGCGACGCTGGCGGGCAGCCAACAGGATCATGAAGGCGATGACCAACGGCATTGGGGCGGCGCTGGCGCTGGTGGTGGCTGGGGCCCCGGTTGTCTTGGCGGGGCGGCTGGTGCCGGTGCCGATCCGGCAGGTGACGATCGACGACGCCTTCTGGTCGCCGAAGTTCGAGGTATGGCGCAGCGTCACGATCCCGGACTGCCTGGCGAAGTTCGAGCGGGACGGCGCGCTGGCCAACTTCGACAGGGTGCGCGACGGCGCGCGCGGCGGGCACCGGGGCCAGCCGTGGCACGACGGGCTAATCTACGAAATGATCCGCGCCGGCGCGGACTTCCTGGCCGCGCGGGGCGACGCGCAGCTCGAGCAGCGCCTCGACGGCTACATCGGGCGGATCGCGGCGGCGCAGGCCGCCGATCCGGACGGCTACCTCAACACCTACACCCAGCTGGAGCGCCCGACGCAGCGCTGGGGCCTGAACGGCGGCGACGACAACCGGCAGCACGACGTCTACAACGCCGGCGCGCTGGTCGAGGCGGCGGTCCACCACTACCGCGCCACCGGGAAGACGCGCCTGTTGGAAGCCGCGGCGCGGCTGGCCAACCACATGGCGGACGTGATGGGGCCGCCGCCGCGGCGCAACGTGGTGCCGGGCCACGCGCTGGGCGAGGAGGCGCTGGTGAAGCTCTATCAGCTGTTCCGGGACGAGCCGGGGCTGAAGCGCCGGATGCCGGTGCCGGTGGACGAGCGGCGCTACCTCGAGCTGGCCGGGTTCTGGATCGGGAACCGCGGCCACCACGACGGCCGCACGAGCTTCGGGGCCTACGGCCAGGACCACCGGCCGGTGCTCGAGCAGGAGACGATCGAGGGCCATGCGGTGCGGGCCACGCTGCTCGGCGCCGGGCTGGTGGCGGTGGCGGACGCCGGCGGCCGCGAGGACCATCTGGCCGCCGCCCGCCGGCTGTGGGAGAACATGGTGGGGCGGCGGATGCATGTCACCGGCGGGCTGGGCGCGGTGGCGGGCCACGAGGGGTTCGGGCCCGACTACGAGCTGCCGAACAACGGCTACCTCGAGACCTGCGCGGCCGCCGGCGCGGGGTTCTTCCACCACAACCTGCTCTTGGCCACGGGCGACGCGCGTTGCGCCGACGAGCTCGAGCGCGTGCTCTACAACGCGGTGCTGCCCGGCGTCTCGCTCAAGGGCGACGCGTACTTCTACGAGAACCCGCTCGAGGCCGGGCCGGGGCGCGCCCGCTGGGCGTGGCACGGCTGCCCGTGCTGCCCGCCGATGTTCCTCAAGCTCATGGGGGCGCTGCCCGGCTGCATCTACGCGCAGGACGCGGACGCGGCCTGGGTGAACCTGTTCTGCGGCAGCCGCGCCGTTCTAACGGTCCGGGGCGTGGAGGTCGCGCTGCGGCAGGAAACCCGCTACCCGTGGGAGGGTCGGGTGAGGATCGGCGTCGAGCCCGAGCGGGAGGCCGGGTTCGCCCTGAACGTGCGGTGGCCGGCGTGGTGTGAGGGGCTGGAACTGCGGGTGAACGGGCAGCCGCTGCCCGCTTCCGGGCGGGCCGGCGGCTACGTCCGCGTGGAGCGGACGTGGCGGCCCGGCGACGTCGTCGACGTCACGTTGCCGATGCCCGTGCAGCGTCTCGCGGCGCACCCGCGGGTGGCGGCGGCCGCCGGCCGGGTGGCGCTCCGGCGCGGGCCGCTGGTCTACTGCCTCGAGGCGGCCGACAACGGCGGCCACGTGCGCCACCTCGTCATCCCGCCCGGGGCGCGGCTCGGCGCGCGGCACCGCCCCGAGCTGCTGGGCGGCGTGACGGTGGTCGCCGGCGAGGCGCTGGCGCTGCACCGGGCGGACTGGCCGGAGGCGCTCTATCTGCCCTCCGGTTCCGTTCCGGGCGTGGACCGCGTCGAGTTCACGGCGATCCCCTATTTTGCCAACTCCAACCGCGAGCCGGGCGAGATGCGGGTCTGGATCGCCGCGGCGCCTGGCACCGCCGAGCCGGTGGGCCCGCCCGGCCCGGCCGGCCTCGCCACCCCGTCCGCCTCCCACTGCGGCCCGCACGACGCGCTCGCCGCGCTCCACGACCGGATCGAGCCGGCGGCATCCGACGACGCCGGGGTCCCGCGCTTCACCTGGTGGGACCACCGCGGCACCGGGGAATGGGTGCAGTATGACTTCGGCCGGCCCGTTAGGGCCTCCGCCGTCGCGATCTACTGGTGGGACGAGCGCCGGATCGGCGCCCACTGCCGCGTGCCGCAATCGTGGCGGCTGCTCTATCAGGACGGCGGCGCCTGGAAACCGGTCGCCGGCGCCGGGGCGTTCGGCACCGCGCTGGACGCCTTCAACCGGGTTGCCTTCGACGCGGTCGAGACCACGGCCCTCCGGGTCGAGGTGCAGCTGCAGCCCGGCTGGTCCGGCGGCATCCTCGAATGGAGGGTCGAGTGAGCGGCCGGCCCGCAACCCGCCGGGCGGCCCCGCCTGGCGGCCGCCACGCCACGCCAACCCGAACCGACCCATGCCGATGAAGCGACCGTTCGACCCCGCCATCCTCCTCGCGCTCCTCGCGGCCGGCGCCGCTCCAACCGCCGCGCCGGGAGGGGAACTGACGATCGCCGTCGACGCCGACCGGGTGGTGCACGGCGTGTCGCGGCACCTGACCGGGGCGTGCATCGAGGACGTGAACCACGAGGTCTACGGCGGCATCGACAGCCAGATGATCTTCGGCGAGAGCTTCGCGGAGCCGGCGCCGGCGGCGCCGCTGCGGGGGTTCACGGCCCACGGCGGGCGGTGGGTGGCGGAGGGCGGCGAGCTGGATGCGGCGGGCGGTGACGGCCCCAAGCTGGTGTGCGACGCGCCGGGTTTCGCGGCGGGCGAGGCCGGGGTGGACGTTTGGTTTGCGGAGCGGGCGGCCGGCAATGCGGGGCTGATCGTCAAGGTCAGCCGGGCCGGCCCGGGCGCGGACCGGTTCACCGGCTACGAGGTCGCGCTGGACACCGCCGGGCGGCTGGTGCTTGGCCGACACCGCCAGAACTGGGAGCCGATCCGCGAGGTGGCCTGCGAGGTGCCGGTCAAGCGTTGGATCCGGCTTGCGGTGCGGATGACCGCCACCTCGCTCGAGGTGCTGGTCGACGGCCGCAGCGTGACCCGTTACGAGGACCGCGAGCACCCGCTGCGGTCCGGCGCCGTCGGCCTGCGCACGTGGCAGCGCGGCGCGCGCTTCCGCGACTTGACGATCGCCACCGGCGGCGAGGTGCGGCGCTGCGAGTTCGCGGTGGACGGGGCGGACGGGTGGGGCGGCGGCGTGAGCGGGATGTGGCGCGCGCTGCGCCGGGGCGGCGCGCGCGGCGAGTGCGGGATCGAGGAGCGGGAGGCGTTCTCCGGCCGCCAGAGCCAGCGCCTTGCCTTGATTGGCGGGGAAGGGGAGATCGGCATCGAGAACCGGGGCCTGAACCGCCGGGGCATGCACTTCGCCGGGGGCAAGCCCTACGAGGGCTTCCTCTGCGCGCGCGGCCGCGCCGACCGAGCTGTGGGTGGCGTTAGAGAGCGGCGACGGCGCCACGGTGCACGCCGGGCAGCGCCTGACGGTGCCGCCCGGCGGCTGGCAGCGCCTCGACTTCAAGCTGCAGCCGGACCGCGACGACCCGGCCGGGCGGTTCGCGATCACGCTCCGGCGGCCGGGTGCGGTGACGCTCGGCTTCGCGTTCCTGCAGCCGGGCGAGTGGGGGCGCTTCAAGGGGCTGCCGACGCGCCGCGACGTGGCCGAGGGGCTGATCGACCAGGGGATCACCGTGCTGCGCCAGGGCGGCTGCATGGTGAACGCGGCCGGCTACCGGTGGAAGAACATGATCGGCCCGCGCGAGCGGCGCCCGCCCTATCAGGGCTGGTGGTACCCGCACTCGTCCAACGGTTGGGGCATCTTCGACTTCCTGAACTTCTGCGAGGCGGCGGGGATCCTCGGCATCCCGGACGTCAACATGGGCGAGACGCCGCCGGACATGGCCGACTTCATCGACTACGCGAACGGCCCGGCGGACGGCGAGTGGGGCCGGCGGCGCGCCGCCGACGGGCACCCGGCGCCCTATCGGCTCAGGCACCTCCAGCTCGGCAACGAGGAGCAGGTCAACGATGACTACTGGCGGAAGTTCAAGCCGCTGGCGGAGGCCATCTGGGCCCGGGACCCGGAGATCATCCTCGTCGTCGGGGACTTCGCCTACGGCCGCGGGATCGAGGACCCGTTCGACATCCAGGGCGCCGCCGGGCGCATCACCAGCCTTGCGGCGCACCGCGAGATCCTGCGCCTCGCCAAGCAGCACGGGCGCGAGGTGTGGTTCGACGTCCACATCGGCACCGACGGGCCGCGGCCCGACTTCGGCGGCACGCTGAGCTACATCGACGCGCTCGGGCGCATCGCCGACGGCGCGCGGCACCGCGTGGTGATCTTCGAGTTCAACGCCGGCAACCACGCGCAGCGCCGGGCGCTGGCCAACGCCGCGGCCATCAACACGATCGAGCGCGATGGCCGGATCCCGATCGCCACGTCGGCCAACTGCCTCCAGCCGGACGGCCACAACGACAACGACTGGGACCAGGGCCTGCTGTTCCTCAATCAATCGGCGGTGTGGCTCCAGCCCCCCGGCCACGTCACCCGGATGTTCTCCCGCAACTTCCAGCCGCAATTGGTCGCGTGTGAACCCGGCGGCGCCGGGGGCGGGCTGGACGTCACCGCCAAGCGCAGCGGGGACGGCCGGGTGCTGGTGCTGCAGGCCGTGAACCCCACCGACGATGCGGTGCCCGCCCTGCTCCAGCTGCGCGGGTTCGTCCCCAGCCGGCCGCTGGCGCAGGTCACCGAGCTGGCCGGCCCGCTGGACGCCGCCAACACCGCCGACCGGCCGGACGCGGTCGCGCCGCGGACGCGGCAGGGGGCGCCCGCGCGCGCGGACGGCGCCATCCCCCACACCTTCCCGCCCCGGTCGGTCAGCGTGCTGCGGTTCGAGTGAGGCCGCGGCGGCGCGGCGTCAGCGCGGGTTGCGCGCCGCCTTGCGGAGCGTCACCGGCACGTCGTTGCGCTGCGGCGCGCCGGGCGTGCTGCGGCCGTCGGCGACGTAGCTCTCCAACAGCGCGGTCAGCCGCGCGACGGTGGCGGGTTCGGCGGCCGCGAGGTTGCGGCGCTCGCCCTCGTCGTCGCTCATCTGATAGAGCTGGATCCCGGCCGGGGTGCCGGGAGGCTTGCTCCAGCCGCCGGAGCCGCCGCACAGGGCGAGTTTCCACGGCCCCTGGCGGATCGCGAAGGCGCCGTCGATCGAGTGGTGGACGGCGGCCTCGCGCAGCGGCCCGGCGGCGGTGCCGAGCATGGCCGGCAGCATGCTCACGCTGTCCTCGCCGGCGTGGTCGGGCAGGGTGGCGTCGAGGATGTCGGCGCAGGTTGCCAGCAGGTCGGTCAGGCAGGTCAGCTGGCCGGTGCGGCTGCCGGGCGTGATCCGGCCGGGCCAGCGGGCGAGGAACGGGATGCGGTGGCCGCCGTCCCAGATGTCCGACTTGAAGCCGCGGCGGCCGGCGCTGGGGAAGTGGCCCATGCGCTCGAGCGCGGCCAGCCCGGCGGCCGGCGCGCAGCCGTTGTCGCTGGTGAAGATGACGAGCGTGTTGGCGGCGATGCCGGCCTCGTCCAGCGCGGCGAGCACCTGGCCGACGCCGGCGTCGGTCTGCATCACGAAGTCGGCGTAGGGGTTGAGGCCGCTCCGCCCGCGCCATTCCGCGGCGGGCACGATCGGCGTGTGCGGCGCGGTCAGCGCCAGATAGAGGAAGAACGGCTGGCCGGCGGCGGCGCGGCGCGCGATGTAGTCGGTCGCCCTGCGGGTCAGGGTCGGCAGCACGTCGACGGCCTCGAAGCCGGGTGCGGCGGGGCCCTCGCGCAGGAACTTCTTGCGCGCGGTGGGCGCCACGGTGACGCGGTCGTTCTCGAGGAACGTGTACGGCGGCATGTCGAGCGAGGCGCTGATGCCGAAGAACGCGTCGAAGCCGCGGGTGATGGGCCCGTTTTCGATCGTCAGGTCGTCGGGCGACTTGGCGAGGCCCATGCCGAGGTGCCACTTGCCGATGCACGCGGTGTGGTAGCCGTGCTGCCTGAGGAAGGCCGGCACGGTGAGCCGGCCGGCGGCGATCAGCGGCTTCGAGTAGCCGTTGAGCACGCCGTTCTGCAGCCGGGTGCGCCACGCATATCTCCCGGTCAGGATGCCGTAGCGGGTGGGCGTGCAGACGGCGGAGCCGGAGTGGGCCTCGGTGAAGGCCATGCCCTGGCCGGCGAGCCGGTCGAGGCAGGGGGTGGCGATCCGGCCGCGGTCGGGGTTGAGGCCATGCACGTCGCCGTAGCCGAGGTCGTCGGCGAGGATGTAGACGATGTTCGGGCGGTCCGGGGGCGCGGGCTGCGGCGCCGCCGCGGGCAGGCGGGCGGAAACAAGCACCACGGCGCCGCACAGCACGGCCGCGAGCCTCCGTCCCCGCGGCGCGGGGCGGGGCGGCGGGGCGCCGCGGCGCCGCGGCGACAACGGGCGGGCGGGGTTGCGTCTCATCGGTGGCGGCCGGGTCGTCGGGGCGCGGCGGGATGCGGGGCAAACAGTCAACGATCGGACCCCATCAAGCGTCAATCCCCTTCACGCCTGAGGAAATCAGGGAGACGGAAATCATGGAAGACGGGAATCGCGGACACCCACGAAGTCCCTCGCACCCCCCTGCCTCGCCACGCCGGCTTTCCTGGCCGGCACCCCGGGCGGCGCCGCCGGGCCGTGGCTGCTTGACACGCCGGGCAGCTGCGATAGGTAGGAACCACTGCCTTGGACCCCGCCCACCCCTCCGGGCCCCGGCGGGCGGACGGGCGGTGCGGCGCCGGCCCCGGGCCATCCACCCGATGACGATCAACCTCCACGCGGCCTGGGCCGGATTTCTGTTAGGATGCCTCGCGGGCGCCGGGCCCGGGTTGTTCTTCCACCGTGGCGACTGGCTCGGGGGCTACGCGTCGTGGCCGCGGCGGATGATGCGGCTGGCGCACATCGCGTTCTTCGGGTTGGGCCTGATCAACCTCTCGTTCGTGCTGACGGCGACCACGCTCGGGCTGGAGGGCGGGCTGCGGGCGACCTCGGTCCTGCTGCTGGTGGGGGCGGCCGCGATGCCCGCCGTCTGCTACCTGGCGGCGTGGCGGCCGGTGTTCCGGCACCTGTTCTTCATCCCGGCCACGGCGGTCACCGTGGGCGTCGCCCTGTTCCTGTGGAGGATCACCGTGCCATGAACATCGGCCTGTTCGCCATGAGCGGCATCCGCGTCTGCGACGCCGAGCTGCTGCGCCTCGGCCTGACCCTGCCGGGGTTCGTGGAGCGCAGCAAGACGATCGCCTCGCTGCCCAGCCTGGGACTGCTCACGCTGGCCGGCATGACGCCCGCCAGCCACCGGGTGAACTACGTCGAGGTGCCCGACGTGCACCGGCTGGAGCGCCTGCCCGAAGGCATCGGGCTGGCGGCGATCTCGTCATACAGCGCGCAGGTCGACGAGGCGTACGAACTGGCCGCGCGCTGCCGCGCCCAGGGGGTGAAGACGGTGATCGGCGGGCCGCACGTCAGCGCCGTGCCCGACGAGGCGGCCCGCCACTGCGACGCGGTGGCGATCGGCGAGGGCGAGCCGCTGTGGCCGCGGGTGCTCGAGGACGCCGAGCGCGGCCGCCTGCAGCCGTTCTATCGGGCGGACGACGGCGCCGGCCACGACCTGGCCGACGCGCCGCTGCCGGCGTTCGGGCTGTTGGACATGGCGCGCTACAACCGGCTGACGGTGCAGACCAGCCGGGGGTGCCCGCACCGCTGCGAGTTCTGCGCCAGCTCGGTGCTGCTCACGCGCGGCTACAAGCAGAAGCCGGTGGCCAGGGTGCTGGCGGAGATCGAGCGGATCCTCGCGCTGTGGGAGCGCCCGTTCATCGAGTTCGCCGACGACAACAGCTTCGTCAACCGCGCCTACTGGCGGGAGCTGCTGGCGCCGCTCCGGGGCAGGGGCCTGCGGTGGTTCGCGGAGAGCGACATCTCGGTGGCGGACGACGAGGAGCTGTTGGACCTGATGCGGGAGAGCGGCTGCGCGCAGGTGCTGGTGGGGCTGGAGAGCCCGGTGGAGAGCGGGCTGCACGGGCTCGAGCTGCGCAACGACTGGAAGTTCCGGAAGTTCCCGCGCTACAAGGAGGCGATCCGCGCGATCCAGTCCCGCGGCATCACCGTGAACGGGTGCTTCGTGCTCGGCCTCGACGGCCACACCACCGGGATCTTCGACGAGGTGCGCGCGTTCGTCAGGGAGACCGGCCTCTACGACGTCCAGGTCACGCTGCTGACGCCGTTTCCCGGCACGCCCCTCTACGCGCGGCTCGAGCGCGAGGGCCGGCTGATCGAGCCGCGCAACTGGAAGAAGTGCACGCTGTTCGACATCAACTTCGAGCCGGCGGGGATGTCGGTGCGGGAACTGCACGACGGGTTCAAGAAACTGGTCGTCGACCTCTACGGCGAGGAGTTCACCAACTGGCGCAGGCGCCGCTTCAAGCGCGCGATCCGCAACCTGCGCCCGAGGAAGGGAGCATGACGATGAAAACCAAACCGGCGGTCACGCTGTTGTTCGTGGTGGCCGCGCTCTACGACGGGCTGCTGGGGCTGGCGTTCCTGCTCGCGAGCGACCAGTTGTTCGAGCGGTGCGGCGTGGCCCCGCCGAACCACCCGGGCTACGTGCAGTTCCCGGCCGCCCTGTTGCTCGTGTTCGCGCTGATGTTCGCGGCCGTCGCCGCCAGCCCGGCCCGGAACCGCAACCTCATTCCCTACGGCGTCCTGCTCAAGCTGTCGTACTGCGGCGTGGTCGCGCACCACTGGCTGGCCGGCCGGCTGCCGTGGATGTGGAAGCCGTTCTGCATCGCCGACCTGGCCTTCGCGGTGCTGTTCGTGCTGGCGTGGGCGGCGATCCGGCGCGAGCGGACCGCCGAGGAACCGCCGGCCGGCTGAGCGACGCGCGGGGGCGGCGGGGTCACGGTTGCTCGACGCGCAGGCGCGCGAACAGCCTGCCGTCGGCCGCCGCGGACGGGGGCACGGTGATGGTCACGGTTTCGAGGCCCGCCGCCGGCCAGTTGCCGACGACCTCGACGTTGCCGGCGGTGGCGCCGGGCACTTCGCTGCCGGTCCAGGTGACGAGATCGGTGCTGAGCTGGAGGACCTGGGTGGTGTCGGCCTTCGATTCGGCGCGCCGGACGTAGGTGAAGCGCAGGTTGCCGGCGGCGTCGACGGGGCCCTTGGGCAGGATGCCGGTGGAGGACTCGGCCGGGTGGCCGTCGAGCACGTATTCTAACAGGTTTGTCAGGCCGTCGCCGTCGGGGTCGGCGCCGGGGGCCGGGTCGGAGAGCCCATCGAATCCGCCGACCCACGCCGTGTAGCCGGCCTCGAGCGGCGTGAAGTGCCAGCTGGTGACGTCGTGGCACTCGAAGGACCCGCCGGTGCGCGCGGTGAAGCCGACGTAGGCCCTGTTGGAGGCGTCGAGCGCGCCGATGGCGGCGAGGTCGACGTTGAGGTTGCTGACGACCGGGATGCCGTTGATCGAGATGTCGAGGTCGCCCGGCGTGCAGGTGGCGTGGACCACGAACGGGCTGCCGGTGCGCGCCGTGTCCGTCAGGTCCGCCCCCTGGGTGGTGCTGAACAGGTTAAGCTCGTCCCCGGCGATGTCGAAGTCATCGTAGGCGATGGTGTCCACCGTGGGGTCGGCCACGTGGATGAAGACCGTGGCGGTGGTGGTGCGTCCCCCGGCGGCGGTGGCGGTGAAGGTGTAGGTGGTGTCGGCGGCGGGGCTGACGGCGAGCGAGCCGGCGGCGTCGAGGGTGCCGGGGCCGGGTTCGCAGGTGAGGGTGGCGGCGCCGGTGGAGGACCACGAGAGGTTGACCGACTCGCCGATCAGGATCGAGGCGAAGTCGGCGGAGGCCGAGAGCAGCGGCTGCAGCGAGGGGCCGGGCAGGGGGATGGGCTGGGAGTCCGCGTAGCGCGAGGTGGGCATGTTGAAGTCGAACGCGGTCATGTTCTCGATCAGGGTCCAATCCATCCGGACGGCCGCGTGCAAGCAGTGAGTGTGCCAGTGAACATGCGGGCGCCCGCCGGGGCCGATGTGGTCCCGCGGCCAGTCGCGGCTTGCCAGCGGGCGCGGGGCTCCTAGTGTCGGCGCTGGGTTGTCGAACCCAGCCGAGCAGCCATGAACACCGCCATTCTATCCGCCGCCGCGGCGCAGGCCCGGGGACTTGCCATTGACGCCGTGCACGCCTGTTCGTCCGGGCACCTCGGGTTGCCGCTCGGGTGCGCGGAGATCGGGGCGGTGTTGTTCGGCGAGGCGCTGCGGTTCAATCCGGCGGCCCCGAAGTGGCCGAACCGCGACCGTTTCGTGCTGTCGGCCGGCCACGGGTCGATGTTCCTCTACGGCTGGCTGCACCTCGCCGGCTACGAGCTGTCGCTCGACGCCCTGAAGAACTTCCGCCAGTTGCACTCGCCCACGCCGGGGCACCCGGAGTTCGGCGAGACGCCGGGGGTGGAGGCGACCACCGGCCCGCTCGGCCAAGGGCTGGGCAACGCGGTCGGCTACGCGCTCTCCGGCCGCCGCGCCGCGGCCCGCTTCAACACTCCCGCGCACACGATCTTCGACCACCACGTGATCGCACTGGCCGGCGACGGCTGCCTCCAGGAAGGCGTGGCCCGCGAGGCGATCTCGTTCGCCGGCCACAACGGCCTCGACAACCTGATCCTGATCTACGACTCCAACGACGTCACCCTCGACGCACCCGCGCAGGTCACCCAGAGCGAGGACAGCGAGGGCTACTTCCGCTCGCAGGGGTGGGACGCGGTGACGATCGACGGCCACGACCTCGCCGCGATCGCCGCGGCGATCGCGCACGCGAAGGCGGCCGACAACGGCCGGCCGCAGGCGATCATCGCCCGCACGCTGATCGGCAAGGGGATCCCGGAGGTCGCCGGCACCGCCAAGGCGCACGGCGAGGGCGGCGCCAAGTTCGCCGCCGCCGCCCGCAAGGCGCTCGGCCTGCCGGCGGACACGTTCTTCGTCTCGGACGAAGTGCGCGCGTTCTTCAACGCCCGCAAGGCCGGGCACGCCCGCCAGTTCGACCACTGGCAGGCAACCTACGACGCGTGGGCGTCGGCCAACCCCGAGCTCGCCGGCGAACTCACCGCCGGCCTCGCCAAGGCCGCCCCCGCGGACCTGTTGGCACGGGTTCCCGAGTTCCCGCCCGGCGCGGCCGACGCCACCCGCGGCCACGGCGGCGTGGTCATCAACGCGATCGCCGCGGCCATGCCGCAGTTGCTGACCGGCGCGGCCGACCTGTTCGGGTCGACCAAGAACCACCTCGCCGACGGCGGCGAGTTCTCCCGCGCCAACCCGCTCGGCCGCAACATCTGGTTCGGCGTCCGCGAACACGCGATGGGCGCAATCTGCAACGGCATCGCCTACGACGGGATCTTCCGCCCCTCGGCGGCCACTTTCCTGGTGTTCGCCGACTACCTTCGGCCGTCGATCCGGCTCGCCGCCCTCGCCGGCCTGCCGGTGACCTATATCTTCACCCACGATTCGGTGGGCGTCGGCGAGGACGGCCCGACCCACCAGCCGGTGGAAACCGTCGCCGGCCTGCGCGTGATCCCCAACCTCGACGTGATCCGCCCGGCGGACGCCGAGGAAACCGCCGGCGCGTGGATCGCCGCGGTCCAGCGCACCGACGGCCCCACCGCCCTGGTGCTGACCCGCCAGAAGGTCGCCAACATCCCGGGCCTGGGCGCGCGCGAGCGCCGCGAGGGAGTGCTGCGCGGCGCCTATGTCGCGCGCCGGGAACGCGCCGCGCTCGCGACGATCGTGCTGGCCTGCGGCTCGGAAGTCGGGGCGGCCCTTGCCGCCGCCGAACGCCTCGGCCCCGGCACCCGCGTGGTGTCGATGCCCTGCTGCGAGCGCTTCGACCGCCAGGACCCCGCCTATCAGGAGGAAACCCTGCCCGCCGCGTGCACCCGGCGGGTGGCGGTCGAGGCCGGCGTCACCGCCCCGTGGTGGAAATACGTCGGCAGCCACGGCCGGGTGGTCGGCATCGACCGCTTCGGCCTCAGCGCCCCCGGAGACACCGCCATGCAGGAACTCGGGATCAGCCCCGAGGCGGTGGCCGCCGCCGCGGAGTGAAGGGAAGGGACGGAAGGTACGAAAGGGACCAAAGGGACGGAGGGGGTGGAGCGGGGGTCACTTCGCGGCGGTTAGCGGCGGGGGCACCGGGCGCGGCGGCGCCAGCGGGCGGAAGCAGCCGCCGGTGCTGAACTGGCGCCACGCCCAGCGCAGCCACCGGATCAGCGCGGCCGCCAGCCACAGCGCCCACACCAGCATCAGGAACCGGTACCACCAGATCGACACCGTCACGCAGCCGGGGCGGGGCAACTGGTTGCCGCAGCCCGCCTCATACCAGCGCAGCAGGTGGCTCGACGAGCCGTTGCCGCTGATGAACATCTCCGGGCTTCCTAACAGCCCCGCGGCCACCACCCCGACGAACACCCCGAGGGCCACCAGCGTGGCGGCGATCAGCGCCACCTGCAGCAGGTTGTGGGCCCACGCCGGCAGGCGCAGGAACGACTCGCTGCCGCGCCAGCGCAGGAAGAACAACCAGCCGATCACCACCAGCGCGAGCGGCAGCGGCACCTGGGTCAGGCCGATTCCCAACAGCATCCACTCGACGGTGCGCAGCGGCGAGCGGGCGACGCGCCCGAGCACCCAGGCGGCGAGCAGCGCGCACACCAGGATCGTCCAGAAGCGGACCGCCGGCCCGCGCACCGGGCCGCGGGCCCACAGCACCCAGCGGTCCTGCGGCACCTCGAGGGTGGTGGTGACGTTGGCGCTGCCGACCGGCAGGCCGACGGCTCCGACCTGCTCGCGAAAGCCCAACAGGTCGTCGGTTTTCCAACCGATCGCGAGCTGCTGCTCGCCGGGGTGGAGGGGCACGACCACCTTGCCGCCGTCGGCGCGCACCGGCACCGCGCGGCCGTCGATGGTCAGCGACGTGGGCTCGGCCCCGGCAGGCAGGCCGACCGGGAAGTCTCCGCCGAGGCTGGAGCGCAGCGACAGCTCGAGGGTCGACACCCGCTGGCGGCGGCCGAGGGACACCGCGTGGGTGCCGGAGCCGACGGCGTTGAGCGCCCCGGGGATCGCCAGCGGGCGGCTGACGGCGAGGGTGGCGCCCTCGCCCGGCCAGACGTGCCACACCGGCACCAGCTCGGCGTTGTCCGCCTCGAACACCGGCGCGGTGCCGGAGATCGCCACGTTCCACACCGGCGAGGCCACCAGGTGCCAGCGCTCGACCCAGGTGTCGTCGGCACGGGTCGCCAGCGCCAGCTCGTTCACCGGCGCCAGTTCGCCCTGCCAGCTGAACTCCTTCTCCTGGGCGCCGAGGCGCGCTTCCAGCAGTCCATCCCTGACCACCATGTTGGAGCTGATCACGTTCTCGCCCGGCAGCAGGGGCACCCGCAGCTCGAGCGCCTTGCCCGGGGGGGAGAGGCGGCTGACGGTGGTCCGCACCTGCCACACGAGCCCCAGCTCGAGGTGGCGGTCGACCGCCGCGGCGATCTGCACGTCGGGCCGGTCGTAGCTCGCCTCGCCGCCGGCCTCCCGGCGCTGCAGCGCGAAGAACACCTGCGCCTCGGGCACCCCGTCGGGGCGCACGCCGCTGACCGTCCAGCCGGGCGCGTCGATCGTCACCCGCCGCGGCTTGAGCTGGAACGCCCACTCCCACTCGGTCAGGTTGGCGAGCAGGCCCTCGACCCGCACCTGGTGGACGCCGGCCGGCAGCACCAGCCACAGGAACCCGTCGTCGCGGCGCAGCGCGGACGCCGGCTGGCCGTCGACGGCCACGCTGACCGGCGACCACGCGGGCAGCCGCCCGGGGAGCGGCACCGCAGTGCGGATCGCGGCGTGCACCGCGACGTCGAGCACGAGCTTGCGGTCGTGCAGCGCGAGCGCGACCGACGGGATGTCGGCCGCGGTCGGATAGGCGTCGGACACCTCGTTGAGCCGCGCCCGCAGGGTCTCCAGCGTCGCCTGGTCGGGCAGCGGGGACTGGGCCGGCGCCGGCGGCGCCGCAGCCAGCCACCCCAGCAGCGCCAGCACCGCCGTCGCCCCGGCGGCCCCGGCCCCGGCGGCCCCGGCCCCGGCGTCCGCGCCGCGGCGGCGGAACAGGCCGCCCAGCCGCCGCGCGTCCAACAGCACCGCGGCGAGCGCCAGCAGCAACAGCACGCGCAGGACCGTCAGCACGCGCTCGACCGGCTGCGGGATGAGCACCGGCCGCACCGTCTGGCTCGCCTTGACCGGGCCGTTCCAGCCGAAGCTGGCGACCCGCCACGTCCAGTCCGGCACGCCCTGGCCGACCTGGATCGCCGCCTGCGCGTCGTAGCGCAGGTTTTCGCTGGTCTGGAACTGCCCCAGTTTCGGTTCGCCCTTGGACCGCTCCTCGGGCGCGAGCGACGACGGGAGCGCCATCCTGCGGGCCTGCACGGCGGGCTCCGCGGCGTAGCCGAGCGTGGTCGCGAACAGCCCGCGGCGGCCGTGGCGCCCGGTGTCCTCAAGCTGCGGATAGAGGCACTGCTGGACCTGGCGGGCGAGGAACGGCACCAGCACCAGCACCAGCACCAGCACGTTGATCCACTTCCACCCCAGCAGCAGCCGCCGGCCCCAGCCGGCGGGCACCACCCGCAGCAGCGCCAGCGGGATCAGCAGCACCAGCCACGCGTAGCGCGGCGCGCCCGGCTCGTGGTAGGCCAGCCCGAACGCGCAGAACGCCAGCACCGCCGCCCGCCACCCCCACAGCCGCAGCACCGCCAGCGCGAAGATCAGCAGCAAAAACAGATCCAACAGCGTCCACGCGGTCAGCCAGTCGCCGTCCACGCGGTCGGCGCCGAAGAGCGCGAACAGGCGCCAGCCGGGCGGCAGGTTCAGGGTGACCTGGAGGTCGTCGGCGTCGGCCTGCCAGCCGGTGGCCGGGATCGCGCCGGCGCGGGACATGCGGCCGGTGGCCTCGAGGTCGATGGTGCGGGCGCGAACCTCGACGCCGGCGGCGCCGGTGGTTGGGTTGGCGGTGATCAGCTGGCCCTCGCCGGCGGCGCGCACCGCGCCGAGCTGCTGGCCGGGGGCGGTGTCGAGCCGCCAGATCCGTTGCATCGTGCCGCTGATGTGGTCGCGGAAGCTCAGCGCCCGGCCGCCCTCGTCGAGCCACAGCTCGCGGTGGACCTGCAGGCCGGCGGGCTGCTGGAGCCCCATCCCGCGCATCCGCTCGTCGAGCCGGAACGGCTGGCTGGTGTCCCACTGATAGACGGGCAGCTGGCGCCACTTGTCGGGGAACGGCGTCTGCGAGACGTCGATTGCGGGGATCCCCGCGACCTCGACGAGGCGGAACTCGGGGCGGGCCTGGAAGGCGATCAGCTGCTCCTCCACCGCCGGCTTCGCGCCCGCGGCGTAGGCGATCTCCGGCGGGTGGTCGGGCCGGAACGCGGTGACGTGGACGAGCCACTTGCCGGCGCGCACCTGGGCCTTGAGGTGGCCGGCCTGGTCGACCGCCACCGGCACCGGGCTCTCGACGGCGGCGAGTTTCCATCCGGCGGGCAGGATCACCCCGAGCTCCTCCTCGCGGCTCTTGCCGGCGACGATCAGCTCGACGTCGGTGTGGAGCCACAGCGGGATCCCGTCCTCGATCGCCGAAAACAGCTTGACCGCCAGAAAATCCTTGTCGACCTGCTCGGTGGAGCCGTCGCGCTTGAGCCACAGGAAACCCTGCGCGTCCCACACCGGCGCCGCGACCGGCTGGCCGTTGAGCGTCAACGCGAGGATCCCGATCGCGGCGGGCACCGGAATCCGCTGCGGCATCTCCGCCCACCGAAACACCCCCTGCAGGTCGTGCCGGCCCGGGCGCAGCCGCACCGCCGGGCCACCCTCGTGCTCGATCACCGGCACCGGGCCGCCGTTGGCCGCCACTTCCAGCGGCCATACCTCCCCGCCCCCGGGCAGCCGCACCCACGTCCGGGCAAACACCTCGACCGCCAGCCCGAAGCGCCCGCCCGCCCCATCGACCTCCAGCGTCAGCTGCGACGGCCAATGACACAGCGGCTTGCCCGGATCGTGATACGGCGTCGGGCACTCGCGCCCGCGGTCGTCCCACGTCGCCCAGCCGGCCCACTCGCGCAGCGGCCCGGGCAGTTCGCCCGCCCGCTCGCCCGCCACCGGCCCGGCCGCCGCCACCACTCCATGCCAACCCAGCGCGGCACACGCCGCCGCCCCGACCTTGCGCAGTCGATTGTTCATGACATCGCAGCGGATCCCACCGCCCGCCTCCCAATCAAAACCCTCCCGCCCCCCGCCACCAGCCGAATCTGTGCCCGCACCCGGTCCAACTTCCCCCCTTCGTGCGGTTTGACTGTCCCCACGGAACACGGTCCCCACCGGACACGTGGGGTCCGCGATTGTCCCCCGCTCGTGGGAGTCCCCGATTTTTCCCCTTCCCGATTCGGCGTCGATTTGAGCGTTCCTCGATTCCCCCTTGGGGGTTAGGGGTGGGGGGCGGCTCAGTGGGTGATGATGAAGCCCTTGGCGTTGTCGAGCGGGGGGATGGTGGTGCTGTGGACCTGCTTGACGAAGCGTGCGACCTGCGACTCGCGGACGAGGGTGCGGAGGAAGTCGTCGACCTCGTCGGGTTCGCCCATGACGAGGATTTCGACGGTGCCGTCGGGGAGGTTGCGGACGCTGCCGCAGACGTCGAAGCCGCGGGCGAGGTCCTTGGTGACGTAGCGGAAGCCCACGCCCTGGACCCGGCCGGAGACGACGACGCGGCGCGCGATCATCGGTGGGGGAAGTGTGGGTAGCGTGCGGCGCGGCCGTCGAGCACCAACTGCCGCACCAACTGCCGCGGGCGGCGGGTGCGGCGGGTGCGGCGGGTGCGGGTTCGGCGGGGGTGGTGGGTCACGCCGTGGTCCAGGCGGCGAGGCCGTCGAGGAACATCTGGACGGCGAGCATGATGAGGATCAGGCCCATGAGGCGCTCGATTGCGCGGGCGCCCTTGCGGCCGAGGACGGCGAGCAGGCGTGGGGCGAGCAGGAGCAGGGACGAGCTGGCGGCCCAGGCGAGGGTGAGGGAGAGCACCGAGGGGAGGTGGAAGCCGGCGTGGCGGGAGGAGACGAGCAGCAGCAGGGCGAGCGCCGAGGGTCCGGCGATCAGCGGCACCGCCAGCGGGACGATGAACGGTTCCTCGTCGCCCTCCTCGTGGATCAGCGAGCGGGTGGGGAAGATCATCCCGAGGGCGATCAGGAACAGGAGGATGCCGCCGGC
This sequence comes from Akkermansiaceae bacterium, assembly GCA_040769225.1. Lineage (GTDB taxonomy): Bacteria > Verrucomicrobiota > Verrucomicrobiia > Verrucomicrobiales > Akkermansiaceae > JAXGLL01. Next base: position 308,621 of record JAXGLL010000004.1, on the reverse strand, counting down.
GATCCCGAGTGCCGGCGGCTTGAGTCCCAGCACGTGCATCAGCGGCCTGCCGGCGAGCAGGAAGAACGCGAGGATTGCGTAGGCGATGAGCAGTTCGCGCACCAGCACGCTGCGGCGGCGGGCCTCGGGCAGGCGCGCCAGCACGGTATGGAAGACCGGCGCGTTGCCGAATGGGTCGAAGACCAGGAACAGGGTCAGCGTGGTGGAGAGGAAGTCCATGCGCGGGCCGGCGCCGCGGCCTCAGCGGTTGCCGCCCACCGGCTTGGCACGCGGGTTGGCCGGCGCGGGCGGGCGGTCGAACGGATTGTCAAGCAGGGCCGACGGGCTGGCGCCGTAGACGTCCTCCGCCTTCTGGCCCGGCTTGAGGACGATCGCGATCGGCTTCGAGCGGTTGCCTTGGGCGTCGTAGGTGTAGATGAACCGCCGCACCGGCATTTCCTTGCCGGTGTTCTCGTCGATCCGCCGGACCCGCGAGTCGAACATCCGCTCCTCGACCAGCCGGCCGTTGCGCCGGTCGTAGCCGTACATCACCTTGAACAGCTCCTGCTTCTGGCCGTCGCTGATCCGGCACGACAGCGGGTTGCCGTGGGGGTCCATCCGATAGATCGTGACCAGTTGCAGGACGCCGTTGGCCGAGTAGGTCTTCTTGTTGATCGTCCGGTTGTCGGGCGACTTGCGGAACACCGTGCGCGAGCCGTCCTCGTTCATCATCACCCGCACGAACGGCCCCTCGACCTCGACCGCCGGAGCCTCGGCGCCGCGGGCGGTCCCCAGCGCCGCCGCCAGCAGGGCGAAGATTCGGATTGTCAGGCGGTTCACGCCGGCCACCGTAGCCCCCTGCCGCCGCGCCGACAAGCGGCCAGTTGCATGCGCTGGCAAACGCGACGCACGACCCTCGACCTGACCCGCCGCGGCGCGGTGATGGGGGTGCTCAACGTCACGCCGGACTCGTTTTCCGACGGCGGCTGCTGCCTGGACCCCGCGGCCGCCGTCGAACGCGGGCTGGCGCTTGCCGCCGAGGGCGCGGCGATCGTCGACGTTGGCGGCGAATCGACCCGTCCGGGGGCCCTGCCGGTGCCGGCCGACGTCGAGCTGGCGCGGGTCGTGCCGGTCGTAAGCGGCCTGCGTGCGCGCTGGGACGGGCTGATCTCGATCGACACCCGCAAGGCGGCGGTGGCCGCGGCCGCGCTTGCCGCCGGTGCGGACATCGTCAACGACATCACCGGCCTGTGTGGCGACCCCGCGATGGTGGAGGTGTGCCGCGACGCCCGCTGTGGGGTGGTCGTGATGCACATGCAGGGCGAGCCGCAGACGATGCAGCGGGCGCCGAGCTACCGCGACGTGGTGGCCGAGGTCGGCGCCTTCCTGCTGGCGCGGCGCGACGCCCTGGTTGCCGCCGGGCTCGCCCCCGCGCGCCTGTGCTTCGACCCCGGCATCGGCTTCGGCAAGACCGTCGAGCACAACCTCGAACTGCTTCGCGCGCTCGGCCGGATCGCCCCCCCCGGCCGCCCGCTGCTGCTCGGCGTCTCGCGCAAGTCGTTCCTCGGGAAACTGTTGGGCACCGCCGAGCTGGCGGCGCGCGAGTGGCCGACGGTGGCGCTGACGGCGTGGGCGCGGGAGGCCGGGGCGCGGGTGTTCCGGGTGCACGCGGTGCGGCCCAACCTCGAGGCGCTGCGGATGGCCGAGGCGATCGGCGCGGGCGGTCAGTCGTCGGGCACGAACACCAGTGCCACGCCGTTGATGCAGTAGCGCTGGTCGGTGGGGGTGGGGAACCCCTCGCCCTCGAACACGTGGCCGAGGTGCCCGCCGCAGCGCGCGCACAGCACCTCGGTGCGCACCGCGCCGAGCGAGAAGTCCCTGCGGGTGCGCACGTTGCACGCCTCGGCGGGGTCGTAGAACGCCGGCCAGCCGCAGCCCGAGTCGAACTTGTGGCGCGAGGAGAACAGCTCGGCCCCGCAGCCGGCGCAGTAGTAGGTGCCCGCTCCCTGTTCCTGGAACTGCCGATAGACCGTGCCGTGCGGCCGCTCGGTGCCCGCGCGCCGCAGCACACGGAACTGCTCGGGGGTCAGCAGCCGGCGCCACTCGGCGTCGCTCTTCTCCACCGTGCCGGCGGGCTGTGCGGGGGGGCGGGGGGCGGTTTCCATCGGCGGCTGGCGTTCTCCGGCGACGACGATCCCCAGCACCGTGAGCAGCGCCACGGCACCGGGCAGCATCAGCCAGGGCTTCATCGCGGCACGCTAGACGCAATCCGCGCCGGCGCAAGGGGCGATCTCTCCGGCCGCCTCAATGGGAGCCGAAACCGGCCGGGAAGACCAGGTTGAGCAGCATCGTCAGGAAGAAGTTGAACACCAGGATCGCCAGCGACGAGAACACCATCGCGCGGGTGGTGCCCTGGCCGACGCCGACCGCGCCGCGGGTCGCCCGCAGCCCCTGGTCGCACGAGATGATCACGATCAGCAGGCCGAACGTCAGCCCCTTGGTCATCGCGAAGGTCAGGTCCGTCAGGTCGGTGTAGCGGTTCATCTGGTCGAGCCAGTACGCCTTGCTGACGTTGAAGCTCAGCCCGATGCACACCGAGGCGACGATCCCGAAGGCGGCCGACTCGGCGATCAGCAGCGGCATCGACACCAGCATCGCCAGGATCCGCGGGGTCACCAGGTAGTCGACCGGGTGCACGTCCATCGAGCGCAGCGCGTCGACCTGCTCGGTGACCTGCATCGTGCCGATCTCGGCGGCCATCGAGGCGCCGACGCGGCCGGCGAGCATCAGGCCGGTGATCACCGGGCCGAGCTCGCGCAGCATCGCCACGCTGACCACCGCCGCGGCGGTCGTCTCCATGCTCAGCGCCGAGAGCTGGAACAACGACTGCGCGGCCAGCACCGCGCCGGTGAACGCGCCGGTGACGATCACCACCGGCTGCGAGCGGTGGCCGATCTCGATGATCTGGCGGAACAACGCCGCCCACCGCGGCCGGCCGCGCAGCAACGACTCGGCGACCTGCCGCGCCAGCCCGCCCAGCCCGCCGAGGTAGGCGAGGAACGCGAGAAACAACCGGCCTAGCAGGCGGACGGCGCCCATGCCGCCCGTGATAGCGCAAACCGGCCGGCGAGTCGACCGCTTCCTTGGATTGGAGCTGACGGCGCGCCGGATCCGTGGCACGCTTGCGCCGCGCATGGTCACCCCACCCCGGCTGGCGGGCCTGGTCCTGCCCGCGTTTTCACCCCGCCGCGAGGGCGACCTCGGGATTGGCGACACGCTCGCCCTGCGCGAGTGGATCGACTGGGCCGCCGGGCACGGGCTCGGCTTCCTGCAGCTGCTGCCGGTCAACGAGACCGGCCCCGAGGACAGCCCCTACAACGCGATCTCGTCGGCCGCGCTCGAGCCGCTCTACCTCGCGCTCGAGCCGGGACTCGTCCCGGGGCTGGAGGCGGCCGACGTGGCCGCGGCGCGGGCCGCGCTGAGCAATGCGCTCGACGCCCGGCTGGTCGACTACCGGCGCGTGCGGCGGGCCAAGGGCGGCCTGCTGCGCGCCGCCTGGGAGCGCAGCGCCGCGGCGGCCGCCTGCGACCCGGAGTTTGCCGCCTTCCGCGAGGCGGAGGCCGACTGGCTCGACGACTACGTCCTGTTCCGCTGGCTGACCGGGCAGGCGGGCGGCCGGCCGGCGTGGGACCAGTGGCCGCCGGCGTTCGGCACCCCGGCGGCGGCGCGCGACTTCCTCGCCGCCGCGCGCCGCGCCGACCGCGCGGCGGTCGAGCACGAGCTGGCGTTCCACGGGTGGGTCCAGTGGCTGTGCTTTCGCCAGTGGCGTGACGTGCGCGCCCACGCCGACGCGCGCGGGGTGCGGCTGATGGGCGACCTGCCGATCGGCGTGGCGAGCGATTCCCACGACGTGTTCTTCGACGGCGCGGTGTTCGACCCCCACTGGTGGGGCGGGGCCCCGCCCGAGTCGATGTTTCAGCACGACCGGTTCATCCAGCAGTGGGGCCAGAACTGGGGGATCCCGGTCTACCGGTGGGAGGCGATGGACCGCAGCGGCTACCCGTGGTGGCGCCGCCGCGTGCGCAAGCTCACCGCGATCTTCCATTGCTTCCGCATCGACCACGTGCTCGGATTCTATCGGATCTATGGGTTTCCCTGGCACCCGCGGCGCAACCACCAGTTCCTCGACCTCGGCCACGACCGGGCGGCCCAGCGCGCCGGCGGCCGGCTCCCGCGCTGGCTGCCGCGGCCCGACGACAGCCACGAGCACAAGCAGGCCAACCGCGCCGACGGCGACAAGCGGCTGCGCATGGTGCTCGAGGCGGCCGGCGGCGCGGAGGTGATCGCCGAGGACCTCGGCTGGGTGCCCGACTACGTGCGCCCCCACCTCGCCTCGCTCGGCATCCCCGGCTTCCGGATCCCGCACTGGGACGTGCCCCACGGCGCACCGGTCGTGCCCGGCGACCAGTTCCCCGAGTGCAGCTTCGCCACCTACGCGACCCATGACCACGAAAGCCTGCGGGCGTTTTGGGAGCACTGCCGCGCCAACGCCTCGGGCGAGGTTCCGGGGGTCGAGCGCCACGCGGTCGAGGGCGCGCGCCGCAACCTGCAGCTGCTGGCCGCGTTCGCCGGGATCGCGGCGCCGGCCGCCCCCGCGCGCTGGCCGCTGTTCTCCGACGCGGTGAAGTGGCGGCTGATCGACGCGCTGTTCGCCAGCCGGTCGCGCTACGCCGCGCTGCTGTTCACCGACCTGTTCGGGATGACCGAGCGGATCAACGCCCCGGGGGTGTCGGGCGGCGACAACTGGCGCCTGCGCCTGCCGTGGACGGTCGCCAAGCTCGCCCGCACCCCGGCGCTCGCCGCCGACTGCGAGCGGCTGCGCGAGGCGCTCCGCACCAGCGGCCGGGCGTGAGCCGCGCCCGGCGGCCTCACTCGGTGGTCGCCGGCCCCATCGTCCCGCGTTCCGGCGGGGCGGGCTCCGCCGCCTGCCCCTCGGCCACCGGCTTGGGCGCCAGCTCGATCCCCTCGGCGGCCGCGAAGTCGGCCAGCGCCATCTCGGCCAGCGCCTTCTGCTCGGCCTCCTTCAGCTCGACCCCGCCCAGCTCGACCGAGTCGCGGGCCACCCGGGCGCGGCCGGCGGCCTTCGAGCGCTCTTCCTCGACGATCTCCTCGAGCCGGTTGAGCGTGTCGCCCGAGCCGCCGATGTTGGCCACCATCCCGGCGGCCATCTCGTTGAGCTCGGCCATCGCCTTCTGCACCTTCATGTCGTCGATGCCGAAGCGCAGCTTCTCGATCTTGTCGCGCGCGGTCTTCACCGACACGTCGCGGGCGCGGATCAGCTCCTTGTAGCGCTTCTCGGCGTCCTCGAGCTGGGCGCGGGTGTCGTCGTGCTGGCGGTCCACCTGTTGGAGCCGCAGGGCGCTCTCCGCGGCGGCGTCGCGGGTGCCGGCCTGGAGCAGCGCCTTGGTCTTGGCGCGCAGCTGGTTCTCCTCCGAGTCGAGTCTGCGCACCTGGGCGATCAGGCGCTCGACCAGGCCGGCGTGGGCCGCCAGCCCCTGGTTGAATTCGGCGATCTGCTTGCGGAGGTTCTCCTTCTCGACCTCGAGCAGGGCTTCCGGGTTCTTCTTCTCCAGGCCGCCGATGAACAGGCCGAAGAATCCTCTGATCAGGTTGGCGAGGCGTCGGAACATGGTGCGCAGGGGTTCGGTTCCCGGCTACCATGAGCACCGCGGGCCGGCACCGCAAGTCCAACACGAGGCTCCGATTGGAATCGCCACCCGCGGGATTGCGCCGGCCGCGGCCGCCGGCTAGCCTCCCCCGATGAGCCGCCCGATCGACGCCCTGCTCGAGTTCCTGCGCGCCGAACAGGCGCGCGGCGTCGCCACCGTCGCCCTCGACGACGAGGCCCGCGCGATCCTCCGCCAGTGGCACCGCACCGCCCGCGCCCACGCCACCGCGCCGCCCGCGCCGCGGCCGCCCGCGTTCCGGGCCGCGCCGCGCGTCGCCGAGGCGGCGCCCGCGCCGGCCGCCGGCGCGGCGGTCGCCGGGCCGCCGGTCGCCCGCGGCGCCACGGTGGCCGAGCGGATCGCCTCGCTGGCCGTCCAGGCCGAGCACTGGCCGGCGGCGCGGCGTCCCGGCACGCTGCGCACGACGATGGTGTTTTCGACCGGCGACCCGGAGGCGGACCTGATGCTGGTGGGCGAGGCCCCCGGCTACCACGAGGAGCGCCGGCGCGAGCCGTTCGTCGGCCCGGCCGGCGAGCAGCTCGACAAGATCCTCGCGGCGATGGGCCTCGACCGCGCGCGGGTCTACATCTCCAACATCGTCAAGTTCCGCCCGGCGATGGCCAACCAGACCACCAACAACCGCAAGCCGACGAGCGAGGAAATGGCCGCCTGCCTGCCGTTCATCCGCGCCGAGATCGGCGTCGTGCGCCCGCGCTGCATCGTCGCCCTCGGCGCCACCGCCGCCGAGGGGCTGCTCGGCCTGACCGGCGCGGTCTCCCGCATGCGCGGCTGCTGGCACGCGTTCGAGGGCATCCCGGCCCGCGTCACCTATCACCCCGCGTTCCTGCTCCACGCCGGCGCCGCCAACGCCGACAAGCGCAAGATCTGGGAGGACATGCTCGAGGTGATGACCCTGCTCGGGATGCCCATCTCCGACAAGCAGCGCGGATACTTCCTGCGGAAGTGACGGGTGCCCGTGTCCCGTGTGCTCGTGTTCCGTGTTCCGTTAGAAAGGAACCGCCGGGATGCCGGGCGCCGGATGCCTGCAGGTCAGGCACCCAAGCCAGTCCCCCCTCGCCCCTTCCCCGCCGGCCCATCCTCTTGCGGAACACGGAACACGGAAAACGAGCAACCCCCCCTCCCTTTGCGGTTGGCATCCCGCCCGGCCCGCCGTTTGATCCGCGCATGCAGCACCCGTTCCTCGCCGACGACTTCCACGTCCGCTGGTCGACCCTCGTCCCCGAGGCCGTCGAGCCGGACATCCGCCACGCCCTCGCCGTGGCCGCCGACCGGATCGAGGCGATCTGCGGCACCGACCCGGCGGGCGCCGACTACGACCACAGCTTCGGCGCGCTCGAGGAGGCGACGCGGCTGTTGGACCGTGGCTGGGGCCGGCTCCAGCACCTCGACGCGGTGTGCGACGAGCCGGCGCAGCGTGCCGCGCTCAACGCGATGCTCCCCGAGGTCTCCGCGTTCTACGCCTCGATCCCGCTCAACGAGCGGCTGTGGGCGGTGCTCAAGGGCTACGGCCGCTCGCCCGCCGCCGCCGCGCTCGACCCGGTGCGCCGCCGCTTCGTCGAGGAGACGATCGCCGGGTTCGTCGAATCCGGCGCCGACCTGCCGCCCGCGCACAAGCAGCGGATCGCCGCGATCGAGGCCGACCTCTCGCAGCTCACCAAGAGCTACGCCGAGAACGTCCTCGACTCGACCAACGCCTGGCAGCTGGTGATCGACGACGAGGCGCTCCTCGCCGGGCTGCCCGGGTCGGCGCGCGCCGCCGCCCGCGCCAACGCCCGCGCCAAGGGGCTCGGCACCGACGAGCGGCCGGCGTGGCGGTTCACGCTCCAGTTCCCCTCGATGATGCCCGTGCTCCAGCACCTCGACGACGAGGCGGTCCGCCGCCAGGTGTGGGAGGCCTCGGTGCGGGTCGCCAGCTCCGGCGGGCACGACAACACCGCGCTCATCTGGCGCATCCTCGAACTGCGCCACGAAAAGGCGGCCCTGCTGGGCCACGGCCACTTCGCCGACCTCGCGCTGGTGCGCCGGATGGCGCGCGACGGCGCCACCGCGCTCGGCTTCGTCGAGGACCTCCACGACCGGATCGCCGCCGCGTTCCAGCGCGAGTGCCGCGATCTCCAGCACTACAAGGCGGAGAAGACCGGGGGCGCGCCGGGCCTGCTGGAACCGTGGGAGGCCGCCTACTGGGCCGAGCGCCGCCGCAAGGAGCACTACGACCTCGACGACGAGCAGCTGCGCCCCTACTTCCCGGTCGACCGCGTGATGGCGGGCCTGTTCGAGCTCGCCGGCCGGCTGTTCGGGATCCGCATCGAGCAGCGCCCCACCGTGTTCCACCCGCGCGGCGCGCGGCCGGCCGACGCCCCCGAGGACGAGGTCGAGACGTGGCACCCGGAGGTCACCTTCCATGACATGTTAGACGCGGCCAGCGGCGAGCGCCTCGGGTCGTTCTACGCGGACTGGCATCCGCGCGAGTCGAAGCGTGCCGGCGCGTGGATGAACTCGCTGCACACCGGCCTGCCGGGCGGGCCGCGGCAGGCGCGCGACCCGCACCTTGGGCTGATCGTGGGCAACATGAGCCCGCCGGTGGGCGGCCGTCCGGCGCTGCTCACCCACGCCGAGGTCGAGACGATCTTCCACGAGTTCGGCCACCTGCTGCACCACCTGTTGAGCGAGGTGCCGGTGCGCTCGCTTGCCGGCACCAACGTCCCGTGGGACTTCGTCGAGCTGCCGTCCCAGATCATGGAGAACTTCTGTTGGGCGCGCGAGTCGCTCGACCTGTTCGCCCGCCACCACGAGTCCGGCGCGCCGATCCCGCAGGAGCTGTTCGAGCGGATGCTGGCGGCGCGCAACTACCTGAGCGCGTCGGCGTTCATGCGCCAGCTCGCGTTCGCCAAGCTCGACCTCGAGCTGCACATCCGCCTCGAGCGCTACCGCGGCCGGGACCTCGAGGAGGTCGACCGCGAGATCCTCGCCGGCTACCGCGCCCCGCTCGCCACCGAGCCGCCGACGATGGCCCGGCGCTTCAACCACCTGTTCAGCAACCCGACCGGCTATGCCGCGGGCTACTACTCGTACAAGTGGGCCGAGGTGCTGGACGCCGACGCGTTCGGCCGCTTCGAGGAGGACGGCCTGCTCAATCCGGAGACCGGCCTGGCGTTCCGCCGCGAGATCCTCAGCAAGGGCAACTCCGCGCCCCCCGAGGAACTGTTCCGTGCGTTCCGCGGCCGCGACCCGCAGCTTGAGCCGCTGCTGGTGCGCGCGGGGCTGGCGTGAAGCGGCGGTCTTCCGGTGGCACAGCCGGAGCGGAGCGGAGACGGAGCCCGGAGGGCTCAACCGTCCCGCTTGTGGCCGGAATCAACCGCCCGCAGGGCGCACTTTCCCTGCACGGGAATCAGCGCGCCCGTCACGATCCGCCCTTGGTCAGGACCGCCACGAAGCCGCCGCCGGGGGCGAGCTTCACCTCGGTGGCCGCGTCGGGCTTCAGGGTGAAGGTGGTGACGTCGAACGCGGTGGCCTTGGTGGCGGACTCGGGCGTGTCGTGCCAGACGGTGGCCTGCCACGGGCCTGCGCCGAGGCGGGAGACGTCGAGCTTGAGGTTGCGCGGCTGTTCGTTGGTCATCCCGCCGAGGAACCAGCGTTTGCCGGACCGCCGCGCCATCACCGCGAACTCGCCGATCCGCCCGTCGAGCGCCAGCGACTCGTCCCAGGTCGTCGGCACCTGCCTCAGGAACTCCATCGTCTGCCGCTCGCGGCGGTAGTGCGGCGGCGCGTCGCACAACATCTGCAGCGGCGCGTCGTAGAGCACGTACTTCGCCAGCTCGTGGCAGCGGGTGCCCATGCTGCCGGGGGCCGAGTTGTTCGGCTTGAACACCTCCGGCTGGTCGTTCTTCATCGCCCCGGGGGTGTAGTCCATCGGCCCGGCGACCATCCGCGTGTAGGGCAGCAGCACGTCGTGGGTGGGGGTGATGAAGCGGCTCCACTTCGACTGCTCGAGGCCCTTGACGCCCTCGTAGTTGAGCACGTTCGGGAAGCTGCGCTGCATCCCGGCCGGCTTGTGCGCGCCGTGGAAGTCGAGCGTCAGGTGGCGCCGCGCGGCATCCGCCGCCAGCTTCCAGTAGAACTCGATCTCGGGCTGGTCGTCGCGCTGGAAGAAGTCGACCTTGAGCCCGGCCACGCCCCACTTCTCGAACTGCTCCATCACCGTGTCGAACTGCTGCTCGACCGTCGCCGCGGAGGCCCACAGGATGATGCCGACCTGCTTGTTGCGCCCGTAGGCGACCAGCTCGGGGACGTTGATGCCCGGCTTCTGGCGGGTCAGGTCGCCGGGTTCGTACCAGCCGTCGTCGAGGATCACGAAGGGGATCCGGTAGTCGGCCGCGAAGTCGATGTACTTCCGATAGGTCTGGTTGGAGATCGGCAGCTTGGTGCCCTCCCAGGTCCAGTCGTGCCACCAGTCCCACGCGACCAGCCCGGGCCTGATCCACGACGGGTCCTTGATCCGGCACGGGTCGGCAACGAGGAAGTTGAGCATGTTGACCAGCAGGTCGGCATCGCGGCGGGCGGTGGCGACGGTGCGCCACGGCAGCGCGCGCCGGCCGGCGACGCGGGCGATGAACGGCTCGCGCTCGACCGGCACGGCGTCGAGGTGCGAGCGGTGCTCAATCCGGCGCGGGTAGCCCGGGTTGACGCCGACGAGCGCGTTCTCGCCGGCGCGGACCCACTGGCCGGGCCAGGCCTCGAGGGCGGACTCGCTGAGCACCAGCAGCCCCTTGCCGCCGGCCCGCGCGATCGTCATCGGCAGCGAGGCGAGCCGGTCGCGCTTCAGTTCCGAGAGCTTCGTCGGCTCGTAGCTCACCTCGGTGTGCGAGAAGAACCCCTTGTCCTCGGCGCCGAAGTAGACCAGCGGGTCGCCGTCGAAGCGGCACACGCGCTGCTCGGAGACCACGGTGACGGTGCCCTCGAGCGCGGTGACGAAGCGATAGGCGAGCCCCTCGTCGTAGAGGCGCACCAGCAGCCGGGTGCCGTCGGAGAACGCCACCGCGGCCTCGTTGAAGCGGTCGCGCAGGCGCGCGGCCTTCTGCCGGACCGGCGGCTCGACGCCTTCATCGACGCTGCGGGTCGTGGTTTCGGTGATCGTGGCGCCGGCGGCCGGGACCGCCCCGGACTCCAGCACCAGGCCGATCTGTTGGGCGATCGCGAGCGTGCCGTCGGCGCCGTGCAGCTCGATCGCCAGCGCCGGCTCGGTGACCACGGTGGCGATCCAGCTGCGGTCGGGGGACTCGAGGGGCGCGGGCACGGCGGCGTGGGCGGCGGGCGCGCACAGGGCGGCGAGCAGGAAGCGGGCTGGTTTCATGCGGGGATGGGGACGCTGGCAGGCGCGGGTTGCTTTCACCGCGGGGGGGAAAAGTTGCCACGGCTCACATCGGCCGGCCGCGGAACACGCACAGGATCGTGGCGTCGCGCTTGCCCGGGACGGTTCCGAGGCACCCGCGCAGCTTGCGCGGGTGGCCGGGGGGAGCGGGGGGGCGGGCCGGAGGCTTGTCAGCGCAGCGTTGCCCAGAGCATGCCGTCCGCGGGCACCCGCACCGGCAGTTGCAGGTGGTGGCCGCGGACGAGTGGCAGGGTCTGTTCGGGGCCGTCCATCGTCGTCACGCGGGCGCTGCCCACGAGGCCGGTGTAGTAGAGGTCGAGGTCGAGGGTCTTGGCGACCTCGTGGTCGAGCGGGTTGAAGACGACCAGCAGGCCCTTGGTTTCGAGCTGGGGGTTGACGTGGAGCATCCAGTCGAGGTCGCGGCCGTCGGCGCGGCGGCCGTGGACGATGTCGCTCTCGAGGATGTCGCGGTGCTGCTTGAACCAGTCGACCCACTGCTTGACGAGCGCCTTGGTGGCCGGGGTGTCGAACAGGCGCGGGCCGCGGCAGCAGGCCTGGACGCCCGCCGCGAGGTTGCCGGCGAGCATGCGGCCGTAGTGGTCGCGGTGCTGGTCGAGCGGCTCGACGGTGGCCGCCGCGCCGCCGCCGTGGTACTGGGCGAGGGGGACGAACATCCAGCCCATGGTGGGGGTCTTCTGCCAGGTCCCGTCGTAGATGTTCTGGCGGGTGTGGAGCACCTGGTGGGCGCGCGGCAGCGACCAGTTGACCTCGCGGTAGCCCATGCCGCACTTGTTGGAGCCGCTGAGGAAGTAGTAGTCCGGGACGTTCAGGTAGACGCCCCGGCCGCGGCACCATTGATAGAAGTCGCGGATGACCCGCCACTGCACCCACTGCGAGTCATGCTCGCCCTTCTGCAGCGGCGGGCGCGGGGTGGTGTCGACGTCCCCCGGGTACGAGCCGTCGTGCTCGAGGACCGAGAAGCCGGTGTGCTGGAAGAACGCGTGGAGCTTGCGGAAGTACTCCTGGCCCCAGGCGCTCGTCAGCGCCGGGCACGAGCCGTGGGCCGGCTGCATGCCCGGCGGGCTGGCGATGTCGTTGCCGCCGCCGATCCTCCGCGACGAGAGCAGCGAGTAGGCGCCGAGGTCGATGCCGCGCGCGCGGGCGTGGTCGGCGACCTGTTTCCACGCGTCCATGAAGGCGGGGTCGTCGTTCTCGAGATCGAAGCCGCTGCCGAACGAGAGGATGACCATCTCGAAGCCGACCTCGGCGGCGGCGTCGATCGCGCGGCGCACGGCGTCCGGGCGCGAGTCCAACAGGTGGTGCATGAGCGGGTTCTCGGTGACCCATGGCGCGAGGGTGCGGTACATGCGCCTGAGGGCGAGCCCGCGGCGTTCGCGGCAGGAGCCGTCGTGGACCAGCTCGAAGGTGCGGTGGCTCTCGAACGTGCCGCCGGGGGCGACGTCCTGGGCCGGGCCGCGGTCGGGGCCGACGACGAGCAGCGTGGGCTGCTGGCGGGCGTAGTTGACGATGGTCGAGTAGTCCGGGTCGGGGCGCCAGTGGACGACGTGGCGGTTGGCCTCGAGGTGGCTGAATCCGCCGAACGCGAAGTCGGTCTCGACGTGGAGGGTCTGGGGCACCGGCAGCGGCACGCCCTCGCGGGTTTCGACCGTGCTTTCCTCCTCGGCCACGGCGAGGATCTCGCTGGCGAACCGGTCGACGGTGAGCGTGCGGTCGCTGCCGTTGTGGATCGTGAGCCACTTGGAGAACGCGGGCAGGCCGTCGTAGAGTTCGTAGTGGACGGTCACGGTGATCGGCGGGGCGGCGGGGAGGGGCTGCTCGAGGGCGCCCTCGTCCAGCTCGCCGTAGGCGGCGAAGTGCTGGACGCGGCACCGCGCGGGCTCGCCGTGGGGGCCGGCATGGTCGGACGCGCCGCCGGTCTTGCCGAGCTTGCCGAGGCGGACGAGCGCCGGGTCGCCGAGGCCGGGTGGCAGGGCGATCGTCTGATAGGTGGTCCAGCTCCCCTCGTGGAGCGCGTCGCAGGAGGCGGTGTCGCCGTCGATGCGCAGGCGCATCGTGACGGGCCCGTCGAGCGAGGGCGCGCCCTTGCCGAGGTTGAACGTCTCGCGGGAGCCGTCGAAGCAGCCGAACGCCGGCTTGTTGTCGGTGTCGTAGCCGCCGGAGCCGAGGTTGAACTTGATGGTGAGTCCGTTAGGCCATGCCAGCCCGATGCCGGGCCCCCATGAGGCGCTGCGGTCGGTGCCGGGGTCGATGCGCGCCTCGACCAGGCGCACGCCCGGCGGCAGCGTGCGCTCGACGAACGCGTGGGTGTTCGGCGGGGTGAAGATCTCGCCGGCCTTGCCCTCGTTGGTCACCGAGCTGCGCGGGTGGGCCGGTGAGACGCGGGCGGCCCAGCCGTCGGGAAGCGCCGTGGCGCCGTCGAGGCGCGCCTCCAACAGTTGCTCGCGGCCGGCGCCGCTGGCGAGCGCCGCGGACCGGCCCGCCACGGGATCGGGCATCCGGTAGTGCATCTGCAGGTGGACGCCGCGCGGCGGCCAGGCGGCGTCCGGGGCGTGGTGGCGGACCTGTTTCCACGCGAACCGTTCGCGCGGCGCGCCGACCTCGAAGCCGGTGAAGCGGAAGGCGGCGGGGTCGGCGGTCAGCCCGTCGAGCCACGCGGGCAGCAGGAACGCGTGGTTCGGCTGGCCGCTGAGGCCGCCGACCGGGTGGCGGGTGCCGTCAAGGGTCACCTCCGCCTCCGGCCGCACCGCGCGCAGCACCGCGTGGCCGGTTACCTGGTGGTCGAGGCCGACGGTGGCGGCGTTGGGCGCGAGGCGGAAGGTGCGGCGGACGAGGCCGTTCTCGAGCACCAGCTCGTGCGGGTTGCCGGAGCGGAAGACGCCGGCCTTGAACGGCGCGGCGTCCAGCAGCCAGTCGGGCGGGGGTTGCCTTGCCGGGGCCGGCGGCAGTTCCGCCAGTTCGGTCGCCGAGGCGGCGGCTGCGAGGAGGATGCAGGAAGTGAACCGCAGGTGCATGATGTGGTGGTGGCGGGATACGGCCGCGGGTGGGCCGATGTGTCGCTGGTTGCGGCACCGGGTGGCGGCGAGGTCACCTGCCCGGTTCGCGCAAGGGGCCGGACCAGGGGGAAATCCCCGGGCGCACGAGATCGCGCGGGCAGTCGCGTTCCGGGACGCCGCGCTCCCACGGGCTGGGGCCGACCCACTCGGTGGCGCGGCCCTCGAGCGCCAGCGTGCCGGCGTCGTGATCGATGGTGATCACCGTACACAGCGGGTCGCGGTAGGGTGCGACGTGGTCGAGATAGGGGTGCTTGCGGTGCGTCTCCTCGGGATAGACATTGCGGCGCGCGTTGTCGGGCAGCCAGACGTAGGAGGCGCTGTTGACCTGGACGTGGGCGATGCCGCCGATCCGGCGCACCCAGTCCTGATGGAAGTGGCCGCACAACACCGCCGCCACGCCGGGCTGATCCGGGCCGCGGTCCTTTTCGAGCGCAGCGCGTATTTCCTGCTGGTTGACGACGCCGCCAGGTTGGTCGAGCGGCTGGTGGATCATCACGACCACGGGCAGTCTCGTCGTTGCCAGCTCGTTTTCGAGCCAGGCCTTCTGGTCGTCGGCGATGAAGCGGTGGTAGCCGCCCGCGGTGCCGCCCGGGTCGTTGCCGTCGAGGACCAGGAAGCGCACGCCGCCGTGGTCGAAGCCGTGGAACCGGCCGGGCATGCCGTACCAGGCGGCGGCCTGCCCGCGGGTGAAGCCGCCATCCATGTCGTGGTTGCCGAGCACGTGGTGGCGCGGGCCGTCATGGGAATTCCACAAATCGAGGAACGGCTGGTTGGCGGCGCGCGGCTGGCAGAAGTCGCCAAGCTGGACGATGAAGTCCGGCTTGGCCGCGCGCATCGCATCGAGGAAGGCGCCGAGGCGCTGGAGCCCGTCGTGCATCACATCCTGGTGGATGTCGCTGATGATGCCGATGCGGACCTTGCCCTTGGCATTGGTGCCGGCGAGAGCGGGCAGTGGCAAGGTGAGCGCGGCGGCGGTGCCGGACGCGCGCATGAGGAAACGGCGGCGATTCAGGTTCATCAGGATCGAATCAGTGGGATTTCCACCAGTTCAGGGCAGGGGCCAACAGGACACATGGGAAACGGGGCAGGGCTTGCCAGAGGTTCTCGATCTGCTCGAGCGAGCGGCCCTTGGTCTCGGGGACGAATCCCCAGAAGAACGCGGTGGCGACGAGACAGACCAGCGCCGAAGTGAAGAAGCCCGTGTGCATGCCGAAGCTGGCGACATACCACGGAAAGGCGAAGGCGCTGAACGCGTTGGTGGACCAATTGGCGAAAGTGCACAGCGAGGCGGCCCGTCCGCGCACGCGGTTGTCTCGGCGATGCCGGCACGCACCGGATTGAGGTCCACATAGACCATGCACGCCAGCACGGCACCGGCGTCTTCAAGCCGCTGGCACTTGAAACGGCCCTCCCAGAAGCGCCCGCTGCACTCGTCCTCGCGATTGGCTCGGCGCGCGATCGGTTCATTGAGGCAACGCATGAACCAACTGAGGTTCGCCAACCGCTTGCGGCAACTGGCCAGCTTGCAACCGTCCTCGCACAAGGCGCGGATCTCATTCTCTCCCGGCGGCTGCCCCTTCCGGCCGCCCCGGCCGGGAAACAAGGACAGCCAGCGGCGTGCCACCTCCTCGTCATCCCAGCCAGCCGCCAGCCGGGGCAGGGTGCGCACCACCACGTGAAAGTGGTTTGACATGACCGAGTAGGAGTGGATCTCCACCGCATAGAGCCCGGCCAACTCGCGCAAGCGGTCGCGGATCCACCCCCGGCGGTGCTCGTAGTCGCGGCCCGAGTACTTGTCGCGGCCACACAGGAAAGCCCGGCGCACGCAGCGCGAGACACAGTGAAACACGCCGCTGCAAGCGGGATCAACGAGCAGGTGCCGGGCCGTTGCCATACGGTATTTTGTTCATAAGAACAAATCTAAGCAAGAAATTAATTGGAATTGGGATCGGGAAACGTGGGTGTCATTAATTAGTAGGACCGTGCTTCGCAGCACGACCGGCATCATTTTTCGGACAGGCTCTGAGATCGGGTCTGAGATCGGGAAACGTGGGTGTCATTAATTGGTGGGATTGAGGAAGTGAAAGTTCCGTGGTGGCGGGGCGTTTCAGGTGGCGTGAAATCCTTGGCTCGGGAGTTGGCCGCGGTCGTGGCCGCGGTGTTGACTGCGGTGTTGGGCACGTTGTCATGGGGTGGTGGTGCGCCGGTTGCGGCCGGCGACTGCCTGTGGCTTGAGGCCGAGCAGTTTGCCGACCTTGGCGGCTGGGACCTCGACCAGCAGTCGATGGACACGATGGGCTCGCCCTATCTGCTCGCCCACGGGCTGGGCGTGCCGGTGCGGGACGCGGTGACCGCGGTGGAAGTCCCCGCGGCGGGGACATGGCAGGTGTGGGTGCGCACGCGCGACTGGGTGGCGCCGTGGGGTGCGCCCGGGGCGCCCGGGAAGTTCCAGCTGCTGGTCGACGGCAGGCCGCTCGCCGAGACCTTCGGCACCAAGGGCGCCGACTGGCACTGGCACGCCGGCGGGGCGGTCGAACTGCCGGCCGGCGAGGTGAGGGTGGCGCTGCACGACCTGACCGGCTTCGAGGGCCGCTGCGACGCGGTGGTGTTGTGCCGCGACCCGGGGTTCACACCGCCCGACGAGGCCGCCGCCCTAACCGCTTTCCGCCGGGCCGCGCTCGGCCTGCCGGACGGGCCGGAGGACGGCGGCAGTTGTGACCTGGTGGTCGTCGGCGGGGGCATCGCCGGCACCGCGGCGGCGGTATCCGCGGCGCGCCACGGGCTGAGCGTGGCGCTGGTGCAGGACCGGCCGGTGCTGGGCGGCAACGGCAGTTCGGAAGTGCGGGTGTGGCCGGAAGGGGTCATCTGCCAGCCGCCCTGGCCCCACGTCGGCGAGATCGTCAGGGAACTGGTGCCGGAAAGGGGCCCCGGCGCCGGCAACGCCGGGGACGCCGCGGTCTACGCCGACCGGCGCAAGCTCGACGTGGTGGCCGCCGAGCCCCGGATCAGGCTGCTGACCGGCCACCGGGTCAACGGCGTCGAGATGAACGACGGCCGCATCGCCGCGGTGATCGCCCAACAGATCCCCTCCTCCCGCCGCCTGCGCCTCGCCGCCCGCCTGTTCGCCGACTGCACCGGCGACGCCGCGGTCGGCGCCCTCGCCGGCGCCGACTTCGACTACGCCAAGCAGGGCAAGATGGGGCCCAGCAACCTGTGGAACGTGCTCGACCTCGCCGACCCGGCCCAGCTGCTCAAGTGCGAGTGCAAGGACAAGGAGGCGCTCTCGGTGGCCGTCCAACAGGGCGACACCGCCGCGCCGTTCCCGCGCTGCCCGTGGGCGCTCGACCTCTCCGACCGGCCGTTCCCGGGCCGCCGCAGGCAGGACGGCAAGTGGACCGCCGGCCCGCTCGGCGACCTCGGCGCGTGGTTCTGGGAGAGCGGCTTCGACGCCGACGTCGTCGCCGACATCGAGCGCGTCCGAGACCACAACTTCCGCGCGATGTACGGCGCCTGGGACGCGCTCAAGAACGTCGACGGGCTCTATCCGAACCACCGCCTCGGCTGGGCCGCGTTCATCGCCGGCAAGCGCGAGTCGCGCCGGATGCTGGGCGACGTCGTCCTGACCGGCGACGACTTCCGCCAAGGCCGGGAGTTCCCCGACGCCTGCTTCCCGTGCAGCTGGCACATCGACCTCCACAGCCCGCGGCCGGAATTCTCCGAGGGGCTCGCGGGCCTGGAGTTCATCTCCCGCTGCACCAGCGGCAGCCACTACAACTACCGCGTCCCCTACTGGGCGCCCTATCGGATCCTCTACAGCCGCAACATCCCCAACCTGTTCATGGCCGGCCGCAACGTGAGCACCGACCGCGAGGCGCTCGGCGCCGTGCGCGTGATGCGCACCTGCGGGATGATGGGCGAGGTCGTCGGCAAGGCGGCGTGGATCTGCGTCCGCCACGACACCACCCCGCGCGGCGTCTATCAGCAACACCTCCCCCTGCTCAAGCAGCTGCTGGCCCAGCCGGGCAAGGCACGGCGGGAAACGATCGCCGCCGAACCGGCCGCCCGGTGACTGGCTGGAGCGCGTTGCGCGGGGCCCCGGCCGGCGGTGGCGGTCGAGGCGCGGCGCGAACTGTCGCAGGGTTCAGAACTCGCCCTCGCGCACCTCGTCCGGGTGCCTGGGGTGGATTGTGACCACGGTCTTCGGCTCGACCGGCTGATTGCCGGCCAACGGGACGTCGCCCTTGTTCTTGCCCATGGCGGCGACGCTGGCGAGGCCGGCGAGCTTGGCGGCGCCGCCGAGCGCCGGGGCTTCCGAGTAGTAGTCGAACCACGGCAGTCCGGCGCGCTCGTATTCCTTGGCGGTCGGGGGAACCGTGGGTGGGTTCTGCCCGGTGATCTCGCGCCAGACCAGCGAGTTGCACAGGTGCACGAAGCAGCGGGAGCGGTGGGCGAGGTCGGCTCCCACTCGGGTCGGACCACGACAACCCGTTGGAACAGAACGCCTTGCGCGCAAATCGTGGCCGAAAAGAGGGCTTGCAGGTCCCACTCGGGTCGGACCACGACAACCCGTTGGAACAGAACGCCTTGCGCGCAAATCGTGGCCGAAAAGAGGGCTTGCAGGCCCCATTTTCCCGCCCGAATTGCCGGCCCAGGACCGGCACTGGCCCCCGCCCCGGGCGAAAACCGCAACTGGGCATCCGGCTCCGAGCCCGCGAAGTGGCTGCCTGCGGCGAGCGACCTGCCCTCCGGGAATCCACGGCGCCTTACCCTAAAAACGGGAATGGAAACCGGGGATTACGAGGATTACGAGGATTATCAACGAGCTACGAACGAACTCTCGATCACCCGTTAGGTGTTGGCATAGCGCTTGACAACTCATTCTAAATCAACGTAATCCTCGTAATCCCCGGTTCTCATTTCTGAATTCAGGCTTACTGGTGCGATTCGGGCGCCAAAAACCGTCGTGCAAGGCTCCAAAACACGCGTCTCCGGGATGCAAGGCGCTGGTAGTCAATGGACCGTCTTGGTCCGACCCGAAGCATAGTGTCACCAGCACGACACCCTTGGCTCCCGCAGCGGTGCGAACCACCAAGTATTCATGCCCCCCTTGGTCGTGCCCGGCGACGGCGGAGTCAGCCCTGCAGCCAGGGTGCTGGGATAGACCCGAAGCTGCCGTTCTTGGATTGTCACGACCGTCGGGCCACCGGGTTGGCTGCCGACGGCGCTGCCGCAGTGGCGGTAATCTCCTCCCACGCCTGACCGGGGGCGAGGCTTCGACTGCGGGTTGAGGTTGGAGCGGTCATGGCGGTTTGGACTGGCGGCGGGTCAGGCGTTAGCGAGGGACGTCTTGTTCGGCTTTGGTGTGTGACGTGACTGTCAGTTCTCCCTTGAGAAATGGAGCCAAAACCTCGGCTGAAGGTTGCTTCCCATTCACTGTGAGAATCCAGACCTGAATATCAAGAGAAGAGCCACCCGAATATGATGGGCCGCAAAGCGAAAGCATGACGCCGGTAGGCGACAATACTGAGTTAGCGTGGTGCGCGGCTCCCACAGTTCCTCGCAACTTTTTCACGAGGTCAGCGTTGGATGGAAAATCAACTTGCTCGTGACTCATCATAACATGCCAGCGATCTCGACCGGACCTATGCTCGCATGCTGGCTGATAGGGGCCGTATCTGGTCATGGTAACGCCGTCGTATGAAGTTGTGAACGGACGTGAGCGATTACGAAGCGGTATCATCAGACTGAAGCCCTGATCGCCTTCCCGCCAAGTAACGAAACGCGTCAACTCACCAGGCGTCCACTTGACCGAGACAGACCAATTGCGCCCTTTGGCTGTAAGATCTTCCGTCAACGAGGCAGACGCGTTGGGCGGCGACAATGTGGTGTCATGAGGAAGCGATCTTACCAATGCGTCCTGTAGGTCAAGCCCAGAAGGTTTCGGAGAGCAACTTGAGAGCAGACCGGCGCAAACGATCAAAACTTGTGATGGGGCAATCCTCATTGCATTTGTGCCGAACGTCTGGGCCATGCACGGCGGAGCTGGAAGCCGGATATCAAACTGGGACGTTGCCCGCCGTCGTATGTGCCGTCTTGATCGCCGATTTTTGTTAGCTTCCCCAGGGTTCGTCTTGCGGCGGTTCCTGTCCGTCCTCCTCATACGATCTCTTAAGGGCCTTGTCAGACGGCCACTCCACATCTGGCGCTGCTACGAGAATCTGGAAGGTCCGAGGGTATTCTCCTCGAACGTGATCATCCCACAAGAATTCTCGGACGGCACTTCGTGTCTCTGGATCCTCATGAAGAAGTGCTTCGGAAAACTGATCGTCACCAAGGCTCGTAAGAACCTCTTTCATATTCTCTGACATGCCCTCCGCGTCCTCTCCTCCGTTGACGTATGGCAGCATCAATTGGGCTTTGGCGGCGGCAAAGAATCTGTTCAACGCTTCCGGATCACCCATCTTTGCGGCCTCCCTGCTCTTCCCTGAATCACGCCATGGTTGGCGCGTCGGATCAGGCGTTGGCGATTCTGGCGCGGTCCCACATCCAACCACGATGAGAAATGGGGCAATTGCGAGAAACTTCACTGACTGCATTTGTTTTGGGGCGAACAGTAGGATTGAGTCGCCGGCGACCTTTGCAGGTGTTGAGTCGCCGGCGACATAACACCTGCAAAGCCAGCCCGGGAGGGTAAGTCCGATCGTTGACGTTCCGTGGGCCAGTCTTGGCCTTGCGGGACACCGGATCAAGATGAAAATGGGTGGGGCGGGTGGTTGCTGTTGGCGCCAGGCTATGTCGAGCGGACTGGGTCCTCCGACCGCCGGTCGTTTGGGGACATGGAGGTAGATCATGGTGGTGGAGACGTCGGCATGGCCGGCCTTTGAGACCCGTGCGATCCATGCGCTTCCACCAAGCCCGAATCAGTTAAACGGCCTGGCATTCTGGCGAAAGCACAGCCGCAGGTCCGACCCGAAGCACAGTGTCGGTTTTGCTCAGTCCTCCCGCCCGGCGGCGCAGGCGGCTGCGAGCCATGCCGCGAAGCCGGCTTCGTCGAGTGCGCCGGCGGCGAGCGCGAGTGTGCGGCCGACCACCTCTTCCTCGGCGGCGGCGAAGCGCAGGCCGTTGGCTTCGAGGAACAAGGCGGCCGCCGTGAAACCGGCGCGCTTGTTGCCGTCAAGAAACGGGTGATTGCGGACGATCCCGGCGGCATATGCGGCCGCCAATTCGAACAGCGTCGGCTGGCCGTAGGCGTGGAGCTGCAACGGCCGGTGCAGGGCCGACTCCAACAGCCCCTCGTCGCGCACCCCAGCGAGTCCGCCGAAGCGCTCGATCAGCGCCTCGTGGAGCGCAAGGCAGTCCGCCATGTCAACCCACACCGGTTCGCTCATCGTGCCAGCTCCCGCAGGGCGTTTCGGTAGCGCTGCATGAGTTCCTCGGCGATGGCGGCCTTCTCCTTGAACCCCGGCCGTTCCGGGGTGACCCGCAGCGAGCACTCGGGCGCCTCGGTCAGGTAGAGGGTGGCCCCTTCCCCGACCTTCATTGCCTGCAACGCCTCCTTGGGGAGCAGGATCCCGAGCGAGTTGCCGATGCGGCGGACCTTGGTTTCGATCACCATGTGACAACGATCGTTATGCCGCCGCCGGATGTCAAGCAAATCCGGCTCAGCCGGCTCGGCGAATCCGGCTCCGGTGCCCCGACCGGCGGGGCCGGGCGCGGGTCCTGCCGGCAGCCGCCCCGCGGGCAGCCGCCGGGGTGTCCGCTGCGGGCTCCCGGCATGAACGATCGGCCCGGCGCCCCGCGTAGTCACCGCCATGAACCCGCTCACCCGCCGCCGTTTCCTCCACCAGTCGCTGGCCGCCACCGCCGCCTCGGCGTTCACCATCCGCCGCGGCCACTCCGCGCCGGCCAGCGAGAAGGTTTCCATGGCCTTCGTCGGCATCGGCCAGCGCGCCGAGGAGGACGCCCGCTCGTTGATCAAGACCGGGCTGGTCAACGTGGTGGCGTTCTGCGACGTCGACACCGCGCAGGGTGCCAGGCTGCGCAAGGAGCACCCGCGGGTGCCGCACTTCCAGGACTTCCGCCGGATGTTCGACAAGCTCGGCGACCGGATCGACGCGGTGTGCGTCGGCACCCCGGACCACACCCACTTCCCGGTGTGCATGCTCGCCGCCTCGCTGGGCAAGCATTTCTACGTCGAGAAGCCGCTCACCCACACCTTCCGGGAGGCGGACCTGCTGGTCGCCGCCGAGAAGAAGTTCAAGGTCGCCGCCCAGATGGGCAACCAGGGCCACTCGGGCGAGAACTTCTATCAGTTCAAGGCGTGGACCGAGGCGGGCATCATCCGCGACGTCACCCGCATCGACGCGTTCATGAACAGCCCGCGCCGCTGGCACCCGTGGAAGTTCGACGGCTACCAGACCGGCGAGGAGGTGCCGGCGACCATCGACTGGGACGTTTGGACCGGCCCGGCCAACGAGCACCCGTTCAGCAAGTACCTCCACCCGGGCAACTGGCGCAGCTGGTTCGACTACGGCAACGGCGCGTTCGGCGACTGGGGGCCGCACATCCTGGACACCTGCCACCGGTTCCTCAAGCTCGGGCTGCCGACGGTGATCGAGGCGGTCAAGCTCGAGGGCCGCCGCAAGGAGATCTTCCCGATGGCCTCGACCATCCGCTTCGGGTTCCCGGCCCGCGCCGGCATGCCGGCTTGCGAGGTGTTCTGGCACGACGGGGTCGGCAACGCGCCGCCGCTGCCCCCGGAGATGCAGGGGATGAAGCTGCCCGCCAACGGCAAGATCATCCGTTCCAAGGACCTCGTGTTCACCGGCCAGACCCATGAGAGCACGCTCTCGATCGTGCCCAAGGAGAAGGCCGCGGAGCTGAAGGGCCGGCTCCCCGACCACCGGAGCAAGGAAACCCGCAGCCACTTCCTGAACTTCGTCCTCGCCTGCAAGGGCGAGATGGAGTGCAAGTCGACCATGGCCGTGGCCGCCCCGCTCACCCAGGTGTTCCTGCTCGGCGTGATCGCGCAGCGCCTCGGCGGCAGGCTCGAGTTCGACCCCGCCGCCCGCCGCATCACCAACAACCCGGCCGCCGACGCCCTGCTCAACCCGCCCCCGCGCAAGGGCTGGGAGGAGTTCTACCAGATCCCATGAAGGCATCATCCATCCTGCTCCTGACCCTGTCGCTGGCCGCCCCCGCGGCCCCCGACTTCCGCCCGCTGTTCAACGGCACCGACCTCGCCGGCTGGCACGGCGACGGCTACGCCGTCGAGGACGGCGCGATCGTCTGCACCCCCCGGGGCAGCACCCTGGTGACCGACGAGCGCTTCGCCAACTACGTGCTCGAGTTCGAGTTCAAGCTCCCGCCGGGCGGCAACAACGGCCTCGGCATCCACTACCCGGGCGAGGGCAACCCCGCCTACACCGGCATGGAGCTGCAGATCCTCGACAACACCGCCGACAAGTACAAGGACCTCCAGCCATGGCAGTTCCACGGCTCGGTCTACACCATGGTCGCCGCCAAGCGCGAGGGCCTCAAGCCGGTCGGCGAGTGGAACTTCCAGCGCGTCACCGTCAACGGCCCCGTGGTCAAGGTCGAACTCAACGGGATCACCATCACCGAGGCCAACCTCGACGAGCTGGTCCCCAAGTTCCCCGACCACGCCGGCGCCAAGCGCCGCAGCGGCCACCTCGCCCTGTGCGGCCACGGCGACCCGGTCGCCTTCCGCGGCTTCCGCATCGCCGAGCTGCCGCTGGCCCCCGACCCCGCCGCCGAGGGCTTCGCCGGCATGTTAGACGGCGGCCTCGGGGCCTGGAAGACCGACCCGCAGCTGGCCGCGCACTGGACGCTCCACAACGGGATCCTGCGCTACGACGGCAAGGCCGGCGACCTGTGGTCGAAGGAGTCGTTCGGCGACTTCGCGCTGACCTTCGACTGGCGCTGGCCCGAGGTCGGCCCACGCATGCAGCGCCCGCTGATCGCGCCGGACGGCAACCCCCGGAAGGGCCCCGACGGCAAGGAGCTGACCGAGGAGGTCGAGGAGTTGGACAGCGGGATCTACCTGCGCGGCAACTCGCGCAGCCAGGTCAACCTGTGGAACTGGAACGTCGGCTCCGGCGAGGTCTACGGCTACCGCACCGACGGCAACATGCCGCCTGCCGTCCGCGCCGGCGTCACCCCGACCGAGAAGGCCGACCGCCCGCTCGGCGAGTGGAACCGGATGCGGATCATGATGCGCGGGGAGCGCCTGACCGTCGTCCTCAACGGCCGCACCGTGATCGATGGGGCGCAGTTGCCCGGGGTGCCCGCCAGCGGCCCGATCGCCCTGCAGCACCACGGCCACCAGGTCGACTTCGCCAACATCCTGATCAGGAAACTCTGACCGGCCCCGTCAGCCGTCCGCCGCCGCGAACCGGATGTCGGCGCGGACCGGATAGTGGTCGGACGCCAGCAGCCGCCCGCGCCGGTGGTCGATGATCTCCGCGCCCCGCACCGCGGCCCCCGCCGAGACCAGGATGTGGTCGATCTTGAGCGCCCCGTCCCGGCGCCCGCTCCACAGGTGCAGCGTGCGCCGGTCCGCCGGCCGCCCGTGCACCGCCGCGTAGGTGTCCACCAGCGCGCCCGGCCACGGGCCGGCGGGCGCCCCGCCGAGGGCCGCCGGCCGTCCTAACAGATACTGCACGGCGGGGTTGTCCTCGGTGGCGTTGAAGTCGCCGCACAGGACGACGGGCTCGTGGGGCAGGGGGCGTGCGTCGAGGCGGGCGGCGATCAGCTGGGCGGCGCGCTCGCGGGATCCCTGGTGCTGGTGGTCCCAGTGGGTGTTGAAGAAGCAGAACCCGCGGCCGCTGGGGCGGTGGACGAGGCGTTGCCAGGTGCAGATGCGGACCACCGAGTTGCCCCAGGTGCGGGACCCCGGCTGGTGGGGGTGATCGGAGAGCCAGAAGGTGCCGCCGTGGTCGGGGTCGGGGGCGTAGCGTTCCCTGCGCCAGAAGATCCCGCAGTATTCGCCGCGGCGCTCGCCGTCGTCGCGCCCGACGCCGCGGAAGTCATAGTCTGGCAACGACGCCCGCAGGTCGGCCACCTGCCCGTGCAGCCCCTCCTGCACGCCGAGGACGTCGGCATCGAGCCGGCGGATCGTGGCGACGACCAGTTGGAGCCGCTGCGGCCACGCCCGCAGGCCGCGGTCCCCGGGGTTTTCATAGCGCAGGTTGAAGGTGGCCACCCGCACCGGCAGCGCGGTGCCAGCCGCCGCCGCCGCCGCCGTCGCCGCCTGCCCGTCCGCGCCGCCGCCGCGGTCGCATCCGGCGACCGCCACGCCGATCGCCGCCGCCACAATCAGGTGTCCCTTGCCCACCCGCCCAGCATCCGCACGCCCGCCCGGGCCGTCAACGCCGGCGACGCGCCCGGCGCCACGCCGCCACCGCGGCCGGCGGGCCGGCCACCACCGCGCGCGCCTCCCCGCGGCTCCGCGGTTCCGGTTGGAAACCGCCGGCCGGCCGGTGCGTATCGGGGGCATGCGTGCGATGATCCGCTGCTGCTGGCTGGCCGCGCTGGCCGCCCCGTGCCTGGCGTTCGACGGCCACCGGGTCGAGGAGGGGCCGCTGCGGCTGACGATCGAGGCGTTCGAGTCGCCGCGCGCCGCCGAGGTGCCGGTCGCGGTGCCGGTGGTGCTGGAAAACCACGGCCCGCAGCCCGTCGAGTGCGCGCTGCGCGTCCACGGCCTGGTCGACGAGTGGCACGCCGCCGGCCCGGCGGAGGCGACGCTCGCCGTGGCCCCGGGCGGCGCCGCCCGGCACGCGTTCCGGATCGCCGCCGCGGCGGGCGTCGAGCGCGCGCTCTATCCGGTCCACGTCACCGCCCGCGCCGCCCTCCCGGCGCCCGGCCGCGGGCCGGAACTCCACGCCGTTAGAATCTTCGAGGCGGCGGTGGAGCCCGCCGCCGCCGCCGCCGCCGGCCCGCTGGCCGTGCCGCCGGGCGGCTGCCTGTCGCTGCTGCCCCCGGCCCACTCGCGGGTGGTGTGGGAACGGTTCGACCAGCCGGGCGGCGGGCGCCCGCCCGGCTGGACCGGCTCCGATCCGGAGACCGGCGCCTCGCGCGACGTGCACGATGCCGACCGCGGCGGCGTCCGGCGCGCGCTCGTGATGCACCCGCCGTGGCGGGCCGGCGCCGGCGCCGTGCGCGCCGTCTATCAGGTCCGGCTGCCCGAGGCCCTGCCGCTGGTGCTCGAGTTCGCCAACGCGGTGCGCGACCCGGACCCCGGCGGCCGCGCCGACGGCGTCACGTTCCGGGTGCGGGTCGGGGACGAACTCGCGTTCGACCGCCACACCGACAGCCACACCTGGGTCGAGGGCCGCGTCGACCTCGCCCGCTGGGCCGGCCGCACCGTCGACCTCGCGCTGGAATCCGACCCCGGCCCGCGCCGCGACACCGCGTTCGACAGCTCGTTCTGGGCCGGCCCGGTGATCCGCAGCGGGCCGCCGCCGCGCGTCGCCGACGCCCAGCAGGCGGCCGCCTGCCTCGCCCGCGCGGCCGGGCTGTTGGATGGCGCCGCCCCCGCCGCCGCCGACGTCGTGCTGGACCTCGGCGGGGGCGCCCGCGCCGCGCTCGCCGCCGGCCCGAACGGCTGGCTCGACGGCGCCCTCGGGCTCGCCGTCGACGGCCGCCGGCTGTGCCTCCAGGGGTTCGAGGTGGCGGTCGACGGCAGCCTGCTGGCGCGGCCCGACTCGGCCTGCCGGGTGGAACGTGCCGCCGCCGAGCCGCTCGCCGGCGGCGGGGTGGTGATGCGCCACGCCTGCGTCGATGCGCGCGGCGCGTTCGAGCTGCGCCTCGAGGCCCGCCCCGACCGCGGCGCGCTGCGGCTGCGGGTCGCCGCCCCGCGGCTGGTCACCCGCTTCGCCCCCGGCCCGGCCGACCAGCCGGCCGCGCGCGTCTACGCCGGCCACGGCTACGTGATCGAGGAGCCGGGCCGGTTCACGCTCGACTTCGGCGGGCACGGGCTGGCCACCAGCCACGTGGCCGCCGACTTCGCCGGCGGGCTCGCGCTTCTAACCGCCTCGGACCACCCGCCGGTCGCCTTCGAGGTCGACCCCGCGCGGCGCCGCTACAGCCTGGTGACCCGCTACGACGCCACCCTGACGCTGCTGCCCGGCGCCCGCGGCGGGCTCGAGGCGGCGGTCCGCTACCGGCCGCTCTACGACAAGCCGGCCGCCGCGGGCGTCGCCGCCAAGGCCGGGCGCTTCGTGTTCGACCTGTGGGGCGGCCGCTACGCCGAGCTGGCGGAGACCATGCAGGGGGCGATCGACCACGGGCTGGCCGACTCGATGCTCACCGTGCACGTCTGGCAGCGCTGGGGCTACGACTACCGGCTGCCGGACATCCATCCGCCCGACCCGCGGCTGGGCGCCGCCGGCGACCTGCGGGAGCTGTCGCGGCTGTGCCGCGCGCACCGGATCCCATGGGGGCTGCACGACAACTACATCGACTTCTATCCGGACGCCGACGGCTACAGCTACCGCCACGTGTGCTTCGACGCGGCGGGCGAGCCGGTCAGGGCGTGGCTCAACGAGGGCCGGGGGGCGCAGAGTTACCGCTGGCGGCCCGACGCGTTCCAGCCGTTCCTGCGCCGCAACCTCGGGCTGATCGGCCCCGACCTCGCGCCGAGCCACTCGTTCGTCGACGTCTTCACCTCCATCCCCCCGGTCGAGTTCCACGACCGCGACGGGGCCTTCCACGACGCGCTCGAGACCCGGCGCCTCTGGGGCGAGGCGTTCGACACCATCCGCGCCGCCCTCCAACCCCCGGCGATCACCTGCTCGGAGGCCGGCCACGACCAGTTGACCGGGCACCTCGACGGCGCCGACTGCCAGTTCCTCGAGCTGGCCCCCGCGGGCCGGCCGTTCACGATCGCCGTGCCGTGCCGCGACTGGGAGCGCATCCCGTGGTTCGACGCCGTGCTCCACGACCGCTTCATCCTCCACGGCGTGGGCTACTCGTCGCGCTACGAGGGTGGCCGCGGCCGCCACCGCCACGGGATCGACAGCGACGACTACCTCTCGGCCGAGATCCTGACCGGCCACGCGCTGATGACCGACCGCGGCTCCGGGCTGGCCGGCGCGGTGCGCAAGTACTGGCTGGCGCAGCCGGTCGCGCGCGCGCTCGCGCTCGGCACGATCACCGCCGCCGGCTGGGACGAGGGCAACCTGCACCGGCTGCGGGTCGACTGGCAGCGCGGGATGAAGGTGCGCGTCAACCGCGGGCCGGACGACTGGCAGGTCGACGGCCGGGTGCTGCCCGCGTTCGGCTTCGTGGCCGCCGACGCCACGGTCGGCGCCGCGGTCGAGCGGATCGACGGGCGGGTGGTCGAGCGCTCGCACTGGCCCGGCGGCTTCTACGTCAACAGCCGCACCGCGGCCCGGCCCGGCGACCCGTTGCCGGTGACCCCGGCGGCCGGCCCGTTCACCGCGCTCGACGCCGGCCGGTTCCGGCTGCCCGTCCGCTGGGCGGCGGCCGCGCCGTTGCCCCGGGAGGCCACCGTGTTCCTCCACGTCCTCGGAACCGAGGCCGGCGACCGCGAGGGGATCGTCGCCCAGGGCGACCACCGGCCCGAGGTCCCCACCACCCGCTGGAACGGAGAGTTGGTCACCGGGGCCGAGCGCACGGTCGAACTGCCGCCCAACCTGCCTGACGGTCGCTACCCGGTGGTCGCCGGCCTGTTCGCGCCCGGCGGCGAACGCTTCCCGCTCACCGGCATCGACGCCGGCGGCAACCGCTGCCTGCTCGGCACGCTGGTGCTGGCCGCCGGCGCCCCGCCCGCGTTCGAGCCCGCCGCATTCACCCCGCCGCCGCCGGCCACCAACCCGCCGGGAACCATGGTCGACTTCGGCCCCGCCGCCACCGACGGCGCGTTCCGGCTCGCCGCCGCCGCCGGCGGCGCCGTCCTCACCCCGCTCCCGGGCTCGCCCGCCATGCGCGTCGTCCTGCGCCCCTCCGCCACCCTGCCCGCCGCCCGCGTCGCGCGCGTCACCGCCCTCGCCCCCGACGGCGCCGTCGGCGAACCGGTCCCCCACCAGCTCGCCGCCGGCGAACTCTCGTTCTCCACCCGCCCCGGGGACTTCGCCTATCAGCTGACGCTCGGCCCCGGCCAGGCTCGTTAGCCGGCTCGCCCCCGCAGCATTCGGCGCCGGCTTCCGGGTCCTGGGGGGCGGCCGCGGGGCGTGGTCACATGCTGCTCGACGGTTGGGGCGGCGCCTGATTGGATGGCGGGGAAGCCCGGCGGCCCGGCACGCGGGCAGTCGGCTTGAGGTGAGCCAGGACCCCAACAACCACAGCAGCGATGAACAAGCCCGCCTTCCCATGGTCCATGGTGTCCCTGGTTCCCCTCGGCATCCTGCTCGCCGCCGCGGCGCCGCGGCACGCGCACGCGCAGGCTGCCGGGGCGCCCCGCGCGGGGGCCGCCGCGGCAGCCATCGCCACGCCGCTGAAGTGGACGTCTTCCGGCGTGTTGGTCAGCCCGGTCTCCGACGAGGCGCACAGGATCGTGTCGGTGAAGGACCCCACCGTGGTGCATCACAACGGCTTGTGGCACGTCTACGCCACGGTCTTCTCGACGTCCGCCAGGACCTGGAGCATGGTCTACCTGAACTTCAAGGACTGGGCCGACGCGCCCAAGGCCAAGCTCACCCATGTCGACGTCAATCCGGGCCTGAGAGGCTATCACTGCGCGCCGCACCTGTTCTACTTCACTCCCCACAGGAAGTGGTACCTGGTCTTCCAGTCGCAGCAGCCGCAGTACTGCACGACCGATGACATCTCCCGGCCGGAGAGCTGGACGGCGCCGCGGAACTTCTTCGAGAGGATGCCCGCGAGCGCCCCGAGGCTGCCAATCGACTACCACGTGATCTGCGACTCCACCCACGCTTATCTGTTCTTCACCGGCGACGACGGCCGCTTCTATCGTTCCCGGACCAGGATCGGGGACTTCCCCCGGGGGATGTGCGATCCCGAGATCGCGATCGAGGACCGCCGCGACAACCTGTTCGAAGGAAGCATGACCTACCGGATCAAGGGCACCGGCACCTACCTCACGGTGATCGAGGCCCTCAGCCCGGCCCGCCATTACCGCGCCTGGGTCTCCGACGACCTCAACGGCAAATGGACGCCGCTGGCGGGCGCCGATTCATGGGAAAAGCCGTTCGCGGGGATCAACAACGTCGCCTTCGCCGACGGCGTGGAGCCGTGGACGAGGGACATCAGCCACGGGGAGTTGCTCCGCACCAACCACGACCAGACGCCCACCATCGACCCCGCGAACCTGCGGTTCCTGTTCCAGGGCCGCGACCCCCACAGCGGCGGCGACTACAGCCTGCTGCCCTATCGGCTCGGGCTGCTGACGCTGGACCGGTCCGGCCGGTGAGCCGGTGAGCCGGTGAACCGGTGAACCGGTGAGCCGGTGAGGCGCTTGGTCGGTGCCTTGCACTTGCCAAGCGACCGGTTCACCGACTCACCGGGCGCGCGCAGCGCGCAACCGGCTCACCGGGCGGCGGAGCCGCCACCGGGCGCGCGCAGCGCGCAACCGGCTCACCGGGCGGCGGAGCCGCCACCGGGCGCGCGCAGCGCGCAACCGGCTCACCGGGCGGCGGAGCCGCCACCGGGCGCGCGCAGCGCGCAACCGACTCACCGGGCGGCGGAGCCGCCACCGGGCGCGCGCAGCGCGCAACCGGCTCACCGGGGGTCAGGCACCCAGAGGAGGGCCACTTCATCGACCTGGATGCCGGTGCGGGTGGGCTTGAGGGTGGTGGTTTCGAGGGTCAGCGCGCCGGTTTCGTAGTCGGCGTTGATCTGTTCGGCGGCGGCGGCGGCCTCTTGCTCGAGGCGGGCCATCTCCTCCTTGAGTGCGTCGACCTTGTCCGCGGCCACGCCGACGTCCTGATGTTGCTTGTAGGCGCTGGTGGCGCGGCTGAACGACGAGCCGGCGCTGCGGGTGCTGAAGCGCGACTTGCGGCCGAGCAATCCGCCGAGCAGGCCGCCGAGCACCGAGATGCCGGCCTGGACCTTGGCGCTCTGGGACTCGGCCTTCTGGCGGGCGAGGGTGCCCTCGGCGGTGCGCAGGCGGCCCTCGAGGGTGCGCAGCTTGCGCTCCAGCCCGGCGCGCAGCGCGGCGACCGCGGCGTCGCGGGCCTCGCGCGCCGTGTGCGCCAGCCGCGCCCGGAACTCGCCCTCGCCCTCGCCGAACCGGGCGTGCTCCTTGAGCGCCGGGCAGCCGAGCACCTCGGCGCGCTCGTTGTGATAGAGCCAGTCGGCGAAGTCCTTGGCGACCTGGCGGTAGTTGTCGGCGTTCATCGCGAAACCCGGCAGGTCGGCAAACCGGGCGCCCGGCGCCGGCTCGTCGGCAAGCGCGCCGATCGGCGGCGGCAACTGGTGGTCCCAGTCGACCCCGGAGGCGGTCAGCGGGTGGACGGTGCGGACGCTGCGCGACCCCTCGATGCCGGCCTTGGCGGAGGCGAAGTGGACGGTGGCGGCGCGCAGCAGCGCCGGCCGATAGAGCGGGGCCTCGGGGCCGGCGGCGGGCGCGAAGCGCTCGACGACCCCGTGGCCGACGGCCGGGCGGGCGCCGGCGCCCGGCGCGGGCGGGGCGGCCGCGGCCGGCAGCGCCATCGGGTTGGCGGCGGCGGCGGCGGCCGTGGCGGCGGTGGGCGTGGCGGCCGGGGCGGCGGCGGCCCGCAGCGGGTCGGTCAGTTGCTTGATCTGGGTGCGGGTGAGCGGCCCGCGCAGGTAGCTCATTGCCCAGCGCACCTGGAACAGGACCGGGCCGTCCTCGTGGACGTTGTGCATCAGGAACACGCGGTTGCCGAGGCCGGAGAGCAGGCGTTCGATCGCGGCGCGGTCGAACCCCGGGGCCTGGGTGCCGGCGGCCCCCTCGAGCCCGTCGAGCACGCGCAGCTTGTCGCGCTCGGTCTGGAGCCGCCCGAGGAACCAGGTGCCGATGTTGGAGAGCGCCTTGTAGTCGAGGTCGACCGGGTTCTGGGTGGCCAGCAGCATGCCGAGGCCGAACGCGCGCCCCTGCTTGAGCATCGTCAGCAGCGGCTTCTTGGACGGCGGGTTGGCGGTCGGCGGCAGGAAGCCGAAGATCTCGTCCATGTAGCACAGCGCGCGCAGCGAGGTGGTCCCGGGCTGGCCGCGCATCCACCCCAGCAGCTGGTTGAACAGCAGGCTGGTGAAGAACATCCGCTCGGCGTCGTTGAGGTGGGCGATCGAGAACACGGCGATGCGCGGCTTGCCGGCCGCGGTGTGGAGGATCCGGGCGATGTCCAGCGGCACCCCCTCGAGCCAGGTGGCGAAGCCGGGCGAGGCGAGCAGGTTGTTGAGGCGCAGCGCGAGCGCCTGGCGCTCCTTGGCGGGCAGGAAGCTCTCGACGTCGAGCACCCCGAGCTTGTCGAACGGCGGCTGTTGGATCAGGCGGATCAGCGACTCGAGGGTCAGGCCGCGGCCGGCGCGCCACTCGTGGCCGAAGACGTTGGCGAGCAGCACCGCCGGGTGGCTCTGGATCGGGTCGGCGTCCACGCCGACCAGCGCGA
Source organism: Akkermansiaceae bacterium (assembly GCA_040769225.1). Taxonomy (GTDB): domain Bacteria; phylum Verrucomicrobiota; class Verrucomicrobiia; order Verrucomicrobiales; family Akkermansiaceae; genus JAXGLL01. Next base: position 275,878 of record JAXGLL010000004.1, on the reverse strand, counting down.
GCAGCGAGGAGACGGTGCTCTCGATGCGCTCGCCTAACAGCTCCGCGTCGTCGAGCACCTCGAACGGCGGGGCGTCGAGCGAGCTGAGGATCGAGACCGGGATGCCGGCGCGGCTGCCCGGGGTGTAGATCACGACCTCGGCCCGCTCACGCAGGGTGGCGATGCGTTCCGGCCCCTGGCCCCACTCGGCCAGCCCGCCGCGCCACGTTTCGGCGGTCTTGGCCGCGTAGGCGTCGGGCGTGAGGCCCTTCTTCCCGGCGTCGTCCTCGTTGATCCACGGCCGGAAGTCCTCGGCGCGCAGCCCGGGGAACGTCAGCATCAGGTTGCCGATGTCGCCCTTGGGGTCGATCACCAGCGCCGGGATGTGGTCGATCGCCGCCTCCTCCAGCAGCGCCACGCACAACCCGGTCTTGCCCGAGCCGGTCATCCCGAGCACCACCCCGTGGGTCACCAGGTCCTTGGAGTCGTAGAGCACCAGCTCGTCCACCGGCGCCGCGGCGGCGGGGTCGTACTCGCGCCCGAGGAAGAACACGCCGGGCTTCTCGTAGTCGGTCGGGGTGATCGTCATGGCGACCGCTTCTACACCCGCGGCGGCGGCGGGCTCCAGCATCGAGTTGCCCGCGCCGCCCCGGGCCTCCGGCATCCTTGATCCTAAGAGGGAAAATGCCGAACCACGGATTTCGCGGAATACGCGGATTTCGGAGTGGCTTGGTTTCCCTCGCCTGTTCACCTGCCGGATGAATCCGCCATCCATCGCAACTCATTCAACATCCGTGCAATCCATGAACCGGAGCGCAGCGGAGATGGACCGCCTTGTTGGTTCTGGTTCATTTTCTGCGGTCAAATCCGTGGTTTTCATTCCCGGATCCAGGTTGATCCGTGACATCGGCCGTCCGGGGGGAATGGGCCACTCGGCGGCGCCCCGGCCCGTTCGGCCTGCTCGGCCTGCTCGGCCTGCTCGGCCTGCTCGGCCTGCTGCGCCGGCGGCGGTGACGCCTGGCGGCCGGATGGGGCATCGGGCCCGACCCGGCCCGCGTTGTGACCAACGCGGCTACGAAGGCGCGCAGCTCTCATGTAGCGGAAGTGGTTCTTGTCCGTCGTAGCCCGAAGGGCGAAGACGGAACACTTCCGGCGGGGTGCGGGCCGCAGTGGCCTGGCGGCTTCAGCCTGCCATCGGGCCTAACCCCGCCCGCGTTGTGACCAACGCGGCTACGGAGAGTTCCGGGCCGCGCGGTTACTAACGGAAAAGGGGCTCTTCGACAGGATTGCCGGGGATGGGGACCCCATCGGGGGCCGGTCAATGAATCACCTTCCCCGGTCACGACCGACCGGGGATCTCCGATGGAGCAACCCCAGCATCGCGAACACGCCCAGCAGCAAGGGGGTGCCGGGCTCGGGGACGGCAGTCAGCGAGAGGTCGTTCCAGACGGTGCTCCCTCGGCCTCCGGCTGAAAACGCGCCCCAGACGACCCGGTCCTGTGACGGCGTGTAACCGGCCCAAGTGGCGATCAGCCCGTGGTCGCCGCCGAGGCTGTCGGTCAGGTAGGCCCCCGTCCCCGGCGTGTAGGTCAGCGTGAGGGTGACGTAGTTGGCGTTGGTCGTGCCCAACTCGGAGCTGAGTTGGTTGCCGGTGGCGACGGTGTAGGTATTGGTGTTGTCGCGCAACAGGTAGTCGCCGGCCGCGTTGGTGGCGAACGCAAGGATGTAGGCGTAGTCGGTGGCGCCGCTGGCGGACTCGACCCACATGACATTGTTGTTCTGCTGGGCATAACTCGCCCCCGCGTAGTAACCCTCGACCCCGCCACCCGCCTTGCTCATGGCGTCCTGGCTGATGGCGACGGTGAACGCCGCCACCCAGCCGTTGTTGTTCATGTCGGCCAGATCCGCGGCGCCGATGGCCTGGGAATAGGTAACGTAAGTGCTGACGCCGTTGGATCCGTCCACCACCCGCCACCCGCCGATCGTCGAATCCGACGCATAGACGTAGTTGTTGTCCACGATGATGTCGTAAGTCCACCCTTGTGTGGTCGGGTTCGCGGCGCCGGTGGTGCCGGCCGTGGGGGGGACCCCGGCATCGTAGGAGGCGACCAGCGCCGCCGTTGCGGGAAGCGCGCAGGCGAGCAGCGCGAATGCGGTGGTTCCGAGCTTCATGGGTTGAGTGGGATGAGCGGCGTCAATCCGATGTGCCTCCGTGGCGGCGCCGACCGAGGGGATCAGACTGCAATGGCCCATACCACCACCCGCGGCCGGAGTGAAGCCGTTTTTTCATGGTTGGTTTGCAAGACCAGTCGGCGACCTCTCGGCCGGTTTGACGGCCGGGCCGGATGCCGCTACCCTGCCGCCCCTTCCGCACGCCATTCCCCATGCCCATGCTCCCGCGTGCAATGCCATGCCTGCCGGTGCTCCTTGCGCTTGTCGCCGGGGGCGTCGGGCTGGTCGCGCGCGCCGAGCCGCCGCGGTTCGCGCCGGCGTTCGGCGACCACATGGTGCTCCAGCGCGGGGTGAGCGCCCCGGTCTGGGGGGTGGCCGAGCCCGGGGCGCAGGTGGTGGTCACCTTCGCGGGGCGGACCGCCGGCGCGCGGGCGGGCGCGGACGGCCGCTGGCTCGCCCGCCTCGACCCGCTGCCGGCCTCGTCCAACGGCTCCGTGCTGGCGGTGCGCGACGGCCGCGGCGGCGGGCAACAGGTCACCGACGTGCTGGTCGGCGACGTCTGGCTGTGCTCGGGGCAGTCGAACATGCGCTGGCAGGTCGCGCAGAGCGAGGGGGCGGCCGAGCTGACGGCGTCGGCCGCCATCCCCGGCCTGCGCCTGTTGGACCTGCAGTGCCCGGCGGCGCGGCCGGCGGGGCTCGACCCCGCGGGCTACTTCCATGGCGCCTGGGCGTGCTCCTCACCGGAGCAGGCCCGGGGGTTCTCCGCGGTTGCGTTCGTCTTCGGGCGCGAGCTGCACCGCCACTCGGGCGTGCCGGTCGGCCTGATCCTGAATGCGGCCGGCGGCGCGCCGATGGTTGCGTGGCTGCCGGAACCGGTGGTGCGCAGCCGGCCCGAGTACGCCCCGCCCGCGGGCGAGCCGTGGTTCATGGCGCCCGTGCTCATCGGCTGGGTGCGGGCGGCGATCCGGGGCGACCTCAAGGCGCCGGCGGACGTGCCCGCGGGGGTGGAGTGGCCGTCGCACCCCTATCAGCCCTCGTACCTGCACCGGGCGGGGATCGCGCCGCTGCAGCCGATGGCCCTGCGGGGCGTGGTTTGGTACCAGGGCGAAAGCGACGCGGAGCACGCGGACCCCGCGCTGCCCACGCTGCTGCTGGAGGATCTGGTGCGGAGCTGGCGCGAGGGTTTCCAGTCGCCGCGGCTGCCCTTCCTGATGGTCCAACTGCCGCGCATCAACAGCCCGGAGCGGGTCCACTGGCCGGTCTTCCGCGAGGTCCAGCGCCGGGCCGCGCGCACGATCCCCGGCGTGCACCTGGCGGCGACGATCGACCTCGGGGTGTTCGGCGCCAATGTCCACCCGCCGCGCAAGACCCCGGTGGGCGAGCGCCTCGCGTTGATCGCCCGCGCCGAGGTCAACGGCGAACGCGTCGCCGCGCTTGCGCCCGACTTCGCCGCGGCCCGGCCCGAGCCGGGCGCAATCCGCATCGCCTTCGACCACGCCGACGGACTGCGTTCGTCCGACGGCCAACCCCTGCGCGGATTCGAACTGGCCGGGGCCGACGGCGTCTTCCACCCGGCCGGCGCCACGCTCGGCGGCCGCACGGTCCGCGTCGCCGCCGCCCCGGTGGCGCGGCCGGCCACCGTGCGCTACGGTTGGCACATGGACGCCGACCTCAACCTCGTCAACTCGGCCGGCCTGCCCGCCTATCCGTTCAGCAGCGCAAAGTGCGCCACCGATGCGATTGTACCCTGAATCCCCGAGCACAGCCCAACTGCCGCACCATCATGAACCACAGAACCAATGCCCGTTTTCTGACCGGCCTTCTGGCCTGTCTCACCCTGATCGTCGGCGCGTCCGACGCGCGGGCAGCACACTACAAGCTCTTCGTGCTGACGGGGCAGTCGAATTCCCTGGGCACCACGAACGCCGGCGAGGCGGACACGAGCCCCGGCAGCGATCCCGCCGATGCCCACATTCCCTTCTACTGGGAAAACTGGGTGGCTGAAGACGACTCGCTGGGCACCTCGGACAATCAATTCACCACGCTCATGCCGCAGCAGGGCGGGCGTTACACGGGCAGCGCGACGCACTGGGGGCCGGAGATTGACTTCGGCCGCATGCTCTATCGTGCGGGCGTTCGTGACTTCGGCATCATTTAATGCAGCCGGGGCGGGGGCGGCAACGGCTTCTGGCTCAAGGATTCGGCCGACGACCACATGTACGACAATGTCGTGGGTGCCGTCACCAGGGCCTGCACCGCGCTCACCACCGCGGGCCACACCTGCGAGATCGTGGGGCTGCTTTATCTGCAAGGCGAAAGCGACAACACGGACGAGGCGGCGGAGGCGGGGACGCGGTTCAAGACGCTGGTGGACAACCTGCGCGCGGACCTGCCCAACGCGTCCAACCTCTTCGGCATGATTGGCGGCATCGCCGCCGTTGGCACCACCCGCGATACCGTGCGCACGAACCAGCAGGCGATCGGCACGAGCACCGCCTACATCGATTACTTCAACAACCTCGACCTGCAGACGTGGACCGCCAGCGACAACCTGCATTTCAACAAGGCCGCCAAGCTGCGCATCGGCGAGCGCTACGCGCAGGCGTTCTTCGCCGCGGGGGTTGTCTCGCGCCATTATGGAAAACTGGTCTTCATCGGCGACTCGATCACGCAGGGGGGGAACGGCTACCCGAGCTACCGCTATGCCATTTTCAAGCATCTGGCCAATCGGGGAGTGCCGATCGATGCGGTGGCCGGCTATCAGTTCGTCGGGTCGGTGACCGGAGCCTATCAGAACAACGCCGGAAGCACACCGGACGTGAACGGGCAGGTCTTTGCCAACACCCATGACGGGCACTACGGCTGGCGCGCGTCGTGGGAATGCGCGCGGGTCGCCCTGCCGGCCGGGCGCTACAACGTCAACAACCTCGGCCAGGGCACGGTGCTCAACTGGACCGGCCAGTCCACGACCTTCGCCACCGCCGACGCCGGCACGCTTACCTACGCCGCGCCGACCTACGTGCCCGACACGGCCTCGATCATGATCGGCATCAACGACCTCGCCGACGGCGTCGCCGCCACCCAGGTGCGGGACGACATCGGCACCATGATCGACCAGCTGCGCGCGGCCAACCCGAACGTGCGCATCCTGCTCAACAAGACGCTCCACACCAACCAGGGCGCGACGCGCGACCAGCAGGTGAACGACCTGCACGCGCTGCTGCCGGCGCTGGTCGCCGCCAAAAACGCCGCCTCGGCCACCTCGCCGGTCTGGCTCGCGGACCCCGACACCGGGTTCGTGCCCTCGACGATGACCCACGACAACATCCACCCGAATGCCACCGGCGAGGCCTACATCGGCGACCGGATCGCCGCCGCACTGGGCGTCATCGAGTCGCCGATGCCCTCGTCGAGCGGCCCGACGTCGCGGCCCTTGGAAGAAAAAGGCAGCGACCTGATCGGCTGGCTCCATTTCAAGGGTTCCGACATCTACAACAACGGGAGCTACGTCACCAACTGGTCAGGCTCGGGCGATTTGGCCAGTCCCACGCCAACTGGCGATGACGGACTGCGGCTCGATCATCCGGGCACGGGCGCGGATGTGCTGGAGGGCACGAACAGCGGATGGACGAACCTGAACAGCCGTGTGTGGACCTACGAGACGCGCCTGACCTTCCACGCCAACCCCAACGGCTTCATTCTGTGGCTGGGCACGGGAACCAAGCGGATCCTCATTGAAATCCACGGCAATCGAACCCAGGATTATGGCGGCGAGAATTTCAATGTGGCGCACAATAACCTCGACGGCGCCGCCCACACCTTCAAGGTCAGCCACGACCCGGTCGCGGGTCTCTATTTCGTCTGGCGCGACGGTGTCCTGCTCAATCCGGGCGGATCCGCCTACGACCAGACCGGGACCGACACGCGCCTGCTGATGGGCGACTACACCAGCGGGACCTTCGGAAACGGATTCAGCGTCACGGTGGACTACATCCGCTACCGCGGCGGATTCGAGGGGAATGAGATCCATAGCGGCTCCGCCTACGTGAATGGATGGAGCGCGACCGGCGGGGTCAGCCCGTCCGTGGTCGATGCCTCCGACCTGCGAATCGTCAACACGACCGGCGGCGGCAGTTGGGTGGAGGGCACGGGCGCCGGATGGACCGCGATCAAGGATGGCTTCTGGACCGTCGAAGCCCGGTTGAAATTCAACGCCAATCCCAACGGATTCATCATGTGGCTCGGCACCGCCGGCGGGCGGGCGATGATCGAAATCCATGCCGATCGCACCCAGGACAACGGAAACAATACCTTCAACGTGGCTCACAACAATGTGGACGGCGCGTTCCATGTCTTCCGGGTGGGCTACGACCCGTCCGCGTCCGTCTACCACCTCTGGCGCGACGGAGTGCGGCTCACGCCGGTGGCGGGTGCGCCGTACGACGGCGCGGCCGACACCCGCCTGATCCTGGGCGACTACACCAGCACCGGAACCTTCGGCAACGGGTTCGATGTCGTCATCGACTATGTCCGTATGGACCCCGGAAACGCCTATCTTCCGCCGGGGGCGGATGCCGACGGCGATGGCATGAGCGACCTGTTCGAATACACCCACTTCAGCCATATCGTCGACGCCGATCCCGACGACGATGCGGATGGCGATGGCACGACAAATCTGGCTGAGTACATCGCAGACACCGACCCGAAGCTCATGGCATCCGTGCTGCGCACGGACTCGATCCAGTTCGTTCCTTCCCCGGATGCCGGGGAACTCGTTGTCGGCCTCGACTATTCCTCGCTCCAACGCAGGTATTCCCTGCTCCGGACCACCGACCTCCAAAAACCGGTGGCGAACTGGACCCTCGTGGACGGCCCGGTGGTCGGCACCGACGGCGCGTTGTCCCTCGCCGACGATGACCCGCCCGCACCGGCGGCGTTCTACCGGGTGCGTGTCGCCCTGCCGTAGGAGCCGGCACGAACCCCGCGAACCTCACACGGGAAAGGGGAAACGACCTTGAGGAATGGTCTGCAACTTCTGGCCCAACTGCGGCACTTTTTGGGGTTCTTCGACAGGATTGCTGAGGATGGGCGTGGGTGATTGGCGGCGGTTGCCCATTGACCGCAGAGGGCGCGGAGGACCGCAGAGAGCGCAGAGCTTGGAACGGAATGCCAGGTCCGGAATGCCGGAATCCCCGGCCGCGTTCGGCATCTCCGGCGGTTTCCACCCAATCTACTTTCTTCCTCTGCGCTCTCAGGGCCCTCTGCTCCCTCTGCGGTTGCCTGGCGTGCGCCGCGCCCTCTCCAGCGAAACTGACGAAGAGCCGAAAATCCTTGCCATGGGGCGGGGTAGCCCCGTAATCTAGCCGTCAGTAGTCGCCCCTTCCCATGCGCAGCAAGCATCTTCCCGTCGTGGCCGCATCCCTCGCGGCCCTCGCCCTGCCCGCCGCCGCCACGGTCATCATCGACTGGGTGACGGTGGGCGACATCAACAACCCGGCCGATCCATACACCGGGAGTCTGTATGGTTCCGTCGATCACGTCTACAACATCGGCAAGAACGAGGTCACCGTCGGCCAGTACTGCGAGTTCCTGAACCATGCCGCCGCGGTGCCGGCAGGCTTGTACCAGGAGAACCTGTGGAGTTCCTACATGGCATCCGACGGCGACATCGCCGGGATCAGCCGCAGCGGATCGGGCACGGTCGGTGATCCGTACAGCTACGCGATGATCGGCTCGCCAGACCGGCCGATCACCTACGTGAGCTGGTTTGATGCCGCGCGCTTCACCAACTGGATGCACAACGGTCAGGGCAGCGGCAGCACGGAGACCGGCGCCTACAACCTCGGCGGGGCGGAGATCGGGACCTTCACCGTCCAACCGGGTGCGACCGTGTGGATCCCAAGCGAGGACGAGTGGTACAAGGCGGCCTACTACGACGCGTCGAAGAACGGCGGCGCGGGCGGCTACTGGCTGCAACCGACGCAGAGCGACACCTTGGTGGGCAACACCATCGGCGTGGCACATTCGGCGAACTACAACGATGGGAATTATGCGCGGTTCAGAACGGATTACCTTCCCGGCTGACAGACGTGGGCGCCTACGGCGCGAATTCTGCCAGCTACTACGGCACCAACGACCAAGGCGGGAACGTGTGGGAGTGGAATGACGCGGTGTTCTACGCGGGCGCGCGGGGGCTGCGTGGCGGCAACTGGGCCACCGGGAACTACCTGCGCTCGTCCTACCACGGCAGCCTGTCGCCCACGACCGAGACCCCCGGTATCGGATTTCGTCTCGCAGCTATCCCTGAGCCGTCGGCGAGTCTGCTCGTGTTGATTGGTGGTGGGCTTGGTATGATCAGAAGGCGTCGCCCTACCCTTTGACCTTTGGCACTTTGACCCTTTGAATCGACCGGTTGGGTTGCGTTCGGCGCTTGCGCCCAGGCCCGCCGTCAGGAGGGTCGAAATTTTCGGCTCTTCGTCAGTTTCGCTGGAGAGGGCGCGGCACACGCCAGACAACCGCAGAGGGAGCAGAGGGCCCTGAGAGCGCAGAGGAAGACAAGAGATTGGGTGGAAACCGCCGGAGATGCCGAACGCGGCCGTGGATTCCGGCATTCCGGACCTGGCATTCCGTTCCAAGCTCTGCGCTCTCTGCGGTCCTCCGCGCCCTCTGCGGTCAATGGGCAACCGCCGCCAATCACCCACGCCCATCCCCAGCAATCCTGTCGAAGAACCAAATTTTCCCGCGCGATGAGCCCCTCGCCGCGCCAGCCCGAGCCGCCGGTGGTGCTGGTGAAATGGTGCGACTAGCCGCCCTACCCCGCCCGCCGGCCTGCACCGCACCCCCACCGGAAACGCGGCACCCCGCCATGCTCCCGGCCCCACGGCGGGCGCAGCCCCCGGCGAGGAAGCGCCAGCCATCATGCGCGATACGACCGTTCTGCCTCGTCCGACCACCACCCGGCCTACCATCCGACCGAGCCCGTCGCCGCCTGCGGCCGATCCGGCCGGGATGCAGGTTTCCCTCGAAAAGTGTTCACACTGGGTGTTCACACCCGACCTCCCCCTTGAAAGGCGAAGGCCGCCAAGTCCTTGGAACTCAGCGGCCTTCGTTGGTTACGGGGGCAGGATTTGAACCTGCGACCTTCAGGTTATGAGCCTGACGAGCTACCTGGCTGCTCCACCCCGCGGTTGGGCGCCCCGGTGAGGGGTCGGGGCGGCAAGCTAGGGCGTGGGAGGGGGGCTGACAAGGGAAATCTGCGCCGGGAAATCGTGCGCCGGGTGTGGGGTGGTGCGTGGGGTGCGGAATGGTGTCGGTGCGAAATGGTTGCGCGGGGGCGGGGGCGGGGGTTGTCTTCGGGCGTGCTTGCGAAGCGGATCATTCCCTGTCTGGACGTAACCGCCGGGCGGGTGGTCAAGGGGGTGAACTTCGTCGACCTGGTCGATGCGGGCGACCCGGTCGAGTGCGCGGTGGCGTACAACGCGCAGCAGGCCGACGAGCTGGTGTTCCTCGACATCACCGCCAGCTCGGACCAGCGCGGGACGATGGTCGAGGTGGTGCGGCGGGCGGCGGAGCAGTGTTTCATTCCGCTGACCGTCGGGGGCGGGATCCGGACCGTCGAGGACATGCGCGGGATGCTGCTGGCGGGGGCGGACAAGGTGGCGGTCAACACCGCGGCGGTGCGCAACCCCGGGCTGATCGACGCCGGCGCGCGCCTGTTCGGCAGCCAGTGCATCGTGGTGGCGATCGACGCGAAACGCGAGGGGCCGGGGAAGTGGAGCGTGCACACCCACGGCGGGCGGACGCCGGCGGGGATCGACGCGGTGGCGTGGGCGCGCGAGGCGGCGGCGCGCGGGGCCGGCGAGATCCTGTTGACGAGCATGGACAGCGACGGCACGCGGGCGGGCTATGACATCGAGCTGACCGCGGCGGTGTCCGGCGCCGTCGGCATCCCGGTGATCGCCAGCGGCGGCGCCGGCACCCTCGAGCACCTCGTCGAGGTGTTAGACCGCGGCAGGGCCGACGCCGTGCTGGCCGCGAGCATCTTCCATTTCGGCCGCTTCACGGTGGCGGACGCCAAGCGCTGCCTGGCCGCGCACGGGCTGCCGGTGCGGCCGCTCACCGGCTGAGCGGGGGGGGGGCGGCGGGGGGGGCCGGGGGCTGCGGCGGGGCGGTTTCCGGGGGGCGATTTTCCGCTTGTGGGGCCACCCCGGCTTGGCTAGGGGAGAGCGGTCGGCCGGCACTGGTGCAGCCGATCCGCTTCATCTGGTCGCCGCGCCATGGGCTTGGGAAGTGTGTTCCGACATGGCGTGAGTGAAACAACGATGGACATCTACGTGGGCAACCTGCCCTTCAGTGCGACCGAGGACGACGTTTCCTCGCTGTTTGCGGACTACGGCCCGGTCGAACGGGTGAAACTGGTCACCGATCGTGAAACCGGCCGCCCGCGCGGCTTCGGCTTCGTGACGCTGGCCGATCCGGAAAAGGTGGAGGCCGCGGTGGCGGCGCTCGACGGCTGCGAGCTGGACGGCCGCACGCTGCGGGTCAACGCCTCGGACCCGGCGCGCAAGTCGGGCGGCGGCGGCGGCGAAGGCCGGCGCCCCCCCGGCGGCGACCGGCGCGGCGGCGACCGCCGGCGTTCCGGCGGCGGCGGCTACGGCGGTGGCGGCGGGGGCGGTGGCTACGGCGGCGGTGGCCGCCGGCGCGACTACTAGACCGCGACGCGCACCACCCGCGGGGTGATGCCGGTGAGCACCTCCCACGGGATGGTGCCGGCCTTGGCCGCCACTTCGGCCACCCCGATGTGGGGGCCGAACAGCTCGACCTCGTCGCCCTCGCGCAACGCGGGGGCGGCGGTGGCGTCGAGCATCAGCTGGTCCATCGTCACCCGGCCGAGCAGGGGCATGCGGGTGCCGTGGGCCCACGCTTCCGCCCCGTGGCCGGAGACGTGGCGCGGGTAGCCGTCGCCGTAACCGATGCCGATCGTGGCCACCCGCGTCGGGCGGGTGGTGACGTATTCGCGCCCGTAGGACACGCCGTGGCCGGCGGGCAGGGTGCGGATCAGGGTGACGCGGGCCTTGAGCGTCATCACGGTGCGCAGGTCGGGCTGGTACTGGGGCAGGGGGGCGACGCCGTAGAGCATCAGTCCCGGCCGGGCCATGTTGCACGCCGCCTGCGGCGGGTAGTCGAGCAGCCCGGCGCTGTTGGCGATGTGGCGCCAGCGGAAGCGCGCGGGCCCGCCGAGCTGGTCGATGACCGCCGCGAACCGCGCCAGCTGGTCGCGGGTGAACCCCGGGTCCTCGTCGGCCGAGGGCAGGTGCGAGCCGATGCCGTCGATCTCGAGGTGGGCGAGCCCTTCGAGGCGGGCGAGGGCCGCCGGCAGTTCCCCGGCGAGGAACCCGCCGCGGCCCATCCCGGTGTCGACCGCCAGGTGCGCCTTGAGCCGCACCCCCGCGGCGGCGGCCAGCTCGTCGAAGTGGCGCGCCTCGTCGAGGTTGGACAGGCAGGGGACCCAGCCGCGGGCGACGATCTCGCGCCGCTCCCCGGCCCACGTCGGGCCTAACAGATAGATCGGCGCCGCGACCCCGGCCGCGGCGATCCGGCGCGCCTCGCGGGCGCTGGCGACGCCGAAGAACGCGACCCCGGCCGGGGCCAGCGCGCGGGCCACCGTTTCCAGCCCGTGGCCGTAGGCGCCGGCCTTGACCACCGCCATCAGCCGGCAGCCGCCGGCGCGCCGGCGGGCGACCTCGAGGTTGTGGCGCAGGGCGGCGAGGTCGATCTCGGCCCAGGCACGCGGCGGCGATTCGGGGATCGGTTCCATGGCGGCGGGTCGCGCGCCGATTCCGCCCCAGCCGCACCCCGATGGCAACCCCCAACCGCGCCCCCCAACCGCGCCCCGTCACGCGGCCGCGGGCGTCCCGCCGCCGGCCGCAGTAGCCCGGGCGCCCCGCCGGTGCCGGGACGGGGGCGGGGAGGGGGCCCTTGCCGCGGGCGCGCCGGGCTAACCCTGGAAACGGGAACAGGAACCGGGGATTGCGAGGATTTCGAGGATGATCAAAGGGTTGCGAACAAGCTTCCGATCATCCGTTGGGTGTGGGCATCACGCTTGCCAACTCATTCTGAATCAACGTAATCCCCGCAATCCCCGGTTCTCATTTCCGGATTCGGGCTAACGGATCGTGATCCGCCGGCCGCGGCCGCTGTCCCAGGCGCGGCGCACGCTGTTGTAGATGGCGGTCAGCTCGTCCATCGAGAGCACGCGGTATTCGAGCGTCTTGGTGTGGGTGCTGACGCCGTATTTCTTCTGCACCATGTTGTGGACCTCGGTGCCGGCGCGCTCGCCGGCGCGCTCGAGCAGCTGGCGGCCGCGGTCGACGATGCCGGCGACGGCGGCGCCGGTGCCGGTGCCCGAGGCGCGGTCGCTGACCGGCTCGAGGTAGTAGAACCGGGGCAGCGCCTGGCCGGCGGTGTCCACGGTGACCTCGGTGACGACGACGGAGCCGTCGAGGACGTATTCGTGCATCGAGATCGAGACGATCCGGTCGAGCGCGACCTGGAAGTGGCCGCCGGGCAGCGCGGCCTCCCAGAAGCGGCGCTTGTTCTCCTCGTCCTGGATCGGCTCGTCGTCCTGGTTCTGGGGCTGCCCCTGGTTGGCGGCGCCGGCCGGCCGGGGCGCCGGGGCGGCCGGCTGTTGGGCCGGGGCGAGGGCGGCGGCGCCGAGCAGTGCGGCGCAGCAGAGGGTGGCGGTGCGTTTCATGGTCGCAGCCAGCATAGAGTGGCGAGTGGCGAGTGGCGAGTGAAAGTGAAAGTGAAAGTGAAAGTGAAAGTGAAAGTGGCGAGTGGCGAGTGAAAGTGAAAGTGAAAGTGGCGAGTGGAAAGGCAGGTGCTTCGCGCGGAGCCCCACTCGTCACTCGCCACTCGCCACTCGCCACTCGCCAGGTGTGATTGTGGGTTGTCTGCGCGGCCGGGGGCACTAGCCTGTCGGCGATGCGCTATCGACCGAACGTGGCGGCGCTGATCACCGACCGCAGCGGGCGCCTGCTGATCTGCGAGCGCTGGAACCTGCCCGGCGCGTGGCAGTTCCCGCAGGGCGGGGCGGACCCCGGCGAGTCGCTGCGCGAGGCGCTGGTGCGCGAGGTGCGCGAGGAGGTCGGCCTGTTGGAGGAGGACTACGACGTGCTGGAGATGCGTGGCGGCTACCGCTACGACTACCCGCCCGCGGTGCGCGCCCGCAAGCTGCGCAAGCACGGCAGCCGCGGGCAGGAGCAGACCTACTTCCGCTGCCGGCTCAAGCCCGGGGCGCGCGCGGTCGACGTCAACCAGCGCCCGCCCGAGTTCCGCGCCCACGCCTGGATTTTGCCCGCCGAGTTCCGGCTCGACTGGCTGCCGGAGTTCAAGCGCGACGTCTACCGGCGGGTGCTGCGCGACTTCTTCGGGGTGGCGGTGGACTGACCGGCGAGGCGGGGCCGCGGTTCTAGCGCAGCAGGTTCCACGCGCTGACCAGCGCCCGCAGGCCGGCGATCTCGATCGAGGGGTCGATGCCCGCGCCCCACGCGATGCGGCCGTCCTGGTGCTGGAGCTGGACGTAGGCGGCGGCGTTGGCGTCCGACCCGCCGCGCACTGCGTGCGAGCGGTAGTCGGTGAGCGCGAAGTCCTTCAGCCCGGCGGTCTTGAGCGCGTGGACGAACGCGTTGATCGGCCCGTTGCCGGTGCCCTCGATGGTGCGCGCCTGGCCGGCGACGACGACCTGGGCGGTGCAGCGCACGGTGCCGCGCTCGCCGGCGTGGTGGTTGAGCTCGTAGTCGACCAGCCGGAGCGGCGTGCCGAGGTTGGCGAACTCGCGGAAGAACGTGTCGCGGATCTCGTCGGGCGTCAGTTCCCGGCCGAGCTGGTCGGCGAGGTCGTAGATCCGCTTGCCGACCTGCGGGTGCATCGTCTTGGGCAGCTCGAGCCCGTGCTCGCGGTCGAGCACGTAGGCGACGCCGCCCTTGCCCGACTGGGAGTTGATGCGGATGATCGCCTGATAGGTGCGGCCGATGTCCTGGGGGTCGATCGTCAGGTAGGGGACCGCCCACGGCGCGGCGTCCGGGCCGGCGGCGGCGAGGTCGGCGCTGCGGCAGTCGAAGCCCTTCTTGATCGCGTCCTGGTGGGAGCCGGAGAACGCGGTGAACACGAGCTCGCCGGCGTAGGGCTGGCGTTCGGGCACCAGCAGCCGGGTGCAGCGCTCGTAGACGGCGCGGATCGTCGGCAGGTCGGAGAAGTCCAGCCCGGTCGGGATCCCGTGGCTGTTCATGTTGAGCGCCACGGTGACGAGGTCGAGGTTGCCGGTGCGCTCGCCGTTGCCGAACAGCGTGCCCTCGACCCGGTCGGCGCCGGCCAGCAGCCCGAGCTCGGTGGCCGCCACCCCGGTGCCGCGGTCGTTGTGGGTGTGGAGCGACACCACCACCGCCTCGCGGTCGCGCACGTGCCGGCAGAACCACTCGATCTGGTCGGCGTGCACGTTGGGGGTCGTCCACTCGACGGTCGCGGGCAGGTTGAGGATGATCCGGTTGTCCGGGGTCGGCTGCCAGACGTCCATCACCGCCTCGCACACCTCGAGCGCGAACTCCGGCTCGGTGTCGGAGAACGACTCCGGCGAGTATTCGAGGGTCACCCGGGTGTCGGCCGCCCCGGCGGCCAGTTCGCGCACCAGCCGCGCGCCGTCGACGGCGATCTGCCGGATGCGCTCGCGGGAGGCGTCGCCGAAGGTCACCCGGCGCTGCAGCGGCGAGGTGGAGTTGTAGATGTGGACGATCGCCCGGGGCAGGCCGGCGATTGCCTCGAAGGTGCGGCGGATCAGGTGCTCGCGCGTCTGCACCAGCACCTGCACCAGCACGTCGTGGGGGATCCGCCGCTCGTCGACCAGCCGGCGCAGGAAGTTGAACTCGGTGTCGGAGGCCGAGGGGAAGCCCACCTCGATCTGCTTGAAGCCGATCCGCACCAGCAGGTCGAACAGCTCGAGCTTCTCCTCGACCGACATCGGCGTGGGCAGCGCCTGGTTGCCGTCGCGCAGGTCGACCGAGCACCAGATCGGCGCGCGGGTCAGGGTGCGGTCCGGCCACTGGCGGTCGGGCAGCGGGAGCGGCGGGAAGGGGCGGTACTTCCGGAGTGAGGTCGGGTTCATGGAAGTGGAAGAGTGGTGGGGCGCGAGGTTTCAGGGTCAACCGAGGGGCCGGGCGGGCGGTGGGACCCATGCACCCCACGGGTCCTCATATGGCCACGCCGGGCCGAGGGCCGGAATCCGGGGCTGGCGCAACACACGCATCAGCAGGGCGCCAGCCCCCCAACGAGGGACAGGCACAAACCAAGTCGCCCGTGCCGAACGCAGCTCACGACCGCCACGCTAGCGCCCCCGCCGCCCCTGTCGAGGCGAAACCACGCCCCGGCGCCCGGTGATTGCGCATGCGCGATCGTCGCGGGCGTGGCGGGCGGGCGTTTGATGCGTGATGCGGTAAACCTGGATCCGGGAATGAAAACCACGGATTACCCGGATTGCACGGATGTTGAATGAGTTGCGATGGATGGCGGATTCATCCGGCAGGTGAACAGGCGAGCGAAACCAAACCACTCCGAAATCCGCGTAATCCGAGAACCGGAGCGAAGCGGAGATGGACCGCCTGACTGGTTCTTATCCTGCGGTCAAATCCGTGGTTCGGCATTCTCCCTATTTTAGGGTAAAGGACAGGCATGAATGGCACGGTGCAAGGCGAGGGGCAGGTGGAAGAATACGGGCAAGATGCCCGTGCTCCTTGAGCAGGCAGCTGCTTGCTCTTGCGCCGGTTGGGGCAGGCGATCCGTTCCGTCCCGCGGGGCGCCCCCCTGTTCCCGCGCTTGAAATCCGGGCCCTGAAACTCGAGACTCCCCCGTGCTCCAGATCGTGTTCAACGAGATCAGCGCCGCCGAGATCTCGCAGCTCGGCACGCTTGAGCAGCTCGAGCTGCTCGACGAGTTCAAGGTGTCCGAGCAGGACCTCGACCGGCTCGACGACGAGCGCTTCGGGCGGATCGAGCGCGACGGCAAGACGCTTTACCGCTTCCGCGCGCGCGACCACCGCTTCTACTTCGAGGTCGTCGGCGGCGCGGTGGTCGTCCACCGCGTGCTCCACAAGGGGACCTTCTCCGACTTCCGCTACCGCTCGCGCCTGCCGCTCTCCGAGGACGAGCAGCTCGCCAAGTCGAAGCACTTCTGGCAACTCATCGACGAGGGCCGCAACGCCCATCGCCAGACCCCGGCGCGCTAGTGTAGTCCGTCAAGCAGATTGCATCTTATGAGAACCACGGATTACACGGATTTCACGGCTGGTTCGGTATGCGAACAATCCGTGCACACCGTGAAATCCGTGGTAAACGAAGCCTCGCAGCACGTTGCGATAATGAGCCATCTGTAAGGCGGACTACACTAGCTTTCAGCGCGTCAGCTCGGCCTGCGAGCCGTCGAGGAACCCGCGCACGTGGAGCCGGGCGGGATCGGCGGTCAGGATCACGGCGCCGGTTTCGCCCTGGCCGAAGACGCGGGCGCCGCCGGCGGCGAGGCGGGCGCGCAACCGGGCGTCGAGGCGTTCCTCGGGCGGGAACCGGGCGTGCGAGGCGATCACCACCCGTGCGCCGACGCGCGCGAGGAACGGCGCGGTGGCGCCGGGGTCGCTGCGGTGGCGGCCGATCACGAGGACGTCGGCGGCGAGGTCGGCGCCGGATTCCAGCAGCACCCGTTCGCCGCGGAAGCCGGTGTCGCCAGTGAACAATATGCGCCAGCCGTGCCAGTGCAGGCGGAGCACCGCGCAGCGGTCGTCGGCGAGGGCGTCGTCGTCGGCCGGGTCGGCGAGGTGGACGACCTCCCACCGGGCGGCCGGCGGGGCCGGGAGCGACTGGCCGGGCCGGAGCAGGGCGAGGGTGGCGCCGGCGGCCGGGGCGGCTTCTAACAGGCGCCGGAACCCGGGGCTGCGGGCGCGGGCGACCGGCAGCAGGACCAGCGCGGGCGGGTCGGCGCGGCACAGGGTGGCGGCGCCGCCGAGGTGGCCGCCGTCGGGGTGCGAGACGACCAGGGTTGTCAGGTCGCGGCCGGCGGCGCGCAGCGCGGGCAGGAGCGACTGGCGCGCGCTCCACTGGTCGCCGCAATCGAGCAGGGTGGCGCGGCCGTCGCCGGGGTCGAGCAGGGTGGCGGCGGCGCCGTAGGGGAGGTCGAAGACGACCAGTTCGGCGGGGCGGCTGCCGGCCGGGGGCAGGTTGAAGTGTGACCCCGGCAGCCGCGCGGCGCCGTCGGCGATCGCCACCGCCGCGCGGGCGACGAGCGCGTTGAGCCGGTTGAGGGCGCGGGTGGCGGGCGGGGCGAGCGGGGCGAGGGCGGCCGCCGCCAGCGCCAGCGCGAGCAGGGCGAGGGTCACCGGGATCAGGACCAGGCTGGCGAGCGGGGCGACCGGGGTGACGAAGCGGAAGTGCCAGCCGATCAGCGGCGTCGAGCCGGCGGTGGCGGCCAGCGACACCCCGAGCGCACCGGCCAGCCAGCGCTGGCACCCGTCGAGCCGCTCGTGCCACCACGACCACAGCGCGCGCGGCAGGAACGGGTCGACGACCGGCCGGCCGGCCACGATCCGGGTGCACGGGCGGCCGAGCAGCGCGATCGCGGCGACCACGCCGTAGGTGAGCTGGAACCCGGGCAGGAACAACTGGCTGCCGTCGGCGGCCAGTGCGCCGAGGGCCACCGCGGCGAGCACGTTGAGCAGGCCGGCGGGGCGGCGCGCGAGGAAGCCGGCTAACAGCAGCGCGGCCATCCATGCGGCGCGCAGTGCGGGGGCGACGAGTCCGGCCAGCCAGGCGTAGCCGAAGATCATCGGGACCAGCACCGGGATCGCCCAGCGCCGGGGGACGTGGAGCAGGCGGAGCAGCCACCAGCAGCACAGGCCGACCAGGCCGACGTGCAGGCCGCTGACCGAGAACACGTGGAGGGCGCCGCTGTCGCGGAACGCGCCGATCAGCTCGTCGTCGTCGGCCGGTCGTTCGCCGAGCACCATCGCGCGGATCACGGCGGCCTCGCGGCCGCCGGGGTCGAGCCCGTCGGTGATCGCGGTGCGGAACCCGTTGCGGCACGCCTCGGCGAGCTGCCGCCACGGGGGCGGGCCGGTCGTTTCGAGCGGGGCGTCGCCGGCCTCGGCGACCGCCCACACCCACTGGCGGCCGAGCCAGCGGGCGCGGTCGAACTCGCCCGGGTTGCGCGCCGGTTCCGGGGGTTGGAGGCGGGCGTCGGCGAGGATCCGGGTGCCCGGCAGCGGCGTCCTGCCGCGGCCATGAAACCACACCGTCCCCCAGCCGCCGGACGGCCGGGGACGGGCGGCGACGGGGGCCGCGGCCGGGGTGGCGGCGCCGCGCGGCACGAGGTGCCCGACGCGCACCGGGGCCACCCAGCCGCCGCCGCGCGTCTCGGGGCGCCCGGCGACGGTGCCGGCCAGGCGCACCTCGAGCCGGCCGGCCTGGGCGATCATCCGTTGGCGCGCCCGCAGCCGGGTCGTCCGCCAGCCGTGCAGCCCGCCGCCGAGCCCGGCGGCCAGCACCGCGAGCAGCAGCCCGCGGCGGCCGTCAGACCACGCGGCCGCGGCGAGCGCCAGCGCCACGCCGGCGGCGGCCCACGGCGTGCCGTCGGCGGCGACCACCGCGCACGCGGCCGCGAGCGCGGGGGCGAGCAGCGGCGTCCCTGCCAACCACCGCCGCGGACCCGCCTTCATGGCCGCCCTTCACACCATCCCCCACTCGTGCAGCTTGGTGCGGGCGTTGGCCGAATGGCGGGTCTCGGGGAACTGGTCGATGACCTGTTGGAGGATCGCCGCCGCCGACGCCCGGTCCTCCTTGTCCTGGTCGTAAAGCTCGGCCAGGCGGAACAGGAAATACGCCGCATCGCGCTGCGCCCAGACGTGGTTTTCCAGCACGTGCCGCAGGGTGGCGATCGCGGCGTCCGGGTCCTCCTGGATGTCGCGCTGGATGTGCACGATCTCCACCCACGGCAGCCGGTTCGTCGGCGCCGCCTTGGCCGCGTCCCGGAACGCCTCGATCGCCGCCTCGTAGTCGCCCTGGGCAACCAGCGAGCGCGCCTCGTGCATCACGTCGGTCTCGACCATCTCGCCGCTGTCGTAGACCGCGTGGGTGAACTTGTGGGCGATCGTCGGCAGCAGGTAGATCACGAACACCACCCCGACGTAGCCGGCGGTCAGGAACGACAGCAGCATCCCGTGAAACACCGTCTCGCCCTCCTTGTCGACCTCCTCCCGCCGGTAGGTCGCCGCGTGGACCTCCTCGTCCCCGCCGCTGTTCTCCACCTGCTCCTGGCCGGCCGGCGGGGCGCCGCCGTCCCCCCCCTGCTTGTGCTTGGCCCGGATGAACAGGGTCCAACCCACCACCAACAGGGTCAAAAAGAAGACGTGGATGAAGATCTTCACGGCACTCAGGAAGCTGCGTCACGCTAGACCACCCGCCCGCCAGCGGAAGCGAAATCCACCGCCGGCCGCGGAAAAAGCGCCGCAGCGGGGCTCGCGGCCGCCCCCGTGGCGACGGCGTCCCGCCGTCGGCCGTCCGGCGGGCATCTTGCCCGCCGGTCTGCGCCGCGCATGCGCAAGCCCGAACGGCACCCCTGGGACTTCAGTCCGCCCGCCGATGACCCAGCCCCTCCCCAGCCGATGCCCATCGCGCAGCGCGCCACCCATCGACCTCGCCCCCGCATGCGGAATGAATTCCGCGCTCCCAGCGGCTGCCGCGGATGCGCTTGCCTTGTTAGACGGATGCGCCAGGCACTGGCAGCCGGGCGGCGGGAGGGGGGAGGGGAGGGTTTGCTCGTGTTCCGTGTTCCGCAAGCGGCTACGGGAGAGGAGTGCCGGCCGCGCGCTGCGCTCAGGCGCCCGCCTTGCGCCAGCGCAGGCGGTGGATCGTTCGCCCCTCGGCCAGCCATTGGCGCTCGAAGTCGGTCAGCGGATGGAAGAACGCCTGCTCCGGCCACGCCACGGGCGCGAGGGCCGGGCAGGCGCCGATGCATTCGCGCGCCCATTCGCAGTAGTCGGCGTCGTCGCTCTTGAACAGGAACTCGCCGCCCGGCGCCAGCACCCGCGCCACCGCCGCCACGAACGCCGGCTGGATCAGCCGCCGCCGATGGTGCCGCGCCTTGGGCCACGGGTCCGGGCACAGCAGGTGGAGCCGCGCCACCGAGGCCTCGGCCAGCAGCCACTCGACGGTGTAGCCGCTCTCCAGCCGCAGCACCCGCGCGTTGGCCAGCCCCGCCCGCGCGATCCCGCGGCACGCCTTGCGCACCCGCCCCAACAGGCGCTCGACCCCCAGGAAGCGCCGGTCCGGGTGCGCCCGCGCCAGTTCCACCAGGAACGACCCGTCGCCGCAGCCGAGGTCGACCTCGAGCGGCCGCCGGTCGCCGAACACCGCGCCGGGCGCCAGGCGCCGGAAATAGTCCGCCGGCACGAACTCGTGCGCGAACGGCTCGCGGCCCGCTGCCGGCGGCGTAGGGGAACTCATGGCGGCGCCGCCCATACCATGCCCGCCCCGCCCACCCCAACCCCCAATCCCACCGCAGCCCCCGGCCACGCCCCATCCGCCCCCTCTGACCTGTCCGACCTGTCCGACCCGTCAGACCCGTCAGACCCCTCCGCCCCTCCGCCCCGTCCGCCCCTCCGCCCCCTCCGCCCCGTCCGCCGGTCCATTGCACCCGGCCCCCGTTGCTGCTTGACGCCGATTCGGGCGACTCGTTAAGTTCCCTTAACCGTGGCAAGCAAACGCCCCCAGCCCGAACGGCCCGTGAACGTGGACCTGAAGGAGATCCGCCGCATCGTGGAACTGATGAACGAGCACGGCCTGACCCATTTCCACGTCCAGTCCAAGGACTTCACCCTCAAGCTGCGCAAGGGGGCCGACGTCGAGGCGCTCCGCGGGCTGCTCGCCGGCCCGGCGCCGCCCGCCGCCGCCGCGCCCATCCCGGCCTCCGACCCCCCGCTGGCCGCCGAGCCGGAGGGCGCCGAGGTCACCTCGCCGATGGTCGGCACCTTCTACCGCCGCGCCGCGCCCGGGAGCGAGGAGTTCGTCAAGGTCGGCGACCCGGTCAGCGAGGGGCAGACGCTGTGCATCATCGAGGCGATGAAGGTGATGAACGAGATCAAGGCCGAGCGCGCCGGCGTCGTCACCGCGGTGCTGGTCGACGACGGCATCCCGGTCCAATACGGCGACCCCCTGTTCAGGATCCGTTAGCGGCCATGTTCCAGCGCGTCCTTGTCGCCAACCGCGGGGAGATCGCCCTGCGCGTGATCCGGGCCTGCCGCGAGCTGGGCATCGAGTCGGTCGCCGTCTACTCGGAGGCCGACATCGACTCGGTCCACGTGCACTTGGCCGACCACGCGGTGTGCATCGGGCCGGCGCCGAGCCGGGAGAGCTACCTGAAGCCGGACCGGATCATCGCGGCGGCCGAGATCACGGAGGCCGACGCGATCCACCCGGGCTACGGGTTTCTGGCCGAGAACGCGGGCTTCGCCGAGATCTGCGAGACGTGCAAGATGAAGTTCATCGGCCCCAGCCCGGCGGTGATCCGCGCCATGGGCGACAAGGCCGCCGCCCGCGCCACCGCGCTCGCCAACGGCATACCGGTCATCCCGGGCTCGCCCGGGATCCTGACCGACGAGGACGAGGCGCTCGCCGAGGCGCGCCGGATCGGCTTCCCGGTGATGGTCAAGGCGGCCGCCGGCGGCGGCGGGCGCGGGATGCGCGAGGTGCCGGACGAGGGGGCGTTCCGGGCCCAGTTCCGCGCCGCCAGCGCCGAGGCGCTCGCGGCCTTCGGCAACGGCGAGTGCTACCTCGAGAAACTCGTCCGCAACCCGCACCACGTCGAGTTCCAGATCATCGCCGACCGCCACGGCAACGTGATCCACCTCGGCGAGCGCGACTGCTCGCTGCAGCGCCGCAACCAGAAGATCATCGAGGAGTGCCCCTCGCCGCTGCTCACCCCGGAGCTGCGCCAGCACATGGGCGAGGCCGCGGTGCGCCTGGCCGAGGCGATCGACTATCAGAACGCCGGCACGATCGAGTTTTTGGTCGACGAGGGCGGGCGCGACTTCTTCTTCATGGAGATGAACACCCGGCTCCAGGTCGAGCACCCGATCACCGAGGAGGTGATGGGCTGCGAGCTGATCAAGGAGCAGATCCGGGTGGCCGCCGGCGAGAAACTCTCCGGCCACGTGCTCGCCAGCGTCCCCCGCGGCTGGGCGATCGAGTGCCGGATCAACGCCGAGGACCCCTACGCCGGCTTCCTCCCCAGCCCCGGCACGATCGAGCTGTGGTACGCCCCCGGCGGCAAGGGGGTGCGCGTCGACACCCACGTCTACTCCAACTACACCGTGCCGCAGTACTACGACTCGATGATCGCCAAGCTGATCGTCTCCGGCTCCACCCGCGAGACCGCGATCGCCCGCACCCGCCGCGCGCTGGCCGAGTTCATGATCCGCGGCATCAAGACCACCATCCCGTTCCAGCAGGAGATCATCGACCACCCCGACTTCCTCGCCGGCCGCTACGACGTCGGCTGGGTCGGCCGCTTCCTCGACCAGCGCGCCGGCAGCGGCCAGTAGCCGGGCCGCATGCGGCCCGTGGCACATGCGTCCCGCCGGTGCCCCGAACCAGCGCCTGCAGCGCGCGCTTCCCCCCATCCGGCCCCGGCGCCTTCCCGCCCCCGCACCAGTTCCCACCACCGCCCAACCTCACCGTTTCAGCCTGAGAATGCCGGACCACGGATTTCACGGATTGTGCGGATTGTGCGGATTGCGGAGCGGCTTGGTTCCCCTCGCCGGTTGACCCGCCGCATGCCCCCCCATCCATCGCAACTCATCCAACATCCGTGCAACCCGCGTAATCCGTGGTTCTCATCCCCAAATCGAACGTTCACCAATTCAGCCTTCCGCTCCGCATTTTCTAATTTCCGCTTTCCGCTTTCCAATTTCTGCTTTCTTATTTCTGCTTTCTGCTTTCCGCTTACAGCCTTCTTATTTCTGCTTTCTGCTTTCCGCTTTCTGCTTTTCAGCTTTTCAGCTTTTCAGCTTTTCAGCATTTCAGCTTTTCAGCATTTCAGCCTCCCCCATGCTCTCCTCCGCCCGCCTCTACGCGATCCTCGACCTCGGCTACCTCGCCGCCGAGCGCCTCGAGGCCGCCGCCGCCGCGCTGCTGGAAGGCGGCGCCGACGTCCTCCAGCTGCGCGCCAAGGGCCACCCGCCCGCCGCCGTGGAAGGCTTCGTCCGCCGCGTCCTGCCGGCGTGCCGCGCCGCCGGCGTCCCGCTGATCGTCAACGACCACCCGCGCGTCGCCGCCGCCACCGGCGCCGACGGCGCCCACCTCGGCCAGGACGACGGCCCGCTCGGCGCCGCGCGCGAGCTGTTAGCGTCCGGCGCGCTGCTCGGCCGCTCGACCCACTCGCCGGCCCAGGCCGCCGCGGCGCTCGCCGAGGGGGCCGACTACATCGGCTTCGGCCCGCTGTTCGCCACCCCGACCAAGCCGGGCCGCCCGGCGATCGGGCTGGCGGACATCGCGGCCGTCGAGGCCACGGTGGGCGCCGCCATCCCGGTGTTCTGCATCGGCGGCGTCAACCCCGCCACCCTCCCCGCCGTCCTCGCCGCCGGCGCCCGCCGCATCGTCGCCGTCTCCGCCCTCCTCCAGGCTCCCGACATCGCCGCCGCCGCCCGCGCCATCAAGCGCCAGCTCGGCGAATGAGGCGGTGCCTCCCCGCCCCGGCAGGGGCGCTGGAAACGCCTTCTCCGCCCCGGCAGGGGCGTGGGAAATTAGCCGGTGGCGCAAGCCACCGGATTGCGCATGCAATGAACCCGCGCCCCGACAGGGGCGCCGGAAACCGCCGCCGCGCCATCGACCTCTCCCCCCTTCTCCCTGCTCGCCACCGGCCCCGGATTCGCCCATCCTCCGCCCCGCAATGGCTGCTCCTTCTCACTCCGCAATCGTCATCGGCGGCACGCTCGCGATCGACCACGTGAAGACCCCGGCCGACGAGGCCGCGGGGCTGTTGGGCGGGTCGGCCGCCTACGCCGCGCTGGCCGCCTCGTACTTCACCGCGCCGGTCCACCTGGTGGGGATCGTGGGGGCCGACTTCCCGCCGGCGCACCTCGCGATGCTCGCGCGCCACGGGGTGGCCCTCGACGGCGTCGAGCGCTCGCCCGGCGCCTCGTTCTCGTGGTCCGGCGAATACCACGCCGACCTGAACACCCGCACCACCCACGCGACCGCCGTCAACGTGCTCGAAACCTGGTCCCCACGCGTCCCCCCCGCCGCCACCACCGCCCCGCTCGTCGTCCTCGCCAACATGTCCCCCGACAACCAGCTCGCCGTCCTCGCCCAGTGCAAGAGTGACGAGTGGCGAGTGACGAGTGACGAGCAAGAACGAGCCCCTGCCCAGCCCGAAGGCTCTTCCACTCGTCACCCGTCACTCGTCACTCGCCACCCGCCGTTCGTCATCGCCGACACCATGAACCTGTGGATCGACATCGCCCGGCCGCGGCTGCTCGAACTCCTCCAACAGGTCGACCTGCTGGTGCTCAACGACTCCGAGGCCCGCGAGCTGACCGGCGCCGACAGCCTGCTGGCCGCGGTCGACGCGCTCCTCGCCCACGGCCCGCGCCACCTCGTCGTCAAGCTCGGCGAGCACGGCGCCCTGCTCGCCTCCAGGGGCACCGACGCCGCACCCGGTGGCACAAGCGTCCCGCCTGGGACCACTCCCAGCGAGCGCAGCGAGCCCGACCTCCGCCACTCGTCCCTCCCCACTCGTCCCTCGCCCCTCCTCTTCCGCACCCCCGCCGTCCCCCTGCGCACGATCGTCGACCCCACCGGCGCCGGCGATTCCTTCCTCGGCGCCATGGCCGGCTTCCTCGCCGCCCACCTCCCCGCCACCCGGGCCGCCGCAACGCCCGCAAGCCCGCCCGCGCCCTGCGATTTCAGCTTCTCCCTCCTGTCAGCCGCCGTCCTCCACGGCACCGCCGCCGCCTCGTTCACCTGCGAGGCGTTCTCCACCCGCCGCCTCGAGAACCTCACCCCCGCCGACTTCGCCGCCCGCCTCGCCACCCTCCGCCAGCTCACCGCCTGGCCGGAGAAGGAGATGCTGAAAAGCTGAAATGGCAATGCGCGAAGCCTCCCGTAGCGGAAGTGGTCACACTTCCGGCGGGGTGCGCGCCGCATTCCACCCCGGTCCCGAGTGGCGCGGGCCTAAAGCGGCTTGCCGCCTCAAGGAGCGCCGACGTCTCGTCGGCTTCTTCATCGATGAACCGGCCACGCCCAGCGCCATTCACGCCCGGATGGCGCTCCCTGAGACGCCGCGCCGCGCCATCCGCACGGACCGTTAGACCCCCGCCTGCGCTCCCGCCGAGCCTGATGCTCCCCTCCGCACCCTCCCCCCTCTCACTCCAGCTTCTGAGCGTTTCAGCTTTCCAGCATTCCCCCAGTCCTCCACCGCCAGCCCCGGCACCCGGGCGAACTCCTTCACGTTGTGCGTGACCAGCACCAGCCCCGCGGCCAACGCATGCGCCGCGATCAGCAGGTCCAGCGGCCCGATCGGCGTGCCCGACCGCTCGAGCGCCACCCGGATCGTCCCGCACTGCCGCGCCGCGTCGCACCCGAACGGCAGCACCGGCAGGGGCAGCAGAAACCGGTCTAACTGGAGATGGTTGCGCTCCGGCGCCGCGCTCTTGTCGGCGCCGAACCGCAACTCCGCCTCGGTGATCGCCGAGATCCCCATCTCGCCCACCTCGTGCCCGACAATCCGCTGCCGCAGCCCCTCCGCCTCCGACCTGCCGCGGATCAGAAACACGCAGATGCAGGTGTCCAACAGGTGCGTCATCGCGCTCACCTGGTGAGGTCCGGATCCCGCTCCTGGCCGGCCGGCGGTTGCCCGCGCTCGGCCATGAAATCCTCGCTGAACCCCCCCAGCGAATCAAACAGCACGTCCCACCCCGCGCGCTTCGGAAGCAGCACCACCGCCGACCCCAGCCGCGTGATGAACACCTCGTCCGCGTCAAACCGGAACTCCTTCGGCAGCCGCACCGCCTGGCTCCGCCCGTTCGCAAAGACCTTCGCCGTCGTCATGATCGTGATATACACCACGGATGGGTATCACGTCCAGCACAACCGCCGGAGGCCCCCGTTCTGGCCCGCAACCCTTCTTCGCCCTCCGGCCGTCGCGTCCGCGCTATGGCCGGCAGGCCGGGCTACGAAGGGCAGGCCCTCAACCTGCAACCAACAACCCGCAACCCGCAACCCTTCTTCGCCCTTACGGGCTACGAAGGGCAGGCCCGCAACCAACTGATCCCCAACGACTTGCGCCTCCCCGCCCGCCCAGGAGGGAAACATTTCCAAAATTTCAACCTTCCCCCCTCACCGGCCCCCGGCCCCGGCGTCCCAAAAAAATGCGACACAACCCCAAAAAAAGCTTGCAGCCCCCCCCGTCCCGCGTGTTTCCTCACCCGTAGACGCGTGACACAGGTGTCACGAACAATCCGCGCTTTTGCGCTAGACAACCCCAAACCCAGCCCCTAAAACCAACCCCGTCATGAAAAACATCCTGCCCCTCCTCTTCGGAGCCGCCTTGCTGCCACTGGTGGCAAACGCACAATCCTACTCCAACGTCGTCGGTTACGAGACCTTGGACAACGCCGTCGGTTTCAACTTCGTGGGCGTGCGCCTCCATGAGCCCACCGTTGTCGCAGGCAGCCTCGAAGCCGTGACCGCAACCACCGCCACCGACAACGACGTCGACTTCACCGCCGTCCTCGGCACCTCCGGCGCCTCAGGCACCTACATCCTCGAGATCTTGGATGGCACGGGTGTCATCCAGGAAGTCACCACGTGGACCGCCACTGTTCTCGATGTTGCTGACCTGAGCGGCGTCACCGCGCCGGTCAACTATGCCATTCGCCCCGTTTCGACAGTTGCCTCCGTCTTGGGTGCAAGCAATGAGGCGGGCCTCGCAGCAGGTGCTGGCGGTTCGGGCGGTGCCGACCAAGTCTGGCTCTGGAACGGGACCGGATTCGACAAATACTACTATGACCTGTTTGCGCCGCCGGATTACAGCGGTCCGGCGTGGGTCAACCTCGCAACCGATACGCAAGTCGATCCCGCCACGATTAAGCTGGTGTATTCTGACGGCTTCGTGATCAGTTCTGCTTCTGGGAACGACGTCGTTGTTGCGGGCGAAGTGAAGCCGGGCGAAACTGAGCTCACCTTGACCGGCGGTTTCAACTTTGTCGGATCTGTCGCTCCGGTTGGTGCCACCATGGCAACTGCCTTTGGTGCCGCAAATGAGGCTGGGCTTAGCACTGGTGCTGGCGGTTCGGGCGGTGCGGACCAGGTGTGGCTTTGGAATGGAACCGGCTTCGATAAGTTCTATTACGACCTGTTTGCGCCGCCGGATTACAGCGGCCCTGCATGGGTTGACGTGGCAACCGATACGCAGGTCGATCCAGCGACGATTGGTCTTGACGCCGGTTATGTGATTTCGGCAGCCTCCGCCAAGGCGGTCACCCAAGGTGTGCCGGCATACTATGGAAGCCTGTGAGATTAACCATCCTTCATCTCGATCGTCGTCGCAAGCAACAACCACAATAAGTCCACAACCCGAGGAAACAACATAGCAAATGAAACGCACCTTGTTCACCGCCCTGCTCTTGGGGGCAGCCACGCAATTCGGGACGGCCGCCGTAACGGTGCTCCCGTACAACCTCTCACTATCGCCCGCCACTGCCCAAATTGTCACGGACGGCACTGGTAAGGCGTTAGATGTTGGTGTCTGGGCGGTTGGCCTTTTCCCGGCCAGCACCGATTTCATGCAGGCCGATGTGCATGCCCTCCTCACAACGTTTGATCAGAACGGTTCAGCACGGCCTTTTGCTGCTCAGGATGGCGTTATTGGTGCATTGGGCAACGCTGGCGTGACTGATGCGGCGACGAGCTTGGACGGGTCGGATCCATTCACTGGCACACCGATCTTTGTTGTGATTGGAAATGCTGCCTCGTTGGCTGAAGCGTCGGAAGTGATCATCCTCCAAGGTCCCGCATGGCCTCAGGAAGCGGAGCTTGTCGGCGCGAACATCAGCTTCCCGACATGGACATCTACCATCGTGCGTGGGATGGAGTCACCGCCTGTAAGTGGTTTGACCGGTCCTGCCGCCCAGTTCAATGGCACCATCGGGATGACATTCATCCCCGAGCCCTCAGCCGCGCTTCTGGGTCTGCTCGGTCTGGCCGGCTTCATCCGTCGCCGCCGTTGATCGTCCGGTCACGCGTCTGACCAACAACTCATAGCCGGAAGGCGGGCCGCGAGGCCCGCCTTCCCTGTTTTTGCCCCCGGTCACTCAGCCCCGCCGCGGTCCGCCGGCTTTCCCCCCCGGTAGGGCGGATTGATTCGCGAGCCCCGCGTGGCTCGCGAACCCCTGCGGGGCAGGCGCTGCGCGCCTGTCCAAAGCGGCTCCGGCCCTCGCCGCTTTTCGCCGCGGTCCGCCGACTTTCCCGGGCCCGCAGGGCCGCCATCCCGCCGCCCGGGGCGCCAGCCCGAGGGGCCCGCGCTGCAACCAGCATCCCCTGTCAGAACCTGATCAACCCGGACCTGCTGGATTGCGCCAAGGCGGGCCGCAAGCTGTCGCTCGCCTGGAGCAAGCGACGCGCCGGGTCCGCCTTGGTTTCCGCCTTGCCGTGGCCGCCCGGCAGTGGTACATATTCATGCATGCGAACGAGTATCGATATGCCTGATCTGCTGATGAAGCGGGTCCGCCGGCTGCTGGCGGATCGCAACATGACGTTCCGGGCCTTGGTGATCGATGCCTTGCAGCAGGCGCTTCGCGAGGAGCCGCCGGCCTTTCGCCTGCGCGACGCGGCGACTGGTTGCCTGCGCAGGGGACGGCGCGGGGTGTCTGCGGATGCGATCAACCGGGCGCTGGACGAACAGCGCGAACGACCGGCCTCGACATGATCGCCGTCGACTCGAACATCCTGGTTCACGCCCACCAGCGGGAGGCCACCCTGCACGCAGCGGCGCGCACCGCCGTGCGCGCGCTGGCGGAGGCGCCGGCGCCTTGGGCGATCTGCTTCCACAGCCTGGTGGAATTCTACGGGGTGGCGACCCAGCCGCGACTGTGGACCGAGCCGTCAACGCCTGCACAGGCGGTCGACCAGATCGCCGCCTGGCGCGAATCGCCCAGTCTCCGGATTCTGTGCGACAGCCCGGACACGCTCGATCGGTGGCTTGCCCTGGCGACCAGCGGCCGATGAAGGGACCGGTGCTCCTCGACACCGGGCCGCTGCTGGCTTTCCTCGTCGCCGGTCTCGACCACCACGCCTGGGCCTGCGCACCCTCGACCACGATTTCCGCATCTACCGCCGCCACGGCAACCGGACCATCCACGTGCTGATGCCCGAACCTCAGTGAGCCCCCCCGGTAGGGCGGATTGATTCGCGAGCCCCGCGTGGCTCGCGAACCCCTGCGGGGCAGGCGCTGCGCGCCTGTCCAAAGCGGCTCCGGCCCTCGCCGCTTTTCGCCGCAGTCCGCCGACTTTTCCGTAGCTCGACATTCCGATGTCGAGCCGGGGGGAGGGCTGCACCGGTCGCGATCATTGGCCTGTCCCTTTGTCGCGATGACCCCTTTTCGCGCTGTCATTCGGTGCTTGCGGAATCATGGAAAAATGGGAACGTGCTTTTGTGCGCACAACCATTGAACTCCCTGATCCCCTGTTTCGCGAGGTGAAAGCCACTGCCGCACGGCAGGGCATGCGTCTCAAAGACTACGTCACCGAGGCGCTGCGGGACAAACTGGCCAAGCGGCTGACTCATGCGGAGAAGCCGTGGATGAAGTTCGCGGGGATTGCCGCCAATGACCCGGAGATGGTGGCCGAACTCAAGCGCATCGAGCAGATCGTGGACGGGAACTTCGAGCAAATCGAAGAGGAGGAGTGGAGATGATCGTCGACACCAACGGCCTTTCCGCCTGGTGGCGCAATCAACCATCCTTCATCCGGCACATCGAGCATGCGGATCGCCTCTGCGTTCCGGTTCCGGCGCTGGCGGAATTCCGCTTCGGCATCCTGAAATCCCGGTTCCGGGAAAAGATGATGGCATGGCTGGATGACGCGCTCACCACCACCACGGTCCTGGTGGCTGACGAAACCACCACCCGTCACTATGCGGAGATCCGCCTGCAACTCGCGTCCGCTGGCACGCCCATCCCGATGAACGATCTGTGGATCGCCGCCATCGCCCGCCAACACAAACTGCCGGTTCTCAGCCGCGATTCCCATTTCGACCACGTTTCCGGACTGACCCGGATCGGATGGTGAGGAAAATGGTGGTTTCATGGGGACCGGTCATTGGTCTGGCCCGCCCCCCGGCAGGGCGGATTGATTCGCGAGCCCCGCGTGGCTCGCGAACCCCTGCGGGGCAGGCGCTGCGCGCCTGTCCAAAGCGGCTCCGGCCCTCGCCGCTTTTCGCCGCGGTCCGCCGACGTTTCCGTAGCTCGACATTCCGATGTCGAGCCGGGGGGGGCATGGGGACAGGTCATTCATCTGACATGCGACGGTTTGCTTGTCCATTCATCGCCCCTCCCGATCGGCAAGCTGGTCTTGTGCCGCCGCGCCGTTGCTGCCAGCATGTGGGCGACCCAGGCGACGACCGTGCGCCATGCCGTGAGAATCCATCCCCTGCCCCTCTCGCTGCTGTGTGGGCTGCTGCTTGCAGCCCGCTCGGCGGGTGCCCTGCTCACGTTCTGGTTCAAGGGCGTCATCACCCGGGCCGATGCCGCGCAGGTCGATCCCCTGTTCCAGGTCGGCACCCGGTTCGGCGGCAGCTACACCGTTGAAACCACGACCCCGGGCATCCCCGCCACCACCGACACCTCGTTCAACTTCCATTACCGCGACTGCGTCGCCTCATGGATCGTGGCGGTGCAAGGGCTGGCCGACCCCTGGGGCGGCACCAGCGGGCAGATCTCCATCGGCGACAACGCCCCGTTCGCCGGTGTGACCGACCGCTACGCCGTCACCCTGTTTCCCGACCCGGCCAGCGCGGTCGTGTTCGCCAATGGGCGGCCGTTCCGCTTCTTCCAGATCGACATGGCCGACTATCAACCCTCCGGGGGCTATTTCGAGCCGGTCGGCGACATGCTCCACAGCTCGGCGCTGGCCGACGCCCTGCCTGATCCCGCCCTGGCGATGCGGCCTGCCGCGGCATTCCAGGACACCGCAGGCAACAAGGCCGGCGGGGTCATCACGTTCATCGCGATCCCCGAATGCCGTTTCACGGGGACAGGTCAGCCTCGGCACCGCGTCGAGGATCCGGCCGGCGGGCAGCGCCCGCACGCGCTCGGCGAGCGGGAACTCGTCCTCTCCGGCGTGGACGATGCACAGGTGGTCGAGTTTCAGGGCGGCCAGCGCGTGGCGCATCGCCGGTCAGCTTTTCCGCTTGCCCGCCCGCGTGGCACCGGCGGGAATCCGCTTGCATTGTGGCCCGGACGCCTCCAAAATGCCCCGCAAAATGGAATCGGTTCCACGATTTTTCGACCCTCCTGCCGGGTCTTTTTTTCTGCTCGGCCCGCGTGGGACGGGCAAGACGTGGTGGACGCGCGGGCGGTTCCCGGGCGCGCTGCGGGTGGACCTGTTGGACCCGGGGACCTTGCGCGAACTGGCGGCGCGGCCTGAGCGCCTGCGCGAGCGGGTGGCGGGCGCGAAGGGGGTCGGGACGGTGGTGCTCGACGAGGTGCAGAAGCTGCCCGAGTTGCTCGAAGTGGTGCACGGGCTGATCGAGGACAAGTCGGGGGTGCGCTTCATCCTCACCGGGTCGAGTGCGCGCAAGCTGCGCCGCGGCGGGGTGAACCTGCTGGGCGGTCGGGCTGCCTCGAAGACGCTCCATCCGTTCATGGCGGCGGAGCTGGGCGAGCGGTTCCGGTTCGAGGAAGCGCTGCGGCGCGGAATGCTGCCGGTGGTGATGGGGGCGGAGGATCCCGATGAGGTGCTGCGCGCCTACAACGGGCTCTACCTCCGCGAGGAAGTGCAGGCGGAGGGTCTGGTGCGGAACGTGGGTTCTTTTTCGCGTTTTCTCGAAGGGATCAGCTTCTCGCAGGCGGCGGTGCTCAACCTGGCGAACGTGGCGCGGGAGTGCGCGGTCAACCGGAAGACGGTCGAGGGGTATCTCGAAATCCTCGAGGACCTGTTGTTGGCATTCCGGGTGCCGGTGTTCACCCGGCGGGCCAAGCGCGCGTTGGCAGCCCACCCGAAGTTCTACTTCTTCGATGCCGGCGTGTTCCGCGCCAACCGCCCGGTCGGCCCCCTCGACTCGGCCGCCGAGATCGACGGCGCGGCACTCGAAGGGCTGGTCGCCCAGCACCTCAGGGCATGGTGCGACTACAGCCGCGGCGGCCACCAGTTGCACTACTGGCAGACGCGCACAAGGGCCGAGGTGGACTTCGTCGTCTACGGCGAATCCGGACTGCATGCGCTCGAAGTCAAGAACACCGACCGGGTGCGCCCCGAGGACCTGCGCGGCCTCAAGAGCTTCGCCGAGGACTACCCACAGAGCCGGCGCCTGTTCCTCTACCGCGGCCGGGAGCGGCTGCTGCGGGATGGAATCATGGTGCTGCCGGCCACCGAGTTCCTCGCTTCGCTCGTCCCCGACCGCTTCCCCGAATGAAGATGCTCGAACAACTTCCGTTCCGCCGCGGCAGGAAAAACCAGAAGGAAAAACCAGCCACCCACAAATCGGGCGCTTGGCTGGGCGGGATTGGCACGCGAGCCGGCAGATCCCCCGGTAGGGCGGACCCGCCGCGGTCCGCTGACTTTCCCGTGGCTCGACATTCCAATGTCGAGTCGGGGCTGTCTCATGGGGACATTTGTCTGGGGCGCCGGAGGGGTTTGAAGGGCCTTGCCGGGGCGGGCGCCACGGGAACCAGCGCGCCTGCGGCGCGGGGTGGCGGCGCACAAGCGGGACGCACGTGCCACTGCGGCGCCCGCCGAACCAGGCAAAGCGCATCCGCGGCAGCCCCTGGGAGCGCGGAATTCATTCCGCACCTCGTGGGCGGGCGGCTGGCCGGTCGCTGCGCGCGCCCAGCCGCCGGGCACGATCCATGGTCGGCGGGCGGCCTGAAGTCCGCGGTCCCAGGGTGCCGTTGGGGCCTGTGCATGCGCGGCCCATCGGCCTGCCTTCAGCCCAAGGACTCCGTCACATGAGCCGGGGGATGGCCTCGAGGATCCGGCCGGCCGGCACCGCTTGGACCTTGTCGGCGAGCGGGAACTCGTCGTCGCCGGCGTGGACGACGCACAGGTGGTCGAGCTTCAGGTCGACGAGGGCGTGGCGCATCGCCGGGGTGAGATGCGGCGCGGAGCTGCGTTTCACCTCGAACCCGAGCCGCCGCCGGCCGCGGACGACGAGCAGGTCGAGCTCGGCGCCGGCGTGGGTGGCCCAGAAGAACGCCTCGTCGGGCGCGGCGCCGAGGCGCCGGACGAGCTGTTGGATGACGAACCCCTCCCATGACGCGCCGACCTTCGGGTGCGACTCGAGGTCCTCCTGGCCCGGCAGGTTGAGCAGCGCGTGCAGCAGGCCGGAGTCGCGGATGTAGACCTTGGGCGCCTTGACCTGGCGCTTGCCGATGTTCTCGTGCCACGGCTGCAGGGTGTGGACGACCATCGCGGCGGCGAGCCGGTCGAGGTGCGCGCGCACGGTGGTGTCGGCCACGCCGAACGAGCGGGCGAATTCGGAGGCGTTCCAGACCTGCCCGTGGAAGTGGGCGAGCATCGTCCAGAAGCGCCGCATCGTGGTGGCGTTCACGCTGATCCCGAGCTGCGGCAGGTCGCGCTCGAGGAAGGTCTGCACGAACCCGCGCCGCCACCGGAAACTCTCCGCCTCGGTCCCCCCCAGGAACGACCGCGGCAGCCCGCCCCGCCGCCACAGCTCCGTCATCCGCCCGGCACCCACCTCGCCCAGCCCGAAGCCGTCCAGCTCGTGATAGAGGATCCGCCCCGCCAGCGACTCCGCCGACTGCCGCAGCAGCGCGGGCGAGGCACTGCCCAGAACCAGGAACCGACACGGCAGGCCGGGCCGGTCCACCAGCACGCGCAACACCGGAAAGAGGTCCGGCAGCCGCTGGATCTCGTCCAGGATCGCCAGCCCGCGCAAGGGCCCGAGCGCCAGCAACGGGTCCGCCAAGCGCGCCAGGTCGGCCGGGCTCTCGAGGTCGAAAAACGATACCGACGCCTCGCCCCACCGCGCCGCCAGCTGCCGCGCCAAGGTCGTCTTCCCCACCTGCCGCGCCCCGACGATCCCAACCACCGGCGACTCCGCCAGCAGCCGCTCAAGTCGGGCAAGCTCGTCAGGACGATCCATGCATGGAAATTACGGTTATCATCACCGGGATTTCAAGGTAAGAAACCAGACACCCACAAATCGGGGGCTTGGTTGGGCGGGATTGGCACGCGAGCCGGCGCCTGGCGGGCGCGGCCGGGCGGTGGCTCCGGGGTTTCGTGGGTGTCCTTGATTCCGACCAGCGGGAGAGTGCGGGGCGGGCTTGTCCATGATGCCCGGATCGCCGCCGCCTGCCTGGTTCACGGCGTCCGCGAGTTGTGGACGGTGGACCGCGACTTCAGCCGCTTTGCCGCCCTGCGGACGCGCAACCCGCTGGTGTGATCCACGTGGGTGTTTCAGCCTGAACTCAGAAATGAGAACCGGGGATTACGAGGATTACGTTGATTTAGAATGAGTTGTCAAGCGCTATGCCGACACCTAACGGGTGATCGAGAGTTCGTTCGTAGCTCGTTGATAATCCTCGAAATCCTCGTAATCCCCGGTTTCCATTCCCGTTTTTAGGTTCAGGGGGACGGGTCATGGATCTTGAGCGCCGGAGCGGCTTGAAGGGCCTTGCCGGGGCGGGCGCCACGGGGAATCAGCGCGCCTGCGGCGCAGGGGGGGCGCACAAGCGGGACGCATGTGCCACTACGGCGCCTGCCTAACAAGGCAAGCGCATCCGAGGCAGCCCTTGGGAGCGCGGAGTTCATTCAGTTCCCGATCCGGCGGCACCTCCGCCATGCAGGTTCAGCGCAGACCGGCGGGCAAGATGCCCGCCGCACGGCCGACGGCAGGATGCCGTCGCCACGAGGGCTGGCGCGGCGCTCTCCCGTAGCCGCGTTGGTCACAACGCGGGCTGGGCGAACGCCCGTCCCGCAACGCCGCGGGCGATCGCCAATGCAGCCACCCATCGACCTGCCGCTGTGGCGACGGCGTGACGCCGGCGGGGGAGTGGGGTGTCGTTGCGGGGCGATCGGGTGTTGCTGCGGGGCGATCGGCTGTCCTGTTGGGGCCAGGCTTGGGCGGTTGGGCGGGTCACCATCCGAGCAGGCGGCTGATGGCGGCGCGGAATGCGGTTTCGAGGACGGCGACCTCGGCGTTGGTGAGGGGGACGGAGACCTTGCGGAGGGTTTTGTCCTCGGACAGCTGGCGGGAGACGGTGAGCAGGAACGGGGCCTGCTCGGGGCTATCGGCGGCGGTCAGGGTGCAGGCGCTGTTGGCCTTATCGGACTGGTGGAAGAGCTTGGTCTGGGGGGTGCGGCCGTGCAGCCCGGCGAGCACCGCGCCGAGGTCGGGGAGGCCCCATTTCATGATGATCTTCTGGTCCCAGTCGAACTGCTTGTCGCCGGCCTGGTTGGCGGCCTCGACGAACACCGAGGCCTTGGCGCGGTTGAGGCTGAAGCGGACGGCACCGCCGGTGCCGCGGCTGTTCGGCTTGTAGATGGTGTAGTTCGGGTTGCGGGGCGCGGGGTGGGGGTGGGGGCGCGGCGGCGGGCGCGGCGGTGATGGCGGCGGTGTCGGGGGGGGTGGGGGGGGGGGGGGTGGGGGGGGGGTGGGGTTCATGGTCATGGTGGGTTGGAAACGGGGGCAGCCTGGCACAAGACCGAGGGATGTTCAAGAGAAAAGTGTTCACAAAAGCACTTTTTTTACCGGGGTGGGGGAGCGGGGTGGGCGGCGGGGTGTTTCGCCGGTGGTGGGGGTGGTCCGGCGCGGCGGGGCTAACAGAAGCGTGCGGGCTGGCGGGCGTGGGGCGGGGTGGTACGCATGGGGTGGGGGTGGGGAGCGGGCAGGGGTGGATGGCAGGGATGGATCGACAAGCGGCGGGCGGTTGGTTATGGGTGGTGCGGCGCATGGAAAAGACGCTGGAGCGCAAGTTGGCGGCGATTCACGCCGATCCGGTCGGCTGCAGGGAGTTCATCATTGCGGACGCGAAGGATGCGGACATGGGGTTCGGGGTGGCGGCGCCGGGGCCGCAGCGCGACGGGTGCACGCACGGCTACGACCGTGCGCAGGGGTGTTACAAGACGCTGGCGGACTACCTCGGGCAGATCCGGGCGGTGGTGCGGCAGGGGATCGTGGACGTGATGCTGCTGTCGGCATCCAACCTCGAGCAGCTGGCGATCAGGGAGGGGCTGTTCCGGGGCTCGGCGGTCACGCCGGCGGCGCGGGCCAACGACACCTCGGACGTGTGGGTGGTGCGCGGGGGCAAGTACACGCTGGTGCCGTCGCGGCCGTTCCGCTCGGCGACGATCGACCACATCAAGTATGGGGAGCTGCGGGAGCGGCACGACGAGCCGGCGGCCGGGGCGGACCTCGGGTTGTACTCGATCACGCTGACCAACGACATCGAGCGCGACTGGCGGACGCTGAGCGAGTTTGCGGAGTTCCGGATCGAGGCGGAGCGCAAGCGGTTCCGGTATTTCCTCGAGGTGTTCAACCCGAACGTCGACCCCGGGATCGACCGCCGCAAGGTCGGCGCGTTCCTCAACGACCACATCATCCGGGCGCTGGCCGGGGTGACCTCGAAGGGGCGGCCGCTGTTCCTCAAGATCCCGTACAACGGCCCGGGCCCGCTCGAGGAGCTGGCGGCCTACGACCCGCACCTGGTGATCGGGATCCTGGGCGGCAGTGCCGGCACCACGCTGGACGCGTTCCAGCTGATCCACGACGCGCGGGCGCACGGTGCGCGGGTGGCGTTGTTCGGGCGCAAGATCAACCTCTCCGAGCACCCGCTGGCGTTCATCGAGTTCCTGCGCCGGATCGTCGACGGCGAGGTCGGGCCGCGCGAGGCGGTCAAGGCCTACCACGACGTGCTCAAGCGCGAGGGCCTCCGGCCGCAGCGCGCGCTGGCGGCCGACCTGCAGCTCACCGGGAACCTGCAGGCCTACGGGTGACGGCGGGCGGGGCTACATCACGTCGGAGCCGACGTAGCTGCCGGGGCGGGTGGTGCGGCCGATGCCGATCTTGACGCCGGCCTCGATCGAGGTGTTGACGCCGGTCTTGACGCCGTCGCCGATGACGGTGCCGAACTTGAGGCGGCCGGTGTTGACCGGCTGGCCCTGGATCATCGAGACGTGGCTGCGGCCGTCGTGGCGGTGGTTCTCGGTGACGGTGCCGGCGCCGAGGGTGACGTGGCTGCCGATGAGCGAGTCGCCGACGTAGCAGCCGCGGGAGACGTAGGAGTTGTGATAGATGATCGAGTTCTTGACCTCGGCGCCGTTGCCGACGAAGCAGTTGTTGCCGATCGAGGTGGCGCCGCGGACGTAGGCGTTGGGGCCGACCTGGGTGTTGGCGCCGATCACCACGTTGCCCTCGATGACCACGCCGGAGAGGACGCGCGAGCCGGCGCCGAGGCGCAGGCGGCCGCTGATCTGGGCCAGCGGGCTGACTTCGCCGAGGATCGACGACTCGTCGAGCAGTTCGAGTTCCGCCTCGTTGAGGCGGAGCAGGTCCCACGGGTAGCGGAGCCGGAAGGAGGTCGCGTGGGTGACCAGTTTCTCCGTGCAATCCTCCGGGGCGGCCTCCCCCTTCCATGCCAGCAGGGTGCCCTCGGCGTCGTGGAGGCAGGCGGGCTGGTCGGCGCGGCCGAGCGTCACCAGGGCCTCGACCTCGACCCAGTGGTCCATCGGGATGCGGAGCGTCCTGGGGCTCGACTCGCCGGGGAGCACGACCTGGAAGCCGGCGCGCTTGAGTTTGGTTGCGAGCAGGTCGCGCAGCGGGACGTTGGCGATCAGGCAGTCGCCGAGGTCGCGGTTGGCAGTGAGGGGAGCGCACAGCGCCGGCTCGCGGAGGCTGAGGAGGCAGGCCTGCATGGATGAGCAGATTACGCGCACACCGCTACGCCCCGAGCACGAAAAATCACCGGCGATCCGGGGCTCGGGGCGGGGGTGTCGCGGTGGGTTTGGGGTCGGGTTTGGGGCGGGTTAGGGGTTGGGTTTGGGGCACCGGGGGTCAGGCCGGCGGCTGGTCGAGGTGGAACGCGGCGTGGACGGCGCGGGCGGCGTGTTCGATGCGGGTTTCGTCGACGGTTACGGCGATCTTGATCTCGGAGGTGGAGATCATGCCGATGTTGACGCCGGCGTCGCCGAGCGCCTTGAACATGGTGGCGGCGACGCCGGAATGGGAGCGCATGCCGATGCCGACGCAGGACAGCTTGGCGATGCCGCCCTCGGTTTCGATGCCGGCCTGGGCGCCGAGTGCGGCGAGGATCGGCTTGAGGGCGGCCTGGGCGCGGCCGAGGTCGTTGGAGTGCATCGTGAACGAGTGGCGGGCGTAGCCGTCGCTGGCGATGTTCGAGACGATCATGTCGATGTTGACCTCGGCATCGCCGAGGGCGGCGAGGATGCGGCCCGACATGCCGGGCTCGTCCGGGATGCCGTAGATGGTGACGCGGGCTTGGGAGCGCTCGATCGAGACTCCGCGGATGACGACGTGTTCCATGGCGGGGTGTTCTTCCAGCACGCGGGTGCCGGGGTTGTCATTGAGCGACGAGCGGACTTCGAAGACGACGCCGTATTTCTTGGCGAACTCGACCGAGCGGGACTGCATCACCTTGGAGCCCGAGGAGGCCATCTCGAGCATCTCGTCGTAGGAGATCTCCGGCAGCTTGCGGGCGGTGGGGACCACCCGCGGGTCGCAGGTGTAGACGCCGTCGACGTCGGTGAAGATCTGGCACACGTCGGCCCGCAGGCAGGCCGCCACCGCGATCGCGGTGAGGTCGGAGCCGCCGCGGCCGAGGGTGTGGATCGCGCCCTCCGCGGTGGTGCCCTGGAAGCCCGCGACCACCAGCGTGCGGCCCTGGCCCAACAGGCGCTGCATGAACACCGGCTCGATCCCGAGGATGCGGCCGCGGGTGTGCGAGCCGGTGGTGGTGATGCCGGCCTGGCGGCCGGTGACCGAGGCGGAGGGGACGCCGAGCTCGTGGAGCGCCATGGCGACCAGGGCGATCGACTGCTGTTCGCCGGTGGCGAGCAGGACGTCGAGCTCGCGTTCCGGCGGCTCGGGGCTGAGCTCGCGGGCCATGCCGAGGAGCTTGTCGGTGACGCCGGACATGGCGGAGACCACGGCCACCACCTCGTTGCCGGCGTCGCGGGTGCGCTTGATGCGGGCGGCCACGTTGCGGATGCGGTCGAGCGAGCCGACCGAGGTGCCGCCGTATTTCTGGACGATGAGGGCCATCGCGGGGCCGCGAGTCAAGGCCAGGCGGGGTGGGATGGCAATCCGGAATCGAGGCCCGGAATCGAGGACCACAGCTGGTGGGGGTTGCCGGCGCGGCCCCAGCCGGAGTCGTCGCCGAGCGGCTGGTCGCCGCGGGGGTTGGTGCGGGCGGAGCGGAAGTAGTCGACCCAGTGGATGACGACGTGGGAGCAGCCGCACTGGCGGGCGAACCGGAAGTGGGCGTCGTCGAGCTGGTGGCGGCAGAGGCCGAGGCCGAGCTTCATGGGTGCCGGGCGAGGTCCGGCAGGGGGCATTCGACGAGGCGGAAGCGGCTGTCGTAGCGGCCGCGGTTGAACTTGCGGCAGCAGGTCCAACAGGCGACCGGGTGGCGGATCCTGCGGACGCGGTGGATGGTGGTTGCGCAGTGCGGGCAGACGTAGGC
This sequence comes from Akkermansiaceae bacterium, assembly GCA_040769225.1. Classification (GTDB taxonomy): domain Bacteria; phylum Verrucomicrobiota; class Verrucomicrobiia; order Verrucomicrobiales; family Akkermansiaceae; genus JAXGLL01. Next base: position 235,762 of record JAXGLL010000004.1, on the reverse strand, counting down.
GAAGCGGCGTTTCTGGAGGCGGCGCTGGAACGGCAACTGGTGGCACGAGCTTTCGCCGGCGATGCCGAGGTCGGCGCAGGCCTGGCGCCACTCGGGCCCGTGGGCGTGGATCGGGTGGCGGCCGGCGCGCTCGTAGGCGACGAGGTGGGCCAGTTCGTGGCGGAGGGTGCGCCACTGCTGGTCCTCGCCGAGGGAGCGCAGCCGCGGGTTGAGCTCGATCCGGCGCTGGGGCCACCACGCGCGGCCGGCGGTGGTGCGCATCCGCGGGTTCCAGGCGACGCTGACGAGGCGCGCCAGTTTCGGCAGGCCGAGCGCGCGCACCACCTCGGCGCACCACGCGGTCAGGCCCCGGTCGACGCGGGCGCCGGGCGGCTCGGCGGCGGCCCGCGGCGCCGGTTGGCGCGCCGGCCACCACTGGAACTCGAGCTGCCTGTAGCACGCGCCCATTGACGCATTCTCAAAACCACGATCGCCGCGGCTTGGCAACCCCGGGCTTGTGGGGGAAAGGGGAAAAATGCCGCCACCGGGGTCCAACCCGCGCACCGGTGGCGGAGTGGACCGGGGCCGGGCCACCACCGGGACCGGCGCCGGGGCCCGCGGGGACCACCATGGCCTTCTCCGGGATGCTGATGCGGGGCAGGGTCAGGGTGCGGCCTTCGCGCGTGTTGGACTCGACATCCCCCAGCACGATCCCGCGGAGGCGCGCGAAGACCTGCCTGGAAGTCACCGCGGCGGCTGTCGGCGCGGCGGCTGCCGGCGGCTGCCGCCGGGGCCCGGCCCCACCCCGCGCGCTGCGACAAATTCGCATACGTATACCTAACTGTTGTGCGCCGGGTCCTCGCGGCCGCCGGGGCCCTGCCCCTGATCCGCGCGCTGCGGCAGATTCGCATGCGTGTGCGAAACTGGAGCACGGGCGGGCTGGCGGCGTGGCGGTTGGTTAGACGGGGGAAAGGGCTGGATGCAGCAAGTTCGCATCCGTGTGCCAGACTGGCGCGGTCCGGATCAGCGGGCCTGGCGCACCGGCCGCACCGTCCGCACGCCCCGGTCCTGGCCGCGGCGTCCGGCCGGCGTGGGCAGCGGGCCGGCGTGGGCGGGCCGGTGCGTGGCGGCGCGGTCTAACAGAAAAACCGCGGCCGTCGCTGCGGGACCACTGCCGATTGAACCACGCCTCGGCAGGCAGGATCGACGGGGCGGGTCGGCCCGCAGGGGGGTGATTTGGGTTGGGCTGCGGGGGCACGGCATTGGGATCCCGGGCGGAGCTTCGGGCCACGAATGCGACGGGCGGGCCCTGCTGGTGCGGGGCCCGCCCGGGAGTTGGGAGCGGCCGTTGGGGCCGCGGCGTTGCGACGTGTCAGCCCTGGAGGGCGGCCTGGGCGGCCGCGAGGCGGGCGACGGGCACGCGGAACGGGGAGCAGGACACGTAGTTGAGGCCGAGCTTGTGGCAGAACTTGACGGAGGCGGGGTCGCCGCCGTGTTCGCCGCAGATGCCGAGCTTGATCTTGGGGCGGGTTTGGCGGCCCTTGGCGACGGCGACCTCCATCAGCTGGCCGACGCCGGTGGCGTCGAGGGTGGCGAACGGGTTCTTGGCGTAGATCTCGTTCTCGGTGTAGGTGACCAGGAAGTTGCCCATGTCGTCGCGGCTGATGCCGAGGGCGGTCTGGGTGAGGTCGTTGGTGCCGAAGCTGAAGAACTCGGCGTTTTCGGCGATCTCGTCGGCGGTGAGGGCGCCGCGCGGGATCTCGATCATGGTGCCCACGAGGTAGGCGAACCTGACGTTCTTCCCGCGCATCACCTCGGCGGCGACGCGGTGGATGATCTCGGCCTGGAGGTCGAACTCCTTGGCGAAGCCGACCAGCGGGATCATCACCTCCGGGGACACGCTGGCGCCGGTCTTCCTGACCGCGGCGGCGGCCTCGAAGATTGCGCGCGCCTGCATCTCGGTGATCTCCGGGTAGGCGATCCCGAGGCGGCAGCCGCGGTGGCCGAGCATCGGGTTGAACTCGTGCAGCTGGGCGACGCGCTGCTTCACGAACTGGAGGGTCACGCCCATCTTTTTGGCGAGGTCCTTCTGCTGGGGCTCGTCGTGGGGCAGGAACTCGTGGAGCGGCGGGTCGAGCAGGCGGATGGTGGCCGGCATGCCGGCGAGCGCCTTGAAGATGCCGATGAAGTCCTTGCGCTGATAGGGCAGCAGCTTGGCGAGCGCCTTGCGGCGCTTGGCCTCGGTGTCGGCGAGGATCATCTCGCGCATGGCGTCGATGCGGTCGCCCTCGAAGAACATGTGCTCGGTGCGGCACAGGCCGATGCCGACGGCGCCGAAGGCGACGGCGTGGCGTGCCTGTTCCGGGGTGTCGGCGTTGGTGCGCACGTCCATGCGGGTGACCTTGGCGCACCAGTCCATCAGCTGGGTGAACATCTTGTACTTGGGCGTGGCGCGGGCGGTCTTGTTGCCGTGGAGCAGGCCGGTGATGATCTCGGACGGCTGGGTGGCCAGGCGGCCCTCGTAGACGGTGCCGGAGGTGCCGTCGATCGAGAACCAGTCGCCTTCCCTGTAGGTCTTCCTGCCGACGGTGATGGTGCGCTTGGCGTAGTCGATCTGGAGCGCGGAGGCGCCGCAGATGCAGACCTTGCCCATCTGGCGCGCGACCAGCGCGGCGTGGGAGCTGACGCCGCCCTTGGCGGTGAGGATGCCCTCGGCGGCGATCATGCCGCGGAGGTCCTCGGGGCTGGTTTCGTTGCGGACCAGCAGGACCTGTTCGCCCTTGGCCTCGGCGGCGGCGGCGCGGTCGGCGTTGAGGATGATCTTGCCGGAGGCGGCGCCGGGGCCGGCGGGCAGGCCGGAGGCGATGGCGGTGGCCTTCTTGAGCTGGGCGACGTCGAACACCGGGGCGAGCAGCTGGTCGAGCTGGTCGGCGGGGTTGCGCTGGATGGCGGTCTTCCAGTCGATGAGCTTTTCGCGGACCATGTCCATCGAGAACTTGAGCGCGGCCATGGCGGTGCGCTTGCCGTTGCGGGTCTGGAGCATGTAGACGCGGCCGTCCTGGATGGTGAACTCGAAGTCCTGGACGTCCTTGAAGTGGCGCTCGAGGATGCCGCGGATGCGGTCGAGTTCGCGGTAGGCCTGGGGCAGGTGTTTCCTGAGGTCGGCGACCGGCTCGGGGGTGCGCACGCCGGCGACCACGTCCTCGCCCTGGGCGTTGATCAGGAACTCGCCGTAGAACTCCTTGTCGCCGTTGGCGGGGTTGCGGGTGAAGGCGACGCCGGAGCCGGACTTCGGGCCGGTGTTGCCGAACACCATGGCCTGGACGTTGACGGCGGTGCCCCAGTCGGCCGGGATGTGGTACTTGCGGCGGTAGACGATCGCGCGGTCGTTCATCCACGAGCCGAACACGGCGCCCACGGCGCCGTCGAGCTGTTCCCAGGGGTCGACCGGGAAGTCGCGGCCGGTGCGGGCCTTGACCAGCTTCTTGAAGCGGGCGATCAGCTCCTTGAGGTCGTCGGCGGTCAGGGCGGTGTCGTCGACGTGCTTGTGGTAGCGTTCCTCCTTGAGGTTTTCGATGATCACCTCAAAGGGTTCGTGGTCCTCGTCGGGGCGCTTCTGGACGCCGAGCACGACGTCGCCGTACATCTGGACGAAGCGGCGGTAGCAGTCGTAGGCGAAGCGGGGGTTGTTGGTGGCGCGTTCGAGGGCGACGACGGTCTGGTCGTTGAGGCCGAGGTTGAGGATGGTGTCCATCATGCCGGGCATCGAGTCGCGGGCGCCGGAGCGCACGGCGACGAGCAGCGGGAAGGCGCCGGCGTCGCCGAACTTGCAGCCCATGATCTTCTCGATGTTGCGGATGCCGGCCTCGACCTGGGCCTTGAGGGCGGCGGGGTAGCTCTGCTTGTGCTTGTAGTAGTGGGTGCAGACCTCGGTGGTGATCGTGAAGCCTGGCGGCACCGGCAGGCCGATGCGGCTCATTTCGGCGAGGTTGGCGCCCTTGCCGCCGAGCAGCGGCTTCATCGACCCGTTGCCATCGGCGCGGCCGGCGCCCCAGGTGTAGACGTATTTTTCCTTGGCGGCCTTGCCGGCGGCGGGCTTGGCTGGGGCCCTTTTGGCGGGGGCCTTCTTGGCGGGGGACTTGGTGGCGGGCTTGACCGCCGTGCGCTTCACTGTGGGCATCGTGGTTGGAGTGTGGTTTGGGCGCCATGTGGCCGGCGCGGGCGCGGAAACGAGCGCCCCCGGCGGCCAAGGCGCGCGCAGGGTAGCAGCGAACCCCCACCTGTCAACGTCAGTCGAACAGGAGCTTGCGGAGGCGCTTGAGGAAGCGGTGTTCGACGGCGTCGAGGCCGTCGGCGCCGAGCACCTTGCCGAGCCACTCGAAGGCGGTGGAGGCGTCGCCGTGGGAGCGGACGAGGGCGACCCGTGAGCGGAGGAACTCCTCGCGGCCGAGGTCGTCGGCGGTGGCCGCGCGGACGCGGGCGAAGGCGGCGGTGAGGTCGAGGTCGCCGGTGCGCCCCGGTTCCCAGCCGAGCGAGGCCAGCGCCTTCTCGAAGGCGGCGTCCTCCATCAGCGAGAGGTGGTTGTCGAGGTGGAGCACCAGCAACAGCAGGTCGACGAGGGCGGCGCGTGATTCCGGGTTCATGGGTGGGCCGAGGGGGGAACTGAAGCCGATCGCCCGCGGATCCACAAGCGGATAGAAGCGGGGGCGGGCGGGCGGGGGTGGCGGTCACCGGCTGCGGCGCGGGCGGTCGCAGCTGATCCAGGCCGCGTCGTTGGTGTAGGCGCGGGCGTAGGCGTAGGGCATCGAGCCGTCGTGGCCGGGGCCGGACGTGTTGCGGAAGACGAGCACGCCGCCGCCCGGCTGGGCGGGGTCGTCGCGATAGCCGACGAGCAGCACGCTGTGGCCGTCGACGACGCCGTCCGGGGGGCACATTGCGAGCACGCCGCCGGGCCAGCGTGGGGCCTTGGGCCAGCGCAGGCCGCTGCACACGGGCCAGCCGCGGTCGAGGGTGTGCTTGACGGCGGCGAACTGGGCGTCGGTGAGGCCGGTGGTGACGTCCCACTCCTTGATCCAGTGGAGGGCGAGTGCGAGTTCGAGGCGCTTGCGCGCGTCGGCCGCGGCGGCGGCGTCCGGCCGGTGGCCGGGGTCGAACCGCGGCTGATAGGGCATGGCGTCCTCGCGGCACAGCCCGTGGGCGGAGAAGCCGCGCCACAGGTCGGAGAAGTAGCCCCCGTCATCGCGGTCACCGCGGGCTTGGTTGGCCGCCCAGTTGAGGAACTCGACGCTCAGGCGCGGGCAGGCGCCGAGGCGCCGCGCGGCGGCGAACTCGAGCGCGGTGGTGACGGTGAACGCCGAGCAGGTCGGGCGGCCGCCCTGCTGCCGCGGCCCGAGCCCGAGGCGCTGGAACTCGGGGCGCAGGTCGGCGGCGGCCGGAGGCGGCGGCTGCGGGGCGGAGCCGGATGCCAGCCCCAGCATGGCGGCGAGGAGGGCGAGCGGCGGCAGCGGGCGGAGGCTCGGCATGGGGTGGATTGCCCTGGATTCGGGGATGAAAACCACGGATTGCACGGGGTGCACGGATGTTGAATGAGTTGCGATGGATGGCGGATACATCCGGCAGGTGAACGGGCGAGGGGAACCAAGCCACTCCGAAATCCGCGTAAACCGCGAAATCCGTGGTCCGGCATGTTCCTTTCCAGGATTACCGGTGCCGGCCGGCGGGTCTTTCGGGCGCTCTTCCTTGGATCCTCGGACCCTCCCCGCGGATTGCGGCATCGGGATTGACCCGACCGACGGCTAACATGGATGGCCCCTGACGGGGCCGGGCGGGTGCTGGCCCTGCCGGTCAGCCGCGGGTGACCTCGTCGAGCAGGGTGCCGTCCGGGCCCAGCAGGCGGACGTGCATCGGCATCTTGCCGACGGCGTGGGTCGAGCAGCTGAGGCAGGGGTCGAAGTTGCGGATTCCGTGTTCGATGCGGTTGAGGACGCCCTCGGGGATCTCCTTGCCGGTGATGTAGTTCCTGGCGATCTCGAGCACCGAGCGGTTCATCGCCAGGTTGTTCTGGCCGGTGGCGATGATCATGTTGACCGCCTGGATCACGCCGTAGCGGTCGACGGTGTAGTCGTGGAACAGCGTGCCGCGCGGGGCCTCGCTGACGCCGACGCCGCGCAGCTGGTTGATGCCGGCATCGGCGCGCAGGTGCTCGGAGAACAGGTCCGGATCGTCCATCAGCCGCTCGATGCGCTCGAGGCAGGCGAGGATCTCGATCAGGCGCGCGTAGTGATAGAGGTAGCACGACCTGACCGCGCGGCCGCCCCAGTTGTGGCGGTACTCGCGCAGCTCGGCGTCGGCCTGCGGGGTGCCCATGAAGTCGCAGACGTTGAGCCGGGCGAGCGGGCCGACGCGGTACATCCCGGCCGGGAAACCGAGCGGCTTGTAGAACGGGCTCTTGAGGTACGACGACGACTGGACCGCCTCGCCGATGTAGTCCTTGTAGTCGTGGGCGCTGACCTGGTCGGCGATGATGTGGCCGCGCGCGTCGCTGAAGCGGAGTTTTCCGCCGTGGTGCTCCCACTCGCCGTCCGGGGCGACCAGGCCCATGAACAGCGAGTCGAAGGCCACCAGCTTGTCGACCTCCTCGCGGCTCTTGCCGACCAGGCCCTTGAACAGGTCGAGCGCCACGCGGGTGGTGGCGAACGACTCCTTGAGCTTGGAGAGGATCAGCTCGCGGCCCTCCTTGGTGAGCCCGCAGCGCACGCCGCCGGGGACCGCCCACGCCGGGTGGATCTTCTTGCCGCCCAGCACCTCGATGATCTCCTGGCCGAACTGGCGCAGGCGGATGCCGGCACGGGCGAGCGCCGGGTTGTCCGCGATGATCCCGGCGATGTTGCGCCGCGCGATCGGCGCGTCCCAGCCGATCACGAAGTCCGGCGCGCTCAGGTGGAAGAAACTCAGCGCGTGGCTCTGCGTGAGCTGGCCCATGTTCATCAGCCGGCGCAGCTTGTCGGCGGCCGGCGGGACGTCCACGGCGAGGATCTCGTCGCCCGCCTTGGCCGAGGCCAGCAGGTGGCTGACCGGGCAGATCCCGCAGGTGCGCGCGGTCAGCGCCGGCATCTCCCACAGCATCCGCCCCTCGCAGAACTTCTCGAAGCCGCGGAACTCGACCACGTGGAACCGGGCGTCGGTCACCTTGCCGGCGTCGTCGAGGAAAATGCTGATCTTGGCGTGCCCCTCGATGCGGGTCACCGGGTCGATGACGATTGTGTTAGACATGGGAAGGCGGGGTTTGCTCGAGTTCCGTGTTCCGTTTTCGGTCAGGAAGCGGACGACGGCCGGCGAGCGATGGTCAGTTCATTTCTTGCGGAACACGGAACACGGAACACGGACAAACGCTGTTCATCCGAACTTGAGCTGCGGGCCGGCGAGCGGCTCGCCGGCGCCGAGGAGGTGGAGGATGAGGGCCTTGATGCGGTCGGCGGGCGGCGGGCAGCCGGGCAGGAACTGGTCGACCGGGATCACCTCGTGGAGCGGGACTGCCCTGTCGAGCAGGGGCGGGACGATGCCGGGCTCGTGGGGGATGCCGGGGTTGACGTCGGCGAGGCTGACGTAGGAGTGCTCGAGGGCGACCTTGGCGGGGCCGAGGGAATTGCGCATGCCGCAGACGTTGGAGGTCACGGCGCAGTCGCCGAACGAGCAGACGATGCGGGTGCGCTGGCGGATCTTGTGGGCGAGTTCGGCGTGGTCCTCGTTGTAGACGGCGCCCTCGACGAGGCAGACGTCGACGCCGTGGGGGTATTCCTTGGCATCGACGATCGGGCTGTAGACGATCTCGACCTTTTCGAGCAGGTCGACGAGGAACTCGTCGAGGTCGAGCAGTGACATGTGGCAGCCTGAGCAGCCTCCGAGCCAGACGGTGGCGAGTTTTACACGGTCCATTCCTTGATCTCCCTTGCTTTGACGAGGTTGGCGATGCGGGTGGGGTCGCGCTCCATTTCCGCGGCGGTGGCGCCGATGTGGAACAGGGCGCCGGTGGGGCAGGCCTGGACGCACTTGCCGCACGAGGTGCAGCTTTCGGTTTCGCCCCACGGGGTGTTCATGCAGTGGATGATATGCGAGGTGGCGCCGCGGCCGGCGAGGTTCTTGGTGCCGGCGCCCTCGACGTTCCAGCAGACGCGGACGCAGCGGGTGCACAGGATGCACCGGTTGTGGTCCATGCCGAACAGCGGGTGGCTGAGGTCCATCGACCACTGCGGGTGGCAGTAGTCGTAGCGGACGTGCTCCATGCCCTGGTTGTAGGCGAGCGTCTGGAGCTCGCAGTGGCCGTTGGCGACGCAGACGGCGCAGACGTGGTTGCGCTCGGCGAACAGCAGCTCGAGGGCCATCCGGCGGTAGTTGCGGAGGCGTTCCGTGTCGGTGCGCACGACCATGCCCTCGCGGGCGACGGTGGCGCAGGCGGGGAGCAGCTTCGGGGTGCCCTCGACTTCGACCAGGCACATCCGGCAGGCGCCGACGTCCTCGATGCCGGCGAGGTGGCACAGGGTGGGGATGGAGACGCCGGCCTCGGCGGCGGCGGCGAGCAGGGTGGTGCCCTCCGGGACGCTGACCGGGTGGTCGTCGATCGTGAGTGTCTTGACTGACATGGGCGTGCTCCTCGGGAGTGGTTAGTGGGAGGCGGCGGGGGTGGGCTCGGGGGGGCTGCCGTTGGCGTCGAACGGGTCGGGCTGGAGCAGTTGCTCGTATTCGTCGCGGAAGAAGCGCAGGGTGCTGAGCACCGGGTTGGGTGCGGTCTGGCCGAGGCCGCAGAGGCTGGTGTTCTTGACCATGTCGCAGAGTTCCTCGAGCTTGGCGAGGTCGCGTGGGTTGGCGCGGCCCTCGACGATCTTGGTCAGGAGGTTGTGCATCTGGACGGTGCCGGCGCGGCAGGGGATGCACTTGCCGCAGGACTCGTCGCGGCAGAACTCCATGAAGAAGCGCGCGACGTCGACCATGTTGGTCTTCTCGTCCATGACGATCATGCCGCCGGAGCCCATGATCGAGCCGAGCTTGGCGAGCGACTCGTAGTCGACCGGGGTGTCGAAGTGGGCGGCGGGGATGCAGCCACCGGACGGGCCGCCGGTCTGGACGGCCTTGACGGTGCCGTCGTCCGGGGCGCCGCCGCCCATTTCATCGACGATGGTGCCCAGCGGGGTGCCCATGGGGACCTCGATCAGGCCGGTGTTGGTGATGTTGCCGGCGAGCGCGAAGACCTTGGTGCCCTTGCTTTTGTCGGTGCCCATGGCGGCGAACCAGGGGGCGCCGTTGCGGATGATCGGGGCGATGTTGGCGAAGGTCTCGACGTTGTTGATCAGGGTGGGGCAGCCCCACAGGCCGCTTTCGGCGGGGAACGGGGGGCGGGGGCGGGGGACGCCGCGCATGCCCTCGATCGAGGCCATGAGGGCGGTTTCCTCGCCGCAGACGAAGGCGCCGGCGCCGATCCGCAGGTCGATCGAGAAGCTGAACGGGGCCTCCATGATCTGGGCGCCGAGCAGGTCGAGGCGTCGTGCCTGCTTGATGGCGTTCTGGAGGCGCTCGATGGCGAGCGGGTATTCGGCGCGGACGTAGATGTATCCCTGCTGGGCGCCGACGGCATAGGCGGCGATGGTCATCCCCTCGATGATGGCGTGGGGGTCGCTCTCGAGGACCGAGCGGTCCATGAAGGCGCCGGGGTCGCCCTCGTCGGCGTTGCAGACGATGTATTTGCGGTCGCCGTCGGACTTGGCCACCGTTTGCCACTTGAGGCCGGTGGGGTAGCCGCCGCCGCCGCGGCCGCGCAGGCCGCTGTCCATGATGCACTTGACGACCTCGGCGGGGTTCATTTCGCGCAGCACCTTGTGGAGGGCGCGGTAGCCGTCGGCGGCGATGTAGCTTTCGATCCGCTCGGGGTCGACGACGCCGCTGTTGCCGAGGACGACGGACTGTTGGCGGGTGAAGAACGGGTGGTTGAGGTCGCCCTGCTGGACCTTGGCCTTGGCGCCATTGAGGCTGGCGATGATGGCCTTGGCGTCGCTGGGTTCGACCTTTTGGTAGAGGGTCTCGGTGGGGTCGGCCTGGACCAGCGGGCCCTGGCAGCAGAGGCGCATGCAGCCGACGCCGCGGACCTCGACCTGGTCGTCGAGGCCGGCCTCCTTGACGGCCTGCTCGAGGTTTTGCTTCAGGTCGGCGGCCCCTTGGGTGACGCAGCCGGCCGCCATGCAGCAGCGGACGGTGAACTTCTTTTGGGCCTCGCGTTCCTGCTGGGCGATGGCTTCCAGTTCGGGGAGGGTCATGAGTTGAGCCAGGGTTGGACGTGTTTGAGGGCGGCGGCGGGGTCCTGCTTGGCGGCGACGGTGCCGTCGTAGACGACCGCGGGGGCGACGCCGCAGGCGCCGATGCAGCGGGCGGTGAGCAGGGAGAGCTGGTTGTCGGCGGTGGTTTCGCCGGACTTGATGCCGGCCTGCTGTTCGATGGCGGCGAGCACCTTGTCGGCGCCCTTGACGTAGCAGGCGGTGCCGAGGCACACGACGCAGGTGTGCCTGCCCTTTGGCTTGAGGGTGAAGAAGTGGTAGAAGGTGGCGACGCCGTAGACGCGGCTGGGGGGCAGCTTGAGGTGGTGGGCGACGAAGATGAGGATATCCTCTTCGAGGAAGCCGAAGAGTTCCTGGGCCTTGTGGAGCACCTCGATCAGCGCGTCGGCGCGATACTGGTGGCGCTTCATGGTGGTCTCGAGGATCTTGAAGCGCTTGTCGCCGCTGGCGTGTTCGGCGACCGCCTGGTAGCGCAGCCTGGGCCTCGGTTTGTTCACTCGTGGCATGGCGTCGGTGGGAGTGCGGGTTGGCAGGGCAGGGGTTGGCCCCGGGCGGGGCGGCCTGGGGCCGGTGGTGGCCGGTGGTGGGCGGTGCGTGGGGCGGCGTGGTCGGTGAGGACCGCGGCGGCTCCGTTCGCGGGGCGGATCATCGGGCACCGGGGGCGGGTTGGCCGCCCCCCGGGCGGAGTGACTAACGAAGGCGGAGGGGGCAGGCAATCCCTAAATCGGCGCGTGCTCCGCGCCTGCTGCTGAATGCTGCGCGGGAATTGAGGGAGGGGGTGGGGCGGGGTGTTCGGGTGGTGTGGCGGGTGGTGGCGGGTGGTGGCGGGTGGTATGGCGGGCGGGGTCACGGGGCGGCGAGCGTGGCGCGCAGGCGGAAGAAGGAGCGCAGGGTCTGGGGGTCGGCGAGGGTCACGCGGACGAGGCGGACGCCGTCGGCCTCGGCGATGGTTTCCTGGGTGGCGGTGACCGGCAGCCAGGCGGCGTCGGGGCCGAGGGTGGGGCTGTGTTCGAGGTGGAGGGTGACGTCGGTGGCGGCGAGGTTGCGGCGGAAGGTGAGGGCGAGGGTGCCGGGGCCGGAGTCGATGCGCAGCGGGCCGCCGAGGGGGTCGGCGGCCTGCGGGTGGGCGAGGGGGTCGAGGCCGCAGGCGTATTCCAACAGGTTGACGAGGCCGTCGCGGTCGGGGTCGCGGTCGGTGCCGGCGAGCAGCGGGTTGTTGGCGTCGGGGCCGAACACGCGCGCCCGCCACTGGTCGATTGGCGGCAGCGGGTTGACGGTGGCGGCGACCTCGTCGTAGGTGGCGGTTTCGCCGTCGTCGGCGGTCAGGCGCAGCAGGTAGGTGCCGGGGGTGCTGAAGGAGGCGGCGGTGGCGGGGTCGGCGGGGTTGGCGAAGGTGGCGCTGCCGGGGCCGGAGACCATGCTCCACGCGTGGCTGAGCGCGGCGGGCACGCGGTCGGTGGCGAGTTCGGCGTCGATCGAGAAGTCGGTGCTGGTGGAGCTTTGGTTGAGCGCATGGACGGCGATCAGGTTGGTGCCGGCGACGAGCAGCGAGCGGGCATTGGCCAGGGTGACGGTTTCCCAGGCGGCCTCATGGTTGCTGGCGGTGGCGTCGTAGGCGAGCTGGCCGCTGCCGACGTGGAGGCGGGCGGCCTCGCTGCCGTTGATCCAGACCACCGCGCCGTCGTCGACGTAGACGCGCATGGTCAGGCGGTCGGGGATGCGCCCGGCCGGGACCTGGAACGGCTTGCGCAGATAGACGCTGGAGTAGCCGCCGGACATGTCGGCCAGCACCGTGTTGTCGTCGGAGTCGCCGTAGCCGACCGGGGTGCGGCCGTCCAGCCAGGTGGCATCCTCGGTGAATGCCGGCACCCGCTGGCGCCACGCGTCGACCGGCGAGGAGGCCTCGCTGGTGCCCTTGCGGTAGCGCCACCACGCGGCCGGCGCGACGTAGGTCGCGTTGGAGAACGGCGCGCCGTCGTCGGTGACGCTGCCGGCGAGCACCGGGGCATCGGCGATTGACGCGGTGAAGTCGGCGCCCGCGCCGACTGCCGGCGCGAGGTTGCCGGACGCGCCCGCGGCGCCGACCGTGACGGTCACGTCGAGGGTGGTGGACAGTTCGCCGTCGCTGGCGGTGGCGCGGAGCTGCCAGGTTCCGGCGGCGGTGAAGGTGGCGCCGGTGGCGGCGGCGGCCGGCCGGGTGAAGGCGGCGGTGCCGGGGCCGGCGAGCTGCGACCACGCGACCGTGACGGCGCCTGGGGTGGCGGGCAGGCCGTCGTCCTGGGCCGCCACTTCCAACAGCACGCCGCAGCCGGCGGGGATGCCGGCGCTGGCGGTGGCGGGGCGCACGAGGGTGAGGAACGGCGGCTGGTTGACCGGGGTGCCGGAGACCTGGATGGCGACCGGGACGGTGGCGGCGTCGGGCGGGAACAGGCCGCCGTAGCCGTCGTCCTGGGCGCCGGCGACGAGCTGATAGAGCGTGCCCGGGGCGACGTTGGCGGGGTTGGCGACGGTGATGGCGCCGGATTGGGGATTGATGGCGAACGCGCCGCGCGGGTCGCCCGAAAGGATCGCGTAGGTGAGCGTTTCGAACGGCTGGCTGGTGGCGGCGAGGGTGCCGACCGGGGTGCCGGCGGGGTTGCCGGGGTCGGTGGCGAAGCTGTAGGAGGCGGCGCCGAACACCGGCGGGGTGTTCGAGTCGTACGGCTCGACCTGGAGGCCCGAGGGCACGGTGACCTCGGTGATGCCGGGGCCGGTCCAGCCGATCGCGACGTGGTCGCCGCCGCCGCCCTCCTTGACGCGGGCCTCGACGAAGTAGCGCTGGCCGGCGGTCAGCGTGAGCGGGGTCGATTGCTGGGTGGAGTACTTCGTCCACTCCAGCGGGCTGGAGTAGCCGCTGACCGAGGCCCTTTGCACGGCGCTGGCGGGGCTGTCGTTGGGGCTCACCAGCAGCACGCCCTGGTCGTCGCTGGCGAGCCAGAAGGTGTATGCGCCGGTGGCCGGCGGGATGACGTAGGCGCGCAGGCGGGCGCCGTAGTTGTCGGCGAGGTCGGTGCCCGAGTTCAGTCCGTTGACGACGCGCACGCGGTCCGGGCGGAGCGGCCATTTCGGGCTGGCGTAGAGGCCGGACAGGGCGGTGCCGGAGAGGCCGTCCCAGATTTCGTGGACGATGCCGGTGGTGCCCAGGGCGGCGGCCGCGCGCACCTGGACGGTCAGGGTGCCGCTGCCGGTGCGGGGCGGCGAGCCGTCGTCGGTGGCGGCCACCGTCAGCGTGTAGCCCGGGGTGGTGGCGGCGTCCAGCTTCGTCGCGTCGGCGACGAACACCCGCCCGCTGGCGGGGTCGATGCCGAACGCGCCGGCGGCGTTGCCGGCGGCGATCGCGTAGCTGTTAGACTGGCCGGGGTTGAGGTCGGTGGCGGCCATGGTGGCCACCGTGGTGCCGGGGTAGGCGGTCTCGTAGAGGGTCACGGTGGCGCCCGTCACGCGCGGCTGGTAGTTGAGGAAATGGGGTGCGAGGTAGCGCACGGGGATCACCTGTTGGGGGATCACCACGGTGCCGCCGGAGCTGGCCTGCCACGCCACGGCGACGTGGTCGCCGCCGCCGCCTTCCTTGTGGCGCACCTCGAGGTAGCAGGCCTGGCCGGCAGTTAGGCTGATCGCGGACGACTGCTGGGAGGAATACTTGTTCCACTGCAGGTAGTCGGTCCAGCCGGTGAACGACGCCCGCGAGGTGGCGCCGGCCGGGTTGGCGGTGGTGCTCAGGAGCAGTTGGGTGGCGTCGTCGCCGGCGATCCAGAACGTGTAGCTGCCGGTCACCGGCGGGAACAGGAAGGCGCGCACCGTCGAGCCATAGTCGTCGCCGCGCGTCGTGTCGGCCAGTTCCGCCAGGGCGACCTCGCGGTCCGGGTCGAGCGGGAAGCGCGCGTTGCCGGTCAGGTTGGCGACCGTTTCGCCGGTGATGGCGTCGTAGAGGGTGCGGCGCGCGGAGCCGGGGGTGTAGCCGGCCGGGATCTGATAGACGGTGAGCGTCACGCCGGCGGTGGCGGCGAGCGTGGGCGAGCCGGAGTCGGCGACGCGGACGGTGAGGTTGACGGTGGCGGCGGCGGTCGGCGGGTTGGCGACGGTGATGGCGCCGGTCTGGGGATCGATGGCGAACCAGCCGGCGCCGTTGCCGGCGGTGATCGAGAAGGTGTGGGACTGGAAGCGGTCGGGGTCGGCGGCGGCCGGGGTGAGGACGTGGGTGCCGGCGGCGGTGGCGGTCGGCAGGGTGGTGGTTCCGCCGGCAAGCGTGGGTGGCTCGTTGGCATCGGTGACGGTGACCACCGCGCGCACCGACTCGTTGAGCGACGGGTTGACGGTGTCGGTCACGGTGACCATGAGTTCGATGCGGGCCGGGGTTTCCCACGAGGGCGACAGCGACTCGAAGTCGAACTGCGCGGGATTGGCCACGCTGAGCTGGCCGGTGGCCGCGGCGATGGCGACGGCGCCGGCCGGGGTGCTGCTGGAGATGGCGAACGTGAGCGGGTTGGCGCCGTGGGCGAGGCGCGGGGTCACGGTGCCGATGGTGGCGCCGGCGGCGGGGTTTTCGGCCACTTGGAAGCGGTCCGGCTTGTCGCCGCCGGCGACGCTGCCGGTGATCGTGTAGGCGCCGAGCGAGCCGTAGTCGGTGTAGCCGTCGCCGAGCGGGTCGCCGCGGCCGGTGCCGCCGACCTGCAGGGTGTATTCGCCGGCGGTCAGGGAGGCGGTGATGGTGGCGTTGAGCGCGGTGTCGGGGTTGGAGGAGGCGACCAGGTTGTTGGACGCGTCGCGCAGTTCGGCGAGGATGTCGAGGTTCGGGCCGGAGGCGACCTGGGTGACGGCGAGGCTGACGCTGCCGCCGCTGGTCTTGAAGCGGAACGCGTCGACGTCGGCGGGGGTGGTGATGACGCCCTCGTTGGCGACCGAGTTGTCGGGGAGGATCTCGAGGTGGGCGGCGGTGGCGAGGGTATTGCCGGCGTCGTCGTTGCGGAGGTCGACGTTGTTGTTGGTGGCGATGATCGCGGTGTCGTCCTCGGTTTGGTTGGCGTTGAGGTATTCGCCCTTGGACCACTGGGAGAGGTTCTTGTAGTAGCCGACGCCCATGATCGGGGCCCAGCCGACCGGGTCGGTGCCGTGGCCGCCGTAGTAGCCCTCGGACGGGTCGGTGCGGCCGTCGTGGCCGAGCTTGAGGGTGTGGCCGACCTCGTGGGAAATGACCTCGGCGGACGACTTGCCGGTGCTGTAGAACGCCCAGCACGGCTGGTCGCCGCTGGAGTTGAACGAGCCGATGTAGGCGACGCCGCCGGCGCCGGGCGCGGCGGTGGTGGTGGGGGTGACGATGCAGCGCTGGCGGCCGTTGTCCGGCGCGGCGAGGAACACCGCCAGGTCGGTGGTGACGTTGATGTTGAACGGGGCGTAGTCCTCGGCCACCCGCTGCCAGACGCCCTTGATGCTCGACGCGCTGAGGTTGGTGGCGGGCAGGGCGTCGAAGTCGCCCCAGCCCTCGTGGGGCCCCGCCTGGCCGTCGAAGTCGAGGTAGATGACCGCGGTGGCACCGGGCAGGCTTTCGAGGGGGATCACGCCGTTCTGGTAGTCCGGGATCGGGATGTCGGTCGGGTGATTGGCGGGGATTTCCTCGGGGGCAGGGTCGGCGGCAGCGGGCGGCGGGGCGAAGCGGCGGCAGGCGACGAGGTCGGCGGGGGTTTCGGCGAGGAACGACCGGTCGCCCTGGTTTTCGATCCGCCATGCGGAGTCTTCGTTGCGGAGGTGGACGAAGCCCCACATCGGCCACGCCTCGCCGGGTTGCGATTCGCGCCGGAACAGGAAGCGGCCGGGCGGATTCGTGGTGCCTTCGATCATCACCAACGAGCCGTCGGGCGCGCGTTCGAGCCGCTCGACGTGGACGCGCAGCGTGCGGCCGCCGGGGAGCGGGAGGTCCCCGGAACGGTCCACTGCGGCGAGCCAGGCGGGCGGGTCGGCGAGGGGCAGCCGCGGCAGGCGTTCGGCGCCGCCGGTCGCGCAGCTCAGGCACGCGCAGTCGAGCCGGTGCCCGGCGGCCGGGCGGTCGGCGGCCGGGCGCTGCGGCGTGGCGGCGGCGTGCGCGGGGCGGCCGGGCGGTGCGGTGGCGGCCGGGTTGGCGACGGCCCGGCTGGTGGCGGGGGCGGGCCCGCCGCGCATCACGATCCAGCAGGCGGCCAGCAGCAGCAGGGCGGCGCCGAGCAGGCGGGAGAGGAGCGGTTTCATCGGTTTTTCAAGCGGCAGGCGCGCGCGGCCATCGGGGGCGGTCCCCGGCCGGCAGCCAATTGATACGCGCGGATCCGGCCGCGGCAAGTCCAGCACGCCGTAGCCTGCGGGCGGCGGCTTGCCAAGCCTGCTGATCCGCCCCACCTTGTCGCCGCCGATGACGATCGCCGAGAAACAGGCCGCGGTGCTCGAGGAACTCGAGTTGTTCCAGGACTGGACCGAGCGCTACGAGTACGTCATCGGCCTGGGCCGCAAGCTGCCGCCGATGCCCGCCGCGGCCAAGACCGACGAGCACCTGATCAAGGGCTGCCAGTCGCAGGTGTGGCTCGATGCCGCCCTCGAGGACGGCCACGTCCGCTTCCTCGCCGACTCCGACTCGCTGATCACCAAGGGCCTGATCGCCCTGTTCGTGCGTGTGCTCGACGGTGAGACCCCCGACGCCATCCTCACCGCCGACCTGTCGTTCATCGACCGCACCGGGCTCAAGGAACACCTCGCGCCCACCCGCGCCAACGCCCTGGCGCTGATGGCCGCCCAGATGAAGCAACGCGCGCTCGGGTTCGCCGCCGCCACCCCGGCGCCGGCAACCCCGGCCGGCTGAAGGCGGGGGAATGGCCGCCCGTGGCTGGGTTCGCCAAGGGACGCGGGGGGGGGGCGGGCTGGCGTTCCGAGGTGCCGCCTGCCGTGGCAGGGTCGGCCCGCACCCAGCCGGAAGTGTTCCGTCTTCGCCCTTCGGGCTACGACGGACAGGCCCGTCTTCGCCCTTCGGGCTACGACGGACAGGCCCGTCTTCGCCCTTCGGGCTACGAGGGACAGGCCCGTCTTCGCCCTTCGGGCTACGAGGGACAGGCCCGTCTTCGCCCTTCGGGCTACGACGGACAGGCACCGCTTCCGCCACGAGGGGCGGGCACGCGAGGCTCGTTAGGCCGCCGCCGCTGGGAACAAATTGTGAACATCATCCGGTTGCGCTTGCGCCCGAGGTGGGTTAACGATGCGGGAACCAGGGGTGGAATCCATGAAGAAACTGGTCATCATCACGGACGGCTCCCGGCTGCGGGGCTTCCGGCTCAGCGACCGCATGCGCGGCAACGACCTGAGCTTCCACTGCACCGAGCTCGGCCACGTGCCCGAGCCGGCCGGGACGGATGCGCAGGGCGAGGAAGTCCTCGAGGCCCTTGCCGATCGGATCAGCCAGCTGGTGGACGAGGAGCAGCCAGCGATGTGGAACCTTGCCGGCCCGCGGGACCTGCTGGATCCGGTGACGCGCTGGCTCCACCCGGACGCGCGGGCGCGGCTCACCCGCACCCACGTCTGGGAGCTGATGGAGGCCAGCCTCACCGAGATCGCGCTGCGGTTTCCCCCGACCCCCTGCCAGTCGGCGCCCCCGGCGCGCCGGCCGTCGCTGGCGCGTTAGAACTCCTTCACCACGGTGAGGCGCAGGAATTTCCGCGGGCGGGGATCGTGCGGCAGGACGACCTCGTGCATCTCCCCGTGCGAGTTCGGGCCCGGGACGAGCCGGCTGTCGAAGACCACCTCGCTCCAGTCCAACAGGTCTGGCGAGGCCTGCAGGCGATACGAGATGTCACCTAGCCACCGGTCGAGGCGGAAGCGTGCGAACAGGCGCCGGTCCGCGGTGATTCCCATCTGCAGGCTGTCTGCGCCGACCGTGGCCGAGGGTGGGAGGCCGAGCGCGTATTTCAGCAGATTGGAACTGCCGTCGTGGAGGTACTCGGCCATCGGCCCGCTCACCGCCGGGTCCGCCGCCTCGGCCGCGGTGAACATCTCGGCCACCCAAGTGTGGTAGGTGCGGGTCTTGGCCAGGACGATGTCGTCCAGGCGGATCTCCGGCCGGGGGCCGCTGGTGCCGGACAGGTGGTGATAGCGCCACTGCAGCTGGACGTAGGGCCGATCCTCGAGCGCGGCCGGCAGCGGCACCGGCCCGAACGCCTGCTGGTGCCCGGGCTCGGGGCTGCGAAGGTAGTCCACCGGGGGGCCCACGGGCGGGAAATCGGTCCATTCCGCTTCCGGGTCGAGGCGGTACTGGAGGCTCAGCGCGTAGATGCGGTTGTTCGGGACGACCGTGCCGGCGGTCCAGCCCAATGACAGTCCGGACTGGCCGGTGGTGTCCAGGGCGAGCAGGGCGGAACCGAGGTCACGGCCCCGGCCGGTGTTGATGAAACTGATGCCTTGGGCCCCCAGGCCATTGATGCGGGTGCGGCTGGTGGCGGCATAGGGGAAATCGGCATCCGCGGGCACGGCCGCATCCGCCGGCGGGATCGCGTAGGCCCGGTTCAGCGGGGTTGCCCGGGTGGGGTCGGAGACCTCGCTTTGCAGGAACAACATGTGCGCCGGATAGGCGCCCGCCGGCTCGCCGGGCGACCATGCGTCAAAGCGGAACTCCCCGGAGGCGGCGGGGAACGGTTCCGGATGGGCCAGCACCCGGAAGGTTTCGCTCAGCGGGGCGTAACCCGGGGAACTGGCAGTCACCGTGACCTCCGCCTCGCCGGCCGAGTCCGCGGCCAGCTGCATTGTGGAACCGTTAACCGCCACCGACACCACCGCGCTCGAACTCGCCACCTGCCAGCTGACCGGCGCGTCGCCGAAGTCGACGAAGTGTCCCGCCAAATCGACGTCTGCCGGCGGGGCCGCGGCCACGATGGTGCGGTCCGCGAGCGGCGCGGGCCGTGGCTCGAACAGCGCCTCGACCGCGGTCGTCCCCGTCAGCGGCAGGGTGATCGTGGCCGCCCGCGAGTAGACCGTCGGGTCGTTGCCGAGCGGCGGCAGTTGCGCGCCGTCGACCAGCACCTTCCAGCCGGCGAAGTAGTGCCCCGGGCGCGGCAGGGCGGTCAGGTCGATCGGCAGGTTCTGGAAGTAATCGCCGTCCCACGGGTAGGGGTTGCCTGCGACGCCAGGGGTGTTCTCGTCGATCGCGATGCTGTTGCACTGGATCAGCCCCTTGGCCGCATCCGCCTGCAGGGAGACGTGGCGGAATTGACCCAGGCTGAAGCGGTTCCGGAGCTGGGTGAAGCGGAGCGCCGTGCGTTGCGCCACGAGGTCGCGGCCGTAGGCCGTGCCGGCGGCCCAGTCGTGGGTGTTCGGCCAGCGGTGGTCGAACTCGGCGATGTGGGGGTCCAGCTCCACCTTCATCGCGTCGAAGCGCGCCAGCGCGACCGTGGTGTTGAAGCGCGTGTTCAGCCAGTCGGCGTAGGTGTTGATGAACAGCTTCCTGAAGCGCTGGTTCTTGATCAGCTCCACCAGCAGCGGATGTGGGCCGTAGCCTTGGGCGGACCCGTCGAGCGTCTGGGCGAGCAGGTCGTACTGCGGCTTGCCCCAGTCGCTCAGCCCGTGGTCCATGTCGAACTGCGCCCAGCGCCACTTGCCGTCGGCGGTGCGCGGCCGCCACTTCGCCTCGTTCTGGTCCGGCCAGTCGCGCTTGCCGGTGAAGACGCAGTGGATGACGTAATCCGTGAAGTTGCCGACGTCGATCCGGGTGGCCACGTGGTCGTAGGCGGCGTCGTCGGCCAGGTCGTGGGTGGCGATGTAGGCCATGGTTTCGTTCCAGTGCACTGCATCGCCCTCGTCGACCTCGGCGGCGCCGCCTTCGATCAGGTCGTAGCCGGGGTCGTCGCGGTCGATGCCGGTGTGCGCCTCGTGGTACCATGAGTTCTTGTTGGCTTCGCGGATCGCGTGCAGCCCCCAGTATTCGCCGTTGATGAACACGACGGCCGGGCGGTAGGCTTGGAGTTCAAGATCGGTGGTTGCCGCCAGCGACTGGTGATAGGCGTCCGCGAAGAACACCGGCCAATTCCGGGCGCTGCCCCAGGCCCGCAGGATGAAGCGCTTGAACTCGGCCAGCCGGTTGGCGCGGAAGTCCGTGGGCGCGAACAACGGGTGGCGGGCGGCGTCCGTGCCTTGGTCTGCGCGGCCGATCACGTGCAGGCCCTTCTGCATGCTGGCTCCCGAAGTGGCGCCCTGGATGCTGATTTCAAAGGTGCCGGAGAACGCGGGGATGCCGCCGGCCTCGAAGAACTCGACGCTGGCCGGCCTGGCCCAGCCCTGGAAGAAGTTCTGCCTGGCCAAGACCCCGCCATGGGTGGTCCCCGGCACGTAGATGCCGGTGGCGTCGTCAAACAGGTGCACGTAGTCGGAGACCACCGAGATCACCGGCAGGCTGCCGTAGCGGGCGGGCATCCCCGGGTCGACGAAGAAGGTGCCGGTGACCGCCTTGCTCAGGCGCCCGGTCGCGGGATCGTGGGCGGCCGCCCGGACCACGGTCGCCTTGAACACCTCGCCGGCCGGCGGCTGCCACTCGGGAAGCCACGAGGGCACGATCGCCGTGGTCGGGATCTCCGCGAACACGTTCGGCTCCCCGGCGCGGCTGGCCACCGGGATCGGCTGCTCAAAGAGGTGGGACGCGCGATACGGGAGCGCGCCGGCCCCCACCCGGCCGGGGTCGGGCTCCGAGCCGTCCAGCGTGTAGCAGACTGCCCACCCCGGGGCCGCTGTTAGAGCGAGGTCGAAGCCGGCGGTGTGGAAGCCGGCGGGGTGGGAGAACACTGGGGGAAGTGCCGGTTGCTCGAAGCCGGGGGTGGTGTTTTCGGTTCCGGGCGTTGGCTGCTCGAAGTAAAACCAGTCCTCGCCCGCGCCGGGCTTGCGGCCGTAACTGGTGTCGCGCGGCACCGCGGGCAGGACCACGGCGTCGGCGGCCAGCCCCCCGGGCCCGGTGAGCAACAGGGTTTCGCCCCCGGCGGCGACCGCGAAGTTGGTGTGCAGCGGCGAGCCGGACACGGCGCGGTTCTTGCCCGAGGCCCAGACCAGCAGGTGGCCCCCGGCGTCGACCACCGTGGGCGCCGGGAACACCCACTCGAACGGGGTGGCGGCGTTGTCGGAGAGCCCCCAGCCGGCCAAATCGACGGGTTCGGCGCCCGGGTTGTGGATCTCAATCCAGTCCTCGAAGGCGCCATCCTCGTCCGCGACCGTGGATCCGTTAGAGGACGCGATCTCGTTGAGGAACGGGTCCGTCGGGGTGGTGCCGGTCAACCGGCTGCAGGAAAGCAGCGCGAGCAGGGCCGGCCAGCCGGCTTGGGTTGCTGGGAGCATGGGGGGGCAGGGTCGGGGTTGGAAAAGGGGGAATGGCCCTGGCGGCGAGTGGCAGCCGGTTTTTTGCAGGGTTGAGGGTAGCCCAGCGCTGCGGGCCGTGTCAAATCGAAGCCGCCGCGGGTGCAGGGCAAGAACGGCCGGCTTGGACGCGCAGCCGGCCGCTCACGGCAGTTCATGGCAGTTGCGCCGGCGCCGCGGAGCGGCTAGCGTCCCGGCGCGATGTGTTTGGCAGTTCCCGGCAGGCTCGTGGAGGTGGAGGGCGACGACCCGCTGTGGCGCACCGGCAAGGTGGACTTCGGCGGCATCCACAAGGAGGTCAATCTGGCCTGCGTGCCGGAGGCCGTGGTCGGCGACTACGTGCTCGTGCACGTCGGCATGGCGCTGAGCCGGGTGGATGAGGAGGAGGCGGCGAAGGTGTTCGAGTACCTGCGCGAAATGGAGGAACTCGGCGAACTGACCGCACCGCGGGAGGACGGCGCGTGAAGTTCGTCGACGAATACCGCGACGGGGCGCTGGCGCGCAGGCTGGCCGAGCGGCTGGCCGCGGTGACCACGCGGCCGTGGACGCTGATGGAGGTGTGCGGCGGCCAGACGCACGCGATCGTCAAGTTCGGCCTCGACCGGTTGCTGCCGCCGGGCGTCGAGCTGATCCACGGCCCCGGCTGCCCGGTGTGCGTGACCTCGCTCGAGCTGATCGACAAGGCGCTCGAGATCGCCGCGCGGCCGGAGGTGACGTTCTGCTCGTTCGGCGACATGCTGCGGGTGCCGGGCAGCACCACCGACCTGTTCACCGTCAAGTCGCGCGGCGGCGACGTGCGGATCGTCTACTCGCCGCTCGACGCGGTGCGGCTGGCGGCGCGGCATCCGGAGCGCGAGGTGGTGTTCTTCGGCGTCGGCTTCGAGACCACCGCGCCGGCCACCGCGCTGGCGGTGTGGCAGGCCGCCCGGCTCGGGCTGCCGAACTTCTCGCTGCTGGTCTCCCACGTGCTGGTGCCGCCGGCGCTCGAGGCGCTGCTCGGCGCGCCGGATAACCGGGTGCAGGGGTTTCTGGCCGCCGGCCACGTGTGCACGGTGATGGGCTTCGAGGAATACCTGCCGATCGCCGCCCGCCACCGGGTGCCGATCGTGGTCACCGGCTTCGAGCCGATGGACATCCTCCACGGCGTGCTGATGTGCGTCCAACAGCTCGAGCAAGGCCGCCACGAGGTCGAAAACCAATACGCCCGCGTCGTCCGCCGCCACGGCGCCCGGCCGGCCCGCGAGCTGATCGCCCGCGTGTTCCGCGTGGTGCCGCGCAAGTGGCGCGGGGTCGGCGAGATCCCCGCCAGCGGGCTCGGGCTGGCCGACGAGTTCGCCGGCTTCGACGCCGAACGGCGCTTCGGCGTTGCCGACAAGGTGGTCGACGAGCCGGCCGACTGCCTCAGCGGGCTGGTCCTGCGCGGGCGCATCAAGCCCCACCAGTGCCCGGCGTTCGGCACCACCTGCACCCCCGAGCACCCGCTCGGCGCCACCATGGTCTCCTCCGAGGGCGCCTGCGCCGCCTACTACCGCTACCGCGGCCAGCAAGCGCCGTGAGCCACCGCACCACCGCGGCGGCGCGGCGAGGGAAGCGCGTTCCGCAGGGGCCGACGAAAAAACCCGGATTTTTCAATTGCGCCCGGCGGGAGGTTGTGGTATGGAGCTTGGGAAGTCTCGGGGGAAAAGCCCCCGAGATGGTTCGTCAACCCCCCAACCCCCACCACCACCCCCCCCCCGCCTATGAAGCGGATTATCAGTTACTTGGTGGCGGCCGCGTGTACCGTGGCGCCACTGCAGGCCCTGCCCATGCTGGATTGTGCGACCTTGGTCGCCAACACCAGCGGCAAGGGAGTGTTCAACGGCAACGGAGCCCCGTATCTGGGCGGCAGCTATGCCCAATGGGCGCTCGACCAGATCGGCAACCCGGAGCTCGTCCCCGGCAACTTCAGCAAGCAGGACACCAGCGTGCCGGAAGTCACGCTCGAGCCCGGGGTCCTCTACCTGATGCTCCACTGGGGCAACGGGCAGAGCGGCGACCAGGCCTATCAGTTGTGGGACGTCAGCGCGTGCCTCCCCGGATCCTACGCGCTGCCGGCGCCGAGCCGCAACGGGATCTCATGGATCGGCACGCTGCGCGGTGAAACGCCCGACCCGTCCGGCGGCCCGGTGGCCGACGGCGGCTCGACCGCGCTGCTGCTCGGCCTGATGGCGCTCGGGTTCATGCCGCTGCGCAAGCGCCTGCGGCGCAAGTAGCCGCCCGCCCAAGCCTCCCGGCGCGCGGCAGCTGCCGCCGCCCGTGATCCCGGCGCGCGTCGATGCGCGCCGGGAAGGGGCGTTGTGCCGCCCTTCGTGGCCCGCCTTGCCGGACATGGCGCGAAGCGCGACGGCCGGAGGGCGAAGAAGGGGCGAGGGGAATGGGTTGGGATGGATGATTGGTGACGGGTGACGGGATCGGAGGGCGGGATTGTGCGCCCCTGTCGGGGCGGTCTAACTGTAGGGGCCGCGTTGGGGCGGGCAGCGGCCCGCCTGCGCCCCTGGCGGGGCTTGGTTCATTGGGGAACCCAAACCACGGGGTGAACCCCGTGGCAACGGACCATCGCCCCTGTCGGGGCGGCCTAACGGTTGGGGCCGCGTTGGATCGAGGGGGGTCGAGGGGGTGTGGGATGGGGGTAATATTGGGGTGGGGGGTGGCGTAGGGGTGGGAGCCTGGGAGGGCTGGGCGGGGATGAAACGAGCAGTTGGGATCGCGTGCGGGCTGGGGGTTGCCGCGGGGGCGGTGGCGTGGGGGTTGGCGTGGGGAGCGGGCGAGGGTGGGGGCGGGCTGGTGCGGGAGTTCGGGATGGTGGACCCGGTGGCGCTGGGGCTGGCGGCGGACGACTTGGCGGCGCGGCACCCGGAGGCGTTGCCGGCGGGGGAGCACGCGGCGGTGCGGGCGCGGATCGGCGCGCTGGCGGCGGAGCGGGAGGGGTTGCTGGGGGAGCTTGGGGCGGGGGTGGAGGGGGCGGCCGGGCGGGCGCGGGATTGGCTTGACTTCCGGCTCGGGCTGTTGTTGCGCGACCCGGACCTGGCGGGGTTCGAGTCGGTCCTGTTCGTGCGGCGCAAGGCGGAGGGCAACCTCGGGCTGCCGGCGAACTGGCAGGGGAACTCGTGCCTGCCGCCGCAGGGGTGGGACAACGAGGTGGCACGGCTGGCGTGGCCGCCCGACGGCCGGGCGCCGGCGACGGTGCTGCGCCCGCCGGGCGGCGGGTTCGTGGGCGACATCCGGCTGGACTTCGACGCGCGGCGGGCGCTGGTGTCGATGCCCGGCAGCCACGGGCGCTGGCAGGTGCACGAGCTCGACCTGGCCAGCGGGGCGACGCGCGAGCTGCCGCTGATCAACCACCCGCAGGTCGACAACTTCGAGGGCTGCTACCTGCCGGACGGCGGGATCCTGTTCTCCTCGACGGCGCCGTTCCAGGGGGTGCCCTGCGTGCGCGGGTCCTCGCACGTCGCCAACCTCTATCGGATGGAGCCGGGCGACGGGCGGATCCGCCGGCTGACGTTCGACCAGGACCACGCGTGGAACCCGGTGGTGCGCGCCGACGGCCGGGTGATGTACCTGCGCTGGGAGTATTCCGACCTGCCGCACTTCGTCTCGCGGATCCTGTTCACCATGAACCCGGACGGCACCAACCAGGCCGAGTTCTACGGCAGCAACTCGTACTGGCCGAACTCGCTGTTCTTCGCCCAGCCGCTGCCCGGCTCGGCCACCCGCTTCTGCGCCATCGTCAGCGGCCACCACGGCGTGGCCCGCATGGGCGAGCTGGTCGTGTTCGACGCCGCCCGCGGGCGCCACGAGGCGGCCGGCGCGGTGCAGCGCGTGCCCGGCCGCGGCAAGCCGGTCGAGCCGGTGCTGCTGGACCAGCTGGTCGACGGCTCGTGGCCGCGGTTCCTGCACCCGTGCCCGCTCGACGGCGAGCACTTCCTGGTCGCGATGCAGCCGGACGCCGCGGCGCCGTGGGGGCTCTATCTGGTCGACGTGTTCGACAACCTCGTGCTGCTGCGCGAGGAGCCCGGGCAGGTGCTGTTCGAGCCGGTGGCGGTGCGGCCGCGGCCGCGGCCGCCGGTGCCGCCGTCGCGGGTCGACGAGGCCGCGCGCGAGGCGGTGCTCTACCTCGAGGACGTCCACGCCGGCCCGGGGCTGGCCGGGGTGCCGCGCGGCACGGTCAAGGCGCTGCGGGTGGTGGGCTACAGCTTCAGTTACCACGGGATGGGCGGGCAGATCGACCGGGTGGGGCTGGACGGGCCGTGGGACGTCAAGCGGATCCTCGGCACCGTGCCGGTGGAGGCCGATGGCTCGGCGCGCTTCACGGTGCCGGCCAACACCCCGGTGGCGCTCCAGCCGCTCGACGCGGACGGCCGGGCGCTGGCGCTGATGCGCAGCTGGACGACCGCGATGCCCGGCGAGCAGCAGTCGTGCGCCGGCTGCCACGAGCCGCAGAGCCGGTCGCCGGGCGGGCGGCCGACGCTGGCGGCGGGGCGCGCGCCGAGCCCGCTCAGCCCGTGGCTCGGCCCGGCGCGCGGGTTCGGGTTCGAGCGCGAGGTCCAGCCGGTGCTGGACCGGCACTGCACCGGCTGCCACGGCGGGGCGGCGGGCAACCCGGAGCCGGACCTCACCCGGCGGCCGCCGGTGCTGCTCGACGCGCGCGACCCGGGCTACATCGTGACCCCGTTCCCGCCGGCCTACCTCGCGCTGCGGCGCTACGTGCGCGGCCACACGATCGAGAGCGACATGCACCTGCTCACCCCGGCCGAGTTCCACGGCTCGACCACCGAGCTGCTGCAGATGTTGGAACGCGGGCACCACGGCGTGCGGCTCGGCCGCGAGGACTGGGAGCGCCTGGCCACGTGGATCGACCTCAACACCCCGGCGTGGGGGACGTGGACCGAGATCGTCGGCGCGCCGCGGGTGGAGGCCCAGGCGGCGCTGCGCCGGGAAATGGACCGCCGCTACGCCGGCCTCGACGTTGACGAGGAGTGGATCGCGCCGGGACCGGCCGCGGACGCGGCCGCGGCGGGCGGCGAGGCGCCGGGGGACGCCGGCGCCACGGCGGGCGCGGTGGCGGTGCCGGCGCCGGGCGGCTGGCCGTTCGACGCCGCGGCGGCGGCGGCGCGGCAAAAAGCGTTAGAGCGTGCGGCGCTGGTGGTCGACCTTGGCGGCGGGGTGGTGCTCGAGCTGGTGCACATCCCGGCCGGGGAGTTCGTGGCCGGCGGGTCGGGGCGGTGGGACGGGGCGCCGCGGCCGGCGCGGGTCGAGCGGCCGTTCTGGATCGGGCGCACCGAGGTCACCAACGAGCAGTATGCGCGGTTCGACCCCGGGCACGACAGCCGGCTCGAGCACGGCGACTTCCTGCAGTTCAGCGTGGAGGAGCGCGGCTGGCCGCTGAACGAGCCGCGGCAGCCGGTGTGCCGGGTGGCGTGGGAGCGGGCGCGGGGGTTCTGCCGCTGGCTGGCGGAGCGCGCCGGGCGGCCGTGCGACCTGCCGACCGAGGACCAGTGGGAATGGGCGTGCCGGGCGGGCAGCGGCGAGGCGTATGCGTTCGGCGGGCAGGCCGCGGGGTTTCCCGCCCACGCCAACCTGGCCGACGACTCGTTCGCCGCGGTGCAGACGCTCGGCTGGAACCTGCCCTCGGGCGCGATCCCGTGGTGGCGGCCCGCCGCCACCGGCTGCGACGACGGCCGGCGCGTCGCCGCCCCGGCCGCGCTCTATCAGCCGAACGCGTGGGGCGTGCACGACGCCCACGGCAACGTCTGGGAATGGACGCTCGGCGAGGAGCCGGCGGCCGGCGGCGAGCCGCGCCGGGTGGCGCGCGGCGGCTCGTGGGCCGACCGCCCGGAGCGCGCGACCTGCGCCGCCCGCATCAGCTACCCGCCGTGGCAGCGCGTCTACAACGTCGGCTTCCGGGTGGTGTGCGCCGAGTGAGCGGCGCGCGGCCCTGAGGGTGTTAGCCTGGATTCGGAGATGAAAACCACGGATTGCCCGGATTGCACGGGTGTTGAATGAGTTGCGATGGATGGCGGATTCATCCGGCAGGTGAACAGGCGAGGGGAACCAAGCCGCTCCGAAATCCGCGTAACCCGCGCAATCCGTGGTCCGGCATTTTCCTTTTTAGGGTTAGTGACCGCCGCGGCGATGGGGCAAGCGGTGCGCCCTCAAGGGAGGGGCGGCGAGTCGGAGGATCCCGCCACGGTCTGGCGGGCGGCCTTGAGCGTGTTCTTGACCAGCATCGCGATGGTCATCGGGCCGACGCCGCCGGGGACCGGGGTGATCGCGCGGCAGCGGGGGGCGACCTCGGCGAACGCGACGTCGCCGACGAGGCGGGAGCCGCTCTTGCGGGTGGGGTCGGCGATCCGGTTGATGCCCACGTCGAGCACCACGGCGCCCGGCTTGACCCAGTCGGCCCGGATCAGTTCGGGGCGCCCGACGGCGGCGACCAGGATGTCGGCGCGGCGGCAGACGGCGGGCAGGTCGCGGGTGCGCGAGTGGGCCACGGTGACGGTGGCGCTCGCGGCCTTGGCCATCAGCAGCAGGGCGAGCGGCTTGCCGACGATCATGCTGCGGCCGACGATCACCGCCTCGGCGCCGGCGGTCGGGCAACCGGCGGCTTCCAACAGCCGCAGGCAGCCGGCCGGGGTGCAGGGGACGAAGCCGGTGGGGTCCTCGAGCGCGAGCTTGGCGACGTTGTCGGGGTGGAAGCCGTCGACGTCCTTGCGCGGGTCGAGCGCGCGGACGATGGCGGCCTCGTCGATGTGCGGCGGGGGCGGGCTCTGGACGAGGATGCCGTGGATTGCGGGGTCGGCGTTGAGCTGGCGCACCACGGCGAGCAGTTCCTCCTGGGTGGTGGCGGCGGGCAGGTCGACGCGGCGCGAGTGGAGGCCCAGCTCGGCGCAGGTGCGCACCTTGGAGGCGACGTAGACCTGGGACGGCGGGTCGTCGCCGACGAGCACCACGGCGAGGCCGGGCGTCACCCCCTGTTCGCGCAGGGCGGTTCGTTCCAGCTGGCACTCGTCGAGCACCTGGGCGGCCACCGCCTTGCCGTCAATCCGGATCGGTTCGCTGGTCATGCTGCCTGGTTCTCCTCGGCCTGGGTTGGAATGCGAGGTCGTCGACCCCCGCGCGGAGGCGCTGTTCCAACAGCAGTCGCCAGCGCTCGAGCTCATCGTCGGCGAGCCGGCGCGGGACGACAAGCGCATCGTCATAGGTCACGGTAAGCCGGCTGAACGGGCGGGGGATCATGAACCCGTCCCACGTCTGCAGCCGCCATGCCGCGGTGCACGTCGCGTGCAGCGGCACGATCGGCGCGCCGCTCGACTGCGCCAGCTTGATGATCCCCGGCTGCACCACGTAGCGCGGGCCGCGCGGGCCGTCGGGGGTGATCGTCACGTCGCTGCCGCCGGCGAGCACGCGGCGCAGGGCGACGAGCGCGGCGGCGCCGCGGCGCGACGTCGACCCGCGGACCGCCCCGAAGCCGAACACGGCCATCGCCCGGGCGACCGCGGCGCCGTCGTGGCTGGCGCTGGTGAGCACCGCCATCCGGCGCCAGCGGCCGCAGCTGGCGTGCCACTGGGCCGGGGCGACGAAGATCCGGTTGTGCCACAGGGCGATGATCACGGGGGCCGGCATGCCGCCGCGGGTGAGGATGCCGCAGCGGTCGTGGCGTTCGACGCGCAGGGTGGCGCAGACGGCGCGCACCAGTTGGCCGCCGAGGGCCCCGGCCCACAGTGCCTTGCGGCTGGTGCGGACCTCGGTGGCGGCGGTGCGTGGGGCGGGCACGGTCACGGGGCGCGCGGCGCGGGTGCTGGTTTCATCGGGCCGGGCCGGCCGCCGCGCCCGGTCACAGGAACCCGGCCGGGTGCAGGGTGTCGACGAGGTATTGCTGGCGGGGCACCAGTTGCTGATAGACCGGGTGGCGCTCGCCATCCGGCTCGGCGCGGGCGGCGGGGTGGTGGCCGACCGCGTAGGCGGCGAGTTCGGCGAACGAGAGCGACTCGCCGTGGTGGTGGAAGAACGCGACCGCGGCCTGCAGGGCGGCGCCCATGGCGGGGCCGCGGAACGCGTCGGGGGCGGTCACCGGCAGGCCGGTCACGTCGGCGAGCAGCTGGCGCCATGCGGCGCTGGCGGCGGCGGTGCCGGTGACCCGCAGTTCGGCCGGGGCCAGCCCGAGGTCGCGCAGGCGGCTGAGCCCGTAGCCGACGCCGAGTGCGACGCCCTCGACGGCGGCGCGGGCGAGGTTGTCGGGGGTGAAGTTGTCGTGGGTGATCCCGTGCAGCACGCCGCAGCCGTCGGGCACGGCCGGGACCCGTTCGCCCTCGAGGTAGGGGAGCATCAGCAGCCCGCCGGCGCCGGCCGGTGCGGCCGCGACCATCGCCTCGAACTCGGCCGGCGACCAGCCGTAGTGCTGGCGGATCAGCTCGGCGGCGCGGGTTCCGCTGGTCATCGCCAGCGCGCACAGCCAGCCGCCGGTGACGTCGCACAGCGCGGCCACCTCGCCGCGTGCGTCGGTCACCGGCACGGTGCTGACGCAGCCGATGTCGGTCCCCGGCCCGAGCGAGACCAGCAGGTCGCCGGCGGCGATGCAACCGGCGGCGGCCAGCGACGCCATCAGGTCGGGGGCGCCGGCGGCCACCAGCACCTCGTGGCCGAGCCCCCACGCCGCGGCCACTTCCGGCCGCAGCCGCCCGTGCGGTTCGAGCGCCGGCGCGGGCTCCGGCAGCATCCCGGCCAGGCGCGGGTCGATCCAGTCCAACAGCTCGCGGCACCATTGGCGGCGGGGCACGTCCAACAGCCCCGTGGCCGAGGCGCCGCAGGGTTCGGCGCGGCGGCCGGTGGTCAGCCAGTAGTTGATGAAGTCGTGGGGCGGCAGCAGGGTGGCGGTGTGCTGGAAGTGGCGGGGTTCGTGCTGCTTGAGCCAGAGGATGGCGGGGGCGGCGTGGAACGGGAGCAGCGGGTTGCCGGTCAGCTCGATGAGCCCCGGCGCGCCGCCGAACGCCCGCGCGATCATCTCGGCCTGGCGCATGGTCGAACGGTCGCCCTCGACCTTGGCGGGGCGCACGATGCGGTTGTCGGCGTCGAGGGCCACGATGCCGCGCAGCGGGCCGGCCACCCCGAGGGCGGCGAGGCGCTCGCGGCGCTCGCCGAGCTGGGCGATGCAGCGGCGGGCCACGGTGTTGACGGCGGCGATCCACTGCGCGGGGTCCTGCTCGCGGTGGCCCTCGGGCAGGCCGTCGACGAACACCGGGGGCAGCGACTCCTCGGCCGCGACGGTGGCGGACTCGAGGTCGAGGACGATTCCGCGGGTGCCCCGCTGGCCGGTTTCGATGCCGAGGAAGAGCATGGCGACCGCGGTCCGGCACGCGCGCGGACCGCGGTTCGGAGTTTCGCGGGGCGGCACGGTTTGGCAAGCCTGCGCTTGCCCGGCCGCACGGGATCCCTGCGGGATCCGCCTTGACGCTCCGTGGCCGCTGAGGCACCACTCGCACCGTGCGCCCATCGATTCCGCCGGCCGTCCGGATCGTGCTGCTGGGCATCGGCCTGCCCCTGGCCCCCCCGCTTGCCGCGCAGGGCGACCCCGCGGCCGAGCTGCGGCGCGAACTCGACGCGCTGCGCGCCGACTACGAGCACCGGATCCAACAGCTGGAGGACCGGATCGCGGAACTCGAACGCCGCCCGCCCGCCGCCGCGCCCCGGCCAGCGCCGCCCCGGCAGGCGCCGCGCGCGGCCGCCGCCCGGCCCGCGGCCGCGCCGCGGCAGGACGCAGCGCCGCCCGCGCCGGCGGCCGCGGTCGCGGACCCGCTGCAGCCGCTGCGCGACCGTGCGGATGCCGGTTTCCGCGGCGACACGGAGATCCGCGACATCACCACCCGGCCCGACTTCGAGCGCCTGCTCGACCAACGGGCGCGCGACATTCTAACCGGCTACCTCGACATCACCGGCTACTTCCGCGCCGGCTACGGGCGCTCCGACGCCGGCGGCCCGCTGCGCGCGTTCGGCATCCCGGGCGTGCCCAAGTACCGCCTCGGCAACGAGGCCGAGAACTACGGCGAGCTCGCCTTCGCCAAGACGTTCTTTTTCGCCGACACCCCCGGGCACCCCGGCGGCGACGCCGCGCTCCGCGGTCCGGTCGCCCACGCCAACGTCCGCCTTGCATTCTACAACCCGTACGACAACTACGGCTCGGCCGCCGACACCGGCGTCTCGGTGCCCGAGGTCTGGGCGTCGATCGCCAACGTCATCCCGGCCGCGCCCGAGGCCAGGTTCTGGGCCGGCAGCCGCTTCTACCGCCGCCACGACATCCACATCGACGACTTCTACTTCTGGGACATGAGCGGCGGCGGCGCCGGCGTCGAGGACCTCCCGCTCGGCTCCGGCAAGTTCGCCGCCGCCTGGATCGGCGACGGCGCCGAGAGCGCGATCTACAGTCGCATCGGCACCCCCGACCCGCTCAACGTCGCCGGCTTCAGCAAGACCAACATCGACTTCCGCTGGTACGACTGGCCGCTGCTGGGCGGCACCGGCGAGCTTGGCCTGACCTGGGCGCGCGCCAACTCCGGCGTCGATGCCGCCGGCCGCTAGGCCGACGACACCCAAGGCGTCGCGCTGGGTCTGGTGCGCACCCGTGCCGATTTCCTCGCCCCCGGCATCGACAGCCTGCACAAGACCTCGCTCCAGGTCGGCACCGGGCCGGCCAAGACGTTCAACGCCGGCTTCGAGACCTTCACCAGCGCCGCCGGCACCTACATCCGCCCCGACCCCGAGGACTCGTGGCGGGTCCGCCTGACGGACCAGTTCGTCGTGCGCCCGTTGGAGCCGCTGTCGCTGGGCACGGCGTTCGTCTATCAGTACACCGGCTTCGGCGGCGGGGTGCCGGGGCAGCACTGGCTCTCGGGCGGGCTGCGGCCGGTGTGGCACCTGACCGACGCGTTCAGCGTCGCGTTCGAGGCCGGGGTCGACTGGGTGTCCGAAACCAGCACCGGCCACGACGGCACGCTGGGCAAGCTGACGCTCGCGCCGCAGGTTGCGTTCGGCGACCAGTTCTTCAGCCGCCCGGTGCTGCGGGCGTTCGTGACCCTCGGGCTGTGGAGCGACGGGCTGACCGGCGCGGTCGGCGGCTCCGACTACGCGCTCGAGTCCTCCGGCTGGTGCTGGGGCGTGCAGATGGAGTCGTGGTGGTGAGTGCCGCCATCGCCCCTGTCGGGGGGGTCTAACGGTTTGGGCCGCGGGGTGACGAGTGGCGAGTGGCGAGCGGCGAGTGGCGAGTGCCTGCCCTGCGTAGCCCGGAGGGCGAAGAAGGGGCGAGGCGATGATTGGCGATTGATGATCGGTGGTTCTGATGTGGCGGGACGGGCTAACGGTTGGGACCGCGTTGGGGCGGGCAGCGGCCCGCCTGCGCCCCTGGCGGGGCTTGGTTCATTGGGGAACCCAAACCACGGGGTGAACCCCGTGGCTACGGACCATCGCCCCTGTCGGGGCGGTCTAACGGTAGGAAGCGCGGGGTGACGGGTGGCGGGCGCGGTTCACGGCTGGCGGCGGTAGGTGAGGAGCAGCGCGGTCTGCGGGGCGGCCGCCGTCACCTTCAATCCGCCCTCGAGCAGCTCCCGGCCCGACAACTCGCGCGGTTCGCCGCCATCGATGTCCTCGATGCGGTAGCGCGCCTGCGGCTGGAGTCCGCGGGGCATGAGCGTGATGGACGGGTCCGGGCAGGTCTTGCGGCGGAAGGCGTGGATGATGCCGTGGCCGGCGTCGGGCAGGTCGAACTGATAGGCGCACCACGTGTTGCCCTCCTTGCTGTAGGGGGTCAGGGGCCAGTAGTCGCCGAGGTAGCATGGCTGGACCTGGCGGACCTGGCGTTGGAGTTTGCGCAGGAGCTCGTAGTCCAAGCCCGGCTTCCGGGTGTCGATGCCGAAGCCGACGATCGGCCCCATCAGGCTGCGCGTCCAGTAGGGGTCGATGTGCCCGAGGCCCGAGCCGTGGTATGGCATCCAGAAGCTGAGGCCGTAGATGTGGTTCTGCTGGCTGAGCGGATCGTAGCCGGGGTCCCCGGGGTTGCCGGCGAAGTCGCTGCGCAGGATCGGCACCGCGCGGCGCAGCGTCTCGAGGTCGTTGCGCCGGCCGCCCGAGGCGCACGAGTCGATCCACAGCGCCGGGTGGCGCCGCACCAGCTCGTCCCACAGGGCGCGGTAGCCCTCGACGTGGCGGATCTCCTCGATTCCCTGGCGGTCCTCGGCGTCGGAGCCGCGCCAGGAGTGGAGCGGGTCGAGGTTGAAGTCCTGCCGATAGAAGTCGATCCCCTCGGAGGTGAGCAGCTGGTCGATGCGGTCGGTGATCCACTGGCGGTAGCCGGCATCGCCGATCCGCATCAGGCCGCCGCCGGCGCCGCCGAAGCACCATTCGGGGTGATTGCGGGTCAGCCACGTGCCGGCGGCGGCGCGTTCGGGCTCGAACCAGACGATCTGCCGGAGCTGGTGCGCGTGGAGCCAGTCGCTGGACTGGCGCAGTCCGTTGGGCCAGCGGGACCGGTCGACCTCCCACGTGCCCACGTTCCACCAGCCCTCGCCGCAGGGGTACCAGCCGGCGTCCTGGTTCCAGTAGTCGGGCAGGATGCCCTCCCGGGCGTGGCTTTCGAGGAACTGCAGCTCGGTGGCGGCGTCGGTCTTGAGCCCCGGGTAGTAGTTGCCGGTGCAACCGTAGATGAACGGGCGCAACGGCCGGCCGTCGCGCCGCGGCACGTTGTGCTCGAGCATCCACGCCCGCCAGACGTTCTGCGCCCGGTGCCAGTCGCCCTGATAGAACTGCAGCACCGCGACCGGGCTGCGCACTTCCTCGCCGGGGCGCAGCCGGAACGAGGTGGCTTCCTGGCCGCCGGTCACGCGCAGGCCGCGGCCGTCGTCGCGGGTGAACTGGGCCGCCCACTGCCCGGCCCAGCCGATGACGGCGATCACGCCGCCGGCCTGGCCGGCCTCGAGGTTGAAGTATGGCATGCGGCTGTTGGTGGGGCGGCCGCCGTCGGTGTGGATGCGCTGGGCGGCGCCGGGGCCGAGGCTCGTTTCAAGCGGTTCGTAATCGTTCGCCTGGCAGGGGCTGCCGACGAAGTGATGCAGCAGGAACTCGCCGCCTTCGCCGCGCGTGAACCACGAGTCCAGCGGCAGGACGCCCTCGATGAGCGGCGTGTCGGCGGTCCCCGTGTTGGTGAAGGAAAGGGTCCACTCGACCGTCGGGAAGCCGGCGTATTCGACCACGGCGTTGCGCACCACGAGGCCGGTCTGCGGGTCGGAATGGGTCCGCACCCGGACCGTCTTGCGCGGATCCGAGGCGTCGCGTTCTTCCTTGAACGTCCACGCGGGCAGGAGCCGGTCGGAGTGTTGGTTGCCGTAGCAGAAGGAGAACGGCGGGGTGTCGGCGGCGCGTTCGGCGGTGAGCGGGTCGTGCAGTGGGAGGTCACTGAGGAACAGCTCGCGGCCATCCAACAGCGTCACCCGGGGGTCGCCCCAGACGCCCTGGTCGCTGGCCAGGCCATCGCCGGCGCAGTTCGTCGCCAGCACGAGGTCGCGCGCGCCACCAAGGTCGACGTGGATCGGCGAGCCGGGCTCGTTGCGGTGCATGACCGGCGAGGAGCAGAGCCGTTTTCCGCCGGCGTCCACGGAGAACACGACGCTGCCGCCCTGCGAATCGGGGTTGGTCAGGATGCCCACGACGGCGGAGAACGACGCGGCCGGCCCCGGCAGGCGGACCTGCACGCGGGCCGGCGCGTGACAGAAGAGGCCGTGGTCGAACGTCCGGTCGGCAACCTGCATCGCCCGGCCCGGGATCGTGTTGCAGAACACCGGGCCCAGGCTGGTCCAGGCCATCAGGCCCGCCGCCGGTTCCTCCGCCGTGGCGGGCGGGGCGGGCGTGTCGGCGGGGAAGTGTTCGCGGAGCCACGCATCCCGCACCGCCAGCTCTGCGGGGGCCGGCCGCGCGGCCGAGGCCGGGGCCAAGGGGAGGATGTCGTGCATGTAGAGCACGGCGCCGAGGTGGCAGCTGAACCAGGTCTCGTCGTTCCACGTCGGGCCGACGGCGATCGCGTTGTCGGGGCGCATCCAGTAGGTCACCAGCGCGCAGGCGTCGAGCGCGCGCGCCCTGAACGCGGCGTCGCCGGTGGCGGCGTGGAGGTCCGCCTGCAGGGCGGCCCAGTGGAGGGTGTGGATGCCCATGGTGTGGAAGCATGACTTCTGTTCGCGGATGCCGATGGCGGGGGCCCACGCCGGCGATCGGTCGGCGAACTCCTGGACGATCCAGTCGTTGAGGCGCACGGCCAGCGGCAGGTAGTCGGGGTTTTCCGCCCGGTGGGCGACCAGCCACCGGGCGGTGTCGATGCAGTCCCAGTTGGTGCGGTTGGCGGTGTGCGCCGAGGGGATGTCCTCGTAGAAGCCGCGCCACAGCATCGTCTTGGCGGGGGAGTTGAGGATCCACTCCAGCGCCCTGGTCTTGGGCCCGGCCCAGCGCGTGCCGTCATCCCTGCCGAGCGCCTCGAACAGCATCACCGCGTAGATCGCCGCCGACGTGTAGTCCTCGCGCACCTCGCCGGTCTGCGGGTTGACCCGGAACGGCCAGTTCCCGGCGGGCGACTGGGTCTTCGCCAGCGTGGCGGCCACCTGGTCGGCGGCCGTGCGATAGCGCGGGTCCGCCGTTGCATCGGCCAGTTCGGCCATCGCCAGCGCCATCATCGCCGGCTTGTCGGTCATGATCGCGTCGCCGTCCACCGAGCCGCCCACCTTGCCCGCGCATGCCGTGCTGTAGAACAGGTTGCCGTAGCGCCAGTCCGCCGGCGTGCGCCGGGCGAGGTTCCAGTCCGCCAGTTGGCGGGCGCGCGCCAGGCACGCCGGATCGCCCGTTTGCCGCCAGTGGGCCAGGAACGCGCGGATGAAGAGGGAGTGGTGGAAGGCCGGATAGACCGTCCCGGCGTTGACCGGGTGGCCGACGCCCAAGCGGTGCTGCGAATCGGCGATCGCGTAGTTGACGTAGCCGGGGACCGGTTTCCCGTCGGCATCCGTGTATGCGTTGCCGGTGGCCCAGCCGCCGTCGAGGTCGTGGAGCACGAAATCCATGCCGCGCTCGATGAACCGGCGATGACTCATGCATGGCGCGAGGCCGCCGTGGGCGTCGCGCAGGTAATCGGCCGCCCGCAGCCCGCCGCCGGCCGCCAGTCCCAGCGCCGCCGCCCACACCCACGTTCCTGGCCTCATGTTGGGGGAGATTCGGTTGGGGAACACGGCGGGGAGCGCCGGGCTCCGGTGCGGGCCCGGCGTCATCGGAGGGCGGGGACCACTGGTGGCGAGGGTAGCTTTCGCGGCTGCGGTGCCAAGCGGTTTCAGAGGGCGGTTTCAGAGGGCGGTTTCAGAGGGCGGCCAAGATCCGGATTGCCTCGGGCGCCGCAGGCGGGGACAATGGCGCGGGAGGGATCCCGCCAACCCGCCGCTGCCGCCGTCGTGCTCGAACTCAAGGACGTCTGCTTCACGATTCGCAAGGAAGGCGAGGAGGTGAACCTCATCGACCGCGCCAGCCTGAGCGTGCCGCGCGGCCACTTCATGGCGATCGTGGGCCCGTCGGGGTGCGGCAAGACGACCCTGCTCAAGACGATCGCCGGCCTCAACCCGGAGTCGTCCGGCGCGTTGTTCTGGGACGGCCGCAATCTTTCCGAGGAGGGAGACTTCACGCCGGCGGAGGTCGGCTACGTGCCGCAGTTCTCGATCGCCTATGACCCGTTGACGATCGACGAGTCGGTCGAGGCGGCCACCCGGCTGCGGATCAAGAGCCGCAGCCTGGCCGAGCTGGACGGGCGGATCGACCGGGTGCTCGAGGAGACCGGCCTGGCGGGCATCTCCGACCGCCGCGTGAAGGTGCTCTCCGGCGGGCAGAAGCGCCGGCTCGGGCTGGCGATGGAGCTGGTTTCCGACCCCAAGCTGCTGCTGTGCGACGAGGTGACGAGCGGCCTTGACCCGCGCTCCGAGCGCGAGATCGTGCGGCTGCTCCACGACCTCTCGCGCAAGGACGGCCGGATCGTGCTGGCGGTCACCCACTCGCTCGCGCACCTCGAGCTGTACGACTCGATCCTGGTCCTCCACGAGGGCCGCATCGCCTACCACGGCCCGCCCGAGATGCTGACCCATTACTTCTCGGTGCGCGACACCGAGGAAGTCTATCCGCGGCTGGCCACCCAGTCGCCCGAGCGCTGGCTGTCGTCGTGGGAAAAGCACCGCCCGGCCTACTATCAGAAGCTCGAGCGCAACCGCCAGCGCCTGATCCAGGCCGGCGACCTGCAGCCCGGCGAGGCGGCGAGGCCGCCGGCGCTCGCGGCGGCCGGCGCCGCCCCGGGGGCCGGGGGGGGCGAGGCCGGCAGGGAGGCCGGCAGGGAGGCCGGCAAGGAGGCCGGCAAGGAGGCCGGCAAGGAAGGCGAGGGCGTGGAGGTCGAGGGCGAGGCCGGGCGCGCCGTGTCGGAGGCGCCGCGCCTGCCCGGGGTGCTCAGCCAGTTTGCCACGCTGCTCTCGCGGCGCTGGCGGATCTTCTTCCGCGACCGCGGGCAGGTGTTCCTGCAGCTGGCGATCATGTTGTGCTTCCCGGTGCTGGTCACGTTGTTCAGCGACAAGGCGCAGGACCCGATCCGGAAGTTCTCGGAGGTGCGGCAGACCGACCTCGAGGTGGAGATGAAGGAGCAGCAGACGGTGCGCCAGGACCAGATGCGGGTGGGCTCCGCGGTCTCCGGCATCATCATGTTCCAGGTGATCCTGCTCGGGCTGATGGGCTCCAACAACTCGGCGCGGGAGATCGCCGGCGAGCGGCTGATCTACGAGAAGGAGAAGTTCGGCGGCCTGCGGCCCGCGGCCTACATCGCCTCCAAGGTGGCGTTCCTCGCCTGCCTGGTGGTGGCGCAGTCGCTGTGGATGGCGTTCTTCGTCGAGTTCTTCGGCCCGTTCCGCGGCGAGTTCGTCGAGCACGCGTGCTTCCTGCTGCTGGTCAACGGGGCGATGACCGTCACCTGCCTGGCGATCTCGGCGCTGCTGCGCACCGCCGAGCAGGCGTCACTGATGTCGATCTACCTGGTCGGCTTCCAGCTGCCGCTGTCCGGCGCGGTGCTCGCCCTGCCGGAGCGGATCGAGGCGTTCACGCGGCCGTTCATCGCCGCCTACTGGGGGTGGTCGGGCAG
This sequence comes from Akkermansiaceae bacterium, assembly GCA_040769225.1. Classification (GTDB taxonomy): domain Bacteria; phylum Verrucomicrobiota; class Verrucomicrobiia; order Verrucomicrobiales; family Akkermansiaceae; genus JAXGLL01. The sequence goes on along the minus strand of JAXGLL010000004.1, from coordinate 196,867 downwards.
CGTCGAGGCGCTGCAGGGCCCGGTGCACGAGGCGGTCAAGCGGGTGATCGACACCACGCTGTCCGGCCAGGCGTTGTGCCTCTACACGCTGGCGGCGCACATCGGCGTCGGGCTGGTCGCGGCGTGGATCGGGGCGCGCCGCCACCAGTGGGACTGACGGCCGTGCTTGCCCCCGGGCCGGGGAGCCGGCATACTGCGGGCGCTGCGCGGAGGAGGTGGACGAAAGGGACGAAAGGGAACAAAGGGGCCAAAGGGGCGAAAGGGAACAAAGGGAACAAAGGGACGAAAGGGACCGAAGGGACAGAACGGACCCCTCAGCATTTCAGCATTTCAGCATTTCAGCTTCTCAGCTTTTCTTCTCCATGCCGCGCCGCGCCAGCTCTGGACTGAACGCCGGGATCCTCGTCGGGACCGCCGTGCTCGTGGTCGTCGCGCTGCTGCTCGGGGGCCGGCTTTTGATCGGGCGCAAGGCGGCGGGTTTCGGGGACGTCACGCGGCTGGACGTGGAGGCGTTTTTGGAGAACGCCAACAGCATGCGGGGCAACGAGTATGCGGTGGAGGGGACGGTTGACGAGAAGCTGCGCTGGACGCCCGAACAGGGGCAGGTGGTGAGCGTGAAGGTGACGCGGGAGGGGGGCACGGAGCTGATACCGATCGAGATCCCGGTGGAGTTCAACCAGCTGAACATCGAGCGCGAGCAGCGCTACGCGTTCAAGATCCGGATCCGGCAGGGGGGCATCCCGGTTGCGACCGCGATCAACCGGCTGTAGGCCGGGCTCAGGGCAGCGGCACGACCGTCACCGCGGCCGGGTCCGGCGCCAGGTGGCGGAGCCGGGCGTCGAACGTGGCCAGCCGCGCGCGGTGGCCGATCGCCATCGCCAGCAGCACCGCGTCGGTGACTTGCCGGTAGCCTTGGCAGCGCTCCAGCACCGCGCCCAGCACCCGTGCCGGCGGTTGGCGCGACCCGATGAAATGGTGGCCCGGCTTGGCCATGTTGGCGTGCAGCAGCGCCCATGCGTCGGCCGGGATCCGCGCCACCGGCCAGCCGAGCGCCGGGTTGCAGGCCAGCCGCACGAACCCCGCCACCGTGATCCCGCAGGTTGCCCATGTCCGGTCCTTCAAGCCCAGCCGCCATGCCCGTGCCGCCGCATGGTGCTCATGGTCCGGTGTGAGCATCGCCAGCAGCAGGTTGACGTCGTACAGGTGCATCGCCGCCGCTCAGACTCCGTCCTCCTCGAGCACCCGTTGCACATCCGCCGCGCGGATCAGCCGCCCGGTCGCCGGGAAGGTCTCCAGGTCGAAGTCCTCAGCAGACACCCTGCCCACCGTCGCGCCGTGGGACAGGCGTTGCCGCAACAGCCGGTTGACGAGTTCCCCGAACCCCAGCCCGGAACTCCGTGCCATCGCCGCCACGCGCGCATGGAGGTCGTCATCCAGCCGCAGCGTCGTGCGCATGGCACCAGCGTGATGCCATGATGCGGTGATGTCAAGGACATCAAGCGGCAGGGCATCCGGCGGCCGCCGCCGTGCGGGGGTGCCGGCCCGGGCGGTGGCCGGGGGGCAATCTGGTGGGGCGCAATTTGGTCGCATTCCGCGGCACAGGGGTTATCATCGGGCATGCGTCACGTGGGAGCAGCTTGGTTTTCCCGTTCCGCCGCGTTGCTGGTGCCGGTGGTTTGCGCCGGTTCGCTGTGGGCCCAAGTCTACACCCCGCCGACGCCGAGCAGCAAGGTGACGCCTGGGGGCAGTGCCGACGGCGGCGACGTGACGATCCAGCGCGATGCCAAGCCCGACACCGGCGCGTCGCCGTGGGGCCAGGAGATCCCGTTGCTCGACATGTCGGCGGAGACGGTGACCGTCGGCGGCGTCACCATCCCGCTGGGAGACAACCGGGTGCTGCGGGCGCGGTTCGAGAAGTACCTCAACCAGCCGGAGGAGGACTCCGAGGCGGCGCGGGACTACCGCGACACGATCCGCAAGGTGCTGGCCGAGATGTCGCCCTACAACGAGGGCGGGCCGGACCCGTACAGTTCGTGGCGGCTGCTGCCGCGGGCGGCGACCTACCCCGGGGACGCGGGCATCTGCGGCAGCCTGGCGGAGGCGATCTACGTCTCGATGCTGGCGCGCCGGGACGTCGACGGGCTGAAGCGGCTGAACGCGGGCATCGAGCGCGAGAAGCACGACCTGATCCGCAAGGGCGACTGGAACGCGCGCCACGACAAGGCGCCGGAGATCGACAGCAGCACCGCGGCCGGGGGCGGAGGCGGCGGGCAGGGCGGGGCCAGGACCAACGCCGGCCGCCGGCGCAACAACCAGAACACCGGGCCGGCCGGGCTGATCGGGGGCTCCGGCTATGGGACCAACTCGCTCGACTACACGGAGATCGTGCGCCGGATCGCCGAGATCGAGGTGCTCAAGAAGGCCAACATCGTCAAGGGCGAGGCGCAGGTCCTGCAGTCCAAGGCGCAGTATCAGGTCAACATGGTGCAGTGGTTCGCGCAGCGGCGCTTCGAGCACGTGCTGATGGCCGCCCGGTTCTACAACCAGATCTGGAAGGACGGCGACACCACGCTGCACATCGACGAGAACTCGGACGTCTCGAAGCTGTTCACCCAGTCGGTCGGCGTGAGCCCGACGGTGGCCTCGCTCGACTCGCTGGCCAACGAGGCGATCCGCGAGGCGGACAAGGCGATCGAGGCGTTCGACTTCCTGATGGAGCACAAGGAACTGCACACCGCGGCGCAGCGGCTGATGGAGGCGTTCGCGCTGGGCGAGTACCTCGAGCCGCTGGCGGTGCTGCCGCGCGAGAAGAAGCGCCATGTGGCGCTCTACATCCGCGACCTGCACGAACTCTACGGCACGCTGCAGGCGCGCGACTACGCGCGCGGCCGGGAGCTGGCGCTCAAGATCAAGGAGGGGGTCAGCGACTTCCCCTCGGCCAAGGTCGACAGCGCGATCGCGGCCCACACGCTGGCCAGCGACATGGCGATCGAGAAGGCCAAGGCGCACCTGATTGCCAAGGACACGACCAAGGCCGGGGAGGAGATCAAGGCGGCGGCGGAGCTGTGGCCGACCAACCCGAAGCTGGACGAGTTCCGCAGCCTGATCACCAAGACCAGCGCGGTGGCCGGGCTGGTGAACGACTTCGACCGGCTGCTCAGCGAGCAGAACTACCGCGAGATCTTCCGCCGCCAGTACGAGTTCGCGCCGGTGATCCAGGACGACCCCGGGCGCAGCGACGCGTTCCGCCAGATCATCGAGAACATCACCACCATCGAGGCCACGCTGGGCAAGGCCAACGAGTTCAGCAAGATGGGGCAGGACTACGCGGCCTGGGAGCAGCTTGCCGAGCTGCGGGAGAAGTTCCCCGACGACCCGAAGCTGGGGCGGGAGCTGGAGATGCTGGCGCCCAAGGTGGCCGACTTCACCAAGGCGCTCGACCGTGCCCGCCAGTATGAGCAGCGCGAGCCGCAGCAGGTCGGCTCGGCCCTCGCGTGGTTCCTCAAGGCGCGCAGCATCTACCCGCGCAGCAGCATGGCCGAGGCCGGCATCGGCCGGATGCTCGACGAGATCCTGGCCGAGGCGGCGCCGGCCGAGCCGGTCAAGAGCGACGCCGAGGAGGAGCTCGAGGACTACGGATTGTAGGGCGCGGCGGGCGTCCCGGATTGCCAAGCGGGGCGGGACCGTCTATCGGGGTGGGCGATGAGCACCCCGGGATCGCGCGTGGCCCACGTGGACGAGCACGAGCGCGAGCCGGTGCCCGCGCGGGCGCTCAAGGGGCCGGGCAAGTTCTGGGCGCTGTTTGCGGGCGAGCACGTGGCGGGGACCGAGTTCATGCTCGGGCCGCTGTTTCTGGTCCACGGGGTGCGGGCGGCGGACCTGTTCGTCGGGCTGCTGGTCGGCAACGTGCTGGCGGTGCTGATGTGGCGCTACCTGTGCGCGCCGTTCGCCACCCGGGTGCGGCTGACGCTCTACTATCAGCTCGAGCGGGTTGCCGGGCGCGGGTTCGTGCTGCTCTACAACCTGGCCAACGGCCTGCTGTTCTGCGTGCTGGCCGGGGCGATGGTCACGGTGTCGGCGACCGCGGTCGGGATCCCGTTCGGGATGCGGATGCCGACGCTGGCCGACACGCTGCCGAACTCGGTGACGTGGGTGGTGGTGGTGGCGGCGGTGGGGGCCACGATCGCGCTGGTCGCGGCGGGCGGCTACGACCGGGTGGCGCGGTTCTCGAGCCGCGCGGCGCCGTGGATGATCCTGGTGTTCCTCGCCTGCGGGCTGATCGCGCTGGCGGACCTGGGGGTGCGGAGCCCGGCGGGTTTCTGGCGGGCGGCGACGACCGAGATCTGGCCCGGCGGCGCGCCGCTGGCCGAGCCGCGGTTCACCCTCTGGCACGTCATCTTCTTCGCGTGGCTGTGCAACGCCCCGTGGCACCTCGGGTTGTCCGACATGACGCTGTTCCGCTACGCGCGCAAGCCGGGGTACGGGTGGGCGGCCGCCGCCGGGATGTTCATCGGCCACTACATGGCGTGGGTGGCGGCCTCGCTGCTGCTCGCCCTGCAGCTCAAGAACTCGCCGGTGGCGCCGGGCGAGGTGCCGACGGTGGCGCCCGGGCCGCTGGCGTGGCAGGTCGCGGGGGTCGCCGGGGTGGCGTGCGTGGTGATCGCCGGCTGGACGACGGCCAACCCGACGATCTACCGGGCCGGGCTGGCGCTGCAGGGGCTGTGGCCGCGGTCCCCGACGTTCGCGGTGACGCTGGTGGCGGGCGGGCTGGCCACGGTGGCGGGGCTGTTCCCGGCGGTGGCGATGAAACTGTTGGACTTCGTCGGGTTCTTCGGCACCGCGATCGCGCCGGTCGGGGCGATCCTGCTCGCCGACTGGTGGTTCGCGGGGCGGCTCGGGTTCCCGCGGGACTGGGCCGCGGCCGCCGGCCGCTTCCTGAACTGGCCGGCCGCGGTCGCGTGGCTGCTGGTGCTGGCCGCCGCCTCGCTGGTGATCGTCCGGGGCGGGGTGTTCGGATCGTTCGTCGCCTTCCCGGCGTGGCTGGCCACCGGGCTGCTCTATCTGGTGCTCAGCCGGCTGTGCCACCGCCAACCCGCCCGCCCATGAGAACCGTGCGCCGCCTCCTTGCCGCCCTCGGCGTGATCCTGACGATCGGGCCGGCGCTCGCCTACCTCGGCGGCGGGCCGACTTTGCCGCAGGTCAAGGGCGCGATGCTCGCCGGCACCGTGCTCTGGTTTGCGGCGGTGTTGTTGCCGCCGCCGGGTCAGCCGAGGCGGCCGAGGTAGCCGCTGTAGCCGGAGATGACGGCGGAGGCGAGCAGCACGACCAGGCCGACGACGAGGCGCAGGCGGGTGCGGCTGCTGGTGCCGCGCCACTCGCCGAGGGCCAGCCCGAGCAGGCCGCTGAACATGATCTGGCTGGCCATCAGCACCGCCCAGCCGACGTAGCCCTGGTCGCCCATCTTCGGCTCGCCGGTCTTGAAGGCGACGAACTGGCACACCCACAGCGCGCCGGCGCAGGCGCCGAACAGCACGTTGGCGCCGAGCGGCGCGCCGCGCCGGGTGTAGTCGCCGAACGTCCGGTTGCGGGCGTTCAGATAGAGGCACCACAGGAAGTTGACGGTGAACCCGCCGAGCAGGGCGACCACCAGCACCGGCATCCCCGCCCATGCCACCGGGGTGGCCGGCGCGGTGGTCAGCGCGAGCTTCTGGATGGTGGGGCCGCCGACGAGCCCGAAGCCGAGGGCGGCGCTCATCAGCCCGGAGAACAGGGCCACCAGCATGCCCTTGCCGAAGTTGTATTCCTCGACCGCCTTCTTCTTTTCCTCCTCGGGCAGTTCCTGCTCCTTGGACATGCCGGCCATGCCGACCAGCACGATGCCGGCGAGCGAGACGAGCACGCCGGCCAGCGAGACGATCCCGGCCCGGCTCTGGAACAGCTGCGCGAAGTGGGTGCCCTCCTGGCCGAACACCTGGCGGATGATCGGCGGCACGATGGTGCCCGCCGCCGAGCACAGGCCGCAGCCGATCGCCAGCCCGAGGCCCACGCCGAGGTAGCGGATCATCAGCCCCCACGTCAGGCCGCCGAAGCCCCACGCCGCGCCGCACAGGTAGCAGTACCACAGCTCGCCGCCGGGCGCCGCCTTGAGCACGTCGATGGTGTTGGGGGACTTGAGCATCGCGAGCGCCCACGGCACCACCACCAGCCCGAACACCGCGTAGAACAGCCAGTAGCTTTCCCAGGCCCACTTCCTGACCCGCTTGAGCGGCAGATAGAAGACCGCCCCGGCGAGGCCGCCGAGGATGAAGATGGAGATCCCGAGGGCGGGGTTGACGCTGGCTTCGGGTGGCATCGCGGTGTGCGGTTCGCGTTAGGGGCGGGCGCGGGCGGGCGCGGTCACGTGCGTTTGGCGAGGACCTTGGCCTCGTGGGACTTGACCTCGGCGATCCAGGCGGGGCCGGCCGGCACGCCCATGCGGGTGCAGTAGTGGTCCCAGACGGCGCCGAACGGGAGCGTCTTGCACTCCTCCATGAGCGCGAGGCGCGAGGTGTAGTCGCCGGCGGTCTCGAGCTGGCGGAGCCGGGCGGTGGGCTCGAGCAGCGCGATCAGCAGGGCGCGCAGCATGTTGCGGGTGCCGATCGTCCATGCGGCGATGCGGTTGATGCTGGCGTCGAAGTAGTCGAGGCCGATGTGGGTGCGGCCGAGGTAGTTGCCGCGCACCAGTTCCTGGGCGATCGTCAGCAGCTCGTCGTTGAGGGTGACGACGTGGTCGCTGTCCCAGCGCACGCCGCGGCTGACGTGGAGGAGGACCTCGTCGAGGAAGCAGAGCACCGAGGAGAGCTTGTCGCCGACGACCTCGGTGGGGTGGTAGTGGCCGGAGTCGATGCACACGAGGATCCGGTTGGTGATGGCGTAGCCGAGGTAGAACTCGTGCATGCCGACGGTGTAGCTTTCGGCGCCGATGCCGAACAGCTTGCCCTCGACGGCGTCGAGGTTGTGTTTTTTGGGCAGCGGTTCGGCGAGCACCTTGTCGAGGGCCTTCGCCAGCCGTTCGCGCGGGCCGCGGCGGTCGGCCGGGCTGTCCTTCATGCCGTCGGGGATCCAGATGTTGGTGACGGCGGGGGAGCCGAGCGCCTTGCCGATGGCGGCGCCGATCTTGCGGCAGGCGATGCAGTGTTCGATCCAGAAGTTGCGGATGCCGGAGTCGTGGTGGGCGAGGGTGAAGCCGTCGGCCGCCTTCGGGTGGGCGAAGCAGGTGGGGTTGAAGTCCATGCCGATGCCCAGCCCCTTGGCCCAGTCGATCCAGCCGGCGAAGTGTTTGGGCTCGATCTGGTTGCGGTCGACCCGCTTGCCGGCGGGGAACTCGCCGTAGAAGGCGTGCAGGTTGAGGCGGTGTTTGCCTGGGATCAGGGAGTAGGCCTGCTCGATGTCGGCGCGCAGTTCGTCCGGGGTGCGGGCCTTGCCGGGGTAGTTGCCGGTGACGGCGAGGCCGCCGCCCAGCTCGGCGCCCACGTTTTCGAAGCCGCCGACGTCGTCTCCCTGCCAGCAGTGGAGCGAGATTGGGATGGTGGCGAGGGTGGTCATGGCGGCCTCGGTGTCCACGCCCAGTTCGGCGTAGCGTTCACGGGCCAGTTCATAGGCGCGGGTCTGCGATCGTGCGGTGCTCATGGCGAGGCTGGAATGAGGCCACGTGAAACGTGTCTTTGGAAGCCGAAAGTTGCGCGGTGCTCAGGCGGCTGGGGCGGGGCCGGTACTTTCGCGGGCGACGAAGTGGGTGGGGAAGATCATCTGGCGGGGTTCGGCGGGGGCGGGGGAGGGGCCCGGTTCGATGCGTGACACGAGCAGTTCGGCGGCGGCGCGGGTGATCCGGTGGTAGCGCTGGCGGATCGACGAGAGTGAGATCGGCAGGTAGGGGGCGAGGGGGATGTCGTCGACGCCGACGATCGAGAGGTCGGCGGGGATGTGCAGGCCGGCGTCGCGGGCGGCGCGCATTGCGCCGAGGGCGGCGAGGTCGTTCATGGCGACGAGCGCGGTGGGGCGGCGGCCCGGGTGCTTGCGCAGGAACGAGGCGAAGGTCTCGCAGGCGGAGTCGATCGAGTGGCCGCAGCGCAGCATGTCGATGGCGGCGGGCGGGACGCCGCGGGCGGCGAGCAGTTCCTGGAACAGGCGCGGGCGGGAGCCGTCCCAGGTGCCCTCGGCCAGGGCGCTGAGGAACACGAAGCGGCGGTGGCCGAGCTGGCACAGGGCGTCGATCGCCTCGGTCAAGCCCTGGGTGAACTCGCTGAGCACGGCGTCGACCGGGTAGGGGGCGGCGGGGATGCCGTTGCCGAGGGCGACGAGCGGCAGGTTCTGGCGGAAGCAGTCGGCCAGCTCGCCGCGGTAGACCTCGTTGTCGCTGAGCCAGAGGACGACGCCGTCGACCTCGAGGTCGCCGAGCTCGGCGAACAAGTGGCGCTCGCGCACCAGGCTCGAGCGGCAGTTTTCGATCAGCAGCTCGTAGCCCTGCTCCTCGGCCGCGGTTTCCAACTCGTCGGCGATGGTGGTGAAGAACGGGTTGAGCAGGTCCTGGATGAGCAGGCCGATCGTGTGGTAGCGGCCGGACTGGAGGGCGCGGGCGGTCTTGCTGGGGCGGTAGCCGAGTTCCTTGGCGGCGCGGAACACGCGGTCCTCGGTCTCCTTGGACGCCCACGAGTTCGGCCGCCGGTTGAGGATCGTCGAGGCGGTGTTGACCGCGACGCCGGCGCGCTCGGCGACGTCCTTGAGGCGGACCCTGCGCTGCATGGGGGCAGGGTGGGGAAAGGCGGAAATGGTGAAAAGCCGAAAAGCCCTCCGGCGGGCGCATCCTGCAGATCGTCCTTGCCGCACTGGGTTGGGAATCCTAGATTGGCAACTGGTATGGGAGCGGGTTTGCGGCATCAAGGCCGGCAACGGGTCCCCCAAGACGTGGGAGTGGAATGGACCATGAAAGCGATCGTGCCATTCGGCGGGCGGCGAGCGTGGGCCGCGTTGTTGCTGTTGCTGTTCACCGGCGTGTCGTTGCGGGCCGGGGTGGAGATCAAGGACATCGTGCTGGCGCCGGGGACGCCCGCGATCGTGCGGCCCGGCGACGCGGCGACCTCGGACCGCCTCGAGTTGGCGTTCGCCTACGAGAGCGACACCAGTTTCCGGGCGTATTGCGTTCCGATGTCCGCCGGCGAGCGCGTCCTGTATTCGCACGCGGGAAGCCCGGAGTATGTGGCCGGCAGCGGCTCGGGCAACAGCTGGTGCAAGACGAATCTGGAACCCGGGGGGGTGGTCGATGAGTTGTTTCTGTATGCGGTCAACGTCGACCAGTCGCGATTCCTGTGGTGGCTGCGCATCCCGGTGCACTACGTGGTCGGTCGGCATCGGGTCGAGGTGACGGCGATCGACACGCTCAGCCCGGCGCTGTTGCTGGACAACGATCCCGTCACCGTCACGCTGGCGTACGAAACCGACGATCCGGACGGGATCTACCTGTGGGCGTATCCGCGGCGGGGCGAGTTCTATCCGCCTGGGACCGGGTATCAGGCAAGCCCGCTGCATTTCGGCAGCGGCTCGACCAGCCGGTTCTTCATGGTTGACGACCCCGGCTTCCAGACCCCGGCCGACGCGGTGCGGGTCACCGTGCAAAGCAAGGAGGCGACCGAGGTCGACCGCCTCGATTTCCCGGTCGATTTCCGCTGGGGCAGCGTTCGCTTCCGCGACCTGAGCCTGAGTTCATGGGACTACACCGACGCCACTTACAACTTCGTGGTGCCCTATGCGACGACCGAGGCCTTGGGGATCCGGCCGCAGTCCCGCCCCGTGGTCAGCGCGCCGGTGGAGATTGGGGGCGTAAGTTACTCCCACGGCGGCTACACCACCCTGCATGGCACCGGCACCTGGTCGAACTACATCAACCTTGACGACGGCCTGGACCGGGCGGTGCGCGGCATCCACTTCAGCGTTCGTCTGGGGGACAACAGCGCGGAAATCGACACCGTGCAGTTCCCGCTGCCGCAGCCCTACCATCCCGACAGCCCGGTTTACTTCACAGACACCAAGGTGCAGCCGGCCGTCAGCGGCCACCTGCGGACGGTGCCGAACCAGCCGGCGGCGCGGGCGTGCGGCATCCTGCCGCCGGGTCAGCGGATCGAGGGGCACTTCGCGGCCTGGAATGTCTCCGGCCTCGACTGCCGGGTCTTCGTGCGCCCGTCCATCGATGGCAGCGTGGCCACGGGATACGCGGCCGACGGGAGCCGCAGCATCCCCAGCGGTGGCTCGTGGGTGCATGCCTCCGGCGGCTTCCATTTCGAGTCGGCCCCCGCGCAGCCGCTCACCGAGGTCTCGTTCCGGCTCCATCCGGTCACCAGCTCCGCCCCCCTGTGGCGCATCTACCAGCCCGTCGACCTGACGATCCTCGATCCGCAGATCCCGGGCGGCGCCCGGATCAGCAGGCTCGGCGCCACCTGGCGTATCGAGTGGCGATGCGCGCCGGGTTTCCACGTGCGGGTCGAGCACGGCACCGACCTGGTGGGCTGGACGCCGGTCAGCGGCTGGCTCCTCAGCTACGGCCTGCCGATGCACTTCGACCACAGCCCCGGCGGCTCGATTCCGCGCATGTTCTACCGCCTCGATGTGCGCCACCCGGGCGCCACACCCGCGCCGTGAGCCGGTGTGGCGGCCGCCGGCATCGGTCGCGGCGTGGCGTGCTACCTGACCTCGAAGTGGTAGCGGCCGGCGGGGATCTCGACAGCGAGGTGGCCGGGTGGCGAGCGGTCGGGGAGCGGGCGGACGGCGGGGACTTCGGCGAGCGGCTTGCCGGACTCGGTGACGTTTGGGTTCGGCTGGTCGGGGAGCGGCAGGACCACGGTGGCGGCGGTGTTGGCCGGCAGGTGGATGTCCCACTCGAAGGCGCCGTCCGGCCGGCGCTGCCAGTGGCTGCGGACCGGGCCGCGGATCGAGCGGTACTCGGCCTCGACGAACGCGAGGTCGCCGACCGGCTCGGGGCGCATCAGCAGGCGGGCGAAGCCGGGGGTTTCCGGGCGGATGCCGGCGAGGCGTTCGAAGCACCAGCTGACGAGGTCGCCGACGAGCATGACGTGGTTGTGGGAGTTCATGGCGGGGTCGGCGGTGTCGCCGTTCCAGAGTTCCCAGATCGTGGTGGCGTCGTGGTCGACCATGTAGCCCAGGCTCGGGTAGGTCCGCTGGGTGGCGATCTCGAACGCGACGCCGGCGTGCCCGATGTCGGTTAGGGTGCGGAACAGCCACTGCGCGCCGATCAGGCCGGTGCCGATGTGGCTGCGGTCGTTGGTGCGGATGCGCGCCACCAGCGAGCGGGCGAGTGCCGGCCGGCCGTCGGCGGGCACCAGCTCGAAGGCCAGCGGCAGGACGCTGCTGGACTGGGTGCCGTTGGCGAAGGTCGAGGTCTCGGGGGCCCACCATGCGGACTGGATTGCGGCGGCCAGCCCGGTGCGGGCGGCGAGCCAGGCGTCGGCGTCGGCGGGGTGGCCGGAGAGGCGGGCCATCTCGGCGGCGAGCCCGAGCTGGCCGGCGAGGTAGCAGTTGGCGACGAAGCGCTTGTCGGTGACGACGTCGGGTGCGGTGGCGTGGATCTGCGCGGGGTCCCTGGGCGGCGGGCACCAGTCGCCGTAGGGGTCGGGCGGCAGCAGGCCGTCGGGCTGGCGGCGGGCGAGCTGGAACCGGAGCCAGCGCGCGACCCCGGGGTAGGCCTGTTCGGTGGCCCGGCGGTCGGCGTAGATCTGATAGAGCGTCTGCGGGACGATCGTCTGGACGGCGGGCCACACGGCGCTGCCGGTGTAGAACGGCCAGTATGCCGGGCAGACGTCCGAGACGTTGCCGTCGGGCTGCTGGGAGTCGCGGATGTCGGCGAGCCACTTCGAGTAGAACGCGGCGGTGTCGAACAGGTAGGCCTCGCCGCGTGACTCGGCGGCGCGGTCGCCCTGCCAGCCCTGGCGCTCGTCGCGCTGGGGGCAGTCGGTGGGGATCGAGAGGTAGTTGCCGCGCAGGCCGCGGCGGACGTTGGCGAGGATCCGGTCCAACAGTTCGTTGGATGACTTCCAGGTGCCGGCCGGCTCGAGGTCGGAGTGGGCGACGCAGGCCTCGAGGGTGTCGGGCCCGGGCTCGCCGGGCAGGCCGGTGAGTTCAACGTAGCGGAAGCCGTGGTAGGTGAAGCGGGGTTCGAACGACTCGCTGGCGCCGGTGCCGGCGAGGGTGAAGCGGTCGGTGACGGCGGCGCCGCGCAGGTTGGCGAGGAACAGGGTGCCGTCGGGGCGCAGCGTCTCGGCGTGGCGCAGCCGGATGGTGGTGTCGCGCGGGCCGGCGGCCTGGAGGTGGCACCAGCCGACGAGGTTCTGCCCGAAGTCGGCGATGAAGGTGCCGGGGCGGGGCTGGGTGATCTTCTTCGGCTTGAGGCGTTCGGTGACGCGGATCGGGGGGCAGGCGACGTGGGCCGGGGCGCCCTTGGGGGCGGGCATGGCGGCCGCCGGTTGCCAGCGTGAGTCGTCGAACCCCGCCTCGCTCCAGCCGGGCTGGTCGAGGCGCGCGTCCCATGTTTCGCCGTCGTAGTCGTTGTTGGCGCGGATCGGGCCCGCGTCGGTGGCGCGCCACGAGGCGGGGTCGGTGACGACCGTCTGCCGGGTGCCGTCGGCCAGTTCCAAGTGGAGCTGGAGGCGTGCGAGTGGGGCGCCGAAACTGCGGGTGGGGGTGGGAACGTGGAGGTCGGGGGCGTGGTAGCGGCCGTTGCCCAGCCACAGCCCGATTGCGTTGCGGCCGGGCTTGAGCAGCGCGGTCACGTCGTGGGTGCTCACCGGCACCCGCCGGTCGTAGTCGGTGAGCGCCGGCTCGAGCGCGCGGTCGCCCACCTTGCGGCCGTTGAGGTGGAGTTCGTGGTAGCCGAGGCCTGTGAGGTGGACGACCGCGCGCCTGACCGGGCCGGCCTGGAACTCGTGGCGCAGCATGCGCGCGGGCAGCGCCTGCGAGACGTCGGTCCAGCGGACGGGGCCCCACGGGGCGGCGCCGGCGGGGGCGACGGCGGTCACCGGCGGCCACGCTGCGTCGTCGAACTGCGTGTTTTCCCAGCCGGCCGGGGCGTCGGCGGTCGCCTTGGCCGCGGTGTGGAAGGGCGGCGGCGCGAACGTGGCGCCGGGCGTCGAGCACGCCAGCTGGCACAGCACGGCGGACGGGCCCTGGGCGTCGTTGGTCACCTCGATGGCGAGCGTGTTGGTCCCCGGCTCAAGGAAGTCGGTGATCTCCAGTTGCTGGCCGTGGTCGAAGCCGGCGGCGGTCAGGATGTGGCGGTCGTTGAGCCACGCCCGGCAGCGGTCGTCGGCGGCGAGCCGGAGGGCGACGGCGGGGGGTGCGGCCGGGCCGACGTCGAAGCGGTAGCGGTAGCGGGTGGTGCCGGCCGGCGCTTCGAGCGGCGGGGTGCCGGCCGGCGCGGCCCACTGCGCCGCGGCGGGGAAGTCACCCGCCTCGGGCGCGGGGGCCGGCAGGCCGATCCACGCGGCCTTCCAGTCCTTGGGGTCGAGCAGGCCCATCGACCAGCATGCCGGGCTGCTCCAGGGCGAGGGTTGGCCGCCTTCATCCCACACCCGGACCTGCCAGTGGGCCTCCTGGTTTGAGCCGAGCGGCTTGCCGTCGTAGGCGACCTGGGCGGAGGCGTCGCCCTCGACGCGGCCGCTGTCCCAGAGGTCCGGCGACTCGAACTGCGCGGGGGTGGAGGCCACCCGGACCTGCCACGCGAGCTGGCGGGCGCCGCGGCGGTCGGAGCCCAGCTCCCAGCTCAGCCGCGGCCTGGCCTCGGTGAGGCCGCGCGGTTCGACGAGGTATTCGCAGCGGAGGCGCGAGATCTCCAGCGTGCCCGCGGTGGCGAGGCTGGCGGACAACAGGGCGAGGGCGGAAATCAGGCTGCGCGGGATTGGCACGGGCTGATCGTAGGACGGCGGCGGGGGGTGGCACAAGCACCCGGCGCGGCGGATTCGCGGGGGTGGCGGCGGGCGTATTTCGCTCGCCGGGCGGCGCTCCGGCTGCTAGCACCGCAGCCCGATGTTGCACGAACCGGTCAGGGAAGTGCGGGTCTACGCGCCCGCGACGGTGGCGAACGTGGCGTGCGGCTACGACGTCCTCGGGTTCGCGATCGCCGAGCCCGGCGACGAGATCGTCGTGCGCCACTCCGACAAGCCGGGGCTGCGCATCACGCGGATCACCGGCGACGCGGGCAGGCTGCCGCGCGACATCGAGCACAACACCGCCGGCGTGGCGGCCGCCGACCTGCTGCGCCACCTCGGGATGAGCGACCGCGGGATCGAGATGGAGGTGCACAAGAAGATGCCTTCCGGCAGCGGGCTCGGGTCGTCGGCGGCCAGCGCGGTGGCCGGCGCCTTCGCGGTCAACCACCTGATCGGCGAGCCGATGACCAAGAAGCAGCTGCTGCCGTTTGCGATGGCCGGCGAGTCGAGCGCCGACGGTGCGTGGCACGCCGACAACGTGGCGCCGTGCCTTTTGGGCGGCATCGTGTTCATCCGTTCGAACGAGGAGCTGGACATCGCCGAGCTGCCGGTGCCCGACAACCTGTGGGCGGCGGTCGTTCACCCGGAGCTCGAGATCCTCACCAAGGTGGCGCGCGAGATCCTGCCCCGGGAGATCCCGCTGGCCAATGCGACCCAACAGATCGGCAACCTCGGCGGGCTGCTCTGTGGGCTGATCCAGCGCGACTACGGGCTGATCAGCCGCTCGATCCACGACGTGATCGCCGAGCCGCGCCGCCAGAAGCTGATCCCGGATTTCTACAAGGCGAAGCGTGCCGCCATGGCCCACGGCGCGCTCGGGTTCTCGATCTCCGGCGCCGGCCCGAGCGTGTTCGCGCTGTGCGAGGGCGAGGACACCGCCCGCAGCGTGGCCGAGGCGGTGTCGAAGGTGTTCTCCGACCTGCCGCTCGAGAACCAGATCCACGTCTCGAGGATCAACCCGCAGGGGGTCCACGTGATCGAGCAGACCGGCAGTTGAACTACTACTCCACCAACAACCCGGCCCTGCGCGCCGGCCTCAAGGAGGCGGTGCTGCGCTCGCTGCCGGCCGACAACGGGCTCTACCTGCCCGCGCGCCTCGCCCCGCTGGGCGGCGACTTCTGGGCCGGCCTGCGCGGGCGCCCGTTCGCCGCCAACTCGCTGGCGGTGGCGCGGGCGGTGTTCGGCGGAGACGTGCCGGACGAGGTGCTCGGGCGGATCGTCGCCGAGACCCTCGCCTTCGACGCCCCGCTGGTCGAGCCGCTGCCCGGCCGGTGGGTGCTCGAGCTGTTTCACGGGCCGACGCTGGCGTTCAAGGACTTCGGCGCGCGGTTCATGGCGCGGCTGATGGCGTGGCTGACGCGCGGCGACGGCCGCGACCTGACGGTGCTGGTCGCCACCTCGGGCGACACCGGGGGCGCGGTCGCCAGCGCGTTTCACCAGGTCGCCGGCACCCGCGTGGTGATCCTCTATCCGCAGGGCATGGTCAGCGGGCTGCAGGAACGGCAGCTCACCACCTTGGGCGGCAACATCACCGCGCTCGAGGTGGCGGGCAGCTTCGACGACTGCCAGCGCATGGTCAAGGCGGCGTTCCTCGACCGCCGGCTCTCCGGGCAGCTGAACCTCACCTCCGCCAACTCGATCAACATCGCGCGGCTGGTGCCCCAGGCGTTCTACTACCTCGAGGCGGTGCGCCAGCTGCCGGCCGGCGTGGCGCCGGTGTTCGTGGTGCCGAGCGGCAACTTCGGCAACCTGACCGCCGGCCTGCTGGCCGCGCGCCTCGGCCTGCCGGTGCGCCGGTTCGTGGCCGCCACCAACGCCAACGACGCCGTGCCCCGCTTCCTCGCCAGCGGCCGCTACGCCCCGCGGCCGACGGTGGCCACCATCTCGAACGCCATGGACGTCGGCGCGCCGAGCAACTTCGCGCGGATCCTCGACCTGTTCGGCGGCAGCCACCCGGCCATCGCCGCCGCCATCCACGGCTTCGCCTTCGACGACGCCGCCACCCGCGCCGCCATCCGCACCGTCCACCGCGCCGCCGGCTACGCCCTCGACCCCCACGCCGCCGTCGGCTGGCTCGCCGCCGACGCCTGGCTCGCCGCCCACCCGGACGACGCCACCGTCGTGCTCGCCACCGCCCACCCCGCCAAGTTCCCCGACGTGGTCGCACGCGAACTCGGCCCCGGCGCCGTCCCCACCCCCGCGCGCCTCGCCTGCCTCGCCGACCGCCCCAAGGCCGCCACCCCGATGCCGGCCGACCCCACGGCCTTCCTCGACTGGCTGCGGGCTACGTGAATGCGGCCAGCACCTCGGTGCGGGTCCAGCGGCGGAACAGGCCGGGGCTGTCGGCGGGGTGGAAGGGGAGGACGTCGGAGTAGCCGGGGATGACGACCTGCGCCACCGGGAAGCCGAGTTCCGGGTCGGTCAGGTCGATGGCGAGGTAGTCCTTGCCGAGCAGTTCGCAGATGGCGCGGGCGTGGGCGATGTCGTCGAGGCAGTCGGCGTGGCAGGGGCCGCGGTCGAAGGGGACGGGGTCGCCGTCGAGCAGGAAGGCGGCGTTGCGGCAGGGGACCATGCCGAACAGGAACGCGGGCAGGAAGTTGTCGCAGTCGTCGTCGCGGGTGTGGAGGCGGCGGAAGTCCGGCTCGAGCAGGCGGGCGAGGGTTTGCGGCGAGCCGTCGCAGAAGTCGCACGCGCGGCGGCCCTGGGTGAACTCGGTGAAGGCGCGCAGCAGGGCCTCCTCCCGGTTGAACGAGGCGCCGACCTTGAAGAAGTGGTGGAACTGCAGGTCGGCGGGGATGTTGGGGTCGCGGAAGTAGGCGCCGACGCAGGGCAGCACGCCGCCGAACGAGAGGTCCTTGAGCACCACCTCGATGCCCTTGGAGCGGACGAACGCGAGCTGGTCGCGGATGACCGGGTGGTCGATGGTGGCGGGGTCGATCGTGGGGACGACGAGCCGGTTGCGCAGCACGGTGATGTGGGCGCGGCGCTCGAAGACCTCGAGGGTGGCATGGGCGATCGCCTCCTCGAGGAAGTTGCCGCTGGCCTTGCCGTTGGGGCCGTGGGTCATGCGGACGTACTCGATCGGCACCTTGCGCGGGCACTGGTCGCGCAGCGACCAGCCGTCGACCCAGTGGCGGGCGTCGTCGAGCTCCTTGATGCGGGCGAGCAGCGGCGGGGTGGCGGTGGCAACGTGGGCCAGCAGGTCCTCGAGGGGGACGGGGTCGGGAACGTCGTGCTGGTGGGCGGCGAGGTAGCCGGGCAGGCGGGTGGTGGGCCTGGCAGTCAGCCACTCGGCGCCCTCGGCGAGGGCGCCGGCGAGGCTCCAGCGCGGGGTCACCCCCTTGCCCATCGAGCGGAAGTCGGGGTCGCCCTCGAGGAACAGCGCGGTCCAGTGCAGGTGGGCGGCCAGGGTTTCCTCGTGCACCCGATAGGCGTGGCGCGCCCCGATCAGCGCGTCGAGGCGGGCGATCGTCTCCTCGGGGTCGACGCAGCGGCCGTGGGCGAGCTTGGGGCGGGACTCGAGCTGCATTGCCTGGCGCCGACGATGGGGCAGCGGCCGCCAGTGGGCAAGGGGGCAGTCAGCGGTCAGCAGTCAGCGGTCAGCAGTTCCAAAGTAATTCCCAAATGATCGTGCATGCGTTTGCCACGAATCCTCCGGGCCAAGCCCTTGCTCTAACAGTGACCGCTGGCTGCTGGCCGCTGGCTGCTGGCCGCGCGTTCCGTGCTGGACGCGGCGCCGTGCCGCGCGGACACTGCCTCCAGTCCATTCCGGGTAGGACTGACGATGCGCACGCCCCTGTCAAGGATCCCGCTCCATCCGTTCCTCGCGGCCGCCCTCGCGCTGCCCGCCGCCATCGCCGCCGACCTGCGGATCACGCTGCCCGAGTGCCGGCAGCCGGTGCTGGTTTCACGGCCGGAGGGTTTCGACCCGGAGCGCAAGTGGCCGGGGGTGTTCCACTACCACGGGTTGAACGGGCGGCCGGACACCGCGCTGGTGCGCGCGCACACCGGGGCGGGCGGCTGGATCGTCGTCGGCATGGCCTACGTGCAGGAGGGGCAGCAGGCGCTCACCGTCGAGTCGCTGAAGGCGGAGCTGGCGGTGTTCCGGCAGGTCAGGGACCGGTTGGTGGCGGAGATGGGGCTCGATCCGGAGCGGGTGTTCCTGTGCGGCGTGAGCAAGGGCGGGTGGATGGTCGATCACCTGCTGCAGGCGGAGCGCACGCTCGCCGGCGGTGCGGTGCTGATGGCCGGGCACATTGCGAACCTGCCGGAGAAGCCGGTTCCGCTGCGCGCCGGCACCCCGGTGTTCATCGGCGTGGGCCGGCGCGACGGCAACTTCCCGTTCGCGCTGCGCGCGCTGCAGTTCCACCGCCAGCGCGGCGCCAGCGCGCACATCGAGACGTGGGACGGGCTGGCCCACGAGTTCCCGCGCGAAGGGTCGGCCGGGCTGCGCGAGTGGTTCGCGCGGCAACTCGGGAAGAAGCCCGACGCCGGCGCGCTCGACGCCGAGCTGGCGCAGGCCCTCGCCCAACCGCCGCGCGAGCGGTGGTGGCAGCTGGTCCGCTTCAGGGAGCGGCCGGCGGTGGCGGCCGAGGGCACGCCGTGGCTGCGCCAGGCCGACGAGGCGCTGGCCGCGATCGCGGCCGACCCCGCGGTCGCGCGCGAGGCCGCGGTCTATCAGGAGCACCGGCGCCTGCTGGCGCGCGAGATCGCGGTGCGCACCGTGCCCGACCTCGAGGCGGTCGCCCACGCCTACATGGAACTCGCCGTCAAGGCCGAGGGCACGCTGTCGGAGGAGGCGGTGGAGATCGACCTCGAGCGGGTGCAGAAGCTCCGCAAGCAGGTCGAGGCCCAGCGGCCGGCGCGCCCGGCGCAGCCGGAGCGCCCGGAAGTCACCCCGCCCGAGTTCCCCGACAGCCGGCCGCGCATCCCGCGCAACCCGCTGGTGCGGTGACGGGGGCGCCATGGGAGGCCGGTGGGGCCCATGGGTCCTGTCCGGCCCATCAGCCCCGTTGTTTCCCCTCTCCCCTGCCTGCAACCGGCAGCGTCAGCAGCAGGAACGCGGCGGCGCCGACCGCCTGCATGCTGAGCAGATAGACCGGCCACGGCCCGAGGTGGTCGAGCAGGCTCGGGTTGGGCGGCTTGGCGGCGAGGAACCCGAAGTTGGTTCCTAACAGGAAATTGAGCGGCAGCACCACCGCCACGTAGGCCTCGGTCCACAGGACGACGCGCACCAGCGTGCGCCAGGGCGGGCGGCGCGGCCGCCAGCCGAGGCCGAGCGGCAGCGCCAGCGCCGCGGCGACGATCGCCAGGTGCTGGCTGAAGAAGCTGAAGAACACCGGGTGTGGAAACCCGTAGCCGACCGCCGGGGTCAGCACCGCCTGGATCGAGGCCGAGAGGCCCCAGTAGTAGGTCAGCTCGCAGAGCATCGGCCGCCGGGTGAGCAGCGCGAACCCGGCGACCACGGCGGCCACGTCGCAGAGGTGCAGCGGCAGCGCGCTCTCGAGGTCCGGGACGTCCCCGCCCATGACCCACGCCGCCTGGCTCAGCGGGAATGCGGCCAGGCACAGGAACGCCAGCACCCCGGTCGCCCACGCCCGCGCCGCCCCGCCCCGCCGCATCAGTGCCGCCAGCCCGGCGCTCGCCGCCGCGCCGGCCGCCAGCGCGGCCCAGTGGTCGGGCGAGAAGGGCGCGAACGCAGGCGGCATCGCCGGCACTCTGGCAGCCCACGAGCCCCGAGGCGAGAGCCAAGCGCGGGGAGGGCGGGGCGATTGGGATCGTAGCGGCGTTCGTTGGAACGCGGGTTGGGGCGTGTTCGCGGCTTGCGGTGGGGGCGGGGATTGGCGAGGGTATGGGGACTGGAGATGAAGCGGAGATCCTTTCTGGCAGGGGTAGGGGGCGCGGTGGGTTCCGGGGCGCTGCCGCCGGCGGTTGGGCGCGAGGCCGGGGCGGGGCCCGGGGCTGAGGCCGGGGCTGGCGCGGGGCTGCTGGCGCGGCGGGTGCTGGGGCGGACCGGGTGCGCGGTGTCGGTGGTGGGGTTTCCGGGGTTGGTGCTGCGCAGCCACGACCAGGCGGCGAGCGGTGCGGCGGTGCGGCGGGCGCTCGAGCGGGGGATCAACTACTTCGACGTGGCGCCGGCCTACGGTCGGGACGGCGAGTGCGAGGTCAAGCTGGGGGTGGCGTTGGAGGGGGTGGCGCGCGACCGCTACTTCCTCTCGTGCAAGACCAAGCTCGACGACGCGGCGGGGGCGCGGCGCGAACTGGAGCAGTCGCTGCGGCGGCTGAAGACCGACCACCTCGACCTCTACCAGCTGCACTGCCTCGAGCGGGAGGGCGAGGTGAGGCAGGCGCTGGGCGGAGGCGGGGCGCTGGAGGTGATCCTCAAGGCGAGGGAGGAGGGGAAGGTGCGGCACATCGGGTTTTCGGCGCACACCACCGAGGCGGCGCTGGCGGCGATGGACGGGTTCGCGTTCGACACCTGCATGTTCCCGATCAACTTCGTCGAGTTCCACCGGACGGGGTTCGGTGGGGCGGTGATCGAGCGCGCGGCGGCCAAGGGGGTGGCGCTGATCGCGATCAAGCCGAACGCGCGCGGCCGCTGGCCGGCGGGGGTCGAGAACACCCGGCAGTGGTGGTATCGCCCGATCGACGACCCGGCGGAGATGCGGCTGGCGATGCGCTGGGTGCTGGGGCGGCCCGGGGTGGCCACCACCCTTTCGGCGAGCTTCCTGGACGTGCTCGAGATGACGCTCGACGCGGTGGGCGACCTGCGGCCGGTGAGCGCCGAGGAGGAGGCGGAGCTCAGGCGCCTGGCCGCGGGGTGCGAGCCGATCTTCCAGCCCGACCGACGCGCGGCACGGCTGGGGTCGCCGCACGACCGGCGCTGGGCGTGAGCGGCCCGGGCGGCGGTCGGCCCCGGCGGCGGTGCGGTGGGGCGAAAGAACGCCGGTTGCGGGCGAGTATCGCCGGAGCGAATGCGGGTCGCGGCCGGTTGTCGGGCGCGGTCGCCGCGCACACCAATCCCACCACCACCGATCCCATGAAACGCCGCCATTTCCTCCACACTGCCACCGGCGCCGGCCTGACGATCCTCCCCAGCGGGGTCGTGTTCGGCCAGAACGCCCCCAGCAACAAGCTCAACGTCGCCCTGATCGGCACCTGGGGCCGGGGCGAGGCGTTCTTCGACTCGCTGCGCGGGCAGAACGTGGTGGCGTTGTGCGACATCAACGAGGACCACCTGGTGGGCGCGGTGAAGCGTTTCCCGGGCGCCAAGACCTACGTGGACTGGCGCAAGTGCCTCGAGCAGAAGGACATCGATGCGGTGGTCGTGTGCACCACCGACCACACCCACGCGTTCGTCACCAACTGGGCGCTCAACCGGGACCTGCACGTCTATTGCGAGAAGCCGCTGGCGATCACCGTCGAGGAGGCGCGCGTGGTGCGCAGCAAGTGGCTGTCGAAGAAGGGCAAGCTGGCGAGCCAGGTGGGGATGCAGCGGCATTCCGACCCGAACTTCGACCGCCTGCGCGAGATGATCCGCGACGGGGTGATCGGCGACCTGCAGGCCGCCTACGCGTGGGGCAACCGGCAGATCCGGCGCCCCGGCTACCCGGCCGGCTCCGGCGAGCCGCCGAAGAACCTCCACTACGACCTGTGGATCGGCCCCGCGCCCTGGCACCCCTACAGCCCGGAGTACTTCAAGGGCGGCCCAGGGGCCAACTGCCTCGAGTGGAACATGTACTGGGACTTCGGGGTCGGCCAGATCGGCGACATGGGCAGCCACACGATGGACATCGTGTGGAATGCGATCGACGCCGCGCTGCCGACCAGCGCCGAGGGCAAGGGCGAGGCGTTCAACCCGGACGTCACCCCGGTCACCTGCGAGCTGCACTTCGAGCACCCGGCCAACGACTGGCGCGGGCCGATCACGGTGAGCTGGTACCAGGGCGGTGCGATGCCGCGCTCGCCAAACCGCGCGATCAACCTCGAGGCGATCGACCACGGCGCGATGTTCAAGGGGTCGCAGGGGTTCGTGGTCGCCGACTTCAGCACCCGGATGGTGTTCCCCTACGGCAACGACGCCGACCTGAGCTACTACCGGCCGCGGCCGAAGGACCAGCACGTGCCGACGACCGGCCATTTCCAGCAGCAGTGGTTCGACGCGTGCAAGGACCCGTCGCGCAAGACCGCCTGCGACTTCGAGTACTCGGCCAACATGATCGAGCAGATGGTGCTCGGGCTCGTCGCCTACCGGGCCGGGGGCAAGATCGACTACGACCCCAAGGCGGGCAAGGTGACCAATTCGCCCGAGGCCGACGCGTTGCTCAAGCGCAAGTACCGGGAAGGCTGGACGCTCGAAGGCTGACGCAGGGCGCGCACGCCCATCGCGCCGCCCGCGGCACGGCGGGGGGCAGGGTGCTCCCCGGCCGGGCCGGGGCGGGACGCCCTGGCCGCGGGATCGGGCGGGCGGGGGGTCGCCGACCGTCTTTACAAAGCGGCCGGGGTCTGGCATCCCTCCGGCCCGATGTCCGAGCTACCCAAGGCGTATGAACCCCGGGCGGTGGAGGCCAAGTGGTACGCCGCCTGGCTGGAGGCCGGCTGTTTCACGGCCGACCCGCAGTCGGCCAAGCCCGCGTATTCGATCGTCATTCCGCCGCCGAACGTGACCGGCATCCTGCACCTCGGTCACGTGCTCAACAACGCACTGCAGGACATCCTTGCCCGCCGGGCGCGCCAGACGGGGTGCGAGGTGCTGTGGCTGCCGGGCACCGACCACGCCGGGATCGCGACCCAGGCCAAGGTCGAGCGCGCGCTGCGCGAGGAGCAGGGCGTGACCCGCCACGAGCTCGGCCGGGAGGCGTTCCTCGAGCGGATCTGGGAGTGGAAGGAGAAGCACGGCGGGATCATCACCAGCCAGCTCAAGCGGCTCGGCTGCTCGTGCGACTGGTCGCGCGAGCGGTTCACGATGGACGCCGGCTACTCGCGCTGGGTGAGCCACGTGTTCGTCGAGCTGTTCAAGGAGGGGCTGATCTACCGCGGCCGGCGGATCGTCAACTGGTGCCCGGTCTCGCTCACCGCGCTGAGCGACGAGGAGGTGATCATGACCCCGCAGCACTCGCAGCTGTTCACGATGCGCTACGAGGTCGTCGGCGCCCCCGGCGAGTACATCCCGATCGCCACCACCCGCCCGGAGACGCTGATGGGCGACGTGGCGGTGGCCGTCAACCCGGACGACGGGCGCTACGCCCGCCACGTCGGCCGGATGGTGCGCCGGCCCTTCCCGCCGGCCGAGATCCCCGTGATTGCCGACCACCACGTCGACGTCCAGTTCGGCACCGGCGCGCTGAAGATCACCCCCGCCCACGACCCGGCCGACTTCGAGATCGGGCTGCGCCACGGGCTGCCGGTCGTCGACGTCCTCCACCCCGACGGCCGGGTCAACTGCCCGCTGTGCCCGGACCTCGACGGGCTCGACCGCTTCGAGGCGCGCAAGGTGGCGGCCGCCAAGCTCAAGGCGATGGGCGCGCTGCTCAAGGTCGAGGACTACGAGAACGCGGTCGGGTTCTCCGAGCGTTGCCACGTGCCGATCGAGCCGCGCGTCTCGATGCAGTGGTTCCTGCGCTACCCGTGCCTGGACGAGGCCAGCGCGGCGGTTGCCGACGGGGCGATCGACTTCCGGCCCGAGCACTGGAAGAAGACCTACGCCCACTGGATGGGCACGCTCAAGGACTGGTGCATCAGCCGCCAGCTGTGGTGGGGGCACCAGATCCCGGTCTGGTACCGCAGGGAACGCGTCGACGACCTCAGGAACGCCGCGTCGCTCGACGTCAACGACCTCGCGGCGGGCGACATCCACGTCGGGATCGACCCGCCCGCCGACGCGGCGGAGTGGGTGCGCGACGAGGACGTGATGGACACCTGGTTTTCCTCCTGGCTGTGGCCGTTCGCGACGATGACCGACGTCGGCGACCACGCGGCGCTGCTGCGCAAGTTCTATCCGACCGGCGACCTGGTGACCGCGCCCGACATCATCTTCTTCTGGGTCGCGCGGATGATCATGGCCGGGCTGCGGTTCACCGGCGAGGTGCCGTTCCGGCACGTGTTCTTCAACTCGATCATCCGCGACATCCAGGGGCGCAAGATGAGCAAGTCGCTCGGCAACTCACCGGACCCGATCGAGCTGATGGACCGCTACGGCGCCGACGGCCTGCGGATCGGCCTGATGCGGATCGCGCCGGTCGGCAGCGACGTGCGCTTCGACGAGGCGCAGATCGAGGAAGGGCGCAACTTCGCCAACAAGCTCTACAACGCCTGCCGGCTGCGGCAGCTGGCCGGGGGCGCCGGGGCGGGCGCCGGGGCGCAGGACCCGGGCGCGGGCGGGCTGCGGCCCTATCACATCGACATCGGGCTCAAGCTGGACGCGCTGGCCGGTGACCTCGGGCGGGCGTATGCCGACTACCGGTTCAACGAGGTGGCGCAGCGGCTGTATGAGTTCCTGTGGAGCGAGTTCTGCGACAAGTTCCTCGAGGCGGTGAAGGGCGACCTGCGGGAGCCGGAGGGCGCCGCGGCCCGCACCGCCACGCTCGCGGTGTTCGACGCGGTGATGAGCCGCTACCTGCAGCTGCTCCACCCCTACATGCCCCACATCACCGAGGAGCTGTCGGCGCGGATGGGCTACGTGCCCGAAGGCGCGTTCCTGATGCAGCAGCCGCTGCCGGCCGAGCCGCTGCTCGCGCGCTCGGGGCGGGCCGTGGAGCTGGCGGCGCGGGCCAACGACGTCTACGAGGCCGCCGGCCGCCTGCGCAACCTCAAGGCGGCCTATCAGCTGGCGACCCGCCGCGACGTGCGCTTCGTCGTCCGCCGGGCGGCGGCGTGGCTGGCGGAGGAGGCCGACGTGTTGGGCCGGCTCGCCGGCGGGGTGGTGGTGATCGACGACGGGTATGTGGCGGCCAAGGGGACGCCGGCGGCGGTGACGGCGGTGGGCGAGTGCTACCTGCCGCTGGAGGGGTTGATCGATGTGGCTGCGGAGCGGGCGCGGCTGGACAGGGAGATCGGGCGGGTCACCGGGGAGGTGGCGAAGTGCCGGGCCAAGCTCGGCAACGAGAACTTCCTGCAGCGGGCGAAGCCGGAGGTGGTCGAGCAGGAGCGCGCCCGGGTGGCCGAATGGCGCGAGAAGCTGGCGCGGCTTGCCGACATGCGGGCGGCGCTCGGCTGACGGCTTGCCATGCGGTGCCGACGGCCTAGCGTCGGGCGGGGTGATGAACCACGAGTTGTCAGACATCGCGGCGATCAGCGCCGGCGCCGTCGAGCTGCTGGAAGCCGCCGGCTACATCAAGGTCGGCGACCTCGCCCGCGCGCGGCCGGCCGAGGTGGCGGCCGAGCTGAGCAAGGCGAAGCGGATCCTCAAGCTCGGCGCCGAGCTGCCGGGGCGCGCGGAGGTCGAGCAGTGGGTCGAGCAGGCGCGCCAACTGACCGGCGAGGGGCCGCCGGCGGAGGCCGGCGGCGAGGCGGAGGGCGGCGCGGGTCGTGGCCGGGTGGTGCACAAGCAGGCCGAGGGGGTCGAGCGCGAGGTCAACTACGAGGCGGACCCGGTGGTCGTCGAGATGCTGGCCAACGCCCCGCTGGCGATCCCGGTGCCGCCCGAGCTGATGGCCGCCAGGCAGATCGTCGTCGGCGACGTCGCGCCGGGGATCCTGCTCAACCGGGTGTGCGGCGACCTCGAGATCCGGGTCGACACCCGCCCGGCCCAACAGGCGGCCGGGGCGGCCGCGGGCGACAGCAAGCCGAAGGAGCTCGCCGGCCTGGTCAAGCGCGGGATCGACAGCGCGAAGATCAAGTCGGTCGACCAGGTGCGCGAGGAGCGCTCGCGGGTGCGGATGAGCTCGACCCGCCGCAGCGACGGCCAGGTCGACGAGCTGCGCAGCGCCAGCGAGGAGGTGAACCGCGGCAAGGACCCCGACACGCGCTGGTTCGTGCGCGGCCTGCTCCACCCGCAGCCGTGGCGGATGCGGGCGGCGGCGGTCAGCACGCTGCTGTGCCAGCTGCTGGTGCTGCCGGCGCTGGCCGCCTCGGTGCTGCTGCTGCTGGCGGTGATCGACCCCGTGGGCTTCGCGTGGGTCAGCCCGTGGTGGCTGGCGCTGCCGCTCTCGCTGCCGCTGTGCGGCGCGCTGTTCATGCTCTACGCGTTCGGCGCGAAGTGCCGGGTGTGCACCCAGCGGCTGTTCCTGCCGCGGCGCTGCCGCAAGCACCCGAAGGCGCACCACTTCCCGTGGCTGGGCTACATCCTGCCGCTGGCGGTTCACCTGCTGACCTTCCACTGGTACCGCTGCACCTACTGCGGCACCGCGGCCCGGCTCAGGAAGTGACCACCCCGGCGGCGGGCGGCCCGCCGATCGTGCGGCGGCGCAAACAAACGCGCGCGCCGGCAACGATATGCTGGGCGGAAGCCGCCGGGGTGCGCCCGGCGCGCCGTGCAACCCGAACGTCGACACCACCATGAAAGCGAAGCTGAAACTCCTCGGCATGGCGGCCGCCGTGGCCGCCGGGGCATCCATCGCGGTGGCCGCGCCGCCGCCCGCCGCCGGCCCGCGCAAGCCGCTCGACCTGCCGGTCGACCAGCGGCCGATCGAGCGCGCCGCCGCGCCGGCGGTGACCAGTTACGCGCCGATGCTCGAGCGGGTCACCCCGTCGGTGGTGGCGGTCTACACCGCCGAGGTGGTGCGGGTGGTCCGCGGGCAGGGTTCGCCCTACGACGACTTCATGCGGCGCTTCTTCGGCCTGCCGGAGCCGCGCCGGCAGGGTCCCGCCGAGCC
The DNA here is from genome assembly GCA_040769225.1 of Akkermansiaceae bacterium. Lineage (GTDB taxonomy): Bacteria > Verrucomicrobiota > Verrucomicrobiia > Verrucomicrobiales > Akkermansiaceae > JAXGLL01. The sequence continues at coordinate 170,025 of JAXGLL010000004.1, read as the reverse complement.
CGAGATCGAGGAGCAGCGGATCCCGCAGGGGATGGGCTCCGGGGTGATCGTGGCGGCCGACGGCCACATCGTGACCAACAACCACGTCGTCAGCGACCAGCGGGGGGGCGAGGCCGACGAGGTGCTGGTGCGGCTGAACGACGGCCGTGAGCTGCCGGCGCGGATCCTCGGGCGCGACCCGCGCACCGACATCGCGGTGCTCAAGGTGGACGCCGACGGCCTGCCCGCGGTGCGGCTTGCCGACAGCGACGCGTGCAAGGTGGGCGACATCGTGTTCGCGATCGGCAACCCGATGGGCGTCGGCCTGACCGTCACCAAGGGCATCATCTCGGCCACCCGCCGGGCGATCGGCATCTACGGCCGCGAGGGCTACGAGGACTTCATCCAGACCGACGCCTCGATCAACCCGGGCAACTCCGGCGGCGCACTGGTCGACATCGAGGGCCGGCTGATCGGCGTCAACTCGGCGATCCTCTCCCGCACCGGCGGCAACATCGGCATCGGGTTCGCGATCCCCGGCAACCTCGTCGCCAACGTCAGCCGCCAGCTCAGCGAATTCGGCGAGGTGCGCCGCGGCGTCCTCGGCATCCAGGTGTCCGAGGTCACCCCGGACATGGCCGAGGCGTTCCAGCTCGACCGCACCGAGGGCGTGCTCGTCGACCACGTCGAGCAGGGGACGCCCGCCGCCGCCGCCGGGCTGCAGCGCGGCGACATCATCACCGCGATCAACGGCAAGCCCGCGGGCGGCGCCAACGGCCTGCGCCTGCGCATCGCCCAGACCACCCCCGGCGCGAAGATCCACCTGAGCGTGCTGCGCGACGGCAAGCCGCTGGAGGTCGACGCCACCGTCGGCGACCAGGCGCAGCAGCTTGGCGGCCGCGGCGGAGACCTGTTGGAAGGGGTGGAGGTGGCGGTGCTCGACGACGACCTGCGGCAGCAGTACGGGGTGCCGGACCAGGTCGGGGGGCTGGTGGTGACCGGGGTGGCGCCGGACTCGCCGTTCGCGCGCCACCTGCGGGAGGGGATGGTGGTGATCGAGGTCAACGACCGGCCGGTCGAGCAGCCGGACGACGCCCGCGCGGGCCTGCGCGAGGGCGTCAACAAGTTCTACGTCTGGGACCGGGGGCGGGTCGGCTACCTCGCGCTGCGGGTGAGGCGTTAGACGGGGCGCCGCGGGCGGCTCACCGGAGCAGTTCGGCGAGCGCCGGTTCCATCGCCTCGGCCCACATCCGGTAGCCGTCGGCGGTGGGGTGGAGGAAGTCGGGCATCACCGCGGCGGGCAGCGAGCCGTCGGCGGCGAGGAACGCGCCCGAGAGGTCGAGCAGGCGGACGTGGGTGCCGTCGGCGAGGCTGGCGAGGCGGCGGTTGACCTCGTCGTTGATGCGGCGCAGCGGGCCGTCGGGCCGTTCGTCGCGGGGGAAGACGCTGAGCAGCAGGATGCGGGCGTCAGGGCTGCGGTCGCGGAGCAGCTCGAGGATCAGCTGGATGCCGGCGACGGTCTGCTCGGGCGGGTCCTGGCGGTGGCCGGTGTTGTTGGTGCCGATCATGAGCACGTAGGCCTTGGGGTCGACGCCGTCGAGCTCGCCGTTCATCAGGCGCCACAGGACGTGTTCGGTGCGGTCGCCGGAGTAGCCGAGGTTGAGGGGCTTGCGGGGGCCGTAGGCTTTCTCCCAGGTCGCCTTGCCGGTGTTCTCCCAGCCGTGGGTGATCGAGTCGCCGATGAACACCAGCTGGTGGCCGCCTTGGGCCACCTCCTTGAGCTTCTGCTGGTGGCGCTGCTGCCACCAGTCGAGGTCGTTGCGGTGGGCGGGCAGGGTGGCCTCGCTCATGCGGTAGTGGGCGCGCAGGTCGGCGTAGCGCCGCTGCATGTCGGCGAACACCTCGGCGTAGCCGGGGTCGGCGTGGACGCTGCGCAGTTCGTGCGGGTCCTGCTCGCGGTCGAACAGGTTCCACTCCTTGGTCTTCGGGAAGAACATCAGCTTGTAGCGCTTGGTGGCCACCCCGTCGTGGGCGGCGACCGCGTGGGTGTTCTCGCCGCTGTAGAAGTAGTAGACGGCGTCGCGCCAGCCGGCGGGCTCGGCGCCGGAGGCCTTGAGCAGCGGCACGAGGCTGCGGCCCTGGACGGTGGGCGGCACGGTGGCGCCGGCCAGTTCGAGGAAGGTCGGCGCGTAGTCGATGTTCTGGATCAGGGCGCCGCAGGTGGAGCCGGGCCGGATCACGCCCGGCCAGCGGGCGATGAACGGCATCATGAAGCTTTCCTCGAACATCCAGCGCTTGTCGTACCACCCGTGCTCGCCGAGGTAGAACCCCTGGTCGGACGAGTAGATCACCAGGGTGTTGTTGGCCAGCCCGTTGCGCTCGAGGTAGTCGAGCATCTTGCCGACGTTCTCGTCGACGGCGCGGATGCAGCGCAGGTAGTCCTTGATGTAGCGCTGGTACTTCCAGCGGGTGACGTCGTCGCCCTTGAGCCGGCCGGCCTCGACGTCGGCGATCAGGCGCTGGTTCTCCTCCTCGTAGGCGGCGTCCCACGCGCGCTGCTGGGCGGCGTTCATCCGCTGGTATTCGCCGTTGGGGATGCCCTTGGCGAAGTACTCGGGGAAGCGCGGCGGGGGCTTGAGCTTCATGTCATGGGCCCAGTAGAAGTCGTTGGCGATCGACATCTTCTGCCGGCGGAGGGCGCCGGCGCGGTTGGCGTGGTCGTCGAACAGGGTCGGCGGCTCGGGCATCGTCACGTCGTCGAACAGGTCGAGGTGGCGCGGCGGCGGCGACCAGTTGCGGTGGGGCGCCTTGTGCTGGCACATCAGCAGGAAGGGCTTCGACTTGTCGCGGCCGCTTTCCAGCCACTCGAGCGCGCGTTCGGTGATCACGTCGGTGACGTAGCCGGGGCGGCGCATGGTGCCGCCCTGCTGCTGGATGAAGTCCGGGTTGTAGTAGCTGCCCTGGCCGGGGAGCACCTCCCAGTAGTCGAAGCCGGCGGGGTTGCCGGTGAGGTGCCACTTGCCGACGATCGCCGTCTGGTAGCCGGCCCGTTGGAGGAGCATCGGGAAGGTCGTCTGCGAGGCGTCGAAGCGCGAGAAGTCGTTGTCGAGGAAGCCGTTGATGTGGCTGTGCTTGCCGGTGAGGATGGCGGCGCGGGACGGGCCGCAGATCGAGTTGCAGCAGTAGGAGCGGGTGAACACCGCGCCCTGCGCCGCGAGGCGGTCGAGGTTGGGGGTGGGCGCCACCTGGTCGAACAGGCCGCCGGGGTAGCACGAGATCGCGTTGGGCGCGTGGTCGTCGGAGAAGATGAACAGGATGTTGGGCCGGTCTGCGCCCGCCAGCGGGAGCGCCCAGCCGAGGGCGGCGAACAGGAGCAGCTTGCGCATGGGGGAGGATACGCGCCGGCGGGCGGGGTATTGCAAGCGCGGGGTTGAGCGGCGGGCGGATCGCGGCCGGGGCCGGGCGCCGCGGGGAGGGTGCGCGTGCGTGCGTGCGGTGGTCCGGCCGGTCAGGGCAGGTTCTTCTTGGCGACCGTCCATGCCTGTGAGCGGGAGAGCCCGCACGGGTTGCCGGTGAACAGCTTGGCGGCCTCGCGGTCGCCCTTGAGCTGCCACTGGAACCACCCGGTCGCCACCCGCGCGAACTCGCCGCCGTGCGGCCGGCCGTAGGTGCCGCCGTGGCCGACGTCCATGTTGGCCACGAACACGGGCACGTGGCCGATGCGCCGGAAATCGTCCATCCCGTTGTGGTAGGCGATGTCGGAGGGCCCGCCTAACAGGTAGAGCGTGGGGGTGTGGATCCTGGCGAGCTGGTCCTTGGCGAGGCGGGGCATGCCGGGCATGCCCTGGGTGGGATTGCCGAGGATGCCGCTGTTGCACACGACGAGGGTGGTGACGCGCGGGTCCGGGGCGACCTCGAGGGCCTGGAGTCCGCCGCACGACATCCCGCTCACGGCGACCTTGGTGGTGGCGATCTTGCCGTGGCAGGGGCTGTTCGCGTCATGGTCCTGGGCGATCGCCCAGTCGACGGCGTCCAGCAGCTGGGACGCCTCCGACCGGCCGGGGGCCGGGGCGTCCGCGCGCGGCATCGGGCCGATGGCGATGACGAGGAAGCCGTGGGAGGCCACCTCGTTGAGGAAGTTGACGTGTTCGCGGGGCGAGTTGGCGCAGGCGCCGTTGCCCCATGCGATCACCGGCAGCCGGTTGTCGCCGCCGAACGGGCCGAGGTCCGCGGGCCTGAAGACGGTGTGCGTCGGCAGCGAGGGCTCCGCCAGCATGACGGCGCGGTGGCCGCCGGTGCCCCCGTTTTCGATTGTCCTGTCGGCGACGGTTCAAAATTGGATTTGTTGCCGGAACAAAACTAGACATTCTGTTAGGACGAAAAACCGGCTGGCGAAGGTGTTCCGGAAGCGGGAACTGATATTATGAACAGTTCAGGGTGCCGGTTTGGTCGTTGTGGCGTGTCCGAGACGGTTCAAAACTGGACGGCTTTCAAAGGGTGAAGTGGCCCAGGATCTTGGGCCAGGTGGCCTTGGGTGGCTGCTCGAGGACCCAGAGTTTGCGCCGCGGATGAAACAAGGCGGTGACGATCTTGCGGGTTGTAGGGGCGATTTCGTAGGTAGTGCCGTCGAAGTCGATGGTGTAGCCCGGGTTGACCCTGCGGGTGGTGCGCAGCGAGAGGTGAAGGTCGAGCAACGAGGCCGGCGGACAGGGGCGCAGGCGCGCGGTGCGAGCCAGGATCTGGTGCTCCCAAACCTCGATGGGCACCTTGGCGGTGGAGCGGTTGACGGTGCGATTGCGGCGGTTGATCTCCATCTGCAGGATTTCATCGGCCTGCTGCCAAGTGCGGATCCCGGCATGGTCGAGCAAGGTGACGAGCCGCTTCTGGAAGGTGCCGAAGCCGCGTTCGATCTTGCCCTTGGCCTGGGCAGAGGGGGCCACCAGATGGGCGACGCCCAAGGCGCGCAGGGCGCGCTGGAACTCGCTTCTCGGATCGGTGTGGTCGTGGCTGGAACTGGGGCCAAACAGGCTCAGGGCATCGGTGTAGGCCGCCTCGGGCAATCCGTGTTGTTCGAAGGCCTTGCGGAAGTGCAGGAAGTGGGCCCAGGTGGTGTCGCGCTCCACGAAGCTGCCGGCCACGCACAGGCCCGAGCAGTCGTCGATGCTCAGCACCAAGGTCTGTTTGGACGCTGCCGGCCACCATTGGTGCAGGGAGCTGTCATGCTGCCAGAGTTCGCCGACGTGGGCGCGGCGGAACCGGCGATAGCCCTTCGGTCGGGCCGGTGGCGTGGCCACCAGATGCGGCAGATGGGCCTTGACGTAGGCCTCGACCGTGGACCGGGCGCGCCTGAACTGGCAGAGCCGCAGCAGTTCGTCGGCGACCAGTTGGTAGTTCGGAGGGCTTTGCAGCGGCAAAAAGCCCGTGAGGAAGTCGATCACAGCTGCCGGCCACTGCTCCCGGCGGGCGCCGCCGCTGCTTTGCGGGCAGTATGCGGCCTTGTCCCTCAAGTAGCCGGTGCGCAGCTGGTAAAGACGCGCGCGGCTGACTTCCAGTCGGGCCGCGGCGTCCGCCGCGCCGAGCACTCCTTGGTTGAAGTCCTTCAGAACCCTCCTGACAAACTCGGCAGGCAGCCGGTGAACCAGTTGTTTCGAACGTTTGTTGTTTGCACCCCCCGAGCCTCTCACCGACACCCCGGCCCCCGCAACCTTTCCGCGCAATGCCGGGGGCCAGCCCCCGGGCCCCCGGAGTTTTTCGCATTGGGCCACGGGAGCCCTTCCCCCTGGCTCTGAACGCCGCGGCGCACACGCGGCGCGCCGCGGCATCCGGGAATGCCTCCCAGTGGCAGCGCCCGCCGCTCCGGTTGCCCTCCGGCAGAGCCGTATCCTGCGGACGATCCCCGATGCTCAAGCTGCCGCCCCTTGCGTCCAGCCCCAATCCCACCCCTCGTCGGGAAATCCAGTTTTGAACCGTCTCCCTGTCCAGTTTTGAACCGTCTGTGTCTAGTTTTGTTCCGGCCCCGACACCGTTTTCGATTGTCCTTGACTCCGGCTCCGCGGCCGGCGCGGGTCCCACGGCGAAGCATGCGGCGATGGCGAGGATGGCGGCGTGCGGATGGTTCATTGGATGTCAGGTGGTGTGGGGGCGGCCGGGGTGCGGGGCCGGCGCTTGGGTGGCTGGGCGAGTTCCTCGGGCGTGCCGAGGCGCAGGTTGTCGATGTAGAGGGAGCCGTCGTGGATGAAGCAGTTGTCGACGGTGATCCGCGCGGTGGGGGCGGCCTCGCAGTCGGTGAAGCTGGCCTGGCGCAGGCCGGCGGCCTGGATCAGGGCGGGTTGATAGACCTCGCCCTGGCCGGGGTTGCGGATGCTGCCGAGCTCGGCGTCGGTGTGCCGGAAGGCGATGCCGCGGAAGTGGAGGTGCTCGACGAACGCGTTGCGGGCGGGGTCGCCCCGGAACTCGACGAGGGTGGAGACCACGCGCGGGGCGACGGCCGCGGTGGCGGCGATCGTCTCGCCGGGGAGCGGGAAGTAGCGGAGCCGCCCGCCGGCCGGGTCGAGGTGCCACTCGCCGGGGGCGTCGAGTCCCGCGGCGACGTTCTCGACGTAGTAGCGCTGCTGGTTTTCCCACCGGCCCATCGGCCACGGGGCCGGCTCGCGGAGCGTCACGGTGCAGGCTTCCGGGTCGAGCGACGCGACGTGGTGCAGCGACGTTTCCCACGAATGATAGACCACGAGGAGGGCCTCCGGCAGGTCCGGCCACGGCGCGAGGTCGCCCTCGGCGAAGCGGAACGAGTCGCAGCTGCTGTTGGAGACCGGCCCGGCGGTGCGCAGGAACTCGCGGCAGTCGGGGATGCGGGCGCGCGGGCGGCGCTGGCCGTTATCGTTGCCTTGGGGCGAGACGTGGAGCACCAGCCGGTCGGCGGCCGCGGCGGCCTGCCCCGATGCCGGCCCGGCGAGGCCCGCCGCCGCCAGCAGCAGGGCGCTGCCGGCCACCGTCCGCATCCGATGGATCGTCTGCATGCTCGCGTGCGCCGGTCCGTGCCCCGCTTGGCCGGCGGGCGTTCACTCGGCGCTCACCGCCGCCGGGAACTGATGCCGGCCGGCGGGACGGCTGTCAAGCCCGCCCGGGACAGCCCGCCCGGCAGCCGGATGCCGGACAAGAACGTCAGATTCTTGTCGCGGCCGCGACAAGGATTGCAGGGGTGGAGGACCCGGCGGGTGGAACTTTGGGGACTCGGGACAGCCACCGGAGGCGTGGCGGGGGAGCCGGGCGTTCAGCGCCGGCGCGGGTGTCCTGCACCGGAGCCCGCGCGCCACATGCGCTCGATTTCCTCCAGCGAGCGGCCCTTGGTTTCGGGGACGAAGCCGATGACCACGGCCAGCAGCACGGCGCAGAACGCGGCGTAGACGAAGAACGGGAACCCGTGGTGGAACCGTGCGACCAGCCACGGGTTCTCGTCCATCATCGGGAAGCTCTGCGACACCAGGTAGTTGGCGGTCCACAGGAAGAAGGTGGCGATCCCGAGCGCGCGGCCGCGCAGCGGGGTGGGGAAGATCTCGCTGAGGATGACCCAGGTGACGGGCCCGACGGAGAGCGCGAAGCTGGCGATGTAGCCGAGCACGAACACCAGCAGCCAGCCGCCGATCGCCTGGCCCCAGGCGGCGGCGCCGATCGCGGCCAGCGACACGCCCATCCCGGCGGTGCCGGCGATCATCAGGGGCCGGCGGCCGAGGCGGTCGACGGTGGCGATCGCCGCCACGGTGAACAGCAGGTTGACCGCGCCGACGACCACCGTCTGGAGCAGCGCGACGTCGGTCCCCGACCCGGCGACGGCGCGGAAGATGTCCGGCGCGTAGTAGAGGAACACGTTGATCCCGGTGACCTGTTGGAGGACCGCCAGCACGATCCCGAGCACCAGCACGCCGCGCAGCCCGGGCCGCAGCAGCTCGCGGAACGCGCCGCCCTCCTCGCGCAGCGCGGCCTCGATCTCGGCGACCTCCCGCGCCGCGTGCCCCGCGCCGCCGATCCGCGTCAGGATCTCGCGCGCCCGCGCGGTGCGCCCGGTGCGGCACAGGAAGCGCGGGCTTTCCGGGACCAGCAGCAGGGTGCCGAGCAGGACCAGCGCGGGCAGCGCCTCGGAGCCGAACATCCAGCGCCAGCCGACGGCGGCGTTCCACTGCGCGTCGCCCTGGAGCGAGATGAAGTAGTTGACGAAATAGACCGCGAGCATGCCGAAGACGATCGCGAACTGGTTGAGCGAGACCATCCGCCCGCGCAGCCGCGCCGGGCTGAGCTCGGCGATGTAGATCGGGCTGGTCATCGAGGCGATGCCCACGCCGACGCCGCCGAGGATCCGATAGACGATGAACGTGGTGAACGTGCGCGGCAGCGCGGTGCCCAGCGCCGAGGCGAGGAACAGGACGGCCGCCACCAGCAGCGTCGCCCGGCGGCCGAAGCGGTCGCTCAGCGGGCCGGCCGCGAGCACCCCGCCGATGCAGCCGACGAGCGCGCTGCCGGCGGCCCACCCCTTGAGCGTGGAGTCGAGGCCGAAGTGGACGCGCAGCGGCTCGATCGCGCCGCTGATCACCGCGGTGTCGTAGCCGAACAGCAGGCCGCCGAGGGTTGCCACCCCGCAGGCGAGCGCCAGGTAGGCCTTGCGGGCGGGGCTTGCCGGCCCGGCGTTTCCGGCGGATGGGCCAAGGTCGGTCATGGCGGCGGTCTAACGTTTTTCCCTCAGGGTGTCAACGGGCGGCCGCGCACGAAGCAGCGGCGGATCGCCCGGGGTCCGCCGCGGTGGACGAGCAGGGAGAGCAGCAGGTTGGCGTCGAGGTCGGCGGGGGCGGCGAAGCGGCCGCCGTGGGGGAGCAGGGCGGCGAGGTCGAGCTCGACCAGGTCGGCGTCGAGGCCGGGGTCGAGGCGGCCGATTTGCCCCTGCTTGCCGAGGGCGGCGGCGGCGCCGGCGGTGGCGAGGTGGAACGCGTGGGCGGGGGTGAGCGGGGGGACGGCGGGGTCGAGGGTGCGGCGCGCCTGTTGGGTTTCGACGGCGGCGCGCATCACGTGGAACGGGTTGAGTTCCGGGCCGGCGGCGACGTCCGAGCCGAGCGCCACCGGGATGCCGGCGGCCAGCAGCCGGTCGAGCGGGCACAGGCCGGAGCCGAGGAACAGGTTGGACGTCGGGCAGTGGACGACCCGCGCGCCGCGGGCGGCGAGGGTGGCGGTTTCCGCGGCGGCCAGGTGCAGGCAGTGGCCGAGCAGCGTCCGCGGCCCCAACAGCCCGGCGCGGTCGTAGACGTCGGTGTAGTCGCGGGCGTCGGGGAAGCGGCGGCGGACGGCGGCGATCTCGGCGTGGTTTTCGGCGAGGTGGGTCTGGATGAAGCAGTCGAAGTCGCGGGCGAGCGCGGCGGCCTCGCGCAGCAGCTCCATCGAGCAGGTCACCGCGAAGCGCGGCGAGACGGCGTATTCCAACAGCCCTTGGTTGGCGCCGTGCCAGTCGGCGGCGAGGCGGCGCGACTCGGCGAGCGAGAGCTGGCGGGCGCGGACCGGCTGGGCGGCGCCGTAGGAGCCTTCGTCCATCATCACCTTGCCGATGATCGCGCGCTGGCCGCGGCGGGCGGCGGTTTCGAACGCGAGGCGGGTGCTGTCTTCCCAGATCGCGGCGAACAGCACGGCGGTGGTGATCCCGTGGGCGGCGAGCGCGGCGAAGAAGGCGTCGGTTTCCGCGGCGAGCTCGGCGGGCGGCCTGGCCGCACCGGTGAAGCGGCGCTCGGCGGGGAACACGTGTTTCTCGAGCCACGGCAGCAGCCCCGGCTCGTGGCGGCCGACCAGTGGGTACTGCGGCAGGTGCGCGTGGGCGTCGATCAGCCCGGGGATGACGAGGGTGGCGGGCGGCCCGGCGGGCGCGGGCAGCGGCGTGACCCGGGTGATCGTCCCGCGGCGCTCGTCGACCTCGATCTCGGCCGCCGGCAGGAACCGCGGCCGGTCCGGCGTGGGGACATCCAGGGCCGCGGCGTGGAGCAGCATGGAGGTGGCTAGGCCGCCTTGTCGCGGCGCTTGCGGATGATCGGCGGGCGTTCGCCGGCGACGACCTGGCGGTTGAGGGTGACCGACTCGATGTCGTCGCGCGAGGGGATCTCGTACATCACGTCGAGCATCAGGCGCTCGAAGATCGAGCGCAGGGCGCGGGCGCCGGTGTCGCGGCGCACCGCCTCCTCGGCCAGCGCGCGCAGGGCGTCGCGGCTGATGCGCAGCTTGACGCCGTTGAGGGCGAGCTGCTTGGTGTACTGCTTGACCAGGGCGTTGCGCGGCTCGGTCAGGATGCCGACCAGTTCCTCCTCGTTGAGCTTGCGCAGCGCCGAGCAGACGGGCAGGCGGCCGATGAACTCGGGGATCAGGCCGAAGTGGAGCAGGTCCTCGGGCTGGACGTGGGCGAGGAGCGCGGCCTCGTCGACCTCCTGGCCGGCGCGGGCGCCGCCGTGGAACCCGAGCACGCTGCTCCCGAGGCGGCGGCGGATGATCGCGTCGAGGCCGGTGAACGCGCCGCCGCAGATGAACAGGATGCGCTCGGTGTCGACCTGGATGTACTCCTGCTGCGGGTGCTTGCGGCCGCCCTGCGGGGGGACGTTGCACACCGTGCCCTCGAGGATCTTGAGCAGCGCCTGTTGGACGCCCTCGCCGGAGACGTCGCGGGTGATCGAGACGTTCTCGGTCTTGCGCCCGATCTTGTCGATCTCGTCGACGTAGATGATCCCGCGCTCGGCGCGGGGGATGTCGAAGTCGGCGGCCTGGACCAGCCGCAGGATGATGTTCTCGACGTCCTCGCCGACGTAGCCGGCCTCGGTCAGGGTGGTGGCGTCGACGATGCAGAACGGGACGTCGAGGATGCGGGCGAGGGTGCGGGCGAGGAGCGTCTTGCCGGAGCCGGTGGGGCCCAACAGCAGGATGTTGGACTTCTCGATCTCGACCTCGCGCAGTTCCTCCTCGAGGTGGGTGTCGTTCTGGGCGAGGCGCTGGTAGTGGTTGTAGACGGCGACCGCGAGGACCTTCTTGGCGTCGTCCTGGCCGATCACGTATTCATCGAGGCGGCGGCGGATGGCGGCGGGTGCGGGCGGGGCGGGCAGGCGGGTGCGGGCGCGGCCGCGGGCCTCCTTTTCGCTGCGCAGTTCCTTCTCGAGGATGCCCGCGCAGACCTCGATGCACTCGTTGCAGATGTAGACGCCGGGGCCGGCGATCAGCTTGCGGACCTCGGCGTGGCTCTTGCCGCAGAACGAGCACATCGTGAGGTTGGAGGCTCTGGCCATGGTCGGGTGACGGGGAAGCTGGCGGCCGGCGGCCGCGCCGGCGGGCGGGTGCCCGCCGGCGCAAGGTATAGCCGATTTCGGGCTAGTTGTCCTTGCCTTTTTCAGCCCCGGCCGCGGCGCCGGCCGCGTCGGGCAGTTCCTTGCGGCTCTCGAGCACGCGGTCGACCAGCCCGTAGGCGGCGGCCTCCTCGCCGGTCATGTAGTTGTCGCGGTCGGCGTCGCGGTCGACCACGTCGATCGGCTTGCCGGTGTGCTTGGCGAGGATCGAGTTGAGGCGCTTCTTGAGGTTGAACATGAACCCGAGCGTGCGCTCGACGTCGGAGGCGGCGCCGCTGGCGCCCCCGGACAGCTGGTGGATCATGACGTGGGAGTTGGGCAGGCAGAAGCGCTTGCCCTTGGTGCCGGCGGTGAGCAGCACCGCGCCCATCGAGGCGGCGATGCCGATGCAGTAGGTGTTCACGTCGCAGGTGACGAACTGCATCGTGTCGTAGATCGCCAGGCCGGCGGTGACCGAGCCGCCGGGCGAGTTGATGTAGAGGTGGATGTCCTTCTTGGGGTCCTGCATCTGCAGGAACAGCATCTGGGCGATCACCGAGTTGGCGACGAAGTCGTCGATCGCCGTGCCGATGAACACGATCCGGTCCTTGAGCAGGCGCGAGTAGATGTCGAACGAGCGCTCGCCGCGGCCGTCCTGTTCGATCACGAAGGGGACGTAGTAGTTGGCGCGCGGGCGCCCTCCGGGGCTGGGGACGGCGGCGGGAAGGTCATTCATCGGCGGCGGAGGGCGTGGGTTCGACGGTGGTGGCCGGCGTGGCCGGCGCGGGTTGCTCGGTTGGCTCGCTTGGCCAGGGTTGTCCGGTTGGCTCGGTCGGTCCGGGTTGTTCCGGTTGCTCTGGTTGCTCTGGTTGCTCTGGTTGCTCTGGTTGGGCGCTTGGTTCGGGCGGCTCGATCTCGCGGACGATCGCCTGCGCGACGAGGAAGTCAATCGCCTTGCCGACGAGCAGGGAGTTGCGGATCGCGGGCATGCGGTTGGAGTGGCGCAGCTCGGCGACCAGTTTCTTGAGCGGCTGGCGGCGGCGCCGGGCGACGTTGGCGAGGTGCACGAACAGTTCCCGGTCGCTGACCTCGAGGTTCTCGGCGCGGGCGATTTCCTGGAGGATGAAGTGGGTGCGCAGGTTGAGCTGGGCCTGGCGGCCGGCGGCGTTGAAGATCTCGCCCTGCTGGCTGCTGATCTCGTCCTCCGACATGCCGGCGCGCACCCCGCGCTCGACCATCGCGTCGGCCTGGTCCTGGATCTCGCTGGTCAGCAGGTGCTCTGGCAGCTCGAAGCTGACCTGGCGGTTGAGGTGCTCGACCACCCGGTCGACCTTGAACTCGCCGAGCCGCTGCTCGAGTTCGGCCTGGAGGCCGGCGCGGATCGTGTCGCGCACCTCGGCCAAGGTGCGGTCCGGCATCAGCCTGGTGGCCAGTGCCTCGTCGAGCTCGGGCAGTTGCTGCTGCTTGAGGCCGTTGAGCTTGACGTGGAAGACCAGCTCGCGCCCGCGCACCGCGGCGAGCGGGAAGTCGTCGGGCACCGGCAGGGTGAGGTCGCGCTCGTCGCCGGGCCGCATCCCGGCCAGGCCGGCGCCGAAGCCGGGGAGGAACACCTCCGGGTCGAGCTTGAGCCAGTAGTCCTCGCGGCCGCCGAGGAAGCCGGCCGGCCGGCCGATCGCCTCCTCCACCGGCTGGCCGTCGAGGGTCGAGGTGAAATCGATCACCACGAAGTCGCCCTCCGCCGCCGGCCGGTCATCGATGTCCAGGAACTCCGCGAACCGCTCACGCAGCCGCCCAAGCTGCTCCTCGACCATCTCGTCGGTCACCACCGCCCGCGGCACCTCGATCTCGATCCCCTTGTACTCCGGCAGCTCGAAGTCCGGCGCCAGCACCAGCTCGCTGGAGAACGAAAACGCCCCGTCCGGCTGGTGCCGCGGGGACTTCGGCGCGCCGAAGTCCAACACCCGCAGGTCCTCCCGGCGCAGCGCCTCCTCAAACCCCTCGCGCACCAGCCGCTCGTCCAGCTCCTGCGCGATCTCCTGCCGGAACCGCTGCTCGATCACCTTGCGCGGCACCTTGCCCGGCCGGAACCCCGGCAGCCGCGCCTGGCCGGCAAACGTGTCCACGATCGAGTTGCGCATCCGGGCCACCTGCTCGGCCCCGATCTCCACGCGCAGCGTGGCCATGCACTTCGGGTGTTTCTCAACGACGATGTTCATGATCGGTCTTTCAAACCCCCGGCGCGCTCCCACCCGCCGGGGGCGGTAGCTAAGAAGGCCCAACCCGGATTGTCAAAGGCAAGGTCGAACCCCCGCTATTCCCCCTTGACCTCCACCCCCGCCGGGGTAAGAATTGATTTGGTCCTTGCGATAATATGCATTTCCTTAGCAATTCCCCGGCCGGAGCGCGGTTCCGGTCCCTGCGTCGCTTGTTCCCGCTGGTGCTGATCGCGCTGCCATGGCTGTGGGGGGCGGCAGCGGGGCAGGATTTCGAGGGCAAGAAAATCACCGAGGTGGTGGTCCGCTATCAGGGCGCGCGCAGCGTCGACGAGGCGGTGATCCGCAACTTCATGACCTCGAAGGCGGGCGGCACCTACGCCAGCGAGGCGCTCGACGAGGACATCCGGCGGCTCTACGAGTCGGGCCTGGTGGACGACGTGCGGTTCCTGGCCGAGGAGGTGGCCGGCGGGGTGAAGCTGATCGCGGAGGTGACCACGCGGCCGGGGGTGGGCGGGGTGGGCTTCGTGGGCAACACGGTGTTCAGCAACGAGAAGCTGGCCAAGGAGACCAAGCTGAAGGGCGGCGGGGTGCTGAGCGACGAGGCGATTTTGCAGGCCCGCCGCAACATCGAGAAGCACTACGAGGGCTACGGCTTTCCGGACGTGGTGGTGAGCCACCGGATGCAGGAGACCGGCCAGCCCGGGGTGGTCGACCTGGTGTTCGTGATCGACGAGGGGGTCAAGAGCGAGGTGCGCCGGATCCGCTTCGAGGGCAACCACTCGTTTTCCGCGCCGCAGCTGCGCAAGCAGATGAAGACCAAGCCGAAGGGCTTGTTCTCGTGGCTGAGCAAGTCGGGGCGCTTCGACGAGGAGCAACTCGACGACGACCTCGAGGCGGTGCTCGACTTCTATCGCAACGAGGGCTACCTGCGGGTGCGCAGCCCGGGGCCGCGGCGCGAGCCGGTCGGCGACAAGGCGGGCCGGGTCGACCTGGTGATCCCGATCGAGGAGGGGGCCAAGTACACCGTCGCCAACGTCGGCTTCGGCAGCATGACGGTGTTCACCCCGGAGGAGCTGCACCCGGCGCTGACGCTCAACGCCGGCGAGGCGTACTCGGCCAGGAAGATGCGCGACGACATCACGATGGTGCGGAGCTACTACGGGTCGCGCGGCTATGCCGACGCCACGGTGGTGCCCGACATCCGCAACGCGGGGCCGACCCAGGTCAACATCATCTATCGGGTCACCGAGGGCAAGCGGTTCCGGGTCGGCCGGGTCAACATCTCGGGCAACGTCAAGACCCAGGACAAGGTGATCCGCCGCGAGGTGCCGCTCAAGCCGGGCGACTACTTCAACTCGGTGGAGTTGGACACCACCCGCTCGAAGCTGCAGAACCTGAACTACTTCAGCGACGTGCAGGTCAACGCCAGCCCCGGCAGCGGCGGCTACCGCGACATCGACATCCTGGTCGAGGAGAAGAAGACCGGCGCGATCAGCTTCGGCGTGGGGTTCAGCTCGATCGACAGCGTGGTCGGCTACGTGACCCTCGAGCAGAGCAACTTCGACATCCGCAACCCGTGGCGCTTCACCGGCGCCGGCCAGCGCTTCCAGGCCAGCCTGCGGGCGGGCTCCGAGCGCCGCGACTTCAGCGTCTCGCTGGTCGAGCCGTGGTTCCTCGACCGGCAGCTGGCGCTGGGCGGGGAGCTCTACTATCAGGACGCCTACTACTTCAGCGACGTCTACGACCAGCAGAACGTGGGCGGGGCGGTGTTCCTGCGCTGGCCGATGGGCGACAAGGGCTACCTGAAGACCGAGTACCGGCTGGAGAACATCGAGATCAGCCTCGACGGCGGGCTGCCGCCGGAGCCGCCGCCCTCGCTGTTCAAGGACGTGGAGGGCGACTACCTGCGCAGCGCGGTGACCCTGAGCTACGTCTACGACAGCCGCGACAGCAACGTGCTGCCGCGGCAGGGGGAGAAGGTCGACCTCGGGGTGACGATGGCCGGCGGGATCTTCGGCGGCGACGTGGACACCTACACGGTGCGGGCCTCCGGGGCCAAGCACTGGAACCTGTGGTGGGACACGATCCTGACCGTGAACGGCGAGTTCGCGGTGGTCGACGGCCTGTCGGGCGGCGACCCGGTGCCGGTGTTCGAGTTGCTGGCGCTCGGCGGGGCGCGCACGCTGCGCGGGTTCGAGTACCGCGACGTGGGCCCCCGCGACGCGGCCACCGGCGAGGTCTACGGCGGCCAGTCGCTGGCCTTCCTCTCGACCGAGTACACCGTGCCGTTGATCGAGAACGTGCGCGCGGCGGTGTTCTACGACATGGGCGTCGTGAACCCGGACCCGTGGGACCTCGACGTCAGCGAGCTGCACAGCGACGCCGGCCTGGGCCTGCGCCTGAACCTGCCGTTCGGCCCGCTGGCGCTCGACTACGCGATCCCGATCGAGGCCCCGGACGAGGAGGCCGACCAGGGCGGCCAGTTCCAGTTCTATCTGAACTACCAGTTCTAACCGCCGCCGTCGCCGGAGCGCAGGAGGGCGAGCCGGACGAGTTCGGCGGAGGCCTTGCGGATGGCGGCGACCCGCTCGGGGGTCGGCTCCTGGCTGGGGAGCATCTCGCTGCGCAGGCCGGTGAGCAGCTCGCGGATCTGGAGGAAGGTGGGCCGCTCGGAGATCCGCGGCTCGAGGGAGTCGACCGAGTATTCGTAGTAGTCGGCGATGTCCTCGCGCATCAGCCGCGCGGCGCGCTTGGGGGTGAAGTCCCTGGTGACGGCGATCGAGGCCACCTCGAGGGCGCGGATCCAGCCGCCGAGGGAGATCAGGTGGGCGAGGTCGACGTCCTGCAGGTCGACGAGGTCGCGCTCGACGTCCACCTGGGTGGCGGTCAGCTCCTTCTTGAGTTGCTCGACCTTGCCCTCGTCGGCGGCCTCCAACAGGGCGGCGGCGTGGCGGTTGACGCGCTCGCCGGCGCCGAGCGCCTTGCCGTAGCGCGAGAGGTCCTTGGCGAGCGACTCGACGCGGTCGAGGTCGCCGCCGTGCACGACCAGGAAGCCCTCGGCGATGAGGAAGCCGAGCTCGACGGCGAGGTCGGCGCGGTCGAGCGGCATGCGCGCGGGCATCTGGCGGGCGACGGCATGGAGGGGCAGGGGCGAGAGCGCCTCGAGGTCCGCGAAGATCCGGGAGATCAGTGGGGCGGTGAACTCGTTGACCCCGAGTTCCTCGCGGACGTGAGGGTCGTCGAGCAGGTCATCGGGGATCTTGACGCGCTCCCGCTGCTGGCCGGGGGCGGCGGGGCCGGCGGCCAGCAAGCAGACCAGGGCGAGGCTCAGGGATCGGGCCGCCTGCATGGCGGGAAGCTTTCACCGGGCGGGCCGGTTGGCAACCATCGAAATCCGGGCGCGGTTCACAATCTCATTGCGTTGGCGGCCGGGAGCACCTATGTCCGGCCCGCCTCGCGCCGCCACCCCGGTTGGTGGCGGCGGACCTTGGCGCAACGCAAGCGACGATTCATGGCCAGTCCCAAACCCGGCCCCAAACCTGGCCCCAAAGCCGTTGACGTCCCGAAGCCGATCGCGGAGATCGAACAGGGGCCGAGCAAGTTCGAGCAGTTCCTCGACCGCAACCAGCGGAACCTGATCATCGCCGCGGCGGTGGCCGTCGTCGGCGTGCTCGGCTACGTGGCGGTGCGCACGGTGCGCGAGGGGCAACGGCACGACGCCGGCGCGGCGCTGGTCGAGGCCAAGGACCAGACTGCGCTGCAGAACGTGATCGCCAACCACGCGGGCTCGCCGGCAGCCGGCAGCGCGGCGATGCTGGTGGCCGATGCGCAGTGGCGCGACGGCCGCCAGGACGACGCGATCGCCACGCTGCGGGAGTTCCTCGCCGAGCGCCCCGGCCACGCGGCGCGGCCGACAGTCCGCGCCAGCCTCGGCAGCCGCCTGATGGCCCAGGGCAAGACTGCCGAGGCCGAGGCGGAGTTCCGCGCCCTGTTGGACGATCCGGACGGCCGCTTCCTCGCACCCTACGCACTGATCTCGCTCGGCGAGATGGCACGCAAGCAGGGGGACCTCGAGCAGGCGGAGACCTGCTTCACCCGGGCGCGCGACGAGTTCCCCGACAACCAGTTCGCGGTGGCGGCCGGCAACCACCTGCTGCTGCTCCGCGCCAAGGAACCGGTGGAAGTCGAGCCGCCCGCCGCAGAGGGCGCCAGCCCCGCCGCACCACCCGCCACGCCGGACGCACCCGCAACCCCGGACGCGCCACCCGCAACCCCGGACGCGCCACCCGCAACCCCGGACGCGCCACCCGCAACCCCGGACGCGCCACCCGCAACCCCGGACGCGCCACCCGCGACCCCGGACGCGCCGGCCGCCGCGCCGGACGCGCCACCCGCGACCCCGGACGCGCCGGATGCTGCGCCGGCCCCGGCCGGTGATCCCCCGGCGGCGGAGCCGGGCGAGGCGGCTGGCGAAGCCGCTGGCGAGGCCCCGGCGCCCCCGGCGCGCAGCACGGGGGAGGAGCCGGCGGGCGGTGCGGGTGATGAGGCGCCGGAGCCGGCTGCGCAGCCGGATTCCGGGCCGGCCGGCGGCTGATTGCGGGGTGGCGGCGGAGGGCGTTTGACAAATGGGGCGGAATGGCTCCATATCGCCCCCGTGTTCACGAAAGTCATCGGAAAGAATCAGGAGCCGGGTGACCCCGGCCAGCCCATCCAGGTGCCCACCCCGCAGCCGTTGCGCCCGCCGGCGCCGGCTCCGGCCCCTGTCCAGTCGGCTGCCGTCTATTCCCACCAACAGCCGTCGAAGCCGGCGGTGAGCGTCGGCAACCGCAACATCCTGAGCTCGGATGTCGACATCAAGGGCACGGTGAGGTTCACCAACGACCTGTTGGTAGATGGGCGGATCGAGGGGGAGATCAACTCCGACGGGAACCTGACGGTGGGTGAGAACGCCCGCCTGCGGGCCGAGATCCGCACCGCGTCGATCTTCATCCACGGCCGGGTGCACGGCAACATCACGGTGACCGAGCGGGTCGAACTGCGGGCCGGGTCGGAGGTCGTCGGCGACATCAAGGCCAAGACCCTGATCGTCGAGGCCGGTGCGATCTTCGTCGGCCGGTCCGAGGTCGGCACCCCGTCGACCATCGGTGAAAAACCGCTGCCGTCCGCCCAACCGGCCGCCACCGCCAAGCCCCAGCCCCAGCCGGCCGCCCAGCCGCAGCCCGGCGCGCCGGCCCAGCCGGCCGCCAAGCCGCCGCAGCAGCTGCAGTTGGGGGCCAAGCCGCCCCAACAGCCGGCTGCCGGCATCAAGCCGGGCTTGGGTGGCCAGCCGAAGTAGGCTCCGCCAGGCGGCGTGAACCAGCCGCCCAATCCGGCCGGCCGCCCATCCGGTGGCCAGTCGGGCGCTTGGGTTGGTTTCCGGGTCCGTTCCCATGCCCCAGTGGCAGCGCATCACCGTGATCTGCCCGCATTGCGGGCACCGGCAGGACGAACCGGCGCTGGTTGTTTCGACCTACTGCCGGCGTTGCCGCTCGCACGTCGAGATCGAGGACGGCAAGGTGCGCGTCGCCGGTGCGGCCGCGCCGCCGGCGTTCGGCCCGCCGCCGGAACAGCGGCCCGAGCCGCCGCCGCCGCCGCCGGCGCCGCCGCCGATCCGCACCCGCCGCACCGACCTGCCGCCCGAGGAGCCGCCGCCGCCCGCCGCACCGGCCGCCACGCCGCCGCCGCGCCCCACCGCCGTCGCCCGCCTGCGCAAGTGGCTGCGCCCGAAGCCGCCGCTGCGCCCGGTGCTCTGCGACCAGTGCCAGGCCGAGTTCCGGGCCCCGGTCGCCGCCAATGCCACCAACTGCCCGCGCTGCGGCGCCTACATGCACCTGCGCGACTATGACCTGGTGGAACCCTTCGGCGACCGGATCGTCACCCGCGGCAACGTGACCGTCCGCCGCCACGCGATACTCGGCGGCCCGCCGGTCGAGTGCCACAACCTGCTCGTCGAGGGCCGCCTCGACACCGGCGCGTGGTGCAGCGGCGAGTTGGCGATCCGGCGCAGCGGCCTGGTGCGCGGCAAGGTCCGCTGCGCCTCCCTGCGCGTCGAACGCCGCGCGCGGGTCGAGTTCATCCATCCGGTCGAAACCGGCACCGCGGTGATCAGCGGCGAGGTGACCGGCAGCATCCGCGCCAGCTACACCGTCACCCTGCTCAAGCGCTCCCGCCTGCGCGGCAACATCACCGCCACCGCCCTGATCCTCAGGCCGGGCGCCCGCCACGTCGGGATCTATCGGCAGGTCACCGCCGACCCCGGGGCCGGCTACGGACCGCACGACGACGCCTGACCCGGCCGCGCGCCGCGCAGGCCGGTGGCCGCCGCCCGGCGGGCGTCACGCCGCCTTGCCCGCCAGCGCCTGCTTGACCTGCGCCACGACCGCGGCGAACGCCGCGGGATCCTGGACGGCGAGGTCGGCGAGGATCTTGCGGTCGGCGTCGATGCCGGCCGCCTTCAGGCCCTCGATGAAGCGCGAGTAGGTCAGCCCGTCGTTGCGGACCGCGGCGCTGATCCGCTGGATCCACAGGCGGCGGAACTGGCCCTTGCGCCGCTTGCGGTCGCGGTATTCATACACCATCGCCTTGCGGACGGCGTCCTTGGCGTAGCGGAAGAGCTTCGACCGGAAACCGCGGAAGCCCTTGGCGCGTTGCAGGACGCGCTTGCGGCGGGCACGGCTGGCCGGGCTGTTAGTGGCACGGGGCATGGGGTGGTTGCGGGTCGGACAGGCCGTTGGTTGTTCGTTGCTCCCACCGTCTCACCTGTCCGGTGCGTCCCCTCGCGGGGCAGGCGGTGTGGAGGGCGCCCGTGGTGCGGGCGCGGGGCGCCGTCGGCGCGCGTGCTTCAGCCGAAGGGCAGGTTCTGTTTGACTTGCTTGATGTCCGCGCTCGAAACAGTCGCGGGGCGCCCGAGTTGGCGCTTCCGCTTGCGGCTCTTCTTCTGCAGAATGTGCCGCTTGCCCTGTTTCCGGCGCAGAACCTTCCCTGAACCGGTCACCTTGAAGCGCTTGGCGACGGCCTTGCAGGTCTTTGCTCGTCCGGCAGGTCCTGGCATGGGGCGGGCAGGCTAGCCCCCGGGGGGGCCTTGGCAAGGGAAAAGAATGCGGGAAAAGAATGCGCCCAAACGAATCCCCGGCAGACCACCCCCCACGGCACCACGCAGCGGCCCGGCGGGCGGGTGCCCGTGCGCGGGGCCGTTCGCGGGGCTTGCGGGGCGCGGCCGGGCCCGGTAGACCATCCGGCCATGCGGACGCTTGTGAAGCACGCGTTGGCCGGCGGGCGGGCCGGGGACGAGCTGGTGGTCAAGGGGTGGGTGCGAACCCGCCGGGACGCCAAGGGGTTCTCGTTCCTGGAGCTCAACGACGGCTCGTGCCTCGCGGGGCTGCAGGTGGTCGTCGACCACGCGGTGCCGGGCGCCGGCGACCTGGCGCGCATGGGCACCGGGGCGGCGGTCGAGGCGGCCGGCGAGCTGGTGGCCTCGCCGGGGCAGGGCCAGCAGTGGGAGCTGCGCGCCGCCCGCGTGGCGCTGGTCGGCCCGGCGCCGGACGACTATCCGCTGCAGAAGAAGGGCCACAGTGCGGAGTTCCTGCGCTCGATCGGCCACCTGCGGCCGCGCACCAACCTCTACGGGGCGATGTTCCGGATCCGCAGCCGGATGGCGTTCGCGGTGCACCGGTTCTTCCGCGAGCGCGACTTCGTGCTGGTCCACACCCCGATCATCACCTCCAGCGACTGCGAGGGCGCCGGCGAGATGTTCCGCGTCACCACCCTCGACCCCGCCGCCCCCGCGGCGCAGTCGTTCGCCGACGACTTCTTCGGCAGGGCCGCCTTCCTGACCGTGAGCGGCCAGCTGGAGGCCGAGGCGTTCGCCTGCGCGCTGTCCAACGTCTACACCTTCGGCCCCACGTTCCGCGCCGAGAACTCCAACACCTCCCGCCACGCCGCCGAGTTCTGGATGATCGAGCCGGAAATGGCGTTCTGCGACCTCGCCGGGGACATGGAGCTCGCCGAGCAGTTCGTGCGCGAGCTGGTGCGCGAGGCGCTCGAGGGCCAGGAGGGCGACCTGGAGGTGTTCGAGCGGTTCGTCGACAAGGGGCTGCGCGCACGCCTCGAGTCGGTCGCCGGCCAGCCGTTCGAGCGGATCCCCTACGCCGACGCCGTCCGCCTGCTGGAGGCCAGCGGCCGCCAGTTCGAGCACCCGGTCGGCTACGGCCTCAACCTCCAGAGCGAGCACGAGCGCTTCCTCACCGAGGAGTGCTTCAGGAAACCGGTCACCGTCTACAACTACCCGAAGCAGATCAAGCCGTTCTACATGCGCCTCAACGACGACGACGCCACCGTGACCGCGATGGACCTGCTGGTGCCGGGGATCGGCGAGATCGTCGGCGGCAGCCAGCGCGAGGAGCGCCTCGAGGTGCTCGAGGACAACCTCCGGCGCCACCAGATGGACGCCGCCGACTACCACTGGTACCTCGACCTGCGCCGCTACGGCGGCGTGCCCCACGCCGGCTTCGGCGCCGGCTTCGAGCGGCTGCTGATGTTCGTCACCGGCATGCCCAACATCCGCGACGTCACCGCCTTCGCGCGCACCCCGGGGAACTGCGCGTTCTAACAGCATGTCCGAGCCTTCCGGGCCGTCGCTCGACGACCGGCCGCGCCCGCCATGGGCGGCCGAGCGGCTGCGCGCGCTGGCGGCGGCGCTGCCGGCGCGGGGCCGGCTGGAGTGGCTGCCGCTGGTGGCGCGGCTGCGCGGCTACACGCTGGGGGACCTGCGCGCCGATGCGCGGGCCGGGGTGAACGTGGCGCTGCTGGACTTCCCGCAGGGGATGGCCTACGCCCTGATCGCCAACCTGCCGTTCCAGCACGGGATCTACGCCTCGGCGATCGCGGCGGCGCTCGGGCCGCTGTTCGCCAGTTCGCGGTTCCTGATGCTCGGGCCGACGAACGCGATCGCGGTGCTGTGCCTGTCGGCGTTCATGGGGCTCGGGTTCGGCCCCGGCGAGGTGCTGCGGGCGATGCCGCTGCTGCTGCTGATGGTCGGGGTGCTGCTGGTCGCCGGCGCGCTGCTGCGGGCGGCGGCGGTGATCCGCTACGTGTCCCGCAGCGTGGTGACCGGCTACATCACCGCCGCCGCGCTGCTGATCCTCGGCAACCAGCTGCGCCACGTCCTCGGGGTGACGATCGCCCCGGCGGCGACGTTCTTCGGGGTGGTGCGGGAGACGCTCGCGGTGCTCGGGCAGGCGAGCTGGCCGGCGCTCGGACTGGCGGCCGGGGCGCTCGCCGCCTACCTGATGGTCAGGCGCTGGCTGCCGTGGCTGCCGGCGGTGGCGGTCACGCTGGCGGCCGCGGCGGTGGCCAACGCGCTGCTCGCCGGTGCGCTCGGGTGGTGGGAGGTGTCCACGCTGCAGGCGATCCCGACCGGCCACTGGCCGCTGAGCGTGCCGCCGGCCGATGCGGGGCTGGTCCGGCAGTTGCTGCCGGTGGCGCTGGCGATCGCGTTCCTCTCGGTGCTGGAGAGCTCGTCGATCAGCACCACCCTGGCGGCGCAGGCCGGCGACCGGGTGGGGCTCGACCAGCAGCTGCTGAGCATGGGGGTGGCCAACATCGGGTGCGCGTTCGGCTCCGGGATGCCGATCTCCGGCTCGCTCACCCGCTCGGTGCTCAACTTCTCCAGCGGCGCGCGCACGCCGGTCTCGAGCCTCGTCAGCGCCGCGCTGCTGGCGCTCGGCGTGCTCACGCTCGGCGGGCTGATCGGGCGCATCCCGGTGCCGGCACTGGCGGCGCTCGTGATCGCCGTCGGGGTCTCGCTGGTCCAGCCCCGCGGCATCCGCTTCGTGCTCGGCTCGACCAACAGCGACGCCGCAGTGTTCCTGACGACCCTGATCGCCGGGCTGCTGCTGCCGCTGGACACCGCGATCTACCTGGGGACCGCGGTTTCGATCGCGTTGTTTCTGGGCAAGGCGGCGATCCCGCAGCTGCAGGAGTACAACTTCACCGAGCAGGGGGAACTGGCCGAGATCACCCGCGCCGAGCAGCGGCCGCGGCCGCACATCGCGATCCTCCACGTCGAGGGCGACCTGTTCTTCGGGGCCTCGGAGATCTTCATGGACCAGATGCGGCGGGCCGCGGCGGACCCGGCGATCCGGATCTTCATTCTGCGGCTGAAGAACGCGCGCCTGTTGGACGCCACCTGCGCGCTGGCGATCGGGGAGTTCATCCGGTTCCTGCGCGCCGACGGCCGCGACCTGATCGTCTCGGGCGCCAGCGAGGCGGTCTATCAGACGTTCCGCGACTCCGGCCTGCTGCGCGTCCTCGGGGCGGGCAACTTCTTCCGCTCCACGCCGCAGAACCCCAACCTCTCCACCCGCAACGCGCTCAAGCGCTCCCAGCAGATCCTCGGCGAGGAGTCCGCCGACATCGTGCTGCTGGTCAACCGGCGGGAGGAGGAGTGACGAGTGGCGAGTGGCGAGTGCCTGCCCTTCGAAGCCCGCAGGGCGAAGAAGGGGCGAGTGGCGGGGGGCGCAGGGGCGCCGGCCCGCAGGGCCGGATGATGTTAGATGGCCGTGGGCTTCAGCCCACGGAGGGGGCGTCCGGCCACCAGGATGCGCCGCGTCAGCGGCGCTTGGACGGGGCCGGATCGCGGCGGGCTACGGCTGGTGTTCGGCGGCCGTCGGCATGGGGAACACGGGCAGCTTGGCGCCGGGGTTGAGGCGGGCGGGCGGCGCGATCGAGAAGGTGCGGTTGCCGACCGCGTAGCTGCCGTAGGCGACGGGCGCCACGGTGACGACCAGCCGCGGGTCCTCGCCGCCGGTGTCGCGGTCGGCGCGCAGCACGACGGCGCAGTTGGGGACCTTTTCGACGACCACCAGGTCGCCCGGGGCGAACCAGGCGGCGGCGGCGAGGTCGGCGGTGGGGAACAGGTAGTCGATCCACACCGGATAGGGGACCGGCCGCTGGCCCTGGCGGGAGCGGACCTCGGCGTGGGCGCGGACGGCGAAGCCCGGGTGGAACAGGTCGCCGGCGGCGAGCGGGCGCACCTGTTGGACGCGGAACTCGCCCTCGACGTAGGTGTTGAGCAGCGGCTGCTCGAAGTTGGTCAGGTAGTTGCGGAGCAGGCGCGGGTTGAGCAGCTCCAACTGGCGGGGCTCGAGCGGCAGGAACTTGCGGTACAGCGAACGCGGGTCGGCAGGGGTGCCGGCGGGGGCGTCGAGCGCGGTGAACGGACGCAGCCGGGGCGGGCGGCCGAGGCGCTCGAGCACGCGGTAGTTGCGCGGCACCTCCGGGTGGCTGAACAAGAACAGGCAGCCGACCCACGCGAGCACCGCGAAGCACAGCGCGGTGAGGTTGGCCAGCGTCCACCAGAACCACGCCGGCCGGCGCGGGCGCGGCGGCGGCTCGTCGCGGTGCGGACGGCGGGCGATGGCGATCGGGGTCATGGGGTGCCGCGCGCGGCGCCGCGGCCGGCGGCGGCCGTCATCGGCGCCAAGCAGACACGCGGGCGGGTGCCGGTGGCGAGCGCAAATGCGCGCCGCCGCGGCCGGCCGCGGAGATTTGCATTTCGCCGGCGGCGCGGGCAGGGCATAGCTGGGGCATGGCGCGGGTGCGGGTGATGCCGGACACGCTGGCCAGCCAGGTGGCGGCCGGCGAGGTGGTCGAACGCCCGGCAAGCGTGGTCAAGGAGCTGGTCGAGAACGCGCTCGACGCCGGGGCGACCACGATCGAGGTGGAGATCGACCGCGGCGGGGTGGCGCTGGTGCGGGTGGCGGACGACGGCTGCGGGATGGACCGCGACGATGCGCTGCTGGCGTTCGAGCGGCACGCGACCAGCAAGCTGCACAGTGCCGACGAGCTGGCGGCGGTGCGCACGCTCGGGTTCCGGGGCGAGGCGCTGCCGAGCATCGCGAGCGTGGCGTCGCTCGAGCTGGCGACCCGCGAGCACGGCGCGGTGGCCGGCACCGAGGTGGCCGTGGCATGGGGCGCGGTGCGGCGCGTCCGCGACAGCGGCTGCGCGCCGGGCACCCGGGTGGAGGTGCGGCAGCTGTTCCAGAACGTGCCGGCACGCCGGAAGTTCCTGCGCACCGAGGCGACCGAGGCGGCGCACGTCGAGCACCAGGTGCGGCTGCACGCGCTGGCGGCCAGTCACGTGCGCTTCCGCTACCGGGAAAACGGCCGCCTGGTGTTCGACTTGCCGCCGGTCGACGACCGCCGGGTGAGGATCGGCGGCCTCCACGGCACCGCCGCGAGCGCCGGGCTGCTCGCGTTCGCCGGCGGCGACGGGCGGACGTTCTCGTTCTCCGGCTACCTGCTGCCGGCCGGCAGCGCACGCCGCGGGCGGCGCCACCAGTTCGTGTTCCTGAACGGCCGGCCGATCGACGATGCCACGGTGGCCGGCGGGCTGCGCGACGGCTTCGGCGGCGGCCTCGCCGGCGGGCTCAACCCGGCGGCGTGGCTGTGGCTCGAGATGGACCCGGCGTGGGTCGATGTGAACGTCCACCCGGCCAAGCGCGAGGTGCGCTTCCGCCGCCCCGACGTGCTCGCCAGCGCCATCGCCGAGGCGGTGGCCGGCGCCTTGCGGCCGCCGAAACCCCCCGGCCCGCCCAGCCCTCCCGCCGCCTCCGGACATCATCCGGCGCCGCCCCCCGGTTTCGGCCACGCCAGCATCCAGCCGGCCCTGCCCGCCGGCCCCCCCGGCTCCCCCGGGCCTCCTTCCTCCGTGCCGGCCCCGGCGGCGCCCGCGCCCCCCACGTTCCGCATCCTCGGCGACCTCGCCGGCCGCTTCGTGGTGCTCGCCTCCGCCGACGGGCTGGTGCTGCTGGACCCCCGGGCGGCCCGCGAACGGATCGTCTATGAGCAGCTCCGCCGCAACCAGCGGGTCGAGTCCCAGCGCCTGCTGATGCCGGTGCTCGTCGAGCTCGACCCCCGCGAGGCCGACGTCGTCGAGCGCAACCTCGAGCACCTCGCCGAGGCCGGCCTCGAGATCTCCCCCTTCGGCGGCCGCACCTATCAGCTCTCCGCGGTGCCCACCTTCCTCTCCGCCGGCGACCCCCAGCGCTTCCTCCACGAGCTGATCGAACGCCTCATCCACGGCGCCGGCGGCTCGCTCCGCCACGTCGCCGGAGACCAGCTCGCACAGGCCCTCGCCCGCCAGGCCGGCGCCGCCGAACCCGCCCGCGCCACCGACGCCGCCCGCCTGCTCGACCAGTTGTTCGCCTGCGACCTGCCCTACTGCGCCGCCGACGGCCGCCCCACCCTGCTCGAGTTCAGCATCGCCGAACTCGAACGCCGCTTCCAGGTCTGAGCGCGCCAGACGGGCAGCGGACGAACGGTCAGCGGCCAAGCGGCCTGCCGCCTCAAGGAGCGCGGGCATCCTTGCCCGCATTCTCAAACAAAAGGACACTCCTTTAGTGCCAAAGGACACTCCTTTAGCGTGAATAAACGGACACTCCATCAGTGCTAACGGTCAGCGGCCAAGCGGCCTGCCGCCTCAAGGAGCGCGGGCATCCTTGCCCGCATTCTTGAATAAACGGACACTCCATCAGTGCTCTCCATCAGTGCCTCCCGCGTGCCCGCAGCGCGCGGGGATTCCAAAATGATCCCGGCTTCGACTCCCTTGGATCCCGCCCCCTCCGCGGGCTGCCGGCCGGCGCCAAGGGCGCGAAACGCAGGCGCCAGCGCCGCTGGCGCCCTCCGGCCGGTGGTCGCTGCCAGACAATCAAGGTCGCTGATTGTTCAAATATTTTTCAAATTTTCCTTGTCCCGACTGTCGGACCTTATAAACTCCGCGGCTGAGGGCCGATGCCACGGTCCTCGGCGTCCTTGCGGAACA
The DNA here is from genome assembly GCA_040769225.1 of Akkermansiaceae bacterium. GTDB lineage: Bacteria > Verrucomicrobiota > Verrucomicrobiia > Verrucomicrobiales > Akkermansiaceae > JAXGLL01. Next base: position 142,639 of record JAXGLL010000004.1, on the reverse strand, counting down.
TGGCCTGGGGAAAGTCCAGCGTGATGGTTTGCCTGCTGGCATTGCCGGCGGGGGCGGCGCGCCTCAGCGACCGGGTGGCGGCGGCGCATTGGGAATTGCTGGAGGAGCGGCGGGTGGCGTTGCCGGGGCTGAGCGACCCGTTCGGGGTGCCGGAGCCGGCGCGGGTGGTGCTGGAGGACCCGCAGGATGGGTTCCGGGGGGGGAACGACTGGAAGCGCGACGTGGTGGCCACGGTGTTCTGGGTGGGCGAGCAACCGAGCGAGCACAACCCGGTGGCCAACACCGCCAGCGCGTGGGACGTGAACTGGCAGGAGAACTTCGGCGGCTGCGATCACCCGACCGAGCGCGACGGCTGGCTGCCGCGCGGGTTCGTGCCGGGGCTGAACCCGTTCTACGTGGCGCTCCCCTACAACGACCTGGCCCGCGGCGGCGGGCACCGCCCGGAAGCCGCCGAGGTCATCCCGTGGTTCTGGCGCGACTACCGCGGCGAGGGGATCTCGGTCTGCAAGGGGCGCTGGATCGCCGTCCACTGCCGCGGCCAGGTCTGCTACGCCCAGTGGGAGGACGTCGGGCCGTTCGCCACCGACCACTGGCAATACGTGTTCGGCGACGAGGCGCCGCGGCCGAACCGCAACCACGACGCCGGCATCGACCTCAGCCCGGCGGTGCGCGATTTCCTCGGCCTGCGCAGCGGCGAGCGCGTCCAGTGGCGCTTCATCGACGCCCGCCAGGTGCCGCCCGGACCGTGGCACGCGTGGCGGGATGGCAACCAGGCGCCGCCGGACGCACCGGAACCCGCCACCCAGGAGGGCATTGAGCCGCCGCTGCCGAGCTACTGACGATTCTGACCTGACACCCGGCCGCATCACCCGGCGGCCCTCGCACCCGAAACTGACCTGCTGTTCAACCCTAACCCCTGATTCCCAGCTACTGAAGCCACCCCTGCCTTGATCTGCACCCCGGCCGGAGGCGCGCCGTCCCACGCGCGCCCCGGCGGCCCGGAGCGGGCGCCTGTCCCGAACGGGCACGGTCCCCGGACACCCACCGGGTCCCGTGCCCGGGCCCGTCCCGGGTCCCACCACCGCCCTGCGGCGCGTCCCGGCCCGCAGGGCCCCACGCTCGGGCCACCCGTTCACCCGCATTCACAACCAGCCATGAACACCAGCCACCCGGCTGCCCTTGCCGCAGCCATCCTCGCCGTGTGCTTTGCCACCGGCCCCCGCCTCGCCGCCCAGTCCACCGACCCCTCGATCCCGGTCGGGGCGCTGAGCGCCTACCCCACGATCGTCCAGGCCGGCACCCACCCGGTGCTCACTTGGGGAATCGATTACCCGCAGGTCGCCACCGACATCGTGACGATCGAGGACGACAACACCGTCGTCGTCAAGGAGGACGTCGTGATGGACGTCCGGATCATTGGCGCCGCGGTCCAGTTCGGCACCGACCGCTACGGCCGCCCGCTGTGGGGCACCGTGGACGCGCAGGTCAAGGCCGACGGCGCCACCTCCTGGACGCGGGTCTTCTACAACACCCACCCCAACGTCAACCCGACCCAGGTGGTCTGCACCAAGGCGGTCCGCAAGGGCTACCCGGTCGACATCCGCGGCCGCGTCAGCTACAACGGCACCACCTACAGCTACTACGCGACCGGCACCACCACCAGGAACGTCATCGCGCTGGTGCACGGTGATTACCCGCCGGCCTACGCCCCCGCCTACAGCCAGGGCAGCGTCAAGAGCTTCCTGCAGCCGTACCTCGACGCCAGCGGCCGGATCAGCATCGGGCCCAAGGACGTGATCTACCTGTTTGAGCTCTACACCAGCAACACCTCGTCGCCGTATTTCGACATGCAGGACCTGGTGGTGCTGGTCACCTTCAGGACCACCTCCAACAGCACCCAGACGAACTACGCCGGCACCGTCGGGGCCACCACCCCGACGATCGACGGATTCGTCTATCCGACCGACGGCCCGAGCCTGGGCGAGTGAACCCCGCGCCGGGCCGGCAGCCCGCCCGCCCTCCCACCGCCATGAACACCCACCGACCGATCCTGATCCTGCTGGCGGCGGCGCTGCCGGCGGCGGCCGCCCCCTTCGTCCAGCCGGCGGCGTCCAACGCCGGCATGCGCGACGTGGTGACCCACGACGAACTGGCCGCGCGCATCGCCCGCGAGGACCGCGAGCGGGCGGCCAGGCCCGCGCCGCCGGCCGCGCCGCCGGCCGCCACCGCCACCCGCGAGGAGTGGAAGCCGGTGGACCTGCTGCAGCGCTCCGAGTTCCTCAGCTGCAACGGGGTGGGCACCCTGGTGCCGAAAGGCAGCGTGCTCAACGTCCCCGCCGGCTACAAGGCACGGATGCAGATCGCCGACGGCAACCGCATCGTCCCGTGGGCCGAGTTCTTCCGCGCCAACCGCGGCTGGATCACCACCCATGAGGTCTCGCGCAAGCAGGCCGAGGCCGATGAACCGCTGTCCCCGGAAACCCTCGAGGCCATCGCCCAAAATCCACGCGTGGTCGTCGCCACCCTCTCCGGCGGCCCCATCACCGTGCTGCGCAAACCGCCCGCCACCACCACAGCGCCCGCCGCCGCCGCCGCGCCCGCCGACGCCACCGCACCGCCGGCCGACGCTGCCGCCGCCGCGCCCGCCGGCGCCGCCAAACCGAACCCCCTGACCCACCCCACGCCATGAACCCGCGCATCCTTGCCCTCGCCCTCGCGGCCGCCCTCGGCGGCAGCGCCGGCGCGCCGGCGCAGACCGGCTACACCAACTTCATCCGCCAGATCCAGACCGTCTCCAGCATCGAGTGGGACGTCCCGGTCTCCCAGGTCGGCCAGCAGCTCTCGCCGCTGTCGGTCGACCCCGGCGGCGCACGCTTCGAACTGTGGACGGTGCGCAGCAGCCCGCTCGCATCGTATCTGTTAGACCACAAGTACGTCGGCACCTACATCCCGCAGGCGTCGGTCAGGATCGTCAGCGAGGACCCGTACGCGGTGATCCCGCGGACGCGGGCGGACCGGCCGTTCGTGGTCGAGATCACGGTTTCCGGGCTGCTGCCGGAGGACCCCGACGCCCCGGCCGCCGCCAAGGCGGTCACCGCCCGGCGCTTCGTGCAGTCGTATGGCGAGGACGGCACCGGGGTGGGGATCGACCGCGACCAGGCGACGCTGCATGCCGAGACGCTGCTGGTGAGCAACCAGGCCTATCCGTTCCGGTTCAACCAGACCCGGATCCCGGGGGACAACCGGCTGAAGGTGCGCGGCGAGGAGCGGTTCACCGTGATGTCGCTGGAGGACTACCAGGCGCCGGCCTCGCAGCTGGCCTCGCAGTTCATCCAGATCTGGCCGGTCGCCGACGCCGCGATCACCGGGCTGGCCAACGGGGCCTACGTCCGCTTCACCCCGCCGCCGATCGAGATCGTGCTCAACGACCTCTACCCCGCCTCCGAGACGTGGGCCCAGGTCTATCAGGGCGACCCGCGGCTCGGCGAGACCGGCACGGTGGTGCCCGGCTCGGGGCTGGTGGTGGCCGACTCGGTGCCGCAGAGCCGGGTGCTGCGGGTCAATGACTGGGGCAGCGCGCTGGGCGAGGACGGCCGCTGGACGATCGAGGTGCTGACCAAGACGCCGTTCGGCCTCGAGCGGCTGACCTACCTCTCGTTCGACCTCAACCGCACGCTCAAGGTCAACGGCAGCGTCACCACGATCGAGTGAACCAGCCATTCCATCCCCGTTCAGCCGCCCACCTGCGGGGCTCCCGGCGGCGCCTTGTCCGGGACCGCCTCGCGGGCGAGGTCGGCCTCGACCTGGCGGCGCAGGTTGTCGTTGCGGTAGAGCAGCGAGAAGCGCGCCTCGCGCGACTTGCGCAGGGTGTCCTCCACCTCGGTGAAGGCGAGCAGCAGGAACAACCCGCGCACCGGCTCGCGGTGGAGCGAGATGCGGCGGGTGGCGAACCCGTCGTCGACCGTGGTGTCGCCGCGGTTCGGGGTCAGCGCGCCATACTCGGCGGTCAGCTGCCGCTTGAGCTTCTCAAACCGGGTCTCGATCACCTGCGCGGGCGCCGACGGGTCGGCGTAGTCGAGCGCCACCTCGAACAGCCGGCCGCCGAGGAACCGCGCCTCGACCGTGCCGGCCTGCATCCCGGGCAGGAAACCCTGGCGGGCGGACACCCGCAGCACGCGCAGCGCCGGCTGGTCGCCGGGCAGCGAGACGACGACGTCCAGCGCGTGCCGCGACGCCCAGGCGACGAGCTTCTCGGGCGAGTCGCCCCAGTGCAGGCCGAGCGGCGGCTCGAGCACCGCCTGCGCGCCCAGCCGCACCGGCCACAGGGCGGCCAGCACGAGCACAACCAGCAGGCGGAACCACGGCACGCCCCGAGCATCCGCCGCCTGGCGCCCCGAGGCAAGCGGCGAGCGCGCCCCGCGGGCATGGTGCTGGTCGAGGCGACGATGGCGCTGATGGTGCTCACCGCCGTTTCGCTGATGATGCTCAAGCTGGCGCTCGGCATCGTCGCGCCGCGCCAGTGGACGCTGCAGCAGAGCGTGACCGACGCCTACCTGACCTTCGAGAAGGCGTTCGCCGAGCGGGTCGAGTTCGACCGCCTGACGGCGAACGACTCGCCGTGGCCGCTCTACCCGGCCAGCAGCAGCCAACAGGTCGAACTGGGGCGCCTGCCGGGCGGCCGGCCGCTGCTCGCCACCCTGCGGCGCACCCGCCAGCCGGACGCCAACAACCTGCCGGCGCAGGGCGGCACCGGCACCGTGGCCACCAACCCCGCGGGAATGGAAACGTGGCGCCTCCAGAGCCTGGTCAGCTACCGGATCGGCGGCCGCACTTACGTGAAGTCCCGCACCATCGTCCGCGCCCGATGAGAACACGCCCTCCAGCCGCGTCCCGCCGCCGCCGCGGCTTCACCCTGCTGGAACTCAGCATCGGGATGTGCGTCGGCCTGATGGTGGCGGCGATGTCGCTCGCCCTGCTCAACCAACAGACCGCCTTCCTGCGGATCTTCCACGCCCAGGACTTCCTGACCACCGAGGCGCCGCTGGTCAACGACTACCTCGCCCGCGTGATCTCCAACGCCGACGGCTTCCGCCTCCACGCCAGCCTCGGCGACGCCGTCGCCCGCACCAGCCCGGTGCTGGCCGACGCGCGCGCGATGGTGCTGCGCTTCAAGCAGCCCGACGGCACGGTGCGCGAGTCGATCCTGGCGTTCCACAACCCCGGCACCGGCGCCGGCATCTACTACCACCTGGTGGCCGCAAACGGCACCGTGGGGGCGCCGCAGTGGCCGGTGACCAAGCGGGTGGCCGACGCGGTGTTCTCGATCGAGGAGGGGATCCTGCGGGTGCGGCTCGCGGGACCGCACGGGGAACAAATCACTTACTCGGGGGCCCAGCAGCTGTGAACACCCGCACCCGCCCGCGCCGCGCCGCCGGCTACGTCTCCTACGTGCTGGTCGTGTCGCTGGCGATCACCCTCACGCTGCTGATGCTGGCCGCCTACCGCTCGGCGCTCGCCAGCCAGAAGACCGGGTCGATCACCCAGCTCAAGGCGGATTACGGCGACCGCGAGAGCGCGATCCTGCGGGCGGTCATCAACATCGCGCCCAACCGCGCGATGCGGGCGATGCAGGGCGGCTCCAACGCCACCACCACCACCCGCAACCCGTTGCGCTGGCAGAACATCTTCGAGGACGCGCTCGGCCAGGCCAACGCGCGCACCGCCGCCAACACCACCCTGCTCGCAGCGCTCGGCCTGTCCGGCGCGGTGTCCGCCAACCCGGGCGACTCCGCGTTCGCCTCCTCCAACCTGGCGATCGACGCGATCGAGCCCGAGACCGGCTACGTCGCGCCGGGGATCGACCGCAGCCTCGGCGCCGGCTTCCCGCCGCCGCTCAACACCGCCGACTCGACCACCGCGAGCCGCGACCGCACCTATCCGATCATCGGCAGCCAGAAGTACTACGGGTCGCTGGCATCCGGCCTGGTCGGGCTGCCGGTCACCGACTATCCGCAGTTCAACCTGATCCCCTATCCGGAGATCCGCTTCGGCTACGGGGTGCCGGGCCAGCCGTTCGTGGCCAAGCGCAACTGGTGGGCGTTCAGCCTCAGCCTGGCCGACCACGACGACCCGCTCACCGGCCTGCCCAAGTTCGAGCGCGACTTCATCCTCTCGATCTACGAGATCCCCTCCCAGCTCGCGATCTCCGCCGCGGCCTTCGCCAACGTCGGCATGCACTCCGACGGCACCCCGTGGCAGAACGCCAGCATCGCCGGCGGCGTGTTCTCCAGCCGGGTCGAGGTGCAGGGCGGCGTCGCGTTCGACCGCCTGGCCGGGCGGCGCGGCGTGGCCGTCGGCAGCGAGGCGCTGATCGGCGGCGACTCGTTCGCCGGCAACCCGTTCCAGCCCGGCGTGCGCGAGTCGTTCGAGCTGGCGAACAACCGCTTCCTGCCGGTCTACCTGTCGTCGGAGGCCGGGCGCTCGGCGTTCATCCCGATCAACCGCGGCGCCGACTTCTTCGACCGCTTCCGCCACACCACCGAGAGCAACACGGTGTCGCTCACGACCTGGAACCAGTACACGGTCGGCGCCCTCCAGTGCGCAATGCGGCTGGACGTGATCGACGTCGACTCGGCGGCCAACCAGCTCCCGACGATGCTGCGCTTCAGCTACCTGGCCGGCGGGCTGCGCCAGAGCATGGACATCCCGCTGGTCGTCCCCCAGGCGGGCCTGCCCGCCGGCTACGTGAAATGCTGCGACGAGCACGAGACGGTCACCTTCCCCGAGCCGGTGGACGTCGCCTACGGGGCCAACGGGTGCTTCGCGTTCCAGTACGGCGTGAGCGGCTCGGTGACGTTCGAGAACGAGCGCTTCGGAGACCCGCTCGTCGGCACCTTCAAGGCGGGCTACTTCCGCCCGAGCTACCCGTTCGAGGTCGTGACCCTGCACGAGGTCAAGCCGTGCATCGTGGTCTATCCGCAGCGCTTCCCGCTGTTTCTGCGCTCGATCAGCGCCAGCGGCCCGGAGGTCAACCACTCGATCGTGGTCAACGCGGACTACCTTTCCAACACCGACATCCGGCAGCCTTCGTTCCCGGCGCTCGACGGCGACATCGGGGTGATCCTCAAGGAGTGCGCCGACCTGACGGCGTTCACCAAGGGGTTCTCGGCGGTGACCAACATGCGGCTCTACATCGGCGACAACTTCAACGTGGTCGAGACCACGCCGCCGGCCGGCAGCGGGCTGGCCGCGCCGTTCTATCCGCCCGCCTCGCTGTTCGCGCCGGAGCGGCGCTACGGCACCGAGGTCGACCCGTGGCGGGTGGTGCTCGACGGCCAGCTCGGCAGCATGGCCGGCGACGAGGCCGACGGCTCGCCGACGCGGCTGCTGGACCTCAAGCTGGCGAGCGAGCAGGATGCGTCGCACGACCGGGTGGTGGCCAACCTGCGGCCGATCCAGCACCCGGCCGCGCTGCCGCCGGTCAACATGATGAACTGGCTGGTGGTGATCCAGGAGCGGCGGCGCGAGTTCTACGCCGCCAACTAGCCCGCGGCGGCCCGCCCCGGCGGGCGCAGCCGGCGTGAATGCGCCGCCGCCGCCCGCCGTCCAAGCATCGGATCAACCGATCGCGATGAGGACCGCCGCGCTGGGGAGTGTCGTGTGCATGCTGGTGCTGGCCGCGGGGGCCTGCCGGCGCGGGGAACCGGCGCCGGCCGATGCCGGGGCGGCACGCCCGCCGCCGCCCGCCGCCGCGGACGAACTGGCGCGCTGGCAGCTGGCGCGCGAGCGCGAGGCCCTCGAGTGGGAACGCAGCGAGCTCGAGCGCCAGCTCGCGGCCGACGCCGCGGTGCGGGCGCAGGCGCAGGCGCAGGCCGCCGCCGAGCTCGACGAGCTGCGGCTCGACCTCGCCCGCCGCGAACAGGAGCTGGCCGCCCGGGAGGAGGACGCCGCCGCCGCCCCGGAGGCCCCGCCGCCACCCGCGCCGGAGTGGCCGGCCGCCGCCGGGCCGCTGCCGGACGCCGGGCTGGACTGGGCGGACGCCGAGCCCCTGCCGGAGCCCGAGCCGGTGGCCGACTTCGGCACCTTCTACGACGACCTCGAACCCTACGGCGAGTGGTTCGACTCCGCCGACTACGGCTACGTCTGGCGGCCGCTGGTCGTCGTCCAGTCGGCCGGCTGGCACCCCTACCGCCACGGCCGCTGGGCGTGGACCGACTGCGGCTGGACCTGGCTGTCCGACGAGCCGTTCGGGTGGGCGACCTGCCACTACGGCCACTGGGCGCTGTTAGCCGGCCACGGCTGGGTGTGGGTGCCGGGCACGGCGTGGGCTCCGGCCTGGGTGTGCTGGCGGCAGGGCGGAGACCACATCGGCTGGGCGCCGCTGCCGCCGGAGTGCCGCGGCGACCGGCGGCCGCTGTGGGGGGCCGGGGTCGAGCGCGAGTTCGGGATCGGGGCGGACTGGTTCTGCTTCGTGCGGCTGCGGCATTTCGGCGGCCCGTTGGGCCCCCACCGCCTGCCGGTTGGCGGCAACCGCGCGCTGTTGGATTCGACCACCAACATCACCCTGATCCGCCGCGGGCCGCACCGGGTGTGGGTCGGGGGCCCGGACCACGCTGACCTCGGCCGCCGGCTCGGCCGCCGGCTGCCGGCCTACACGCTCGCGCCCGACCTGTTGGAAGAGTCGCTGCGCCGCCCCGCGATCCGCGATGGACACCTGCGGATCTACGCGCCGACGGTCGCCGCGGCGTGGAACCCCCTGCTGCGGCCACGCCATGTCAGCGGGCAACTCGGCCGGGCCGTGGGCGAGGCCGCGCGGGACGGTGCGGCGGGGCGGTGGACCGAGTTGCTGCAGACGCGCCGGGAAGGGGAACGGCGGGCCGCCGAGCGGCAATTGGCCCGCCTCGACCAGCCGGGGGACCTCACGCGGCTGCGCGCCGAGCAACTGCGCGACAACCGGGAGCGCGCCGGCGAACGGGCCCGGGCCACCGCCGCCACCACGGCCGCGGCGCCGCCCGCCCGGTCGGATGCAGGCCCCCCGACACCGGATGCCGCCGGACCCGCACCGGGGCCGGACCGGGCCGGGCGGGATTCCGCGGGGGCCGGGCCGGTGGCCGTGCGCACGCCGGACCTGCCCTCCAACCCGGTGGCCGACGCAGACCGGGCCGCAACCGGACAGCCTGGCCGCCCGTGGGGGCAGCGGACCAGCCGGCGCGAGCAGGCGAGCGACCCGGAGCCTCCGACCGCAGCCGGCCGCAACGCCGCCACTCCGCCGACCGCGGAAACCGCGGAAACCGGGGAAACCACCGGCCGCGAGGCCGCCGAAGAGCAACGCCGGCTGTTGGACGACCAGCGCCGCCAGCAGGCCGCGGAATCCCAACGCCGCCAGGCCGCCGAGGACCAGCGCCGGCTGTTGGACGACCAGCGCCGCCAGCAGGCCGAGGAATCCCAACGCCGCCAGGCCGCCGAGGAGCAACGCCGCCAGTTCGAAGACCAGCGCCGCCAACAGGCCGCGGAATCCCAACGCCGCCAAGCCGCCGAGGAGCAACGCCGCCAGTTCGAAGACCAGCGCCGCCAGCAGGCCGCGGAATCCCAACGCCGCCAAGCCGACGAGGAGCAGCGCAGGCAGTTGGATGACCAGCGTCGCCAACAGGCCGACGATCTTCAGCGCCGCCAGGCCCCGGACCGCCTGCAGCAACCCCAACGCTTCGACCGGCGCGGCCGGTAAGCGTTTTCCCCGCTTCCACCCCGCGCGCTGCAACAGATTCGTATACGTATACGAATTTGCGGCACGGATGAGGTGGAGGCGTGGCGGTTGGCGGGGCGGGGGTCAGCGGGTGCGGCGGTAGGTCAGGAAGCACTCGGCGTGGTGTGGGCGCGGCTCGAAGGCGGCGAGTTGGAACTGGCGCGAGGCGGGCAGGAAGGGGCCGGGCAGGCCGGTTAGGGTGGGTGCGTCGTGGCCGCCGAACAGGGTGTGGCCGGCCCAGGTCAGGTGGATCGTGTCGACGAGGTCGGCTTCCAGCAGCGCGCGGGCGAGCTGGCCGCCGCCCTCGCAGTGGACGCGGCGGACGGCGTGGTCGCGGTGGAGGGTGGCGAGGAAGCCGGTGAGCGACGCGTGGTGGATGGTGGCGAGCGTGGCCGGCGGGTGGTTGGGCGCCGGGTCGCCGGTGATCAGGATGTGGATCGGGCCGCCGGGGGTGGAGAAGATCCGGTGGTGCGGGTCGATGCCGCCGCGGCGCGAGACGATGCAGCGCAGCGGCTGGTGCGGCGGGTTGAGGGCGGCCGGCACGGTGAGCGTCATGCGGTCGGCCTCGAGGGTGCCGCGGCCGACGAGCAGGGCGTCGGCCGCGAGGCGGAGCGCGTGCAGGCGGTCGAGGTCGGCGGGCGACGTCCAGCGTCCCGCGGGTCCGGCGGCGGCGGCGATCTTGCCGTCGGCGCTGAGCGCGAAGTTGAACGAGATGGCGGGCAGGTCGGGCACGGCGGGCGGTGGGCGGGTTGCGCGGGCGGCCGGCCGAGTATCCGGCGGCGGGCGGCGGCCGGCAACTGAAGATGAAGATCGCGGGCGGCGGTGCTTGGGCCTTGGCATGCCCGCGCCGGGCCGGATAGACTGGCCGGCGGTGGCGGTGCAGCGCGAGTTCCTGGGCTGGGACGCCCCGTTCCTCGGGCGGGCGGTCGACTGGCTGTGGGCGCGCCGGCACGACCTGCCGGCCACCCTGGTGGTGGTTCCCACGGCCCAGGCCGGGCGGCGCCTGCGCCAGGCCTTGGCCGAGCGCGGCGGCTGCCTCGGGCCGCGGGTGACGACGCCCGGGCGGCTGTTGGCGGCGGCGGTGGCGGCGCCGGATGCGGCCGAGGTGGCGGCATGGATGGAGGTGTTGGAGGGCGTGGACGAGTGGGACCGGCTGGCAGCGGCGTTCCCGGTTGCGCCGGGGCGCGGTGAGCCGGCCGGGTGGGCGCTGGCACTGGCGAAGTCCCTGGCCGGGCTGCGCCGGGCGCTGTCCGACAACGGGCTGACGATCGGCGGCGCCGCGCGGGTGCTGGCGCCCACCGTCGAGGGCGAGCGCTGGCGCGCGCTCGCCGGACTCGAGGCCGCGGTCGAGGAAACCCTCGGCCGTTGGGGGGTGGAAAGCCGCAGCCGGCGGTTCGAGCAGCTCGCCCGCGACGGCCTGGCCGGCACCGCGCCGGTGGTGCTCGCCGGCATCAGCGACCTGCCTCCGGTGCTCGCCCGGGCGCTGCGCGACCGCAACGCAACCTGCCTGATCGCCGCGCCGGACGCCGAGGCCGACGCGTTCGACGAGTGGGGCCGGCCGCGGGTCGAGGCGTGGGCGGAGCGGGACATGGAGTGGCCGGCGTGCGGCGAGGTCATCCTGTGCGCCGACCCCCGGCAGCAGGCGGACAAGGCCGTCGCACTCGTCGCCGCGGCCGGCACGCCCTCCGATGATCTCGCGCTCGGCAGCGCCGACGAGGAAACCGCCGGCGAACTGGCGCGCGCGTTCACCCGCGCCGGCTGGATCGCCCACCACCCGGGCGCCCGTCCGCCCGCGCCTGCCGCCACATGGCTCGCCGCATGGCGCGCGTTCGTCGAGCGCCCCGACGCCGCGGCCGCGATCGACCTGTTAGGACTGCCGGGCGCGGGGGTGCTGGTCGGCGGGCTGCGGGCGCAGCGGGTGCGCGCGCTGGCGGCGGCGCGCGACGCGTGGCTGGCGCGCGACCACGCCGACCTGGCCCGCGCCGCGGAACTCGGGCCGCGCGACCCCGAACAGCTGGCGCTGGCGCGGGAAACCCTCGAGCTGCTGGAGCGGCGCCGCGCCGGGTTCCTCAGGGACGGCTTCGCGGCCGCCGCCGCGCGCCTGTTGGACCAGGTCGACCCGGGCGGCGGGTTCGCCGGCGCGCGCGAGTGGCTGGCGGCGATGGACCGGGTGGTGGCCGCGGCCAAGCGGCCGGCCGGGGTGTGGCTCGAGCTGCTGGCCGACGCGCTGGACCGCGACGGGCCGCCGCCGCCCGACGGTCGGGTGATCGACGTGCAGGGGTGGCTCGAGCTGCTCCACGAGCCGGGGCGCCACCTGGTCGTGTGCGGGATGAACGAGGGCAAGGTGCCGGCCCCGGCGGCGGGCGAGACGTGGCTGCCCGACGCCGCGCGGCGGCTGCTCGGGCTGGCCACCGACGCCGGACGGGCGGCGCGCGACGCGTTCCTGCTGCGCGCCATGGTCGAGGCGCGGCGCGCCGGCGGGCGGGTCGACATCCTGTTAGGCAAGGCGGGGGCCGGGGGCGACGCGCTGCTGCCGTCGCGGCTGCTGCTGGCGGCCGGCGGCGCCGAGCTGGCGCGGCGGGTCGAGCTCCTGTTTGCGGCGGTGGCGCCGCCGGAGGCGGGGCTGGCGTGGCAATGCGACTGGCGCTGGTGGCCGCGTGCGGCGGCGTTCGGCGGGCGGCTGAGCGTCACGGCGTTCCGCGACTACCTGGCGTGCCCGTTCCGGTTCCACCTCAAGCACGTGCTCGGGATGGTGGCAGCGGAGCCGGAGCGGGTCGGGTGGAACGCGCGCGACTTCGGCACCATCGCGCACGCGGTGCTCGAGGCGTGGGGCCGCGACGAGGAGGCGCGCGAGTTCAGCAAGGTGGAGGCGCTCGAGGCGTGGCTGGACGCGGCGCTCGAGCGGGTGGTGGCCGGGCGCTTCGGCGCGCGGGTGCCGCTGGCGGTGCGGATCCAGGCCGACGCGCTGCGCCGGCGGCTGGCGTGGTTTGCGCGGGTGCAGGCGTGCGAGGCGGCCGCCGGCTGGCGGGTCGAGGCCGTCGAGCACAAGTTCGAGTTCGCCCTCGGCGGGCTGACGGTGGTCGGCAAGGCGGACCGGATCGACCGCCACCGCGACGGCCGGCGGCGGGTGCTCGACTACAAGACCTACGCCAAGCGCAGGCCGGTCGAGGGCGACCACCGGGTGGCGGTCACGCCGGCCACCGTGCTGCCGCAGCACCTCGCGGGTGCCGCGGCGGTGCTCTGCCCCGCCGCGAACGGCAAGTCCAAGCGCTGGACCAACCTGCAGGTGCCGCTCTACTCGGCGGGGCTCGGCGCGATCGACGAACTCGGCTACTTCATCCTCGGCGCCAGCCAGGCCGAGGTGGGGATCGAGCTGTGGGACGGCTTCGCCCCCGCCGACGCCGCGTCGGCGCTCGCCTGCGCCGCGTGGGTCGCCGCCCGGATCGCCGCGGGCGCCTTCTGGCCGCCGGCAGGCAACGTGAAACACGACGACGCCGCGGTGCTGGCAATGGGCCGCCCGCTGGCCGAGGTCGCCGAACCGGGGAGGCCGGCGCCATGAACGGGCGGATCGACATCCTCGCCAAGAACCTCCTGATCCGCGCCTCGGCCGGGTCGGGCAAGACCTATCAGTTAGGCAGCCGGGTGGTGGGGCTGGTGGGGGTGCGCGGGGTGGACCCGGAGCGGATCGTGGCGCTGACGTTCACGCGCAAGGCGGCGGGGGAGTTTGCGGATGCGGTGCTGACGAAGCTGGCGAAGGCGGCGCGGGACCGGGGCGAGGAGGAGCGGCTGGGCGGGGAGCTGGGCGGCGCGGTGGCGGCCGGGGAGACGCTGGCGCGGGTGGTGCGGGCGCTGCCGCGGTTGCGGCTGGGGACCCTGGACGGGTTCTTCGCGCGAGTGGTGCGGGCGTTCCAGCACGAGCTCGGGCTGAGCGGCGGCCGGTTCGAGTTGATCGAGGGGCCGCGGCTGGAGGCGGCGCTGGCGGACATCCGGGCGGACCTGTTAGGCGACCGGCTGGACGGCGCCGCGGGGGCCGGGTTCCTGCACGCGTTCAAGCGGGCGACGGCGGGGCGCGAGGAGCAGCGGGTGGCGGAGTCGCTGCAGCAGTTCATCGCCGAATGGCACGGGGTGTGGAAGGCGGCCGGCGACGCGCGCGCGCTGGATGCCGGCGGGGTGTTCGGCGAGCTGCCCGCGGTGGCCGAGTGGGAGGCGCGCAAGGGGGATCTGGCGGCGCGCATCAGGAACGGGCTGGCGGGCACCGCGTGGACCGACAAGCGCCAGCCGGCGGCGCTCGACAAGCTGGTCGACGTGCTCGCCGCGCACACCGTGGCCAGCGGCTCGCTCGCCGGCGCACCCTCGCTGTTCGGGCAGCTGGTCGACTGGCTGGCGGCCGGCGGCGGGCCGCTCGAGCTGCGCCACTACAAGGGGTTCGCGCCCGCCGCGCCGGCGGCCGCGGCGCTCGCCGAGGCGCTCCGGCTGCTCGCCGGCTGCGAGCTGGCGGCGGCGGTCGGGCGCACCGCCGCGGTCGGCGAGCTGGTCGCCGGCTTCGACCGCGAGTGCGCCCGGCGGCTGCGCCGGCGCGGGTTGTTAGGCTTCGACGACGTCAAGGTGCTGATGGGCGAGTGGACGCGCTGCGAGGAGGCGCGGCTGCGGCGCGAGGCGGTCGACTTCCGGCTCGACGGGCGCTTCGACCACTGGCTGCTGGACGAGTTCCAGGACACCAGCCCGGCGGAGTGGGCGGGGATCGTGCCGCTGTTGGACGAGGCGGCGATGCGCGCCGACGGCACGCTGTTCATCGTCGGCGACGCCAAGCAGGCGATCTACGGCTGGCGGGGCGGGGACGTGCGGTTGTTCAAGCAGGTGCGCGAGCGCTACGGCGGGGGCGGCGGGCTGGCGGAGGCGACGATGCCGCAGTCGCGGCGCTCGTGCCCCGAGGTGCTGGCGCTGGTCAACGCGGTGTGCGGGGACGGCGGGGTGATCGGGCGGCTGTTCGGCGCGGCGGTGGCGGCGCGGTGGCCGTGGGAGGAGCACAGCTGCGCGGTGGAGCGGCTGCATGGCGAGGCGCGGGTCGAGCTGCTGGCGGGCGGGCGCGAGGAGCGGCTCGACCGCCTGGTGGGGCTGTTGGAGGAACTCGGCGTGCGCCGGCGGCAGCTGACCTGCGGGGTGCTGGTGCGGACCAACGACCAGGTGCGCGAGATTGCCGAGCGGCTGCGGGCGGAGGGGTTCGACGCGATCGAGGAGGGCAGCCGGCGCCCGGCCGCGGACAACCCGGCCGGGGTCGCGGTCTTCCAGCTGGTCCGCTGGCTGGCCAACCCGGCGGACCGCCAGGCGCGGGAGGTGTTAGAGATGTCGCCGCTGTGGGCGGCGATTGCGGGGCGGTGGGGCGGGCCGTGGCAGGCGGCGTGGGAGGGGCTGCTGGCGGAGGCGCACGCGGGCGGGTTTGCGGCGCTGGTCGAGGGGTTGCTCGGGCCGTTGTGGGCGGGGTTGTCCGAGTTCGGGCGGCGGCGGGCGGGGGACGTGATCGGGGCGTTGGCGCAGTTTGATGCGGCGGGTGGTGGTTCGGCGCGGGCGGCGGTGCGCTGGCTCGACGGGCTGGAGGTGGCGCAGGGTCCGGGCAGCGCGGCGGTGCAGGTGATGACGATCCACAAGGCGAAGGGGCTGGGGTTTGACGTCGTGGTGCTGCCGGAGGTCGAGGACGTGCAGGTGCCGAACGCCGTGCGCCTCAGGGTGTTGCGCGGCCCGGGGTGGTGGTTGCAGCCGCCGGCCGGGTGGGTGCGCAAGCTGGTGCCCGAGCTGCGGGCGGCGGAGGAGCGGTGGGGCGGGGACCAATGCTATGAGGCGTTGTGCCTGCTCTACGTGGCGCTGACCCGGGCCAGGCGCGGGCTTTACGTGCTGCTCTCAGTGCCACCGGCCACCCGCAAGGACCCCGACCGCTTCGCCTCGCCGGCCAACTGGATCCTGCAGGCGCTCGGGGGCACGGGGAAGCCGGGGACCGTGTTCCAGGCGGGCGACCGCTCATGGCTCGACGCGATGCCCGAGCGCCCCGCCACGCCGCCACCGGCCGCGCCCGTGCTCGGCACGGCGGTGCCGCTCCGGCGCCGCGGCAGCCCGTCGGGCGCCGAGGCCGCCGCGGGCGCGGCGGTGGCCGCCACGCGCGAGGCGGCCAAGGGCATGGCGTTCGGCAGCGAGGTGCACGCGTGCTTCGAACGGGTTGGCTGGCTGGACGAGGGGACCGGGGGCCTCGGCGAGGGGGCGGCCGCCGCGCTGGTGCGGGATTGCCTTGCGGTGCCGGCGATCGGCGCGCTGTTCGCGCGCCGCGCGGGGCTGGCGGTCCACCGCGAGGTGCCGCTCGAAACGATCCTCGATGGCGCCTGGGTCAGCGGGGTGATCGACCGCCTGCTCGTCGAGCACGACCCCGCCGGTCGCCCGCTGGCCGCCACGGTGGTCGATTTCAAGACCGACGCGGTGGCCAGCGCCGGCGAACTGGTCGAGCGCCACCGCGCGCAGGTCGCCGCCTACCGCCGCGGGGTGGCCGGCGCGCTCGGCCTGCCCCCCGGCGCGGTCCGCGGCGTGCTCGTGTCCACCGCGCTGCGCGACACGGTCGAGGCCTGACCGGCCCGCCGGCGCGGGGACCGCCCGGCGGCCGCCGCAGCGAGCCGCGGTGGCAGATGCCCAGTGGTGCGTGCCAAGTGGTCCTTGCCAAGGGGTGATTTTTAAGGTTCCCTAGTTGTCGGCGAAAGCCGACCAACGCAAAGCCAACCGATGGACGAACTGGTCACGAGTGCCCAGACGGTGATCACGTGTCGCAACAGTCAGGGCACGGAGCTGACAGCGAACCTGCTGCACCTGAAGCGCTACTCGGTGGTGTTCGAGGTCTACAACCCGTACAGCATCCTGCAGCTGTCCGAGGTGCTGTCGGAGTTCCGGATTTTGGCGGGCAAGCGGTTGTTGTACCAGGGCAAGGCGGTGGTGAGCAACCTGCTGAACACCGGGATCGTGCTGGTGTGCGAGGCGACGCTGGAGGACGGCTGGGTGGAGGTGGATTTCCTCTCGGGGGTGGGCGGCGGGGACATCGGTGGGGAGTTTGCCGGCTACATGCAGGAGTGGAAGCGGGCGAACCGGGTGGAGGACCGGTTCAAGCTGGTGGTGGCGGACATGGCGAACATGCTGACCGGGGTGCAGCACTGGCTGGCGGGGGTGGACGTGGGGATCCGGACCACGGTGACGCGGCGGCGGGCGGAGCTGGAGCGGGAGATCTTCGCCAAGGTCGAGCGGCGGGTGACCGACGAGGTGCTGCCGGCGATGGAGGTGTTCGAGCGGGCGGCGCAGCAGGTGCCGGAGGGGCAGGAGGCGGTGCACAAGTCGTACGCGCGGCGGGAGCTGCACCCGCTGGTGCTGTGCGCGCCGTTCGTCTACCGCACCTACACCAAGCCGCTCGGCTACGCGGGCGACTACGAGATGGTCAACATGATGATGCGCGACCCGTTCGAGGGGGCGTCGGCGTTCGCCAAGCTGCTCAACAACGCGATGATGCGCACCGAGCCGGTGGTGGCGCACCGCAACCGGATCGACTACCTGGTGGGGCTGCTCGAGCGGGAGGCGACGGCGCGCCGCGGGCGCGGGCCGACGCGGGTGTTCAACCTCGGCTGCGGGCCGGCGGTCGAGGTGCAGCGGCTGCTGCTCGGGCACGCGGCCTGCGACCTGCTCGAGTTCGACCTGTTGGACTTCAACGCCGACACCCTGGAGTTCACGCGCCGGGAGCTCGACGGGATCCGGCAGCGGGCCGGCCGGTCGACGGTGATCCGCTACCACCAGCGCTCGGTGCACCAGATCCTGCGGGCGGCGGCGCAGGACGGCGGCCGCGAGGAGTTCGGCAGCTACGACGTCATCTACTGCGCCGGCCTGTTCGACTACCTGTCGCAGCGGGTGTGCGCGCGGCTGGTCGAGCTGTTCTGCGAGATGGCGCGGCCGGGCGGGCTGGTGGTGGTGACGAACGTGTCGGACGCCAACCCGCGCAAGCGGTTCATGGAGTACGTGGTCGAGTGGAACCTGATCTACCGCGGCCGGCGCGAGATGGAGGGGCTGGTGCCGGCGGGGCGGCGGTTCGCGCGGACCGCGGTGAACGCCGACCCGACCGGCGTGAACCTGTTTCTGGAGCTCGAGCTGCCCGATGAGTGAGACCGCCGCCAGAACCGCCGACGCCGGCGCCGGGCCCGGGGTGCTGCAGGCATTCCGCGACTACGAGCAGGGCGTGCTGGTGGACAACGCCAAGCGCGCGGCGGTGCTGGCGGCGCTGTTCATGTTCGTCGGCACGGTGCTCGACTGGGTGGTGTTCCCGCAGCTCGGCTGGCGGATCCTGCTGGTGCGCGCGGTGTGCACGCTGCTGCTGTGCCTGGTGTTCTTCGGGCTCGGGCACATGCACCGGCTGGCGGCCCCGCGCTGGATGGTGCAGGTGATCGCGCTGCTGCCGATGATCTCGATGTGCTGGATGATCGCGGTGACCGGCGGCGGCGACTCGGTCTACTACGCCGGGCTCAACCTGGTGCTCGTCGGGCTGCTGGTGGTGCTGCGCTGGTCGTTCTGGAACTCGGTGGGGATGACGCTGGCGTGCTTCACCGGCTACCTCACGAGCGTGGCGCTGGCCGGCCACGACGCCAACCCGCGGCTGCTGTTCAACAACTGCTACTTCCTGTTCGTGACCAGCGTGTTCGTGGTGGTCGGCAGCTACTTCTACGAGCGGCTGCGGCTGCGCGAGTTCGCGCTGCGCCGCGAGGTCGAGCACTCGCGCGCCCGGCTCGAGCGGCAGAACCAGCAGCTCAGCGAGCTGGACGAGGCCAAGACGCGCTTCTTCGCCAACATCAGCCACGAGCTGCGCACGCCGCTGACGATCATGCTCGGGGTGGCCGAGAAGCTGCGCCGGGCGGCCGACCCGCTCGGCGACCCGCAGCAGGCCGAGCTGGTGGAGGTGCTCGACGAGAACGGGCTGCGGCTGCTCAAGCTGATCGACGACCTGTTGGACCTGGTGCGCTTCGACAGCGGGGCGGCGGTGGTGCGGCGCGAGCCGACCGAGCTCGAGCCGCTGATCGGCGGGCTGGTGCGCTCGCTGCGCCACCTGGCCGACGAGAACGGGGTGGCGCTGCTCTCGAGCATCGAGTGTCCCGACGGCCGCCTGCTGCTGGACCGCGACAAGCTCGAGAAGATCGTCTTCAACCTGGTGATGAACGCGGTCAAGTTCACGCCCAGCGGCGGCACGGTGGAGGTCGGCGCGCACGCGGCCGGCGGCGAGCTGGTGCTCGAGGTCGAGGACACCGGGGTGGGCATCGAGGAGGCCAAGCTCGGGCAGGTGTTCGACCGCTTCTGGCAGGTCGACACCTCGGCGACGCGCAAGTTCCAGGGGGCCGGGCTCGGGCTGGCGCTGGTGCGCAGCCTGACCGAGGCGATGGGCGGCACGATCGGGGTCGCCAGCCGGGTCGGCCACGGCACCAAGTTCACGATCCGGCTGCCGGTCGAGGCGGCCGCGGCCGACGCCGCGCAGTCCGCCGGCGAGGAGACCGACAACGTGGTGGCGCGGCTGCACCGCAAGGCGGCGTTCGACACCCGCCGGGCGCAGGCACCGCCGGCGATGCCGGTGGTCGTCCCGCGCATCGGGGTGGCGCCGGGCGGCGCGCGGCCGCGGGTGCTGATCGCCGACGACGAGCCGGACATGCGGCGCTTCCTGGCGCTGACGCTCGCGGAGGTGGACCTGGTGGAGGCCGAGGACGGGCTGCAGGCGTTCGAGCTGGCCAAGCAGCACGAGCCGGCGCTGGTGCTGTTGGACCACATGATGCCGGAGATGGACGGGGTGGAGGTGTGCCGGCGGCTGCGCGAGCACCACGCGCTGCGCGAAACCCCGATCGTCATCCTGACCGCGCGCGCCGACGAGCGGACCAAGCTCGACGCGCTGGCGGCCGGGGCCAGCGACTTCCTGACCAAGCCGTTCTCGAGCGCCGAGCTGTCGCTGCGGATCGAGAACCAGCTGATGCTCTCGCGGGTGCGGCGCGAGCTGGCGGCGGCCAACCGCGAGCTGCAGGCCGCGCTCGACCAGCTCAAGGAGAACGAGGTGCTGCTGATCCGCAACGAGAAGCTCTCGGCGCTCGGCCAGATGAGCGCCGGCATCATCCACGAGATCAACAACCCGCTCAACTACTCGCGCGCCGGGCTGCACGCGCTCGAGGCGTTCCAGCGCGGGCTGCCCGCCGGCGACCGCGCCGAGTACGGCGAGGTGCTGGCCGACGTGCGCGAGGGCATCGAGCGCGTCGCCCAGATCGTCACCGACCTGCGGCGCTTCACCCGCGACACCGGCCACTACGACGACCAGGTCGAACTGCGCGCGGTGGTCGACCAGGCGGCGCGCCTGTTAGGCCACCAGCTGGGCGACGCGATCCAGCTTGACGCGCGGGTGCCGGCCGAGGCGGTGGTGCGGGGCAACCACAACCAGCTGGTGCAGGTGCTGATCAACCTGCTGCAGAACAGCATCGACGGGATCCGCGAGCGGTTGGGGGGCGGGGGCGGGCCGGCGGGGCGGATCGAGGTGGCCAGCCGGCTGTCCGACCGCGGCGCGTGGGACCTGACGGTGTGGGACAACGGGATCGGGATCCCCCACGACCGCCTCAACAAGATCTTCGACCCGTTCTTCACCTCCAAGGACGTCGGCAAGGGGATGGGCCTCGGGCTGAGCATCAGCCACCACATCCTGCAGCGCCACGGCGCGGTGGTCGAGGTCGACAGCCGCCCGGAGGAATGGGCCCGTTTCCGGGTGGTGTTCCCGAGCCCGGCGGCCAAGCCGGGCGACGCATTCCCCGCGGGTGCGGGGGCGCGCCCCGCCGCCATCCCCGAACTGCACCTCAGCCCGCCATGAACGAAGCCAACGACCCCTACGACTACAAGCGCTTCGCCGTGCTCTTCGTCGACGACGAGGAGAAGGCCCGGAAGTACTTCCGGCGCCTGTTCGGCGAGACCTTCCGGATCCTCGAGGCCGCCGACGGCAACGAGGCCTACGAGGTGTTCCGCGGCCACGCCGGCGAGGTCGGGGTGATCGTGACCGACCAGCGGATGCCCAACGAGACCGGCTCCGAGTTCCTCGCCCGGCTCGGCGAGGACGCCGGCAACGTGGTCAAGATCCTCTCGACCGCCTACGCCGACATCGAGGCCGCGATCGACTCGGTCAACCGCGGCGGGATCTACCGTTACCTGACCAAGCCGTGGGACATCCCGGAACTCGAGCTGACCCTCAAGCGCGCGATGGAGTTCTTCATCGTCAAGCACGAGCGCGACGCGCTGCTGCGCGCCAAGGTCGCGGCGCTCAGCAACATGCTGTTCGCCAGCCGCCTGGCGTCGTTCGCGCTGGTCCCGGTGGCCGCCGGCTTCGAGTGCCGCCGCGCCGCCGAGGCGGTCGCCGACTTCGTGCGGCTCGGCGCCGCCGGCGAACCCGCCGCCGACCCGCGCGCCACGCTCGCCGTCGACTGGCGGGTCCGGCACGAGCGCCAGCTCGGGTTCGCCGGCACCCTCCAGCGGGAACTCGCCGCCGCCCTCGGGCAGGTCGCCGGCCGCGAGGGCCTCGACGCCATCGCGCCGCTGCGCGCCGCGCTCGCCCCCCACCAGCCCGCCTGGGACCCCGCCACCGGCCACCTCGAGCTGGCCGCCAACCCGTTCCCCAGCCTGCTCGGCACCCTGCTCGGCCGCGACGACGGCGCCGATGCCGCCACCACCGCCGCGGTCCTCGCCGCCATGATGGCCTTCTATCACGCCGGCGGACGCCTCACCCGCCGCCGCGGCGCGGGCCCCCGCTCGTTCCTGGCCGGCACCGGCCACGCCCCCGGCGCCAACCCCCCGGGCGACGAGGCCGCACGCTGGCTGTTCGACGACGAAATGCTCCTCTCGACCGCCCTCGGGCTGCTGTGAGGCGGCGCCCTCGGCGACGGAGGGCCGGAAATTTTGACCATTTCGCAGCCTTGACAATCGGTTTTAAAATATTTTACCCTTGGCGCCGATGGCGGCGCGCACACTGCGGATCGAGAACCGGGCGGGGCAGTTGGTGCTCCGTGGCGGCCGCCTGATGAGGGTGCTGCCGCTGGCCGAGCTGGCCGCCGAGTGCCGCTTCCGCGTCGATGAGATGTGCGCCCGCCTGGGTATCTCCGACCGCCACCTCTACCGGGTGTTCTCCGACTCGATCGGCCTGGCGCCCAAGGACTGGCTGCGGCGCCAGCGGATGGTCACCGCCCGCTTCCTGCTGCGCGACGGCGCGTCGATCAAGCAGGTGGCGATCGAGCTGGGCTTCGCCCACCCGAAGGACTTCACCCGCGAGTTCCGCGCCTGCTACGACCTGACCCCCTCCACCTTCATCGACCGCGAGGCCGAGCGCGCGTTCCAAGGTGGTTGAAAAAAGGTGATATTTTTTGCTTGCAAAAGGTCCGGGAATGTTCAGGATCCGCCGCAAGCGATCCGGGTTCGCCCGGACGCCTGCTTGGGAAGCCAAGCCGCACGGCCCTGATCGATGTCTGGGGGGAGATCGCCGGGGCGGTTCAAGCGGCTGGTGCTCCCAAAAGGGGGGATATGTGATAAGGGCGCGGCCGCCACGGTGGCCGCGCCCTTGTCCGTTAGCCTGGAAAGGAACATGCCGGACCGCGGATTACGCGGATTTTGGAGCGGCTTGGTTCCCCTCGCCTGTTCACCTGCCGGATGAATCCGCCATCCATCGCAACTCATTCAACATCCGTGCAATCCGCGCAATCCGTGGTTTTCATCCCCGAATCCAGGGTTGGGGTGGCTCCGCGGGCGACCGGGCAGGGGTGGGTGCGGGAGAAGAAGTCGTTGCCCTTGTCGTCGATGAGGATGAAGGCGGGGAAGTTCTCGACGGTGATCTTCCACACCGCCTCCATGCCGAGCTCGGGGAACTCGAGGACCTGCTGGCTGCGGATGTGGTCCTGGGCGAGCAGGGCGGCGGGGCCGCCGGCCGAGCCGAGGTAGAAGCCGCCGTGTTTCCGGCACGCTTCGGTGACCGCCGGCGCGCGGTTGCCCTTGCCGAGGGTGACCAGCGCGGCGCCGTGGCGCTGGAACGGCTCGATGTAGGCGTCCATGCGGCTGGCGGTGGTGGGGCCGAACGAGCCGGTCGGCATGCCGTGGGGCGTCTTGGCGGGGCCGGCGTAGTAGACCGGGTGGTCCTTGAGGTAGGCCGGCAGCTGGCCGGTCCGCTCGAGGCGTTCCCTGAGCTTGGCGTGGGCGATGTCGCGCGCGACCACGATCGTGCCGGTCAGCGCGACGGCGGTGGTCACCGGGTGCCTTGACAGCTCGGCGCGGACGTGGTCGATGCCGCGGTCGAGGTCGATCGGCACTCCGCGGAAGCGCCAGTCGCGGTGGCGTTCGGGGATGAAGCGGCCGGGGTTGCGCTCGAGGGCCTCGAGGAAGATCCCGTCGCGGGTGATCATGGCCTTGGCCTGGCGGTCGGCCGAGCACGAGACGCCGAGGCCGACCGGGCACGAGGCGCCGTGGCGGGGCAGGCGGACGACGCGCACGTCGAGGGCGAAGTGGCGGCCGCCGAACTGGGCGCCGATGCCGAGCCCGCGGGCGGCCTCCAACAGGTCGGCCTCGAGCTCGCGGCAGCGGAACGCGCGGCCGTGCCCGTTGCCGGTGGCCGGCAGGGTGTCGAGCCATCCGGTGGAGGCGAGCTTGACGGTCTTCAGGCACGCCTCCGCGGAGGTGCCGCCGACGACGAACACGAGGTGATAGGGCGGGCAGGCGGCGGTGCCGAGCGCGCGCATCCTGGCGACGCAGAACTCCCTGAGCCGGCCGGGGTCGAGCAGGGCCCGGCTTTCCTGATAGAGGAAGGTCTTGTTGGCGGAGCCGCCGCCCTTGGCCACCAGCAGGAAGCGGTAGCGGTCCCCGGCGACCGCGGCGATGTCGATCTGGGCGGGCAGGTTGGTGCGGGTGTTGCGCTCCTCGAACATCGTCAGCGGCACGTTCTGCGAGTAGCGCAGGTTCTCCCCGGTGTAGGCCCGGTGGATCCCGCGCGACAGCCACTCGGCGTCGTCGACGCCGGTCCACACCTGCTGGCCCTTGTGGGCGACGACCGCGGCGGTGCCGGTGTCCTGGCAGAACGGCAGGATCCCGTGGGCCGCGATCTCGGCGTTGCGCAGCAGCATCAGCGCGACCATGCGGTCGTTGTCCGACGCCAGCGGGTCGTCGAGGATCGCGGCGACCTGGGCCAGGTGCGCCGGCCGGAGCATGAAGTTGACCGCCTTGAAGCCCTCGGCGGCGAGCAGTGCCAGGCCCTCCGGGGCGACCTTGAGCACCGGCCGGCCCTCGAACTCGCCGGTGGAGACGTGCTCGCGGGTCAGCAGTTCGTAGGTGGTGTCGTCGGCCGCCAAGGGGAACGGCTCCTGGTAGGAAAAGGCAGGCTCGGCCATGGCTGGGATGGGGGATGGATGGGGGTTGGGTAGCCCAGCGGGCCGGCCATGGCAACCAGGATGCGCCCGGCGGGAGGCGGCCGGGCGGCGGATGTTGGTGGTTGCCGCGGCCGCCGCACGGTGGGATAACCGGGCCGGCTGCCGGCGCCGGTCGGGTGCCGGCGCCGATCCCCAGACCAGCGATGCTCGTCGTCCATGTCCATGTCCGCGTGAAGCCGGAATGCGCGGAGGCGTTCGCGCAAGCCACGCTGGCCAACGCCCGCGCGAGCGTCCGCGAGCCCGGCGTGGCGGGCTTCGACGTGGTCCGGCAGCAGGACGACCCGACCTGCTTCGTGCTGGTGGAGGCCTACCGCACGGCGGACGCGCCGGCGGCGCACAAGGCGACCGCCCACTATCAGGCGTGGCGCGATGCGGTGGCCCCGATGATGGCCGAGCCGCGCCGCAGCGTGAAGTTCACCAACCTGTTCCCGGATGACGCCGACTGGTGAGCCGAGCACCGGAGGGCTAACAGACGCTGCCGGCCCGGTGGCGGCGATGCGCTTCGAGTTCGCCACTGCCGCACGGATCGTCTTCGGCGCGGGCACGCTGCGCGATGCGGGCGGGCTGGCCCGCGAGCTGGGGCGGCGGGCGCTGGTGGTCACCGGGCGCGACGGCCGGCGCGCGGAACGGTTGCTCGCCGGGCTGCGCGCGGCGCGGGTGGACGCGGTGACGTTTGCGGTGCCCGGCGAGCCGGACCTCGGCGGGGTGGAGGAGGGGATCCGGGTGGCGCGGCGGGAGCGTTGCGACCTGGTGATCGGCTGCGGCGGCGGCAGCGCGCTCGACGCCGCCAAGGCGATCGCCGCGCTGCTGGCCAACGCGGGTGAGCTGTTGGACTACCTCGAGGTGATCGGGCGCGGGCGGGCGCTGGGGCGGCCGGGTGTGCCGCTGGTGGCGATCCCGACCACCGCGGGCACCGGCGCGGAGGTCACCCGCAACGCGGTGTTGGCCTGCCCGCAGCACCGCGTGAAGGTGAGCCTGCGCAGCCCGCACCTGCTGGCGAAGGTGGCGCTGGTGGACCCGGAACTGACCTACGACCTGCCACCCGCGCTCACCGCGAGCACCGGGCTCGACGCGCTGACCCAGTTGCTCGAGGCCTTCGTCTGTGCCCGGGCCAGCCCGCTGACCGACGCCCTGTGCGCCGAGGGGCTGCGCCGCGCGGCGCGCTCGCTGCGGGCCGCGTGGGCCGACGGCCGCGACGCCGCGGCCCGCGCGGACATGGCGCTGGCGTCGTTGTTTGGAGGGCTGGCGCTGGCCAACGCCGGCCTCGGGGCGGTGCACGGGCTGGCCGGGCCGATCGGCGGGATGTTCCCCGCCCCGCACGGCGCGGTGTGCGCGGCGCTGCTGCCGCACGTAATGGCCGCCAACCTGCGCGCACTCCGCGAGCGCCAGCCCCACGCGCCGGCGCTCGGCCGCTTCGCCGCGGCGGCGCGCCTGCTGACCGGCCGCCCCCAAGCCACCGCCGACGACGGCGTGGCATGGCTGCGGCAACTGATCGACGAGTTGCAGGTTCCACCCCTGGCCGCCTGCGGCCTGACCCTCGCCGACGTGCCGGAAGTCGCCGCCAAGGCCGCCCGGGCAAGCAGCATCAAGGCGAACCCGGTCGCACTCTCGCCCGAGGAACTCGCCGCCGCCCTCGCCCAGGCGCTGTGAACACCGCCCACCCGGGTCCGCCGCCCGCCCATGGTCTGTTAGAGGGGCGGGGCGCGCGGGCGGGGGGGGGCCGGCGGCCGCGGCGGCGCGGCTTGCGCGGACCTGGTGCTGGCGGCGGTTGGCCGGCGGGCGGTTGGCCGGCGGGCTTGTCATGGGGGCTGAGGCCGGGGATGCTGGGTGGCAGTTATGAAAGGCTGGTGGATCGGTTTGACGTTGGCGGGCACCTTGGTGGCGGGCGAGCCGCGGACGCAGGAGGACTTCAACGGGGGGTGGCGGTTTGCGCGGTTCGGGCGGCTGCCCGGGGGGGCGAGCGCGGTGGAACCGGGGGCCGAATGGTCGGCGGCGAGCGCGTCGTCCGAGGAGGCCGGCAAGGGCAACGTGGCGGCGCACGCGGTGGATGGCGACCCGGCGACCCGCTGGTGCGCGGCGGGCGAGTCGGACCGGGAGTGGCTGCAGGTCGACCTCGGCCGGGTGGTGGCGCTGGGCGCGGTCAACCTGCTGTGGGAGAAGGCGGAAAGCTACCGGCCGCGGGTCGAGGGCTCGGCCGACGGCGCGGCGTGGCGGGAACTGGCCGCCTCCGACGAGGCGGCGGATGCCGGCGGGCGGCAACGGGTCGCGGCGCGGGGGGAGGCGCGCTTTGTGCGGGTACGGGCGGCCGGGACCGGCCCGGGGCGCTGGGCGAGCCTGCGCGAGGTCGAGGTGCTCGGCCCCGACGGCCAGGTGATCCGGCCGCAGGAGCCCGCCGGCGGCACGCGTGCGCCGTCCGACCCGGAGTTCGACGACGCCGGCTGGCGGGCCCTTGACCTGCCGCACGACTGGGGGATCGAGGGGCCGTTCGAGATCGACCTCGAGGGTGCCACCGGCAAGCTGCCGTGGGCCGGGATCGGGTGGTACCGCAAGACGTTCCCCCTGCCCGCCGCCGACGCCGGCCGGCGGATCTTCCTCGACGTCGACGGCGCGATGATGGACGCCCGCGTGTGGCTCAACGGCCAGGAGGTCGGCCGCTGGCCATACGGCTACTCGTCGTTCCGGCTCGAACTGACCGGGGCGGCGCGGCCCGGCCAGCCGAACGTGCTGGCGGTGCGGCTCGAGAACCGCCCGGCGTCGTCGCGCTGGTACCCCGGGGCCGGGATCTATCGGGACGTGCGGCTGGTCAAGACCGGGCCGTTCCACTTCGCCCACAACGGCGTGTCCGCGCGCACGGTGCGGCTCGACGGCGGGCGGGCGGTGCTCGAGGTGGCCGCCGAGACGGCCGGCACGGCGCCGGCGGGGCCGTTCCGCATCCTGCACGCGCTGTGCGACGGCGCGCAGGTCGTGGCGCGCGGCGCGATCAACGCCAGCGACCGGCAGCTGCAGCTCGAGGTGCCGCGGCCCAAGCCGTGGTCCACGGAGGCCCCGTTCCTCTACACCCTGCGCAGCGAGCTGCTCGCCGGCGAGCAGGTCGTCGACCGCGTCGAAACCCGGATCGGCCTGCGCACGCTCGAGTTCACCGCGGACCGCGGGCCGCTGCTCAACGGCAGGCCGGTCTACCTCAAGGGCGTGTGCAACCACCACGACCTCGGCGCGCTCGGCAGCGCGTGGAACCGCCGCGCCGCCGAGCGCCAGCTCGAGATCCTCCAACAGATGGGCTGCAACTCGATCCGCACCTCCCACAACCCGCCCGCCCCGGGACTGGTCGAGCTGTGCGACGAACGCGGCATCCTGCTCCAGGTCGAGGCGTTCGACTGCTGGGACCACGCCAAGCGCCCCAACGACTACGCCCGCTTCTTCAACGACTGGCACGAGAAGGACCTGCGCCTGATGGTGCGCAACTTCCGCAACCACCCGTCGGTCGCGATGTGGTCGATCGGCAACGAGATCCCCGGCGGCTACCAGGACGCGCCCGACGGCTGGAAGACCGCCGACCGGCTGCGCGCGATCGTCCGCTCCGAGGACCCCTCGCGCCCGGTCACGATGGGCAACAACTCGCCGGGGGCCGGCCACCACCTGTGGCGCGGGATTGACCTGATGGGCTACAACTACAAGCCGCACCTGTATGCGGAGTTCCACCGGGCGCGGCCGCAGGTGCCGGTGTACGGGTCGGAGACCGCCTCGTGCGTGAGCTCGCGGGGCGTCTACTTCTTCCCGGTGGAGTGGGACAAGGGCCGGGGGTTCTACGACTTCCAGGCCAGCTCGTACGACCTGTATGCGCCGCCGTGGGCGACGCGGCCGGACGTCGAGTTCGAGGGGCAGGACCGGGGCCGGCCGTTCGTGTTCGGCGAGTACGTGTGGACCGGCTTCGACTACCTGGGCGAGCCGACGCCGTTCAACAGCGACGCGACCAACATCCTGAACTTCCACAGCCCGGCGGAGCGCGAGCGGGCGCGCCGCGAGCTGGAGCGGGTCGGGCGCGTGAAGTGCCCGTCGCGCTCGTCGTACTTCGGGATCATCGACCTGGCCGGGCTGCCGAAGGACCGCTTCTTCCTCTATCAGGCGCGGTGGCGGCCGGAGCTGCCGATGGCGCACATCCTGCCGCACTGGGACTGGCCGGGGCGGCGCGGGGAGGCGACGCCGGTGCATGTCTACACCTCCGGGGACGAGGCCGAGTTGTTCCTCAACGGGCGCTCGCTGGGGCGCAAGGGGAAGGGCGAGTTCGAGTACCGGCTGCACTGGGACGAGGTGCCCTACGAGCCCGGCGAACTGCGGGTGGTCGCCTGCAAGGCCGGACGCCAGTGGGCCGAGGCGGTGCGGCGGACGGCGGGCGCGCCGGCGGCGCTCAGGCTGGCGGCCGACCGCGCGGCGATCCGGGGCGACGGCCGCGACCTGTCGTTCGTCACCGTCGAGGTGGTGGACGCGGCCGGCGAGGTGGTGCCGGCGGCGGCGCCCGAGCTGGCATTCGCGGTGGCCGGGGCGGGCGAGTTCGTGGCGGCCGACAACGGCGACGCGACCGACCTGACGACCTTCTCCGAGCCGCGGCGGGAGGCGTTCTCGGGCAAGTGCGTCGCGATCGTCCGCGGCCGCAAGGGAGCGAGCGGCGCCGCCACGCTCAAGGTGGCCGCCGAGGGCCTGCCGCCGGCCTCGGTGGCGCTCACGGTGGAGTGAGGCGGCACCGGCATCCGCGGGAGTTGCGGAACGATGGTGAACCGGTTGCCGAAACGGCGGCGAAGCCACCGGTGCCGGCATGGATCGTGCGCCTCGTGAACCGGCTCCGACCGCGCAGGAACCGCGGCAGTTGAATCTGCTGGGCGCCGGATTGGCGCAACTTTCACTGTCCATGCGCCGGGGTTTGTCCCTAGAGTCGCCGCCGCCGCCCCGATCCAGGCCGCCCTGCCATGCCCGACCCCGCCATCCTCCAGCTCGGTGAACACAGGCTCGAACTGCCGGTCGTGGTCGGCACCGAGAACGAGCATGCGATCGACATCCGGCAGCTGCGCGCCAAGACCGGCTGCATCACCCTCGACCCCGGCTACGGCAACACCGGCAGCTGCCGCAGCGCGATCGCGTTCATCGACGGAGAGAAGGGGATCCTGCGCTACCGCGGCATCCCGATCGAGCAGTTCGCGGAGAAGCCGAACTTCGTCGAGGTGGCGTGGCTGCTGATCTTCGGCTCGCTGCCGAGCGCGGCGGAGTACGACCGGTTCGCCGAGCTGCTGACCGCCACCGCGAACCTCCATGAGGGGCTCAAGCACCACTTCGAGGGGTTCCCGCGCTCGGCGCCGCCGATGGCGATCCTCTCGGCGATGATCAACGCGCTGTCGTGCTTCCACCCGGAGATGCTCGAGCTCGAGGACAAGGCGCACCTGATGGAGGCCTCGGCGCGGCTGATCAGCAAGGTGCGCACGATCGCCGCCTACGCCTACCGCCAGTCGCGCGGGCTGCCCCACATCTATCCGGACCCGAGGCTGCGCTACGTCGGCAACTTCCTGCACATGATGTTCTCGATGCCCTACCAGCAGTACGAGGGCTCGCCGCTGGTCCGGCACGCGCTCAACCTGGTGCTGATCCTGCACGCCGACCACGAGCAGAACTGCTCGACCTCGGTGGTGCGGATGGTCGGCTCGGCGCGGGCGAACCTGTTCGCCTCGTGCGCCGCGGGCGTGTGCGCGCTGTGGGGCCCGCGCCACGGCGGGGCGAACGTGGCGGTGATCGAGATGCTGGAGTCGATCCGCGCCGGCCGGCTGTCGGTCGAGGAGTACGTCAAGCTGGCCAAGGACAAGGACAGCCCGGTGCGGCTGATGGGGTTCGGCCACCGGGTGTACAAGAACTTCGACCCGCGCGCCCGGATGCTCGCCCAGGTGGCCGGGAACCTGCTGGCCGAGCTGGGGGTGCACGACCCGCTGCTGGACATCGCCCGCCGGCTCGAGGAGATCGCGCTCAGCGACCCGTACTTCGCCGAGCGCCACCTCTATCCGAACGTCGACTTCTACAGCGGGATCATCATGCGGGCGATCGGGATCCCGCTCAACATGTTCACGGTGATGTTCGCGATCGGGCGGCTGCCGGGCTGGATCGCGCACTGGTGGGAGCAGAACCAGGACCCGGAGGACCGGATCGCGCGCCCGCGGCAGGTGTACACCGGCAGCCGGCGCAGGGACTACGCCAGCGAGGTCGCGTGGCGCTGACCGGGGGCGGCGGCGCGGGCGCGGCGTGTCAGCGCAGTTCGCGGATCCGGATGTCCTTGAACTCGGCCCACATCGGGTTGCCGGCGTGGAGCTGCAGGGCGAGGACGCCCTCGGCCAGGGCGAGCTTGGGGTCGGCGTCGGTGAAGTCGAGGATCAGGCGGCCGTTGAGGTAGTGGCGGATGCGGTTGCCCTTGGCCATGATGACCACGTCGTTCCAGGCGTCGACCTTCATCAGCTTGGCGAACTCGTCGGCGGTGATCAGTTCGGCGGTGACGTTCTTCCGGCCGTCGGCGCCCCACACGGCCTGTTCGCCGGCGAGGGCCATGCGGCCGCGCTTGCCGCCCTCGTCGTAGATGAAGCCGGAGACGTTGGGGAACTTGGACTCGTTGCGGATCTCGTGCTGGTAGCCGCGGACGACCCACTGGTTGGGGACCTTGCCGTCGGTGACGTGGCGGGAGCGGTACTGGATGCCGGAGTTGTTGGCGGCGGTGCAGCGGAACGACAGGCGCAGCTCGAAGTCGCCGGTGGTGCCGTCCTTCCAGATCAGGAAGGTGTTGCCCCGGGCGGGGTTTTCCCTGGTGGTTTCGCCGCGGAGGGCGCCGTCCTTGACCGACCACAGGCGGGGGTCGCCGCTCCAGCCGGTGAGGTCCTTGCCGTTGAAGATGGCGCGCATCCCGGGCTGTTCGGGCGGGGCGGTCTGCGGTTCGGCGGCGGCGAGCGGGCCGCAGGCGACCACAACGAGGGCGGCGTGGAGCAGCGTGGGCTTCATGGTGCCTTAGGGAACGGCGCCGGGCGGGATTTCTTTCGGGGGTCGTGGACCCGCCGCACGGTGGGGGAAGAACCGTGGGGCCGCGGTGCCGATCGCCGTGGGCCGGCGCCGGGGGTGGACGCATCCGCCCCATCCGCCTTGTCCGCGGGGCCGGTGCGGCGCATGCTGCGCGCGTGAGTTCCCCGATGATCCGCCGCCAATTCCTGCGCCAGGCGGCCGCGGCGACTGTGGCCACCGGTTCCGGCCTCGGGCGTGCCCGGGCCGCGGGCGCGGCCGCGAGGCGCGTCTGCGTCGCCGGTTTTTCCCACGAGACGAACACCTTCCATCCGGTGACGACGCGGAGTTATGCGTATGCGACGGCCGGTGGCCTGCGGCTGGCCGACTGGGGGGAGGAGGGCACGGTGGTGGT
Source organism: Akkermansiaceae bacterium (assembly GCA_040769225.1). Classification (GTDB taxonomy): domain Bacteria; phylum Verrucomicrobiota; class Verrucomicrobiia; order Verrucomicrobiales; family Akkermansiaceae; genus JAXGLL01. The sequence goes on along the minus strand of JAXGLL010000004.1, from coordinate 110,991 downwards.
GCCCGGGGTCCACGCCAGCCCGGCCGGGGGCGGGACGATTGCCGAGCCGGCCTGCCGCGAGGCGATGGCCAAGGTGCTGGCATCGATCCGCGGGGCGCTGCCGGTCGACGCGGTGTTGCTGCGCCTGCACGGCGCGATGTTCGCCGTCGGCGTGGGGCCGGCCGAGAGCGAGCTGGTTGGGGCGGTGCGCGGGCTCGTCGGCCCGGAGGTGCCGATCGCCTGCACCTTCGACCTGCACGGCAACATCCCGGCACGCCTGGCGCAGGCCGGCGACATCCTGGTCGGCCTCAAGACCGCCCCGCACACCGACGGCCCGCAGACGGCCGAGCTGGCGGAGCGCATCCTCCTCGACACCCTCGCGGGCAAGGCGCGCCCCGTTTCCTGCGTGCTGCCGATCCCGATCATCGTCCAGGGCGAGAAGGCGATGACCACGGCCGAGCCGTTCGGCTCACTGGTCGAGGAAGCGCGGCGCGTCGAGCGCGAGGGGATGCCCGGCCACGAGGCGAGGATCCTCGCCGCCACGCTGTTCGTCGGCTGCGCGTGGACCGACTCGGTGGACACCGGGATGGCGGTGATGATCACGGCGGACGGTTCCCGGCCCGCGGCGCGCGCCGCGGCGGTGTTCCTCGCGCGCAAGGTCTGGGAGGCCCGGCGCCAGTTCTCCTACGGCTGCGAGACGGCCGAACTCGACGAGGGCGTCACCCGCGCGCTGGCGGCGAGCGAACCGACCGTGTTCCTGACCGACAGCGGGGACAACGTGACCGCCAGCGCGCCGGGGGACCTGCCGGTCGTGCTGCGGCATTTGGTCGAACGCAAGGTTCCCGGCGCGCTCGTCGCCGGCATCAACGACGCGGCCGCGGTCGCCAGGTGCTTCGAAGCCGGCACCGGCGCCAAGCTGCGGCTGCAGGTCGGCGCCACCATCGAGACCCGTCACGGCCCGCCCCTGGAGGCCGAGCTGGAGGTCGTGCGCCTCGTCGCCGAGCGGCGGCAGGTCGTCGGCCGCATCGGCGGCGTGGAAGTGATCCTCGGCGCCGGCCCGACGGCGTTCACCGACCCGCGCCAGTTCGAGCCGTGCGGGATCGATCCCCTGCGCCGCAAGCTGGTCGTGGTCAAGGAGGGATACCTGTATCCCGCGCTCACCCGCATCGCCCCGCGGCACATCATGCTGCTGACCCCGGGCGCCGGCGACATGCGGATCGAACGCCTGCCCTACACCCGCCGGCGCCGGCCCCTGTTCCCGTTCGAGCCGGACACCACGTTCGACCCCGAGACCGCCGCCCCGGCGTGAGAGCCTGGCTGGAAAACGCCGCCCATCCCCGTCTCCACCCAACCCACACGCTGCAACAGATTCGTATACGTATACGAATCTGTTGCAGCGTGCGGGGTGGGGCCGGGCCCCGGCGGCAGCCGCCGCCAGCCGCCGCCAGCCGCCGCCAGCCGCCGCCAGCCGCCGCCAGCCGCCGCCAGCCGCCGCGCCGACGACCTTCCTCAGCTCGCCACCGAAGATGTGTGGCCGACTTGGGCGCCGGAAGGCTCCGGTAGCCTTGATCCGGCGCGGATTGGCACCCGGAAGTGACGAAGTCGGGCTAACAGCTCCGGGGCGGCCCGGCGGTGGTGGGGGGCTGCGGGGCGGCGAACAGGAGGACGATCTCGCCCTTGGCGGGGTGGGCGGCGAAGTGGGCGTGGAGCTCGGCGGCGGTGCCGCGGTGGTAGGACTCGAACTTCTTGGTCAGTTCGCGGGCGACGCAGGCGGGGGCGGCGGGGGCGAGCAGGGCGAGCATCCCGAGGGTGGCGGCGATGCGGTGGGGGGACTCGAAGAAGATGGCGGTGCCGTCGCGGGCGAGGGCCGCGGCGAGGGCGGCGTGGCGGCGGCCCTTCTTGACTGGCAGGAAGCCGCCGAAGTGGAACGCGTGGACCGGCAGGCCGGAGCCCACGAGGGCGGTCAGGACGGCGGACGGTCCCGGGAGCACCGCGCAGTGGACGCCGGCGGCCAGGCAGGCCTGGACGATGCGGTAGCCGGGGTCGGAGACTGCCGGCATGCCGGCGTCGGTGATCACGGCGATCGTTGCGCCGCGGCGGGCGCGTGCGACCAGTTCGGCGGCGCGGCGCTCCTCGTTGTGCTCGTGGAACGACAGCAGCGGGGTGGCGATCCCGTGGTGGGCGAGGAAGGGGCGGGAATGGCGCGTGTCCTCGCAGGCGATCAGGTCGGCGGCGCGCAGCGCGGCCAGCGCGCGCAGCGTGATGTCGTCGCGGTGGCCGATCGGGGTGGCGACGAGCAGGACCTGGCCGGGCTCGCTCATGGGCGGTTAGAAGCCGTCGGCGAGCTGGGAGGCGATCGAGTTGGCGGCGTTGCGGACGGCGTCGGGCAGGGCGTTGGTGCGGGCCGTCTGGGCGTTGTCGCCGAGGAAGAACCGGCTGGTGCCGCGGGCGGTCCCGCGGGCGAGCACCTTGGTCGGGTTGTGGGCGTCCTTGAGCGCCCAGGCGATGACCACCTCGTTGCCGAGTTCGGACGGGCGCAGGGTGTCGAGCCGGCGGGAGCGCAGCTGGGAGTAGTCGATCCGGTCGACCGACCCCTCGAGGAGCGCGTCGGCGTGGCCGACCGGGGCGATCCGATAGGTGCCGTCGACCGACAGGGCGGTGACGGTGGCGTTGGTGGCGAGCACCTCGACGCGGGGTTCGAGGGTGTGGTTGGCGAACACCGGCACGGCGATCGACCGGACGCCGGCGAGGCGTGCGGGCCTGGCGCCGCCGAGGTGGTAGCCGGCGCAGGAGGTGAGCGCGAGCAGGCAGGAGGCGAGCAGGGCGGCGGCGGATGGCAGCGGGTGCATGGGGCGGCGCGGCGGGTTCATTCTCCGAGTGCGGCCAGGCGCGCCTTGGCGCGGTCATGGAGGGCGCCGGACTTCGCCTGCCGGACGACCTCGCGGAAGTAGAACTTGGCCGACTCGACGTCGCCCTTCTTGAGGTAGAACTCGGCGATGTCGAACGAGCGCTGGATGTCGCGGCTGCCGAGGGTGGCGAGGCGGCGGCGCGCGTCGTCGCTGCGCGCGTGGCCGGGGTAGCGCTGCAGGTAGTCGAGGAACGCCTCGCGGGCGAGGTCGAGGTTGGCCTGGTCCTGGTTGCCGCGCTCGGCCTGCTCGGTGAGGATCACGCCGATCCGGTATTGCGCCTCGGCCGCCTCGCCGGTGTCGGGGTACTTGAACACGAGGTCGCGGAACGCGGCGATCGACTTGGCGGCGTCGCCCCGGCTCTGATAGAGTGCGCCGATCTTGAACTGCGCCGCGGCGGCGGTGGGGGAGGCCGGGGCGTTGTCGCGGACCTTTTCCAGCATCCCGACCACCTTGTCGGTGGAGAGGCGGGACTTGAGGCCGAGGAACGAGGTCTTGACCTGGCCGTCGGCGGCGGCGTTGGCCATCCGGGCCTGGCTGGCGAGCGCCCGGGTGTAGAGGCTGCTGCCGCGGTAGCGGCCGATGAACTCCTGATAGGCGTCGAACGCCTTGAGCGTCTCGCCCTGTTGCTCGAGCAGCTGGGCCTGGCGGAAGCGGGCCTCGGGGGCCTGCGGGGAGACCGGGTAGGTGGAGGCCACCTCGGCGTAGGCCTTGACGGCCTTGCGGGTGTTGCCGGACTGGTCGTGGCGCTGGGCGCTTGCGAACAGGGCGGCGGCGGCCGGGCTTTCGCCGCCGCCGCTGCCGACCAGCGGGGGCAGCTTGCTCGAGCTGCAGGCGGCGAGCCACGGCAGGGCCAGCACGGCGGCGAGGGCGGAGGGGTGCATGGGGTGAAGGTGGCTGGGGGCGGCGGTTGCGGAAAGCGAAATTGCAGGGTCAGGCGCCGCCGAGCTCGGCGGAGCGGCGGGCGGCGACCTGCACGGCGTAGATCAGGGCGGCGCGCAGGCCGCGGCGCTCGAGTTCGGCGAGGCCGGCGATCGTCGTGCCGCCGGGGGAGGCCACGCGGTCGCGGAGCACCGCCGGGTGGTCGCCGGTTTCCAGCACCATGGCGGCGGCGCCCATCACCGTCTGGGCGGAGAGCTTGAGCGCCTGGGCGCGGGTCAGGCCGCAGTTGACCCCGCCGTCGGCCAGCGCCTCGATCATCAGGAACACGAACGCCGGGCCGCTGCCCGAGAGGCCGGTCACAGTGTCCATCAGCTCCTCGGGGACTTCGAGCGCCATTCCGACCGAGCCGAGCAGGCGCTTGGCGAAGGCGAGGTCGGCGTCATCGGCGTGGCGGCCGGCGCAGAACGCGGCGGCGCCCTTGTCGACCAGCGCCGGGGTGTTCGGCATGCAGCGGATCACCCGCGAGGCGAGCGGCAGGCCGCGCTCGAGGGCGGCGGTGGTGATGCCGGCGGCGACCGAGATCAGCGAGACCGGGCCGCTGGCGGCGGGCCCGACCGCCGCCAGCACCTCGGCGACGTCCTGCGGCCGGACGCACAGCAGCAGCCGGTCGCTGGCGGCGACCAGTTCGGCGAGCGGCGCGGTGGCGCGGGTGCCGGTGGCGCGCTGGAATGCGTCGAGCGCATCGGGCAGCGGGTCGTGGGCGATGACGTCGGCGGCCTCGATCGCCTTGGCGCGCACGGCGCCGGCAACCAGTGCAGTGCCCATCTTGCCGCACCCGATGACTCCCAGTTTCATGGCCCGCAGTCTAGGGGCGGGGGCGGGCGGCCGCCAGCCTCGATTTGGCGTGGACGGGCCCGCCGCCGCAGCCCAAGTTCGGCGCGATGAAACGCGTGACGATGCTGGCGATGCTGGCGGCGCTGGCGCCACTGGCCGCCGCGGAACCAGTCGCGAAGCCAGCCGTGGAACCAGCTGCGGAGCCGGCTGCGGAACCAGCTGCTGAGCCGGCAGCGGAACCGGGTGCGGAACCGGGTGCCGAGCCGGCGGTGGAGATCCCCGCTGCCGAGGCGCTGGTTTCCCCGCAGGTCAAGGCGCTGCCGGCGCCCGACTTCCGCTGGTTGCCCGACGGCCTGAAGATGGCCGTTTCCGGCACCGGCAAGCACGTCCAGTCGCGCGTCCTGCAGGGGATCGAGCTGGCCCTCTGCGGCTGGGATTTCGAGGCCTACCGCCACTTCTGCGTCGCGCTCGCGGAGGACCCCGAGTGCCTGCTCGCGCACTGGGGGATCGCGCTCGCGCTGGTGCAGCCCGACCCCGCGACCGCCGCCGAGCGCACCGCGGCGGTCGAGCGGATGGCCGAGCTGGCCCACCGCAGGATCGGCAGCGAGCTCGAGCGCGGCTACGCCTTCTGCCTGCTCGTCTACTACCGCGACGGCGCGGCCAGCGCCGCCGAGTCGTTCCGCAAGCTCGCCGCGAAGTTCCCCAACGACCCGCTGCCGGCGATCTTCGCCGCCCTGCTCGGGCGCGGCGGCTTCGACCCCTTCGGCCAGCCGAACCCGGACCAGGAACGCGCCGAGCGGCTGCTCCGCCCGTGGGTCGGACGCCACGCCGACAACCCGCTGCTCCAGCACGCCTGGCTGCTGATCCGGGCCGAGTCCGGCGCCCCCGCCGCGGACCTCGAGCGCGCCCGCGCGCTGTGCCGCATGGCGCCGGAAATGCCGACGTTCCAACATCTGTTAGGACACTACGAGTGGCGCTGCGGCAACTTCCGCGAGGCCGCCGCCGCCTTCGGCCGCAGCACCGCGATCTTCGAGGGGTGGATGAAGGCCGAGGGGATCGGGCCGGCCGACTGCCCGGGCTGGGTGACGGCGGAGGCCTACCGCAGCGTGGCGCTGGCGTCGGCCGGCGACTTCGACGCCGCGCTGGCCGCCGCGCGCCAGCTGGCCGCGGTGCCGGTCGAGGCCAAGCGGGTCCACGCGGCCGGCTCGCGGGCGCTGCTGTGGGAGGCCCGCACGCTCGGCGCGCGCCTGCTGCTCGCGCGCGGGCAGCCGGGCGACGCCGCCGCCGGGCTGGCCACCCTGCCCAAGCCGGGCAGTGCCGGGCTGTTCGCCGAGGCGTCCGACGTGCGCTACTTCTATCAGGGGCTGGCCACCGTGCTGGAGGCGCTGGCCGCGCTCGAGAAGCGGGGCGTCAGCCGCGCCGGCCAGCTCGCCGACGCGCTCACCGCCCACGGCACCCTGATGGCCGAGCGCCGCGCCAAGGCCGAGGCCAACGGCGAGCTGTCCGAATGGCGGCGGGCGCTCGACGGGCTGCAGGTGCTGGCCTCGGCGCTGCGTGGAGACATCGCCATGGCCGGCCCCCAAGGCGGCCGGGGCTCCGCCTACAACTGGTTCCTGGCCGCCAGCGACCGCCAGCAGCCGGCGTCGATGCTGCTCCCGCCGGTGGTGCTCGAGCCGATGCGCGCGCGCGTCGGCGACTACCTGCGCGGCGTCGGGCGCAAGGACGACGCCGCCGAGGCCTACCGCGAGGCGCTGCGCGCCTGGCCCGGCAACCGCCGCGCGCTCGCCGGGCTCGCCGCGCTCGGCGCGCAGCCGTGAGGCCCGGGCGGTCAGCAGTCAGCAGTTCCAGAGCAGCACCGCAGTGATGATTCAAGCGTTTGCCGTGAATGCCTTCGGGCCCGCCCGGTGCTCTAACATACTACGCGCGCCTCATGCCAATGACCAATGACCAATGACCGGCCCGCTGACCCTTCTTCGCCCTCCGGCCGTCGCGCTTCGCGCCATGGCCGGCAAGCCGGGCTACGAAGGGCAGGCCGCTGACCGCTGACCGCCCCGCCGATGTCCTCCTCCGCCCGCCAGAACCTCACGCCGATGATGGCGCAGTATCACGCGATGCGGCGCTCGCTGCCCGCGGACGTGGTGCTGATGTTCCGGCTCGGCGACTTCTACGAGATGTTCTTCGAGGACGCCAAGCGCGCGGCGGGCCTGCTCAACGTCGCGCTGACCAAGCGCAACTCGATCCCGATGTGCGGCGTGCCCCACCACGCGGCCGAGGGCTACCTTGCGAAGCTGATCGAGGCCGGGCTGCGGGTGGCGATCGCCGACCAGACCTCCGAACCGCGGCCCGGCCGGCTGGTCGAACGCGAGATCACCCGCATCATCTCGGCCGGCACCGTCAGCGACCTCAACCTGCTCGACCGCCAGCGCCACAACTACCTCGCCGCCGCCTGCCAGCATGGCCGCCGCTTCGGGCTGGCCTGCGCCGACCACTCGACCGGCGAGTTCACGGTGGCCGAGTTCGACGACCCCGAGCAGCTCCGCGACGAACTGCTCCGCCTCGCCCCGGCCGAGCTGCTGGTGGCCGACGACCAGCTCGCCGGCCCCGCCGGACGCCTGCCCGGCGCCACCGCCTACGACGGCTACGCGTTCCTCCCCGACCACGCCGCCGCGCTGCTGCGCGACCACTTCGGCGTCCAGTCGCTCGACGGCTTCGGCTGCGGCGACCTGCACGCCGCGGTCGGCGCCGCCGGCGCGATCCTCCACTACCTGATCCACCAGCTGCACCGGCCCTGCGGCCACCTGTGCTCCCTGCGGGTGCGCGACCTCGGCCGCCACCTCCTGGTCGACGCCGCCTCCCAGCGCAACCTCGACCTGGTGGAAAGCCGCGCCGGGCGCAACCACACGCTGTTAGGGGTGATCGACCGCACCCGCACCCCGATGGGCGCGCGCCTGCTGCGCGACTGGCTGCTCCACCCGCTGCGCGAGATGCCGCCGCTGCTGGCGCGCCAGCGGATGATCGCCGCGCTGCTCGCCGACGAGGCCCGGCACGTCGGGATCCGCGGCCAGCTGGCCGGGATCCGCGACATCGAGCGCACCACCGGCCGGCTGGCGCAGAACGCCGGCAACGCCCGCGACCTGCGCGCCCTCGCCACCTCGCTCGCCCTGCTCCCCGGCCTGCGCAGGGACCTCGCACCGCTGGCCGACGGCGCCGCGCCGCCGGGGCTCCTGGCCCGGATCCACGAGCTGCCGGAACTGGCCGGGATGTTGGAACGGGCGCTGGTGGCCGAGCCGCCGGCGGTCACGCGCGAGGGGGGGATGATCCGCGACGGGTTCTCGGCGGAGCTCGACGAGCTGAGGGCGGCGCAGCTGGACGGCCGGGGCTGGATCAACCGGATGGCGGCGGCCGAGCGCACCCGCACCGGCATCGACTCGCTGAAGATCGCGCACAACAACGTCTTCGGCTACTACATCGAGGTGACCAAGGCGAACCTGGCGAAGGTGCCCGGCGACTACCAGCGCAAGCAGACGACGGCCAACGGCGAGCGGTTCATCACCCCGGAGCTCAAGGAGATGGAGCAGAAGGTCTTCGGCGCCGAGGAGCGCGCGCGGCAGCTGGAATACGAGCTGTTCACCCGGCTGCGCGACGAGGTCGCGCGCCACGCCGCCGGGCTGCAGGAGACGGCGGCGGCGGTCGCCGAGGTCGACGTGCTGGCGGGCCTCGCCGAGGTTGCGCGGCTGTATCGCCACTGCCGGCCGGTGCTCGAGGAGTCGCGCCGGGTGGAGATCGTCAACGGCCGCCACCCGGTGCTCGAACAGACGCTCGTCGACGAGAAGTTCGTCCCCAACGACACCGCGATGGACCCCGACGAGGCGCGGCTGCAGCTGGTCACCGGCCCGAACATGGCCGGCAAGTCGACCTACATCCGGCAGGTGGCGCTGATCACGATCCTGGCCCAGATCGGCGCCTGCGTGCCGGCCGACGCGGCGGTCATCGGGCTGGCCGACCGGGTGTTCTGCCGGGTCGGCGCCTCGGACGACATTTCCCGCGGCCAGTCGACCTTCATGGTGGAGATGACCGAGACGGCGCTGATCGTCAACAACGCCACCGACCGCTCGCTGGTGATCCTCGACGAGATCGGCCGCGGCACCGCCACCTTCGACGGGCTGTCGATCGCATGGGCGGTGGCCGAGCACCTCCACGACGTGATCGGCTGCCGCACGCTGTTCGCCACCCACTACCACGAGCTGACCGACCTGGCCGATGCCCGCCCGGCGGTGGCCAACTTCAACGTCGCGGTGCGCGAGTGGAACGAGGAGATCATCTTCCTGCGCAAGATCGTCCCCGGGCGGGCCGACAAGTCATACGGCATCCAGGTCGCGCGGCTCGCCGGTTTGCCCATGCCGGTGCTCGAGCGCGCCAAGGAAATCCTGTCCCATCTCGAGCTGCACTCGACCCGCCCCGAGCAGAAGAAGCGCGGGCCGAAGCCCAAGGACACCCGCCAGGCCGGCATGCCCGGCGCCGAGTCGCCGCAGCTCGACCTGGGGCTGTAGGGAGCGGATCACCTGTCACGCTTGCCCGACGCCGGCGGTTCATGCTTGATTCGGCGCCGTGAAGCCTGCGTTCGCCGCCCTGCTGGTCGCCGCCGCCGCCCCCGCCGCGCGGGGCCAGATCTTCGCCGACGTCTCGACCAGCATGGGCGGGTTCACGATCCAGCTCCACCACGCCGAGTCGCCGCGCACCGTCGCCAACTTCATCCGCCTCGCCGAGGGCAGCGCACCGTGGGTCAACCCGCGCACCGGCCGCGTCCACTCCAACGACCCGTTCTACGACGGCATCGTCTTCCACCGCGTGATCGCCGGGTTCATGAGCCAGACCGGATCGCCCAAGGGCGACGGCACCGACGGCCCCGGCTACAGCTTCCCCGACGAGGTGGCCAACGGCCTCGGCCACCCCGGCGCCCATGTGGTGTCGATGGCCAATTCCGGCCCCAACACCAACGGCTCCCAGTTCTTCATCACCGCCGGGGCCGCCAGCTGGCTCGACGGCAAGCACACCGTCTTCGGCAACGTCGTCGCCGGCCAGGCGGTGTGCGACGCGATCAACGGCGTCGCCACCGACGCCGCCAACCGGCCGCTCGCCCCGGTCACCATCCAATCGGTGGCCATCCGCCGCGAGGGCGCCGCGGCGCTCGCCTTCGACGAGCACGCCCCAATGCTGCCCGCCGTCACCGCCCCCGCGGTCGTCCTCAGCCACACCCCGGCCGCCACCGCGCTGCACTTCCCCCAGCCGGCCCGGAGCATCGCCAGCTGCCACCTCTCGGACGACATGCAGGCGTGGGTCGGCCCGGTCGAGCGCTTCCTCGACGCCGCCGCGGCGCCGGCCGCGGCGCTCGATCTAACAGAAAACGTGGGGGACGCGCCGGCGGCGTTCATCGCGGCGAGCGTGGTGGGCTACCCGGCCGACGCGGTGTTTCCGGCGTCGATGGGCGGGCGGACGCTGGTTTCGACGGCGCCGGGCGCGGGCCTGGTGTTCACGTTCGTGTTCGACGGGGCCGGGGGTGGCATGTGGTCGCTGGTTTCCCCGGTTTTGGGCGGCGCGATCCTGGACTACATCAACGAGCCGGACCCCTACGGGTCCGACCTGATCATGCTGTTGGATGGGATCAGCCTGCCGTTCGTCAAGCTGCGCCTGGGGATCGACGGTTTTTCGGCCACCCACCTGACCGGCCGCCAGGCGGGGTCGATCGCCGAGACCCAGGAGAACCTGGGCCAGCCCGGCCTGTCGATCGACCTCGCCGGCACCTTCGTGCTCACGCGCTGAGCCGCGCGGGGTGGCCGGCGGGGGCGGGAGGGAGTGCGGAGCCCGTAGCCGCGTTGGTGACAACGCGGGCGGGGAGGAGCTGGGTTGCGCGGGGCCCGTAGCCGCGTTGGTGACAACGCGGGCGGGGAAGGGCTGGAGCGCGGGGGTGGCCGGCGGGGGCGGGAGGGAGCGCGGAGCCCGTAGCCGCGTTGGTGACAACGCGGGCGGGGAGGAGCGGGAGCGCGCGGGGGTGGCCGGCGGGGGCGCGGAGGGGCGTCGCCCAGCCGGAAGTGTTCCGTCTTCGCCCTTTGGGCTACGACGGACAAGTGCCACTTCCGCTGCGGGAAGAGGCGTGGCCGCGTTCGTGGGAACGCGGTTGCGGTTTGGCCTTGGCGACGGGTGCTGCGCGGCTGCTATTGTCCCGCCGTGACCCGCGCGCTGGTATTTGACCTCGACGGCACCCTGGTCGACACGCTGCCCGCGCTCGCGGCCTCGCTCAACCGGGTGCTGGCGGCGGCCGGCTGCCCGGGGCACCCGGAGGCGGCGGTGCGCGGGTTCGTCGGCAACGGGGTGGTGATGCTGATCCGGCGCGCGGTGCCGGAAGGGGTGCCCGACGGTCGGGTCGCGGCGCTGGCGCGTGAGTTCCGCGCCGACTACGGGGCGCGCTGGGCCGAGGGCAGCTGGATCTATCCGGGGATGCACGCGGCGCTGGCCGCGCTGGCCGGCCGCGCGCCGCTGGCGGTGTGGTCCAACAAGCCGCACCGGTTCACGGTGGCGATGATCGACGGCCTGTTTCCGGGCATCCCGTTCGCCGCGGTCATCGGCGAGCGCGAGGGGGTGCCGCGCAAGCCCGACCCCGCGAGCGCCACCGAGTTGGTGGCCGCCCTCGGTCACCCGCCGGCGGCGACCACGCTCGTCGGCGACTCGGTCACCGACATCCTCAGCGCGCGCAACGCGGGGTTCGGCGTCGCCGCCGTCACCTGGGGCTACGGCGACCGCCGCGAACTGGCCGCCGCCGGCCCGGACCGCTGGATCGGGCACCCCGCGGAGCTGCCTGCCCTGTTAGACTGAGGGGCCGGCTCACGCGGGCAGGATCGGCAGCGGCTTGGGCAGCGGCTTCTCCTTGCGCCGCAGCGCCCGGCGCATCTTCTCGAGCGCCACGTTCTGCAGCTGCCGGATCCGCTCGCGGGTCACGCCGAACTCGCGCCCGACGTCCTCGAGCGTCATCGGCTTGCGCCCGTTGAGCCCGAACCGCTCGTCGATGATCCGCCGCTCGCGCGCGTCGAGCACCGAGAGCAGCCCGTCGAGGTGGCTGTGCAGGTTCTTGTCGGAAAGCGTCTGCAGCGGGGAAGCCGCGTGCTCGTCCCCGATGATCTCGCCGTACTCGGTCGCCTCGCCGTCGTTGATCGGCGCGTCCAGCGAGGTCGGCCGCTGGGACGCCTGCTTGAGCAGCGAGAGCTTGCGCCGCGGCAGGCCCAGTTCCTCGGCCAGCTCCTCGTCGGTCGGCTCCCGGCCGAGGGCCTCGGTCAGGATGGTCGAGATGCGCCGCATCTTGGCGATCTTGTCGACCATGTGGACCGGCAGCCGGATCGTCTTGCTCTGGTTGGCCAGCGCGCGCTTGATCGACTGCTTGATCCACCACGCGGCGTAGGTGGAGAGCTTGCCGCCCTTCTTCGGGTCGAAGCGTTCGACCGCCTTCATCAGGCCGATGTTGCCTTCCGAGATCAGGTCGGCCAGCGGGAGCCCGTAGCCGGAGTAGTCCTGGGCGATCTTGACGACCAGGCGCAGGTTTGCGCGGATCATGTGCGCGCGGGCCTCCTTGTCGCCGCGCCGGATGCGCCGCGCCAGCTTCACCTCCTCCTCCGGCGTGAGCAGCGCGGTGCGGGAAATCTCCCGCAGGTAGAGCTTCAGACTGCTGTCGGATTCAAGGGCCATGGTGGTGTGGTGGTGGGGGGTTACACTGGTTTAACGCCGGAGCCCGGGGTTTTATTCGCAATTTTTGCTCGTCAGTCGTGACAATGTTGTGACATCCCCGATCGCTTGGCGTCGGCCGCTTCGCTGGTCCGGCGGCCCTTCACACGGCCAGCACGTTCCGTGCCGATGTTTTGTTTTTCCGTATAGCATTGACAATAAACATATTGTGTGATCGTCATGGGGCTGGCCGGGTTGGGTTGACGGCTCCATCTTGTCCCAGCATGGGACGATCTGGCCCGGCGGGCAAATCCGCATATTTTGCTGTGGGAGGGCTGTTTTGGGGCCTCCAGACGCTCCTTCCGCGCCGCCCTGCGGTCCCGCCGGCAGGCCCGATCCCGCGGGCCGGCGGGGTGGGGGACGGGCACGAAATGCGCAGTGATTTCGCACCGGATGCGTGGTGTCGAAGCGGGCGGGGTGCCAGCATGCATGGCGATCGGCCGGAGGCCGGCGGCGGCACCGGCAACGATCGCACACGGGGCAGGGCGTCCCGGGCCGCCGCGCCCCGCCACAGGATTTCCCCCACCCCCCAACAGAATGGATGGCCCCTGCCGCCTTGGAGGCGGGGGAGATGGCGCGGGACGGGACCCGGTCTCGTCCCGCGAGTCTCTTTTTGGGAAAGCCGGCGTCCGGGGACGGGCCCCGCCGCCGGCGGGCCGGTCACACCGACGGCAGCCCGGCGAGCGCCATCGCCAGCTCGGCCTCGTTGTAGTGGACGTCGCGCAGCTGGCCGGCGAAGTAGGAGGTGTAGGACCCCATGTCGAAGTGGCCGTGGCCGCTCATGTTGAACAGGATCGTCCTGGCGGTGCCCGACTCGCGGCACTTGATGGCCTCGTCGATCGCGGCGCGGATTGCGTGGTTGCTCTCGGGTGCCGGGACGATCCCCTCGGTGCGGGCGAACTGGACGCCGGCGGCGAAGCACTCGAGCTGCTCGTAGGAGCGCGGCTTGATGAACCCGAGCTTGGCGAGGTGGCTGATCATCGGGGCCATCCCGTGGTAGCGCAGCCCGCCGGCGTGGAACCCGGGCGGCACGAAGGTCGAGCCCAGGGTGTTCATCTTCAGCAGCGGGGTCAGGTGCGCGGTGTCGCCGAAGTCGTAGGCCAGCGGCCCGCGGGTCAGCGTCGGGCAGGCGGTCGGCTCGACGGCCACCAGCTCGACCGCGCGCCCGCCGCGGAGCTGCTGGCCGAGGAACGGGAACGCCAGGCCGGCGAAGTTGCTGCCGCCGCCGGTGCAGCCGATGACCACGTCGGGCGCGTCGCCGGCGATCGCCATCTGCTTGATCGCCTCGAGGCCGGTGACCGTCTGGTGGAGCAGCACGTGGTTGAGCACGCTGCCGAGGGCATACTTGGTGTCGTCGTTGGCGACGGCGACCTCGACCGCCTCGCTGATTGCGATGCCGAGCGAGCCGGTGCTGTCCGGGTGCTCGGCGAGGACGGCGCGGCCGGCCTCGGTGGTTTCCGACGGGCTGGCGACGCACTTGGCGCCGAAGGTCTCCATGAACGCCTTGCGGTAGGGCTTCTGTTGGAAGCTCACCTTGACCATGAACACCTCGATCTCGAGGCCGAAGAAGCAGCCGGCGAGGGCGAGCGCCGAGCCCCACTGGCCGGCGCCGGTCTCGGTGGTGACCCGCCGCACCCCCTGCTGCTTGTTGTAGAACGCCTGGGCGATCGCGGTGTTCGGCTTGTGGCTGCCGGCCGGGCTGACGCCCTCGTACTTGAAGTAGATCTTGGCCGGGGTGCCGAGCGCCTTCTCGAGGCGGCGGGCGCGGAACAGCGGCGAGGGCCGCCACAGGCGATAGATGTCGCGCACCGGTTCGGGGATTTCGATCTCGCGCTCGCAGCTCACCTCCTGCTCGATCACCGCGTCCGGGAACAGCGGCGCCAGGTCGGCCGGGCCGATCGGCTGCTTGGTGCCCGGGTGCAGCACCGGCGGCAGTGGCTCCGGCAGGTCGGCGGCGATGTTGTACCACGATTTCGGCAGGTCGCGTTCGTCGAGCAGGTACTTGACTTGGTCGTTCATCGGTCGGTGTGAGTTCGGGGCTGGGTGGGGGCGGTGGCCGCCCGGGGGCGCAGCCGGGGTGGCTGCGCCGGCGCCATCTGGCACGGCAAACCCGGCCGGAAACAAGGCGATTCTTCGCTTCGGGGCGGGAAACCCGTCCGGCCGCCCGGCGGGCCGGTGGCGGTGGCCGGCGCCGTCCGGCCCGCTCCGCGGGCTTGAATGTTGGCGCGGGCACCTGAAGAATCGGGCCCATGTTCCTCGGCCTTGATTCCTCGACCCAGTCACTGACGGCGGTGGTGCTCGACCCGGGCGCCGGCCGGATCGTCCGCACCGAAGCGCTCAACTTCGGCGCCGAGTTGCCCCACTACGGCGCGCCCAACGGGTTCATCCCCGGGGGCGCTGCCGGCGAGGTCCACGCCGACCCGCGGATGTGGCTGGAGGCGCTCGACCGTCTGTTGGAACGGCTCGCGGCGGCCATCGACCTCGGCGCGGTCGAGGGCGTGGCGGTCTCCGGCCAGCAGCACGGGTCGGTCTACCTCGATGCCTCGCTCGGCGAGCGGCTCGCCGACCTCGATCCGTCGGAGACCTTGGCCGGGCAGCTCGCGCCGGCGTTGGCGCGCGCCACCGCGCCGATCTGGATGGACACCTCGACGGGGGCGGAGTGCCGCGAGATCGCCGCCGCGGCGGGCGGGGCCGCCGAGGTCTGCCGGCGCTCGGGCTCGGTGCCGATCGAGCGCTTCACCGGGCCGCAGATCCGGCGCTTCCACAAGACCGACCCGGCCGGCTATCAGCGCACCGCGGTGATCCACCTGGTGTCGTCGTTCATCGGCTCGGTGCTGGCCGGCCGCTCGATCGCGATCGACGCCGGCGACGGGGCCGGGATGAACCTGATGAACCTCGGCGAACTCGCGTGGGACGGCCGGCTGCTGGACGCCACCGCGCCCGGGCTGCGCCAGCGCCTGCCCGACCTCGACCCCTCGGACACCGTGGCCGGGCCGATCGCGCGCTACTTCGTGCGCAAGTTCGGGTTCGCCAAGGGCTGCCGGGTGGTGCTGTCGACCGGCGACAACCCGTCGTCGCTGGTGGGCATGGGCGCCACCACCCCGGGCAACGTGGTGATCTCGCTGGGCACCTCGGACACCCTGTTCGCCGCGATGCCGGAGCCGCGCACCGACCCCAACGGTTTCGGCCACGTGTTCGGCAACCCGGCGGGCGGCTTCATGTCCCTGACCTGCTTCCGCAACGGGTCGCTCGCGCGCGAGGCGCTGCGCGACCAGCTCGGGCTCGATTGGGAGGCCTTCGACCGCGCCGGCCTGGCGCTCACCGGGCCCGGCAACCAAGGCAACCTGATGCTGCCGTTCTACGGCCCCGAGATCACCCCGCGGCGCGACTTCCAACAACCGGTGCTGCGCGGCAGCGCCGCCTTCGAGGCGGGCGAAGACCCGCCCGCCCTGGTGCGCGCGCTGCTCGAGGGGCAGTGCCTCAACATGCGCCTGCACACCCGGTGGATGGGCGTCGACGTCGACCGCATCCTGCTGACCGGCGGCGCCTCCCGCAACGACGGCATCGCCCAGCTGATCGCCGACGTGTTCCAGGCCCCGGTCGAGCGGCTGGCGGTGGCCGACTCGGCGGCCCTCGGCGCCGCCCTGCGCGCCGCCCACGGCTGCGGCCACCGCCTCGAGCCGCTCTACGCGGCGTTCTGCGCGCCCGACCGCGACTCCCGGCTGGCCCCCGACCCGGCGCTCGCGCCGGTCTACGACGAGGGGCTGGCCCGCTTCCGCGAGCTGCTCGGTTAGCCTGGAAACGGGAACAGGAACCGGGGATTACGAGGATTTCGAGGATTATCAAAGGGTTGCGAACAAGCATCCGATCATCCGTCGGGTGTGGGCATCACGCTTGCCAACTCATTCTGAATCAACGTAATCCCCGCAATCCCCGGTTCTCATTTCCGAAATCAGGGTTAGATGCCGGCCGCGGAATTCGCGGCTCGCCACCGGGCCGCCGCGGCGCCTAGTCTCGGCCATCCATGAAACCGCTGCGCGAAATCCTGCTTGAGCGCGTCCTGGTCGGCGACGGGGCGATGGGAACCCAGTTGATGGAGGCCGGCCTGGCTCCCGGCACCCCCGGGGAACGCTGGAACCTGGCGGAACCGGACCGCGTGGTGGCGATCCAGCGGCGCTATGCCGAGGCGGGGTCGGACTGCCTGATCACCAACACGTTTTCGGGCAACGGGCTGATGCTGGAGCGGCACGGGCTGGGCGTTGAACTGGCGGAGGTCAACCGGTCGGCGGTGGCGATCGCGCGGCGGGCGCTGGCGGAGTGCGGCCGGGAAGGCTGGGTGCTGGGCGACGTGGGGCCGGTGGGCGGGGTGTTGGAGATGTGGGGGGGGGACCTGACCGAGGACCAGGTGCGGGCCGCGGTGACCCCGCAGATCGAGGCCCTGGTGGGTGCCGGCGCGGACGCGATCATCATCGAGACCCAGAGCGACGTGGAGGAGGCCGCGATCGGGGTGGCGGCGGCGCGGGCGGCCGGCGCGCCGTGCGTCATCGCGTCGTTCGCCTTCGAGCGCTCGGCCGATGGCAGCCGCTTCCACACGATGATGGGCGTGGCGCCGGCCGCCGCCGCGCGGCGGATGCTCGAACTCGGGGCGGACGTGGTCGCGCTGAACTGCGGGGTCGGACTGCCGATGGAGGCGGCGGACGCGGTGGTCGCCGCCTTCCGGGACGCCGGCGCCACCCTGACGATGGTCCAGCCGAACGCCGGGGCGCCGGTGATGGACGGGGGCCGCGCCGTCTATCAGCAAACGCCGGGGCAGATGGCCGCCGGGGTGCCGGCGGTGCTCGAGGCCGGCGCCCGGCTGGTGGGCGCCTGCTGCGGTTCGACGCCGGAGCACATCGCCGCGATCCGCAAGGTCGTGGACGCCTGGAACGCCCGCTGACCCCCGGCCCCGCGCCCAGGACCGCAGGTCGCGCAGGGGGTGGTGGGGGAGGAAATCAGACAAACGGGGGGAACCCGTGGCGTTAAGGCGGGTGAAGGCTGCAGCAGCAGCTTCTCGATTTGGATGCCCGTGGCGGGGTCGGGGTTTTATGGGTTTCCCCCGGCTCTGTCGCGGGCTCCATCGTTTTCAGGCCGTGCGGGGCGGGGGGTGGCGGCGCGGGGTGGTTCGGGGAGGGTGAGGGCGAGGAGGGCCATGGCGAGGAGGGCGCCGCCGAGGGTCAGCAGTGCGGCGAGGTTGCTGCCGGTGTGGTCCTTGATCACGCCGACGAGGTAGGGGCCGGCGAAGCCGCCGAGGTTGCCGACCGAGTTGATGAGGGCGATGCCGCCGGCGGCGGCGGTGCCGCTGAGGAAGCCGGTGCCGAGGGCCCAGAACGGGCCGAGGGTGGCCTTGAGGCCGACGAACGCGAGGACCAGGGCGAGGATCGCCAGGCAGGGGTCATGCAGGCGGGCGCTGAGCGCGAACCCGACGGCCGAGGCGGATGCTCCGAGGGCGACGGGCCACTTGCGCCGGCCGGTGCGGTCCGAGTAGCGCCCGACCGCGAGCATGGCGACGGCGGCGGCGAGGTAGGGGATGGCGTTGAGCATTCCGACCACCGCGTTGCCGGTGCCCGAGAGTTCCTTGACGATCGACGGCAGCCACATCTCGTAGCCGTAGCCGCCGACGTTGAGCAGGAAGTAGAGCAGGCACAGGAGCCACACGCGGCCGCTGGTGAAGGCGTCGGCCAGGCGGCGGCCATGGGGCCGCCCCGGCTGGGCCGCCTCCGGTTGCGCGAGCTGCCCGGCCAGGCGGGCGCGTTCCCCGGCGGTCAGCCAGCGGGCGTCGCCGGGGCCGTTGGGCAGCGCGCACAGGACCACCACCCCGAGCAGCACCGCCGGCAGGCCCTCGAGGAGGAACAGCCACTGCCACCCGGCGAGGCCGGCCAGCCCGTTCATGCCGAGGATCGTGCCGGACAGCGGCGAGCCGATGATCCCTGCGATCACCCCGCCGGTTGCGAACAGGGCCACCGTGCGCGCGCGCTCGCGGGCCGGGAACCAGCCGGTCAGGTAGTAGATCACGCCGGGGAAGAAGCCGGCCTCGGCCGCGCCCAACAGAAAGCGCATCCAGTAGAACGCGGTGGCGCTTTGGATCAGGGCCATGCCCATCGAGACCAGGCCCCAGACGACCATGATGCGGGCGATCCAGACCCGGGCGCCGACGCGGTGGAGGACGAGGTTGCTGGGGACCTCGAACAGGAAGTAGCCGATGAAGAACAGGCCGGCGCCGAGCCCGTAGACCCTGCCGAAGACCTCGGGTTCGACCCCGAGCGCCTCGCGCAACTCGAGCTTGGCGAAGCCGACGTTGATGCGGTCGACGTAGGCGACGATGTAGCACAGGAACAGCAGCGGCAGCAGGCGCCAGCTGATCCGGGTGAACAGGGCGCGGTCGCCGGCGGCGGGCCCGTCGTGCGGGGCCTGCGGGGGGGCGCCGTGGTGCTGGTTGCCCATGGGTTGGTCGGGCCGGGATGCGGCTGGCTGGGGCCCCCCCGGGCGCGGCGACACGGGAAGGGCGGCCGCGCGTTCCGGGCGCGGCGCGCCACCAGCGTCCCGGCGTCATGCCCGGCGGGCCGGGGACGTCCGAGACTGGGGGACGGCGGCCGGCCGGGCAAGCCTGCGGTGCAGCCTGCGGCGCGCGGGGGCAGGCGAGCCGGCGGGCGGGGCCGGCCGCCGGCGCGCCGGGCAGCGGGTGGGGCGGGCTACTTCTTGTCCTTGCCCTCCGAGCTTGGGCTCCACTCCTCGACCGCGGCGGCGGCGAGGTTGAACGCCTGCTCGAGGCCCACGAGGTCGCTCGACGGGCGCAGGCTCTCGAAGCTGGCGCTTTCCTTGCGCAGGTCTTCCTCGTTGTAGTCGACCGCCTTGATCGACAGGCCGATGCGGCGTTCCACCTTGTCGACCTTGATCACGCGGGTTTCGACCTCGTCGCCGACCTTGAGCACGTCCTTGACCTTGTCGACGTGCTCCTCGCTGAGCTGCGAGATGTGGATCAGGCCGTCGATGTCGCCGTCGAGGTTCACGAACGCGCCGAAGCTGGCGATCTTGGCCACCGTGCCCTTGACCAGGTCGCCGACCTTGAAGCGCTGGTCGATGTCGCTCCACGGGTCGCTGTCGAGCTGCTTGATGCCGAGCGAGACGCGCTGGCTGTCCTTGTCGATCGAGAGCACCACGGCCTCGACCTCGTCGTTCTTCTTGAGCAGCTCGCTGGGGTGGTTGATCTTGCGCGTCCACGACATGTCGGAGACGTGGATCATGCCGTCGATGCCCTCCTCGAGCTCGACGAAGGCGCCGTAGGCGGTGAGGTTGCGCACCGGGCCCTTGATCGTGGAGCCGATCGGGTAGCGGTGTTCGATCTCGTCCCACGGGTTGGGCTCGAGCTGGCGCACGCCGAGCGAGATCTTCTGTTCGGCGGTGCTGATGCCGAGGACCTCGGCCTCGATCACCTGGTCGAGCTCGAGCACGTCGCTCGGGCGGGTGATCCGCTTGGTCCACGACAGCTCGGAGACGTGCACCAGGCCCTCGACGCCGCGCTCGATCTCGACGAACGCGCCGTAGGGCAGCAGCTTGGTGATGCGGCCCTTGACGGTGCTGCCGATCGGGTACTTGGCCTCGATGTCCTCCCACGGGTTGTCGCTCATCTGCTTGAGGCCGAGCGAGACGCGTTCCTTCTCGCGGTCGACGTCGAGGATCATCACCTCGACGACCTGGCCGATGTGGAGCATCTCGCCGGGGTGGTTGATGCGGCCCCAGCTCATGTCGGTGATGTGGAGCAGGCCGTCCATGCCCTGGAGGTCGATGAACGCGCCGAAGTCGGTGAGGTTCTTGACCGCGCCGCTGACCTTGTCGCCGATCTTGACCGTCTGGAGGAAGCGCTGGCGCAGCTCGGCGCGCTCGGCCTCGATCACCTCGCGGCGGCTGAGGACGATGTTCTTGCGCTCGTCGTTGACCTTGACGATCTTGAACTCGTAGACGTTGCCGACGTAGGCGTTGAGGTCCTTGGGCGGGATGATGTCGACCTGCGAGCCGGGCAGGAAGGCCTCGACGCCGACGTTGACCATCAGGCCGCCCTTGACCACCGCCTTGACCTTGCCGCGGACCAGCCCGCCTTCCTGATAGACGCGGACGATCTTGTCCCAGTTCTGCTTGTGGGCGGCCTTTTCCTTGGAGAGGACGACCATGCCGTCGTCGTTCTCGAGGCGTTCGAGGAGCACATCGACCTCGTCGCCGACCTCGATGTCGTCGTCCTCGAACTCGTTGGCTGGGATGGCGCCCTCGCTCTTGTAGCCGATGTCGACGAGGACCACCTGGGGGCGGATTTCGAGGATCGTGCCCTTGACGATGGTGCCTTCCTTGACTTCGCGGAACTTGGCGTCGATGAGGGCGTCGAGTTCCTGGTTGATGGGTTCCGCGGCGGCGGTGGTGGTGGTCATGGTGCCTGGGGTTGGGGTTCGGTTGTGTGGTTCGTTTTCCTTCCGGCGATGCCCCTGATGGATGCGGCGGACAGCGGGGCGCCATCGTCCGTCGCGGTGGAAAAAGGAAGGGAAAGCGGGCGCGGGAGGGTGGGTGCCCGGGGGCTGAATGCAAGGACAAAAAGCGGGCGGGCGCGACGGGGTGACGCGGTGCTGCAACAGATTGTCGCGGGCGGGGTGGGGCGGTGGTGTGGGGGCATTCCGGAAGATGTTGATTTTGAGTGTGTTGCGTGGGGCGGTGTGGTTGGCATGCGGGGTGCAACGAGGGGTGGTGTGAGATACCGGCGGCCGCGAGAGAGGCAGCCGGATCCGCTCAGGCAACCAACAGAAAGGAGCAACAATGCAACTGATCCGATCGCAACGGCCCGAGCTGGGAGCACCGTCGAACCGCTTGGCGGGATGGTTCCGCGATCCGTTTTTGGGGATGCGGAGCTGGCCCTCGCTGTTTGACTGGGGTTTCCCGTTCGAGGGCTGGGAAGGGGGACGCCGGCTGGCGGCGGACCTGTATGAGGACGAGGACGCGTTCCACCTGCGCGTCGAACTGCCCGGGGTGAAGAAGGACGAGGTCCGGGTGGAGCTGGAGAACGCCGTGCTCACGGTGACGTGCGAGCGGCGGGACACGGGCAGGCAGGGGGCCGAGTCGGCCGAGCGTTGCGCGCGGTCGATTTCGCTGCCCGACGGCGTGGCGGCGGACAAGCTGAGTGCGAAGCTGGAGGACGGCGTGCTGACCGTCACGATGCCGAAGTGCGAGGCGAGCAAGCCGCGCGCGATCCAGATCGATTGACGAACCGCGGGGGCGCCGGGCGGCGAGTGCCGGCCCGGCGCCCCGGCAACCACGAAAGGAGCACGAGATGTCCACGGAATACGTCGAGAGTGAACCGGTGAAGGACGAGCTGCCGGCAGCGCCGCAGGAGTATGCGCGGCCGCGGTTTGCGAGCTGTGCCGGGGTGGATGCGCACGAGCTGGAGGTGTACATGCCCGGGGTGCCGAAGGACGGGGCGTCGGTCGAGCTGGTCGAGGACGAGTTGACGATCGTCGGCCGGCGGCGCGACGCGGTCCCGGCGACCTGGCGGGCGCACTTCCGCGAGCAGTCGACCGCCGATTACCGGCTGCGGGTGCGGCTCAACATCCCGGTCGCGCAGGACCAGATCCGCGCGGTGATGGAGGACGGGGTGCTGCGGCTGACGCTGCCGATCGCCGGCGAGGCGAAGCCGCGGCAGATCCGGATCGACTGACCGGCGGGTGCTGCGACCGAACCGGAGCAAAGGCGGCCGGCGGGGTGGTCCCGCCGGCCGCCGCCGCGTTGGGGGAGATGCGCGGGGCGGCGGGAATTGGCGGCAGCAGGAAGCGTTCGGGCTGACGGGGTTGGGCCGGTTTGCGGCGTGGACATCGTGGGGTTGGCGGGGTTGGATGGGGGAGGAGGCTGACATGAGATGGAGATGCGTGATCGTGGCGGCAGCGGGGGCGGCGGGGGTGGCGGGGGTGGGCGGGGCGGTGGGTGGGGATGCGGGCAACCTGGTGCGGAACCCGGGGTTTGAGGAGACCGACGCGGCGGGCGCCACGGTCGGGTGGGACGGGCGCGGGGCGGTGTATCGGTTGTGCGACGGCTGCGGGCGCGGCGGGGGCCGGGGGCTGGCGTTTGAGAACCGCGACCCGGATTTCTACTCGTTTCCGGCGCAGCAGTTGGATTGCGAGCCGGGCGCGTGCTATCAGTTCGAGGTCTGGGTGCGGACCGAGGGGCTGGTCGGTGAGGAAACCGGCGCGACGATCTGCATCGAGTGGAGCGGTGCGGACGGCAAGTGGATGGGCGGGGCGTATGCGGACGGGGTGCGTGGCACGAGCGACGGCTGGGTGCTGGTCAGGGGGCGCAGCCGGGCCATCCCCGCGGATGCCACGCGCGTCGTGGTGTGTCCCTACGTGCGGCGCGGCATGACCGGCCGGGCGTGGTTCGACGACCTGCGGGTCGTTCGCTACCATCCGCCGCTGGCCTTCACCGTCAGCGCCTCCTGTTACCGGCGGGTTGCCGCATCCGGGCCGGTGACGTTTTCGGCGGCGCTGGGCCTCAAGGACTCCGGCATCCGTGCGGACGAGTGCGCGGCGGTGTTCTCGTTCGAGGACGGGGCTGGCGGCGTCCTGTTGGAGCGCAAGCCCGACGTGCTGACCGACGAGCGCGCGCAGGTCACGCTGGAGGTCGCGGAACTGCCGCCTGGCGAGAGCCGGGTGCGGTTCGCGGTCGCGGCGCGCGGCGGCGCGGCCCGGGGCGAGGCGTCCACCACCTTCCGGCGTGCCGGGGACCTGCCGGAGCGGCGGGTGCACGTCGACGCCCACCGGCGCCTGATCGTGGACGGCCGGCCGTTCTTCCCGCTGGGCATGTACTGGGGGAGCGTCAATGAGCCGGAGCTCGGGGTTTATGCGCAGGGGCCCTTCAACTGCCTGATGCCCTACGCCGGCCCGGACAAGGGCCAGATGGACGCCTGCCACGCCCGCGGGCTGAAGGTGATCTACTCGATCAAGGACATCTACCACGGCACGCGCTGGGCGCCGGCGGGGATCCGGAGCGAGGCGGACGAGGTCGGGTGGATCACGGAGCGGGTGGCGCTGCACCGCCGCCACCCCGCGCTGCTGGCGTGGTACATCAACGACGAGCTGCCCGTGGAGATGGTCGACCGGCTGGCGGCGCGGCAGCGCCTGATGGAGGAGCTGGATCCCGACCACCCCACCTGGGTGGTGCTCTACCAGTATGACCAGGTCGGCCAGTACATGGACACGTTCGACGTGATCGGCACCGATCCCTATCCGATCCCGGAGAAGCCCGCGGGCACGGCGCTGGAGTGGACGCGGGTGACGCGCGAGCAGAGCCACGGCCTGCGCGCCATGTGGCAGGTGCCGCAGGTCTTCGACTGGGGCGGCTACCGGAAGGGTGGGGAGCGGGCGAAGGCGCGCGCGCCGACGCTGGCCGAGATGCGGGCGATGGCGTGGCAGTGCATCGCGGCCGGCGCGAACGGGCTGGTCTTCTACTCGTTCTTCGACCTGCACAAGATGCACGAGCGCGACCCGTTCGAGGAGCGCTGGGCCGGGGTGTGCGAGATGGCCGGGGAGATCCGGCGCCTGATCCCCGTGCTGCTGTCCGCCGAGCCGGTCCCGGCCATCTCCGTGGCGGCCCCGCCCGCGGTCGAGACGCGGGCCTGGCGGCATGACGGGGCGGTCTACCTGCTGGCGGTCAACGGCGCCGCAGAGCCGGTCGTGGCCACCGTCAAGGTGGCGGGGGCGTTCAAGGGGGTCGAACCGCAGTTCGGGCCCGCGCCACGGCACGGCGGCGACCAAGGGCTGGTCTTCACCCTGCCGCCGCTGGAGCCGGTGATGGTGCGCCTGGCAGAGTAGCGCCGCGGGGGAGCGCCGCGGCGGTTGGATGCCGCCGGATGCGCCGGCGGTGGCGTGGGCCGGCGCTCGCCGGGGGGGTTATTCGTCCTCGTCCTCTTCTTCGTCCTCGTCCTCGTCCTTGTCCTTGGCCTCGTCCTCGTCCTCGTCCTCGTCCTTGTCCTTGTCCCTGGCCTTGGATTTGCCGCCCTTGTTGAGCAGTTCGTTGAGGTGCTCGATGTATTTCTCGGGGCCGCCTTCCTGGTAGCCGGTGCGGGCGACTTCGCGGCCGCGGGAGTTGAGCAGGACGATGGTGGGGTAGCCGCTGATCTCGAAGTCCTTGGCGAGTTTTTCGTTCTGCTTGATCTCCTCGTCGGGCAGTTTTTTGCGCTGGGGGTAGTCGAGTTCGACGAGGACGAGGTTTTCCTTGGCGTATTCCTCGAACTCGGGGGTGTCGAACACCTCCTTCTTGAGGCGGATGCACCAGCCGCACCAGTCGGAGCCGGTGAAGTCGAGCAGCATCGCCTTGTCCTCGTCCTTGGCGCGTTGCTTGGCGAGGTCGAAGTCGGTTTCCCACTTGAAGACGTTGGTGGCGGCCTTGGCTTCCTTTTCCTTGGCGGCGGCCTGTTCGGCGACGAACTCCTGGTCGGCGTCGCTGAGGCGGCTGAGCGGGACCTTGACGGTGGAGCCGTTGGGCCTGACGATCATCACGGCGTCGCCCTCCTTGCGGGAGAACTCGCCCTCGAGGGTGCGGTCGGAGCCGGCTTCCTTCCAGGTGCGGGCGGAGGCCGGCAACTGAAGCAGGGCGAGCGCGATCACTGGCAGGAGCGTGTGGGGATGTTTCATGGGCGCGGGGCGGATTGGTTCGACGGGAAGAACGTAGCGGGCCGGGGTGGGCTGTCAATCAGCGGGCGACCGGTGGGTCGGGGCGGGGTTCTTCGGGGAGCGCCTGAGCGTCTGGCGGGCTCCGGCTGCCGGGGGGAAGGGGACGGGTGGACCCAGGGCCGAATGGCGCTCCCTGAGGCGGGGTGGGTCAGGGTGGCGTGGGGGCGGGGGGGTATGCGAGCACCTGGCCGTCGGCGAGCAGGCGTTGGCGGAGGGTGGGGTAGTCGACCTGTTGGACGGGGGTGCGGGCGTCGATGGCGAGGGCGGCGGCGGTGGCGGCGGACTGGCCGAGGATCATGAACACCGGTTCCATGCGGATCGAGCCGTAGGCGATGTGGGAGCTGGAGACGGCCACCGGGACGAGCAGGTTGGCGCATTCCGCCTGGCGGGGGATGAGCGCGCCGTAGTCGATGGGGTAGGGTGCGCCCGGGTTGACCTGGATGTCGCCCTCGTTGCGGGCGTGGCCGGCGGCGTCGACGTAGCGCTGCACGTTGTGGGAGTCCATGTTGTAGGAGCCCATGCCGACGGGGCGTGGGGAGGGAGAGCGGTGGCGGAGGTGGGGTTCGGTGACCACGAAGTCGCCGACCATGCGGCGGGCCTCGCGGACGTAGATCTGGCGGGGCCAGTTGCGGTTGTCGGTGAACTCGTCCCTGGCCAGGCCCCAGCGGCGGATTTCCTGCTGGACGGCGGCGGGGACGCGCGGGTCGTTGGCGAGGAACCAGAGCAGGCCTTGCTGATAGGACTCGTGCTCGCGGAGGATCTCGCGGCGGCGCTCGTAGCCGGCCTCCGGGTAGTCGTAGTTGAAGCCGATGTTGTCGAACGAGAAGGCGCCGTGGTTGTTGGTGTCGGTCTTGCGGTTGGGGATGCGGTCGAACTTGGCGGTCACGCCGTTCCAGCCGGCGTGGAGGTAGCGGAGGGCGAGTTCGTATTGGAGGGGGTCGTAGTCCGGGGGGCGTGGCCACGGCACGCGGTTGTCGGGGTGGTCGGTCATGCAGGTGCGGAAGCAGTAGGCCTGCACGCGGTGGTCGCCGGCGAACTCCGCGCCGGGCGGGTCGCCGTGGATCCTGGGCAGCAGGCCGGAGGCGGGGTTGCCGGGCACGACGTAGGGGTCGACGGGCAGCTCGAACTGGTGGGAGCGGGCGCGGCCGGTCTGGACGCCGTTGAGGGTTTCGCCGTATTTGCCGTTCGGCTCGCGGCCGACGGTGAAGGTGACGCCGGCGGCGGCCATGAGGTCGCCCTCGTAGGTGGCGTCGAGGAAGACGCGGCCGGAGAACGTGCGCCCGTTGAGCGTGGTGATCGAGGTGATGCGGCCGTGGTCGAGGCGCACCCCGTGGTTGCGGTCGAGCCAGTGGTCGCGGTGGACGGGGATGTTGGACTCGCGGACGAGGTCCTCGAAGACCTGCTCGGCGACGTGGGGCTCGAAGATCCACATCGTGCGGTTGGCGCCGTCGATCGCCGGGGTGCCCTGGCCGCGGTTGCCGAACTGGGCGCGCGGTTCCCAGCGCCACGCGGCGGGGTCCTGGTAGTGGCTCCACACGCGCTGATAGAACGCGCGCGCCAGCCCGCCGATCACCGCCTTGTTGCCGGTGTCGGTGAACCCGAGGCCGTTGCTGCTCAGGCCGCCGAGGTGGCGTTCGGGGCAGACGATGACGGCGGACTTGCCCATGCGGCGGGCCTGCACGGCGGCGGTGACCGCGGCCGCGGTGCCGCCGTAGATGACGACGTCGGCGGCGACGTCGGCGGCGACGTCGGCGGCGACGGGAGCGGCCGCGGCGGTGGTGGCGGGGGCGAGGGCGGGGGCGAGGGCGAGTGCGGGCAGGGTGAGCTGGAGCAGGGCGCGGGTGGTCATCGGGGGTGGGGCGGTTGGGGGTTGGGGGGGGCGGGCTGGGCGGACTCGGAGGCGTGGAGTTGGCGGAGGCCGAGGCGGAAGTAATCGATGCCGGACCAGGTGGTGAACAGGGCGGCGACGGCGGCGGGGTAGATGGGGGAGAAGGGGACGACCTTGAGCATCACCCAGGCGAGGGTGAACATCTGGGTGAAGGTGCAGACCTTGCCGGTCCAGAGGGGGGCGATGCGGACCGGGTGGCTGGTGAAGTGGAGGATGGCGATGCCGCCGAGGATGATGCAGTCGCGCACGATCACGAGGGCGGCGAACCAGACCGGGATGCGCCAGTTGCCCGGCCCCCAGTCGACGAGCGACAGGGTGATGATGCCGGTGAGGAGCAGGGCCTTGTCGGCGACCGGGTCGATGACCGCGCCGAACTGGGAGCGTTGGTGGAAGCGGCGGGCGATGAAGCCGTCGAGGCCGTCGGAGGCGGCGGCGGTGACGAAGGCGGCGAGGGCGGACCAGCGCAGCCACTCCTCGGGGTGGCCCTCGCGGATGCTGATGCCGTAGTAGACGGCCAGCACGGCGAACACCGGCACCAGCAGGAGCCGGGCGAGGGTGATGCGGCTGGCCAGCGTGATCACCCGATCAGGATGGCCGATTGCGGGGGGCAAGGCAATGTTTCCGGTGGGGCGGGGCTGCAGGGGGCGGATGGTCCGATAGGTCCTGTGGGGCGAGCAGGCCGCCCGTTCCGTGAACCGCGCCGATTGCGCGTTGGTGTTGCGGCTTGCCAAACGGCGGGTGGGGGCGAAGGTGGGCGGGGCGCGGAGCGATGGAGACGAGCGTGCAGGAGCCGGCGGCGATGGAGGGGCGGAACGGGAACCGCCGCCGCGGGAGGCAGATCGGGGCGACGGTGGCGGCGGCGTTGATCGCGGGGATGGCGGTGGTGCTGGCGGCGGTGCTGTTGGGGGTGGGGCTGCTCGACGGCCTGGATGGCGGCGTGCGGCGGTGGTTCGGCGGGCTGGCCGGGGCGGACGGGCTGGCGGAGCTGCCGCGGTGGCCGGTGTGGCTGGTGTTGGCGCCGGGCCTGTTCGGGCTGGCGTGGGCGATCATCGAGTCGCCGGGGTGCTGGCGGCGGCTGGTGCTGTGGGTTTCCAGCGGCGCGGTGGTCGTTGCGGCGACGCCGGTGGCGGCGATTGCCGGCGGGTGGCTGGGGCCGGGCGCGCCGGCCGTCGGGTGGCTGTGGTCGGGGGCGTGGGCGATCGCCTACGGGATGCGGCACGAGGTGGAACTGGAACAGGCGCGGCGGCAGCGCGGCCGGGCCTCCGCGCCGGCCGCCCGGCCCGGCTGAACCAGGGGCAGCGGAGATGGCAGGAATCGACTATCCGGAGGTGGTCAAGCAGCTCATGCTGGAGCTCAAGCAGCTGCCGGGGATCGGGCAGCGCAGCGCCGAGCGGATCGCGATCTGGCTGCTCCAGCACCCCAAGGCGCGGCCGCTGCAACTGGCCGAGGCGCTGCACGCCGCCCGCGCCGCGGTGCAGCCGTGCGGGCGCTGCGGGTTCTTCGCCACCGCCGGCGGCTGCCCCGTGTGCAGCGCCCCGCAGCGCGACGACGCGCTGCTGTGCGTCGTCGAGCAGGCGACCGACATCGTGGCGCTCGAGCGCTCCGGGGCGTATCGCGGCCGCTACCACTGCCTCGGCGGGCGGCTCTCGCCGCTCAACAACGTGCGCCCCGACGACCTGCGCATCCCGCAGCTGTTGGAGCGGGCCGGGGCGGGGGTGGAGGTGATCCTGGCCTTGGGGGCGGACTTCGAGGGGGATGCGACGGCGAGCTACCTTGCGGGGCTGCTGCGCGGGCGCGGGTGCCGGATCACGCGGATTGCGCAGGGGCTGCCGGCGGGCGGCGGGCTGGAGCAGGCCGACGAACTCACGCTGGTGCGGGCACTCGAGGGCCGGCGGGGGTTGTGAGGAGGGGTGCGTTGGTTCATGGCCCCGTCGGAGGCGCAGGGGGGGCAAAGTAACTCGTGTCAAAGTTCTCGTTGCGCCCCGTGGTTGTCCCGACCTACAATGTCGATCGGGAAGCGAAGGAGGTGTTCTCATGAATGCGGCCACGGAATCCTCTTGGTTTGCGCGGAGTGGGGTTGGAGCGCCGGTCGGTCGCCATGGTTGCGCGGCCATGGTCGGCGTGGCGGTGACGGGCATCCTGTGCGGCCCGGTTCGGGCGGTGCCGCCGATGGAGTTTGAAATCCCTCCGGTCCATCCCGTCGGGAGCGGGCCCTGGCAGATCGTGGTGGCGGACTTCGACGCCGACGGGATGCCTGACCTGGCCACGGCCAACTTCAACGACAGCACGGTGAGCGTGTTGTCAGGGCAGGGCCAGGGCTCCTTCGCCGCCAGCAGCAGTTTCCCGGTCGGCTCCCACCCGGACTCGCTGTGCGTGGCGGACTTCAATGGCGACGGGAAGCTCGACATCGTGACGGCCAATGCGAACGGCTGGAACCAGCCCGGCACCTTGAGCATGCTGCTCGGGGGCGGGGACGGGAGCTTCGCCGCGGCCGGGGACACGACGGTGGGCCGTGGTCCGCGAGGGGTTGTGGCGGCGGATTTCAACGGCGACGGGAAGGTCGACGTGGCGACGGCCATCTCCGGCGGCTGGTCCGAGACCAACCTGGTCGACGTGCTCTTCGGCCGCGGGGACGGCACGTTCGAAGCCCCGTCCAGCCATGTCGTCGGGACCGCGCCGTCGTGGATCGCCAGCGGGGACTTCAACCGCGACGGGATGCCGGACCTGGCGACGGTGAACGCGGGGCCGGGGGCCTCCGGCACCACCGCCAGCGTGCTGTTGAACCGCGGCGACGGCACGTTCGAGGGTGCGGCGGACTACGGCGTGGGCGGGTATCCGGGATGCATCCTGGTGGCGGACCTCAATCACGACAACCACCCCGACCTGGTGACGGCGAACCGCACCGGCGGCACGGTGAGCGTGCTGACGGGCAAGGGCGACGGCACATTCAACGGCGCCACCCACATTGTCCTAACCGAGGGAGCCGGCCAACTGGTCGCCGCGGACTTCAACGGCGACACCCATGCCGACCTCGCCGTGCTGGGCCAGGGCTACGGCCCGGGGGCGGTGACACTGCTCGCCGGCGACGGCTCCGGCGGCTTCGGCGAGCCGGACAGCGTCCACATCGGGGTCGGGCTCCAGGCGATCGCCGCGGGCGACTTCAACTCCGACCAACAGGCGGACCTGGTGGTCGCCGGAGGTTATGACAACGCGGTGCTGCTCATGGAGGGGCACGGGGACGGGACGTTCGAGAGCACGACCGACGCCTATCCGGTCGGCGGCGGGGTCCAAGGGATCGTGGCGGGGGACTTGAATGGCGACGGCCAGCTCGACCTCGCGACGGCGAACCAGGGTGCGGACACGGTCAGCGTGTTGATCCAACAGGCCGACGGGGTGTTTCATGACGCAACCGGCTACCCCGTCGGCCCGCAACCGCGTGCCGTGAAGGCGGGCGACTTCGACAACGACGGCCGGCCCGACCTCGTCACGGCGCACTTCGACGGCACCTTGGCCCTGCTGCGTGGCCGGGCCGACGCGGCGGGCGAGTTCGAGTCCGCCTGGCCGCCGCTCGCGATCGGCGGCAGCCATCCCGACGTGGCCGTCGGGCACTTCAACGGCGACGCCAACCTCGACCTCGCCACGCCCAACTACTACGACGCCTCGCTGAGCGTGGCACTCGGGAACGGGGACGGCACGTTCACGGTGGCGCCGGGGCCGGCGCCGGCCGTCGGCAGCGGACCGACCTGCGTGGTGGTGGAGGACCTCGACGGCGATGGCAGGGCCGACCTGGCGGTGGGGTACGACGGTGGCACCGCCGTCAGCGTGCTGCTGGGCAATGGCGACGGGACGTTCCAGCCCCGGATCGACCTCGCGACCTGGGAGATTCCCTGGTCCCTGGCCACGGGCGATTTCAACTTCGACGGCAAGGCCGACCTCGTGGCCGCACACTACGACTGGCGCCGCGTCAGCGTGATGATCAACCGCTCGTCCAGCGGCGCGATCCTGTTCGATCCGCCCGCAATGCACGACGTGGCCCATGACCCCTACTCGCTCGCCGTCGGTGACTTCAACGGCGACAACTTCGCGGACATCGTCTCGGGGAACAGCGCTTCATTGAGCGTGCTCGCGGGCCAGGGGGACGGGACGTTCACGACCGCCACGACCTTCTACATGGCAGGGCACCACGTCGCCGCCGGCGATTTCAACAACGACACCGTGCCTGACATCGCGGTCGACCTCGGCGGGAAGATCGGCCTGTTCTGGAACGCGACCGTCCCGCAGATCCAGATCAGCGCCTCA
Source organism: Akkermansiaceae bacterium (assembly GCA_040769225.1). GTDB lineage: Bacteria > Verrucomicrobiota > Verrucomicrobiia > Verrucomicrobiales > Akkermansiaceae > JAXGLL01. The sequence continues at coordinate 79,696 of JAXGLL010000004.1, read as the reverse complement.
CCGGCGGCCGTGACGCTGGCCTGGCCGGCGTGGGAGGGCTACGAACTCCAGGAGACCGCCGACCCGGCCGCCTCCGCCGGATGGGAAACCTCGGACCTGAGCCCGCCCGTGGTCGGAAACCAGCGGATTGGCACCACCACACGGCGCGAGGGCTCCCGGTTCTTCAGGCTCAAGAAGGAGCAGCCCGGCAGCAGGTAGGGTCCGCCGGGGGCGGGCCGACTAACAGCCTCAGAACGCGAACCTGGCGCCGGCGCCCACGCTCCAGCCGGAGAGGTCGGCGCGGAATGAGGTCGGGCCGACCTCGCCGTCGAGGTCCTCGTTCCAGTCGTAGCGCCCGAAGCCCTGGAGGGCCCACTGGTCGTTCAGGGCCCATGCGAACTGAGCCTGCAGGTAGGCGCCGGCGACGAGTTCGCTGGCCCTGCGGCCCACCGAACGGCGGGAGAAGACGTCGGGCGTGCCGCCGTTGGTCGAGCGCCAGATCACCTCCTCGCGGCGTGCCTGCCAGTCGGCGAGGTTGAGCGCCATGCCGGCCTGCACGCCGAGCGCCAGCCGGGGCGTGGCCGCCCAGCCGAGCGTGCCGGCCAACCCGAGGGTGTAGAAGTCGACGGTCAGGTCGTCGCGGACGCGGTCGAGGAACAGGTCGGTGTCGGTGCTCGTGAGCGACTCGGGGAAGGCGCGGTCGCCGGGCAGGTTTTCCAGCAGCGGCCCGGGGCCGGCGAACGAGCCGGCGTAGCCGGCGGCCGGCGGGACCACGCCGGCGAGCGCGTAGCGGTCGACCGCGGTGACGTGATAGACGTCGAGTTGCTGGTAGTCGGACAGCGTGGGGAGTCCGCCGCGGCCGCTGCCGAGGCTGACGGCGGAGAAGTTCAGCGCGAACCCGGCGGTGACGTCGGGCCGCAGGTCGGCCGAGCAGGCGAGTTCGAGGACCGGGCCGGCCTCCCACGAGGCGTCGTGGCTCCAGCCGGTGGCGGCGGCGGTCCGCAGCCGCGACACGTCGCGCCGCTCGCCGCCGGCGCGGGAGAACACGAGTTCGTCGCCCTGGTGCTGCGCGGCATGGTCGTAGCCCCAGAAGGTGGTCAGGCCGGAGTAGGGGGTGGCGGCGCCGATGTGGACGAAGCCGTCGTCGTAGCTGCGGTCGGCGGCGGCGTCCACCGGCCCGATCCCCGGCGGCGGGGTGAAGGTGTCGGCCCCGTAGAGGTTGGGGATCTGGTCCGGGCTGACGCCGGTGTCGAACCGGATCCCGCCGATCCGGCGGAACGTGACGCCGCCCCCGAGGGACCAGCGCCACGCGGGCGCGGCGGCCGTCGCGGCCTTGGCGCCGGCGGCGGCCGCGGGCAGCTGGGGGGCGCCGGGGCCGAGGTCCCCGGCATGGATGGAACCGGCGAGCAGGCCGACGAGTGAGGGGCGGAACAGGTTCATCGGGGAGTGGTTTCAGTTAGGAAGGGTCGCGATCCGGTAGTAGCGCCGGGCGACGGTGGCGGGCGGGCTAACGGTCTTGGGGGGGCCGGAGTCGATCCACTGCGTCCGGTTGGCGTTGGCGGTGATGACCGGGGACACGCGGTGCCAGATCGTCATGTCGTGGCTGTACTCGATCGCGTAGGCGGTTCCCGGGGTGGAGGCGAACTCGATCAGGAAATCGCCGTCGGCGAGGACCTGCACGCGCTCGGCCGCGGCGCCGGCGTCGCCGGCGGCGGGCTGGCGCGGGTCCTCGGCGAAGACCGCCGCAATCGAGTAGGCGGGCTCGAAGCGGGGGTCGAGCGAGGGCCGGAAGAACTCGACGGTCAGGGTGACCGCCGCGCCCGGCGGCAGGTCGTTGTCGCAGTCGATGAAGGCCACGCCGTCGGGCGTCACTCCGTGCGCGTTGAACACCTGGACGTCGGCCGGCAGGCCCCCGATGAGGAGCCGGAAGCCGGCCATCGGCAGCGGGTTGTGGTTGGTGATGGTGACCCGCTGCCGGAACAGCCCGCTCTGGCGGCTGAGGATGGGCGTGGGATCAAGGCCGAGCACGCCGGTGTCGGCGGGGCTGATGATGCTGCAGGCGACCGCGGCGGAGTCATCTTCGGGACGCACGAGCGGCTGGTCGGCCGACCTGACGCTGCCGGCGGTGGAGATGGCGTTGATTGCGCCCGCGGCGTCGGCCGCAACGTGGCAGGTCACCTGCAGGGTGGCGTCGCATCCCTCGGCGAGGTCGAGCCGCCACTGGTCGTTGGCGACGGCGCCCGCGGAGACGACCGCCGGATCGCGGGTGACGCCGGCGGGGGTCACGTGCGCGAGGTCGACCACGACGGAGGTGGCGTTGCTGGGGCCGAGGTTGTGGAGGGTCAGGGTGTGGGTGGTGGTTCCGGGCGCCCCGACCACCTCGCGGTCCCCGGCGGCGGTTAGGACCAGGTCGACCTGTTCGGTGACCACGATGTCGACCCGCACCGGGGCGGAGGAGTTCGTGCCGTCCGACGCCGCGCAGGTGAAGAAGTCGGCGCCGAAGAAGTCGCGGTCGGGCTGATAGGTGAACGAGCCGTCGGGATTAAGCGTCAGCGTCCCGTGGCCGGCATCCTGGTGCAGCACCGCGGTCAGGCTGGCGGGCCCGTCGCCGTCGTCCTGGTCGGTGTCGTTGGCGAGCACGCCGGCCTGCGGGGGCACGTCGATGGCGCCATCCTCCACGACCTCGAAGGGCCCGTCGGGTTGCGCCACCGGGGCGAAGTCCTCGTCGATGATCGTCCCGGTGGCCGAGGTCGTCGCCCCGCCGCCTGCGAGCACCACGTTGCGCCCGGCGGCGTCCAGCGTGTGGGCGGTTAGTTCGAGCGTCTCGTCCGCCTCGTCGAGGTTGTCGGGCAGCACCTCGACCGTCCAGACGACGGGGTCGGTGGTTGGCCCCACCGCGAACGGCGGGTCCACCGCCGAGGGGACGAAGTCGTCGCCCGCCGCGGCGCTGAGCGGGGAGGTCGCCAGGCCGATCGTGACCGGCACGTCGACCGGCTGGCTGAGCGCGATGGCGAACGAGAGCTGCGCATTGCCGTGATCGGTCTCGGTGGCCGTCGCCGGGGTGATCGCGAGCACCGCGGCGTCGTCGTTGACGATGGCGGTGGCGGCGGCGGGGGCGGCGGGCAGCACGCTGTAGTTGGCGCCCGCCACCAGGGTGAGCGTGACGTTTTCGTCCAGCTCGACCGTGACATCCGCCGCCGGGTCGAGGGCCAGGGTGGTCGACGCCGCGCCGGCGGGGATCGTGACGGTGGCCCCCGCGATGGCGCCCCCGAGCGAGTAGTCCGCGTCCCTGACAGCCGTCCCGCCGATGGCGAGCTGCACGGCGAGCGGGGCGTCGGTGTCGCCGTCGCGGCTGACCACGAAGTCGGCGGTGCCCGCCGCGTCCTCCGCGATCGTGGCGGCGGCCGCGGTGATGCACACCTGCGAATGGACGACGTGCTCCACCACGCTGCTGGTGGGGGCGAACGAGTCGTCGCCGGAATAGGCCACGGTGACCTGTTGGGTGCCGGCGACCGGGAGCGCCACGGTGCCGGACGTCGCGGTCACCGGCAGGCTCAGCACGACCCCGCCGGGGGCGCTCAGCGTGATCGTCCCGGTGGGCGCGCCGGCGATGATGGCGGAGTCGAAGGCCAGCGCGAACTGCAGCTCCACCGGCGCGTTGACGAACGACGGGTCGGGGAGGTCGGAAGTTATGGTTAGCGTGGTCGGCGCCTTCTCCACCGGCCCGACCGCGGTGCTCACCTGCGCCGAGCCGACCGGCGTCAGCCCCGCCGCCGCCACCGGCGTGACCTCGAAGCCGACGAAGCGCCCGAGGTCGTCCGGCGTGGGGACATGGGTCGGGCCGGTGGCGCCGGGGATGTCGACCCGCCCGGTGCCGTCCGGCTGGTCGGCGCGGAACCACTGATAGATCGGGTCGCCCGCCGGGTCGCCCTCGACGTCGGAGTAGGTGAAGGCGGCGACCAGCGTCCCGCCGACCAACGCCGGCCCGGTGACCGCGAGGTCGCGCGCCTCGGGGGGATCATCGACCGGCGCCACGCGGACGGCCAGCTCGAGGGTCCCGATCAGCCCGGTCGCGTCGGTGGCGCGGATGACGAAGCGTGCCTCGCCGAACAGGTCCGGCGCGGACTGCAGCACGAGCTGCTTCGCCGCGTTGATCGTGGCGAGGGAAAACATGCCGGCGCCGGTCGACGACACGATCGAGAACCCGAGCTGGCTGCCCGGCGTGTCGGCGTCGGCGAACAGCGCGGCGAGCGCCACCCCCGACTCGCCGAAGTCCTCGTCGAGGTCGTGCGCGGGGAACGGGTCGGCCGGGACCGGGGGCGCCGCGCGCCGGTAGCGGTTGATGAAGGCGCAGATCTTCTCGCCCCGGTTGTCGGCGCCCAGCACGTCGGGGTCGCCGTCGTCGTCGATGTCGCCGACCGCGATATCCCGGACCTCCAGCAAGGTGGGAAAGGCATGGCTTTCCCTGAGCTGATAGACATTGCCGCCGCGGTTCTCCTGCACCTCGATCCCGCGCCCCATGAGGACCATGTCGAGGTCGCCGTCGAGGTCGAAGTCCGCCAGATCCATGCCGTAGACCGTGTCGATCACGCTGTGCACGGTCCGGGCGCCCACGCTCGAGAAGTCCCCGCCGCCCGAGTTGGTGAAGACGGTGACCTCGTTGCCCCAGGTCTGGACCACGATGTCGTCGTCCCCGTCGCCATCGGTGTCCCCCGCATGCATGCTCCACAGGCGCTCGAACCCGCTTGCCACCGGATGCTTGTTGGCGAAGAAGCCCGCGTCGTTTTCGAACCACGAGATCACGCCGTCGAAGTCCTTGCCCGCCACCAGGTCGAGGTCGCCGTCGCCGTCGAAGTCGCCGTGCGCCACCTCGACGAAGTTGACCGAGCCGTCGAAGTCGTCGATGAACTGCTCGGGGCCGACCTGCGCGCCCGGCAGCCCGGGGAAGACCCGCAGGGCGGACCAGAAGCCGCTGGCGAGGTCGGGGAACGCGTCGCCGTTGAGGTCGCCGACGAACAGGTAGTCGGGATGGGAGCCCAGCGTCGTCAGCGTCTGCAGCGGCCCGAAGGAAGCGCCCCCGCCGTTGTTGGCCGCCCATTGGGTGGGGCCGTTGCCGGCCAGGATCGGGTCGAGGTCGCCGTCGCCGTCCATGTCGTGGGCCACGGCGAGGAACGCCTGTTCCGAGCGGGAGGCGATCACCCGGGCCGATCCGTAGGCGCCGGGGCGGATTCGCGGGTACCAGCGGAGCACCGCCGGCTCGGATGCCCAATCCGACCGGCTGACCACCAGCAGGTCGTCCTTGCCGTCGCCATTGAGGTCGGCGAGGACGGGCCGCCACGTATAGCGGGCGTAAGGGGCCGCCACCGTGCATTCTCCACTGAACAGGTCCCCCGAGACATTGACCGTGACCGTGCGCGAGGCGCTCCCGAACGGGTTGCTGACGGTCACCGTGTAGGTCGTGGTGGCCCCCGGCTGGACGGCGATCGCAGTGCCGACCGGCACCTGCCCGACGCCGCCGGAAACGAAGGCCGTGGCGGCGCCGGTGGCGGTCCAGTTCAGGACGCTCACGCCGTTGAGCGCGACGGTGGCCGGCGCGGCCGCCAGCGCGCTGATCGTCGGCGGATCGCCCACGGTCACGGTGGCCTCCGCGCTGCTCTCGCCGAACTCGTTGGACGCGCGCAGGCGGAAGGCGGTCGTTTCTAACAGAACCAGCTGGTGGGACGAGCCGGTCACCGTTCCGGGCACCGGTTCGAGCACGAGCGAGTGGGCGCCGGCGACGTCCCAGCGCAGTTCGGCCTGGGTGTTGCGGGCCACCGTGTCGTCGACGGCGCCGAAGCTGCGGATGAGCGGCGGTTCGCCGACCACCACGGTCACCTCCGCGCTGGCCTCGCCGACGGAGTTGCGGGCGGTGAGGGTGAAGGTGCGGGTTTCGGTTAGGGCGACGGTGCGGAACCCGCTGGCGGGCACCACCCCGACGCCCGGGCTGATCTCGACCTCGGTCGCGCCGACGGTGGTCCAGGTCAGGGTTGCGCTGGTGGCGACGCTGGTGTCGGCGGCGTCGAAACGGGTGATGCGGGGCGGTTCGATGACCGGGATGGGGGTGGTGTTGCGGTACCACACGAACCGGTCGGAGGCCCACTGGGCCGCGATCAGGTCCTCGTCGCCGTCGCCGTCGAGGTCGCCGGGGGTGAGGTGGAACATCGAGTCTCCGCCGTCGCCGATGTTCTTCTGGGCGGAGAAGGTGCCGCCGCCCAGGTTCTCGAACCAGAACACCGGGCCGCCGCCGCCCGCCCCGGCGATGTCCTGGTCGCCGTCGCGGTCGAAGTCCGCGACCGTGACCGAGGTGACGTCGCGCGCCGTCCCGGTGAGCGGGCGCTTGGCGCCGAAGGTCCCGTTGCCGTTGTTCTTGAACCAGATCACCCGCGCGTCGGTGGCGTCCCGCGGGGCGGTCACGATGTCGAGGTGCCCGTCGCCGTCGAGGTCGCCGGCATCGAGCGCGTAGGGCCGGTCGGGCTTGTCCAGGTCGACCGGGCTGGCGAAGCTGCCGCCGCCGTTGTTGCGGCTGAAGAACAGGCGGTCTTGTCCCGCGATCGCGACCACCACGTCGATGTCGCCGTCCTTGTCGAAGTCGTGGGGCTCCACCGCCTGCGGCTCGGAAAACGTGCTGTAGGTGTTGGCGATCACCGCGGGGGCCGCGAACTGGAGCCCGGTGAGCTGCCGCATCCAGCGCGGGCCCTCGTTCGAGGAGATGATCAGGTCGATCCGGCGGTCGTTGTTCAGGTCCGCGGCGTCGACGTCCTCGAGGCCGTAGAGCTTGTCCCTAACCACCGTGGGGGCCGCGAACTCGGCGCCCGCGAGCTTCCGGAACAGCAGCACCTGATAGGCCGTGCGCAGCGCGACCAGCAGGTCGGCGCGCCCGTCGTTGTCCAGGTCCGCGAGCTTCAGGCTGCACGGGCCGCGGTAGCCGGTCGCCAGCACGTGCCGCAGCCAGCCGCCGCCGGACCCGTCGTTCTCGAACCACCCGATCTCGGTGACCCCCGAGGAACTCTCGTTGCCGTCGAGGTAGACGACGTCGAGGTCGCCGTCGCCGTCGACGTCGTGGGGGGTCGGGTCCCGCGGCAGCGCGGCGCTGCCGATCACCCGCGGGATGCCGTCGAAGCTCCCCGCAGCAAGGCCCGGCGCCACGCAGAGCACGAGCAGCGCCGGCACCAGGCCGGCGGCCGCCCGCCGGCGCAGACCCGCGCGCCAGCTGCGCGCCAACCGCCCGCCGGCCCTGCTCCCGATCCGTCCCAGTTTGCCACCGCCAGCCTCGGTCATCCCCGGACCCTGAGAGCCGCGCCCCGCAGCGTCAAGCATTGCGCGACGGGCAGCGGCTGGGGAGGGGTGGCGCGCGAGCGCTCCTTGGGAGAGGCTGGAACTGCTTTACTTGGCGGCCGGGGCGCGGGACAGTGGGGGCATTCGGCGGCCCGGTGGCCGTGGGGTCCCATGATGAACACACCGCTTTGGTCCCGGGCGCTGGCGGCGGCAATTCTGTTAGGCCGGGGTGCGGCGGCGTGGGGTGCCGGGGAGCCGAACATCGTGGTGGTGTTCGCCGACGACTGGGGGCGCTACGCGGGGATCCTGGCGGAGGTCGAGGGCCGGGGGGGGATCAACGACGTGGTGCGCACGCCGCACTTCGACCGGCTGGCGCGCGGCGGCGTGCTGTTCCGCAACGCGCACGTCAACGCGCCGTCGTGCACGCCGTGCCGCAGCTCGCTGTTGTCCGGCCAGTACTTCTGGCGCACCGGGCGCGGCGCGATCCTGCAGGGGGCGGTCTGGGACCCTTCGATCCCGGCCTATCCGCTGCTGCTGCGCGAGGCCGGCTACCACATCGGCAAGTCGTTCAAGGTGTGGAGCCCGGGGGTGCCGGCGGACGCGCCCTACGGCGGCCAGCGCCACGCCTACGAGACGGCCGGCCGGCGGTTCAACCAGTTCTCGCAGACGGTCACGCGGCTGGTGGCGGGCGGGATGGGCGTCGAGGCGGCCAAGCAGGTGCTCTACGACGAGGTGCGGGGGAACTTCCGGGCGTTCATGGCCGCCCGCGGGGCGGGGCGGCCGTTCTGTTACTGGTTCGGCCCGACCAACACGCACCGCAAGTGGGTCAGGGGCTCCGGCAAGGCGCTGTGGGGGATCGACCCCGATGACCTGCAGGGCCGGATGCCGCCGTTCTGGCCGGACGTGCCCGAGGTGCGGGAGGACCTCGCCGACTACCTCGGCGAAGCCCAGGCGGTGGACGCGGCCGTCGGCCTGCTGGTCGACGAGCTGCGTCAGGCCGGCGAGCTGGAGCGTACGCTGGTGGTGGTCAGCGGCGACCACGGGATCCCCGGGTTTCCGCACGGCAAGTGCAACCTCTACGACACCGGCACCGCCGTGTGCCTGGCGATCGCCGGCCCGGGGGTGCGCGGCGGGCGGGTCGTGGACGACTTCGTCAACCTGACCGACCTGGCGCCGACGCTGTTGGAGGCTGGCGGCGCGGCGGTGCCCGGGGTGATGACCGGCCGCAGCCTGTGGCCGGTCCTCAAGTCCGACCGCCAGGGCCTCGTCGACCCGCAGCGGACGTTCGTCGTCACCGGGCGCGAGCGCCACGTCGAGATGGCGCGCGCCGGCCACCTGCCCTATCCCCAGCGGTCGATCCGCACCGCGGACTGCCGGCTGATCATCAACTTCAAGCCCGACCGCCATCCCCAGGGCGACCCCTACCACCTCGACGGCCCGCGGCCCCCCACCGCCGAGGAACTGACCGAGTCCACCGTCGTCACCTTCGCCGACGAGGACGCCGGCCCGACCAAGGCGTGGCTCGTCGGCCAGCGCAACAACCCGCGCTGGAAGCCGCTGTTCGACCTCGCCTACGGCAAGCGGCCGCGCGTGGAACTCTACGACCTCAAGAACGACCCCCACCAGGTCCGCAACGTCGCCGCCGACCCCGCCCACGCCGCGGCCCGCGACGACCTCGAACGCCAGCTGATGGACGAACTGCGGCGCACCGGAGACCCGCGCCTGATCGACGACGGCCGCTACTTCGAAACCCCGCCGCTCGCCGGCCCGCTGCCCGACGACGTGCCCCACCCCGACCGCACGCGCCAGGCCGCCCCGGGCCCCGCGCGGTCTGTTAGACCGGGCGCCGGCCGGCCGCCGGGCGGGGACCGGCCGGCCGGGGCTACTTCCAGAAGTCGCGGGTGAACAGGACCAGCACGGCGTAGATCTCGAGGCGGCCGGCGAGCATGCAGAACGAGAGCAGCCACTTGCCGGCCGCGGGGATGTCATGGAAGCAGCCGGCCGGGCCGACCGCGCCGAGTCCGGGCCCGATGTTGCCGAGCGAGGCGGCGACGCCCGAGAACGAGGTGACGAGGTCGATGCCCATCAGGGTCATGGCGAAGGTCGCGGCGACCAGCAGGCCGAGGTAGAGGAACATGAACCCGAGGATGTTGATCACCACGTTGGGGGGGATGCTCCTGCCGTCGACGCGGACCGGGATGACGGCGCGGGGGTGGAGCATCTTCTTCAGTTCGGCCAGGCCCTGCTTGAGGATGATCATGACCCGCAGGACCTTGATGCTGCCGCCGGTCGACCCGGCGCAGCCGCCGACGAACATCAGGAACAGCAGGATCAGCTGGGCGGACGGGGCCCACGCGCCGAAGTCGGCGGTCGCGAAGCCGGTGGTGGTGGCGATCGAGACGACCTGGAACACCGCGTGGCGGACCGCCTCGAACGGCCGACAGGTCCCGGTCAGGATGTTGTTGGCCGCCAGCAGCGCCGCGAACGCGCCGAGGATCCCGAGGTAGAAGCGGCACTCCTCGCTCTTCCAGTAGGTCGAGAGCCGGCCGCGCAGGCCGTGGAAGTGGAGGGTGAAGTTCATCCCGGCGAGGAGCATGAACACCACGATCACGGTCTCGACGAACAGGCTGTCGAACCCGGCGATCGAGGCGGTCCGCGTCGAGAAGCCGCCGGTGGCCATGGTGCCGAACGCCTGGCACAGCGCCTCGTGGAGGTTGAGGCCGCCGGCCAGCAGCAGGAGCGTCTCGGCGGCCGTCAGCACGACGTAGACCCCCCACAGCATCTTGGCCGTCTGTTGGACGCGCGGCGTGATCTTGTCCGGCGTGGGCCCCGGCATCTCGACCTTGTAGAGCTGGGTGCCGCCGACGCCGGCCAGCGGCAGGATGGCCAGCGACAGGACGATGATGCCCATGCCCCCGAGCCAGTGGGTCAGGCTGCGCCAGAACAGCAGCCCGTGCGGGAGGTCCTCCACGCGCACCAGCACGCTGCCCCCGGTGGTCGTGAACCCCGACATGCTCTCGAAGAACGCGTCGGTGAACGAGGGCATGTGGCCGGACAGCCGGAACGGCAGGGCGCCGAACGCGGAGACCAGCAGCCAGCCGGCGGTGACGACCACGAAGCTGTCGCGCAGCCGCAGTTCGCTGCGCGAGCGGAACGCGAGGATCATCGTGCCGCCCACGGTCACGGTCAGGCCGGCCGAGACCAGGATCACGCGCAGGTCGTCGCCGCCGTAGTGCCAGGCGAACAGCGCGGGGAGGGCCATGAACAGGCCGACGAAGAAGACGATGAAGCCGAGCACGCGGCCGACGATCGGAATGTTCATCCGGTGGTCTGGTGGTGGCTTGCCCGTCAGCTGGCGAACAGCCGGTCGATCTCGGCCATCGCCGCAGGCAGCGAGAAGACGATCACGTGGTCGCCCGGTTGGATGCGGGTGTCGCCGACGGGGATCAGGACCTTGTCGCCCCGGATCACGGCACCCACGATCGCCCCCTTGGGGAAGCTGACCTTGCTCAGCGGCTTGCGGGTGATCCGGGAGTCGGCGTGGGTCAGGTATTCTACGGCCTGGGCGTCGAGCCCCGCCACGGTGGCCAGCGACACCACGTCGCCGCGGCGGATCAGCCGCAGGATGACGTTGGAGGTGACGAGGTTGGTGTTGACCGCGGCGTTGACCCCGATCGGCGCCATCAGCGGGAGGTATTCGCGGCGGTTGACCAGTGCGATCGTCTTGGTCACGCCGAGGTGCTTGGCCAGCAGGCAGGTCAGGATGTTGATCTCCTCGTCGTCGGTGGCGCTGATCAGCGCGTCGGTGTCCATGATGCCCTCGGTGGCGAGGATGTTGAAGTCGCGCCCGTCGCCGTGGATGACCAGCGTGCGCCGCAGCTCGTCGGCCAGCTCCTGGGTGCGCCCGGCATCGGCGTCGATGAGCTTGATGGACAGGTCCTTCTCGCGGTCGAGGAGGCGGGCGGTGGAGCGCCCGACGCGGCCGCCGCCGAGGATCATGATCTGTTTGAGCTTCTCGTCGGACTTGCCCAGCAGGGAGATGATGCCGGGGACGTCCGCGGCGGCGGCGATGACGAACAGCTGGTCGCGGTTCTGGAGGGTGTCGCGGCCGCCCGGGATGATGGTGGTGGCGCCGCGCAGGATGGCCACGACGCGGAAGACCTTGTCGGGGTGGTCGTTGCCGACCGCCTCGAGGGTCTTGTGGACGAGCGGGCAGGTGGCGTCGATCCGCACCCCGATGAGCTGGACGCGGCCGCCGGCGAACTGGAGGACGTCGGTGGCCGCGCTGCGCTTGACCAGCATGACGATCTCCTTGGCGGTCTCGACCTCGGGCTGGATCGCGAGGTCGACGCCCCAGTCGGCGAGGGTGAAGCGCGGCGGCCGGTCGAAGTGTTCCGGGTTGCGGATGCGGGCGATCCGCTGCCTGACGCCGTAGCGTGCGGCCATCGCGCAGGCCAGGACGTTGGTCTCGTCGTCGCCGGTGGCGGCGATCATCATGTCGGCGCGCGCGATGCCGGCCTGCTCGAGGACCCGGCAATCGCCGGCCTGGCCGGGCAGGACCTTGATGTCGAGGCTGTCGTCCACCTCGCGGCACCGGTCCGGGTCGCTGTCGATGGCCACCAGGTTGTGACCCTCGCGGGCCAGGACCTGCGCCAAGTGTGAGCCGACCTGGCCGAGGCCGGAGAGGACGATGTTCAGGCTCATACGGAGGCGCGCGGGCCCCCGGGAAGGGCAGGCCCAGACAGGGTCACCGGGCGGGAGCATATGCCCCCGGGCGCCGCTGCCAAGCCAGTTCGCGACAGCCAGTTCGGGGGGCCGGTTCGCGGGCCGGTTCGCGGGCCGGTTCGCGGGCCGGTTCGCGGGCCGGTTTGCCGGGCTACGACGCGGCCGGATCGCCGAGCGTCAGGGTGTCGCCGGCCGCGAGGACCAGGCCCTCCTTGAAGGTGATCCGGCCGGGCGCCAGCTCGCGGCTGAGCTCGCGGCCGTTCCAGCGCGCGGCGGGTGCGGCCTCGGCGCCGAGCCACGGCAGGACGAGCGTGCGCAGGCGCAGCCGCCCGTGGCGGACGGCGAGCGTGGCGTTCCATGCGCCGCCGCGGCGTTGCTGTTGGAAGGAGCCCCAGCCCTCGGCGGCGGTGAACGGGCAGCGGAAGTCCTCGGGGTCGAGCCTGGGCGCGAACCCGATCTCCCCGCGCGGCCCGTGGTGGTGGAACCCGCTGACGGCCAGCAGCAGCGACCAGCTCGCCGCGGCCCGCGCGTAGTGGTCCGAGCACTCGATCTCGTTGTACGGGTTGCGCTTGGCCGGGGCGTAGCGGTCGTGGATCGCGCGCGCCACGGCGAGCCCGCGCAGCGTCAGCGCCCGCGGGTCGGCGGCGTCCTCGATCGCGGGCTCGAAGCCCGCGCCGGAGACCGGCGCGCCCTCCATCACCATGTGGGCGGCCGCCTGCCACTCGAAGCCGGTCATGCACTCGTTGAAGTAGCCGTACTGCCAGTGCTTCCTGAACCCGTCGCGCAGCCCGCCGCGCGGCCACGTGCACATCACCAGCCCGGCGTCGCCCGGCAGCGCGTAGAAGCGCCCGCGGGTGAACTCGGCGCGGAACGGCCCGACGTCGGGCAGGAAGTTGTGCTTCCACAGCGCGTGCAGCGCCGACTTGACGTGGCCCTCGTCGCAGATCCGGCCGAGGCCCGTCTGGTGCGCCCACCACTGGCCGATCACCTGGTCGATGTAGCAGCCCTTGCCGACGCCGATCTTGTCGAGGTGCCGGGGGTCCTCCGCCTGCTCGTAGAACTCGCCGTTGAACAGCCCGCCGATCTTCTCCGAGCCGCTGCGCCAGGTGGCGCGGCAGCCGTCGGCGAACGCCGCGTCGCCGGCCGCCCGCGCCATCTCCTCGCCGGCCCGCAGCGCGGCCAGATAGAGCGAGCACAGGCACGGGACCTTGCCGTACCACTCGGCGTCCAGCGTGTTGTGCTGCTCGCCGTCCAACAGCCCGTCCAGGCCGTCCGGGTCGCGGCGGTCGAACTCGAGCAGCCAGCCGAGCACCCGCTTGACCGCCGGCCAGGTGCGGGCCAGGAACGCGTCGTCGGCCGAGCACAGGTGCTCGCGCCAGGTGCGCAGGACGACGCCGGCCTGGGCGTCGATCGCGATCCCGCCGGACTCGGCGCGGAAGCGCACCGCGCCGTCCGGGTTGAGGGCGACGCCGAAGTCGGTGACCTCGCGCAGGTTGCGCTCGAGCGCCGGGAACAGGCGCGCCGGGCCCTGCGCGTAGTGCCACACGTGCGCGCAGGTGCCTGCGCAGCAGCCGATCCCCTCCCACGCCCAGAAGCGGCCGTCGTCCAACAGGATGCAGTTGGCGGTCTGCAGGGTGTTGACCGGCGCCGCGGCGCGGTCCAGCAGCCAGCGCGGGATACTAGATTCATAGTAGGTAGCGACCCACGCCCTGGTGCCCGCCGCCAGGCGGTCGAACTCCGCGGCGACGTGGGCCGCCACCGCCGCGGCGTCGGGGAAGCGGGTGGCGTAGTGGCGCCGGCGCCGGCCGAGGCCCGGGAGCGGGTGGAGGTTGGGGAAGTGCCATGCGAGCAGGAAGCGCACGCAGGCCTCGCCGCCGGCCGGCACGTTGACCGCCACGGCCAGCGCCTCGCGGCCGTCGCAGCGCGCCTCGCCGAGCGCGGCCAGCGCCATGCTGCCGAAGTCTGGCAGTTCCTCGACCGCGCCGGCGGCGGCCGGCGGCGGGGTGTCGCTGAACACGATCTCGTCCACCCCGATGTTGCCCCACGCGCCGGCGAAGGCGTCGACGACCTGCAGGCGCGCCCTGCGGCCCTCCAGCGCGGCGGTCGGGATCGCCGCCTCGCGCATCCGGTTGTCGGCCGCCCCGGTGATGCTGCGCACCGGCCGGCCGTCCACCAGCAGGTTGACGCAGGTTTTTCCCGGGTGGTTGCCGCCGCCGACCCGCAGCCGGATGAAGCGGCGCGCGACGGTGAACTCCGGCGAGGTCAGGGTGCCGGTGGCGGCGTCCTTTTCCGCCACCCCGGATCCTGGCGCCGACGCGTGCGAGTTGACCACCCGCCCGCCGACGCCGTTGACGTCGCCCTGATAGGCCGGGATCTCCCCGAGCGCCACCGGGCCGCTGCCGAACGCCTCGCCCTCCGCCTGCCAGTCGCCGTAGCCGGCGTCCTCGAAGCCGGCGAACCGCACGTCCGGCCGCGGGTCGGCGGCCGGGGCGGCCCGGACCGCCGTGTGGACGAGGGCGGTGGCGCCGTGGAGGCGGGCGGTCTCGCTGCGGAGCTCGACCGGTGCGGTGTCGAGGCTGTAACGGCACACGGGGTTGCCGAGGCGGCCGGTGACGGTGGCGGCGACGGGCGTCGGGCCCGGGTTGTGCAGGGTGACCTCGACCACGGTGACCGGCAGCGACGAGTCGTCGACCTGCAGCGGGATGAACGGCGACCATGCGTCGAGCCGGGCCGCGAGGGGGGCGGCGGGGTCGCGGTAGCGCACGCTGCCGAGCGGCCAGCGGCCGTCGAACTCGACCTCGGCCCAGCCGCTGGCGTCGAGCGGGCGGGAGCGGCCGCCGGCCTCGAGCGCGAAGTCCTGGACGAAGCCGTTGGGGAACGAGTCGGGGGTCGGGGCGGAGATGAAGTTGGCGCCGTTGCGCTCGCCGACGAGGCCGGCCCCGCCGCCGAGGTCGGAGTCGGTGCGGCGCATCGACTCGGGGACCTCGGCCTGGTTGGCGACCACCCCCTCGTGGTGCTGGTTGAAGATGTCCCACACGAACAGGCGGCCGTCGCCGTTCAGATAGACGGTGCCGCAGGCGATGCCGCCGACGGTCATGCCGATCTTGTCCAGCGTGCCCTCGCGCTTGCTGCCGCGGACCGGCGCGTCGAGCGGGTGGCCGCGCCGGGCCAGCGAGGCGACCCATGCGGGGTCGAGCCGCTTGGCGGCCGGCACGATCCGCTGATAGAGCGCGGCCGTGGCGTCGTCGGCGCCGTTGGCGGCGGCGCCGGGGAGGCGGAACGCGGCGGCCACCGACGAGGCGGCGGAGAGTTGCAGGAAGCGGCGGCGGGTCCGGGGCGAGGAGCGGTGGTGCATGGCGGGCGGGTGGCGGGGCGGGGGTTCGGGGCTTGGGGCTTGGGGAAAAGCGTGCCGCTCCCCTGTAAGCCGGATTCTGTCCCCCCGGTCCGGAGACCGGGATCGACGGTCATTTCTCTTCCCGCCGGGGCGGGACCCCGCTTGCGCGGGGTGCGACTACTACCCGGGGATGCTGGTCGGGCGGGCCACCCTTCCCCTGCTCTGTCTTGCACCGCGCGGGGTTTGCCGTGCCCCCGTGGTTGCCCGTGGGGCGGTGGGCTCTTACCCCACCATTTCACCCTTGCCGGTCCTCGCGGACGTGGGCGGTGTGTTTTCTGTGGCACTTTCCGTCCGCCGGGCCTTGGAGCCCGGCGTCCCCCGGTCGCCCGGGGCGCGCTGCCCTGTGGTGTCCGGACTTTCCTCGACCGCCCCGCCGAGGCGGGGCCGCCGCGACCGTCCGGGGAGCGGCAGGCGGGGACGCTAGCACCGGGCGCCGGCCGGCACCAACAAAATTGGGTTTTTCGACAGGATTGCTGGGGATGGGCGTGGGTGATTGGCGGCGGTTGCCCATTGACCGCTGAGGGCGCGGATGACCGCAGAGAGCGCAGAGCTTGGAACGGAATGCCAGGTCCGGACAGCCGGAATCCCCGGCCGCGTGCGGCATCTCCGGCGGTTTCCACCCAATCTCCTGTCTTCCTCTGCGCTCTCAGGGCCTTCTGCTCCCTCTGCGGTTGCCTGGCGTGCG
Source organism: Akkermansiaceae bacterium (assembly GCA_040769225.1). Lineage (GTDB taxonomy): Bacteria > Verrucomicrobiota > Verrucomicrobiia > Verrucomicrobiales > Akkermansiaceae > JAXGLL01. The sequence goes on along the minus strand of JAXGLL010000004.1, from coordinate 63,599 downwards.
CCGCGCCCTCTCCAGCGAAACTGACGAAGAGCCAAAAATTGCCGGGCCGGGGCCGGCCGGCCGCGGCGCCTGCCGGGGTCGGGGGATTGCGCGCGGGTTCACCCGATCAGCAGGATGTCGAGGAGGAGCCACAGCGTCATCAGCACGCCGACCGCCAGTTTGACGAGCATGCCGGCGGCGACGCCGACGACCGAGCCGACGCCGGACACGGTGGCCGGGCGCACCTGCTTGTTAGCGAACAGGAGTTCGCACAGGATGGCGCCGGCGAGCGGGCCGACGACCAGGCCGAAGGGCATGAAGAACATGCCGGCGAGGCCGCCGGCGACGGCGCCGGCGGCGCCCCAGCGGCTGCCGCCGAACCACTTGGATCCGGCCGCGCCGCTGAAGAACTCGAACGCCTGCGCGGCGGCCATCAGGGCCACCAGCACCGCGAACGTCCACCACTCGACGCCCGAGCGCGCGCCGAGGAGCAGGCGGTGGGAGACCGCGGCGAGCACGATCAGCAGGTGGCCCGGGAGCACCGGCAGCACGCACCCCAACAGCCCGGTCACCACGAGGCAGACGGTGACGAGCCAGGCGGCGCCGGTGCCGACCTCGCCCCAGCCGCCCCAGCCGGTGATCGCGTCCCACATGGCGTTCGGATGGCGGGCGCGGCGGGTGCGTGCGAACCGGCGCGCCGCGGCGGGGGCGGCGGCGCTGCGGTCTTCAGTATTTCACGCTGCAGCCGTAGGGCTTGGTCTTGGTGGTGGCGACCGGCTTGCCGGCGAGCAGCGCCTCGAGGGCGGCGGTCACGTAGTTCTCGGCACCCTTGATGTCTCCCTGGTCGGGGGTGGCCTTCGAGTCGATCGCGCCGTCGTAGGCGAGGGTGCCGTCCTTGGCGATGACGAACATGTGCGGGGTGACCTTGGCGTCGTAGGCCCGGCCGACCGTGCCGTCGGTGTCCATCAGGAAACGGGCCGCCTTGTTGCCCTGCTGCCTGGCGATGCCGGCCATTTCCTCCGGCGGGTGGTAGCCCTGGTTGCCGGCGGCCGACGAGTTGATCGTCAGCCACACCACGCCCTTGGCGGCGGCGTCCTGTTGGAGCTTGGGCATGTTGCCGCTGGCGTAGTGCTTCTGCACGAACGGGCAGCCGTAGTTGACCCATTCGAGGACGACGACCTTGCCCTTGAAGTCCGCCAGCGAGACCGACTTGCCGGAAAGGTCCTTGAGGGTGAACGCCGGGGCGGGCTTGCCGATCTCGGCGGCCTGGGCGGCCACCGCCAGCAGCGACGCGCCGAGCACGGCGCCGAGGAGTTGGGTGCGGATCATGTCGTGGCGGTTGGTTGGGGGTTCGCCGGCCAACATCGCCGTGACCGGCGGCTTGTCCAATCGATTTGCACCGGCGCGTCAGCCGGCCCCGCCCGCGGCGGGCGCGGGCCGCCCCGGCCGCCCGCCGGCCACCCAGTGGAGCGCGACCGGGTGCGGCAGCCCGCCGCCGGCGAGCACGAGCGCGAGTCCGGCGGGCGGGCCGGCGGCGTATTCGCTGTTAGCAACCGTGGCCTCCCACCCGGCGGCGGCCTTGGCGAACGTGATCGTGGCCGCCGCGTCGACGACGTTGTCGGTCACCGGGAACGCGCGCAGCGCGGCGGGATCGAGCGCCAGCCCGGCGGGCAGCGCCAGCCGCAGCCGGAGTGCGCCGTCGAGCGGCTCGACCGCCAGCGTGGCGCCGGCCAGCGGCCGCGGGACCTGGGCCAGCGCGGCCTCGATCGCGGGGGCGGCGGCGGAGGGGGCGTCGCCCGGCCCGAGGGCCAGCGCCAGCTCGGCGTTGCCGGGCACGCAGGCCGAGGCGTCGCACGTCAGCCAGCGCAGGCGGGTGCGCAGTTCCACCCGCCCGCGGGCGTCCGGCGGCACGTCGAGCACCACCGGCAGCACCACTTCGCCCGCGTAGCCGAAGCCCACGAGGCCGGCGTTTTCGAAGCGCACCGGCACCGGGTACTGGAGCGGCCCCGCGCGCCAGCCCGGCGGCAGTTCCCACTCGACCGAGGTGGGCATCCCGCCCTCGCCCGGATTCTGCCAGTAGCCGTGCCAGCCGTCGTCAAGCCGCATCCGGACCGCCACCGTCAGCGCCCGCCCCGGCTGATAGCCATCCCGCGCCGCCAGCAGCTCGACGCTCGCACGGCCGCTCTTCACCGGCCCGGCGGCGGCGACCGCGGCGGCGGCGGCGACGGCGAGCGCGGCCGGCACTGCGGCGGCAATGATCCTGTTCATGCCCGCCAACCTAGCCGCAATCGGCCGCGACGCCAGCCCCGTGGTGGCTCACGGCGCCTCGGCGAACGGCCGGGCGGCATCGCGGCGCCCGACCTCGGCCGGCATCCAGCGCCAGGGATCGACGCCGCGCTCGGTGAACACCGCCAGCCCGATCACGCCCACGTTGCGGGTGTCGCCGTGGCGCAGGTTCGCATACGAGGCGCCCACGCTCGAGAACTGGAACGCCGCCACCGCCCGGGTGCTGGTCCGGAACCCCTTCACCTCGAGCGTCTCGCCCGGCCCGATGATGTAGCCGCGCTTGGCGAACGACGCCGGCCGGCCGTCCAGCACGTCGAGCCCGTCGACGCTCAACACCACCTCGAGGCGGCTGCGGCAGCGGTTCTTGACCACCAGCGCGTAGCGCCCGCCCTTGGTCCCCTGCACGAAGCGCCGCGGCTCGCCCCGCCACCCCGACTTGTAGGCCGGCAGCCAGCCGACCCGCGCCTTCACCCCCCACTCGACCAGCCCGTCCGCCGCCTGCTGCAGCGGCTCCACCCGCCATTCCCGGCCACCCATCGCCTCCAGCCCCTCGCGGTCGTTGTACCAGATCGCGTCCGTCCCCGCCGGCCGCGACGCCGCCCGGGCGAATTCTGTTAGACCGACCGTCGACGCCACCTCGTCGCCCCAGCCGGTTCCCAGGCCCGGGCGCTGGGCGGGCACCGGGCTGTGGCGCGCGGCGTCGCTTGCCAGTTGTGGGGCGGCGGCGGCCTGATCGGCGGCCGGTGCGTTCCATGGGGCTGGGGCGGTTGCGCCGCCCGGGTGGCCGGCGCAACCGGCGAGCCACGCGCCCAGGCTGAGCGCGGCGAGTGCGATTCCGATCCCCGCGCCCCGCCGGCGGAGCGCCCACAGCCAGTTCGCGTTTTTCATGGTGGGCCGATCCCAGCACGCCGCGGCCGGCTTGTCCACGCCGACCGTGCACGCCGACCGTGGATGGCGGGCGACCGGTTGCGGGGGGCGGGGCCGCCTTGTGCGGGGCGCGGGCGGCTACCGGGGCGGGCCGGCGAACGTGGCGCACATCGGGGTGCCGAGGGGCAGCTTGCCTGCGAGGGCGCCGAGTTTGCCGCCGGCGTCGACCGCGAGCACCGCCACCTCGTTCGACTGCTCGCCGCAGACGAGCAGCCAGCGGCCGGAGGGGTCGAGGGTGATGTGGCGCGGGATCGAGACGGCGGCCGGGACGGTCTGGATGCGGGTGGGGGCGCCGTGGTCGTCGATCGCCAGCACGCTGATCGAATCGCGTCCGCGGCGGGCGGTGTCGCGGTTGGCGGTGTAGAGGTGGCGGCCGTCGGCGCTGATCCGGATCTCCGAACAGGTGATCCCGGCGGGGTCGGCGCCCTCCGGGAGCACCGGCACCACTGCCCGCCGCGCCAGTCCGCCGCCGGCCGCCGCGCGCTCGAACACCGCCACCGTCAGCGCCAGCTCGTTGAGGACATAGGCGAAGCGGCCGCCGGCCCCGAACTTCATGTGCCGCGGGCCCGACCCCGGCGGCAGCTCCGCCGCCCCGGCCGGCGCCAGCGTGCCCCGCGCCGCGTCGAGCTGATAGACGACCACCTTGTCGATCCCGAGGTCGGGCGCGTAGGCGAAGCGGTTGTCCGGCCCGGGCTGGATCGAGTGCGCGTGCGGGCCGTCCTGGCGGGCCTGGTCGGGGCCCTTGCCGGCGTGCCGGTGGACCGAGCCACCGGTGGCCAGCGAGCCGTCGGCGGCGACGGGAAACGAGGCCACCGAGCCGTCGCCGTAGTTGGCCGCCAGCACGCAGCGGCCGGTGGCGTCGATGCCGACGAAGCAGGCGCCGCTGCCGCCGGTCGGCCGGCGGTTGAGTTCGGTGAGCGTGCCGTCGGGGTTGACGCGCAGGGCGGCCACGCCGCCGCCGCCATCGACGGCGCAGGTGGAGTAGAGCGACTTGCCGTCGGGCGCCAGCGCCTGGAACCCGGCGCCGCCCAGCCTGGCCGCCACCCGCAGCCCGCTCAGCCGGCCGTTCGCCGGATCGAACTGCGCCACGTGGATCCCCTCGCTGCCCGCCCGCGACTGGGTTCCGAACCAGACGGTGCCGGCGTGCAGCGGCATCCCGGCGAGGCCTGCGAGGGCGGCAATCAAGGTCGTGCGCATGGCGTGTGCAGGCAATCCCGTAGCAGGTGGCGGCCGCCAAGGAAAGCCCCGCCGCCGCGATTTGCCGCCCGCGGCCGCGACCCCCGCCTGCCGCCCCCCCGTTCTCCGTGGTTGCCCGCACCGCCGGCTGCCGCTACACCGTGCCCGTGGCCGCCCGCAAGAAAGCCAAGGCGAGCGCCGGCATCGTGGTGATCGCCGGCACCGACGACGGCCAGGTGCGCGACCAGGCCGCCGCCGCCTTCCGCGCGATGGCCAAGGACCCCGACGACCCGTTCGCGAACGAGACGATCGACGGCGCGGCCGCCAACGCCGAGGAGGCGTTCCAGCGCTGCCGGCAGGCTGCCGAGGCGCTGCAGACGGTCCCCTTCTTCGGCGCCAAGGTCGTCTGGTTCAAGGGCGTCACGTTCCTCGCCGACACCCAGACCGGCGGCGCCGAGCGGACGCTCGACGGGGTCGAGATCCTGCGCAAGGTGCTCGAGGCCGGCCTGCCGGACGGCGTCGGCTTCCTCCTCAGCGCCACCGCCATCGACAAGCGCCGCGGCTTCTGGAAGTTCCTCGACAGCCACGCCGACGTGCGCCTGTTCGACAAGATCGACACCAGCAAGGAGGGCTGGCAGGACCACGTGGCCGCCGCCGTGCGCCGCCGCGCCGGCGAACTCGGGCTCGAGTTCGAGGAGCCGGCGCTCGACCTGTTCGTGATGCTCGCCGGCGAGGCCACCCAGCAGATCGACAACGAGCTCGAGAAGCTCGACCTCTACCTCGGCGAGCGCCGCCGCGTCGGCGAGGACGACGTGCGCGTGATGGTCCCGCTCAGCCGCGCCGGCGTGGTGTTCGAGATCGGCAACGCCATCCAGCACGGCCACCTCGGCCGCGCCCTCACGCTGATCGACCGCCAGCTCGACCGCGGCGAAACCGCCGTCGGCATCCTCCGCGCCGCCGTCATTCCCACCGTGCGCAACCTGTTCATGGCCGCCGTGCTGTTGGAGAGCCACCGCCTGCCGACCGGCAACTACGGCGCCTTCACCGCCGCCGTCGAGGCGCTGCCCGAGCGCGACCAGGCGTGGCTGCCCCGCAGGAAGGCCGGCGGCGTCAACGTCTATCCACTCTACCTCGCCGCCGCCCATGCCGCCCGCATCCCGCTCGACCGCCTGCGCGAGTCGCTCGAGGCCTGCGCCCGCGCCGACCGCGACCTGGTCACCACCGGCCGCGACCCGCGGCTCGTCCTCCAACAGCTCGTCGCCACCCTCGCCGTCCCCGCCACCCCGGCCGCCGCCGGGGGGGGCGCCGGCCGGCGCGCCCGCGCCCCGCGCCCCGCCCGATGAAGCCGCTTGCCGCCGCCCTCCTCATCGGCCTGGCCGCCGGCCTGATCGGCGCCCTGTGCGGCGTCGGCGGCGGCATCATCATGGTGCCCGCGTTCACCATGATCCTCGGCTGCGAGCAGCGCGAGGCCGTCGCCACCTCGCTCGTCGTCGTCGTCGTCACCGCGCTGGCCTCCACTGCCAGCAACCTGCGCGAGCCCGGCCTGATCGACTGGCGCCTGGTCGCCCTGACCGGCGCCGGCGCCGGCCTCGCCGCATGGTTCGGCGCCGACTGGATGCGCGCCCTCCCCAACCACACCCTCACCCGCATCTTCGCCCTCGTCCTGATCGCCGTCGGCGCGTGGAAGTTGTGGAAGGGATGAGCGCGCGGGGGTCGTTAGCAAGAACACGGTCGGCCCACCTCCGCTCCTGCGGAGCTTGATGGTTGTCTCGATCCCGGATCCACGGGGTGAACCCCGTGGCTACGGACCATCGCCCCTGTCGGGGCGCAAGGCACCCGTCACCCGTCACCCGTCACTCGTCACTCGTCACTCGTCACTCGTCACCCGTCACTCGTCACCCGTCACTCGTCACCCGTCACTCGTCACCCGTCACCCGTCACTCGTCACTCGTCACTCGTCACTCGTCACTCGTCACTCGTCACTCGTCACTCGTCACTCGTCACTCGTCACTCGTCACTCGTCACTCGTCACTCGTCACCCGTCCCGCTTTTCGATTGGACAAGGGCGGGCCGGCCCTATACTCCCTCCGTCCCGCGCCGCGGGCGCCTTGGCAGGGTAGCTCAGTGGTAGAGCAGAGGACTCATAAGCCTTTGGTCGCGGGTTCAAATCCCGCCCCTGCTACCAGTTTTCGCGGCTCAGCGCCGTGGGCCGGGTTGGCGGCGGGGATTGCAGGCGGCGCGGATGGAGGCGGAGAAGTCGGGGCGGAGGATGCCCTGTTCGCAGATGATGGCGGTGATCAGGGTGGCCGGGGTGACATCGAATGCGGGGGCGTAGACGGCGACCGACTCGGGCGCGGTGCGGCGGCCGAAGCCGCAGGTGACTTCTTCGGCGGCGCGTTCCTCGATCGGGATGGCGGCGCCGTCCGGGGTGGCGGGGTCGATCGTCGAGGTGGGCGCCAGCACGTAGAACGGGACGTCGTGGGCCTTGGCGGCGAGGGCGGCGGCGTAGGTGCCGATCTTGTTGGCGGTGTCGCCGTTGGCGGCGATGCGGTCGGCGCCGACGAGCACGGCATCGATCCGGCCCTCCTTCATGACTTGGGCGCACACGCTGTCGCAGATCAGCGTGACCCGGATGCCGGCCTGGGTCAGTTCCCAGGCGGTCAGGCGCGCGCCCTGCAGCAGCGGGCGGGTTTCATCGGCGAAGACGTGGACCGACTTGCCGGCCTCGGCCATGGCGTAGACCGGTGCCAGCGCGGTGCCGAACTCGGCGGTTGCCAGCGAACCGGCGTTGCAGTGGGTGAGCACGGTGCAGCCGTCGCGGAGCAGCGCTGCGCCGTGGGCGCCGATCGCGCGGCACATCGCGGCGTCCTCGTCCCGGATCGCGAGCGCCTCGGCGGCGAGGCGGGCCTTGACCTCCGCGGGCGGGAGGGCGGCGGACTTGGCGGCCACCGCCTCCATCCGCTCCAGCGCCCAGAACAGGTTCACCGCCGTGGGACGGGCGCCGGCCAGCCGCGCGGCGGCGGCCCGCACCGCCGCCAGCAGGGCCGGGGTGTCTCCCCCGGCGTGCTGGACGGCGACCACCACCCCCATCGCCGCCGCGATCCCGATCGCGGGCGCCCCGCGCACCTGGAGCGTGCGGATCGCGGCGCGCACCGTCTCCGGGTCGTCGGTTTCGATGAACGCCAACTCGCGCGGCAGCCGCGTCTGGTCGATCATCCGGATGCGCCCCGGCACCAGGCAACCGGGTGCTGCCGGCACCCACTCGATCGTCCGCGGCACGCCCGCCGCGCCCGCACGACCCCCGATCCGGCCCGGCCGGGGACGTCCGTCGTCGTCGGTTCCGCGGGCGGTGGAGCGCTTTCCGTGGGCCATGCGCTGAGCATGGCACGGCCGCCCCGGCAGGGCAACCAACCGGGCGCCACCCGCGCCCGGGTTGTGCGCCGGCGGAAAAGGCGCGGAAAAGGTGCCGCCCACACGAGCAGCGGCTTTCCGCCAAGTCAGCCGCGGCGGCCGAGGGCGCCGGTCGGTCATTCCCGCAGCGACAGGCCGAATCCCGGCCGGTGCGACGGGTGGAACCTGCCGTCCCTGATCCGGTTGTCGCCGTAGTCGACGTCGTCCTCGAGGGTGGTGATCCCCTCGATCGTGGGGACGTTGCCCAGGCCGGCGGCGAGGTGGGCGATGTAGACGGTCTTCAATCCGGCGCCCCAGGCGTGCGGTGATGCGGCCACGCCCGTGGCGGCGAGTTCCGGCAGCCATCTCCGCCAACGGGTGAACCCGTGCCCGAGGATGTCTTCGAGGCGCAGGCTGATCACATCCTCGCGCTGGAGCTGCTCCAGCACCTCGGCATCGGGGTCGTGCTCGCCGTCGGCGAGCCACGTCCTTTCGCGGCGGTGCTCCTTGGTCCACCGGCCGAGCTTGCGCCAGTCGGCAAGGGTTTCGTGGAAGGGTTCCTCGATCCAGAACAGCGGGATCCCCTCGATGCCCTCGAGGAAGCGGATGAACGTGTCCGCGGTGAAGCCGTTGTTGCCGTCGACCAGGATCTCGCAGTCGGGGACCTCGCGGGCGACCGCGCGGACCACCTCGATGTCGCGGGCGAGGCCGTCCTCGGGCTTCATCCAGCGGTGGCCGCGGCCGACCTTCAGTTTGAGTTGGCGATAGCCGCGGTCGCGGTCCCAGCGGCACTCCTCGATCACCTTGGCGATCCCCGCCGGGCGCTCGGGCGGCTCGAGGTCATCGAAGTAGATCATGCCCGAATAGACCTTGGTGATGACCGGCTGCTCCGTCCCAAGCATCCGCCACACCGGCTGGCCGAGGATCACCCCGGCCAGATCGTGCAGCGGCAGGTCAAGCGGCCGCCACTCCGCGGCGCGGATGCCGGACGCCGGGTCGATCAGCTCCGCCACCGGCCGGCCCACAATCCGCTCGCGCAGCGCTTCCACCTCCCGCCGGCCGCCTTGGATCATCCCCCAGCCGCTGGCCCCCTGGTCGGTGCGCAGGATGCAGGCGTCCACCGTGGGACCGCGGCCATGGACGTCAAGGCGGGCGTTCTTGCCAACCTGCCGCGGCCACGGCAGGTGGACGCTCCGGAACCCGAGCGCGTCGATCCGATGACCGGCCAACCCTTGCGGGTCCGCGGCGTGCGCCGCGGAAACGGCCCCGCACGCGGCGCCGACGGCGGTGGTTAGGAAGTTGCGGCGTTGCATGGATTGGGGGCTGCGGCTGCCAGAAACCGCCGGTCCGTCCCCCGTGGGCACCCGGGCACCCTGCCCGGAGCCTGGCCGGCAAGCCGGCTGCCGTGGCGCCGGAGCATGCGGGGGCTCAGGCTTCGCGACCGCAGCAGTGTTTGAACTTCTTGCCTGAGCCGCAGGGGCAGGGGGCGTTGCGGCCAACCTTGTCGATGTCGAAGGTCGGGGGGCGTTTCTTGGGGAGGTTGAGCTTGAGCTGGCCGCTGCTGGCGGCGGCGGCGACCTCGGGGTCGAGGTGGGCGGAGCTGCCGGTGCTGGCGATGTTGTCGGCGCCGAGCGAACTCTCGCCGCCGCTGGTGCGGTGGGGGGCGGCGTGGAACTGGCGTTCGAACTGTTCGAGGCTGGCGGCGGAGCGGAACAGGTTCTGGAGGGCCTCCTGGTCGATGCTGTCCATCAGCTTGACGAACAGGTCGTAGGCCTCGTTCTTGTATTCGATCAGGGGGTCCTTCTGGCCCTGGGCGCGCAGGCCGACGCCCTCGCGCAGGGCGTCCATGTTGTAGAGGTGGGCCTGCCACTGGCGGTCGATGGCGACGAGCACGATGTGGCGCTCGACCTGGTCGACGACTTCGGGGTCGATGTGGGCGATGCGGCGTGCGTAGGCCTCGCGGACCTTGGCGACGATGGTCTCGGCGATTTCCTCGGCGGAGCGGGCGCCGAGGCCGAGTTCCTCCTGGCTGACGCGCACCGGCAGGGTCGAGTGGATCCAGCCGAGCAGTTCGGCGTAGTCCGGGGAGGCCTCGTCGCGCTCGGCGAGGAACTGGTGGATGCGGGCGGGGATGACCTTGCCGATGATCTCGTGGATCAGCTCGCGGGGGTCTTCGGTGTTGAGCACCTCGTTGCGGTAGCCGTAGACGACGGTGCGCTGGTTGTTCATCACGTCGTCGAAGTCGAGGACGCGCTTGCGCCAGACGTAGTTGCGTTGTTCGACGCGTTTCTGGGCGGTTTCGACCGACTTGTTGAGCCAGCGGTGCTCGAGCGCCTCGCCGTCCTCCATGCCGAAGCGCTCCATCATCGAGGTCATGCGGTCGGCGGCGGCGAAGTTGCGCATCAGGTCGTCCTCGAACGAGATGAAGAACTGGCTCATGCCGGGGTCTCCCTGGCGGGCGCAGCGGCCGCGCAGCTGGCGGTCGATGCGGCGGCTCTCGTGGCGCTCGGTGCCGATGACGAACAGGCCGCCGAGGCCGGGGACGCCCTCGCCGAGCTTGATGTCGGTGCCGCGGCCGGCCATGTTGGTGGAGATGGTGACGGCGCCGCGCTGGCCGGCGCGGGCGACGATCTCGGCCTCCTGGCGGTGGAACTTGGCGTTGAGCACCGAGTGCGGGATCTTGGAGCGCTTGAGCATCCGGGAGACGGTCTCCGAGGCCTCGACCGAGGCGGTGCCGACGAGCACCGGCTGGCCGCCGGCGTGGGACTGCTCGATCCGGGCGATCACCGCGTTGTACTTCTCGCGGCGGGTCTTGAACACCTGGTCGTTGTGGTCGACGCGCTGGTTGGGGCGGTTGGGCGGGATCGGCAGCACGTCGAGGCGGTAGATGTCGGAGAACTCGGCGGCCTCGGTCTCGGCGGTGCCGGTCATGCCCGCGAGTTTCTGATAGAGCCGGAAGTAGTTCTGGATGGTGATGGTGGCGTAGGTCTGGGTTTCCTTCTCGATGGCGACGCCCTCCTTGGCCTCGACCGCCTGGTGGAGGCCGTCGGACCAGCGGCGGCCGGGCATCTTGCGGCCGGTGTTCTCGTCGACGATCAGCACCTTGCCCTCCTCGACGACGTATTGGACGTCCTTCTCGTAGAGGCAGTAGGCCTTCAGCAGCTGGCTGATGTTGTGCATCTTCTCGCCCTGGAAATCGAGCCTGTGCTGGAGCTCGTCCTTGGCCTTGGCGCGGGCGGCGTCGTCGAGCGAGTGGTCGGCGTCGATGTCGGCGTAGGCGGTGGCGATGTCCGGGAGGACGAAGGCCTCGGGGTCGCCCGGGGAGAGGAACTCGCGGCCCATTTCCATCAGGTCGGCGTCGTGGCCCTTCTCGTCGATGGTGAAGTAGAGTTCCTCCTTGAGGGCGAACAGTTCCTTCTTCTGGGCGTCCTGATAGTATGACAGCTCGGTCTTCTCGATCAGGCGGCGGGCGTCGGGCTCCTCCATGAAGCGCATCAGCTGGCGGTTGCGGGGCTGGCCGAGCTTGATCTTGAACAGGTTGCGGCCGGCCTCGAACTCGTCGCCTTCCTCGAGGGCGGCCTTGGCCTTGGAGGCGAGCTCGTTGCACAGCAGGGTCTGGCGCTTGACGAGCTGTTCGACGAGCGGCTTGTAGCGGTCGAACTGGTGGCTGGAGACGGTGGAGGGGCCGGAGATGATGAGCGGGGTGCGGGCCTCGTCGATGAGGATCGAGTCGACCTCGTCGACGATGGCGTAGTAGTGGCCGCGCTGGACCTGTTCGAGCTTGGAGGTGGCCATGCCGTTGTCGCGCAGGTAGTCGAAGCCGAACTCGGAGCTGGTGCCGTAGGTGACGTCGCAGGCGTATTGCTCGCGGCGGGTCCACGGGGGCATCTGGTTCTGGATGCAGCCGACGGTGATGCCGACGAACTTGAGCAGGGAGCCCATCCACTCCGAGTCGCGGCGGGCGAGGTAGTCGTTGACGGTGACGACGTGGACGCCGAGTCCGGTGAGGGCGTTGAGGTAGACGGGGAGGGTGGCGACGAGGGTTTTGCCCTCGCCGGTCATCATCTCGGCGATCATGCCGCGGTGGAGGGCGACGCCGCCGACGAGCTGGACGTCGAAGTGGACCATGTCCCATTCGGTGTCGATGTCGCAGACGGTGATGGTCTGGCCGAGCATGCGGCGGGCGGCGTTCTTGACCACGGCGAAGGCCTCGGCGAGGATCGAGTCGAGGAAGCGGTCGCGTTTCTGTTGGAACTGCTCCTCGACCTCGTGGAAGGCGGCCTTGGCCTCCTCGATCGAGTCAGCGGTGGGCCGGGCGGCGGCGCGGGGCAGTTCGGGGAACTCGTCGCGGAGCAGGGCGATGCGGGCCTCGACCGCCGCGGCCACCTCGGCGAGCTGCGGTTCGTCCATGCGTTCGAGGGCGGGTTTGGCGGGGGCCTCGAGGGGCAGGTAGCGGGCGAGGTGTTCCTTCCATGCGGCGGTCTTGGAGCGCAGTAGCTCCTCGGGCTCGCGCTGGAGGGCCTCCTCGATCTCCTTGACGCGCTCCACCGTCGGCCGGATGCGGCGCAACTCGCGCTGGTTCTTGGTGCCGACGATTTTCTGAAGGATCCACTTGATCATGGGCTGCGGGGAAGACGCTCGGCCGTGCCGGCTGGCGCGGACGGCTTGCGATACACCCCGGCGCGGCCGGGCGCAAGCCGTGTGACGCAGGCAGGGGGAGGCGGCCCCGCGGCGGAGGCGGAGGGATGGGCGCCGCGCGGGGGGTGGCGGGCGGGGCGGTCAGCGCGGGCCGGCGGCGGCTGCCGGGGCGACCTCGACCGGGCGCTTGGGCTGGCGGGAGGCGAGGAAGGCGTGGATGGCGGCGGCGGCCTTGCGGGCGTCGCGGATGGCGTGGGCGACGAGGCTGGGGCCGCGGACGAGGTCGCCGCCGGCGAACACGCCGGGCACGCTGGTCATCTGTTGGGCGTCGACGACGATGGCGCCCCAGTCGTTGACCGTGATCCGGGCGAGGTCGCTGCCGGCCGGGAACGGGGCGGGTTCGAAGCCGTAGGCGACGAGCACGACGTCGGCGGGCTGGGTGAACTCGGAGCCGGCCACCGGGACCGGCTTGCGGCGGCCGCTGGCGTCGGGCGCGCCGAGTTCCATGCGCACGCAGCGGACGGCGGCGACCTCCCCGTTGGAGTTGGGGAGCAGTTCGACCGGGTTGGTGAGGAACTCGAAGCGGGCGCCCTCCTCGAGGGCGGACACGTATTCCTTGCGGCTGCCGGGCATGTTGGCGAGGTCGCGGCGGTAGAGGCAGACCGCCGCGGTGGCGCCGCAGCGCAGCGCGCTGCGCAGGCAGTCCATGGCGGAATCGCCGCCGCCGAGCACCGCCACGCGCCGGCCCGCCACCTCGATGCGGGCGCCGTTGACGGCGTCGGGGGCGACGTTGGCCTGGACGAGGAAGGGCAGTCCCTGGTGGACGTTGCGGAGGTCGGCGCCGGGGATGTTGAGCGGCTTGGTCTGCGAGGCGCCCATGGCCAGGAACACGGCGTCGAAGTCGCGCAGCAGCCCGGCGAGGTCGAGGTCGGCGCCGAGGCCCACCCCGAGCCGGAACTCGACGCCGCGCTGCTTGATCCAGCCGATGCGGCGCGAGACGAGGGTCTTCTCGAGCTTGAACGAGGGGATGCCGTTGACCAGCAGGCCGCCGGGCACCGGCTGCGACTCGAACACCGTGACCCGGTAGCCGAGCTGGGCGAGTTGGTCGGCGCAGGTCAGGCCGCCGGGACCCGAGCCGATGACCGCGACGCGGAATCCGTTAGGCAGGGCCGGCACCGGGTGCATCGCGTCGTGGGCGATCGCGTATTCGATGAGGAAGCGCTCGATGGCGCCGATCGACACCGGCTGGGAGCGGCCGTTGAGGAAGCACGAGCCCTCGCACAGGCGTTCCTGGGGGCAGATGCGCGAGCAGATCTCGGGCATGTTGCTGGTGGCGCAGGAGATCGCGGCGGCCTCGAGGAAATGGCCTTCGGCGACGAGGGCGAGCCACTCGGGGATCCGGTTGCCCAGCGGGCAGCCCAGGCGGCAGGTCGGCTCCGGGCACTGGATGCAGCGGGCGGCCTGTTCGCGCGCGGTGGTTTCATCCAGGCCCGAGGCGACCTCGAAGAAATCGGCCACGCGTTCGACGGCGGGGCGTTTCTGCAGTTCGGCACGGGAGATCAGCGACCAGGCGCGCTTGTGGAACGCCTGCGGGCGCGGCTCGGGCGGCGGGGTTCCGTCGTCGGTCGTCATGGGCGGTGGTCTGGTGGGCGGTGGTCTGGTGGGCGCTGGTCTGCAGGGGTGGCGTGGCGGGGGCGGGTGGTGGCGGCCTGCTGCCGGCCGGGCCTCGGGGCTGCCCCCTGGGGGTGCCTGCCGGCGGCCCGGGCCCGACTACGGCGCCGGCCGGGGGATCTTTCCGCCGGGAGGCGCCCGGGGTCAAATCGACATCGCATCGAAGCCGCCGTCGACGATCAGTTCGGTGCCGGTGATGAACGAGCCGGCGCGGTTGGAGGCGAGCAGCAGGGTGGCGCCGATCAGCTCGGAGGGGTTGCCGAAGCGCGAGGCCGGGGTGTGGCGGAGGATGTCGGCGACGCGCGACTCGTCGAGCACCTTGCGGTTTTGCTCGGCGGGGAAGAAGCCGGGGACCAGGGTGTTGACGCGGATGTCGCGGTCGGCCCACTCGCGGGCGAGGTTGCGGGTGAGGTTGTGGACGGCGGCCTTGGAGGCCGAGTAGGTGAACACGCGCGACAGCGGGTTGAGGCCCGAGATCGAGCCGAGGTTGATGATCGAGGCGCTGATGTCGCGGCTCAGGAAGTAGTTTCCGAACACCTGGCAGGCGCGGAAGATCCCGGCCACGTTGACGTTCATGATGCGGTGGAACTCCTCGTCGGTGATCTCCAGGAAGGGGGTGGCCGAGTTGACGCCCGCGCCGTTGACCAGGATGTCGGTGCGGCCCGAGCGCTTGATCACCGCGTCGAGCAGGTTGTTGATCGACTCCCGGTCGCCGGCCTCGGCCGACACGAAGTAGGCCTTGCCGCCGTCGTTGCGGATCCACTCGAGGCGCCGCTCGGCCTTGGCGGCGTCGCGCCCGACCAGCACCACCTCGGCGCCCGCCAGCGCCATCCCGTAGGCCATCGTGCTGCACAGCTCGCCGGTGCCGCCGATCACCACCGCGACCTTGCCGGACAGCCCGAACAGCTCCTTGAGGAAATTGGTGCTTGGCATGGCGGGAGGTTCGGCATTCGGCCGCGGGGCGGCAAGCGCAATTGGCGGCGGCGGGGCGGGGGCCTGCGCGGCAGGGCGGCGGCGAATCCGTGCTTGCGGAAAGGGGGGAGATGGTGCAGATTCTTTAAGAAACCTTAAGGGTCGTCCGGCGCAACATGTTGCATGTCCGGCGGATGAACCACACAAGATGTTGACGTTTCCCTTCGGAATGCTTTGCTTCGTGCCGGCCGTGGGCTAGCCTGCGGCGGTTTTTCGCAACCCCCTTTCTTCGTTGCCACCATGTATCTGAAGACGCTTGAGATTCAGGGCTTCAAGTCGTTTGCCGAGCGGACGGTGCTGGAGTTTCACCGCGGGGTGACCGGGATCGTGGGGCCGAACGGCTGCGGCAAGTCGAACGTGGTGGACGCGATCCGGTGGGTGTTGGGGGAGACCTCGGCCAAGGCGTTGCGGGGCGGCGAGATGGCGGACGTGATCTTCAACGGCACTGAGAAGCGCAAGCCGCTGGGGATGGCGGAGGTGACGCTGACGCTGGGGGAGTGCGAGGATGCGCTGCGGGTGGAGTTCAGCGAGGTGGCGATCACACGGCGGGTGTTCCGGGACGGCCGGGGCGAGTATCGGATCAACGGGATGTTGTGCCGGCTCAAGGATATCCACGACCTGTTTGCGGACACCGGGATCGGGCGCACGGCGTATTCGATCATGGCGCAGGGGCAGATCGACCAGATCCTGTCGTCGAAGCCGGAGGAGCGGCGGGTGGTGTTCGAGGAGGCGGCGGGGATCACCAAGTTCAAGCGGGAGAAGCGCGAGGCGCTGCGCAAGCTCGAGTACACCGAGGCCAACCTGCTGCGGGTGGGCGACGTGCTGGCCGAGCAGGAACGGCGGATGAACTCGCTCAAGCGGCAGGTGGCGAAGGCGCGGCGCTACCAGGCGCTGGCGGCGGACGTGCGGGTGTTGGACACCCACCTCGGGCACAAGCGCTTCGTCGAGCTGAGCGCGCAGGCCGGCGAGCTGCGCACGGCGATCGGGGCGCGCGAGCGCCGCGAGGCCGAGTTGGGCGGGCGGATCCCCGGGCGGGAGCGCGAGGTGGCCGGGGCGCGGCACGCGGCGCAGGCGCTGGAGGCGGAGCTGGCCGGGGTGCGCGAGCAACTCAACGAGCAGCACGGCAAGCTGGCGGCGGCCGAGGGGCGGATGGCGTTCAACCGGGAGCGGCGGGCCGACCTCGAGGGGCGGATCGAGCGCAACCGGGCCGACATCGAGGCGACCGGCGCGAAGCTCGTCCAACAGGAGTTCGTGTTCCGGGCGGCGAGCGAGGCGCTGGACGAGGTCAAGCGCCGGATCGCCGGCCTTGAGGACCAGCTCGCCGGGCACGCGCGCAGGACGGCCGCGGCCCAGGGCGAGCGCGAGCGGCTCGAGCGCGCGCTGCACGAGAGCCGCGCCGAGGCCAACCGCACCCAGACGCTGATCGCCTCGACCCAGGCGCGGATCGAGAGCGCGCTGGCGCAGCTGGAGGGCGCGCGCGAGCGCGCCCGCCAACTCGTCGAGGAGCAGCAGCGGCTCGCCGGCGCGATCGAGGTCGCCCGCAGCGAGCGCGACCGGATCGGCGAGGAGGTGGCGGCGCTCGGCGCCGGGATCCGCGAGCTCGAAGCCGGCCACCAGGCCGCGCAGCGGGCGTTCCAGCGCGCCCGCGGCGACCTCGACGCCGCCGCCGCCGCCGCCGCCGAGGCCCACCGCACGCTCGCCGGCCGGGCGTCGCGCCTCGACGTCGTGCGCCGGCTGGTCGCCCGCGGCGAGGGGCTCGACAAGGGGACCCGCGAGGTGTTAGGCGGGCTCGGCGAGCCGGCGCGCTTCGCCGCCGGGATCCACGGCCCGCTCGTCGGGCTGATCGAGGTGGACAGCCGCTGTGCGCGGGCGGTCGAGGCCGCGCTCGGCGCCCACCTGCAGGCGGTGCTGGTCGAGGACGGGGCGCTGGCGGCGGCGGCGATCGCGGTGTTGACCGACAAGCGGCTGGGGGAGGCGGCGTTGTTGCCTGCGGACTTCGTGGGGGCGGCGCGCGGCAGCCAGATACTGACCCTGCCCGAGGGGGCGGTGGCGTGGGCGCTCGACCGGGTGAAGAGCGACCCGCGGGTGGCCGGGGTGATCGAGCGGCTGCTCGAGCAGGTGCTGGTGGTCCCCGACCTGGCGACCGCGCTGCGGCTGCGGGCGGCGCACCCCGGGGTGGGGTTCGCCACGCTCGCCGGCGAGTGGCTGGGCGCGGAGGGGATCGTGCGCGGCGGCGCCGCCGGCGCGGGCGGCCATTCGTTGTTAGAGATGCACCACGAGGTGCGGGCCCTGGAGGTGGAGGTGGCGGCGCTGGAGGAGGCGGAGGCGGCGGCGCGGGGGCGGGTGGGGGCGGTGGAGGCGGAGGTGGCGGAGCTGGACGAGCAGGCGGCGGCGGCGCGCGACCGGCTGGAGCGGCGGCGGGTGGAGCTGTCGACGCGCGAGGGCGAGCTTGGGCTGGCGGGGCGGGAGGTGGAGGGGCTGGAGGCGAAGCTTGCGCACGTGGCGTGGGAGCGCGGCGAGCTGGACCGCCGCGAGCGGGCGGCGGCGGACAACCGGCGGGCGCTCGAGGGCGAGCTGGCGGCGGCGCGGGCGCGGCTCGAGGAGCTGGAGGGGGTGCAGCGGCGGCAGCAGGACGAGCTGGGGGCGGTGGTGCGCAACGAGCGGGAGCTGACCGAGGGGCTGCAGGAGTTGCGCATGGCGCTGGCGGTCGAGCGGCGGTCGCGGGAGGCGGCGGAGGAGCAGCAGCAGCCGATGGAGGCGCGGATTCGCGAGCTGCGTGAGCTGCGTGGCCGGTGCGAGGCGGAGATTGCGGGGTTCGAGGAGCGGATTGCCGCGGCCGTGGCGGAAGACGGGCAGCTGGCGGTCGCGTGCGAGGGCAGCCGGGCGCGGGCGGCGGAGCTTGGGCGGCAGCTCGACGAGCTGGCGGCGAGCCGGCCGGGGCTGGAGGCGGCGATCGCGGAGGCCGAGCGGGTGCTGGACGATCTGCGGCGCGAGATTGCGCGGGCCGCGGAGGCGCGCGGTCGCGACGAGGTGGAGCTGACCAAGCACGAGCTGCGGCTCGAGAACCTGGTGGGGACGACCCGCGAGCGCCACCAGGTCGAGCTGGACTCGTTCGAGCCCGACGCCCACGCGCTGCTCGCCTGCATCCGTGCCCAACAGAAGGCCGCCGCGCGCCGCGCGGCGCGGGCCGCCGCGGCCGAGGGCGCCGAGGGCGCCGAGGGCGCGGACGCGGGCGAGGCGCCGGAGGGGGCCGAGGCGGGCGAGCTGCCGGAGGCGGGGGGCCAGCCGCTGCCGGGCGAGGTGGAGGGCGAGCCCGACTGGGACTTCGTCGAGCGCGAGGCGGCCGAGCTGCGGCGCCGGCTGGAGGCGATGGGCCCGGTGAACGTCGATGCGATCGAGGAGTTCGAGGAGCTCGAGGAGCGCCACCAGTTCCTGCGCGGCCAGCACGACGACCTGGTCCGCGCCAAGGCGGAGCTGTTGGACGTGATCGGGCGGATCGACGTCGAGACGCGGCGGCGCTTTGCGGAGACCTTCGCGCAGGTGCGGGAGAACTTCCGCCGGATGTTCCGCGAGCTGTTCGGCGCGGACGGCAAGGCGGACCTGCTGCTGGTCGACGAGAGCGACCCGCTGGAGAGCGGGATCGAGGTGATCGCCAAGCCGCCGGGCAAGAAGCTCCAGTCGATCACGCTGCTGTCCGGCGGCGAGCGCTCGATGACGGCGGTCGCGCTGCTGTTCTCGATCTACCTGATCAAGCCGAGCCCGTTCTGCGTGCTCGACGAGCTGGACGCGCCGCTTGACGAGGCGAACATCGGGCGCTTCCTGCGGGTGCTCGACGGGTTCATCGAGAACTCCCAGTTCATCATCGTGACCCACAGCAAGCGGACGATGGCGCGGGTGGACGTGATGTACGGGGTGACGATGCAGGAGTTCGGGGTGTCGAAGCCGGTCGGCATGCGCCTGACCCAGGCGACCAACGGGAACGGCAACGGGAACGGCAACGGGAACGGCAACGGGAACGGCAACGGGAACGGGAACGGCAATGGCAACGGGGACGGCAACGGCAGCGGCGCCGTGCCGGCCAAGCTGGCCGGGGCGGGCGCCGGATGACGGGGGGCGGGCGCCGGCCTTGGTGTGCGCCGGCGGGCGGCGGCGTGGGAGCTCGGGCAGGGGTGCGGCCGGGCGGGCGGCGGCCGGGGTGGCGCTGGCCGTGCTGGTGGTGGCGGCGGGCGGCTGCGCGCACCGGCACACGGCCGCCGTCGGCTGGCGGCCGGCCGAGGCCGGGGTGGGCGGGGGCGTGCAGGCGGCGCTGCGGAAGCGGGAGCGGTTCGGCTACCGCCGGGCGGACGCGCTGGCGGTGGAGCGGCGGGTGACGCGGGCGCGGGCGGGCATGGTGGTGGAGGACGTGCGGATGGCGGTGCGTGATCCGTTAGGCCGGCTGGGGCGATTCGAGCAGCGGTTCATCCACTACCGGTGGGCGGGTGGCGGGGCGCGGCCGACGGTGGTCGTGTGCCCGCTGTTCGGCGACGGGATGCTGTTTGACAAGCTGGTGGCGAGGCGCTTCTGCCGGCGCGGCTTCAACGCGCTGGTCGTGCTGCCGGCGGAGCAGCCCGGGGATGTGAGCCGGCCGCTGGCGGAGCTGGATGACATGTTCATCCGCTACACGATCATGGTGCGGATGGGGATTGACATGCTGGAGGGGTGGCCGACGACCGACCGGGAGCGGATCTACGGTTTCGGGATCAGCATGGGGGCGATCCGGGCGGCGCTGGCCTTCGGGGTCGAGCCGCGGATCCGGAAGGTGGGTTTGCTGGCGGGCGGGGGGGACATCCCGGCGATCATCGCCGACACCGCCTACGGGACGCTGCGCGCGGCGCGCGCGGCGCGGATGGCGGCGGAGGCCATCCCCGACCTCGCCGGCCTGCGGGCGCGCGTGGAGGACGAGCTGGACATCGACCCGCTGGACTTCGCCTGCCTGCGCGATCCGGAGGACGTGTTCATGGTGATCGTCTCCGCGGACAGCTACGTCCGGGCGGTCCACCAGCACCAGCTGCGCCGGGCGTTCGCGCGGCCGGGGGAGGGCCGCTTCCCGGTGGTGGTCGAGTCGCGCGCCGGGCACATCGTCACCGCCTGCCGCTTCGGGCACTACGTCGACCGGATGGCCGGGTTCTTCGGCGGGCCCGGGGGCTGACGCGGGGCGATTTGGCGCTTGGCAGGGGCGGGGGCGGCGGGAACCGTGGCGCCGATGCAGGACCCCGGCTACGTGCGGGATGCGTTTGCGCGGATTGCGCGGCGCTACGTGGTGACCAACCACGTCCTGAGCATGGGGGCCGACATCCTGTGGCGGCGGCGGGTGGGGCGGATCGTGGCCGGGTGGCGGCCGGCGCGGGTGCTCGACGTGGCCACCGGCACCGGCGACCTGGCGCTGGAGATCGGGCGGCGGTGTCCGGCGGCGGAGGTGGTGGGGGCGGACTTCTGCCCGGAGATGCTGGCGCAGGCGCGGCGGCGCGGGCTGGCGCGGACGGTCGAGGCGGATGCGTTGGCGCTGCCGTTCGAGGCCGGCGGGTTCGACGTGGTGACGGTGGCCTTCGGCCTGCGCAACCTTGCCGACCGGGAGGCGGCGCTGCGCGAGATGCGGCGGGTGCTGCGGCCGGGCGGGCGCCTGCTGGTGCTCGACTTCTCGCTGCCGGGCGGGCTGGTGCGGGCGCCCTATCGGTTCTACCTCCACCGGGTGCTGCCGGTGGCGGCCGGCTGGCTGACCGGCCAGCGGGACGCCTACGAGTACCTGTGCGGGTCGATCGAGCGTTTTCCGAGCGGCGCGGCGCTGTGCCGGATGATCGGGGACAACGGGTTCGAGGCGGCGGACTGCCGGCCGCTGAGCTGCGGGGTGGCGTCGATCTACACCGCGGTGGCGCGGATTGCGGATTGCGGGCCGGCCGGGGCCGGGTAAGCTCCCGCGCATGGCGATCGAAGACCATGCGAACCGGTTTGTCTGCGACTTGGTGGCCTACGAGCCGGGCAAGCCGATCGAGGAGACGGCGCGCGAGTTCGGGCTGCGGCCCGAGGAGATCATCAAGCTGGCGTCGAACGAGAACCCGCTCGGCTGCGGGGCGGCGGCGCAGGAGGCGATGCGCGCGGCGCTGCGCGAGGCCCACGTCTATCCGGACGGGGGCGCGTGGCGGCTGCGGGAGGCGCTGGCCGCGGCCCACGCGGTGGCCCGCGACAACGTGGTGGTCGGCAACGGCTCCAACGAGCTGATCGAGCTGCTGTGCCATGCGTTCCTCAACCCGGCGGCGGGGCTGGTGGCGGCCGAGCACGCGTTCGTGGTCTACAAGCTGATGGCCACCCTGTTCGGGGCGCGCTACCTGGAGGTGCCGGACCCGGACTACGTGCACGACCTCGAGGGGATGGCGGCGGCGGCGGCCGAGCCGGGGGTGCGGCTGGTGTTCGTGACCAACCCGAACAACCCGACCGGCACGCTGGTCGGCCAGGCGGCGCTGGACCGCTTCGTCGACGAGCTGCCCGCGCACGTGGTGGCGGTGTTCGACGAGGCCTATCACGAATACGTCGACGACCCGCCGGACCTGCTCAAGCACGTGCGCGACGGCCGCAACGTGTGCGTGCTGCGGACGTTCTCCAAGGCCCACGGGCTGGCCGCGCTGCGCGTCGGCTACGCGCTGGCGCCGGCGCCGCTGGCCGCGGTGCTGCAGAAGGCGCGCCAGCCGTTCAACGTCAACGCGGTGGGCCAGGCCGGCGCGCTCGCGGCGCTGGGCGACGGCGGGCACGTGGCCCGCTCGCGGGAGGTGAACCGCGCCGGGATGGCGCGCCTCGCCGCCGAGTTCGGCGCCCGCGGGATCCGCTTCGTCCCCAGCCACGCGAACTTCCTGTTAGCCCGGGTCGGGGACGGCGACGCGGTGTTCCGGGCGATGCTGCGCGAGGGGGTGATCGTGCGGGCGATGCGCGGCTACAAGCTGCCGGAGTGGATCCGGGTGACGATCGGCACGGGGGACGAGCTCGACCGTTTCCTCAGCGTGCTGGACAAGGTGCTGCCGGTGGTTGATGGTTAGGCTTGGAGGCGTGTCATGGCCGGTGTCGCCCAACAACCCAGGCGCCAGTTCCGTTGCCCCGGATGCGGCGGGCTGATCGTGATCCCGTGGGACCTGCCGCCAACCCGGGGGCCGTGCCCGCATTGCGGCCGCCAGATCGAGTCGCCGGCCCCGCCGGTCCCGCCGGCGCCACTGCCCGCCGCGCAGGCGGCCCGGGCGGCGGGGACGATCGCGGTGCCGATGCCGACGGCGCCGCGGGGCATGCCGGCCCCGCCGCCGCCGGCGCCCCCGCCCGCGCCGGTGCCGCAGCCGTTGCCGGCGCCCGCGCCGGTGGCCGCCCGGGAGGCGGCTGGGGCGGCAGGCGTTGCGGCGGCCCCGGTCGCGCAACCGCCGGCGCCGGTGCGGCCGGAGCCTCCGGTGCCGGAGCCGCCGCGTGGGGAGGGCCGGCGGGATGTGGGTGCGGGTGGGCCGGGGCCGCCCGCCCGGCGGGCGCGGGCGGGGGCGAGGGAGCCGGCGCGGGGGCAGGAGCGGCCGGGCCTTGGGCAGGTGGTGGCGGTGGTGGTGGCGGTGCTGCTGGTGCTGGGCGCGCTGGCGGCGGCGTACTGGGTGGCGCGGCGCGGGCTGTTCCTGCCCGGGCTCGACCCGGCCGGTCCGGTGGACGAGCAACGGGAGGCGGAGATCCGGCGGGCGCGCTACCTGCGGGTCGGCTGGCGCGACGACGCGCGCGCGGCCTTGGAGGCGTTCCTGGCGGCGTCCAGCGTCGAGGACAAGGCGCGCTGGTCGGTGGGCGGCGGGGCGCTGATTCCCGAGATGCGGGAGTTCTACGGCAGTGCCAGGATCGACGACCGCGACACGCCGGCGGCCGCGTTCTTCCCGCTGGACCTGCGCCTCGAGGACCGCCAGCGCGGCATGTTCCTGATGATCTACGACTTGCCGCCGCAGTTCGAGCTGGGCGACTTCTTCCGCCCGCTGGCCCCGCTCGAGGTGCAGTATGGCCTCGAGGGGCCGGACATGCTGCTCGCCTCGTTCGGGGCGATCTCGGACTTCGTCAAGGAACCGGTCCGCGTGGAAGCGTTCTTCAAACAGGAACCCGACGGCATGAAGGTCGACTGGCACCTGTTCGTGCAGACCAAGCACCGGCTGTTCCGCGCCTTCCAGTGCTCGCCCAGCCCCGGCCGGCACGGCGTGTTCCGGGTGTTCGTCGGCGAGGACGTGCCCGACGCCGGCCGCGCCCAGACCGGCACCCGCACCTACCGGCTCGACGACCCGATCCACGCCGACGACTCGGTGCGCGTGCGCGTGCCCGTCGATTCCGAGGTCGGCCGCATCCTCTCGCGGGTGAACTGGCGCCGCCACGAGGGCCAGTTGCCCGAGGCCAGGACCGCCACCCTCGAGCTGGCGTGGCACGACGGCGAGGCGCCGGAACTCGCCATCAGCCGCTTCATCTGTTGGGAGTTCCTCGGCCTCGGCGGGCTGCCCGCAGGCGAGGACGCCGCCGGCGAGTGAACCGGGGAGGGACCACGCAGGGGATGGGTGCCACGGGCGGGACCGACGACACGATTGCCGCGCTGGCCACGCCGGCCGGCGGCGGCGCCGTCGCCGTGATCCGCATCTCCGGCCCCGCCGCGGTGGCGGTGGCCGACCGCGCGACCGGCGGCCGCGCCTCGCGGGCCGCCGAGCGGCGGGTCACGCTGATGCAGCTGCTAGACGGTGCCGGCGCGCCGCTCGACGACGTGCTGGTCACCCGCTTCCGCGCGCCGCGCAGCTACACCGGCGAGGACGTCGTCGAACTCGCCTGCCACGGCGGGCTGCTGGTCACCCGGCTGGCGCTCGCGCGGCTGTTGGAGTGCGGTGCGCGCGGCGCCCGGCCCGGCGAGTTCACCCAGCGCGCGTTCCTCAACGGCAAGCTCGACCTGACCCAGGCCGAGGCGGTCATGGACCTCATCTCGGCCCGCAGCCGCATGGCGCTGCGCGCCGCCCGCGTGCAACTCGACGGCCGCCTCGGCCGGCTCACCGAGGCGCTGCGCGCCGAGCTGTTGGAGGTCGTCGTGCACCTCGAGGCGCACATCGACTTCCCCGACGAGGACATCGAGCCGGCGGTCGGCCGCGAGCTCGCCGCCAGGCTCGCCGCCATCATCCGCCGCATCGAGCAGCTCGCCGCCACCGCCGACCAGGGCCGGCTGCTGCGCGAGGGCGTCCGCACCGTGATCTGCGGCGAGCCGAACGTCGGCAAGTCCAGCCTGCTCAACCAGCTCGCCGGCCGCCCCCGCGCCATCGTCCACGAATCCGCCGGCACCACCCGCGACACCATCGACGAGCCAGTCGACGTCGGCGGCGTGACCCTGCTCCTGACCGACACCGCCGGGATCCGCCCGGCCGCCGACGCGGTCGAGCGCGAGGGCGTCGCCCGCAGCCGCGAGGCCCTCGCCACCGCCGACCTCGTGCTCGAGGTCGCCGACGCCAGCGCCGCCCCGGGGTGGCGGCCGGCGCCCGACGAACTGGCCGGCCGGCCCCACCTGCTGGTGCTCAACAAGTGCGACCGCGGCGTCCACCCCCGCTGGCGCGAGCGCGGCGGGCTGGCGGTCTCCTGTCTAACAGGAGAGGGGCTGGGGGCCCTGCGCGAACGGGTGCTGGAGGTGCTGGCGCTGGGGCCGGGGGACTGGGGTGCGGAGGCGGTGGCGGTGAACGCGCGGCACCGGGGGTGCCTGCGGGCGGCGGCGGCGGCGGCGGGGCGCGCGGTGGGGCTGTTGGAGGGGGGCGAGGGGCTGGAGTATGTGGCGGTGGAGCTGCGGGAGGCGCTGGACGAGGTGGGGGCGATTGCGGGGCGGGTGGACGTGGAGGAGATCCTGGACGGGGTGTTCGGGCGGTTCTGCATCGGCAAGTAGGCGTTGGGCCGGAGGATGCGGGTTGCAAATATGGCGGAACCGGGAATCTTGGGGCGGATGAAAGCGAGCCGCTGGGTGGTGGGAGGGGTGCTCGCCGTGGTGGTCACGGCGGCGGCGCCGGTGGCCGACGACGCGCGGCCGGCGTCGGCGGCGGCCGGGCTGATCGAGCAGCTGGCGGACGAGTCGTTTGCGGTGCGGGAGCGGGCGACGCGGGAGTTGTGGGGGCGGGGCGAGGCGGTGATGCCGGAGTTGAAGCGGGCGCTGCTGAGCGAGGATCCGGAGGTGGCGTATCGGGCGCGCGAGTTGATCGACAAGATCGACCTCGGGATCCTGCCGGACACCTCGCCGGAGATCCAGGAGCTGGTGCGGTCCTACCAGGCGGCGGACGAGCGGCTGAAGAGCCCGATCGTGTTCCGGCTCGGGCGCAAGCGCGCGTGGCGGCAGATCCTCAAGCTCTACGAGCGCGAGGGGAGCGCCAGGGTGCGCGAGGAACTGCGCAGCAACGCGACGGCGGCCTCGCTTGCCGGGGCGCGCGAGGCGATCGTGGCGGGGGACGACGGCGAGGCGCTCGAGTTCCTCGAGCTGGCCCCGCACGACGCCGAGGGGCTCGCCGCGTGGGCGGCCTATCACGTTTCCTGCGGCACCGCGGAGGCCGAGCTGGAACAGGCGCGCGGGCTCGCCGGGGTGACCGGGGCGCTGCGGCGGATGGCGCTGCTGCGGGCGACCGGCGACCTCGGCGGGGCGAGCGCCGAGGCGGATGCGGCGGGCGAGCCGGCGGTGGCGGCGGCGCTGCGGCTGCTGGCGGGCGATCCGCTGCCGTGGCTGCAGCTGCCGGTGGTGGACGAGAACCGGACGGTGTTTCACGAGGGCTACATCCGGTGGGTGGTCGAGCGCTGGCAGGGGGGCGGCAACGACCGCCCGCTGATCGACGGGATGCTGCGGGTCTACGAGGAGGTCGCCGAGGAGGACCGCTGGCCGGCGGTGGGGGCGCTCTATCTGGCGGGCGAGGCGGAGGCGGCCGACCAACGGCTGGAGGCGTTCTATCCGGACTACGCGTTCCTCCACTACGAGGCGTCGGAGCGGGTGGACGACAGCCTGCGGGTGTTCGGGCTGGATCCCGGGCAGCCAGACTTCGCGGGGTGGGCGGCGGAACGGATCCGGCGGATCGTCGCGCGGCCGGACGACTCCGAGGCGGACGGCGACCAGTTGTTCATGCTGTGCGCGGTGCTGGAGGCGCGGGGCCAAGCGGACGAGGTGGCGGCGGCGCTCGGGCCGTTCCTCGACCAGCTGGCGGCGGATGACGCCGAGCGCTTCCTCGAGGTGCTCGGCGGGCTGTTCGCGCGCGACGTCAGGCGGGCGGCGGTGGCGGCGGCGGAGCGCTATGCCGGCGCGGACGGGGCGCGCTGGATGCAGGTGGCGGGGGAGGTGTCCAACGGGGTGCCCGGCTTCGGCGGCGAGGAGGGGCTGGCGGTGTGGTCGTGGATCGAGGCGCAGGCGCAGGACCGCCCGGGGGCCGAGCGGCTGCGGGTGCTGATGGCGGTGTT
Organism: Akkermansiaceae bacterium; assembly: GCA_040769225.1. Classification (GTDB taxonomy): domain Bacteria; phylum Verrucomicrobiota; class Verrucomicrobiia; order Verrucomicrobiales; family Akkermansiaceae; genus JAXGLL01. The sequence continues at coordinate 37,088 of JAXGLL010000004.1, read as the reverse complement.
CGGGCTGCTCCCCGGCGAGGAGGCGCTGCGCACCGAGTGGCTCGCGCGGGTGCGCCAGGCGGCGGACGGCGCGGAGGGCGCGGAGCGCGAGCGGCTGCTGATGATGCTGCTCAACCTGGCGCGCACCGGGTGGGAGCTCGACCTCGCGCTGCATGCGGCCCGCTCGCTCGCCAAGGGCGACCCGAAGCACCCGCTGTTCCGGTTCTATCTGCTGCTGCTGTCGGCGGCCGGCGAGTGGCCCGAGGCCGCCGAGGCGTGGCGGCTGCGCGTCGAACAATACCCGGCGTCGCCCGAGTCCCAGGCGTTCCTGGCGGCCTCGCTGCGCGCCGCCGGCCGCGCGCAGGAGGCCGAGGCGAGCGAGCAACTGGCCTCCCGGATGGCGCTGGCCGACGGCTCGGCGTGCCTGGGCATCGGCCGTGCCTACGCCTACAGCGGTGACTTCGACCGTGCGGCGGCGTGGTGGCGGCGCGCAATGGTCGAGGCGGTCCCCGGATCCGACGCGTGGCGGGAGGCGCTCGAGTCGCTGCGCACCGCGGCGCTCGAGCAGCGCGACTGGGGGCTGGCGGCGGCGCTCGGCGAGGCCTACGCGCTCGAGTGGCTGCGGGGCAGCAATGTGACCAGGTTGCCCACCCCGAAGCTGCGCGCGCGGTTCGACGCCGACTTCGCGCGCGCGATGAGCCTGTTGGAACGGGACCGGGCCGGGGCGCTCGCGCTGCTGGAGCGCTGCCACCGGATGCTCCCGGTCGACGGCTCGCTGGCCGACCATTTCCTGCCCGCGCTGCGGGACGCCGGGCTGGTCGCCGAGCACGACCGCTACTTCGAGCACGCATGGCAGGCGCTCGCGGCGATGATCCAGCGCTTCCCGGACAGCGACAACTCGCACAACACCGCCGCGTGGCTCGCGGCGCGCGCCAACCGGCGCCTCGACGAGGCCGCCGCGCACCTCGAGCGCGCGCTCGCGGCCAAGCCGCACCAGTCCGCCTATCTGGACACGATGGCCGAGCTGTGGTTCGCGCGGGGCGACCGCGAGCGCGCGCTCGAGTGGTCGCGGCAGGCGGTGGGCGCCGACCCCGAGGACGAGATGCTCCGGCGCCAGTTGGCGCGGTTCCGCACCGCCGCGTTCCCCCAGGGATAGGCGGCGCCGGCCCGCCGGCGTCAGGCGCCGGCGACGGTGGCGACGGCGAGCGCGGCGATCCCCTCGCCGCGGCCGACGAAGCCCATCCCCTCGTTGGTCGTCGCCTTGATGTTGACGCGCGCCGGCGGCAGGCCGAGGGCGGCGGCGATGTTGGCGCGCATCGCCTCGCGGTGGGGCAGGATCCGCGGGGCCTCGGCCACCAGGGTGGAATCGACGTGGACCACCGCGAACCCGTGCCGGGCGGCGAGGTCCGCCGCCTTGGCGAGGATCTGCAGCGAGGGGATGTCCTTGCACGCCGGGTCGCCGGGCGGGAACCAGTGGCCGATGTCCGGCAACCCCACCGCGCCCAGCACCGCGTCGGCGATGGCGTGGCACAGCACGTCGGCGTCGGAGTGCCCCTCCAGGCCGCGCTCGTGCGGGATCACCACGCCGCCGAGGACCAGCGGGCGGCCGGCGGCGAAACGGTGGACGTCGTAGCCGATCCCGGTCATCTCACAACACCTCCTCGATCGGGATCCGGCCGTTGGTGGCCACGATCGACCAGCTGTCGCGGTGGCCCGGGACCGGGGTCAGGCTGACCTTGCCGCCGGCGGTCTCCACCAGCAGGTGGCCGGCGGCGATGTCCCACAGCGAGATCCGCGACTCGACGTAGGCGTCGAGGCGGCCGCACGCGATGTAGGCCATGCCGAGCGCCGCCGAGCCCATCATCCGCATCTTGCGCGCCACCAGCGACGCCTTGCGGAAACGCTCGAGCCCCGTGCGCAGCGAGTCCTCGTCCTTGCCGCAGCCCATGAACAGGATCGAGTCTGTTAGCCTGGCGCGGGGCGAGACCGCGATCGGGCGCCCGTCGAGCAGGGCGGGCCCGCCGCGCTCGGCGGTCCACGTTTCGCCGAGCATCGGGTCGTGGATCACGCCGAGCACGACCTCGCCGGCGACCCGCAGCGCGATCGAGACGCAGAAGTGGGGGATGCCGTAGTAGTAGTTCACCGTGCCGTCGATGGGGTCGACGATCCACTGGCGCTCCGCGGCCTGGTTGCCGGCCAGGCCCTCCTCGCCGTAGAGGGCGTCGCCGGGGCGGGCGTCGAGCAGGATCGAGGTGATCAGCGCCTGGGACTGGCGGTCGAGCGCCAGCTTGACGTCGTGGTGGGTCGTCTCGTCGACGTCCAGCGGGCGTCCGAAGTGGCTCCGCAGGAGCTTGCCGGCCTCGTGGGCGGCGCGGGTGGCGAGCGGCAGGTCGGACATGGGAGGAAGCGTCGGCGGACGGCGGGCAACAGTCAACAGCAGGGAGGGGGAGGGGAGTGCGGACCCGTCATTCGCAGCCCTAAGAGGGAAAATGCCGAACCACGGATTCCGCGGAATACGCGGATTTCGGAGTGGCTTGGTTTCCCTCGCCTGTTCACCTGCCGGGTGAATCCGCCATCCATCGTTACTCATTCAACATCCGTGCAATCCATGAACCGGAGCGCAGCGGAAATGGGCCGCCTTGCTGGTTCTGGTTCATTTTCTGCGGTCAAATCCGTGGTTTTCATCCCCGGATCCGGGGTAGCCCGGCCTGCCGGACATGGCACGCTTCTGCGACGCCTCCCGGGATTGCAGGGCCGCGGCCTCACAGCAGCCACAGGATCGGCTGCGGGAAGACGCCGAGGACCAGGGTGGCGACGGTGCAGGTGGCGATCGCGTAGCCGGACGCCTTCGGCAGCGCGAGCGGCTGCGGGTCGGCCGGCGGGTTCCAGTAGATCGCGCGGACGACCTTGAAGTAGTAGTAGAACCCGGCGCCGGCGGCGGCGACGGCGATCCCCACGCCCCACCACAGGCGCCCCTCGACCGCGAGCTGGAGGACGAGCAGCTTGCCGAGGAAGCCGGCGGTCAGCGGCACGCCGGCGAGCGCGGCCAGCAGCACGGTGAGCGCGCCGGCGAGCGCCGGGTTGCGCTGCGCCAGGCCGTCGAAGGCCGCGATCTCGTCGCTGCCCCGCGCCACCCGCACCACCGCCAGCACGAAGAACGCGCCGAGCGTCATCAGCAGGTAGGTCGCCAGATAGAACGACACCACCTCGGCCGCGCCGAGGGCGGTCGCGCTGGCCGGCCGCCAGGCGGCGAGCGCCAGCAGCAGGAACCCGGCGTGGCCGATCGACGAGTATGCCAGCAGCCGCTTGAAGTTCGACTGCGGGATGGCCGCCAGGTTGCCGACCAGCAGGGTGGCCACGGCGAGCAGCAGCAGGATCGCGAGCACCGGCCCGCGCACCGGGCTGGCCGCCGCCAGCAGCGGCTCGAGCACGCGGATCAGCAGCACGAAGCCGGCGGCCTTGGAGCCGACCGCGAGGAGCGCGGCGACCGGGGTGGCGGCGCCCTGATAGACATCGGGGATCCAGACGTGCATCGGCACCGCGCCGACCTTGAACCCGAGCCCGGCGAGCACCAGTGCCACGCCCAGCAGCAACGGGCCGGGCGCCACCCGGCCGGCGGCCAGCAACTCCCCGAGCGCCGTCAGGCTGGTGGTGCCGCAGGCCCCGTAGACCCAGGCGATGCCGTAGGCCAGGAACCCGGTGCTCAGCGCGCCGAGCACCAGGTACTTGACGCCGGCCTCGACCGCGCCCGCCTTGCGGCGCAGGTAGGCGACCAGCACGTACGACGCCACGGCCACCAGCTCGAGCGCCACGAACGCGGTCACCAGGTCGTCGGCCGAGGCCATCCACATCATCCCCGCGCAGGCGAACACCGGCAGCGCGTAAAACTCGCCGGTCTGCCCGTCGTCGCTGCCGCCGCCGGTCAGCCGCGCGAGCACCCCGCGGTAATCGACCGCCAGCAGCAGCACCGCGATCGTCGCGAGCAGCGCGAGCGTCTTGTAGAAGCGCGCCAGCGCGTCGAGGCGGTAGCCGGCCGCCGGGTCGGGCGCGCGCGTCCACAGCGAGAGGATCAGCAGAAACCCGAGCCCGCCGGCCGCCAGCCGCCCCAGCTCGTGCTTGTCGCGCCGCGGGCCGAACGCCTCGGCCAGCAGCAGCACCAGGCCGAGGATGACGACGAATCCTTCGAGGAGCGGGCCGGACATGGCGGGCGGTGGCTGGGGTTCCGGGTTCGGTGATGCGGATGCGCGGGGGGCGGGCCGGCGCCGGCTACCTCAGGAGCCGGAGCAGCAGCTCCGGATAGATGCCGACCGCCAGCAGGCAGGCGGCGAGCAGCGCCGGCGCCAGCTGCCCGGCGGCCGGCAGGTCGGTGGCGGCGTCGGTCGCCGGCGCCGCCGGGCCATGGAAGATGCTGCGGTAGGCGCGCAGCAGATAGACGGCGCCCAGCACCACCCCCCACAGCGCGAGGATCGTGGCGACCTGCACCGGGCCGAGGCCCGCGTCCGGGCGGTAGCTGCGGAACGCGGCAAGGAACACCAGCAGCTCGCCGGCGAAGTTGGCCAGCCCGGGCAGCCCGAGCGCCGCCATGCCGCCGATCGCGAACAACAACGCCAGCCGCGGCGCCGCCTTGCCGAGCCCGCCGAGCTCGACGAACTCGAGCGTGCCGGTCGCGCGCCGGATCCGGTCGCACAGCGCGAACAGCAGCGCGATCGACACCCCGTGGCCGAACATCAGCAGCACCGCCGCCGGCACCGCAATGTCGTTGCCGGCCGCCCCGCCGTCCGCCGCCAGCACCGCCACCGCCAGCAGGATGTAGCCCATGTGCATCACCGAGGAGCAGCCCAGCATCAGGTCGAGCCGCTTCTGGTTGACCGTCACCAGGCCGACCCACAGGATGTTTCCCAACAGCAGGACGAGGAGCGGGGTGAGCCACGCGTGGAGGCCCTCGGGCAGCAGCGGCACGGCGAGCCGGAGCAGGCCGTAGGCGCCGAACTTCTTGAGCACGCCCGCGTGGAGCATCGCGACCGGCGCCGGGGCGCTGGCGTAGGCGGGCGCGGCCCACGAGTGGAACGGGAACAGCGAGGCCAGGGTGCCGAAGCCGGCGAGCAGCAGGGCGGCGAGCGGGCGCTGCACGGCGGGGTCGACCGCGCCCGGGCGGTCGAGCATCGCCAGCATGTCGAAGGTGCCGGTTTCGGCCGCCAGCCACAGCAGGCCGGCGAGCAGCACCAGCGAGGCCAGGCCGAGGTAAAGGGTGATCCGCCACGCCGCCTGGCGGCGCTCGCCGGTTCCCAACAGCCCGATCATCAGGAACGTCGGGATCAGGGCCAGCTCGTGGAAGGCATAGAAGAACACGAGGTCGGTGGCGGCGAACGCCCCGAGCGCGCCGGCGGCGATCAGCAGCGTGGCGGCGTAGTGGAGCCGCTCGCGGCCGGGCGGGGCACCGCCGGCGTGGATGGCGGCGAAGCCGACGATGGCCGCGAGCAGCACCAGCGCCGCGCTCATGCCGTCGATGAACCCGAACGAGAGGTGGATCGCCGGCCGCTCGAGGACGCGGAACACGCATTCCCATGCGTCGTTGCGCCAGTCGGCGGCGGCCCACACCGCCAGCGCGAGGTTGGCGGCCGCCGCCGTCACCGCGGTCCTGCGGGCGGGGGCGCCGCCGAGGATCGCGAGGCAGGCGGCCACCGGGATCAGCACGAGCAGGGCGAGCATGGCGGGGATCGACGCCCGCAATGGAGAATCAACCCCGCCATTTCAAGCCGAATCCCCGGCAACCCCGGCGCGGGGCCCGCGCCGGCGCGCGGCCGGGGCCGGATTTTCCTTGCAGCTTGCGGCGCGATCGGATCGGCTTGAGTGGAAGCCCCGAAGCCCCTGTGCGGCTTGCGCCGGCGTGCCGTCTGCCCGCCGTCGGAGGCCTGCCGGGTGGGCGGCCGGCGTGGCCCCCGTGGCCCCCTAACCATCCCAGTCAAGGAAACCATGAAACCGAATCCCGCATCCACCGTCACGCGGCCCCGCCGTTTCGTCGCGGGCGCGACCCTCGCCGGCATCGGCGCGGTGCTCTGCACCACGGCCCCCGCCGTCGACAACAACTGGCTCGGCGTCGACACCGACTGGAACAACGTTGCCAACTGGAGCCTCGGCCGCCTGCCGGCCAACCCCAACGGGCAGGCGACCGGCGACACCTTCGACGACGCGATCGTCAACCTGGCCACCGGGAACTATCCCGTCGTGGCGGCCGACGTCACGGTTTCCCCGCGGGACATCATCATCGGCACCGGCGCGGGCAACAGCGGCCAGGTGGACCACGTCGCCGGCAACCTCCCTTACGGCACCAACGGAGGATGGTTCTACGTCGGCCGCAACGGCGGCACCGGCTTCTACAACCTTGCGGATGTCGGCAGTTACGGGAGCGGCGTGACCGGTTACGGCCAGTGCTCCGGCAGCCTGACCGGCGGCAACGACATCTGGGTCGGCGGCACCGAAGCAGAAACGGGAGGCTTCGGCGTGATGAACATCAACACCACCGGCACGGTCACCGCCAACGGGCTCATGGTGATCGGCTCCGGCAACGACGCCGCCAACCTCGGCAACGGCACCATGAACATCGATTCCGGCACGGTCACCGTGAACGGTCAACTGTGGGTCGGGGACCTGAACAGCCAAGGCACCCTGAACGTCGCCGGCACCGCCTCGCTCACCGTCAACAACTGGATCGCCGTCGGCCGGCGCAGCGGCATCGGCGTGCTCAACCTGACCGGCGGCTCGATCACCAAGGCCGGCGCCGGCAACGTCACGATCAGCACCGGCACCAACGGCACCGGCACGATCAACCAGAGCGGCGGCGTGTTCACCAACACCACCTCGGCGACGTGGATCGGGGAGAGCTGGAACGGCGACGGCGCCGGCACCTGGAACCTCTCCGGCACCGGCCAGGCGATCCTCGGCAACCTCGTCCTCGGCAACAACGGCGCCTGCACCGGCACCTTCAACCTCGACGGCGGCACCCTCACGGTCACCAGAATCAGCGACAACACCACCGGGGCCACCAACTTCAACTTCAACGGCGGCACCCTCAGGGCCTCCGCCTACGACGACGCCTTCATGACCGGCCTGACCGCCGCCACCGTCTACTCCGGCGGCGCCGTGATCGACACCAACGGCTACTCGATCACCATCGCCCAACCGCTGCTCGACGGCGGCGACGCCGGCGGCCTGACCAAACTCGGCGCCGGCACCCTCACCCTGACCGGCGCCAACACCTACACCGGCACCACCACCGTCAGCGCCGGCACACTCGCACTCAGCACCACCAGCATCAGCGGCGGCAACCTGACCGCGACCGATGGCGCGCTGCTGGCCATCACGATGGCCACCAGCGCCGCCGCCGGCGACCTGACCGTGACCACCGGCGCGGCCCTCAGCCTCACCCAGTCGACTGACACCGCTGCACTGACCGTGCCGAACGCCACCTTCGGCAACTCCGGCGCCGACGCCACCACCCTCAACCTCGACTGCGGCAACGCCGCCGGCAACCCGGCCGCCCCCCTCCTCGACGTCAGCGGCACCCTGACCCTCACCGGCACCGTGACCGTCAACGTCACCGACGCCCTCCCCGCCGTCGGGACCATCCCGCTCGTCGCCTGCGGCACCAAGGCCGGCACCGGCAGCTTCACCCTCGGCACCCTCCCCGACGGCGTGACCGCCACCATGGAGGAGGCAGGCGGCCTGCTCTACCTCGACGTCACCAGCATCACCCTGCCACGCTGGACCGGCGCCACCGACAGCACCTGGGACATCGCCACCACCGAGAACTGGATCGACGTGGTCAGCGGCGTTCCCACCACCTACAACGATGGCGACCCGGTCCTCTTCGACGACAGCGCCGGCAACGCGCTGGTCACCCTCGGCGTGACCGTCGCCCCCGCCAAGGTCACCTTCAACAACTCGACCGTGCCCTACTTTCTAACAGGCACCGGCAAGATCACCGGCGCGGCCTCGTTCGTCAAGCGGGGGGCTTCCTCGCTGTCGCTGCAGATGGCGGGCAACGACTTCACCGGCCCGGTCACCCTGGCGGGCGGCAGCACCACCGTCAACAAGGTCCTTGCCAACGGCGGCAGCCCGAGCCCGATCGGCGCCTCGGGCGCCGGCCCGGAGAACCTGGTGCTGGCGGGCGGCACGCTGAACTACACCGGGCCGGCGGTGAGCATCGACCGCGGCTTCACCATCGGCGCGGCCAACAGCGGCCTCAACAACAACAACAGCCTGACCATGAGCGGCCCGGTGGCGTGCACCGCCGGCAACCTGGTCAAGGCCGGGAAGGGAAACCTGATCCTGACCTGGCCCGGCGCCAACGTCTTCGGGACCGTCGGCCCGGGCCTGCGCGTCAACGGCGGCACGCTCACCCTCGACGGCTCCGGCACCCAGACCAACACGGTGGCCGGCGAGATGTGGATCAGCTCCGCGCAGAACGTGGCCGCCAACGTCGTCCTCAACAACACCTCGCTGACCACCGCCAGCTGGATCGCGCTCGGCCGCGGCAACGGCAACAACATGACGAGCAGCATCACCGCGACCAACTCGACGATCACCAGCGCCAACTTCAGCACCGGCCACAACGCCGGCCTCGCCGACAACAACAGCGACCAGAACGTCACCCTCACCAACTCGACGTGGACCAACAACGGGGTGACCTACCTCGCCGAGAACCTTGACGCGACCACCACCATGACCCTCGCCGGGACCTCGGTCTATCAGGCGAACGGGGTGTTCCTGATGGGCTGTGGCGCGGGTTCCAGCGCCACGGTCACGGTCAGGGATTCCGCCAGCCTCACCCAGGGGCCGGGTGGCGGCTACATCTCGATCGGCCAGAACAACAACGGCATCGGCGTGCTCAACGTCCAGGACAACGCCACCGTCACCACCGCCAACGTCGACTTCAACGTCGGCGACGTCGGCACCTCGACCGGCACCTTCAACATCAGCGGCTCGCCGGTGGTCACGGTCGGCGGCATCCTCTACGTCGCCAAGAACGCCGGCACCTTCGGCACCCTCAACCTCGACGGCGGCACCCTGTTCTCGCGCCAGATCCGCGGCGGCGGCGGCACCGGCACGTTCAACTTCAACGGCGGCCTGCTGATCGCCTCCCCGGGGGCCACTGCCGACTTCATGTCGCTGGTCACCACCGTGGTGGTCCAGCTCGGCGGCGCCCGCATCGACACCAACGGCAACACGATCGCGATCAACCAGAGCCTCGACGACGGCGGCGGCACGCTGACCAAGACCGGGGCCGGCACGCTCTACCTGAACGGCTCCAGCGCGCTCCTCGGCACGACCCGGGTCGAGAACGGCACCCTCGGCGGCACCGGCTTCATCGACGGCCCGATCGTCGTCGCCACCGGCGCCGACCTCAACCCCGGCGCCCCCGGCGGCGAGATGGTCGTCGGGTCGGTGACCTTCGAGCCCGGCTCCACGCTCACCGTCGACCTCGGCCCCGATGTCCTCGACGCCATGACGCTGGACATCTCCAACGCGGCGCTGGTCCTCAACGGCACCCCAACCCTGCCGGTGCACGTCATCGCCCGCTACTACGACCCGCTCGTCGGGACCGGGAAGTTCGCCAGCGAGCCGGCGTTGCCCGACGGCTACACGCTCGTCTACGACTACACCGGCAATGGGTTCACCGAGATTGCGATCACCCGCCCCGCCAGCGCCTACGAAACCTGGGCCCAGGCCGCCATCACCGACATCGATCCCACCGCCGACGCCACCATGGGCGGCGACCCCGACGCCGACGGCGACACCAACGCCGAGGAGTTCGCCCTCGACGGCGATCCGCTCTCCGGCACCGCCAGCGGCAAGGTCGCCGGCCGGATCGCCGATGTCGGCGGCGCCCCGGCGCTGGTCCTCACCCTGCCGGTGCGCGCCGGCGCCACCTTCTCGGGCGCCACCGAGCAGGTGTCCGCCGAGATCGACGGCATCGTCTACCGGATCCAGGCCAGCGACGACCTCGCCGCCTGGGACGTCCTCGTCGTCAGCGAGGTGACCGGCACCGACAAGCAGGCGATCGAGGCCGACATGCCCCCGCTCAGCGACGACACCGCCTGGGAATACCGCACCTTCCGCAGCCCCGGCCCGGTCGCCACCACCCCCGCCGAGTTCCTCCGCGCCGTGATCGAAACCCCCTGACCGCCCACCCCCGCCACGACCCCGCCAGGGGTCGCAGGCCCAACCCCGGCAGGGGTTGCGGATCCGACCCCCGCGGGGGGCACCGATGGCACCCCGCGGGGCGCGGCCGGCACCCCGGGGGCGTGGCCGGCACCCCGGGGGGGCCGGTTTGCCGCCGGTTTTCCTTGCAAATCCCGCTGCGGCTGCTTGGCTGCTGGTCGTAGCCCCAATCAATCCAGGCGATCTCCTCCAGCGAACGCTGCTCCTCCGGCTGCAGTGATCCCACGTGGGGATGTCGTGCCCTTGGCCCCCGGTCTCCAAACCATCGAATCGAAGAAACCATGAAACCGAACCCGAAATCCCGCCACCTTCTCGCGGGCGCAACCCTCGCCGGCGTCACCGCCGTGCTCAGTTCCGCGGCGTTCGCCGCCGACAACAACTGGACCGGCACCGTCGACCAGAATTGGAACGACCCCGGCAACTGGAGCTCGGGCTGGGTGCCCGCCAACCCCAACCCGAACAACACCTACGACGACGCGATCGTCAACATGGCCGCGGGTAACTACCCCTACCTGACCGCTGACGTCACGGTTTCCCCGCGGGACGTCATCATCGGCAGGGGCGCCGGAAACTCGGGACGGGTAGACCACGTCTCAGGCAACCAGCCCTACGGCACCAACGGAGGTTGGTTCTACGTCGGCATCATCGGCGGAACCGGCGTCTACAACCTGGCGGACGTCACCACCGCCGGGGGCGGCGTTACCGGCTACGGCCAAGGGACCGGCAGCCTGACCGGCGGCGGCAACATCTGGATCGGCGGCATCGACTGGGACACCGGGGGCGTTGGGACGATGAACGTCAACACCACCGGAACCGTCACCGCCAACGGAAACCTGATCATTGGTTCCAGCAACAACGCCGGCAGCCCCGGCAACGGCACTCTGAACATCGATGCCGGGACGGTCACCACGACCGGCGAAATGTGGGTCGGGGACTGGAACGGCAGCCAAGGCACCCTCAACGTCGCCGGCACCGCCTCAGTCACTGTCAACAACTGGATCGCCGTCGGTCGCCGCGGCGGCTTCGGCGTCCTCAACATGACCGGCGGCACGATCACCAAGGCCGGCGGCGGCAACATCACCATCAGCACGGGCACCAACGGTACCGGCACGATCAACCAGAGCGGCGGCGTCTTTACCAACACGACTTCCCTGACCTTCCTCGGCGAGAGCTGGAACGGCGACGGCAACGGCACGTGGAACCTCTCCGGCACCGGCCAGGCGATCCTCGGTGAGATCATCGTCGGCAACGGCGGCGCCAGCCAAGGCACGTTCAACCTCGACGGCGGCACGCTCACGGCCACCATGATCCGGGACAACAGCACCGGGGCGACCAATTTCAACTTCAACGGGGGCACGCTGAAGGCCGGTGCCAACCAAGCCAACTTCATGGCCGGCCTCGACGCCGCGACGGTGCAGGGCGGCGGCGCCTTCATCGACACCAACGGCTTCAACATCGCCATCGCCCAGGCGCTGGTGGACGGTGGCGGCGGCCTGACAAAACTCGGCGCCGGCACCCTCACCCTGAGCGGCGCCAACAGTTACACCGGCCTGAGCACCGTCAACGCCGGCACGCTGGTGCTCACCACCAACGCCATCGGCGGCGGCGACATCACCGTGGCCGATGGCGCCGCCTTGGGCGTCACCCAGGTGAACGACACCGCGTCGCTGGCCGCGGCGAACGTCACCTTCGGCACCGCCGGCGCCACCACCCTCGAGGTCAACCTCGGCAACATCGCGGGCAACCCGACCGCCGCCCCGCTCAACGTGACCGGCACCCTGACCCTGAACGGAACGGTGACCATCAACGTCGCCGACCAGTTGCCCGCCCTCGGGTCAGTCCCGCTGGTTTCCTACGTCGCGCCGATCGCCGGCGCCGGCAGCATCACCCTCGGCACCCTGCCCAACGGCGTGATCGCCACCCTCAAGGACGACGGCCTCGGGCTGATCTCCCTCGACGTCACCAGCGTGGCCCTGCCGCAGTGGACGGGCGATGTCGATGGCACGTGGGACATCGCGACCACCCAGAACTGGATCGACCTGCTCACCACCCTGCCCACCACCTACAGCGATCCCAACCCGGTCCTGTTCGACGACAACGCCAGCAACACGCTGGTGACGCTGGACGTGACCGTGGCCCCCAGCCAGGTGGTGTTCAACAACTCCATCCAGGCATACCTGCTCAGTGGCACCGGCAAGATCACCGGCAGCACCCCGCTGCTCAAGCAGGGCACCGCCGCGGTCACCATCTCCACGGTCAACGACTACACCGGGGCCACCACCGTGGCGGGCGGCACCCTCTCGGTCAACAGCATCGCCAACGGCGGAGCCGCCAGCGCAATCGGCGCCTCCACTGCCGATGCGGCCAACCTGGTCCTGAGCGGCGGCACCCTGGCCTACACCGGCCCGGCGGCCGCCACCGACCGCGGCTTCACCATCGGCGCCACCGGCAGCCGCATCAGCACCACCAATGACCTGACGCTAAGCGGCCCGGTGGTCACCAGCGTCGGCAACCTGGTCAAGACCGGGGCCGGCAACCTGACGCTCACCAACCCCGGCGCCAACGTCTTCGGCACCGTCAACCAGGGCCTCAAGGTCGACGGCGGCACGCTCACCCTCGACGGCTCCGGCACCCAGACCAACACCGTGGCCGGCGAGTTGTGGATCGCCTCCACGCCCAACGTGGCCGCCAACGTGGTGCTCAACAACACCTCGCTCACCGTCCCCAGCTGGATCGCCCTCGGCCGCGGCAACGGCGACACCGGCACGCTGAGCACGATCACCGCGACGAACTCGTCGATCACCAGCACGAACTTCAGCACCGGCCATGACGCCGGGCTCGCCAACGACAGCGACCAGATCGTGACCCTCACCAACTCGACCTGGACCAACAACGGGCAGACCCTGCTGGCCGAGAATGCGAATGCGACCACCACGATGGTGATCGAGGGTAGCTCGGTCTACAACGCCAAGGGCCGGTTCTCAATCGGCCTGGGCGACAACTCGCTGGCCACCGTGACGGTCAAGGACTCGGCCCAGCTCATCCAGTCCAACGGCGGCTGGGTCTCGATCGGCAACGGCGGCGCCCTCGGCACCGGCATCCTGAACATCCAGGACAACGCGGTCGCCAGCTTCAGCAACGTCGACTTCAACGTCAGCGACGTCGGCACCTCGGTGGGTACGGTCAACGTCAGCGGGGCCGGCACCCTCGACGTCGCCGGCGTCGCCTATATCGGCAAGAACACCGGCACCAGCGGCACGGTGAACCTATCGGGCGGCTCCGTGACGATGGCCCGCTTCGTCCACCTCGGCCAGGCCACCGGCACGACCGGCACGGTCACGATCACCGACGGCACGTTCACCGGCGGCGGGACTGAGGACTTCCAGATCGGCGTCAACGGCCAGGGAACGTGGACCCAAAGCGGCGGCACGACCAACGCCAACAGCTGGGTCGCCGTCGGCCGCTACGCGGGCAGCGTCGGCGTGCTCACCGTCAGCGGCGGCACGTTCAACCAGACCGGCGCGGGCAACGCCTTGCTCGTCGGCGAGGTGGGCACCGGCACGCTGACGATCTCCGGGACCGGCGCGGTCAACTCCGCCGGCAATGCGGTGGTCGTCTCGAACGCCGCCGAGGCGGTCGGCACCGTCAACCTCGATGGCGGCACCCTGACCGCCCGCCAGGTCGCCGCGTGGGCCGGCGGCGCCGGCAGCGCCACCGTCAACTTCAACGGCGGCCTGCTGGTCGCCGGGGCAAACGCCAACGCCAGCTTCATCAACACGCTCGACGCCGCCAACGTGCTCGCCGGCGGCGCGCGCATCGACTCCAACGGCCAGGTGATCGCCATCGACCAGGCGCTGCTCGACGGCGGCGGCGGCGGCGGGCTGACCAAGACCGGCGCGGGCACGCTCGCCCTGACCGCCGCCAACACCTACGTTGGCAACACCACCGTCAATGAGGATACGCTGGCCCTGGCCGACACCGGCAGCCTGCTCTTCGTCATCGGCGCCAACGGCGTCGCCAACAAGGTCACCGGCCCCGGTGCCGCCACCCTCGACGGCACCTTCACCCTCGACCTGTCCGGCGCCGACGACACCGCCGGCAACAGCTGGACCCTGGTCGATGTCGCCACCCCGGTCTACGGCCCCACCTTCAGCGTCGCCGGCTTCGCCAACTTCGGCTCCGGCGTGCACATGATGACCGACGGCGTCAAGACGTGGACCTTCACCGAGGCCTCCGGCACCCTGAGCGTCGCCGACGCCACCGCCGGATACCTGTCGTGGGCCGCCGACATGGGCCTCACCGCCGGCGTCAACGACAGCCCCGACCAGGACCCCGACGCCGACGGCGTCAGCAACCTGATGGAGTATGTGCTCGGCGGCGACCCGCTGACCTCCGACGCCGCCGCGCTCGTCATCGCCGGCGAGCCCGACGGCCTCGGCAACTTCGTCGTCACCTTCAAGCGCAGCGACCTGTCGGAAGGCGACACCACCCAGGTGCTCCAATACGGCAGCGACCTCGTCGGCTGGACCGACATCGCCGTCAACCCGGCGCCGATCGGCCCCGAGGTCGCCGTCACCGAGGACGTCCCAACGCTCGAGCTCGACACCATCACGGTGACCATCCCGACCGGCGGCGCGCCCACCCTCTTCGCCCGCCTCAAGGTGACCATCCCGTGAGCCGGCGACCGCCGCATAACAGTTAGTAACCCTGCGGCCGCCCGCGCCCTCCCCGGCGCGGGCGGCCCGTTGCTGTACCGGCCCCGGGGCCCCGGGGCTTGCCTCGGGGGAGTGCTGGGAACAAGCTCCCTGCCGCCCTGATCATGAGCCTGCCGGCCCCCGGCGCGGACGCTTGGGGCGCCTCACAGCCCCCACGCGCCCACCCCGGCGCGGCGGGCCTTGCGCTCGAGGTCGCGCAGGTGCTCGCGGTGCCGCGCGGCGGGCGTGCCGTCGGGCAGGTCCGCGGGCTTGGTCTTGAGCCGGGCGAACCCGCGCTCGACCAGCAGCTCGTGCAGCCAGCGCGGCTTGCCGCGCTCCCTCAGCTCGACCAGCGCGTGGTAGCGCTCGTCCCGGAAGGGACTGTCCCAACGGGTGAACAGGGTGAAGGGTTCGCGCTCCAACAGCCCCAGCGTCAGCCCCTTCGCCTGCCGCCCGACCTCCACCGCCTGCTCGGGCGTGATCCCGCCCAGCTCGGCGGCCTGCTCGCGGATCCGCGCGTGGTTGGTCTCCCCGCCCGCGTAGCGCTTGAACGCACTCTCCGGCGCGTCCACGAAATACAGCCGGAACTCCGCCCGCCGGCCGTCCGGCAGGCGCACCATGAAGCTGTCGCCGTCGTTGTTGCGCGCCGCCACCAGCGCGCAGCCGCGGTGCACCTCGTAGCCGCCGGACCGCACCGGCTCCTCCACCGGCCGCTCCGCAAGCCCGCCCCCCGGCACCGCCGCCGGCGCCTCGTCCCCCGCCCGCTCCCCCGCCCGCCCGCCGGCGCCACCCTCGCCACCCTCGCCACCCTTCTGCTCCAGCGCCCACCACACGACGGCCACCACCACTGCCGCCATGGTGACCCACGAGAAACTCGCAACCGGCCGGTCCTTCATCTTCGCCCGCGGCAATCCCAGGCACAACCCATTCCCCCGCCCGCAGCCGCCATCCCAGCGTGCCCCCCAGCCCCAACAGCGTCAAGAGGTGACTGCAGCAGGGACCTGCTGTTGGATAGGCCCCATGGCTCTTATCCTGGATCCGGGAATGAAAACCACGGATTTGACCGCAGAAAATGAACCAGAACCAGCAAGGCGGTCCATCTCCGCTGCGCTCCGGTTCATGGATTGCACGGATGTTGAATGAGTTACGATGGATGGCGGATTCATCCGGCAGGTGAACAAGCGAGGGAAACCAAGCCACTCCGATATCCGCGTAATCCGAGAAATCCGTGGTTCGGCATTTTTCCTCTTAGGCTTATGGCCCCCATGGCCCCCATGCAAACCCCGGGTCTCTCCCCCCGTGGTTATCGTTGCCTGCCGGTGCCGCGGCGGGTAGACTGCGGCGGATCGCAGGCCGCGGGCGTCCTCGCCTGCCGATGTGCCCCATGAACGACCGCCGACCGGGAGCAGCCCCGATGTGGGCCACCAGCATCAGTTTCCTGACCATCGGCGCATGCGGCGGCAATGGGATCGACAGGGCCGTTCCGTGGCTCCGGCGCGGCGCGCCACCCCAGGCCCTCGCCTGCGCCTGCGCGTTGGCCATGGCCGGCCCGGCCGGCGCGGCCGGGCGCCTTGCGGACCACCACCTGATCCATGACGGCGGCCAGCCGCGCCTGTTCGAGGTCGCGCGCGACGAACTCCACGCAGTCGATGCCCGGCACCGGCACCGGGTCGTCAGGGTGGCGGCACTGGCCGACGCCGAGGCGGTGCGCCAGCAGGCACGGAAACTGCAGGCCGCGACCGGCGAGGAGGTGGGCCCCGTCCTCTATCAGGCCGGTGCCCGCCGCGACCGCCATTCGCGCCGGATCCTCACCCGGCAGGTGCTCGTCGAACTCGCCCCGGGGGCCGAACCCGCGGATGTGGCGGCCGCCGCGGGCCTCGCCATCGACCGGCGCCTGCCCTACGGCACGGGGCGGTTCCTCTTCCGCGCCGCCGAACCGGCTGCCGCGCCCGAGGCCGCCGCGCGGCTGCGCGGCAGCGCCGGCGTGCTCGCGGCCGATCCGCTGCTGGCAAGGGAGCGCGTCAGGAAGCTGGTGCCGAGCGACCCGCTGTTCGCCAGCCAATGGCACCTGCGCAACACCGGCCAGAACGGCGGCACCAGCGGCATCGATGCCAACATCACGGGCGTCTGGGACACCCATGCCGGCAGTGGCGTGACGATCGGGATCGTGGACGACGGGTTGCAGTTCACCCACCCCGACCTGGCGCCGAACGCAAACACGACGATCGACTACGACTTCAACGATGGCGACACCAATCCCACGCCGTACGAGTCCAACGAGGACTGGCATGGAACCGCCTGCGCCGGCGTCTGCGCCGCCCGCGGGAACAACACCCTCGGCGTGAGCGGCGCCGCGCCTGCCGCCACCCTCGTCGGCCTGCGCATCCTCGCCGCCCCGGTCACCGACGCCCAGGAGGCCGATGCCCTGGCCCACCGCAACGACGTGATCGCGATCAAGAGCAACAGCTGGGGCGTCCCGGACGACGGGATCACCCTCGACGGCCCGGGGCCGCTGACCCGCGCCGCGCTCGCCCAGGCGGTGCAGACCGGCCGCGACGGCAAGGGGACGATCTTCGTCTTCGCCGGCGGCAACGGGCTGGAGTCGGGCGATGACTCGAACTACGACGGCTACGCCAACGCGATCGAGACGATCGCCGTCGGCGCCGTCGGCGACCGCGGCGAACAGGCGAGCTACAGCGAGCCCGGCGCCAACCTGGTGGTGGCCGCACCCTCCAGCAGCGACGGCCGGCAGGACATCACCACCACCGACCTGGTCGGCGAAGATGGCTACAACTGGAGCGGCGCCTCCGGCGAACTGGCCGACACCAACTACACCCGGACCTTCGGCGGCACCTCCTCCGCCACCCCGCTCGTCGCCGGCGTCGTCGCCCTCATGCTCAACGCCAACCCCCAGCTCGGCTGGCGCGACGTGCAGGAGATCCTGATCCGCTCGGCCACCCGGAACGATCCGTTAGACGGCGGCTGGGCGACCAACCCCGCCGGCCTCCACTTCAACCACAAGTTCGGCGCCGGGATGATCAACGCGCAGGCCGCGGTCGACATGGCCGCAGGCTGGTCGCCCCTCGGCGCCCAAACCAAACTCTCGGCGCAGCAGGACGGCCTGGCGCTGGAGATCCCCGACGAGGACCCGACCGGGGTCACGCGCACGTTCTCGTTCGATGCCCCGCGCGTGCGGGTCGAGCACGTGGTGGTCACGGTCACTGCCACCCACACCGCCCGCGGCGACCTCGCGATCCAGCTCACCTCCCCGGGCGGCATGGTCAGCACGCTGGCCGGGGTGCACGACGACTCCGGCGACAACTATGTCGGCTGGAGCTTCATGTCGGTCCGACACTGGGGCGAGAACGCCGCCGGCACGTGGACCGTCCACGTCGCCGACGGCGCCCCGGACGATACCGGCACCCTCGACGCGGTGCGCATCGACCTCCACGGGTCCGCCACCGGCGCCGTGCCGGCCGCCGGTTCCGCGACGCTGCTGGCCGAGGGCAACGTGCCCGCCAACGCCGCGATCGACCCGGGCGAGACGGTGACCGTCAACCTCGGGCTAACGAACACCGGGTCGGCCGCCACCGCCAACCTGGTGGCCACGCTCCAGGAAACCGGCGGCGTGACCAACGCCAGCGGCCCGCAGGCATACGGCGCGCTGGCGCCCGGCGCCGGCGCCGCACGGCCCTTCACCTTCACGGCAAGCGGGCCCCGCGGGTCGGAGGTCACCGCCACGCTGCAGTTCCAGGACGGGGCCGTGGACCTGGGCACGGCCACTTGGCAACTCGTCCTCGGCGCCCTCGCGACGACCAGCTTCTCCACCTCCAACCCGATCTCGATCCCTAGCAGCGGCGTCGCGTCGCCGTATCCCTCGGTGATCGCGGTTTCCAACCTCTCCGGCACCGTGACCAGGGTCACGGCCACGCTCAACGGCCTGAGCCACGACTACCCGGACGAGATCGACGCCCTGTTGGCCGGCCCGGCCGGCGGCAGCGTGGTGCTCCTGTCCGACGCCGGGGCCGGCGGCGAGGCCGCCAACCTGATGCTGACGTTCGACGATGCCGCCGCCGCCGCGCTGCCGGGCTACGGGATCCTCTCATCGGGCACGTTCCGCCCCACCAATCACGACGCCCCCGACGACGTCTTCCCGGCACCCGCGCCGTCCGGCCCCGCCGCCACGCTCGCGGTGTTCAACGGCCTGAACCCGAACGGCACCTGGCGCCTGTTCCTCTACGACGACAGCTACGGCGACGGCGGGACGCTCGCCGGCGGCTGGAGCCTCGCGATCACCACCGCCACCTGCACCGACAACACGTTCTTCGAACTCGCCGGCTACACGGTGGACGAAACCGCCGGCTCCGCCACCATCAGCGTCGCCAGGACCGGCGGCAACGGCGGGTCCGCCGCGGTGGACTACGCAGCCACCGCCGGCACCGCGACCGCCGGCAGCGACTTCACCCCCACCTCCGGCACGCTCGAGTTCGCCGCCGGACAGACGCTCAGGGCGTTCCCCGTCCCGATCACCAACGACCCCGCGGACGAGGAGCCCGAAACGGTGACCCTCACCCTGGCCAACGCCACGGGCAACTCCACCCTCGGCACCCGCTCGACCGCCGTGCTGACGATCCACGACGACGACCAGCCCCCGACCGGCTACGACGCGTGGGCCGCCAACCCCGCCAACGGCCTGATCCCCGGGGTCAACGACGGCCCCGAGCAGGATCCCGACGCCGATGGCCTGTGCAACCTGTTGGAATACGTCCTCGGCGGCCAGCCCACGCTCCCCGACCGCGCCAACGCCGCGCCGTCCTGCGCGCTCGACGAGTTGGGCAACCTCGTCGTCACCTTCACCCGCAGCGACCTCGCGGAAACCGACACCACCCAGGTGCTTCAATACGGCACCGACCTCGCCGGCTGGACCGACATCCCGATCCACCCGCCGCCGGCAGGCCCCGGCGTCACGATCACCGAGAATCACCCGACCCCCGACCTCGACACCGTCACCGTGACGATCCCGCCCGGCGGCGCGCCCGCCCTCTTCGCCCGCCTCAGGGTGACCCGGCCCTGAGCCGCCAGCTCTCTCTCCGCAGCGGAAGTCCCACTTGTCCGGCATGGCCCGAAGGGCAAGGACGGGCGCCCCGCAACGCCCACCCGCCCCGCTCCCCCCCTCCCTCCTTGCTCTGCGGCGGCAGAGGTCGCGCAGCGACCGGCTACGCCGCTTTCCGCGCCGCAGCCCGGCTTCCACCCCAACCCCAACCACCCCGTCCACACACCCTGCACGCCGCCCCGCCTCCGCAATCGCAACCACGCGGGAAGTCTTCCCTCTTCCCTCTTCCCTCTGACCTCTGATCTCTGACCTCTGACCTCTGATCTCTGATCTCTGATCTCTGACCGCTGACCCTTCTTCGCCCTTCGGGCTTCGAAGGGCAGGCCGCTGGCCACGCCCTCACGCCTCCTCGACCACCTGCCAGCCGAGCGCGTCGGCGAGGGCGCCGACCGGCTCCTTGAGGTCGCCGTAGAACGTGACCCGGTGCCAGCCCCACTGGTCCCACTCGGCGAACAGCTTCTCGAGGTCGCCGACCGGTTCGGCGCACAGCTTGGTGCGGCAGGCACGGTCGTCCGGGTCGTTGCCGACCGCCACCGCGCGGTGCATCAGCACCTGTTTGCGGCCCTGGTCGAACTCGAGCGTGGTCGTGAGGTAGCCGGTGGGCAGGATCGAGCGGACCGCCGCGCCCTGCCGGTCCTCGGAGTGGGTGAGGATCTCGAACGGGTTCGCCGCGCCCTTCGGGCCGAACACCCTGTTGGACGCCACGCAGTGGGCGTAGATGATCTGGCGCTTGGCGGTGTCGATCACCGGGTCGGAGATATAGCCGGGCCGGCCCTGGGTCAGGGTGGTGCCGATGATCATCGTGGCCGCCGAGCGCACGTCGGCCTCGCAGCCGCCGATCAGCCCCTCGTTGTTCAGCTCGTGAAACCCGAGGCACGGGTAGGCGTGGATGTGGCCGCCGTAGAACCCCCCGAGGCAGTTGATCGTGATCCCGGTGGCGCGGTGCTTCTCCAACAGGCTCTTCATGCCGAGGTACATCGCCGCCGAGGCCTCGAGCGTCTCGCGGCTCACCCCCTCGACCTTGCGGGCGCCCTGCTGCCAGCGGTCGGCCACCGCGCGGGAGGCGTCCTTGTCGGCCGCCGCCCACGCGTCGTTCAGGGCGGAGAACGGGATCCGCTCGACCGTGATCCCGGCGATTGCCCCCTCCGCCCCGGCCGTCTGGTCGCGCACCACCAGCAGCTTGGCCTTCCCGAGCCGCTCGAGACACTCGCCGGCCGCCAGGCACGCGCACGGATCGGCCGTGACCGCCGGGCTGCCCGGCGCCGGGGTCGACCGCCGGCGCGCCCCGGCCACCACCGCCCCGACCCCGCCGCCGCCGCCCTGGCCGGCGCCGCGCAGGCACTCCACCGCCCGCACCAGGTCGGCGGGGTCCGACGAGGAGACGAAGCCGACGTTGGTGGCGCCGCTGCGCAGCAGGGCCGCGGTGTAGACCAAAAGTCCGCCGCTGCCGCCATACTGGAAGTCGGCGTAGACGACCGGCTTGCCGGACGCCGCCACCGGCTGGATCACCCGGTTCCAGGCGTTCATCTGATAGACGAGGTAGCCGTCGATGTTGCCGGCGGCCAGGTCTTCCTCCAGCAGCTTGTTCGCCTGCTCCTCGCCGCTCGCCAGCGAGGGGACGAACTCGAAGCCCGCGCACTCGCGCGCCAGGGTGGAGTTGATGCGCTCCATCACCGGCCGGAAGTCGAACCCTTGGTTCGGCCAGTCCGGCCCCGGCTGCTGCGCGGCATGCAGCGCGTAGATGATCCGCACCCGCGTCTTGGCGGCGGGCTCGGCCGCCCCCAGCCAGCGCGGGGTGGCCAGCGCCAGCGCGCCCCCGGCGGCGGCGCCGCCGCGGAGGAGGAACCCGCGCCGGTTCAGCGGGCAGTTCGCGCAACGGGAAACAGAAACCGTGGTGTTCATGGTGGGGTCAGGTTACGGGCTCCCGGCAACGCCGGGAATCCCAAACCACCCATACGGTGCCCGCACGCCACCCCTTTCCACCACCACAACGCTCCCCGCCGCCCACCAATCACGAGCATGCGCCGCCCTCCCGCCGTGGTCGGACGCTGGCGGCCGGGCAGGGAGCCCGCGGTTTCCGTGGGCGTCCCGAGTCCTTTCCGAATCCTCTCGCCTCGCTAGTTGAACTTGGCCGGCTTGTGATAGGTGAACGCCTGGTCGCCGATGTAGAACGACGCCGGGAAGTCGGGCAGCGGCCCGGCATCCGGCGGGCGCGGGACGTTGCGGCCGATCGTGGCGTCCTCGGGCTGGCTCGAGCGGATCGACACCGGCGTGCCGTTGCTCACCAGGCGGAAGAACTTCGGCGCCACGTTGTGGTGCAGGCGCAGGCAGCCGTGGGTGCACGGGTAGGGCTTCATCCAGCCGGCATGGAAGCCGTAGTTCGACTTGAACTCGCACCAGTAGGGCATCGGCGTGCCCTTGAACGACCAGCCGGCGGGCTTCTTGTAGATGTACGTCTTCTGCGCCTGGCTGCCGTTGTAGGCGTAGCCGTGGCTGGCGGCGCGGTGCTTGTGCGTCTTGTTGAAGATCCGGAACTGGCCCTGCGGGGTCGGGGTGCTGGAGGTGCCGACCCCCACCGGGGTGACCAGCAGCGGCTGGTTGCCCTCCATCACGTAGACGAGCTGCTTGCTCAGCGACACCTTGACCCGCACGTTGCGCGGGTTGCTCGGGAGCTTGGCGGGTGCGTCATAGGCGTTGTAGCGGTCGAGACCGGCGCTGCCGGAGCCCGTCATCGTGCTGCACGACGTCGCGACGAGCGCGATCCCAGCGGCGGCGGAGGCGAGGAGGAGTGATCTCATGGTTCTTGTGGGGTGCGTCGCCGCCACCCATCGGCGATTTCACCGGCCGATGCAAGCGGTTCCGGCGGCCGTGCCGGCGGCCTCGTTGGCAGGCGGCCCGGCAAGCCGTGCCGGCGCAGGGTTTCCGCCCGCCACTCAGCGGGACTGCTCCCACGATTCCACCTTGCCGTTGCGGAACACCACCGACGCCCGGTGCGTCGGGACATACTGCACCTGCGGGCTCAGGCCCCAATACGGGTAGCCGTGCCAGTGGCGATACGGGTAGCCGTAGCCCCCCCACCCGTAGCCGCCGTAGAAGCCGGTGCTGTAGACCGGCCGCAACCCCGCGTAGTCCCAGCGCATCGTCGGCCGGCCGCGGTCGTCCATGCCCTCGCTGTGCCGGTCCGGGTTGCCCCACGCCAGCTGCACCGCCTGCGGCGACATCCCGCGGTCGATCCGCCCCTGCTCGACCAGCCGCTGGTGCCCCGCCGGCAGGCCCTGGAACACCCCCGGGTTGCGGCTGATCCGCGCGGCCGGCGTGTTGCTCGCGCAGCCCGCAAGCACGATCGCGACCGCAGCTGCCGCGGCCGCTTGCAGCGATTTAAACATGCCCGACACTAGCAGTGGTCCGCACCCGGGGCAACCGGGAATCACCCCCGCGCACGGCCCGACGAATGGGGCTGACGAATGGGGCTTGCCAAGCGCTCGCGCGACGCCGCAAGCTCGGCCACGAACCACCGAACGCAACGATGTCCGACCTGATCCCAGCCGACGAACTGGAAGTAATCCTCAAGAAATGCCCCGAGTGGGAGTTGGAGTTCAAGGACGACCGCCAGTGCATTGTCCGCACCATCGAGTTCGAGGAGTTCATGGAGGCGATCGACTTCGTGAACGACCTCGCCGAGATCGCCGAGGAGGCCCAGCACCACCCGGACATCGAGATCCGCTTCAACAAGGTGACGCTGCAGCTCACCTCCCACGACGTCGGCGGCATCACCGAACTCGACGTCCAGCTCGCGCAGCGGATCGACAACGTGGTCTCCTGAGCCGCCGCCGCCCCCAAAAGCCCGGCCACGCCCCCGCGGCCAGACTGCAGGCCTTCGCCGCGCCACCCGCGCCCCCCGGTGCCCGGCGTGCCGCGACCGGCAACGCCACCCCCCGGCCCGCCTAGCGCGGGTGCAGGATCTCGTCGTTGGAGAAGCCGGTGACCCGCCGCAGCCCGGCGAGCAGGCGGAACAGCGTGAACCCGAGGAACACCAGCATCGGCAGCGCGATCACCACGAAGCCCCAGCCGGTCAGCTTCGCCACCTGCACGTTGTACTGCTCCTGGGCGTCGGCCGCCGCGTGGTCGATCCCGCCCAGAAAATGCAGCGCCAGCCCGAAGTTCATCACCGTGCTGGCAAAGAACGAGCCCGCGAACAGCAGCGTCGCCTGCCACAGGACCCGCCGGTAGGCCGCGCCCGCGCCCAGCTCCGCCACCCGCTGCTCGACCCTGCCGACGTCGAACAGGTTGTCGCTGTAGAGGAACAGCCGCAGCAACGGCGTCGACGACCAGTGCGAACCGAGCACCGCCAGCCCGAGCGCCAGCGGGATCGACGCCTCCTTCAGCCCGAACAGGATGTCCGCGTGCGGCTTGACCGTGCCGTCGCGGTTCCACAGGTAGAGCGTCAGCCCGCCGGTCAGCAGCACCGACCCCAGCCCGAGCAGCGAGAAGAAGTTCGCCCGCCGCGTCCGCGCAAAAAACCACACCCCGTAGCCCACCGGCAACGCCAGCGCCACCACCATCGCCACCCCCGGCCCCAGATGCCACGGCCGCCCCCCCTGCTTGCTCAGAAAACTCAGCGCCAGCACCGGCACCAGCACGTTGATCAGGATGTTCGCCAACGGGTGCTCCTCGTCCGGTCGCTTCGCCATCACCGCGCCCCTATGCCACGCCCCACCCCAACGGGCGAGGCAAATCCGGACATCCGTGTGCCCGTGCTCCGTTCTCCGTGTCCCGCCAGAAGGCAAGCCTCGGCACCGCGCGCAAGCCCATCCCGGCTCACGCGCCCTCATCCCGCTTCACGGCACGCGAGCACACCCCGGCTCACGCACCCCCATTCCCCGCTTGCGTCTTCACGGAACACGGAACACGGAAAACGAACAAACGCCCCCTCTTCCCCCCTTTTTCCCTTGCATCCCCCGCCCCGCCATCCTAAGCCTCCGCCCCGCCGCAGGGCATCACTGGGTAGGTTCCGGAGCGGTCAAACGGGGCAGACTGTAAATCTGCTGGCTCACGCCTTCGCTGGTTCGAATCCAGCCCTGCCCACCAGCCTCATAATCAAAGGGTTGCGAAGGGGAATGGCGGTTCGGTTGACACCCCTCCCCCTGCCATGGAGGCAGGTGGTGACAAATTGGTGACAAGTCGGGGTTCTGGGTCTCCCGCTCCCCCTTCCAGGTCGAAGCGCGGGAAGCCCGTGGCGGCAGGCAAGTACGGGTCGGCCGTGGTGCCTGTTTACCGCCTGGAATCCGGCGGCCGAACCCGGTTCGTGGTGGCCTTCTACCGCGAGGGCAGGCGGCAGCGGCGGTCGTTCACCACCCTCGATGCGGCCAAGAGGGAGGCCCAGCTCGTTGCGCAGCGAATCCAGGGCGGACGGCAGGAGATGAACGACCTGCGGCCGCACGACCGGGAGTCTTACCAAACCGCGGTCGAACTGCTAGAACCGACCGGTGTGCCGCTGGTCACGGCGATCCAGGAATACGTCAGGGCGAACAAGGTTCTTGGGGGTGTCCCGCTGCTGGCGGCAGTCGACGAGTTCACGCGCAAGGCCCGCGGAATGAAGCTCGGGGTGAAGGTGAAGGATGTCGTCGAGGAGTTGGTTGCCGCCAAGCACCAGGATGGGGTAAGCCACCGCTACCTGCTCCAGCTCCAGAGCAACCTGCGGCGCTTCGCCGCTGACTTCAACGTGCCGATCTCACATGTCCGCCGTGACCAGATTGACGACTGGCTCCGCAAGCGGGGCGTGGCCAACCGGTCTCGCAACGCGCTGCTGGCCACCATCCGGGTCCTGTTCTCGTTCGCCAAGAAGCGGGCCTACCTGCCTGCGGGCGACGTGACCGAGGCGGATGCGCTGGAGAAGATCAGGGCAGGGGACGTGGACACGGAGATCTACACCCCTGAGCAGTTCGCAGCGATCCTCCACGCGGCGCCGGCTCACCTGATTCCGATCCTCGCCGTCGGAGGCTTCGCCGGCATGCGCAAGGCCGAGATGGACCGGCTCGATTGGAACGCGGTTGACCTGGGGCGGAAAATGATTGGCTCTTCGTCAGGTTTGCTGACGATCCGGAGGGGTTTCTGGCCGTGACACACCCGCCGAAGGCACCCATTGAAGGGGTGTGAAAGTCCTGAACTTCAATGAGTTGTACGCCTTCGACGGGTATGTGGTCGAGAAGGTAATCACTGAGAGGGTGGCGATTCAAATCAAATTGCGATTCGACCTGCGCCGCAAGCCCCGGTGCCCGAGCTGTGGCCGGCGCTGCCCCGAACACCGGGTGGGCGTGGGATTGGCCTACGATCTGCCGGTTGTGGAGCGGCCGGTGGTGGTGACATACCCGGTGCGGCAGTTGCGCTGTCGGCCCTGCGGGGAGTTCCGCACGGTGAGGCCGGCCGAGGTGCATCCCACCCGCGGCGCGACCACGGCGACTGATGCGCGTGGTCAGCACGTGGGCGTCGGTGTGTCCGGCGACTGCGGTCGGCACGATGTTCGCGATCTCGGACTCGACGCATGCGGCGCTATGACAAGGCGGTGCTGGAGGCCGATCTGCCCGAGCCGCTGCTCGACGGCCTCGAAGTGCTGCTGGTCGACGAGAAGGCTGTGCGCAAGCGCCACGGCTACGTCACCGTGGTTCTCAACGGGCGCACCGGCGAGCTGCTGCACATGACCGAAGGCAAGAAGAAGCAGGCGCTCGTTGAGTTCCTCGAAATGCTCACCCCCGAGCAGAAGGCGTCGATCAGGGCGGTGTGTATCGACCGCAACGGCGCCTACAAAGCCGCGCTTTCCGAACACCTGCCCGATGCCGAGATCGTCCACGATCTGTTCCATCTCATGATGAACCTCAATGAGGCCATCGACCGCACGCGGCGCGCCGAATGGCACCAGGCCCACGCGGCTGACAAGAAGGTCATCAAGGGCTCGCGCTACCTGTTGCTCAAGGGGCGGGAGAAGCTCGACGACAACGGCCTCGACCGGCTCGCCGCGCTGGTGCAACTCAACGAACCGCTTACCCGTGCCTACATCCTCAAGGAGAGCTTCCGGGACATCTTCCGCTTCAAACGCCCGCCACGTTCCGCGCGGCACGCAATCCGGCAATGGTGCCGCGACGCTCTGAACAGCGGCCTGCCACATCTGGCGCACTTCGCCAAGGGCGTGCTGCGCGACATCCGCCACGTCGTGGCCTACTTCGTCCACAACATCACCTCCGGCCTCATCGAATCCTTCAACAACCAGATCGCGAGAGTCATTCACAGGGCCTGCGGCATGACCGACCTCGACTACCTAACCCTCAAGATGAGAGCTCAATCCCTTCAGCAGATCTGACGAAGAGCCAAATGATTGAGGTCCGCGCCGGTCAGGCGAAGACGGCCTCACGCCGGATCATCCCGATCTCCGACAACCTCGCGGCTTGGCTGACGCCCATTAGGCGGACTGGCAAGCTCGTGCCCGATCAAGACTACCATCGCCAGATCACCGCCTTGGCTGATGCGCTCAAGATCGGCTGGCCCCGCAACGTGCTGCGTCACTCGTTCATCAGCTACCGGATCGCCAAGCTGAAGAGTGCCGATCAGGTGGCCCTTGAAGCGGGCAACTCACCCGCCATAATCTTCAAGCACTACCGGGAACTGACGACCGAGGAGCAGGCGGACAAATGGTTCGGCATCCTGCCGAAGGAGGGTCAGTGGGAGAACACGTTCCAGTACAACCGACGCACCCGCACGGTGATCCTGCAGGGACAGGACGGGAAGTGAGGCCACCCCAACGGCTCCCTCACCGCTCTTGCCGGCTTCGCGCGGGCAGACAATACCGGACCACCAGCCGCGGGCGGCACGTGTTCTCAAGGCCGATTACGCGCAAACAAGGGGCATCTCCAAGCGAGGCTTTCCTCTCCTCTTCGCTGCGCGGGCAAGATGGTGCCGGCTCAGTGCTTGAAGCTCTGGTTCGCCTGGCCGTCGTCGAGCAGGTCGCCGATGCGGTTGGCGGTGTCCTTGAGGATCGAGGCGAACGCGAAGACGAGCACGCCGAGCTTCGGGTCGATGAACGGGATCGCGTCGAGCGCAGCGACGAAGCCGGCGAGCTTGGCAAGGTAGCTGAGGTATTTGAGCGCCTTCACGCCCAGGCCGGCGTGTCAACGCCGCAGCTTCCGCCACAGCGACACGGCGGATAGCACGCCCACCAGCAGGCCCACCGCCAGAGAGGTGATGCGCAGGTGCCACTCGATCTGCTCTTGGAAGGAGGTGAGGATGCCCAGTGTGGGCGAGACTGTGCCGACCACTCCCTTCCAAAGAAAGCTGATGTCCACTGGAGGGCGCATCGGGGGGCAGGTGTTAGGACGGCTTGTCCGGCAGCACTGCGGGATCAGGGAGCGGTTCGGGCTCCGGCTCGGGCTCCGGTTCCGGTTCTGGCTCCGGTTCGCTGGCGGGATCGTCGGGCACACTCACCGCGTCGGGGGCGAGCCGGCCGATGATCTGGTGGAGTTCCTCGGTGGTGGCGGCCTTGGCGATGTCGGCCTTGCGGCGGGCGGCGTCCGTCCACCGCTCGCGCAGCCGCATGCCGAGGGCCACCAGCGCGGCGCGCAGCGTGGGCACGTCCTTCAGTTCGTGCAGCTCGCCGTTCACGTCGGCGATCGTCTGCGGGGTGGCGAGGAACTTGTCGCGCTCCTTCGGGTCGCCGATCGCCTCCTCGGCCTCGCGCAGGAGCACGAGCAGGGCGGCGAACGTCTGGAGGTCGGCGGGGTTGGCGGCCTGGGTGAAGCCATCCACCTCCACCCCGCGGGCGAGGTCCTCGGCCTGCTTGCGGGCTTCCAGCTTGGCGGTGAGCGAGCGCATCGGCTCGATGCCGAAATGGTCGATGGGGTATTTCATGCCGCTTGCTTGATGCGGTTGTTGATTGCGGGGAAGTCCCGCTCGAGGCGGGCGGCCACCTTGGCCTCGTAGCCGGGGTCGCGCTTCCACGCGTCGAGCAGGTGGACGAACCCGGCGGCCCGCGTCTCGTCCTGATCCCACGGGTTGCGCAGGAGCACCCGCACGCGGCGCCCGCGCAGGGCGGCCGACTGCCACCCCTGCTCCATCAAGAAGGTGGTGAACGGCTTGGCCCGCTCGAACCGGTCGGCGTGGCGGCGCGCGAAGTCGACGATCGCGGCGGTGGGCTCGCGCAGCACGCCGGCCCGGTCCACCACGATGCCGCAGTTGTAGATCCTGTCGCCGGGGCGGACGCGGAACCGCCCGGGCACGGGCATCCCCCGCGCCAGCAGGTCGTTCTCGGCGTCGGAGTAGGCGGCGTGGGGCGCGAAGTCGAGGCTCTGGAATCCCACCTCCCAGTCGCGCAGCAGGGGCGTGGGGTCGGTGACGAACAGCGCGTCGTTGTCGATGTGGATGAACGGCCCGTCCTGCGCCACCTGCGCCGACATCTTGGCCAGGGACCACAGGCACGGGGGCAGCCCGTCGAGGTCGTCGAATGCGACGATCGTGCGCACGCCGGGCACCAGGCCGTCGAGGAACGAGGCGGACCACCGATCGGCCCACAGCTCCACCCGCCCGAACCAGCGCAGGCTGTGGGCCATGCTGAGGGCCAGCATCCGCATGTGGGCGCCCGGCGTGCGGAACCTGTGGCACAGCCCGGCGAGGCTGCCCCGGTTGCGCAGAGGGGTCCAGATGCTGTAGATCGCCTTCATCAGAGCAACTGGCCTCCGATCGCGTCGTTGCCGTAGTAGTAGTCGAATGGCACGGTGAGCAGGGTGGCCCGGATCCACGACCCGGCGGCCAACCATGCCCGACCGGCATTGAACGCGGTCGCGAACGGCGTGAGGGTCACCGGCTCGGTGATGTCCAACATCCCGGTGAGCCGCGCCGTGGACGGGTTGTAGGTGAAGTCGATGGTGAACCCGCCCAGCATGAGGATGTTGTTATCGGTCACCCTGCGGAGATCGGCGCGCATTTGGCTGGTGGGGCCGATGGGTATGTAGCGGACCGCACCGGAAGGATCCACGTGGACCCGCACCTGGACGATCCCTCCGGAGGCCGCCTGGGTGTTGGTGATGAAGATGCGCCCATCCAGCTCCCACACCCCGGCGGTTGGCAGGTGGATCGAGAACCCGGGGAAGTCCTGCCACCCGAACTCAAGCGGCATGTCGCGGCCCAGCACCGCCTGGATGCCGAAGGCGTCGTCGAGGTCGGAGCGCAAGGCGAGCTGGCCGGGGGCCGGATAGGCCGGGCTGGCGGTTCCGGGCACGCCCTCGGTGCCGCGGTTCACGTCGTTCTCCAC
The DNA here is from genome assembly GCA_040769225.1 of Akkermansiaceae bacterium. Taxonomy (GTDB): domain Bacteria; phylum Verrucomicrobiota; class Verrucomicrobiia; order Verrucomicrobiales; family Akkermansiaceae; genus JAXGLL01. Next base: position 6,787 of record JAXGLL010000004.1, on the reverse strand, counting down.
CACCACCATGAACGTGCGGGTGCTGGTCGGCTCGCCCGAGCCCTCGCGCCACGTCACCTCGCCCATCAGCGTGAGCTCCGCTAGTTCGGGGCCGGCGAGCGAGCCCACGCCAAGCGCCGCGTCGAGCTCCACGGTGTTGAACGACGGCGAGCACCGATAGACCGGGTTGGCGGCCCCCTCGGCCGGCAAGGTCCAGTCGGCGGTGTGGGCGAGGTAGCCCGACTCGTAGCGGCCTCGCGGCTTCACCCCGAAGCGCAGTTCCAGCCGCGCCGGGTCACCGATGGCCACGGGGGTGGTGCCGTTTTCCAGGAACACCACCTCCAGCCGCGCCCCGTCCCCGCGCTTGAAGCGCAGGCTGGCGACCGGGTTGCGGAACCCCGGACCCTCGATCAGTTGCAGCGTCTCAAGGTCGACGTGGAGCCTCACGCCCATGCGGGGCTGTCAACCGCCGCTCATGGCTCAGGTTCCGGCTCCTCGTAGAACGCGCCCGTCGAGCCGTCGCCCGAGATGCTGTTGGCCGGGTCGTCGTCCACGATCTTGGCCCACGCCCCGCCGTCGCTGCCGCTTTGGAGCTGGTTGTCCTCGTCGTTGGACACGATGGGCGGCACGAACAGGAGCCCGTCCGTGAGGCTCGTCGAGAGCGAGTTGCCGTCGTCCAAGCTCGGGGTGACGACCGGCAGGGTGCCGAAGGGCACGTTGAGGTCGCTGCGCAGGTATTGGCGGATCGTCCACGTGCCGGCTCCGTCACCGACCATGTCGCACCGGGCGCTGCCGAGGAAATACCAGACGGAATCGTTGTCGCCGGTCTTGGAGGACTGCGCCGTGTCGGTGGTGTCGGCCACCACCTGCCAGTCGCTTGCCACCTCGGTGGTGAGCCGGTTCCACCCCCTGCCCGTGCCGGAATCGAGGATCACGGGCGACCCGCTGCCGCGATTGGCCCGCAGCCACACGCCGTGGTCGGTGTTCGCGCTGATCGGAAGATACCCAACGGTCGTGAATTGCGGGTGGTTGGCGGCGTAGCTCCCGCCGACAAGGAAATCGACGTGCACGGCCTGCAACATGGGCGAGGTGCCCGCGGCGTTGGCGTGCAGGCTCCAGCCGGTGATCTGCCCGTAGTGGATCGAGATGCGCGGGTTGCCGCCCTCGTCGAGCGAGCCGAGGATCTGGAACGGGTGCGGGGCCGAGGGGGCGGCGGCGTTGCCGGGGGCGAGTTGGCGCAGCCGGTAGGCGAACCCGCCCGAGCCGTGGACCAGCTCGAGGCCCGGCGACGGGCGCGGGGTGCGGGCGGCGATGGCTTCCAGCAGCAGGTTCCAATCGCTGGCCAGCACCGGGTTGCCGGGGCGCTTCTTGTCGGGCAGACGCATGGGGAGGCTATTCGGTCAGTCGGTGTAGATGTCCTCGTCCCAGCCGCCGCGGTCGCTGGCCAGCCACTCGATCTCCAGCCGGTAGGACTTGCCCTCCTGCGTCTGGGTGACGCCGTTGCGCAGCCAGGTGCGGGAGCCCGCCAGCTCGGGCGCGGGTCCCGAGGGTGTGTCGATCTCACCGATCTTGTTGAGTTCCGCCGCCTTGGCCGGATGATCCCGCACCCAGCTTTCCTTCCACGTCACCTTGGGGCTGTAGTAGGCGGTCTGCCCGCGCATGATCTTGGCGAGCGCCTCCTTGCCCAGCTCGCTGGTCACCTTGTCCTTCCATGCGGTGCCGGAGCCGTCCTTCTCCTTGCCCGCGGCGATCGCTTTGAGCGCCTCCACCTCCGCCGCCTCCAGATCCTCGTAGCGGGGGTGGCTGAGGAGCGGCTCCTCGGAGAGCGCCAGCCCCATCGTGTAGGTGGCGTTCGCCTTCTCGTCCTCCTCGTCCTTTTCCTCGGCCCCGGAGTAGTGGCAGGTGATCTCGGCCAGATCGGCCTCGGTGAACGCCACCGCCACCTGCGACACCGCGATGAACGGGATCTCGGGGTGCACGGTGCCGGGGCGCGGCATGAGCTTCACCGCCCAGTCGCGGTGGCAGAGGAAGACCTGCGTGGCCGTCCACTTCCCCTCCTTGTCCACCTCCACCGAGTAGCCGGGCTGCGGGTAGAGCCGGCCGGGTTGGATCGCGATGTGGTTGGGCATCCTGGCCTGGGCGTGGCGTCAACCGAATCGGCTATGCCATCTTCGCCCTGCAAACAGGATAATCGATCCGCAGTAAGGGCGCTCAAAACCTGCCCGAGAGGAGTTTGTCTGCTCCACACGTCGAGGACACGGCGTGGAATCAGGCTTGTGCGGCCTACGGCTAGGGCTGCGGCTGGAGATAAAACCGGCGCAGCGCCTGCTTGTGAACCGGACATCAAGACTGCCTACCGAAGGTCCATCTGAACCTGAGCCATCGCCTTCTTCACCTCTTCCAGATCTTCTTGGCGCAGCCGGCCAATTGGCATATCGAAGCCCTTGCCATCGTCCCGAATGAACCGCCCGACAAACAGGCCTTCGCTGCCCTTATAAACGTAGGACAGCTCGGCCTGCATGGTCCGTCCGTCCCGGGCCGTCCACATGCGCATCGGGAAGAGTGGCGCAGCAGCGGCCTCAGCAGGCGGCGGCTCGTCAGACGGTTGCGACATTGGGGGGTTGCCTACGGCAGAGGGCTGCATTTCGGGCGGTTGCGGCATTGGGGCGTCCGCTGCCGCATGGTCGGTGGCGGCTGCGGCGGACGGTGGTTTTTCAGGCGGCTGAGGAGGTTCATCATGGGAAGCAGCGTGACTGGTGCTTTTTACGAAACTCAAACTCACAGTCGTCACGACTGGGGGGGCGACCAAGAACCAAACCGGGATCGCAAGCGAACATACCAAGAGAACAATGCCACGCAGCGCGTGCCCGCGCGACATGGTAACGATCGCCAAGACGAAGATCACCAAGGCAATCGGGGCTCCGATGATCCACATCACAAATCCGATGCCGGGAATCAGCGCAACGAGGCCGGACAGTACGGTAAGGACCAGACCGGAGTAGAATGATCCAAGGTACTTACGAGAGCTCTTCATGACCAGTAGAAGAAGAGTGCAGATTCCAGGGGTGTCCGGCTAACGAGCTTTGGTGATTTTGCCATCGATTCATGATGAGCAACTTACAACGAGCAATCGATGTGACGGATTTGAATTCGCGGCGGGCGTTTTGCACGCTTTTCGCGCATGAATGCCGGCCGATTCGTCCTGTCCCAGGTTCTCGATCTCGTCCATCGCCAGACGCTCGACCGTCTGGTGCGGCGTTACAATGCCGACTCGAGGGTCCGGCATTTCGGGTGTCGACAGCAGTTCATCTGCATGGCCTTCGCTCAGTTGACTTGGCGCGACGGGTTGAGGGATATCGTCACCTGCCTCAATGCAAAGCCCTCGGCACTCCACCACTTGGGGTTCCGCGGTCCGGTTGCCAGATCCACCCTGGCGGATGCCAACGAACAGCGGGACTGGCGGATCTGGGAGGATCTCGCCAAAGGCCTGATCCGCAAAGCACGGGTTCTGTATGCAGGGGAAGATCTTGGCGTCGAGCTGGACAATACCGTCTACGCACTCGATTCCAGCACGATCGATCTCTCTTTGACCCTCTTTCCTTGGGCCGACTTCCGTCGAACCAAGTCCGGGATCAAGCTGCACACCCAGATCGATCTGCGTGGGCCGATTCCGACCTGCATCCATATCACAGATGCCCGCCAGCACGACGTGGCGTGGCTCGACACGCTGTGCTTCGAGCCCGGTTCGTTCTACGTGATGGACCGTGGCTACATGGATTTCTCTCGCCTGAACACGATCGCAACCGCTGGCGGGTTCTTCGTCACTCGGGCCAAGAGCAATCTGCGCTTCACCAGGCAGCGATCGCTGCCCATCGAGCGCCTCACCGGCCTGCGCAGCGATCATGTGGGCAAGCCTACTCTCAAGAAGGCGCGCCAAGCCTATCCGGGACTGCTCCGCAAGATTCGCTACTACGATTCCGACACTCGCCGCGAACTCGTCTTTCTCACCAACAACCTGGACATCCCGGCACTGAGTGTCGCCAAGCTCTACCGGCTGCGGTGGCGGATCGAACTGTTCTTCCGCTGGATCAAGCAACATCTCCGAATCAAACACTACTACGGCACCAGTCCCAACGCGGTGAAGACCCAGATATGGATTGCCGTGGCCGTCTACCTCATGGTCGCGATCCTTCACAAGCAGCTCCGCCTGCCCGGGGCTCTTAACAGAACTTTGCAGATTCTCAGCGTGCATCCCTTTGAGAAAGTCGCTCTAAATCAACTACTTACAGAAACCGATTTCAGAACTATGGGTGAGCAGGATCACAACCAATTGATGTTGTGGGACTTATAACCGGACGCCCGTGGCTTTGTCATTTTCATTCCGTCCAACGTCGATGTCCTCTCACACCTGCCCGGGGGCGAGGCTTCGACTGTGGATTGAAGGTTGAATGGTCATGGCGGATTGAACTGGCGGCGGGGCAGGTGTTGAGAGCGACGCCTTGTTGGGCTGGTTTGTGGCTGAGCTATTCGGGTCTTCGGCTGCTACAATCTCAAACTTCGCGCACTTCATTCCGAGTCCAAGTGGGTTGATCCGGAAGGAGCATTCCTCCAGACGGACTCTAGTTCCCGCTCTCAGTTCCATGGTCTTCGGACCCGCTACCCAAATTAGCATGCCGATGGGCTTTCGGTCCCACGCCGCGACGATTACCTGCGAAAAGCCTTCCGACCTGGCGAACTTCTTGCTTATGTCCTTGCGCTGCAAATCAGTCACTCCTCTGACCTGTCGCAAATACAAATACCACCCAGCTGCCGACTGTACCTCCGTCTCAATCGGACCGTCTTCATCATCTTGGTATGTAACTATTGTGTACTTCTGATGACTCTTCCACAGGGCCGCTCCTACTTCTCCGGTGAGCTCTGGTATGTTCAAGAAGGCATCTGCCATCTCTCCCCATACGACTGATGTGGCAAATCCAAGCGCTAAGGCGACATACTTCATCTGTTGTGCTGATTGAGGCTTCGATAGCAGTAGGCGTGCAAACTCCGTCTTTTTTGCCCAACGTCAAGGCGCACGAACGCGCGTTAGCGCGTTCCGTGCCGCCGCATGTTGGGTTTTCATAGGTGTTTTTCAATTATCTCTTTGACATACTTCGGTATATCTTTCTGAAGTTCTAGCGTACGTTTCTTTAGTCGATCATAAACAGCGATCTCATCGCCATACCAAAGAATGTCAACGCGTCTTGCTTGACGCATAGCTATATGGTCATAGTCATCAGGATATGCCCAATAACAACGACGGCAAATAGAAATGTCTTTCTTTTCTTGCCAGTTGGCACAGTGCTCGCACGACCAAGATTTTGCTCGATTTGCAGATCCCGAGAGTAGCATATAATCGGAAGAATCGTCCATATTATCAACGTCATCACCTGCAACCTCGAAAGGCACTCTATGATCTATCTGTAAATCTCGTTCAGGGAATTCCTCTAAATAAATAGCGCATTTTGCGCCATTTATTTCAATAAGTTTGGCTTTTAGATCTTTGGAGAATGCTGTACGTCCAGCCAGCTTGGAAAATCTTGCTTTCTTAGGGTCGCCAAATTTATAAGCTCCAATGCTCCTACCGTCGGCGGCTTGTACTCGGAATGTCTCAAGAGGAATGCCTTGTTCTCTCACATCACGAGCTGCTCTTGGTGGATGGTTGTAACCATACTTATCTTTCAAGTCCTCTGTCGTAATAAAGCCATGTTTTAAAATGTGATTTATAACAGTTTTAGGACGTTTTGCTGTTATAGCTGTACATTTCTCGACAAACTTCTTGGGTAGATGGGGCTTTTTCATGCCCGCCCCTCCAATAAACATAGTTGTTCTCCACGCGTGTAGCGATAGAAAGCCGGAACATCGGAAAGTTCAGTTGCTAGTGATGGTGAGAGATAAAGCGACTCTATTGTAATATCCTCTCTGCCTAATAAAGTGGCTTGAGAGGAACGTCCTGCATCAAGCTCAATTAGCGTCAAGTTCAGCTCATCAGGTAAGGTCTTGCCATACGATTTATCACCTGTCCGGCCGTCATAACTTACAATGTATCGGATTTGTCGGGAGTTCAAATCTTCCAGAGCTTCTACAAATTCGCAAAATTCAACACTATCCAAGTAACGTGTGTCCCGATTGCCGCAAACACCTTGGTAAGGAGGATCCATGTAAACAATGTCTTTTGGCTTAGCAAGCTTTAGAATGTCGCGGTAATCTACGGATGAAATAGCCGTTTTATCTTTCAAGAAATATGAAGCTCCCAAAATCTGCATTTTCATTGTCTGGGGCTTCATTCCTTTGCGTCTGTTGTCAGGGCTTTGGTTGAATTCCCCTCGTGTATTGTAACGTATGGATGCTTTTACGCATCGTGCTAAAAGATAGAGGAACAAATGTGGGGCTCCTGTTTGGTTGAATTCATCCCTAATTTTGATGTAGAACGATTTCGGATCGGAAAGCTGATCGTACCAAAGTGACGAATATTTTTCTGCCAGTTGGTTTGGTCTGTTGATTATTTCTTTCCAAAGATCTATAAGCGGCTTATTTAAATCGTTAACATGGAAACTCTGCACGATACCTGCGGCAGCAGCCGCAATTGTCATTGCTGCGGAGCCAGCAAAGGGTTCATACATCACATCAACTTGCTCTGGAAAATAGCGTAATATATCAGAGGCAAGGTTTCTCTTGCTACCCTGATAGGGTATAGGATGAGGCAGTTTCCTTGGTTTCATAGTGTTAATTTATCATTTTACGGTTTCTAAAACAAGCTGCTTCTTAACCC
>JAXGLL010000003.1:0-654758 GCA_040769225.1 Akkermansiaceae bacterium | reverse complement strand
CAGTGGCGGAGCAGTTCCAAGTCGCGCTTGGTCGCTTCCTCGCCGGTAGCCAGCCCGTTGGTCAGCCGGACGCTGATCTGCTGGGCAATCAGGCGGGCCTCGTCCATGCAGGCGAGGTGCCGATACTTCCGCTGCCCGCCCTCCTTCCAGTAGAGCGAGAACATCGGGTAGCCGTCCTTCCGATTCACGGTGTAGATCTTCACCCGGGCCGGACCGGTGCCGATCTCCACCACACTGCTGCGGCGCTTGCGTTGGCGGGTCATTCGACCCCGGCGCCGTGTCAAGTTTGCTGGAATTCTTGCTGGAATTCCTGTCGCGGCATCGCCGGAATGTCCGGAATTTACTGGTGCTGAGTCACTTACGAGAGTGCCCTTGATCGCTGGCGGACAGGGCGGGATTCGAACCCGCGGTGAGCTTTCACCCACACGCGCTTTCCAGGCGCGCCCGATCGACCACTCCGGCACCTGTCCGTGGGAAGCGGGCGGAGGCTAGCGGCCGGGGACGGTGGTTGGCAACGATGAAACCGGGGGCGGCGGAACGAATCGTCGCGGAAGGGTGGGCGGATTGTGACAGAATGGCGCGGACTGGCACGGTTCCGGAACCGGGGCAGACTGCCTCACGATGCCTTATCCCATTGATCTTGAGTGGATTGCGTTCTTGTTCCCAGGATTGGCACGAGGTGTGCGAAAGGCAGGGCATGAGCGTGGCCGCCCGTCGTGAGACGGGGCCGGGCCCCCGCCGGATCATCCATCACCATTCCGCGATCACATCCCATGGCCAAGATTCTCGGCATCGACCTGGGCACCACCAACTCCTGCATGGCCGTCATGGAAGGCGGCGAGCCGGCGGTGTTGGAAAACTCGGAGGGCGCACGCACCACCCCCTCGGTGGTGGCGTTCACCAAGACTGGCGAGCGCCTGGTCGGCCAGGCCGCCAAGCGCCAGGCGATCACCAACGCCCGCAACACGATCTTCTCCGCCAAGCGCCTGATCGGCCGCAAGTTCTCGGAACTCACCGCGGCCGACAAGCGGTTGCCATACAAGATCGTCGAGGCCCCCAACGGCGACGCCCACATCCAGGTGGAAGTCGGCGGCGAGACCAAGACCTACTCGCCGCAGGAGATCTCGGCGATGGTGCTGGCCAAGATGCGGGCGGACGCCGAGGCCAAGCTCGGCGAAAAGATCGAGGAGGCCGTGATCACCGTGCCGGCCTACTTCAACGACTCGCAACGCAACGCCACCAAGGCCGCCGGCGAGATCGCCGGCCTCAAGGTGCGGCGGATCATCAACGAGCCGACCGCCGCCTCGCTCGCCTACGGCCTCGACAAGAAGAGCGACGAGAAGATCGCCGTCTACGACCTGGGCGGCGGCACCTTCGACATCTCGGTGCTCGAAATCGGCGACGGCGTGTTCGAGGTGCTCGCCACCGACGGCGACACCCAGCTCGGCGGCGACGACTGGGACCACGCGCTGATCGACTGGATCGTCGGCGAGTTCAAGAAGGACCAGGGGATCGACCTGAGCGCCCAGCCCGACGCGCTGCAGCGGATCAAGGAGGAGGCCGAGAAGGCCAAGATCGCGCTCAGCTCGGCGCAGACCTACGAGATCAACCTGCCGTTCATCACCGCCGACGCCACCGGCCCGAAGCACATCCAGAAGACGCTCAGCCGCGCCAAGCTCGAGCAGCTCACCGACCACCTGTTTGAACGCACCCGCAAGCCGGTGCGCGACTGCCTCGGCCAGGCCGGCATCGAGGCGGCCAAGATCAACGAACTGGTGCTGGTCGGCGGCATGACCCGCATGCCCAAGGTGATCGAGACCGCCCGCCAGCTCGCCGGCAAGGAGCCCCACAAGGGCGTCAATCCCGACGAGGTGGTCGCAATCGGCGCCGCCATCCAGGGCGGGGTGCTGCAGGGCGACGTCAAGAACGTCGTGCTGCTGGACGTCACGCCGCTGACCCTGGCGATCGAGACCGAGGGCAGCCGTGCCACCCCGATGATCGAGCGCAACACCACCATCCCGGTCAAGCGCACCCAGATCTTCTCGACCGCTGCCGACAACCAGCCGGCGGTCGACATCCGGGTCTCACAGGGCGAGCGGCCGATGTTCCACGACAACAAGCTGCTCGGCAACTTCCGACTCGACGGGATCGCCCCCGCGCCCCGCGGCATGCCCCAGATCGAGGTGACCTTCGACATCGACGCCAACGGCATCCTCCACGTCTCCGCCAAGGACAAGCAGAGCGGCAAGGAGCAGAAGATCTCGATCCAGGGCTCGAGCGGACTGTCCAAGGACGAGGTCGAACGCGCCCGCCGCGAGGCCGAGGCCCACGCCGAGGAGGACCGCCGCCGCGCCGAGGCGGTCGACATCCGGAACAAGGCCGAGAACCTCGTCTATCAGGTCGAGAAGCAGCTCAAGGAACTGCCCGAAGGCGCCCCGGCCGCGCTCAAGGAGTCGATCTCCGGCAAGCTCGACGCGGTGCGCGAGGCGCTCAAGAGCGACGACATCGAGCAGGTCAAGAAGGCCACCGGCGAGCTCGAGGGCCAGCTGGCCGCGCTCTACAACGCCGCCCAGCAGGCGCAGGCCGCCCCCGGCGCGGCCCCCGGCGCCGGCCCGGGCGAGCCCGCCGGCGACGGCCAGCCGCCGCCCGAGGAACCCCGCCAGGCCAAGGGCAAGGTGGTCGAGGCGGAGGTCGTCGACTGATGATTTGGCTGCCGGTCGGCCGTTGTCGGCCGCGCGCCGGACCAGCAACCCGCGCACAGCCCGGCATCCGGGGCGCGGGGTCCGGCCCGCAACCGACACCGAACGACCGGCAACCGGGAACAAACCAACACCAACCAACAACAACGAGCACACAACATGGCTAACATCAAACCACTCGGGCAGCGAGTGCTGGTCAAGCGCATCGATGCCGAAGAGAAGACCGCCGGGGGCATCGTCCTGCCGGACACCGCCAAGGAGAAGCCCCAGGAGGCCGAGGTCGTCGCGATCGGCACCGGCGGCAAGGACGACAACGGCAACGACATCGTGTTCACCGTGAAGAAGGGGGACCGGGTCCTCATTTCCAAGTACGGCGGCACCGAGGTGAAGATCGAGGGGGAGGACATGCTGATCATCTCGGAATCCGACATCCTCGGCATCATCTGCTGAACAACCGACCCCTGAACCCTGACAACTGACCCTCAACTGACATGGCCAAACAACTGCAATTCGAAGAAGGCGCCCGCCAGTCCCTGCTGCGCGGCGTCGAGAAGCTGGCGCGCGCGGTCAAGGCGACCCTCGGCCCCGCGGGCCGCAACGCGATCATCGACAAGAAATTCGGCTCGCCCACGATCACCAAGGACGGCGTGACCGTGGCCAAGGAGATCGAGCTGGACGACCCGTATGAGAACATGGGCGCGCAGCTGATCCGCGAGGTGTCGTCGAAGACCTCGGACATCGCGGGCGACGGCACCACCACCGCCACCGTGCTGGCCGAGGCGATCTTCCGCGAGGGCCTGCGCAACGTCACCGCGGGCGCCAACGCGATCTCGCTCCAGCGCGGGATCCTCAAGGCCTCCGAGGCGGTCGTCGCCAAGCTCAAGGAGATCTCCAAGGAGGTTTCCGACGCCAAGCAGATCGCCCAGGTCGCCACCGTGTCCGCGAACTGGGACGAGGAGATCGGCAAGATCATCGCCGAGTCGATGGACAAGGTCGGCAAGGACGGGACGATCACCGTCGAGGAAGCCAAGGGGATCGAGACCACCCTGGAGGTCGTCGAGGGGATGCAGTTCGACAAGGGCTACCTCTCGCCGTACTTCGTGACCGACGCGGAGAGCATGGAGGCGGTGCTTGAGAACGCCTACCTGCTGATCCACGAGAAGAAGATCTCGAACCTCAAGGACCTGCTGCCGCTGCTCGAGAAGGTGGCCAAGACCGGCCGCCCGCTGCTGGTGATCGCCGAGGACGTCGAGGGCGAGGCGCTCGCCACCCTGGTGGTCAACAAGCTGCGCGGGATCCTCAACGTGGCCGCGGTGAAGGCGCCGGGGTTCGGCGACCGCCGCAAGGCGATGCTCGAGGACATCGCGGTGCTGACCGGCGGCAACGTGATCAGCGAAGACCTCGGCATCAAGCTCGAGAACGTCGGCCTTGACGAGATGGGCCAGGCCAAGCGGATCACGATCACCAAGGAGAACACCACGATCGTCGAGGGCGGCGGCACGAGTGACAAGATCACCGGCCGGGTCAACCAGATCCGCAAGCAGATCGAGGAGACGACCAGCGACTACGACCGCGAGAAGCTGCAGGAGCGTCTGGCCAAGCTGGCGGGCGGGGTGGCGGTGATCAACGTCGGCGCCGCGACCGAGACCGAGATGAAGGAGAAGAAGGCGCGGGTCGAGGACGCGCTGCACGCCACCCGTGCGGCAGTCGAGGAGGGGATCGTCGCCGGCGGCGGGGTGGCGCTGATCCGCTCCCAGTCGGCGATCGACGCCCTGACCCTCGAGGGCGACGAGGCGACCGGTGCGCAGATCGTCCGGCGCGCGGTGGAGGCGCCGCTGCGGCACCTCGCCGGCAACGCCGGCCGCGAGGGCGCGCTGATCGTCGAGCAGGTGAAGGGCAAGCAGGGCAACGTCGGCTACAACGTGGCCAAGGACGCCTACGAGGACCTGCTCAAGGCGGGGGTGGTCGATCCGACCAAGGTGGCGCGCACCGCGCTGCAGAACGCGGCGTCGATCGCCGGTCTGCTGCTCACCACCGAGTGCCTGATCACCGAGAAGCCGGAGGAGAAGAAGCCGGCGCCCGCCGGTGGTCACGACCACGGCGGAATGGGCGACTTCTAACCACCAGCGGTCCCGCCGCGCGCGGGGCCGCGCAACCTGACCGGGACAGCCGTCCGGAGCACCTCCGGGCGGCTGTTCCGCGTGGTGGCGGCGGTCACTCGAACGAGAAGCCCGCCCCGGCGTGGTCGCGGAGGAACGCGGCGAGCGCGTCGGCGGGGATCGCCCCGGCCGGCTGCCCGGCCTGCGCCGTGCGCCCGGCGCGCAGCATCCCGAGGACGCGCCCGCGGGCGTCGGCCAGCGGGGTGCCGGCCGGCAGGGCGGCGGCCGGCAGGGCGACGCGCACCGCGGGCGGCGCGCCGGCCGCCAGGCGGCCGTCGATCAGGTTGGGCGTGGCGGCGGCGAAGGCTGGCAGGACGACCGCCGCGCCCGGCTGCAAGTCGGCGTTCGTGCCGAGGGAGAGCGTCTGGTGCCGGCCAAGCGGAATCCGCAGCAGCGCCAGCCCGGCAGCGTCCGGGGCCGCGACCAGCCGCGCGGTGAACGTCCGCTCGTCGGCAAGCCGGACGGTGACCGGCGCGTCGGGTCCGGCGAGCGCGGCCGCGACGGTCAGGACCTGACCATCGCGGCGGCAGAAGAAGCCGGCGCCGTGGGCCTTGCCACTGGAGACCGACACGCAGGTGGAGGCGAGGCGCCACGCCAGTTCCTCGGGATCGAGCTTGCGGAAGGCGGCGGCGGGCGGGGCGGGGTGGGCGGCGCGGAGTTGGTCGGCGCGGGGGAAGTCGCCGGCGATCTCGAGCGCCTCGATGGCGGAGCCCTGGAGCCCGGCCTCGAGCAACTCGGGGACGAGCGCGGCGGCGGCGGCGCGGGCGGCGGCAAGGTCGCCGGACATGACGTGGAAACGCAGCGCGCGTTCCGGCAGGTTCCCGGCCTCAGCGGCGCGGGCGGCATCCCGCCATTGGTTGCGCATTGCAGCCGATTGCTTCATCGCCGCGAGCGCGGCGGCGCTGAACGACGGGGTGAAGGCACCCGGGCCGAGGGCGCGGACGGTGACTGTGGAGAGGGCTTCTCCAAGGACGATCACGACGTCGACGTCGCCAAGGTCGTGGAAGTTGCGCATCACCACCTCCACTTCACGGGCGTGGAGCACCAATTGCTCGCGCTCGCCGGCGATCCGGCCCGCGGCCTGCCTGCGGACCGCCTTGGCCTTGCCCCTCGCCTCCTCGGCGGCCGGCGGGTTGGTGCGGCCGAAGACGTTCGGCTTCAGCCACTCGGCGGCGGTCTTCTCGTGCTGGCGCGCCTGGCGTTCGGCGGCGGCCGCCGCCTTGACCGCCTCGGCAATGCGGAACTCGGCGGCAAACAGGTTGCGGATCGCGGTGGCCAACCGTTGGGTGCGCACCTTCTCGTTGCCCGTCTGCTCGGCGGCCAGTTGCTCGAGGTTGCCCACCACCAGCCGCGCCGCCTCGAAGTCCCCCTTGATCAACGGCGAGATCTCCTTCGAGAGGTCGCTCGCCCGCACCAGCCCGGCGGCCACGCACCCCACCAGCCAGACGGGCAGCACTACGCGGAAACGGCGGAAGATCGAGCGGATCATGGCAGGTGCCGGCGCCAACGCAGGCCCGGACGGCCGCCGGCTCGCCCCGCGGAACGTCGCCCCCGGGCGGCCGGCCCCCCCGACCCTGCCACCAGCCCAGCCCCGGGGCAAGCCCCGGCAACATCCCATCCGACACCCCATCCCACACCCCGCGCGGCCGCCCACCGGCCGATGACCAAGCCGCAGACTGCCCACGCCGCAACGCCCCGCCAGCCAGCAATGGAACTGCACAAGGGGACAGGCCCCGCACAAGGGGACAGGCCCTGCACAAGTGCACAAGGAGACAGGCCCCGCACAAGGAGACAGGCCCCGCACAAGGGGACAGGCCCTGCACAAGGGGACAGCAACTCTGTTTTTTCTTTTTGTTCAGAAGGTGGTTTGGAGCCGTGGAGGCGAGGTCGGGCATCTCGGGCGCCTGCCGGGTTCAAGCGGAACCTTTTCGACTCCCGACCACTATTCCGCTTGAGCCCGTCGTCGCCCGAGATCAGGGGCATCGGGTTTGCGTAAACCCGGCTGCTGTAGCCGCCGGTCAGGAAAGCTGGAAGTCGGACGAGCCAGCATCCGATTGAGCAGGCGGATGAGCTGGATCACCGCGGTGTGGCGACATGGTGTTGCCGCGTTCGATCAGGCGGCGGTGAACGCGCAGGATCGGGTTGAACGCGCCGCAGGGCCGGCGTAGAGGCCGCGCCGCACCAGCACGCCCGCCCTGACGCTGCGCTGCCGCGGTGGCGCTGTCGTTGTTCGCGGCGCCACGCCCACAAGGTCGAAATCGTCAGCCGGCCGAGTTCGGGCAACTCGGCCAGCAAAGGCCGTGACGCTACCCACTCCGCGGACTTGCTGGCGCTGGCGCTTGGCGCTCAGCGCCGGTCGGCTCCGTGAGTTCAAGCATGCGTTGGTCGCACTTGGCGATGTGGCGCCCAGAAATCGATGGTCGCCCGCACATCGGCCTTCACGAAGCTGTCGGTGGTTTTTCCAAGGCGTTCTTCTCGCGCACCAACTGGCATCAGGCCTCGCGCCGCCGCAGGGTGCTCGAAGCGCCTGCTGCACAGCGCAGGGCACCGGGGCAGGGCTCGGCGCAGGCTTCGCCGAAGGCGCTCAGCACCTCGTCGATTTCGTCCGTCTTGGCCAGCAAGCCCTTGGCGTGGGCGAAGCTGCGAACACGAAGGGCGTTGATCGCGCTGATGTCGATGCCGGGCGAATGCCATCGCCAAAGCGGCGCTCGCCTGTCGGCTCGCATACCAAGTGCACCCGCCCGGGATGATCCGCAGGTCCTGACCCAGCCGCTTCAGGCCGGCTGCCGTGTCTGCAAACGCGCGTTTGATTCCAGTGCGGGCTGAACACGTCCAAGTTTGGCTTTGCAACGTCGACGCCCGCTGTGGTTTCGTTTCTTGCTTCATCTGTGGTTCTCCCTTGGGACTTCGAGCTCGAAGGCTCAGGCAACTCTTCGAATTGCAGGTGAGGTGGGGAGCGGGTGCTTCCTGCTGTCCCGCGAACTCCAAGGTTCCAGGTCATGCGAAGTCACCCGCTCCCCGATTCAACCCGCGGCGGCCACCGCAGGTCAACCGGCCGCTTCTGTTCGCGGCCGCCGCCAAACTACCCGCTTTCCATCAACCAAGGCCCTGCACAAGGGGACAGGCCCTGCACAAGGGGACAGGCCCTGCACAAGGGGACAGGCCCTGCACAAGGGGACAGGCCCTGCACAAGGGGACAGGCCCGGCACCGAGGCTTGGCACAGGCCCCGCACCGGGGGACAGGCCCCGCACAAGGGGACAGGCCCCGCACCGGGGGACAGGCCCGGCACCGAGGCTTGGGCGGTGGTCGGGCGGATGCGGGGTCACCGCAGGGGGTAGCGCAGAGTGGCCGGAATCCACCTGCGGACCGAGTTGATCAGGAACACGGCCTGCGCGGTTCCGAGATCGGCCTTGGTCAGGACGCGCTCCCCGATCCGGCCGTGCGCCAGCAGCCAGCCGCGGAACACGCCCGGCAGCAGGCCGCTCGCCAGCGGCGGCGTCCAGAGCCTCCCGCCGGCCCGGATCACCAGATTGGCCAAGGTGCCTTCCGTGAGCTCCCCCGCCTCGTTCCACAGGATCACGTCGTCGCAGCCCGGGGCGGCGGCCCGCGCACGCTCGTAGACCGACCGCTGGGTGGTCTTGTGCGCCAGGAACACGTCGCCCCGGTCCACCGGCTCATCCGCCAGCCGGACCCGCCACGGGCGGCCGCCGGCGCCGCCATCGACCGGACGCCACTCCACCGCGGCCCGCCCGCGGCGGTCTAACAGCAACCGGGCGCGGCACGGCTGCCGGGCGGCGGCGGCGGGGCGGCCGGCGTCCAGTTCGCGCCGCACGGCCGCCTCGTCGAACGGGAAGCCGAAGTGGGCGGCGGACGCGGCGAGGCGGGCGAGGTGGGCGTCGAGCAGGAACAGGCCGGTGTGCGGCTCCCACAGCATCGTTTCCAACAGGCTGAACTCGGCCGCGGCGGCGCGGAACACCTCGGCCTTGAGCAGGCACTCGCGGAACTCGGCTGCGGCGTCGGAATCCGCGACGATCCCGCCGCCGACCCCATACTCGACGGTTGCGGCCGCCTTGTCCACGACCGCGGTCCTGATCGCCACGTTGAACCGGGCCCGGCGGCCCGGCGAGATCCGGCCGACGCAGCCGGTGTAGACGCCGCGGCAGCCGTCCTCGAGCCCGCGGATGAGTTGCATCGTGCGGACCTTCGGTGCGCCGGTGACCGAAGCGCAGGGGAACAGCGCGCGCACGATCCCGGCCACCGGCGCCGAGGTGGCGCAGGACACCGTGGACGTCATCTGGAGCAAGGTCGGATAGCGCTCGACGTCGAACAGCGCGGGCACGCGCACGGACCCCGGCCGGGCGATCCGGCCCATGTCGTTGCGCACCATGTCGACGATCATCAGGTTCTCGGCGCGGTTCTTCCCGCACCGCCTGAGCCCGGCGGCAAGGCCGGCGTCCTGCTCCGGGGTGGCGCCGCGCCGCGCCGTGCCCTTCATGGGTTTGGACGACAGGTGGTCGCCGTCCAACAGGAAGAACAGCTCGGGCGAGGCGGAGCAGACCGCGAAGTCGGGCGTCTCGATGAACGCGGAGTGCTCCGATTGCTGGGCGGCGTGGAGCCGCAGGAAGAGGGCGAGCGGCTCGCCGCTGAACGGGGCGGCGAGCCGCATCGTGAAGTTCACCTGATAGGTCTCGCCGGCGGCGAGGAGGCGCTTGATCTGCGCGATGCGCAGCTCGTAGCCGGCGCGGTCGAGCGAGAAACTGGCGGGCCCAATCCGCACCTCGCCGGCGCCGCCGGGGTCGGCCGGGCCGGCGACGCCGGGCGGCCCGAACAGCCCGAACCACAGCAGCGGCAGCGTGCCGCGCGCATGGGTGCGCAGCGCGGGGTCGAAGCCCGGGGCCGCCTCGTAGGCGATGAAACCGGCGGCGTGCAGGCCGCCCCGGACGCGGCGTTCGACCTCCTGCAGCGCGGGCAGGACCTCGGCGACGGCGAACGCGGCCACGACGTCGACCGGATCGCTGTAGGTCTCCCATGCCCCGCCGGGGACTCCGCACCAGAACATCGCCCTGACCGGACTTTCGCGCATCTGCACACCAGCGGCCGGACGATAGGGCGCCGCCCGGGCGCGTTCAACGCCGATCCGGCGCGGCGGCCGCCCGGGCCGGCATAAACGCCGCGGCGGAGCCGCCCCACCGCCGCAGCCCGGGGCGCCCCGCCAGCGGACCGGCCCCCGGGCCCCGCCCGGCGGCAGCCCGCCAGTCGCAGCCCGCCAGTCGCAGCCCGCGAGTCGCAGCTTGCATCGGGAGGAGCTTCGTGGATGGAATGTGCGCCCGTTGCAACCCGCCCTACCCTACCCTCCCTACCCGCCATGACCGCCAAGGCCCCCTGGATCACCTACCGCCCCGAACTGAAGGTTCTCGACTGCACGATCCGCGACGGCGGGCTGATCAACAACTCGCAGTTCACCGACGAGCAGGTCCGCGCGGTCTACCAGGCGTGCATCGCCGCCGGGATCGACTACATGGAGATCGGCTACAAGAACGCGCCGCGGCAGTTCCCCAGGGAGAAGTATGGCCCGTGGCGCCACTGCGAGGAGGAGGACCTGCGGCGGGTGATCCCCGACCACGACCCGGCCGCCACCGGGCTGAAGCTGGCGGCGATGGCCGACGCCGGCGGCAAGAGTGACTGGAAACAGCAGATCATCCCAGCCAAGGACAGCGTGCTGAGCATGATCCGCGTGGCCTGTTATGTCCATCAGGTCCCCGAGGCCATCGCGATGCTCGAGCACTGCCACGCGTTCGGTTACGAGACCTCGCTCAACATCATGGCCATCTCGACCGCCTCCGAGGCCGAGATCGACCAGGTGCTCGAGATCGCACGCTCCAGCCCCGCCCACGTGGTGGTGGTGGTGGACAGCTACGGCGCCCTCTATCGCGAACAGATCGACCACCTCGTGACCAAGTACCAGGCCGCCCTCGAGGGCACCGGCAAGGAGGTCGGCATGCACGCCCACAACAACCTGCAGCTCGCCTTCGCCAACACCATCGAGGCGATCATCCTCGGCTGCAACCGCGTCGATTCCACCCTGTTCGGAATGGGCCGCGGCGCCGGCAACTGCCCGACCGAGCTGCTGCTGGGCTTCCTGCGCAACCCCAAGTTCAAGCTGCGCCCGGTCATCGAGGTGATCGAGAAGACGATCCTGCCGATCCGCCGCCAGCTCGACTGGGGTTCCTCCATCCCCTACAACCTGACCGGCCAGATGAACCTCCACCCGCGCACCGCAATGGCCCAGCGCGAAGGCGCCACGCCGGACGCCTACCTCGAGTTCTACGACCGCACGCTCGCGGACACCTGACCGGCCGGCCGGCGGGGCGGCCACCGCCGGGCCCGCCAGGCGGCGCCCGCCCGCCCGCTTCCGCCCCCCCGCCCGGCTGCGCCCCCCGCCGCCGCGGCAACCACCGCCGGCGGGGCGCCGGATTCCCCGCTTGCTACCGGGCCGGCCGCTGCCAGCATCGCGCGCAACCCACAGCCCACCATGCCCAGGCGCAACGACATCCACAAGGTGATGATCATCGGTTCGGGCCCGATCGTGATCGGGCAAGCGTGCGAGTTCGACTACTCGGGGACCCAGGCGTGCAAGGCGCTGCGCGGGCTCGGCTACCGGATCGTGCTGGTGAACTCCAACCCGGCGACGATCATGACCGACCCGGGGATGGCAGACGAAACCTACATCGAGCCGCTCAACGCGCAGCGGATGGGCGAGATCATCGCACAGTGCAAGCCGGACGCGCTGCTGCCCAACCTCGGCGGCCAGTCCGGGCTCAACCTGTCGTCCGAGTTGGCCAAGACCGGAGTGCTCGACGCCCACGGCGTGCAGGTCATCGGCGTCAACATCGACGCGATCGAGCGCGGCGAGGACCGCAAGGCGTTCAAGGAAACGATGGCCCGGCTCGGGATCGACCTGCCGCGCAGCGAGCTGGCCTACACCACCGAAGAGGCCGAGCGGATCGCCGCCGACCTCGGCTACCCGGTGGTCGTGCGCCCCGCCTACACGATGGGCGGGACCGGCGGCGGCCTGGTCTACAACGTCGAGGAGCTGCGCGTGGTCATGAACCGCGGCCTGAGCGCCAGCCTCATCGGGCAGGTGCTGATCGAGGAGGCGGTGGTCGGCTGGGAGGAGCTGGAACTCGAGGTCGTGCGCGACGCCAAGGACCAGATGATCACCGTCTGCTTCATCGAGAACATCGACCCGATGGGCGTGCACACCGGCGACTCGTTCTGCTCGGCGCCGATGCTGACGATCAGCCCGGAGCTGCAGCGCAAGCTGCAGGCGTGGTCCTACGCGATCGTCGAGGCGATCGGGGTGATCGGCGGCACCAACATCCAGTTCGCGCACGACCCGGCGACCGGCCGCGTGGTGATCATCGAGATCAACCCGCGCACCTCGCGCTCGTCGGCCCTGGCGTCCAAGGCGACCGGCTTCCCGATCGCGCTCGTCTCGGCCAGGCTCGCCGGCGGGCTGACGCTCGACGAGATCCCCTACTGGCGCAAGGGGACGCTCGAGAAGTACGAGCCGTGGGGCGACTACGTGGTGATCAAGTTCGCGCGCTGGGCGTTCGAGAAGTTCAAGGGCTCCGAGGACAAGCTCGGCACCCAGATGAAGGCGGTCGGCGAGGTGATGAGCATCGGCAAGAACTACAAGGAGGCGTTCCAGAAGGCGATCCGCTCGCTCGAAACCGGCCGCCACGGCCTCGGCTTCGCCCGCGACTTCAACCGCCGCAGCCTGCCCGAACTGCTCGAGCTGCTGCGCGAGCCGACCAGCGAGCGCCAGTTCATCATGTATGAGGCGCTGCGCAAGGGCGCCGGCGTCGACGACCTCCACCGCCTGACCCGGATCAAGCAGTGGTTCATCCAACAGATGCAGGAACTGGTCGCCCTCGAGGAGCAGATCCTCGCCTGCAAGGGCGGCGGGCTGCCCGACGAGCTGCTGCGCCGGGCCAAGCGCGACGGCTTCGCCGACAGGTACCTGGCGCAACTGCTGGGGCTGCCGGAGGCGCAGATCCGCGAGCGCCGCGAGGCCCTCGGCATCGTCGCCGGCTGGCACGCGGTGCCGGTCAGCGGGGTCGAAAACGCCGCCTACTACTACTCGACCTACAACGCGCCGGACGAGGTGCCGGTCAGCGACCGCCGCAAGATCATGATCCTCGGCGGCGGGCCCAACCGGATCGGGCAGGGGATCGAGTTCGACTACTGCTGCGTCCACGCCGCGTTCGCGCTGCGCGACCTCGGGATCGAGACGATCATGGTCAACTGCAACCCGGAAACCGTCTCCACCGACTACGACACCTCCGACAAGCTCTACTTCGAGCCGCTGACGGTCGAGGACGTGCTCGCGATCTATCGCAAGGAGCGGCCCGAGGGCGTGATCTGCCAGTTCGGCGGCCAGACGCCCCTGAACATCGCCGAGGAGCTGCAGCAGGCCGGCGTGCGCATCCTCGGCACCAGCGTGGAAACGATCAACCTCGCCGAGGACCGCGACCAGTTCCGCCGGATGATGGACAAGCTCGGGATCCCGATGCCCGAGGCCGGGATGGCCGCCGACCTCGACCAGGCACTCGCCGTCGCCGCGCGCATCGGCTACCCGCTGATGGTCCGCCCCTCGTTCGTCCTCGGCGGCCGCGGCATGGAGGTCGTCCACGACGAGGACATGCTGCGCGAATACGTCGCCAAGGCGGTCGAGGTCACCCCGGACCGCCCGCTGCTCATCGACCGCTTCCTCGTCGACGCGGTCGAGTGCGAGGCCGACGCGCTGGCCGACGGCACCGACGCGTTCGTGCCCGCGGTGATGGAGCACATCGAGCTGGCCGGGGTGCACTCGGGCGACTCGGCGTGCGTCATCCCGCCGGTCAACATCCCGCGCGAGCAACTCGAGACGATCGCCGACCACACCCGGCGGATCGCCTGCGAGCTCGGGGTCGTGGGGCTGATGAACATGCAGTATGCGATCGAGAACGGCACCGTCTACGTGCTCGAGGCCAACCCGCGCGCCTCGCGCACCGTGCCGCTGGTGTCCAAGGTCTGCAACGTCCAGATGGCCCGCATCGCCACCGAGCTGATGCTCGGCAGGAAACTCTCCGAGGTCGGCCTCGCCGCCCGCGAGGTCGCCCACTTCGGGGTCAAGGAGGCGGTGTTCCCGTTCGACAAGATGCCCGAGGTCGACCCGCTGCTGGGGCCCGAGATGCGCTCCACCGGCGAGGTGCTCGGGATGGCCGCCTCGCCCGGACTGGCGTTCTGCAAGGCCCAGGAGGCCGCCGGCGCGCCGCTGCCGCTCGAGGGCACCGTGCTGATCAGCTTGGCGGACAAGACCCAGGCCGCCGCCGAGGTCGGCCGGGCGTTCGCCGGGCTCGGCTTCCGCATCAAGGCGACCGACGGCACCCACCGCTTCTTCCAACAGCAGGGGATCCCGAGCGAGCGGATCAACAAGGAGCTCCAGGGCCGGCCGAACATCACCGACGGGATCAAGAACCGGGAGATCCACCTGGTGGTCAACACCCCGATCGGCAAGCGCAGCCAGCAGGACGACTCATACATCCGCAAGGCCGCGATCCGCCACAAGGTGCCCTACGTCACCACCTTGGCCGCCGCCCTCGCCTCCGCCCGCGGGATCGCCGAAACCCACAGCGGCCGCGCCGGCGTGCGCTCGCTGCAGAGCTACCACGCGTAGCACGGGCAAAACACCCGTCTCCGGGTTGGGGGACACTCCAACGGTATCGGAGGGCGGCGCGGATTGACGGTGCTGCCGCGGCGGCCGCTCGCCAGGCGTCGTGGCCGGCGGGTCAGAAGATGTGGGTGTAGGCGAGGCTGACGATGTCCATCTGGGCCTCGATCTCGCCGATCAGCACCTGGTTCCTGGTGTGGCTGTCGTTGTTGATCCCCCCGTCCTCGACGAAGATGTGCACGTAGCCGAAGTCGAGCACCGAATGCTCCGCCATCCTCCAGCTCAGCCCGCAGGTGAGCCACAGCCGCGCGGCGTCAGGGATGCGCGGCGAACGGTAGCGCGAGCTCTTGACCGCGGCCGTGTCATAGCAGACGCCCCCGCGCAGCTTGAGCGTGTCGCTCCACTTGTACGAGACGCCCGCCGAGTAGCGCCACGTGTCGCGCCACTCCTCGGGGATCTCCCTGCCGGCGACCGCCTCGGTCGCGGGGTTGGCGAAGTCGATGTCCAGCGTGCCGAAGCTGCTCCAGTCGGTCCACGTGATGTCCGCCATCAGGTCGATCTTGTCGTTGAGGTTGTGCAGCACGCTCAGCGATGCGGACGCGGGCAGCCGCAGCGTCGAGCTGACGTTCTGGTCGAAGAACACCAGCCCCGCGGAGCCCGCGAGCGCCGGCGGAACCGCGAAGTCGGCGTCGCCCTTGACGTGGGAGACCACCTGCGAGCGGTAGTTCACCCCGAGGCGCGTGTCCGGCCGGGCCTGCCAGAGCAGGCCGAGGTGGGCGCCCAGGGCGTCGTCGTCCGCCTCCAGGTTGGAGAAGCCGTCGAGCAGCGGGGTGCCGTCCTGGTTGAAGTCGATGGCATTGGTCAGGTTGGCCTCGATGGTGTAGACGTCGAGCCCCGCGCCGATGCTGAACTGGTCGTTGACCTGATAGGAGATGCACGGGCTGACGTCGATCGTCTTGATCTCGCTCTTGACCGCCATGTAGCGGCCGACCCAGTCGGAATCGTACTTGGTGGCCAGGCCGAAGGGGGAGTTGACGGCGAGGCCGGCGGTGAAGCCGGCCGGGAGCGGATACACGAAGTAGAGGCTGGGCACGACCACCGAGAACCCGCCGTCGTTGTTGCGGCCGGTGATCGGGCCGAGGTCGTTGTCCTTGGTGCCGAGGTGCGAGCCGTCGTTGCTGAAATAGGCCCCGAGCGTCAGCCAGTGGGCCTGCGCCTGCAGTTGGACGGAATCCAGCCTACTCATGCCGGCCGGGTTGAAGAAGATCGTGCTGGGGTCCTCGGCCGCCGCGGCGCCGCCGGCGAAGGCGTTGCCGAGGCCCGAGACGCTTTGCTCGAGGATCGCGTAGCCCGCGCCGTGGGCCGGCACGGCCAATGCGAGCGCGCCGGTCGCGACGAGCAGGTGAAGCAGGCGGTTCTGGTTCATGGATCGTGGGGTGGGTTGTGGTGGTGGTGGTGGTGGTGGTGGTGGTGGCTGGAGACCGGGGTTGCGGGGACCGTGCCGGGCGGGTCACCCGACCGGCGTGGCGCCGATGATGGCGAAATCGGGGGCCGGGGCGCCGGCGGGGACCGACGACACGCGCAGGCACTTGATGTTGCACAGCGGATAGAGCCGCATCTCGCCCTCGAGGGCCAGCACCAGCACCTGGGTGTCCGCGATCTTCTCGACCCGGGAGATCGCCTTGAGCTGGGCATCCTCGCGCTTCTGGAACCGGAAGCTCTCCCTGCTGCCGTCGGTGAATTCGATCGTCAGGTTCATCGCCGTGGTCCTATGAAGCGGTGATTCCACGCTACCCGGCCGCGGCCGTCAATGCGCGAATCCGGGCCGGCCGCCGCCGGGTGCCCCATGAGGTTAAAAGGCATTGATGATTGACAATTCCGGATCGCTCGCGGGCGCGGCGGGTGATCGTTCGCGCGCGGCCGTGCCGCCCGGGATGCCGGGAGGGGGGCCGGTGGGCGCGGGCCGGCGTGGTTGATGCTGGCCCACCCGCGCGGGGCCGTCTATCATGGTTCCCATGCGCCCGCTCTTCATCCTGGCCCTGCTCGCCGCCCTCGCCCCGGCCGAGGTGATCCTGCAGTTCTTCGAGTGCGAGTGGGATGAAATGCACCGCCGCACCCCGGAGATCGCCGAGCTCGGCTACGACGCGGTGTGGATCCCCTCGCCGTGCAAGTCCCCGGTCGCCGGCACCATCAAGTGGGCGAACGTCGGCTACTCGCTCTACGACCGCTTCGACCTCGGCGAGATCCCGCAGCGCGGCGCGGTCGCCACCCGCTACGGCGACCGCGGCCAGCTCCGCCACCTCGTCGACCACCTGCACTTCTCCGATGTCAAGGTCTATCCGGACATCGTGTTCAATCACAACGGCAACGGCCCCAACTTCCACGGCTACCCCGGGATGCGGCCCAACGACTTCCACGTCTGGGCCGACCCCGGCCAGCCCGGCGGCTGGCGGCGCGCCCCCCGGATGAGCTCCTACGACGACATCGCCGGCGGCTACGGCGGCACCTTCAAGGAGGAGCTCGTGTCCCTCATCGACATCGTCACCGAGCCCGACGGGCGGTTCAGCTCGGGCGCCCCCAACTACGCGGCCGAGCCCGCCCCGTTCGTCCGCCACCCGGGCCAATACGCCAACTACCCGTTCCACCACCCGCCCGACCCGCTGCCCGCCGAGAACGTCCGCCAGATGCTCAACCGCTGGGCCCACTGGCTCGGCGATGCGATCGACTGCGACGGGTTCCGGCTCGACGCCGGCAAGCACGTCGTGCGCGAGTTCTACGGCGGCCCCGGCGAGACCGGCCGCTTCCTCCACGAGGCCCAATGGAACTTCGACCAGCGCCGCGGCAACGCCTACGACGCCGCCGTCCCCCACCTCTATCAGAACGAGGTGCGCCGCCGGGACATGCTGATGTTCAACGAGATCTTCGCCGGCTCGGCCGGCTACTTCGACTACTGGCGCGGCGGCAACGTCAGGATGCGCTACCTCGACTTCCCGGCCAAGATCCAGCTGGTCGATCCCGCGTTCGGCGGCGGCAACCTCGGCGTGCTCGCGTCGATCGGCGTCGGGCTCGACCCCGCCGAGGGCGTGATGTTCGTCCAGAGCCACGACCAGGGCGGCCCGGCCAGGCTCGACCTCGCCCATGCCTGGCTGCTCACCAAGGTCGGCATCCCGGTGGTCTACTTCTCCGGCAACAACATCTCGTGGGCGGACCGCAACGCGGGCCGCACCTGGGTGCTGCCCGGCACCGGCAACGCGCTCGGCGACTCCAACAACGTGGTGCCCAACCTGGTGTTCATCCACAACCAGTTCGCCCGCGGCCGCGAGTGGAACCGCGGGGCCGACGCCGACTTCTACGCCCACGAGCGCTACACCGACGCCAACGGCAACGCCCGGCCCGACCCCGGCGAGGGCACCCTGCTGGTGGCGCTCAACGACGGCGGCTACGACCAGACCAAGACCCTGCAGAGCGCATTCCCCGCCGGCACCGTGCTCAAGGACTACACCGGCAACCAGGGCGGCACCGCCACCGTCGACGGCGCCGGCCAGGTCACCATCACCGTGCCCGCCCGCGGCGGCCAGGGCTTCGTCTGTTATGCCCCGCACATCGCCGAGGGCCCGGCGTCCGGCGACGCGCTCCGCTTCACCTCCGGCGGCACGCCGGCCGGCACCCTCAACTGGGTCGTCCCCGGCGGCCGCGACGCCCCCGCCAAGCCGCGCGCGATCCCGCGCCTGACCGGCGACTCGGTCGATATCGAGGTGCATTACACCGACCCCGCCGGCGGCTCGGTCAACAACGCCCTCGTGAAGTGGGGGCAGGGCCGCAACCTCAACCCGGCGGCCGCCGACTTCACCGGAGAGGACGTGGTCAGCGGCGGCTTCGAACAGGCGGCCCACGACCCCGCCTCCGGCGCCTGGAAGCTGGCCGCCGACCTGACCGGCGTCCCCGAGGGCCTGCACACCGTCAAGGCGCGCCTGTTCAACGCACGCGCCGCCGGCCTGCCCGCGCTCTATCAGACGTTCTCGAGGACGGTCTACGTCGACCGCAGCGGCCCCGACCTGGCGATCGACCACCCGGCCGACGGCGCCACCGTCGACGGCGACGCCGTCGCCACCATCCGCAACCCGGACCGCACCGCCGCCCGCGTCGAGTTCCGCCTCGACGGCGGCGCCTGGGCCGACGCCACCCCGACGATCCGCGGCACCTGGAAGGCCAACCTGACCGGCATGGCCGGCGGCGCCCGCACCCTCGAGGTCCGCGCCACCGAGACCGACCTCGGCAGCACCCCGGCCACCCTCAACACCTCCACCGCCACCCGCACCTTCACCGTCTCCACCCCCGCGCTCGCGTTCGCCATCAACCACGCCGAGGGCGCCACCATCAACCTGCCCTTCTTCACCACCGTCCTGACCGTCCCCCCCGGCACCACCGCCGACCAGCTGAAGCTCTACTGCGACGGCTATCAGCTCGCGGGCGTGCAGCTCGCCGGCACCACCGCCACCCACCGCTTCGACGGCCGCCACCTCGCCGGCGGCGTCGAGCAGCGCCTGTCCGGCGCCTTCACCAACGGCACCCACTTCCTCGAAGCCGTCCTCGACACCGGCAGCGCCGTCCGGCGCATCACCCGGCGCCTCGTCTTCAACCTCTATGGCCAGAACCTCACCGACTCGGACGGCGACGGCCTGCCCGACGACGTCGAGCTCCCCGGCTTCACCGCCGGCGCCTATGCGACCAGCAAGTTCCCCGGCGACGGCAACGAGGACACCATCCCCAACGACGGCGAATACTGGACCCGCACCAACCCGCTCAACGAGGACACCGACTACGCCGGGTCGTGGGACGGCGACGAGGACTGGGACGGCGACGGCGCGACCAACCTCACCGAAGTCGTGCGCGGGTTCCAGGACCACGGCAGCGCGTTCCACTACGACATCTACAGCAGCGCCTCGACGCCGCCCGGCAGCGCCGCCTCCGCCGCCAGCTGGACGCTGGCGCCAGCCGGCGGCGGCGCCAGCCTCGACCTCACCTACCGCCCCAACAACGGCCCGCTCGCCGGCCAGCCCGCAATCGAGGCGGTGGTCACCGTCGACGGCGGCCCACCCCAGTACCTGGCGATGACCGACGCCGGCGGCGGCACCTGGTCGTGCACCGTCACGCTGGCCGCCGGCAGCAGCTCGGTCGACCTGTTCTTCCAGACCCCCGGCGGCGCCACCACCGACACCAGCGCCGCCTGGACCGGCATCGACGTCGGCGTCACCACGCCGTCGTTCGCCATGGACGGGATGCTGGACAGCGCCCATTACCTCGTCGCCGACAACGGAATGCGGATCTGGGCCGCGGTCCGCGGCACCAGGCTCTACCTCGCCACCTGGTCGAGCCAGGGCGGCACCAACGACCACTTCCTGCTGCTGTCTAACAACTTCGGCGACCCGGAGCCCCACCCGTGGGCCAAGGCCGGCAGCGCGCACTTCTGGTTCGGCGGCTGGCCGTGGCTCGCGGCCGAGGGCGACAGCGGCGCCGCCCCCTACTTCACCCTCAACCACGGCGGCTCGCAGGGGCGCGCGGCGATGGGCTCGGGCGGCAACGTGCTCGAGGCCGAAGTCGACCTCGAGGAGGTCTTCGGCGCGGTCCCCGGCGTCGTCTACCTGTCCGCCCTCGCCTACGGCGACAACGATGGCGCGGGCATCGCCAGCCAGTGCCCCGCCCCGTGGTCGGCCGACAACGACCTCCAGATCACCGAGATGGCCGCCGTCTGCGTCGACTCGATCCGCGACGAGGACCTCGACGGCTGGCACGACCGCGGCGCGCCCGCGTTCCAGTCCGCCGTCGGCGGCAGCATGGCCGACGCCAACTACGGCCTGCGCCGCTTCTTCCTCGACGAGGCCGCCGGCGAATCGGCGTCGGTCACGTTCCGCTTCACCCCCAACACCAACCCGGCCGAGTCGGTCACCGGCGTCGAGCTGGTCACCAACCTGAACCGCCGCGACCACGCGGTGATCCAGGAGGACCTCGACACCGTGACCACCGGCTCGCCCACCTTCCACCGCGCCTGGCCGATGACCCCCAACGGCGGCGCGTGGGAAACCACCCTGCCGGTCACCACCTGCGGCGCCTACCGCGCCACCGTCCGCTACTTCGTCGACGGCGCCGGCCCGTTCTACTTCACCGACGGCGGCCTGCGCCGCGACCTCGCGATCGTCGTCTCGCCGCGCAAGGCGCTCGACGTCACCCTCTACGAGGTCAACCCGGCGATCGCCGAGGCCACCTCCGACACCTTCGCCGGGCGCTCGACGTTCCGCGACCTGTGGACCGCCAACACCGACCGCCCCGACGTCATCAACCTCGGCCACTTCGCCAACCTCGGCGTCAACATGCTCTGGCTCCAGCCGATCCACCCGATCGGCAGCGAGGCCCGCGCCACCGACCCCGCCACCTCCCTGCCCTACGACCCCGGCTCACCCTACGCCGTCCTCGACTACTGGCAGGTCGCCCCGTGGCTCGGCACCGACAACACCGCCGCCGGCGCGCTGGCCGAGTTCCAGGCCGCCGTCGCCCGGTTCGACCAGGCCGGCATCGGGGTGATGATCGACGGCACCTTCAACCACTCCGCGCCCGACGCCGTGCTCGGCCAGGGCGCCGCCGAGCTGTTCGCCTGGGCCTCCTCCCCGGGCACCCAGATCCGCAGCCTCCGCCCCCAGTGGTTCTCCAAGGAGGGCAACTTCCTGGTCCCCGCCTCCACCGCCGCCGAAATCGCCGTCGCCCCGGACCGCTCGGACTTCGGCAAGTGGAACGACGTGCGCGACTTCTACTTCGGCCCCTACGACGCGCTCGTCAAATACCCCTCCCCCTCCCACCGCGAGGAGTTCCTGTTGGAACGCGACGCGCTCGGGCCGCTGCCCGCCGACACCCGCGAACTGTGGGAGTTCTTCGCCCACTACCCGCGCTACTGGCTGGCCAAGACCGGCCACCCGGCGGGCACGCCGGCGGGCCAGTCATACAAGGGGATCGACGGCCTGCGCTGCGACTTCGCGCAGGGCCTGCCCTCCCGGTTCTGGGAATACTGCATCAACCGCACGCGCAGCGTGAAATGGGACTTCCTGTTCATGGCCGAGTCGCTCGACGGCTACCGCGAGGTCGCCGGCAGCAAACGCCACGGCGTCGGCTACCGCTCGGCCCGCCACTTCGACGTCCTCAACGAGAACATCGTCTTCCACTGGCGCGACACCCACTTCGCCTACCCCGCGACCGGCCCCGGCTCCGGCGGCACCCCCGACCGCTCGACCGCCACGACCTATCAGGCCTGTGACGACCGCCGCCAGGCCTACGAGGGCGTGGTGCTGCTCAACAACCTGACCAGCCACGACGAGGTGTTCCCGTCCAACGACCCCTGCGAGCTGCTCCAGGCCCACGCGCAGCTCGCCGCGCTCGACGGCATCCCGATGCTGCTCTGCGGCCAGGAGGCCGGCGCCCAAAACGACTTCGCCGCCTACGGCTTCAGCGGCATCCCCGACGCCGACCACAACTGGACCCGCTACGAGCTGAACTTCGGCAAGTCGATCCCCAACTTCAAGCGCTGGAACGACATGACCCGCGTCTGGACCCACCGCGACTGGACGCTCCAGGACCTCTACGGCCGCATCAACCGCGCCCGCCTGCTCAGCCCCGCCCTGCGCAGCCGCTCCGAGTACATCCTCGGCCGCACCGGCGGCCTCGGCCGCGACCCCTCCGTCTTCGCGGTGGCCAAGTTCCAACAGGCCGGCACCCCGGCATCCGGCCAGCACGTCGTCCTGTGCTTCGCCAACACCGACTACCTCTCCAACAGCAGCCGCGCCGCCACCTTCGACCTCTCCGCCGAGTCCGCCCCCGGCGTCAACTGGTTCGGCATCGAGCCCACCCACGCCTACAACGTCGTCGACCTGCTCGCCGCCGACCCGACCGCGCCCGTCTGGACCAGCGACCGCACCGGCGCCGACCTCATCGCCAACGGCATCCACGTGTGGCTCCACCAGCCGGTCACCCAGCTCGGCCAGGCCCAGTACCTGCGCCTCGTCGACACCGCCCACCCGCTGGACAGCGACTCCGACGGCATGCCCGACCCGTGGGAGAAGGACCACGGGCTCGACCCGCTCGACCCGGCCGACGCGCCCGCCGACGCCGACGGCGACGGCCAGCCCTCCCTCGCCGAGTTCCTCGCCGGCACCGACCCGCGCAACCCCGCCTCCCTGCTCGCCATCACCGGCACCACCCGCTCCGCCACCGGCCTGCAGCTCACGTGGTGGAGCGTCCCCGGCAAGTCCTACCGGATCGAGTCCAGCGACGCGCTCGCCGACTGGTCGCCGCTGCCCGGCCCCGGCGGCCAACCGCTCACCATCCCCGCCGCCCCGGGCCCCTCCACCGGCTGCGAGATCCCCCTGCCCGATCCCCCCACCCCGCCCCGCAGGTTCTTCCGCGTCGCCGTCGCCCCCTGACCAAACTCCGTCATTTCTGAACAGCGGTTCCTTGCGGATCAAGGAGTTCCGAGCGTTTTTACCCTCAGGCCGGCCCCCAGGAGTGGCAAGCCCGGACCCCGGCGAAGTCCAGGCTTCCAGCGCCGAAAACAGGTCTAATCAGGGCCGTTCTGGCGAACAAGTGCCGCAGTCGGGCCAACCCGCACCGCCGCGCGGGCGGGCGGCCCGCAGTGCCACGCAGCCGAGCCACAGCAGCGCGCCGGCGCCGAGCACCCAGGCGCCGGGCGCGGCCTGGACGAGGTCGGCGAGCGACTTGCCGGCGAACGCCGGGTCGGCCTCGCGCTGCATCTCCAGCAGGTCGGCGGCGTCGCGCCCCCACTCGGCGAGCACCGAGCCGATCAGCCCGAGCGCCACCCCGCCGCACGCCAGCGCCGCCGCGCCGCGCCCGCAGGCGGCGAGCACCAGCGCGCCCAACAGCACCCAGCGCGCGGCGCGGGTCGACCACTGCGCGATCTCCGGCAGCGCCACCACGTCGAGGATCCCGGGCGCGCGGGCCAGCGGCACCCGCGTGGCCAGATAGAGCAGCACCGCCGCCGCCGCCGCCGCGAGGTGCCACCACAAAGATGTCCGCCGCTTCATCATCGCCGCCCTCCGGTCACGTCTTGCGGAATACCCCGCCCAGCCCGAGCACGTAGCACACCGCCACCCAGCCCCCAAGCACCCAGCCGGCAACCACCGCCGGGAACGTGAACGTGAACAGCATCCCCTTGCGGTAGCGCACGTCGTTGCGCCGCTCCACGGTGTCCGTCTTGCGGAAAAAACCCTGCCCGTAGCGGTCCCGCCCCAGCAGCTCCTCCACCACCTTGTGCCGCCCCATCCGCGCCGGACTCACCACCAGGTTCTGCCACGACGTGTTCACCTCCGACTCGCGGTCGAAGTCCTGGCTCAGCCGCTCCCCGGTCGCCGGGTCCGCCCACTCGATCGTCTCGCTGCTGTCGGTCCCGCCTGTTAGAAAGACCGGCTCCTTGGTCTGGTTGGTCATCGAGGGCGCGGCGCGCCCGTAGAGGTTGGAGACGTCGATGATCCGCTGGCAGGCGTGGCTGGGGAAGATGCCGGCGACCTGGCGGACGGACGCCGGCATGTTGGGGATCGTGATCACGTAGCCGCCGAACAGGATCTGGGGGATCAGCAGCAGCGGCACCCACATCACCGCCTGGGTGGGGGTGCGCACCCAGGCGGACACCGCCAGGCCCATCCCGACGCCGACCAGCGCGGCGCCGAGGAACGCGGCCACCTTGAGCCCGACGTTGACGCCGACGACCCGCCACAGGCCGATCCCCTGGCGGCGCAGCACCTGCCCGGCGGCGTTGCGCAGGGTGTTGCCCCTGTCGTCGGTGAGGTCGCGCGGGCCGGAGTCCAACAGGTTGTCCTCCATCAGGAACACGTGGGCGAGCACGGCCACCGGCCCCGGGTGGCGCGCGGCCAGCGACGGGCGCGGCTTGGCCGCCGGGGCGGCGGGCGCCGCGGCGGGGGCTGGCGCGGCGAGCATGTCGCCGACCCCGTCGCCGCCCTGGTCGTCGTCGCCGACCGGGTCGAAGTCGTCGCCGGCGCCGGCGTCGTCGACCGCCTGGATGGGCGTCTCGCGCTCCTTGAGCAGGTCGATGAAGATCTCGCGCTCGAAGTCGGCCGGGTGGAAGAAGTGCCCGGCGAGGAGGATCAGCACGAACAGCAGCAGCCCCTGCACGCACGAAAGCACGCCCTGGAAGGCGAACTTGCTCGCCAGGTAGACGTTGCGCCCCAGGCCGCACACCTGCTCGCGCTGGAGGATCGGCAGCTCGCCGACGATCTGTTGGGCGCCGTTGCTGCAGCCGAACCACATCGTCGCGATCAGGCCGAGGAACAGCCGGAACCCGAAGTCGTCGGACACCCAGGCGATCAGCAGCCCGATCAGGGCCACCTGGGAGAACAGGAACGCGACGTTGAGCCAGTCGGCGAGCAGGATCTTCCACTGCCGCCGCAGCAGGGTGATGAACCGCCCGGCGGCCGACACCCGCGACATCTTCGGCGGCGGGGCCGCCGGCCGCCGCGGCTCGCGCGGCACCTCGGTCACCCCGGCCCGCCCCTGCCGGAACCGCCGTTCCCACTCCTCGGCCGGGGTGCCGCCGCGCAGCACCTCGGAGTAGATCTTCTCCAGCGGCGACTGCAGCGCGCCGCCCGAGGTGCCGGTCTGGCCGCCGCTGCGCGAGTGGCCGCCGGCCAGGAAGTGCTCGCGCGCCTGCTGCGCGTCGCCGTCGAAGATCAGCCGCCCGCCGTGCACGAACAGCAGCCGGTCGAACAGGTAGGCCTTCTGCAGCACGTGGGTGGTGCACACCACCGTCAGGTTGGTCAGCGTCAGCGACTGGAGCAGCTCCATCAGCGACTCCTCGGTCGCCGGGTCGAGGCCCGACGACGGCTCGTCGAGGAACAGCACCGCGGGCTTGGTCAGCAACTCGATGCCGATGCTCACCCGCTTGCGCTGCCCGCCCGAGAGGTGCATCACCCGCTTGTCGGCGTGCTCGCCGAGCCCGAGCACCTCGATCGTGCGCTCGACCAGCGCCTCGCGCTGGGCGCGCGGCAGCTTGAGCCGCAGCCGGGCGCTGAGCCGGAACGCGTCGCGCACGATCAGCTCGTGGTGGACGATGTCGTCCTGCGGCACGAACCCGATCGCGCCGGGCCGCGAGCGGGCGAGCTCGGTGTTCGGCACGCCGCCGATGTCGACCCGGCCCTGGTCGGCCGGGCGGATCCCGCACAGCGCGTTGAGCAGGGTGCTCTTCCCCTGTCCGGAGCCGCCGAGGATGCCGATGAACTCGCCGGCGCGGATCGTCACCGAGACCCCCTCGAGGATCTTGAGGGGGTTGCCGGTCACCCGGTCCGGAACGCGCACCATCAGGTCGCGCGCGTCGATCGTGCCCTCCGCCGAACGGTCGACCCGCCGCAGCTCGCTGCCCCGGAACTCGAACACGAAGTCGCGGATCCGGAAGCGGTCGCCGAAGATCAACCGCTCCTCGACGAACGCGCTGCCGTTCAGCTCGGTGCCCGTCTTGCTCAGGTCCTTGAGCACCCACGCGCCGGTGCCCCCCTCGATCCGCGCGTGCTGCTTGGACACCGTGGCGTCGTCCGGGTCGAGCCCGATCCGCACCACCCCGGCGGCCCCCTCGGCCGGCTCGCCGCCGCGGCCGATCTCGTACACCCGCCCCGGCTCGAGCCGCACCGTGGTGAACTCGCGCCCTTCCAACAGCGGCGCCGACCAGCTGCGCTCGAAGTCGATGCGGGTGCCCCAGGCGAGGAAGCTGTCCTGGTCGTGCAGGTGGCGCAGGCGGGCGGCCTCGCCGCTGCCGTCGTCGAGCCGGTAGCCCCAGCTGCGCGAGCGCGCGAGCCACTCGAAGGCGACCACCGGGGCGCCGGCCGGCGGGCTGTCGACCAGCGCGAGGGTGCCGCCGGTCAGGCCGGCCAGATAGGCCGTCTGCCGCGGCAGGGCCCGTTCCCACCGCTGATCGCCCAACAGGACCGCGATCTTGCCCTCCATCGCTCGGGGGTCGCTACGGGCCGGACTGCGGCGGGATGTTCAACGGCTTGAGTTTCCGGAGGTCGATGATGATCGTCTTGTCCGCAGGCATCGCCCCGCCCTCGTTCTTCCTGCTGACCAGCGGGTCGTGCACCGGGCGCTCCTCGGGCGGCGGCTGGGCGGCTGGCCGGTCCGGCGGCGGGCGGGTGTCGGCGACCGGCGGCGGCTCGGCCTGCGGGGGCCGGCGCAGCCCGCTGCTGGGGGCGTCGATCGGCTCATAGGCCCAGTTGCCCTGCAGGTCGCCGAGCCCGCGCCAGAACAGCTGGCCGACCTTGCCGTCGGGCGCCTGCAGGGTCATCGCGACCTCGCAGCTGAACGGATGCTCGGGCGACGGGATGTTCACCTGGCCGAGGGTCACCTCCTGGATCTTGTAGCCGGGCAGCTTCTTCTCGGCCTCGCCACGCAGCCGCACGGTCTCCAGCGAGAGCTTCTGCTCGATCTCCTCGGCGGTCGGCACCCGCTGCTTGGCGGCGGCCTCCAACTGCTTGCCCAGTTCCTCGAGCTTGGTGCGCAGCGCCTCCAGCTCGGCGTCCTTGCCGGCCGCCACCTGTTGGGCCTGCTGGGTCGCGCGCTCGGCCGCCGCCAGCTCCGCCTTCAGGCGCTCGGTCTCCTCGCCCGCCGACGGGTCCTCCGGCATGCACCCCGCGAGCGCGCCGGCCACCGCCGCCGCCAGCGCCGTCTTCCATTGCCACCGGCTGATCATCCCCACCAGTAAACCGCACCGCAACCGCCGCGTCAAACCGGAACGCGCGAACCCGCAACCCCGCTGGCCACCCCGGCACCCCGCCCCCGGATCCGCCCCGGAACCCCGGGCCGGCGGCCCGGCGGCGGGTCGGCCGGGGTGTCGGCCGCGGATCGGGGCCGAAGTGGCGGGGCCTAAGTGGCACCTTGCAAGGGCGGCCGGTGTGGGGCATGCTCGCGCCATGCTCGCAACCCGCTACCCCGTCGTGCTCGCCGCCGCCGCCCTCCTCGGGGGGCTTCCCGCCGCCGCCACCGCCCAGGACGGCGGCAAGGGATTCTCCCGTGAGGGCGCCACCACCTACCGCGCCCGCCCCAACCCGATCAACAAGTTCCACGCGATCGACCGCGAGCTCGGCCCGCTCTCGCAGGGCAACGACAGCTTCTGGACCCAGTACCTCAACAAGGTCCAGGTCGACGTCGACCCCGACAAGTTCTCCGACACCAAGGTGGGCATCCCCTCCCTGCTCGGGTTCCGGATCTGCGACGGCGTGATGGCGATCAAGGCCCGCAACGCCGAGAAGCTCAACCAGTGCGCCGACGACATCGAGAAGCTCGCCCGCAAGATGGGCGTCAAGGACGACGAGATGACCGGCGCGCGCAAGGTCCGCGTCTACGCCAACCGCGGCGAATGGAACCGGGTGGTGCTCGAACTCGGCTACCTCCAGCAGGACATCGAGCGCGCCCAGGCCGGCGGCGCCGACGCCAAGAAGATCCTCTACGCCGCCGGCTGGCTCCAGGGCGCGCGCTACACCTCCACCATCATCCACGAGCATTACAACGAGGAGGTAGCCGCCTTCCTGCGCGAGCCGCTGCTCGCCAAGGACCTCGCCGAAAACCTCCGCTCGGTCAAACCCGAGATCGCCGCCCACCAGACCGTCAAGGCCCTGCTCGCCGCCATGGACGAGATCGCCGGCCTGATCGACGTCCCGCTCCACGCCACCGTCCCCAAGGACAAGGTGGAGAAGATGTTCACCACCGCCACCGACACGGTCAAACGCTGCGTCCAGGGCGCCAACTAGGCGCCTCCCTCCCCCCCCCACCCCTTTCCTCCCCCCGCCTCTCCAGCCGGCCCCGCAAACCAAGGTGGCCCGGGTCCGGTAAATTGCTTGACGCGCCACCTCCCATCGGCCAGCCTAACATCGCCCGTCCGGCCCCCCCCGCCCGTCACCGGCCCGGCCGCCGCCAAGGCGGCCGTCCCGGCGGTGGCCCGCAAAGGCCCGGCAGGCTTCAAACCAACCGACCAAAAACCATGACTCGCAAGTCCCGATTCCTGCTCCCAATCGCCCTCCTGCTGGCGTCCGCCGGCCTCGGCTGGGCCCAATCGCCGGCCGCCGCCGAGGATGACGCCTACCGCATGGCGATCCGCCAGGTCCAGCGCGGCTACACCATGTACCCCGCCACCAGCGGCGTCGCCCAATCCACCGAGCGCATCCGGTTCCTGCTCCCGATCGAGAAGGGCACCGACTACGTGTTCCTCGTCGGCATCGACCAGTTCGTGCGCGACGTCGACCTCTATGTCTTCGACGAGAACGGCGCCCAGATCCTCGTCGACCGGCGCAACGACCCGCGCGCCGGCACCCGCTTCCGCGCCGCCTACACCGGCACCGCCGAAGTCTACGTCCACATGGCCCGGGCCAACGGCCTGGCCTCGTGGGCGGTGCTCGTCGGCACCCGCGGCGGCGCCGGCCAGCAACGGATCGCCCCGCAACCCGGCGACAAGGGCGCCGTCCCGACCGGCGACCCGGCCGCCACCGAACCGGAAGGCGCCTGAGCCTCCGGCCCCAACCGCAACCCAAGCCCAGTTGCTCCCACTCCGATGAAACGCATCGCCCAGATCCTGCTTGCCGCCACCGCCGTCGCGTTCGTCGCCGGCTGCGGCTGCACCACCGAGACGCACACCGTGCGGATCAAGGAAACCCGCACCTACGTTCCCGCCAAGCCCCGGCCCAGCACCCCGGCCGGGCCCGAGGCATTCGAACCGGTCAACCGCTACTGATCCAACCTGGGCGGCGGCTGCCGCCCGCAACCCAACCGACATGTCATGAACAAGCTCGCCATCCTCGGCCTGTGCCTGGGGCTTGCAGCGCCGCTGTTCGCCAGCGGCATCGAGGGCAACGCCAGCGATTCCAACGGCAACCCGCGGGCCAACGTCCGGATCTCGGCCAGCGGCTACGGCGTGAGCACGCGCACCGACGCCTACGGCAACTACCGGCTCGAACTGCCGAAGTCCGCCCAAGGCCGGCGCGTCAACGTCTACGTCAACGGCAAGTTCGCGGTCAATTGCCTCGTCCCCCCGGAGGACGACTGCTACTCGACCGTCAACGTGGTCTACGAGAAGTAGCCCGCATCCCTTGGCCGGCGCCGCCGGGGCCCGCACCGGTCCCGGCGGCCCGGCCACCACCCACCGGCATCCCCCGCCCCACCCATCACCAACATATGAAACTGGTTCTCTCCGCCCTGCTGCTCGCATCCGCCGCCCTGTGCCTCTCGTGCGGCTCCGACGAGCCCCCGCCCCAACAGACGATCATCCGCGAGACCCGCTACGTCCCGGTCACGCCCAAGCGGCCCCCGCCCCCGCGCGGTCCGGAGGCCTTCGAGCCGGTCAACCGCTATTGAGCGGTCCCGCAGCGTGGAACGCCGTCTGCCGGCGTGCCGGATGCCGGCAGCCGTTGGAGTGCGGGGGGTTGCCGCCGCGCAGCTCGCCGCGAGGGGCAAGCGCGCGCCCGACCACCGCCGCGCTGCGGGATCTGCGCAGCCTCCGCCTCGGCCAGGGCGATCCTTGCCGCGGCCAGCTCCTTGCAGGCCTTCCTGGCCTTCGCCACGTTGCCCGCCACGACCGCCTGCAGGAGATCCGCCTTCATTCCCCATGTTGCTGCTGCCCGTTTGCCTGGCCGCCGGACTGGCGGCCGCCACCCCGCCGGGGCATGACCGCCCGCACGTCGACCTGCCCCCGTTCGGACGCCTCGCGGTGGTCGACGAGGTGGCGTGCGGGGCCGCCGACCCGGGGCATGACATGCGCTGCAGCCCGGCCGCGGCGGCGCAGGTCGCGACGCTCCTCGGCCGGCCGTGCCGCGTGCTCGCCCCCACCCGCGGCGAGTGCGCCTGCGTGAGCTTCCGCCTCGGCCGGGGCAGGCAGCTGCGGCCGGGCGCCGCCTACGTGCTGGCGGTGGAATACCCGGAGGATGCCCCGCGCAGCATGGTGGTGATCAACACCGGCAACGAGACCGCGCGCGGCTTCCACACCGGGACGACGCTCGGCGACGCCCTCCACCCGAAGTACGTCGACAACTTCGTCGAGTCGCTGGACCTGCCGCTCTCCAACAAGTGGGAGACGTGGACGCTGCTGTTCCGGCTGCACGACCGCTTCCCGGAACTGGGACTGGTGCGCGGCACCTCCCGACCCCGCCCGCTGACCCCGGCGGACGGCTTCGATGTGACCATCGCCCAGTTCTCCAGCAGCAACATCCCGGCATCGCGGGGCGCCGCCGTCGCCCGCATCCTCCTGTGCGAGGCGCCCGACCCCGCCGCGCTCGCGCTGGCGGTCAACCACCCGCCCGCGGATCTGCCGCGCCGCCGCCTGTTCTGGCGCGAGGAAATGGCCGACGGCGTGATCGAGGGCCGCACCGCGGCGGACCGCGGCGTCGCCAACCGGCTCGACTGGTACCGCCACAAGGCCGGGCTGATGCGCTTCCTCGGCATGAACACGTTCTCCAAGGACCTGTTGGAGTTCGGCGCCTGCCAGCACTGGGACCCCACGCCCGGCGGCGGCAACGAGTGGGTCTACTTCGACGCCGACACCAGGGACCTGTGGCCGCAGATCGTGGACACGATGGGCCGCCACGGCCTCGACGTGCTGCCCTACTACGAATACAGCGGCAGCAAGGGCGCCCGCGGCCTCGGCCCCCAGCGCCGCGCCAAGCCGCTGACCCGCGACGACGCCTACACCCACATCGAGTGGATCGAGTCGGCCAACGCCGACCTCACCGACCCCGACACCTGGGCCGACTTCAGGAAAATGCTCGACCTGACCGTGATCGCCCTCAAGGACCGCGCACGGTTCGCGGGCGTCTGGATCCGGCCGCGCTCGCAGCTGCCGGTCGGGTTCGGCCCCGCCACGCTCGCGCGCTTCGCCGCCGCGGCCAACAACGGCGCCGCCGTCACCCGCGAGCAGCTCAAGACGGACAAGGCGCTCTACGCCCGCTACCTCGAATGGTGGAACACCCGGCGCCGCGACTTCCTGGTCGCCATGCGCGACCACCTGCGGAAACAGGGGGTCGCCGATGCGTTCGTGCTGTTCACCGGGTGCGCGGCCGAGCCGGGGCGCGGCTTCGGCGACTTCGAGCCGCGGTTCTTCACCGACGCGCCCGCGGCGTGGAACCCGATCCTCGCCCAGCCGGAACACGCGCCCCCGCAGGGCCGCCAGTGGCAGCTCTGGTCCCCGGAACAGGTCGCCACGCGCGACCTCTATCTGCAGGCGCTGCTCGCCCCCGGCGCCAACTGGGGCGGCTGGGAGGTCCAGCACGCCAACCCCGCCGACGACCCGCTGACCTACAAGAACGTCGAGGGCGTGATGCTCTCGCACGCGTTCAACCGGCTGTTCACCGTCAGCTCGCCGAAGACGCTCGACCTGTTCCGCGCGCCCTCGGGGCTGGCGCTCGTCCGCCACCACCCGCTCAACGAAAACATGATGTTCGACGCCGCCGACCACGAGAAGCTCGGCTACTTCGTGGCCGACATCGAACGGGCCGGCCCGTTCTGCATGCTCGCCGAGGCCGTCGCCGTGGCCAACGGCGACCCGACGCTGATCGGCTACCTCGCCGGCGGCAACTTCGGGCGCGGGTTCCCGCAGCCGGTGCGCGACTTCAACGCCAACTTCCTCGCCCTGCCCGCACTGCCCAGCGTGCCCCTCAAGGCCGCCGCCAGCGACCCCGCCGTGGTCGTCCGCGCCATCGACGCCGGCCGCCACGGCACCTACCTCGCGGTGGTCAACACCGGCTGGACC
Source organism: Akkermansiaceae bacterium (assembly GCA_040769225.1). Taxonomy (GTDB): domain Bacteria; phylum Verrucomicrobiota; class Verrucomicrobiia; order Verrucomicrobiales; family Akkermansiaceae; genus JAXGLL01. The sequence goes on along the minus strand of JAXGLL010000003.1, from coordinate 622,393 downwards.
GCGCGCCGCCGGGTAACCGTCACCCTGCCGGCCGCCGGCGTCGTCACCGCCCTCGCCTCCAACACCGTGCTCCCCCGCACCGGCGACCACCTGACCCTCGACCTTGCCCCCTGCCAGCTGCTCGCCCTGAGGGTCGAAGCATCCCAGGGGGATCCCACCAGGTAGCCGGCCCCGCGCGCCTTCCAGTGACTGGGGCGTCCGCACCTGCCTCTGTGGACTGTGAAGGGCGGGTCCCGATCACTCGGCACCGTGTTTCTTGAGCACCTCGGCGAGGCGGACGGGCTGGCCGTCGCGGCGCCGGCTTTCGTCGGACGCCTCCATGAAGGCGAAGATCTCGATCGTCTCGCGCTCGGGCACCGGCGCGACGCCGGTGCGGAAGAACCGGATGATCTCGGCAACCAGCGGCGCGTAGCCGTCGTAGCCGCCGACGGGCGCGGTGCCGGCCTCGCCGCGGGCGGTGCCGCCGTAGGCGTTGTTGTCCGGCGCCTGGCGGAACACCCCGGTGCGGCCGTCGCGCCACGTGCCGGTGACCTCGACCCGGCCGTCGGCGGTCGTCGCGCGGCGGACCGTCTCGCAGCCCGGCCCCATCACCGTGAACAGCGCCTCGACGCCGTGCACGCCGTACCAGAACAGCTCCGGGTGGGTCGGCTCGACGTGGACCGGGCTGAACGTCTCGGCGCCCTGCACCTTGCCCAACGAGCCGCCGCGCACCGCCTGCGTCGCCTTGCCGAAGCGCAGCGCCGAGGCGCTGAAGAGCGGCACCTTCGCCGCGCGCGCCAGCCGGAAGACCTCCAGCACGTCGCCGAGCGAGGCGGCCATCGGCTTGTCGATGTAGAGCGGCTTGCCGGCCTTGATCACCGGGCGCGCCTGCGCGAGGTGCGGCCGGCCGTCGACGCTTTCCAGCATCACCGCGTCGACCAGCGTGCACAGCTCCTCGATCGAGTCGACGATCCTGACCCCGTGCTTCTCCCGGAGTTCCCGGGTGTAGCCCTCGACCCGGTCGCGGCTGGACGCGATGTCCGGGCTGCCGCCCTTGAACGCGGCGACCACCCGCGCACCGGCGACGTGGTCCTTGGCCGCCGGATCGTTCAACAACCCGGTGAACGCGGTGACGTGCGAGGTGTCCAGCCCGATCAGCCCGACGCGCAGGTCCGCGGCAAGGCACGCGGCCGGGAGGAAAACCAACGGCACGATGCAGTTCGGGATTCTCATGGTCTCGATCCAAGGCCATACTGCCATCCGTGAACCGTTCTATCAACCGCCGGGTGTTCCTCGGGCAAGCCTCGGCCGCCGGCGCCGGACTGGCCACCGCCCGCGCCGGCACCGGCGCCGCCGCCCCCGCCTCTCCCGCCTCTCCCGCCTCGAAGGTGGTCGCCGCCGTCGTCGGCGTGAACGGCCGGGGCATGGACCACATCAAGGGCCTGCTGGCGCAGCCGAACGTCGCGATCGCGGCCGTCTGCGACGTCGACAGCCGCGCGCTCGCCCGGGCGGTCGATGCCGTGACCGGGCAGCAGGGCAAGGCGCCGCGGGCCGAGACCGACGTCCGGCGCCTGCTCGAGGACCAGGCGATCGACGCGGTCACGATCGCCACGCCGAACCACTGGCACGCCCCCGCCACGATCCTCGCCTGCGCCGCCGGCAAGCACGTCTACGTCGAGAAGCCCGGCAGCCACAACCCGTTCGAGTCCGAGGCGATCGTCGCCGCCGCGCGCCGCCACCGGCGCGTCGTCCAGATGGGCAACCAGCGCCGCAGCGCGCCGGCCTACATCGAGGCGATCGCGGCGCTCCGCGGCGGGGCGATCGGCCGGGTCATGACCGCGCGCTGCTACTACACCCGGCTGCGGCCGTCGATCGGCCGCGGCAAGGAGGTGCCTCCCCCCGCGTGGCTCGACTACACGCTGTGGCAGGGCCCCGCCCCGGAGCGCCCCTACCGCGACAACCTGCTCCACTACAACTGGCACTGGTTCTGGCACTGGGGCAACGGCGAACTCGGCAACAACGCCGTGCACGCGCTCGACATCGCCCGCTGGGGCCTCGGCGTCGACCGCCCGCGGCGCGTCACCTGGGGCGGCGGGCGCTACCTCTGCCAGGACGACCAGGAAACGCCGGACACCGGCGTCGCCACGTTCGACTTCGGCGACCGGCTCATCACCTGGGAGCAAAGCAGCAGCCACGCGCGCGCCGCCGACAACCTCGGCTTCCAAGTCAGCTTCTACGGCGAGGGCGGCACGCTGGTGCTCACCGACTCCGGCCGGCGGATCCTCGACGCCAACGGCAAGGAAGTCGCGGCCCCGGAGGCGCCCGCCGGGGCCGACCTCGGCAGCGGACCGGGCAGCGCGGGCGCCGGCCACTTCGCCGACTTCCTCGAGTGCATCCGCAGCGGCGGCACGCCCCGCGCCGGGATCGAGGACGGCCAGAAGAGCACGATGCTCTGCCACTACGCCAACCTCGCCGTCCGCACCGGACACACGATCGACGTCGACCCCGCAACCGGCCGCGTCCCCGCCGACCCCGCCGCAATGGCACTGTGGAAGCGCGCCTACCGCGAGGGCTGGGAACCGGCGTCCTAACAGCCACCGCCCGGCGGCGCCTTGGGCGCGGGCACGCGCCGGGCCAGCCGCCGGGCCAGCCGCCCGCGCGCCCTGACCGGCAGCTCGTGCTCGACCTCGTACTCGAAGACCCGCGGCTCGCGGCCGGGCCCGCGGATGACCATCCGCAGCGCAACCGCCCGCTCGAGGAACCGCCGGCTGAACACCGCCTGGCCGCCGTTGACGAAGCGCACCGGCACCGGGCGCCAGCCGCCGTCGCGTTCCTGCAGCGTGAACTCGACCGCCGCCGCCAGCACCTCGGCCGCCACCGGCCACACCTCCCGCGGGAGCGCGTGGCGCAACACCGTGAACGCCGCCCGGTAGCGCGGCAGCGGCACCGGCGGCTCGACGACCCCGCTCAGCGCCTGGGCCGACGCCACGCGGAGGACTTCCCGCTGGAACTGCCGGAACACCGGCTCGTTGGCCTGCAGCTTGAGGAACTCCCGCGCAAGGTGCCGCTGCGCCCGGTCGCGCGACATCGTCCGCGCCCTGCCGAGCAGGTGCCGGAACGACGCCGCGGCCTCGGCGTAGCGGTCTAACAGGCGAACCCCGCGCCGCGACAGCGCGGGCGGCACCTCCGGCAGCCCGGTCACCACCTCCGCCATCGTCCGCAACCCGGCCAGCGCCACCGCATACGACCGGTTGGCATCCGTTAGGATCCGCGCCGTCCTGCGGCGCCGGCGCGCGGCCAGCCACTGCCGGGTCACCTCGACCACCCCGAGGACCGCCAGCGCGGTGACCACCAGCACCGTCACCGCGGCGGGCCGGGACAGCTCGGTCACCGCCAGCCATTCATCCGGGCCGCATGTTGGAAGTCTCATCGCCGTGGCAGGCCCGCCACCGGGTGGCGGCGCGTGGTGCCGGTTGCCGCCGGCCGGCAATGGCGCGTGATTCGTGGCATGATCGACCGGAGGTTGCCGGGATTCTGGTAGTCGCAGGGCAGCTTGTCCACCTGCCATTGCCGCCTGGCCGGCGGTGAATCAACCCGTGCGGCAAGGCACAGGACCGCGCAAGGCCGCCGATGAACCCACACCCCCCGATCCCCGAGCCCCCCAACCCCGGTCAGGCGCCACTGACGTGGCGCATCGCACTCCCCGCACCCCTCCGTGGGCTGACGCCCACGGCCGCGATCGACCGTCCCTAACGGGACGGCAGGCTGCGAATGACAGATCGGGCCGCCGCGCCGCCCTTTTTCCCGCCGGCCCGCCGGCCCCCGGCGTTTCTCCTTCCAAAGGCGCGCGCGGCGGCTATCCTCTCCCGCTGCAAGTCATGTCCAGAAACCGTTACCGATTCTGCTTCGGCCCGTGGAACATCAGCGAAGGCGCCGATCCCTACGGGCCGCCCACCCGTCCAGCCCGCGATTTCGGTTGGAAGCTCGCCCAGCTCAAGGCGCTGGGGTTCGACGCGATGATGTTCCATGACGACGACGCGGTCCCGGACATCGACGCGAAGACCGGCGCGCAGGTCCGCAGCGAGGCCAGGGAGCTGCGGCGGCGCCTCGACGGCGAGGGGATCGCCGCCGAGATGGTCGCCCCGCGGCTGTGGTTCAGCCCGCTGACGATCGACGGCGCGTTCACCAGCAACGACCCGAAGTGCCGCAGGTACGCCATCGAGCGCTCGCTGCGGTGCATCGACGTGGCCCGGGTCCTGGGCACCGACCTGATCGTCCTGTGGCTGGCCCGCGAGGGTTCCTACCTGCGCGAATCGAAGAACGCCCGCAAGTGCGTCGACCACCTGGTCGCGGCGATCGACCGCATGCTGGCCCACGACAAGCGCGTGCGCATCGCCATCGAACCGAAGCCCAACGAGCCGATGGACGTCGCCTACGTGCCGACCATCGGCCACGCGCTGGCGATCGCCGGCCTGACGTCCGACCCCGGGCGCGTCGGCGCGCTGATCGAGTCGGCCCACGCGATCCTCGCCGGGCTGGATCCCGCCGACGAGATCGACTTCGCCTGCGCGTTCGGCAAGCTGTGGTCGCTCCACCTCAACGACCAGAACGGGCTGAAGTTCGACCAGGACAAGCCGTTCGCCAGCACCAACCTGCGCTGCGCCTTCAACCAGGTGCGCGCCCTCGAGCGCAACGGCTACGGCCGCAAGGGCGAATACGTCTGCTTCGACGTCCACCCGTTCCGCCCCACCAAGGTCGAGCACTGGCTCCGGCACCTCGACAACAGCCGCCGCACCTTCCTGCACCTCGTCGAGAAGGCGCGCACCTTCAACGAGGCCGCGGCCAGGGCCCTGATCGCCGACCGCAACTACCAGGACCTCGACCAGCTGGTGCTCGAGCACCTGATGGGCGTGTGAACCGCCAGCCCCATGAACGCAACCCCAAGTCCGCCACCGCCCAGCGCCGATGCCGCGCCGCGCCCGCGCAGGAGGCCGTGGACACCGGCGATGCTCCCGCTCGCCTGCGTGCTCGCCCTGCCGGTGGCCGCCGCCCCCGCCAGCTGGACGCTGGGGGCGCCGGTCGTCGCCTACTGGGCCGGCCCGCCGATGACCGACGCCACGGCGCAACAAATGGCCGAGGGCGGGTGGAACCTCGTCTGGTGCACCAGCGGGGCCGAGCTCGACGTCGCCCGCCGCCACGGGCTGCGCGCCCTGCTGCAGGACGGGCTGATCAACCCCGCGTCGCTCGACGACCCGCAGCGCCGCGGGCAGCTCGACGCGCTGGTCGACCGCGTGCGCAGCCACCCCGCGCTCTACGCCTATCACCTTGTCGACGAGCCGAACGCGGCCCAGTTCCCCGCGCTCGGCCGGCTGGTCGCGTACCTGCGCGAGCGCGACCCGGCGCACCTCGCCTACATCAACCTGTTCCCCACCTACGCCACCAACGAGCAGCTCGGCACCAGCGGCGACGTGACCACCGCCTATCAGGAGTACCTGCGGCGCTACGTCGCGGAGGTGAAGCCGGCGCTGGTCAGCTACGACCACTACCAGTTCGCGCTGCACGGCGACCGGGACCAGTACTTCCTCAACCTGAAGCTCGTCCGCCAGGCGGCGATGGACGCCGGCGTCCCGTTCCTCAACATCGTCCAGGCCTGCACCTGGGCGCCCGACGCGATGCGCGTCCCCAACCCGGACGAGCTGCGCTACCTGGTCTACACCACGCTGGCCTACGGCGCCCAGGCGATCAGCTACTACGTCTACTCGCACCCCGGTCACCACGGCAGCATCGCCGGCCCCGACGGCACGCCGGGCCCGCTCTATCACGCGCTCAAGTCGTACAACCGGGAGTTCGCCGCGATCGCCGGCGAGCTGCAGGCGCTGCGCCCGCTGGCGGCCTGGCACACGGCGCTGCGCGAGCCCGGCTGCGAGCCGCCGCCGGCCGCGGCCGCGTTCCGCCTCGCCCCCGGCCCGGCGCCCGCGAACCCGCGCGGGTTCCTGCTCGGCCTGTTCGGCGCGGAAGGCCGCCCGTCGCACGCGGTGGTGGTCAACCTCGACTACACCGCCCCGGCCAGCCCGCGGCTGACAGGCCCGGGCCCGCTGCAGGTCTTCGACGCGCGCACCAGGCAGTGGGCGCCGGCCGGCCCGGCCGAAACCGCGCTCGACCTGCCGCCGGGCGGCGGCGCCCTGGTGCGGGTGGGCCGCTGAGCGGCGCACCGAAAGCCGTTAGGGCGGCCGGCGCGGCGGCCCGGAATCCGATGCAACCCGCGAGCCCCAGCCCATGACCCGACCCACGATCCACGTCCACCGGCTGCCGCACCGGATCGAACCCGACCCGCGGCGGGTGATCACGCGCTTCTTCGCCGCCAACGAGCAGTCCAACCGGGGGCGCATCGAGCGCGTCCTCAGCCTGCCGGACGCCGAGGTGGCGGCCGTGCTCGCCGACCTCGAGCGCAGCTACCGCGCGCGCCACCCCGACATCGCGGCGGTGTGGCTCGAGCACCATGGGCACGTGGCCGGCCTGGTGCCGCCGGGCGCCGCCGTCGACGAGCCGCGCCGGATGCTGCTCGGGGCCTACTTCACGATGGAGTACGCGGTCGAGGCCGCGGCCCTGTTCAACCCGTCGATCGTCCCGGCCGTCGACCAGTCCGGGATGCCGCCCGGGTCGGCGCGCTTCCTGATGAGCCTGCGCGCGACCGGCGAGGGACACCTGTCGTCGATCGTGTTCCGCACCGGCGTGATCGACGCCGGCAACCGGATCACCCTGGACGAGCCCGCGCCGGCCATCCGGCCGCTCAAGCCGGTCCCCGACGCCGAGTTCGACACCGCGCAGTTCCGCGACACGCTCGACGACCTCGGCGCGCTGGGGCCGTTCGAGCGCCTCGTGCTGGACCGGGTGGGCGAAACGTTCAGCGTCGGGGAGCTGGACCAGGCGCTCGCCGACCTGCGCCCCGCCGCCCCCTCGGCCGCGGGCTTCAAGCACAGCCAGCGCAACATGCTGACCTGCGCCCGGTCGAACTACCGGATCAGCGTCCCGCCGGGCGTCCACCCGTCCGAGGTGGTCATCTTCCCGATCGCCGAGCGGGAGAGCCGCGGGATCGAGGACGTGCGCATGGTCCGGTTCACCGACGACGACGGCTCGCGCACCGTCTACGGCACCTACACCGCCTACAACGGCATGACCGGATTCCCCAGCCTGCTGGCGTCCCGCGATTTCCGGACCGTGGAAAGCCACTCGATGGCGGGCAGGTTCGCCAAAAACAAGGGCATGGCGCTGTTCCCGCGCAGGATCAACGGCAACTACGTCATGTCCGGGCGCCTCGACGGCGTAAACCGCTACATCCTCGAAAGCGACAACGTGCTGCTGTGGAACCGCGGCCGCCCGTCCGAGAAACCCAAGCACTGGTGGGAGTTCTCGTTCATCGGCAACTGCGGGTCGCCCATCGAAACCCCCGAGGGCTGGCTGCTGCTCACCCACGGCGTCGGCCCGATGCGCCAATACTCGATCGGCGCAACCCTGCTCGACCTCGACAACCCCGCGCGCGTGATCGGCCGCTCCGCCGAGCCGATCATCATCCCCGCCGAAAACGAGCGCGACGGCTACGTGCCCAACGTGGTCTACACCTGCGGCTCGATGCTCCACAACGACTCGCTGATCATCCCCTACGCGATCGGCGACGTGACCACCACCTTCGCCTGCGTCGACGTCCACGAGCTCATCTCGGCCCTCAGGCACGCCGGGTGACCGCCCGCCGCGGACCCCGCCGTCTCACACGACTTCGTCACATTTTCGCCGCAAACGGCCCTGATTTGACTTTCTTCGGCGCTGGAGGCCTTGAGTTTGCCAAAGCCGGGCCTTGCCACCCCCCTGTGGGCCGACCTGCCCCGTTGATCCGGCCTGCGGGCACGTGGCTCAATCGGCAGTGGTCCTGCAGCGGCAGCTGCGGCTGTTCTGTTAGACCGCGCCGCCGCGCTCCGGCCCGCCCACGCCGGCCCGCTGCCCCACCGGGCGGACGCCGCGGCCAGGACCGGGACGTGCAGACTGTGCGGCCGGTGCACCAGACCCGCTGATCCGGACCGCGCCAGTTTGGTGCACGGATACGAACTTGCTGCATCCAACCCTTTCCCCCCGTCTAATTAACCGCCACGCCGCCAGCCCGCACGTGCTGCGATTTCGTGTACGCATGCGAATTTCCCGCGGCGCGCGGATCAGGCGCGGTCCCCGGCGGCCGCGAGGACCTGGCGAACAACAGTTGGGTATACGTATACGAATTTGTTGCAGCGGGTGCAATGGGGCCGGGTCCCGGCGGCCGCGGGAACCCGGCGGACAACAGTTAGGTATACGTATACGAATTTGTTGCAGCGCGCGGGATGGGGCCGGGCCCCGGCGGCAGCCGCCGACAGCCGCCGCGCCGACAGCCGCCGCGCCGACAGCCGCCGCGCTGACTTCCAGGCAGATCTTCGCACGCCTCCGCGGGATCGTGCTGGTGGATGACGAGTTCGACACGCGCGACGGCCGCACCCTGACCCGGCCCCGCATCAGCATCCCGGAGAAGGAACCGGCCGCCCTGCTCATGCAACTGGGCTGGACCCTGCCGGAACAACCGCCGCCGCGCATCCGCTCCACGCACCTTCCCGACCGAAACTGAACCGCGGCCTCAGGTCGCCACTGAAAATGTGTGGCCGACCTGAGCGCTGAAAAGCTCCCAGGCCCTTGATCCGACGGGAATTGGCTTTGAGAAGTGACGAAGTCGGGCTAACAGCCTGCGGCCCCGCCCGGCGCGCCGGGGTCCTCGGCCGCGCCGATCCCGGGCAGGCCGGCGTGCAGGTCCTGCAGCTCGGCGCGGCACAGGCCGGCGAACTGGCGGCGGGCCTTCACCGGCCCGGTGACGGTGACCGTCAGTTGCCGGCGCTCCGGGTCGATCCGGACGACGGCGCGCGCGCCCCTGCGCACCAGCACCACCCCGTGCCGCCAGTGCAGCCTGCGTCCCCCCGCCTCCTCGACGAAGTCGAGGCGCCGCGCGACCAGCCGCGCCACCAGCCCGTCCGGCGGGACCTGATAGACGAAGCGCACCAGCTCGGCGCGGGCGGCGGAGGAGGAGGAGGCATCGGCCGCCGCGGGGGCCGCCGCCGGCTGGGCGTGGGGCAGCACCCAGACGGTGCCGGCCGCGGACCGGCCGGCGATCGCGATCCCGCGGCGCTCGAGCACGCGCATCAGGCGGGCGCGCGCGTCCGGCCCCTGGTCCGGCGGGAGCAGCGCCGCGACGTCGTCCTCGTCGAGCACCCCGGCCCTGGCCTCCGCGCGGTGCAGCAGCGGATAGAGGTGGTGCGCCAGCCAGTCCGCGTCCAGCAGCGTCCCGTCCGCCGGGTCGCCCAGTGCGATGCCCAGCTGGTGCAGCACCGCGGCGAGGTGCTGCTGCCGTGCCGCGTCGTCCACCCCGTGCCCGCGGCACAGCTCGCGGAACCCGGCGGCGGTCACGATGCCCCCGCCGGCCGCCAGCGCCCCGCGCACCGCGTCCCATTCGGTGGCGAACGGCTCGCGCACCCACGGCATCCGCTCCAGCTCCCGGGCCAGCGCGGCCTTGAGGGCGGGGATCCCCTTCTTCGCCTTGCAGTCCATCTCCACGAACCCGCGGATGCACGGGAACCGCCGCCGCAGCCCGTCGCGGTCCACCACCGGGCGCCGGCCGGCGACGTGCCACTGGTTGAGTGCCACGATCACCGAGGGCAGGTCCTCCGGCGCGTCCCCCGCCGCCGCCCGCACCATGTTCAGCCAGTAGTCCGCGTCCTCCCCCTCGCCGCCGTCGCGCCCCGCCAGCACCACCACGCACAGGTCCCGCGGGCCGAGGAACAACGGGTGCAGCGGGTGCGTCACCGCCTGCCCGGAAAAGTCCCACACCCGCGCCGTGACCGGCGGCTCGCCACTGCCCTCGATCGCCCACTGGCAGCGCGCCACCCCCGGCGTGCCCGGCTCCCGCTCGTGAAACGCCTGGTTGCGCAGCGCCTGCACGATCGTCGTCTTGCCCGCGCCCTCGGGGCCTAACAGCACGAGCTTCGCCTCGTTCAGCGGCCGCGCCCGCCCCGACAGCCCGCCGAAGCAGAAGTCGAGGATCTCGCCCGCCGCCACGTGCCCCGCCGCCGGCTCCACCCGCCGGTCGGGGCCGAGGACGCACGCCGGCAGCCCCAGCGCCGGGCAGTCGTGCAGGTACAGCCGCTCGAGCTGCCCCAGCCCGCGCAGCCCGGCCGGCAGCGACCGCAGCGGCGTCCCCGCCAGGTCCAGTTCGGTTAGCGCGGCGAGCTCCCCGACCGCGTCGGGCAGGGTGGCCAGGCGGGTGTGGGCGAGCCTGAGCACGGTGAGCCGGGCGAGCCGGCCGATGGCGGGCGGCAGGGACTCGAGCGGGTTGTGGGAGAGGTCGAGGACGGTCAGCCGCTCGCAGCCGCACACCGCCGCCGGCACGGCGGCGAGGCGGTTGTGGGACAGGTCGAGCCGGGCCAGCGCCGCCAGCCCGGCGAGCTCGGCGGGCAGGCCGGCGAGCTGGTTGTGGGACAGGTGCAGCCGCGCGAGCCCGGCCAGCCGCCCGATCTCCGGCGGCAGCGAGTCGAGCCGGTTGTGGTCCAGATAGAGCCGCGTCAGGTTGGCGAGCCGGCCGATCTCCCCGGGCAGCGAGCGCAGCGGCGTGCCGGTGACGTCGAGGCGGGTGAGCCCCGCGAGCCGGCCGACCTCCGGCGGCAGCGAGTCGAGCGGGTTGCCGGACAGGTCTAACAGCGCCAGGCGGGGGAACCGCTCGAGTCCCGGCGGCAGTGAGGCGAAGCGGTTGCCGGCGAGCTTGAGCTCGGTGAGCCCGGGCAGCTGGGCGATCCTGGGCGGCAGGCTGCGCAGCCCGAGCCGGCTGAGGTCGAGCACGGTGCCCCGGCGCCGGATGCAGTCGCCGATCCGCTTGAGCGCGCCGTTGGTGTCCTCGTGTTCGGCGGCGGTCATGTCAGGCGCCGGGTTTCGCCGCCAGGCGGAAGATGCGCCGCGCGTTGCCGTTGAGCAGCGCCGGCACGGTCTCGACCGCGGCGGCCAGGGTGAGCCAGCCCTCGTCCACCAGCTCGGTCAGCGCGCGGGCGATCCCGCGCCGGGCGATCACCGCGTGCCCGGCCACCGGTTCCACGGGGATGTAGTCGCCGCCGAACGGCAGCAGCTTGTTGGACGGCGCGGTGACGAGGTGCTTCTTGAGGTAGTCCTTGGCGGCCAGCGGGTTGATGATCCACGCCCAGCACATGTCGACGGTGGCGCCCGCCCACTGCTTGGCGACGGCGAGCATCTCCTCGTAATACGGGTAGCATATGTGCATGAACACGAAGCGGGTGTCGGGCGAGCACCGGCACAGCTCGGTGGCCGAGCCGGCGTTGTTCCGCAGCCTGGCCAGCGGCATCGAGTTGTGGCCGGCGTAGTAGCCGGTGTGCAGCTTGACCGGCAGGTTGCGGCGCGTGGCCTCGCCGACCACCTGCCAGAACAGGTGGTCCTCGAGCAGCTTGCGCTCGTCCGGCGCCGGCTCGTCGCCGTCGAGCACCTTGCGGAACACCGGCTCGGCCTGCTCGGCGGGGACCTGCGCGTAGTCGATGTCGCGGGCGTACGCGTGCTGGCTCTTCACCGCCACCACGCGGCCGGCGCAGTGGTCGAACCACCAGCCGATCACCCGGTGCCAGTCGGCCAGCCCGCGGACCTCGATCCCGGCCGGCGGCGCGAGCTGCCCGATGTCCGGCCCGGCGAACATCCCGACGACCCCCAGGTCCTGCATCAGCAGGTCGGGCTGGGCCGACTCGCGGAACGGCCCGCCAAGGTGGTTGACCTGGCAGGATTCGATCCCCGCCACCTCGCGCAGCACGTGCTCGTACATGCCCGGACGGCGCGTGCGCTCGTAGCCCGCCTGCACCTGCTCGACGGTCGCGGCGGAGAGTTCCTCGACGCCGTAGAGCTCCCGCATCGCGATCCGCACCGCCTGCCCGTAGCCGGTGTTACTAACAGCCGGCCACCACGGTTCCAGCAGCCGCCACTTGGCGCCGGGCTCCAGCCCGGTCCCGACGAAGCGCTGGCAGTCGTCCCCCGGCATGCCGGCGACCAGCAGGTCGGAGTCGAGGTAATGGCTGCACAGCAGCGCCCAGTCGTCGCACGGCAGCAGCGGATTGCGCCCTGGGTCGAGCCGCTCCGCCTCCTCCGGCAGGTGCTCGTGGGTGTCGATGAGCGGGGTTTCGAACACCTGCTTCCAGATGTCCGCGTGGAATCCCGGATCGGGCCGCGGCGCGGGCCGCGGGCGGGCGGCGCCCTCGGCGGCCGGGAGCGGCGCCGGCCCGATGGCCAGCGGCGCCGCCGCCAGGGTTCCGACGCCCCTCAACACGGTCCGGCGGGAAACGGACGGCCCGGGGCGGTCAAGCGGTTGGCTCACGAGGCAATGTGGCCCATCCCCGGCCGTCGCCTCAAGCCCAATGCCTTGAAGCATTGGCCTCAAGCCAGGAATCCGGCGGCGGCCGGTTTGCGCGCCGCCATGGGGGCGGCCCCCGGCTGCGCCGCGGGTGCATTTCCCTGTTGCACCAGCCGGTTTCATGCCAGACTCCGCACGTTCATGAGAGCCTTGCTCCCGATCCTGGCCATCGCCGCTCTGGTCCCGCCTGCCTGCCACAAGACCGGGGTGGAGGGCCGCGCGGCGGCGCCGCCCGAGCCCGTCGCCGCCCGCGTTCTAACAGTTTCCGACGCGGAGCTGGCGGTTCACGAGCAGGTCGCCGGCACGGTGCAGCCGGAACTGCAGGCGACGGTGTCGTCGAAGGTGACCGGCCGGATCATCGAGATGCTCGCGGTGCCGGGCAAGACGGTCGAGGCCGGCGAGCTGCTCGCCAGGGTGGAGACCCCGCAGCTCGAGGCCGCGCTGGCACGGGCCGAGGCGGCGCTCGCCAACGCTGCCAGCGAGGCCGAGCGCTACCGTTCGCTGCGCTCCTCGGGGTCGGTCTCCGAGCGCGACATCGACCGCGTGGAAACCGCATTGCGGGTGGCCACCGCCGAGCGCGACCAGATCCGCAGCCAACTCGCCGAGGCGGCGGTGACCGCCCCGTTCGCCGGCCGGATCACGCGCAAACAGCTGGACACCGGCGACCTGGTGCTGCCCGGCACGCCGATCTGCCGGATCGAGGACCCGACCCGCCTGCGCTTCGAGATGCACGTCGCCGAGTCGCTCGCCAGCGGGCTGGCGATCGGCGACCGCCACCAGGTGCGGATCGAGGCCGCCGGGCTCGACCTGACCGGCACGGTGGCCGAGATCTCGCCGGCCGCCGACGCCGGCAGCCGGACCTTCCTGGTCAAGCTCGACCTGCCCCAGGGCGAGCGGCTGCGGGCCGGCCAGTTCGGCCGCGCGTTCATCCCCCGCGGCAGCAAGCGCGGGCTGGTGGTGCCAGCCGCCGCATTGCTCGAGCGCGGCCAGTTGACGTTCGCCGCCGTGGTCGGCGCCGACGACGTGGCCGGGCTGCGGATCGTCCGCACCGGCGCCACCCTGGCCGGGGGCGTCGAGGTGCTCGCCGGCCTCGAGCCGGGCGAGCGCATCATGGCCGAGATCCCGCCCGGGTTCGCCGGCGGCACCCCGGTCAAGCCGGCGCCGTGAGCCGGCCCCCCAGCCCCGCCGCCGCAGCCCAACCGGTCCCCGCACCCTGATGTCCCCGACGCCCGACGCCCACCGCGGCCTGGCCGGCACCCTTGCCGCCAAGTTCATCGACTCGCCCTTGACCCCGCTGCTGATCCTCGGCTCGGTGCTGCTGGGGGTGTTCGCCACCGTCCGGCTGCCGCGCGAGGAGGAACCGCAGATCAAGGTGCCGATGATCGACGTGCTGGTGTCGATGCCCGGCGCCCCGGCCAAGGAGATCGAGGAACGGGTGACCAACCCGATGGAGAAGCTGCTGTGGGAAATCCCGGGCGTCGAATACATCTACTCGACCTCCTCGCCGGGCAGCTCGCTGGTGATCGTGCGCTACGAGGTGGGCACCGACGCCGAGACCGCGCTGGTGCGGCTCAACCACAAGCTCGAGGCCAACTTCGACGTCATCCCGCCCGGCGTGTCGCGCCCGCTGATCAAGCCGCGCGGGATCGACGACGTGCCGATCCTCGCGCTCACGCTGCACTCGCGGCGCTCGGATTCGATCACCCTGCGGCGGCTCGCCGCCGAGGTCGAACACCGGCTCAAGCGGGTGCCGCAGGTGGCCGAGACGATCCTCATCGGCGGCGAGCGGCGGACGGTGCGGATCGACCTCGACCCCGCGAAGCTGGCCGCCCGCAACCTCAGCCCCGCCGGCATCCTGCCGCTCCTCCAACAGGCAAACCGCCAGGACCGCGCCGGCGAGATCACCTCTTCCGGCGAGGTCCTCGTCATCGAATCCGGCGGGTTCCTGCACGCGCCCGCCGAGGTCGGCGACACCGTGCTCGGCGCGTTCGACGGCCGGCCGGTCTACCTGCGCGACGTGGCGACGATCCACGACGGCGCCGCCGACCCCGCCCACTACGTCATGCACCGGCCGGGCGGCGCCGCCGGCCTCGAGCCGGCGGTCACGATCACGGTGGCCAAGCGCCCGGGCGCCAACGCGATCACCGTGGCCGACGAGGTGCTGGCGCGGGTCGAGGCGCTCAAGGGACACCTGATCCCGGACGACGTCGAGGTCACGGTGACCCGCCACTACGGGCAGACCGCCGCCGAGAAGTCCAACGAACTGCTGCTCCACATGGGCATCGCGGTGTTCTCCGTCTCGCTGCTGATCCTGTTCGCGCTGGGCCGGCGCGAGTCGCTGGTGGTGGCGCTGGCGATCCCCTCGACGCTCGCGCTCACGCTGCTGGTGTTCCTGCTCGGAGGCTACACGCTGAACCGGATCACCCTGTTCGCGCTGATCTTCTCGATCGGCATTTTGGTCGACGACGCGATCGTGGTGGTCGAGAACATCGTGCGCCACCAGCGGCTGCCGGCCAACCGGCGCAGGCCGCTGGCCGAGGTCGCGATCGAGGCCGTCTCGGAAGTCGGCAACCCGACGATCCTCGCCACCTGGGCGGTGATCGCCGCGATCCTGCCGATGGCGTTCGTCGGCGGCCTGATGGGCCCCTACATGCGGCCGATCCCGGTCGGCGCGTCCGCCGCCATGGTGTTCTCGCTGCTGGTCGCCTTCATCGTCACCCCGTGGGCGTCGATCCGGGTGCTCAAGCGGCGGCACGCCGGCGGCGGCGGCGCCGACGGCGGGCACGGCGAGAAGGAGGGCGCCGCCACCCGCGTCTATCGGCGCTTCATGCACTGGATGCTGGAGACGCGCGGGCGCAGGCTCGCGTTCCTCGGCACGGTGGCGGCGCTGTTTGCGGGCGCGTGCGCGCTGGTGCCGCTCGGCTGGGTCAAGGTCAAGATGCTGCCGTTCGACAACAAGAGCGAGTTCCAGGTGATCCTGAACCTGCCCGAGGGCACGCCGCTGGAGACCACCGCGCGGGTGGCCGCCGAGATGGCCGGGCGGCTCGGGCTCGAACCCGAGGTCACCGACCTGCAGGTCTACGCCGGCACCGCCGCCCCGTTCAACTTCAACGGCCTCGTCCGCCACTACTTCATGCGCCGCGGGCCCAACGTCGCCGACATCCAGGTCAACCTCAGGCCGAAGCACGACCGCGCCGCACCCAGCCACGCGATCGCCAAGCGCGTGCGGCCCCACCTCCAACAGATCGCCGACCGCCACCACGCGCGCATCGCGGTGGCCGAGGTGCCGCCCGGCCCGCCGGTGCTCCAGACGCTCGTCGCCGAGGTCTACGGCGAATCCCGCCCCGACCGCGAGCGGCTCGCCCGCGAGGTCGAGGCGATCTTCAGGCAAACCCCCGACGTGGTCGACGTCGACCACTACTGGGAAAGCGACCAGACGCGCTGGTGGTTCCGCATCGACAAGGAGAAGGCCGCCCTCAGCGGCATCTCCGCCGCCACCATCTCCGACACCCTGCGCACCGCCGTCCACGGCGCCGCCGTCGACATCGTCCACCTGCCCGACGAAAAGGAGCCGGTCTGCGTGACCCTGCGCCTCCCGCGCGCCGACCGCACCGACCCGCGGGAGCTGTTGGCGCTGCGGGTGCGCGCCGGCGACGCCAACCAGCTGCCGGAGCCCGCCTCCGGCGACGCCCCGCCGCTCGTCCCGCTCGGCGAGCTGGTCACCCTCGAGCGCGACGTGATCGACAAGGCGATCTATCACAAGAACCTGCTCCCGGTGACCTACGTGATCGCCGACATCGCGGGCGCCTCGGAGAGCCCGGTCTACGCGATCGGGCGGATCAACGACCGGCTCGCCGCGCTCGACCCGGCCGCGTTCGGCGCCCGCTCCGGCCGGATCACGGTCCACAACCTGGCGCTGCCCGCCCTCGACATCGAGCCCTCGCTCAAGTGGGACGGCGAGTGGCACATCACCCTCGAGGTGTTCCGCGACCTCGGGATCGCGTTCGGCGCCTGCCTGGTGCTGATCTACATGCTGATGGTCGGCTGGTTCCGCTCGTTCTTCACCCCGCTGGTGGTGATGGCCGCGATCCCGTTCTCCCTGATCGGGATCCTGCCCGCCCACGGCGCGATGGGCGCGTTCTTCACCGCCACCTCGATGATCGGATTCATGGCCGGCGGCGGCATCGTGGTCCGCAACTCGATCATCCTCGTCGACTTCATCCAGCTGCGCCTCCGGCAGGGAATGCCCCTGCTCGAGGCGGTGGTCGACGCCGGCGCGGTGCGCTTCCGGCCGATGGCCCTCACCGCCATGGCGGTGGTCGTCGGCGCCGCCGTGATCCTCGCCGACCCGATCTTCCAAGGCCTCGCGCTCTCGCTGATGGCCGGCGAGATCGCCTCCCTGTTCGTCTCCCGCCTCGCCGTGCCGGTCATCTTCTTCATCGCCAACGCCCGCCCCGCCGCCACCAGCAACGCCGGGCCCTCCCCCGCGCCGGGAAGTTGACAACCGGCCGCGCGCGCAGCAACGCGAAGGGGGGGCCTCACTCCGGCGAGCCGATCGGCCGGGTTGGCGGCGACTCGGGCAGGTCGGCGAGAGTCGCCACCGCCGTTTCGAGGGTTCGCCGGTCGGCCTCCGGCAGTTCGGCCAGGTCGCCGCCCTCGAAGTAGCACAGGGCGCGGGCAATGACCGCCGGGCTGGCGCTCGGGTGGATCGCCTGCAGGCACGCGATGCCGTCGGCAAGCGGAATGGGAACCCGCAGCAAGGCGGAGATGTCCCGGTAATCCTTGCACGCGATCCGGTTGTGGAGGGCGGCGAGTTTGGTGGCGAAGAGGTCGCGCAGCGACGCAATCCGGACGCCGTTGGGGGCGCATTCCGGCGGCTCGATCTGGCCGAATGCCAGGCCGCCAAAGAACGACAGCTTGACTTCGACCCTCATCCTGTGGTCGCGCGCGAGGACGACATAGGTTTCGGGCTCCTGTTGGAGGACGCGCACTTCGGCCCCGTCCAGCCACGGGAATGACTCATGGACCCCCACCCGGGACAGGCGCCCGGCGCTGAAGAAGTCGAAATCGAGCGAGCACCGGTGTCCCAGGCGGAGCGCCAGCGCGGTGCCGCCGTAGAGGACCCACCGGCGCCAGTCTCCCTCCTCAAACCGGGCCCAGAGGTGGCGCTGCGACTCAGGGAGCAGATCCAAATGGCAGTTCATGGTGGTCGAGGTCCGGCAATCGCCGGGGCGGAGGCAGGTCGGCCACCCCGAGCCTGACCTGCCAGAAACGACGACTGCGGGGGCTCAGCGCGCCGGCCGGCGCGGCGCGCAAGACCGCCTCGAGACGGTCACGCGGGATCTCGCGCTCCATGGCACGGATGGTCTCCCAGTCGCCGAGGTTCATGACCCGCAACAGCGCAACCTCCGTGCCCGCCGCAGGCGCTGGTTCGCGGTCCCAGAAGACGCGGCCCACCATGCCCTGGAAGTCCGTTGCCACCACCTCCGGCAGTCTACCAAGTCGGCCGGAAATGGCAAATCCGCAGATCGACCGCGCAACCCGCTGTCGATCCCGCACCCGGTTCCATCTTGAGGGATCGAGTCGCGGCGGGTCCGTGGTCAGGCCTCCGCGGCCGGCTGGCGTGGTGACAGGTCGATGAACTGCACCCCCACCTTGGACAGCGCGTAGCCGACCTCGCGGAGGTGGTTGCCGTAGCAGGTCATCCAGTGGAAGCCGCCCATCTCGCGCAGCAGGCGGTCGATGTCGCCGTGGATGCTCACGTCGATCTGCGAGCGGCAGATGTCGAGGAACGGGTTGTCGAGGATCTCGCCCTCGAAGCCGACCCACTTGGTGCTGGCGAAGTCCGGCACCAGGTTGGTGACCAGCTGGCCCTTGCGCATCTCCACCTTGGGTGCGGCCCCGTAGTCGCTCTCGAAATGGGTGAGCATGCGCACCGGCTCGGGCTCCTTGCCGTCCATCCGCCGCGGCGCGGTGCAGTGGGCGAGCGTGACCTGCCCGTGGTGCGGCCAGGTCGGGTCGTTGAGGAACACCGGGGTGCCCGAGATCGCCTGGAGCAGGATCCCCGAGGGGATCACCACGAAGTCCGACTCGCAAAACGCCAGCCGGCCCTCGTCGTTGAGCAGGCTCAGCGGCAGGCACGCCGTCGTCTTCGACACGTCCATGATCGTCCCCATGCACGCGTTGATCGTCATCACGTCGGTGCCCGCCGCGTCCATCGCCCGGCGGAACACCTCGGCGAGCACGAACGCGCGGTCGACGAACCCGCGGTCGGTCTCCAGTGACACCGCCTGGCCGGCGAGGTAGGCGTCGGCGGCCTGGCGGCAGCTGGCGACCAGGGCGGCGTCGCGGTTCGCCTCGTCGATCAGCTTGCCGAGGTCGGGGTAGGAGACGTCGACCAAGTCGAGCTTCCAGAGGTCGCGGGCGCGCTGGGGGGCAGTGCGGCCGCCCTCGCCCCAGCCGCTGGCGCCGCCGATGGTCAGCACGCGGCGGCCGAGGATGCGCTTGAGGCCGTGAAGGGCGCGTAGCCGCCACAGCACGTCCTGGTGGTCGTCGACCACCACGTCGTCAACGCCCATGCCGGGCTGGCCGAACTGGTCGACGGTCTTGCGCAGGAAGCGGTTGTGGGCGATCTCGTACCACAGGTAGACCGGCCCGGAGCGGTGGCGGAGGAACATGATGTTCCACTTGGCCGGGTTGGCGAGGGCCTCGAGCGTGTCGACCCAGCCGCCGGCGGCGTAGATCAGGGCGCCGTCGTGGTCGCCCTTGGCGAGGGCCCCGGCCTCGGCCGTGGTCTTGACCATCGCCACCGGCAGCAGCTCGAGCGGGAACCCGGCGGCGGCCTTCATCTGTTGGAGCTCGCCCTCGATGCGGGCCTGCTCCTGGCGGGCCTGCTCCTCGGTCTGGATCGCGCCCCAGTTGCGCCAGCTGGTGCCCTCGCGGCGCGCCGGCACGTGATAGACGAGCGCCGGCTGGATGCGCAGCGGCCGGCCCTGCGGGGCGGCGGGGCGGCCGGTCTCGGCGCGCAGCGCCTGGAGCGACAGCGAGGAGAAGACCATCGTCGACACGCCGGTCGCGGTGGCGCCGGAGAGGAAGCCGCGCCGGGACAATGTGCCGAGCGGCCCGTGGAGGCGGGCGATGCCGCCGGCGCCGCAGCACTGGCAGCCGGAATCGTGGTGGTGGTGGCGGCAGGGATCGGGTGGGTTCATGGGGTGGGATGGGATGGGGTTGATTGGAATCCTACGCGCCGCCGGGGCGCGGTGTTGCAAGGCGCGGGCGGACTCAGGCCGACAGCAGCACCCGGTCCGGGCTCGGCTCGAGGAACAGCGCCCAGCTGGCGTGTGCTCCGCCGTGCTCGCGCAGGCCGAACATCGGCCGCCAGTGGGGCGCGCGCGGGCGCCGGATCGGATACATGTTCGCCTCCTGCGGCAGCTTGTTGCCCTTGCGGGTGTTGCAGCGCACGCACGAGGTCACGATGTTGTCCCAGGTGGTGCGCCCGCCCTTGTCGCGCGGCACCACGTGGTCGAGGTTCAGCTCGTGCTCGCCGAAGGCGCAGGCGCAGTACTGGCAGACGAACTTGTCGCGCAGGAACACGTTGCGGCGGGTGAACTTGACGTCCTTGCGCGGGATCCGGTCGTAGAGCGTCAGCACGATCACCACCGGCGCCCGCAGCACCACCCGGACGCCGTGCACGCACTCGGCATCCGGGGCGCCCCGCGAGTGCTCGATCCATGACTCGAGGTCGTGGGCCAGGTAGCAGGCGCCGCCGTCGACCTGCACCACCTGGGCATGCTCGAGGCACAGCAGCCTGAGCGAGCGGCGCACGGAGCAGACCTGCACCGGCTGCCAATGCCGGTTGAGAACCAGGACCGCACGATCCAGGAGCCTGCTCATTCACCCTCCGCTTTGATCGCCGCACGCTAACAAAGCCGGATCGCCGCGCAATCCAAATCCGCGGGGCGCCGGGCGTTCCCTTGCAGACCGGGAAATCTCGCCAATCCGAACGAATGTGATTGCCTTGCCGCGGCGGTTTCGCCTATATGGCAGCGAGTGCCTGTCCGGGCACCGTGACAAACCAGTCAACCTCTGCCGCGGCCCAGGCCGGGAGGGGACGATGCAAATGCTCCGCCCCCACCCCGCCCAGGTTCGTTCCAACCCCGAAAGCAAGCGCATGAAACTGAACTCATCGACTGCGGCGGTCGCCCATGGGGCGGTCGCGCTCATCCTGTCAGCGGGCACCCTCGCGGCCGCCCCCCCGATCTTCCACGTCCGCGTCGGCGGCTCCGGCGACGGTTCCTCGTGGCTGGCGGCCGGCGGCGACCTGCAGAAGGCGATCGAGAAGATCGACTCGATCGGCGGCGGCCAGGTCTGGGTGGCGGCTGGCACCTACCGGCCCAACTCGCATCCGAACGGGGGCGTCACCGCCCGCGAGCAGCACTTCTCGCTGCGCAACGGCGTGGCGGTGTTCGGCGGCTTCCCGCCCTCCGGCGACCCCGGGCCTGAGGCCCGCGACCCGGCGGCCCACCCCACCGTCTGCTCCGGGGACATCGGGGTGGCCGGCGACGCAACCGACAACGTCTACCACGTCTTCCATCACCCGGGCGGCACCGGCCTCGACGCCAGCGCGCGGCTCGACGGGTTCACGGTCACCGGCGGATACGCCGACGGCCTCGGCGCCCACAGCGACGGCGGCGGGATGCTCAACGACCTCTCGACGCCCACCATCGCCCGCTGCCTGTTCACCGCCAACCACGCCGACGGGTTGGGCGGCGGCGCGTTCAACAGCCGGGCCGACGCGCTGTTCGCGCACTGCGTCTTCCATGCCAACAACGCGAAGCGCGGCGGCGGCATGTTCAACGGGCGCTCGTCGCCCGCGGTCGTCAACTGCGTGTTCGCCGCCAACGGCGCGGCCACCGGCGCGGGGATGGGCAACGACACCGACTCGTCGCCGCCGATCTCTTCCTGCACCTTCCACGGCAACCGCGCCTCGGACGAAGGCGGCGCAGTCCACAACACCGACAACTGCCTGCCGCTGATCCAGAACACGATCCTGTGGGACGACCGCCGCGGCGAGGTCGTCGATGGAGCCACCAGCGCCTCGACCCTGAACTCCTGCGTGATCATGGACGGCTGGACCGGCGCCGGCAGCGACAACCTCGACCGCGACCCCGAGTTCGCCCACCCGGACGACCCGGCCGGCGCCGACGGCCGCTGGGCCACCGACGACGACGGCCTGCGCACGGTCGGCGACAGCCCGGCGCGCGACAGCGGCGACGAAACGCTGCTGCCCGCCGACGCGGCCGACATCGACGAGGACGGCAACATCGCCGAGCCGCTGCCGCTCGACCTGCGGCTGCGCGCACGCATCGCACTCAAGGGGCTCGACCGCGGCGCCTACGAGCGCCAGCTGTGCACCGTGAACTTCGACCCCGGCAGCCACGGCACCCGCACCGGCGGCGGCGACCTGGTCCAACAGGTCCTCGACGGGGCCGCCGCCCTCGCCCCGACCCTCGCGGTCGAGTTCGGCTGGCTGTTCGCCGGCTGGGACCTGCCGTTCGACGAGGTCCTGGCAGACCTCGACGTCGCCGCCCAATACGTGCCGGCGTTCGCCGCCGGGGACGTCTGCCACATCCGCCAGGGCGGCACCGGCAACGGCACCTCGTGGGCCGCGGCCGCCGGCGACCTCCAGCAGGCGATCGAGGTCATGCACGCCGTGGGCGGCGGCTCGGTGTGGGTGGCGGCGGGCACCTACCTGCCCGACTCGCACCCCAACGGCGGAACGGCGGCGCGCGAGGTGCACTTCTCGCTGCGCAACGGGGTGGCCGTCCTCGGCGGCTTCCCGCCCGCCGGCGACCCGGGGCTGGCCGACCGCTTCCCGGCGCTCCACCCGACCGTCTGCTCGGGCGACATCGGCGCCCCGGGCGACGCGGCCGACAATGTCTATCACGTCTTCAACCACCCGACGGGCGCGGCACTCGACGCCACCGCGGTGCTCGACGGGTTCGGGATCATCGGCGGCCGCGCCGACGTCGCGCCCGCGGACTGCGGCGGCGGGATGCTCAACGACGGCTCCGGGCCGCTGCTCGTGCGCTGCCACTTCCACGGCAACCACGCGGCGTTCCAAGGCGGCGGACTGTTCCTCGCCAATGCCCTGCCGGGGACACAGCCGCCGGTGGTCAGCTGCGTGTTCACGTCCAACACCGCGGATGCCGGCGGCGCGGTCCACGCCGACGCCTCGCCCGCGCGCTTCGCCAACTGCGTCTTCACCGGCAACCTCGCCACCAACGGGGCCGCCGGCTACGTCGCCGGCGCCAGCGCCCCCTCGTTCACCAACTGCACCTTCGCCGACAACCATGCCGGAACCGCCGGCGGCGCGCTGCGCGTCCAGTCGAGCGGCCCCAAGCTCGGCAACTGCATCCTCTGGGGCAATACCCCCGACCAGGTGATCGGCAGCGGCTCGACCAACCTCGAGAACTGCATCATCCAGGGCGGCTGGGGCGGCTCCGGGGCTAACAACCTCGACGCCGATCCCGAGTTCGCCGCACCCGCCGACCCGGACGGCCCCGACGACCACTGGGGGACCGCCGACGACGGCCTGGTCCCCGCCGCCACCAGCCCGGCAATCGACACCGGCAACGACGCCCTGCTGCCCGCCGACCACGCCGACCTCGACGGCGACGGCGACACCGCCGAGACGCTGCCGCTCGACCTCGCCCGCAAGCCGCGCGTCCGCGGCGCGGCGGTCGACCGCGGCGCCTACGAGCCGCTCATACCGCTCGTCTATCACGTCCGCCAGGGCGGCGCCGGCGCCGGGTTCTCGTGGGCCGACGCCACCGGCGACCTGCAGGCCGCGATCGAGGCCGCCGCCGCCGCCGGCAACTGCCAGGTGTGGGTCGCCGCGGGCATCTACATCCCGGCCGGCTTCCCCAACGGGTTGCTCGTGCCGCGCGGCGAGCACTTCTCGCTGCGCAACGGCGTGCCGGTCCTCGGCGGCTTCCCGCCGACCGGCGACCCGGGCCTCGCCGACCGCGACCCGGCCGACTTCCCGACCGTCTGCTCCGGCGACCTCGACGGCGACGGCGACCCCTCGGACAACGCGCTCCACGTCTTCTATCACCCGGCGGCCGCCGCGCTCGACGCCAGCGCGCTGCTCGACGGGGTGGCGATCATCGGCGGCAACGGCAACGTGGCGGGCCACGGCTACGGCGGCGGGATGTACAACGCCGGCTGCTCGCCGACCCTGGTGCGCTGCGTGTTCCATTCCAACAACACCCAGGTCCAGGGCGGCGGGCTCTACCTCGGCGACTCCGCCGCCACCGTCACCAACTGCGCGTTCGTCTCCAACCGCGCCGCGGAAGGCGGCGGGGTGTTCATCTATCAATCCACCGCGGCGTTCGCCAACTGCGTGTTCGCCGGCAACACCGCCACCAGCGCCGGCGGCGCCGTCCACGCCTTCCTCAACGGCGCGCCCGCGTTCGCCAACTGCACCTTCTCCGGCAACGGCGGCGGGAGCGGCGGCGGCGCGTTCTATACCAACAACTGTCCGGTCGCGGTGGCCAACTCGGTCGTCCACGGCAACACCCCGAACCAGTGCGGCGGCATGCCTGAGGTGGCGTTCGAGTCCTGCCTGCTCCAAACGCCCGTGCCCGGCGGCTCCGGCAACTTCGTCGCCGACCCGCTGTTCCTCGCCCCCGCGGCGCCCGCCGGACCCGACGGCGCTTTCTTCACCGCCGACGACGGGCTGCGCGTGCCCGACTACTCGCCGGCGATGAACGCCGGCAGCAGCGCCCTGCTGCCGCCCGACGCGGCCGACCTCGACGGCGACGGCGACACCGCCGAGGCGCTGCCGCTCGACCCGCTCGGCACCGCCCGCGCCACCGACGGGATCCCCGAGGCCGGCGCCTACGAGACGGTCGCCGCCGGGATGAGCCTCGCCTACTGGCGCACGCTCCACTTCAGCGCCCCGGACCGCGCCGACCCCGCCAAGGAGGCCACCGTGTGGGGCAACGACGCCGACCCCGAGGGCGACGGGATCCCCAACTGCGGCGAATACCTGCTGCTGCTCGACCCGAACGCCTGCGACAGCCCGCTGGCCGGCATCGCGGTCACCGGCTACCTCGGGATCGACTGGCTCGGCTTCACCTACACCAGGGCCAAGGACCGCCCCGGCGTGACCGAGGCGATCCAGACCTCGCCCGACCTCGCGGCGTGGTCCGGCACCGGCTTCCTCACCCTGCTCGTCGGCGAGACCGCCACCACCGCCACCTATCAGGTGCTGCTGCCCCTCAACCCGCCCCGCGGCTTCATCCGCTTCGTGTTCACCGTGCCGTGACGCGGCAGCGCACCTTGCCCGCTTGCATCCTGCCGTCCGTTTCCTACCCTGCCGGGCATGGGCAGCAGCTTCGGGCACGCATTCCGCATCCACAGCTTCGGCGAGTCCCACGGCGTCGGGGTCGGGGTGGTGATCGACGGCTGCCCGCCGCGGGTCCCGTTGGTCGAGGCGGACATCCAGCCTGAGCTCGACCGCCGGCGCCCGGGCCAGGGCGAGCTGGTCAGCCCGCGCGCCGAACCGGACCGTGCGGAGATCCTCTCCGGCACCTTGGAGGGGCTCACGCTCGGCTCGCCGATCACGATCCTCGTCCGCAACCGCGACGCCCGCCCGGAGGCCTACGCCGCGTTCGCGGAGATCTACCGGCCGTCGCACGCCGACCTCACCTACGAGGCCAAGTACGGGATCCGCGCCTGGCAGGGCGGCGGGCGCGCGTCGGCCCGCGAGACGATCGCCCGCGTCGCCGCCGGCGCGGTCGCCGCCAAGGTGCTTGCCGGCCTCGCCCCCGGCCTCGAGGTCGTCGCCTGGGTCCGCTCGGTCCAGGACCTGACCGCCGCGGTCGACCCCGCCACCGTCACCCGCGCCGCGGTCGAGTCCAATCCGGTCCGCACCGCCGACCCGGCCGCCGCCACGGCGATGGCCGCCCGCATCAAGCAGGCCCGCGCCGACGGCGACTCGGTCGGCGGGGTGATCGAGTGCGTGGTCCGCAACTGCCCGCGGGGCCTCGGCGAGCCGGTGTTCGACCGGCTCGATGCCGACCTCGCCAAGGCGATGCTCAGCCTGCCTGCCACCAAGGGGTTCGAGATCGGCTCGGGGTTCGCGGGCACCCTGCTCACCGGCAGCCAGCACAACGACCCGTTCCGCATGCGCGGCGGCCAGGTGCGCGCCACCACAAACCGCTCCGGCGGCGTCCAGGGCGGCATCTCCAACGGCGAACCGATCGTCTTCCGCGTCGCCTTCAAGCCCATCGCCACGATCATGACCCCGCAGGAATCCGTGACCCGCTCGGGCGAGGACGCAATCCTCCAATGCCGCGGCCGCCACGACCCGTGCGTGCTCCCCCGCGCCGTGCCCATCGTCGAGGCGATGACCCACCTCGTGCTCTGCGACCACCTGCTGCGCCAACGCAGCCAGTGCGGCACCACCGCCGACCCCCACCCGCCCGCCCCCGCGGGCTGAAGCCCCGCATCACGACGCCGCCGGCGATCGCAGGAATCCGCCCCGCTCCTCCCGTAGCTGCGTTGGTTACAACGCAGGCAGGGCGAACGCCCGTCCCGCAACGCCGCCAACGATCGCAGGAACTCGCCCCGCCCCTCCCGTAGCTGCGTTGGTCACAACGCAGGCGGGGCGAACGCCCGTCCCGCAACGCCGCCGGCGATGGCGGAAACCCGCCCCGCCCCACCGGAAGTGTTCCGTCTTCGCCCTTCGGGCTACGACGGACAGGTACCACTTCCGCTACAAAGCCAAAGCGCCGCGCAACGCTCCTCCCGTAGCTGCGTTGGTCACAACGCAGGCGGGGCGGGCGCCCGTTCCACGACGCCGCCCTCGACCGCAGGATCGGGCCCCGCCCAGCCGGAAGTGTTACCCTGGAAACGGGAACAGGAACCGGGGATTACGAGGATTTCGAGGATGATCAAAGGGTTGCGAACGAGCTTCCGATCATCCGTTGGGTGTGGGCATCACGCTTGCCAACTCATTCTGAATCAACGTAATCCCCGCAATCCCCGGTTCTCATTTCCGAATTCAGGTGAATGAGTTGCGATGGACGGCGGATTCATCCGGCAGGTGAACCGGCGGGGGGGAACCAAGCCGCCCCGAAACCCGCGGAATCCGCAATCATTCTTCGCCCTCCGGCCGTCGCGCTCCGCGCTATGGCCGGCAGGCCGGGCTACGAATGACAGGTCCGCGGTCCGGCATGTTCCTTTCCAGGCTTGATAATCCTCGAAATCCTCGTAATCCCCGGTTACGGTTCCCGTTTCCAGGTTTATGGGGCCCATCTGCGCCATGGCGTGAGTGGTTCACCTGCGGCTCAGCGGCAGCGCTGGGGTCGGCGGGCCATGATGGTGCGGATGGCGGCCATTGGCAGCAGCCCGATGAGGGCGGCGGTGGCGGCGACCTTGAGGCCGGGGAAGGTGCGGGCGCGGTTGCGGTCGAGGGCGGCGAGCGCCCGTGCGACGACCCGTTGCCTGGGCACGCGGAACCACCCGGGGGTCCACGGTTTGGCGGCGGCGTCGGGGCGGCGGGCGGCGGCCTGCCCGAAGTTGGTGTGGACCGGGCCGGGGCAGACGGCGAGCACATGGATGCGGTGGCCGCGCAGTTCGATCCGCAGCGCCTCGGTGAAGCTGCTCACGTAGGCCTTCGATGCGGCATAGACCGCCATGTCGGGCATCGGCACCAGCGCGGCGAGCGAGCTGACGTTGAGGATCGCGCCGCGGCCGGCCTGCAGCATGCCGGGCAACAGCGCGTGGGTCAGGTGGGTCAGCGCCTCGATGTTGAGCCGCAGCATCGACTCGACCCGTCCCCAGTCCGCGCTGGCGAACTCGCCGTAGTCCCCCACCCCGGCGTTGTTGACCAGCAGCTCCGGCACCAGCCCGCGCACCAGCAAGCCCTCGATCACCCCGAGGCGCTGCCCGGGGTCGCACAGGTCGGCGCCCACCGCCACCACCTCCAGCCGCGGGTCGGCCGCGTGCAGCTCGCCGGCCAGCCGCTCGATCAGCTCGCGCCGCCGCGCCACCAGCACCAGCCGCGCGCAGCGCCGCGCCAGCTGGCGGGCGAACTCCTCGCCCAGCCCGGACGAGGCGCCGGTCACCAACGCGGTTTCGAAGCGGACTGAGTCGGGTGGCATGTGGGTCCTCGAATCCGGAGCTTGTAAATGTCAGGTCGGGTTTCCGGAGCGCGCGACCCCGGCGGTTCCGATTGATGATCGATGACTGATGATTGCTGATGGCCGAAGTGAGCTTGGTCGGGTGCCTTTGCGCCGCGCCGCGCCCATCGGAAATCATAAACCTGGAAACGGGAACAGGAACCGGAGATTACGAGGATTTCGAGGATTATCAAAGGGTTGCGAACAAGCTTCCGATCATCCGTTGGGTGTGGGCATCACGCTTGCCAACTCATTCTGAATCAACGTAATCCCCGCAATCCCCGGTTCTCATTTCCGAATTTAGGATAAATCATCAATCGACAATCATCAATCTCCTTCCGGTCCGAGGCTTGCGCCATTGCTGACCGCTCACGCCGCCGATCCGCGATTGCAGCGTCGGTCCGCGCGGCTCACCCCCCCTGGATCGGCCGCCCGGTGCCCGCGTCCTGTTGGACCTGGATCACCCGCAGCGGCAGCCGCTGCATCAGTTCGCCGTCGCAGCCGATGTCCACCGAGTAGATCCCGGCCGCCGGGAAGCGCAGCCCCTGCAGCCCGAGCACCACGTTGCGGGTCAAAAACGGCAGCCCGTCGGCCACCCGCACCTCGAACTCCGGCTCGATCGGCATGTTCTTCGGGTCCAGCGCCTCGCCGTCCTCGTTGATCACCGTGATCGAGAGCTTGTGCCGCCCGTCATCCTCGCCGGTGAAGCAGAACCGCAGCGCCAGCGCGCAGTGCGGGTGCACCACCGGCAGCGCGCGTGCCGCCAGCGCGTCGAAGGTCCCGACAATGACGAACTTCCCGTTGTAGTCCGCCGCGAAGTCACACAGCGTGGCAATCTGAATGTCCATGGGGTCGCCCATCTCTGGCCCCTCCGCCCCCGCCCGTCCAGCACGAAGGCGCGCCACTCACTGGCCGAGTTCCTCCGGGGACACCGGCAACGCGCGCGGGGCCGGAGGTTCCTCCGGCTCCTCCGTCACCGCCGGCTCCCCCGGATCCACCGGCAACGCGCGCGGGGCCGCCGGTTCCTCCGGCTCCTCCGGCCCGGCCGGCTCGATCGGCTCCAACAGGTCGTCGGCCCGCGGCGCATCGGCCGGCACCGCCGGCGGCGGCCCGTCCGGCACCGGGCGCAGGATCCCCTCCGGCCGATCGTCCTCGATCCCGGTGCCGATCTCCCCGGGGTCGACCGGGATCGCCTTCGGCGCCTCGTCCCCGGCCTCCGCCTCCGGGTCGACGATCACCACCGCCTTCGGCGGCGGCCGGATCAGCTCCTCCACCTCGTCCTCCAGCGGCTCGAAGAACGCCGGCACCATCGGGCAGGCGTTGCGGCTGCCGCTGACGCTCTGGCCCGGCCGCCCCTCGTAGAGGCATGCGAATGCCAACCGCGGCTCCTTGTGCGGCAGGTAGCCGGCAAACCATGCCACCCCCTGGTTCTTCGCCTTCGGCCCCCACTGGCCGGTGCCCGTCTTGCCGCACACGCTGGTGTAACTGAGCGAGGCCCGGCTGCCGGTGCCGCCGTCGACCACCCCCTCCATCCCGTCGTGAACGAGTTCCACCACCTCCGGGTCGAGCCCCAGCCAGTTGCGCCGCTCGGGGGTGGCCGCGCTGATCACCCGCCCGCGCCGGTCGTGCACCTGCCTGACCAGGTGCAGCTTGGGCAGCGCGCCGCCGTTGGCGATCCCCGCCATCGCCTGGGCGACCTGCAGCGGGGTGGCCAGCAGCGCCCCCTGGCCGATCGACCAGTTGGCCGCGTCGCCCTCGGTGATCTGCCGCCCGTAGTGCTCGCGCACCCAGTCGGCGTCGGGCACCAGCCCCGCGTCCTCGCCGATCAGCGGCAGCCCGGTGCGGGTGCCGAACCCGAGCCGCTTCGCCAGCCCGAGGAACACCTGCGACCCCGCCCGGTTGCCGACCTGCGCGAACCACGGGTTGTTGGACCACTTGATCGCGCGCTTGACCGCCAGCGGCCCGTAGGCGGACCGCGACCAGTTCCACAGCTTGTGGTTGCCGTAGGTCAGGTAGGCCGGGCAGTTGATCTCGGTGTGCTCGGTGATCGTGCCGTTGTTGAGCGCCGCCAGCGCGATCACCGGCTTGAACGCCGACGCCGGCGGATAGACGCCCTGGAACGCGCGCCCGAACAGCGGCCGCGCCGGGTCGTCCAACAGCGCCTGGTACTCCGCCTCCCCGATCCCCGGCACGAACATGTTGAGGTCGAAGCTCGGCCGCGACGCCATCGCCAGCACCTCGCCGGTCGCCACGTCGATCACCACCAGCGCCCCCCGCCGGCAGTGGTCGTCGAGCACCTTCTCGGCCCGCCGCTGCCAGCCGAGCTTGAGCGTGGTGACCACCGTGCCGCCCGGCACCGGGCGCTTGGTCTGCTCGCGCAGCAGCTCCTTGCCGTCGCTGTCGAACACCAGCCGCCGGGTCCCCGGGGTGCCGGTCAGCTCGCGGTCGAACAGCTTCTCCAGCCCGGCCCGGCCCTCGCTCGGCTCCCACAGCGGCTCGTTGAAGTTGATCGGGCCGGTCGGCAGCTTGCCGACGCTGCCGGTGTAGCCGATGATGTGGGCGGCCAGCGACTGCTGCGGGTAGTGGCGGGCGTAGACCGGCGCGAGGACCAGCTCCCTGCGGAACCGGGCCTCGATCTTGCCGGCCAGCGACTCGGCCTCCGCGGCGTGGATCAGGCTGCTCAGGTAGAGCGGCAGCCAGCGCCGGTGGCGGTAGTGGTCCAACAGCTCCTCGTCGGTCTTCCCGGCCAGCGGCTCCCACAGCCGCCCGGCGGCCGCGGTGCGCTCCCGCGCCCAGGCGACGATGAACCCGTTGTCCACCGCCTCGAACTGGGGAAACTGCAGCGCGAGCTGATAGGCCACGCGGCTCTGGGCCAGCGGCTCGCCGTTGCGGTCGGTGATCAGCCCGCGCGGCGCGGGCAGCGCCTGGGTGATCGCGCGCGCGTCACGGCGCGTCGAGATCGTCGCGTCGGCGGCCGTCCGGCCGGGCGCCCCGGGCGCCGCGGCCTCGGCCTTGGCCAATGCGGTGCCTTGGCCGGCGGCCGGGCCAGCGGCCAGCAGGAACAGCGCTACGATCGCCTCGAGCCTCATCACCCCGTGCGCGGACCATAACCACCGGCCCGGGCCGGCGCAACATCCCATCGGGCTAGTCCCACATCGGGTCCTCCCAGTCGGCCGGGTCGGTGCCGATCCCCCGGACGATCTCGGCCGGCAGGAAGATCACCTCCGCGTGCCGCTTCTCGTCCGGCTCGAGCCGGAACCGCACCACCGCCCGCCGCCACCGGCCGCCGGCCTTGACCGAGACGTCGGCGGTGACCGTCAGCGCGCCGTCCTCGCGCGGCTTGACCTGGAGCAGGCCGGGGATGTCGTAGCGCGCCCGCACGGTGCCCGGGGCGTCCTTCACCGGCCGGAACAACGCGCGCCGCCCAAGCTGCGCGGCCGGGTACCACTCGCTGCGGCCGCTCACCGCGGTGCGGGTGTGCAGCCGGTGGACGACCAGTTCCTCGTGCCTGCCCGCGGCTCCGGTCGCCTCGACCCGCCACGCAAACGGCCCGTCGAGGGTCGCCACCCCCGCGCTCACGACCATCGCCGAGAACATCATGCTGCCCGGCACCTCGCCCTCCGGCCGGACCTGCAGCACCAGCCGCGCCCCGTTCACCTCGGCGCCGGCCCCCCCCGAATACGTGCGCTTGTTCGCCGACAGGCTGGCACAGCCGGCCAGCAGCGCCCACCCCGCCAGCGCCAGCGCACCGCGCACGCGCCAGCCCGCCCGGTGCGCCCGCCATGCCCCCGGCCGCATCGCGACCGACCTCATGGAAACCCTGCGCATGCAGCGCATTCTAATCAGCATCCGCACCCACGGACAGACAATTGGTCGCAAATCGGCAGGCCCAACCCGCCGCACCCCGCCTCCCCCACCCCGCCGGGCTCGCAGCAGCCCTCGTGGCGACGGCACCTGGCGTCGCCACGGAGGCAGATCGATGGGGGGCTGGATTGGCGGGCGCCCGCGGCGTTGCGGGACGGGCGTTCGCCCAGCCCGCGTTGTGACCAACGCGGCTACGGGAGAGGAGCGCCGGCGGGCCGCGGGATCGCGCGGATCGCGCGTTGCGCCCCGGCGGTTTCCGGGTCATCCTCGCCCGGGTGATGGAACTGAACGCTCTGGGGGTGCTGATCCTGTGCGGGTTGCTGCTGGTGTGGACCCTCGACCTGGTCGCCACCCTGCTCAACCTCGGCGCCTTCGACCGCGGCGTCCCCGCGGCGATCGCCGACGTGCTCGACGAGGCCGGCCACGCCCGCGCCCGCGACTACGCCACCGCGTCGTCGCGCGCGTCGCTGGTCGAGTCGTCGGCCCTCCTCGCCGGCCTGTTCGGCGCGTGGCTCTCCGGCGGCATCGGCTGGCTCGACGCCGCCACCCGCAGCCTGCCGGGCGGCCCGATCGTCGACGGGCTCGCGTTCCTCGCCGCCGTCGTGCTCGCGGTCAACCTGCTCAGCCTGCCGTTCCGGATCCACGACACGTTCCGCATCGAGGCCCGCTTCGGGTTCAACCGCACCACCCCGGCCACCTTCGCCGCCGACGAACTCAAGGGGCTGCTGGTGTCCGCCGCCCTCGGCCTGCCGCTCGGCGCCGCGGTGCTGTGGCTCTTCCACCACGTCGACCGCGCGCCGCTGTGGGCGTGGCTGGTGTTCATCGTCTATCAGCTCGCCGTCACCTGGCTCGCCCCCACCCTGATCCTGCCGCTGTTCAACCGCTTCGTGCCGATGCCCGACGGCCCGACCCGCCGCGCGATCGACGAGCTGGCCGCGCGCTGCCGGTTCCCGCTCGCCGGCATCTTCGTGATCGACGGCTCGCGCCGCAGCACCAAGGCGAACGCCTACTTCACCGGCCTCGGGCGCCACAAGCGGATCGCGCTGTTCGACACCCTGCTGGAGCGCCACCCCGACCCCGAGCTGGTCGCCATCCTCGCCCACGAGATCGGCCACTTCAAGTGCCGCCACATCCCCCAGCGCCTCGCCGCCTCGATCGTCCAGTCCGGCATCCTGTTCGCGCTCCTCGGCCTCGCCACCGACCCCGCCGGCCGCTTCGCCCGCGAACTGGCCGCCGCATTCGGCCTCGACCGCGTCTCGCCCCACGCCGCCCTGCTCTGCTTCGCCATCCTCGCCGCCCCCGTCGCCAGGCTCCTCGGCGTCGCCACCCACGCGTGGTCCCGCCACCACGAGTTCCAGGCCGACGCCTACGCCCGCCGGGTCACCGGCACCCCCGCCCCGCTCGCCGCCGCCCTCAAGAAACTCTCCGCCGACAACCTCGCCCACCCCACCCCACACCGCCTCCGCGTCATCCTCGACTACTCCCACCCCCCGCTCGCCGAACGGCTCGCCGCCCTCGCGGGCGGGGAGGCGCCCGGCACGGAAGCATGAGTCCCACTGGCCCCACGGGCCCCGTCGCCTCCCGCCTCCCTCCCTAACACCTCCCACCGCCATGCACACCCCCGACCCCGCCCGCTACGACGGCCGCATGCCCTACGCACGCTGCGGCGATTCCGGCCTGCTGCTGCCCCGCCTCGCGCTCGGCCTGTGGCACAACTTCGGCCACGCCGACGACCCCGGCGAGGCGCGCGCCATCCTGCACCGCGCGTTCGACCGCGGCATCACCCACTTCGACCTCGCCAACAACTACGGCCCGCCGCCCGGCGCGGCCGAGGAACACGCCGGCCGCCTGCTCGCCGAGGACTTCGCCTGCCACCGCGACGAACTGGTGATCTCCACCAAGGCCGGACACCTGATGTGGGACGGCCCCTACGGCGAGTGGGGCTCGCGCAAGCACCTGCTCTCCTCCCTCGACCAGTCGCTGCGCCGCCTGCGGCTGCCCTACGTGGACATCTTCTACTCCCACCGCCCCGACCACGAGACGCCGCTCGAGGAAACCATCGGCGCCCTCGCCACCGCCGTCCAACAGGGCAAGGCGCTCCACGTCGGGCTCTCGAAGTACCCGCCCCGCATGCTCCGCCGCGCCGTCCGCCTGCTGCGCGACGCCGGCCTGCGCTGCCTCGTCTATCAGCCGCCGTACTCGATCCTCAACCGCTGGCCCGAAACCGTCGGCATCCTCGACTGGCTGCTCGAGAAGGGCATCGGCTGCGTCGCCTTCAGCCCGCTCGCCCAGGGGATGCTCACCGGCAAGTACCTCGAGGGCATCCCGCCCGAGTCGCGCGCCGCCCGCCCCGAGGGGTTCCTCCAGCCCGACCAGGTCGAGGCCCGCGCCGACCAGTTGCGGGCGCTTGCCGCGCTCGCCGCCTCCGCCGGCTGCCCGCTCAACCACCTCGCCCTGCGCTGGGTGCTCCGCCACCCGGCGATCACCTCGGCGATCATCGGCGCCCGCACCGTCGCCCAGCTCGACTCCAACCTGGCCGCCCTCGACGGCCCGGACCTCGACCCCGAGCTGCTCGCCGCGATCGACG
This sequence comes from Akkermansiaceae bacterium, assembly GCA_040769225.1. Taxonomy (GTDB): domain Bacteria; phylum Verrucomicrobiota; class Verrucomicrobiia; order Verrucomicrobiales; family Akkermansiaceae; genus JAXGLL01. The sequence continues at coordinate 588,312 of JAXGLL010000003.1, read as the reverse complement.
CCATCGCCCCGGCGGTCCGCCAGTGACCCCCCCGCCACTCCCGGCCACTCCCGGCTTGCCGCGCGCGCCCGAGCCCCTACCCTCGGCCCGACATGGAAAGCCACGAGGTGCTTCGCCGGGCGTTCGAGTCCACCAGCCCGAAGGCCATCGCCGCGGAACTCGGCCTGTCGCTGTCGCTCGTCTACAAGTGGGCCGAACGCCAGGCCGCCGACGGCAGCGGCTCGCGCAACCCGCTCGACCGCGTGCTGGCGCTCATCCGCCTGTCCGGCGACCGCCGCATCATCGAGTGGCTGTGCCGCCGCTGCGGCGGCTACTTCGTCCCCAACCCGGCCGCCCGCGACGACGACTTCGACCTGCTGCCGGTCACCCAGGAGATCGTCGCCCAGTTCTCCGAGATGCTCACCGACATCTCGAAGGCCGCCGTCGACCACTCGATCACGATGCCCGAGGCCGCCGAGATCCGCGAGTCGTGGGACAAGCTCAAGAGCTACACCGAGGGCTTCGTCAGCTGCTGCGAACAGGGGGACTTCGACCGCCTCCAACAGATCCCCAGCCCGGCCACCGGGCCGCGCCGGCTGGCCGGCTGAGCCCGCCCCGCCCGCGGCGCCCCGCTCACGGCGCCAGCTCCGGATAGACGGCGGCCAGGTCGAGCGCGTCGCCGTGCCGGCGCTGCAGCCCGAGCAGGGTCGCGAACAGCGGCCGCGCCGCCTCCGGCCCGCCCGGCCTGCCCATCAGGTCGTCCTTCTCGCGCGGGTCGGCCGCGAGGTCGAACAGCCGCGCGACCCTCGCCTTCGGATAGAGGACCAGCTTGCGCTGGTCGGCGGCGACCATCCGCTGCAGGTCCATGTAGGCGCCGAACACCGCGGGCCGCGCCGCGCCCCGGCCGTGGGCCAACGGCAGCAGGCTGGCGAACTCGACCCCGTCGCCCGCGTCGGCCCCGGCCAGCTCGAGCGTCGTCGGCATGATGTCCTGCAGGTAGACCGGCGCGTCGACCGCCACGTGCGGGATGCCGGGGCCGGCGAGCAGCAGCGGGACGCGCACGCTCGGCTCGTACATGTTCTGCTTGCCCAGCAGCCCGTGGTGGCCGCAGGCCAGCCCGTGGTCGCTGGTGAAGGCGACCACCGTCTCGCCGGCCTCGCCGCTCTGCTCGAGCGCGTCGAGGATCCGGCCGACCTGGGCGTCGAGGTGGCTGATCAGCGCGAAGTACTCGCGCCGGTGCGTCTTGACCGCGAACGGGGTGCGCGGGAACGGCGCCAGCTGCTCGTCGCGCAGCCCCGGGCCCGCGCCCATCGCCTGCCGGTGCGGATAGAGCGGCAGGTAGTCGTCGGGGATCGCCACCCGCTCGAGCGGATAACGGTCGAGGAACTCCTGCGGCGCCTGCCGCGGGTCGTGCGGCGCGTTGAACGCGATGTACATGAACCACGGCGCGGGCTGCCCCTTAACCAGTTCCAACATCTCCGCGAAGTCGTCCGCGGCCACCTCGCTCCAGTGGCGCCCGTGCTGCCAGTAGCCGCCGTGCGCCGGGTCCGCGGGGTGCCACGCGTCCGGCTGGCCCTCGACCGGCCGGTGATAGGCCTGCGGCACCGTCCGGGGCATCCCGGGGCGGACGTGGCGGACGTGGCCGAAGAGCTTCCTGACGTCGGTCGCCACGTGCCACTTGCCCGCGAAGCAGGTGGTGTAGCCGGCGTTGGCGAGCCGCTGCGGCCACAGCCGCTGGCCGGCGGCCAGCGCGTCGAGTTCCGGCACCGCGCGCCGCGCGGCCCACAACTGCAGGCCGGTGTTGAGCATCGTGCGGCTGGCGACGCACACCGCGCCGTGCCACGCCCCCGGGTTGTAGGCGTGGGTGAACGAGGCGCCGCGGCCGGCGAGCCGGTCGAGGTGCGGGGTGTCGATGTCGAGCCCCGATGCCGCGTGCACGCCCTCCCACGACAGGTCGTCGGCGAGCAAAAACAGGATGTTCGGCCTGGCCGGGGGCTCGGCGGCGGCCGCCGCCGGCAGCGCCACCGCCGCCAACAGGCACCTGGCAAGGACCGGCAGCACCGTGTTCACGGGCAGGAAACAGCCCGAATCCGCCGGAGCTTTCAACCGGGAAACGGGAACAGGAACCGGGGATTACGAGGATTTCGAGGATGATCAAAGGGTTGCGAACAAGCTTCCGATCATCCGTTGGGTGTGGGCACCACGCTTGCCAGCTCATTCTGAATCAACGTAATCCCCGCAATCCCCGGTTCTCATTTCCGAATTCAGGTTCAACGAGGCGGCCCCGGCGCCCGCGCTACCACCCCTCGATCACCGTCTTGCCCACCGCCGTGCCCGCCTCCATCTCGGCGTGCGCGTCGCGCAGGGTGGCGGCGCAGATCGCCTTCATCGCCCGAGTCTCGGCGCGCCGGCCGGCCGGCGCAAGCGGGATCCCGCCACCCGGCGCGCGCCGCTCACCCGGGCAGTACCTGCCGGGTCACCGGGTGCTTCGGCTGGGTGTGCCAGACGCGCACGTCGAGCCACATCTTGACCCGCGCGCCGACCTCGCGCAGGCGGGCCTTCCACGCCCCCTGGCCGGCCACGTCGCGGGCGTTGAACGCCACCGCGTCGATCCCCCGGGCCCGCGCCAGATAGAGCGCGCGCTGGTTCTGGAACCGCTGGGAAATGAACACCACCTCGTGCAGCCCGAACCGGTCCTGCACGTGGAACACCGAGTCGAGCGTCGATACCCCCGTCTCGTCCTCGACGATCCGCCCCGCCGGCACCCCGGCCTCGACCAGCGCCTGCTTCATCCGCTGCGGCTCGTTGTAGCGCACCATGTCCGAGCGGTTGTCTCCGGAGACGATCAGGCAGCGCAGCCGGCCGGTCCGCCACAGCTCGGCCGCGGCGTCGATGCGGTAGCGGAAGTAGAGGTTCTCGCGCCCGGCGATCAGGTCGTCGCACCCGAACACCAGCCCGGCCCGCCCCGCCGGCACCTGCCGCGGGTCGTCGAACGTGCGCCCGCGCGCCGCCGCCACCGCCGCCACGTTCGGATAGCCAACCACCAGCACCGGCAGCGCCACCACCACCAACACCAGCCGCCGCAGCCAGCGCCAGCGCCGCCGCCGGCGGCGCCCGCCCGCCGTGCCTGCCTTACCTGCCTTGCCTGCCTTGTCCGCCGCCGTCATCTCGAACTGCTCCTGCCCGCCGGGCGCCGGAGGTCACCCGGTCCTGGCCGGCGCCGGCTGGACGATCTTCGACCACCCGGCCGCCAACGCCTGCATCGCGTCCGCAAACACGCTGGTCGCCGGCTTGTCGGGCGCCACCACGCGCAGCCGGCGCTCCGCCGCCGCGAACTCGACACGCCGCGCCCGCCCCAGCAGCTCGCCGTCGACCTCGACCGGCACCTCGCGGTCGCACTGGACTGTTAGAGCGCCGGCCTGCAGGTAGCTCATCGTGGAGGCGCCGAGGTCGACCCCGCCCCGGACGATCCCGCGCAGCGACTCGAGCACCACCCGGTAGCCCGCCTCCTTGAACACCAGCACGTCGAGCATGCTGTCCTGGTTGTCGGCCTTGCGGAACAGCCGGAACTGGCCGCCGTAGAGCGACCCGTTGCCGGCGATCACGCACACGCCTTCCTCGCGGCGGCCGTCGGCGCACTCGACGACCATCCGCGGCGGCTGCTCGCCGAGCACCCGGACGGCCGAGAACAGGTAGGCCAGCGGCCCGAACACCTTCTTCGTCTCCCAGGTCGTCTCCTCGATCACCTGGGCGTCGTAGCCGACGCCCGCCATCTGCACGAACGGCGCGCCGTTGGCCGCGAACAGGTCGATCTCGCGCACGTGGCCGCGCTCGATCACGTCGAACGCGCGGGCGAGGTTGCCGAACGGGATCCCGAGCTCGCGCGCAAACACGTTCATCGTGCCCGCCGGCAGCACGCCGAGCGCGGTGCGGCTGCCCGCCAGCCCGCGCACCACCGCGTTGAGCGTGCCGTCCCCGCCGGCGGCGATCACCACCGGCTCGCCCTCGGCCGCAAACCGCGCCGCCAGCGCGCCCGCCTCCTCCGGCGCATTGGTCGCATACAGCGCGAACCGCGTCGCCCGCTCGCGCAGGAAGCGCAGCACCCGCCGCCCCCGCTGGCCGCGCGCCCGCGGGTTGTAGATCAACGGATAGCGGCGCCCCTCGGTCACACCCCCATTGAAAACCAGCCACGCGCCGGGGCAAGCCGCAAGCACCGCGGCGGGAGCCGTTTCAGCCGCCACCCGTCCCCGCCAGCGCCCGGCGCACCAGCTCGAGCGCGGCCTGGCTGACCACCCGCTTGAACACCTCCCGGCCGCGCGGGTGGAACTGCCTGATCACCCGCGTCGGCCGCCCGCGCAGCGCCAGCGCGAGAAACACCGTGCCCACCGGCTTGTCCGCGCTGCCTCCCGCCGGCCCCGCAATCCCGGTCACCGCCACCGCCACGTCCGCGCCGCCCACCCGCAGCGCCCCCTCGGCCATCGCCCGCGCCACCGGCCCGCTGACCGCCCCGTGCGCGGCCAGCAGCTCGCGGCCCACGCCCAACACCCCCTCCTTCGCCGCGTCGGCATAGGTCACGAACCCGTGCGTGAACACCTCGCTCGCCCCCGGCACGTCGGTCACCCGCGCGGCGATCAGCCCGCCGGTGCAGCTCTCCGCGGTCGCCAGCAGCCAGCGCCGCTCGCGCAGCGCGCGGACCACCACCGCCTCCAGCTGGCTGCCGTCGTCGCTGACCAGCTGCCGGCCGAACGCCTGCCCGACGATCCCGCGCCCGGCCGCCCGCGCCGCATCGTCGCCGATCAGGCGCAGGTCGACCTCCCCGGGCCGGGCGCAGTAGCCGACCTCGAGGCCCGGCACGGCGGCCAGCTGGCGGTCGATCCCCTGGTGGAAGTCGCTCTCGCCGATGCCCGTGAACTTCAGCTCCACCATCCCCCGCGCCGGCGCCACCCCGGCCATCGCCCGCAGCCGCGGCGCCACCTCGGCCCGGAACATCGGCTGCAACTCGTGCGGCGGCCCCGGCAACAAGAACATCGCCGCCAGCCCGGGCCGGGCCGGCAGATAGATGCCCGGCGCCGTCCCGTGCGGGTTCGCCAGCGCCACCCCGCCCGCCGGCACCAGCGCCTGCTTCCGGTTGTCCGCCGCCATCGGCCGCCCGCGGAGCGCGAAGAACTCCTCGATCGACCGCAGCGCCGCCCCGTCCTCGGCCAACCCGACGCCCGCCACCTCCGCACACGCCTCGCGCGTCACGTCGTCGCTCGTCGGCCCCAGCCCCCCGGTCACGATCACCGCCGCGCTGCGCCGCGCCACCTCGCCCAGCGCCTCCGCAATCGCCGCACCGTCCGCCACCGTCGTCCGCCGCGCCACCCGCAGCCCAAGCGCAAACAGCTCCCTCCCCAGCCACGCCCCGTGCGTGTTCAACGTCGTCCCGAGCAGCAGCTCGGTGCCCGTGTGCAGCAGTTCCACCCTCACCGCCGCCTTCCCTAACCCAACTTCGTCACTTGTGAAAGACCCATCCCGCCGAATCACTGATATCACTCCTGTTTTGTCCGAAGCTCAGGGCCGCGGTGGCCGGGGGCGCAGGGCGGGGCGGACTGCAAGTGGTGGTGCCCCGCGGTTTCCGAGCCCCCGTCCGGCACGGACTTCAGCCCCTCGCTGGTCCCTTTTCACCCGCCTCCCCGCTGCTTGTCGTCACCACTCGCGACCCCGTCGCTGTTGTCCATCAGGCGTGCGATCTTCCAGGCGCCTCCGGGCTCCCGCCTCACGATGAACAACGACTTCCCGCTGACCTTCACCGGCGTGCCGCCAGCCTTGGGGGTCGCGGTCAGCGTGTAGGCTGACCAGAAGTATCCCATGTCGCCCGACACCACGACTTCCTTCACGGCCCCCTCGCTCTGGAAATCGAAGTCCTTCATCACCGCTTCATAAAGCGGCCGAATGGCACCCTTCCCGGCAATCGCCGGCTGATCCTGCGGCATCAGCACCGGCTCCTCCGTGAACAGGGACAGCAGCAGCCCAACGTCGCCGGCGAGCCAACCGGAGCGCCAGGCCTCGGCGAGTTCCCTGATCGCCCGGATGTCCCGGTCCTGTTGCTTCCTCATCATGGCATCACCCGGACGATCATCCCGTTCCGCACCGCCTGCCAACACCAAAAGCACGGCCACCGGAAACCTGCTGGCCGTTCGTCGCCGGTTGCGCAACACCGCGGGCACCGCCCCGCAGGCGGGCATCGATCTGCGGCGGTCGGGTCGGACCAAGGCAACTCCTCGCCTGGTCCGACCCGGCCCTGCCTTGCCCGGCGCTCAGTCACGGGCCCCCGGTCCCACGTTCCCACGCATGATGCTCATGAACCTCGTCGCGCTGATCGGACGGTGCGCGATGAGCTTCCCATCGTGGATGATGCTGAACACGCCATAGGGCGTTGGAAGCTCCCTGGACGCCCTGGCGCTCCCGACCCGGACCACCTTCGGCTCGATCCCCAGCGCCCTCGATGCCTCCACGATTCTCCCCACCGTGTTCGCAACATACGGGCACTGGTCGGCAGCCAGGATCGCAAGGCCCTTCCGATACCTCTTGCACAGCCGCTCCCCTGCAACGATGAACCGCGGATCAGGCGCCGCCCCCTCGAACTTCCTGACCAGCAGCTCATATGAGCCCGCCGACGCCGCGCTGCAGCCGGCGGCGCGGTCCACCGGAACGAACCCCGCCTTGATGAACAACCCGCTCCCCGCCATCAGGCTGTCGGAACTGGTCACCACCGCGACCCCCAGGCACCCGCTCTTCCGGGCATCCTCGAGGCAACTCTCTAGCAGCTTCGTCCCGAGCCCCTGCCCCTGGTGTTTGGCTTGGACCCACAGGCAATGTATGACCAGGCAGCCCTGCGCCTCCACGGGCCGCCACGCGTGGTTGCCGGGGGCGTACTCGATCATCCCGACGTCACCGAACCTCCCTGAGCGGAGCACCTTGTATCTCAGTCCCTCCGCATAGCGATGCTTGAGCCAATCCGCCTTCCGGCGATGCCCCGGGTTGCCGGCGTTCCTGTGGCCACAGAGGCTGCAGGCGTCGATGTTGCCCGCATCGGTGTCGATGATCCGGTAATCGCTCATGTTGTTGCTCCGGTTGGTGGCGGCTCCTGCCACGACGTCCCGATGGAGCCGGGATCCGCAGGTTCTCCTGGTGCGACCCGGCCCTGTAGTGCCTAGTGTTCGCCTTGGTTGCCCTCGTCGGGCGCAGGCGCGGCAAGAGTGCGGCTGAAGCCCTGAAACAGGGCGGCAACACTCGAGTCCGAGAGCTCAAACTGGTCGTTGTCCAGATGGCGGTAGGTTTCATGGGTTTGCCGAACAGTATCCCGGTTCGAACTGAGCGGCAAGGCCTGTGGCCACGGCGGTTCGGATTCCATTCGTCGCCCCCTCTCCGCCCCCTGCGCCCCCTGCCTTCCCCTGCGGTCGGCCGCGGACGGCCCTGCTCGCCCGCGCTGCGATTCCGCATTGCCACCCATGGCTGGCGCGGACAACATCCCGGCCGCGTGACCACCCGTTTGCTGTTTGCCATTCCGCCCGCCCTGGTGCTGTTCGGCTGCGCCGCGCCCAAGGCCACGGTCGTCGAGGAGCCGAAGCCCACCCGCACGGTCGCGAGCCGGCGGGACCGTGCGCCCGACCGGGCCGCCGCCGAGCCGACCCTGCGCGACCCGGACGTGGTCAGCGAGCTGCCGGGCTCCCCTCCGGTGGCCGGGGCCACGCCGCCGGCCCCCGCGCCGGCTGCTGCGCCGCCCGCCGACACCGGCACCGTCATCGCGCGGCCGCCGGCCCCCGGGGGCTCGCAGTGAGCCGCCGCGCGCTCACCCCTGCGCCGCCGCCACCGCCTCGGCGGCGCGCGCCGTGACCTGCGCCCAATCGCCGGCCGCGATCAGCTTCGGGTCGACCATCCACGATCCGCCCACCGCCGCCACCACCGGCAACGCCAGGTAGTCGCGCAGGTTGCCCGCGTGGATGCCGCCGGTCGGGATGAACTTGACGCCGGTGTGGGCATACGGCCCGGCCAGCGCCTTGAGCAGCGCCGGCCCGCCCGCGGCGGCGGCGGGGAAGAACTTCAGCAGCTTGCAGCCGAGCCCCAGCGCCCGCTCCACCTCGGTCGCCGTCATCACCCCCGGCGCGAACAGCAGCCCGCACCCCTGCGCCGCCCTCACCACCAGCTTGTTGAGCCCCGGCGCCACCCCGAACACCGCCCCCGCCGCCCGCGCCTGCCGCACCTGCTCGACGCTCAGCAGCGTGCCGGCCCCTAACAGGATCTGCGGGAAGCGCGCCGCGATCCGCCGGATCGCCTCCTCGGCGGCGGCGGTGCGGAACGTCACCTCGATGACGTCGAGCCCGCCGGCGAGCAGCGCCTCGGCGAGCGGTTCGGCGGCATCCGGCTGGTCGATGACCACCACCGGCACGATGCGCTTGGCGAGGATCCTGTTGATCATGGCGTGTGTCATCCGCTTACCCCGGCCGTCCGCCGCCGGCAAGCACCATCGGGCGCCTCACAGCGAGCGCAGGTATTCGACGAGCTCGCGGCGTTCCTCCTCGCTGAGGGTGGAGGTGACACCGTGCCGGTCGCCGGCGTTGAGGGGGCCGACCACCTCTTCGAGCGTGGCGGCGCGGCCGTCATGCAGGTAGGGGGCGGTGCGCCACGCCTCGCGCAGCGTCGGGGTGTCCCACGCGCGGCCGGCGTCGCGGTCGATGCCGGTGCCGACGTCGTAGGCCTTGCAGTCGGTGAAGAACTCGCCCGGGTGGCAGCTTGCGCAGCCGGCCTTCTCGAACACCGCGCGCCCGCGCTCGGCGGCCGGCGACAGCTTGCCGTCTAGCAGCGCCGGGCTGGGCACCGGCTGCATGCCGCGCAGGTAGGCGTCGATCGCGAGGGCCTCGTCCTCGGGGCGCACCGCGAACTGGATGTAGCGCATGCCGGAGCGCACGGCGTATTCGCCGGTCGGCCGGATGCCGGTGATCATTGCCGGCGGGGTCTGCAGCGAGAACAGCAGGCTCTTGCTCTGCTTCGGGTTGCCGATGCCGTCGTTGAGCAGGTCCCAGTTGAGCGCGTCGGCCCGCCCGTCGGGGTGGCAGGTCGCGCAACTCTGCCAGTGCTGGAAGCACGTGGTCGCGTCCCAGAACAGGCGCTCGCCGCGCCGTGCCGGGTCGTCGGCCGGCGGCGGCGCGGCCTGCACGTCGCGCACGCCCACCGCGCCGTCGGCGGCCACGTCCAACAGGTGCAGCGTGCCCGAGAACTGGCAGGCGGTGGCGAAGCCGCCGGCAAACGCGACCAGCGCGCCCGGGCCGCGTCCCGTGAGCGCGATCCGGCGCCGGATGCCGTGGAGCAGCGAGAGGTCGTTGGGCAGGTCGGCCGCCGAGCGGCTGACCTCGGTGACCGCCTCGCCGCGCAGCGCGCGATCGACCCGCTCGTGCAGCGCCGCGCGGTCGATCACGCTGACCTCGTGGGTGCCGGTGTGGGCGATCGCCAGGAAACGGCCGTCGGGCAGGCACGCCACGCCGGCCGGGTTGGCGGCGCCGCGGTCGACCTCGTCGACCAGCACGGTGGCGACCAGCGCCGGGCTGGCGGCGTCCAGGATGCTCAGCGCGCTGGTGTTCATCCAGCCGCGGTCGAGCTGCGTCGTCGGCAGGCCGAAGCGCGAGAGCGTGTGCACCGCATACACGAAGCGGCCGTCCGGCGACGCCGCCAGCCCGTGCACGCCGGTCGACCCGGTCGGCAGCCGGACCGCGCTGCCCGTGCCGGTCGCGGTGTCGACCACGCTGACCACCGCGGCGATGTCGCCGGTGTCGGCCCGGCCGGCCGGCAGCCGGTTGGCGACGAACAACAGCCGGCCGTCGGGCCGCAGCACCGCCGCCCCCGGCTCGCGCACCACCGGGAAGCCGGCCGCCAGCCGCCCGGCCGCCGGGTCGCCCACGTCGAACACGTCCACCCGGTCCTCGAACCGGTTGCACGTGAACACCCGCGCCCCGGCCGCCTCGGCCACCGGCGCGCACGGCGAGTGCCCGGCCGCCACCTCCCCCAGCTTGCCGCCGCCGGCCGCGTCCAACAACACCAGCCGCCCCGGCGCCAGCCCCGTGGTCACCACCAGCCGGCTGCCGTCCGCGCTGACCGCCAGCCCGGTCGGCGGCGCGTCCAGCGGCCAGGTTGCCGTCACCGTGGCGGCCGCGCGGTCGACCACCGCCACCGCCGGCGGCTCGCCCGTGGCCACGAAGACCCGCGCCCCGTCGGGCGACACCGCCACGCCGGTCGGCGCGGCACCGGCGGCGCCCGCCGCCAGGCAGGCCGCCGCAACAGCTGTTAGTATCCTCGGTCGTGTCATGGCATGGATGGTCGTGGTTGGTGGTGCAGGGACGTCCAGTAGGCGCGTTCCACCGCGTAGACGTCGATCGGGTCGCGCCCCGGCACCACCCCGGGTGCCAGCACGCCGAAAGTCATCATCTCGCGCACCCACTCGGGCCGCGGCAGGAAGCCGGGCATGTCGAAGCGCTTGATTTCGTCGAGCCGGCGCGTGCCGGCCTGCACCATCCCCAGCAGCGCCTGATAGTCCGGGTCGTTGGTGGCGGCGATCACCGCGCCGCTGCCGGCGGGCGTGCCGTCGGCGCGGCAGGTGCCGTGGCCGCCGGCCGCCCTGGCCAGCGGCGCCAGCAGCACCAGCGACTTCTCGGGCCGGGTCAGGTTGAACACGATGTGGCGGTTGCGGTGGATCCCGGGGGCGCGCAGGTCGGGCATCCAGAAGCTGAAGCCGCTCTCGTCGGAGAGCGCGCGCGGCAGCGGCCGCTGTTTCTGCTGGTGGCAGCCGGCGCAGCGCCGGTCGATCGCCGCCGCCGCGGCCGCGCTCTCCGGCCACTCCCGGTCGTTGTGGATCACCTGCAGGTTGCGCTCGTAGCCGCCGATCATCCCGCTGCCGAGCGCCGCGTAGGTTCCCGGGTAGGGCGCCCCGGTGTCGAGCCACAACCGCAGCAGCAACAGCTCGCGTTCGTCGGCCCGGGCCCCGTGGTGCCCGCCCTCGAACTTGGCGAGCAGGGGCGCCGCGCCGCTGCCCAGCGCACGCGGCGGATAGTTGCTGCGCGGCTCGTTGCGGCCGTCCGCCAGCTGGCGCGCCACCGTCAGGCTGAAGTAGCTGTGCGAGTACAGCGGCCCGTGGTCGCCGGCCAGGATCACCCCGCCGCCGGCCTGGTCGACGTGGTGGCAGCCGACGCAGTGGCGGTCTAGCAGCGGCTGGATGTCGCGCGGGAAGTCAAGCACATCCGGCACCCCGGCGGGCAGCGGCGCGATCCGGCTCGGCGGGCGGCGCACGGCGAGCGGCGCGGCGGCCCCCAGCGGCGGCGGCGCGCTGGTCCGCTGCTCGTGGCAGCCGACGCAGCCGAGCACCTCGCCCGGCTGCACCCCGGTGAAGCTCTGCATCCGCTTGACCGCCCGCCCGCGCCCGTCGAGCGCCACGAAGAACACGCCGCGCAGCGCCGGCACCTCGAAGTGGGCCGACCCGTCCGCCTCCACCGGCACCGTCCCCAGCACCCGCTCGAGGGTGAACGTCCCGCCGTAGCTCAGCGGCTCCATCCCGCCGGTGTAGTTGATCGGCTTGGGCAGCACTTCGAGCACCAGCAGCTCCTTGATCTCGTCGCGCCCCACCCCGGCCATGTTGCGGCCGACCCGCGCGTCCATCAGCACCATCGTCCCGGTGGCCGCCGCCGGGTCGCTGTGGTCGGGCACCACCGGCTCGCGCGGCCGCCCCGCCAGCGGCCGCGGCTCGTGGCACTGCCAGCCGGCCTGGCGCTCGCCCTCCGGGAGCTGATAGAGCGTGCGCTCGCCGCCCGCGCCGTCGAGCAGCACCAGCGCGCCGCCGCGCGCCGCGAGGATGCAGTCCTCGGCGAACGCCCACGGGTCGCGGTAGTCGCCGGCCTCGGTCAGCCGGCGCACCGACGCCTGGGCGTCCGGCCCGGCCTTCGGGTCGACCAGCACCAGCGGCCCCATGTGTTCGCGGATCCCGTGGCCCGGCGAGAACACCGCCACCACCAGCGGGCCGCCGCCCACCGGCTTGGCGTCGATCATCACCGTGCCGGGGTGGAGGTTGCCGAACCACGTCATCTGGGCGGCGCCGTCCGGGTTGGCGCTCCACAGGTGGTGGTAGTGGACCTGGCTGCGGTCGACGTATTCCCAGCGGGTGTAAAGGATCCGCCCGTCGGGCAGCGGCCACGGCGTGTTGTCGTGCTCGGTGTTCATCGAGATCGGGCGGATGCCCGAGCCGTCGGCCGCGCAGCGGTGGAGCACCGCCACCGGCGTCAGCCAGCAGTTCACCCAGCACTTGCAGCGGCTGCTCACGAACACGATGTCCCCGCACGGCAGGTAACACGGCTCGATGTCGTCGAACGGCCCGTCGGTCAGCCGCCGCAACCCGCTGCCGTCGGCCCCGATCTCGTGCAGGTGATAGTGCTCGCTGCCGCCGGGACGGTAGGAAAACAGGATCCTGCCGCCGTCGTGGTCGACCTGCGGGTCGCGGATCCCGCCCGCGGGGTCGTCCAACAGCACGCGCACCGCGCCGGCCTCGAGGTCGACCGCCCGCAGCGAGGCGCCGCTCGGATAGGTCGCCACCGCCCGCAGCCGCTCCGGCGCGTAGTGCCCGAAGTTGGCGTACCAGTGCTCGTCCGGCCCCAGCCCCCGCGCCGCAAACACCACCTCCCGCACCCCCGCGGGCAGCCCGGCGGACGCAGCCGGCGCCAGCCCTGACAGCACCGCCAGCCCCAGCGCGCAGCACCAGTGGCACATGCGTCCCGCTCTCCGGGAGCTGCGCGCGAGCTCCGGTGTGGTCGGCGCTGCGCCGGTGCCCCGCCGCTTCGCGCCGCCAGGCGCGCTGGTTCTGGCGTGCCGCGCGTTCATGGCTCCTCCATCACCACGCGGAACCCGAGGTCGCGCAGCCGCAGCCACGGCACGTAGCCGTAGCGGAACCCGCTGGTCGCCCGCTGCGGCCGGTCGCGGAACGAGCCGCCGCGCACCACCCGCCACGCCGCCCCGCCCCCGGCGTGCGGCAGGAACGGCCCCGGCTGATAGACCGACGCGGTCCACTCGGCGGCGTTGCCGTGCATGTCGCACAGGCCCCACGCGTTCGGCTGGCGGCCACCGACGGCGGCGGTGCCGGTGGCGCCGTCGTCCACGGCGTCGTGGCGCGGCAGCCAGCGCGGCGAGTCGCGCCGGCACAGGTCGGCCAGGCGGCGGTCGGCCAAGTTGGCGTGGCGCGCGAAGTCACCGCCGGGGGCGCCGAAGGAAAGCGGCGTGCCGGTCCCCGCGCGGCACGCCCACTCCCACTCCTCCTCGGTCGGCAGCCGGAAGCGCCGGCCGGTTTTGGCCGTTAGCCAGCGGCAGAAGCCGTCGGCCTGCTCCCACGAGACGCGCACCACCGGCTGGTCGGGCCCGTTGAGCGGCACCCCGCGGTCGGAGACGTCCTTGTTGAAGTAGCTCAGGAAGCCGCTGTCGTGCCCGGGCGCGAAGCACGCGAACTGGCGGTTGCTCACCTCGCAGCGGCCGATGTGAAACCCGCTCGTCACCTCGACCACCCGTTGCCGCTCGTCCGGCGGGCCGTCCGGCGTGCCCATCAGGTAGCGCCCCGGCGGCACCGGCAGCAGCTCGAGCGCGATGCCCGGCGCCAGTTCCACCTGCACCGGCGCGCCTGCCAGCCGGGCGGCCGCGGCGGGCTCCAGCGGCCAGCCGTCCGGGCACGTGGCCGCCGGCCGGGCGTCGTCCTCGAGCCGCCGCGCGGGTGCGGCGATCGTGGCCGCCGCCGGGATCGCCTCCGGGTCCTCGGGCCGGTTCGCGTGGCGCGCCCGCATTTCCATCCGCTTCCGGTGATAGTCGCCCGGGATGCCCCGTTGCTCGCCCCACGTCCCGTGGGCCGGCACGTTCAGGTCGATCCACGTCGCCAGGCGGTCCCAGCTCTCGGCGTCGAGCACCACCCCGTGGTGCCCCTTGCGCAGCATCTGGACCAGTTCGCTGGCCTCGGCCAGGTACTCGCCTGCGTTGGCCACGTGGATGTTGCTCTCCGGCCCCGGGCGGTGGATGTACGGGTGCAACGCCACGTAGCTGGCGGGAAACCCGCCCGCCGGCTTGCCCCCGCCGCCGGCCTCCGACCCGCCCGGTCCGGTTAGTTCCGGCTGCGCCCCGCCCGCGCCCCCGCCGTGGCAGCCGACGCAATGGCGGTCGAGCACCGGCTGGACCTCGCGCCCGAACGCAAACCCGCGCGCCGGGCCCCGCCACGGCTCGATCGCCACCGGCGGCTTGGCCCCGGCCAGCGTCGGCCGCACCGCCGCCGCCTGCCCCGCCTCCTCGTGGCACCCGGCACATGCGACCCGCTCGCCCGGCTGCCCGGTGAACCAGCTGCGCATCACCTGCACCGCCCGCCCGTCCGCGTCCAACGGCTGCACCGCCACCGGCACGTTGGACGGCACGGTGAAGAACGCCGAGCCGTCGTCGCACACCGGCACCGTGCCGAGGATCCGGCGCACGTCCCACGGGCCGTCGATCCCCACCTCGATGTGCCCGCCCATCCGCCGGTAGGCGTAGTGGAACTCGTACACCCGCAGCCGCTTCACCGTCCCCCGCGGCACCCCGGCCATCGCCGTGCCCGCGTGCACGTCCGCCACGAACACCTCCGCCTCCCGGCGCCCCGTGTCCACCCGGTCCGGCAGGCGCGGCGGCGCCTCCATCCGCCGCACCAACAGCGGCTCCAACAGCGCATACCCGTCCTCGACCCGCACCGGCACCATGTTGTCGAACACGTCGACCAGCCAGATCCCCCACGGCGCGCCGGGCGCCGGCTGGCAGGAAACAAGGAAGTTGTTGCCATCCACCGGGTGCGGGTGGAGGAAGCGCGGCCAGCTCGCCTGCACCAGCTGGTCGGCGACGACCGGCTCGACGGCGCGCCCGCGCCCCGGGATCCGTTGGACGACGCCGCCCGCCTCGTGGCGCCCCATGGCGAGGTCGAACAGCACCAGCTCGCCCATGCGCGCGACGCCGTGGTGCCCGGAGACCACCGCGACCACCCGCGACGGCTCGCCGGGGATCGGCCGCGGGCCGAAGATCGAGTTCGGCCAGAACGAGTTGCTGCCGTAGAGCGCCATCTGCCCGGTGCCGTCCGGGTTCATCGCGAACAGCAGGCGGCTGAAGTAGTGCGGCGTGTCGGAATACTCCCAGCGCACGTACATCACCCGCCCGTCGTTCATCACCACCGGGTTCCAGTTGTGGTCCTGGTCATGGCACAGCTCGCGGACCACCCCGCTCGCCGGGTCGAGCTGGTAGAGGTTGGCGACGTTGTCGCCGCCGCCGACGCACGGCACCCCCTGGAACCCCGCCGTCGAGCAGAACACGATCCGCCCGTCGGGCAGGTAGCAGCCGTCATACTGGTCGACGTCCGCCAGCTCCGGCGTGAGCTGCCGCGGCCCGCCGCCGCCCAGCGCCAGCTCCCACACGTGCCACGCGCCCCCCTGCGGGCCGCGCTTCGGCATCGAGAACAACAGCCGGTCGCCCCCGGCCGCCAGGTCGAGGTCGCCGACGAACGCGCCCCCCGGCGGCTGATAGACGGCCTGCGCCCCCGCCCCGGCCCCCACCGCGCCCGGCCACAGGACGATCTCATTCTGATAGGAGAACGCCGGCAGCGCGCAGTTGCCCTGCCAGTTCTGCGGCAGCCCGAGCGCCGGCCCGCCGGCCCCGTCCCCGCCGCCCGGCACCGCGCGGCGCACCGCCAGCAGCCCGTCGCACGCGAGCAACGGGTGGGCGAGCAGCGCCTCGCGCCGCAGTTCCCCCAGTTCCGCCAGCCACTCCGCGCTGCCGCGGTCGGCGCGCGCCGCCAGCGCGTCGAGCCGCCCGAGCCGGTCGGCCGCCCCCGGGTAGCGCGCGCCGAAGCGCCGGCCGAGGTCGTCGACCGCCAGCCGCAGCGACTCGACCTCCGGGTGCTGGCCGTGCGCCAGCGGGCCCGCCAGCACGGCCGCCAGCACGATCGCGGTGTTTGTTAGTCGGGCGCAAGGACTGTGCATCGGATCCGACCGATCAGACGTCGCGCGCGGGGCCGGTCTTGCAGCGAATCGCCGCGGCCCGCCGCCGTCACTCGCCGCCGTCGCCCGCGCGCCCGGCGTCGAGCTCGACGTCGTCGACCACCTGCCGCGGCCCGGTGTTCTGGGTGCTGGTGTTCTGTTCGAACAGGCGCGCGGCGAACCCGCGGTCGAGCACCAGCCCGGGCCCGCCGTTGCGGGTCGCCTGGTTGTCGCGCACCTCGAGGTCGGCGGCGGCACGGTGGAAGGCGAGGCCCCCGAGCTGGTTGCGCTCGACCTTGTTGCCGGCCACGGTGCCGCCGCTGCAGGCGGCGATGACGATCCCGAACTCGCGGTTCTCGGCGACGTGGCTGCCGCTGACCAGCACCGCGCCGGGGCTGGCGATGAACACCCCGTTGCGGCCGTTGCCGGTGGCCCGCGAGTCGCGCACCACCGCCACGCCGCCGGACCACGCGTCGATGCCGTGCTCGAAGTTGCCCTCCGCCTCGCATTCGTGCACCTCGACCCGCGACCCCTCGCCGTAGGCGGCCGCGCCATCCCAGCCGTTGCCGACGAACCGGCAGCGGGTCAGCGCCGCACACCCGCCCTCGATCACCGCCACCCCGTGGCCACTGCCGTCGCGCATCTCGCAGTCGGCCAGCGCCACCCGGCCGCCCCGGACCAGCACCACCGAGAACCGCTCGGACTCCGGCGCCACCGTGCGGTGCCGCAGCTGGATCCCGCTGGCCTGCCCGCCGGCGGCCGCCGATCCCCACCCGAGCACCGGTCCGTCCTCGGCCGCACATTCGATGATCGTCTTGTCCCGCCCCTCGCCCACCAGCTCGACCGGCTTGTCGATCTGCAGCGACTCGTTCCACGTCCCGGCGCCCACCCGGATCCGGTCGCGCGGCCGCGCCGCCGCCACCGCCGCCCCGATCGACGCGAAATCGCCGGGCACCGCAAGCGTGCGGGTGTACTTCGAGAGCTTGTCATACAGGGCCGCGATCTCCTTGTCGGCCGGGGCCAGCCGCACGGCCTCGCTGATCCACTCGAGCGCGCGCTGGTCGAACGCCCCGGTGTCGCGGTCGCGCGCGCGGGCCAGCAGGTCGCGGGCGCGCTGGTGGTCCTTCAACTGGCGCTCCTCGCCGGTGTCCGCCTGCTGCCGCAGCGCCGCCGCCTCGGCGTTGTCGGGCTCCACCGCCAGCACCCGGTCGGCCAGAGCGCGCGCCTCCGCCCACGCGCCGCCGGCGAGCGCCTTGCGGGCCCCCTCGAGCGCCTGCTGGCGCACCTCGAGGCGGCGGCCGTCGTCGATCCGCCGACGCAGGCTGACGAGTTCCGCACTGCCCGTGTCGCGCGCCGCCAGCGTGGCGAGCGCGTGCTCGGCGTCGGCCCACCGCCCCGATTCGATCGCCGCCTCGGCTTCGCCCGCCCAGTAGGCGAGGAACTGCCGCTGCTCCTCGGCGATGCCGGCCTCGATGTCGCGCCGGCCGGCGCGCGCGATCATCGAGCCGGGGTCCAACGCCTCGATCTCGTCGTAGGCCGCCAGCGCCTCGGCCCAGCGGCGGTTCTCGGCCAGAATCGCCCCCTGCCGCTCCAAAAACACCAGCCGCGCCTGCCGCTGCAGCCGGATGTCCTCCCGCACCCGCGACGCCAGCCACCAGCCGCCGCACACGATCACCAGCAACGCCAGCCCCACCGCCGCCCACCGCCCCCGGCGGCTCGGGCGCACGGCGACCTCCATGCCCTCCGCCCCGCCTTCCAGCACGGCCTCCGGCACGGCCGGCTCCGGCGCCGCCGCGGCCGCCCCGCGGACCTGCGCCCGCACCAGCGCCAGCGCCTCCTCGAACTCGGCCAGGCCCTCCTGATAGCGCAGCGCCAGCGTGTCGTTGGACGCCTCCCGCACCATCTCGGCGATCCGGTCCCGCGCCACCTCGAAGTCGGGCAAAAACTGCGCCGCATCCTCGCCGGGCTCCAACCCCAGGATCCTCCGTGCCTCGTCGAGCGTCATCACCGCCCGCCACTTACCAAGCCGTCCCCCAAGCGCAAAGCCCCAATCAGCCAATCCCCGCCGGAGGACAAGCCACCGCTTGGCAATCGCCACCGGTTGACCATCAGCGCGCGCCGCCTAACACGCCCGCACCCGCGCCCCGCCCGGCATCTTGCACCTTGCATCCGGCCTCCCGCGTCTGCTCTCTTGGCCCCGGTTCCATCCCGCACGTGCCCCGCCCCACCCCCACCGTCCGCCTCAAGTACATGAGCTACCACCCGGCGATCTGGCCGCGGATGCTCGGCGAGGTCACCGGCGACCCCCAGCCCGGCGCGCTGGTGCAGGTGCTCGACAAACAGGGCGCGCCGTTCGGCGTCGGGTTCTGGAACCCCCACGCCCGCATGCCCCTGCGGGTCGTCCACCACCGGCCGCTCGCGCCCGACGAGGAGTGGTTCGCCGACGCGATCCGGCGCGCCGCCACGCTGCGCCGCGAGATCCTGCGCCTCGATGACGCCGGCGACGCCTACCGCGCGATCCACGCCGACGCCGACCACCTGCCGGGGCTGGTCGCCGACCGCTTCGGCGACGTGCTGGCGGTCGAGATCACCGCGCTCGCCGCGTGGCAACGGCTCGCCGGCTGGCTGCCGCTCCTCCACGCCGCCTTCGGCACCAGCCGCGCCGTGGTGCGGGTCGACCCGGTGCTGGCGCGGGTCGAGCGCATCCCCGCATCCCCCCACCCCGCGTCCGCCCCGCTGCGCAAGGTCAAGGTGCGCGAGCACGGGGTGACCTTCGAGGTCGATCTCGAGGCCGGCCACAAGACCGGGTTCTTCTGCGACCAGCGCGACAACCGCCGCCGCCTCGCCGCCCTCGCCGCCGGCCGCCAGGTCCTCGACCTGTGCTGCTACACCGGCGGCTTCGCCGTCCACGCCGCCCTCGCCGGCGCCGCCGAGGTCACCGCCGTCGACCTCGACGAGGAGGCCGTCGCCATGGCCCGCCGCAACGCCAACCTCAACGACGCCCGCGTCCGCTTCACCCACGCCGACGCCTTCGTCTGGGCCCGCCAGATGCTCGCCAACGAGCGCCGCTGGGACCTCGTCGTCCTCGACCCACCGAAGTTCGTCACCGCTCCCGACGACCGGCCCGGCCACAACAAGTACCACGACCTCAACGCGCTCGCCCTCCGCCTCGTCGCACCCGGCGGTCTGTTCGTCACCTGCTCGTGCTCCGGCCACCTCGCCGCCGAGGCGTTCGAGAAGATCGTCGTCGCCGCCGCCCACCACCACGACCTGCGCCTCCAGTTCCTCGACCGCACCGGCGCCGGCCCCGACCACCCCACGCTCTCCAACTACCCCGAGTCCCGCTACCTCAAGGTCCTCTGGGCCCGCGTGGAGTAGCCGCCCGCCCCGCCCCCGCGCGCACCCGTTGCCGCCCGCCCCGCGCACAGTTTCCTGAAACACCCCCCGGTGCCGGACCGTTCCCTCGCCAGCATGTGACCCCGTTATGAAGACCACCCCGATCCTCCTCCTCCTCGCCCTCGCCGCCGCCCCGCTCGTGGCCGCCCCCGCCTCCCCGGACCCCTACGCCGACGAAACCCCCGCCCAGCGCGACGCCCGCATGGCATGGTGGCGCGAGGCGAAGTTCGGCATGTTCATCCACTGGGGCGTCTACGCCGTGCCCGCCGGCGTCTATCAGGGCCGCGAGATCGACGGCATCGGCGAGTGGATCATGCACCGCGCCCGCATCCCGGTCGCCGAATACCGCGCCTACTCCAAACACTTCAACCCGGTCAAATACCAGCCCGCCGCGTGGGCCAAGCTCGCCCGCGACACCGGCATGCGCTACATCGTGCTCACCTCCAAGCACCACGACGGCTTCGCCCTGTTCCCCTCCGACGTGACCGACTGGGACATCGCCGACGCCACCCCCTACGGCAAGGACCTGATCGGCCCGCTCGCCGAGGCCGCCCGGGCCGAGGGCCTCAAGTTCGGCCTCTATCACTCCCAGGCCCAGGACTGGAACCACCGCGGCGGCGCCAAGGCCGGCCTCAACGACGGCGAGGGCTGGGACGAGGCCCAGAAGGGCTCGTTCGACGAATACCTGAAAACCATCGCCATCCCCCAGACCCGCGACATCATCACCCGCTACAACCTCGACATCCTGTGGTGGGACACCCCGGTCCTGATGACCCCCGAGCGCGCCGCCCCGCTCGTCGAGTTGCTCAGGCTGCGCCCGGGCATCATCCACAACAACCGCCTCGGCGGCGGCTTCAGCGGCGACACCGACACCCCCGAGCAGCACATCCCCGCCACCGGCACCCCCGGCCGCGACTGGGAAACCTGCATGACCCTCAACGACACATGGGGCTTCAAGAGCCACGACCACAACTGGAAACCCGCCCCGACCCTCATCCGCAACCTGATAGACATCGTCAGCAAGGGCGGCAACTACCTGCTCAACATCGGCCCCACCGCCGAGGGCGAGATCCCCCGGCCCAGCATCGAGCGCCTCCAACAGGTCGGCGCGTGGATGAAGACCAACGGCGAGGCGATCTACGGCACCCGCGCCAGCGTCTTCCCCAGGCTGCCGTGGGGCCGCTGCACCACCAAGCCCGGCGCCACCGCCACCACCCTCTACCTCCACGTCTTTGACTGGCCCCGCGACGGCAAGCTGGTCGTCCCCGGCCTCGCCAGCGAGGTGACCTCCGCCCGGCTGTTGGACGGCGGCCAGGCGCTCGCCACCGCCCGCGACGGCGAGTCGGTCGTCGTCACCCTGCCCGCTGCCGCCCCCGACCCGGTCAGCTCCACCGTGGTGCTGCAGGTCAACGGCAAACCGGAGGTCGTCGCCCCATCGCTCAACCAGGCCGCCGACGGCTCGCTCACCCTGCCCGCCACCGCCACCGACCCGCTCGAGGGCGGGCTGCGCTACGAAAGCGACAAGGACTGCATCGGCTTCTGGACCAACCCGGCCGATACCGTCTCGTGGTCGGTCAAGGTGAACCAGCCCGGGCTCTTCCGCGTCACCGCCGAACTCGCCGCCGAAGGCCCCTCCGCCCTCACCGTCGAGGCCGGCTCCGCCAAGCTCACCGCCGCCACCCCGGACACTGGCGCCTATCAGACGTTCCGCAAGGTCGACCTCGGCCAGATCACCCTCGCCGCCGGCAAGCAGCCCCTCCGCCTCGTCCCCGACAAGCAACGCTGGCAGCCGGTCAACGTCCGCACCCTCACCCTCACCCCGGCCAACTGACCCCCCGGCCAGCCATCCGCCCCGCACCCACACGCATCCGGTGACGATTCGTGATGCGTGCCCTGCATAAGGCGTGACATCGCCGGCCGGTTTCCGGCAGTCTCCGGCCGGACCGGCGGCCCCGCCGGCCGGCCCGCCCGCGGCATGGATACCAAGGTCATCCTGGGAAGCGTCCTCTACTTCCTCGCGCTGATCAACCCGGCCAGCAAGGTGTTCCTGCTGTGCTCGCTGGAACCCAGGCCGGCGGGGCGGGAACTGCGGCGGCTGGCGTGCAAGTCCTCCTGCGTCGCACTCGCCATCCTCGTCGGCGTCGCGGCCGTCGGCAGCCCGCTGCTCAAGCACGTCTTCCACGTCGAACTCTACTCGCTGAAGGTCTCCGGCGGCGTGATCCTGTTCCTGGTGGGCCTGCTGGCCGTGCAGCGGGGCCGCTTCCACGAAAGCGCCCAGCGCGGGGCGGCCGACGACCTCTCGATCGTCCCGCTCGGGGCGCCGCTGATCGCCGGCCCGGGGACGATCACCGCCGCCATCTCGCTCGCGGCCGAACACGGCCTGGGCATCACCCTGCTGTCGCTCGCCGCCGCACTGGCGCTCAACTTCCTCATCATGCTGCTGGCCTTCCCCATCGGCAGCGCCCTCGAACGCGTCCACGCGACCGGCCCGCTGGTCCGCATCACCGGCCTGATCGTCGCCGCCGTCGCCGCCCAGATGGTCTTCGACGGCATGCACGAGTGGCAGTGCCTGCGCGACCTGGCCCGGCGGTGACCCGCCGATTTGCGTTTGCATCGCGCCCGATCCGGGGTAGGATTGCCCCTGCCAAGCGGCACAGGGGGCGTCCCGGTTTCGACGGGATGTTCGATGCGCCGGCTGCACGTGGAGGTTGATCGGTTGGCCTCCCTAAAAAGCCGATCAAAACCAACAAATGCCGAGTCTCACAACGAACTCGCACTGGCTGCCTGAATGACGGCCACGCCCGATCCCCAACGCCTGCTAGGGGGAAGGGCGCCACTCCAGCAGGCTGGCCCCGGGGCCGGGCAACCGGGTCGCGGGGCGAGACCAAACAGGTTGCTGGGGCGGGTGACGCGGCCGGCGGGCCGACCCCTCCCGAGAACCCCGAACGCCGGCTAAACGTGTAGATGCCTGCGTGGACAGCGTTCCGGACAGGGGTTCGACTCCCCTCGCCTCCACGCCCGCTTGCGCTTCCCCGCGCCGCCCCTTGATTCCCCGCTTGCCAGCCCGCGCCCGAGGCCGGACTGTCGGCCCTGGGGCGGCCGCCGGGGCGCGCCGACCGCAGCCCCGCCCGCCCTCCCGCCCGCTTGAGCCCTCGCATCGTCAGCGCCCTGGTGACCCGCTACGTGTTGCTCTACACGCGCAACCCGGTGCGGCTGTTCGAACTGTTCTTCTGGCCGGTCGTCCAGCTGCTGGTGTGGGGGTTCCTGACCGTGTTCTTGCAGCAGCAGGGCGGCGCGGGGCCACCCGGGTTTATCGTGTTCCTGATCGGCGGCATCATCCTGTGGGACGCGCTCTACCGCGCCCAGCAGGGGGTGGCGATCTCGTTCCTCGAGGACGTCTGGACCCGCAACCTGCTCAACATCTTCGCCGCCCCGGTGCGCATGACCGAGTACCTGGCCGCCACCTTCGCCGTCGGCATCCTGCGGGTGCTGGTCACCGCCGCGGTGATGATCGCGATCGCCGCCGCCGTCTATCACTTCCACTTCCTCGGCTTCGGCGCCCGCCTGGTCGTGTTCTACGCCAACCTGCTCGGGTTCGGCTGGGTGCTCGGGATCGTGGCGATGGCCCTGATCCTCCGCTGGGGCCACGGCGCCGAGTCGCTCGCGTGGTCGGTGCCGTTCATCATCCAGCCGGTCGCCGCGGTCTTCTATCCGGTCGCGGTGCTCCCCGGCTGGGCCCGCCCGATCGCGCTGGCGATGCCGCCGGCCCACGTGTTCGAGGGGATGCGCGGGCAACTCGCCGGCGAGCCGATGGGCTGGCTCCACCTCGCCTGCGCGACCGGCCTGAACTGCCTCTATCTGGCCGCCGCCGGGGTGCTGTTCGCCCGCACCCTCGCCGGCGCGCGCGAGCGCGGCCTGCTCGTCAAGGTCACCTCCTCCTGACCCCACCTCCTGCCGCCCCATGCCCCCGCCCTCCCACCCGCTCCCACGCCGCGCGCTCCGCGCCGCTCTCCTGGGCGCCCTCGCCGCCACCGGCGCCCCCAGCCACGCCGCCCCGCCCGCCCCGCCGCCCGCCCCGCCACTCGCCGCCACCGGCTGGCGGCAGCTCCCCGACTCGGCGGCGGTCGACGCCTTCCTCGCCGGGGTGGCCGCCCGCAGCGACTGCACCCGGCTGGTCCGCACCGGCACCAGCGCCGGCGGGCGCCCGCTGCACGCTCTGCTGGTGTCCGCCAGCCCCGCCTTCCTCGCCGGCGGGGAAACGCCGCTCGGCCAGCTGGCGGTGATGCTGGTCGGCAGCCAGCACGGCACCGAACCGGCCGGCGCCGAGGCGCTCCAGCAGGCGGCGCTCGAGCTCGTCGAGGGCCGCCTGCGCCGCCACCTCGCGCACATCAGTTTCGTGCTGGTGCCCAACGGCAACCCCGACGGCCGCGACGCCCACCGGCGCGTCAACGCCGCCGGCATCAACCTGAGCACCGACTTCGCCGTGCTCTCCCAGCCCGAAACCCGCGCCCTGCTCGCCTGCCTGCAGCGCTACCGGCCGCACGCCCTGCTCGACCTCCACGAGTCCGCCCTGCTCAAGAAGCGCAGCCTCGGCGCCCAGGGCTGGCTGACCGACTTCGAGGCGCAGTTCGAGGTCCCTAACAACCCCAACGTCCACCCCGACCTGCTCGCCCTCGGCCGCACCGTGCTGCTGCCGCAGCTCGTCGCCGGCGTCAACGCCCGCGGCCTGCCCTGCCGCCACTACCTCGGCGAGATCACCGCCATCGACCAGCCGCTGACCCACGGCGGCCTCGCGGTCCGCAACCTGCGCAACTACGCCGCCCTGCGCGGCACGCTCGCCGTGCTGGCCGAAAACCGCCTCGACCCGCCCGGCGACTGGCCGACGCTCCGCAACCTGAAGGCGCGCACCGCCAAGCAGCTGCTGTGCCTCGAGGCGTTCCTCGACGCCTGCGCCGCCGCCCGGCCGCGGCTCGCCGCCGCCTGCGCCGCGGCCCGCCGGACGGCCTGGGCAGAGGCCCCCGCGCCCGCGCTCGCGCTCGCCCCGGCCTACGCGCCCGACCCCGCCCGCCCCCGCATCACCGTGCCGCTGCGCCGCCGCGACTCGGGCGAACTGGTCCCGCGCGAGTTCGTCTATCAGCCGACGGTCGTCCGCGGGCCGCACCTGTTGGAGCCGGCCACCCTGTTCGTCACCGCCCACCACGACCTCTTCGCCGGACTGCTCGCCCGCCACGCGATCCCGTTCGAGCGGGTCGCCGCCGCCGCCACCCGGCCGTGCGTCCGCCAGCGGATCGACAAGGTCACCCGGGTCACCGGCAGGACCGGATTTACCACCACCACCATCGACCTCAGCGAGGCGCCGGCCGAGGCGGCGCTCCGCCCCGGCGACCTGCGCATCGACCCCGCCCGGCCCGGCTCCCTCCTCGCCCCGCTGCTGCTCGACCCGCGCTCGCCGGGCGGCGTGTTCCAGGACCCCGCGTTCCAGGCCACCCTAACCGAGGGCGGCGACTTCTTCATCGTCCGCTCCCGCCCGGCCGGAGACTGACCGGCCCGGCCGCCGCGGCCTTTTGCGCTTGCCATGCCGCGGTGGCGGGCCTACGCCCCGTACCCGGTCATGGATGTCGAGGCCCTGTCGCGGTTCCAGTTCGCCTTCACCGCGGCCTTCCACTACCTCTACCCGCCGCTGAGCATCGGGCTGGGCGTGGTGCTGGTGATGATGGAGGCCGCGTGGCTGCGCACCCGCAACCCGCTCTATCACGACATGGCGCGGTTCTGGACCCGGGTCTTCGGCCTGATCTTCGGCCTCGGCGTGGCCACCGGGATCGTGCTCGAGTTCGAGTTCGGCACCAACTGGGCCACCTACTCGCGCTTCGTCGGCGACATCTTCGGCAGCGCGCTGGCCGCCGAGGGGGTGTTCGCCTTCTTCCTCGAGTCCGGGTTCCTCGCGATCCTGCTCTTCGGCTGGGACAAGGTCGGCCCCAGGCTCCACTTCCTCGCCACCTGCATGGTCGCCCTCGGCGCCCACTTCAGCGCGGTGTGGATCATCGTCGCCAACTCGTGGCAGCAGACCCCCGCCGGCTCCCACCTAGAGATCGGCGGGCTGCCGGCAGCCGCGGGCCGCGCGCTCGAGGCGGCCGACCTCGGCCGGGCGCGGATGGTGATCGACGACTTCTGGGAGGTGGTGTTCAACCCGTCGTCGATGGACCGGCTCGGCCACACGCTCGTCGGGGCGTGGCTCGCCGGCGCGTTCATGGTCCTCAGCGTGTCCGCGTTCTATCTGCTCCGCCGCCGCCACCTCGCGTTCGCCGCCGCGTCGCTCAGGTTCGGCCTCGCCCTCGCCCTCGCCGGCTCGCTGCTGGCACTGGCCACCGGCCACGGCTCCGCCGCCGGCGTGGCCGTCAACCAACCGTCGAAGCTCGCCGCCATGGAGGGCTGTTGGAACACCGGCCCCCGGGCCCCGCTGCACCTGTGCGGCTGGGTGGACGCCGCCCGCGAGCGCACCCTCGGGCCGGCGGTCCCGGGCGGCCTCAGCCTGCTCGCCGGCAACTCGCCCGACCACGTGGTCACCGGCCTGAAGGACATCCCGCCCGACCTGCGCCCGCCGCTCCAGCCCACCTTCCAGTGCTTCCACCTGATGGTCGCGAGCGGCATGCTGCTGCTCGGGTTCTCGCTGTGGGGCGGCTGGCTGTGGTGGACCGGCCGCCTGGCCGACACCGCGCGCCCCGCCACCCGCGCGTTCCTGCGCCTGGCCGTGCCCGCGGTGCTGCTCCCCCAGCTCGCCAACCAGGCCGGCTGGTTCACCGCCGAGATCGGCCGCCAGCCGTGGATCGTGTGGGGCCACCTGCGCACCAGCGACGGCCTCTCGGCCGCGGTCCGCTCCCACCAGGTGCTCTCCTCGCTGGTCGGCTTCGGGCTGGTCTATCTGCTGCTGTTCGTCCTGTTCCTCTTCCTCCTCAACCGCAAGATCCAGCACGGCCCGGACGCGCCCGCGGAGCCCCCCCCCACGGACGCCGCCTGGCTCCGGCACGGCCGCGCCTGAACCCCCCTCCACGATGGACTACAACCTGCTCTGGTTCGTGCTCGTGGGCGCGCTGTTCGCCGGCTACGCCGTGCTCGACGGCTTCGACCTCGGCGTCGGCGCGCTGATCCTGCGCCCGCGCGACGACCACGAGCGCCGCATCCTCTACAACGCCATCGGCCCGGTGTGGGACGGCAACGAGGTGTGGCTGGTCACCGGCGGGGGGGCCCTGTTCGCGGCGTTCCCGGGGGTCTACGCCACCGTCTTCTCCGGCTTCTACATGGCGTTCATGATGCTGCTGTTCGCGCTGATCTTCCGCGCCGTCGCCATCGAGTTCCGCAGCAAGGAGCCGTGGCCGTGGTGGCGCCGCTGGTGGGACCGCGGGTTCTTCGCCGGCAGCACCACCGCCGCCCTGCTCATCGGCGTCGCCATGGGCAACCTCGTGTGGGGCATCCCGCTCGACCACCGCGGCGAGTTCACCGGCACCTTCCCCAGCCTGCTCCACCCCTACGCCCTGCTGATGGGCGCAACCACCGTGGCGCTGTTCACGATGCACGGCGCAATCTACCTCCACCTCAAGACCGAGGGCACCCTCCAGGCGCGCGTCCGCTCCTGGATCAACCCGCTGATCATCGCCTTCATCGTCTGCTTCTCCCTCGCCACCCTCGCCACCCTGCTCTACGTCCCGCGCATGACCGACGTCCTGCGCGCCCACCCCCAACTGTTCGCGATCGTCGTCCTGCTGGTGCTCGCCATCGCCAACCTGCCCCGCGAGATCCACCACGGCCGCGACGGCGCCGCGTTCCTCAGCTCCTGCGCCACCATGCTGCTGCTGATGGCCCTGTTCGGCCTCGGCATGTTCCCCCACATGGTCTACTCCACCCCAGAGCCCGCCCACTCCCTCACCGCCTACAACTCCTCCTCCACCACCAAAACCCTCAAGATCATGACCGTGATCGCCGCCATCGGCCTGCCCATGGTCCTGTCCTACACCGCTGCCGTCTACTACGTCTTCCGCGGCAAGGTGAAGCTCGACAACGACAGCTACTGACCCCGCCCCCTGTCCCCGGTGGACACTCAGTGAACACCCCGGGCGGGCGGCGGCGTTTTCCCTTTGGCGCCGGTGGCCGGCCGTGCGATCCTCCGCCCGGCCCGCCCGCCCCGGCGGCCGAAGCGCATGCCCATGTCCACCGCCCGAATCGAAGAGCTGCGGCGCCAGATCGCCGAGTCGTCCCGCTGGATCGCCGCACTCAAGGAGGAGATGCACCGCCTGCTGGTCGGCCAGGAGCTGCTCGTCGACCGCCTGCTGATCGGCCTGCTGTGCAACGGCCACATCCTGCTCGAGGGCGTCCCCGGGCTGGCCAAGACGCTTTCGGTCAAGGCGCTCGCCGGCTGCCTCCACGCGCGCTTCGCGCGCTTCCAGTTCACCCCCGACCTGCTCCCCGCCGACCTCCTCGGCACCATGGTCTACAACCCCCAGGAGGCGAGCTTTTCCCCGAAACTCGGCCCGATCTTCAACCACCTGATCCTCGCCGACGAGATCAACCGCGCCCCCGCCAAGGTCCAGTCCGCCCTGCTCGAGGCGATGCAGGAACGCCAGGTCACCCTCGGCGACCACACCTACCGGCTGCCCGAGCCGTTCCTGGTCCTGGCCACCCAGAACCCGATCGACCAGGAGGGGACCTATCAGCTCCCCGAGGCCCAGCTCGACCGCTTCCTGCTCAAGGTCGCCGTCGGCTACCCGGCCCGCGACGAGGAACTCGAGATCCTCGACCGCATGGCCACCTCCGCCCCGCTCTACAAGACCCGGCCGGTGGTCGACCCCGAACAACTCGCCACCAGCCGCGACCTCGTCAACCAGGTCCACATCGACCCCGCGGTGCGCGAGTACATCGTCGACCTCGTCCACGTCTCCCGCGACCCCGGCCGCGTCGACCCTCCGCTGCGCAACCTGGTGCGCGCCGGCGCCTCCCCCCGCGGCACCATCAACCTCGCCCTGACCGCCCGCGCCCGCGCCTTCACCCAGGGCCGCGCCTTCGTCACCCCGCAGGACGTCAAGGACCTCGCCCACGATGTCCTCCGCCACCGCATCCTGCCCAGCTACGAGGCCGAGGCCGAGGCCATCAGCACCGACGCCATCCTCGACCGCATCCTCGCCAAGGTGCCGGTGCCGTGAGCGGGGAGTCATTGGTCATTGGTAATTGGTCATTGGGGAGAGCAATCGAAGACATCACGCCGGCCGGAGGGTTCTAACCAATGCCCAATGACCAATGACCAATCACTGACAAGATGCTCACCGACGCGCAGATTGAGGAAACGATGGCCCGGGTGCGGCGGGTGGAGATCCGGGCGCGGCGGCTGGTGCGCGAGTCGTTCTCGGGCGAGTACTACTCGTCGTTCCGCGGCCAGGGGTTGGATTTCGACGACTTCCGCGAATACCAGCACGGCGACGAGGTGCGCTTCATCGACTGGAACGTGACCGCGCGGATGGGCGCGCCGTTCATCCGCAAGTTCCGCGAGGAGCGCGAGTTGTGCGCGATCCTGGCGGTCGACGTCTCGGGCTCGGTCGACTACGGCAGCCGGCACCTGAGCAAGCGCGAGGTGGCGGCCGAGGCGGCCGCGATCCTCGGCTTCAGCGCGCTCCACAACGGCGACAAGGTCGGCCTGCTGCTGTTCGCCGGCGAGCCGGTGTGCTACGTCCCCCCGGCCAAGGGCACCCGCCACCTGCTGCGGATCGTGCGCGAGATCCTCGCCACCCGGCCCGCCGACCCCCGCACCTCGATCGCCGAGGCCAGCCACTTCCTGCTCCGCACGCTGCACCGCCGCGCGCTCGTGTTCCTGCTCTCCGACTTCTTCGCCGACCCGCTCGACCGCCCGCTCGGCACCCTGGCGCGCAGGCACGAGGTCGTCGCCCTGCGCCTCAGCGACCCGCTCGAGAAGGCCATCCCCGCCGCCGGCCGCGTCGCCATGCAGGACGCCGAGTCCGGCCTCGAGATCCTCGTCCACACCGGCAACGCCAACGTCCGCATGGGCTACGAAAAACTCATGCGCCGCCACCGCGAGGGCGTCGAGCGCCTGTTCCGCAAGCACGGCATCGACCACGCCACCCTGCCCACCGACGGCGACCCGCTGCGCGCCCTCCACCGCCTGTTCCGCCGCCGCAGTCGGCGCCAGATCCGTTAGAACATGAGCCGCGCCCCCGACCACGCCACCGGCGCCTGCCCGCGAGCCGATCCGGCCGCGGGCCCGGGCGCGGCGGCGGCGCGGCCGGGCGGCGGCGCCACCCGGCGCAGCCTGGCGCTGCTGGCCCCGGTGGCGGCCGGGGCCGACGCCTTTGCGCTGCGCCCGCCGGTGCCGGCCGGCCCGTTTCTGCCTGCCGCCGCGGCGCCGTGGTGGCTGTGGGTGCTCGTTGCGCTGGCGGCGGCCGTGCTCGGCTGGCTGGTGGTCGTGCTGGTTGCCGCCCGCCGCAGCCGGCGGCGTGGCGGCCCGGACCTCGAAACGCTCCGCCGCCGCGCCCGGGCCGCGCTGGCGGCAGTCGATCCCGCCAGCCCGGCGGCCGGGGTTGCCACCGCGGTCTCGCTGGTCGTCCGCCGGTTCCTGGCCGACGCCCTCGGCGATCCCGTGCTGTTCGAGACCCACGAGGAGTTCCTCGCCCGCGCCCACGCGCTCGCCCGCCTGCCCGACGACCAGCGTGCCGCCGTCAACCGCCACTTTGCCGCCCTCGCCCGGATGAAGTATGTTCCCTCGGAACCCGCCGACACCGCCGCCCTGATCACCGACGCCCTCACCCTGCTCGACCAACTCCAACCGCTGCCGCCGCAGCAGCCGCCACCACTGCCGCCGTCGCTGCCGCCGCGCGTGCCAACCCCCGGATGACCGCCGCCACGCCCACCACCCCGTCCCGGAAACCCGCGCCGGCAGCCTCGCCGGCCGCGCCCCCGGCCGCGTGACCCGCCGCCCCTTCCGGACCCCTTCCACGATGTCTCCCACCTTCGCCTTCGCCGATCCGCCGTGGCTGCTGCTGCTGCTGCCGGCGCTGCTGCTGCTGTTGCTGCGGCGCGGCCGCGGCGCCGATGCCGCGGTCGTGTTCCCCACCCTGTCGGTGCTCTCCAGCCTCGGCCGCACCGTGCGCCGCCGCCCATGGAACCTCGCCGTCCCGCTCGCCTTCCTCGCCCTGGTGCCCGCCATCATCGCCTTGGCGCGCCCGGTGCTCCGCCAGCAGTCCGCCGACCGCACCGCCAGCGGCATCGACATCCTGATCGCCCTCGACTACTCGCTCTCGATGGCAATCGACGACTTCGCCCGCGCCGACGGCCGCCCGCTGCGCCGGATCGACGCCGCCAAGGCCGTGGTCACCGACTTCATCCGCGGCCGGCCCAACGACCGGATCGGCCTGATCGCGTTCTCCGGGCGCCCCTACTCGGCCAGCCCGATCACCCTCGACCACGACTGGGTCATCGCCAGCCTCACCCGCCTGCAGCTCAACCAGCTCGAGGAACAGGGCACCGCGATCGGCTCCGCCGTCGCCGCCGCCGCCACCCGGCTCGACGCCCGCGACGCCACCAGCCGGATCGTGGTGCTCGTCACCGACGGCTCCAACAACTCCGGCAAGCTCGAGCCGGTGGAGGCCGCCGAACTCGCCGCCCGGCTCGGGATCCGCGTCTACACGGTGGCGATCGGCACCGAGGAGGGCCGCGTCTCCCGCGACATCCAGCTGTTCCCCCGCCAGGAGTTCGACGTCGCCACGCTGCGCGAAATCGCCCGCGTCACCGGCGGCGAGTTCTACCGCGCACGCGACAGCACCGCGCTCGCGGACTCGTTCAGGACGATCGACCAGTTGGAGAAATCCTCCGCCGCCGGCCAGCGCCAGTTCGAGCAGACCGAGCTGTTCTGCTGGTTCGCCGGCGCCGCCCTGCTCGCCGCCCTGCTCGCCGCCTCCACCCACGCCATCAACCCACCACCCGCCGCATGAAATGCTGAAACGCTGAAACGCCGAGATCCAGAGTGTGCCCGGCCCAAGCCGCCCACTCGCTCAGTGAGTGACGAGTGGCGAGTGACGAGTGAAAGAAAATGCTTCGCGCGAAGCCCCTGCCCTTCCACTCCCCACTCCCCAATCCCCACTCGCCACTCCCCACTCGCCACTCCCCACTCGCCACTCCCCACTCGCCACTCGTCACTCTCCACTCGTCACTCGCCACTCGCCACTCGCCACTCGTCACTCGCCACTCGCCACTCGTCACTCTCCACTCGTCACTCGCCACTCGTCACTCGCCACTCGTCACTCGCCACTCGTCACTCGTCACTCGCCACTCGCCCCTCGTCACCCGCCCCTCGCCACCCGCCATGTTCTTCGCCCACCCAGCCTGGTTCGCCGCCCTGGCATTGCTGCCGGTGCTGGCTGGTGCCGCGGTGCTGGCCGCGCGCACCCGCGGGCGCGCATGGCGGGTGCTGGTGGCGCCGCGGCTGCGCCGCGCGCTCGTCCGCCACGGCAGCCCGCTGCCGCGCTGGCTGGCGCTGGCCGCGCTGCTGGCCGCGCTCGCTTGCCTGGTCGGGGCGCTCGCCCGCCCGCAGGGCGCCGGCGGCACGCGCACCGAGACGCTGCGCGGGCGCAACGTGCTGCTGGTGATCGACCTCTCGCGCAGCATGCTGGTGCCCGACGTCTCGCCGAGCCGGCTCGACCAGGCGCGCGCGATCGCGCTCGAGCTGTTGGACTCGCTGCCGGACGACCGGATCGGGGTGGTCGCGTTCGCCGGCACGCCGTTCCTGGTGGCCCCGCTGACCGTCGACCATGCGGCGGTGCGCGAGACGCTCCAACAGTTGGACCCGGACACGGTCCCGGCCGGCGGGTCGGACCTCGCGGGCGCGGTGCGGCTGGGCGCCGCGGTGTTCCGCGACAACGGGCTCCGCCACGGCGCGCTGGTGCTGCTCAGCGACGGCGAGGAACACGGCGGCGGGGTGGCCGAGGCGGCCGCCGCCGCCGACCGCGCCGGGTTGTTCGTGTTCGCGGTGGGCGTCGGCACCCCCGACGGCGGCTTCATCCCCGACCCGGCCGCCCCCGACGGCCGCTTCCGCGACCGCGAGGGCAACGTGGTGCTCAGCCGCCTGCACGAGGAGCCGCTGCGCCAGCTCGCCGGCCACACCGGCGGCCGCTTCCTGCGCGCCACCTCGGGCAGCGCGTTCGGCCCCGCGGTCGATACCGCGATCGGCGACCTCGAGCGCTTCGACATCGACACCCGCAGGCGCACCGTCGCGATCGAGTTCTTCCAGTGGCTGGTGCTGCCCGCCGTGCTGCTGATCATGGCCGCGATCGTCGCCGCCACCAACTGGCGCCCGCTCGTCCGCCCGGCCGGCGCCGCCACCGCGATCGCCGCCGCCACCGCCGTCGCCGTCGTCGCCGGCGTCGCCGCCCGCCCCGGCCTCCTCCGGCAACCCGGCCGCCCAAGCGGCCCGCGCGCTGGCGCGCCGTGCTGCGCCGCCCTCGCACTGCCGCGGCCGATCGCCGCCCCGCCGCCAGTGACGGGTCGCCGTGCCACCACTCCCACCGCGGCGGCTGCACCGTGCCGGGCGGCCGTTCCCGTGCCCCCCACCCTCGTCCCCTGCGCCTCCGCCAACGGGGAGCCGCCGGAACACCCCGCCGCCCACCGCTACGCCGACCTCGCCGCCAAGGCCGGCGGCGAGCACCGCAGCCGCTACCGCCTCGCCGAGGGCACCGCCGCGCTCGCCAGCGGCGACGTCCACACCGCGCGCACCGCGCTCAGCGACGCCCTCCTGTCCCGCGACCCCGCCGTCCAGGCCGCCGCCCACCACAACCTCGCCAACACCCTCGTCGAGGCCGGCTGGCGCTCGCTGGCCGACGGCCAGCCATACCCCGGCGGCGCCGAGGCCGCCTCCCGGCTCGATCCCCTGTTGGACCAGCGCCTCGCCGCATGGCTCGCCGACCCGGCCCCCGAAACCGGCGCCTCGGAAAGCCTGCGCCTGTTCGAGTCCGTCCTCCTCGCGTGGGCCGACGCGGTGCGCCACTACGACTCCGCTATCGCCGGCAACCCCAGGCGCGACGACTCCCGCCACAACCGCGAGGTCGCCATACGACTGTTAGAACGGCTGCGCAAGGCGATCGACCAGACCGCCACCGCCGAGGAGGAACAACTGCAGCCCGAACCCCAGCCCGAGCCCCAGCCGCAACCCGGCGAGCAGGGCGAACAAGGTGACCGGCAGCCACAGCAGGGCGACCGGCAGGACGACCAGCAGCCCCAACCGGGCGGCGAGGAACAACAGCCGCCCCCCGCCGACCGCGACGACCGCCAGCCCGACCGCGGGCAGGAGGGCGGCGAAGCCGGCGACCAACGACAGCCCGACCAGCCCGAGGACGGCGAGCGCAAGCAACCGACCCCCGAGGAGGAAGCCCGCCGCCTGTTGAAGGACAACGCCGACTTCGAACGCGGCCCGCTGGCCCCCGGCATGCGGCGCGAGTTCCGCCGCCCCGCCAAGGATTGGTGACCACCCCGACCGCCCCACCGATGCACCTGCCCGCCAGACTCCCACGGCCACCGGCCCGCCCGCCGGCCGCCGCGCTCGCCTCCCTCGCCGCCGCCCTGCTCAGCCTGCCCGCCCCCGGCGCCAGCGTCGAGGCCCGCATGACCAGCAGCTTCCTGCTGCGCGGCGAGCGCGCCCAACTGCAGGTGATCGTCGAGGGCGAGGTGCCGGACCGCGCACCCCGCCTGCCCGAAGCCGCCGGCCTGACGATCCGCACCGAGGACGCCGGCCGCCCGCGCACCGTCGCGCTCGGCCGCCGCCGCGTCGGCTACGTCTACACCTACACGGTCCTCAGCTACGACCTCGGCCGCCACCGCATCCCGCCGATCACCGTCGACGTCGCCGGCCAGAGCCTCCAGACCCGCGCCCTGCCAACCGAGGTCTTCGACCCCGGCGAGCTGCGCTGGACCGACCTCAGGGCCGGCACCGAGGCCATCCGCTGCGGCGCCGCATTCCGCGTCGGCGACCCCATGCCCTTCGTCAACGAATGCGTGCCGGTCGAACTCAAGCTCTACGTCCCCGCCGACGCCCGCATCGAGGACTGGGGAATCCCGGAGTTCGAACGCGACGGCCTGGCCGCCTGGCGCTTCGAACCTAACCGCACCCGCAGCCACGTCGTCCTCAACGGCAGGGCGTTCTCAGGCATCGCCTACCCCAGCACCCTCACCCCCACCCGCTCCGGCAGCGTCGCCATCGGCCCCGCACGCCTGCGCCTGGTCCTCATCCAGCTCACCCTCGACGTCTTCGGCCCGAGCCCCGCCGAGTTCCCGCTGTGGGTCGACGTGCCCGCCGTCCCCCTCGACGCCCGCCCGCTGCCCGCCGGCGCCCCCGAAGGGTTCTCCAACGCCGTCGGCTCGTTCACCGTCACCGCCACCGCCGAAAGCAACGAGGTGCGCGAGGGCGACCCGGTGGTCGTCAACCTCGACGTCGCCGGCACCGGCAACCTCGACGCGCTCGACCCGCCCGCCCCGCTCGAGGCGGAAGGGTGGAGACTCTACGACGCCGCCGCCATGCCCCGCGGCGACGAACGCCGCGACCCCGCCGGCAGCATCCGCTTCCGCCAGTTCATGCGCCCGCTCGAACTCAAGCCCCGCATCCCGCCGTTCCGCTTCGTGTTCTTCGACCCCGACCGCGAGGAGTACCGCACCCTCCTAACAGACCCGATCGCGCTGCGGATGCTGCCGTCGGCGGCCCCGCCGGCAGCGGGCGCGGCGCCCCCGCCGGCCGCCGCGGTGCCGGTCGAGCGCATGACCGACATCCTCGGCGCCATCCCCGTCGGCCCGCCGGCACGCCGCTCCAACATCCCCTGGCCGCTCGTCTGGCAGGCCCTGCCGGCGGCCGCCGTCGCCGCACTGCTGCTGCGCATCGCCACCCGCAGGCTGGCCCCGCTGCTGCGGCGCGACCCGCTGCACCGCGCGCGCCGGCGCGCGCTCGAGGGCGTCGCCCGCGCCCCGGCCCAGCCCCGCGAGTTCTACCGCGCCGTCGGCGCGTTCATCGAGCGCTGGCTCGGCGACCGGGCCGCCGCCGACCCGCAGCTCGCCGGCCTGCTCGCCGACCGCGACCTGCTGTGCTTCGACCCCGCCAAGACCGACGCCAGGCTCGCCCCGGGCGAGCGCCGCAAGGTGCTCCGCACCCTGCGCCGCCACCTCGCCACGCTCGCCCTGGCGCTCGCTCTAACATTCGCCGCGGCGCCCGCCGGCGCGCGCGCGGGCGCGCTGGAGCCGGCCGGCGCGGCGGCCGAGGCGGCGGCGGCGTACGCCGACGGCCGCTTTGCCGAGGCGGCGCGGCTGTGGCTGGATGCCGCGCCGTTCGACCGCCTCGACGCCGACCGGCTGTACAACATCGGCAACTGCTGGTTCCGGCTCGGCTCGGCGGGGCAGGCGGCGCTCTACTACCGGCGGGCGCTGGCGCGCGCGCCCGGCCACGCCGAGGCGCGCCAGAACCTGCGCTTCATCGAGCGCAAGTTCGGCTCGCTGACGGTCAAGCGCCCGGACTATCAGTATGTCCTCGCCAGGCTGCCGCTCGCCTTCTGGCAGGGACTGGTGTGGGCCGGCGCATGGCTGCTGGCCATCGGCCTGCTCTGCATCCCCGCCTGCCGCCCGTTCTCACGCGGCCGCCTCGCCGGCGTGGTCGCCATCGTCCTCGCCCCGATCGCCGCCGGCGTCGGCGGCCTCGGCTGGCGCTACTTCCCCGACGACGCCGAGTTCGCCCCTGTCGCCCAACAGGCGGTGGTCACCGCCGACGACGCGGTCGTCTTCGCCGACGCCTCCCGCACCTCGCCCGAGGTCATCGACGCGCCGCCCGGCTCGCTGTGCCGGATCGTCGCCGCCCGCGGCCGCTGGGTCTACGTCGCCTTCGCCACCCGCACCCGCGGCTGGCTGCCCTCCAACCAGCTCGAGCCGATCGCCCCGCGCACCACGCCCGACCCGCCCTCCGCCATCCGCCCCAAGGCCGGCGACGGCAGCACCTGACACCCGCCGCCCACCACGCCCCGCCGGGCAACCGAAGGTTAGTTAGGACACCTTAACGATTTGCCGGTGGACTCGTCAGTTCGGCACACATCGGGCGGGTTCGCGCGGATCCTGGCGGAGCGGCGCGCATCCCAAGCCGGAGCCGGGCCCTCAAGCGAACAACCCTTGGCAACAAGGAAACCCACTCGATTCTCCGAGGGGTGAAGGGAAGTGGAGCATAACGGAGTCGAACCGTTGACCTCTTCAATGCCATTGAAGCGCTCTACCAGCTGAGCTAATGCCCCGTTTCCTGCGGCGTGCCGCCCCGCGGGGATACGCCACGCCCCCCACATGCGCAAGGGGATTTTTGGGTTCCTCGCCCACCTCGCCCACTTCGCCCAGGTTGCCGGCGCGGCGGCGGCGCGGCGGGCGGCCGGCCCGGGCCGGGACGGGCGGAGCGCCGGGCCCTGTCGGGCGCTTGACTTGCCGCGAGCGCCCTGCCAGCGCTTCGGCACGCCGATGAATCCGCCTCCGACGCCTTCACCCCTGCGCAGGGCCCGGGCGGGCGCCCTGCGCCTGGCCGCCGTCCCGCTGGTCGCGGTGGGCCAGTGCGCGCTGGCGCCGCCCAGTGCGGCGGCGGCGCCCCAGGTCTACCCGGTCCCCCAGAAGGTCACGGAACAGCCCGGGGCCTTTGACTGCCGGACGCTCCCGGCCGCGGCGAGGCAGGCGCACCCGGTCGTCGACGAGGCCCTGGCGGCGGCCGGCGTCCAGCCGGTTGCCGGGGCCGGCGGCGCGCTGGGGATCATCTCCGGGGATGCGGCCGCGGCGGTCCTCGCCAAGGCCAGCGTGCCGCGCAAGCCGGGTGCCTATTTCCTGTCGGTCTCCGGCCAGGGCATCCGCATCGCGGCCACGGATGACGCCGGGGCGTTCTACGCCCAACAGACCCTGGCGCAGATGATCCGCGGCACCGACGGGCGCCTGCCCGCACTGCACGTCGCCGACTGGCCCGACGTCGATTGGCGCGGCACCGTCGAGGGGTTCTACGGCGCCCCGTGGAAACATTCCGCGCGCCTCGCCCAGATCAGGTTCTACGGCAGGTTCAAGCTCAACACCTACATCTACGGCCCCAAGGACGACCCGTTCCACGGATTCTCCAACCGGTGGCGCGAACCCTACCCCGCCGACAAGGCCGCCCAGATCCGCGAACTGGCCGCGGCCGCGCGCGCCAACCACGTCCACTTCGTCTGGGCGGTCCACCCCGGCCGCGACATCCGCTGGACCGACGACGACGGCGACGGGGTGGTGGACGACTTCAGGCACTGCAGCGACAAGTTCCGGATGATGCACGACCTCGGCGTGCGCGCCTTCGCGGTGTTCTTCGACGACATCGGCGGCGAGGGCGCGAATGCCGAGATGCAGGCCCGCATGCTCAACCACCTCAACCGCGCGTTCGTCAGGGCCCACCCGGGCGTCGCCCCGCTCATCATGTGCCCGACCGACTACTCCGGCGCGCACGCGAGCGCCTACAAGACGACCCTCGGCGCCCGGCTCGACCCCGACATCCGCATCATGTGGACCGGCCCGGCCATCTGCAGCGACATCACCGCCGAATCCGTCCGCGACGTCACCCCCCACTGGCGGCGCCCGCCGTTCATCTGGTGGAACTGGCCGGTCGTCGACTACTGCCGCACCCAGCTGCTGCTAGGCCGCACCTACGGCCCCGCCAGGGAGAACAAGGGCCGGCTCGCCGGCTTCGTCGCCAACCCGATGGACAAGCCGGAGGCGTCGAAGATCGCGTTGTTCGGCGTGGCCGACTACTGCTGGAACATGGGCGCGTTCGA
This sequence comes from Akkermansiaceae bacterium, assembly GCA_040769225.1. Classification (GTDB taxonomy): domain Bacteria; phylum Verrucomicrobiota; class Verrucomicrobiia; order Verrucomicrobiales; family Akkermansiaceae; genus JAXGLL01. The sequence continues at coordinate 550,061 of JAXGLL010000003.1, read as the reverse complement.
TTCGGTGGAATCCTGGCGCGACGGCATCGCGATCCTGTTCCCGGACTACCCCGGCGCGATGCAGGTGTTCGCCAGCCACAACAGCGACCAAGGGCCTAACGCGCACGGCTACCGGCGCGAGGAGTCGGTGGAACTCAAGCCGGCCCTCGATGCGGCGGCCGCCGAGCTGGAGGCCACGGGCCGGTTCTCCCCCGCCACCTCCGCCACGCTCGCCCGCGAGTTCGAGGCCATCCGCCGCTCGGCCGACGTCCTCATCGAGCGGCTCCCGGCCGACAACCCGGAACTCTTCGGCGAGATCGAGTGCTGGCTGCGGTGCTTCAAGGCCCTCGGCACCCAGGGCGCCGCGGTGCTCGAGATGGTGGCCTCCCGCACCGGCGAGGGGATCGTCCGCTCGGCCAACGCCGCCATCGCCGCCCGCCGGGAAATGGACCGGATCTCCGCGCTCCAACAGCAGCGCGCCGCCGACGCCACCACCCCCGGCGACCGCCGCTGGGCCAAGGGCTGCAGGACCGGCACCCGGGCCGTCGCCCCGTTCATCGACGCGACGCTCGCGCACAGGTGGCGGCTCGCCTGCCGGGAGGTCTTCGGCAAGGAGCCCCGGGCCGCCGCCGCGGCGCCCTACCGCGCGTTCTCCGACGTCCCCGAGGACTCCGTCGCCCCCACCCGCGAGGCCATGTCCGACGGCGACATCAACTCCAGCTTCACCGTCCGCGGCGCCGCCGAGGTGATCCAGGCCCCGCCGGGCACAACCCGCGCCCACGTCGTCGCCTTCCCCTCCGCCTCGGTCACCGCCATCCACGCCGACGGCGCCGCCTCGCCCGCCGACCGGCAGCCCGCCGGCAGGCCGGTCACCGCCCTCTCCATCACCCCGCCCGCCGCGGGCACCGAAGTCTTCGAGATCATCTGGCAGTGAACCGGCCGCACCACTCACCGCACCCGCGCGCCCTTGTCCATCACCAGCCAGGCCATGATCACGATCAGGATCACCAACACCACGATCACCGCCAGCTTGATCCCCAGCCGCGCCGCCTCCCGCGCCAACGCCGCCCGCTCCGCCGCCCGCACCTCCGCCGCAACCTCCGCCGATACCTCCCGCCGCCGCGACGCACCCCCCACCCCCGCCGCCGCCAGCCGCCCGCCCACCGCCGCCCCCCGCCGCCGCGGCGGCTTGCCCGCCTGCCACGCCTCAAGGTCCTCTAACAGATCCGCCGCCGCCGCGTGCCGCCGCGCGGGCGCGGGGTGCGTCGCCCGCAGCACGATCTCCCGCAGCCGCCGGTCGCCCAGCGCCTGCGCCCGGCCCGACCGCACCCCCTTGACCCCCGGTTCGCCGGTCAGCATCTCGCACAGGATCGCCCCGGCCGCAAACACGTCGCTGCGCTCGTCGCCCGCTTCCGCGTCGTCCTCCTGCTCCGGCGCCCGGTAGCCGCCGCCGCCCGCCCCCTCGGGCCCGCCCGCCGCCAGCCCGAAGTCCCCGATCTTCGGCTGCAGGTCCGGGCCTAACAGGACGTTCGCGGGCTTGAGGTCGCGGTGCACCGCGCCGTGGGCGTGCAGGTGGGCCAGCCCGCGGCAGATCCCGCAGGCGATCGCCACCGCCTGGGCCGGCTCCACCGGTCCGGCGCGCAGCGAGCGGGCGAGCGGCTTGCCGTGGACGTATTCGCTGACCAGGAAGAGGTGCCCGTGGGCCTCGCCGAAGTCGTAGATCTCGACCAGGTTCGGGTGGCGCAGGCCGGCGCTCGCCCGCGCCTCGCGCTCGAAGCTGCGCCGCATCCGCCCGAGCCCGGCGAACCGCGCGTGGAGCACCTTGACGGTCACCGGGCGGTCGAGCGAGCGCTGCCGCCCGCGGAACACCGCCCCCGCCTCGCCGGTCGCCAGCACCTCGTGCAACTCGTAGGCCGGCAACCACCGCGCCACGGCCTCGATCGACAGCTCACCGCGCTCCATCGCCACCCGTTTCGTGCCTCCCCGGCCGGCGCGCGTCAAGCCCGCGGGGGCGGGTCGGCGGGATTCGCCCGCGTTCGCCCGGCTTGCCAAGCGGCCCTTGGCCGTGCTTGCTGCCGGCATGCACGACGCGCCGCCGCAGGATCCCGCCCCGGCCGCCCGCGAGGATCCCGACCTGCGGTGGCTGCGCGAGGTCTATCAGGGAGACCACCAGCGCCAGCTGACCGTGCGCGCGGTGCTGACCGGCGGCCTGCTGGGGATGTTCCTCTCGATCTCCAACCTCTACACCACCCTCAAGCTCGGCTGGGCGTTCGGCGTGGCGATCACCGCCTGCGTGATGTCCTACGTGATCTGGAACGCGCTGCGCGCGCTGACCGGCGGCCGCGTCTCGCAGATGACGCTGCTGGAGAACAACTGCATGCAGAGCACCGCCAGCGCCGCCGGCTACTCGACCGGCGGCACCGTCGGCTGCGCGTTCGCCGCCCTCTACCTCGTCGAGGGCGCCCACCAGCGGTGGTGGGTGGTCGCCGCGATGGTGTTCCTGACCGCCGCGCTCGGGGTGTTCCTGGCGATCCCGATGAAGCGCCAGATGATCAACCAGGAGCAGCTCCCGTTCCCGAGCGGGATCGCCGCCGCCGAGACGCTGCGCAGCCTCTACTCCGCCGGCCGCGAGGCGCTCCGCAAGGCCCACGCGCTGGTCGTCGGCATCGCCGTGGGCGGCGTGTTCGGCGTCCTCCGCAGCCTCGCCGCGGTCGCCGACTCGTTCGCCGGCAACTGGTTCGGCGCCGCCGCCGCGGGGCTGCGCCGGCTCGCGCCCCTGCCCGAGCTCGTCCCGTTCAAGCTCCGGCTGCTGCCCAACCACACCACGATCTTCGGCTTCGGCTTCGAGCCGGGCGTCCTGATGATCGGCGCCGGCATGATCATCGGCCTGCGGATGGCCGTCTCGATGCTGTTGGGATCGCTGGTCCTGTGCGTGGCGGTCACCCCGGCGCTGGTCGGCCTCGACATGGCGCGGGCCGGCGACGCCGGCTACCAGTGGTCGATGTGGGCGCCCGGGATGGACGAGGTGGTGCCGCGCCGCTGGGGGGTGTGGGGCGGCACCGCGCTGATGGTGTTCTCGAGCCTGACCTCGTTCGCGCTGCAGTGGAAGACGCTGGCCCGCGCGCTGCGCATGCGCCGCGGCGGCAACGGCTCGCCGGTCGCCCACCTTGAGGTGCCTCTGTCGTGGCTGTGGCTCGGCCTGCTGCCGATCACCGTGGCGCTGGTGATCCTGCTCAAGGTGGCGTTCCACGTCGGCCTCCCGCTCGGGCTGCTCGCGGTGGCGCTGTCGTTCGTCCTCGCCCTGGTCGCGTGCCGCGCCACCGGCGAGGCCGACACCACCCCGATCGGCGCGATGGGCAAGGTGACCCAGCTGGTGTACGCCGTGCTCGCCCGCAACAACGTGGTGGTCAACCTGATGTCCGCCGGCACCACCGCGGCGGCCGCCGGCAGCGCCGCCGACCTGCTCACCGACCTGAAGAGCGGCTACCTGTTGGGCGCCAACCCGCGCCGCCAGTTCCTCGCCCAGTTCTACGGCGTCTTCTTCGGCACGCTCGCGATCGTGCCGGCCTGGTACGCGCTCGCCCCGAGCGTCGAGCAGCTCAACCGCCAGTTCCCGATGCCCGCCGCCAACGCGTGGAAGGCGATGGCCGACCTGCTCGCCAACGGCGTCGCCGCACTGCCCGCGAGCGCGCTGTGGGCGGTGCTGGCCGGCGGCCTGCTCGGCACGCTCCTGCCGCTCGGCGAGGCGTTCCTGCCCGCCTGCCGCCGCTGGCTGCCCTCGGCGATGGGCCTCGGCCTGGGCTTCGTGGTCGACCTCTCCAACAGCGTCGGCTTCACCCTCGGCGCCGTGCTCGCGTGGCTGTGGGCCAGGCGCGCCGCCGGCCACTGCGAGACGTTCAAGATCCCGCTCGCCTCCGGGCTGGTCGCCGGCGAGTCGCTGTCCGCGGCCATCCTCTCCATCCTGTGCGCCGCCGCCGGGCTGCTGGGCGCGATGCGGTGAGCACCTCCGTGCCGGCGCTCAGTCGTTTGCCGCGGCCCGCGCCTCGGCGAGCTTGGCGGTGACGCCCAGTTCGGCGCACCACGCCTCAATGTAGGTCCAGTCGAGGAACTCGCCGCTCACCTGGATCACGTTGGACGCGTCGATGAGATCCTGCGCCCGCTTGCCAAGGCCGGCCCAGCGGAGTTTCTGGATTACGACGTCCTCCGGCGATGGCAGCCACGCAGGCCGACCGGCGAGGACCGTCGCCTTGCGACGGGAGAACCGTTCCCGGTCGAAGCGTTCGTTGCTCAAATCGAACAACTCGATCACATAGGGGATCTTCGGCAGCTTCAGGAGCTGCCGCCGATGTCCCGTCACGGTCTCGAAGGTGACCTGATCGTCGATCACGAAATCCGGCGGCAGCGACCGCAAGAGGACGTGGCGCTTCTCCTCCGTCGTCTGGATCACGAAGTCGGCATCCTTGGTGGCCCGCGCGATTCCATAGGCGTTGGAGGACAACGCGCCGACGATCATGTAGTCGATCCCGACCTCGTTCATGCGGTCGATCAGCAGATACACGGCCTCCTCGCCACTCTTCATCGCCCGTAGATCCGCTGCCACAAGGCTGATTCGATTCCCGCCTTGCCGAGTTCGGGGTGCAGGACGCGGATGCCCGCCCGCATCGCCTCGCACGACAAGGCGAACAGGCGAGGGCCATCCAGAACCTTCGTTTCAACGGTGGCGGCCCGCTCGCGCTCGATCTTTTCGGCACGAATCGCCGCGGCCAGCTCTTCCATACCGTTCACGGACGGACCATATCAAGAAGGCCGCCACCAACCAATCCCAATTCCGCTCCCCTTGCGGCCGCGCCAGATTCCCCGGGTGTGCGCCCGAAGGCGCGCAAATGGCGGCGGCCGGGAGTTGGCAATCCCGCGGCAGCGGCGTCTGCCGCCCCGCTGCGCAGGCCGCCCTCAGCCGAAGAGCAGCTCCAACAGGATTCCGCGCACGGCGTCGTTGCGCACCAGTCCGTGGAAGCGCCCGCACCCGGCGCCGGTCGAGGTCAGCAGCGTGTGGTCGGCGGTGTGGCCGGTCGAGGTCCAGCCGACCCCGGTGTGGTTGCAGGCAATCTGGCCCAACAGCCCCTGCGGGCTGGCCAGCAGGTGGTTCCACTCGACCACCTCCTTGCCTCCCAGCGTGTCGCACAGTGCCTCGGCCTCCTCGTCCTCCGGCCGGAACCCGATCCGGCGCTCGATCAGTTCGGCCAGCCCGCGGGCGCCGCCACCCTTCTTCTTCCACTCCGCGAGCACCCGCTCGTGCGACGCCTGCTGCCGGGTGACCCTGGCGAACGACTCGTTGGTGCGGCGATAGCCGCTGCCCATGCCGTTGAGCCCGGGGTTGCCGTTGCCGTGGTCGCTGGTGATCACCACCAATATGTCATCCCGCCCGGCAATCGCCGCCAGCACCGCCCCGATCGCCTCGTCGAACGCAAGCTGGTCCCACAGCAGCGCCCCGATGTCGTTGGCGTGCGCCCCGTGGTCGACCCGCCCCCCCTCGACCTGCAGCAGGAACGGCGCGTCGCCCGCCAACAGCCGCGCCAGCGCCGCCCCCGCCATCTCCGCCAGGGTCGGCACCCGCTGCTTCAGCTCGTCGTCGTGCATCCAGTCCAGCGTGAACGGCAGGTGGCCGGAGGCGAACGTCCCTAACAGTCTCTGCCCGCGGGAGGCCAGCAGGCTGGAGCGGTCGCTCACCACCTCGTAGCCGGCCTTCGCGAACTCGCCCGTGAGGTCGCGCTTGTCGCGCCGCCGGCCGGCGTCGAAGTAGGCGGCGCCGCCGCCCAGCACGATGTCGGCCCGGTCCAGATACTGCGGGGCGATCCCCTGCTCGTCGCCGCGGTCGGGCGTGCACGCGCCGAATCCGGCGGGCGTGGCGTGGGTGACCGTGGCGGTGGTCACCAGGCCGACCCGGCCCTTGCCCGCGCGCACCGCGGCCGCGATCGGTTCCATCTGCCGGCCCTTGTCGGTGACGTTGATGTGGCCGTTGGGCACCCGCTGTCCGCAGCTCCAGGCCGACGACGACGCCGCCGAGTCGGTGACCAGCCCGGTGGCCGAGGCGGTGTCCATCAGGCCGTGGGCGGCCGCGGACGACTCCAGCAACTCCCGCCAATGCGTCCCGCGCCTGGCGACCAGGCGCGACATCGCCTCGGCCATCGGGATCACGCCGTGGCTCATGCCGTCGGAGACCATGAACACCACCCCGCGCACCCGTTTCGACCCCGCCGGCCCCCCGGTCTGCCCGGATGCGGCGGAAGTCATGGCCCCGAGTCCTCCGAAGAGGCCGGCCTGCAGGATGCGGCGGCGTGCGTAGTTCATGGGTGCTTGGGCGGCAACCATCCGCCGAAATGCCGGTCGTGCAAGCGCAATCGCCCGCCGGCCCGGCGCAGGGTCCAGGACACAAAAGCCGGCGCCGAATGGCGCCGCAGCCCTCGTGGCGACGGCTACCTGCCATCCGTAGCCCCGCCGTGGCGGGGCGAAGGATGGTCCTGCCGTCGGCCGTCCGGTGGGCATCCTGCCCGCCGGTCTTCGCCGCGCATGGGCCCTCTCCCGCCGCACCCCGCCTCCCCCAGCCCGCACCCTAACGACCCCCGGCGGGGTCGCAGAGGTGCGCCAGGGGCCCCCGCGGTGCGATCCGTTCTGCTGCCCCTGCCGGGACGCGTCGTGTGACGCGCCCTCATCCCCGAGGTCTTCGGCGCTGCGCGCCTCGATCCCAGCCGCGCGTCGTCGCCGGCGGTTCAGCCGGCGTGTTGGGCGGCGGCCAGTTGCAGCGCGAAGCGGGCGACCCGCAGGCCGGTGTTGCGGGCGGTCGTCAGGCCGGTCTCGTCGCCGGCCACCGTGTTGTCGGAGGCCAGCAGCGTGCCGCCGAGGAACGCGGGCGGGTTGCCGCCCACCGGGACCATCCCGAAGCACATCATCCACGCGTGGATCTGGTCGATCACCAGTTCCTGGCCGCCGTTGCGGAACCCGCCGGTGGCGACCGCGCCGACCGGCTTGCCGTCAAGCACCATCCGCGGCTCGCGCAGCGGCGCACAGCGCTCGACGAACGCCTTGCACAGCGCGCTCGGCCCGCGGAAGTAGACCGGCGAGCCGATCACCAGCCCGGCCACTGCCGGATCCTGCAGGCGCGGCAACACCGCGGCGAAGTCGTCGGCCGGCGGCGCGGGCGAGAACCCGGCGATCGCCAGCCCGCCGAGGTCGATCAGTTCAACCTCAATCGCGGGGTCCACCCCCGCGGCCGCGTCCAGCGCCGCCTGCACGGCACCAGCCGTGGCCATCCCCTTGCGCGGGCTGCACGAGAGGCCGAGGATCCTGAGCTTGCCGGCCGCCTTGCCGGCCGCAGCCGGCGCGGCCTGGACGGCGAGCGACCCGCCGAGCGCGGCGGTGGCCGAGACGCCGACGAACTGCCGGCGGGAGAGGGAGGGTGCGTCGTTCATGGTCGATTCAGGGGTGTCTGGTTGGATGATGACGGGGAGCAATCACGGGAACCGGGCGGCCGGCGGCCGAAACGCGCACGCAACCGCCATCCGCACCCGGGGCACCGGCGCCTCGAGTTCCCCCAAGGAGCGCCGCAACGCCCGCCGCCCGGTCCCGCCACGCCTCATCATCGGCCCATGGTCCGCGCCCCTGCGGAGCAGGGCAACAAGAATCCCCCACCCGAGCATCCCTGCCCCCGGGGACGCGCCGCTTTCCGCTTGCCATGTTCGCAAATCCGCGAAACCTGTCCGCGCCCGAGCGCCGCGGCGCCGGGCCCGGCGCCGCGCCGCAGGCTGTTCCAATCCCCAATCCGCAACCCGGAATGCCTCCCACCGTCCTGATCCTGTGCACCGGCAACTCGTGCCGCAGCCACATGGCCGAGGGGATCCTGCGCCACGCCGCGGGAGACCTGTTGGACGTGCGCAGCGCGGGTTCGCGGCCCGCCGGCCGCGTCCACCCGCTCGCGGTCCGGGCGATGGCCGAGATCGGGATCGACATCTCCGGCCACCGCAGCAGGCACCTCGGGGAGTTTCTCCAACAGAACGTGGAGACCGTGATCACCGTGTGCGGCGACGCCGACCGGGCGTGCCCGCTGTTCCCCGGCCAGGTCAACCGCCACCACTGGGGCTTCGACGACCCGGCCCGCGCCGAGGGCGACGAGGAGCAACAGATGCAGGTGTTCCGCCGCGTGCGCGACGAGATCCGGCGGGTGTTCGAGGCCTACGCCGCGGGGCGACGCGACCACGCGGCGACGCAGCCTGCCTGAGCCGCGCTCCGCTCAGCTCCGCAGGAAGCTCGTCAGCATCCAGACCGTCTTCTGGTGCAGCGTGATCCGCCCGATCATCAGGTCCTGGCTCTCCGGGTCGTTGACCTCGCCGGCGAGGTCGCGCGCCACCATGGCGTCGGCCACCAGCTTCTGGTTGGCCTTGATCAGGGCGCGCACGTAGGCGTCCTGCTCGAGCGGCGCGGCGAACTCCTCCATCTGCGCCATGGCGGCGAAGGTGCCCAGCCCGCCGATCGCATACGCGCCGAGCGCCCGCACCCGCTCCGCGATCTCGTCGATCGCCGCGAACAACTCCTCATACTGGGTCTGGAACGCGGTGTGCAGGGCGAAGAACCCGGACCCCTCCACGTTCCAGTGCGCCAGGTGGGTCAGGGCCATCAGCGCGTAGGAATCGGCCAGCACCTGGTTGAGGCTGTCCGCCAACTTGTTGCCGCCGTCGCCGGCCGTCGATTCGGTGGTGTTCATGGTCGTGTCGTCCCAGGGCATTGATCCTGCCCGCCGGCACCATGCTAACCGCGGATCGGGGCCGGTCAACCCCCGCCCCGCCCGGCTCACCTGCCGGCGCTGCCGGTCTGCACGGTTCGCGATGCGCGCCATGCGGGATTGCCGCCGCCCGGGCACACGCGGGCCGGCCCTGTCCGGCGCCCGCTGGCGGCCGCGCCGCCGGCGTGCCGCCACGCCTTGGCGACCACCGCGCCGTAGGAGTCCGCGGTTGGCGCCACGCCGCCGCCGAACATCTTGAAACGGGTCACCGGCCGCGGTGCGGGCGCCGCCTGCGCCGCCGCGGTGAGCTCCGTTAGTTGGAGCCCGGCCACCAGCACCGGAACCGCCCGCCACATGCCCGGATCATGCCACCGGCCCCCGGTTCCGGGCATTCCGGGATCCCGTAGGGCCGCGCCGGCCGCAGGCAGCGCCCCGCTCCCGGCGGCCGGAGGCGCGGAATCCCCCTCACCTCCGGTGCATGGTTGCGGCCGGCGCCCGCGTAATGCATGCTGCCGGCTCCCAACCAACACCCCGCGCCATGAAACGCCGCACCCTGTTCCTCGCCGCCCTGCTCGCCCTGCCCGCCGCCGCCGAATCCGGCGCACGCTGGTCCCCCGAACGGGCGAACGCCTGGTACGACGCCCTCCCGTGGCTGGTCGGTGCCAACTTCGTCCCCTCGTCCGCCATCAACCAGCTCGAGATGTGGCAGGCCGAGACGTTCGACCCGGCCACGATCGACCGCGAACTCGGCTGGGCCGCCGGCCTCGGCATGAACACGATGCGCGTGTTCCTGCATGACATCCCGTGGAAGACCGACGCCGACGGGTTCTGCCGGCGCATCGACCGCTACCTCGAGATCGCCGCCAAGCACGGCATCCGCACCATGTTCGTGCTCTTCGACGGCGTCTGGCACCCGTACCCGAAGGCCGGCAAGCAGCCCGACCCCAGGCCCGGCGTCCACAACTCCGGCTGGGTCCAGTCGCCCGGCCGCGAGATCCTCGCCGACGTCAACCGCCACCGCGAACTCCACCCCTACGTCCAGGGCATCCTGCGCCGCTACAAGGACGACCGCCGCGTGCTCGCATGGGACCTGTTCAACGAGCCCGACAACCCAAACCTCAACTCCTACGGCGAGACCGGCAGCAAGCAGGAACTCAGCCCGGCGCTGAAAACCGAAACCGCCACCACGCTGCTCCAAAAAACCTTCGCCCTGGCCCGCCAGGTCGACCCCTCGCAGCCGCTCACCGTCGGCCTGTGGAGCGGCGACTACCTAACCAAGCCGTCGCCGTTCCACCGCCTCTGCCTCGACCGCTCCGACGTGATCTCGTTCCACAGCTACGACCCGCCGGCGCGCACCCGCGAGATCGTCGCCGGCCTCAAGAAACTCGGCCGCCCGCTGCTGTGCACCGAATACATGGCCCGCGGCAACAACTCGACCTTCGAGGGGATCCTGCCGATCTTCAAGGAACAGCGCGTCGCCGCATACAACTGGGGCTTCGTCGACGGCCGCTCCCAGACGATCCAACCGTGGGGCACCTGGCAGCAGCCCTCCACCGGGGAACCCGACCCGTGGTTCCACGACATCTTCCGCCGCGACGGCACCCCCTACCGCCAGCCCGAGGTCGACCTGATCCGGCGCCTCACCCGTTAGTCCCGCCCTCCCCCGACCGCCGATGCTCCGCGCCGCCGCCCTGCTCCTGTCCGCGCTCGCCGCGCCCCTGACCGCCGGCGCGCCCGCCACCTGGCAGCCGACGCCGCGCACGGCCCGCTACGAGTGCCGCGTGTTCAACCCCGGCACCCGCGCGGCAACCGACATCGAGGTCGTGGTGCCGCTGCCCGTCCCCTCGCCGCGCCAGCAGATCCACTACCTGCGCCACCGCGCCGAGGGCCTGCGGGAAACGCGCGCCGACATGCACGGGCAGCGGCTGCTGCACTGCCGCATCGACCGCCTGGAGCCCGGCGGCTGCGCCGAGTTCGGGTTCGTCGTCGGCGCCACCCTGCGCAACGCCGCCTGGCCCCCGCCCGACGCCTCCCCGCCGTGCCCGGACGCCGTGCTCGCCCCCGCCGAGCGCGCCGCCTGCCTCGCCCCCCAGCCGAACTACTCGATGGACGCGCCGGTGATGGCGGAAACCGCCGCCGCCCTCACCCGCTGCGCCGCCGGCGACTACCAGAAGCTCGTCCGCATCCACGACCACATCCTCGCGCGCGTCCGCTACGCCCGCGACGACCACTGGGACCCGGCAGCCGTCGTCCTGACCCGCGGCACCGGCTCGTGCAGCGAGTACAATTACCTGCTCTCCGGCCTCTGCCGGCTCGCCGGCCTGCCCACCCGCGCCGTCGGCGGCAGCATCTGCCCGTCCCGCCAACTGCCCGCCACCGACGCCGTCTTCCACCGCTGGACCGAGGTCCACCTGACCGGCTACGGGTGGTTCCCGGTCGACTGCTCCCGCGACTCCAATCCCCTTCGCGGCCCGCGCAACTCGTTCGGCCGCGTCCACCACGACGCCCTCGTCTGGTCCCGCCAGGCCGGCGGCGATCCCGACTCCCTCGGTTGGGAATACCGCGCCAACGTGCGCGTCCGCGGCCACGACCCCGGCCTGCTCGCCGACCACCGCACCCGCTGGCTCCCGTTCACCCCCGAACCCCAGCTCGCCGCCGCCGAGCAGTGGTTTCTAACCGGAACCGGCGGGTTCCCCGCCCCCGACCTGTTGGAGTGCGCCCTGCTCCGCTGGCCCGACGCACCGCCCGACGCCCGCGTGCGGATCGTCCAGGCGCTCGCCGCGGCCGGCCGTGGCGACGCCCTGCTGCGCGCCGCCATGCTCCCGCCCGAACCAGGCCCGCGCGAGCCGGTGATCCGCCAGCTGTGCGACCCGCCGGCACTGGCAGACGCCCTCGCCGAGCGGGCGCGCCAGCCGCGCCGCTTCCGCAGCTGGTTCCGCGACCACGAGGCCCGCCTCGCCGCCACCGGCGACGGCCGCTTCCGCCTGCCGCCACCCGCACCCGCCCCGCCCGTCCCGGAAATCACCGGCCCGGCAACCGCGGCGTGGGCCGCCCTAACGGACACCGCCGCCGGCCGGCTCGCCGGTTGGAAGCGCCTCGCGCGGGGCGCCACCGTGGTCGTCGCGCCGCCGCTCGGCCCCGCGGCCGCCGGCCTCCCAGGGGCCGGTGCCGGACTCCACGACCTGCTAACCGGACACCTCGCCAGCCTGCCCGGCGTGAAGCTGCTGGATTGGGCGCGCTTCGACCGCTTCATGACCGACCACGGCCCCGGCCGCGGCGAATACTGGCAGCTGGCCAACCGCCAACGCCCGCTCCCCGCCGAGGCCGGCATCGTCCCAGACTGCGTGCTGGTCCCCGTCTGCGTGGCGCAGCCGGCCGCGGACCTCAGCCACACCCTCTGCACGCTCGATCTCCGCGCGCTCGACCTAACCACCCGCCGCTCGTTCACCGCCACCGCCCGCGCCCGCCACCAGCACCCGCCCCAGCCCGCGCCGCCGCACGACGTGCTCGTGGCCGGCGGCGACGCAATGCTGGGCCGCTGGCAGCACGACCACGTCCAGCGCCACGGCCCCGCCCAACCGCTGGCCGGGCTGGCCCCCATCCTGTCGGCCGCCGACGCCGCGCTCTGCAACCTCGAATGCGCCGTCTCCCGCGCCGGATCCCCCGCCCCCAAGGGCGAGCGCTGCCCGTTCCACTACCGCGCCCGCCCCGAGATGCTGCCCGTTCTAACAGACGCCGGCGTCGACATCGTCACCGCCGCCAACAACCATGCCGGCGACTACGGCCCGGCGGCGGTGCTTGGCACCGCGCGCTGGTGCCGGCGCGCCGGGCTGGTGTGCGCGGGCATCGGCGCGGACGCCGCGGCCGCGGAGACGCCCCGGCTCGTCCTCGTCGGCCGCACCCGGGTGGGCGTGGCCGGGCTCGACGCCACGCTGCCGCGGTTTGCCGCGGCCGCCGGCCGCGCCGGCACCAGCCACTGCGGCGCGGACGACCTTGCCGGGTTCTCCGCCACCATGCATCGCCTCGGCCAGTGGGCCCATGGGCGCTGCGACCTGCTGCTGCTGACGGTCCACTGGGGCGCCAACTGGGCGGCCGTGCCGCCGCCACGCCACCGCGAGCTGGCGCGGCTCGCGTTCGCCGCGGGCGTCGACGTGATCCTCGGCCATTCCGCGCACCAGCTCCAGGGCATCGAGGTGGTCGACGGCAAGCCGGTCGTCTACGACATGGGCAACCTGCTGTTTGACTGCGCCCTCAAGCCGGATGGGCGGCGCGCGGCGCTGTTCCGGCTGCACCTGTCGCCCGCCGGCGTGCACCGCATCGAAGTCCTGCCCGCCCTCGCCCTCGCAGGCCGCAGCGTGCCCGCCGCCGGCGCCGACGCCCGCCAGATCCTCGCCGGCCTGCTCGTCTCCTGCGCCAACCTCGGCACCCGGCTCGACATCACCACCGGCACCGACGGCCGCCCACTCGGCGCGGTCGACATCGCCGCCCCGCAGGCGACCCGCCGCCCCGCCCCCGACCGCTCGCTCCCCTGCGCCAGCTTCCCGCTCCCGCGCCGCGCAATCACGCCGGCCGTCCCCGCCGCCGCCGTCCAACAGCAACTGCCCGGCGACGTCGCACCCCTGCCCGAACCCGCCACGCTGGCCCCGGGGGTCGAGTTGCTCGCCTTCCGCCTGCCGCCGTCCGCAACCCAGGGCCGCATCCTCGGAATCGACACGTGGTGGCGCGTGACCGGCCCGGTCGACCCCGGCACCATGGTGGCGTTCGAGCTGCGCATCGACGGCAAAACCGGCCCCCGGGGCACGCCCACCTACACCCGCCACGATGCCGCCGACTGGAGCGCACCGCTCCACCTCCTGCAGCCGGGCCAGATCGTCCACGACCACCACCCCGCCCGCCTCGCCGGCCTGCCCGCCGGCCGCTGCATGGTCCACGCACTGCTGGTCAACCCCTCGCAGCCAGCACCCCAACCGCCGCCCACCCCCGCCCGACACCTCGGCTGCGTCACGATCCTCCCCACACCCGCCACTCCCGCCCGGTGAACCAGCGCCCCGCACCGCCGTTATTCTGTTAGAACCCAGCCCGTCCCGCCATGTCCCGCCCGCTCCTCCTCCTCCGCACCGTGCTCGCCGCCATGGCGGCGACGGCCGCCCTCGCCGCCGCGGCCACCCGCCCGAACGTGCTGCTGATCCTCGCCGACGACCTCGGGTTCTCGGACCTCGGCTGCTACGGCGGCGAGATCCCCACCCCAGCCATCGACCGGCTCGCCGCCGGCGGCGTGCGCTTCTCGGCCTGCTACACTTCCGCCCGCTGCTGCCCGTCGCGCGCCTCGCTGGTCACCGGCCTGCACCCCCACGAGGCCGGCATCGGGTCGTTCGTCACCCCGGCGCCCGAGCCGGGCAGGGGGCCCGCCTACACCGGCCACCTGCTGCCGGACACCGCCACCCTCGCCGAGATCCTCGGCGACGCCGGCTACTCGACGTGGATGGTCGGCAAGTGGCACATGGGCCGGCCCGGCCCGCTCGCGCGCGGGTTCCAGAACTACTATGGATTTCGTAATTTGCTCGCCCACTCCGAGAGCCAGTGGGATCCGGGCGCCTACGTGCGCCTGCCCCGGAAGGTGACGCCGGAGCTCGCCTTCCCGGCCGGCGGGTTCTACGCCACCGACGCGTTCACCGGCTACGCGCTCGAGTTCCTCCGCCAGGCCCGCGCCGACCGCCAGGCCCGGCCGTGGTTCCTCTACCTCGCCCACTCCGCGCCCCACTTCCCGCTCCACGCGCCGAAGGAAACGATCGACCGCCACATGCCCACCTGCCGCCGCGGCTGGGACGCGCTGCGCGCCGAGCGGCTCGAGCGGCAGAAGAAACTGGGCCTGCTCCCGCCCGACACGCCGCTGCCCCCGCGCGCCGAGGTGCCGGTCGACCGCGACGACATCGCCAACGGCTTCCCCGGCAAGCCGAACCCCGCGTGGGACTCTCTGCCCGCCGACCGCCGCGAGGACCTCGCCCGGCGGATGGCCACCTTCGCCGCCATGGTCGAGCACATCGACCGCGGCGTCGCCCGCATCGTCGCCGACCTCCAACAACACGGCGAACTCGAGAACACCCTGATCCTGTTCCTCAGCGACAACGGCGCCTGCTACGAGTGGGGGCCGTTCGGCTTCGACGGCCCGTCGCGCGAGGGCACCACCACCCTCCACACCGGCCCCGCCCTCGACCGCACCGGCCAGCCCGGCACCCATTCGTCCTACGGCTCGGCATGGGCCAACCTCGGCAACACGCCGCTGGCGATGTACAAGCACTTCTGCCACGAGGGCGGCCTCGCCTCGCCGCTGATCGTCCACTGGCCGGCCGGGCTGCGCTCCCCCGCGCCGGCCGCCGGCCCCCGGATCACCGACTGCCCCGCCCACGTCATGGACATCGTGCCCACCGTGTGCGCAGCCACCGGCGTGCCCTGCCCGCAGACGCGCCGCGGCCGCGCGATCAGGCAGCCGTCCGGCATCTCGCTGCTCCCCGCCTGCCGCGGCACGCCGCTCGCCGAGCGCCCGCTCGCCTTCGAGCACCAGGGGGCGCGCGGTCTGCGCCTCGGCGACTGGAAGCTCGTCTGGGGGAAACGCCAGCCCGACCCCGTCCGCTGGGAGCTCTACAACCTGAAGACCGACCGCTGCGAGCAGCACGACCTCGCCGACAAGGAACCGGAGCGCCTCCAACAGATGATCCTCGAGTGGAACCGCTGGGCGCGCCGCGTCGGCGCCGCACCCTTCGACCGCGCCGGGAAATCCGTGCCCGACCCCGCCCCGCCGCACCCCTGACATCCCGCGCCGCCGCATGCTTCACGCCGCACCCGGCCGGAAGTGTGGCCACTTCCGCCACCACAGGGTGCCTCGACCCAAGCGCCGCCCCGAACCCGTCACATCCCCCCCACCCTCCCGCCGCCGACCCGCAGCTGTTGGAGCCGGCGCGCCGGGCTGGCGGCGTCCAGCCACCCGAGGTGGGTGGTGGTGATCCACAGCTGCGCGTGCGCCGGCAGGTGGGCCATCAGCGCGTTGCGGCGGCCCGGGTCGAGCTCGCCGAAGACGTCGTCGATCAGATAGACCGGCAGCAGCCCGCGGCGGCGCTCGAGGATCGCGCCCTGGGCGAGCTTGAGCGCCAGCGCCAGCGTCCGGTGCTGCCCTTCGCTCGCAAAGTCGGCCGCCCGCCGCCCGTCGACTTCCAACCGCAGGTCGTCGCGGTGCGGGCCGGTCGCCGTCTGCCCGTGGCGCCGGTCGCGCGCGCGCGCCTCGGCCAGCGCCTCGGCAAGGTCGCGGCCGCCGGAGGGGTGGTAGCGCAGCGCCAGTTCCTCGGCCCCTCCCACCTGGTGCTGGGCCGCGGCCGCCAACGGCGCCAGCTCGGCAACCAGTTCCTCGCGCCGCCGCCGCAGCGCGGCGCCGTGCCCGGCGAGCAGCGCGTCGTAGGCGTCGATCTCCGCGTCGCCGGAGCGCGGGTCGCGCAGCAGCAGGTTGCGGGCCTTCAACGCCCGGCGGTAGCGGGCCAGCGCCACCCGGTAGTCCGGCCACAACTGGCTGCCAACGAAGTCAAGGTAGTGCCGCCGGGCCTCCCCCGGGCCCCGGACCAGCTCAAGGTCGTCGTTGCCAATCCACACCACCAGCCCGCCGTCCGCCAGGTAGTCGCCAGGCCCGCGCCGCGTCTCGCCGCCGGCAATTCCCACCGTGGCCCCGGTCGCGTGCCGCACCTGCCGCTCGACCCCCCACGCCTCCCCGGCCACCCCGAACCCCGGCGCCCCGTGCCGCACCAGCGTCGCCAACCGGCGCGCCCGCGGCGAATGCAGCCGCACCAGCACGCACACCGCCTCCAACAGCGACGTCTTCCCCTGCGCGTTGCCCCCGACCAACAGCACCCCGGCCTCCGGCACCGCCAGCGCCAGCGCCTCGAAACAACGAAAGTCCATCAGACGGAGGGAAGCCAGCACCCCGGCAAGCATCGCGCCACCACGCCCGCCGTCAAGACGCCCCGCGCACCACCACCCGGCGCATCCCCCTGCCGCCGCACCCTCAGGCGCCGCTCCGCCCCCGTCGGCCGTTGCCCAGCGCATACTGCCGCCCCTCGGGCGTCGTCAGCAACGACCCGCGGATCACGCGCACCTCGGCCCCCAAGCCGACCCGGCGGTAAAGGTCGACGATGTCGCCCGAGGCCATCCGGATGCACCCGTAGGACGCCGGCGACCCCAGTCGCCACTCCTCCGGCGTGCCGTGGATGTAGATGTAGCGCCCGAACGCTCGCCGGTTGTGCCGCTCGGTCCCCCGCAGCCACAGGATGCGGGTGACGATCGGATCGCGCCCCGGCGCGTTCGGCTTGAGCACCTCGCCGGTCGCGCGCCGGTTCTTGAACACCGTCCCCTGGCGCGACATGCCGCCGATCTTGCGCGCCACCTCAAGCCGCCCCAGCGGCGTGTAGTTGCTGCCCGGGCTGTCCCCCACCCCGAACTTCGAGGTCGACACCCGATAGGTCTTCACCGGCTGGCCGTCGCGCGTCAGCAGCATCGCCTGGTCGCGCACGCTGACGATCATCCTGTTGCGCGTGTCCCGCTGGGAACCGCAGCCACCGAGGAGCAGCGCCACCGCGGCGGCAAGCGCAAAACGGGCGGGGCGGACCGGGAACATCGCGGGCGTGGTGGTCAGGACTCCGCCTCACCGCTGCGGCCGCGGGCCGGCAACAGCCGCGCCAGCGACGACAACGAGGTGTAGAAGAACCCCACGGGGAACGGCATCAGCAGCACGGCCGACGACCAGCGCGCGCTCATCGCCGCGTCGACCACCACGAACAGGAAGAAGAACCCGAACAACAGCTCGATCACCGGCGTGACCGTCTTCATCGCCCGGTAGCGGCTGCGCTTCAGCGCGCCCGCCTGCTGGCGCCTGACGATCCCGTACTTCGGCGTGCGGATGAACGCCGACTGCCGGTTGAAGATCGCCTCCAGCACCGCCTTGGCGTTGTTGATCGACATCCCGATGCCCAGCGCCAGCAGCAGCGGCAGGTAGGGCACCTCCCGCCACCACGAGTACGGCCGCAGCGCCTTCTGCGCCGAGACGTAGAACAGGATCACCGAGACCGAGGCGAAGAAGAAGATCGGCCCGTTCAGCAGGTAGAACGTCAGCTCGCCGAGCTGCGGCTGGTGGAGCTGGTTCGGATAGATCAGGAAGCACAGGCAGATCAGCAGCAGGTAGGCGAAGTTGGCGGTCAGGTGGGCGGTGGCCTCGAGCTTGACGTACAGCGGGAACCGGCTCCGCCAGATCGCCGGCAGCACCTTCTTGCACACCTGGATCGAGCCCTTCGTCCAGCGGTGCTGCTGCGCCTTGAACCCGTCCATGTCCACCGGCAGCTCGGCCGGCGTCTCGACGTCGTTGAGGAACAAGAACCGCCAGCCGCGCAGCTGCGCGCGGTAGCTCAGGTCCATGTCCTCGGTCAGCGTGTCGTGCTCCCAGCCGCCGGCGTCCACGATGCACGACTTGCGCCAGATCCCCGCGGTGCCGTTGAAGGTGAAGAAGCGCCCGCTGCGGTTGCGCGCCGTCTGCTCGAGCTCGAGGTGGCCGTCGAGGAACATCGCCTGCACCCGGGTCAGCAGGTTGTAGGTCCGGTTCAGGTGCCCCCACCGCGTCTGGATCAACCCGATCCGCTCGTCGGTGAAGAAGTGGATCGTCCGCTGGAACACGTCCGGGTTGGGGACGAAGTCGGCGTCGAGGATGAACAGAAACTCCCCCTTGGCCCGGAGCGTGCCGTGCTCCAGCGCCCCAGCCTTGAACCCGGTCCGGTCGTCGCGGTGGATCAGCTCGGCGTCGAACCCGTCCGCCACCAGCCGCGCCACCCCGCGCCGGCAGATCTCCGTCGTCTCGTCGGTCGAGTCGTCCAGCACTTGGATCTGCAGCTTGTCCCGCGGGTAGTCGAGCCGCGCCACCGCGCCCAGCAGCCGCTCGACGACGTGCATCTCGTTGAACACCGGCAACTGCACGGTGACCAGCGGCAGCTCGTCGAAGTGCCGCGGCGGGGCCAGCGGCCTGCGGGCATGCCGCAGGTAGAGGTAGAGGATCGACAGCCGGTGCACGCCGTAACCCGACAGGCCGATCAGCACGGCAATGTAGCACACATACCAGAGTGGTGAGGTCCAATCCATGGGATCGGTCGGATAGAGTGGCGACGCCAGCCGGCCCGCCCTTGGTTCAGCAGTACTCGGGTCCGGCAAGCCGATTGGGCCCCGCCCCCGCCCCCGTGTCAAGCACCAAGCCGGCCGGCACCAAGGTGCCCGGCTCGCGCCCCGGCCCCGGACCCCCGGTCCGCCGGTGCCGTCCCAGGGCGAGTGCGGCCGCCGCCGCCGCCAGCAGGGCGCTCGAACCAGGCTCGGGAATGGGTGTGAACGCCACTTCCTCGCCCGGGGTGTCGGCATGGTGCAAGCGCAACACGCGCGGGATGGCGATGCCGGCCGGCGTGGAATCGTCCCCTCCGTGCAGGGACATGAACAGTTCGACGTCGATCCACCCATACCTGAATCCGCCGCCCGCGGCGGCCTGTCGGAAGCCGATCGAATAGACCGTGAGCCCATCGAGGATGCCCGCGTAGCCGCTGTTCGCCGCGTCGGAATCGAGGAGGCACATCATGGACGACACGTGCACGGAAAACCACGCGGGCGTCCCCCAGACCCCCGGGCTGTCACCGCCACCGAGGAGATCCCCCGCGACGAGCGGTCGCGCGGGATCGCCCGGCGCCGGACCAAACAGGAACTCCGTTCCCTCCCGCCCCTGGACCGTCACCGCAAACACGCACGTGCTCGTCGGGTGATCCGTGGTGCAGATCCCTCCGTTCCCCCGGAAGGTGAAGTCCGTCATGCCGTCACCATCGATGTCGATCGTCCTCGCCGCCAGCGCCAAGGTCATTAGACGGCCGAGGCCGAACTAGCCTCGGTAGCGGTCTCGGGGGACTGCCGTGGCCAACGTGTCTGCGATCTCTTCGCCTGCCCAGACGGCGGACTGAGGGCTGCCCGCCCAGCCTCGGGGCGGTTGCCAGGCGCGCCCCGGCCGCCGGTGTGGGTCAGATGCGCCGCGATCTGCGCCACCCACCCGGCGTCCGGGGCTCCCGCCGCCTTCTCCGTCCCCTCAGTCCCCTCAGTCCCCTCAGTCCCCTCCGGCCTCTCCGGTCCCACCTAGCAGCACACCAAGGCGTCCTTCTGCAGGTCGCGCAGCGTGCACAACTCGCTGTCCACCCTCGCATCCGCCGCGCCCCGGTCCTGCGGGTGCCGCCGAACTGTTCCCGGGCCAGCGCGAACACATGGTTGACGAAGCGCTCGCCGCCGATGGCCACCCCGTCGATGAAATACCTCGTGCGACACCACAGCAGGTCGGCTTCGCCCAGCCGGCCCCCGTTGGCCGTGATCTGCTCGACCCGCTCGCGGGCGATTGCGGCCTGGTTCCCGCCCGCGTCCCCCTGCGCTGCGCGCCGTCGAGGAAGAGGATCCGGCGATACCGCCGCAGCAGTTCCTTGGCGTCGGAGACCTCCCGCGCGCCCGTTGCCGGTTCATCCGGCCGGCGGCCTCCTCGAAGAGCACCCGCTGCAGGCCACGCCGGGCCACGGTTCTGCCGGCCACCGCCTCGCCGTGCACCGCTCCAGCGCCAGTCCTTCGGGTCGGCGACCAGGCCGGCGCGCACCGGGTTGAGGTCGATGCAGGCCGCCACGCGCCGCGCGGCATGCCCGTCCTCGACCAGTCCGCTCCTGAAGCGCTCCTCCCAGAGAACCCCATGCCGCCCGTGCCTGCGGTTGAACCACTGGGTGAAGCACTGCTTGACGATCTTCATGAACTCCGAGAGGTCCCACATCCGTCGCAGGAAGCTCGCCCGCAAGGCATCGGCCGCCTCGGCGTCGCCCTGCGCACGGAAGTGCTCCAACGTCCAGCGCAACCCGGCCACCTTCCGCCGGCTGTAAATCAGCCCTGTGTGTTCGAGCAGGCGCTCGTCCGACCACGCGGCGCCCCGGTCCTCCGGCGGGGCGGGCACCTCCACCAGGATGTGGAAGTGGTTGGGCATCACGCAATGGGTCAGGACGTGGACCGAAAAGGCCTCGTAGCGCCGCATGATCTCCACGAACACGTCCCGTTCCTCGCGCCTGAGCACCCGCTCCCGGTTGACCACCCGCGACACGCAGTGGTAGATCGCCGCCTTGCCCTCCAAGGCCGCCAAGGCCGCCGCCACCGCCTCGTCGACGGGTTCCAACCCGCCCGCATCCAGACCCTTCCGATGCCGTGGAGCCAACTGCCGCCTCTTGCGCATGAGTGGACACTACTCGGGCGAACAGTATTGCAAGAACTTTTTCTTGGGAACCCGGACTCCGCAGAACTTGCTCACGAGCTTGTTCCTTCGTGTTCCTTCGGGCCTGTCCCCACCAACCGTCCCCACCAACCCTCGCGCACGAATCCGGGCCTGTCCCCACCAACCTTCGGGCCTGTCCCCACGGGAACCCTCGCTTCGGTCCGCACGAATCCGGGCCTGTCCCCACCAACCTGGGCCTGCCCCCACCAACCTGTCCACCGCGCCAGCAATCCGGCAATCGTGTAATGACCTTGGCCCCATCACCCCCATCACCTTTACCACCCGCGTCGGGCGCGGTAGGCCGGTGCGTTTTTCGTCGTCAGCGCCGCTGGGCGCGCCTAGCCTGTCTCCGGATGGCCGACGATCCGCTCTTCATCGTGGCCGGCGAACTCAGCGGCGATGCCCATGCGGCGGGCATGTTGCGGGTGCTGCGCGAACGCCTGCCGGAGCTGCGTGTGCTGGGTGCGGGCGGGCCGGCGATGGCCGCCGCCTGCGGCCACCCGCCCGGACTGCGCGACTGGGTCGAGGAGGCGGCGGTGGTTGGGCTGTGGGAGGTGGTGCGCCACATCCGTTGGTTCAAGAACCGGTTTCACGAATTACTGGCCGAGATCGGGCGCGAGCGGCCGCGGGTGCTGGTGCTCGTCGACTACCCGGGGTTCAACCTGCGGCTGGCCAAGGCGGTCCGGGCCGCATGGCCCCAGATCCGCATCGTCTACTACATCAGCCCGCAGGTGTGGGCGTGGCACCGGGGCCGGATCGGCCGGATGGCCCGCTGGCTGGACGAGGTGCTCTGCATCTTGCCCTTCGAGCCGGAGTTGTTCGTCCCCGCCGGGCTGCCGGCCCGCTTCGTCGGCCACCCGCTGGCCGATGAACTCGCCGGCGAACGCCGCGCCGCCACCCGCGACCCGCAACTGGTCGGGCTCTTCCCCGGGAGCCGCCGCCGCGAGGTCGCGCGCCTGTTTCCGGTGATGCTCGAGGCCGGCCGCCGCCTCCGCGTGAACCATCCCGACGTCCGCTTCGAGGCCCCCGCTGCCTCGCCCCAGCTCGCCGCGTTCCTGCGCGACACGCTCGCCCGCCACCATCCCACCCTGCCGGTCGAGGTCCTCGACGGGGGCAGCCACGCGCTGATGCAGCGCGCGCAGTGTGCGGTGATCGCCAGCGGCACCGCCACCCTTGAGGCCGCATGGTTCGGCCTCCCCTACTGCCTCGTCTACAAGGTCTCGTGGCCGACCTACTTCCTCGGCCGCATGCTCGTGCGCCTCCCCTACATCGGCATGGTCAACATCCTCGCCGGCCGCGAGGTCGTCACCGAGCTGCTCCAAAGCGACGCCGACCCGTGCGAGATCGAGCACGCCTTGGGCCGCTTTCTCACCGATCCAGCCCACCGCGGGCAAACCGTCGCCGCCCTCGCCGAGGCGGTCGCCAAACTCGGCGGCCCCGGCGCCCACCAGCGCGCCGCCGAGGCGATCGCCACCCATTGGTAGCCCGCCTGCGCGCCCGCACCCGCCACCCTGCCCGGCGCCGCCAGATTCCGGTTTCCAAGCCGCCTGATCCGCGCTTTGGTGCGGCATGCCCGCCACCGCCCAAGCGCTCGACCTGTGCACCGCGATCCTCGACCTCAAGCGCAGCCGCAACGCCGTCATCCTCGCGCACAACTATCAGATCCCCGAGATCCAGGACCTCGCGGACTGCGTCGGCGACTCCCTCGGCCTCGCCTACAAGGCCAGGGAAACCAACGCCGACGTGATCGCTTTCTGTGGCGTCCACTTCATGGCCGAAACCGCCAAGATCGTCAACCCGACCAAGACCGTCGTCCTCCCCGACCGGGACGCCGGCTGCTCGCTTGAGGAAGCCTGCCCCGGACCCGATCTCCAGGCCTTCCTCGACCAGCACGCCGAGCGGAACTATTACGTCGTCGCCTACATCAACTGCTCCGCCCACGTCAAGGCGCTCGCCGACGTGATCTGCACCTCCGGCAACGCCGTCCGCATCGTCCGCCAAGCCCCCCCGGACCGCCCGATCCTGTTCGTCCCCGACGCCAACCTCGGGGCCTGGGTCATGGAGCAGACCGGCCGCAGGATGGACCTCTGGCAGGGCGCCTGCCACGTCCACGTCGAGTTCACCCGCGACTCGATCCAACGCATCAAGGAACGCCACCCCGGCGCCGTGGTCGTCGCCCACCCGGAATGCACCCAGGCCGTCCGCCTGCTCGCGGATGAAGTTTGCTCAACCGAAAAAATGGTCGCCTTCTGCCGCACCACCCCGGCCACCCACATCATCGTCGCCACCGAAAGCGGCATGCTCCACCGCCTGCGCAAGGAGTGCCCCGGCAAAACCCTCATCCCCGGCCCCACCGACCGCTGCTCCTGCGCCGATTGCCGCTACATGAAGCTCAATACCCTCGAGAAACTCCACGCCTGCCTCCTCCACCTCGCCCCTCAGGTGTCCATCCCTGAACCCCTCCGCGCCCGCGCCGAAGCACCCATCCTCCGCATGCTCGAGCAGTCACGCTGACCCGAACCCTCACGCGCTCCCCTGCCGCGGCGCCGCAGCAGGCCGCGGCCGGAAATCCGGCGCACAACGCGGGCTGAGCCTCTCCCCCACACGTCCCCACCCCACCGCGCACCCCGCTGCGCCATGACCGGGCCCGGTGGGCCACCACCCATGCGGACGGCGCCCACCGGCCCGGCCAGGCTGTATCAAACGCGAAACCAAGGGCGACACCGGCGGCCAAAGCCAGAGACCGCGCGAAATCCTACCCTTGATCATTCAAGGCAAGGGCAGTGTGTGAAATTCAGGGGGGGCGGATCAATAACTTTTTTAAACTTTCTCGCCGCCTGCCCCCTCCACCCCCCCGCCCGATCCCCCCAAACCGTCCCCCAGCCCCTCCCCATCCTCCTCGTCCACCCCGCCGTCCGTTCCCTCCTCGGCCAGCATCTCGGCCTCCAGACTGTGACGCCAGCGCTTCGAGATCAACGGCCGCACCAGCCCGTAGAGCAGGTAGGCGCTGAACAGCACCACCGGCATGACGTGGTAATAGCGCGCCGTGAGCACGATCCCAACCGCCCCCACCACCACCGCACCGATCGTCCCGCGCGTCCGCCAGCCCAGCCGCTTGAAGCTCGGGTAGCGCACGTCGCTGACCATCAGCATCGACAGCCCGAACATCGCCCCGGCCAGCACGTAGATCCACGGCCCCAGCGCCCGGTCGTTCTCGTAGATGTCGATGATCAGGAAGGTCAGCGAGGCGATGAACCCCGCAGCCATCGGGATTGGAATGCCCCGGAACTCGTGGTGCCTCAGGTCGCCCCGCTGCTCCTCCGCCATCGTCAGGCAGTTGAACCGCGCCAACCGGATCGCCCCGCACAACACGTAGATGCACGCCAGCACCCAGCCCAGCCCCTCCACCAGCTCGTCGAGCGGGAACAGCACCGCCTTGGCCATCAGCATCGCCGGCGCCATCCCGAACGAGATGATGTCCGCCAGCGAGTCGAACTCCCGCCCGAACTCCGACTCCCGCCCGCCCAGCCGCGCCAGCCGGCCGTCCAGCAGGTCGAACAAGCACGAGGCGAAGATCAGCAGGATCGCCCGCTCGTAGTAGCCCCGCGCGGTCAGGAAGTCATACTGGTCGGCCCCCGACCCCTCGCTGATCCCCTTGAAGATCGTCAGCACTGCAAAAAACCCGCAGCACAGGTTGCCCGCCGTCATCAGGTTCGGCAGCAGGTAGATCTTCGGCTCGTATCCCGGTCGGTCCATCGCCGCCCTCCTTGTCCCACATTCCACCCCGCCCCGACAGCCAAATCCGTCGCCCCCGCCGTCCTTCGTCACCCATCCCTCGCCGCCCCGCCGGGCAGGGCCTGGGGGACCAGTTGCAGTTCGAGCACCTCGAGTTCGCGCAGGACCCGCAGCGTGACCGTCTGGCCGGCGACCAGGAAGAAGAACGCATTGACCGCCTCCGGGTAGTCGGAGACCGGATAGGCGCCCACTTGCAGCAACACGTCGCCCGGCCGCAGGCCGCCGCGGGCCGCAGGCGACTCGCCGTCGACCCGCACCACCGCCGGCGGGGTGACCCCTTGCCGCAGCGTCAGCCCGAGCCAGGTGCGCACCACCCGGCCGTCGCGCTCCAAGTCGGCGAGCACGCGCCGGCAGGCCTCCACCGGCAGCGCGAACCCCGCGTGCCCGCGCTGCCCGTCGGCCTGGTAGCCGACCGCCACCACCCGGCCGTCGCCCCCGAGCAGCGGCGTGCCCGCCGGCGGCGCCGCCCCGGCGTAGTTCACCTGCAACAACGAGACCGGCAGCACCCGTCCGGCGAAGCGCCGCACCCATCCGGCCACCCGGCCCTCGCCGACGCCCGGGATCCGCACCACTGCGCCCGGCTTGAGGCCGGACGAGGCGCCGAGCCGCAGCACGCCGACCCCGGTCGCCAGCCCCTTGCCATCCAGCACCGCCAGCCGCGACACCGGGTCATGCCCCCACAGGCCGAGGCGCCGGCCCCCATCGACCAGCCGCGGCGCCGCTGCCTGCTGGCCGGGCAGCACCACGCTCACCACCCTACCGCCTTCGATCGCGAACCCGCACACTCGTTCCGCGGTGGTTCCGGGCGCCGCCGGAAATTCGAGCACCCACGTGCCAGTGCCACCCGACGCCGCACCTGCCAGCCAGCCGACCAGCCAGCCCCCCACCCATCCTCGCCAGCGCCTGATTTCAGAACTCCTGCTCGGGCAACTCATCCGCCGCGGTCCCTTGCAGATCCATGCCCTGCTCCGGATCCACCGGCGCCACCAGCGGCTGTTCATGACCCACCGGGGCCGCCGGCAAGCCGGCCCGCTCCTGCCCGTGCGGCCACAAAAACAAGCCCAGCAGCACCGCTGCGTAGCTGAGCCCCACCGCATACGCCCAGCGCACCCGCCCCAACTCGCCCAGCCAGGCGCCGAAGCGCTCGAACGCCAGCGCGAACGACGACCGCTCCACCAACTCCTCCCGGCGCCGTGCCTGAAACTCACGCAGGAAATCCTCAAAATACTCCCGCGAGGGCTGCTCGTAGCGCTTCAGCCTCAACAGCTCTGCGATCATGGTGGGCAATTGGTTCACGGCTGCTGACGGGACGGTTGTATGAAACTTCTTGACTCCTTGCAACCTGATTCACGTGCGTTCGTCCCACAGGTCCTGGAGCAGGGATTGGAGTTGGAGGTGGGCGTAATGGAGGCGGGACCGGACGGTCCCTTCGGAAACCTTGAGGATGCGGGCGATATCCGAATGAGGCAGTCCTTGAATATCAAACATCGTAACCACCGCTCTATGGTCTTCAGACAAGGCCAGCATGGCTTCGTTCAATCTTTTTTGGAGTTCATGGATCCGGTTTTGCCGTTCCGGATTGGCGTCGGGGGCGAGGTCGACGAGCGCGGGGTCGTTCAGGATGCCGGAGTCCAAGTCGTTGAGGCTCAGTCCGGTGCGGCGTTTCCGCCGCTTGAGGAAGTTGATCGTCATGTTGACGGCAATGGCGTAGATCCAAGTGTAGAAGGAGGCGCGGGCACTGAAGTGGCGCAGCGAGCGGTAGGCCTTGGCGAAGATCTCCTGGAGCAGGTCGTGGGTGTCCTCGCGGTGGGCGGTCATGTTGTAGACCAGCCCGTAGAGCCGCGGGCTGTACTTCATCACCAGCGCGTCGAAGGCACGGGTGTCACCCTCGCGGGCGCGATCCACGAGTTCACGGTCAGGATCTGGCGCGTGGGGGTCGCCGGACATCGGGGACAGATCGGGAGCAACAGCCCGGCCAGCCTACACGACCGGGCGGTGGTGTAAAGGCGCGCCCGCAACCGCCCACTACACCCGCCCCCGGCTGCCACCCGCCCTGACCCCGCTACCTCCCCTGCCCCGGCGGCATGGCGGTGCGCTGGATCGCGTCGATCACCAGCGCCACGCCCTTCGCCGGGATCGCCTGGGGCGCCACCGCACCGAGCACGAGCGGCCCGTAGTGGGTGACGGCGGGAATCACCTCCAGAGTGGCGTCGGCCCCGATCTTGACGTGCACGTTGCTGCCCGCGCCGTTGGCCGCCCGCGACGCCTGCGCCAGGCTGCGCGCCAGCCCCTGCAGCTTCTCGCTGACCCCGTCGTCGAAGATCACCGCCCCCTCACGGTCCAACAGGAACATCCCGCGCACCCCGAACTGCGTGCCCAGCCAGTCCCGCAACCGCTCCACCCGCTGGAGAAACGGCCCGCGCGGCGCCGCCGCCGGCACCCCCACACCCACCGCCCCGGACGCCTCGCGCACCGAATCGCCCACACCCGCCACCGTCACCACCGGCCTCACCGCCGCCAGCGGCTCCACCACCACCGGCTCCGTCACCACCGGCTCCGTCACCACCGGCTCCGTCACCACCGGCTCCGTCACCACCGGCTCCACCGGCCGGGTGGGCGCCGGCGGCGGCGCCGGCGGCGGGGGCTCAGGTGGCACTGCCGGCGGCACCGCCACCGGCCGGGTCGACGCCACGGGCGGGGGCTCAGGCGGACGAGCGGCCGGCGGCGCCACCGCAACCACCGCGGGCGGCGCCACCGCCTGCTCCGTTAACCGGGGCACGGTGGCCGACACGACAGGCGAAACGACAGGCGACACCGCAGGCGGGGCAGCCTCCGCCGGCGGCGGCGGTGCAGTCACGGGAGATGGCGGCACGACCACGGGCTGCGGTGCAGCCACGGGTGGCGGCGGCACGACCACGACCGGCGGCACGGCCACGGGCGGCGGTGCAGCCACGGGTGGCGGCGGCACGGCCACGGGCGGCGGCGCGGCCACGGGCGGCGGCGCGGCAGTCCCCCTCGCCGGGGTGGCTGGCGGCTGGGTATCGACGCTGATCGCGAAGCCTTCGAAGGCGGCGCCAAACGGGGTGTCGGTGGTGGGCAGCAACACCTCGCCGCGGCCGATGAGCAGCCGCTGCGCCAGCCGGCGCACCTCATCGGGGTCGAGCCATGACCGCACCGAATCCATCCGTTCAACCGCCACCCGGCGCGAATTTCGCCTCGATCTCGGCCCGCAGGGAGTCGAACACCGCCGCCGCCCCGCCGCCGTCCTCGAGGATGCCCACCGGCAGGCCGCGCGCGCTCGCCCGCACGAACAACTCGTGCCGCGGCACCATCGTCCGGAACATCATCGCCTCCGGCAACAGCTGCCGCAGCGCGGCCACCGCGTCCCGGCTCTCCGCCAACTCGCGCTGGACCATGGTGACGACCACCCCGAGCACCGCCAGCCGCGGATTCATCACCCGCAGGCGGTTCAACCCCTCCAACAGCCTCGGCAGCGAACGGATCCCCAACGGCTCGGCCTGCTGCGGCACGATCACCGCATCAACGCCCGCCAGCACGTCGCCGGTGATCCCGAACAGGCCGGCGGCGGTGTCGGCCACGCACACCTCGAACCCCTTGGCCGCCACCGCCCGGAAAAACGCCCGCACCCGCGAGAGGTGCATCCCCAGCGAGGCCCCCGCCACCTCGTAGCCGCTCCCCTGCCCGCTGGCCACCAGCGCAAAGGTGTCAAGGCGCGTCGGCACCACCATCCGGTCCAAGGGCATCCCGGGATCCGCCAGGAAGTCGTAAAACCCCGACAGCATCCGCGACTGCCGCGTCAACGACAGCCCCACCGACCCCTGCGGGTCCGTGTCCACCAGCAGCGTGCGCAGCCCGGCCCGGGCAAAGGCGTGCGCCAGGTTGATCGCAATCGTGGTCTTGCCAACCCCGCCCTTTTGACTTGAAACTGCAATCGTTGTCACCGTGCGGCCCGAAATCCGGCCCGGAGGTTAGCTTGAGCTTGTCATAGCGGAAGCCTTTTCTTCAACTGCGGCAGTCGTCCTGTATGCGCCACCCCACCACCTCCCTCACGATGCTGCTCGCGTCGTGCCTGCTTCTCGCCTCCCCAGCCTGCCGGCGCGAGCCCGCCGCCGAGGCCCACGCGGGACCCCTGCCCCTGCCTGAAACCGCCCGCGCCAACCAACTCTCCGGCGCCCCCACCTCGTTCCTGCGCCGCCACGCCTCCGCCCCGATCCACTGGCAGAACTGGGACGCCGGGCTGACCAAGACCGCCGCCGATTCCCACCGCCTGATCCTCGTCTTCCTCGGCTCCACCCTCTATCCGGCCAGCGACGCCGCCCTCGCCGCCCTCCACGGCTCGCGCCGGATCGTCACCACCATCAACGACAACTACCTGCCCACCCTGGTCGACGTCGACGCCTGCCGCGAACTCGGCATCTTCGCCAGCGTGCTGGCCGCCGAAATCCGCCGCCCGGTCGCCTTCCCGTTCCTGCTCTGGCTGTCCCCCGAAGGCTGCCCGGTCGCATGGACACCGGTGACCAGCGCCGACCCCGAGGAGGTCATCGACCTGTTCGACCAGTCCAGCAGCATGGTCGCCAGCATGTGGCGCGAGTCGCCCGAGTACGTCACCAAGAACAGCCGCCGCGACGCCGACCTGCGCAAGCTCCGGCTCACCCGCAAGCCGCCGCAAGAGGACATCCCCGGCCCCGCCCAACAGGTCCAAACCGCCATCACCCGCCTGCGCGACCTCTACGACCCCCTGTCCGGCGGCATCGACGGCACCGGCGGCCTGCCCCCGGCCGGCGTCTACGAACTGCTCGCCCTGGCCGCCGCCAGCCCCGCCCTGCCCGCCGACCAGCGCCGCGAATGCCGCACCATCCTGGCCACCGGCGCCGGCAAGCTCGTCCGCAGCTCGATGATCGACCCGCTCGACGGCGGCATCTTCCTCGCCCGCCGCGGCCCGGACTGGAACCTGCCCATGTTCACCCGCGACACGACCACCCAGTGCCGCATGTCCCTCGCATTGCTCGAATGCTGGCGCACCACCGGCGAACCGATGTTCCTATCCGCCGCACGCCAGGCGCTGGCCTTCGCCGAAAACGGCCTCGGCACCGGCGATGGCCGCGTCGTCCACGGCGCCGTGCTGCCCGACGGCACCGAAACCGCCATGCTCTGGACCACCGAGGAACTCGAACGCCGCCTCGAGCCCGAGGAACTCCGCGTCCTGTCCGCCGTGTCCGAACTGCGCGGCCTCGGCAACGTCCCGCTCGAGGCCGACCCCCGCCGCCTCTACTTCCGCCTCAACGTGCTCGCCGTGCGCCACACCCCGGCCGAACTCGCCCCCACCCTCGGCCGCCCCGCCGCCGACATCGAGGCCACCCTCCAGTCCGCCCTGCGCAAGCTCCGCCAGCTCCGCAACCAGCGCCTCACCGACGCGCTGCTCGTCGAAACCGCCCCCTACGCCCGCCACCACGCCCGCCTCGCCTCCGCCAACGCCGCCCTGTTCGGCGCCACCGGCGACAACGCCCACCGCCAGCGCGCCCTCGCCGCACTCCGACTGCTGCGCACCGGCTACTTCGACCCCGCCACCGGCCTCAGGCAGCTGCCCAAGGCGTCCCCGCCCACCCTCGCCGCCGGCCGCGCCCTCGACTACGCCCTAACCGCCCAGGCCTGCCTCGACGTCCACGCGATCACCCTCGACGCCTCGTTCATCCACTGGGCCGAACAACTCGTCGACCTCACCGCCGACCACTTCGTCAAGGACGAGCAGCTGCGCGAATCCGATGCGGCCGGCAGCGTGATCGACGTGCCCCTCGCCAACGCCATGATGGTCTTCGAGGAGTCCACCGCCGGCGTCCTCCGCTCGGTGCTCGCCCGCCTCTCCGCCTACACCCCCTCCGCCCCGCCCGCGCTCGCCTCCGCCCTCCGCCGCGAACTGCCCCGCCCGGACGTCACCCCGATCGTCCACACCGACGCGCTGACCGGCGACCTGCTCCGCCACCTGGCCCCGCTGGTGCAGCTCGGCGCCGAGTTCGGCGGCGGCACGCCGGCCGCCACCGATCCCGCCATCCTCGCCAGCGGACCACGCCGCTGCTCGTTCGTGCCCGCCAACGCCGGCTTCCTCACCGCCGCCGACCTCGCCCCCGCCCAGGCCCGGCTCACCGTCGGCTCGGCCGACCCGCTCACCTTCAACTCCCCGGACGAACTCGCCGCATGGCTGCGCCAGAACCTCGCCGTGCCCGAGTGATCTTCGCGCTGGCCAAACCCGCCCCATGGGCCCAATTTCCCCCCAGTCATGAACGTGACATCCCGATTCCTCAGCACTCCCATCCTCCTGGCCGCCGCCGCCCTGCTCGCCACCCCCACGGCGCCCGCAGACACCATCATCCTCAAGAACGGCACCAAGTACGAGGGCCGGATCCTCAAGGAGGACGCCGATTCCTACCTGCTGGAAATCCAGGTCACCCGCTCGATCCGCGACGAGCGCCGCGTGCCCAAGGCCGACATCGCCAAGATCGAGAAGGTCGACCCCTCCGACGCGATCTTCACCGAGGAACTCGCCAAGCTCGGCAACACCCCGGACCTCCTCGACGAGGCCGCCTATCAGGCCCGCATCGGCCAGCTCGAGGAGTTCCTCAAGAAATACCCCTCCTCGAAGCACAACCGCGCCGCCCGCGAGATGATCGCCAAGCTCAACGACGAGCGGAAACTCATCGCCGCCGGCGCGATCAAGCTCGAAGGGCGCATCGTCAGCCCGGCCCAGCGCCTGGCCGACGCCATCGGCATCGATGCCGCCGTCCTCGCCAGCCAGATGCAGCGCGCCGCCGAGGCCGGCAACTACATCGAGGCCCTCCGCGCCTTCGACTCGCTCGAAAAACAGGCCCCCGGCTCCAAGGCCCACCTCGACGCCATCCCGCGCGCCGGCCGCCTGCTCAGCGCCTTCCGCACCCAGGTCAACGCCGCGCTCACCTCGCTCGACAAGCGCCTCGCCGACCGCAAGGTCGGCCTCGAGCGCATGCCCGCCGCCGACCGCGCCCGCGCCGAGGCGATCTTCGCCCAGCAGGCAAAGGCCCTCCAGGCCAAGCTGTTGGAGGAAAAGTCCGCCGGCATCAAGTGGCTGAGCTTCGACCCCTTCGACGAACGCAGCCTCAGCGACACCCTGCGGCGCATCGACACCGAGACCACCCGCATCGAGCGCACCGACACCTCGCGCCTGCAGCCGGTCGACCAGGCCTACCGCGACGCATGGAAGGGCCTCGAGGGCGCCGACGCCAAGCAGGCCAAGAGCATCCTCGACGACATCAAGCGCCGCAGGCTGCCGGATCGCTACTTCGCCGCGCTCGAGCAGCGCGCCGCCGAAGCCGCCGCCCCGGAGCCCGAGGAGAAGAAGTAGCACCCCCTGCCACCCGGCACCACGCGAGGCCATGGATCCCCGCCGCTGCCAGCGCTCGCGCCAGACCACCGAGACCCGGATCGATCTGTCCATCGACCTCGACGGCTCGGGCCGCTCCGAGGTCGCCAGCGGGATCGCGTTCTTCGACCACATGCTCGCGCTGTTCGCGCGCCACGGGCTGTTCGACCTGACCCTCACCGCCGAGGGCGACCTCGACGTCGATTCCCACCACACCGTCGAGGACAGCGGCATCGTCCTCGGCGAGGCGATCCGCGAGGCCCTCGGGGCCAAGGAGGGCATCCGCCGCTACGGCGCCGCCCTCCTCCCGATGGACGAAACGCTCGTCCGCGTGGTCGTCGACGTCTCCAACCGGCCCTTCCTCGAGTTCCGCGCCCCGCCCGGCACGCCCTCCGCCCCCAACCTCCCGTTCTCGCTGGTCGAGGAGTTCTGCCGCGCCCTCGCCTCCAACCTGCGCGCCAACCTCCACGTCGAGGTGCTCTACGGCCGCGACGGCCACCACGTCG
Source organism: Akkermansiaceae bacterium (assembly GCA_040769225.1). Classification (GTDB taxonomy): domain Bacteria; phylum Verrucomicrobiota; class Verrucomicrobiia; order Verrucomicrobiales; family Akkermansiaceae; genus JAXGLL01. Next base: position 517,251 of record JAXGLL010000003.1, on the reverse strand, counting down.
CCGAGGCCGTGTTCAAGGGCCTCGCCCGCGCCCTGCGCGAGGCCGTCGAGCGCGACCCCCGCGTCCGCGGCGTCCCGAGCACCAAGGAGTCGCTCTAGCAGATGCCGGTCGCCATCATCGACTACGGCGCCGGCAACCTGCTCAGCGTCGCCAACGCCCTGCGCAGCCTCGGCGCCGCGCCCCGCATCGCCGCCACCCCCGCCGGGCTGGCCGGCGCCTCGCGCATCGTGCTCCCGGGCGTCGGCGCCTTCGGCGACTGCATGACCGCGCTCGCGGCCCGCGGCTTCGCCGCGCCCCTGCGCGACTGGCTCGCCGCCGACCGCCCGTTCCTCGGCATCTGCCTCGGCTACCAGCTGCTGTTCGAGGGCAGCGACGAGTCGCCCGGCGTCGCCGGCCTCGGCCTGCTGCCCGGCCGCGTCGTCCGCTTCTCCGGCCACCACCTCAAGGTCCCCCACGTCGGCTGGAACGCGGCCGCGCCGACGGACCCCGCCGCCCCATGCTGGGCCGGCCTCGGGCCGCACCCGTACTTCTACTTCGTCCACTCGTTCTTCCCGGTCCCCGCGGATCCCGCGCTGGTCGCCGCCACCACCAGCTACGGCGACACCTTCGCCAGCGCCATCGCCCGCGGCCGCCTGCTCGCCACCCAGTTCCACCCGGAGAAGAGCCAGGCCGCCGGCCTGCGCCTGCTGGCCAACTTCCTCGCGCGCTGAGCGACCGCCGCCGCCGCGGTCACGGCCGCCCCGCCGCGCCGAGCGCGCATCCCGGCCCCCGCCGCCACGGGTCCTGATAGAGCCCGATCCGCGCCGCCAGCGCCGGGTCGATCCCGGCCCGCCGCTGCGCCTCCGCCGGCTCGCCGCCACCCGCAGCCTCGACGATGTTGGCGCGCTCGACGGTGCCCGGCGGCGGCTGCCGCAGGAACACCCCGCAGCCGCGCGCGAGGTTGCCCGCGAACTCGCTCAGGTTGGCCGATTCCGCCAGCCCGGCCAGCGCCGGGTAGCGGGCGAGGTAGAGCCCGGTGTCGAGCCCCGGCGCCGGGAACTTGTCGCGCACGAACTCCCGCCACCGCTCGAGCTGCCACGGGCTGAAGGTCACCGCCGCCGTGCAGTCCTCGAACAGGTTGTTGCGCACCAGGTGGTCGCGGCCGCCGTGGATCTGGATCGCGCCAAACCCGTGCCCGCCCCCGCCGCAGCGCTGGAACAGGTTGTGCTCGACCAGCTGCCCGCTGATCGCGTCGTCGAAGCGGATCGCCGCCCGGCCGAGCTTCGGCTGCGCACCGTCGGGGCCCGGCCCGATGTCCCGCCACGAGTTGTAACGGAACAGGTTGCCGCGCGCCGTCGGGTCGCCCCACATGTCGACCGCCCCCTGGTCGTCGGATTCCAGCACCACCCGCGCCACCTCGTTGAACTCGACGCGGTGCTCGTTGCCGCCCAGCCGGATCGCGCTGCTCGGCAGGTCGTGGATCCGGTTGTGCGCCACCACCTGCCCCACCCCGTCCACCAACACCGCCGGCGTGTAGGTGGGATCCACGCAGGAAAGGTGGTGCAGGTGGCAGTTGGTCGCGTAATGCCCCCCGGGCGCCAGCGACTTGCGGTCGCCGCCAGCCAGCTTGATGCCCCCGCGGCCCGCCAGCAACACGTCGCAGGAGACGACCCCGCACCCGCTGCCGCCCTCGATCACCACCGCGTCGCCGCCGAGCCGGGCCAGCCGGCACCCCTCGATCACCACCTGCCGGCAATCGTGCAGCCGGATCCCGTCGCCCGCCGCGGCGTCCCACGCCAGCCCGCGGAAACGGACGTGCTCCACCCCCTCGGCCACCACCGCCGGCGCCCCGGCGACCGCCAGCGTCACCCCCGCCGGCCCGCCCCCGGCCGCCGCGTCGCCGGGACCCTCCGGCGGCAGCAGGAACAGGGTGAGCGTGCGCCGGTCGAGGTACCACTCGCCGGGCCGGTCGATCTCGGAAAACAGGTTGGTGGCGTAAAACGGCTGGCCGTTCCGGTAGCCGTAGGTGTGAAACGGCGGCTCGAGGGTGATCTCGCGCTCCGCCGGGTCGATCGCCTTGACCAGTTCCCGGGATTCCGCCCAGTCCCAGAACCAGTAGCCGTGCAGCACGATGTCGGGGTCGGAAGTCCAGCGCGCAAGGCGCTCGCTCGCGCAGGTGAACCGGCCGGTCTTGCTGCCGCGCAGGCCGTGGATCTGGTGGCCGTCGTCCTCGGCCACCGCCTCGACCGCCAGCGTCGCGGGGGCGTTCGGCCAGCGCGCGAGCGGCAGTTCCCGCTCGCCGGCAAACAGGCGCACCGCCGGGGCGCTGCCGAACCCGCGCCCGCTGGCGAACCCGCCGAGCCGCACCGGCGGCAGCTCGCCGATCCCCTCGTCCCGCAACGCAGCCTGCCACACCCTGCCCCGCGCCTCCTCCGGCAACCGCGCCAGCAGCCCCGGGTCGCTGACCTTCTCAAACCGCCCCAGCGCAACCCCGCCGGAAATCGTCGCCCACCCGCCCGCCGCCCCGCCGCCGCCGCAATAACAGACCGGCGCCCCGGGCTCGCCCGAATCCTCCGCACCCAGCTGGAACGTCTGCCGCAACCGATACTCCGCACCGCCGGCCACCTCCACCCACACCCCGCCGGCCGGCAACCGCCCGCCCCGCTTCAGCACCCGGATCGCATCGCGCGCGCCCTCCAGCGTGGCAAACGGCGCCCCGGCACTGCCGTCGCCCCCGTCCGCCGCCCCAGCCGCCACGTGCAGCACCAAACCCGGCGCCGGCACCTCCGCCGGGAGCGTGCCCCCGGCCGGCTCCGCACCCCCCGCGGCCACCCGCACCGCCGCCGACACCACCGCCACCACCGGCCAACTCCGCGTTCTCATCCTCACGCCTACGCCGCCCGCCAAGCCGCCGTTTCAACCCATCAACCGCCCACAACCCGCCGCCCGGCCGGCACCCCGGCCCCGCCGCCCACACCGCCTGCCCGCCCACGCCAGCTCAGCTGCTCACCCGCATCGGCATCAGCACGTACAGGAACCCCCCGGTGTCCTGCGGCACCCGGATCACCCCGGGACTCATCTCGTCGATCAGGTCGAGCAGCACCGTCTCGGTCTCAAGGTTGCGCAGCGGCGCCATCAGGAACTCCGGATTGAACGCAATCTGCATCCCCTTGCCGCTATACGGCACGTCCAGCGTCTCCCGCGCCTCGCCGACGTCGGGCGAGTTCGCACTCACCTCCAGCTGCCCCTCCTTGAACACCAGCTTGACCGAGTTGCTCTTGTCCGAGGCCAGCAACGCAACCCGCCGCACCGTGTTGTGCAGGTGCTCACGGTCAATCTCCACCCGCTTGTCCGGCTCGCTCGGAATCACCTGCCGGTAGTTCGGGTAGTTGCCCTCGATCAGCTTGCTGACCAACAGGCTGTCGCCCACCGCAAATGCCACCTGGTTGTCGCTCAGCCGCACCTCCACCTTGCCCTCCCCGACCACCAGCCGCTGCAACTCCTGGATCGCCTTGCTCGGAATGATCACCTCGGTCTCGCTCGACTCCGGAAACTCCAACTCGGTGTCCGCCATCGCCAGCCGCCGCCCGTCGGTCGCCACCAGCGTCAGCCGCCCGTCCCGAAACGCCGCGAAGATCCCGTTCAACACGTAGCGCGTCTCGTCCGTCGAGATCGCATACGACGTCTTGCGCAGCCCGTCCCGCAACACCCGCTGCTCAATCTCAAACACCCGCGCCTCGCTGAAGTCCGGCAACGGCGGAAACTCCTCCTCGCTCAGCCCGATGATCCTGAAGAAACTCGGCCCGCACTCGATCGACGCCACGTTCTTGCTGTCCACCGCCACCGTCACCTCGCTCGACGGCAGCTCGCGCACGATGCTCAACAGCCGCTTCGCCGGCAGCGTGGTCGCTCCCTCCTTGTCAATCACCGCCTCCACCCCACCGCTGATCCCCACGTCCAGGTCGGTCGTCGTCAGGTGCAGCCGGTCCCCTCGGCCAACCAGCAGCACGTTGGAAAGGATCGGAAGCGTGGTCCGACTGCTCACCACGTGCTGCACCCGCTGCAGCCCATCCAGGAAACTTTCCTTGGAAATGCTGAATTTCATGGAACTGGGATTTCTTGTCTGCGCTGCGCCAGACGTTCCCGATTTCGTTCCGGCTTGGCAAGCCTTCTGTGAATGGGTTGTGAAGAAATGCGCCCCGCTGCCGGCCCCGCGCCCGCGCCCGCCCCGGCCGGCCCCGCGCCGGTCACCGGCGCAGCATCGACTCGAGCAGGCGCACCGCCTCGCGCACCCCCTCCTCGGTGTCCATCCGCTCGGAAACCTTGCGGCAGGCGTGGATCACCGTGCCGTGGTCGCGGCCCCCGAACGCCTCCCCGATCTCCACCAGCGACCCCTTGGTCAGGTGCCGGCTCAGGTACATCGCCACCTGCCGCGGGAACGCGATGCTCGACGGCCGCCGCCGGCTGGTCATGTCCGCCAGCCGCAGGTCGAAATGCTCCGCCACCGCCCGCTGGATCATGTCGATCGTGACCTGCCGGCTCGCCTCCTCGCGCAGCAGGTCGCGCAGCAGGTGCTCGACCCGCTCGACGCCCACCGCCTCGCCCGCCAGCGAGGCGTAGGTCGCCACCCGCATCAGCGCCCCCTCGAGCCGCCGCACGTTGCTCCGGATCCGCTCGGCCAGGAACCGCACGATCTCCTCCTCGAGCACCACCCGCCACTCGTCCATCTTGCGGCGCAGGATCGCCAGCCGGGTCTCTAACTGCGGCGGCTGCAGCTCCACGGTCAGCCCGCACTCGAACCGCGACACCAGCCGCGGCTCCAGGCTCTTGATCTCGCACGCCGGCTTGTCGCTGGTCAGCACCACCTGCTTCTGCCCGTCCAGCAGGGTGTTGAAGGTGTGGAAGAACTCCTCCTGCGAGCGCTCCTTGCCGCCCAGAAACTGCACGTCGTCGAGCATCAGCAGCTCGACGTTGCGGTAGCGCCGCCGGAACCGCTCGATGTCCCCCTTGCGCACCGCGTCGATGAACTCGTTGGTGAACCGCTCGCACGTCAGGTACAGCACCCGCACCCCCTGCCGCTCGCGCAACCACTGCTGCCCGATCGCCTGCATCAGGTGCGTCTTGCCCAACCCCGACCCGCCGTGGATGAACAACGGGTTGAACCCGGTCGCCGCCCGGTTCGCCACCGCGGTGCTCGCCGCGTGCGCAAACTGGCTGTTGGCCCCCACCACGAACCGCTCGAAGTTGAACAACGGGTTGAGCGCCGCCTGCTTCAACCGCCGCGTCGTGTCGTCCCGCACCACCTCACCCGCCGCCTCACCCGCCGCCTCACCCGCCGCCTCACCCGCCGCCCACCCCGGCGCCGCACCCCCGTCCAAGCCCGCCACCGCACCACCCGCCACCGCCTCCCCGGCCACCCCGGGGTCCACCACCAGCTTCACCGCACGCACCCCATCCATCGCCTCCGCCACCGCCGCCACCAGCTCCGGCAGGTAGTTCGCCTCAATCCACACGTGGTGGATCTCGTTGGGCACCCGCACCACCAGCTCCCCGGCCGCCACCCCGCCCGGACTCGCACACCGGAACCACCGCTGATACGCATCCCGGCTCAGGCGCCGCCGCAACGCGTCGCGCACTGCTTCCCAAGCCTCTTCCGCACCGCGGACGCCTCCTTCCTTGCGCTTGCTCCCCCGTCTGACCGTGTGATCCTCATCGTGCGTGGCCGATTCCATCGGTAACGTGCAAAGTTCCTGGTGGGCTTCTGCGCGCCGATCCGCACCGCCCCCCCGGGTCGGCGCCTGGCGCGCTCCGCAACGGATAACCCACCGGACGCTCCGGACGGGAACCGAATTCCACCCCTCCTAACAAAGCCGCCCGCTCCCCCGCGCCCCACAAGGGTTCCACAGCACCGGTTTAAAAATCCTTGACCGCCACAACCCTTAAGCTTGCCGAAGCAATCGGCACCCCGCCCCCCGCACCCCGCCGCGGGGCTGTTAGAACCCGCGCGCCCGCCCCGCCCCCGGTACGCCACGACCCCGCCCCCCGGCGGGCGGGGGCGGGGTCGTGGCGGAGCGGACGGGACTCGAACCCGCGACCTCCGGCGTGACAGGCCGGCGTTCTAACCAACTGAACTACCGCTCCGGGGCTCCGGTGCGGGCGGGAAGCTAGGAGGATCTCCCGCCCCGCGCAACCCCAATCTTGCCCGCCCCGGGTTCTTTTTGGGTTCTTCGGCAGGATTGCTGGGGATGGGCGTGGGTGATTGGCGGCGGTTGCCCATTGACCGCAGAGGGCGCGGAGGACCGCAGAGGGCGCAGAGCTTGGAACGGAATGCCAGCTCCGGAAAGCCGGAATCCCCGGCCGCGTGCGGCATCTCCGGCGGTTTCCACCCAATTTCCTGTCTTCCTCTGCGCTCTCAAGGCCCTCTGCTCCCTCTGCGGTCGTCTGGCGCGCCCGCGCCCTCACCCGAAGATCGGGCGGATGTGCCGCTCCAGCAGGTTGGCGGTGACGTTGCGGGCGATCCGCGCCGCATTGGCCTCGAGCGCGGCGGTGAACCGCTCGCCCAGCTCGGCCGCCACCTTGAAGGCGACGTGCAGCAGCTGGCGCAGGTGCGGGTTGTAGCGCGGGTCGCCGGGGACGTGGCGCAGCGCGCCGGCGTAGTCGGCCGCGCCCCAGCGGGCGACCGCCTCGGGCGCCGGCAGCCGCGCGCGGTCGACGTCGATCACCGTGGCGTAGGGCGCCGCCAGCTCGTCGAACCGGGCGTGCGCTTCCTGATAGACCCGCTTCGCCACCGCCAGCCCCTCGCCGCCGGACTCGGCGAGCCCGATCAGCTCCTCGAGCCAGGTGGTGCCGGCGGTCTTGACGTGCAGGCCGGCCCCGCGGCGCGCGGCCAGGCGGCGGATCACCGGATAGAGCGAGAACTTGTCGCTGCCCGAGTGGACGCTCAGCTTGAGCGACTGCGGCAGCCCGAACTCGCGCACCGCGTGGGCGAGCACGCACAGGTCGGCATCGAACTCGCGCTCGAACGCCGCCAGGTCGCCGGCGTAGTCGACCCCCTTGTTGAAGCGCCCGCTGAACTTGGGGGCGATCGTCTGCACCGGCACCCCCTCGTCGGCGAGCAGCGCGAGGATCAGCAGCAGCTCGGCGGGCGTCTGCGGCGTGTCGGTCTCGTCCACCGAGACCTCGGCGATGAACGCCCCCTCGCCCTTGCGGCCCGCGATGTGGCGGTGGATCCGGCCGGCCTCGCGCGCCGCCCGCCCGAACTTCGCCGCCGCCTGCCGCACCGTCGCCGCGGTGATCTCCAGCGGCCGGTCGATCCCGTCGATCGCCGCCGCGCCGACCAGCCGCGACAACCGCCCGACCTGGCGCGCGAACTCCGCCGGCTCGTCCTCCCGGCCGATGAAGTCGGCCACGTCGATGGTGAAGAAGTCGCTGCCCGCCACAAACGGATCGACCGTCGCCAGCCCGATGTGGTCGGCGTCGACGTGCCACGCCCCGCGCCACCCGAGCGCCTCGACCGCCGCCGCCGCCTCGGCCCGCAGCTCGTCCGGGTGGCTGCCGACCAGCAGGTGCTCGCGGTTCGACTTGTTCCACACCGGGGTCAGCGGGATGCCGGCCGCATTCGCCTCGGCCACCGCCCGCAGCTGCGCCACCCCCTCGCGCCCGAACCGGTCGCCCATCCCGAACGTGTGCTTCTCGATCGTGATCATGTCGCGCGGCGGCGCTGCCTCGCCCGCCAACCCTCGATTCCAGCCTGCCACCGGTGAGTGACAAGACAATTGTCCCGGGTTAGGATCCCGACCGTGAAGCCACTGCTGCTCCTCCTCCTGCTCGCCCCCGCCACCGCCAAGGCCCAGCTCCCGCCGCTGGAACTCGCCCGCTTCGCCCCGGTCCCCCCGCCGGTCGCCATCCCCGACGACGCCACCGCCCAGCCGGTCGAGCCCGCGCGCCCGGCCCTCGCCGACGCCGCCAACGCCGAGCGCCTGCTCGCCCACCTCGGGCTCGCCCTCACCCGCGAGCAGCGCGCCGCCCTCGCGCGCGACCTGCTCGTCGTCCTCGAGATGGGCGGCACCCGCCTCGACACCGTCTATCAGCCGCCGCCGGAGCCGACCGCCGGCGACCGCGAGCCGCACGACTGGCGCTCGACCGAGGACGAGATGCTCTCCGCCTTCGCGCGCATCGGCGACGCCTCCGGCGACCCCGCGGCCCGCGACGACGGCCAGGCGAAGCTGGTCACCCCCGACCTGTTCCTCCACGCCTGGCACCGGTTCTTCAGCAATGCCCTCGAGGTCGTCGAGCAACGCCAGCTCCGCCCGCGCCTCGACCGCTTCCTGTTGGACGCGCTCGCCGCCGCCGCCGAGCTGCGCGCGTCGGCCCCCGCCGCGTGCCACCCCGGCCTCGACCGGCTGCGCGCCCAGCTCGGCTGCGCGTGGGTGCTCGCCGGCACCGACGAGCCGCCCGCGCCGGCCGCCGCCGACGACGACGACGCCTACGAGCCCGACGAGGAAACGCGCAAGGCAATGGAGAAACTGCTGCCGCCCCCCGACCCGCGGCCGCTGCCGGCGCGCCTCGAGCACGTCGCCAGCCGGCTTCCCGAGGCCCTCGCCGCCGCGCTGCGGGACGAAGTCGAGCTCGTCCGCGGCGCCCGCGGCATGGCGCCCTCGCCGCTGTTCTCCGGCTACGGCCCGCCGCCGGACGCCGCCGACTACTCGCAGTTCATCGTCCGCTCCCACTACACCAAGACCCCCGAGCTGCGCGCGTGGTTCCGCGCCATGATGTTCCTCGGCCGCAACGGCATCCCGCTGCCGGGCAACGACGACCACGGGCTCTCCGACACCCTCCTGCTCGTCCAACTGCTGGCCCACCAGCCGCAGGGCGCCAGCGCCCCGCCGCTCGCCCGCTGGCGCGAGATCATGGAGATCACCGCGTTCTTCGCCGGCACGCCCGACGACCTGTGCTGGCCCGAGCTGCGCAACTGGCTGGCCGCCGCCGGCCACGCCTCGCCCACCCCGGCCGATGCCGTCGACCCCGCGTTCCTGGCCAGGCTCAAGCCCGCCCTGAAGTCGCTGCGCCAGCCCCAGGTCGTGTCGTCGATCCACCTCGCCGACACCTCACCCGCCGCCGACCCGCCGTCGTTCCGCGTCTTCGGCCAGCGGTTCACCTGGGACGCGTGGGTTCTATCAGAACTGACCCGCGGCTCGCCCCAACAGGCGCCGACGATGGTCACCGGCGCCTACGTCGCCGCCGCGTTCGGCGACCCGCTCGCCCGCCAGCTTGCCGCCGCCCACGTCGCCGGCAACCCGGTCCACGAACGCGAGCTCGCCACCCGCCTCGACCGCCTCGGCCAGCGCCTCGGCGAGGTCCCCGACGCCGCGTGGTTCGGCTCGATGGCCGCCAAGCAGCTGCACGTCCTGACCCGCCTCGCCGGCCCGCCCCGCCCGTGGCAGCCGGCGTTCATGCAAACCCCCGCCCACGCCGCACGCCGGCTCGAGGCGATGCTCGGGTCGTGGACCGAGCTCAAGCACGACACGGTGCTCTACGCCAAGCAGTCATACGCGGAGGCCGGCGAGGGCGGCGCGCCGGCAAGCGAGCCGCCGATCCCCCGCGGGTTCGTCGAGCCCCACCCCGCGTTCTGGGCCGAGTTCGACCGGCTCGCCACCTTCGCCGCCGACGGCTTCGCCCGCCACCGCCTGCTGCCCGACGCCGCCGAGGAGTGGTCGATCCTCCAACAGTTCGCGCGCGACGTGCTCTTCTGCCGCACCCTCGCCGCCCGGATCGCCGCCGGCCGCCCGCTCAGCGCCGACCAGAACCGCCGGCTGTGGGCGCTCGACCTGCGCTACATGGACACCCCGCTGGCCGACAGCCTCGCCCCCGACCCCAACCGCGGCATGACCGCCCTGGTCACCGACGTCCACACCGACGCCAACAGCCGCCAAGTCCTGCTCGAGGCGCTCGGCAAGCCGGTGCTGGTGCTCGCCCTCGTCAACCACGCCGGCGACACCCGCCTGACCGCCGGCGTCGGCTACCGCCACTTCGAGTTCACCGCCCCGATGGACGCGCGGATGACCGACGAGCAGTGGCGCGCCAAGGTCTATCAGAAACGCGCCGCCCTCCCGCCCCGCGCAGCCTGGGCCGCGCCCATCCTCGCCCCGCTGCCCGCGGTGCCCGCCGCCGAATGAACCCGCCGCCTCCCCCCGCCCCCACCGTGGCGACGGCGTCCCGCCGTCGGCCGTGCGGGCGGCATCCTGCCGCCCGCTCTTCCCTCCCCCTCCTCCTAACCGCCCTGCTCGCCCTGCCCGCCTCCCCCGCCACAACCCCCGCCACAACCCCCGCCCCGCCCTTCCCGCCCCTCTATCCTGACCCCGCCCCGTTCCGCGCCGCGCTCGCCGGCACCGCCGCCACCCCGCCCCTCGACGGCCCGCGCATCCGCGGCGTGACCGTCCCCCACCACCTGCTGGCCGCCGAGCTGATCGCCCGCCCGCTGCGCCTCGCCGCGGGCCGCCGCTGCCAACGGATCGTGCTGCTCAGCCCGGACCACAGGCTGCGCTCGCCCGCCCCGGCCGCCACCACCCGCCGCGACTTCCTCACCCCGCTCGGCCGCGTCCGCTGCGACACCGCCGCCGCCGCCCGCCTGTTAGAGTCGCCGCTGGCCGCCGAGTCGAACCTGTTCTCGCACGAGCACGGCGTCCAGGCCGTGCTGCCGTTCCTCGCCCGCCTGTTCCCCGGCGTGCCGGTCCTCCCGGTCGCCCTCCACCCCCGCTCGCAGCCCGCCGACTGGCAGGCGCTGGCGGCCGCGCTCGACCCGCTCGTCGACGCCACCACCCTGCTCGTCCAGTCGACCGACTTCTCCCACTACCTGCCGGCCGCCGAGGCGCGCCGCCGCGACGCCGCCACGCTGCGCGCGCTCGCCACCGGCGCCCCGGAGCTGCTCGCCGGCCTGCGCCAGCCGGAGCACCTCGACTCGCTCGCCGCCCAGTGGATCACCCTCACCCTGATGCGCGCCCGTGGCTGCCGGCCGCCGGTGGTCGTCGACAACCGCAACGCGCTCGAGTTCGGCGGCCCGCCCGGCGACCCGCGCACCACCAGCTACGTCACCCAGCTCCACAGCCCCGACTTCATCCCCGCCACCGCGCTCCCCGGCGAGGCGTGGTTCTTCGGCGGCGACACCCACTTCGGCCGCCACCTGACCGATCTGCTCGCCCGCCCGGCCGAGGCCGCCCGCATCGACGCCGCCGTGCTCGCCGCCACCGGCGGCCGCCCGCTGGTCCTCAACCTCGAGGGCGTCCTGTTGGAAACCGACGCCCCCGCCGCCCCGCCCACCCCGCCCCGCATCGGCATGCCCGCCGGCCCCGCCCTCGACCGCCTCCGCCGCTGGCATGTCCGCGCCGCCGTGCTCGCCAACAACCACACCCTCGACTTCGGCCCCCGCGCCCTCGCCGCCACCCGCCGCCTGCTGCTGGGCGCCGGCATCGTCCCGCTCGGCCAGCTCGAGGCCGCCGACCTCGGCCCGTTCGTCCTCGCCGCCGCCACCGACCTCGCCAACCTGCCGCGGCCCGCCACCGACCTGTTGGAACCCGACGCCTTCGCCGCCTGGCCCGCCGCCGGCGCCAAGCCGCTCGTCGCCTTCCTCCATTGCGGCCGCGAGGGCGCCCCCGGCCCGGACGAGCGCGTCCACCTGCTCGCCCGCCGCGCCGCCGCCGCCGGCGCCTCGTTCGTCCTCGGCGCCCACCCCCACCGCCCCTCGCCGCGCTGGTTCGTCTATCAGGACGCCCTCGCCTTCCCCTCGCTCGGCAACCTCCTCTTCGACCAGCCCGACCCGCGCCACGCAGCCACCCTCGTCGAGCTGCGCTTCTTCCCCCAGGCCACCGCCGCCGCCCGCCTCATCCCCCTCGGCAACCTCTACCGCGGCAGTCCCCCGGAATGAACGGCCGGCAGCGCCCCGCGGCCAGCCCCCGCTCACGCCCCCTGCCCCTGCCACTCGCCGAAGTTGCGGAACTTCGCGTAGCGGCGCTCGAGCAACTCGTCGGTGGACAGCGCCTCGAGCTCGCCGAGGTGGCGCTCGAACGCCTCCTTGAGGGCCGCCGCGGCCGCCGGGTGGTCGTGATGGGCGCCGCCCGGCGGCTCGGCAATGACCTCGTCGATCAGGCCCAGGCGGGCAAGGTCCGGGGCCGTCAGGCGCATCGCCTCGGCCGCCTCGGGCGCGTGCTTGCGGTGCTTCCAGAGGATCGCGGCGCAGCCTTCCGGGCTGATCACCGAATAGTAGGCGTTTTCCAACATCAACACCCGGTCGGCAACCCCGATGCCGAGGGCCCCGCCCGAGCCACCCTCGCCGAGCACCGCCGCCACCACCGGCACGCGCAGCACCATCATCTCGCGCAGGTTCAGGGCAATCGCCTCGGCGATGTTGCGCTCCTCGGCCCCGATGCCGGGGAACGCACCGGGCGTGTCGATCAGCGTCACCACCGGCAGGCCGAACTTCTCGCCCAGCTTCATCACCCGCAGCGCCTTGCGGTAGCCCTCCGGATGCGCACTGCCAAAGTTGCGCCTCAGGTTCTCCTTGGTGTCCCGCCCCTTCTGGTGCCCGACGACCACCACCCGGCGCCGCCCAAGCCGCGCCAGCCCGCACGGCATCGACTCGTCGTCCCCAATCCGCCGGTCGCCGTGCAACTCGCAGAAGTCGTCGAACGCATGCGCCAGGTAGTCGAGCATGAAGGGCCTGTCGGTGTGCCGCGCGATCTGCACCCGCTGCCAGGGTGTGAGCGCTTCGTAAACCCGCTTGCGCGTCGCGGCAAGCTCCTCGACGAGCGCCGCAATCTCCTTGCTCAGGTCAATCTGCTGCGCCGCCGCCCGCTGGTGCAGCTTCTCGACCTCGCGCTCGAGCTCGTCGATCGGTTTCTCGAAATCCAACACCTGCATGGTCGTCCGGCCCCGGCCCCAAGGCCCCCCGCCACGCTAGTGCCCTCCGCCGCGCAGGCAACACATTATCCACCCCACATTCCGCCCACCCCAATCCCCGGCCGCCAACGATCCCTGTCGCGGCCGCGACAAGGATTGTGGGTGGGGGGCGGGGGTGGTGGGGGCGGGGGGTTAGGGCGCGGTGGGGCGGATTTCGACCTCATTGCCGACCCGGAGGACGAGGGCGAGTTCCTCGATTTCGGGGCGGCGGAGGAAGATCCCGCGGCCCGGGGGGGTGGCGTCCTTGGGCAGTTCGCGGATTGCCAACCCGGAGCGGCCGAGGGTCAGGACCTTGGCGGAGGCGCGGTAGTCCTGCGAGGTCACGGCGACGCGGCGCTCGCCGAGCACCCCGGCCTTGTTTTCGATCCGCAGGCGGGCGCCGCCGGCGGGGATTCCCGCGTCGCAGGCCACGAGCGGGTATTCCTTGAGGAAGCGGCCGCGGTCCCACAGGGAGAGCGTGCGCCGGGGCGGGTCGATGATCACCCGCAGGTTGAGGGGCATGACGACCAGTTCGTCGCCCGGGTGGAGGCGGCCGAAGTCCATCAGCGCGTTGAGGTGCATGATGCAGTCGAGGGTCGTCTCGTGCTTGGCGGCGATGGTGGAGAACGATTCGCCGGGGGCCACTTTGTGGACCAGCTTGCCTTCCATCGTCTCGGTGGAGAGCAACTCGTCGAGGTTCATCTCGCCGAGGATCCGCTTGGCGGCCGGGGCGGACGGCGAGTCGGGGTAGAAGTTGACCACGTAGAGGAGTTTTTCGCGGCCTTCGGCCACCCGTCCGAGGGCGATCATCTCGGTCGCCTTGCGGAAGGCCCCCTCACCCGGCTCGACCTCGCGCACCTCGCTCTCCTCCAGCATCCGGAGGAACTGCTCCTCGGCGTGGCGCGGCTCGAGCACCTGCTCGCGCACCTTCCACACCGCCCACGAGGTGGCGCCCATCACCCCGATCACCGCCAGGGCCGCCAACAGCCTGATGACCCCGCGCAGACTCATTCCTAGAGCAGTCCCCGGCGCTGGAAGTCGAACCGGTTGATCTCCTGCGAGCGCAGGATCATGTGCAACGCGAACTTCAGGATCGAGACCTCCCACGCGTCGTCCACGCCGGCGATCACCGCCTTGATCGGGTTGCCGGACTGGCGGGCCTCCTCGACCGCCCGCTCGCTCACCGCCTCCAGCGAGTCGTGCACGATCTGCTCGGTCACGCCGCTGCGCCGGAACTGGAACCCGTACTTCAGGAACGCGAGGTCGTGGCCCTCGCGGCGCAGCCGCTCGACCAGCTCGTCGAACTTGCCGCGCGCCTCCTCGCTGAAGCCCTCGAACCGGATGTCCCGATAGGCTTCGGGGCGCAGCAGCTGCGGCTTGGCCGCCTCCATCTCGCCGGCCCGGATGCGCACCTGGCCGACCCGGTCCATCAGCTCGCTCACGAGGCGGAACTTGAACCGGGTGGCCGCAAACGTGTCGATGCGGCGGTCCGGTTCATAGAGCACCCGGGTCGCTTCGAGCGCATACTGGATGTTGTCCTGCGAGTGCCGCATCGCTTGCTGCCGACACCATCGCCCTGCCGGCGTGGGAAAGCAAAGAAAAGGGGCGGCCCGCCCCACGGCGCCCGCCCCACGGCCAGTTGGCGGGGAGGTCAGGTGGCGTCGCTGTGTTCCGTGATGTAGCCGATCACGTCACCCACCGACAGCAGCTTCTCGGCCGCCTCATCCGGCACCTCGAGGCCGAACTCCTCCTCGAAGGCCATCACCAGTTCCACCGTGTCGAGCGAGTCGGCACCGAGGTCCTCGATGAACTTCGCCTCCGGCGTCACCTGGTCTGCATTCACGCCGAGTTGCTCGACGATGATGTCCTTGACCCGTTCTTCGATGCTCTTGTCTGACATGGGCTGTGCGGTGGTTGGTCAGTGGTTCCGCGCTTGGCTTAGCGGTGGTCGACACCCTTGGCAACCACGAAAAACGGCCACCAAAAACCCTCACTCCGCGTAGTCGATCAGCTCGCCGCTGAAATTGGCCTCGAGCCGCTGCATCAGGCGCTCGGCCGGCTCGCCGTCCTCCTTGCGGAAGCCGCCGTAGGTCAGCCCGTCGATCCGGATCCGGCGCCGGGAGCCCCCGGCGTCGAACCACGCGTAAGCCAGCCCCTTGCTCTTCCACTTGCGCTTGTCGAGCCGGTCGAACTGGCGGAACTCGATCCGGCGGCCGTCGGCCGCGGTCAGCCCGCCGGCGTCGGCCTCGATCGTGCGCCGGAGCGTGCGCAGCAGCACCCAGGCGGCGCCCAGCGCCAGCAGTGCGCACACCCCGCCCATCACCGCCTGCTCGCGCAGCTTCTTGGCGTCGAACGCCACCTTGCCGGGGACCGCGGGGTGTTCGGGCGGGTTGGCGTCCATCCGGCGTCCGGCGCTGAACTCGAGCCACAGCTTGTGCCAGCCGTCGGCCGCCAGCCGGCGGTGGTCCTTGAGCAGGTCGGGCCACGGCATCGGCCGCGGGGTGCCCGCGGGCAGCAGGCCCTGGCCCTCGGGCAGGGCCACCGTCTGGGCGGCGGCGAACCGTTCCCAGTCGGCGGGGGTCGTGCTGCCGTCGGCATTCAGCGCGGCAAACTCGCGGCCCGCGCGCTCGAAGGTGGTGTGCAGGGCGTAGGCCAGGTTCTGCTTCGGGTAGCCGACCTTCCAGTCGTAGAGGAACCAGCCGCCGAACACCCCGAACATCGCCAGCATCGCCCCGGCCCGCAGGATGAACCAGCGGGTGGGCTTGAGCACGATCCGCTCCGTCTCGCTCATGGTCGGCCCCCATCCAAACCCGCCCCGGCGCCCCTTGGCAAGCTCGGGGCGCGGCCCCGATCCGCCTTTGACGCCGCCCGCGCCCGGCGCCATCCTCCCCCAGCCAGACCTTGAGCCGCTTCGATCCATCCGCCACCCCGCCCTCGCCGCTGCTCCGACGCTTCGCCCGCCTGCTCGACGACGACTCGCCCGGCGCCCTCGAGCGCATGGCCCGCGCCAGCGCCGCCCTGACCCGGCGCCACTTCGGCCGCACGATGCGCCTGTTCGCCCCGCTCTACCTCTCCAACGAGTGCGTCAACAACTGCTCCTACTGCGGGTTTTCGCGCGACAACCCGATCCTGCGCACCACCCTGACCGTCGACGAGGTCGTCCGCGAGGCCCGCTTCCTCCACGACCGCGGCATGCGCAGCCTGCTGCTGGTCGCCGGCGAGCACCCGAAGTTCGTCAGCGGCGGCTACCTCAACGCCTGCCTCGCCGCCCTCAGGCCGTTCGTCCCCACCCTCGCCATCGAGGTCGGCCCGATGGACCACGACCACTACGCCGCGGCCGTCGCCCACGGCGCCGAGGGGCTCGTCGTCTATCAGGAAACCTACGGCCGCGAGGCCTATCGGCAGCTGCACACCGCCGGGCCGAAGAAGGACTACGACTGGCGGCTCGACTGCCCCGAGCGCGCCTATGCCGGCGGCTTCCGGCGGATCGGCATCGGCGCCCTGTTCGGGCTCGGCCCGTGGCGCGCCGAGGCGCTCGCCCTGGCCGGCCACCTCGAGCACCTGCTGCGCCACTGCTGGAAGGCGCAGTTCACCGTCTCGTTCCCGCGCATGCGCCCGCACGCCGGCAACTACCACTACCGGCCCGATCCCTCCCATTTCCTCCCCGACCGCCAGCTCGTCCGGCTCGTCTGCGCGTTCCGGATCTGCTTCCCCCAGGTCGGGATCGTGCTCTCAACCCGCGAGCCGGCGCCGCTGCGCGACGCGCTCGCCGGCCTCGGCGTCACCCACCTCTCGGCCAACAGCCGCACCGACCCCGGCGGCTACACCGGCGCCGGAGACCTCCACCTCACCGTCCGCGGACGGCGCGTCGCCAGCCCCGCCCCCTGCCGCTCCGCCACCGAGCAGTTCCTGATCGACGACTCCCGCACCGCCGCCGAGGTCGCCGCCATGCTCCGCCACCACCACCTCGACCCGGTCTGGAAGGACTGGGACGAGGCGATCCTCGCCACCCCGGAACCGCCCGCCAACGACCACCCGCAACCCGCGCCGCAAATCTGTTAGACCGCGCCGCCGATGTCGATCACGCTCAACGGCCAGCCCCACGAAGTCCCCGGCCCGCTGACGGTGGCGGCGCTGCTGGCCGCGCTCGGGCTGGCCGGCAAGCCGGTGGTGGTCGAGCTGGACCGCCGCCCGGTCGTTGCTGCGGAGCATGCGGACACGCTCGTCGGGCCGGGCGCCCGGGTGGAGATCGTCACCCTGGCCGCGGGTGGCTGAGAGCCTGCGGGAAAAGTCCCTTGCAGCACGACCGGCAGCATTTTTCGGACAGGCTCCGAGGGTGCCGCGTGCAACGGAAAGGGCCGCGCACTCGCGCGGCCCCTTTGTTTCCGTCATGAAAACCGTCCTGCGAAACTCGGCGTCTTCGGTCGCTCTGCTCCGTCGAACGAGGGAAATGTGCCGGAAAACCGGGATCCTGTCATGTCGCCATTTTTTGGGACACGGTCAGGACAGGTCGAGCAGCCCGCGGCGGATGGCCTCACTGACGGCGGCGGGCAGGCTGCGGACGTGGAGTTTGTCGAACGCGCGGCGGATGTATTCGGTGACCGAATGCTGGCTGACGCCCAGTTGGTCGGCGATTTCCGGGCGGGTGAGGCCCTTGGCGGCGAGCTGGAGCACCTCGCACTCGCGGCTGGAGAGGGTTTCGGCCCCCTGGATCGGGCTGAGGCGGCGGAACGTCTGGAGGATCATGCCGGCGATCTTCGGGTCGAGCGGGGTGCCGCCGGCGAGGATCTCCTCGAGGGTTTCGATCAGGCGGGTGGCGCTGCCGGCCTTGACCAGGTAGCCGTGGGCGCCGGCCTCGAGGGCGGCAAACACCTTTTCGCGATCGGTGAACGCGGTGAGCACCAGCACCTGCACCCGGGGGAGCAGTTCGCGGATCTGCCGGATCCCCTCGATCCCGCTCATCCCCGGCAGGCCGAGGTCGGAGAGCACCACGTCCGCCTCCAGCCCCCCGCGGAAGGCCTCGAGCGCGTCCTCCATGGTCGAGAAGCCGCCGACGCACTGGTAGCCGCCGCGTTCCTCGAGCACCATCGACACCGACTCGCGGAAATCGGCGTGGTCCTCGATCAACACCAGGCGGATCGGCTGCCCCTGCGCTGCTGGTTTTGCGGCCACCGCCACCCTTCATAGCCGATCGCCGCCCGATCGCAATCCACATCCTGCGCGGGTCACGCATTGCGCGGCTCCGGGCGCGGCGCCGAGCGTGCCGCGCGGGACAGGTGCGCCGCGTCCGTCGGCACCAGCAGCTCGAGCCGCGTTCCCTCGCCCACCTGCGTGTCGATCTTGAGTTCGGCGCCGAGCGCGGCCGCCCGCTGGCGCAGTGCGCGCAGCGTGGCGGGGCGCTCGAGGCGCTCGGCGGGGATCCCGCAGCCGTCGTCGGCGATTGCCAGCCGCAGCTGTCCGGCGTCCTGTTCGACGCGCACCGTGACGTGCCTGGCGCCGGCGTGGCGGAGCACATTGTGGAGCGCCTCGCGGAAGAACAGGAACAGGTGCCGGGTCGCCTCGTCGGGCAGTTCGCACCCCCACGCCGCCTCGTTGCTGGTGAACTCCCACGCGAGCGGCTCGAGCATGATCGAACTGGTCTCGCGCAGGTGCTCGACGGTGCCGATCCGGTGCACGCCGTGGGGCCGCAGCAGCCACACGATGTCGCGCACCGCGCTGACCGTCTCGGCGGCGATCCGCTGGATGCGCTTGAGCTCGGCGGACGGCCCGGAGCGTCGCTCGGCGAGGTCGGCGAACATCTGGATGCTGCCGAGGTTGCTGCCGACCTCGTCGTGCAGGTCGCCGGCGATCCGCTCGCGCACCCGCACCAGTTGGCGCGCCTCGCGCACCCGGTAGCGAATCGGCAGCGCCACGATGGCGACGGCGCCGGCGAGGGCCAGCAGCACCACCGCGGTCAGCGCGGCCCGCCGCCAGTCCGCCATGATCCCCTGCGCCTCGAGCCGCAGCCGGTGGGCGCGGGTTTCCAAGGCGAGCCGGCGGTCCAACCCGAGCAACCAGTCGCGCGGGGGCACCAGCCGGCCGTCGGGGCCGAAGCCGTCGCACAGGCTGATCGTGCCCCAGTAGCGGGCGTCGGTGCCGATCACGTTGCCCATCCCGTCGGGCGAGCGGACGAGTGCGCCGAGGGCGATGTTCTGCTCGCCGTCGAGCGCCTCGACCTCGCTGAGGGCGAAGAACGCGGGGTATTTGTCGAACTGCTTCCACAGTTCGGTGGCCTCGATCCGGACGTAGCGTCCGCGGCAGCGGTCGAGGGGGATGAACACCGGGCTGTGGCCGGGGTTGCGGAACTCGCGCTCGACCGCGGTGGGCGGCGCGCCGGCGGCGGGTGCGGCGCGGGTTTCGCCCACCGAGATCCGCAGTCGCTTGGGAAACCCGAAGCCGCTCGGCAGGTCCGAGGTCGGGCGCTTGGCCGGCAGCAGGCGGATCCCGTCGATGTCCTTCGGCGCCCCGAGGTCCACCTCGAGCCACGCCGGCTCGGTGGCGGTCGCGCGGCCTTCCGAGAGCCAGCCGATGTTCGGGTGCTTGCCGGCGGGGACCTCGGGCAGCCCGAGCGGCGTCTGGCCGTCGACCAGGAACTCCTTGCTCCACTGCCACGGGGAAGGCGCCGGCATGCCCGACAGGCTTTCCACCCGGGCGCCGAGCGCGAGGTTGCGGGGGCCCTCGAACGCGAACACCTCGGCCCATGCGTGCACGTGGCTGTCAGAGATCTCCGGGTCGAGCCGCAGGCGCCCGGCGGTGATCCGCAGCCCTGCCGCCTCCGCCGCCGGAGCCACTTGGAACACGAACGGATGGCCCGCGCGCACCGGGTGCGCCCACACGCCCCGCTCGTCGGCCACCCGCGCGACCACCTGGCCGTCGTCCGCGATCAGGTCCACCGTGAACGCGTCCGGGGTGCCGAACTGCGCCTCCAGCCCGCGCGCCGTGTAGCGCCGCGCCGGCACCAGCGCCACCATGTCGATCGCCGCCGGCCGCGGCCACCGCACTTCCACCGCGCGGTCGCCCGCCGCGCCCGGCTCGGCCGCCGGATGGAGCGCCGCGAAGCCGCCGGTGCCCCCCTGGTCGGCCACCGGCACGCCCGGCAGGCCGGGCAGTTCCCCGCCCACCGCCGCCAGTTCGGCCTCGATCCCGGAGAGCCGCTCCGAAAACACCTTGGCCAGCGTGCGGGCCCAGTCCGGCCCGCCTGCCGCCGCCGCCCCCGCGGGCGCCAGCACCAGCGCCAAAACCCAACCCCGACCCAGCTGCTCGCGCCTCATCCCACCACCGTGCTTACCCGCCCGCCGGCCCACCGCCAATCACAGATGTGCCCGCCTGCCCTTGGGCCGCGCCCTCCTCCTCCGGCACCGCCGTGCGCAACCCGCGCCGCCGCAGTTCCTCCAACAGCCCATCCAGCACCGCCCCGGCCACCGGCGTGGCGTCGTGGATCACCAGGATGTCGCCGCGCCCAAGCCGCCGGGTCAGCCGCCGCACCACCCGCCCGACGTCCCGCGACACTCCGTCAAACCCCCGCCGCGTCCAGCCAACCACCCGCATCCCCGCCTCCGCCGCCACCGGGTGGGTGAAGAGATTCCGGTGCCCGACCGGCGCCCGCAGCCAGCACGGCCGCACCCCCGTCACCCGCTCGATCACCCGCCCGCCCCCAAAAACCTCGCGCCGCGTCCGCCACGGGCCCGCACACCAGAAACTGCCGGCCGGGTGCGTCAGCGTGTGGTTGCCCACCCGGTGACCCTGCCGCACGATCTCCCGCGCCAGCTCCGGGTGCGCCTCCACCCGCGACCCGACCAGGAAGAACGTCGCCGTCGCCCCCGCCCGCCCGAGCCGTTCTAACAGCTCCGGGGTGGTCTGCGGGTCGGGGCCGTCGTCGATCGTCAGCCAGACGCCGGCGCCGTCGCAGCGCGAGGCGACCGGGCCGAACCCCTGGGCGTTTGGGGCCAGGGTGGACCAGCAGAACGCGGCGGCCAACAGCGCGGCCCAGGCGAGGGCCCACGGCCAGCCGGCGCACGTGGCGAGCGGGACCAGCGGCACGTGGGCGAGCGTGGCCAGCGCCACCCGCACCGCCACCCCTTGGCGTCCCGGCACCTGCATCAGGCGCCGCCAGCCGAGGAGCGCGAGGGCGGCGGCCTCGATCGCCACCACCGCCAGCCAAGCGGCGGCCACCCAGCGGCACCAGCCGGCGTCGTCGTGCCAGCGCCACCACGCCCAGGCGCCGAGGGCCACCAGCCATGTGCGCCAGCGCCAGCCCTCGCGGTCGCCGGCCAGGCGGCTGATTGCGGCGGCCACGGTTCCGAGCACGATGGCGAGCGCGTGCAGGCCCGCGAACAGCACCGCGGGCAGGGCCAGCAACGCCCACCACGGGCCGCAGCAGCGGGCCAGGGCGTCGCTTGCCGCGGCGGCGACCACCAGTGGCACGAGGGTTCCGAGCACGCGCACTTCGCCGGCGTGCGATCCGCGTCCCGCCAGTCGGCGCACGGCGTCGCCCTGGAGGCGTTTCCCGGCGCCCCCGAACACGCGGAAGGTGGCCGTCACCGCGCCGTTGTCGGTCACCGCCCTCATTGCCCGACGCGCCGGAACAAGGGTTCGAGCACGAACCACTGCCGCCAGTGGCGCCGCACCGTCTCCAACAACACCGCCGCCCACTCGGCCGACGCCGCATCGTCCGCCCCGCGCCGGCGCGCGGGCGGCGCCAGCGCCGGCCTGACCTGCACCCGGTAGCGGCGCCAGCCGTCGCGCACGACGAACAGCGGAAAGCACGGCGCGCCGGCGGCCCGGGCGAGCGCCAGTGGCCCGCGGGGCAGCCTCAGCGCCCACCCGCCGCCGACCGCCACCTCGACCCCCGAGACGTCGAGCATCACCCGGTCGGCCTGCAGGGCGACGATGTCGCCGGCGGCGAGCAGCCGCGCCAGTTCGACGCCGAGCATCGCGCCCGGCCGGTTGTAGTGGACCCGGAACCCCGGATGCCGTTCCTCCCACGCGCGCAGTTCCCGCTCCCGCAGCTCCTGCTTCCGCGGGTCGCGCTCCGGCGCCCGCACGGTGTGGACCGTCCGCCCGAACTTGCCGGCGAACATCGGTGCGGCGAGGTCATAGTTGCCCATGTGGGCGGTCAGGATCAGGCAGCCCTCGCGCCGGCCCGCAAGGTCCCGGAAGGCCTCCAGGCCGTCGATCGCCCAGTCGACCCGGTCGCCTAGCAACTCGCAGCGCACCGCGTCGCCGTAGGTCAGCGCAAACTCGCAGAACACCCGGTAGGCCCGCAGCAGCGTCCGCCACCGGCTGCACGGCGGCAGCAGCGCCCGGAGGTTGGCGCACACCGCCCGCCGCTGCGCGGCCGCCAGCACGAACAACACCGCCGCCCACATCCCGATGATCGCCGGCTCGAGGAACCACGGCGTCACCCGCACCCCGCCCCGTACCGCCCGCGTCGGCAAGTCCCCGAACACCCCAAGCCGCCGCCGCCAGCCGCCTCGCTCTGTCGCGCTTGACACCGCCGCAAGCAAACCCGCCCGCCCCGCCACCCGCAAGCCCGGCCTCGCCCCCCCGCCCCGGCCCGCAAAACCCGCTGGCACCCGCCGCCCGATCGTCTACCCTCGCCCCGCCACCGCCCGGACCGGC
The DNA here is from genome assembly GCA_040769225.1 of Akkermansiaceae bacterium. GTDB lineage: Bacteria > Verrucomicrobiota > Verrucomicrobiia > Verrucomicrobiales > Akkermansiaceae > JAXGLL01. The sequence goes on along the minus strand of JAXGLL010000003.1, from coordinate 494,682 downwards.
CACCGCGCCGCCGCCCGGCCGCGCCCGCCAGCCGCCACCCGACCGCCACCCGAGCGCCACCCCGGCACCACCCGCGCCCCGCCGCCCACCGCCCATGCACCGCGTGTTCGTCGAGAAGAAGCCGGAGTTTAACTCCGAGGCCCGCCGCCTGCTCGAGGACCTCCGGTCCTCGCTCGAACTGCCCGCGCTCTCGTCCCTGCGCGTCCTCCAGCGCTACGACGTCGAGGGCCTCGACGACGCCGAGTTCGCGGCCGCCGTGCGCCTCGTCCTCTCCGAACCCCAGGTCGACTCCGCCTCCCCAAGCCTCGCGCTCGCCCCCGGCGAAACCGCCTTCGCCGTCGAATACCTCCCCGGCCAGTTCGACCAGCGCGCCGACTCGGCCGCCCAGTGCGTCCAGATCCTCACCGCCGGCCGCCGGCCGCTGGCCGCCAGCGCCCGCGTGATCGTCCTCGGCGGCGCCTTGGCCGATCCCGACGTCGACCGCGTCAAGGCCTACGTCATCAACACCGTCGACTCCCGCGAGGCGTCGATGGCCACCCCGGCGTCGCTCGCCCAGCCGGCGCCCCCGCCGCCCGACGTCCCGACCCTCGACGGCTTCCGCAGCCACGACCCCGCCGCCCTCGAGCACCTGCGCACCCGCCTCGGACTGGCGATGAGCCCGGCCGACCTCGCATTCTGCCAACACCACTTCCGCACCGGGGAGCGACGCGACCCCACCCTCACCGAACTGCGCCTGCTCGACACCTACTGGTCCGACCACTGCCGCCACACCACCTTCCGCGCCCGCATCGACGAGGTCTCCTTCGACCCGGGCGCCGACGCCGCCCGCGAGTCGTGGGACCTCTTCCAACAGGCCCGTGACGCCGTCCACGGCCCCGGCCAGCCGGTCACCCTGATGGACATCGCGCTGCTCGCCATGCGCGAACTCCAACGCACCGGCGAACTCGCCAACCTCGAGCTCTCCGAGGAGGTCAACGCCGCCTCGATCATCGTGCCGGTCACGATCACCAACCGGGCGGAGCGGGATGGCCTGGAGCGCGGCGACAGCCCCGCAGGGGGCCGGCCGGAGGGCCGGATCAATCCGCAATCCGAGGACTGGCTGGTGCTGTTCAAGAACGAGACCCACAACCACCCCACCGAGATCGAGCCGTTCGGCGGCGCGGCCACCTGCCTCGGCGGCGCGATCCGCGACCCCCTCTCCGGCCGCGCCTACGTCTATCAGGCAATGCGGGTCACCGGCGCCGGCGACCCCCGCGCCCCGTTCGCCGCCACCCTGCCCGGCAAGCTGCCCCAGCGCAAGATCTGCCAGCTCGCCGCCCACGGCTACTCGTCCTACGGCAACCAGGTCGGCCTGGCCACCGGCATGGTGTCCGAGGTCTATCACCCGGGCTACGTCGCCAAGCGGATGGAGATCGGCGCGGTGGTCGCCGCCGCGCCGCGCGACCAGGTCGTCCGCGGCCGGCCCGCCCCCGGCGACGTGATCCTGCTGGTCGGCGGCCGCACCGGCCGCGACGGGATCGGCGGCGCCACCGGCTCGTCCAAGCGGCACGGCGACGACGCGCTGGCCAACTCGGCCGAGGTCCAGAAGGGCGACCCGCCGACCGAGCGCAAGATCCAGCGGCTGTTCCGCGACCCCGGGCTGGCCCGCCGCATCAAGGTCTGCAACGACTTCGGCGCCGGCGGCGTCGCGGTCGCCATCGGCGAGATCGCCCGCTCGCTCGACATCGACCTCGACCGCGTGCCCAGGAAGTACGACGGCCTCGACGGCACCGAGCTGGCGATCTCGGAAAGCCAGGAACGGATGGCGGTGCTCGTCGACCCCGCCGACGTGCCGTTCTTCATCGCCGCCTCCGACCGCGAGAACCTCGAGTGCACCCCGGTCGCCACCGTCGCCGACCATGGCCGCCTGCGCATGACCTGGCGCGGCGCCACCATCGCCGACCTCTCCCGCGCGTTCCTCGACTCCAACGGCGTCCAACAGTCCGCCACCGTCCGCGTCGCCGCCCCGTCCGGCAACCCGCAGCCGCAATCCGCCGGCCGGCCGCCGGCCGGGCAACCCCTGGCCGCCCGCCTTGCCGCCCACCTCGCCGCGCTCGACCACTGCAGCCGCAAGGGCCTCGGGGAGATGTTCGACTCGTCGATCGGCGCCGCCACCGTGCTCAGCCCCTTCGGCGGCGAGCACCAGCTCACCCCGCCCGACGCCATGGTCGCACGCCTGCCGGTGCTCGACGGCCACACCGACACCGGCACCTTCATGAGCTGGGGCTTCGACCCCCGGCTGGCAGCGTGGAGCCCCTACCACGGCGCCCTGTGGGCGGTCACCGAATCGGTCTGCCGCCTCGTCGCCAGCGGCGCCCGCCTCGCCGACATCCGCCTGACCCTGCAGGAATACTTCCCCAAGCCCGGCACCGACCCCGCCCGCTGGGGGCTGCCGCTCGCCGCGCTGTTAGGCGCCTTCCACGCCCAGCACGCGCTGCGCCTCGCCGCGATCGGCGGCAAGGACTCGATGTCCGGCTCGTTCAACCACCTCGACGTGCCGCCGACGCTGGTCTCGTTCGCCGTGGCCCCGGGCGACGTCCGCCACGCCCTGTCCCCCGAGTTCAAGCAGGCCGGCTCGATGCTCTCGCTGGTCTGCCTGCCCCGCGACGGGCACGCCCGCCCCGGCTTCGCCCGCCTGCGCGAAACCGCCGCCACCCTCCACCAGCTCGCCGCCGCCGGCCACCTGCTCGCCGTCAAGAGCCTCGGCGCCGGCGGCCTCGCCCACGGCCTCGCGCTGATGGCCTTCGGCAACCACCTCGGCGCCGAGGTCGACACCGCGCCGCTGCGCACCCCGGGCGGCGGCGCGGGCCCGCAGCCCGCCGCCGCCACCGCGCTCCCGTCCAGCTCGCCCGAGCCGCTGTTCACCGAGCGCCACGGCGCCTTCCTCATCGAGCACGCGGCGCCGCTCCCGGAGGCGCTGGCCGCCGTCCGCCTCGGCCGCACCACCGCCGAGCCGGTGCTGCGCATCGACGGCGAGGCGGCCCCGCTCGACCCGCTGGTCGCCGCCTGGACCGCCACCCTCGAGCCCGTCTATCCGACGCGCGCCACCTCCTCGCACCCCGAGGTCGCCACCGTCTCGTTCACCGCCGCCCGCAAGCCGCGGGCCCCGGGCCGCCGCACTGCCCGCCCCCGCGTCGTCATCCCGGTCTTCCCCGGCACCAACTGCGAATACGACACCGCCCGCGCGTTCCAACAGGCCGGTGCCGACCCCGCCGTGCTGGTGTTCCGCAACCTCACCCCGGCCCACGTCGACGAGTCGCTGCGCGCGCTGGCCGCCGCCATCGGGGAGGCCCAAATCCTGATGCTGCCCGGCGGCTTCAGCGCCGGCGACGAGCCCGACGGCTCGGGCAAGTTCATCGCCACCGTGCTCCGCAACCCGCGCGTCGCCGCCGCGATCATGGGCCTCGTCGACCACCGCGACGGCCTGGTCCTCGGCATCTGCAACGGGTTCCAGGCCCTGGTCAAGGTGGGCCTGCTGCCCGGCGGCACGATCCACGACCCCCACCCCGAGGCCCCCACCCTCACCTTCAACGACATCGGCCGCCACGTCTCGACCTACGTCCGCACCCGCGTCGCCTCCACCCTCTCGCCGTGGCTCGCGCACTGCCAGGCCGGCGACATCCACCGGCTGCCGGTTTCCCACGGCGAGGGCAAGTTCCACGCCCCGCCCGCCGCCATCCGCCAGCTCGCCGCCGCCGGCCAGGTCGCCTTCCAATACTGCGACGCCGCCGGCAACCCGTCGATGGACATCGCCGTCAATCCCAACGGCTCGATGTTCGCGATCGAGGGCATCAGCTCCCCCGACGGCCGGATCCTCGGCAAGATGGCCCACACCGAGCGCCGCGGGCCGGACGTCGCCCGAAACATCCCCGGCAACAAGCACCAGCCGCTGTTCACCGCCGGCGTCGAATACTTCACCGCGTGAGGATCCGCAGGTCGAAGATGCCGCCGGCGGTCGCGCCGGGGTCGGCTTGCAGCTTCACCGTGACCTGCCGCCTGCCCCGCGTCAGCTCCTCCGGGATCGGGTACTCCGCGCCGAAGAACCGCCCGGGCTGCGGCGCGTCCAACACCTGCCGCCCCACCTCGCGCCCGTCGACCTGGATCGCAAACCGCCGGTTGCCCCCGTCGCCTCCCCAGTAGCTGCAGAACACCGCCTGCCGCCCCGCCGGCTCCACCCGCATCCGGTAGCTGAACCACCCGTCGCCCGCGTGCCGCCAGTGGTGCCCATACGCCTCGCCGGACGCCGTCCGCTCGCCCTCCAGCCCGTGCTCCCGCTCCGAGCGCCGGTGACCGACCGCCACCGCGTCGATCGTCCGCTCCACGATCCCCGCAAACCCGGGCAGCTGGTCCGGCGGGCTCCACGCCACCTTCTCGACCTCCCCAGGGTTCTCCGTGATCCACACCAGCGAGCCGCCACCGCGGTTGAGCCGCGCGTAGTTCGGCACCGCCGTCACCCCCCCGCCCTCGACCACCACCACCCCGTCTAACATATCCTGGCGCCACCTGGCGGCGAGCTGGGCCGCGGGGGCGAGCACCAGTTCCTCGGCGAGCGTGCGGTGGTCGACGTCCTCGACGCTGTAGGCGAGCGGTCCGCGCTGGAGGGCGACCCGGCCGCGGTTGGCGCGGACGCGCTGGTCGCAGCGGACGCGCTGGACGTCGAGCGGCAGCACCAGTTCGACGCGGTCGCCGTCGTTCCACGGTCCCTGCAGGGCGAGGTAGCCGTCGGCGGGCTGTGGCGCGCGCGGCTCGCCGTTGACCTTCAGCTCGAAGCGCCCGTCGAGGTCGGGCTCGGCGGTGTAGAGGTTGCTCTCGGTGCGGTCCGGGAGGCGGAGCTTGAGCGTGAACTGGGCCGGCTTCACCGGGTGGAGCGTCAGCGCCACGCGGCCCTGCCACGGGTAGGCGGTCTCCTGCCGGATCCGGAGCGTGGCGGCAGCGGCCACCGGCACCGTGGCCTCGCAGTCGACGTAGTGGTTGACGAACAGCTCGCCGCCCCCGGCGTCGACCGAGTAGATCGCATCCTTGATCCCGAGCAGCGCGCGCGGGATGTTGCCGACGCAGCACGGGCAGCCGTGCCACGGGTAGCGGGCCTGGTCGGACTCGAGCGGGTTCTGATAGTAGAAGTTCTCCCCGGAAAGCTCGAGCGCGCCGAGGAGGTTGTTGTAGAGCACGCGCTCCTGGACGTCGCGGTAGTGGCCGCCGCGGTGGAGCCGGTGCATCCGGTCGGCCCAGAAGCTCAGCCCGCAGCCGGCGCACGACTCGCAGTAGCCGTTGTTAGGCAGCAGGTAGTCGGCGTCGAACGCCTCGCCGGCGTGGGAGGCGCCGACGCCGCCGGTCAGGTAGTGCTTCCTGTGGATGGCGTTGCCCCAGATGCGGTCGACGGCCTGGCCCATCGCCTGGTCGCCGCGGAGCAGCGCGATGTCGGTCATCGCGGTGTAGAAGTAGGTCGCCCGCACCGCGTGGCCGCGCGCCTCGGCCATCTCCACCGCCGGCCGCTCGGACTGGTTGTACTCGTTGCCGTGCCCGCCCTCGTGCTGGTGGGTGAGGAAGTGGCGGGCAAGGTCGATGCAGGGGTCGCCGCGGCCGGCGCCCTCGGCCCGGTTGACCAGCCGGCCGAACCGGCAGAGGGCGTATTCCAGACCGGCGTGCCCGTTGCGCCACGTCCGCTTGGGCGCCGGGCCGAAGGTGGCGCACAGGTGGTCAGCGCAGCGCATCGCCGCGTCGAAGAGCCGGCGGTCCTTGCCCCCGGTGACCTCGAAATGGGCGGCCCCCATCTCGAGGAAGTAGCCCATCACGTAGAACTCGTGCCAGTCGATGTTGCTGTAGCGCGGGTGGCCGTTGACGACGTGGAACGAATGGATGTAGCCGTCGTCCGCCTGCGCGGCGAGGATGATCGGGATCCACTCCTCGAGCTTGGTGCGCAGCCGGTCCTGCGCCCGGGCCAGCTCGGCGTCGTCGCCGGGCGCCACCGCCAGTGCCATGCACACCGCCTCGACGGTGTTGTAGACGTAGGCGTCGCTCCACGGCGCGCCGGTGTACCTTCCCTCCGCCGGCTCGCCCCGGAGCTTGCGGCCGGTGGCCACCAGGTTGAGCAGTTCCTGGCCGCGCCCGCCCTTCTCCATCTGCGCGATGCAGTGGGGCAGCCACTTGCAGGTGATCCGCCTGGCCTGCGCCTTCCAGAACCCCCCGAGCTTGAGCTGCGGGAGGGACACCGGCTCCAACGCGCCGCCGCCGGGCGGCGCCTCGGCAGCGGCGGCAACGGCGATCCATGGCGCGGCGATCAACAGGGGCAGGAGGCTGGTTTTCATGGGCGTGGGGAAACGGTTGGCCGGCGTGCGCCCCCGCCCCGCCCGCGGCTCCGCGGATTGGCCGGTGGCGGCCGCCCTCATTCAGCCCGCCCACAACGTGCCGTTGCAAGCCGCTTCTTTCACCCCTTCTTTCACCCCTTCTTTCACGCCTTCTTTCACCGCGGCGCCGATCACCCGGCAGAAAGATCCGCGCGGCCCGCCCGGTATCGCTCCCCGGAAGCACACCATCATGACGACAACCAACACGCACGCCGCACCATGGTTCCGCCGCACCCGCAGGTCGCTGTGGATCGCCGCCGCGCTCGGGCTCGCGGCCGCCCCCGCAGTGGGCGCCGACGAAGCCTGGACCCCGCTCTTCCGCGGCCGGGACTTCGCCGGGTTCGCGTTCTGCTTCGGCAAGGACGCCACTGAGAACAAGGGCACGTTCAGCATCAAGGACGGGGTCATCGTGTGCTCCGGCAACCCGGCCGGCTACATCTACACCACCAAGCCCTACAGCCGCTACACCCTCGAATACGACTGGCGGTTCAAGCGGCCCGAGGGGCTCGCGAACGACGCCGACTTCGGCGGCAACAACGGCTGCCTCGTCCACATCGGCGCCAAGGATGCCCTCGGCGTCTGGCCCCGCTGCATCGAGGTCCAGGGCATGCACAACCAGGCCGGCCTGATCCTGCCCATCCCACGCGACGTCAAGTGCCGCCTCACCCACGACGCCGAGGCCCGCGCCAAGGTGATCAGGCCGGTCGGCGAGTGGAACACCACCCGCATCACCGTCGACGGCGGCAACATGACGATCGAGCTCAACGGCACCGTCGTCTCAACCGTCGCCGACTGCGAGCTGACCGCCGGCCCGATCGGCTTCCAGAGCGAGGGCGCCGAAGTCCACTTCCGCAACGCCCGCATCCGCGAGCATTAGCCCAACTTCGTCACTTTTTGGCCGAAACGGCCCTGATTTGACTTCTTTCGGCGCTGGAGGCCTTGTCTTTGCTGGGGTCGGGCTTCGCCACCCCCCTGTGGGCCGACCTGCCCGGTTAATCCGGCTTGCGGGAGCGTGGTTCAATGAGCAATGCTCCTCAAACGACGGGTGCGGCGTAAGGACGGCAAGGATCACGTCTGCTACTCGGTGTGCGAAAGCCTGCGGGTGCATGGTGGCCGCACGCTCCAGCGCCAGATCCTGCACCTGGACGAACACAAGGAGGCCCCCGAAGCGTACCTGGCCGCCAAATGGAAGGACCTGTTCGCCGCCGACTTCGACAGCATCCTCTGCGACCTGACGAGCACCTGCTTCGAGGGCTCGGCCGAAGGGGTGCCCAAGGCCCGCCGATCCGGACCGCGCCAACTTCCCACACGAATGCGAACCTGCCGCATTCAGCCCCCTTTCCCCGTCTAACCAACCGCCACGCCGCCAGCCCGCCCGTGCCGCAGTTTCGTGCTCGTATGCGAAATTGCCGCAGCGCGCGCATCAGGGACAGCCCCCGGCGGCCGCGAGGACCCGGCGACAACAGTTGGGTATACGTATACGAACTTGTTGCAGCGCACGGAATGGGGCCAGGCCCCGGCGGCCGCGGGGACCCGGCGACAACAGTTGGGTATACGTATACGGATTTGCTGCAGCATCGCGGGTGGGGCCGGTTCCCGGTAGGCGCCGCGGTGCTTCCGGGCAGGCACGTATGGTGATCGTCCTCGGATTTGTTGCAGCACGCGGGGTGGGGCCGGTTCCCGGCGGCAGGCGCCGCGGTGACTTCCGGGCAGGTCTTCGCACGCCTTCGCACGCCTCCGCGGGATCGTTTTGGTGGATGTCGAGTTCGGCACCCGCGGCGGCGGCATCCTGACCCTGCCCCGGATCCGCATCCCCGGGAAGGAACCGGCCGCCCTGCTCATGCAACTGGGCTGGACCCCGCCGGAACAACCGCCGCCCCGCATCCGCCCCACGCACCTTCCCGACCAGAACTGAACCGCGGCCTCAGGTCGCCACCGAAAATGTGCGGCCGACCTGAGGGCAAAAAAGCCCGGAAACCCTTGATCCGCAAGGAACCGCCTTTCAGAAGTGACGAAGTTGGGTTAGCCGCTGCCACCCCGCCCGCGCACCGGGTCTGTTGGAACCCGCGGGCCCGGTCTGTTGGAACTCGTGGGCCAAGTCTGTTGGAATCCGCGGGCCCGGTCTGTTGGAACTCGTGGGCCAAGTCTGTTGGAACCCGCGCGCCGGTCAGGCCCCGTGGTCCGGCCCGCCGAGCGCCTGCAGGTCCCCGGCGATCTGGGCCAGCGTGCGCGGGCCGGGCGCGAGGTCGGCCGCGACCGCGGTGTCGCGGATCTGTTCCGGTCGGCGGGCGCCGGCCAGCACGTGGGTGACCCCCGGCTGCGCGAGCGTCCATGCGAGCACCAGCTGCGCGAGGGTGCAGTCGTGGGCGCTGCACAGCGGCTTCCAGCCCGCCAGCATCTCCAACACCCGGTGGCGGTTGGCCTGGTGGTACCACGGGTGCCAGCCGCCGTTGGTGCGGAAGTCCCCCTCGTCGAACACGGTGTCCATCGTCACCTTGCCGGTCAGCAGCCCCTGCTCGAGGGACATGTAGGTCAGGGTGGCGAGGCCGCGCTCGCGGCACAGCGGCAGGATGTCGGCCTCCGGCTGGCGGTGGAGCATCGAGTAGCGGAACTGGTCGCTGGCGACCGGCCCGCACGCGAGGTGCTCCTCGAGTTCGGCCGGGGAAACGTTGCACACCCCGATCGCGCGGATCTTGCCCGCGGTGACCAGGTCGGCCAGCGCCCCCATCGTGTCCGCAATCGGCGTCTTGTCCGGCTCGATCGCCGGCCAGTGCGTCTGATAGAGGTCGATCCGGTCGGTCTTCAGCCGGCGCAGCGAGCGGTCGATCTCGATCGCGATCGTGTCCGGCCGCAGCGAGCGGTAGAGCGGGCGGCCGTCGAACTCGGTGAAGAAGGAACCGCGGTCGTCGTCCCACCACAACCCGCACTTGGTGGCGATCACCACCTCGTCGCGGTGCCCGGCCAGCGCCTTGCCCACCAGTTCCTCGCTGTGCCCGAAGCCGTAGGAGGGGGCGGTGTCGATGAAGTTGACGCCGGCGTCGAGCGCGGCGTGGATGGTGGCGATCGCCGTCTGGTCGTCGATCCGCTTCCCCCAGCTCTCCCCGCCGCCGATCGCCCACGCGCCGAGGGCGATGACCGAGGCCTCCTGGTCCAGACATCCGAGTTTGTGGTATTTCATGGCGTGAGTCGTTCCGACTGGGATTCCACCCCGGGCCGGGCCACCCCTGCAAGCCCGGATCGAAAAAGGGCGTGCCGCGCGGCCGGGCCGGCTTCACGGACCGGCGCCCCCCGCACCCTGCCGCGGCCCACCCGCCGCGGCCTGCCCGACCAGCACCCGGCGCCGCTCGCCGGCGGCCAGCTCGAGCGGCAGCCCGGCCGCCAGCTCGCCGCCGCCCACCGTCGCCTCCGGCGCCCCGCCGGCGCTGACCTGATAGAACGCGTCGGCCGCCACCGTGAACCACTCCGGGAACTGGTTGATCCGCGGGTAGTCGAGCGGCAGGCGCAGGTGCGTGCGGTGCCGCTGCGTGTCGAACACCAGCCGCCCGCGCCACGGCTCGTCGGCGGTGACCAGCAGCATCAGCTGCCCGCCCTCGCGCACCGCGCCGAGCCGCACGTCCGCGCGCCACGGCTGCAGCGTCGCCCCCTGCTGCTTCCACAGCGCCCACATGATCGCGGTGCGCGCGTAGTTGCCGTCGCCGTGCCAGCCCTCGACCACCCCGTCGGCCCGCTGGAGCAGCAGCATCCGGCCGACGTTCGCGTCGATCCACCCGGCCACTCCGGCGACGTCCGGCTCGCGGTTGAACAGGTTGATCGCCCCCTCGGCCGCGTCGGCGATGCCGTCCGCCCCCCACCCCTGCCATGGGAACCGCCAGTAGTGCGGCGCCAGCGCGGCAAGCGCCCTGCGCGTCGCCGCGCGGTAGCGGCCGGCGCCGTCCAGCAGGTGGACGGTATAAAACCCGTTGTAATTGTAGCCCCAGTTGTCGTGGATCGTCCGGTCGAGCACCGTGCCGGCCCGGGGGTCGATCAGCTGGAACATCAGCCCGTGCTCGTTGACGCCCACCTCGAGGATCCGGTCCAGCATTTCATGGAGCGGCGCGCGGTAGGCGTCGGCCTTCCCCGGGCGCAGGAACCGGCACGCGGCGTGGACCTCGGTCAGGCCGGAGATCAGCTCGCAGTTGTGGTCGCGCAGGCCGAGCCGCGCCGCGTCGCGGGTCGGGTGGCGGCTGCCTAGCAGGTAGTAGTCGGCGATCCGGCAGGCCATGTCGAGGTGTTCCCGTTTGCCGGCCATGAAGCTCAGCCGGCTGAGGACCTGCATCATGTCGCCGTTCACCTCGACGTTGTCGGAGGGGATCGGGCCGGCGGGCGTCGGGTGGGGCGCGTGTTCGAGGATGCTGTCGGCGATCGCCACCATGCGCTCCGACCACGGGCTGGGGCCGAGCCACTCGGTGAGCGGCATCAGGCCGTCCTTGGCGTACTCCGCGCCGTCGAAGACCAGGCGGTTGATGTCGTCCCCGCCGGGCCGCTGGGCGCCGCGCGCGAAGTCATAGTCGGCCGGCAGCGCGCCCACCCGGCTGGTCAGCCGCGTCTCGGTGCGCAGCATCTCCAGCATCCGCCCGTCCAACAGCCCGCGGTCGGTCAGCGCCGCGGTCAGCACCATGAACGCGTAGTTGTCGGCCGCGGCATCGCGCCCGTTCCAGAAGTGCCGGCTGTCGCCGAGGTTGCGCGGGATCAGCCCGGTCTGCGGGTCGGCGCAGGCCAGCCAGCCGTCGACGTAGTTGCGGCACCGCCGCAGCGCCTCGTTCGCCTGCCACCCGTGGATCTCCGCGCGCCGCCACGCCCCGGGCCCGCCGTCCCGCAGCTCGGCCGCCCATTGTTCCAGCTGGCCGCCCGCCGCCGGCGCGCCGTGCAGCCGCGCCGCCGCCAGCAGCACCGGCAGCAGGCGCCACAGGCGCGCCGCCATGGCGGATGGGATCGCGACGCCGTGCATGGTGCCCGCCTTCGGTCAGGGTGTTAGAATGAAGCGCAGCCGCAGGAAGCGCCGCGCCACGTCCCCCGGCAGCACCGTCTCGTGGTGCTCGTCGGCCCCGTCGACCCGGGTCACGGCGTCGAACCCGGTGGCGTCTTCCCACCAGGCCAGGTCGGTCCCGTGCTCCGGCACCACCACGAGGTCGCCCCGGTCAAGCCGCCGCTGCCAGCTGAACACGTAATCCCCGCCGCCGGCCTCGACCCGGACCGGCCGCATCGCGTCCGCCACCAGCGGGTCTCCGCCCAGCGCATACTCGGCCAGGTTGACCAGCCCGTCGCCGTCGGGGTCGTCCCCGGGGCTGTTGGAAGGGGACCCCGCGAGCCGGAACGCGGCCCAGCTGGCGAAGCGCGAGAGCGCGTCGCCGGGGGTGGCGGCGTCGGCGCGCCACGACGCGGGGTCGTCGCCCCACGCGGCGGGCAGCAGGCGCCACAGCGAGGCGCCGTTGCCGGCGGCATCCGGCCACGGCGGCAGCGGCGAGTAGTTGGCCTGGTCCTCGACCATCCGCGGCACGTAGGTCGGGTCGTCCGGCGGGGATGCGTCGGCCCGCCACAGGCGCACCAGGCCGCCGGCGTCGGGCAGCACGTTGCCGGCGGCCCACGGCCCGATCAGCGGGACGTCGGCGGCCAGCCCGAAGCGGGCCCGGAACGCGGCCGCGGCGGTGGTGTTCGCCGGGTCGAAGCCCACCAGCACCATCGTCGCCCCCGGCGCCAGCGAGTGCGCCGGCCCGAAGTCGAAGTCGGCGGCGCCGCGCAGCCGCCAGCGGTCGAGCGGCTCGGTGGCGCTGCCGGTGTTCTGCAGCTCGACGAACTCCCACGCCGGGTTGTCGGCCGCCGCAGGCTGATAGAACAGCTCGTGGATCACCACCGGGCCGGCCCGCGGCGCGCTGTTGGCGCCCGGCAGCTTGTCCGCCGGGGTGGTCGTGGCGGCCGGATCGGCCAGGGTCTGCACGGCAAGCGGCATGAACTCGCCCTCGCGGTCGGGAAAGCGCCCGAGGCTCACCCCGGCCAGCGCGGCCCCGAACTCGGCGTGGTCCGCAAACCGCTCGAGCCGCCCGCTGGCCGGATCGGCCTCCAGCAGCCACACGTCGTCGCCGTAGACGCCGTCGAGCCCGAACTCGTTGGGGGACGGGGCGCCGGCCGCCGGGTTCCACGCGCCGTTGGGGCGGAAGTCGCGCTCGTCGAACACGATGTGGGCGCCGGCCGCCAGCACCGTGCCGTCCGGGATCCGGAACAGCCGCAGGTCGTCGGCCGAGCCCGGGTCCCCACGGTCGCTCAGCCACCAGCCTGATAGATCGACCGCCCCCGCGGTCCGGTTCGCCAGCTCGATCGCGTCGACGAACGGCTCGGCGGTGCGGGTGAGCACCTCGTTGACGACCACCCGCCCGTCCGGCCCCAGTCCCGCCCGCCCGGGCGACCCCTCGACCTCCGAGCTCGGCCGCCAGTTCGAGGGCGCCGCATAGTCGGCCGCGCCGTGGGCCGCGCCGGTGAACTCGAGCGACGAACCGTGGCCGTCGGCCCGCCCCGGCCACTCGCCGCCGTCACCGTAGGCGACCGCCGCGATCACCGCCCCGTCGCGCGCCCGCAGGGTGACCGCTTCCCCCTCGTTGGCGAGGTTGCCGTCAGTGAACGCCCCCGCGATCCTGCCGCTCCACTGCGTGCCGTGGCGCAGCTCGAACGCCCCCTGGTCGCGCACCACCAGCGCACAGTCGCCCGCCGCGATCACGTGGTGGTCGAGCACCAGCGCCGCGCCCGGCGCCCCCTCGTCGAACGCCGCGCCCGCCAGCGAGACCGGCTGCGCACCGACGTTGCGCAGCTCGATGAACTCGAAGTCGCCCGACGTGGCGTGCGGCATCGGGTTGAGTTCCTCCTCGGACGGTTCTAACGGGTGATAGTGGACCTCGGAGACCGCCAGGTTGGCGGCCGAGGCGAACTCCGAGGCGACCAGGAACACCTCCGCGGCCGCGCTGCTCCACGGCACCGTGTTGCCCGTGTTCACGCCGAGCCGGCCGGACCACGACGGGTTGCGGCAGCGCGCCGTCAGCTTCATGTCCGCGTTGATCACCACCGGCCCGCTCGCCGCCAGCGCGCCCGCCGCCACGCCGCCCCCCGGCGCCCGCGGGTCGCTGCCGTCGGTCGTGTAGTAGACCGTCGCGCCGCCCGGCCCGCTCAGGGTGACGGTGGTGCCGGCCGGGACCACCGCCGACGCCCGCGAGAACTGCGGCCGCGCCACGAACTGGGCGTCGATCCACGCCGACCGCTGGCTGAGCCACACCTTGACGTGGTGGACCTCGTCCGCGTGGTTGGTCGCCCCGTTGCCATCGTAGTCGGCGCGCGGCGGGACCGACGGCCACCGCGCAAGGTTGCGCACCGGCGCCGCGGTGCCGATCTCCGCCCGCAGCCCGTCTAACAATTGACCCACCGGCGCCGTCGCCAGCACGCCCCCGGGCAGCCGCAGTTCCTGCCAGCGGTCGACCCACAGCTGCCGCGCGTCGGGGTGGTTCTCGAACCACTGCTTCCACCAGTCGTAGCCGAAGTACGGCGTGCCGTCGCCGGTCGGGTGCCAGCCGGTGGGGTCGTCGTCGCGGCCGTCGGTCGACTCGAAGGACCGGTCGAAGTCCCACAGCGGGCCGGCCTTGACCTTGCCGAGGCGGTCCTTGTGCCAGTAGCCGGAGAGGCGGAACGAGTCCGCGTTCTTGGACAGCACGTTGAGGATGTGGTGGTCGATCCACGCGGCGGCGTCGGCCCGCGCGTGGAAGCCGGCCATGTCCCCGGTGTAGAGCGCATCCTCGAGCGCCTGCACCTCGGCCTCAAGCCACGCCCGCTGCGCCGGCAGCGACTGCTCGGTCTCCGGCGAGACGTGCACGAACCACTGCATCCGGCCGTAGCCCGGCGTGTTGTTGGGAATCCCGCGGCTCGTCAGCCACGAGAACTCGCCGGCGTCGACGCGGTCGATCTTGAACACGTAGCCGCCGGTGATGTCCGGCGGCTGCAGGTCGGCGGGCTCCATCTCGTCGATGTCCAGCCGGTCGGGCCCCGGCTCGATCTTCTCCATCAGGACATAGACCCCGATGTAGTCGCCCGACTCGACGCTGTCGCCGTCCTGGTTGAAGAACACCTCCACGAACCGCGACCGCGGCGACCATTGCCCCATCCGCCGCGAGAGCTCGTTGACCAGCACGTCGTGGCAGTACGAGCGGTCGAAGTCGTACGGCGCCAGCAGCACCCAGTCCGCCTCGGCGCCCATGCCCAACAGCGGGTGCCTGGCGTCCACGCCCTGCTCGTCGCGCAGCTCGACCCGGTACGGCTTCTTGGGGTAGCCCGCCGAGGTCGACCCGCGGATCCTGACGCCCGAGCGGCTGCTCAGCGTCGGCGCCGCGGTCAGCCGCGCCACCCCGCCGGCGTCGGTGTCGAACAGGTGGAAGTGCACGTCCTTGAGCGTCGTGTCGTCCATCGACTGCCCGCGGCTGTCTAGCACCAGCAGCGGCATGTCCGAGGTGAAGGCCTGCGCGTAGGAGTCGAGCTTCACATACTGCGCGGTCGCCACCCGGCCGGCCTGGCTGCCGTCGGCGGTGAACACCCGCGCCCGGATGGTGGCCGAACCGGAGACCGGCACCGCGGAACTGGCCGGTGCCGAGCCCGCGGTCGGCACGCTGCCGTCGGTGGTGTAGCGGATCACCTGGCCGGACGCCGCGCCCTGCATCACCAGGTTGAAGTTGGCCGTGAAGGTGCCGGACGGCGGATAGAACGTCACCGCCTGAGGCAGCACGAGCGTGTCGCTGCCGCCGTTGGGGCCGCCGGGCGTGGGCGCCGCGAAGAAGCCGACCTCCGCCACGCCGCTGCCCGGCCGCGCGCCGGTCAGGCGCACCCGCGCGATGAAGTCGCTGCTGCCGGAGAAGTTGTTCAGCCCGTGCACCGCCACCACGTTGGAGCCCTCGCGCAGCAGCCCGACCGCCGGATAGGCGGTCTGCGCCCGCGGCGGGGTGCCGGCGGGGGGGCTCCACGATGACGTCGCCGTCGAGTTCCAGACCGGGTTGGCCGGCGCCATCGCCGCGTCCACCTGCGTCCCGTTCAGATGGACGACGAACCCGTCGTCATACTCCGTCTGCAGGGTGAGGCTGGTGATCGCGGCCACGTCGGCGGCGGTGAACGGCAGCCGGATGTAGATCGTCGAGTTGACGTTCCTCATCGCCGCCTGCACGTTGGTCCCGATCCAGCCGGCGAAGGCGCTGCCGTAGCCGAACCCCTGCGGCCCGCTCGCCCAGCCGGCCGGCGTGAAGGCCACCTCCCGCCAGCCGCTGATCTCGGCGGTCGGCACGACGTAGTCGGCCGTCGCCCCGGTTTCCAACAGGATCACCGTCTCGTCCGTGCTGCTGACCCCGTACGAGGTGTCTTCGTGCTGCGCGGGGAACGCCGCGAACCGGTCGTCGGCCACCGTGCCGTCGGGCCGGCTCAGGATGATGCCCTCGCCCCCCTTCTTGAGCGAGAAGTTGGTGTGCAGCGGCGCCGCCGGGTTGCGGCGGTCCTTTCCGGACGCCCACACCAGCAGCGAGCTGCCCGCCGGCATGCCCACCGCCGGAAACGTCCACCGCCCCGGATCGCCCGGGTCGTCGGAGAGCCCCCAGCCCTCCAGCGACACCGCGTCCGGCCCCGGGTTGCACAGCTCGATCCAGTCCGACCGCGAGCCGTCCTCGTCGGTGATCCCGGTCTCGTTGGCCGCCATGAACTCGGCCACGTAGGGGTCCGCTCCCACGGCCGACAAGGCCATGCAGCACGCGACGACAAGGGCAAACAGCCGTCTCACGGGCGCACTATGGCCGATCCCCCGCCCCGATCCAACCCGATTTGCCACTGCGGGCCGACCGCCGCCGCGGCGCCCAAACGCCAACGCGCCGCGGAACGCGCCCGCCGCGAGGGGTGGAATGAAGCAGCCAACGGCCAGGCCTGCCACCCGCTACCGGCAGCGCCCCTCCAGTTCACGCCGAGGTTTATCCTGCAGCTGTGTCCGTCCAAGGCGAGCGCCGCTTCCTCAATGGGATCTCAAGGGAAAATCCACCATCCTGGCCCTGCCAGTTGACTTCGCGCATGAGACTGCATTCAAACCATGATACGTCGAATTCCCAGCCATGCGCACTGGCATGCACAGTCCGCCTGTTGCCCCTTGTTTGATCGTCAGCAGGCATGCGGTCCCGACCGCGATTCAACGCCTCGGTGAGTTGCTGCTGAAGTTCGAGGCCAGACGAGCCACTACAGCCCTGCAAACCCAGGATGGCAAGGCCTATCAATCTGTTGGGCATGCGCATCTGCAGCTTCCATGCGGACGCATAGGTCAGCGACGGGAGCCAGCCGCCGGTGACGTTGTATTTGTCCCTGAGCGAATCGGCCGGCTCCCGTTCGCTGGACCGTCTGGTTCGGCGGTTCTCGCCAGCTTGGCCGGGTGGGAGGCCACGTACCACAAGGCGCTGATAGCCAGTATTGACGTAGACTCGCACACCGCCCAAACCGCCGGCAGCCCGGCCGCCCAGATCACGATGAACATCACCGGGGCGAATGGGAAACTGGCGGCGGCCAGAAATCGGACGAGGGGCCGGTATCGCTGCACGTCGAAGGACAAGTACAGGGCCAGCACCCCGAAGAACCCGTACAGGAGGGAAACCGCACGGGCCAAGTACACCAAGAGCGCCCCCCCCGGCCACGGCCCGAGCCCGCCCGACTCATACGCAGCCTTCATCCAGCTTTCGGGCAATGCCGCCCCGGCGAACGCCAGCAGGAGCAGGACCGACGTGGCCCGGAGCACGAGCACCAACCAAGGGGACGGTGCCGACACGGCTCTGCCTCCAGAAAACAGCTACTGGGTCAAGATCTTCACCCTTTCACAGGACGTCCAGGTCCCGCCCTCGTCACCGCTCACCGTGTAGTCGACCAGCCGGATTCTCATCCCGACCTTCAGCAATTCGCGGTCCCCGCTGTTCACCCACACCACCAGGGTGGGCGGCAGCTTGCCTCGGTCCTCGGTTTCGCCGGCCATGGCGCTCATGAAGCCGTTCATCATCCATGCCCGCCTGCCGCAGATGACCAACCAGGACGACCTCTCGGTCCTGCTGCCCTGCAACTGGCAGCCGCCGGCAGCGCGTTGCGGTACGACCACGTGTCCACTCCGGACGAGGGCGCGCCGTCGCCCCCCTCGCCACACGCGACCATCGCGCACAGAACCAAGGCCGTACAAGCCGTTGTTTTCATATCGTCACTTCGCCGTCACGTCAACCACATACGCCTGGCGCGAGCCTTCATGGACCGAGTTGAACGCCAACATCTTGCCGTCCGGACGCCAGCGCGGATGCAGGTCGCAGCGGGAGTACTGCTCGCGGTACAGCTCCGGCACAAAGAACGTGCCGAGCGGCAGCACCGCATGATCCGCCATGCGCATGACCATCAGCTTGCGCTCGCCCAATTTGTCCGGATACGTGTCGGTCGCCATCCAGCGGCCGTCGTCCGAGAAGACGCCGTGCCCGTCGAAGTCCAACAGGCCCCTGCCCAGGCGCGTGAAGTCCTCCTTGCCGGGCTTGAAAAGCACGTGACTCCACACGGCATCCTTGAACTTGGCGGTGACCATCAGGCGGTCGCCGTCCAGCCAGTTGAAGTGCGACCCGCCCCAACCATCCGGAAAGCAGCGGCGCACGCCGCTGCCGTCCCGGTTGCAGGTGAACGATGTGGTCTCCCACTTGCGCACAACTTTCTGGCCCACGAGGTTTTCCACCGTGCGCGCCAGCCAGAAGATCTTCGAACCGTCGCGGCTGAACACCGTGTGACAGAAGTAGGCCAGCGCCTTGGGGTCTTTGACGGCCGGCATGCGGTCGCGCACCGAGGCGATGGTGACGATCAGCCGCGCCTCGCCGCTCGCCAGATCGACGAGCCAAAGCCCGTCATCCCCCGGCCAGACCGTGTCGGCGCGGGCGTTCTGACCGTTGCCGCCATAGCCGTAATCCGGCCGCGTCAGCCGCAGCCGCGCGTAGTTGATGCTGACCGCCCAACGGCCGTCCTGCGAGACCGCGCTCACTGGGAACGGCACCACGCGCCGCGTCCGGTTCGCCATGTCGTAGATGACCGAGACGAAACGGCCGTCCACCAGGTCGTTGAAGATGAACTGCGTCTGGGGCGCGGAGCCGAGCCAGTGCGCCATGGTCGCTTCCTGAAAGTTCCAGCAGCGCGTCTCGGTCAGCGGGATGAAGCGGTTGCCATCCTGCGCGTCCACCACACCCAACACGGCCGCGTCCTGCTCGGTGGGCAGGCGGTTCTTGACCTCGGTTTCCAAGACCGTGGCGTACCTGCCGTCCGCGCTCCAGGCGTTGATCGCATAGTAGCTCGCGAACAGATGGTCTTTCGGGCCGAAGGTGATCGCGCGCGGCGCAGAGAAGCCGGGGAAATCCCCGGCCAGCGCCAGCCCCGCCATCACCGCGTAAACAAAGCACCATCCCGCCCTATTTTTCATCATACGAAGCCTTTTCAGATTTTTCGATCAGGGAGCGTTCGAGCGGGCTCACTGCGAGCCGGAGCTGTCGGGGTCGCCATTCAAGCCGAGCGAATCGGCAACATGGGAGCAAAAGGCAGGGATCCCGTGGTTGGCGAGCACGCAGGTGTCGAGGACGACCTTGTAGTTCGCCTCCTTCATCCGCCGGTGTAGCTCGTGTCATCCAAGCCAGCGGCCTGCACCTTCTCAAGCAACTGCCTCATCGTGGTGCGGCGCAACTGGTCGCGGCGCGCCTCGTAGTCGGCGAGGTCCTTGAACATGATGCGGCGGTGGCTGCCGACGAAGTGGAACGGGATTTCACCCTTCTCGAGGAGGCTGATCAGGAAGGGCCGGGACATGCCCAGGTAATCCGCTGCCGCTTGCGTCGTGAAGGCCTCGTCGCTTGGCATCATCACGATGGCACGCCGCTCGCGCAGCGAACGGAGGATGTGGGCGAGCAGGTCGAATACCGGCTGAGGCAGTTCAAGGCGCTCTCCCGCGGCATTGACCAAGGCCGGACGCTGCGGGCCCAGCACCTCCGCCAGCAAGCGATCCACCTCCCGGAAGTCCTCCGGCGAGAGGTCGCTGGGATCAAGGCGATTGGTGGCGAGTCTCATGGGGCCAAGGGTTGGGGGCGGCTCCTTCCATCCGAAGGGCGGCCGCCGCCGTCACCGCAATAATCGCAACATCCGCAATTTTCGCAAGGAGAATATTCGCAGGCCTCCAGAGCGGCCTGGAGGCGCGGTCGAGCCTGCCTCCCGCGGCGGAGATCAGAGCGCCCGGCCGGGGTGGCGGGACGAGGCGAAAAGCAGCTTGGCGTCCTCGGTCCTGACGAGGTGCTCCCAGCGGTTGTCGTAGGCATGTATCCCACGGGTGCAAGCCCGCGCCTGATCGGGTCCGCCCGGTGCAATGCCATGCCCGGCATGGCAACCCCCCAACCCGCGAAGCCACTCCGAATGGCCCGAGCGCAGCGGGGACCAAGCCGCATGTCGGGCGGTGTGGGACCCGTGGCTGGGCTAACGGTCGGTCACGGGCACCCGATTGGGAGTTTTCTCCTCTGTGTTGACCAGAAAGCGTTTTCTGAACCCATCGATGCCGATCTCGCCGAGACCGAGGATATGCAACATCTCTCCGGTGTCAGAGAAGTCGAGTCGATTCTCGGGGGGGTAGTAGGTGAATGCAGCTTTCCATATAGGACCGAACACAGGATGTTGCCTCGCAGCGGTTTCGAAGGCGTCGTTGCCGCCCGCGACGTTCACGAATCTGTTGGCGTCCTTGATTCTGATGTAATCGGTGTGCGTCTTGATGTATGCAAGAGCCTCGTCCGTCGTTTGATCCTCGTTCCAACTGCTGTGCTGCACAACATGGATGCGCCTGTTGGTGTCCATATGCGGGATCTGGCGGCGAATCCGCTTCACGACACCTGCGGTTAGGTCGGATTGGGTGTCAACCCGGAGCGGGTGCACATGGCATCGCGCAGCCGCAAAGGCTATTGGCGGATGAGCCAGAACGAGCTTGTGCGCATCGCGCTGAACAACCGTTGGCTTGAGGAGCAGGGGGTGCCAGACATGAGAGCCGTCTGGATCGTTCTTCACTACGGGCCGAAAGCCCGCGTCTGATTGGAACCGCCCGGTGCGGAGCCGCACGCCGGGTGGTGTGGGACCCGTGGCTGGCCTAACGGTCAGTCACGGGGACCCGATTCTGCCTCGAATTCTCGTGCCAGACGGGATCTCAGTCGCTGAAGACGCGCGCTCGAAATCCGCCCCAGCTCCCCAAGAACGACCGATCTCGGAATCGTCGCCAACACCCCCAACCGAATCAATGAGGGAACCTTCAACCCACTGGCCTGAAAATCATCGTCAGCCGCCGCCACCAAATCGTCGAATCCGGGACATTCGTGCTGCAACTTCGAGCTCACAGCGCACACCACGAAATCAGAGAACGGAGGCATCGTGGTCAGGATGACCACAGGTCGATTCTTCAGCCGCCCGTCCGCCTGCTGCACTCGCGCCAATGCGATCGCTCCCGGAATCATCGGCTCAGGTCGGCCTCGGTGTAATCGACCTCGTCATCGTCGTAGGCCGCCTCAAGTCCGGCCACCGCCAGGCGCAGAAAATCCTCCCGCTCCGCATCCGCATCCTCCAGCACAGTCACGATCAAACGGGCGTTGGGAGGCAGAACGACCTCCTCGTCAAGCCGAACCTGCGACCCGTCGAAATGGGCTGGAATGCTCACCAGTGGCATGGCTGTGCGGTAGCCCGGTGATCCCGGGCTGTCAATCGCGGAGTTCCGCCCGCTCCCCTCCCGGCAGAGCAATTTTGTTATCCGACCGGTCGGGTTTTGGGGTGATATGCGACCGGTCGGAGATCAGGGTGAAAAGCGATCCGGGAGTACGCTTTTCCGGGTTGGCAGTCCACAGTGGGAGGCTGATCCCTGCGACCTGCACTGGCAAGGGGAAAGGGCTGGGTGGGTGGCGGATTGGTGGTGGTGCGGGCGTGGCCAGGCCGGCTGGTCGAGCGGGCTGAGGGCGCCGGCACCGGGGCGTTTCATGACATGGAGGTAGATCATGGTGGTGAGGGGGACACGCATGAAGGCTAGCCTGTTCTAAGGAACAGCGCAAGAAGATTTTGCACCGGGACCGGAAGGAGTGCCGGCCCCGGTTTTCGATTCCCGGCGGCGCCGCCCGGGTGCTAGGCTCCCCGGCATCGTGAAACCGGCTTCCATCCTCCCCTGTGCCGCGTGGCTGGCGGTGGCGGCGGTCGCGCCCGCCCCCGGTGCCGCCGCGCCGCCCGAACTCCACGTCTCCGGCCTGCGCTGCGAGGGGCGCGACCAGCCGCTTGGGATCGACCACCCGGCCCCGCGCCTCAGCTGGACGCTGGAGTCGCCGGCCCGCGGCCAGGCCCAGACCGCCTATCGGATCGTGGTCGCCCCGACGCCCGGGGACCTTGCCGCCGGGCGGAACCTGTTGTGGGATACCGGCAAGACCCGCTCCGCCGACAGCATCCAGGTCCCCTACGCCGGCACGCCGCCGGCCTGCGGCCAGCGCTGCTTCTGGAAGGTGATGGCATGGGACCGGAACGACGCGCCGTCCGCGTGGAGCGCGCCCGCGTGGTGGGAGATGGGGCTGCTCGGGGATGCGGACTGGCAGGCCCGCTGGATCGGCGACGGGCGGCCGCTCCCGCAGGCCGAGGCGGCATTCTATCAGGACGACCCGGCGCCGCTGTTCCGCAGGGAGTTCACCGTGGCCGGCCCGGTCCGGCGCGCGCGGCTCTACTTCTGCGGCCTCGGCTACGGCCAGCTGTCGCTCAACGGCGCGGCCGTCGGCGACGCCCACCTGGACCCCCTCTGGACCCGCCCCGACAAGCGCGTCTTCTACTCCGTGCACGACGTCACCGGCCAGCTGGCCGAGGGGCGCAACTGCCTCGGCGTCACCCTCGGCAACGGCTGGTTCAACCCGCTGCCGCTGCGCATGTGGGGGCGCTACAACCTGCGCGACGCGCTGCCGGTCGGCCGCCCCCGCTTCATCGCCCGCCTCGAGATCGAGCACGCCGACGGTTCCCGCAGCTCGGTCGCGAGCGACACGTCATGGAAGTGGGCGCCCGGGCCGATCCTCCGCAACAGCATCTATCTGGGGGAAACCTGCGACGCCACCCGCGCGATCGAGGGCTGGGACCGGCCCGGGCTCGACGACGCCGGCTGGCAACCGGCGCACGCGGCGGACGCCCCGGGCGGCACCCTGCAGGCCCGCCCACTGCCCCCGATCCGGGCCACCGCCACCCTCCGGCCGGTGCGCGTCACGCAGCCCGCCCCCGGCGTGTGCATCGTCGACCTGGGCCGCAACTTCGCCGGCTGGGCGCGCTTCACCTTCGACGCCCCGCGCGGCACCCGGATCGTGATGCGCTACGGCGAGCTGCTCCACCCGGACGGCACGCTCAACCCGCTGACCAGCGTGTGCGGGCAGATCAAGGGCACCCCCACCCCGCCCGACCACCCCGGCCCGCCCGGCGTCGCCTGGCAGGCCGACACCTACATCGCCCGCGGCGGCGGGCCGGAGACCTACACCCCGCGCTTCACCTTCCACGCCTTCCGCTACGTGGAGGTCACCGGCCTGCCCCGGCCGCTCGCGCCCGACCAGGTCGAGGGCATCCGGCTCAACTGCGACGTCGAGCCCGTCGGCTCCTTCGAGTGCTCCAACGGGTTGTTCAACCGGATCCAGGAGATGTGCCGGTGGACGTTCCTCAGCAACCTGTTCGGCGTCCAGTCCGACTGCCCGCACCGCGAGCGCTTCGGCTACGGCGGCGACCTCGCCGCCACCAGCGACGCGTTCATGCTCAACTTCGACATGGCCGGCTTCTATGCCAAGGCCGCCCGCGACTGGCACGACAGCGCGCTGCCCGACGGCATGCTAACCGACACCGCGCCGTTCGTCGGCATCCAATACTGCGGCCTCGGCTGGGCAATGGCCCACCCGCTGCTCCAGCTGCAGCTCCACCGCTACTACGGCGACCGCCGCACCGCCGAGGAGCAATACCCCGTCAGCCGGCGCTGGTTCGAGCTGGTCAGGGCCCGGACCCCCGACTGCATCCTCAGGGAGGGCCTGCACGACCACGAGTGCCTCGAGGCCGAACAGCCGCCGCCGATGGTCACCCCGCTCTACTGCGAAACCGCGCGCATGCTCGCCCGGCTGGCCGGCATCCTCGGGCGCGCGGACGAGGCCGCCGACTACCGGCAGCTGGCCGGACAGGTCCGCAACGCGTGGCTCCAACAGTTCCTCGCCGCCGGCACCGGCAAGGCCGCCTCCGGCACCCAGGGCGCCCAGGCGTTCGCGCTCGCCCTCGACATGCTGCCGCCGGCCGAGCGCCCGGCCGCGCTCGACCTGTTGGAGGCGGACATCGCCGCCAAGCACGCCCACCACCTGACCACCGGGATCTTCGGCACCCGCTTCGTGCTGGAAACCCTCAGCCGCGAGGGGCGGGTCGAGACGGTCAACCGCGTCGTCAACCAGCGCGACTTCCCCGGCTGGGGACACATGCTCGACCAAGGCGCAACCACCCTGTGGGAACACTGGCAGTTCAGCGACAACACCTACAGCCACAACCACCCGATGTTCGGCTCGGTCAGCCAGTGGTTCTACAACTGGCTCGGCGGCATCGAGCCGGCCGCCGACGCCGCCGGCTTCGACCGCATCCACCTCCAGCCCCGGTTCGTCGAGGGACTCGAGTGGGTGAACTGCTCGGTGCGCACCGTGCGCGGCCCGGTCACCTGCAACTGGCGGCGCACCGGCGCGCGCGTCGCCATCGATGTCGCGGTGCCGGTCGGCGCCACCGCCGTGCTCACCCTGCCCGCCGCCACCGCCCGCACCGTCACCGAGGGCGGCCGCCCGGCCGCCGATGCCCCGGGCGTGACCACGCTCCCCCCGGGCCCGCAGCCCCTCGCCCGCTTCCAGCTCGCCGCCGGCACCTATCAGTTCGAAGTCGGCCTGCAGAGCCGTTGAAGCCGGCAACGCGAGGCGGTCAGCGGTCAGAGGTCATTGGCATGAGCAAGGGCGCGGTCAAGCATGGCAAGGACGGTTGAGGCCATCGAAATCAAAATCGAAATCGGGGTCGCTATCGGGATCGATAGAACATGGCGCTGTGACGGCCCCGTCGGGGCCATCCGTGTCAGATGGCATGGGCTTCAGCCCACGGAAACTGTCCTGCACTTTGAACTTGTGCCGCCGCACCGCTCCTGATAGCCGATGGACGCCACCGGCGACGACCTCGCCATCCAGTGAAAACCTGACTCGTCCCCCGCGATCCCCAAACCCCGGATGGCCCAGCTGGCCGGAGTTGTCGTCGCGCTGTCGCGAGAACGGCGGGGGGGGCGCGATGTTCCACGGGCCACCACCACCACGCGATGAGCACTCTCTTGCGCCAGCATCCGATTGCCGCCCTGCTGCTCGCCTTTGGGACCGTGCCGTTCGTCCCTCCGGCCGGTGCCAGTTCCATCCAGACCTACACGATCACGCACGTGCCGTGGCCAGGTGAGTTCGACAGCCTGAGCATCAATGACAGTGGCTGGGTGGCGGGCGGACGGTACCTGTGGGCCGGGGGGACGACCACCGACCTCGGCACGCTCGGAGGTGCCACCACAATCGCCGAAGCCGTCAACAACAGCGGCCAGGTCGTCGGCCGGAGCCGAGACGCTAACGACAACATGCAGGCGTTCTTGTGGCAGGGCGGTGTGATGGCCATGCTGCCGACCTTGGGCGGCCAAAGCGGTTACGCCACGGCGATCAACGAAATCGGGGAGGTTGTGGGTTACACCGACGCAGCGGCGAGCCCGACCGCGACCAGTCTCCAGGCCACCTTCTGGACCACGCAGGGCACTGCTGTCGCCATGGATCCCGGAAGAGGCACGAGCCGTGCCACGGCGCTCAACGATTCCGGCATGGCTGCCGGCGACGTGGGCGGAGCCGGATTCCGGTGGGAGAATGGAACCGTCACCACCTTCGGCCAGCGCACCTCGCCGTTCATCAGCGACATCGACGCCTTCGGCAACCTCTCCGGATTCGTCGCCAACGAGGCGTCGCTCTGGGCTCCTGACGGGACCTTGACCAAGCTCGGGAGCTTCGGCGCTTCCTCATACGCCCACGCCTTGAACGACGCTGGTGCGGTAGTCGGTCACAGTTTCACCGACAACTACGACATGCGGGCCTTCATCGTGCTCAGCGGCGTAATGTACGACCTCAACGACCCGGCGTTTGTCGACCTCGCGGGCACCGGCTGGACCGAACTGCGCATGGGTCACGACATCAACGAGCTCGGGCAGATTGTCGGCGTTGGGACCAGGGATGGTGTTGCGGACCAAGTGTTCATCCTCACGCCGGTGCCGGAGCCGGGAGGCCTCCCTGCGGGTCTGATCACCACCGTCGCCCTTGGAATCCGTCGCCGCCGGCCCGACGTCATGCGCGTGCGCACTCCGCTGAGTGGAACGAGGTCATCCGCAGCCTGGACAACCTCCACGAAGTCGAGGCCGGCCTCCAACCTACCACAGCCCGTGCTTGCCGCAGGCGACCGCGTGGCACCCCATCAGGAAGTTGGCCACCGCGTGCATCGCGACGCAGGCCGAGAGGCTCTTCGTCCACACGCACAGCCAGTAGGCGAGCGAGCCGTAGACGAACGCGCCGGCCCAGTCGACCCGCGCGTGGACGAGCATGAAGGCGCCGGTGACCACCACGTATGACCGCCACGACGGCTTGCCGAACGGCTGCTTCCAGTAGTCGCCCTGCCAGTCGAGCACGAAGCGCATCGCAAACCCGCGCCAAAAGACCTCCTCGACCAGCGCCACGACCACCGCGGCGCGGAAGAACCGCATCACCAGCGCAACCCAACAGGCGGCCGGGCTCGCGAACACCCACGGGTCGAAGCCCTCGGTCCGCGGCGCCAGGCCCAGCCAGCCCCGCCACCCGTCCGGTTCGCCGGCCAGCCCGAGGTGGTCGTAGAGCGTGGTCGGCAGCAGCCAGAACCCGATCCCCACCACGCCGAACGCCGCCCCGACCAGCATCGCCCGCGGCGACCAGCGCAGTTCGTAGACCCGCCACCACCTCAGCACCATGACCATGCACACCACCGACTGGAGCGGATAGAGCCAGTGCTCGGGAGCGCGCCGCCACCACGGCGCGGCCGGGTGGTCCCAGCCGAGGAAGTCAAAGTGCGCAAACGCCTCGAGCACCAGGATGAAGCCCATGAACACCGCAAACGGCGCCACGTGCGCGACCGTCCGCCGGGCGCCGTCGACGGCGGCCGCGGGCACCGGGGGGGCTGGGTGCTCGTCCATGTTCTAACAGATCCGGCCGACGAAGGCGCCGATCCGGTCCATCGCGGTCTTGAGCTCCTCGAACGCGGTGGCGTAGCAGCAGCGCAGGAACCCCTCGCCGGACGGGCCGAAGGCGTCCCCGGGCACCGCCGCCACCGACTCCTCCTCCAGCAGCCGCCGCGCGAACTGCTGGCTGGTGAGGCCGAACTTGCGCACGTCCGGAAACACGTAGAACGCCCCGCCCGGCAGGTGGCAGTCGAGCCCGATCTCGTTGAGCCGCCGCACCATGAAGTCCCGCCGCGCCCGGTAGCTCTCCCGCATCGTCGCCACCGCCGCGGCGCCGTTCTCCAGCGCCTCGATCGCCGCGATCTGGTTGGGGGTCGCCGCGCACAGCATCGTGTACTGGTGCACCTTCATCATCGCCTCGATCAGCGGCTGCGGCGCGCACGCGTAGCCGAGGCGGAAGCCGGTCATCGCGAACGCCTTCGAGAACCCGTGCAGCAGCACCGTGCGCTCGCGCATCCCCGGCAGCGACGCGATCGAGACGTGCCGCCGGTCGTCGTAGCGCAGCTCGCTGTAGATCTCGTCGGTGAGCACCATCAGGTCGTGCCGGCAACACAGCGCGGCGATCGCCGCCAGGTCCGCCTCGCCGGTCAGCGCGCCGGTCGGGTTGGTCGGGAAGTTGAGCATCAGCACCCGCGTGCGCGGGGTGATCGCCGCCTCCAGCTCCTCGGGCTTGAGCGCGAACCCGTCGCGCTTGCGGGTGCGCACCGGCACCGCCGTGGCATGCGCCAGCGCCACCGTCGGGGCGTAGGAAACGTAGCACGGCTCGTGATAGAGCACCTCGTCCCCGGGCTCGAGCAGCGCCCGCAGCGCGAGGTCGATCGCCTCGGACACGCCGACGGTCACCAGCACCTCGGTGAGCGGCTCGTAGCCCACCCCGAAGAAGCTGCCCACGTAGCCGGCGATCGCCCGCCGCAGCGCGGGCAGCCCGAGGTTGGAGGTGTAGCGGGTGTGCCCCTTCTCGAGCGCGAAGATCGCCGCCTCCCGAATGTGCCACGGGGTGACGAAGTCCGGCTCGCCCACCCCCAGCGAAATCACGTCGTCCCGCCCCTGCACCAGCTCGAAGAAGTCCCGGATCCCGGAACGCGGAATCGCGGTGACCTGGCGGGCAATCTTCCTCGTGTAGTCCATCGGCTGGCTCCCGCCGTCCCCGCGGGCGCGGCATTCCACCCCTTCCCGCCGCAGCCGTCAAGCGGCCGCCCCGCCTTTCCCGCCCGCCGCTCCCCGCCGCTGCTCCCCGCCGCCGTTTGCCCCCGCCGTTTCCCTCCTCGACAAAACGAGCCCGCTCCCTAGCTTCGCTCCACCTAGCGCCGACCCCATGGATACCACCGCCGCACCCGCCCCCGAACCCCCCGCCACCCCCACGCCCCCTGCCGTCCCCCATGCCTCCCCCCCGGCCGCCGGCGACGGCCCGCCGGCCGTCCCCGCCGCCCCGGCCGTCCCCGCCGCCGCCACCGCCCCGGCCGCCCTGCTGCCCCCCGACGACGTGGCGGCGATCGACGACCTCGGCCGCACCTACGGAGCGTTCCGCGCGGAACTGGCGCGGGTGATCATCGGCCAGGACGCGGTGGTCGAACAGTTGGCGATCTGCCTGTTCGCCCGCGGCCACGCCCTGATCATGGGCGTCCCCGGGCTGGCCAAGACGCTGCTCGTCTCCTCGGTCTCGCAGATGCTCGACCTGAGCTTCAACCGGATCCAGTTCACCCCCGACCTGATGCCGGCGGACATCACCGGCACCGACATCATCCAGGAGACCGGCGCCGGCGGCCGGCGCCAGTTCGAGTTCGCCCGCGGCCCGGTGTTCGCCAACATCATCCTCGCCGACGAGATCAACCGCGCCCCGGCCAAGACCCAGTCCGCGCTGCTCGAGGCAATGCAGGAATACAAGGTCACCGTGCTCGGCACCACCTATCAGCTCCAGCCGCCGTTCTTCGTGCTCGCCACCCAGAACCCGATCGAGCAGGAGGGCACCTACCCCCTGCCCGAGGCCCAGCTCGACCGGTTCATGTTCCTGATCGAGATCGACTACCCGACCGCCGACGAGGAGAAGCGCATCGCCCGCGAGACCACCGGCGCCGCCCTGCCCGCGCTGCGCCGCCTGCTCGACGGGCCGCGCGTCCTCGCCTATCAGCAACTGGTGCGCCGCGTGCCGGTGCCCGAGCACATCTACGACTTCGCCGTCGAGGTCGTCCGCATGACCCGCCCCGCCCTGCCCGAGGCCCCGGCGTGGATCCGCGAGCTGATCGGCTGGGGCGCCGGCCCCCGCGCCGTCCAATACCTGATCCTCGGCGCCAAGGCCCGCGCCGCCCTCCACGGGTCGTACATGGTCCGCATGGAGGACATCGAGGCCGTCGCCCTCCCGGTGCTCACCCACCGCGTGATCACCAACTTCGCCGCCGAGTCCCAAGGCATGACCTCGCGCAAGGTCGTCCAGCGGCTGATGGGCGAGATGCGCGGGAAATGAAGTGACGCGCGGCGATGAAATACCCGTTCCTCGACTCCGCCGTCCTCGCCCGCCTCGGCGCCATCCCGCTCGAGGCACGCCTGCCGATGCTCGGCAACGTCGCCGGCCGCCACCGCTCGCCCCACCGCGGCTCCTCGGTCGAGTTCGCCGAATACCGCAAATACGTCCCCGGCGACGACACCCGGCGCCTCGACTGGAAGGCCTACGGCCGCTCGGACCGCTACTACATCAAGGAGTTCGAGGCCGACACCAACCTGCGCGCCTACTTCGTGGTCGACGCCTCGGGATCGATGGCGTTCGCCGGCGCCGGGCCCCCCAAGGTCGAATACGCCCGCCGCATCGCCGCCACCCTCGCCTACCTGCTCGTCAACCAGGGCGACGCCGCCGGCCTCTCGGTCTGCCACGACTCGCTCCACCTCGAAATCCCCCCCAGCCGCCGCCCGGCCCACCTCCAGCACGTCTTCGACACCCTCGCGACGCTCGCCCCCGGCCGCGCCACCGGCCTCGTCGACGCCCTCCACACGATCGCCGAAAAGATCAGCCAGCGCGCCCTGGTCGTCGTCCTCTCCGACCTGTTCACCGACACCGACGCCTTCGGCCGCGCCCTCCAGCACCTGCGCTACCGCAAGCATGACGTGTCGGTCTTCCACCTGATGGACCCGCAGGAGATCGCCTTCGACTTCGAGCGCCCCCAGCGCTTCGTCGACCTCGAGGACGGCACCGCAATCGTCGCCGAGCCGGTCCTCATCGCCGAGGAATACCGCCGCGCACTCGACTCGTTCCTCGCCGCCGTCCGCGACCGCTGCCACGACGCCCGCGCCGACTACCAACTGGTCACCACCGACCGCGACTACGAGGAGCTGCTGCGGGAGTTCCTAACCACCCGCCTGCCGAAGCGGGGCCGCCGATGACCTTCCTCCAGCCACTGCTGCTCTGGGGCCTGCTCGCGGCCGCCATCCCGGTCATCATCCACCTGCTCAACCGGTGGCGCCACCGCACCGTGCGCTGGGCGGCGATGCAGTTCCTGCTCAAGGCAACCCGCGAGTCGCGCGGCAAAAAACGCCTCAAGCACCTCCTGATCCTCGCCTGCCGCACGCTCGCCGTCGCCACCCTCGCCGTCGCCGCCGCCCGCCCGCTGCTCGGCGGCTTCCTCGGCTGGGGCGCCGGCCAAATCGACACCGTGGTCCTGATCCTCGACCGCTCCGCCAGCATGGAGGCGCGCCCGGCCGGCGCCAGCACGCCCCGCCGCGCGATCGCCCTCGAGCAGGTCTCCGCCGCGCTCGCCGAGCTGGGCTCGGTGCGGCTCGTGCTGCTGGACAGCGCCGGCGGCGACCCCCAGGAAGTGCCGGCGCCCGACGTGCTGCCGCAGCTCTCGGCCACCGCCCCGACCGACACCGCGGCCGACATCCCCGCGCTGTTGGAACGCGCGGCCGAGTTCCTCAACGAGGGCTCGCCCGGGCGCACCGAGGTCTGGATCGCCTCCGACCTCCAGAACGAGGACTGGAAACCCCGGTCCGAACGCTGGCAGACCGCCTGCGCCGCCCTCGCCGCCCTGCCCCAGCCGCCGCCACTCCGCCTGCTCGCCCTGACCGGCAAGCCCGCCCCTAACACCTCCCTGCGCGTCCTCGCCTGCCGCCGCGCCGCCGCCCAGCTCGAGATCGAGTTCGAACTGCTCCGCCACGACGACGCCCGCACCGCCGCCGACCTGCCCCTCACCCTCGCCATCGACGGCGTCCGCACCACCGACACCGTCACCCTGCGCGGCGACTCCCAGCGCTTCGTCCGCCGCATCGCCCTGCCCGAGGGCTCCGCCGAGGGCTCCGGCTGGGCCTCGATCCCCCCTGACGGCAACCCCCGCGACAACTCCGCGTTCTTCGCCTTCGGACCCGCACGCCCGCTCCGCACCGCCGTCGTCGCCGAACCCGGCGAGGCCGCCGACTACCTCGCCCTCGCCGCCGCCCCGCCAGGCCTCCCCGGCCGCGAGGCCCTCCCGGTCACCCCCGCCGACGCCTCCGCCCTCCGCTGGAACGAACTCGCCGCCGTGCTGTGGGCCGCACCACTGCCCGCCGGCCCCACCGCCGCGCGCGCCGCGCGCTTTCTAACAGAAGGCGGGGCGCTGCTGTTCTTGCCGCCGGGCGAGGCGGCCGGGGCGGAGTTCGGCGGGGTGTCGTGGGGTGCGCCCGAGGATGCGGCGGCGGGCAAGTTCCTGATCGTCGGCGAGGCGGACCGCGACGACGGGCTGCTGCGCGACGGGCTGGACGGCACGCCGTTGAACACCGGCGCGCTGCGTGCGATCCGCCGCCAGCCGATCCTCGGCGAGGCCGCGGTGCTGGCGCGCTGGGACGACAACTCGCCGCTGCTCGCGCGCCGCGCCTCGGAGCGCGGCATCGCGTGGTTCCTGGGCACCCTGCCCGACTACCGCTGGTCGAACCTCGCCGACGGCGACCTGCTGCTGCCCGCCGTCCACCGCGCGGTCACCAGCGGCGCCGAGCGCTTCGATGCCGGCCACCTCGCCGAAGTCGGCAGCCAGGCCGCCCGCGCGCTGCCCGGCCAGGCGCGCGCCCGGATCGACGACTTCGCCGCCCCCGACCCCGCCAATGCCGACTTCGAGGCCGGCGTGTGGCGGATCGATGAGCGCCTCGTCGCCGCCAACCGCCCGCCCGCCGAGAACCTCGTCGAACAACTGCCGCAGGAAACCCTCGAGCGCCTGCTGGCCGACGTCGACCACAGCCTGTTCCGCGAGGCCCGCACCGCCGCCCCCGAGGCGCTCGCCCGCGAGGCGTGGCGCGCGTTCCTCGTCGCCATGCTCCTGTTCCTCATCGCCGAGGCCATCCTGTGCCTGCCCGCCAGCCGCCGCCGCCCCCCCGCCACCCAACCCGCCGCCGCATGAAACGCTGAAACGCTGAAATCCTAACCACGCCCCGCGCACCACCCCCACTCGCCCCTTCTCCGCCCTCCGGGCTGCGAAGGGCAGGCCCTCGCCACTCCCCACTCCCCACTCGCCACTCGTCACTCGTCACTCGCCCCTCTTCCCTTGTCCTTCTCCATCGGCAACCTCAGCTTCTCGCCCTCGACCGCGGTGTTCATCGTCGGCATGGTCGCGCTCGCCGCGATGCTGGCGCTGTGCATCGTCTCGTGGCGGCGCCACCCCCACCCCACCCGCACCGGCCTGTTGGAGGCGCTGCGCCTGCTGTGCACGCTGCTCGTCGTGGCCCTGCTCTGGAAGCCCGAATGGCGCACCGTGATCCACCCGGAGAGCCAGCCGGTGGTGGCGGTGCTGCGCGACGACAGCCGCTCGATGACCACCGTCGACGCGCTGCTCGCCGGCGGCGGCCGCGACGAGGTCGTCGCCCGCCGCGACTGGGTCGAACGGGCGCTCGCCGGCGACTGGGTGGCGACGCTCGAACAGGACGGCGCCAACAAGGTGTTGCTGCGCAGCTTCGATACCCCGCCGGAGGACCCCGCCGCGCGCGCGCTCGCGGGCACCGACCTCGGCGCGCCGATCGAGGAGCTGCTGGCCGGCGAGCCGAACCTCCGCGCCCTGATCCTGCTCTCCGACGGCGACCACAACTCCGGCCCGCCGCCAATCGCCGCCGCCCAGAAACTCCGCGTGCGCGGCGTGCCGCTGTTCGCCGTGCCGGTCGGCAGCCAGCGCCGCCTGCCGGACCTCGAGCTGCTCTCGGTCACCGCCCCGACCTACGGCATCATCGGCGAAAACGTCCAGATCCCGTTCACCATCCGCTCGTCCCTCGACCGCGAGGTGCGCACCACCGTCCGCCTGCGCGACGACCAGGGGCGCGAGCGCTCCAAGGACATCGTCATCGCCCCCGACGCGCCGACCTACGACGCAATCCTGTGGCGACTCGAAAACCAGGGCACCATCACCCTCGAACTCTCCCTGCCCCCCGCCGAGGGCGAGCTGGTCGAGTCGAACAACCGCCGCCGCTTCACCATCACCGGCAAGCCGGAGTCGATCCGCGCGCTGGTCATCGAAACCGTGCCGCGCTGGGAATACCGCTTCCTGCGCAACGCGCTGGCCCGCGACCCCGGCGTCGACGTCGACTGCCTGCTGCTCCACCCCCAGCTCGGCAAGGGCGACGGCGCCGACTACATCCAGGCCTTTCCCGAGCGGCCCGAGGACCTCGCCCGCTACGACGTCGTGTTCCTCGGCGACGTCGGCATCGGCGCCGGCCAGCTCACCGCCGCCCAGGCCGATCTGCTCAAGGGCCTGGTCGAGAACCAGGCCAGCGGCATCGTCTTCCTCCCCGGCCCGCGCGGCAACCAGGCCTCGCTCGCCGGCACCCCCCTCGGCGACCTCGTCCCGGTGATCCTCGACGATTCCCAACCGACCGGCGTCCACGACACGATCCAGTCCCCGCTCCAGCTGACCACCGAGGGCCGCGGCTCGCTGCTCACGATGCTCGCCGACACCGAGGAGGAAAACCCGATCGTCTGGCGCAGCCTGCCCGGGTTCTACTGGCACGCCCCGGTGGTCAAGGCCAAGGGCGGCACCGAGGTGCTCGCCGTCCACGCCAACCGCCGCAACCGCTTCGGCCGCCTGCCCCTGATCGTCACCGGCACCGCCGGCAACGGCAAGGTCCTGTTCATGGGCATCGACTCCGCATGGCGCTGGCGCCGCGGCGTCGAGGACCGCTACCACTACCGCTTCTGGGGCCAGGTCGCACGCTGGATGTCCTATCAGCGCAACATGGCCGCCGGCCAGCGCGTCCGCCTCTACTTCGCCCCCGACCGCCCGGTCCCCGGCGACGTCGTCACCCTCCACGCCAACGCCTTCGACCGCAACGGCGCACCACTCCAACAGGGCAGCGTGACGGTCGACCTGACCGCCCCCGACGGCTCCCTCCGCCAGCTCGTCCTCGACCAGAACCAGAGCGCGTGGGGCGCCTTCAGCGGCCGCTTCCGCATCGACCTGCCCGGCGAGTGGAAACTAACCGCCAGCGTCGGCGACGGCCCCGCCGACCGGGTCGAGACCACGCTGCTCGCCCAGGGCGTCGAGCTCGAGCAGCCCGGCGCGCCCGCCCGCCCCGAGGTGCTCGACGAAATGGCCCGCCTGTCGCGCGGCCGCGTCGTCCCCCCGGACCGCTTCGCCGAGCTCCTCCGCGAGGTCCGCTCCCTGCCCGCCCCGCGCCCGCTCGAAAGCCGCCTGCCACTGTGGTCGCAGTGGGCCACCGTCGCCGCCCTCGTCGCACTGCTCGCCACCTTCTGGTCCGGCCGCAAGCTGAACGGGATGTTCTAACACGACCGGGCCGGCCGCAAGGGGGGCCAGCCGTGGGGGACAGGCCCTCAGAGCCCCAGCCCGAACCCGGCGGCGAACAACGGCTCGGCGGCCTTGGCCAGCGGCACCTCGTCCATCGACCGCGGCCAGGTGAACGACAGCCGGCCGGTGAACGGCGTGGCGCCGAACAGCCCGTCGGCGACGCCGCCGCCCTCGGTGCCGGGCAGCCACGCCGCAACCACCGCGTCGGCCTGGTCCAACACCCCGCCGAGGATCAGCGGCCGGCCGGAGAGGAGCACCACCACCACCGGCACGCCGGCCTGCCTGGCGGCGGCGACCGCGGCGCGGTCCTCCTTGTCCAGCGCGAGGTCGGCGCGGTCGCCCTTCATCTCGGCGTAGGGTTCCTCGCCGATCACCAC
The DNA here is from genome assembly GCA_040769225.1 of Akkermansiaceae bacterium. Classification (GTDB taxonomy): domain Bacteria; phylum Verrucomicrobiota; class Verrucomicrobiia; order Verrucomicrobiales; family Akkermansiaceae; genus JAXGLL01. The sequence goes on along the minus strand of JAXGLL010000003.1, from coordinate 459,791 downwards.
CACCGCAACGTCCGCCCCCGCGGCCCCGGAGCCGTCCGCCGCATGCGTCACCTCGGCCTGCGGACCCGCCGCCGCCCGGATCGCGGCCAGGATCGTGGTGCCGCCGGGGGTGACCGCCCCGCGCTTGCCCTGCCAGTCGATCGTCCACCCCCCGCACTGCATCCCGAGGTCGTCGGCGCCGCGGCCGGCGACGTGGATCCGCCGCGCCGACGGCTTGAGCGGCAGCACGCCGCCGCGGTGCTTGAGCAGCACCAGCGAGCCGGCCACCGCCCTGCGGGCGAGCGCGCGGTGCGCCGCCGAGCCGAACTGGCGCCGGCATTCCTCGACCGGCCCAAGGTCGGCGCCCGGCTCCATCATCCCGAGCGCGAACTTGACCCGCAGGATCCTGGTCACCGCGTCGTCGATGCGCGCCAGCGGCACCTTGCCCTCGGTCACCAGCTCCTGCAGCAGGGTGATGAACTCGGGATAACGGTCGGTGACCATCGCCATGTCCATCCCCGCGTTGATCGCAATCTCGATGCAGCGCTTGTAGTTGGCGGTGCGCACCTGCCCGGCCGCGTGGTTCCCGCCCGTGGCCGCGGCGTCCGGCTGCGCCGCCGCCAACTGGTCGATCGCGTTGTAGTCCGAGATCAGGAACCCGTCGAACCCCAGCTGCCCCTTGAGCACCTCCGTCAGCAGGTGGTGGCTCGCCGAGCACTTCACCCCGTTCCAACAGTTGTACGACGGCATGATCGTGCCCACCCCGGCATCGACCGCCGCCGGATAGCCCGCCATGTGCACCGCCCGCAGCTCGGCCTCGCCCAGCCGCGTGTCCCCCTGGTCCAACAGCCCGCCGGCACCCGAGGTGCCGAAGGTCGTGCCGCCGTCGCCAACGTAGTGCTTGGCACAGGCGACGACCGCCGCCGGGCCGGCCAGCCGCTCGCCCTGCAGCCCGCGGACCGCCGCCGCCCCAAGCTCGGCCACCACCGCCGGGTCCTCCGCAAACCCCTCGTACGTGCGCCCCCACCGGATGTCGCGCGGCACCGCCACGCACGGCGCGAACGCCCACTGGATGCCGGTCGCGCGCACCTCGACCGCCGTCGCCCGGGCCACCTCCTCGACCAGCCGCGCGTCGCGCGTGCAGCCGAGCCCGATGTTGTGCGGGAACACGACCGCCCCGAGGACGTTGTTGTGCCCGTGCACCGCGTCCACCCCGTAGAGCAGCGGGATGCCCAGCCGCGTCCCCCGCGCCCGGGCCTGGCATTCCTGATAGAACCCGGCCCAGTCGGCCGCCGTGTTGCCTGCCGGCGGGTCGGACGACCCGCCGCTGAGCATCGACCCGAGACACAGCCGCCCGATGTCGCCGAGGTCCCTGACCGAACCGCAGTCCGGCTGCGTCATCTGCCCCACTTTCTCGGCCAGCGTCATCCGGCCGACCAGTTCCCTGATCTCCCCGTCGCGGGCGGTGAGCCACGCCGGCGAACCGGCTGCGGCAGACTGGCTGAGGGCGGCGGCAACCACAAGGACGGCGGTGGAATGGAGCGGAATGGACATGGCGCGGGTCGCGCGTCCGGGATGGGCGGACGGCACACCGATTGGACCACCCCGCGCCGCCGCTGTCCACTCCGCAGGTTTGTTGACCGATCGCCCACCCCCGCACCGTATGCGCCCCGGTCGCCATGCACCACCGCCTGCCCCCGCTGCTCGACCCCGCCCTGTCCCACTGGCTGCCCGCCCCGCAGCGCGACTGGTCCTGCGACGGCTCCGAACTGCGCCTCCAGCCGGCCGCACCCGACGGCACCCTGCGCAACCACAACCACCTCATCGAGATGGACCTCGACAGCTGGCGGGAGCCGTTCTTGAATCCCGACGGCTCACCCAACAAATACCCCCGCGCCCTCAAGGACTTCCCGCGCCGCGGCCGCATCGGCCTCCAGGACCACGGCCGCCCCGTCCGCTTCCGCAACCTCCGCGTCAAGCCACTGTGACCTCCCCCTCCCCCACCCCAACCAACCCCGCCACCACCCCATGAAACCGCTCGCCCTCGCCATCCTCTGCCTCGCCGCCGCCACCCCGCCGGCCCTCGCCGACAAGCTCACCCACCCGGACACCAGCCGCCCCGGCTGGCGGCCGCTGTTCAACCAGGACCTCTCGAACGCCCGCAAGCCCGACGGCGTCTGGACGGTCGAGGACGGCGTCCTCACCGCCTCCAAGGACGAGGCGATCTGGTCGGAACAGGAGTTCGCCAACGCCGTCATCGACCTCGAGTTCAAGACCGCCGAGGGCACCAACAGCGGCGTCATCGTCTACGCCAGCAACACCGCCGACTGGATCCCTAACAGCGTCGAGGTGCAGATCGCCGACGACCACTCGAAGCAGTGGTCGAGCCAGCCGAAGACCTGGCAGTGCGGGGCGATCTTCGGCCGCCTCGCGGCGAGCAAGAGCGTGGTCAGGAAACCCGGCGAGTGGAACCGGATGACGGTCTTCTGCAAGGGCCCGCAGGTCGACGTGGTGCTCAACGGCGAACACGTGACCTCGCTGGACATGCGCAAGTGGACGTCCGCCAAGACCAACCCCGACGGCAGCGAGATCCCCGCGTGGCTCAGCCGCCCGCTCGCCGAACTGCCGACCAAGGGCCGCATCGGCCTCCAGGGCAAGCACGCCGGCGCCCCGATCTGGTTCCGCAACGTCAAGGTGCTCACCCCCTGAGCCACCCCGCATGAAGGTGCTCGTCATCGACATCGGCGGCAGCAACGCAAAACTGCGCGCCACCGGCCAGACCGCCCGCACGAAACTCCCCACCGGCCCCGCCTGCACCCCGGACCACCTGCTCGCCGACCTCGCCGCCGCCACCGCCGGCTGGGACTATGACGCCGTCACGATCGGCTTCCCCGCCCCGGTGGTCGACGGCCGGCTGCCGTTCGAGCCCACCAACCTCGGCCCCGGCTGGGTCGACTTCCGCTTCGACCTCGCCCTCGGCAAGCCGGTCAAGCTGCTCAACGACGCCGCCATGCAGGCCGTCGGCTGCTACCAAAGCGGCCGCCTCCTGTTCCTGAGCCTCGGCACCGGCCTCGGCTCCGCCCTCATCGCCGACCACCACGTGATCCCCCTCGAACTGTGCGAGCTGCGCTGGACCCGCCGCTCGACGATCGAGGACCAGCTCGGCAAGGCCTCCCTCAGGCGCCTCGGCAGGCCGCGCTGGGAACAGCTCGTCCACACCACGGTCGCCATGCTCCGCCGCGCCTTCCTCCCGGACGCCGTCGTCATCGGCGGCGGCGGCTCCAAGCACCTCAAGCACCTGCCCCCCGACACCATCCGCGGCGACAACACGCACGCCCTCGACGGCGGCGAACTGGTGTGGACCGACTCCCGGTTCCGGGTCTAACCCTGAATTCGGAAATGAGAACCGGGGATTGCGGGGATTGCGTTGATTCAGAATGAGTTGGCATGCGTGGTGCCCACACCCAACGGATGATCGGAAGCTTGTTCGCAACCCTTTGATCATCCTCGCAATCCTCGTAATCCCCGGTTCCTGTTCCCGTTTCCAGGCTAACGCAGCCGGGTGGCGGCTCACCCGCGCGCGGCGAGGCGCCGGCGGATCCGGTCCAGCAGGCGCTCCATGCGCGGCACGGGCACGCCCGCGGCCCTGGCCCTGCGGATCGGCTCGGCCCAGATTGCCTCGACCTCGACCTCGCGGCCGGCGACGAAGTCGATCATGCTCGACGGCCGATAGGCACCCATCGGGCGGGTGCGCTCGATGTTCCAGTCGATCAGCGCGTCGTCGAGCGCGAACCCGAGGCCCCGCGCGGCGGCGACCACCTCGTGCATCAGCGCCCGCGCCTCGGCCTCGATCGCCGGCACCGCGAGCAGGTCCGCCGTGGTCACGCCGCCCTCGGCGATCGCCAGCCCGTTGAACGGCACGTTCCACAGCAGCTTCTGCCACTGCGCCGCCGCAAGGTCGTCCACCCGCTCGCACGGCACCCCCGCGGCCGTTAGGCGCCGCGCCACCGCGCCGGCCCAGCCGTGAGGGTCGGCGCCGGCCGCGCCGACGCTCACGCTGCCGCCGGCGGTGTGCCGCACGAACCCCGGCGCCAGCCGGTTCAGGCACACGAAGCACAGGCCGCCGAGCACCCGCTCCGCGCCCACGATCGCGGCCAGCGCCTCGCAGTTGCCCAGCCCGTTCTGCAGCGTGAGCACCCGCGTCTGCGCGTGCAGCAGCGGCGGCAGCACGTCGCCGAGCATCCGGTTGGCCGTCGCCTTCCAAGCCACCACCGCCAGGTCGACCGGCCCGATGTCGCGCGCGCTGCGGAACACCGCCGGCCGCGCGAGCGCGAAGTCCCCCGCCACGCTCGCCACCCGCAGCCCGTCGCGCCGCAGCGCCTCGTAGTCGGAGCGCACCAGGAAACGCACGTCCCCACCCGCCGCCGCCAGCCGCCCGCCGTAGTACAGCCCCACCGCCCCCGCCCCCACGATCGCGATCGATTTCATGGCAGCTTCGACTGTTGAAGTGAGCTTGTCCGGCGTGGAAGCACCTCCCCAAGCCCAGATCGGAGACCAACAATCATCGATCGACAATCATCAATCCATCAGTCCAGCGATCCATCAGTCCATCCATCCATCCCCGCCCCCCTCCCCACTCACCCCTTGCATCCCTGCCAGCCCCTCGGCCATCCTCCCCCCATGCCCCGCCTGTTCCTGCTCGACGGCATGGCGCTCGTCTACCGTGCCCACTTCGCCTTCATCCAGAACCCGATCCGCACCTCGAAGGGGCTCAACACCTCGGCGGTCTTCGGCTTCACCAACACCCTGCTCGCAATCCTCGAGGGCGAGCGCCCCACCCACATCGCGGTGGCCTTCGATACCCCCGCGCCCACCCCCCGCCACGAGCTGTTCCCGGCCTACAAGGCCCAGCGCGACGCCATGCCCGAGGAACTCGCCGCCGCCATCCCCGTGGTCAAGCGCCTGTGCGCCGCATTCCGCATCCCGGTCATCGAACGCGACGGCTTCGAGGCCGACGACCTGATCGGCTCCCTCGCCGCCCGCGCCGAACACGCCGGCTTCGAGACGTTCATGGTCACCCCGGACAAGGACTTCGCCCAACTCGTCTCCCCGACCACCCGGATCTGGAAACCCGGCCGCAAGGGCGCCGACCACGAGGTCATCGACCTCCCCGCCGTCCGCGAACAGTGGTCCGTCCCCGAACCAGCACGCGTCCCCGACGTCCTCGGCCTGTGGGGCGACTCGTCCGACAACATCCCCGGCGTCCCAGGCATCGGCGAGAAAACCGCCAAGAAACTGATCGCCGGGTTCGGCTCGCTCGACGAACTGCTCGCCCGCACCCAGGAACTCAAGGGCGCCCAACGCGAGAAACTCGAATCCCACGCCGACCAGGCCCGCCTGTGCCGCCAGCTCGCCACCATCGTCCGCGACGCACCGCTCGACATCCCCTGGGACCAGCTCGCCCTCACCCCGCCCGACGACGCCGCGCTCAAGCCCCTCCTCGCCGAACTCGAGTTCCGCTCGCTCGCACGCCGCTTGTGGGGCCGCGATACCACCACCCCCACCACCCCCACCACCGCCGCCGAGGACGCCACCCCGCCTCCCACCCAGGACCCCGCCCATCCCCTCCGCTCCCTCCACACCGTCCCCCACGCCTACCACCTCGCCGACACCCCCGGACAACAACAGCAACTGCTCGCCAACCTCGCCACCACCACCCGCTTCTGCCTCGATACCGAAACAACCTCCCTCGACCGCCACCAGTGCGAGCTGTTAGGCGTCGCGCTCGCCGCCACCCCCGGCGAGGCGTGGTTCCTCCCCTACCACGACGCCCTGCGCCCCGCCCTCGCCACCCTGCTGTCGACCCCCGCCGAGAAGGTCGGCCACAACCTCAAGTTCGACCTCGCCGTGCTGCTCAACCACGGGATCGAGGCCGCCGGCCCGTTCTTCGACACGATGCTCGCCCACGCGCTGCTCGCCCCCGACCAGCGCCACACCATGGACCACCTCGCCGAGACCCTCCTCGGCTACGCGACCGTCAAGCTCGCCGACCTCGCCGCCGCCAACCCGCCAGCCCCGGACCCCGGGGCGCAATCCGACGACCTGTTCGCGTTCGCCGCCGCCAAACGCGCCGCCCCGGAACTCGACATGCGCTCCATCCCGCTGCCCGCGCTGGCCGAATACTCCGCCGAGGACGCCGACGTCACGCTCCAGCTCGCCGACAAGCTCGCCCCGCTGCTCGCCGACTCCGGCCAGGCCGCGATCTTCCGCGAGATCGAGTCGCCCCTGCTCCCGGTGCTCGTGCGCATGGAACACGAGGGCGTCGCCGTCGACCTCGACTCGCTCGCCGCAATCTCGGTCTCCCTCCAACAGAAAATCGACGGCCTCGCCGCCGCCGTCCGCGGCCACGCCGGCCGCGACTTCAACCTCAACTCCCCCAAACAGCTCGGCGAGATCCTGTTCGACGAGCTGCAGCTCGCCGGCAAGCCGCGCAAGACCCGCACCGGCCAGTACAAGACCGACGAGCAGACGCTCGCCGCCCTCGCCGGCAGCCACCCGATCATCGACGCCATCCTCGCCTACCGCGAGGCGGCCAAGCTCAAGGGCACCTACGTCGACGCCCTGCCCGGGTTCGTCAACCCGCGCACCGGCCGCATCCACACCCACTTCCACCAGCTCGTCGCCGCCACCGGCCGCCTCGCCTCCAGCGACCCGAACCTCCAGAACATCCCGGTCCGCTCCGACGCCGGCCGCGAGATCCGCAAGGCGTTCGTGCCCCGCTCTGCCGACTTCGTCCTGCTCAGCTGCGATTACTCCCAGATCGAACTGCGCGTGATGGCCGCGCTGTCCGGCGACCCGGCGATGATCGACGACTTCCACGCCGGCCGCGACATCCACGCCGCCACCGCCGCCCGCGTCCACCACGTCGCCCCCGACCAGGTCACCGCCGAGATGCGCCGCGGCGCCAAGATGGTCAACTTCGGCATCATCTACGGCATCTCCGCGTTCGGCCTCGCCCAGCGCCTCGGCATCCCCCGCACCGATGCCGCCGCCCTCATCGACGCCTACTTCTCCACCTACCCGCGGGTCAGGGAGTTCATGGACGAAACCGTCCACTCCGCCCGCCAGCACGGCTGGGTCGCCACCCTCTCAGGCCGCCGCCGCCACCTCCCCGACCTCAACTCCGCCAACCAGAACATCCGCGGCAACGCCGAACGCGCCGCCATCAACACCCCGATCCAGGGCACCGCCGCCGACATGATCAAGCTCGCCATGGTCCGCGTCGACGCCCTGCTGCGCAAGGCACAGTGCCGCTCCCGCATGCTCCTCCAGGTCCACGACGAACTCGTCTTCGACCTCCACCGCGACGAACAGGCCGACCTCGTCCCCCGCATCCTCGCCGCCATGCGCACCGCCCTGCCACTGCCCAACGGCGTCCCCGTCAAGGTCGACCACGGCACCGGCCCCAACTGGCTCGACGCCCACTAGCCCGCCCCCCCATCACTCGAACCACACCAGCGTCGCCCCGGGGTTGAACTGGTCGCGCGCCACCTTCCAACGGTGGCGGGCCGCCTCGTCGCGCAGCCAGCGGCGCGCCGACGGCCCGATCACCCCGCGGCGCCCGTCCGACCCGTAACCGTGGATCACCTTCAGCCCCCGGGCACCACCGGCCAGCGCCCGGTCCAGCGCCCGCCCCAGCTTCTCAAGCGCGTCGCCCACCCGCTCGCCGTCGTGCGCGATGTCCACCACCGCCAGCCGGCCATACACGTGCGCCTCAACGTGCCGCCCGCACTTCGGGCACACCGAACCACGGTCAAGGTCCACCGGAAACCCGCACGCCCCGCACTCCACCCGATCACTCCGGCTCATCGCCCCCAACAATCGCAGCCATCCCCGCCCCCCGCAAGAACACTCGCACCCCCCCCGCACCACCCCCCCCGCACCACCACCCGCCCCCCGCACCACCAACACCCCCCGCGCCACCAACACCCCCCCCGCCACCACCCGCCCCTACCCTCGCCTCCCCTTCGCCTCCCCCACCCCACACGCTGCAACAGATTCGTATACGTATACGAATTTGTTGCAGGAGCGATGCGGTTGCGGCCTGGGGGCGATGCAGGAAACCCAGGCCCCTTCGGGGGCTGGTGCAACAAACTCGTACACGTATGCCAATTTCCCGTTCCCCGGATCATCCGCCCCGCCCCACAGCCAGGGCCTTCACTCCTGCGTCTCCTGCGCCTGCGCTCCTGCGCTTGTGCGCTCGCGCGGCCGGCGCCGGCGGGGTGGTGGGGGGCGGCGGCGCGGTCTAACATGGGATGCGCGGGGCGGGATGCGCGGGTAGGTTCGGCCGTGCGATGAGCACGCCGCCGCGGATCTGCCTGGTCAACATGCCGTTTGCGCCGCTCGAGGCGCCGTCGCTGGCGTTGGCCCAGCTCAAGGCGGCGCTCGCAGCCGCGCACGGGGGCCGGGTTGGGGTGACGATCCACCACCTCCACCACGAGTTCCTCGGGTTCACCGGCGGGGTCGACGCCTACCAGCGGTTCGGCTCCGCGCAGGGCCGGCTCAGCGGGGTGGCCGACTGGTTCTTCCGCCAGGCCGCGTTTCCGGACGCCGACGACAACACCGGCGCGTTTCTCGACCGGTTCTACTTCGACGCCGCGGACGCGGAGGCCGGCGCGATGCGCGCCTTCCTCGCCGGGCGGCGGCCGCAGCTCGAGGCCTTCCTCGACCGGCTGATCGAGCGCCACCGCCTGCACGAGGCGGCGGTCGTCGGCTTCACCTGCCTGTTCCACCAGACGATGGCGTCGTTCGCGCTCGCGTGCCGGCTCAAGCGGCGCAACCCGCGGGTCGTCACCGTGGCGGGCGGCGCCGCCTGCGAGCACGACATGGGCCGCGAGTTCGCGCGCCGGATCCAACAGTTGGACTACGTCTTCTCCGGGCCGGCGCTGGTCAGCTTCCCGGAGTTCGTCGGGCGGCTGCTCGCCGGCGACCGTGCGGGCTGCGCCCGGATCGACGGCGTGTTCTGCCGCGCCAACGCCGGGCCGGGCGGCGCGGCGGTCGGGCCGCTCGGGGCCGAGCTGGACATCGACCGCGACCTGCCGCTCGACCACGGCGGGTTCCTCGCCAGCTTCGAACGCCATGTCCCGCCCGGCCGGCTGGCGCCGATGCTGCCGTTCGAGACCTCGCGCGGCTGCAGCTGGGGCCAGCGGCGCGCGTGCTCGTTCTGCGGGCTCAACGGGATGACGATGCGCCACCGCGTCATGGCGCCCGAGCGCGCGCTGGCCCGGATCCGCGCGCTCCACCGCCACGCCCCGCGCTGCCGCTTCTTCCTGGCGGTCGACACGATCGTGCCCGAGGCCTACTTCGAGCACGTCTTCCCCGCCCTCACCCCACCGCCCGGCACCGCCATCCTGTACCAGGCGCGGCCGGTGCTCACCGCGCGCCAGCTCGAGCTGCTGTGCCGCGCCGGGGTGCTGGTCGTGCAGGCCGGGATCGAGGCGCTGTCGACCGCCACCCTGCGCCTGATGCGCAAGGGGACCACCGCCCCCGGCAACCTGCTGTTCCTCAGGCGCTGCAGCCGGCTGCCGCTGCGCGTCGAGTGGAACCTGCTCGTCGGCTCGCCCGGCGAATCCGAGGAGACACTCGCCGGCTACCTCGACCTGCTGCCCCGCCTCGCCCACCTGCCACCCCCGGGCGGCGCGTTCCCGGTCTCGTTCGACCGCTTCAGCCACTACTTCCTCCACCCCGCCGAGCACCACCTCGCCCTCGAGCCGCACGAGTTCTATCACTTCTGCTGGCCCCTCCCCGCGGAGGCGGTCCGCAACATCGCCTGCCACTTCGTCGACCGCCACGCCGACCCCGACCGGCTCAACCACTGGCTCGACCGCCTCAACGCCGCCGTCGCCCGCTGGCACGCCCGCCACCACGGCCACGACGGCCACCCGCCGGCCCGCCTCGAACTGGCCGGTGACGCCGGCGCGCCGGTGCTGTTGGACTCGCGCGACGGCACCCCACGCCGCCTGCCCCTCGCCCCGGAGGCCGCCGCCCTGCTCGCGTTCCTCGCCCACCCCCGCCGCCGGGCCGAGATCGACGCCCGTTGCGGCCGCGACGCCGCCGCCCGCCTGCTCGCCACCCTGCGCCCCCTCGGCGTGCTGTTCGAGGAAGGGAACACGGTCCTCAGTCTGGCGGGGTGAACGCGGCTCACGAACGCGGCCGCGAAGGGCAGCCTCCCGCCCCTTCTTCGCCCTCCGGCCGTCGCGCTTCGCGCTCTGGCCGGCAAGGCGGGCTACGAACGGCAGTCACTCGCCACTCGTCACTCGCCACTCGCCACTCGTCCCCCGCCCCATTCTAACAGATTCCGGGCAGGGTTTCGGGGAAGGGGGCGGCCGGGCGGGGGGCGTGCTCGGCTGCGGCGGCGGGGGGGATGACCTCGGGCTGCCACTGGGCGAGGCGGCGGGTCATGAGGGCGACCGCCTCCGGGTTGTTGTCGACCAGCCAGAAGCGGCGGCCGAGGCGGCCGGCGGCCATCCCGGTGGTTCCGCTGCCGGCGAAGAAGTCGAGCACCAGTTCACCGGGGTTGGAATGCACGCGGATGATGCGCTCGAGCACGCCGAGCGGCTTCTGCGTGGGGTAGCCGGTTTTCTCCTTGCCGGTGGGGCTGACGATCGTGTGCCACCAGACGTCGGTCGGCGTCTTGCCGCGGGCGGCCTTGGCCGGGCCGACCAGGCCCGGGGCGAGGTATGGGATGCGGTCGATCGCGTCGTAGTTGAAGGTGAAGCGCCGCGGGTCCCTGGCGTACCACAGGATGTTGTCGTGCTTGGCCGGCCAGCGCGACTTGCTGCGTGCGCCGTAGTCGTAGGCCCAGATGATCTCGTTCTGGAAGCACTCGCGGCCGAACAGCCGGTCCAACAGCACCTTGCAGTAGTGCACCTCGCGGCAGTCGACGTGGAGGAAGAACGACCCGGCCGGCTTGAGCACGCGGCGCGCCTCGACCAGCCGCGGCTCGAGGAACGCGGGCAGGTCGTCGAACCGGTCGTCCCAGCCGGAGACCCCCAGCTCGATCGTCCGGTAGCGTTTTCCCTGGAAGCCGGTGCGGTCGCCGCCGGCGGCGTCGGCGACCGTCCGCAGCCGCCGCCGCTGCTGGCGCCTGCCGGTGTTGAACGGCGGGTCGATGTAGACGAGGTCGACCGCGCCGTCGGCGATCCCCTGCAGCACCGGCAGGTTGTCGCCCAGCACGATCCGGTTGGGCGGCGCGCAAGGCTGCTCATTCATCGTTGACTTCCTTGAGCCGCGCCCGGCTCCACGCCAGGCCCTCGTCGTATTCCTCCTGCCCCGGCCGCGCCCGGCACAGCAGCTCCCACACCCGCACCGACTCGGTGAAGCAGGCCGCCGCGCCGCTCCGGTCGCCGCTCGTCTCCACGGCGTGGGCCAGGTCGCCCAACAGGTAGGCCGTCGAGCGGCGGATCTGCTCGGTGCGCAGCCCGGTCGCCGGGTCGCCCTCGAGTTCCTGCAGCGCCGCCAGCGCGCGGCGCTCGTGCGCGATTTCCTCCGCCCCGTTGCCGCCAACCCCCAGCAGCCGCCCCTTCTGCCACCACAGCAGCGCCAGCCGGTAGCGGGCCAGCGGGCTGGCCGCGGCCGGGCCGCCGTCCAGCAGCCCGATGCCGCCGTCGATCAGCTTCATCGCCTCGGCGGCCTGGCCGCGGTCGACGTGCAGGCCGGCGACCAGCCCGCGCTGGGCGGCGAGGCGGACGGCGACGCCGACGTCGCCGGGCAGTTCCTGGCGGAGCGTTTCGAGCATCGTGGTGGCCTCGGTCGAGAGGCGGACGGCGCCGTCGACGTCGCCGGCGATGGCGGCGGCCTCGGCCATCGCGCCGCAGGTGCCGGCCAGTTCGGTGCGGAGCTTGGTGTCGGAGGGGTCCTTCTCGACCAGGCGCCTGAGTTCCTCGCTGGCCAGCGTGCGGGCCTCGCGGGCATCGCCGAACTTGGCCATTCCCTCGAGGATGTTGGCCGAGGACAGGTAGCAGGAGGCGAGTTGCGAGCGGATCACCGCGACGTCGGGGCGCTGGTCGGCCAGCTCGTTGAGGGCCACGGTGGCGCGCATCAGGCGCTCGAGTGCCGGCCCCTCCTCGCCGCGGCGGGCGAGTTCGCGGGCCTCGACGACGTCGAGTTCGGCGAGCAGGTAGCGGACGCGCGCGGCGTCGACGTCGGCCCCGGGCAGCTCCTCCAGCGCCTTGCGCGCGGCGGCGAAGTCGGCGTCGACCCCCTGCGCGCCGAGTTCCTGGCGCAGCACGGCGTAGAGCACGCGGTCGGTGGCCACCCGCAGCTGCCAATCCGGGCCGGTTTCCAGCCCCTGCCATGCCGCGAGCGCCTCGTCGAGCCGGGTGGCGGCGGCCTCGGCCTCGCCGAGCGCGAGCGACACCTCGGCCAGTTGGAGCATCGCCCGCGCGCGCTCGGCGACCAGCACCTCGTCCTCCTTGGTGCGCTCGAGGAACTCGCGGTAGTAGGTTTCGACCCTGCGCAGGCGGGCGTCGCGGGACTCGAGCGCGGGCAGGCGCTTGCCGCCCGCCTCCATCGCCCACTCGAACAGCCGGTCGCCGATCTCCCGCGATGTCTCCAGCCGCGCCAGCCAGCGGTCGCGCTCCCACTCGAGCGTCCCGCGGTCGCGCGCCGCGGCCGCCTGCGCCGCCGCCTCGTCCGCCTCGGCCTGCGCCGTGCGCTCGTGGAGCGAGCGCACGTCTGCCGCCCGGTCGGACCGCTCGCGCGACAGCAGCTCGCGCGTCGCCCACCACAGCGCACCGAGCGCCACCGCGGCGCCGAGCGCCACCCCGGCCACCACGTTCATCCGCCACGCCCGCCGCTCGGCGTGCCGGCGCTGGTCCATCAACACCTCGCGCTCGTGCTCGGCGGCCACCGTCTCGTCGGCGTGCTCGACCAGCCGTTGGACGACGACCATCGACGCCGGCCGGCGGAACGGGTCGAGCTCCAGGCAGCGGTCGATGATCTGGCGCAGCAGCGCCTCGAGCCGGTTCGACGGCTCGTCGGGCCAGGTGACCGCGGGCGAGTTCTCGAGCGCCCGCGCGATCTTCGGCAGGCTGGCGGCAATCCCGTCGCGGCGGGTTTCCCCGGGCGGCGGCACCACCCGCTCGAAGGTCTCGTGGCAGCGGGGAAAACGGCCGGTCAACAGGCGGAACGCCAGCACCCCGAACGCGAACACGTCCCACCGGTAGCCCTGCTCCTCGAAGTAGCCGCCGTTGTCCCGCAACTGCTCCGGCGGCTGATAGAGCAGCGCGTCGGTGAAGTCGAACCGGGCCACGCCCGGCATGTTCCCCAGGCCCCAGTCGGTCAGCAGCACCTCGCCGCCCTCGCCGACGAACACGTTGCCCGGCTTGAGGTTGCCGTGGACCACCCGGCGGTCGTGCATCCCGGCCAGGGCGGCCGCCATCCGCCGCAGCAGCGGCCAGGTCGCGCTGCCCGGGTGTTCGTCGAGCCGGTGCTGCAGCGACGCCGGCCGCCAGTCCTCCCCGCTGCCGGTCCCGCACAGCGGCGTCACCCGGGCCGCCGGCCGGGCGTCGAACGCGGCCACCAGCACCGGCATCACGCCCTCCGGCCAGCCGCCCTCGGCCAGCCGGCGGGTGCTGCGCGTGAGCACCGCGCGGTCGATCGCCATCGCGTCGAACACCTTCACCGCCACTTCCACCCCGTCCTCGCCCACGCCCCTGAGCACCCGCCCGCACTCACCCTCGCCAATCACCTCGGTGACGGCGATGCCCTCGACGAGCGCCCCTTCCATGCTCCCGTTCCTAGCATGCCGGCCCGGCCGCGCCAACCACCGAAAACCGCGCCGCCGGCGGGCGCGGGGGCGGGCCGGCCGCGATGCGGGTCATGCGTCGCCGAACGAGGTGTCCACGGCGCGGGCGGCGGCGACCAGCGGGTGGTCAAGCGGCACCAGCTTCTTGGTTCCGGCCACCTCGGCGAGCGGCACCGGAACCACCTGCCCGCCCTGGACGGCGACCATCACGCCGTAGAGGCGCCGCTCGAGCACGCGCGCGCACTCGCTGCCGAGCCAGGTGGCGAGCAGGCGGTCGGAGGCCGTCGGGGTGCCGCCGCGCTGCAGGTGGCCGAGGATCGTCAGCCGCGACTCCTGGCCGGTGAGGCGCTCGAGCTCGCGGGTCAGGTGGATCGTGTGGCCGACGTGCGCGTCGTGGAACTGCTGCAGCTCGCGGGAGGCGGCGGACCGTTCCTTCCTGTTGGAGGCGCCGCCCTTGCGGCGGGCCAGCTCCTCGACCGCCCGCGCGTGTTCCTCGGACATCGCGCCCTCGGCCACGACGACGATGCTGAACCGCTTGCCACGGCGGGTGCGGCGGCCGATCGCCTCGGCCACCAGCCCGGCACGATAGGGAATCTCGGGCATCAGGATCACGTCGGCGCCGCCGGCGACCCCCGCCTCGAGCGCCAGCCAGCCGGCACGGTGGCCCATCACCTCGACCACGATGATGCGGTCGTGGCTGGTGGCGGTCGAGTGGAGCCGGTCGACGGCGTCGGTGGCGATGCTCAGCGCGGTGTCGAAGCCGAACGTGCGGTCGGTGTGCCCGATGTCGTTGTCGATCGTCTTCGGCAGGGTGACCACGTTGAGCCCGGCCCGCTGCAGGCGGAACGCGTTCTTCTGGGTGCCGCCGCCGCCGATGCACACCAGCGCCTCGAGCTGGTGGCGGCGGCAGGTCTCGACCACCGCCTCGGTCATGTCGCGCTCGGTGCCGTCGACCGGCATCCGGTGCGGCTTGTCGCGGCTGGTGCCGAGGATCGTCCCGCCGTCGGTCAGGATCCCCGAGAGCATCGGGCCCTCGAGCTCGATCCACTGGTCCTGCACCAGCCCGCGGAAGCCGTTGCGGAACCCGATCATCCGCATCCCGAACTGCCCCTGCCCGGTCTTCGCCAGGCCGCGGATCGCCGCGTTGAGCCCCGGGCAGTCGCCGCCGCTGGTCAGAACCCCGATGTGCCGTGCCATGTCCGCCGGGATGCTAGCGGCCGCCGCGCCGGGGGGGCAAGGCTCCAGCGCCGCCGCCAGCGGGCGGGACACTCGCCGGGGCACTCGCCGCTTGCCCTGCCGCGCGCCGCCGGCCATGCTGGGGCCGGCGTGAGTTTCCCCGCGGTCGAGCCGTCCCTCGAGCACTTCACCGAGTTGTCGCGGCGCGGCAACGTGGTGCCGGTCTACGCCCAGCTGGCGGCGGACTTCGAGACCCCGCTCTCGGCCTATCTGAAACTGCGCGACGGCCGGCAGGCGTTCCTGCTGGAGAGCGCGGAGGCGTCGAACGCCAGCGGCCGGTGGTCGATCCTCGGCAGCGCGCCGCGCACCGTGTTCACCGCGCACGGCGACCGCATGGTGATCCGCAGCGGAGACCACAGCGAGACGGTGACGATTGCGGACGACGTGCTGTCCGAGCTCCAGCGCCGGATGAGCCGGTTCCGGCCGGTGCCGCACGGCGATCCGCCGCCGTTCTGGGGCGGGCTCGTCGGCTACCTCGCGTACGACGCGGTGCGGCAGTTCGAGCCGGCGGTCGGGGACCTGCCGCCGGACGACCTCGGGCTGCCCGACGCGGTGTTCCTGCTCGCCGACACGCTGCTGATCTTCGACCACCGGCTGCGGCGGCTGCTGGTGGTGGCCAACGCGTTCACCGCCGACCACGCGAACCCGGCCGACGCCTACATCGCGGCGCGCGGCCGGATCGCGGCGCTGATCGAGGTGCTCGACCGCCCGCTGCACGTGCCGGCGCTCAACGGGCTGGTGCCGGTCGAGGTGCCGCCGGCCCAGTGCAACACGACCCGCGCGGAATACGAGCGGATGGTGGCGGCGGGCAAGGACTACATCGCGGCGGGCGACGTGTTCCAGTTCGTCCCGAGCCAGCGCTTCGCGACCCCGTTCTCCGGCGCCCCGGTCGACCTCTATCGGGCGCTGCGCCACGTCAACCCCTCGCCATACATGTTCCTGTTGGAACTCGGCGGGTTCGCGCTGGTCGGCAGCTCGCCGGAGGTCCACGTGCGCGCGATCGACGGCCGGATCGAGATCCGCCCGATCGCGGGCACCCGCCCGCGCGGCGCCACCAGGCAGGAGGACGAGGCGCTGGCGGCCGAGCTGCTCGCCGACCCCAAGGAGCGCGCCGAGCACCTGATGCTGGTGGACCTCGCGCGCAACGACGTCGGCCGGGTGGCGCGCCACGGCAGCGTGCAGGTCGACGAGTTCATGGCGATCGAGCGCTACAGCCACGTGATGCACATCGTCTCGAACGTCAGCGGGCGGCTGGAGGAGGGCCACACCGCCTACGACGTGCTGCGTGCGACGTTCCCGGCGGGCACGGTCAGCGGCGCGCCGAAGATCCGCGCGATGCAGATCATCAACGAGCTGGAGAAGAACCGCCGCGGCCCATACGCCGGCGCGGTCGGCTACTTCGGCTGGGACGGCGCCCATGACTCGTGCATCACGCTGCGCACCTGCCTGCTCAAGGGCGGTTCCGCCCACGTCCAGGCCGGGGCCGGGGTGGTCGCCGACTCGGACCCGGCGCGCGAATACGAGGAGACGGTCAACAAGGCCCGCGGGATGCTGCGGGCGGTGGCGCTGGCGCGGACGCTGGGAACCCGCGCGGTGTGAGATGTCATGCCCGACCAGTCATCGTGAACCGCAGGCGCCCGGCCGACCCGGCGGCCGGGGCCGGCCAATGAACGCCCCGCCAGCATGCTGCTGATCATCGACAACTACGACTCGTTCACCTACAACCTCGTGCAGTACTTCGGCGAGATGGGGGTCGAAACCGGGGTGGTGCGCAACGATGCGGTCGGCGTCGACGACATCCGGCGGATGGCGCCGGAGCGGATCTGCATCTCGCCGGGCCCGTGCACGCCGAACGAGGCGGGGATCTCGTGCGCGGTGATCCGGGAGCTGGGCGCCGGCACGCCGATCCTCGGCGTGTGCCTCGGCCACCAGGCGATCGGCCAGGTCTACGGCGGCGAGGTGGTGCGCGCCGAACGGCTGATGCACGGCAAGGTCTCGCTGATCCGCCACCGCGGGCAGGGGGTGTTCGCCGGGCTGCCCGACCCGTTCGAGGCCACCCGCTACCACTCGCTGATCGTGCGCCGCGAGTCGGTCCCCGAATGCCTCGAGATCACCGCATGGACCGACGAGGGCGAGGTCATGGGCCTGCAGCACCGCCAGCACCCGGTCCACGGCGTCCAGTTCCACCCCGAGTCGATCCTCACCCGCGAGGGCAAGCGCCTGCTGCGCAACTTCCTCGCACTGCCGCCCGCCGGCCAGACCTGAACGGGACGAGAGACACCCATGAACCTGAGAGGGAAAATGCCGAACCACGGATTTCGCGGATTATGCGGATTTCGGAGTGGCTTGGTTTCCCTCGCCTGTTCACCTGCCGGATGAATCCGCCATCCAGCGCAGCTCATTCAACATCCGTGCAATCCGCGCAATCCGTGGTTTTCATCCCCGGATCCAGGTGTGGGGCCAGCGCCTTGAGGCTGGCGAGGTCGTCGACCGAGTGGACGGTGGCCTCGCGGTCGATCTTGGCGACCAGCCCGCTGAGCACCTTGCCGGGGCCGAGCTCGACGAAAGTCGTGTGGCCGCGCTCGCGCAGCAGCCGGATCGAGTCGGTCCAGCGCACCGCGCCGGTCACCTGGCGCGCGAGGGTGTCGCGGATCTCGTCGGGCCGGCTGACCTCGCGGGCATCGACGTTGCAGATCACCGGCAGGGTCGGTGGCACGATCGGGACTGCGGCCAGCTCGCCGGCCAGCCGCTCCCGGGCGGCGGTCATCAGGCGCGAGTGGTAGCCGCCGGCGACGTGGAGCGTCACCGCCCGCCGGACCCCGAAGTCCTTCGCCATCGCCACCGCCGCCTCGATCCCGTCGACCGGCCCCGAGAGCACGATCTGCCCCGGCGCGTTGAAGTTGGCGACGTCCACGCCGCACGCCGCCGCCAGCCGCACCACGTCGGCCTCGGCACCGCCGATCATCGCCGCCATCGCCCCGCGGGTCGCCCGGCACGCCTCCTCCATCAGCTCGCCGCGCCGCGCGACCAGGCGCAGGCCGTCCTCGAACCCGAAGCTGCCGGCCGCCGCATGCGCGGTGAACTCGCCGAGCGACAGGCCGGCGGCCGCCACCGGCGTGAGCCCCGGGCAGCGCTCGCGCAGCAGCTCGAGGCAGGCCAGCCCGTGCACGAACAACGCCGGCTGGCAGCGCGAGGTGCGCGTCAGTTCCTCGTCCGGCCCCTCGAACATCACCCGCGACAGGCCGAATCCCAACGCCTCGTCGGCACGCTCGAAGAGGGCGCGGGCCCGCGGCGAGGCCGCGGCCAGATCCCCCCCCATCCCCACCCGCTGGGCCCCTTGACCGGCAAACAACAATACCGCCTGGCTCATCGCGCCCCCGGTCTAGCGCCCGGCGATGCGCCGGAGCAAGCCCGCAGCGTCCGCCACCCGCCGCTCCACCAGCTCGGCCGCCCGCCGCATCGACTCGGCCGGCGCCACCCCGAAGCACCCGAGGTCGAGCACCTCCCGGAACCGCCCGCTGGCCCGCGCCGCGGCATCGCTGCGCCCCGCCACCGCCACCACCGGCACGCCCGCCGTGGCCGCCATCGCCGCCACCCCCGCCGGCCCCTTGCCGCCAAGCGTCTGCTCGTCCAGCGAACCCTCGCCGGTGATCACCACGTCGGCCGCGGCGATCCGCTGCGCCAGCCCCAGCGCCGCGGCCACCAGCGCGAACCCGGACTCCAGCCGCGCCCCGACAAAACGCAGCAACCCGAAGCCCAGCCCGCCGGCCGCACCCGCCCCGGGCGTCGCCGCCTCCGCCTGCCCACCGGACACCGCCACCAGCCGTCCGAGCACCCGCTCGAGGAACCCGACGTCCGCCGCCCCGGCCCCCTTCTGCGGCCCGAACACCGCCGACGCCCCGCGCGGCCCTAACAGCGGGTTGTCGACGTCGCACGCCACCACCACCTCGGGCAACGCCAGCCGTCCCGCCTCATCGATCGCCGCCAGCCCCGCCAGCCCCGCCGGCCACGGGTCCAGCACCTTGCCGCGCCGGTCGAGGAACCGGACCCCCAGCGCATGCGCCATCCCCGCCCCGCCGTCGTTGGTCGCGCTGCCGCCCAGCCCCACCAGGATGCGCGCCACCCGATGGCACTCCACCGCGTGCCGGATCAGCTCCCCGGTCCCCACCGTGGTCGCCCGCCGGATGTCCCGCTCGCCCGCCCCGATCCGCCACTGGCCGCTGGCCGCCGCCATCCCGATCACCGCCGTCAGGCCCCGCCCGGATTCTAACAGCCCGTAGGCGGCCACCAGCGGTCGGCCGAGCGCGTCGCTGGCCGGTGCGGCGACCGTGCGTCCGCGGCCGGCGCCGACCAGTCCCTCGACGAACCCCTCGCCGCCGTCGGCGATCGGGCACACGTCGACCTCCCACGCGTTGCCGAGGCCGCGGGCGACCGCCGCGCACGCCTCGTCTGCGCTCAGCGATCCCTTGAACTTGTCGCATGCCACCAGGGCGCGCATCGCCGCCAGCCAACCACAGGCGCCCGCGCCCGGCAAGGTGCACGCACGCCAGCTGCACGCCCGGCCGCGCGCACGCCCTCGGCAAACCGCACGCGGCCGCACCGTGTGGCGGCCCGCTGCGCGGCGCCGCGCAACAATCCCGAACTTTCCATTTGCCGGCAGGGAGATCACAGCGAAAGTCGCCCAATGCGCAGGCTGCCCTCGACCGCATCGCGTCATCGACGGCGGCCTGCGTACTCGATCCCCCCGCGTCGGCATCCCCCCGGGGCTGTTGTGCCCACCTCGCCCGGTTGTTCCCCCTGCCGGCACCCCCCCTGCCGGAATCCAGGCGACGGCGGGCCGCCGACGCGCCCGGCGCGCTCAATGCGTCGGCCGCATCAGGCCCCATGCCACGCACCGCACCGGCCGGCGGGCCGTTCGCCCTGCTGGGGCGGCCGCCCGCCGGCCTTCGCGCTGCGCTCCTTCCGGGCGGCGCCCTCGCTCCCACCGGCCCACGGCCCCTGACCGCCCTGCGCCGGCTCCGGGATCCACTCTCCTCCGGCCGATGACTGTCCATACGCCATCCGAGTCGACTCCGGGACACTCGTCGTGGTGGGTCCGCCTCATCCTCCGCATCCTCTCAATCCACGGAGTCACTTGGCTGCTGCTCGCCCTCTCGCTGTCCCTCACCGCCGTCGTCTGCCAGCAGGCGTGGCGCCGGCAGGCCTCCCTCCACCACGCCGACCCCGGCGTCCAGCTGCTCCCCGTCGGCCTGCTCGCGGCCGGCGGCACCTGCTTCAGCCTGCTGGTGTTCGCCGTCGCCCACTCGATGACCACCACCGGCCGCCGCGCCCTCTCCCTGGCCACCGGCATGACCGACGAGCTGCGCCGCAGCGAGTCGCTGCTCCACGCCACCCTCGCCGAGCTGCGCGCCTCCCACGACGAACTCCAGCGCACCCAGCTCGAGCTGATCCAGGCCGCCAAGCTCGAGTCGGTGGGCACCCTCGCCGCCGGCGTCGCCCACGAGGTCAAGAACCCGCTCCAAACCCTGCTGATGGGCCTCGACTTCCTCGACTGCCGCCTCGCCGCCCCCGACCCCACCACCCGCGGCACCCTCGACGACATGCGCGACGCCGTGCTGCGCGCCGACTCGATCGCCAGCGAGCTGCTCCAGTTCGCCAGCGCCACCGGCTTCTCCCCCGCCCGCGAGAACCTCGAGGCCCTGCTCGCCCGCACCCTGCGGCTGCTCAAGAACGAACTCACCCGCGCCCAGGTCACCGTGGTCAAGCACTTCGCCGGCGCCCTGCCGCCGGTCGCGATCGACGCCCGCAAGATCCAACAGGCCCTGATCAACCTGATCGTCAACGCCCTCCAGGCAATGGGCCGCGGCGGCACCCTCACCATCACCACCGCCACCGGCCCGCTCGCCCGCCTCCTGCACCCCACCCCCGCCCCCGGCCACCCCCTCCAGCCACACACCCCGGTGGTCGTCGTCCGCCTCGCCGACACCGGCCCCGGCATCCCCGCCCACCACCTGCCCCGGATCTTCGACCCGTTCTTCACCACCAAGGCCGTGGGCTCCGGCACCGGCCTCGGCCTCTCGGTGACCAAGAAGATCATCGACCTCCACCGCGCCCTCATCCACGTGCGCAACTCCCCCCACGGCGGACTCGAGGTCACCCTCGCCTTCCCCACCGCACCCCATGCCACCCACCCCTTTGCCCCGCCCGCGCCCCCGGCCTGACCACCCGCCCGCGCCCCGCACCGCCCGCGCACCAACCGCCGCCCCCCGCTCACGCCAATCCAGCCACCGTCATGCAACCACAACTTTCACCGCAATTCCCCCGCGCCGTCGAACCACCTCCGGCCACCCGCCGCAGGATCCTCGTCGTCGACGACGAGGCCCCCTTCACCCGCCTGCTCAAGATCAACCTCGAGGCCACCGGCCGCTACCTCGTCCACGTCGAGAACAACCCGCGCCTGGCACTCCACGCCGCCCTCGAGTTCCACCCCGACCTCGTGCTGCTCGACGTGATGATGCCCGGCATGGACGGCGGCGACGTCGCCGCCGGCTTCGGCCGCCACCCCGAGCTGGCCCGCGTCCCGCTGGTCTTTCTAACAGCCACGGTCAGGCCCGCCGAGGTCGCCGCCCGCGCGGGCAGCTTCGGCGGCTTCCAGTTCCTCGCCAAGCCGGTCGACCTGCCCGCCCTGGTGCGCCACCTCGACCGCCGCCTCGGGGCCGGCTAGATCGGGCCAGCCGGCCTCGCCCCCGCCGGCCCACCGCAGCAGCTCGAAGTTGCACAGCCGCACCTGCGGGCTGCCGTCCGCCTCGGTGACCAGCTGGCCGCCGGCGTCGAACGAGAGCAGCAGGTGGTCCGGCTGCAGGTCGAGCGCCTCCAGCCCGCCGCCCGCCAGCCGCCGGCGGGTGTCATCCATCAGGCGCTCCATCGTGGCGCGCCCGATCGCACCGGCGAGCACCGCCGCCTCGCCGTCGATCCCCTGGTACCGGTGTGCGTCGTCGGCCGCCAGCATCTCGTCGGGCCCGTTCCAGAAGCCGTAGATGCTGATGTAGTCCCGGTCCCGCCGCAGCACCGGCTCGCCGTCCGGCGTCCGCAGCCCGGCAAACCGCCGGTAGCGCCGGTCGTCCCGCACCTCGGTCCCCTCCCGCCGCGGCGTGCCGGTCATGTAGATCGCCCGCGGATAGATCGTCCGCACCCCCGCGCGCGCGCAGGCGAACGCCAGCGCCACCTTCTCGAACGGGCTGTTGTAGCCGTGCGCCTCGACCGCCCGCCGCCGCGGCTCGCCGTCCCCCTCCTGTGCGGCGTCCCCCAGCCGCGAGATGCGCCACACCAGGTGGATGTCGTCCTTGGTGCAGGTGTAGTTCACCCGCCGCCCCGCGCCGAGCTGCTGCCGCGGCGTCCGCCGCCAGCGCTCAGGCAGGAAGTAGTAAAACAGGTTCGGGTCCGCCCCCACCACCCACAGCAGCCCGCCGGTGCTCTCGGCGTGGCCGAACACGTAGTTCACGCCCAGCAGCCTGACCGCGCGCAGGTGCGCCGGCAGCGCGCGCGCGGCCGGGGCGTCGAAGCGGTGCGCCATGTGGGCGAGGTAGAAGCGCCGGGTGGCGCCGCGCACGTCCGCCTCGTGCGCCGGGGTGCGCTGCAGCAGCTCGTAGTCGATCAGCGCGTAGGCGAACTGCTGGTTGCGTTCGCGCAGCAGCTGGCGGCCGCGCCGCGGGCGCAGGATCACGTGCTGCGGCTTCATGTCGACCACCTGATAGCCCTTCTGCTCCAGCTCGTGGATCACCAGGCTGTTGACCTGCGAGAGGAAGCGGGTGCGCGCCTCGCCCTGCAGGTCGAAGCTGTCGGCGGTCTCCACCGCGTCCTGCCCCTTGACCCAGCTGAACAGCACCACGTACTGGCGCAGGATGTCGATCTCCACCCCCGGGTGCTGGGCGATCTTGGCCGCGATCTTGTGCTCGGAGCGCCCGGTCTGCCAGAGCTGCAGCCGCTTCGAGGGCACGTAGATCGCCAGCGGCCGCTGGGTGCGGATCCGGATCCCGCGCGGCCCGCCGTTGCCCTCCCGCAGCTCCATCAGCGCCGCGAACTCCTCGAACGGGCTGTTGAACTCCGCCTCGATGAACTTGTTGACCGTGAACGTGTCGACCGGCACCACCTCGCCGACCCGCGAGAACTTCACCACCAGGTCGATGCTGCGCCCGCCGACCACCCGCGTCGGCACGTGATAGACCATGCTCGTCCCCTCCAGCCGCCGCCGCTGGTCCTTGAACCAGTCGCTGGCATACCAGTTCTCCGGCAGCAGGTTGCGCCAGAACGGCTGCCCGTGCCGGGTCAAATACAGGTCCCCGCCGTCCGCCGTCTTCAGGTGCTGGTAGTCCACCCCGAGGAAGGTCATCGCCTGCACCCCCGCCGGCAGCTCCCCCACGCCACCCGCCACCCGCAGGTCGCCCCCGCCACCCGTCCCGTTGCCGCCGTCAGCCGCCGCGCTCACCCCGCCAGTCTGCCACACCTGTCCACCACCCGCCACCTGTTAGCCCGCCGCCCGCAGGCCACCCGCCCCGCCGCGCCCCGCACGCCGGGGCGGATTTTTTTAAAATAAACTTGACTATTGACATTTCCCAACCATTGACCGCAGATTGCCGCATGTCCCCACCGGGCATGATGACCTTCCCCGAGCTGCCGCCGTTGCCGGTCGATCCGGACGCCGCGCGTCCGGTGCGCCCGGCGGGCGACGAGGATTTCGTCGGGTGGGGGGTGGCGGCGGAGCTGGCGCTGCGGGCGCTCACGCCGGAGCCGGTGGAACGGTCGCCGCGCGCCGTGCCGGCGGCTACTCCGGATGACTTCGCGGGGTTGGGCGGGCTGGGGGGCGAGTGGGCGGCGGCGGTGCCGCGGCGGGTGCCCGCGCGGGTGGTGCGGGAGGAGGATTTCTGCGACTTGGGCTGGCCGGACGACGCCGGGCTGCTCGTGCTCACCGACCAGCCGCAGGTCGTGCGGCTCACGCCCGACCGCGGACGGCTCGCGCCGGCGCCCCGGCGGCTGGCGCGCCCGACACCCGGCGGGCGGCTGCCGGCGGCCAAACCGCGCCGGCCCCAGCCGCCGCGCCCCGTGTTCCGGGCGGAGCATCCAATCGACCCGCCCGCCGCCCGCCGCCCGTCCCACGGCGGCCTGTGGCTGATGTTCTCCTCCGCCCTGACCTCGGTCGTCCTGTTCCTGCTCGGGGCGATCCTGCTCGGCCGCTCCGCCGCCCCTCCCGCGCCCCCCTCCGCAGACGCCGCGCCGCCCGCCGCCGCCCAGCAACCGCCGGCGACCCACCGCCCGGTCCCGCCGGCCGCCGCCCGCCCGGCCCCGGCCGACCTCGCCGCCGGCCAGACTGGCCGGCCCTGAGTCCGGTTTGCACCGCGCCGCCACCCGGGAACGAATCCGCCCCACGTTTCCCTTGCGCCCCGCGCGGCCCGCGTTATCCGTGCAGTGCGGAGGTTCGCTTCGCCAACCCTGCGCCCCGCTTTCCGGCGGACGCGCCCCGGGGCCGCCCCACGCGGGGCGGGCCAAAACCCTCCGGGGGCGTGCCGGGACGGCGCGGCAAGCGGGTTGTGGTGTTGTGGTAGCGGCGCCCGCTGGATGCCCTCCGGCGGGCGCCCGTCCACCCGGCCCAAGCCCACCCCCAAACCACCCCGGCCGGCCCCGGCCACCCGCGCCGGTTGGCATGCCGCGTGCTCTAACCTGCCTGCCACCCGCGCACCATGAACCGCCCACCCGGCCCGCCACCCAGGCAGGGGCTCTACGACCCCGCCTTCGAACACGACGCCTGCGGCGTGGGGTTCGTCGTCCACATCAAGGGCCGCAGGTCCAACGCGATCATCCGCCAGGCGCTCACCGTGCTGCGCAACCTCGACCACCGCGGCGCCCGCGGCTCGGAGACCGACACCGGCGACGGCGCCGGCATCCTGCTCCAGATCCCCCACCGGTTCTTCCAACAGGCCGCCGCCCGCCGCCGCTTCGACCTGCCCGGCCCCGGCCACTACGGCGTCGGCATGATCTTCTGCTCCCCGGACCTCGGCATGCGCGAGGCCAGCCGCCGCGCGTTCGAACAACTCGTCGCCGGCGAGGGCCAGCGCGTCCTCGGCTGGCGCGACGTGCCGATGAACCCCGCCCCCCTCGGCGCCACCGCCCGCGCCGCCATGCCCTTCGTCCGCCAGGTGTTCATCGCCCCCGGCCCCGACTGCCCCGACCAGGACGAGTTCGAGCGCCGGCTCTACGTGATCCGCAAGCGCGCCTACAACGAGTTCCGCCGCGGCGACCTCGACCACCACTGGTACGCCGCCAGCATGTCCAGCCGCACCATCGTCTACAAGGGCATGCTCACCCCGGGCCAGCTCGACGTCGTCTATCCGGACCTGCGCGACCCCGCGATGGACACCGCGCTCGCCCTCGTCCACTCCCGCTTCAGCACCAACACCTTCCCCAGCTGGGAGCGCGCCCACCCCTACCGCTGCATCGCCCACAACGGCGAGATCAACACCCTGCGCGGCAACCTCAACTGGATGCGCGCCCGCCAGTCCCTCTGCCGCAGCGACCTGTTCGGCCCCGCCCTCGAGCGCACCTTCCCGATCGTCAACGAGAACGGCAGCGACTCCCAGATGTTCGACAACACCCTCGAGTTCCTCGTCCTCGGCGGCCGCGACATGGCCCACGCCATGATGATGATGATCCCCGAGCCGTGGGAACACCACGAGTCGATCGACCCCGCGCTGCGCGCCTTCTACCGCTACCACGCCGCCCTCATGGAACCGTGGGACGGCCCCGCCTCGATCGCCTTCACCGACGGCGTGCGCATCGGCGCCTGCCTCGACCGCAACGGCCTGCGCCCCTCCCGCTACTGCGTCACCACCGACGACCGCCTGATCATGGCCTCCGAAACCGGCGTCCTGCCGGTCGCCCCCGCCGAGGTCGTCACCAAGGGCCGCCTCCAGCCCGGCCGCATGCTCCTCGTCGACACCAGCCTCGGCCGCATCGTCGCCGACGCGCAGCTCAAGGCCGCCATCGCCGCCGCCCACCCCTATCAGCAGTGGCTCGACGAGCACCAGTCCGACCTCGACAGCCTGCCCGACCCGCCGGTCGCCCCGCTCGTCAACCACCAGCGCGTCACCTGCCGCCAGCAGGCGTTCGGCTACACCTACGAGGACCTCGAGCTCCAGCTCGCCCCGATGGCCCGCGACGGCGTCCAGCCGATCGGCGCGATGGGCAACGACGCCCCGCTCGCCGTCCTCTCCCGCCGCCCCCAGCTGCTCTACAACTACTTCCGGCAGCTGTTCGCCCAGGTCACCAACCCGCCGATCGACTCGATCCGCGAGGAGATCATCACCTCCCCGTTCGTCACCATCGGCCCCGGGGCCAACCTGTTGGACCCCCGCCCCGAAAGCTGCCGCGCGATCCGCCTGTCCGGGCCGGTGCTCACCAACGAGCAGCTCGAGCGCCTGCGCCACCTCGACCTGCCCGGCTTCTCCCCGGTCACCCTGCCGATCCTGTTCGAGGCCGCCGACGGCCCCCGCGGCCTGCGCGGCGCCCTCGACGCCCTGTTCGCCTCGGCCGACACCGCGATCGCCAGGGGCGCCAACATCCTGATCCTCTCCGACCGCGGCGCCGACCGCGAACGCGCCCCGATCCCCGCCCTGCTCGCCGTTGCCGGCCTCCACCACCGCCTGATCCGCGCCGGCATCCGCACCCGCGTCGACCTCGTGCTCGAGTCCGGCGAGCCCCGCGAGGTCCACCACTTCGCCCTGCTCGTCGGCTACGGCTGCCGCGCCGTCAACCCCTGCCTGGTGTTCGACACCATCGCCGACATGATCGGCAAGGGCATCCTGACCGGCGTCCCCTATCACAAGGCGCTCTCCAACTACGTCAGGGCGGTCACCAAGGGGATCGTCAAGACGATGGCCAAGATGGGCATCTCCACCATCCAGAGCTACTGCGGCGCCCAGATCTTCGAGGCCGTCGGCCTCAGCCAGCGGCTGGTCGACGAGTTCTTCACCGGCACCCCCACCCGCATCGAGGGGATCGGCCTCGAGGCCGTCGCCGAGGAGGCCCTCCAACGCCACTGGGCCGCCCACGCCGTCCGCGGCCGTGAACCACGCACGCTCCACCCCGGCGGCGACTACCACTGGCGAGCCGACGGCGAGTTCCACCTGTTCAACCCGGAAACCGTCCACCTCCTCCAGAAGGCCTGCCGCACCGGCTGCTACGAGACGTTCCGGCACTACACCGCGCTCGTCGACCGCCGGCAGCAGCACCCCTGCACCCTGCGCAGCCTGCTCGACTTCCGCCCCGGCACGCCGGTCCCGCTCGACGAGGTCGAGCCGGTCGAGCGGATCGTCACCCGCTTCAAGACCGGCGCGATGAGCTACGGCTCGATCAGCCGCGAGGCCCACGAGGCGCTGGCGGTCGCGATGAACCGCCTCGGCGGCAAGTCCAACACCGGCGAGGGCGGCGAGGACCCCGGGCGCTTCGCGCCGCTGCCTGACGGCGACAGCACGTGCTCGGCGATCAAGCAGGTGGCCTCCGGCCGCTTCGGGGTGACGATCGACTACCTGGCCAGCGCGCGCGAGATCCAGATCAAGATGGCCCAGGGAGCCAAGCCCGGCGAGGGCGGCGAACTGCCCGGCCGCAAGGTCTGTCCGGCGATCGCCAGGACCCGCTTCTCCACCCCGGGCGTCGGCCTGATCTCACCGCCCCCCCACCATGACATCTACTCGATCGAGGACCTCGCCGAGCTGATCCACGACCTCAAGAACGCCAACCCGCACGCCCGCATCAGCGTCAAGCTGGTGTCCGCGGTCGGCGTCGGCACGATCGCCGCCGGCGTGGCCAAGGCCCACGCCGACGTGGTCCTGATCTCCGGCGGCGACGGCGGCACCGGCGCCTCCCCGCTGTCCAGCATCAAGCACGCCGGCATCCCGTGGGAACTCGGCCTCGCCGAAACCCACCAGACGCTCGTGCTCAACAACCTCCGCAGCCGCATCCGCGTCGAGACCGACGGCCAGCTGCGCACCGGCCGCGACGTCGCGATCGCCGCCCTGCTCGGCGCCGAGGAGTTCGGCTTCGCCACCGCCCCGCTGGTCTCCCTCGGCTGCATCATGATGCGCGTCTGCCACCTCAACACCTGCCCGGTCGGCGTCGCCACCCAGGACCCGGACCTGCGCCGCCGCTTCGCCGGCGCCGCCGACCACGTGGTCAACTTCATGCGCTTCGTCGCCCAACACCTGCGCGAGGTGATGGCCGCCCTCGGCTTCCGCACCGTCGACGAGATGGTCGGCCGCACCGACATGCTCGAATCGCGTGCCGCCGCCTCCCACGCCAAGGCGCGCGGCGTCGACTTCTCGCGCATCCTCTATCAGCCGCTGGTCGACGACGACGTCGGCACCTTCCAGCAGCTCGGCCAGGACCACGGGGTCGAGCGCTCGCTCGACGCGACCACCCTGCTCGACCTGTGCCGCCCGGCGCTCGAGTCCGGCACCCCGGTCTGCGCCGAGCTGCCGATCCGCAACGTCGACCGCGTGGTCGGCACCCTGCTCTCCGGCACGCTCGCCAAGCGCCACCCGCAGGGCCTGCCCGACGACACGATCCGGCTGCGCTTCCACGGCAGCGCCGGCCAGAGCTTCGGGGCCTTCCTCGCCCGCGGGATCACCCTCGAGCTCGAGGGCGATGCCAACGACTACTTCGGCAAGGGCCTGAGCGGCGGGCGCCTCGTCCTCTACCCGCCCCGCGGCTCGACCTTCCGGCCGGAACACAACATCATCACCGGCAACGTCGCGCTCTACGGCGCCACCGGCGGCGAGGCGTTCATCAACGGCGTCGCCGGCGAGCGCTTCGCGGTGCGCAACTCCGGCGCCGTCGCGGTCGTCGAGGCGGTCGGCGACCACGGCTGCGAATACATGACCGGCGGCACCGTGGTCGTGCTCGGGCCCACCGGCCGCAACTTCGCCGCCGGCATGAGCGGCGGCACCGCCTACGTGCTCGACGAGCGGGGCACGTTCGCCACCCGCGCCAACGTCCGGATGGTCGGCCTGGAAACCCTCTCCGACGGGCACGAGATCGACGCCCTCCGCCGGCTCGTCCAGCGCCACGCCGAGGCCACCCGCAGCCGCAACGCGCTCCGCGTGCTCGCCCGCTGGGAGGAACTCGTCCCCAGCTTCGTCAAGGTCATGCCCCACGACTACCGGCGCATGCTCGCCGCGATCCGCAGCGCCGCCGACGCGGGCCTCGACGGCGAGGCCGCGCTGGCCGCCGCGTTCGAGGCCAACGCCCGCGACCTCGCCCGCGTCGGCGGCGGTTAGCCCGGACCCACCCCGCCACCCCCAACCTGAAAACGAACATGCCGGACCACGGATTGCGCGGATTGCGCGGATTGCAGGGCGGCTTGGTGACACACGCCGATTCACCTGCCGGCTGAACCCGCCAACCATCGCAACCCATTCAACATCCGTGCAATCCGCATAATCCGTGCAATCCGCGGTTTTCATTCCCGAATCCAGCTTCAACCACCCTGCCGCCATGGGCAAGCCGACCGGTTTCATCGAATACCCCCGCGAGGTCCCCGCCGACCGGCCGCCGCTCGAGCGCATCGGCGACTGGCTCGAGTTCCACCGCGGGCTGCCCGAGGAGGCGCTGCGCAGGCAGGGCGCGCGCTGCATGGACTGCGGGATCCCGTTCTGCCACACCGGCAAGCTGATCGGCGGCATGACCTCCGGCTGCCCGCTCAACAACCTGATCCCGGAGTGGAACGACCTCGTGTTCCGCGGCCTGTGGCACGAGGCGCTCGAGCGCCTCCACCTGACCAACAACTTCCCCGAGTTCACCGGCCGCGTCTGCCCCGCGCCGTGCGAGGGCTCGTGCACCCTCGGCATCCACGACCCGCCGGTCACGATCAAGGAGATCGAGCGCGCCATCGCCGACCGCGGCTGGGACGAGGGGTGGATCGTCCCCGAACCCCCGGCCGCCCACACCGGCAGGCGGGTCGCCGTCGTCGGCTCCGGCCCCGCCGGCCTCGCCGCCGCCGCCCAGCTCAACCGCGCCGGCCACACCGTCACCGTGTTCGAGCGCGCCGACCGCCCCGGCGGCCTGCTCGCCTACGGCATCCCCAACATGAAGCTCGACAAGCGGCTCGTGCTCCAGCGCCGCCTCGACCTGCTCGCCCGCGAGGGCGTCTCGTTCACCTGCAACTGCGAGGTCGGAACCGACCTGCCCGCCGCCAGCCTGTTAGACGACTTCGACGCCGCCGTCCTGTGCACCGGCGCCACCCTGCCCCGCGACCTGCCCGCCCCGGGCCGCCAGCTCGCCGGCGTCCACTTCGCGATCGACTTCCTGGCCGCCAGCACCCGTGCGCTGTTGGATGGCGGCGCCCCCGCGATCCCGGCCGCGGGCAGGGACGTGGTGGTCATCGGCGGCGGCGACACCGGCACCGACTGCGTCGGCACCGCGCTGCGCCACGGCTGCCGCGGCGTGATGCAGGTCGAGATCCTGCCCGAGCCGCCCGCCACGCGCGCCGCCGACAACCCGTGGCCGGAATGGCCGAAGGTGCTGCGCACCGACTACGGCCAGCAGGAGGCGGCCGCGGTGGCCGGCCGCGACCCGCGCCTGTTTCTGCGCACCGCCACCCGCTTCGAGGGCGACGCCGCCGGCCGCCTCGCCGCCGTCCACACCATCGGCGTCGAGTGGCGGCACGACGACCACGGCCGCCTCGTCCCCGTCCACCAGCCCGGCACCGAGGCC
The DNA here is from genome assembly GCA_040769225.1 of Akkermansiaceae bacterium. GTDB lineage: Bacteria > Verrucomicrobiota > Verrucomicrobiia > Verrucomicrobiales > Akkermansiaceae > JAXGLL01. The sequence goes on along the minus strand of JAXGLL010000003.1, from coordinate 429,010 downwards.
GTCCTCCCGGCCCAGCTGGCGCTGCTCGCGATGGGATTCCTCGGCCCCGAGCAGCCGCTGCTCGACGCCCTGGGCGTCGAGCGCGACGCCCGCTCGAACGTCAAAGCCGAATACGACAGGCACCGCACCAGCATCGCCAAGGTGTTCGCCGCCGGCGACTGCCGCCGCGGCCAGAGCCTCGTCGTGTGGGCGATCGACGAGGGCCGCCGCGCCGCCCGCGAGGTCGACCGCTTCCTGCTCGGCCACACCAGCCTGCCGTGAGCGGCGGCGGCCCCGGAGCCCGGCTGACCCCCCCCCGAAGCCCCTCGCGGCACGGCTGACATCCGTTCTCAGGCAGTCTCTCAGCGGCCCGCCCGCGCGGCGACCACCAGCGTGCGCGCGCCGGCCGCCGGGCCCGGCTGATAGACGAGCAGCCGCCGGCCGCGGTCGAACGCCAGCGAGCCGTCGTCCGCCCGTGCCGCGAACCCGTCGCCGAACGCGGGCGCGGGCACGCACACGAGGCACGGCGCCCGCACCGCCGGGTCGCGCTCGAAGCGGCACCGGAACTCGCCGCGCGCCGGGTCGAACTCCGCCTCCAACAGCCTGCCCGGGACCGCCAGCGGATATGGCCGGGCCACCGCGCCGAGCGCCCGCCCCCCGGAGTCCCCGCACCAGATCGCGAAGTCCTCGCCGCACCAGCCGTCGCCGCCGGGGCCGAGGCTGCCCGGCCCGTAGTGCCACAGCGCGCTGCCTAACAGATTTTGCTCGAGCGCGCGGCACTGGCGCCCGAGCGCCCGCTGCTGGAGGCGGAACGGGCCGCCCCCGCCCGCAGCGCGCCGGTTGAACGGCACGCCGAACTCGCCGACCAGCACCGGCCGCGGGCCGATGCGCTGCGCCGACTCCCGCCGCAGCCCGGCCAGCTGCCGGTCGAACAGCCGCGCGACGGGCCCGCTGCCGAGCACCACCGCGCGCGCGTCGGGGTCGACCGCCAGCCAGCCGCGGCAGCGGCGGGTGGCCAAGGCCGCGATGTCGTACCAGTGGCTCGTGTTGACGACCCCGGGCGGCGCCGCGCCGCGCCAGTCGGGCACCCCGCTGCGCTGCGGGTCCTCGGCCATCACCGGCTCCTCGACGCCCACCACGAAGCGCCGGTCGATCCCGCGGATCCGCCGGGCGAACCGCTCGACGAACGGCCTGTAGTAGTCGTTCACGAAGTCCACCGGCCGGCCGCCGCGGCATGCAAAATAGCCCGGCGCGGTGAGCACCGGCTCGCCCCGGTCATCCAGGCCCCACACCCCGTGCTGCCGCCAGATGCACGGCCGGCCGGCCTGCCACGCGCTGGCGCCGCCCGCGTTGAGCGTCACCCGGCCATAGCGCGCCGGCCCCAGCGGCCCGAGCCGGAAGCTGGCGACCCGGCGCGCCATCCCGCTGCCGGCGGCGAACGCCTCCAGCGGCGTGGGCGCGGCGTCGAGCGCGAACACGCCGCAGCGGTCGAGCCGCGCGCGCCCGATGAACCCGGCGCCCGGCTCGTTCATCACCTCGAAGCCGATGACGTTGCGGTGGCCGCGGAGCCGCGCGGCGAGCGCCGCCGCGGCGTCGAGGTAGTGCCGCTGCAGGAACTGTTGGATCGGGGTGCCGTCGCCGGCCCGGCACCGCGGCGCGAAGTCGTCGCCGGCGAAGAACAGCGTGAACATCGTCGCGCACGCGAGCCGCTCGTGGTTGGCCGTCCACACGCCGCCCGCCGGGTTGCCCGCATACTGGTCGGCAAACAGCGCCGCCCCGCTCGCCTTCAGCCCCCCGACGTCGAAGCCCGCCTCCTCGAGCGTCCAGCGCGGCGCGCCGTCGCCGCCGGTAAACCGCGACCACACGTCCTGGTGGAAGTCGACCAGCACCCGCAGGCCCGCCCGCCCCGCCGCCGCCGCCAGCCGCTCGACGTAGGTTAGATACTCCCCGTCATGCACCCCCGGCCCGCAGCCCTCGATCGCCTCCCAGCTCACCAGCAGCCTGACGAAGTGGAACCCCCACCCCGCCAGCCGCGCGAAGTGCCGCGGCGCCTCGTCGAGCGGGAACGGGCGCCCGGTGAACGACACCTCCCCCGCCGGCGCGAAGCGCCCCTGCTGGCCGCCCGCCCCGCCGCGCACCGGCAGCTTGCAGCTGCCGGAAACGTTGATCCCCCGCAGCATCACCGCCCGCCCCTCGGAGTCGAGAAAGCACCCGTCCCCAATCCGCAGCGGCCCGGCCAACTCACCGGCCGCCACCCTCGCCCCCGCCAGCCGCCCGCACGCCACCCACTCGCCCGGCCCGCCCGCCGGAGGCACGCCAGCGCAGCCGGCAAGCGCGCCCGCCACCACCGCGCACGCCGCCCGCACCCCCAACGACGCCAGCGTGGCCCGCCGCGCCCGCTGCTGCCTGCCTGTCCGCCCTTGCATCGGCACAAGGATCTCAAACCGCCGCGACCCCGGCAAGCCGGCCGCCACCCAGATCCGTCCCAGCGCAGGCAAGATGCCCATAGGGGTTCGTGGTTTTTTCTTGAAATTCAGTACCACATACTCTTGATTTCAACCATGAACCAGATTCGTCGCCTTGGCTATCGCCGGCAGATTGAGGAGTCACTGACTCGTTTCCGGATTACGGCCCTGCTGGGTCCTCGCCAATGCGGCAAGACCACCCTTGCCAAGACCTTTGCCGTCGACCCGCAGTCCTACTTCGACCTCGAAGACCCGTTGGATCTGGCTCGTCTGGAAGCGCCGCGCCAGACTCTCGGGCGGCTCACCGGTCTGGTCGTCATTGACGAGATTCAGCACCGGCCCGAGCTTTTCCCGCTGTTGCGCGTGCTGGCGGATCGCCCGGCCACACCCGCCCGCTTCCTGGTATTGGGCAGCGCCTCACCGGAGCTGGTCAAAGGCGTGTCGGAATCCCTGGCCGGCCGCATCGGCTTCGTGGACCTGAGCGGCTTCGACGGCACCGAGGTCGGCTTCGACCGACTGGAGGCGCTGTGGCTCCGTGGTGGCTTTCCGGAGTCGTACCTGAGCGCCGGCGATGAGGCCAGCTTCCACTGGCGGCAGCAGTTCATCCGCACCTTCCTGACCCGCGACATCCCGCAGCTCGGGATCAGCATCCCCGCCGAGCAGTTGCGCCGCTTCTGGCTGATGGTCGCCCACTACCACGGGCAGGCCTGGAATGCGTCGGAGATCGCCGGCTCGCTCGGGGTCAGCTACAAGACCGCCCAGCGCTACCTCGACATCCTGACCGGTGCCTTCATGATCCGGGCCTTGCCGCCGTGGACGGAGAACCTCGGCAAGCGCATCCGCAAGGCGCCCAGGATCTATCTGCGCGACAGCGGCCTGTTCCATGCGCTGCAGAACATCCGTTCGCTGCCTGAACTGCAGGCCCACCCCAAGCTCGGCGCATCATGGGAAGGCCTTGCGCTCGAACACGTCCTGCGCGTCCTGCGGGCCGAACCGGGCGAGGCATTCCACTGGGGCACCCACGGCGGCGCCGAACTGGACCTGCTGCTGGTCCGCGGCGGCCGCCGCTGGGGCTTCGAGTTCAAGTACGCCGACGCCCCGCGCACCACCAGGTCCATGCGGGTGGCGATCGACGACCTGAAACTGCAGCGACTCATCGTGATCTACCCGGGTGAGAAGGACTACGCCCTCGACGACTCGATCGATGTCCTGCCGCTGGCCGCCGTGGAAAAACTCGCCGGCCCACCGACGGCCTGAGGAGACTTGTCGCCTCACCCCGATTGCCCGAGCAGGCAACCGGCGGCCTGCTGGTTGCCACCGCTGGCAGTGACGACGGTGCGCGGCGCGAGCCCGCGGCGCACGGCCTCGGCGGCGGCCACCGCCTGGAGCGCGGCGGCGGCGCCCATCGCCTCGCCGAGCAGCGTGCGGGGCGACCAGCGCGGGCCGGACCAGCCGGCCCAGGCGTCGGTTTCCGGGCGGTCCCAGCGTGGGACGCCGGTGCGGCCGTCGACGAGCAGGGTGGCGCCGTCGGCGGCGGCGGCGAGGGCGGCGCGCACCTGCCGCATCGCGCCGGCGCGCCCGCCCGGCCCGCCGACCCCCACCGGCCCGGCGATCTCCAACAGGTTGACCGCGGCCGCGCCCGGCTCGAGCAGCAGCGCGCCCGCCCCCTCCGCGGCCACGCCGGCGCGCGCATACAAGCGCAGCGCCTCGGCGCTCAGCCAGTCGATCTCCTCGCCCGCCACCACCAGGCAGGCGTCGGCCTCGCCGCGCTCGAGCCAGCCGGCCGCCAGCTCGAGCCCGGGGAAGAACGCCGCCCCGTCGCCGAGCAGCGTGTCGTTCGGCCCGGTGCTCCCTAACAGCGCCGAGAGGTGGCTCGAGGGCGCGTTGAACACCGTCTCGGGAAACACGATCGGGCTGGCCAGCGCCGGGTCGGCCAGCACCTCGCCGTAGAACCGGTTGCTGAAGTTCACGCAGCCGTTCATCAGCACGCACACCACGCCCAGCCGCAGTTCCCCGGCCGCCACCGCGGCGCGGCGCTCCGCCCCGAGCGCCTCCACCGCCGCCGCCGCAAGGAACCGCGCCAGCGGACTGGCCCGCCGCAGCCGCGGGTGCCGCGGCACCGCCTCCGCCCCGCCGGCCGCCGGCACCCGCCGCACCGGGGTGGCCACCCGCACCCCGGCGTGCTCCCGCTCCAGCACCTCGACCGCCGCCGCCCGCCCCGCGGCCACCGCCTCGAACAGGCAGCCGGCGCCCCATCCCGCCGGCGACACCGCCCCCACCCCGGTGACCCCGATCCCGCTCACGCCGCCCCCTCCTTCCCGAACACCAGCGTCACGTTCGAACCGCCGAACCCGAACGAGTTCGTCAACACCGTGCCCACCACCGCCGGCCGCACCTCCCGCACCAGCTCGAACCCGCACCCCGCGTCGACCTCGCGCACGTTCAGGCTCGCCGGCAGCCACTGCCCCTCGAGCGCCACCAGGCACACCACCGCCTCCACCGCCCCGGCGCCTCCTAACAGGTGCCCGACCGCCGACTTGGTCGAGCTGACGCGCACGCGCGGCGTCGCCGCGCCGGCCCAGCGGTGGATCGCGGCGGCCTCGGCGGCGTCGTTGAGCGGGGTGCCGGTGCCGTGGGCGTTGAGGTAGTCGACCTGTGCGGGGGCGCGCCCGGCCATCCGGCAGGCGGCGCACATGGTGGCCAGCGCCGCATCGCCCTGCGGGTGCGGCTGGGTGAGGTGGTGGATGTCGGTGGCGGAGCCGACGCCGAGCAGGTGCGCCAGCCGGCGGGCGCCGCGGGCGCGGGCCGCATCCAGCGCCTCCACCACCACGAAGCCGGCGCCCTCGCCGAGCGCCAGCCCGTCGCGCGCGGCGTCGAACGGCCGCGGGATCCCCCCCGGCGCCAGCGCCTGCAGCGAGTCGAAGCCGGCGAACACCATCTGGCTGAGCGCATCGAAGCCGCCGGCGAGCACCCGCTCGGCGCCGCCGGAGCGCACGCGGTGGAACGCGTGGGCGATCGCGCTGGCGCCGGACGCGCAGGCGTTTGAAACCACCGCCGGCGGCTGGTCGAGGCCGAGCGTGGCGCCGAGCGTCGCGAGCTGGCGTGCGGGCTGATAGAGTTCGACGCGGCGCCACTGGCCGCGGCGGCTGGCGGGCTGCCGGGTTGCCTGGCGGAAGTAGTCCTGGCCGATGGCCATGGCGCCGGCCGAGGTGCCGACGACCCACGGGGTTTGGCGGGCATCGAGGCCGGCGCTGGCGAGCGCCTCGCGGGCGGCGAACCAGGCGAGCCGGCTGCCGCGGTCCATCCGCGCCCATGCCCGTGGGGCGACGCCGGGCGGCGGGCCGTCCGGCAGGTCGACCTCGCCCGCGGTGCGGGTCCGCTGGCGCGACACGTCGAACAGGCTGACCGGCCGGAACGCGGAGCGGCCGGCGCGCAACCCGGCGGCGTTTTCCTCCCATCCGAAGCCGAGCGCGGTCACGATCCCCGCGCCGGTGATGACCACCGGGCGGGGCTGCCGGTCGCGGTGCTCGTCCGGGCGCCAGGCCACGGCCCATCGAGAATCGCAACTTCGGGCTCGTCAACCACAAGCCGCGGCAGCTACCCAACCCCCGTCCCCCTCGCCCCATGCTCTATCCGCGCTGGCTCGAGACCGCCCGCCGCCACGCCGACCGCGTCGCGGTGATCGACGGCGCCACCGGCGAGCACCTGACGTTCGCCGCGCTCGCGGCGCGGGCGGCGGCCGCGCCCCCGGCCCGCGGGCCGGTGTTCGCCCGCTCCGGCGACCTCGCGTTCCTGCTCGCGATCCTGCAGGCGTGGCGCGACCGCCAGCCGGTGGTCCCGGTCGAGCGCGGCGCCCCCGCCCCGGTCCTCGCCGTGCCGCCGCCGCCGGGCGTGGTGCTGGTCAAGCCGACGCCCGGGGCCACCGGGGTCCCGCGCGGCGTCCACTTCGGCGCCGCCGAGCTGGTCGCCGAGGCCGACCGGCTGGTCGCCGCGATGGACCTCGCGCCCGACCGGCCGAACCTGGGCGTGATCTCGCTCGCGCATTCCTACGGGTTTTCCAACCTCGTGCTGCCGCTGCTCCTCCACGGCGTGCCGCTCCACGCGCTGCCGGTCCCGTTCCCGCAGGCCGTCGCCGCCGCGTTCGCCGCGCACCGCCGCCTGACCGTGCCGGCGGTGCCCTCGATCTGGCGCGCATGGCTGCGCAGCGGCGTCCTCGAGCGCGCGCCGATCGCCACCGCGCTCTCGGCCGGCGCCCCCCTCCCGCTCGCCCTCGAGCACCAGGTCCATGCCGCCACCGGCATCAAGATCCACAACTTCTACGGCGCCAGCGAATGCGGCGGCATCTCGCTCGACACCTCCGCCACCCCACGCTCCGACCCCCACGACGCCGGCACCCCGCTGCCCGGCGTCCGCGTCACCACCCACCCCGACGGCCGCCTGCTGGTGGAAAGCGACGCCGTCGCCCTCGGCTACGACCAACCGCGCCCCGCCGACCTGCTCGGCGGCGGGCGCTTCCTCACCCACGACCTCGGCCGGGTCGTGCACGACCGCGTGCTGCTCACCGGAACGACCGGCGCGGCGATCAACGTCGCCGGCCGCAAGATCAGCCCGGCCAAGGTCGAGGCGGCGCTGGCGGCCACCGGCCTCACCCGCCGGGTCCGCGTGTTCGGCACCCCGAGCCCCGACCCCGACCGCGTCGAGGAGATCATCGGCATGGTCGAACTGAAGGCCGGCGCCAGCGTCGCCAACCTCAGGCAGGCCGCCGCCGCCACCCTCGCCGGCTGGGAACTGCCACGCCACTGGTGGACCAACCCGCCGGCGAACGCGTGGGCACTCCCCGCCGCCGCACTGCGCGCACGCCCTCTTCCGTAGCGGAAGCGGTCCTTGTCCGTCGTAGCCCGAAGGGCGAAGACGGAACACTTCCGGCGGGGTGCGGCCCGCTCGTGCCATCGGACGGAGCGTCGTGAAACGCGCCCGCCCCGCCCGCGTTCCTGACGAACGCGGCTAACTGAACGCCGCTCAGCGCACCACGCGCGCGCTGCCGCCGCCCATCAGCTTCTCGACCTCGGCGCGGGTGGCCATCGACGTGTCGCCCGGGGTGGTCATCGCCAGCGCGCCGTGGGCGGCGCCGTAGTTGACCGCCATGGCGGCGTCGTTGGTCTCCATGAACCCGAACGCGAGGCCCGAGGCGAAGCTGTCGCCGCCGCCCACCCGGTCGAGGATCTCGAGCCCGGGGTAGGCGCGCGAGGCGTGGAACTGCCCGTCGTGCCAGCACACCGCCGACCAGTCGTTGACGGTCGCCGTCCTGACCCCGCGCAGGGTGGTGGCCACGACCCTGAAGTTCGGCCAGGTCTCGACCGCCTTGGCGATCATCTTGCGGAATCCCTCGAGCTCGATCCGGGTCAGGTTCGCGTCCACCCCCTCGACCTCCAACCCGAGGCACGCGGTGAAGTCCTCCTCGTTGCCGATCATCACCGCGATGTGCGGCGCAATCGCCCGGTTGACCTCGCGCGCCTTCGCCTGACCGCCGATCGACTTCCACAACGACGGCCGGTAGTTCAGGTCGTAGGAGACGACCGTGCCGTGCCGGTGCGCGATCGTGACCGCCTCGATCACCGCCGCCGCGGTCGATTCCGACAGCGCGGCGAAGATCCCGCCGGTGTGGAACCAGCGCACCCCGCGCCGGCCGAACAGGTCCTCCCAGTCGAAGTCCCCCGGCTGGATCTGCGCGGCCGCGCTGTGGCCGCGGTCCGGCACCCCCACCGCCCCGCGCACCCCGAACCCGCGCTCGGTGAAGTTCAGCCCCACCCGCGCCGCCCGGCCGATGCCGTCATACGGCACCCACTTCACCAGCCCGGTCGCAACCCCGCCCTGCATGATGAAGTCCTCCACCAGGTGCCCGACCTCGTTGTCCGGAAACGCGGTGGCCACCGCGGTGCGCAGCCCGAAGCACTTGCTCAGCCCGCGGGCGACGTTGTACTCGCCGCCCCCCTCCCACACGCGGAACCCGCGCGCGGTGCGGATCCGGCCCTCGCCGGGGTCGAGACGAAGCATGATTTCGCCGAACGAGACGCAGTCGAACTCGCAGGCGCCGGCCGGCTTGATCTGGAGGCTCATGGGATATTAGTTCCTGTTGGTATCTGTTAGTACAAAAAGAAAAATGCCGGACCACGGATTTGACCGCAGGAGGAGAAGAAACAGTCAGGCGGTCCATCTCCGCTTCGCTCCGGTTCGCGGATTATGCGGATTTCGCAGCGGCTTGGTTCCCCTCGCCTGTTCACCTGCCGGATGAATCCGCCATTCATCGCAACTCATTCAACATCCGTGCAATCCGTGGTTTTCATCTCCGAATCCAGGGTTAGTCCTTGTTGGCGCCGCCGGACGGCCCGCTCCGGGGGAGTCATGGGGCTGATCGGGCTCATCGGGCCTGTTTTCCGGGATCGCCGGTCACGCCTGGTGGACCGGGAACTCGCCTTCGCTCCACGGCGGCTCGCCGCAGCCGGCGGCGATCCCGTTGAACGCCGCGATCTCCGCCGGCGTGAACAGCAGGCCGCCGGCGGCGTCGGAGCGCGCCGCGGCGCGCGCCTCGAGCTGGCCGGGCAGCAGGCAGCCTTCGTTGCCCGGGCCGAGGATGTCGTCGAGCACCGCCTTGACGTTCTCCGCCTGCGAGCGCCCGCGGGCGAAGGCGCCCGCCGACAGCGCCTCCGGGTGGATCACCTGGAAGTGGAAACAGGGCGTCTGCTTCTCCCCAGCGACCTTCTCCCGGCAGCGCAGCGTCGGCAGCGACCCGCCGATCAGCGCCGCCACCAGCTCGTTGATCAACCCGAGGCCATACCCCTTGTGCGCGCCGAACGGCAGCAGCGCCGCCACCCGGCGCGCGTCGGTCGTCGGCCGCCCCTCGGCGTCGACCGCCGCCTCCGGCGGCAGCGGCAGCCCCTCGCGCGCGAACTGTTGGACCCGGCCCATCGCCACCGTCGAGGTCGCCCAGTCGACGACCACCGGGAACCCGACCGCCGCGGTCGTCGGGAACCCCCACGAGTGCGGGTTGGTGCCCAGCGTCGGCGTGCGGCCGCCGAACGGCACCACCTCCGCCAGCGCTGCGGTGCAGTTGGTGTAGGCGATGTAGCCGCGCTCCGCCGCCAGCATCACGTAGCCGCCGCCCCACAGGTAGTGGAACGCGCGGTCGACCGAGACGATCCCCACGCCATGCCGGTCCGCCAGCCCGATGCACGCCTCGATCGCGTCGAGCGCCACCGCCTGCCCGAGCTTGAGGTTCGCATTCCACACCTCCGCCGCCGCAAACCGTCCCGGCAGCTTCTCGACCACCGCCCCCGGCACGCAGCCGCCCGCCCCGGAGCCGAAGTGCGCGTCGAGGTGCAGCGCCTTGAGCGCGTTGTGGGTGCGGATCCCGTGCCGCGACGCGTGGGCCGCGAACCACGCCGCCGCCCGCGCCTCCCCGGCGTCAAACCCGCGCGCCCGATAGGCCGCCTCAACCAGCCGGTCGTGCCGCCCGACCGGAACCACATGGAATGTCTCGCTCATCTTCGGATTGCCGATTGCCGCCCCCTCTCATCCCAATGACCAATGACCAATGACTGCTGACTGCTGACTGCTGACTGCTGACCGCTGCCCACTGCCCGCCTCCCGCCGACCGCTGCCCCCCTCTCCCTCACCCCCGCACCTGCGGCCGGCCGGGCTGCGGCCAGTCGAGGTGATAGAACGCGCCCCGCGGCTTGTCGGTGCGCTCGTAGGTGTGGGCGCCGAAGAAGTCGCGCTGGGCCTGGAGCAGGTTCTGGGGCAGGCTGGCGGAGCGGTAGCCGTCGAAGTAGGCGAGCGCGCTGGCGAACGCGGGGACCGGCACGCCGCGGCGCACCGCGGCGGCCACGACCTCGCGCCAGTTGGCGTCGGCCTTCTCCACGGTGGCGCGGAAATACGGGTCGAGCAGCAGGTTGGCCAGCCCGGGGTCGCGCCCGAACGCCTCGGTGATCTTATGCAGGAAGCCGGCGCGGATGATGCAGCCGCCGCGCCAGATGCCCGCGATCCCCCCGAAGTCGAGCTGCCAGTCGTAGGTCTCCTGGGCGTAGCGCATCTGTTGGAACCCCTGCGCGTAGGAGCAGATCTTCGAGCAGTAGAGCGCGTCCTCGATCGCGTCGACGAACGCCCCGCGGTCGCCGTCGAAGGCGGCCGCCGGCCGCTGCGCGAGGATCCCGGCGGCGGCGACGCGCTCGTCCTTCACCGCGCTGAGGAAGCGCGCGAACACCGCCTCGGCGATGGTCGGCGCCGGCACCCCCATGTCGAGCGCCGCGATGCTCGTCCACTTGCCGGTCCCCTTCTGGCCGGCGGTGTCGAGGACGACGTCGACGAACGGGGCGCCGGTCTCGGGGTCCTGTTGGGCCAGGATCTCGCCGGTGATCTCGATCAGGAAGCTGTTGAGGCGCCCCTGGTTCCAGCGGCGGAAGACGCCGGCCATCTCGGGCGCGCCCATCCCCAACACCCCGCGCATCAGGTCGTAGGCCTCGCAGATCATCTGCATGTCGCCATACTCGATGCCGTTGTGCACCATCTTGACGTAGTGGCCCGCGCCGTCCGGGCCGATGTAGGCGCAGCACGGGACCCCGCCGGTGACCGGCTTGCCGGGGGCGGCCCCCTTGAGCTCGGCGCCGGTGGCGGCGTCGACCTTGGCGGCCACCGCGTTCCACACCGGGGCGAGGTGCTCCCACGCCTCGGGCGAGCCGCCGGGCATCAGCGCCGGGCCGAAGCGCGCCCCCTCCTCGCCGCCGCTCACGCCGCTGCCAATGAACCGCAGCCCCTTGGCAGTCAGCTCGCGCTCGCGCCGGATCGTGTCCGTCCACCGCGCGTTGCCGCCGTCGACGATGATGTCCCCCTTGTCCAACAGCGGGACCAGCTCGTCGATCACCGCGTCGGTGGCGCCGCCGGCCTTGACCAGGATGACCACCTTGCGCGGCCGGCCGAGCGACTGCACGAACTCGCCGAGCGTCGCGCAGCCGACGATCCCGCCCGGGGTGTCCGGGTGCGCGGCGACGAAGCCGGTGGTCTTGCTCGTGGTGCGGTTGTAGACCGAGATGCGGAACCCGTGGTCGGCGATGTTGAGCGCCAGGTTCTGGCCCATCACGGCCAGGCCGATCAGGCCGATGTCCGATTCATTCATGGCTGGATGCGGGGAAAACGTGGTCGGCGCCGGCCCGTGGGCCGGCCGCGGGCCGCACGATAGCCGCAAGCCGCGCCGGAGTGAACTGCGATTTCCGGCAAACTGCCGCGCCCCGGGCACGCAGCCCGCCATTCCCACGTCGAGCCACCCGGTTCCCGCCTCCGGGCGGGCCACCCGCGCTACGGCTGCGGCACGATCACCGACTTGGCGTAGTGGAACCCGTGCTCGCGGATGATGCGGTCGGTCGGCAGGTTGGTCTTGGCCGCCTGCAACAGGCCGAAGTCCGACAGCACGGTGATCGCCAGGTCGACGTTCACCACGCGCCCGCCGGCCAGCGCCTCGTCGCCGCCGGTGCCGCCGTCGATCTCCAGGCCGTCGCCGGCGATCACGAACTCGCGCACCAGGCCGCTGCCGCCGCCCTCCTTCATGATCGAGACCCGCTTCGTCTGGGTCGTGCCCGGCTCATCGGGATCCTCATACTCGATCACGAAGGTCACCGTCAGTCCGAAGATGTTCTCCACCACGAAGTTCTCCGGCTCGTAGTCCTCACCCTGGTACTTCTTGTACGCCTCCAGCAGGTCCTCCTTGCCCAACAGGTCGTCGAACACCGGCTTGGGGTCGATCAGGTTGCGGTAGAGCGCAAACACCGGATAGGAGTCCGACCCGCCGTCCTGGTCGAGGATCGGGTCGCGGTAGACCAGCCGGTAACTGACCAGCGAGACGTCGCCCCCGAGGTCGTTGGTCCCGCCGATGTCCCCGCCGTAGCGGTCGGTGGCCGAGTTGAAGAACACCAGCTGCGCCGCGTTCGGCATCGGGTTGTTGCTCGGGCCGCCGAGCCCCCCGCCGCCGCCGGCCAGCTCCGGCTCGACCCGCGCCACCAGCCACTGGTACGGGTTGCCGCTGCGCACCAGCAGCGACTCCAGGTCGCGCGCCAGCGTCTCGAGCGCCGCCTTCGCCTGGCGCGCGGCGCGCACCTGCGCCCGGCTGCGCCGCCACGAGTCGAGCGCGATCCCCGTGATCGACACCAGCACGGTGACGATCAGCGCGGTGATCGCCATCGCGACCATCAGCTCGATCATCGTGAAGCCGCGGCGCTTCCCGCCGCGCGGGCTGCGCTTGCCAACAGTGAGGCGCATCGGAGTGCTCATCGTCTGACCCCCAGGTTGCGGGTGAATACCGGCCGCTTGAGCTTGGCCACCGCCAGGCCGCCGCCCGGCTTGAGGTAGTTCTCGTCGTTGCTCAACAGTGCGTAGAACTCGGCCGCAAACGCGATCACCGCGTCCGGGTAGTCGTCGGCGCTCGCCACCGCCGCGCCGTTCGTCATCCCCTGGATCTGGCCCGGCTGGTCAACCGGCGCCAGCCCGTTGTTCTTGTAGACGAGCTGGCGGGCCGTGACCGCGAACACCCGGCCCTCGAGCCCCTCGAGGTCCTCGAGGAACAGCGCGTCGTCCCGCAGGCGCGCCATCGACTGCACCACGTAGTCCTTGCCGGCCACCCCGTCGATGCCCGGGACCGGCGCCATCGTGCCGTCCGAGCGCAGGTCGTCGGGGTCGCCGCGATACTGATAGAGCATGATCAGCGAGCTGTCGTTGTTGGAGTTGCGGATCCAGTCGAAGGCCTTGTTGAAGGCGGTGCCGCCGGTGGCGGCGCCCCCGCCGGCCTGGCCCGGGCGCAGGATCGAGAGCTCCTTCTCGAGGGTGGCCACCAGCCGGTCGGCGTCCTGGACGTTGATCGAGCGGCGGATCCCCTGGGTGGCCGGGCCGAACACCGCGAGGAACGCGGTGATCAGCACGGCGAGCACGCCGATGGCGATCACCGTCTCCATCAGGGTGAACGCCGCGGCACGGTTGCGTTGCATGGCTGCCATGGTCAGAAGGTGGTGATGTTTGACGGCAGTTCCATCTGGTCCGGACTGCGGAACAGCGAGGTGCGGCCGTTGCGCCAGACGACGAAGCCGCTGAAGTCGCGCGCGGCGCTGCCGGTCACCCGCGGCTCGCCCTCCTGCGGCCGGACGCCGGCGCCGACGATGAAGCTGGCGCCGGGGGTGGTGCACACGCCCTCGGAGTTGAACTCGTAGTAGGTGTAGGTGCCGGTGTAGGCCTTGCTGGTGAAGGTGAAGGTCTCCTCGTCGAGTTCGCCGCCCCCGCCCGCGTGGTCCTTCTTGCTGTACTCGGTGCTGAAGTAGACCCCGTCGGGCAGGGTGTAGCCGCGGTTGGCCAGCGTCCACTTGCTGCCGTCGACGGTGCCGTCGGCATTCAGCGGCCGGTGGGCGATCAGGATCCGGCGCCGGTACTCGGCCGCGTCCTTCGCGTCTTCGTCGGTGAACACCAGCACCCGGGCGGTGGTTCCCTTGCCGACCGCGATCAGCCGCGCCTCGTCGAAGATGCCCTCGGCGTTGGCCACCGCGGCGGCGGTACTCTTGCCGCCGGCGAGGTTGCGGATGCCCATCACGCCGACGGTCATCAGCATCGAGATCACCAGGATCACCGCGAGCAGTTCGACCAGGCTGAAACCGGCCGGCCGGGGACCGCCGCGGTCACGGGTTCGGGTTGCGTGGCAAATCATCATGGCTTGCGGTCAACTATTCAGCGCCTCGGGGCGGATGCAAGAAGAATGTCAATACAACGCAATGACAGCCATCATTTTTCGTAGCGCCCTCCGGAGGGTCCGCCGACCCATGCCCAGGCCGAGCGGACCATGTCGCGGACGTCCCGGTGGCGGGCCGTCCAGCCGAGGATTTCGCGGGCCCGGGTGGGGTCGGCGACCAGCCGGTCGGGGTCGCCGGCGCGCCGGGGGCCGTAGCTGACCGGCACCTTGCGCCCGGTGACCTCCTCGGCGGCGGCGATGATCTCCTTGACCGAGACGCCCACCCCGGTGCCGAGGTTGCACTGGAACGAGTCGCCCCCGGCGGCGAGGTGGTCGAGCGCGCGGGCGTGGGCGTCGGCAAGGTCGTCGACGTGGATGTAGTCCCGCACGCAGGTGCCGTCGGGCGTGTCGTAGTCGGTCCCGAAGACCTCGATCCCCTCGATCTCGCCGGCGAGCGCCATCAGCACCCGCGGGATCAGGTGGGTTTCCGGGTCGTGGTCCTCGCCGATCCGGCCGTCTTCCGCGCAGCCGCTGGCGTTGAAGTAGCGCAGGCAGCCCGACTTGAGCCCCCAGGCGCGGTCGCAGTCGGCCAGGATCCACTCGACCATCAGCTTGCTGCGGCCGTAGGGGTTGATCGGACGCTGCGGGTTGGTCTCGACGATCGGAACCGCCTCGGGCACCCCGTAGGTCGCGCAGGTCGAGGAAAACACGAACACCTTGCAGCCGTGGTCCCGCATCACGCGCAGCAGGCTGACCGGCGCCGCGGTGTTGTTGGCGTAGTACTTGAGCGGATCGGTGACCGACTCGCCGACGTAGGCGTAGGCGGCGAAATGCACCACCGCGCCGAACCGGTGGCGGGCGAACAACCCGTCCACCAGCTCGCGGTCGCCGACGTCGCCGACGACCAGCTCGACCCCCTCGTCGACGATCGCGTCGCGGTGGCCGAACACCAGGTTGTCGAGCACCACCACCTTGCGCCCCTGGGCGGCCAGCAGCCGCACGGTGTGGGAGCCGATGTAGCCGGCGCCGCCGGTGACGAGGATCGGAGTGGCCATGAGGTGCCGCGAGCAAACGCGGCCCCGGACCGGGTGTCAACCCCGCCCGCGGGCCCTGTGGCGCCGGCGGGCCCCATCCCGCGTCCCCCCGCACTCCGCCCTTGCACGCGGCCCGCGGCCCATTTATCCCTTCCGCCCGCCCATGGCCACTCCCGTCATCAACCTGCGCAAAGGCAACGCCGTCAAACACAACAACGACGTGTGCATCGTGCTCGAGATGCAGCACAAGACCCCGCCGAACCTCTCGGCGTTCGTCCAGATGAGCATCCGTTCGCTGGGCAGCGGCAAGGTCTACAACCTGCGCTTCACCCCCAACGACCGCATCGATCAGGTCGCGCTCAACCGCGACGACTACGAGTACTCCTACAAGGACCCCGCCGGCTACCATTTCCTCCACCTCGAGACCTTCGAGGACGTCACCGTCGCCCCGGAGCTCGTCGAACCGGTGAAGTACTACCTCGTCGAGGGCCAGACCTACGTGCTGCTCTCGATCGAGGGCAGCGTCGCCTCCGTCGAGCTGCCCGCGGCGATGACGATGACGATCGCCGAGGCCCCACAGGGGGTCAAAGGCGACTCCGCCAACAACGTCTACAAGACCGCCATCACCGCCACCGGCCTGACCGTGCAGGTTCCCCTGTTCATCAACCCCGGCGACAAGATCACGGTCAAGACCGAGGACGGCAGCTACACCGGCCGCGCCTGACCGCGGCGCTCGGCCGCCGTCAGGTAGCACCCCGGGTCGCTGCCCCACAGGTGGCCGTTGGCGAACGCCGCGCGGGTCCGGAACCCGCCGCCGCAGACGTCGAACCACCGGCAGCCGCCGCACGGGCCCTGCATCCGCGCCTTGCGCCCGGCCAGCCCCAGCGCCCCGACCGAGCGGATCTCCGCCAGCGTGGCGGCCGACGCCTCGTGCCGCCCCTCCCAGATCGCCGAAAACGGCGTCTGCCTGACGTTGCCGAGGGTCACGTCCTGCCAGAACTGGTCGGGGTGCACGTGGCCCTGGGTGTCGATGTTGCCGATCCCGCGGCCCGAGCTGTTGGCCCCGCCGCCGTTCCACGCGAGCAGTTCCCTGGCCCGCGCGAGGTTCGGGTGCCCCTCGCGCTCCATCCGCAGCAGCAGGTAGGCGCCGTCGGCCGGCTGGGTGACGGTCAGCACCTCGCGGCCGATCCCCGCCGCGTGCCAGCGCTCGACCCGCGCAATCAGGGTGTCGAGCGCGTGCCGCGCCATCGCCGGCGCCAGCACCTGCAGCTCGCTGCCGCGGCCGGCCGGCACCAAATGATAGAAGCACACCCGCCGGATCCCCTCCGCCTCGATGAAGTCGAGGATCGCCTCGATGTTCTCGACGTTGTGGCGGGTAAGGGTCAGCCGCAGGCCGGTCTTCTGGCCGGCCTCGTGGCAGGCGCGGAACCCGCGCACCGCAGCGTCGAAGGCGCCGTCCCGGCCGCGGAAGTGGTCGTGCACCGGCCCGATCCCGTCGAGCGAGATCCCGACGTAGGCCACCCCGGCCGCCTTCAGGCGCGCCGCGCGCCCGGCGTCGATCAGCGTGCCGTTGGTGGAGATCGTCAGCTTCAGCCCCTGCCCCGAGGCCAGCTCGACCAGGTCGAAGAAGCGCGGGTGCACCAGCGGCTCGCCGCCGGAAAGCAGCAGCGAGGGAACCTGATAGGCGGCCAGGTCGTCCACCACCGCCCGCATCTGGTCCCACCCGAGTTCCCCCGGGTAGTTCACCCCCGCCGAGTCCGAGTAGCAGTGGATGCAGCGCAGGTTGCAGGTGCGCGTGATGTTCCACACCACGATCGGCCGCCGCGCCCGCGCCGCCTCGGGGGCGCACGCCCCCTGCCCGTAGCGCAGCGCATCAGCCGGCTGCGCCGCGCCGGTCCAGAGTCGGGTCAGGTTGATCATCGCATCGGGCGAACCAGCCGGCCCGCCCCCCCACCCATGGCCCGTGCGCGCCCGCCACGCAAGCCCGCCATGCGACCGGCCGGCCGCATTCTCCCCACAAACCAGCTTGTCGCTGTCAGCGCCCCCGAGCATAGTCCGCGCGGATCCGGCGGTCCGCCGCGGGCCAACGACCACCGCGTTTTCCCGAGCATGAGCGACTCGAATCCGGCCACCTCAGAGCACCTGCTGCCCAAGGACCGCGCCGCCGCCAGGGGGATGGTCAACGTGCAGGTCGACGGGACGTGGATCGAGGTGCCCAAGGGCACGCGCATGATCGAGGCGTGCCGCGCCGCCGGCACCATCGTCCCCCATTACTGCTACCACCCGAAGCTCTCCTCGCCCGGCAGCTGCCGCATGTGCCTCGTCCAGAGCGGCATGCCGGCGCGCGCGGCCCCGGGCCACGAGCCGCCGCGCGACGCCGACGGCTACCAGCCGATCGAGTGGGCCGCGCGGCCGGTCATCGCCTGCGCCAACCCGGTGGCCGAGAACATGGGCATCCGCACCAAGGGCCCGGTGGTCGAGGAATGCCAGCAGGCGGTGATGGAGTTCCTGCTCATCAACCACCCGCTCGACTGCCCGATCTGCGACCAGGCCGGCGAGTGCCGCCTGCAGGAACTGGCGGTCTCCTACGGCCGCGGCACCTCCCGCTTCCTCGACCTCAAGGTCAAGAAACCCAAGAACGTCGACATCGGCCCGCGGGTGCGCCTCGACGACGAACGCTGCATCCTGTGCGGCCGCTGCGTCCGGTTCATGGCCGAGGTCGCCGGCGACCCGGTGCTCGGGTTCGCCGGCCGCGGCAGCCATACCATCCTGACCGTCCACCCGGGCCGCCTGCTCGACTCGAACTACTCGCTCAACACCGTCGACCTGTGCCCGGTCGGCGCGCTGACCGCCACCGACTTCCGCTTCCAGATGCGGGTCTGGTTCCTCAAGGAAACCCCGTCGATCGACGTCAACTGCGGCACCGGCTGCAACATCACGATCTGGAGCCGCGGCAACCGGGTCTATCGGATCACCCCGCGCCCCAATGACGCGGTGAACTCGTGGTGGATGCCCGACTCCCACCGGCTGGCATTCCACCACCTCGAAGACCCGCGGCGCCTCACCCAGCCGCTCGCCCGGGGCGGCCCCGGAACCCCCGCCGCCCCGGTGCCATGGCCCGCCGCCATCAACGCCGCCGCCACCGGCCTCGCCCGCTTCCCCGGCGAACGCACCGCCGTGATCGCCTCCGGCCGGATGACCAACGAGGAACTGTTCCTCGCCCGCCTCCTCGCCGCCGTGCTCGGCACCACGCGGCTGGCGCTCGTCCCGCGCCGCGGCGAGCCCGACGGCCTGCTCGTCGCCGCCGACCGCAACCCGAACACCACCGGCGCCGCCCTCGTGTGGCAAACCGCCGACCCCTCCGCCGGCCTCGCCGCCATCCGCGCCGACGTCCGCGCCGGCACGCTCAACGCCCTCGTCTGCCTCGGCGAGGAACTGACCGCCGAGGCCGGCTTCACCGCCGCCGACCTCGCCCGGCTCGACTTCCTCGCCGTCACCGCCCTGCTCGCGGGACCAACCCCGGGCGCCGCCGACGTCGTCCTGCCCACCGCCGGGTTCGCCGAAAAACACGGCTCGATGGTCAACGTCACCGGCCGCCTCCAGCGCCTCAACCGCGCCATCGATCCACCCGCCGACGCCCGCGACGACTGGGAGGTGCTGCGCGACCTCGCCGAGGCGGTGCGCCAGGCCCGCCCGCCCCTCGCACCAGCCCCCCCCCCCCGCCCCACCACCTCGACGACGTCTTCCGCCAGCTCGCCGCCACCGTCCCCGCCTTCGCCAACCTCAGCCTGGCCCGGATCGGCGACCTCGGAACCCAAGTCACCACCACCACCACCACCATCCCCCTGCTCGCCAAGGAACGCGCCCGCAAGGCCGCGGGGGAAATCGCCGGGTGAACCCTCGCCCTTCCTAACTGTTAGTCCGTCACTCGTCACTCGTCACTCGTCACTCGTCACTCGTCACTCGTCACTCGTCACTCGTCACTCGTCACTCGTCACTCGTCACTCGTCACTCATCACTCATCACTCGTCACTCGTCACTCGCCACTCGCCACTCGCCACTCGTCACTCGCCACTCGTCACTCGCCACTCGTCACTCGCCCCTCGCCACTCGCCACTCGTCACTCGCCCCTCGTCCCTCGTCCATGCCCGACCTGCTGGTCATCCTCGCCAAGTGCGTGTTCTTCACCTTCCTGGTGGTGCTGCCACTGGTGCCGGTCTGCGTCTATCTGGAACGGCGCTTCGCCGGCGTGATCCAGGACCGCGTGGGGCCGAACCGGGTCGGGCTGCCGCTGACGCTGTTCGGCGCGGCGCGGGACTTCCACCTGTTCGGCCTCGTCCAGCCGCTCGCCGACGGGGCCAAGCTGCTGCTCAAGGAGGACTTCACCCCCTCGCACGTCCGCAAGGCGTTGTTCTGGCTGGCGCCCGCGCTGCTGATCACCCCGGCGCTGCTGTGCGTGGCGGTGATCCCGTTCGGTTCCACCATCGAGCTGGCCGGCCGCACGATCCCGCTGGTGATCGCCGACCTCGACGTCGGCCCGCTGTTCGTGTTCGCGATCGCCTCGCTGTCGGTCTACGGCATCGCGCTCGCCGGCTGGTCGTCCAATTCGAAGTACTCGCTGCTCGGCGGCGTCCGCGCGAGCGCCCAGCTGATCTCGTACGAGATCGCGATGGGCCTGGCGATCGTGCCGGTGCTGCTCTACTACGGCGAGTTCAACCTCGTGCGGATCGTCGAGTTCCAGGCCCGCCACGGCTGGCTGCTCCTGCCCTGCGTGGAGGACGGCCGGTTCGCCCTGCCGACCGCCGCCGAGGCCGCCTTCTGGGTCCCGGCCGCGGTTTCCTTCGTGATCTTCACCACCGCGGTGTTCGCCGAGACCAACCGCCTGCCGTTCGACCTGCCGGAGTGCGAGACCGAGTTGGTCGGCGGCTACCACACCGAGTACTCGTCGATGAAGTTCGCCATGTTCTTCATGGGCGAATACACCGCCATGGTCATCGGCTCGGCACTCGTCGTCACCCTGTTCCTCGGCGGCTGGTCGCTGCCCGGCCTCGACCACCTGCTTCAACAGCCCGGCGGCGGCTGGCGGCCGTGGGCCGGCCTCGTCCACCTGCTGGTGTTCCTCGCCAAGCTGGTCGCCTTCATCCTGTTCTTCATCCACGTCCGCTGGACCCTGCCCCGCTTCCGCTACGACCAGCTGATGCGGCTCGGCTGGGTGGTCTTCTTCGAGGCCGCACTGGTCAACGTGTTCCTCGGCGCGCTGGTCGTCGCCGCACCGCACCGCGGCGCCGCCACCACCGTCGCCGGCGGCGTCCTGCTGGCCGTCCTGGCCGCCACGCTGGCGTGGGCCGCGCGCACCCCGCCGCCCCGCCCCAGTCCCGCGGGGAACGCCTGACCCGCCACCCCGCGCCATCCCCACCCGCCACTCCCAGCCCCACCGCCCCCGCCGCTCCCGATGCCCGTCGTCAAGCTCCAGCGCCCGCGGCTCACCCTCGCCGAACGGTTCTATCTGCCGGCGGTCGTCGGGGGGCTGTGGCTGACGCTGCGCCACGCGCTGCGGGCGCTCGCCGGCCGGGCCCGCGGCGCACGGATGCTCGGGTCGTCCGGCATCGGCGTGACGATGCAGTACCCGGAACACAAGTGGGACGCGCGCCTGCCCGAACACTACCGCGGCGCGCCCGCGCTGGTCACCGACGAGGAGGGCCGCGAACGCTGCGTCGCGTGCCAGCTGTGCGAGTTCATCTGCCCGCCGCGCGCGATTCGCATCGTCCCCGAGGAGATCCCGGCCGGCGACCGCTGGGCCAAGGTCGAGAAGCGCCCGCGGGAGTTCGAGATCGACATGCTCCGCTGCATCTACTGCGGGATGTGCGAGGAGGTCTGCCCCGAACAGGCGATCTTCCTCCGCAAGGACTACGCCTTCACCGGCCTCGACCGCGCCGCCCTGGTCCACGACAAGGCCCGCCTCTATCAGATCGGCGGCGTCCGCACCGGCCTGGTCAACAAATGGAACGAACTGAAGTAGCTGACCGCTGACCGCTGACCGCTCACCCCCATGCCCGTCTTCCTCTTCCTCCTCCTCGCCGCCGTCTCGATCGCCGGGGCGGTGATGCTGGTGGCGTTCCGCAACCCGGTGGCGGGGGCGTTGTCGCTGGTGCTCGCGTTCGCCGGCATGGCGGGGATGTTCATCGGCCTCGACGCGTTCCTGCTCGGGATCGTCCAGATCCTCGTCTACGCCGGCGCGATCATGGTGCTGTTCCTGTTCATCATCATGCTCCTCGACCCGCAGCGCGAGGCGCTGCGCCCGCCGCGGCTGGCCCCGGCGCTCGCCGGCGTCGCGCTGGCGGTGGTGCTGCTCGTCCAGCTCGCCGGGGTGCTCGGCCACCTGGGCAGCCGGCCGTTCCCGCCGCTCGACCTGCGGCACGCCGCCGGCGCATTCCCGGAGGGCGACCGGGTGCGCGCCGCGCTCGCGCCGCCGCCCGCCTCCGGGCGCCGCCCGGCGCTTCCCGACATCCGCCTCGTCGCGCGCGAGCTGTTCACCCACCGCACGCTCGAACTGCAGATCGCCGGCACGCTGCTGCTGGTGGCCACCATCGGCACCGTCGTGCTCACCCGCAGGCCGGACGCCGCGGAACCGGCCGCCCCCGGCCAGCCAGACCAGTCCCCGCCACCGGATCGCGCCGGCCCCGCGCCCGCCCCCACCCCGCCCGACCCGACCGTGTCCGCCTGATCTGCCTCCCACCCCGTTTCCCACCCCATGGCCACCCTCAACCACTATCTCCTCCTCTCCGGCCTGCTGTTCGCAATCGGGCTCGCCGGGGTGCTCATCCGCCGCAACATCATCGTGGTGTTCATGTGCCTCGAACTGATGCTCAGCGCCGCCAACCTCACGCTGGTCGCGTTCTCCCGCCACCACGTCGCCGCGGGCCTCCCCGACTTCTCACCCCAGGTGCTCGCGCTGTTCGTCATCACCGTCGCCGCCGCCGAAGTCGCCGTCGGCCTCGCCATCCTCGTCGCCCTCCATCGCTCCCGCCAGTCGATCCGCACCGACGACCTCACGTCCCTCCACGGCTGAACCGCCGCCACCCCCATGCCCGCCCTCGCCTGGCTCCTGCTTGCCCTGCCGCTGCTCGCCGCGGCGACGATCCAACTGGTGCTCCCACGCCGCGGCCGGATCGCCGGCCTGCTCGCCACCGCCTCGGCGGGCGCCACGCTGCTGCTGGCGCTGGCGCTGCTGGGCGCCGCCGCCCCCGCGCACGGGCCGTCGTTTGCGTGGGCCACCGCCGGCACGCTCACGGTCGACTTCGGCCTGCTGCTGGACGCGCTGGCGGTGCGGATGATGGTGGTGGTCACCGGCGTCGGCTTCCTCGTCCACGTCTTCTCGCTCGGCTACATGGCCGACGACGACGCCCGCGGGCGCTACTTCGCCGGGCTGGCCCTGTTCATGTTCGCGATGACCGGCGTCGTGCTGGCCGACGGCCTGCTGATGCTGTTCGTGTTCTGGGAACTCGTCGGCCTGTCGTCCTACATCCTGATCGGGCACTGGTACCGCAGGGCGAGCGCCGCGGACGCCGCCAAGAAGGCGTTCCTAACCAACCGCATCGGCGACTTCGGGTTCATGATCGGGATCCTGCTCATCGGGGGGATCACCGGGCACTATGACTTCGCCGGGATCAAGGCGTGGGCCGCCGCCACCCCGACCGACCCGCTCGATCCGCTGGTCAACACCGCGCTGCTGTGCCTGTTCTGCGGCGCGGTCGGCAAGTCGGCCCAGTTCCCGCTCCACGTCTGGCTGCCCGACGCCATGGAGGGCCCCACCCCGGTGTCCGCACTGATCCATGCCGCCACGATGGTCGCCGCCGGCGTCTACATGCTGGTGCGCCTCCAGGCGACGATCGGCGCCGAGTGGTTCGGCGGCCCGGCCGGGACCGTGATCGCGGCGATCGGCGCGCTGACCGCCCTGCTCGCCGCCCTGGTCGCCATCCGCCAGGACGACATCAAGCGCGTGCTCGCCTTCTCGACGCTCTCGCAGCTCGGCTACATGGTGCTGGCCGTCGGCTGCCTCGCCGGCCCCGCCGCGATGTTCCACCTGTTCACCCACGCGTGGTTCAAGGCGCTGCTGTTCCTCGCCGCCGGCGCCGTGATCCACGCCTGCCACCACCAGCAGGACATCTGGCAACTGGGCGGCCTGGCCCGCCGCATGCCCGTCACCACTGCCTGCTTCGCCGCCGGCGCCCTGGCGCTGGTCGCCGCCCCCGGAACCTCCGGGTTCTTCTCCAAGGAGCAGATCCTCACCGCCGCGTGGAACTCACGGCCCATCCTGTTCTGGGTCGCCACCGCCGTCGCCGCACTGACCGCCTGCTACATGGGCCGCCTGTTCCTCGTCGCCTTCCTCGGCCCGCCCCGCAGCAACGCCGCCACCCAGGCCCGCGAGGTCGGCCCGGTGATGTGGCTGCCGCTCACCGCGCTCGCCACGCTCGCCCTGCTCGGCGGCTGCGCGTTCGTCGCCGGCCGCGCCGCCCCGCTCTATCACCACCACCCGGCCGCCACCCCGGTGCTCGCCGCCTCGCTCGCCGCACTCGCCGCCGGCGCCGCCGCCGCCTGGCTCCTCTACGCCCGCCGCCGCGACGACCCGCTCGCCACCCGCCCCGCCGGCCGCGCCCTCGCCCGCGGACTGGGCATCGACGCCCTCTACGCCGCCGCCATCCGCTGGCTGCAGGACGGCGCCGCCACGATCGTCCACTTCCTCGACGAACTCCTCATCGGCAGCCTGCTCGTCGAGGGCGCCGCCCGCGCCGCCGCCCGCCTCGGCCTGCTCGCCCGCCGCCTCCAGTCCGGCCGCCTCCACGCCTACGCCTTCCTCCTCGCCCTCGGCGCCATCCTGCTGGTCGCGTTCACCGCCTTCTGACACCCCTGCTAGAGCAGCGGGATGTTGTGCCGGCGGCAGGTCGCAAGCATCTCGTCGGACCACAGGCTGGCCTGGATCTCGCCGATGTGGGCCTTGCGCAGGAAATACATGCACAGGCGCGACTGGCCGATGCCGCCGCCGATCGATGGCGGCATGCCGCCGGCGAGCAGCGTGCGGTGCCAGAACAGGTTCCTGCGCGCGGTGCAGCCGCGGATCTTCAGCTGGCGCAGCAACGCGCTGCGGTTGACCCGGATGCCCATGGACGACAGCTCGAACGCCATCTTGAGCACCGGGTTCCACACCAGGATGTCGCCGTTCAGGCCGGTGCGCCCGCCGCCGGTCGGCGTCGACCAGTCGTCGTAGTCGGGTGCCCGGCCGTCGTGGATCGTGCCGTCGGCGAGCGTGCCGCCGATGCCGATGATGAACGCCGCGCCGCACTCCCTGAGCAGGCGGTTCTCCCGCTGCCTCGGAGTCAGCCGGGGGTAGCGGACGCGCAGTTCCTCGGCGTGCACGAAGGTGATCTCGTCCGGCAACTCGGGGCGGATCGCGGGGTGGCGCTCGAACGTGAAGTGCTCGGCCCGCTTGAGCATCGAGTAGATCTTGACCACGATCTTCCTGAGGAACTCGACGTTGCGCTCGGCCGGCGTGATGACCCGCTCCCAGTCCCACTGGTCGACGTAGATCGAGTGCGTGTTGTCGAGCTCCTCGTCCGGCCGCAGCGCGTTCATGTCGGTGTACAGGCCGTAGCCGGCCTCGAACCCCAGCTGCCCAAGCTGCAGCCGCTTCCACTTGGCAAGCGACTGGACGATCTCCGCGCGCACCCCGTTGAGGTCCCTGATCGGGAAGCTCACCGGGCACTCGGTGCCGTTCAGGTCGTCGTTGATCCCGGTGCCCCCAAGCACGAACAGCGGCGCAGTCACCCGCGTCAGGTTCAGTTCGGTCGCGAGGTTCAGCTCAAAGAAGTCCTTGAGCGCCTTGATCGCGCGCTCGGTCTCCGCAACCCCCAGCAGGGGACGATAGCCGCGGGGCAGAATCAGGCGTTGCTTCATGGCAGGATGGGGCCCTTGGGGCGGCCGACCGTAGCAGGCCCCGCCACCCCTGGCCAGACCCGCACGCGGGAAACGCCGGCAGCGCCCCCCACTGACCTCCCGCGGACGACCGGACCTGCGGAGCGAGCGGGCCTGTCCCTGCGGGGCGAGCGGGCCTGTCCCTGCGGGGCGAGCGGGCCTGTCCCCGCCGGCGAGCGGGCCTGTCCCCGCCGGCGAGCGGGCCTGTCCCCGCGGGTGACCGGACCTTGTCCCCACCGAACACCGCCACCGCCGCCGGCCACCGGGCCTTCAATGCCTGTCCCCACCGAACATTCAATGCCTGTCCCCACCGAACAGTCCCGCCCCCCCTGGCCAGACCAGCCCGCGGGTATTGTCCCCACCGGCCACCGCCGCTGGCCACCGGCCCCCGTCCTTCGTGCACTTCCCGGTTGAAAACCGCGTGGATTCACGGCATGCACGCCCCCGGCAGCAACCCGCGCCCGGGCCCACCGACGATGGGGGACCGGGGCCGGGGCCGGCTGAAAGGACGGGGCGGATGCGCACGTTCGGATTGCCCGGTCGCCGCCGCACCACGCCATGATGCCCGCCCCCGCCCCGCCGCGGGAAGCCCCGGCCCGGCCCCAGAAACACGTATGTCACCCGCCCGCCTGTTGCTCAGTTCCGGCCTGATCTCGCTCGGCATCGCGGGCTGTGCCCTCCCGCCACTGTCCTCCTCATCCGGCCCGCAACTCCCCGCGGACTGGAAAAACGCCGGCTCCTTCCCGGTCGCCTCGCCCGCCCGCGACCTCTCCCGATGGTGGCGCCGGTTCGGGGACCCGACGCTCGACCGGTTGATCTCCGACGCCCTTGCCGGCAGCCCCGACATGGCCTCCGCCGCCGCCCTGGTGCGCGAGTCGCGCGCCCGCCACAAGGGGGAACTGGCGGCGTTGTGGCCCTCGCTCACCGGCTCGGCCTCGGGCTCCACCCGCGCCACCAAGACCGACGGCGCGGGCACCTCCTCGACGCACAGCTACTCGGCCGGGCTGGATGCCTCGTGGGAAGCGGATCTGTTCGGCCAGCGCCGCAGCGCCGTGGCCGCGGCCGCCGCCAACCTCGGCGCCGCCGAGGAGAACTTCCACTCGGTCCAGGCCGCCCTCGCCGCGGAAGTCGCCATCGCCTACACCAACCTGCGGGCCACCCAGTCCGGCTTCGAGGTGCTGATGCGCAACGTCAAAACCCGCGAACAAACCGCCCAGCTCGCCACCTGGCGACTCCAGGCCGGCGAGGCCGATGCCCTTGAGGCCAGCCAGGCCGACACCAGCCTCGAACAGGCCCGCGCCGCCATCCCCTCGCTGCAGGAAGCGTCCGTCCAGTTCCGCAACCAGCTCACCCGCCTGTCCGGCCGCCTCCCCGGCAGCCTCGATGCCATGCTGTCCTCCAGCGGCAAGGGTGTGCCCACCCCCCCGCACACCCTCGCCGTGGGCATCCCCGCCGACACCATCCGCCAACGCCCGGACGTGCGCGTGGCCGGCTACCGGGTGCTCGCCGCCGCCGCCAACACCCGCGCCGCCGACGCCGCCCGCTACCCCTCGCTCAACCTCTCCGGCTCGCTCGGCATCAACGCCCTGAGCGCCCGCAAGCTGTTCGACCCCGAAACCGCCGCCGCCGGCATGGTCGCCGGCATCACCAGCCCGATCTTCGACGCCGGCCGCCTCCGTGCCAACCTCGAGGCCCAAACCGCCGCCGAGGAGCAGGCGATCCACGCCTACCGCACCACCGTGTTCACCGCTCTGTCCGAAACCGAGGACGCCCTCGTCGCCTGCCACCGCTCCGGCGAACGCCTCGCCACCCTGGAAAAGGCCGCCACCCTGGCCCGCGAAACCGACGTCCTCGCCCAGCAACGCTACGAGGCCGGCGAGATCGATTTCCTTGAGGTCCTCGATTCCCAGCGCACCCTGCTCAGCCTGGAGGACAGCCTGATCACCACCCGCGCCGACCGCACGATCGCCTACATCAGCCTCTATCAGGCACTCGGCGGCGGGTGGCCTGCCGGCTCCTGAGCCCCCGGCCCCCGCCCCGCATCCCTGCCAACACCATGCCCAACCCGGATCCCACAGTCGACCTCGCCCGCATCATCCGGCGCGGCGCCTCCCGCCCGTGGCGCAAGTGGCTCGTCATCGGCCTCGCCGGCACCCTGATCGTCGGCGGCCTGCTCTACTACCGCTCCCGCGCCAACACCTCGGCCGATGCCTCCGAGTTCGTCACCGAACCGGTCAAGCGCGGCGACATCTCGCTGGTGATCACCGCCTCCGGAACCCTCGCCCCCACCAACCAGGTGGTCGTCGGCAGCGAACTGTCCGGCACCGCCCAGGAGGTGATGGTCGACACCAACGACCCGGTCAAGAAGGGCCAGCCGCTCGCCAAGCTCGATACCTCCAAGCTCAACCAGCAGACCGAACGCAGCCGCGCCGCGCTCCTCGCGGCCAAGGCCAACGTCACCCAGGCCGAGGCCACCCTCAGGGAGAGCGAGGCCGCCCTCGCCCGCCAGCAGGAACTCCACCGCCTGAGCGGCGGCAAAACCCCCTCCCAGGCCGCGATGGAAACCTCGCTCGCCACCGTCGCCCGCGCCAAGGCCGACCTCGAGAGCTCCAAGGCCGCCGCCGCCGGCGCCGAGGCCGAGGTCCGCGCCTACGAACGCGACCTCGAAAAGGCGATCATCTGCTCGCCCGTCGACGGCGTCGTGCTCGCCCGCTCGATCGAGGTCGGCCAGACCGTCGCCGCCTCGTTCACCGCCCCCACCCTGTTCACCATCGCCGAAGACCTCCGCAAGATGGAACTCCTCGTCGCGGTCGCCGAGGCCGACATCGGCCGCGTCGAGGTCGGCCAAACCGCCACCTTCAGCGTCGACGCCTGGCCCACCCGCACCTACACCGCCAAGGTCAAGAAGGTCTCCTTCGGCGCCGCCACCACCACCGGCACCAATGGCGCCGCCACCACCACCGGCGGCGTCGTCACCTACAGCACCGAACTGGAGGTCGCCAACGAGGACCTCTCGCTGCGCCCCGGCATGACCGCCACCGTCGACATCGAGATCGTCGAAAAGAAGGACATCCTGACCATCCCCAACGCCGCGCTGCGCTTCGACCCGGTGACCGCCGCCGAGATCGGCAAGCCCGCCGACGACACCAAGCGCACGCTCGTCCAAAGCCTCTCCCCGGGCGGCGGCCGCCGCTGGTGGCGCGGCTCGAACCCCCCAAAGTCCAGCCCCCGCGCCAAGGGCCCCCGCGTCTGGACCCTCAAGGACGGCCAGCCGGTCGAGGTCCTCGTCGAGGTCGGCATCAGCGACGGCCGCCACACCGAGCTGCTAGGCAACGGCCTCACCGAGGACATGCCCCTCATCGTCAGCGTCAAACCGCTCGCCGCCCCATGACCCCGGCCGCTCCACTGATCGAGCTGCACGGCCTGACCAAGACCTACGGCGCCGGCGACGCCGCGTTCGAGGCCCTCCGCGGCATCGACCTGAAGATCTTCCACGGCGAGTTCCTCGCCGTCATGGGCCCCAGCGGCTCCGGCAAGTCCACCCTGATGAACCTGTTGGGCTGCCTCGACACGCCCACCTCCGGCAGCTACCGCTTCCAGGGCATCGAGGTGGAAACCCTCAACCAGGACCAGCGCTCGCTGATCCGCCGCCACGCCCTCGGCTTCATCTTCCAGGGCTTCAACCTGCTCGCCCGCACGTCCGCCCTCGAAAACGTCGAACTCCCCCTGCTCTACCGCGGCTTCCACCGCCGCCAACGCCACCAGATGGCCCGCGCCGCACTCGCCAGCGTCGGCATCCCCGAAAAGGAACGCAGCACCCCCTCCGAGCTCTCCGGCGGCCAGCAGCAGCGCGTCGCCATCGCCCGCGCCATCGTCACCCGCCCCAGCACCCTGTTCGCCGACGAACCGACCGGCAACCTCGACTCCCACACCACCAGGGAGATCATGGAACTGCTCAAGCACCTCAACTCCGAACTCGGCATCTCCATCATCATGGTCACCCACGAGGACCACGTCGCCACCTACGCCCACCGCATCATCCATGTCATGGACGGACTGATCGAGTCCGACACCGCAAACGGAACAACCCCGCCCCACTCCCCGGCCCCCTGAGACCCAGACCACGCCCGGCGCACGCCGCCCACCCGCCCCTTCTTCGCCCTCCGGGCTACGAAGGGCAGGCACTCGTCCCTTCTTCGCCCTCCGGCCGTCGCGCTTCGCGCTATGGCCGGCAAGGCGGGCTGCGAAGGGCAGGCACTCGCCACTCGTCACTCGTCACTCGTCACTCGTCACCCGCCACCCCTCGATGTTCCTCAACGCCTTCATCATCGCGCTGCGCGAAATCCGGCGCAACCTGACCCGCTCGTTCCTGACCGTGATCGGGATCGTGATCGGAGTGGCGGCGGTGATCACGATGGTCACCCTCGGCCGCGGCGCCACCGCCGTGGTCAAGGCCCAGATCTCCAACCTCGGCAGCAACCTGATGATCCTGCGCCCCGGCCAGCGCTGGGGCGGCTGGGGCGCGCCCCAGTTCAGCAAGGCCGACGTGCGCGCGGTCCGCAACCAGGTGCGCGGCATCCAGGCCGTCGCCCCGCTCAGCGCCACCAACGTCCCCGCCGTCTATCTGGAGGAGGCCCGCAACACCGACATCCAGGGCACCACCCCCGAATACTTCAAGATCGCCAACTGGGAACTCTCGGCGGGCCGCTTCTTCACCGATGCCGAGGTGGTCGAGGGCGCCTCGGTCTGCGTCATCGGCGAGACCATCCGCAAGGAACTCTTCGGCCCCGGCTCCGACCCCATCGGCCTCAAGATCCGCGCCAAGAACATGTCCCTCGAGGTCATCGGCGTCACCGCCACCAAGGGCCAGGGCGGCTTCGGCGACGACCTCGACGACAACATCATCACCCCGATCACCACCCTCCAGCGCCGCCTGACCGGCCAGGCGTCCGAACAGAACATCAACCAGGTGATGATCTCCGGCGCCGACGGCTACCCCACCACCTACATCGTCGCCGACATCAACTCGCTGATGCGCGAACGCCGGTCGCTGGCCCCCAACGAGGATGACAACTTCTCGGTGTTCGACTCCCTCCAGCTCGCCGACGCGATCAGCTCCACCACCAAGGTCATGACCTCGCTGCTCGGCGCCGTGGCCGGCGTCAGCCTGCTCGTCGGCGGCATCGGGATCATGAACATCATGCTCGTCTCGGTCACCGAACGCACCCGCGAAATCGGCATCCGCATGGCCATCGGCGCCCGCGCCCGCGAGGTCCTCCTCCAGTTCCTCGTCGAGGCCGTCACCCTCTCCTGCGTCGGCGGCATCACCGGCATCATCCTCGCCTACGGCCTGTGCATCGTGCTCGCCGACGTCGTCGGCGCCCCGTTCCTCTTCGACCTCCGCATCAACCTCGTCGCCTTCGTCTTCTCCGCCGGCATCGGCATCATCTTCGGCTTCATGCCCGCACGCCGCGCCGCCGCCCTCGACCCCATCGACGCCCTGCGCCACGAGTGAGCCGCCCGCCCGCCGCGCCGCATGGGCGCTTGCGCAGGCCCCCATCCGCCCCCATCATGCCTGCAACGGATACCCCATGCGCCCCGCCCTGCCCCACCTCCGCCCCGCGCGCCTTGCCCTGGCCCTGCTCGCCGCCGCCGCCGCGGCCCCGGGCGATGTCCTGATCACCGAGTTCGTCGCCTCCAACAAGAACGGCCTGCGCGACGAGGACGGCGACGCCTCCGACTGGGTCGAGCTCTACAACGACGGCCCCGCCGCGGTCGACCTCTCCGGCTGGTCGCTCACCGACGACCCCCTCGCCCCGGACAAGTGGCTGTTCCCGGCAGTGACGCTCGAGCCGCGCGGGTTCCTCATTGTGTTCGCCTCGGACAAGGACCGCGCGCTCGCCGGCGCGCCGCTGCACGCCAGCTTCAAGCTCGCCGCCAGCGGCGGCTACCTCGGCCTCTATCAGCCCAGCGGCGCGCTCGCCCACGAGTACAACCCCTACCCCGCCCAATACGAGGACAAGCCCTACGGCATCCAGCAGTCGGTCGCCACCACCCAGCTCGTCGGCCCCACCGCGTCGCTGCGCTGGTTCGTGCCCACCTCCCCGGTGCCCGCCAACTCCACCTGGACCACCCGCCACTACAACCACACCAGCTGGCCCACCGGCCCCAGCGGCGTCGGCTTCGAGTCCTCGGTCCCCCAGTGGCAGCTGCGCACCTGCTTCTCCAACCAGAGCGTCCCCAGCCTCGCCCAGGCCGAGGCGGTCCTCGTCACCCCCGCGCTCCAGTCCCGCGTCGAGCTGGCCAACCACCCGGTGGTCAACTTCAACAACACGGTGTCCGAGGGCCATTACCTGCCGGACAGCCAGCCGGCCTTCCTGACCGGCGCCGACTACGACAACTACGTCGTCGAGGCCACCGCCGTCGTCACCATCCCGTCCGCCGGCAAGTGGACGTTCTGCGTCGGCAGCGACGACGGCTGCGCGCTTCAGGTCCGCCCGCCCGGCGGCGCCTACACCACCGTCCTCAGCCACCCCGATCCGCGCGGCATGGGCGACTCGCTCGGCAGCTATGACTTCCCGGCCGCCGGCCCCTATGAGATCCGCGCGGTCGTCTACGAACAGGGCGGCGGCTCGGGCGGCGAGGTCTCCGCCAAAGCGGGCTCCGCCAGCTCCTGGGACCCCTCCTTCAAGCTCGTCGGAGACACCGCCAACGGCGGGCTCGCAGTCAGCTCGATGTCCGTCGGCGAGGGCGCCACCGGCTACCTCGCCCACGTCGGCTGCGACGTCCGCACCGCCATGGCCGACGCCTCCCCGCCCCAGTCGTCGTGCTACATCCGCTACCCGTTCACCATCCCCTCCGGCCTCACCTCGCTGACCATGGCCGTGCGCTACGACGACGGCTTCGTCGCCTACCTCAACGGCACCGAGGTCGCGCGCCGCAACGCCCCACCGGGCACCCCCACCAACACCTCGACCGCCACCGCGGACCGCCCGCCCCTGCTCGCCACCACCCCCGAGCAGATCGACCTCACCGCGTCCCTCGGCCTCCTCGTCACCGGCACCAACAACATCCTCGCCGTCCACGCCCTCAACCAGGCGGCCACCGACGGCGACCTGCTGCTCCAGGCCGAGCTGGCCCAGCACACGGTGACCCTCGGCGACGTCCACTTCTATCAGGATCCCACGCCCGCCGCCTTCAACACCTCGGCGGTCTACAACCGCGTCGCCCCGGTCGTCGCCAGCGACGAGCGCCAGTTCTGCCCCGGCGCCCGCACCGTCGCCCTCGCCACCGGCACCCCGGGTGCCACCATCCGCTACAGCTTCGACGGCTCCACCCCCACCCTCTCTTCCCCCACCAGCGCCACCTACTCCGCACCCCTCACCATCAGCCGCACCACCACCCTCCGCTACGCCGCGTTCAAGGACGGCTTCGACCCCAGCGAGGTCGTCACCCAAACCTATCTCTTCCCCGCCGACGTCCTCACCCAGTCGCCCGACGGCCAGCCGCCGGTCATCACCAACCCCGCCGGCGCCGCCCAGCCCACCACCACCTGGCCCGCCGGCCCGGTCAACAACCAGGTGCTCGACTACGGCATGGATCCCGAGGTCGTCAACGACCCCCAGTGGAGCGCCACCATCGCCGACGACCTCAAGGCCATCCCCACCTTCTCGATCGTCACCGACCTCGCCCACCTGTTCAACCCCGCCACCGGCATCTACGTCAACCCCAGCGGCGACCAGATCGAGTGGGAACGGCCGTGCTCGCTCGAGCTGATCCACCCCGACGGCTCGCCCGGCTTCCAGGCCAACTGCGGCCTGCGCATCCGCGGCGGCTTCTCCCGCTCCACCGACAACCCGAAGCACGCGTTCCGCCTGTTCTTCCGCGGCAGCTACGGCCCCTCCAAGCTCGACTTCCCGCTGTTCGGCGACACCCCCGGCGCCGCCACCGAGTTCGACAAGTTCGACCTCCGCTGCTCCCAGAACTACTCGTGGTCCTATCAGGCCGACTCCCGCGGCATCTTCCTCCGCGACACCCTCGCCCGCGACCTCCAGCTCGCCACCGGCAACCCCAGCAGCCACGGCCCCTGCTACCACCTCTACCTCAACGGCCAATACTGGGGCCTGTTCAACATCGACGAGCGCCCCGACGCCAACTTCGCCGCCTCCTACCTCGGCGGCGACGCCGACGACTACGACACGATCAAGGTCGACCCAGACCTCGGCAGCTGCATCGAGGCCACCGACGGCTCGCTCGACGCCTGGCACTCCCTCTGGAGCCTCGCCGACACCACCCTGTCCGGCAGCTTCACCGAGGAGCAGAACAACGCCGCCTACCAGCGCCTGCTCGGCAACAACCCGGACGGCTCCCCCAACCCCGCCTACCCCGTGCTCGTCGACCCCGTCAACCTGATCGACATGATGCTCGTCATCTACTGGGGCGGCAACCTCGACGCGCCGATCTCCAACTTCATGGGCAACTGGGGCCCTAACAACTGGTTCGGGGTCCGCGACCGCACCGGCGCGCACGGCGGGTTCCGCTTCGTCCTCCATGACAGCGAGCACACGCTGCTCAACCTCTACGAGGACCGCACCGGCCCGTGGCCGGCGGGCAGCAGCGCGCAGCAGGGCGACGCGGCGTTCAGCAAGAGCAGCCCGCAGTACGTGTTCCAGCAGTGCATCCACGCGCGCGAGTTCAAGGCGCTGTTCGCCGACCGCGTCCAGCGCCACATGTTCCACGAGGGCGCGCTGACCCCCGCCGCGGTCACCGCGCTGTTCGACGCGCGCACGGCCGAGATCGACCGCGCGGTGGTCCCCGAGTCGGCGCGCTGGGGCGACGCCAAGACCTCGCCGCCGCTCAACCGCAACCACTGGCTCGCCGAGGTCGCCAACGTGCGCGGCAACTACCTTCCCGCCCGCACCGCGGTGGTCATCAGCCAATTCCGCAGCCAGGGCTGGTTGCCCGCGTTCGACCCGCCGCTGCTCACCCCGCGCGGCGGCACCGTCGAGCCGGGGAGCGGCGTCACGGTCACCGCCGGCGCCGGCACCCCGGGCGACGCGGTGATCTACCTGACCACCGACGGCAGCGACCCGCGCCTGTTCGGCGGCGGCGTGAACCCGGGGGCCCAGGCGGTCGCCAGCGGCGCCAGCCTGCCGGTGACCTCGTCGCAGGTCGTCCGCGCGCGCACCCGCAGCGGCACCACGTGGAGCGCGCTCGAGGAGGTCGCCTTCTATCTGACCCAGGACTACGCCAGCCTGGCGCTCACCGAGGTCAACTATCACCCGCTCGACGGCGAGACGTTCCGCGACGACGACTTCGAGTTCCTCGAGCTCAAGAACACCGGCACCGCCACCCTCGACCTCGGCGGGCTCGCGTTCACCGAGGGCATCACGTTCAGCTTCCCGGTGGGAGCCTCCCTCGACCCGGGCCAGTTCTTCGTGCTGGCGCGCAACGCGGACGGGTTCGCCAGCCGCCACGGTTTCGCGCCCGCCGGCACCTTCGCCACCGGCGGCCTCAACAACGGCGGCGAAACACTCACCCTCTCCCACGCCGCCGGCGGCACCGTGTGGCAGGTGACCTACGCCGACAGCACCCCGTGGCCCGCCACCGCCGACGGCCATGGGTTCACCGCCGTGCCCGCCGCCACCAACTATAACTCCAGCGCCGGCCGCGACTGGCGCGCCAGCGCCGCCGTCCACGGCTCGCCCGGCGCCGACGACCCCGACCCCGGCATTCCCGCGGTCCTCGTCACCGAGGCGCTTACCAACTCCTCCCCGCCGCTGTCCGACGCCATCGAGCTGTGCAACCCGACCGCCGCCACCGTCGACATCGGCGACTGGTGGCTGACCGACGACCCGGCCACCCCCTGCAAGTTCCGCATCCCGGCCGGCACCACGATCCCCCCGGGCGGCCACGCCGTGTTCGATGAATCCCACTTCAATCCCAACCCCGGCGTCGACCCGAGCTTCGCCCTCAGCGCCGCGGGCGACGAGGTCTATCTGTTCTCCGGCGGCCCCGCCGGCCAGCTCACCGGCTACAGCCACGGGTTCGCGTTCGCGGGCGGCGAAAACGGCGTCTCGTTCGGCCGCTACCTCACCAGCGTCGGCGAGGAACACTTCCCCCGCCAGGCCGCGCGCACGTTCGGCGATCCGAACAGCGGCCCGCTCGTCGGCCCGCTGGTCATCAGCGAGGTGATGTACCACCCCTACCCCGGCTTCGACGAATACCTCGAAATCCTCAACCTCTCCGCCGCCGCGATCCCGCTCTTCGACCCCGCCAACCCGGCCAACACGTGGAAAGTCGGCGGGCTCAACTACTGGTTCCCCACCGGCAGCTCGATCCCCGCCGGCGGCACCGCCCTGGTCGTCGGCATCGACCCCGCGGCGTTCCGCGCCAAATACGCCGTGCCCGCCGCGGTCCCGGTCTTCGGCCCGGTCCCGGGGGTCCTCCAGGACAGCGGCGAACGCCTGTCGCTGGAGATGCCCGACACCCCGATCGACGACAACGGCACCACCGTGGTGCCTTACGACGTCATCGACAGCGTGCGCTACAACGACAAGCTGCCGTGGCCGGTCGCCGCCGACGGCGGCGGCCCGTCGCTCCAGCGCATCGCCTGCACCGCCTACGCCGACGACCCCGCCAACTGGTTCGCCGACGGCGCCACCCCGGGGCTGCCCAACGCCGCCAACCAGCCGCCCACGGTCGTTCTAACCGCCCCGTCCGACAACTCGAGCTACACCCGGCCGGCCACCGTCACCTTCCAGGCCGCCGCCAGCGACCCCGACGGGGTGGTGGTGAAGGTCGAGTACTACGTCGACGGCAACAAGGTCGGCGAGGCCGCCAGCCCGCCGTTCACCTTCGCATGGCAGGCCACCGGCGGGATCCTCTCCGTCAGCGCGCTGGCGATCGACAACGGCTTCGCCTCCGCCACCTCCCCGCCGCTCACCCTGTGGATCAACACCCCCGTCGACCAGGGCCTGCGCGCCGACTACTACGCCAACCGCAGCCTCGCCGCGCCGATCGCCTTCACCCGCACCGACCCCGCCGTCGACTTCGACGACTACTCGGGCACCTGGGTCAACTACGGCGGCGTCAGCACCGACCAGTTCAGCGTCCGCTGGAGCGGCCAGGTCCGCGCCCCCGCCACCGGCACGTTCACGTTCTACGCCGCCGCCGACGACGGCCTGCGCCTGGCCGTCGACGGCCAGCCGCTGGTCAGCGCGTGGTGGGACCAGGGCGAGACCGAGTACTCCGGCACCATCAACCTCGTCGCCGGCCAGCTCTATCCGATCGTGATGGAGATGTACGAGAACTGGGGCGGCGCCGCCGCGCGCCTGCGCTGGTCCGGCCCCGGCATCGCCAAGCAAATCATCCCCCAGGCCGCACTCTATCCGGACAGCGCGCCGATCATCATCACCCAGCCCGCCGGCCTCGCCCGCGAGCTCGGCGCCGCCGCGTCGTTCGGCGTCGTCGCCTCGGGCACCGGCAACAGCTTCCAGTGGCGCAAGGACGGCGCCCCCGTCCCCGGCGCCACCGGGGACACGCTCACCCTCACCGGCCTGCTCTCGTCCGACGCCGGCGACTACTCGGTCGTCGTCTCCAACAACCACGGCTTCGTCTTCAGCTCCGCCGCCACCCTCACCGTGACCCTCACCGACGACGACCACGACGGGATGCAGGACGCATGGGAAACCGCCCACGGCCTGAACCCGAACAACGGCGCCGACGCGGTCCTCGACGCCGACGGCGACGGCCGCTCCAACCTCGCCGAGTTCCTCGCCAACACCGACCCCCACGACCCCGCCAGCCGCCTCACCCTGCACATCGACCCCGCGGGCCCCGACAGCTGGCGCCTGCGCTTCACCGCCCAGCCGGACCGCGCCTACACCATCCAATACCACCCCGACCTCACCACCGGCCCGTGGCAGGGCCTCCCCGCCGGCCACGTCCCCGCCGAGCGCGGCGGCAGCCCCCGCAGCGTCGAACTGATCGACACCCCGCCCGAAGGCCCCCGCGGCTTCTACCGCATCTCCGTTCCCCAGCCGCCGTGATCCCCGGCCCGAAGACCGGTGCCTATCGCCGCTGTCGGGGCTGGCCCGCGTGGGTGCGAAGCAGGGTCACGACTTCGTCGTAGCCTTCGAGGGCCGCGGCGTCGGCAGGGGTGGCGCCGTCGTTGTCCTTGGCCCGCGGGTTGGCGTTGGCGGCCAGGAGCAGCTCGACGATCGGCCGGCGGCCGCCGGCGGCCGCGAGGTGCAGCGGGGTCTTGCCGTTGCGGGCCTTGGCATTGGCGTCGGCCTGGTTGGCCAGCAGCACCGCCACCACCTCCTTGTTGCCGCCGTCGGCAGCCTCGTGCAGCGGGGTGCGGCTCGACTCGTTCCGGGCGTCGACGTCGGCCCCGCGGGCAAGCAGCAGCGCGGCGACCTGCTTGTGGCCCTCGACCACCCCGTGGCCGCCGTAGGCGGCGAGGTGCAGCGGCGTCTGGCCGTTCCTTGCCTTGGCATTGACGTCGGCCTGGTGGGCGAGCAGCACCTCGACGACCTCGGCGCGGCCGAAGTCGGCCGCGAAGTGGAGGGCGGTCTCGCCGGTGCGGGAGGGGGCGTTGACGTCGGCCCGGTGGGTGAGCAGCAGCTCCACCACCTCCTTGTGGTTGCCGCCACCCCCGCCGTGGCCGCCGCAGGCGGCGAGGTGCAGCGGGGTGGAACCGTCGTCGTCCTTGGCATCGACGTCGGCCTTGGCGGCCAGCAGCACCCCCACCACCTCGGCGCTGCCCGCGTCGGCGGCCTCGTGCAGCGGGGTGGCGCCGGCGTTGTTGCGGGCGTCGGTGCGGGCCCCCTTGGCGAGCAGCAGTTGCGCGACCTCCTTGTGGCCGCCGACCGCGGCCCAGTGGAGCGGGGCTCCGCCGAGGCGGGCGGTGGTGTGGGCGTTGGGGTCGGCGCCCTTGCCCAGCAGCAGCGCCACGACCTCCGCGTGGCCGTTGCCCACGGCGAGAAACACCGGCGTCAGGCCGAGGGTGGTGGCGGCGTTGGCATCGGCCTGGTGGGCGAGCAGGGCGGTCACCACCTCCAGGCGGCCGAGCTCGGCCGCGAAGTGCAGTGCCGACTCCCCGGTTTCGGTGCGGGCATTGACGTCGGCCTTGCTCGCCAGCAGCGCCTCGACCACGCCGAGGTCGCGGGTCACCGCCAGGTGCAACGGGGCCTTGCCGCTGGCGTCCTTGGCATTGACGTCCGCCTTGTGGCCCAGCAGCAGCACCACCACGTCCTTGCCCCCCGCCCGCGCCGCCACGTGCAGCGGCGTCTCGCCGTTGCGGTCGGTCGCGTTGGCATCGGCTCCCTTGGCCAACAGCAGCTCGACCAGCTCCCTGCCGCCCCCGGCCGCCCCGTGCAGCGGGGTCGCGGCCAGGTCGTCCTCGCTCCGGCTGGAAACCAGCTTGGGGTCGGCCTGGAGCAGCCGCCCGACCTCCCGCAGGTCGCCTTCCTTGACCGCGTCGTGGATCTCGCCGCCAACCGCAAGGCCGCCCCATGCCAGCAGGGCCAGCGTGACGGCGGCAGGGGGAACAGTCCGGGTGTTCATCATGGTGAAGGGAGCAGGGTGTGCCGCTGCATTCAAGCACGGACCCGGTGCAGACCGTCAAGCAGATTGCAGGCGGCCCCCGGCCCCTCACCGGCCGGGCCGCGGCGGCAGCCGCCACCACGTCGCCACCACCGCCAGCGCAAACAACGAGTAGGCCAGGGTGAACACCCACGGCTCGGCCTCGTGATAGAGCAGCCGCTGCACCCAGTGCCCGACGAAACTGCCGGCATACCCCGGCTCCCCCGCCCGCTCCCGGAGCCACGCCTCGAGCGACGTGAGCGGACACACGGCGCCCAGCCACGCCTGCAACACCACCACCCCGACCGCCCCCATGTGCGCCAGCCGGAACCAGCGCGACCGCGCCAGCCGCCAGCCGCGCAGCCCGCCGACGACCACCAGCACCAGCCCGCCGACGACGAACAGCACGACCGCGAAGTGCACGCACAGCACCACGTCCGCAAACAACCGGTATGGAAACGGGTGGCTCACTTCATCTCCAGGTCCGCCGGCTTCACCCCCTTCCGGTGCATGCCGAAGCCGAAGCCGAGCGGCCTGAACGCGCCCACCGGCTCGACGCTCGCCGTGGGCGAAATCCTGTCCTCCAGTCCCAGCGCCCAGTAGCAGGCGTTGATGAGCAGGCGCCGGAGGCCCGCGCATTCCAGGTCAATCGCGGCGCCCATGGTGGTGGTCACGATCCGGG
The DNA here is from genome assembly GCA_040769225.1 of Akkermansiaceae bacterium. Lineage (GTDB taxonomy): Bacteria > Verrucomicrobiota > Verrucomicrobiia > Verrucomicrobiales > Akkermansiaceae > JAXGLL01. The sequence continues at coordinate 389,539 of JAXGLL010000003.1, read as the reverse complement.
AGGTCCGGCCATTCCCGCCGGTGGCTTCGCGGGTCCAGACCAGCGGCATCATGGGGTTGTTCTTCGGGCCGGCCAGCGGCGGGTCGGTCGGTTGCATGCCGGCGAGGACCTGGCCCCGGACCAGCACCTGCGCGTCCCGACCCAGATGGCTCACGGTGTAGACGTCCGTCGGCCCCCAGATGTCGGTCACGCCGCTCAGGATGGGATGGTCCTTGAAGTCACCGTTGATCACGCCGCGCGTGCTCTCGAAGCCGTGATGGCCGTGATGGCTCACCCATGTCTCCCCGAGCACCTGCCGGCCGAAGCCGCCGGGCCATGCGCTGCTGTCCCATGAATACCTCGCGTAGGGGCTTTCCTTGTGGTTGACGTAGCAGAACGCGTGGGTGGCCGTGCGCAGGCCGATGATCGGCTTGCCGGAGTCGACGTAATCGACGAAGTGCTTCATCTGCCGGTCCGGCCACTCGCGGAAGCGCAGCGCCACCACGCAAAGGTCCGCCGAGTCCAGCGCCTCGATGCCGGGGATCGAGTCAAGGATCGTGGGCGTGATCGTGCCATCGGCGGGATTGATCGCGAACAGCACCGTGCACTTGAAGCCGTGCCGCTCGGCCATGATCCGCCCCAACGCCACGCCCGCCTCCTCGGAGCGGTACTCTTCGTCGCCGGTCAGGAACACAATGTGCCTGCCCTTGCCCGGTCCCTCCTTCCCTTCATACACCACCCAATCGCCGGCGCAGGCCAGGCCGGCGGCCGCAAGTTGAACGATGGCGGTCAGGCGCGCGGAATGCTTCATGGCTGCGTGTTGTTCGTGGGGTCATCGGATGCCGGATTTCCTCCCATCAACCCGGCCCCGGGCATGCATGCCGCTGCTTGACAGTTCCTGGCCAACTCCCCGGGTTCCCGAAAACAGGTGCTCCTCCCGCCCTGCGGCTCACTCGGCCGCGCCCCGGCGCCTGCGCGGGGACGCGGCCCCGCGGGCCGCGGGACCGCCGCCCCATGCGGGCGCGACGTTCGATTCGTTCCATGCGTCCCACAGCGACTGCAGCTCCCTCACCTTGTCGGGCCGCGCGGCGGCAAGGTCCGTGGCCTCGCCGATGTCCCCGTCGAGCTGATAGAGTCGCGCGGAGGTGACCGCTTGGCGGCGCCCGCCGGCGGGCCGGTCGGCGTTGCGGTCGTAGCGGACGAGCTTGAAGCCGCCGGCGCGGACCGCCATTTGGTCGCCCATCCGCCAGAACAGCGCCGCGTGCGGCGGGCCGGGCCGCGCACCGCTCAGAAACGGCAGCAGGTCGATGCCATCGAGCTTCCACTCCGGCTGCACCGCCACGCCGGCGGCGGCGAGCGCGGTCGCGGCCAGGTCGAGCTGGATCACCGGCTGCTCGTAGACGCCGGGCTTGAGCTGGCCCGGCCAACTGACGACGAACGGCACGCGGATGCCGCCCTCGAGGGTGGTGCGCTTCGAGCCGCGCAGCGGATCGTTGCGCGACCCGTTGATCGTGGTGCCGCGCATCGTCGGGCCGCCGTTGTCGCTGAGAAACGCCACCAGCGTGTCGCGCTCGAGGCTGGCCTCGCCGAGCGTGCGGCGGACGCGCCCGACCGCCTCGTCCATCGCCAGCATCATCGCCGCATACGTCCGCCGCTGCCGGTCCCCGATGCCGGCGAACTTCGCGAGCCGCTCCGCGGTCGCGTGCATCGGGGTGTGCACGGCATTGAACGACAGCACCAGGAACCACGGCCCGGCGCGATGGCGCTCGATGAACGCCGCCGCCTCGCGCCCGAACGCGTCGGTCGTGTAGTCGATCCCCTTGACCGGCTCGGTGCCGCGCAGCACGTCGGCGGCATCGATGTAGCTGTGGGCGCCGCCGAGGAAGCCGTAGAACTCGTCGAACCCGCGCCGCTGCGGGTGATGCTCGGGCCGCGCGCCGAGGTGCCACTTGCCGACCAGCCCGGTGGCATAGCCTGCAGCCTTGAGCCGCCCGGCCAATGTCGTTTCGGACAACGGCAGCCCGTGCCCCGGCCCGGGGTTGAACTCATGGCCGAAACGCGTCTGGTAACGGCCGGTCAGCAGGCCCGCACGCGTGGGCGAGCAATACGGCCCGCTGACGTAGCCGCTGGTGCAGCGGACCCCGGCCGCGGCAAGGGCGTCGAGGTTCGGCGTCGGGACGTCCCGGCAACCGTGGAACCCCACGTCCGCGTAGCCCATGTCGTCGGCGACGATGAACAGGATGTTCGGCCTCGCCGCACCACCGGCCGCCGCGGGCGCAAAACCCCCAAGCACCACCAGACAGGCGCCCGTCACCAGCCGCCGCCAAACGCCTAACCGCTCGAACATTGGGGTCGCAATCATCGCCGGCATGTCATGTGGTTTCCGAACAAGCGTCGGGCTTCATCGCCACCGCGGAACCACGGTGGGCCCGCGCCCGCACCACCGCAAGGAAAAGCGCAGGCACCGAGAATCAAGACGCCGTCCGGCGCGGTCAAGACCGTCGAGGTGCCGTGGGCCAGGCCGCACGGAGGATTCACCGCTCGAACGTGACGAGGAAGGCGGCGGAGTGCCCGTCGTTGCGCGGCAGCGTGAGGCGGCCGCCCGCAAACGCCACGTCGACCGGCGCGAGGTCGCGCGTGTGGTCGAGCACCACGGCCGAGACGTTCCGGGCGTCGTCCATGCCCTTCACCGCAACCGTGATGTCGCCCGTGTTGCCGCGGTAGTCGGTCACCAGGAGGCACCCCTTCCTGCCGTCCGCCGCAAGCGCGGCGAAGGGCGCGAGCGACTCCTTGCCCGCGGCAACCTGCACCTTCTCCGCATGGCCGGCGACGATCTCGCCGAAGAGCTTGAGCGAATAATAACACTTGTTGAATTTGCCGCCGGTCATGTATCCCCAGTTCCCGTCGCAGCCCGAGCCATAGTAGTACGCCTGGTCGAGCGGCGTGTCCTCGAGCTTGGCAAGCACCGCGAGGTTGAACGCGGCGGAGTCGATGTTGAGGTGGCCCGAGGGACCCTCGTGCGCCTTCCGCTCCTTCTCCGGCGAGGACGCGCCGTGGATGCCGTCCCACGTGAGGATGTAGTGCCATTCGTTGATGATGAGTTCGCAGTCCTTGAGGCCGTGGGAATCGACGAGCGCGCGCACCTGCGCCGGCTGGGCGGCGAGCTCGCCCGGGTCCTGCCCGTAGTAGTGCCAGGAGAGGAAGTCCGGCTTCACGCCCGCGTTCCCGCACGCCCGGAGGATCTCCTCCATGTAGTCGACCGGACAGCCCGCGAAGGCGGGCCCGCCCACCTTGATCTCCGGAAACTCGGACTTGAGGCGCCCCAGGCAGGTGACGAACAGGTCGATGAACTCCGCCTTGGTCCCGCGCCAGCACGCCCGGATGTTCGGCTCGTTGAACAGCTCCCAGTACTCGATCCCCCAATTGAAGCCCTTCGCCCAGCCCTTGTTGTAGTGGCGCACGATGCCCGCGAGCATCTCGGCGTAGGCCGCGTGGTCCGGCGGATTGAGCGTGTTGAAGGCCCAGTCGTCCCCCGTGTGCTCAATCGAGGTGCCCATGCGGTAGAAGACCTTCATGCCGATGCCACGCGCGAGCGAGAGCACGCGGTCCGTCGGCTCAAACAGGTAGTTCGTGGGCTCCTTCGGGTCGAGATGGAACAGCGGGAAGATGTACTGCGTGTCGATGATGCGCTGCCCGGAGTTGACCAGCGCCCAGTCGTGCGTGCGGCACGCCTGCAGGTTGAGCGCCTTCAGCGCGGCGTCGTCGTTCACCAGCCCGCGCGGATAGCTGCGCGGACCGTACCCGGAACAGTGGAGCATCGGGTTCACCCGGCCGGTCCTGACCGAGAAGTCGACCTCGACGGCGGCAGGCTCAACCGCGGCGGCGGTCAGGACGGCAGCCAGGCTGGAAACGGCGGTGAGTCGTGCCTTCATGCCGCCCATTGCAGCACGGATTCCCGCCCCGGGAAACCGAAAAACCCACGGATCAGGTCGCAGGGTCCAACTGCTTCCAGCTCATGGGGGGAAAAGGAAATCACGGCCCGTATTCCGCATCGGCCTGCTCGAATGCGGAGAGGATCCTGGCGAACGACTTCCGGAGCTGGCTCGTGTCGCGCACGTCCACCGTGAACCGCCCGTCGGCGTTGGAGAATGACCGGACATCGCCGGCGGCGTAGAGCACGTTGACGGTCTTCCCGCCATGGTTGATGCGGGGCTTCACGTTGAAGGCATCGAGCCCGGCGGGGCAGGCGAAGACGGTGTCCATGACCAAGGCCCGGACCGACCGGCCCTGCCGGTTGTCCCCAAGGTCGGAAAGCCGGATGTTCCGCGGCTCGAATGGACTGCGCGGGTTGTCGAACAACTGCGTGTTGCCGGCATGCCGGTAGTAGTATCCCCCCTGGGCCTGGTCCCTGCCGACCCTGGCCAGTTCGACATCCGCGACGACGCCCCTGCCGCCGGGACAGAACAGGACATCGGGCGTCCTGCTCAGATATGGGTCGAGCAGCAGGCCCAGCCCGGCCGGGGATCCGTCGTGCAGGCTCAGCAGGCTGGTTGGCGCCCCCGTTGAGGGATACAGGTTGGCCGGGCTGTCGAAGGGTCCCGCCTTGGGGCCGTACGGCAGCAGGCCATCGTGGTCGCCTGCATACGAGGCGAGCGCGACGCCGATCTGCCGCAGGTTGGAGACGCAGGCGACGCAGCGCGCCCGCTCGATGCCGTGGCGGACGGCCACCACGACCAGCGCGGCGAGCACGCACGCGATCGCCACGGCGACCAGCAGTTCGGCGAGCGTGAATGCGGCGCGACTGTGGGGACGGCGGTTCATTGCCCGGGCGGAAACAGGACCTTCACGCGGAAGAAGCGCCGCGGAGCGGCGGCCACGGGCATGGCCTCGGACATTGGCAGGCCGGTGCCCGGCCGGGCTGCGCCGACGCCCGCCCATCCTGCCGCCTCCGGTTCGCCGGCGGGGTCCGTGCAGCCCTCAAGCTGATAGTGGAAGCCGGTCACGGTCGTCCAGCTTGCCCGGACGGCCGGTCCCTCGCGGGTCAGCGTGAGGGCAGGCTGGGGGATGCCCACCAGCCGGACATGGTCGATGTCCCAGTATCCGCCCTGCAGGGCGGGGGTGACGGTCGAACGGAAGCGGATGCCGATGTGGCGCCCGGCCCAGGCATCGCCGGCGCGGACCGCCGGCAGGCTCACCACCTGGTCCACGAAATGATTGGTGCTGGGAAACTGCTCGATGCCCTGCGTCACGACCGTGCTCGCGATCGTCACCGGGGCCCCGCCGGCCTCGCGGTAATAGAGCGATAGCTCCAACGTGGCGCCGTCGGGCATCCCGCCCCCGCCGCCAATCACGCCGACCACCAACTGGTAGACGTGCCCCACCTGATACACCGCATCGAATGCGTGCAGCGGCGCCGCGTGGGCCCAGTCGGTCGACTCGTAGTCCTGGAACAACTCGACCTCGGGAACCGCGAACAGCCACATCGCCTGATCCCCGTCCATGTTGTCGATGTGATCGTCACTGCCGGCCGGCGTGTTCATGAACAGGCCGGTCAACTGGCTCCACAGGTAGCCGCCACCTTCGACATACCATGCCGGCTTTTCATTCTTCTGCCAGTTGTCGATGTTGATGTTCACGAAATCGGTCGTCGGCGACTCGAATGAGCCGTTCGGGACCGCGACCGGCGCGGCGATGGCGGCGGCACACAGCCCCCAGACCAGGCTCACGGCAATGGCAGCAACGCACCGCATCCGCTCTGCAGGTCGGCAGCCTCCGCCTCACCGGTGAACGACGCGGCGTTTCAGCATCCAGATCCCCGCGCCGATGGCCACGAGGACCACGCCACCGGGCTCGGGGACCTGGTCGAGGCGGAGGTTGTCCATGTCCCAGTAGCCGCTGCCGTCGCCGGAAATGGACTCGATCCTGATCCCGATGTTCCTCCCGGCCCATGCGTCCGCCGGCTGCACCTCCGGCACGTCGACCGTGTAGTCGACCAGCGAGAACGGCCCCGTGGCCGGGAACTGCGCCGCGATGTAGGTCGCGGTGACCGAGCCCACGTCCACCATGATGTTGCCGGCGTCACGGTAATAGAGGCTGAGCCGGAGCTGGGCGCCCTCCGGCATCCCCTTGCCATGGACGCCGAGCGTCAGGCGGTACGCATTGCCGGGAGTGAAGACCGCGTTGAAGTCATGGCTCGGCACCGTGTCGTCCCAATCGAGCGAAGCGTGATCCTGGAAGAACCCCGCCTGCGGAAAGGCGAGCAGATAGGCCGCCTGGGCGCCATCGCGGTTGACATACGGGTTGGTGTCCAGGAACACCCCGGCCGTCTGTTCCCAGTAGAACCCGTTGTAGCCCGTCTCCGGAAACCACGCGGGCCGCTCGTTCTTCTGCCACGAGTCCATGTTGGTGTTGACGTAGAAGGGCGCGCCGGCCGGCTGGCCCTCGAACGATCCGTTCGGCACGGCGATCATGGCCCCGTGCGCGACGCACACGAACGAACTCAAGCCGCCCAGGAGGAAGCCGGCCAGTCGCAACCGGCAGGGACGGGAAGCGGAAACGGGCAGGGAACAGGCGCAGGCGACCATACATGCGCATAGGGGCAGCCAGGCCCCCGGCTGTCAACCGAAATCCTGCCCACCGCAATGGTGCCGGGCGCGCCGACCGGTTCCTGTTTTTGCCAGCTGGCGGGAAAGCTGGTCAGGCCCGCTTGAACGCGATCCTGCCGCCCTGCACGTCCGCCTCGATCACGTCACCGTCGACGAAGCGGCCGTCGAGCACGTCGAGGCTCAGCGGGTCCAACAGGTGGTGCTGGAGCGCGCGCTTGAGCGGGCGGGCGCCGTAGACCGGGTCGTAGCCCTGGTTGCCGAGGAACTCCTTGGCCCGCGCCGTGAGCGCCAGCCCGAGCCCCTGCCTGGCGAGCCGCGTGCGGATGCGCTCGAGCTGCAGCTCGACGATCTGCCCCAGGTCGTCCCGGGTGAGCCGCTCGAAGATGATGATCTCGTCGACGCGGTTGAGGAACTCCGGCCGGAAGTGGTGGCGCAGCGCGTCGAGCACCATCGCCTCCCGCTGCTCGGCGTTGCTCTCGCCGCTGATGTGCTGCGAGCCGATGTTGGAGGTCATGATGATCACCGTGTTGCGGAAGTCCACCGTGCGCCCGTGGCCGTCGGTGATCCGACCGTCGTCGAGCACCTGCAGCAGCACGTTGAACACGTCCGGGTGCGCCTTCTCGACCTCGTCGAACAGCACCACCGAGTACGGCTTGCGGCGCACGTGCTCGCTGAGCTGGCCGCCCTCGTCGTAGCCGACGTAGCCGGGCGGCGCGCCGATCATCCGCGCCACGCTGTGCTTCTCCATGTACTCGGACATGTCGATGCGCACCATCGCCCCCTCGTCGTCGAACAGGAACTCCGCCAGCGCCTTGCTCAGCTCGGTCTTGCCCACCCCGGTCGGGCCGAGGAACAAAAACGAGCCGATCGGCCGGTTCTCGTCCTGCAGGCCGGCGCGCGCGCGGCGCACCGCGTTGGCCACCGCGGCGATCGCCTTCTTCTGGCCGACCACCCGCCGCCCGAGCCGCTCCTCCATGTGCACCAGCTTCTCCTTCTCGCCCTCCTGCAGCCGGCTGACCGGGATGCCGGTCCACGCCGACACCACCCGCGCGATGTCCTCCTCGGTGACCTCCTCGCGCAGGATCGCCCCGCCCTGCTGCAACGCGGCCAGCGCGTCGTTGGCCGCCGCCAGCGCCTTCTGCGCCTCCGGCAGCCTGCCGTAGGTCAGCTCCGACGCCCGCGTCAGGTCGCCCAGCCGCTGCGCCTGCTCGGCCTCGGTCTTGAGCGCGTCGATCCGCTCCTGCGCGGCGCTCACCTCCGCGATCGCCGCCTTCTCGTTGCGCCACTGCGCCATCAGCCCGGCCGACTGCTCCTTGAGGCCGGCCATCTCCTCCTCGACCTTCGCCAGCCGCGCCTTGCTCGCCGGGTCGGTCTCCTTCTCCAGCGCCTTCTTCTCCATCTCCAACTGCATCACCTCGCGCTGCAGCTGGTCGATCTCGCCGGGCATCGAGTCCAGCTCGATCTTCAGCCGCGACGCCGCCTCGTCCATCAGGTCCACCGCCTTGTCCGGCAGGAACCGGTCAGCTATGTAGCGGTCGGACAGCATCGCCGCCGCCACCAGCGCCCCGTCCTTGATCCGCACCCCGTGGTGGACCTCGTAGCGCTCCTTGAGCCCGCGCAGCACCGCGATCGTGTCCTCGACCGTCGGCTCGCCGACCATCACCGGCTGGAACCGCCGCTCGAGCGCCGCGTCCTTCTCGACGTGCTTGCGGTACTCGTCGAGCGTGGTCGCCCCGATCGTCCGCAGCTCGCCGCGCGCCAGCTGCGGCTTGAGCAGGTTGGACGCGTCCACCGCCCCCTCGCTCGCGCCCGCGCCGACGATCGTGTGCAGCTCGTCGATGAACAGGATGATCGCCCCGCCGGCGTCGGTCACCTCCTTGAGGAACGCCTTCAGGCGGTCCTCGAACTCGCCGCGGTACTTCGCCCCGGCGACCATCCCGCCGAGGTCCATCGCGATCACCCGCTTGTTGCGCATCGCGTCCGGCACGTCGCCGGAAACGATCCGCCGCGCCAGCCCCTCGACGATCGCCGTCTTGCCCACCCCGGGCTCGCCGATCAGCACCGGGTTGTTCTTGGTCCGCCGCGACAACACCTGCATCACCCGCCGGATCTCGGTGTCGCGCCCGATCACCGGGTCGATCCTCCCCTCCCGCGCCCGCGCCGTCAGGTCGATCCCATACTTCTCCAGCGCCTGGTACTTGCCCTCCGGGTTCTCGTCGGTCACCCGCTGCGACCCGCGCACCGACTTGACCGCCGCCCGCGCCTTCGCCTCGTCCAGCCCCGCCTCCCGCAGCAGCTTGCCCGCCGGCGTGCCCGCCCGCAGCGCGCCTAACAGGAAATGCTCGACCGACAGGTAGTCGTCGCCGAGTTCCTCGCGCACCTCGTCGGCGGCGTCGAGGGTGGCGCGCAGGCCGTAGCTCATCTGGGGGCCGCCGGCGGCGCCCTGGAGCCGCGGCTCGCGCTCGAGCGCGGCGGCCACCGCCGCCTTGAGCCGGCCGACGTCGGCGCCGGCCTGTTGGAGGATCGGGGTGGCGATCCCCCCATCCTGCTGGAGCAGCGCGAACAACAGGTGCGCGCCCTTCAGTTCCGGGTGCCCCGACTTGGCGGCCAGGCGCTGCGCGGCCTGCAGCGCCTCCTGCAGCTTGGTGGTGATCTTGTCCAGTCCCATGGCTTGGTGTATGGTTGATTCTGGCCGGTCCGCGGCGGAACGCCAGCCCGCGCTGCATCGGTCGCACGCTTCGGGGTGCCGGCAAGCGGATTGTGCGGGCGCGGTGCCCGGGCGGTGCCCGGCGGTTGACAAGGCCCGGTCACGGAATATGGTTACCCATATGAAGACGACCATCGAGATTGCCGACAACCTGCTGCTGCGCGCCAGGGCGCGGGCCCGCGAGCGGCGGATCACGCTGCGGGCCTTGGTCGAACAGTCCCTTGCGGCGGCGCTCGACGAGGCGCCGGCGGTGGTCAAGGTCAAGCCGGTGACCTTCAAGGGCAGGGGGCTGAGCAGGGAGTTCGAGGGCGCGTCATGGGACCGGATCCGCGACGCGATTCACCCATGATCGCGGTCGACACCAACATCCTGGTCTACGCCCACCGCGCGGACTCGCCGTGGCACCAGCGGGCGCTCGAGCGCGTGACCGCGCTCGCCGAATCCGGCGCGCCGTGGGCGATCCCGTGGGCCTCGGTTCACGAGTTCCTGGCGATCGTGACCCACCCGCGGATCTACCAGCCGCCGACGCCGACGGCCACCGCGCTGGCGGCGATCCGGGCGTGGCTGGCCAGCCCGGGGCTGCGCCTGTTAGCCGAAGGGCCGGGCTACTTCGAGACGCTCTCTCGCCTGGCCTCCGCGGCCAAAATCAAGGGACCCCGGATCCATGACGCCCGGATCGCCGCCCTGTGCCTGCACCACGGCGTCAAGCAACTGTGGTCGGCAGACCGCGACTTCTCCTCCTATCCGGGCCTGACTTGCGACAACCCGCTGCTGTGACCCGCCCACCCATGCGCGCGCTGTGCCTCGTCCTCGACTCGGTCGGCTGCGGCCACGCGCCGGATGCGGCGGCCTGGGGCGACGCCGGGGCCGACACGCTCGGGCACCTGTTCGAGCGGGTGCCGGGGTTCGCGCTGCCGGCACTCGCCGCGCTCGGGCTGCACCGCGTGCTGTGGGCCGGCAACCCCGCGTTCCCGCTGCCGGATCCCCCGCTGCTGCCCGGCGCCGCCTGCGCGCGCCTGACCGCGCACTCGGCCGGCAAGGACACGACCACCGGCCACTGGGAACTGATGGGCGCGGTGACCACCCAGCCGCTCGCCACCTTCGCCCGCTTCCCGGACGAACTGGTCGCCGCGCTCGCGGCCGCGGGAGGCGTCCGCTTCCTCGGCAACGAGGCGGCCTCCGGCACCGAAATCATCGCCCGCCTCGGCGCCGAGCACCTGCGCACCGGCCACCCGATCCTCTACACCAGCGCCGATTCCGTGCTCCAGCTCGCCGCCCACGAGGACCCCGCCGTCTTCGGCCTCGAGCGCCTGCTCGCACTGTGCCGCGCCGCCCGCGAACTGCTGGACCGGCGCGGGCTGCGCGTCGGCCGCGTGATCGCCCGCCCGTTCACCGGCGACTCGCCGGCCACGTTCCGCCGCACCCCGAACCGCCACGACTTCTCGCTGCGCCCGCCGCCGAATCTGTTAGACCGGCTGGCGGCCGCCGGCGTCCGCACCGTCGGCGTGGGCAAGATCGCCGACATCTTCGCCGGCCACGGGATCAGCGAGAGCCACCCGACCACCTCGAACGCCGACGGCATGGCCACGATCGAGCGCCTGTGGCACGCCGCCCCCGGCGGCGACGCCCGGCCGTCGGCCGCCCGCCGCCCGTCCCGCCCCGCCACCTTCGTCTTCGCCAACCTGGTCGACTTCGACACCCTGTTCGGCCACCGCCGCAACCCCTCCGGCTACGCCGCCGCACTGATCGCCTGCGACCGCTGGCTCGGCCGCTTCCTGCGCCGCTTCGCCCCGCCCGACCTGTTGCTGGTCACCGCCGACCACGGCAACGACCCATACCACCCCGGCACCGACCACACCCGCGAGCAGGTCCCACTGCTCGCCCTCCACCCCCCATGCCCGCCCCGCAGCGCCGGATTTGCCGAGGTCGCCGCCCTGTTGGCCCGCCACTTCGCCCTGCCGCCGGATCCCTGACCAGCCTCACCCGAGCGACGCCAACACCCCAAGCGCGTGCTTTCCGCCCCCGCCCGACCCCTGCTATCGTGGCCCCCGTGCCCGCCGAGTCGCCCGCCCTGCCACCCGACGCCCCGCGCCCGGCGATCGTCATCTGCCGCGGCGGGCTCGAGCCGCTCGTCGCCGACGAACTGCGCGCCCTCGGCATCGCGGTCACCGGCGTGCGCAAGCGCGCGCTCGACATCGAGACCGACCTGGCCGGCATCTACCGCTGCAACATGGCCCTGCGCTGCGCCCTCAACGTGCTCGTCCCGCTGCGCACCTTCAACGCCCGCAACTACGACCTCCTCTACTACCAGTCCCGCAAGACCAACTGGCACAAGCTGTTCCCCGTCGACGCCGCCCTGCGCATCGACGTCAAGGGGCACTCCGACGCCCTCCACCACACCCGCTTCGTCATCCACCGCGTCAAGGACGGCATCACCGACACCTTCCGCAAGCTCGCCGGCGGCCGCCGCCCCCCGGTCGCCAAGCGCGCCCCCGACGTCCACGTCGTCGTCCACCTCGACGGCCCCCGCGTCACCCTCGCCCTCGACACCTCGGGCGTCCCGCTGTTCAAGCGCGGCTACCGCGCCGAACACGGCGAGGCGCCACTCAAGGAAGACCTCGCCGCCGGCATCGTCGCGCTCTCCGGCTGGGACCGCTGTGCGCCGCTGGTCGACCCGATGTGCGGCGCCGGCACCCTGCTGTGCGAGGCCTGGATGCTCGCCGCCGGCATCGCCCCCAACCTCGACCGCCGCTTCGGCTTCGAACACCTCCACGACTACCAGCCCGCCATCCACCAGCGCGAGAAACAGGCGCTCGCCGCCGTGCGCCGCCCCGCCCCCGCCGGCCTCAGGCTGTTGGGGATCGAACTCGACGCCCCCACCTGCGCCACCGCCCGCCGCATCCTCGCCCGCCACTTCCCGGACAGCCCGGTCACCATCGAACACGCCGACTTCCGCCGCTTCGACCCCGGCCCCGGCTTCCGCCTCGCCGTCTGCAACCCGCCCTACGGCGTGCGCCTCGGCGAGGACGCCACGATCGCCCCGCTCTATCAGGACCTCGGCGCCTTCCTCCACCGCCACCTCGCCGGCGGCCATGCCGCCGTCTTCACCGCCAACCACGCCGCCGCCCCGCGCTTCGGCGGCAACCCCGACAACTCAATCCCTCTCCTCAACGGCTCCCTCGAGGGCCGCCTCTACCTGCTCAACCCATGACCCCGCCCTCGAATACCCAGACTACTCCGGCTCGGAAGGAGCCGCGGTCCGTTGCCACGGGGTTTACCCCGTGGTTCGGGGCCCCCAATGAACCAAGCCCCGGCAGGGGCGCAGGTAGGCTGTTGGAGCGACTGCGGCCCACCTTCGCTCCTTCGGAGCTTGATGATTTTGCCGAACCCGGATCCACGGGGTAAACCCCGTGGCTACGAACCATCGCCCCTGCCGGGGCGAAGACTCGCCACCCGCCACTCCCCACTCGTCACTCGTCACTCGTCACTCGCCACTCGCCACTCGCCACTCCCATGCCACGCATCCACACCCCCACCCTGATCGCCCGCAAGCGCGACGGCGAGGAACTGGCCGAAGCCGAGATCGGCGCCCTCGTCAACGGCTTCACCACCGGCGACATCCCCGACTACCAGATGTCCGCATTCGCCATGGCGGTGTTCTTCCGCGGCATGACCCCGGCCGAAACCGCCGCCCTCACCCGCGCGATGATCGACAGCGGCGCCACGCTGCACCACCCCCACGGCCACCCGCCGGTCGTCGACAAGCACTCAACCGGCGGCATCGGCGACAAGGTCTCGCTGGTCCTCGCCCCCTTGGTCGCCGCCACCAGCTGTTGGATCCCGATGGTCTCCGGCCGCGGACTGGGCATCACCGGCGGCACCCTCGACAAGCTCGAGGCCATCCCCGGCTTCAACGTCCACCTCTCCCTCGCCCAGGCCCGCGCCCAACTCGAGGCCATCGGCGCCGTGATGATGGGCCAGACCGACGAGTTCTGCCCCGCCGACCGCAGGCTCTACGCCCTGCGCGACGTCACCGCCACCATCCCCTCGATCCCCCTCATCACCGCCTCGATCATGGCCAAAAAACTCGCCGAGTCCCTCGACCGCCTCGTCCTCGACGTCAAATACGGCCACGGCGCGTTCATGAAAACCAAACCACGGGCCGCCGAACTCGCCGCCTCCATGCGCACCGTCGGCCAAGCCATGGGCGTCGAGGTCCACTGCCTCCTCAACCCCATGGACCAACCGCTCGGCCGCGCGGTCGGCAACGCCCTCGAGGTCGCCGAGGCCCTCGCCTGCCTCGACGGCCACGGCCCCCCCGACCTGCTGGATACCACCCTCGCCCTGGCCGCCAAAATCACCCGCGCACCCCGCGCCCTACTGCTCGATCACATCACGTCAGGCCGCGCGAAACAGGTGCTTGAAGCGATTGTTTCCGCCCAGGGCGGGCGCCCCGGGGATTTGAAACGACTGTTGGCAATCCACCGTGCGCCGGTGATCCGCGCGGTGGCGGCGCCGGACACCGGCACGGTGGCGCGGGTGCGTGCCGACTGGATCGGGCAGGCGGCGGTCGAGTTGGGGGCGGGGCGTTCGCGGGCGACGGACACGGTGGACCCGGCGGTCGGGTTCGATCGCCTGGTGAAGGTGGGCGAGCACGTCCACCAGGGCCAGCCGCTGTGCCGGATCCACGCGCGCTCGACGGTCGACTTCGAACTGGCCGCGGCGCTCGTCGCCAAGGCGGTGACGATCCAGCCGTGAAATCCCGTAATCCGTGGTTCCATTTCCATGGTTCCATTCCCGTATCCAGTCTGATCGGAGCGCACGCCGGCCGCCGTATGCCGGTGATGAACCCGCCCCTTCCGGTCCGTCGTCGATTGCTCGTCGCGCTCGCGCTGGCCACCGCCGGCGCTGCGGGCGAGCCGCCCGCCGACGCGCTGCTGGCCGCGGCCCCCGAGCGCATCAGCCGCCACCGCATGGGCACCCTTGCGGTGCGGGTGGTCGACGCCGAAGGCCGGCCGCTCGCCGGCGTCCGGGTCACTACCGGGCAGCTGCGCCACCAGTTCCTGTTCGGCTGCAACATCTTCGCCTTCGACCGCTTCGCCACCCCGGCGGAAAACCAGCTCTATCAGGAACAATTCGCCGCGCTGTTCAACTTCGCCACCCTGCCGTTCTACTGGTCGAGCTACGAGCGCCGGCCCGGCGAGACCGACGCCGAACGCATCGCGCGGATCGCCGGGTGGTGCCACAACCACCGGATCACCCCGAAGGGCCACCCGCTGGTCTGGAACCACCCGGCCGGCGCGCCCGGCTGGCTGCCCGACGATCCGGCCGCGGTCGCCAAGCTCTCCGACGCCCGCGTCCGCGACTGCGTGACCCGCTTCCGCGGCCTGATCGACCTCTTCGACGTGGTCAACGAGGCCGCCGACCCGCTGCGCGACGGCATGGACAACCCGATGACCGCGCTGGTCCGCCACCGCGGCGTCGAGGCCTACACCCGCACCCCGTTCGAGCTCGCGCGCGCGGCCAACCCCGAGGCCACCCTGCTGATCAACGACTACCGCACCGACGCCGCCTACGAGAAGGTCATCCAGCAGCTGCGCGCCGGCGACACCCCGCTCTATCAGGTCATCGGGATCCAGAGCCACATGCACGACGGCCTGTGGCCCGCGGCCAGGACCTGGGAGACCTGCGAGCGCTTCGCCCGCTGCGGCGCGCCGCTCCACTTCACCGAGACCACGCTGGTCAGCGGCCCGCGCGAGGGCGACCGCTGGGGTGCCACCACCCCCGAACTCGAGCAAACCCAGGCCCGCCAGGTGGTCGAGTTCTACACCCTGCTGTTCAGCCACCCCGAGGTCGAGGCGATCACCTGGTGGGACCTCGCCGACGCCCACGCGTGGCAGGGCGCCCCCGCCGGCCTGCTCCGCCGCGACCTCTCGCGCAAGCCGGCGTTCACCGCGCTGCACGAGCTGGTCAGGAACCAATGGTGGACCCGCACCAACACCCCCACCGGCCCTGACGGCACCGCCAGCGTCCGCGCGTTCTTCGGCACCCACCGCGTGAGCTGCTCGCTTCCCGACGGCCGCAGCGCGGCCGCCGAGGTCGCACTCGACCGCCGGCAAGGTCACGCCGCCTGCGAGTTGATGCTCCACGCGCCGCCCGGCCGCCCGGCGCCGCCCGGCCGCTGATCGGCCGACCACCGACTCACCAGGCCGGCGTGAACCAGCGCCATCCGCGACCGCCCGCCATGCCCGTGCTCGCCCTCGTGCTCGCCTGCGCCCTCTGGGGACTGAGCTTCCCGGTGGTCAAGGTGCTGCACCTCGAGCAGTCGGCCCGGGTCGACGGCGCCACCAGCCTGTTCCTCGCCGCATGGATCCAGGCCGCGCGCTTCCTCGCCGGCGGCCTGTTGCTGTGGCCCTTGCTCGGCAGGCGCGGGTGGCCCACCGGGCGCGAGTTCCGCCAAGGCCTGTGGCTCGCGCTGTGGGGCGGCCCGGGGATGGCGCTGCAGGCCGACGCCCTCGCCCACACCTCGGCGTCGACCTGCGCGTTTCTAACCCAGGCCTACTGCGTGCTGCTGCCGCTGTGGGACTGCGCGCGCCGCAGACGGCCGCCGTCGTGGCGGGTCCTCACCGCCACGCTCGCGGTGGTCGCGGGCACCGGCGTGCTGTCCGGCGTGCGCCCCGGCGACCTGCGCCTCGGCCGCGGCGAAGCCGAGACCCTGCTCGCCGCCGTGCTGTTCACGTTCCAGATCCTCACCTTGGAAGCGCCCGCCTTCCGCACCAACCGCGCCACCCCCGTCACCTGGGTGATGTTCCTCGCCATCGGCACCGCGTTCGTCCCCGCCGCCTGGCTCGCCGCCCCGACGCCCGCCGCCCTCGCCCAGGCCGGCGCCTCGTGGCAGGCGCTGCTGCTCGTCCTCGCGCTCGCCCTGTTCTGCTCGCTCGGCGCCTTCCTCCTGATGAACCACTTCCAGCCGCTCGTCCCCGCCACCGAGGCCGGCCTGGTCTACACCTCGGAACCGGTGTTCACCGCCCTCTACGTCCTGTTCCTGCCCGCGCTCCTCGCCCGCCTGTGCGGCACCGCCTACCCCAACGAATCATGGTCCGCCACCCTGCTCGCCGGCGGCTCCCTGATCCTCGCCGCCAACCTCCTCGTCCACTGGCGCCCCGCCGCCGCCGCGGACGCCCACCCGTGCCGTTAGCCCGGCCCGCCCAACGGCCCGCCCTCCGCCGCCACGAGGTTATGGCGGACCGCCTGCGCCGGTTTCCACCTGAAAAGATGCCGGACCACCGGTTTCGCGGATTCCGCGGATTACGAACCGGCTTGGTGCCCCTCGCCTGTCCAGCTGCCGGATCAGCCCGCCATCCATCGTTGCTCATATCGTAACTCATTCATTCCACATCCGTGCAATCCCTGTAATCCGTGCAATCCGTGCAATCCGTGGTTTTCATTCCCGAATCCGTGGTTTTCATTCCCGAATCCAGGTTCCATGCTGGCCGCACGCCCGCCAAGGTGAGATACACGGCCGTGACCATGATCAAGCGTTGAACCCTCACGCCCTGAAAGCCATGAAAGCCATCACAGCCGCCTTGCACCTGCTGCTGCTCCCCGCCGCCGTCCCATCCCGGGCGGCACCGGTCGCGCAGCCGCTTTACCGCGACCCGGTCCACGACGGCGCCGCCGACCCGGTGGTGGTGTGGAACCCGCACGCGGAGAAATGGTGGATGTTCTACACCAACCGCCGGGCCAAGGACGACGCGGCGCGCGGCGTGGCGTGGGTCCACGGCACCCGCATCGGCATCGCGGAGTCGGCTGACGGCGGCGCCACGTGGAAACACGCCGGCGAGGCGGCGATCGACCTGCCCGCGCGCTTCGGCGGCGCGCAGGCGAGCCATTGGGCGCCCGAGGTGCTGACGGCGCCCGACGGCAGCCACCACATGTTCCTCTCGGTGGTCCCAGGCACGTTCGAGGACTGGAACCACCCGCGCTCGATCGTCCACCTGACCAGCAGGGACCTGCGCCGGTGGAGCTTCCGCAGCGAACTGAAACTCGCCTCCGACCGCGTGATCGACGCGTGCGTCCACCGCCTGCCCGACGGCACCTGGCGGATGTGGTACAACAACGAGCCGGACCGCAAGGCGATCTGCTACGCCGACAGCCCGGACCTCGAGTCATGGACCGACCGCGGCAAGGCGATCGGCGACCAGTCGGGCGAGGGCCCGAAGGTCTTCCGCTGGAAGGGCTGCTGGTGGATGGTCACCGACGTCTGGGACGGACTCGGCGTCTATCGGTCCAGCGACGCGCTCGCGTGGACCCGCCAGCCGGTCAACCTGCTGCGCGACCCCGGCACCGGCCCCGACGACCAGGTCAAGGGCGGCCACCCCGACGTCGTCGTCGCCGGCGACCGCGCGTTCCTGTTCTACTTCACCCACCCCGGCCGCACCCCGGACAACCAGGGCAGGGACAACTACGAGACCCGCCGTAGTTCGATCCTCGTCACCGAGCTGACGGTGGCCGGCAATGCCCTCGGGTGCGACCGGAACGCCCCGCCTGACATCGCGCTGGTCCCGCCCGCGAAATAGGAACCGGCCAAGGTCTCCCGGCGCCCGCCCGCCCGCACCCATCGCCACCCCCGCCATGCGCCTGATCGCCCCGGCATCCCTGCTCGCGCTGGCCGCCGCCTGCGGCGCGGACCCGCCGCCGCCCGCCGCCAACCTCGGCGCGCTGCCGGTGCGCGTCCATGACCCGTCGACGATCATCAGCGACGGCGGCGAGGCGTGGCTGTTCCACACCGGCCACGGGGTCGCCAGCTTCCGCAGCCGCGACCTCGCGCGCTGGGAACGCGGGCCCGCGGTGTTCCCGCGGCCGCTGCCGTGGTTCACCGAGGTGGTGCCCGACCAGCGCGGCCACCTCTGGGCCCCCGATGTCGTCAAGGTCGGCAGCCGCTTCCTGCTCTACTACTCGGTCTCCGCCTTCGGCCGCCAGACGTCCGCCATCGGCCTCGCCGCCAACGCAACCCTCGACCCTGCCAGCCGCGCCCACAACTGGCGCGACCACGGGATCGTCGTCCAGTCGCACCGCGGCGACCCGTTCAACGCGATCGACCCGTCGGTGCTGTTGGACGGCGACCGCCTGTGGCTCGCCTTCGGCTCGTTCTGGCAGGGGATCTTCCTCGTGGAACTCGACCCCCGCACCGGCAAGCGCAGCGACCCGGCCGCGCCGCCCGCGCGCCTCGCCGCCGCACCCGAGATCGAGGCGCCGTTCCTCCACCGCCGCGGCAGCCACTTCTACCTGTTCGTCAACTGGGGCCTGTGCTGCCGCGGGGCCGCCAGCACCTATCAGATCCGCGTCGGCCGCGCCGCCGCCGTCACCGGCCCATATCTCGACCGCGACGGCACCGACATGCGCGACGGCGGCGGCACGCCGGTGCTCGCCACCCGCGGCTCGTTCGTCGGCCCCGGCCACGCGTCGATCGTCCGCCACCCCGACGGCCGCGAGCGCCTCGCCTGCCACTACTACGACGCCTCCCGCCGCGGCACCTCCCAGCTCGCCCTCGTCCCGCTCTCATGGTCCGCCGACGGTTGGCCCCAGGCGCCCGCACCCGGCCCGGCCGACGCCCCAAACCCCTGACCCGCCCCGCTCCCCGCGCAACGCCGCGCATGGGCAAGCACCGCAGACCGGCTCGGCGAGCCGGCAGGCGCCAGCGGGGTGATGGCGCGCGTTCCCCCCGCGCGGCAAGCCGCGCGCTGCATGAGGCGGGTGCGACATCCCGCACTCCGGGCGACGATTTCGGCATCGCGCGTGCCGCGCGGTGGCTGCATACTGGCCCCACGATGACCCCGCCCCTTGCTTCCCGCCCCGCCGCCGTGCTCGCCCTGGCGCTCGCCGCCACCGCCCCGGCCGACGAGCCCGCGTTCCTCGCCTGGGCCCCCACCCCGCCGATGGGCTGGAACAGCTGGGACTGCTTCGCCACCACCGTCACCGAGGCCCAGACCCGCGCCCAGGCCGATGTCATGGCCGCGCAACTCAAAACCCACGGGTGGCACTACATCGTCGTCGACATCCAGTGGTTCGAACCCGGCGCCACCGGCTTCGCCTACCGCGCCGACGCCGAACCGGTGCTCGACGCGTGCGGCCGCCTGCTGCCCGCCCCCAACCGCTTCCCGAGCGCCGCCGACGGCGCCGGCTTCAAGCCCCTCGCCGACTACGTCCACGCCAAGGGGCTCAAGTTCGGTATCCACCTGATGCGCGGCATCCCCCGCCACGCGGTCCGCCGCAACCTGCCGGTCGCCAACAGCAACGCCCGCGCCGCCGACATCGCCGACCCCGACAGCACCTGCCCGTGGAACCCGGACATGTTCGGCGTCGACATGGCCAAACCCGGCGCCCAGGCATACTATGACTCGGTGCTCGCGCTGATCGCCTCGTGGGGCGTCGACTACCTCAAGGTCGACGACATCAGCCGCCCCTATCACCAGCCCGAGGTCGAGGCGATCCGCAACGCGATCGACAAGACCGGCCGCCCGATCGTCCTCAGCCTCTCCCCAGGCGAAACGCCGCTGTCCGCAGGCCCCCACGTCCGCACCCACGCCAACCTGTGGCGGGTCAGCGACGACTTCTGGGACGACTGGCCCGCCCTCCACGCCCAGTTCCGCCGCCTCCACCACTGGACCCCGCACCGCGGCCCCGGCCACTGGCCGGATGCCGACATGCTCCCGCTCGGCACGCTGCGCATGGGCCGCGACACCACCCGCTTCACCCGCGACGAGCAGGTCACCCTGATGACCCTGTGGTCGATCGCCCGCTCACCCCTGATGATCGGCGCCGACCTCACCAGGCTCGACGACTTCACCCGCGCGCTGCTCACCAACGACGAGGTGCTCGCCGTCAACCAGCACAGCTCCAACAACCGCCAGCTGTTCGAGCTCGGCGACTTCATCGCGTGGACCGCCGACGCCCCGGACTCGACCGACCGCTACCTCGCGCTCTTCAACGCCCCGCCCGGCCCGCGCCTGCGCCACGACCTCGCCGCCTTCTCCAGCGACCTGGTCACCGCCGCCACCCCGGGACAGGCGGTGACCATCGACGCCGACCTGACCGGCTCCAACAAGCTGTTCCTGGTCGTCAGCGACGGCGGCGACAACTTCCACGCCGACCACGCCGACTGGTTGGAACCGCGGCTCACCGTCGACGGCCACGAACGCCCCCTGACCGGGCTGGAGTGGCGCAGCGCAACCTCCGGCTGGAAGCAGCCACGCCGCGGCCGCAGCGTCGAGGACCGCCCGCTGACGGTCGCTGGCACCACCTATCAGGACGGCATCGGCACCCACTCGACCTCGGTCATCGAGTACGACCTGCCGCCGGGCACCACCCGCTTCCGCGCGCTCGCCGCACTCGACGACGGCGGCACCAGCCAGGGGTTCGGCGCCACCGTGCGCTTCCACGTCTTCACCCGCGACCCGTTCGGCCCGCAGACCCCCGCCCGCATGCCGGTCGCCCCGGCCGACCTCGGGTTCGCCGGCCCGGTCACCGTGCGCGACCTGTGGGCCCGCCGCGACCTCGGCCGCTTCGAGACCGAGTTCGCACCCGGGATCCCCCCCCACGGCGCCGGACTGTTCCGCGTCGCCGGCACCCCCGCCAACCACGACTAACAACCACCCGCCGGCACCCCGGCCAGCCGCGACTAACAACCACCCGCCGGCACGCCGGACACCCGCGCCGGCCCGCTCGCCCAGGCCGCCGGCAGGCCGGCAGCGCGCTCCCCCCTCGAGTCAGCCCTGCCCCTGCGGACCGCGGTGTCCCCGCGGAGCACAACGGCCGGCCCTTCGCCTCGCCCCCAGGCTGCAACCCCATCGCTCCTGCAACAAATTCGTATACGTGTACGCATTTGTTGCACCAGCGCCCGAAGGGGGCCCGGGTTTCCTGCGTCGCACCCTGCGTCGCACCCGGGGCCGCAACCCCGGCGTTCCCGCAACCCATGCGCATGCGCATGCGTCTGCGACACGCCCGGCACGTGCCGCAGGCGCCGCGCTGCGGGAGCGGTTCGCGTGACAGGATCGCCCTGCCCCGCCCGTTCCCATCATGTCATGTACAGAACCCTCTCCCTGGTCCTGCCGCTGGTGGCGGCCCTCGCCGGCCCCGCCATCGCCGCCGAGCCGGCGCCAGCCCCCGCCGCCGAACCCGCCGCGGATCCGGCCGCCACGCCCGCGCAACCCGCGCGCCTCGAGTCGATCGCCGCCTTCCGCGACCAGTGCGCCGCCGCCGGCTTCCCCGCCGCCGACCCGCTGGTCGGCGTCGCCACCTCGATGGAGAAGATCCTGCCGCGCGACGCGCCGTTCGCGCTGCGCCCGCCGGGCGAGGTCCTGCTCAGCCTCGCCCGCAACGAGAAGGAGAGCTTCCAGGTGGCCGTGGTGCCGGTCGCCCGCCCGCTCCAACAGGTCACGGTCAGCGTCGCCGACCTCAAGTCGGACGCCGGCGCGGTGCTGCCGGCCGCGCAGGTCGAGTGCGAGGTCGTCGGCTATGTCCAGACCAAGGCCACCCCGCCCTACGGCTCGCCGCACGTCGGCTGGTGGCCCGACCCGCTGCTCGACTTCCTCGGGCCGGTCGACGTGGCCGCCGGCGACGTGCAGTCGTTCTGGGTCCGCGTGCGCGCCGCCGCCGACCAGCCGGCCGGGGTCTATCAGGGAACCGTGCGCGTCGCCGCGGCCGGGCACGAGGTGCGGGCGATCCCGCTGCGCGTGCGCGTCCGCGCGTTCGCGGTGCCCCGCCACAGCCCGCTGCCGCTGGCGGTCACGTTCTCGCCCCACGACCACCCGACCGCGGAGTCCTCCGCCGCCCAGGCCGAATGGCGCTCCTCACCCGACTACCCGATCCGCGCGTGGCAGCGCCACAAGCTCGCGTGGGCCGACATGCTGGCCGACTACTACATCAACTACGACAGCCTCTATCGGCACGGCCCGCCGGACTTCGAGGTGCTGCGCCACCTCCACCAGCGCGGCCTGCTCACCAGCTTCAACCTCGGGATCTTCGACGCGGTCTCGCGCACCCCGGACCAGGCCGCCGAGGCGCTCGCCGGCCTGCGCTCCGCATCGCAGCAGGCACGGCAGCTCGGCATCCTCGACCACGCCTACATCTACGGCTTCGACGAGTGCAAGCCGGACATGTTCCCGCTGCTCGAGCAGACCGCACAGACGCTGCGGCGCGAGGTCCCCGGCACCCTGCTGATGACCACCAGCTACGACGACAGCTACGGCGCCGACAGCCCCGCGAAGTCGATCGACGCCTGGTGCCCGCTGACGCCCAAGTTCGACCCCGCCCGCGCCGCCGCCGCACGCGCCGCCGGCAGGCACGTCTGGTGGTACATCTGCTGCGGCCCCCACCACCCCCACGCCAACATGTTCATCGAGTACCCCGCGATCGACGCCCGCTTGCTGATGGGCCCGATGACCGCCATGCAGCGCCCCGACGGCTTCCTCTACTATCAGATCAGCATCTGGAACTCCCGCCGCCCGATCACCGCCGGCCCGTTCACCGACTGGGACCCCCGCAGCTGGACCACCTACCACGGCGACGGGTCGTGGACCTGCGTCGGCCCGGACGGCACGCCGCTGCCCACCATCCGCCTCGAGAACTTCCGCGACGGCCTCGAGGACTACGCCGCCTTCCTCATCCTCGGGGAAATCGTCCGCCGCCGCCAGGCCGCACCCGATCCGGCCACCGCCGCCTGGCTCGCCGAGGCCACCGCCGCCCTGCCCGTGCCCCCCACGCTCGTCCGCAGCATGACCGACTACTCCCGCGACCCCGCGCAACTCGCCGCCTGGCGCGCCGGCATCGACGACCTGATCGAACGCTCGGGCGTCACCGACGCCAACCCGTGGGGCCCCGCCTTCGGCGTCCGCGGGTTCCGCAACGCCCCGTGAACCGGAAATGCTCGCCAGGCCCCGCCGGCCCGGCCACAGTCGGACGGTTGCGGGAGGCGGCGGCCGCGCGTCGCCGCCCGGGAACTGTTAGGAGCCGCCATGACCCCGCCCGACCCCCACGTGCCGCCGCTGGCCGGCCCGGATGCGGCCGAGTTGCTCCGCTGCGCCCGCCACCACGTCGAGTCCGCGGTCCGCCGCCAGCCGGCCACCGCCGGCGATCTGCCGCCCGCCCTGGCGCAGATCCCGGTCAGCGGCGTGTTCGTCACCCTGCGCAACGGCGACGACCTGCGCGCCTGCATCGGCAACTGGCACCACCCGCACCCGACGCCGCTCGGCCCGGCGCTCACCCTCGCCGCCCGCACCGCCGCCACCGGCGACTTCCGCTTCCCGCCAATCCACGCGCCCGAACTCCCCCGGCTGTCGCTCGAGGTCTCCGTGCTCCACAGCCCGCGCGCGATCGAGGCCGCCGGCGAAGACCGCACCCGCGCAGTCGCCGTCGGCCGCCACGGGCTGGTCGTCGAGGCCCCCGGCCACCGCGGCATGCTCCTCCCCCAGGTCGCCGGCGAACTCGGCTGGGACGTCCGCACCTTCCTCGCCCACGCCGCCCGCAAGGCCGGCCTGCCCGACGACGCATGGCGCTCCCCACGCACGATCCTAACCACCTTCGAGGCGGTTCGAGTCGCGGAGCCGCCGCCGTGAGCCCCCCCCTCCGCCACGGCGCGCCCCGCACCGTCCACCGCTCCGGAAACCGCCGCCCAACCCCGCCTGCATCCAAGACCCATGAGGAAGCGAGCCGTGGCAGCGGGCCACATGCTGGCCCTCGCCGGCGCACTGGCGCTGCCGGCATCCGCCCAGGCGCCAGTGGCTGCCGGGCCGCCGAGCATGACTGCGGCCGACCTGCTGACGTGGGTCGACGCCACCGGCACGCGCCGGCCGGTGGCAACCCCGCGCGACTGGGAGCAGCGGCGCCGCCAGATCCTCGAGCGCATGCAGCTGGTGATGGGCCCCCTGCCCGACGCCTCCCGCAAGGTCCCCCTCGACCTGCAGACCCATGAAACCGCGCGGCTGGGCAAGGTCACCCGCATGCGGGTCTCATTCGCTGCCGAGCCGGCGGACCGCGTCCCGGCCTGGCTGCTCGTCCCGCCCGACCCCGGGCACAAGCTGCCCGCCATCCTGTGCCTCCACCAGACCACTGCCATCGGCAAGGGCGGACCGGCCGGGCTGGGCGACCCCGAAAACCCGGCCTACGCCCTCGAACTGGCCGAGCGCGGATACGTGACCCTGGCACCCGATTACCCGAACTTCGGCGACTACCGCTGCGACCCCTACCGCCTGGGCTACGCGAGCGCCACCATGAAGGGCATCTGGAACCACATGCGCGCCGTCGACCTGCTCCAGTCCCTGCCCGGGGTCGACCCCTCCCGCATCGGCTGCATCGGCCACTCGCTCGGCGCCCACAACACCCTGCGTCCGCTTTCGGGTCGGACCACGACAAGCCACTGGAACAGAACGCGTTGCGACAAACAACGCCCCGAAAACAAAGCTTGCAGGCCCCATTTTCCCTGCTGAATTGCTGGCCCAACATCAGCATCAGACCATGCCCCGAGCAAACCGACATTTCTTGCCCGGCCTGACCTGGCACCTGACTCACCGCTGCCACAAGCGGGAGTTCCTGCTGAAGTTCGCCCGCGATCGCCGGCGCTGGATCCACTGGTTGTATGAAGCCCGCAAGCGCTATGGCGTGACGGTCCTGAACTACATGGTCACCTCTAACAGAGAAACAGCCTTGCCGTCGGCGGCGAGAACTACGTGCGAACGATCCAACAGCAGTTGGGCGTCCGGGGCCAAGGCCGCGAAGTGGCCGCCTGCGGCGAGCAATTCGTCCTCCGGGAGACCTCAACGGCTTACCCGGGCGGTTCCGACGCTGAAAACTGCCTTCCAAGGCCCCAAAACACCCGTCTCTGGGATGTAGGACACTGGCAATCAATAGGTTATCTTGGTCCGACCCAAATTCAGCAGACCACGCCAATCCACCGGAACGAAACGCGGCCCGACGAATGGCTCGACCCGACATGGATGGATGCGGGACCTCAACCACTCTAACGCCCGACCCTGATCCGCACCAGGTCGGTGCGCGTGCGCCCGGCCTCGGTGACCCGCGCCAGCGTGTACACCGTGCCGTCCGCCCCCACCGCGATCGAGTTCACATACGTCGGCCGCCCGCCGTCCGGGTAAAACACCGGCCCGTGGTCCCGGCAGCGGCGCGCCGCAATGTCATACGTCACCAGGTGCAGGTTCTCCACCCCACGCGCCACCCCCATCGCCACCTTCGCGCGGGCTCCGGCCCCATCCCCCGCCGGGCCGCCTGTTAGATAGTGCAGCGTGCGCCCGTCGGGCCCGAGCGTGAACCCGAGGTATCCGTAGCTGAACATGTCGGCCATGCCGGAGCGCCGGGAGGGCTCGGAGGTGATGCGGTCGAGCAGCTCGAGGGAGGGCGCGGCGGGGTCGAAGCGGAACAGGTAGCCGGAGTTGCCGTGCACCCCGTAGAACACCTTTTCGGCGGGGTGCCAGGCCGTCTGGCGCCAATGGTAGCCCATGCTGCCGGAATCGGCGGGCTGGTAGCTGCCGAAGTAGTCGCGGCGCATGTGTTCCTCGATCTTCTCGCAGCGGTCGGCCCCGGCGCGGTAGCGGAAGATGTCTCCCTCCGGGTTGGTGAAGTAGGCGCAGCCGGCCTCGGGGTCGACGGCCACCGAGCGGCACAGGACGCGGTAGCCCGGCCCGCTGCCGTTCTCGCCCTCGCCGCACACCGGCCCGAGGTCGCGCAGCGCCCTGGTGGCGACGTCGCAGCTGAAGAAATGGCCGGCCGGCCAGGTGATGCCGTAGAGGACGCCGCGCCGCTGGTCCATGGCCAGCGCGAGCACCGCCTCGCGGGCGGGGGCCGGGGCGAGCCGCTCGAAGGCGCCGGTCTTGAGGTCGTAGGCCAGCAGGTGCCCGCCGGGGTATGGCCGGTAGCCCGGCGGCACGACGGTTGCCATGCGCTCCATGCCGTCGACGACGTTGTAGTAGCCCGCGTGGGTGGCGAAGTAGAGCTTGCCCTGGTATTCGAGGAACGGGACGTGGCTCTTGCCCTGGGGCACGGCCTTGAGCCCCTTCTCGCCGCAGATCTCGGTCAGGTCGCCGAGGCACGTGATCGCCTCGCTGCGCGGGTCGTGGCGGAACACCTTGCCGCCGACGTCGATCGAGGCGGAGCAGAGCACGTAGTAGACGTTGCCGTCGCTCGCCACCGAGATCCCGTTGTAGGTGTCGTGCGCCTCCGGGAAGCCCGAGTTGAACACGTGCGCGACCAGTCCCTGCGCGGTCGGCGGGCCGGCGGCAAGGGCTGTTAGCAGGAAGAGTGCCGCGGTCTTCATCCCTTGGCCAGCGCATCCCGGCGGGCCCAGACCTTCTCGAACGCCCGGGCGTATTGCTCGTTGACCTCCGCCGCGTCGCCGTAGAACAGCGGCAGCATCAGGTGGTTGGCGTTCACGGTGTCGCCGCCCGGCATCTGCTCCGGGATCGCCGGCGGGTGGTGCCACCACCCGGCCTCCGCGTAGATCTTCATCCGGTGCTGCAGCGGGTAGTCCCAGAAGCCCGCGTCCACCCCCTCGGCCCGCAGCGCCTTGACCAGCGTGTCGCGCGGGATCCCGAGCGCCTTGAAATCCACGAACACCATGTTGCCGCAGTAGTAGACCCGCTGCTGGTCGTCGCGGCAGCGCGGCTCGCTGATCCCCGGCAGCTGCACCAGCCGGTCGTTGAGCGCGCGCACGTTCGCCATCACCGCCGCGTTGCACGCGTCGAGGCCCCGCAGCTGGATCCGCGCCAGCGCGGCCGCAAACGGGTGCATCCGGTACTTCTGGCCGTAGCCGGTGCCCGCATACGCGCGCACCGGGCTGTCCTCGGGGAAGGTGCCGGGGTCCTCGTAGTGGCCGAACGCCGCGGCCCGCTCGAAGTGCGCGCGCGTCTGATAGGTCCCCACGCCGCCCTCGATCGCCGGCAGCGGCTTGCTCGCCTGCAGGCTGAACGCCGCCATGTCCGCCCACGTGCCGATCTTCTTGCCCTGCATCGACGCCCCGTGGGCGTGCGAGGCGTCCTCGAGCGTCGCCAGCCCCTTCTCCTTCGCCCAGCCGAAGATGTGGTCCATCTCGCACGGCAGCCCCCACGAGTGCATCACCTCCACCGCCACCGTCCGCGGCGTCAGCTTGCGCTTGGCGTCCTCGAGGTCGAAGCACGCGGTCTTCGGGTCGATGTCGATGAACACCGGCACCAGGTTGGCGAACCGCAGCGCAAGGCAGGCCGAGAAGAACGTGTAGCTCGGCACCATCACCTCGCTGCCCGCCGGCACGTCCAAAGACAGCGCGAAGTACATGCTCGTCAGCGCGCTCGACCCGTTCATGTGGGCCTTGGCGAACGGCGCCCCGGTGTAGGCCATCCATTCCTTCTCGAAGTCCTTGTTCTCCGAGTAGGTCACGCCCCGGTCGATCATCTCGTGCAGCCGGGCCTGCTCGGCCGCCCCGTAGCGCGGCCAGCGCTTGAGCTGGTCGATCCGCTCCTGCGGCACGCTCACCGCCTTCGCGCCGCCCTCCGCCGCCAGCGCGCCGCCCGCCAGCAGCCGCGAGGCCGCCACCCCCGCCACCGCCGCGCCCCCGGTGGTCCTAACGAATCCCCGGCGGCTCATCCGCCCCTCCCCGTGCGCGCTGCCGTTGGACGTGTCGTGGTTCATGGTCTGGTCTCCCGGTTTGGTTAGGTTGGAACGGGCGGTCGCCAGCCCGGGCGGGCTCACGGCCCGAGCAGGCGTTCGATCGCGCCCTTGACGAGCGGTTCGGCGCCGGGCGCGAGGTTGGAGGCGTCCGGCTCGTAGCCGCCCTCGGTGAACGCGCGGTCGGTGCACAGGTA
This sequence comes from Akkermansiaceae bacterium, assembly GCA_040769225.1. GTDB lineage: Bacteria > Verrucomicrobiota > Verrucomicrobiia > Verrucomicrobiales > Akkermansiaceae > JAXGLL01. The sequence goes on along the minus strand of JAXGLL010000003.1, from coordinate 361,400 downwards.
GGCCGGCGCGCAGTCGCCGTAGCCGGCCACCACCACGAAGTCGTCCGGCCGGCAGCGCTGGGCGAAGCGCTGGAACTCGAGCATCGGCTCGCCCGGCAGGTGCAGGATCCGGATCGTCCCCAGCCGCAGCGCGCTGAGCACGAACGGCTGCCGGGCCCGCGCCGCGGTGGCCAGCCGCATCGCGCCGAAGTAGACGCGCCGCCCGGCGTCCGGGGAGGCAAGGTCGGCGCGGCTCTGGCGGAGCACCCCGTCGTCCGCCTTGACCGGCAGCACCACCGCCTCGGTCCGCCAGCTGAGCGGGCCGGCCGGGGCGAAGCGCGTGGCGGCCGCCGCGGCCCGCATCGCCGCGTGCAGCCGCCGGGCAAGGTCGTCGCGCGCCTGCGGGGTGCCGTTGTTGTACTTGCCGACGGTGACGTTGCCGGCGCAGCCGGTGAAGTAGACCTGGGGGATGCCCTCCTCGCGCTCGAGCGCCTCGCGGGCCGCGCCGACGAAGTCGGCCGAGGCGCTGCCGTCGCACGAATGGGTCTGCGGGTGGGTGGCGTAATAGTGAAGCCGCGCCACCACCTTGTCCCCGCGCGCAAAGGTGATCGTCCGGAGCAGCGGGTCGATGTCGCCCTCGGGCAACTCGGCCATCGCGGGATCCCGCCCACCCTGGCTGAAGCGGGTGATGATCCCCCCGTCCGGGCCCACGAGCCGGCGCTCCGAGGCCACGCGCTCGACCGGCGCCGCGCCGCAGCCGACCCGGTCGACCGGCTCCAGCCGCCGCACCGCCTCCGCCACCGCCTCGCCCGCCCGCGCCCGCAGCCCGTCGAGAAACCCGCTCGTCAGGTGCGCCGGCGCCCCGTCTAACAGACGGTGCGCGTCCTCGTCGGCGCAGGGGGCGGTATGCTGGTGCACGCAGTGGACCGCCACGCGCGCCGGATCGGTGCCGGCGGCGCGCGCGAGCGCCTCGCGGAACGCGCGTTCGGACGCGTTGCACAGCAGGCACCAGTCGAGCGCGCACAGCACGTGGCGCGTGCCGCCGTCATCCAGCACCACCCCCTTGAGCAACAACGGGTCGGTGACCTCGGCGACCTTGACGTCCCAGATCAGGGTCTCTCCCGGCGGCGGCGTGGCATCGCAGCGGAAGGCGGCCAACCGCAGCCCCGCGTCCGCCGGCCCGGCGGGCACGGCCGGCGCTCCGTGCGCCGCCACCAGGCACCCCGCGGCCACCGCGGCTGCGCCCACCTTGATCGCGTGCGTCCGTTTCATCGCCCTCCCGGCTCTCAGGCGGCTGCCCCCGGGGCGCCCCACCATCCGTGCAACCTTGGACCGCCGCACCGGCAAGGCAAGCTGATTGTGGGCGTTCTTCCACCCCAACCCGGGCTCTCACAAACGCGGCCACGAAGAAACCCCCAAAATCCGCTGGAATCCTCCCCCGATTGTGCCACGATCCGCGCCGTCAGGCTCCCCCAACCGCCGGCTCGCACCCGATCGCACCACCCATCCAACCACTCCGATGACCCCGAAACCCGCACTCGCCGCCGTCGCCGCCCTCCTGCTCGGCCCCGCCCAGGCCGCCGTGCTCTACTCCAACGCCGGGCCGATCGCGGTCAACGAGACCGGCGCCGGCAGCAACCTGCCCGCCATGACCCTGAGCCGCGGCACCACCGCGGCCGACACCCTCTACTTCCGCTTCACCCTCACCGAGCTGCTCTCCGACAGCTCGACCGAGAACTACTTCGCCGCGTTCCAGTTCTACTCCGGCGTCGACGAGAGGCTTGGTGTCGACAACGGCTGGTGGGCTTACGCCTACAGCGTGTTCAACACCTCCTCCGGGGACATGGATCTCATGACGGCCAACCCGGATCCCGACGTATCCTACCAGAACGTGAGAGCCACCGACGCGCCGATCACCATCGCCATGCAGGTCGATTTCGTCGACGGGGACAACGACAACGTCACCGTCTGGCTGGCGCCCGATTTCGGCCTCGCCGCCGCCGCCCAAAACGCCGCGATCACCACCACCTTCACCGCCGACGTGACCTTCGACGAGATCCACCTGCGCGAGGGCGGCGGCGGCGGCGGCTGGACGTTCGCCGACATCCGCATCGCCGACAGCCCCGTCGACATCGGCTTCGTCCCCGAGCCCTCGGCCGCCCTGCTCGCCGGCCTCGGCCTGCTCGGGCTGCTGCGCCGCCGCCGTTGAACCCGCCGCGCCCGCCGACACCGCCCGTCACACGGCGGCGCTGGCTGGCCGTGTCAGGCCTCGCCGGCGCCGGCACGTTCGTGCCGCGGGGCGCCGCCGCCGCCGGGAGCCCGGCGCAGTGGCTCGTCGATCCCGACCAAGTCATCACGCCGAGGTTCGCGGGCTGGGGCACCTCGCTCGCATGGTGGGCGCGGGTCGCCGGGGCCTTCCCCGAGGCGACGCTCGATGAGCTGTTGGAAAACATCTTCGCCCGCGACGGCCTGCGGCTCAACATCGTCCGCTACAACATCGGCGGCGGCGAGAACCCCGCGCACCACTCGCTCTCCTACCGCGCGGCGGTGGAGGGCTACCTCTCGCGCGACGGCGCATGGAACTGGGACGCGGACGCCGGCCAGCGCAAGGTGCTGCTCAAGGCGCTGCGGATGGGCGTCACCACCACCGAGGCGTTCTCCAACTCCCCGCCGTGGTGGATGACTCACAGCGGCAGCGTGACCGGCGACAAGGACGGCCGCGGCAACCTCCGCGACGACATGATCGGCCGCTTCACCGACTACCTCGCCACCGTGGTGCGCCACTTCCGCGACCAGGCCGGCGTGGAGTTCGACACCCTCGCGCCGCTCAACGAGCCGCTGGGAAACTGGTGGAAGCTCGGCGGGCCGCAGGAGGGATGCGTGATCCCGCCCCGGCAACAGGCGCAACTGATGCCGGCCATGCGGGCGGCGCTGGACCGGCACGGGCTGCGCACGCTGGTCACCGCACCCGAGGACAACCGCACCAGCCAGGCGATCACCTCGCTGTCCGCCTATCCGCGGGCGGCGTGGGAGGCCATCGGCCACGTCAACACCCACACCTATCACGCGGAGGACCGCGCCGCGCTGGAGAAGCTCGCGGCCGAACACCGGAAGCCGCTGTGGGTCTCGGAATACGGCGACGGCAACGCCGGCGGCCTGCCGCTCGCGCGCACCATCATCGCCGACCTGCGCGACCTCCGCGCGCAGGCGTGGGTCTACTGGCAGGCAATCGATGCGGGCGGATGGGGGCTGGTCAACCACCGCGCGTTCAACCACCGCAAGACCGCCCCCACCGCCGGGGAGATCCCCCGCTACTCGCTCAATCCCAAGTATCACGTGATGCGGCTGTTCACCCACTGCCTGAAGCCGGGCTGCAGGATCGTCGGGACCAGCCAGCCGGGCACCGTCGCCGGCTTCGATCCGGTGTCCCGCTCCCTGGCCCTCGTGGTGCTCAACGAGGACGCGGCGCCACGGCCGCTCGCCCTCGAGCTGCCGTCCGGCTCACTCCGCGGCAAGACGCTGACTGGCACCCTCATCGAGGGAGATGCCGTGAAGCAGCTGCCTCCCGTGCCCTGCGACGCCGCCACCCAGACGCTCACCATGCCCCCGCGCACGCTCGCCGCCTTCATCGTCGGCAATCCCTGATCCAGCCGCGCCCGCCAACCACACGAGCCCCTCGGCCCCCGCTTCCGTGGTGCCGGGACCGGAACCAGACCAACGAGGCGAGCCCCGGACCTCGAGGGGATTGATGATTGATGATCCTGAATTCGGAAATGTGAACCGGAGATTGCGGGGATTACGTTGATTCAGAATGAGTTGGAAGCCGTGATGCCCACACCCAACGGATGATCGGAAGCTTGTTCGCAACCCTTTGATAATCCTCGAAATCCTCGTAATCCCCGGTTCCTGTTCCCGTTTCCAGGATGATTGGTGATTTGTGGGTGCCCTTCCCTCCCCCCCCGTGGCATGATCCGGGCATGCACGCATGCCCCCTCCCGCTACGACTCGCGAGAAGCCTCTTGCTTCTGGGTGTCGCCGCCCTCGCCGCGGGCCGCACCGTGGTGGCCGCCGACGCGCCGCCCGCCAAGGGCGATCCGGTCCTTGAAGACGACTGCGAGCGGCCGGCCGCCGGCTGGTCCACCCCGCCGGTGCTCGCGCCCGGCCACCGCGGCGGGCACGCCGTGCGCATCGAGCGCTCGGCCGCCGTCACCTCCCCCAACCTGAGCCGCCAGCTGCCGGTCGAGCGCATCCGCGGGTGCACGCTGCGCTGCACGGCGATGGTCAAGGCGGAGGACGTCGGCCCCGCGCCGCAGCCGTGGAACGGCGTCAAGTTCATGCTCGCGATCGAAACCCCCGCCCGCCAGCTCTGGCCGCAGGCGGACATCGCCGAGGGCGACTATGACTGGCGCCGCGCCTCGTTCACCCCGCAGATCCCCCGGGACGCCACCGCGGTCAGGCTCATACTCGGCCTCGAGCAGGTCACCGGCACGGTCAGCTTCGACGACCTGCGCCTCTCTATCAGCAAGCCGCCGCCACCCCGGCCCGCCCCGCGCCCCGGCCCCGCATTCACCGGCCGCGGCGTCCCGCGCCTCCGCGGCGCCATGGTCGGCCCGAACATCGACGCCGCCGGCCTCGCGGTGTTGGGACGCGACTGGAACGCCAACCTCGTCCGCTGGCAGATGATCCGCCACGGCCGCCCCGGCGAACCGGGCCCGCTCGCCGGATACGACGAGTGGCTCGCGGGCGAGCTGGACCGCTTCGACGCCGTGCTGCCCGCCTGCGCGAGGCACGGCCTGCTCGTCGCGCTCGACCTGCATTCGCCCCCCGGCGGCAAGGCGACCGTTAGTTCCTACATCGGCTCGGACGACCGCCTGTTCACCGACCCGCGGGTGCAGGACCACTTCGTCGAGGTCTGGCGCAGGATCGCCACACGCTACAAGGGGGTCCAGACGATCTGGGGCTTCGACCTCGCCAACGAACCGGTCGAGTCGTTCGTCGAGGAGGGCTGCCTCGATTGGCACGACCTCGCCGAACGCGCCGCCATCGCGATCCGCGAGGTCGACCCCGGGCGCACGATCATCTGTGAGGCCCCGCCGTGGGGCGGGCCCGACAGCCTCGCCGACTTCACCCCGCTCAACCTGCCCAACGTCGTCTACAGCGCACACATGTACGTCCCCACCGAATTCACCCACCAGGGGGTCCACGACAAGTCGGCCCCGCCGGTCGAATACCCGGGCGTGATCCGCGGCCAACGCTGGGACAAGCCGGCGCTCGAGGCCGCACTGCAGCCGGTCGTCGAGTTCCAGCGCACCCACAACGTCCACATCTACATCGGCGAGTTCAGCGCCATCCGCTGGGCGCCCGGCGACAGCGCCCGACGCTATCTGGCGGATGTGATTGACATTTTCGAGAAGCACGGGTGGGACTGGAGCTACCACGCGTTCCGCGAGTGGCACGGCTGGAGCGTCGAACACGGCCCGGATCCCGCCGTCACCACCCCCGCCCCCGAACCCACCCCCCGCGCCCTGCTGCTCCGCGACCGGTTCGCCCGCAACCAAAAACCGTAACGGACAACACGCCATGAACCCTCCCTCCACTGCCCAATCCCCCCTCGAGTCCCCGCGCCCGCATGGCCTCGACCATCCCCAGCCGGGAACGGTCGCCTGTGGGTGTCACGCGCACGCCGCAACCGCGGCGCCCGGCGGTTTCTCGCGGCGCCATTTCCTCCAGGGCCTGGGCGTGACCGGCACGGCTGCCGGTGCGCTGGCCCTCGCCGTTGCCCGGGCGCCGGGCGCGTCCGAACGCGTGCCGGCGCAGGCCCCGTTTCCCCGCGGGGCCGCCGTGCGGGTCAAGCCGGTGCTGGTCTATGATCTGCCGTCGCGCCAACCGCAGGCCTCGTGGCGCAGCTATGGCGCCATCCACACCCCGGACGCCGCGCGCGAGGAGGCCGGGCGCATCGAGCGGGAACTCGCGGCGCTGCGGCAGCAGGCCGAGTTCCCGGTCGACGTGCAGGCGGTCGAGGTGCTCGATTCCCAGGCCAAGCTCCAACAGTTGGCCGTGGAGGACACGGATGTCTGCATCGTCTACGCCGCCGGCTACTGCACCGAGTGGCCGCTGAAGGTGCCGATGATCATGTTCCTCCGCCATCGGTCGGGACCGTTTTACCTCGGCCTCGAGATCGCCAACTGGCGTTTCCTGCGCCAGAGCGGCGATGCTCCCGCAATGCCGGGGTTCGACGCCGACGACCTGGTGGTCGACAGCCAGGACGAGCTGCTGTGGCGATTGCGGGCGCTCTACGGAATCAGGAATGCCCGCGGCACCAGGATGCTGACCATCGGCGGCCTGGCTGCCTACAGCCCCCTCGCGCAGGAGAACGGGCCGCGCGTGGCAAGGGAGATGTGGGGCTACGAGTTCGTGAATGTCACCGACGAGGAGTTTGCCGCCCGGCTGAAGGCCGCCCGGGAAAGCGCCGAGGTCGTGCGCCAGGTCGAGGCCCAGACGGCCGCCCTGTTGCAGCTGCCGAACGTCAGGCTCGAGACCGACCGGAAGTTCGTCTTCAATTCGTACATGGCCTTGCACGTCTGCCGGCAGCTGCTCAACGAGACCGGCGCGAGCAACTTCGGCTTCGCCAACTGCATGGGCCACGGCCAGATCGCGATGCTCGACACGCCGGCCTGCTTCGTGCTGAGCCTGGCCAACGACGAAGGCTACACCGCGTACTGCCATACCGACCTGTCCCACACGATGCCCGGCGTCCTGCTGCGCTGGATCGCGAGCCGCCCGACCTTCGTCTGCAACTCGCATCACCCCCACGAGGGCGTCTTCCTCGTCGCCCACTGCCAGGCGCCGCGGCGCATGAACGGCCGGGACTACGAGCCTGCCACCATCATGACCCACTACGAGTCGGACTACGGCGCCGCGTGCAAGACCGAGTATGCCCAGGACCAGGTCGTCACCGTCATCGTCCCTAACCTGGCCTGCACCAGGTGGCAGGGCTTCCGCGGCAAGGTGATCGGCTCGCCCTCCTACCCCGCGTGCCGGTCACAGATGGAGATCCTCGTCGATGGCGACTGGAAGCGCCTCCAGCGGGAAATGGAAGGCTTCCACACCCAGGTGGTCTATGGCGACTACCTGCGGGAGGTCGGCTACGCCCTGCGGAAGACCGGCCCCCAGATCGCCTGGCAGTGCTTCAGTTGACCCGTCCCGCCCCTGTCCCCCGCGCATTTCCAGCCTCGCTCCCCATCAACCTGTCGCCGCGAACGCCCTCCCCGTGCGTGGCGCCACGGCATTCCCGCAATGGACATACCACGGATCTTCACCATCACCGAAAGCGCCCACCGGATTCATAATCCGTTCACACCCGAAAAACTCGCCACCCTCGGCGCGGCGTTGCGGCTGGAACCGGGGACCCGCGTGCTCGACCTCGGCAGCGGTTCGGGCGAGATGCTGTGCACATGGGCCCGCGACCACGGAATCCGCGGCACCGGTGTCGACATGAGCCGCTCGTTCACCGCGCAGGCAAGACTCCGCGCCGAGGAACTCGGCGTCGCCGACCGGGTCGAGTTCATCCACGGCGACGCCGCCGGCTACGTCGCCGGCGAAAAGGCCGGCGTGGCGGCCTGTGTCGGCGCAACGTGGATCGGTGGCGGAGCCGCCGGCACAATCGAGCTGCTGGCGAGGAGCCTCCGCACCGGGGGAATCATCCTCATCGGTGAGCCATACTGGCTGCGGTTGCCGCCGACCGAAGACGTCGCCAGGGGATGCCTCGCCGGTTCGATCGCCGACTTCCTAACGCTTCCGCAGCTTCTCGCGTCCTTCGGCGCCCTCGGCTACGACGTCGTGGAAATGGTCCTCGCCGACCAGGACAGCTGGGACAGGTACGAGGCGGCCAAGTGGCTCACCATGCGCCGCTGGCTCGAAGCCAACCCCGACGACGACTTCGCGAACGACGTCCGCGCCGAACTGACCGCCGCCCCCGCACGCCACGCCGCCTGCACCCGTGAATACTTGGGCTGGGGCGTGTTCGCACTGATGGCGCGGTGACGTGGGGCGATCGGCCCCGCCGTTGCAGGATCCCTCCGCAGCACCCGCCACAGCCACGCACTGCCCGATGACCCGGTCCCTCAAACGCTCCCCGATAATCAAGCTCAATCGGACTGCCCTGCACCTGGGCGCCTTGACCTGCGCCCTCCTGCCAGGGTCGCGCACACATGGCGACCCCGCCGGGCCCGCGCGGGAGGTGCTCTATCACGAGTCCCTGCGACCGCAGTTCCACTTCACCGCCAGGTACTGGGACGAATACCAGCTCCATCCCCCGAACCATCACGAGGGATGGCTCAACGATGTCAATGGCTTGATGGTGCTCGACGGCGAGTTCCATCTCTTCGCCCAACGCTGGTGGTCCGCCTGGCTGCATGCCGTCAGCAACGACCTGATCCACTGGCGCGAACTCCGGCCCGCCTTCGGAAAGGGCGGCAAGTTCGGAGGCACGCAGTCGGGCGGTGGTGTGGTCGATGTCCACAACACATCCGGCCTCGGCGATGGCGTGACCCCGCCCATGCTCGCGTTCTGGAGCAGCACCGACAACCTGAACCAATGCATGTCCTACAGCCTCGACAAGGGTCGGACCTGGACCAAGTACCAACACAACCCGGTTCTCGTTCACCCCTTCCGCGATCCGAACGTCTTCTGGTATGAGCCGGACCGGAAGTGGATCATGATCCTCTACGGTCCCTCCGATCAGTCCCGCCCCCTGACCGCCTATGGATTCAACGGCGAGAGCAACGACGCGCACGAACTGCGCACGTTCACCCCCGGGGAATGGACGTGTTCCGCCGTCCGTCTGTTCGGGGACGGCAGGGTCACCGCCACGGATCAGGCCGGCTCCAGCGAGGGCCGCATCGACATCGCTCGGCAAACCCTCGGGGCGGAAGCCGTCTTCATCGGCGCCAAGGCCGGTCAGTCCGAGTTTCTCAATGGCGATATCGCGGAGATCCTGGTCTATGACCGCCCGCTCACCGACCAGGAATCCGATGGCACACTCACCGCACTGCGATCGAAATGGGGGCTCGTCGCCCCGCCCCGGCCGCCCGATCTCCCGACCGAAGGCCTGGTGCTGCACCTCGACGCGGCAAGCGCCTCCGTCGACGACGAGGGACGCGTGTGCTCATGGAAATCGTCTGCCAGCCAATCCCCCCCGATCGGGCAACCGGATGCCGGCAGGCGCCCCAGGCGGGTCGATTGCGCCGTCGGCACCCGCCCCGTCATACGGTTTGAAGGAAGCCAGTTCCTGCGTGGCGGGCCGCTCCTCGAACAAGGCGATGACAGCTTCACCCTCGTCGCCCTCTGGCGTCGCAAGGATGCAAACGGATCCCAGGTCGTCTTCGAACAGAACACCACGACCCGCCAAACCGGCGCTCGAGCGGCACTCCTGAGCGTCAGCCGCCGGCAAACGGAGGATGCTTACCTGCTGTTCTCCTCGAAGAACCTCCTGGATTGGCGGCAGCTGGATACAGTGATCCCTGATTCCCACGAGTGCCCGGACATGTTCGAACTGCCGGTGGACGGTGATCCGGACGGGAATCGATGGGTCGTGGTCGACGGGAACGGCGACTACCTGCTCGGTCGCTTCGACGGCCAGCGTTTCAGCATCGAGACAGCCAGGCGAAAGGGCGACTACGGCCGCAATTTCTATGCGACGATGACGTTTTCCAACATGCCTGCCTCCGATCCCCGCAGGATCCAGCTGGCATGGATGCGCGGCTGGGATGACTACCCCAGGAACATGCCGTTCAATCAGCAGCTCAGTTTTCCATGTGCACTGACCCTCCGGCGCCTTCCCTCGGGGATTGTGATGTGCCGCTATCCGGTGACCGAGATCGCGCGGCTCCATGACGAATCGCGCCGGTTCGATTCCCACGTCCTCACCGCCGGGCGCAATCCGCTCTCGGAACTCAATGGCGAGCTTTTCGATATCGGGCTTGTTATCGACGTCCCTGGATCCGATTGCACCGAGATCGTCCTCGACATCAAGGGCAATGCCATCCGCTACGATGTCCGGCGCGAAACCCTCGATTCGTGCGGCTCGTCCGCGCCATTGCCTCCCAGGGACGGCCTCGTCGAGATCCGGATCCTCGTCGATCGCTTGTCCATCGAGACCTTCGGCAACCAGGGCGAAGTCTCGATCACCAATGTCGCCCGCCAGGAAGACACCCGTCCGCACCTGGCCATCCGGCCGATCGCCGGGAACGCGCACATCGTGGCGATGAACGTCCATAAGCTGCGTTCCATCTGGCCTCAGAGCCTGTCCGAAAAATGATGCCGGTCGTGCTGCGAAGGACTTTCCCCGCAGGCACGGCGCGCCGAAGGAGTGGATTGATATCCTCGACTGAGGCGCAACAAGGCCTGCGGGGAAAGGACTCGCAGCCCGTAGGGCCGACCGCCCACTCTGGTCGGCGGAGCCGCTGAATGATCCGCCAACTTCCCGGTCGGCACGGCTGGCAGCAGTTTTCGGACAGGCTCTCAGCCTTCAGGCCCGGCCGAGCCGGCACGCCGGTGACGGGGCCGCTCCGGCCCCGATTCATGCCCGGCGTGCATGGCGCTCCCGCGCCATCCCGCGGCGGCCACGCAGACCACCTGCACCCGGGAGCCGGCCTCCGGGATCCCTTGACTCCCGGCGCCTGCGGATGCTGCAATCTGGCAGCCATGCCTCAACTCCGGTCGATGCCCCTCCTGGCCTGCATGATGCTCGCATGCGTCCTCCCGGCGGCCACCCAGGCCGCCCGCACCGGAAACGTGCGCGTGTCGGGACACTGCCTGGAGGATGACGGCGGCCCATTCCTGGGGCTCGGCGTTTCCTACTTCACCGCGCTCCGCCGGTGCAGATCCGACCGTGCCCGACTGGAGTCGGACCTCGCATATCTGGCGGGCCAGGGGTTCAACTACTTCCGTATGCTCTCGATGGTCGGCTATCATGGCGCATGGGACGGACTCGAAATCGCGCCGGTCGCGTTCACCAGCCGCGAGGGAAAAGAGGTGGAGGCATGGCCTGATTACTGGGATCAACTGCGCTCCCTGATTGACCTTGCCTATGACCGGTTCGGGATGCGCACCCAGATCACGATCTTCGCCGACGCGCAGCTCATGCCTCGCAAGGCCGATCGCATCGCACATATGCAGCACCTGCTCGACCGTGTGATCCCTGGGCGGGTGCACAAGATCATCCTGCTGGAGGTCGCCAACGAGGCATGGCAGAATGGGTTCCCAGGCGACCAGGGCGTGGCCGATCTGCGTGACTTCACCCACTTCCTCGCCAGTCGCACCGACATACCCATCGCAATCACCTCGCACCATCATGAGGGGATTGAGGGGTTCGAGCGGCTTCACGCCGGCGCAGACGCCGACATTGCAACCTGGCATTTCAGCCGGGACCGCCGCCCGGACGATGGCTGGCAACCCGTGTACGACTGCTGGGACTACGCACTGCGCCCCGGCTTCCCGCCCGTCAGCAGCAACGAGCCGATCGGACCCGGTTCTTCCGTGGCAACGGAACGGGAGCCGATCAAGCTCGTGACCGCGGCCGCCTTTGCCTTTGCGGCCAGGCTGCCGATGTACGTCTTCCACACCGGTGCCGGTGTGTTCGGCAATTCCAGGTTCGAAGAGATGCCGGCCATCGATCGCTTTCACAACCTGGCAAGGATCCTCCCGGCTGATCTGCCCAATTGGGAACGCAACGACGGAAGCAACCCGCAGGCCCCTCCGCCCCTCATCGCACGGACGCAGTCCGATCGAGACCGGCCCGCGGACGAGGCCCCCAGGACCGGCTGCGTCCGCATCATCAGCTCAACCAGGGGCAACCGGTTTGTGGTGCTCCCTATCGGCATCTTCCCGGGCGGACTCGAACTCCAGGCCGGGGCCAATTTGGACTTCACCGCTTATCACCCACTCACGGGCGAACCCGTGCGCGCCGTCAACCTGAAGGCACACGAGAGAATCGTCCTCCATGGCACCCCCGAGGCGCTGATCATCCAAGGGCGAACCCAGCCTTGAGGCCCGCAGGCCAACGAACTCCCTCCCGCCCGATCCTGAAGGGAATGCGCAGCGACGCGTTCCCTTGACACCTGCAATGCGGCCGGCAACGGTTGATTTGCATTCCACTGACGCATGATGCGCACCTTCTGGTCGGGCCTCTGGATCCTGGCACTGGCACCCGGTTTGTCGGGAGTCGTCTTGGCCGCGGGCGGGGGCGGACCGACGCCTCGTCCGAGCGGCGGCGGATGGCCGCCGGTCATCGGGGCGTGGTTCTGGTCCGATGTGGCTCTCGAACCGGATGGATATCGGGCGTTCCTGGATACCGCCGCCGCACATTCGCCCTACACCCTGCTCTCCACCGCGTGCCGGAGGCGGGAGGTGGTTGAGCCGCGGATGCACGACCAGATCGGCAAGGCCGTCCGGTATGCCAATTCCCTGGGCCTCAGGATCGCCCTCGAGGTGGATATCCGCCTGGCCCGCCAGGCGTTCCGGGCCAGGTATCCCGACGAGCAACAGGAGGAGCTTGTGCTCAAGATGGTGCCTTTCCCCGGCGACGGCCCTGCGGAGGTCGTGTTCGAGGGGAGTGACAAGAGCGATCACATGAACGGCAGCCTGCCCGGCTACGAGTGCCTGGCAACGCGTTTGGTCCGGGTCTACTCATTCGTTTCCGGGCCTGGCGGCATCGATCCGGCGACGGTGAGGGACATCACCGATGATGACGTGACCGCGACGCCGGACGGGCCGCGCCGGCTCACGGTGCGGGTGCCCGCCCAGCCCGGGCGTGCCGCCTGCGTGATCGCCTCGCACACCTGCCTAACACCCGACGTCTTTGCGCCGCACCTGCCCGAGTACCAGCGCGGCATCATCCAACAATACGCCGATCTGCCCCTGGCCGGGATCATGAAGGACGAATGGGGGTTTCCGCCGGACCACACGGGCAATCCCGGCCACGACCGCTTCTGGTACTCGCAACCGATGGCCGACGCCTACGCGGGCGTGTCGGACGGCCGCGATCTGGTCCGCGACACGCTGCTGATGTGCGCGGGGGAGCAGGGGCGGGCCCGGGAGCGCGAAGTCGCAATCAACCGTTACCTGAAGCTCTGCCGCCATCGCAACGTCGCGATCGAGGACGCCTTCTATCGGGCCGGCAAGGAGGTCTTTGGGCCGGATGCGTTCATCGTCACCCACCCGACGTGGACGCCCTATCCGGGGGCGCAGGAGTTCCGCAAGAACGGTCTGTCCTGGTGGGATGCGACCCGGGATATCGGACAGACCGACGAGACGACGCCCTATCCGTGCCGCACTGCGCTTGCGAAGCGCTGGGGTTTCCCGCTTTGGTACAATCAGTTCTATGCCGGGGAGGCGGAGCGCTACGTGGGCGAGCTCTGGGCAGGCGCGCTCGGCGGCGGCCGCCTGAACGTCCATCCGCTCTACCCGCGTCCGGACCTGAAAGGGGGCGAGCGGGAGTTCGGGCTGATGCGGAGCGGATTGATGGCCGCGATGACCCGGCTGCGCATGCTTGACTTCGTCTCCCAGGCGCCGTTGGCCTGCCCCGTGGCGGTCGTGTTCGGGCACGCCTGTGCCATGAACTGGACCCAACCCTCCTACAACAACGTGGGGCTCGGCCTGGCCTCGGCGCTCTGCGCCAAGGGCTATCCCGCAGACCTGATGCCGTCCAGTCTGGTGGCGTCCGAGGCGCTGCGGATCGATGCCGGGGGCTTCGTCCGCCTCGGCCCGCAGCGCTACGCCGCGGTGGTTTTGCACCAGCCCGAGTTCGGGGACGAGAGTGAACTGGCTTTCTTCGCCCGGGCCGCGGCGGGGAAGAGCGCGCTGTTCATGGTGGGCGGCTGGACCAGGGATCACGAGGCGCGCCCGCTCGATGCGATGGCGCGCCTCGGGCCGGCAGTCCGGGGCTGTGCCGATGACGACGCGTGTGCGCAGGCCGTGCTGGATCACCTCCGCCAGGCCGGGCTGGCGCCGGTGACCGAATGGTCGTCCCAAGCCACGCGGTGGGGGCACCCGGGCAGCCCGTTGGCGACGCCGCCCGCGGCGGGACACGCCGCGCTCGTGGATGGAACGTATGTGCGGGTCGCGGGCGCTTCGTCGCCGGGCGGCGATCCTATCCGCGAGACGTTCACGTGGCAGGGGCACACTGTCACCGTGGATGCGGTCGGCATTGTCGCAGTCCGCTTCGCCCCGGACGGCCGGGTCGCGGCGCTCGCCGCGGGCGGACTCAAACGGCTCGAAACCGATGGCCTCGAGATCGCGCTGCCGGAAGCGGTCGATCTGGCATTCCGCACCGCCCCGGACGGCCGCCGGCGCGGCGTGGTCCAGGGGCTCGCGGGCAAGTTGCCCAAGACGCTCGAGGCCATCACGACCGACTGGCAGAGACTGCCCGTTCCGGCGCCCCTCATGCGAGGCCCTCCGCAATGAGGTCGCCCTGCATTCACCCGTCTCGTTCCAGCTCTCCCGGCTCGATCACGCGCTCGATGAACCCCCTGACCTTCGCGAACTGCGTGTCGAGGCCGGCGACTATGTCAAGATCAGTCCTTGTGCCCAGGCGGGGGCTCGGGTAGACTGCAGCCAGCATCAGGAGTGGTGACCGAGCCGCGAGGCGAGGGAACCCGGCAACCTGCCGTGGAGACGGCGAGGTGCCCTCCGCCTGCCGGCGGGATGCGCAGCCGAAACGCTGAACGAAGATCTCCGATCTTGCGACTGGGCGGGCCCCGTGTCGGGGCCACGGCTGCGACCTTGGTGCATCTCCACCGACGAGAACCCGCACCGACATGAACCCGACTGCTGCACCCACTGTGCGGGCCGCCAGCCGCCGCCGGCGGCACGGCCCGAATCACCACCTGTTCAACAACAACGGCACCTGGTGGCTCCAGGTGACCGCCCACCGGGGGCCAATCGCCGAGCGTTTGCGCCGGTCGCTCCACACCGGCGACGTTGACTTGGCGCGCCAGCGCCGGGACCGGGTCTTCGCGGCGATGAGCATGCGCACCAGGGCCACCCAACCCGCCTGACCCCATGATCGTCCACCATCTCATGATGCACGGCCGCTACGTGCGGCTGCTGCTGCGTTCCGGCAAGCGGCCGCTCGCCTACCTTCCCGACAGCCGGGAGGAGGTCGGGCCGATGGACCTGTTAGGCCGGGCCGAGATCATCGCACCGCCCCCGGGCCCGCTGGGACCCCGTCCGGTCGTCCTGAGCTACCGACTGGTCCAGTGCTGGTTGCCCGAAGAGGAGTGGCCCCGGTGGCGCATGGCAGGAGTCATCCCCGCCGCCCAACGGGCGATGATCGAGCGGATCGAGCGCGAGATCCTGCTCATGGAGGCGCTGCCGGGCTTCGCCGACGTCCTGGTCAATTCCGACCTGGGCAACGAGCCTCCCGCCCCCCGGCACCCGCTGGATGGGGTCGACTGGAGGGACATCATGGCCATCGGCGACGAGGCGATGCGCCGAACGATCGAGTCGTTGCGGAAGGCGGGCACGGGGAGCTGATCAACGACTACTCGTGCCGCCCCGACGAGTCCTCCCTGCCGTTGACGGTCGACGAGATCAAGCAACTGCTGTGGTCGATCGAGGCCGACGGCTGGGGCCAGATCTTCACCAAGGCGTGGGAGGAGCAGCTCGACGGCCCAATCGAGGACTACGAGAACGACTTCTACTACCTGCTCTCCGACTTCTACCCCACCTCCATGTCCCCAAACGACCGGGGGCCGGAGGACCTGGTCCGCTCGACATCGCCCGGCGCCAACCAACCCATCCGGCCAACCTCGATTCTCGAACCTCGATTCTCCTTGACCCGATGTCCCGCGAGGTCCAGATTGCCCCATGGTACACCACGGTGGGCCTTGCCCTTCCGGGCCGGCTTTGCAGGCGACCCAATGCATCTGATGGACGCTGGTTTAAGGGGCCTTGTAACAAGTGATCTCAGAACCACTCAGAAAGGAGAAGCAAGATGGCACAGGAAAGGAAAGTCAATGGGGTCAACGTCGACCAGTTGTTCAATACGATAGAGCAGATCAAGGAAAACCCGGAGATTGCCCGGTTCAGGTTTCGGGCGAGGAACTCCTGGGTCAACGGCACACACAATCGTGCGACTGTCAAGGACTTCTATGGTGCTCTCAAGGAGGATGCCTCACGGGACCCATTGGATTTCGAAATCGATGAGCCACCGGTCCTCTGCGGGCGGAATCTTGGCGCGAATCCCGTGGAGTACCTTCTCGTGGCCTTGTCTGGATGCCTGACGACAAGCCTCATGGCTCATGCGGCTGCTCGTGGGATCGAAGTAAGGAAAGTGGAATCCAGGTATGAGGGCGAGCTGGATCTCCAGGGTTTTCTGGGGATTTCGGAGGAGGTTCCGGTGGGTTACGGGAACATCGAGGTGTACTTCAGGATCGAGGCAGATGTTTCCGAGGACCAGAAGGAGGAACTCATCAGGATGGCCCAGAAGTACTCCCCGGTTTTCAACACGATCGCAAAGCCAGTGCCGGTTTCCGTGCAACTCGACAAGCAATGAACTCGGTTAGCCAGGCGGGGTTGGAAACGAAGGGGCGGTGCCCGCCCGCGCCGCCTTGCGAAGCGCTGCGCCTGGCCGCCTCCAGCGTCCGCTTCCGCGTCGCTCCCGCTTCTGGCAGCAGGTGAGCGCCAGCGTTGGGTAAGAGGAGATGATGAAAATGAAAGAGACGATCATGTCGGCGGCGCTCCCCTTCATGCTGGGCGCCATTCTTGGCTCCGCCCCCGCAAGAGGGGCGGAAGCGGACCTCAAGACGCTGGCGCGTGACAACACCGCATTCGCCTTGAATCTGTACGGCAGGCTCGCGCCCACGGAAGGGAATCTGTTCTTCTCGCCCTACGGCATCTCGTCTGCCATGGGCATGACCTATGCCGGGGCGCGGGAAAACACGGCCGCCGAGATGGCCAGGGCGCTGGAGTTCGCCGCGGCCCCGGAACAACTGCCGGCCGCCTGCAAGAGCCTCAACGCGGCTGTTCAAGCCAGTGTCCACGGTGGCCACCACAACCTGAGCATCGCCAACGGCCTGTGCCTGACCGGCGGCGATGTGAGCAAGGAGTTCAAGGCGGTCTTGCGTGAGAGTTTCGACGCGGAGATCCTCCCCGGCGGATTGGACAGGATCAACGGCTGGGTGAAGGAGAAGACCGAAGGCAAGATCGAGAAGATCCTGGAGAAGTTGTCGCCCAATTCGGTCTGCGTGCTCCTGAACGCCATCTACTTCAAGGGAACCTGGGCCAGCCAGTTCAGGCGCGAGGCGACGCAAGACGCGCCGTTCCGGCCGGCGACCGGCAAGGAGGTCACAGTGCCTCTCATGTGCCAGAAGGGACAATTCAAGCTGCTGGAGAAGGACGCGTTCCAAGCGATCGTCATGCCATATGGCGGCAAAACCTTGTCCATGGCCGTTTTCCTGCCGAGGGCCGTGGATGGACTCGCCGCGCTGGAGAAGACGCTGACCGCCCAGGCACTGACCCAGTGGCTTGAAGAAGCCGACAAGCAAGCGCCACGCGAGGTGCAGGTCTTCATGCCGCGCTTCAAGCTGGAGACCGGCTATGACCTGATCCCGCCGTGCCAGGCGTTGGGCATCAAGGATGCGTTTGTGGCCGGCAAGGCCGACTTCCGCGGGATGGGCTGGCCCAAGGGGGAACTCTGGATCGCGCAGATCAGGCACAAGGCCTTCGTGGACGTGAATGAGGAAGGCACCGAGGCCGCCGGCGCAACGGCGGTCGAGATGCAGACCAGAGCCATGCCGCGCGATCCGGTGTTCCGAGCCGATCATCCCTTCCTCTTCGTCATCCGAGACCATGCGACCGGCAGCATCCTCTTCGCAGGGCGGTTGTCCGATCCCACGAAGCGAGGGAACCAGGATGCACAACCAGCCGTTCGGCAGGGAATCTCGAGACCACGAAACGGCAACAAGAGAACAGAATGAGAAACGCACTCAAATCAGTGCGCGCCATCGCTGCCACTCTAATCACATTCGGAGCGCTCGCAGGGGGAACGGAAGCAGATCCGGTGACATTTGCTTACGCGGGTACTGTCCCGGGTGAATCCGGGTGATCTTGGCCCCCTGCAAGCCGATGCCGGCCATCGTGGAGGTGTGAAGGCGCAGGCTCCCTCATCGCGTGCGACTCCTCCGGGCGCCGTCGGCATGCAGCAGCAGGATCCGCCGCACCTCCTCGATCGCCTCGGGGTGCGCATGGCACACGTGGTCGGCGGGCACGATCTTCTCGGATGCGGCGCCAGCAAGGTGGGAACTCCAGTAGGGGACGACCCCGTCGCTCGAGTCCGGGGTGTCGCCCTTCCCGCGGTCGCCGACGATCGAGTGATAGGGCAGGCCGCTGACGATCGGGATCTTGTTGATCTCCACGACGAAGCGATTGTCCGGCGCGAGTGTTTCGATGCTGCTGGGCGCGCGGTCCAGTTGCAATGCAGCCGCGTCGCGCGAGAGCGCGCACAGCACCGCCGAGCCGCAGTCGGCCGCCAGCGGCCGCGGGCGGCCGGCCAAGATCACCGATTCTTGCTGATAGGGATCGAGCAGCTCGAGCGTGGCCTTGCGGCCGGAGCACCGGACGATGGCGGTGAGGTTGCGGGCCGGCAGGTGGTCGCGGACCTCGATGTGCCCGAGACGGTCGAGGCGGCGGGTATGGCACTCAGGCCAACTTCAAACCGTGAGGCACAAAGGCCGCAAAGTCACCGCGGTTGCTGGTGGCGAGACTCGCCCCCGCCACCATCGCGGCGCCGGCGATCATGCTGTCGACACGCAGGGTGCGCTTGCGCCCGGTCGCGTTGAGAAGGCCGGCTGCTACGGCGGCCTGCGCTTCCTCAAATGGAAGAATATGCCGCACGAAGCTGCGCATCGTGTGGGTTTGGGCAGGCGTGACCGGCCCACACAAGAACTCGAACCAGGAGGTGCTGGTGGTAACGAGCGTCTCGCCTGAGTTGACCCACTTCAAGAGTTCCGCGCTTTCGGCGCTTCCTTCGACGAGGCCGAGAATCAGGTAATTGGTGTCGAGGCAGATCATCGGGAACGCCAGGTCTTGCGGCACGCTTTTGCTTCGGAGAGATACTTGCGTGCGGCGGTCGGGGCGAGACCGCCTCCGGATGCGTGCAACTCACGCAGAAGAACCGACGGGTCCGGCTTTCCGACGGGACCTTCGGCCGTGGCCACGGCCCGCCGGATCACCTCCGCTTGGGAAACCTCCCACAGCGCGGCCAGGCGGCGGATGCGGGCCGTGGTCGTTTCGTCCAATGCGTAGGTGCATCGATGGGTCATCGTTGCCATACCAGCATGCCATACCATACAAGTGCGCTGAGTCAAGGACAATACGGAGGAGAGCGGGCCGGTGGGGGGATTCGTAGTCGGCGAGGAAATCCGCCCAACCAAGCGATCCGCCTGTTCACCCGTTCAAGTGTCGATGCCCTACCCCGCCCTGCCGAATTCCTTGTTTCCCGTGCAAGCCGCGGTATCCTGCCAGCGATGTCCGGCTTGACCCTGCAACTGCCGCCGCGCCAGGACCAGGCGGAGTTCAACCTCCGCCGGTGGGAGGAACTGCTCCTGGACCCGACCTTGGCGGGCCTGCCGCACCGCATCGAAACCGACCGCCACGGCCACGTCCTCATGTCCCCGCCCCCGTCCCGCCAGCACGGCTCGCTCCAGTCCGAGATCTCCTTTCGCCTGCGGACCTTGATGAAAGGCGGGGAGACCGTGACCGAATGCCCGATTTCGACTCCCGACGGCGTCAAGGCTGCCGATGTCGTTTGGTTGTCGGCCGCCCTTTCTTCGCATACGGCCGGCGAAACCTGCCTGTCCACGGCCCCCGAGATTTGCGTGGAAATCCTCTCTCCTTCCAACAGCAATGGCGAAATGGCCGAGAAATCGGCCCTCTACTTCGCCGCAGGGGCCAAGGAGGTTTGGCTTTGCACCCCGGACGGCAGCATGACGTTCTCGACTCCGGCCGGCCCCATGCCTCATTCCCGCCTGTGCCCGGATTTTCCCCGCCAAATTGCCGCAATCCACCCGCAATCAGGGTCAGGGAATGACATAGCCGCTGATTGACCTTGCTCCCCAGGCCGGCCGGCTGCGACGATGCGCCTGCCTGGGAGGACCATCCATGAAACCCCGCAAACCCTCCAAGAAGTCGTTTCCCGTACGCACTACGACCGAGGAAATGCTGAAGATCTTGTCAGGCGAGATCAAGCTCCCCCCGAGGGAGCCCAAACCGTCGCTGACAATCGCAGAGCAGAAGGCATTAGGGCTCGATACCGAGACCGTCTACATGTCATTCAATCCGCTCAGGAAGCACTGAAGGGAGCGGACGGCGACCCCGGCCTGCGGGTGATTCGGCTTGGACCCAGCAAGCCACCATGCGACAGTCGGGCATGAAACCGCCACGATCCTCCGAGCCGCCCGACCCGTCCGACGAGTGCTCGACGGCGCGGGTTCCCGATGCCGAGGAGAACCTGCGGATTGTCGAGGAGCTTAGGCGCCAGGGACGCCTGCCGAGTTTCGAGCAGTTTCGGGATGCCGTGCGCGGGAGCGTGCCGGCCGAGCCGCAGGACGAACCGGACACCGAGGCGGGCACCGAACCGGGCACCGATCCGACAGCGGGCCTGCGGGCGCTCCAGGCGAAGTGCGCTGGCGGCCTGATCTTGCAGCAGACGCTGGAAGGTTCGTTGCAGGCATTTCCAGAACCCATCAAGAGCACCCGTTCGGGGCGGCGGTTGACGTAAAGGAGGAAAGCTTCTACGCCAACCGGCGACCACCGACCAGCAGGAGCCGCCGGCCCGATCTGCGGCACCGGCCGATGCGCTGCACGGCGCCGAGGGCGCGTTCACCGAGGCTGCCCGCCTGCGCCGCTATGCTGTAGCCGTGAAACCGCCGTCCCGTGCCTCGACCGTCAGCACCGCGGGGAACGCCGCCAACGCTGGCGCAGGTGCGGGCGGAAAGGCAGGAGGAGGAGCAGGATGGCGGAAGCGATGGAAGCGGCGCTAGCGCCGCGTGAGTTGTTGGAGGGGGTGTTGTCGGGCTACTTGAACTCCGACTGAATAGCTTCCTTCTTTCGAGCATCCGCAATCACTCGATTCAGGTTTTCTCGACTAAGCGCGCGGAGAAGCTCTTGAACCCCCGCGTAATCCAAAATCAGAGAATCGGGACGGTGTTTGATAAACTGATTCTCCCGGTCGCTAACTTCAGGAAAATCCATAACGAAATAACACGTCCCATCATCGCCGGTAGCAAACCGACAGGTCACCTCTTCTACGGCAATCGTCAATCGCTTATCGCCGATTTCGAAATTCCACGCCATAGCCGACGGAGCAAACTTGCCGATTTCCTTGTCAAGGTCGACTCGTTCCTCCACCACTCGCTTGCGCCATGAGCAGAACTTGATTAAATGCGCAACCAGTTTCTCAAGCTCATCATACCGCACGACAACAAGGGTTGAATCCCAATACAGCGCGGGGACTTCTTCATCAATTACCACTTCTAAAGGCCTGGAAAGCAGAATCCCACCAAATAGGCCCTTTGCCGGAATCGGACCAACGCGCACCTCGTCACTGGGCAGGCTGGGCAGGCCTGAGAAGTCGAATTCAGCGAGACTCCAGTCCTTCTCCTTTGCCTTCTCCTGCCGCGCCGCGTCGCGTCCCGCCGAAGCGCAACCGTATGCCAAGAGGTAACAACCACCAATCATCAGGATCGCGAGCACGAGGGCTGCTAGGAGAATACCCTTACAGACATCCCACGCGACGCTACGCGGATTCGTCCGCACGGGAACTGCATTCTTGAACCACCGCAACCAAGCGAGCTTCGCGACATGGCGGGCCGTGTCGTCCGGGTCGGGTGGCAAATCCGCCGATGCTGGCACCTTCGGCAACGCTGGCGGGAGAGGCACCGTCTCAACAAACTGATGCCCCGTCTTCGCAGTGAAATAACGCTCACAATGGGAGCATCTCACCTGCTTGCCCAGATAGGCCACAGGCACCTCCGTGAACTGGCCACAGTGGGGACAACTGCAAGGTTCCATACCGCTGGCATTCCAGCAAACCGATGCCGAATAGCAAGCGCATGCATGCCCGCGGGTTTTTTCAGCGCAGCACAGAACCGAGAACTGACCCGATAGAGCCCCTTACGCGAGGGGTGACTTGGGAAGGTGGGTGCTCGACGCATGGAGTTCCCCTCAGCCAAGGCGCAGCCTCGCTAGCCCTTCGTAATTTTCGCCCACCCTTCGGCCGCTGCAAGATCATCGACCGCACCAAGGAATGCCCCGAATCTGCGTGACGCGCACACGCTGACGCGCCGGCCCCGGGCCTGCCGGCGGGGCAGGGAACCCCGCAAGTTGCCGTCAACATCGGCGTGGACACCGATGAACGCTTGTGGACATCCGACCGACCGGCGACCACTAACCCGAGGCACCGGGCATGGAGGCACCCCGGCCGATCATCCCGCAGGATGACGCACGATGACGCGGCGACCGGATCCGCAGCACCCCGGCCTGGGTAACGCCACCGTAACGCTCCGTAACGCCCCCGGCGCCGCTCACCCTCCCACGGCACCCGCCTGCCGACTGCCCGCGGCACCCGACATCGACGCTTCCAGCACCGGGGTTCCCGGCTCCTCGTAGAACACGGCATTCCTGTGGACCCGTCTGCCCCTGTGGCGCGTCGCAGCACCTGGGCGGCACTAGGCAGCGGAACGGCACCCCGACGCCTCTGCGCGACTAGCCGGATGTAAGGGCTGGGCGTTTACGGAGGTTTACGACCCGCGCCGAGCCACTGACCACCGGGCCGACCGACCGACCGGCCGCCGCCTGCCACCCGTAGGGCAATGAAGGCGCGGCGCCGGAAAGTCCCAGGGAAAACCCCGGCGCAACGCCGCGCCTGCCGCCGTTGCCGGCGGCACCGATACCTGGAACAGTTCTTGGCGGGGCTCAAGCCGGGACATCTGTGGCGCCGGCACGCCGGCACCAGCATCACCACGGCGACCCGCCGAGCTCGACCGGCAGGCCCGAGGCACCCGGCGCCCTCCACCGCCCGCAGGACGCCCCCGGCGCCGGCCGGTGACATTCACGGCATCCGACCCACCATCCGACCGAGCCCGCCGCCTGCGGCCGATCCGGCCGGAATGCAGGAGACCGTTCAAAACAGCCTACATTCGGTGCCTACACACACCCAAAAAAGCCCGGAAACCGCACCCCCGCGGCGTCGCAACTCCTTGATTCTCAAGGGTTGGTACCCCGCTCAGGACTCGAACCTGAAACCAACTGATTAAGAGTCAGCTGCTCTACCAATTGAGCTAGCGAGGCACGTGTGGCGGGCGGGTTAATGACGCGTGTGGGGCGGTGGATGCAAGGGGAAAGTGCGGGGAGAAAAGTGGGGGGTGGTGGGGCGGGTCAGGGCTGGTGGCAGGGGAAGGAGAACAGGGAGCGGGCGTTGAGGTAGCAGACGCCTTGGACGAGCTGGGCGAGGAGGGCGAGGTCGTCGGGCAGTTCGCCGCGGTCGGCCTCGGAGCCGATGACGTTGCAGAGGATGCGGCGGAAGTATTCGTGGCGGGGGTAGGAGAGGAACGAGCGGGAGTCGGTGAGCATGCCGACGAAGCGTGCGAGCAGGCCGGTGTTGGAGAGGGCGTCGAGTTGCCACTCGATGCCCTGTTTCTGGTCGAGGTACCACCAGCCGGAGCCGAACTGGAGTTTGCCGGGGATGCCGCCGGACTGGAACGAGCCGACGGCGGTGGCGATGGCGTAGTTGTCGCGGGGGTTGAGGTTGTAGACGACCATGCGGGGCAGGGAGTCCTCGCGGTCGAGGGCGTCGAGGTATTGGAGCAGGGTGGCGACCTGGGGGTGGTCGCCGATGGTGTCGCCGCCGCAGTCGGGGCCGAGGCGGTCGAACAGGCGGCTGTTGACGTTGCGGAAGGCGCCGAGGTGGAGCTGCTTGGTCCAGCCCTTGGCGGCATCGAGCTGGCCGAAGTAGAGCATCAGGTAGGTGGCGAACTGGTCGGTCTCGTCGGGGTCGGCGGGGGTGCCGGAGCGGGCCTTGTCGAAGATCTCGCCGGCCTCGCTGTGGGAGCAGGGGGACTGGGGGCAGGCCTCGAGGCCGTGGTCGGAGGCGCGGCAGCCGAGCTGGTGGAAGGCGTCGTGGCGGTTCTGGAGGGCGGCGAGCAGGTCGGAGAGGCGGGTGATGTCGGTATCGGCGCGTTCGGCGAGCCGGTCGCACCACGGGTTGAAGATGGCGGGCTCGTCGACGCGCATGGCGCGGTCGGGGCGGAAGGTCGGGTAGACCTTGGTCGGGCAGTCGGAGGCGGCGATCCGGCGGTGCCAGTCGAGCGGGTCGGCGGGGTCGTCGGTGGTGCCTACGACCTCGACGCGGAACTTGGCGAGCTGGGAGCGGGCGGAGAACGCGGGGTCGGCGAGTTTCTCGTTGGCGCGGTGCCAGATTTCCTGGGCGGTATCGGGGCCGAGCAGGGCGTTGATGCCGAAGCAGCGGCGGAGTTCGAGGTGGGTCCAGTGATAGATCGGGTTGCGCAGGGTGTAGGGGACGGTTTCGGCCCAGGCCTGGAACTTTTCGAGCGGCGGGGCGTTGCCGGTGATCAGGTCCTCGTCGATCCCGTTGGCGCGCATCAGGCGCCACTTGTAGTGGTCGCCGCCGAGCCAGATCTCGGTCAGGTTGGACCAGTGCTGGTCCTCGGCGATCTGGCGCGGGTCGAGGTGGCAGTGGTAATCGATCACCGGCAGGTCGCGGGCGACCTCGTGGAACAGCTGGCGCGCGGTCGGCGAGTGGAGCAGGAAATCGTCGTCAAGGAAGGCCATGGGCCGAGGAAACCCGATCGGCGGCGGTTTGGCAAGCGAAGCGGTCGGGGGCTCCTTGCAAGCCATACCGGACATTCCATGATTGCGCGGGAGGGGGCACTGACGTGTCCTGCACTCGCGCGGGGAAGCGGGGGGGGGGGCATTTTTTGGGGTGGTGCGATATTTCTGTTAACTCCGGCCGGCGGTGCGTCCTTTATCCAGTGCGCGACCGGTGGGCCTTGGCGCTTCGGTTCGGCTGCGTCGCACGCCGCATCGGTTCCCTTCGGCATCCCTTTCATGGACGATTCATTTGCAGCGATTTCCGATTCGCCGGTCTCGTCCGACCTGGCGGAGTTCGTGCGCCTGCTGGTCGGGCACCAGGCGCTGCTGCGGGGCTACATCCGCACGCTGATCCCGAACTGCGACGACATCCGCGACGTGTTGCAAAACACGAACCTGGTGTTGTGGGAGCGGCGCATGGACTACGTGCCGGGCAGCAGTTTCAAGGCCTGGGCGTTCGCGGTGGCCCGCTTGCGCGCGCTCGAACACCGCCGCTCGCTGCGGCGCGACCACAAGCTGGTGTTTGACGACCACCTGCTCGACCTGTTGGCCGGGACCGCCGAGCACAGCCAGGACCTCGAGCGACTGGAACGCAAGCGCCGGGCGCTCCGCCAATGCCTCGGCCGGCTCAAGCCGAAGGACCGGGCGTTGATCGCGTGCCGCTATTCGGGCGACTGCACGCTCGAGGATTACGCCCGCGCCGACGGCCGCTCGGCGGGGTCGCTGCGAGTGATCCTCAACCGGCTGCGCACGGTGCTGCGCACCTGCATCGAACGCCATCTGGCCACCGGGGAGGGCGCCCGATGAACCCGCCCCCCGGCAGCGAAACCGCGCGCCTCGTCCATGCCCTGGCCGACGGCATCATCACCGCCGAGGAACACCGGCGGCTCGCCACGGCGCTGCGCGCCAGCGCCGCCGACCGCCGCCTCTACGTGGAGATGTTAGAACTCCACAACCTGCTCGAACTCGAGGCCGAGGAAGCATCGGTGGCATTGCCGGCGCAGCTGATCCCGATCGAGATGTTGCTCCGCAAGCAGCGGCGGCAGAGCGTGCGGCGGGCGATGGTGGCGGCGGTGGCGGCGCTGGTGGCCGGCGGGGTGTTCCTGCACCGGCTGTTGGTGCCGGACCCCGCGCCGCCGGTGGAGGTGCGGCTGTCGGCGGATGCCGAGGCGCATTTCACCCACGCCCGCTCCGGGCGTGAGGAGCTGCCGGAGGGCGTGCTGGCGCGGGGTTCCTCGCTGCGTCTGGCGCGTGGGGCGGTGGAACTGGCGTTCGAGTCCGGCGTCCGGTCGGTGGTGCAGGCCCCGGCCTCGATCAGGCTGCTCAAGGACGACCGGCTCGGCGTGACCGAGGGGGTCGCCTGGGTTCACGTTCCCGCGCCGGCGGTGGGGTTCCAGGTGGCCACGGGGGAGCTGCTGGTCACCGATCTCGGAACCGAGTTCGGCGTCGTGGCCACGCCGGGCGAGCCGGATGAAGTGCATGTCTTCGCCGGCAAGGTGGAAGCGGTCGGGCGGGCCGTGGGAAGCAAGCCGGTGGTGCTCGCCGCCACCACGGCGCGGCGGCTGTCCGACGCCGGCGGGCTGCTCCCGATCGAGCCGCGGCCCGAGCGGTTCCGCAAGGCGTGCGGCACGCCGTCGGTGCCGCACCTGCATTGGAGCTTCGACGAGTGCGACGCCGACCGGCAGTCGGTCCGCGGCAACCACCACGACCTTCCGGCGATCACGAGCCGGTGCATGGCGTCCGACGGCGGGGCACCGTTCGCGGATTTCTCCTGCGTGCCCGGCAGGTTCGGCAACGCGTTGTCCTCGCTCAGCCGCGGTGGGCGGGTGGAAACGAACTGGCCGGGGGTGCGGCCCGGCACTCCGTTCACGGTGGCGTTTTGGGTCAAGGTGCCGCCTGGCCACCAGGCGACCCAGAACCTCGTCGGTTGGGCGACCATGGCGGACGATCCCGGCACGGCGCCCGCGGGCTTCATGGCTTCGGTCCACAACCCCGACCACGGCTGCGTCGCCGTGCTCACGCTGGGTGGCGCCGTGTATTGCGGGCGCACGCCGCTTGACGACGGCGCCTGGCACCACCTGGCACTGATCGTCGGCGGGCCTGGCGCACGGCCTGGCGAACCCGGATTCTCGTGCCTCCTCGACGGGCGCCCGGATACCATGACCCGCGGCGCCGCCGACATGGCGCCCGTTGGGCTTGCCGCCACCCACCGCGGCGGTGCCCCGGCGGCGTTTCCGCTCACCATGCTGGCCGACGCGCCGCGGCGCGAACGGCTCGACCAGGACCTCACCCTCGCGCTGGCCCGCGACCACGGCACCACCCATGTCTTCCTCAACGGCACCAGGATCGGCTTCAGCACCGGCGCATCCCCCGGCCTCGGCCCCCTGACCACGCTGACCATCGGCGCCAATCGCCACCCCAGCGACCGGCTCGAGGGCTTCTTCACCGGCTCGATCGACCGCGTCCGCCTCTCCACCTTCAAGGGTTCGCTCGGCTCCGGCGGCCTGCTCGGCGCCAGCGAACCGGCGTTCACCGTAGTCGCCGACTACACCTTCGACGACAACCGCATCCCGCCGGGATTCGCCACCATCGGCGACCCGGAATGCGCCGGCGGCCGGCTGGTGCTCGACGGCGACGACGCCCTCGAACTGGTGCCCACCCCGCTCGCCGCCGCCGACAACTTCATCATCGAGGCCCGCCTGAGCATGAGCCGGTTCCCGTCCGGCCGCGACAACTTCGCCTTCCCGGTTTCTAACAGCAACGGCCGCAACGGCGGCTGGGGGCTGGTCTTCCAGGACACCTGGGGGGGGATCATCATGGGGCTGCGGCCGGTCGGCTCGGCCAGCGCCAGCCACGGCGGCGACGCGTCGGTGGCGCTCGACGAACTGCACATCTTCGAGGCCGCGCTCACCGCGCAGCAGCTCGCCGCCCTCCATCAGGCGAACGACCCCGCGCCGGCGGCCGGCGCGGCCCCGCGCCCGCAATCCGGAACCACAACCGACAACCAGACAACCCAATGAAACGCACCTCGATCCTTGCCGGCCTGCCCGGCATGCTTCTTGCGGCGGCCACCGCGCATGGCGTGGTCATCGCCCAATGGAACCTTGGCGAGGACGACCCCGGCGCCGCCGCGGGCGCCCTCGGCAATCCGACGACCACCGATGCCGCCGGCGACTTCGACCGCACCTGCATCGGCGATCCGGCCTACTCCTCGAACGTGCCGGCGGGGGGCAGCACGCTCTCGATGCAGTTCGGCGGCACCGGCGACTACTACACCGGCGCCGCGCCCACCACCGACCTGACCAAGGACTTCAGCTATTCGTTCGACGCCAACTTCACCGCCTTCGGCGCGGGCGGGTTTTCGTTCCTCGCCTCGCTCGGCAGCAACCAGGGCGGCATCTCGGTGGTCGAGATCGGGGGCAAGGTGTCGATCTTCTTTCCGGGCGCCGGCAATGGGACCGGGACCTACACTCCCACCCCCGGCGAGTGGGCCAGCTACACCGTGGACTATGTCTACAACGACGGCAGCCCGGTGACGACGCTCAGCGTCAACGGCGCGCCGGTTTCCACCCGCACCGGCATGCCGGCCTACAATCAGGTCACCGACTACTTCACGATCGGCGGCAACTCCCGCGTGGCTGCGGGCGGCAGCACCGCAGCCGGCGATTTCGAGGGGTCGTTCAACGGCTTCATCGACAACGTGAAGTTCACCCAGGCCGCCGCGGACCAACTCGCCTTGCCGGATCCCATGGTTGATGACTACTCGATCACCGAGGAGGCAGCGGATGTCAGCGTCGAGCTCGTCAACGGGCCGGCCGAGGTGACGGTCTACTGGGCCACCACCGACTACGGCACCAACCTGGGCGACTGGCAGGCCAACGGCGCCGCCGCCAATCTCGGCAACCAGACCGACGGCACCGTGTGGGGGTCGCTTTCCGGGCTGACCGCCGACACGGCGTACACGGTCCGGTTCCACGCGGTGAACACCACGCCGGATCCGGACGAGGAGGCGTGGAGCGCGCCGCTCGTCTTCGGCACCCTGTTTCCCGCCGGGAAGACGATCACCGACCTCGCGGCCACCGCCCCGGCCGAGGACCGGGTGAGCCTGACCTGGACCGATGGGTTCAACACCGAGGAGTCCTTCGACATCGAACGTTCCGACGACGGCGGGCCGTTCGCCTATCTCGCCACCATCCCGGCGAACGCCACCGGCTTCACCGACGCCTCGGTCGCGCCGGAAACCGCCTATCAGTACCGCATCTGCGCCTACAGCCGCGTCTCCGGCTTCTCGGAGTGGTCGAACCTGGCCGACGTCACCACCCCGGCGACGCCGCCGTTCACCCCGAACGTCACCGCCGACTTCGACTTCGAGGACAACCTGGTCCCGGAGCTGTTCGGCACCATCCCCTACGGGAGCGGCCCGGCGACCGGCAGCGGGGTGCTCACCTTCGACGGGACCACCGCGCTGCAGGCGGAAACCGCGGCGGTCTATGGCGGCGCCGCGCCGGCCGACAACTTCGCCTACGAGGTGATCGCCACGCCCACCGCCCTCGACGCCTTCGACATCCTCGCCTCGATCGTCCGCGCCGACGGGTCCAACAGCGGCAGTTTCCTGTTCCAGGAAGCCGGCACATACCGGCTGATCGAGTGTTCGGAGGGGGTGGCCGCGGGATTCACCGCGCCGGCGATCGGCACGCCGGTGGCGCTCGCGTTCGTGATGGAGAAAGGCACCGCCCGCCTGTTCGTCAACGGCAGCGAGGAAAACAGCCGCGCGTTCTCGGCCGGCGGCCTCACGCCGATCGACACCGCGACGCTCGCCGCCGTGGTGCTCGGCGGCAACCTGTTCGACGACGGCGCGGCGCCCGGCGGCGGCGACGCACTCGGCGCCTTCAACGGCACCATCGACCGCTTCCGCGCCTTCACCTTCATCGGCCCGATCGATCCCGCGTTCCTGCTGAGCGTCGAGCCCGCCGCCGGATTCGCCGCGTGGATCGCCGGCTACGACGTCGGCGGGATGACCGGGTTCGACGATGACTTCGACGGCGACGGCCTCGGCAACGGCATCGAGAACTTCCTCGGCACCGATCCGTCGCTGTGGAACGCCGGCCTGACCGGGCTTTCCCCCACTGGCGACGGCGCCATGTTCCAACACCCCGAGAACCCCGCGCCGGCCGGCGACGTGAGCACCGGCTACGAATGGTCGCCCGACCTCGCGAACTGGCATGCCTCCGGCGCAACCGCAGCCGGCACCACCGTCACGATCACCCCGAGCCAGGACACCCCGACGCCCGGCACGACCACCGTCATCGCCACCGCCAGCGGCACGCTCCCGGCAAGGCTCTTCCTCCGCGCCACGGCGGAGCTGGCCGCGGGGCAAGGGCGAGTGACGGGTGACGAGTGACGAGTGACGAGTGACGAGTGACGAGTGACGAGTGACGGGTGGCGAGTGACGGGTGGCGAGTGACGAGTGACGAGTGACGAGTGACGAGTGACGGGTGACGAGTGACGAGTGACATGGACTCCCGCAAGCGGCGGCGCAACCGCCCTCATTTCAATTGCCCAATCCCTAATCCTAGAAAGGAAAATGCCGGACCACGGATTTCGCGGTTTACGCGGATTTCGGAGCGGCTTGGTTCCCCTCGCCTGTTCACCTGCCGGATGAATCCGCCATCCATCGCAACTCATTCAACATCCGTGCAATCCGCGCAATCCGTGGTTTTCATCCCCGAATCCAGGCTAATGACCAATGACCAATTCCCGCTGACCGCTCCCGCCAGCCCCGGGCCGTTGTTCATCGCCGCCCTCGCCCTCGCGCTCGGCCCGGCCGGCCGCTCCGAACCAGCGGTCACCTTCGGGTCGCTGGTGCAGGAGATGGCCGACCGGGACGCGCTCGCCGTGTTTCCCGCGCCGCGCTACGAGTCGCTGCAGGCGAGCAGCTACAACCGGCTCTCGACCGCCCGCGACCAGCCGGACCAGGGCACCGGCGGGTGGTTCGCCGACAGCGACGGCACCGGCTTCATCCGCACCGAGGTGATCAACGGCCAGACCGAGTGGGTGGTGATGGAGCACAGCGGCCCCGGCGCACTGACGCGCTTCTGGACTCCGTTCTTCTACTACGACTTCGGCAACCGGAGCGGCCCGAACATCCGCATCTATCTCGACGGCTCGACCACCCCGGTGATCGACCAGAACTTCATCGAGCTGCTGACCAACCTCGGGTGGGGGCCGGAATACGGCGCCAAGCCGGCCCCGCAGAACACCCTCACGGTGCCGGCCCCGTTCGCCGGCTTCACCGCGCGGGCCGGCGTGCTCCACCTGCCCGTCCCCTTCGCCGCGTCGTGCAAGGTGACGATGACCGCCCGGCCGTTCTACAACATCATCAACTACCGCGCCTATCCGCCGGGGACCGCGGTGACCACGTTCACCACGGCCGACCTGGCGTCGCCCGTCATGGCCACGGTGGGGCAGGAACTGGCAACGCCCGCCGACTTCGGCGGCGGGACGCTGTTGGAAAGCGCCGCGCCGGTGCCGGCCGGCGGCGAGGCCGCGCTCGAGCTGCCGCCCGGGCCCGGCGCGGTGCGCCACCTCGAGGTCCTCCTCGACCCCGCCGCGGTGGCCGCCGACCCGGCCCTGCTCCGCCGGCTGGTCCTGTGCGCCACCTTCGACGGCGCCGAGACCGTCTGGTGCCCGGTCGGCGATTTCTTCTCGTGCTCCAACCGGCTCAACGACCTGGCCACCGCGGCCCGCCGGGTGCTCGCCGCCGAGGGGCGCCTCACGTGCCGCCGGGTGATGCCCTATCAGACGGGCGCCACCATCCGCCTGCGCAACCTCGGCGCCACCCCGGCCGCCGCCGCTCTAACGGTGCGCTGCGGCGAATGGGCGTGGGACGGGCGCTCGCTCCACTTCCACGCCAACTGGCGGCCCGACGACGTGGTGCCGGGCACGCCGTTCCAGGACTGGAACTTCATCGACATCCGTGGCCAGGGCGTGTTCGTCGGCGACTCGTGGACGGTGCTCAACCTGACCACCGGCTGGTGGGGCGAGGGCGACGAGAAGATCTACGTCGACGACGACTACGAGGTGGCGAAGTTCCCCGCGCATTTCGGCACCGGCAGCGAGGACTACTACGGCTGGGCCGGCGGGGTGAACCCGACCCGCGAGGACGAGTTCGCGAACCCGTGGGAGGCCAACGTCCAGGTCGGCTCGCGGGCGACGGACTCGACCCAGGGGTTCAACATCAACACGCGCACGCGGACGCTGGACGCAATCCCGTTCGACGAGCGGCTGGTCTTCGACATGGAGGCCAGCGCGGGCACCGGCCAGCGCAACGCGTGGGACCTGCTGATGTACAGCGCGGCGACGTTCTGGTACGGCCGGCCGGGCGCCACCTCGAACCGGCCGGCGCTGCCCGCGGCGGCGGCACGGCCGATCACCTCGTTCGAGGAGCTGCAGGCGCAGTCGGACCTGATCCGGCAGGGCGGCACCCTGGCCGTGCCCGGCGCGATCGAGGGGGAGAACCTGACCCCGGCGGCCGCCTCGCCCGGCCTGAACGCCGTCGCGGAGACGCCCCCGGCCGCGCAGAACCCCGGCCTGGTCCTCAGCGGCGGCCGCCACCTCAAGCTGCCGTTCACCGCCGCCGGGCAGTTCGCCGAGTTCCGCCTCACCGAGCAGTTCACCCGGCGCCGGCTCCGCGTGCGGCTTTCGATGGCCGCCGGCCACGGCCGGGTGGACGTCGCCGTGAACCAGCAGGCGGTGGCGGCGGGCGTCGACCTTGCGTCCGCCACGCTCGGCGTGAACGACCTCGACCTCGGCCAGTTCGACCCGGACGGGGGCGCGTTCACGATCCGCATCACCTGCGCCGGCCCGGGCGCCGACGGCGGGTTCGCCGCCGCGCTCGACGCGTTCGTGCTGGCCGACCTGCCGCGCGACGGGCTGCAGGTCGCCACCGACCTGGACTTCACCAACGCCGCCTGGCAGGAACTCTTCGCCACCGTCCCCTACGGGGCCGGCCCGGCCGGCGGCGGCAGCGGCGCGCTCGCGTTCGACGGAACCACCGCCGTCCAGGCGGAAACCGCAGCCGTCTTCGGCGGCACCGCGCCCGCCGACAACTTCGGCTACGAGCTGATCGTCACCCCGGCCGCCCTCGACGCCTTCGACATCGCCGCGGCGGTCGTCGACGGCGCCGGCTCCAACAGCGGCGGGTTCCTGTTCCAACAGGCGGGCTCGTGGCGGCTGATCGAGTCCGGCGAGGGGGCCGCGGCCGGCACCACCGCGCCGGTCGTCGGCACCACCGTGGCGCTCGCCTTCGTGCTCGACGCAGGCACCGCACGCCTGTTCGTCAACGGCGCGCAGGAGGCCAGCCGCATCTTCTCGGCCGACGGCCCGACGCCGATCGACACCGCCACGCTCGAGGCGGTCGTCCTCGGCGGCAACCTGTTCGACAATGGCGCGGCGCCCGGCGGCGGCGCCGACCTCGGCGCCTTCAACGGCACCATCCACCGGTTCCGCGCGTTCACCTTCGACGCCGGCCGCTTCGACGCCGGCCAGCTGCTCGCCCCGGGCGACCTGACCAACAACTTCTCGTGGTGGATCGACCGCTTCGACGTCGGCGGGCAATCCGGCCCCGGCCATGACCCCGACGGCGACCGCCTCCCCAACGCGGTCGAGAACTTCTTCGGCACCAACCCCGCGGTGCCCAACCCCGGCCTGGCACGCCCCGCCGCCGACGCGGCGGGCCTCAGCTTCACCCACCCGCAAAACGCCCACCCGGCCGGCGACCTGGCCGCGTTCTATCAGTGGTCGGCCGACCTCGCCGCCTTCCACCCGCCGGGCACCACGGTCAACGGCACCACGGTCGCCATCACCCCGGTGCCAAACCAGCCGGTCGCCGGCACCACCACCGTCCACGCCACGGTCGCCGGCACCCCGCTCGCCCGCCTCTTCGTGCGCGTGGCGGTCGCCCCGCCGTGACCCGGGCTAACAGGCGACCACGTTGACCGCGAGCCCGCCGCGGGAGGTCTCCTTGTACTTGGACTTCATGTCGTGGCCGGTGTCGCGCATCGTCTTGATCACGCGGTCGAGGGGGACGAAGTGCGAGCCGTCGCCGGCCAGCGCAAGGCGGGCGGCGTTGAGGGCTTTCACGGCGCCCATGGCGTTGCGCTCGATGCAGGGGATCTGGACCAGCCCGCCGATCGGGTCGCAGGTCAGGCCGAGGTTGTGTTCCATGCCGATCTCGGCGGCGTTCTCGACCTGCCGCGGGGAGCCGCCGCAGTAGTCGGCCAGGCCGGCGGCGGCCATCGAGCAGGCGACGCCGACCTCGCCCTGGCAGCCGACGTCGGCGCCCGAGAGCGACGCGTTGCGCTTGTAGAGCAGGCCGACGGCGCCGGCGGTGAGCAGGAAGCGGTGGACGGCGTCGGGGTGCGGGGAGGGACGGAAGCGGGTGGCGTAGTGGAGGATGGCGGGGATGATGCCGGCGGCGCCGTTGGTCGGGGCGGTGACGACGCGCCCGCCGGCGGCGTTTTCCTCGTTGACGGCGAGCGCGTAGAGGCTGACCCAGTCGAGGATGCTGAGCGGGTCGGCGAGCGCGGCTTCCGGGCGGGCGCAGAGGCGGTCGTGGACCGACTTGGCGCGGCGGATGACGTGGAGGCCGCCGGGCAGTTCGCCCTCGCGGGAGCAGCCGCGGACGACGCAGTCCTGCATCGCCTGCCAGATGGCGTCGAGGCGGGCCCGGGTGGCGGCATGGGGGCGGAAGGCCTGCTCGTTGGCGAGCGCGACCTCGGCGATCGACAGGCCGGTGCGCGCGCAGCAGGCTAACAGTTCGGTGGCGGAGGCGTAGGGGAACGGCAGGCCGGGCTCCGGTTCGGCGCGGCCGAACTCGTCGTCGCGGGCGATGAACCCGCCGCCGAGCGAGTACCAGACTTGGTCGAGGAGCGGCGCGCCGGCGGCGTCGAAGGCGCTGAAGTGCATCCCGTTCGGGTGCTTCGGCAGCGGCTTGAGGCGCTTGAACTCGAGGTCGCGCCGCGGGTCGAAGTCGATCGCGCGCCCGCCGGGCAGGGCCAGCCGCCCGGCGCGGGCGAACAACGGCTCGGGGTGGTCGGGGTCGACCGTTTCCGGTTGCTGGCCGAGAAAACCGAGGATCAGCGCCCGGTCGGTGCCGTGCCCCTTGCCGGTGGCCGCCAGCGAACCGTAGGTGGCACAGCACAGGCGCGCCACCCGCTCGGGCAGGCCGGCCTGCCCGAGCGCGTCGATGAACCGCTTGGCCGCGCGCATCGGCCCGACGGTGTGGGACGACGAGGGCCCAATGCCGATGGTGAACAGGTCGAGGATCGAGGGCATGGGGAGTGGCGAGTGACGAGTGGGGAGTGGCGAGTGACGAGTGGGAGCTTTGCGCCGGGCACTGTCTGGACTTCAGCGTTTCAGCGTTTCAGGCCGTGGCGGATTGCGGACTTCGAATCGATGCATCATCCATCGGTCCTTCTTCGCCCCGCCAGGGGCGTTGGTCCGTAGCCACGGGGTTTACCCCGTGGGGGCGGCGTGGTGCAAACACCAAGCTCCGAAGAAGCGCAGGTGCGGGCAGCGACATGGCAGGCTGGTCCTGCCATCATCCAGAGGCTCCTGCCGGCACGCGGCGGCCGTTCGTGGCCCAAGCTATGGATTGTGCCGGCGGCTGGTTGCCGTAAGATTCCTCGCAAGCCGGTTTGGGCGGCGCCACCCGCCCCGGCCCGGTCCGGTCATGTCCAAGACACCATCACCTTCGTGCCTCGCGGCCTGGTTGTGCCTCCTGTTGACGAGCGGCGTGCTCGATGCCGGGACGGTGACGTATCGCTATTACCGGTTCACGCCCACCAAGCTGCGGCGCTTTTCGGCCAACAGCGTGCAGCTCTCGGAGTTCGAACTCCGGTTCGGGGGCGTGAAGACCGGCACGCCGGTGGCCAGCAACCCCGGGGGCAGCAACCCGGAGCACGAAACCCCGGCCATGGCGGTCGACGGCAACACCGGCACCAAGTGGCTTGATTTCAACAAGGGCCCGCTGGTGCTCGACTGCGGCGCCCCGCTGCTGGTCAACGGGTATCGCTGGGCGACGGCGAATGACGAGGATGGGCGCGACCCGGTGCGCTGGACTCTGGAGGGCAGCCACGACAACCTGAACTGGACGCTGTTGGACGACCGGACGGACGACAACTTCCCGACCCCCACCGACCGCCGCACGTTCCTGCCGGAACTGGCGCTCAACCAGGTGCCGGACGCCCCGCTGATCACCGCCCTGACGATCAGCGATGGCACGATCGCAGACGATACCGCGATCGCGGTGGCCGGCGGCGCGCAGGTGACGCTCGCGTGGAGCGTCAGCGACGCCACCGGCGTCACCCTCGACACCGGGGGCGGCCCCCAGCCGGTGGCCGCCAGCGGCAGCGCGGGCCACTCCCCCGCCGCCACCCAGGTCTACACCCTGGTGGCCACCAACGGCTCGGGCAGTGCCAGCGCCGCGGTCACCGCGGTGGTCGGCGCCACCGTGCTGCCCCCGGTGATCAACGAGTTCATGGCCGCGCCAACCAGGGACGGCCTCGTCCTCGACGAAGACCGCGAGCCCTCCGACTGGATCGAGCTGCACAACCCGAATCCGTTCGCGATCCACGCCGGCGGCCTGTTCCTGACCGACACCGAGCTGGTCCCGACGCGCTGGGAGATCCCGGAGGGCACGGCGATCGGGCCGGCGGGCTACCTGCTGGTGTTCGCCTCGGGCAAGAACCGCGCGGTGGCGGGCGGCGAGCTGCACACCAGCTTCGGGCTCTCCGGCGAGGGCGAATACCTCGCGCTGGTCGACCGCGACGGGACCAACGTGATCGACCAGGTCGCGCCGTCCTATCCGCCCCAGCTCGACGACGTCTCCTACGGGCGGATGCCGGGCGGCGGGACCGATTTCTTCGTGTGGCCGACGCCGCGGGCGGCAAACGACACCCCGCCGGGCCCGCCCGGCGAGAAGGTGCAGTTCGTGCCGCCGGCGAGCACCTTCCAAGGGTCGCTCCAGGTGGCGCTGGCGGTCACCTCGCCCACTGCGGTGATCCGCTACACCACCGACGGCAGCCTGCCCGACGAGGACGCGCCGGTTTACACCGCCCCGCTCACGCTGACCGCCTCGGCACTGGTGCGGGCGCGCGCCTACGACGCGGGGTTCGCCCCGGGCGAGGTCAAGGCGGAGGCCTACCTCGCGATCGACCCGGCGCTGGCGGCGTGGACGTCCGACCTGCCGGTGGTCCTGATCGAGAACTTCGGCGCCGGCGCGGTGCCGGCCGACCGCGAACTGCAGGCCGCCTACCTCACCGTGCACGAGCCCGACCCCGTGAGCGGCCGCACCGCGGTCACCGCACCGCCGGCCGACGCCAACCGCGCCGGGATCAAGCGCCGCGGGTCGTCCACCCTCTATCAGCCGAAGGGCAACTACCGGGTCGAGTTCTGGCAGGACGACAGCGAGGCGGACAAGAACGTGCGCCTGCTGGGCCTCTCCGACCACGACGAGTGGATCCTCACCGCCCCCTACAACTTCGACCGCTCGCTGCTGCGGGTGTCGATGATCCACGACCTGAGCAACGCGATCGGCACCTACGCGTCGCGCTCGCGGTTCTGCGAGGTCTACCTGAACACCGACGGCGGGGCGCTGGGCACCGGCGACTACCAGGGCGTCTACGTCCTCCAGGAACGGGTCTCCCGCGACGCCGAGCGCGTCGACGTCGAGCGGCTCGACCCGTGGGACGTCGCCGAGCCGGCGGTGACCGGCGGCTACATCCTGAGCATCGACCGCCCCGACCCCGAGGACCTGGGATTCCGCAGCGCGCTCGGGCACCCGGAGGACCCGGCGATCGCCGACCCGCAGCCGCTCTTCAACTATGTCTATCCGAAGGAGCAGAACATCTTCCCCGAGCAGGCGAACTACATCCGCGGCTACATCGACGGGCTGGAAAGCGCGCTCTACGGGCCGGACTTCAGGGACCCGCTGCTCGGCTACCAGGCCTGGCTCGACCGCGACGCGTCGATCGACCACCACATCCTCGTCACCTTCACCAAGAACCCGGACGGCCTGCGCCTGAGCACCTTCCTCTACAAGCCGCGCGGCGGCAAGCTGGCGTTCGGGCCGATCTGGGACTACGACCGCACGATGGGCTGCGACGACGACAGCCGGGCCTCCGACCCGGTCGGGTGGGACCCGCCGTGGGAAACGACCCAGTTCTTCCTCTACGACTACTGGGGCCGCCTGTTCCAGGACCCCGACTTCTGGCAGCGGTGGATCGACCGCTGGCAGGCGCTGCGCGACGGCGAGCTGGGCGACGCGAGCCTGACGGCGCGGGTCGACGGGCTGGCGGCGCAGTTGTTGGAATCCCAGCCGCGCAACGCCGCGCGGTGGCCCGACGTGGCGCCCAACGGCGGCCCGCTCTCGGCCCTCGGCGGCTGGGAGGGCGAGGTCGACCACCTCAGGAACTGGCTCACCCAGCGCGCGGCGTGGATCGACAGCCAGTTCACCCCGCGGCCGGTGCTGGAGGACGGCCGGGTGGTCGCCGCCGGCACGGTGGTGGCGGCAACCACACCCGCAGGAACCTGCTACTACACGCTCGACGGCAGCGACCCGCGGCTGCCGGGCGGCGGGATCAGCCCGCAGGCGGCGGCGCTCAGCGGCCCGGGAATCACGATCGCCGCCTCGACCACGGTGCGGGCGCGGGCGCTCGACGGCACGGCATGGAGCGGCATGGCCAGCGAGACCTACGTCGTGGGCGTGCCGGCCTCGGCGGCGGAGCTGGTGGTGTCCGAGATCATGTACCACCCGGCCGACCCGACGCCGCCCGAGCTGGCGGCCGGGTTCGCCACCGCGCACGACTTCGAGTACCTCGAGCTCCAGAACGTTGGCACCCAGGCCGTCGCCTTGGCCGGCGTGACCATCGCCGCGGCGTTCGACTTCGGGTTCGACGCCGCGGCCGGCGCGCTGGAGCCAGGGGCGGTGGTGCTGGTGGTGCGCAACCGCGCGGCGTTCGAGGCGC
Organism: Akkermansiaceae bacterium; assembly: GCA_040769225.1. GTDB lineage: Bacteria > Verrucomicrobiota > Verrucomicrobiia > Verrucomicrobiales > Akkermansiaceae > JAXGLL01. Next base: position 322,506 of record JAXGLL010000003.1, on the reverse strand, counting down.
GCCACGGAACGGGCCTGCCGGTGGCCGGCGAATGGGGCGACCCCGCGGCGGCGGACGGCGGCGCGCGGCTGGACAACGCCGGCGAGCGGGTCCTGGTCAGCGGGTTGTTAGGAACGATCCGCGACTTCACCTACGACGACGGGCCAGGCTGGCCACCGCTGGCGGACGGCGCCGGCCCGTCGCTGGTGCTCATCGACCCGTTTTCACTGCCCGACCACGGGCTGGGTGCGAGTTGGCGGGACAGCCTCGCCGCGGCGGGCACGCCGGGGGTGGGGCACGCGGACGTGTGGGAGGAATGGCGGTGGCTGCACTTCACGACGGCCGAGCTGGCCGACCCGGCGGTCTCGGGCCCGGGCGCCGACCCCGATGGCGACCAGCTGAAGAACCTGTTGGAACTGGCGCTGGGCGGCGATCCAAGGGCGGCGTCGCCGGCACTGCAGCCGGCGGGGTCGCTCCAGGTCCTCGAGGTCGGCGGCCAGGCCGGCGACTACCTGACGGTCACGTTCACGCGGCGGGTCGGCCTGCCCGGGGTGACCGCGGTGGCGGAGTTCTCCAGCAACCTCGTCGACTGGTCGGATGCCGGCGAACTCGTCAGCGCGGTCGCCCACGGCGACGGCACCGAGACGGTCGTGTTCCGGGCCTCGCTGCCCGCCACCGCCGGCCGGCGCGGCTTCGCCCGGGTCAGGGCCGAAGCGCCGTGACCCGGCCGGGCCGCGGCAGGGCCCCTGGCCCCGTGATCTAACCCTGGAAAGGAACATGCCGGACCGCGGACCTGTCATCCTGAATTCGGAAATGAAAACCGGGGATTTCGGGGATTACGTTGATTTAGAAGGAGTTGGCGAGTGCATTGCCCACACCCAACGGGTGAGCGGGAGCTTGTTTGTAATCCCAAAAAGGAAAATGCCGGACCACGGATTTCCCGGATTACGCGGATTTCGGAGCGGCTTGGTCCCCCTCGCCGGTTCACCTGCCGGATGAATCCGCCGTCCATCGCAACTCATTCAACATCCGTGCAATCCGAGCAATCCGTGGTTTTCATCCCCGAATCCAGGCTAACGCACGCGGCCACGATCCATCCACACCCCCGTTCCTCGGCTCCCGCCCCGCCCCCAAAAACCCGCCAACAATTCTTGTCGCGGCCGCGACCAGAATTGTACACCACCAGGATCCCAAGGATCCGGTGGGGTGCGGTGCCCCACCCCTGCCCCTCGGCTCCCGCGCCCCTCCCTCAGCGCTCGAAGAACCGCCGCGCCTTCTCGAGGAACGACTCCTGCATTGGCGAGTTCTGCTCGCCGATCGACTCCGCGAACGCCCGCAGCCTGGCCGCCTGCTCGGCGTTCAGCCGGGTCGGCACCTCCACCTGCACCCGCACGTGCAGGTCTCCCCGGCGCCCACCCGCCAGGTCCTTGATGCCCCGCTCCCGCAGCCGGAACACCGTGCCCCCCTGCGTGCCGGCCGGGATCCGGATCGACGACTGCCCGTCGAGCGTCGGCACCTTCAGCTCCCCGCCCAGCGCCGCCACGCTGAACGGCAGCGGCACCTCGCAGTGCAGGTCCTTGCCGTCCCGCTCGAACACGTCGTGCTCCCGCACGTGCAGGAACACGTACAGGTCACCCGCCCCGCCCCCATGCACCCCGGCGTCGCCATTGCCCGACGAGCGCAGCCGCGTGCCCTCGTCCACCCCCGCCGGGATCCGGATCGTGATCCGCGACTCGCGCTGCACCCGCCCCTCGCCCCGACAGGCCGCGCACGGGTCGGACACCACCTCGCCCACACCCCGGCAGTCGGGGCAGGTCGACTGTTGGATGAAGATCCCCGCCTGCCGCGCCACCACCCCGCGGCCGCCACACTTCGCGCACGCCTTCGTGCCGCCGCCACCCCGCGACCCCGTCGCGCCGCACTTGTCGCACGCCACGAAGCGCTCGATCTCCAGCCCCTTCTCCGCCCCGAACGCCGCCTCCTCCAGCGTGATCTCCAGGTCATACCGCAGGTCACTGCCGCGCTGCCGCCCGGACCGCGGACGGCGCCCACCGCCGAACAACTCCTCGAACCCGCCCCGGAACGCGCTCCCAAACACCTGCGAAAACAGGTCCATCGGGTCGTGAAACCCCCCGAACCCGCCACCAAATCCCCCGCCCCCTCCCCTCCCCCCGGCCTGAAACGCCGCGTGCCCGTAGCGGTCATACGCCGCCCGCTTCTCCGCGTCGCTCAGCACCTCATACGCCTCCCCAATCTCCTTGAACTGCCCCTCCGCCCCCTTGTCACCCGGATTGCGGTCCGGATGATGCTTCATCGCCAGCTTGCGATACGCCTTCTTGATCTGCTCGGCGGTCGCGTCCCGCGCCACCCCGAGCACCTCGTAGTAGTCCCGCACCGCTGCCATCGCTCAACCCTCGCTTTCCTCCCCCTCCCCAGCCGCCGCCCCCGCCGACACCACCACCGACGCCGGCCGCACCAGCCGCTCGTGCAGCCGGAACCCCCGCCTCACCACCCGCAGCACCCGCCCCGCCGCCACCTCCCCGCTCGCCTCCTGCCTCGTCGCCTCCTGCGTGCCCGGGTCAAACTCGTCCCCCACCCCAACCGCCACCGGCTCCACCCCCTGCCCCGCCAGAAAGTCCATCAGCTGCCGCCGCACCATCTCCATCCCGATGTAAATCATCGACCCACGCTCCGCCGCCGCCGCCTCCATCCCCATCTCGAAGTTGTCCAGCACCGGCAACAGCCCTTCTAACAGATCCTGGTTGGCGTAGCGCACCGCCTCCTGGCGGTCGCGGGCCATGCGCTTGCGGTAGTTCTCGAGGTCGGCTGCGGTGCGCAGCGCCAGCTCCCGCCACTTGGCGAGGTCCGCCTCCAGCACCGCCACCGGGTCGGGCTCGGCGGGCGCGGCGGGCGGGGTGGCTGGCGCGGCGCCGGCGGCGGGCGGTTCGTGGTCGCCGGCCGGCGGGGCCGGCGCGGGGGTGTCCGGCTCCGCCGGCGCGGTTTCCCCGCGGGTGCGCTGTGTTGCCTTCACGGGGATTACCCTGTAGTGCCGCCGGCCCCGCCGTCAACCCCCGGCCTGCGGCGGCGCCGGCGGGCGGTCAGGGTGTGGCGGGGTTGGTGTTGCGGCCGCCGCGCTGCTTGTCGGCCAGTTCCGCCTCCAACACCTCGATCACCCCGCGGAACTTGTCGCGGTTGGCTGCGCTCGAGTCCGCCAGCACCCGGTGCGCCTCGAGCACGTGCCGCGCGCCCGCCTCGGCCACCTCCGGAAACTCGCGCTCGTCCAACACCCGCAGGTCGCCGCGCACCGCCTCCACCCGGTCCCGCCACACCGCCGCCTGCGGCTCGATCTCGAGCAGGCAGTCAAGCCCCAGGTCCTCGAGCGATTGCCGGTTGCGCGGGCTCACCCCCGCCACCTGCACCGCCCCGCCGCCCGCCTTCTCGAGCTTGATCGCCAGCCCCGCCAGCGTGCCCATGAACGTCGAGTCCATCCCCGTGCACCCGGCGAGGTCCACCACCAGCAGCCGCTCCCCGGCATTCACCCGCACCTCGCCGAAGCGCTTCAACGCCGGACTCATCCGGAACGATCCGCGCCCCTCGCAGCGAATCCACGTGAACCCTTCGAATACTCGTGCTGTGATGGGTGCTTCCACGCTCACGGAAACCAGAGCCAACGGCCCGCCGCGAACGCCACGCAGCCAGGCGCGCAGCTCACTCGCCGGCCACCGGCATCCTGCCGGCAAACCTCTCGAGGTCACGCCTGCCCGCGTGTCGTCCTCCGACCTGCGGCCGTTTCATACAGCTATGCACCGATTGCCGCCCCGGTCAATCGCCCAGCACGAAAATCAGTCCCACAGGTAGGATTGCCGGCTGGCCACCTCGCGCGGCCCCCGGCGCAGCGACACCCGCCATGCCAGCACCCGCCCGCTGCGCCGGAACTCCTCCCCGGTCACCTGGAACTCCGCCTTGCCCGCGGTCTCCCCCGCCGCAAACCGCTGGTAGGCCCGGTGCACCGCACTGCCCGTCGCCGCCTGTCGGTACTCGAACCACACCTCCACCGGCGCGCCCACCGCCGGGTCCGACCACAGCACCGTGTAATACTGGCCGATCCGGTCCCGCCGCTCGCTCCGGCTCACCGCGCCGTAGAGCAGCCGGCGCACCTCCCCGCGCGCCATCGGGTCGTCCCGCGCCGGCACCGCGGTCTTGCGCAGCGTGAACTGCTTGACCACCAGCGGCCGGTGCGTCCCCGCACACCCCGCCATCAGCACCGCCGCCGCCGCCACCACAATCGCTCGCTTCATCCGCGCCATCTTCCCCCCGCCCGCCGCCCCTGCCAATCCCCCATTTCAACCCGCCGCCCGCCCCGCACCCCGCATCTTGCATTCCCCACCCCCCATCCCCCATCATCCGCCCGTGGACCCATCGATCCACCAGAAGCTCGACGACTTCATCGCCCGCAAGGGGCTGCGGCGGACCCCCCAGCGCGATGCCATCGTCCGCTGCGTCTTCGCCAGCGACGAGCACTTCACCGCCGACGAACTCTGGGACCGCATCCGCAGCACCAACACCCGCACCTCCCGCGCCACCGTCTATCGCACCCTCGGCCTGCTCGTCGAGGCCGGCCTGCTGCGCGCCGTCGACCTCGGCGACAACCAGACGACCTACGACCCGAACTTCCTCGACCGCCCCGGCCACAACCACCTCGTGTGCATCGACTGCGGCCGCATCGTCGAGTTCACCGACTCCCACATCGAGATCCTCAACGACTCGCTGACCCGCCGCCTCGGCTTCCAGCCGGTCCGCCAGTCGATCCGCATCGAGGCCTGCTGCGAACGCCTCCGCGCCACCGGTTCCTGCCCCAACCTCATCGCCGCCCGCCTCCAGCGCAAGCGCCTCCCCGCACGCCGCCGCCGCTAGACCGCACCCGCCGGCCCCAGCGGCTCCGCCCACCGCCGCCGCCCCTCGAACCGCACCGTCTGGGTGTAGCCCGCCGCCCGCGCCAGCCCCAGCGCCCGCCCGAAATCACGCCCCACCTCCTCCGGCGCGTGCGCGTCCGACGACACCGCCAGCGGGATCCCCGCCGCCCGCGCCAGCTCCAGGAACCCCAGCTCCGGATAGGCCTCCCCGCACGGCTTGTGCCAGCCCGCCGTGTTCAGCTCGATCGCGCACCCCGCCGCCGCGATCGCCTCCACCGCCGGGCCGTAATACCGCCGCAGGTCCCCCGCCGGCCGGTGCCCGAACTTCTTCACCAGGTCGGGGTGCCCTAACAGATCAAACAGGCCGCTGGCGGCCATCGCCGCGTAGGCCGCCCAGTAGTCGGCCCACACCGCGGCCACGTCGCGCCCGGCCCAGCGCGCGAGCTGCGCCGGGTTGTCGAAGTCCCAGCGCCCGAGGTAGTGGACCGAGCCGATCAGGTAGTCCCAGCGGGCCAGCCCGGCGAGGTGCTCGACCCACGGCTGGCAGCCGTCGAGCCAGTCGCATTCCAGCCCGGCGCGCACCGGGATGCGGCCGGCGGCGTGGCGGCGGGCGCGCCCGACCCACGCGAGGTAGTCCGGCAGCTCGGCCTCCAGCATCCGCCAGTCGTCGAACGGCTCCGGCCGCTGGGGGGCGTGGTCGGCAATCCCGTACTCGCTGAGCCCGGCGGCCAGCGCGCGCTCGACGAACTCCTCGGGCTCGCCGCGGGCGTGGCGGCACAACGGCGTGTGCGTGTGATAGTCGGCCGGCATCGTGTTTCGGCTTGGAGCCGCCGCCGAATCAAGCGTAGTCTGCCCGCCCGAAGCAAGCCCGCTCCCCAACCGCCCGCCTGATGGAAGCCGCCCCGCCACCCGGCCCGCCCGCCCACCCGTTCCTGCGCTCGCTGCTCGAGCAACTGCGCCGCCACCCGAAACGGATCGTATTCACCGAGGGCGAGGACCTGCGCGTGCTGCACGCCGCGCGCCAGCTCGTCGAGCTCGAGGCCGCCGCGCCGATCCTGCTCGGCGACGCCGCCGCGATCCGCGCGCTCGCCGCCGCCCACCGCATCCCGCTCGAGTTCATCCGCGTGCTCGAGCCCGCCAAGTCGGAGGACTTCCCCCACTTCTGCCGCCTCTTCGCCCGCATGGAACTCTATCGGCAGATGCGCCTGACCAACCCGGTCGACGTCGTCGCGCGGCCGCAGTACTTCGGCGCCCTGATGGTCCAATACGGCCACGCCGACGGCCTGGTGGGCGGCAACCGCGTGCTCCCGATCAACCTGTTCCGCGCCCTGCTCAACACCATCAAGCCCCTGCCACAGGTCCCCCGCGTGTTCGGCGCCATGGTCCTCGTCGGCCCCCCACAGCTGCGCAACTTCGGCCGCGACGGCGTGCTGTTCCTCGCCGATTGCGGCCTCATCCCACGCCCCTCGGTCGCCGAACTGGCCGCCATCGCCTTCGAAACCGGCCGCCTCGCCCGCCATTTCCTCGGCCGCCCCCCCAGCGTCGCCCTGCTCAGCCACTCCACCCGCGGCTCGTCCCCGGACAAGGTCGCCCGCCGCGTCGCCGCCGCCACCTCGCTCGCCCGCTCCCGCTGCCTCACCGAGTTCAACGACATGTTCGTCGACGGCGAACTCCAGGCCGACGTCGCCCTCGACCCCGCCGCCGCCGAGGTCAAGCTCGCCACCGGCCCCCCACGCAACCCCGCCGACGTGCTCGTCTTCCCCAACCTCGACGCCGCCGACATCAGCCTCAAGCTCCTCCAGCACGTCGCCGGCGCCGAATGCTTCGGCCAGCTCGCCATGGGCCTCGCACGCCCCGCCGCCCAGGTCGCCCGCACCGCCACCACCACCGCCATCCTCGGCACCGCCGCCGTCGTCGGCCTCGAGGCCGTCGAATACCACCAGCTCTACCCCGAGGGCGAGGTCTGACCGCCCACCACCACGCCCCCCGGCGTTCTAACAGACCTCCCCGCCGGTCACGGCTCGACGTGCAGGGTGGCGAGCAGCCTGCGCACCAGCCGGGCGTCGGTGGCGCGCCCGGCCCGGGTCAGCGCGTCGTGCAGGTTGCGCAGCAGCCGCACCACCACCGCGCCCGGCGGCACCGGCGCCACCAGCGCCCGCCGCATCGCCACCGTCAGCCCGGCGCGCGCCAGCAGCGCCTGCAGGTCGTGCCGGCGCCCCCGCTCGTAGCAGTCGATGATCCACGTCCGCCCGCCGGCCCGCACCCGGCACAGGAAGCGCGCCGGGAACGCGCAGCCCTCGACCTCCATCCCCAGCCGCCGCGCGGTCAGGATGTAGGCCAGCGACAGCCCCAGCGGGTTCGACCGCCCCTGCGCCAGCACCCACGCCAGGTCGGAGTTTTCCGGCGCGTGGAAGTCCTCCTCGTTCGCCGCCAGCCGCCCGCCCCCGAACAGCCAGCGGCCCAGCGCCAGCGGGCACCCGCCCAGCCCCGCCGCCGCGTAGTCCCCGGCTAACAGGTCAAGCCCGTCCGCCACCGGCGGCCGCAGCGTCAGCCCGTCGTGCAGGAAGTCGGACACCGCCCGCAGCAGCCCCTCCACCCGCCCCCAGTCCCCGCCCAGCCCCACCCAACCGGTGGCCGGAACCTCCCACTCCGCCAGCAGCCGCTCGCGCCGCCCGGGCGCCAGCAGCCCCGACAACAGCTGCCGCTCCCGCTCCGACAGGTCGGCGCCGATCTCCGCCAGGTGCCCGCTCACGTCCCCGTGGTAGGCCGCCAGCGCCTCCTTCACCGAGCGCCGCACCGCCGCCGTCTCGTCGTCCAGCAAACGCAGCAGCGACTGGAGCGTCGGCGCGGTCATCGGCGCCGACTGTAGCCGGCCGGTTGCCGGGCGCAAGACCTTCGACCCGTGGGCATTCTTCGCTCCCGCAAGCCGGGCGGGATCTTTCCTGCTCCATCCACCAGGTCCGCAGCAGGGGCCTGCCATTCGTAGCTCCCGCTTGCGGGAGCGAAGAATGGTGCGCGATACAGGATTTGAACCTGTGACCCCTACCGTGTCAAGGTAGTGCTCTACCCCTGAGCTAACCGCGCAGTCCCTGCCGGGGCGGCGCACCCTACCCCCATCCCCGCCCCCCCCGCAACCCCTTTCTGCACCCCTTTCTGCCGCCCCCCCTGAAAACGTCGGCGGGGGGCCCTCAGACCCCCCGCCGCATGGAAACCCTATCGAACTCGCGAACAGTTCCGATCACTCTGGCAGTGCCGAATTCTGTTGCGACCTTCGGGTTACGCTTACTTCTTGGCCGCCTTCTTGGCCGCCTTTTTCACGGCCTTCTTGGCAACCGGCTTCTTGGCCGCCTTCTTCGCGGCCTTCTTGGTGACGGCCTTCTTCGCCGGCTTCTTGACGGCGGGCTTCTTCACCACTTTCTTCGCGGCCTTCTTGGCCGGCTTCTTCGCGCTCCGGGCCTTCTTCACCGGCTTCTTTGCGGCCTTCTTGGTGACGGCCTTCTTCGCGGGCTTCGCCGCCTTCTTGGCGGCCTTCTTGGCGGTTTTCTTTGCAGCCATGGCTTTGTGTCGTTCTAGTTCGCGTTCGATGTTTGTTTTCTCTTCCGGCGTCAGGTTGCCGGCCGAGAGGATTGCGAGGACCGCCTCATCGAGCCGCCCTCCGAAAGCGTTGATCAGAAACTCGCGCGTCGCGTGCCCCACGATCTGCTCGCGCGGCTGCGCCGGCCGATAGACGTGCGCCCGCCCGGCCCGCTCCCGCACCACCAGCCGCTTGCGCTCAAGGCTCTGCATCACCGAGAGCACCGTGGTGTAGGCGCGGTCCTTGCCGTCCGGCAGCGAGTCCAGTACGTCGGCCACCGTAGATGGGCCGTCGTGCCACAGCACCGAGAGGGCCTGGATCTCGAGGTTGGATGGTGGAGCTGCCGGGGACATTCGCCGTTGCCGTGCCAGTTGTTGCCACCATGAAGCTAGTAGTAAGGGATTCCGTCAAGTTAAATTTGCTGCACATTTTGGAAATCTTCTGCTCTTCCTCGGCCCCCGCGCGCGGCCCCGTGGCGGCGTTCACCCGCCCGGTGCCAGCTCCTCGCGCGCGGGCCGTGCGAGTGCCGGCGCCACGCGGCGCAACGCGTTCCAACATTCGTCCTCGGCGGGATGCCCGTTGAACAACACGCGGCCGTCGGTGGCCACCAGCACCAGCACCGGCACGCTCTGCACGCGCAGCTGCACGCGCAGCGGATCGGCCTTGCGATCGCGCAGCCAGTGGCCCGGCGCGCGCTCGCCGGCGGCGACGAAGCGGCGCGCCTCCTCGACCACCTGCGGGTCGTCATCGACGAGCACCGAGGCCACCGCGATGCCCTGCTTCTCGAGCGCGCGCGCGGTGGCCGCGAAGTCGCCGGCGAGTTCCTCGCACTCGCTGCTCGCCGGCGACCAGAAGTGCAGCACCAGCGCCTTGCGCGCGCCGAGGATTGCCGCCAGCTCGGGCTCCTCGCCGCCCGCCAGCCGGCGCAGCCGGGTGCCGAAGTCCACCCGCACCCGCGCCATCGCCTCGTCCATGCGCAGCCGCTCGATGTGCGGCGCGAACGCCGCGCCCTGCCCCGGGCTGAGCCAGAACGCCTCGGTGATGTGGCGCTTGAACGCCTCGCGCTCGCCCCGCCGCAGCGCCGCGATCGCCTGCACGTACTCGACCACCGCCAGCCAGTCCTCGCGCACCGCGAAGATCGCGCTCTGGCCCGGCTCGAACGCGTCGCGGCGCTCGAGCATCACCGGCGCCAGCGCCGCCAGCGCCGCGTCGTCGCGCCGGTCGACATGATAGAGGAACCGCGCCTCGAGGATCACCTGCTCGGCCACCCCCTGCCCGCGCGCCTCCTCGACCGCCCGCTCGAACGCCGCCGGCGCGCCGCGCTCGCCGAGCAGCCGCTCGACCGCCGCCTCGGCCGGCGGCAGTTCGGCTGGCGCGTCCGCCCCGCCGCCGCCGCCGCCCGTTGCCAACGCCAACCCGCCCGCGCACAACCCCGCCGCCCACACGACGGCGGCGCATCGCCGCCAGCTCCGGCCGGCGCCGGTCACCGCGTGCATGCCGGTCCCCATGCGCTGCGTCCCCCTCCGCCCGGCTCAGCGGGCCGGGATCTTCAGCGTCGTGCCCAGCCGCACGGTGTCGCTGGTCATGTTGTTGGCCGCCTTGATCGCGTCGACCGACACGCCGTACTTGCGCCCCAGCCCCCACAGCGTGTCGCCCGCCACCACCTTGTGCGTGCGCGCCGCCGGGGCAGGCGCGGGCGCGGGCGCCGGCGGGGGCGGCGTGGTGTCCTCATACGCCGGCGGCGCGTAGCTCGCATCCGCAGGCGGGTTGATCGGCTCGTAGCTCGCGGTCTCGGCCCCGGCGTCCGGGACCCCGTACGGATCCGAGGTGTCGTAGTCGACCTCGCTGTCTTTCATCGGACTGCACGCGGCGAGCGCGAGCACGGCGGCGGGAACAAGGAGCTTTGCAATCATGGCGCAAGGAACCGTGACGTCACGGTGCCCGCATCCAAACCCCGCGCCCCGCCGCCTGTCAATCTAACTGGAACGCCGCGGCCCCCTCGCCCGCCGCCCGCCGCCAGCGGAAGAACCCCGCCGCCACCGCCCCGGTGTGCGCCGCCAACGCGGCCGGCGCCTCGCCGCGCGCCGCCGCCAGGCACGCCGCCACGTGGCGCACGAACGCCGGCTCGTTGCGCCGCCCGCGCTCCGGCACCGGCGCCAGGTACGGCGCGTCGGTCTCGACCATGAACGAGCCCGCCGGGCACCGGACCGCCGTCGCCAGCGCCTCGCCCGCGTTCGGGAACGTCACGATCCCGGTGAACGACACCAGCCCGCCGAGGTCCAGCACCCGCCGCGCCGCCGCCCACCCGCCCGCAAAACAGTGGAACACCGCCCGCACCCGCCCCGCATGCCCCCCCCACACCGCCAGCGCGTCGCGGAACGACGCGTCGCCGGCACGGTCCCGCGTGTGGATCACCACGTTCAGCCCGGCCGCCGCCGCCAGCTCGCACTGCCGTTCTAACATCTCCAGCTGGCGCCGCCGCCAGCCCGCCTCGTCCCAGCCCGCGGGCGCCGGGTGGTAGTAGTCGAGCCCGGTCTCGCCCACCGCCGCCACCCGCGGGTCGGCGAGCGCCGCGGCCAGCCGCCCGGCGGCGTCGGCGGGCGCCTCGTGCACGTCGCACGGGTGGATCCCCGCGGCCACCGCCACGCACGGGTGGCGCGCCGCGATCGCGAGGTTGTCCGCCAGGTCGTCGAGGGTGGTCGCCAGCGTGACGATCCGCCCCACCCCGGCCGCGCGCGCGCGCTCGACCAGCGCGTCGACTTCCTCCGGCCGGTAGCGCCGGCTGGCCAGGTGACAGTGCGAGTCGGTCAGCATCCGCGCCCGATCCTGCCCGGTCCGGCCCACATGGCAAGCCGCCCCGTGGCGCGACCCTCGCAACCGCCTCGCGTCGCGCCGCCGTCCCTCGCGCCGGTGCCGGGCAGAACCCGCTCGCCCCGGCGCTCCGGCCGGCATAGGGTCGCCCCCATGATCCGCCTTGCCTGCCTGCTGCTGCTCGCGGTGCCCGCCGCGGCGCCCGCGCAGCCGAGCGTCTACGTCTCGCGCATGTGGCACAACCACCAGCCGGTCTACTGGCCGGAGTGGAACGCCACCGGCGGCCAGGCCAGCCGCGTCCAGTGCGCGTGGGACTCGATCTGGCTGAAGGAGAACGCCGACCAGAGCTACGGCACCGCCGTCCAGCACCCGGACAACAACCTGCGCGACATCTTCGGGCTCGACGACCGCAGGAACGCCTATCAGGGACGCCCGCGCGACTCGCTCGCGCTGATCGACTCCAGCGGCGGTTTCGCGCTCAGCTACTCGGGGTCGCTGGTCGACAACGTGCGCAACCTGGCCGGCGCCGCCCAACTCGGTTACGGACCGGACTGGCACGCCGGCAACCGCCAGGCGCGCGCCTGGACGACGCCCGCCGGCAGCCGCCGCCTCGACCTCGTCGGCTTCACCTATCACCACTCGCTCGCCCCCCTGCTGCCCAAGGCGGTCTTCCGCAAGGAGATTCAGACCTTCAAGCAGGCGTGGTGGAAGGCGTGGGGCGGCAACAGCGACCTCAGCGACCACTCCAAGGGCTTCTTCCCCACCGAGATGGCCTTCTCCCGCCACCTCGTCGACGTGCTCGTCGACGAGGGCTACCAGTGGGTGATCGTGCCGAGCCACCACCTCAGCCGCACCTGCCCGACCTACACCACCAAGGCCGACCCGGAGGCAACCTGGAACATCTACTCCAGCCCGCCGAACAAGGCGGACCAGATCGGGCCCGCGCCCACCGCGGGCTGGTGGTACGGCGAGCCGAACCCGGGCAACGCCGCGTGGAACGTCTCCCCCTTCGCCTATCAGCTCCACCGGGTCAAGTACGTCAACCCCGAGACCGGCGCCGAGAAGACGATGATCGCCGTGCCTTCCGACGACGTGCTCTCGTACCGCTTCGGCTACGCCAACGAGGGCGTCGGCAAGATCGCCGACCACATCGCACCCCACGCCGCCGCCGACCACCCGGTGATCGTCATGCCGGCCAGCGACGGCGACAACGCGTGGGGCGGCGGCTACAGCTCGTGGATGGAGGCCACGCCGCAGTTCTTCAACGACGCCGCCGGCCGCGGCTACCAGCGCTCCACCCCGCAGGACTTCGTCGACGCCCACGGCGCCGCCGCCACCCCCGCCCACATCGAGGACGGCGCCTGGATCTTCCCGGAGATGGACTACGGCTCGCCGTACTTCCTCAAGTGGATCGAGCCGCCGGTCGCCAACGCCAACATCGGCGCCACCAACACCTACCCCGGCACCCAAATCGACCTCGAGACGCCGGGCTTCGCGCTCAAGTTCTACAGCCACGCCCCGCTGATCGCCGGCGCCAACTGGTGCGAGACCGCCGAGCAGATCCTGCTCGACGAGGGCGGCCAGGTCCGGCCGTGGGTGATCCAGGCCCCCTACGACTGGGATGGCAACGGCTTCGGCGACCGCAACGCGGTGGAACTGGCGTGGCACGTCTATCTGGCCGGCCTCGACTCCGGCTTCAACTACTACGGCGGCCTCGGCAACGACGACGAGGTCAAGCAGGGCCTGGCCACCCGCCGCGCGGTCGACCAACTCCGCCCGTGGATGACCGAGGCCCGCCGCGCCAACGACCGCACCCCGCCCACCGTGCTCAAGCCCCAGCGCTTCCCCTACAACCCCGGCGGCTACACCTTCGGCTGGTTCAACCGCATCCCGGGCGGCGACGAGCGCTTCCTCAAGCAGATGCCGCCCGAGTTCTACGTCTGGACCCACGCCTACGACCTGGCCGGCATCCCCGCCGGCGGCGCCACCCTCAAGGTGCGCATCGACGCCGACGGCACCAACCCGCTGGAGTCCAACCACAACGAAACCTACGCCGGCGGCGGCGAGGTCGGCCCCTGGATCCCGGTGCCGATGACCCGGCGCGCGCTGCCGAAGACCCGCGCCGCCCTCAACGCCGCCGCCTCCAACAGCCAGATCGACTACTTCATCACCGCGCCCGAGGACGCGGTCGCCGACTACTGGTTCGCCCGGGTCTCCGAGGACAGCGTGCCGGCGTTCCGCGGCAAGCTGCTGGACTATCACGTCGAGGTGCTGGACTCGCTCGGCAACCTCCACCGGTCGGAGATCCAGCACGTCTTCGTCGAGGACGACGGCGGCGGGCCCGGGCCCGGGCCGGTGGTCGAGATCCAGCCGCCAAACCCCACCGACGCCCAGCCGATCACCATCACCTACGACCCCGCGGGCCGGGCCCTCGCCGGCTCCGCCCAGGTCTACCTGCACGCCGGCCGCAACGGCTGGCACGACGTCGTCGACCCGCGGCCGGCAATGACGCCGGCGGACGGCAAGTGGCAGTGCACGCTCGCCCCGTGGCCCGGCACCACCACCCTCGACCTGTGCTTCACCGACGGCACCCTGTGGGACAACAACGGCGGGCAGGACTGGCACTTCGCCGTCACCCCGGCCGGGGCCGGCGACCCGCCTGATCCCCCGTCCGGGCTGGCCGCCACCGCCTCCGGCCCCACCACGGTGCTGGTCTCGTGGGAGGCGGCCACCGGGGCGCTCGACTACCTCGTCTTCCGCAACGGCGAGGAGATCGGCGAAACCGCGAGCCTCCACTGGACCGATACCGGCCTGACCGCCTCCACCACCTACTCCTACACCGTGGCCGCGCGCAATGCCGGCGGGACCACGCTGGCCCCCGCCCCGGTCGAGGTCACCACGCCCGCATCCCCGCCGCCCACCCCGGAACCGATTCCCTTCGTGATGGATGGCGACGCGGATTTCCCCGGCTACCTCCTGTCCAGCCCGGGCATGACCATCTACGCCGCCCTGCGCGGCAGCACGCTCTACGTCGCCACCTGGTCGCCGACCGGCGGGGCCAACGACCACTTCGTGGTGATCGCCCCGTCCCTGCTGGGCGGCGCCACCACCCCCGCGCCGTGGGCCAAGGCCGGCTTCACCGCCGCGCCGCCCGGCTCGCCGTTCCTCGGCGCCGAAAGCGCCAACAGCTACCTCGGCTGGTCCAACACCAACGGCGCCGACACCACCACCGCCCGCGGCGCCGCGGGCCGGCAGATCGAGGGCACGATCGAACTGGCCGGGGCGTTCGGCGCGGCGCCGGAAACGATCTGCCTGGCGGCGCTCGCCTATCAGACGCCCGACGGCGGCGTCCTCGGCGCGCAGGCCCCGGCGCGGGTCGGCGACGAGAACGGGAACGTCGACCCCGGGGAATGGCTGTGCATCCCGGCGGCCGCACTGTTGGACGAGGACGCCGACGGCACCTGGGACCGCCTCGAGCCGGGCGCCGGCTTCCGCATCACCGCGGCCGCCGCCACCCCCGACGGGTTGTCCCTGACCTGGAACTGCTTCCCCGGGCGCTCCTATCAGGTCCAGTCGTCCGCCACCCTCGCCGCCGGCTCGTGGACCGACGTCGCCGGCGGCCAAACCACCGCCGGCCCCGCCGACCTCACCCTGTCCCGCACCCTCCCCCGCACCGGCGCCGCCGCCTTCTTCCGCGTCGTCCTCCTGCCCTGACCACCATGCCCACGACCCCTCCCGCATCCATCGACCGTCGCGACTTCCTCGCGCGGGCCGGCGCGCTGTCCGCGGCCGCCGCGGGCGGGCTGTGGCTGGCGCCGCGGCGCGCGGCGGCCGGCCCGGGCCCGTCGGTGGCGGAGGCCTTCGACGCCGAGGTCGAACGCTTCATGTCCGCGCGCAAGGTGCCGGGCGGGGCGCTCGCGGTGGTCCGCGGCGGGCGCCTGGTCCACGCGCGCGGCTACGGCCTGACAGACCGCGGCGGTGCGCAGCCGGTGGCGCCCGGCTCGCTGTTCCGGATCGCGAGCCTGAGCAAGCCGGTCACGGCGGCCGCGGTGCTCAAGCTGTTGGATGCCGGCCGGCTGGAGCTGGACGCGCCGGTGTTCGGGATCCTGCGCCACGCGCCGCTCCCCGGCCGCGGGAAACCCGACCCGCGGCTGCGCGCGGTCACCGTGCGCCATTGCCTGCAGCACACCGGCGGGTGGGACACCGGCGCCAGCGGCGACCCGATGTTCCGCTCGGTGGAGATCGCCAAGGCGGCCGGCGTGCCGGCGCCGGCCCGCCAGGAGCACATCATCCGCCACATGCTCTCCCGGCCGCTGGACTTCGCCCCGGGCACCCGCTGCGCCTACTCCAACTTCGGCTACTGCCTGCTCGGGCGGGTGATCGAGCAGGCCTCCGGCCGGCCCTATCAGGACTACGTGCGCGAGGAGGTGCTGGCCCCGATCGGCATCCGGGGGATGCGCCTCGGGCGCACCCTCGCAGCCGGGCGCGCCCCCGGCGAGGTGCGCTACCACATGCCCGACGACCGCATGTGGGCCAGCGTGTTCGCCTCCGAGCCGGGCCCGCTGCCCGCCCCCTACGGCGGCTTCTGCCTCGAGGCGATGGACTCCCACGGCGGGTGGCTCGCCTCGGCCGTCGACCTCGCGCGCTTCGCCGCCGCGATCGACGCGCCCGCCTCGCGCCACTGGCTCGGGGCGGCCGCGCGCCGCGCCCTCCAACAGCCGCCCGCCCCGCCGGTCAGCCGCCTGCCCGACGGTTCCCTCGCCGATCATTTCTACGCCGCCGGCTGGCTCGTGCGCCCGGTCCCGCGCGGGACCGGCGCCAACTGCTGGCACACCGGCGGCCTCCCCGGCACCCACGCGCTGCTGGTGCGCCGCTTCGACGGCCTCGCGTGGGTCGCCCTGTTCAACCAGCGCTCCGACGACCCGCAGTTGCCGGACGGCGCGCTCGACGCCGCGCTGCACCGCGCGGCCGACGCCGTCGGGCACTGGCCGGACCACGACCTGTTCGCCGCGCACGACCGCTGAGCCGCGGCGCCCCGTTCACGGCTCGTAGGCCTTGACCAGCCTGACGATCGCGCGCGCCGGCGCGCCGCAGGTGAACGAGATCCGGTTGGGGCCGCCGTGGAGCAGCGGCGGCGCGACCGCCAGCTCGCCCGCGGCGACCTGCGCGCGCCCGGCGTCGAGCACCACCCAGCGGCGCTGGTCGCGGCACACCAGCCGCTGCCCCGGCCCGAGGGTGACCGGGAACGCGAGCGTCGTCCCGTTCACCGTCAGCGCGGGCGCCTCCATGCCGCCGCCCAGCTCGATCTCCAGCCGCGCCCGCCGGCCCGGCCGCACCGGCACCACCCACTCGTTCGCGGCCCCCCCGGGCGCGGTGACCCAGCGGGGCATCTCGTACTCCCGCGCCAGGTGGTCCCAGCCGATCCGGTCCGGCGCGGCGGGCGCGCCGAACGGCTCGCCCGCCGCCACCAGGGTCACCTCGGCGCGGGCGCTCACCCGCTCCGGCCCCTCGCACGCGAACGCCACCGGGTTGTCGCCCGGCTGCAGCACCGGCCACCCCTGCGCGGCATCCGGCCGGACCTCGCCCAACAGCTCCCCGGCGGCGTCGTGGTGCGCGCAGCCGCCGTCCGGCTGCACCTCGAGGAAGTCGCCGCTCGTGAGCGTGACCGGCAGCGCCAGGCGCCGGCCGTTGACCTCCAGCACCGGGTTGGCGAGCTCGGCCGGCACGACGGGCAGCGCCATGACCGGGCCGAGGACCACCTCGGTCGTGTCGCCGGCCGGCAGGTTGTTCAGGTAGAGGTCGAGCGCCGAGACGTGGGCCATGTCCAGCGGGTTCCGATAGATGTCGTAGTGGCCGCCGTACGGCCACACGTGGCCGGCCATCCGCTCGACGTCGCGCTCGCGCAGCAGCAGCCCGACGTGGCGCCAGCCGGTGAAGTCGAGGGTCACGTGGTGGTCGGAGAGCGCTTGCATGTACTCGCGCGGGGTGCCGAGCTGGATGTTGAGCAGCGCGCCCTTGCCGTCGCCCTTGACCCACAGGCCGAGCGCGCCGGCGCCGGAGAGGTCGCGGTAGGGGGCGGGGAAGCGCAGGCCGGCCCTGGCCCATGCGCCGCGCCGCGCGGCGCCCTGGTTGCGGGCGCGCAGGAGCAGGTTGCGGCCGCCGCCGCGGGGCTCGCCGGCGGCCTCCTCGAGGTGCAGTTCGACCGCGCCCGAGCTGGTCTCCTGTTGGAACGCGGCGAGGTCGGGAAAGTCGGTCACGCAGGCGCGCCCGGGGTCGTCGTCGGGGGCCACCGACCAGAGCGCCTCGATCCGCGCCGCCGCCGGCTGCGCCGCGAACGGGTTGCGGCTCGTCCAGCGTTCCGAGCCGTTGCCGACGGCGTCGATGCGGTGGGCCGCCATGCTCACCGGCGTGAACCGCCACTCGCCGCCGGGGTCCTGGCGCAGCCGGAACTCGTCGCCTGGCACCGCCACCCGGGCCACCGTGGCGGCGTCGAAGTAGCGCGCCAGGCGCAGCCGCTCGTGCCAGCCGAGGACGGTGAACTGCTTTTCGACGTGGAACCCGAGCGGCTGTTGGGAGACGTTGACGCCCTGCACGGACATCGCGGCGTCGAGCCCCAGGTTCTTGGCCCCGAAGTACTCCATCTCGTCGAGGAAGTGGCCGCGCGCCTGGGCGCTCGGCTGGCGCGGCGCCCACCACCCGAGCTGCGGCTCCAACAGGTCGGAGTCGCGGAACCGCGCGACCGAGGCCACGTGCAGGTCGTGGAACCGCTTGGCCGCCCACACCGGGTGGTCCCACGCGCCGAGCCGCGAGTGGAACCACCAGCTGTGCGCGCCCCACTCGCTGGCCTCGGCGAGCACCTCCCCGCGCAGCCGCCCGAAGATCGCGCGCCGCATGAAGTCGATCCCGTGGCGGCTCATCATCCCCTCCGAGCCGTCGAAGTAGATCTGGTCCATCCGGCAGTCGTTGAACACCCGCGCGATGCAGTCCGCCAGCTCGCCGGCCAGCGGCGAGCCGGCCACCGGATAGAACGCGAGGTAGCGCTGCTGCAGGTAGTCGGCGCGCGCGCCGGCCGGGTGGTCCGCGGGGCGGGTCCCGAACGCGCCGCGCCGGCAGCCGGCGAACCCGAACGGCGGCTCGGGGCGCACTTCCTGGTACTGGATGATCTCGCCGCCGATCCGGATCGCGTTGCCGTTGCCGGCGTAGGTGAACACCACGTCGTGGCCGGGCACCGGCCGCTCGTTGACCTCGATCACCGCGTCGCCCGCGGCCAGCGGGCGGGCCAGCGTATACGAGGCCGCCGCGATCAGGTGCGGGCTGGCCTCGGGCGTCACCCATGCGTCGCGCGGGTCGATGCACGCGGTCAGGGTGTGGAGCCCGGCCTTGAGGCCGGCGGCGTGGATCCGCGCGACCGCCGCCTGCATGTCCGCCAGCCCGTTGGGGAACAGCGAGCGGTTGATCCCGTAGTGGCCCAGCGTGTCCCACCAGCCGTGCAGGTGGATGTGGGTGAACCCGCCACGGCGGGCCACCTCGATCCAGTCGTCCACCGCGGCGAGCGACAGGTCGGCGAACAGATAGGAGCCGCGGTTGGCCTCGGCGCCGAGCGACCACGGGCCGCCCTGGTGCGAAAGCGGCACCCCGGCCTCCGCCGCCATCGCCCGCAGCATCGCCGCCATCCCGGCCTTGGGGCCGGCCGCCAGTCCGGCGCGCCAGCCGGCCAGCCCGTGCTCCGCGGTGGTCGAGACCCGCAGCTCCGCCGGGTTCCCGCCGACCGCCATCCCGACCTCAAGGTCGTAGCCGCGCAGGCACACCGCGTCGGCGTCGTCCGACAGCATGTTGGCCATCGAGCCGACGTACTTCGCCGGCGCCGCCGGCAGGGTGAAGAACGTCAACTCGTCGACCCCCGGCACGTCCACCGAGCGCACCGTCAGGGTGAAGAAGTCATCCCGGGCGTCGACCGCCAACACCACCGTGCCCGCCACCCCCTCGAGCCCGAACGCCAGCGCGCCGCCAGCCGGCGCGGCCTCGCGGGCCGCCACCGTGCGCCCGTCCTTCAGCCGCGCCGAAACCAGCGCCTGCGGGCGGGCCAGCAGCTCGCGCCCGGTCGCCTTGCTGCGCAGCGACACGACCCGCCCGTGCGCGTCGATCGCCAGCACCGCGTGGCGGTTCTCGAACGTCGCGGCCGCAGGCGGCGCGGCGGCGGCCGGCGCGGCGGGCGGAGGGGACTCGGGCGCGGCGGCGGCCGGGACCGCCGCGGCCAGCGCGGCGAGCACGAACTGTTGGATCCGGTGGGCGGTCATCACGGGGGTCGGGAAACCGGCGCCGCGCCGCGACGCCGCATTGGTCTGTTAGAACTCGAGGTCCTGCAGCCGGTGGACCGCGGCGTTGTCGAACCAGCAGGCGTCGGCGCCGCCGGCCGCCTGGCCGCGCACGTCGAGCAGCACGGCGAGCTGGCCGGCCCCGGGCGGGACGGTGACCACGCCGAACGCCCGCTGCCACTCGCCGGCGTCGGCGCGGAAGGTCAGCGGCCGGTCGTCCGCCTCGCGGGTCCAACGGCCGTCGGCGTCCTGCCAGCGGACGGTCAGGCCGGGCAGGGTGGCCCCTTGGGCGCGGCAGTCCGCCTGCACCACGAACAGCTGGCCGGGCGCGCACGGGAGCTTCTGGATCAGGCAGCCCCAGGCGACGCCGGACGCCCGCGCGGCGCCGTCGCCGACCGCCGCGTCCCACGCGAACTCGCCGGCCGGACTGTCCTCGTGCTGCCACGCCGCCCAGCCGCGCGGCAGCGTGCCGCCGCCGTCCGGCCCGTCCCGGAAGTCGGCGTTGTCCAACAGGTTCGGCGCCTCCCCGCGCTCGCGGAGCGCGGCGACCTCGGCGCGGGCCGCGGCGTCCGGATCGCGCGCCCACGAGATCGCGCGGGTGATGCCGGGCAGCGCCTCCTCCCAGCTGCGCCCCTTGCCGGCGGTGCCCGCCAGCTGTTCGCCGCGCCACGGCCCGTCCTTGGCGAGCCCGCTCCACCACCGGCACTGCTCGCCGTAGATCCACACGTATTCGTCGGCGGCGTCGCGGGCCGCGCACAGGTTGCGCGAGAGCCGCCTGAGGCGCGAGCCGTCGAGCGGCGGGCGGTAGTGGGCGTGGCCCGGCGGGTTGACGAACATGTCGAGGTAGAACCCGAAGCCGGCCTGGCACTGCCGGCGGTAGGCCGCGCGGTTCTCCGGCGCGACCAGCCGCGCGGCCGGGCCGTGCCACGCGCGGATGTCGAGCGCCGCGCGCTGATAGGCCTCGACGCTGTCGTAGTAGTAGCCGTTCTCGCAGCCGTCCACGATCACCATCGCCGGCGGCGCGGCGTCGAGCATGCCGTCGAGGAACGCCGGCAGCAGGCCGTAGTGCTCGCGGGCGAGGACCGCCTGCGGGTCGTCCGCGCGGCCGGCGCCGGCCACCACGCTGTTGAGGAACAGCGTGAGGAGCACCGCGTCGGGCATCTCGGCGGCGATCCCGCGGGTGAACTGCGCGCCGCGCCGGCGGGCGAGCGCCGCGGTGGCGGAAAACGTGCGGCCCGCCGCCGGGTCGAACCGCCACTGGTTCTCGCCATACGGCTCGAGGTCCGGCGCGATGCCCCGCGCGCCCCCCTCGCGCACCAGCCACGCGCAGGTCCGCAGCTTGTCCTCAAGCGCCTGCCAGCCGTCGTCGTCGTCCCACGCGATGCGCTGCGGCGTGGCGTTGAAGCGCAGGAAGTTGTGGGTGAAGCGGGTGAACCGGCAGGCCTTGAGGTCGGCCACCGCGGGCGCGAACCACTCCCGCCGCCACGGCTCGCGGCTCCAGCCGGACTGGGTGCCGACCCGCCGCCCGTCGCCGGCGTCCGCCTCGGCGTGGAAGATGACGCCGTCGAACGGCCCCTCCCGCTCCATCTCCGCCAGGTTCTCCCGCAGGAACCCCGTGTCCGGGATGTCCCAGCCAAGCTCGATGAACTTCCTGCCGGCCGCACCCGCGGGAACCGCCTGCACGCCCACCACCAGCAGCCACGCGAGACCGCGCGCGGCCGTTCTAACAGTCTTCACCGGGCTGTTGCGCCACATGCGGGCATCCTGGCAGGCGGGCGCCGGGATGCAAGCGCGGGGAGCGGCGGGGGGAATGCCTGGCGGTGGTCAGCCGGCGGGCGCGATTGGCAGCGGGTGGCTGCGCCGCGCCTCGTCGCGCACGAAGATCGGGCCGACCTCGACCTTGACGTCGGGGCCGTCGGCGGAGGCGGTGGCGCAGTCCGGGGCGGCGGGCCCGGAGGTGTGGGGGTAGAAGGCGCTCGCGTGCTTGACGGGGGCGGGCTTGCCGTTGATCCGGGGCCAGCCGAAGCGGATGTCGACCCGCGGGATGTTGGAGCGCGGGACCTTGCTGGTGCTGTAGACCTCGACGAACGCGGAGTGGCGCGGCCACCAGGTGAAGTCGTCGCCCTCGAAGCGCAGGCCGCCCACCTTGGTCACCGCGCCGTCGGGCGCGGCCACCTGGCAGGTGAACCACGTGTGCGCCTTGTCCCCGACGCGCTCGCTCTCGCCGCGCAGCACCTCCCAGCGCCACGTCCCCTTGCCCCACGCCAGCGGGCGCCGGACGCTGGCAAACTCGCCCTCGTAGCCGGCGCTTTCCACCAGGCAGTCGGGGCCGGCGGTGCGCACGTGGCTGAGGTCGACCGGCGTCTTCTTGTCGGCCGACCAGCGCGAGAAGATCGCGCCGGGGCCGGGGTGGACGCGGGTGTGGTCCTCGGCGCTGGCCCAGCCGTTGATGTTCGTCTGCAGGCCGCCGTAGAACTGCAGCCCGTTGATCTTCGCCAGCCCGCACGGGGAGACGTAGAGGTTGTAGGTCGGGGGGATGTCGCGGTCGACCGTCACCTCCATCGAGAACGACTCGAAGTGCTCGATCTCGCGCTCGAAGTCCCACCAGACATTAACCACGTGCCACGGATAGCGCGGCAGCTCGACGCCCGCGGCGGCCGCCATCTCCGACGGCGGGGGCTGGGCACACGGGTCCGGCGCGGGCGTCTCCCCGCCCCGGGCCGGCGCCGCTACTAACAGGAACGATGCAGGCAACCAAGGGAACAGTCGGCACGTCATGCCCGCAGGGTGCCCGGCCGCCCCCCGCCCGGCCAGCCCGAAAATCCCCCCGATAATCCCCCCGAAGATCCCACGCATCCCGCGCGCGGGAAAATCGCTCGCCCCAGCGCGCCCGGCGGTGCCATCATCGCGGCGATGAACGCGCACCAGCCTGACGCAGCATGGCGCCGCCCTTCCCGGCGCCAGTTCCTCCGCCTGTCCGGCGCCGCGGGCGCGCTGCTCGCGCAGCCCGCGCGCGCCCAGCAGCCCGCCCCGGCCCCCGCCGCCCCCGCCGCCCGCGTGATCAGCCCCGACGCGCTCCACTACCACGGCTGGCCCACCGTCACCCGGCTCCGCAGCGGACGCCTCCTCGTCGTCTGCTCCGGCGGCCGCGAGGAGCACGTGTGCCCGTTCGGGCGCGTCGACCTGCTCGCCTCCGACGACGACGGCGCCAGCTGGTCGTGGCCGCGCACGCTGTTGGACAGCGACCTCGACGACCGCGACTCCGGCATCCTCGAAACCGCCGCCGGCACCCTGCTGGTCACCACCTTCACCTCGCTCGCCTACGAGCCCACGCTGGCCGCCGCCGCCGAACGCCAGGCGTGGCCCGCGGACAAGCTGCGCCGCTGGCAGCTGGCCCAACAGCGCCTGCCGGCGGCGGCGCGCCAGGCGGGGCTGGGCCAGTGGATGATCCGCTCGACCGACGGCGGCCGCAGCTGGTCGGCGCCCTACCCGAGCATCGTCAACAGCCCGCACGGCCCGATCCAGCTAACCGACGGCCGGCTGCTCTACGCCGGCAAGGAACTGTGGACCGGCGGGCGGCGGGTCGGGGTGTGCGAGTCGGCCGACGACGGCGCGAGCTGGCGCTGGCTGGCGGAGATCCCGCTGCGGCCGGGGGACGCGGCGGAGGAATATCACGAGCTGCACGCCGTCGAGTGCGCCAGCGGCCGGCTGGTGGCCCAGATCCGCAACCACAACCCGGCCAACCAGCACGAGACGCTGCAGACCGAGTCCGACGACGGCGGGCGCACGTGGAGCGTGCCCCACCCGATCGGCGTGTGGGGCCTGCCATCACACCTGCTGCGGCTGCGCGACGGCCGCCTGCTGATGACCTACGGCCACCGCCGGCCACCGCTGGGCAACCAGGCGCGCCTGAGCACCGACGAGGGCCGGACGTGGTCCGAGCCGATCCTCGTTTCCACCGACGGCCACTCCGGCGACCTCGGTTACCCGAGCACCGCCGAACTCGCCGACGGCACGCTGCTGACCGTCTGGTACGAGCAAATGATGGACAACCCCCGCGCAGTGCTCCGCCAGGCAACATGGGGGCCGCCGACGCCCCCGTCTATCATCGGCCGCCCCTGACAAGGTGTTCCGCGCCGGCAGCACCCACGCGAACTTGCCCTTGGTTCCGCGGGCTCCGGGCAGATCGTGATTGACGCCGCCGGAGCGGCCCGCAACCCTGCTCGCATGCTTGCAGTGGGGAACATCCTCCCCGCCCGCCCGGCCAGCTTCCGGATGACCGTTGGCCCGGCCCCACCTTGACTTGACCTGTCGATGGGCTGCCAGCCGGCAGCCTTGCCCCCACCCACCATCCAAGACTCATGAAAGCAACCCAACGCCCGCGCGGAAACGTGCCGGGATTCCTCCTTGCCGCCGCGCTCTTCGCAGGCCCCGTCGCCACGGGGCAAACGATCGTCAACCCCGGCTTTGAAACCGACACCTTCACCGTCTTCCCAGGATACGTCAGCGTCAACAAGGCAATCACCGGCTGGACCGGCGGGCCGCCCTCCCGCGTGGGGCTCAACCCGTCCGGCGGCTCGCCCTTCGCCGACAACGGCGTGATCCCGGAAGGCGCCAACGTCGCCTTCATCCAGAACAACCCGGGCGGTGTCTCCACCCTGTCGAACACCATCACCGGCCTGACCCCCGGAACCCAATACAACGTCGCGTTCCGGATCAACGGCCGCGGCGGCGGAGGCCTGCCGTGGCTGCGCTTCTCGACCGGCGGCACCGGCGAGCCGGTGACCATGGAGGTCACGTCCGTGGGCGGCACCAACCCCTACAAGCACGCCGCCTGCGAGTTCACCGCCACCGCCGCGAGCCAGGCCATCCACCTGATGAACGTGCGGCCCGACGGCGACCACACGGTGGTGCTCGACGACTTCTCGATCGCCCCGTCCACCGGCGCGTGGGCGTTCGCGCCGTGGACCGGCGACGCCGATTCCGGGATCGACCCGCAGTACATCTACACCCACGCCTACACGTTCGGTGACTACAACTACGCCGGCAACCCGCCGGTGACCGTCAACGGCGTGCGCTTCATCCCCCGCGAGGGCGGCATCCCCACCCGCTTCACGCTCGCGGGCCTCTACTACACCCACCCCGGCGCGGCCACCGGCGTCGGCGGCGAAAGCGCAAAACTGGCCACCGGCTTCCGCTACGGCGACGTCACCGCCATCACCCTCGACAACCTCAAGCCGAGCACCGACTACGTGTTCACCCTCTACGGGTTCGGCTGGGACAGCCCCACCTCGGGCACCCCATACCGCTCGTCGACCTTCGAGAGCAGCCTCGGCGGCGACCGCTTCACGGTGAACCTCAACCACTACGGCCAAGGCAACGGATTGCTGGTGACCTACGCCTACACCACCGACGCCGCCGGCTCGCCGGTCACCATCTCCTATCCGACCCACGGCAACGGCACCTTCCACACCAGCGGCTTCACCAACCGCGAGGCCGCCCCCGGCGCCACCACCGCGTGGACGACCGCGCCCTGGTACGACGACGAGAGTTCCGGCGTCGACGGCGGCTACCACTACACCCACGCCTACAGCTTCGGTTCCACCACCGCGATGAACATCAACGGGGTGGACTTCTCCGGCGTCGCCGGGGCCAACCCGGCGACCGCCGACTTCGCCAGCATCCTGACCGGCGCCTACACCAACGACACCAACAACAGCATCACCGGCACCAGCGCCGCACTGGCGCGCGACTTCGCCTACGGCGGGGGCCCCGAGGTGCTCCACCTGACCACCGGCCTGACCCCGGGCAAGGACTACGTTCTAACAATCCACTCGACCGGCTGGGACGTCGCCGGCTCCCGCGCCATCGCCCTGTTCGGCAGGGCCGCGGACGGCCCGGGGATGGTCGACCAGAACCAGTTCGGCGCCGACCAGGGCGTGCGCTTCGAATACCGCTACACCGCGGACGCCTCCGGCGGCGTGATGGTCCTCGCCTCCGCCTGCGACGTGGACCCCACCGACACAGTCCGCACCATGCACGTCTGCGGGATCAGCAACCGCGAGGCTGAGCCGCTCGCCGACACCCCGCCGACGATCACCCTGCAGCCGGTCGGCGCCACGCTCGGCGTGGGTACCGACTACCTCCTGCGGGTCGGCGCCGTCGGCAGCCCGGACCTCGCCTATCAGTGGAAGCTCGACGGCGAGGACCTCGAGGGCGAGACCGGCCCGGTGCTCGAGCTGCCGGCGGTCGATTACGCGCAGTCCGGCGACTACACGGTCACCGTCACCAACGGCTACGGCAGCCAGACCAGCGTGGTGGCCACCCTCCTCGTCTGCGACAACCTGCCGTGGCTCTCCAACACCGGCGTGGGCTTCGACGGCGAGCCGCTACCGGCCGGCGCGATCGACCCACACTTCACCCTGGTCGTCAATCCGCAGGCCCCGGGCTCGACCGAGGTGCGGGTGCAGTCCGGCCTGCCCGGCTCGTGGCTGCCGAACTCGGCCACCTCCCAGTGGATCGGCCCGCTGCAGGACACCGCGGCGGCCGACGGCGCCACCGACGCCGGCGAGGGCCCGGGCGTCTACGTCTATCGGACGGAGGTCGACCTGACCGGCTTCAACCTCAACACCGTGCGGATCTCCGGCTCCTGGGCCACCGACAACGCCGGACTGGGCATCCGCGTCAACGGCGTGGACACCGGAATCGTCCACAACCTCGGCGACACCTTCAGCTATCTGGAGCCGTTCGCCATCGACATCACCAACGCCCCCGGGCTGGTGGCCGGCGTCAACACGCTCGACTTCGTGGTCCAGAACGCGAGCGCGGGCTACACCGGCTTGCGCATCGAGGGCCTGGTGGCGGCCGGCAAGATCCCCCCGGGCACCGCCCCCCACATCGCGGTGCAGCCGCAGGGCGTCGCCGCGCCCCACAATGCCAGCGTCCAGCTCGGCGTCGCCGCCAGCGGCTCGGCCACGCTCGAATACCAGTGGTACCGCAACAACATCCTGTTGGACGGCGAAACCGAGCCGTTCCTCACCCTGTATTCCGACAGCCCGGAGGTCGCCGGCGACTACAAGGTGACGGTCACCAACGGCTCCGGGTCGGTGGAGAGCGACGTGGCGGTGGTGAGCGTCCCCAATGCCGCCCCGCTGCCCAACTACGACGAGTTCTCGACCGGCAGGAACGTCCCGCTCCAAATCATCGACTACGACCTGCTGTGGGACGACACCGATGCCGATGGCGACCCGCTGGAGGTCACCGGCGTGTCGGCCACCAGCATCCAGGGCGGCACGGTCGTCCTCGAATACGGCCTGATCACCTACACCCCGCCGCCCGGCTTCACCGGGCTCGACGGCTTCACCTACACGGTGAGCGACGGCATCTGGGGAGGGACGGCCGAGGGCGACGTCTACGTGGACGTCAGGCAGATGACCGACCCGGCGCCGGCCGGCCTCGAAATCGTCCTCGTGGGCGGCACCGCCACCGCCAGCTTCACCGGCGCGCCGGGCACCAGCTACACGATGGAGCGCTCGACCACCCTGGCGGCCGGCAGTTGGACGACGATCGACACCGTGGTGGCGCCGGAGTCCGGGCTGGTCCAGATCGCCGACCCCGCGCCGCCGCTGCCCCGCGCCTTCTACCGCATTGCCTACGCCCCGTAATTGACACCCCAGCCCTTCCCAGTTACGGTTCCGCGGGCGCCTTGTGGCGTCCGCGAAACCGGTGCCTGCCGTGCCCATCAACCACTGCCGCAACTTCACCCCGACCAGACAGCCGCCCCGCCCGTCGGCGGGGCGGCGGCGCGTAGCCGGCACGCTCGCCGCGTGGCTGGCCGCGGCCCGCGTGTTCGCGGCCTCGCCCGACGCGGTGGTCACCTTCAACGAGGTCCACTACAACCCGCCGGCCACCCAGGAGGCCGAGTGGATCGAGCTGCACAACCAGATGGCGGTCAACGTCGACCTGTCCGGCTGGTCGCTGGCCGATGGCATCGACTTCACCTTTCCACCCGGCACGGTCATCGCCGGCGGCGGCTTCATGGTCGTCGCCAGGAACCCCGGCGACGCGTCGCTGGCCGGGGTGCCAAATGTGCTGGGCCCCTACGCCGGCTATCTGTCCAACGGCGGCGAAACCGTCGACCTGCTCAGCCCGACCGGCCGCCTGATGGACCGGCTCGAGTACCGCGACGGCGGCCGCTGGCCGGTCGCCGCCGACGGCGCCGGCGCAACCCTCGCCAAGCGGCGCCCGGGCATGACCGCCGCCGATCCCGCCAACTGGCGCGCCAGCCTGCAGGCCACCGGCACTCCCGGTGGCGTCAACTTCGCGCACCCCGACGAACCGGTGGTCCACACCCTCGTCGATGCCGCAACCACGTGGAGCTTCTATGACGCCCAGCCCGCGCCCCCCACAGGCTGGGCATCCCCCGGCTTCGACGCCTCCGCCTGGGCCGAGGGGCAGGCGCCGTTCGGGTCGCCGGCCTCCGCGCCGATCCTGACCGTCACCACCGGCCTGGTCGCCCGCTACCGGGCCGGGGCGATCACCGGGGTGGCCGACGGCGCGCAGTTCAGCCCGTGGCCGGACAGCGCGACCGACGACGGCGTGGCGCAGGACGGCGTGGCGGTCGGCGACCCGCGCTTCGAGGCCGCGGCCACCGCGTCCGGCGAGCCGGCGGTCAGCTTCGACGGCACCGATGCGTTCGCCACCTCGCTCGCGCCCGGCATCGGCCCGCACGACGGCTTCGTCTACTTCGTCGTCTGCAAGGGCGCCGAGGGGCAGTCCAGCGGCGAAATCCACGACGGGTCCGGCGCCTACCTGTGGGACCGTGACGCCACCGTCGACCCGCCGCTCGCCTCGCTCAAGGTGGTCTCAGGCCGCTACGGGTTCCAGACCCGCTACGACGACGGCAGCGGCCTCGGCGGCCCGGTCTCCACCACCGCAATTTCAACCAGCCAGTTCCAGGTCGTCGCCATCCGCCGCAACCCGACGCTCAGCCGCTTCGAGCTGTGGGTCGACGGCACGCTCGAGGCGAACTCGCCCGACAGCGGCGCGAGCCTCACCCCGCAGCCGATCTTCATCGGCCGCCACGGGACGATCGCCGACGGCGGCTTCAACGGCGAGATCGCCGAGCTGCTCGTCTATCAGGACGCGCTGTCCGACGCCGACTTCCAGGCCGTCGGCGCCTACCTCGAGGCGCGCTACGGGCTCGACACCGCGTTCCCCGACGCCACCCCCCGCACCGAACTGGCCGCCGACGCGTCGACGGCCTGCTTCCGCACCTCGTTCACCTTCACCGGCAACCCGGCCCGCACCACCCTCGAGCTCGACCACACGCTGGCCGACGGCGCGGTGTTCTACCTCAACGGCCAGGAACTCGCCCGCCCCAACATGCCCGGCGGCGCCGTCACCCACACCACCGCCGCGCTGGCCGACGTCCCGCAGCCCCAGGCCACCGGCTTCCTCGCCGTCCCCGCCGGCGCGCTCGCCGCCGGCGCCAACGTGCTCGCCGCCTCCGTCCACACCGGCGCCGCGGACGACACCGCGTGGTTCTCCGCCCGCCTGCGCGCGGTCGAAACCCCGCCCGACCCCGAACTGCCGCCCGCGCTCCAGCTCAACGAGATCGCCGGCGCCGGCGCCGACCCGTTCTTCGTCGAACTGCGCAACCCGACCGCCGCCGCCTCCCCGACCGACGGCTTCACCCTCGAGGTCATCGGCCTGCAACCAGCCGCCGCCGAGCTGCCCGCGACCACCGTCCCCGCCGGCGGCGTGCTCGCCCTAACCGAGGAACAGCTCGGCTTCCGGCCGGCCGCCGGCGACCGCGTGGTGCTGCGCGCCCCCGGCGGCGCGGTGGCCGACGCGCAGGTGGCCGGGGCGGTCGTGCGCGGCCGCTGCGACGACTGGCCGGACCGCTGGCTGTTCCCGGCCGCGCCCACGCCGGGAAGCGCCAACCAGTTCGCCCTGACCCACGACGTGGTGATCCACGAGATCTGCTACCACCCGCCCGAGGTCACCCCGGCCAGCGCCGCCAAGCAGTGGCTCGAACTGCACAACCGCGGCCAGGCCGCCGTCGACCTGAGCGGCTGGCGCCTCGCGGAGGGCGTCGAGTTCACGTTCCCCGCCGGCACCGCCATCCCACCCGGCGGCTTCCTCCTCGTCGCCGAGGCCCCGGGCTCGTTCCCAACCCCGCCCGGAACCACCACCCTCGGCCCGTGGTCCGGCGCCCTCGCCAAGAGCGGCGAATGCCTGCTGCTGCTGGACGCCGCCGGCAACCCCGCCGACGAGGTCGCCTACCTCGACGGCGGCCGCTGGCCCGGCGCCGCCGACGGCGCCGGCAGCACGCTCGAGCTGCGCAACCCGCGCGCCGACAACGCCCTGCCCGAGGCGTGGGCGGCAAGCAACGAGGCCGCCCGCCGCGGCTGGCAGGCCTGCAGCTACCGCGCCACCGCCAGCCCCAGCAGCGTCGGCCCCGACGGCCAGTGGCACGAGTTCGTCTTCGGCCTGTTGGACAAGGGCGACGTGCTGGTCGACGACATCACCGTGATCGAGGACCCGGACGGCGCCGGCACCCACCTCGTCGCCAACGGCAACTTCAGCGCCGGCACCACCGGCTGGCG
The DNA here is from genome assembly GCA_040769225.1 of Akkermansiaceae bacterium. Classification (GTDB taxonomy): domain Bacteria; phylum Verrucomicrobiota; class Verrucomicrobiia; order Verrucomicrobiales; family Akkermansiaceae; genus JAXGLL01. The sequence continues at coordinate 292,304 of JAXGLL010000003.1, read as the reverse complement.
CCTGCTCGGCAACCACCGCCACGCGCAAGTCGTCCCCGACCCGGACAACGCCGGCAACATGGTGCTGCACCTCAGCGCCACCGGCCCCACCGAGCACATGCACAACCACGTCGAGACCACCCTCGCCGGCGGCCGCCAGGTGTCCAACGGGCAGACCTATCAGATCTCGTTCCGCGCCCGCTGGCTCGCCGGCTCCAACCGCCTCAACACCCGCCTCTACTTCAACCGCGCCGCGCGCACCACCGAGCTGGCCCGCACCGACACCCCGGGCACCCCCGGCTCCCCCAACTCGACCGCGGTGGACAACACCGGCCCCGGGTTCAACGCCTTCTCCCACGCCCCCGCCGTGCCCGCACCCGGCCAGCCGGTCACCGTCACCACCCGCGCCGCCGACCCCGACGGCATCGCCTGCCTCATCCTCCGCTACGCGGTCGACGGCGGCACGTTCTCCAGCCTGCCGATGACCCCCGCCGCCGACGGCGCCACGTTCTCCGCCGCCATCCCCGGCCTCCCCGCCGCCAGCGTGGTGCGCTTCTACGCCGCCGCCACCGACGCCGCCGCCCCGCCCGCCACCGCGTTCTTCCCCGCCGCCGGCCCGGCGGGCCACGCGTTCTATCAGGTCGACGACGGCCTCGCCGCCGCCAACGGCCTCCACAACCTGCGCATCGTGATGGACCCGGCCGACGAGGCGCTGCTCTATCAGGAAAACAACCTGATGAGCAACGACCGGCTCGGCTGCACGGTGATCTACGACGAGCGCGAGGCCTACTACGGCGCCGGCGTGCGCCTCAAGGGCAGCGAGCGCGGCCGCCCGGCCCCGGCACGGATCGGCTTCAACCTCGGCTTCAACGCCGACCAGCTGTTCCGCGGGGTCCACAACACCGTGGCCATCGACCGCTCCGACGGCCAGGAGACCGGCTGCCAGGAGATCCTCTACGACCACATGATGTACGCCAGCCGCGGCGTGCCGGCCGAGTACAACGACCTGTGCCAGGCGATCGCCCCCAACCCCGCGCACACCAGCCACGCGATCCTCCAGCTCGCGCGCTTCGGCGACGTGTTCCTCGACTCCCAGTTCGACCAGGGCAGCGAGGGCACCGTCTACGAGTACGAGCTGATCTACTACCCGATCACCACCGACGCCAACGGCTTCAAGCTGCCCCAGCCGGACTGGGTCGTGGGCACCGACCTGACCGACCTCGGCACCGACAAGGAGAACTACCGCTGGCCGTTCCTGATCAAGAACAACGAGGACGTCGACGACTACTCGCGGCTGATCGCGATGGCGCGGCACTTCGCCACCACCGGCGGCGAGTTCACGGGCGGGCTCGACGCGGTGATCGACGTCGACCAGTGGCTGCGCGCGCTGGCGTACTCGTGCTGCAGCGGCGCGGGCGACTCGTTCTTCGCCAACGCCAACCACAACGGCCAGTTCTACGCCCGCCCCGACGGCCGCGTGCTCTACTTCCCGCACGACATGGACTACTCGTACTGGGCGACGCGGGGGATCTTCGAGAACGACGAGCTGCAGCGGCTGACCCAGGACTCCGTCCGGATGCGGACCTACCTCGGCCACCTCCACGACATCTGCACCACCGTCTTCAACGAGTCATACATGGCCGCGTGGGCCGCGCACTACGGCGCCCTGCTGCCCGGCGAGCCGTTCCCCTCCCACCTGTCCTACATCGACGCGCGCTCCGACTACATCCTCAGCTCGATCAACTCGACGATCGCGCCGCTGGCGTTCGCAATCACCACCAACGGCGGCGCCGACTTCCAGACCTCCGCCACCCCGGTCACCCTCGCCGGCCAGGGGTGGGTCAACGTGCGCGCCATCCGCCTGGCAGGCTCGCCGGTGCCCTTGGAAACGACGTGGACCGGGACCGCCAGCTGGCGGGTCGCCGTGCCGCTGGCCACCGGCCCTAACACGATCACCCTGGAGGCCCTCGACTTCTCGGGCGCGGTTGTCGGCAGCGACAGCATCACGGTCACCTTCACCGGCGCCATCGAGCTGCCGGAGCCGGCGACGCTGGTGCTCTCGGAGATCTACTACAATCCGCCCGGCGACGACGAGACGACCGAGTTCGTCGAGCTGCTCAACACCTCCGCCGCCACCCTCGACCTCAGCGGCGTGAGCTTCACCGAGGGGATCACGTTCACCTTCCCCGCCGGCTCCCAGCTCGCCCCCGGGGCCCGCATCCTGGTCGTCAAGGACGTGGCCGCGTTCACCGCCGCGTTCGGCTCCGGCCTGCCGGTCGCCGGCGCCTATCCGAATAGTCTTGACAACTCCGGCGAGCGGCTCGAGCTGCGCCGCGCCGACGGCGCCGTGCTCCACTCGTTCACCTACGGCGACGACCCGCCGTGGCCGGTCGAGGCCGACGGCGACGGCTACTCGCTGGTGCTCGCCGCCCCGTGGTCGGCCCCCGACCACGCCAACCCGCTGAGCTGGCGCGCCAGCACCGTGGCCGGCGGCGGCTCGCCCGGCGCCGCGGACACCGAGTCATACGCCGACTGGAAGGCCGCCAACGGCAACCACGGCGACGACGAGGACCGCGACGGCGACGGGTTCACCACCCGCGCCGAATACTTCCTCGGCGGCGACCCGACGCTCGCCGAGGCCGGGCTGGCGGGCACGCTCGCCCTCGAGCCGGACGACTCCTGCCTGCTCGCGGTCACCCGCAGCGCGACCGCCGAAGCCGCCTCGCCAACCCCCCAAACCTCCACCGACCTCACCACTTGGGGCCCCGACCCCACCGCCGTGTTCCTCGGCAGCGAACGCCTGCCCGGCGCCCCCGCCCGCGACCGCCTCAGGTTCCTCATCACCCCCCCACCCGCCACCCCGCGCTTCTTCGTCCGCTTCGCCTTCGGCTCCCCCTAACCGACCCCGCGGGGCTCGCAGCGCCGACCAAGCGCCCCCGCGCCCCAACCGCCGACGACCCGCGGCCCTCACGGGGAAACCGGCGGGATCACCGCGGCGTCGAGCGGCGCAAAGCTGAACATCCACTTCCACCCGCCCTTCTTGCGCGGCGCCTTGACCAGCACCCGGTTCATCCCCTTGCGCAGCGCGATCCGCGCCGGCTCGCGATACGCGTAGCCCTCGTCCACGAACGGCCGCTCGTCGGCCCACGGCTGCTCGGGCACATACCCCGCATTCGCCCACCGCGGGGGCGGCACCTCCTCCCCGTTGACCCACACCCTGCCGCCCTCGCCGCTCCACTGCCCGGCCACCGCCGGCCCCGCCCGCCGGTCCGACGTCGACGGCGTGTTGAAGCCGATCCAGCACGGCACCTCGCGCGCCTCCCCTGACTGCAGCCACGTCTCCCCATACACGGTGCCCTCCTGCGGGTCGCCCGGCACGACGCCACCGGCGCCGAAGAAATGCCGGACGTGGATCGTCCCGCCGGCCGCCTCCACCGGCTCGTAGCGCCTGCCGTCCACCTCCACCGCCCCGATCCGCTCCATCGCCTCCGGCGGAAACGCCTTCGCCACGTCGCCGCCGTGCGGAAACGGCCCGATCACCCGCCAGCGGAGCGCCGCCTGCGCGACGTAGGGAAACGGCCACTCGGCCGCAAGCCGGCGCCCGATCGCCACCAGGTCCCGCTCAAACGCGGCGAACGCCCCGAGCCGCGGGTCGCCCGGCGGCGGCAGCCGCGCCCACAGGTCGGCGTGCGCCCGCGGCAGGCCGCGCCAGAACCGCTCGGCCGCCGCCAGCAGCGCCGGCATCACCGGACTCTGCCGATAGATGTTGGACTCCCCGCCCGCGTTCACGTCGGGCCAGTGGCAGAGGATCGCCCCAAGCGCCTGCCCGTCCCCCTCCGGCCGCCAGCACGGCTGCCAGAAGAACGCGTGCGGCACCCCGTCGAAAAAGTCCATGTGGTTGACGTAGTTCACCGCCGAGTCGATGCAGCGCACCCCCGCAAGCGGCCGGCCCTGCGCCCACAGCTGGGTGATGCAGCGCTCGTCCGGCAGCGCCCCCGGCCGCCACACCACGACCTCCAGCCCGCGCCCGCGCAGCACCCCCACCATCGCCGGCAGGAACTCGCCGTTGGTCACCCGCACCTCGTCCGACCCGAGGTGGAACCACCGCACCGCCACCCCCTCGCGCCGCAGCGGCTCGATCACCTCGTCGCACACCTCTTCTAGCAGCTCCGCGCAGGCCTGCGCCCCGCGCGGGTCCTGCATCCCGAACCCGAACGCGCGCTCGAAGTAGCCGCTGTGGCCCGGCATGTCGATCTCCGGGATCACCTCGACGCCCAGCCGGTGGGCGTGCCGGATCAGCCCGCGCACCTGCTCGAAGGTGTAGAACTCCCCGGGCGAGCGGGTCGGCAGGTAGGCGTCCGCCGCATTCAGCCGCGGGTGGCGCCGCGACTCGACCCGGTAGCCGGGCCCGTCGCTCAGGTGCCAGTGGAAGACGTTCAGCTTGGCCGCCGCCAGCACCTCGATGAACCGCTCGAGGGTCCCGATCTGTTGGAAGTTGCGCCCCACGTCGTGCATGAACCCGCGCACCGGAAACGCCGGCCAGTCGGTGACCCGCACCTGCGGCAGCGCCCCGCCGGCGCCCAGCTGCCGCAGCGTCGCCAGCCCGGCCAGCAGCCCGGCGTCGCCCGGCGCCCGCAACCGCACCCCGGTGCCGTCGACTTCCAGCGCGTAGGCCTCCGCGCACCCCGCCGGGGCGCCTGCCACCGCGCCCGCCGCCAGCCGCAGCGGCACCCCGTCCGCCGCGCGCGGGAGCCCCTCCACCACCGCCGCCGCGCGGCCGATGTCGCCGGCCGCCACCACCTTCCACCCGCTGACCTCCACCTTTCCCGCGCCCCATTCGACCTGCCGCGGGAACGGGACCAGCGCCGCCGGGGCGCCGGCCCGCGCGCCGGTCCCCGGGTCGAACGCGTCCTCCGCCCGCCCGGCCAGCAGTTCCGCCGCCGCCAGCCGCAGGAAGTAGATCTCCCCCGGCCCCTCGTAGAGCACCCCGAGGTGCCCGTCGCCGGCCGGCGCCAGGCACGAGTAGCCCGATCCACTACGAACATCGTAGATCGTGTGCAGGTGCTCGGGCCAGCTCTGCCCCTCGTCCTCGGAGACCTTCACGGTCATCGTGTGCCGGCCGCTGGTCGTCGCCGGGTTGGAGAACCACAGCCGCGGGCCGCCGCCGGGCGCCTCCCAGCGCAGCAGGCTCGCCATGCAGACGCTCTCCGGCAGCGCCTTGCGGTCGGTCGGGTGCGCCACCCAGGTCCGGCCGAGGTCCCTGGTCACTGCCACCGTCCGCGCCCCGCCACGGTCGTCGCGGCAGTTGATCATGATCGAGCCGTCGCCCAGCTCGACCAGCTGCGCCTCGGTCGTGTCGCTCTTCACCCCGGTGCCGATGTGCCACGTCTCGCCGCGGTCCCCGGACCACACCAGCGTCGACCACGGCTTGCCGTCGGCCGCCCGGAACTGCGCCGGAAACACCAGCGTGCCGTCCCGCATCGTGATCCCGGTCCCCGGCCCCGCCAGCAGCAACCGCCACGCCGGGTCCTTCAGCTGCCGGGTCAGGTTGCGCGGCCCCGACCACGTCCGGCCGTCGTCATCGCTGTGGACGAGCACCAGCTGGCCGGTCTCCTCCGGTTCCAGCCCCGGCCCCGAGCCGTGCCACGCGCGGTTGCCGTGGCTCCACAACGCCGCGATCCAGATCCGCCCGGTCACCCCGTCGACGAACACGCACGGGTCGCCCACCCCGTCGTGGGCGTGCTCCGGGTCCCGGCCCATGTCGATCGCGACCCGCATCGGCTCCCACGTCCGGCCGCCGTCGGCCGAGCGCGAGACGCCGACGTCGATGTCCGCCGGCAGGTCCTGCGCGCCCCGGCGCCGGATGTCGTAGACCGCGATCAACGCGCCCGCCTTGCTCCGCGCCAACCCCGGAATCCGATAGGCCTTCGACCCGTCGTCGCCGGCCTGGCGCAGCGCCACCCCGAGCCGCTGGCTGCCCGGCGGCGACCCGTCCGGCACCTCGATCACCGCGCCCGACACCTTCACCCGCAGCACCGCCGCGTCGACCCGCCCGCCGATGTCCGCATCGGGGTTGGGCCGCACCATGACCCACAACCAGTTGTCGCCGGCCTCCAGCACGCGCCGCCCGCGGAACACAAGCCGCCCGCCCCCCGGCGTGCACGTGCCGAACGCCTCGCCGAACCCGCCCGACGGGTCCTCCCCGCCGGCGCACAACTCCACCCCCGCGATGTCCTGCGGGCGGCTGGTCCCCTCCATCTCCAGCTCCACGGCCTCCAGCACCTGCGGCTGCAGCCCGCCCTCGGTGCGCACGTTCACCCCCAGCACCGGGTTGCGCTCCTTGCCCACCAGCACCGGCACCACCGGCTGCACCGCCACCACCCCCGCCACCCGCATCGGCCGCTCCGCCTCCAGCACCACGTCGTCCACCATCACCCCGCTCGCCGCCGGCGCCGTGCAGCGCAGCCGCAGCCGCGCCAGCCCCGCCGCCAACGGCACCTCGATGCGTGTTAGAAAGCCGCCGACCCTCACCGCCCGGTCGCCGTTCCACAACTCCTTGAAGTCGCCACCTTCACCCGCCCCGTCGATCCGGAACACGAACGGCTCCCGCGCCGTCCAGCGCTCCGCCCAGCACGCCAGCCGCGCCGGCGCCGCCAGCGGCTCGCGCAGCGCCAGCACCACCCACTGGTCGCCTCCCCCGACGAGCCGCAGCGACTGGCGCCCGCTCTTGGCGTGCCCCGCATGCACCTCCGCGTGCCCCGGCCCCGCCGTCCACTCCCCCACCCCGGTCGCAACCTTGCTGAACGCCCCCGCCGGCAGGCCCTCGAACGACTCGGCCGCCCACCCCGCCGCCGCCACCACCCCGCCCAGCACCGCTACCAGCATCCCTCTGCTCATGCCCCGATCAAACCCCAGCCGGCACCCGTTTGCACCCCCAATCCAACTGGTGGACCGAACCGGCCAGCCACCGCCCGCTTCCCGCCCGCCCCCGCCACAGCCGGCACGTTGGTGATCGGCACCGGCGGCGCGATCAGCCGCCCACAATCCACCGCGGGCCGGCCCCGTGCCTTTTTCCGCCTCAAGCACCTGCCGACGGACGCGGTCTCGGCGTCGTTCGACCCGCTGGCCGGCGTCCTGACGATCGTCGGCGGGCCGCCCGACGAGGTGATCGTCGTCAGCCGCAACGCCGCCGGCACCCTCCGGGTCAACGGCGGCTCGATCCCGATCTCGGGCGGCGTGCCCACGGTCGCCAACACCGTCCTCATCAGCGTCTCCGGCGCAGGAGGCAACGACCAACTCCTGCTCGACGAGTCCCACGGGGCGTTGCCCAAGGCCAGCCTGGCAGGCGACGCCGGCAACGTCTCGTTCTCCGCGACCGGCAACCTCGCCGCCCTGATCCAGATCACGGTGGACGGCGGCCCCGGCAACGACTCCCTGCTCGGCAGCAACGGCAACGAACTCTTCGACGTTTCGGCCAACGGCTCCCGCGTCCGCCTCACCCGCAACCTCGGCTCGATCGTCATGGACTGCGACGGCATCGAGAACCTCGGCCTCAACGGCCTCGGGGGCCCGGATACCATCATCATCGGTCCCGGCGTGACCGCGCTGATCGGGGTCACCGCCAATGATTGACCATCACCGCGGCGGCGATCCATGAAACGCCAGCCCAACTTCGTCACTTCTGCGCCGCAACGGGCCGGTTTTGACTTCTCCCGGCGCTGGATGCCTTGAGTTTGTCCGCGTCGGTCCTTGCCCCCCCCTGCAGGCCAACCTGCCCCGTTGCTCCGGCCCGCGATGGACGTGCCTCAATCGGATTGCGTACACGGATCCGAATTCGCCCCAGCGCACGGATCAGTCGCAGCCCCCGGCGGCCACGAAAATCCGGAGCACAACAAACTCGTACACGCATACGGACTCGCCGTTCCCCCCATCATCCGCCCCGCCCTACAACCAGTTCCCCGCCACCCGCCAATCCCCGTCTCCACCCCACCGCACACGCTGCAACAAATTCGTATACGTATACGAATTTGTTGCAGCGCGCGGCGTGGGGCCAGGCCCCGGCGACCGCGAGGACCCGGCGAACAACAGTTAGGTATACGTATACGAATTTGTTGCAGCGCGCGGGGTGGCGCCGGGCCCCGGCGGCGGGCGCCGGCAGCCGCCGCGCCGACTCCCCGGCAGGTCTTCACACGCCTCCGCGGGATCGTCCTGGTGGATGTCGGGTTCGACACGCGCCCGCCCGCTGCCGGCTCCACGCAGGGCCGCCCGGCATCGCCGCGGCAGCGCGGCCGCCCCGCTCACTCGTCCCCCAGCAGCAGTCGCACCTGGTCGAACCCGGGGCGGACGTTGAACATGAAGTAGATCGACCGCCGGTCCTCGCTGAGCCGCAGCACGTCGTGCGCCAGCGGCCCCCGCCTGCTGGCGCCCATCGTCTCGACCGCCTCGGGCGAGCGCATCTCCCGCACCCCGTTCGCGTAGTCCAGCCCCCGCAACCCCAACACCTCGTCCGAGGCGCTCAGGCTGTCCGCCTCGCAGATCACCCCGACGATCTCACGGTCGAACGTCAGCTCGCCGCTCAGCGACTGGTCGGGCAGCTCGCCGCCACCGCCCGCCTTCGGCGGGTTGTAGAACACCAGGAAACTGCTCACCCGCGTGCCCGCCGCCAACTCCACCCGCCGGCGCTCCTCCGGCCACGTCGCACCACCCTGCGCCAGGTCCACCGCCACCGGCGCCTCCAGCAGCCACGTCTGCCGCTCCGGCAGCAGATAGACGCGGCTGGCGTCGACGTGCCGCCACAACGGCCTCCTGACAGGCCCCGGCGGGAGGAAGCGCACCAGGTTGGATGCCTCCTCGATCCCGAGGGTCAGCGGCCACAGGTCGTTGAACGGCTGGGGCCGGTAGCTGCGGCCGGTGAGTTGGCCGCCGCCGTTGGCGGTGGTGGCCACGCTTTGTCCCGCACCGACGATGAACGGGGCGGCGCGCCGCCCCGGGGTGTCGATCCGCACGCGGCCCTCGAACACCGAGACCAGCGATTGCCCGTCGTCGCCAATCGCGACGCCGAAGCCGGTGCCCAGGTCGGTGAGCCGGATGCCGGGCGCGTTGACCACCAGCCGGGCGCTCCGGCGCGGCAGGCGCACGGTGATCTTGCCGTGGGGCAAGTCCAGCTCACTGCCGCTGTTCAGCCGGAACTCGGCCGGCGCCGCCAGCGACACCACCGCCCCACCCGCCATCCGCAGCCGCAGCGTGCCCGCCCGCATCCGGTAGGTCCCAGCCGCCAGCACCCCGCCGGCCGGGGCGGCCGACTGCTCGTCCCACGCCACCAGGCTGGCGTGCATGACCCGCGCCACCCCGGCGGCACCGCCGCCGGTCGCCGCGGGCCCGGCCCGGCTGAGCCACCAGACGCCGCCGGCTCCAAGCAGCACCACCGCGGCCGCCGCCAACGCCGCGGCGGCGCCCCGCCGACGGCCGTGGCGCAACCGGGTGCCCGGCGCCCTCCGCCAGCCCCGCGGCAGCAGCAGGCGCATCAGGTCGCGGCCGGCCGCGCGCCGGCCGCGCTCGGTCTCGGCCCACTGGTGGAGCAGCGACTGCACGCCCGCCGCCTCGTGGAAACGCGCCCGCGCCTCGGCGGACGCCTGCAGCTGCGCCTCCAGCGCGGCCCTCCCGGCACCGTCCAACTGCCGCTCGAAGTAGCGGTCGATCAACTCGTCCAGTGGCGTGCCGTTCATGGGTTCGGATGGATCGCCGCCCGGCGCCGGAGCCCCGCCTCGATGCACTCGCGCAGCGCCCGGCGCGCCCGCGACAGCGCCACGTTCACCGCATTGACCGTCCAGCGCAGCGCGCTGGCGATCGCCGGAGGCGCCTGCGCTTCAAGGTAGCGCAGTTCGATCACCTCGCGCGCCCGCGGCGCCAGCCGGCGGATGCACCGCTCCAGCAGTTCGAGCCGCTCGTCGCCGGGCAGCTCGCGCGGGCTGTCCGCCAGCAGTGCGTCCATCGTCTCGGGCCCGAGGCAAACCTCGCGGGCGTGCGGGCGCCGCGAGGCCGCCAGCAGCTTGAACCGCGCGATCGCAAACAGCCACGCGCGGAAGTTGGTGCCCATCTCGAAGCTGTGCCCCTTGGTGATCACCGTCAGGAACGTCTCCTGCACCAGGTCCTCGGCCAGCGCGTGGTCCGGCACCATCGCCAGGAACCACCCCTTGAGTGCCGGCATCTCGTGCAGGAACAGCCGCTGCAACTGCAGGGTCTGCGCCGCGTCTGGTTGCTCGTCCGACATCTTCACGGCATCATCCGCCGCGGCGCCGCTGGCGCGCCGCCCGCGCTTGCCGATGCCAGATTCCATCCGCCACCCGATCCTTAGCAATCGATTTCCCGCCCCGACCTCCCCGCGCGCCCACAATCCCCCGCTCCCCGTGCTAAGTCCGCGCGCCCCCGCGGCATACCACCGCAGGAAGCCTGCGCCGCACCCCAACCCATGATGAACCCGCTCCCGATCCGCCGCCTGGTGCCCGCGTTCCTCCTCGCCGCCGGCCTGCCGACCACCGCCACCGCCCGCATCACCCTGTTCGCCGACACCTTCGACCGCCCGGACGCCGCCGACCCCAACGCCTCCGCCGCCGGCATCACCAACAACACCGGCAGCGACCTGTCCGCCGGCGCGTGGACCGAGGCCTACGGCCCGGCCCGCACCGCCATCGCCGGCGGCCGCCTCCACCTGGCGATCGGCAACGGCACCTCCAACACCTTCGTCAACCACAACTTCGTCAACCCCGAGATCCTCGCCGGCGGCGGGTTCTCGATCAGCATCGAGATCGGCGACGCCACCGACAGCAACCTCTACGAGGGCGGCGCGGTCGCCATCGGGCTCTCCGCGGCCGAGGCCGCCGCGGGCCTCGACGCCCACTCCGGCAACCCGCGCCTGACCAACTTCACCCGCAACGAGACCGCCACCGACACCGTGCTCGGCGACTTCTGGTTCGGCTGGCGCGGCAACGGCCGGCTGGTGTTCGGCCGCGGCCAGGAAACGACCGGCACCCGCACGCTGGCCGAGGGCACCGTCGTCCTCACCGCCAACTTCACCTTCGACAGCTTCGCCGACGGCGCCGCCGTCCACTTCGAGGTCCTCGCCAACGGCGTGGCCCCCAACGACAACCCGGTCGTCGGCGCCTTCGCATGGTCGGGCGCCAACCAGAACCACATCGCCCTCGACGCCCGCGACGGCACCCTGGTCGCCTTCGACAACCTCACCGTCACCGCGCCCGGCCCCGCCGACAGCCGCCCCAACGTGGTCGTGATCCTCGCCGATGACACCGGCTGGTCCGACTACGGCTGCTACGGGTCGTTCATCCGCACCCCCCACATCGACTCGCTCGCCGCCGGCGGCGTGCGGTTCCGCGACTTCTATCAGGCCGCCCGCTGCTCGACCACCCGCAACGCGCTGCTCACCGGCCTCTACACCCAGCAGTCGGCGGTCGACCCCGGCGCCTCGCTGCCCAACCTCAAGACCCACACCGACCCCGGCGCCAACAACGTCACCATCGCCGAGGTCCTCGCCGCCGCCGGCTTCCGCACCTACATGGCCGGCAAGTGGCACCTCGGCACCACCGCCAACGGCCGCGACCCCCGCAGCCGCGGTTTCCAGCACGTCTTCGGCCAGGGCGTCAACGGCGACGCCTCCAACAGCGGCGACCCCTTCGGCTACTGGGACCCGAGCCTCTATCACCTCGTCAGCGACCCCGAGATCGCGCCCCTCGACTTCACCGGCCGGCAGTTCCACTACACCGACGCGATCGGCGACTACGCGGTCGAGTTCCTCAGCCACCACGCGTCCAAGGGCGACGGCGCGCCGTTCTTCCTCTACCTCGCCTTCAACGCCCCACATTGGCCGGTCTGCGCCCCCGCCACCCTCGCCAACCAATACACCGACGTCGCCGACCCCAACCCCGGCGACACCGACGTCGTCCGCTACGAGGACGGCTGGGACGCCCTGCGCCAGCAAACCCACGCCAACCAGCTCGCCGCCGGCGTCATCGCCCCCCACTTCGCCCTCTCCCACAAGGGCGACCAGCCGGAACCCGCCAACCCGATCGACGACTGGTCGTCACTCGCCGCCGCGCAGCGCGACGACCTCGCCCGCCGGATGGCCCTCTACGCCGCGATGATCGAACAGGTCGACCAGAACATCGGCAAGCTGCTCGCCCGCCTCCAACAGCTCGGCCGGCTGGACGACACGCTGGTCATCCTGTGCAATGACAACGGCGCCAACTACGAGGGTGGCGAGTTCGGCAATTCCAACAGCAGCGACTTCGTCCCCTGGGCGGCCGCCGACCTGCCGCACATGGGCCAGCCGCAGAACGACAACAACGCCGGCTACCCCCGCGTCAACCAGGGCGGCGCCTGGGCCAACCTCTCCAACACCCCGTTCCGCCTGTTCAAGCACTTCACCCACGAGGGCGGCATCCGCACCCCGGCGATCATCCACTGGCCAGCCGCCACCGCGCCGGCCGCCGCCGGCAGCTGGACCGACGAGCGCGGCCACCTGATAGACATTATGGCCACGGTGGTCGCCGCCACCGGCTGCCAGTACCCCGCCGCCTGGGCCGGCCACGCGGTGGCGCCGATGGAGGGCACGTCGCTGCTGCCGGTGCTGACAGGGCAGCCGCTCGCCCCGGCCGGCCACCGCGCCGGGGGCCTCGGCATCGAGCACGAGTCGAACCGCGCGTGGTTCAGCGGCAAATGGAAGCTCGTGACCAAGAACTTCGCCCTCTCCGACGGATCGTCCCCGGCCCACGAACTGGAGCTCTACGACATGCAGGCCGATCCCACCGAGACCACCAACCTCGCCGCCGCCAACCCGGACGTCCTCGCCGCCATGATCGACCAGTGGAACGCATGGGCCACCCGCGTCGGAGTCCCCGCCTCCCGCCTCATCGCCCCGCCCGGGCCGCAATTTGACCCGCCGCTGTTGGACGGCGACCTGTTCGTCGACACCTTCAACCGCCCCAACCACCCCGACCCGGACGCGTCCACCGAGGGCATGTGGGGCCCCCGCCTAACCGCCATGGGGCCCGGCGCCGTCTACTACGACAGCCACGTCGCCGGCGAAACCGACGTCGCCGGCCAGGCCCTCCACATGGCGATCAGTTCCGCCGGGATGACCGAAAACGGGATCCAGCACAACTTCATCGGCCCGGACATCCTCGCTGCCGGCGGGTTCTCGGTGTCGTTGCGCGTCGATGCCATCCTCCACTCCGGCGCCCTGCCGGACCCCGGCCGCTTCGGCGGCTTCGGCGTCGGCCTCAGTCAGGCCGAGGCCCAAATTAGCGCCGACATCGGCAGCACCACCCCGCCGCTCTCGTTCCGCGGCAACGGCAGCGGCAACGGCACCGCCGACCTGTTCCTCGACCTCGACATCGACGGCAATGTCAAGGCCTATCGCAACGGCACGCTCGTCGCCACCACCCCGGTCGGCGCCAACACCGGCACCCTGCTCGCCTGCTTCGCCTGCCCCAGCTTCGACGCCGGCGCCACTGTCACCGTCACCGCCTTCCACGACGGCCGCCCCGTCGACCTCGACCCCGCAGGCCCCGGCATCACCCTGTCGTTCCCATGGGACCACCCGGATGCCAACTACATCGGCCTATCCGCTCGCGCCAATGCCCGCGTCGAACTCGACAACCTCGCCGTCCGCACCCTGCCCCCAGGCGACGCCCTCGCCGCAGGCTACGCCATGGCCGCCGGCCTCTCCGGCGCCAACGCCGCGCCCGGCGCCGACCCCGACCACGACGGCGACGACACCGCCACCGAGTGGCTCAAGGGCGGCAACCCGAACGCCAGCGACGCCGCCGTCAAGCTCCTTTGGCTCGCCCCCACCCCCAGCGGCGAGTTCCGCTTCAACTGGTTCCGCCGCAATGACGCCCAGCCCGCCGGCGTAACCTACTCGTTCCTCCATTCGACCGACCTGGCGCACTGGACCGCCTTCACCCCACTGGAACTCTCCGCCACCCCGTCCGGCCCCGACCACCAGCTCGTCCTCGCCCAAGTCCCAGACCCAGACCTCGCCGGCCAGGGCCGCCTGTTCGTCCTGCTCCGCGCCGACCACTGAATCACTTCATCAATCATCAATCGAAACGGCACGACTCCCGCGCCATGACCCGCCCCACCGTCCCCGCCGCCGTCCTCCTCCTTGCCGCCGCGCTGGCCGCCGTTGCCGCCGCCTGGCAGCCGGCCGCCGACTCGATGCTCACCGACTGGGGTGCGCGCCTCACCCCGCAGTCGGCGTGGCCCGAGTACCCCCGTCCCGCGCTGGCCCGCGACCACTGGACCAACCTCAACGGGCTGTGGAACTACGCGGTGACCCCGCAATCCGCGACCGCGCCCCCCGCCGCCTGGCAGGGCGAGATCCTCGTCCCCTTCGCGATCGAATCCGCCCTGTCCGGCGTCAAGCGCCGCATCACCCCGGCCGAGGCGATCTGGTACCGCCGCACCTTCACCGCCCCCGCCGAGACCGGCCGGCGCACGCTGCTCCACTTCGAAGCCGTCGATTACCAGTCCACCGTCTGGGTCAACGGCACCGAGGTGGGCTCCCACACCGGCGGCTACCTGCCGTTCTCGTTCGACATCACCGCGGCCCTCAAGCCCGGCGATAACACCCTCGTCGTGAAGGCCACCGACGCCACCGACACCGCCTGGCAGCTCCACGGCAAGCAGGTCACCGAACCGGGCGGCATCTGGTATACCCCGGTCTCCGGGATCTGGCAGACGGTCTGGCTCGAACAGGTCCCGAAGCTCTCCATCGCCGCGCTCAAGATCACCCCGCAGACCGACGGCACGGTGCGCATCGTGATCACCCCCGGCGGCGCCGTCGACCAGGCCCGCGAGGCCAGCGTCCGCGTCTCGCTCGCCGGCGAGCCCGTCACCGGGGCCACCGGCCCCCACGACGCCCTAACCGTCAAGATCCCCGCGCCGCGGCTCTGGTCGCCCGATTCCCCCACGCTCTACGACCTCGCCATCACCCTCGGCGACGACACGGTGAAGTCATGCGTCGGCCTGCGCGAAACCAGCGTGGCCAAGGCCCCCGACGGCCACCTGCGCTTCCACCTCAACGGCCGGCCGCTGTTTCACTTCGGCACCCTCGACCAGGGGTGGTGGCCCGACGGCCTGCTCACGCCGCCGTCCGACGCCGCCATGCGCTCGGACATCGAGTTCCTCAAGGCCGCCGGCTTCAACACCATCCGCAAGCACATCAAGGTCGAGCCCCGCAGGTACTACCACCACTGCGATCGCATCGGCATCCTCGTCTGGCAGGACCAGGTCTCCTCCGGCACCGGCAAGAACCGCGGCCAGCACGCCGTCAGCCCGCCGTGGACCCGCCTCCAACCGAATCCCGCCGACGCCGCCTGGCCCGACGCCGCCCACGCCCAGTTCATGGCCGAACTGCAGACGATGATCGACACCCTGCACAACCACCCGTCGATCGTCCAGTGGGTCACCTTCAACGAGGCATGGGGCCAGCACCGCTCGCTCGAGGTCGGCAAATGGGCCGCCGCCCACGACCCCACCCGCCAGGTCAACATCGCCTCCGGCGGCAACTTCTGGCCCGCCGGGCACGTCGTCGACCACCACCAGTACCCGCACCCCGGATTCCCCTTCAGGCAGGGCGCCAACGGCCGCTTCGACGGCTTCGTCAAGGTCGTTGGCGAGTTCGGCGGCCACGGGTTCCCCGTTCCCGGCCACCTCTGGAACCCCAACGCCAACAACTGGGGCTACGGCGGCCTGCCCAAGGACAAGGAGGAGTGGATCGCACGCTACCAAGCCTCGATCGCCGCCCTCGCCGACCTCAAGCGCCGGGGCATCGCCGCCGGCATCTACACCCAGACCACCGACGTCGAGCCCGAGATCAACGGCCTCATCACCTACGACCGCAAGGTGCAAAAACTCCCACCCGCCACCCTCGCCCGCATCCACCGCGAGGCAGGGCTGTTGGATGGGCCCGCCCCCGCCGCTGCCAAGCCCCCCGCGATCCCCAACGTGGCGGCCGCCCCGGTCGCCCCGGCGATGCCCCGCGCCGAGATCGAGGCCGGCCTCAAGTCGCGCGACCGCGCCCTGTTCATCAAGGGCGGCTGGATCCGCGACCCCTACATCACCCTCGGGCCCGACGATTGCTACTACCTGACCGGCACCACCCCGCCCCCCAAGGACCCCCGCGAGCAGTCCGACCCGTACAACGTCGGCCTCGGCCCGCGGTCGATCGTCGGCGCCGCGGTGCAACTCTGGCGCTCGCGGGACCTGATAGACTGGGAGTCCCTCGGCGCCCCGTTCACCCTCAAGGACAGCCCCTATCCGCGCCCCGGCGACCGCATCTGGGCGCCCGAGCTCCACTGGGTCCCGCAGCTGAAGCGCTGGGCGCTCGTCCACTGCCCGCAGCAGAAGTCCAACCTCGCCCTCTCCGCCGGGCCCGAGCCCGCCGGCCCGTGGAGCTTCCCGATGGGCCGCCGCTTCGCCGGCCACCACGATCCCTCGCTGTTCTGCGACGGCGACACCTGGTGGGTGCTCTCGGAAAACACCCACGTCCAGCCGCTCGCCCCCGGCTTCACCGGCTTCACCAGCCCCAGGACCCGCATCGACCCCGCCGGCTCCCGCCCCGGCCCGGACGGCACCCCGATCTCGCGCATCGGCCACGAGGGCGCCACGATGCGCCGCATCGGCGCCAGGTACGTCCACTTCGGCACCGCGTGGTCGACCGACCGCGGCCGCAAGGGCTCCTACAACCTCTACTACTCCACCGCCGACAAGGTCGCCGGCCCCTACGGCCCGCGCCGCTTCGCCGGCCGCTTCCTCGGCCACGGCACCCCGTTCCAAACCCGCGACGGCAACTGGTGGTGCACCGCATTCTTCAACGCCAACGTCCCCCCGCTGCCCCGCGAAGGCATCGAAACCCGCGACTTGTCAACCGACGCCCAAACGATCAATCATCGTGGTACCACGATCGTCCCGCTCGACGTCCGCACCCTCGCCGATGGCGACGTCCGCATCCGCGCGCTCGACCCCGCCTACGCCACCCCGGGGCCCGACGAGGCTCAGAAGTTCACCGACTGACCCCCACGCCCGTCCACCCGCCAACCCACCACTCCCCACACACTCCCATGAAACTCGCATCACCTGTCCTGCTCGCCCTCGGCCTCACCGCCGCCTCCCCACTCCCCGCCGCCACCGCCACCTGGGACGGCGGCGGAAACAACAACAACTGGGGCACCCCAAACAACTGGAACCCGGATGGCGTCCCCACCTTCGACAACACCCTCGACGTCGTCCTGACCGGCACCCTCCGCCCCAGCCAGGCCCTGCCCGGCACGCTCACCGATGTCACGATCCGCTCGCTGACCTTCGATTCGAACACCAACTTCGAGGTCCGCACGGCCTCCGCCGTCAGCGGCGGCGACCCGATTACCCTGACCTTCTCCGCTGACGCCGGCAACGCCGCCCTCAACACCACCACCGGAACCACCGGTGCCCACCGCATCTACGGCCCCGACCCCGCCGACATCATCCTCGCCAGCGACCTCGACATCAGTCACGCAAGCTCCGGCACCCTCACCCTCGAGCGGCCCCTGACCGAATCCGGCGGCGCACGGAACGTCACCCTGCTCGCCGGCTCCAACACCGTCCGCACCGACCAGGCCAACACCTTCACCGGCACCCTCCGCCTCGCCGGCGGCTCCTGGCTCACCACCAACATCGCCAACGGCGGGGCCGCCAGCGGGCTCGGCCAGTCGTCCGCCGCCGCCGCCAGCCTCGTCCTCGACGGCGGCACCCTCGAATACGACGGCCCCGCCGCCACCACCGACCGCCTGTTCACCCTCGGCACTGGCGGCGGCAGCATCATCAAGCGCCTCGCCGGCGCCCTCGAGTTCACCAGCACCGGCGCGGTCGCCTTCGAGGGCAGCGGCCCCCGCCAACTCACCCTCGGCGGCGGCAGCGGCGCCACCCAGGTCTTCAACCCCGCCCTCGCCGACGGCCCCGGCGGCGCCACCTCGCTGGTCAAGACCGGCCTCACCACCTGGCAACTCACCAACACCAACAGCTTCTCCGGCGGCGTCACGTTCAACCAGGGCACCCTCGTCGCCGGCCCCGCCAACATCGGCTCCGGCACCGTCACCATGGCCGCCACCAGTACCGCCGCCACCTGGCTGCTCACCGGCGGCACCGTCGACAACGAGATCATCTTCGCCGACGGCGCCACCGGCAACAAGATCATCAACCTCGCCGACGGCGTCACCGACGCCGAACTGGCCGGCACCATCACCTTCGCCGACGACAGCACCACCAACAGCACCTCGCGCATCAGCCCGAGCAGCGGCACGATCGTCATCTCCGGCCTGATGACCGGCACCGGCACCGGCGGCTACGCCAAGCGCAACACCGGCACCGTCGTCATCACCAACACCGCCAACGACTACGCCGGCCCCACCAACATCGTCGACGCCGGCACCCTGATCGTCGACGGCACCGTCCCCGGCAACCTGTTCTTCGGCGAAAACCTCGACGGCAGCTCGACCAGCTTCGGCAACGGCACCCTCGCCGGCAGCGGCACCGTCGCCGGCAACGTCGGCACCCGCGGCGGCAGCAATATCTCCCCCGGCGGCTCCAGCAGCGGCGGCGTCAACGCCCACACCGTCGCCACCCTCTCGATCGGCGGCAACCTCGACATCTCGCTCCCCGCCGCCGGCGCCGGCCTCATCACCATGCAGCTCGGCACGTCCTCCGACCTGGTCAGCCTGTTCAGTTCCGGCGGCGTGCTGACCATCGGCACCGACGCCCTCGGCATCGGCGACTTCGCGTTCATCGAGGAAAGCGGCTTCGCCAGCGACGGCATCGGCAGCTCCTACACCCTGATCAGCACCAACAACCCGGTCGCCGGCTCCCTCAACCCCGCCGACCTGACCGGAACCGTCGGCGCCTGGCCGGTCGAACTCGGCTTCTCCACCGACGGCACCGACCTCGTCCTGACCGTCGTCCCCGAACCCTCGGCCGCACTCCTCGCCGGGCTCGCCGCGCTCACCACGATCGCTGCACGCCGCCGCCGCCGGTGACCCCGCGCCCGCAGGCCGCACCCCGGCCTAATCCCAAAAAGGAGAATGCCGAACCACGGATTTGACCGCAGGAGGAGAAGAAACAGTCAGGCGGTCCATCTTCGCTTCGCTCCGGTTCGCGGTTTACGCGGATTTCGGAGCGGCTTGGTTCCCCTCGCCTGTTCACCTGCCGGATGAATCCGCCATCCATCGCAACTCATTCAACATCCGTGCAATCCGTGCAATCCGTGGTTTTCATCTCCGAATCCAGGCTAACAGACGCCGCCCGGGGCCGCGCCCCGCGCGCCCCGCATGGCGGCCGCCCCGCGCCAACCGCCTTTCCTCCGCCCCGCACCCCACGCCCTGATCCCATGAACCTCGCCCGCCTCTCCCTGCTCGCCGCGGCGTCGCTGCTCGCCCCGCTCCACGCCGCCCCCAAGCCCAACATCGTCCTGATCATGGTCGACGACATGGGCTACTCGGACCTTGGCTGCTACGGCGGCGAGATCGAGACCCCGCACCTCGACTCGCTCGCCCGCAACGGCCTGCGCTTCACCCAGTTCTACAACTCCGCCCGCTGCTGCCCGACCCGCGCCACCCTCGTCACCGGCCTCCACCCGCACCAGGCCGGCATCGGCCACATGACCCGCGAGGAAGATCCCGGCGCCGCCGACGTCCCGCCGGCCTATGCCGGCAACATCAACGACTCGTGCGTCACCCTCGCCCAAGTCGCCAAGTCCGCCGGCTACGCCACCTTCATGGCCGGCAAGTGGCACCTCGCCGGCACCGACCGCGCCGACTGGCCGCTCCAGCGCGGGTTCGACCGCTACTACGGCTGCATCGCCGGCGCCACCCACTTCTTCCACCCGTTCGACAAGCGCATCATGTTCGACGGCAACACCCCAGACCCCGAGCCCAAGAGCACCACCGACCGCCCGTTCTACACCACCGACGCCTTCGCCGACCACGCGATCCGCTTCCTCGACGAACACCGCGCCGGCGACCACAAGGACCAGCCGTTCCTCCTCTACCTCGCCTTCACCGCACCCCACTGGCCACACCACGCCCACGACCAGGAACTCGCCAAGTACCGCGGCAAATACGACCTCGGCTGGGACGAGCTGCGCCGCCGCCGCTTCGCCCGCCAGCAGGCGTCCGGCCTGATCCCAACCCACTGGAAACTCTCGCCCCGCGACCCCGAGGTGCCCGCATGGGACAGCCTCAAACCAAAACAGCAGGCCGAGTGCTCGCTCCGCATGGCCGCCTACGCCGCCATGATCGACCGCGTCGACCAGAAGGTCGGTGAGCTGTTAGAATCCCTGCGCAGGCACGGCGCGCTCGACGACACGCTGGTGATGTTCCTCTCCGACAACGGCGCCTGCGCCGAGGTCTCGCTGCTCGGCGCCGGCGACCCGGTCAGGGACCGCGCCCCGCGCACCCCCCTGACCACGCCGAGTTATGGCAAGGCTTGGGCCAACGCGTCGGCCACCCCCTACCGCCTGTACAAGCACTTCGCCCACGAGGGCGGCTCCAACACCCCGTTCATCGCCCACTGGCCCGCCCGCATCAAGCCCGGCCGCGACTGGTTCCGCCAGCCCGCCCAGCTGATCGACATCATGGCCACCGTCGTCGACCTCACCGGCGCCACTTACCCGAAGTCGTTCAACGGCCACGAGATCACCCCCATCGACGGCGTCCCGCTCACCCCGGCGTTCGACGGCCGCCCGCTCGACCGCAAGGGCCCGATCTTCATCGAGCACGAAAACAACGCCTTCGCCCGCGACGGCCGCTGGAAACTCGTCGGCCGCAACGTCGCCCCGCCCCGCGGCCTCCAGCCCGGCCGCTGGCAACTCTACGACATGCACGCCGACGGCACCGAGCTGGACAACCTCGCCGCCAAAATGCCCGACAAGGTCGCCCGGCTGTCCGCCGCATGGCAGCAGTGGGCCGAACGCGCCCACGTCTATCCGAAACCCGGCGCCCGCAAGCCCGCACGGAAGTGAACGCCCCGCCACCAGCCGCGGCAGGCTGGCCCGCCCCCAGCCCCGGCCGCCGCCCGCCCGCCCCATTTCCCTTGCTAATGATCCACCCCGCCCCGGAATTTATCCTGTAGCGTCGACACCCGCCCCCCACTGCCGCCCCGGGACCCATGAACGCCCTGCCCGCCGTCCTCCTCGCCCTCGCCGCAGTGCCCGCCCACGCCGTCGAGCTGCGCTTCACCGCCGGCGGCAACGCCCACCTCGACGCCATCTCCGGCCCGGTCGACCTCGGCGTGACGACCATCACCAAGACCGGCATCGCCGTCACCCTCGGCGCCACCCTCGACCTGACCGTCACCAGCACCGGCGGCACGATCCACTCGGCCGACGTCGGGCTCGGCGTCACCGGCGGCTCCGACGGCGGCCGCCTCTCGCCCGGCGAGGCGCTCGCCCTTTCCTTCAACCGCGACGTCGTCGTCACCGGCTACTCACTCGAGCGCTTCGACCCCGGCGAGGACTCCACCCATGCCACCCCCGCCCACGGCCCGGTGACCGAAACCACCGCCACCGTCGCCGGCCTCCACCTGCCCTTGGCCCCCGGCCAACCCCTGACGATCTCAACCCTGACCGGCGACGGCATCCGCCTCGCCACCCTCGACCTCATCCCCGACGCCGCCCCCGCCGCCGACGACTTCTATCAGGTCCTGCGCGGCAGCCCCGCCTGCCTGCTGGACGTCGGCGCCAACGACCTCTCCCCCGCCCCGCTCTCCGCCGTCTCCGACCCGCCCCACGGCACCGCCGCCATCGCCGGCGCCGCCATCGCCTACACCCCGGACGCCGGCCATGCCGGCCCCGACAGCTTCACCTACACCCGCGCCGACGCCTCCACCGCCACCGTCACCGTCTACTCCCGCACCCACCCGAACTTCGTCTTCATCCTCGCCGACGACCAGGGCTGGACCTCGCTCGACACGCCGATGGACGCCACCCGGCCCGCCGCCCGCAGCGACTACCACCTCACCCCCCGCATCTCGCGCCTCGCCGACGAGGGGATGCGCTTCCCCCGCGGCTACTCGCCCGCCCCCAACTGCTCGCCCAGCCGCTACGCCCTGCTCACCGGCAAGTCATGCCTGCGCCTCGGCTTCACCGACATCGTCGGCCGCAACGTCAATCCGCAGCCCGACACCGCCCGGCTCCTCGTCTCCCCGGGCAAGAAGGTCGATTCCATCCAGGCCGCCGAAACCACCATCCCCGAGCTGCTCAAGTCGATCGCCGGCGCCAACTACGCCACCGCACACTTCGGCAAGTGGCACCTCGCAGGCGGCGGCCCCGCCGCCCACGGGTTCGATGCCGGCGACGGCCCCACCGACAACGCCGACGGCAACCAGGGCCCCGCCAACACCGCCGTGGCCGACCCGAAACAGGCCTACTCCCTGACCAGCCGCGCCACCGCCTGGCTCGCCGCCGAGGCCCGCGCCGGCCACCCCGTCTACCTGCAGGTGTCCCACTACGCCGTCCACGAGGAGATCCAGTTCTCCGCCGCCGGCTACGATGCCTATCAGGGGATCGCCCCCGGCACCGTCCACTCCGGCCGCCCCTACGCCGCGATGGTCAACGACCTCGACACCGCCGTCGGCCGCCTGCTCGACGCGCTCGACAGCTTCGGCCTGCGCCACAGCACCTACGTCGTCTATCAGGCCGACAACGGCTGCCCGCTCGACCTCTCGACCAGCCCGCCGCTGCGCGGCTACAAGCCGGAAGTCTGGGAAGGCGGCGTGCGCGTCCCCACCATCGTCCGCGGCCCCGGCGTCGCCGCCGCCAGCCGCTGCGACCAGCCGGTGATGGGCATCGACATCCTGCCGACGCTCTGGCACTGGGCCGGCCAGCCCGCCGCCACCCTGCCCGCCAACCTCGACGGCGCCAGCCTCGCCCCCGCCATCGGCGCCATCACTAACGGACTGCCCGCCCCCGCCATCGCCCGCCCGGGCGAACTCGTCGTCCACACCCCCCACTACGTGGTCACCGCCACCAAGGACCAGCGCCCCCGCACCACGATCTACGACGGCCCATGGAAGCTCGTCGCCCAGTTCGAGCTCGGCACCATCGAACTCTACAACCTCGACCAGCGCATCGAGGAAAACGCCGACCTCGCCGCCACCGAGGTCGGCAAGCGCTGGCAACTGTGGGTCCGCCTGCGCGACTACATGAAGCGCGCCGGCGCCCTCTACGCCCTCCCCGACCCCGACAACTTCGGCCCCGCCGACGGCATCGACGACGGCGACGCCGACAACGACGGCCTGCCCGACGCATGGGAGATGCGCGAGATGCTCTCGATCTCCTTCGACGGTTCCGCCGACACCGACGGCGACGGCGCCACCGACGCCGAGGAGTTCGCCAACGGCACCGACCCGCTCATGGCGGGCGCGGTTTCCATCCGCTCGGTCACCCGCCACCCGGACGCCTCGCTCACCCTCGCATGGCGCCACACCCCCGGCCTCTTCCGCATCGAAACCTCCCCCGACCTCGACCGGTGGCTGCCCCTCCAAACAGTCACCGCCGACACCCACACCGCCGCCGTCACCATCCCCGCCAACCCCGCCGCCGACCGCGCGTTCTACCGCGTCGTGCCGCTCCCCTGAGCCACCCCGGCCAACCCGCCCCTCCCGCCTCACCATTCCCAATCCGGGCTTGATCCGCGCAACCAATCCGACAACAAACCTGACGACAAACCCGCAACCCCGCCCCAACCCATGAACTCCACCGCCCTCGCCACCGCCCTCGCCACCGCCCTCGCCGCCCTGCCCGCTGCCGCACAGTCCACCTGGACCGGCGCCGCCCCCGGCAACCCGAACTGGGGCCAGGCCAACAACTGGAGCCCCGTCGGCGTGCCCGCGTTCGGCGCCACCGCCGCCCTCATTTTCCACAGCGCCGGCGCCCTGCAGCTCAACCCGACCGGTATCGGCGCCACCCGCACCGTCAACTCGATCACCTTCAACGCCGAGGCCGACAACCCGATCGGCATCCGCTTGGCCACCGGCGACGGCTCGGCGGCCGCGCAACTGCAGTTCGGCGGTGTCAATGCAAGGGTCGTCGTCGATGCCGACGCCGCGGCCGACATCACCTTCGGCTCGACCGCCATGGGAGACATGCGCATCAACAGCGGGGCCACCCTTGCCGACGGCATCACACGGGGCGCCGAAGTCATCCACAACGGCACCGGCAACCTCACCTTCGCCCGCAACCTCATCCAGGAAACCGCCCCGACCAGTCTGGTGAAGTCCGGCGCCGGCACGCTCACCTTCGGCGCCGGCAACCAACTCACCGGCACCCTGTTCCTCAACCAGGGCCGCGTGAACTTCAACGCCAACGGCTCCGGCGGCAACGCCGGCGTGACGTGGACCCTCGAGCCGGGCATCGTCCTCGGCAACGAAGGCGGCGGCGCCGTCGACCTCGGCAGCGACCCCCTGGTCACCGTCAAGGGCGACTTCACCTGCGCCAGCTCCCTCGGCCGCTCGCTCAACCTCGGCGACGGCCTCGTCACCCTCGAGGCCGACGCCACGATCACCGTCGAACACCCGAACACCATCCTCGACCTCGACGGCGGCATCACCGAAACCGGCGGCAGCTTCGCCATCACCAAGGATGGCCCCGGCATCCTCCGCCTGCGCAACGCCTCCAACTACTCCGGCGGCACCTTCATCTACGCCGGCGAACTCCAGCTCGGCGACGAAACCAACCTCGGCTCGCTCGGCTCCGGCCCGGTCGAGAACTACGCCTCAATCCTCCTCCGCGGCACCAACAACGTCGACACCAAGGTCATCGCCAACGATATCTCCGGCACCGGCAACCTGCGCAAGATCGACAACATCCGCGTCCTCCTCTCCGGCACCAACAGCTACTCCGGCACCACCTCCATCGAGGGCGGCTTCTTCACCTTCTCCGGCACCCACACCGGCGCCGGCACCTACTCGGTCTTTGCCAACGCCACCCTCGTCGGCGACGGCGGCTCCATCGACGGCACCCTCAACGTCGCCCCGGGCGGCAGGCTCGACCCGACCACCAACGGCTTCACCCTCGACGGCCTCGACAACGACATCACCGGCGCCACCTGCCAGTTCGAAATCGACGGCGACGCCCCCGGCGAGTTCGACACCCTGGCGTTCTCCGACTTCCTCACCCTCACCGACGCCGTGCTCGACACCACCGGCAGCGACATCCCCGCCGGCCGCACCACCGCCATCACCCTGATCGACGGCTCGACCGCCGCCGTCTACGGCACCTTCGCCGGCCTGCCCGACGGCGCCACCACCGTCATCGGCAGCCAGGCCTATCAGATCGACTACACCGGCGGCGCCGACGGCTTCGACGTCGTCCTCACCCCGCTCGGCGACCCGGTCGTCACCATCGCCGCCGACAGCCCGGACGCCCTCGAGGGCACCCCCGCCGCCTTCACCATCTCCGCCAACCCGATGCCCGCCGGCGGCAACATCACCGTCAACCTCAGCTACTCCGGCACCGCCACCGACGGCACCGACTTCACCGGCCAGGCCAGCGCCGTGATCCTCGCCGGCACCCCCGCCGCCGCCATCAGCCTGCCCACCGCCGACGACGGCCGCCTGGAAGGCGCCGAGACGCTCACCGCCACCATCGCCAGCCTGAGCGGCGTCACCGCGCTCGCCGGCGCGCCGGACCGCGCCACCCTGAGTCTGTTAGACGCCAACTCGGCCCCCGCCGACGGCCCGGCGCTCACCCAGTCGATCGTCTACACCGGTTCGCCGGTCGCCTTGGGCGACATCATCGTCTCGGACGAGGCCGGCGGCGCCTCGTGGGTTACCGGGACGGGCACCGATCCGGCGTTCGTCTACAACGGGCTGACCAACCTGACGGGCTTCGGGGCCGGCTTCACCGGCGACACCACGACCAACGTCTTCGTCCTCAGCCCGAACCCGGACCAGGCGGCCGGCTTCTCGGTCGACCTCGTCTTCACTCCGGCCACCGTCGACGTCGCCGCCGGCGCCAACTGCCGCTGGCTCTGGGACATCGGCGGCTCCGCCAACGGCTGCGGCATCTATCTGATCGATGGCATCCCCCATTTCGTCGCCAAGATGAACGGCACCGATGCCAACACCCCCGCCGCCCTGGCCGACGCCGACTGGACCGGCAACGCGGTCTGCACCCCGCTGACCGCCTCGGCCTTGATCGCCAACCAGCGCCACCAGATCGCCCTCGCCTTCGACCTCGACAGCGTCGAGTTCTCGGTCGACGGCAGCGCGCCGGTGACCGTGGCGTTGACCAACCGCGACACCCGCACCAACTGGCGCGGCACCCCGTCGGTCGCGATCGGCACCGCCGACCCCGACGTCGGAAAGCGCGGCGGCCTGTCGACCACGGCCGGGACCTTCCTGCGCACCGGCTACCTGAGCCTCCAGAATGCGGGCGCCGGCGGCGCGGTGACGTCATGCCGGTTCTGGAACTCCGCCAGCGGCACGATCGCCACATCGACCGCCGCCCCGGAAACGATCACCGCCACCCTGGCGATCCGCAACTGGTCCGCCGATGCGGTCAGCGGCGCGCTCACCGCCGCCAGCGGCAACGGCGAGTCCTACTCCGCCGGCACATGGTCGATCACCGGCGGCCTCGCCGCGGTCAACACCGCCCTGAGCGCCGTCGAGTTCCTCCCCGGCAGTTCGCCGTTCGCCGTCGTCGACGTCTCCCTCGACGACCAGACGTCCGCCGGCGCCACAACCGGAGCCATCATCCTCGCCACCACCGTGCCCGCCCTCGTCTACGTCGACGACAGCTTCACCGCACCCTTCGGCAGCCCGGTCGCCGACGCCGACCTCGGCACCCCGGGCAACCAGCCCGCCACCCTCGGCTACGACGCGTTCACCACCGTCGCCGCCGCCGCCGCCGCCATCGATCCGGCCGGCACGATGCTCGTCAACGACGGCACCTATGACACCGCAACCGCCAGCCTGCCCGGCACGGCAACCCTCCGGCTCGCCGCCACCACCGGCGGCGTGACGATCGGCTCGCTCGACGCCACCGCCGCCAACGCGATCGACCTGCAGTCCAACACCCTGACCCTCGGCAACGACGCCACCGACAACACGATCGACTGCCCGATCAGCGGCGCCGGCAGCCTCGCCAAGACCGGCAGCAACCGGGTCACCCTCCGCGGCGCCAACACCTACGCCGGCGCCACCACCGTCAACGCCGGCGTCCTGAGCATAGCCAGCCAGGACGCCCCGCCGCTCGCCGGCTCGCTGCCGGGCGATGTCTACGTCGACACCGGCGCCACCCTCGAGTTCAGCCCCGCCCTCGACACCACGATCACCCATCCCCACCAGATCACCGGCCCCGGCGCCGTGGCCTGCGTCTCCGACGGCACCGTCGCCTTCACCGGCCCGCTCGCCAACACCTTCTCCGGCGGCTTCACCCTCGGCGACGGCGCCATCTCCGATTGGGATGGCCAAACCGGCGGCAAGAACGGCTTCGTCGTCGTCACCCGCGCCGACCACCTCGGCACCGGCCCGATCACCTCCCAAGGCGGCCAACTCCAAGCCGGAGCCCCGGGGCTCGTCATCCCCAACGACATCACCATCCTCACCGGCGGCCTGCGCCTCGGCGGCCCCAACGACTTCGAACTCTCCGGCACCATCGTCCCCTCCGGCGCACTCCGCGGCATCGGCAACTACGGCCTCGACGCCCGCACCATCACCCTCGGCGGCGCCCTCGACCTCGACGGCTCCGGCAGCCCGATCAATTGCAACCTCGACGCCAACGAGGGCGCCGACAACGGCGACTTCCTGATCACCGGCAACATCACCGGCAGCGCCAATTTCGGCCTCAACGGCAACTTCGACAACGCGGTGGCCGTCATCGCCGGCAACAACACCTACTTCGGCAGCACCGCCATCCAGGCCGGCACGTTCGTCCTCGACGGCACCCATGCCGGCGGCGGCAGCTACACCGTCTCCACCGGCGCCACCCTCACCGGCTCCGGCGCCACCGACAGCCTGGTGATCGTCAACGCCGGCGCCACCCTCGCCCCAGGCTCCGGCATCGGCACCCTGACCGTGGGCGACCTCCTGCTCTACGGCACCCTGCACGCCGAAATCAACGGCACCACCACCCCGGGCACCGACCACGACCAGCTCGCCCTCGCCGGCTCCGCTTACCTCGACGGCGCCACCCTCGCCCTCGCCTTCGGCTCGCCCACCGTCACCGGCACCGCCACCCTGCTCGATCTAACAGGTCCGGGCGGCGTGTCCGGCGAGTTTGCCGGCCTGCCCGAGGGCCCGGTTGACCCGCTGCTTGCCGGCTGGTCCGGGGCCGTCTCCTACCTTGGCGGGGATGGCAACGACTGCGACCTGACCGTCGCCGCCATCACCGCCCTCGGCGGCTGGCGCCTCGAGCACTTCGGCAGCCCCGCCAACTCCGGCCCCGGCGCCGATGCCGCCAACCCCGACGGCGACCCCGCCGACAACCTGCTCGAGTTCGCCTTCGGCACCGACCCGACCGCCGCCGACGGCGGCAGCCTCGCCTTCGACGGCGCCACCGTCACCCCCGGCGCACCCATCGTCCACGCCGCCGCCGGCCCCCAGTTCACCGCCCGCTTCCTGCGGCGCAAGGACCACGGCACCCCGGGCAGCGCCTCCTACTCCCTCGAGTTCTCGTCCGGCCTCGCCGCCTGGGAAACCAGCACCGCCACCCCCACCGTGGTCGCCGACGCCGGCGCCTGGCAACTCGTCGAGGTCCCCTTCCCCGCCACCCTCGGCGACGGCTCCACCCCCCGTTTCTTCCGCCTCGCCATCACCCCACTCTAGCAGCCATGACGCCTCGACCGCTGCTCCTCGCCCTGTCCCTCGCCGCCTCCGTCCACGGCGCGCCCGCCCGCCCCGACATCGTGGTCTTCCTCTCCGACGACCACACCTGGCGCGACTCGTCGGTCTACGGCTCGCCGGACCTTGCCACCCCGAACATGAAGCGCCTGGCCGCCGACGGGATGACCTTCGACCAGGCCTACGTCGCCTCGCCCTCGTGCGCCCCCAGCCGCGCGGCGCTGCTGACCGGCCTCTGGCCCGCCCGCAACGGCGCCGAGCCCAACCACTCGCGCCCGCGCGCCGAGATCACCAAGCTGCCCGCCTACCTCAAGCAACTCGGCTACGAGGTCGTCGCGTTCGGCAAGGTCGGCCACTACGCCCAGACCGCCGACTACGGGTTCGATATCGCGCGCCACTTCAACTACCACGAGGACATCGCCATCCCCAAGGCGCTCGAGTGGCTCGAGGCGCGCACCGACGACCGCCCGCTGTGCCTGTTCGTCGGCACCAACTGGCCCCACGTCCCGTGGCCGCAGGACACCGCCGGGATCGACCCCGCGGCGCTGCGCATCCCCCCCAACCACGTCGACAACCCGGTCACCCGCCAGTGGCGCGCCCGCTACGCCGCCGCCGTCCGGATCATGGACGACGAGCTCGGCAAGGTCTACGACCTCGCCCGCCGCAAGCTCGGCCACGACACCCTGTTCCTCCACACCAGCGACCACGGCGCCCAGTGGCCGTTCGGCAAGTGGAGCCTCTACGACGACGGCATCCGCACCCCGCTGATCGTCGCCTGGCCCGGCCGCGTCGCCCCCGCCACCCGCACCGCCGCCATGGTCTCGTGGATCGACATCCTGCCCACCCTCGTCGAGGCCGCCGGCGGCGCCCCGCCCGAGGGCATCGACGGCCGCTCGTTCCTGCCGGTCCTCGAGGGCAAGGCCGACCGCCACCGCGACGTCGTCTTCACCACCCACAGCGGCGACGGCAACTTCAACGTCTATCCGATCCGCTCCGCCCGCACCGCCGACGGCGCCCACTACATCCGCAACCTCCAGCCCGGGTTCCGCTTCACCAGCCACGTCACCCAGGCCCACGCCGACAGCGGCTACTGGACCAGCTGGCTCGACTCCGCCGCCGCCGACCCCGCCGCCCGGCAACTCGTCCGCCGCTACCAGCAGCGCCCGGCCGAGGAGTTCTATCAGGCGGACAGGGACCCGTACGAGCTTGACAACCGCGCCGCCGACCCCGCACACGCCCCCGCCGTCGAACGGCTGCGCAAGGCCACCGACGAGTGGATGCGCGCCACCGGCGACCGCCAGCAGGTGTTCGGCGAACCACGGCCGCTCCCGCAGGCCGGCGCCGCCCGGCCCAACGTCGTCACGGTGCTGGTCGACGACATGGGCTGGGCGGACCTCGGGTGCTTCGGCGGCAAGGCCGCCCACACCGGCGCCATCGACCGCCTCGCCACCGAGGGCGTCCGCTTCACCAGCTTCTACGTCAACTCGCCGCTGTGCTCGCCCTCGCGCACCGCCCTGACCACCGGCCACTACCCGCAGCGCTGGCGGGTCACGTCGTACCTCGACAACCGCGCCACCAACCGCCGCCGCGGCGTCGCCCAGTGGCTCGACCCGAACGCCCCGTCCCTCGCCCGCCAGCTCCAACAGGCCGGCTACGCCACCGGCCACTTCGGCAAGTGGCACATGGGCGGCCAGCGCGACGTCGGCAACGCGCCGCTCCCCGCCGCCTACGGGTTCGACCGCAGCCTGACCAACTTCGAGGGCCTCGGCCCGCGCGTGCTGCCGCTCTGCGACGCCTATGACGGCTCCCCCACCCGCCGCCACGACCTCGGCTCCGCCACCCTCGGCCACGGCCCGGTCACCTGGCAGGACCGCGCCACCGTCACCACCGCCTACGTCGACGCCGCCATCCGCTTCATCGACCACGCCGCCGCCGCCGACCAGCCGTTCTTCGTCAACCTCTGGCCCGACGACGTCCACTCGCCGTTCTTCCCCCCAAGGGACCTGCGCGCCGCCACCGACGGGTCGAAACGCGCCCTCTATCACGCCGTGCTCACCGCCATGGACCGCCAGCTCGCCCCGCTCTTCGACCGCATCCGCAACGACCCCCGCCTGCGCGACAACACCCTGGTCCTCCTGTGCTCCGACAACGGCCCCGAGGAGGGCGCCGGCTCGTCCGCCCCGCTCCGCGCCTCCAAGGGCTGGCTCTACGAGGGCGGCATCCGCTCGCCCCTCGTCGCATGGGGCCCCGGCCTGCTCGCCAAGGACGCCGCCGGCACCACCAACGCCACCGCCGTCCTCAGCGCCGTCGACCTGAACCGCGCGCTCTATCAGATCTGCTCGGCCCCGCTGCCGCCCAACGCCGCCCCCGACGGCGAGAACCTCGCCGACACCCTGCTCGGCAAGTCCGCCGCCGGCCGCACCGCGCCGCTGTTCTGGCGCCGCCCCCCCGACCGCACCGGCACCCCGCGCCAGGACAACCCGGACCTCGCCGTGCGCCATGGCAAATGGAAGCTGCTCGTGAACCTCGACGGCTCCGACCCCCAGCTCCACGACCTCGAACAGGACCCGTCCGAGCAACACAACCTCGCCGCCGACCACCCCGACGTCGCCGCCCGCCTCCAACAGGCGCTGCTCGACTGGAACGCCACCCTCCCGCCCGACGCCACATCCCCGGGCTTCAAGCCCGGCCCGACCCAGCCGCCCCGCCAGCGCCGGTAACCCGCACCCTGGCCACGCCCGGCGCCCTCAAGGGCCACGGGCATCTTGCCAGGATCTTGTCGCCATCCTGCCTTGTTCCCGCGCCGCTCGGGACACGCCCTGATGGCGCGAGCTCCTCAGTCCTCGGCCCGTTCCCCGGCCGGGCACATCTTGACCAGCCGCGGGTCGAAGCGCCCAAGCACCTCGACCAGGTCCCGCTGCGCCGCCATCACCGCGTGGATGTCCTTGTAGACGCCCGGCACCTCGTCGAGGCCGGCCGACAGCAGCTCCACCCCGCCCGCCGCCAGTTGCTTGTTGACCGCGCACCACGTGAACGACTGCTTCGCCCGGCTGCGGCTCATCACCCGCCCGGCACCGTGCGCCGCGCTGTGCAGCGACTGCGCCTCGCCCCTGCCGCGCACCACGAAGCCCGGCGCCGCCATCGACCCGGGGATGATCCCGAGCACCCCGCGGCCCGCCGGCGTCGCCCCCTTGCGGTGCACGATCACCTCGCGCTCGACGCCCCCGATGACGTGCCGCTCGCGCCACGCGAAGTTGTGGTGGTTCTCGATGTCCAACAAAAACCGGCGAGACCGACCAGTCGTCGTCCATCACCGGGTGCTCGCACCGCCGCTTGAAACTGGCGCCGACCCCGAACAGCGTCTCCTCCTCCAGCGCCCTGGCCAGCCGGTCGCGCTGGCCCGCCAGCCGGTCGGCCGGGCAGTCGTAGACGCTCAGCTTCATCCGGCACGCGATGTCGACGCCGACCGCATACGGGATCACCGCGCGGTCGGTCGCCAGCACCCCGCCGATCGGCAACCCGTAGCCGACGTGCGCGTCGGGCATCAGGGCGCCGGCCACCGCCACCGGCAGCGCACAGGCGTTGGCCATCTGCTGCACCGCCTCGGCGTCCAGCCCCTCGCCCCATTGCCGCCATCGCGCCGGGGCGCCGGGCTCGATGTGCCGCCGCTCGTTGTCCATCGGTATCCCCCCCGGCCCCCCACCATCGCCCGCCACCCCGCCTTTGCACGCCCGAAGTTGGCGGCAGGCTTGCATCCCACGCCACACCCCGCCTTGATCGTCCGGCCACCATGCACATCGAGACCTACACCGGCGGCTTCACCGAAACCAACGGCTACCTCGTCACCGCACCCGACGGCACCCGGATCCTGTTCGACGCCCCCCAGGGCGTCGCGGCGTGGCTCGACCGCCTCGGCGTGCGCCCCGCCCACCTGCTCCTCACCCACCAGCACTTCGACCACGTCCTCGACGCCGCCGCCGTGCAGGCCCTCGGCGCCACCCTCCACGCCTGGTCCGCACGCTCCACCGCCCTGACCCTCGAGGAGGCCGCCCGCGACTGGGGACTGCCGATCACCGTGCCCCCCTTCACCACCGATGTGCTGCTCGAAGGCACCGACCGGCTCACCCTCCACGGCCTCGAGTTCCAGCTCGCCCACGTCCCCGGCCACTCCCCCGACAGCGTGACCTTCCACCACCCACCATCCGCCACCGTGATCTGCGGCGACACCGTGTTCGCCGGCTCCATCGGCCGCACCGACCTGCCCGGCGGCGACCACCAAACACTCCTCTCCGCCATCCGCCTGCACCTCCTCAGCCTCCCCCCCAATACCCGCCTCCTCCCAGGCCACGGCCCCCACACCACCGTCGCCACCGAACAACAGTCAAACCCCTTCCTCCGCCCCTGACCGGGAATCGCAGGAGGAATTGCAAGACACCCATGAAAGCCGGCCTGCTCGGGCGTTGAGAATTGCAAGACACCCATGAAACCTGGCCCGCCCGGGTGCTGAGCGACTTTCGAGACACCCATGAAAGCCGGCCTGCTCGGGCGTTGACGTTGGGGCAGGGAGCGCACGGTTTGCGTGGGTGTCCCGAATCCGTCTCCCGAATCCGTCCCGAATCCGCCAAAGAAACCCCGGCCTGCGGGGTCACCCCCTTGGAAGCGCCGGTCGCCAGTGCCGCCGGCAGCGCACCGGTCATCGAACCACCCCCAACCACACCGGGTCATGAACGCCCGCCTTGCCCTCCTCGCCGGAGCCCTCGCGCTCCTCGCACCGCCGTCCCTGGTCGCCCAGCAGGACGCCCGGGTCACCGAAGGCCGCCTTGATGCCATCGGCGCCGATGGCAAGGCGCTCGGCCCCTGCCCGCTCAAGCACACCGCGGTCGACGCCGAGATCAGCGGCACGCTCGCCCGGGTGACCGTCACCCAGCAGTTCCACAACCCGTTCGCGGACAAGATCGAGGCGGTCTACGTGTTCCCGCTGCACCAGGACGCGGCGGTCGACGACATGACCATGACCGTGGGCGACCGCGTGGTGAAGGGGGTGATCAAGGAACGCGGCGAGGCGAAGCGCATCTACGAGCAGGCGAAGGCGCAGGGGAAGGTGGCCTCGTTGCTCGACCAGGAGCGGCCTAACATCTTCACCCAGTCGGTCGCCAACATCGAATCCGGGCAGGCGGTTTCGATCACGATCAGCTACTCGCAGACGATGGCATGGGAAGACGGGCGCTACGCGTTCGACTTCCCGACGGTGGTCGGCCCACGCTACATCCCCGGCGGCTCGCAGGCGCAGCCGGTCGCCGCGCCGGGGGCGGAAGATGCCCCGCTGCCGCCGCGGTCCCGCGGCCCCGATCCCAAGCGCGGGCCCGCAGGCGAACCGCCTGTGGTCAACCCCGAACCGACCCCGCCCACCGACCAGGTGCCCGACGCCGACCGGATCACGCCGCCGGTGGTCGAGGAAGGCTACCGGGCCGGGCACGATCTATCCATCACGGTCCGGATCCGCGCCGGGCTGCCGATCGCCGACCTGCAATCCCCGCTGCACGAAATCGCCGTCGAGCACCCCGACGGCGACCCCACCCGGGCGGTGGTGCGGCTGGTGGACAAGGCCGCGATCCCGAACCGCGACTTCGTCGTCAGCTACCGGACCGCCGGCGACCAGGTCAGCGACGCGCTGCTCACCCACACCGACGAGCGCGGGAAGTTCTTCACCCTGGTGCTGCAGCCGCCGGCCCGCGTCCGGCAGCAGCAGGTGGTGCCGCGGGAACTGGTGTTCGTGCTGGACACCAGCGGCTCGATGAGCGGGTTCCCGATGGAGACCTCCAAGGCGATGATGCGGCGGGCGATCGGGAGCCTGCGCCCGGAGGACCGTTTCAACCTGGTCACCTTCGCCGGCGACACCGCGGTGCTGTTCCCCGCGCCGGTCGCCAACACCGAGGAGAACCGCCACCGCGCGCTGCAGTTCATCGACACCCTCCGGGGCGCCGGCGGCACCGAGATGATGAAGGCGATCGAAACCGCGCTCGGCGGCGAGCACGACCCGCACAAGGTCCGCATCGTGTGCTTCCTGACCGACGGCTACGTCGGCAACGACATGGCGATCGTCGGGGCCGTCGCCGGGCACGCCGCCACCACCCGCGTGTTCAGCTTCGGGATCGGCACCTCGGTGAACCGGTTCCTGATGGACGCGATGGCCCGCGCCGGGCGCGGCGAGGCCCACTACGTGCTCGGCCCCGAGCAGGCGGAGAAGGCGGCCGACACGTTCTATCAGCGGATCGACGCGCCGGTGCTGACCGACATCGGGCTCGACTTCGGCGGGCTCGCGGTGGAGGAGGTCTATCCGCAGCGGATCGAGGACCTGTTCGCCGCCAAGCCGGTGGTGGTCAAGGGGCGCTACACCGCGGGCGGCACCGGCGTGATCAGGCTCAGGGGCACCAGCGCGGCCGGCGCCTTCGAGCGGGCGATCGAGGTGACCCTGCCGCAGGACAACCCGGACAACGCCGTCCTCGCCCCGCAGTGGGCCCGCGCCAAGGTGGATCACCTGACGATGCAGGACATGGCCGGGCTCCAACAGGGCAAGATCAAGCCGGCGTTGAAGGAGGAGATCATCGGCCTCGGGATCACCTACCGCCTGCTCACCCCGTTCACCAGCTTCGTGGCGGTCGAGGAACTGCGGATCACCGAGGGCGGGCAACCCCGCACCATCCGGGTGCCGGTCGAGATGCCGCACGGGGTCAGCTACTCCGGCGTGTTCGGCGAGGGACGCCGGGAGATGGCGGGCTATATGGCGCGCAGCGCCGCGATCACGCCCCCCGCCTCCTCCGGCGGCGGTGCCGGCTTCGGCCTTGCGGCAGATGCCGCCGAGGGGCTCGCCAAGGAGCGCGCCGACGGCCTGCTGGTCGAGGAACTCGAACGCAAGGATGCCGCCGGCGAACTGACCCCGGCCGAGCGGAGTGACGGGCTGCTCCCGCTGAAACTCGAGGCGGGCCTGATCAAGCTGGCCAAGGCCGGCGGCGACAAACCGGTCGAGGTGCGCGTCACCCTCGACGACTTCTCCGATGCCGCCCTTGCCAGGCTCGGGGCGCTCGGCTTCAAGGTGCTGGCCAAGGCGACGAGCGTGAAACTCGTCATCGGCACCATCCCCGCCGCCAAACTCGAGGAACTCGCGCTGCTCGCCGTCGTCCGCCACGTCGATCCGTCCGAGTGAGGCGCCCGGTTCGTGTCGGCCTGGGTTCCCGGGCTTGCGTCCGGGCGCCCGCACCGGCGGGTTGCGCCCGGCCCGGGGTGCGGGCATGCTGGGGGCCGGTCGATGGGCGAGCCAGGTCAGGGGGCAGGGCGGCGGGGGATCCGGTGGTGGCCGGCGGCCGCGGTGCTGGTGGCCGGCGCGGCGCTGGTCGCGTGGGCGCGCACCCGGGGCGCCTGGCCCTATCAGCAGCGCAACCTGCTCACCCTGGGGGTCGCCGGCGCCGCCGTGGTCCTGCTGGCGTGCTGGTGGGCGGTTCTATCAGGTGCGCCGCGGCGGCTGCGCCTGCTGGTCCCGTGCTGCCTGCTCGGGGCGGCGGCGCTCGGGGCGGGGTTGTTCCGCCTGCGCGGGGTGACCGGCGACCTGGTGCCGATCCTCGAGTTCCGGTGGGCGCGGCCGGCACATGCCGCGCCGGGGCCCGCCGCGGCGCCGCTCGCGCCGGCAGCGGATGCCGGGCTGGCGGGCGGTTTCCCGCAGTTCCGGGGGCCGGGCCGCGACGGCGTGCTGGCCGGCCCGCGGCTGCGGCCGGACTGGGCGGCGTGCCCGCCCGCGACCCTCTGGCGGCGGCCGGTCGGGGCCGCGTGGTCCGGGTTCGCCGTCGCCGCCGGGCTCGCAATCACCCAGGAGCAACGCGGCAACGACGAATGCGTGGTGGCCTATCAACTGGCCACCGGCCGGGAAGCGTGGCGGCATGCCGAGGCGGCGCGCTACCGCACGACGATGGCCGGCGAGGGGCCGCGCGCGACGCCGACCATCGCCGGCGAGCGCGTGTTCGCCATGGGCGCGACCGGCCGCCTGAGCTGCCTCGCCCTGGCAACCGGCGGCCGGTTGTGGTCGCGCGATGTCGTCGCCGGGGCGGGCGCGCGGGTGCCGCGGTGGGGCTGTGCGGGTTCGCCGCTGGTGGCGGGCGGGCTGGTGGTGGTGCACGGCGGCGAGCAGGCGGGCCGCTCGCTGTTCGCGTATCGCATGGCGGACGGCGCGCCGGCGTGGGCTGGCGGCGGCCGCGACCCGGGCTACTCCTCGCCCGGGCTGGCCACGCTCGCCGGCGTGCCGCAGGTCCTCGCCTTCAACGACCGCTCGGTTTCCGGCCACGACCCGGCCACCGGCGCCACGCTCTGGGAACGCCCGTGGGGCAACGGCAACGCGGTGTGCGCCTCGCCGGTCGCAATCGACGGCAACCGCGTGGTGTTCTCAAGCGGCTACGGCGTGGGCGCGGAGCTGTTGGAGATCACCCGCGACGCGGACGGCCAGTGTGCCGCCCGGCTGGTCTGGAAATCGACCCGCATGAAGGCCAAGTTCGCCCACGTCTTCGCGCGCGACGGCTTCCTCTACGGCCTCGACGACGGCGTGTTCGCGTGCGTCAGCCTCGCCGATGGCACGCAGCGCTGGCGGGGGGGCCGCTACGGGCACGGGCAGGGCCTGCTGATCGGCGGGGACTACCTGCTGATGGCCGAGTCCGGCGAACTGGTCCTGCTGCGGCCCACCCCCGACGCGCCCAACGAACTCGCCCGCCACCGCGTGTTCCGCGCCAAGACATGGAACCCGATCGCGCTCGCCGGCGACCTCCTGCTGCTGCGCAACGACCGCGAGGCCGCCTGCCTGCACCTGCCCGCGCTGCCTTGAAACGGCACCCCGGGCCGCTTCCCGCCCGTGGAATCCGCCCATCGAATCCGCTCGCATTCCATCGGATCCTCTGGGAGCTTGTGCCGGTCGCCCGCCGGCCGCCCGCCGGCGCGTGTCTCTACCGGGTGATGGGATTCAGGTGATGAAGCAGACGACCGGGATCTTCGCATGCCTGCTCGCGATCCTCCTGCTCGCGACCGGCTGCGCGGCGGTCCGGACGGGGCGCAAGGCGAACGCCTCCGCGATCGTCGCCACCGAACTCGCCCGGACGACCAGGAGCTGGGACGGGGCGGAGTTGCCGGACTATCCGCGCGGCCGGCCCGAGGTCACGATCCGCCGGATCACGGTGCCCGCCGGGGCGCGCCTCGAGATCCACCGTCATCCGGTGATCAACGCCGGCATGCTGCTGCGCGGGGAACTCACGGTCGTGACCGTCGACGGCAAGCGCCTGCACCTGCGGGCCGGAGACCCGATCGTCGAACTGGTGGGCACGCCGCACTACGGGATCAACGAGGGGCAAGCCCCCGCGGAGATCGTCGTCGTCTACGCCGGCGCCGTCGGCACGCCGATCACCACCCCCGGGCAGTGACCGGACGTCCGGCGCAACGTCCGTACATTGGAATTATTCGTGACTTCGCCGCCGGGGCGGCTACGCTTGCGGCGTCGGGCCCGTTGTGCGCCGCGGCCCACTGGTGTGGGCGCGCCGGGGTGCGGGCCCGGGGTGGGTGATGAAGATCGACCATGACAGCCCGGTGCCGCTGCATGCGCAGGTTGAGGCGCTGCTCCGCGGGATGCTCAGGGAGCCTCGCTATCAGGAGGGCGAGTTGCTGCCGCCGGAGGCGCGGATTGCGGACCGCCTCGGGGTGTGCCGGAACACGGTGCGGACGGCGATCTCGCGGCTGGTGCAGGAGGGGGTGCTGGAGCGCAAGGCGGGGCGCGGAACGCGCTACGTCAGGCAGTCGGTGAAGACCAGCCTGGAGAACTGGCCGAGCTTCACGCGGGAGATGCGTTCGAAGGGGATCGAGGTGGAGGTGTTCCAACAGGCGGTGGTGGAGGTGAAGCCGCGGCTGAAGGTGGCGCGGCTGCTGCGGCTGGCGCCGGGCGACCGCAAGCGCAGGCTGGTGAGGCTCGAGCGGGTCCGCGGCTACGGGGGGATCCCGTCGGTGCATGCGGTGTCGTGGTTCCACCCGCGCACCGGGCTGTCGGCGGCCGACGACTTCACGGTGCCGCTGTACGACCTGATCCGGGAGCGGAGCGGGATCGAGCCGGAGTTCTCGGAGGAGGAGGTCTCGGCGGCGCTGGCCGACGGCCAGATGGCGTCGATGCTCGGGTGCGAGGAGGGCGATCCGGTGCTGCTGCGCACC
Organism: Akkermansiaceae bacterium; assembly: GCA_040769225.1. Taxonomy (GTDB): domain Bacteria; phylum Verrucomicrobiota; class Verrucomicrobiia; order Verrucomicrobiales; family Akkermansiaceae; genus JAXGLL01. Next base: position 253,211 of record JAXGLL010000003.1, on the reverse strand, counting down.
CGGGTGGTGAGCGACGCCAGCCGGCGGGTGATCGAGTACAACGAGAACCACTACCGCGCCGACCGGTTCACCTACGGCCTGACGATCCGGAGGGGCCACTGATGAGCGTGATCGCGGTGGATTTCGGGGGCACGCGGAGCAAGGCGGGGGTGGTGGCCGGGGGCGTGGCGCGGGAGGTGCGGGTGTTGGAGACGCCGGGGCACGGGTCGCTGGAACGGATGCTGCCGGCGCTGCGGGAGTGGTGCGCGGGGGTGGCGGCGGCCGGTGGGGAACCGGTGGAGGCGCTGGTGTGGGCGCTGCCGTGCGTGATCGCGCCGGGCGGGTGCTCGGTGGTGCGGACCTTCGGCAAGTTCGACGACGCGCCCGGGCTCGACCTCGCCGGCTGGGCGCGCGAGACGCTGGGCCTGCCGCTGGTGTTGGAAAACGACGCGCGGGCCGCGGTGCTCGGCGAGTGGCAGGGCGGCGCGGGCCGCGGCTGCGACCACCTGGTGATGGTGACGCTGGGAACCGGCATCGGCACCGCGGTGGTGAGCGGCGGCCGCCCGCTGCGCGGGGCCAACGGCGTGGCCGGCATCCTGGGCGCGCACAGCGTGGCCGCGGGCGGCGGGCGGGCGTGCGTCTGCGGCCTGTCCGGCTGCGCGGAGTCCGAAGCGGGCAGCTGGGCGCTGCCGGCGATCGCGCGCGAGTCGCCGCGCTTCGGTGGCAGCGCGCTGGCGCGCGAGGCGGTCGTCGACTACCGCGCGGTGTTCCGCCACGCGGCCGCGGGCGACGGCCTGGCGATCGAGCTGCGGGAGCGGGCACTGGCGGTGTGGGAGCGCCTGTTGGTCGCGCTGGTGCAGCAGTTTGATCCCCAGCGCGTGGTGCTGGGCGGCGGGGTGATGGCGGCGGGGGATGAGATCCTGCCACGGCTGCAGGAACGGCTAGACGGCGACGCGGCGACGCGCGGGATCCGGGTCGAGCTGCGGCGGGCGGAGCTTGGCGATGCCGCGGCGCTGGTCGGCTGCGGCTGGTTGTGGGCATCCCGCGACGGCCGGGAGGACGGAGGGCGGACCGCTTGACGCGCATGGCCCCGAACTATGACCAACACCCGTTCGTGGCGCTTGATGAGCGCGCCGACGAGTGCGTCGCCGGTTGGGAAGCGGTCGTCGGGGTGCTCGCCGACGCAATCCGCGCCGGCCGCCGGCGGGTGGTGATCGAGTGCTACTGCGGGGTGTTCGAGGAGGAGGTGACGGCCGCGGTCGCGCGCGGGCTGCCGGGCGCGCGGGTGCTGCGCAGCGCCGACGCATTCCGGAACCGCGATGAGATCGCGCGCCTGGTGGCGCCGTTCGATGGCGGCGACGACCCGTTGTTCGGCTGGCTGTGCGGGCTGCGGATGGAGGATTTCCTCGACGAGGGGCGGGTGGCCGCAATGCGGCGCGCGATCGACGCCGCCGGCGAACCGGTGGTCCTGGTCGGCTGCGGGGCGAGCGTGGTCCACGCCGGCGACCTGCTGGTGCACGCGGACCTGCCGCGCTGGGAGGGCCAGCTGCGGATGCGCCGCGGAGAGTGCGAAAACCTCGGCGCCGGCAACCGCGGCGAGCGCTGGACCCTGCAATACAAGCGCGCGTTCTTCATCGACTGGCGCGTGTGCGACCGCCTCAAGCGCGAGCTGATCGGGCGGGCCGACTTCGTGCTCGACACCACGCGGCCGGGCGAGCCGCGGCTGGTCACCGGCGCCGCGGTGCGCGCCGCCTATCAGGCAACACTCGCCCGCCCGTTCCGCGTCAAGCCGTTCTTCGATCCGGCGCCGTGGGGCGGCCAGTGGATGAAGCGCGCGTTCGGCCTGCCCGACAACGGCGCCAACTACGGCTGGTGCTTCGACTGCGTGCCCGAGGAGAACAGCATCGTCTTCCGCTTCGGCCCCACCGAGGTCGAGCTGCCGTCCGTCAACCTGGTGTTCGCCAACCCCGTGGCCCTCCTCGGCGAGCGCGTGCACGCCCGCTTCGGCGACGAGTTCCCGATCCGCTTTGATCTGTTGGACTCGGTCGGCGGCGGCCACCTCTCGTTCCAGGTGCACCCCCTGACCGAGTACATCCAGCACCGCTTCGGGATGCACTACACGCAGGACGAGTCGTACTACGTGCTCGACGCCGCCGCCGGCGCCGAGGTGTTTCTCGGCCTCAGGGAGGGGACGGATGTCGCCGCGATGGTGGCCGACCTCGAGCGGGCGCAGGCCGGCGGCGCTCCGTTCGACGACCGCCGCTACGTGTGCCGCTGGCCGGCGCGCAGGCACGACCACTTCCTGATCCCGGCGGGGACCTGCCACTGCTCGGGCGCGGGGACGATGGTGCTGGAAATCAGCGCCACCCCCTATCTCTTCACGTTCAAGCTGTGGGACTGGGGCCGGCTCGGGCTGGACGGCCTGCCGCGGCCGATCAACCTCCGCCACGGCAGCCGCAACATCGTGCCGGGCCGCACCGAGTCATGGGTGCGGCGGGAACTGGTCAACCGGGTCGAGGAGATCGCGCGCGGCGAGGGCTGGCGCGAGGAGCGCACCGGGCTGCACGAGCGCGAGTTCATCGAGACGCGCCGCCACTGGTTCACCGGCACCGCGCCCCACGACACCGCGGGCGGCGTGAACGTGCTCAACCTGGTCGAGGGCCGCGAGGCCGTGGTCGAGAGCCCGGGCGGGGCCTTCGCCCCCTTCGTCGTCCACCATGCGGAGACGTTCATCGTGCCGGCCGCCGTCGGGCGCTACACGATCCGGCCCCACGGCGCGGCCGCCGCAACCGGGTGCGCGACGATCAAGGCGTCGGTCAGGGTCTGACAGTTGCTGCGATGGATGCTCCACGAACACATGCGGCGGACGGGCGGGTCGGCGGCGTGCTGCTGCTCAGCGCGGCGTGTGCCGCGATCGGCTCGTTCCTGTTCGGTTTCGACACCGCGGTGATCGCCGGCACGACGGCGTCGCTGCGGGAGGTCTTCGGGCTCGGGGACACGCAGCTGGGGCTCACCGTCTCCTCGGCACTGTTCGGGGCGCTGGCCGGCGCGGCGCTGGTGGGCCGGCCGTGCGAGGCGTTCGGGCGGGTGCGGGTGCAGGTGGTGCTGGCGGCGTTCTATCTGGTCTCGGCGCTGGGCTGCGCGTTCTGCTGGGACCTGTGGTCGCTGGTCGGGTTCCGGTTCCTCGGCGGGCTGGCGGTCGGCGGCGCCTCGGTGGTGGCGCCGATGTACGTCACCGAGATCACGCCGCCGCGGCGGCGCGGGGTGCTGGTGGCGGTCAGCCAGCTCAACATCGTGGCCGGGATCCTCGCGGCGCTGGTCTCCAACTACCTGGTAATGCGCTGGGTCGGCGGCGGGGCCGCGGGCGGCGGCTGGCGGGTGATGTTCGGGGTCGAGGCGCTGCCGGCGCTGCTGTTCCTGGTCAGCGCCGCCCTGATCCCGGAAAGCCCGCGCTGGCTGGCGCGGCGCGGGCGCGGCGCCGAGGCGCTGGCGACACTGCAGCGGCTGGGCCATCCGGACCCGCGGGGCGAGCTGGCGGAGATCGACGCCTCGTTCGCGCGCTCGGCGGGCCCGCGGGAGGCGCTGTTCCGCCGCCGCCACCTGCGGCCGCTGCTGCTGGTCTTCGCGCTGGCGGCGTTCAACCAGCTCGACGGCATCAACGCGATCCTCTACTACGTGACCGACATCTTCCGCATGGCGGGGTTCGCGGAGGCCGACGCGTTCCGGCAGTCGGCCGTGGTCGGCGCGGTCAACCTGGTGTTCACGATCGTCGGCATGGCGCTGATCGACCGCATCGGGCGCCGGCTGCTGCTGCTGGTCGGCTCGTTCACCTTCATCGCCTCCCACCTGCTGGCCGCATGGGTGTTCCTGAGCGGCAACACGAGCTGGCTGGCGGTGCTGGCCGCCGGCGGGATCGTCGCCTCCCACGCCTACTCCCAGGGCGCCGTGATCTGGGTGGCAATCAACGAACTGCTGCCCAACGCGATCCGCGCCGCCGGCTCCTCGGCCGCCTGCTTCGTGCTGTGGGGGCTCGCGATCGTGGTCAGCACCGCGTTCCCGCCGCTGATCGCCGCCTGGGGCGGATGGGTCTTCGCCGGCTTCGCCGCCATGATGGTGCTGCAGGCGCTGTTCGTCTGGCTGCTCATGCCCGAGGCCAAGGGCCGCTCGCTCGAGGAACTCGAGCAGCGGCTGTGAGAGGGACGGCGGCGGCACACGCGCCGCGCACGGCGCCTGCTGGATCCGATGCCCGCCGCCCGCCAGGGAGGCGCCTTGGCCACTCCCGGACCCACGATGGCTGGATCCAGGGGACGGGTCCCAGGCAGGCCGCACGGGCGCGGTTCACGGGGTGAGCGCCACCTGGACGGCGAGCCGGGCGAACAGGCGGCCCTCAACCGCCAAGGCGCGCGGGATGCGCACGGTGACCGCGTCGATGCCCGCGCCGAAACCGTCGGGCGTGGTGGTGATCGTGATGCCGTTCTCGCCGTCGGCCGCGGCGGTCCAGCCGGCGAGGTCGGAGCCGTGCTGCACGGTCGGGTGGTCGGCGGCGGCGGCCTGGTTTTGCCGGTGGGTGAAGACGAGGTCGCTGGCATCTGTTAGACCGGTGGGCGCGACGGTCGGGTCCGGGGTGGTGGGGTCGGAGCCGAGGACGAACTCGATGGCGTTGGCGAGGCCGTCGCCGTCGTGGTCGGCGCCCGGCGCGGCGTCCGCTCCTGTTAGCCCCCAGGTGCCGGTGATGAACCGCTCGCAGGGGGTGCCGGGCGGGGTTGTGGAGGTGGTGTAGAAGATGATCTCCTGCATGCCGGAGTTGCTGGTCGGGCCGGTGGTGGCGGTGGCGTCGAAGCGGATGTGGCGGGCGGTGACCGGGGCGAACGACCGGCGGAAGGCCCAGCCCTCGGCGCCGGGGGAGAAGGTCAGGGTGGTGACGCCGGTGGTGAAGGTGGGGTCGTCGGACAACAGCAGGTCGAAGGCGGTGGTGCGGTCCACGAAGGGGATGCGGTCGAAGAAGTCGAAGCCGGCGATCGGCAGCGGGGAGCCGAGGTCGAAGTCGACGAACATGGCGGCGCCGAACCCCTGGGAGGCGTATTCGATGCCGAGGCCGCGGCCGGCGTCGCCGTCGACGGCGTTGTCGAGGGCGTAGTCGTTGCTGCAGGCGGTGGCGCCGCCGACCACGACGGCGGGGGCGGCGAGCCAGCCGGCCGGGGTGTCGAGGAAGCGCAGCCCGGCGCCGCCCAGGTTGTGTGAGAACCCGATCGAGGTGGCGGCCTCCCAACGGGCATGGCGGGCGGTGGTCGGCGCGAGGGAGTGGAGCGTCCCCGGCACGTTGCGGTCGTTGCAGGTGATGTCGAGCACGGCGGTGAAGTCGCCCTCGATGCCTCCGGGATCAAACGTCACGGCGATGCTGCCCGAGCCGCTGGCGGCCACGCTGGCCGGGAAGGAATCCACGCTGAACCTGGCGGCGTCATTGCCGGTGACGGTCACGCTGGTGATCGCGAGCTCCTGGGTGAGGCCGAGGTTCCCCACCGGGATCAACGCCTGATGGGTGGCGGTGGGGAGGATCCGGGGGAAGCTCACGCTGGCGGGCACCGAGATCGCGGGGTCGGGTCCCGCGGTGGCGGTGAGGATGACTTCCGTCACCGTGCCCGCCGCGCCCCCGTGGTTGCTGGTGATCTCAAGCACCGCTCCGAACGGCCCTTCGTATCCCTCCGGATCGAAGCCGACGACGATGTCGCCGGAGCCGCCGCCGGCCGCCAGGCTGGCCGGGTAGCTGTCGACCGTGAAGAAGCCGGCGTCCGCGCCCGCCACGGTGACGCTGGTGATGAGCAACTCCCTGGTCGGGCCGCCGTTGCTGACCGGGATGTTGGCCTGGGCGCCCACCAGGGAACTGACCGTGCCGAAGTCATGGCCGGCGGGCGCCTCGAGCATGGGATCGACGATGTGGGTGAACATCACCTCGGCCAAGCCCGTGTAGGCGTCGCCGTGGTTCGAATCGATGCGCACGCGGACGTGGCTGATGCCGTCGTTGCCGCCCAGGTCGAACGACTGGGCCGCGACATAGGTGCCGCCGGGCGACTTCGCGAGCAACTGGTCGGCCAGCACCTCGGTGAAGTCCACGCCGTCGGCCGATACCAGCACGTCGAACTGCCGGGCGCCGCGGGCGGTCAGGTCGAGCGTGGGGCTCCACTGGTTGCCGTTCCAGATGTGGATCGCGTCCAGGTTGCGGGCCCCGCCGAGGTCGAACGTGAGCTCCGGCGCCGGGTCCGCCGGTCCAGTGTTGTGCCACTGGCCGATCGCATTCTGGTGGTGGGCGTGAACCGCCGCGATGTCCTAACCGGCCGGCGTCTGGTTGCCCGGCGTGCTGCCGGCCGCGAGGATCCCGGAGTTGTTGACCAGGTTGGCGACAGCCCGGTCCGGTCCCCACTCCGAACTGGCGGTGGCGGTGACACCCTCGATGACCTCGGCCGCCGGCACGCGCAGGCACAGCAGCGCGGCCACGGCGATGACAAATGACGCTCGATTCGGTTTCACGATCGTCGGATGGGTCGGTTCGGTGGCCCGCGGCGGCACCGGCCGCGCGGCCACCATTCACGCTGCCGCCATGCCAAGGGGCGTGTCAAGTAATAATGTTCGGACATTTATCGGGCCCCGCCGCCCGCGCCCTCTCGGCGCAGGATGGCCTCGAGGCGGGCGAGGTTCGCGCGCATGGCGGCGAGGAAGTCGCCCTCGCCCGGCCGGTTGGCGGCGGTGCGGAACACGCAGTGGCGCAGGCCCAGCTGTTGGAGGCGGGCGCGGATCCCGGCGGCGGGCTCGTCCTCCCAGATCATCACGGCGCCGGGGCGGGCCTTGAGCAGCTCGGCCAGCCCGGCCCATTCCTGCTCGTCGGGCATGACGTCCGGTTCCCAGTGCATGCTGGCGAGGTCGAGCTGGTAGCGGCGGCCGAAGTAGTTGTAGACCGGGTGCGAGCCGATGACCGGCGGCCTGGCGTCCCGGAACAGGGCCTCGAACCCCTGCCCGAGCGCGGCGAGGTCGCGGTCGAGGGCGGCGGCGTTGGCGCGCAGCGCCTCCTCGCGGCCGGGCAGCAGGCGGGCGATCGCCTCGTGCGCGGCCCGCGCGTGGAGGCGGGCGAGCGCGGGGTCGAGCCAGGTGTTGGGATCCAGCGCGCGGTGCTCGTGCTCGCCCTCCGGCCCGTGGCTGTGGGTGACGCCGTGGGCGCCCTCGATCAGCCGGTCGCGGAACGCGGCCGAGGTGTCGACGGTGCGCGCGGCGGGCAACGGAGCCTTCTCCACCCACCCGGCGTAGGACGCGCCGTTGAGCAGGATGAGGTCGGCCTCCTGATAGACGCGCAGCGCCTCCGGCCCCGGCTGCCAGTCCGCGGGGTCGACGCCGGCGGGCGCGGGGAAGACGACCTCCGCGAGGTCGCCGGCGATGCGCCGGGCGAGGCACTCGAGCGGGTGGTTCACGACCGCGACGACCGGGCGGGCCGGGGCTGCGGGGAGGGTGGCGGTTTTCCCCGCCGGCCGGCAGCCGCACGGGGCGGCGGCGAGGGCGGCGGCGAGGGTGGCGGCGAGGGTGTGCGGTTTCATGATGGCGGGCTCGTGGATGTCAGAACGTCATGCCCTCGGCCGCCGGGGCGAGCCAGCGGACGAGCCAGGCGTCGGCGTGGGCGGTGGTGAGGACGGCGGCGGCGGCGGCGAGGGCCAGGCCGGCGAGGAGGATGGCGGACCACTCGATCGCCTCGAGCCGCCAGGTGGTGCCGCGGCTGCAGCCGAGGTGGAAGAGCGTGAGGTGCTCGCGCCGGCGCAGGCGGCGGGAGAGGATCACCACCAGCGCGAACAGCAGCGCGAAGGCGGTGGAGACGAGCAGCGAGTTGAGCTCAAAGAAGCGCTTGATGCGGAAGACGAAGCGCAGCAGGTCGTCGACCACCGCGGCGGGCTCGACGAGCTGCAGCGGCGCGCGCGGGTCCTGGTGGCGCCCGGCGAGCAGGGTGGCCGAGCGGGCGTCGCGGGGGACGCAGATCACGGCGGTGAGCGGGAACGTCGCGGGGTCGCCGTGGAAATGGAACGAGCCGACGTTCTCCGCCGTGATCCGGGTGTGGTGCTTGAGCGCGGCGGAGGCCACCACCTCGCCCTCGCGGCGGTCCAGCAGCAGCCCGTCGTCGGTGATCGTGGCCGCGTCCTGGTGGCCGTGGCCGAGGCCCTGGATGACCCACGCGGTGCGCAGGTCGACGAACACCGCGCGGTCGTCCGGGCCGTGCGTCGCGCGCAGCACGCCCCGCACCAGCATGTCTAGCGGATAGGCGCCCGCGATGTCGAACACGTTCGCGGGGTCGGTCAGCAGCCGGTCGCCGGGGGCCAGCCCGAGGCTGCGCGCCACCGCGGCCCCGAGCACGCAGTCGCCGAGCTCCAGCAGCGGCTCGCCCGCGGCGGGGGCGAGCCCGCGGAAGCGGAAGTACTCCGGGTCGGTGCCGACCACCGGGAAGCCGCGCGCGGCCGCCGCGCCGTGCAGCGGCACCGGCCGGGCAAGCCCGGAATCCCGGACCGCGGCGACGTGTTCCATCGTCAGCCCGCCGGGCGCGAGCGGCCGGAAGTGCAGCGCGTGGAAGACGAGGTCGAAGCGGTTGCCGCGCGGGCCGAGCACCAGCGGCGTGGCCTCGGCACGGGCCATCAGCTCGCCGCGGTACGCGCCCACCAGCCAGTGGATGGTGAAGGGCAGGTAGACGACCAGCGCCACCGCCAGCGCGAGCAGCAGCGAGCGGGTGCGGTGAAACACCAGCGAGTGGCGCGCGAGCACGAGCAGGTCCCTCATGGCCGGGGCGAGGCTGTTAGCACGGCGAAGTCGAGCACGCGGTCGAAGCCGGGCAGCAGCGCGTGGTCGTGGGTGACGAAGAGCAGGGTCGCCCCGGCGGCGCCGGCCTGCCCGAACAGCAGCGCCTTGGTCGACTCCTTGCGCGCGGGGTCGAGGTTGCCGGTCGGCTCATCGGCCAGCAGCAGCGGCGGGCGGGTGACCAGCGCGCGGGCGATCGCGACGCGCTGGCGCTCGCCCTGCGAGAGCACGGCGGGCCGGCGGTGCAGCACGTCGTCGCGCAGGCCAAGGTCCGCGGCGAGTTCGCGGGCGCGCCCGCGGGCGTCCCGGGCGCGCCCGAGGCCGCGGTTGATCCGGAACGGCAGCAGGATGTTCTCGATCACCGGCAGGTGCTCGAGCAGCTCGAACTGCTGGAACACGAAGCCGATGCGGCCGGCGCGGAAGCGGCGCCGGGCGACGTCGCCGAGGGAACTGACCGCGGTCCCGCCGACCGCCACCGATCCGCCCTGCGGCACCAGGATGCCGGCGACCAGGGCGAGCAGCGTGGTCTTGCCGCAGCCGCTCGGGCCGAGCAGCGCGACGCGCTCGCCGCGGGCGACGGCGAGCTGCGGGACGCGCAGGCGGAAGCCGCCGCCCGGGTGCTGGAAGTCGAGCTGGTCGATCGCGATCATGCCTCGCGCAGGCGGGTGGTGTAGTTGAGCCGCTGTTCGTCGAGCACCTCGAGGCCGGTGATCTTCCACGCGCCGCGGACCGCCCGGACTTCGAGGCGCGCCCGGTACTGGTGGGTGCGCTCGTGGACGTGGCCCCAGTGCTCGACCGTGCCGGTGACCGCCCAGTCCGCCACGCAGGAGAACGCCGGCTGCGCGCGGTCGCCCGCCGGCCGCCCGCCGGGCCGGCCGTCGACGAGCCGGACCTCGCGGATGCGGCTGACCGCCCCGCCCTGCTCCTCCATCACCCGGCCGCGCTGGATCATCAGATAGAGCCGGTGGAGCAGCTCGCCGTCGGCGCTGCGCGCGAGCGCGTCGTGGATCTCCCCCTCGTCGTGGTACTCGAAGGCGCGGTAGATGTTGCGCAGCAGCGCCGCGGTCACCGCGCGGGAACCCTCGGCATCGGGGGCCGGAGGCGCCCGGAACGGGTCCGCCACCGCCACGCGGACCGGCTGCCACGCGCCGATGGCCAGCGCGGCGAGGACCACCGAGGCCGCGGCGGCCATCCGGCCGGGCCGCCGTTTCCCGCGCAGCGCCGGCGCCGCCGCGGCCGCGACCCCGGCGAGCGCGAGCAGCGACAGCCACGGGACACGCCACGGCGGCGGCGGGCCCGGGGCGGGGACGTCACCGGGCGGCGGCGGCGCGCCGGGCTGCGGGTTGTCCCACTCGAAGCGCGACTGATAGAGCGAGAAGCGCACCTGCCGGGCGGACTCGTCGGTGAAGACGGTCGAGCGCACGGTGGTGATGTGCTCGGTGAACAGGTCCCAGTTCAGCTCCGCGTGGCGGAAGCTGCCGAGGGCCGGATAGGTGAGGATGATGCCCATGCGCGCGCTCGCCAGGTTGAGCGGGCGCCGCGGCGCGCGCATCGCGAAGTCCCGGAAGTCGAGGCCGTAGAAATCGATCCGGTCGACGGCGGGCGTGACCTCGATGCCGTCGATGCGGAACCGGTTGCGGACGCGGAAGAGCTTCGAGATCGTGGGCTTGAGGGCGTCCTGCGCCGCGACGCCGATGTTGAAGTCCTGGTCGCGCGGGATCTGCAGGAAGCTGTCGAGGGCCATCAGCGGCACCAGGATCTCGTGGCGGACGGCGTAGCGCTCGAGGTAGAGGAACGAGTAGATCGAGCCGTAGCTCGGCAGCCCCATGGCGGCCTGCTCCTCGCGCCGCTCCTGCTCGCGGCGGCGGCGCAGGTCGGCGGTGAGCGGGACCGGCGGCCGGCTCCAGTCGGTGCGCAGCGTGAGCGGGCGCTTCTTCTCGAGCTGCGCGGCGTAGTCGGTCTCCACCCCGCCGCGGTGCACGGAGACGCGCATGATCGCCGGCACGTAGGTGTCCTCGCCGCCGAGGTCCTGCATGAACGTGAGCAGCGCGGGCCGCGGCGCGGTGGGCCAGGCGATCCGATAGGCGGCGGCGTGGTCCATCAGCTGGTCGACGGGCACCCTCCCGGGCGGCAGCGCGGGCGGCTGCGCGAGCGTGACGACGCCATTGAGGCGCCCGCCGCCCGCATCGAGCAGATAGAGGTGCCGGGAGAGGAAATCGGCGTGCGCCATGGCGGCGGCGGCGAGGCCGGCGGCGGCGAGGCGGTTGTCGCTGCCCGCGGCGAGGTGGTGATAGAGGAAGAAGTCCTCGCACGGCACCCGCAGCTCGAGCACGGTCTCGTCCTCGCCGAGGTGGAGGACGCCATCGGTGATCGAAACCGGATGCGCGGGGGCCGGCGCCGGCACGAGCCACCAGGCCGCGGCCAGCAGCGCCGGGACACGGGGCCGGCGCGCGGCGGGCGGGTGCGTTGCTCGCGGCGGGTTCACGGACGGGGGCCGCGGCTCGCGGGTCAGCGCCCGCCGGCGCCGGTGGCGGCTCGCTCGACGCGGAGGGTGCGGACCTCGAACGGGGTGAGGGTGTGGGAGTCCGGGGCGGGCTTGAGCGCGTCCTCCAGCGGGTTGGAGACCGAGGTGGCGCCGACGGGCCGGCGCCAGGCGAGGGAGGTGGTGGCGGGCTTGGCGGCGGCGTTGAACAGGCGGACGATCCACGCCGCGCCGTCGCGCGACGGGCGCACGCTGGTGACGACGATCCCGGGGTCCCCGGCGAGTTCCAACAGCGGCCCGGGCGGCGGCGCCGCCGGGTCGGCGGCGGTCGCGAGCAGCGGCTGGCAGACGTCGCGGCCGAAGCGCTGCGCGGCGACCGGGTCGTAGGTTCCGGTGTACGGGCGCAGCACGTAGCGGAAGGTGATCTCTCCCTCCTGGTCGGCCTTGTAGTTGGTCTCCCAGTGGTTGTTCATCGTCCACGACCAGAAGTGGGGCGGCGGGTCGATGAAGGTGCGGAACGCCGCCGTGCCGTTGGCCGGGGCGATGACGATCGGGTCGAACTGCACCATCGGCGCGTCGACGGTCACCCAGGTGACGCCGCGCTCGGCCGTGGCGAGGTCGACGAAGCGCTGGACGCAGTAGAAGTTGCGGTTGGCGCCGGGCATCTGGTCGGTCTCGACCTCGACGACCGCCCACGGCACGTCGACGCGCGCGGTGGCCCCGGGCAGGTCGAAGGGGAAGCCGAAGTAGACGCCCTCCGGCCTGCGCTCCTTGAGCTTGTCGGCGGTGTTGACCAGCTCGAGGTGGTCGGCGCCGTCGACCAGCCGGACGCGGCGGACGAGCTTGGCGCAGCCGGGCGCGTCCGACTCGATGCGCAGCGTGGCGACGAGCGGGCCGCCGTCCTCGACGGTCACGGTCACCGGCCCGCCGACGGTGCCGCGGCCCTCGGCCGGGTTGCGGCCGAGGATGTAGAGGTAGTCGTTGAGGCCGCGCCCGGCCCTGGTGTCGACCCAGTCGGCCTCCGCGCCCCTGCGGCGCAGCGAGCAGACCGCGCCGGACTGCGCGTCGACCGCCACTTCCAACAGGTCGTTGGCAAGGCGCAGCCCCCCGGCACGGGCGGCGCCGCCGGCCGGCGGGCTGCCGGCGCCGACGGTGTAGCGGCGGGTGCCGAACGCGGGGACCCCGGCGGCCACGAACGCAAGCTCGCCGGACGCCAGGCGCTGGGAGGGAACCGCGCGGCCGCCGTCGTCGCGCACCAGGTCGCCGGCGGCGGACTGCCCCCTGCCTAACACCACCAGCCCGCCCCGCGGCCACGCGGCGGTGTTGTGGACGTCGACGGCGGCGGCGGCGGCGGCGGGCGGGGCGATCGTTTCCAACAGCTCGTCGGTGAGGCGCGCGCCGTCGAACGCGTACGCCTGCTTGTAGCGGTCCTGGCTGACGGCGAAGTCGTCGTCGGGCGCGCTGATGCTGTTGTGGGCGCCCCACGTGTGCTCGTCGTACATGACCATCTTGTTCCATGCCGCGTCGAAGCGCTCGTGGAGCTTGAGGGCGGGGGCGTGCATCGACCACAGGACCTGGGCCTGGGCGATGCGCTCGCAGGCGCGGCGGTTGGCGCCGGTGGCCTTGGAGGTCGAGGCGGAGCCGTCCTCCCAGTAGGGCGTGAAGTCGCCGCGGACGACCGGGATCTCCCCGCCGTGGCGCTCGGCGAAGGCGTCGAGGAAGCCGCTGTTGCGCGAGATGACGAGCCGCGGCCAGGCGTACTTTTCATTCCACGCGCGGACCTGCTCGGAGAGCCGCGGGTTCGGCGGCGCGTTGTCGCCGCCGGTGAGCATCCGGACCATCGCCAGGTCGTACGGGTAGCCCTTCTGCTCGAGGCGCTGCAGGACCTGGAAGATGGCGCTTTCCTCGGCATCGCGCAGGCCGAAGTAGCCGCTGCCGCACATGTAGAACAGGACGCGGTGCAGGCCGCTGGGGTCGACCCACCAGAACGGCCGGTCGCCCCACTGGAACGTGTGCCCGACGCGGTGGCCGCCGTTGGGGCCGACGGACATCGCGGTGACGCCGCAGTGCGCGAGGGCGGTGGCCAGGCCCCACGTGTAGCCGGGCACGTCCGACTGCATCGCCGAGGTCACCGGCGCCCCGTGCTCGCGCTCGAAGCGCTTGGCCGCCCCCATCAGCTCCATCAGCTCCTCCTCGGTGTACATCCCGCTCATCGCCTGCGCGTAGAGCACGTCGAGGTGGACCCGCCGGGCGCGGCAGTGCCCGATGAAGCGCTCCTTCTGCGCGGCGTCGGCCGTGCGCATGAACTCGTCCACCGCCCACATCCCCTCGGGGTGCCAGGTGAACCGCGCCTCGTCCGGGAAGTCGCGGCTGGCGTCGATGTAGTCCATCGCGCGCCGCAGCCACTCGACCTGCAGCCGGAGCACCTCCTCCTGGGTGTGGGTGTAGCCGATGTCGAGGTGCGTCTGGTGGACGATGTGCAGCTCCCAGTGGCGCACCGGCGCCAGCTCTAACTGGTCCTCGCCGAGCTTGCGGTCCCCCGCAACCAGCGTGACCGGCAGCGTCTGCGGCTCGCTCACCGGCGGGACGAACGCGGTCAGCGCGTGGCGGCCGGCACTGAGTTCGACCGGCGTGGCGTGCCCCCCCACGCGCAGCTCGGCGCCGACCGGCGGGCCGACGTGGATCACCTCCACCTCGACCGCCTGCCGCTCGCCACCCTCGTGGCGGAACACCGCCGGCCCGGTGCGCAGCGCGACGAGCCGCGTGCTGGCCCCCACCGGCGCCAGCCTGAGGTCCTCGCCGCCCTCGAGGCGCAGCGAGTCCCACAGGACCCACGAGCCGTTCGCGGTGGTCACCGCGATGTGGTTGTCGCCCGCCTGCAGGCGGTCGGCGGGAACATCCACCACCACCACGTGCTCGCGCCCCGCCTCCGGCCGGCCGTTGACCGAGGCGTCGCCCCCGCCCGCCGGCGTCGCGTGCTCGCTCGGGTGGCCGTTCACCTCGACCCGCAGCGTCGGCGGATGGGCCGAATGCGTGTCCGCCAGGTCCAACACCAGCCGCGCCGGGCCGGTCGGCGCCGCCGCCAGCCCGAACAACACCTCGAACGTCTGCGGCTTGCCGGCCGACCACGAGCCGTCCGCCGGGCCGGGTTGCACATACGGCCAGTCGCGCGCCGGATCGGATTGGCCGACGACGAAAAACGCCGGCGCCCCGAACCGCCGGTAGCCGTCCGGCGCCAGCGCCAATCCGGCGGTGCTGTCGTCCGGCTCGCCGATCTGCCACAACGGGGCGGCCGGCGCAGGGGTGACGCAGGAACACACGGCGGCAAGCACCGGAACGATGGCCGCGGGGCGGATGGAGGGGTGCAGTTTCATGGCATGGCGACGCCGCGGCCGGACTCCGGGCCGCGGATCCGGCACCACCTTCCGCGGCAGCCACCGGAGAGTCAAGGTGTAATGTTTGAACATTTTGCCGGGCCGGGCGCGGCGTCACTCCACCCTCCACTCCAGCACGCCGCCGGAGAACCCGTCCCGCAGGGCCACCTCGAGGCGCAGCGCGTCGGTGGTCACGGGGGTGAACCGGAGCTGGTTGTAGCCGTCCTTGGCGACGCCCAGCGCCCCTTGCGCGGCGACCGGCAGCCATTCGCCGCCGGCGCGGTGGAGCACCCTGGCGGCTGCCGGCACCCGGCACTCGCCGCGGCCGGTGTCGTCGAACCAGTAGACTGCCACGGCGGAGACCTCGGCCGGCGCGGCGAGGTCAAGCTGCACCCATTCGGTGGTGCCGCGGTGGTCCCACCACGTCAGGCGCGGCACCGCCTGGTCGGCGGACGACTGCGGCTCGACCCCGTCGTTGACCGCGCCGGGCGCGTCGGCCTGCCAGCAGTGCGAGGCGCTCGCCCGGGCGGTGGTCGCCAGCGTCGGCTTCGGCGCCGCCTCGGCGCGCTCGCGCGTGCGCGGCAGCCACACCGCCATCTCGTTGGCGCCCCGGTGGCACCACGCATGGTACGGGATCAGCGTCAGCCCGGCCGGCCGCCCGACGACCGTCCCGTCGTCGGCGCGCACGGCGCGCCCCGCCTCGCCGGTGAGCACCGTCACCCCGCCTAACATGTCCGGCCGGTGCTCGGGGACGAGCGCCACCGGGTCCGCGAGGAACAGGTCGAGCGCCCGGCCCGCGTGGTCGGCCCCCTCGGCGCAGTAGACCAGCGGCCCGCGCTCGACCGCGACCCGGCCGCGGTTCGCCTCGACCTTGTCGCTGCAGAGCACGCGGCGCACCGGCAGCGGGATGTCCAGCTCGACGGTGTCGCCCGGCTGCCAGGTGCGGCGGATCACCGCGAAGCCCCGGTCCCGGGCCGCCTCCGCCGGCTCGCCGTTGACCAGGATCCGCATTTCGTGGCGGCCGCCGCCGAGGTAGTGATAGAGGCCGCCCGGCAGCGGGGCCTCCAGCCAGCCGGGGACCCGGACGTGGAGCGCGAACTCCCGCGCCTGCGCCGGCTCGAGGGTGACCCGCACCGCGCCGTCCCACGGGTAGCGGGTCTGCTGCACGACCTTCACCCTGCCGCCGCCCAGCTCGACCTCCGCCGCGCCGCCGATGAACAGGTTCAGATAGAGCGCGTCGCCGCGCACCGCGCAGACGTAGCCCGGGATCGACGGGATGAAGCGGACCACGTTGACCGGGCAGCACGAGCAGCCGAACCACGGGCTGCGCTCGAGCGCGCCGTGGTTGAACCGGAACCTCATGTCGCAGGCCAGCGGGTTCGGATAGAAGAACCGGTCGCCGCCCAGCGAGACGCCGGCGAGGAAGCCGTTGTGGAGGATCCGCTCGAGGACGTCGACGTACTTCGCGTCCCCGTGGAGCAGGAACATCCGGTGGTTCCACAGCGCCAGCGCGATCGCCGCGCAGGTCTCGTTGTAGGCCTCGACGTTGGGCAGCCGGTAGGCGCCCGCGTAGCCCTCGCCGGCGCCGTGCTGGCCGACGCTGCCGATCAGGTAGAGCTTGCGCCCGACCACGTCCTGCCAGATCCGGTCGATCGCGGCGATGTAGTCCCGGTCGCCGGTGATCGCCGCGACGTCGGCCACCCCGGCGTAGAGGTAGCCGCCGCGCACCGCGTGGCCGACGGCCTCGCGCTGGTCGGTCAGCGGCAGGTGGTCCTGGGCCGCCTCGCCGTAGAGCCGCTCGCGCTTGTCCTTGCGGCCGCGCATGTCGATGAAGAACTTCGCCTGGCGGAGGTACTTCTCGTCGCCGGTGGCGCGGAAGAGCTTCACCAAGCCGATCTCGATCTCCTGGTGGCCGGGGACGTCGACGCGCTGGCCGGGCCCGGGGCCGAAGACCTTGCACACGAGGTCGGCGTTCTTCAGCGCCACGTCCAGCAGGGTGCGCTTGCCGGTGGCCTGCCAGTGGGCGACGGCCGCCTCGTACATGTGGCCGACGTTGTAGAGCTCGTGGCTGGCGCCGAGTGCCGACCAGCGGCCGGTGTCGCGGCCGGGGAAGTCGTAGTTCGGGTCGCCGATCGTGCGCGCGGTGTAGAGGTAGCCGTCGTCCTCCTGGGCCGCGGCGATCTTGGCGATCAGGCCGTCGAGGTAGGCGTCGAGGCGCGGGTCCGGGTGGCTCGCCAGCGTGTATGCGGCCCCCTCGATCACCTTGACCACGTCCGAGTCGTTGAAGTAGATCCCCTCGAACTTGCCCTGCCTGAGCCCGCCGGCGACCTCGAAGTTGGCGATGCGGCCGGTCTCCTCGCACTTGTCGAAGCAGTAGCCGACGGTGACCTCGCGGTTGGTGCGCAGCCGCGGCGACCAGAAGTCGTCGTCGACCCGCACCGCCGTGAACGGCACCGGCTGGATCGGGTAATCGCGGGGCTCGGCGGCGGGGCCGGCGGCGGAGGTGAGCATCACGGCGGGGATCAGGATGGCTGCGGAACGGAGGCGCAAATGCATGGTCTCACGCGCCACTACCGCGGCGCCGCCCCGGTTCTTGCAGCATCCCCCGCGCCAACCGCGGCGCCCGGCCCGCATGCCGCCCCACCCGCGGGCCCCGCCACCGGCTCCCCCCGCCGCCGCGCGACGATGCGCCCATCCGGCCTTGGCGAACCACGCGCGCCCTGTTATCCACCCGCCGATGAGAGTGCGGATGGTGGTCCGGCACGGATGGGGGTTGGCGGCGGCCGGCCTGGTTCTCGGCGGCTGCGGCAAGCGCCCCGGCGACCCTGCCGGCGCCGGCCCGGCCACGCCGCCGGTGGCGATCGCAAGGTCGGCCGACTGCAAGGACTGCCACGAGGAGGCGTCCGCCAAGTGGGCCGGCTCGCACCACCAGCTCGCGCACCGCAACACCGGCCGCACCCCCGGGGACGGGCCGGCGTTCGCCGGCATCGAGGTCGCCGACGGGCCCGCGGCCTGGCGCTTCGAGGGCGGCGCCGCCCGGCCGACGCTGTCGTGGCACGACGCCGCCGACCCGTCCGCCGCGCCGGTCAAGGGCGCGGCCGTCACGCGGGCGATCGGCTACGTGCCGCTGGTCCAGTACCTCGTCGATTTCGGCAACGGCCGCTATCAGGTCCCCGACATGTCGTGGGACCCGCTCAAGGAGGAGTGGTTCAGCATCTACGAGGGCCAGAACCGCCGCCCGTTCGAGTGGGGCCACTGGACGCAGCGCGGCATGAACTGGAACTGCCAGTGCGCCTACTGCCACCACACCGAGTTCCGCAAGAACTACCACCCCGAGACCGACGCCTACGCCTCGTCGTGGGTCGAGCAGGGCGTCGGCTGCGCCCAGTGCCACGGCCCGAACCTGCCGCAGCCCGCGGCCAACGGCTGCCTGATCGACTTCGAGCGCAAGTTCGACAAGGAGCAGTGGATGCACGCCTGCGCGACCTGCCACGCGCGCCGCGAGGAACTCGACGAGCTGTTCCGGCCCGGCGACAACTTCCACGACCACTACCGGCTGGCACTGCCGAGCCAGCCCGGCCTCTACTACCATGACGGCCAGCAGTTGGACGAGGTCTACATGTGGCCGTCGTTCCTGCTCAGCCGGATGAACCACAAGGGGATCGCCTGCAACGACTGCCACGACCCCCACACGATGAAGCCGAAGTTCGAGATCGAGGACAACACCCTGTGCCTCCAGTGCCACGCCGCCGGCGCCGAGGGCGCCACGGTCATCGACGTCGCCAACCACATGTTCCATGAGCCCGGGATCAAGGGGTCGCGCTGCATCGACTGCCACGCGGCCAAGACACCCTACATGGGCCGCGACCCGCGCGGCGACCACCTGTTCCCCGTGCCCGACCCCCAGCTGGCCAAGGAACTCGGGCTGCCTAACGCCTGCAACGACTGCCACGCCGACAAGGGGCTCGACTGGCAGATCGAGTGGATGAACGAGTGGTACGGCGAGAAGATGCAGAAGTACGAGCCGCGCCGCCAGCGGGCCCGCGCCGTGGCCGCCGCCCACGACGCCGCGCCCGGCGCCCTCGAGAAACTGCTGGCCGCCCACCAGACCGAGGAGATCGGCGCGTGGAAGGCCACGCTGCTGCGGCTGATGGCCCCGTGGCTCGGCGACCCGCGCGTCGGCGAGCGCGCCGCCGCCGCGGCCGCCGACGCCGACCCGCTGGTGCGCGCCGCCGCCGCGCTGATCCTCGGCCAGCGCAACGACCACCGCGACAAGCTCGACCAGCTGCTGGCCGACCCGCTCAAGTCGGTGCGCTTCGAGGCCGCATGGGCGGCGCTCGACCGCCTGCCGGCCAACCCCGCGCCGGCCGCCAAGGCGGCGCTCGCCGAGGTCGAGGCGATCTCGCGCCACAACAGCGACCAGCCGGCCGGGGCCATGCGGCTGGCGCGCCTCGCAGCGCTGCGCGGCGACCGGGCCGCGGCCGAGGCCTGCTTCCGCAAGGCCGCCGACTGGGACCGCGGGTCGCCGGCGCCGCGGCGGGACTTCGCGGTGTTCCTCGCCGCCGGCGGGCGGATGCAGGAGGCCCTCGAACTGCTGTTGGAGGCCCAGCGCCTCGCCCCCGCCGACCCCGAGCTCCCCTACCTCGCCGCCCTCGCCCACGCCGAACTCGGCGACCCGGCCGCGGCCGAGCAGTGCCTCCGCGAGGCGGTCCGCATCGACCCGCAGTTCGGCCGCGCCCACTACAACCTCGGGCTGCTGCTGGACCGCGGCGGGCGCACCGACGAGGCGCTCGCCACCCTCAGGCAGGCCGCCGCCGTCGACCGCCGCAACCCGGACGCACCCTACGCCGAGGCCACCATCCTGCTCCGCCTCGGCAACCCCGGCGCCGCCGCAACCGCCGCCCGCGAGGCGCTCGCCCGCGACCCCGCCCACGAGCCCGCGCAGCGCCTGCTCCAACAGATCGGCCGCTGACCCGACTTCGCCACTTGCACAAGGCACCTCCCGCCGGATCACCCTGGAAAGGAACATGCCGGACCGCGGATTTCGCGGATTACGCGGATTTCGGAGTGGCTTGGTTTCCCTCGCCTGTTCACCTGCCGGATGAATCCGCCATCCATCGCAGCTCATTCAACATCCGTGCAACCCGTGTAATCCGTGGTTTTCATTCCCGGACCCAGGATCACGGGTTTTCGCATGCAGCTGCAGAAACCGCGCACGGACACGGCGGAGGTGGCCCGGAACCGGGGGCGGCGCCGGCGGCGGGCGGCGCGCCTGAACCCCGCTCGGCACGGTGGAATTTCGCTTCCCGCCCCGCCTCCGGGGCCGCACAGTGACGCGGCGATGAACGGCCTCCCCCAACCGTTCGCCGCGCACCGCGGCGACGACCGGGCCGCCGCCACCAACCCCCGCCCCTGAGCCCTGCCCCATGCCCCTCGCTGCCGTCATCGTCGCCGCCGGTGAGAGCCTCCGGATGGGCTTCGACAAGCTCACCGCGCCGCTTGCCGGCGTGCCCGTCCTGCGCCGCACCGTCGACGCGTTCCGCGCCTGTCCCGACGTCGGCTGGGTCATCGTCGTCACCCCGCAGGAGCGCTTCGACGCCTGCGGGCTGGCCACCGGCGGCCGCCCGCCGCTCGCACGCGTCGACGGCGGCCCGGACCGCCAGTCGTCGGTCGCCCTCGGCGTCGCCGCCGTGCCCGACGAGGCGGTGTTCATCGCCGTCCACGACGGGGCCCGGCCGCTGGTCACCCCTGCAATCATCCACGACTGCCTGGCCAAGGCCCGCGAGTTCGGCGCCGCCTGCGCCGCCCGCCCGGTCACCGAGACGCTCAACCGCGCCGACGCCCGCGGGTTCAGCCGCCAAACCCTCGACCGCGACCACCTCTGGATCACCGAAACCCCCCAGGTCTTCCGCGCCCGCATCCTCCGCCGCGCCTGCCACAAGGTCGCCGCCGACCACGCCACGGTCACCGACGAGGTGTCCGCCGTCGAGCTGTTAGGTGTCGCCACCTTCCTCGTCCAGTCCCGCTCCCCGAACCCCAAGATCACCCACCCGTGGGATCTCCAGACCGCCGCCCAGCTGGTGCCGTGACCGCCGCCCGCTACCACCACACGGAACTGCCCGGCGGGATCCGGCTGGCGGTGGCCACCGTCGGCTGGTCGGAGTCGGCCGCGTTCGGGATCTGGGTGCCGGCCGGCAGCCGCGACGACCCGCCCGGGCGCGCCGGGCTCGCCCACTTCGTCGAGCACATGGCGTTCAAGGGGACGGCCACCCGCGACGCCCGCCGGATCAGCACCGAGATCGAGGGCCACGGCGGCTCGATCAACGCGGACACGGGCGAGGACCACACCTGCTACGAGGCCCGGGCCGAGGCCGAGATGCTGCCGCTGCTCGCCGAGGTCGTCTGCGACCTGGTGTGGAACCCCACCTTCCCGCCCCAGCAGGTGGAGCTCGAACGCGAGGTGATCCGCGAGGAGATCGTCCTCTATCAGGAGTCGCCGGCCGACCACATCGGCGACCTGATCGCCCGCGCGCTGTGGGGCCCCCACCCGCTCGGCGAGCCGATCTCCGGCACCCTCGCGTCACTCGGGCGCATCCGCCGCCGCGACCTGCTGGAACACGCGGCCGCCCACCACCACCGCAGCGACATGGTGGTCGCCGCCGCCGGCCCGTTCGAGCCGGAGGCCGTCGCCGGGCTGGTCGCCGGCCTGCTCCCCGCGCGCGCGCCGCGCCCGCCCGCCCCCGGCCCGCCGTTCGCCCCCGCCGGCCCGCCCGCCGCGCTCCGGGAGGAGCGCGACTCCGCGCAGGCCCACCTCGCGCTCGGCTTCCACGCTCCCGGGCGCCACAGCCCGCAGCGCCACGCCCTGCGCCTGCTCAGCCTGATCCTCGGCGAGAACTCGAGCTCGCGCCTGTTCCAGGAGCTGCGCGAGCGCCGCGGCCTGTGCTACCACGTCGGCACCGATGTCGCCCTGCTCGCCGACACCGGCGCGCTCGAGGTCAGCCTCGGCCTCGAGCCCGCCCAGCGCGACCTCGCCTTCGAGTGCATCTGGCGCGAACTCGACGACCTCGCGCGCCACGGCCCGAACGACGACGAACTGGCGCGCGCCAAGCGCTACGCGATCGGCCAGGGCAAGATCGGCTTCGAGAGCACCGCCGCCCACCTCGGCTGGGCCGCCGAGTCGCTCCTCCACCACGGCCGCATCATCGAACCGGCCGAGGCCCGCGACGCCATCCGCCAGGTCACCGCCGCCGACGTCGGCCAGCTCGCCGCCGCCATCTTCCACCGCGACCGCGCCGTGACCGCCGAGATCGTGCCCGCGGGCGAGGCGGATGAGACGGAGACCGGTGGGCCGGGCGATTGATCGGGGGCGCCTCGCGTCCCAGACACTCCGCCCGCCACGGCCCGCTCCCGGCCCCGCCGCACCAGCGCGGCGGGGCGCACGCCCAACCCCTTGCGGCGCCTCACCGCTGGATCAGGAACACCCGGCTCTCGCGGTAGGTGATCACCGCATCCAGCTCGCGCATGAAGTCGGCGCCGAAGATCCCGGCGTAGCCGAGCTTGTCGTCGTCCTGGAAGCGCGCGAGGTCGGTCGAGAGCACCTTGCGGTTGGTCACCTTGGCGTCGCCCATCGTGAGCTCCTTGATCTTGGTCACCGCGGCCGGCGCCTTGCCGCCGATGCCGAACACCTCCTTGTCCATCGGGCCGACCTCGCAGTCGTACTGGTTGGCGGCCCACAGGTGGAGCACGCTGTTGTCGGCGCCGGTGTCGATCATGTAGGTCACCTTGTTGCCGTTGAGCGTGCCGTCGACGAAGATATGGTTGCCCTCGCGGCGGTAGCCGAACGACTGGTAGCCGCGCAGCTCCAGCAGCTCCTCGACCTTGAGCCCGCCGCAGTGGCGCAGGAACTGGTCGCCGGCCTCGCTCCAGCGCGCCACGAACCCCGCGTCGTCGTCCACCAGGTTGGACACCGGGAGCTGCAGCTCGCGGCCGTTGACCAGCTTGAGGGTGACCACCGTGGGCGTCTTGGAGACGATGTTGCCGCGGTGGACCTTGCCGTCCTTGGTGTCGAAGATCCGGAACTGCAGGCTGGCCTCGCCCTGGTCCTCGCTGCCCTTGTCCACCTTCACCTCGCCCTCGTGCGAGAGGTCGGGCCGCAGGAACATCAGCCGCTCCTTGTACGAAATCACCGCGTCCAGCGTGCCCAGGAAGTCGGCCCCGAAGATCGCGTCCTCGCGCAGCTTCGCCCCCTCCGGCTTGCCGTTCATCAGGTCGGTGGCGAGGATCTTGTGGTCCTTGAACACCGACTCGCCCATGGTGATCTTGCCGGCCGTCGTCCACCCCGCCTTGGCCTCGCCCGCGATCCCGTAGATCGTCTCGGTCATCGGCCCGATCTCACAGCCGGTCTGCTTGGCGAACGCGTCGTGCAGCAGGCTGGTGCCCGCCCCGGTGTCGATCAGGAACCGCGCCGGCTTGCCGTTGAGCGTGCCGTCGACCACGATCGAGTTGTTCTCGAGCCGGAACGGGAATGACTCGTAGCCGCGCAGCTCGAGCAGCTCGCGCACCGAGAGCGTGCGGCACTTCTGCACGAACACCGCCTTCTCCTTCGACCACGCCGCGACGTACTCGCGGTCCGCCGCGCTGAGCTTGTCCAGCGGCACCACCGCGCGCCCGCCCCTCTCGAGCAGCAGCGTGGCGGCCTCGCCGGTCTTGTCGACCAGCACCGCCTTGATCACCTTGCCGCTGGCGCCGGTGAACTCGCGGTATTCAGACTCGGGTTGGTCATCGGGCGCCTGCGCCGGCAGCAGGGCCGGCAGCCACGCGCACGCCATCAGCGTCAGCAGCGGATTCCTCATCATCGGCATCATTTGAATTCGGGCGAGGTGATGAACTCCACCCAGTCCTTCTGCAGCGCCTCGACCGAGTCGAAGCCGAACAGGGTGGCGATTTCCACCGGTTCGGGGATCTGGTTCGAGGACTCGATCCGGCGGACCATGCGCGCGAACGCGCTGAGCCGCTTGGGGGTGCTCTCCGCCCAGTAGGCGAACGAGTAGATCAGCACCAGCTTCTCGGGGTCGAGCTGGTCCTGGCGCCAGGTCAGCATCGCCTCGAAGTCCGGCTTGACCTTGTCCCGCCGGACCAGCCCGCGCAGCGTCCGCGCCCATGAGGTCCCGTCCTCGAAGCCGCGCACCTTGGTGATCTCGTCGAAGCCGCTGCCGGCGGCGTCGATCAGGTTGGTCTCGGTCTTGCCGGTCAGCTGGATCTCCTTGAAGTAGGCGTGGCCGGTGAGCACCGCGAAGTAGCCGTCGGCCCCGTAGTCGCTCACCCCGCCCATCTGCTGCCCGAGCAGGTCGCCGGCCAGCACGTGGGTGGGGAACGACTGCAGCGGCTTGCCGTAGACGCTGTTGTCCTTGACGTTGAACACCGTCGCCCCGCGGTGCAGGTTCCACTCCGCCTGCAGCTCGTCGGTCAGGCCGATCTCGTTGCCACCCACCTCGTCCCACAGGCGTTTGGTCTTGGCCGCCGCGTCGCGGGCGCCGAGGCCGGCGAGCAGGTTGGCATACCATTCCCCGACCGCCTCGAACGCGTCGCGGTCCTCGATCAGCAGCACCAGGCGCCGCTTGGTGCCCCAGTCCTGGCGGAAGTTCATGTGCTGGAAGGCCATCCCGTGCCACAGCCGCTCGGCGGTCTCGGCCACCGCCTGCGGCCGCACCTTGCCGGCGGTCGCAACCAGGAAGTGCTCGGTCTCGAGCACGTCGAACACCGCGTGCTCGTCGTCGAGCGCCAGTTTCTTGTCGAGCCTCTTGAACGCCCCGGTGTCGATCCGCACCTCCTTCTCGGGCAGCCCCAGCTCGCCCTCGACCAGGATCGCGGCGTCCGCGCCACCGTATTCCACCAGGTACTGGCGGTCCGCCAGGCTGAGATCCTCGGCCTTGAGCTTCACCTCCTTGGCGTCGCCCGTGACCAAGGTGACCTCCCGGCCCTCGACCCGCAGCAGCTCAGCCTCGACGTTCGCCCCCTTGCGCGAGGTCCACACCCGCTTCTCGGCGGCCGCTGCCGTCATCACCAGCGCCGCCATCAGGCCCGCCGTCAGGGTCAGTGTCGCTTTCACGCCGGAGAAATGCCCGATCCCCTGCGCCATGTCGATCTGTTTCCGGCACCCGCCCCGGCCGCGGCTCCCACACGTGGTCGTCATCGCCGGTCCAGCGTCGCCCGGCCCGCCTTGCGTCTCGGATTCCCGCGCCGGCCCGCGGCCGCAGCGGCGCATCGCCCCGCGGTCACCGGGGCTTTGACATTTCGATCCCAGCCCGGATACTCGGCCGCCGTGACCTGCCGCCTGCCCGCCGCCCTCGCCCTCGCCGCCCTCGCCCTGCCGGCCTTGGCCGAGGAAACCCCGGCCGAGGAAACCCCGGCCGCCACGCCCGCCAAACCCGCCGTCGTCCGCGTCGACGCCGACACGATGCGCATCGGCGAAATCACCTTCCGCCCCGCAAGCCGCGAGATCCGGATCCCGACCCGCGTCAACATGACCGCGGGCCTGCTCGAGTTCGTCCTCGTCCACGTCAACGGCAAGGTCCACGAGTCACTGCTCGTCACCGAGGCCAACGCCACCCACGTCAACATCGCGCTCAAGCTGCTGCGCTACCAGCCGTCGGAGGAGCTGTTCCGGCTGCTCGAGGAGGACGGCAGCGTGTCCGACAAGTACCCCGAAGTGCCCGCCGCCACCCGCGCCGCCGCCCGCGTCCGCCTCGCCGTCGAGTGGAAAGAGGGACAGGAGTCGAAGTCGGCGCCGCTCCATGAATGGATCGCCAGCGCGGTGACCGAGCGGCCGATGCCCGAGCCGCCGTGGGTTTACGGCGGCTCCTACGTCCTCGAGGGCCGGTTCGCCGCGGAAACCTCCGGCGATATCATCGCCACCTACGTCACCCGCAACGCGCTGATCAACTATGGCGGCAAGGACAACGAGGACGACGAGGCGTGGATCCCCGCCCCGCGGCGCGTCCCGCCCGAAGGCACCCCCGTCACCGTCGTGATCTCCCCCGCCCAAGCCAAGCGCCCAGCCACACCCGAACCATGACCCGCAGCCTGACCACCACCCTCGCCCTCGCCGCCTGCCTCGCCGCCGGCGCCGCCGACGACCCGTTTTTGTCCACCCGCCTCGAGATCCAGCGCGCGATCAAGACCGGCAACGAATACCTCCGCTCGAAACAGGCCCCCGACGGCCACTGGGGCGACCCCCAGATGCCCGCCCTCACCGCCCTGCCGCTGATGGCATGGGCCGGCGACCCGGCCCGCGACACCGCCGCCGCCCCGCCCGACCACATCGAGCGCGCCTACCGCTGGCTGCTCGCCTGCCAGAAGGACGACGGCGGGGTCTATCAGGAAGGCCTGTCGGTCTACAACACCGCCATCTCGCTCACCGCGCTGCTCGCCGCCGAGCGCGAGGCGTTCGAGCCCGCGATCGTCCGCGCCCGCGCCTACCTGGTCAAACAACAGTTCAACCTCGACCGCCCGGGCGAACCGGACAACCCGAGCGACGGCGGCATCGGCTACGGGTCGGACAAGTCCCGCTCCGACCTCTCCAACACCCACATCGCGCTGGAGGCGATCGCGCTGTCGCGCAAGGTGATCGCCGACGCCCGCCACGGCGACCAGCCGGACCTCGACTGGGACGCCGCGATCCAGTTCGTCACCCGCTGCCAGAACCTCGAGGAGAGCAACGACCAGGAATGGGCGTCCGACGACCCGGCCAACAAGGGCGGCTTCATCTACACCCCCGGCCAGTCGAAGGCCGGCGAGCAGAAGCTGCCCGACGGCCGCACCGCCCTGCGCTCCTACGGCTCGATGTCCTACGCCGGCCTGCTCTCGCTGGTCTACGCCAAGGTCGGCGCCGACGACCCCCGCGTCACCGCGGTCCGCGACTGGCTGGCCCGCAACTACAGCGTCGAGGAAAACCCCGGGCTCGGCCAGCAGGGGCTCTACTACTACTACCACGTGATGTCCAAGGCGCTGACCGCCGCCAACGTCGGCAAGCTCGCGCTCCCCGGCGACAAGACCGCCGACTGGCGCAACGACCTCGCCACCAGGCTCCTCGCCTCCCAGCGCGAGGACGGCTCGTGGGTCAACACCAACTCCCGCTGGTGGGAAAACGACCCCGCGCTGGTGACCTGCTACGCGGTGCTCACCCTCCAACAGCTCCACCGCGCCGCCAGCGTCCGCTGACGAGTCCCCCGCGCGCGCAACCCCTTCCCGTGGCGGGACTTTCCGGCTGGCCGCGGCCCAAGCCAGGCAGCGGCCCGCCCGGTCCCGTGGCGGGACGCGACTGCGCCAACGTCGCTCTCCGCAACCCGGCATTCCATGGTCGCGCCGGAGGCCGGCCCATCCGCAGTCATCCTTCGCCCCCCCGGCTGCGAATGACAGGCCCGCACCCCCTGCCCCGCCGCCCCCCGAAAGTTCCACCCCGGCGCACGCGTAGCCCCTCCCATCCCATGAGCCAGGACGATAGATCCGCGGTCGACCGTCTCCACCAGGTGTACGGCGAAATGAAGGAGGAGATCGGCCACGTCATCGTCGGCCAGCAACCGGTGATCGAACAGGTCCTGATGGCCGTCGTCTGCCGCGGCCACGCCCTGCTCGTCGGCGTCCCGGGCCTCGCCAAGACACTGCTCGTTTCCACCCTCGCCCGCGCCCTCGACCTCACCTTCCGGCGGATCCAGTTCACCCCCGACCTGATGCCCGCCGACATCACCGGCACCGACGTGCTCGAGGTCGACCCCGAAACCGGCCGCCGCTCGTTCCGCTTCGTCCAAGGCCCGGTGTTCGCCAACATGATCCTCGCCGACGAGATCAACCGCACCCCGCCCAAGACCCAGGCCGCCCTGCTCGAGGCGATGCAGGAACACCACGTCACCGCCGGCGAGCGCACCATGCCCCTGCCCGAGCCGTTCTTCGTGCTCGCCACCCAGAACCCGATCGAACAGGAGGGCACCTACCCCCTGCCCGAGGCCCAGCTCGACCGCTTCCTGTTCAACATCGTCGTCGACTACCCGGACGAAACCGAGGAGCGCGAGATCATCCGCCGCGTCACCGGCCCCAGTGACGCCCCAATCACCCCGCGCATGCACGCCACCGAGATCCTGCGCCTCCAGGAAATCGTCCGCCGCGTCCCCGCCGCCGACCACGTGATCGACTTCGCCGCCGCCCTCGCCCGCGCCACCCGCCCCAAGGACCGCACCGCCCGCGACTACGTCCGCGAACTCGTCGCATGGGGCGCCGGCCCCCGCGCCGGCATCGGCCTGATCGCCGCCGCCAAGGCCCACGCCGTCCTCCGCGGCCGCTTCCACGCCACCACCGCCGACGTCGCCGCCGTCGCCCTGCCCGTCCTCCGCCACCGCGTCCTCACCACCTTCAACGCCGAGGCCGCCGGCATCGACTCCGACGAAATCATCCGCCGCCTCCTCAAACAACTCGCCCCACGCGAGGAAATCGCAGTGTGAACGGCCAGCCGCCCGCCACCGATGTCCCCCGCCTCGCTGCCCGCCTGCATGCGCCTCCTGCCCGAGGACACGATGGGCATCCTGCGCCGCCTCGAATGGCAGGCGCGGCGGCGGATGCAGGGCACCCTGACCGGGCGCCACACCAGCCCGGACAAGGGGGTGTCGATCGAGTTCGCCGAGCACCGCCCCTATGCCCCCGGTGACGAGCCGCGCACGCTCGACTGGCGGGTCATCGCGCGCAGCGACCGCCACGTCGTCCGCCAGTACATCGAGGAGACCAACCTCCGCGCCACGCTGGCGGTCGACGTCAGCGGCTCGATGGCCTACCGCGGCGACCAGGCCTCCGCCCTCAACGGCACCCCGCTGTCCAAGCTCGACTACGCAATCCACCTCGCCGCCGCCCTCGCCTACCTGTTCGTCAAGCAGGGCGACGCCGCCGGCGTGGTCACCTTCGACCGCCGGGTGCTCGCATTCCGCCGCGCCGCCAGCCGCCCGAGCCAGGTCCGCCGCATCCTCGACGTCCTCCACGCCGCCAAACCCGGCGCCGACACCGACGCCGCCGCCGTCCTCCACGACGTCGCCGAACGCATCCCCAAGCGCGGACTGGTGGTCCTCATCAGCGACCTGTTCGACCAGCCGGACCGCATCGTCGAGGCGCTCCACCACTTCGACTTCCGCCAGCATGAGCTGGTCATCTTCCACGTCCTCGCCGAGGAGGAGCTGTCGTTCCCGTTCCGCGGCTACCAGCAGTTCCGCGACCTCGAGAAAACCGCGCCCCTGCTGCGCATCGACCCCGCCACCGTGCGCGCCGCCTACCTCGCCCGGGTCCGCGAGTTCCTCCACACCCTCGAGGCCGCCTGCGGCAGGCTGCGCGCCGACTACGTCCAGGCCAACACCCGCCTGCCCCTGCGCCAAACCCTCCTCGCCTACCTCGGCCGCCGCATGCACGCCAAACGCGGCCACTGACTGAAATGCCCAAGTCCAGAAAGCGCTCTCCGGCTCCGAAGCAGCCCCGGTCCGTGGCCACGGGGTCTAACCCGTGGTTTGGCGCCCTCAATGAACCAAGCCCCGGCAGGGGCGCAGGTAGGCTGTTGGAACAACTACGGCCCACCTTCGCTCCTCCGGAGCTTGATGATTCTGCCGATCCCGGATCCACGGGGTAAACCCCGTGGCTACGAACCATCGCCCCTGCCGGGGCGAGCACCCCGCCACTCGCCACTCGCCACTCGTCACTCGTCACTCGCCACTCGCCCCTTCTTCGCCCTGCGGGCTACGAAGGGCAGGCACTCGTCACTCGCCACTCGCCCCTTCTTCGCCCTGCGGGCTACGAAGGGCAGGCACTCGTCACTCGCCACTCGCCACTCGTCACTCGCCACTCGCCCCTTCTTCGCCCCGCGGGCTACGAAGGGCAGGCACTCGTCACTCGCCACTCGTCACTCGTCACTCGCCACCCGTCACCCGCCACTCGCCCCTTCTTCGCCCTGCGGGCTACGAAGGGCAGGCACTCGTCACTCGTCACTCGTCACTCGACCCATCCCGCAATTCCCCCGTGCTCTTCCTCCACCCATGGCTGCTGGCCGCGCTCGCCGGCGTGTCGATCCCGGTGATCATCCACCTGGTGCGCCGCCACGCCGCGCGCCCGGTCGACTGGGGCGCGATGCGCTTCCTGCTTGACACCTTGTCGGAGCGGCGCCGGCGGATCGAGTGGGAGGACCTGCTGCTGATGGCCGCCCGCTGCCTGCTGCTGGCGCTCGCCGCGCTGGCGGTCGCCCGCCCGTTCGTGCCCCCAAATTCCAAGGTCCCGTGGGCCTTCGTCCTGCCACTGCTGCTGCTCGCCGTGGTCGCCTTCGGCGGCTCGTTCGTCGCCGGCCGCCGCGTCACCCGCGGCGTCGTGCGCGCGCTCGCCGTCGTCCTGCTGCTCGCCGCCGCGGCGCTGGTCGCCGTCGAGCAGGCAGGCCACCTCCGGCGCTTTGAAACCAGCGGCCGGCGCGACGTGGCGCTGGTGATCGACGCCTCGTCATCGATGGGCCGCGCCACCCCGGGGGGCGCCACCCTGTTCCAACAGGCGCTCGACGAGGCGCGCCGGATCGTCGGCGAGGCGCCGCGCGGCACCTCGTTCGTCGTCGTCCTCGGCGGCCCCGCCCCGCGCGCGCTCTCACAGACGCCGCTCGCCCACCGCGCCGACGTGCTCGCCCAGCTCAACGACCTGCGGCCGGTCGGCGGGCCGTTCCGCGCCCACGAGGCGCTCGGCGTGGCCACCGTCGCACTCGCCGAGGGGCTGCACGCCGCCAAGCAGCTGATCGTCCTGACCGACGGCCAGCGCCACGGCTGGCGCTTCGACGACGCCGGGGCGTGGCGCCCGCTCGAGGAGGCGTGGGCCAGCCTGCCGCAGAAGCCGCGGCTGCTGCTGCGCCGGCTGCCGGCCCCGGCGGCGCTCAAGAACGCCGGCATCGCCGCCATCTCGACCCCCCGCTCACTGATCGGCACCGACCGCCCGGCGCTGGTCCGGGTGACGGTCGAGAACACCGGCACGGTGGCCGTCGCCCCGGGAGCAGTGACCCTCGAGGTCGACGGCGCCGCCGCCGGTCGCGCGCCGCTCGGGCTGTTGGAACCCGGCCAGGTCGAGGAGGTCGAGTTCCGCCACCGCTTCGCCGCCGCCGGACCGCGCGTCGCCACCGCCCGCCTCGAGGTGCGCGACGAACTGGCGGAAGACGACCGCGCCGACCGCGTGGTCGTCGTCCGCGAGCGGCTGCCGGTGCTGTTCGTCGACGGCAACCCGTCCGGCCGCTTCCTCGAGCGCGCCGCCGGCCACGCCGCACTGGCGCTCGCACCGGCCGCTGAGCTGCTCCGCGGCGACGCCGCCGAAGGGTTTCTGATGGATCCGCGGGTGGTGGCCGCCGCCGACCTCGGCGAGGAACACGTCGACGCCGCCGAGGTGATCGTCCTCGCCGACGTGCCACGCCTGCCCGCCGCGCTGGCCGAGCGCATCGCCGCTCGCGTCGCCCGCGGCGGCGGACTGCTGGTGGTCGCCGGCCCGCGCTGCGACGCCGGCTTCTTCAACGCCTGGTCCGGCCCCGCCGGCCCCCTGCTCCCGCTCGAACTCGGCCCCGCCACCACCTCCCCGGACGGCGTCTCCCCCGCCCCCGCCACCTTCCAGCACGAGTCGCTCGCGCTGTTCGGCGACCAGTCCGCCTCCGACCTCCATCAGGCCCTCGTCCACGCCTGGCGCCGCACCTCCGAACACCCGGACCGCGGCGTCGTCGGCGCCGCCCTCTCCAACGGCGACCCGCTGCTCGCCGGCCGCACCTACGGCTCCGGCCGCTGCCTGCTCGTCACCTGCCCGCTCGACGGCCGCAGCGGCAACCTGCCCGCCCGCACCGCATTCGTCCCCCTCGTCCACGAACTGACCGCCTGGACCGCCGGCGGCGGCCCGCTCCTCAACGTCGCCGCCTCATGGTCCCCATCCGTCTCCCTCGGCCGCCACGGCGGCGGCCTCGCCGCCCAATACTCGCGCCGCGACGACAACCGCCGCTCCCCGGTGCTCGAGCGCCTCGACCCCGCCGTCGACTGGCACTGGGCCGACGGCTCGCCCGACCGCCGCCTCCGCCCCGACCAGTTCGCCGTCCGCTGGTCCGGACGCCTCGTCCCCCCGCTCGACGGCGAATACCTGTTGGAGGCCGAGGTCGACGACCGCGTCGAGCTGCGCATCGACGGCCGCAGCGTCCTCGCCACCTCCATGCACGAGCCGCGCCCCGCCAAGGTCACCCTCGCCGCCGGCCGCCCGCTGCCGGTCGAGATCCTGTTCGAGGAGGACAACGGCGAGGCGTTCGTCCGCCTGCTCTGGACCCCGCCCGGCAGCCCGCGCGCCGTCATCCCCGCCTCCGCATGGCTGCCCCCCGAACAGGAAGACCGCCAGCCGCTCAGCGCCACCGACCCGCTCGGCGCCACCCGCCACGCCCACCTCTCGTTCGGCCGCCGCGGCCGCGAACTGCGCATCGACGGCGACGCCGTGCCCGGACTCTACCATGTCGACCTCACCGACGCCGCCCGCGACGCCCTGCCGCTGCCGGCCACCGCCGCCCGCCTGCCGGTCGTCGTCGAGCGCGACATCCGCGAAAGCCGCCTCGACCCGCTCCAGCCCGCCGACCTCGCCCACCTCCGCGCCCGCCTCGACACCCTCGAGCCCGCCACCCCCGACGAGGTGCTCGCGGTCCTGACCGGCCGCGGCTTCGGCCGCGAGATCACCCGCACCGTCGCCCTCGCCGCCCTCGCCCTGCTGGTCCTCGAAACCGCCCTCGCCCGCTGGGTCTCACGCTCCCGCCGCGCCGCCGAGGCCGAACCGATCCACTTCGGCGACGCCGCCACCCCCGTCCTCTCAGGAAAGGGGGTGCCGCGGTGAACCCCGGCATCGTGGCGACGGCGTCCCGCCGTCGGCCGCCCGGGTGGCGTCCCGCCGCCCGCCCCGCTTCACTTCCGGAGCTGCCGTCACGCAACCGGCAGCCTGGACTCACCCCGGATCCCCCACGATGAAACGCGCCCTGCCCGCCGCCCGGCTCGCCGCCGCGTTCCTGCTCGCGTGGGGCGCTCTAACATGCATCGCGCGCGTGGTCCGCATCGCCCCCGACTGGCCGCTGCCCGCTGTCGCCGCCGCACTGGCCGCCACCGGCGCCTGCCTCGCCGCCCTCTATCGCTACGAGGCCCGCGTCGCCGGCCCGCGCCGCGCCCGCCGGCTCGTCCTCCTCCGCCTCGCCGCCCTCGCACTGGTCGCCTGGATCCTGTTGGAACCCACCCTCGTCCGCACCGTCACCCGCGCGATCGAACGCGAGCTCGTCGTGCTCGTCGACGAGTCGGCGTCAATGCAGCTGGTCGACGACGGCGCCCCCGCCAGCCGCCTCGACATCGCCCGCCAGGCGCTCGCCGCCGCCGGCATCGAGGAACAGCTCGCCCGGCAGCTGCGCGTGCGCCGCCTCGGCGTCGCCCGCAGCGCCGCACCCTCCGGCGAGTCGCGCAGCGCCGGCTGGGACCAGGCCACCGACCTCGCCGCCGCCCTCGAGACCGCCCTCGACCAAGTGCCACCCGAACAGCTCGCCGGCGCCCTGCTCGTCACCGACGGCCGCCACAACCGCCCGTCCCGCGTCGACGACGCCGCCCGCCGCTTCGGCATCCTCGACGCCCCGGTCGGCGTGCTCGCCGTCGGCAGCCCCGACCCGCCCCGTGATGCCGCCGTCGTCAACGTCCGCTCCCCGGAGGCGGTCCACCTCGGCGACCGGATGCGCATCGACGCCGAGCTCAAGTTCGACCACTGCAAGGGCGAACAGGCGGTCGTCCGACTCGTCCGCGGCGCCGACACCCTCGACCAGCGCATCCTCGCCATCCCCCAGGACCACCACCGCGAGGAACTCCGCTTCCTCCACAAGCCCGAAAGCGGCGGCATCAGCGGCTTCCGCATCGAGATCGACCAGCTCGCCAACGAACGCTTCGCCGACAACAACGCGTGGGCATTCGAAACCTCGATCACCGAGGCCCGCACCCACGTCCTGCTCGTCGACTCCTCCCCGCGCTGGGAGTTCCGCTACCTCCGCAACCTGTTCTACGGCCGCGACAAGTCGGTCCAGCTCCAGTGGCTGCTCACCGCCCCGGAAGGCGTCACCGGCTCCCGCATCCCGGATGTCCACGCCTCCGCCGCACGCCCCTTCGGCCAGGCCGAGGCCACCCGCCTGCCCGCCGATGAACAGGAGTGGCGCAAGTTCGACGTCCTCATCCTCGGTGACATCCCCCCGGAAACCCTCACCCCGGGCGAGTGGGACACCATCTCCCGCTGCGTCCACCAACGCGGCGCCCTGCTCGTCCTCATCGCCGGCCCCCGCTTCATGCCCCACGCACTGCGCTCCCCCGCCGCACGCAGGCTGGTCCCCGTCGACCCCGGGTGGGGCCCGCGCAACTACTATGAACATAGTAGCCAGCCGTTCGCCTGGGCGCCCACCGCCGCCGGCCGCCGCCACCCCGCCACCCGCCCGGTCGCCGACGACGAGTGGGCGGGCTTCCCGCCGCTCGACTGGCGCCACCCGGTGGCCGGGCTGGCCGAGGGCGCCGAGGTCCTGCTGGTGGCCGCGGACGGCGGCGCCGACGCCCCCCCGCCGGCCGGCGAGGACCTCGGCGCGGCGCTCGACGCGCTGACCCGCCGCCGCCAGCGCGAGGCCGAGCGCGCGCTGCTCGTCACCCGCCAGGCCGGCCGCGGCAAGACCGCCCTGCTGCTGACCGACCGGACGTGGCGGCTGCGCGAGGGCGCCGGAGACTTCCACCACCACCGGTTCTGGCGCAACCTCGTGCGCTGGGGCGCCGGCCCGCTGCTGCGCGCCGGCACCGAGCGCGTCGCCCTCGGCACCGACCTGTTGGACTACACCGCCGACGACAAGGTGGTGATCACCGCCCGCCTGCGCGGCGCCGACATGACCCCGGTGGCCACCGGCGACCTGCACGCCGAGATCCGCCGCAACGACGCCGTGGTCGGCACCGTGCCGCTCCCGCCGCTGCCGGACTCGGCCGGCCTCCACGAGGGCATCGCAGGCCCGTTCACCCGGCCCGGCAGCTACCAGGTGCGCCTCGTCGGCGCCAGCGCCGCCGCGCTGTTGGACGGCGGCGGCGATCTGCCCGCCGCACGGTTCCGGGTCGTCGCCTCCCGCGGCCCGGTCGAGCTGGCCGACACCACGCTCAACCGGCCGCTGCTCGACGAGATCGCCAAGGCCTCCGGCGGCAAGGTCGTGGGCCCCGCCGAGGTGGCCGAGCTGGTGCCACTGTTCCTCGGCCAGGACCTGCGCCGCGAGCAGGTCCGCGAAACCCCGCTGTGGGACAACCCGTGGGTTTTCGCTTTGTTGGCCGCCGTTCTGACCACAGAATGGCTGACGCGCAGAAACTCCGGGCTGCCGTGACCGGCCGCCGCAGCTCCCACAACCCACCCGGCCCAGCCGCCGCCCGGCGCCCCACCCACCAACCACCCGCCGTGAACGGACCCGCCACCCACCGCGCCCGCCTCGAGCCG
The DNA here is from genome assembly GCA_040769225.1 of Akkermansiaceae bacterium. Lineage (GTDB taxonomy): Bacteria > Verrucomicrobiota > Verrucomicrobiia > Verrucomicrobiales > Akkermansiaceae > JAXGLL01. The sequence continues at coordinate 218,024 of JAXGLL010000003.1, read as the reverse complement.
GCCCTCGTCCGGCTCCGCCACCGCATCCGCAGGATCCAGTGGCTCCGCGGCGCCAGCCGCACCGCCGTCGTGCTGCTCGCCGGCCTGCTCGCGCTCGCCGCCATCGACCGCTGGTCGACCCCGCCGCCGGCCGCCCGCTGGGTGCTGCCCGCGGCGTGGCTCGCCTGCGGCGTCGCCGCGGCGTGGCGCTGGCTCGTCAGCCCGCTCACCCGCCGCCTCGACCCCGTCCGCCTCGCCCGCTGGCTCGAAACCCGCCACCCACACCTCGACGAGCGCGCCAGCACCGTGCTCGAGCTGGCCGACGGCCACGGCAGCTCCGGCGCCTCGCCCGAGCTGTTGGACGGCCTGGCGCTCGCCGCCGCCAGCGACCTCGACGCGATCGACCCGCGGGCCGAGGTCGCCGGCACCGCCGCGCGCCGCTGGCTGCGCCTCGCCGCGCTGCTGGCACTCGTCTGGGCCGCCCTGTTCGCCGCGTGGCCGGGGCTCACCGCGCGCCATGTGGTGCGGGCGCTCGTCCCCACCTCATCGCTCGGCACCGCCGGCGGCCGGATCGAAGTGACCCCCGGCGACCTCGAGGTGATCGCCGGCGACCCGGTCGAAATCCGCGCCCGCGTCCATGGCAACCTGCCCGCCGCCCCGATGGAGGTCCTCGTCATGCCCGACCAGGGCACCGCACTGGCCGAACCGATGGCCGCCGAGGGCGACGCCCACGTGTTCCGCCTCGGCCGCGCCGACCGCAGCTTCTTCTATCAGGTGCGCGCCGGCCGCGCCACCGGCGACCGCCACCGCGTGACCGTCCGCCCCGTCCCCCGCCTGCTCGACCCCCGCGCCCGCCTCGAGTTCCCCGCCTACACCGGCTGGGCGCCCCGCGAGGTCGGCCTCGACGGCGCCGCCGCCACGCTGCGCGCCCTCGCCGGCACCCGCGCCGAGCTGCGCGCCTCGCTCAACACCAGCGTCGCCTCCGCCCGCCTCGAGGTCGCCGGCGAGCCCGCCGGCCAGCCGCAGCTCGAGCGCGGCGCCGACGGCGGCACGCTGGCCATCGCCTGGCCGCTCGACCACCCCGGCACCGCCGACGCCCGCGTCCTCCTCCACCACCCGCTGGGTCGCGACTTCGAGGCACTCGCGTTCACCGTGCAGACCGCCGCCGACGAGCCGCCGGCCGTCCGCTGGCTGGCCCCCACCCAGGACGAGATCCGGCTGCGGCCCGATGACGTGCTCGCGTTCGCCTACGAGGTCGGCGACGACGTCGGCCTGGCCGCCACCGCCATCGAGGTCGAGGCCGAGGCGGCCGGCCAAGGCCGCCTGCCGCTCGACCTGCCGCCCCGCCACGGCAAGGACGACCCGCCCCTGTGGCGCGGCGAGGGCGAACTGCCGGTCGGCACCCTGTGCGACCGCTGGCCGCAGGCAACGACGTTCCGCCTGCGCGTGCACGCCGAAGACGGCCGGCCCGCCACCCTCGGCGGCCCCGGCACCGGCGCCAGCGGCTGGAAGACGATCCACCTCGACCGCAACGCCGAGCCGCTCGCCCGCCAGGAACTGCTCGCCCAGCACTCCGACGCCCGCCAGGCACTCGAGCAGGCGCGCCGCGACGTCGAGCAGGGGCGCCAGCGGCTCGAGCAGCAACGCGACCAGCTGCGCCGCGAGGAGGTCCCCGAACCCGTCCGCGCCGAACTGGCCAAGGCGCGCGAACAACTCGCCGAGGCCCGCACCACCCTAACCGACCTCGCCGAACGGATGGAGGAGGGCGTCCACGCCGCACTCGCCGACGCGGTGGAACAAGGCGCCGAACAGGTGGCCGAGGCGCTCGAACACGCCGAGCAGATCCCGCTCGCCGACACCCCCGAAACCCGCGACCAACAACTCCAGTCCGCTCAACAGGCCGCCCGCGACGCCGAGCACCAGCTCGAGCAGCTCCGCGACCAGCTCGCCCGCGAGGAGGCCCGCGTCCACGACCTCGCCCGCCTGCGCGACCTCCAACAGCAACAACGCGAGCTCGCCCGCCAGGCCAACACCGCCGCCGCCACCACCCCCACCACCACCCCCCCAGCCGCCCCGGAACCGGCGTGGCAACAACGCCAGGACCAGCTCGCCGAGGCACTCCGCCAGGAGTCCCAACAACGCCCCGACGCCCGCGCCGCCGCCCTCGCCAACCAAGCCGAAGAAGCTCGCTCGCTCGCCCGCCGCGCCACCGAACAGGCCAACGCCCAAAACCAACTGGCCTCCGCCGCCACCCCTCAGCCCGATACCGCCGAGCCACCGAACCAGCCCTCCGCCCAACAAGCCACCCCCCAGGCCAACACCCCACCCTCACCCCGCGACGCCCTGCGCCAGGCCCTCGCCCGCGAACAGGCCGCCCTCGCCGCCGAAACCAACGCCCAACTCGCCGACGCCCGCCTCCACCACGACCCCGCCGCCAACACCCTGCCCGAGGCCGCCACCGCCGCCACCCAGGCCGCCACCGCCCTCCAACAGGACCAACCCAAGCCCGCCGCCACCCAGGCCGCCACCGCCGCCGAAACCCTCGCCCAAACCGCCGCCGAGGCCCAACAGCAAGCCGCCGAGGCCCAACAACAAGCCGCCGCGGAAAACCAGCAAGGCACCGCAGAAAACCAGCAGGCCGCCGCGGAGGCCCAACAAGCCGCCGGCGCCCAGCCGCCCCCGTCCGACCCGTCTGACCCGTCCGACCCGTCCGACCCGTCTGACTCATCCCCCCCATCCTCCCCATCCTCCCCATCCTCCCCATCCTCCCCATCCTCCCCATCCTCCCCATCCTCCCCCGCCTCCCCATCCGCCCCCTCTGCCGCCGCCCGGCAGGCGGCCAAGGCCGGGCAACTGGCGGACATTGCCGCCCGCCAGCAACAGCTTGCCGAGGCGATCGAGGACTTCGCGCGCCAAGCCGACGCCGAGGCCCACGCGGCGCTGGGCACGCTTGCCGCCGGGGAGGCCGGCGACCTCGCCCGCGACGTCGCCGCCCAACCGCAGGTCAACGGCCGGACCGGCCTGATGCAGGAAGCCGCCCAAGCCAGCGAGTCCGGCGCCCGCCAGGCCGGCGAGGCGGCCGCGTCCGCCGCCACCGGCGACCTCCAACAGGCCGCGCCCCGCCACGATGCCGCCGCCGCCGACCTGCAGCGCGCCGCCGGGGCGCTCGACCGCGCCGCCGCCGAGTTCGCCGGCCAGGCCACCGAGGCCGGCGCCCAGCCAGCCGACCCGAACCGCGCACCCGCCACACCCCAGGCGCTCGCCGAGGCATTCCGCGAGGCCGCCCGCGCCGGCGACGCCCCGTCCCGCCCGCAGGCCGCCGCCCACGCCCAGGCCGCCGCCGACGCCCTCGCCCAGGCCGCCCGCGACGCCCTCCACGCGATGCAGGGCCGCGGCCCCTCCGCCCCGGGCCAGCCGCCGGCCCCCGCCGCCCAGCCCGGCACCGACCCGCACGAGGGCCCGCGCTCCCCGACCCCCGACCCCGGCGTCCCGCCCGCCCTCGCCAAACTCGGCCTCGGCGCCGACGACTGGGCCCGCATCAAGTCCTCCCTCAGCGCCGAATCCGGCAGCGCCGCCGCCATCCAGCTCCCCGAGGAATACCGCACCCTCGTCCGCCAATACTTCGAACAGATGGCCAAGGAGGGAAACCATGAGTGACCCCCACCCGCCTGCCACCCGCACCAACAGACTGTTAGGCCGCCTCCTCCCCCTCGCCGCCCTGCTGCCGGCCACGCTGGCCCCCCCCGCCCCCGCCGCCCCGGCCCTCGACCCGGTGTTCGCCGAGTGGCGCGACCGCGTCGACCCCGCGATCGAGCGCGCCCTCGCCTGCCTCGCGCGGATCCAAAACCCCGACGGCTCGTTCCCCCACAACTACGGCGACTCGACCGGCATCCCCGCCCTCGCCGGCATGGCCTTCCTGTCCAAGGGCCACCTGCCCACCGGCGGCCCCCACGCCCAGCCGCTCAACCGCGCGATCGACTTCGTCCTCGCCAACCAGCGCGACACCGGCCTGTTCGAAAAGGGCAACGCCGGCTCCGGCCCGATGTACGCCCACAACATCGCCACCCTCTTCCTCTCGGAATGCAGCGGCATGGTCGACCCCGAGCGCCAGCAACGCATCGCCCGCGCCCTGCCCATGGCCCTCGCCCTCATCCTCCGCGCCCAGGAGGTCCCCAAGGACGAGCGCGACCGCGGCGGCTGGCGCTACCACCCCGCCTCCCGCGACAGCGACACCTCCTGCTCGGGCTGGGCCCTCATGGCCCTGCGCTCCGCCAAGCTCAACGGCGCCCCCATCCCCGAACGCGCCATCAACGCCGCCGTCGCCTACCTCCACCGCCACCAGCACCAGTCCGGCTGCTTCGGCTACTCCAACCGCGAGGACCACGCCATCTCGCTCACCGGCATGGGCGTCCTGTGCCTCGAACTCTGCGGCCAACACGGCAGCGAACCCAGCCGCCGCGGCGCCGACTGGGTGCTCAAACACTTCCGCGACCTGCCCGGCAACCAGTTCGAGGTCTACGGCAACTACTACAACGCCCAGGCCATGTTCCAGATCGGCGGCCGCCACTGGCGCGAATACGCCGCCTGGATGTACGCCACCTACCTGCCCAAACAACACGACGACGGCCGCTGGGACAGCAACGAGGCCGGCCCGGTCTACGGCACCGCGATGATGGTCCTCGCCTTCACCGTCCCGTGGCGCCAGCTCCCGATCTATCAGCGCGACGAGACCGTCGACGACGACGACGCCTGACCCGGCCACACCACCACACCACACCGCCCGGCCTAACCGCCCTCCCGCCCGCCCCCACCCCCAGCCAGGCCCGGATGAAGATCATCACCGACGACCTCTGCACCGGCTACCGCGTGCCCGGCCACCCCGAACGCCCCGCCCGCGTCCGCCAGTCGGTCGCCTTCCTCAAGGCCCGCGACGACCTGCACCTCGAGTGGCTCGCCCCGGGCCCGTGCGACGACTCCCAGCTGCTGCGCGCCCACTCCCGCGAGCACCTCGACCGCCTCGCCTGCCGGGCCGACTTCGACCTCGACACCCCATGGGTCGAGCAGATCGAAACCTACGCCCGCACCTCGGCCGGCGCCGCCCTCGAGGCCCTCCGCCACGCCCGCGCCGGCGCACGCTCCTTCTCCCTGATGCGCCCCCCGGGCCACCACGCCACCCCCAACCACGCAATGGGCTTCTGCTACCTCAACAACGTCGCCGTCGCCGTGCTCGAAGCCCTCGCCGCCGGCGAGCCGCGCGTCGCCGTGTTCGACTTCGACGTCCACCACGGCAACGGCACCGAGGCCATCCTCGTCGACCACAACCACGTCGCCTACTTCTCGATCCACCAGTCGCCCTGCTACCCCGGAACCGGCACCCGCAACGTCGGCCACAACTGCTTCAACTTCCCCGTCGCGCCGTTCACCATGCGCTACGAATACCGCAACACCCTCCACCGCGCCTTCGAGCAGATGCTCGCCTTCAAACCCACCGTGGTCGCCGTCTCCGCCGGCTTCGACGCCTACGCCCGCGACCCCCTCGCCCAACAGACCCTCGAGGCCGAGGACTTCCACTGGATCGGCCGCCTCCTCCACGACGCCGCCCTGCCGGTCTTCAGCCTCCTCGAGGGCGGCTACAGCAACGACCTGCCCAAGCTCATCCACGCCTACCTCTCCGGCCTCGAGGGACGCTGAGCCCCAACCACCGCCCCCTCCCGTGCGCAACCGCTTCTACTCCGGATTCGACACCGAGCGGCTGTCCGGCACCACCGCCGCCGACGATTTCCGCTCCCCCTTCCAGGTCGACCGCGACCGCGTGATCCACACCCCCGCCTTCCGCCGCCTCCAAAGCAAGACCCAGGTGTTCTGGAGCGGCGAATACGACTTCTACCGCACCCGCCTCACCCACTCGCTCGAGGTCGCCCAGATCGGCCGCTCAATCTGCCACTGGCTCGCCACCCGCCCCGACGGCCCGCTCCAGCCCGACTCGTTCATCGACCCCGAGCTGGTCGAGGCCGCCTGCCTCGCCCACGACCTCGGCCACCCGCCGTTCGGCCACGCCGGCGAACGCACGCTCAACTTCATGCTGCGCGAACACGGCGGCTTCGAGGGCAACGCCCAAACCCTCCGCATCCTCGCCGAACGCATCTTCTCCGCACGCCGCTCCGGCATGAACCCCACCCGCGCCTTCGCCGACGCCGTGCTCAAGTACAAGTCGCTGCGCGCCGACCTGCCCGACCACCCCGCCCACCCGCCCGAACACCACTTCCTCTACGACGAACAACGCCCACTGCTCGACTGGACCCTCGGCGGCCACCCGTTCCCACCCCACCTCCCCCCAGGCCCCGCCCGCGACGCCTGCCGCTCGATCGAATGCCAGGTCATGGACTGGGCCGACGACACCGCCTACTCGCTCAACGACCTCGCCGACGGCGTGCGCGCCGGGTTCCTGACCGCCGACCGCGTCACCACCTGGGCCGAGGCCAACGACCTCCCCCACGGCTCCGCCACCCCGCTCGGTGACCTGTTGGACGCCATCCGGCGGCGCCGGATCGACCCCTTCGCCGGCCGCCGCATCGGCGCCTGGATCCGCGCCACCCGCCTCGCCGATCACCCCGGCCTGCTCGCCGCCGCCACCAACCGCCACCGCTTCCGCCTCGAGGTCGACCCCGCCGTCGCCGCCGAGTGCCGCCTGTTCAAGCGCCTCGCCTTCGAGGTCGTGTTCGTCTCCCCGCAGGTCAAGCAGCTCGAACACAAGGGCAGCCACATGCTCCACCAACTGTGGGCCATCCTCAGCCAGCGCTACGTCCGCGGCGGCGCCATCGACGGCCAGCTGTTCGCGCTCCTCCCCCACGACACCGCCGCCGAGATCGAGGCCGCCGCCACCGAGGCCGCCCGCGCCCGCCTCGTCTGCGACTTCCTCGCCGGCATGACCGACGGCTACGCCGGCCGCATGTTCCAACGCCTGTTCACCCCGGGCTTCGGCTCGATCGGCGACCTGATCGGTTAGCCCGGCTGCGCCACTTCGAGCTGCCAATGACAAACCCCCAATCCCCAGCCCCATGCCCCGCCCGCCCATCGTCCCCGCGCTGCTGCTCTCCGCCGCCGTGTGCGCCGCCGCCCCGCCCAACGTGCTGTTGATCTACGGCGACGACGTCGGCTGGGGCGACGTCGCCGTCCAGGGCGCGGCCGGGATCCCGACCCCCAACATCGACCGCCTCGCCGCCGAGGGGCTGCGCTTCACCGACGGCCACTGCAGCGCCGCCACCTGCACCCCGTCGCGCTTCTCGCTGCTCACCGGGGTGCACGGCTTCCGCCACGGCATCCGCGTGCTGCCGCCCAACGCCCGCCTCACCATCCCCACCGGCGCCCTCACCCTGCCCGCGCTGTTCCGCCAGGCCGGCTACCAGACCGCGGTCGTCGGCAAGTGGCACCTCGGCCTCGGCGCCGAGGGCCAACCGGTCGACTGGAACGGCGCGGTCAGGCCCGGCCCGCTCGAACTGGGCTTCGACCACTGCTTCCTGCTGCCTTCGACCAACGACCGCGTCCCGTGCGTCTATCTGGACGGCCACCGCGTCCACAACCTCGACCCCGCCGACCCGCTCCACGTCGGCGAACTGCCCGCCGGCGTCACCGCCACCGTCTATCCGGACGGCCGCGCCAACCCGGCGGCGATGACCTACTACCGCAGCACCCACGGCCACGACAACTCGGTGATCAACGGCATCGGCCGCATCGGCTTCCAATGGGGCGGCAAGGCCGCGCTGTGGAACGACGAGACGATGGCCGACGAGTTCGTCGCCCGCGCCAAGGCGTGGCTCGCCGGGCGCGACAAGTCGAAGCCGTTCTTCCTCTACTACGCCGCCCAGGACATCCACGTCCCGCGCGCACCCCACCCGCGCTTCAGGGGCAAGAGCACCCTCTCGTTCCGCGGCGACGCGATGGTCCAGTTCGACTGGACGGTCGGCGAACTGCTCGCCGCGCTCGAACAACAGGGGCTCTCGCGCGACACCCTCGTGATCTTCTCCAGCGACAACGGCCCGGTCTATGACGACGGCTATCAGGACGGCACCACCGTCCCCACCTCGACCAGGGAGGCCGACCGCGGCCACGACGCCTCCGGCCCGTGGCGCGGCGGCAAGTACCAGGTCTACGAGGGCGGCACCCGCGTGCCGTTCATCGTCCGCTGGCCCGCCCGCGTGAAACCCGGCGTCTCCCGCGCGCTCGTCAGCCAGATCGACTTCATCGCCTCGTTCGCCGCCCTGCTCGGGCGGGACCTGCCCGCCGGCCAGGCGATCGACAGCCGCAACACCCTGCCCGCCCTGCTCGGCGAGGACCCGGACGGCCTGCCCGACATGGTCGAGGAGGCCAACACCCTCGCGCTGCGCCAGGGGCCGTGGAAGTTCATCCTCCGCCCCAGGACCCCCGCCCGCCCCGAACTCTATCACCTCGGCGAGGACCCCGGCGAAACCTCCAACATCGCCGCCAAACACCCCGACCGCGCCGCCGCCATGAAGGCCCGCCTGCTCGCCATCCGCGACGCCAGGGAGGGCATCCGCTCGCTCAGGTGACCGCCCGCCAGGCCCGGCGTCGTCAAGCAGGCCGCCGCCCTCATCGCCCGGTCCCGCACCGACGACCCGCGCTGGCCGATCCCCGCGCGGCGCACCCGCGCCGCCAAGCGCTGACTCCCGCCACCGGCGCGCCTCACGTCCGCGCCAGCAGCACCACGTGGTTCTTGCCGAACTTCGCGCACCTGGGGCACGTCGTGTAGTAGAAATACAGCCCCTGCACGGTCTTCCCCCGGCGCTGCACGAACGCCTGCATCTCGGCGACCCATTTCCCGATGTTGCGATAGGGCCCCTCGAACACCTTCGCGAGGAAGGTCCCCGAAATGCTCGCCATCTCGGCCCCCGGGACGTCCTTGGTGACCTCGATGTAGACGTCGGCTCCCCACGGCGAGTTCTCGTCCGCCAGCACGATCATCGGCTCCGGCTTGGCGCCCGCCGCCTCGATCCTGCCGACGCCGCGCCTCATCACCGCGCCGAAGTTCAGCGGCACGTGCAGGATGCTCCGCACCCGCTCCTTGACGAAGCGCTTGCCCTCCCAACGGACTTCCTTCTCGTCCCACGGCCCGGGGTCGAACTCCACGCAACACCTGTCCGAACTGCCTTGCTTCATCTCCAGTCCCCCTCGTCGTCAGCTTCGCTCACACCTTCGCTCACACCTTCGCTCACACCCCTGCCGCGGCACCCTGCGGCGGCGGCACACGCGCCGCCACAGCCGGCAGCTGAGCGCCACCGCAACCGCCACCACCACCGTGAACAGCACCAGCGCGATCAGCGGCGACAACGCAATGACGCCGAGCCCGCCCAGCACCAGCCCGTCCTCGGTGACGCTGGCCACCGCGTTGCTCACCGGCTCCGGAGAAAGGTTGATCAGCGCGCGCACCCCGGCCTTCACCCCGTGCGTGGACAGCGCCGCGGTGCCGGCCAGCAGCCCGGCCACCGTCGCCACCACCGGGTCCAGCGTGCCCAGCGCCGCCAGCGCAAGCACCGCGCCGCCAATCGGCCGGATGAAGGTGTGCACCCCGTCCCACAGCGAGTCGAGCCACGGAACCTTGTCGGCGAAGAACTCTAACAGAAACATCGCGCCCGCGACGCCGATGATCCACGGGTTGCCGAGCGCGGCCAGCTGGGCGTGCTCGGCCGCCAGGTCCACCCAGCCGCAACGGATCGCCACCCCGGCCACCAGCACCACCAGGTAGAGGTTCACCCCGGAGAGCGTCGCCAGCCCGAGCGCGACGCCGAGTTGTTCAATCAACGACATGGCGCGTCCCAATCAAGCGCCCCCGGCCCGCCACCGCCAATTCCATTTTCACCCGCCGATTGGAACCGCCCCGCCACCCCGCCCGGCCGCCACAATGTCCGGTCCTGCGTCCATCGGGCCGCATTTCCGGCCCACAATTGCTTCAATCCCCAAGAATTCCATCCATGCTTGCCTTCAACGAAAGCGAACCCGCGCCTCCAGCGCGGTGGAGCGTTCGACCTGCCTGCCGCCGGCCACATGCCGGGCCCGATGTCTGGGGGGAGATCGGGGCCGACCGACCGGCGGCGACGGCAGGACATCTTCTGGGGAATGTGCTGACAAGCGCGACCGGCAACCCCGGTCGCGCTTTCCTTGCGCCAAAAATCCCCCCCGACGGTCCTCGCCCAACCCCGCCACATGCGCTAGCTTCCAGCCCGATGAAGCGGCCGCCCGACCCCGCGCCCGCACCGGCCACGCCCGCACCCCCGCAGCCGGCCGCGGCGTTCCTGACCACCCGCTGGACCCGCGTGCTCGCCGCCCAGGGCCCCTCGACCGCCGCCCGCGACGCCCTCAGCGACCTCTGCGCCGCCTACTACGCGCCGGTCGTCGCCTTCCTCCAACACAGCGGCACCCCCGACCCCCGCGACCTCGCCCACGAGTTCTTCGCCACCCTGCTCGCGGGCGACCCGCTCGCCCACGCCCGCCCCGGACACGGCCGCTTCCGCTCCTACCTGCTCGCCGCCCTGCGCCACTTCCTCGCCAACCGCCACGCCGCCGCCCACAGCCTCAAGCGCGGCGGCCACGCCCCCCACGTCGCGCTCGAGGCCACCACCGCCGGCCGGCCGGCGCTCGACGTGCCCGACGCCCACGACCTGCCGCCCGACGCCGCGTTCGACCGCGACTGGGCACTGGCGGTCGTCAACCACGCGCTCGCGGCCCTGCGCCGCGAGTGCGAGGCCGCCGGCCACGCCGCCCGCTTCGAGCACCTCAAGCCGTGGCTGACCGGCGACGCCGGCCACGGCGAGCAGGCCGACGCCGCCCGCGCGCTCGGGATCGAGGCCAACACCCTCAAGGGCGAAATCCACCGCCTGCGCCTGCGCTTCCGCCAACTGGTCAAGGACGAGGTCCGCTCAACCCTCGCCGACCCCACCGCGCTCGCCGACGAAATGACCGCCCTGCTCGCCGCCCTGCGCGGCCGCTGAAGATTTCCCGCAACCACTCCCGCCCAACCCGTCATGGAGAGTTGGAATGAATGACTCCCGCCACTGCCCAGCCTGCGGCGCCTCCCTGCCGCAGTCAGCCACCGAGGGCCTCTGCCCGGCCTGCCTGATGGCCCGCGCCATCCAGCCGACCGGCGACCTGCCGCCCACCCCCGCGCCGGACCTCGAAACCGTCCGCGCCGCCTTCCCCCACCTCGAAATCCTGTCGCTCATCGGCCACGGCGGCATGGGCGCCGTGTTCAAGGCCCGCCAGCCCCAGCTCGACCGCGCCGTCGCCCTCAAGCTGCTCGCGCCCGCCCACACCGGCGACGCATGGTTCGCCGCACGCTTCCAACGCGAGGCCCGCGCCCTCGCCGCCCTCAACCACCCCAACATCGTCACGATCCATGACTTCGGCCAGGCCGCCGGCTTCTACTTCCTGCTCATGGAGTTCGTCGACGGCGTCAACCTCCGCCAGGCCCTCGACGCCGGCCACCTCTCCCCCCAACAGGCACTCGCCATCGTCCCCCAGCTCTGCGACGCCCTCCAGTTCGCCCACGACCGCGGCATCGTCCACCGCGACATCAAGCCGGAAAACCTGCTGATGGACAGCACCGGACGGGTCAAGATCGCCGACTTCGGGATCGCCCGCATGATGCGCAACGGGCGGCCCGAGGCGCTCACCCAGGTCCCGGAGACGGCCGCCGGGCCCCCCGCGCCCCAAGCCTCGATCGTCGGCGGCACCCCCGGCTACATGGCCCCGGAACAGGCGGCCCGCTCGCCAATCGACACCCGTGCCGACATCTACTCGCTGGGCGTGGTGATCTACGAGATGCTGACCGGCGAGCTGCCCCACGAGCCAATCACCCCGCCGTCGCGCAAGGTGCACGTCGACGTGCGCCTCGACGAGGTCGTGCTGCGCGCGCTCGCCGTCGACCCGGAACTCCGTTTCCAACAGGTCCGGGACCTCAAGACGATGGTCGAGACGATCACCACCACCCCGCCGCCGGCCCCGCCGGCGCCCCCGGCGCCCGCCACCGCGCCGCCGCGGCCCGCCCCCGGCCCCGCCGTGCGGCGCTACGGCCTCACCGCGCTCGCCCTGCTGCTGCTGGCGCTCGCGCTGCCGCCCGGCCTGATCCTGCTGCGGGCCAACATCCCGGATGGCGCGCACCTGTCGCCGCTGCCGGTGATCGGCACGCTCGGGATCGCCGCGGTCCTCTGGCTGGCCGCCCTCGTCACCGGCATCCTCGGCTGGCGTTCGCCCGCCGGCAAGGTCGCCGTGATCACCGCGGCGCTGATGCCGATGATCGCCGTGCCGGGCCTCGTTCTCGGCGCCGTCTTCCTCGCCCCCGTCCAACGGGGGGCCGAAGCCGCGCAGGCGCAGCACGAACTGGCCTCCCGCCAGGCACAGCTGGTCGAGCAGGAACGCCGGCGGCTCGCGCCATCCGGCGCCGACGCCGCGCGGCAGGCGGTCGACGAGGTCTCAACCTGCGCCGAGGGAGACCCACGCATCGCCGCCGCCATCGCGTCGCTCAAGGGACACGACGAGCCGCAGGTGGTCGCGGAACTAACACGCCTCCTCGCCGACCCGACGCCGAACAAACGCCGCGCGGCCATCCACCTGCTGCAGAACGGCGGCTGGGGGCAGGAGGCGCTCGCCCCCGCGGTCCTCAAGCTCACCACCCTGCTCGGCCACGACGAGGACCTCACAAGGGGCATGGCCGCCCTGTGCCTCGGGCAGGTGAAGGCCGGCTCGGCCTTCGAGCTGATCGCCGCGATGGCCCGCACCGACACCAGCCCCTACGCCCGCCGCTGCGCCGCATGGGCGCTCGGCCTGCTCGCCGACCCGCGCGCCCGCCCGGTCCTCGAGCAGGCGCTCGCCGACCCCGACCCCGCCGTCGCCGACAACGCCCGGGCCGCGCTGGCGCTGCTGCCCGCCGCCAGCAAAGCCGAACGCGGGGAATGACGCCGGCCGCCCCGGCCCGCCGCCCGCCTTGGCAGTTGTCAGCGCGCCCGCGTTGCGCTTCTATTTGCCGCCGGATTCACGTCGCCGGGCGCCGGGACGCAACCCGGCGGCCGTCATCACCCGGGGGCCCCGCCGGCACCCTGCGCGGATCGTTCAACTCCCACCGAGCCCCCACCGCCGGCCCCGCATGCCACTGCCCAGGCTCCCCAACCTCCTCGCCCACCGCTGGGGCCGCCTGTTGGGCTTCTTCGCGCTCTACGTCAGCGAAGGCCTGCCGCAGGGGTTCACCGCCGTCGCCGTGGCCCTCGAGTTCAAGCGCATGGGCATGACCGGCGAGGCGATCGGCACGTTCGCCGCCACGATCATGCTGCCATGGACGTGGAAATGGGTGATGGGACCGTTCGTCGACAACCTCCACCTGCGCCGCTTCGGCCGCCGCAAGCAGTGGATCATCGCCACCCAGCTCGGCATGCTGCTCACCCTGGTGGCCGCCATGTGCGCCTTCCCCCACGCCGTGCCCGAACCCGACGGCTCCCGCTCCTTCGCCGGCCTCGGCCTGTTCTCCGCCATCCTCCTCGCCCACAACATCTTCGCCGCCACCCAGGACGTGGCCATCGACGCCCTCGCCTGCGGCACCCTCGCCGCCCACGAGCGCGGCCTCGCCAACGGGCTGATGTTCGGCGGCGCCCAGGCCGGCGCCGCCCTCGGCGGCTCCGGCGTCCTCTACCTCAAAGCCCACCTCGGGTTCTCCACCGCCTCCCTGCTCGTCCCCCTGCTCCTCGCCTGCATCCTCGCCATGGTCGCGATGCTGCTGTTCGAGCCCCGCGCCGCGCCGCACGCCGCCACCACCCACCCCGCCGCCCGCCCCGGACCGCCGCTCCGCCATGCCGTGCACGACATCGGCAGCTACGCCGTGGCCGTCCTCAAGACCTTCTTCGGCACCCGCCGCGGGTTCCTCGGCATGGTCCTCGCCATCCTCCCCTTCGGCGGCATGGCAATGAGCCTCGTGGTCTCCACCGTCCTCACCCCCACCCTCGGCATGTCCGACCCCGAGATCGCCAACCTCGGAATCGTCTGCTCGCTCGTGTTCACCGTCTGCTGCATGGCCGGCGGCTTCCTCTCCGACCGCTTCGGCCGCCGCCTCACCCTGGCCGCATTCTCCGCCGCCACCCTCGCCCCCACCCTCTGGATGGCATGGCGCCTCCACTCCGAGGGCTGGGTCTATCCGCTCGAGGCCGCCGCCGACGGCACCTGGCCGCGCCACGACGGCCTGATCGCCGCCTGGTGGGCCGCCGGCGTGGCCTACTCGGTCTTCCAGGGCCTCATGTACGGCATCCGCACCGCCTTCTACATGGACCTCGTCGACCCCCGCATCGCCGCCACCCAGTTCACCGCCTGCATGGCCCTCCTCAACCTCGTCACCGTCTACTCCTACTGGTGGGAGGGAGTGGCCATCACCCCGGTCGCCAAGGGCGGCTGGGGCCTCAGCTACCTCCAGATCTTCCTCCTCGACGCCGCCCTCGGCAGCATCTTCCTGCTCATCATCCCCTTCGCCAGGCCCCGCCCGCCAGCCCCCGGTCTAACATGTTCCAACCCGTGTTAGCCGTGGGCTTCGGCCCACGGACGCCACGTCCCCCCCCGCCCCCAACCCGCCAACCACTCCCGTCGCGGCCGCAAAGGCGCGCAGCCCTCCTGTAGCGGAAGTGGTGCCTGTCCGTCGTAGCCCGAAGGGCGAAGACGGAACACTTCCGGTGGGGGGCGGCCGGCGGGGCGGCTCGTGGCCGACCCCCGCAGGCAAGCCGCACCCCACCCGCGTTGCGAACCAACGCGGCCACGATCCATCGCCCCGCCCCCCAACCCGCCAACCACTCCCGTCGCGGCCGCGACAAGCATCGTACGCGCCCGGATGGCAGGGGGCTGGCGGATGGGGCCCGGCCCGCTCCGCCCGGCCCGATCCGCCTGATCCGCCTTGGCAAGGCGACCCGCCGCTGTAGAGTCGCTCCCAAGCTCGCGGATCCGCCCGGGCCCGCCCCACGGCCGGTGCGGACCAGCCGTTCCCCGCGATCCACCCGACCCATGGCCCATCCCGACCGGCCTGCGTTCTGCCGCGCCCTGCTGGTGGTGCTTCCGCTGGCGCTGGCGACCTGCCGCCCCCGCGATGCCGCGGACTCCCTGCTGCCGGGATACCTCGAGGCCGACCTGGTGGAGATCGGCTCCTCCGAGCCGGGCTACCTCGCGGAGCTGGCCGTGCACCGCGGCGAGCAGGTGGCCGCCGGCGCCCCCTTGTTCCAGCTCGACTCGACGCCACTCGGGCTGGCGCGCGAGCGGGCCGATGCCGCGGGCGAGGCGGCACGCCTGCGGGCCGAGGACGCCGCGCTGGGGGAGCGCGAGGAAACGATCCGCCGGCTCGAGGCGCTGCTCGCCGCCGAACAGGCGCGGCTGACGCTCGCGCAGGCCGAGTTCGAGCGCTACTCGGCGCTCGTCCGCACCGGCGCGGTGTCGCAGTCGGCCCTCCAGGAACGCGAGGCCGCGTTCAAGCAAAGCCGCGAGAACCTGGCCGCGCTGCAGGCCCAGCTCGACCTCGCCCACAAGGGGCAACGCCCGCTCCAGATTGCCGCGCTTGACGCCGAGCAGCGCGCCACCCGCGCGGCCCGCGACCTCGCCGCATGGCGCAACGCGCAAGGTGCCCGCACCAGCCCGGAGCAGGCGATCGTCCACGACACCCTGTTCGAACCGGGCGAATGGGTCCCCGCCGGCCGGCCGGTCGTCGTGCTGCGCCGCACCCGCGACCTGCGCGCCCGCTTCTTCGTGGCCCCCTCGGTGCTCCCGGACCTGCAGCTCGGCCAGCAGGTCGACATCCTCCTCCCCGGCTCCGACACCCCGGTGCGCGCCCCCGTGGTCCGCATCTCCGACCAGGCCGAGTTCACCCCGCCGGTGATCTACAGCCGCGAGCAGTCCCAGCGGCTCGTGTTCCTCGTCGAGGCCCAGCTCGCCCCAGCCGATGCCGCACGCCTCCACCCCGGACTGCCGGTCTCGATCCGCCTCCACCACCCCGGCGATGCACCGTGACCCACCGCCCCGGCACCCCGCGCTGACCGCTTGGCGCCAACCCGCCGCCGCCGCCGCCGCCCCCGCCCGGTGAACCGACCCGGGCACCCCGCTCCGATGCCGGCCAACGATCCGCCCGCCACCCCAGATCCCGGCCTCGCCGTGGCCGTCCGCGGGCTGACCAAGCGCTTCGGCGACAAGCTCGCCGTCGACCACGTCGACCTCGAGGTGCCGGCCGCCAGCGTGTTCGGGTTCCTCGGACCCAACGGCAGCGGCAAGACGACCTGCCTGCGGATGATCACCGGCCTGCTCGAGCCCACCGACGGCAGCGGCACCTGCCTCGGCTTCGACATCCGCCACCAGCGCGCCGCGATCAAGCGCCAGGTCGGCTACATGACCCAGCGCTTCAGCCTCTACGAGGACCTGACCGTCCAGGAAAACCTCCGCTTCGTCGCCCGCATCTACGGCATGCGCCACCCCTCCCGCGCCGTCCGCGAGGCGCTCGACCGCTTCGCCCTCGCCGACCGCCGCCGCCAACTGGCCGCCAACCTCTCCGGGGGCTGGAAACAACGCCTCGCCCTCGCCGCCTGCATGCTCCACCACCCGCGCCTGCTGCTGTTGGACGAACCGACCGCGGGCGTCGACCCCAAGGCCCGGCGCGACTTCTGGGAGGAAATCCACCGCCTCGCCGCCACCGGGCTGACCGTGCTGGTGACCACCCACTACATGGACGAGGCCGAGCGCTGCACCCACCTCGGCTACCTCGCCGCCGGCCGCCTCCTCGCCCGCGGCACCCCGGAGTCGCTGGTCGCCGCCAGCGGCCTGACCACATGGGTGATCCGCGGCCCCGCACTCGCCCGCCTCGCCGACCGCCTGCGCCCCCACCCCGGCGTCGACCTGGTCGCGCCGTTCGGCTCCGCCCTCCACGTCAGCGGCCGCGACGCCGCCGCCCTCGAAACCGCCGTCCGCACCGAGGCCACCGCCGACCACTCCTGCCGCGCCGGCTCACCCTCGCTCGAGGACGTGTTCATCCACCTGATGGCCAAGCCGGCGCAGGCCCGCTGCCCGCTTCCCGCCCCATGATCCTCCTCCCCAGCCCCACCCGCCTCGCCGCGATCATCGGCAAGGAGTTCGTCCAGATGCGGCGCGACCGGCTGACCTTCGGCATGATGGTCGGCATCCCGCTGCTGCAGACGGTGCTGTTCGGCTTCGCGATCAACCAGGACCCGCGCCAGTTGCCCACCGGGATCGTCTGCGCCGACCACGGGCCGGCAGCCCGCGCGCTGGTCGCCGGGCTGCAGAACAGCACCTATTTCCGCGTCGAGCACCCCGCGATGTCCGAGGCCGCGGCGTCCCACGCGCTGGAACTCGGCCAACTGCACTTCGTCGTCCACATCCCGCCGCGCTTCGAGCGCGACCTCCGGCGCGGCGACCGGCCCGGCCTGCTGTTGGAGGCCGACGCCACCGACCCGGCCGCGACCAGCAACGCGCTCGGCGCGCTGCGCGAGATCGTCTCCCGCAGCCTCGCCCGCAGCCTGCGCGGCCCCTCGGCCGACCTGCGCCCGGCCGCGCTGCCGGTCGACCTGCGGATCCACCCGCGCTACAACCCCGAGGCGCAAACCCAGTACAACATCGTCCCCGGCCTGATGGGCGTGGTGCTCACGATGACGATGGTGATCATCACCTCACTGGCGATGACCCGTGAGCGCGAGCGCGGCACCCTCGAGATGCTGCTCGCCACCCCCGCCCGCCCGCTCGAGGTGCTGGTCGGCAAGATCATCCCCTACGTCCTCGTCGCCTACGTCCAGATCGTCCTCGTCCTGCTCGCCGCACGGTTCGTCTTCCACGTCCCCTTCGAGGGCAGCGTGACGCTGCTGCTGGCCTGCTCGCTGCCGTTCGTCGCCGCCAACCTCGGCGTCGGCGTCACCTTCTCGACGTTCGCCCGCAACCAGCTGCAGGCGGTCCAGATGGCGTTCTTCTTCTTCCTGCCCTCGATCATGCTGTCGGGCTTCATGTTCCCGTTCCGCGGCATGCCCGGCTGGGCCCAGGCGATCGGCAGCGTCCTGCCGCTCACCTACTTCCTGCGCATCGTCCGCGGCATCCTGCTCAAGGGCAGCCAGTTCGCCGCCATCGCCCCCGACCTCGCCAACATCTCGATCTTCCTCGTCGTCAGCCTCGCCCTCGCCCTCGTCCGCTACCGCCAGACGCTCGACTGACCGCCCGGCCCCGCACCGCCCCCTCCTTCCAATCCCGCCCCCATTCTCCACTTGCCAGCGCGGGACCCTCTCTCCCAAGCTGCCGCCATGACCGAGGAAGGCAACATCTGGCAGGGAACGCCGTCGCAGTGGGTCAACTTCTGGCACTTCGCCGCCGCACTGGCACTCGCCGCCGCGGCAATCGCCGGCGGCATCTTCTTCGCCCCCGCATGGGCCCTGCTGGCGCTGCCGCTGGCATGGGCCGCCTGGCGCTTCCTCGTCGTCCGCTGCAAGCGCTACGAACTGACCACCGAGCGACTCCGCATCACCAAGGGCGTGCTCAACCAGAACATCGACGAGGTCGAGCTCTACCGCGTCAAGGATGTGCTGATGACCCGCCCGCTGTGGATGCGCCTGACCGGCCTGGCCACCCTCCACCTCCAGACCTCCGACCGCTCGCTGCCCTCCTTCGACATCCCCGCCATCCGCTTCGCCACCGAACTGCGCGAGAAACTCCGCGCCCAGGTCGAACAGGTCCGCGACCGCAAACGGGTCCGCGAGATGGACTTCGACGACACCGCCGGCGGCCTCGGGGACGGCGGCGACCTCGGGGACGGCGGCGACCTCTCCGCCGGCTAGGGCAGCGGCTCCCAGCGCCGGGTGACCGTCTCCTCGAGCGCGCCTTGGATGCGCTCGCGCAGCGCGCCGTCCGCCTCATGGGCCACCTTGGTCACCGTGCCCTTGCACTCGCTGCGCAACACCACCGGATAGACCAGCGAGCACCACAGCCGGCCCTCGTCCACGCTGGCCTCGACGTCCCACCGCTCGCCCGCCAGCCCGGCCTGCCGGCCGCCCAGGCTGCCCCGCCAGGCAAACGTCCCGCACGGGTGGCCGTCGACCGCGGTCACGCCCTCGAAGCGCAGCGTGACCTCGCCGCGCGTGACCCCCGGCCCCGCAACCAGGCACAGCTGCCCGTCGCGCAGCGTGACCTCGGCCCCGGGCAGCAGCCGCTTGCCGCCGAACCACGGGCTGCGCGGCACCAGCGCCCACTCCTGCACCAGGTCGTCGAGCACCCCGGCCACCCCGGCCGCCCACGCCGCCCCCTTGAAGTCCCCCTCGCCGTTGCCACCGTGCCGCCGCCAGCCGTCGTCGCGATGGACGAACCGCGCCGCCACGCCCTCGATCCCCAGCGCCTCGTCCCCCTCGGCCCCCTCGTCGCCCTCGTCGCCCTTCCCCTTGCCGCCCCGCCGCCCGCCATCCTCCAACAGCGGCTTGCGCGCCCGCGCCCGCTCGACCCGCACGCTCACCACCCCGCCATCCCGCTCGGCGACCACCACGTGCTCGGTGGTCACGTCAAGCGCCGACCGCTCCCCGCCCAGCGCGCTGCGCACCAGCCGCCTGGCCTGGCGCAGCGAGGTGGTGGTCGAAACCGTGCACCGCACCCGCCCGGGAAACGCCAGGTCGTGCCGGAACCGGTAGCCCTGCCGGTCGAGGTCGACGCGCGCCTGCAGCCCGGCGTCCGCCGCGCCGCCCACCGCCGCGCCGCCGCCGCCCCGTCGGACGCCGTCAGCCGCCTCCTTCAACCGGTCGCACCCCGCGCCGGCGAGCGCCAGCGCGCCTAACAGACCGAAGCCCGCGGTCCGGATGGTCGTCACGCCGCCAGCCTGCCACCGGGCGGCGGGCGTGCAAAGCACCGATCACGCGCCGGCCGCCGGCCCGTCGAGCCGCTGGTTCATCTCGAGCGCCGGGCTGGCCTCGCGGCTGTCGCCGATCACCACCGCGGGCACGCCGGCCACCGTCTTGTGCGGCGCCACGTCCTCGAGGACCACGCTGCCCGCGCCGACCTTGGCGCCCTCGCCGACGACCACCCGGCCGAGGATCTTGGCCCCCGCGCCCAGCAGCACGCCGGAACGCACCACCGGGTGGCGCAGCCCGCCCTCCTTGCCGGTGCCGCCGAGGGTGACCGCGTGGAGGATCGACACGTCGTCCTCGATCACCGCGGTCTCCCCGACCACGAACCCCGTCGCGTGGTCGAGCAGGATCCCGCAGCCGATCCGCGCCGCCGGGTGGATGTCGACCGCGAACACCTCGCTGCACAGGCTCTGGAAGTAGAGCGCGAGCGGCCGCCGGTCGCGTTCCCACAGGTGGTGCGCCACCCGATAGGTCGTCAGCGCCAGGAACCCCTTGAAGAACAGCAGCGGCTCGAGCGGCGAGCGGCACGCCGGGTCGCGGCTGTGGATCGCCCGCAGGTCGCGCGCCGCGCTCTGCACCAGCTGCGGCTCGCGCCGGAAGATCCCGCCCAGCAGCGGCGAGAGTTCCTCGCGCGGCATGTCCTCGCGTGCCAGCTTGCGCGCCAGCCGCACGCCGAGCGCCGAGCCGAGGCACGGCTGGCGCAGGACGACGTCGTTGAGCAGGCTCTCGAGCTCCGGCTCGGCCGCCGTGATCCGGCGGGCCTCGGCGCGCAGCTCTCCCCACAGCGCCCCGACGTCGCCCGCCGGCCCGCGGCACACGTTCCAACGGTTCTCGCTGGCCCCGCCAGTGCGGCTGTGTTTGTCTCCCATGCGTGAGGGTCTCCCAGAAGCTCGAGTACGCCTGCCGCGCGCTCGCCCAACTGGCGAAGCGCCACGACGGGCGAACCATTACACGCCTCGAGGAGCTGGCGCAACGCGAAGCCGTCTCCGCCAGCTTCCTGGCCCAGATCCTCGCCGACCTGCGCCGCGCCAGCCTCGTCGCCAGCCGCCGCGGCAAGGCCGGCGGCTACCGGCTCGCCAAACCCCCCGCCGCGATCCACCTCGCCGCCGTCGCCGCCGCCGTCGACCCCTCGCTGCTCGCCACCTCCGTGAGCGCCGACGGCGAGTCGGGCCCCGCCGTCCGCGCCGCCTGGCAGGAACTCTCCCGCAACCTCCGCCGCCAGCTCGAGACCGTCACCCTCGACCATCTCACCCAGCCCCCCGGCGGGGCGATGTTCGAGATCTAGCCGTCTGTTAGCCCGGGAGGACCCCGCTGCCAGGCGCGAGGCATGCGGGAACACGGGACATGCCCCGGGCGGGCACTGCGAGCCGATCCTGGAGTCGGCCGGGATCCGCACCCGCGTGAAGAACCTTGGGGCATCCGTCGCCACGGGCGAGGTGGCAGCCACCCAAGTCGCCACCCAAGTCCTCCCCGAACCGTGGGTGGTCCAATCCAGGACCACGAACGGGCAACCGGGATTCGGGGCGGTCGGATTTCGGGCTTGCACCGCGGCGGGGGTGGGGAAAAGAATGTTCAGCGTTCTTAACCATGCCTTGCCATCGCCCGATCATCCTCGATAGTCGCCCCATGCAGCGCCCCCGCCCGTCAGCCGTCGTGGCGCTTGCGCTGGTCCTGGCCGGCTGCACCGGGGACGGGGTGCGAATGGGGCCCGAGATGACCTACAACCCGTCGGGGACCGGGCCGTTCGACAGCCGCGGCAACTACGTCGAGGCGTGGGCCGACAACCCGCGGAAATGGCGCGGCCGCTCGGTGCCGACGCCGCCGACCGGCAGGCGGGCGGCCACGCCGGCCAGCAAGCCGTTGCTGGCCGCCGTCGAGAAGAAGCCGGCGCCGGTGCCGACGCCGGCCCCGGCCCTGCCGCAGGCCGCCACCCAGCCGGTGGTCGCCAGTTCGCCGCCGGCCCCTGCCGCCAAGCCGCCGGCCAGCCGGCCGCCGGCCGTCGCCTCCCACCAGGCGAGCAGCCCGCCGAAGCCGAAGCCCAAGCCGAAGGCGAAGCCGGCGCCGATCAAGCCGAAGAAACCGGCGCCGGTGCGGGTGACGGTGAAGAAGGGCGACACGCTCTACGCGTTGGCGCGGCGCAACAAGACGACGGTCACCGCGATCAAGCGGGCCAACGGCCTGAAGAGCGACCTGATCAAGCCCGGCCAGCGGTTGCTGGTCCCGCGCTACTGAGAGCTGCCCGCCGCGCTGCGCCCGGTGCGCGCGCCGTGGACCAGGAAGGCCGCGCCGATGACGACCATGAACGCGGAGAGGAACTGCCCCTTGGTCAGCGGCCCGACCAGCGCGGCATCCGGCTCGCGGAACTGCTCGACGACGATCCGGAACACCGCGTAGCCCACGAAGAACAGGCCGGTGAGCACCCCGTGCGGCAGCCGCGGCCGGCGCATCCTGACCACCAGCAGGATCAGGAACAGCGCCAGCCCCTCGAGCGCCGCCTCGTAGAGTTGCGACGGGTGCCGTGCGCTCAGGAACGGCTCGATCGCCTGCTTGACCGCCGGGTTGACGCGCACCGCCTCGGCGATCGCGTCGAGCGTCGGCCACGGGGCGAGCACCGGGTCGGCCGCGCGGATCGCCCGCACCGCGGCGGCGCTCACCTCCGGCCCCTCGTCGAACAGGGAGCGGGGAAACTTGATCCCCAGCGGCGAGGTGGTCACCCGGCCGTAGAGTTCGCCGTTGATGAAGTTGGCCATGCGGCCGAAGAACAGCCCGATCGTGGCGCCAAGGCACACCCCGTCGCCGAGGCCGGTCCACGGCACCCGGTGGCGGCGCGCGTAGACCCACAGGAACACCATCAGCCCGAGGATCCCCCCGTGGCTCGCCATTCCCCCCTCCCACACCCGCAGCACCAGCAGCGGGTCGGCCAGCAGCGAGCCCAGCCCGTGCTCCGGCAGGTGATAGAACAGGATGAAGCCGAGCCGCCCGCCCAGGAAGACCCCGAACAGCGCCGCCAGCGCCACGAAGTCGCAGATCTTCCCCTCCCCCAGCACGTAGAGGCCGCGCCGTGCCAGGAAGCGCAGCATCAGGTAGGCCGCGAGGAAGCCCGCCAGGTAGGCCAGCCCGTAGTAGCGCAGCGCGAACGCGTCGTTGAGCTTGAACAGGTAGGGCTTGAGGTCGTGGACGTAGGCGGCCAGCACGCCGGCACCTCACACGATCCCATGCCCCGCCGCAAGCCGGATGACGCGGGTGCTCAGGGCGGGCCGGCCCGCTCCACCACCTCCGGCTTGAGCACCCCGACGAACGGCAGGTTGCGGTAGCGGCCGCGGAAATCCAGCCCGTAGCCGACCACGAACTCGTCGCCGACCTCGAAGCCGACGTAGGTCGCCCGCACATCCGCCTCGCGGGCCTTGTCCTTGGCCAGCAGCACCCCGGTGCGGACCTCCGCGGCGCCCTCGTCCCGCAGGCGCGCCGCCACCGCGTGCAAGGTGCGCCCGGTGTCCAGGATGTCGTCGAGCAGCAGCACCGAACGGCCCGCCACCCGCGGGAAGGTGCGGTCAAGGAAGTCCACCCGCCCGCAGCTCTCGGTGCCGCCGTGGTAGCTCGCCACGTTCAGGCACTCGATCTCCAGCGGCCGCGCGATCCGCCGCAGCAGGTCCGACGCGAACACCATCGCCCCCTTCAGCAGCACGATCACCAGCAGCGGCCCCTCCGGAAAGTCCGCCTGCACCTCCTCCGCCATCCGGCTTACGCGCCGGCTGATCACCCCCTCGTCGATCAGCACCCGCTGGATGTCGCCCTGCATCGCGCCTACTTCCGCTCGATCCGCCACACCCGCTCGCCGGCCCGGCAGCGGTCGAGCCGGTCGCGCGCCATCTCCTCGATGAACTCGGGATCCTCGCGCAGCGCGCGGTAGTGGGTCTCGCACACCGCGCGTTCGGCCCGCACCAGCGCCTCCTCGCGCTGCGCCGCCCGCAGTTCCCACTCCTTTTCCTGCAGGCGCATCCGCTCCGGCAGCGCCCACGCCACCGCCAGCGCGCCCACCAGGACGCAGAACACCGTCAGCGCCAGCTTCACCATCTCCCCCCACCAGGCGCCCGGGCGTTCCACGCCGGCCGTCCGTTCCGCCATGCTGGGTCGCGCCTGCCACATCCCGCCCTTGGTTCTACAACGCTTTGCCGGTTCTGACAATCAGGATTCGCCACGTTCACAGATCGTCGGCAGCAGCACGGCGTCCGCGATCCGCTGCACCAACAGGTCGAGGAGGTCCGGGCTTCGGCTCGCCATCCGCGGGTTGCCAGAGCAGGGGTAGGCGTTGGCGCCCCGGCTCCGGTGCCGGCGGCAGGCGGTCTTCACGCGCAGCGACCAGCTGTGGCCGTCGAGGCAGATCTCGCCGCGACGCCGCAACCGGTATGCGGCGTGCCACTCCCATACCGCCATTCGATCCAGCACGCGGCGGATCGCATCGAGCTGGTCATGGGTGAGGAGCAGCCGGCCGCTTTTCCACCACGGCCAACCCGGGAGTTTGCCGCGCACCTCGAGGACGTGCCCGGCGATGCGCAGTGAGGAGAAGCCGCTGAAACACCAGCCCTGGCGGATCTCGAGCCGCTTCAATTCGTCCGCCGCCACGCGCGGGCCGGCGGGCCGATCGATCACTGCGAACTGGCACTGCGGGAACAGCATGGCCGGAAACACGCCTGCGGGTGCCCGCCTCGCCCCCCATGGCAAGCGGTCCGCACCGAAGGCATCCTAGCCCGCCCCGCCCGCGGCCGTCAACCCGCGGCCCCCGACGGCAGCGGTGCTACTTCCTGAGCCGGAAGAACCGGGCCGGCGCGTCGAACTCGAACGGAAACGGGCTGCGGGCGGCGGGCACGGGGGCCCAGTTCACGAGGTCGCTGCTGTCTTCGAGCAGCGCCGCGGCGTCGAACCAGTAGAGGACCGGCCGGGCGCCGGCGCCGTCCATCTCCAGTTCGAAGGGCACGGCCCAGGTGGCCAGCAGTTCGCAGTCCAGCAGCAGGTCGGTCGAGGTCACCGAGGTCTGGTGCAGCTCGACGGCGAGGATGTTGTCGCCGGCCACCAGCCTGGAAACCGGGATCGGATAGGACAGGTAGCTGCCCGGGTTGGTGGCGTTGGGCGCGAGGCTCGAGTAGGTGTAGGGCCCGGCGAAGGTGCCGTCGGCCGAGACCACCGTGGGCGCGGGGTCGTCGTTGAGCCACATCACCACCCCGTCGTCGCGCCGCACGTTGAACGCCAGCGCGGTGACTTGCGCCGGGTCGGCCACGGTGAAGCGCTTGCGGAAGTAGTAGGTCCTGGTCTTGTCGCTGGTGCTGCCGCCGTAGCCGACGGTGGTGCCGAAGGTCACCGCGGGGCTGAACTGCGTGCCCAGCGCAAAGCCCGCCGGCAGCGTGCACGGCAGCCACTCGGTGGCCGCCGGGCTGCTGTCGTCGAACGCCACGCCCTTCCAGCCCGCCGGCGGGTCGCTGCGGGCCTCGCGGTAGCGCCAGCCCCCGGCCCCGCGGGCCACCAGTTCCGGGCCCGGCCCCGGCGCCCGCACGAACCACGCCTCGCCGGTGACCTCGGCGTTGACCGGGTCTGTTAGCCCGAGGTGGAGCAGCGCCCAGTCGCCGGGTGCGGCGACCGCCGGGCTGATCGTCCTGGCGATTTCACCGGGTGCGAACTCGAGGGTGCCGGAGTCGAGCACCGTGCGGGCGGGGCCCGGCGGGTCGGTGTTGGCGCTCACGGCCCAGGTGACGCTCACCGGGTTGGAGCTGAACGTGCTCAGGCGCACGGTGAACGTGCCGGGCCACGCGGCGGGCTCGGCCTGGGCCGGGCCGTAGGAGCTGACCGCCACCCCCACCGCCGAGCCGGGCACCGGCATGAACGGCGCGATCAGCCCGCCGTGCGCCGCGGGGTCCCAGGCGGTGTTGGCCGGGTGGTGGAGCGGGTCGGGCTGCGAGAGGTGGTTGTCGTGGACGTTGAAGTACGGCCGGCCCCGGGTGTTGGTCGCCATCGTCTGATAGACCCACCCGTCCGGGTGGGTGGCGTTCCACTGGCAGCTGAAGGCGTCCTTGAACAGGCTGTTGAGGAGCAGCGAGTCCCGCACCTCCATCGAGCCGTTGTAGCTGGAGCTGTTGTTGTCCCCCCAGCGGACGCCGACCATGTTGCCGGCGAACAGGCAGCCCTCGACCAGCGCGTTCGGGCCGTCGCCGGTCGAGGACGCGCTGTAGCCGTCCTCGACGCCCTGGCCGCAGTTGAGGAACACGCAGCCGGCGTGGGTGACGTTGCGGGTGCCGGAGAGCGAGTTGCCCTCGTGGAAGACGCCTTCGTACCAGTTGTGGGTGGAGACGAACGGGGTGACGTCGGCGGCGGCGGTGAACGGGTTGTCGCCGCCGTTCAGGCCCGAGTCCACGCCGTCGTCCTTGGTGAAGCCGAGCACGGTGTTGGAGATGGCGAGGTCCCCGTTGGTCAGGTAGATCGCGTCGTTGTCGGCGTCCACGAACACCCCGTCCTCACTGGGGAACTCGATCAGCGCGGAGCGGTCGATCGTCACCTTGCTGCCGTTGAGTTCGCCGCAGGTCACCGCGCGCTGCATCAGCGACCGCTGGAGATCGATCCACGTGTTCGTCTTGCTGTTCATCATTTGGCCGGCAAGTCCGAAGCAATGACAATCGGCCAGGTGCAGCTGGGCGCCAACGGCGGTGCCGGACCCGCTGCCGGAAACCAGGAACAGCGCCTGCTGGGGCTGGTGGGTGGCATAGCCGCCGTGGGTGCTGAACCACGTCTGGTCCTCGCCCGCGCCGGTGAAGATCGCGTGGCTGGCGGTCACGTTGGAAGTCGCCGCCGGCAGCTCGATCCCGCCCCACCGGCCGGCGGCGGTGGCGGGCGCGAACACGACCGGGGCCTCGGGGCTCCCGTTGACCTGCAGCGCGCCGTTGACCACGACCTCGGCCGCGCTGCCGGCACTGCCGTCGCCGCTGTGGACGAGCACGACGGTGCCCGCGCCGACCGTCAGCGTGGCGCCGACGGCGACCGTCAGCGTGCCGGTGATGCGGATGCGCGAGTCGGCCGGCCACTCGGTGTCGCTGGCGATCGTGCCGCTCACCTCGGTGAAGGGCGGCGCCTCCTCGATCTCGATCACCGGGTCGGCGGTCAGCCCGCAGACGCTCGCGGCGACGTGGAGCGTGCCCGCGGCGCCCGCCGCCGGCGCCACCACCGACCCCCAGCCGCGGCGCAGCTGCACCGGCGTGGCGGGGAAGCCGCCCAGCGCCACCGTGCCGTTGAGCCACAGCGGCTCGCCGGCCGCGGTGCGCAGGGTGAACGCCAGCGGCACCGGCAAGCCGGCGGGCCATGCCGCCGGCGCGACCACCGTGAGCACGCCGCCGGCGAACGCCGCCGGCGCGTCGTTGACCGTCCGCAGCGGCGTGTGCGGGGGGATCCCGTCCTCCGAGCCGTTGCGCGACGAGTCGAGCACGATGAACCGCACCGTCACCGCGTCCACCGGCGCGCCCTCCGCGGTGCGGCTCTCGGCCGCCAGTTCGTGGTAGCGGACCGAGGTCACCACCACCGGGGCGCCGACCGCGACCGGCTCACCGTCAAGCGTGGCGGTCGTGACCGCCGCCCCCGGGTCGGCACTCACCGTGAACGCCGCCGAGTCGTCATACATCTTCTTGTCGGCCACGCCGGTCACCCCGATCGCGGCCCGCGCCGCCGGCGCCAGGCACAACAGGCCAGCCAGCAGGATCGTGCCCCGCTCATTCATGGTTGGTTCACGGCCGCATATATGTTAGAACCCGATAGAACCCGCGCGGCAGGCCGCCCGGCCCGCCCGCGCCGCCTCACTCCTTCTTGATCCAGATCGAATCCAGGCCGACCACGCCGGGCTCGACGCACTCCAGCTCGATCGCCAGCGGCCGCCCGGCCTTCACCTCGACCGGCGGCAGGTTCACGTTCAGGACCCGCGGGGCGAACGCCGAGCGCAGCGGGATCGCGTCGGGGCTGCCCGGCAGCTGGTCGCCGTCGAGCAGCACGCGGATCGCCGCGCCATCCGTCCGGTGGACGGCGACCAGGTGCAGCGAGACGCGGCCGTCCTCCTCCACGGGCAGTTCGAACTTCAGCCGGCCGCCCTTGCCGGCCTGCCAGTTGGCGACGTGCAGCCGCGTGGCGATCGGCAGCGGCGCGATCTCGACCCTGCCCGCGGTGACCTCCACCCGGAGGTCGTCGAAGTGGACCGACCGCGCCCCGGCGGCGGCGCCCCGCGCCTCGAACGTGCGCCGCGGCAGCGGCCTGAGCTCGAGGTCGCCGGGCGTCAGGCTGCGGTGGTCGTCCATCGCGTCGGGACGGGCGTAGTAGTAGCCGATCCGCGCATAACTCATCCCCGGCGTCGGCGAGTGCGTCCACAGCTCGATCACGGCCGCGAGCGAGCGCTCGAAGGGCACCGCGTCGATGACCTGGAAGCGGTGGTTCGACACCAGGCCGGAGGTGTCCGGCCCGGAGTCCAACGGCTGGCCGCAGTAGGGGTCGCCAAACAGGTCGGACCGGCTCCACGAGTAGTTGAAGTAGTCCTCGGAACCCGTCCCGAAGATCGACGGCGTCGTCTCCCCGTCGACCAGGAACTTCTCGTCGCCCTCGCCCCACCAGTTGCCGCCGGCCGTCGGCACGCCGCTCGGGTTCCGGATCATCGCGGCGCACCCCACGAACACCCCCTTGCCGATCACCACCGCAAACGGGAGGTCCACATGGCCCACGCCCCCGTGCAGGTTCGGGTCGACCCGCCACTTCCCGTGGAAGTACATCGAGTTGTCATCCCACTGCCACGGGCCGACGCGCACCCCCCCGTCGAGATCCACCGGCGCGGGCGTGCTGTTGACGACCTCCAGCCTGGCCGAGTCGCGGAAGGGCATCACGAAGCGGCACGTCATCGAGCCGTCGGCAGCCACGGTGAACGGCAGGCTCGAGAACGGGTTGACCCCGGGACCCGAGGCGAAGAAATCCCCCAGCGGCGCCTCCACCTGCGGGCGCTGCGAGCCGTCGAACGCGATCCGCAACAGGCAGCCGCGGAGCGCCTTCCCGACGTCCCCGGCGGCAACCCTCAGGGTCAGCTCCCGGATCGCCCCGGGCCCCTTGGCCCCCGGCGACCAGCTCCATGCCGCGCCGGGGTCGATCCGCGCCGTGAGCGGCGCCGCCCCCTCCCGCCCGCCGCCGCCCGGCTTCGTGAGCCCCGCCACCGCGGCCCGGATCCGCCCCTCGAACTCCCTCGGGTCGGCCCCCGGGTCGAAGCTGCGCACGGCGGTGCCCGCCGCATACCTGCGGACCTGGAGCTGATAGAAATGGGTCTCCTCCAGCCGCCCCTCCCAGGTGACCACCAGGCCCTTCGCGAACGGGATCGGAAAGTAGTCGGCGTCCTGCTGGATGAACGCGTTGCCGGCCTCGACGTCGACCCCCGCCGCCTCCAGCAGGCGCGCCGACCGGCGCGCGAGGAACCCGTACGCCGGCCCCTCGTAGACCAGCGTGCCGTCGCCCGCCGTCCCGTCCACCGTCGAGGGGTCGAGGTGGACGCGGAGCGTCCCGTCCATCCCCGCCGACCAGCCCCGCACGATCGCGCCCGGCCCGCTGACGCCGGCGACCAGATAGAGCCCGGCGCCGCCGTCTTCCGGCTCGCGCAGGGTCTTCGCGAACGCCGGGACCGGCTCGGAGCCGAAACCGTCGGCATTCGAGAACCAGCCCGGCGCCTCGGGGGTCGTCGACCGGCGGTCGTAGCTCGAGAACTGGACGTTGCGCCACGCGGGGTCGGGCCAGCTGGCCAGCGCCGCCAGGTCGTGCATCTCGTCCAGCAACACGCCCGTGGTCACGGGCCCGCCCGCCACCGTGGCCGGGGCGGCAAGCCCCAGCGCGAGCGCGGCATGCAGATGCCTGGTCGTCGTCTTCATCACTGGTTGGAGGTTCGGCGCGCGGACCGGGGCCCGTGCAGGCGGCGGGCGCAACCGGCGCGGCCCCTTTCCGGGCATGGCGCGAGCGTAGGGAGCCCCACCGGCCGCCGGCAACAGGAAACCTCGCGCACAGGAAACCTCGCGCCCGGCAGCCCCGGCGTGCGGCCCCGCGGCCGGTGCGGGCTTGACCGGCCACCGGCAGCGCGCAAACGTGGGATCGCAATGACGCCCCAGCTCCTCGCCGTCCCAATCCAGAAGCCCGAGCCCGTCAACTTCATCCTCGGCCAGACCCACTTCATCAAGTCGGTCGAGGACATCCACGAGGCACTCGTCGGCACCGTGCCCGGCATCCGCTTCGGACTGGCCTTCTGCGAGGCCTCCGGCAAGTGCCTCGTGCGCTGGTCCGGCACCGACCCGGAGATGGTCGAGCTGGCCCAACGGAACGCGCAGGCGATCGCCGCCGGGCACAGCTTCGTGGTGTTCCTCGGCGAGGGCTTCTTCCCCGTCAACGTGCTCAACGCGCTCAAGCTGGTGCCCGAGGTCTGCCGGATCTTCTGCGCCACCGCCAACCCGACCCAGGTGCTGGTGGCCGAGACCGACCAGGGGCGCGGCATCGTGGGCGTCGTCGACGGCCTGCCGCCCGCCGGCGTCGAGGACGAGCAGGAGGTCGCGTGGCGCAGGAACTTCCTGCGCCAGATCGGCTACAAGCTGTGAGCACGCACCGGCGGCGGCACCCGCCGGCCGCAAGCCCCCGCCACGCCCGGCCCCGGACCCGGCCGACCGCCGGCCGCAGCCCCCGGGCGCACGCACCCGCCATGAACGACGCCCCCGAGACCGTCCCGCTGTCCCGCCGCCGCCCGCGCCACGTACGCCGCTTCCTCAACGTCCCATACCCCGTCTATCAGAATGATCCGCTCTGGGTGGCCCCGCTGCTGGCCGACCTGAAGAAGGTCTTCACCGACCGCAACCCGCTCTTCGACCACGCGGAAATGGCGCTCTGGGTGGCGACCCGCGCCGGCCGCGACGTCGGCCGCATCGCCGCCATCCTCGACCAGCACCACAACCGCTCCCGCAACGACCACGCCGCGTTCTTCGGCTTCTTCGAGTGCGCCCGCGACGAGCCGGCCGCACACAGCCTGTTCGACGCCGCCGCCGCATGGGCGCGGCAGCGCGGCGCCCGCCGCCTGCTCGGCCCAATGAACCCCACGACCAACGACGAGTGCGGCCTGCTGGTCGACGGCTTCGACCGCCCGCCGGTCCTGATGATGCCCTACAACCCGCCCCACTACCCCGGGCTGGTCGAGCGCGCCGGCTTCCGCAAGGCCAAGGACCTGCTCGCATTCCACATCGACCTCGCGCAGTGCCCGCTCGAGCGCCTCGGGCGCATCGCCGACCAGGCCCGCCGGCGGTCGCCGGACATCACGCTCACGCCCGTCCGCCGGCGGACGCTCGCCGCCGACCTGGCCGAGATCAAGGCGGTCTACAACGCCGCGTGGCAGGACAACTGGGGCTTCGTGCCGATGACCGACGCCGAGATCGACTTCATGGCCGGCCGCCTCCGGCCGCTGCTCGCCGAAGGCCTCGTCTGGATCGCCCGCGCGCGCGCGGAAGCAGTCGGCTTCCTGCTCGCCCTGCCGGACTACAACACCGCGATCCAGCCGCTGCGGGGGCGGCTGCTGACGCCGCGGCTGCTCGGCTTCCTGCCCTATCTGTTGGGGCGCAGGTGCCCGCCGATCTGCCGCGTCGTCGCCATGGGCGTCAAGGAACGCTTCCGCAACCGCGGCCTCGAGGCGGTGATGCTCGTCGAGGGCTTCAAGACCGGCCTCGGGCTCGGCTTCCGCGAGGCGGAGGCGTCGTGGATCCTCGAGGACAACCTGCCGATGCGCCGCTGGATCGAGGCCTTCGGCGGCACCCCCTACAAGACCTACCGCCTCTACGAGCGCGACCTCTGACCGCCCGCGCCGCCCGGCGGGCCATGACCGCCAGGGCGCCTGAACCTGAAGTACAGCCGGTCGCCCAGCGGCACCAGCACCGCCGCCGCCAGCACCCCGGCCACCGTGTCCACCGCGTAGTGGTAGCGGCAGTAGATCGTCGCCAGGCACAGCAGCACGACGACCACCAGGTGCAGCCAGCGAATCGGCCGCAGGTAGCGGAACGAGAAGAACGCGGTGCCGATGGCGATCGCCACGTGGCTGCTGGGGAACGCGGCCCCGGGCGCCTCGAACACCTGGTAGATCGCGGCCATGATCCGATAGAACGGCCCGCCCTGCACCGCCTCGGGGAACGACGGCGCCACCGCCGGCAGCAGTTCCGCCGGCAGGCGGTATCCGGCGATCTCCCGGAAGAAGATCCGCGGCCCCATCACCGGGGTGAAGATATAGGCGAGGTAGCAGGCGTAGAACGCGAACGAGATCACCGACACGTAGTGGAAGAACTGCCCGCGGTCGCGCCGGTAGAGGGCGATCCCGACGCCCGCGATCATCACGTAGTACGAAAAGTACGCGGCGTAGAACGTCTCGCTGACCGCCAGGTACGGCAGCCGCTCCATGAACTCGAGGCTCGGCTGGCAGCCGAACAGGCCCTCCTCCAGCCGGATGAAGAACGGGTCGAGGAAGCCGCCCGCGATGCCCCGGCTCAGCTCGCCGGTCTCGCGGTAGAACCCGGCGTAGAGCAGCACCGGATAGAAGTGGCGCAGGAACCCCGTCACCCGGCCGCGCGGCCCGGCGGCGTGGCGCCGGACCAGCGCGTGGATCGCCACGCCCGCCACCACGTGGGCCAGCAGCAGCAGCGGCCACCACCCGACCGCCCGCTCCCGCACGCACAGGATGATCACGCCCACCACCGCCAGGTAGCCCTGGGTGGCGTAGTCGACGAAGCCGTAGCCCCCGGCCGCGGGCGCGGGGCGCGGCCGCGGCTCCGCCCCGCGCCCGCCCCCGTGCCCGGTTCCGGTTTTCACGCGTTGGTCCACGGTTTCCATGCTTCGCCGGGGATTCACAGCCACCCCTGCCGCCGGTACCAGGCCAGCGTCGCGGCGATGCCGTCCCGCAGCCCGGTCGGGCACGTCCAGCCGACGTCGTGCGCGAGCCGCGCCGGGTCGCACGCCCAGCCCTCGGCGCGCAGCTCGGCATACTTCTGGCGGCTCAGCACCGCCGGCCGGCCGGTGACCCGGGAAACGGCGTCCCTCAGGCAGCAGAGCGCCAGCACCCCGGCCGGCGGCAGCGGCAGCGGCAGCGTCCAGGTCCCCATGCCGGCGGCCACCTCGGCGGCCAGTCCGGAGGTGGTCACGGTGCCGGCCGCGGCGACGTTGAAGACCTTGCCGGCGGCCGCCGGGTGGGTCAGGCACCGGGCCACCGCCTCCGCGAGGTCGCCGGCGAACACCAGGCTCAGCACCTGCCGGCCGGACCCGAAGCGCGGCAGGATGTGCGCCTTGACCGCCTTGAACAGCGGCAGGAACGCCACGTCGCGCGGGCCGTAGACCGCCGCCGGGCGCAGGATCACGTGCTCCGCCAGGCAGGCGCCCTGCACCTCCCGCTCGCCCGCCAGCTTGCTCCTGCCGTAGTCGGACACCGGCGCCGGAGGGTCCTGTTCCCGCGCCGGGTCGCCCGCCCCCGCCGGCCGGCCCGCGGCCACGCTCGACAGGTGCACGAACCGCTCGACCCGCCCGCCCTGCCGGTTGACGGCCGCCACCAGGTTGCGCGTGCCCTCCCGGTTGACCGCGTCATACTCCCGCCGGCACAGCGCCTTGACGCAGCCGGCGCAGTGGATGACGTGCGTAACCCCCTCAAGCGCCGCGGCCAGGCTGCCGGCGTCGCCCAGCGAGCCCCGCCGCTGCTCCACCGCCGCCAGGTGGCCCGCGATGAAGCGCGTGTCGCCGGTGGGGCGCAGCAGCACCGCCACCGCGATGCCGCGCGCGCGCAGGCTGTCCAGGACGTGGCTGCCGACCAGGCCGTTCGCTCCTGTTAGCAGCACCTTCATCCGTTTCCCGGGGGGCCGGCCGCCCGCGACCGGCGGCTGCGGCGGCTCGCGGCCGGCTTCACCGCAGGCCCAGCTCCCTGCCCGTCCGGCCCAGCTTGTCCAGCGCGAAGTCGACCTGGCGGCTGGTGTGGGTCGCCATCAGGCTGATGCGGATCAGCTCCCGGCCGGGGGGCACCGCGGGGTGCACGACCGGGTTGACGAACACCCCTTCCTCCTCCAGCCGCTTGCACAACTTGAACGCCACCAGCATGTCCCCGCAATGCACCGGCAGCACCGGCGACTCCGAGCCGCCGAGGTCGAACCCGAGCGCAAGCAGGCCGCTGCGCATCCGCTCGGTGTTGCGCCACAGCCGGGCGATGCGCTCCGGCTCGGACATCATGATCCGCAGCGCCGCCAGCGCCGCCGCCGCGTTGGCCGGGCTCATGCTGGCGCTGAAGATCAGCGGCCGCGAATGGTGCCGCAGGTAGTCGATCGTCGCCGCGTCCGAGGCGATGAACCCGCCGAGGCTGGCCAGCGACTTGCTGAACGTGCCCATGCTCAGCTGCACCTCGTCGCCCAACCCGAAATGGCTCGCCGTGCCGGCGCCGCGCTCGCCGAGCACGCCGATCCCGTGCGCGTCGTCCACCATCACCGCGGCGCCGTAGCGCCGCGCCAGCGCGCAGACCTCCGGCAGCTGGATGATGTCTCCCTCCATGCTGAACACCCCGTCCACCACGATCAGCTTGCCCGCCGCCGGGTCGATCCTGCGCAGCCGCCGCTCGAGCGCCGCCATGTCGCGGTGCGCAAACCGCAGGAACTCCCCCTGCGCCAGCCGGCACCCCTCCACGATGCTGGCGTGGTCGCTCTTGTCGGCCAGGATGTAGTCCCCGTTGCCCACCAGCGCGCTGATCGCGCCCAGGTTGGCCTGGAAACCGGTGCTGTAGAGCAGCACCGCCTCCTTGCCGACCAGGCCGCCGAGCGCCTCCTCCAGCTCGAGGTGGATGTCCAGCGTCCCGTTCAGGAACCGCGAGCCGGCGCAGCCGCTGCCATACTTGCGCACCGCCGCCCGGGCGGCCTCCTTGATCTTCGGGTGGTTGGTCAGGCCGAGGTAGCTGTTCGAGCCGAACATCAGGACCTTCCTGCCGCCGATGACGACCTCGCAGTCCTGGGCCGACGAGATGGTGCGGAAATACGGATAGAGACCGAGCGCGCGCACCTCGGCCGCACCGGTGAACGCCCTGACCTTGTCGAACAGGCCCAGCGGCGCCGGCCCTGCCCCCCCGCCCGGCGGCCCCTGGCGCTCGCTGCTGCCACTCTCGCCGGCCTCGCACGGGGGCGCAGGCGACGGCGGGACCTGTTGGTCTAATTGTCTGATGGTGGGCATTGGTCGCCGGGCGCCCGGATCGTGCCCGATCCCCGGGTTGAATCCAAGCAAGATGTTCGGTCCCCAGGGCCGGCCGCGCCGCCCGTTCCGGCGGCCGGGCTGGAGTTAGGCGCTTGCCCCACGGTCCGGACCCGCCACAACAGCAGGGCGCCCAGCCCGAACAGCAGGATCGGCGAGAGGATGCCCAGCCGCGGGCTGCCCGTCAGCAGCCCGACCCCCCCGACCAGGATCGGCCCGAGGATCACCGCGAACTTCCCCAGCATGTTGTAGAAACCGAAGAACTGCCCCGCCTTGCCCGGGGGGATCAGCCGGGCGTAGAGCGAGCGGCTGAGCGACTGCACGCCGCCTTGGACGAGCCCGACCATCACCGCCAGCGCGTAGAACTGGGTGGCACTGGTCATGAAGCTGGCGAACACGCACACCCCCACGTAGACCCCCAGCCCGGCGAGGATCCCGGCCTTGGCCCCCACCCGCTCGCCGAGCTTGCCGCAGGCGATCGCCGCGGGAAACCCGACGAACTGGGTCACCAACAACGCCAGGATCAGGCTGCCGCCCGGCAACCCAAGGGCGCTGCCGTAATCGACCGCCATCCGGATCACCGTGTCCACCCCGTCGATGTAGAGCCAGTAGGCCACCAGGAACGTGACCACCCCCCGGAGCCGGCGCACCTCGCGCATCGTCCCGCGCAGCTCGCGCCAGCCGGAACAAACCGCCCCCCACCGCCCCCCGGCCCCGCCCACCGCGCGCGCCTCCGGCACCCATGCCAGCAGCGGCACCGTGAACACCGCCCACCACACGGCCACCGTCACGAACGACCAGCGCACCGCCTCGCCGGCGTCCGCCAGCCCGAACAGCCCCGGCCGGCTCACCATCAGCACGTTGAGCGCGAACAACAGCCCGCCGCCGACGTAGCCAAGCCCGTAGCCGAGCGCCGAGGCCACGTCGAGCTTGTCCTCGTCCGCCACGCCCACCAGCAGCGCGTCGTAGAACACGTTGCCCCCGGCAAACCCGATGCTCGCCAGCGCGTAGAGCGCCAGCGCCAGCAGCCACTGCCCGCGCGCCGCCAGGCTGAGGCCGGCGGTCATCGCCACCCCCGCGGCCGCGCATCCTAACAGAAACCGCTTGCGCGCGCCGGCGCGGTCGGCGATGGCGCCGAGCAGCGGGGCGAGCGCGGCGACCGCGAGTCCGGCGGTGGAATTGGCCACGCCGAGCCGGAAGGTGGCCACGGTCTCGGGGGCGCCGGCGCTCCACACCTGGCGGTTGAACAGGGGCACGAACCCGGCCATGACCGTGGTGGCGAAGGCGGAGTTCGCCCAATCGTAGAGCGCCCACGGCAGGGCGCGCCTGAACCACGGCTTGCTCATCGGCCGCCCCCATGATGCGCCAATCCGCCCGGAATGGGACCCGAAATTTCACGTCAATCACACAACAAACCCGGCCCTTCGGGTTCAATCACAAGGACGGTCGGGGGGCGTGGAGCCCGGAGGCCGCCCGCCAGTGAAGGGAGTCAGAATCATGTGCGGAATATCAAGAAGCAACGGGTTGACGTTCCGGTTGGCCTTCAACCACAGCCTCGGCCCACGGGTCCACGTCTTCGACGGGTTCAACGAGCTGGTCCTCAACCCCACGTCGCTGAGGATCATGCA
The DNA here is from genome assembly GCA_040769225.1 of Akkermansiaceae bacterium. Taxonomy (GTDB): domain Bacteria; phylum Verrucomicrobiota; class Verrucomicrobiia; order Verrucomicrobiales; family Akkermansiaceae; genus JAXGLL01. Next base: position 181,240 of record JAXGLL010000003.1, on the reverse strand, counting down.
CGGCAGGGCGGCCCCCGCGGTGCGCTGCGCGGCGCTGCGCTGGGCGGCGACACACCGGCACGAAATCCTGTCCCAGTCGCAGCTGCTCGAACGGCGCCGCCTCGCGCGGGCGGCGCGCTGACCGCGCCGGCCCCGCCGCCGGGCCGATCCTTCGGTGGAGCCGATGTTCCGGTTCGCTTGGGCGCTATCGGCTGGCCATCGCCGCCTTGCCGGCGGATACTGCCCCGCCATGAAAACGCCGATCATCCTGCTGTCCCTCGCGCTGGGCGGCGGCGCCCTGCTCGCCCAGGAACCCAGCCCCGAGGCCGCGCAGCGGTTCCGGGCCGAGAAGCAGCGCATCACCCACCTGCAACAGGCGGCCGAAAACCTGCAGGCCGCCGGCATGCCCGACCAAGCTGAGGAACTGCGCGCCCGCGCCCGCCGCTCCGCCGAGGAACTCGAACATCAGATCCAACGGCTGCGCGAGGGCGGCGACCGCGAACGGGCCGACCGCGAGCCGCGCCAGCGCGAGGGCGGCGACCGTGAACGGGCCGACCGCGAGCCGCGCCAGCGCGAGGGCGGCGACCGTGAACGGGCCGACCGCGAGCCGCGTGAGCGCGAGGGCGGCGACCGCGAGCACCCGGAACGCGGGGGCCCGGATCCGATCCCCCACCTGCAGGCGCAGATCGAGGAACTCCGCGCCACCGTCCACCGCCTGGTCGAACGCCTCGAACGCCTCGAGGTCGCCGTGCGCTCCCACCACGACCAGCCGCACTGACCGCCCCGTCACCCCCCGGCCGCCGGGGAGCGGATCAGCAGGCAGTCCTCGAGCATCGGCTGGAGCCGACGCAGCAGCGGGGCCGTCGGGTCCTGCAGCCGCGCCCCATGGCGCTCCTCGATCCGCCGCTGGATGAAGTCGAGGTCCGCGTGCGCAAACTCGTCGAGCGTCCCGTGGACGATCGCCACCAGGTAGGTGAAGCGCCCCTCGCGAACCACCCCGCCGCGGTCGTCGCCCAGGTCAAAGCTCAGGTGCAGCGCGCCGTCGCGGTCGCGCATCCGCGGCAGGACCTCCCGCAGCAGCGGCCGCACCCGCCGCGGCGCCGCGTGGCAGCCGGGGTCGATCGAGGCATACGAGATCAGGTCGAGCGCCTCCCGCCCCAGCAGCAACGCCGCCTCGATCCGGTGGCGCGCCGTCTTGGCAAACACGATCTCGTCGTAGGTCCGGCTGCTGCACAGCGCCTGCAGCCGCCACAGCAGCCGGTCCAGCACCCCCGCCGCGCCGAACGCCTGCTCGGGGCCCTCCAGCTCGGCGAGGGCGCGCCGGACGGTGGTGCGCAACAGCGGCTCGAGGAACGCGTGGATGCCGGAGTCGGGGGCGTAGAGGGCGCGGCCGACCGCGGACTCGACCAGCGGCATGAGCGCCTCCTCCAAGTCGGCGTCGGTCGGCGCCGGCGCCTCCGCCGGCTGGTCGAAGGGCGGCAACGGCGGGATCACCGCCTCGAGCGCGTGCGGCGGATGCGGGAAATCCGGCGGCGCCGGCGGCAGGTCGAGCCGCCGCGGCGGGTGCGCCCCGAGCAGCACCGGCCCGGGCATCGGCGGCGGCGGGGCCGCTTGCACCCGCCTGACCGGCCGCAGGCGCGGCGGGGGCGGCAACGGGCTGCGGGCCAGCGGCACCGCCGGCAACGCCACGCGGCGGTCGCGCCCCACCAGCGCGGCCGGCCCGACCGGCAGCGACCGGACGCGGGCCCGCGGGTGCGGGTGCGGCCCAAGCCGGGCCGGCGGAACGGGAAACTCAGGGAGAACAGCGCTCATCTCGGGTGGGCGGCACGGCGTCGGGATCTCATCCGGGCGACTGCTGCCAGGGTGATGGGGGGAGGCGGGCGGCGCCACCGGGCGGCGGCACCCGCGATTCGAACTCACTGCGGCCGACCTTGGCCCGGTGCAGCTCGCCCAGCCAGTGCCACGTCTCGTCGCGCAGCCGCTCGAGCTCCGCGCGCAACTGGTCGATCAACCAGCGCTCGCGCCGGGAAAGGTAGTCCAACAACTGCCGCTGCCAGTCCTCGATCGATGCCCGCAGCCGCTCGATCGCCACGTCCTGCACCTCCCCCGCCGGCTGCCGCCCCGCCGCCGCCAGCTCGCCCACCCGCGCCGCCAGCGCGCCGATCACCTCCGCCCGGCTGCGCACCTCCTGCCGCAGCTCGGTCTGCAGCCGCGTCTGCTCCTGCCGCAGCTCCTCCCGCAGCGAACCCAGCCGCTCGTCAAACTCGAGCGCCGACGGACAGCCGTCGACCCGCCGCGCCAACTGCTCGAGCGCCGCGTGAATCCGCGCCGCCAGCTCCGCCGCCTGCCGCCGCTCCTCCTCCCCGGAACCCGGCCGCCGCTCCAACCGCACCCCGCCACCCCCAGCCTCCTCCACCCCGCCCTCCACCGCCGCACGGGCCTCCCCGGGCCGGCGGCCGTCGTCGCCCGCCGCAACGCCTCGTTCGAGCCGTTCCAGCCGGCGGCCGACCGCCGCCAGCTGCCGGCCGACGAGGATTTCGCGGATCCTCTCAACCTGCCGCGACGGGCTGAAGGGTGATTCGGGGGTGGACATGCCAAGTCTCCAATGGCCCCGGTGGGTGCCGGGATGGGGGTGAGGAGATGGACTGGCGACGCTAGCCCGCAATTCACGCCCGAGGCAATGATTTCGTGATTGCTTAGCAATCCTGAATCGTCAATCGATTTGATCAAAACCACCGCGACTTGAGCGCGGGCGTTCTCCGTGGCAGACGCGGGGGCGGTGATGTGCTAAGGAACCCGCGATGGCAGAACCCAACCAACCCGAAGCCGCCGACACCGTCTTGCAGGAGGCCTACGCGAAGACCCGCAAGAGCCTGATCGCGCGGCTCGACAACTGGGAGGACCAGAAGTCGTGGGACGAGTTCTATCAGACCTACTGGCGCCTGATCTACTCGGTGGCGATCAAGAGCGGGCTGCGCAGCGACGAGGCGTTCGACGTGGTGCAGGAGACGATCCTCTCGATCGCCAAGCAGAGCAAGCGGCAGCTCTACGACCCCGAGCAGGGGTCGTTCAAGACCTGGCTGATGAACATGACGCGGTGGCGGATCAACGACCAGTTCCGCAGGCGCAGGAAGGACACCGCGATGGCGGTCGGCGACTGGGAGGACGACCGCAAGACGGCGCTGATCGAGCGCTTCGAGGACCCGCAGGGCGACCTGCTGGAGCGGCTGTGGGACGTGGAGTGGAAGAAGAACGTCGCCGACGCGGCGCTGGCGCGGGTCAAGGCCCAGGTGTCGCCGAAGCAGTACCAGATCTTCCACTACTACGTGGTCAGGCAGTGGGAGGCCAAGCGGGTGCAGCGCCACCTCGGCGTGAGCATGGCCCAGGTCTACCTGGCCAAGCACCGCGTGGGCGCGGTGTTGAAGCGGGAACTGGCAAGGATCCAGGCGCATGCGGAGTGAGCGACGGCCCGACCCGGCGATTCCGGACCACGAAGTGCTGCGCCGGATCGGCGGCGGGGCCTACGGCGAGGTCTGGCTGGCCCGGGCGGTGACCGGCGCGCTGCGCGCGGTCAAGGTGGTGTGGCGGGAGGACTTCGAGGACGACCGCGGCTTCGAGCGCGAGTTCGAGGGCATCCTCAAGTTCGAGCCGGTGTCGCGCGACCACCCCGGGCTGATGAACATCCTGCACGTCGGCCGCAGCACCGGCGCCGCCCCGTTCTACTACTGCGTGATGGAGCTCGGCGACGACGTCCGCCGCGGCCACGAGGTCAACCCGATCGACTACGAGCCGCGGACGCTACGCAGCAACATCCGCGCCGCGGCCGGCAAGCCGCTGCCGACGGGCCTGTGCATCGACGTCGGGCTGCGGCTGGCCGAGGCGCTCGAGCACCTCCACGCGCGCGGGCTGGCCCACCGCGACGTCAAGCCCTCCAACGTGATCTTCGTCAGCGGCAAGCCGAAGCTCGCCGACATCGGACTGGTGGCGGCGCGCGGCCAGCGCACGTTCGTCGGCACCGAGGGCTTCGTGCCGCCGGAGGGCCCCGGCTCGGCCCGGGCCGACGTCTACAGCCTCGGCAAGGTGCTCTACGAATGCGCCACCGGCAAGGACCGGCTGGAGTTCCCCGAACTGCCGGACGAACTGCCGCAGGGCGCCGAGCTGCGCCAGTGGCAGGCCCTCAACGCCGTGATCTGTGATGTCTGCGAGCCGCACGTCTCGCGCCGCAGGATCCAAACCGCCGCCGATCTGGCCACCTCCCTGCGCGCCCTCCAGCGCGGCCGCCGGCCACGCCGGCACACCCGCCTGGGCGCGTGGCTCACCGTCGCGGTGCTCGCCGCACTCGCGCTCGCCGCCGGCTGGCAGGCGCTCCAGAAGAGCCCGTGGGCGGCGTGGCTCGACCCCGCGCGGCTGCTGCCCCAGCCCGGCGCGAGCGACCCGCAGATCGGGATGGTCCGGATCCAGAGCTACCCGGAGGGCGCCGACGTGTTCGACGAAAACGGCCACAAGGTCGGCACCACCCCCACCGCCACCCTCAAGTTCGAGGTCGGCCAGCGCGTCCGCATGACCCTGCGCAAGGAGGGCTTCCGAACCTTCGTGATCGACGACGTGGTCGGCCCCGACGCCGTGACCGCCGTCAAGGTCTTCGACCACCAGATGGAAAAATACGTCCCGCCCGAGCCCGAGCGGCCGTGGGTCGACCAGCTCGGCATGCGCTACCAGCCGGTCAACGGCAGCCACCTCAGCACCGGCTTCGTCCCCGCCGCCCTGTGGCGCACCTTCGCCAAGGAGGCCGGCTGGCAGGGCCCCGCCGCCACCCTCAAGCACACCGAAAGCGGCGAACAGGTCGAAATCGCCCTCACCAACCGCGAGGGCGCGCTCGCCTACTGCGCATGGCTGGCCGAGCACGGGGTGCGCGAGGGCTACCTGACCGACGAGTTCCAGGTGGCCCCGCGGCTCGACCAGGGGTTCGACATCGCGCGGGCCGAGCCGCGCGCACGGGCGGCCAAGCTGCGGCCGTTCCGCGTGGTGGTCGACCCAATCCGCTTCGCAACCCTCGAGGTCGCCACCGAACCGGCCGGCGCCGAGGTGTTCATCGACGACGAATCCGCCGGCTCGGCCGACGCGCCGCTGCGGATCGAGCGCCTCCGCCCCGGTCCGCTGGCGGTCAAGGTGGTGCTCGACGGCTTCCGCACCCGGCTGTTCAAGCTGACGCTGCAGCCCGGCGAGGAGAAGGAGTTCACCGCCAGGCTGGAGCGCAACCAGAGCGTCGTGTTCGGCCAGCCGTGGGAAAACCACCTCGGCATGACGTTCGCCCCCGTCGGCAGGAACCTGATGGTCAGCGTGTGGGAAACCCGCGTCCGCGACTACTCCGCGTTCGTGCGCGACAGCGACTACGTGGCGCCGCTCAAGCCCTCGTTCCAACAGGAACCCGACCACCCGGTGGTCTACGTCTCGCGCGCCGACGCCGAGGCGTTCTGCGCCTGGCTGACCGAACGCGAGCGCGCCTCGGAGTGGATCGCCGCCGGCCATGCCTACCGCCTGCCCACCGACCTCGAGTGGAGCCGCCTCGTCGACCTCGCCGAGGACCCCGCCGCCACCCCCGCCGAACGCAGCGCCCGGGTCGCCGAGGTCTACCCCTGGGGCTGGGTCTGGCTCGGCCCCCGCGCCCCGCTGGTCGGCAACCTCGCCGACGAGTCCGCCCTGCGCCTGCCCGGCGTCTCGCCCGACCGCATGATCCCCGGCTACGACGACGGCTTCGAAACCACCGCGCCGGTCGGCAGCTTCCCGCCCAACCGCTTCGGCATCCACGACCTCTGCGGCAACGTCCACGAGTGGGTGGCCGACAACTACGGCCACCGCAGCACCCAGGGCGTGCTGCGCGGCGGCGGCTGGAACACCTATCAGCGGGAAAACCTCTACAGCGGCGCCCGCAACACCGCACCCCCGGACTTCGTCGACAACATCTACGGCTTCCGCGTCGTGCTCGCCCGCGTCCCGCGCCCGGAACCCGCCGCCGAACCCGCCGCCGAACCCGCCGCCACACCCCCCGACCCCGCAACCCCCGAATCCCAACCCAAGCCCGCACCAGCCCCCTCACCCGCGCCCTCCCCCAGGCCCCCTTCCAGGCCCGCCCCCACGCCTCCACTCACCCCCGCACCGACCCCCGCCGATGGTTGAAGTCACCATGACCTATCAGGGCGACCTGCATTGCGTCGCCGTCCACGGCCCGAGCGGCTCCCAGTTGCCGACCGACGCGCCGGTCGACAACCAGGGCCGCGGCGAGGCGTTCTCGCCCACCGACCTGGTGGCGACCGCGCTCGGCACCTGCATCCTGACCACGATGGCGATCTACGCCCGCCACCGGGGGATCGAGCTGGCCGGCGCCCGCGCCACGGTCGGCAAGGAGATGTCCGCCGAAGCCCCGCGCCGCATCGCCCGCCTCAGCGTCCGCATCACCATGCCGCTGCCCCACGACCACCCGCAGCGCCAGGCCCTGCTCGCCGCCGCCGACGCCTGCCCGGTCAAGCGCAGCCTCCACCCGGACGTCCAGGTGGAGACCACCTGGGCCTGGAGCGGTTAGGAGGAGGAACTGTTAGAACGGCCGCGCCGCGCCGTGCCGCGCTTCACGCCCCCGTAGCCGCACTCGTCAGAGTGCGGGCGGGGCGCGCGCCCGTCCCCAAATCGCCGCCCACGTCCGCTCCAATCGGGGCCCCGCCCAACCGGAAGTGTCACCACTTCCGCCACCAGAGGGTGCTCCGCTCCGTGCCTTCCCGTAGCCGCACTCGTCAGAGTGCGGGCGGGGCGCGCGCTCACCCGCCCTCTTCCGACAGCACCCGCCACTCGAGCACGCCGCCCGAGTGGTTCGGCTGGAGCGTCGCCTCCAGCCGCAGCGCGGCCGCCTTGACCGGGGCGAACTTCAGCTCGTCCCAGCCGTCCTTGGCCGCCCCCTGCCTGGCGCCGCCCGGAACCGGCTTCCACTCGCCCCGGACCTGATAGAGCACCCGCCACGACGCCGGCACCCGGCACTCGCCGGCGCCGGTGTCGTCGAACCAGTAGACCCTGACCCCCGCCACCTCCCGCGGCCGCCCGAAGTCGTACTGCACCCACTCGGTGGTCCCGCGGTGGTTCCACCACGTGTGCCGCGCCAGCCCCGCGCCGGCCGACGACTCCGGCTCGCTGCCGTCGCCGATCGCCTCGACCGTGTCGCCCTCGTGGCAGTGCGACGCGCTGGCCGGGTAACGGGACTTGGGCGGCGGCGGCGGCGCGGCCCAGCGGTGCGCGCCCTCGCCGCTGCCGATCACCGGGAACGCCGCGATCCGCAGCCGCGCCGCGCCCATCGGGATCAACACCACCGTCTCCTCCGGCTCGCCGCTCGCCACCGGGCTGTCCTGCAGCTCCGCACACAGCCCGTGACGGTCCAGCGTCCACTCCGGGATCTGCTTCGCACGCGCCTCCAGCAGCACCGGCGCCGCCTCCGGCGTGAACGGGAAGTCATCCGCCGGCCAGTCGCGCCGCACCACCGCAAACGAGCGCTCCGGACCGCCTTCGTCCAGCACCAGCCCGTAGTTCCACGGGGTCGTCGGGTGGATCTCGAACGACGGCCACTTCTCCGGGTCCGCGCCCGGCTGCCACTGCGAGTCCCCCACCGCCGTCTTGGTGCTGTCCCGCCGCTCGTAGCGCTCCCCGATCCGCAGCGAGAAGGTCAGCGGGCCGTAGTCGACGCTCACGCTGTGGTGGTTGCGCTTCCACGTCCGCAGCGCCACCTCCATCGGCAGCCGCAGCGTCACCCGGTCCCCGTCCCGCCACGCCCGCGCGATCCGCGCATACCGCCCGCCCCGCGGGTCGAGCACCTGCGCCGGCCCGCCGTTGACCGCCACCTCCGGCGCCTTGCACCACCCCGGCAGCCGCAGGTAGAGCGGAAACTCCACCTCCCCCTCCGCCCGCACCTCATACCCGATCGTGTCCTCGAACGGATAGCGCGTGACCGCCGCGATCCGCACCGTGGTCCCCGCGCCACCCACCTTCGCCGTCACCTCGCCCGCGCTGTGCAGCGCCGCACACAGCCCGTTGTCCGGCGTCGCCAGCCACAGGTGCTTGGCAAGATACGGCCAGCCGTGCGAGTGGTTGTGCTGGCAACACCGCGAACTGAACGGGTTCATCAGCAGGAACGGCCCGCCGTTCTGGATCCCCGGCGCGTGGTTCTCCCCGTCGCTCACCACCATGTTCGGGGCGGTCAGGTAGCGCAGGGCGCGGAAGTCGGGCATCACCGCGGCCGGATAGGTGTTGAACGCGACGTCCTCGCAGTGGTCGGCCCAGAACGGGTCGCCGGTGATCTGGAGCAGCAGCTCGTCGGAGAGCATCTGCTCGACGATCCCGCAGGTTTCGATCGCCTGGCGCGGGTCGTCGTGGCCGGGGCGGCAGTTCTCGTCGCCGCCGAACATGCCGCCGGGCACCTGTCCGTAGCGCCTGCGCACCTCGCGGAAGTTGGCGTAGGCGGCCTCGAGGTCGGCGGGGTCGTGGGACTGGACGTGGAACTGGGCCGGCTCGCGGAAGCACTGCGCGATGTTGACGTTGTGCCAGTTGGGCAGGTCGTCCTTCATCCGCCAGTTGGCGGTGCAGCGGTGGATCTTGGCGGCCACCTCCAGCAGCGCGGGGTCGCCGGTGCGGTTGTAGAGCCAGTGGATCGCCTGCAGGTTGTCGCCGCCGCGCATCCGCTGCCAGTAGTGGGTGAGCAGGCGCTCGTCGGGCACCGTCGCCTGGTGGCGGAAGTAGTTGGCCATCAGCTTGAGCACCCGCTCGTCGCCGGTCCGCTCATGCCACGTCTGCAGGCAGAAGAGCATGACCATGTTGGCCCAGTAGTCCCGGGTGCCGTCGTCGGCGAAGCGCTGGTCGGGCCCGAAGTCGCCGTCGGGCCGCTGGCTCGCCAGCACGCCCTCGATCCACACCTTGCACTCGTCGATCATCTTCCGGTCGCCCGCCATGAACGCCAGCTCGATGTAGCCCTTCAGCCAGTACGGCAGCTCCTCCCACCCGTACTTGCCCTTGCCGTCCTTGCTCAGCCACGCGTTGTCCTCCTTCTGCAGCCACGCGCTGATCTCCCCGAGGTGGCCGGTCAGCCCGTCGCGCTGGCGGTCGAGGAACGCCCGCAGCCAGCCGCGCGGCTCCACCGCACCGGACGGCAGCGGCAGGAACTGCAGCGGCTTGAGCGGCGCCCGGTTGCCGACGTAGTGGCGGTTGGCCTGCCCCACGTCGGGACCGGCGGCGACCTCCACGCCCGCGCCGACCGCGGCGGTGGCCATCAATCCGAGGCCGGATACCAGCGCGGCGAGCGCATGCACTGCAGTGGCAAGCGGAATCGGTCCGTGTCTCATGGTCATGGCCCCGGATCCTGCCCATGCCCCCACCCCCGACGCAAGGCCGATGACGCCGACAACCGGCCGCACCAACCCGTCGGCCCCAGCCCCCCACCCTTCCCCACCCTTCCCCAACCTTCCCCAACCTTCCCCAACCTTCCCCACCCTTCCCACCCCTTCCCAACCCTCGGGCGCCCACCCGGCCGGCGAACCGGAGGCACCGGTGCAAGGCGAGTTGCTGCGGACTGGTGATCGAACACACGCTTCCGCTTGACTTGACCCGTAAAACCAGCATCCTGTAAAACATGAAAGCCACCATCGATGTTCCTGATGACCTTTATCGTCGGGTGAAGGCCAAGGCGGCCCTGCAAGGACGGGCGATCCGTGACGTGACGATCGAGCTTTACCAACAGTGGTTGGAGCGGGACGACGGGGCGACGACGCTGGTTTCGGCCTACGACATGATGAAGGAGTTTTGCGGCACCCACCGGTCCGGAGCAGGCGACCTGAGCACCAACCCGAAGCACTTGGAAGGACTCGGCAGTGATTCGAGGCGTGATCGTTGATGCCGGTCCGTTGACCGCGTTTCTGGACGCCGATGACGCCTGGCACGAGTGGGCGGTGGCGCGTTTCCGGGAGTTCGCCGGGCCATTGGTCACGGTGGAACCGGTGATCACCGAAGTGCTGTTCCTGCTGCGCGGCGACCCCGATGCGCAAGACCGGATGCTGCGCATGGTTTCCGGCGGCGCACTGCGGGTAACCTTCCGGCTGGAAACCGAGGCGGAAGCGGTGCGGTTGCTGCGCGCCAAGTACCGCGACCTGCCCATGTCGCTGGCCGACGCCTGCCTGGTGCGGCTGGCCGAGCTTCTCGACGACCACCGGGTCTGCACGCTGGATTCGGATTTCACCGTCTATCGCAAGCACGGGAAGAAGCCCGTGCCCCTGGTCATCCCTTCATAAACCTCGCGCTGCCGCCAACGTGGGCGGGAAATGGCGGAGCGGGGAGACCTCCGGCCCGGGCGATCGGCGCAACTCATTGAACCTGAGTGGTGCGCGGTACAAGATTTGAACTTGTGACCCCATCGGTGTGAACGATGTGCTCTACCACTGAGCTAACCGCGCCTCGGTGGGCGCAGCGAGATAGCCCATCGCGCCAAGGGTTGCAAGCAGAACCCGCCGCCCCCCCGACGCGGCACCCCGGCCGTGGCTGCCGACCGTTTTCCGCCCGTTTTCCGCTCGCGCGGCCGGTGCCCGTCCGGTAGCCTGCACCCCTCGGCCGCCCGCTTGGTCCCGGCCCGCCCCGGGGCCCCCCGCCGCAGGCCTGCCGGGCGTGGCGGCCTCCCGCACCCAACCCCCTCAGCCCATGAAATCCCGGCTCCGGCTGGCCGCGTGGTGCGCGGCCATCGCGCTGCCCGCCGCGGCGGCCCCCGACGAATGGGAACTGCTGCCCGCCCCGCCGTTTCCCTTCGGCGTGAGCAGCGGCGGCGGCCTCGCCACCGACGGCACCTTCCTCTACGCCGCCGACTTGAGCGGCGACGCCGACCACGACTTCGTCGACCTCGACGACGACCACGCCTGCGGCCCCGGCGAACTGCTCGGCGACCTCGGGATCGCCAACGCCTCGGTCCGCATTGCCCGCTACGACCCCCGCACCAACGCCTGGCAACCGCTCCCGGCGATCGACACCGCGTGGGGCGGCGACTCGTTCTCCGCCGGCAACCTCAACCGCCCGCTGTTCTGCGCCGGCGGCTCCCTCTACTACTATCAGTTCCGCGCCGGCCCGCAGCGCTGCGTGCTCCACCGCTACGACCTGGCCGCCGCCCCCGGCGGCGCCTGGCAGCAGCTCTGGGACAAGGACGCCGACGCGGCCCTGATCACCGCCAACGCCGGCATCGTCGGCGCCGACTCCCCCGCCGGCCCGGTGATCCTTCACCACCGCGGCGGCGGCGCCTACGAGTTCTGCCGCACCTCCGCCCTCGCCAGCGGCGGCCTCCACGCCACCCTCACCCCGGACTGGCCGTTCGACGCCGCCCACTTCCCGCGCAACGGAGGCTGGGAGTTCGACCCCAACAGCGGCCACCTCTATCACATGAGCGGCAACCAGCTGCTGCGCTGGTCCCCCTCGCCCGCCTACCCCGACGCCAGCTTCCTGACCTCCGAGCCGGTCCCCGGCCCGCCGCTCGCCGCGTTCGCGGCCGCCGCCGCCTCGCTGCGCGACGCCCTCGGCTGGAACCCAGGCGGCAGCGCGCCCAACCCGGGCGCCAGCCTGTGGGGCAACTCGATCACCGCCGTCAACGACCCCTCCGGGGTGGCCGGCGGGCCCGCCGGCGAGGACACCGGCGCGGGCGCCGTCTACCTCGTGCGCGGCGAAACGAGCACCGACGGCTGGCCGTTCAACGAGGGCCGCGGCCTGGTCACCAACGGCGACTTCGCCCGCTGGTTCCCCGCCACCAACGCGTTCCAACCCCTGCCCCGCGCACCGTTCGACGTCGGCAAGGGCAGTGCCGCCGCCTACCACGACGGCCACCTCTACCTCACCCAGGGAGACACCCGCTCCTCGCCCGACGCCGCAGGCAACGACAGCCCGCTCAACATCGACGGCATCCGCCGCCCGGGCAACGGCTTCGCACGCTTCCGCATCCGCGCCGCCACCTACACCACCGGCCACCCCGTCATCCCCATCGCCAGCCTCCTCCACGCCGGCTTCGCCACCGCCACCACCAGCCCGCTCGCCGCCGGCACCGCGGCGGATATGTTAGACGGCGACCGGGCGACGTCGGGCACCACCGCCGGCGCCAACCCGGCGATCGTCACGATCACCTTCCCCGGCGCCAAGTCGACGGGGGCGGCGCGCGGCGTGTTCGCCGCCGACGCCCACCAGTGGACGCTGGACGCGGCCGACTCGGAGGCCGACCTCGCCGCCGGCAGCGGCACCTTCGTGCGCGTGTTCGGCCCGCAGGCGGTCGGCGGCGAGGGGCCGCACTGGCAACAGTGGAACGAGGCGCCGGTCGCCCGCCGGATCTTCCGGTTCACGGTCGCGCGCGACGCCGGCGGGCCGGTCGAGATCCGCGAGCTCGAGCTCCAGTATGCCAAGCAGATCCACACCCTCGAAGTCGGCGGCCGCCAGGTCCAGGTCAACCACCTCGAGATCCTCCCCGCCTCCCTCATCGTCCGCGCCGGCCAGCCCGCGCAGCTCGCCGCCGAACTCTCGCTGAGCCTCGGCCCGGAGCGCCACGACGCCACCGCCTAGGCCGCCTGGGCGTCCAGCAACCCGACCGTCGCCAACGTGTCCGCCGGCACCGTCGCCGCCCTCGCCCCGGGCGGCGCCACGGTCACCGCCACCTGCGGCCCGCTCACCGCCCTCGCCCCCGTCACCGTCGTCGACCCCCAGCCGCACGACGACGACATGTCCGTCGCCTGGATCCAACGGCTGCCGGTGCTCGACTACGTGTGGGGCAGCCCCCAACCGCACGTCGACGGCTGGCCGGCCGCCGGCTCGACCGTCACCTGGCGCGCCCGCATCCGCAACTGGTCGCCGTTCCCGCGCGCCGACGTCGCCTGCCGCTGGCTGCTGGACGGCGAGGTCGCCGCCACCGCCGCCGTCGACCTCGCCCCGGACGGCCTGACCGACGTCGACCTGCCCTGGACCTGGTCCTCCGACCGCCACACGCTCGCCTTCGAGCTCGACCCCGCCGGCGCCATCCCCGAGGCGTCCGAGGACAACAACCGCCTGTCCACCTGGACCGACGCGATCAGCGTGGCGTTCTGGGTCGAGCAGGCGCTCTTCGACTACTTCCACCGGCACCAGCACGAGCTCGGGGCCGGCTCCAACGGATGGGAGGACTGGGCCCAGCGCCAGGTCGCGCGCTGGAACGCGGCGTTCGCCGCCGCCGCCCACCCGTTGGACGCCCCGGCCGGGGTGCGCGACCGGATCCGGCTCGACAAGGTCACCGTGGTCCCGGACGGCGCGCTGCCGCTCGCCGGCGGCCTGCCGACCAACAATCCGGACAACAACGACCGCACCACCGACCTCGTCTGGGGGTTCCCGGCGTCGCTGTTGGACGGCACGATGTACTCGGACCACACCACCGCCGCCGACACCAACCCGTTCTGGCACGAGGGCTCGCTGATCCACGAGCTCGGCCACGCCCGCTACCTCGTGGACGTCTACGGGTTCAACGTCACCGACCGCGACGACAACCGCTCGGTGCTGATCACCCACGCCGGCGGCTTCATCGCCGGCACCCCGTGGATGCCGCGCACCTGGCCGTGGTGGGACCACGTGTTCTACGTCGCCGGCTGGGGCGAACACGGCCCGTTCCACGGACTGATGAACTCGCACTACACCACCATCGACCGCTACAGCACGATGGCCCTCAACCTGATCGCCGGCCACCGCGCCACCCTCGGCAACTGCAACGCCCCGGGCAACATCGGCGCGTTCCTCAACGACCTGCCCGCGCAGAACACCGTCCAGCTCGTCGACGGCCACGGCCGGCCGCTCGCCGGCGCCGTGGCCCAGGTCTATCAGGCTGGCCCCGCCGGCGGGTGGTACGGCAAGGCGTTCGACGACGTCCCCGACGCCACGTTCACCGCCGACGCCCGCGGCTGCATCGAGGCCGGCCGCAACCCGTTCACCGGCGGCGGCCCGATCACCCACGGCTACGGCGGCTCGACGGTGATCGCGATCGTGCGGGTCGACGCCGGCCCCGACACCGGCTTCGCGTTCCTGCCCGCCGCGCTGTTCAACATGGAGGCGTGGCGCGGCCACGCCGACCACGGCCGCCACGAACTGGTCGTCCCGATGCTCGGCGCCGCGCCGGACATCGCCCACCTCCTCGCCTGGCCCGAGCCCGGCGGCACCCGCCGGCTGCGCATCGTCTGCGGCGGCGCCACCCAGCCGCAGGCGGTCACCGTCGACGGCGTCGCCGCCACCTTCCAGCACGGCGCGTGGTGGGTCTCCGTCCCGGCCGCACCGTCCGCGCCGTCGCAGGTCACCGCCACCTGGCCCGGCGGCACCACGCTCTCCCGCCCCTGCCTCCCCGGCCCTCCCCCGCCCGCCCCCACCCTGACCCCGCAGGCGGCCCACGACGGCCCCCGCGCCGGCTGGTGGTCCCGCGCCGGCCACGTCTATCACCTGCAGGCGTCCCAGAACCTGTTGGAGTGGGAACCCGCCCCCGGCACCAACCACTGGCCCGGCACCGGCGGCTGGCTCGAGACCGCGCTGCCGGGCACCCCCGGGCGCGGGTTCGCCCGCCTGCAGGTGTTCCGGCTCGCCGACTGACCGCAAACTGACCGCAAACCCGCGCCGTCACGGCAGCAGCCACGCCAGCGACGCCGGCAGCGCGCGCCGCCACGCCGCCGCCCGCGCCGCCCGCTCGATCCGGTCGAGGTCCTCGCCGCGCAACGCCAGCCGCAGCCGCCGCAGCTGCGCCACCCCCCGCGCCGCCGCGCGCACCTCGATCCCGCCCGTCAGCAGGTTCATCGCGCTCGCCAGCCCCGCCAGCAGCACCACCGCCGCCAACACCCAGCCGAACGCCGCCCGCATCGCCAGCCCCGCAAACACCGCCACCACCAGCGCAAACGCCGGCCCCGCCGCGCCAAACCGCAACACCCGCCGCCGCAGCGCCACCTCGCCGGCCAGCTCCCGCCCTAACAACATCAGCCCCGCCTCCTGCACCGCCACCCCGAGCGCCGCCGCGTCCCGCCGGCCCGCCACGGCGGCCGGCAGCCGCAGCGGCCCGCCCGGGCCGCCCGGCAGCGCCAGCCGCCCCGCCAGCTCGACCTTCGCCTCCACCCCCGCCCCGCGCAGCAGCTCGCGCGCCAGGTCCCCCGCCGCCGGCGCCCCCTCGACCGGCCGGCCGTCGCCCCCCCACCACCGCGCCGCCTGCCGCACGACCATCGCCGCCACCACCGGCACCAGCCCCACCACCAATGCGAGCCTCCACATGACGGTCGTTCTAACAGTCCATGCCGGCCCGCGGCGCGGCGGCCGGGCGGCTGGGGTGGGGCTGTGGTTGCATCGGTTTGCGGCGCCCGGTTGGGGCTCTTCTAGCGGGGCTTGGGCGCGGCCGGGCGGGCGCCGGCCGGGTCGTCGGGCCACGGGTGCCTGGGGTAGCGGCCGGCCAGTTCCCGCTTCATCCGGGGGTAGCCGGTGCGCCAGAAGCCGGCGAGGTCTGCGGTCACCTGCCACGGCCGCTGGTTGGGGGCCAGCACCTCGACGCGCACCGGCACGCGCCCGCCGGCGACCGCCGGCGCCTCGCGCACCCCGAACCACTGCTGGACGCGCAGCGACACCAGCGGCGCGGCCCCCGGCTGGTAGCGCACCTTGGCGGCGATCCCGTTGGGGAGCACGATCCGCTCCGGCGCGCAGGCGTCCAGCGCCGCCCGCTGCCGCGCCGGCAGCCAGTGGTCGAGCACCCGCCACGGGTCGCGGTCCCGCACCTCCTTGTAGCTCACCGCCCCGTCGCACAGCTGCCCGATCACCGCGCGCCGGTCGTCCTCGGTCCACCCCGGCAGGCCGAGTTCCGGCATCCATTCCGTTAGACTCCCGAGGCGGGCGGCCCACTGCTCGACCCGGTCGCCCCAGTTCTTGAGCACCAGCCCGTCGGCCAGCACCCGGGCGGCGAGCAGCTCGGCCGCCGCGCCGGCGTCGACCCCCTGGTCGCGGTCGGCCTGCGCGAGCACGAGGTCTCGGAAGCGCGTCTGCGCCCGGCTGACCACCCGCCGCCGCGCCTCGTCCCACGCCACCCCGCAGGATTCGCGGTAGTCGTCGGGAAACGCCTCGCGCAGCCACGCCGGGTCGATCGCCGTCGCGCGCCGCAGGTGGACGACCACCTCGCGCCCCCCCACCTCGGTCGCCTCCGCGGCCACGAACGCCGCCGCGTCGCGGGCCACGCTCTCGTCGTCGAGCCGCCCGCGCCGGCCGTCGACCATCCGGCAGGCCAGCGTGGCGGCCCCGCAGCGCACCGCCAACCGGTCGCTGAACGCCGCGAGCATCGCCCGCGCCACCGCCTCCCGCCGCCCCGCGAAGTCCACCTCGCCCCACCGCCAGCCGGCCCGCCGCGCGAGTTGATGGAGCCGGTCCAGCGCCTGCGCCACCTCCCGCGCCGCGCGCCCGTGCACCCCCAGCCGCGCGCACCGCCGGGCGTCGAAGCGCATCGCCTCCGCCGACGCGCAGGCCCGCCACTCGCCCGCCAGGTCGCTCCCGTCGCCAGGAGTTAGAAAGTCCTTGCGCCCCGCCTCGCCCGGCCGCCCGGTGAAGATCCCCTCCCCCTGCACCACGCACGCGATGAACGCCGCCTCGGCCACGCAGTCGTGCGCGACCGCCGCGAGCAGCAGCCGCGCCGGGCGCGGCTCGAGCGGCAGCCGCGCCATCGCCCGGCCGGTGGGCGTCAGCGCGCCGGCGGCGTCGGTGGCGCCGAGGTCGTGGAGCAGGCGCTCGGCGCGGGCGACGGCCTCCTCGGCCGGGGCGTCGAGCCAGCGGAAGCGCCGGATGTCCGGCACCCCGGCCGCCTTGAGCAGCAGCATCGCCTCGCCGAGGTCGACGCGCCGCACCTCGGGCGCGGTGAACCGCTCGCGCCGCGCGTGACTGCTCTCGCTCCACAGCCGGAAACAGCGGCCGGGCGCGGTCCGCCCCGCGCGGCCGGCGCGCTGTTCCGCCGACGCCTGCGAGATCGGCCGCACGTGCAGCGTGTCGATCCCGCGCCGCGGGTCGAACGCCGCCACCCGCGCCAGCCCGGCGTCGATCACCGTGCGCACGCCCTCGATTGTCAGTGACGTCTCCGCGATGTTGGTCGCGACGATGACCTTCGGCGTGGCCGACGGCGCCACCGCCGCGTCCTGCGCCTCCGGCGCCAGCCCGCTGAACAGCGGCAGCACGTCCCGGCCGCGCGCCCACGGCGCGGCCGCGATCACCTCCACCGCGCGCCGGATCTCGTGGCTGCCGGGCAGGAACACCAGCACGTGGCCGGCATCGGCGTGCGCCACCGCCTCGCGGCACACGGCGGCCACCCGCTCCCACACCGGCGTCTCGCGCGGCGGCCCGGCGGCGCGCGTCCCCGGCGCCGGCCGCTCGGGCCGCCACTCGATCGCCACCGGGAACATCCGCCCGCCCGCCTCGAGCAGCGTGGCCGGCGCGAGGTAGGCCTCGAGCCCCGCCAGCTCGAGCGTGGCCGACATCACCACCACCCGCAGGTCGGGCCGCGCGCCATCCTGCAGGTCAAGGCAGCGCGCCAGCGCCACGTCGCCCGCCAGCCGCCGCTCGTGGAACTCGTCGAACACCACCGTGCCCACCCCCGGCAGCCCCGGCTCCTCCTGCAGCCAGCGCTGGAACACCCCGTCGGTCAGATAGATGACCCGCGTGTCCCGGCCATGACAGGTGTCGAACCGCACCGCGTGCCCGACCTCGCCGCCGACCGCCCCGCCGCGCAGCCGCGCAACCCAGCGCGCCAGCATCCGGGCCGCCATCCGCCGCGGCTCGACCACCAACACCCGCCCGCCGGCCACCCCGCCGTCGACGAGCAGCGGCGGCACCACGGTCGACTTGCCCGAGCCGGTCGGCGCCCGCAGCAGCACCCGCACCGGCCCGCCGCCGCGGAACGCCGCGAGCAGTTCGCCCTCGATCTGGTGCACCGGCAACCGCACGCCCTCCGCTTACGGGGATTCCGCCCGCCCGACAACCGAATCCGCGCGCGGATCGTTCCGCTTGCCCGTCTTCGGTGCTCCGGGTCCCGCAAGCGCCCGATGGCCACAGGCATCGCGAGCCCCCTCCCGTGGCTGCGTTGGTCACAACGCAGGCGGGGCACGCTCCCGTCCCGCAACGCCGCCAACAATCGCAGGACCGCGACCCAGCGGCAATTCCCATTGCGCAGGCCGGCTGGCGGCCGTAGCCTTTCCCCCGCGGGGCGCCGCCGCCCGATTTCCCGGAGAAACCCGGCGCGCCTGCCACGTAGTGCCACCATCATGAACCAGTTCCTCGCCTTCTTCAACCTCGGCGGACAGGAGATGCTGATCATCTTCCTGATCGTGCTGCTGCTCTTCGGCGCCAAGAAACTGCCCGAACTCGCCCGCGGCCTCGGCAAGAGCATGGGCGAGTTCAAGCGCGCCCGCGAGGACTTCGAGCGCGAGATCACCACCGCCGAAACCGAGGTCCGCACCAAGGAGCCCGCCGGCACCCAACCGCGCCAGGACTGACCGATGCGCGGCCACGCCACGCCGCCACGCCGGCCACCCGCCCCAGGCGCCCCCACGGCGCTCCACCCCCTCGCCGCCGCCCTCGCCGCCCTCGCCGCCCTCGCCGCCTCCTGCGACCGGCCCGAAGCCCCCCCCGCCAACCAGCCGCCACTCGCCGCCGCGGCCGCCGCACCCGCCGCGCCCGCCCCCGACCCCGGGGCGCCCGCCACCGCCGGCACGCTGCGCTTCGTCGCATACAACCTCGAGAACTGGCTGACGATGGACCGCTTCGTCGACGGCCAGACGGTCCCCGGCCTGCCCAAGCCCGAACGCGAGAAGACGGTCGCCGTGGCCACCGTCGCCGCGGCCCGCCCAGACGTCCTCGGCGTCTGCGAGATCGGCACCCGCGACGACCTCGCCGACCTCCAACAGCGCCTCGCCGCCGCCGGCGTCCCCCTGCCCCACACCCACCACGCCGGCGGCGCCGACCAAACCCGCCACCTCGCCCTGCTCTCCCGCTTCCCGATCGTCGCCACCGCCACGCCGGCCGACGACGACTACGTCCTCGACGGCACCACCTTCCGCATCCAGCGCGGCGTCCTCGACGCCACCGTCGACGCCCCCGGCGGCCCCGTCCGCTTCCTCGGCGTCCACCTCAAGTCCAAACGCGAGGTCGAGGAGGGCGACCAGGAACTGATGCGCCGCAACGAGGCCGAACTGGTCCGCAAGCACGTCGAGTCGATCCTCGCCGCCGACCCACAGCCCCGGCTCGTCGTCTACGGCGACTTCAACGACACCAAGCGCAGCCGCGCACTGCGCGCCGTCCAGGGCCCGTACAACAGCCCGGGCTTCCTGACCGCACTGCGCCTCGCCGATTCCCACGGCCACGTCTGGACCCAGCACTGGGACTACGAGGACATCTACTCCCGCTTCGACTGGGTGCTCGTCAGCCAGCCGCTGCTCAGGCTCCACGACCGCAGGGCCGGCCGCATCCTCGACCCCGACGACTGGTTCCGCGCCTCCGACCACCGCCCGCTGCTGGCGGTATTCCGTTAGGCCTGCCAGTCCTTCACGAACACCCGCGAGCCACGCCCGCTCGCCTCGAGCTGCCGCCGCCGCACGTCCGGCAACTCCCCCACCCCGGCCTCCCGGTAGCCCAGCTTGCCCTCGAACAGCCCCGCCGCCTGCGTGCTCAACGCAAACGTCCCGCCAAACCCGCGCCGCCGCGCCAGCCCCTCCGCGTGCCCCACCAGCTCACGCCCGTAGCCGAGCCGCTCGTGCGCCTGCTTCACATACAGGCACGCCACCTCCGCCCGCGCGTGCCCCGCATACTCGTGCAGCGCCACGCAGCCGACGACGTGGCCGTCGATCGTCATCACCCGGTAGTCGCCCCGCCGCGCAATGATGTCCTCGTAGCTCCGCGGCACCAGCCGCGAGCGCCGCACCACCCGCCCGATCATTCCTAACAATTCCGGGATGTCCTCCTCCACCAGCGGCCGGATCTCGCGGTAGGCGTCGGCGTGGACCATGGTGCCGACGCCCTCGCTGGAGAACAACTCGTCGACCAGCACCCCCTGGCGGCGCCCGTTGAGGACGTGGACGCGCGGGATGCCGTGCTGGCAGGCCGCGGCCGCGGCCAGCAGCAGGTCGGCGCGCTCGACGTGGCCGGCGGCGGCGAGCGCGGCGGCGTCGGCCGCGCGCACCGCGGGCACCGGTGCGCCGTCGACCAGGATCCCGCCGTCCAGCAGCGTGAGCAGCTTGGCCGCGCCGAGGGCGGTGGCGAACCGGACGACGGAGGGGTCCAGCGGCCCGCCGGCCGAGGCGTCGACCAGTGCCGCCTGGCCGCGGTCGAGGATCGCGCGCGCCTCCTCGACCGCGCCGGCCTCGCCGATCGGCACCCGGCTGCGGGCGACCTTCAGCTCGCACTCGACCGTCCAGTCGTGGAGGTCGGCGAGGTCGCCGCCGAGCACGCCGAGGACGAGCCTGACGCCAACGTCCTGCAACGCCGCCAGGTCGAGCAGGCCCTCGGCCACCGCCGGCTCGGGCAGCAGCCCGGCCTCGATCAACACCACGAACAGGCGCCCCCGAAACCGGGGCACATACTGCAACACCGCACGCACGTCGCCTAGCGCAGACACCGCCGCCCTTCTACCAGTTCCCGGCGCGCTGACAACCCCGCTGCGCCCCGCCCCGGCCCGGCCGGCGCCGGTTGTCCCATCCTGCCCCCGAATGGCGCATCCCCCCCTCCCGAGCGCAACCGCCGCCGGCCCCCGGGGCACCCACCCCGGGGCCCGGCCGGCCGCGCGCCGCCACCCGCATTTTTCGCCCGCCACTTTCCCACCTTGACCTGACCCCGGGCGCTCCCTACCAAGCCCCCCGCATGGCATTCGACCAACTCGGTCTCTCGGAAGCCACTCTCCGGGCCGTGGAGGAATGCGGCTACGAGACCCCCACCCAGATCCAGCGCATGGGCATCCCGCTGGTGATGGCCGGCCGCGACCTGATCGGCGCCTCCCAGACGGGCACCGGCAAGACCGCCGCCTTCGCGCTGCCAATCCTCAGCCGCATCCAACCGCTCGGCCAGCCCCAGTGCCTGGTGCTCGAGCCCACCCGCGAACTCGCCCACCAGGTCTCCGAGGCCTTCGTCTCCTACGGCCGCCACACCACCTGCAGGACCGCCCTGCTCCACGGCGGCGTCGGCTACGGACCCCAGGACCAGGCCCTGCGCACCGGCGCCGACGTCGTCGTCGCCACCCCGGGCCGCCTGATCGACCACTTCTACCGCGGCACCATGCGCTTCGGCCAGATCAGCGTGCTGGTCCTCGATGAGGTCGACCGCATGCTCGACATGGGCTTCCTGCCCGCGGTGCGCAAGATCGTCAACCTCTGCCCCTGGGACGAACGCCAGACGCTGTTCTTCTCGGCCACCATGCCCCCCGCCATCCAGACCTTCGCCCAGTGGTGCCTGCGCGACCCGGTCGAGGTGGAAATCGCCCGCGGCTCGGTCGCCGCCACCGTCAGCCACGCGTTCTATCCGGTCGCCATGGACCAGCGCGACGAACTCCTGCTCGCCCTGCTGGAGGCCACCGACTACCACAGCGTGATGATCTTCACCCGCACCCGCAAGGAGGCCGACCAGGTCGCCTCCATGCTCGCCGCCCAGGGCCACGACAAGGTCGCCGCGATGCACTCCGACATCCCCCAGAACGAGCGCATGCGGGCCCTCCAGGGGTTCCGCAAGGGCGACTACGACCTGCTCGTCGCCACCGACGTCGCCGCCCGCGGCATCGACATCTCCACCGTCAGCCACGTGATCAACTACCGCGTCCCCGAAAACCCCGAGGACTACGTCCACCGCATCGGCCGCACCGGCCGCGCCACCACCGAGGGCGACGCCTTCACCCTGCTCACCGCCGACGAACTCGCCTTCGCCGAGGCCGTCGAACGCTTCCTCAGCCAGCCGATCCCTCGCCACAAGCTCCCAGGGTTCCCCTACACCTACACCGCCCTGCTCGACGACTCCCCGCCCAAGCCGGTGCGCAGGAAACGCCATCCCGCCCCGAAGCGCCGCCGCCGCTAGACCCGGCCCAGGCAACCCCGCCCGGGAGCGCGGCCCAACCCCATGCCGGCGCGGGCCAATTCCATGGGTCTTCCATGCCTCGCGGCCCCATGGGCCCCGTAGCCCCTTTCCGCCCTCCCCCACCTCCCCGCTTGCCATGCCCCCCACCCGCGCCCACACTGTCCCCAGCCTGCCGCTCCCATGACCTTCCGCCCGTTCGCACTGACTGCCGCCGCGGCGCTGGCCATCGCGCCGGTCTGCCCGGCCCAGGACGACCCGCTGCCACCCGGCGCCGTCCCCCTGCCCAAACCGCCACCCAAGGCCGTGCCGGTCGCCGAACCCGACGCCGTCGCCGGCCCGCGCCCGGTCGGCAACCTGTTCGAGGTCAACGGCATCGCCGCCAAGGTCAACGGCCGCGTGATCACCAAGAACGAGCTGGCATTCATGCTCGCCCCGATCGCCGGCCAGCTCGCCGCCCAGTTCCCCCGCCGCGGCCCGGAGTTCGAGAAGCGCCTGCTCGAGGCGCGCGCCCACACCCTCCAGGAACTGATCGACCGCGAGCTCATCCTCCACGAGTTCAAGCACGAACTCGGCGGCAAGCTGCGCCCGAAGGCGATCGACGACGAGATCGCCCGCCAGGTCCGCGAACTCTACAACGGCAACGAGGACGCGTTCCGCCAGGAACTCAAGAAGGCCCGCATGACGATGGACGGCTACCGCCGCATGACCGAGGAGAAGCTCATCGTGCAGGGCATGCGCAGCCAGCAGTTCGCCGACGCGCCGCCGCCGCTGCCCGCCGAGGTCGAGCGCGAGTACGCCGAGGTCAAGACCCAGCTGCGCGACACCAGCAAGGACAAGATCACCTTCCGCAAGATCTTCATCCCACGCCTCGTCAACGACCCCGCCGCCACCCCCGAAAGCCAGCTCGCACTGGCCGAGGACCTCGCCCGGCAGATCGCCGCCGGCGGCGACTTCGCCGAACTCGCCAAGACCCACTCCGCCGACGCGTTCGCCGCCGAGGGCGGCCAGTGGCCCGAAACCGACCGCGTCGACCTCTCGCCCGAGTTCGCCGCGATCCTCTTCGACGCCCCCGAAAATTCCCTCATCGGCCCGCTCGAGGACACCCACGGCTTCACCATCGCCATCGTCACCGGCAGGCAGCTCGGCCCGCCCCCGCCGCTGGCCACGGTGCGCGACGAGATCGAGGAGCGCGTGCGCCGCAAGAAGACCGCCGAACGCTACGACCGCTGGATCGCCCGCCTGCGCAACCGCGCGATGATCGATCGCAAGATCTAGCATGTGAAGCGCGTCCTCGTCACCCTCGGCGACCCGGCGGGCATCGGGCCCGAGGTCGTGCACGCCGCCCTCGCCTCGTTCTCCCCGCCCCCCGGGATCCGCATCGCCACCCTCGGCGACCCCGCCGCCGGCACCCCCGGCCGGCCCGACGCCCGCTCGGCCCGCGCCGCCCTCGACGCGCTCGAGGCCGCCGCCGCCGAGGCCCGCGCCGGCCGCGCCGCCGCCATCGCCACCGCCCCGGTCTCCAAGCACGCCCTCCAACAGTTGGGCTTCCCGTTCCCCGGCCAGACCGAGTTCTTCGCCCACCGCCTCGGCGCCGCCGGGTTCGCGATGTGCCTGGCCGGCGCCCGCCTCACCGTGGTGCCGGTCACGATCCACCTCGCCCTGCGCGACGTGCCGGCGGCGCTGACGGCCGGGGGGATCGTGCGCTGCGGCCGCCTGCTCGCCGGCTTCCTCCGCCGCCGCGGCCTCGCCCGCCCGCGCATCGCCGTCGCCGGCCTCAACCCGCACGCCGGCGAACACGGCGCCTTCGGCGACGAGGAGGAGCGCGTGATCGCCCCCGCGGTCGCATCCCTCCAAGCCGCCCTCCCCGACGCCTCCGTCACCGGCCCCCACGTCCCCGACGTCGTGTTCCGCGAGGCCGCCGCGGGCGCGTTCGACGGCGTGCTCGCGATGTACCACGACCAGGGCCTGATCCCGTTCAAGCTGCTGGAGTTCGCCACCGGAGTCAACACCACCCTCGGCCTGCCCGTCCCACGCACCAGCCCCGACCACGGCACCGCATTCACCCTCGCCGGCACCGGCGCCGCCGACCCGGCCTCGATGCGCCGCGCCATCGAGCTCGCCTGCGAGCTGGCGTGACCGGGCGCCCGCCCCCGCCATGGCCCCCGAACCGCTCGAAGACGACTTCGCCTGGGTCCTCCGCAAGGCGCTCAAGGGCCGCAACCTCGCCCCCGCACGCGCCGCCGCACGCGCCGGCCTCCCCACCGCCGAGGTCCTCGCCTTCAGCCGCGGCCGCTTCGCCGCCGCCACCGCCCGCCAGCTCGCCCCCGCCATCGGCCTCGATCCCGACGCCTTCGCCGCCCACCCCGGCTACCACCCCCACGCCCCCCTGCCGGCCGCCGTCACCCGCCTCCCCTTCCCCTTCGACGCCGGCTCGGTCAACGCATGGCTCGTCCGCGCCGCCACCACCACCCTGCTGATCGACGCCGGCCCCGACCCCGCGGCGCTCCGCAGCGCCCTCGCCCGCGCCGCCGCCACCCCCACCGCCGTGCTCGTCACCCACCCCCACGGCGACCACGTCGGCGGGCTCCCCGCCGTGGCCGCCCCGCCGGCGGCGATCCACGCCCCGGCCGCCGCCCGCCTGCCCGGCGCGGCCGTTCTAACACCCGGCGACCGGCTCGCCTGCGGCCCGCTGGCGGTGCGCGTCCTCGACCTCGACGGCCACTGCCCCGGCCACCTCGGTCTGCTGATCGAAGGGCTCGGCACCCCGCTCTGCGCGGTGGGCGACGCCCTGTTCGCCGGTTCGGTCGGCGGCACCCCGGACGCCCGCCGCCACCAGCTCGAGCTCGACCTGCTGCGCCGCCACGTGCTGACCCTGCCCGGCCACACCCTCCTGCTGCCCGGCCACGGCCCTCCGACCACCGTCGACCTCGAGCGCCGCCACAACCCGTTCCTCGCCACCCCGGCGCCCGGGCACGCCTGAGCACCCGCCCGCAGCGCGCCCCGGCCCCGTCACCCGGTCCCGCCCTCGCCCGCCAGCGCCGCATCGAGCTGCGCGATCGCCTGCTGCAGGATCGCGGCGCTGTCCGCCAGCGCGCGGCCCTCGTCCGGCGGCAACCCGGCCTCCAACACCCGCTCGACGCCGTTGCGGGCAACGATGCACGGCACCCCGAGGCTCACGCCCGCCAGCCCATACTCGCCTTCCAACACCGCCGAAACGGTGAGCACCGCGCGCTGGTTGCGCAGGATCGCCGCGGCGATCCGCGTCAACGCCAGCCCCACCGCAAACCACGTCGCCCCCTTGTAGTCGATGATGTGATAGGCCGACCGCCTGACCTCCTCCACCACCCGCGCGCGCGCCGCCAGCCAGTCGTCGCACTTCCGGCAGATCCGGCAATACTGCTCGATCGGCATCCCCGCCATGTTGGTCATCGACCACGCCGCAAACTCGCTGTCCCCGTGCTCCCCGAGGATGTAGGCGTGCACGTTGTGCACGTCCACCCCGCAGTGGCGGCCCAGCAGGTGCCGGAACCGCGCGCTGTCCAACACCGTGCCCGACCCGAGGACCCGCCCGCGCGCCCAGCCGGACCGCCGGTGCGCGACGTGGGTCAGGATGTCCACCGGGTTGCTGACGACCAGCACCACCGCCGGCGACTCCGCCGCCACGATCTCGTCGATGATCCCGTGCATGATCCGCGCGTTGCGCTGCAGCAGGTCGAGGCGCGACTCCCCCGGCCGCTGCTTGGCCCCGGCCGTCACCACCACCAGGTGCGCGTCGCGGTAGTCCTCCGCCCCGCCCTCACGGATCGTGACCGACGGGAAAAACGCCTGCCCGTGGGCGAGGTCTAGCACCTGCCCCAGCACCAGCTCGCGGTTGGCATCGCGCAGCACGATCTCGTCGGCCACCCCGCCCTGCGCCAGCGCATACGCAAACGTGGCGCCCACCGCCCCCGCGCCCACGATCACCACCTTCCTCGATTTCCACGGCTCCCCGTTCATGCCCGCCACCCGTCGTCCCGCCCACACCACATGTCAAGCACCACCCGGACAGCACCACCCCGATCCCCCCGCTCCCGCAAATCCCCTTCCCACGCCGGCGCCGGGGTGGCATCGTCGGCGTGCGGCCATGGGCTTCCACGCGGCGCACAAGCACCTGTTCTACACTGAACTCGCCAAGCTGCTGGAGGCCGGGTTCGGCATCCGCGAGGCGGCGGCGGCGATGCTGGCGAGCAGGCCGCCCGCGGCGCAGGCGGCGCTGCTGCGGGAGATCGACCGCGAACTGGCGGCCGGCAACTCGATCACCGGGGCGTTCGACCGCGGCGCCGCGGCGGTCGGCGCCCTCGAGCGCGCGATCATCGGCGCCGGCGAGCGCGGCGGCCGCCTGCCGCAGGCCTTCCAGCACCTCGCCGGCTACTTCGGGATGCTCGCCGCCGCGCGGCGGAATGCGCTGCAGGCCACCGTCTATCCGCTCATCCTGCTGTGCCTCGGGGTCTTCATCGCCGTGGTCCCGGCCGCGCTGATGCGCGGCAACCGGGGGCTCGGCGGCGCAATGGCCGAGTTCGTGGTCGCGCTGGCGGTCGTCCTCGCGGTCGCGCTGGCCGCCTGGCTGGCACTCCGCGCCCTGCTCGCCACCGCCCCCGGCCACCCCGCCGTCGACGCCGCGCTCAACCGCGTCCCGTTCCTCGGCAAGGCCCGCCGCGGAATGGCGATGGCCCGCTTCACCCGGGTCTATCATACCTGCCTGCTCGCCGGCCTGCCGATGCGGGAGACGGTCGCCACCGCCGCCGACGCGTCCCGCAGCGGCATCATCCGCCGGGCCGGCCGCCGGCTCGCCGCGGCGCTCGACCACGGCCAACCGCTGGGCCCCGTGTTCGCCGCCTGCGGGGCGTTCCCCGCCGCCTTCGCCCGCTCCTATGCCACCGCCGAGCAGGCCGGCGGCCTCGACAACGACCTCGCCCGCTGGTCCCAGGTCTATCAGGACGAGGCGGCGCGCGCGGTCGCCGCCCTGGCGGCCGCGGCCCCTAGGCTCCTCTACGCCCTCGTCGTCGCGTTCGTCGCCTGGAAGATCATCAGCTTCTGGAGCGGCTACTACGGCATGCTCGACGAGCTGACGCGGTAGCCCCGCCGCGCCGTCACGGCTCCAGCCGGATCCGCCCGAACTGCCGCTCGCCGTCGGGCAGGGCCACCTCGATCCGCCCGGGCGGCCCGGCGGGCGGGTCGACGGCCAGCGGCGCCCACGGGTCGGTGATCCCGAGGTCGGACGACGCCTCGACGGTGCAGGTCAGCCCCGCCACGTGCTCGCGCCGCGCACAGTGCAGGAAGAAGCCGCCGGCCCCGCCGTCGATCCCGAAATCCAGCAGCGCCGCCGGCTCCCGCACCTGCGGGTTGAGGCCCGCGTAGTACTCGAGGATCGCGGCGATCCCATCGCCGTCGCTGTCGTCGCCGTCGTCGGTGATGTCGAATCCGCTCCTCCACGCCAGGTAGGCCGGCGCGAGGGTGACCTCCAACGGGCCGGACGCCGCCTCGTTCTCGGCCGCGTCGCTGGTGACCACCCGCACCTCGTACGGCCCGCCCGGCAGCGCCCCCATGTCGACGTCGAACTGCCAGCCGTCGGAACCGTCGTAGTCGGTCGCCGCCTCGATCCAGTCCGCGGCGCCGATGGCGCGCAGCTCGACCGAGCCGACGCACGCGTCGCCCTCGCCGCCGGTCGCCTCGACGTGGAGCAGCCCGTTGACCGTGGCGCCGGGGGGCGGGACGGCGAGCGTCGGCGCCGGCGGCGGCGTGTTGTCGACCCGCAGCGCCACCACCGCCCGGCACATCCGGTCGTCGTCGGGGCTCGGGTCGGCGTTCTCGTCGGTCAGCGTGACGCGCACGTCGTGAACCCCGTCCGGCAGCATCGTGGTGTCAACCGGCTGCAGCCACCGGTTGGACGGCGGCTCCAGGTTGACCGCGGGCAGCGGCAGCGGCAGCCAGCTCCCGGTCCCGGGGTCGCGCCACTCCCCGGCCACCCGGTCGACGTCCCCGACCGGATAGAGGTGGGTCACCAGCAGCTCGATCATGCCCGCGACGTGCCCGCCGTCGGCCGGCCACTCGATGCGCGGCACCGGCACCGCCCCGTGCACCGCATGGATCGCGGCGACCTCGGTCTCGAGGAAGCCGACGACCGCGTTCAACCGCGCCTCCTCCTCGGGCGTGATCCCCGGCAGCCCCCCGGCCAGCAGCGCCCGCAGGTCGGTCAGTTTCGCCAGCGCTGCCGCCAGCTGCCCGCCCTCGAAATCGACCCGCGACCCGTCCAACAGGGTGAACGCGGCCGTCTTCTGTGGCTCGGCGATGTTGGACCCGCTGATCGTGCTGGTGCCGCCGGTGTAAACCCCGGAGATCCCCCAGTCGACCGGCACCCCGGCGGCATACAAGTCGCTGTGCCGCACCCTCACCACCCCGCTGGCGGTGCCGCTGATCACGCCCGGAATCTGGTAGCAGACGTCGAGCGGCCAGTCCTCGGTCGCCGGTGAACGCGGGTCGACGACTGAGGAAACGTGGATGGTCTGCAGCGTCCCGGCCGGCGCGCCGGCGTCAGGCCCGTCGAATGTGGCGAGCTCAAGGAAGGGGCCAAACGGATAGGAAGTGATCCCCGGCGGCGGCATCAGCGGCAGCAGGCCCGAGCCCACGCCGTCGCAACCGCCGTTGCGCCACCCCGGCCCGACCGCCCATGCCGGCAGCGCCGGGTCGGCCGGCGGGGTCGTAGCCGGCACCTTGACCACGTGCGCCGCGGCCAGCGTCCCGTGCGGCACGGTTTGGTCGGCCGGCATGATCACCACCTCCACCGGCAGCGCCGGCAGCACCGGCTTCCTGCCCAACGGCGGCGGGAAGGGGGGGATCGGGATCGGCGGCCCCATGCCACCGCCGCCACCGCCGCCACCCACCTTCTGCCGGCCCCGCGCCCGCAGCGGCCGTGGTGGCGAGGCGTTGCCCGGGTCCCACGGCCCGGCGGCCACGTCGCGCGGATAGCGACTCGAGAAAAGGTAATCCTCGGTCTCGCCGGTCGGAAACACCCCGGAGCCGTCCCACCCGTAGCCGTCGGGCGAGGGGTCCGGCACCCCGACCTGCGAGATCGTCATCCGGACCCAGAAACACTTCGGATCGAGCAAGGCGTGCCAACCCCACAGGAACGGCTGCGACTCGATCAGCTTGGTCTCGCCCGGCCGCACCCGCACCACCTGGTTGCGCACCGCCCACTCGTCGATCGCCCCGTAGCCATACGGCCCCATGTTCTTCCAGCGCCCATCCTGGTCCCAGTCGATCAGCAGGTTGAACACCCGGTCGACGTCGGGCGCCCCCTCCGGCACCGAGACGTAGAAGCTGAACGTCGCCACCGGCGCCATCTGGGTCAGCGCGATCACCCACACGATCTTCGGCAGCCCGTTGTCGCGCATGTCGCTGTTGATCAGGTTCTGCCAGCCGTCCTCGTCGGTCACCGTGTCGTTGGCGTCGGTCTCCCGGCTCGGCGGCTTGTCCATCGGCCCGAACCACTCCTCGTCGGTCTTCAGGTCAATGCCGTTAAGGATTGGTGATGGAGATGAACTTGTTCAGCGGCACCGATGTGGGCGTCTTCATTTTGGGCCAGTCTTTAACGGGTTGGCGGACGGCACGCTGGCAACTTCGCGGCCTGCGTTTTTGGATCAACGCCGTGGCGGCGAGTTGCTCGACCAAGCGCCGGGTCCACTCGGCCCGTTGCGCCGGACCGATGAGATCGTGTCCCAACTCGAAGATCTGACAGAGTGCCACGGTTTGCTGGTGAACTTGGGCGAAACTGATCCGCAGCACCGGTGCTCCGGCGGCCTGTGCCACGGCCAAGCGCTGCCTGGCGACCAGCACGGCCGCCAACAACATCGCCAGCACTTCTTCGGCGGCGGTATCCGGCGTTTGTGCCGACAGAAGGTTGGCACGCCCATGCAGGTGACTCTTGAGTTCGCGGAAGAACAGTTCCTCCTCCCAGCGTGTGGCGTAGAGTTCGACCAGTTCTTTGGCAGGATGAGTGCCGGCATCCAACAAACCCGTCCAGAAGCGGAGTCTCACCGGCTGCCCGTTCTTGCGGGTGCGGATTTCCGCGTGGATCTCCCTGATGCGGATCGGTTCCGTCTGCCGACCCGTGGTCGGGTCGATCGCCGTGATGGTGGCCAGCCACGAGCCGTCCTCAAGACGCTTCCCACGCTTCGCCTTGAGGTTGGCTTTCACCCGCACCAACCAGTTGCTGCCGCTGTCCCGCAGCATGGGCTCAAGCAGATGGATCAGCCACGGCGAACCGAACAGCCGGTCGGCGAGCACCAGGCTGTTGGTCGGCAAACCCTGCGCCTCCAGCAACCGGCGCGCCAAGGTGGTCTCACCTTCGCCCTGCCAACCAAGGGCCGCACCCAGCGGTTGATGCGTGGCAAGCTCGACCAGCACCACTGACAGCAGGTGGGCGAAAGCGGGTTGGCCACTGCCTTTGCTGCACTTGTTCTTGACGGCTTCTGCATTGATCGCCTCGGTGTTGCGCAGGTTGTGGCGGGTTCCATCGAATGCCACCATCCTCATCCCGTGGTGGAAGCCCGCCGGATGTTGGTGCTCGACCGCAAGCGGTTGCAGCACCGCCGGCAGCACTTCTGCCAACAACTCCCAACCGATTGATTGCCCCCGCTGGCTCAGCGCACTGTCGGAGATCTCCACGCCGGTGACCTGCCTGACATGAGTTGCAAAGCTGCCCGCCTTGGCCATGGCATGGTATACCCGGGCCATCAGCCATTGCCAACCAGTCAGCTTGGGCTTGCCGCCACCGCGGGGGCCGTGTTCGGCGAAAATCCGTTGGCCTTCGGTTTCCGGCAGCAGTTCACTGAATGCCTTGCCAAAATCGTCGAAAAAACCCGAGGTGGATGCTGATTCACAGAACATCCTCCCCAAATAGAGGGATATTTTAAACGTACCAGCCTAAAGTTTGGAAATATTTGCAGTTCTGAATCCTTAAAGGCATTGGTCTTCAGGTGGCACACCCCGTGCGGATCGAGCCGCCCGTTCGTCGTGTTGTACAAGGTCGGGAAATGCCCCACCTCCGACGAGGTCGAAAACATCAGGCTGTAGTGCGTCGGCCCCTCGTCCGGCGCGTCCCCGTAGTCGCCCTCCGGGGCCCCGGCCGCCCCGGGCCCGGCCATCCCCGCCGCCACCGCCGCCAGCCAGCCCAACCACCCGGCCCGGTGCCCACCCAACAGTCCGTTCGTCGCTTTCATAGGCGTAGTCCGACCTTGGTCGTTTGTAGCCCGTCTAGCACGGCAAACCCATCGCCGACAAGGAAAATCGGACCCCGGCGGAAGCCCGGAAAGCCAGCGGCGCACGGCAAATTGCTTCATCCGGCGGGGAATTCCCTAACTCAGTGGGTTCTTTCGCCGGGTATATGGTTTGGCATATGCCCTCCCCGTGCACACCAACCCAAGCCCCGAACGCAGCGTCGAACTGGCCGCCCAGGTGTTCGCCTTCGCCGCCGAAATGGGCTGGCCCGGGGAGCGGCTCCCCAACCTGTCGCTGCCGCGGCTGGCCCAGTCCCAGCTCTGCCTGCCGCGGAGGAACGGGATGAGGACGCACCGGAGCCGGCCGGTGCCGGGCTCACGCTTCGGCAGCCGATGGATCTGTTGCGCCGGCGCTGGGCCTTGCCCGATCCGCCCCTTTGGCCGCCTTTCTCCTTGCCGAGGCTCGCTCGAGCACGCCAACCTGCCCGCAATCACACTCCAACCAGTGGACGAAAATCGGTTTTTCCCAATCGGAGGAATCAAGAAGCACCCATCCGGGTCGGGTTTGCCCCCTGTTCGATTCAAGCAGAAGAAGGGATCTCACGGAGGCACTGAGACACGGAGATGGAAGAGAATGAGATCGGGATCGTCGAGGGTTTGGTGATCGTTGAATTGAAGTCGGTCGAGAGGGTGAGCCCGGCCCACAAGAAGCAATTGCTGACGTATCTGAAGCTGACCGGCCTCAAGCCCGGATACCTTCTGAAAATCGGTGAGGCCCTGATGAGGGACGGCATAACCCGGACCATCAATGGCAACCTCTGCACCACCTCCGTGTCTCCGTGCCTCCGTGAGAAACCCAAAGTCGAATCGGGTCCCGGTGACTGACCGTTAGGCCAGCCACGGGTCCCACACCACCCGGCGTGCGGCTCCGCACCGGGCGGTTCCAATCAGACGCGGGCTTTCGGCCCGTAGTGAGCCGAGCGCAGCGAGACAGCCTGCCGCAGGCAGCCCGCAGGGGCGCGCGAAGCGCGAGCAACAACGATCCAGACGGCTCTCAAGTCTGGCACCCCCTGCTCCTCAAGCCAACGGTTGTTCAGCGCGAAGCGCACAAGCTCGTTCTGGCTCATCCGCCAGTAGCCTTTGCGGCTGCGCGATGCCATGTGCACCCGCTCCGGGTTGACACCCAAGGCGAGTAGATTCCGGCGGCGCGTGCGCGGTTGGTTGCCGGGCTGCGCCCGCCCTGCGGGCAGCCCTGGCGGGCTGGCTGTCTCGGCTTCGCCTCGGCTCCACTGCTTCCAGTAATACAACCTCACCCGCCGCCTGACCCACACCGACAGTCCCAGCACCTCCGAGTAGGCGGAGCTGAGCTTGTAGTAGTTGAGCCAGCCGCGGATGTAGAGGTTCAGTTCGTCGATGACGGTCTGAACCTTGTGTCCTCGGTTGCGGCGGGTGATTCCCCGAATCCGCTGCTTGAAGCGGCGGTGCGCCTTGTCCGTCCACGCCAGCTTGGCCCGGTTGTTCAATCGGTATCCGAGGAACTCGCAGGCTTTGAGCGGCGCGGCCCGGCTTTTGGCGCGGTTGACCACCAGTTGCAGTCGTCCTTCGCAGAAACGGGTCACTGCCGCCAGCACCCGTTTGGCCGCCTTGGCGCTCTTGACCGTCACGATGAAGTCGTCGGCGCAACGCGCGAACCTGTGTCCGCGTGTCTCCAACTCCTTGTCGAGCGGGTCGGGGGCGATATTGGCCAGCAGGGGCGACAGCGGCCCGCCCTGCGGCACTCCCTGAGGCGTGGCCTCGCGGGCGCCGTCCGGCAGTTCCACGCCCGCCATCAGGTAGCGCCGGATGAGCCCAAGCGTCCTGCGACACCGGACCTTTTCCCTGAGCGCGTTCATCAGGCGGTCATGGTTGTTCCCCTTCACGCGTTGCCACGCTCGGGCGAGGTTTTCCGGGTCGAGAATCTCCTCGATCATGGTTCGTTCCCGAGGGGCTCCATGCTTCCCACCGTGGCGGCACTCGGCTTCGCCTCGCCGTCTGGCGTCGTCGGCTGATCCGTCCTCCACGGGGTCGATCCCCTCCTCATTGGTTCGGCCCTTTATCGGGTGAGACTTCCGGTTTCTTCATCTTCATGTTCCGGTGTTTCCACAGGGGACTTGAACCCCGTTTGCAGCGCGCCCATGCTTGGCGCACACAATGCCCTGCACTTTGCGTCGCCAAACGCGCCGAAAGTGAGGGCCGACGCTGCCCAAGGAACTCGGCCGGGCAACCCCTGATTCACGCCGAGAATTCCCTCTGTCGGGGCCGGAACAAAACTAGACACAGACGGTTCAAAACTGGACAGGGAGACGGTTCAAAACTGGATTTCCCGACGAGGGGTGGGATTGGGGCTGGACGCAAGGGGCGGCAGCTTGAGCATCGGGGATCGTCCGCAGGATACGGCTCTGCCGGAGGGCAACCGGAGCGGCGGGCGCTGCCACTGGGAGGCATTCCCGGATGCCGCGGCGCGCCGCGTGTGCGCCGCGGCGTTCAGAGCCAGGGGGAAGGGCTCCCGTGGCCCAATGCGAAAAACTCCGGGGGCCCGGGGGCTGGCCCCCGGCATTGCGCGGAAAGGTTGCGGGGGCCGGGGTGTCGGTGAGAGGCTCGGGGGGTGCAAACAACAAACGTTCGAAACAACTGGTTCACCGGCTGCCTGCCGAGTTTGTCAGGAGGGTTCTGAAGGACTTCAACCAAGGAGTGCTCGGCGCGGCGGACGCCGCGGCCCGACTGGAAGTCAGCCGCGCGCGTCTTTACCAGCTGCGCACCGGCTACTTGAGGGACAAGGCCGCATACTGCCCGCAAAGCAGCGGCGGCGCCCGCCGGGAGCAGTGGCCGGCAGCTGTGATCGACTTCCTCACGGGCTTTTTGCCGCTGCAAAGCCCTCCGAACTACCAACTGGTCGCCGACGAACTGCTGCGGCTCTGCCAGTTCAGGCGCGCCCGGTCCACGGTCGAGGCCTACGTCAAGGCCCATCTGCCGCATCTGGTGGCCACGCCACCGGCCCGACCGAAGGGCTATCGCCGGTTCCGCCGCGCCCACGTCGGCGAACTCTGGCAGCATGACAGCTCCCTGCACCAATGGTGGCCGGCAGCGTCCAAACAGACCTTGGTGCTGAGCATCGACGACTGCTCGGGCCTGTGCGTGGCCGGCAGCTTCGTGGAGCGCGACACCACCTGGGCCCACTTCCTGCACTTCCGCAAGGCCTTCGAACAACACGGATTGCCCGAGGCGGCCTACACCGATGCCCTGAGCCTGTTTGGCCCCAGTTCCAGCCACGACCACACCGATCCGAGAAGCGAGTTCCAGCGCGCCCTGCGCGCCTTGGGCGTCGCCCATCTGGTGGCCCCCTCTGCCCAGGCAAAGGGCAAGATCGAACGCGGCTTCGGCACCTTCCAGAAGCGGCTCGTCACCTTGCTCGACCATGCCGGGATCCGCACTTGGCAGCAGGCCGATGAAATCCTGCAGATGGAGATCAACCGCCGCAATCGCACCGTCAACCGCTCCACCGCCAAGGTGCCCATCGAGGTTTGGGAGCACCAGATCCTGGCTCGCACCGCGCGCCTGCGCCCCTGTCCGCCGGCCTCGTTGCTCGACCTGCACCTCTCGCTGCGCACCACCCGCAGGGTCAACCCGGGCTACACCATCGACTTCGACGGCACCACCTACGAAATCGCCCCCACCACCCGCAAGATCGTCACCGCCTTGTTCCATCCGCGGCGCAAACTCTGGGTCCTCGAGCAGCCACCCAAGGCCACCTGGCCCAAGATCCTGGGCCACTTCACCCTTTGAAAGCCGTCCAGTTTTGAACCGTCTCGGACACGCCACAACGACCAAACCGGCACCCTGAACTGTTCATAATTTCAGTTCCCGCTTCCGGAACACCTTCGCCAGCCGGTTTTTCGCCCTAACAGATTGTCTAGTTTTGTTCCGGCAACAAATCCAATTTTGAACCGTCGCCGACACGCCGAGAATTCCCTCTTGACACCCAAAATGGAATGGTTATTATACCAATATGGTGTTTGAGTATGACCAAGCCAAGTCGGACTCGAACCGCCAGAAACACGGAATCGACTTTCAGGCTGCCCAATCGCTGTGGGAGGATCCACGGTGCTTGGTGGTGCCGGCAAGATCGATGGATGAAGAGCGATTCGCGCTGATTGGTGAGCTCCACGGCAGGCTGTGGACGTGCGTGTTCACCATCAGACGGGACCGCATTCGGATCATTTCCGCAAGGAGGGCACGAGATGGCGAAGCAGAAAGATACAATCAGTGCTAAGGAGTTCGACCGACGGTTCGAAACTGGTGAGGACATCAGCCGGTTTCTTGACTGGGATCGCGCCGAACGTCCCGGCCTGTCGCAGCGTCGGGTCAATGTCGATTTGCCAACCTGGATGATCCAATCGCTCGATCGAGAGGCAAAGCGCATTGGGGTAACCCGACAATCGATCGTGAAGGTCTGGCTGGCTGAACGCATCAAGGCAGAATCGGCTCCCCGTGACTGACCGGCAAAGCGGCCACGGGCCACACCACCCGGCAACAAGGGAAGAGACCTGATGCGGGCGACGGCAATTCTACCAGCGATCTGTGGCTGGCTCGTGGCAAATGCAGCCCTTCGAGCGGATGGAGGCGACAAGGTGGATGCACTTGGCGGCGCCGCCGAATCACGTGGATTCAACGTTCTGAACCATGGGGCCGCGGGGGACGACAGGACGGACAACACCGAGGCGTTTTCAGCATGCCTGAAGGCGGTGGTCGAGGCGGGAGGCGGGCGGGTGTTCCTTCCCGATGGGGTGTATCGCGGCAGAATGATCATCCCCGGGACGACAACATCGTGGTGGCTTCCAACATCAACGGTCTCGAGTTCCTCCAAGCCCATCATGCCTCCCGGTTCGCACGGGTCGGCACCTACCGCAACACTCATCATGTGACGGTGTCCGGCAAGCACGCATTCTCGATCGAGCAAATGAACACGGAGATGCCAGGCGTGGGGCAGACAGGCGAGGCAGAAGGATCTTCATTTTCAAACGGCCGTCCTGGCTGGACGACCCCGCGAACACGAACGAGAAATCCGAGGAGGACAGCATGAACCGCACCGACAGAGCCACCGCCTGCACACTCGCCGCCGTCTGCGCGACCTGCGCGACCTGCGCGGCGGCACCGCGCATGGACTCCTCGAAACTGCTCATCGGCGCCTACTGCCTGCAGGCGAACGCGCGCACCGAAGCGCACGTGAAGGCGATCAGGGACTGCAGCGTGGACTTCATCGCCGGCGTGGGCGCCGACGACCGCGCCACGCTCGACCTCTTCGCGAAGCACGGCGTGGGCGCAATCGTCAACGGCGTCGTGCCCGGCTGGTGGGGCGGCGACGGAGGGAACGCCGGCAGGCTGCGCGAGAAGAACCCGCCCGACGTCTATTCGAACGGCGCGGCCGCCTTCAAGGACCACCCGGCGATCTGGGCGGTCGACATCGGCGACGAGCCTTCCGCGCTCGACTTCCCGTATTACGGCGAGGTCGTGCGCCAGTTGCACCGCGAGCTGCCGGGCGTGCCCCTCTACCTGAACCTCTATCCGAACTACGCGAGCGTCGTCCGGAACACGGGCGGGCAGACGATCAACCAGCTCGGCACCACGACCTACGCGGAGCACGTGGCCGAGTACTGCCGCCACGTGCCGCTGGACTACATCTCGTACGACTTCTATCCCTACGTGGCGCCCGCGGGCTTCGACAGCTTCCTCTCGAAGTGCTACGCCAACTTCATCCTCGTGGCGGACGCCTGCCGCCGCACGGGACGCCGGTTCTGGTACATTCCGCAGGTGAACTCGCACGAGGGCCAGCCGCCCACGAGCGAGAACCGCCTGCGCTTCCAGGCCTGCGCCGCCATGAGCTTCGGCGCGGAGGCGATCACGTGGGCGTGCTGGTGCAAGGGCTGGTGGACGAACAACGTGCTCGACGCCGCGGGCGCGCAGACGGAGCAGTACGCGAAGCTGGCGAAGGTCAACGCCGAACTGAAGCGCCTCGGGCCCGAGTACATGAGGTTCAGGTCCACGGCCACGCACTTCGTCGGCTTCCCGCCCGGGTCGCCGCGCAACCCGCAGGAACCCGCGGCCTTCCCCGCCGCGCTCGACGCCGGTTTCTTCAACGGGGTGCGCGCCTCGAACGGCGCGCCGCTCCTGGTGGGCGAGATGTCCGCGCGCGACCCCGCCTGCACCGCGCGGGCGCTCTTCGTGACGGCGGCGGACGACCCCGGGGACGCGAAGCCCGCGTCGTTCGAACTCGTCTTCCGCGCGCCGGGCGCCAAGGCGTGCGGCGGCGACGGCCCCGTCCCCGTGAAAAGCCTGCCGGACGGCTCGTGCTCGGTTCCGCTCCGCTCCTGCCAGGGCGTCCTCCTTGTCTCGGACGAGTGAACGCATCCGGCGGAATGCGGCCATGCAGGACTACCAGTCGCCGGTCCGCAACCCCTCCCGTCCGATCCCACGGCCGCCCAGCGGCGGGCCGGTCGCGGCCGGCCCGCAAGGCGATTGCCTTTCCATCAACCAGCCCGGGTTGCTGTCTGTCCAATGGATTGTCGACGTGCTGCCCAAACAACACGGCCCGGTCATCCCAGATTGACGCCGCGAACTTTCGCTTGCCCCTCGAGACTCGACGTTGGGCTCAAAAAACCGCTTGCGGCGTGTCACAATTGTGATACACTCGATCCATGGCGCAGTCGACAGTCATTCACACTCGGATCGATCCGGCGACCAAGGCCGCGACCGAGAAGATCCTAAGGGCACTCGGTTTGACGCCCACTGAAGCGATACGCCTCTTGTATCGGCAGATTGCGATGAGAGGCGAGTTTCCCTTGGAATTGAGGGTCCCGAATGCGCTTACGGCGGAGACCCTCGCCAAGGCGGATCGGGGGGACGGCCTCCAGACCTTCGATTCCGTCGATGAGCTTTACGCATCCTGGAGCGAATGAAGGTCACCCAGACGACCCAATTCCGGAAGGATGCCAAGAGGCTTGGCAAGCGCGGCAAGGATCTGAGCAAGCTGAGAAGCGTGGTGGATTTGCTGCTTTCGGGATCTGTGCCGCCGGACCGGTTGCGTGATCACACATTGAGTGGAGACTGGAAGGGCTGGCGGGACTGTCACATCGAGCCCGACTGGTTGCTCATATACAAACTCCTGAGCGACGAACTGATACTTGGCCGTACCGGGAGCCATTCAGATCTGTTCTGAAGGCCGACAAAGCCCAATCGGGTCCCCGTGGCTGACCGTCAGGCCGGCCACGGGTCCCGCACCACCCGGCATGCGGCTTGGTCCTCGCAGCGCCCGGACCATGCGGACCGGCTCCGAGGCTTGAGGGGTTGGCCTCCTCAGTACCCGAGCGCGTCGAGCGTCGCCTCGAGGTCGGCCGGCGGCTCGGCCGGCGGGGCGCCGGCTTCGCGCGCGGCGAAGCGCAGGAAGTTGCCCAGCAGGCGCTCGGCCACCGGGCAGGTGGCGAGGTTCTCGCGGACCGCGAGCGCGTTGAGCACGAACTCGCCGGCCCCGAACCGATAGACCGCGACCAGCAGGCCGGACGAGTAGCCGCACGCCGCGTTGACCGCCCCGGCGACCGCCTCGGCGGGCGGTTCCAGCCCGACCCACGCGGCATCCGGGATGACTTCCCGATAGACCGCGTAGTCGAGCAGCCCGCGCGCCGGCAGGCCGTCGAACAGCGGGTGGGGCTTCGCCCACTCGTCCTTGTGATAGAGCCACGCCGGCAGGGCGTCCAGGCTCCCCTTGCCCCGCAGCGGCAGCCAGCCCGCCGGGTCGCCGTCGCGGGCGAACACCGCCGGCGCGAGGAACACGACGCGCGACCCGCGCGCCACCTGCCGCAGCAGGTCGCGGAATGCCGCGGCGCCCCCCGGCGCCGGCGGCATGGCCGCCGCGAGGATGGCGCTCCGGGCCGGCGGCGCGCCGGGCTCGAACGCCCGCCACCGGATGCCGCGGCTGGAGAGCCAGCTCGCCAGCCCGGGGTCCTCGCCCCACAGCACCACCTCGTGCGGCAGTGCCGGCGCCGCCGCCGGGTCGTGCACGCGGAACAGCGCCTCGCCGCCCGCCGCCGCCGCCCCCTGTTGGAACGTGGCCAGGAAGCGCCAGGCCCCCGGGGGTCCGTCGATGGCAACCTCCCCGTCGAAGACCTGTCGCGCGAACGGCGGCTCCGCGCCGCGGCGCGGCTCCGGCACCCGCACCGTTAGTTCCCTCTCGAACGCGCGTTCGCCCCCCGGCCCGGCGACCAGCAGCCGCACCGGATGGTCCCCGGGCGGCAGGGCGTCCTCGTTGGCGAGCACCGCCTCGAGCCGCACCTTCCCGCCGCGCCGCACGTTCACCGGCTCCGCGAACAGGCACCAGCGCAGCGGCGCCCACCCGTCGAACAACGCGTCCGCCGTCCCGGGCTTGAACTCCCGGAACGTCGTCCACAGCCCCTCCCCGGTCATCCCCTGGTCGACCGTCCCGGTCAGCGAGTGGCCCACCACCGCCGGGTTGGCGCGGATCGCGTTCAGCCCCAGCAGGCGCTGGCCCGCCATGCGCGCGTTCGACTGCGCGAAGAAGTCCTCCGGCCGGTCGAACGCCTCCCCCAGCCGCCACCGCTCCCAGTCGCCGAGGAACCGGTCCAACATCTCCCGATAGAAGCGCGCGTCCACGGCGCCGGTCTTGCCGAGCGACTCGTAGTGGCGGGCGGCGCGGCACAGGTCGACGGCGCTGCCGATCCCGTATTCGGAGATGAACAGCGGCCGGCCGGCGCCGTCCATCGTCCGCAGGTCGCGGATGACCGCCGCGGTGTGGGGCACCCGCCGGTACGGGTGCTGGTCGGCCAGCACGTCCTCCCATGCATGCGAGCCGGGGTTGCTCAGGGTGCCGACGGCCTCGGTCCTCGACCCGGCGGCGAACGGCCGGAACGTGGCGAGGTCGGGCCGCGGCCCGGGCGCCAGGCAACCATAACTCCACGGCCCGGCGGGGTTGGCCGCCACCGAGAACTCCGCCCGCGCGTCGTGGACCCTGCCGTCCTGCTCCTCGATGCGCAGCTCGAGCGCGGTGGTGTCGGCGCCGTGGTCGCCGTTGCCGAAACCCACCGCGCAGGCGATGCAGTCTCCCTCGCGCACCTCGGCCACCCCCTCGAACCCGCACTCCGGCCCCCCGCCGGCGACGTGGATCCCGCCGTCAAACAGCACCCCGGCGCCATGCAGCACGTGGACGTCGGTGGTGGCGTGCCCGGCGATGCTCCGGAACGCCGCGCGCACGTTGACCCGGCCGGCGGCCGGCGCCGCCCAGCGCACCGCCGCATACTCGCCCTGCCTGCCCGGGTGAAACGCCAGCTGGCCCGGCGCCCAGGTGATGCCCAACGCCCGCACCTCGTGGTCGGTGCCGTTCCGGTTGACGCAGGGGTCGGGGCGCTCCGGGTCCCGCCACACCTCGATGCCGGCCAGCGATCCTTCCCCGGCGTCCCAGCGGCCGCTGTTGAGCATCACCAGCCGCGTGTCGTCGAGCGCCCGCAGTTCCCCTAACAGCCCCGCCGCGCGGCGGAACACCGGGCCCTCGGGCGTCTCGTTGAGCAGCCCCCAGATCGTCACGCTCGGGTGGTTCCGGTCGCGGCGCACCATCCCGAGGACCGAGTCGGCGTAACGGCGCGCCATGTGGGCCGAGTCCTGCAGGCACCATGCCGCGTAGCTCTCCTCGTAGACCATCAGCCCGATCTCGTCGCACAGGTCGAGCTGCCGGCGCTTGGCCACCCCGGCGATGAAGCGCACCGCGTTGAAGCGGAGCGCCTTGGCGTTGAGCAGGTCGCGGCGCAGCAGGTCCGGGTCGTGGGGCAGCTCGAGGCCGACCGGGCAGCAGTTGCCGGTGTGGGAGCAGCGCAGGAACAGGCGCCGCCCGTTGAGCCGGAACGCCCCGGCCTCGAACCGGAAGTCGCGGAAGCCGAAGCGCACCGAGTGTTCGTCGGCCGAGGGCAGCGACGGCGCCGCCACCCGCACCGAGGCCCGATAGAGGAACGGGTCGTTGAGTTCCCACCGCCGGTGGCCCGGCACCCCGAGGTCGGCCACGATCGTCGAGCGCCCGGGCGGCACGGCCTGCGCCAGCTCCGCCCGGCAGGCGGTCTCGCCGCCGCGGTCCGGCGCGATCGCCGCCACCACGGTGGCCGGCACCGGCTCGGCCCCGTGGTTGCGCACCGCCACTTCTAACCGGACCCGCCCGCCCGCCGGGTCGGGCCGGGCGAAGACGTCCTCGATCCACACCGCCGGGGCGAGCAGCAGCTCCACCGAGTCGGTGATCCCCCCCAGGTTCCATGCCGAGCCGGGGGTGTACGGCAGCGCCTTGTTGCGGTGCGGCGTCTCGCCGAGGACCAGCCCGTCGATCGGCTCGTGGGTCGGGTTGACGACCCGCACCGCCAGCAGGTTGTCGGCGCCCGGCCGCGCCGCCGCCGTGGCGTCGACCACGAACGGCTCCTCGCCGCCCTCATGGCCGCCCACCGTGGTGCCGTTGAGCCACACCTCGCAGGCGTAGTCGACCCCCCGGAAGCGCAGCAGCACCCGCCCCCCGGGACGGCTGTTGGACGGAACCGCGAACCGGCGCCAGTACCACGCCACGCCGTGGTAGCCCGGAAACGGGTCCTGGATGATCCACGGCACCACCGTCGGCCGGGCCTCCGCCCGCACCTCCCGGAACCACCCCTCGCCGCGGCCCGCATCCCCGGCGTCCGTCGCAATCCGCCACCCCTCGCCGTCGAGCGCAATCACCTGCGTGACCCCGCCGCCCGCAGCCCCCGGAGCCGCCTCCTGCGCCGCCCCGAACGCCGCGCACGCCGCGACCGCCCCCGCCGCCCAACACCACCGCATCGATGCCATACGGCCCCCGTTCTAGCCACGCCACCGCAGGGAATCGACCCAAATCGCCCGACCCGAACCGCACGACCCCGGGCCCGGAACCGGCCTCACTCCCCCTGCCCCTCGTCCAGCCCGGCCAGCACGTGGCGGCAGCAGAGCACCTTCTCCAACAGGTCCTGCGGGAGGTAGAAGTAGTGGTTGGACGACTCGTAGCCGATCCGCGAGTCGGCCCGCGCGAGCGGCAGCAGCTGCCTGGCGGCGGCCAGCTCGGCGCAGGCCGCCGCGCGCATCTCCGCGCGACAGGCCGCGCGCCCGGCGTCGTCGGCCGCCGCCGCCAACCGGTTGCGCGCCGCCACGAAGCGCCCCTGGCTGGCGCTCGAGGCGAAGTGCAGCTGCATCGCGCGGAACAGCCCGAGCTCGCGCTCCGCCTCGCGCCGGGCGGCGCCCGACGTTTGCGGGACGACCCGCTCCCACGCCTCGCAGCCCCGCGCCAGGCCGTCGCGCACCTTTTCCATCTGGCTGATCCAGACCTCGACCGGATAGACCGACCGCCACGCCTCGAGGTCGTCGTACGGCAGCCCCACCATGGTCGCCGCGTAGCCCGTCGGCTCCAGATGGAGCGGGTTGGCCGGGCCCATGTGGTGCGGACCGGTGTAGAGCCCGCCGTACGGGTACTCGCGGAAGCCGGCCGAGAACGCGGACCACGCCTCGCGGACGAGCGGCGCCGCCGCCGCGCCGTAGCGCCG
Source organism: Akkermansiaceae bacterium (assembly GCA_040769225.1). Classification (GTDB taxonomy): domain Bacteria; phylum Verrucomicrobiota; class Verrucomicrobiia; order Verrucomicrobiales; family Akkermansiaceae; genus JAXGLL01. Next base: position 138,276 of record JAXGLL010000003.1, on the reverse strand, counting down.
CCGCGCCACCCGGTCGAGCACCGGCCCGGCCTCGCGCTCACCGCCGGTGAACGCCTGGAAGACCTCCAGGTTCGGCGACGGCCAGCAGCCGAGGCTCCAGCTCAGCATCAGCCCGTTGACGCCCGCCGCCGAGAGCTTGCACGCGTGCTCCGCCACCAGGTCGAGGGTGGGCAGATAGGGGATCGCGCAAAACTCCCACGTCGCCCCGACCTGCACCTTGGCCACCGTCTTGAGCCCCGCCTCCCGCGCCAGCGCCCAGTGCCGCGCCGCCCGCGGGCCCGGCCCGACCGCCGAGATCGAATACTCGCCGACGGTCGACCTGACGCCGCCGCGCTCGATCGGCAGCGCCCACTCGCTGACCGACTGCAGCCAGCATTCCTTCGGCAGCTTCGCGATGATCTCCGCCGCCTGCGCGTCGTCCCACCCCCAGTCCCACACGATCGTCCGGGCGGCCGGGTTGCCGCGCGCCACGCCCTGCGCGACCGTCGCGTTGACCTCCGCGATGATGTCCGCGTAGCGCCGCCCCTTGCAGCGCGGACACTCCGCCTGCTGCCCGTGCGACGCACAGTGGGTCGGGTTCTCCGACGCCGTGATCGTGAACACGCCGCCGAGCCCCGGCACCTGCGTGAACACCGCGGCCAGCGCGTCGGACATCCACCGCCGCACCTCGGGGGCGGAAGTGCAGAGCCGCGCCGAGTCCCCCGGCGCCGCCACCCCGCGCAGCGCCTCCCGCCCGGGCCGCACCTCGAAGAACGACCGGTGCATCGTGCGCGGCTCGTTGACGTACAGATAGACGTCGATCCCGTGCTTCCGCGCGCGCCCGACCAGCGTGCGCAGGCCCGCGATCCGCCGCTCGCAACCGTCGCCAAACTCCGGAAACGCCGCGTCCTTCGCCAGCGTGCGCAGCACCGTGTGCACCCACACCCCGTTCACCCCGGCCGCCGCCAGCCGCTGCAGCAACCCCTCCGGATAACTCGGCACCTCCGGATCGAACAGCGGGTCGCCGTAGTCCGCGAAATACGAGAAGATATACCGCAGCTCGAACGGCGATCCCGCCGCCCCACCCCCGGCCGCCAGCCCCGGGTCGGGCCGCGACAACTCCCCGACAAACGCGAACCGCGCCTCCTCCGCCGGCCCCGTGCCGCCGCCCGCAAGCCCCTCCTCCCGCAGCCACCCCGCCAGCCGCCCGGCCGCCGCCGCCTCGCCCGCCGTCGGCGCCGCATACCGCAGCGGCCCGCACGCCGGCTTGAGGCTCCCGAGCTTCACATACAGGAAGTCGTCCTCCATCAGCGCGTAGCGCAGCCGCTCGCGCGACCTCTCTAACAATTCAAGCAGCTGGGGGTATGGCAGCAGGTGCCAGTTGCGGCGCAGCACGGTGATGTAGCCCCGGTCGCGCCATTCCGGCTGGATCGCGGGCTGCGGCGGCAGGCCCATCGACGCGGCCACCTGGGCCACGTTTTCCGGCGAGGTATCCAGCACGGCGGCCAGCCGTTCCCGGGGCACCACCGTCCAGTTGCGCCACACGAACGCGTGCAGCCGGCTGGGGAACGGCTCGCACGCCAGCGCCGGCTTGTCGCCGCCCTCGCCCGGCAGCGGCACCTCGGCGCCGCCGCACCGCGGGGCCGCCGCCCAAACCACCCCGGCCAGCCCGGCCGCCATCACGCGCGTCACATTCCCGGTCACGCCGCGATCCTCCACTCCCCCGGCCGCCCATGCAACCGCTCCGTGAATTGGGAATTGCGGCGATTGGAGGACGGCACGTAGCATCCCGCCGACGCAAACCATGAAGACCGCCACCTGTCTCGCCTGCCTCGGACTGGCCGCGGGCCCCTTGACTGCCGCGCTCGGCCTGGCGATGCTGCTCGGCGCATCTGCCGCCGGCCGCGACCACCCGGTGACGGTCATCGAGCTGACGCTCGACCAGCCGGTCCCGGACGGCAGCATCGTCGGCAGCGCCCGCCAGCAGGCGGACCGGCAGCAGCCGCAATGAGCCGCGGGAAACGGCGCCCGCGCCCCCCGCGCACCTCCTCCGCGCGCTGCCACTGCTCATCATTTGCCTTTCGTTGCCCGTATCCTACGCCGGCTTGACAGCCCGGCGCAGATCCCGACCTTGCGTGCGCCACCGCCCCAGCACCGCGCCGGCCTGCCGGCCCGGGCGCCGGCGGGCCACGCCAACCGACCACCGCCACCCATGATCCCCACCACCATCCGCATGACCAACGGCGAGCACGTGCCGATCGAGATGCACAAGGTCCGCGTCGTGCAGAAACTCAACCTGCTGCCGATCGAGCAGCGGCTGGCCGCCATCGAGGGCGCCGGGTTCAACACCTTCCTGCTCCAGAACCGCGACGTGTTCCTCGACATGCTCACCGACAGCGGCACCAACGCGATGTCCGACCAGCAGGTCGCATCAATGATGGTGGCCGACGACGCCTACGCCGGCTCGGCCTCGTTCGAGCGCCTGCACGAGGCCGCCAACGAGGTGTTCGGCACCACCTACTTCCTGCCCGTCCACCAGGGCCGCGCCGCCGAACACATCATCTCGCAGGCGTTCATCGGCCCCAACGGCGTGGTGCCGATGAACTTCCACTTCACCACCACCAAGGCCCACGTCGAGCTGGCCGGCGGCCGGGTGCTGGAGATCTTCACCGACGAGGCGCTCAAGATCCGCTCCGACGCCCCGTTCAAGGGCAACATCGACGTCGACAAGCTGCGCGCGGCCATCCGCGCCCACGGCCGCGACAACATCCCCTACATCCGGATGGAGGCCGGCACCAACCTGATCGGCGGCCAGCCGTTCTCGATCGCCAACCTGCGCGACGTGCGCGCGGTCGCCGACGAGCACGGCCTGATGATCGTGCTCGACGTGAGCCTCGCCGGGGAAAACATCTACTTCGTCAAGCAGCGCGAGCAGGAGTTCCGCGACAAGAGCGTGAAGGAGATCCTGCGCGCGATGTGCGACCTCGCCGACATCGTCTACTTCTCCGGCCGCAAGATCAGCTGCACCCGCGGCGGCGGGATCGCCACCAACCGCAAGGACCTCTACCTGGCCATGCGCGACATGGTGCCGCTGTTCGAGGGCTTCCTGACCTACGGCGGCATGTCGGTGCGCGAAATCGAGGCGATGGCCGTCGGCCTGCGCGAAACCCTCGACTGGGACGTGATCCGGCACTCGCCCGAGTTCATCCGCCACCTCGTCGACCGGCTCGACGCCCAGGGCATCCCGGTGGTCACCCCCGCCGGCGGCCTCGGCTGCCACCTCGACGCCATGGGCTTCCTGCCCCACGTCCCCCAGCTCGAATACCCCGCCGGCGCCCTCGCCTCCGCCCTGTTCATCGTCGCCGGCGTGCGCGGCATGGAACGCGGCACGATCTCGATGGACCGCGACGCCGCCGGCAACGACGTGCCGTCCGAGGTCGAACTGCTGCGCCTCGCCGTGCCCCGCCGCGTCTTCACCCTCTCACAGATCCGCTACGTGGAGGACCGCATCAACTGGCTCTATCAAAACCGCGGGCTCGTCGGCGGGCTCCGCTTCGTCGACGAGCCCAAGGTGCTGCGCTTCTTCGTCGGCCGGCTCGCCCCGACCTCCGACTGGACCGCGCGGCTGGTCGCCAAGTTCCGCCAGGACTTCGGCGACAGCCTGTGAGCGGCACCCGCACCCGCCCCCGCGCTCACCCCTCCGCGGCCGGTCGCGCCGGCGCCGCGACGTTGGTGCGCAGCGGCACCTCGTAGAGCTGCGAGAACGCCAGCGCGTGGCGGCCGAACGCGCCGCAGTAGAGCGCCGGGTGCGGGCCGGCGTAGACGCTGCACACGTCCTCGACCCCCGGGAAGCGCACCATCACGCGGGTCGCGCAGCCGCCCGTCGGCGGGCAGGCCGGCGACGCAACGACCTCGCCCTGCCACGCGTCGAGCTGGTGCTTGCCCGACTGCAGCTTCAGCAGGGTGGCCGGCTCGCCGGCCGGCCACTGGACGTCGAGCGCCGGCGTCGCGGGCAGCTGGTGGAAGAACGGCCGCAGGTCGTGCACCGCGGGCTCGCCGCCGGGGCCGTGCAGCCGGGTGGTGCAGGTGCAGTGCGCCCCGAAGTAGAGGTTTTCCTCGAGGTCGAAGTCCGGGTTGTGCTGGAACCCGCCGCGGCCGAACAGCGCCGCGCCCAGCATCAGGGTGAGCGTCGCGTCAAGGTCGTTCTCGCAGCCGCACGGCTTCAGCTCCCCGTTGTTGAGCGCGAAGCTCAGGCACGGCTTGCGGTGGCCGAGGAACAGGCACTCGATCGTCACCGCGTCCGCCCCGTGCCGGCGCCGGATCTCGCCGACCGCCAGGTGCGCCCGCGCCGCGTCCACGAACGCCTCGTCGGTTAGCCCCGAGACGTTGCGCGCCAGCGCGCGCGTCGCCGCGGCCAGCTCGGCGGCCGCCCCGGCGCCGGGGATCCCGTCGAACAACGCGTTGAACTCGGCCGCCGGCACGGTCGCCAGCGTGGTGCCGAACAGCGGCTCGCGCGCCTCGCTCGCCTCCGCCGCCCGCCCGGACACCCGCAGCAGGCGCCCCTTGGCCATCCGGTTCCACGCGTGCACCGCGCGCAGCCCGCGCTCGAGCGCCGCGCGGTTGCGGACCGAGTGGATGTACTGCAGCCGCCTGCCGCCGCGGAAGCGGGCCGGGGGCAGCTGGTGGTTCGAGCCCACCGGCTGATAGAGGATCACCGGCCCGTCGTAGGCGTCGAGGATCGGCGCCACCTTGGCGCTGAACGAGTTCCAGAACTGGAACAGCAGCAGCGCGTCGGGCCGGTCCGCCTCGATGCCGGCGATGAACGCCGCCACCCCGGCGTCGGTGAAGATCGGCGCCTCGTCGAGCCCCAGCTCCACGTCGAGCCCGCCCGCGATCCCCCGCACCTGCCCGGCGAACCACTGCTGCTCGCCCTCCGGCACGAACTGGTTGCCCGGCCAGGTGAACCAGTGCTGCGGCGCCCAGCCGTCCTCGCACTTGCCGTCGAGCACCACCTGCGCGGGCGGATAGAAGAACGCCCCGCGGACCCGCGCCGGCGCGCGGCGCGGCGCCCCGCCGCCGGAAGCCCCGCCCCCCCCATCGCCCGCCAGCGCGGGCGCCGCGGCCGCGGTCAACGAGGCCAGCAACGACGATCCGAGGAACTCGCGGCGGGAACAGGGGCAGCTCATGGCGGTCGGTAGGTTTCAAGTACTCCAATACCGCCGCGCTCCCTCCGCCCTGTCACCCGGCCCGCGCCGCCCCCCCCGGTGCCCTGCCCGGGATGGCTGCTCAGTCCTCGGCCAGCCACAGCAGCTCATACGGGTCGAGCTGCGCGCGCTCGTTGGTCGCAAGCACCCGTCCGCCGAAGCGGTCCCTCAGGTAGTGGGCGAGGCCGGCGGGGCGCCAGCCGCGCAGGTCCACCACCTGCTGGTGTTCCGAGAAGTTGGCGAGCACCGCGAGCCGGTGGCTGTCGTGCTCGCGCAGGAACGCCAGCACGTGCGGGTTGCCGGCGGGCAGCAGCTGCATCCGGGTGCCCCCCAGCGCCGGCTGGCGCTTGCGCTCGCGGAACAACCGCCGCAGGCCCGCGAAGTGCCGGTGGCGCGCCGTCCCCCGCGGCGCCACCTCGGCCTCATACCAGTCCCAGTCCGCCGCCGGGCGGTGGATCCAGCGGCTGTCGCCCGCCTTGTCGGGATCGTCCTCATAGGAGGAATCGTTCAACACCGCCCATTCCTCGCCGAGGAAGACCAGCGGGATGACGCCGATGCTGCACAGCACGCCGTAGAGCATGTGCAGGCGCCGCAACGCCATCGTCGTGAGCACCGGGTCGCCCGCCTGCAGCGCCCGCTCGAGGCCGGCAAGCGACGCCGCGGTGCCGCAGATCCGCATGTCTCCGGTGTCCTCGTTGTGCTGGAACGGCACGCCCGCGGCAAAGCCCCCCTCGAAGCGCCCGCTGTAAAACCGGTTGAGGAAGTCCCGGTGGCCGCCAGGGTCGATGCCCGCGGCCCGCGCGTCGTCGTCGGCAAACGCCCAGCCGATGTCGTCGTGGCAACGCAGGTAGTTGACCCACACGGTGCCGGACGGAAGGTTGTGGCGGTGGCGCAGCGACCGTTCTAACAGTCGCGTCTCGCGGGTCGCGGCGCCTTCCCACAGCAGCGCCATCAGCGCCGGGTTGTACGAGAGCTGGCATTCCTGCCGGTCGACGTAGCGCACGACCTCGTCGGGGTGGACGATCGCCTCCGACTTGAACACCAGCCCGGGCGCGGCGATCCGGCACAGGGCGTTGAACGCCCGGATCAGCAGGTGCGCCTCGGGCAGGTTCTCGCAGGTCGTGCCGAGCCGCTTCCAGGTGAACGCCACCGCGTCGAGCCGCAGCACCTCGACCCCGGTGTTGGCAAGGAACAGCATCTCGGCCGCCATCGCGCGGAACACCTCCGGGTTGGCATACCTGAGGTCCCACTGGAAGCTGTTGAACGTGGTCCACACCCAGCGCTGCATCCCCTGGTGCCAGGTGAAGCTGCCGCGGCGCATGGTCGGGAAGATCTCGCGCAGCGTGCGCTCGTACTGGTCCGGCACCGCACGGTCCTCGTAGAGGTGATAGTAGTCCATGAACTCCCGCTCGCCCTCCTGGGCCCGCAGCGCCCAGAGGTGGTCGTCGGAGGTGTGGTTGAACACGAAGTCGAGCACCAGCGAGATCCCGGCCCGGCGCAGCCCCGCGGCCAGCGCCCGCAGGTCGTCGATCGTGCCCAGCCGCGGATCCACCGTGCGGTAGTCGCTGATCGCGTAGCCGCCGTCGTTGTTGCCGGGGCGCGCCGCAAACAGCGGCATCAGGTGCAGGTAGCTCAGCCCCAGCTTGCGCAGGTACGGGATCCTGGCGCACAGCCGCACCAGGTCGCCCGCAAACAGGTCGACGTAGAGCGACCCGCCGACCATCCGCTCGGACAGGTACCAGCCGGGGTCGTGCTCGCGCCGCTCGTCGAGCGCGTGCAGCTCGTCCGGCCGCTCGAGCCAGCAGTCGACCGCGGTGAGCGTGATCCGCTCAAGGTAGTAGAAGAAGTCGTAGTGGTGGCCGTAAAGCCGGTGCAGCAGGCCGAAGAACCGCGCCCAGTGGGCGTCGAGCCGCGCCTCGATCGCCTCGCACCGGCGCTCGGCCGCGGTGCCCGCGCCGCACGCCGCGCGGATCCGCTCGTCGATCCGCGGCCGGATCCGGCCGCGCGAGCGCCCCGCCTCGTATGCCAGGTCGAAGTCAGGCATCGGCACTGGGTTGCGGCGGCGTCCCCTGGTCCGCCACCGCCCCGGCCTCCGCCGCCCTCTCGTTGGGGACGACGATCCGGTCCAGGAAGTTGTAGTAGCGGATCCCCTCGATGATCCCGGCGGCGTGGGAGGCCTGGGCAAAGTACACCCGCGGCAGCCGGCGCAGCTTGTCGAGTTCCGGCAGGTGGTTGGCCACCACCACCCCGAGCGCGTTGACCGACAGCATCTCCTCGTCGTTGCCGGAATCCCCCGCCACCAGGATCTGCTCGAGCGGGAAGTTCCACTTGTAGGCGATGTGGCGCACGCACATGCCGCTGCCGGCGCGGGTCGGGATCACGTCGAGGAAGATGCCGTGGGACACCACCACCTTCGCCTGCACCCCGCGCTCCCGCAGCAGGCGCCTGATCCGGGCGGGCCTCGGCGCCACCGCCGGGTCGAGCTGGTAGCTGACCTTGAACGCCGACTGCTCGTGCGCCGGCTGGGGAGCGCAGCCGGGAATCCCGTCGAGCACCTCGCGCACGCGCTCCGGCTGCCAGCGGAAGTCAATGTGCCTGCGCCAGCTCCGGTCCACCGTGAAGTTCCTGCCGTAGTAGACCTCGGTCCCCACCGCGGTGATCATCAGCTCCGGCTGGGGAAGGCCAAGCTCGCTGATCATCCGCACCACGTCTTCATAGCGGCGGCCGGTGGCGACCCCGAACCCGACGTTCAGCGGCGCCTCGTCGATCAGCTGGAAGAACTCATGCATCGCCCGGTCGTCGCCGGTCAGCGTGTTGTCGATGTCCGCCAGGATCAGCCGGTCGGCCTGGGTCAGGCGCCGAGCCTGCCGGCCGCGGATCAGCGGCACCGGCGCGGCGGCGCCGCCGAGCACCTCGCGCACGTCGCGCAGGTAGCGCTGGACGTGGCGCTCCCACGAGTAGTGCGCGTGCACGTTGCGGATGCCATGCTGCGAGAACTCGTCCCACACGCCCGGCCCGGTGAGCACGTGCAGGATCGCGCGGCGGACGGCCTCCGCGTCGAGCGGGTCGACGAGCACCCCGTTCCGGCAGTTGGCGATGATGTCGCTCGGGCCGCCGTCGTGGGTCGCCACCAGCGGCACGCCGCTGGCCGCCGCCTCCAGCAGGGTCAGCCCGAACGGCTCGGTGAGCGCAGGGTTGACGAACACGCCGCGGGTGCGGGCGAGCAACCGGTAGAACGCCGGCACTTCCTCCGGCTTGTGGCGTTTCGGATAGGCCACCTTGCCGTAGAGGTCGTGGACGTCGACCAGGGTGAGGATGTTGGTCAGCACCGCGCGCTGGCCGGGCGGCATGGCGCGGATGTCGTCGCGCGAGCCCATCACCAGCACGAGGTTGGCCGCACGCTGCAGCGGCGGGCAGCCGCCGTAGGCCTCGAGCATCATCTCGAGGTTCTTGCGCTCGTCCGGCCGCGCCATCGCCGCGATCATCGGCTTGTCGGGCTCGCGCAGGAAGCCGCGGATGTCGCGCTCAAGGTCGGACGGCGGCTCGCCCTCCCACGGCGGGCGGAAGGCGCCGAGGTCGACGCCCGGGGGGATCACCTCCATCCGCTCCGGGATGTAGTTCTCATACTGCTCGTACTGCTCGCGCACCTCCTGGCGGGTGCTGGTGCAGATCAGCGAGCAGGTCTCGAGCGCGAACTCCTCGGCCTCGATGCGGGTCGAGAGGTTGTAGCGCGCCTCGATCCGCACCGGGTCCGCCCCGGAATCCAACAACCGCTGGCGCTTCACCCGCCCGAGCGAGTGGCCGGTGAACACGAACGGCACCCCCAACAGCCGGGAAAGCTGCCCGCCGCCGTAGCCCGCGTCGGCGTAGTGGCCGTGGATCACGTCCGGCACCCGTCCGGACCTGCGGAAGTGGTTCAGGCACTGGTCGACGAACACCTCGATATACGGCCACAGCCTCGCCTTGCCGAGGTAGCGCTTCGGCCCGAACGGGATGCGCACGATCCGGGCGTTGCCGGCGATCGGCTCCTCGAGCCGCGCGTAGTCTTCCGACACCCGCTCGTCGACCACCTGCCGGGTGATCAGGTCGACCCGCCCCACCCCGGGGTCGGCCGCCAGCGCGCGCGCCAATTCGAGCACGTAGCGGACTTGGCCGCCGGTGTCCTCATCGCGCCCCAGTTCCGGGTTCTCGCCGCGAATCAGCCCGTGCAGGCTGATCAGCGCAATGTGCAGTCTGTCGTCTCCAGCCATGGCTCGCACGCCACCGGCAACTCCGGCGCCCTCGCCCGGCCGCCGCCAGTGGTGATTTTGCGGTTGTCCCGCCGGCCGCGGCCGCGGAACCTCCGGTGCGGCAGCCTCCCGGGACCGCGTGGCCGGGTCGGCCCAGCCGCGCCCGCCACACCGCCGCGTGATGATGATTTCGGCAACCCTGCCCCTTGGCATGGACCTTTTCAACCCAAATCCTGCGATTCCGCCCCGCGTCCTCGCATCCGACCTCGACGGGACACTCCTGCCGCTCGACGGCAGCGCCGAGAACCAAGCCGACCTGCAGCGCCTGCACCTCGCCCGCGAGGCGCCCGGCATCGGCCTGGTGTTCGCAACCGGCCGGCACCTCGAGTCGGTCGCCGACGCGGTGTGCGACCACGACCTGCCGCCGCCGGACTGGATCGTGTGCGACGTCGGCACCTCGGTCTATCAGAACACCGGCGGCCGGTTCGCGCCGTGCGCGCCATTCGAGGCGATGCTCGCCGCGCAGACCGGCGGGCCGGACCGCGTGGTGGTCGAGGCGCTCCTCGCGGGGATCGACGGGCTGACCCTGCAGCCGCCCGCCCGGCAACGGCGGTTCAAGGTCTCCTTCAACTCCGCCGCCGCCGACGCCGGACGCCTCGCCGGCGCCGTCAACCGCCGCCTGCGCGACGCCGGGTTGCCGTTCCGGTGCCTCGCCAGCATCGACCCGTTCGCCGGCCACGGGCTGCTCGACGTGCTTCCTGCCGGCGCCTCGAAGGCCGCCGCGCTGCTCTGGCTGGCCTCCCATGCCGGGTTCCTCCCCGACGAGGTCGTGTTCGCCGGCGACTCGGGCAACGACCTCGCCGCGCTGACCTGCGGGTTCCGCGCAATCGTCGTCGCCAACGCCCCCGCCGAACTCGCCCGCACCGTCAAGGCCACCCTCGCCCGCCGCGGCATGGCCGCACGCTTCTTCCACGCCCCCCGGCCAGCCACCAGCGGCGTCCTCGACGGCGCCCGACATTTCGGCCTGATCCCGCCCCCGTGACCGCAGTGATCCTGAAGCCAGCCCCGTCATGAAACACATCCACGCAAGGTCACCTGCCTTTCTCGTGACCGCAGTGACCCTCGGTGCGGGAATCGCTGCGTTGATGTCAAAGTCGGAGCCTGCTTCGGCAGCGTTGTACTTCGTCCCCTTCGCTCTCGGGCCGCTGGTGGTGTCGCTGCTGCTCGCCGCCACTTTGCCCCGCCGGCCCAGTCAGGTCACCCTCATCATCGGGTCGGTTGCATACGCGGCGTGGTTTGGATTCGTCTTTCTCGATGTGTTCCATTGGCGTGCGGACCCGCAGGGCGCGATTGCACTGGTCTTCATCGGAGCTTACTCCCTGCCGGTGATGATTCCCATTTGGATCGTGTCTCTGGTGCTGGGGCTCCGAAACAAAACCGGAGCCGAACCGGGTCCCCGTGACTGACCGTCAGGCCAGCCACGGGTATCAGATGATCCCCCGTCCTTGACGCCGCGCAGGCCCCTGCCTACCCTCGCCTCATGCTCCGGAGGAACGCCATGGACAAACCGTTGTCACGCAGGGATTTTGTCAGGACCGGCCTGGCCGCGGCGGCGGCAACAGCGGCGCCGGATGCGGCGGTCGCGGCCCCTGCGGCGCAGCCGCTGCTGCGCGGCGCGCTCCTCCACATGGGTACCAACATGTGGTCCGACATCCCGGTCGACCAATGGGGGGCGCTCAAGCCCGACCAGCTGCACCTCGTCTGCCGCGCCGACCACCTGCGCTTCGACGAGGCGGTGTGGCAGGCGCTCACCGCCCGCATGCAGGCGGCGCGCATGAACCTGCTCGTGATCGACCTCGGCGAGGCGCTGCAATACGAGAGCCACCCCGAGCTGGCGGTCAAGGGGTCATGGCCCATCGACCGCTTCCGCGCCGAGCTGGCCCGGCTGCGCTCGATCGGGCTCGAGCCGATCCCGAAGCTCAACTTCTCCACCGCGCACGACGCGTGGCTCGGCGACTACGCGCGGCAGGTCTCCACCGCGCCATACTACAAGGTCTGCGCGGACCTCGTCCGCGAGGTGTGCGCCATCTTTGACCAGCCGCGGTTCTTCCACCTCGGCTACGACGAGGAAACCGCCGCTCACCAGGCGAAGTACAGTTATGCCGTGGTGCGGCAGGGCGAGTTGTGGTGGCATGACTTCCTGTTCTTCGTCAAGCAGGTCGAGGACCGCGGCGTGCGCCCGTGGATCTGGTCGGACTACTACTGGGGCCACCCGCAGGAGTTCCTCGCGCGCATGCCGAAGTCCGTCCTCCAGAGCAACTGGTACTACGGGGCGTCGTTCGACCCGGCGGCGCAGAACTACGTGAAGGCCTACCTGGACCTCGACAAGGCGGGCTTCGACCAGGTGCCGACAGGCTCGAACTGGAGCTGCGACGTGAACTTCAAGGGCACCGTCGACTTCTGCCGGGACAACCTCGCCCGCGAGCGCCTGAAGGGCTTCCTCATGGCGCCGTGGTTCTTCACCCTCCCCGAATGGCAGGAGAAGAACATGGAGGCGATCGCCCAGGTCGAAGGCGCGCTCAAGGACTGGCCGGGGTGACCCCGCAACGACGGCCCCGCCCGCGCCGCGGGCCCTGCTGCCGCGCCGGCCCCTCAACGACCTGCGCCCCGCCTCCTCCGCGTCGCCACGCTCAGCGACAGGCCGGCGAGCGTGAGGGAAATCCCGATCGAAGGCTCCGGCACGACCTGAATCTCGATGGACTCCCCGCCAGGGAGGTACATTGCGAAGTGTTCGCCAGGCTCAAGCCCCATCGATTCAAACGACTCGCCCCCGAATCTCAGTTCACCCTGGATCGGGTTGCCGGAGACATACCCGTAGGGGAGATTCATCCATGTGGTGAACGCCCCGGAACGCTCGAAGATGTAGAATCCGAATGTGTCGCCGGTCGCCGCGGTGGCGTAATGCGGCAGCCCATTCACATCGAGACTCAAAATGAAGGAAATGTTGTCGGCGCTGTAGCGGAAGGAAGTTCCCAGGTAGCTCGGGTGCTGGCCCTCCGGCAGGGGTTGGGCGTTCTGAAACTCGATGATCTGGTCGCCATGAATGTCGAAGAACCTGTCGCTATAGACCAATCCGCCCTGGAATTGCAACCCGCTGACATCCAACTGCCCGGTGTAGGCAAGGCTGACTCCTTCCGAATCCCCGGCGAACGTGAGGATGACGGCGGCACTGGCAGGCATCGATGGCAGCAGGAGCAGACAGCAAGCGAGGCGGGCGGACTTCATCGGGATGGGCGGGGTGTTGGTCGGACGGTGTGCAGCGCGAACTGTGGGGGAAAACCGCGCCTCGTCCAGACGATTCCCGTGCCTCCTCGCCAGGCTGCGCCCCCTTTGGGCTGCGGTGGCAGAGCCCGCGACGCGGGCGGCGACACCGCTTTGGCAGGCGGCGGCTCGTTTCCCTGTCGGATCCGGGCATTGCCGCCACATGCACGTCCCGCGTGATCACCACTGCGAAGGCGTAACCCTAAGAGGGAAAATGCCGAACCACGGATTTCTCGGATTACGCGGATTTCGGAGTGGTTTGGTTTCGCTCGCCTGTTCACCTGCCGGATGAATCCGCCATCCATCGTAACTCATTCAACATCCGTGCAATCCGGGTAATCCGTGGTTTTCATTCCCGGATCCAGGGTAACGACTCGCCGGGTGCGTCTACGGGGCGGTTGAGGTGAATCCAGGCCGCCGCCCGGAAAGCGGCGTCGCCGGTCGCTGCGCGACCTCTGCCGCCGCATCAGTCCAAGGAGGCCCCCCCGCGGCGCCGCTCACCGGCGCGTGGGCGCGGTTGCCGGCGGCAAGAGCGATCATTGGATGGCGAGGCGGTGCGTCACCGCCATTCATGCTCTCCTCCCGGTCCCCCGCCCCGGGCTGCCCGATCCCCGGCGCGTCCTTGACGCTGGGGAAAGGCTCCCTTAGCCTCCTGTCATGCCCCGGGGGGCCCACAAGCTCACCCGTGAAATCCGACGGCTAACGGATCGGCTTCCGCTGCTGGCCGCGGCCGGGCTGGCATGGGTCGCGTCTCCCGACCGCGCGGCCGGCGACGAGCCGGCGGCCGCGCCCCTGCCGCCGGGCATCCGCGTGGTCTGGGACCTCGCCAAGGCCTGGCGCGAAAGCACCCCCACCCGCGAGCGGGTGTGCCTGAACGGGCTGTGGCGCTGGCAGCCTGCCGAACCGGCGGACGCCGGCCCGCCGCCGGCGACGAACTGGGGCCATTTCAAGGTGCCGGGCTGCTGGCCGGGGATCACCGACTACATGCAGAAGGACTGCCAGACGCTGCATGCGCACCCGGCATGGAAAAACGTGAAACCGGACGCCATCGCCGGCGCCTGGTACCAGCGCGAGATCACCATCCCCGCCGCCTGGGAGGGCCGCCGCATCAGCCTGCACGTCGAGTGCCTGAACTCCCTCGCCGCGGTCTACGTCGACGGGAACCGCGCGGGCGAACTGCGCTTCCCGGGGGGCGAGGTCGGGCTAACAGACCTGTGCCGCCCCGGCGGCCGGCACCTGCTGGGCCTGCGCGTGGCCGCCATGCCGCTCAAGGCGGTGATGCTGTCCCACGGCGACAGCGCGTCGGCACGGGAGGTGCAGGGCACGGTGGCGCGGCGGGGCCTGTGCGGCGACGTGTGCCTCGTGGCCACGCCGCGCAGCGGGCGGATCGCGGACGTGATGGTGACCACCTCGGTGCGCAAGGGGACGCTCGGGTGGAACGCCGCCCTGGAAGGGCTCGCGCCGGATGCCCGCTACCGGCTCGAATGCGTGGTCATGAAGGATGGCCACGACGTGGCGCGGTTCACCGGCGGGCCGTTCCAGGCCGGCGACCTCCGCGACGGCCGCATCGGGTTCTGCGAGCCGTGGAATCCCGGGCAACTCTGGGACCTCCACACCCCGGCGAACACGTTCCAGCTCCGGCTCTCGCTGCTGGACGCCGCCGGCAAGCTGCTGGACCAGGCGTGGGACGAGCGCTTCGGGTTCCGCGAGCTGTGGATCGAGGGCCGCGACTTCATCCTCAACGGCACGCGCGTCGCCCTCTCGTGCGTCCCGTTGGACAACGCCCAGGTCGGGGCGGCGTGGGCCACCTGCGAGGGCGCCAGAGAGAGCCTCGAGCGGCTCAAGGGCTTCGGGATCAACTTCGTCTACACCCACAACTACGGCTGCGAACCGGGGGCCCACCTCGGGTTCGGCGCGATCCTGCGGGCCGCGGACGACGTCGGCATGCTGGTGGCCCTGTCGCAGCCGCACTTCAGCGCCTATGACTGGAAGGCGCCCGGGGCCGACCGGGACAACGGCTACGCCCGCCACGCCGCGGCCTACGTGCGCACCGCGGGCAACCACCCGTCGGTCGTGTGCTACGCGATGAGCCACAACGCGACCGGCTACAACGAGGACATGAACCCGGACCTGATCGACGGGATCCAGGACCGGCGCGACCAGTGGGCGCGCAACAACGCCCGGCTCGCGCTGCGGGCGGCGGCGATCGTGGGCCGGCTGGATCCCGGCCGCATCGTCTATCACCACGCGTCGGGCAACCTCGGCCCGCTCCACGCGATCAACTTCTATCCGAACTTCGTCCCCGTGCAGGAGTTGTCCGACTGGTTCGGGCACTGGGCGACGCACGGCGTGAAGCCGCTGTTCCTGTGCGAGTACGGCGCCCCGTTCACCTGGGACTGGACGATGTACCGCGGCTGGTACCAGGGGCGGAGGGAGTTCGGCAGCGCGAGGGTGCCGTGGGAGTTCTGTTTGGCCGAGTGGAACGCGCAGTTCCTCGGCGACAAGGCCTATCGGATCAGCGCGGCCGAGGCGGAGAACCTGCGCTGGGAGGCAAGGCAGCTGCGCGCCGGCAATTCCTGGCACCGCTGGGACTACCCGTGCGAGGTCGGCTCCACCCGGCTCGAGGAACGATACCCCGTGTTCGCCGCCTACCTGACCGACAACTGGCGCGCCTTCCGCACGTGGGGCGTGTCGGCGCTTTCCCCGTGGGAGTACGGCCACTACTGGAAGCTGCGCGGGGGCGTCGCCAAGGGGCGCCGGGAACTGCCGGTGGATTGGGAGAACCTGCAGCGGCCCGGGTTCAGCGCGGACTTCCTGGACGAGCGCTACGAGCGGATGGACCTCGCGTTCGAGCGCGCCGACTGGGTCGCCACGCCCGCGGCCGCGGCACTGCTCCGGAACAACCGCCCGCTGCTGGCATGGCTGGCAGGCAAGCCGGAGGCCTTCACGGGCAAGGACCATGTCTTCCTCGCGGGCGAGGCGGTCGAGAAGCAGCTCGTCGTCATCAACAGCTCGAGGGAACCGGTGACCTGCCGCGCCGAGTGGTCGCTGGCGCTGGCCCCCGCGGCCCGCGGCGGCACCGCCGTCACCGTGGCGCCGGGCGCCCAGGCGCGCATCCCGCTGCGGTTCGAACTGCCCGCCGCGCTGGCGCCGGGCGCATACCAATTGCGGGCCAGCGTCGACTTCGGCAACGGCGAGGTTCAGGACGATGCGCTTGCCATCGATGTGCTTGCGCCCCCGCCCGCCCCGCGGATCGGCGCGAGGGTCGCGCTGTTCGATCCCAGGGGGGAAACCGGCCGGTGGCTGCGCCAGCTCGGGGTTGCGCACCAGGCGGTGGATGCGGACGCCGACCTGGCGGCGTTCGACCTGCTGGTCGTCGGCAAGGCGGCGCTGGCCGCGGACAGCCCCGCGCCGGACATCGGCCGGGTGCGCGACGGGCTCAAGGTGCTGGTGTTCGAGCAGACCGCCGAGGTGTTGGAGAAACGGTTCGGCTTCCGGGTGGCGGAATACGGGCTGCGGCAGGTGTTCCCGCGGGTGCCCGACCACCCCGCATTGGCCGGGCTCGGCGTCGGGTCGCTGCGCGACTGGCGCGGGGACGCGACGCTCACCCCACCGCGCCTGCAATACCAACCCGACCAACGCTACAACGGCGCCCCGACGGTCGAGTGGTGCGGCCTGCCGGTCACGCGCCTGTGGCGCTGCGGCAACCGCGGCAGCGTGGCTACGGTCCTGATCGAGAAGCCGGCGTGCGGAGACTTCCTGCCGATCCTCGACGGCGGCTACGGCCTGCACTACGGCCCGCTGCTGGAGCACCGCGAGGGCCGCGGCATGGTCATGTTCTGCCAGATGGACGTCACCGGGCGCAGCGAGGCCGACCCGGCGGCCGAGGCGCTGGCGCGCAACCTCCTCACCTACGCGGCGGCGTGGCGGCCGACCCCGCCGCGGTCGGCGCTCTACGCGGGCGACCCCGCCGGCAAGAAGCACCTCGAGTCGGCCGGCGTGCCGGTCGCCGTCTATCAGAAAGAGCGCCTGTCCCCCGGGCGGGTGCTGGTCGTGGGGCCGGGCGCCGGGCGCCGGCTTGCGGGCGATGCGCCGGCGATCGCGGAGTGGCTCGCGGCCGGCGGGCGGCTGCTGGCGATCGGCCTGGGCGAGGCCGAAGCCAACGCCCTCCTGCCGTTCAAGGTCTCGATGGCCGACGCGGAGCACATCGCCGCCTGTTTTTCCCCCCATGACCGGGATTCCCTGCTGGCGGGCGTCGCCCCGGCCGATGTCCACAACCGCGACCCGCGTGAGCTGCCGTTGCTGACTGCCGGAGCACGGATCGTCGGCAACGGCGTGCTGGCCGTCGCACCCGACCGCACCGTGGTGTTCTGCCAGCTGGCGCCATGGCAGTTCGAGGCGCTCGGCCAACCCAACCTCAAGCGCACCCACCGGCGGGCCTCGTGCCTGGTGACGCGCCTGTTGGGCAACCTCGGCGTGCGCGCGCCCACGCCGGTCCTGGCCCGGTTCAGCGCCCCGGTGAACCCCGCCGGGCCGGAGCGGCGCTGGCTGGACGGACTCTACCTCGACCAGCCGGACGAGTGGGACGACCCGTACCGGTTCTTCAGGTGGTGAACGCGCGCCGGCCCGCGCCGCGCGGAAAGATCCCCGCCCGGCAGCCCGTCTAGTGGGGAAACCGGTCCCTTCCCCGGCGCCCGCGCCCAGGGACCGGCCCGCAACCCCAATCCAGCAACGCCGCCGCATGAACCTGCCCGCCCCGGGGTCTTTCCCGACCGCCCACCCGCACCGGCCGCCGGTGTCGCGCCGCGCCTTCCTCGCCCGCACCTCCACCGGCGCCCTCGTCCTCGGCTGCCACGCGGCGCTTCCCGGCACCGCGGCCGCCCAGGCCGCCGGCGACGAGCGCCGGCTGATCGAGGCGGCGCTGCCGGCCCGCGCGATCGCCACGCCGCGCAAGCCCCGCAGGCTGCTGGTCTTCGGCCTCAACGTGAACTACGGCGGCCACGCCTCGGTCCCCGCCGCCAACCTCGCGTTCGAGCTGATGGGCAGGAAGACCGGCGCGTTCGAGACCACCGTCAGCACCGACCCGGAGGTGTTCCGGCCCGCCAACCTCCAACAGTTCGACGCGGTGTTCTTCAACAACACCGTCGGCAACCTGTTCACCGACCCCGAACTCAGGCGCAGCCTCGTCGAGTTCGTCTACGGCGGCGGCGGCATGATGGGCGTGCACGGCGCCTCGGTGGCGTTCACCCGCTGGCCCGGCGCCGCCGAGGACTGGCCGGAGTTCGGGCTCATGATCGGCGCGCGCGGCGCCAACCACCGCGCCGCCGACGAGCACGTGTTCGTCAGGCTCGACGACCCGGCCCACCCGCTGGTGAGCATGTTCGACGCCTCGGGCTTCGAATACCGCGACGAGTTCTTCCGCGTGCACGACCCGTACTCGCGCCACCGGGTGCGGGTGCTGCTCTCCATCGACACCGCCAGGACCGACCTCGCGCAGGACCCCCGCCCGCTCGAGCGCGCGGACAACGACTTCGCCCTCGCATGGCTGCGCAACTACGGCCGCGGGCGCACGTTCTACTCCACCATCGGGCACAGCCCGGCCGTCTTCCGCGACCCCGCGATCCTGCCGTTCTATCTGGCCGCGGCGCAGTTCGTGCTCGGCGACCTCGACGCCCCCACGGTGCCGAGCGCCAAACTGACGCCCGCCATCCGCGCCCGGGAGAAGCTCGGCTGGCGGCTCGGCATCGAGGCCTACACGTTCCACAAGTTCACCCTCTTCGAGGCGATCGAGAAGACCGCCGCGCTCGGGCTGCCGTTCATCGGCGGGCTCAGCTTCCAGAAGGTCGCCGCCGAGATCCCGCGGAACTTCGAGCCGGGTCTCGGCGAGGAGGAACTGCAACGGGTCCGGTTCAAGCTCGATGCCGCCGGCGTGCGCATGCTCACCTACTACATCCAGGACATCCCCGGCGACGACGAGGGCTGCCGCAGGGTGTTCGAGTTCGGGCGCAAGATCGGCATCGAGACCTTCATGACCGAGCCCGCACCCGAGGCGCTCGGGACGATCGAGCGCTTCGCCGACGCCTTCGGCATCAACGTCGCCCTGCACAACCACGACCGCAACGCGTCGCCCGTCTACTGGCATCCCGATGGCATCCTCAAGGCCTGCGAGGGCCGCAGCAAGCGCCTCGGAGCGTGCGCCGACCTCGGCTACTGGATGCGCGAGGGGATCGACCCGGTCGCGGCGCTCGAGCGCTTGCGGGACCGCCTGATCACCGTGCAGCTGCATGACCTGCACGAGCGCGGCCCGGGCGGCCAGGACGTGCCGTGGGGCGAGGGCGCCGGCGGCACCGCCGCGTTCTTCCGGCAACTCCACCGGCTCGGCATCCGCCCGACGATGCTCGGCCTCGAATACTCCCGCAACTGGCTCGAATCGATGCCCGAGGTCGCGAAGTGCATCGCGTTCTGCGACCAGGTCAGCCTCGAACTGGCAGCGCAAGCGAAACCATGACCACACCCCGGCCCCCGGCAACCGGCGGCAGCGTGACCCGCCGCCGCTTCCTCACCCGCACCGCCGCCGCATCACTGTGCGCGGTGCCACAGTTCATCCCCGCATCCGCCCGCGGCGCCAACGGCGCGGTCGCCCCCGGCGAACGGATCACCGTCGGCCTGATCGGCATCGGCGCAATGGGCAGGGGGCACCTCGGCGTGCTCGTCGGCCGGCCCGGGGTGCAGTTGCTCGCGGTCTGCGACCCGGACCCCGTCCGCCGCGACGGCGCCCGCCAACGGGTCGAGGAAGCCTATGCCGCCGGCAAGGCCGCCGGCACGTTCCGCGGCTGCACCGCCCACAACGACTACCGCGAGATCCTCGCGCGGCCGGACATCGACGCGGTCGTCATCGCCACCACCGACCACTGGCACTCGCTGATGGCGATCCACGCCGCCCAGGCGGGCAAGGACGTCTACCTCGAGAAACCGGTGTCCCTAACCGTCCGCGAGGGGCGCGAGATGGCGGCCAACATCCGCCGCTACGCCCGCGTCTTCCAGACCGGCACCCAGTACCGCTCGATCCCCGTGATCCGCCAGGTGTGCGAGTTCGTGCGCCGCGGGGGCCTCGGCAAGGTGACCGCGGCCTTCACCATCTGGGGCAAGACCCACGTCCCGACGATCGGCCCGTCATGGGTGCCGCTCGACCCCGCGCTGCCCGCCGAACCGCCGCCGGCCGGCCTCGACTGGGACATCTGGGTTGGCCCCGCCGCGTGGCACCCCTACAACTCCGCCTACCACCGCAACCCGATCCCCGGCGTGGTGCCGTGGGTGTTCTGCGACGCCTTCGGCGCCGGCGCGATCACCGGCTACCACTCGCACGCCGCCGACGTGATCCAGTACGCCATCGGCATGGAAACCAGCGGGCCGGTCGAGGTCATCCACCCCTCGGCCGGCACGTTCCCCACCCTGACCTGCCGCTACCCGAACGGCGTGCTCCTCCACCACGTCGAGGGCTGGGGCCAGGTCAAGCAACTCTATCACGCGGTGCCGGACGACGCCCGGCTCGAGGGCGCGTTCGGCGGCGTGCTCGTCGGCGAGCGCGGCTGGCTCACCTCGATGTCCACCGGCGGCCCGGTCGAGGGCGGGCCGCCCGCCATCCTCGAGGAAATGCGCCTCACCACCCGCCAGGTGAACATCGGCGCCAACAACCACCACGCCAACTGGTTCGAGTGCATCCGCTCCCGCGCCCAGCCAAGCTCACACGAGGAAATCGGCCACCGCTCCGCCTCGCTCGGCCACCTCGTCGCCGCCTCCTACCGCCTCGGGCGCAGCCTGCGCTGGGACCCCGCCGCCGAGGCGTTCCCCGACGACCCCGAGGCCAACCGCCTGCTCGCACGCGCCCGCCGCGCACCGTGGCAGGCGTGAGCCGCCCGACCCGCCGCCTGCGCGGCGCCGCGCGCCGCGCGGGACCAGACGCCCGACCGCCGCCGAATCCGCTTGACATTGCCATATCCATCATTCATATCGTCCATATGCATCGGACGACCATCTTGTTGCCTGCCGACCTGCAGCGGCGGGCGGAACGGGAGGCGCTGGCGCTCGGGATCTCGCTTGCGGAGCTGATCCGGCGTCGCCTGGCCGGCCCGGAACCGGCGCCCGCGACGGCGCGGCCGCGCTTTTTCGCGCGGCAGCCGTGGACCGGGGCGGGGCCCGACGACGTTGCGGCGGCGCATGATCGCTACCTCTACGGCGAATGAGGCGGTTGTTTGTGGATACCGGGGCCCTGGTGGCGCGGGAGGTCGCGGCCGATCAGCACCATGCCGCGGCGTGGCGCGCCTGGGAGGAGGTGGCGGACAAGCAGCTGGTGCTCGTCTCGTCCGGGCACGTGTTTGACGAGTCGGCGACCCTGCTCGCCCGCCGGACCAGCTACGCCTTTGCGGCGCAGTGGGGTGAGGACGCGCTCGAGTCCGGGATCGAGTGGCTGCGGGCGGGGCCGGATGATCTCGGCAAGGCCCTGCGGCTGATGCGGAAGTTCTCCGATCAGGGCGTGTCGTTCACCGACTGCCTGTCGGTGGTGTTCATGAGGCAGGCCGGCCTGCGTCAGGTTTTCGGCTTCGACCATCGCTTCGAGGCGATGGGGCTGCGGCTCTGGCCGGGAGGATGAGCCGGATCGCAGGAGCAACGCCGCCTGGCCCGAATGGCGCTCGCTGAAACGGCGTGCCATGCCGCCCCCGCACCATTCGGTCCCTTCCCCATGCATGCGCCCTCCGATCGCGGGTCGCGGCAACCATCGTGGCCACGCCATCGTGGCGACGGCTACCTGCCATCCGTAGCCCCGCCGTGGCGGGGCGAAGGATGGTCCTGCCGTCGGCCGTCCGGCGGCCAGCTTGCCCGCCGGTCTTCGCCACGCACCAGCCTCTCCCGCCCCGCCCCGCGCGCTGCAACAAATTCGTATACGTATACGGATTTGTTGCAGCGGGTGGAGTCGGGGGAAGACGGGGCTTGGCGGGTGGCGGGGCACTGGCTGCAGGGCGGGGTGGATGATCCGGGGAACGGCAGATTCGTATACGTGTACGAGTTTGTTGTGCTCCGGACTCGAGCTTGTGACCTCGACTGAGACCCTCAATGAAGTCGGCGACGACGACTCTGAAATGGAGGAGGCGACGGCCGCCTCCACCGTGCGGGCCTCCACCGCAAGGGCCTCACGCGTGCCCGCCCGCGGCCCAGCGGGCGACGAGCCGGCGGGCGGCCTCGAGCGGGGTGGCGGCGGGGATGCTGTGGTAGACCGAGACGAAGGTGCGGCCGCGGGAGGCGTGGGCCTTGATCGCGTGGATGCTGCCGCCGAGTTCCTGATAGACGAGGCGCGCGAGGTGGTGGACGAGGTCGGGCTCGTCGCCGCGCGCCTCGACGCGCAGGCACAGGATCCCGGGGGCCCACTCGTTGAGCGAGCAGGCGCCCTGCCACGGCGGCGCGGGCGGCGCGGGCGCGGCCACCGGCTCGGCGAACGCCCGCGCGCGGACGGCGGCGGCCACCAGCCCCGGCAGCTCGTCGCTGACCGCCGGTGAGTCGCCGAGGTGGAAGAAGTCGACGACCAGCCCGCGCTCGCGGGAGGTGAACAGGTGGGCCTGGCGCAGGCCGATCCCGCGCGCGCGCAGCGTGCCGGTGATGATCACGGCCAGGCCGCGGAAGTCGCGGCACGCCACGCCGAGGATCACCGAGGCGCCGTCGCGGATCAGCGCCGTCTTCGGCTCGTCGAACGCCGGGTCCGAGGCGAGCCGGAGCAGGTGCGAGGCGAACCGCAGCGCGTGGCGCCCGTAGCCGCCGCCGAACAGGTCGGCGCCGAAGCCCTGCAGCACCGCCAGCTCGTCGGCCGCGAAGCCCGCCTCCAACAGCGGCCTGGCCGCGGCCGCGGCCGGGCGGAACGTCATCATCGCCTTGTAGTAGAGCTCGCGGATCGAGAACCACCGCGCCGGGTCGTCCTGCTCGTTCTCCCACTCGACCCGGTCCGCGCAGGTGAACACGAACAGCGCGCGCAGCCGCTGCTCGTCGCCGCAGCGGTCCGCCAGCTCCCTGACCACCCGGGCGTCGGACAGCCCGGGCTCGGCCAGGCGCTTGAACGCGCGCTGCTCGCCGACCAGGAAGCGCGTCAGCCGCACCAGCTCGGCCGGCAGCCGGCACTGCTCCTCGTAGGGCCGGTAGTAGCCGTCTAACGGAATCTCGGAAAGCCCCGAGGCGAAGCGCCGGTGCAGCGGCAGGCTGGCGTCGGCCCGGGTGGCGAGGTCGTCGGCGGTGAGCGGCAGGCGCTTGGTCTTGAGCGCCAGCTTGACGGCCGTCAGCTGGTCGGAATCCAGCTGTGCGGCCTCGATCGGGATTGAGACGCCCTCGCGGGCCAGGTCGCCGGGGCGCGAGCCGGACACGGCCGCCTGGAGGCGCCGGCGGCCTTCGGCGGCCCAGCGTTCGAGGGCCTGGATCTTGGCGTTCGCGAGCGCCCCGCGGAGCCACTTGCGCTCGGTGAGCACCCGTTCGTCGAGCGACGACTCGAACCGCCCGTAGCCGGCGAACAGGCGTTCCTCGGCGCCCGGGATCTGGGCCAGGAAGGCGAGCGACGCGGCGAGGCTGCCGCGGCTCTCGTACAACAGGTCGCCGAGTTCCGGCACCGGTTCCAGCCAGTCGCCGGCGTCCCGCAGCGTGCCCTGCAGCTCGCTCGGGTCGATCGGCACCTCGTAGTGTTGGGCCGCGGCCACCAGCGCGAGCGCCGCGCGGCTCTTGTCGCGGCCGGTCAGGCGGCCGGGTGCGGCCTCGCAGCGCAGCCCGCCGGCGCCGAACACCAGCGGGCTGCCGGCGGCCACCCGGCGTCCGCGCCGCAGTTCGCCGCCGATCACCCCCTTTGCGAACACCGCCACCTGGCGCCGCGCCGCCAGCAGCCGCGCCCGCACCTCGTTGGAGAACTCGTAGCGCCGCCGCTCGTCGGCCTCGCCCGCCAGCATGTCCCCGAACGACACGAAGTCGGCGAACGCCAGCAGGTCCTCGGCGTGGCGGCCGTTGGGCAGCGGGCCCGGCCGGGGCCCGGCCTGCCGGCGCCGCAGGTGGATGACCTGGCGGACGCGGAGCAGCACGCCGTAGGCGTCGAGGACCCGCGGGTCGAGGGTGGCGTAGACCTCGTGGCTGTGGCGGAAGTCGTTGCCGGCGAGCAGCCAGACGGCGGCGAGGAACAGCCGCAGGCCGTCGTTCTTGATGTCGAAGCAGTCGAGCCGCTCGGCCTGGTCGGCGGCCTGTTCCCAGCGGGAGAGCCACAGGCTGCGCAGGTGCAGGAAGTGGGTGAACGGGTCGAAGCTCTCGCGGATCCGCACCCGGAACCGCGGGGCCAGCCCGGCCGGGTCGTGGACCGGCCGCATGTCGAGGAACGCGTTGAGCTGGCGCGGGTCGTCGAACGACGTGACGCTGTCGAGGTTGAACGGCAGGGCCTCCAGTGCGAACCCGTGGCCGCGCTCGAACTCGCCGGTGTGGAGCGTCTGGCGCTGGATCTCGGCGAGCAGCGGGTTGCCCTCGAGCGTGCCGTCGAACAGCAGCGCGTAGTCGAGGTCCGAGCACGGGCACACCTCCTGCCGGCCGGTGCCGCCCAGCGCCACCACCGCCCACGGCCCGGCCGCCGGCCGCGCCGCCCCCAGCCCCGCCGCCCACGCGGCGACCGCCCGGTCGTGGATCGCCGTCCGCTCGGCGGCCAGCCGGCGCCCGGCATCCAGCGGCCCGCTGCCGAGCGCGGCGTCGTTCCGGGCGCATTCCAGCCGGAACTGTGCGAGGTCGAACGGCATGCTGCTCATGGTGGCGATCGCTGCGCCGCGCACCCGGGGCCCGCGCCCCGGCAGCCGCCGCAAGCCGGCGCGCATGATCCCCTCCCGCCGCCGCAAGCGCAAGCGTCGCCGCGCACCGCTTCCGCCGCCCCCTGCGGCCCGGGTGCTTCCGCGGCGTCCGGCCGGCCGGGCGGCGGGGCCGGCCGAGATCGCGCCTTGAAATGCCCGCCCCGCGGTGCATCCTCGCCGCCCCTGCATGGCGGCGAACGAGTTCCAGACCCTCCCCGGATTCCGCGACTTCCCGCCCCGGGAATGCGCGATCCGCAACTACCTCGGCGAAACGTGGCGCTCGGTCGCCCGCCACCACGGGTTCGTCGAGTACGAGACCCCGCTGCTCGAGGACACCGGACTCTATCTGAAAAAATCCGGCGGCGAGCTGTCGGCCCAGCTGTTCCGGTTCCGCGACCAGGGCGGGCGCGACGTCACCCTGCGGCCGGAGGTCACCGCCTCGCTGGCGCGGCTCGCGGCCGCCCGGCAGCGCGACTTCCCCAAGCCGCTCAAGTGGTTCGAGATCGGCCCGTGCTTCCGCTACGAGAAGCCGCAGCGCGGCCGCGGCCGCGAGTTCATCCAGTTCAACGCCGACATCCTCGGCGAGCCCGCGGTGGCCGCCGACGCCGAGCTCGTGGCGCTGGCGATCGAGACGATGCTCGCGCTCGGGTTCCGCGACGGCGACTTCATCGTGCGCGTCTCCGACCGCCGGGCGTGGCTCGGGTTCGCCGCCCGCCACGGGATCTCCGAGGAGCGCATCAGCGACTTCCTCGGCGTCGTCGACAAGCTCGAGCGCGAGCCCGCCGCGGCCGTCGCCGCCAAGCTCGCCCCGTTCGGCGTCGGGCTGCCCGCGCTCCAGCAGTTCGCCGCCGATCCCGCCAACTCGTCGCCCGACTTCCGCCAGCTGTTGGAAGACCTCGCCGCGCGCGGCCTCGACCACCACGTCGAGGTCGACCTCTCGATCGTCCGCGGGCTGGCCTACTACACCGGGCTGGTCTTCGAGGTGTTCGACCGCGGCCGCTCGATGCGCTCGGTCGCCGGCGGCGGCCGCTACGACCAGCTGGTGGCCACCATCACCGACGGCGCGGTCGACCTGCCCGCCACCGGCTTC
The DNA here is from genome assembly GCA_040769225.1 of Akkermansiaceae bacterium. GTDB lineage: Bacteria > Verrucomicrobiota > Verrucomicrobiia > Verrucomicrobiales > Akkermansiaceae > JAXGLL01. The sequence continues at coordinate 112,607 of JAXGLL010000003.1, read as the reverse complement.
GCGATGGGCGACCACGTGATCGCCAACCTGATCGAGGAGACCCCCCACGCCAAGATGCAGATGGAAGTGTGGCTGCAGGGCGCCACCTCGGCCTGCGACGTGTTCGTGGTGATCGCCGACGAGGCGCACCGCGCCGACGCGCTCGCCTGCGTCACCCGGCTGCGCTCGGCCGGCATCGCCACCGACTACCCGCTGTCCCCGGCCAAGGTCGGCCGGCAGTTCCAGCGCGCCGACCAATGCGGCGCCCGCTTCGCCCTGCTCGTCGGCGCCGAGTTCCCCGAACTCCGCCTCAAGGTCCTCGCCTCCCACACCGAGGAGGCCGGCCACGCCGACCACCTCGTCGGCTGGCTCCACGACCGGATCCACCAGCCGGACGGGCCGCTGCTCGCCTGACAAGTCCCGATGCGCACCCACCACTGCAACCAACTCCGCGCCGCCGACATCGGCCAATCCGCCACGCTCGTCGGCTGGGTCCACGCCACCCGCGACCACGGCGGCATGATCTTCATCGACCTGCGCGACCGCGAGGGCATCACCCAGGTGGTGTTCCGCCCGGAGGAAGACGCCGCGGTCGCCGAGGCATCCCGCGCCCTGCACGGCGAGGACGTGATCCGGGTCACCGGCGTGGTCGGGCCGCGGCCGGACGTCGGCGGCAGGCCGACCGTCAACCCGGACCTGCCGACCGGCGAGATCGAGGTCACCGCACGCTCGCTCGAGGTGCTCAACAAGGCGGCCGTGCTGCCGTTCCAGTTGGACCCCGAGTCGACCAGCGAGGACCTGCGGATGAAGTACCGCTTCCTCGACCTGCGCCGCCCGCGGCTGGCCGCCAACCTGCGCACCCGCCACCGCGTGACGATGGCCGCGCGCGCGTTCCTCGACGAGCAGGGGTTCCTCGAAATCGAAACCCCGATCCTCTCGAAGTCCACCCCCGAGGGCGCACGCGACTTCCTCGTGCCCTCACGCCTCCAGCCCGGCAGCTTCTACGCCCTGCCCCAGGCCCCGCAGCAATACAAGCAGCTGCTGATGGTCGCCGGCGCCGAGAAGTACTTCCAGATCGCCCGCTGCTTCCGCGACGAGGACCTGCGCGCCGACCGCCAGCCCGAGTTCACCCAGATCGACATCGAGGCCTCGTTCGTCCGCCAGGATGACATCATGCGCCTCGTCGAGGGCCTGCTGGCGCGGATCTTCCGCGACACCCGCGGGGTGACGATCCCGGCCGCGTTCGACCGCCTGACCTGGCGCGAGGCGCTCAACCGCTACGGCTCCGACAAACCGGACCGGCGCTTCGGCCTGGAACTGGCCGACCTGTCGGACCTGTTTGCCGCCTCCGGGTTCAAGGTGTTCGCAGGCGCCGTCGAACGCGGCGGCGTGGTCAAGGCGATCAACGCCAAGGGCCTCGCCACCATCACCACCGGCCAGATCGACGCCCTCACCCAGCTCGCCCTGCACCACGGCGCCAAGGGACTGGCCTACATCCAGGCCCGCGGCGAGGACCCCGCATCCTGGCGCTCCCCGATCAGCAAGTTCCTCTCCCCGGACGAAATCCACGGCCTCCGCCAGCGGCTCGCCGTCGAGCCGGGCGACCTCGTGCTGTTCGGCGCCGGCGACTGGCTCCAGGTCTGCGAGGTCCTCGGACGCCTCCGGCTGGCCTGCGGCGACCACCTTGGCATGTTAGAACGCGGCGACCGGCTGGACTTCCTGTGGGTCACCGAGTTCCCGCTGCTGGCCTTCGACGCCGAGGAGCAGCGCTGGGTGGCGGTGCACCACCCGTTCACCCGCCCGCACCCGGACGATGAGGCGGCGCTGCGCGCCGGGGAGTTCGGCGACGGCCTGCGCGCCTGCGCCTACGACGTGGTGCTCAATGGCAACGAGCTGGGCGGCGGCTCGATCCGGATCCACGAGGGCGACCTGCAGGCGGCGATGTTCCGGGCCCTCGGGCTCGGCGAGGACGAGGTGGCGCTGCAGTTCGGCCACCTGCTCGAGGCGTTCTCGTTCGGCGCCCCGCCCCACGGCGGCATCGCCCTCGGCCTCGACCGGCTGACGATGCTGATCTGCGGCGAGCAGTCGATCCGCGAGGTCATCGCGTTCCCGAAGAACAACAAGGGCCTCGACCTCATGACCCAGTCCCCCTCCCCGGTCGACCCCCGCCAGCTGCGCGACCTGCGGCTCGAGCTCAGGGCGAAGCAGCCGTGACCCGCCGCGGATCGCCCGGCCCGGGGGCGCGGGCACCGGGGACGGGGGGGCGGCGCAGGGGCGGCGGGCCGGAGGCCCGGTTTCCGTAGCGCGTGGTTCCGTTAGGCCTGAGAGGGAAAATGCCGAACCACGGATTTCGCGGGTTACGCGGATTTCGGAGTGGCTTGGTTCCCCTCGCCTGTTCACCTGCCGGATGAATCCGCCATCCATCGCAACTCATTCAACATCCGTGCAATCCGTGGTTTTCATTCCCGGATCCGGGGTTGGATCCGCCGGGGCCGGGGGCCCGGGATTCACTTCTGGGTGACCATCCAGCGCAGGAACCGCGCCCCGGCCCCGGCCGGCGTCTCGGCCACCAGCTCGCCGTCGGCGTGCCGCACCGTCACCCCGGCGCTCGTCCAGGTCGTCAGGTCGGACGAAGCCTGCGCGCCGTAGTTCACGTCGCTCCGCAACTCCGCCAGCTCCCTGCGCAGCCGCAGCACCGCCACTGCCGGGTCCACCTCCACCGCGCCCACCGCCGAGCCCCCGGCGAGCGGGTCGGTGCCGAATGCATACTCGACCCCGTTGCCCTCGCCGTCGCCGTCGTCGTCGCCGCCGAACCCGCCGGTCAGCTCCGGGTAGTCGTATGCCAGCCACCCGGCGAAGCCGTCCAGCGGCGCGCTGACCACCCCCACCACCCTGGGCGGTCCCCACGGGAAGACATGGCCGCCGAGCGTCGCCCGCAGCCGCAGCCGGTATTCGTCCCCGGCCGCCAGCGGCCGGCCGAGCGCGGCCGCGTCCAGCCGGAACTTGTGCGCGTCGCCCGCCAGCGGCACCCGCGCGATCTCCTGCAGTTCGCTCGCCCCGGTCACGCTCAGGTCGTCGAGGAAGATCCCCACCGGCTGGGTCGGATAGGCCTGCACCGCGTAGAACGGCCCGCCGGTCCAGCAGTGCCGGAACCGCACCCGCACCGCCGCCCGGTTCGCCGGCAGCGGCACGCTCAGGCTGGTGAACCCGCCGTCCGGATACCCGTCGCTCCGCCCCATGACCGGCGCCCCCGCCGCCTGCCAGCTCAGCCCGTCGTCGACCGACGTCTCGATCACCAGCTTCGAGCCGCCCGAGTAGCCGCGGCGGTAGTGCAGGTTCAACGTCGCCGCGGGGCCGGTCACCAGCACCCGGTCCAGCTCGAACCAGTCCTCGGCCGGCGGGTTGACGAACTGCGGAAACGCCAGCCGGAACGCCTTCGCCCCCGTCCGCCAGTAGTTGCCGTAGCTGCTCACCGCCGCGCACAACGCGTAGTTCGCCCCGGTCCCGTCGATCACCCGCGGCGCCGGCGCGTCCTCCGCCCCCTCGGTCCACCCCGCCGCCACCGCCGCCGCCACCCCGGCCTCGTGTGCTTCGGCCAGGTCGACCGGCTTGAAGCCGTACCACGCCCCCTTGGCCGGCGGCGCCGCCGTTCCGCTGAGCGCGAGCGATTCGTTCAGGGAATCCGGGTCGAACAGGGTCACCGCATAGTTGCGGGTGGCAGACGCGCCCGCGCCGACGATCCCGCTCACCGTGACCTGATAGACCGTGTCGGCGGTCACCGCGCGCGCCCCCACCGCCGCCGGCACCTGCCACACGATTGCCGGGTCGCCGTAGGCGGTGCTCGTCCGGTCGAGCACCGTCACGGCCACCGCCCCGGCCGGCCCGGTCATCGCCACCCGCGCCGACGAGAAGTCCGCCCCCGGGTGGCTGAGCGACCAGACCCGCGTGTTCAGCTGGTCCGGGAACCACCCCGCCGACGGCCACGCCGTGAAACCCGGCGCCACCGTCAGCAGTTCGCCGGCCGGCGGCACGCAGTAGAGCGCGTTGGTCGGCTGATAGAGCGTCCCGCCGCTGCTCCCGCCGGGGGTGTCGCCGGTGGCGAAGGTCGTCGCGCCGGGCAACAGCAGCCAGCGCCGGTGCCCGGCCACCGCCGACCACACCGAGAGCCCCGCCGCGTCGCCCTCCCGCATGTACTCGTCGACCGCCGCGGGCCCGCAGAACCCGTACGCCAGGCAGCCCCGGAAGCACGCGTTGCCCGCCGCCGCCGTGAAGCAGGTGAAGCTGCTTGAGGGCGTGTGCGTCACCACCGGCTGCCCGGACGCGTTGCGGTGCCGCGCCAGCATGTGCGCCGCCTGCTGCGCCGCCGCCGAGCGCAGCGTCGACGCCGGCGGCCGATAGACGCTGTCGACATGCACCGTGGAGCCCTCGTTCACCAGCACCCCGGCCGGCAACCCCGCCAGCGCGCGCATGAAGTTGATCCGCCGCTGCACGGCGTCCTGGAACCCGCGCCCGGTCGTCCCCGCGCTGCAACTGGCGTAACTCCCGGTCCATCCCATCCCCGCGGCCGCCGCTTCCGGGGCAGCGTAGACGCAGTGCCAGAACGACGCCACCGCGTTGCGCCGGGTCGTGTCGACGCTCACGTCCGTCGTCGCCCCGGCCAACCCCGGCCCGGGCAGCCACCCGGTCTCGGCGCCAACCGGAACAACCAGGCACAAACAGCCCAGCAGTTCACGCATATGCAAGGACAACAGCGGGTGAAAGTTACCACATCCCAAGCAAATGGCAAGCGCGCAGTCGCACTTTGCGCGCTGTCACGCTGGCGCCCCCCTTCCCCGCCCCGCGCCTACCCCCCGACGGCCGGGAACTCGTAGCGGATCGCCGCCAGGCAGAAGAGGCAGGCGGTTTCGACCCGCAGCACGATCGGCCCGAGGCTGACCGGCAAAAACCCCGCGGCCCGTGCGGCGCCGCATTCCCCGGCGGCAAGGTCGCCCTCCGGACCGACCAGCACCACCACCCGCGCAACCGCCCGGGCGGCGCGCAGCACCTCGCGCAGCGGGCGCGCCCCGGCCTCCAGCGAGGCGACCAGCCGCAGCTCCCCTTCCGGCACGCCGTTCCCGAGGGCCGCCAGCCAGCCCTCGACCTCCGCCGGCTCGGCCACCGCCGGCAACCGGTCCTGGCCGCACTGCTTGCACGCCTCGAGCGCCACCCGCTGCCATTTCGCCGCCTTGCCGGCCGCCGGCCGGGCCACCGTGTGCCGCGTCACCAAGGGCTGGATCCGCTCGACCCCGAGCTCGACCGCCTTTTGCACGATCAGGTCCATCGTCTTCCCCTTGGGCACCGCCTGCCCAAGCGTCACCGCCGGCCCCGGCACCGGCGTGCGGCGCGCCTCACCCAGCCGCAGCCGCACCCGCCCCCGTCCCACCTCCAACACCTCCGCCTCCGCCCGCCGGCCGCCGCCGTCAAACACCGTCACCCGGTCGCCCGGCCGCCCCCGCAGCACCTGCCCGAAGTGCCGCGCCTCGTCCCCCTCCAACTGGGCCTCGCCACCCCACGCCTCGGCTGGCAGGAAAAACCTCGACATCGCGCGCAGGTTCCACCCTCACCCCGAACGGGGGCAAGGGCAAACACCGCACCCCTCGCCCCTCCGCCCCCCTCCTTGGATGCGGCGGCAGCAGAGGCCCCGGGATCGCAACGGCCCTCGTGGCGACGGCTACCTGCCGAAGATCGATGGGTGGCTGGATTGGCGATCGCCCGCGGCGTTGCGGGACGGGCGTTCGCCCAGCCCGCGTTGTGACCAACGCGGCTACGGGAGAGGAGCGCGCGGGGCACGGGGCCCGTGTGGGGCGGGGGAGCGGATCGCGGGTCGGCGGGGTGTTGTTACTCCTGCAGTTCCACCCGCACGAAGCGGGACGTCGTGGGGGTGAAGGAGACGGTGGCGGTGGTCTGGCCGGCGTCGGCGGCGCCGGGGATGTCGACGCCCCCGGGGACGTCGGTGAAGGTGACGAGGTCCGCGCTCTCGGTGACCCGATAGACCCCCCGGTCGCTGGAGGTGAAGGTGAGGGTCACCTGGTTGGTGCCGAGGTCGAAGCTGAAGGCGGTGATCTCCGGCAGCAGCACCGGCCGGCCCTCGGTGAGGTGCCATGAGGTGACGTCGTGGTTCTCGTAGGAGCCGCCGGTGCGGGCGGAGAACCCGACGTAGCCGGTACCGGCGGCGTCGACGGCGCCCGCCGCGGCGAGGTCGACCGCGAGGTTCTTGATGATCCACACCCCCTGGAAGAACACGTCGAGGCGGCCGGGCGAGCCGGGCTCGCCGGGGGTGTAGGCGACGCGGACGGGATAGGGGGCGGAGGTGCCGATCGGGTCGGTCAGGTCATTGGTGCCGGACAGGGTGACGCCCGCGACGGTGGTCAGGTCGACGGTGGCCAGCACGGTGGTGCCGGCGCGCACCTGGACGAAGGCATTGCCGGGGTCGCCAAATTCGGTGTTCTGCCATGAGTCGAGCTTGACGTTCAGGGCGTTGGCGGGCAGCCCGTCCTCCTGGCTGCCGAGCGGCGCGGCAGCGTTGCCCGCGGGGGCGTTCTGCAGGATGAAGCACATCCCGTCGGCGCCGCCACCGCCGCCGGTCGGGGAGACCAGGTGGGCGTCGAAGGTGGTGTCGAAGCCGTCCGAGGCGTCGATGCGCTTGCGGAACCACGCGGTGCCGTTCCGGCCGCCCTCGTTCGGGGTCAGGCGCAGGCGCACGATGTCTCCCGGTTGCGGGATGACCAGGGCATCGTTGACCAGCACGGCGGCGCCCAGCAGCGAGAGTTCGTCGCCGGCGCTGTCGAAGTTGTCATAGGCGATGGTGGTGATCGCCGGGTCGATGAGGGTGGTGGTGAACTCGGCGGCGATCGAACGGCTGGTGCCGGTGGCGGTCAGCGTGTAGGTCGTGTCGGCGGCCGGGTTGACAGTGACGCTGCCATCGACGGCCACGTCGCCGATGCCTTGGTCGATGGTGACGCTGTCGGCGCCGGTCGTCGCCCAGGTGAGGACCAGCGGCTGGCCTGCGACCAGGGCCGGGGCGTCGCCGACGAACAGCTCGATGTCCGGGACCAGCGAGTCGCCGGGCAACGGGATGTCGGCCAGGGTGGCGAAGCGGGTCGTCGGGACCGGGAAGTCGAACGCGGTCATCGTGTCGATGAGCACCCATGACGCCGCATCGTCGCTGCCCTCGAGGATCCAGCGCACCGGGTCGCGCTCGGTGGCGTCGTTGGCAGTGGTGAACGCGTAGGCGTCGATCTCGGTGGGCGCACCGAAGTCGAACACCACCGGCGCGCGGTTGAAGTCGAGCCACTTGGTGGCGGAGGTGCCGTCGATCAGGTTCGGAGGGCCTTCGGCGGCGGGGAAGTTGCCACCCGGGTTGCTGGCGGTCACGCCGCCGAGGTCCAGCAGCACGTAGTCGTTGATGAACTGGAACTCGGCCAGCTGGATGCTGTTGGCGGCGGCGCCGTCGCGCAGCTTGCGCTGGGTGAAGCGGTAGTAGCGGAAGTTGGCGGAGCCGCCGGCCACCGTGCGCACGATGGCGCTGGCGGTGGACACGCCGCCGGGGCTGACCGCGCTCAGCGTGTAGGTCGTGTCGGCATCGTCCGGCGGGGTCACGGAAGTGAACCCGCTGGCCGCCACCTCACCGACGCCCTGGTCGATCTCGATCGTGGCGGCCTCGCCGTAGAGCACGTTCCAGTTGAGGTCGGCGGTTTCGCCGTTGAGGATGACCGCGGGCGCCGCGGCGAACAGCTCGATCAGCGGCGGCGGCGCCTCCGGCAGGGCGAAGGTGCCCGCGAGGGCGAAGCGCACGGTGGGCGTCGCGTGGTCGATGCGGTAGTCGAGCAGCACCCACTGTTCGACCACCCCGTCGTCGTTGTCATCCACGCCGCCGTAGAACTCCCAGCTGACCGGGTCGCGCCCGTCGGCGTCGTTGGCGGTGTAGAAGGTGTAGTCGTCGATCGTCACCGCGGCGGGAAAGTGGAAGTCGATGCCGCGGGCAACCACTCCCGGGCCGGGCGGCGTGCCGTTCCAGTTGAGCCACTTGGTGCCGGTGTTGAGGTCGATGCCCTGTTGGGGCTGTTCGCCGCCCGGGCTGTCGCCCGAGTTGCCGCTGGAGTTGGCCGCGGTGGCGCCGGTCAGGCTCACCGGGAAGGTGGCCAGGCGGAACTGGAACTCGCTGACCTGGACAGCGGCTTCGCCTTGGTTGCGCAGCTTGGTGGGGATGAACCGGAAATGCCGGTAGGTCTTCTGCGCGGCGGCGGCCGGGGAAACCGCCACCACCATGGCCGCCAGCACCAGCTGCCAGCGCCGATTCAAGCATGGGCTTTTCATGAGTTGGGGGTTAGGGGTTAGTCCATGACAGGATGGACCGCACGCCGCCGCGGGCAAGGAAGAAGTTGCGCGCAGTTCTCTTGTAGCGGAAGTGGTCCCTGTCCGGCGTAGCCCGGCCTGCCGGACATAGCGCAAAGCGCGACGGCCGGAGGGCGAAGATGGAACACTTCCGGCGGGGGGCGGGCCGCCGTGGCCTGACGGCTTCAACGTGCCATCGGGCCCAACCCAGCCCGCGTTGTGACCAACGCGGCTACGAAGAGCCCCGGGCCCGGGCCCGTTCGCGTTCTTGACGAACGCGGCCACGGCCGTGGCCGCATGCCGGTGATCGAGACGGGAACGCGCGCGCGTATGGTGGTCATGAACCCGCACTCCTCCGCTGCCGTTCCGCGCCGCCGTTTCCTTGCCACCGTGACCTCCTGCGCCGGGGCGCTGGCGGCCGCCCCGACGGCCGGTCTGGCGGCCGAGCCGCGCACGGGCCGGCTGAAGCAGGCGGTGTGCCTGGGGGTCTTCCGCGGCCTCGACCTGAACCTCGACGGGATGTGCCGGGAAGCGGCGCGGCTGGGGGTGGTGGGGATCGACCTGGTCGGGCCGGACGCATTTCCGACGCTCAAGAAGCACGGGCTGGTCCCGACGATGGTCCCGGGCGGCGGCGGGATCAAGGAGGGGATCAACGACCGGCGGCACCACGCCGGGATCGACGGCCGGATGCGCGCGGCGATCAAGGCGGCGGCGGAGGCCGGCGCGCCGAACGTGATCGTGATGGCCGGCGACCGCCAGGGGCTGACCGACGAGCAGGGGCTGGACAACGCGGTGGCGTTCCTCGACGGGATCAAGGCGCTGGCCGAGGACCTCGGGATCACCCTGTGCATGGAGCTGCTCAACAGCAAGGTCGACCACCCGGGGTACATGTGCGACCACACCGCGTGGGGGGTCGAGGTCTGCAAGCGGGTCGCCTCGCCGCGGGTCAAGCTGCTCTACGACATCTATCACATGCAGATCATGGAGGGCGACGTGATCCGCACGATCCGCCAGAACATCGCCCACATCGGCCACTTCCACACCGCCGGCAACCCGGGCCGCAACGAGTTCGACGAAACCCAGGAGCTGAACTACCCGGCGATCTGCCGCGCGATCGCGGACGCCGGTTTCCAGGGCGTGCTCGCCCACGAGTACACCCCCACCCGCGACCCGCTCGCGACGCTCGAGAAGATGATGCGGCTGTGCGAGGTGTGAGGAACGGCGGCGCTCAGGCCGGCGCGCGCCGCAGCACGACCAGGTGGTTGTTGAACGGGGTGGCCCCCCACAGCGGCCGGATCGCCAGTTCGCCGGCCCCGCCCAGCGCATCGGCGAACGTCCCGCGCGTCGGGTAGTGGACCGGCCCGGCCCGCATCCAGGCGGTGGCCCTGGCCAGCACGTCGCCGGCGACCGTGAACCCGAAGCGCCACGAGCGGTCGCGCAGCGCCGAGCGGACGAGCAGCTTGCCGCCGGGGGCGAGGCGGCCGGCGGCCTCGGCGAGCAGGGCGCGCTGCTCGTCCGGGGTGAAGAACTGCAGGATGTCGAGGATCGTGACGTTGCCGTGGTGGTCGGGCAGGCCGCGGCGGGCGTCGTGGTGGCGGAACTCGAGGCCGCGCGCCTGCTGCCCGGCCGCGGCGCGGGTGGCCGCCGCGATCTTGCGCGCGTCGTAGTCGAGGCCGGTGACGGGCACCCCGACGCCGCACGCGCGCAGGTAGAACGCGAGCAGGCCGAGGCCGCAGCCGACGTCCAGCAACGGCAGCGGCGAGCCCCCGAGCTCGCCCCGGATGGCCTGATAGAGCGGGTCGCTGCGGACCTTGGCGGCGGCGTAGCAGCGGTCCCAGCGGCTGGCGTAGAGCCGGCCGAGGCGGGCGGCGAGGTCGGCTGGCGGAGGGGTCGTCACGGCGCGGGCGGCGTGAGGTGGCGGAGCGGGTTGCGGCCGCGGGCGGCGAGGCGCGGGAGGCGGGCGAGGCAGCCGAGGACGAGGCGGGTGTGCATCCACGTGAGCAGCGCGTTGTCGCGCAGGTAGCGGAACTGGGACACGCCGCCCTCGGCGGGGGACAGGTAGCGGACCGGGGTGGGCAGGTTGACCACCGGCACGCCGCGCCAGGCGAGGCGCACCGCGGCCTCGGGGTCGAAGTCGAAGCGGCGGGCGAAGCGGGTGGACTGGAGCACGGCGAGCAGCTCGCCGGCCGGATAGAGGCGCATGCCGAAGAGCGAGTCGCCGATGCCCCAGCCGAGGGTCTCGAGGCGGGCCCAGAAGTTGGAGATCCTGCGGCCGTTGACGCGCAGCGCCGGGGCGGCGGCATCGAACACCGGGCGGCCGAGGATCACCGCCCGCGGGTGAGCCGCGGCGAGGCCGACGAAGCGGGGGATGAAGTCCGCCGGGTGCTGGCCGTCGGCATCCATCGTCAGCACGTGGGTCACCCCCTCGGCCAGCGCCAGCCGCAACCCGTGCAGGACGGCCGCCCCCTTGCCCGAGTTGCACGGCAGGGTGAGGACGCGCAACCGGCCCGGGTGGGCGGCCGCAAGCGGCTCCAGGGCGGCCGCCGAGCCGTCCGTCGAGCCGTCGATCACCACCCACACCGGCGGCGGCTGGGCGAGCGCCGCGGCGACGGTGGCGCCGAGGACCGGGCCGGTGTTGAAGCTCGGGATCAGGACGATGCAGGACGGGCCGGGCACGGGCCGGAGTGGGCGGGACATTCGGCGCGATGGAAAGCAAAATTGGCGCCGCTCACGCGCCGCTGGTGCGGCGCAGCGGGTGCGGGCGCGCGAGCTCGGCCTCGAAGACCTGCTGGAGGCGGGCGACGAACTGCTGCGGCGGCTCGCCCGCGGCGGGCGCGACCGGCTCGCCGAGCTGGAACTCGACGCGGACCGGGAAGCCGGGGCGCCGCCACGGCCGCCAGCCCTTCTCGAGGAAGCGCGAGCTGCTGCGGATGAACACCGGATAGACGGGCACCCCGGCGCGCGCGGCGATCAGGGCGACCCCTCCCCGCAGCGGGTTGATCCAGCGCGCCTCCGGCCGGGTGCGGGTGCCCTCGGGAAACAGCACCAGGCGGCACCCCTCGCGCAGGGCTGCGGCGGCCCCCCGGATCATGCGGCGGTTGTCGCCCGCCGGGATGAACCCCGCCAGGCAGGCGCCGCCGCCGAGCAGCGGGTTGCGGATGATCGGCGCCTTCATCACGCACACCAACCGCGGCAGTGCCCCCAGCAGGAACACCGCGTCCCACAACGCCAGGTGGTTGGGCGCCAGAATGCACGGGCGGAGGTCGCGCCGCAGCGGCGCCAGCGCCGACACGTCTGCCTTCACCAGCCCGGTCGCCCGCACGTAGGCCACGAACACCCCCAGCACCAGCCGCAGCAACGCACCGCCGACCGGCCGCCCCAGCCGCCGCGGCAACACCAGATACAGCGGCCAGCTGATCACGCTGACCAACAGCCCGACGACCACCCAGTAGGCCAGCCCAACGGGCACCGCGAGCGCCCGCCACGGCACCAACAGCCAGCCCCGCACACCGGGGGCGGCGGCAAGGCTCGGGGTTACGCTCGGCTCGGCTGGCACGGCGGCAACGGGTGGTCGCTTCAGTGTAGTTTCAAACGGCCGCATGGGAACCACCAATATCCGCCGCCCGCGCTTGCCGGGGGCCGCCCCGGAGTGCTGAGCTGGGGGCCGATGAACGGGCCGAAGGAATGGGAGGACGCGCTGGCGGCGCTGCCGCACGGGCCGGAGTTCCGGTTTGTGGACGAGCTGGTGGCGCTGGATCCCGGGCGCTCCGGGGCGGGCCGCTACCGCGTGCGGGGCGACGAGGCGTTCCTGGCCGGCCATTTCCCCGGCGACCCGCTGATGCCCGGGGTGCTCTTGGTCGAGGCGATCGCGCAGCTCGGCGGGGTGGTTGCGCAGGGCGACCCGCAGCGCCCGCCGCTGGCCAACCTCCGCCTCGCCGCGGTGCGCGCCGCCAAGATCCTCGGCGCCGCCCGCCCGGGAGAAGTGCTCGAGATCCACGCCGCCGTCGAGGGCCGCAGCGGCGGCCTGGTCCAGGTGCGCGGCGAAGTCAGCCGCGCCGGCACCCCGCTCGCCGCGGCCACCGTGGTGCTCGCCGGCGAATGGGGGCCAGGCGACAACGGCGACAAATCCTGACCGCCGGCGCTGGCGGCCGACGCCCGCGGCATGCCCCGCAGCCCGCGCAACCGCCGCCGGGATCTGTTAGCCCAAAAAGGAAAATGCCGGACCACGGATTGCGCGGGTTACGCGGATTTCGGAGCGGCTTGGTTCCCCTCGCCTGTTCACCTGCCGGATGAATCCGCCATCCATCGCAACTCATTCAACACCCGTGCAATCCGGGCAATCCGTGGTTTTCATCTCCGAATCCAGGGTTAGACCGGATCCACCTCAGCCCGGTGCGCGCCCGGATGATCCGCCGGACCAGGGGGCAGAGCGTGCCCGGTTACCCTGGAAACGGGAACAGGAACCGGGGATTACGAGGATTTCGAGGATTATCAAAGGGTTGCGAACAAGCTTCCGATCATCCGTTGGGTGTGGACATCACGCTTGCCAACTCATTCTGAATCAACGTAATCCCCGCAATCCCCGGTTCACATTTCCGAATTCAGGGTCAAGGCGCACAGTCAAGGTGCAACCTTGCCCGGTCATGCGAACTCCCCGGTCCCCGCGGGCTGGTGCCAGCCACCTTCGGCTGCGTGCCGCAGGGGGTGCGGAGGGCGGCCAACGGGGGCTTGGGCGTCATTGGTAGAGCTTTGGTTCCTTGCGCCAGTCGTGGTCCTTGTCGAAGGCGAGGCGGCTGACGCGGGGGCGGCGTTCGCGCAGGCGGAGGGACTCGAGGCCGAGCCAGTGGCCGGAGGAGGCGGGGTTTTTGCCGACGCACTCGAGGCGCAGGGAATGGCGGCCGGGGTCGGGCCAGAAGTCCAGCAGGTGGACCTCGGTGGCGGCGACCCCGGGGCTGTGGAAGTCGACCGGCTCGCCCACCTTGGCGCCGTCGACGAAGGCCTGGTAGCGCCCGTAGTCGGGCGCCTTGGTGGCGTTGAGGAGCAGCCGCAGTGGTTCCTTGGTGGCGACCTCGAAGGGGATCTCGAGCCATGCGCCGTCGGGGGCGGCTGGCTGATAGAGGAGCTGCGGCCCGTCGAAGGCGTCGAGCTGCTGGGTGGTGGCGGTGCCGGCGCCGTGGTGGGCGTCGGCGGTGAAGTCGCGGGCGTGGACGGTGACCCGCTCGAGGCTTGGGAGCCTGCGTTCGCGTGCGTGTGGGGCGCGGGCGTCGAAGGTGGGCTGGCCGGTCTGGTACCAGAAGGCGACGCTGGAGAAGTCATCCTCGCGCTCGTTCCAGCTCATGGCGCGGTGGTCGGGGTTTTCGTCGGGGGAGATCCAGCCGAAGTGCTCGAAGGTGACCTTGATTCCCTGGTTGAAGACGAGCGGGTCCTCGACGTGCCAGCGATAGGCGCTGGTGTGGCCGCCGACGATTCCCCACTGGTCGAAGTAGGGCACGCCGAAGAACGGGGTGCTGGTGGTTTTCAGTCCCCATGCGGAGAGGAAGTAGTCCTCGGTGCCGGTGCCCCAGATCGAGGGTTTCGGCTCGCCGTCGATGTAGATCTTCTCGTCGCCCTCGCCGAACCAGGCGGGGCTGCGGGTGCGGACGGCGAGCACGGTGCCGACGTAGTGGCCCTTGCCCTTGGTATCGAGGACCACGTAGTCGGTGCCGCCCTGGACCGGGTATTCCTGGCGGTACTGGGCGTAGAAGTAGGGGGTGTCTTCGGGGAGCTGGTCGTGCTTGATCCAGTCGATGTTGTAGTAGAGCAGGCTGATTGGCTTGTCGCTCTGGTTGACGATCTCGATGCGGGCCGACTTGCGGAACGGCATGCGCCAGAAGCAGTTGTAGGAATCGGCGTCCTCGACGACGACCGGCAGGCTGACGACCTCGCGGCGGGCGCCGAAGCAGTTGGCGAAGAAGTCGCCCACGGGGGCCTCGACGCCCGGGCGCTCGTTGCCGTCCCAGAAGATGCGCAGGAGCATCTCCTGGTGGTTGGCGGATCCCTGCTTGGCCCAGTCCTGCCGTTCCGGCCCGAGGAAGGTGATCCAGACATGGGTGATGACGCCGGGGCCGGCCTCGTCCATCAGGACATGGGTGGTGCCGGGCGGGACGGTGTGGTTGTCCCAGTTGCTGGGCTCCTCGAGGTCTCCGCGCGGCTCGGCGCGCGGGTTGAGGTTGGTTGCTTCCCCGCCGCGGCGCGTTTCGCCCACGCGCATCGTGGACGTGCAGCGCATGGCGCGGCCGGACTGGGGTTGGGCGAGGTCGGCCAGCGAGCCTGCGGTGAGGGTGGCGGCAGGCAGGAGGACTGCGGCGGCGAGGATGATGGGGGTTGCGTGCATGGGGATTGATCAGGGGATGACGACCTTGAGGCGGGCGAAGAGGACCGGCGCGGCGTTCCTTGGGATTGCGACGGTGACGATGCTCCACGGGTTGGCGCCGTCCGGGGTGATGGTGATGCTGGCGTTGCCCGGGTCAGCGGCGACCGTCCACGGCCCAGACAGGTCGTGGTCGAACTCGACCTGCCAGACGGGCGCCGGATAGGCGGCGGCCTGATTGGCGAGGCGGAAGGTGAAGACGAGGTTGGCGCCGGTGGCGGCGGCGCGGGGCGGGTTGGCGATGGCGCCGTCGGCCGGGTTTTCGCCGAGGACGAACTCGACGGCGTTAGGCAGGCCGTCGCGGTCGGGGTCGGCGGTCGGGGCGATGACGGCCGGGTCGGAGACGCCGGGGAACTGCGCGGCGGTCCACAGGTCGTAGGGGTCGTCGGTGGCGCCGCCGCCGCTGGCGACGACGCGTGCGAACAGCCTTGGGGCGGCGAGCAGGGCCGGGCTGAGGGTGACGCGCACCTTCTGGACGTCGTCGGTCGTGGAGAGCACCTCCTGTTTGGCGCCGGCGTCGGGGGTCCAACTGCCGGCGGCGAGGGTGGTCGAGGTTTCGATCGTGTAGGTCATCCCGGTCAGGGCGGGGTTGCGGCGGGTGTAGGTGAACGTGCCGGTGGCCCTGTCGAGGGGGGTGGTGATCGGGGTGGCGGAGGCGCCGCTGGCGGGGTTGAGGCCGAACGCGTATTCGTCGCGGTTGGACAGGCCGTCGCGGTCGGGGTCGGCGTTTTCGCCGATGATCGCCGGGTTGGTTTCGCCGGGGAAGTAGTCGTCGATCCAGTCGGCGAACGAATCGTCGCCGCCGCCGGCGAGGGCGAGCACGCCGGTGGCCTCGGTGAAGGTCCACGTTTGGTCGCCGGTGGTCATCGTGTGCACGTTGGCGGCCTCGGTGAAGCCGCTGATGGAGAAAGTGGGGCCGAAGGACATGGTGGCGGCGTCGACGAGGATCCACGCGTTGCCCGGGGTGGGATCGGCGCCGGACAGGTCGAGGATGAAGTCGCCGTTGAGGGTGGCGGTGCCGGCGCCGGTGACCTTGTTGGCGACGCCGTTGGCGCCGATCACGAAGGTCAGCGCGGCGTTGTCGGCGAGGACGATGGCGCCGGCCTCGATCGTGGTGTTGCCGGTGTAGGTGTTGATGCCGGCGAGCGTGACGGTGCTGGCCTGGGTCTTGGTCAGGTTGAACGAGCCGCCCGCCTGGCCGATGGCGCCGGTGACGGCGAAGTCGGCGCCGGAGGTGGCGGCGCCGAGGAAGCTGTCGGCGGTCAGGGTGACCGGGCCGGTCCAGACGTCGGCGGCGAAGTCGCTGCCCAAGGCGCCGCCGTGGAGGGTGACCGGGTTGTTCTGGGTCGTGGGGGTGGCGCGGTCGGCGCCGGCCCACGACGACAGGATGCCTCCGGGGTTGACGGTGACGGGCACGCCGTTGAGCGCGTTGTTGCCGGCCTCGATGCCGAAGGTGCCGCCGTTGATGACCAGGGCGGCGAGTGAGTTGCCGGCCCCCTGTTCCGGGCCGCGGTACCAGGTCGTGCCGGTGCCGTCCTTGGTCAGGGTGAAGGCCCCGGTGATCGTGCGCGGGGCGGGGCTGTCTCCGATGGTGATGCGGCCCGGCCCGCCGATGGTGGCGTTGCCGGTCAGGACCAGGTTGCCTAACAGGGTGCCGACCTCGTTGATGTTGGCGCCGCCGGTCATGGCGTAGCCCTCGACCCCGGTGCCCGCGAGGGTGACCCGCTCGCCGGCCGCCGTGGTCTGGTTGTTGAGCGCAAGGGTGGCGCCCGGCTTCACCGTGATGCCGCCGGCGGTGGTGCCGAAGGCGGTGGCGACGTTCGAGGCGACCAGCGTGCCGCTTTCGACGACGATCTCGCCGGTGAACGTGTTGGCGCCGGTCAGGGTGACCTGGCCGGTGCCGCGATACACCAGCTGGCCGCTGCCGCCGATCGACTGGGCCACGGTGACGGCGTCGCTGCGGTTGAGGGCCAGGGTGCCGTTGTTAGAGAGGGCGGTGGCGCCGAGGCTGCCGGAGGTGGCGCCGTCGCCGACCTCGAGCGTGCCGGCGCCGATGGTGGTGGGGCCGGTGTAGGTGTTGTCGTTGGTCAGCGTCAGCTTGCCGGTGTTGTTCTTGGTCAGCCCGGTGGTGCCGGCGAGCGGGTCGCCGCCGAGGGTGTAGTCGGCGGTCGAGTCGAACTCGACCTGGCTCGGCAGGATCGCGCCGGCGAGGGTCACGTCGGGCCGCGCGGCGCCGGCGTTGGTGAAGCGCACGGCATCGTAGGTGTAAAACAGGCTGTCGGCGCCATCGGAGACGGTCTTCCAGTTGGACGTGGTTTCGACGTCCCAGGTGCCGTCCACGGTGCCGGCCCACAGCAACGAGTCGACGTGGGTGATCTTGACGTCGACGGTGGTTTCCCCGGTGTTGTCGATCAGCTCGCCGCCGAAGTGGGGGTTGGCCATCTGCAGGGTCAGGCCATCGATGCCGAGGCCGTCGATCGCGGTGTCGTAGTCGATCAACGGGATCACGTCGTTGACCTGGAGTTGGCCGGCGGGGAGTCCCCGGATGACCGAGGGCGAGGCGACGTTGAAGCCCCAGAACGAGGTGACCAGCAGGTCGCCGCCGGTTGGGGCGATGCGCAGTGCCACGGTGCCGCCGTCGAGCGTCAGCGAGCCGACGGTGCCGGTGCCGGTGGCGGCCGGGGTGCCGGTGGCGAGGGTGCCGCCGGGGTTGACGATGGCGTCGGACGACGTCAGGTCGCCGCCGAGGTGGAGGGTGCCGGCGTTGACGGTGGTCGGGCCGTAGTAGGAGTGGAGCGGCGCGGCGAGGACGAGGGTGCCGGCGCCGGTCTTGACCAGCCCGCTGGCGCCGCTGATGGAGCCGCTCAGGGTGATCGTGCGCGGGGTTGAGCCGTCGGCGGAGTCCAGCGTGTCGATGGTGGCGTCGACCATGTCTCCGGTCAGGTTGAGCGGCTGGGCGCCCGACCAGTCGGCGTATGCGCCGAGGGTGCCGCCGCCGAGGTTGATGGTCTTGGCGGCGTTGGGGGTGATCCCCTGCGGCCCGAGGTTGAGGCGGCCGCCGTTGAGGTTGTAGGTGGCGGAATTGGTGCGCTCGTTGTTCAGGTTGATTCCCAACAGATTGGCGGTGCCGCCGGTCTGGGTGATGTTCACGTTGGAGGAATCCCAGCCCATGCTCAGCACCGCGCCGAGGCAGTTGAGCGTCCCGCCCGAAAGGTTGTAGTCGCACGCGGTGCTGGCCGACCAGTGCCCCATCTGGAACGACGACATGTTGCTGTTGGTGCTGTTGGTGCCGGTGATCGTCAGCGTGCCGCCGGTCTGGTTGACGGTGCTGGTGGCGCCGGACGCGTCGTTGGTCACGAAGCGGTCGGTGCTCACCGCGGCGCCGGGGCCGATGTTGAGCGTGGCGGTCATGACCCGCAGGGTCGACGCGGTGGCCGGTCCGCCGAATCCGGCGGTGCCGTTGTCCTGGACGATCAGTTCGGCGTCGCCGGGGTCGAGGCCGCCGTTGAAGGTGGCGGCGGCGGTGGTCACGGTGACGTTGCCGGTGCCGGTGACCGGCTGGTTGAAGACCATCGTGCCGGCGGCGGTGGCGGACATGCCGCCGGTGAAGAACACCGGGCTGTCGAGGGTCACGGTGTTGCCGGCGCCGGCATTCCACAGGTGGCCCGGGGGAACCGTGATGCCGCGGTTGGGGTGGCCGAAGGTGGCGCTGCCGGGGCCGGCCGCGGTGCCGCCGAGCAGGCCGCCGCCGTTGAGCGTGATGGCGTCGGGCGCCAGCGTGGCCGGCGGGGCGCCGAGGGCGGCGTCGGAGGCGACGCGCAGGTTGCCGCTGTTGACGACGATCCGGCCGGCGAACGGGTTGGCGGCGCCGTCGAGGACCAGGCTGTTGGAACCGGAGACCGTGAGCGTGCCGGCGCCGGCCACGCCGCCGCGCAGCACGATGTCGCCGCCCGACACGTCGGCCGCCATCCCGGCCGTTGCGGTTAGAACGCCGGTCCAGATGCCGGTGCCGGTGCCGTCGTTGGCGAGGATGGCGCCGTCGTCGAAGGTGGCCGGGGTGGCGATGGTGCGGTTGCCGTGGGTGGCGAGGCGGGCGCCGGAGTGGACGGTGACGGCGCCGGCGGGGCCGCCGAACGCGAGGTCGGTGTCCATGGCGACCGCGCGGCCGGCCTCGACCGCCAGCGTGAGGTTGGTGGCCGGGCCGCGGAAGAAGACGTCGCCGGGGCCCTTCTTGGCGAGGGTGAAGCCGGCGCCGTCGACCGCGCCCATGCCGGCCTTGGCGTCGCTGCCGACGTCGAAGCGGGTGGCGGTGCCGAGCGAGGCGTCGGCGGCGAGCACGAGGGTCTTGACCGCCGCCTTGTTCTCGACGCTGGCGCCGGTGTTGACGATCGCGCCGGTGCCGTCGGGGCCGTCGCCGGCGATCCGCCAAGCGTAGCCGTTGGTGAAGGTGTTCGAGTTGCCCGGGGTCTGGCCGTTGATGTCGACCTGGCCGCCGGCGGCGATGGTGATGCCGGAGGAGCGCCCGAAGGCCGCCTGGGAGCCCATCTTGAGCTGCCCTCCGGCCACCGTGATCGTGCCGGTGAAGGAACTGGTGCCGGCCAGCGTGAGGATACCCGTGCCGGACTTGGTGAGCGCCATCGCGCCGGCGAGGCCGCCGCCTGTCAGGGTGTAGTCATTGCCGGCGGAGTTGTTGACCGTGACCGACTGCGGCTCGAGGCCGGTGGCCATGGTGACGGCCTTGGTGGCGCCGGCGTCGGTGAAGGTGACGGCGTCGCCGAACGAGAACGTGTCGGCGCCGTTGTTCCAGTTAGGGGTCGCCTCGACGTCCCATGCGCCGGTGGCACCGCTCCAGGTGAGGTTGCGGCCCTCGAGGCCGTTGATCTGCACCACCCCGCCGCCCGTCGTGAACGCCGGCGTGCCGCGGTAGGAGGCCGCGTTCTCCAGCGCCAGGTTGGCGGCATCACCGGTCAGCGTGCCGCCGTAGGTGATCAGGGTGACGGACGAGGTGCCGGGTGCGGGTGGGGCGAGGCTGACGAGGCTGGTCCCGGCCAGGGTGAGGTTGCCGCCGACGGCGAGCGGGCCGTTGGAGTTGGCGAAGGTGGCGGTGTTGGCGGTCGAGTCGAGGGTCAGGTTGCCGGCGATGGCGGTGCCGGCGCCGAGGGTGGCGGGGCCGGTGGAGGGGTTGACGACGACCGACCCGCCGAGGGCGCCGCTGAAGTTGAAGCGCCCCTGGGAGACGGTCAGCGTGCCGGTGTAGCCGCTGCCGGATCCTAACAGACTGACGGTGCCGCTGACGCTGGCGCCGGGCGAGTTGACCTCGAGCGGGCCGTTGCCGGCGAGCGGGCCGGTCAGTGTGCCCGCGAGGCCCTTGGTGGCGGCGATCCTGGCGCCGGCGGCGGCGATGGTGACGGTTCCCGAGGCGGTGGCGTTGCCGAGGCGCAAGGCGCCCCGCTCGACGGTGCCTTCCGGCACGCCGTTGCCGGTCAGGTGGAAGTCATTGGCGTAGTCGAGGCCGGCCACCGAGAGATATGCCTGTGCGCCGTTGCCGACCGTGACCGTGCCGGTGCCGAAGCTGTGGGCGTCGAGCGCGTTGATGCGGCCTGCGTGGATGGTGGTGCCGCCGGTGTGGGTGTTGGCGCGGGCCAGCTTGAGGTCGTTGTTGTTGTACTTGTGGAGCGCCAGGGGGGTTGCGCCGTCCGGATCGGCCACCGTGACGTTCACGAGGTGGGAGTTGGTGTCCAGGGCGCCCGAGGCGGTCCGGCCGTTGGTGATCGCCAGCGTGCCGGTGGACGAGGTCAGGGAGCCGTCGGCGGTGGCGGTGGCGCCGATCTGGGCGGACGCGCCGCCGGAGGTGGTGGGGATGATGAGGCAGGCCGGCAGGTCGAGGACGGTGCCGTTGGCGACGTCGGCGGTGCCGGTGACGAGGTTGAGCGACGCGGCGCGCGCGGTGCCGCCGCCGTTGAAGACGAGGCTGCCGGCCCCGGGCTCGATGGCGAAGGCGGCGCTTGACCAATCGGCGTCGGGGGCGGCGAGCTGGAGTTCGCCGCGGGCATTGGTGAGGGTGCCGACGAACCCGCTGCCGTCGCCGGACAGGCGCAGCGTTCCGGTGTCCGTCTTGCGCAGCGTGGCGGAGGGCACGCCGGGCGCGTTGGCGACCGGGCCGGTGAGGGTGACGGTGGTGCCGGATGCGGCGCGCAGGATTGCGCCGGCCGGGCCGGCCTGGATGGCGCGGGCCGAGGTCAACGTGGCCTCGCCGACCAGGCCGCCGCCGTCGAGGACGAGCGTGTTGGCGGCGTCGCCGAAGCCCGAGGCCAGGCTGACGAGGCCGCCGGTGATGGTGACCGTGCCGGTGAAGTCATTGGCGCCGGACAGGGTGAGTTCGGAGTTGCTGCCGCCGCCGGTGTCGGCGGTGCTGCCGTGGGCCTTGAGGGTGAGGGCGCCGGCGCCGGTGACGACGGGGTTCCACACCAGGCTTTTGCCGGTGGCGGCGCCGAGGGCCGAGGTGTCGAAGGTGGCGCCGCCGGTGATGTCGATGGCGCCGTCGCTCCCGCCGTCCAGGGTGACCATGCAATCCTCCTCCAACAGGATCGAGGGCGTGGCGATGGGGCCGTAGAGGGTGATCGTCTTGGCGGTCAGGCCGTCCTCGCCCGCCGCGAACACCGCCGCGTCGCCGTCGGCGAAGTCGACGTCCTCCCCGGAGCCGTCGGCCGCCGCGTTCCAGTTGCCCCAGCCGGTCTGCCAGACTCCCTCGAGGTCGCCGGACCCCGGCTCGGTGCCGTTGGTGTCCCAGTAGAGGGTGGCTTGGGCACGCGCGGGGGCCGAGATGGCCAGCACCAGCGCGGAACCGAGGAGGATGGGATGGGTTGTCTTCATGGCAGTGCTTCTCCTTCCGTTTTTTCAAGGGGGACGCGCGAGGATTGTCAAGCTCATATGGCGAACCGGGCGGCGCCGCGGCGGCTCGCAGATCCGGCCTGGGCAATGCTCCTCCCGTAGCTGCGTTGGTCACAACGCAGGCGGGGCGGGCACCCGTTCCACGCCGCCGCCGGCGAGGGCGGGATCGCGCCGCACCCAGCCGGAAGTGTTACCACTTCCGCTACGAAGCCATGGCGCTGCGCGACAGCTCTTCCCGTAGCTGCGTTGGTCACAACGCAGGTGGGGCGGGCACCCGTTCCACGCCGCCGCCGGCGAGGGCGGGATCGCGCCGCACCCAGCCGGAAGTGTTACCACTTCCGCTACGAAGCCAAAGCGCCGCGCAACGCTCCTCCCGTAGCTGCGTTGGTCACAACGCAGGCGAGGCGGGCGCCTGGGTTCCCCTGAACCGAGCCGCCCGCGCCGGGGTGGCGCGGGCGGCTGCGGGAATGGGTTTGTCGTGCGGCCCGTGGGCTCAGTTCTGGGTCACCTTGAGGCGCATGAAGTCGGTGGGCGGGCCGCCGGGCAGGGTGTAGGAGATGGTGGTGTCGTCGTTGACGGTGGGGGTCACCTCGGCCCACGGGTCGGTGGCGCCGAGGTCGGTCGACTCCTCGATCGCGTAGGCGACGTCGCCGTTGGCGACGGCCAGTGCGCGCTTGGCGAACGAGACGGTCAGCCCGTCGAGGGTGCCGGGGAATCCGCCGGGCACCGTGGGATCGAGGCCGGCGATCGCGTATTCGACCAGATTGGTCAGCCCGTCGCCGTCCGGGTCGTCGGTGGCGCCGCGCTGGTCGGCGGGCACCGAGCCGTTGCCGAAGGTGCCGGTGATCCACGCGGCGAAGCCCGGGCCGGTGACGACGTTGACCACGCCGGTGCCGGTGAAGTGGACGTCGTCGATGTTGGTGGCGCCGGAGCCGGTGGCGCCGTAGGTTCCGGTGTCCTGTTGGGTTGCGCCGAAGTAGAGCGTGCCCACGGTTTCGGTACCGGTGACGTCGACGACGCCGCCGTCGATCACCAGCTTGCCGGTGTCGGCCAGCGAGGTGCCGTTGACCACCAGCGTGCCGCCGCTGACGGTGGTCGCGCCGGTGTGGGTGTTGACGCCGGTTAGAGTGAGCGTGCCCTCGGCGACCTCGACCGAGGTGGCGCCGCCGTCGGTGATCGCGCCGCCGATGGTGAGCGTGCCCGGGCCGGTCTTGGTGATCAGGCCGCCGTTGCCGCCGCCGAGCGTGCCGGCGCCGGGGTTGAGGGTCAGGTCGCCGGCGGCATCGGTGATGTCGAAGGTGGCGGCGCCGTTGTCCAGCCACAGGGTGCGGGTGTCGGTTTCGACGCCCGTGCCGGTGTATTGGAAGGTCGCGCCGAACTTGACGGCGAGGTAGCCGGTGCCGATGCGGTTCATGGCATCGACGCGGAGCGTTCCCCCGAGCAACTCGTTGCCGTCCGCGTAGGTGTTGTCGCCTGCCAGCACCATGGTGCCCGGGCCGCTCTTGGTCAACTTGCCGCCGGTGAAGCGGCCGGACACCAGCAGGTCGACGCCCGACGCATCGCCGGTGGCGGCGACCGCAAAGGCGCTGGTGGTGGTTAGGTTGTAGCCATAACTGGTGCTGTCCCCGGAGATCGTGGAGGTGGCGGTGCCGCCGACCGTAACGGTGGTGTCGAACACCGAGTACTCGTTGTTATAGCCGCCGACGTACACGCCATGGACCACGCCGCCATTGAGCGTGAGCGGCCCGAAGTGGCTGTGATAGGCATTGAGGAGGACGGTGCCGCCATCCACGGTGACCGGGGTGTAGCTGGCCCCGGTGTAGAGGATGTTGGTGCTGCTGAGCTTGAGCGTGGCACCGCCGTTGACGGCGATCCCGGACGTGGCGAGCGCCTTGACGTAGTCGGGCGTGTCCAGTTCCAGCGTGCCGCCGTTGACCGCGGTGGCGCCGGTGCAGGGCTGGGCGGTGGTGACCAGCAGCGTGCCGCTGCCATTCTGGGCCATGCCGCCTTCGCCGGTCACGAGGCGGCTGAGGGCGACCGTGTCGGAGCGGTTGAACGCGAGGGTGGCGCCGGCCGCCACAGCGATGTCTCCGGTGCCGCCGAGCGTGCCGGCGGTGGCGCCGTCGCCGGCGATGACGGTGCCGCCATTGATGGCGACCGCGCCGGTGTAGGTGTTGTCGTTGACGAGGGCGAGGGTGCCCGCGCCGGTCTTGGTCAGGCCGGTGGTGCCGCCGATGCCGGCGCCCTGGAACGTGTAGGTTCCGGTGGTGTTCCCGACCGTGAGCGCGCCGGGTTCGATGGTACCGACCAGCGTCACCGTCGGCCGGCCGAGGCCGCTGTCGTCGAAGCTGGTGGCGTCAGAGGTGTAGAACTTCGTCGCGGTGGTGCCGTCGCTGGCGAGCACCCAGTTGGAGGTGGCGTCCACGTTCCAGTTGCCGTCGGCGGTGCCGCGCCAGATGACCGAATCGGCCGCGGTGATGTTGACCTTGAGCAGGGTGTTGGTGGTGTCGTCCTCGAGGGCGCCGGTCAGGTGCGGGTTCATGGACAGGGTGAGGCCGGCCGCGCCGAGGCCGCCGATCGTCCCGTCGTAGTCAACCAGCGTGTACGACACCGGGAACGGGCCGGTGATCGCGCTGGTCGGGGTGACCGCGACCGTCGAGGCGCTGGTGACGGTGAAGGCGGGGGCGGTGACGGTGTCGGCGGTCGCCCCGATGCGGAACGAGGCGGTGCCGCCGTTGAGGTCGAGCGTGCCGGCGGTGAGCGTGCCGGGAACGAGGGTCCCCTCGTCGACCTGCAAGGCGCCGCCGATCATGTTAGAGGCGTTGTTCAGGACCAGGGTGCCGGCGCCGGTCTTGGTGAGGCCGCCGGTGCCGGTGAGCGTGCCGGTGAGGGTGATCGTGCGCGGGGTGGTGGCGTCGGCGGAGTCGAGGGTATCGACGCTGGTGGCGCCGGTCAGGGTCATCGCCTTGGCGCTCGCCCAATCGGCGTATGCGCCGAGGGTGCCGCCGTTGAGGTTGATCGCCTTGTTGGAACCGAGGTTGCTGATGCCGAAGGCGCCGATGTTCAGGCGGCCGCCGGCGTTGAGGTTGAGGGCGGCGGCGTTGTTGCGGGACTGGCTGAACAGTCCGTAGAGGTTGGCGGTGCCGCCGGCGATGTTCCACTCGAGCTGCCCGTCCCAACCGAAGCTCACCGGGACGTTGGGGACGTTCAGCGTGCCGCCGGTCATGTTGTAGGTGGTCTTGGCGTTCCAGTGGGCGAGGATCACCGAGTTCTGGTTGCTGTCGGAGAAGGTGCTGCCGAGCACGTTGAGGCTGCCGCCGCTCTGGTTGATGACGGAGGTGCCGCCGCTGCCGTCGGAGGTCAGGAACCTGTCGGCGGCGGTGATGTCGGCGCCGGGGAGGATTTCGAGGTTGGCGGCGACCGAGAGGTTGGTCATGCCGGAGTAGGTGCCGGCGTCGAGGGCCAGCGTGCCACCGGTGACCCGGGTGATGCCGGTGTGGGTGGTGCCGCCCTTGAGCACGGCGGTGCCGGCGTTTTCCTTGTTGAGGTTGCCGTCGCCGCTGACCGGGCCGTTGACGGTCAGTGTGGTGCCGGCGGCCGGGACCAAGGCGTTGGCGACGCCCACGCCCTCGGTGACGATCCCGCGGTTGGCGTCGAGCGAGACGTTGGTGGTCCCGGTGGCGACGCCGAGCCAGGCGGAGTCCCGCAGCGTGATTGCATCGGGGACCAGCGAGGTCGGCGCGGCGCCGAGCGACCCGTCGGCGGCCAGCAGCAGGTTGCCGCCGTTGACGACCATCTTGCCGGTCATGGTGCTGGCGGTGTTGGCGAGGGTGGTCCAATAGCCGGGGGCGATCAGGAGATTGGCATCGCCCGCGACCTGTCCTGTCAGGACCAGGTCACCTGCGGCTGCATTCAAGGTCACGCTGTCGGTGGCGGTGCCGCCGAGGGTGACGGCGCCGCTCCATGTGCCGGTGCCGCCGCCTTCGTTCCACAGGGTGGTGCCGGCCCCGAGGGTCACGTCATTGGCGATGGTGCGGTTGCCGTAGGTGCCGAGCCATGCGGTGCCGTTGACGGTGATCGGGTTGGTGCCCGAGGCGCTGTCGTTGTCCTCGAACCACAGCCTGCCCTCGTCGACCACGTACGTGATGCCGGTCGCCGGCGCGCGGAAGCCCATGTCGTTGGAGCCGACCTTGGTGAGGGTGAAGCCGTTGCCGTTGATCGTGCCGAAGGTGCCGGTGGCCTCGTGCCTGCCGACGTCGAAGCGGCTGCCGAAGCCGCCGATCTCGGCGTCTGCGCCCAGGGCGAGGCTCTTGATGCCGCTGTAGGAGCCGATGTAGGTGGCCGAGGAGTTGGTGATCGCGCCCTCGCCGCCGGCGCCGTCCCAGCCGGTGCCGGCGATCGTCCACGCGTAGGCGCCGTTGGCCACCGAGCCGGGGTTCTGGCCGTTGAGGTCGAGCATCGCGCCGGCGGCGACGCTGACGCCGGAGGAGGCGCCGAGCGCGTCGCGGGTGGTCAGGGTGACGATGCCGCCGCCGATGGTCACCGGGCCGGTGTAGTTCTGGCCGTTGATGCCGCCGAGGTCGAGGTCGCCGTCGCCGGTCTTGGCGATGCCGGCCGAGCCGGTGAGCATGCCGTCGGCGCCGCCGCTCAGCTCGTAGTTGTAACCGTAGGTGTTGGTGAAGGCGACCGATTTCGGGGCGAGCGTGCCGACCATGGTGACGATGCCGGCGGCGGTGTCGGTGAACGTCACGTCGTCGGACTGATAGAAGCAGTCGGGCGTGCCGGCGTTGTCCCAGTTCAGGTCGGCGGCCGCGGTGCTCCAGTTGCCGTTGGTGGCGCCGGTCCAGGTGAGCGGGCTGCTGACGATGTTGAGGTTGATCACGCCGGGCGTGCTTGCGTCGAGCGCGGTGCCGGGGCGGAACGCGGCGGCGTTCTCGATGCCGAGGTAGGTTTCGTCGCCGGTCAGGATCCCGTTGTAGGTGATCACCGGGACGGTGCCGAACATGCCGCTCGCGCGGACGGCGGTGGTGCCGCCGCCGGTCAGGTCGAGGTCACCGTCGACCTGCAGCGCGCCGGGCACGATGTTGAGCACGCCGCCGCCGAGCGTGACGTTGCCGGCGAAGCTGCCGGTGCCCTGCAGCGTGCCGGCGGTGTGGGTGTAGTCGTCGGTGATGGTGCCGTTGTTGACGAGGGTGCCGTTGGCGGCCACGGCGAGCGCGCCGCCGACGGTGTCGGCGACGACCAGCGTGCCCGAGGTCACGGTGGCGGTGCCGGCGTAGGCCGAGGCGTCCCCCGCGATCACGACCGGGGCCGCGGTGGTGGGGGTGTTGACCGTCAGCGGGCCGCTGCCGGTCAGGGCGCCGACGGTGAGGGTGCCGCCGGTGACGGTGAGGCCGCCGGTGCCGGTGAGGCCGCCGTTGAGGACCGTGGTGCCCCCGCTCATGGTCGAGGCGCCGCTGGTGGCGAGGTCGCCGTTGAAGGTGGTGTTCTGGTTATAGCTGAGGGCCACCTGGCCCGCGCCGGTGATGTCGCCGGTGACGACGATCGGGGCGCCGGTGGCGCCGTTGGCGGCGTTGTCGAAGGCGGCGGTGGCGGTGGTGCCGGCGCTCAGGTCGATCGCACCGAGGGTGATCGTCGACCCGTTGGTCGAATAGTTGGCGATCGTGCGCGAGGCGTTGTCGAGCTTGGTCGTGCCCGCGAGCGTGAACGGGTTGGTGCCGCCGAGGCGCATGCCGCCGGCGCCGACGTCGATCGGGTTGGGGATGGTGATGCCCGCGGTGCCGGCGCAGAGCCGCGCGCCGCGCGAGAGGATCGTGCTGGTGGTCGAGCCGAAGGCGTCGGCGTGTTGGGCGATGACGATGCCGGCGTTGGACCCGCCACCCAGCGTCGTGTTGCCGGTGTAGGTGTTGTGGCCGTTGACGTAGATCGCGTTGGCGGCCTCGTTGGCGCCGGCTCTGAACGTCACGCTGCCGGCGACCGCGCCGTCCTGGATCGTGCCGTTGAGGATCAGGTCCTTGCCCGCCCAGTGCGCCTGGATCGTGTTGGCGCCCTCGAGGGCGATGTCGCCCGCGAGCGTCATGTCGTTGCCGTCGTAGTCGACCAGCGTGCCGCCGATGAGCTTGAAGTTGTTGTTGAGCGTGAAGGCGGTGCCGGCGCCGGTGCCGGAGGGATGGAGGTCCAAGGTGACGCCGTTGACGGTCACGTTGCCGGTGCCGAGGACGTCGGTCCGCACGCCGGCGGTGGCGCCGAAGTTGCGGATCGAGAAGGTCATCGTGCTGAGCTGGTCCTTGGCGAACGTGACGTCGCCGCTGCCGGTGATCGCACCGCCCAGGATCAGCGTGCGGGTGGTGGCGGTGGCGTCGGGCAGTTGCCCGCTGATGGTCGAGCCGGTTCCGGCCACGGTGATCGGGTTGTTCCACGTCCAGTTGCCTTGCGCGCCGGAGCCGGTGAAGCCGCCGACGGCGAGCGTGCCGCCGTTGAGGGTGACGGCGTCGGCCGAGGTGTTGCTGCCCAAGGCATCCCAGTCGCCGGACTGGCCGTGGCGGGTGGTGCGCAGGGTGGCGCCGGAGTTGACGACCCACTTGCCGGAGAAGTTGCTGGCGCCGGTGGTGGTCGGGTTGAGGTCGACGATGCCGCTGCCGGCGACGGTGATCGTGCCCGAGCCGCCGAGGACGCCGTCGAGGTTGCCGTTGCCGAGGCGCAGGTAGCTGGTGCCGGCGACGTTCCACGGCTGGCTGTTGGCGCCGACGCTGGTGGAAGCGCCGTTCAGATAGACGCTCTGGGTGGCGGCGGAGAGGTCGATGCCGCCGGTGCCGAGGGTCAGGATGTTGGCGTCGGTGCCGATCGTCACCGCGCCGCCGGGGCTGAGCACCCGGATGCCGCCCCAGCTGGTGTCCGCCCCGAGGGCGGCCTGGTTGGCGCCAGTGACGGTGGCGTCCCAGACGGCGACATCGCCGGCGCCGGGCACGCCGGTGCCGACCCAGCTGGCGTCGTCATTGAGCGCGGTCGTGTTGTCGTCCTTGACGTAGTCCGTGGCCGCGGCCGTAGACCACGAAGCCACGACCAGCGTGGCCCCGATGAGGAATGGGTTGGTGCGCGGGTGGTTTTTCATAGGTTGTCCGAGTCGCGCCAGTTCGCCATGGAGAACCCGCCGGTCAAGGGGATTGTGGTGGTTGGTTGGGCGGACCAGTGCGGATCCGGGGGAGGGAGCGCGGAGGGATGCTTGGGCTGCTGGGATCCGGGCCTTCAGCCCGCGTGAACGCCGGGTGGGGACTGCGTGCCGGACAAGCGGCGGCCCCGGCGGGGTCGCGGTCTAACCAGGCAGGCGCATCCGCGGCGGCCCCTGGGAGCGCGGATTTCATTCCGCATGAGGAGGCGAGGTCGATGGGTGGCGCGCTGCGCGATGGGCATCGGCTGGGGAAGGGCTGGTTCATTGGCGGGCGGACTGAAGTCCGCGCTCCCAGGGTGCCGTTCGCGCTTGCGCATGCGCGGCGAAGACCGGCAGGCAGGATGCCCGCGCTTGAGGAGGCAAGCCGCCTTGAACCGGCGCGACCCAATGACCCTTCTTCGCCCTCCGGGCTACGAAGGGCAGGCCCTTCTTCGCCCTCCGGCCGTCGCGCTCCGCGCTATGGCCGGCAAGGCGGGCTACGAAGGGCAGGCCGCTGGCCGCGCCCATTTTGGCCTTGACATGATCGCATATTTTTGCTTATTCAGCCTTCATGGAAGGCCAATTGCAGCAAGTCATCCGGGACAAGATCCTGCGCGCGGTGCGGGAGCCGCCGCCGGCGCTTACGCGGCGGGACATCCGCGTGCCGGCGGTTGCGGGCAAGGCGCTGGCGGTGATCGGAATGCGGCGGTCGGGCAAGACGACGTTTTTGCACCAATGCCGTGCGGACCAGTTGGCGGGCGGGCGGGTGGCCGAGAGTTTGGTGTATTTCAACTTCGAGGACGAGCGGCTCGGCGACCTGCGGGCGGACCGGCTGGGCTTGATCCCAGACACCCACGCGCGCCTGTTCCCGTCGGCGGGCCGGGTGACCTTGTTCCTCGACGAGATCCAGCGGGTGCCGGGCTGGGAGGTGTTCGCCCGGCGGATGCTCGACACGCCAGGCTACGAGTTGATGCTGTCCGGCTCGTCGGCGAAACTGCTGAGCCGGGAGCTGGCCACCTCGATGCGCGGCCGGGCGTGGGAGATCGCGCTCCACCCCTTCGATTTCGTCGAGTTCCTGCGCCACCACGGGCGCGAGGTCCCGGCGGGGGTGGCGCACCTCGACTCGCGGCAGGCGGCCACGCTCGACCACGCGTTCGCGGGCTACCTCGAGTGCGGCGGCTTCCCCGAAGCCCAGGCGCTCGATCCCGCCGACCGCCACCAGCTCGTGCAGGACTACGTCGACGTCCTGCTGCTTCGCGACGTGGTGGAGCGGCACCAGGTGGCCAACCCGACCGCGCTGCGCTGGATGGTGCGCCGGCTGCTCTCGAACCCGGCGGGCCTGTTCAGCGTGACCCGCTTTGCCCGGGAGCTGAAGTCGCAGGCGATCGCGGCCGGGCGCGAGACGCTGCACGAGCTGCTCGCCCACCTCGAGGACGCCTTCCTGCTCCACACCGTGGCGGTGGCCAGCGGGTCGGAGAAGCGCCGCCAGGTCAACCCGCGCAAGGTCTATCCGGCCGATACCGCCCTGATCCCGGTGTTCGCCCGCGGCGAGCGGCCGGACAGCGGGCATGCGCTGGAAACCGCCGTGTTCATCGACCTGCTGCGCGCCCGCGCCGACGTCGCCTACGTCCGCACCCGGTCCGGGTTCGAGGTCGATTTCCTCGCCCGCCTCCCGGACGGCAGCGAGGAGCTGATCCAGGTCTGCCAGTCGGCCGACGCCCCGGAAACCCTCGCCCGCGAGGTGCGGGCGCTCGAGGAGGCCGGCACCACCCACCCCGCCGCCCGCCGCCTGCTGCTCACCCTCGAATCGCGCCTGCCCTTCCCCGAAACACCCCCGCAGGTCCGCATCCTCCCCGCGTGGGCGTGGATGATCCAGCGCAGGACCGGGGAAGGCGGTCAGGGCGACACGAATCTGTTAGGCCGCGGGCGGCCCGCCTGCGCTGCGGAGCTTGGTGATTATGGCGCACCCGGATCCACGGGGTGAACCCCGTGGCTACGGACCATCGCCCCTGGCGGGGCGGAGGGAGCCGCCCTGCAGGGCCTGCGCTGGGGGAGGCGGGGCTACGGATGGCAGGTAGCCGTCGCCACGAGGGCGGCCGCGACGCGCAGTTGTGCCGCGTTCGTTGGCAAGAACGCCGGCGGGGCGGACACGAACAGACAAGGCCGCCCGCGCCGTGGGGGCGCGGGCGGCCGCGGGGATGGGTTTGGCGTGCGGCCCGTGGGCTCAGTTCTGGGTCACCTTGAGGCGCATGAAGTCCGTGGGCGGGCCGCCGGGCAGGGTGTAGGAGATGGTGGTGGCGTCATTGACGGTGGGGGTCACCTCTGCCCACGGGTCGGCGGCGCCGAGGTCGGTCGACTCCTCGATCGCGTAGGCGATGCCGGTATCGAGCGGTTGGCGCTTGGCGAACGAGACGCTGAGGCCGTCGAGGGTGCCGGGGAAGCCTCCGGGGACGGTGGGGTCGAGGCCGGCGAGCGCGTATTCGACGAGGTTGTCGAGGCCATCGCCGTCCGGGTCGTCGGTGGCGCCGCGCTGGTCGGCGGGCACCGAGCCGTTGGCGAAGGTGCCGGCGATCCACGAGTCGAAGCCGGTGGCGGCGGCGACCGTGAGGGTGGCGTTGGCCTCGGTGAAGGTCCAGGTGTTGCCGCCGGTGGTCAGCGTGTGGACGCCGGCGTTTTCGCCGAAGCCGGCGACGGTGAACGTGGCGCCGAAGGTCTTGGTGGTGGCGTCGGCCAGGATCCAGCTGTTGCCGGGGGTGGCGTCGGCGCCGGACAGGTCGAGGACGAAGTCGCCGTTGAAGGTGGCGGCGCCGGCGCCGGTGACCTTGTTGCACACGCCGTTGGCGCCGATCACGAAGGTCAGCGCGGCGTTGTCGGCGAGGACGATGGTGCCGGCCTCGATGGTGGTGTCACCGGTGTAGGTGTTGACCCCGGCGAGGGTGATGATGCTGGTGCTGGGGGTTTCCGCGTTGATGATGGGCTTGGTGAGCCCGAACGAGCCGCCCGACTCGCCGATCGCGCCGGTGACGGTGAAGTTCGCGTCGGAGCCGGCGGCACCGAGGAAACTGTTGGCGGTCAGGGTGACCGGGCCGCTCCAGACGTCGCCGCCGGCGTCGCAGCCCAGCGAACCACCGTTCAGGGTGATCGGGTTGTTCTGGGTGGAGGTGTAGAAGTCCGGGTCGACCAACTTGGCCCATGACGACAGGACCCCGGTCGGGTTGACCGTGACCGGCACGCCGTTGAGGGCGTTGTCGCTGGCCTCGATGCCGAACCTTCCCCCATCGATCACGAGCGCGGCCAGCGAGTTGCCCGCGCCCTGGTCCGGGCCGCGGTACCAGACCGTGCTGAGGCCGACCTTGGTCAGCGTGTAGGCGCCGGTGATGGTGACCGGGACGAGGCTTGTGCCGAGGTCGAGCCGGTTGTCGATGTCATCGCCGATCGTGGCATCGGCGGTCAGGACCACGCCGGCAGGGATGCCACCGGCCCCGGTGAGTGCTGCCACTCCCGCGCCGCCGGCGCCGGCGAACGTGACCGTCTTGCCGGCGGGCAGGGTGTAGCCGTTGACGTCGAGCGAGCCGCCGTCCTGGACGACGGCGCCGCCGACGGCCGAGCCGAGGGCGTTGGCGTTGCCGACGACCACGGTGCCGGCCTCGACGATCACCGTGCCGTCGTAGGCGGTGCTGGCGCCGGTCAGGGTGGTGGTGCCGGTGCCGCGCTGGACGAGTTGGCCGGTGGAGCTGCCGGTGATCGCCAGCGGGATCGTCAGGGC
This sequence comes from Akkermansiaceae bacterium, assembly GCA_040769225.1. Taxonomy (GTDB): domain Bacteria; phylum Verrucomicrobiota; class Verrucomicrobiia; order Verrucomicrobiales; family Akkermansiaceae; genus JAXGLL01. The sequence goes on along the minus strand of JAXGLL010000003.1, from coordinate 80,042 downwards.
GTCGCTGCGGTTGAGGGCGAGCGTGCCGTCGACGGTGATGGCGGTGGAGGCGATGCTGCCGGAGGTGGCGCCGTCGCCGACCTCGAGGGTGCCGGCGCTGACGGTGGTGGCGCCACTGTAGGTGTTGTCGTTGGTCAGGGTCACCTTGCCAGTGTTCTTCTTGACCAGGCTGGTGGCGCCGGTGATCCCCGTGCCGGCCAGCGTGTAGTCGATGGTGGCATCGAACTCGACCACGGCCGGGGTGATTTCGCCGACCAGGGTCACCGTGGTGTTGGCCGACCCGGCGTCGGTGAACTTCACCTTGTCATAGTCATAGAACAGGCTCGTCTGGCTGTCGGAAACGGTTTGCCAGTTGGAGGTGAGTTCCTCGTCCCAGTCGCCGCTGAGGTTGCCGATCCAGACCACGGTGTCCGTCTTGGTGACGGTGGCGTCGACGCGGGTGTCGGTGGTGTTGTCGACCAGCGAGAACCCGTAGTGCGGGTTGCCGGGCACCAGCGACAGGCCGGGGAAGCCGAGGCCGCCGATCGCGCCCACGTAGTCGATCAACGGGATCGTGTCGCCCGTCTGCAGGCTGCCGGCCGGCCGGCAGGCGATGCCCGAGGCGCTGGTCACGGTGAAGCCGTTGGTTCCGCTGACCACGATCCGGTCCGACGACGCGGTGCTCATCCGCACCGCCGCGGTGCCGCCGTCGAGGTCGAGCGCGGGCAGCATGCCGGTGCCGAGGGCGGCACTGGTGCCGGCGAGGAGGGTGCCGCCGGTGGCCCGGAAGGTCGAGGCGGTGAACGGGGTGGTTCCGACGTAGAGCTCGCCGGCGGAAACGATCGTGTCGCCCAAGCGGTTGCCGCCGCTGGTGAGGTTGAGCGCGCCGGTGCCGGCCTGCTCGAGGGTGCCGGTGCCGGTCACGGTGTTGGCCACGGTGACGACATCCGACCGGTTGAACACCAGCGCGGCGTTGTCGGTGATCGGGCCGGTGCCGATGATGCCGGTGGTGCCGCCATTGCCGACCAACAGGGTGCCCTCGTTGATCGTGGTGGTGCCGGAGTAGACGGTGCTGTTGCCGATCCCGCTGGCGGGCGGGTTGTTGAGGCACAGGGTGCCCGGGCCCGCCTTGATCAGGTTCGGGGTGGTCCAGTTGCTGGGCGAGTTGTTCACGCTCGCGTCGATCAGCAGGTCGATCCCGGACGGCGTGGTGCCCAGCGCGGTGGTGAACGTGGTGTCCGGCTGGCGCAGGCCGAGGTTGACGCCGGCGGCGATCACCGAGGTGGTGTCCGAGGCCAGGCTGGTGACCGAGGTGCTGCCGTTGAACAGGTCGAAGTTGCCGTTGTAGGCGGCGGCGTTGGCGCCCCTGACGATGTTGCCGCCGGTCAGCGTGATCGACATGTTGGAGAAGGTCTGGTTGTCCGTGCTGTTGTTGATCTCGAGCGTGCCGCCGTTGGTCAGGTTGAGCGCGCTGATGCGGTCGCCGGTGCCCCAGCCGGTGCCGTCGGGGTTGGTCACCCGCAGGATGCCGGAGCCGTCGACGTTGACGGTGCCGCGGATCACGCCGACCTGGCCGCCGCCGCCGGTGATGTCGAGCACCGCGCCGCTGTTGATCGTGGTGCCGCCGGTGTAGGCCTGCACCACCGGGACGGTGGTGACGCCGCCGTTGAGGGTCAGGCCGCCCGCGAACGCCTGCTGGGTGGAAAGCAGCAGGTTGCCCTCGTTGATCACCACCCCGCCCTGGAAGTTGTTGGGGCTGGCCAGGGTGAGCGCGCCGGCGCCGCCCTTGGTGATGCCGGTGCTGCCGCTCAGGTAGTTGCCGGCGGTGCCGGTCAGGGTGTAGTCGGATGCGGAGTCGATGGTGACCGACGACGGGGCGATCACCCCGACGATGGTCACGGTGCCCGCAGCGGTGTCGCCGAAGGTCACCGCGTCGCTCTGGTAGAAGTAGTCCTGGGCGCCGCCGTTGTCCCAGTTGGCGTCGGCGGAGGCGGTGCTCCACAGGCCGGTGCCGGCGCCGTTGGTCCAGGTGAGGTCGTCGCCGGCGATGTCCAGGGTGATGATCCCGGGCTCGTCGGTGTTGAGGGCGGTGCCGGCGCGGAAGTTGGCGAGGTCCTCGATCGCGAGGTTGGTGGCGTCGCCGGTCAGGGAGCCGTCGTAGGTCAGCACCGTGACCTGGCCGCCCATGCCGCTGGCGCGCACGGTGGTCGAGCCGTCGAGGGTCAGGTCGCCGGTGACATGGAGGGCGCCGGGCAGGATGTTGAGGACGTCAGCGGCGGAGGTGGCATTCAGGGTGAGGTTGCCGTCGATGGTCCCGCTGCCCTGCAGCACGCCGGCGGTGTGGGTGTGGTCGCAGCCGAGGGTGCCGTGGACGGTCAGGGTGCCCGCGGCGACGTTCACCGCGGCGGCGTCGAGGGTCACTCCCGGGCCGATGACCAGGCCGCCCTTGGACAGCGTGACGGTGCCTTTGTAGCCGGAGGCGTCGCCGCTGAGGGTGAGCGTGCCGGCGGCGCCGGTCGCCGGGTTGTTGATCTCCAACGGACCGGTGCCCGACAGGGTGCCGGTGATGGTGCCGTCGGCCGAGGTGTCGAGGGCGGTGGCGAGGTTGCCCCAGTCGTCGCCGCCGTAGGCGACGACCCGCGCCCCGCCGGCCCCGATCGTGACGTCGCCGGAGATCGTGTTGTTGTTGAGGCGCAGCGCCCCGATGTTGGTGGTGCCGTTGTTGGGCCCCTGGCCCTCGACGACGAAGTCGTTGAGGAAGGTGCCCGACGCCGCCAGGCTGGCCTGTGCGCCCGAGTTCACGGTGACGGCGCCGGTGCCGAACGAGGCCGCGCTGTTGGCCTGGATCATGCCGGCGTTGATCGTGGTCCCGTTGCTGTAGGTGTTGGCGGTGTAGAACTGAACGCGGTGCACGCCGCTCTTGGTCACGCCCACCTTGGTGGCGCCGTAGTCGACGATGTAGGTGCGGATCCGGTGGTCGATCACGCCCAGGTTGCCGGTGCTCAGGACGCCGGTGGAATCCACCGAGGAGACGTCGAGCGTGCCCGAGCTGGAGGTCAGCCGGCCGGTCGCGCCGGTGCCCGAGGGCTGGATCCAGAAGCCTGCGGCGGTGCTCAGCCGGCACAAGCCCGAGGTGACGTCGAGCAGGACGTCGTTGCCCATGCGCACGTCGCGCTGGGTCCGCAGCGACTGGATCGTGACCGTGCCGCCGACGGTGGCCGGGTTGATCACCAGGCGCCCCGCGGTCACGTGCACCAGGCCGCCGCCCAAGGTCGTGTTGGTGACCACCAGGTCGCCACCGCCGGTCTTGGTGAGGTCGAAGGCGCCGGTGACGGTGCCGTTGAGGGTCAGCTGGTTGCCCGTGTTCCAAGTTTGGTTGGAGGCGAGGACGATGTTGTTGTCGATGAAGACCCACTGCCACCTGACCTCGGTGATGCCGGAGGCGCCCAAGGTGATGGGCGAGCCGCTCAGGTAGACGTCCCCGGCAGAATCCTCAAACCGCAGGCCGAGCCACGAGACGGGCGAGGAAACCGTCAGCGCGCCGCCGCGCGATTCCTGGTTGCCGGCAGTGCCCGCGTCGCCGTCGGTGACCCAGGCGGCGATGTCGTCGGTGCCGGGAACGACCTCACCGTACCAGTTGGTGTTGGTCGTCACCTCTGCCGTCGAGAGGGCGGCCGGCTTGTAGAAGATTTCCGCCGCCTGGGAGGCCGGCACGGTGAGGAGGGCGATCGCGGCGCCGATGAGGCCGGCAATCGCGCGGTTCGATGGGAGCGGTTTCATGAGTCGAGTTACTTCGGGTTTGTTGACACACATCCCGGGTTCTGCAGCCCGGACGATCGGAGACCAATGCGCCCCACGGCGCACTGCTGTTGAGATACTTCGACGTGATTCCCGCAGCCTTGGCAAGCACAACCTCGCGGGCGATTCAAACGGGCGCGCGCACGCGGGTTCCGGGCAAAACCAATCGATGCTGATGGTTGGGAAACGCGTAGATTTTGGGGCAAACCGAAGGATCAGCGCCGGGCCGCGCACGGCAGTTCCGCGCCGACGGCGCGGCCCAACATCCGGCAGTGCCTGGCCACGCTGCCTCCCTCCCCCTCCGCCGGTGACAACTCATGCCGCGGCCGCGACATGAGTTGCCGCGACACTGAGCTGGCCAACGGGTCTTCGGGCCCGCCGGGCCGCAGCCCCCTGGCCGCGGCGCGTGCGCCGGAGCGGCCGGTCCGCCGGGCCGGGTTTCAGCCGCCGGCGAGGAGCGCCTTGTTGGCCCGGTTGGTGGCCGCCGGGGTCAGCTTGCCGTCGACCCGCTTGGCGCCCTCGAGCAGGGTCTTGATTTCCGCCAGTTTCGCCTCGGCCGCGGCCAGCGCCTTCCGTTCCCCGCCGTACTTGCGGTCCGGGAAGTAGCGGGTGAAGGTCTGTCCGCCGCGGGCGATGCTCAGCCGCCAGCCTTGGAAGGCCGTCGTCTCGTAGGTGAACCGGGTCAGGTTGCGTCTCGATTTCATTGGCGTTCCTCCGACGGATGGCAATCTATCACCGCCGCGGGCCGGACACCAGCGCAATCGGCGGCGGCATCGAACCGGTTCCCGGCCAGCCCGGCGTTCCGGTGGGCGATCAGGGCGGCCGTGCCCCCGCCGCGCGGTTGGTGCGCGGACGCCCTGCCCGGGGGGATGGGGGGTGGCCGGGGCGCGTTCGCTCCCTCCTTGACATCCTCCGCGGCGCGGCGGTTCCCTGAGCGCGTGATGAGTGAACCTGCCGCCCTGGCGCCGGAACTCGCGGAATTCGAGCGGCTGCTCGCCCGCCCCAACAGCGATCCCACCGGCCTGGCCGGGTTCTTCAACGCCGGCCAGATCTGGGTCGCCCGGGTGCCCGCCCGCCTCGATGTCATGGGCGGCATCGCGGACTACTCCGGCGCCAACGTCTGCGAGGCGGTGCTCGGCAGCGGCAACCTGATCGCGCTCCAGCCGCGCACCGACCGCACGCTGCGCATCCGCACCGTCCAGACCGGCGCGCCCAACCTGCCGGTCGAAACCCGCATCCCGCTCGACCACTTCACCAAGGGCGACCACCCGTCGGACTACCGCGACGTCCGCCAGGTGTGCCAGCGCAACCCGCTCGCCTCGTGGGCGGCCTACATCGGCGGCTCGATCTTCACGATGCTGCGCGAGGAGGGGATCCGCCTGCCCTACGGCTTCAGCATGCTGCTGCTCAGCGGCGTGCCGATGAACGTCGGCATCGGCTCGTCCGCCGCCACCGAGGTCGGCACCATCTGCTGCCTCAACGCCTATCTGAACCTCGGGCTCGACGCCGCACGCATCGCCAAGCTCGCGCAACTGGCCGAGAACCACGTCGTCGGCGCCCCCTGCGGGGCGATGGACCAGATCGCCGTCACCTCCGGCCGCACCGGCTGCCTGACCCACATCCTGTGCCGCCCCGGCTCGGTCGAGGGCACCGTGGAAATCCCCCCCGGCACCGGCTTCGTGGGCATCAACTCGATGGTCCGCCACTCGGTCGGCGGCCAGCAGTACGGCGCCGCCCGCGTCGGCGCCTTCATGGGCAAGCGGATCGTCAACGCGATCCGCGCCCGCTCGGGCAAGGCGCCGCTCGACTACCTGACCACCCTGACGCCCGAGGAGTGGAACGGGTCGTTCCGCGCCGAGGTGCCCGAGGAGATCACCGGCGCGGAGTTCCTGGCCGCCCACCGGACCCACGACGACCCGGTGACCACCGTCCAGCCGGGCGCCGTCTATCGGGTCCGCGGCCCCGCCGAGCACGCGGTGCTGGAGAACGACCGCGTGCTCCGCTTCATGGAGGCGCTGCGCGCCGCCGCCGCGGACGGCGAGCGGGCGCTGGTGGCCGCCGGCGAGCGGATGTACGAGGCGCACGCCAGCTACCGCGACAACTGCCGCCTGTCGGTGCCGGAAGTCGACGCGCTGGTCGAGGCGGTGCGCAGCCTCGGCCCCGCGGCCGGCCTCTACGGCGCCAAGATCACCGGCGGGGGGTCGGGCGGCACCGTCGCCGTGTTCGGCCGGCTCGACGCCCTGGCCGAGCACGTCCCGCAGGTCGCCCACCACTACTCCCGCCGCATCGGCGCCATGCCCGACATCTTCGACGGCACCTCGCCGGGGGCCCTCGAGTTCCGCGCCCGCCGCTACTCGTTCGACGCCTCCGGCTGGCACGCCACGCCGCTCTGACGCCATGCCCGCCGCCGCCGCCCCGCCGGTGCGCAAGGCCGTCGTCCCCGTCGCCGGCCTCGGCACCCGCCTGTTCCCCGCCTCCCACGCGGTCAAGAAGGAGCTGTTCCCGGTCGTCGGCCCGGACGGCATCGCCCGCGCACTGCTGCACTATCACCTGTTAGACCTCGACGCGGCGGGCTTCGAGGAGGTCTGCATCATCGTCCGGCCCGGCGAGGAGGAGATGATCCGCGCCTACGTCGACGGCCCGGACGACGCCTACCTGCGGCGCCTCGGCAAGGCGCCGGAGCTGCTCGCCGAGGCGCTGCGGATGCGCGCCCTCGCCGGGCGCGTGCGGTTCGCCGTCCAGCACGTCCAGGACGGCTACGGCCACGCCGTCTATCAGGCACGGGCGTTCACCGCCGGCGAGCCGTTCCTGCTGTGCCTGGGCGACCACCTGTTCCGCGGCGCCCCGGCCGCCGCGCTCGCCGCCGCGTGGGCCCGCTCCGGCGGCCGCTCGGTCTCCGCCGTCAACCGGATCACCGCGTCCCAGCTCGGGGGCTACGGCACCATCGCGGGCACCCGCACCGCCGCGGACCCGCGGCTGATCGACGTCTCGCTGATCATCGAGAAGCCCGACCCGGCGACCGCGCGCCGCGCGCTGCGCGTCGACGGCCTGGGCCCGGACGAGTTCCTCGGCTGGTTCGGCATGCACCTGCTCGCGCCCTCGATCTTCGACATCCTCGCGCGGATGATCCGCGACGACGTCCGCGACCACGGCGAGTTCCAGCTCACCCGCGCCCAGGAACTGCAGCGCCGCCACCACGGCTACCTCGCGCTCGAGATGACCGACGCCCGCCGCTTCGACTTCGGCACCCCGGCCGACCTGCTCGACGCGCTCGCCGGCTTCGCCCGGCCCTGACCCGCGCCGCCCCCCGCCCGCGACCGCGGTTGGCCCTTGGAATCCCGGGGGGGATCCGGGAAATCAGATCCCGGGCTTCTCCAGCAGCTGCGGGTGGTCGCGGTGGACGTTGATGACCAGCTCGCCGAACAGGGTGTTGGCCCAGGCGAACCACTTGCGCGAGAACTCCGCCGGGTTGTCCTTGTGGAACGCCTCGTGCATGAAGCCGGTGCCCGCGTGGGTCGCCTTGAGCATGTGCAGGCAGTGCAGGATCTCGGCCTCGTCCCGGCTGGTCAGGGCGCGCAGGATGATGCCCATCGGCCAGATGCTCTCCTTGCCGCTGTGCGGGCTGCCCGCGCCCTCGGCCGCCTTGCCGCGGAAGTACCACGGGTTGTGCGCGCCCAGCAGGAACCGCCGGGTGCGCTGATAGATCGCGTCGTCCGGCCGGTGGATGCCGAGGTAGCACAGCGACATCAGGCTGGGAACGTTGGCGTCGTCCATGAACAGGCGGTTGCCGAAGCCGTCGGCCTCGTAGGCGTAGATCCGCCCGTAGTCGAGGTGCTCGGCGGTCCCCCACTCGGCCACGGCGGCCTCGACCTCGGCGGCCAGCGCGGTGCATTCGGCGGCCAATGCCGGCTCGTCCAGCGCCTTGCCGCAGATCTCGGCCAGCTGGCGCAGCGCCTGCATCGCGAACAGGTTGGACGGCACCAGGAACGGCAGCACCGTGGCGTCGTCCGACGGCCGGAACATCGAGCAGATCATCCCCACCGGCCGGACCGGCATGCCGGTGCCCTCGTAGACCGGGGCGTCGGTCATGCGGCTGGTCTCGCGGATGAAGCGGTAGGGGGAGGCGCCGTCCTTGCGCTGCTCGGTCCGGAAGGTGGCGACGATCAGCCGCATCGCCCGCACCCAGTCCTGGTCGAACGGGGTGGCGTCGCTGGTGATCCGCCAGTATTCGTGGGCCAGCCGGATGACGTAGCACAGCGAGTCGACCTCCCACTTGCGCTCGTGGACGCCGGGCTTGATCCTGGGGCGGTCGTTGTTCCACTCCGAGACCCGCGCCAGGTCCTTGTAGAAGGCGTTCGCGTAGGGGTCGAGCACCACGCACTTGGCCTGGCGGTTGATCAGGCCCAGGATCATCAGCCGCAGCTTCTCGTCCCCGGCGACCAGCGGCATGTACGGCCACACCTGGCAGGTCGAGTCGCGCAGCCACATCGCGTCGATGTCGCCGGTGATGATGAAGGTGTCCGGCTTGCCGTCGATCACCTCGTAGTCGACGGTGGTGTCGAGCGTGTTCGGGTAGCAGTTCTCGAACAGCCACGCGAGCTCCGGGTCGCGGATCGCGGCCTTGACCTCGGCGATCGTGGCGTCCACCGCCGCGCTGGCAAAGGTGCGCCGGCCCGGCGCCGGGCGCTGGCTGGCGAACCCGTTCGCCGGGGCCGCCCCCGCCATGCCGGCGCCGGCCGCCGAAGCCGCCGCCGCCTTGAGAAAGTTCCTTCTGGTGTGCATGTTCATGGTCGCTGCTCCTTGGTGCTGGCGGCGGCCCGCCCGTCCCCCCGGGGCCGGGCGCGGGCCGCAACCGGGTTGCGCCCGCTCAGCCGCGGGCGTCCAACTGCTGGATCGCGTAGGTCCAGGCGCCGATCGCGACCGCCTGGCTGGTGTCGAGCACCGCGTGCCCGATGCCCAGCCGCTTGAGCGAGTCGTACCTGAGCTTGCGCGTGGTCCCCGGCACGGTGACCTCCCTGACGTCGCCGGCGATGAAGCGGGCCTGCTGCGCCGGGTCCTCGAGGTCGAAGCTCCGCTGCACGATCCGCGGCAGCCGCTCGCCGCCGTAGCTCTCGATCGTGCCGTTCAGCTCGCCCAGCACCGCGCCGATGAACAGCGGATAGGCGTCCGCCAGCCCGCCGCCGATGACGATCAGCCCGTCGAGCAGGGTGATCGCGTTGGCCAGCGCGTCGCCGATCACCTCGCCCATCTCGGCGAACGCCTGCAGCGCCGCCTGCCGGTTGCCCGCCCGCTCGCCGACCCCGATCTGATAGATCTCCCTGGGCTCGGGCGCCTGCCCGGGGTCGATGCCCGCCACGCGCGCATAGGTCCCCTGCACCGCGCGAATGCTCACGCCCTCCTCGGCGAACGCCTTGGGGTGGCGCTTGTTGCGGGTGATCCAGATCTCGCCGGCCGCCGAGTTGTCGCCGGTGTAGAGCCGCCCCTCGCTGACGATCCCCCCGCCGAAGCCGGTGCCGAGCGTGATCCCGAACAGGTTGCGGAACCGCTTCGGCGACCCCGCCCCGGCGAGCAGCGCGTTGACCTTGGGCAGGAACCCCGCGATCGCCTCGCCGTAGACGAACAGGTCGCCGTCGTTGTTGATGAACACCGGCAGCTGGAACGCGTCCTCGAGGAACGCCCCGAGCGCCACCCCGCCGCCGTAGGCCGGCAGGTTGCCCATGTTGTCGATGATCCCGTTGGGGTAGTCCGCCGGCCCCGGGAACGCGAAGCTGATCGCCGCCGGCGCCCGCTCCAGCTGCGCCATCACCCCGCGGAACCCCTGCACCATCGACTCGAGGCTGCGCCCCAGGTCACGCGCGTGCGCCGGCAGCCGCACCGGCTCCGCCACCTGCTCCCTGCCCCGCATCGCCGAAAACACGAAGTTGGTCCCGCCCGCGTCCAGCGTCAGCACGATGCGGTCGTCGTTGGTGCCGTTCATGACGTGATATTTCTGTTAGTCCGGCGGCGGCTCAGCCGGCCGCCTGCGCGCCCTTGCCGCCGCCCCTGAGCGACAGCACCAGCAGGTAGACGAAGCAGGCCACCGGGACGGCGAACGCGTAGGCGCCCAGCTTGAGGTCCACCAGGCGGCCCATCAGCAACGGCACCACCGCGCCGCCGGCGATCGCCATGCACATCAGCCCGCTCAGCTCGCTGCCGCGGGCGGGGTCTTCCTCCACCGTGATCGAGAACAGCATCGGCCAGATGTTGGCGAAGCCCAGGCCGGCGGCCAGCACCGAGGGGATCGCCAGCGGCGCGCCCCCGAACATCAGGCCCAGGGCCCCCGCCAGCCCGAGGGCCGCCGACAGGCGGAAGAACGCACGCGGGCTGATCACCGTGAGCACCGCCCCGCCGACCAGCCGGCCCACCGTCAGCATCAGGAAGAAGAACGGCGCGCCGAACTTGGTGGCCGCCGCCTCCGTGACCCCGGCCTCCTTCATCAGCGGCAGCAGGAAGCGGCCCATGCACGCCTCGGCGCCGACGTAGAGGAAGATCCCCAGCACCGCGAGCGCGAACACCGGCCGGCCCAGCAGCCCGAAGCTCGAGCCGATGCCCGGCGGGACGTCGGCCTTGGTCTCCTCGATGTCGAGCGTCAGCACCCAGACGAAGGCGATCGCCATCAGCGCGAAGAAGATCGGGAACACGCCGCGCCAGCCCATCTTGCCCAGCACCGCCACCCCGGCCAGCGCGCCGCCGCCGACGATGAACGAGGAGACCGTGCTGCCGATCCCCTTGAACCCCTGCGCGAAGCTCAGGTTGCGGCCGTAGGCGCCCTCGGCGCTCACGTCGCGCATGATCGGGTTGCCCGCCACCTGCAGGAAGGTGGTGCCGATGCCGAGCACGAAGATGCACCCCAGCAGCAGGCCGAACCCGGGCTCCATCAGGCACGGGATCAGCATCGCCACCGCGTTCAGCCCCAGCCCCAGCAGCAGCAGCCGCTTCTTGCCGATGCGCGTCGCCAGCACCCCGCCGGGCACGCTGAAGATCGCGAACGCGATGAACACGAAGAACGACAGCAGCGTCGCGGTGACGTGGCTCAGGTCGAAGTTCTTTTTGACGGCGTCCGACATCGGCCCCATGGCGTCGGCCACGCCCATCACGAAGAACGCCAGCAGGATCGGCAGGGTCTTGGCTCTCATCGGATTGTCCCTCGGTCGTCGGTGGTTCGGTGTGGATGTTGGTGGTGGCGGAACTGCGCGCGGCGGCGGCTCATTTGACCTCCCGCGACATCGAGTACGGGGCGTCCCCGGGGCCGGTGCCCCAGCGGGTGTTCGGCCGCGGGCCCATCTCGAAGCGCAGCGTGCCGCCCTTGAGGATGTCGGCGTGCCTCAGGAAGGTCCTGCCGGTGGGCTTGCCGTCGAGGGTCGCCGCCTGGATGTAGCGGTTGGCCGCGGAGTTCTGCGGCGCCTCGACCGTGAACGCGGCGCCGTTCTGCAGCCGCAGCGTCGCCTTGCGGAACAGCGGGCTGCCGACGACGTACTCGCCCGCCCCCGGGCACACCGGATAGAAGCCGAGCGCCGAGAACACGTACCACGCCGAGGTCTGCCCGTTGTCCTCGTCCCCGCACAACCCGTCGGGCGTCGGCGCGTAGAGCCGGTCCATCACCTCGCGCACCCACTGCTGGCACTTCCACGGCCGGCCGGCGTGGTTGTAGAGGTAGACCATGTGCTGGATCGGCTGGTTGCCGTGGGCGTACTGGCCCATGTTCATCACCGCCATCTCGATGATCTCGTGGATCGGGCCCCCGTAGTACGAGCAGTCGTACTTCGGCGGCGTGGTGAACACCGCGTCGAGCTTGGCCGTGAACGCGTCCGGCCCGCCCATCAGGTCGATCAGTCCCTGCGGGTCGTGGAACACCGACCACGTGTAGTGCCACGCGCAGCCCTCGGTGAAGTCGCCGCCCCACTTCTCGGGCACGAACGGCTCGGACCAGCTGCCGTCCTTGTTCCGGCCCCGCATGAAGCCGGTCTGACGGTCGAACACGTTGCGGTAGTTCTGCGCCCGCTTCCTGAACCGCTCGATTTCCTCCTGCGGCCGGTTGAGCGCCACCGCCAGCTTCCAGATCGTGAAGTCGGCGAAGGCGTACTCGAGGGTGCGGGCGACGTTCTCGTTGACGTCGACGTCGCACGGGATGTAGCCGAGCCCGTTGTAGTGCCTGACGCCGAAGCGGCCGACCGACCGCAGCGGGCCGGCGTTCTCGGAGTTTTTGAGGATCCCCTGATAGAGCGTGTCGATGTCGTAGCCGCGGATCCCCTTCAGGTAGGCGTCGGCGATGTTGACCGCCGAGTTCGAGCCGATCATGCAGTCGCGGTGCCCGGGGCTCGCCCACTCCGGCAGCCAGCCGCTTTCCTTGAAGGTGTTGGCCAGCCCTTCCATGATCCGGGCGTTGAGCTCGGGGAACATCAGCGTGAACAGCGGGAACACCGCCCGGAACGTGTCCCAGAAGCCGTTGTCGGTGAACATGCAGCCCGGCAGCACCTGGCCGTTGTACGGGCTGTAGTGGACCGGCTTGCCGTCGGCATCGAGCTCGTGGAACTGGCGCGGGAACAGCATCGACCGATAGAGCGCGGTGTAGAAGCTGCGGTACTGGTCGGCGGTCCCGCCGCTGACGTCGAAGCGGCCGAGCTCGCGGTTCCAGGCGTCCGCGGCCTTCTGGCGGGTGCGCTCGAAGTCGTCGCCGCCCAGCTCGCGGGTCAGGTTCAGCCGCGCCTGTTCCGGGCTGATGAACGACGAGGCCACCCTGGCGTGCACCTGCTGGCCCCTGCGGGTCTTGAACCGCACCGCCGCGCCGACGTGCTTCCCGGTGTCCTCGGTGCCGCCCGCCGCGACCTTCCAGTCGTTCCAGGTGGCCACCTCCTCGAACGGGGTGTCGAACACCGCGATGAAGTGGTTGTGGAAGTTGGCCGGCACCCCGCCGCTGTGGTTGCGGCAATAGCCGGTGATCGTCCGCTCGTCCGGCTGGATCCTGACGTGCGAGCCCTTGTTGAACGCGTCCAGCAGCACGTACGCGGCATCCGACTGCGGGAACGTGAACCGGAACTGGGCCGCGCGCTCGGTGGGGGTGATCTCGACCGTCACGTCCGGGTCGGCCAGGTAGACGCGGTAGTAGTCGGGCCGGGAGACCTCCGCCTTGTGGGAGAACCACGACCCGCGCTTCTCCTCGTCGACGACCAGCTCGCCGACGACCGGCATCAGCGCGAACGCCGCGTAGTCGTTGATCCACGGGCTCGGCTGGTGGGTCTGCTTGAAGCCGCGGATCTTGTTGGCGTCATACTGATAGCCCCAGCCGTCGCCCATCTTGTTGGTCTGCGGCGTCCAGAAGTTCATCCCCCACGGCACCGCGACCGCCGGATAGGTGTTGCCGGTCGAGAAGTTGAACGCCGAGTCGGTGCCCACCAGCGGGTTGACCAACGCGGTGTAGTCCCGGGCCGGCTCGGCGGCCGCCGCCCACGCGGCGGCGGCCGCCAGCACGAGGCCCGCGCACCGCCCGCCGCAGTGCAGGTGCAGGTGGTGGGCGGGTCCGCCGGAGCCGGGCATGGCGGGAGCCTAGGGACCCCCCCCCGCGGGGTCAAGTGCGCTTCCCGTAGCTTGCGTTGGTCACAACGCAGGCGGGGCGGACGCCCGTTCCACAGCGCCGCCCTCGACGGCAGGATCGGGCCCCGCCCAACCGGAAGTGTTCCGTCTGCCGGGCGATTTTCATTGACAGGAGGCCGCCGGGGCAGGTAGTGCCTGCGAACGTTAGGAGCCCATGAAAACCGCATCCCTGTTCCTCGCCGGCCTCGCAATCGCCGCCGCCCCCGCCCCGGCCGCCCTGATTGCCACGGACAACTTCGACTACCCCGACGGGTCCATCGCGGACCGGTCCGGCGGGACCGGCTGGGACAACGAGTTCAACGACGAGGCCGGCGCCCCCCCGCAGGCCCCGTCGGACTGGGACATCGTCTTCGGCGCGCCGAACGTGGTCGGCGCTGCGCTGGTCACCAACGACGGCGGCGCCAAGCGCGAGTTCGGAGGTGCAAGCGAGGGGGTCGGCGAGCCCAGCAACGAGCGCGAGGGGGCCTTCCGCGGGGTCGGCAGCCTCTACGTCAGCGTGACCTACCAGGTCGACACGCTGTTCCCCCCCGACACCATTCAATGGGGTGGGATCAGTTCCTATGATTTCGGGGCCGAGCGCCTGTTCTGGGGCATGCCCGGCCAAGCGGCCGAAACCCGTTATTTCGGGATCGACGAGTCGGGGGTCGGGGGAACCTTGAGCTCGATCCCGATCGCCGCCAACACCACCTACAGCCTGCTGGCGTTGCTCGATTTCGACCGGGATCTGGTCGCCCTGTGGGTCAACCCGGACGGCGCGGACACGCCGGACTCCTACGACGTCTCCCGGTCGTATACCCCCACCAACTGGTCGTCGGCGGTGCGCCTCGCGTCCGCAGGTGGCGCCAACACCACGTGGGACAACCTGCGGCTCGCCACCACGTTCGCCGAGGCCGTGCCGGAACCCGCCGCCGCCCTGCTGGCGGTCCTCGGCCTGCTGGGCATGGCGCGCCGCCGCCGGGGTTGAGCCTGGAAAGGAAAATGCCGGACCACGGACCTGTCATTCGTAGCCCGGCCTGCCGGCCATAGCGCGGAGCGCGACGGCCGGAGGGCGAAGAATGATTTCGCGGCAGGGGTGTCCGGCTAACGAGCTTTGGTGATTTTGCCATCGATTCATGATGAGCAACTTACAACGAGCAATCGATGTGACGGATTTGAATTCGCGGCGGGCGTTTTGCACGCTTTTCGCGCATGAATGCCGGCCGATTCGTCCTGTCCCAGGTTCTCGATCTCGTCCATCGCCAGACGCTCGACCGTCTGGTGCGGCGTTACAATGCCGACTCGAGGGTCCGGCATTTCGGGTGTCGACAGCAGTTCATCTGCATGGCCTTCGCTCAGTTGACTTGGCGCGACGGGTTGAGGGATATCGTCACCTGCCTCAATGCAAAGCCCTCGGCACTCCACCACTTGGGGTTCCGCGGTCCGGTTGCCAGATCCACCCTGGCGGATGCCAACGAACAGCGGGACTGGCGGATCTGGGAGGATCTCGCCAAAGGCCTGATCCGCAAAGCACGGGTTCTGTATGCAGGGGAAGATCTTGGCGTCGAGCTGGACAATACCGTCTACGCACTCGATTCCAGCACGATCGATCTCTCTTTGACCCTCTTTCCTTGGGCCGACTTCCGTCGAACCAAGTCCGGGATCAAGCTGCACACCCAGATCGATCTGCGTGGGCCGATTCCGACCTGCATCCATATCACAGATGCCCGCCAGCACGACGTGGCGTGGCTCGACACGCTGTGCTTCGAGCCCGGTTCGTTCTACGTGATGGACCGTGGCTACATGGATTTCTCTCGCCTGAACACGATCGCAACCGCTGGCGGGTTCTTCGTCACTCGGGCCAAGAGCAATCTGCGCTTCACCAGGCAGCGATCGCTGCCCATCGAGCGCCTCACCGGCCTGCGCAGCGATCATGTGGGCAAGCCTACTCTCAAGAAGGCGCGCCAAGCCTATCCGGGACTGCTCCGCAAGATTCGCTACTACGATTCCGACACTCGCCGCGAACTCGTCTTTCTCACCAACAACCTGGACATCCCGGCACTGAGTGTCGCCAAGCTCTACCGGCTGCGGTGGCGGATCGAACTGTTCTTCCGCTGGATCAAGCAACATCTCCGAATCAAACACTACTACGGCACCAGTCCCAACGCGGTGAAGACCCAGATATGGATTGCCGTGGCCGTCTACCTCATGGTCGCGATCCTTCACAAGCAGCTCCGCCTGCCCGGGGCTCTTAACAGAACTTTGCAGATTCTCAGCGTGCATCCCTTTGAGAAAGTCGCTCAGGGGTGTCCGGCTAACGAGCTTTGGTGATTTTGCCATCGATTCATGATGAGCAACTTACAACGAGCAATCGATGTGACGGATTTGAATTCGCGGCGGGCGTTTTGCACGCTTTTCGCGCATGAATGCCGGCCGATTCGTCCTGTCCCAGGTTCTCGATCTCGTCCATCGCCAGACGCTCGACCGTCTGGTGCGGCGTTACAATGCCGACTCGAGGGTCCGGCATTTCGGGTGTCGACAGCAGTTCATCTGCATGGCCTTCGCTCAGTTGACTTGGCGCGACGGGTTGAGGGATATCGTCACCTGCCTCAATGCAAAGCCCTCGGCACTCCACCACTTGGGGTTCCGCGGTCCGGTTGCCAGATCCACCCTGGCGGATGCCAACGAACAGCGGGACTGGCGGATCTGGGAGGATCTCGCCAAAGGCCTGATCCGCAAAGCACGGGTTCTGTATGCAGGGGAAGATCTTGGCGTCGAGCTGGACAATACCGTCTACGCACTCGATTCCAGCACGATCGATCTCTCTTTGACCCTCTTTCCTTGGGCCGACTTCCGTCGAACCAAGTCCGGGATCAAGCTGCACACCCAGATCGATCTGCGTGGGCCGATTCCGACCTGCATCCATATCACAGATGCCCGCCAGCACGACGTGGCGTGGCTCGACACGCTGTGCTTCGAGCCCGGTTCGTTCTACGTGATGGACCGTGGCTACATGGATTTCTCTCGCCTGAACACGATCGCAACCGCTGGCGGGTTCTTCGTCACTCGGGCCAAGAGCAATCTGCGCTTCACCAGGCAGCGATCGCTGCCCATCGAGCGCCTCACCGGCCTGCGCAGCGATCATGTGGGCAAGCCTACTCTCAAGAAGGCGCGCCAAGCCTATCCGGGACTGCTCCGCAAGATTCGCTACTACGATTCCGACACTCGCCGCGAACTCGTCTTTCTCACCAACAACCTGGACATCCCGGCACTGAGTGTCGCCAAGCTCTACCGGCTGCGGTGGCGGATCGAACTGTTCTTCCGCTGGATCAAGCAACATCTCCGAATCAAACACTACTACGGCACCAGTCCCAACGCGGTGAAGACCCAGATATGGATTGCCGTGGCCGTCTACCTCATGGTCGCGATCCTTCACAAGCAGCTCCGCCTGCCCGGGGCTCTTAACAGAACTTTGCAGATTCTCAGCGTGCATCCCTTTGAGAAAGTCGCTCTAAATCAACTACTTACAGAAACCGATTTCAGAACTATGGGTGAGCAGGATCACAACCAATTGATGTTGTGGGACTTATAACCGGACGCCCGTGAAAGTCGCTCTAAATCAACTACTTACAGAAACCGATTTCAGAACTATGGGTGAGCAGGATCACAACCAATTGATGTTGTGGGACTTATAACCGGACGCCCGTGATTTCGCGGTTTACGCGGATTTCGGAGCGGCTTGGTTCCCCTCGCCTGTTCACCTGCCGGATGAATCCGCCATCCATCGCAACTCATTCAACATCCGTGCAATCCGCGCAATCCGCGCAATCCGTGGTTTTCATCCCCGAATCCAGGTTGAGCGGAGCACGCCCCGCCGAACAGGGGACAAGGGCCGGCGCGACCGGGAACTGGCGCGCGGCTGCCTGCTGCGCTGCCCCGCCGTGCCGGCGTGGGCCGTGGGCGAGGATTTCTTCAAGCGGAAGCGCCCCGACCACGGGCTCCCGTCCGATCCCTCGTCACCCGTCACTCGCCACCCGCGCTGGCCGCAGCGTCCACTCGGGCAGGGACAGCGTCTTGCCGCCGGCGAGTGCGGACTCATGGGCGAGGAGCCCGGTGCAGGTGATGTTGGCGGACTCGATGACGTTCGGGTAGGCGTCGGCGCCGGTGGTGAGCATCCGGATGAACTGGTGTGCGAGGTGCGGGTGGGAGCCGCCGTGGCCGGCGCCCTGGGTGAACGACAGGTGCTCCCCGCCAGCCTCCCCCCCGTAGACGCCGCCGGTGGTGAAGCCACGGATTTCGGGCGGCAGCAGGTGGGCGAAGTCCGGGCAGGAAACCTCCTCGGGGATCTCGGGCTCGGGCCGCTTGGCGGTGTGGACGACCAGCGGGCGGTGTTCGATCAGCGGCCACTCGACCGACTTGCTCGAGCCGTAGACCTCGAACGACTCGCGGTATTGCCGCGCAACGTCGAACAGCGAGCGGTAGATGTGCGCAACAACGTCGCTCTCGCGGAAACGGATGTGGCAGCTCTCGACCGCGAACGGCGAGCCGTAGCAGCCGTGCAGCTCGGCGCGGATCGTCCCCGAGCCGAAACACGACACCGCCGCCGCCTCGGAGCGCATCAACCCGAGCGCCGGCCCGACGCAGTGGGTGGCGTAGAACATCGGCGGCAGCCCCGGCCAGTAGTCCGGCCAGCCGTCCATGTCCTGCTGGTGCGACGCCTTGATGAACTGGATCCGGCCGAGCTCGCCCCGCGCGCAGAGGTCCTTCATGAACAGGAACTCGCGCGCGTAAACCACCGTCTCCATCATCATGTACTTCAGCCCGGTGGCGCCGGCCAGCTCGACGATCTGCCGGCACTCATCGACGGTGGTGGCCATCGGCACCGTGCATGCGACGTGCTTGCCGGCGCGCAGCGCCTTGAGCGTATGCTCGGCGTGGTTCGGGATCGGGGTGTTGATGTGCACCGCGTCGATTCCCGGGTCGGCGAGCAACTCGTCGTAGTCGGTGTAGCGCTTCGCGATCCCGAACTTCTCGCCGACTTCGTCGAGCCGGGCCCGGGTCCGCTGGCAGATCGCCGCCATCCGGGCGCCGGGGTGTCGCTGATAGATCGGGATGAACTCCGCCCCGAATCCGAGGCCCACGATGGCGATGCTGACTTGTTGCATGGCTGTGTCGTGCCAATCCTCGCTGCTCCCCCGCGACGGCACAAGCCATCTGTTCGCCGGGCCTCGCCGCCACCATTCAGGCCGGCAGCGCATCCCGCCCCCCGCCACCGCAAGCGCCGCCCCCGCCGCGGCGGCGGCGTCCCGCCGCCCGGTTTCCCGCCGGCTTTTCCTGCCGGCTTCTCCTTGACGCAGCAGGCTGAAATCCCCAAGCTTGAATTCCGCATGCAACGACGGCGACCGCTTCCCAAAACGCGACCTGCCCGCCCCAATCTCGGGCGTCACCGGGAAACCATGCCCTCGGGTGCGGAGGGGAGCACCCCCCAACAGGCCCCTCCACCCGGAACCGCACAGGCCCCGGCCAGACGGATGCAACCCGCGACGGAATGGCGGAACCGCGCTGCTGCAGAGCCCTGTTCGGCAGAACTCAAGGCTGCCCGCCCGGAAGCCGGCCCGGGTGGACCGCCCGCGCAACGCTCAAAGGCCGTCAGGCAGATCGGAAGGGCTCTTGTCATGCTCGTGGGCTGCTCTGCCGGGTCGGCCGCCCAAGCGAAGGAAATCCCCGAACATCCGCTGATCCGGCCCTTTCCGGGCTCGGTGCTGGCCGAGAACATGAGCAAACACGAAAACTTCGGGGCGGCTGAATTCCAGGTGCCGGATCCGGATACCGGCAGGCCCTCCAAGAAACAGGTCAAAGGCGAATCCTGGCGCCTTCTCTACGAAGTGCGCAAACCTGACGGAAGCCGCGTCCAGAACATCTCGAAACAGGAGTTCATGGAGTATTACCGCGCCGCCGCGGAGGAGAAGAAAGGTCAGGTCGTCTTCGAGAGCAACACCCACCTCGTGTTCACCTTGCCGCGCGAGGACGGCGGCACCACCTACTGCCAATACACGGGCTCCGCGAACCTCGGCCAGCAGTACCTCACGATCGTCGATGAGGCGCCATTCAGGAAGTCGCTCGCGTTCGGCCCGGCCGAGATGAAGGCCGCCCTCGATGCTGACGGACGCGTCCTGCTGCACGACATCCTCTTCGACCACGACAAGGCCTCGCTGCAGAAGGAGTCCTTGAAGCAGCTCGAGCACGTGGTGACGCTGCTCAAGGAAAACGCCGGCCTGAACGTTGAAATCCAAGGCCATACCGACGACCAGGGCTCCGATGCATACAACCTGGAGCTGTCGCAACGCCGCGCAGACACGGTGCGCGGCTTCCTGCTCCTCTTCGGGGTCGATGAAACGCGGCTTTCCGCGCACGGCTACGGCGAAAGCCGGCCCGTGTCGCCGAATGACAGTGACGAGAACCGCGCCCTGAACCGGCGTGTGGAACTGGTGAAGAAGTAGCGCCCGGTCAGCACCCTCAAAGCCATGCAAGTCCAACCGGCCGGCCGCGGCCGGCCCGCCCGGAAGGCGGCTGCCCCCCGCGTGCAGGTCACTCCACCGCAGGGGGTCTCCGGGAGCGCCGCGAATCCAAACAGGAGCAAAGGCAATGAACGACACAATTGACCGCATCGTGCTGGCAACCGCGGCGGGACTGGCGTTGTCAGTCACGGCGCCCGGCCAGATAGAGGACCGCCTCTGGCCGATCACGGTTGAGATATCCCCGGCCAAAAAGGAACTGCTCCCCGGCCAGACCATGGAGATCATCCTCACCAGCATGATGGACCTGAACGGGAATCATGCCGGGCCCGGCTACAAGGTGATTGTCGCCTCAATGGGCATGATCGTCAACGGGGAGAACTCGCCGATTCCCCACGGCAAGGAGTTTGTGATCGGCGAGGACAACATCATCCGCGTTCACTACGTGGCTCCCTCACTGCCGGCCAGCGACACCGACACCATCACCGTCTATCGTTCGCCGGACCTCCCGGAGGAGGTCGGCACCCCGGAGGATGACGACCTGCCAATGCCCTCGGAGGTCATCGGCACCAAGAAGATCAAGCTCGTCAATTCCGAGTTTCTCCGGGTCACGCGCTACGATTATGAGCATCATGAGTCATCCTCCGGGAAGGCATGGTCGACAAGGGAGGTCGAGGTGACGATGATCCTCCGTTTCCGGCCGATGGGGGGAATGGGCTTCAGCATCCCGTACGACATCACCAGTGCCGAGGTCGTCAGTTTCTCGGGCAGCATCAAGCGCAGCGACGGTGAACACGCGGAGCTCACCGGTGCCACCGTCGGCATCGGCCCGAGGGCGATGAACATGCACATGTCCGGTGGGACGGGGGACGTCGAAGCGGTGGTTCCAACCGCATTCTCGGCCAAACTGGAATGGGCCTCCACGGAGGATCTCGCCCCGCCTCGGGACCTTGATTTCGGGCCGGTGACGAACCATGACGGGGGGGACGCGCAGAAGGCTCTCAGGGCGGAGCGAACGGAGATCAAGAGGCAGATTCGTTCCGGCGATCCGGGCAGCCTGGAGCGGCTGTTCGAACTGCAGCACAAGATCGCCGCGGCGACGGTTCATCCCGACCAGAAGGTGACCTTTCGCAACAGCGAGAAGAACTTCGGCGGCAAGGCGGAGTACCGCAAGGAGACCAGCTCCCACAGGAGAATCGCGCGGTATTCCTGGGAGGTCGTGATGAAATAGAGGCCGGCGAGGGGGCGGATGACCGGCGGGCTGTCGTGTTTCTCACCGGGACCGCGGCTTCCCCCGCCGATCCGGCTTGCCACGCGGCCGGCGTCCGCTAGGATCCCCCGGAGAAGGAGGAAGCAACGATGCATGACGGAGGGTTTCTGACACGGCGGCAGTTCCTGGAGCAGTCCGCGCGGCTGGGGGCGGTGGGGATGGTGGCGCCGGTGGTTGCCGCGGGCGCCGCCCGCGCGCAGCAGCCGGCGGTGGCGGCCAACGAGCGCATCCACGTCGGGCTGATCGGCTGCGGCGGCATGGGCCGCGCCAACCTGGACGCCTGCGCGCAGCACCCGGACGTGGTGGTGACCGCGGCGTGCGACGTGTGGGCGGCCCGCCGCGACGAGGTGGTCCAACAGTACAAGGCCACCTGCAAGCCCCACGCCGACTTCCGCGAGATGCTCGCGCGGCCGGACCTCGACGCGGTGATCATCGCCACCCCGCCGCACTGGCACACGCTGATCGCCGTGGCGGCCTGCGAGGCCGGCAAGGACGTCTACCTGCAGAAGCCGATGACCCTGCACCTCGGCGAGAGCCTGGCGGTGCGCAACGCGGTGCGCAAACACCACCGCATCTGCCAGGTCGGCACCCAGATCCACGCCTCCCAGAACTACCGCGACGTCGTCGGGCTGGTGCGCTCGGGCTGCCTCGGCAAGGTCGGCGCCGTCAGGACGTTCAACGTCATGAACCAGGGGCCGCAGGGGATCGGCCGCGACCCGAACACCACCCCTCCGGCGGGCCTCGACTGGGACTTCTGGTGCGGCCCCGCGCCGCTGCGCCCGTTCAACGCCATCCTCGCCCACGACGCCTACTGCCACGGCTCGTGGCTCGACTACAGCGGCGGCTGGACGCCCGGCATGGCGCCGCACATCATCGACCTGCCCGTGTGGGCGCTCGACCTCGGCTTCCCCACCGAGGTCAGCAGCGCCGGCGGCCGCTTCGTGGTCGAGGACGACGGCGACGCCTACGACCACCACGAGGTGCTGTGGCGCTACCCGGGCCTGACCATGACCTGGATGTCGTCGCTGACTAACAGTTATGGCTTCGACTTCCACGGCAAGCCGGAGCGGACCCGCCGGCTGGGCGTCTACTTCCACGGCGTCAACGGCACGCTGTTCTCCGACTACGGCCAGCACCAGGTCGTCCCGGAGGGGGACTACCTGAACGCGTTCATCCTGCCCGAGGCCGCGGCCCGCAAGCAGGCGCCGGACTTCGCCGGCCGGGTCGCCTACAACCACTCCGAACTGAAGCCGGCCGGCGACAGGATCCCGCCGTCCCCGGGCCACGAGCGCGAGTGGCTCGACTGCATCAAGAGCCGCACGCAGCCGAGCTGCAGCGCGGACTACCACTGCCGCATCGACGTGCCGGTCGTGCTCAGCCTGCTGTCGCTGCGCCTCGGCCGCTCGCTCCGCTTCGACCCGGCGACCGAGTCGATCGTCGGCGACCCGGAGGCGGCGCGGCTCGCGGTGCCCGAGTACCGCGCCCCGTGGCGCTTCCCGGCCGACTACCTCACGGCGTAGCCGCGCCACCGACCATGAGGGCCCGGACCTTGCCATGGGAACATCTCGAACCACGGATTTCGCGGATTCCACGGATGGCACATGAGCTGCCTTGCTTGCCAGTTCACTCGGGAGTTGATGGAGCGCGCCACACCGAACCTCTTCGGAACCCGTTGAATCCGTGCAGTCCGTGAAATCCGTGGTTCCCATTCCCGGACCCATGGTCATCACCACCGCGCGCCTGGTGCTGCGCCCGTGGCGGGACGACGACGCGCCGGCGTTGCAGCGGCTGGCCGGCAGGCGGGAGATCGCCGACACGATGATCTCGATCCCCCACCCGTTCACGCTGGAATACGCGGCACGGTGGATCGCCGGCCACGCCGGGGCGTTCGCGCGCGGGGAGGCGGTCCACTTCGCCATCACCCTGGCGGACGACGGCGCGCTGGCGGGCGCGGTCGAACTGCGGGCGATCAGCGCCGAGCACCAGCACGCCGAGCTGAGCTGTTGGATCGGGGTGGAATGGTGGGGCCGCGGGCTGGCCACCGAGGCCACCCACGCCGTCGTGCGCCACGGGTTCGAGTGCCTCGGCCTGAACCGGATCGTCGCCTTCCACATGGTCCGCAACCCCGCCTCCGGAGGAGCACTGGCCAAGGTCGGCATGCGGCCGGAAGGACTGCAGCGCCAGGCGGTGTGCAAGTGGGGCCGCTTCGAGGACGTGGTCCCGTTGGCGATCCTGCGCGACGACTGGGCCCGCGGCGCCCGCCCCGCCCGGGACGGGTGAACGATGCCCGTTGAGTTGACAGCAGCTTCCTTGACACGGCGTAACGGAACCGCAAGCTCTCCGCTGAACCACATCACCCGCCCGCACTCCGGGTCATCCGGAGCCCCCCCCGCCGGCGGCCAAATCCGGACGGCGGCGCCCGGTCCATTCCAACACGCATCGACCGACATGAGATACATCGATTCGGTCCGGGAGTTCTTCCTCAGCCCGCGGTGGATGATGAACCTGCTGCTGGCGGGCGTCTGCAGCCTCATCCCGGTGGTCGGGCCGATGGTCGTGATGGGCTGGCTGGCGGGCGGGTTCTGGGGCCGCGACTCCCAGGACCCGGCGACGTTCCCGGACTTCGACTTCGCGCGCTTCACCAGCTACCTCGAGCGCGGCCTCTGGCCGATGCTCGTGTCGCTGGTCGTCAGCGTGGTGTTCACCCCGGTGATCTGGGTCGGGTGCACGCTCCCGATGTTGGCCGTGGGGGTGGCGGCGGACAGCCACGGGTCGGGGGCGGTGCTGGCCATGGTGGTCATGATGGCGGTGCTGATGGCGGTGGTGTTCGCGCTCACCGTGCTGATGATGCTGGCCCTCAAGCCGCTGATGCTGCGGGCCCTGCTCACCCAGAACTTCGCCCAGGCCTTCGACCTCGGCTGGGCCGTGCAGTTCCTCAAGCTCACGTGGCTGGAATGCGTGCTCGCCGCGGCGTTCGTCTGGGCCGCCTCCCTCGTGCTCTCGTTCGCCGGCCTGCTCGTCCTGTGCGTCGGGATCTACTTCACCTCCGGGCCGATCTACTTCTCGCTGCTCCACCTCGACCGCCAGATCTATCTGCTGTTCGTCGGGCGCGGCGGCGCCCCGGTCCCGGTCAGCCCGAAACTCAGGGACGCACCGCCGCCCGCGCCCGCCGCATGAAACGCCCCGCGGCCACCTGCCTGCCGGCAGCCGCCCGGCCGCGCCGCGGCACCCCCCGCGGGGCGGCCACCTGCCTCGCCGCCGCGTTCGCCGCCCTCGCCGTGCCGGCGCCCGCCGCCGGCCCGGCGCCCCCGCCCGCCAACCACCGCCGCGAGGTCGTCGGGGAGGCGTTCGCGGCCCGCGCGGCGGCCGCCGCGGCCGACGTGGCGGCCGGCCCCTCGGTCGTCTCGATCGAGTTCGCGCCGCGCACGGCGCGCTTCGTGCGGCTGCTCATCCGGCGCGCGCACGCCGGCCAGCCGTGCATCGACGAACTCGAGGTCTACGGGCCGGACCGGGCCGACAACCTGGCACTCGCCAGCCGCGGCGCCGTGGCGCGCGCGTCGTCGCTCCTCCCGGGCTACGCCATCCACGCCGTGGAACACCTCAACGACGGCCGCCACGGCAACCACCACAGCTGGATCGCCGCCACCGCCGGCGAGGAGTGGGCCGAGATCGAACTGCCCGCGCCGGCCACCGTCGCGCGCGTCGGGTTCTCGCGCGACCGCGAGGGCCGCTTCTCCGACCGCCAGGTCCTCGCGGCCGAGGCGCTGCTTTCGTTAGACGGGCACAGCTGGCAGACCGCCGCGACCTTGACCCGCGCCGCCGCCGACCTGCCCCAGCCCATGCCGACGCTCACGTTCCCGCTCGAGGAACTGCCGGAAATGACCTGGGCCGGCGCCGTCACCCACGCGTTCCTGCTGGAACGCGACACGTGGCGCCGCATCGACGCCACCGACTACCTCTCGCCACTCGTCAACGACCGGCCCGCCACCCCCGGCGGCCCACCCTGCTGGGGCCGCCTCGCCCGCATGGACCCGCTCGCACGCACGCTCGCACAGTTCGCGGGCCTGCTCGACCGGCTCGCACCCCTCGGCCTCGACCTCGCACGCGAACGCGCCGAACTCGCCGCCCTCCAGCACCAGGCCGCCGACCCCGCCGCCGCCGCGTCGGACGCCCTCTTTCTAACAGCCCGGCTGGCGCAGCGGCGGCTGTTTTTCCGCGACCCGCGGCTGGCGCCGCTCGGGCGGGTGCTGTTTGCCAAGCGCCACCCGCTGCAGCCCTCGCACAACTACAGCGAGCACCTCGACGCGCTGTTCGTGCCCGGCGGGGGGGTGTGCGTGCTGCACGTGCCGCGCGACGCGGACGGGCGGCTGGACCCGGCGCGGGCGGTGGTCGAGACGCTGGTCGACGGCAGCGCGGGGATCGTGCGCCACCCGGTGGCCGACTACGACGCACGGACGATCTGGTTCGCCTACCGCCCGGACCGGCCCGAGGTCGACGGCTGGCAGCCGTACTGGCACCTGTATGCGGTGGGGGCGGACGGCGGCGCGCCGCGGCGGCTGACCGACGGCCCGTGGCACGACTTCGACCCGGTGCCGCTGCCCGACGGGGGGCTCGGGTTCATGAGCACCCGCTGCCAGGGCCGCTACCTGTGCTGGGAACCGCAGGCCTACGTGCTCCACCGGATCCAGCCCGACGGCACCGGCCTGCGCCGCCTGTCGTTCGCCAACATCAGCGAGTGGGATCCGGTGGTGATGCGCGACGGGCGCATCCTGTGGACCCGCTCCGAGTACCTCGACAAGGGCGCCGACTTCGGCCACACGCTGTGGGCGATCCGGCCCGACGGCTGCCACCCCGAGCTGGTGTTCGGCAACGACACGCCCTACTGCTACGGCCACGCCCGCGAGGTGCCCGGCAGCGGCGAGCTGGTGTGCACCCTGATCTCCCACGGCGACCACCAGGGGCCGATCGCACTGCTCAACCCGGCGGCCGGGCCGTTCGACACCGCCGCCATCACCAACATCACGCCCGACACCCGGCCGCAGTACCAGATGGACCGGTCGCACCACGAGACGTTCCGCGACCCCGCGCCGGTGTCGCGCGACCACTTCCTCGTCAGCCACGCGCCCGGCCCACGGTCGCACTGGGGCCTCTACGTCATCGACCGCTACGGCAACCGCGAGCTGCTCTATCTGGACCCCGAGATCAGCAGCAAGTGCCCGTCGCCGCTCGGACCCCGCCCGCGCCCCCCGGTGCTGCCCGAGGTGACCGACCCGGACCTCGCCCGCCAGGGGCTCGGCCAGTTCGTCGTCCAGGACGTCTATCAGGGCCTCGGCCCGGCCGTCGCCCGCGGCCGCGCCCGCTACGTGCAGGTCTCCCAGGAAATGCCGGCCCCGCTCGAGCTGCTCGCCGACGGCGAATACCGCAGCTCGCACCCGGGCTATCAGGACTTCTACGCCACCCCGATCCACCTCGTCCACGGCCCGCCCCAAAGCTACCTCACCCGCACCGCCAACGCCCTCCAGCCGCACGCGTTCCGCGCCGGCGCCGCCGCCCCGGCCCCCGACGGCGCCGCC
This sequence comes from Akkermansiaceae bacterium, assembly GCA_040769225.1. Taxonomy (GTDB): domain Bacteria; phylum Verrucomicrobiota; class Verrucomicrobiia; order Verrucomicrobiales; family Akkermansiaceae; genus JAXGLL01. The sequence goes on along the minus strand of JAXGLL010000003.1, from coordinate 53,301 downwards.
ACCGTCACCGAGCACGGCGGCTGGCCCAGCTACGTCGCCAAGGCGGTCCTCGGCACCGCGCCCATCGCCGACGACGGCTCGGCCAGCTTCACCGCCCCCGCCGGCAGGGTGCTCTACTTCCACCTGTTGGACGAACACCACGACGAACTCCAGCGGATGCGCAGCGTCGTCCAGCTCCAACCCGGCGAGCGGCGCGGCTGCGTCGGCTGCCACGACCCGCGCACCACCGCCCCGCCGGGGCGCCCCGGCACGCCGCTCGCCCGCACCGCCGCGCCGCTCGACCCGCCGCCGTGGGGCGCCGAACCGTTCGCCTACGAGCACGTCGTCCAGCCGGTCCTCGACGCCCACTGCACGCGCTGCCACGACGGCGCCGCCGGCCCCGCCCCGGACCTGCGCGCCACCCGCGACCCCGACCGCGTGCCCGCCTCCTACCGCTCACTCGTCGCCGGCGGCTGGGTCCACTACTTCGACTGGCACTACGGCGCCCGCCACTTCAAGGCCGAACCACTGTCGTTCGGCTCCCTCCACAGCCGCCTGTTCACCATCCTGCGCAGCCAAACCCACCAGTCCCTGCCCCTCACCCCAGCCGACCTCCGCGCCCTCAAGGCGTGGATCGACCTCAACTGCCCGCTCTGGCCCGACTACCGCCACCGCACCAGCCGCCAGCCGTGAGCGGCCGGCCGCAGCGGGCGGACTAACAGTCCCCGGCATCCCTCCCGCGCGCCGCCCCTCAGCGCTGGGTGACGCGCAGGCGCATGAACTGGCGCGCGGCTTCGCCGGCGGGGGCCGTGGCGCGCCAGGTGACGGTCGACGTGCCGTCGCCGTTGTTGGTGGTGGCGACGTAGGCGACGGCGGCGGGGGCCGACGACCAGTTGGCCAGATCGGTCGAGTATTCGACGAAGTAGTCGACCCCGTCGGCGGCATTGGCCCGCCGGTAGCTGTAGGCCATGAAGTCGGCGGCGCCGACGCTCACCATGCCGGCCACCGGCAGGAAGCGGCTGCCCGCGTCGTCCGGCAGCGAACCGGTGGCGTACTCCAACAGGTCGCAGGCGCCGTCGCGGTCGCCGTCGGCCAGCGGGTCGCCGGTGAACGCCGGGCCGGCGGCGGCGCCGGGGGTGCCGCCGGGCTCGGCGCTGGCGCGGAAGTCGGCGGCCGCGTAGGCGGGGTTCGGGGCGGGGTTGTTCAGCACCAGGGTGTAGCCGGCATCCTGCGCGGCGACCGGCCACGGCTCGGCGATGCCATAACTGACGCTCGCGATCACCGCGTCGTCCGCGGCCAGCAGGGTGACGGTTTCCCCCTCGTTGCTCAGGCTGCCGCTGAAGGCGCCGAGGACCTGCCCTGCCAGCCCGCTGCCGAAGCGCAGCAGGAAGGCGTCGCGGTTGGCGACCACCAGCGCCCGCGCGCCGGGCGCCAGCGTGAGCAGCGCCGGGTCGCTCCCGGCGAAGTCGAACGTGATCCCGGCGCTGAACCGGCAGCCGCTCAGGTCGATGTAGCCGTCGCTGACGTTGAGCAACTCGACGTACTCGAAGTCCTTGCCCTCGGTGAAGCCGGCGAGGAACTCCGGCGTCCCCGGCGCGGGCGGGACCGGCTTGTAGGAGATCTCCGAGATCACGAGGCTGGCGGGGCCGGCGGGGGCCGCGCCGACGATGAAGTCCGCCGCCGTCAACGGCGTCCAGTTCCCGTTGGTGAACAGCCGCGCCTTGACCGTGACCGGGTGGTCAAGGACCAGCGGCGCGGAGTAGACCGACCCCACGGCCGTCCCGTTGGCGGCCCGCGGGTCGCTGCCGTCGGTCGTGTAGTAGATGATCCCGCCGCTGGCATACACGTAGCCGGGCGGCGCGGTGCCGGTGTGGCGCGTGATCGCCAGCTCCGTGCCCGCCTCGACGCTGCCCCCCTGGTGGCTGAACACCGGCGGCCGATAGATCGTGTTGCCGGCGTAGTTCTGGTCGTCGATCCACGCCAGCCGCTGGCGCAGGAAGTCCTTCATCGCGTCCACCTCGCCGTCGGCGCTGGTGTACGGCGCCGGGTCGAGCGTCGGCCCGTTCCAAAACTTCTTCCGGTTCGCGTAGTTGGCGGGGTTGGGCCAGACATAGGTCCCGAGGATCGGCCACCTCCGGAAGTGGCGCATCGCGGGGTTCTCGGCCAGCGATGACTGGTTGGGCATCCCGTTGGTCACCGGCGTGGTGCTGCCGTCGACCAGTTGCCCGGCCAGCCCGTCGATATGGTTCAGGATCGCGTCGGTGGCGAACAGCCCGCGCCGCAGCTCCCAGTAGCGGTCCCAGTGCAGCAGCCGGTAGTTCGGGTCCTGGTGCAGGCGCGGCCAGTAATAATAGTCACCGCCGCCGAGGATGGAGTAGTACCAGCCGGTGGCCACATCCCCGCCGTTGTAGTCCGCGTTGAACAGGGACAGGTTGTAGTCCCACACCGGCAGCGCGCGGATCCGCCCGGTGCGCCCCTTGTGGAAGTAGGTGCTCAGCCGGTAGCCGTCGATCTGCTTGGTGATCTCCACCAGCCACTGGTTGTCGACGAAGCTGGCCGGGTCGATGTACGCCGCGTAGCCGGTCGCCGGGTTGGCAAACCCGCTGCCGGCCAGCGCGGCCTCGAAGCTGTTGAGGTGGTTGGCGAGCCACGCCTGCTGCGCGGCGTTCGGCGCATCCGGCTCGACGAACTGGAACCACTGCCCGTAGGTCGCGGTGGTGAAGCTGATGTTGTCGATCCCGGGCTTGTCCTTCTTGAACACATAGCCGCCGCTGATCAGCGCCGGGTCGGTCATCAGCGGGTTGAGCTTCTCGACGTCCACCCGCTCGGAGTCGCGCTTGATCTTCTCCACCAGCACGTAAACGCCGCGGTAGTCGCCCTCCGTCAGCGCGCCGCCGTCCTGGTTGAAGAACACCTCGACGAACTTGACCCCCATCCCCGCCGCCTTGCCGGCGTGCGCCCGGATCCGCTCGTAGGAGAGGAAGTTGCGCATCAGCGTCTTGTCGTTGTAGGGCGCGTAGAGCACCCAGTCGCTCTCCGCCGGAAACCCCAGCAGCGCCGCGTCCTTGTCCTCGTCCTCGTTGTTCCACAGCTCCCAGGCATAACTCCGCTGGGGAAAGGACGCCGACGACTCGCCCCGCACGTGGGTGCCGCCACGGCCCTGGAAATCCGCCGGTCCGGTGATCACCGCGCGGTCGGTGTCCGGCGCCGCCGCCAGCGGGTCACGGTCGATCGCCACCGCGTAGGTCAGCCGGTACGGCCGCGCCTGCCCCGGGTCCCAGTAGGAGTCCACCGGCACCCCGAAGCTGTCCAGCACGATGATCGGCAGGCTCGACGAAAAGGGTTTGCCGCTGGAGTGATAGTTGGTCAGGGAGGCGCCGAGCTGCAGGAACGTGCGGCTGGAAACCGGGCCGGGCAGGCAGTCCGGCGTGTAGACCCGCGCCCGCACGGTGGTCGTCGCCGCCACCGGGATCGCGCCCGAATACAGCGCCGAGGCGGTCGTCGGCGGCGTGTTGTCAAGCGTGAACCGCACGCTCGACCCCGGCGCCGCCGGCGGCTGGATCGCAAGGTCGAAGGCGCTCGCGAACAGCCCCCCGGGCGCCGGTTGCCCGTCCCGGAGGAACACCACCTCCTCGGCCGGCGGCCCGGCCGCCTGCAGCCCGCAGTTCGCCCGCCCCGGCGTCGGGGTCTCGAGGTAGCCCCAGCTGACCGCCCCGCCGTCCCCCAGCAGGCCATACGAAACGTCCTCGGCCTGCGCACCGTAGTCGAACTGGCTGGCGATCGCGCCGCCCGGCGCCGCCAGCGCCAGGTAGCCCGCCTCCTTGGCCAGCGCAAAGTTGGTGTGCAGCGGCCACGCCGGGTCGCGCCGGTCCTTGCCCGACGCGAACACCACCAGGTGCCCGTACGCGGGGATCGTGACCGCCGGAAACACCCACAGCCCCGGCACCCCCTCCAGGTCTGTTAGCGTCCAGCCGCCGAGGTCGACCGCGGTGGCGCTGCCGTTGTAGATCTCGATCCAGTCGCTGCTGTCGCCGTTCTCGTCCTCGATCACGTCGGCGTTGTCGGCCGCGAACTCGGAGATCACCGGCCCGCCGGTCTCGACCGGGACCTCCGGCTCGGTCTCGATCAGCAGGTTGTCGAGCCAGGTGCCCTGCGTCGCGCCGCCGGTGCGGGCGCTGAACGCGAACCGGTGCCCCGCCACCGGCAGGTAGCCGGGCGTCGGCAGGTTGGTGCAGACCGTCACCGGCGTGGTGTCGACGGTGTAGGTCAGGTCGAGCCCGGCGCCATCCCAGTGGATCACAAGGTCGCGGAACACCCCGGACGCGAACACGAACGACTGCGGGAAGTTCCCCACCGAGATGCCGTTGGCGAACACCTCGATGCTCGGCACGTCGCTCCCGTTGTTGTAGGTGTCGAACGCAATCACCAGCCCGCCCGCCATCACGAACCCGCCCTCGCCGGTGCCGTTGCCCGCCGGGATCGGCCCCACGTTCAGCGACCACCCGTCCGCCGGCACCCAGCCGCCCCCCCAATCCATGCTCACCTGCAGCGTCGCATCCCACGCTGCCAGCGCCTGCCCGGGGTCCAAGTCCGGCAGCTTGAAGCTCGACAGGGTGTTGCCGGTGCCGTCCTCGGTCAGCCGCAGCGCGTTGTCGAGCACCACCGCCGCCGGATAGCCGTCGCTGCCGGTCGCGCTCGACGCGATCACCGTGCCGTCCCCAAGGTCGCTGATCGGGCCCGCGCCGGTGAAGGCCTGCACGCCGGATGCCGGGTAACGACCGGCCGACACCGCGGCGGGCAGCAGCCCCACCACCGCCGCCGCCATGGTCAACAAACTCGTCTTCGAAACAGTCATCGCTCGTTGGTCCCTCCGCTGAGCGGTCGGTCCCTCCCCCGCTCGACCGGCCAACGATGCGCCAAATCCACGGGGGTATCAAACCATCGTTTCCATGGCGCACGCGCTGCCAGTCAGGATCCCCCGATTGTCAAGTCATCAAGGCATCCAGCCCACCCGCACCGCTTTCCCCATTCCGGCGCCGAATTGCCTTGACTGCCGGCCGGATTTTGATCTCGCTGAGAGTCGTTGAACCTCCCACCATCCGCACCTCCCATGAAACCACATGCAACCCCGCTCGCCCTCGCACTGCTCGCGATGGCCGCCTCCCCCGCGCTCGCGCTGTGGGTGCCCGTCGAACACTTCGACGCCCTCACGCCCGGCGACATCCGCAACCAGAACGGCTGGGGCCGCGACGACGTGATCGTCGCCAACGTGGCCGCCGACCCGGCCGACGCCACCAACCAAACGCTCGCCTACACCAGCACCGGCGGCGACGGCAACGTCTACCGCACCTGCTTCAGCATCGAGGACGGCAGCACCGGCACCGTGTTCCTGCGCTTCCAGGTCGCCGCCGCCCCCGAGCCGGACGCCCCGTTCGGCCTGGCCTCCGGCAACACCCCGGACTTCGGCGGCACCAACTTCGCCGGCAAGTTCCGCGGCGACGCCGCCAACGTCTGGATCCAGAACGCCGGCGGCGGCAACCTCGCCGCCAACCTCGCCTACGGCGCATGGTACAAACTCTGGATGGTCACGACCAACGCCGCCGGCACTTCCGCCGTCGACGGCACCGTCCAATTCTACCTCCAGCGCGACGGCGACCCCGCCTACCCCACCCCGACCCTGATCGGCACCGACGGCGGCCGGATCTCGACCACCGAGGCGATCGACACGATCGCCTTCCACAAGTACAACGCCAACGGCCCGATCTACATCGACGACATCTTCTTCAGCGACGGCGCCCAGAACCTCACCGACCCGACCGTCGATGCCGACGCCGACGGCCTGCCCGACGCATGGGAACTCGCCTGGTTCCCCAACCTCGCCGCCACCGACGGCACCACCAGCTCGGACGCCGACGCCCTGACCGACGCCCAGGAATACCTCGCCTACAGCAACCCCACCGTGGCCGACACCGACGGCGACGGCCTCGATGACGACGACGAACTGGCGAACAACGCCAACCCCATCAGCCCGGACACCGACGGCGACGGCCTGCAGGACGGCGCCGAGGTCAACACCCACACCACCGCCCCCGACACCTACGACAGCGACGGCGACGGCGTGAGCGACGGGCTCGAAGTCACCGCCGGCACCTCCCCGACCAACGGCACCGACACCCCGGGCTTCGGGGGCAGCGGCTCGTGGTCGGTGACGTTCAAGGAGGCCGCCGCCACCACAATCAACACCCTGGCGCTCGCCGACGCGCTGTTCAGCGGAGCAATCGCCGAACGCGCCCCGGCCAACCCGCCCGTTGTCCTTACCGGCACCTATCCGAACCTCAACTTCTCGGTCTCCACCACCGGCGCCGCCAACGGCTACACCAACCCGGACGCCAACAACTTCCGCTTCGCCGGCAACCTCGCCATGCCGGTCCCAGACCCGGCCCAGCTCCAAGGCTACACCCTCTGCAACTGCGCCATCAAGGGCACCGCCGTGCTGCTCGCCCAACAGGCCGGCACCTACACCTTCAACAGCGTCACCGACGACGGCTCGCGCCTGACCATCGACGGCGAGGTGGTCGACAACAACGACAAGCCCCAGGGCGTCGTCGACCGCTTCGTCCAGGCCCCCCTCGAGCGCGGCTTCCACACCGTGGAATACTTCACCTTCCAGGGCGGCGGCGGCTTCGCCCAGGAACTCTCCGCCTACGTCGTCGCCGCGCCCCGCACCGACCTCGGCGACATCCGCGACTGGAAACTCGTCCCCGCCGCCGACCTCACCACCGACGCCGACACCAACGGCCTGCCCGACGAATGGGAAAGCTTCTACGGCGTGGCCAGCGGCCCGGCCGGCGACGATGACGCCGACACCCTGACCAATGCCGACGAACTCGCCCAGCTCAGCGACCCGACGGTGGCCGACACCGACGGCGACGGCGTCACCGACGCCGCCGAGTTCGCCGCCGGCTCCAACCCGCGGGTGGCCGACTCCGACGGCGACGGCGTCCCCGACGGCACCGAGCAGGCACTCGGCACCAGCCTCGTCCTCACCGACACCGACGCCGACGGCTTCTCCGACGGACAGGAAGTCGCCGCCGGCTCCTCGCCGACCAACGCCGCCGAAGGCCCGGACACCTACGTCCAAACCTTCGACTCGTTCGCCGACGGCACGACCTCCTTCGCCGACGGCTCGAGCCTGACCAGCAACCTCAGCCAGGCCTCGGTGCAGGGCAAGATGCTCCGCCTGCTCCAGGACGGCCTCGGCTCGTCCAACGCCTTGTTCCGCATCCCGCCGCTCGCCGGCTCCGACGCCGGCTGGTGCGTCTCCTTCGACTACGTGATGAACTCCGCCGGCGACCCCGCCGACGGCTTCAGCCTCGCCTACGGCCCGATCGCCACCAGCCTCCCCGGCGGCGCCGAGGAGGAAGGCTTCCGCGTCAACGACACGGTGTCGTTCTCCACCGTCACCTACCCCGGCGCAGGCAACCAGGGCTACCGCCTCCGTGAACAGATCGCCGGCGCCTTCAACATCATCACCAACCCGAGCCTAGCCCAACAGTCCGGCACCGTCCTCTCCGCCGGCCAGACGATCCGCGGCCGCTTCACCGCCACCTTCGACGGCACCGGCAAGCTCGTCGACCTCAGCACCACCGGCATGGTCAACGACGCCGCCCTCTACGACTTCGTCACCGCGATCACCGCCGCCCAGACCCACACTTGGGCCATCGCCGGCCGCACCGGCGGCGCCGACCAGGGCCTCTACATCGACACCATCGCCGTGACCGCCGGCACCGCCAACGGCGATGCCGACGCCGACGGCCTGCTCGACGCATGGGAACTGACCAAGGGCCTCGACCCGGCCGACAACGCCGACGGCGCCACCGCCGACAGCGACGGCGACGGCCTGACCAACGGCGAGGAGTTCGACTACGGCAGCAACCCGCTCGCCGCCGACTCCGACGGCGACGGCGTCGAGGACCCCGACGAACAAACCGCCGGCACCGACCCGCTCAACCCGGACACCGACGGCGACGGCCTCAACGACGGCGACGAGGCCACCTTCGGCAGCGACCCGTTCCTCGCCGACTTCGACGGCGACGGCCTGACCGACCCGGTCGAACAGGCCGCCGGCAGCAACCCGAACTCCGCCGACGTCGACGGCGACGGCTACCTCGACCCGCAGGAAATCGCCGCCGGCAGCGACCCGAACCTCGCCGCCTCGGTCCCCACCCGCTACGTCCAGACCTTCGATGCCTTCGCCAACGAAACCCGCGCGTTCCTCGACGGCTCAACCCTCGAAGGCGGCGCCCAGGCCTCGGTGCAAAACCAGGCGCTGCGCCTGCTCCAGAACGGCGTCGGCGGCGTCGACGCCCTCTACCGCCTGCCCGCGCTCGCGGGATCCAGCGAGGCATGGTGCATCTCGTTCGACTTCATCATGGCCTCCAGCGGCACCCCCGCCGACGGCTTCAGCGTCAACTACGGCCCGATCGCCGGCCTGCCGGTCGGCGGCAACTACGAAGGCGGCTTCCTCGTCGACAACACCCTGGCGCTCGCCAACATCACCTACAACGGCAGCGGCGACCGCGGGGTCAAGATGTTCCAGCAAATCGCCGGCGTCCGCGGCCTGATCACCAACCCGACCACCGCCCAGCAGTACGGCTCCATCCTCGCCAACAACTCCCGCGTCAGCGGCCGCTTCACCGCGGTCTTCGACGGCGCCACCAACGAAATCTCCTGGAGCACCACCGGCACCATCAACAACGCGGCCTTCGAGGACTTCATCACCGCAATCGCCGCCTCCGACTCCAACACCTGGGCGATCGCCGGCCGCACCGGAGGCGCCAACCAGGAACTCACCATCAAGGACATCGCCATCACCGCCGGCGCCGCCAACATCGACGCCGACGCCGACGGCCTGCTCGACGCATGGGAACTCACCCAGGGCCTCGACCCCGCCTCCAATGCCGACGGCGCCACCATCGACAGCGACGGCGACGGCCTGACCAACGGCCAGGAATACCTCCTCGGCACCGACCCGCTCGACCCCGACTTCGACACCGGCAGCCTGCCCGTCGCCGACACCGACTCCGACGGCCTCACCGACCAAGCCGAGGTCGTCACCCACGGCACCAACCCGACCGCCCCCGACAGCGACGCGGACTCCTATCCCGACGGCGTCGAAATCGCCCTCGGCAGCAACCCCAACAGCGCCGCCAGCACCCCGGCCCTGCCCGACCTCGCCACCGGCCTCGTCGGCTACTGGGCCCTCGACGGCAACGGCGCCGAAACCTCCGGGTTCCGCGCCGCAGGCACCCACGACGGCGTCGCCATCAACGCCATCCAATACTCCACATCCGCCGCCCCGGCCCTCGGCCAGGCCCTCGACGTCACCGCGGCCGACGCCGGCATGCGGGTGAAAAACTCGAGGACCAACGACGGCGACGGCGCCTATCAGGACACCTTCGACGCCCACCTGAACGCCAGCAACGCGATGACCATCGCCTGCTGGGTCCAGGGCCTGCCCCCCACCTGGAACCCATGGGTCGCCAAGCGCGGCGAAAGCAACCTCGGCTACCAGCTCCGCCGTCGGGGCGGCGACTTCCGGGCGGTGCTCACCATGCGCGGCACCCCGGGCGACGACGACCCCGCCGGCGCCATCGACAACACCAGCAACACCCCGCCGCGCTGGTTCCACCTCGTCGCCACATGGAACGGCGCCACCGGCGTGCGCAAACTCTACGTCAACGGCGTCGAGAGCGTCACCCAGCGCGTTACCAACGACCCCGGCCCCTTCGCCGCCGCCACCACCGCCTCGCTGACCTTCGGCTGCCGCGACAATGACAACGGCAACTTCGGCAACTGGTCCCGGAGCAAGGTCGACGACGTCGCCATCTGGGACACCGCCCTCAGCGACGCCCAGGTCGCCACCCTCTACTGGGGCGGCACCTCGGCCCCCATCGCCCTCGGCGACCTCATCGGCGATACCTACGCGGACTGGATCGACGGGTTCTTCCCCGGCGAAACCGACCCGGCGATCATCGGCGCCGACGCCGACCCAGACCACGACAGCATCCCCAACTCGGTCGAGATGGTCGTCGGCGGCGACCCCAAGGACGGCATGGACGTCGCCCTGCTGCCCACCATCGAGCTGGTCACCGACCCGGCAGGCCTGCCGGCTGGCGACTACGTCCTGTTCACCTACCGCCGCACCGACCAGGCGGTGGACGCCGGCCTGACCGTGGTGGGTGAATACGGCATCGACCTCGTCAACTGGGCCGAGGCCCAGGACGGCGTCGACGGCGTGGTGATCCTCGAAGACGACGATTACGCCGGCTTCGACCCGCCCGCCACCACCCCCACCGACCGCGTCCGCATCTACGCCCCGAAGGTCCTCGACACCCTCTTCGGCCGCCTCAAGGTCACGGTCCCATAACCCACCCCAGTCCCGCACAACCAACCAAACCACAAGGCGCGGGGAGCCACCCCCGCGCCTTGTTCGCGTCACCGGGCCGGCGCCCCGCTCACGGGTCGCCTGATCGCGCCAGAATCAACAGGGGCAGCACCATGAACCCTGAATTCGGAGATGAAAACCACGGATTGCACGGGGCGCACGGATGTTGAATGAGTTGCGATGGATGGCGGATTCATCCGGCAGGTGAACAGGCGAGCGGAACCAAGCCGCTCCGAAATCCGCGGAATCCGTGGTCCGGCATTTTCCTGCTTATGGGGACAGCAACTCTGTTTTTTCTTTTTGTTCAGAAGGTGGTTTGGAGCCGTGGAGGCGAGGTCGGGCATCTCGGGCGCCTGCCGGGTTCAAGCGGAACCTTTTCGACTCCCGACCACTATTCCGCTTGAGCCCGTCAGTCGCCCGAGATCAGGGGCGTTATCGGGTTTGCGTCGCAAACCCGGCTGCTGTGGAAGCCGCCGGTCAGGAAAGCTGGAAGTCCGGACGAGCCAGCATCCGATTGAGCAGGCGGATGAGCTTTCGGATCACCGCGGTGATGGCGACATGGTGAGGTTTGCCGCGTTCGATCAGGCGGCGGTAGAAAGCGCGCAGGATCGGGTTGAAACGTACCGCCGCAAGGGCCGGCATGTAGAGGCCGCGCCGCACCATGGCACGCCCGCCCTTGACGCTGCGCCGGCCGCGGCGTGGCCCGCTGTCGTTGTTCAGCGGCGCCACGCCCACCAAGGTCGAAATCTGGTTGTCGGTGAGCCGGCCGAGTTCGGGCAACTCGGCCAGCAGCATGCAAGCCGTGACGCTACCCACTCCGCGGACTTGCTCGAGGCGCTGGCGCTTGGCGCTCAGCGCCTGGTCGGCTCCGATGAGTTCAAGCATGCGTTGGTCGCACTTGGCGATGTGGCGCTCCAGAAATCCGATGGTCGCCCGCACATCGGCCTTCACGAAGCTGTCGGTGGCTTTTTCCAAGGCGTTCTTCTCGCGCACCAACTGGCGCATCAGGCTCTCGCGCCGCCGCAGGGTGCTCGAAAGCGCCTGCTGCACAGCGCAGGGCACCGGGGCAGGGCTCGGCGCGAAGGCTTCGCCGAAGGCGCTCAGCACCTCCGCGTCGATTTCGTCCGTCTTGGCCAGCAAGCCCTTGGCGTGGGCGAAGCTGCGAACACGAAGGGCGTTGATCGCGCTGATGTCGATGCCGTTGGCGAATGCCATCGCCAAAAGCGGCCGCTCATAGCCGCCTGTCGGCTCGCATACCAAGTGCACCCGCCCGGGATGATCCCGCAGGTCCTGACCCAGCCGCTTCAGGCCGGCTGCCGTGTTCGGGTAAACGCGCGTTTGATTCCAGTGCGGGCTGAACACGTCAAGTTTGGCTTTGCAAACGTCGACGCCCAGGTACTGTGGTTTCGTTTCTTGCTTCATCTGTGGTTCTCCCTTGGGACTTCGAGCTCGAAGGCTCAGGCAACTCTTCGAATTGCAGGTGAGGTGGGGAGCGGGTGCTTCCTGCTGTCCCGCGAACTCCAAGGTTCCAGGTCATGCGAAGTCACCCGCTCCCCGATTCAACCCGCGGCGGCCACCGCAGGTCAACCGGCCGCTTCTGTTCGCGGCCGCCGCCAAACTACCCGCTTTCCATCAACCAAGGTCACCTGACACCCCCGCAAACGGATTGACCACCCGCAGCCCGCGATAGACTCGGTCCGCCTGAAAATCCTCCGACCACAGCTCCTCCGCTCCGCTCGCCAGGGCCGCGGCCACGATCGATGCGTCCCAAAACGAGAGTCCAAACTCACCCTGCACGACCAGTGCCTCGCGCAACAGCGCAATCCGGTTCTCCACCACGTTCCAACGCAGATAATCCTCCACGATCGCCGCCGAGTCGGCCATCGGAAGACCCTTGCGCAGCAGCGTCACGTGCACCTCCTGCAGGACCTGCACGCTGAGATTCGCCGGAATCCCGCTCGCCCAACAATCCCGCACAATCCCCTTCGCCCGCTCGTGCTTGCCGCCCGCCCCACGATCGTGGGCATACACCAGCACGTTCGCATCCACGAATACCCGCTCAGCGTTCATGCAGCTCCTCCCTGCTCAAACGCCCGGGACGCAGGTCATATCCCGCCTCCAACCGCGCCAACGCCCGCCGCTTCGCCGCCCCGTAGTGCACCCGCTTGCGCAACGCCTCCGCCACCAGCACCGCCACCCACGCGGAAAGCGACCGATCCTCGTCAATCGCCGCCTTGCGCGCTTGCTTCAACAATTGCTCGTCAAGCTTCAACGTCACGTTCGCATGCATGATCCTGACCCTACCCGGGAGCACGGGACCTGTCCAGCACGAAAACCGTGACATGGGCCGGGGAGGACTGGAGGCGGATGGGGACAAGGTCACCCGACCCCGTCAACCGGGCCGAAGCCCGCGACGGCGTCGACGGCGTGGTGATCCTCAAGGAACGACGCCTCCGCCGGCTTCGACCCGCCCGCCACGTGAACCGGTGGCAAAGCAACCCCGCAGCCGCCGCTCACCCCCGGCGGCGCCGCAGCACGAGCGCGATCGGCCAGCCGGCGAGCAGCGCCATGCTGGCCGGCTCGGGAACCACGGTCACGTTGATCAGGGCGAAGTCGGTTGCAACCACCGGAATCCCGGACAGATCGACGACCACGGAATCCGGGGTGAACGCCACGTTGTAAGGCAGCGTGGACGAGGGGTCCAAAACCGCCGCCGTGATGGCCATGCCAGCCGCCGCAAGGTTCGGGAACTCGAAGGTCTGGACAAGCGGGCTGACGATGTAATCCGACGAAATCTGCCAGTCCATCAGGATGGTGTTGGCCTCGATGTCAAAGGCGATCTGCCCGGCAAACCGGCTGCTCGGGATCTCCACCACCCCGGCCTGCACCGTGAACGGAATCTGCTGGAAAATCGTCCCGCCGCAATTCGGGCACACGAAACGACCCTCTTGCCCAAGCAGCGTGGCGGCCCCGGCCTCGCCCCCTGCACACTGGAATGCCACCCCCAGCCCCCACACCAGCAAACCCCGCCGCAGCAGATCGTTCATCGGCGGCAGACCACAGCCGGCACCCCAGCCCCTGTCAACGCAAATGATGCCACCCGAATGATCCCGCCCCGGATCGTTCCGCAGGCCCCCCGCCCAAGGACCGTCCCCGGATTCTCTGTTCCCGGATTGTCTTGACACCCGGCCCCGATCCGCTACCCTGCAAGTCTGTTAGAACCGCTCCCGCCCGCCATGAAACCGCCTCCGCTCCGGCGCGCCCTCGCGCTGCTCGCGCTCGCCGCCTCCCCCGCCCCCGCGCAGTGGGTCCCCGTCGAGCACTTCGACGCCCTCACGCCCGGCGACATCCGCAACCAGAACGGCTGGGGCCGCGACGACGTGATCGTCGCCAACGTGGCCGCCGACCCGGCCGACGCCGCCAACCAAACGCTCGCCTACACCAGCACCGGCGGCGACGGCAACGTCTACCGCACCTGCTTCAGCATCGCGGACGGCAGCACCGGCACCGTGTTCCTGCGCTTCCAGGTCGCCGGCACCGCCGAGCCGGACGCCCCGTTCGGCCTGGCCTCCGGCAACACCCCGGACTTCGGCTCGACCAACTATGCCGGCAAGTTCCGCGGCGACGCCGCCAACGTCTGGATCCAGAACGCCGGCGGCGCCAACCTCGCCGCCAACCTCGCCTACGGCGCATGGTACAAGCTCTGGATGGTGACGTCCAACCCCGCCGGCGCCCTCGCCCCGGACGGCACCGTCCAGTTCTTCCTCCAGCGCGACGGCGACCCCTCCTACCCCACCCCGACTTTGATCGGTAGCGACAACTCCCGGATCGCGACCACCGAGGCGATCGATACGATCGGGTTCCACAAGTACAACGCCAACGGCCCGATCTACATCGACGACATCTTCTTCAGCGCCGGCGCACAGAACCTCACCGACCCGACCGTCGACACCGACGGCGACGGCCTGCCCGACGCATGGGAACTCGCCTGGTTCCCCGACCTGACCACCACCGACGGCACCACCAACTCGGACAGCGACGGCCTGACCGATGCCCAGGAATATCTCGCCGGAGCCAATCCAACGCTGGCCGACACCGACGGCGACGGCCTCGACGACGACGAGGAAGCAGCCCACAACTCCAACCCCGCCAATCCGGACACCGACGGCGACGGCCTGCAGGACGGCGCCGAGGTGAACACCCACTCGACCCTGCCCGACACCCACGACAGCGACGGCGACGGCGTGGGCGACGGGCTCGAGGTCACCGCCGGCACCTCCCCGACCGACGGCGCCTCCACTCCCCCGTCGCTGGCGGGCAGCGGCTCGTGGTCGGTGACCTACAAGGAAGCCACCGCCACCACGATCAACACCCTGGCGCTCGCCGACGGGCTGTTCAGCGGCGAGATCCCGGAATGGGGCGGGGTCTATCCGCCGGTCACCCTCACCGGCACCTATCCGCACCTCAACTTCTCGGTCTCCACCACCGCCGCCACCCCCGACGGCTACACCAACCCGGACGCCAACACCTTCCGCTTCGCCGGCAACCTCCCGATGCCGGTCCCGGACCCCCTCGAGGGCCAGGGATTCATCCTCGAAAACTGCGCCATCAAGGCCACCGGCATCCTGCTCGCCCAACAGGCCGGCACCTACACGTTCAACAGCGTCACCGACGACGGCTCGCGCCTGACCATCGACGGCGAGGTGGTCGACAACAACGACAAGCCCCAGGGCGCCGTCGACCGCTTCGTCCAGGTCCCCTTGGAACGCGGCTTCCACACCGTGGAGCACTTCACCTTCCAGGGCGGCGGCGCCTTCTCCCAGGAACTCTCCGTCTACGTCGTCGCCGCGCCCCGCACCGACCTCGGCGACATCCGCGATTGGAAACTCGTCCCCGCCGCCGACCTCGACACCGACGCCGACACCAACGGCCTGCCCGACGAGTGGGAAAGCTTCTACGCCGTCACCAGCGGCCCCGCCGGCGACGATGACGCCGACACCCTGACCAATGCCGACGAACTTGCCCAGCTCAGCGACCCGACGGTGGCCGACACCGACGGCGACGGCGTCACCGACGCCGACGAGTTCGCCGTCGGCGCCAACCCGCGCGTGCTCGACTCCGACGGCGACGGCATCCCCGACGGCACCGAACAGGCGCTCGGCACCAGCCTCGTCCTCACCGACACCGACGGCGACGGCTTCTCCGACGGGCAGGAAGTCGCCGCCGGCTCCTCGCCGACCAACGCCGCCGAAGGACCGGACACCTACGTCCAGACCTTCGACTCGTTCGCCGACGGCACGACCACCTTCACCGACGGCGCAAGCCTGACCAGCAACCTCAACCAGGCCTCGGTCCAAAACAAGATGCTCCGCCTGCTCCAGGACGGCCTCGGCTCGTCCACCGCCCTGTTCCGCATCCCGCCGCTCGCCGGCTCCGACACCGGCTGGTGCGTCTCGTTCGACTGCGTGATGGATTCCGCCAACGAACCGGCCGACGGCTTCAGCCTCGCCTACGGCCCGATCGCCACCAGCCTCCCCGGCGGCGCCGAGGAGGAGGGCTTCCGCGTCGACGACACGGTGTCGTTCTCCACCATCACCTACCCCGGCGCCGGCAACCAGGGACACCGCATCCGCCAACAGGTCGCCGGCAGCTTCGGCGTCATCCCCGGCGCCGAAATCCCCGGCCTGATCCTCGCCCCCGGCCAGCCGATCCGCGGCCGCTTCACCGCCACCTTCGACGGCGCCGGCAACCTCGTCGGCTTCTCCACCGCCGGCATGCTCACCAACGCCTTCTTCAACGACATCGCCACCGCGATCACCGCCGCACAAACCCACTCATGGACGATCGCCGCCCGCACCGGCGGCGCCGACCAGGGGCTCTCCATCGTCGCCATCGCCGCCACCGCCGGCAACACCGACCGCGACGCCGACGGCCTGCTCGACGCATGGGAACTCACCCAGGGCCTCGACCCCGCCTCCACCGCCGACGGCGCCACCGTCGACAGCGACGGCGACGGCATGATCAACGCCGACGAGTTCGACTACGGCACCAACCCGCTCGCCGCCGACTCCGACGGCGACGGCGCCAACGACCCCGACGAACAAACCGCCGGCTCCAATCCGTGGCTCCAAGACACCGACGGCGACGGCCTCAACGACGGCGACGAACTGGCCTTCGGCAGCAGCCCCCTGCTCGCCGACGCCGACGGCGACGGCCTGACCGACCCGCTCGAACAGGCCAACCAAACCGACCCGTGGGACGCCGACACCGACACCGACGGCTACTCCGACTCACAGGAAGTCGGCGCCGGCAGCAACCCAACCCTCGCCTCCTCCCTGCCCACCCGCTACTTCCAGACCTTCGATTCCTTCCCCGACGGAACCCGCGCGTTCGTCGACGGCTCAACCCTCGAGGGCGGCGCCCACGCCTCGGTCCAGGACAAGGCGCTGCGCGTGCTCCAAAACGGCGTCGGGGGCGCCACCACCATCTATCGGATCCCGCCGCTGCCGCACTCGGACGAGGGCTGGTGCATCTCGTTCGACTTCGCCATGGGCTCGACCGGCACCCCCGCCGACGGCCTCAGCGTGAACTACGGCCCGATCGCCGGCCTGCCCGTCGGCGGCGACTACGAATACGGGTTCCTCGCCGACGACACGCTGTCGCTCGCCAGCGTGACCTACAACGGCAGCGCCAACCGCGGGGTCAGGATCTACCAGCAGGTCGCCGGCATCCGCACCCTCCTCACCAACCCCGCCACCGCCAACCAGTTCGGCTCGATCCTCGCCGACAACTCCCGCGTCAGCGGCCGCTTCACCGCCGTCTTCGACGGCAGCGGCAACACCGTCTCCTGGACCACCACCGGCACCCTCAACAACGCCGCCTTCGAGGACTTCATCACCACCATCAGCACCGCCGACTCCCACACCTGGGCGCTCGCCGGCCGCACCGGCGGCGCTCACCAGGACCTCTTCATCAAACACATCGCCATCACCGCCGGCGCCGCCCACATCGACGCCGACAACGACGGCCTGCTCGACGCGTGGGAACTCACCCAGGGCCTCGACCCGGCCTCCAACACCGACGGCGCCACGATCGACAGCGACGGCGACGGCCTCGCCAACGGCACGGAGTTCCTCGTCGGCTCCCACCCGCTCGACACCGACTCGGATGACGACGGCCTCACCGACGCCCAGGAGGACAGCGACCGCGACGGCCTCGCCGACGGCGCCGAGGTCAACGCCACCCCGCCCACCAACCCGCTCGCCGCCGACACCGACGGCGACGGCCTGACGGACCAAGCCGAGGTCGCCACCCACCACACCAACCCGGCCACGCCCGACAGCGACGCGGATTCGTTCCCCGACGGCGTCGAGGTCGCGCTCGGCAGCGACCCGAACAGCCCCGCCGGCACCCCCACCCTGCCCGACCTCGCCACCGGCCTCGTCGGCTACTGGCCGCTCGACGGCAACCTGACCGAAATCTCCGGCTTCCGCGCCGCCGGCGTCCACGACGGCGCCCCGATCGGCACCATCCGCTACTCCGCATCCGCCTCCCCCGGCCTCGGCCAGGCCCTCGACGTGACCGGCGCCACCGGCGGCGTCCGCGTCCGGAACACCAGCTACGACGACGGCGACGGCGCCTATCAGAACACCTTCGACGCCTACCTCGCCTCCACCGCCAACGCCATGACCATCGCCTGCTGGGCCTGCGGCTTCCCGGGCGACTGGAGCCCGTGGGTCGCCAAGCGCGGCGAGGACAACCTCGGCTATCAGCTCCGCCGCCGGGACACCCAGAACTGGGCGCTGTTCACCATCCGCGGCACCCCGGGCGACGACGACCCCACCGGCGCCATCGACATCTCCAGCAACCGCCCGCCGCATTGGATCCACCTGGTCGCCACATGGGACGGCGCCACCGGCGTGCGCAAGCTCTACGTCAACGGCGTCGAGGACGTCGCCCAGCGGGTCACCGGCGACTACGGCCCGTTCACCTCCTCCACCTCTGACTCGCTGACCTTCGGCTGCCGCGACCAGACCGGCTATGGCTACTGGCTCGACGGCAAGGTCGACGACGTCGCGATCTGGGCCACCGCCCTCGACGCCGCCCAGGTCGCCACCCTCCACTGGGGCGGCAGCTCCGCCGCCAAGTCGCTCCAGTCCATCCTCAACCCGCAGCAAAGCCCCTACGATGCCTGGATCAGCGGCTACTACCCCGGCGAAACCAGCCCGGCGGTCATCGGCCCGTCCGCCGACCCGGACCACGACGCCCTCGACAACCTGCTCGAGTTCGCCTTCGGCACCAACCCGGCGGCCCCCGACGGCGGCCCGCTCAGCTGGGACGGCACCACCCTCGTCCACGGCAACCTCGTGGTCTACGACGCCGACCCCGGCCCCGGCGCCGACATCCGCGCCCGCTTCCTGCGCCGCACCGACGGCAGCGTCGACTGCCAGCTGCAGTTCAGCTCGGACCTCACCGACTGGGAGGTGCTCACCCCGCCCCAGTCGGTGCTCGCCACCGACGGCGTCTATCAGCTCATCGAGGTGGCGTTCCCCGCCACCATGACCAACGGCAGGACCCCGCGCTTCCTGCGCCTCAAGCTGACCCTGCTCGAGGGCCCCGTCCAGACCCCGTACGACATCTGGATCGGCGGCTACTACCCCGGCGAAACCAACCCCGCGGTCATCGGCCCGACCGCCAACCCGGACTCCGACTCCCCCGACAACCTGCTCGAGTTCGCCTTCGGCACCGACCCGACCGCCCCCGACGGCACCGCGCTGCGCTGGGACGGCACCACCCTCGTCCGCGGCGCCCCCATGGTCCTCGACGCCAACCCCGGCCCCGCCACCGACATCCGCGCCCGCTACCTCAAGCGCACCGACGGCAGCACCGCCTGTGACCTCCAGTTCAGCTCGGACCTGACCGACTGGGAAACGCTGGCCCCGCCCGCCACCGTGCTCACCACCGACGGCGCCTACCAGCTGCTCGAAGTGCCGTTCCCGGCCACCCTCACCAACGGCAAAACCCCCCGCTTCCTCCGCGTCGCCGTCACCCTCCAGTAGCCACCGCCGGGATCCCGACCCCGTGGGGATTCGGTCGGGCTCCGTGTTGCCCCGCCTTCAGCCCGCCCCGGCGTCCACCACCCGCAGCCGCGGAAAGTAGGTCCGGTAGTAGCCGCGGTCCCGCGTCAGGAGCGCATCCGCCTGGGCCAGGGCATGGGCGCCGACGAGGAAGTCGGCGAGCATCCGCTGCTTTGGTTTCGCGCTGCGCTGCCGGTAACGCAGGAACGCCACGCCGGCGAGATGGAGGGCCTCGACCGTGAAATCCCGGATGCCGATCTCCATGTTCTGCAACGCCCGGTCGAGATCGCCGGGCCGCGCGAAGTGCCCGCTGATCTCGGCCGCCACCAGCGGGCACACGACCATGGCACCCCGCACCCGCGCGGCATCAAGGGCCGCGATCGACGCCTCCGTGAAGGCGGTCCTGCGCCCGATCAGGTCGATCAGGATGTTGGAGTCAATCGCCGTTGTCATTCAGTCCACGTCCCCCTTTGCGACCGGTCCGCGCAGCAGGTCGGTGGCTTGGCGGCTGTCCTTGTACGGCACCCGCGCCCCCGCCGCCAGCCCTTGGAAACGGGCGAAAAAGCCGCTCCCGACGGCCTTCCGCGCGATGAAGGTGCCGCGCGGGCCGAGTTCGAGTTCGAGCTTCGTCCCCGGCACCAGCCCAAGCGCCTCGCGCACCGCCGCCGGAACCGTGATCTGGCCCTTGGAACTGATCGTCGTGTGCATGGCTTTACAATACCGGTAAAGGAGCCCAAGTAAAGAACATCCTCAGGGCCGCGGGCGTCCGGACTCAAGACCCCGATCCAAATCCACGATCTTCGTGGGCGCCCCGCATCGCCCCCGTTTCTGTTAGCACGGCGCGCGCCCCTTGACCCCGCGCGCGGCCTCCGCTACGCTGGCCGGCATGCGTGCGATGGCGGCGTGGCCGGCGGCGGTGTGGGCGGCGGCGTGGGCGTGCGCGGCGCCGGCGGGCGGGGAGGAGTTGCGCGCGGTGGTCAGTGCCTCGCCGCGGCTGGAGGTGGGGGTGGTCAGCCGGCTGGTCTACGGCCAGTTCCTGGAGCACTTCCACCGCGACGTCTACGGCGGCCTCTTCGACCCGGGGTCGCCGCTGGCCGACGCGCGCGGGTTCCGCCGCGACGTGATCGAGGCGCTGCGCCGGATCCGGGTGCCGGTGCTGCGCTGGCCCGGCGGCTGCTTCGCCTCGGCCTATCACTGGCAGGACGGGACCGGCCCCGCGCGCGTCCCCACGTTTGACAAGGCGTGGCGGGTCGAGGACCCCAACACGTTCGGCACCGCCGAGTTCGTCGCGTTCTGCCGGGCCGTCGGCGCCGCGCCGTACATCTGCGGCAACGCGGGCACCGGCACGCCCGAGGAGCTGAGCGACTGGGTCGAGTACTGCAACCAGACCGCCGGCAAGTGGGCGCGGCTGCGGGCCGGCCACGGGCTCCCGGAACCGCTCGGCGTGCGCATCTGGAGCATCGGCAATGAAAACTGGGGCGGCCACGAGATCGGGGCCAAGACGGCCGCCGAGTTCGCCCGCTTCGTCACCGAGGCGGCCAAGATGATCCGCCGCGTCGACGGCCGGGTGGAGCTGATCGCGCCCTCGGTGCCCGAGGCCGAGTGGAACCGCGAGCTGCTGGCGGCCGCCGGGCCCCACATCGACCACATCGCGATCCACACCTACGCCGACCCGCTCTGGCAGCGCGACGACCCGGCGCCCTACGCGCGCTGCGCGAACTGGTCGGCCGACCCCGAGCACCTGATCGCCCGCACCGAGGGGCTGCTGCGCGCGCTCGACTGCAGCCGGATCCGGATCGCGTTCGACGAGTGGAACCTGCGCGGCTGGCACCACCCGGACTTCACCTCCGCGGTGGCCGACATCCCGGCCCGCGCGCGCAACGACCTGGCCGCCACCTACACCTGCGCCGACGCCGTCTACGCGGGCTGCTTCCTCAACGCCTGCCTGCGCCACGCCGACACGGTGTCGATGGCCAACTTCGCCCCCGCCGTCAACGTGCGCGGCTGCATCTTCACCCACCCGGACGGCATCGTGCTGCGCCCCACCTATCACGTGTTCGACCTGTTCGCCAACCACGCCCTGCCCACCGCGCTCGACACCGCCGTCGCCTCCGACACCTGCCCCGCCGACGGCCTCGACGTGCCCGCCGTCGACGCCGTGCTGACGGCCTCCGACGACGGGCGCTTCGCCCTCGCCGCGGTCAACCGCCACGCCTCCCGCCCGGCCCGGATCGACCTGCAGCTGGCGGGCGCCCTCCCGGCGGCCAACGCCCGGTTGTGGACCGTCACCGGCGCGCAGCCCGACTCGTTCAACGACATCGGGCACCCGGAGGACGTCCGGCTGACCAGTTCGGTCGTCCGCTGGGACCCCGCCCACCCCGCATGCGTCCTGCCGCCGCACTCGGTCAACATGCTGTGCTTCAGCGCGCAGGACGACCCGGCCACCGCCGGCCCGCCGCTCACCAACGGCGGCTTCGAAACCCTGACCGCCCCCACGCTCCCGCACGGGTGGCGACCGGTCCACTGGGCCGGCCCGTGGCAGGCCGCCGTGGCCACCGAGCACCCCCACGCCGGCCGGCACTGCCTGGTGCTCGAGTCCGCCGCCGGCGCCGACTGCGCGTGGGCCCAACCGGCCCGCGTCCGCCCGCACACCCGCTACCGCCTCGCCGGCTGGATCCGCACCGAGGACGTGGAACCCGCAACCGGCAAGGGCGCGCTCCTCAACGTGCAGGAACTGCAGGGCCCGAGCACCCCGCCGCTGTCAGGATCCCACCCCTGGACCCGCGTCGACCTGCAGTTCGATTCCGGCCCCCACGAACGCCTCCAGGTCAACTGCCTGCTCGGCGGCTGGGGAAGCGCCCGCGGCAAGGCGTTCTTCGACGACCTCACCCTCGAGCCCCTCGAGTGACCACCGTGCCGCTCTTGAACGCCGGCCGCCTGCTCACACCCCGGGCGACCACCCCTCCCGGTAGGCCCGGCGCACGAACGCGTTCGCCCCGGGCAGGTTGGTGACCTCGAGCTTGGCCGGGTCCCACAGCAGCTTGGCCGTGGTGAGCGCCTCCCGCAGCTCGGGGCGCAGCGCCACGTTCCCTAACAGCACGATCTCGGCCAGCGGCCCGGCCCAGTCGAAGTTGGAGCCGGGCGGGCGGCCGCCACGGCACGCGTCGAGCCATTCCCGGTAGTGGCCGGGCGAGCGCCAGATCGTCTCGGGCACCTCGCCGACGTCGCTCCGGCGGCTGTCCGGAAACACGCGGTTGCCGAGGATGTAGCCCTCGTCGCCGATGATCAGCCGGCCGTTGTCGCCCATCGGCACCTGCTCGGGCAGGTCCCGCGGCCGCGGCGGGCGCATCCCGCCGTCGTACCACACCACCTTGACCTCCGGGCGCTCCGCCGTGGCGGCGAACTCGTAGGTCACCATCGAGCCCAGCGGGAACGTCTCCTTGTTCACGCGCGTCGACGAGGCCTGCACGCTCACCGGGTGCACCGCCTGCGCCAGCACGTCCTCGTCCCACGCGGGCTGTTCCCGATAGACCGCCGGCGAGCCGAGCCGCAGCGCCCGGCACACCGGGTCCAGCGCGTGGCAGCCGATGTCCCCCAGCGCGCCGGTCCCGAAGTCCCACCATCCGCGCCACCGGAACGGGGCATAGGCGGGGTGCCACGGCCGCCACGGCGCCGGCCCGATCCACAGGTCCCACGCCATCGTCTCCGGCACCGCGGGCTCGTCCTGCGGGCGCTCCACTCCCTGCGGCCAGTATTCCTCGAACAGCCCGCGCGACGGCCGGTCGGTCCACACGTGCGCCTCCCGCACCTTGCCGATCGCGCCCGCCCACACGAACTCGCACAGCCGCCGGGTCTCGACCGAGGCCGCGCCCTGGTTGCCCATCTGGGTGGCCACGCGCTGCCGCCGCGCCAACGCCGCCACCTGCCGCGCCTCCCACACCGAGTGGGTCAGCGGCTTCTCGCAGTAGACGTGCTTGCCGCGCTGCAACGCCGCGATCGAGGCGAACGCGTGGACGTGGTCCGGGGTGGCCACCACCACCGCGTCGATCGACGGTTCCTTGTCCAGCATCTCCCGGTAGTCCTTGTACTGC
Source organism: Akkermansiaceae bacterium (assembly GCA_040769225.1). GTDB lineage: Bacteria > Verrucomicrobiota > Verrucomicrobiia > Verrucomicrobiales > Akkermansiaceae > JAXGLL01. Next base: position 29,707 of record JAXGLL010000003.1, on the reverse strand, counting down.
TTCGCCTGCGGCCAGCGCCGGAACGTGTCGGCCGCGTGGCTCCAGTCGACGTCGCACAGCGCCACCACGTTCACCTGGTCTCCCTGCACCAGGTTCTCGAGGTCGCCGCGGCCCTGGCCGGCCACCCCGACCGCCGCCAGGTTCAGCCGCTCGTTCGCCGAGGCGCCGCCGTCGAGCCCAAGCACCCGCGAGGGCACCACCTGGAAGGCCGCCGTCGCCAGCGCCGTGCGGCCGAGGAATTCACGCCGGGTCGTGGGTTGGGTCGCGTTGTTCATGATCGGTGTCTGGTTGTCGGGTGGGCCGGCCGCCGCCGGACGCCGTGCGCCCGGCCCGGGACCGCCCCGCTGTCGTCTACGCGCCGACAAGCGCGCAGCTAGCGAAAATCAACGCCCGCGCGGCGGAATCCGCGCTAGCGGTCGACGATCCGCACCCTGCGGTGCAGCGCCTGCCAGGCGATCCGGAGCACCCGCGGGTGCCTGGCGAAGAACGGCAGCCACCTGATGATCTGGAGCGGCGCCCGCCGCTTGAAGAACGTGAACAGGTTCTCGTAGGTCTGCTGGACGCCCTGCTCCAGCTCCCGCGCCGTCATCCCCGCCGGCTGGAACACCGCGTTGGCCCAGCCGTAGCGGTCCCGCTGGTGCTCCAGCAGCCGCCCCTCGCGGCGCAGCTGCTCGTAGATCGGCGTGCCCGGATAGGGGGTCAGGATGTACATCAGCGCGTCCTCGATCCCCATCCGCTTGATGAAGTCCTCGGTGGCCTTGAAGATGCGCGTGTCCTCGTTGTCGAAGCCGAAGATGAAGAACCCCTGCACCAGCATGCCGTGGGCGTGAAACCGCCGCACGATCTCCCGGTAGTTCGCGATCCGGTTCTGCACCACGCCCGCCCGCTGCAGCGAGCCCGGGTGCACGGTCTGGAAGCCCACCTGCACGAAGAAGCAGCCGCTCCGCTGCATCGCCGCCAGCAGCTTCGGGTTGTTCGCGATCGTGGTGGGCGCCTGCACCGACCACGCCTTGCCGAGCGGCGCGATCCGGTCGCACAGCTCGATCGCGTAGTCCTCGTCCACGAACAGGTTGTCGTCGACGAAGAAGATGACCTTCTGCGGCATCCCCTTCAGCTCCTCGTAGACCTTGTCCGGCGACCGGCGGCGGTGCCGGTGCCACGGCACGCTCGGCAGGTAGCAGAACTTGCACGCGTGGTTGCAGCCGCGGGTGGCCTGGATCATCCCCACCACCGGGTCCTGCCGCATCAGGTCGCGCCGCGGCACCGGCACGTCGTCCATGTCGGTCGGCCGGTCCTGCCGGTAGACCCGCTCGAGCCTGCCGGCCGCCGCGTCCTCCAACAGCCGCGGCCACGCATACTCGGCCTCGCCGACGACGATCGCGTCGGCGTGTTGCAGGCACTCGTCCTGCATCAGGCAGGCGTGGACGCCGCCGATGACCACCTTGACGCCGCGGTCCCGGAACCGGTCCGCGATCTCGAACGCCCGCTGCGAGGAGAACGTGGTCGCGGTCAGGCCGACGAGGTCGAAGTGCTCGTCCTCCGGGATCTCGTCCCGGTCGTGGTCGACCAGCCGCACCTCGTGCCCGTCCGACAACGCGGCCAGGATCCCGAGGTGCAGCGGCTGGAAGGTGATGTGGGTCAGGAAGCGATAGACGCCGTCCTTGACGAACCACCGCGGCTTGACCAGCAGGATCTTCATCGCGCGCGGCCCTGCAGCAGGGTGGTGAGCCCGGCCTTGAGGTTGAGCAGGGAGACGCCCACCCGGCCGTGGGCGCCGAAGATCTCGCTCCACGGGCGGTGCCTGACGAGGTGGTTGAGGAACACCCGCGTGTTGGCCGTCTGCACGTCCTCGTGCGGGCTGCGGGTGGCGGGCGTCTGCGGCTCGAAGAAGCACGTCGGGTCCTCGGCGAGGTAGTCGCCGGTGTGGTGATAGGCCAGCGCGCGGCAGCCGCGGCAGGAATCGCCGTAGCGGCAGCGCCCGCACTTGCCCTTGGCGGGGCGCTCGCGGCGCAGCGCGCGCATGATCGGGGAGTCGGCGAGGATCCCGGACAGCGGCCGGTCGCGCACGTTGCCGCAGCACACCGGGGTGTCCAGCAGGTGCACGCACGGGGCCACGTCGCCCTCCGCGTTGATGCCGATGAAGGTGCGGCCCGCCTGGCAGCCGAGGTTGCCGAGGGTGAGCCCGAAGCCGCCCAGCGCCAGGCGCGCCACGTCCGGCGCGGCGAAGAACGGCGTGTGGCTGACGTAGTCCAGCGGGTTGTCGCGCAGCACCGGGTGGATCCGCTGCTCCATGTCGTCGCGGTCGAAGCACAGGTGCCGGCAGCCGGCCGCCGCGCCGCGCGGCACGAACGGCGAGCGGATCACCGCGATGTCGCGCGCGCGGAGCCAGTCCATGGTGGCCTTGAGCGGCCCGAGGTTCTGCCGCGAGATGGTGACCAGCACGAAACAGGGGACGTCGTGCCCGGCGCACAGCCCGAGCAGGCGCTCAAGCTTCTGCTGGCCGCCGCCGGGCCGGCATTTCCGCTCGGTGGCGTCGTCCACCGAGTCCAGCGAGAACCCCATCGTCAGGCGGCCGCCGGCCGCGCGCTTGAGTTGCACGAGCTTGGCCGCATCGAGGCGGCTGCCGCCGGTGTTGACGAACGAGTAGAGGCCGTTGCGGGCGTTGTGCGCGATCAGCTCGAGGTGGTCGGGGCGCTGCAGAATCTCGCCGCCGGAGAACGAGACCGCGCCCTTGGGGCACACCGCCCGCAGCTCGTCGAGCACCAGGCGCATCGCCTCGTCGGTCGAGAGCTCCGGCCGGCCCGGTGGCACCGCCGCCTCGGTCATGCAGTTGGGACACCCCTGGTCGCAGCGCCGGGTGGTCTCGAAGTAACACAGGAAGAACCCGGGTCTGCTCATGAATTGGCCCGGTGCGGCGGGGTGCCACCGGCACCAGCCATGTCGGCATGGTGGTTCACCGGCCGCATTGGGGCGCGATTCTAGGAGCCGTCCAATGGAATGCAAGGCGTTCCGGGTGCCGTTCCGCGTGCCTGATCGCAGCGGGGTCTTGCACCCAACAGTCATTCCCTGTTCATTGCCCGAGGCAAGGGGAAACACGATGAGGATGAACACGATCAACACCGCCGTGCTGGCCGCAGCCCTCGGAACCGCGGCCTGGGCCGCCGCCGAGGGTGAGCCGCTGTCCGGAGTGGACACCTGGGGCTACCGCAAGGCGCTGCCGGCGGTGCTCAACCCGGTGGTGCGTTCGCCGTTGCAGGAGGTGGTTTCGCTGCGCGGCGAATGGGAGTTCGTCACCCAGGGGACCGCCCCGCTGCGCCACCCCGGCTGGCAGGCGTTCTACGCCAAGCCCTGGCCCGGCGCCCGCACGATCCTCGTCCCCGGCTGCTGGGAGGCGCAGGGGGTCGGCGAGCCCGGCCCTAGCGTCACCTGGGACTGCAAGTGGGACCACGGGCCAAGGGACCTGCGCCACGTCTACATGGGCGAGGCCTGGTACCGCAAAACCGTCGCCATCCCCCCCGCCTGGCACGGCAAGCGGGTCTGGCTCAAGGTCGGCGGCGTGCGCTCCCAGGGCTGGTTCTGGGTCAACCAAACGCCCGTGGCCTGGGTCGACAGCTACTGCGGCAGCTACAAGTACGACATCACCGACCTCGTGCAGGCCGGCAGCCCCGCGGTCGTCGTCGCGGCGGTTAACAACAAGATCCCGAGCCGCAAGGGACAAATGGCCAGCTCCCACCAGTTCGGCGGCATCTACCGCGACATCGAGCTCGAGGCCACCCCCGACCTGCGGATCGACGACGCCTGGGTGCGCGGCGACTTCGACCGGCGCGCGGCCGAAGTCCACGCCACCGTGGCCTGCCCGCCCGGGACCGCCCGCCCGGGCAACCCGTCGCTGCGCGTCAGGATCACCCCGGTCGGGGACGCGGGCGCGGCGGCGCAGGCCGCGGCGCCGGTGGCCTTCGCCGCGGGACAATGCGAGGCCGAAGTGGTCGTGCCGGTGCCGCTCGCGCCGTTCCTGCCGTGGTCCCCGGAACAGCCGCACCTCTATCTGGCGGAACTCACCCTGTGCGACGGCGACACGCCGCTGCACGGGTGGACCGAGCGGTTCGGCGTGCGCAAGATCGAGGCCCGGGGCGAGCGCTTCTTCCTCAACGACCGCCCGTTCCTCGTGCGCGGCTTCGGCGACGATTCCGTCTATCCGCTGACGATCGTCTCCCCCGCCTCCCGCGACGAGCACCTCAGGCACCTCCGGATCGCGCGCGCCGCCGGGTTCAACTACGCCCGGCTGCACACCCACTGCGAGCTGCCGGAATACTTCGAGGCCGCCGACGAGGCCGGCATCATGCTCCAGCCCGAGCTCCCCTACTACGGCGACTACCCGACCGAGGCGTTCACCTTCGACCCGGTGCGCGACCTCACCGAGCTCCACCGCCACTACCGCCGCCACGTCTCGTTCACCACCTTCTGCACCGGAAACGAGGGGCTGCTCGGCAGGCCGCTCGACCGCGCGATCTATCAGCTTGCCAAACGCCTCGACCCCGGCCGCCTGGTGCTCCACCAGGACGGGGAGTTCAACACCGCCGAAAACTCCGACTTCCGCAACGGCCCGATCAACGTCTGGGAGCCGGGGAGCGTCGCCTGCGACGCGCCGTTCGTGGCGCACGAGTACCTGAACCTGTCCGTCAAGCAGGATCCGCGCATCGAGGAGCGGTTTTCCGGGCCGTGGATGCCGCCGGTCACCATGGCGGGGCGCGACGCCCGGCTCGCGGCCGCGGGCCTCGACCGGCGATGGGGCGACGCGTGCCAGGACGCCGCCCACGCCCTGCAGGCCTGTTACCAGAAGCGCGGGATCGAGGCGGCGCGGCTGGACCCGGCGTGCGACGGCTATGACTTCTGGACGATCGTCGACGTGGTGGTCCAACAGGGGAACACCTACAGCGCCCAGGGCTTGTTCGACCCGTTCTGGGAGGTCAAGCGCAACGGCTCGACCCCCGCGGCGTTCCGCCGCTTCAACGGCCCGAGTGCGCTCCTGCTGCAGACCGGGCCGCAGCCCCGGATCGTGGTCGCGGGCGACGCGGTGAACGCGGAGATCTGGATCTCCCACTTCGACGAGGCGCCGCTGGCCGACGCGCAGGTCAGCTGGGCGTTGCGCGCGGGACCGGAGGTGCTCGCACACGGCGAGCGCCCCGCCGGGACCGTCGAGCCCGGCAGCACCCGCCGGCTGGCCGCAACGACGATCGCCATCCCCCCCGTCGCCAAGCCCGTGCATGCGCTCCTCGAGGTGGAGGCCGCCGGCGCCGCCGGGGCCCGCCCCGCGGAAGGGCCCGCGCCGCCGGCCCCCGCCGCGATCAGCAACGCATGGGACTTCTGGGTGTTCCCGAAACGCGAGCCGCAGGACGGCACCGGGATCGCCGTCACCCCGGAGCTGATGCCCGCAATGGAGCGGCTCTACACGGGCCTCGTCGCCGCGGGAACACCCGCGGCGGAACCGGCCGACCTGCTGGTCTCGCGGCTCGGTGCCCCCGATGTCGGCCCCGCCCTCGCCGCCGGCAAGCGCGTGATCCTGATCAACGGCACCGAAGGCGAGCCGAACGTCGCTCTCGGCTGGTGGGCGATGGGCAACCAGGTCGGCACCGCGTTCGCCACCCACCCCGCGCTCGGCGATTTCCCTCACGATGGGTTCCTCTCGCCCCTCGCATTCCGCATCCTCAAGCAGGGACTGAAGCTGCCGTTGGAGGGCATGCTCCCGGAGGAGATGATCGTCGTCGGGGAGGGGCTCGACGCCTGGTTCCTCTACGCCGGCGAGGCGCGCATCGGCGCCGGCCGCGCCCTGCTGACCTTCGGGCTGGACCTGCTCTCCGGCACGCCCGAGGGCACATGCCTGTTGGACTCGGCCATCCGCCACGCGCGCTCGGATGCCTTCGACCCCAAGGGCCGCGTCAACCAGTGACCCATGCCGCCCGCCCCGCTTTGCGTTTGGCACGCCCGCCCCGGCGCGCTACAACCACCGCCAGGCCGCCCCCGCCCAGGCGCCCGGCCGGTGAACCACCGCCCTCCCGCACCGCCATGACACGCCGCCAACCGCACCTCGGGGCGCTGGCCTGCGCCCTGCTCCTGACCCACCTCGCCGCCTGCGCCGACCCGATCGCGTGGCTGGGAACCCGCGCCGACGCGGCCGCGGCCGCCCGCAACTCCGGCAAACTGGTCCTGCTCCTCGCCGGCCGCAGAACCTGCATCCACTGCACCACCATGAAGACCGTCGTGTGCGAGGCGCCCGCGGTCAGGCAGCTGATCGACTCCAGTTATGTCTGCTGGTACTGCCCGGTGGACGAATCGGACGAGTGGCACCCCTACGCGACCGGGCTGGGCACCGTCTATCTGCCAATGATCTGCGTGATCGACCCCGGCGACCCGACCACCTACCTCGACCGCTCGACCAGCTCGCAGGACACCGAGGTGTTCCGCCTGCGCCTGCTTTCCCACCTGCCGGCCGCCCCGATCAGGCCCACCATCATAGGCACCGACCCATCCCGCCTGCGCTGGGCGACCGAAGGGCAGCTGCACTACCGCGTCCTGAAATCGGAAGACCTGGTCAACTGGGTCTTCGTCGGAGAAAAACTCGTCGGCGACGGCGCCCCACTCGAAGTCGACGACTGGTCCACCGCCGCCAGGTGCTGCTACCGGGTGATGGGATTCCGCTGACCTCCGCCCCCGGGCCCCCCACCCGTGCCAACGGGCCGCCCCCAACCGGACCATGCGGAAAACGGCCCCCCTGCCATCCGGGGCGCTTGCCCGGGCCGGCCCAGCGGCGGCCTGCGGCGCGCAGACAAGCGTGGCGGCCGGGGCCGCTTCCCGGCTAAGAAATCCGCTCGCATTCCATCGTATCCTCTGGGAGGTTGCGCCGGTCGCCCGCCGGCCGCCCGCTCCGCATGCCCACCGCACCAAAACCGCACCAGGAGCCGATCCCGCAGTCGCTGCGGGAACAGCTTGAGCATTTCCGGCGCCGCCTGTGGCGGATCAAGATGGCCGAGGCGGTGCTGGCCGGCGCGTTCGGCCTGCTGTGCTCGTTCCTGCTGGTGTTCGGACTCGACCGCCTGTGGCCGACGCCCCCGGCGGTGCGGCTCGGGATCCTGCTGGCGGGCACCTCGCTGTTCGTCCTGTTCGCGCCCTACTGGCTGCACCGCTGGGTGTTCGGCCACCGGCGCGAGACGCAGCTTGCGCGCCTGATCGCCCGGCGCTACCCCCGCCTCGGCGACCGCCTGCTCGGGATCATCGAGCTGCAGGACCAGGTGGAATCCGCCGAGTCGCTGTCGCCGCGCCTGCGCAGCGCGGCAATGGAACACGTCGCCGACGAGGCGAAGCGCCGCCAGTTCGAACAGGCGCTCCCGCCCTCGATGCACCGCCGGTGGTCGCTCGGCGTGCTCGCCCTGCTGCTCCTCGCCGGCACCGCCCTGACGCTCGCGCCCCGCGCCGGCCTCAACTCGCTCCAACGCTGGCTGCTCCCGCTCTCGGACACCCCGCGCTACACGTTCACCAAGCTCACCCCGCCGCCGGCACGCCTGATCGTCCCCTTCGGCGAGGCGTTCGATCTCGCCCTCGCCCTCGCCCCCGACTCCGAATGGCAACCGGCCGACGGCCTCGCACGCTTCGCCACCCAGCCGCCGGTCACCGCCACCCTCGCCGACGGCCGCTACCGCTTCGAGTTCCCCGGCCAGCAGGCCCCCGGAACCGTCCGCATCCAGATCGGCGACGCCCGCCACCAGACGGTCGTCGAGCCGACGCTGCGGCCGACCGCCGACCGCCTGACCGCCACCATCGACCACCCGGAGTACCTCGGGATCGAGCCCCGCATCACCGACCTGCGCGGCGGCGCGCTCACCGTGGTCGACGGCAGCCGCGTGACGTTCCGCTTCGAGGCGTCGCGGGACCTCTCCCGCGCCACCCTCGGGCCGGCCCGCCCCGACGGCACCCCGGAACCCCCAGCCGCCGCCAGCCACTCGGCCCCACCCGAACCGGCCGCCGCCCTGCCGATGACCACCCGCGGCCCGCTCGCCGAGTCCCCGCCGATCACCGTGACCGGCCCGCCCCGCACGATCCCGTTCGCGTGGACCGACGCCCTCGGCCTCGCCGGCGACTCCGGCTTCCAAGTGCGCGTCGAACCAGTGCCCGACGCCGCCCCCCTCGTCTACCTCCAGGGCGTCGAGCGCCAGCACGTCATGCTCGCCGAGGAAACCGTCGACCTTGAAGCCCTGGTCGACGACGACTTCGGCGTCCGGAGCTGCGGGCTCGCCTGGCAGGGAGAGTTCACCCGCCCGACCGACGCCACCCCGGCCAAGGGCGAGCTCGAGCTGGTCAAGGGCGCGCCAACCCTCCGCCGCGTCCGCGAGGCCGCCGCCTTCTCGCCCGGCGCGCTCGGCATCGAACCCCAGAAACTCCTCCTGCGCGCGTTCGCCGAGGATTACCTCCCCGGCCGCGGCCGCGCCTACTCCGAGCCGATCACCCTGTTCATCCTCACCCGCGACGAACACGCCCAGCTGCTCAAGAGCCAGTTCGACCGCATCATCGGCGAACTCGAGGACCTCGCCCGCCGCGAACTCGACCAGTTCGACGAAAACCAGCGCCTCGACCGCCTCGACGGCCAGCAACTCCAGGACGAGCTGAACCGCGAACGCCTCCGCAACCAGCAGGACGCCGAACGGGAAAGCGCCGAACGCATGCGCCAGCTCGCCGACGCCACCGAGGAGCTGTTCAAGGACGCCACCCGCAACGGCGAGATCGACAAGGACACGCTCAAGAAAATGGCCGGCTCGCTCCAGGCGATGAAGGAACTCGGCCGCCACGACCTGCCCTCGGTCGAACAGAAACTCGGCGAGGCCGGCGACCCCCGCAGCACCGAGGAACAGGCCGACCAGGACATGAGCGACGCCGTCGAACGCCAGCGCGACGCGGTCGAGAAACTGCAGCAGGCAATCGACCAGGCCAACGAGGCCAACCGCCAGTTCGAGGCCGGCACCTTCGTCAACCGGCTCAAGAAGGCCGCCAGCGAACAGGACGGCATCGCCGCCAGCCTCATCGAGGCCTTCGACCGCGTCCTCGGCCTGTCCCGCGAGGAACTCGACCCCGCGGACCAGCGCCGCGCCGACTCGCTCGTCGGCCAACAGTCCCAGACCGCCTCCGACATCCGTTGGATCCAGGAGGACCTCGGCCACTTCTTCGCCCGCACCGCCAAGGAGGAACACCGCAAGCTCCTCGACGCGATGCGCGAGTCGAAGATCGACCTCGCGCTCGACGACCTCCGCCAGCGCCTCCAGCGCAACGAAACCTTCCTCTCCGTCGACCAGTCGAAACACTGGGCCGACCAGCTCCGCGAGTGGGCCAAGCAACTCGAGGGCGACAACCAAGCCGCCGGCGGAGGCGGCGGTGGCGGCGCCTCCGACCCCGAAAACGAGGACTTCGAGTTCATGCTCCGCGTGATGCGCCTCGTCCAACAGGAACAGGACCTCCGCGGCCGCACCCGCGCCCTCGAACAGTTCCGCCGCTCCCTCGACAACCCCAACCCCCCCGCCCCATGACCACCACCCCACACCCCCTCTTCCCGTGGCCGGGGCACCCCACCCCGGCCCGCCCGGGAAACACCCTGCTCCCCTGCTCCGCCCTCGCCCTCGCGCTCCTCCTCACCCCCTGCCACGCCCAACAACCCCCACCCGCCACCGAAACCCCCGCACCCGCCACCGAAACCCCCGCACCCGCCGCCGAAACCCCCGCACCCGCCGCCGAAACCCCAGCACCAGCCATCGAAACCCCAGCCCCAGCCGAACCCACCGCCCCGGCCGCCGAACCCCCCGCCCCGCAAGACCCGCTCGCCAAGCACCGCGACGGCTCAACGCGGCTCGCCGGCGAACAGGACGAGCTGGCCGCCGACGTCCAACAACTGGTGCTCGAGCAGACCGTCGACAAGGTGATCAAGCTGTTGGAAGAGGTCGGCGACGCGATGGACGACGCCACCGACCGGCTCGAGCAGCAGGACACCGGCGGCGAGACGATCGCCGCCCAGACCGACGTCATCGAAAAGATCTACGAGGCCGCGCGGGAACGCCAGAAGCAGGGTTCCGGCGACGCCCCCAACGGCGCGATGATGGACATGCTCGAGCGCATGATGGGCCGCACCCCGGACGTCGACCGCCAGGCCGGCAACAACCAGCCCGCCGACCAGGGCGGCGAGGGCCTCACCGGCGACTCCGACACCGCCAACCAGCAGACCGGCGGCAAGACCACCGGCAAGGCCGGCGAACGCCGCGTCCCCAAGGCCTCCGGCACCGCCGGCCGCGCCGTCCCAGCCGAGTTCCGCGACGCCCTCGACGCCTACAACCGCGGCAGCGAGGAACTCGCCAAGTGACCCCGCCCGCCGCCATGCACCCGCTGCTCCGCGCCGCCACCCTCGCCCCGCTGCTCGCCGCCGCCGCCGCCCAGGACCTGCCGCGCCGCCGCGCCGACCCGATCCCCAGCCAGGTCGAGACGATCTACGAGCGCGGCCTGCGCTACCTCGCCGGCAGCCAGAACGAACAGGGGTGCTGGACGGACTCCATGGGCTCCGAACCCGCGGTCGTCGGCCTCGCCGTCGTCGCCTTCCTCGCCCACGGCGAGGACCCCAACCACGGCCCCTACGCCACCCACATCCGCAAGGGCCTCGACTTCATCCTCGCCGCCCAGAGCAACACCAACGGCTACATCGGCTCGAGCATGTACAACCACGGGTTCTGCACCCTCGCGCTGGCCGAAAGCTACGGCTCGGTCGACAACCCGAAGGTCGCCCCCGCACTCCAACAGGCCGTCGCCCTGATCCTCTCCGCTCAGAAGCTCAACCGCTTCGGCGCCTGGCGCTACACCCCGGACAGCCGCGACGCCGACACCACCTGCAGCGGCTGCCAGATCGTCGCCCTGCTCGCCGCCCGCAACGCCGGCATCCCGGTGCCCGACGAGGCAATCACCAAGGGCCTCGCCTACCTCGTCCGCTGCCGCGGCAGCGACGGCTCGTTCGGCTACACCTCCGCCGCCGGCGGCAAGCCCACCCTCACCGCCATCGGCGTGCTCTGCCTCGCCCTCGCCAAGGAACGCGACAGCAAGGCGTTCACCGCCAGCGTCGCCTACCTCGCCGACCACCTCAACTACCGCGACCGCTTCTACCCCTACTACTTCGAATACTACATGTCCCAGGCCCTGTTCCAGGCCGACGAGGAAACGTGGCGCGAGTGGAACACCCTCAACATCCGCTACCTCGCCACCATCCAGGCCCCCGACGGCTCGTGGCCAGGCAACAAGGGCGAGGCGTTCAACACCAGCGCCGCCCTGCTCTCGCTCGCCCTCAACTACCGCTTCCTGCCAATCTACGAGAAATGACCCTCCCCACCCTGCCCGCCTTCGCACTCGCCGCCATCGCCGCCAGCGCCGCCAGCGCCGCCGACGAACCCGCCGACGACCTGCTGCGCTTCTCCAACGGCGACCAGCTCCACGGCCACTTCGCCGGCCTCGGCGAGGACGGCCGCATCGCATGGCAACGCCCCGACCTCTCCACCGAGCCGGCGTTCGACCCCGCCAAGGTGCGCCAGGTGGTGCTGCGCGGCGGCCGCCCCGCACGCGGCATCGACGCCCCCGCCGCGGTCCGCGTCGTCGGCGGCGACCGCCTGCCATGCACGATCACCGGCCTCGACGAGCACGCGCTGGTGATCGACACCCCCTACGCCGGACCCCTGACCATCCCCCGCAACCGCATCGACACCCTGTCCCCGCAGCCGTTCGGCGGGGCAGTCCGCTACTCCGGCCCCTTCACCCCGGACGGCTGGCGGATCGCCGAGCCGCCCGCCGACCCCCAACCCTCCACCGCCGCCCTCGAGTCCAAGGACGGCGCCCCGGAAAAAACTCCCCCGCCCCCACCCTGGGTCTTCTCCCGCGCCGCCTGGTACTCCGGCGGCGTGCAAACCGCCCACCCGCTCGTCCTCGACCAAGCCATGGGCGACAGCGCGGTGCTCCGCTTCCACGCCGCCTGGCGCGACACCGGCCAGGTCGGCCTCTCGGTCGCCTTCCACGCCGACTTCGCCGCGCCGCCACCCCAGCCCGAGGGCCAGGACGCCAAGGCCGCCCGCGTCCGCCACATCAACGGCCCGCTCGCCCTGCCCTGGCAGTTCGGCAACTGCTACGTCCTCACCATCAACCCCCACTACTCGATGATCTACCGCTGCGGCTTCGACGAGCAGGGCAAGCCGTTCACCACCCGCATGGACAACGCCCCCAACTCGTCCCAACAGCCCCTCGCCGGCGAGGCCGAGATCGAGATCCGCAGCGACCGCCTCCAACAGCGGATCCTGCTGTTCATCGACGGCGAGTTCCGCATGCAGTGGGACGAGTCCCAAAACCCCTGGGCCGGCAAGGGCGCCGGCATCGGCTTCCTCGCCGACAACGGCGGCCGGTTCCGCATCTCCGAACTGCTCGTCACCGACTGGAACGGCATGCCCGACTCCGCCCGCAGCATGGAAACCCCTGACCGCGACGTCGTGCTCCTCGCCAACGGCACCGACCGCTTCTCCGGCCGCGTCCTCGCCATCGCCGACGCCAAGGTCACCGTCGAGGGCAGCTACGCCACGATGCACATCCCGCTCGCACGCGTCGCCGAAATCCACTTCGCCCGCAACCACCTCGCCCCGGTGCCCGAGTCCGTCCCCCAACAGTGGGTCGCTCACCTCCACCCCCTCGGCCGCATCGCCGGCAAACCGCTCCGCTCCGACCCCGGCCGCCTCGTCCTCAACTCCCCCCACCTCGGCGAAGTCGCCATCCAGCTCGACTTCGCCAGCCTCCTCGAAATCCAGACCGCAACCAGCTTCGTCGATGACTGGGACACCCCGTTCTAACAGCACCCCCCCGGCCGCCCCGCGCGCGCGCCGCCCGCGTCCGCCCGGTGCCGTCCGGCTGGCCGCGGTGTGCGCCGTGCTCTGCCCCGGCCCGCTGGGCGCCGACCGGGTGACGCTTGACGGCGACCACCAGCTGACCGGCCAGGTGACGTCGGTCGATGCCGGCCAGGTGACGCTCGTCAGCGAGCTGTCCGCCGCGCCGCTGGTCCTCCAACAGGCCGCCGTCCGCGCGGTCACGTTCGCCCCGCCCGAAGCGCCGCCGCAGCCCGCCGACCAGCAGCTCCACCTCGTCAACGGCGACGTGATCCCGTGCCGGATCGAGTCGATGGACGAGCGGCTCGTCCGCGTCGCCACCTGGTTCGCCGGCAACCTCGAGGTCCCCCGCCAGCACGTTGCCGCGCTCCATTTCAACGTCACCGAGCCCACGCTCGTCCTCGCCACCACCGACGCCCTGCGCGGCTGGTCGGAGTCGGACGCGTGGACCGCCGACGAAACCGCCCAGACGCTCACCTCGGCCGGCTCCGGCAAGATCAGCCGCCAGCTCGACCCCGGCCTGCCCGCCCGCTTCATCATCCGCTTCCGCTACCAGTGGCAGGGCAACCCCGGGCTGCGCTTCTACTTCGCCGACCAGCTCGACGCCGAGGGCGCGGTCGACCGCTACTTCCTGACCATCAATGCCGCCGGCATCGAGCTCAAGCGCCAGAGCAGCCGCGGCGCCACCTACAGCTCGCTCGCCCAGGACCCGCGCCGCCCCAACGATGTCTCCCCGGATGGCATCGACGTCGAGCTGCGGGTCAACCGCGAGCCGCGCGAGCCCCTGCTCCACCTGCTGCTCAACGGCGACCTCGTCGGCCGCTTCGTCGACCCCGTCGGCAACGCCCCCACCGGCAGCGCCCTGGTGCTCGAAAGCACCTCCGGCGGCAACTCGAACAACACGATCGGCCGCCTCCAGGTGCTCGAGTGGGCCGGCGACTCGTCCAACCGCCCCAAGCGCCCCGACGACGAGCCCGACAAGGACGCCGTGTGCGACCGCCAGGGCGAACGCTTCGCCGGCACCGCCGAACGCATCGCCCCCCTCGACGGCCGCCCGGTGATCGTCTTCCGCCACCCCCACGCCGCCGAACCACTCCACATCCCGCTCGACCAGACCGCCAGCCTCTGGCTGCGCCAGCCCCAGCCACCACCCGCCCAGCCCGACGCCCCGCTCGCCCTCACCCTCGCCGGCAACGGGGCGCTCCAGCTCGCCGACTGCCGCATCGACGCCCAGTCCGCCACCTGCACCCACCCGCTCCTCGGCCCCCTGACCGTCGACCGCCGCGCCGTCGCCGCACTCGCCAGCCACCGGCCAGCCCCAGCAGGACCATGAACCCCGCCCGCGCCATCCCCTGGCTGACCCTCCTCGCCGCCGCCACCGCCGCCGCCGCGGACGAGCCCGCCGCGCCAACCGCCTACTTCGCCAACGGCGACCGCCTCGCCGCCACCCTGACCGCCATCGACGGCCCCACCGCCCGCTTCGACTCCCCCTGCCTCACCGCCCCGGCCTCGATCCACCTCGCCACCCTGCTCGAACTGCGCGGCACCGCCGCCGCCCCGGAACCGCCCGCCGGCCACGAGGCGGTCGTCACCCTCAGCAACGGCAACATCCTCCGCGGCCAACTCGCCGCCCTGACCGACGACACGATCGCCCTCGACACCTGGTTCGCCGGCCACCTCGAACTGCGCCGCACCATGGTCGACTCGCTCCACATCGTCGACCGCTCCCGCTCGATCTACGCCGGACCCCGCAACGCCGAGGGCTGGGTCCTCTCCGACAACGAGCAGCCGCCGTGGCGCTTCGAGGCCGGCACCATGACCTCCAACCGCCCCGGCTCCGCCGGCCGCGACCTCCACCTCCCCGACCGCATCTCCCTCTCCTTCGACCTCGCATGGCGCGGCAGCCTCCGCCTCCGGCTCGCCGTGTTCGCCGACGAACTCGACGCCCTGATGCCGGACAACGCCTGCCTGCTGGACTTCAACCGCCGCTACGTCTCGCTCTCCAAGCACTCCGGCGCCGGCAACGCCATGCAGCGCATGAACATCGGCACCGCCGGCATCCCCCAGCTCGATGAACGCGAAAAGGTCCGCATCGAGTTCCTCGCCGACCGCGCCGACGGCAACTTCCTCCTGTTCGTCGACGGCACCCAGGTCGGCGAGTGGCGCGACCCCGACGCCGATACCCCGGTCACCGGCGGCGGCATCGTCTTCATCACCGAGGACACCGACGACACCCGCCCGCTGCGCGTGTCCCGCATCCTGGTCGAGGCATGGGACGGCCGCCCGCGCCAAGCCGAAACCCCGGAAGCCGACCCCGCCGCCCCGGACCCCCCCGCCGGCAGCCAGCGCATCCGCCTGCGCAACGCCGACGTCGTCACCGGCCGCGTCCTCGGCATCGAGGACGAACGCCTCGCGATCGAAACCCGCCACGGCAAGGTCCGCCTGCCCATCAGCCGCATGAGCACCGTCATCCTCCACCACCAGGAAGACCGCTCCAACTGGGACCTCTATCAACGCCCCAAGCTCATGAACGGCGACGTCCGCGCCTGGTTCCCGGAGGGCGGCTGCCTCGTGTTCCGCCTCGACGGCATCGACGCCGACCACCTCCTCGGCTTCAACCAGGCCTTCGGCCACGCCCGCCTCCGCCGCGACGCCTTCCACCGCATCGAGTTCAACATCTACAAGGAGGAACTCGAACCCCGCCGCCCCTCCGCCAGCACCTGGTAGCAACCCTGCCGCTCACCGTTCCGGCGCGCGGGCGGCGGCCGGCACGCCGCCGTCCGGTTCTCCGCCCGGGAAAATCTCGGCCAGCGGCGTCTCGCGGTGCTCGTCGATCCACGCCTCGAGCGCCCCCCGCATCCGCCCGCAGACCTCCGGCCGGCGCTCGCTGAGGTCGTGCTGGCAATGCGGGTCGTCCGGCAGGTGGAACAGCCGGAAGTGGCGGCCGCCGGTGGCGGTCGGGGTGCACACCAGTTTCCAGCGTGCGGTGCGCAGGCAGCGCTCCTTGGCCGCGACCAGCCGCTGCGCGAACTCGGGCCGGAGCACGAACTGGTGGTTGAACGACTCGTCGATGAACGTCATCTCGTCCATCGGCGGCAGCGGCGGCCGCTCCACCCCGGCCACCCGGAACTGGATGAACGGGAAGCCGGTCTCGGCGTAGACCGGGCGCGACTCCGGCCCCTCCCCGCCGCGCAGCCAGCCGGCCAGGCTGCGCCCTTCCCACTCCGGCGGCCGCCCGACCCCCGCCAGCTCCGCCAGCGTCGGCGCGATGTCGATCACCCTGACCGTCTGCCCGATGCGGCGCGCCTCGGTTCCGGGGATGTGCATCACCAGCGGGACGTGGTTCGCCTGGTCGCCGCCGATGAACCCGAGCCCGTGGCCGAGCGTCGCGCCCGGCTCGTAGAGGTCGTCGCCGTGGTCGGAGGTCACCACCACGATCGTCCGGCGGTCGAGCCCGTGCCGCCGCAGCGCGGCGAGGATCTCGCCGACGCAGGCGTCGAACATCCGGGTGCAGCCGTCGTAGAGCGCCCGCACCTGCCGCACCTCCGGCTCGGGCAGCGCCCGCCACTTCTCCTCCAGGTCGGTGCCGCCGATGAACTCGTCGATGTCGAACGCCACCCCGCCGCGGTTGCCCCCGCCGTAGCCGGGATCCGAGAACATCGTGCAGAACGGCTCCGGCGAGCGATACGGCAGGTGGTTGCACGAGTAGAAGACGTGCCAGAAGAACGGCCGCCGGTCGCGCGCCCGCTCGCCCAGCCGGCGCACCACCCGCTCGGTCACCACCTGCGGGGTCACGAACTCGGCAAACGAGCGGATCTCCGGAAACAGCCGGTAGCCGAGCCGGTTGTCGAGGTAGAGCGGCACCACCTTGTGCTCCAGCAGCACCGCCTGGGTCATGTAGACGCGGAAGTTGTCGAAGCTCGACACCTCCACGTGCTCGAACCCCAGCGGCAGCACCTCGTACACCGCCGCACACCAGTCGCCGATCGCCGCCGTGTCGTAGCCCGCCTCCCGCAGCCGCGCGGCCAGCGGCACGACCCGCCCGGCGGTGCGCGCCAGCTCCTCCCGGCCCGGATACATCTGCCGCAACCCGTGGGTGTGCGGATACTCCGCGGCCATCAGCGAGGTGGTCGACTCGATCGTCGAGGCCAGCGGCGTGAAACAGTTCTCGAACACCACCGAGCGCCCCGCCAGGCCGTCGATCGCCGGCGATACCCCCGCCGCCGCCGCCCCGTCGCCGCGCGCCGGCCGGTAGCCCGCATACCCGAGCCGGTCCCCCCGCAGCGAGTCCGAGGCCAGCACCAGGATGTTGGGCGCGGAATCCGCAACCGCCCCCACCGCCGCCGCCCGCCCCCCGTCGAACCACCGCACCCCGCCCGCCACCGCCACCACCACCGCCGCCGCCGCCACCACCACGGCCCGCCCCAGCCGCCCCGCCCGCCAGCCACGCAGCGCATACCACCCGGCCGCCGCCCCGCCCGCCAGCCACGGCAACACCCCGAACAGCAACCCGGCCAGCAGCCCGCGCAGCGGCTCGGGAGGCGCCCCTAACACTCGATAGAACCAGTGCCCGTAGTAGTCGGCGCTCACGAAGTACGGCCGGGACTCGACCAGGCGCAGGGTGAAGTAGCCGTGGGCCAGCGCCGCCAGCAGCAACCCGCGCCACGCCGCCGCGAGGCGCCCCGGGCGGCGGCTGCGGCCGAGCCACCACGCGACCGCCGGCCACACGGCCACCGCGGCCGCCGCCGCGAGCAGGAGGTAGGCGCCGAGCACGCGCACGTTCTGCCAGACGAGGAAGCCGAGGTAGCGCTCGAGCGCCAGCTTGCTGAACTTGTTCTCCATCTCCCCGGCGGTGCCGGCCAGCCGCCACAGCGCGACCGCATACAGCAGCCCGAACCACGCCCCGGTGCCGGCCAGCGTCCACCGGAAGCACGCCGGCGCCCAGCCGGGTGTGGCCGCCGCGCCCGCCCTGGACCCCGCCGGCTTCATCCGCCCGCCGGTTCGACGATGCACCACCGCGGGCTGACCACCTCGAACACCATCACCGAGCGCAGCGCGGCCGAGTCCGGCACGAACATCAGCTCGAGCAGCATCGGCGCCGGCCGCGGCCCGCCCCCGGTCGCCTGCAGCATCTCGGCCTCCTGCCGCGAGCCCCGCCGCACGTAGCCGAACAGGTGCTGGTCAGACCCCCGCACCGTCAGCCGGAAGCACCGGTACTGCCGCTCGTCGGCAAACTCGTGCGCGTAGAAGCTGTCCGCCACCGCGTGGACCCGGAACCCGAACCCGCCCGCCGGGCGCCGGCTGATGAACTCCTCCCACGGCATCGGCTGGTAGCAGACGTCGGTCTCCCAGTCGACCAGCCCGTCGTCGTCCTCGGTCTGCTCGACCAGCAGCGAGCGCGGCGGCCCGCCGGCCACCTCCACCCGCACCACCCAGAACGGCCGCCGCTCGATCGTCAGCGGCTGGAACGCCAGCAGCCGCTCGAGCCGCGCCGCGCGCAGCGGCCGGCCCGCATGCCACTCGCGCATCAGCGGCATCACCCGCTCCGGCTGCCGCACGTGCCCGGCCAGCGCCTCCACCGTGTCCGCCGCCAGGTAGCCCTCGACCCGCGACCGCAGGCGCTGATAGAGCCGCTCGGCCTCGGCGGTCCGGTAGAGCTCGTCCTGCTGGACCTGCTCGACCTGCGCCGCCGCCGCGGCCACCGCCCCGCGGTTGCGCGCCAGCTGCTGGAGCGACCAGCCGACCAGCCCGGCGAACAGCACGCCGGCCACCACGAACCACCCCCACGGCACCGCCGGCCGGCGCCTCGCCCCGCCGCCCCACCGCTCCTCCAGCGGCACCCCGCCCTCGCCGTCGCCGGGGTCGAGGATCTCCTCGACCCCCGGCTCCTGGCTGCGCGCCTCATACGTCGGCTGCTCGACGACCTCGAGCCGCCGCGGCGCAGCCGCCACCGGCCGCGGCGGGCCGCCGAGGCGCACCACCGCGCCGGGCTCCCCAAGCCGCACCACCTCGGAGACGCTCCGCTCCTCCTCGATCACCCGGATTCTGGGCTCACCCGGTTGTTCCTTCTTCATCCGCCGCTCGCCCCAACCAAAGCCACAAATCCCGGTCGACGCAACCCCCGCGGCAGATTACAAACCGAAAGCGTGCCGCCGCCCAGCAAGCACATCCTGATCCTCACCGCCGCCTTCGGCGAAGGCCACAACAGCGCCGCCCGCAACCTCGCCGCCAGCCTCGCCGAACTCGGCCACCCGGCGCGCGTCGCCGACCCCTGCCTGCTCGGCGCCCCCGCCGCCACCCGCCTGCTGTGCCGCCTCTACCGCCTCGTCACCACCCGCGCCCCGCGCCTGTGGCTCGCCGCCTACCGCTCCGCCGACCGGATCGACTTCCGCCGCGCCCGCTTCCCGCTGATGCGCGCGCCCGAACGCCACCTCGGCCATCTGCTCGCCGGCGGGCGCTTCGCCGCCGTCGCCTGCACCTACCCGCTCTACCCCTACTTCCTCGAGCGCCTGTTCGCCGCCGGCACCCCTCGCCTGCCCGTGTTCACCATCGTCACCGACTCGATCGAGATCAACGCCGCATGGCGCCGGGCCCCCGCCGACCACTGGCTCGTCACCGACCCGCTCACCCGCCAGCGCCTCGTCGGCGCCGGCCTGCCCGCCGCCCGCGTCGCCGAAACCGGCTTCCCGGTCAGCCCGGCGTTCACCCGCCTCGCCCCAGTCCCGCCCGACGACCCCGCCGACCCGTTCCGCATCCTCTACTTCCCCACCGCAAGGCGCCCCCACGTCCAGCCGATCGGCGCCGCCCTGCTCGCCGCCGCCGGCGACCGCACCCGCCTGACGATCGTCCTCGGCCGCAACTTCCGCCCCCTCTATCACCGCGCCCGGCGCCTCAGGGAGCAGTTCGGCCCGCGCGTCTCGATCAAGGCCTGGACCCGCCGCGTCCCCGAGCTGATGTGCTCCCACCACCTGGTCGTCGGCAAGGCCGGCGGCGCCACCGTCCACGAAGCCCTCGCCGCCCACTGCCCGATGATCGTCCACCACCTCGTCCCCGGCCAGGAACAGGGCAACCTGATGCTCCTCCAACAGGTCGGCGCCGGCTGGCTCGCCGAGTCCCCGGCCCGCATCACCACCACCGTCCGCGACCTGCTCGCCGACGACGCCGCCGGCTGGCACCACGCCAAGCACCGCCTCGCCCGCCTCGGCCGCCGCGCCGGCGCCACCACCGCCGCCCGCTTCATCCTCGACCACTGCTGACCATGGACTTCCTGTTCGACATCGGCGGGGTCCTCCTCACGGTCGATTTCGACCGCTCGCTGCGCCGCCTGCTGCCCAACCCCCCGGCCGACCTCCCGCGCCGCTTCGCCGACCTCATGACCCGCGCCCGCGAACTGGAAACCGGCCGCCTCGACCCACGCGCGTTCGTCGCCGACGCCAGCCGCCGCCTCGGGTTCCACGGCCCCCACGACGAGTTCGTCGCCGCATGGTGCGATGTCTTCGAGCCGATCAGGCCAATGTGGCACACCGTCGAGCAGCTCGCCGCCGCCGGCCACCGCCTGATCCTGTTCTCCAACACCAACCACCTCCACGCCGGCCACTTCCTCGCCAGCTACGACGTCTTCCGCCTCTTCCCCAACGCCGTGTTCTCCCACCAGGTCGGCGCCATGAAACCCGACGAGCCGATCTATCATCACGCAATCAGCAGCTGCGGCCTCACCCCCGCACGCACCGCCTACGTCGACGACCTGCCCGCCAACGTCGCCACCGGCCGCCGCCTCGGATTCCACGCCTGGCAATACCACCCCGACGACCACCCCGCGTTCCTCGCCTGGCTCGGCCAACTGCTCGCATCCACCACCCGCCTCCGCCCGCCTCCGCCCACGGGCTGTTAGCCTGAATTCGGAAATGTGAACCGGGGATTGCGGGGATTGCGTTGATTCAGAATGAGTTGGCAAGCGTGATGTCCACACCCAACGGATGACCGGAAGCTTGTTCGCAACTCTTTGATCATCCTCGAAATCCTCGTAATCCCCGGTTCCTGTTCCCGTTTCCAGGGTTGGCAGCGCGCCCGCCGCCCCCCGCCCGCGGCGCCACCCGGCCAACCCAAGCCACCGCGGGCCGGCCCGGCGCCTGCCGCCCGGTTTCCCCGCCCGGACACCGGCGCGGGGCGCAATTCGTCCCCGGCCGGTGCGCCCCGCGCACGTGGGCGCACCCATGGGTCGGCCCGCTGCGCGCGCCGACCCATGGCTTGGTCACGCAACCCGCCCGGGGCTGGCGCGGCGCGGATCACCCGGCGCCCGACGCCCACCCCGGCCGGGGTCGGCGCACCGCCTCTATCACCAGCGGCGTCCGCCGCGGTCGCCACGGTCGCCGCCGCGCCCGCCACCGGGCCGGCCGCCGCCGCCACCGCCGCGCTGCTCGGGCGGCCGCGCCTCGTTGACCCGCAGGTTGCGACCCTGGAATTCCTGTCCGTCCAGCGCCTTGATGGCGTTGATCATCGAGGTCTTGGAGTCCATCGTCACGAACGCGAATCCCCGCGGCCTGCCGGTGTCACGGTCGGTCGGGATCTGCACGTCGGTCACTTGGCCGTGTTCGCCGAACAAGGTGCGAAGCTCCTGTTCGTTGGTCTCGAAGGGGAGGTTCCCCACATACATTTTCATCGCTGCAATGAACCACGCGTTATCCGGTCATATCGCGGACTGTTCCCGATCGCCGGGTCTCAGATCACCACCGAATTGTGTGCAACTCGCCTGGCGACACTCCAAGCCATGATTCTGCCAAGGCGTGGTCCGTGGCGGGAACCTCGGGCCCCGCGCCCCCCCTTGCAAGCACAATCTCACAATCTCACAGGCACCGCCGCGGGCACCACGCCCGCCCGCCCCCCTTTTCCCCCGGACCCGCGATCTTGCCTGTGATTCCCGCGCGATCTGTGCTTTCACTGTTCCCCGTGCCCCGGATCCACGACCTCCCCGACCGCGAGCGCCCGCGGGAAAAGCTCCGGGCCCACGGCGCCGCCGCGCTCGACCACGCCGAACTGCTCGCCCTGTTCCTGCGCACCGGCGCGCCCGGCCGCTCGGCCATCGACATCGGCCGCGAACTGCTCACCCGCCACCGCTCGCTCGCCGCACTCGGCCGCCTCGATGTCGACCAGCTCGCCGAACTGCCCGGCGTCGGCCTCGCCAAGGCCTGCCAGCTCGCCGCCGCCTTCGAACTCGGCGCCCGCGTCGCCCGCGAGGCCCTCCAGTCCGCCGTGCTCGACTCGCCCGAGGCGATCCACAAGCACCTCGCCCCGGAGCTCAACCACCTGCCCCACGAGTCGCTCCGCGTGATCCTGTTGGACACCCGCCTGCAGCACGCCGGCTGCCACGAGGTCTCCAAGGGCACCGTCAACGAAACCGTCGCCCACCCGCGCGACATCCTCCGCCCGGTCCTGCTCCGCGCCGCCTACGGCTTCGTGCTCGTCCACAACCACCCGTCCGGCGACCCCTCGCCCAGCCAGGCCGACCGCGAACTGACCCGCCGCATGCGCGACGCCGCCGCCCTGATGCAGGTGCGCTTCATCGACCACCTGATCATCGGCCAACCCGCCCCCGGCCGCCAGCCGTGGTTCTCGTTCCGCGAGGCCGGCGAACTCTGACCCCAGCCATGCCCATCCACCCCAGCGCCCTCGTCTCCCAGGCCGCACGCCTCGCCCCGGACGTCGACGTCGGCCCGTTCACCGTGATCGACGGCCCGGCCGATCTCGCCGCCGGCGTCCGCATCGCCGGCCACGCCTGGCTCCACGGCCGCGTCACCATCGGCCCCCGCACCACCATCGGCTGGGGCTCGATCGTCGGCGGCGATCCCCAGGACATCTCGTTCGATCCCGCCACCGACTCCGCCGTCACCCTCGGCCCCGACAACTCGATCCGCGACTACGTCACCATCCACCGCAGCACCCAGCCCGGCGGCACCACCCGCATCGGCGCCCGCAACCTGCTCATGACCGGCGCCCACGTCGCCCATGACTGCCTGATCGGCGACGACTGCGCGCTCGCCAACAACGTCCTCCTCGGCGGCCACGTCCACGTCGGCAACCGCGCCTTCCTCGGCGGCGGCGCAGGGTTCCACCAGTTCGTCCACGTCGGCTCCCTCGCCATCGTCCAAGGCAACGCCGCCATCAGCCAGGACGTCCCACCGTTCACCCTCGCCTACGGCCACAACACCCTCGCCGGCCTCAACACCGTCGGCCTCCGCCGCGCCGGCCTCAACCCCAACGCCCGCGCCGAGATCAAGCGCCTGTTCGTGCTCCTGTTCGGCTCCGGCCTCCCCTTGACCGCCGCCCTCGCCCAGGCCCGCCAGGCCGCGTGGTCGGACACCGCGCGCCTGCTCCTCGACGCCGCCGCCAACCCGTCGCGCAAGGGCATCATGACCCGCGGTTAGAACCCGCGGCCCGCGCCCGGCCCGGCCGCCATCCCGCCTCCCCGCCCTCCTCTCCCGATGTCCGCCCTCCACCTGCCCGACACCTGCGGCGTGATGCTGCTGCCGGATTGCACCCTGTTCCCCCACGGCGGGCTGCCCCTGCTGGTGTTCGAACCGCGCTACCGCCGGATGCTCGACGACGCCCTGGCCCGCGACTTCATGTTCGCCGTCGCCCGCCTCGTCGGCGAGGAAACGCCCGACCCGGCCGCGTGCACCGCACCGGTCGGCACCATCGGCCTGGTCCGCGCCTCCCACCAGCAGCACGACGGCACCTCGCGCCTGCTCCTCCACGGCGTCGCCCGCATCCGCTTCGCCGAATGGCTTGCCGACCGCGACTACCCCTGCGCCCGCCTCGAACCGCTGCTCACCGTCCTGCCCGCCCCACGGCAGGCCAAGGCGATCGCCGTCCACCTCCGCGACGCCGTCGAGCAGGCCAGCCGCGGCTTCCCCCCGGACGTCCGCTCCACCCTCGCCGACATGATGCGCCGCACCGACGACCCCGCCATCCTCGCCGACATCGTCTCCCAGCACTTCCTCCAGCTCCCCGACGACCGCCAGCGCGTCCTCGAGATGGAGTCGCTCGCCGAACGCACCAGCTTCCTGTGCCGCCACCTCGCCGACACCGACGCCGAATGACCCCGCCCGCGCCCTGCGACTGCATCGCCAAACCCAGCGCCCCCCCCTGTCCCCCGCCTCGCTCCCCAGCACCGCGCCCCCCCAACCGGACCGCCGGAACACGGAACACGAGCACACGTTCCCCCCACCCCGCCCCCCAGCGCCCATACGCCCCTACAACCCTTGTCGCGGCCGCGACAAGAATCGTAACCTTGGAAAGGAACATGCCGGACCGCGGATTTCGCGGGTTTCGGAGTGGCTTGGTTCCCCTCGCCTGTTCACCTGCCGGATGAATCCGCCATCCATCGCAGCTCATTCAACATCCGTGCAATCCGTGTAATCCGTGGTGTTCATTCCCGGACCCAGGGTAACGGACGATGGGGCTTGTGCCGGTCGGGCGCGGCGCAACTTGTGTCGCAACTTGTTGACAGCAATTCACAGTTTGCCATCATTGACCATCTCCCGCATACCGTCCGATCCTGCCCTTCCACCATGTCCGTTGAACTGACCCTGCCGGCGGCTGCGCCCTCCGGCCCCTCGTTGCAGGCCCCGCCGGCGCCGCCGGCCCCCGAGTTCACGCCGCCGCACGCGCTGGGCGCCGAGAAGAGCATCCTGAGCTCGATGCTCAACGAGCCCTCCGAGTTCATCGGCCGGGCGGTCGAGGAGCAGCTCGGGCCCGACCACTTCTACCTGCCCGCCCACGCCACCCTGTTCGGGCACCTGTTGGAGTGCTACCACAAGGGCGTCGAGGTCGAGCTCGTCGGGCTCGTCCAGCGGCTCGCCGACCGCGGGCTGCTGGACCGGATCGGCGGCCCGCAGGCGGTCTACGAGATCTTCACCTACGCCCCCAACGCCGGCTACTTCGAGCGCCACCTGCAGCTGGTGAAGGACAAGTTCGTCCTGCGCTCGATCATCCGCACCTCCAACGAGGCGATCGCCCTCGCCAGCGACAGCCCGGAGGAGGTCGGCGAGCTGTTGGACCGGGTCGAGCGCTCGGTGCTCGGGATCCGCAACATGGCCGACACCAAGCCGATGCCGACGATCCACGACACGGTCAGCGAGGTGGTCGACATCATCGAGGGGCTGCTCGCCGGGGGCGGCGGCATCGAGGGCCTGTCGAGCGGCTACGCCGACCTCGACCGGCTGACCAACGGCCTCAAGCCCGGCGAGATGTTCGTGATCGCCGCCCGGCCGTCGATGGGCAAGACCTCGCTGATGATGAACATCGTCGAGCACGTGTGCCTCGACCAGGGCGTGCCGTGCCTGGTGTTCTCCTGCGAGATGAGCTCGCGCCAGCTGGTGCAGCGGATGCTGTTCTCCCGCGCCCGCTTCGCCGGCGCCAAGCTCCACGACGGCCGCAAGCCGAGCCCGACCGAGGTCCGGCGCATGATGCAGGTCTCCGAGCAGCTGGCCGACTCGAAGCTGTTCCTCGATGACACGGCGGGGATCTCAATCGACGAGGTGCGCGCCAAGGCCCGCCGGCGCAAGCGCGACGACGGGATCGGCCTGGTGGCGATCGACTACCTGCAGCTGATGCGTTCCCACAGCCGCCAGGCCGACAACTCCCGCGAGCGCGAGATCTCGGAGATCTCCGCGGGCGTCAAGGGGATCGCCAAGGAACTCAACGTCCCGATGATCGTCGTCGCCCAGCTCAACCGCGGCCCCGAGAACCGCACCGGCAAGAACCTCGGCGTGCCCCGCATGTCCGACCTCCGCGAGTCCGGCGCCATCGAGCAGGACGCCGACCTCATCGGCCTGCTCTATCGGCCCGAATACTACGCCGACGCCGACGACGAGCCGCAGGACGACACCGCCGGCAAGGCCGAGCTGAACATCGCCAAGAACCGCAACGGCCAGACCGGCTCGGTGCCGCTCACGTTCCTCGCCGACCTGATGCGCTTCGAGGCCTGCGCCCGCGAGCCGGAACCGGCCCACTGAGCCGCGTCCCCCCGGCGGACCGCGCCCCGCCC
Source organism: Akkermansiaceae bacterium (assembly GCA_040769225.1). Taxonomy (GTDB): domain Bacteria; phylum Verrucomicrobiota; class Verrucomicrobiia; order Verrucomicrobiales; family Akkermansiaceae; genus JAXGLL01. Next base: position 3,730 of record JAXGLL010000003.1, on the reverse strand, counting down.
CGGGCTCAGCCCGCGGTCTTCACCCCGAACGCGTCCACCGCGTCCGCGGCACCGGCCTGCGGCCGGAAGTCGGCGGCGTGGTACGAGCTGCGCACCAAGGGCCCGCTGGCGACGTGCCGGAACCCCTTGGCCAGCGCCAGCTGCCTGAGTTCCTCGAACTTCTGCGGCGACACGTATTCGACCACCGGCAGGTGCTGCGGCGTCGGGCGCAGGTACTGGCCGAGCGTCAGCACCGCCACCCCGTGCGCCCGCAGGTCGTCGAACGCCTGCGCCACCTCGTCGTCGCGCTCGCCCAGCCCGAGCATCAGGCCGCTCTTGGTCACCACCCCGGGTCCGGCCATCTCCGCCGCCTTGCGCAGCACGCTCAGGCTGCGCTGGTAGCGCGCACGCGAGCGCACCAGCGGGGTCAGCCGCGCCACCGTCTCGAGGTTGTGGTTGAAGATCTCCGGGCGGGCGTCGATCACCCGCCTGAGCGCGTCGTCCCGGTCGTTGAAATCCGGCACCAGCACCTCGACCACCGTCCGCGGGTTGCGCGCGCGCACCGCCTCGATCGTGCGCGCGAAATGGCCCGCCCCGCCGTCCGGCAGGTCGTCGCGCGCCACCGAGGTGATCACCACGTGGCCGAGCCGCATCCGCCGCGCCGCCTCGGCCACCCGCTCCGGCTCGTCCTCCTCCAGCGGGTCGGGCCGCGCCGTCTTCACCGCGCAGAACCCGCACGCCCGCGTGCACTTCTCGCCCGCGATCATGAACGTCGCCGTGCCGTGCCCCCAGCACTCCCACCGGTTCGGGCACTGCGCCTCCTCGCACACCGTCACCAGCCGCAGGTCGGCCACCAGCGTGCGGGTGGAAAAGAACACCGGGTCGCTCGGCAGCCGCACCTTGATCCACTCCGGCTTGCGCGCCTGGTGCAACGCCGGATCCATCCCCGCCCTCGGCCCGTGGCTGCAACTCATCGCGGCGGCACCCTAGTCTTACCAGCCGGCCACGCAATCCGGAATCTCGCCCCCGGGCACGCCTCCCCTCCCCCCGCCCCGGCCGCTCTCCACGCTCGACAGCCCCCCACCCCACCCCTAGGGTCCCTCCCCGATCCCATGAAACAACACATCCTGTCCGGCGCCCTGGCCATCGGCGCCGCCGCCCTCTGCCCGCTGTCCGCCCAACAAACCCCCGCGCCCACCGCGCCCGCCGCCCCGGCCGCCCCGGCCGCCCCGGCCGAGCCCATCGACCCGGCGGTGGTCAAGTCCGATTCCTCATACGGCTTCGGCTTCCAGAGCGGCCGCCGCTTCGCCGCCGAAACCTCCCGCTACGGCGTGACCGCCGCCGACATCGACAAGCAGGCGTTCATCGACGGCTTCTTCGCCGCCTTCGCCGGCGAGGAACCGAAACTCGACGAGGCCCGCGTCCAGGCCGCCATGCGCGCGCTCGGCACCGTGCTCCAGGCCCGCGAACAGGAACTGGGCGCCAAGAACCTCGCGGCCGGCAAGGCCTACCTCGCCGAAAACGGCAAGCGCGACGGCGTCGTCACCACCCCGTCCGGCCTCCAATACGAGGTGCTCGAGAAAGGCGGCGACCAACGCTACCAGGCGCCCACCGACGGCCAGCCGGACAACACCCGCTTCATGGTCAACTACCGCGGCACCCTGATCGACGGCACCGAGTTCGACGCCTCGCCCAAGGGCAAGCCGGTCGCCATGACCCTCCAGGTCGTCCCGGGCTTCAAGGAGGCCCTCACCACCATGCCCGTCGGCGCCAAGTGGCGCCTCCACATCCCCTCCGCCCTTGCCTACGGCGAACAACGCCGCAGCCCCGAAATCGGCCCCAACTCGGTCCTCGTCTTCGACCTCGAACTGGTCGAAATCCAAAAGCCCGAACCCACCAAGGCCGTCACCCCGCCGATCCAGATCCCCCCCCCGGCCCCCAAGTAACCCACGCCCACCCGGGCCGACACCGCTTCCGACCTTCCCCTTGCCAAACCGGGCCCGGTCGGCTATCCCTTCCCAACCCCGTCGCCCGCGACGGGCCCCCCGGACCCGTAGTCCAATGGATAGGACGGTGGCCTCCGAAGCCGCAGGTGCAGGTTCGATTCCTGCCGGGTCTACCACCTTGAAAACGCTCCAATCCCCTTGTTTTCAGGCATTTTCTGAGCTTGTGGGCGATCCTCTGCAATTGCAGGGAAAAGCAGGAAGATGCAGCAAAACACCCTCGAAAACGGTTACAAGTGGTTACGCATCCTGCCCTCCGCTCAGCGAACCACTCGATGCTGGCATTTCCTTTGGAATGCTGTAACATTTGTGCATGGGTGTAGCCTTCCGAGTGGATTGGGATGAAGTCCGGGATCACGTCGTCGCCGGGGTGCCCGCCGTCGAGGTGGCCAAGCGCTTCGGCATCACGCCCGGGGCGATCCGGGTACGGTCGCACCGGGAGGGCTGGCCGACCCCCGGCAGGATTGGGCGCAAGCGCGCCGAACTCCGCACCCTGCGCCAGGCGGGCGGGGAACCGATCGACGTGAGCCGCAACCTGGCCGAGGTGGCGGAGCAATACGCGGACACCGTGGCGCGCCACGCCATGGCCAAGGTCCGCGCCGGGATCGGCCGGCTCCCCGAGCCGCGCAACTGGCGTGAACTGGCGCAGGCCGACACGGTGGCACGCCGGGCGGCCGGGCTCGATCACAACGGGGATCGTGCGACCGCGGTCTGCCTGATCCGGGTCGGCATGCCGCCGCCGATCGACGTTTCCGGCCGTTGATGGACGCCACGGGTGGGGCAGGGGGCAGGCCCACCGGCAGGCGGAGCCATTGATCCACCCCTTGGAAAATTTCGCCCGAAAATCCGCCGTTACACCGGAAGGGGGCGACTCGCATGTAGCGGGTGGCCACCTGCGCCAACCGTTATCGGGCACCTCCACGGCGGGGAGGGGGCTTGCCCCCCTTGCCGCCTGTTCGGGCACCGATCCATGAGTGCCAGCCGCTCGGATCTCGCTGGGCCGGGGTCTGCCGGCACAGGACGGCCGCCAACCCGGCTGCTCGGGAGGGCATGGGGCTACTCCCGCCTTGCTGCCAGCCTTGGAACGGCTCGTTGGCCTGTCCGGGTCGTCATGCGGAGCAGCGCAGGGAAATCGACGGATAGGGACAGGGCCGGTGGCAGGATTTGTGCGATTGGGGCTTTCCCCCCGGCGGAGGGATTTCCTATGGTGCGGATCGATGGGAAAGGAGAATCCCCTGGCGTTGCCCGCCCGCATCCCGCCTCGGCTCCGGTTCGCCGGCCTGCCCGGCGCCCGGAACAGGCGGGTTTCACAGGAATTCCGAGAATCCCGCCCCGTCCCCCTGCCGTTGTCCCACTTCCCTCGCCCATGATCGCTCGAAACCCGAATCCCTTACAATCCTCTTTTGCCCCTGAGCCATCGAAACCCTAACCCAATTCCAATTCATGAAGACTACTACCTTGAGCCTCGTTTCACCACGAGCGGTGTTGCCGCGCATCTGTTCCACGCTGGCCATGGCGATGTTGCTTCCGTCGATTGTGCAAGCCCAGGTCAGCCTGACCTTCGACACCGACACCCAGGGGGTGGTCGCAGGCGCCGATGCCACCGGCGTGGCGTGGGACGCCTACGGCGGCGGCTGCCTCGCGTTCCAGACCGTCGGCGGCTGGAAGCCGAACTGCGCCTTCATCGACCTGAACCTCCCCGAGTTCGCCGCACTCAGGGCGGAACTGCTGGAGGCGATGACCAACGG
>JAXGLL010000002.1:0-1346336 GCA_040769225.1 Akkermansiaceae bacterium | reverse complement strand
ATGACGGCGCCGCGGGCGGCCCGGCGGACTCGTCGGCAGGCGGCGCGGGCATGGTGCCGGAGCCGGCCGGCGGGCCTGCCGCGGGCGGCCCGGCTCCCGGTCCGGCGAGGGCGCCGCGGCTGGCGATGCGCAGCTACCGCGAGGAGGTGCTGCCGGTGCGGATCGAGGGCGTCGCGCCGGGGCGGGCGCGGCTGCGGCTGCTGGCGGGGCAACCGCGGGTGGTGGAGCTGGCGGAGGGCGAGGCCGTCCCCGGCTCCCGGCTGCGGGTGGTGCGGATCGAGCGGCGGCTGAAGGGCGGCAAGCTCCGCGACGGCGAGCCGGTGGATGTCTCGCTGGTGGAGGTGGAGGACGGCCGCAGCGGGCAGCGGCGGGTGTGGACGACCGGGCTGGCGGCCACCGCGGGCGACCCGGTGGCGCTGGTCGAGGACGAGGCGGGTGGGACGGTCTATCAGGCGCACGCGGGCGACCGGTTCACGGTGCCGGCGCAGGGCGAGTACGCGGTGCGGGAGGTGCGGCCCGGCCAGCTGGTGGTCGAGCACCTCGCGAGCGGCGAGACGTTCACCCTGGCGCTGCGCGGGCCGCGCGGCTGAACGATCCGGCCATGGAAACCAACACCCTCAGAAACCCACCGCCGGTGCGGCAGTTCTCGGTCCTGCTGGCCAACCGGGTCGGCGCGATGGCCTCGCTGATCAGGCTGCTGCGCGGCGCCGGGATCGATGTCATCGGGCTCAGCCTGCAGGACTCGCGCGACGCCACCGTGGCCCGGCTGGTGGTGACCGACCCGGACGCGGCCGGGCAGCTGTTCATCGAGAAGGGGATCGCGCACACCACCTGCGAGCTGGTGGTCGTCGAGCTGCGCCAGAGCGCGGAGGACCTGCTCGCCTGCCTCGAGCAGCTGATGGTGGCCGAGACGAACGTCGACTTCGCCTACTCGATGATGCCCTGCCCCGGCGGCAAGCCGCTGCTGGCGATGCACGTCGAGGACCACGGCTTCGCCGTCTCGGTGCTCCACCGCGCCGGCTTCAAGGTGCTGTTCCAGGACGACCTGAGCCGCTGACGGCCGCCCTCACCCTGCGAGGGAAAATGCCGAACCACGGATTCCGCGGGTTCCGGAGTGGCTTGGTTTCCCTCGCCTGTTCACCTGCCGGATGAACCCGCCATCCATCGCAGCTCATTCAACATCCGTGCAGCCCGTGTAATCCGTGGTTCTCATTCCCGGACCCAGGCTAACGGGTGCGGGCCAGCCGCGGGATGCCGCGCTCGATGAGCTGCCCGTCGACGGCGTTGGAGACCAGCTCGTCGAGGTGGACCGGGCACTCCTCCTCCTCGAACTTGATCGCGTGAAGGTTGTCGGTGGGCTGCTCGAAGGCGGCGACCAGCGACTGGAGGTCGCGGACCGGCTGGCCGTTGACGCTGGTGACGATCAGGTTGCGCAGGCGCTCGTAGCCGATGGTGGCCGGGGTGGCGATGACCCCGCTGAGGAACACCACCCGGTTGCGCCCCTCGGCGTGGTCGTCCGGGTTGAGCATCACGTCCAACAGGTTGAGCGGGGCGGCCGACTCCCAGTTCTTGCCGAACGCCTCGAGCAGCGGGCGGCTGAGTTCCTGGAAGATCAGCCCGCCCTTGACCAGATAGGGCGGGGGCGCGCCGAACTGGTGGAGCGGCACCAGTTCCTTCTCGCGGTCGCGCCGCTCGAGGGTGGCGGTGACGGTGACCGGGGCGCCGGCGCGCCACAGGTCGAGCTTGACCGAGGCGCCGTGGCGCTTGCCGCCGCGGATCAGGTGGCTCCAGAACAGGGTGCCGTAGTGCGGGTGGTTGAAGTAGCCGCGGCGGTCGATCGCGGCGTCGTCGATCGCGGTGATCACGTCGCCCTTGGCCAGGCCGGCCTGCTCGGCGGCGCTGCCGGTGCGCACCTTGTTGATGTAGATGCCGCCGCGGTCGTCCGGGAGCCTGAGCCAGGCGCGGAACGACGGGTCGTCGGTGCGGGTGGTGGCAATCCCGAGCGAGGGGAAGCCGACGTACTCGCCCTCGGCGGCGGCGGCGAGGAACTGGCGCACGATCGGGGTGGCGATCACCTCGCTGAGCTGGTCCTTGCTGTCGTAGCTGGTGAGCAGGCCGGCGAGGCGCCCGTCGCGCAGGACCGGCAGCGTGTAACTGCTGGCGGCGCTCTGCATCGAGGCCTTGAGCTCGAAGGTCAGGAAGAACTGCTCGGGCAGGAAGGTGGAGGTGACGTCGACGCTGCGCAGGGTGCCGCGGGTCAGCAGGGTGGTGCCGTTTTCCTCCACCTGCACGATGTCCAGGGCCGCGCCGAGCGGCGGGTCCTCGGCCAACTCCAGCGGCTGCATGCCGGCGGCGAACCCGGCGTCGCGCTCCGAATCTGCCAGGTCCAACAGGGCGAGGTTGGCCTCGTAGTCGACCGCGCCGACCGCGGCGGTGGCGGTGCGGTTGCCGTCGGCGGACTCGAACTCGATGAAGGTGGCGTCGGCGACCATCTCGGCGGTGGTCAGGACCCTCGCGGGCGCGACCAGCGCGCCGAGGGCGGCCCGCCGGTTGGGTGGATTGCGCTCCCACGGCTGGCCCGGGTTCCACGACTGGAAAGTCGAGCGGATGCGGACCACCGAGCGGGCGGCCAGCGTCGGGTCGGCGGGAACGGCGCCCGGCTCGCCGGCGGCATGCACCGCGGCGGCAGCGACAAGCAAGGCGCTCAGGTGAACGGACAGGTGGAGGTTCATGGCAAATCGGAGGGCCTGGCGGCCGGCGGTTCTAACGGTTCTTGGGGATCGTGGCGCCCCGCTCGCGCTTGAAACTTGAAACTTGAAACTTGAAACTACTCCTCGAGATTGGCGAGCTTGCCGATCCCGGCGGCGGCCTGGACGCGGCGGTTGGCGTCGGCGATGCCGGCGGCGGGCAGGACGATCGGGCGGGGGGCGCCGAGGCATTCGAGGACGAAGAACTCGGGGGGCTCGGCGGGGTGGAGGAGCTGGTGCGCGTGGGCGAGGCTGGTGACCGGCACCGAGTTGACCTTTTCCAGCACCATGCCCTCGAAGCCCTCGAGCTGGCTGGTCAGCGGGTCGCTCTCGATGCGGGTGAGCACGACGACGTCCTCGAGCTGTTGGAACAGGCCCTTGGGCACGTAGTCGGCGTAGATCCGGCGGACGTGGATGTCGGACAGCTTCTGGATCGCGTAGAGGTTGGTGTCGAGGGGCTGGAAGACCAGGCCGGCGAAGACGATGTAGCGCGGGGCCTTCTCGTACTGGATGGCGTACATCCGCGACCACGGGAGCGGGCCGAGGGTGACCTCGGCGTGGTGCTGCTCGCGCCGGCGCAGGAAGCCGAGGGTCACCTTGTCGCCGGCGAACTTGCGCTCGACGATCTCGTGCATGTTGACCATCTCGCCGTCGATGGCGACCATGCCGGCGGAGTCGATCGGGTGGCCGTCGAGTTCCAACAGGACGTCGCCGGGCTCGAGCACGCCGTCGCAGGGGCCGCGCGGGGTGACGTTGGAGACGAGCACGCCGCGGTTGTCGTCGGCCAGCCCGAGGGCGCGGCGCATCGCGGGGTTGAAGAGCGGGAAGTCGCCGACGGCGAGGTCGACGTACTGGTCGTAGCGGCCGTCCTCGATGTCCTTGAGGAAGCGGCGGATGACCGGGGTGGGGATCATGTAGCCGGTGTTGTCGGCGGCGCGCAGCCCCTGGAACGCGACGCCGGCGACGCGCCCGTCCTGGAGCACCGGGCCGCCGGAGTTGCCGGGGTTGATGGCGGCGTCGATCTGCACCACCAGGTGGGAATCGGCGCGCGAGTGGGAGTAGGGTTGGAAGTCGATCCGCGAGACGACGCCGCGGGTCACCGACAGCCGCTCGCCGCCGATCGGGTAGCCGATGACGCGGACCTGGCTCTCGAGTTCGGGCACGCCGCCGAAATCGAGCACCGGGAAGTCCTTGAAGTCGGAGAAGTCCTCGACCGATAGCAGCGCGAGGTCGCAGTCGTGGCCGATGTGCTCGACCCTGGCGGCGTACTTGCGCGGCGAACCGTGGATGGTGATCAGCAGCCGGCGGGCGTTGGAGACGACGTGGGCGTTGGTGAGGAAGCGGTTCTCGCCGATGATGAACCCGGAGCCGATGCCGCCGATGAAGCGCCCCGAGTTCCACGGCGTGGTGTAGTCGGGAACCTGGCTGGCAACCTCGATGCGAACCACCGAGCGGTAGATGTCCTCGCCGTTGACGGTGTGGGACGTGCCCGGATCGGCGGCGGAGGCCGCCAGGACGAGCAGCAGGCTGTTGAGCGCGGCAGCGGCCGCGAGGGCGCGGGTCATGCGCGCGACGCTAGCCCGCCGCCGCGACATGGAAAGCGGAAAGAACGGGTGCCGCAACCGGCCGGCCGGAACCCCCCACCAAACCGGCGCCCGCCGCCGCGCCGGGCCCGAAACGGTCGGTGGCGCCGCCGCCGCTGGATGCCGGATTCATCCGGGATCCATGCCGATTCACTCAGCACCCGTGGGATCCCTGCAATCCGTGGTTGCCATTCCCGAATCCGGGTTCTTTCCGGAACTCCTTGACAGTCTCCTTGACAGTCCCGCGGGCGCTCCGCTTGGCTGGCAGTCGGTTGATCATGAAAACCCTGCCCGCGATCGCCGCCGCCGCGCTGGCGCCGGCCCTCCTGTTGGCCCAACAGCCGGCGGGCGCGCCGGTCGAGCTGGCATGGGACGCCGCCGGGACGGCGGTCGAGATGAGCTGGCAGGGGGAGGCGGGCTGCAGCTACTTCGTCGAGGGCAGCCCGGACCTGTTGGACTGGCGCTACTTCAACTTCCTGGCCCAGGGCGACCCGGCCGGGCACCGGTTCCCGTTCGCCTGCCCGGCGGCCCGCTACTTCGTGCGCCTGCGCACGACCTTCGAGCCGACCGGGGCGTCGGGCGACCCGGACGGCGACGGGCTGAGCACCGGCTTCGAGCTGGCCCACTCGATGGCCACCGGCCTGAGCCCGCTGGAAGCCGACAGCGACAAGGACGGCGTCCCCGACGGCCACGCCGACCCGGACGGCGACGGCCTCACCAACCTGCTGGAACAACAGCTCGGCCTGAACCCGGCCGCCGCCGACAGCGACGGCGACGGGGCCGCAGACGGCCACGGCGACTGGGACTTCGATGGGATCGGGGACCTGGCCGAATTGGCCGCCGGCACCGACCCCGCCAACCCGGACACCGACGGCGACGGGATGCCCGACGGCTGGGAGAGCGGCTGGGGCCTCGACCCGCTGGATGGCGCCGACGCCGCCGGCGACCCGGACGAGGACCGCGTAAGCAACCTGCGCGAGTTCCAGGTCGGCACCCCGCCGTGCGGGGGCTATCAGGTCGAGGAACTGGTCATTGCCGGGGTGGGGGACCCCGCGCTGCTGCTGGCGGGCGGGGACGGCTCGCTGCTGGTCGCCGGCGATGACGCCGGCGGCAACTGGGGCTGGTTCACCGCGGCGCCCGACCCGGCGGCGCCCGGGGCGTTCGGCGTCGCGCCCTGCGGGGCCGGCGGGGAAGACCTGTTGGAGTGGTGCATGGAGCCGTTCCATGTGCTGCCGGCCGCGGCGGGCGGCGGCTTGTGCGGCTGGGCCCGGCACCCGGTCGCCGGCGGGTGGATGTGCGCCACGGTGGGGCCCGACGTCGGCCTCTGGCCCGAGCCGCTCCAGTGGCTCGACCAGTCCGCCGGCAACTGGCTCGACTGCCGGCCGCGCTCCCAGGGCTCGGCCTGCGGCCGCCACCAGTTATTGGAGCCCGTTTCCGCACCCGGCCCGGCCGGCCGGCGGCTGCTGCTGACCACGCCCACCCCGCCCGCGGCAACGCCCGCCATCGCCGTCCTGCCGCAAACCGACCCGTGGGACTACCCGATCGACTGGTGCGCGGTCGACGAGGCCGGCCGGGCATGGGGCCTGGTCGACGATCCTGGTTGCGGGCTGCTGTTGGTCGCCGGCGAGCCCGACCCGTGGTCGGAATCGGGCGAATGGTGGACCACCGACGAGCACATGCTGCCCGAGGGCCTCGCCATCGACCCGGCCGCCGCCAGTTGGACCTCGCCGGCCGGCGACTGCCTGTTCCATGGCACGCGGCGCACCGAGGCCGGCGCGTGGGAAGACTGCCTGGTGAGCTTCGAGCCGGCCAGCGCCAGCTTCGCCACCCACACCCTGTCGGCCGACGACCCGCCGCTCGGCATCAACGACCGCGGCGAGATCCTCACCGGCCGCCGCCTCGAAACCGCGCGCGGCACCGTGCCGCTTGGGCGCCTGTGCGTGCTGCCCGCCGGCGCCGCCGCCGGCGTCCGCCTCGCCGACCTCGGCTACTCGAACCTCGCCGCCGCGGGCTTCGACCCCGAAGGCAACATCCTCGCCACCGCCTGCAAGGCCGACGCCGGCACCGCCATCCTGCGGCTCACCCCCGCGGCCGACCGCAACCACGACGGCGTCCCCGACGACTGGGTGACCCATTGGAAACAGGCGATCCTCGACCTGTTGGGCGCCGACATCCCCCCGGCACTCCTCGCCCGCCTGGAAGCCGGCGAGCTGGACGCCGCCTGCGCCGACCTCTACGGCCCCGGCACCACGCTCGCGCAGCTCTATCAGACCAGCGGCACCGCCGGCGACGGCACCATCAGGGAGGAGGACAAGGACCTCTACGCGGTGGAGTTCGCCGTGACCACCGAATCGCAGTACGTCTACAGCGGCACCGGCTTCTGGCCGCTCGACCTGCCCGCCGGCACGCCGCCCGGCGACACCCTCTACCTGACCCGCGAAAGCAGGGAGGACTACTCGGTCGCCGGCTCGCCCACCCTCGCCGACCACACGCTCGCCGAGGGCGGCCGCACCGTCACCACCAGCTGGCTGGACGCCGGCGGCCACCTGCTCGCCGAGGCGGCCGAAGAGATAACGGGTGTGACTTTCGCGGAGTGGAAGGACAACCCCGCAAACCAGAAACCGCTCGCCCCGGGCCGCACCCTCCGCCGCGGCGCGGAGGAAACCACCACGGACCGCGTTCTAACAGCCTCGCGGCAGGTGGTCACCACCACCACGACCACCCCGTGGCGGATCACCGAGGGCGCGGAAGAAGTCGCCAGCGGCACCGAGGTCGTCGTCGAGCAGGAGTCCGTCACCCTGACCGGGCCGCACACCCCGGCCCAGCTGCGCGCCGCCTGCCTCCCGCACCAGCCGTGGCAGGCGCACGACGAACTGCGCTACGGCCCCACCCGTTGGTCGGACTACGACCGCGGGGTGCTGGGCGAAGCCGCCGCCGCCAAGGCCGTCCGCACCAACTTCCTGGACGGCGAGAGCCGCGTCGAGGGCGTTGTTTCCGATTCATCCGCCGGCGGCCAAGTCTTCTCCTACTGCTCCAACACCCGCCTCGCCGCCCTCAAGTGGCGCTGGCTGCGCTTCAACCCGGCCGACCCGTTCCACCCGGTCGCCCAGCCGGCCCCCGCCGACCACCAGCAGGTCGAAACCCTCAAGATCGACCGCCACGAGCGCCTCGCCCCCGACTGGGAATCCCCCGGCAACCCATACGGACCGGAACAGGTCGACGAATCTTCCACGACCGGCGTCTTGGCCGTCACCTGCGACGGCGGCCTCGCCGGCTGGCAGCCCGTCGACACCTCGATCTTCGACCTCCACGCCCGCAAGGACCCCGCCAACCCCGACCGATACCTCGACCCCACATGGGCCCAATACTCCTCCTTCCACCGCCCCGCCACCACCACCGTCTCCTTCGGCCCGCCAGACCTCCTCGCCCAACTGGTCCCAGACTGCAACCGCGACGGGATCATCGACTGCGAGGATGAGGGCAAGGTGACCCCGGACAACCCGTGGCGCCTGTGGGTCAATGACGACGATGACCAAGGCTTCGAGGAAGGCGACGACGTGCCCCGCGGGGCCGATGACAAGGACGCGGACTGCAAGAACCTGCGGGTCGACGGCGTGCGCGACCTGGTGGACTTCTTCGCCCTGGAGCTGCAGGTCTACAAGCTGATATGGTTGCTTCCGCCCGACAAATTCGAGTACCTGTTGGTCGGCCCCTCCACCGGGGGCCAGCCGACCTTCCGCGTGAGCGAGTGCCCGAAGCTGCTCGCGAGCCGCTGCGACGCCTATCTCAAGGACGTGGCCACGGCGAACGACCTCGCATCCAACGAGTCGCACGGCCTGCGCTCCAGCTTCCCCTTGACCAATCAAATGATCACCGCCCTGAAGGACGGCAAAGGCCTGATCCTCGTCGAGGCCTGCCAGCCGACCCCGAAAAATGGCGTAAAACTCAAGCTCCAGGTCCTCAGGAGCAGCACCCGTGCAATCGCCGCCGAACTCACGCTGCCGGTCGCCGCCACCGGCGTCGAACAGTTCTTCCGCCACAAGAACCTCCGCCTGGGCGCCACGGAAATCGAACCGGACAAGGAACGGGATTACCCGCCCCCCGACGGCGGCAAGGACCGGATGAATGAACCGGAGAACTTCCCCGACTCCTGCTGCAACGAGGACTGGCTGGTGTTCCTCCACGGCTACAACGTCAACGGCCTGAGGGCCCGCGGCTGGCATTCCGAGGCCTTCAAGCGCTTCTTCTGGAGCGGCAACCACGCCCGCTTCCTCGGCGTGAGCTGGTACGGGGATGAATCCCAGATCCCATCCCAGAACCTCACTCCGAAATATTACGAAAACGTGGACAACGCGCTGAACACCGCCGAGTCCCTCGCAATGTTCATCAACGGCTTGGAAGGCGGCAAGAAATACGCCGCCGCCCACAGCCTCGGGTGCCTGCTGGCCGCCGACGCGATTGCCAACCACGGCGCCCAACTTGAGCACGCCTTCCTCTTCAACCCGGCGGTGGCCACCGAAAGCCTGTTGCCGAAAACCGCGATTCTCAACGACCTGCCCTGCGAGCCGCAAACGTGGCGGGCCTACCCTGAGGAAATCAAGGCCAGCGAATGGTACCGGCTCTTCGAGGCCGGCGACGCACGCGGCAGCCTGAGTTGGCGCGGCCTCGTCCACGCTGCGGTCCCACGACTGACCGTCATGCTCTCTGCCGGCGAAGAAACCCTCGCCGCACTGCCCGCCAGCGAACCACCCGACCCGGGCTGGGTAGGAGAACAACCCTACGGCAGCTACGCCTTCGTCCTGCAGGCGATGCTCAAGGGCATGCTCGGAATCGAACCCTCTGCCAGACACCACAGCATCTCCGCCTGGGTTGTCTCCACCGCCACCCGCTCCTTCCAAGGCCTCTCGCCTGCCAGCAAACACGGCGGCTGGCGGTGGACGGGCGGAATCGAGGACATCGACGAGTTCACCGGAGAGAACTGGTCCTACTTCGATGACCTTTGGCTCACCCGTCAAACGCCCGACTGGTTCGCAGGGTATCTGGACAGCGACGCATTCGTCGCCCGCCTCAAACGCGACCCGGTCTTCGGCGTCACCGTCCCCCCCGGCTGCGCCGGCCTCTTCCACCCCGCAAACGGCCATCAGGTCGCAAGGAACCCGGAGAACTTCCGCCGCATCCTCGCCCAGATGATCCCCGAGCGCACCCTGCCCGCAGGAGGGGCGGGCGGCAGCGGGGTGGATAGCGGAGAAAAGGACGAGCAGGGCAAGCCGATCTACCTCGTGCTGCCGCTCGATGACAAAATGGAGCTTGCAGAGGGGCCGGTCATAATACCACAAGACATGCAGCAGATGGTAAGCAGAGACACTTGGCCGATCGAGAGGCCCTTGACGACAGGCAACGGTTGGTTGCACAGCGACATTCGAGAAATGGCCTACACTTATGTCTGGCAAGCCTATCAGAACGCAGTGAACGAAAAGGGCTTGGACCACTAATATGATACCAATGAACAGAAGGACAATCACGCGGCTCTGCGTGGCACTCGGCTGCCTGTGCCTTGCGGCATGTGGCGATCCCGAGCAGAAATTCCTGCTCAAGGTCACGACTGAAGACGGAAAACCGGCGGTAGGCGCGGCGTGCAATGCTTGGTTCACCCGGAATGGCGAAAGCGGCTCGATGAGGAACCGGTTCGTCACGGGCAGGACCGACTCGGAAGGAATCGTGGAACTGCAGGGAGAAACGCTGTGGTATCAATCCGGGGTGCGCGCCGAGATGAGTGGCTGTTATCCCGCCGAGGCCCACCAACTCTGGATCACCGGCAAGAGCGGCAACCGCTGGCAGCCGTGGCCGGTGGAGGTGGAGCTGGTGATGAGGAAGATCCGCAACCCGCATCCGATGCATGCGCTGGCATGCGGCACGAGCCTGCGATTCAAGTTTCCCGGCAACAAGATGGGGCCGTTCGGGTTCGACCTGCTGGCGCGGGACTGGGTGGCCCCGCATGGCGCCGGCAAGGTGGCCGACCTGGTGATGGAAGGGGTGCTCAGGGACCCCGGGGATCGGTCGCTCAATCCCGAGGGGTGGGTGCGGGTCACCTTTTCCAACGAGGGCGACGGGATCCAACCGGACAGCCAGTCGCGCCACGCGGGCGGTTCGCTGATGGTCGGGAGCTACGAGGCCCCGGAGGATGGCTACCTCCGGCAGTGGATGTTTTCGAACTTCCTGCCCGAGAGCGAATCCGACCGGGCCCGGGACAACCCGGTCCCCGGGGCGCCGCGGCTGATCCTGCGGCTGAGGTCGGAGATGAAGGAGGGCAAGGTCGAACGCGCACTCTACGGCAAGATGCATGCCGGGATGTATCCGCTGCTGTCCCCGAACATCGTGGGCTTCCGGGCGACCTACTACCTCAACGCCGAGCCCAACGACCGCAACCTCGAGTGGGACATGAAGACCAACCTGTTCGCCGACCTGCCGCGCGAGCGCTGGCCGAAGCAGCCGTGAGCCTGGCCCCGGCTGAGGAAAGGGCGGCATGGACATGGCGGCGGGGGGCGGCTAGGGTGCGGGGGCATGAGCACGGACACGAGCGGGTTGTCGCTGTTGGGGCGGTCGCAGGAGCGGCTGCCGCAGACGCCGGACGAGGCGCAGCTCGAGACCTTCGCCAACTGCCGGCCGGGGCGCCACTACTGGGTAACCCTCGAGGCGCCGGAGTTCTCCTCGCTGTGCCCGGTGACCGGGCAGCCGGACGCCGCGCGGCTCGAGATCCGCTACGTGCCCCGCCAGCGCTGCGTGGAAACCAAGTCGCTCAAGTTCTACCTCGCCTCGTTCCGCAACTTCCCCGGATTCAACGAGGAGATCATCAACCGCATCCTCGACGACCTCGCCGCAGCCCTCGACCCCACCGAACTGGTCGTCCGCGGCGAGTTCGCCCCGCGCGGCGGCATCCGCCTGACCTGCGAGGCCCGAATCCCGGAGCGGGAGAGGGACGAGTGACGAGTGACGAGTGCCTGCCCTTCGTAGCCCGGCCTGCCGGCCATAGCGCGGAGCGCGACGGCCGGAGGGCGAAGAAGGGGCGAGTGACGAATGACGAGTGGCGAGGGCCTGCCCTTCGTAGCCCGGCTTGCCGGCCATAGCGCGGAGCGCGACGGCCGGAGGGCGAAGAAGGGACGAGCGGGGAGTGGAAAGGCAGGGGCTTCGCGCGAAGCACTTTCTTTCACTCGTCACTCGCCACTCGTCACTCACCAGGCGCGGCGGAGGAGGGTGGGTTGGGGGTGGAGGTGGAGGAGGGCGGCGGTGCGGGGGAGGTCGAGGTGGTCGAGGGTCAGTTGGCTGGCGAGGGTGAGGCGGAGGGCGGCGCAGGGGACGGTGGGCGCCGGGGTGAGGGCGAGCAGGGTGGGGCCGCGGTCGGCGGCGAGTTGGCGCAGGCGGTGCCATGTGGCGTGGTGGATGCGGCGGAGTTCGCGGGCGGGCAGGGCGGCGAGGTCGAGCAGGACGAGCGGCAGGTTGCCATCGCGGACGAGCAGGTCGGCGGCGGCGAGCGCGTGGTCGGTGGCGTGGCAGCGGAGCCACAACAGGCGGGCGCAGTCGGCGGCCGGGAAGGAATCGGGGTCGAAGGAGTCGCGGGCGTCGATGAGGGCGAGCGGCAGGCCGGCGGGCAGCGGCCGGGCGAGCAGGGCGGCAAGGACGAGCGAGGTGCCGCAGGCCGGGCCGGCGGCGACGATTTCGCTGATCGCGGCGCGGGGGAAGGCGGGGAGGGGGCAGGGTGCGGGCGCCGGGTTGCGGGGGCAGGGCGCGGGCGGGCTGGCCGGCGCCGCGAGGCCGGCGTTGCGGTGGGCGGCGGGGAAGTTCCGCCGCAGGTAGTGGCGCAGTTCGATGATCCGCGGGTCGGGCATGGGCTGCGACCGGAGGGAAGCACGGGAGCGCAGAATGTTCAAGCGAACATTTTCGGAATCGGGGTGTGCCGCGAGGCGGGGCAACCGGGCTCGCTGCGCTCGCGGGGGGGCGGCACGACCGGGACGGTCGTGCCACTTGGGGGCGGAAGCGCATTCGTCCTTGCCCCCTGCCGCCGGCGGCGGGCCAACTGGCGGGGATGAGCGGGCGGGAGCTGGTGCTGGCGTCGGCGTCGCCGCGGCGGCGAGAACTGTTAGAAGGGGCGGGGTATTGCTTCGAGGTGGTGGTGGTGGCGGCGGAGGAGGCGGGTGATGCGGCGGGGTTGGGGTTGGCGGGGTTGTGCGAGCGCAACGCGGCGGCGAAGGCGGCGGTGGTGGCGGCGGTGCGGCCGTTGGCGGTGGTGGTGGGGGCGGACACGCTGGTGTGGGTGGGCGGCGAGGCGCTGGGCAAGCCGCGGGACCTTGGGGAGGCGCGGATGATGTTGCGGCAGCTGAGCGGGCGGGCGCACACCGTGTGCACCGGGGTGTGCGTGACCGGGCGGGGGCGGACGGTCTGTTTCCACGAGTTGACCGAGGTGGTGTTCCGCGAGTTGGACGAGGCGGCGATCGGCCGCTACCTGGCGCGGGTGGACCCGCTGGACAAGGCGGGGGCGTATGCGGTGCAGGAGCACGGCGAGATGGTGGTCGCCGAGGTGCGGGGGGATTTTTCCAACGTCGTCGGGCTGCCGCTCGGGCGGGTTGCCGCGGTGCTGCAACAGTTCGGGGTCGGCGCCGGGGGCGCGGGCCGCCAATGAGCACGCCTTGCGCTAGGGTTCGGCGCGCAGGCGGAAGAAGCGTGCGGGCAGGGCGGGCGGGTTGATGGTGAAGGTGCCGAAGCTGCCGGGTGGGAGCGGGTTGACGGGGGGCGAGAGGGCGGGGGGGCTGACGAGCGTCCATGACCCCGGGGCGAGGGTGGTGGAGGACTCGATGAACAGGGTGCCGGCGGAGCCGCAGGGTGGCAGGGTGAAGGTGAAGCTGCGGGGCGCGGACGGGCGGGGGGTGAGCAGGTGGGGGCGGGGGTCGCCGGTGAAGCCGAGGCCGAGGGCCCAGACCATTCCATTAGATATGCCGTCGGCGTCGGGGTCGGCGCCGGGGTCGGCGCCGGGGACTCCCTCGGCCTCGGTCCACGCGAGGTAGTCGCTGAGCGGGACCGAGACCTGGCCGGCGGCCTTGATCGTGCCGGTGGCGGAGATCGTGGCGGTGAGGCCGAGGTCGTTGGGGATCGGCTCGGACAGGCTGACGGGCAGGGTGACGGCGACGTTGAAGAGGCCGCGGGTGCTGGTGGTGCCGGCCGGGGTGATGGTGACGGTGGCGGTGCCGCTGCCGGTGCCGGAGACCGGGTCGGTGGTGAAGTCGAAGCTGATCGGGCTGCCGGAGGCGGTGCCGCTGACGGTTCCCTGGTTGATGGTCACCTCGTGCTGGGCGGCGTCGCCCTGGCCGGTGAGCGGGTCGATGGTGCCGGGCGGGGTGATGGTGGCGACGGTGCCGCCGATGGTCGTGGAGGAGACGTCGACGACGGTCACGAACAGCACCTTGATCTGCAGTGAAACCGGGGTTCCCTGGAGGTTGCCGCCGAGGATGGTGAACTCCGGGCTGCGGCCGGTGGCGGGGTCGATGTCGAGGCGGGTGAGCAGGCTGCCGGTGATCGTCGAGGTGTCCGAGTCCGAGCCGATGCCGGAGACGGCGAGGGACAGGGTGAGCTGGTTGAACCCCGGCTCGTTGACCAGCGCGAGGGTGCCTTGGTTGATCGGCGGGACGCCGATGCCCGCGACCAGCGGGATGCCGGTGTTGGGGGGCAGATAGAAGCCGGTGTCGAGGCTGAGCGGGCGGAAGGCGGCCGGGTCGAAGCCGGTGCAGGCGCCGAGCGCCCACCAGATTTCGTGGCCGGAGCCGCCGCCGCCCTCGTAGGAGTGGCTTTCGAGGTCGTAGGTGCCCTCGACCAGTTCGATGACGCCGAGGGCGTTGGTGTTGCCGGCCCAGTAGTCGGCGACCAGCCAGGTGTCGGCGCCGATCGTTTCGAGGGTGGCGCGGCCGTCGCCGTAGACGGCGGAGAAGTCCTTGCCGACGATGTGGAGGTCGGCGCCGTCGTCGGCGAACAGGCCGAAGGTGACGGTGAGCGTCTCGCCGGGGGTGGAGTCCTGGTCGTCGACGACGATCCGGGCGATCATCTTGGTGAGGTAGTTGTCCTCGTTGACGCCGATCGGCATCGGCCTGGTGCTGGCGGGGACGGCGGTGCCGGGGCGGCCGTCGGCCGAGGTGTCGGCGCCGCGCAGCAGGGCGAAGTCGACGGCGCTGGAGACGGTGGTCTGTTGGGCGACCGCGTCGGCCATGATCGCGCGGGTGGCGGGCAGATAGGGCGGCCCGCCGGGTTCGGCGGTGCTGACGATCGGCACGTTCGTGACCAGGGCGCCGACCTGGCCCGGGTAGTTGACGGGATCGGGCACGCCGGTGATGGCGATCGGGCCGGGGTTGGTGCTGAGGGAGGTGGGCGAGGGCAGGTCGGCGGCCACGTGGTCGCCGAGCTGCCAGTAGAGGTTGAAGTTCGAGCCGCCGCCGTATTCGTACATGCAGGCGACGAACTGATAGGACGCCCCCTCGGTCAGCTCGATCAGGCCGCGGGCGTTGGTGTCGCCGGTGGGGAAGTCGGCGGTCAGGGTCATGTCGCCGCCGTTGTCGACCAGGAGGCGGCCGGGGCCCGAGTCGCCCCCGGGGTTGACCGCGAGGAAGTCCTGGCCGATGACGCGCAGGCTGGCGCCGTCGTCGCAGTTGAGCCGGAAGGTGACCGGGATCAGCTCGCCGGGGGTGGCGTTGCCGTTGGCGTTGGGGGCGACGGTGATCGTGCCGGTGACCTTGGTGACGTACTCGTCGGCGAAGCCGCCGGGCATGGCGGTCTCATCGATCTGGAGGTTGGTCCTGATCCCGAAGGAGCCCGGGTTGTTGTCGACGTTGTAGCGCATTGCGGGCAGCACGTTGTAGCCGCCGACGGTGTTGCGCAGCCGTTGGTTGTGCACCCCGGCGTAGTCTTCCAGATAGACCGCATTGGTGGCGTCGATCGCCGGCAGGGAATCGGTGCTGCCGAACGGGAGCCACTGGGCATCGCCGGGATTCAGCCGCTCGCCGGTGGCCGAGGTGACCTCGTAGTAGGCGCCGCCGTCGCCCTCCCAGTGGATGAACTCGACATCATGGTCGCCGGCCGGCAGGTCGATCACGCCGCGGGTGTTGGCGTCGCCGGTGCCGCGCTCGAACAGCAGCGCGGTGGGATCCAGCGGGTCGATGTAGCCGTCGCCGCTGACCTTGACCCACGGCTGCCCCTTGATGCGCAGCGCGAAGCCGTCGTCGCCGCGGACCTGGATGGTGTAGGTGTCGGCGGTGGCGACGCGGATGCGGGTCTTGGCGATCGAGAGGATGTGGTCGTCGCCGACCACCTCCGGGTTGATGTTGTTGCTGAGGTAGGGGAAGGGGGTGGTGGCGAGGATCGGGCCGCCGGTGCCGTTGGTGTCCGGGTCGGTGACGTCGAGGTAGGGGACCTGCTGCTCGAAGAGCGTGCCGGTGCCGGCGGCCGCCTTGTCGAGGGCGTCGAAGGCGTTGCCGGCCATCGTCAGGCCGCGGACCTCGCGCAGCGACCAGTTGCCGGCGGTGTTGACGGGCATCCCGGGGCCGACCACGTCGCAGGGCGGGAACACCATGCCGAAGCGGATCCCGGGGAACGGGGTGGGCGAGTCGGTGCAGTATTCGACCATCCAGTTGAAGCCGGGCGGCGAGCCGGATTCATCCAGCGATGTCCCCGGCTTGACCGTCGGCACGACCGGGGCATTTTCGGTGTAGCCGCTCTTGTTGTCGTTCCACAGAGCGCCGCCGGTGAAGTGGCCGGCGTCCTCGCGGCCGTCCCAGTCGTTCGGCTCGCCGCCGTTCCAGTTGTTGTAGTCGAACAGGTCGCTGTTGGTCCATGCCCAGCCGGTGGTGCGGTTGTTGGCCTCGCCCTGGGATTCGAAGGCGCCGGGGGCCACGCCCTCGCGGTCGGCCAGGCCGAACCACGAGTCGCCGGGCCACCTGCCGACGCTGCGGTAGAGGAACAGTCCCTTGCCCTCGGAGGTGACGGAGACCAAGTTGCCGGGCACAGTGCCGGTCGCCGGGTCGACGAGCGCCTGCGCCTGGGCCAAGGCGTCCTTGAAGCTGGCGCCGGCGCGCGGGGTTTCATAGATCCGCCACGTGCCGCCGGGGCCGTAGGGCGCCTGGAGGTAGTCGGCCGGTGCGAGTGACGTGGCGGCAAGGGCCGCAAGGAAGGCCGCGGCCGGGCCAGTATGGGTTGGCAGGGTTGTTTGCATGGTGGTTCACCCAAGGGGTGGTGGGATCGATCATGGGCCGGCGGGCTGCCGCTGGGGCGGGTTGCCGCGGTGCCGGGGGAGTGCGGGGGGGGCGGGTGGGTGGCCGGTCACGGTTCGGCGCGCAGGCGGAGGAAGCGGGCGGGCAGGAGGGACGGGCCGATCGTGACGATGCCGGAGCTGCCGGGTGGGAGCGGGTTGACGGGGGGGTTAGGTTGGCGGGGCTGACGAGCGTCCACGACCCCGGGGCGAGGGTGGTGGAGGATTCGATGAACAGGGTGCCGGCGGAGCCGCCGGGCGGCAGGGTGAAGGTGAACCTGCGGGGCGCGGACGGGCTGGGGGTGAGCAGGTGGGGGCGGGGGTCGCCGGTGAAGCCGAGGCCGAGGGCCCAGACCATTCCATTAGATATGCCGTCGGCGTCGGGGTCGGCATCGGGGTCGGCGCCGGGGACGCCCTCGGCCTCGGTCCACGCGAGGTAGTCGCTGAGCGGGACCGAGACCTGGCCGGCGGCCTTGATCGTGCCGGTGGCGGAGATCGTGGCGGTGAGGCCGAAGTCGTTGGGAATCGGCTCGGACAGGCTGACGGGCAGGGTGACGGCGACGTTGAAGAGGCCGCGGGTGGCGGTGGTGCCGGCCGGGGTGATGGTGACGGTGGCGGTGCCGCTGCCGGTGCCGGAGACCGGGTCGGTGGTGAAGTCGAAGCTGATCGGGTTGCCGGAGGCGGTGCCGCTGACGGTTCCCTGGTTGATGATCACCTCGTGCTGGGCGGCGTCGCCCTGGCCGGTGAGCGGGTCGATGGTGCCGGGCGGGGTGATGGTGGCGACGGTGCCGCCGATGGTCGTGGAGGAGACGTCGACGATGGTCACGAACAGCACGCGGATCTGCAATGAAACCGGGGTTCCCTGGATGTTGCCGTCGAGGATGGTGAACTCCGGGCTGCGGCCGGTGGCGGGGTCGATGTCGAGGCGGGTGAGCAGGCTGCCGGTGATCGTCGAGGTGTCCGAGTCCGAGCCGAAGCCGGAGACGGCGAGGGACAGGGTGAGCTGGTTGAACCCCGCTTCGTCGACCAGGGTGAGGGTGCCCTGGTTGATCGGCGGGACGTCGGCGTGGGCCGGGAGGCAGGCCAGCGCGAGGAGCGACAGCCATGCAGGGAGCAGGCGGGAGGTCATGGGGTGGCGAGGATTACCGGTGCAGGATGAACGAGTGCGGCGGGCAATGCAAGCGGGGCGAACGCCCGGGTCGGACGGGGCGGCGGCGGGGGCCGGTTGCGGGGGCCGGTTGCGGGGGCCGGTTGCGGGGGCCGGTTCACTCCGGCTCCGGGGCGGCGGCGAGTTGTTCGAGCTCGCGGCACAACTGGTCGCACAACCGCGGATCGGTGACCTTGCGGCCGTCGGCGGTCGTCAGGTAGAGCGTATCCATCGCCGCGCCCTTCTCGGTGCAGATGCGGGCGTGGGCGGTCGAGAGGCCGTGCGCGTTGACCGCCCGGAAGACGTCGTGGAGCAGGCCGATCCGGTCGAGCGCCTGGACCTCGACCACGGTGCAGGCCGGGTGGGAGCTGTTAGTAAGGCGCGCGCGGGCGGGGAAGACGGTGGCGGCGCCCGGGCGCGGGCCGGGGGGTGGCGGCCGGCGGCGCAGGGGGCCGGCGGCGGGGTCGCCGGCCTGTTGGAGGTGGTGGAAGGTGTCGACGACGCGCTGCCGGACGCCGGGGTCGTCGACCGGGGCGAAGGCGGTGGTGTGGACGCGGAACAGGTCGACGACGATGCCGTCGCCGCGGGTGAAGAAGTCAGCGGAGAGGATGTTGACCTCCTCGGAGGCGAGCGCGCGGCAGATGTGTTCGAGCAGCAGCGGGCGGTCGCGGGTGACGACGGCCAGCTCGGTGTGGAGCTTGCCCGGGTGGTCGAGCCACTGGACGGCGTCGTGGAAGCCGCCTGGGGCGGAGCGCTCGCGCGCGACGAGCTGTTGGACGGCGCGGACGTGGGCGGCGACGTGGGCGGCGTCGCGGAACCGGAAGTAGCGTGGGGGCATGGCCGCGAAGTGGTCGTGGACGCGCTCGTCCCACGCCGGCTTGAGGATCTGGGCGACCTCGCGGCGGAGCTGCTCGCGGTCGGCGGCGAGGGCGGCGGCGAATGCCTCGCCGCCCTGCTCGAGGAAGCGGCGGGTGCTGGCGTGGAGCTGGAGGAGGAGGCTTTCCTTCCAGCCGGTCCAGGCGTCGGGGGCGGTGCCGTTGGAGTCGGCGAAGGTGAACAGCAGCAGCAGGTCGAGGCGCTGCGGGGAGCGGACGATGTCGGCGAACGCGGCGACCACCTCGGGGTCCTCGATGTTGCGGGTGGTGGCGAAGCGCCAGAAGCTCAGGTGGTGGTCGATGAGGAAGGTGAGCAGGGCGCGGCGCGGGCCGCGGACCTGGAGCCGGTTGCAGACGCGGGCGGCGAGCGCGGAGGAGGCATCGACGTGCTCGCGGGCGTTCTCCGCGCGGCCGGTGTCGTGGAGGATCAGCGCCAGATAGAGGGCGTATGGGTCCTCGGCCTCGTGGAGCAGCCGGCGGTAGAGCGCGCGGCGCGGGTCGGCGGCGGCGTCGGGCAGGGCGTCGAGCGCCTCGATGCAGCGGAGCGTGTGCTCGTCGGCGGTGTAGCGGTGGAAGAACTCGTGCTGGACGAGGCAATCGAGGGCGCCGAACTCGGGGAGGAAGCGGCCGAGCACGCCGACGCGGTGCATTTGGCGGAGGGTGCGTGCGACCTCGCCCTTGCGTTCGAGGATGGCGCGGAACGTCTCGCGGTTGGGCTTGGCGCGGCGGAACGTGTGGTCGATGAGGTGCCAGTGTTCCTTGATCAGGCGGCGCAGCGGGGGGCTGGGGCGCAGGCCGCGGAGCTGGCAGTGGTGGAACAGCCGGAGCAGGCGCTGCGGGTCATCGCGGAAGATGCCGGGATCGGCGGGGTGGAGGAGGCCGTCGCAGGCGAGGAATCCGTCGAAGGCCGGGGGTTGGCGGCGGCGCAGGCCGAGGAGGGAGCGCAGGGGGCCGCGGGGCTGCTGGTGGCGCTGGAGGTCGAGGGCCTCGATGACCGACAGCGTGTGCTGGCACAGGTTGCGGGTGTGGCGGTAGTAGTCGCGCATCAACGCCTCGGTGCGCCGCAGGATCGGGCGCTGGGGGTAGCCGAAGCGGGTGGCGACGACTCCCTGGAGCTGGAGCGTGAGGATATCGGTGGGGCCGCCGGTGTGGTAGTGGAGCTCGTTGCGGACGCGGTGGAGGAAGTCCTCGGCGAGGCGGGTTTCGCGGAGGGCGGGGCGTCCCAGCAGTTTTTGTTCGGCGAGGGCCTTGAGGTCCGGGGTGCCGAAGCTGGCGCGGCAGATCCAGCGCAGGGTATGGGCGTCGAGGAGCCCGCCGCAGCCCTCGTGGACGTTGGGTTCCTGGAGGAAGACGGTGTCCGAGTGGCGGTGGTGGCGGCCGGCGAGGTCGTCGCGGCAGTGCTTGAGGAAGGCGGCGGCGGCCTTGTGGGGGAGCGCGGCGGCGCAGCGTGCGGCGAAGGAATCGAACAGCGGGCGGTCGCCGGCGACGAAGCGGGCGTCGGCCATGGCGGTGCGGGCGCGGTGGGAGGCGCGTGCGGCGGTGCTGGCCTCGTGGATCGAGCGGGAGGCGTGGTTGAGCTTGAGGCCGAGGTCCCAGAGCTGGTAGAGGACGGCTTGGACGAGTTCGCGCAGGGCGGGGGTCAGGCGGTTGCCCGGCACGGGCAGGAGGAACAGGAGTTCGACCTCGGAGGCCGGGTTGAGGGTGCCGGCGCCGTAGCCGCCGGTGGCGACGAGCGCGATCGGGGGCGCGGCCAGCCCGCGCTCGGCGGCGGTCGTTTCCAGCACCGAGGCGAGCAGCAGGTCGTGCAGGCGGGCGCGCCCGCGGGCGATCTCGAGGCCGGGGCCGCCGGCGCGGTGGTGCAGCTTGAGCCGGTGTTCCTCGGTCTTCAGCAAGCGCCGGTAGCGCGCCAGCCGCTCGCCCGGCGCGAGCCGACCGCCGGCGGCCGGGGCAAGCGCCTCGCGCGCGTGCTGCTCCAGCTTGGACAGGCCGCTCGGCATCCGGCGGAAGCGTGGACCGTTCCGGCCGCGGGTCAAGCGGGTGGTGGGGCTGGCGTGGGGGATCGGCGGAAAGGCGGCGGGCGAGCGCGCGTATCAGGCGTGGCAGGCAGCGCCGGGCAACCCGGTTCGGTGTGCGGCCGGCCGGTTCAACCACAAGCCTCGAGACCCCGATGAAGACCACTGGACAATCCGCCGCGCTGTTCGCCGTCACCCTTGCGCTGGCCGCGGCCGGCGGCGCGCATGCCGGCATGGGCGTCGGCGCCAAGCCGATCGCGGGGGCCGAGCTGATCCTGGACGGGACGCGCGAGATGCTCGACGCCAAGTGGACCTACTGGCAGGGGCCGCGGTGCAGCGCCTCGCTGCCGATCAAGTGGCGGGTGGTGGACGATCCGGCCGGCGGCGGCACCTGCGTCGCGGCGGACGACCCGGCGGCGGCGGGCGGCAAGTATGGGGCGGCGGACATCGTCACCAAGAAGGCCTATCGGGACTTCCGGCTGCACGTCGAGTTTTTGGTCGCCAACGAGGGCGGCAACAGCGGCGTCTACCTGCAGAACCGCTACGAGATCCAGGTGCTGGACGGCGACCGCACGAAGCACGGCATGGGTGCGGTGATCAACGAGACCGAGTCGCCCTACGACGCCTATCAGGGCGTGGGCAAGTGGAACGCCTTCGACATCGTGTTCCGCGCGGCGCGGTTCGAGGGCGGCAAGCTGGTCGAGAAGCCGCTGGTGAGCATGTTCTTCAACGGCCGCAAGGTGCACGACAACGTGCCGATCAGCCAGGTCTGGGGCGGGCCGGACTCGGGGGTGGACGGCGGCAACGACGGCGGCAAGGGGATCACCGACACCCCGCAGGGGCTGAAGCTGCAGGCCGAGGGGCACGACGTCCGCTACCGGAACATCTGGATCAAGGAGCTGGACCTGGCGGCGCCGGACACCGGTTTCAGCGAGTGAGCGCGGGTGGAGGCCCCCGCGATGGTGCGCACCGCGGGCGGTCCCACACCAAGTGGTTCTTCCTTGCCAATCCGGCGCGCTTCCGGCCAAGTCCGCCCCCGTGGAAGTCATCATCCAGCCCACTGCCGAGCAGGCCGCCGACATCGTCGCGCGGATCATCGCCGCCGATCTGCGGGCCAACCCGGCCTTGGTGCTCGGGCTGGCGACCGGCCGGACGATGGAGACCGTGTATGCGCAGCTGGTGCGGATGCACCACGGGGAGCGGCTTGATTTCTCCCTCTGCCGCACCTTCAACCTGGACGAGTACGTCGGGCTGCCCGGGGACGACCCCCACAGCTACCGGCACTACATGAACCACCACCTGTTCACGCGGGTGAACATCGACCTGCGCAACACCCACCTGCCGGACGGCATGGCCGCCGACCTGGCGGCCGAGTGCCGGCGCTACGAGGAGCGGATCGCCCGCTGTGGCGGCGTCGACCTGCAGCTGCTGGGGATCGGCCGCGTCGGCCACCTCGGGTTCAACGAGCCGCTGTCGGCGCTGCGTTCGCGCACCCGGGTCAAGGCGCTGACGCCGACGACCCGGGCGCAGAACGCGCCGCTGTTCGACGATCCGGGCCGGATGCCGATGCGGGCGATCACGATGGGGGTGGGCACGATCATCGACGCCCGTCGCTGCGTGCTGCTGGCGACCGGCGCGGAGAAGGCGGACATCGTGGCCAAGGCCGTCGAGGGGCCGATCACCGCGATGATTTCCGCCACCGCGCTGCAGCTCCACCCGTGTTGCACGGTGGTTGTGGACGAGGCCGCCGCCGCGCAGCTGCAGGGCACCGAGTACTACCGGTGGATCTTCGCCAACGAGCCGGAGTGGGAGGAGTTCCGGCGCCCGCGGGACGGGTCGGCGGGCGGCTGAGCCCCGCGCGGCGGCCGGCTGCGGCGGGCGCGATTCCGATCGTGGGGCAGTGCCCGGCGTGCGCGGGGCGGGGGCGTTTCACCCCTGCTGGTCGAGGTCGCCGCCGTAGAAGCTCTTGATGTAGCCGAACTCGATCAGCGTGTCCTGCCACGGGGCGAGGATCTGGGGGTTGCGGAAGATCCGGACCGCGCGGCCGAGCCACTCCTCGGCGGCCACCTTGTCGTCCTGATGGAACGCCATCGCCGACTGGGCGAAGAAGTGATAGGGCGTGTCGTCCATGAACCCGTGCTTGTCGACCATTGCGCGGGCCTCGTCGACCTGCCCGAGCATCAGCTTGCAGAGCAGGATCTTGAACTCGACCAGGTGGGTCATCGCGCTGTCGGCCCCCTTGAGCTTCGGCAGCAGGGCGGTGAACCCGTCGTGGGCCGGCTGCCAGTGCTTGGCGCAGAAGTCGACCTCGGCGATGTTGAACAGGATGGTGGGCGAGTCGGGTGCCAGCTCGAGCGCGCGCTCGAAGGTCTGGCGGGCGCGGTCGAAGTCGCGGAACTCCACGTAGCACGAGCCGCGGATGTTCTCGAGCGCGGCGCTGTCGGGGAAGATCCTGGCGGCCTTTGCCACCGCGTCGAGGGTTTCGAAGATGCGCTTTTCGGCGAACAGCTTCGAGGCGTCGTTCATCAACTGGACGAACTCCTTGCGCTTCTCCTCCGGCAGGTTGGAGAAGGCCTTGTCATCCCCGAGCGGCGGCGAGATGGCGGCATCCTGCCCGGCGGTGTCCTGCTGTTGGGCCGGGGCGGGTGCGGCCAGCAGCACGAGGGTGCCGAGCGCGGCGGCGAGGGGGCGGAGGATGGGTCGGGGATTCATGGTGCCTCGGGTCAATCCATGGGGGTTGGCGGATCCTAGCGCACGGGGCGCGGGTTGCGCAAGCCGGATCAGGCGCCTGCCGCGCGCGGCGCGCCGTAGAGGCGGTGCCGGCGGAGGTAGCGCGCGACCGCCGGGTCGAGCCAGTCGTCGCGCAGGCCGGTGGCGGCGCTGGCGCGGATCGCCGAGGCACTGGCCGGGTGGGCGGCCGGCAGGGCGTGGCTGGTCCAGCCGGGCCGGGGCTGGACGGAGCCGCCGCGGGCTACGACGATGAACTCGAGCGTGGCGGCGAGGATCTCGGGGCGCGCCCAGTCCGGCAGCTCCTCCCACTGGTCGCCGCCGAGCAGCCAGAACAGGCGCGCCTGCGGGTGGCGCGCGCGGGTTGCCAGCGCGGTCTGCCACGAGTACGAGGGCCCCGGGCGGTCGAGTTCCAACGGGTCGACGGCCGCCCACGGCAGCGCGCGGGTCGCCAGCCGGAGCATGGCGAGCCGGTGGCGGGCCGGTGCGGTGCTGCGGCCGAGCTTGTGGGGGGAGACGCGGCACGGCAGGAAGCGGACCTGGTCGAGCGCGAGCGCCTCCACGGCGGCGCGGGCCACGGCGATGTGGCCGAGGTGCACCGGGTCGAAGGTGCCGCCATAGAGGGCCAGGCGGGGGCGCCCGGGATCGCGTTGCCGGGGATCGTTGCCGGAGCCGGTCACGACGGCCGTGGGTTGGCGGTGGGGTGGGGGAGGGCGGCGGCGGCCGGGCCTGCCGGGCCGCGCCGCGGGCGTGCGGTGCGGCGGTGCCGGGCGGGCGCGGTGCCGCCACCGCGCGCGCCGACGGTCACGTGAAACCCGGCCATCTGCGCGCCAGTGAAGCCCCGTCCGGCGGCCCCGGTCAAGTGGCCCGCGCAGGCCGCCGCATCCGCGGCCGCTTCTCGCGGCTGGCATTCGCCGGGCGACCGGCTACGATCGCGGCCGGGATGAAGGAGAGGCAGCGCACCGGCACGCGGGTGGTCCGCTCGGTCGGCGCGTTTTTCCAACAGGCCGCGGGGATCGCCGGCTACGCGTTCGTCCACGCCGGGGCGCTGCGGCGGCCGGCGGTGCGGCTGGTGTTCCACAAGCAGGTCCTGTTCACCGCCATCCAGGCGCTGCTGCCGGTCGTCGTGGCCGGGCTGGCGGTGGGCATCGGGCTGCTGACCCAGATGCGCTCGCTGCTCGGCAGCGGCGTCGAGCTCAACGTCAAGATGCTGCAGCTGGTGGTGCTGCGCGAGTTCGCGCCGCTGCTGACCGCGTTCATCGTGCTCGGGCGCAGCGGCTCGGCGATGGCCACCGAGCTGGCGGCGATGAAGATCCGCGGCGAGGTGCGCGCGCTCTATCTGTTGGGGATCAGCCCCGGCGACTACCTGCTGGTGCCGCGGGTGCTCGGCTGCGCGGTGGCGGTGCCGGCGCTGACGCTGGTGTTCCAGTTCGTGGCCGCGCTGGCCGGCCCGGCGGTGGCGTCGCTGTTCGTCGAGATGGAGTTGACGCCGTTCTACCTTGCGCTGGTCGACGAGATGCGGCTGGGCGAGGTGGCGCTGGTGCTGGCGAAGACGGTGGTGCTCGGGGTGACGATCGCGAGCGTGGCCTGCTCGACCGGGATCTACGTGCCGGAGCGGCGGGTGTGGATCCCGCAGGCGGCCGAGCTCTCGGTGCTGCGCGGGTTCGTGCTGGTGCTGCTGGCGGACCTGTTGTTTGCGGCGCTTGCGCTGCTGGGATCATGAGCGGGGAACTTTTCAGTGCCGACCAACTCGCGGGCGCCCGGTTCGGGCCGCTCACGCTCACGCTGGCCGCCGGCGCGGGCGCGGTCGTGCATGCGCAGCAGCCCGGCCAGCTGGACGAGCTGCTGGACGTGCTGGCCGGGATCAAGCCGGCGCTGGGCGGGAGCCTCCGGCTGTGCGGCGAGGATCCGGCGGGGCTGCCGGAGCCGCGGTGGCTGCGCCACCTGGCGGTGCTCGGCTACGCCACCGGCGGCGCCGGCCTGCTGAGCAACCTCAAGGTGTGGGAGAACCTGGTGCTGCCGCTCGAGGCGCGCGGCGAGCGCGGCCCGGCCCGCGACCTCGGCGCGGTGGAGGCCGACGTCGTCGAGGCCTTCGGCGTGGCCGGGTTCAACGAGGCGTGGGTGCAGCGCGCGATGCCCGAGCCGCCCGACCACCTGGGCGGCTTCGAGCGCACCGTCTGCGGGCTGGTCCGCTGCCACCTGTGCGGGTTCCGCCTGCTCGTGTGCGACCGGCTGTTCGAGGGGCTCGACGAGCAGCCGGCGCGGCGGCTGGCGGCACTGGTCGACTGGCTGGGGGCGCGCCGGCCGGACTCGGCGCTGCTGGTCCTCTATCACGGCGGCGAGGACCCCGGCCGGCGATTCGGCTTGAGCGCGTGGGGTCCGCTTGCGATGGTCTCGCTGGAGGGAGGCTCATGGCCAGATTCCTGAAGAACACCGATCCCCGGTTCCATTTGCTCGAACTGCGCTCGAAGGCGTTCCTGCTGGTGGTCTTCGCGATGGCGCTCGCGGTCGTCGGCTTCGCCGTCTGGAAGCAGGAGTGGTTCCGGCCGGCGCGCAGCTACCGGATGACCGCCGAGACCAGCGAGGGGCTCCAGCAGGGGATGGCCGTCCGCCTCAGCGGCTTCCGCATCGGCAAGGTCGAGTCGATCAAGCTGGTCGGCCCGCGGGAGGTGGGGGTCAAGGTCAACGTGTTCGACGAGTACGCCAAGTACGTCAAACAGGACTCGCGGGCGAAGGTGCGCGGCGAGAACCTGATCGGCGACCGCTTCATCGAGCTGAGCGCCGGCAGCGCCGGGTCGCCCGAGGCCCCGGAGGGCTGGAAGATCAGCATCGAGGCCGAGCCGACGATTGGCGCCATGGTCGAGGAGCTCAAGCAGGACTTCGAGCCGATCCTCGCCGGCCTCGGCACGGTGGCCGACAACCTGCCCAAGACCGTCGAGCGGATCGATCTGGTGATCGACGAGACGCGCGCGCTGGTCGCCGACTTGCGGGACGACGACGGCGAGTTGATGACCGGCTTCGCCAACTTCAACGGCGCGGTGTCCGAGATCGAGCAGCTGGCGGTCGACCTGCGGGCGCCCCAGAACGACCTCATGCAGGGGCTCGACCAGTTCGAGGACGCCACCCGCGTGCTCAGCCAGAACATCGAGCAGATCGTCACCAAGCTCGACGCCGCCACCGCGTCGCTGGGCGACGCCGCCGACAAGGCCGGCGAGCTGTTCACCAATGCCGACGGGGTGGTCGTGCGGCTTGGGCAGACGGTGGACCAGACGGCCCCGGCGGTGCCGGGGATGGTGCGCAAGGGCTCCAAGGCGGTCGACAAGGCCGACGACGTCATGACCGCGGTGCGCAACATGTGGCCGATCCGCAAGGGCGTGCCCGCAGACGACCAACAAGTGCTGAGGACCAGCAGTGACGACTGAGCGGAGCGGGCAAATCGCGGTGATCGCGATCGCCGCCCTGATCACGGCGTGCGGCGGCGGCGCCGAGCGCCCGCCGACGGTGATCCGCGACGCCCGCGAGCAGACGGCCGACGGCCGCGACGCGTTCGCCGCCGGCGCGCTCGACGAGGCCGCCCTTGCCTACGGGCGCGCGCTCGACCTCTACCGCTCGATCGACGACCCGGTCGGCATCGTCCGCTCACTGCTCAACATGGCGGTCGTCCGCAACACCGCCGGCAGGCCCGCCGATGCCCACGCCTGCCTCGACGCCATCGACCGCTACGCCGCCACCCTCGCCGGCTCCCAGGCCGCCGCCCGGCAGCCGGCCGAGTTCGGCGAGTTGCTCGCCGAGGCGGCGTGGCTGCGCGCATTCCTGCACGCCGACGCCGGCCGCGCCGACGCCGCGGCGGCCGCCCTCGCCGCCGCCACCCCGCCGCCGCCCGCGCTCGCCGGCCGCTTCGCCAACCTCGAGGCGCGGATCATGTTAGACCGCGGCGAGCCGGCCGCGGCGCTGGCCGCGGCGGAGCGCGCGCTGGCCGCCAACCGGCGCCGGAACGACCGGTCGGAGGCGGCCGACTCGCACCGGTTCATCGGCCGCGCGGCGCTGGCCGGGGGGCAGCCGGCGCGGGCGCTGGAGGCGTTTGGCGCGGCGCTCGAGCTCGACCGCGCGCTGGCGCGCCCGGCCAAGGTGGTGGACGACCTGACCGGCATGAGCGCGGCGGCGCGGGCGCTCGGCCGGCCCGACCAGGCGGCGGCGTTCGCCGAGCGCGCCGGCCTCGCCGCGCGTGCCGCCGGCGTCAACGCCGGCGGTTGACCGGCAGGCGGGCGGGGGCGCCGGAGGGGCGGTGTGGGAGTTGCGCGTCGGTCGGGCGCGCTTCATCCTAGAAACGGGAACAGGAACCGGGGATTACGAGGATTTCGAGGATTATCAATGAGTTACAAACAAGCTCCCGCTCATCCGTTGGGTGTGGGCAATGCACTCGCCAACTCCTTCTAAATCAACGTAATCCCCGAAATCCCCGGTTTTCATTTCCGAATTCAGGTTCATCCGCCCCGGCACCCCTTCAGGCGCCCAATTTTGCAGACAACCGAGGATTCAGGTGGCATTGTTCCGCTGAAGAGGATGGAGAAGCGGAGCTCCCAGGCGCGGCAGTGGAAGGAGTGGCTGGCGGTCAACGGGCCGCGGCTGCTGCTGTGCGCGCGGGGGTGGGCGGAGTCGCGGGAGGACGCCGAGGACCTGGTGCAGCAGGCGGTGCTGCGGCTGTGGAATTTCCAGCAGGAGGGCGACCGCGGCGGCGGCCCGCCGGACCTGCCGCTGGCGTTCACCACGATCCGCTTCTGCGGCCTGAGCCATGGCCGCCGCGAGCGCCGGCGCCGGCACCGCGAGGAGGCGGTCGTCTACCTCGACGACTACCGCGACGTGTGGTTCGACCCGGGGGTTGAACAGGGCGAGGAGGCCGGGTTGCTGCGCGAGGCGCTCAAGGAATTGCCGGCGAAGCTGCGCGAGGTGGTGACCATGAAGGTCTGGGGGGGACTGACCTTCGCCCAGATCGCCGAGGCCCTGAGACTCTCCCCCAACACCGCCGCGTCGCGCTACCGCTACGCCCTCGAACAACTCGCCGGACACCTCGAATCGGTCCGCAAGGCACGCCATGAAGCCCGTTGACCCCATCGCCGCCGTCGAGCGCCAACTCGGGCGCCTCGTCCCCGTGCCGCTCAGCCACCGCGCCGCGCGCGACCTCGACGAGCTGATCGACACGCTCGCCGCGTCCCGCAACCCGCGCCTGCGCACGACCACGCCGTGGCGCGCCCTCGCCCTGACCAGCGCCGCCGCGGTGGTGGTCGGCGCGCTGTCGGGCTGGCTGGCGATGGCCGCGCGCCCGCCCGCCCGCCCGGCCGCCGACGCCCGCCGGCCGGTGCCGGCCGCGCCCGGCATCGAGCTGGTCGGGCTGACGAACCGCCTCGGCGAGGCGGAGGACGGCGGGATCCTCGCCGACGACGACGGCACGGTGCACCAGGTGCTGCTCTATCACGGGGTCGAAGAGCAGCTCGTGCGCGACGCCCGCAGCGGCGTGACCGTGCGCGTCACCGAACCCCGCGAGGAAATGGTGCTGGTCCCGGTGAGCAGCTTCTGAGCGATGAAACCGGCACCCCACCGCCGCTGGCTGACCGCCACGATCGCCGCCGTGCTCGCCACCGGCGCGGCCGGCAAACCGGCACCGGAGCCGCCACCCGCGCCCGCCCCAGCCGCCCCGCCGGCCGCAGCCCAACCGCCGGCCGCAGCCCAACCGCCGGCGGCTGAAGCGCCGGCCGTTGAGGCGCCGGCGGCTGAATCGCGCGCGGCGGACTCTCCGGCGGCAGTCGAACCGCCCGCCGTGTTTCCGCCGGCCGCCGAGCCGGCCGGGCCGCCGCGCCCGTGGCCGCCCGGTGCGCGTCCGCGCGACTTCGGCCCGGACGGCCGCAGGGGGCATGACTGGCGCCGGCGCGAGTGGTCGCGCATCAGCACCAGCTGGCTGGGGGTTGGGATCGAGCGCCCGACCGAGGAGCTGCGCTCCCAGCTGCCCGAGTTGCCGGCGGGGACCGGGTTCGTGGTCGCCACCATCGAGCCCTCCGGCCCGGCCGAGGCCGCCGGCCTGCTCCCCCACGACGTCCTCTGGCGCTTCGACGACCAGCTGCTGATCAACGAGGCGCAACTGGCGGTGCTGCTCGGGTTGCACCAGCCGGGCGAGATGGTCCGGATCGACTACTACCGCGGCGGCAAGCTGCTGCAGGCCGCGGTGAAGCTCGGCCAGCCGCCTGCCCGGCCCGACTTCCGGGTCGCCCGCGGCGGCCCGTTCGGCCCGCCCGAGCCCCAGGTCCCGCTCCACATCGTCAACGTCCCGAGCCGCTCGGCCAGCGCCGAGCACCCGGACGGGCGCGCCGTCCTGACCGTTGACGGCGGCGGCTTCCAACTCACGATCTCCGACCCCGAGGGACGCACCATCCACGAGGGCCCGCTGTTCGATGCCAAGGGCGCCATCCTCGCCCCGGAGGCGTGGCAGGAACGGGTCGAGGCGCTCCATGCCACGCTCGTCGAGTCGATGCGCCGCACCCAGGCCTCCCGGCCACCGCGCGTCCGCGTCATCCCCCGCAGCGAGTCCGATTGACGGCCGGCGCGATTTTCGCCGGGATGCCCCTTGCGTTCTGCGGTGCGGCTGACCATCGTCCCGCGCATGCATCCGGAGGTGGTCAAGTTGGTCGAGGCCGGCAGGCTCCCAGCCACCGTCGGCGCCCGCCTCGACCAGCTCGCGCCCGGCAAGTTCTGCCTGCACAAGGCGTGGGGCGCCGGCAAGGTCGTCGGCTGGGACCTGTTGGGCGGCAGGGTCACGATCGACTTCGAACTGCAGCCCGCCCAGGTGATGGGCATCCAGCTCGCCATCCAGAAGACCGAACCCCTGCCCGGCGATGACTTCCGCGCCCGCAAGGTCGAGGAAATCGAGGACCTGCGCACGCTCGCCGACCGCGACCCCGTCGCCCTCGTCGTCCACCTGCTCGAAAGCCACGGCGGCACGATGACCGGCGAGGCGATCGAAAAGGCCCTCTGCCCGGCCGTGGTGCCCGCCGACCGCTTCAAGCGCTGGTGGGATGCCGCCAGGCGCGTGCTGCGGGAGGACCGCCGCGTCGTGGTCCCCGCCAAGCGCAACGAGCCGCTCGTCCTGCGCAGCGGCGACCTCACGCCGGCCGAGGCGCTGGTGGCCGACTTCGAGAACGCCCGCGACCTCAAGTCCATGACCAAGGCGCTCGAGGCGATCGCCGAGGGCATCCGCCTGTTCGACCGCGACCACGGCGCCCTCACGCGCCTGCTGGCCGCAATCGACGACGCCTGCCGCAGGGGCACCCGGCTCCACCTCGGCGAGGTGCTCGGCCTGCTCGTGCTGCGCGACGAGATCGTCGGCGCCGGCAAGGCGCTCGCAGCCGATCCGGCGGCGGTCCAGATCGCCGACCTGCTGGTTGCCCACGAACCCCGCATCGCCGCGGTCGTCACCGGCCTGCCCAGCGCCCGCCAGCGCGCGATCTACGACGCCTTCCCCGCGGCCTTCGGCGACGCGTGGGTCGACAAGCTGCTCCACGTGTTCGACCGCGTCGGCAGCCGCGGCGTGGCCGAGATCGCGCGCATCATCGCCGCCCGCGGCCAGTTGCCCGCCCTCGAGGCCCACCTCGCGCGCGCCGTAACCCGCCGCGCGCTCGGCCCCGACGCGCTGATCTGGCTGTGCCGCGAGCGCACCGCCGCCGCCGCCGGCGTCTTCGGCCCCGAAGTCGGCGCCGCCATCCTCAACCTGTTGGAGGAAGACCACCTCGCCGACGGCCCGCGCCGCACCACCCGCCTCCAGTCCCTCCTCACCAACGACAAGCAGCTCGTCGGCGACCTCGCCGGGCGGATGGACGTCAACGAGGCGCGCAACTTCGGCCGCCGCCTGATGGAGTGCCCGGTGCTCAGCGACCTCGACCGCAAGTCGCTGATGGCCCGCGTGATCAAGGCCAGGCCCGAAACCCAGGACCTCGTGTCCGGCGAGGGCCAGCGCCACCGCCACGAGGACCTCATCGTCTCCTGGGAAAGCCTCCAGAAACGCCAGGCCGAATACGACGACCTCGTCCGCAACCGGATTCCCCAGAACACCAAGGACAAGGCGATCGCCCGCTCCTACGGCGACATGCGCGAGAACTTCGAGTTCAAGGCCGCCAAGCAGATGGAGGCCGTCCTCTGGCGCCGCAAGGCCGAACTCCAGCGCGACCTCGCCCGCGCCCGCGGCACCGACTTCCGCGGCGTCGACTGCAGCACCGTCAACATCGGCACCGTCGTCACCCTGGCCGACGACCGCGGCGAACGCGTCCGCTGGAGCGTCCTCGGCGCCTGGGACAGCGACCCCGAGCAACACCGCCTCTCCTACCTCTCCGAGTTCGGCACCGCCCTGCTCGGCGCCGCCCCAGGCGCCGCCGTCGAGGCCCGCGACCCCCTCAGCGACTCCGCCAGGCGCTTCACCGTCGTGGCGATCGAGCCCTTCAACCCAAGCTGAAAACCCGCCACCCACACCCCACGCAGACATTATGTTAGAAACCACCATTGCTGAAATCCGCGGGCGCGAAGTCCTCGACTCGCGCGGCAACCCGACCGTCGAGGTAGACGTCCTGCTCGAGGGCGGCGCGCTGGGCCGCGCGTCGGTGCCGAGCGGCGCGAGCACCGGCGAGCACGAGGCGTGCGAGCTGCGCGACGGCGACAAGGGGCGCTACCTTGGCAAGGGCGTGCTCAAGGCCGTCGACGGCGTCAACACCCAGCTGGCGGGCGCGCTGACCGGGATGGACGCCACCCGGCAGTCGGAGGTCGACGCGGCGATGCTGGCGATCGACGGCAGCCGGAACAAGAGCGTGATCGGCGCCAACGCGATCCTCGGCGTGTCGCTGGCGGTGGCCAAGGCGGCCGCCAACCAGCTCGGGCTGGAGCTCTACAAGTACCTCGGCGGGCCGAACGGCAAGGTGCTGCCGGTGCCGATGATGAACATCATCAACGGCGGCGCGCACTCGGACGCCCCGATCGACTTCCAGGAGTTCATGATCATGCCGGTGGGCGCGCCGAGCTTCCGCGAGGCGCTGCGCTACGGCGCCGAGGTGTTCCACGCGCTCAAGGCGGTGCTGCGCGAGCGCGGGCTGTCGACGGCGGTCGGCGACGAGGGCGGCTTCGCCCCGGCGCTGGCGAGTGCCGACGACGCGCTCGGGGTGATCGCCAAGGCGGTGGAGAAGGCGGGCTACAAGCTCGGCGAGGACATTGCGATTGCGCTTGACATTGCGGCCTCCGAGTTCTTCGAAGCGGACAAGGGGAGATATGTCTTCAAGAAGTCCGACAAGTCGGAGAAGACGGCCGCCGAGCTGGTGGCCTACTACGCCGAGCTCAAGCGGAAGTTCCCGATCATCTCGATCGAGGACGGCTGCGCCGAGAACGACTGGGAGGGCTGGAAGGTGCTCACCGCGGAGCTCGGGGCCGGCACCCAGCTGGTGGGCGACGACCTGTTCGTGACCAACGTCGAGTTCCTGCAGAAGGGGATCGACCTCGGGGTGGCCAACTCGATCCTGGTCAAGGTCAACCAGATCGGCTCGCTGACCGAGACGTTCGACGCCGTCGAGCTGGCCAAGGAGAACGCCTACACCTCGGTGATCTCCCACCGCTCGGGCGAGACCGAGGACGCCACCATCGCCGACATCGCGGTGGCCACCAACGCCGGCCAGATCAAGACCGGCTCGCTGAGCCGCTCGGACCGGATCGCCAAGTACAACCAGCTGCTGCGCATCGAGGAGGACCTCGGCGACGACGCGGTGTTCGGCGTCGGCAAGATCAAGGTGCTCTAGCAGGATCCAGCCGCCCGCGCCGCGGCCTCCCGGGCGCCCCGCCATCCCGGGCGGGTGCGCCCGCCCCGCCGCGGCGCGGGTTTCCTCCTTCCTTCCTTCCTCACTCACACCATCACGCGATGCTCAAGACCATTTCCCCGCTGCTTTCGCCGGACCTTCTGGCGGTGTTGTGCCGGATGGGCCACGGCGACGAGATCGTGCTGGCCGACGCCCATTTCCCCGGCGAGACGTGCAACCCGCGGGTGCTGCGCGCCGACGGGCTGGGGGTGGCGGCGCTGCTCGACGCGGTCCTGCCGCTGTTCGAGCTCGACAGCTACGTCGCCGACCCGCTGGTGATGATGGCGCCGGTCGAGGGGGACGCGCTCGACCCCGCGGTCGAGGCGGCCTACCTGGTGCCGGTGCGCCGCCACGCGCCGGCCGCGCCGCCGATCGCGCGGATCGAGCGCTTTGCGTTCTACGAGCGTGCGAAGCGGGCGTTCGCGGTGGTGATGACCGGCGAGACGGCGAAGTATGGCAACATCATCCTCAAGAAGGGGGTGACGCCGGCGGGATGACGGGGCCGGCCGTCCGGGCCGTGCATTTCGCGGTTGCATTCCGCGGTTTCATCCGCTACCCCTCCGCCCCCGCGAGCGCGGGGCCGGCAGCCGGCCGGGGAGCCCCGGGCCGGGTCACCTGCAGCGCAACGCCCACCCAGCCAGAGCCATGGACATCATCAGGAAAATCGAGGAGGAGCAGATCAGGTCCGACATCTCCGACTTCCACGTGGGCGACACCGTGAAGGTGCACAACCGGGTGGTTGAGGGGGGCAAGGAGCGGATCCAGGTGTTCGCCGGGGTGGTGATCGCCAAGCGCGGCGCGGGGGTCAACCAGTCGTTCACGGTGCGCAAGATCTCGTATGGCGAGGGGGTCGAGCGGTCGTTCCCGCTGCACAGCCCGCGGATCGCCTCGATCGAGGTGACGGCCCGCGGGAAGGTGCGCCGGGCGAAGCTCCACTACCTGCGCCAGCGGGTGGGCAAGCGCGCGCTGCTGGTCAAGTCGGCGACCGACAAGGGCTGATCGCGGCCCGGGTTCACCACGCGCGCAGGGCCGATTCCCGGCGCAGCAGGCGGGCGCAGAAGGCCAGGCCGAGCGCCCAGCCGGCGAGGTTGGCGAGCAACGGGGCGAGCCACGCGCAGGCGGCGGCGGCATCGGCGTCGAGGAGCGCGCCGAGCGCGCGGGTCGCGCCGAACAGCGGCAGCCACTCGACCGCGCCGGCGCGTTGGGTGGCGCCGAACGTGGCCCAGATGAGGCCGAGCGAGACGAGCAGGAACAGGCCGCTGATCCATGCGTGCGCCTCGCGGGCGCTGCGCGCGCCGAGCGAGCAGGCGAACAGCCAGCTGGCGATCAGCCCGGCGCAGCTGAGCAGCAGGGCGGCGGAGGCGAGCAGCGGGCCGACCGCCGTGCCCGTTAGGCCGGGGGCGCCGCCGGCGACGAGGGCGGCGGCGGCCAGCCCGGCGAGCGACGAGGCGACCGACGCCACGCCGGTGACCATGATGAACAGGACCTTGCCGCCGGCGATTGCCAGCGCGGGGGCGGGGGTGGCGAGCAGGGCCTCCATGCCGCCGCGCTCGCGTTCGCCCGCGCCGCTGTCGACCGCGGTGGCCAAACAACCGGTGAACATCACGAACACCAGCAGGTAGGCGAGCAGCGACGCCGGTTCGCCGGTGGACAGCGCGGCGTCCCGCGGCTTCCAATCGGTCACCGGGTCGCGTCCGGCGGCGTCCGGCGGCGTCCAACTGGTCACCGGGTCGAGGTCGGCGGCGTCGAGGCCGGCGCGCGCCGCCCGCCCGGCGGCAAGCTGGCGGCTGATGTCGGCCAGTGCGCGGTCGACCGCCTGGCCGGCGAGCAGGGAACCGTGCGCCTTGGCGACGCCGACGCGCAGCTGGCCGGCATCGGGGAAGCCCGGGTCCCGCGCCAGCACGAGCACCTCGGCATGGGCCCGGGGGGCCCCCGGCGCGACCACCGCGAAGCCGGGGAGTGCGGCGATCCGGTCCGCCAGCCACGGGTCATCGACGGCGACCCGCAGCGGCCCGCGGCCGACATCCCCGGCGGCGATCCACAGCGCGGCGGGGTAGAACAGGACCGGCACGACCAGCGTGAGCAGCCACGCGCGGGGGTCGCGCTTCGCCTCGGTCCACTCCTTGCGGAAGATGGCGCGCAGGATCTTCATGGCGCCGCCTCCTCGCGCAGGCGGCGGATCAGCGCCGCGCCAAACCCACCGCCCGCGGCCGCGATCCCCGCCGGCGCGGCGTCGAACACCACCCGCCCGGCCTGCAGGATCGTCAGGCGGGTGGCCAGCGCCTCGACCTCGACCGGCGCGTGGCTGGAAAACACCACCGTGCGGCCCGCGGCACAGGCGCCGCGGATGATCCCGCACACGGCGTCGGCGGCGACCGGGTCAAGGCCGGTCGTCGCCTCGTCAAGGACCAGGATCTCCGGTTCGTGGATCAGGCTGCGGGCCACCATCACCCGCTGCCGCATGCCCGCCGATAGACCCCCGACCGGACGGTTGGCGTAGCCGCCGATCCCGAGGCGCTCGATCCACGCCTCGCCCCGGCGCCGCGCCTCGGCCGCCGACAGCCCGTGCAGCGCACCGAACAGCCCGAGCGTCTCCCGCGCGGTCAGCCGCGGCTGCGGCACCGCCGTGCCGGTTAGAAAGCCGAGCCGCCGCTTGACCAGCCGGCCGTCGGCCGCCGGGTCCAGCCCGCCGACGCGCACGCTGCCGCCGTCCGGGCGCAGCAGCCCCGCGAGCAGGCGCAGCAGGGTCGTCTTGCCCGAGCCGTTCGGGCCGACCACCGCCACCGCCTCGCCGGCCCCACAGTGCCAGTCGATCCCCGCGAGCGCACACAGCCTCCCCCGGCGGAAGCGCCCGATCGGGAACGACTTGCTGACCTGACTGAGACGGATCACCCGGGGAACGCCCCAATCTCCGGGATCAGGAGCCCCAAAGGCAAGCCGCAGCCACCGACCGACCGGCAATTTCCCCGCCACCGGCGCCCAACCTAGGGGGGCATGGCTGTCCCGGGTTGGTCCTCCCGGCTTCCCATCGGGCTTGTCGGAGGGGCAGGGTTTGTATAGGTGGCATCTGGCGATGAAAGCGAAACAATCCTTGTCTTGTTCGGGGAGAGGCGCCGCCTTGGTCCTGTTTCCCGTTGTTTTGGCGCTGGTGATTGGTTTTTTGCTCGGCTCCCGGCGTCATCAGGTCCGCGATGCGGTTGCCCGCGCGGAGGTTCCAGCGGTTGCATTCCAGGCGCACGCCGCCCCCCCGGCGGAGGTGAACACGGCGGCTGGCGATCCGGCCAAGATCGCCGAAGTGGGCGAGCAATCCCCGACCCGTGCTGCCGCGATGGGAGAATTCCCGGCCGGGGCGCGGGAGGAGTTGGGCGCGCTGCCCTCTGCCGAGCAGACCTCGCTGTGGGCGGCCTTTTCGGAAGCCCGGCGTGAGGCGCATCCAATCGCCGCGCACCAGCGGGACTTTCCGCAGAACCGCGGCTATGACTACTTCGCGTCGAATCCGGGCCAGCGGATCAACGCCCGCTTCGGGGTGTCGGGGGTGCGCTTCGGCGCGCGGGGGGAAAGCTTCGACGAGGCCGGTCGCAGCGGTGCGGGCTGGGAGGCGGTTCTGCGCCTGAAGCGGGTAGCGGGGCGGGAGGTGTCCGATGCGGTGGCGGTGTGCCAGTCGGCCGCGACCAAGACGCGGATGGAGATCGAGCATGCGGCCGGAGTCACTGAGTGGTTCGAGAACCGCCGCGAGGGCTTCGAGCATGGATTCACCCTGCAACGGCGGCCCGACGGGCTGTCGGCCGGAGACGAGCTGCGCATCGAAGTGGCCCTCGACGGCCTGCAGGCGCGCACGGGGCAAGCCGCCGGGGAACTGGAGTTTCACCGGGACGGCGAGGCGGTCCTGGCGTACTCCGCGCTCAAGGTGCTCGACCGGAAT
Organism: Akkermansiaceae bacterium; assembly: GCA_040769225.1. Taxonomy (GTDB): domain Bacteria; phylum Verrucomicrobiota; class Verrucomicrobiia; order Verrucomicrobiales; family Akkermansiaceae; genus JAXGLL01. The sequence goes on along the minus strand of JAXGLL010000002.1, from coordinate 1,309,168 downwards.
GGCAGCGAGCTGCCGGCGCGGATGGAGCCGACGGAGGACGGCTTTCTGTTAGCCTGTCACGCCGAGGACGGGGCCTACCCGGTGACCATCGATCCGCTCATCACCAGCCAGGAGGCCAAGTTGAAGCGCATCGATGGCGCGGCAGGCGACTGGTTCGGTTGTTCGGTGGCGCTCTCCGGCGACACCGCCCTGGTCGGGGCGTATGGGGACGACGACGGCGGGAGTGCGTCCGGCAGCGCGTATGTGTTCGTGCGCAGCGGGACGAACTGGACGCTGCAGGCCAAGCTGACCGCGGCGGACGCCGCGGCGGACGACAACTTCGGGGCTGCGGTCGCGCTCGCGGGCGACACCGCGCTGGTCGGGGCGTTTCAGGACGACGACGGCGGGGATGGTTCGGGCAGCGCGTATGTGTTCGCGCGCAGCGGGACGAGCTGGGCGCAGCAGGCCAAGCTGACCGCGGCGGACGGCGCGGCGGGCGACAGGTTCGGGATCGCGGTGTCGATCGCGGGCGACATCGCCTTGGTCGGGGCGGACCAAGACGACGACAAGGGGAATGGTTCCGGCAGCGCGTACGTGTTCGCGCGCAGCGGGACGAACTGGACCCAGCAGGCCAAGCTGACGGCGGCGGACGGCGCGGCAAACGACCAATTCGGGGTGTCGGTGTCGGTCTCGGGCGAGAGCGTCGTGGTCGGGTCGATCTTCGACGACGACGCGGGGACCAACTCGGGCAGCGCGTATGTGTTCGTGCGCAGCGGGACCAACTGGACCCAGCAGGCCAAGCTGACGGCGGCGGATGCCGCGGCGGGCGACTTCTTCGGGTGTTCAGTGGCGCTTGCGGGCGACACCGCCGTCGTCGGGGCGTATTGGGAGGACGGGGACGGTGACACGACCCTCAATTGCGGCAGCGCCTATGTGTTCGTGCGCAGCGGGACGAGTTGGACCCAAGAAGCCAAGCTGAACGCGGCGGATGCCGCGGCCGACGACCGGTTCGGGATCTCGGTGGCGCTCGCGGGCGACACCGCCGTGGTCGGGGCGTTCATGGACGACGACGGGGGTGAGGTCTCCGGCAGCGCGTATGTGTTCGAGCGCAGTGGCGAGAACTGGACCCAGCAGGCCAAGCTCACTGCGGCAGACCACGCGCCCTACGACTACTTCGGCCGTTCGGTGGCGATCTCCGGCGACACCGTCTTGGTCGGGTCGCACTATGACGACGACTGGGGGACCAACTGCGGCAGCGCCTATGTCTTCGACCGCGGCGACGTGGGATGGATCCAGCAGGCCAAGCTCACCGCGGCGGATGCTGCGCCAGAGGACCTCTTCGGGGCTTGCGTGTCGCTTGCGGGCGACACGGCCCTGGTCGGGGCGCCGGGGGACGACGACGCGGGGGATTTCTCCGGCAGCGCGTATGTGTTCGTGCGCAGCGGGACGAACTGGACGCTGCAGGCCAAGCTTGCCGCGGCGGATGCGGCAGGCGGCGACGTGTTCGGATTTTCGGTATCGCTCGCGGGCGACACCGCCCTTGTCGGGGCGGGCGGGGACGACAATGAATCCGGCAGCGCCTACGTGTTCGTACGCAGCGGGACCGGTTGGACCCAGCAAGCCAAGCTGACCGCGGCGGATGCCGCGCCAGGCGACTACTTCGGCGGATCGGTATCGGTCTCGCACGAGAGCGCCCTGATCGGGGCGGCTTCGGACGACGATAAAGGGTATGCTTCCGGCAGCGCGTATGTGTTCGTGCGCAGTGGGACGCACTGGATCCAGCAGGCCAAGCTGTTCGCGGCGGATGCCTCGGCAGGCGACGGCTTTGGTTGTTCGGTGTCGCTCTCGGGCGACACCGCGCTGGTCGGGGCACAGGCGGATCATTCCGAGAGCCATGTTTTGGCCGGCAGTGCTTATGTGTTCGTGCGCAACGGGACGAATTGGACCCAGCAGGCCAAGCTCACCGCGGCCGACCCCGTGGACTACGACTGGTTTGGAAGTGCGGTTTCCCTCTCGGGCGACACCGCCCTGATCGGGGCACCCACGGACGAAGGGGGATCGGGAGTGGATCCTTGTGGCCGCGCGTATGTGTTCGTGCGCAACGGGACCAACTGGACCCAGCAGGCCAAGCTGACCGCCGCCGACGCCGGGCTCTACGACGAGTTCGGGCGATCGGTGTCGCTCTCGGGCGATACCGCCCTTGTCGGGGCGAACGGGGACGACGACGGTGCGTCTAACTCGGGCAGCGCCTATGTGTTCACACGCAATGGAACGGACTGGACCCAGCAGGCCAAACTGACGGCAGCGGATGCCGCGGAGGAAGACTACTTTGGAATCTCGGTGTCGCTCTCGGGCGACACCGCCCTGGTCGCGGCGGCGTTTGACGACGACATGGGAAGCGAGTCGGGCAGCATCTATGTCTTCCGCCTCCAGAACAGCGGGGTGGCCGACCTGGCGGTGTTCGACCACTTGGGCGGGCAGGTGCTGTCGGGCGGGCCGGCGGCGCCATTCGCCGCCCTGCCCGTGGGGGCCACGCAGGGCCATGGCTTCACGCTGCGCAACGTCGGGACGCTCGGTCTCGATATCCAGTCGGTTTCGCTGGGCGGGGCCGATGCCGGGGAGTTCTCCCTGGTCGTGCCGGACCTGTCAGCCGCCGATGACCTGGCCGCCATGCAGTCCATGGGTTTCACCGTGCGGTTCGCGCCGGTCGTGCCCGACAGCCGGCTTCGCAGTGCCACGGTCCAGATCGCCTCGAGCGATCCGGATGATCCGGTCTTCACCGTGAGCATCTCCGGCTGGGCGTTTTCCAGCACGACGGACACCGACGGCGACGGACTGAACGATTGGGCAGAGTACCAGGGACGGCTCCTGGGCCTCAACTGGCAGCTGTCACAACCGGCGCTGGTCGAGGCGTTTCATGACGCGGCAGACGGCGCCGGCCTGGTGGATCCCGAAGAGGTCGGCGGGGTGTCCAGTTCGTTCGTGCTGATCAGCGAGGACCCGGCGACGGGCCTGTTCTCGCTGCGCCTGAGGCTGTGGGAAAGCCCCGATTTCTCGGCCTTCGTGCCGATGGTCCTGGACCCGGCGAACCTGACCGTGAACCCGGACGGCGACATCCAGTACGACTTCAGCTCGGGTGAGGGGAAGCGGTTCTACCAGGCGAGTTTCCGCTAGAATCCGGCGAGCCGTCACGGCTGTCCCCTTGTTCCGGGCCGGGGCCGAGCGGCACGCGCCATTGGCTGCCTTGGTTCCTCTCGGTGCGCTGCCGCCACGCGGGGTCGGCCTCCGCGGGCGTGGCTGCCGGGCGGGGCGTGTAGTAATCGCGCTGGTGCAGGGTGAACACCGCCTCGCCGGCGTCCAGTTTCACCAGCACGAAGCCGATGTCTCCCCAGTGGCCGGTGGACGGCAGGCACAGCGTCTCCACGCCCTCCTCCCGTTTCCGGGCCCACTCGTGCACATGGCCGAACAGGTATCCCCTGCACCACGCACAGGACGCGAGCAGGGGGGCGACGCCGGTCTCCTTGAGCGGATGGTGGGCGCCGACGAAGACCGGCCTGGTGGCGCCGGTCAGGGTCTGCTGCAGCCACTTCCGCTGCGCGTCGTCGGTGCCGCCATGGACCGGGCCCTCGAGGCAGGAATCCAGCAGGATGAAATCGGCGTGGGGCGTCCCGACCACGGTCACCAGCCGCCCGGGCACCGCCGGCCGGTCCGGCAGGCGGTCGGGAAACGCCTCGAGGAACGGCGCGCGGCGGTCATGATTGCCGAGGCAGGCGTGCCAGCGGATTCCCGCGTCCTCCAGCGGCCTGACCAGCTCCTTGAGCGCGAGGTAGTCGCCGGGGGCGCCGTGGTCGAGCGCGAGGTCGCCGTAGAAGATCGCGTTGGCCGGCCGGGGGTTGCAGGCCAGGATGTCCTGCACGCACCGCACGAATCCGGCGCGCTGGTGCGCGGGCTCGGCCTCCCCGGTGAGGTGCAGGTCGGCGCACAGCGCGACGAGGTTCTGATCCAGCGGCACCGTGTCGGCCGTGCCGAGGGCGGCACCCGCCGCGCACAGGATGGCCGATACAAGGGTGCGCAGCGGCAAGCCGGTCATGCCAGATGGGGTGTGCATCTCCCGGATGGGTAGGCCTCCCGCCCTCCGGCGCCAAGGATAATGTGGGGCGGGTGCGGGAGGCGGGTGCGGGACACCCACGAATGCCGCGTCGTTGCCCGGACCCGGCGCCGGCGATGGCGCGGACCCGGTGCTCGACAGCGGCGGGGGCGGCGGGTAGGCTTGCCGTCCGATGCGGTTGAGATTCCGTTCCACCATGAAAACGCCCTCCTGTTGTGCGCTCTTGTCGTTGGTGTGGCTGTCCCCGCTGGCCCCGGCGCCGGCGGCGCTGGTGCTGGGGGGTGACTACCTGCTCACCCCGCGGGACGGCGGGGAGGTGGTGGTGTGGGACACCAACCTGGTGGAGAGCAGCCGGTTCACGGTGGCGGGGATCGACAGCGTGACCGGCTCGGTGTGCAACGACCGGGGCAACCTGGTGATGATCGCGCGCCGCAACAACCAGGTCGAAGTCGTGGAGGCGGACCTGACCGGCGCGTTCATCCGGAGTTATGCCACCGGCCGCTTTTCCCTGCTGCGGGGTTCCTACATCGACTTCGACCCCACCACGCGGCGCTACGTGTTTGCCGACGACGACCGGCTGACGCTGCTCGACGCCGACCTGGGCCTGGTCGCTTCCAGCAGCCCGCTGTTCGACCGGGCGAGCGGGGTGGCATTCGGCAGCGACGGGTTCATCTACGCGACCGACCAGTTCGAGAGCCTGATCCACCGCTTCACGCCGGGGCTGGCGCTGGTCGAGAGCATCCCGTTTTCCGGCTGGATCAACACCGGCATCGACGCCAGCCCGGACGGCTCGCTGCTCGTCTCGATGTTCGGCGACGGGGCGGTCGACCGGTTCGATCCCGACACCCGGGCCCGCCAGAACGTGGTCTCGGGCCTCGGCTACGGCCGGGTGTCGACCGTGCTCGAGCTGCCCGACGGGTCGATCCTGACCGCCGGCACCAGCCTGCAGCTGCGCAGCGCCGGCGGCAGCCTGCTGCACACGGCGGCGTTCAGCGGCGACTCGGTCGCCCTGTGGCAGATCCCCGAGCCGGGCGTGCCGGCGCTCGCCGCCGCCGGCGTGGTGCTCGCACTGGCCGGGCGGCGCCCGCGCCGCGCTACCCCTGCTCGATGACCTTCTCGGTGGCGGCGTCGATGATCGCGAAGCGCTCGCGGTGACGGGCCGGGTCGCTGCGGAAGACGAGGCGCCCGCTGTGCTGGCGCTCGAGCTCGCCCAACAGCGAGCTGTCCTGGTTCTTGAAGCGGTTGAGGACGTCGGGGGAGACCACCACGATCAGGTCGCCGGCGCGTTCGCGGTGCTTGTGGATCACCGCGCTCAGGCGGCGCTGGATCTCGACGCTCATGGTCATCGTGGTCTTGACCCGGGCGCGGCCCTGGCAGTACGGGCAGGGCTCGAACATCGTCTCGCGCAGGCTCTCCTGGAGCCGCTGGCGGGTCATCTCCATCAGCCCGATGGCCGAGATCTGCAGCACCTGGGTCTTGGCCTTGTCGCGCTTGAGCCGGTCCTTCATCGCCTTGTAGACCGCCTGCTGGTCGCGGCGGTGGCGCATGTCGATGAAGTCGACGACGACCAGCCCGCCGATGTTGCGCAGGCGGAGCTGGCGGGCGACCTCCTGGGCGGCCTCGATGTTGGTCTCGAGGATCATCCGGTCGACGTCCTTGGCGCCCTTGTTGCGGCCGGTGTTGACGTCGATCGAGATCAGCGCCTCGGTCTCGTCGACGACGATGTAGCCGCCGCAGGGCAGCCAGACCTGGCGGATGAACGCCTCGTCGATCTGCTTCTGGACGCCGATCTTCTCGAAGATCGGGACGGTGCTGGTGGGGAAGTGGCGGATCCGGCGGCGGGCGCGGCGCGAGATCTTGCCGGCGACCTCGCGCATGAACTCGGTGGTCTCCAGGTCGTCGCACACCACCTGGTCGATCTCGTCGGTCAGGAAGTCGCGGGCGGTGCGCTCGATCAGCCCGGGCTCGCGGAAGACGCAGGCCGGCGGCGGCATCTCGTCGCGCCTGCGCTCGACCTCGCGCCACTGCTCGAGGAGCATCGCGAGGTCGCGCACGAAGTGGCGCAGCCGGGTGCCCTGGGCGACGGTGCGCATGATGATGCCCATGCCCTCGGGCACGGTGAGGCGCTGCATGATCCGGCGCAGGCGCTCGCGCTCGGAGGGGTCCTCGATCTTGCGGGAGATGCCGAACTGCTCGGTGTAGGGCATCAGCACGAGGTAGCGGCCGGCGAGCGAGATGTTGGTGGTGACCCGCGGGCCCTTGTTGCCGATCGTGCCCTTGGACACCTGGATCATGATCTCGGAGCCGACCGGATAGATGTCGGGGATGTCCTTGGAGGTGATCTTCCTGGCCTTCTTCTTGGGCCGGCCCTCGCGCTCGATCTCCTCGAGGCCGCTGTCGAGCGCGGCCGGGATCGCGTCCCAGAAGTGGAGGAAGGCGTTCTTCTCGAGGCCGATGTCGACGAACATCGCCTTGAGGCCGGGCTCGATGTTCTTGACCCGGCCCTTGTAGATGCTGCCGACGATGTTCTCCTCGCCGGCGCGCTCGACCGAGTATTCCTCGAGCACGCCGTCCTCGAGCAGGGCGACCCGGCGCTCGAGTTTCTCGGCGTTGACCACGAGGGTGTTGCCTTGGCAGGGGTCGGGGCTGCCGAGCCCCAACGCACGTTTGATTCTCTGGATCATGGACATGAATGGGTGGTGGTGAATCGGGAGGGGGGTGGGATCATTCGGGAGCCTGTTCGCCGACCGGGATCGCGCGCGGGATCACGGTGCCGCCGGCATCGACCTCCGGGGTGATCGTGGGGGAGGGGGCGGGGGGCGCGACCGGGGCCGCAAGCGCGGGGGCGGGCGGCTCCGGGTCGGCGGCGGCGGCCGGCTCGCCGCTCTCGCCGGCGTCGCCGATCTGGAGCGCGGCGAGCGCGTCCTCGGGCAGCGCGATCTCCTCGATCGGCTCGAAGTCGCCGGAGACCTCGGCGAGCGGCTGCAGCGGGAGCTGCATCCCCTCGTCGGCCGCAAACAGCCCGCGCAGGATCAGGTGGACCAGCGGGCCGGCGACCTTGCCGCCGCTCTTGCCGTTCTGGACGACCACGGCGACGGCATACTTCGGGGCGTCGTAGGGGGCGAAGGCGATCGTCCACGCGTTGTTGGACTTGGCGCCCATGTCGGTGGTCTGGGCGGTGCCGGTCTTGGCGGCGACCTCGATGCCGTCGAGCCGGGTGCGGCCGGCGGTGCCGCCGGGCTTGTTGACCGCCATCCACATCCCCTTGCGGATCTTCTCGAGCGCGGCCGGCTCGATGCCTTCCTTGAGCAGGTCGACGAGCAGGTGCGGGGTGTCCTCGATCAGCACCCCCTGGTCGGGGTGGGACACGCGGCGGACGATGCGCGGCTCGTAGTAGCGGCCGCCGTTGGCCACCGCGGCGGTCATGGCGGCCATCTGCAGCGGGGTGGCCGAGGCGTCGCCCTGGCCGATCGCGAGCATCGCGCACAGCGCGGGGGTCAGCGACTGGCCGGGGCGGAGGCTGGTGCGCCACTCCTTGCTGCCGGGCAGGATGCCGGGGTCCTCGCCGGGCAGGCGGATGCCGGTCCGGCGCCCGAGGCCGACGAGCTGGAACCCGCGCACCATGCCCTCGGCCCCGATCATGTTGGCCATGCGGTTGAAGTACGAGTTGCACGAGCGCTGGATCGCCTGGGTGAGGTCGAGCGTTCCGTGCGCGCCGCCGAACTGGTTGTAGATCCAGCAGCCGATGCGGTGGTTGCCGTAGGCGACGAAGCCCGAGCAGTTGATCCGGCGGTTGGCCATCCCCGCGAGCGCGCCGGCGATCGCGGTCGGGATCTTGTAGGTCGAGCCCGGGGTGAAGCCGGCGATGCTGCGGTTGAGGTAGGGCGCGGCCAGGTTCTCGTCGTAGGCCTGCTTGCGGGCGCGGCTGATGCTCGGGATGAAGTTGTTGGGGTCGTAGCAGGGCACCGAGGCCATGGCGACGACCGCCCCGGTGTCGGCCTCGATCACCACCGCGGCGGCGCGGCCGGCCCGGCGGATGACGGATTCCACCAGCGCCTGCCTGCGGGCGTCGATCGTCAGCTCGACGCGCGCGCCGGTGCCGGGCCGGCGGTAGTCGACCATGCCGACCACCCGGCCCTTTTCATCCTTGAGGATCCGCTGGATGCCCTCCGGGCCGCGCAGGTAGTCGTCCATCGACGCCTCGATGCCCATGTCCCCCTTGTCGTCGCCGAGGTAGTGGTCGAAGCGGGTGCGGGCGCGCTCGGGGATGTCGCCCTTTTCCCACTGCTTGACGTAGCCGAGGACGTGGGCGGCGAGCGCGCCGAACGGGTATTCGCGCACCGGGCGCAGGCCGACCTCGACGCCGGGCAGGTCGAGGTTGTGCTCGGCGAGGCGGGCGAACTCGTCGTAGGTCAGGTCGCTGCGGTAGCTGAAGGGGACCAGCCCGCGGTGGGTGAGGAAGTGGACGCGCAGGGCCAGCGAGCTGTAGTTCTTGGCCAGGCCGTGCTGCTTGAGCGGCCGGATGACGAGCTGGTTGACGATCTCGACGATGTCGGGCTCGTCGTGGGCGCGCGGCATGCCGTCCTCGGTGACCAGGGTCTCGACCACCGGTTCCTCGTCGTGCTGGCGCAGCCACTGCTGGTAGACCTGCTCGAGGTTGAAGCTCACCTCGTAGGTCGGGCGGTTGCGGGCGAGCACCACGCCGTTGCAGTCGGTGATCTCCCCGCGCACGCCGGGCTCGCGCACCGTGACCGTGCGCGAGCCGGGGACCAGCCGGCGGAACTCGTCGCGGTGCGTGATCTGGAAGTCGTGCAGCCGGATGAGCAGCACGCAGCAGCCGCCGATCACGATCGCCGTGAGCAGGTAGAACCGGGCGCGGTAGGTGGGGTCCATCGGTTCAGCGCAGCGTGGGGCGGGGGTCCCGCCCGGAGAGCGGCGGGCGGCCGGTGATTCGTTCGAGCCGTGCCAGCACCATGAACACCGGCGGGGCGAAGAACATCGTCAGCATGCAGGTGAGGGCCATCTGGCCGGCGACCGAGCGGCTGAGCATCAGGTCGCCGCGCACGAACGCCAGCAGCAGGTACTCGGCGGCCTGGTAGAGGAACAGGGTGATCGCGCCGAAGGCGACCGAGAGCTGCCAGCGGCCGCGGCGGAACCACGGCTGGATCCCCTGCATGAGCAGGCCCATCAGGCCGTAGAGGACGATCGAGTAGCCGAAGCGCAGCGCGCCGACCGGCGGGTAGACGTCGGGGTCGCCGCCGGCCGGGCCGAGCGCGTTCTGGGCGTCCCACAGGAACCCGGCGGCGAACGCCAGCACCAGCATCCCGGGCAGGTCGAGGGTGACGGTGGCGCACAGGAACACCAGCGGGACGATCAGCACGCGGGCGCGCGAGATGTTGGGGAACGCGGGGATGAACTGCTGGAGCACGACGGCCAGCAGCAGCAGCAGGATGACGCTGAAGGTATAACGGATCACACCCGGTCAGGACGGTTCGCTGTTCAACACCACGAACACGGTGTCGAGGTTGGCGAAGTCCACCGAGGGGCGCACGAGGGCCTCTGCATCATACGAGCCGGACTCGAACGACACGACCGTTCCCAACAGCAGATTCGCCGGAAAGATGCCGCCGCGGCCGGTCGAGTAGACCTCCATGCCGGGCCTGACGGCGGCGTCCTTGGACAGGTAGCGCAGGCGCAGCAGCGGGTCGCTCTCGGGCGAGCCGCGCTGGCCGCTGAGGATGCCCACCTCGCCGGTGCCGGCGACGCGGGCCGAGACCTGGCAGGCCTCGTCGGTGAGCAGGATCACGGTGGAGGTGCCGCTGAGCGGCTGGTCGACCTTGCCGACCAGGCCGCGGCCGGCGACCACCGGCAGCTGCACGCCGATGCCCTCCTCGTCGCCGCGGTCGATGATGACCGTCTGCCACCAGGTGGAGGGCTGGCGGCGGATCACGCGGGCGGCGACGACGCGGAAGGGGGTTTGTTGCTGGAAGCCGAGGGCCTCGCGCAGGCGGTTGTTTTCGGCCTCGAGCAGCGGGGTGCGGTCCTCGAGCAGGCGCAGGCGGGCGACTTCCTGGCGGAGGTCGGCGACCTCGGCCGCGAGCTCGTCGGCGGAGCGGGCGTCCTCGAGGAACCAGCGGGCCTTGGACTCGATCGCCGAGCCGGCGCGCAGGAACGGGCCGATGGCCGAGTAGTAGCCGCGCTGGATCTCGCGCACCGCGCGCTCGCTGCGGGTCAGCGCCCACACGGTGCCGGCGAGGAACAGCAGCACGGCCAGCAGGTTGATTGGCTTCATCGGCTCAGTTGCGGCGCCCGGCCGTCATCCCTCCATGCTGGTGACCCGCCTGAGGAACGAGATTTCCTGGAGCACCTTGCCGGTGCCCTCGGCGACCGCGCTGAGCGGGTCCTCGGCGACGTGGACCGGCAGGCCGGTTTCCTCGCGCAGCAGGCGGTCGAGGCCGCGCAGCAGGGCGCCGCCGCCGGCGAGCACGATGCCGCGGTCGACGAGGTCGGCGGCCAGTTCCGGCGGGCAGCGCTCGAGGGTGGTGCGGACGGCGTCGACGATGGTGGCGAGCGGCTCGCTCATCGCCTCGCGGATCTCCTGCGAGGTGATGGTGATCGTCTTGGGCAGGCCGGCGACGAGGTCGCGGCCCTTGACGTCCATGGTCATCTCCTTGGGCAGGTCGGCGGCCGAGCCGAGGCGGATCTTGATGTCCTCGGCGGTGCGCTCGCCGATCATCAGGTTGTAGCCGCGCTTCATGTAGTTGACGATCGCCTCGTCGAGTTCGTCGCCGGCGGTGCGCACGCTGCGGGCGTAGACGATCCCGGAGAGCGAGATCAGGGCGACCTCGGTGGTGCCGCCGCCGATGTCGACGATCATGTTGCCGGACGCCTCCTGGACGGGCAGTCCGACGCCGATGGCGGCGGCCATCGGCTCCTCGATCAGATAGACCTCGCGCGCGCCGGCCTGTTCGGCGGACTCGCGCACCGCGCGGCGTTCGACCTCGGTGATGCCGGAGGGGATGGCGATCACCACGCGGGGGTTGGAGCGGCGGCCCTTGTTGACCTTGCGGATGAAGTGCCGGAGCATCGCCTCGGTCACCTCGAAGTCGGCGATCACGCCGTCCTTGAGCGGGCGGATCGCCACGATGTTGCCCGGGGTGCGGCCGAGCATGCGCTTGGCGTCGTCGCCGACGGCCAGCACCTCGTTGGTGCCGGCCTTGACCGCGACCACCGAGGGCTCGCGCAGCACGATGCCCTGGTCCTTGAGGTTGACCAGCGTGTTGGCGGTGCCGAGGTCGATGCCGATGTCATTGGACAGCCAGCCGAAAAGTCGTGCGAACATCCGTGGGATAGGTGGGGCGGGGATTGAACGAAAGCGGGCCCGGCGGGGTGCCGATCCGGCGTCCGGGGCGGGGCGGGGCAAGGTGCCGGCCACGATCGGACGCCCGGGGCGAGCGACCTCGTGTCCGCCGGGAAGCGGTGGGACTATGCGGGCGAGGGGTTGCCGCGGTCAAGTGGAATGGCCCCCCGGGCGAGCAACGGCCCGGAGACGGTGCGGCGGACGAGGAACTCGTCGCACAGCGCCTCGTAGGCGAGGGTGGCGGCGCCGTGGCGGTCGTGCTCGAAGATCGTCAACCCGTGGCTCGGGGCCTCGCCGATGCGGATCGAGCGCGGGATCAGGGTGCGGTAGAGCTGGTCCGGGAAATAGTGGCCGACCTCCTCGACGACCTGCCGGGAAAGGTTGGTGCGGCCGTCGAACATGGTCATCACGATCCCCTCGAGGCGCATTCCGGGGTTGGCGCCCGAAGCCCGGATCTGCTCGATGATGTGGACGATCTTGGCCAGCCCCTCGAGGCCGAACCACTCGCACTGGAGCGGGATCAGCACCTCGTCGGCCGCCGCCAGCGAACTGGTCATCAGCACCCCCAGCGACGGCGGGGTGTCGAGCACGCAGAACGCAAACGGCGCCGCGGGCCGCAGCTCCCCGATGACCTCCGACAGCCGCACCAAGTGACGCGAACTGCGCGCCAGCTCGATCTCCGCGCCCGCCAGGTCCATCGCCGAGGGGATCACCGAAAGCCCCTCAATCCGCGTCGAACGGATCTTCGACGCCGCCACCTCGCGCCCAATCAACGGGTGATACAGCGTGTCGTCCGGCCCCGCCTCCAGCCCCAGCCCGCTCGTCGCGTTCGCCTGCGGGTCCAAATCAACCAGCAGGGTGGGGTGCCCCCGCCGGGCCAAGCCGGCCGAGAGGTTGACGGCGGTCGTCGTCTTGCCGACTCCCCCCTTCTGGTTTGCAATCGCGACGACTTTCACCCAGCGGCGGCGGTTCCGCACGAGTCTCAGCACCCAGCCCCACGCTGGCAAACGAAATCCAGCACGATCACACTGCAAGGAAATCGGGCTCTTCGTCAGTTTCGCTGGAGAGGGCGCGGCGCACGCCAGGCAACCGCAGAGAGGGAGCAGAGGGCGCTGAGAGCGCAGAGGAAGACACAGGAGATTGGGTGGAAACCGCCGGAGATGCCGCACGCGGCCGGGGATTCCGGCTTCCCGGACCTGTTCATATGGGCGTTTGACGCATGCGATGTAGCCTGGCCGCTCGGTTTGCAAGACGGGCGGGGGGGGGGGGGGGGCGGGACGCCGCCCGCACGGCCGACGGCGGGACCATCCTTCGCCCCGCCACGGCGGGGCTGCCACGGATGGCAGGCAGTCGTCGCCACGGATGCGGATGGCCGGGGGTGTTGTCCACTGGCCGTCGGCGAGGATCCTTCTGGCCACGATCGCCGTGGCGGCGGCATCGGCGACGGGCGGCCGCCCCGGTTTTATAACTTAATACAATATATGTAATGCGGATTCGAGACGTCTGTTGTGCCCCGGCCAGAGCGCCGCGCTCCTCCCCTCCCGTAGCTGCGTTGGTTACAACGCAGGCGGGGCGGGCGCCCGCATCACGACGCCGCCGGCGATCGCAGCAACCCGCTTCGCCCAGCCGGAAGTGTTCCGTCTTCGCCCTGCGGGCTACGACGGACAGGCCCGTCTTCGCCCTGCGGCCGCCGTCGCGCTTCGCGCCATGTCCGGCAAGCCGGGCTACGACGGACAGGTGCCACTTCCGCTACCAGAGGGCTTCGCGCGGTGCTAGCCGCGATCGTGAGCTGGGCGCGGCGGCGGGCGTGCGGTTGGATCAGATCTGGCCGAAGAGCGTCTTGCCGCTGGAGCAGAGGTCGTCGCAGGCGCGGGCCGAGCGGGCGCACATCCCCTCTTCGGCCTTCATCAGGTAGCTGCGCGGGTCGTAGAACTTCTTGCTGCCGACCTCGCCGTCGATCATCAGCACCTGGTCGTAGTTCTTGAGCATGTGGTCGACGATCGGGCGGGTGAAGGCGTACTGGGTGTCGGTGTCGACGTTCATCTTGATCACGCCGTAGCCGAGGGTTTCGCGGATCTGCTCGAGCGGCGAACCGGAGCCGCCGTGGAACACGAGGTCGAACTCCGCCTGGGGGCCGTACTTCTTGGTCACCGCCTCCTGGCCCTGCTTGAGGATGTCGGGGCGGAGCTTGACGGCGCCCGGCTTGTAGTGGCCGTGGACGTTGCCGAAGGTGGCGGCGAAGGTGAAGCGGCCGAGCGGGTGGAGCGCATCGTAGACGGCGACCATGTCCTCGGGGGTGGTGTAGAGCTTGTGGTCGGGGGTGTCCTCGGAGCCGGCCGCGCCGTCCTCCTCGCCGCCGACGACGCCGGCCTCGACCTCGAGGATGATCTCGAGCTCGGCGCACTTCCTCAGGTACTCCTGCGAGAGCTTCATGTTCTTGTCCAGCGGCAGCGCCGAGGCGTCGAGCATGTGGTTCTGGAACAGGTTGTTGAGCCCCTTGGCGCGGCGCTTGGCGGTGGCCTCGAGCAGCGGGTCGAGGAACTCGGCGGCGACTTTCGGCTGGCAGTGGTCGGTGTTGAGCGCGACCAGCACGTTGTACTGCTCGGCGAGCAGGTGGGCGGCCTCGGCGAGCACGATGCAGCCGTAGGGCTGGTTCTTGTTGTGGGTGCCGGACGCGAACCCGCCGGCGCCGGTGGAGAACTGGATGATGCCGTCGGATTTCTGCTCGGCGAAGGCACGCATCACCGCGTTGAGGGTGATGATGCTGGTGCAGTTGATCGCAGGATAGGCGTAGCCACCCTGCTGGGCGGCGTCGAGCATCTGCGCGAACTGTTTCGGTGTGGCGATTGGCATGGCGGTGTTGCTTGCGGTTGGTTGGTGGGATCTCCCTGGGGTGGCTGGTTGGCGGGCGGCGGCGTCAGTGGGCGACGGCGACCTTGCGGCCCGCGGGCTGGCCGATCTCGGCCAGCATCTGTTGGAACCACGGCTGGCCGATGTCGAACGGCTTGCCGCCGCGGATGCGCGGGAACTCGATGATGCGCAGCTCGCCGCCGCGGTCCTCGTCCTCGCCGGCGACGCCGCTCTCGCCGCGCAGCGCGGCCTCGGCGGCCAGCGTGCAGCAGCGCTTGATCAGCTCGAGGTCGCGCTCGTTCGGGCGCGCGGAGCGGGCGAAGTAGCCGCTCTTCTGCACCAGCACCTTCTCGGCGGCGAGGCGGTCCTTGAGCTGCCTGGCGAACCACTGCCCGGGGTTGATCTCGTCGAGCCGGACGTGGCCGAACGCGTCGCGCGCGACCTCGCTGCCGGCGGCCTCCATCTCGCTGACGATCGTCTCGATGCCCGCCCCCTCGCTGAGGAAGACCTGGATGCAGTCGTGCTCGTCCATGCGCGCGCGCAGCCGCGCGCACTCGGCCGCGAAGTCGATCTCCATCTCCGGGATCCAGACCGCGTCGACGTCCCAGCGCTCCATGATCACATGCACCTCGGGGATGAACTCCCAGCCTGCCAGCTGCTTGCGGTACTCGGCGGCGGTGGCCGCGGTGAGCCACCCGCAGTTGCGCCCCATCACCTCGTGGACGATCAGCTGGCGGGTGCTGGTGGTGTTCTCGTTGGCGATGTTGCCGAAGAAGCGCGCGCCCTCCTCGGCCGCGGTCCACGCGCCGAGGGTCTGCTTGATCGGATAGACATCGTTGTCGACCGTCTTCGGCAGGCCGACGACCGTGAACGGGTAGCCGTGGTCGGCGAGGTGGCGCGCGAGGTCGGCGGCGGTGGTGTTGGTGTCGTCGCCGCCGATCGTGTGGAGGATGTCGACCCGGTCGGCGCGGAGCTGCTCGGCGGCGACCGCCAGCGGGTCCTGCCCCTCGCGCACCAGGCCGCGCTTCACGCAGTCCTTGAGGTTGGTCAGCTTGACCCGGCTGTTGCCGATCGGGCTGCCGCCGTAGCGGTAGAACAGCTCGTGCTTCTCGACCACGCTCTGCGGGAACTGGATGAAGTTGCCGCGCAGCAGCCCCTGGTAGCCGTTGCGGTAGCCGATGAACTCGGCGTCCGGGGCGATCTGGCGGTAGCGGCCAATCAGGGCGCCGATCGAGGCCGAGAGGCACGGCGCGATGCCGCCGGCGGTGAGGAAGGCGATGCGTGGCATGGCGGGAAGCGGTCGGAGCGGGTGAGCGCGGGAGGTTTCAAGGGCTTGCCCCGCATGTCAAGCGCAGCCCGCGGCGATCCACCGCGGGAGCAGGGCCGCGGGAGCGGGGCGGCGGCTCACCGCGGATCGGGCACCTGGAGGAACTCGCGCCGCGGGTCCTCGCTGGGCGCGCCCGCGGCCATCCAGCCGTCGAACAGGCCCCAGCCCCGCTGGATCAGGGTGCGGGTGTGGCCGAAGCGGTCCGGGCTGCCCAGCACCACCACGACCAGGCGGCGCGGGGTGACCAGCTTGTTGCCGTCGGGGGCGTCGCGCAGCAGCGGATCGCGCTCGACGCAGGTGGCGAGGCAGGGGCCGGCCGCGCTGGTCGTGCCGGTCTTGATCCCGGTGATCCCCTTCTCGCCGAGCAACTCGTTGGTGTTCCTCACCTTGAACGAGCGCGGGCCGCCCGCGGTCTGGACGGTCACCGTCCGCTGCTGCTGGCGGACGATGAACGAGAACGCCGGCCGGCGCATCGCGTAGATCGACAGCCGCGCCATGTCGGCCGCGTTCGAGTACTCGCGCCTGCCGTCGCCAGTCAGCCCGTGCGGGGTCGCGAACCGGGTCTGGTCCATGCCCAGCGCCTTGGCGAGCTTGTTCATCTCCCCGACGAACGCGGCGACCGGATCGCCGCCGCGCCCGCCGCGCCGCAGCAACTCGCGCCCGACGGCGTCCGCGGCGGCCAGCGCGGCGATGTTGTCCGAACCGAGGAGCGCCGAGTAGAGCGCGTCGCGCAGGCTCAGGCGGTCTCCGGGCTGCAGGTTCATCGGATTGGGCCCGC
This sequence comes from Akkermansiaceae bacterium, assembly GCA_040769225.1. Lineage (GTDB taxonomy): Bacteria > Verrucomicrobiota > Verrucomicrobiia > Verrucomicrobiales > Akkermansiaceae > JAXGLL01. The sequence continues at coordinate 1,292,766 of JAXGLL010000002.1, read as the reverse complement.
CGATCGCCGCCACCGCCGGCGGCACCTCGACCGACACCGATTCCTCCTCCAGGCCGGCCGCCTTCGCCCAGTCGAGGGCCACCACCCCGGTCGCGATCTTGACCAGGCTGGCCACCGGGCGCTTGCGCGTGGCGTTGGTGGCCAGCAGGACCTTGCCTGAGTGGGCCTCGGCGACCATCAGGCTCTCCGGGGCTTGGGCATCGAGCGACGGGGCGGCGGCCAGCAGTGCGGCGCCCATGATTGCGGCGGCGGATCGGGGCATGGTGGAAACGGGCGCAATCTAGAGGCCCCCCGGCCGCTGACAACCCCAAAGCCCGGCGACCCGGCCCCGGACGCGGGAAATGCGTGCCCGGCGGGAAATCCCCTTGCCATGGCCACCGTTTGCCCTAGCTTGCCGCCAGCAGGCCGCCCGGCCGGCCGGGAAGTCCCGATTCCGGCTGCGCGGCGGTCTGGGGCCCGGTCCGGCACCGCCGGTTCGTGCACGATCCCGAGCGTCCGTCCCGAACCGTTCGCGACGCCGCCGGGGTCCTGTGTTGGGAGATGAGATGCACGACACCCACTCGGCGGCAAGGGTCGCCGATCCGGCTCGCAAGGGATGCCCCGGCCTGGCCCACCCGAACCCGAACCTACACACATGTCCGAAATGACCACCCCATCCCGAAGTGCGGGAGGCAACCAACGCCGGCGCTCCCGTCGCGGGCGCGGCCGGCACAACCGCCACGACCAACACGACAAGCAGGGCCAGCAGAACCACCGTGAGAACCGCGGCGGCCGCCGCCATGGCGAGCGCCGCCCGCCCAGCCCGCCGCCGCTGAACTGGTGGCAGAAGCTGCTCAAGGCGATCGGCCTCTACCGGCCGGCCGCCCCGGTCGCGGCCCGGCCGGAGGTCACCCGGCGGGAGCCGAAGGTGAACACCCGCGTGGCCGGCACCCCGGTGGAGGAACCGAAGGCCGCCCCGGCGGCGGCCGCCCGCCCGCAGGCAGTCGAGTCGCCGCGGTTGTACGTCGGCAACCTCTCCTACGACGCCACCGAGTCCGACCTTGAAGAGCTGTTCAAGGGCTTCGGCAGCGTGCGCAACGTCGAAATCGTCTACAACCGGCGCACCCAGCGCTCAAAGGGCTACGCGTTCGTCAGCATGCACCACCTCGACGACGCCAAGCGCGCCGTGGAGGTGCTCCACGACCAACCGTTCATGGGGCGCAAGCTGATCGTCAACGGCGCCGTCTCGGAAGGCCCGGCCAACGGGGACGAGGCCGACGACGAGTAAGGGCCCCGCCAGATGTCCAGCCCGCGCCCGCCCGGGGGGACGTCCCCGGGCGGGCGCCTTCGCGCATGGCCGCCCCCCCCACCCCGCTCTTCGTCTGCGGCCCCACCGCCGCCGGCAAGTCGGCCCACGCCGTGGCCCTCGCCACCCGCATCGGCGGCGAGGTGGTCAACGCCGACGCCTGCCAGCTCTACCGCGGCGTCGACGTGCTGACCGCCGCACCGGCCGCCGCCGAGCGCGCGCTGGTCCCCCACCACCTGTTCGGCATCCTCGCCCCGGACGAGCCGGTCGACGCCTTCCGCTTCCGCCAGCTGGCCGTGCCCGTGCTCGAGGAGATCGCCGGCCGCGGCAGGGTGCCGGTCGTCGTCGGCGGCTCCGGGCTCTATCTGAAGTTCCTCACCCACGGGCCGTCGCCGCTGCCCGCCGGCGACCCGCAGCTGCGCCGCGGGCTCGACGCCCGCCCGCTCGCCGAGCTGGTCGCCGAGCTGCGGGCGCTCGACCCGGTCGAGGCCGCCCGCATCAACCTCGCCAACCGCCGCCACGTCGCCCGCGCCATCGAAATCTGCCGCCTCGGCGGCCGCCCCGCCTCCCAGCTCCGCGACGCCTGGCTGGGCGCCAGCGCCCGCGCCGAACCGCGGTTGCGCGGCGTGCTGCTGTGCCGCCCGCGCGCCGAACTCCACCGGCGGATCGCCGCCCGCACCCGCGCGATGCTCGACGGCGGCGCGATTGCCGAGGTCGCACACCTCCCCCACCCCTCCCCCACCCTCGCCCGCGCCATCGGGCTGCGCGAGATCCGCCAGCTGCTCGACGGAACGCTCGACCGCCCCGCCTGCGAGGAGCGGATCAACGCCGCCACCCGCCAGTACGCCAAGCGCCAGGAAACATGGTTCCGCCGCGAGCAGTGGCTGGAACGGGTCTGTTAGGACGGGCGGAGCCGGCGGGCCGGCGCGGGTTGGTGCGGGCCGGCTTGCCTTGGGGCGGGCGGCCGGGTAGCGTCCGGCGTCCTTGAACGCTTCCTCGCTGCGCCGCACCTCCGCATTGACCGCGACGTCGATCGTGGTGGCGGACATGGTGGGCACGGGGATCTTCACCAGCCTCGGGTTCCAGGTCGGGCCGCTGCCGAGCGGGTTCGTGATCATGGCGCTGTGGCTGACCGGCGGCCTGTGCGCGCTGTGCGGCGCGCTGTCGTATGCGGAGCTGGGCGCGGCGATGCCCCGCTGCGGGGGGGAGTATCATTTCCTCGGCACGATCTTCCACCCGGCGCTGGGGTTCGTGGCGGGGTGGATCTCGGCCACGGCCGGGTTCACCGCGCCGGCCGCCCTCGCCGCGATCGCATTCGGCAAGTACCTGGCCGGGGTGGTCCCCGGGGTGCCGCCGCTGCCGGCCGCGTTCGCGGTGGTGTGGGTGGCGACCGCGTTCCTGTTGGGCGGCACGCGGCTGGGCAGCTGGTTCCAGAACCTGGCGACGTGGGTGAAGGTGGCGTTGCTGTTGGGGATCGTGGCGGCCGGCTGGCTGGTGGGCGACCCCCAGCCGGTCGCGTGGCTGCCGCGGCCGGGCGACATGGCGCTGGTGGGCAGCGCGCCGTTTGCGGCGAGCCTGATCTACGTGATGTACGCCTACTCGGGGTGGAACGCGTCCACCTACATCGCCGGCGAGGTGCGCAACCCGTCGCGCACGATCCCGCTCTCGGTCGGCGTCGGCTGCGCGCTGGTGGTGCTGGTCTATCTGGGCGTCAACGCGGCGATGCTGCGCAGCACGCCGCTGGCCGAGCTGGACGGCAAGGTGGAGGTGGCGCTGACCGCCGGCCCGCACCTGTTCGGGGTGGCGGGGGCGCGGGTGATGGCCGCGCTGATCTGCGTCGGGCTGGTGTCGACGGTGAGCGCGATGATGTGGATCGGCCCGCGGGTGATGGTGACGATGGGCGAGGACCTGCGGGGCCTGCGCTGGTTTGCGCTGCGCAGCCGCGGCGGCAGCCCGGTGGTGGCGATCCTGGTGCAGTTCGGGCTGGTCAACGTGGGGCTCTCGATCGCCAGTTTCGAGCAGGTGCTCACCTGTGCGCAGTTCACGCTGCAGCTGTGCGCGTTCCTGACGGTGCTCGGGGTGATCGTGCTGCGGCGGACGCGCCCGGACCTGCCGCGGCCGTACCGGACGTGGGGCTACCCGTTCACGCCGTTGTGCTTCCTGGCCGTGTCGCTGTGGATGCTGTGGCACACCTTCAACTTCCACCGCACCGAGTCGCTCGTCGGGCTGGGCATCGCCGCCGCCGGCCTCGCGCTCTATCTGCTCGCGCCGGTCAACCGGCGCACGGCGCGGGGCGGACGGGCGTGAGGCCCCGGCACGCGCCGCCGCGCGGCCCGTCACTCGCCGCGGTCCCGCAGGTGCGCGACCAGCGCGGTGCGGGTGTCCAGGCCGGTCAGCAGGCGCTTGGCCGGCGGCGCGGCGACCAGCTCGGCGAGCCGTGGCAGGCGGCGGCCGGCCGACTGGGCGTCGAACGCGTTGCAGGCGATCCGGAACCGCCGCTCGCGCGGCACTTCCTCGCCGCGGAACAGCACCCGCTGCAGGCGCCCGGCGGGGTCGATCTCGACCTGGAACGGCCACAGCGTGCGGTCGGAGCGCTTGTCGGCGGCGTCCTCGGCGACGACCTCGGCCAGCTCGGCGGCGGACAGCTCGGCGACGACCAGCCGGTTCTCGAACGGGATCCAGCGCCAGGCGTCGGCCACGGTCACCGGTCCCGGTGCGACGTCGCCGCTGTCGAAGGTGCCGTGAAACACGCCGTCGACCGGGTGGCCGGCGCGCTTGAGCGCGGCGGCGAAGGCCTCGCAGAAGAGGGTGGCCAGCGCGCAGCCGCGGCCCTTGCCGCCGATCGGCTCGTCCACCACGCAGACCTGCCGGGCCAGCTCGTCGTCCGCCGCCCGCAGGTCGGCGCCGGCCTCGGCCAGCACCCCGGGGTCCGGCTCGAAGCGGTCGTCCATCAGCACGGTGAACGCGCGCCGGTCGAGCAGCTGCCGGCTGTCCGCGTCGAACGTGAGGTCGACGCGGCCGCAGTGGATCCCGTGATATGACGCCTGCGAGCACACCACGCCGTGGAGCGGCCACGACGCCTGGTCCTGGTGGCTGTGGCCTGCCAGATAGACGTCGATGCCCCGCACCCGGCGCAGGATCTCGCGCACCGGGTTGGCGAAGTCGTCCTGGAACCGCCAACCCATGTGCCCGAGCACGACGACCGCGTCCACCTTCTCGGCCTGCAGCCGCTTGACCGCGCCCGCCGCGGCGTCCACCGGGTCGAGCGCCGCCACGCCATCCAACAGCTCGGGCGGCAGCCACGACGCCAGCCCCGGGGTGGTCAGCCCCAGCAGGCCGATGCGGAACCCGCCGGCCTCGCGCACCGTCCACGGCACGACGTTGCGCCACGCGCCGGCCATGGCGCCGCGGGCGACCGGTTTGCCGTCGACCTCGAGGTTGGCGGCCAGCACCGGCGCGCGGGAAGCGGCGAGCGCCCCCTCGAGTGCCGCGCGGCCCCAGTCGAAGTCGTGGTTGCCGATCACCCATGCGTCGTAGCCGAGGTGGTTGAACAGGCGGATCATCACCTGCCCGCGGGTGGCGAGCCCGGCCGCGGTCCCCTGATAGACGTCGCCGACGTCGACCACCAGCGAGTGCGGGTTCTCGTGGCGCCAGCGGCGGATGCAGGTGGCGCAGCGGGCGAGGCCGCCGACCCCGGTGATCCCGTCGTAGCTGGCCGTCGGCAGGATGTGGCCGTGCAGGTCGGTGGTGTGGATGATCGACACCGTGCGCACGCGGCGTTGCGCGCCGCGGGCGGCGGCGCCGGCGCCGAGCCACGCGGCGCCGGCACCGATGAAGCGCCGGCGCGACCACCGGTGGGGGGCGTCACTCCGCGGCATGGCCGGTCTTCCTCAGGTAGGCGGCGAGGAACTCGCGCTCCGCGTCGGTCAGTGGCGGCACTTGTTGGAAGCCTTGGCGCAGGCAGCGCCTGATCAGGGCGTTGGCGAAGATCCGCCCGGGCGCGTCGAGCCGGTAGCCGCACGCCTCGAGCGCCCCCGCGGTCCACGCGTTGCACAACCGCGGGAAGCCATAGTAGTGCGGACACCTGAACAGGCCACCCCGCCCCCACGTCGGCGGGTGGATGCGCTCCCAGCGCGGGCCGCCGGGGCCGGGGAGCGCGCAGTGGTTGAGGAACGCAGCGAGGCTGGGGCCGACGTCGCGGGGCACGTCGGCCCGGAACACGCGCTGGTCCGGGAACACCCAGCGCGGGTCGTATTCGACCCGGATCATCTCGGTCACCGACTCGGAGGGGGCGGCGAAGGCGGAGATGACCTCCCACGGGGTCAGCCAGCGTTTCTGTTCGTAGGCCACCCGGTCGCCCCAGCTGATGTTGATCCAACGCGCGCCCCGCACGCTCGGCGGCGGCTCGAAGCCGTTCCCGACCAGCCAATCGACCGGCAGCACCAGGCCGGTGTGATAGGAGCCGGAGAGGAGCCAGATCGTCACCTGTCCGGCACTGCCGCCGGTGTCCGGCCGGCTTTCCACCCGCCGGCTGGCCACCGGTTGCGGGCCGGTCGCGCGCGGCGGCGCCGGAAACACCGTCGTGCATGCGCTGAGCGCCGCCGCCAGCGCCAGCACCGCAGCCACCCGCATCCCGCGCCGCGCCCCCACGGCCGCATCCGTTGCGGCGGTGCCGGTTTCCGGGGCGCGGCAGGCTTCCCTGCCGGGGCGATGGGGCGAGGGACCAATGATGCTCATCACCCTTCGATCCCGACCGTCCGCCATTCCTCCCACCCGCCGGGGTAAATGCTGACCGAAATCCCGCGCTCGGCCAGCGACCCGGCGACCTTGCCCGCATCGGGGCACTGCATGTCCGTGCAATAGACCACCACCGGCCGGCCTGCCGCGGCCGCCGCCTCCAACCGCGGCCGCTCGGCCGGAAACCACGCACCAAACTTGCGCGCCGGCAGGTTGACCGCACCGCCGATGTGCCCGGCATGAAAGTGAAACGCCGGCCGCACGTCGATCAACACCAGCCCCCCCGCCTCGCGCAACGCCAGCAGCCCGCCGGCGTCCACCGTGCCAATCCGGGCCGGCGCCGGGCGTGCTGCCGCGCCCCCGTGCGCTGCGGCCGGTGCCGCCGCAGCGGCGCTCGCCGGCGGCCGGCGCTCGGGCGCATTGGGCGCTTCCGGCCGGTCCGGCGCGGCACAAGCCGCCACCAAGCAGGCCGACACCACCACACTGAACAAGTTTCCGACTGGGCGCAGCGTATGGTGGGCCATGGACAACCGGTCGGCAGATTGTTGCAGCCCCGCCCCCGCGCCGCAAGCGGCGAGTTGCCGCCGCGGCCCGGCGGCCGGTGGCGCCCCCTACGCGTTCGCGGACTTGTCCCGGCCGCGAACCTTCGCTTTCATCGACGTGCCTGCGGACAGTTCCCGGGGCGGCCACCAGCGCCCCGCACCGCCCGCCCCCTCCCCCACACCCACTGTTCCCCCCCATGAAACCGCTCGTCGCCATCCTGGCGGCCCTGTCGATCGCGTCCATCATCCTCGCCCTCAGCCAGGGAGCGCTCGACTCCTCGCCGTCCCGCGCCGAACCCCCGATGCCCGGCGCCCACGCCTCCAACTGACGCACGCCCTCCCCGCCCTGGCGCTGCTCGCCGGCCCGCTCGCCCAGGCCGCCCCCGCGCCGCCCGCCACCCTGCCGCCGCCCCGCCCGTGGCCCGACTACCGGGTCGTGATGTGGGTCGGCGACTCGGTGTGGCGCCACCCCGAGGCCTTCCCACGCTTCCTCGACGGCCTGCGCGAGATGGGCGTCGACACCGGCATGGTCCACCACCAGCAGGACCCCAAGCCGTGGGCCGACGCCGGCTTCCCGTTCTACCTCGAAAACGTCGTCAACCGCGGCCTCTGCCTCAAGTGGAACTCCAACGTCCGCGACTGGGACGCCTTCGTCACCCGCTGGAAGGACTCCCGCGACGAAGCCGGCTGCATCCGCGACTACTGCCTCGAGGACCCCGCCTGGCGCGCCGCCATCAACGCCGAACTCCGCACCACCGTCGCCCGCGCCGCCCCACACGCCCCGCTCATGACCGACCTGCGCGACGAACTCTCCACCACCCTCTCCGCCAACCCGTTCGACTACGACATGGCACCCGCCTCGCTCGCCGCCTTCCGCACCTGGCTGCGCGCACGCTACCCCTCCCTCGACCACCTCAACGCCTGCTGGCTCACCGACTTCGCCGCGTGGGACGAGGCCCGGCCCTTTCTAACAGACCAGGTCAAGCACCGGATGGCGACCGGCGAGGCGCGGCCTGGGGGGCGGCCCGACTGGCATGCGCTGCAGGGGCTGCGGTTTGACGCGGGGTTGGCGCGGGCCGAGCCGGTGCGCTGGAACCTGGCGCCGTGGTGCGACTTCCGGTCGTTCATGGACGACTCGCTGGCGGGGGTGCTGGACGAGTTCCGGCGCACGTGCCGGGCGGCGGACCCGGCGACGCCGGTGGGGATCGAGGGAACGCAGATGCCGCACGCGTTCGGCGGCTACGACCTGTGGAAGCTGGCGCAGGTGCTCGACTGGGCGGAGCCCTACGACATCGCGTGCGCGCGCGAGATCTTCGGCTCGTTCATGCCCGGCAAGCCGCTGCTCTCGACGGTCGGCGAGCAGGACGCGCGGGCGGCGCGGCGGCGGCTCTGGCACCTGCTGTTGGAGGGCGACCGGGGGTGCATCATCTGGTGGAGCGAGGACTGCTTCGACTGGTCGGGCGGCGCGCCGGCGCTGACGGCGCGGGCGCGGGCGCTGGCGCCGGTGCTGCGGGATCTGCGCTCGCCGCTGGCGGCGCTGTTCCTGCGGGCGCGGCGGGAGGTCGACCCGGTGCTGATCCACTACTCGCAGCCGAGCATCCAGGTCGCCTGGCTGTTGGAGTCGACGGTCGACGGCTCGACCTGGCTGCGGCGGTTCTCGAGCTACGAGGCGGCGCACAACCGCCACGCCCAGGTGCGGGGCGCGTGGCTGGAGCTGCTGCAGGACTGCGGGTTGACGCCGCGGTTCGTTTCCCAGCAGCAGATCGAGCGGGGCGGGCTGGGCGACGCGCGGGTGCTGGTGCTGCCGTGCTCGTGGGCGATGTCGGAACGCGAGGTCGGGCAGGTGGCGGCGTGGCGGGCGGCCGGAGCGGCGGCGGCGCCGCGGACGATCCTGTGCGACGGCGCGCCCGGGCTGTTTGACGACCACGGCCGGCTGCGCGCGCGCGGCCCGTTCGACGCCGAGGTGCCGCCGGAGGAGGGCGCCGCGGCCAGCCACGCGCTGGTCGGCCCGGCGCCGGCCGCCCGCGTTTCGCACCCGGCCGACATCGCGGCGGCGGCGGTCGAGCGGCTGGGCGCCGAGCCGCCGACGGCGTGGCACGAGTTCGTCGCCCGCCACACCGCGCGCGTGCCGCGGCCGGTGCGCGTGCCGCCCTCCGCCCGCGTGCGCGTCCACCGCTACCGCCTCGGCGCCGTGCGGCTCGTCGCGCTCGAGCGCAACATCGTCTGGCAGATGGGCGAGAACCTCCAACAGCAGGGCGGCAACCGCGAGCTGGAACGCCCGCTCGACCTCGAGGTGACCCTCGACGCGCCGGCGCACGTCCACGACCTGCGGACCGGCCGCCACCTCGGCCTGACCGCCTCGTTCCCCGTGCGGCTCGACCCGTGGGAGCCCGCGCTCTTCGCCCTGTCGCCGCGCAGGCTGCCCGCCGAGGGCGCCGTCGAGGCGCTGCTGCGCGAGGCCGGCGACTGACGCGCGCGGCATGCGGGCAGGCACGCGTCGCCATCACGGCCCGCCACGTTCTTCCTGTCACGTTTTTCCTCGACAGCGGCTGCCCAAAACCTCGTTCTCGGCCCCGGCATGGATGGCGCGTCGACCCGCTGGCAGCTCGGCCTCGCCGAACGCACGGTGACGTTCCTGATGCGCCGCCTGCTCCCGTACGGGCTGGCGGCCAAGCCGGCCCGCCTTGACCGGCTGCCGCCGCCCCGCCCCGGCGGCCGCTATGCGCTCTACCTGCACGTCCCGTTCTGCGAGACGCTGTGCCCGTATTGCTCGTTCCACCGGATCCCGTTTCACCACGCCGTCGCCGACCGCTACTTCGACGACCTCGAGCGCGAGATGCGCCTGGCCGCGGCGCTCGGCTACCGCTGCCGGACGCTCTACATCGGCGGCGGCACCCCCACCGTCATGGTCGACCGCCTGCTCGGCGTGCTGGCGCTGGCCCGCGAGTTGTTCGGCGTCGCCCACGCGTCGTGCGAGTCCCACGCCAACCACCTGCGCCCGGACGTCGCCGGCCGCCTCGCCGGCCACGTCGACCGCCTGTCGGTCGGCGTCCAGACGCTCGACCCGGTGCTGCTCGGCCGGATGCGCCGGGACCCGGACGCATTCCCGCCGGAGGCGGTGCTCGCCGCGGTCCGCGAGATGAACGGCCTGTTCCCGACCCTCAACGTCGACCTGATCTTCAACCTGCCCGGGCAGCCGGTTTCGCGCCTGATGGACGACATCGACGCGCTGCTGGACACCGGCGTCCGCCAGCTCACCGTCTATCCGTTGATGGCCTCGCCGGGCGTGGCCAGCGACATGCGCCGCCAGCTCGGCGGCACCGGCGGCTCGCAGGAATACGAGATGTACCGCCGGATCGAGTCCCGGATGCGCCAGGCCGGCATGCGCGCCTCCTCGCCGTGGTGCTACTCGCGCGGCGGCGACGGCATGGTCGACGAATACATCGTCGACGCCCCCGAGTACGTCGGCCTCGGGTCGGGCGCGTTCAGCCTGTTGGACAACGGGCTCTACGTGAACACGTTCTCGGTCGCCCGCTACTCCGAGCGCCTGCGCGCGGGCCGCATGTCGGTCGAGCGGATGCGCCGGTTCCGGCCGTGGGAACTGATGCACTACCGGCTGATGATGGGCCTGTTCGGCCTCGACCTCGACCGGGCGGGGGTGCGCCTGGCGAATGACCCGTTCAGCCGCGCGCTGCTGGCCTGCGAGCTGTTCCTGCTGCGCCGCGCCGGGGCCTTCCAGGCCGGCGGCGCGGGCCGCCACGTCCTCAGCCACTCCGGCCGCTACCTGTCGCTGGCGATGATGCGCGAGTTCTTCGCCGGCATGAACATGGTGCGCGACCAGTCCCGCGCCCAGCTCCCGGCGTGGCAGCGCGGCGCCTGCTGCGAGGCGGCGTCCGGCGTGCCCGCCTGCGCCGGCCAGCAGGGGTGAGCCGCGCGACCGGCCCGATAGATCCTACAGGTCCGACCTGTCCGACCTGTCCGACCTGTCCGACTGGCCCGATTCCCCCCACTCCACCCTTGCCCCTGCTCCCCCGATCCGCTCTCATGCGCGGCACATGACCAGCAAGGAACGCGTCCGCGCGGCGATCGACCACCGCCAGCCCGACCGGCTGCCGGTCGACTTCGGCAGCACCTTCATCACCGGCATCCACTGCAGCGTCGTCGCCGGGTTGCGCGACCACTACGGGCTCGAGCGCCGGCCGGTGACCGTGTGCGAGCCGTTCCAGATGCTCGGCCTGGTCGAGGAGGACCTGTTGGACGCGCTCGGCGTGGACGTCGCCAGCATCTTCCCCCGCAACACGATCCTCGGGTTCCCCAACGAGGACTGGAAGCCGTGGCGCTGCCCGTGGGGACAGGAGGTGCTGATGTCCGGCCATTTCCAGGCGGTCGAGCGCCCCGACGGCGTCTATGCGTTCCCCAAGGGGGACGCCACCGCGGAGCCGAGCGTGCTGATGCCGGCCGGCGGCTGGTTCTTCGACTCGCTGATCCGGCAGCAGCCGCTGGACGAGGACCACCTCGACCCGGCCGACAACCTCGAGGAGTTCAAGCCGATGGACGCCGGCGAGGTCGCCTACTGGCAGGCCGAGGCCGGGCGCCTGCGCGGCAGCGGGCGCGCGGTGATCACCCACCTCAACGGCACCGGCCTGGGGGACATCGCGCTGGTGCCGGCGCCGTTCCTCGCCCGCCCGCGGGGGATCCGCGACGTCGCGGGCTGGTACATGGCCACCGTCGAGCACGCGGACTACGTCGCCGAGGTGTTTGCGCGCCAGACCGAGATTGCGCTGGGCAACCTGGCCACCCTGCACGCGGCGGTCGGCGACGTGATCGACGTGGTGGTGGTGTGCGGCACCGACTTCGGCACCCAGGACTCGAGCTTCTGCTCGCCGGCGGCCTTCGACCGGCTGTGGCTGCCGCACTACCGGCGGATGAACGACTGGATCCACGAGCACACCGGCTGGAAGACGTTCAAGCACTCGTGCGGGGCGGTCGAGGGGTTCATCCCGCACTTCATCGAGGCCGGCTTCGACATCCTCAACCCGGTGCAGTGCTCGGCCCGCGGCATGGACCCCGAGCTGCTCAAGCAGCGCCACGGCGGGCGGATCACGTTCTGGGGCGGCGGCGTCAACACCCAGAAGACGCTCCCCTTCGGCACCCCGGCCGAGGTCCGCGAGGAGGTGCTGCGCCGCTGCGAGGTGTTCGCGCCGGGCGGCGGCTTCGTGTTCAACACGATCCACAACATCCAGGCCCGCACCCCGGTCGAGAACGTCGTCGCGATGGTCGACGCGATCGCCGAGTTCAACGGCGCGCGCTGAGCGCCGGCGGGGCGGCCGCGCCCGCGCCTACCTGACGATCACCGCCGGATACTCCTTGGCGGCCGGGTCCTCGAAGTCGATCACCCGGTACCACACCTTGTTCTCCGGGCGGTAGCGGAAGTAGATCGGCTCCTGGGTGTGGCCCTCCTCGCACAGCACCGACACCCGCCGGCCGGGCTCGAGCAGGAAGATCTCGGCGATCCGCCAGGTGCGGGTGCCGTAGTGGTCGCGCTTGCCGATCGCCTCGTTGATCCGCTCGTTGTCGCTCAGGAACACCAGCAGCACCTGCTCCTGCCGCGTCAGCGAGGAAACCGGCTCCGAACTGACCAGCACCTCGCGCAGTTGCGTCGCGGCGGCGGCGTCCGGCGCCAGCGCCAGCGGCCATTCGCGCGGCACCGGAAACGGTGCACAGCCCCCCGCCAGCAGGCCGACCCACAGCACCCAACCCGCGATTCGCTTGGTCACGCCGGAATATCAAGCAGAGTTCGGCGCTCTACGCAAGCCCTGCGTCGCGCGCCGCCAGCCGCACGAAGCCCGCGTGGTCGATCGTCGCGCCGGCGGGCAGGCGCAGGCCCGCCGGCGGGCACGCCGGCCCGCGGAGCAACGGCTGGCCGTCCGCCCCGGTTGCCAACACGAAGCCGGAGAGCAGGCGGCCGCGGCAACCGGTCCGCACGCCGTGCTGGCGCGGGCTGGTGTCGAACGGCAGCGGCGGGTCAGGCATCGACAGCGCCACCACCACCCCCTCGACCGCCAGGCACGGCAGGTGCTCGACGACCCCGGGCAGCGGCGGGCCGCCGGCGCTGAAATCCAACAGCAGCACCGGCGCCGTGGCCGCCGCCAGCCGCCCGCGGGCGACGGCACCGCCAACGACCCGCCCCCCGGCCGCGGGCAGCTCGCCGGGGTCCAACAGCTGGACCGGCGCCCCGAAGCTGGCGGGAAACGCTTCCACCAGCCCGCGCAGGCCGGCCACCTCGGCGTCGTCGGCCCACCGGCAGAATCCCTCCCCGGGCGGCAGCGCCGCGGTCCAGCCGATCTGGAACCCGTTCGCCCACCACCGCCGCCGCGCGTCGCCGTCGGCGGCGCCCCCGCCCCCGCCCAGCGGCTTTTGCGACCACTCGTCGCCGGCCACCCGCGCCGCGAGGCAGTCGGCGGCGGCGGCTTGCAGCGCCTGCCGGACGGCGGCCAGCGTTGCCTGCCCCGGCTCCAGCGGCGGGGCGAACGCGGCGACCACCGGCCAGCGCGGCCGGCGTGGCCGGGCGGCGAAGAACCCGCCGCCCGCGAACGAGAAGAACGAGCCCCACATGCCGTCGACGTGCAGCGCCACCACCGGCCCGTCGGCCTGGCGCGCGATCAGCTCGAACCCGCGCCGCAGCTCGTTCATGATCCCGGTGCGGCTGAGCTGCCCCTCCGGGAACACGCACACGACGTCGCCCGCGGCCACCGCCGCCGCCGCCAGCCGGATCGCCTCCCGCGGCCGGTTGCCGTCGAGCTGCACGGTGTCGAACAGCCGCGTGAACCAGCGCACCAGCAGGTTGCGGCCGAACTCGGCCGCCATCACGAAGCGCACCGGCCGCGGCGAAACCGCGGTGACCAGGAATGCGTCGGCGAACGTCACGTGGTTCGCCAGCAGCAGCACGCCGCCACGCTCCGGCATCCGCTCCGCGCCCAGCACCCGCGTCCGATAGAACCACCGGAGCACCGGCACCCCGAGGCTGCGCACCATGTCGGCCCCGTGGCGCCACGTCGACACCCAGCCGACTGCCAGCGTGACCGCACCGACCGCCGCGAACTGCCAGCGGACCGGCACCCCGGCCACCGCCGCGCCGAACTGCAGCCCGACCGCCGCGATCCCCGCGAGGTTGCAGAACAGGTTGGTCACCGCAAGCACCGCCCCCCGCACGACCGCCGGCGGGTGGTCCTGGACGTGCGCGTTGAGCGGCACCAGGAACACCGCCGCCCCGGCACCCGCCACCGCCAGCATCCAGTCCCGCACCGGCGAGCCGGCCGGCACCCCCGCCAACACGAACAGGCCGCCCGCCATCACGAACGCCCCGATCGGCACCAGCCCCCAGTCCAGCCCGCGCCGGCTCTTGAGCGCCGCCAACACGCTCCCGGCCGCGATCCCCGCGCTCGCCCAGGTCATCATCACCGACACCGCCGTGCCGGTCCCCTGCCCGCCCCCGTGCAGCTGCTTGGCCACCTGCAGCACCACCAGGTTGACGAACCCCGCAAACCCCCAGAAATACGCCACCCCCAGCACCGAGGTCCGCAGCTGCCCGTCGCGCCACACCATCCGCGCGTCCCGGAAATGCGCCACCGCCAGCGCCCAGCTGAACGCCCCCCCACCCTGCGGGCGCGTCCGCTCGACCGCGTGCGCCAGCAGGATCGCGAGCACCGCCCCCGCCCACAGCCCAAGCACCGTCAGCAGCGCCGCGTCCCAGCCGTCGGCCAACCCCGCCCCGGCGCCGCGCCGCAGCCCGAGGTCGAACCAGAGCCCGCCCAGGATCTGCCCGGCGAGGATCGCCAGGATCACCGTGGCCTCCATCACCCCGCTGGCGAAGGCCAGCCGCCGCGATCCTAACAGTTCCTTGACGACCCCCATCTTCGCCGGGCTGAGCACGGCGGACTGGAGGGCGAGCAGGAAGAACGCGAGGATCGCCAGCCACAGCTGGCGCTGCCACAGGGCGAGCGCCATCAGCCCGAGCACAGCCAGCTGGAGCCAGGCGGCGAAGCGGATCACGGCGTGCTTGGCGAAGCGGTCGGCGAGCCAGCCGCAGCTTGGGGCGAACAGGATGAACGGCAGCACGAGCAGCGCGGCGAGCAGGTGTTCGATGCCCCGGAACCCCGCGCCGTGGGCGACCAGCCATGCGCCGAACGGCAACAGGACGAACTTCGCCACGTTGTCGTTGAACGCGTTCTGCACCTGCATCCCGACCAGGCCCCAGAACGAGGCCCAGTTCCTGCCACTGGGGGCAAACTCCCCCGCGTGCCCGCAGCCGTCCGACATCCGGGCGCACCTGACCAGAATCGCGGACCGGGAAAAAGCCAATTCGCGCGCTTGCCAGCCGCCCGCCGGCGGCGTGCGATGGCGCCATGCTCGTGCGCGTCCGTGCCACCCCGAACGCGGGCCGCAGCGAGGTCTGCGGCTGGCAGGACGACGCCGCCGCCGGCCGCGTGCTGCGCGTCCGCGTGGCCGCGCCGCCGGTCGAGGGCAAGGCCAACGCGGCGCTGCAGGCGTTCCTCGCCAAAACGCTCGGCCTGCCCAAGTCGCAGGTGCGCCTGGTCAAGGGCGCCGGCGCCCGGATCAAGACCTTCGAGGTGCCGGACGGCACCCGGCTGCCGTGACTACTTCTTGCCCTGGTAGCCGACCGCCACGTTCATGCCCTCCTCGGGCGACGAGACGATCGACACGTTCAGGGTGCGGCCGCCGCCGGAAAACTCGAGCGTGCGGGTGGTGGTGGCCCCGACCGTCGCCGAGCGCGACGTGCTCGCCCCGAGGCCGGCGGCCTTCGCCGCCTTCTCGTAGAACTCCGCCACCTCGTCGACCGAGGCCGTCGTCTTGATGTTGAGCATCCCGCTGACTTCGCTTCCGGATTCCTGGTGGAACGCACTGGTCGTGCTCTGGGCGTCCGGCGGCCGCGGCACCCACGCCGGCACCTGCGAGAGGTCGACGCCGCCCCCGCCGACGGTGGTCGTGGTGCCCTCGGCGTCGGTCACCGTGAACCGCCCCTCGGCCAGGTCCTTGTAGCTCATCGTGTACTGCTCGCCGGTCTTGTTGTTGCGCACCGTCATCGTGCCGGCGTCCTCGTCCTGCGACACCATGTCGAGTTCCGGGTTGAACTTCACCACCATCTCGGCGGCCGCCTTCTCCGGGTTCTTCTGCACCTGCTCGGCCCAGCGCTTGCACTTGCCCACCAGCAGCCCCCCCAGCACCACCAGCAACACCACGATCGTCCCGCACCCGATCCCCACCCAGCCTAACGGCGGGATCCCCTTCTTCTTCTGCGGCGGCGCAGGCGGCGGCGGCGTGACGGTCGGCGGCGTGGCGGTCGGCGGCGTGGTATCCATGCCGCCATCCAAGCCGATCCCCCCCCGCTTGGCAAGCACGCTCGTTCAGCACGCTCGTTCGCCCGCCCATCCGACCGCAACACCGCTGCCCGAGGGGCCGCCCACGCCCCGCCGCCCGGGCGCAAACCACCGGACCCCCACGCCAGCGGAAACACCCCGCGCGCACACGCCCCCGGCAGCACCTCCGGCGCAATCACCCCCCCCCATCCGCCCCCCCACCCCGGACGCTGCAACACATTCGTATACGTATACCTAACTGTGGTGCGCCGAATCCTCGTGGCCGGCGGGGTCCGGTTCCCACCCCACCCGCTGCAACAGATTCGTATACGTATACGAAATTGCCGCACGGGCGGGCCGGGGGCGTGGCGGTTGGTGGGACGGGGAAACCGGGCCGGGCGCGGCGATTCCGCATGCGCATGCGAGTCTAACGTCCCCAGGGCCGGCGGCCCTGCTTCACCGGCTGCAGGTGTCGCGCGGCCGGAACATGTAAGACGGCGCCGGCGGCAGCCGGGGACCGGGCCGGGGGTGGTGCCGCGGGCGGGCCCACGCCCTGTCAGACCGCGCCGGCGGCGGCCGGGGACCGGGCCGGGGGTGGTGGTGCGGGTGCGGCGGGTGGCGGGTTTGGGGCGTGGCTGCGGCCGCGTTTGAGGCGCACCTGGAGGTCGGCGAGCACGTTCATGAAGCAGATGTAGGCGTCATAGGGGTTGTCGTAGGGTGAGAAGTAGCCGTGCACCGCGCCGTCGGTCCCCTGCTTGGTCGAGATGTAGTAGAAGTGGTCGGAGCACTGGAGCTTGGCCCAGGTGTGGGTCAGTTCGGGGTCGCCCGCGGCGAGCACCTGCCCCTCGAGCTGGTGGATCTTGGTGATCGCCTCGTGCTGCATCACGTTGCCCATCCACGCCGAGAGGTCGCGCTCGGCGTCGGCCCATGAGGTGAGGTAACGGCAGCGGTAGCGGCGTGCGGCGCGCAGTTTCCGCACCAGCCGCCACGGGGTGGACCAGCGCAGGCCGGCGGCGAGCACCGCCTGGGGCAGCGCCTCCCAGAACTCGAAGATGCCGGACTCGCGCGGCTGGTGTTCGCCGATCGACTCGTAGTCGAGGAACAGGTTGACCACCTGGCCGGGCGACGTGCGCAGCCAGGCGGCGAACTTGGCGGGGGTCAGCGGCCACTCGTGCCAGTTGCGGTCGGAGAACCGGAACCCGAGGTCGTCGGAGAGCCCGGCGTTGCGCAGCAGGGTCTTGATCCGGCGGGTGCCGGGGGCGTGGCACAGGAAGTTGGGCGACGCCCCGCGCAGCGACCACTCGGCGCCCTCGGCGAGGATCCCGTCGAAGCCCATCAGCTCGGCGTGCTGGGCGAGGGCGTCGGAGTACACCAGCTCGGTGTTGCGGAACACCCGCGGGCGCACGCCGAACACCTCCGCCATCTTGTCGCCATGGAGGCCGACCTGGCGTTCGAACTCGCGCCGCGAATGCACGAACGCCAGCGAGTGGTAGTAGGTCTCCGCCAGCAGTTCGACCCCGCCGGTGGCGACCAGCTCGCGGAACGACTCGAGCACGTCCGGCCGGTGGGCCTCGAGCTGCTCGATGAGCACCCCGCTGATCGAGAGCGCCATCCGGAACCGCCGCCGGCTGCGCCGGATCGCGGCGGTGAACAGCCGGTTGGCGGGCAGGTAGCAGCGCTCGGCCACCTGCGAGAGGATCGCGGCGTTGAGCCCCCCGTCATCGTAGGGCTGGTGCTCGCCGATGCGGAAGAAGTCGTAGGGCAGCAGCCGGTATGGCTGGTGCGCCTGGAAGTGGAGACAGACTGCGGGCATGGCCCGGCCCCCTACACGAGTTCCTGATAGACCCTGGCCACCTTGGCCGCGGCGGCGTCCCAGGTGGCGGCAGACATGTCGCGGCGCGCCCGCTCGACGACCCGCGCGCGCAGCGCGTCGTCCTCGAGCAGGTCGCAGATGTGGCCGGCCATCCGGTCGACGTCCCAGAAGTCCGCCTGCAGCGAGCCCCGGAGCACCTCGGCCACGCCGGACTGCCGGGAGATCACCGCCGGGATGCCGAACTGGGCCGCCTCGAGGGCGGACAGCCCGAACGGCTCGGACACCGAGGGCATGCAGTAGACGTCGGTCATCGACAGCAGCCGGTTGACCTTCTCCTTGTCGAGGAAGCCGGTGAAGTGGAAGTGGCCGCCGAGGCCGGCGAACGCGCCGGATTCGATCAGGGTCCGCAGTTTTTCGCCGGTGCCGGCCATCACGAAGCGCGCGTCGGCCACCCGCTCGAGCACCCTGCTGGCGATCCGCATGAAGAACTCGGGGCCCTTCTGGGCGGTCAGGCGGCCGAGGAACAGGACCAGTTTTTCGGGGAACTTCTTGCGGGTGACGAAGGCGTCGACCGGGTCGGCGCCGTTGTGGACCGGGCGGATCTTGGCCGGGTCGATCCCGTAGTGGCTGGCGAGGATCTCGGCGGTGTAGGTGCTGACCGGGATCACGCGGTCGGCGATTTCCATGGCGTGCTTCTCGACCTCGTAGATCCACCCGCGCGCGTCGGCGCCGGCGCGGTCGTATTGCGAGGCGTGGACGTGGAGGACCAGCGGCTTGCCGGTTGCGCGCCTGACCTCGACCCCGGCCGGGAAGGTCATCCAGTCGTGGGCATGCACCAGGTCGAAGTCCATCTGCCGGGCCAGCCCGGCGACCACCGCCGCGAACTCGACCACCTTGGCGCCGAGATCGCCGCCGTAAAGGTCGCCGATCCGGAACAGGTCCAACTGCCGGCGGGTGGGGCACAGCGGCCCGGCCCGCTGCGCCGCCGGCTCCCCGGTGCGGGCATCCGGCCCGCGGCGGGTGGTCTGCCGCCATGGGGACTGCGGTTTGGCCGCGGTTTCCGGCTGCCCGGCGCCGGTCGCCACCTCGACAGTGGGGTATGGGTCGAGGTGGATCGGCACGTGCCAGGTCGTGGCGAAGCTCTCGTAGCGGCAACCGTCGCCGCGGCTGCGGCGGCTCCTGCGCCGGCGGCGTGCCCCGCGGCGGCCCACCTCCCCGACGGCGGTGACGTGGTTCAGGCCGGTCAGGCGGAAGCCGGGGTAGTCGGCCGCGGGGTCGGCCTGGGGCACGATCACCTCCAGGCGGACCACCTTGGACAGGGCGCGGGCCAAGCCCAGGCACGCCACCCCGAGGCCGCCGTTGACGAGCGGGGGAAACTCCCACCCGAGCATGAGGACGCGAGCACCCATTTCCGGCCGATTACCCGGCTACATAGCACACCGCACGCAACGCGCGAGGGAAAACGGCGTGCGGCGCGGCGGGGGCGCGGCGGGCCCGGGTCGGCGCTCACTTCTTGGCGGCTGTCAGCGCGAAGCGCACCACGATGCTGCGGTCGACGAGGCGGGTGCCCTGCGTCGAGACGTCCTGCACCCGGTAGACCAGCAGTCCGTGCTTGCCGTCGGTCGTCTGCCCGATGGCGATGTTCTCCTTGGTCACCCCGAGCGAGGTCTCCTCGAGCAGGCGCCATTCGTGGCCCTTCCACGCGCCGAGGATGCTCTGTGGCCCGGCGGCGATGTCCTCGATCCGCTTGAGCGTCCCGTTCGGGCTCTCGAACACGTCCTTGGCCGCCACGTAGCGCAGCGTCGCCAGCATGCTCGCCTCGCCGGTGGCGTTGACCGTCCACTCGCCCTTCTTCGGCTGCTTGAGCTGCACCACCACCCGGGCGGTCGGCCGGATCTCGCGCTTGGCCCACAGGTCCAGGTACTGTTGGTATTCGGTCTTGGTCAGGCCGAGCTTCTCGTGGAACGGCAGCGGCGCGCCCGGCGACGAGTCCTTCGAGTATTGCGCGAACCACTTCGGGTCCTGGCGTGCGGCCTGCTCGACCTTGCCGACGTACTTGTCGATCTCCGGCGGCGGCACCACCATCACCGTCTCGGCCTTCACCAGCTGCCCTTCGGCCAGCACGCCCTTGAAGGCCGCCGGCACCTCGGCCCGAACCGCCAGCGTCCCACCCAGCAACACCAGCACCGCAATCCAGTCAGTCGTTCCCCTCATGTTCAGCGTCGGCACGTCGCGCCGCAGCGTGCCCACCCCGGCCGCCGAACTCAAGCGGCAACTGCGCGCCGCCGCGGGACGGCCGCCGGCGCCCCCCTGCAGGCGCCCCAATTGGCGCTTCACAAGGGTGCCGGCGCTGCAATAATCCCGCGCCTTTTCCCGTTGGGCCCGCGCCGGGCCGCCCGCAACCATGACGATCTGGGAAACCCTCGACCAAGCGCCGGTGCTGCTGAAGCACTGGCTGGTCGGGCTCGTTCCCGAGCCGCTCCAGTGGCTGACCTCGATCCTCGTCTCCGGGGTGGCGGTCATCGCGGTGTTCGCCACCCTGTTCGCGCTGATCGTGCTGCTCGAGCGCAAGGGCCTCGGCCGGATGCAGAACCGCTACGGCCCGAACCGCGTCGGCCCGTGGGGCCTGCTGCAACCGGTCGCCGACGGGATCAAGATGCTGATCAAGGAGGACGTGGTGCCGCGCGGGGCGGACAAGGTGCTGCACCTGCTCGCCCCGGTCGTGCTGGTGGCGGGCTCGCTGCTCGTCCTGGCGGTGCTGCCGGTCGGCCGCGGGCTGGCCGCGATCGACTTCGAGCTGGGCGTGCTGCTGTTCTTCGCGATCGGCGCATCCTCCGAGCTCGCGGTGTTCATGGCCGGCTGGGGCAGCCGCAACAAGTTCGCGCTGCTCGGCTCGCTGCGCGCGATCGCCCAGATGATCAGCTACGAGCTGCCGCTGGTCATCGCCGCCGTGCCGGTCGTGTTCATGGCCGGCACGCTCGACGCCAGCCGGATCGTCGACGCCCAGCAGGGGGGGTTCTGGCACTGGTTCGTGGCCACCCCGTGGGGCCTGCCGGCGTTCGTGATGTTCCTGGTGTGCGCGCTGGCGGAGTCGAACCGCTGCCCGTTCGACCTGCCGGAGGCCGAGTCGGAACTGATCGCCGGGCACCTGACCGAGTATTCCGGGTTCAAGTATGCGCTGTTCTTCATGGCCGAGTACTTCGGGATGATGGCGATCAGCGGGCTGGCGATCACCCTGTTCCTGGGCGGCTGGCACGCGCCGCTGCCGGTGCTCGGCTTCCTGCCCGGCTGGCTGTGGTTCTTCGCCAAGCTGCTCGCCCTGGTCTGGCTCTTCATCTGGGTGCGCGCCACCCTGCCGCGGCTGCGCGCCGACCAGCTGATGGACCTCGCGTGGAAGTTCCTCCTGCCCCTCGCCCTGCTCAACCTGGTGGTCGCCGGGGTCTGGGCCAAGGGCGGCCCGCGCTGGGGCTGGCTCGCCGCCCTGGCCGTGCTCGTCCCGTCGATCGCCGGCCTCGGCCGCCTGCTCCGCGGCATCCGCCCGCGCGGCGGCAGGCGGGTCTATCAGTACGTGGAGTGAAGACGAATGAACCAGCCATGAACGGCAGATAGAACCCATGGGTCCCACGGGACCCATGGCCCTGCCCGCCCCGAGCCCATGTCCATCCCCTTCCTGATCATCGCCGCCGTGATCGCGCTCAGCGCGGTGGGCGCCGTGGCGCTGCCGCGGCCGGTCCACTGCGGGCTGTGCGCGGCGCTGAGCTTCCTTGCCACCGGGGTGATGTTCCTCTACCTGGACGCCGAGTTCCTCGGGCTGGTCCAGCTGATCGTCTACGTCGGCGCGGTGGCGGTGCTGATCCTGTTCACGATCCTGCTGACGCGGCCGCTGCCCGAGCCGGGCGAGCCGCCGCCGGTGTTGCGCCCGACGTTCGCCGGCGGCGCGCTGGCCGCGCTGTCGGCGATCGCGCTGATGGTCGTCGCCGCGGTGCTTTACCGGCCGCCTGCGGCGGCGCCCGGCCCGGCGGCGCTCTCGGTCGAGGAGATCGGCGTCGAGCTGGTCACCGGGCAGGTGGTGGCGCTGCTGGTCACCGGCCTGCTGCTGTCGGCCGCGCTGATCGGCGCCGTGATCCTGGCCGCGCCCGAAACCGACAACCCCGCGCGCGAGCGATGACGCTGACCGAGCTGCATGCCTGCCTGGTGTTGGGCGCCCTGATGTTCGGGCTCGGGCTGACCGCCGTCTTCACCCGGCGCAACGCGATCCTGGCGCTGATCGGCATCGAGCTGATGCTCAACGCGGCCAACCTCAACTTCGTGGCGTTCTGGCGCCACCTCCACCCGGGCGACGTCGCCGCCCCGGTGTTCGTGATGTTCTCGATGGCGGTGGCCGCGGCCGAGGCGGCCGTGGGGCTCGCGCTGGTGTTCGCGATCCACCGCCACCACCGGACCGCCCGGCTCGACCGGATCACCCGCCTGCACGGATGAACCTGCCGTGGATCACCCACCACCTGTGGCTGGCGCCGCTGCTGCCGCTGTTGGCCGCCGCCGCGACCAGCCGCCTGCCGCGGCGCGCCGGCCTGACCGCCGGCCTGCTCGCGCTGGCCGCCCTCGGCGGTTCGTTGTTGCTTTCGCTGTGCGCGCTGGCCGCGGCGATCCGCCACGGCCGCGGCTTCGTCAACCTCGCGTGGTTCGACCTCGGCGCCGGCAGCTTCCGCATCGGCTGGGTGCTCGACCCGCTGGCCGCGCTGATGCTGGTGATGGTCTCGTTCGTCGGCTTTTGCATCTTCCTTTACTCGATCGGCTACATGGCCGGCGACCCGCGCCGCCGGCAGTTCTTCTGCTTCCTCTCGCTGTTTGCCGCCGCGATGCTCGGGCTGGTCGTCGCCAACCACCTGCTGGTGATCTTCATGTGCTGGGAGCTCGTCGGGCTGGCATCCTACCTGCTGATCGGCTTCTGGTTCGACCGCGACGCCGCCGCCGACGCCGCCCGCAAGGCGTTCCTGACCACCCGGGTCGGCGACATCGGGTTTCTGTTGGGGATCCTGTGGCTCGGGCGCGAGGCCGGCACCCTGCTGCTGTTCGACGGCGGGGCGGGCTGCCTCGAGGCCGGCGCGCTCGGCCGGTTAGGCGCGGCCGGGATCGTCGGCGGGCTGGCCGTCTCCACCTGGATCGGGCTGCTGGTGTTCTGCGGGGCGGTGGGCAAGTCCGGGCAGTTCCCGCTCCACACCTGGCTGCCCGACGCGATGGAGGGCCCCACGCCGGTGTCCGCGCTGATCCATGCCGCGACGATGGTGGCGGCCGGGGTGTTCCTGGTGGCGCGGCTGTACCCGCTGATGGAGGCCGCGCCCGGCGTGCTCACGGTGGTCGCCGCGGTCGGCGCGTTCACCGCGCTGTTCGCGGCGCTGGTGGGCATCGCGCAGAACGACATCAAGCGGATCCTCGCCTACTCGACCGTCTCGCAGTTAGGCTACATGATGCTGGCGCTCGGCGTCGGGGGCTGGCCGGCGGCGGTGTTCCACCTGCTCACCCACGCGTGCTTCAAGGCGCTGCTGTTCCTCGGTTCCGGGTCGGTCATCCACGGCTGCCACGGCGAGCAGGACATCCGCCGGATGGGCGGCCTGCGGGCGCCGATGAAGCTGACCTTCGCGACCTACGCCGTCGGCATGATGGCGCTCGCCGGCTTCCCGCTGCTGTTCTCCGGGTTCTGGAGCAAGGAGGCGATCCTGCACGCCGCGCAGGTGTGGAACGTCTCGCGTCTGCCATTCTACGCCGGCATCGCCGGCACCGCCCTGACCGCGTTCTACATGACCCGCCTGATGGCCCACGTGTTCTGGGGGCCCTACCGCGGCGACGCCGGCCACCCGCCCCACGAGAGTCCGCCGGTGATGACCGTGCCGCTGGTGGCGCTGGCGGTCCTCGCGCTGGGCGCCGGCTTCCTCGGCACCCCGGCGTGGCCGTGGCTCGAAGCCTTCCTGACCGGCACCCCGGCCCATGGCGGACTGGGCGAACTGACCCACGGGGCCGGCCTGATGGTGCTCTCGACGCTGGTCGTCGCCGCCGGGGTGACCGCCGGCTGGTGGCTCTACGGCCGCCGCCCGCGCCAGACCGCCGCGGAGCACGACCCGCTCGCCCGCTCGCTGCCCGGGCCGTGGCGCCACCTCTCCAACCGCCTGTGGATCGATGAACTGCACGCCGCCACCGCGATCCGCGCCACCAGGCTGGCCGCCGCCGCCGCCGACTGGGCCGACCGCTTCGTGTGGGGCGGCATCGTGTGGCTGGCCGCGCAGGCCACCGTCGGCTGCGCGTGGCTCTCGCGGCTGGGCGACGAGTTCGGGTTCAACCGCGGGTTCGACGGCGGCTGCGGGTCGCTGCGCCGCTCCGGCGGCCGGTTGTCCGCCGCCCATTCCGGCCGCGTCACCCTCTATCTGCGCGCGCTCGCCGTCGGCTTCGCGCTGCTGCTGCTGGCAACGTTCCTGCTGATGTCGCGCGCCACCCATACCCCATGAACCTGGCTGACATCCCGTGGCTGAGCCTGCTCACGGCCGCGCCGTGGGCCGGCGCCCTCGCCGCCGCGCTCGCCGCCCGCCGGTCGCAGGCCGCCGCCCTGCGCCTGGCACGGGCCGCCAGCCTGCTGCCCGCCGCGCTGCTGGTGCCGATGGCCGCCGCGTTCCGCTGGGGCGACGCCGCCACCGTGCAGCTCGTCGAGCGCCACCGGTGGATCGCGCCGCTCGGCGCCGACTACTTCCTGGGCGTCGACGGCCTCGGCTGGCTGTGCCTGCTGCTGACCGCGCTGGTCGTCCCGCTGGCGCTGGCGCTGGTCAGCCCGCACACCGCGCGCGCCGGCACCCTGGCGGCGCTCGCCCTCGTCCTCCAGGGCGCGCTCGCCGGCACCTTCACCGCGCTCAACTTCGTGCACTGGTTCGTGTTCTGGGAACTGGCGCTGGTGCCCGCGTTCTTCATGGTCAAGGGGTGGGGCGGCCCGCGCCGCGCCGCCGCCGCAGGCCAGTTCTTCCTCTACACGATGCTCGGCTCGGCCGCGATGCTGGTGGCGATGGTCGCGGTGTGGCGCGCCACCGGCAGCTTCGACTTCCCGGAACTCGCCGCGCTGGCCGCCGAGGGCCGGATCGCCGCCGCGCTCACCGCGCACGCCGGCGCCGCGTGGCCGCTGCTGGCGTTCGGCGGGGTGCTGTTGGGACTGGCGGTCAAGGTGCCGCTGTTCCCGTTCCACACCTGGCTGCCGGACGCCTACGCCGAGGCGCCGACCCCGGTGACGATGATGCTCACCGGCGCGATGTCGAAGATGGGGGTGTACGGGTTCCTGCGGGTGCTGCTGCCGCTGTTCCCGGACCAGGTGCGGGCGGCGCTGCCGTGGCTGATGGTGCTGGCGGTGGCGGGGATCGTGGCCTCGGCGTTCGCGGCGCTCCACCAGCGCGACCTCAAGCGGATGTTCGCCTACGGCTCGGTCAACCACCTCGGCTACTGCCTGCTGGCGGTGTTCGCGGTGTGCAGCGGCGGGGTGAACCCGGCGGCCGCGGTCACCGCGCTCTCCGGCACGATGCTGCAGCTGTTCAACCACGGGCTGACCGCCACCCTGCTGTTCGCGTGCGTCGCGATGCTCGAGGCGCGCTCCGGCGGCCTGCGGGGAACCGGTGACTTCGGCGGGCTGCGCGCCGCCTGCCCGGCGTTCGCCGGCCTGTGGGGGGTCACGATGTTCTCCTCGCTCGGGCTGCCCGGCCTCAACGGGTTCGTCGGCGAGTACCTGATCTTCCAGGGGGTGTTCTCGATCGCGCCGGCCGCTGCCGCGGTGTCCGGCCTCGGGCTGCTGGTCACCGCCGTGTTCCTGTTAGGATTCTGGCGCCGGGTGTTCGACGGCCCGCTGGCGGCGCGCTGGGCGGGGATGCCCGACCTGGGCGTGCGCGAGCGCGCGCTGCTGGCGCCCGGCGTGCTGCTGATGTTCGTGCTCGGCGTGTGGCCGCAACTGCTGCTGGCGTGGATCAACCCGGTGGCCCAACTGCTTGTCCCCGGCTCGCGATGACCCTGCTGCCCTGGACCATCTACCTCTCGCTCGCCGGCGCCGCGCTGATCGCGCTGGTGCCGCTGCCCGACCGCCTCGCCCGCGGGCTGGCGCTGGCCACCGCCGCCGCCTCGCTGGTGCTCGGCTGCATCGCCTGCGCCGCGTGGCAGCCGGGGGCCGGGATGGTCACGCTGGTCAGGCAGCCGTGGGTTCCCTCGCTCGGGATCCGCTACCACCTCGGCGCCGACGGGATCAGCCTGGTGCTGGTGCTCTTGACCGGCATCGCCGCGGTCGCCGGGGTGCTGTTCTCGTGGAACGTGGCCACCCGGGTGCGCGGGTTCTTCGCGCTCTATCTGCTCCTGATCGCCGGCGTCTTCGGCGTGTTCCTGAGCGCCGATGCGTTCCTGCTGCTGGTGTTCTACGAGATCGCGATCATCCCGAAGTACTTCCTGATCGCGATCTGGGGCTCGACCAACCGGAGCTACGGCGCGATGAAGCTCGCGCTCTACTCGTTCGTCGGCAGCGCGATGGTGCTGCTGGGCCTGCTGGTGATCGCCGCGCTGGCCGGCGGCGCGGGCGGCCCGGCACCCGGCTTCGACCTCGCGGAGCTGGCGCGGGTGCCGGTCGACCCGGCGCAGCAGGCGTGGTTGTTCCCGCTGGTGTTCACCGGGTTCGCGATCCTCGCCGGCATGTGGCCGTTCCACACGTGGGCGCCGACCGGCCACGTCGCCGCGCCCACCGCCGCCTCGATGCTGCTCGCCGGGGTGGTGATGAAGCTCGGCGCCTACGGCTGCCTGCGCGTGGCGATGCCGTTGCTGCCCGAGGGGCTCGCCGACTGGCGCGTGCCGTTCGCGGTGCTGGCGGTCGTCGGCATCGTCTACGGGGCGCTCGCGGCGCTGGTCCAGAACGACTTCAAGTTCATCATCGGCTACTCCAGCGTGAGCCACATGGGGTTTGTCCTGCTAGGGTTGATGACGCTCGACCTGACCGGCCTGTCGGGGGCGGTGCTGCAGATGTTCTCCCACGGGGTGATCGCGGGGCTGCTGTTCGCGGTGGTCGGCCGGATGGTCTACGAGCGCACCCACACCCGCGAGCTGGCCGCGCTCGGGCAGCTGCAGCTGGCGCGCGCGATGCCGTTCGCCGCGGTCGTGTTCGTGGCCTCCGGGCTGGCCTCCGCCGGGCTGCCCGGGTTCAGCGGCTTCGTCGCCGAGCTGGCGGTGCTGGCCGGCGCATGGCACGCGTTCCCGTGGCTGGCGGTGGCCGCCGGCGCCGGCGTGCTGCTGGCCGCCGCCTACATCCTGCGCGCGTTCCAGCGGACGTTCTTCGCCGAGGCGCCGCAGGTGGCGGCTGCCAGCGCGTGGGAGCATCCGCCCGCGCCGATCAGCTGGCCGGAAGTCGCCGGCTCGGTGCTGCTGCTGGCCGCCACCCTGGGCGCCGGCCTGTTCCCCAGCATCCTGCTCGGCTGGATCCGGGACGGGTTGTCGACGCCGCTGATGCGGGGACTGATAGACACCATGCCATGAACCCCTGGACGCTGGTCCAAGCCCACCCTGCCGAGATCGTCCTCGCCGACGGTGCGATGCTGCTGCTGGTCGTCGACCGGGTGCTGCTGGCCCGCAGGCCGGAGGCGCTCCGGCACTTCGTCGCCTCCGCGCTCGCCGCGCTGAGCTGCCTCGTCGGGGTGCTGGTCGCACCGGGGTCGTTCGCCGCCGCCTCGATCCTGCTGCTGGCCGCCGCCAGCGCGCTGTTCGGCCGCGAGTGGCGGTTCACCTCGAACGTCGGCGAGTACTACGTGCTGGTGCTGCTGGCCACCCTCGGGCTGCTGGTGATGACCAGCGCCACGTCGTGGCTGGTGGCGTTCCTCGGGTTGGAAACCGCCAGCCTGGCGCTCTACGCGCTGGTGGCCTTCGACAAGTCGCGCCCGCTGTCGGCCGAGGCCGGGCTCAAGATGTTCCTGCTCGGCGCGGTGTCCGCCGCGTTCCTGCTCTACGGGCTGAGCCTGGTCTACGGCCTGACCGGCACGCTCGACATCCGGGCCTCGGGCGCCGCGTTGCTGGCCCAGCCGCTCACCCCGCTCGCCCTGACCGCGATGCTGATGATCATGGTCGGGTTCGGCTTCAAGATCGCGGCCGCGCCGTTCCACCTGTGGGCGCCGGACGCCTATCAGGGCGCGCCGGTCCCGGCCGCCGCGCTGGTCGCCTCCGCCTCCAAGGTCGGCGGCACCGTGATGTTCCTCAACGTCTTCGCCACCGGGCTCGCCGGCCCGGGGCGCAGCTTCCCCGGCAACTGGCTGCCGGTCGCCGCTGGCTGGGTGCCCGCGCTGCTCACCGTGGCCGCCGCCTCGATGCTGCTCGGCAACCTGACCGCACTCGTCCAGCGCAGCGTCAAGCGCCTGCTCGCCTACTCGTCGATCGCCCACGCCGGCTACCTGCTCGTCGGCTTCGCCGCCGCCGGCGCCGGCCGCCTGCCCGCCGACCAGGTGGTGTTCTACATCGCCACCTACGCCGCCGCCACCTGCGGCGCGTTCGGGGTCGTCGCGGTGGTCGAGCGCGAGTGCGGCTCGGACGACCTCGACGCGTTCGCCGGCCTCGTCCGCCGCTCGCCGGTGCTCGCCGCCCTGCTTGCCGTGTTCCTGCTCTCGCTCGCCGGCATTCCCCCACTGGCCGGGTTCTTCGCCAAGTTCCAGCTGTTCCTCGAGGCGCTGCGTGCCGGCGGCACCGCGTGGACCGCCAGCGTCGCCCTCGGGCTCGCCCTCAGCTGCGTCTCGCTCTACTACTACCTCCAGGTCCTCAAGCGCGTGTTCGTCACCGACCCCGCCCCCGACGCCCCCGCGCTCCGCCCCGCCGCACTCTCGTCCTACGCCGTCCTCGCGCTGCTCGCCCTCGGCCTGCTCGCCGCCGGCCTGCAGCCCGACGCCGTGCTCGCGTTCACCGGCCGCTGAGCACGCAGCGCGATCACGGACCGGGGACCGGCGGAAGCGCAGGTTGGATGTTAGGGCGGGTGCGGCCCGCCTGCGCTTGCAGTGAGTGACGAGTGACGAGTGGCGAGTGGCGAGTGAAAGAAAGTGCTTCGCGCGAAGCCCCTGCCTTTCCACTCCCCGCTCGTCCCTTCTTCGCCCTCCGGCCGTCGCGCTCCGCGCTATGGCCGGCAAGCCGGGCTACGAAGGGCAGGCCCTCGCCACTCGTCACTCGTCACTCGCCCCTTCTTCGCCCTCCGGCCGTCGCGCTCCGCGCTATGGCCGGCAAGCCGGGCTACGAAGGGCAGGCACTCGTCATTCGTCACTCGCCCCTTCTTCGCCCTCCGGCCGTCGCGCTCCGCGCTATGGCCGGCAGGCCGGGCTACGAAGGGCAGGCACTCGTCACTCGTCACTCGTCCCTCTCCCGCTCCGGGATTCGGGCCTCGCAGGTCAGGCGGATGCCGCCGCGCGGGGCGAACTCGCCGCGGACGACCAGTTCGGTGGGGTCGAGGGCTGCGGCGAGGTCGTCGAGGATGCGGTTGATGATCTCCTCGTTGAATCCGGGGAAGTTGCGGAACGAGGCGAGGTAGAACTTGAGCGACTTGGTTTCCACGCAGCGCTGGCGGGGCACGTAGCGGATCTCGAGCCGCGCGGCGTCCGGCTGCCCGGTCACCGGGCACAGCGAGGAGAACTCCGGCGCCTCGAGGGTTACCCAGTAGTGGCGCCCCGGCCGGCAGTTGGCGAAGGTCTCGAGCTGCGCCTCGTCCGGCGTCTGCGGCAGCCGCTCCTGCGACCGCCCCAACAGCGACAACCCGCTCGTGTCCGTGCTCATGCCCCCGCACCCTAGCCGCCCCCGCCGCCATGTCCATGCCGCCCTTTCCTCAGCCGGGGCCAGGCTCACGGCTGCTTCGGCCAGCGCTCGCGCGGCAGGTCGGCGAACAGGTTGGTCTTCATGTCCCACTCGAGGTTGCGGTCGTTGGGCTCGGCGTTGAGGTAGTAGGTCGCCCGGAAGCCCACGATGTTCGGGGACAGCAGGGGATACATCCCGGCATGCATCTTGCCGTAGAGTGCGCGTTCGACCTTGCCCTCCTTCATCTCCGACCTCAGCCGCAGGATCAGCCGCGGCGCCCCGGGGACCGGGTTGTCCCGGGCCCGGTCGGATTCGCTCTCGGGCAGGAAGTTCGAAAACATCCACTGCCGGAGGTAGCCATCCTCCGGGGCCTCGTAGCTCCCGACCATCAGCGAACCGCCCGCGCGCCGCGATTGGCCGTCCGGCTGGATCCCGTCGCCCTCGTTGGAGAAGGTGACCCGCACCCACCCCTCGGGATTGAGCGACCGGTCCCCGGGGTCCCTGAGCACCCCTTCCAACACGAAGTCGGCGACCTTGCCGGCGCCATGCGGGGCCACCCAGTCCCGCGCCAGCAGGTCGAACCCGAACGGCCCCATCTTGTTGCCGGGAAACTTGAATCGCAGGCTCGTGCCGCATGCCAGCGCATGCATCGGATGCGGGTTGCGGATCTTCCTCATCACCAACTCCACCTCCACCGGCCACGGCTGCCAGCGGTTGCCGCTCTTGCCGGTGATCCAGAGCTTGTCGATCAGACAGTCGTAGTAACCCTCGGCGCGGGCACGCACCGCAGAGTCGAAATACGTTGTCTCGCCGCGCAGTTCAACCCTCCCGTCTGCATTCGTCCGGCCCGTTACCGGATAGGAGCGAAGCCCGGTGCCGGATTCCGAAGGGCGGTAGAACCCGGCCTGACAATCGATCCCTGCCAGCGGTTTGCCGCAGTCATCGCGCACGGTGATTGCGAACTTCTGCTCTGGCCCCCGCATGCGGCCAAGGTCAGGCAAGCGACGAACATGACGATTCGGCTCAATCTCATCGTAGTCATATCAGGTCCCGGGTTCGCGGTTGAGTTCCTTCCCGCTCACGACACTCTCAAATGCCGGCCAGACGTGGAGATAGGCCATTTCGCGGAGGTCGCTATGGAGCCATCGTGGACTCGTGCGTTGGTCCGGCCACCCATTCTGGATTTGCTGCATGTCTTGTGGTATTATGACCGCCCCCCCTGCAAGCTCCATTTTGTCATCGAGCGGCAGCACGAGGTAGATCGGCTTGCCCTGCTCGTCCTTTTCTCCGCTATCCACCCCGCTGCCGCCCGCCCCTCCTGCGGGCAGGGTGCGCTCGGGGATCATCTGGGCGAGGATGCGGCGGAAGTTCTCCGGGTTCCTTGCGACCTGATGGCCGTTTGCGGGGTGGAAGAGGCCGGCGCAGCCGGGGGGGACGGTGACGCCGAAGACCGGGTCGCGTTTGAGGCGGGCGACGAATGCGTCGCTGTCCAGATACCCTGCGAACCAGTCGGGCGTTTGACGGGTGAGCCAAAGGTCATCGAAGTAGGACCAGTTCTCTCCGGTGAACTCGTCGATGTCCTCGATTCCGCCCGTCCACCGCCAGCCGCCGTGTTTGCTGGCAGGCGAGAGGCCTTGGAAGGAGCGGGTGGCGGTGGAGACAACCCAGGCGGAGATGCTGTGGTGTCTGGCAGAGGGTTCGATTCCGAGCATGCCCTTGAGCATCGCCTGCAGGACGAAGGCGTAGCTGCCGTAGGGTTGTTCTCCTACCCAGCCCGGGTCGGGTGGTTCGCTGGCGGGCAGTGCGGCGAGGGTTTCTTCGCCGGCAGAGAGCATGACGGTCAGTCGTGGGACCGCAGCGTGGACGAGGCCGCGCCAACTCAGGCTGCCGCGTGCGTCGCCGGCCTCGAAGAGCCGGCCCATTCGCTGGCCTTGATTTCCTCAGGGTAGGCCCGCCACGTTTGCGGCTCGCAGGGCAGGTCGTTGAGAATCGCGGTTTTCGGCAACAGGCTTTCGGTGGCCACCGCCGGGTTGAAGAGGAAGGCGTGCTCAAGTTGGGCGCCGTGGTTGGCAATCGCGTCGGCGGCCAGCAGGCACCGAGGCTGTGGGCGGCGGCGTATTTCTTGCCGCCTTCAAGCCGTTGATGAACATTGCGAGGGACTCGGCGGTGTTCAGCGCGTTGTCCACGTTTTCGTAATATTTCGGAGTGAGGTTCTGGGATGGGATCTGGGATTCATCCCGTACCAGCTCACGCCGAGGAAGCGGGCGTGGTTGCCGCTCCAGAAGAAGCGCTTGAAGGCCTCGGCATGCCAGCCGCGGGCCTGTTGGGCGTTGACGTTGTAGCCGTGGAGGAGCACCAGCCAGTCCTCGTTGCAGCAGGAGTCGGGGAAGTTGGCCGGTTCATTCATCCGGTCCTTGCCGCCGTCGGGAGGCGGGTAGTCCCGTTCCTTGTCCGGCTCGATTTCCGCGGCGTCCAGGCGCAGGTTCTTGTGGCGGAAGAACTGTTCGACGCCGGTGGCGGCGACCGGCAGCGAGAATTCGGCGGCGATTGCAAGGGTGCTCTTCCTGACGACCTGGAGCTTGAGTTTCACGCCGTTTTCCGGGGTCGGCCGGCAGGCCTCGACGAGGATCAGGCCTTTGCCGTTTTTCAGGGCGGTGATCATCTGCTCGGTCAAGGGGAAGCTGGAGCGCAGGCCGTGCGACTCGTTGGATGCGAGGTTGGTTGCCGCGGCCACGTCCTTGAGATAGGCGTCGCAGCGGTTCGCGAGCAGGTCCGGGCACTCGCTCACGCGGAAGGTCGGCTGGCCCCCGGTGGAGGGGCCGACCAACCAGTAATCGAATTTGTCGGGCGGAAGCAACCATATCAGCTTGGACACCTGCAGCTCCAGGGCGAAGAAGTCCACCAGGTCGCGCACGCCGTCGACCCGCAGGTTGTTGCAGTCGGCGTCCTGGTCATCGGCCCCGCGGGGCACGTCGTCGCCTTCCTCGAAGCCTTGGTCATCATCGTCATTGACCCACAGGCGCCACGGGTTGTCCGGGGTCACCTTGCCGTCATCCTCGCAGTCGATGATCCCGTCGCGGTTGCAGTCGGGGACCAGTTGGGCGAGGAGGTCTGGCGGGCCGAAGGAGACGGTGGTGGAGGCGGGGCGGCGGAAGGAGGAATATTGGACCCATGTGGGGTCGAGGTATTGGTCGGGGTTGGCGGGGTCCTTGCGGGCGTGGGGGTCGAAGATCGAGGTGTCGACGGGCTGCCAGCCGGCGAGGCCGCCGTCGCAGGTGACGGCCAAGACGCCGGTCGTGGAAGATTCGTCGACCTGTTCCGGGCCGTATGGGTTGCCGGG
This sequence comes from Akkermansiaceae bacterium, assembly GCA_040769225.1. Taxonomy (GTDB): domain Bacteria; phylum Verrucomicrobiota; class Verrucomicrobiia; order Verrucomicrobiales; family Akkermansiaceae; genus JAXGLL01. The sequence goes on along the minus strand of JAXGLL010000002.1, from coordinate 1,259,858 downwards.
GGATTCCCAGTCGGGGGCGAGGCGCTCGTGGCGGTCGATCTTGAGGGTTTCGACCTGCTGGTGGCCGGCGGGGGGCGGCTGGGCGATCGGGTGGAACGGGTCGGCCGGGTTGAAGCGTAGCCAGCGCCACTTGAGGGCGGCGAGGCGGGTGTTGGAGCAGCAGGAGAAGACCTGGCCGCCGGCGGATGAATCGGAAACAACGCCCTCGACGCGGCTGTCGCCGGCCAAAAAGTTGCTGCGGACGGCCATGGCGGCGGCAGCGTCGCCCAGCGTGCCGCGGGTGTAATCCAGCCAACGGGTGGGGCCGTAGCGCAGTTCGCCGTGCGCCTGCCACGGCTGGTGCGGGAGGCAGGCGGCGCGCAGCTGGGCCGGGGTGTGCGGCCCGGCCAGGGTGACGGACTCCTGCTCGACGACGACCTCGGTGCCGCTGGCGACTTCTTCGGTGCCCTCGGTGATCCACCACGGGGTGGTCGTGGTGCGGGTGGCCACCTGCCGCGAGGCTGTTAGAACGCGGTCCGTGGTGGTTTCCTCCGCGCCGCGGTGGAGGGTGCGGCCCGGGGCGAGCGGTTTCTGGTTTGCGGGGTTGTCCTTCCACTCCGCGAAAGTCACACCCGTTATCTCCTCGGCCGCCTCGGCGAGCAGGTGGCCGCCGGCGTCCAGCCAGCTGGTGGTGACGGTGCGGCCGCCCTCGGCGAGCGTGTGGTCGGCGAGGGTGGGCGAGCCGGCGACCGAGTAGTCCTCCCTGCTTTCGCGGGTCAGGTAGAGGGTGTCGCCGGGCGGCGCGTTTTCGGCCAGGTCGAGCGGCCAGAAGCCGGTGCCGCTGTAGACGTACTGCGATTCGGTGGTCACGGCGAACTCCACCGCGTAGAGGTCCTTGTCCTCCTCCCTGATGGTGCCGTCGCCGGCGGTGCCGCTGGTTTGATAGACCTGGCCGAGCGTGGTGCCCGGGCCGTAGAGGTCGGCGCAGGCGGCGTCCAGTTCGCCGGCTTCCAGGCGGGCGAGGAGTGCCGGGGGGATGTCGGCGCCCAACAGGTCGAGGATCGCCTGTTTCCAATGGGCCACCCAGTCGTCGGGGACGCCGTCGTGGTTGCGGTCGGCCGCGGGGGTGAGCCGCAGGATGGCGGTGCCGGCGTCGGCCTTGCAGGCGGTGGCGAGGATGTTGCCTTCGGGGTCGAAGCCCGCGGCGGCGAGGTTCGAGTAGCCGAGGTCGGCGAGGCGGACGCCGGCGGCGGCGGCGGCGGCAGCACGCACAGGCGCCCAAGCGGCACGGTGCCGCGCGCGGTTTCGAGGCGGCGGCCGGTGAGGATCTCGCCGCGGTCGTTGATGCCGAGCGGCGGGTCGTCGGCCGACAGGGTGTGGGTGGCGAAGCTGGCGCTGGCCGGCTCGAAGCTCACCAGGGCAGTCTTCCCACGCGCCGGCCTCGGTGCGCCGCGTGCCATGGAACAGGCAGTCGCCGGCCGGCGAGAGGTCCAACTGGCGGCGGCCGGGTCGATGGCGAGGCCCTCGGGCAGCATGTGCTCGTCGGTGGTCCACCACTCGCCCGATTCCGACCACGGGTCGGGCTCGCCGGCGACCAACAGCCCGCACCCAGGATCGTCGAAGGCCCATGCCCGGCCGGCCTCGTCGACCGCGCACCAGTCGATCGGGTAGTCAAACAGGTCGGTTTGCGGCAGGACGGCGATGGCGGGCGTTGCCGCGGGCGGGGTGGGCGTGGTCAGCAGCAGCCGCCGGCCGGCCGGGCCGGGTGCGGAAACGGGCTCCAATAACTGGTGGCGGCCGCAGGCCGAGCCAGGGCGCGGCCGGCAGTCGAGCCAGTTGCCGGCGGACTGGTCGAACCACTGGAGCGGCTCGGGCCAGAGGCCGACGTCGGGCCCCACCGTGGCGCACATCCACCCGCCGGCGACCGGGTGCCGGGCCCAGCCGCACAAGCCGCCGCCCGCCGCGGCCGGCAGCACATGGAACGGCTCCATGCACCACTCCAGCAGGTCTTCACCGCCGGCCCCGCAGGCGCGACGCCGAACGCCCCGGGCGCCGCCGGGTCGGGCGCCGCGGTGAACAGCCCCAGTTGCCGCCGGCGTCATCGCCGGCGACCAGCAGCGAGCCGTCCCCGCCCGCCAGCAGCAGCGCGGGGTCCCCACCCCGGCAATGACCAGTTCCTCGACCTGATAGCCCCCGCACGGCAGGGTGCCGACTGGAACTCGCGCAGGTTGCTTACGCGGTCCTCGTCCGGGTCGCCGGCGGCGTCGGCGCCATCCAGCGGGTCGAGGCCCCAGCCGCTCTCCCAGCCGTCGGGCATCCCGTCGCCGTCGGTGTCCGGGTTGGCGGGGTCGGTGCCGGCGGCGTGTTCGGCGGTCGATCCCATCGAAGTCCCAGTCGCCGTGGCCGTCTGCGGCCCCGTCGCCGTCGCTGTCCGCGGCGGCCGGGTTCGGCCGAGCTGTTGTTCCAGCAGGTTGGTGAGGCCGTCGCCGTCCGGTCGGCGTGGCCGTCGAGGACGCCGTCCTTGTCGCTGTCGGCTTCCAGCGGGCTCAGGCCGGTGGCCATCGAGTGGGCCAGCTCGAAGCCGGTGCTCAGCCCGTCGCCGTCCGGGTCGCCCGACGCCCCGGTCGGCTCGAAGGTCGTGCGCAGGCGCACGAAGTAGCGGGCCGCCGGGCAGGCGAACTTGAGGGAACCGGTGCCCGGCCGGGTCGCCCGGGCCGAGTTGAAGTAGCGCCAGTCCAACAGGTCCGGGCTGCCCTCGACGAAGTAGCTGCAGCCCGCCTCCCCTGCCAGCTCATCTCGACCGCCGTCCCGGCGGCGTCCATGCCAGCTCGACCGGCGCGCCCGCCGGCTGGTTCGGCCAACAGGAGGGCCGGCGCCAGCGCGGCGGCGGCGATCGCGGGCAGGGTTTTCATGATCAACCGACTGCCAGCCAAGCGGAGCGCCCGCGCGGACTGTCAAGGAGACTGTCAAGGAGTTCCGGAAAGAACCCGGATTCGGGAATGGCAACCACGGATTGCAGGGATCCCACGGGTGCTGAGTGAATCGGCATGGCGGATGAATCCGGCATCCAGCGGCGGCGGCGCCGCCGACCGTTTCGGGCCCGGCGCGGCGGCGGGCGCCGGTTTGGTGGGGGTTCCGGCCGGCCGGTTGCGGCACCCGTTCTTTCCGCTTTCCATGTCGCGGCGGCGGGCTCGGCGTCGCGCGCATGACCCGCGCCCTCGCGGCCGCTGCCGCGCGCTCAACCGCCGCCTGCTGCTCGTCTCGGCGGCCTCCGCCGCCGATCCGGGCCCCCACCGTCAACGGCGAGGACATCTACCGCTCGGTGGTTCGCATCGAGGTTGCCAGCGGTTCCCGACTACACCACGCCGTGGAACTCGGGGCGCTTCATCGGCGGCATCGGCTCCGGGTTCATCATCGGCGAGAACCGCTTCCTCACCAACGCCCACGTCGTCTCCAACGCCCGCCGGCTGCTGATCACCATCCACGGTTCGCCGCGCAATCGTGCGCCGCGAAGGTCGAGCACATCGGCCACGACTGCGACCTCGCGCTGCTGTCGGTCGAGGACTTCTCCGACTTCAAGGACTTCCCGGTGCTCGATTTCGGCGGCGTGCCCGCCGCTCGAGAGCAGGTCCGCGTCATCGGCTACCCGATCGGCGGCGAGCGGCTGTCGGTGACCCGCGGCGTCGTCTCGCGGATCGACGCAACCCTACTCCCACTCGCGCGCCGATTCCCACCGTGGTGCAGATCGACGCCGCCATCAACGCCGGCAACTCCGGCGGCCCGGTGCTCGAGGACGGGCGCGTCGCCGGCGTCGCGTTCGGGGGCTGCGCGCCGCCGACAACACCGGCTACATGATCCCCACCCCGGTCATCCGCCGCTTCCTCAAGGACATCGAGGACGGCCGCTACGACCTTCGTCGACCTCGCCGTCGGCGACTTCCCGCTCTTCAACCCCGCGATGCGCCGCGCCCTCGGGCTGGCCGACGACAACCGCGGCGTGCTCGTCTCCCGTCACCCCGCGCGCCCCTGGCGACGGCGTGCTCGAGCCCGGCGACGTCCTGTTGGAACTCGACGGCCACCCGATCGACTCCGCCGGCATGGTCGCCATCGACGGCGAGATGGTCAACATGCACGAGATCGTCGAGCGCAAGTTCGCCGGCGACAAGGTGACCCTCGGCTTCCTGCGCCGGCGCGAGTGGCGCGCGCCGAGGTCACCCTCGGCCCGCGCCCCGTGGTCGCGGATATGCGCCATCCAGTAGAAGGCCCCGCGCTACATCGTCTTCGCCGGCTCGCTTCCAGCCCCTCGACACCAACCGACGCGATCCAGAAGCTGTCCGACATCCACGTCCGCCGGATCTACGCCGACTACGTGCCCAAGGGCCTGTTCCAACAGCTCGAGGACGTCGTCGTGCTCACCCGCATCGAGAGCGACCCGCTGACCAGCCAGCTCGAGGGCTTCGAGGGCATGGTGCTGGAAAAGGTCAACTCGGTGCCGGTCACCAGCCTCGCCCACGCGCACCAGCTCCTCCACCCCGCCGAGCCCCCCGAGTTCTTCGTCCTCGAATGCCTCGGCGCCCCCCGCCCGATCGTCCTGCCCGCCGCCGGCATCGCCGACGCCAACCGCCGCGTCCAGGCCGCCGCCGGGATCGGCAAGCTCGCCAATCTCGAGGAGTAGTTTCAAGTTTCAAGTTTCAAGTTTCAAGCGCGAGCCTGCGCGGGCCGTCGCCCCTGCCTTGAGCCGTTAGACCTGCCGACCATCAGACCTTCGAATTGACCATGAACCTCCACCTGTCCGTTCACCTGAGCGCCTTGCTTGTCGCTGCCGCCGCGGTGCATGCCGCCGGCGAGCCGGGCGCCGTTCCCGCCGACCCGACGCTGGCCGCCCGCTCGGTGGTCCGCATCCGCTCGACTTTCCAGTCGTGGAACCCGGGCCAGCCGTGGGAGCGCAATCCCGTCCGGCGGGCCGCCCTCGGCGCGCTGGTCGCGCCCGCGAGGGTCCTGACCACCGCCGAGATGGTCGCCGACGCCACCTTCATCGAGTTCGAGTCCGCCGACGGCAACCGCACCGCCACCGCCGCGGTCGGCGCGGTCGACTACGAGGCCAACCTCGCCCTGTTGGACCTGGCCGACCCGGAGCGCGACGCCGGGTTCGCCGCCGGCATGCAGCCGCTGGAGTTGGCCGAGGACCCGCCGCTCGGCGCGGCCCTGGACATCGTGCAGGTGGAGGAAAACGGCACCACCCTGCTGACCCGCGGCACCCTGCGCAGCGTCGACGTCACCTCCACCTTCCTGCCCGAGCAGTTCTTCCTGACCTTCGAGCTCAAGGCCTCGATGCAGAGCGCCGCCAGCAGTTACACGCTGCCGGTCCTGCGCGACGGGCGCCTCGCCGGCCTGCTCACCAGCTACGACAGCAAGGACCAGCTCAGCGAGGTGATCGCCACCCCGATCGTGCGCCAGTTCCTCGCCGCCGCCGCCGAGGGCGCTGTCACCTCGGCGCCCCTCGCTCGGGATTGCCACCACCCGCACCGACGACCCGTCGTTCCGCGCGCTCAGGCTCCCGGACGACCGCGGCGGCATCTACATCAACAAGGTGCGCACCGGCAGCGCCGCCGGCAGGCCGGCGGCCAAGGGCGACGTGATCACCGCGATCGACGACGCCGCGATCGACCGCCGCGGCTACTTCAACCACCCGCACTACGGCACCCTGTTCTGGAGCCACCTGATCCGCGGCGGCAAGCGCCACGGCGCCTCGGTCAAGCTCGACCTGTGGCGCGCCGGCGCCCGGTCACCGTCACCGCCACCCTCGAGCGGCGCGACCGCGAGAAGAACTGGTGCCGCTCCACCAGTTCGGCGCGCCCCGCCCTATCTGGTCAAGGGCGGGCTGATCTTCGAGGAACTGGCCGCCCGCTGCTCGAGGCGTTCGGCAAGAACTGGGAGTCGGCCGCCCCGCTCAGCCTGTTGGACGTGATGCTCAACCCGGACGACCACGCCGAGGGGCGCAACCGCGGTGGTGTTCCTCAGCGGGGTCATCGCCACCCCGGCCACCATCGGCTACGAGCGCCTGCGCAACCTGATCGTCACCAGCGTCAACGGCCAGCCGGTCGACCTCCAGTCGCTGGTCGCCGCCTTCGAGCAGCCCACCGACAACCTTCACGCGATCAAGTTCGAGGAGGAGGAGTGCCCGGTCCACCTCGACGAGCTGGTCGTCCAACGCCGTCGACGGGCAGCTCATCGAGCGCGGCATCCCGCGGCTGGCCCGCACCCGTTGGCACTGGGTCCGGGAATGAGAACCACGGATTACACGGGCTGCACGGATGTTGAATGAGCTGCGATGGATGGCGGGTTCATCCGCAGGTGAACAGGCGGGAAACCGCCACGCCGGAACCCGCGGAATCCGTGGTTCGGCATTTTCCCTCGCAGGGTGAGGGCGGCCGTCAGCCGGCTCAGGTCGCTATACAGCACCTTGAAGCCGGCGCGGTGGAGCACCGGACGGCGAAGCCGTGGTCCTCGACGTGCATCGCCAGCGCGGCTTGCCGCCGGGGACGGCATCATCGAGTAGGCGAAGTCGACGTTCGTCTCGGCCACCATCAGCTGCTCGAGGCAGGCGAGCAGGTCCTCCGCGCTCTGGCGCAGCTCGACGACCACCAGCTCGCAGGTGGTGTGCGCGATCCCCTTCTCGATGAACAGCTGCCCGGCCGCGTCCGGGTCGGTCACCACCAGCCGGGTGTCGAAGCGTCGCGCAGTCCTGCAGGCTGAGCCCGATGACATCGATCCCGGCGCCGCGCACGCGCAGCCGATGGCGAGGCCATCGCGCCGACCCGGTTGGCCAGCAGGACCGAGAACTGCCGCACCGGCGGTGGGTTTCGAGGGTGTTGGTTTCATGGCCGGATCGTTCAGCCGCGCGGCCCGCGCAGCGCCGCGTGAACGTCTCGCCGCTCGCGGCTCGACCACCAGCTGGCCGGGCCGCACCTCCCGCACCGCATGCTCGCCCTGCGCCGGCACCGTGAACCGGTCGCCCGCGTGCGCCTGATAGACCGTCCCACCCGCCTCGTCCTCGAGCGCCACCAGGTCGCCCGCGGTGGCCGCCAGCCCGGTCGTCCACCCGCCGCTGCCCGCTGCGGCCGTCCTCCACCTCCACCAGCGAGACATCCACCGGCTCGCCGTCGTAGGAAAGGCTTGCCGCCCTTCAGCCGCCGCTCGTTGTAGACCGTCTCGGAAACCGGCTGCAGGTCGCCCTCCGCCAGCTCCACCACCCGCCAGCCCCGGCGGATCGGTGGTCACCGACGGTATCTTCGCCGTGCCGTCGCGACGCCCTCGATCCGCTCACCGAGCACCACGGTCGCGGTAGCTGCGCATCGCCAGCCGCGGCGCCCTCGCCGGACCAATAGACGAACGCTCCAAGGACTGCCACGGTGGTCGCAGGGTGGGCCGATCTCATCAAGCTACGCGTAAGGAGAACCACGCCCGCGGATGCCGTCACCCCGGCCGCCACCCGTTCCCCGCCATCCCCCGCGCGGTCCGCGGTGGCCAGCGTGGCGCCATCCAGCGGGGGCGGCGGCCTGCCGTCCGCGGGCGCAGGAGCGGCGTCGGCGGTGGGCAAGTCGTTGCCCGCGGGGCGGTCATCGGCCGCGGGCACGACATTGGCGGCAGGCCGGCCATCGGCCGCGGACGTGTCCGCGCCTGGCGGCGCGGGTTGCGGCACGGCGGCGAGTTCTTCCGGCGGCTCGAGCCCGAACTCCTCCGCGGCCACCTCGCCCGACAGCGCGGCGGCCACCTCGTCGTGCCCCGCCGCCGCGGCCAGTTCGGCGGCCGTCATCCCGTCGGCGTCCACGGCGAAGCGGTTGGCGCCCAGCGCCATCAGCATGTTCACCGTGCCCATGTGCCCGTTGGCCGCCGCCACCATCAGTGCGGTCCGCCCGTCGTCGGTCCGCGCATACACCGAGGCGCCGAAGTCGGTCAGCACGTCGATCATCTCCGGCTTGCCGAGCAGGGCCGCCAGCAGCAACGCGGTGTCGAGGTCGTCCCGCACGAACGGCGCCATCGTCTCCACCACCCCGGTCCGGCCCGCCTCGACCGCCCGCAACAGCGGCTTGTAGCCCTCGCCGTCGCGCTTCGCCGGGTCCGCCCCCTGCCGCAGCAGCCACGCCGCCATCTCCGCCCGGCCGGCCGCCGCCGCCGCGTGCAGCGGCGTCCGCCCGCCCGCCCCTGCCGCGTCGAGCGGCAGCTTGCGGTCCAACAGGAACCGCGCCGCCCGCCCGGCGCCCGCCGCCGCGGCCACGTGCAACGCCGTGTCCCCGGCCGCATCGCGCGCCGCGAGGTCCATCCCGCCGTCGGCAAACCGGGCCAGCGCCGCGGTGTCGTCGGCCGCCGCGGCGCGGAACAACTCGGCCCCCGTCAGGGCGTAGCCCGCCTGCCCCAGGTCGTTGCGGGCGGCGCTTTCCCGATCGCCGCAGCCGGCGGCCAGCAGGCACAACCCGGCAAGGGCCGCCCGCACCCCCCTGCATCTCATGCCCACATCATAGCCGCCGCCGGCTAACCACTCAACCACGAAGCGCCGCCGCCTGCCGGCGCCCTGCCGGCCCCCCGGCCGGCCTTCCTGCCGGCGCCCGCGGGCCGCCCATCCCCCGCCCCCGGAACCGGCCCGCCCGGGAGGCATTTCCCCCCCCGCTCCGTCCAACCCCACCTTGCATCCCCCCCCGCCACCGTCCATCCTCCCTCCCGTGCGCACCTACCTTGACCTGCTCCAGGACGTCCTCGACCACGGCGAAACCCGCATGGACCGCACCGGCACCGGCACCCTCGCCGTGTTCGGCCGCCAGGCCCGCTTCGACCTCCGCCAAGGCTTCCCGTGCCTCACCACCAAGAAGCTCCACCTCCACTCGATCATCCACGAGCTGCTGTGGTTCCTGCGCGGCGACTGCAACGTCCACTGGCTCCAGCAGCACAACGTCTCGATCTGGGACCACTGGGCCGATGAAACCGGCGACCTCGGCCCGATCTACGGCCGCCAGTGGCGCTCGTTCCCCGCACCCGACGGCCGCCACGTCGACCAGATCGCCGAGCTCGTCCACGGCCTCCAGGGCGACCCCGGGTCCCGCCGCCACCTCGTCGTCGCGTGGAACCCCGGCGAGATCAACCGCATGGCCCTCCCGCCCTGCCACTGCCTGTTCCAGTTCCACGTCCACGACCCGCAGGGCGACCGCCCCGGGCTCTCGTGCCAGCTCTATCAGCGCTCCGCCGACCTGTTCCTCGGCGTCCCCTTCAACATCGCCTCCTACGCCCTGCTCACCCTGATGATCGCCCAGGTCTGCGACTACCAGCCGCGGGAGTTCATCCACACCTTCGGCGACCTCCACCTCTACCGCAACCACCTCGACCAGGCGCGCCTCCAGCTCACCCGCGACCCCCGCCCGCTCCCCACGATGTGGCTCAACCCCGAGCGCCGGGACCTCGACGCCTTCACCGCCGAGGACTTCCGCCTCGACCACTACGACCCCCACCCCCACATCAAGGCGGAAATATCAGTCTGAAGTTGCAAGTTTCAAGTGACCTTCGATCGCTGCGCCTGCCGTGCGCCGCCTGCTCCGGCTTGGAACTTGAAACTTGACACTTGGAACTCCCCACATGGTTCTAACCGCCATCGTCGCGCTGGACCCCGACCGCGTGATCGGCCGCGCCGGCCGCCTGCCGTGGCACCTGCCGGCCGACCTCGCGTTCTTCCGCCGCACCACCACCGGCCACCCGGTGGTGATGGGCCGCGCCACCTTCGAGTCGATCGGCCGCCCGCTGCCGGGCCGCCGCAACATCGTCCTGACCCGCAACCCCGATTGGTCCAGCCCCGGCGTCGAGGTGATCCACTCGCCCGCCGGCCTCGACCACCTCGGCCTGGGCGACGCCCGTGTGTTCATCATCGGCGGCGCCCGCGTTTATCAGGCGTTCCTGCCCAGGCTCGACGAGCTCCTCGTCACCCACCTCCGCGACCGCCACCCCGGCGACACCTTCTTCCCGCCCTACGAGCACCTGTTCCCCCACGGCGAACCGGTCGCGTCCGGCGACGGCTTCGAGGTCCGGCGCCACCTGCGCGCCGCACCGCCGCCCCGCGCCCACGCCGGCTGACCGCCCCGGGCGCACGCCGGCGGGCCGCGGCCGCCGCCGGGACCCCCCTGGCCGAGCCGCCGCCTTGCCAAGCGCCCGTTCCTGCGCCACTACTTGCCCCGACTCATCCTCACCACCCCCATGCAATCCAGCGGCCCGCTCAAACGCTTCTTCTTCTGGCTCTCCGGCGCCGGCACCGAGACGCTCGAAAGCTGCCCGAATTGGGAACAGCGCAAGTACGTCGCCTTCGGCGCCACCGTGCTCGTCCCCTGCGCGTTCGCGTTCATCGCCTGCAGCTACGCGCTCTCGACCCTCACCGACAACCCCCGCGTCGTCTTCCCGGTGGCCGCCGTCTGGGCGTTCATCATCCTGACGATCGACCGCGCGCTGCTCGCCTCCTACCGCCCCTACCTGTCGTTCTTCCGCAAGCTCGGCCAGTTCTCGCTGCGCTTCTTCGTCGCCCTGCTGATGGGCGTCACCATCGCCCACCCGCTCGTCCTGCTGCTGTTCCGCGACACCGTGACCCGGGTGATCGAGGAGGACCGCGCCGCCGACATCGAGCAGGCCCGCAGCGGGTTCGGCAACCAGAAACAGGCGATCCTGACCCGCATCGAGGGCATCGAGACCGGCATCGCCGCGCAGCGCGAGAAGTGGGCCGAGACCTTCCAGGCGAAGTTCATCCTCCAGGACCGCGAAGACGCCGCCGCCGCCATCCCGGGCCTCACCAAGGAACAGCAGGCCGAACTCGACGCCGCCATCAAGGAGGCCACCGCGCCGTTCACCGACCGCCTGACAGCCATCGAGGCCCAGCTCGCCGAACTCACCCCGCTCTACGCCAAGGTCAACAGCGAACTGCAGTTCTGGCAGACCGAGTTCGAGCGCGAAATCAACGGCCAGCGGTCCGGGATCATCGGCGAGGGCCCCCGCGCCCGCTCGATCCGCTCCGACCAGCTCGAACCCCGCCGCGAGGAATCAAAACGCCTCGGCGGGCTGCTCGAGCACCTCACCGCCGAAAAGAAAACCCTCGAGGCCAGCGCCCGCAAGGCTGAGGCCGGCGCGATCGCCACCTTCGAGGCCAAGCTGAAGGAAATCGACGCCACCAACCGCGTCGAGGCCGAACGCGTCGCCGCCCTCAAGCGCAAGGTCGAGGAGAACCAGGCCGATTCCTTCGTCACCCAACAGAACGCCCTGCGCGAAACGATCAAGCTGCAGATCGACACCCGCCTCAAGGAACTCGACTCCGCCCAGGACGAACTCGCCCGCGTCAACGCCGAGGAAACCGCCCGCATCTCCGCCCTCGGCGCCGAACCCCGCCGCGACATCCTCACCCAGACCCTCGCCCTGCACCGGCTGTTCCAGGCCGGCGACCGCGGCGGCCGCTTCGCCATCTACACCTATGCGGTGCTGACCATGCTGTTCATGGTCATCGACACCATCCCGCTGGTGGTCAAGTTCTTCACCAAGGCCGGCCCGTACGACGGGCTGCTCGACCGCGACGAGGTCACCTTCGAGGCCGAACACCGCGCCTTCCTCTCCAGCCACCGCCGCTACATGGACCAGCTCGCCGGCGGCAACCTGATCGCCGTCACCCGCAACAAGCGCCTCGAGGCCGCCCTCGTCGACGGCGTCGAGCACTCGCGCGCCGCCCGTGAGTTCCTCGATTCCCTGATCGAGATGGAGCGCGCCTTCGACCAGAAGATGCTCCTCGAGCAGCAGGCCGCCAGCCACGCCGGACCCGAGAAACTCGCCGCCCTCGAGGCGATCAAGAAGCGCTTCTACGACCACCTCCACCAGCGCATGGAGTCGTTCTTCGCCCACCAGGCGACCTGACCCCCTCAGAACCTCATCCCGAACGACACCAGCAGCGCGTGGCTGGTGTAGTCGTAGCTGCCGTCCGCCGGGTTGGTCGCCACCAGGTTGACCAGCGGCGAGGCCGGCTGGGCCCCCGTGACCCGCCGCCCCGGGCTCCACCCGAACTGATAGGTCACGTCGAGCCCCGCGTCCCCCCACGCCCGCCCGACCCCGAGGGTCAGGAAGTGCCGGTCAAGGTCGGCCACCAGCGGCGAGTAGTAGTCGTCGGGCACCGAGTTCTGGTTGAACAGGTAGCCGGCGCTGGCGTGCCAGCCCGCGCCGAACCGCCGCGTCACCCCCAGCTTCAGCATCCAGCTGTCCTCCCACTCGAGGCTCAGCGGGATGTCCTGCGGCACCGCCCGCGGCTTCCGCCGCTGGTGGATCGTGGTCGTGTCGATGCTGCTCCAGTCGGTGAAGTCCACGTCGAACCCGATGTCCCAGTCCGCGCCCGGCCGCCATGAGATGCCCGCCACCGCGGTCAGCGGGAACTCGAACTCCGCCTCGGCGCCGGTCTCGAACAACGGGTTGATCGGCGGGCGCAGCGTGCGCGTGTGCCCCTCCAACTCCAGCCGGGTGCCGCTCCGCAGCGTGGCCCCGAGCGACACCTTCTCGCTGACCTTCCACAGCACCCCCAGGTTGTAGCCCAGCCCCACCGCGTCGCCCTCGAACCGGAAGTAGTCGTCGTAGATCACCGACGGCAGCCGGGTGCTCAACCCCTGCTCGAGCACCAGCTCGGCCCGGTCGACCATCAGCCCCGCCGCCACCGCAAACCCCGGCCACACCTCCCACGCCACCACCGGGTTGGCCCGCAGGTAGGTCAGCTCACCCTCGGTCGCCACCGCCCGGAACCCGGTGTCCTGCGGCCACTCCACCCCCGCCCCATACGGCGCATGCACCCCCAGCCCGAAACTGACCGGCCGCCCCGCCAGCCCATACGCGTAATACAGCTGCGGCGCCGCCGCCACGCGCTCCTCGATCCGATACGACTCCCCCGCGTTCGCCGCCCCCGCCGGCGGCTGATAGACCGGATCGAAGTGCATCCCGCAGACCCCGGCCCGCACGTGCTGCCCGTCCAGCCCGGCCAGCCCCGCCGGGTTGTAGTGGACCGCCGACGGGTTGTCCGCCGTCGCCACAAACGCCTCCCCACGCGCCGCCGCCGCCGCATCCTGGCTCACCAGCCGGAACCCGTTGCCCCGCACCACCGGCGCCAGCCCGGCCAGCAGGATCGCCGCTCCAACCGCCGGACTGATCGTCGCCTGTCTCACCTGTCCCGCCCGAATCGCCGCCAGTCTGCCACGAATGCGCAGGAATTGGCAACAATGAAAGATTGCATAAATTTTAAATTCATTAATAATCACCTCCGTCCCAATTCCCGGGCACGCCACCGCCCGGCAACCAGCCACCACATGAACACCGCGCACTCCGGCCTCGGCCTGCTGCTGGGGGTGCTGGCGCTTGCCCCCGCCCAGCCGGCCCACGCCTCGTTCACGTCGCTCCACGTCTTCGGCGACGGCGTCTGCACCACCACCGACAACGCGTTCGGCCCGCCGCTCTATCACGGCAACCGCTACTCCAACGGCCGGGTGTGGGTGGAGGTGCTCGCCCAGTGGCAGGGCCTCGCCTACGTGCCCTCCGCCAACCTCTCCTACTACGGCCACGACAGTGGCGAGCTGCTGCAGAACCTCGCCGCGTTCACGCCCCCGGCCGACGCCGCCACCGCGCTGTTCGCCCTGTGGTCGGCCAATGCCGACTTCGTCGAGTTCACCCTCGACGTGCTGCCCCCGCCATACGACGCCGGCGACCTGCCGGCCTGGGCCGCGTTCACCGGCCAGGCCGTCGCCCGGCACCAACAGGCGGTCGACCTCCTCTATCAGAAGGGGGCCCGGACGCTGGTCGTGTTCAACGCCGCCGACATCGCCGCGACGCCGGTCTATCACCAGATGGACGCCTCCAGCAAGCAGTTCATCCGCCAGCGGACCGTCGAGTTCAACCTCGCGTTCAAGGCCGCGCTGGCGGGCCGCGAGGCCGCCCTGCCCGGCCTGCGCATCCACCAGCCGGACGCGTTCGCGTTGTTCGACCAGGTCCTGTCCAACCCCGCCGCCTTCGGCCTGACCCACCAGCCCGGCCAGTATGGGCTGCTGCTCGTCAACCCGGGCGATCCCGACCTGCTGCGCACGGGCCCGGGAACCGAGTGCGTGTTCTGGGACGACCTGCACCCGACCGGCCGCTTCCAGGTCCACCTGGCCGCGCTGGTCCAGCGCATGATCTCCCCGGCGCGGCTCACCCGCATCGCGTTCGCCGGCGCCGACGTCCAGCTCGACCTCGCCGGCATCCCGCTCGGCCTGCAGGGCCACGTCGACGGCAGCAGCACCCCCGGCAGCGGCTGGCTGCCGGAAGCCTCGGTCCTCGAACCGGCCCCCGGCGGCTCGACCACCACCAGCGTCACCCTCCCGGCCGCCGGCTCAAGGCGCTTCTTCCGCCTCCGCTTCCCGGTCGCCTGGTCCTGGCCGTAACCCCGCCCCGGCCCGGCGCCCCCCGCGCCCCGCCGCGCGAAACGCTTCCCTCGCCCCGCGGTCCTGCTACGCTGGCGGCGATGCCCGACCTCCCGCAGATCGTCCGCGACGACCCCTGGCTCGCGCCCCACACCGCCGCCATCCGCGGCCGGCTCGACCACTTCCACCACGTCCTCGCCACGATCGAGCACGACCACGGCAGCCTCCCGGCCTACGCGTCCACCCACCAGCACAACGGGGTCAACTACCTGCCGTCCAACGACTGTTGGATCGTCCGCGAGTGGGCGCCCGCCGCCCGCTCGCTCAGCCTGATCGGCGACTTCAACGGCTGGGACCGCGAGGCGCACCCGCTCGCCCCCGCCGGCCACGGGCACTGGCAGCTGGTCCTCCCCGGCACCGCCCTCGCCCACCTGCAGCGCGTCAAGCTCCACGTCGTCGGCGCCGACGGCTCGCGCCGCGACCGCATCCCCGCCACCATCCGCCGCGCCGTCCAGGACCCCCGGTCCGGAGACTTCTCCGGCCAGGTCTGGCACCCCGACGCCCCCTACCAGTGGCGCCACCCCTACGACGTCCGCACGCTGGGCGCCCCGCTGGTCTACGAGGCCCACGTCGGCATGGCTGGCGAGGAGGGCCGCGTCCACACCTACCTCGAGTTCGCCGATCACATCCTGCCGCGCGTCGCCCGCGCCGGCTACAACGCGCTCCAGATGATGGCCGTGCAGGAACACCCCTACTACGGCTCGTTCGGCTACCACGTCTCGTCGTTCTTCGCCCCCAGCTCCCGCTTCGGCACCCCCGACGACCTGCGCCTGCTCATCGACGAGGCCCACCGGCTCGGGCTCGCCGTGCTCCTCGACATCGTCCACTCGCACGCGATCAAGAACTACGCCGAGGGCCTCAACGACTTCGACGGCTCCGGCCACCAGTACTTCCACGCCGGCCCGCGCGGCGACCACCTCGCGTGGGACTCGAAGTGCTTCGACTACGGCCGCCCCGAGGTCCGCCAGTTCCTCCTCAGCAACCTCCGCTACTGGCTCGAGGAGTTCCGCTTCGACGGCTTCCGCTTCGACGGCGTGACCTCGCTGCTCTATCACTCCCGCGGCCACAAGGCGTTCGGCCACTACGACGACTACTTCGGCGCCGACACCGACGTCGACGCCCTCCTCTACCTCCAGCTCGCCACCACCCTCGTCCAACAGGTCCGCCCCGGCGCGGTCGCCGTCGCCGAGGACATGTCCGGCATGCCCGGCCTGTGCCGCCCGGTCGCCGACGGCGGCATCGGCTTCACCCACCGCCTCGCGATGGGCCTGCCCGACTTCTGGATCCGCACCCTCAAGCACGTCCGCGACGAGGACCTCGACCTCGGCGAACTGTGGGGCACCCTCAACAACCGCCGCCACGGCGAGGCCACGATCGCCTACGCCGAAAGCCACGACCAGGCGCTCGTCGGCGACAAGACGATCGCCTTCCACCTCATGGACCAGGAGATGTACTGGCACATGAACATCGACGACCCCAGCCCGGTGATCGAGCGCGGGATCGCCCTCCACAAGCTCGTCCGCCTGGTCACCTTCGCCTTCGGCGGCGAGGGCTGGCTCAGCTTCATCGGCAACGAGTTCGGCCACCCGGAATGGGTTGACTTCCCCCGCCCGGGCAACGGCTGGTCCTACCATTACTGCCGCCGCCAGTGGTCGCTGGTCGACAACCCCGCGCTCAAGTACCAGTTCCTCGCCGCCTTCGACCGCGCGCTGGTCACCCTGCTCGGCCGCGAGCACAACCTGCTGGCCGCCCCGAAGGGCCACGACCTGTCGTTCGACCACTCCAACAAGATCCTGTGCGCCGAGCGCGGCGGGCTGGTCTTCGTGCTCAACTTCTCCACCGGCCGCTCGCTGCCCGACTACCACCTGCCCGCCCCCGCCCCGGGCCCGTGGCGCGTCATCCTCGACACCGACGCCGCCGAGTTCGGCGGCCACAACCGCATCGACCCCGCCGTCACCCACTTCACCGCCCCGGACCCCGGCTGCGGCCGGCCCCTCCTCCCGGTCTACACCCCCGCCCGCACCGGCCTCGTCCTCGCCCCCGCCCCCGCGCCCGCCGCCCCGGCGGACAAGCGCTGTTAGAACCCGCCGCCATGACCACGCCACGGTTCCCCGCCGGCCCGCGCCGGCCGCGCCCCGCCGAGCCGCCCTCGGGCGAGGCGTTCCGCAGCGAGTGGATCGACTTCGCGCACGGGATCCGCGTCGGGCGGCTCGAGCCGCACGAGCGGATCACCCGCATCCTCAAGGGCCACCTCGAGGCGCGCCACCGCACGCCGTTCGTGACCGACCGCTGGGGGCGCGGCGTGTTCTGGCAGTGGATCTGCTGGCTGCCGCGCGCCAACCGCGAGGCCAAGCCGCTCTCCCACGCGATCAACTTCGGCTGCGCCAAGCTGTTCATCTGCGCCGAGCGCGAGACCCGCGTCTTCAAGGCCGGGCTGCAGCTGGAGCGCGGCATCGCCGCGGGCCCGGAGGCGGCCCGGCCGTGGGGGCTCAGGGACGACTGGGACTGGCACCGGCTGATCCGGCAGTGCCGCCGCGGCACGCCGCTCGACCGCGAGCTGCGCCGCCTGCTCCACGAGGAGGAGTTCGTCGCCGAGGTCGACGGCCTGGGCCACAACGGGGTCCTCACCGCCGCCACCTTCCGCTCCGCCGCCCAAATCGCCCGCGCCGCCGCACGGTGCTCCCCCAGGCAGTGGGCGGTGTTCCAGCTCTATCACCCGATGCCCGAGGCCGAGGTGCGCGCCTGCTCCGGCTACGAGCTCGTCCAGGCCGTCCGCGGCGCCTTCGCCACCGTCGTCCCCGCCATGGACTGCTGCACGCAGGTGCCCCTCGCCGCCGCCGCGGGGCCGTGACCACCGCACGCCGCCGCCCCCGCCCGCCGCCCGGTCAGTGGATCAGCTTCGGGGGCACCAGGAAGCGCAGCTGGCCGTGGCGGCCGGGCGCGCCGAGACGCACGCAGGCGAGCGCCCCCTTCTTCAGCTCGACGCGGCCGGGGCCGGTGTCCAACAGCCAGCCGGCGAGGTCGGACAGGTCCGGCTCGTGGCCGACGATCGCGACGCACCCGAACGATTGATAGGCCGCCAGCTCGGCGGCGGCGGTCTCCGGCGCCATCCCGCACGCGAGCCACGCCTGGACCACCGGCGGGTCGATCCCGGCCGCGGCGCAGAACTCCTCGGCCGTCTGGTGCGCCCGCAGCACCGGGCTGGTGAGCACCAGCTCGGGCAGCAGCCCGTTCCTCCGGATGAAGCGGCCGGCCTTGCGCGCCTGCTCGCGCCCCTTCTCGACCAGCGCGCGCCCGGCATCCCCCTCCGGGTGCCCGTGCGGCTCGGCCGTGCCGTGGCGGATGATCAGCAGCTCCATCGCATCCCCCCTTTCACCAGCCCCATTCTCCCCCCCAGCTTCCAACTTGAAACTCCAAACTTGAAACTGGAAACTTGCAACTTGCCCGCTCCTCCCCCTCACATCGCCATTCCCCCGTCCACCGCGATCACCTGGCCGGTGAGGTAGCGGGCCGCCGGGCTGGCGAGGAACAAGACCACCGCCGCCACGTCGTCGGCGGTGCCGAACTCGCCGAGCGGGATCCGGGCCAGGATCGCGGCGCGCTGCTGGTCGTTGAGCTCCCCGGTCATGTCGGTGGTGATGAAGCCGGGCGCGACCGCGTTGCAGGTGACGGCGCGGCCGGCGAGCTCGCGGGCCACCGCCTTGGTCAGCCCGATCAGCCCGGCCTTGCTGGCGCAGTAGTTCGCCTGCCCGGGGTTGCCGACCAGGCCGACGACCGAGGCGATGTTGATGATCCGGGGGTCGGCGGCCCGCATCAGCGCGCGCTGGAACGCCTTCACCGTGTTGAACGCGCCCTTGAGGTTGGTGTCCAACACCGCGTCCCAGTCCTCGCCCTTCATCCGCAACAGCAACCCGTCGCGCGTGATCCCGGCGTTGTTGACCAGCACGTTGACCCCCCCGAACTCGTCCACGATCCGCTTGCCGGCCGCCTGCACCGCGTCGTGGTCGGCCACGTCCACCGGATAGGCCCGCGCCGCCCCCGGGTGAGCCCCGTTGATCGCGTCCGCGGTCGCCCCGCAACTCGCCCCGCTGCGGCTGACCACCGCCACCCTGGCCCCCGCGGCCGCAAACCGCCACGCAATCGCCGCCCCAATCCCACGGCCCCCTCCGGTCACCACCACCACCTTGCCCGCATACTCTGCCATGCCCCCAAGCCTGCCCACCCACGCCCGCCACGCAACCGCGAAAATCACCCCCCCCTACCAACGCCCCCGCCGTCCCACAATTCCCGTCGCGGCCGCGACAAGAATTGTTGCGGGTGCCCCCGCTGCGCCCACCCCGGCGGGGTCGCGGCAGCCCCGGCGACGGCATCCTGCCGTCGCCACCGCTGCAACACCGGGTGGCCGGGGGCGGAACGTTTCTGAGGCCGGTTTTTGATCGTCGCGGCGGCCGCCGAGTGTTAGCATGGGCCGCGATGGTTTGCCCGTATTGCCGGACCGTGCTGCGTGAAACCTCGCCCGAGTGCCCGTCGTGCAGGCTTACGCTGGCCCGCGCCGCGGCCCTGCTCGGCCCGGTGCCGCGGCTGCACGCGGGCGTCTCGGATTCCACCCGCCTGCTGGGCAGGCGCCGCCTGCGCAGGGTGGGCGACGCGCTCGACCGCCTCCGGCGGCGCTTCCCCCAGGTCCGCCCGCACGTCGTGTTGCGGGAGTTCCAGAAGGTGCACCCGTTCGAACTGCAGGTCTTCTGGCTGTTCAACTGCGCCGGCTTCTTCGCCCCGGACCAGGCCGGCGGCCGCAACCGCGGCATCCTGCTCGCGATCGACCCGCCCAACGGCCGCGCCGCCCTCACCTTCGGCTACGGCCTCGAACCGTTCGTCAACCCCGCCGACACCGGCCGCCTGCTGGACCTCGCCACCCCCGCGTGGCGCGGCGGCAACTACACCGCCGGCATCCTCACCGTGCTCGCCGGCCTCGAGGCCCTGCTCGCCGGCATCGCCGCCAGCCTCCCGGCCACCGCCGGCATCGACCCCGAACCGGCGCCCGCCGAGCCGGCGCGCCCGTTCTAACAGCTCCCGGGCGGGGGTTGCGGGCCGTTCAGCGCTCGCGCCGGGCGGTGGCGCCGGCGGCGGCGGCCTGGGGCAGGGCGGTTTTTTCGACCGTCACTTCGGCGGCGCGCAGGGGGAACTCGGCGAGCAGCGCGGCGGCGAGCTCGGCGGCGAGCGTCTCGACCAGGCGCCGTTCGCCCTGGCCGGCGAGTTGTGCCACCCGGCGCGCGACCGCGTGGTAGTCGACGGCGCGCTCGAGTTGGTCCTCGAGCTGCTCGAACGGCTGGAGCGGGACCATCTCGATGTCGACCACCACGGTTTGCGGCAGCGCCCGTTCGGCGTCCGGCACGCCGAGCCGGGTGCGGACGTGGAGGCGGCGGAGGTGGATGCGGTCGGGGGTCATCGGCGGGGGTTCTCGAGCAGATCCCGGAGCGCCCGCAGGTCGGCCACGGTGAAATCCGGCCGCGAGCCGGCCAGCACCTCGGGCGCGGTGTAGCCGGTCAGGACCGCCACCGCGGTGATCCCGCCGTGGCGGGCGGCCTCGATGTCGTGGATCATGTCCCCGACCAGCGCGGTGAGCCGCGGCTCGAGCCGGTGGCGGGCGAGGATCTCGCCGATCCGCTCGCGCTTGTCGGTCACCCCGGCATAGGTCGCCTCGAACGCCCCGCCGAGCGCCAGTTCGTCGAGCTGCCGCCGGAACGCGGCGGCGTCCATGCTGGTCAGCACGAAGGTGCGGATCCCCCGCTGCCGGCACCAGGCGAGCTTCTCGCGCGCGTGGGGCAGCACCACCACCGGCACCCGCGAGGCCGCGAAGCTCGCCCGGAACACGTCCTCGAGTTCCGCGATCGGCACCCCGGGCACGAACTCGTCGTAGAACCCGCGATAGGGCAGCCGGAAATGGCGGCGGAACTCGGCGCGGGTCATCGCCGGGCGCCCGTAGGCCGCGAACACCGCGTTGGTCGCCTCCAGCACCGGGCCGAGGTCGTCGACCAAGGTGCCCGACCAGTCGAAGATCAGGTTGCTGAACATCGGGGCAGGGGCCGTTCTAACCGAGCACCAGGCGCAGCGAGCGGACCCGGTCCCCGCCCAGCTCGGCCTGCAGCCGGCGCAGCAGCATCGGCTTGATCTGCTCGAGGTGGAAGCGCATCGCCGGCTGCAGCACGCGCAGCGTCACCACCCCCGCGCGCAGGCCCACCGGCTCGCACTGGGCCGCCACGAGCTCGCCGGCGAGCGTCCGCCATGCCTCGCGCAGCCGCTCCTCGTCGATCCCGTCGGCGGCGCCCGCCTGGGCGAGGATTCCGGCCAGGAACTCGCCGGCGCGCCGGACGTTGGCGTCGCTCCTGACCGCGTCGTCGCACCCGCGCCACTCGCGCAGCACCTGGCGCCGCATTGCCGCCAGGCGATCGTCCGGCTTCATCGGCACGCCCGGCTCAATCCTCGCCGTCGTCGCCGATCGCCTCCACCGGGCAGCCTTCCATCGCCTCGTTGCACTGGGCCAGTTCCTCGTCGTTCTCGGGCTGCTTGAAGACGTAGGAGTAGCCGTTGTCATCCGAGCGCTGGAAGTTCGCCGGGGCGGTTTCCCGGCACAGGTCGCAGTCGATGCACTGGCTGTCGACGTAAAACTTGCCGGCCACATTCTCCGCATTCTTGTCGTCTCGGTCTGCCATGTCGGTATTGCGTTGACTCGCGCGCCTTGCATCACCCACCCGCCCGCCGTTGGCAAACAATTAAAGCACGCGGATCCTGCAATCCGCAGCGCGTATTCGACCATCGATTCACGCTCGCCAACCCGGCCCCCGGGGGCTCATGATCGCCGCCAAGCAGCCATGCCGCCGCCGAAGTCACCCAACCGCCCGGAGCCCGAGAACCCACTCGAGGAGGTGCCAGGCCACAAGGCCGGCGATTTCGTCGAGCGCGACCTGTGGGTGCTCGACGACGAGTGGGACACCGGGAAACCGCCCCCCCCCCCGGCCAAACCGCCGCTCAAGTCGCTGCCCCCAGCCCCCAGGGGCATGCCCGCCCCCACCCCGGGCCCGCCCACGCCACGCGCGCCCCGCACGACCCCCACGGCCCCGCCAGAGCCCCGGCCCGAGCCGGTAGCCCGGCCCGAGCCCGCGCCCCGGCCCGATTCGGGGCCGCGATCCGTCCCGGAGCGCTTGGAACC
Organism: Akkermansiaceae bacterium; assembly: GCA_040769225.1. Classification (GTDB taxonomy): domain Bacteria; phylum Verrucomicrobiota; class Verrucomicrobiia; order Verrucomicrobiales; family Akkermansiaceae; genus JAXGLL01. The sequence continues at coordinate 1,238,175 of JAXGLL010000002.1, read as the reverse complement.
CCTCGAACAGGAGGTTGTGGAGGTGCTCGATGGCTGGTCGTTGCGCGAACCACCGGCCCCGCAACCCGTGCCGCCCGCCCCGGCCGTCGAGCCCGCTGCGGTTCCTGCGGCGGAGGAACCGGTGTCCTCCTCCGGGCAGCCCGCCGCGGCGGAATCCGCGCCCGCCGAGCGCCCCGCCCCAACCGCCGAGGTCCCGGCCGATGCCGAGCCCCGGCGGCCGCGGCGACCCCGGCTGCGGCCGGTTGAATGGGCCTCACTGCTGGTGGTGGCGGGGCTCATCATCGCCTTCGGGGCGCTGTTTCTGGTCATGTTTTTCCAGCTTCCGCACCGTCGTTCCCGGGCAGAAATGCCGACATTGCCGTGCACGGGCGAACGACTGGTGGTCGAGGCCGTTGCCACCTTCTGGCGCGAGCCGGTCCGCAGCGGCCCCAATCCGGATGCCGCCCGCCAGAACGTCCGCCTGATCCCGGTGCTTGAGGTCACCCTGCAGCCCGGCGGCGGCGATGGCGCCCTGCGCGTGTTCTTCCGTAACTCGACCGGCTCGCTGGTCGGCGACTCGGTCACCCGCACCTTCCATGCCGGCATGTTCGCCGCCTCCGGCAACAATCGCCTCGAGATCGCCGCCACCTCGGGCTTCGACGACGAGGGCATGTACGCCGGCTACCAGACCGCCCAGTCGGACACGTGGACGGTCGAGGTCTTCGAGGGCCCCGAAGAACGCGCCCCGTTCGATTCCTACCGCCTCCTGTTCAAGCTCCCGATCGCCACCGTCCGCCGCTGACCGGCCCAACCGAGCGCGGGCCGGGCCAGTCATCCTGGAAACGGGAACAGGAACCGGGGATTACGAGGATTTCGAAGATGATCAAACGGTTGCGAACAAGCTTCCGATCATCCGTTGGGTGTGGGCATCACGCTTGCCAACTCATTCTGAATCACCGTAATCCCCGCAATCCCCGGTTCACATTTCCGAACTCAGGATCATGTCTCGCCCTCCGGCCGTCGCGCTTCGCGCTTGGGTCCGGCAAGCCGGGCCGCGAATGACAGGCCCCCTCCCTACCTCGCCCCCAGCAACTCAAGGTAGGCCTGCCACACCCGCCATCCGCCGGACATCCAGGCCAGCGCGCCGAGCGCCATGAACGGGCCGAACGGCAGCCGGATGCCGAAGCCGATCCGCCCCACCAGCGCGGCGAGGATCGCCAGCACGCAGCCGGCAAACAGCGCGAAGAACACCCCCGCCCAGCCGAAGAACGCGCCGATCATCCCCAACAGGTGCACGTCGCCCATGCCCATCGCCTCGCGCGGGATCGTCGCCCGCCGGGCGCGCCCGCGCAGCGACCCGAGCTCGGCAAGCGCCACCACCCGGCCGTCCGGCAGCTCGACCTCCCGCTCGCGGATCACCACCCGGCCGGCACCCGCCGGCGCGCCGTCCAGCTCGATCGCGCTCGCCTCGACCAGCAGCCGGTCGCTCGGCCGGAAGAACATGTCCCACCACTCGATCTCCTCGCCGTCGAGCACGAACAGCAGCGGCCGGTCGTCCCCTTCACCCGCCTCCCGCACCGCCCACTCGACCTCCCCCTCAAACTCGACCTTGCGGCGGCCAAACGCCAGCTTGCCCGCCAGCACCACCACCCACAGCCCGAAAAACCCGATCACCCAGCCGAGCGCCGCCTGCACCAGCGCCCCCGCCCGGTCCGGCGCCACCGCCGCGCCCAGCGCCGGCAGCCGCGGCCACACGCCGGCCGCAATCAGCCCCGCCACGCTGCCCGCCCACGTCAGCCCCAGCGGAATCACGAGGTGCTCGGCGTCGATGAACCCGATCGCCACCAGCAGCGCCACCAGCAGGCAGAGCAGCGGCACCACCGCCGGCGCCCGCCCCGCAAACGCCAGCCACACCCACAGGAACAGGCAGGCCGTCAGCAGCTCGACCACGAAGTAGCGGAACGAGATCCGCCCGCCGCAGCTCGCGCACCGGCCGCGCAGCCACAACCAGCTGACCAGCGGCAGGTTGTGCCACATCGCGATCGGCGCCCGGCAGCGCGGGCAGAACGAGCGCCGCGGCCGGTTCACCGAGAGGTCCCGCGGCACCCGGTAGATCACCACGTTCAGGAACGACCCGATGCACGCCCCTAACAGGAACGCGGCGATCCCCCACAGCGGATGAGCGGGCGGCGGAAACATCCGCGCCAGTCAACCCGATGCCCGGTGATCGGCAATCGCGAAATCGCGCCGCGCGCCGCGCGGCCCGGCCCCATGCCGATGCCCGGCCCGCCCCTGACAATCGCCTTTCCCGTGATTTTCCCTTGAAGCCCGCCACGATGGGGGGATCATTGCGGCCCGCATGATCCGCCGCCCGCGCCTCGCCCGCCTGCTCCCGCTCCTGCTGCTGCTGCCGCTCGCCCCGTCATGTGGCGGCGACCCCGGCCCGCGGGCCCGCCCGCAGCCGGCCACCCTGGCGCCCCCGCCGCGCGCGATCCCGCGTGCGGCCATCCCGCGCATCCCGCCGCCCGCGGTCGTCGCCGAGAGCGCGATCGTCGTCGACTACGTCACCGGCCGCGTCCTCTACGCCCGCAACGCGGACCTCCCGCGGCCGGTTGCCAGCACCCAGAAGATCGTCACCGCCCTCACCGTGCTCGACGCCGGCCACCTCGACCGCACCGTGGTCATCGAGGCCTCCGACGCCGACTGCGAGCCGACCAAGCTCGGGCTCAAGCCCGGCGAGCGCTACACCCGCCGCCAGTTGCTCAAGGCGATGATGGTCAAGAGCGGCAACGACGTCGCCCGCGCGCTGGCCCGCGACGTCGGCGGCACCCAGGAGCACTTCGCCGCGTTGATGAACTACAAGGCCCGGCGGCTCGGGATGCGCCAGTCCCACTTCGCCAACCCACACGGGCTCCCCGACCCCGCCCAACTGTCCACCGCCCGCGACATCGCGATCGCCGCCCGCAACGCCTACCGCAGCCCGATCATCCGCGCCTTCGCCGCCACCCGCGAATACCCGTTCCAATACTCGAGCGGCCGCACCCGCCGCCTCGAAAACACCAACAAGCTGCTGGAACGCGTCCCCTACTGCGACGGCATGAAGACCGGCACCACCAATGCCTCCGGCCGCTGCCTCGTCGCCACCGGCTCGCTCAACGGCCGCTCCGCCATCGTCGTCGTCCTCAAGTCCACCTCCCGCGCCGTCTGGGACGACGCCGAAACCCTCCTCCGCTGGGCCCTCGAGTCGCCCGCCGACACCTGAGATCCCCAGCCCACCACCGCCCCCAGCCGCCGCCCCGCCCCCCGGCCGCCGGCGCGAACCGGCAGCCGCGCCGCTGCGGCGGATGCAGGACCCAAAACCGGCGCTGAATGGTTGAGCGGTGGGGTCACTGGTGTTTGGCTGCGTGCAACCATCGCCGGATGCCAGCCAGCCGCCCGTCATGCCATCCGAGCCCCATCTGGCCCGCCGTGGACCATCGTGAGAACCTCCCCGCGCGGCAGCGTGGGGAGGTTCTAAGGATCGGGGATTTTCGTTGACTTTTCGCTTGCCCGGCTTGCCGCAGTCCGGTAGCAAGGCATCATCAACTGCTGTTACGGCCGCTACTTTCCGGGTCGGTGCCGCCCGCACCGCCTGTAATTCGCACTCCTCCTGCACCATGAACATGAAGCCCGTCCTCGCCGCCGCGTTCGCCCTCGCCGCCACCGCCCACGGCGCAATCCTCGTCCAGGAACTCTGGGACGCGGCGGGCTCCGACGTCACCCTCAACGGCGCCGGCGACACCGCCACCTCCATCGGCTTCGCCTCCGGCAGCACCTGGGCCACCAACGGCACCTACGGCACCCAGATCTTCACCGCGAGCAACTTCGACGTCGAGCCGCTCCCCGGCCTTCCCCCGCAGGCCAGCACAACGGGCGGCGTGTATTGGAACGCCGGGCCCGGGAACCACTGGGACACCGACATCTACGCCACCCGCCAGTTGGCCACGACGATCAGCTTCGCCGAGGCCCAGACCCTCTACTTCGGCGTGCGGCTGAGAAACGGCAGTGACACCGCGGTCGGCCTCGGCTTCGCCGACGGCCCCAACGGCTCCGCCAACTTCGTCGGCATCGGGTTCACATGGAACAACGCGACCGGGGTCGGCGGCTCCACGGGAGACGCCTCCAACAGCCTCTACCTGAGCGCCGGCACCCTCGACCAGAACCTCGGCGGCAACAACGTCGGCCCCTACGCGATCCTCCTCCACACCGCCGCCGGATCGATCGACGGCGACGGCTTGGTCGTCGGCCGCCTGACCCTCAACCCAACCGGCGCCGACGTGATCGACCTGAAACTCTACCAGGCCGGCGACACGATCGAGGGTGACCCGGCCGACGTCACATGGTCGCTCCAAGGCGCGTTCGAGTCCGACCTGCAGGCCTCCCACATGCTGCTGTGGCTCAACGGCGGAGGCTGGGGCGGCGAACTCGACGCCATCCGCGTGGGCACCACGTGGAGCGAGGTCCCCGAACCCTCGGCCGCCCTCCTCGGCATCCTCGGCCTGCTCGCCCTCGCCCGCCGCCGCCGCTGACTTGCCCCCACCCCCCGTCTCCCTGGCCGGCCGGTTCCGGACTTCTCCCCGGCCGCCCCGCGCCTTGCGGACGTTGGAAGCCGCGACGGAGTTCGCGGCCCCACACGACCGGGAAAACCGGCCCGGAGGCCGTGCAGGGGCGCGCTTGACGCGCTTGGCGGCGCCCGGTTATGGTCCGGGGCACGCTTGGATTGCAGCTTCTTCTGGTCCCGGCGTTTCAGCATTCCAGTCCAGTCATGGCCAAGTGGGATCGGCAGAGCGCCTCGATGGATGCTGCCTCGTTCAAGGTGGACAAGCGGCTGGCGCGGCGGCGGCGGCTGCGGATGGCGGTGCTGCTGGCAGCGGGGGGGGTGGTGGTGGCATTGGGGGCCCTGCCAGCATACCGGTGGCTGCGGGAGTTCCGGCTGGACCGCATCCTGGAGTCGGCGGAGGCGGCGGCGCGGCTCGAGGACTGGGGCACGGCGCGCGACAAGGCGCGCAGCGTGCTGCTGGCGCGGCACGGTGACCTGGGCGCGGTGCGGGTGCTCCACAAGGCGCTGTCGCGGATCGGCGACCCGCGGGCATATGTGGTGGCGCTCAACCTGTTCCTCCACCCACACGCCACGCCCCACGACCAGCTCGACGCGCTGCGGGTGCTGGCAGTGCAGGCGCCGCAGGCGATCGCCGCCAGCGCGTTCGCCAGCCTCGGCAAAGAGCGCCAGGCGCAGACCGCCAGCGTGGCGGCGATCACCCCCTTGCTGCGCAAGCGCGGGGAAGTGGCGGCTGCCGAGCGGATGCTGCGCGCGGCCCCCGAGCTGGCGGCCAACCCGGACGCCCAGCTCGAGCTGTTGTGCGCGCTGTGCGCCACGCCCGCCCCGGAGCGGGTGGCCGAGGCGCGCACGATCTTCGCCGGCCTGGCCAGCCGCGACGCCTCGCCGCAGGCGCTCCAGGCACTGCTGGTGCTCGGCGAAACCCCGGGCGGGCTCGCCGCCGGAGAACCCCTGCCCGCCGACCTGCCGGCGTGGGTGCAGCGCCAGCCGAAGGCCTCCGCCATCCACCACCTGTTCGCCCTGCACCCGCAGCTCGACGAGTTCCCCTCCGCCTCACAAGACTGCTTCGACCGCGCGATCGACCGCTTCCTCGCCGTCAACCCCGGCACCCTCGGCAGCTGGCTCGTCCGCCACAAGCAGGCCGCCCGCGTCGTCGACCTGCTCGCCGAGCCCGCCAAGACCAACGCCGGCGCCTACATCGCACGCCTGCACGCGCTGCTCCGCGAGCAACGCCTCGACGAGGCCGCCGCCGCCCTGGCCGAGCCGCCGAAGGGCGTCGACCGCGTCGAGCTGGAGGTCGCCCGCGCCGCCGCGGCCAGCGTCGCCAAGGACCCCGCGGCCGAGGCCGCGGCATGGGACCGCGCGCTCTATCACGCCGCCTTCGACCAGACGCGCAACCGCTTCCTCGAGCTCGGCCAGTTCGCCGCCAACCTCGGCGCCACCCGCGCGGTCGAGGACTCGTGGGTGGCCGCGGTGCGCGTCGGCTGGGGGCCGATCCCGTTCTATCAGGACCTGCAGCCGGTCTACGCGTCGCTCGTCCGGCAGGGGCGCACCGAGGACTTGCTGGCGATGTGCCGCAGCCTGATGCGCTACGAGCCCCGCAACCCCGACCTCGCCAACAACTACCACTACCTCGCCCTGCTCCACGGCAACGTGGCGCCCGCCACCGCGGCCCGCACCCTCGGCGACCTCTGCGCCGCCCACCCGGAACGGCCCGAGTTCCGCGCCTCGCTGGCAATGGCCCTGCTGATGGACCACCAGCCCGCCGAGGCGCTCGCCCAACTGCCCAAGCCCGCCGCGGCCCCACGCGTGCCGCCACAGTCCCTCCGCGCCATCGAGGCCTGCGCCCTGCTGCTCCAGGGCGACACCGCCCGCGGCCGCGATCTCTTCGTGAAGGTCGACTGGAAGCCGCTCCTGCGCAGCGAGCGCGCCGCCTTCCGCCGCCTGCTCGCCGAGCTGGCGATCAAGGACCTGCCCCTGCCCGAGGCCGACGCCCCGCCGGCCGCCGGCGACGAGGGCGAGGCCCCCGAGTGGCGCCGCAGGCTCGAACAGCAGCAACAGGACCGCAAGGAGCAGCCGGCCGCCTGGCGGCAAGCCTTCGACCGCTTCCAGAAGGAACGCGCCGACTGGCGCAAGGCGATCGAGCAGATGGAGCAGGAACGCGCCAAGGACGTCCTGCCCACCCTCCCGCCCCCGGACCTCCCCGGCGCCGAACCGCCGGAGCCCGCCCCCAAGGACGGTTAGACTGCGGCCGCGCAGGGGCGCGCAAGGCAGCCTGCCCCGGCGGGGGCCGCGGCCGGATCAATCCGCATTCCCCGGTTGACCGGATCCGGCACCCCTCGTATCAGTACCGATATCCGGTCTTCGGCGCCCGCCGCGGCCACCGCCGCCCGCCTCCCGCTGCCGCCCGACTTGACCCGGGCATCCGCCCGGACCGCCTCTTCCACCCCAACCAACCCAAACCCAACGAAACATGAACAACAACCCGCGTATCCAACTCCTGCTGTCGGCGGGCGCCGCCGTCGCGTGCTGCCTCGCGCCCGCCGGCGCCCCCGGCGCCGACATCGGCCTCAACATCACCGACGGCTGGCCCACCCCGATGCTCGCCGGGGAAACGGCGGACGGACTCAACAACTGGACCGACAGCATGGCGAACATGGGCGGCGGCGGGACCAATCCGCAGCTGGGCACCATCACCCTGACCGGCAGCTCCGTCACCGCCAAGTGGGATTCCTCCAACACCTGGGCGGCGGGCGTTGAGACCAACAGCGAGCAGCAGCTCTATCGAGCCTATCTCGACGACGGCGACGCCGGAAGCTCACTGGTGGCCGGCGACGGCATCGGCGTCAGCGTGACCATCTCGGGCCTGGACGCCTGGCTCGCGGACAACGGCTATGGCAGCTATCAGGTCCGCGTTTATGCCTCCACGGATTGGAACAGCGCACCGTTCCAGCCGGTGGACATCCGCGCCGGCGCGCCCGACCCGGTCACCCCCAACCTCACCGTCCTGCCCATCCTGGAAACCGTGGCCATCGCCACGCTCGGGGACGGCGCCTTCCCCATCGCCACCGGAAGCGAAGGCAGCCGCGGCTACGGTGATTCCAGCGGCACCCTGACCGCCGAAACCATCACCTTGACCGTCCCGGTCCTCGGCGGGGGCGCCCGCGGCACCCTCGCCGGCTTCAGGATCACCGGCCTCCAGCCGAACCTGTTGTACTGGGACATCGACGGCGCCACCGCGGGGGCCGGCGGCGAGGCCCCGGACGGCAACTGGGCTGACGCCAACTGGTCCGCCAGCGCGACCGGCGAGGCGGCCACCGGCGCATGGACCGCCGATGCGGGGGCGGTGTTCGCCGCAGGTGGCGATGCCACCGGGAAATATTTCGTGGACCTCGGCACCTCGACCCAGTCCGCAAGCTACATCTGGGTGCAGGAAGGCGACGTGACCCTCACCGGCGGCACCCTGGGCGTCCTCGCCGACGGGGTGTTGCGGTGCGACGGCACCTTCCTCGAAGTGGCGTCCGAACTCTCCGCCTCCGACATCGTCACCCAAGGCAAGGTCATGCTGAGCGGGGCCACCACGGTGAGCGGCGTGCTGACGGTCTCCAACGGCACCCTGCAGGTGCAGGTTCCGCTCACCGTGGCGGGCCTGGAGGGCGGCGGCAGCCTCGACATGGCCGACAACGCCCTGGTCGTCAATAACGCCGCTGGCGACTTTGTCTTTAACGGCGTGCTCACGGGCAGCGGCGACGTGACCAAGCAGGGCACCGGCACGCTCACCCTTGGCGGCCCCAACACCTTCGATGGCCCGCTCACGGTGAGCGAGGGCACGCTGACGGTCGCCAACGCCTCGGCGCTCGGCACCACCACGGCGGGGACCACCGTCGCCTCGGGCGCGACGCTGAACGTCAACGGCATCACGCTCACCTCCGGTGAGACGATCACTGTGGCCGGCACCGGCGCCGCGGGCCGCGATTCGACGCTGATCAACACCAACACCGGCGCCAATTCCTTCATTCCCGCCGACCTGGTCCTCACCGCGGATGCCGCCATCGGCGGCGGCGGCGGCGCGGACATCTGCCTCGGCACCAGCGCCGAACCGCGGACGATCTCCAGCGACGGCGGCCCGTTCACCCTGACCAAGACCGGCGCCAACCGGGTCTGGTACCGCGGCCCGGCCGACGGCGCCGGCAACTCGCTGGCCGTGCTGGTCATCAACCAGGGCACCTTCGGCATCGAGGCCAACGACAACGCCCTCAACGCCGTGCCGGTCACCGTCAACGCCGACGGCGTGCTCTCGTCGTGGGCGTGGTACGACGGCACCAACACCGTCGCCACCTCGCAGAACAACCCGATCACCCTCAACGGCGGCGCATTGGGCAGCGACTACTCCGGCCAGACCTACACCGGCCCCGTCACCCTGACCACCGACAGCCTCCTCGGCGCCACCGGCTCGGCCCAGAACTTCACCATCACCGGCGCGATCGGCGAAAGCGGCGGCCCGTGGGGCCTGACCAAGACGCAAGCCGGCACCGTCACCCTAACAGCCTCCAACGGCTACACCGGCCCGACCATCGTCGCCGCCGGCACGCTCGCCGTGACCGGGTCGGTCGCCAACAGCGCGGTGACCGTCAACGCCGGCGCCACCCTGGCCCCCGCCGGCACCGGCACCCTGTGCGCCAGCCTTGCGGTGGATGCCGACGGCCACCTCGCGATCGCGCTGGCCGCCACCCCGGGCGCACAGACCGCCCGCACGGTCACCGGCGCGCTCACCTGGGATCCCGCCGCCATCCTCGACCTCTCCGCCGCCGCGCTCCCGGCAGCCGGCGACTACACGCTGATCACCGCCGACGGCGGCATCAGCGCCGTCCCCGCGATCGTCAACCTGCCCGCGGGCACCAACGGCGGCCTCGCCGTCGTCGGCAACAGCCTGGTCCTGACCGTGGAGCCCGCCGGCTTCGCCGGCTGGATCACCGGAACCTTCGCCGCCGGCACCGTCCCCGCCGGCCAGCAGGGCCCCACCGACGACCCGGACGGCGACGGCATCGACAACCTGGTCGAGTACGCGATCGCCGACCTCGATCCCACGGTCTCCGACGGCCCCGCCGGCACCCTGGCAGGAACCACGCTCACCTTCGCCAAGCGCCAGCCCCTGGCCACCGACATCACCTACGCGATCGAGGAGTCGACCGACCTCGGCCTGACCGACCCGTGGGAGGAGGTCGCGGCGACCCAGACCGACACCACGATCTCCTACGCCCTGCCCGGCGGCCCGCCCAAGGACTTCATGCGCCTCAAGGTGACCCAGAACTGAATCCTGGCCGCCTGCTGGTGATCCTGCAGCGCCTCCTGCTCGTCTCCCTGGCCGCCGCCGCGGCGGCCAGGGCCGACGTCCCCATCGGCGCTTCGCATTCCAACGGCGGCTTCGTCAGCGCCGCCCCCCTCCCGTAGCTGCGTTGGTCACAACGCAGGCGGCGCGGACTCCCGTCCCGCGACGCCGGCAACGATCGCAGGAACCGCCCCCGCCCCGGGTTTTCTAACGGTTCGGTTCGAGGCCGCGAAACGGCCCGCGTGGTCAGCGCGGCCACTGCCGACGTTGCGCTTTCCACCGGCCGGGCCTTGACGCCCGGTCATCCCTCCGCCACCGTCCTGCCGCACAACCAACCCATCCAATGAAACCGTCTCGTTCCCTGCTGCTGGCCGCCGCCGTCGCGGCCTCGATCGCCTCCGCCCCCGCCGCCACCAGCCTCCTCGTGCAGGAACTCTGGGACGCCGTCGCCGGCCCGCCGCCAGGCACCGACGTCACGCTCAACGGGATCGGCGACACCGTCACCTCGGTGGGCATGACCGGCACCTGGGCCACCAACGGCTCGACCGGCATCTTCACCGCCAGCAACTTCAACGTCGACGGCGGGCTGCCCGGCCTGCCCTCGAACGAGGGCCAGAACGGCGGGGTCTGGAACAACGTCGGCAACTGGAACACCGACGTCTACGCGACCCGCCCGCTGGCCGCGCCGATCGATTTTGCCACCCCGCAGACGCTGTATTTCAGCGTGCGCCTGAACAACAGCGGCGACACCGCGATGGGCCTCGGCCTCGCCGCCGGCCCCAAAGGTGCCGCCGAGTTCATCGGCACCGGGTTCACATGGAACAACGCCACCGCCATCGACAGCACCACCGCCAGCAACAGCCTCTATCTGAGCGCCGGCACCCTTGACCAGGACCTTGCGGGGAACAACAACGGCCCCTACGCGATCCTCGCCCACACCGCCGCCGGCACCATCAACGGCCGCGGCCTGGTGGTCGGGCGGCTGACGATCAGCGACACCGGCGACGACCGCATCGACCTCAAGCTCTATCAGGCGGGCGCGGTCATCGAGAGCGACCTCGGCCTGATCGAGTGGTCGCTGAGCGAAACCTTCAGTTCCTCGATGAGCGCCACCCACCTGCTGCTGTGGCTCAACGGCTCCGGAGGCGGCGAGGTCGACGCCATCCGCATCGGCACCACCTGGGAGGACGTCACCGGCGTGCCCGAGGTCGCCTCGCCGCAGTTCCTCTTCTGGGACACCAACGGCGCCACCGCCGGGGCCGGCAGCGACATCCCGGACGGCAACTGGACCGACGACTCGTGGTCCACCAGCGCCACCGGCGAGGCGGCCACCGGCGCATGGGCCGCCGACGCGGCCGCGGTGTTCGCCGCCGGCACCGATGCCACCGGCAAGTACGCCGTCGACCTCGGCGCCTCGACCCAGTCCGCCAAGTACGTCTGGGCGCAGGAAGGCGACGTGACCCTGACCGGCGGCACCCTGAACCTCCTCGATGGGGGCCTGCTGCGCTGCGACGGCACCTTCCTCGAAGTCGCCTCCACGCTCGCCGCCGCCGGCCTCACCACCCAGGGCAACGTCATGCTGAGCGGCCCCGCCACCGCCAGCGGCACTCTCACGGTGGCCAGCGGCACGCTGCAGGTGCAGGTCCCGCTCACGGTGGCGGGGCTCGCGGGCACCGGCACCCTCGAGATGTTCAACAACGAACTCGTCGTCGGGGGCGCCGCCGACAGCTTCTTCGGCGGCGTGCTTTCAGGCACCGCCGACGTGACCAAGCAGGGCACCGGCACGCTCACGCTGGCCGGCTCCAACGCCTTCGGCGGCCAGATGACGGTCAGCGAGGGCACCCTGGTGGCCGCCAACGCCTCGGCGCTCGGCACCACCACGCTGGGCACCACGGTCGCCGCGGGCGCCACGCTCGCCGTCTCCGGCGTCACACTGGCCGCCGGCGAGACGATCACCGTGGCCGGCACCGGCGCCGCGGGCCGCGACTCGGCGCTGGTCAACACCTCCGGCTCCAACAGCTTCATTCAAGGCGACCTGGTCCTCACCGCGGATGCCGCGATCGGCGGCGGCGGCGGCGCGGACATCTGCCTCGGCACCAGCGATCAGCCGCGGACGATCTCCAGCAACGGCGGCCCGTTCACCCTGACCAAGACCGGCGCCAACCGGGTCTGGTTCCGCGGCACGGCCGGCGGCGCCGGCAGCTCGCTCGCCGCGCTGGTCGTCAACCAAGGCACGTTCGGCATCGAGGGCAACGACAACGCCCTGAGCGGCGTGCCGGTCACCGTCAACGCCGGCGGCGTGCTCTCGTCGTGGGCCAAGCTGGTGGTCGATGACCCGGGCCCGCCTGCCGTCACTCACTCCGAGGCCTCGACGCAAGACAACCCGATCACCCTCAACGGCGGCGCATTGGGCAGCGACTACTCCGGCCAGACCTACACGGGCTCCGTCACCCTGACCGCCGACAGCATCCTCGGCGCCACCGGGTCGGCCCAGAACTTCACGGTCGAGGGCGCGATCGGCGAGTCAGGCGGCTCCTTCGGCCTGACCAAGACGCAAGCCGGCACGGTCACGCTAACAGCTGCCAGCACCTACGCCGGCGCCACCATCGTCGACGCCGGCACCCTCGCCGTGACCGGCTCGGTCGCCAGCAGCGCGGTGACCGTCAACGCCGGCGCCACCCTCGCCCCCGCCGGTTCCGGCGCCTTGTGCGCCAGCCTCGCGGTCAACGCCGACGCCCACCTCGCGATCGCGCTGGCCGCCACCCCGGGCGAACAGACCGCCCGCACCGTCACCGGCGCGCTCACCTGGGATCCCGCCGCCATCCTCGACCTCACCGCGGCCGCGCCCCCGGCACTCGGCGACTACACGCTGATCACCGCCGACGGCGGCATCAGCACCGTCCCCGCGATCGTCAACCTGCCCGCGGACACCAACGGCAGCCTCGCCGTCGTCGGCAACAACCTCGTCCTGACCGTGGAGCCCGCCGGCTTCGCCGGCTGGATCACCGGCACCTTCGCCAACGGCACCGTCCCCGCCGGCCAGCAGGGCCCCGCCGACGACCCGGACGGCGACGGCCTCGACAACCTGATGGAGTATGCGCTCGAGGGCCTCGATCCCACGGTCTCCGACGGCCCCGCCGGCACCCTGGCAGGAACCACCCTCACCTTCGCCAAGCGCCAGCCCGTGGCCGCCGACCTCGGCTACGCGATCGAGGAGTCGACCGACCTCGGGCTAACCGACCCGTGGGAGGAGGTCACGCCCACCGTCGACAACGACACCACCATCTCCTACACCCTGCCCGGCGGCCCGGCCCGCGACTTCATGCGCCTCAAGGTGACCCAGAACTGAATCCTGGCCGCCTGCTCGTCTCCCCGGCCGCCGCCGCGGCGGCTGGGGCCGACATCCTCCTCGCCTCGACGCTTCGCACTCCAACGGCGGCTTCGTCAGCGCCGCCCCCCTCCCGTAGCTGCGTTGGTCACAACGCAGGCGGGGCGAACTCCCGTCCTGCGACGCCACCAACGATCGCAGGAACCCGCCCCTCCCCTCCCGTAGCCGCGTTGGTCACAACGCGGGCTGGGCGGACGCCCGTCCCGCAACGCCGTCGGCGCCGGCAGGAACCCGCCCCGCCCCTCCCGTAGCCGCGTTGGTCACAACGCGGGCTGGGCGAACGCCCGTCCCGCAACGCCGGCAACGATCGCAGGAACCCGTCCCGCCCAGCCGGAAGTCTTCCGTCTTCGCCCTTTGGGCTACGCCGGCCAGCTACCACTTCCGCCACGAACCCCCCTGCCTCCCGGCTTGCAGGAACCCCCGGCGGTGGCATCATGTGACGGACGCCGGGGCCTCGCCAGTGGCCCCGAGGCCACTGCCGGGCAAGCGGCGTTCCGTTCCAACCCCACCAGCCCGCCCCATGCAGCGAGGCCCGCAAGCGACGGCGGCCCGGGCCGCGTGCCGTGGCCGGCAGCGCCGGCCGCGGGGAGGCTGGTTGCGGCCTCCCCTGCTGGCCGCCGCGGCGCTGGCCGCGGCCGCCGCCGGCACCGCGGGCGAGATCGCGATCGACCGGCACGCGGGGGTGCCCTGCCTGTCCACGCCCGAGCGCCCCGGCTTCCGGCTGGTGCTCGAGTATTCGCGCACGCTTGCCGCCGGGGACTGGCAGGAAACCGCGCGCGTCCGCCACCGGCTGTTTCCCTACCCGGACCTGGCCGCGGCCGGGCGGCCGGCGGGGTTCTATCGGATCGCGGCGGCCGCCCTCGAGTCGTCCGACGACTGGTCCAACCAACTGGTCCCCGCCGGCGGCGAGCTGTTCACCCCGGGTTCCGGCGAGGGACTGGCGGCGACCCGCTTCGCGAAGTTCTCGATCCTGCTGGACCGACCGGACCGGGTCTACTTCCAGGACTCCGTCCGCTGGCCATGGCACTACCACTTCGCGGTGGCGCGGCTGCCCGGGTATGCCGGCATGAGCGTGCTGGAATACAACGCGCAGGCGCTCTACCCCGGTGCCAACCAGCGCATGGCCGTCGGCTCGGTGCTGCGCGCCCCCGACCCCCAGGTGCGCGAGGTCGGCATCGAGGTCACCGGTTCGGTGGCATTCCCGATCGAGCAGGTCGCCGACTGGATCGCGGCGGTGCAGCGGCGGCTGGTGCTCGAACCGGGGTGGCGCACCTTCTATCTGCCGTCCGCCGAGCAGGCGGCCGCCGCCCAGGCCGGCGCCGCATTCCTCGCCTCCCGCGGCATCGCGCTCGACTCGCTGGCGCGCTGGGCCGGCGAAAACGCCGGCTACTCGGCCGGCTGGGCGCTCGGCCGGCTGGTCTTCGTCCCCGGCGCGGAGGTCCCGGCCGCGCTCGGCGACGGCCGCCTCGCGCTAACAGACATCCTGGTCACCGACTTCGTGCCGGCCGAGCTGCCGGTCCTCGCCGGCTACCTGGCGCTCGAGCCGGCCGGACCCAACTCCCACGTCGCGCTGCTCGCGCGCTCGCTGGCGCTGCCGTTCGCCTACGCCGACGGCGCCGGCCTGCAGGCCGAAATCGCCAGCCTCTGCGGCAAGGAGGTCCTGCTGGTCGTCGAGGACGTCGACGGCGAGTGCCGGATCACCCTGACCGACACCACCGGCCTGCTCACCCCCGAGCGCCGCCAGGAGATCCTCGCCAGCAAGCAGGGCGGCCCGCTCGACATCACCCCGATGGCCCACGCCGGCGCCTTCAGCGTCCCGGCCGACCCGCTGACCCCCGCCGAGATCTGTTATGTCGGCGGCAAGGCGGCCAACTTCGGGTTCCTCCGCCGCAGCCTGCCGGACAGCACCCCCGCCCCCGCGATCGCCTTCACCTTCGACCTCTGGAACGCCTACCTCGCCCAGCCCCTGCCCGGCGGCCAGACGCTGGCCCAGCAGATCGACGCCCGCCTTGGCCTCTTCGTCTATCCGCCCGAGGTCGGCGCGCTGCGCGCCGAGCTGGCCGCGGTCCGCGACCTGGTCACCGGCACCGCCGACTTCGACGCCGCCCAGCGGGCCGCGATCATCGACGCGCTGCAGGTGGCCGGCTTCGGCGGCCGCAACATCCGCTTCCGCAGCTCGACCAACGTCGAGGACGCCGAGACGTTCAGCGGCGCCGGGCTCTACGACAGCTACAGCGGCTGCCTCGAGGACGACCTCGACGGCGACACCACCGGCCCGAGCCGCTGCGACGCCACCGAGCCCCGCGAACGCGGCGTGTTCCGCGCCCTGCGCAAGGTCTACGCCAGCTTCTACAACGAAAACGCGTTCCTCGAGCGCCTCCGCCACGGCGTCGACGAAGCCGACGTCGGCATGGCGGTCCTCGTCCACTACTCGGCGCCCGACCCCACCGAAATGGCCAACGGCGTCGCCCTGCTCGCGGTCGACAAGACCGGCGGCACCCGCCACGCCAGCGCCCGCATCGTGACCCAGCTCGGCGCCGTGTCCGTGACCAACCCGGACCCCGCCGTCCGGCCCGAGACGGTCACCGCCGCCTACTCCGGCACCGACACCGCCGGCGCCACCCTCACGCTCGTCGAGCCGTCGTCGCTCACCCAAGGCGGCGCGCCGGTGATGCCATGGGAAACCGACTACCGCATCCTGTTGGACCAGCTCGACACCGCCACCCTCGCCTGGGAGGACTACTTCCCCGGGAAGCCCGCCTTCGAGCTCGACTTCGAGTTCAAGCGCATCGTACCCGGCGAGGTCGGTCTGAAACAAATCCGCGCCGTCCCCCACCCGGTGCCGGTCCCACCACCCACCATCCCCTGACATGACCGCCCCACCCCTCCGCATCGCGGCCGCCTGCGCCGCCATCACCCTGCTGCCCGCGGCGCCCGCCGACGCCCAGCCGCCCCCAGCCGCGTGGATCGCCTGCCACCCCGCCGAGGTCGTCCTCACCTGGCAGCCAAGCCACCCGCCCTATCTCGTCGAGACGTCGCCGGACCTCGCGGCATGGGGCGACCGGGGGGATCTGTTAGACTTCGCCGCCGCGACCCTGGCCGCCCACCGGGCGGCCGCCTTCTACCGGGTGCGCCACCTCAACCCCGCCGACGAACTGGGCCCGTTCTACGGCCTCATCCAGACCGACCAGGGCGAGGGCTGGGCGCCCCTCGGCCGCCACCGCCTGAAGTCGCGCTGGTGGCTCTATCGGCCGCAGGGCGCCACCTCCCCGGTCCCCGCCACCTTCTTCCGCCAGCTGCGGGTGTTCTATCAGCACCGCGCCGGCGGCCGGGTCGCCACCTTCGCCGGCCGGCTCGAGGAACTCGGCGCCATCGCCTCCCCCAAGGCCGACGTGCTGGCAGTCTCATGGGCGGACGGCGCCGGCGCCGAACGGCGCGATTTCACGCTGACCCTCGACTTCCCGTACGACGTCAGCACCCCCCGCGCGATCGAGCCCTTGCCGAGCGACCCGTACTACACCCTCGACTGCCGCTACGCCACGCCGCAGCCGGAGCTTGAGGACTGGTCGATGACGATCTCCCCCACGACCACCGACCAGGCGGAACTGGTCCAGCTGGCGCCGCCAGAGGCGATCCTCAAGGCGCTCGGGATGCCGCAGCCGCAGCGCGACTACTCCGTCACCGCCGGCGGACTGACCGTGACCCATTCCTACCTGGAAGGGCTGCCGCTCTATCAGGGGCAGGTGGGGGGGATCATGATCCTGACCTGGATGCTCGACCACTGGACCGCCCCCACCACCGTCGCCGGCGCGCAGCTGCCCGCGTTCGCCACCGACAGCCACTTCGCCCGCACCCTGCTCCCCCACCACCACAACTTCGCCGAGAGCGCGCTGGTCGAGCCCGCGCTCGACCCCGCCCTGGCCGAGGCCACCCTCGCCGGCCTGCGCGCCGCCAACGTCCGCTATGTCTACACCACCAAGGACCTGATGCTCGGCCTCAACTCCGACGCCATCTACCTGATCGGCTTCGACGACTCGGTGCGGCAACTGCCCGCCACAGGAAACGACGCGACGCCGCGCTGAGCCACCGTCCGCCCGGCCGCGGCGGCAATTCCGGGTTGACCGCCGGGACGATCGGGAAACCATCCCCCGCCCCCCGGGCGCCACGACCACCACCACCATGAACCTCCTGCTCGCAATCCTCGGCGGCGGCCTCGGCAGCGGCCTGCGCTACCTCGTTTCCGGCGCGGTCGCCAGCCGCTTCGGCGAGTCATTCCCGTGGGGCACCGTGGTCGCCAACGTCACCGGCTCGCTCGCGATCGGCTTTTTCGCCACCATGACCGGTCCGGACGGGCGCTGGCTCGTCTCGCCCGGGGGCCGCGTCTTCTTCATGATCGGCATCTGCGGCGGCTACACCACCTTCTCGTCGTTCAGCCTGCAGACCCTCTCGCTCGCGCAGGACGGCGAGTGGCTGAAGGCCGGCGCCAACGCCCTGCTGTCGTTCGCCGCCTGCCTGCTCGCCGTGTGGCTCGGCCACCTGCTTGCGTCCCAGATCGCATCGCTGAAAGGAACCTGATCGCCATGCAAATCCCCCGCGAATCCACCCTGCTGCGCATCTTCATCGGCGAGAGCGACCGCTGGCACCACCAGCCGCTCCACGAGGCAATCGTGCTCAAGGCCCGCGAGTTGCACGTCGCCGGCGCCACCGTGTTGCGCGGCGCCATGGGCTTCGGCAAGTCGAGCCGCCTCCACACGTCGAAGATCCTCCGCCTGTCCATGGACCTGCCGGTGGTCATCGAGATCGTCGATGCCGAGGAGAAGATCCAAGCCTTCCTCCCGGCCCTCGACGACATGCTCCAGGGCGGCCTCGTCACCATCGAGAAAGTCAAGGTCATCGACTACCGCGCCGGCACTTCGCAGCCGCGCGACCCGGAGCCGTGACCCAGGATGACGGGGCCGCACCCCCTACACCCCCACCCATGCGATCCCGAAGGCGATGATCAGGGGCAGGGAGACCAGGCACGCGATGGTGGTGACGAGCACCACCTGCACGGCGATCGCCGGGCGGCCGCCGTAGAGCTTGGCCAGCAGGATTGGCATCAACGCCGAGGGCATCGCCGCCTGGACCACCAGCACCTGCTTGAGCTGCAGCGTGAGCGGCAGCCACTTGGCGGCGGCGAGGATGATCAGCGGCGCCACCAGCAGGCGCACCGCCGAGCCGCCGAGCGCGATCTTCAACGACGGCCGCTCGCTGCCCACGCAGTCCATGATCAGCGCGCCGGTGATCAGGATCCCGATCGGGAACGCCCCGGCGCCCAGCCACGCGAGCGCCACCCGCGGCGGGCCGGCGACCCACCGGTCCAGCCCGGTGAACACCAGCGCGAGGCTCGCCACGATCGCCACCACCGGGCCGTTGAGCAGCTTGCGCCACGGCATCCCGCCGCCGCCGGTCATCATCATCACCCCGACCGACCACAGCATCACTTCCACCCCGAGGTTGTGCACGAACAGCACCCCCAGCACGCCGCTGCCCGGCCACAGCACCTCGAGCACCGGGATCGCCGTGTAGCCGTAGTTCTGCACCCCGCTGGCCAGCGCAAACGTCCGCCGCCCGGTCCCGCGGCCCAGCCCGAGCACCCGCCCCACCCCCCAGCCGACGGCCGTGCCCGCCAGCACCAGCACCACCCCCAGCCCCAGCCCCCACGCCACCAGCGCCGGGTTCCTGACCAGCTGGTTGCCGAGCACCTGGTCGAGGATGAAGCACGGCAGCAGCAGCTGGATCACCAGCCGCATGATTGCCTCGTCGTCCTGCCGCCGGACCAGCCCGCACCGGCGCGCCGCCGCCCCGGCGAGCATCAGCCCGAACACCGGCAGAACCGAGTTGATTACGACCGACGGCGGGATCACTGCCCGATCTCAATCACGTCCCCGTGCCCGGGCAACTCCGGCACCAGCCCATACTGTGCCTCGATCCCCTCCGCCAGCGCCTGCCGCGGCCCGTCCTCCCCGTGCGTCAGCACGAACCGCGGCCGGCTCGCAGCCAGGCAGCCCGCCCACTCCAGCAGGTCCTCGCGGTCGGCGTGCGCACTGAACCCGTTGAGCGTGTGCACCTGCGCCTTCACCGCAATCTCCTCGCCGAAGATCCTCACCTTCCGGTGCCCGTCCACCAGCAGCCGCCCAAGCGAGCCCCGCGCCTGGTAGCCGACGATCAGCACGTGCGTCGAGGGCTTCCACAGCCCGTGCTTGAGGTGGTGCAGGATCCGCCCGCCGGTGCACATCCCGGCCCCCGCCAGGATCATGCACGGCCCCGGCAGGTCGTTGAGCGCCCGCGACTCGTCCGCCCCCGCCGTCTCCCGGATGTGGTGGAACAGCCGGCTGTGGTCCGCCAGCGAGCGCCCAAGCTGCCGCGCCTCCTCGTCGTACAGCTCCGGGTGGTTCTGGTAGACCCGGTTCGCCTCCACCGCCATCGGGCTGTCGATGAAGATCGGGAACCCCGGCACCTCGTCCCGCAGGAAAAACTCCAACAGGTGATAGACGATCTGCTGCGTGCGCCCCACGGCGAACGCCGGCACCAGGATGCGCCCCTTCGCGGCGACCACCTCGCGCAGGATCCCGCGAAACTCGACCAGCGTGTCGGCCAGCGGCCGGTGGTTGCGGTCGCCGTAGGTCGACTCCATCACCACCACGTCGGCCCCGGGGAAGCACTCGCGGTCCGCGAGCACCGGCAGGTTGTCCGGCCCGAGGTCGCCGGAAAACACCAGCGTGCGCGCGGCCCCCGCCCCCTCCTCCACCGTCAGTTCGACGCACGTCGACCCCAGCATGTGCCCGGCCTCGACGAACCGCGCGCTCACCCCCTCGGCCACCGCCACCGGCTGGTGGTAGGCGACCGGCCGGCAGCGCTCGAGCACCGCGTCGACGTCCTCGCGCGTGAACTCCGGCTCGAGCGGCCGCCGCCCGGCGCGCTCGCGCTTGCGGTTCTCCCGCTCCAGCTCGTAGCGGTGGATCTTGGCCGAGTCGCGCAGGATCACCCCGGTCAGCTCGAGCGTCGCCGGGGTGGCGTGGATCGTGCCGCGGAACCCGTTGCGCGCCAGCAGCGGCAGCCGCCCGCAGTGGTCGAGGTGGGCGTGCGTCAGCACCACCGCGTCGAGCCGCCGCGCCGCCACCTTGCCGGGCATCCGGTTGAGCGCCTCGACCCCGCGGCCGCCCTGGAACTGGCCGAAGTCGACGAGCACCCTCGCGCGCCGGGTTTCCAACAGATAGGCCGAGCCGGTGACGACGCCGCCGGCGGCGCCGAGGAAGGTGAGTTTCATGACTTGCGTGGCTTGCGGGGCTTGCGGTTCCGGGGGGGACGCTTGGCGGCGGCGGCCTTGCGGGCGGCCCGGGGCACCGGCTGGCCGCTCTCGCGCAGGTAGGCGACGATCCGCCGCACCGCGTCCTGCGGGTCGTCGGTCGCCTGCACCAGCTCCATGTCGCGCGGGCCGATCGTCTCCACCCGCAAAAGCGAGCCGGCGATGAACCCGGTCAGCGGCATCCAGAAGTCGGTCCCCATCACGATCACCGGGAAGCTCCCGATCTTGCCGGTCTGCATCAGGGTGGCGGTCTCGAACACCTCGTCGAGGGTGCCGAACCCGCCGGGCATGACGACGAAGCCCGACGAGTACTTGAGCAGCATGACCTTGCGCACGAAGAAGTGGTCGAACTCGACGTAGCGGTCGAGGTAGCGGTTGGGCACCTGCTCGAGCGGCAGCTGGATGTTGCAGCCCAGGCTCAGGCCGCCGCCTTCCCTGGCGCCGCGGTTGGCGGCCTCCATGATCCCCGGCCCGCCGCCGGTCATCACCGCGAACCCCGCCTGCGCCAGTTCCCGGCCGGTCCGCCGCGCCAGCTCGTAATAGCGGTGCCCCGCGCCGAACCGGGCCGACCCGAACACCGTGACGCACGGCCGGTCGACCTCCAGCGACTCGAATCCGTGCAGGAACTCGAGGAAGATCCGCACCGCGCTCTCAAGGTTGGCTTCGCGGCTGCGGGTCTCGTCCAACAACAGGCTCTCGGCGTCGCGGATCTGCTGCAGCAACGGCGGCTTGGACCGCGCGGGCGCCAGCGGTCCGACTGGCTTCTTCTTGGCGGCCATCGGCGCCGGGAATGTAGGGGTGGGGCGCTCCGGCCACAAGGGTCGATTCGCGCCCCGGGCGGTCCTAGAACCGCCAGCGCAGCACGACCGCCGCCTGCTCGCGGTCGCCGAATCCGGCCTCGGCGACGAGGCTCCAGTGCTCGTTGAACGCGTAGCCGGCCCCGACCAGATAGTTCCACGCCTCCGCCTGTTCGAGCTCGGCATCCAGCGCCACCGGCAGGTTCTCGAGGGTCCCGGAGTAACTCTCGTCGATCGACTGGTACATCGCGCCGACCCAGACCTTCCAGGCTCCGAAGATCATCCCGACCCGCGGCATCAGCACGAACGCGTCCTTCTGCGAGTCGCCGCCCCGGATCCCCGCGACGTCCAGCTCGGTCAGGCTGTAGAAAGCGGTCAGCGAGGCGAACCAGCGCTCGGTCCCGTAGGCCGCGGTCGCCCCCAAGCCGTAGACCCAGCCGTCGTAGTCGAACTGCGCCTTGCTCAGCGGCGGCGGCAGGTTCGTCCGCACGTCGGTCGTGCCGTCGACCGCGCCCGCCAGCGCGAACAGGTTCAGGAACGGCAGCACGTCCCAGTCGAACATCACGTGATACTCATCGAATTCGTTGTCGACCGCCCTGACCGCGTCGGTCGCGTCCTGCCAACCGTAGCCGAAGTCCACGTCCACGCTGTTGGGGTCGTATGGCTGCTGCTGCCAGTAGTAGCCGAGCTCGACGCCGAAGCGCGGCCGCAGCTCGGGCATCTCGCGCCCGGGCGCGGGCACCTCCAGCGGGGCGCTCACCCCGGCGTGGCCGGGCACGGCCAGCATGAGGATCGTCGTGGCTGCGATCAGTGCCGAGCCGGGGAATGGCTCGCTGCCGGGACCGGGTTGCATTCTCATCGTGCCCATCTCGACCGGTCCGCGTCCCACTGGCAAGCAGGAACGTGCGGCCGGACCGGAGCGGCGGCGCATTCTCCTTGCGCGGCACGCCGGGGCAGCCGACAACTCGCCGCGCCCCGCGCCCGGGCTCCCCGCCCTGCCCCGCCCTGCCCCGCCCTGCCCCGCCATGTCCCAGCCGTCCCGCCCGCGCTCGCACCTCTGCGAATCGCACCCCGAGGAGATTGCCAGCACCGTCACCCACGCCTGCGGGCTGGCATTGAGCATCGCGGCGCTGGTGGCGATGATCCGGGTGGCCAACGGCGAGCCGTGGCGGGTCGTCTCCGGCGCGGTGTTCGGCACCACGCTGGTGCTGCTCTACCTCACCTCCACCCTCTATCACGCGTTCAGCGGCCCGCGGATCAAGGAGTTGTTCCAGCTCCTCGACCACGCGTGCATCTATCTGCTGATCGCCGGCTCGTACACCCCGCTGACGCTGGTCACCCTGCGCGGCCCCTGGGGCTGGTCGCTGTTCGGCGCCATCTGGTTCCTCGCCGTGGCCGGCGTCCTCGTCAAGGCCCTGGTGCGCGGGCGCCGGGACGGCTGGCTGTCCACCGCGCTCTACCTCGCGATGGGCTGGCTGATCATCGTCGCCTGCGCGCCGGTCATCCGCACCCTGCCGCCCGGCGGGCTGGCGTGGCTGCTCGCCGGCGGCGTCTGTTATTCCCTCGGCGTGGCGTTCTTCGCCTGGCAGGGCCTGAGCTTCAACCACGCCCTCTGGCACCTGTGCGTGCTCGCCGGCTCGGCCTGCCACGTCGCCGCCGCCGTGTTCCACATCCTGCGGTGAGCCGCCGCCGCGGACCGCCGCGGGCGTTGCCGATGCGCTGCCGATGCCGCTTGACTGCCCGCGGGCACGGCCGACGATCCTCGTGGCATGCACCGGTTGACCGACCCGTCTTGCAGTTGGGGGTGCTGGGTGATCGCCGCCGCGCTGGCGGTCCTCCCCGGCGCCGCGGCCGACGACCCGTTCGCCGCGCACGGGCGGCTGCGCGTGGCGGCCTGCGGCACCCACCTCGAGCACGCCGACGGCACCCCGTTCTTCTTCCTCGCCGACACCTGCTGGTGCGGCCCGGCGTTGAGCGCCGCGGCGGACTGGGACGACTACCTCGCCGACCGCCGCCGCAAGGGGTTCACCGCGATCCAGTTCAACATGGTCTCGCCCTGGCGCGCGGCGCCGACCGACGCCGAGGGCCGCACCGCCTACACCGTGCACGACGGCGCGTTCCGGATCAACGAGGAGTTCTACGCCCGCCGGCTCGACGCCCGCCTGCGCGCAATCAACCGCGCCGGGCTGCTCGCCGTGCCGGTCCTGTGTTGGGCCAACCAGGCCGGCGACGCCGGCATCGAGCTGGCGGGACCGCAGCTGTTGGAACTGGTGCGCTTCGAGGTCGACCGCTACCGCGACGCCCACGTGCTGTGGATCCTCGCCGGCGACAACAGCTACCGGCCCGAACAGGCGGCGATGTGGCAGCGGATCGGCCGCGCCGTGTTCGGCGCCCGGCCCAAGGCCCCGGTCACGACCCACCCGACCGGCCAGAACTGGCCGTGGAATGACTGGGAGGACCAGTCGTGGCTCACCGTCCTCGGCTACCAGAGCGGCCACGGCGACGGAGACGGCACTTGGAACTGGATCCACCACGGCCCGCCGGCCGACTACGGGCGCCGCCCCCGCTTTACCCGCCCGGTGATCAACCTCGAGCCGCCATACGAGGGCCACCTCGCCTATCAGTCGCGCCGCCCCCACCCCGCGTCCGACGTCCGCCGCGCCGTCTACTGGAGCCTCCTGCTCGCCCCGGTCGCCGGCGTCACCTACGGCGGCCACGGCGTCTGGAGCTGGCACGACCGCCCCGGCGAGGAGCCGACCGGCCACGCCGGCAGCGGCCCGGCGACGGGCTGGCGCGAGGCGCTCGACCTGCCCGGCGCCGCCCAGGTGGGCCACGCCCGCAGGCTGTTCGAGTCGCTGCCGTGGACCCGCCTCCGCCCGGCCCAACAGTTGCTGGCCCGCCAGGAACAGGACCCCGGGAAGTTCGTCGCCTGCGCCGCCACCCCGGACCGCGCGACGATCGTCGCCTACCTGCCCGCCGGCGCCCAGCCCGCGTTCCACGACGGCGTGCTGCCCCCCGACCCGCGCGCCATCCGCTGGTTCAACCCCCGCGACGGCCGCTGGCTCCCCGCCTCACCCACCCCGCCGGACGCCGCCGAAGACCGCGTGCTGGT
Organism: Akkermansiaceae bacterium; assembly: GCA_040769225.1. GTDB lineage: Bacteria > Verrucomicrobiota > Verrucomicrobiia > Verrucomicrobiales > Akkermansiaceae > JAXGLL01. The sequence continues at coordinate 1,213,625 of JAXGLL010000002.1, read as the reverse complement.
GGCCGGCGGCCGGCCCGCTGGCAGTTAGAACGACGCCGCCCGCGCTGCCGCGGCGCCGGCGCCGAACCGCGGCCCGCCCCCGCGCGGCGCCCCCGCGCCCGACCACCCCGCCCGCCCCATGCCCGAGTTGCCCGAGGTTGAAACCACCCGCCGCGGGATCGAGCCGCACCTCGCCGGCCGCACGGTCCGCGCGGTGATCGTCCGCGAACGGCGCCTCCGCCTGCCGGTGCCCGCCACCCTCGCCCGCCTCGCGGGCGCCACCATCACCACCGTCGGGCGCCGCGGCAAGCACCTCATCATCTCCCTCGCAGCCCCCAAAGGACACCTGCTCGTCCACCTCGGCATGTCCGGCAGCCTCCGCCTCGCCACCCCGGCCGACCCGTTCCGCCCCCACGACCACCTCGCCCTCACCCTGTCGTCCGGCCGCCAGCTCCGCTTCCACGACCCGCGCCGCTTCGGGCTGGTCCTCCATCTCACAGACCCCGACCCGCTCGCCCACCCGCTGCTGCGCGGGCTCGGCCCGGAGCCGCTCGGCGCGGGGTTCACCGCCGCGGCGCTGGCGGCCGCCTGCCGGGGCCGGCGGGCGGCGATCAAGCAGGTGATCATGGATCCCCGGGTGGTTGTCGGGGTGGGCAACATCTACGCCAGCGAGGCGCTGTTCCGGGCCGGGATCAGGCCGGGGACGCCGGCCGGGCGGCTGTCGCTTCGGCGCCTCGCCCGCCTGGTCGACGCCATCCGCGGCGTCCTGTCCGACGCGATCGCGCAGGGCGGCACCACGCTGCGCGATTTCCTCGGCGCCGGCGGCGAGCCGGGCCGCTTCCGCCAGCAGCTGTTCGTCTACGGCCGGGCCGGCGCCCCGTGCCGCACCTGCGGCACGCCGATCCGCCACCGCGTGCTCGGCCAGCGCTCGACCTGCTGGTGCCCCCGTTGCCAGCGCTGAGCCCGCCCCGGAGCGGGCTGACAGACCGGTCCCGCGCGCTCCTCTCCCGTAGCCGCGTTGGTCACAACGCGGGCTGGGCGAACGCCCGTCCCGCAACGCCGCGGGCGATCGCCAATCCAGCCACCCATCGATCTGCCTCTGTGGCGACGGCGTCCCGCCGTCGGCCGTGCGGGTGGCGTCCCGCCGCCCGGCTGCCGGTGCCTGGCGCATCCGCGGCAGCCGCTGGGAGCGCGGAATTCATTCCGCATGAGGAGGCGAGGTCGATGGGTGGCGCGCTGCGCGATGGGCATCGGTTGGGGAGCGGCCCGATCATTGGCGGGCGGACTGAAGTCCGCGCTCCCAGGGCGCCGTTCGGGCTTGCCCATGCGCGGGGCGGCGTTTCCCCTCAGGCGCCCTCCAGCGCCGCGAGGTGGCGCTCGGCCTCGAGCGCCGCGGCGCACCCCTGCCCGGCGGCGGTGATCGCCTGGCGGTAGAAATGGTCGGCCACGTCGCCGGCGGCGAACAGGCCCGGGGTCCTGGTGGAGGTGCGCCCGGGTGGCTGTTGGATGATGTAGCCGTTGGCGTCGCGGTCCACGAGGTCGCCGAGGAACCCGGCGTTGGGCACGTGGCCGATGGCGAGGAACACGCACTTGACCTCGAGCTCGCGCGCGGCGCCGGTCTTGACGTTGCGCAGGCCGATCGCGCGCACCTCGCCGCGCTCGTCGGTCAGGTAGCCGGTCGGCACGGTGTCCCAGAGCACCTCGATCTTCGGGTGCCCGAGCACCCGCTCGGCCATGATCCTGGATGCGCGCAGCTGGTCGCGGCGGTGGATCAGATAGACCTTGCTCGCGAAGCGGGTCAGGAACGAGGCCTCCTCGCAGGCGCTGTCGCCGCCGCCGACCACGCACACCGGCACGCCGCGGTAGAACGCCCCGTCGCAGGTGGCGCAGGTGGTCAGCCCGCGGCCGACGAGCTGCTGCTCGCCCTCCAGCCCGAGGTGGCGCGGCGCGGCGCCGGTGGCCACGATCACCGCGCGCGCATCGTGGCCGCCCGCGGCCGTCGCCACCCGGAACGTGCCGTCGTCCCGGAGCGCGATCGAGTCGACCACCTCGTAGGCGATCCGGGCGCCGAACTTCGTGGCCTGCTGCTGCATTGCGGCCATCAGGTCGGGCCCCATCACGCCCTCCGGGAAGCCGGGGTAGTTCTCGACCTCGGTGGTGGTGGCCAGCTGGCCGCCCGGCTGGGCGCCGGCGAGCACCAGCGGGTCGAGGTTGGCGCGGGCGGTGTAGACCGCCGCGGTCAGGCCCGCGCAGCCGGTGCCGATGATGATCACTTGTTCCATGATTGGTTGGGATGGTGGGCCGGGAGGCCGGAGTATCCCCGCCGCGGTCGCGAAGTCAACCGCGTGCACCGCCGCGCATGCCTACCGGCGGCGCTGCCGCTGTTCCTCGAGCCACCGGCGGTCGGCATCGGAGAGCCGGTCCTCGCGCGTGCGCGCGCGCTGGCCGTCGGGCTCGACCAGCAGCACCTGCCCGTCGCGGCAGGCGAGCAGCTTGGCCAGCACCGTCCGGCCCTGGCGGTCGGACCACTCGCGGTAACCGCGCCGCTCGAGGCCGCCGCGCCATTTCTGATAGGACTTGTCGCCGGCGATCACCGCGCTCCTGAGCTGCCCCCACAGGAACTCGCCGCCGCCGGCGCGGAACCCGCGGTAGCGGCCGATCACCTCGCCGTGGGGCGAGAGCACGAGCAGCGTGGGGTTGCCCAGCACCCGGAAGCGCTTGCGCAGCCCCTCGACGTAGTCCTTCATCCGGGACTCGGTGTCCATCTCGTCGAGGCTGTCGCCGAACTGGCGCTGCTGCAGGGCGGCCTCGACGTTCTGGTCGACGCGCAGGCGCACGAGGTGCGCGCCGGCCCATTCCTCGAACTCCGGCAGCCCCAGCAACTCGCGGTCGAGCACCTTGCACGGCGCGCTGCGCCGGCTGTCGGTGAACCACACCAGCAGGCACCTGCCCTCGCGCACGGCGCGGCGGCGGGCGACGGTTTCGCTGACCTCCCACGGCCCGCGGTCGGGATTGGCGAGCAGGGACTCGAGTTCCGGGATGCCGCCCTCCGGGTCGTCCGGGTCGGTCCACACGATCTCCTCCTCCGGGGTGATCGCCCCGGCGGGCGCGCCGGTGACGGACACCGCGGCCGCGGCCGGCAGTTCGCCGGCGGTGGCGCCGGGCGCCGCCCCGGCTACCTGCTCGTCGGCGGCCCGGCCGCGCAGTTGCGGCGGGATGCCGCCCGGCCCGAACGGCGACGGCTGCGGTTCCGGCTGGTCGGCGAGCCTGCCGCAGCCGGCGAGCCACGGGAGGGCCGCCGCCGCGGCCACCGCCACCGTCCGCCACCGTCGCACGCCGCAGGCTAGCCCGGTCGGCGCGGTCCGGCAAGGGCGGCGGCAAATCGCGGCCGGGCACAGGTTGCCCTTGCCCGCCGGGGCGCGGCCGGCTATTCCGGCGGGCCGGTTGCCCGGTCGACCTCTCCCATCCATGAAGCGGCTGTTGCTCCTCGCCACGCTGGTCATCGGCCTGACCGGCGCCCCTCCCGTCCACGCCGAGTCCGGTCACGCCGCGGAGCGGCCCGAGTTCCTGGTCAGGGCCGGGCAGTTCAACCAGGTCGAGGAGGCCCAAGGAGTGGCCGGGATCCCCGCGCGGCTCGGGTTCCGCGCCCGCCAGGACCCGTTTCTGCCGGTGGCCAGCGCGATCTTCCTGCTCGCCATCGTCCACACCTTCCTGGCGGTCCCGCTCACCCGCGTCGCCCACCGGGTGCGGCACGAGCACGAGGAGGCAGTCCGGCGCGAGGCGGCCGCCGAGGGGGGCCCCGTCGACCCCGGCCGGCTGGTGTCCTTCAAGGCGACCACGCTCCATTTCCTCGGTGAGGTCGAGGCGGTGTTCGGCATCTGGGCGGTGGTGCTGATGGCCGCGCTGGCGGCGTTCCACGGGCTCGACGCCGTGAAGGGCTACCTGACGGCCGGGGTGAACTACACCGAGCCGCTGTTCGTGGTGGTGATCATGGCGCTGGCGTCGACCCGCCCGGTGCTCCGCTTCGCCGAGAACTGCCTGCGCTTCGGCGCCCGCTTCGGCAGGGAAACGCCCGCGGCCTGGTGGCTCTCGATCCTGATCGTCGCGCCGCTCCTCGGCTCGTTCATCACCGAGCCCGGGGCGATGACGATCGGCGCGATGCTGCTGGCGCGCAAGTTCTACCGCCTCAACCCCTCGCCGCGCTTCGCCTACGCCACCATCGGGCTGCTGTTCGTCAACGTCTCGGTCGGCGGCGTGCTCACCAACTTCGCCGCCCCGCCGGTGCTGATGGTCGCCCGCAAGTGGAACCTCAGCACCCCGGACATGTTCCTCCACTTCGGCGACAAGGCGGCGCTCGCGATCCTGTGCTCGACCACCCTCTACTACCTGTTCTTCCGCAAGGAACTCGCCGCCATGTCCAACCGGCTCGTCGATCACGACGCCGACGGCCGCGGCGACCTCCAGCGCGAGGACCGGCCGATCCCGCTGTTCGTCACCCTCGTCCACCTTGCGTTCATGGCCTGGACGGTGCTGTTCGCCCACTATCCGCCGTTGTTCATCGGCGGCTTCCTGTTCTTCCTCGCCTTCAGCCAGGCCACCGCCCACCACCAAAGCACCGTCGCCCTGCGCAGCCCGATCATGGTCGGGTTCTTCCTCGCCGGGCTGGTGATCCACGGCGGGCTGCAGGGGTGGTGGCTGGGCCCGGTCATCACCAGCCTCGGCGAGTGGCCGCTGTTCCTCGGCGCCACCGTGCTCACCGCGTTCAACGACAACGCCGCGATCACGTTCCTCGCCAGCCAGGTCGAGAACCTCGCCCCGGCCCTCAAGTACGCGGTGCTCGCCGGCGCGGTGACCGGCGGCGGCCTCACCGTGATCGCCAACGCCCCCAACCCCGCCGGCCAGGCGATCCTCGGCCGCTTCTTCGGCCACGGCGTCTCGCCCCTCAAGCTCGCCGCCGCCGCCCTCGTCCCCACGCTGGTCGTGATCTGCTTCTTCATGTTCGTCCCCGACTCCGGCATCCGCGACATCTTCAACGACGCCCCGGCCGCCGCCGCAACCCCGCACCCCGCCAGCCACTAACAGATGTTCACCGGACTGGTTGAAGCCCTCGGCAGCGTGCGCGCGATCGAGCGCCGCGGCGAGCAGGCGCGCCTCTCGCTGGCCGCGCCGTTCGCCGCCGAGCTCGCGCCCGGCGACTCGGTCGCGGTCAACGGCTGCTGCCTGACCGTCACCGCGGTGGACGCCGGCGTGGTCGCCTTCGACCTGCTCGCGCAGACGCTCGCCGTCACCTCGCTCGGCCACCTCCGGCCGGGATCCGACGTCAACCTCGAGCGCGCCCTGCGCGTCGGCGACCGCCTCGGCGGCCACTTCGTCCTCGGGCACGTCGACGGCACCGGCCCGATCACCCGCCTCGAACCCCGCGGCCAGGACCACCACCTGGTGGTCGAGATCCCCCAGCACCTGCGCCGCTACTGCATCGACAAGGGCTCGCTCGCCGTCGACGGCATCTCGCTGACCATCGCCACCCTCGGCGCATCCTGCGCCGAGTTCTGGATCACCCCCCACACGATCGCCGTCACCAACCTCCGCTCCGCCCGCCCCGGCCAGCCGGTCAACCTCGAGGCCGACGTCCTCGCCAAGCACATCGAGCGCCTCCTCGCCGCCCGCTGACACGCTGCCTCCACCGCAGTCGCCCCACCCCCAGCCTCCCGGAAGCTGTTAGACCAGGCGGCCCGGCGCCGCCGCCAGCCGGCCGGGGGCGGGGCCGGGGCGGCGGACGCTGGCGACGCTTGGAAGGATCCCAGCTGACCGGGTTGCGCCAAGTTTGGGTTGCAGGGGCCCCTCAGGGCCGGCTTTTAAGGTTTTCCACCCGGTTGCCTTGAGAGGGAAAATGCCGAACCACGGATTTTGCGGATTACGCGGTTTCGGAGCGGCCTGGATCCCCTCGCCTGTTCACCTGCCGAATGAATCCGCCATCCATCGCAGCTCATTCAACATCCGTGCAATCAGTGTAATCCGTGGTTTTTATTCCCGGATCCAGGGTTACCTGATTGCCGGGAAAATGGTTGCAACCTATTGATAGTCTGAGTCTGTTTACAAATCGCCCGCCCCAGCGTGCGGCCTCTCTGCGGGTGGTTCCGGCTGGTGGTCGTCGGCGGTGCCGGGGGCTGGTGGGGGTTGGTTGTCCGGGCGGTGGCCGACGCGTTGGTCGAGCAGCTGGAGGAGTTCGCCGAGTCCATCTCCGCGGGCGGCGGAGATTGGCAGCACCTCGACGCGGGGGAAGCGGAGGCGGAAGTCGGCCAGTTTGGCGGCGGCGTCCTCGAGGTCCATCTTGTTGGCGACCGCCAGCCACGGGAACTGGGCCAGCCCGGGGTCGTACTCGTTGATCTCGCGCCGCAGCACCTCGAGGTCGGCGGCCGGGTCGCGCCCGTCGAACCCGGCCATGTCGAGCACGAACAGGAGCAGGCGGCAGCGGGTGATGTGGCGGAGGAACTCGTGGCCGAGCCCGCGGTTGGCGTGGGCGCCCTCGATCAGCCCCGGAATGTCGGCCACCGTGCAGCGGCGGAAGCCGGGGAACTCGACCACCCCGACCGACGGCTCGAGGGTGGTGAACGGATAGGCCGCCACCTTGGGCCGCGCCGCCGACAGGCGTCCTAACAGCGTCGACTTGCCGGCGTTGGGGAAGCCGACCAGGCCGACGTCGGCGATCCGGCGCAGCTCGAGGTGGAACACCGCGCGCTGGCCCTCCTCCCCCGGCTCGGCCTGGCGGGGCGCCTGGTTGGTCGCGCTGCGGAAATGCCAGTTGCCGCGCCCGCCGGCCCCGCCGCGGCACAGCACGAACTCGTCGCCCTCGCGCAGCAGGTCGGCCACCAGCTCGAGCGCGCCGCCGCCGCCGCGCTCGATCGCCGCGGCCTCCTGCAGCGAGCCCGCCGGGCTGCGGTGGACGACCGTGCCCGGCGGCACCTTGGCCACCAGGCGCCGGCCGCCGCGGCCGGTCTTGCGCGCCCCGCCGCCCGGCCTGGCATTTTCGGCGACCAGCCGCGGGTCGTAGTGGAACGCGCGCAGGTTGTCGGTGTTCGGGTCGACCCGCAGCACGACGTCCCCGCCGCGGCCGCCGTCGCCGCCGTCCGGCCCGCCCCGCGGCACGTACTTCTCGCGCCGGAACGAGACCGCCCCGTGGCCGCCGTTGCCCGCCTGCGCATAAATCCGGATCTGATCGACGAACATGCCCGCCGGCCCCAGCCTCGGCAGCGCGCCGGCCGCCGTCAACCCCGGCATCCATCCTGCGAGATCCGTGCGAGATCCCTTGCGCCGGTCGCCGCCCGCTGTTTAGACTGCGCTCAAACCCGCCCCGACATGACCTCCCCGACCGCCAGCCGCCGCCCGCGGCGCAAGCACAAGCACGCCCACGTCCACCGCCCCGCGCCCGCCGCCGACCTCGCCCCGGACGCCGGCCCCGCCCGCCCGCGCATCCTCGTCGTCACCCCGGAGATCACCTATCTGCCCGACGGCATGGGCAACCTGGCCCAGCGCATGTCCGCCAAGGCCGGCGGCATGGCCGATGTCTCCGCGACCCTGGTGCGCACGCTCTACGAGCAGGGCGCCGACGTCCACGTCGCCCTGCCCAACTACCGGCGGATGTTCCACCTCGACGTCGCCCAGGTGTTCGAGCTCGAGTTCGAGAAGGTCAGCCGCAGCCTGCCGATGCAGCGCATCCACCTGGCCGAGGACCGCGCGTTCTATCACCGCTGGCGCGTCTACGGCGCCAACAACCTGGTCATCGCCCTCGCGTTCCAGCGCGAGGTCGTCAACCACACCATCCCCCAGGTCCGGCCCGACCTCATCCACTGCAACGACTGGATGACCGGCCTGGTCCCCGCCTTCGCCCGCCGCCACGGGATCCCCTCGGTGTTCACCGTCCACAACATCCACACCGAACGCGTCACCCTGGCCAACATCGAGGACCGCGGGATCGACGCCGCCGACTTCTGGCAGCTGCTCTACTACCAGCACGCGCCGGGAACCTACGAGGAAACCCGCAGCCACAACCCGGTCGACCTGCTCGCCACCGGGATCATGTCCGCCACCCACGTCAACACCGTCAGCCCGAAGTTCCTCAGCGAGGTGGTCGACGGCCTCCACCAGCACATCCCCGGCCACATCCGCCACGAGCTGTGGGCGAAGTGCCACGCCGGCTGCGCCAGCGGGATCCTCAACGCCCCCGACCCGACGTTCGACCCCGCGACCGACCCCTACCTCGAGCACCACTTCGGCCCCGACTCGCTCGCCGCGGGCAAGCGCGCCAACAAGCTCGCCCTGCAGCAGGCGCTGGGCCTCGAGCCCAACCCCGATGCCCCGCTGTTCTTCTGGCCCTCCCGCCTCGACCCGGTGCAGAAGGGGCCGCACCTGCTCACCGAGATCCTCTATCAGCTAACCGCCGACTACCAGGCCGAGGGGTTCCAGCTCGCGGTCGTCGCCAGCGGCGCGTTCCAGCAGCACTTCCGCGACATCGTCGAGATGCACGGGCTCCACGCCCGGGTGGCGGTGCAGAACTTCGACGAGCGGCTGTCCCACCTCGCCTACGCCGCCGCCGACTTCATCTTCATGCCCTCGTCGTTCGAGCCCTGCGGGCTGCCCCAGATGATCGCCCCGAAGTACGGCGCCCTGACCGTCGCCCACGACACCGGCGGCATCCACGACACCGTCGAGCCGCTCGACCTCGCCAACAACTCCGGCAACGGCTTCCTGTTCCGCTTCTTCGACGCCCAGGGGCTGCGCTGGGCCACCGACCAGGCGATGCAGTTCTTCCGCCTGCCCGCCGGGCAGCGGCACGCCCAGCTCGCCCGGGTGATGCGCGAGGCCGGCCGGCGCTTCAACCACGCCAACACCGCCGCCGACTACGTCCGCCTCTACGAGCGCATCCTCGGCCGGCCGATCACCGCCTGATGCGCACCGCCCGCCGCCCGGCAACCACCGCGCCGCCGCCCGCCCCGGCCGCCGCCCGCCCCACGCCCGGGCGCCGTCGCTTCCTCGCCGCCGCCGCCGCCGCGGCCCTCGCCCCGCGCCCCGCGATGACCGCCCAGCCTGCCCGTCCCGTCCTCTCGTTCGGGGTGATCGCCGACCCCCAGTATGCCGACGCCCCGCCCGAGGGCGAACGCCACTTCCGCGCCACCCCGGGGAAACTCGCCGCCGCCGTCGCCACCCTCGCCGCCCGCCGGCTCCCGTTCACCCTCCAGATGGGCGACCTGATCGACCGCGGCTTCGAGTCGTTCGCCGCCGTCCTGCCGATCCTCGGGCGCCTCGGCCACCCCGTCCACCACCTGTTGGGAAACCATGACTTCGCCGTCGCCGATGCCGCCAAGTGCCGCGTCGCGCCGCTCCTCGGCCTGCCCCATGACTATTACACGTTCGTCCACGCGAACGTCCGCTTCGTGATGCTGGACACCAACGACGTCTCGACCTACCGCCACCCGCCCGGCCCCGCCACCGACGCCGCCGCCCAACTGTTAGAGCGGCTCGGGCGCGGGCAGCACCCCGGCGCCAGGCCGTGGAACGCCGCCCTCGGCGACGCCCAGCTCGCGTGGCTCGGGCGCACGCTCGCCGCCGCCGATGCCGCGCGCGAGCGGGTGATCGCCTGCGGCCACCACCCGCTGCTGCCCGAGGACTCCCACATCCTGTGGAACCACCGCCGGCTGCTCGACCTGCTCGCCGTCCACCGCTGCGTCGCCGCCTACCTGTGCGGCCACAACCACGACGGCGCCTGCGCCACCCACGACGGCCTGCAGCTGCTCACCTTCCGCTCCCTGCTCCACGAGCCCGAGGTCACCGCCTTCGCGGTCGTCCACCTCCACCCCGACCGCCTCGTCGTCGAGGCCCATGGCCGCGAGGTCCCCCGCGAGCTGCCGTTGCGGGCGTGACCCCACGCCCGTGTTCAGCCCGGCTCCGACCGGGCCGCCGCCACGTCGCGCGCGATCTGCGCCTTGAGTTCGTCGAGCGACGCGAACTTCCGCTCCGCGCGCAGGAAGCGCCCGAACTCGACCTCGACCCACGCGCCGTAGAGGTCGCCGTCGAAGTGGAACAGGTGCGCCTCGAGCGTGCGCTCCTCGCCGCTGACGGTGGGGCGCCGGCCGAGGTTGGCCACCCCGGCGTGCCGGCCGCCGCCGGCCCGCACCTGCACCGTCCACACCCCGTCGGGCGGCAACTGCTCGTCGCCGACCGTCAGGTTGAGCGTCGGAAACCCCAGCTCGCGCCCCAGCCGGCGGCCGACGACGACCCGGCCGGCCACCGCATACGGGCGCCCGAGCATGCGCGTGGCGGCGGCCAGCTGGCCGTCGCGGATCGCCTGGCGGATGCGGGTGCTGCTGACCCGCTCGCCGTCCATCATCACCGGCGGCACCGCGGCCAGCGTGAACCCGCGGGCTGCGCCTGCGCGCTGCAGCAGCGCCACGTCGCCGCTGCGCCCGTGCCCGAAGCGCCAGTCCTCGCCCACCGCCACCAGCCGCAGGTCCGGCGGCGGGCCGGCCAGCAGGTCGATGAACTCGTCGGCGCTGCGCGCGGCGAACGCGGCGTCGAAGTGGACCACCGACAGCACGTTCACGCCGAGCCCGGCGAGGATCTCCTGCTTGTGCTCGACGGAGGCGAGCAGCCGGCGCGGCGCCTTGCCCGGGGCGATCACCCGGATCGGGTGGGGCTCAAAGGTGACCACGCCGGCCAGCCCGCCGAGCTGGCGGGCGGCGTCGACGGCGCGGCCGATCACCGCGCGGTGGCCGACGTGCACGCCGTCGAACACCCCGATCGCCACGCACAGCGGGGCCGCCACGCCCGCCAGGTCCTCGAGCCGGTCGATCCGTCGCATCCGCCCGCAGTTGTAACCGCGGAAACCCCGCGCCGCAAGCCGGCCCCGCGCCCGCTCACCGCGCCGGCAACCGCCCCCCGGCCTGCTCGACCAGCCGCTGGATCAGCGCCTGCCACTCGTCGGGATTGGCCGCCGCCGCGCCGAGCATCACGAGCACCGTCACCGTGCCGGCGATCACCACCACCAGCGCGAGCCAGTAGGCCACTGCCAGCACCCAGCCGATCCCGTCCAGCCGCTTGTTGGTGGCGTAGCCGGGCGGGCAGGCGAAGCAGCGGTAGCCGACCCACCAGCTGAGCACCGGCACCAGCAACCCGAGCGTCCACCACCTGCTCATCCCGAGGTTGGGGAAGCGCATCACCGTGGCGTAGAGCGCGATCAGCAGGAACCCGAGCCCTAACAGGGGAACGCGGCCGGCCACCTGCGGGCCCGCCATGTCCGCCACCAGCGGCTGCAGCAGGGCGAGGCCGAGGCTGCCGGCCACCGGCAGGATCACGTTGGCGAAGAAGAAGCCGGCCCGCCCGACCCCCGGCCACGGTGCGTCGAGCCTGCGCGCGTGCGGGTCGTCCACCTCGTTGTCCCACACCCCGGTGCCGACGCTCACCGCGGTCACCGCCATCCCGCCGGCGCCCAGTTCCAGGTCGCCGGGCGCCCGCCGTTCGAACAGCCCGTCGATCTCGCCGGCCGCCACCCAGTTCGCCATGCCGGCCTTCCACACCATGTCGGTGCGCGGGTGCAGGCCGCCGAGCTTCGCGAACTCCTCCAGTTCGGGCCACGTCACCGGCCCGAGATGCTCGCCCTTGACCACCAGGAACCAGTCGCCTTCCACGTCCGTCGCCATCGTCGCTCGCGTTTCGCCGGCCACTATTGCCAACCAGCCGGCCCGGTCAACCCCGCCGACGGGCCCGCGCCGCATTGCCGGCCCGCCGCGCGCCGGCCGCGGGCACCGCGGCACCCGTAAAGCCGGGTGAATACCGGCGCCCCCCGGTGCGTCTCAATCAACGTGAAAACTGCGTCCCGTTTCCTGCTCAGGGCCATGGCACCCGCAGCGGTCGCCTTGTTCCTCGCCTCCTGTTCCTACGACCCGTACGCCTACGGCAGCGGCTACTACGGTGGCGGCTACAACGACGGAGGCTATTACGGGACGTCGGGATTCTACGGGTCGGTGTTCGTTTCGACCTCGGATCCCTACTGGGGCTACGACCCCTACCGCTACTGCTACTACAACTACCGGCGGCGCTGCTACTACGACCCCTGGCTCAACTGGTACTACCCGAGCGGCTACCTCCCGCGGCCGATCGCCGGTTGCCCGCACCCCTATGGCTGGCGCCCCGGCCACGGCGTCTGCCCCGCGCCGCGCAACCCCTCCCACCGTTTCCATGATGGTCGCACCGACCGCCTGGTGGCGCTGCGATCGAGCAACCACTCGTGGGCCCGCAACGTGCGCTTCAACGAGCAGTCGTTGCAGAGCCACATGCGCCAGAATCCCCAGATGTGGCAGAACCGGATCCAGAACGGGCCGCCGCCGGGGGCCAACAACGCCTTGCCGTCCGGCCGCGCGGGCCGTGCCCAGGGCTTCCAGGCGACGCCGCGCGCCGGCGCCGTGCCGCCGACGTTCAACCGCAGCCGCCCCGGGCAAACGATCCGCTCCGGCCCCCCGCCGCAGCAGCAGATGAACAGCCGCGGCAACCCGCCCGCCCGTAACGCCTTCAACCCGAACCTGACCGCCATGCACCCCCCACAGCCGACGGCCCGCAACACCGCCGTCGCGCTGCGCAACCAGCCGCAGCAGATGCGCTCCGCCCCGCAGGTGATGCGCCAGGCCCCGCCGCAGATGCGCTCCGCCCCGCAGGTGATGCGCTCTGCCCCGCAGGTGATGCGCCAGGCCCCGCCGCAGATGCGCTCCGCCCCGCCGCCGCCGCAGGTGCGTTCCGCCCCGCCGCCGCAGCCCTCGAATGACAACGGCCGCGGCTCGCACTCCGGCCCCTCGCCGCGCGGCGGCGGCCCCCGCGGCCGTTAGCCTGAGTTCGGAAATGAGAACCGGGGATTGCGGGGATTACGTTGATTCAGAATGAGTTGGCAAGCGTGATGCCCACACCCAACGGATGGTCGGAAGCTTGTCTGCGATCCTTTGATCATCCTCGAAATCCTCGTAATCCCCGGTTCCTGTTCCCGTTTCCAGGGTTCGATCTCCCGGTCACGCGAGGGGGCCATTGCGGGAGGCCCCCCCGCCCGCGTTCCGCGCCTCGGCGCGGTCCCGCTCCCGCATCAGCGACGCCCGGGTGATCCGCGGCCGGCGCAGGAGCCGGCGGGCGACCAGCCAACCGGCGAGCCCGCCGCCGAGGTGGCATGCGTGGCCGACGGTGGTCGCCAGCCCGATGCGGGTCTGCTCGGCCAGCTCGCCCAACCGTGCCAGTCCGGGCACCCCGAGTTGCGGGTGGCTGAGGGCCAGGAATGCCGAGCCTAGCAGCAGCCCGAGCCCCAGGTTCCGGCCCGAGATCCTCAGCGGCCACAACATCCGCGATTCGGGCGACAGCGTGACCAGCGCCAGCAACCACGCCATGGCCCCGCCCGAGACCCCCACCAGGATTCCGCCGCCGTTCGTGCCGGGCACCAGCAGCAGGTGGCACAAGCCGCCCGCCACCACCCCCGCCAGCAGGATCCCCGCGGCTGCCCGCCGCCCGAGGATGTGCTCCACCCGCCCGCCGATCAGCACCAGCAGCAGCACGTTGACCCCGAGGTGCAGCCAGCCTGCGTGCAGCAGCCCGTGCGTCACCAGCTGCCACACCCGGCCCCCGGCCATCCCCGCGCGGCTCAACCCGCATGCCTGATAGACCGGCGCCACCGCCCCCGGGCCGCCGGCCGCGGCCACCGCCAGCCAGATGGCCGTCAGCACGCCCGCCGCGGCCAGCGCCACCCGCGCCGTCCGCACCGGGCGCGCGATCGCCTCGCCCAGTCCGCCACCGGTCGTCGTCATCGCAGGGTCTCCCGTCGCGCCCGGGGATTCATTGCGCCGGGCGGGCGCGCGGTTCGGCCACCACCCGGTTGGCCGCGCCGGCGGCGGTGACGAACGGCCCGCCCTCCAGCGGCGCCACCTCGGTGAACGCCACCTCGGGGACCTCGCTCGGCCGCCCGGCAAGCGGGAAGTCCTTGCGCAGCGGGTGAAACGGGTAGCCCTCCCACATCAGGATCCGCCGCAGGTCCGGATGCCCATCGAAGCGGATCCCCATCATGTCCCACGCCTCCCGCTCGAGCCAGTCGGCCGCACCCCACAGGCCGGTCGCCGTCGGCACCGCCTCGCCCTCCCCCACCGCCGCCTTCACCCGCAGCTGCCGCGAGCCGTCGACCGCCGCCAGTTCATACACCACCTCGAACCGCGGCTCCGCGCCCAGGTGGTCCACCCCCGCGAGGTCCAACAGCAGCTCGAGGCCGAGCGCGTCGCGGCAGGCCCGCAGGCACTCGCGCAGGCCGTCGAGCGCCACCCGCACCGTGGTCTCGCCGCGGAACTCCGCGGCCTCCAGCAGCTTGTCGCCAAGCGTTTCCCGCAGCCGCCCGACGTCGATGTTGCTAGGTCCGGCCATGATCGTCTCCCGCTCAGCCGTGGGTGAGCGCCCGCTTCTGGTCGTGCAGCGCCCGCTCGGATTCGATCTTGCGCTGCAGCGTCATCAGCCCCTCGAGCAGCGCCTCCGGCCGCGGCGGGCAGCCGGAGATGTAGACGTCCACCGGGATCAGGCGGTCGATCCCCTGCAGCACCGCATAGCTGCGGTACATCCCCCCGCTCGACGCGCACGCCCCCATCGCGATGCACCACTTCGGCTCCGGCATCTGGTCCCACACCCGCTTGACCGCCAGCGCCATCTTGTAGGTCACCGTGCCGGCCACGATCATCACGTCGGCCTGCCGCGGCGAAAACCGCATCACCTCCATCCCGAACCGCGAGAGGTCGTAGCGCGCCGCCGCCGTCGCCATCAGCTCGATCGCACAGCACGCGAGCCCCATCGGCATCGGCCACAGCGAGTTCTTGCGGATCCAGTTGATCGCCGCGTCCACCCTGGTGAACACGATGTTGCCCTCGCCCCGCGCGTCGCAGGCCGCCTCGGCGAGCACCGCCCCGGCCTCGGTCTGCTGATCGGTGTCGGCGCTGCCCATCCCTTCGCTCCCGCTCGCGCCGGACCATGGCCCCGGCGGCCGCCCCCCTCAAGCGCATTGTGCGGGGGTCACTCGACCGGCGTCGGCGCAACCGGCATCGGCTCGACCGGCGCCAGCTCGACCTTGCGGAAATGGACCTCCGTCCCCTCGCTCTGCAGGCAGATCGCACCCTTGGTGGCCGAGCACTTGCTCCCCTCGTTGACCAGCTCGTCGTTGACCCACACCGTCACCGTGTCGCCCGCGGCGCGGATCCGCATCGTGTTCCACTCGCCGACCGGCTTCTCCGACGCGTCGGTCAGGTTCCCCCAGCGCCGCCCCTTCGGCGTCGGCCCCTGGCCGTTGATCCGCTCGCCAATCATCCAGAAGTCGCCCGCGTTGCCGGCCTGCAGCTGCACCTCCAGCGAGCGCGGCCACGGGCCCATCAGGCGCGGCGTCGAACAGTGGATCAGGCAGCCGCCGTTGCCGCCCCGGCCGCCCGGCGCCCAGCGCCACTCGAGCGTCAGCTCGTAGTCGCCATACACCCCCAGCGTGCGCATCACCCCCGGCGGCCGCCCCTTGCACACGAGCACGCCGTCCACCACCGACCACGTCTGCTCCGGCTTGGCGCCCGCCGGCAGGTCGAACGCCCAGCCCTCGAAGTCCTTGCCGTTGAACAGCGCCACCGGCTCGCCCGCAAACACCACGCCCGCCCACCAGCCGCACAGAAGCACCAGCGCCTTCATTGGCCGCACGATGCAGGATCCCGCCGCCACGTGCAAGCGCCGGTCCGCCGCGGCCGGCCGAAACCGTGAAACTTGGCGCCCGCCCGCCCGTATCCTCGCCGATGAACATCCCCGCGCTCTCCACCACCATCGCCGCCGCGCTGCTCCCCGGCCTGCTCGCCGCCGCGGAGGCCAAGTGGATCCCCCTGTTCAACGGCAAGGACCTCGCCGGCTGGACCCCCAAGATCACCAACTCCGAACTTGGCGACAACTACCGGAACACGTTCCGCGTCGAGGACGGCCTGCTCAAGGTGCGCTTCGACGGCTACGACGAGTTCGGCGGCCGCTTCGGCCACCTGTTCTATCAAAAGCCATTCACCAGTTACCGGCTGCGCGTCGAGTACCGCTTCGTCGGCGGGCAGTGCAAGGGCGGCCCCGGCTGGGCGCTGCGCAACTCCGGCGTCATGATCCACTGCCAGGACCCCAAGACGATCCGCAAGGAGCAGGAATTCCCGGTCTGCATCGAGGTCCAGCTGCTCGGCGGCACCGGCTCCGGCGAGCGCACCACCGGCAACCTCTGCACCCCGGGCACCAACGTCGTCATGCAGGGCCAGCTCAAGGAGGACCACTGCATCAACTCGGCTTCCGACACCTTCGACGGAGAACAGTGGGTCACCGCCGAAATCGAGGTCCGCGGCACCCACGTCAGGCACCTCGTCAACGGCAAGACGGTGCTCGAATACGACGACCCGCAGCTCGACCCCCGCGACCGCGACGCCCAGGCCCTGATCGAACTCGCCGACGGCGTGAAGATCCTCAAGGGCGGCTTCATCTCGCTCCAGTCCGAAAGCCACCCGGTCGACTTCCGCAAGGTCGAGATCATGGAACTGGACGCGGGGGGAAAGTAGGATTTCAGGACCTATAGGACCTATAGGACCTATAGGACCTAAGGGACCTAAGGGACCTAAGGGACCTAAGGGACCTAAGGGACCTGCGATCCCTGTGCCCCCCGCCGGTTCCACTCCAACAGCTCCGCGTAGCCCACCCCGCGCCCGCCGAACAGGTCGAGCGCGCTGCCCACGGTGACGTCCACCCGGCCGCCGCTGGCGGCGTCGACGCGCCGCACGTCGGCCAGGCTGGCCACGCCCCCGGCGTAGGTGACCGGCCGCCCGCGCCAGCTGCCGAGCCGCTCGACGAGCCCCACGTCGATGCCGCCGCAGCGCCCCTCGACGTCGGCGGCATGGACCAAAAACTCGGCGCACCACGGGGCGATGGCGTCGAGCGCGGCGTGGGTCAGCTCCAGGTCTGTTAGCGTCTGCCAGCGGTTCATCGCCACCGTCCAGCCGCGCCCGGTGCGGCGGCAGCTGAGGTCGACGACCAGCCGGCCGGGGCCGACCTGCGCGGCCAGCGTGCGCAGGTTCTCCTCGCGGAACCGGCCCTGCGCGTCGAACAGCCACGAGGTCACGATCACGTGGCTGGCGCCCGCCGCAAGCCACTCCCCGGCATTGGCCGGCGTGATCGCCCCGCCGAGCTGCAGCCCGCCGGGCCATGCGGCGAGCGCCTCGCGCGCCGCCGCGTCATTGCCCGGCCCGAGCCGGATCACGTGTCCGCCGCCCAGCCCGTCGGCGCGGAACCTGGCCGCGAACCAGCCGGCGCCCTCGGCGGCCACGTAGTTCTCCTGCGGCGGCGTCCCGTCGTCGCGCAGGGTCGCCCCGACGATCTGCTTCACCCGCCCCTCGTGCAGGTCGATGCACGGCCGGAACCTGGTCATCGCCGCCGCCATTCAAGCGCCCCCCACCCCGCCGCCAAGCGCGAATTCGGTCACCTCCCCTCCCACGTCTCCTCGGTCGTCTCCTCGGAGCGCGGTTCGAGGTGGCTGATCACCCGGCCCCGCGGCACCAGCAGCGCCGCGATCTCGCTTTCGATCTCGGTCGCCGCGCGGTGCGCGTCGCGGATGCTCATCTGGTCCGGGAACACGAGGTGGAACTCGACCCAGTGGGTGCGCCCGCTGCAGCGGTGGCGCAGGTTGTGGAACGACAGGCCGCGCTCGCCGGTCGCGCGGGCCAGCAGGCCGGTCATCTCCTGGTCGAGGGCGGTGTCGGTGGTGTCCATCAGGCCGCGCAGCCCCTCGCGCATCAGGCCGATGCCGGTGCGCAGGATGTTGGCGGCGGCCAGCGAGGCGACGATCGGGTCCCACCACAACCAGTCGGTCACCAGGATCAGGAGCAGCCCCCCGAGCACCGCGGCGCTCGTCCACACGTCCGTGAGCACGTGCATCCCGTTGGCCCGCAGCAGGGTCGAGCCCTGCCGTTTGCCGATCCCCACCAAGGTCAGCCCGAGCGCCAGGTTCATGGCCGCCGCCGCGCCGGTCAGGGCGGTGCCCACGACCAGGTGTTCGAGCTTGACCCCGGTCCACAGCTGCTTGGCCGCCTCGTAGAAGATCAGCAGCGCGGCCACGCTGATCATCCCGCCCTCGAACCCGGCCGACAGGAACTCCGCCTTCTCGTGCCCGAAATGGTGATCGCTGTCCGCCGGCTTCAACGCCACCCGCAGCGCCCACACCGCAAACCCCACCGCCACCACGTGCGCCACCGATTCGGCGGCGTCCGAGTAGATCGCCGACGACCCGGTGAGCACCGCCGCCACCACCTTCGCCGCCAGCAACACCACCGCCACCCCGAGCGACCACGCCATCGCCCGCTTCTGCTCGCTGGCCACCGGCGCGCGCATGTCAGTCAAGGAATCCGGTCAGCGGGCTGGTCGCCACCGCGCGGTCCGCGGCCTCGGGCAGCCCGGTCTCCCACGCCTCCCGCCCCGCCGCAACCGCCGCCGCAAACGCCCGCGCCATCCGCGCCGGGTCGGCCGCGATCGCAATCGCGGTGTTGACCAGCACCCCGTCGGCGCCCAGTTCCATCGCCTCGGCGGCGTGGCTCGGCGCACCCAGCCCGGCGTCGACGATCACCGGCACCGTCGCCTGCTCGACGATGATCCGCACCTGGTCGCGGGTCGCCACCCCGCGGTTGGTCCCGATCGGCGAGCCTAACGGCATCACCGCGGCCGCGCCCGCGTCCTGCAGCCGCTTGGCCAGCACCGGGTCGGCGTTGATGTACGGCAGCACCGTGAACCCTTCGCCGGCGAGGATCTCGGCCGCCTTGAGCGTCTCCACCGGGTCGGGCAGCAGCCACGCCGGATCGGGGTGGATCTCCAGCTTCACCCACCGCGGCAGCCCCGCCGCCGCCGCCAGCCGCGCCAGCCGCACCGCCTCCCCGGCGTCCATCGCCCCGCTGGTGTTGGGCAGCACGAGGTAGCGCTCCGGGTCGATGAACTCAAGGATGTTGGCATACGGGTCGCGCGCACCGCTCAGGTCCGCCCGCCGCAGCGCCACCGTCACCATCCCGGTGCCGCTCGCCGCCAGCGCGTCGCGCATCAGCTCGTTGGACGCGAACTTGCCGGTCCCGAGGATCAGCCGCGACCCGAACTCGCGCCCGGCAATGACCAGTGGCCCCATCATCGGTTCCCAAGCAGTTCCTTGACCGCCTCCCGCTCCTCCCGCAGCTCCGTGACCGAGGCCTCGATTTTCCCCCGGCCGAAGTCGTCGTGCGCCACCCCCTCCACCACCTCCCAGCCGCCGCCCCCGCGCGCCCGCACCGGCACCGACGCCACCAGCCCCGCGTCGATCCCATACCACCCCTCCGAGCACACCGCCACGCTGTGCCAGTCGCCCGCCGCCGTCGGCTCCAACAGCCCGCGCACGGTGTCGATCGCCGCGTTGGCCGCCGACGCCGCCGACGACGCCCCGCGCGCCCTGATGATCTCCGCCCCGCGCTGTTGGACGGAGGTGATGAACGCCCCGCGCAGCCACGCGACGTGGCTGATGACCTCCGGCACCGGCCGGCCCCCGATCCGCGCGTTCGCAAAGTCCGGAAACTGCGTCGCCGAGTGGTTGCCCCACACGCACAGGTTCGTCACCGCCGCGCACGCCACCCCGGCCTTCGCCGCCAGCTGCCGCCGCGCCCGGTTCTCGTCCAGCCGCGTCATCGCGAAAAACCGCTCCCGCGGCACCCCGTCCGCGTTCGCCATGCAGATCAGCGCGTTGGTGTTGCACGGGTTGCCGACCACCAGCACCCGCACGTCCCGCGCCGCCTGGCGCGCGATCGCCCGCCCCTGGCCGGTGAAGATCCGCCCGTTGATCCCTAACAGGTCCTTGCGCTCCATCCCGGCGCGGCGCGGCACCGAGCCGACGAGCAGCGCCCAGTTCGCGCCGCGGAACCCCTCGTCCAGGTCGGCGGTGGCCACCACGTCGCCGAGCAGCGGGAACGCGCAGTCGTCCAGCTCCATCGCCACCCCGGCGAGCGCGGGCAGCATCGGCTCGATCTCGAGCAGGCGCAGGTGGACCGGCTGGTCGGGGCCGAACATCGCGCCCGCGGCGATCCGGAACAGCAGGGCGTAGCCGATCTGGCCGGCGGCGCCGGTGACCGTGATCGTCAGTGGGGGTTTCATGTTGCGCGGGGCGCCGGCCCCGCCGCTCTAGTACGGGCCCCCGGCACCGCGGTCAACCGGGAAGCCGGCGGAAAAAAGGGGTTGCCAAGCGCCGCCTGCCGGGGCATCGTCCCTCCGTCTGATCGACAAGTGCGGCCCACGGTTCGGTGGTCGCTCCCGGGGAGGCACCCCAGGATTCTTCTCCGCCCACGCGGCGGCCTAGAGTTCGGATCTCCCGGTTCCTGTCACCAGTTTGGCGCGGGTGCGTTGCCCGCAGCGCACGTCCATGCGTGTCCGGCGCGCGCCGTCACCGCGGTCATCCATTCGTTCCCAATTCCATGTCAGGTCACAGCAAGTGGTCCAAGGTCAAGCACATCAAGGCGCGTGAGGACGCCAGGAAGGGCAAGGTCTTCAGCAAGTGTGCGCACGAGATCGCGATTGCGGCCCGCAGCGGCGCGGATCCGGACCTCAACCCGCGCCTGCGCGCCGCCATCGACAGCGCCAAGGCGGTGTCGATGCCCAAGGAAAACGTCGAGCGCGCGATCAGGAAGGGTTCGGGCGAACTGGGCGGCGACGCCATCCAGGAGGTCACCTACGAGTCCTACGGCCCGGGCGGCACCGCCTTTCTGGTCGAGGTCGCCACCGACAACCTCAACCGCGCGGCCGCCGAGATCCGCACCATCCTGACCCGCAACGGCGGCAGCATCGCCAGCCCGGGCAGCGTCGCCTATCAGTTCGACCGCCGCGGCGAAATCTCCGTCCCCGGCGTCGACCCCGAGGACGAGCGGATGATCGAGGCCGCGATCGACGCCGGCGCCGACGACGTGCGCGGCGGCGACGACGGCGGCACGCTGGTCGACACCGCGCCCGCGCAGCTCGGGCAGGTCGCCCAGCGCCTGCGCGAAGCGGGCTTCCACGTCGCCTCCGAGAAGTTCGTCTCGATCCCGAAGAACCCGGTCGTGCTGTCGGACGAGGCGGTCGCGCGCCAGGCGATCCGCATGTTCGAGGCGCTCGACGACTACGACGACACCATGAACGTGTTCACCAACTTCGAGGTCGACGACGCGTTGTTGGCCGCCATGGAGTCGTGACTCCGCGGCTGCGCCCTTCCACCCACCGCCCGCGCATGAGCAAGCCACCCACCGAGCCCCCCGAGACCGCCGCCGTGCCACCCGCCGCCGCCGGCACCCCCGAGCCGCCACCCAAGACCCGGGGCGGTTCGCGTGCCCCGGCCCGGCGCCCGCGCCGCGCCAGTCCCGCCAGCGCCCCCGCCGATCCCGCCGCCGCCCCGCCGGCCGCGGACCGCACCGAGGCGCCGCCGGTGGCCCACCCCGCCCCACCGCCCGACCCCGCACCCGCCCCCCCCCCTGCCCCTGAGCCCGCAGCCCCCGCCGCCGCTCCTGCTGCTGCGCCCGCCCCGGCACCCGTCACGGCCGACCCGTCCGACTCGTCCGACCTGTCCGACTCGTCCGCCCTGTCCGCCCCACCCGCCCCGTCCGACCCGCCCGTGCAGGAGGCCGTGGCCCGGCCGGCGGCCGAGGGCGCCGATCCCAACCAGCGCCGCTTCGGCCGCGTGCGTGGCGGGCCGGTCAAGCGCGGCCGTCGCCGCCGCGACCGCGACCGCAACCGCCACGACCCCGCGCACGACGCCTCCGGCGGCGGCGCCGGCCGTCCGGCCCCGGACGGGCCGTCCCCGGACGAGGCGCCGGCGGCCGTCCAGGTCGCCCCCGAG
Organism: Akkermansiaceae bacterium; assembly: GCA_040769225.1. Taxonomy (GTDB): domain Bacteria; phylum Verrucomicrobiota; class Verrucomicrobiia; order Verrucomicrobiales; family Akkermansiaceae; genus JAXGLL01. The sequence continues at coordinate 1,191,733 of JAXGLL010000002.1, read as the reverse complement.
CGCGAGCCGTCCCGCAAAGGCCCGCAGTTCACCGGACCGAAGGTGCCGTGGCAGGGGATGCTGGAACTCACGCCGAAGGGCTACGGCTTCCTGCGCCGCGCCGACCAGCACTTCGCCGCCAACCGCGACGACATCTTCGTGCCCCCCGAACTGATCCGCCGCCACGGCCTGCGCCTCGGCTCGATGATCGACGGCCTCTATCAGGAAGGCCCGCGCGGGCCCCAGCTCGTCGAGGTCACCACCATCGACGGCCTCGCCCCCGACGCCGCCGCCAGGCTGCCGTTCTTCGAGGAACTCAGGGCGGTCAACCCGACCCGCCGCGTGTCGTTCGAAACCGTCCAGGACCGCTTCACCACCCGCGTGATCGACCTGATGTCGCCGGTCGCCCGCGGCCAGCGCGGGCTGATCGTCTCGCCGCCCCGCTCCGGCAAGACGACCATGCTCCTCCACATCGCCGAGGCCGTCCACCAGAACTACGAGGACACCCTGCACCTGATGATCCTGCTCGTCGACGAGCGCCCGGAGGAGGTCACCGAGTTCCGCCGCGCCCTGCCGGGCGTCGAGATCTTCGCCAGCTCCAACGACGAGCACGCCCGCGACCACACCCGCATCGCCGAGCTGGCGATCGAGCGCGCCAAACGCCTCGTCGAGGCCGGCAAGGACGTGTTCCTGCTGCTCGACTCGATCACCCGGCTCGCCCGCGCCTACAACAACCAGATGCGCAACAAGGGCCGCGGCACCGGTTCGGGCGGCATCACCGTGGGCGCCCTCGAGATGCCCCGCCGCCTGTTCGCCGCCGCCCGCAACACCCGCGGCGGCGGCTCACTGACGATCCTCGGCACCGCCCTCGTCCAGACCAACTCCCGCGCCGACGAGGCGATCTTCCAGGAGTTCAAGGGCACCGGCAACATGGAGCTCGTCCTCGACCGCAAGATCGCCGAGTCCTACATCTACCCCGCCGTCGACATCTTCAAGAGCGGCACCCGCCGCGAGGAACTGATCCTGCCCGAGCACGTCCTCCACAAGATCCACCTGATCCGCCGCGGCCTCGCCGGCCATCGCCCGGTCGAGGCCATGGAGCGCCTCCTCTTCTTCCTCAAGAAGTTCCCCCACAACCCGCAGATGTTGCTGGAAATCAAGGGCTGAACCGCGGGCCCTCACCACCGCCCGCGGCCCTCCCGCCCGCCCCGCGTGAGGCCGGTTTCACGCAGGATATTCACAACCGCCCCGCCCCCCCCCGGCCACCCGCCGCATGCTCGGATCCGTTTGGTTGTGAGATCCGTCGCGCTGCACCGCGCCGCCCGCGCCGCCCGCCGGCCGGCCCGTGTGAACAACCTGGGCACGAGCGTCGGCAAGGTCCCGATAACCACTCTAACCCGTTGGTTTCGTGCCTGTTGCGTGCGCCCGCGGCAGGGCGCGCCACGGCTCCCGCACCGCCCGTGGCATAACCGGTGAGCAAACGGTGCGCAGCCCCCGCCACCCACCCCTCCGGCCACCGCCATCCAACCGCACCGCCGGCCCCGCGACCGCTCGACCGCACGGCCCGCCGGCAGGCGCGGTGTTCCCAAGTTGTTCACAACCCCGCAACCGCCCCGCCATCACAGGATCTGCGCACTCCCACGCCCGCCCGATTCGCCTTTGACCTCGCCTGCACGCTCTGCTCCACTGCGCACCGCGCCGCACCGGCGCCCGACAACCATGGCCTACCGCTTCATTTCCCCACCGGCCGGCGATCGGATCACGATGAACGACGGCGTGCTGACCGTTCCCGACCGGCCGGTCATCCCGTTCATCGAGGGCGACGGCACCGGCCCCGACATCTGGCGCGCCGCGGTGCGGGTGATCGATGCCGCGGTCGCCAAGGCCTACGGCGGCGGCCGGCGCATCGGCTGGTTCGAGGTGTTCGCCGGCGAAAAGGCATACCACCGCTTCAAGGAGGAGGTCGACGATCCCGCCAAGGCGTGGCTGCCCGACGACACGATCACCGCCTTCCGCGACTTCCTCGTCGGCATCAAGGGGCCGCTGACCACCCCGGTCGGCGGCGGCATCCGCTCGCTCAACGTGGCCCTGCGCCACGCCCTCGACCTCTACGTCTGCCTGCGCCCGGTGCGCTGGTTCGCCGGCGTCCCCAGCCCGGTCAAGCGCCCCGACCTCACCGACATGGTGGTCTTCCGCGAAAACTCCGAGGACATCTACGCCGGCATCGAGTTCCAGGCCGGCACCCGCGAGGCCGCCGAGTTCCGCCGCCTCATCAAGAAGCACTTCCCCGAACGCTACGCCAAGGTGCGCTTCCCCAAGTCGTCCGGCTTCGGCCTCAAGCCGGTGTCCGAAAAGGGCACCGCCCGCCTGATGCGCGCCGCCCTCCACCACGCCATCCGCGCGCACCGCAAGTCCGTCACCATCGTCCACAAGGGCAACATCATGAAGTTCACCGAGGGCGCCTTCCGCGACTGGGCCTATCAGATCGCCCGCGCGGAGTTCGGCGCCGTCGAACTCGACCACGGCCCGTGGTGCGTGATCCCCGAGGGCCTGCCCGGCGCCGGCATCGTGATCAAGGACGTCATCGCCGACGCCTTCCTCCAGCAGATCCTCACCCGCCCCGCCGACTACGACGTGATCGCCACCACCAACCTCAACGGCGACTACATCTCCGACGCCCTCGCCGCCTGCGTCGGCGGCATCGGCATCGCCCCCGGCGGCAACCTCAACTGCCTCACCGGCCACGCCGTCTTCGAGGCCACCCACGGCACCGCCCCGAAATACGCCGGCCAGGACAAGGTCAACCCGGGCTCGGTCATCCTCTCCGGCGAGATGATGCTCCGCCACCTCGGCTGGAACGAGGCCGCCGACCTCGTCGTCGCCGGCGTCACCGGCGCCATCTCCGCCCGAACCGTCACCTACGACTTCGCCCGCCTGATGGACGACGCCACCCTGCTCAAGTGCTCCGAGTTCGGCGACGCCGTCATCTGCCACATGTGACCCCGTGCGACCCCGGCGGCCCCGGCGGCCCCGGCGGCCCGCCCAGCCCGCAGTGACCCAGCGCGCCAATCATCAGCCGCAGCCCGCCGCGCCCGCCACGGCGGCAGGCCCGCCCCCCGGCCTGCGCCTGCTCCACGGCGACTGCCTCGAGATCCTGCCCACCCTGCCCGGCGGCTCGGTCGACCTCGTCGTCACCTCCCCACCCTACAACCTCGGCATCGGCTACCGCAGCTACCACGACGTCGCGCCCCGCGCCGAGTTCCTCGCATGGTGCCTGCGCTGGGCCGCCGAGCTGCGCCGCGTGATGGCCCCCGACGCCTCGCTGTTCCTCAACCTCGGCTCCGCCCCGCGCAACCCGCTGCTCCCACACCAGCTGCTGCTCGCGCTGGTCGACGCCCCCGACCCCCTGTTCTCCCTCCAGAACACCTTCCACTGGATCAAGTCGATCACCGTGGAAACCCCCGCCGGCAAGCGCGTCACCGCCGGCCACTTCAAGCCGGTCAACTCGCCCCGCTTCGTCACCGACTGCCACGAGTTCGTGTTCCACCTGACCAAGTCCGGCGACGTCCGCCTCGACCGCCGCGCCGCCGGCGTCCCCTACGCCCACAAGTCCAACATCGCCCGCTGGGCCCACACCGGCGGCAGCGACCTCCGCTGCCGCGGCAACAACTGGTTCATCCCCTATCAGACGATCGCCTCCCGCGCCGACGACCGCCCCCACCCCGCCACCTTCCCCGTCGCCCTGCCCGAACTCTGCATCCGCCTCCACGGCCGCGGCCCCCAAACCCGCATGCTCGACCCCTTCCTCGGCATCGGCTCGTCCGCCATCGCCGCCGCCCGCCTCCACCTCGCCTCGTTCACCGGCATCGAGATCGATCCCGTCTACCTCGCCACCGCACGCCAACGCCTCGCCGCCGAGCCACCCCCCGACCTCTGACACACGCCCTCCCCCGCCCCCGCCGCAGGGCCCGAAGGGCGGCTCCCTCCGCCCCGCCAGGGACGATGGTCCTTGGCCACGGGTTCACCCCGTGGTTCGGGGTTCGGCAGGATCAGCAAGCTCCGCAGCGCAGGCGGCCGCCCGCGCTCTAACGGACGATCCGCACGGGGCCCCGGCGCCCCTGCCCTGCGCCGCCCCCGTGGCGACGGCTGCCTGCCGTCGGCCGTCCGGCGGGCATCCCGCCCAGCCCGCCGATTCTGCCGATTCTGCTTGCAAATTGGAACCGCTCACTCCCGAGATCGCCATCGAAGGCTGTCGCCTGCCCGACTTCCACGGCGATCCGGCCGATCGCATGATCGTCGCCACCGCCAGCGTGCTCGGTCTGCCGCTGATCACCGCCGACGCCGCCATCCACAAGTGGAACCGCCGCGCCAGGCGGCTCCAGCTGGTCAGGTGCGGCCCCTGAAAGCCCGGCGATGCAGTGCTGCTTGCAGGCAGCGCACTCACCGCCGTCGTGCCAGGCCAATCCCTCCAACAGGTCCAGTTCCCGGCCCCCCGGCACATCGGCCCCGAGGGAACCTCGTTCTTCGTCGGGGTCTACTGGCTTGAATCCTCCGCACCGGACGTGAATCTGTTCATCGGCCGGGACCGGCCACTCCTGGGCGATTCCCCCGGATGGCACAAGCAATGGACGGCCGCGCCTCCTGACCCCTCGGACTTGAGCGGGGCATCGCCCTATCAGGGCACCCATCGGGCTTTCGTGATCCGTCCCACCGGTGTCGTTCCAGAGCCCTCCGTGGGGTTGTTGCCAGCGATTGCCGCGCTGACGGCAGCCCGCCGCAGCCGAACGCGGCCGCTTTTCCATCCGCGCCAACCGCGGCATCACCACGTCCTCGACAGGGGGGCGCTGTCGCAGGTGGATTCTCCTTGACGAATGTATATCCTCCGGCTATACATTCCGCCATGAAGACCACCTTGCAGCGATGGGGCAACAGCCAGGGCGTGCGCCTGCCCAAGGCCCTCGTGGATGGCTTGGGAGTGGCGGTCGGCTCACCGGTCATGGTCGAACTCTCGGCGGACCGGACGCGGATCACGATCACCCCGACGCAAAGTTCGCGCGCGGTCCGGGGTCGTTGCCGGATCGAGGACCTGGTGGCCGGGAGCGACCCGAAGGCATTCCGCGGGGAACTCGATTGGGGTGGAGCGCAAGGGAAGGAGGCATGGTGAAGCGCGGCATGATCCCGGCGCCGGGGGATCTGGTGACGCTCAGTTTCGACCCGCAGGCGGGGCACGAGCAGAAGGGGCGCCGCCCGGCACTGGTGGTCAGCGTGACGGCCTTCAATCGCGCGACCGGCCTGGCCGCGTGCTGCCCCATCACCAACACCTCCCGCACGACTCCGTTCCACGTGGAGTTGCCTGCGGTGACAGGCCTGACCGGATACGTGATGTGCGAGCAGATGAAGTCGATTGACTTCCACGCAAGGCGCATGCGCCGCATCGGACGCGCGCCCGGCGATTTCCTCCGGGAAGTGCTCGCCGTGATCGACGCGTGCCTGTTTCCCCCGACTGACTGAGAACTCATCAGGATGGCCCGGAGGTACCCGCCCGTTTTCAACAGCCCACGGTCCATCCCCGGTTCGTTCCGGTTGTGGCTTGAGGATGCACGATCCGCCGGGCAGGTCGCCGCAGCCTCCCCCGCACGCCCGGGGCCGGCGCTCAGGCGCCCCCACCCCCGGCCGCCGCCGCCGCGCGCCGGTAGTCGTCCTCGCCCAGACAGCACGGGTCCGCCGCCACCCAGTGGCCGGGGTCCAGCTCGACCAGCGGCAGCTCCCGGCCCACCGTCTCCGGATACCGCGGGTGCCCGATCCGGTGGCCGAACGCACTGCCCGCCGGCGGGTCGATCGGCGAGGGCACGTCGCCCTCCAACAGGATCTTCTCGCGCCGGGCCGCCGGGTCGGGCACCGGGATGGCGGACAAAAGCGCCCTGGTGTAGGCGTGCTTCGGCGCCCGGTAGATCGCCTCCGACCCCGCCACCTCGACGATCTTGCCGAGGTACATCACCGCCACCCGGTCGCTGACGTGCTTGACCACCGCCAGGTCGTGCGCGATGAACAGGTACGAGAGCCCGAGCTCCCGCTGCAGCTCGACCAGCAGGTTGAGGATCTGCGACTGCACCGAGACGTCCAGCGCCGAAACCGGCTCGTCGCACACGATCAGCTGCGGCCGCAGCGCCAGCGCGCGCGCGATCCCGATCCGCTGCCGCTGCCCGCCCGAAAACTCGAACGAGTAGCGCTCCGCAGAGGACGCCGGCAGCCCCACCCGGTCCAGCAGCTCGTCCACCCACGCGCGCCGCTCCCGGGCGCCGCCCAGCCGGTGGATCCGGAACGGCTCTTCTAACAAATCCCGCACGCTCATCCGCGCGTCGAGCGACTCGGCCGGGTCCTGGAAGATCATCTGCAGGTCGCGCCGCAGCGGCCGCAGCGCCCGCCGCCCCATCCGCGTGATCTCCCGCCCCCGGAACCGGATCCGCCCGGCCGTCGGCTCGACCAGCCGCACCACCGCCTTGCCCAGCGTCGTCTTGCCGCAGCCCGACTCGCCGACCAGCCCGAGCGTCTCGCCCGCCCCGATCCCCAGCGACACGCCGTCGACCGCGTGCACCCGCCCGACCTGGCGCAGCAACACCCCGCCCCGCACCGGAAAGTGCACCTTCAGGTCCGCGACTCGGAGCAGCTCAGTCATGCGCGCAGATCGGGCGGGGTGATTGGTCATTGGTTATTGGGAAAGGCCGGCGCCAGGGGTGTGCTCTGCGCTGGTTCTTGCTCACTGCTGACTGTTGACTGCCGGCTGCTGGCCGCCCATGCACTGCGGGCAGTCCTCCACCCAGTGCCCCGGGCTTGCCTCCACCAGCCGCGGCCGCTCGCGCAAGCCGCGCGGGTCGCGCCCCAGCCGCTGGCAGAACCGGCACCCGGGCACCATCTCCCCGAGGCCGGCCACCATCCCGGGAATCGTCCGCAGCGTCTCCTTGGCCGGCGTCGCCAGCGTCGGGATCGAGGCCAGCAGCCCGCGGGTGTAGGCGTGCAGCGGCCTGGCAAACAACTCCCCCGCCGCCGCCCGCTCGACCACCCGCCCGGCATACATCACCACCACCTCGTCGCACGTCTCCGCAATCACCCCGAGGTCGTGGGTGATCAGGATCACCGACATCCCGAGCTCCGCCTGCAGCCGGCCGATCAGGTCCAGGATCTGCGCCTGCACCGTCACGTCCAGCGCCGTCGTCGGCTCGTCCGCAATCAGCAGCTCCGGCCGGCACGCCAGCGCCATCGCGATCACCACCCGCTGCCGCATCCCCCCGGACAACTGGTGCGGATAGTCCATCACCCGCTGCTCCGGCGACGGGATCCGCACCATCCGCAGCATCTCCACCGCCGCACCCCACGCCTCCTTCTTCGACAGCCTCTTGTGCAGCCGATACACCTCCGCCAGCTGCCGCCCGATCCGCTGCACCGGGTTGAGCGCCGTCATCGGCTCCTGGAACACCACCCCGATCTCACCCCCGCGCACCGACCGCAGCTCGCGCTCGCCCGCGTCTAACAGGTCCCGCCCCTTGAACACCACCCGCCCGGCGAGGATCTTGCCCGCGGGCTGGGGCAGCAGGCGGATGATCGACATTGCGGTGACGCTCTTGCCGCAGCCGGACTCGCCGACGATCCCGACCGTGCGCCCGCGCGGCACCTGGAACGACACGCCGTCGACGGCCCGCAGCAGCCCGGCCTCGGTGTCGAACGAGGTGACCAGCCCCGCCACCTCCAACAGGTTCCCGCCGCCCCCGCTCATCGTTCGCCCTCCCCGCCGGAGGCCCCGCCGCCCCCGCCTTTGTCCGCGCCTTTGTCCGCGCCTTCTGCGGCCGGCTCCTGCCGGTCCCCGCCCCAGTCCCGGTAGTCGTCGAACACCTCGACGGTTTCGGGGAACGCCCGCCGCTCGCGCATCGCCTCGAGCGTCTCGCGCTTGCGCGCCTCGTCGACCCAGAACACGAACACCTCGTGCGGGTCGTAGACCACCGGCGGGCTGAACCTGGTCGTCTCGCTCCGCGGCCAGCGGACCCAGCGCCACGACCCGACCCGCACGAAGCCGACCTTGTAGCCCGGCACGAAGATCGCCTCGTCGTGGATGATCCGCTGCAGCGCCCGGCTCGCCGCCGCCAGCTCCGCGTCGCTGCGCGCGTTGCGCACCTGCTCGCTCAGCCGGTCGGTGTCGCCACGCGCCCAGCAGAACGTGTTGTTGGTGTGCGGCTTTGGGTTGCCCTGGTCGTCAAACGCGTTGCTCGAGTGCAGGAACTGGTGGAAATCCGGGAACGGCGGCTGCACCATCCAGCTGCCGAAGGTCATCTCGTGCTGCTTCTGCATCTCCTTCAGGTAGGCGACCGTGAACTCCAGCCCGTCCAGCCGCAGCTCCAGCCCGCAGCGCCGCGCCTCGTCCTTGAGGATCGAGAAGATCCGGTCCAGCTGCGCCATCCGCGCGTAGGTCAGCGACACCGACAGCCGCCGCCCGTCCGCCCGCTGCAGCACCCCGTCGCGCCCCTCCCGGTCGTAGCCGGCCCGCGCAAACGCGCGCCGCGCCGCCTCCACCGAGAACGGCCGCGCCTTGATCGCGGGGTCGCTGAAGGGCCCGTAGCCCCCGGCGAACTGGTCCAGCCGCCGGTAGTCGCCGCGGTAGAGCACGTCGATCACCCGCTGCCAGTTCATCGCGTGCTGGATCCCGATCCGCACCGCCCGGTCGTCCAGCGGCGGCTTGGTGACGTTCAGGTAGAGCCCCAGCGGCACGTCCGGGTAGCGGTTGTAGAACGTCGCCTTGTGGACGTAGCCGTCGTACACCGGCTGCATCTCCGACTTCTCGTACCAGTACTCCGGCCGCGTCAGGAAGAACGTGTCGAGCTCCCCGGCACGGAACAGCTCGAACGCCTTCGCCTCGTCGCGCACCACCGTGTGCACCAGCTTGTCCGGGTTGAACCGGTGGCGGTAGAACTTGCGGTCCCGCGCCCACCAGTCCCTCACCCGCGTCTGCGTGATCGAGACCCCCTTGACGATGTCCTCCGGCCGCACCTCGTAGGCCCCGGTCGTCGGCGGGAACCGCCACTGGTAGCGCTCCGCGTAGTCCGGCCCGTACTCCTGATAGAAATGCGGCGGCGAGGGCGCCACGCTGCACCAGTAGGGCGCCAGCAGCCGCGGCTCGGGCAGCGTCACCGAGAGCGTGCGGTCGTCGTAGACCCTGAACCCCGCGTACTGCTCCCGGAACCACTGCTTGGAATACGGGTTGACGATGTCGTCGGAGACCCGCAGGTAGATGCCGAACAGGTAGTCGCGCGCCTTCACCGGCACGCCGTCGGAGTAGCGCGCCTCCGCGTCGATCCGGAAGTAGACGGTCTTCCCGTCGGCCGCCACCGCCCACTCGCTGGCGGTGCCCGGGATCACCCGCATCGTCTCCGGATGCAGGCCGACGAGCGGCAGCTCGATGTAGTCGTGGAGGTCGCCGCGGAACGAGTTGTTGGCGTTGGGGCCGAACGGCCGGATGGTGGGCGGAAAGGTCGGGATGAAGCGCCGGAACACCCCGCCCTTGGTCGCCGCCGGGTCGCCGATCTCCGGCTCGTCCAGCCCGTTCTCCCAGCGCAGGTTCCCCGGGATGTCCTCCGGCCGGCCGAACGAAAAGTAGTCGCCACACCGCTCCCGGAACTCCCACTTCGCCAGCTCCCGCTCGAGCGAGGACACCCGCCCGGCCTGCAGCTCGCGCTCGGCGGCCCCCGCCGCCGCCAGCGCCGCCCGCGCCTTGCCCAGCTCCCCGGCCGTCGCCTCGCGCAGCTCGGCAACCCAGCCGCGGATGAACCGGTTGTAGCCGGGCACGAACTCGTCGAAGCCGGACGCGCCGCGCCCGCGCACCGCCTCGTCGCGCCCGCACCCGCACGCCAGCGCCACCGCCGCCCACAGCGGCAGTCGCAACCCCCGGCGCCGGATCCATCCGCTCATCGGTAGTAGGTGAACTTCTTGGGGTCGAACGCCTCGCGCACCGCCTCGCCGATGAACGTGATCACCACCAGCGTGGAGACCAGCGCGAGGAACGCCGCGGAGACCAGCCACGGCGCGGCGATGTTGTTGAGCCCGTCGTTGAGCAGCCGGCCCCACGTCGCCTGGCTCGGCGGCAGCCCGAACCCGAGGTAGTCGAGCGCGGTCAGCGCGAAGATCAGGCCGGACATGCTGAACGGCACCAAGGTGACGATGATCGCCACCGTGTTCGGCAGCAGGTGGCGGAAGATCACCCGCGGCGTGCCCGCCCCGAGCACCCGCGCCGCGGCCACGTAGTCGCGCGCCTTCTCGCGCAGCGCGGTCGTCCGCATCAGGTAGGTCATCCCCATCCAGCCGAACAGCACCAGGATCGCGAGGATCACCGGCAGCCCCTTCATCTTCTCCGGCACCAGGCTCGAGACGATGATCACGATGAACAGGTACGGCATCTCCGAGAACACCTCGATCAGCCGCTGCACCAGCAGGTCGAACCAGCCGCCGAAGTAGCCCATCGCCAGCCCGAGGCTGATCCCGATCAGGTAGACGACCGGCAGGTAGATCAGCGCCGCCTTGAAGTTCACCTGCATCCCCGCAAACAGGTAGGCCGCCACGTCGTAGCCCTGCGAGGTGGTCCCCAGCCAGTGCCCCTGCTCGGGCAGCGGCGGCGCCGGGTGATAGAAGACGATCCGCGGCCGCCCGGTCTCGCGCGCCAAAAACTCCTCCCTGGTCCCCGCGCCGACGTAGCGCTCCTCGACCAGCTCGCCGGCGCGGTAGGTCGCGGTATACACCGGGTTGCCCTCCTCGTCCCAGCCGTCGGCCGGCCCGTCGAAGCGCCCGTCGCGCATCCGGTAGCGGATGTGCATCCGCGCCGAGTCGACGTCGTAGAGCCGCGCCACCAGCCCGGAATACGGCTCGCGCCTGCGCGGCGCGTGGAACCGGCCGCCGTCCTCGTCCATCGGGCGCGACCGCGGCGCCAGCGTGTCGCCGGTCGGGTCATACGGGATCGGCGGCATGATCACCAGGTCGCGCGCGCCGCCGCCCGCCGCGGCCGGCGCCCGCCGGAACCGGTCGCGCAGCGCCCGGAAGTCCACCGGCCCGTCCGCCTGCTCGCCCGTTAGCCCGAAGTCGCGCCCCTTCCACTCGCGGTCGACCAGCGCGGGAAACGACCACCGCCCGCCGTGGCGGACGGCCAGCGCGGTCTTGCCGACCAGCAGGTGGTCGAGCGCGGCGAGCGTCACCAGCGCCACCAGCACCACGAACGACCAGTAGCCGCGCCGGATCTGGCGGAACCGCCGCAGGCGCCGCCGCGTCAGCGGGTTGGGCGCCCCCTTGCGCAGGCTTGCCCCCAGCAGCGCCAGCCCGCCGGCGCCCAGCCCCCCGACGCACAGCCAGCCGAACCACGGCACCAGCTGCGCGCCGCTGCCGGCGTGCAGCCACGGGAACGCCCGGCTCGCCGCGAAGAACCACCGCGCGGTCGGCAGTGCCAGCCCGTACAGCTCCCCCACCGCGGCGAGCGCGGCCAGCAACAGGGATGCGATGCCTGCCAGGCGCATGGGTGCTCAGTGGAACTTGATCCGCGGGTCGACCATCGCGACCACCACGTCGCTCAGCACGTTGCCCAGCAGCATCAGCAGCGCGGCGATCACCAGCGTGCCCATGATCACCGGCACGTCGCGCGAGAGCACCGCCTGGTACTGCAGCAGCCCGAAGCCCTGGATGTCGAACACCGTCTCGATCAGCATCGAGCCGGTGACGAAGATCATCAGCAGGTGGCCGAGGCTGGTGGCCACCGGGATGAACGAGTTGCGGAACGCGTGGCCGACCACCGCGCGCCGGAAGCTCACCCCCTTGGCCACCGCGGTGCGGATGTAGTCGGCCGCGAGGTTGTCCATCAGGCTGTTCTTCATCAGCAGCGTCAGGTAGGCGAAGCCGCCGACGATGTAGCAGGACAGCGGCAGCACGGTGTGGTGGGCGAGGTCCCTGAGCTTGTCCCACGGCGCCAGCTGGTCGAAGTCCGGGCTGGTCAGCCCGAACAGCGGGAACAGCCGCATCCGCGCCCCCAGATAGACGAGCAGCAGCGCCCCGAGCGCGAACCCGGGGATCGCGTAGCCGATGAACACCAGCACCGAACTGGCCGAGTCGATCCACGTCCGGTGCTTCAGCGCCTTGAGCACCCCCAGCGGCAGGCACACCCCGTAGGTGATCACCGCGGTCAGCAGCCCGAAGTAGAGCGCCACCGGCACCCGCGCCAGGATCAGCTCAATCACCGGGTCGTTGTAGAGCGAGGAGCGCCCGAGGTCGCCCTCCACCAGCCCGCTGAGCCGCTTGCGGAACACCACCGCGCGCGGCCGGTAGCCCGGCAGCCGCTCGCGGTCGGCCCGCGGGTTGCGGCGCAGGAAGCGCGCCTGCCGGTCGGCTTCCGTCTCCATCCGCACCGCCCACCCCTCGCCCGTGACCGGCGCGCCGCCGTCGGCGAACACCGCCGACTCGAGCACCCCGCCGTTGCGCGTGACGTGCACCAGCCGCCCGTCGCCGCGCAGCACCACCACCGCCGTCCGCTGCGGGTCGATCCGGCCGCCGCCGATCAATTCCTCCGGGTCGGCCCCGAACTCCCCCTTGCTGATCCGCGTCTCGCGCGGCCACACGCCGAGCCACTGCGCGTAGGCCACCAGCACCGGCTTGTCCAAGCCGAACTGCTCCTCGAGTTCCTCGATCTGGTCCTCGCTCAGCCCGCCGTGCGATTGCCCGGCCCCGCTCCCGCGCTTGCCGCCCTGCTCGGCGCCGCGCGCGGCCTCCTGCAGCATCCGGTCCATCGGCCCGCCCGGCGCCAGCCGGGTGATCGTGAACACCAGCAGCGTGATCCCCAGCAGCGTCGGCGGGATCAGCAGCAGGCGGCGGAGGAAGTAGGCTTTCAACAGGAAACCCGGCGCGGTTCCGCGAACCCTAGCCACCTCCCCACGCCATGCAAGCCCCCTGTCAAACCCGCCCCCCGCAGGCCGGAACCGCACCCGCACCGCCCCGCCCCCGCCCCGGCGCCCGAGATTTCCGTCGCCCCGGCGCGCCGGGAATGCTTCAGTCCGCAGCGATGTGCCGCGCGCTGCTGGCCACCCTCGCGCTCGTCCTCCCGCTGGCCTCGTGCCGCCGGGAAACCGACGTCGACCGCGCCTGCCGCGAGCGCACCCTGCTGGTCGGCAACTCCGCCGAACCCAAGGCGCTCGACCCCCAGCTGGTCACCGGGGTGATCGAGGGCAAGGTGATCAGCGCCCTGTTCGAGGGCCTGGCCGCCGACGACCCCGCCAGCGACGAGGCCCTCCCGCCCGGCGCCGCCCTCAGCTGGCAGCCCAACGCCACGCGCGACCGCTGGGTCTTCCACCTGCGCCGCGACGGCCGCTGGTCGGATGGCGCGCCGGTGACCGCCCACGACTTCGTCTTCTCCTACCACCGCATGCTCCACCCGCTGCTGGCCGCCCACTACGCCGGCATGCTCTATCCGCTCACCAACGCCGAGGCCTACAACCGCGACCGCCGCGGGTTCATCCTGTTCGGCATCTCGCCCGACGCCGACCTGCCGTGGGACCAGCTCCGCACGGTCAACTTCGAGGGCCGCCCGGAGGCCGGCCCCAACCCGCCCGCCCCCAACCCGCAGTTCGACGCGCTCGACCCGCCCGCCCGCGTCCGCTGGCTCCGCCACCGCGGCCTCGACCGCCTCACCCGCCCCCAGCTCGAGTGGATCGCCGCCGACCCCGCCCACCGCTTCGAGTGGCCCGCCACCCTGCCGCCGCCGATGCGCGACGCCGTGCTGCGCCGCCTGCTCGCCCACCACGGCCGCGACTTGTGGGACCTCGCCCGCGTCGGTGTGCGCGCCCTCGACGACTTCACCCTCGAACTCGCCCTCCACCAGCCCCTCCCCTTCCTGCCCGCACTCACCCGCCACCACTCGTGGTTCCCCGTCCCGCGCCACGTCGTCCTCCAGCACGGCCCCATCCACGCCCGCTTCACCCCGTGGAGCGAACCGCCCAACCACGTCGGCAACGGCCCGTTCCGCCTCGCCCGCTGGCGCATCCACGAGTTCATCGAAACCGAGCGCAACCCCCACTACCGGCAGGCCGGCCAGGTCTGGCTCAACGCCATCCGCTTCATCCCGATCGAGAACCCCTACACCGAGACCCGCGCCTTCCTCGCCGGCCAGCTCCACACCACCTACGTGCTCCCCCCAGACCTCGTCCCCGCCATCCGCCGCTCCCACCCCGCAGCCCTCCGCCAGGAACCCTACGTCGGCACCACCTTCATCCGCCTCAACACCACCCGCCCCGCCCTCGACAACCCACTCGTCCGCTCCGCCCTCTCCCTCGCCATCGACCGCAGCCAGCTCTGCCGCCACATCCTCGAGGGCTTCTCCCCGGCCGCCGGACTGACCCCGCCGATGGGCTCCTATCAGCCCGAGCCGACCCTCCGCTTCGACCCCCCGGAGGCCCGCCGCCGGCTCGCCGCCGCCGGCTTCCCCGACGGCCGCGGCTTCCCGCGCTACACGATCCTCATCTCCCGCCCCTCCGGCCGCGCCCCCGCCGAAACCATCCAGGCCATGTGGAAACAACACCTCGGCATCCTCGTCGACATCGCCAACAAGGACTGGGGCTCCTACGTCTCCGCCCAACAGAAACTCGACTACGACATGGCCAGCGCCAACTGGATCGGCGACTTCCTCGACCCCACCACCTTCCTCGGGCTGTGGACCCGCGGCGGCGGCAACAACAACACCGGCTGGCACGACCCCGCCTATCAGGACCTCCTCGGCCAGGCCGCCCGCACCCCCGAACCCGCCGCCCGCCTCGCCACCCTCCGCCGCGCCGAACGCCTCCTCCTCGACGCCCAGCCCGTCATCCCCCTCGCCTGGTACGCCCGCAACTACCTCCACGACCCACGCACCCAGGGCTGGCACCCGCTGCTGCTCGACAACCACCCGTGGAAAACCGTCCGCTTCGGCGCGAGAAGTCAGCGGTCAGCAGCCAGCAGCCAGCAGTGAGCAAGAACCAGCGCACCGCACACCCCTTGCACCTGCCTTTCCCAATGCCCAATGACCAATCACCCCGCCCCATCCTCTCTATCAGCCTCTGACCTCTGACCTCTGACCTCTGACCTCTGACCTCTGACCTCTGACCTCTGACCTCTGACCGCCATGCTCCCGTTCCTCCGCCGCCTGCTGCAGAGCCTGCTGGTGCTGTTCGTGCTGTTCACGCTGACCTTCCTGCTGGTCAAGGCGCTGCCGTACGGGCCGTTCCAGACCGAGAAGGCGATCCCGGCGCACATCCGCGAGCGGATCGAGGACTACTACGCCCTCAACGACCCGCTGTGGACCCAGTACGGGCGCACCCTCGTCAACTACCTGCTGCGCGGCGACGCCGGCCCCAGCCTGCGCCTCGAGGGGCGCGAGGTCGCCGAGATCATCCGCCACGCGTTCCCGGTCTCGCTCCACCTCGGCGTGGTCGCAATGGCCTTCGCCGTCGCCCTCGGCATCCCCGCCGGGGTGATCGCCGCCCGCTGCCGCAACTCGCTGCTGGACTACGCCCTGATGACCCTCGCCATGGCCGGCATCTGCCTGCCCGGCTTCGTCATCGGGCCGGCCCTCGCCGACTGGTTCGGCCGCCGCGCCCAACTGCTCCCGGCGGTCGGCTGGGACCGCACCGACCCGGCCACCTGGCTGCTGCCCGCGCTCACCCTCGGCCTCGCCAGCGCCGCCTACCTCTCGCGCCTGACCCGCGCCGGCATGCTCGACATCCTCCACCAGGACTTCATCCGCACCGCCCGCGCCAAGGGCGTGTCCGAGCCCGCCATCCTCGTCCGCCACGCCCTCCGCGGCGGCCTCGTCCCAGCCGTCGCCTACCTCGGCCCCGCCTTCGCCGCCACCATCTCCGGCTCGGTCGTCATCGAGACCATCTTCCACATCCCCGGCCTCGGCCAACACTTCATCAAGGCCATCGAAACCGGCGACGGCCCCGTCATCCAGGGCATCGTCCTCCTCTACGGCTCCCTCATCATCGCCGCCAACCTGCTCACCGACCTCGCCCAACTGTGGCTCAACCCGCGCCTGCGCAGCACCCCGGACCCCGGGTGACCGCTCCCCCCCCTCCCATGCGCCCGCCCTCCGCCCCGGACCTCGAACGCGGCACCTCGCTGTGGCACGACGCATGGCGCCGGCTCGCGCGCAACCGCGCCGCCGTCGCCAGCCTCGCCGTGCTCGCGCTCATCGCCCTCGCCTGCCTCGTCGGCCCGCTGGTCCCCGGCCTGCCCGACCCCAACCGCCTCGACCTGCCCAACAAGAACCTCGGCCCCGCCCCCGCCCACTGGTTCGGCACCGACCACCTCGGCCGCGACATCTTCGCCCGCATCCTGTTCGGCGGCCGCGTGTCGCTGGCCGTCGGCCTCATCACCACCACCGTCGCCGTCACCATCGGCATCACCTGGGGCGCCGTCGCCGGCTACGCCGGCGGCCGCCTCGACGCCGCCATGATGCGCGTCGTCGACACCCTCTACGCGCTGCCCTTCCTGATCGTCGTGATCCTGCTGGGCGCCGCGCTCCAGCCGCTCACCGGGCGCCTCACCGAGCTGTCCGTGGCCCTGTTCGCCGGCCCAGACCCCCCGCCCGCGCGCGTCATCGCCGTGCGCACCGCCGTCGAGCCGATCACCACCCTGGTGCCCCTGTTCATCGCCATCGGCGCCCTGTCATGGCTCAACCTCGCCCGCATCGTCCGCGCCCAGGTCCAGACGGTCGCCGCCAGCGAGTTCGTCGAGGCCGCCCGCTCGCTCGGCCTCGGCCGCACCCGCATCCTGTTCCGCCACATCCTGCCCAACGTCCTCGGCCCGGTCGTCGTCTACACCACCCTCACCATCCCCGGCGTGATGCTCTTCGAGGCGGTGCTCTCGTTCCTCGGCCTCGGCGTCAGGCCGCCTAACAGCTCATGGGGGATCCTGATCGAGGAGGGCGCCAACCGCATGCTCTCCAACATCTGGCTGCTGCTGTTCCCCGCGCTGTTCTTCTCCGCCACCCTGTTCGCCCTCAACTTCCTCGGCGACGGCCTGCGCGACGCCCTCGACCCCCGGGCGGCCGACGACTGAAACCGCCCTCCCGCCAACCGCCCATGTCCACGGTGCAGGCCGCGCCCCCCGCCATCATGCCGGCGAGCCCGGGCGGCGAAACGTGCGGTTGAAACGTGCTTGCGCCGCAACGATGTAAGGCTATGATGTATGGGCATGAAGCACCGCACCCAGGTCCTCCTCGACCCCCGGCACCACGCCTACCTGAGGCAGGAAGCGGAGGCCCGGAAATGCTCCCTTTCCGGCGCCCTCCGCCGCCTGATTGACGATCGCATGACAGCGGAGTCGCAGCGGGTGCCCGACGCCGCGGATCCCGTCCTGAACGTCGCGGGCACATTCCGCAGCGGCGGTTCGGACACGGCGTCCCGTGACGAGGAGATCCTCTATGGGCGCGAAGCGTAAGACACCGGCGTTCCTCGACACGAGCGCGATCTATGCGATTGCGGATGCCGACGATGCCGGTCATTGCCGGTGCCTCGAGATCTACCGCCGCACGCCTCGTTTCCTGTGCCACGGCGCGGTGCTGCTCGAGTCATTCTCACTGCTCTGCAAGCGCATCCACAAGCAGGCGGCGGTGACGGTCATGTCGGCGATCCGAACCTCGCCGAGGATCGAGGTCGTGCACGTCGATCCGCCCCTGCTCGCCGCCGGATGGGAGCGGGCGGTCCGCTTCGACGACAAGGAATGGGACTGGGTCGACTGCATCAGTTTCGAACTCATGGAGCGCCGGGGGCTGGTGTGGGCGCACACCATGGACCACCACTTCCGGCAGGCGGGCTTCCGCATCATGTGAGCCGCACCGTCGCCCCGTCGACCCAGCGGCTCGGGACCAGCGTGGCGCGCGGGTCGGCCGGCACCCCGGCGCGGCGGCCGGGGAGCATCGAGACGAGCATGTCGACCGCGGCCTCGCCGACGAGGTCGTTGCGCTGGTCCATCCCGGCCCACTCGCGGTGGTCGGCACGCCATTCGTACTGGATCAGCCCGAGGTCGTCCGGCACCCGCAGGCGCAGCGCCTCGAGCCAGCGCGCCACCTCGTGATAGAGCGTGAACAGCACGTCCGGCCGGTGGCGCTCGAGCCACTTGCCGAACACCCGCACGTCCGCCCGCGCCGCGGCGATCGCCGTGAACGGCGCGACCTTGGCGCCGCCGAGGCGCCGCTGGCCGATCAGGTAGCCGGCCGTGAACCGGCCCTCGATCAGCTCGTCGATCACCGGGTCCAACACCAGCCCCGGCCGCCGGTAGCCGAGCGCGAGCGCCTTCTCGAACGCGGCATACGCCAGCGCATGGTGGTCGGCGCACGCGAACGACAAGGCCGGCCCCCGCGTCCGCACCCCGGTGACCACCGCCGGCCACTCGGCCCACAGGCAGCCCATCCGCTCCGGCAGCCGGTTGCTGCGCATCAGGCCGACGACCACCACCCCGCGGATCCCGCGCGCCCGCAGGATCGCCGCCAGCCGCCGCCCGTCGATCCCCGGGTCGTGCAGCCAGAACTCGTCGAACGCATACCCCAACTCATGCCCGCGCCGCCGGATCCCGCGCACGTAGTTCGGCAGCGTGGGATGCCGCGCCAGGCCGTCCGGGTCCTCGTTGGCATTCAGCAGCCCCAACAAGGCCCGGAACTTCCCCGACCCCGACCGCCGCAGCTCCGCCATCAGGTCGGCCACCGCCGGGTTGCGCCGGTAGCCCAGCTCGGCCGCCGCCGCCTCCACCCGCGCCCGCGTCGCCGCCGCCACCCGCACGCTCCCCCGCAGCACCAGGCTCACCGTGTTCTTCGACACCCCGGCCCGCCGCGCCACGTCCGCCATCGAGGGTCGCTCACTCACGTTCCCAGCGTGCACCCCGCCCACCGCGCGATCCAGCCGGAACCACCACCACGGCCACCCCCGGTGCGGCCAATTCCCTCGCATTCGCCCGCCGCCGCGGTCCAGTGGACCACTGCGCCCGTCACCTTGGACTTCTTGGACTTCGGCGCCGGCCCGCTCGCAGGCCGCATCGTCGAACTGCGCGTCGACGCCCCGCCCGCCTCGTTCGCCGCCTGGCATCCTGTTCGACTCCCGCACCGATTGGCCCGCCCAGCCCGCCGATGGCTGGCTCACGGTCAGCCAGCCCACCGCACCCCACCCGCGCCGCTTCTTCCGGCTGCGGGTCGAGCTCATACCCTAACAACCGCGCGGGGGCGGGCCGAACCCGCCCAGCCAGGCGCTTCGGTCCCGGTGGAGCCGCCCGGAGAACCCGCCGCCCCAGACGCCCTCGCCTCGCCCCCCCCTTTGGTCCCTTTGGTCCCTTCGGTCCCTTCAGTCCCTTTCCCCCTGTTCTCCCGTACACCCCTCCCCTCCGCTCCTTTCCCCCACCCCCACCCCTTCATATGACTGTCCTACAAACCCGGCCTTTGCAACCGGGCCGGGATCCCCTAGAACGCGGCCATGTCATTCACGATCGGTCTCGACTACGGCACGAACTCGGCCCGGGCGCTGGTGGTCGACACTGCCGACGGGCGGGAACTCGCCTCCTGCGTGGTCGGCTACCCCGGGGGCGACCAGGGGATCCTGTTGGACCCGGCGGACCACAACCTGGCCCGCCAGCACCCCGGCGACTACCTGACGGTGCTGGTCGAGGCGGTGGCCGGCGCGCTGGCTGAGGCGGCGAAGGTGCCCGGCTTCCGGCCCGAGCTGGTGGTGGGCATCGGGATGGACGGCACCGGCTCGAGCCCGCTGCCGGTGGACCGGCACAACGTGCCCTTGGCGCTGCGGCCGGAGTTCCGCGGGCACCTTGCGGCGCAGTGCTGGCTGTGGAAGGACCACACCTCGATCGCCGAGGCCGAACGGATCACCGAGACCGCCCGCCGGCTGCGCCCGCGCTACCTGGCCAAGATCGGCGGCACCTACTCCTCGGAGTGGTTCTGGGCCAAGGTCTGGCACTGCCTGAACGTCGCCCCCGAGGTCTTCGAGGCCGCCCACTCGTGGGTCGAGCTGTCCGACTTCGTGCCCGCCCTGCTCGCCGGCATCGACGACCCGGCGCAGATCCGCCGCGGCGTGTGCATGGCCGGCCACAAGGCGCTCTATGCCGACGACTGGGGCGGCCTGCCCGACCACGAGTTCCTCACCGCGCTCGACCCGCGCCTGGCCGCCCTGCGCGACCGCCTCTATCAGGAGGCGCACGACGCGCTGGTGCCCGCCGGCACCCTGTGCCCCGAGTGGGCCGCCAAGCTCGGCCTGCCCGCCGGCATCCCGATCGCGATCGGCGAGATGGACGTCCACTACGGGGCGATCGGCTGCGGGGTCACCGAGGGCACGCTGGTCAAGGTGATCGGCACCTCGACCTGCGACTGCGGCGTGATCGCCGCCGACAAGCAGCCCGCCGACATCCCCGGCATCTGCGGCATCGTCAAGGGCGCCATCCTCCCCGGCTACTTCGGCGTCGAGGCCGGCCAGTCCGCCGTCGGAGACATCTTCAAGTGGTGGGTCGAGGGCGTCTGCCACGGCGACGACTCGCTCCACGCCCGCCTGACCACCGAGGCCGCCGCCCTCCGCCCCGGCCAGTCCGGCCTGCTCGCCCTCGACTGGAACAACGGCAACCGCACGATCCTCGTCGACCAGCGGCTCACCGGCCTGCTGCTCGGCCAGACCCTGCACACCAGCCGCGCCGAGATCTACCGCGCCCTGATCGAGGCCACCGCCTTCGGCGCCCGCACCATCATCGGCCGCCTCAAGGACTACGGCGTGCCGGTCGGGCGCATCGTCTGCTCCGGCGGCATCGCCGAGAAAAACCCGCTGCTGATGCAGGTCTACGCCGACGTCACCGGCTGCGAGATGCTCGTCTCCCGCTCCGCCCAGTCGTGCGCGCTCGGCGCCGCCATCGGCGCCGCGGTCGTCGCCCGCGCCCACCCCGACTTCGCCGCCGCCCAGGCCGCCATGACCGGCCTCAAGGACGTCTCCTACCGCCCCAACCCCGCCGCCCAGGCCGTCTACAACCGCCTCTACAACCTCTACCTCGCCCTCCACGACGCCTTCGGCGGCGTCAACCACGCCGCCGACCTCGCCGGCATCATGAAGGAACTGCTCGCAATCAAACAGGCCGCCTGACCCGCCTCCGCCGCAAACGCTGAAACGCTGAAATGCTGAAACGCTGAAAACCAGCGCCCGCCCCGCGCCAAGCTCCACTCGCCACTCGCCACTCGCCACTCGCCACTCGTCCCTTCTTCGCCCTCCGGCCGTCGCGCTTCGCGCTATGTCCGGCAAGCCGGGCTACGAAGGGCAGGCACTCGCCACTCGCCACTCGCCACTCGTCACTCGCCACTCGTCACTCGCCCCTTCTTCGCCCTGCGGGCTACGAAGGGCAGGCACTCGCCACTCGCCACTCGCCCCTTCTTCGCCCTGCGGGCTACGAAGGGCAGGCACTCCCCACTCGCCACTCCCCACTCCCCACTCGTCACTCGCCACTCGCCACTCGTCACTCGCCCCTTCTTCGCCCTGCGGGCTACGAAGGGCAGGCACTCGTCACTCGCCACTCGTCACTCGCCCCTTCTTCGCCCTGCGGGCTACGAAGGGCAGGCACTCGTCACTCCCCACTCGTCACTCGTCACTCTCCACTCATCCCATGTCCAAGCACCTCTCCTTCCAACAACTTGAGTTCTGGCTCCTGACCGGATCCCAGCACCTCTACGGCCCGGCCGCCCTCGAACAGGTGGCGGCCGACGCCCGCAAGGTCGTCGACGCCCTCAACGATTCCGGCGACCTGCCCCACCGGCTGGTGTTCAAGCCGGTGCTCACCACCCCCGAGGAGATCACCCGCATCTGCCTCGAGGCGAACTCGACCCCCGATTGCGCGGGCGTGATCGCGTGGATGCACACGTTCTCGCCGGCCAAGATGTGGATCGCCGGCCTGCAGGCGCTGCGCAAGCCGCTCGCCGACCTCCACACCCAGTTCGGCCGCGACATCCCGTGGCAGTCGATCGACATGGACTTCATGAACCTCCACCAGACCGCCCACGGCGGCCGCGAGTTCGGCCACCTCGGCGCCCGCCTGCGCCTGCCCCGCAAGGTGCTCGTCGGCCACTGGGAGGACCCCGACCTGCGCTCCGCCCTCGGCGCATGGATGCGCGTCGCCCGCGCATGGCACCAGTCACAGTCCCTCAGGATCGCCCGCTTCGGCGACAACATGCGCCAGGTCGCCGTCACCGAGGGCGACAAGGTCTCCGCCCAGCTCCGCTTCGGCTGGTCGGTCAACGGCTACGGCGTCGGCGACCTCGTCGAGCGCGTCAACGCCGCCACCGAACCCGAGGTCGATGCCCTGTGCTCCGAATACGAGGACATCTATCGGCTCGCCCCCGAGCTCGAGCCGACCGGCCCGCGCCACCCGGCGCTGCGCGACGCCGCCCGCATCGAGCTCGGCCTGCGCTCGTTCCTCGAGGACGGCGGCTTCCACGGCTTCACCACCACCTTCGAGGACCTCCACGGCCTCAAGCAGCTCCCCGGCCTCGCCGTCCAGCGCCTGATGGCCGACGGCTTCGGCTTCGGCGCCGAGGGCGACTGGAAGACCGCCGCCCTGCTGCGGGTGATGAAGGTCATGGCCGCCGGGCTGCCCGGCGGCACCTCGTTCATGGAGGACTACACCTATCACCTCGACCCGCGCGGCCGCCACATCCTCGGCGCCCACATGCTCGAGATCTGCCCGAGCATCGCCGCCGAAACCCCCTCGCTCGAGATCCACCCGCTCGGCATCGGCGGCAAGCAGGACCCCTGCCGGCTGGTGTTCGACGCCCGCGCCGGCAAGGCGGTCAACGCCACGCTCGTCGACCTCGGCGGCCGCTTCCGCATGATCGTCAACGAGGTCGACTGCGTGCACACCCTCCACCCGCTGCCGAAGCTGCCGGTCGCCCGCGCGCTGTGGAACCCGCTGCCCGACTTCCAGACCGCCACCGCCGCCTGGATCCACGCCGGCGGCGCCCACCACACCGTCCTCAGCCACCCGCTGGCCAGCGGAGAGCTCGCCGACTTCGCCGAGATCGCCGGCATCGAGTGCCTGGTCATCGACCAGGCCACCACCCTGCGCGCATTCAAGGACGCCGCGCGCTGGAACGACCTCGCCTTCCACCTCTCCCAAGGCCTCCACGGCTAGGACGATGCCCGACTTCCAACAGATCCGCGACGAGTGCTGCGAGGCCAACCGCAGCCTCGGCGCCAGCGGCCTGGTCGACCTCACCTTCGGCAACGTCTCGGTCGCCGACCCCGACCGCCGCGCCTTCGCCATCAAGCCCTCCGGCGTCGACTACCAGAAGCTCACCCCCAACGACATCGTGGTCCTCGACTACGACGGCCACGTGCTCGCGGGCAGCCTGCGCCCGTCCTCGGACACCCCCACCCACCGCTGCCTGCTGCTCCACTTCCCGGGCGTCCGCGCCATCGTCCACACCCACTCCCGCACCGCCGTCGCCTTCGCCCAGGCCGGCCTCGAACTGCCCTGCCTCGGCACCACCCACTGCGACTACTTCCACGGCCCGGTCCCGGTCACCCGCACGCTGACCCCGGACGAGACCGCCGGCGACTACGAGTGGCACACCGGCATCGCCATCGTCGAGCGCTTCCAACAGGAACCACCCCACACCCGCGCCACCCCCGCCAAGCCCGCCGACGCCGGCCAGCCCCCCCACCTGGCCGTCCCCGCCGTGCTCGTCCGCAACCACGGGCCGTTCGCATGGGGCCCCACCGCCACCAAGGCGCTCGAGACCGCCCTCGCCCTCGAGATCGTCGCCGACATGGCCCTCCGCACCCTCGCCATCAACCCCGCCGCCAACCCGGCCCCGCCCCACCTCCTCGACAAGCACTTCTTCCGCAAGCACGGCCCGGACGCATACTACGGCCAAACCAGCGGCTGAAACGAGCCGTGCCCGGGAGTTCGCAGCCCACCCGTGTCAGTCAGCAGTCAGCAGTCAGCAGTCAACAGCCAGCAGTGTGCAAGAACCGCGTGAAACTCGTTTCCTTGCCCTCATCCCAATGACCAATGACCCATCACCCCGCCCCATTTGCTCTAACAGCTTCCACAACCACTGACCACTGACCACTTTCCTCTTTCCTCTTCCCTCTTCCCTCCACAACCACAACCCATCCCCATCTCATGCAACCGCTCGACTGGATCGTCATCACCATCTACTTCGGCATCATCGGCTACGTCGCCTGGTGGTATGGGCGGCACCAGAAGGACACCACCGACTACTTCCTGGCCGGGCGCAACGCGGGCTGGGTGGTGATCGGCGCCTCGATCTTCACCTCCAACATCGGCTCCGAGCACATCGTCGGGCTGGCCGGCCAAGGCGCCTCGACCGGCATGGCGATGGCCCACTGGGAACTCCACGCGTGGTGCCTGATCGTGCTCGCCGGCCTGTTCGTGCCGTTCTACTACAAGTCGGGCGTCGAGACGATCCCGCAGTTCCTCGAGAAGCGCTTCAGCGCCCGCACCCGGCTCGTGCTCTCGGTCGTCTCGCTGGTCGCCTACGTGTTCACCAAGGTCAGCGTGACCGTGTATGCCGGCGCGATCGTGTTCCAGGCGCTGCTGCCGGAAGTCTCGCTGCGGATCGGCGGCACGGTGCTCGACGCGTTCTGGATCGGCGCCTTCACCACCGTGATCATCACCGGCGCCTACACCGTGTTCGGCGGGATGCGCGCGATCATGAACACCTCCACCCCGCAGGCGGTGATCATCCTGTTCGGCTCGTTCGTGATCACCTACATCGGCCTGGCCAAACTCGGCGGCGGCGCCGGCGCCCTCGCCGGCTGGGGCGAGATGGTCGAGACGTGCAAGGCCAACCGCGAGAACTTCGCCCTCTGGCGCCCGCTCAGCGACCCCGGCTTCCCGTGGCTCGGCGTGATCATCGCCTCGCCGATCATCGGCCTCTGGTACTGGTGCACCGACCAGTACATCGTCCAGCGCGCGCTCTCCGCCAAGAGCCTCGCCGTGGCCCGCCGCGGCGCGCTGTTCGGCGGCCTGCTCAAGGTCTGGCCGGTGCTGATCTTCCTGATCCCCGGCATGATCGGCTGGACGCTCGACAAGAAGTTCAACGCCGGCGCCAACGACCCGGCCCTGACGCAGGCCTACGATGCCAACCTGTCGAAGGCCGACAAGGTCAGGCTCACGATCGAGACCAACGCCCGCCTGCGCGAACTCAACGGCAAGGACGGCTTCTTCATGCCGCGCGAGTTGAAGGAAACCACCGTCAAGGCGGCCGACGGCAGCGAGCGCAAGGCGCTCAGCTTCACCATGAAGGGCGACCAGGTCTTCCCCACCCTGGTCACCACCCTCCTGCCCTCCGGCATCCGCGGGCTGATCGTCGCCTGCCTGCTCGCCGCCCTGATGAGTTCGCTCGCCTCGCTGTTCAACTCGAGCGCCTCGCTGTTCACCGTCGACATCTACGAGAAGATCCGCCCCGGCCAGTCCCCACGCCACCTGCTCACCGTCGGCCGCGTCGCCACCGCGGTGGTCGTCGGCGCCGGCATCATCTGGATCCCGGTGATGGCCAAGATCTCCCAGGGCGGCCTCTATCAATACCTCCAGAGCGTCCAGGGCTACCTCGCCCCCCCGATCACCGCGGTGTTCTTCCTCGGCCTGTTCTGGAAGCGCATCAACTCCGCCGGCGCCACCTGGGGACTGGTCGGCGGCTTCCTCCTCGGCATGGCCAAGCTCACCATCCAGGCGTTCTATGGCGCCGGCAAGCTCGAGGACCCGCACTGGCTCGCCGCCATCGGCGATTTCAACTTCCTCTACGCCACCGGCATCCTGTTCCTTGCCAGCGCGATCATCATGGTGGTCGTGTCCCTGATGAACCCGCCCCCGCCAGAAGAGAAGCTCCACGGCCTCACCTACGGCTCGATCCACGCCGAGAGCGCCGCCGAGATCAAGGCCAGCTGGGACTTCGGCAACAAGGCGATGGCCGTCGCCATCCTGCTGCTCGTCGGCACCCTCTACCTCTACTTCACCTTCTGGCTCAACTGATCCCGCCCCCGCCTGGCAGTCCCGCTAGGACTCGAACCTAGAATGCCAGAGTCAGAATCTGGTGTGTTGCCAATTACACCACGGGACTGTCGCGGGGGGTTCCTTAGCACCGCCGGCCGGGCTTGTCGACCCCTTTGCTGCGGGCGGCGCATTTGCCCCGCCGGTGATTCGGCCTCGACGCCCCCCCTGAAACGGTGTTTGGTCCCCGGGTTCCGCCGTTTGCCCTGCATGAAGCCACGCCGTTTGCACGCCCGGCCAGCCGTTGCTGACCTGCCGCCCGTCGGCCCCCCGCGTCGGCGCGGGCGCGGAACCGCGGTCCTCGTCGGGGTGCTCGCCGGCCTGGCCGGGGGGCTGTCCGCCGAAGTGGTGATCAACGAGCTGCACGTCGACCCGAACCCGAAGACCTCGTTCGTCGAGTTCATCGAGCTGCACAACACCGGCACCGGGCCGGTGGACGTCGCCGGCTGGCAGTTCACCAATGGCGTGCAGTTCACCTTCCCCGCCGGCGCCAGCCTGCCGGCCGGCGGCTACCTGGTGGTCGCCGGCAACCCGGCCGCGGTCGCCGCCGGGTTCGGCATCACCGGCGTCCTCGGCCCGTGGACCGGCAAGCTCTCGAACGAGGGCGAAACCGTGACCCTGCGCGACGCCTCCGGCGCCAAGGCCGACGAGGTGAGCTACAAGATCGGCTTTCCATGGCCGACCGTCGGCGACGCCCCGGGCTACTCGATGGAACTGCTCAACCCGGCATTCGACAACGACCTCGGCGGGCATTGGCGGTCGTCCGCAGGGGTCAGCGTCAACCCCGGCACCCTGCTGGCCGCCGGCGCGGCCGGCTGGACCTACGTCAAGGGCACCGCGGAGCCGGCCAGCGACTGGCGCGCGGAGGGGTTTGACGACTCGGGGTGGACCGCCGCCACGCTCCCCATCGGCTACGGGGAATCCGGCATCGCCACGAGCCTGTCCGACATGCAGAACCGCTACACGACCGTCTACCTGCGCCGCACCTTCGAGGTGCCGGACGCCGGCCAGGTCAGCCAATTGCAGGCCCGGATGCGCTACGACGACGGCTTCAACATGTGGATCAACGGCGTGCACGTGCTCTCCAACAACGTCAGCGGCCCCGAGCTGGCCTGCACCGCCACCGCCGTCGAAAACCGCGAGAACAACGACACGATCACCTTCGCCCTGCCGGACCCGGCCGGCTACCTGCAGACCGGCACCAACACGATCGCCGTCCAGCTGCTCAACCAGCGGCTCGACAGCGGCGACTGCTATCTCAACCTCGCGCTGGTGACCAACGAGGGCGCGGCGGCCGGCCCCACGCCGGGCGCGCTCAACTCGGTGTTCACCGCACAGGCGCCGACCGCCATGCGCCAGGTCAGCCACACCCCGCTGCAACCCGCCTCCGGCCAGCCCGTCACCGTCACCGTCAAGGCCACCGACCCCGACGGGCTCGCCGCCGTGACGCTCGAATACCAGGTCGTCGAGCCCGGCTCCTACATCCGCCTGACCGACGCCGCCTACTCCAACAGCTCCAGCTGGACCGCCGTCCCGATGGCCGACGACGGCACCGGCGCCGACGCCCTCGCCGGCGACGCCACCTGGACCGCGGAGGTCCCGGGCGCCGTCCAGGCGCACCGCCGCCTCGTCCGCTACCGGATCCGCGCCACCGACGCCGGCGGCCGCACCGCCCCCGCGCCGTGCGCCGACGACCCGGTGCCCAACTTCGCGTGGTTCGCCTACGACGGCGTGCCGGACTGGCAGGGCGCGCTGCAGCCCGGCGTCACCCCGGTGCTCACCTTCCCCGCCGCCACGCTGGCCGGCATCCCGGTCTATCACCTCATCGCCGACAACTCCGACGTCATCAACTGCCAGTACAACGGCGCCTACAACGACGACGTCTACCGCTGGTACGGAACCCTGGTTTACAACGGCGCCGTCTACGACCACGTCGGCTACCGCATCCGGGGCTCCGCGTCGGTCTACAACACCGGCAAGAACAAGTGGAAGTTCCGCTTCCGCACCGGGCACGACTTCGAGGCCCTGGACGCCGACGGCAACCCCTACCCCTACAAGTGGGAAAACCTCACCCTCTCGGCGCTGATGTGCCCGTGGTGGGCCAACGACGCCTCGACCGGCGGCACGATCCTCAACGAGACCGCCGCCATGGATCTCTACCGGCTCGCCGGCGTGCCGTCCATCCGCTCGCACTTCTTCCACTACCGCATCATCGACGACGCCGTCGAGGCCTCGGCCAGCAGCCAGTACGAGGGCGACTTCTGGGGGCTCTACATCGCGATCGAGGAGACCGAGGCCGACTACCTCGAGGCCAACGGCCTGCCCGACGGCAACGTCTACAACTGCAACGGCTCGGTTGGCGCCTCGGTCAAGCGCAACCAGGGGCCGACCGCGGTGCAGGACTTCTCCGACTTCAGCGCCGAGATGAGCTACGCGACCGGCCACCACCTGCCCAGCCCGTACCAGCCGTACAGCTACTGGACCGCCAACATCGCGCTCGACAACTACTACCGCTTCAACGCGGCCAACCACCTGGTCAACAACACCGACATGTACATCAACGGCAACGCGATCGAGCGCAACATGGTGTACTACCGCAACCCGGACACCGGCCTGTGGTGGACCCTGCCGTGGGACCTCGACCTGACCTTCGAGAGCGCCCCGCACTGGTATCATCCCGACACCGACTGGGAACACTTCTGGTACGTGATGAGCGCGCACGGCGTGGCCAACATCGCCTATCAGAACGTGGTGCGCGAGGTCTCCGACCTGCTGGTGCGCAACGGCGACGCGGTCAAGGTGATCGAGGCCGCCGCCGCCCGGCTGTGCCCGTTCCAAGACGGCATGCCGGTCTCCGCCAACGGCTGGCCGCAGGCCAACCAGGCGATGTGGGACCACCACCCGCGCGCCGCCAAGAAGGGGATCTTCTACAAGAACATGGGCGCGGTGACCGACTTCACCGGCTACTACAACTACCTCAGGAACTACGTCACGACCGGCGGCTACGGCGGCGCCGCGGTCGAGGCGAAGCTCACGCTCGCGGGCGTGCCCAACACGCCGGTCGTGACCTATGCCGGCGCCGGGGGCTATCCGGCCAACGACCTGCGCTTCGAGGTCGGGGCGTTCAGCGACACCGACGGCGGCTCGTTCGCCGCCCTGCAGTGGCGCATCGCCGAGGTCACGCCGACGGGCGCCCCCGGCTACCCCGCGGTCGCCGGCGGCATCCGCTACGAGATCAACGCCACTTGGACCCACGAAACCACCACCTACGCGCCCACGATCCGGGTCCCGCCCGCGGGCGTCCGCGCGGGCGGCGTCTATCGGGTCCGAGCCCGGATGCGGGACAACACCGGCCACTGGAGCCGCTGGTCGGCGCCGGTCGAGTTCACCGCCACGGCCGCCGACGCCGCGCTCTGGCAGCAGAACCTGGTGGTCTCCGAGATCAACTACCACCCGCTGCCGCCCGCAACCCCCGCCGAGCTGGCCGCCACCGCCGACAAGAACGACTTCGAGTTCATCGAGCTGCGCAACATCAGCGCCAGCGAGACGCTCGACCTCGCCGACCTCGCGTTCACCGCCGGGATCACCTTCGACTTCGCCGGCGCCGCGGTCACCGAGCTGGCGCCCGGCGCCTGCGTCCTCGTGGTCAAGAACCCCGCCGCATTCGAGGCGCGCTACGGCACCGGCCTGCCGGTCGCCGGGACCTACCCGAATAGCCTTGACAACGCCGGCGAGCAGCTGGTGCTCGCGCTGGCCGGCACCACCGTGCGCGACTTCACCTACGACGACGACGCGCCGTGGCCAACCTCGCCCGACGGCAGCGGCCCGACGCTCGTTCTAACCGACCCGTTCGCCAACCCGGACCACGGCGTGGCCGCCAACTGGCGCGCGAGCCACGCCGCCGGCGGCACCCCGGGAACCGCCGAGCCGACGCTCGAGGAGTGGCGGCTGGCACACTTCGGCACCACCGCCGACGCCGGCCC
Organism: Akkermansiaceae bacterium; assembly: GCA_040769225.1. GTDB lineage: Bacteria > Verrucomicrobiota > Verrucomicrobiia > Verrucomicrobiales > Akkermansiaceae > JAXGLL01. The sequence continues at coordinate 1,161,686 of JAXGLL010000002.1, read as the reverse complement.
CGCGGCCAACACCGCCGACCCCGACGGCGATGGCCTGGCCAACCTGATGGAATACGCGCTCGGCCTCGACCCCGGCGCGCCCGAGCCGCTCTCCGCCAGGCTCGCCACCGACACCGCCACCGGCCACCTGCGCCTGAGCGTGACCCGCAACCCGGATGCCACCGACCTGACCTGGGCGGTCGAGGTCTCCGGCGACCTCGCCGCATGGGCCGGCGTGGAAGGCACCGACGTCGCCACCGAGACCGACCTGCCCGGCCTGCTCGTCGTGAGCGACCTGACGCCCGCCGGCGACGCCCCGCGCCGCTTCATCCGCCTGCGCGTCACCCTGCCCGCCGGCGGTTGACCGCAAGTCCTCCCGGGGGATCCCCCACCCCGCGCCGGGAAGTCGCGACGGGACTCCGAGCCGGGAGTTCGCGCCACCCATCAACCTGGACCCGGGAATGAAAACCACGGATTACCGGATTACACGGGTGTTGAATGAGTTGCGATGGATGGCGGATTCATCCCGCAGGTGAACAGGCGAGGGAAACCAAGCCACTCCGAAATCCGCGTAATCCGCGAAATCCGTGGTTCGCGTAATCCGTGGTCCGGCATTTTCCCTGTTAGGATCAGGCGCCCGGCGCGGGGATCGGGGAGCGGGCGGGGTCGACGTCGAAGCCGATCTCCCGGAACCACGGGAACAGGTCGCGGTTGGCCGCGGCGCTGAGCACCGCCACGGTGGCGTTGGCGTCGTAGGTGGCCAGCGCGCCGGGTTTGGCCAGCCTGCGCTTGGCCTGGAAGTAGCGGGCGAGGATGTCGGGCTGCTGCCGGCGCAGTTCCTCGAAGATCCAGAACGTCTTGCCCCAGTGCATGTCGTTGGCCTTGCCGCCGTCGAGCTTCGGGGCGCCGGAGCGGCTGGTGCCGTCGATGTCGTAGGCCCGCAGCGTCGGGTCGATGCGGGTGGCGCGCGCGATCGTCTCGCGGATCCGGCGCTCGCCCTCCTCGGGGTAGCCCATGTCGGCCATCACCAGGTTGCCGACGTAGGTGGCGATCGGCTCGTTCCAGATCTCCGGGAACGGCAGCACCCAGGAGTGGGTCGTCTCGTGGGTGATGAACTCGATCATGCTGTCCTGGCGCTCGGGGAAGCCGCCCCAGAATACCGCCAGCCCGATCATGCGCCCCGAGGAGAAGCCGCCGCCCCCGGTCGCCAGCAGGCCGACCTCCGAGGCCATGCCCTCGGACAGCGGCACGCCCATGCGCTTCTCGATCACCGGCTGGCAGCGCTGATAGATCGCGAGCATCTCGCTGGCGTGGGGCTTGAGGTAGTCGCTGTAGTGCAGGGTCAGGTTGCCGGCCTGCTCGCGGTTGTCGGATTCCGCCAGCCCGCGGCTCTTGGGCGGCCGGCCCGGGTCGATCGCCTTGCCGGCGGCGGTCCTGACCAGCAGCGGCCGCCACCACGCGGCGTTGATGTTGTCGCTGGCGTCGGGGTTGCTGCCGGCCAGCCCGCGCGCGCCGGCGACCAGCGTGCCCTTGCCGAACCGCCGCCGGGCGAGCAGCGGCGCCCCGCCGGCATCGGCGACCAGCACCTCCCACACCTCCGCATCGCCCAGCCGCAGGGTGTCGCCGCCGCCGGCGATCGCGCCGGTGATCGCCGGGTCGAGCGCCTTGGGCTGGCCGCTCATCCGGCCGCCGAACTCGCAGCCGAAGTGCCTTGCCAGCTCGTTCTGCGGCTTGGCGCCGGCCGCGCCGAGCAGCAGGACCCCGCCGCCGTCGCGCAGGAACGCGCGGATCGTCTCGATGTCCCGCGGGACGTAGGCGAGGTGCTCGTCGCAGCCGAGCAGCACCAGCAGGTTGGCGTTGGAGAGGTCGAAGTTGTAGAGCGCCCCCCAGCTGGTCGCGCCCGCCTGGTCGTGCAGGTACTGGCGGTGGAAGCGGCCGTCGCCGTAGAAGGTGAACTCGTGGGCGAGGTCGACCACGGCATGGACGCTCGGGGCGGCCGAGGCCGGGACGGCGGACAGGATCGCGGCCGCCAGGGCTGCGGGGAGTGCGGGTGGTTTCATGGCAAGTCGGGTCACGGGTGGGTGCGGCCCATGTTCGGCCGCCTGATCCGCCGGGGCAACCCCGATGTCAGCGGCGGCAGCGCGACGCCAACCGGGGCGGCCCTACCGGGGCCGAGTCAGACAAGTCAGACAAGTCCGACAGGTCCGACGGGTCAGACGGGTCTTGACAAACAGGGCGCGGGGATTGCTCCCCGCGCCCTGTGCGGTTGATCAGGGTGTGGTGGTGCGGCTCAGGGCACGGGCACCGGCACGGTCACCTTCAGGCGCCCGAAGAGCGTCTGGAGGACCTGCGGGGCGTAGATCCGCACCCGGTCGGTGGGGGCGGTGGCGGGCGGGTCGAAACTGGCGTAGTCGTCGTCCTCGAGGATCACCACGCCGTTGACGCCGTTCTGGGCTTCGGCCCAGTTGACCAGGTCGATGCCGTATTCGCCGGCGATGCCCAGCCCTGCGGCCACCGCGAGGTCGGTGCGGCGGTAGGTGAACAGGACCCAGTTGCCGGCCGGCAGGCCCGCCGGGTCGGTGACCAGTTCGATGGTCGGCAGCAGCGCGACGTCCATGCCGTCCTTCGGGTCGCCGCCGATGACCATCTCGACCGAGTTCGGGATGCTGTCGTTGTCCGGGTCGGCGTCCGAGCCGACGATCGCCGGGTCGGTCTCGCCGGGGAAGAACCCGTCGATCCACATCGCATAGCTCATCGACTCCAGCGCCAGCACGCCGGTGGCCTCGGTGAAGGTCCACGTGCGGGTGCCGTCGGCCAGCGTCCAGACGTCGGCATCCTCCACCCAGCCGGCGCCCGGCGAGAACGTGGCGCCGTAGGTGCAGGCGTTGAGGCTGGCGGTGTCGACCAGGGTCCAGCTGCCGCTGGTGGCGGTCACCGCGGTGTTGATCACGAACGAGCCGTCGAGGATCACGGCGCCGGTGCCGTTGAGCTGGTTGTTGGCGACATCGGTCACGGTGAACGCGAGCGAGCCGGTGCTGGCCAGGTTGAGGGTGCCGCCGTTGACCGTGGTGTTGCCGGTGTGGGAGTTGGCGCCAGCCAGCGTCTGGGTGCCGGCGCCCACCTTGATCAGGTTGGTGACGCCGGGCGCGCTGCTGATGGAACCGGAGAACACCCCGTCGCCATCGTCCACGCCGACCGTCAGGTTGCCCGTCACGCCGTGGGTCCGGGTGATCGCCCCCTCGCCGTTGAGCGCGTCGACGAACACGCCGGGGTTCGGATAGGTGCCGTCGTTGATGTGGTTGTCCCACAGGTCGAACGTCGCCCCGGCGTCGATCAGCATGTCGCCCTTGTTGGGGCCCCACTGGGTCCGCACGCCGTATTCGAGGCGCATCGTGCCGGCGGCGATGTGGATCAGGCCGCCGGAGGACATCGCCACGGTGGCGCCGTTGCCCCAGCCGACGGACATCGGGTTGGCGCCGCTCTTGAGGTAGGTCCCGGTGCCGGAAATCGTGCACGCCTGCTGGTGCTCGAAGTTGTTGTAGGTGCCGTCGGAGACGACCTCGAAGACGGCGCCGGTGGCGAGGACGAGGGCGGTGGTGTGGACGTCGTCGCTGTTGACGACCAGCCGGCCGGCGTTGACCACCGTCGAGCCGGTGTAGTCGATCAGCGTGTTGCGCAGCTGCTGGGTGCCGAGGCCGTTCTTGGTCACGTTGACCCTGCCGCCCTGGTCGCGCAGCGCGCCGTCGTAGCTGAACGACGCCCCTTCCGCCACGTTGAGGACCAGGTCGGACACCCCGTCGACGGCGGCCGGGTTGCCGAACTCCGAGTGCTGGATGCAGTGGTAGGTGCGGCTCGGGTAGCCGGTGTTGTCGATCCCGGCGACGGTCTGGGTGGTGCCCTTGAGCTCCAGCCGGGTGTCGCCGGCGCTCGCCCAGCGCAGCACGGTGTCGGGCCCGAACTGGTTGTCGTAGGCGGTGGAAACGATCCCGCGGGTGCCGCCGGACGAGAGGTAGAGGTCGCCGGGGATGGCGACCGCGCCGCCGGTCTTGGCGAGCACCAGCTGGCCGGTGCTGGTGATGCTGGTGGCGCCGGTGTAGGTGTTGGACGCCGCGCCGGTCAGGGCCAGGATGTTGTTGCCGTTGACGGTGACGCTCGAGTCGCCGGAGATCACGCCGGGCAGGTCGATCCGGCCGCTGCGCGCGCTCAGGAAGACGTTGCTGCTGATCGCCCCGGCGACGTTGAGGTTGACCGGGCCGGTCCACGTCTGCGTCCCGCCGCCGTCGTTGTCGAGGGTCGTCCCTGAGGCCATGTTGATCGTGTTGGGCAGGTTGCGGTCGCCGTACGATTGCAGCGTGCCGGCGTTGACGTCGATCGCGTATGGCCCGGTGGAGGTGTTGTAGTCCTCAAACTTGAGGGTGCCGCCCTCGATCACGAACTTGACGTCGGTGTCGGCCGCGCGCATGCATACGCTGCCGCTGCCGACCTTGGTCAGGGTGAAGCCGTTGCCTGCCACGAAGCCGACCACGCCCCCGGAGAGGCCGATGTCGAAGCGCCCGCCGTTGCCGCCGACGCTGGCGTTGTCCGTCAGGGTCAGGTTCAGAATGCCGGCATTCGAGGCCGGCGAACCGCCGGTGCTGTTGGTGATCGCCCCGAGGCCGTCGGGGCCGCTGCCGGCGATTGTCAGGCCGTGGTGGCGTCCGCCGGACCCGAGGCTCATGCCGTTGACATCCAACTGGCCGCCGTTGTTGACCGTGACCTGCAGTGAATAGCCCAGCGTCTCGTAGCTGGCGGCCCTGAGCACGCCCTCGTTGATCGTGACCGGGCCGGTGTAGTTGTGGCTGTAGCCGGACATCGTCACCGTGCCGGCGCCGTTCTTGACCAGGCTGGTGGGGCCGGTGAAGCCGTCGTTACTGTCGCCGACGAGGTTGTAGTCGTTGCCGGCGCTGTTGTTGAAGACCACGGTGGCGGGGCTGATGAGCACGTCTTCCGGCAGGTCGACGGTCTTGCTCACGCCGGTGTCGTCAAACAGGACGCTGTCGCCGTTGTAGTAGACGCCCGGGTCGGCCACTCCCGTCCAGTTGGGGGTGGTGACGAGGTCCCACAGCGTCGGGTTGGTGGCGTCGTCGCCGCGCCAGACGAGGCTGTCGCCGGCGGGGACGGTGAGCGTGATCGCGCTGCCGGTGTTGGCGAACACCGGGACCCCGCGATAGGAGCCGGCGTCGACAAGCATGAAGTTGTCGTCGAGGGTGGCGCCGGACAGGGCCAGCGTGCCGGTGTAGGTGACGACATCCATGGCGGCGCCGGTGGGCGCGCCGGAGAGCCTGACGTAGGTCAGCCCGTTCACGGTCAGGTCCTTCGTCCCGAGGGCCCCGGCGGTCGTCCCGTCCACCTTGATGTCCGCGCCGCCCGCCTCGCCCAGCGTCAGCTTGCCGGCAACCTGCCCCTCGCCGGCGATCACCGCGCCGTCCTTGACCACCGCGTCGCCGCCGAGCGCGTTGCCGAGCACCACGGTGCCGGCGCCCACGGTGAGCGTGCCGGAGAAGCCGGACCCGTCGCCGCCGAGGGTGATCGTGCCGCCGCCGGTCTTCTCAAGGGCCGCGGTGCCGGTCAGCGGGCCGGCGATCGTGCCGCGGTCGTTGGCGTCATAGGCGGTAATGCGCGCATCGGAGGCGACGTTGAGCGTGCCGCCGATGGTGGCGAGGCTGGAGAACCGGATCGCGCCGAGGTTGCCCGCGCCCTCGGTGACGCCGATCCCGTTGATGGTGAAGTCGTTCGGATAGGTGCCGTTGGCGTTGACCCATGCCTGGCCGCCGCTGGACACGACCACCGCACCGGTGCCGAAGCCGGGCACGCCGTTCGACTCGACCCGCCCGCCGTTGATCGTGGTGCCGCCGCTGTAGGTGTTGTCCTGGTTGATCACCAGGCTGTTGTTGTTGTTCTTGACCAGCGCGACCGGGGTGGCGCCGGAGTCGGTGAGCTGCACCCGCACCTGATGGTCGTAGGTGGTCAGGTCGCCGGTGGCAAGGCCGTTGGTGATGGTGAGCGTGCCGGACGACGAGGTCAGCATGCCGAGCGCCCCGACGTTGGTCTTGTACCAGTGGCTGTTGGTCGGCCCCATGGTGATGGAACCGGTGTCCACGTCCAGTGTGGTGCCGTTGTTGATCTGGACGTCGGCGTAGCTCTCGATCGAGTTGACCACGGCGGTGCCGCCGCCGTTCGGGGTGAGCTTGGCGCTCCCTCCCCCGACCACCACGAAGTCGGTGTTCGACCAGTCGGCGTTCGCCACCGCCAGCTGGGTGTCACCCCCGCCGATGCGGAAGGTGCCGGCGAACCCGGTGCCCTGGGTGGTAATGATCAGGGTGCCGCCGTCGGTGCGCCGCAGCGTGGTGCTGGCCACCCCGGCGTCGTTGGCGAGCGTGCCGGTGAGCTTCAGCGTGGTCGAGCCGTAGGTGCGGATCGTGCCGCCCGCGGCGCCGACCTTGATGTCGCGCACGGTGGAGTGGGAGGGGTTGGTGCACAGGATGCCGCCGCCGTTCAGGGTGATGACGTTGGAGATGTCGCCGAGGTGGGCGTCAACGTTCCAGGAAACCAGGCCCGAGGTGATCGTCAGCCCGCCGGAGAAACTGTTGTTGGCATTGTTGAGCCGGAACTCCGCCCCGCCGCCGCCGCCGGTGTCCGAGGTGGCGTCGCCGTGGGCCGCGATCGTCAGCCCGCCCGCGCCGGCGAGCACCGCGTTGATGTTGACGTCGTTGCCGTTGCCGGGGGCGAACCCGAGCGCCGACGAGTTGAGCGCGCCGCCGCCGATGTTGATCGGGCCGCCGTCGATGTTGTGGTAGTTGCCCGATGCGGCGAACGGGTCCTTCCACGTGATCGAGGGCGTGGTGATCGCCGAACTGACGGTCACGTGCCAGGTGCCGGTGCCGTCGGTGCCGGCCGAGAACACGGCGCTGTCGCCGTCGACCCATGCCGCGGTGTCGCTGGCTCCGGTGGGGTCGAGGGACCAGCTGGGGCTGTTCCACGTGCCGCCGGCGTTGCCGCTGCCCGCGGTCGCGCCGTTGATGTCCCAGTAGACGGTGTTCTGGGCGGATGCCGTCCCGGCGGCCACGAGCATGGCCCCGATGGCGGCCGGAAGGATGCAGGTTCGTTTCATGGTCTTGGTTGGTTGCAATTCAAATAGCGCAAACAGCGCAATCGCACTGCGCGATTCCCGTGCACTCGATCGGGTTGTGGCCGGCTCCGGGCGCCGATGTCAATCGAAATCGCCGCCGAACTGCGGGCCGGCAGGTTCTGTTGGAAGTCACGACGCGGGGGAAATCAAGGTGCGTTTGACAACTCTCCGGTTGGAATCGGCCGCCCGGTCTGCCACCCTGCCCGCAATGCAGGAGTTCCCGCTTGCGAAGGCGTTCACGCTGCTTGAGCCCGGGCCGGTGACGCTGGTCACCACCGCCGCCGGGCGCAGGCGGAACGTGATGACGATCACCTGGACGCTGGTGATGGACTTCACCCCGAAGCTGGCGTTCGTGACCGGCCCGTGGAACCACGTCACGCCGTGGGCGACGGCACCTTCGTGGCCGACGGACGGCGCTTCAGCCACCGCAGGCTGATGGCCGCCAAGCTGCCGCCCGGGGTGTGAGGGCCCGCGCCGAGGGCCCGCGCTGCTCACCCGAGGTCCTTCATCGTCACCACCGGGATGTCCTTCTTGGGGACCGGCTGGAGGGGCGGGAGGCCGGCCGGGTCGTAGGCCCAGCCCTTGGCGGGGTCGAGCGGCCAGATCGCCGGGGCCATCGCCAGCACCGTGGCGGCGAAACCCTGGAGGGTGGCGGCGGCGTTGCCGGTGTGCGACGAGTTGTCGGCCTCGTTCTCGATCACGAACGGGCGCGCGTAGCCCTTGTCCATCAGCGCCTTGAGGAACGCGAACCAGTCGATGCTGTCCGAGCCGCCGAACCCCGGCAGCGTCGGGACGTAGTGGTGGCGGTCCCACTCGTTGGCGGGCTGGCACACGCCCGCCTTCCTGGCGAGCCTGGCGTCGACCTGCTGCATCGGATAGAGGCGCCCCCACTGGATGGCGGCGAGGCTGTCCGGGCGGTTGCGCGTGCCCTTGATGTGGACGCGGTGCAGCCGCGCCATGTCGGTGTGGCGGATGACCTCCACCGGGTCGACGTGCTGCCATGCGTCGTGGGAGGGGTCGTAGGTTTCGCCGTGGGCCTTGCTGGGGATCAGCGCGTACATCAGCCTGCGGGCCGCCAGCGTGCACGGCAGGTTGTTGCAGGTGGTCGGGGAGGACGCCGGGCGCCAGCCTTCCATCGGGCAGTTCTCGTAGTTGAGCGTCACGCCGAGGCTCTCGGCGTAGTGGACGATCGGCTTGAAGACCTTGGCGTAGAGCTCGAGGTTTTTGGCGAAGCCGCCGTCCTGGCTGCCCAGCTCGTGGTTGTAGCCGACGAAGGTGCCGACGCACACGTCATTGGCGTCGCCGCCGAGCAGGTGGGCCATGCGGATCAGCCGCAGGATGTGGTCGCGGTTGGCCTGGCACGCGGCGGGGTCGCCGCCGAGCAGGTTGTCGTAGGCGCCCAGCGACAGCCGCAGGCCGTGCGCCTCGCAGGCGGCGAGCACCTTCCTGGCGTCGTCCGGGGTGAAGCGCTCGTAGTTGAGGTGGGTGGCCACGTGGTCGCGGCGGGTCCCGTCGCGGCGGAAGACGCACAACTCCATGCCCTGCGCCCCCACCCCCTTCGTCAGCTTGACCACCTGCGCGAACGGGAGCTTCGGGAACGCCGAAGTCATCAGCCATACCTGGTTGTTCATTTGCTCGTTGGAATGTCCTCCCGGTGATAGACCGCGCCTCCCCCCGCTGGCAAGCCGCACGTCGCGCGCGCCACGCGACCCGCCCGCCGCGGCGGCGTCAGGCGCGCGCCGGGCGCTTCCACCGCAACGCCGAAGCGCCGGCCCACCGGCCCGCTAGTGTAGTCCGTCAAGCAGATTGCATCTTATGAGAACCACGGATTACACGGATTTCACGGCTGGTTCGGTATGCGAACAATCCGTGCACACCGTGAAATCCGTGGTAAACGAAGCCTCGCAGCACGTTGCGATAATGAGCCATCTGTAAGGCGGACTACACTAGTCCCTGCGCCGCGACGGCCTGCGGCCCTCCGGGGCCAGCTCAGGGGTCGTCCACGGCGGGGTGTCCTGATAGAGCCGGATCTTGGGCTCCTTGGTGGCCGGGTTGTAGTTGACCACCACCCAGTCGCGCTTGCGGTCGCTGGCCTTCCACGACTGGGTGGCGACGTTCTGCCACTTGCCCTTCTCGAGCTCGAGGTCGAGCCGGACGCTGTACATTTCCCATTCGTCGACCTCGGTGCACAGCGGGAAGACGCCGGTCTCGCCGGCCTTGATCGGTTCCTGCTCGGTGCCGGCGACGTTCAGGCGCAGCGCGAACGGGGTGAGGTTGAGCACGCGGGTGGCCCCCATCGCGAAGTCGCGGTCGCCGTCGTCGAAGGCGAGGATCCGGTAGGCCGGGCCGGACCCGTCGGTCGACGGCACCAGCAGGAACACCTGGCGCTCACCCTTCGCCAGCGGGCCCTCGGCCACCAGCTTGAGCGCCCGTTTGCGGTCCTGCCGATCCTCGACGTAGAACGCCGCCTTGTCGTCGGGGAACTTCGCCTCGAGCAGCTCGGTGAAGCTGCCGTCGAACAGCGGCACCTCGATGCTGCGGTTGCCCTTCGGGGGCAGCACCGAGGTCATGCCCTCGCGGGCCTCGGTGCACAGCACCCGGAAGCTGACCCGCTTGCTGGATCCGCCCGCGGCGGCGGCGGGGGACGCCGGCAGGCACACGCACGCCGCGCACGCCGCGGCTAAAAGGATCGGGGAGTTCGACATGGCTGGTGGCGGTTGGGTTGGTGGTCGGTTGCCGGCTCGGCCCGGCCGATGATGGTAAACCGGGAGCGATGCCGTTCTTTCACAGCGTGATGCAAGCTTGGGAACCCCCGCCCGCCGCGTCAAGACCAGACCCCCTCCCTGCGCCATCCCGCGCCCGGCAGGCAGCGGCTCCCGACCCCTGCCGGGGTTTTCAGGGGCCCGGGGATCGGGCCGGCATGGTGGCGGGAGGCTTTTTGCGGCAAACGCCCCGCCGCCGGGCTAGTCTCCCCGCCGCAACCCGGCCGTCCCACGCTCCCAATGAACATTCTCGCCACGCCCCTCTCGCTTGCCGCGCTTGCCGCCCATGCCGCGCTTGCGGTGCCCGCCACCGCGGACGACGCCGGCGGCGGCTACCTGTTCGCCACCTTCAAGGGCGAGCAGGTCAAGGCGATCACGATGGAGGCCGCCGACCGGCTGGCCGGCCCGTGGGCGGAAGTGTCCGGGTTCTCGCTCGCCGGGCTCAGGGGCTACGAGGGGCCCGAGTGCTACCGGCTCGGGCCCGGCCCCGACGGCAAACCGGGCGCCTGGTGCCTGCTGCTCGACCACTACAGCCGCGGCGCTGGCTACCAGCCGTTCGTCGCCGACGACCTCGCCTCCGGCCACTTCGCCGCCGGGCCCGGGTTCAACTTCCCGTTCCGCCTGCGCCACGGCTCGATCCTGCCGGTCGACGTGCTCGAGCCCGTGACCCCCTCCCCCACCCCCGCCCCCGCCCACTGACCGGCGCGCGGCGCCGGCCTGGCGGCGCGGACTGCAGCCCAATGCCCCTGAGGATTCGATCCCGCGATTCGACTCCTGATCCCGGCGGGATCGTGGCGATTCTCGATCCCGGAGGCATCGCGGGGATTCTCGATCCCGCAGGGATCGCGGCGATTCTCGATCCCGCAGGGATCGTGGCGATTCTCGATCCCGGAGGCATCGCGGGGATTCTCGATCCCGCAGGGATCGTGGCGATTCTCGATCCCGGAGGGATCTCGGAAATTAGCCGGTGGCGCGAGCCACCGGAACCCGGGCGGCAAAATGATGCAGCCCCGGAGGGGCGGCGGAAAGGTCCGGTTCACCAAAGATAGCGTTCGTCGAAATCGACACCGCAGCGCTCCAAGAGACCGAGGTATTCATCCTGAAACGTCCGCTTCCGGTGATGCTCCTCCTGCCGGGCGATGTAGCTGCGGACGTTTTCGCGGTGGGACGGGCTGACGGTGAATGCTCCATAGCCTTCCTGCCAAGCAAAGGCGCGGTCACCGATCTCGTCATGAACCCATGATGATGAAACCGCCTTGATGTCTCGAACGACATCGGCGAGACGGGCGGTGGCGGTCAGGCCAAGGAGGAGGTGAACATGATCGGCCACGCCGCCGACACCCTCGGGGATGGAGCCTGATTGACGCGCCACGCCGCCAAGGTAGGCGTGAAGTCGTTCGCGCCATTCCGCGGCGATTCGGGGTTCACGGTTCTTCGTCGAGAAAACGACGTGGCAATGGAGGGAGAGGTGTGTTGATGGCATGGCGGCGGTTTCCGGTGCCCCTGCCAGGGCACGGGTTCATTGCATACGCGATTCCGGTGGCTCGCGCCACCGGCTAATCTCACATGCCCCTGCCGGGGCAGAGAGGGACCAGCGGTTCACCACGAGGTGCGGAATGAATTCCGCTCCCAAGCGCACCCGCACGACTCCGCCTCACTCCTCCAGCTCGCCGATCATCGCCTCCAGGCGCGCCTTTTCCTGCTTCAGCGCCGGCGCGCCTTGCTCCACCTCGTTGATGACCCGCGATGCCGCCATGCAACGATGATACTCAGGCGAACCCTCCCTGACCGGTGTGCGCTTGTAGTTGGTAAGACGATTGATCGTGTCCACCCCCTCCCGCCACCGCTTGCGCTCGGTTTCGATCCTCGCGTTGACTGCGGCAAGCTCTCCCTTGAGTTCGGCAAGCCTCATGTCCGTGGATGCACCTCCCGACGCGCCTTCCATGGCGGCCGGACGCTGCTGCCGGGCCTCGCCGCCTGTGGCAGGCCGCGGCAATCCAGAGCCGATCCTATCCCGCTCAGCGGTTGCCCTTGGTTCCTTGCCGTGACGGCGTAGATCCGGAGCCTCCGGCACGGCGGCCGGAGGAACAGAAGCGGGCAGCCGGACCGATGCCGCTTCCGAGCCTTCATCCACCTGTGCCGTCGCCGCCTCAGGAAGCCAATCAGTGCTGGTCGGCTGATCCGAAGATCCACCGACATCCCAATAGGAGTCTACCGCCTTGATTACCCCGGAATCCGGCAACTTGGCGTTAATGACCCAATACCACCCTAAGAACAATACAAAAGCGCACCCAAGCGCCGTTCCAACTCTCGCCCCGAACAGCTGCAACGGAGATTTAACCCATCTAGTGAAGTTGCCGATGGTGTAGGGAAAAACGAACCAGCCGATGACACATCCGATGATGACCAAGGCGATCAACCCGATCCACAGGGCCAATTCGAGGATGGATCCAAGCAATGACATGTTGGTGTGGGATTGAATGTTGAGTGTAGTTGAGTGTGGATGCGTGCGACTGCCCCTTCACCGTTCCATGCTCGCCCTGGATGCCAGACTCTACCAACTCCCAGTTCGCGGGGGCCGCGATTGCCAATGCAAGCCACGGTGTTCTTGGGCGGGTGTTCATGGTTCTTCCTTCCAACTGTTTGGGGGTCATGGAAGGCATTCCCGTCGATCGGCCCGCCGCCGCGCGGGCCGGCGGGTGCAGGCGTGCCCGGGACGGATCGGAGGGGATTGGGTTGGCCCGCCCGGACACGCCTGCGATCTTCCGGCTACCCGGGCTGCCTGGGTTGCCCGGGCGGCAGCGACGTGGCGCGAGGACCGGTATCCACACCGGTTTCTACCGGAAACCGGGGCGCGTGTGACGGATGGGCACGGAAAAAAGTGACGGCGTTCCAGTCCTCCTCGCCCCGCCCGGTGGGTGATCGGGAGGGGCGCAGGTGGGCTGCAAGACCGCGGGCGGCCCGCCTGCGCTTCCTTCGGAGCTTGATGATGCGGGCACCCGCGGTCCACGGGGTGAACCCCGTGGCTACGGACCATCGCCCCTGTCGGGGCGAGGAACCCGCCTCACCGCGCCCGGGTTGCCGAACGCGGCTACGGGAGGCGCGAAGGCTTCTGTAGCGGAAGCCTTCAGTCTGCCGGCGGGGCGAGTTCCTGGCTTACGGCCTCGGCCACCTCGTGGCGGCCGGCCTGTTCCAGCATCTCCGCCAGGTTCGCCAGGGAGGACTTGAGGTTGGGGTGGCCGGGACCTTGGGTGCGATGCCTCGCGGCCAGCAGTTCCTGCGTCAACCGCACGGCTTCCTCGAGGCGGCCGACGCCGGCGCAGGCGACGGCCAGGTTGGCCAGCGCGAGGTGGGTGTCCGGGTGGTCCGGGCCGAGGACCCGGCGGAAGTCCGCCAGCACCTGCTGCTGCAGGCTGGCGGCCTCTTCCAGGCGTTCCGTTTTCCGGTAGCCCAACGCGAGGTTATGCGCGGCGCGGAGCGTGTAGACGTGGCCCGGGCCGAGCGTCCGGCGGCTGCGCTCCAACCGTTCCTGTTGGATCCTGAGCCCCTCGTCGATGCGGCCGGTCTCGAGGCAGGAAACCGCCACGTTGTTCATCGCCTGGAGGGTGTCGGGGTGGTCCGGGCCGAGGATCCGGCGGCGCTTCGCGAGCACCTCCTCCTGCAGCTTGAGCGCCTCGTCGAAGCGGCCGGAATCGGCAAGGGATGCGGCCAGGTTGTTGAGCGCCGTGAGCGTGCACGGATCATCCGGGCCGAGGATGCGGCGGCTCTTCCCGAGCACTTCCTCCTGCAGCCTGAGCGCCTCATCGAGCCGGCCGACGCGGGCATAGTAGCAGCCCAGGTCGTTCACCGCCGCGAGCGTGTTCGGATGGTCCGGGCCGTAGGCCGAGAGGCAGAAGTCGCGCACCTTCTCCAGCAGGCCGACCGCCTTCTGGTCGATCCCGAGGCCATGCCAGGTGTCGGCCAGCTTCCGTTGGAGCACCGCCCGGCGATAGGGTTGCCCGGCGAGCCGGGAATCGAGGCTTGCCGCCGCCCGGTCCAGCAGTTCGGCCACGGTGATCGTGCGTCCGTCGCGCTTGGGGTCCGGGCTCTCCAACACCATGTTCAGGAACCCGGAGATGTCCTCGGCCTCCCTGTGCGCCCCGGTCTCGCGGGCGAGGGCCGCCTCGGCGTGGCGCTTTTCGCGTTGGGCCTCGCGGGCCCACCAGAGGCTGAACGCCATGCCGCTCACCAGCGAGAGCGCGACCACGGCGGCCGCCGCGACCCGCCCCTTGTTGCGGCGCAGGAACTTGCGCAGGCGGTAGCTCCGGCTCGGCGGGCCGGCGCGCACCGGCTCGTCCCGGAGGTAGTGCTCGAGGTCGTCGGCCAACGCCCGCGCACTGTCGTAGCGCCGTTCGCGTTCCTTTTCCAGCGCGCGCAGCACGATCCAGTCGAGTTCGCCGCTGACGCTCCTGCGCAGCCGGGCGGCGGTCGTCCCCCGCCGCTGCGCCGCCTCCGCGGTGGCCGCTCCGCGCGCCTCGACCGCGGTGCTCGGGCGCCGCGGCTCCGCCTCGCGCACCAGCCGCAGCACCTCGGCCAGCCCGGCCTGGCGCAGCGTCTCGGGGCTCAGCGGCGTGCGGCCGGTCAGCAGTTCGTGGAGGATCACCCCGAGGGTGTAGATATCGCTGCGGGTGTCGAGGTCCGGGGCCGCGCCCGCCTGTTCCGGGCTCATGTACTGCGGGGTTCCGAGGATCACCCCCTCGAGCGTCACCGCGACGCTGCCCTCCGCCGCCCCGCCGGCGTCGCCCGTCAGCGCCTTGGCCACCCCGAAGTCGATCACCTTGGGCACCGCCCGGCCGTCGACCTCGGCGACCAAGATGTTGGACGGCTTGAGGTCGCGGTGCAGGATCGCCTTCTGGTGGGCGTGGTGCACCGCGTGGCAGACCGGCACGAACAACTCGAGCCGCTCGCGCAGCCCGAGCCGGTTGCGGTCGCAGTAGTCGGTCACGGGCACGCCGTGCACCAACTCCATGACGAAGAACGGCCGGCCCTCCCCGGTCGTCCCGGCGTCGAGCACCGCGGCGATGTTCGGGTGCTCCATCAGCGCAAGCGCCCGCCGCTCGCCCTCGAAGCGGCGGATGATCTGCCGGCTGTCCAGCCCCGGCTTGACCAGCTTGAGGGCCACCTCGCGCCGGATCGGCTCGGATTGCTCGGCGCGCCACACGCGCCCGAATCCGCCGTCGCCCAACACCTCGCGCAGGGTGTAGGGGCCGATCGCGTCCCCGGCCCGCTCGCCGCCCGCGGCGTCCAGCGCGAGGTCGAAGAGCGCGGCGCCCCAGCCGCCGGACCGGGGCTGGCGGTGCGGGTTGTCGTCGATGGTGGATTCCGGGGGCATCCGCTCGCTACCGCTGGAGCGCCAGCTTGAGGCTCCGCAGCTCGTCGTCGATCGCCTCGGGCGTCGGGTCGGCAAGCGACCCGCCGACGTGCTCCCTGAGGAAGTGGGCGAAATCGGCGCGCATGCGGGAAACCCGCTGGCGGATCGCGGCCTCGTTGAGTCCGAGCCGGCTGGCGGCGTCGGTGATGTTGGCCGAGGCGACCGCGGCCGGGCTCAGGAACGGCCGGAGCTGCGCAAACTCGCCGCCCCGCCCGTGCTCCTCATAACGCGCCTCCATCCCGGCCAGGCAGGCGTCGAGCACGGCATTGGCCCATGCCTTGTCGAAGTTCTCCTCCGGGGTGCGGCCCGGGTCCGCGATCTCGAGCGCAAACCGCTGCTCCGCGCTCCCCATCTCCAACGGAAGCGTCTCCGCGTTGCCCCCGCGCCGGGCCGCCCGGTCATGTTCCCATGCGTTGGTCAGGTGCCGTTGGAAGGCGGCCAGCAGAAACGTCCGCAGCCGCCCGCGCGAGGCATCCGCCGAGGCCAGCAGCCGGCGATGCACGAGGCGGGCCAGGAACGACTGGGTCTGGTCCTGCGCCTCCTCGTGGCGAAACCCCTTCCAACGGGCGAAGGCATAGAGCGGGTACCAGTAGCGGGCGCACAGGTACTCCATCGCCATCTCGGCCTCGGGCCCCTCGCCGCCGCGCACGGCCTGGCTCAGCAGCGTCCATGAGGTGGTGGGGAAGTTCGGGTTGTTGGCCATGGGTTTCCCTCCATGGGCTATTCCCGCGCCACGCGGGCCAGCTTCCCCTCGACCCGCCCGCCGCTGCCGATCAACTCGCGGCCGCCGTGGCGGAACTTCCACACGTTAGGCCGCGTCGATTCCACGACGTACAGGACCTGCCCCGCCGGGATCTTCACCCCGCTGCCGTCCGCGGCCAGCAGCTCGACCGCCTGCGTGGTCCGGTAGCGGGCCGGCAGCTGCGCCGGCGGCCAGTCCGCCGCCGCCGGCGGCTCGACCGCCCGGGCAGGCGCCGTGGCTTCGGGGGCCGTCGCCTCGGGCGCCTTGGCCGCGGGCGCCGCGACGCGTGGCGGCGTGCGCGCCGGCGCCTCGGGCGGCGCCCCGCCGGCCTCCCCGGCGCCCTCGTCGCCGAGCCACTGCCCGATGATCTTCGCGGCCTGTTGCCTGAGCCTGCCGGCCTCCTCCTTGTGGAAGGTCACCCACAGCATGCCGGAGATCGCCGCCAGCAGGAACAGGATCACCAGGCCCTTGATGCAGCCCGCGCGCCTCCCGGGCGCCAGCAGCGCCTCCTCCATCGCCCGCTGCTCGGCGCGCAACCGGTCGATCAGCTCCGCCGCCTCGCGCCGGCCGAGCCGGTCCAGCTCCCCCTCGCTCAGCTTCGAGAGCTGCCGCAGGCACTCGATCTGGTCCCGGGTCGCCGGCTGGTCGTCGCCCCCGCGGTCCGCGTTGTCACGTTTCCTGCTCACGTCGTGCCATGGGCGGCGCCTTGCCGGCCCGGCCTTCCACTAGCAGCCCGCCGCGGCCGAGACAAGCAGGATGGTCCGGCCCCCGGGCCCGGCGCTCAGTAGTCCACGCGCACGCGGATCGTGCCGCCGGCCGGGGCCAGGCGGACCACCTGCCGGGTGTTGTCGAAGTCGGCGTGCGCCCGGCCGTCGACCTGCACCGCGCGGATCGGCTTGCCATCCGGGTGGCGCAGGCGGAGCACGATCGCCGCGGGGGCTGAGCGCGTCGGCGGCTCGATCACCGCGTCGATGTGCCCGTGCGCGACCGCGGAGACGATCTGATAGCCCGCCGGCCCGAAGCACGTCGGCGCGTTGGCCACGGCGATCCTCATCCCGTCGTGCAGCCAGTTGTCGGTGACCATCGGCGCCAGCCAGAGTTCGCGGCCGCGCTCGGTCAGCAGCATCGTCCGCGACTGGTGCAGGAAGCAGCCGGTCTCGTGGGCCTTGTTGTAGCAGAAGTTGGCGAAGTGCTCGTAGATCGAGAGGCAGGTGCCGTCGACCAGCGAGGCCAGCGTGTTGAAGTAGCTGCGGACGAACGGCTTGACGTCGTCGCGCAGGGCGCAGACCTCGGCGTTGCGGCCGTAGTACGGCTGCACCTTGGCGAAGCCGCCCAGGTCGAACCACTCGGCGTGGCTGCGCTCGGCCGGATAGGCGCCCCAGCCGCCGGCCAGGAACTGCACGTCCTCCATGTGGTCCATCATCCAGCCAACCTCCGGGGCGTCCGGCGCCAGCACCCCCAGCGGCACCATGTGGTGCGGCCCCAGCTCGACGTCGTAGGCCCAGCTGCGGTTGCCGTCCTGCCCGGGGAAGAAATCGGCCATCGGCCCCGGGGTGTGGGCCGACGCCGGGGAGTACGGCACCCACGTGCCGTCCTGCAGCGCCACCACCGGGGCCGCCGCCTGCACCCGCCGGAACTCGCGCAGGATGTCCTTCCCCAGCTGCCCGGCGGCCGCCAGCACCGCGTCGGCGTCGGGGTGCCCGACCCGCTTCAGGGCCTGCCCCGCCGCCTCCAGCCCGGCCCGGAAATAACTGTTGGAGTAGAAGTAGCAGGCGTAGGCGTTCCAGTCGGCCTCGACGCCCGGCGGCATCAGCCCGGAGCCGGGCGCCGGCTGCCCGTCGGGCCCCAGCCGGCGCGTCTTGGCGAGCTGGGCGATCACCCACCGGCACAGCCCGGCCGGCTTCTCGGCCGCCGGCGCGAACCACCCGTCGTCCTCGGCCAGCCGCATGTACTCGCCGAGCGCCCACAGGTGCCAGCCGTTGCCCATGAGCGTGTAGCCGGTGGTCATGAACCCCTCGGGCCGGTAGCGGCTGAACGCGTAGTCGAACGCCCGCCGGGCATAGTCAAAGTGTCCCCAGTACTGCATCCCACGGATCGGCGAGTTGCCCTCGCTGTCGATCGCAATCAGGTAGCGGTCGGCCGCAACCCACGGCGCCACCAGCGCGCCCTGCCGCTCGTTGCGGGCGGCCATCAGCACGTGGGCCTGGTTGGCACGGATGACGTCGGCCAGCCAGGCGTCCGGCAGCTCGACCCGCATCGCCGGCGCCATGATCGCCTCCCAGTAGGCCTTGAAGCGCTCGAACAGCCGGCCGGGGTCTGTTAGTGCGGCGTGCTCGGAGGGCGCGGCGCTCCACGCCGGCAGATAGACCTGGCAGCTGGCGCTGGCGCCGGCCGGCAGCCGGCCGGCCACCGTGAACCACCCGGGCCCGGCGCTGCCCCGCCCGTCCGGGAACCCGCTGTGGTCAAACACCCCGACCAGCGCTCCGTCGGCGACGACCGTCGTCCGCCCGGCCGTGGCCGCGCCGACGGCGGGGGGCGCGGCGTTCCCGCCGGCGGTGGCCAGCATGAACGACGCCGCCGCATCGGCCGGCTCGGTTCCCGGGTTGGTCATCGTCACTTCGACCACGCACAGCGGCTTGGGGTTGAGCCACAGCGGTGCGCTTGCGAGGTTTTCGGCGGCGAGCGGCACGACCCACGTCCGCTGGCGGTAGACCACGCCCCCGGTGCGGACCGTCGTTTCCGGGGCCGGCAGCCAACCGCCCGCCAGCTTGCGCTCGCAGGCCGGCGCGGGCGCGCACAGGTCGGTCAGCCGGAGCGGGGGCGCCGCGGGGTCGGCGGGCAGCAGCCGGGCGTCGCACCAGTTGCCGGCGTCGCACTCCACCCCGTCGCCCGCATCCGTTAGCCTGAGCGTGAGCACGCGGGCGCCGGCCAGCGGCACGCTGACCGGCATGGGCGGGTCGTCCTCGCGCATCACGCCGCTGTCGAACTGCTTGTGGTCGTCCACCAGCACTTCGAACACCACGCTGCCCGGGGTGCCGCCGCCCTGCCACTGCAGGCCGACCTCGGCCTCGAAGCGGGCCTGGCCGTCGGGCACGGCGATCGAGATCTCTCCCGCGGCGTGGTGCCCGAGCCCGTTGGCATAATGCTTGTCCCCGATGCGCAGGGGCAGGGCGCGGGCGGGGTCGTCGTGGGCCGCCACGTTCAGGCCGAGCATGCCCCATGCCTGCGACCGGCAGATGACCCATCGCTCGCCGAAGCGCGGGGTGAGGACGCAGTCGGGAGCGAGGCCCTTGGCGTCCTCGTCGAAGTTGCGGAAACAGTGGATCGTGCCGTCGGCCCCGGCCACGAACTTGGCGTTGTCGGCGGCCAGCGAGAGCATCATCGGGCCGGCATCCAGCCGCGGGTCGCAGTGGGTGACCCGCATCGCCCGCTCGCGGGTCTGGTCGGGCAGCTTGCGCACCCGCTCGAGCACGGTCGCCCGGCCCGCGATCTCCTTCTTGTACTCATCCAACCCCTTCGGCGCCGGCGCGCGGCTGACGAACAGCCCCGCGTGCGGCAGATAGACCGGACCGCGCTCCAACACGTCGTCGACCGCCACCGCAAACCCGCCCCCGGGCAGCCGGAAACGGAGCGTCGTCCGGTCGCCCGGCGCCTGCCGCGCGGCCTCCACCGCAACGTGCCGGACGGCCAGCTCGAGCGGCGCCCCCATGTCCCACGCTCGTGATCTAACAGACTGTCCGGCGAGCTGGCCGTTGTGGGCCTCGAGCGCGGCGACCTGCCCGGGCCGCGGCGGGTCGCTTTGGATCAGCAGGTCCGCGGCGGCGAGGGTCGAGACGGTCCATGCGTTCAGCTGCCTGACCACCACCGGCCGGTCGCCGGCGGGAACGATCCAGCGCACCTTCCGGCAGAGCCCGCCGGGCGTGGCCGGGGTGAAGGCCCACGCCGTGCCGCCGCCGTCCAGCCGGCCGTCGATGGCGGTCCAGGCGCCCTGCCAGAGCGTCTCGCCCTGCCAGAACTGGACCCGCGGCGGGCCGGGCGGCGCCGCCTCGAACTCGATGCGCAGGCTGCCGAGCGGCCTTGCCTCGACCCACTCCAGCCCGATGCACGCCTCGCCGCCGGCCGCTGGCTCGAGCCGGTGGTTGCCGTGCTCGTCGGCCGCCAACTCGGTCTCCAGCGCCAGGTCCCCGGCCGCGATCTCCTGCAGTCGGCCGGCGCGCACGCCGTCGCCACGCTGCGGGTCCCAGCTGCACACGCGTGCGAACGGCGCGGCGTCGAGGAATGGGGCGTCTGCCCCCGCCGCAGCTCCCGCCGCCATTGCCCACGCCGCCGCCAACCCCGCGCACGCCATGGCCGTGCGCCCGCAGACAAGATGATCAGGATGCATGGTTCGCCTCCGGCAAACGGGGACCTGCCCCTCCCAAGCGGATACGGCAACCGCCCCCGCGTGTCCAGACCGCTGCACCTCATCCACTCCCCCGCCCCTCCCTCCCCTCAATCGGGTCAATCCGGTCGGTGCGGTCCTGCCGCTGGCCAGCGAGCGTCACGGACCTGCTCCGCAGTGCGGCGCCCCTGGCAGCCCCGCCAGGACTCGAACCTGGAAATACGGAACCAAAATCCGGTGTGTTGCCAATTACACTACGGGGCTGTGGTGCGGCGGGCGCGGCGAGTCGGTAGCGCCGCGGGCGGTGGATTGCAACCAGGAATGGGGCAGGAATGGGGCGGGCCTGGGCTCAACCGGGGGACCCGCCGGGTGCGGTGCCGGCGCCGGCCCGGTTGCGGATCTGCTCGATGGCGCGGGTGACGAGCACCTGCA
Organism: Akkermansiaceae bacterium; assembly: GCA_040769225.1. Classification (GTDB taxonomy): domain Bacteria; phylum Verrucomicrobiota; class Verrucomicrobiia; order Verrucomicrobiales; family Akkermansiaceae; genus JAXGLL01. The sequence continues at coordinate 1,140,812 of JAXGLL010000002.1, read as the reverse complement.
GTTCGCGGTCCTTGGTGTCGCCGAACGCCTCGAGGGCGGGGATGGCGGCGGGGCTGGCGACCTGGCCGAGGATGCGGACGGCGGACTCGCGGGCGCCGACGCGCTTGCTGCGCAGCGCGTCGAGCATCGGCTGTTCGGCGGCCTGGCCGAGGCGGGTGTAGAGCGGCTCCCAGTTGTCGGGGTTTGCCTGCCATGCCTCGTGGAGGACCGGCTGCACCGCATCGACCTTGCGGACGACCAGGAACGCGATCAGGCCCTCGTCGACGTCCGAGCCGGCCGCGTGCAGCCGCTGGGCGACGGCGAGCACCGCCGGTTCGGCGCCCTCGCCGGGCTCCGACCAGCGTTCGAGCGCCCGGCCGAGCTTGCCGAGCAGGCCGGCCGGCGACTCCTTGAGCAGCTCGATCATCTGGCGCACGACGTCGCGGCGGAACTGGACCGGCTTGGCCGCCGTCAGGCGGTCGACCGCGCGCTCGACCCGGCGCAGGTCGATGCTCTCGAGTTCCTTGAGGTTGAGGGCGTAGAACGCGTCGCTGGCCGTGTCTCCCAAGCGCTCGAGCGGCACCTCGTCGAAGCGGTCGCTGTCCACGTGGACCTCGATCACCCGGAGCGGCCGGATCAGCTTCTCGATCCGGCCGATCCGCCGGCACGCCTGGGAGGTGGCCTCGATCTCCTGCTCGACGCTGGTGAGCACCAGCAGGAACTCCCGGTCGCCGCGCGGGTAGATGTGGCTGCTGCGGTCGGCCCCGCTGACGCGCAGCAGGAACTCCTGCACCGAGTACTTGTTGCCCTCGCTCATCCCGCGCAGCCACACCGCGGTCACCCGCTCGGCGTCCCCGCCAGCTTCCGCGATCGCGTTCGCGACCGGCCCGTAGCGGATCTCCTCCTTGATCGCCTCGAACGGGTCGTCCGGCTTGGCCGCCTCCCCGCCGCCGGCGCCAGCCGCCGCGCCAGCCGCCGGTTCCCCGCCGCCGGCGTCCGCGGCTGCCGGATCGCCGGGCACCGCGCCCTGCTCCGGCCCGGGAAAGATGAACGCCAGCGCCACCAGCAACGCCGCCAGCCCGAGCGCGGCGAGCGCCGCCTTGGCGCGGGCGCGCTTGTTCGCGTAGACGATGAACCCGCCGCCGATCACCGCCACGAACAGCGCCAGCACGATCCGCCGCTCGTGCGAGATGGGGCCCAGGGGCCCGCCGCCACCGGCCGAGAGGATGAACGCCAGCGCGGTGAGCACCATCATCCCCACCCCGAACAGCCCGGCGATCACCCGCTGGAACGCCGGCGGCTCGAACACGTCGGCCGAGACGTCGGGCGAGTATTCCACGGTCGCGAAGGTCACCGGCCCGCCGGGGTTCAGGGGCGCGCGCGAGAACCGCTCGAGGTGGGCACTGCGCTTGGTCTCGCCCGGGTAGAACTTCTTGGTCCGCAGCGTGACCTCGTCGGTGACCCGGAAACGGTTCTCGCAGGCGCCGCACTCGACCATCTTGTCGCGCAGGTCGGGCGATACCTTGAACCGCTGCCCGCAGCGCGGGCAACGGATGTGCAGCAGGTTGGGGTCGGAATCCGGCATCGCGGTCGCGTGACAAGGGAGCATTCACCGCAACCCGCCCGGATTGCAACCCCGCGTTCGGACCACCCCGCGCATCCGGCGCTTGCCGCCCGGCCGCCGGGCAGCTACCACAACCACATGCTGCCTGAGATCGAAGCCCTGCTGGTCCTCCAGGGCCGCGACCGGAGGCTGTGGGACCTCCAACAGGAGCTGGAACGGATCCCGCGCGAGGAAACCCGCGCCCGTTCCCGGCTCGAGGACGACCAGTCCAGGGTGGACGCGGCGACCGCCGCGCTGCGCGAGTGCGAAGTGGCCATCCAGAAGGTGGAGCTGGACGCCGCCACCCGCCGCACCTCCATCGAGCGCCTGCGCAAGCAGCAGTTCGAAACCCGCAAGAACGAGGAATACCAGGCGCTCGGCCATGAGGTCGCCCGCTACGCCGCCGAAGTCGACGCCCTGGAAACCAGGGAACTCGAGCTGATGGAGCAGCTCGACGCCCTGCGGGCCGGGCTCGACGAGGCGCGCAGGGCGCTGGCCACCACCCGGGCGCTGGTCGACGAGGAACTGGCCGCCTTGGCGCAGCGCCGGGCCGGCCTCGAGCACGAGGGCGCCAGGCTGCGCGCCGAGCGCACCCAGCTCGCCGCCGCCGTGCCCGAGAGCGCCCTGCCGCTCTACGAGCGCCTGCTCAAGAGCAAGGGCGGCAGCGCGCTGGCCGCCGTCACCGAGGCCGGCCAGTGCAACGGCTGCCACATGAAGCTGGTCGCCGCCACCCTGATCCGGGTGCAGGCCGGCCAGGAACTCGTCCAGTGCGAGAACTGCGGCCGGATCCTCCACCCCCCGGCGTGAACGCCGGCCGCCATTTTTCGGCTCTTCGTCAGTTTCGCTGGAGAGGGCGCGGCACACGCCAGACAACCGCAGAGGGAGCAGAGGGCCCTGAGAGCGCAGAGGAAGACAAAAGATTGGGTGGAAACCGCCGGAGATGCCGAACGCGGCCGTGGATTCCGCCATTCCGGACCTGGCATTCCGTTCCAAGCTCTGCGCTCTCTGCGGTCCTCCGCGCCCTCTGCGGTCAATGGGCAACCGCCGCCAATCACCCACGCCCATCCCCAGCAATCCTGTCGAAGAACCCATTTTTCCCACTTTGCCGTTGCCAAGGCGGCCGGCGGTTCCTAGTTTCCCGGCCAGCATGAAACGAGTTCTTGCCACTGCGTCCGCCCTGTTGGTGATCGCCGGTTCGGTCGCCGCCGACATCCAGGCCCCGCCCGCGTCCACCTACACCCCGACCCGCAAGCTCGGCCGCGCCATCAGCAACATCCTCTACGGCTTCATCGAGGTGCCCGAGCAGATGGTCCGCAAGTCCGAGGACTACGGCCGCAAGGCCGGCTGGTCCTACGGCGTGACCGACGGCACCCGCCGCGCGTTCCAGCGCCTCGGCTACGGCTTCTACGAGCTGTTCACCTTCGGCGCGCCGACCTACCGCGGCACCTTCCGCCCGCCCTATCAGCGCTGCGGCGAGGACCACCGGATCGAGATGAACCCGCACGACGGCCTGTCCGAGTTCCCGCCCGAACTCGGCTTCGAAACCTACTTCCGCCACAGCCGCAGCCAGAAATACTGAGCCGGCCGCAGTGGCACCCTGTCTGCTCCAACCCGCCGGACCCGAGTCCGGCGGGTTTTTTCGAACCGCAAACCCATGAACCACCGGGCATTCATCACCTCACAGGTCGGGGCGCTCCGCCGCGACGTCGGCAACGGAATCGCGATCAACGCGCTCAGCGGCGGGGTCGACAGCTCGGTGGTCACCGTGCTGGCGCACCAGGCGCTGGGCCCCCGGCTCCGCACGATCTTCGTCGACAACGGGCTGATGCGCGAGGGCGAGCCGCAGCAGGTGGTCGCCACCTTCGCCAGGCTGGGCATCCCGGTCGAACTGATCGACGCCCGCCGGCAGTTCCTGCGCGCGCTCAAGGGCCTGACCGACCCGGAGGCGAAGCGCCAGGCGATCACCGACACCTTCTATCGGGACGTGTTCGGCAAGGCGGTCCGGCGCACCCGGGCGACCTTCCTGCTCCACGGCACGATCCTCACCGACATCGAGGAGACGGTGGCCGGCATCAAGCGCCAGCACAACATCCTGGCCCAGCTCGGGATCGACCCGCAGCGCGCCTACGGCTACCGCGTGCTCGAGCCGCTGGCCACGCTGCGCAAGGACGGCGTGCGCCGCGTGGGCGCCCTGCTCGGGCTGCCCGCGGGCATCACCGGCCGCATCCCGTTCCCCGGCCCGGCGCTGGCCACGCGCATCGTCGGCGAGGTGACCGCCGCCAGGCTGGACACCGTGCGCCAGGCCACCGCGATCGTCGAGAAGGAGCTGGGAACCACCGGCGCGTTCCAGTACCTCGCCGTGCTGCTCAACGACTGCGCCACCGGCATCCGCGACGGCCAGCGCGAGTTCGGCCAGATCATCGTGGTCCGCTGCATCGACAGCACCGACGCCCGCAAGGCGACGGTGCGCGAGCTGCCGTGGCCGACGCTCCGCCGCCTGAGCCGCCGGATCACCGCCATCCCCGGGGTCAACCGCTGCCTCTACGACCTGACCCCCAAGCCCCCTGCCACCGTGGAGTATGTCTGAGCCCGCCCCGGCGCAACGCCCGCTGCGCATCATGCCGTGCCTCGACATGCAGGCCGGGCGGGTGGTCAAGGGCGTGCATTTCGTGGAGATCAAGGACGCCGGCGACCCGGTGGCCTGCGCCCGGGCCTATTGCGCTGCCGGCGCCGACGAACTGGCGCTGCTCGACATCACCGCCACCGTCGAGGGCCGTGCCACCCTGCTCGAGGTCGTCCGGCGCGTCGCCGCCGAGGTGACGATCCCGTTCACCGTCGGCGGCGGGATCCGCGACGTGGCCTCGGCCCACGCCGTCATCGCCGCCGGCGCCACCAAGGTCTCGACCAGCAGCGCCGCGTTCCGCCGCCCCGAACTGATCCCCGAACTGCTCCGCGCATTCGGCGCCGACCACGTGACCGTCGCCATCGACGTCGACCGCAACCCCGCCCTGCCCTCGGGCTACGAGGTGTTCATCGACGGCGGCCGCACCGCCACCGGCGCCGACGCCCTGGAGTGGGCGAAACGGGCCGCCGGCCACGGCGTCCGCTGTATCCTGCCGACCAGCAAGGCGACCGACGGCGCGCGCACCGGCTTCGACCTGCCGCTGATCCGGATGGTCGCCGCTGCCACCGCGGCCGATGTCGTGGCCTCCGGCGGCGCGGGCACGATCGAGCATTTCCGCGCGGCCGCGGAGGCCGGCGCCACGGTGCTGCTGGCCGCCTCGGTGTTCCACTTCGGCGTGATCTCGATCCCGGCGCTGAAGGCCTATCTGCGCGACTGCGGCCTGCCCGTCAGCCCGTCAGGCCACCCGTAAGCCGGCCCGGAAGTGGGGCGGCGCCCCCCGCCTGGCGGCAGCGCGCCCGCACGCACGCCGCTGGGGCGCGGCCACGGGTCTCAGAGCCTGTCTGAAAAATGCTGCCAGCCGTGCCGACCGGGAAGTTGGCGGATCATTCAGCGGCTCCGCCGACCAGAGTGGGCGGTCGGCCCTGCGGGCTGCGAGTCCTTTCCCCGCAGGCTTTGTTGCGCCTCAGTCGAGGATATCAATCCACTCCTTCGGCGCGCCGTGCCTGCGGGAAAAGTCCTTCGCAGCACGACCGGCGTCATTTTTCAGACAGGCTCTCAGCGCTGCACCACCACCCGCATGAAGCGGCGCGGGTGGGCCGGGTCGGTGGTGAGGAAGATGTCGATTGCCTCGACGTCCCTGAGCCCGCCGCTGCCGGACTCGTTGACCTCGGCCCCCGGCACGGTGGCGGTGAAGGCCGCGCCGTTGGTGCTGCGGGCGATCTCGGCCCAGGGGCCGGCGACGTCGTCCGCCGCCACCACCGAGAGCGCGATGTCCGTGGCGGCGGTGTTGCGGGTGAACGTGATCCGCAGCCGGCCGCCGCCGGTCGAGCACCGTGGCGCGCTGGACGCCGAGGGGGCGTTCGGGCCGCAACCGAGGGCATACTCTAACATGTTAGGCAGGCCGTCGCGGTCCGGGTCGGCGGCGTCGGCGGCGTTGCCGGAAGCCGATGTGGTGCCGAAGTTCGCCAGGCGCCAGAGCTCGGAGGCGGTCCAGGGGGTGAAGACGAGGGTCACCGACGTGGCGGCCTGTTGGAGCGCGAGCGTGCCGTGGTCGGCCAGTTGGCGCCCGGCGGGATCGGCGGTCACGGTGCCGAGCGTGAAGGCGCCCGCGACGCTGGCGCCGGTGAGGATGGTCCACGAGCGCGGCTGGGTCCAGAAGGCGCCGTCGAGGGCGACCCCGCTGCCGGGGGCGTTGAGCACGACGTCGACCTTCGCCCCGCCGGCGATCGTGACCGCCCCGGATGCCGTCACCCGGTCGCCGGCGCCGGCCGCGGTGCTGTTGGATGCCAGTTCCCACTGCAGGCGGGCGGTCGCCCCGTAGCCGAGCGTGCCGCCGAAGCGCTGGGTGCCCGCGCCGGCGCCCGGGCCGTGGGTGCCGTGGATCGTGGTCGGGCCGCCGAGCGTGCCGGTGCCGCCGAGGGTGGCCGCGCCGGCCACGGTGACCGTGCTGCCGGCAGCCAGCGAGCCGTTGACGACCAGCTTGCCGGCGTTGACCGCGGTGGGGCCGGTGAACGCGTTCGCGCCGGCCAGCACCAGCGTGCCGGTGCCGGTGCTCTTGACCAGCGAGCAGGCGCCCTCGGAGGTGCCGTCTGTTAGCGTGCCGGTGATGGTGAGCGTCCTGCCGCCGGCGACGTTGATGCAGGCGCCATCGTGGAAGATCACGTTGGTCGCGGTGACGGTGGAGTCGGCGGTGACCACCAGCCTGCCGGATCCCGGATTCACGCTGGCTGCGCGGCCGAAGTTCCATGACCCCCACTCCGGGCCGGGGCCGCCGGCGAGCGTGCCGCCGTTGAGCGTGACGGTGCCGACGTTGACGTCGGTGCCGGCGGCGTCGATCGTGAGCGTGCCGCCGGCGTTGACGGTGACCGGCCTGGCCTGCGTGCCATCCCAGCCGAACAGCCCGTTGGCGCCGGCCTTCAGCGTGGCGCCGTTGTTCACCGTGATGCCGCTCACGAAGCTGAACGCGCGGTTGGTGGCGGCGTTGCCGGGGTTGGCGTAGAGCGTGCCGCCGTTGACGGTGACGCTGCCGCTGAAGGTGTTGGAGCCGTTCACGTGGAGCGTGCCGGTGTTGCCCTTGACGATCGCCCCGGTGCCGGAGATCGCGCCGCGCAGGGTCTGGTCGAGCGCGCTGTTGTACTTCAGCGTGCCGTTGACGGTGACCGGCATCCAGTGGTCGCCGTTGTTGAGGCGCCCGCTGCCATCGAGCCTGAGTTCCCCTTGCTGGACCTGCATCTCGGCGTTGTGCGAGTTGTTGGGGCTGGTCAGCACCAGCGTGCCCGCGCCCTCCTTGAAGAAGATGCCCAGGATGGGGTTGCTGTCCATCGGCGCGGTCTGCCGGGTGTTGCCCGCGGCCGGGCTGTTGACCGGCGTGGCGATTGTCAGGGTGGTCCCGGCCGCCGGCCGGAAGATGCCGCCGCTCGGCCCGATGAGCACCCCGCGGTTCGGGTCGTCGATGGTCATCGTCTGGGTGGTCTCGAGGATGCCGCGGTTGAGCTGGAGCCAGGCGCCCCCATAGTAGGTGGGATTGCCGCCGAGGTTGGCTTCGCTGCTGATCCTGACGGTGCTGAACCGCCCGTCGCCGATGATCGTCGCGCCCAGGTAGCCGGTGTTGTTGCCGGCCAGGGTCACCGGGTCCTCGATGTAGAGCATGCCCCCGCCGCCCACTCCGCCGGTGATGTCCGCGGCGATCACCAGCGGCCCCCACGCGCCGCGGACGTGGTTGTCGGTGAAGTTGGTCACGTGGATCTGCCCGGCCAGCGTCTGCGTGCTGCCGCCGTCGCCGAGCGAGAGGATCGTGCCGCGATTGAGGCGCAGGTCGTGGATGGTGACGGTGTTCGGGTCCTTGCCGGCCAGATAGAGGCTGCCGCCGGTGATCGTCAGCGAGCGCCCCGGGAAGGTGCTGTCGGTGGTGGCCCACGGCGCGAGCAGCCGCATGGCGCCGGTCTCGTAGTCGCGCGCGGGGCTCGGCACGCTGCCGAACTCCCAGGCGCCGCTGATGAAGCCGGAGTTGCCCCAGCCGTCGTTGGCCCAGAGCGTGGCCTTGGCGTCGTTGGGGCCGATCAGGCGGTTGGCGGCCACGTTGCCGGCGGCGAGCGCGATGTCCTGGATGCGGACGTCGTGGTAGTCGATGTTGGACATGTCGTCGCCGCTCCACAGCGAGCGGCCGAGCCAGTTGTTGACGTCGTCCAGGTCGGCGGAGTGGAAGGCGGTGTCCAGGGTCTTGACCAGCGCCCCGTCGCGATACCACTTGACGGTGCCGCCGCCCGCGGTGTCGGTGAAGGTGATCGCGTAGTGGTGCAGCTCGCCCGCGGTGGTCGCGAGGTTGGAGTCGGCGGTCACCACGTTCGCCCCGCCGAGCTTGCCCTCGAGGCGCTGCCAGTTGAGGTCGGTGCCGATGCAGGCGCTCAGCACGAGGTTGTCCCGGGAACTCGTCGCCCCGGGCGCCGGGCTGGCGGGTGTGGTGATGTACTCGCCGTCCGCGCCGCTGCCGTCGCCGGCCTCGGTGGTGCGGCCGATGTCGATGACGCGCATCCAGTTCCGCGCGGCGAGCGGCGCGGCCCAGACCTCGATGGTGAAGTTCGGCATCGCGGAAAAGATTCCGTTAGGCAGGTCGATGTAGGCCGCGATCGAACTGCCGGCGGTGTTGCCGGTGGTGCCGCCCGGCAGGCGCAGCGCGGTGCCGGTGAACGCCGCGCCGTTGCCGCGCACCACGGCGTCGCCGCCGGTGCCGCCGATCACCGTGCCGGCCGGGGCCGCGCCCGCGGGCCGGTTGAACTGCCAGCGATACCGGGTGGCGCCGATGTCGGATCCGCGGGCCACGCGCTCGTTGCGGTCGGCCACCCCCTGGGCGGTGGTGCTGATCAGGTAGGCGTTGTCGCCGCCGGCGACGGCGGCGCCCAGGCAGCTCCCCTCGCCCAGCAGCCGGGCGCCGTCGAGCCAGATGTTGGGGTTGGAGTAGTATTCCCTGGACCCGCCGCCGCAGTAGTTGTGCAGCATGATCGTCTTCGGGTTCTCGCGCCCGCCGCGGTGGTCGCAGCCGTAGTTGTGGCCGCCGGTTTCGTGGGCGACGACGTTGTTCCAGAAGTTGCCCGGCCCGTAGGCGGCGTAGCGCCCCGGCTGGTGGGCGACCGCCGCGGCGCCCTCCCCGGCCGCGGGTTCGCAGATATAGGCGACCAGGTCGGCCCCGATGGCATCGGCGGCGGCGGTCACGTCGTCGAGGTAGCCGTCGCCGTAGTTCCACAGCCAGCCGACGTAGCCACCGAGGGTGGAGCGGCCGGCCTGCCACCATGTCTTGTGGTAGCCCGCGATGCGCATGCGGGCGCCGGTGCCGCTGTTGTCGTTGATCCAGTTGGAGGCGGCGACGGCGTTGGCGCAGATGACCTCGGCATTGGCGTCGCCGCCCACGCTGTCGGCGTAGCTGTTGTCGTAGGCGACCAGCAGGTCCGCCTCGGCGGCGGCGAACGCGGCATGAGCCAGTGCGAGCGCGAGCAGGTGGGTGGCAAGGAGTCTCATCGCGGCGCGCGGGTCAGTGGTTGCAGCCGGGCGTCCCGCACTGGCCTTCGATGTAGGTCTCCGGGTCGATGCTCTTGACGATGACCTCCCCGGGCTCGCGGGGATCGGCCTGCAGGTAGAGGCCGTCGTCCGGCGAGTTCACCGAGAACGCCTCGCGGCCGCCCTTGAACGCGAGCGTCACCATCGAGTTCGGCTTGCCCGCCAGCCGGCCGGTGAACGTCCCCGCCTGGCCGGAGGGCGCGAGTTCCGCGCGCTGGACCTCGAACTCGAACTCCTGGCCGTCGAGGCCGGGCAGGGTGAGTTGGCGGACCGGTTCGCCGGCCGCCCCGGCCCGCTGCACCACCGTGGCGGCGGTTTCGTTTCGATAGACGAGCTGGCGGCGGTGGATGCGCTCGTTTTCCCCGAGCATCCTCAGGGCTTCATCGACGTTGTGGGCGATGCGCTCGATGACCGCGGGATCCCCGGCATCGCCCGCGGTCCACTCGTGGCTGGCGCTCGCATGCGCGACCGGCAACGGCCGCAAAACCACCTCGCCCGGCAGCGCCGCGCCCGCCGGGGCGCCGGCAGGGGTGCCCGCCGGGACCTGTTTCCGCACTGCGGCCGGCGCGGGTGACGGGGCGGGCCGGCCATCATCCCCGCGGCGGATCGTGATCGTCGCCATCGCCAGCAGGGCGAGGCAACCCACAACTCCGATCAGGACATTGCGTGACACCTGTCTGGGTCTCATTGACGGGCTTCTTCGAAGCGGGCGAAACTGGCCGCAGCACGCCCGCTGCCGCCGGGCGAGGGCGCAGTCGCCCGGAGTTGTTGCACGCTGGCGGCCTTTCGGCAAGTCATGGTTTCGCCCCGTGGTTTCGCCTCATGCAACGTCGGCGCCCGCGGGGCTACAGCGACCAGCCCTTGCGGTACTCGGGGCGAACGAAGCGGTTCGCTTCCGGGACGTCGGTGACCCGCATCGACGGCCCGTCCCACGCGAGCGGCTTGCCGACGCGCTGCGCCAGGCACCCGAGGAGCACGAACTCGGTCAGGCGCGCCGAGTAGTCGAAGTCGGCGAGCGACTTGCGGCCGGCCTTGATCGCGTCGAGCCAGTCGCGGAGGTGGCCGCCCTTGACCCGCGGCAGCGTCGCCGGCGGGCGCTCGAAAGCCTCCATCGCGGCGGCCGGAAGCAGCCGCGGCGCGCCCGCCCAGCCCGGGCACAGGATGACGCCCCGGGAGCCGCGGATCAGCAGGCCGTTGGCGTCCAGCTTGCTGCCCTCGTCCAGCTCCGGGGGGCGCGCCTCGTGCCCCCGCACCCCGCCGAACCAGGTGACCTTGACCGGCCCGCGCCCGCCCTTGGCCGGGCAATGCCAGGTGACCTTGCAGCCGTCGGGCGCCGCTTCCTTGCTGTGCCAGGTGCCCTCCGCCTCGATGCGCGCCGGGTGCTCGAGGTCGAGCGCGGCAAACGCCTGGTCGAGGTTGTGGCAGCCCATGTCGCCGAGGCCGCCGTTGCCGAAGTCCCACCAGCGGCGCCACTTGAACGGCGCATAGTCCGGATGGTAGTCGCGATACGGCGCCGGGCCGATCCACAGGTCCCAGTCCTCCATCGTGGCGGGCACCGGCACCGGCCCGGCCGGCCGCTCCGGAGCGCCCCGCGAGCGGCCGCTCCCGCCGCTCCAGCACACCACCTCCCCGACCTCGCCGACCGCCCCGGCACGCACCCACTCCACCGCCAGCGCAAACCCTTCGCCGCAGTGCCCCTGGTTGCCCATCTGCGAGACGATCCCCGCCCCGGCCGCCGCCTCCCGCAGCACCCGCACCTCGTGGATGCTGTGGGTCAGCGGCTTCTCGCAGAACACGTGCTTGCCGCGCCGGATCGCGGCCATCGTGGCCACCGCGTGGACGTGGTCGGGCGTCGCCACCAGCACCGCGTCGATCCCCCGCTCCCGCTCCAGCATCTCCCGGAAATCAACGTAGCCGGCACACCGGGGCGCACCCTTGCCGCCCCCGCGCCGCGCGTCCTCCGCCGCCACCGCCGCAAGCGCCGGCCCCCGCCCGCCCGGGCTGCGGTAGTAAAACCGGCTGTAGTCGCTCTCCACCGCCGGGTCGGCCACCGCCACCACCCGCGCGTCCCGCTGGCCCAACAGACCGCGCAGGTCGTTCATCCCCTGCCCGCCCACGCCGATCACCGCGATGTGGACCGTCTCGCTGGGCGGCGTGCGCCCCGGGCCGCCGAGCACGTGGCGGGGGAGGATCGAGAACGCGGCGCCAGCCGAGACGGTGCCGAGGAAACGGCGGCGAGGAACGCTGCGAGCGGGTTGGTTCTCCATGGCGTGCCTCCATCCTGCGCGCCCCGCTTCGCGCCAGTCAAGGGGGCACGCGCACCAAGCCCCCATCGGACGGGGCAATTGCCGCCCCGCCACTCTGCGGGGCTTGGCGGGGACAGGTCAGCCACGCTTGGCGGGGACAGCAACTCCACGCTCGGCGTGCTCGGCGGGTGCTCGGCAGGGACAGGTCATGCTCGGCGGGGACAGGCCACCGATGCTCGGCGGGGTCACCCATGCCTGGCGGGGACAGGCCACCGATGCTTGGTGGGGTGCTCGGCAGGGACAGGTCATGCTCGGCAGGGACAGGTCATGCTCGGCAGGGACAGGTCATGCTCGGCAGGGACAGGTCATGCTCGGCAGGGACAGGTCATGCTCGGCGGGGACAGGCCACCGATGCTCGGCGGGGTCACCCATGCCTGGCGGGGACAGGCCACCGATGCTTGGTGGGGGGTCATTGAACAGGGTGGTGTGGGTGGGTGGGGCGGATGAGCGGATGGGGGGGCGCCCGCAAATCGCGTCAACTTGGGCTTGATCAGTCCCGCAAATATGGGAAAATATTTTTATGAAGACGACCTTGGAACTGCCTGACGATTTGTTTCGCGAGGTCAAGGCCACGGCGGCTTTGCGGGGCATGCTGATGAAGCAATTCGTCGCCGAGGCGCTGCGCGAGAAGCTTGCCGCTGCTTCGGGTGGTGGGGGGCCGCCGCCGTGGACGAGGTTCACCGGCTGCATGGCGCGCGACCCGGAGATGCGTGCCGAAGTGGAACGCATCGACCGCTTGGTTGAGGCCGAGTTCGGGCAGATCGAGCGGGAAGACTGGGCATGATCCTCGACACCAAAGCCCTCTCGGCATGGTGGACCGGGGAGCCGGCCGCGGCCGCGCTCCTCGCCACGGCCCGCACCTTGTTCGTGCCGGTTCCCGCGATCGTGGAATTCCGCTACGGCGTCCTCCAGTCCCACCTCCGCGACCCGCTGACCCGCTGGATGGAGGAAGCCCTCGGCGCCACCACCATCCTCGGCATCGATTCCGACACCGCCCGGCATTGCGCGGAGATCCGTCTGGCCCTGCGCCAGTCCGGCACCCCGATCCCCACCAACGACCTCTGGATCGCCGCCCTCGCCCGCCAACACCACCTCCCCGTCGCTTCCCGCGACGCCCACTTCGACCACGTCAAGGACATCACCCGCGTCGCATGGTAACCCGCCGCCCGCCCCATCCCGCCCGCGGCCGCCCGCTTCGAGCAGCTTCAAGGACACCGGCAGCTTCAAGGAAGCCTGAAGGGCACCCACGGAATCCGGTCTGATCATGGACACCCACCAATCTCCCGAGCGGCTTCTTGAATCTCCCATGGAGGCGAGGCCGGCCGGATTGCGCAGCAGGTGATGGCCGCGAACAACGGAGGCAAGGCCTGGCTCGGGCGGCACAAGATGACCCTCCTGCTTCCGTTCTTCGCCTACCTCGGCTGGCTCGCGTTGCTGTTCGTGACCCAGCACCGTCTGCTGTTCCCGCGGGGGTATGTCATCGGAAACCCGGAGGCCCGGCCTGACTACCCGGCCGCCGGGGAGGTCGCCTTGTCGACCCCGGACGGGCTGGTTCCCGCGTGGTGGTTTCCGCCGCGGGGCGGGGCAACCACGGTGGCGCTGATCGCCCACGGCAACGCCGAGTTGGCGCAGGGTTGGTTCGACGTCGGCGGGCAACTGGCCGCGGCCGGGGTCGGTGCCGTGGTGGTGGAATACCCCGGCTACGGCAGGGCCCCGGGTTCGCCCTCGCAGGCGAGCATCGCCCGGGTGCTCGATGCCGCCCATGACTTCGCAGTGCGGCAGGTGTCGGGCGGCACACCGCGCGTCGTCGGGCTGGGTTCTTCGGTGGGGGCGGCGGCGATCTGCGATCTGACCCGGCGCCGGGAACTGGCTGCCATGGCGCTGATCGCGCCCTTCCGCAGCCTCAAGCCGATGGCATGGCGGCACCTGGCCCCGCCGTTCCTGCTGCGCAGCCCGTTCGACAACGCCGCCGCGCTATCGCGCTACCGGGGGCCGGTGCTGATCTTCCACGGCACGCGGGACTCGATCATCCCGTTCTCCGACGCCGAGCAGCTCGCCGCGCTCGACCCGGACTTCGAGTTGGTGGCGGTGGATGCCGGGCACAATGACATCCACGCCCACTGGAACTCGTTGATCGCCCCGCGGGTGATCCGCTTGTTCCGGGACGGAGGTGGACGATGAACCCCGCCGTGGCCACCCCGCCGCCATCCGCAGCGCCTCCCCCCGCGCCCGCCCGCCTCGTCTGCCGGGGAGGTTCCGACGAAACCAGCTGCGCGAAAGCCGCGCTTCATCTCAAAGAGGTCGGCATGCACCAGAGGAGCATGCACCAAAGGAGTGCCCTATTATTCAGGCGCGCGCGTGGCGCCGCGCCGGCGGATTGCATTCCGCCCGGTGGCGGCTACCCTGCCTGCGGCCAGCCGCCGCCGCCGTGTCCCGCCGCCTGCGCATCCTGCACAACCTTCGCACCGCCGCGCTGGCGCTCGCGTTGCTGGCCGTCGCGGCCGCCCCGGCGGTGCTCGTGTGGGCCAACCACACCGGCCTGCCCGACCAGTGGCGCCGCGCGATCGAGCGCGAGATGGCCAAGCAGGGCACGATCGCCCGCATCGGCAGCCTGCGCTACTCGCCGATCCGCGGCGTGATCGCGCGCGACGTGCAGGTGTTCTCGCCCGAGCGCCCCGAGGTCCCGACCGCCCACCTTGAGCAGATCGTCGTGGGGCTCGACCGCACCAAGATGCTGCGCGGCATCGTGCGGATCGAGCGCATCGAGCTGTCCGACGCCCGGGTCGTGCTGCCCACCGCCGACGGCGCCCCGGAACTGGTCATCGAGCACCTCGACGGCCGGATGCTGATCAGCGCCGGCCGCGTGATCGAGGTGCGCGAGGCCCGCGGGATGATCGGCGGCGTCGCCCTCGACCTCGGCGCAAGGCTGCTGGGACACCGCCCCCGCTTCAGCGAGGCCCCGCCCGAGCCGCCGCAGGACCCGCAACACCGGCTGCTGCTCGCCCGCATCGCCCGCGAGATCGGGCGCTGGCAGTTCGACCCCTCCCGGCCACCCCGGATCCGCCTGTTCCTCGAGGGCGAGCTCGACGACCCGGGCGCCATGCGCGCCGACCTCGGCATCAGCGCCCGCAACCTCGGCCAAGGCGGCTACCAGCTTGCCCGCATCGACGCCCGGGGCGAAATCGTCGGCGGCCTGTTGTCGATCGACTCCCTGCACGCCAGCGACCAGGCTGGCACCCTCGCCGGCCGCCTTGACTTCGACCTCAACCGCCGCAGCGGCCGCTTCAGCGCCACCTCCAGCCTCGATGCGGCCCGCCTGCTGCACGCGTTCTTCGGCATCCGCACGCCCGACGACCTCGTGTTCGCCAAGCCGCCGAGCGTCGAAGCCGACGGCACCCTCGAGCTGCCGCCCGACGCGGCGCCGCAGTGGCGGATCGTCGGCACCGCCGCCAGCGGCCCGTTCGAGTTCCGCGGCAGCTCGTTCGACGGCCTGAAGACCAGCTTCGCCGCCGACGGCCGCGCGTTCTACCTGCGCGACGTCGAGTTGCTCCACCGCAACGGCATCGCCCGCGGCAAGGTGCTCGGCCACGACGGCCAGCTCCGCTATCAGGTCAGCGCCGACGTGCCGGTCGACCCGTGGCGGCCGTTCTTCGCCGGCAAGCCCTTCGGCAAGGTGCTCGACAAGATCGAGGCCCGCCAGGGCCACCAGGTGGAGGTCGCCCTCGAGGGCTCGTCCGACCTGTCCCCCAGCCTCTCCGACCCCTACGCCAAGCGCAACTGGTCGTGCGCCGGCACCGTCCACGCCACCGGCTTCCGCTACTCCGGCGTGCCGCTCCACGAGTTCGCCGCCCAGCTCTCGCTCAACCAGCTCGAATACCGCTTCGACCGCCCCCGCGCCGTGTTCGACGACCGCAGCTACCCGCTGCGGCGCGGACCGCCCGGCCGGCTCGCCGCCCAGGCCGACAACGTCACCATCGACCGCACCGCCGAGCTGGTGCGGGTCGACCGGCTGACCGGCGTCTTCTGGCCCGGCCAGCTTGCCGCCATGTTCAACCCCGACCTCGGCACCCGCCTAACCGGCTACCGCTTCCACGCCCCGCCGGAAACCGCGTCCTCGGGCGTCATCGACCTCCGGCCCGACGCCGCCCGCACCGACTTCCGCACCGCCGTCACCGGCCGCGGCACCGCCGAATACCCGTTCTCCGGCGCCGACGTCCCCGTCGACCAACCGCGCGCCAACGTCCGCGTCCGCGGCCGCCAGGTCGATGTCGACGACCTCCGGCTCGAAACCCTCGGCGGCCGCCTGTCCGGCCGCCTCACCGTCACCCAGCCCACCGGGGCCACCACCGGCGAGCTCCACTGGAGCCACCTCGCCCTGCCCGTGATCGCCGAAACCTGGCGCTTCCAACAGCAGGGCGGAGGCCTGCTCACCGGCCGCCTCGCCTTCTCCACCCCCACCAGCCGCCTCGCCGACCTCGACGGCGAGGGTTCGCTCGCCCTGACCGACGGCGAACTGTTCGCCGTGCCCATCTTCGGCCCCCTCTCGCCCATCATCAGCGGCGTGCTCGGCGACGAACGCGCCGGCTTCGAACACGCCCGCGACGCGTTCTGCACCTTCCGCGTCGACCACGGCATCCTCACCACCAACGATCTCTTCACCGAAACCCCCTCGGTCGTGTTCGCCGGCGACGGCACCGTCAACCTCGCCACCCGCACCCTCGACCTCACCATGCGCCTCGACGCCCGCGGGCTGTTAGGCGTGATCACCCTCCCGCTGCGCCCGTTCCCGGGCCTGTTCCAGTTCCGCGGCACCGGCCCGCTCAACCGCCCCGAATGGCGCAACGTGATGTTCACCGCGCCCGACCGCGAGCCCGCCGCCCGCCGCCCGCCCCGCGCCCGCCCGGTTCCCGAGCCCCCGGACGCCACCCCCGCCCCGCCCAAGGCGATCCCGGTCGCACCCGACCCCGCGCCGCCCGCCCCGCGCCCGCCGCCCACCCGCCCGCGCGGCCGCCCGTGAGCCCCGCAAGTCCCAACTTGCGCTCGCTCCAGCCCCGTGCGAACGTCGCGCCCGGAGCATCACAACGCGGCAACCCCGCGCCGTCTCCAACAGCCCAATCCCAACCCCTGATCACCATGTCCGACGACTTCCCGAGCGCCACCCCGTTGGAACCCGAGGCCGGCATCCCCAGGCCGTCCCCGGTCAAGCAAGCCGCCGAAGACCTGCGCGCCGCCGCCGGGGACCTGCGCGCGGCCGCCGGCGACAAGGCCCGCGAGTTCGCCCACGTGGCCGGCGACCACGCCAAGGCCCTCTCCGGCCGCGCCGCCGAGAAGGCCCAGCAGTTCCGGACCGCCGCCGCCGAGAAGGCGGGCGAATGGAAGTCATACGCCAGCGAGAAGGCCGGCCAGTTCCGCGACTCCGCCACCGAGCACTGGCAGGAAACCCGCGGCAAGGCCCGCGAGTTCCAAGTCACCGCCGAAGACTACATCCGCCAGCATCCCACCAAGTGCGTCCTCGGCGCACTCGGGGTCGGCTTCGTCATCGGCCTGATCGTCCGCCGCTGACCCCGCCCGCGTGGAAGCTCCACCTCCTGCCGCCGGGTTGCCCTCCACGCCGGCCGGTCCACCCCACCGGGCCGCGCCGGGATTGGTCGATGCGGCCGCCGCCTACCTCGCGGCGCGCATCGAATTGGTGCGCCTCGAAACCCGCGCGGCCGCCCGCCACGCCGCCCGCCGCGGCCTGCTCGCCGGCCTGCTCGCCGCCCTCGCGGTCTTCGCCTGGGGCCTGCTCCTCGCCGGAGCGGTCGGCCTGCTCGCCGGCCGCTTCGCCGCCGCCGGCCACGCGCTCGACTGGCACTGGATCGCGCTCGCGCTGGGCGCCGCCCACCTGCTCGCCGCCCTCGTGGTCGCCGCCTGCCTGGCCCGGCCGGCACCGCCCTCGTTCCAAGCCACCCGCGCCGAACTCGAATCCGACCGCCAATGGCTCGCCGACCTGAAACGGCAGCTCAGCTCGAAGCGCTGAGCCGCAGGCTCCAACAGACCCGCCTCGACCTCGGCTCCGCCGCGGTCGCCACCCGCCGCAGCCTCGACCTGCCGGCACGCCTGCACACCGCCATCCGCCACCACCCCGCCCGCTGGTTCGCCGGCTCCCTCGCCGCCGGCCTGCTCGCCTCGCTCGCCCTGCGCCACCGCCGCCGCGCCGCCACCCGCCACGCCGCGCTCCAACCGCCCGCCCACCACCCGCCGCGCCGCCTGGCCCTCGCCGGCGCCGCCGGCTTCCTCGGCTCCCTGCTCCGGCCGATCCTCGCCGACTGGCTCGCCCGCCACTTCCACCACCACCGGTGAGCCCGCACCGGATTTTCCCCGTCGCGCCGCGACTTCGGGATTTCCAGCCGCCCCGATTTGCTCTCCAATAGCCGCCCGGCCATGGCCCACCAAGTCCTCGACCACGTCGACCAATACCTGCGCCTCGGCCAGGAATTCGACTGCTCCGACGTCCACCTGCCCACCGCCTTCCCGCCCGCGTGGCGCCGCTTCGGCCAGTTGATGCCGATCTGGAACGACCACGACCCGCTCACCCCCGAGCAAACCGCCCGCCTCGCCCGCGGGTTCCTCGGCGACGCCGAGTGGGACCGCCTCCAGACCCGCGGCGACGTCGACTTCGCCTACGCCAACGACTCCGGCCGCTTCCGCGCCTCGGTCGTCCGCCAGCGCCTCGGCTACGACATGGCGTTCCGCATCATCAACACCCGCATCCGCACCATCCAGGAGATCGGCCTGCCCTACGACTCGATCATCCCCCTGACCCGCTACCACAACGGCATCATCCTCGTCACCGGCTCGGTCGGCTCCGGCAAGTCCACCACGCTGGCCGCCCTCATCGACTTCATCAACAACGACCGCCAGGACCACATCCTGACCCTCGAGGACCCGATCGAATACGTCTTCGAGTCCGCCTCGTGCCACGTCAACCAGCGCGAGGTCCACACCCACACCGAGTCGTTCTCCAAGGCCCTCCGCGGCGCCCTGCGCGAGGACCCCGATGTCATCATGGTCGGCGAAATGCGCGACCTCGAGACCATCCAGCTCGCCCTGACCGCCGCCGAGACCGGCCACCTCGTGCTCGCCACCCTCCACACCGGCAACGCACCGCGCACCCTCGACCGCGTCCTCGACGTCTTCCCCGTCGACCAGCGCGGCCAGATCCGCGTCATGGTCTCCGAGTCGCTGCGCGGCGTGATCTCCCAACAGCTCGTCCCGCTCGCCGACGGCTCCGGCCGCCGCATCGCCATCGAGATGCTCGTCAACACCCCCGCCGTCGCCAACTGCATCCGCGAGGGCAAGACGTTCATGCTCCCGGGCATCATGCAGACCGGCAAGAACGTCGGCATGATCACCATGGACGAGTCCCTCCGCCAGCTCTACGTCAAGAACCTGATCACCCAGGAGGAGGCCATGTTCCGCTGCGAGGACAAGGTCCAGATGCGCGCCTTCTTCACCTCCTGACCGCCCATGCACCGCATCGACGCCTACCTCCAGTACCTGGTCGCCAACAACGGCTCGGACCTCCACCTGTCGGAAGGGCAGCCGCCGAAGATCCGGATCCACGGGGCGATCACCCCGATCCCCGAACAGCCGGTGCTCGTCGGCGAGGGGTTCCATGACCTGCTGCAGGAAATCTGCGACCCGCGGGCCTATCAGCGCTTCCTCGACACCGGCGACCTCGACTTCGCCTACGAGATGGACGAGGACTCGCGCTTCCGCTGCAACTACCTCAAGCAGAAGAACGGCCTCGCCGCGGTGTTCCGGCTGATCCCCACCATGATCGCCTCCCTCGAGCAGCTCGGCGTGCCCTCGGTGGTCAAGCGCTTCGCCGAGATGCGCTCCGGCCTGGTGCTGGTGACCGGCCCCACCGGCTCCGGCAAGTCCACCACCCTGGCCGCCATCCTCGACTACATCAACATCAACTTCAACCGCCACATCATCACCGTCGAGGAGCCGATCGAGTTCGTCCACGGCAACAAGCGCTCGATCATCACCCAGCGCGAGGTGCCGATCCACACCCCGTCGTTCGCCGACGGCCTGCGCGCCGCCCTGCGCGAGGATTCGGACATCGTGCTGGTCGGCGAAATGCGCGACCTGGAGACGATCTCGCTGGCGCTGACCGCCTCGGAGACCGGGCTGCTGGTGTTCGGCACCCTGCACACCAACAACGCGCGCAAGACGATCGACCGCATCGTCGACGTGTTCCCCGCCGACCAGCAGTCGCAGGTGCGCACGATGCTCGCCGCCTCGATCCGCGGGGTCGTCGCCCAGTTGCTGTGCAAGCGCACCGACCGCCCGGGCCGGGTGGCGGTGCACGAGATCATGTTCGCCACCCCCGCGGTGCAGGCGATCATCCGCGAGGGCGCCACCCAGAAGCTCTACGACGTGATCACCGGCGGCAAGGGCGAGGGGATGCAGTTCATGGACGAGTCGATCTGGAGCAAGCTCCGCGAGGGCATCATCTCGCCCCAGGAGGCCTACATGAAGGCGATCGACAAGACCCGCTTCAAGAAGTTCCTGCCCCGCGAACTCGCCCACCTCGGCGACGCGTCCGGCGAAAACCCGCTCGCCCACTGATCCGGCCGCCCCGCCGCCCATCCGGCGTTGGCGGAAGGGTGGCGGAAGGGTGGCGGAAGGTTGACGCCTCCGCTGCCTTGGCCCATGCTGCCCGCACCGCGATGCTTGCCGGGTTGCTGAGCTTCGACTGCCCGGCCTGCGGCGTGCGCCTGCAGGTTCCGCCCGCCATGGCCGGCGTGGCAGGCCCATGCCCGCAGTGCCGGACGTTGATCCAGGCGCCTGCCATCGTCCGCCAGCCGGCGCTCCAACGGCTGCCCGGACCCGGCCCGTCCCGGCTGCCTGCGCCCGCCCCCGCGCCCCGCTCGCCTGGGCAGCCCCGGCAGTCACCGGCCAGCATCCCGCTCGCGCCGCGCTCGGCGCCGTGCCCGCGCCCGGTTGCCGCCGCCATGGCGGGCACCGTCGCCGCGGTCTCGCCCGAGCGGCCGCGCGTTGCGCGCCGCGAGGGAAGCGACCGCCGGCGCCGCCCGGTCCTGCTCGGCTTCGTCGTCCCGCTGCTGTTCGTGCTCACCTGCGGCGGGTTGTTCCTCGGCACCGTCTATCTGCTGCGGCGCAGGCCGGCCGCCCCGCCGCCCGCGCCGGCCGCCGATTCCACCCCTGCCCATGCCACCGCCAGCGGCCTGTGGCCGATCGAGTTCGATTCCAACCTGCCGCACGACCCCGGCCACGGGCCGCCCGCCGACGCCGCCCCCGCACCGCCCGCACCCTCCGCCCTGGGCGGCGACACCCGCCCGACCGTCGACCAGGCCGCCCCGCCCGCCCACTGGGCGGGCGAGGTGCTCGAGCAGTTCCTCGCCGCCGACTCGCTCGCCGAGCGCCTGCCGCTCATTCTAACCAAGCGCACCCCGCAGGACCTCGCCGCCACCTCGCTCGCCGGCCCGCTCCCCCAGCCGGCGATCCCGAGCCTCGAGCGCCAGACCCCGCTGCCCGACGAGTTCCTGATCGAGTTCTTCTTCCGCGTGTCGTTCCCCGACGCCCCGCCGCCCCACCCGAAGACCGTCGCCCTGCTGGTCCACCAGCGTGACCGCAACGACCCGCCGAAGATCGTCGCCGACCCGTTCGTCGACCTGTTCGACGGCGGCCTGGCCGACTTCGGCGCCGCCCCGCTGGACGGCTCGCGCACCTTCCACGCGATCGTCGAGCCGCTCCCGATCTGCAACGCGGCCGCCGTCCCCGAGGCCGACAAGAAGATCACCCTGCGCCTGCGCCCCCACGAAACCGCCCGGGAACTCGCCAACGCCTACGTCAACCGGCGCTCCAGCATCGGCGAGATGCTCGACCAGCCGCGGCCATCGCTGCGCTGGGGCCAGGCGACCCCCTGCGTCGTCACCCTGCGCTGGAACCAGGACGTCCCCGCCCAGCCGTTCCTCGAGCTCGTGCGCATCGACGCCCTCACCTGGAACCGCTGACCATCCCGGCGGCTGCGAGCACCCCCCAGCCGCCGTGCAGGGCGAAATACTGCGCCCCGAAGTCCAACGCCCGCAGCCGCGCGGCCACCTCGCGGCTCGACCCGCACCCGGGGTCGCCGCAGTAGATGACCACCCGCTGGGATTCGGCCAGCCGCGGGAATGCCGCCTCGACCAGCGCGTCGAAGTCCTCGGCCGCGTCCAGCGTGACCAGCACCGAGCCGGCCACCCCGTTCTTCTCCCACTCGGCCCGCTTGCGGGCATCAACCCACAACACCTCGCCCTGCCAGTCGTTGAGCACCGTGGCCAGTTCCACCTCGTCGGGAGCCAGCCGCTGCGGCGGGCCGTGGACGCACCAAACCACCATGGAGCCCACCGCCGCGACGACCGAGATGAGCGCTGCCTGAAGCCCCGTGCTCATGCGTCACCCGCCATTTCCCGCCTGACCACCAGGAACGCCTGTCGCACCCGGTGCCGCGCCACCGGACAATCGGTCTCGATCCGCAGCACCCCAATCCCCGGCGTGGCCGTGTCGGCCGGGGTCACGCTCAGCTCATACTCGGCCCCCTCCTTGACCGTGACCAACTCCTGCTTGAAGCGGTCGTTGCTGCCGCTGACGTCGAGCACCTTCACCGGCTTTCCGTAGTCCACCTTGATCCGGATCCTCTTCGCTTCCGGCGCCTCGCCCACCGCCCACTTGAGCGTCTTCGGCTCCAGCAGCACCAGCTCCGGGATGTGGACCCGCACCGTGAGCACCGCCGACGGCTTGTCGTCCGGGTCGCCCTTGAGCCAGATCACCACCTGCTTGTCGACCGTGCCCGAGAAGTTCCCGAGGTCGAACTTCGCCCGCACCAGCCCCTCCTCGCCCGGGGCGTAGTCAAGCTTGCCGCCCCTGACCTGCGCCGACATGCACGAGCAGGCCGCATCGTAGTGGCGGATCGTGGCCGTCCCCGGGCCCCTGTTGACAAACGGGAAGTCCACCACCACCACGGTGGCATCCGCCGCCGCATGCACCTCCTTGAGCGGTTCGGAGAAGGTCAGCCCGCCGCGGGCGCCCACGGTGGCCAACAGCAGCAGCAACATCCAGCGCGGCATCGCCGGATCATTGCCCCGGCCTGGCCTCCGGCGCAAGCCCCACCGCCACAATCAGCCGCCCGCCACGCCATTCGGGCCCGAGGATGTAGACCGGCCGCCGGCCGCTCACCAGCACGTCGGTCTTGAGGATCTTCTTGCGGCTCAGCCACAGCTCGAGGTCGAGCCGCTGCCCGGAACGCCGCGGCGCGCTCTGCGCCTCGAAGCGCACCAGCACCTCGTCGGACGGCGCCAGCGGCTGCGCCCAGTTCTCGTAGCTGCGGTAGATCCGCCGCGTCGCGGTGCCGAGCAGCCGGTAGTGTGCAAACCGCAGGTGCTCGCTCGCCCGCAGCCGGCCGGCCACGTCCGGCGCCACCGCGCTCGCCCGCTCGCCGGCCACCGCCGGGTCGCCGTTGGTCCCGAGCAGCACCGTGGTCTCGATCCGGGCAATCGTTTGCTTGCCGGGATCGCGGGGCTCGGCCGCCGGCAGGCCCACCGCCAGCCAAACCACCAGCCCGGCGCCGGTCACGATCCGCCTCATCACCAGTCGTCCCTCCGGCTGATCCACCCGGCGTCGGCGCGCCCCTCCGTCTGGCCGTCCGCCGCCCCCGTCGCCCGGCCCGGAACCTCGAACGAGTCGGGGATCGCCGCCACCCCCTCGAGCACGATCACCAGTGCCTCCGCCCCCGCCTCGTCAAACACCCGCGCCTTCACCCCCTGCTCCGGCGTGTACACCGCAGTGGCCGCCGGCACCTTCGCCTTCCCAACCAGCCCCTGCCCCCCCTGCGTCCCTTGCGCCAGTTGCCCCGCCGGCGCCTCCGGCCCGCCGATCTGCGTCCCCGCCCAGAAGCACACCGCCATCCCGGCCGCCGCCGCCAGCGGCCGCCACCACCGCCAGCCCCAACCGACGCCCCGCCCCCCGGCCGGCGCCCCGGCCGCAACGCCGCGGCCGCCATGCTCACGCACTGCGGCCGCGATCCGGGCGGCGAAGAACTCGTCGGCCGGTGGTGCCACCTCGTCCGGCAGCGCCCGCTGCACCAGCTGCTTCCAGGCCCGGATCTCCTCCCGCCACGCCGGCCATTCGGCCCGGTCCGCCACCCAGGCGTCGACGTGGGCCAGTTCGGCGCCCTCCAGCTCGTCCTCGAGCCAGCGGGCGAGCAACGGTTCGTCAGGCATTGAGTTCATCCTTGAGCAGGGATTGGAGTTTCTTGCGCGCGTAATGAAGCCGGCTCATCACCGTGCCGATCGAACAGCCCACCGCCTCGGCGATCTCCTTGTAGGCCAGCCCGTGCACGTCCTTGAGCACCACCACCTCACGGTGCTCCGGCGACAGCGTCCCCAGCGCCGCCTCGATCCTCGCCCGCAGCTCGTCGTTCGACAGCGCCACGTCCGGCCGCAGCGCCTCCGCCGGGGTGGTCCGCGACGCCGGGTCGATCCGCTCCCGCAGCAGCAGCTCCTCGTTCATCTCCCCGGCCGATTCCAGCCGCCGCTTGCGCGTCCAGTCGTAGACCACGTTGTGCACGATCCGATAGAGCCAGGTCGAGAACTGGGCCTTCGCCTCGAAGCGCGGCAGCGCCTGCCACGCCTTGATGAACGCATCCTGCGCCAGGTCCCACGCGTCGGCTTCCCGATGGATCATGTTGCGGATCATGGCGAACACCCGGCTGCGGTGCCGGCGCACCAACTCGTCGAACGCACCGGCCTCCCCGGCCCGCGCCTGCTCGACGAGAATCTCGTCGGCCAACGGGTTTGACGGATGGTCCGCGCGGTTATTCATCGATCCGAAACGCCCCCCGCCCGAGCTTGTCGCGGATCCACCCGCTGCCAAGCCCGGAATCAGCGCCCCCGCGGCCGGCCCGCCCCGGCCCCGCGGCCCTCCTCCCCTCCCCGCGGCCCTCCAACCCTTGCCGCCCCCCCGTCGGAGGAGCCTGAAATTTTCCCCTCGCCCCGCCCGTTCCTCACCACGGAATGTCCCAACGCATCTCCCTGACCGCGCTGATCGCCGGCGCGTGGCTCCTCACCATGGTCGCCGGCTTCGTCGCCGGCCGCCGGTCGGCCCCGCAACCGGACGCCTCCGCCGCCTCCGCCACCACCACCCCGTCCTCCCGCACCGGCCTGCCGGCGCGCGCCGACGACCCGTCCGGCAGGCGCCCCGCACGGCCTAACAGCCGCGCCGCCGGGGCCGCCGGCGCCGCCACCCCCGCGCAGCTCGACGACCTGCTCTCCGAGGTGGACCGCAACCACCGGACCCGCCGCTTCCTCGACTACCTCGCCCGCCTCTCGGACGACGAGTTCGCAACGGTCGCCGCCCAGCTCACCACCGGCCCCCAGGCCGAGCTGCGCCGCAACGAATACGCGATGCTCCTGGCCGAATGGGCCGCCCGCGATCCCTACGCCGCCGCCGACTACCTCCAGACCGGCGCCCACGACGACTGGGAGCGCGAAACCCTGCTTGCCGCATGGGCCGCCCGCGACCCCCAGGCCGCCTTCGACTGGGCCGCCGCCGCCCCCGACGAGGGCGAGGTCAACAACTGGGTCGGCGGCGCCATGCGCGGCATCGCCGCCTCCAATCCCGATCTGGCCCGCCAATTGCTGGAGTCGATGGAACCCGGCCGCACCCGCGAACATGCGCTGCGCAACTCGATCGGCCTGATCGCCGCACTCGGCGCCGAGCAGGCCGGCAGCTGGGCCGCCCGGATCGCCGACGAGTCCCTCCGCCACGAGGCCACCCGCAACCTCGCATGGCCGCTCGCCCGCACCGACGCCCCCTCCGCCGGCTCATGGGTCGCATCGATCGCCGACACCCCGGCCCGCCGCGACGCCTCGGAGATCGTCTCCGAACAGTGGGCCCGCGCCGACCTCGCGTCCGCCCGCCAATGGGTCGAGTCGCTCCCCGAAAACACCCGCACCGAGGCCGCCGAGGGCGTCGCCCAACAGTTCGGCCGCACCGACCCCCAGGCCGGCGCCGATTGGCTCCGCACCCTCGGCGACAACCCGGACCTCGACGGCGCACGCCGGCGCTTCATCGACTCCGCCGCAGGCTCCGACCCGGCCACCGCCGCCACCGTCGTCGCCACCCTCAGCGACCAAGGCGCCCAGAACGGCTACTACCAACGGATCATCGCCCAGTGGGCGTCCCGCGACGCCAACGCCGCCCGCTCATGGGTCAGCGCCAATGCCGCCGCCCTCCCCGAGGCGCTCGTCCGCCGCTTCGTCCGTTAGAGGGCGCGCGCGCCTCCCGCGCACGGGCCTGGCAAACGCTCGCCGCCCTCAGCCACAGCACCCGCAGCTGCCCTGCGTGTGCCCGCCGCAGCAGTCGTCCTCCTCGGCGAAGTCCTCGGCCTGCGGCACCCGCCCGAGCTCGAGCGTCATCCCGACATAGCGGCCGATCGCCCGCTGCAGGTTCTCCAACTGCCCGCGCGCCTCCACGAACGACCGCACCAGGTCGTTGCGCAGCAGCTCGTCCCGCGCCGCCTCCCACTCGCCCACCTCCCGGTCGCTCAACTCCACCCCCGCCTGCCGCCGCCGCTGCAGCTCCAGCCCGCGGTCCTGCACGCTCCGGAACTGCACCCGCGCCCACTCGTCGCCAAGGAACCCCTCGACCTTCTCCTGCAACAACCCGAAGTCAGGGTGCCCCACGATCGTCGCACACAGCTCCCTCGTCTTCTCCATCACCACGGAATCATCGGCCAGCATCGACATGCCGCTCCCGTAATCCCGCCACCCACGCTTGGCAAACGGGAATTCGCACCCCCCCGCCCGCACCCCCCGCCCGCGCCGCACTATCCCCTTGCGACCCGCCGCGCTTTGCGCCCAAGTTCCGGCGCCATCATGAGCCCGCCGACGAGCGACTTCGAGGCCCCGGACGCCGCCGCCCGCCCCCGCCAGGCCGCCGCCGATTGCCACGCCCGCCACCCCGGCCCCGACGGCGAACGGATGGTCCTCAACATGGGACCCTCCCACCCCGCCACCCACGGCGTGCTGCGCCTGGTCCTCGAACTCGACGGCGAGACGATCACCAAGGCCACCCCCGAAATCGGCTACCTCCACCGCGGCGACGAGAAGATCGCCGAGAACATGCATTACAACCAGTTCGTCCCCTACACCGACCGCCTCGACTACCTCGCCCCGCTCGCCAACAACGTCGCCTACGCCTGCGCCGTCGAGAAACTGATCGGCTGGCAGATCCCCCCCCGCGGCCAGGCAATCCGCGTCATCGCCTGTGAGCTGTCCCGCATCTCGTCCCACATGCTCGGCGTCGGCGTCGGCGCCATGGACACCGGCGCCATGACCGTCTTCCTCTACACCTTCAACGAGCGCGAGAAGATCTACAACCTCTGCGAACAACTCACCGGCGCCCGCTTCACCACCTCCTACACCCGCGTCGGCGGCCAGCTCCACGACCTGCCCGACGGCTTCCTCCCCACCCTCGACACCTTCCTCGACGAGTGCCAGGTCACCATCGACGAGGTCTCGAGGCTGTTAGACCGCAACCGGATCTTCCGCGACCGCATGGACGGCGTCGGCGTGATCGCCCCTGCCGACGCCGTCTCGTGGGCCCTGACCGGCCCCAACCTGCGCGCCTCCGGCGTCCCCCGCGACCTCCGCAAGGACCGCCCCTACCTCGGCTACGAGCAATACCAGTTCGATGTCCCCGTCGCCGACGAGGGCGACTGCTTCGCCCGCTACCTCGTGCGCATGGAGGAGATGCGCCAGTCGATCCGCATCCTCCGCCAGGCCGTCGCCACGCTCCCCGGCGGCCCGGTCAACTGCTCGGAAGCCAAGGGCATGCTGCCCGAAAAACACCGCGTGCTGACCTCGATGGAGGAACTCATCCACCACTTCATCGTCGCCACCCAGGGGATCGACGCCCCGCCCGGCGAGGTCTGGTTCGCCGCCGAAAACCCCAAGGGCGAACTCGGGTTCTACCTCAACTCCGCCGGCGGCGGCACCCCCCGCCGCCTCAAGATCCGCAGCCCCTCGTTCAGCACCCTCTCGATCCTCCCCCGCCTCCTCCCCGGCCACATGCTCTCCGACGTCCCCGCCATCCTCGGCTCGCTCGACTTCGTCATGGGCGAGTGCGACCGCTAGACCCCGCCGCCGCAAACACGCGCAGGAGGAAAAGAGGATTCTCAGCCGCAAAGAAGCACAAAATGACCCAAAAGGAGATGTTCGAATTGTGCGATCGGGTTCGAGAGACCGCGTTCGCCCTCCATGCCTACCTCCGGCACGGCCACAAGGAGAAGGTCTATGAGAACGGCCTGTGCCATCGTCTGCGCAAGCAGGGCCTGGCCGCCCTCCAGCAACCGAGCCTTACCGTCTACGATGAGGATGGCACCCCGCTCGGCGACCTCGACATCGACCTGATCGTCGCGGATGAACTGGTCATCGAACTGAAAGCCGTGAAAACGATCGTCAACGAGCACATCGCCCAACTTTTGGGCTACCTCCGCGCCTCCCGCAAGGAACACGGCCTCCTCATCAACTTCGGCGCCCCTCGCCTCCAGATCCGCAAGTTCGCCCTCTCCCAAGACCTCCCTCAATAAACATTATTCTCTGCGCTCCCCCGCCCCTCCTCGCGGCCAAACCCCTCCCTAAATTCAAATCCTTTTGCGCCCTTCTGCGCCTCTTCGCGGCAAAAACACCCTCTTCCCTCTGCTCCTCTTCGCGGCAAAACCCCTCCCTGAATTCAAATCCTTTTGCGCCCTTCTGCGCCTCTTCGCGGCAAAAACACCCTCTTCCCTCTGCTCCTCTTCGCGGCAAAACCCCTCCCTGAATTCAAATCCTTTTGCGCCCTTCTGCGCCTCTTCGCGGCAAAAACACCCTCTTCCCTCTGCTCCTCTTCGCGGCAAAACCCCTCCCTAAATTCAAATCCTTTTGCGCCCTTCTGCGCCTCTTCGCGGCAAAAACACCCTCTTCCCTCTGCTCCTCTTCGCGGCAAAACCCCTCCCTAAATTCAAATCCTTTTGCGCCCTTCTGCGCCTCTTCGCGGCAAAAACACCCTCTTCCCTCTGCTCCTCTTCGCGGCAAAAGCACCTCCTTTTCTCTGCACCTCTTGGCGGCAACCAATGAGCACCGACGCCCTCCAAGCCAACATCGCCTCCCCCGAGACCCCGGGAACGAAGCACTTCCCCCCCTTCGCGGCCACCCCCGAGCTCGAGGCCGCGGCCGACCGCCGGATCGCCGCCTTCCCTCCCGAACACCGCCGCGCCGCGCTGCTGCCGCTCATCCACGAGGTCCAGCAGCGCCACGGGTTCGTCTCCGCCGCCGCCATCGACTGGCTCGCCGCCAAGCTCGCCATCGAGCCGGTCCAGGTGCTCGAGGTCGTCTCCTTCTACCCCGGCATCCGCCAGTCCGCCCCGGGCCGCTTCCACATCCGCGTCTGCCGCACCCTCCCCTGCGCCATGGCCGGCGCACAGGAACTGATGGACAGGCTCTGCCAGCTCACCGGCATCGACCGCAGCCACTGCGACTCCCACCACAACCCGGTCGCCGTTTCCCCCTGCGGCACGTTCTCGGTCGAGTTCGTCGAGTGCCTCGCCGCCTGCGCCACCGCCCCCGTGTGCATGGTCAACGACGACCTCCACGAGTCCATCACCCCGGACCACGCCCCCACCCTGCTCACCCACTACGCCCCATTGCCATGATGGCCAGCGGCCAGCCCTCCGTAGCCCGCAGGGCGAAGGAGGGTCAGCGGCCCGTCTTCCGTGGTTCGTAGGGCAACCAACCGCCACCCGCCACGACCTGAAACGCTGAAACACTGAAATCCAGCAACCGCCCTGCGCAAAGCCCCCACTCGCCCCTTCTTCGCCCTCCGGCCGTCGCGCTTCGCGCTATGGCCGGCAAGCCGGGCTACGAAGGGCAGGCACTCGTCACTCGTCACTCGCCACTCGTCCCTTCTTCGCCCTCCGGCCGTCGCGCTTCGCGCTATGGCCGGCAAGCCGGGCTACGAAGGGCAGGCACTCGCCACTCGCCACCCGCCCCTCACATGCTCTCCTACCACCCCGGCAAACAACCGCACCCGCGCGAGACGCGCATGGTCTTCCGCAACATCGGCCGCACCGGCTGGACGCCGGCGCTCGACTCGTACCTGGCCGACGGCGGCTACGCCGAGCTGCGCCGGGCACTGTCGATGGACCCCGCCGCGGTCGTCGACGAGGTCCGCAGGTCGGGCCTGCGCGGACGCGGCGGCGCGGGCTTCCCCACCGGGCTGAAGTGGGGGTTCATCCCGCCCGGAAACACCCGGCCGGTCTATCTGATCGCCAACGCCGACGAGTCCGAGCCCGGCACGTTCAAGGACCGCCCGATCCTGCACCACGACCCCCACCAACTGCTCGAGGGCATGGCCATCGCCGCCTGGGCCGTCGGCGCGCGCCACGCCTGGATCTACATCCGCGAGGAGTTCCCCGCGGCCGCGGCCACCCTCGAGCGGGCGATCGCCGAGGCCCGCGCCGCCGGCTTCCTCGGGCCCAGCATCCTCTCCGGCCCCTTCGACCTCGAGGTCCACGTCCACCGCGGCGCCGGCGCCTATATCTGCGGCGAGGAAACCGGCCTGATCGAGTCGCTCGAGGGCAAACGCCCCTACCCCCGCATCAAGCCCCCGTTCTTCCCCGCCGCCATCGGCCTGTGGATGTGCCCGACGATCGTCAACAACGTCGAGACGCTGTGCCACGTCCGCCACATCCTCCGCCTCGGCGCCGACCACTACGCCAGGCTCGGCACCCCGCGCAACACCGGCACCCGCGCCCTGTGCGTGTCCGGGGATGTTAGAAACCCCGGCTGCTTCGAGGTCGAGGTCGGCCGCCTCACCATGGGCGAACTGCTCAACGACGTGTGCGGCGGCCCCAGGAACGGCCGCCGCTTCAAGGCCGTGATCCCCGGCGGCTCGTCGGCGAAGATCCTGCGCTGCGACGAGTCGTTCACGATCCAGGCCCCGCTCGACCAGCAGCCGCGCGACTACGGCTTCTTCGACCTCCCGCTCGACTTCGACAGCCTCGCCGCCTGCGGGTCGATGGCCGGCTCCGGCGGCGTGATCGTGCTCGACGACTCGCGCCCGATCGCCTGGGTGTCAGCGGTCGCCCAAAGTGTACCACCCAAGATCACTTCAAAGTGTACCACCCCATGGGCTGAAAAAGCCGTGACAAGGTGTCCCGATGGTCGGGGCAGTGGTCATGGCCAATTCGCTGCCCATGACGACACAGCAAGCAATCCGAGCCCTGCGAATGCGGGGCTGCTCAAAACGCAAGATCGCCCGTGAGCTGGGGATCCACCGCAACACGGTGGGCAACTACCTGGATGCGGAGGGCGGCGGCAACGAGCGAAAGTGTACCACCCCGACCACCGGCTCGAAGGGGTGTGGCCAGTCGGCCGAGGGTGCCGCGACGGCGGCGAAGTGTACCACCCCGACCGCCGGGTCGGCCGCCCTTGAGGGGAGGTGTCCGAGCCGGTGCGAGCCGTATCGGGGGATCATCGAGGAGAAACTCGGGTTGGGGCTGACGGCGCTGCGGATCTGGCAGGATCTGGTCGAGGGGCACGGCTTCGGGCACTCCTACCAGTCGGTCAAGCGCTTCGTGGGGCGGCTCAAGGCGGCGGCGCCCGAGCGGGTGTGGCGCATGGAGTGCGAGCCCGGCGAGGAACTGCAGGTCGACTACGGAACGAGCTGGGTGAAGCTGGGCGGCAGGAAGCGCAAGGTCCACGTGCTGCGGGCGACCCTGAGCCATTCCCGCAAGGGCTACACCGAGGCGATGCTGCGCCAGGACACCGAGAGCTTCATCCGCGCGCTGGAGAACGCGTTTCGCAAGTTCGGCGGGGTGACGCGCATGGTGGTCATCGACAACCTGAAAGCCGGGGTGCTCAAGGCCGACTTTTTCGACCCCGAGCTCAACCCGAAGCTGGCGGCCTTCTGCCGCCACTACGGGGTGACGGTGCTGCCGACCCGGCCGCGCACGCCCGAGCACAAGGGCAAGGTCGAGAGCGCGGTCGGCTACGTCAAACAAAGCGCGCTCAAGGGCCGCGAGTTTGCCGCGTTGGCGGATCTCAACGCCCACCTGCGCGAGTGGGAGGCCCAAGTGGCCGACAAGCGCATCCACGGCACCACCCGCAAGCAGGTCGGCGCGCACTTCGAGGCGGTCGAGAAGCCGGCCCTCGGGCCCTTGCCGGCGAGCTTGTTCCCCAGCTTCACGGAAGGCCGGCGCAGCGTGCATCGCGACAGCTTTGTCGAGTTCGAGCGCGCCTACTACGAGGTGCCCGTCGAATACATCGGCCGCGAGGTGTGGGTGCGCGGCGAGGGCCGCATGGTGCGCATCTTCAACCTGCGCATGGAGCCGATCGCGGTGCATGCCAAACTTGAGCCCGGCCGCTTCAGCAAGGTGCTGGGCTGCGGCGGGGTGCCCAAGAGCGTGGCAGCCAGCCTGCGCTACTGGCAAGAGCGCGCCGCCCGGATCGGGCCCGAGGCCGGCCTGTGGGCCGAGGGTCTGGTGGCACGCCGCAAGGAGGCCGCCCTGCGCGTGCTCATGGGCTTGGTCCGCCAACTCGTGCCTCGCCACGGCCGGGCAGCGCTCGAACGCGCCTGCGGCCAGGCACGCAGCCATGGCCACTACCGCCTGGCCGACCTGAAGGGTTGGCTCGAAGCGCCCGACGCGCAGCCGGCCTTCGCGTTTTTGTCAGAACACGAAGTCATCCGCGACATGGCCGACTACGGCCAGTTCGTCGGCTTCCAACCCAACCAATGAAGCAGCGCCAACCACACCACGCCATCCGTCCATGAACGCCACGCTCTCCCGCCAAGCCCGCCAACTGCGCCTCTCGGGGCTGCTGCAAAGCCTCGAAGTGCGCCTCCAGGAAGCCCGCGGCAACGACCTGACCCACGCCGAGTTCCTGGAACTGCTCTTCGCCGACGAACTCAACGTGCGCGACCAGCGCCAGATCGGACGGCGCACCAAGGCTGCCAGCTTCCGCGACCTGAAAACCCTCGAGGACTTCGACTTCTCCTTCAACCCGAAGATCGACCGCCGGCGCATCCATGATCTGGCCGCCGGCGGCTTCGTCGAGGCCCGCCGCGACGTGCTGATGATCGGCCCGCCCGGGGTCGGCAAAAGCCATCTGGCCCAAGCCATCGGCTACGCGCTCATCAAGGCCGGCAAAACCGTCCTCTACCGCTCGATCTTCGACACCGTGGCCGAACTCGCCGGCGAGGCCGACCACCCGCTGCGCCACAAGAAGGCGCTCAAGGCCTACCTGTCCTGCGACCTGCTCATCATCGACGACATGGGCATCAAGCAACTGCCGCCCAAGAGCGGCGAACACCTCTTCGAGATCATCATGCGCCGCTATGAGCTGCGCTCGACCCTCATGACGTCCAACCGCCCCATCGAGGAATGGGGCAAGCTGCTCGGCGACGTGCCCGCCGCCACCGCCATCCTCGATCGCTTCCTGCATCACGCCGAGATCCTCCAGATCACCGGCCGCAGCTACCGCCTCAAGGACCGCCCCGCCCGCACCCAATGAACCGCCCGAACCACAGCCAACCGCTCCTCAAGGCCTCCGGCCTTGGAGTTTTTGGAGGCATCAGATGCTCCCTCCGGTCGCCTCGTGCGCCCTCGGCCGACGGGCCCGCAAGGACCCGCCGGCCAATCGACCGTCGGTCGCATCGTCCGAGCTATCCCTCGCAAGGTTGCTCTCCAGCAGAGCCTCGCTCCGTTTCGCTCGGACCCGGCCAGCCAATCACCCGCCGCATGCAGCCGCAAGCTCCCCTTCTCAAACTTGCATTCCAGACCCCTCACACCATAGCCTCAACCCGCCCGCGGGGTGGTACACTTTGACCCGACCCTAGGTGGTACACTTTGAGGTGACCCGTGACACCTGGGTGCTCAACAACCTCAACCACTTCTATGCCCACGAGTCCTGCGGCCAGTGCACCCCGTGCCGCGAGGGCTGCCTGTGGATGCGCAGGATCACCGACCGCCTCGTCGCCGGCGCCGCCTCCCCGGACGAGCTCGACACCCTCGAGTCGGTCGCCCGCCAGATCGACGGGCGCACGATCTGCGCGTTCGGCGAGGCCGCCTCGTGGCCGGTCGAGGCGATCCTCGAGAAATTCCGCACCGAGCTGGCCGCGGCCACCACCACCCGCGTGATCGGCCAGCCCCGCAACCCCGAGGCCGCCGCCCAGCGCCGCCACCTCCAGCCGGCCTGACCTGACTCAGTCGCTCATCGAGGGCGGCAGGTCGCCCTCCCGGGTGCCCCACGCGGAGTCCGGCTCGGCCGCCATCACGAACTCGACCTCCCCGCCCGCGACCAGCTCGTCGTGCGTCAGGTAGACCTTCGGGTGTTCCCGGCCGTTGACCCGCACCCCGGCGACCCAGCGGCGCTCCGCCGAGAGCCCGGGCGCGCTCACCACCAGCCGCTTGCCGCCCGGCAGCCGCAGCGCCGCCTTGCGGAACGCCGGCAGCCCGATCACGTACGTCGCCTGCACCGGGTTGACCGGATAGAACCCGAGCGCGCTGAACACGTACCACGCCGACATCTGCCCGCAGTCCTCGTTGCCGCACAGCCCGTCGGGCTGGTCGGTGTAGAGCGTGTCGCGGATCTGCCGCACCCGCTGCTGCGTCTTCCACGGCGCCCCGGCGCACGCATACAGGTACGCCACGTGGTGGCTCGGCTCGTTGCCGTGCGCATACTGGCCGATCAGCCCGCTGACGTCCGGCACCTGGTCCTCCGCGGCCACCGGCGGGTGCTCGAACAGCCCGTCGAGCTTGGCAATGAACGCCTCCCGGCCCCCGCACAGCTCCGCCAGCCCCTTCACGTCGTGCTGCACCGACCACATGTACTGCCACGCGTTGCCCTCGGTGAAGTCGTGCGGCTGCCCCGGCTTGTTGACCGCCGTCGGCCGGAACGGCGTGCGCCACGAGCCGTCGTCCAGCCGGCCCCGCATGAACCCGCTCTCCTTGTCCCACAGGTTGCGGTAGGCCGCCGCCCGCCCCAGGAACTTCGCGTGCTCGGCCTCCTTGCCCAGCGCCTTCGCCAGCTGCGCCAGCGCCCAGTCGTCATACGCGAACTCGAGCGTCTTGGCCACCGCCTCGCCTTCCTTGTCCGCCGGCATGTAGCCCTTGTCCGCCCACCAGTCGTTGCGCCGGGTGTTCTCCAACATCTGTTGGAACACCCCCTCGACGTCCCAGTCGCGGATCCCCTTGGCGTGCGCCTCGGCGATCACCGGGAACGAGTGGTAGCCGATCATGCAGCGGGTCTCGTTGGCGTAGAGCGGCCAGATCGGCAGCGTGCCGTCCTTGCTGAAGCGCGCCTGCAGCTGGAACGACTGGATCATCCGGCTGACCCGGCCGGGCTCGAGGATGGTGTAGAGCGGGTGCGCCGCGCGGAACGTGTCCCACAGCGAGAACGTCGAGTAGACGTCGGCCGCCCCGGCCTGGTGGACCTCGCCGTCGCTGCCGCGGAAGCGGCCGTCGACGTCCGAGATCAGGGTTGGCGCCAGCAGCGTGTGATAGAGCGCGGTGTGGAAGACCTCGAGCTCGGGCGCCGGCGCGCCCTCCACCTC
This sequence comes from Akkermansiaceae bacterium, assembly GCA_040769225.1. Lineage (GTDB taxonomy): Bacteria > Verrucomicrobiota > Verrucomicrobiia > Verrucomicrobiales > Akkermansiaceae > JAXGLL01. The sequence goes on along the minus strand of JAXGLL010000002.1, from coordinate 1,105,609 downwards.
CACCCGCCCGAGCGCCTCGTTCCACGCCGCGCGCGCCGCCGCGCGCACCGCGTCGAAGTCCCACCCCGGCGCCTCCGCCGCGAGGTTCTTGCGCGCGCCGTCCACCCCGGTGGTCGAGAGCGCCACCTTCACCACCACCGGACGGTCGTCCCCTTCCGCAAAGCTCACCCACCCCTTGACGTGCCGGCCCGCCGCGCTGCGGCGGCCCGCCTCGGGCCGCGCATCGCCGGTCGCGGTGCCGAACGAGGCGAACGGCCGCGAGAACTCGGCCACGAAATGCACCACCTGGTCGGCCGCCCAGCCCCGCGACCGCCGCACCCCGGTCACCGTCCGGTCGCCGACGATCTCCAGCGCAAGGTCCACCGCCTGGTCGTGGATCCCGTGCACCAGGTCGATGACCACGTTCGCCCGGCGCCCCGCCTGCCACGTGTAACGGTGCACCCCCACCCGCGGCGTGGCCGTCAGCTCGGCCCGCACCCCCGGCGTCGCCAGCGTCACCGCGTAATACCCCGGCGACGCCTGCTCGTCGTCGTGCGAGAACCGCGACCGGTAACCGGCCTCGGGCTGCTCGCGCGACCCCGGCGCCAGCTTGACCTCGCCGCTGGTCGGCATCAGCAGGATGTCGCCCAGGTCCCCGCACCCGGTCCCCGAAAGGTGGGTGTGGCTGAAGCCCATGATCGAGTTGTCAGACCAGTGATAGCCCGAACACCAGTCCCAGCCGCTGGTGTAGGTGTCCGGACTCAGCTGCACCATCCCGAACGGCAGCGCCGCCCCCGGAAACGTGTGCCCGTGACCCCCGGTGCCAATGAACGGGTCAACATGCCCCGCCGGATCCGGCCCGGCCGCCGACACCCACACCGCCAACCCCGCCTGCAACGCAATCGCCAACGTCGGTTTCATGTCTCAAACAGTTTTCCCGCCCCTCATACGCCCCCCGCCCGCACCCTCGATCAGCCGATCTCGCCCCCCGCCACCGGGCTGGACGCCCGCCACCGCCCCACCTATCCTCCCAATCCACCCGCCGCGTTCCCCCGCGCCCCTCCCCGCATGCCCGTCCTCGCCGTCTCCTCCGTCGTCAAGCGCTTCGGCTCGTTCACCGCCGTCGACGGCGTCTCGCTCGAGGTCCGCCCCGGCGAAACCGTCGGGCTGTTGGGCGTCAACGGCGCCGGCAAGACCACCCTGATGAACATGGTCCTCGGCCTGATCACCCCCAACGCCGGCTCGATCCGCGTGTTCGGCCTCGACCTTGCCCGCCACCGGATCGCGATCCTGCGCCGCGCCAACTTCTGCACCACCTACACCGCGCTGCCCTCCAACCTCAAGGTCCGCCACAACCTCGAGATCTTCGCCCGCCTCTACGGGGTCGCCAACCCGCGGGCCAAGATCGACTCCCTGCTCGCACTGCTCGAAATCCCCCACCTCGCCGACACCGTCACCGGCCGCCTCTCGTCCGGCGAGTCCACCCGCGTCAACCTCGCCAAGGCCCTCCTCAACGACCCCGACCTGCTGCTGCTCGACGAGCCGACCGCCTCGCTCGACCCCGACATCGCCGACAAGGTGCGCAAGCTCGTGCGCCGGATCCAGCGCGAACGCCACCCCGCGATCCTCTACACCTCCCACAACATGCGCGACATCCGCGAGGTCTGCGACCGCATCCTGTTCATCCACGCCGGCGCGATCCTCGCCGCCGGCACCGCCGACGAAATCCAGCGCCGCTTCCGCAGCCGCGACCTCGACGAGGTCTTCATCAAGGTCGCACGCAACGAGATCGAGGCCGAAATCATGACCCTCGAGCGCTGACCCGCCCGCCCGGAACAACGCTCCCAACCGGTCGTCCTTGACAATTGCATCAGATGCCATATCATCTTGTGCATGAGAACCACCCTGGACATCGACGACGACGTGCTGCTGGCGGCCAAGGAACTGGCCGCGAAGCAGCGCACGACCGCCGGCAAGATCCTGTCCGAGTTCTTCCGGCGCGCGCACCGGATCGGGCAACTGCCGCCGGTGGCCGCGCACGCGGGCGCGCCCTACCCGACCAGGAACGGGGTTCCGGTCGTGCCCTCGCGCGGTGAGGTGGTGACCGCCGAACATGTCCGGCGCCTGATGGAGCAGCAGGGGATCTGACGGCCATGCGTCACCTGCTCGACATCAACGTGCTGATCGCCCTGCTCGATCCGGACCATGCGTTTCACCAGCGTGCCCATGCGTGGTGGGCGGCGCACCCACGGCCGTGGGCGTCCTGCCCGCTGACCGAGAACGGCGTGCTCCGGATCATGGCCTCGGGCGCCTACAGTTCCGGCCACCGCTTCACCGTGGCCGACCTCGCCGCACGGTTGGACTGGTTCGCCAGCACATCCGACCACGCCTTCTGGCCCGACGCCCTCAGCATCCGCGACCCACGTCGCTTTGACCACTCGCTGGTCCTTTCCTCCCGGCACCTGACGGACCTCTATCTCCTCGCCCTGGCCGTCAGCCACCGGGGCGCACTCGTCACCTTCGACCAACACGTCCCGATCGCCGCGGTGCCCGCCGCCACCGCCAGCCACTGCCTGGTGATCTGACCGGGCGGAGGCGTCGGCCAACCGCCCCCCGGCGTGAAAGAGCCCCCCCCCGCGGCGCGTCTGTCAACCATACCCCCGGCGCACCCCCCCGGACACCCTCACCCGCCCCGGGCGCGCCCGGTTCTAACAACAATCGAACGGTGATGAAGACCAACCGCCTGTCCGCGTGGATCGTTTCGCTGCTGCTGCCGCCGTGCGGGCTGGTGTCCGCCGCCGCGCCCGGCGGCGCCTGGGAAGGGGAGCGGCTCAACCGGGTGGCGTTCCCGATCGGGGGCATCGGCGCCGGGATGTTCTGCCTCGAGGGCTGCGGCGCCATCTCGACGGTGTCGGTGCGGCACTCGATGGAGTTCTATCACGAGCCGGCCTGCTTCGCGGCGGTGTGCGTGCTCGGCGACCAGCCCGAGGCCAACACCGCCCGCGTGCTCGAGGGCCCGCTGCCGGACTGGAAGTACTTCGGCCAGCCGGACAGCGGCAACGGCTCGGCCGGGCGCACCTACGGGCTGCCGCGGTTCCGCGAGTGCTCGTTCCAGGCGCGGTTCCCGTTCGCCACCGTCAGGCTGCGCGACGCGCTGGTGCCGCTGGCGGTCGAGATCACCGGCTGGAGCCCGTTCACGCCGCCGGATGCCGACGCCTCCAGCCTGCCCGCCGGCGCGCTCGAGTACCGCTTCACCAACACCTCCGAGGAGCCGCAGCGCGCGGTGTTCTCGTTCAACACCCGCAACTTCATGGGCGAACGCGGCGCGATCGGCCCGGCCCCCGGCGGCTTCGCCCTCTACGCCGAAACCGGCGCCGGCCGCGAGACGGCCGGCGCGTTCGCCTTCTCGGTGGACGACCCCGCCACGCGCGTCGACCACTGCTGGTTCCGCGGCGGGTGGTGGGACGCGCTGACGCTCGCGTGGCACGGCGTGACGCTGGGCCGCACCGACGCCAACCCCCCGGTGCCGGGCAACGCGCCGGGCGCCTCGCTCGCGGTGCCCTTCGACCTCGCCCCCGGCGCCCAACGGGTCATCCGCCTCGACGCCTGCTGGTTCGTGCCCCGCACCAACCTCAAGTTCGGCACCCGCCGCAGCCCCGCCGGCGCCGCGTTCCGCAAGGCGCCGTCCAACGGCACCGCCCCGGCCCAACAGCCGGTCGCCGGCTTCCTCGGCAGGGGCCTGGTCAACACCTTCGACCCCGATGGCGACGACTCGCTGGGCACCCTGACCTCACCGGAGTTCGGGCTCGCCAAGCGCTACCTCCACTTCCTGGTCGGCGGCGGCTCGTTCGCGGGCAGGACGTGCGTCAGCCTGCTGGTCGACGGCAAGGAGGCCCTCTCGGCCACCGGCAAGGACGCCGAACTGTTGGAGTGGGCCACCTTCGACCTCGCACCCCTCGCCGGCGCCAAGGGCCGCATCCGCATCACCGACCGCCAGACCGGCCCCTGGGGCCACGTCAACGCGGACCACTTCATCCTCAGCGACGAACCGCTCCGCACGCTGCGCACCGGCCCCGGCAACGAGGTCACGGCCGACGCCGCCCGCGTCACGCTGCTGGCCGATTTCGAGGGCGAGGACTACGCCGGCTGGACCGCCGACCCGCCGGCGCCCGCCCCCGCCAGCCCCGCCGCCGCCCCGCCGCCCGCCGACCCGGTCCCGCCCACCTACGTGCCGTGGTACTCCACCCGCTTCAAGTCGGTCCTCGAGGTCGCCGCCCACTGGCGCGCACAGTGCGCCGACCTGCGCCGCCGCAGCGGGCAGTTCCGCGACGCATTCCACGACACCACCCTGCCCCCGGAGGCCGTCGAGGCCGTGGCCGCCAACCTCACCATCCTCAAGTCCCCCACCATCCTCCGCCAGCACGACGGCCGCCTCTGGTGCTGGGAAGGCTGCTGCGACAACTGCGGCTGCTGCGCCGGCTCCTGCGCCCACGTCTGGAACTACGCCCAGGCCCTCTGCCACCTCTTCCCCACCCTCGAACGCGGCATGCGCCAAACCGCATTCTTCGAGGGCCAGGACGAAAACGGCCGCCAGGCATTCCGCGTCAACCTCCCAATCTCCCCAGGCGGCGGCGCGTTCGACGCCTCCGACGGCCACCTCGGCGAAATCATGAAGGCCCACCGCGAGTGGCGCATCTCCGGCGACCCCGCATGGCTCGCCACGTTCTGGCCCCGCGTCCGCACCGCCATCGACTACGCGATCCGCACCTGGGACCCGCGCCACACGGGACTGTTAGAGGAGGAGCACCACAACACCTACGACATCAACTACTTCGGCCCCGACGGCCACTGCGGCAGCTTCTACCTCGGCGCGCTGGCCGCCGCCATCCGCATGGGCGGGGCCGCGGGCGCCGACGTCGCCCCCTACCGCTTGCTGTTGGAGAAGGGCCGGCGCCGGATGGAGACCGAGCTGTTCAACGGCGAGTACTTCACCCAGATCGTCCGCAAGGAGGGCCTCGCCCGCGACTTCGCCCCGCTCGACCCCGCCGGCCAGAGCGAGGCGTGGCGGGAAGCCGCGCGCCGCGTCAACGCCGAGGGGCCGAAGTACCAGTACGGCACCGGCTGCCTGTCGGACGGCGTGCTCGGGCTGTGGATGGCGCGCGCCTGCGGCATCGAGGAGGACCTCGTCGACCCCGCGATGGTGCGCAGCCACCTGCTGGCGGTGTTCAAGTACAACCTGAAACACGACCTGTCGACCCACGCCAACCCCCAGCGGCCCGCGTTCGCCATGGGCGACGACGGCGGCCTGCTGCTCTGCTCGTGGCCCCGCGGCGGCAAGCCGCTGCTGCCCTTCGTCTACAGCGATGAAGTCTGGACCGGCATCGAATACCAGGTCGCCGCACACCTGATCATGGTCGGCGAGGTCGAGAAGGGCCTCGAGGTCGTGCGCGTCTGCCGCAAGCGCTACGACGGCACCCGCCGCAACCCGTTCAACGAATACGAGTGCGGACACTGGTACGCCCGCGCCCTCTCGAGCTACTCCCTGTTGGAGGCCCTCTCGGGCGTCCGCTACGACGCCGTCGACAAGACCCTCCGGCTCCGCCCCGGCGCACCCGCCGCCAGCCGCTCGTTCCTCGCCACCGATGCCGGCTTCGGCACCGCCACGGTCGCCGAGGGCGTCCCCACCCTCACGCTCACGCGCTGAAGCCCGTGTCCGGCTCCGCCAGGCCCGGCTCCTTGGCCCAAGGGTTGCGGCAGCGGACGGCGTGCCCCGCGGTCCTCGCCGTCAGAACCCCTGGCGCCGCAGGACGGTGGACAGCTGCCGTTGGAACTCGGCGATGTCTTCGGGCGGCGGGCGGTAGCCCGCGGTGTCGGGGTCGAGGGCGGGGCGGCCGAACTGGTCGACCATCCACACGGCGGACTGGCCGTCGCTGAAGCGCACCTTGCCGCTGACCAGGGCGCCGGGCAGGGCCAGCTGGTCGACGCTGACGTGGACGCGGCCGGCGGCGGCGGCCGGGGCGTCGTCGTCTTCGTCGTCGTCCTCCCCGGCGGGTTCCGGCGCCTTCGGCTTCTCCTGTTCCGGGGCCTGTTGGATCTGGATCCCGAGGTCGAGCACCATCAGGCGCGCTTCCATGTAGGTCACCCCGAGGTCGAACTCCTCCTTGAGGCGGCGTTGCAGGTCGGCGATCGACGCCCCCTCGGCGGCCCACCCGGCAAGGGCCTGCTTCTGCTGCTCGCTCAGTTGGCTCGCGCTGAACATGGTGGCGATTGACGCCATGCCGGGGCGTTTGCCAAGTCCCGAATCCGTCCAGATGCACTGAGCGCCCCCGGTTGCCCCGGGATCCGGCCCCCCCGGGCGGGTCGAACCGGGGCGGGATGCCCCGCCCCGTGCCCGGGAAGCCGCCGGCGCCCCCGGGGCTGCACGCGCTCCCCGCCGGCCCCGCGCCCGTCTAGCGGCCACGGCCGCCGCGGCCGCCGCGCCCCCCGCCGCCGGGGCCTCCCGGTCCGCCGGGGCCGCCGAAGGCCCGCTGCGGGTCGTCGCTGAGCAGGCGCTCCTTCAGCTGGTCGTTGATCGACGTGGAGGACTGGATGTAGGCCTTGGCGGCCTGTTCGTCGTCGGCCATCCAGCGCATTGCGGCGCCGACGACCGCGCGCGTGCGCGACCCCTCGTCGCTGATCGTCTCGGCCAGCGCGACCGACTGTTGCGGGTCGCCGCCGCGGTTCGACCACAGGTAGGTCGACACCGCCTCGTCGCGCAGTTCGCCGGCGGGCTGCTGCTCGACGAACTGCAGCGCCGCCGCCGCGTCGGTCGTCGCCCAGTTCATCATCACCTCGCGCATCGCGCCGCCGGTGTCCTCGACCTTCAGGCCGGCGATCCACTTCGCGGCCTCCGCCGGGTTGTCGCGGGCCATCTGCTGCGCCACCGCCTCGACCGCGTTGTCGTCAACCTGGTCGGGCGGCATCGAGGCGATCTGTTGGGCCGCCTTGGCCGGGTCCTGGCGCGCCAGGCCCTCGATCGCCGCGGAGAGCGCCCGCGCCTGGTCCTCGGCCGGCAGGCTCTTCGCCCACGCCAGCGCCTCGTTCCAGTTCTTGGCGCCCCACTCGCGGGCGATCTCGCTGTACGAGCGGCCGAGGTCGTCGCCGCTGAGGCCGGCCAACTTGGCGGCCGCGGCGGCCGGGTCGGTCGCGGCGATCTCGCGCAGCGCCGCGCTGATCGCCTCGCTGCGGTCGCGACCCTCGAGCGTCTGCGCCCAGGCGAGCGCGCCGTCGGGGTTGTCGCGGGCCCATTCGGCCGCAATCACCGAGGCGCCCGACTGCCCGCCGCCCATACCGCGGCCCATGCCGCCCATCATCATGAAGTCACGCGCGTGTTCCTGATAGTATTTGGCCGCGTTCTCCGGGTCGACGCTCGCCCAGCTCTGCAGGATCGCCGGCCGGGTGAACATCCCGGCAAAGCCGAGCTTGTTCGAGTAGTCGATCGCCGCCAGCGGGTCGACTTCCCCCCAGCGCGTGAACAGCAGGAACGCCGACATCAGCCGCTCCTGCCACGGCAGGCTCTCGAGCTTCTCGGCCTCGGCCGCAAACTGGCTCGGATCCAGCCCGTTGATATAGTCGACCAGGGCGTCGAGGCGGTTCATCTGCCCCGGCTCGCGCCGGATCTCGTCCAGGGTCTGCCCGCGGGTCGAGCGCTTGCCGGCGTCCGCCGCCGCCGCTGGCACCCCGGAGCGGCCGGTCTTGGTGGCCAGCACTGCGATGTCCCCCTCCTCCCCCTGACTGCCGCTGCCGCCGCGCCCGGCGAGGAACCCACCCGCCCCGCCGATCAGCAGGGCCGCAATCGCGATCATCCAGTTCGTTTTCATCATGTCGTGCCTCAAGCGGACCAAACCCCAACCCCCCGGGGAAGTCGCGCAAAATCTTCGGGCCGGCGCCAGTTTTGCTTGACGGCGGGGCTGATCCGGAACCGCAGGCGGTGCGGCGCGCCGCAGGGGGGGCGGCCGGGAATGGATGGCCGCGCGACCCACTTGGGGCGCACCGCCCTTCACCGCGGCGCGGGCGCCGGTTCTGCCCGGATGTCGGGCACCGGCAACTTGCGCTCCCCGGTGCGCTCGATCTCGACGAACATCGCGCCCAGCGGCGCAGCGGCAGCCAGTTGCCCGCCGAACCACGCCTCGAGGTCGACCGCCCCCGCCTCGAGGTCGATCCCCAGCGCCACCTCGCTGGCGCCGTCGAGCACCGCCATCCGCACCTCCCCGCGGTTCGCCCGCACGTGCGCGCTGCCGGCGCGCAGCCGCGCCAGCTCGACCCGCTCGGCCGCCGGCGCCTCCGGCGGCAACAGCGCCATCCGCACCCGGTAGTGGCCGGCGCGCGCCGCCGTTAGCTTCCAGTGGCCGGACAGCCCGCCGCCCAAGCCCTCGCCTCCGGCCCGCACCGCCCGCAGCACCCCGCGCACCGCGCCCTGGCTCCACAGCCGCGCCGCCCCGTCCCCGCACGCGCACTCGCGCGACGGCCACCCCTCGTCGCCGCCGCCTTCCAGACCGGCAACCTCAGTCCCCGCACGCGCACTCGCGCGACGGCCACCCCGTCATCCTCAGTGATGGCGGGGAGGTCATGGGGTCCCCGCACGCGCACTCGCGCGACGGCCACCAGTCGTGCGCCGTCAGCCGCACCACCGCCTGCCGGTCGCCGCCGACCTGATAGCGCACCGGGCGCCGCACCTCCGGCAGCACCCGCCCCCACCAGTCGCCGTAGGCCGCTAACAGCCGCACCGCCTCCGCGTTGTGGCCGCCGAACACGTCGTGCTGCTGGCCGGGGTCGGCCGCCATGTCGTAGAGCGCGGTGCCCACCAGCCGCCAGCGCGCGTCGCGCACCGAGAAGTTGGTCGCACGGTGGCGGGCCGGGCCGTCGTCGCCGGGCCAGCGGCCGACGTGGGTGAAGAACACGCGCCCGGCCGGCATCCCAGCGCCCCCCGCCAGCACCGGCGCCAAGTCCACCCCGTCGAGCTGGCCCGCGTCGCCGGCGGCCACCCCGCACAGCCCGGCGAGCGTCGGCAACAGGTCAATGTGCGCCGCCGGTTCGGCGACCACCCGGCCGGCCGCGATCCGGCCCGGCCAGCGGATGAAGCAGGGCACCCGCACGCCGCCCTCGTCGGCGCTCCCCTTGCGGCCCCGCATCCCGGCGTTCCAGTGGCCGACGGCCGAGCCGTTGTCGGTCAGGAACACGACCACCGTGTCCTGTGCCAGCCCGAGCGCGTCGAGCCGGTCCAACAGCCGTCCGACGTTCGCGTCGAGGTTCTCGATCATCGCGTAGAACGGCGCCGCCGGGTCGCCCAGCCCCGCCTGGCGGAACTTCCCGTCGCTCCCCGGCGGCGGGTCATACGGGCTGTGCGGCACGTTGGTCGCCAGCCACAGCAGGAACGGCTCGCGCCGCTCCGCCCGCTCGCCCAGCCAGCGCAGCGCCTCGTCGAAGAACACGTCGGTGCAGTAGCCGTGCGTCGGCCGCCAGCCGCCGCGGGTCCGGATCCGCGGGTCGTGGTAGCGGTTGCCCCAGTGGTCGGGCGTCTGCCCGATCCCGCCCCCGCCGTGGACGAACACGTGCCCGAACCCGCGGTCTTCGGGGCGGCACGGAAACGCGTCGCCGAGGTGCCACTTGCCGATCACCGCCGTCTGGTAGCCGGCCGCGCGGAAGGCATCGGCCAGCGTCGGAATCCCCGGCCGCAGCAGGCTCCGGCCCATGATCGTGTGGCTCACCCCGCAGCGAAACTCGTGCCGGCCGGTCAGCAGCGCCGCCCGCGTCGGGGCGCACGTCGGGCTGACGAAAAACCGCTCGAACGCCGTCGCTTGTGCCCGCAGTGTGTCGAGCCGCGGCGTGGCGAGGTGGGGGTTGCCGTGGCACGACAGATCCCCGTAGCCCTGGTCGTCGGTCAGGACCACCACCACGTTGGGCCCCGCCGCCGCCACCCCGGCAAGCGCCACGATCTGCGCCCAGCGCGAGATTTCCATTGCCCGTCGCCGCCAGTTCGAAACCATGCCGCCAGCCTTTTCCGCATGAGCACCACCCGCAAGCCAATCCGCGTCCTCTTCGTGTGCATGGGCAACATCTGCCGCTCGGCCGCCGCCGAGATCGTGTTCCGGCGGATGGTCGACGCCGCCGGCCTCGCCGGCCAGATCGAGGCCGACTCCGCCGGCACCTCCGCCTACCACGTCGGCGAACCGCCCGACCCGCGCATGGCGGCCACCCTGAGCACCCGCGGCTACCCGATCCACGGCGCCGCCCGCAAGGTCTCGACCGCCGACTTCGCCGACTTCGACCTGATCCTGCCGATGGACGAGGACAACGAGCAGTCGCTCCTCCGGCTCCACCGCAACCACGGCTCCCGGCGCGCCCGCGTCCGCCCGTTCGCCGGGTTCTGCACCACCCGCCGCGTCCACCGCGTCCCCGACCCCTACTACGGCGGCCCCGAGGGCTTCGAGGAGGTCGCCGACATCATCGAGGACGGCTGCCGCGGGCTGCTGGAGCACCTCCGCAAACCCTGATGCCTACCGCCCTGCCCGCCATCCGCCGCGCGATCCGCGCCGCCACCGGCCGCGAACCGGACGGCACCCCCGCGCCGGTCGGCGGCGGCTGCATCCACCGCGCGTTCGTCCTCGGCAGCTTCTTCATCAAGACCAACCGCCCCGCATGCCTCGCGATGTTCGAGGCCGAGGCCGACGGCCTGCGCGCACTCGCCGCCACCGCCACCATCCGGGTCCCCGAACCGGTCGCCACCGGCGCCGACGAGGCCGCCGCCTTCCTCGTCCTCGAACGCCTCGACCTCGGCGGCCGCGGCGACGAGGCCCGCCTCGGCGAACAACTCGCCGCCCTCCACCACCACACCGGCCCCTGCCACGGCTGGCACCGCGACAACTTCATCGGCACCACCCCGCAGCCCAACCCGCCGTCCGCCGACTGGCCCGCGTTCTTCCGCGACCACCGGCTCGGCCACCTCCTCGGCCTGCTCGCCGCGCGCGGCGCCCCGCTCCCCGGCGCCGCCAACCTGTTGGAGCGGGTCCCCGCGCTGCTCGCCGGCGCCGCAGCCGCGCCCGCGCTGCTCCACGGCGACCTGTGGGGCGGCAACGCCGGCTTCCTGGGCGACGGCACGCCGGCGGTCTTCGACCCCGCCGTCTACCGCGGCCACCGCGAGGCCGACCTCGCCATGACCACCCTCTTCGGCGGCTTCGGCCCGCGGTTCTATCATGCCTACCGCGCCGCCTTCCCGCCCGACCCCGGCGCCGACTCCCGCCGCGACCTCTACAACCTCTATCACATCCTCAACCACGCCCTGCTCTTCGGCGGCGGCTACCTCGACCAGGCCCGCCGCATCGTGCGCCGCCTCGCCGCCGCCTGAACCCGCCGCGCATGCCTTTCCTTGCAGCCCCGCCGCCGGAGTGCTACCACCCCCATCATGTCAGCCGAAACGAGACTCGCCGAACTCGGCCTGCGCCTGCCCACGGTGCCGACGCCCGTCGCCTGCTACGTCAATGCCGTGCGCACCGGCAACCTGCTGTTCGTCTCCGGCGGCCTGCCGTTCGACCCGGAGCGCCGCTGCAACGGCAAGGTGCCCAGCCAGGTGCCCCTGCCGCTGGCCCGCGAGGCGGCACGCCGCGTGATCCTCGACCGCCTCGCCGTCATCCGCCACGAACTGGGCAGCCTCGACAAGGTGACCCGGATCGTCTCGGTGCAGGGATTCGTCAACTCCGACCCCGATTTCGGCGAGCAACCGATGGTCATCAACGGCGCCTCCGAACTGCTGATCGAGATCTTCGGCGAGAAAATCGGCCGCCATTCCCGCGTCTCGGTCGGCGCCGCCAGCCTGCCCCTCCACGTCGCCGTCGAAATCGCCCTCGTCCTCGAGGTCGCCGACTGACCCGCGCCCGCCCCCAATCCGCCCGGCCGTCGATTTTTCCCTTGCATGCTCGTATATGCGATGTCATTACACCCCCATCCCTTGGTTTCTTGGATGAACAGACCACGATCCACTACCCGGAGGGGGTTCTCCCTGGTCGTCACCGTGATGCTCATGGTGCTCCTGAGCATCATCGCCGTGGGGCTGCTGAGCCTCTCCGCACTCACCCTGCGGAGCACCGGCGTCAACGAGGCGCGCACCATCGCCATGACCAACGCCCGCCTCGGCCTGATGATGGCCCTCGGGCAGCTCCAGAAGGACCTCGGTGACGACCGCCGGGTCACCGCCGATGCCTCGATCCTCGATTCCGCCCAGAACCCCGCCGCCGTCGGCGTCTGGAACGGCTGGTCCCCACAACTCATCACCAAGTCCGGCCGCTCCGGCAACGTGACCGTCGACTACGACGCCCCCAAGGGCCAGACCGGCTTCCGCACCTGGCTGGTCTCCAGCTCCGACCCGGCCAAGACCGCCCAGCTGGACTGGCACTCGACCGACCTGTCCGCCAGCCCGGACGCCGCCCGCCTGTTCACCCTGCCGACCTCCGGCTTCGAACTGCGCGGCGAAACGGTCAAGCTCACCTCCCCCACCGCCAGCGGCGGCGTCGCCTGGGCCGTCACCCAGGAAAACGCCAAGGCCCGCATCAACATCGGCACCGACGACGCCAAGCGGATCAGCCTCGACGACCGCATGCAGACCCCCTCGCGGCCCAACCTCGCGCTGTCCGCCCTGCTCAAGCAGCCCACCGACGACTGGTCCCGCCGGCCGGCCCGCGTCTGCCGCCTGCCCCAGGCCGAGCTCGACCCGGCCTACGGCCTCACCGGCACCTCCGCCGGGCAGGCCGCCGCCCACTTCACCGCCGACTCGCTCAGCCTGCTGACCGACCCGGTCTACGGCGGGCTGAAGGTGGACCTGACCACCGGCTTCGACATGTCCGACGACGACTTCGCCGCCGACAACTGGGACTCGGTCGACAACCCGTTCCGCGGCACCGGCCCGCGCGACTACAAGGGGCAGCGCCCGCTCTATCAGCCGTTGACCGCCAGCGCCACGGCCCAAGTCTACATGAACTTCGACCCCGCCTCGGTCAACCACAAGTTCACCGCCAACGGCGTGCCCACCTTCGACACCCTGCGCGCCCACTACCGGGTCTACCGCCACCTGTTCAACTCCAGCGGCGGCGGCACCACCGGATTCGAGCGCCCCTACTCCCACGTCGCCGGCGAGCGGCTCGCCGGCCGGCCGTTCGGGGTCGAGACCCACCCCACCCTCGCCCCGGTGCTCGACCGCATGAACCTCGTCTTCAGCATCATGGCCAAGGCCACCGGCGAGCTGTGCATCCTGCTCTCGCCGGTGATCACGATCTGGAACCCCCACAACGTCGACATCGAGACCGAGGGCCTCGTCGTCTATCCGTGGATCGACTTCGCGGTGTTCTGGAACTACAACGTCACCTCGCGGGCCTCGGGCACCAAGACCTGGGGCACCTCGCTCTCGCGCATGGTCGGCGAGGGCTACCAGGGCCACGGCCGCTCGACCCGCCCGTACTTCTACCTGCACCTGACCCAGAGCGGCAACCCGGTGCGCGCGGGCACCAAGACCATCAGCCCGGCGATCCACCTCGAGCCCGGCGAGGTGCGCGTGTTCTGCATGGCCGAGCCGCGCAAGGACCTCGAGATCTTCGGCAACGCCCAGCAGCGCACCTGGCGGATGCGCCCGGTCTCCAGCGCCTCCGACCTCACCGCCTCGCTCAAGAACGGCGTCATCCTCAACATGGCCAAGTGCCTCGACGGCCCCGCCTTCGGCGGCTACCTGCTCAAGCCGGGCGACGTCGTCAACGCCAACACCGTCGGGTTCGACCGCAACACCTACTACTACATCGTCAACATGGCGGACGCCTATCAGATCAGGAACCCGGCCGCCGAGCTGATGGTCGAGGCCCGCCCGGCGTACGGCTCGCTGCCGGCGCTGCGCGCCGAGCGCAACCTCTACTTCTACAACCAGGTGCATGCGGGCCTGGCCTACGGCAAGGGCCAGGATTCCCTCAGCTACCCGCGCTTCCTCTACGAGGAGATCAACGAGACGCCGCGGCTGGTGGGCAGCCTGCTGACCTACCACCGGGTCGCCCAGTCGAGCACCCTGCCGCTGGCCGACCTGATGTTCACCACCAACCCGCGCCAGCCGTTCATCAACTGCTACCTGAGCGGCGCCCGGTTCCAGACCGGCCCCCACTACGAGAGCCTGTTCCAGGGCGGCACATCGCTGGCCCAGCTGGCGATGGAGACGACCACCGACGGGCGCAAGGCCTACTACGGCCCCTCGCACAGCGCGCGGACCGGCCGCACCAACCTGGCGTTCTTCGAGATCCCGCGCTCGCCCACCCTCTCGCTCGGCTCGTTCCAGCACTGCGACGTGACCGCCACCGCGTTCGGCTGCGCCAGCCAGATCGCCAACTCGTGGGCCTCGCCCTACCTGCCGGCCAGCAGCGTCGCCAAGCTCGTCACCCAGGAGCCCAACGGCGGCCGGATCTCGCCCAACGGCCTGGGCGTCTACGACCACTCCTACCTCGCCAACGAGGCGCTGTTCGACAGCTGCTTCCTGTCGGGCGCGGCGCCCGAGTTCGGGTCCCGCAGCTCGGCCACCGGCAGCCCGGACGTGTGGGAGAACGACATGATCAGCGAGAAGCTGACCACCGCCGAGGTGCTCGCCAGGTTCTTCGAGAACCCCACCGCCAACCCGCTGCGCAACCCCCGCATGGTCCCGTTCCGCAGCGGCCTGTCGCCGGCCGACCTCAAGGCGCGCCTCGACGGCCCGGAGGCCTGCGTCCGGCTCGCCGCCCACCTGATGGTCGAGGGCGGCTTCAACATCAACTCGACCAGCGAGGAGGCGTGGACCGCGGTGCTCGCCAGCCTGCGCGGCGCCCGCCCGGCGTCCGGCGACAAGACCGCGCAGTCGCGGTTCCGCCACATCCTGACCGGGGCGCCCGCCTACATGGACGAGAACGACCCGTGGTCCGGCTTCCGCACCCTGAGCGACGCGGAGATCAAGCTGCTGGCCAAGAACCTGGTCGCCGAGATCAGGCAGCGCGGGCCGTTCCTCTCGCTCGGCGAGTTCGTCAACCGGCGGGTCACGCGGGACCGCACGCTGGCGATGCGCGGCGCGATCCAGACCGCGATCGACAACAGCAACCTGAACAAGAAGTTCAGCTACTCGAAGTTCGCCACCGCCGCCTATCCGAACCCGGAAAACCTGCCCGAGCCCAACACCGGCACCAACACGCCGGGGTGGCTGACCCAGGCCGACGTGCTCCACGGCCTGGCCCCGTTCATCTCGCCGCGCTCGGACACCTTCATCATCCGCTCGCTCGGCGAGGCGCGGGACGCCGCCGGCAAGGTCACCGCCAGCGTGCGCCTCGAGGCGCTCGTCCAGCGGGTGCCCGACTGGGTGGACCCGGTCGACGCCGCCGAGACCCGCCTCGAGGACCTGCAATCGGCCGCCAACAAGGTGTTCGGCCGCCGGTTCCTCGTCCTCTCGCTGCGCGAACTGCGGCTCGACCAGTCCGGCAACCCGGTGTAACCCTCCGCCCCCGACCCATGAAACGCACCCTCTCCACCTGGCTGACGATCGCCGCCCTGCTGCTGACCGCCGCGCCGTGCGCCACCGCCAAGCCGCACCCCGACCCGGCCTCGATCACCGCCGATGCCCTGATCGTCCGGCCGGTCGGCGCGGTCGTCACCGTCGCCTGCGCCGCGGTGTTCGTGGTGGCCCTGCCGTTCGCGGCGATCGCCAACCAGGTCCCCCAGACCGCCGAGGCCATGGTCGCCAAGCCGGCCCGCGCAATCTTCGCCCGCCCACTCGGCGACTTCGAGGCGATGCGCAACCACAGCATCAACCACACCCCGGCCCGCCAGCGCTGAGCGCCCCCGCCTGTTAGCCCAAAAAGGAAAATGCCGGACCACGGATTTCCCGGATTACGCGGATTTCGGAGCGGCTTGGTTCCCCTCGCCTGTTCACCTGCCGGATGAACCCGCCATCCATCGCAACTCATTCAACATCCGTGCAACCCGTGCAATCCGTGGTTTTCATCTCCGACTTCAGGGTTAGCGGCGCGGAGGGCGGCTGCGGCTTCGCTCCCCGCGGCGGGTCCTCCGGCACCACCTTGGGCGCCGCCGCCGGCGGGGGCCCCTTCGGCTGCTTCTTCGGCTGCCCGTCCGGTTGCGCCCCGGCCGGCGGTTCCGGGCCCGGTGCCGCCGCGGCGGCGGCCGGTTGCGCCCCGGCGTCGGTCAGGGCGGCCCAGCTGAACTCGCCGTGGTCGAGCCGCTGCAGTTCGGCGGCGAACACCGCGTCCTCGTTGCGGGGGTCCATCCGGGCGGCGAGGTCGATGAAGGCGCGGGCCAGCAGCTCGTTCTGCGCGCCCCCCTCGCGCAGCAGCAGGTCGGCACGGCTGGTCAGCAGCCGCGCGAGCACGCCGGCGCTGTATTCGCCGACGGTGGCCTCCGGCAGGATCCCGCTGCGCAACTGATAGTTCACGACCAGCGCCTTGCGGTTGCGCGGCGAGAGCTGGAGGGCCAGCGCGATCAGGCGGCGCGCCTGCTCGAGCGCCGCGGCATCGGCCTTTGCTTCGACCACCAGGTTGGCGGCGTGGGTCGCCAGGTGGGTGGCATACTCGCCCCGCTCGCGCTCGAGCATCCCGAGTTGCCCGTCGAAGCACTTCGCCTCGGTCTGCGGCGGGCGGTAGTCGAAGCCGCCGGCGCGCTCGTCCGCCGCGGCGGCGCCCGCCGCCCACACCACGGCCCCCGCCGCGATGCCCGCTTGCCAGCCGCGCTTCATCCGCGGTATCCATGCGGGCCGAAGCGGCCGTTTGCAAGTGGCAATTCCCGACCTCGAACTCCGGAAAGGCGAGCTGCGCCGCACGATGCGGGCGCTCCCGCCGCCCGATCCCTCACTGACCCGCCAACTGCTGGGCCACCTCACCCGCTGGCTCGAGGCCTCGCCCCAGTTCGCGGTGATCGCCGCCTTCGCCGCCCTGCCCGATGAGCCGGACCTGCTGCCGCTCTGCCACGCCTTCCCGGAGCGCGCCTGGCTGCTGCCGCGGATCGACGGCGACCGGCTCACCCTCCACCGCCTGCCCGCCGGCAACCCCACCTTCGTCCCCGGCCCGCTCGGCCTGCGCGAACCCGCCCCGGACTGGCCCGCCGTCGACCCCGCCACCGTCGACCTGTTCCTCTGCCCCGGCCTCGCCTTCGACCACCACGGCCACCGCCTCGGCCGCGGCCGCGGATACTACGACCGCCTGCTCGCATCCGCACGCCCCCAGGCCGTCACCGCCGGCATCACCCGCACCGACCGCATCGTCCCACACGTCCCGGTCCTCGCCCACGACCACCCCGTCGCATGGCTCGCCAGCGAGGCCGGCATCCACCCCTGCACCGCCGGCCCACCGCCCCTTCTCCGCCCTTCTTCGCCCTGAGGGCTGCCAAGCACAGGCCCCCGTGGCGACGAGCTCGTCACTCCCCACTCCCCACTCCCCATTCCCCACTCCCCACTCGTCACTCGCCACTCGCCACTCGCCACTCGCCACTCGCCACCCGTCACTCGCCACTCCCCACTCGCCACTCGTCACTCGTCACTCGTCACTCGTCACTCGTCACTCGCCACTCGTCACTCGTCACTCGTCACTCCCCACTCGTCACTCCCCACTCCCCACTCGTCACTCGTCACTCCCCACTCGTCACTCCCCACTCGTCACTCCCCACTCGTCACTCGTCACTCGTCACTCCCCACTCGTCACTCGTCACTCGCCACTCGCCACTCGTCACTCCCCACTCGTCACTCCCCACTCGTCACTCGTCACTCGTCACTCGCCACTCGCCACTCGCCGACCACCCGCTCCACCACCACAGTCCGGGATCCAGTTCCCTGCGCGCCGCCGCCGCGATTTCCCCGCCATCCGCCCCCTCCCGCAGCACCGCGAACACGGTCGACCCCGACCCGCTCATCAGCGCCGCCTCCACCCCGTCCCGTGCCCGCAGCCACTCCTTCAGCTGCGCCAGGAACAGGTGCTTGGCGAACACCGGCCGCTCCAGGTCGTTGACCAGCTCGCCCGCCGCGCACCACTGCGGCCCGAAGCCCACCCCCGGCAACGGCGCCGCATCCCGCCACCGCCGGTAGGCGTCCGCCGTCGCCACCCCGAACCACGGCTTGAGCAGCAACAGGCGCAGCGACGCCACCCCGGCCGCCGGCTCGACCCGCTCGCCCCGCCCGCGGCACCACGCCGCACCCCCGCCGAGGAAGAACGGCACGTCCGAGCCCAGCCGCGCCGCCAACTCCCCGCACGCCACCGGCCCGCCGCCCGCGAACCGCCGCTCTAACAACCGCAGCACCGCCGCCGCGTCGCTGCTCCCGCCGCCGAGCCCGGCGCCCGCGGGGATGCGTTTGGCGAGCCGCAGCGTGGCATCGACCCGCACCCCGGCGGCCTGCTCGAACGCGCGCACCGCGCGCACCGCGAGGTTGTCCTCGCCGCACGGCACGTCGGGGGCGTCGCACGCGCACACCAGCCCGCCGCCGCCGGCGCCCCACTCGATCGTCACCCGGTCGGCCAGCCCCGGCAGCGCCACGATCAGGGTTTCGATCTCGTGGAATCCGTCGCCGCGCCGGCCTGCCACCCGCAGGCTCAGGTTCACCTTCGCCGGCGCGTCGGCCGTCCACCGGGCGTCTTCCGCACCCTGCTTCATGCCTGCGCCCCCCCGGCCTCGCGCCACACCAGCCCCATCATCCGCCCGGTCCGGCCGCCCTCCATCCGGTAGCTGTAGCAGCCGGCGTCCGCCGCCGTGTCGCACCCGCAGTCGTGCACCTCCCCGGCGCCCGCCGCCCGCGCCTGGCGCACGATCTCGGCCGCAAAGTCGACCTCGTAATGCGGCGGCCGGATGCACGGGCCGAGCACCACCACCAGCTCCTCCGGCCGCGTCCCGAACTCCCGCACCATCCGCCCGATCGCCCGACCGACGATCCCCCCCGCCGTCCCCGCGCGCCCGGAGTGCACCAGCCCCACCGCCCCGCTCCCGCGGTCCGCCAGCCACACCGGCCCGCAATCGGCCACATACACGCTCAGCAACACCCCGGGCTCCGCCGTCAGCAGCCCGTCAACCCCCGGCACCACCTCCAATCCGTCCGCCGCCGCCACCCGCGCCACCCCCGGCACCACCGCCACCCCCACCCCGTGCACCTGCTCCGGCCGCCACCACCCGCCCGCCCCAAACCCCGCCCCCGCCACCACCGCCTCGTGCTCCCGGCGCAACCGCCGCAGCACCTCGTCGCGCCCCGCCCCCACATCCACCCCCGCCACCCGCCCCACCCACCGCGCCCGCACCCCCGCCACCGCCCCCAAGGGTGTT
This sequence comes from Akkermansiaceae bacterium, assembly GCA_040769225.1. Lineage (GTDB taxonomy): Bacteria > Verrucomicrobiota > Verrucomicrobiia > Verrucomicrobiales > Akkermansiaceae > JAXGLL01. The sequence goes on along the minus strand of JAXGLL010000002.1, from coordinate 1,086,298 downwards.
AGAAAGCCCCCGTCAACACACGTCCCCGTCACGGCTCACACCGTAACGGGGACGTCAGGATGCGTATAGCGGGAAATGCCCCGCGCCGGCCGCCCGCTCAGGCGATCCGCCGCGAGCCGAGCGTCCGCTTGGTGTGCGCCACCGCGTCGGCCACCTCCTCGTCCATGCCCGAGAGGATCTCGGCCAGGCCGACGGCAATCTCCTTGCGCATGTGCGCCACCAACTCCACGCCGCGTTGCGTGATCCGCACCATGATCTTGCGCCGGTCCTCGGCCGCATGGATGCGTTCCACGTAACCCAGCTTCTCCAGGCGATCCACCAACCCGGTGGCCGCCGCCGTCGAGTGACCCATCTTCTTCGCGATGTCCGACATCGTCAGATACTCCTCACTCGAAAGATACGCGAGCAGGAAGAATTGGGGGAAGGACACATTCCCTCGGTTCAACTCCGGCGACAGATTCAAGATGCAGCTGCGCTGCGTGAATAGGACGAAGTCGGCGAGGCGGTCTGCATCAGCTTTGACCGACGCCGAGGCGCCGGCCGGTGTGCTCAATTTCATGGCTGGTTGTACAGTTCACGTGTGGGGACTTGTAAGGGAGCACAGCCTCAGCGCCAAGGAGACTAGCCGGTAACCCCGATAGTATGCAAGCTAAAATTGCAAAAATCTTCTGACTGCCCGCACTCCCGGGCCTTTCGTTTTAATCCGCCACCCCAGCCCCCTGCCCCGCCGGCCCACCTCCCGCCTGCTGACCTCCCGCCTGCTGCCCCCCCGCCTGCTGCCCTCCCGCCGGTTGCCCGCCCCCTGCCGGCCCACCCGTCGGCGCCTGCGCCCCGGTGGCCGCCGGCGTCGCTTGCTTCTTCGGCCGGAAGTAGACCGCGTCACCGACCACCACATTGCCCGACCGCAGGTCGGCAGCCAGGAACTGCCCGAGCCGCTCGCCGGTCGGCAGCAGGTTCGCCGTCCGCCCGTCCGGCCCGGCGCTGAACACCGGCTCCCCCGGCGCCACCGACCACGTCCCGTAGCTCTGGATCAGCACGAACTGCCCGTCGGCCGGCACCGACGCCACCCGCCCCACCAGCACCGCCCGCGGCGGCCCGCCCTCCCTGCCACCCGCCTGCTTGCCGCCCCCGCAGCCCGTCCACCCGACCGCCATCCCGGCGACCACCCACGCCCACCAGCGCATGCTCGTGCCTCTCATCCCCTCCCGCATAGCCCCGCATCCCCCTCCGCGCAAGCCCCCCGCGCCCCTCCCACCGCCAACGAATGCCGCCTCCCCCCACCCCGGCCATTGACGGATGCCCCCCGATGTGCTTTCAACCCCCTCGACGACCAGTCTCTCCCGGAGTGGTGGCTGAGTGGTCGAAAGCGCTCCCCTGCTAAGGGAGTATACCTCAAAAGGGTATCGCGGGTTCGAATCCCGCCCACTCCGCCACGCCCCCACCCCCGCTTGCCGGGGGTGGGGGCGTGGCGTTGCGGGGCGAACTGCCGGACTTTCGAGCGCAGCGAGATTCGAACGCAGCCGCCGAACGCAGAGAGGCGATTTCCTCATCCCGCGCGCGCAGCGCGCCACTCTGGCATGGACCGGAGTCTGAAAGTCTAAAGGTCTAAAGGTCTAAAAGTCGGAAGAGGCCTTCGGGCTCACCTTTCTCAGCCCCGAAGGGGCGTCTCATACCAGCCCGGGGCGTCAGCCGGGGTGCCGGGCAAGCCTAACACCAGCGAGCGCCAGGCGCTTCCAGCCCCGCCGCTCACCTTCTTTGACCTTTAGACCTTTAGACCTTTAGACCTTCAGACCTTCAGACCTTTAGACCTTTAGACCTTCAGACCTTTAGACCTCCTAACAACCACCGTGCCGCGGCGTCGTTCGGCCATCCAGCGTGCGGCGAGGAACAGGGCGGCGGCGCCGGCGAGGAAGCACGTGTTGCCGATCAGGTCGTGGCTGGCCGCGGCGGCCTCCTTGCCGTGGCTGAAGTGGACGTGCGCCAGCCACACCGCGCGCGCGGTGTTGAACGCGACCGCGCACGCGCCGGCCACCGCGACCAGCGCGAGCCGCCGCCCGGCCGTCAGCAGCAGCAGCTCGCCGAAGAACAGCGCGACCATCACCAGGCTCTGCAGCGACCGGATCCCGCTGCACCCGCCGGTGATCTCGACGACGTCCGACCCCAGCCGCAGGCGGTCGCCCAGCAGCTCGACCGGCCGGCCGGCGAGCAAAAACGCCTCGCGCGCCAGCGCCACGACCCAGCCGGTCAGCCGGTGGACGAGCGCATGCTCGACCTGCCCCAGCCACGGGACGGCCGACAGCGCGAACACGATCACCCACAGCAGCGACCGCAGCACCGGCCAGCCCCACACGCGCCCGACGACCACCACCGTGACCCCGCACACGACCGCCGCATGCGCCACCAGCGGCGGGCGCCACCCGGGGTCGGCCGCCGCCACCAGGCGCAGCGGAGCCACCAGCACCACCGCCACCACGCACACCGCCGCCCACCAGCCGACGCGCCCCGGACCGGCCGCCAGGCCGGCTTCCTCGCCCGCCCCCACCATCCGCCACCGCCGCCACGCCAGCCCCAGCGCCAGCACCGGCACGAACCAGCCATACTCGTAATACTCCCCATGCCGCCACGCCGGCACCAGCGCCCAGAAGAGCTGCAGCCAGAGGATGATCAACGCGGAAACCAGCAGACGCATGGGCAAGCGAGTTAGAAATTCGGAAGTCTGAAGGTCTGAAGGTCTGAAAGTCGAAAGGTCTAAAGGTCTAAAGGTCTAAAAGTCGGAAGAGGCCTTCGGGCGAACGCTTCTGAGCCCCGAAGGGGCGAATCATACCAGCCCGGGGCGCCGGTTGCGGCTGCGCCGCCCGGTGGGTCGGTTGCGCGCTGCGCGCGCCCGGTGAGCCGGTGAACCGGTAGCTTGGAAAGAGCAAGGCACCAGTCAAGCACCTCACCGATTCACCGACTCACCGACTCACCGGTTCACCGACTCACCGGTTCACAGCCCCCGCCGCTCACCTTCTTCGACCTTTGGACCTTTCCACCTCTAGCGGCTTCGCGGGCGCCGCGCTCCCGATCCAGGCGCTGTCCCCGCTCCATGCATGCGTGCGGACGCCGGTCCGATCACCCCGCAGGAACCGCCACATCCGGGCAGCGGCGCAGGATCTGCTGGTCGCAGGTGTGGAACTTCAGGCCGAGGTCTTCCGCGAGGGCGATGTACTGGCTGTCATAGGCGATCACGTTGGTGTCGACCACGATCACCGGCGCCCCTCCCGGATCGCCGCTTGCAGCGGCTCGTCCTCGAGCCACGCGGTCATCGCCTCCCGGCGCTGCCTGATCCGCCGCAGCAGCCGGGCCCGACTCACCGGCCGCGGGGAGAAACACTGGTCCAGCGTGTGCAGGATCAGCCGGTTGAGGCTGCGCCCGCTCTGCTCCGCCGCCCGCCGCAGCCGCTCGTGCAACGCCGGCGGCACGTCCTTCAGCGTGATGTTCATCGCGGCACCAATATGGCACCATTTCGGGTTCTTCGACAGGATTGCTGAGGATGGGCGTGGGTGATTGGCGGCGGTTGCCCATTGACCGCAGAGGGTGCGGAGGACCGCAGAGAGCGCAGAGCTTGGAACGGAATGCTAGGTCCGGAAAACCGGAATCCCCGGCCGCGTTCGGCATCTCCGGCGGTTTCCACCCAATCTACTTTCTTCCTCTGCGCTCTCAGGGCCCTCTGCTCCCTCTGCGGTTGCCTGGCGTGCGCCGCGCCCTCTCCAGCGAAACTGACGAAGAGCCCCATTTCGGTGGTTTGCAAGCAGCTCCTGCAATGCCACGGCCGGGGAGCCGGTTGCGGCTGCGCCGCCCGGTTGCGCGCTGCGCGCGCCCGGTGAGCCGGTTGCGGCTGCGCCGCTCGGTAAGCCGGTGAACCGGTAGCTTGGAAAGAGCAAGGCACCCGTCAAGCACCTCACCGGTTCACCGATTCACCGACTCACCGGTTCACCGATTCACCGCCCTGCCGCTCGCCTTCTTCGGCCTTAAGACTTTTAGTGGCCATCGCCTGCTCAAATGACGACCTCCGCATAACCGCCCGATGGCAACCCGTCGACTGCCGCGGCGACCTCCCGGACCTTGTGCCGGATCCGCGGCCACGAGGTGCTCGTGAGCACGACGATGCCAATCCTCCATTCGGCGAGATTCTGCTGATGACGCAGGTTCTGATCCGTCGTGATCAAGATTCCGAATCCCGCTTGCTCGGCGGCGGCGAGCAACTCTCCATTCGACAGTCCCGACCATCCCATCTCGGCCGCTGTTGCCACGGGCCGCGGGTGAAGATGGCGCCGGAGCGGAACCGGCGTCCCCTGGTCGAAGAGGATCTTCATGCCACCGGCGACAGCTCGAGGCTGGCAGCCGCGAAATCGAGCACCGCTTCGACCTGGCGCCTCGCCACTCCCGGAAACCACTCCAGGAAATCGTCCACCGTGGCCCCGTCCTCGAGGTTCTCAAAGAGCGCCTTCACCGGCACCCGGGTCCCCCGGAACAGCCATGCGCCGCCGACCTTCCCGGCAAGCCGCTCAACCTCCCCGCATTCCGACCAGTCCCTCATGCCCAACAGCCTACGCCATCGCCGGCAGGACGCAAGCGCGCCGTGCAGGAGCGCCGCCCGGTTGCGCGCTGCGCGCGCCCGGTGGGCCGGTTGCGCGCTGCGCGCGCTCGGTTGCGGCTGCGCCGCCCGGTTGCGCGCTGCGCGCGCCCGGTGGGTCGGTTGCGGCTGCGCCGCTCGGTCGCGCGCTGCGCGCGCCCGGTTGCGGCTGCGCCGCTCGGTGAACCGGTGAACCGGTAGCTTGGAAAGAGCAAAGCACCCGTCAAGCACGTCACCGACTCACCGACTCACCGACTCACCGACTCACCGATTCACCGACTCACCGGTTCACCGGCTCACAGCCCCGCCGCTCACCTTCCCCGACCTTCCGCAATACGGGCAAGACCGTCCTTCGCCTCCGGCTACGGCACGGCAGGCCGTCCTTCGCCTGCGGCTACGGCACGGCAGGCGCCCGCGCTCCTTGAGAGCGCGTCCGCGCATTGCCCCCGCCGCTCGCCTTCTTCGACCTTTAGACTTTTAGACCTTCAGACCTTTAGACTTTCTCCGCCCTTCAGAATTACGGGCAGGCGGACGGCCATTCTTGGCGCATTGGCGGGGCTACCAATGGCAGGCGGACTCCGGCCAAAGCACCCCGATGGCTGCGTTATCGCCTTGTGGCCCCGTAGTTCGGGGACTGCTTGTCGTGCCGAACCGCGGTGATGCGGATCTGGTCGGGAAGAACCCGGAACAGATAATCATTGCCTCGGCCGGCCCAACTCGGCCACGAACTCGGCATGACTGATCGGTTTGACCTCACCGGAATCCAGCTCCGCCTCGCGCCGGGCAACCTCCTCGTCATCCGGCCCCTGCGGCATTCCACCCAAGCCATGCAGCAGGTATGCCACCAGTCCTTCCCGGTCCTCCCGGGAAAGCTCCTCCGCCTGCCGCTGGATGTCAGCCAATCGAACCATGACGCACTGCTACCCCCGCCGGCAACCGGTCGCAAGCCGGAAAACGTCCGGCTGCGCCGCCCGGGGAGCCGGTGAAGAAGTCTGAAAGTCTAAAGGTCTAAAGGTCTAAAAGTCGGAAAAGGCCTTCGGGCGCACCCTTCTGAGCCCCAAAGGGGCGCCTCATACCAGCCCGGGGCGCGAGCCCGGGTAACAGGCAAGCCTATCACCAGCGAGCGCTCCGCGCAATGCCCCGCCGCTCACGTTCTTCGACCTTTAGACCTTTAGACCTTTAGACCTTTAGACTCTCCCCCCCGAAGGGGCGAGTCCCTTACTCCCACACCAGCTTTTCCAAGACCGTTTCGCGGAGCACCTGCCACGCGTGGTCGGGGTCGCGGGCGTCGTAGACGCCGGCGTGGACGAGGCGTGCGGGGCCGCGGTGGCGGAGGAACGAGCGTTGGATGCGGAGGAGCCGGTTGTCCCGGGCCTCCCGGACGTCCCACGACCCGAACCCCTGGATCCACGCGAGCTTGAACAGGGCGACGCTGTGCCCGGCCGGGTCGGTGAAGAGGGTGGTGTCGAAGACCATCGGCAGCTGGCCGGGGACCTGGTGGGTGCGCGGCCGGTCGATGCCCAAAAACTTGAACCCGGCCGAGACGTTGCACATCTCCGGATAGTGCTGGCCGATGGTCACGAACGGGTCCTCGGTGTCGGCATCCCATTCCATCCAGATCAGGCTGACCCGGGTGTGGTCGGGGCCGGGCAGCTCGACCCGCGCCCCGCGGTCGGGGTTCTGCCGCTGCATGTCCGGGTCGAGGCTGTCGGGGTCGCCGAAGCGCGCCGCCGCCGGCGGGAAGGAAAAGCACGGGTCATGGCACGCCGGCGGCCGCGTCCATCGCCACAGCGCCGGCCCGGCCTCGCCGAGCACCGCCAGCACCCCCAGCACCACTGCAAACGATTTCAACGACATGGCAGTGAACTCCGCGTCCCTTTTCAAAGTAATCGGTTGTCCGTTGTCCGTTGTCCGTTGTCCGTCGATCGCGCTGATGTGGTTCCCTCCATCCGCGAGCTGCGCATACGCACGGAGCTTGAGCCGAGCTGACGCACCACCTCAAGCTCACGGACAACCGACAACCGACAACGGACAACATCCTCCAAGGGCTCACGGACAACCGACAACCGACAACGGACAACATCCTCCAAGGGCTCACGAACAACCGACAACCGACAACGGACAACATCTTCCACCTCCCCCTCACCTCGGCTGCCACTGGTCGGCATTCTGGATCATGTGGCCGAGTTTGGCGCCGATCGCCAGGCATTCCTCGGTCAGTTTGCCCAAGGCATCTCCTGGCAGGTATTCGCAGTCGAAGCTCGTCTGGAGCCAGTGCCGTGTCTCGGCGGATTCGGCATCGGCGTCGGTGAGTTTCAGCGCGAAGTGCGCCGGATACCTGCGCTTGTGCCATCCCTCGGCGATGTTCGCCCCGATCGAGCGCGACGACCGCCGGATCTGGTCGGTCAGCGAATATCGTTCCTCCTTCGGATATCCCTTGGTCAGTGCGAAAATCGAACGCTGCAACGCAAGCGCTTCCTGATAGACCTCGAGGTCCTCGAATCGTTTGATGATCATTTGCCGTGTCTTTCTGTTGTCTGTTGTCCGTTGTCCGTTGTCCGTCGATCGCGCTGATGCGGTCCATTTTTAGGGAAATCGGTTGTCCGTTGTCCGTTGTCCGTCGATCGCGCCAAAGCGGTTCCCTCCATCCGCGAGCTACGCATACGCATGGAGCTTGAGCCGAGCAACGCACCCGCAACAAGCTCACGGACAACCGACAACGGACAACGGACAACATCTTCTACCTCCCCCTCACCCCCCTCCAATCCCTCTTCCCCATTGCCATGGCCCGGCGGCGGGGGTTACGCTGCGCGGGCGGTTCCGACAGCGACCATGAGCCTCGCCCGACCCCGGCATTCACCACCTGCCCCGCCGCGTCCTGCACCGGTCGACCCGCCGCGGGGCGGCGCCGCGTGTGCCCCCGGCGCCGGCGCGTGCGGAGGGGCCGGGATGGGGTTGTGGGTGTCGCTCGGGCTGATCCTGCTCTCGCGGCTGCTGCTTGCCGCGTTCGGGGTGGAGCTGGGGGGCGACGACGGCCACCGCTACCTCCAGGAAGCCGTCAACCTCGTCGACCACGGCGTGTTTTCCCACGAGCCGGGCCCCTCGCCGCCGCCGACCGCCCACGACCTGCCGCTCTATCCGATGCTGCTGGCGGCGATCCACGCGGCGACCGGCGACGCCGGCGCGACCGCGCGCACCGCCTGCCTGGTCAACGCATTCCTGTTCGCGCTTGCCGCCGCCGGCGTCCATGCGTTCGCCCTGCGGCTTGTCGACGACCGCCGGGCCGGGCTGGCGGCGTTGTGGGTCTTCGCCCTGCTCCCCGCCGCCGTCCCGTACTCGGTCTTCCACATGCCCGAGAGTTTGTTCCTGGCGCTCTTCGTGTGGTCGCAGGTGTTCCTGCTGGGCGCCCTCCGCGACCCATCGTGGCGCAGCCTGCTCGCCGCGTTCGGACTCCTCGGGCTGGCCACCCTGGCCAAGCCGATCACCGTCACCTATCCGGCACTCGCGGGCGCGCTGGTCGTCGCCGGCACCCGCCCGCTGCCCGTCGGCCGGCGCGTCCTCCGCGCCGCCGCGGGCGTGGCGGTGTTCGGGCTCCTGCTCGCCCCGTGGCTGCTGCGCAACCGGATCGTCTTCGGCGTGGCCGGGCTGAGTACAATCACCGGCACCAACCTGTTCGACTGGAACTACCGCTTCCTGCTGGAAGACCGTCTCGGCCCCGATGCCGCGCGCACCCTCGAGGACCAGCGCGACGCGGCGCTGCGCCCGCTCGGGCCGCCGCCCCACAACCCGTTCCTCGCATCGAAGGCGCTCGCCGCCGCAGCCAAGGCCGGGATCCTGGCCGACCCGACCGGCTATCTAACAACCGTCCTCAGGCGCCACCCGCGGCTCTACCTTGGCACCGCAGCCGTCGCCTCCCTCAGGCTGCTCGGTTCCCCCGCGGGACAGGAGGCCTACGACCAGCTCCACGGCAAAAGCAAGTATCCCTCCCTGAACTCCCTCAAGGGCCTGCCGCTGCCGCTGCTCCTCGCCCACGGCCTCGGAACCGCCGCCCTGCTCGCAGGCTACGCGTTCGCCGCCGCCGGCCTCGCCCTCCTCGCCCGCCGCCGCCACTGGCTGGCACTCGTCTTCCTCGCCGGCGGACTCGCCTACTTTGCGGCAGTCATCGGCCCGGTCGTCACCACCCGCTACCGCGTCGCCATGGACCCGTTCCTCGCCACCGCCGCCGGCATCGCCTGCGCGGCGATCCGCCCGCGGCCCCTCCCGTAGCTGCGTTCGTGAGAACGCAGGCGGGGCGAACCCACGCTCCACAACGCCGCGCACACTGGCAGGATCGGGCCCCACCCAGCCGGAAGTGTGACCACTTCCGCTACGAAGCGTCCGCGCCCTGCTCCACCGCTCACCTTCTTCGACCTTTAGACCTATAGACCTTTAGACTTTTAGACCTCTCCATTCTCAACATTCTTGTGCGGATGCACGTTGCCGTCATCGGTGCCGGGCCGGCGGGGATCACCGCCGCCTACCAGCTCGCCAGGGCCGGGGTCCGGGTGACCGTTTTCGAGGCGGCCGACTGCGTCGGCGGCATGGCACGCAGCATCAACCTGTGGGGCCAGCGCGTCGACCTCGGCCCGCACCGGTTCTTCAGCAACGACGCCCGCGTCAACCGGCTGTGGCTCGAGGTCGTCGGCCGCGACTTCCGGATGGTCGACCGCCTGACGCGGATCTTTTACGAGGGCCGGCTCTACGACTACCCGCTCAGGCCCGCCAACGCCTTGTGGAAGATGGGGCTGCCCGACGCCGCCGCGTGCGTGGCCAGCTATCTTTGGCAGAAGGCCCGCGGTTGGTCCGACCGCGACCGCGCGACGTTCGAGGACTCGGTCGTCGCGCGCTTCGGCCGCCGCCTCTACCGGATGTTCTTCAAGCCCTACAGCGAGAAACTGTGGGGCATCCCCTGCACCGACCTCGACGCCGACTTCGCCGCGCAGAGGATCAAGCGCTTCTCGCTCGGCCAGGCCGCACTGGCCGCGGTCGGGATCGGCAGGGCCCGCCACAAGACGCTCGTCGACCAGTTCGCCTACCCGCTCGCAGGCACCGGCTCGGTCTACCAGCGCATGGCCGACGCCGTCCGCCGCCACGGCGGCACCGTCGCCCTCTCGACCCCGGTCGCCGGCGTCGCTCTCGAAAACCGCCGCGCCGCCGGGGTGCGCATGCCGGACGGCTCGCTCCGCCGCTTCGACCACGTGGTCTCGACCATGCCGCTGACGCTCATGGTCAAGTCGCTGGGGCCCCTCCCGCCCGCGGTCACCCACGCCGTCGACAACCTCCACTACCGCAACACGATCATCGTCTACCTCCACGTCGACCACCCCTCGCTGTTCCCCGATCAGTGGCTCTACGTCCACTCCCCGGACCTCTCGTTCGGCCGCCTGACCAACTTCCGCAACTGGATCCCCAAACTCCACCGCGGCGCCGCCACCACCATCCTCGCCCTCGAGTTCTGGTGCTCGGAATCAGACCGGCTCTGGCACACCCCAGACCCCGACCTGGTCTCACTCGCACGCAACGAACTCGCCCACACCGGACTACTCAACGGCGCCCCCGTCCTCGCCGGCCACGTCGTGCGCATCCCACGCAGCTACCCGGTCTACCGCCACGGCTACAAGCAACTCCTCGCCCCGGTCGCCGACTTCCTCTCCTCCATCCCCAACATCACCCCGATCGGTCGCTACGGCTCCTTCAAGTACAACAACCAGGACCACAGCATCCTCATGGGAATGCTCGCCGCCGAAAACCTCACCCACCACACCTCCCACAACCTCTGGAGCATCAACACCAACTACGACGACTACCACGAGGCCGCCACCATCTCAGCAACCGGACTCGTGCCCGGAACATGACTGGATACCGAAAGACCTGAAAGTCGAAAGGTCGAAAAGTCGAAGGGCCGCAGAAGGTGAGCGACAGGGTCATGACGCCGGGCGCTCTCAGGGAGCGCGTCCTTCGTCCTTCGTCCGTCGTCGATTGCGCTCAGCGCCTCCGCTCTTCACCGCATGCCTGCGCCATGGTACCAGCGCTTGCCCAGCGCACCGCACCTTCCAAGCTCGACGACGGACGACGGACTCTTCTTCGACGACGGACTCTTCTTCCTACTACTTCCAAACATGCATCGCTTTCACCATCGTCCCCGGTGGCACCTCTGCTCCCGGTCCAACGAACGCACCGGCCGCGATCCAGCACCCGTCGCCGATCGTGATCGGCCTGGTCACCAGATCGAACGTCTCCCGCGAAAAGTCGTGGTCGCCGGTGCACAGGAACGCCCGCTGCGAGACGCACACGTTGCTCCCGATCACCACACGGTCCAGGCTCAAGATGAAGACCTCGTCGCCAAGCCAAACGTGATCGCCCAGCTCGAGCCGCCACGGCATCGTCACGTTCACCCGGCTCCGGATCACCACGCCCCGGCCCACCTTCGCCCCGAAGAAACGCAAAACCGCCACCTTCACAGGTGACGGCACGGGGAACCAGGGGGCGAAACAAAGCGATCGACAGAGCCACCAGAGCACCTCCCGCCAGCGGGGGACGCCGCGGGCGTAGCTGCTGTTGTCGAACGTCGAGAGGTCGAGCATGAAAGAGTAAGAAAAAAAGTGTTGTCCGTTGTCAGTGAGGTGCTCGCGCACTGCGCTTTTGCTCAACCACCTCGATCACGAACAACCGACAACCGACAACGGAAAACTCTTGCACCCTTCCCCCGCGTTTCCTACGCAGCCTCCCGCCTCGACGGCCCCCCGCCAATGGCGTCCGCAACCCGTTTCCTCACCCAACCGGTGTTCCGCTCGAACAGCCACCACATCCCGGCCGCTAGCACGAGCACGCCCGCTGCCAGAACGACGAACCAAGCGGATCCATGCACGCCCGGCTCGAACTGCCGACCCCGCAGCACCACCGCGGCGATGTAGAACAACACCGGGAAGTGGACGACATACAGGGTGTAGGAGATCTCCGCCAGCCCGCTCACCATGCGCTGCACCCAGCCGCTCGCCTGCCACGCACCCGGAAGCGACAGCATCCACGCCGCGAAGGCCCCGCCGACCGCGTAGTCGCTGCCCAGCCAGTGCCCGGTCTTCGACGCCGCCAGGGTTCCCAGGAACACCAATCCGCCAACAACCCTCAGCGGCCATCCGCGCGCGGGCCATGCGATCCAGCGCCTCATCCCGCCTGTCGCCGTCAGCCCATCCCCAACAGTCTCGGCGCCGACCGACCGTTCATCCACCCGCCGCCCGGCAGGCGCCGGCGATTCCCCTTGTACACCGCGCTGCAGCACCTGCCCACAATCACTGCCAACTGACAACTGCCGGCTGACAACTGTTCCCGCGCCCCAAACACCCACACCCATCAACCATACCAAGCCGCCGGAAAGCAATTCACCGGGCAACCACCAGACAAGAAACAAAAACAGCAGGAGGCAGGATGCGGGATGCAGGATGCGGGATGCAGGATGCGGGATGCAGGATGGGGGATGCGGGATGCGGGATGCAGGTGAGCCGCTGTTGCGCCGGCGGCCGTGGACAAATCTCGTCGCCTGCCAGATGCCCACCGCGAGCAGGGGGAACAGCACGTAATACCAGAACATGTTCGCCAGCATCCACAGCGGGCCGTTCGAGCCATACACCGGAACGGCTATGGTCTGGACAAAGCCGAGGTTCCCGAGAAATGTCAGCCCGTCGAGGGACGCCGGCTCGGCGACGGTCGGGCCCGACATGAACTGGGAATTCAAGCCGCCCGCATAGGCTGCTGCGTTTACGTGGCGGCCCGCAAGGTCGGCACCCAGTGTGAGCAACAGCGCCGGAAGCAGAACCATCCACAGGCGGACCAGCCGCGCTGCCGCGTAACCACCCCACCGGAACGATCCCTTGCGCAGCCCGGCGATCACGGATCCGCCGACGAGATACCCCGAAAGCACGAAGAACACCATCACCGCCTGGTGCCCGAGCCCGGTCGCAAAGTAGAACGCCTTCGTCAACCGCCCGGACCCTGCGACCTCCCCATAATCCACAAACAGAAAGGCACGCAGGTGCCCCAGCATCACCAGCAGCGCGCTCACGCCGCGGACGAGGTCAAGTAAGCTGTCACGTTGCTTCATGGGCCTGACGTGATTAGCTGCTACTTGGTCGAAAACTCCACGCACCTCGGCCTCGGCCCGCCGCTTACCACCCACTCGTACACCTCGAGCATCTGCGCCGCGACCTTCGGCCAGGTGAATTGGTCCTCAACCAGGCGCCGGCCGCGCATGCCCATGGTTACCCGATCACTATCCGACATCCCCACCAACTCCCGCATCCCATCCGCGATCGACATCCCCACCTCCCTGTCCCCTGTCCCCTGTCTCCTGTCCCCTGTTTCCTGCCTCACCCGTATCGCCGCACCCGCTGCGAACCCCTCCGGCAGGTTGCACTGATCCGTCATCAACACCGGCAGCCCGTACGCCCACGCCTCCAGCACCGCCATCGGCAGGCCCTCGCTGAAGCTCGGCAAAATAAACGCGTCGGCACTGCGCAGGAGCCGATCCTTCGCCTCCCCGAACGCTGGTCCCACGAAAACGACAGAGGCCGGTGTTTCAGTTGGTCGGTAGGGCGTGCCCGCCGCGGCGCGCCCACTTGCCCCGAGCAGGCTGGAGCTGGAATCCTCGGCGACGGATTCACCCACGAACTCCGCCGCGGGAATGGCGGCATAACCAAGCCCGAGTTCCACGCACACGCGCTTCAGCTCCGCCTCATGGCCGCCCTGGTCCCAGCCGGCAATCGCGAACGCCCATTCTTCCTGCCCCCTGCCCCCTGCCCCATGCCTTGTGACTTCCGCCCAAGCGCGAAGGGCATTGGCGAGGCCCTTCTTGGGATGGATTCGCCCAAGGAAAAGCAGCGCCTTCCTACCCGTCCCCTGTCCCCTGCCTCCTGTCCCCTGCCCCCTGTCCTCCGGCAACTCCACCCCGTTCGGTATGATGGCGATCGGATTCTCCAGGCCGTAGGCGCGGATCGAGCCCGCTTCGGACTGACACAGGGCCCGGAGGCACGCGGCGTCACGCATGTGCGCATCCTCATAGGCCCAGCGCACCAGTCGCTTCTTCCATGCGGAATGCCGCAAGGCCCATTGGTCCAGCATACCGTGAGGTGCAATGATCTCAGGGCATCGGCGCTTGCGACTCCATTCGTGAGCATAACTAGATGCGCAGGTCCACAGGCCGGCCCGGTAGATCAAGTCGCCCGCCTCAGCGAGGAGCGCGCGACGGAGTGCTGGGGACCGACGAAGAGCAGCCGGCCAGCACCCGGGGAACGATCGCGGGACCAAAGGGAGCCAACTCGGAAGATCATCTTCCGTGTAAGCGTCCTGCAACGCGAACAGGACCGGCGCAACCCCCAGGCCATGCAAGCCTCGGTGCAAATCCCGCTCCGCGTCGAGCAGCCCCCCGGCACGCCTCGACACCGAGTCCATCACAACATGAACAATCATCAGGAAAAGCCCCCTGGCATAAGGACTGTACAATCACCGCAGGCCCAGCAGGGTCTCATACTGGCGCACGATTTCCTCGCAGTTGCCGATGCGTGCCATTCCCTCCCGCCCCTCTCTGCCGCAGCAAGCTGCCCGCTCCGAATCCTGAAGCAGACTAACTGCTGCAGCGGACAGCCCTGCAATGTCATGCTCAGGAAGCAAAACACCCGGCGCGAACCGGGCGAACAACTCCTTCAACCCACTGTTGATTGCGGAAGCAACAACCGGCCTACCGTACGTCATTGCCTCTTGGGGGGTTACGGGAAAAGCATCCCAATCGGTATTGAACAGGAGCATGTCGATGCTGCGGTAGAAATCCTCCATGTCTTTGCACCAACCCAACCAACTTATGGAGCTACGCAATCCCAGAGCCTCCGCTTGGTTTGCAAGTTCGGTTCTGAGGGGACCATCGCCGGCGATCAGAAAAACAACGTCCGGCAAGGATTGCTTGATCATATGGGCAACTTGAAGGAATATGTCCCACCGTTTGCGCGGGATCAGCCAGCCGGCATTGCCCACGACCGGCACGCCCTGTGGCAGCCCCAGACGCTCACGGGCCTGAGCGACCTCCTCGGGCAGGGGCAGGCGTGGCAACACAATGGGGCAACGCACCGTGCGCGCAATACGGGTGACCGGCGGAAATAGAGCCTCGGCTTCGAGCCGGACAAAATCCGAGGGATACGTGATTGCGCCAAATCTCATCATCGCCAGCCGGTAGATCATCCGCCAGGCCCACGCCGACTTCACCCCCTTGTGGTGGAAGTGCATGGCCAAGACACGACGCTCCCGGCAGAATGAACCGAGCGCCAGCATCGCCATCATATTGTGGCCCGTCATGAGCACCGCATCGGCATCGTTGCGATGCGACTCGAGGCAGCGCTTGAATGTCGGCATGCCGAGCAGCCCGCCAGGCCCCCTGTACTTCAACCCGGTTGCAGGGATGCCGCTTTTGGCCAGCGCAGGCCCAAGTTCGCCGATAGGGTTCATTGACAGCACACGACAAGCATGTCCCCGCGCCTGCAATCCCTGCATCAGCCGGAGCGAGGCTTGCTCCATGCCCGCCAGATTTGTGCACTGGATGATGTTTAAAATACGCATGAACGCCGAGCCCCTTTTGCCTGTTCGCAATTTTCTACTTGTAGGCGACTGCCATCATGCTCCGCGCCAAACAGGGCAAGCAACGCCCAGGGCGCTCGAAACGCACCCGTCGGAATCCTGCATCGCGCAACAGCAGCGCGAGCGTCTTCATAGACCAGAACTTTATGTGGCCATGGTCCCAGAGTGGGCTGAAGTGGCTATCCCATCGCCCCACTATACCCACGACCAGAATTTTCAAATACCCGTGGTATGGAGTCGTGACAATCGCGATGCCGTTTGGGGCCACCAGTTGATACAAAGTTGCCGCGTACTTGCGCGGGTCATACAGGTGTTCGACAACCTCAATGCTCAGGCAGGCGGGAAATGCCCCATATCGGCCATACAAATCGTCGTATGCAGAACCGCGATATATGCTCAAATCCGGATGCAACTCCTTGGCGATTGCAATTCCCTCTTCCGATGGATCCACTCCTATAACCTGATACCCGTGGTCGGTCAGCAGCCTTGCCCAACTGCCGTTTCCACAACCCAAATCGAAGACCCGATCGGGCCGCCCGGAAGGAGCAGATTCCAACGCCCGCAGAACCGGTTTGACAAGATACTCATTCCAAGAATGAAATCCACGATTGACAAAGTGATAGCCATTGTTTGTTTGGTTTTGCGCGCTCATAGTCCTTATCTAATGTACCCGGCACGAGCCGTAAACAACACACGCAAGTTCAAGAATGCCGCCAAACTCCATCGCACTGGAGCAGCCCGGTTTAGCATCGTGACGGAAATGGCGTTGCGTAAGCCAGCGGCGAAACGCTCAGGCCCCCAATCCGCGATTATGGAGCAACTGGCAGAGCCGAATTGAAGCACTTGAGACGCAGGCATCGAGCCCACCTGAAGCATGAGGTTAGCGAGGCGGTCGGTATCCCGGGGGTCGAACGTAAAGCCGTTCACCCCATCCCGCACCAATTCATGCGCACAACCACAGCGGTCGGAGACGAGAACCGGCAATCCGCTGGCCATCGCCTCGTTCACCACCAGGCCCCACGGCTCTGAAACGCTGGGAAGTACAAGGGATGACGCCAATCCAAAATAGTCAGGCATTTCGTCATAGGTCTTGAAGCCCGGCATATGCACAGAATCATCAAGACCCAATTCCGATCGCCGACCGCAAAGCGCCGAGCGAAGCGGGCCGTCGCCGAGGATCACCAGATCCCATGGACGATAGGAGGCACTTGCATTCACCGATCCGCCGATGACATCAGCCGGGATCTCCACGCCGACCCGATCCCCAAGAAGTTTTCGGTACTCCGCGTAAGCCTCCAGCAACTTGATCAGATTCTTCTGGGGAACCAAGCGGCAGGCGCAAAGAAAAAACGGATTCAAAAGGCCCAGACAATTGCGCCTGGACGGTTCCTCCAGACGCACGGCAGCAGCCGCCTCCGCGAAATAGGCGCTGTCCACGGCATTGTAGCCATAAAAGATGCAATCGGCGGGCATACCAAGATTCTCAAGATACTTGGCGTGGCGGCGGCCGCCGACCAGCGCTGCGTTGAACCCAGACACGATCCGCCTCTTCACCCACTCCCCGAGCCGCGAACGGGCGCGATCCTTCTCGGTGCTTTCAGACAGCAATATGCATGGAACATTCTTCCTCAAGGCCCAAGCATGCGCCACGTTCGCCTCACGATTGCCCCATCCCAGCAAAGCCAATGCCCCGATCTGGTCCCGACGGGCATCAAATGCAGACACCAGACGCTCCTTAAGTTCCCTCGAAGGAATGTCGCCGAAGAACCGATCATCAAAGAGTGTGACTACGTCAGGCAGTCGTTCCGCCTCAGGCGAACGCCACCCGGGGATCGGGTACGAACCAAGCTTGCTCACCTCGAACACGCCTGCTTCGAGCCCGCAGCCCAGGCAGGCCTTGAAACGCGCCGCCTGATACCGATTCAGCGTCGGGAACACAAACCAGACTTTACGCATCTTGATGTGAATGCTGTTGGCGAGCAGAACCCAGACAGTTCTGGAGAAACTGCCCCAATTCGACCCTCTGGCGTTGAATGTCTCCAAACTTAGTAGCCAAGGTCGCAACAATTTCTGCTTTCCGGACCAATGCAAGTTCGATCTTCGCGATCAACTCAGGCACTGTGAACCTGTCGATCTGGACCACATACTCGCCTTGCCCCATCATTCGCATGATGCCCTCCGTCTTGTGCTGGTAAGCAATGCCCACCACTGGCACAAACTGGGTCATGGCGAAGATGTTGGCGTGAAGTCGCGTGCCCCAAAAGACCTCGCAGCGGCGGATCACGCCCCGCAGCACCTGTGGATCCAGGAAATCCTCGCAGACGAAGCCCGCCTCGCCGATTTGCGAACGGAACCCGACGATGATTGACCGGTCCCCCTGATATCCCTCGGCATCGCGGATCTGGCGCAGGAATACCGTCTTGATTTGATGCCGGCAAAACAACTCCCGGGCCGTCTCCGCGACTTTTGCCAGATATTCCCGAAGGGCCCTCCGGGAATCACTAGCACCTGGAAACGACCATTCCAACACCGTGGTCCCAGCCAGTCGACACACGGTGCCACCTGTGATCTTCCCCAATACAACGTCCGCAGCGGCCTGATCGGCCTCGTTCTCATAGAACGCCATGTCGGGAAAAGTCTTCAGCGGAACATTCCGAACCGCCAACTCACAACGCACATAGTCCTCGGATATCTGGTCGCGCAACGCGATCCCTTTGCTTTGCGAGAAAACGCGCGCGGCCGCGCGCCGGGAGCACGCCTTGCGGAACGGCCCGATGCTTTGGGGAGCGAAAAACACCGGCACTCCGTGGGCCGTGGCGACATTGAGATGCACGAGATTGGCCCAGATCGAGATGTGGTTGTCTTCCAGCCACCCTCCCGGGCAGGGCACCACCAAGTCCGCCGCACAAAGCGCTTCGTACGCCGGACGATCACATGCGCCCAGCCAAGCTGTGGTCTTGTGCCGCATGGCACTCTTGAGCGCGGCGGTACCAAGTCCAGCCAAATTTCTCATCCGCCTCTTGATGCGGTTCGGCGCGTTCGAAGCGCCGATCTGCCGCAACCAGCTGACATCAGGGAAGTAGCTTTCTTGCAACTCGGGGTCACGGTGAATCCCGAGCAACGTTGCTGTCGGGTAAATTTCCCGCAGAAACCGAATCACGGCAGCGCACAGCGCATGGTCCCCGCTGTTCAGCGCCCCCGTGACTCCCACCAAGACAATTTTCTTCATGCGCACTATTGTGGTCACCGTGCCTGCGATTGTAGCGTGCGGAGCCTCGTCTTTCCCGTTGATGCGGCAGATGGCCTGAACATTGCCTTCGGGTTCCGCCTTTGGCACAAGCGCAAGACAACAAGCATCGGCATCGTCGTAAGCGAAAAGTTCATCGCACCGGACCAGAAGTCCATTATCACCAATTGCAGCAACGGAAGGAAGGCAAGTGCGGCCATCATAATGCAGAAGCCAAGGGACGCGATGCTGTTTTCCAGCCAACGGCTCCCCACCCCTAGAAGCCCGAAGTAGCCCAACACTCCCGCCCATCCCATGGTTCCGTAGGCTTCGCCCCAGCCACTCGGGGCACACCCAAAGTAACTCGTCGCTTCAAATCTCAGCAACCGATAGCTCTCACCAGCAAATCGCTCGAACATCTCGTGCTTCTTGGGGACCCACGCGCGCGGCACAACATTCCATGCAACACGCAGAAAGTGCACCGGACCCGTCTGCGACATGCGGCCTTGTTTTACCCAATCGTAAATACGCGCACCAGCATCAAACTCGCCCCCGGCCTCCGCCCCCCGGAAGTCTCCCTTGGTGCTAGCAAAATTGCGCATTGCCTCCTCCCACGTCGCATCGCTTGTGCCCAATTTTCGACCCTGGCCCCGGAATGATGGCAGCATCATGGCCACCGCGACACTCACGACCAACGGCACGGATGCAACGCCGATTCTGGTGCCTAGTGTGAGGCTTAGGGGAAAGGCTCCGTTGGCACCCAAAAACAACCAGGCCGCCAAGAGAATGGCCCCCCTGATGGTGTCGCCCCGGTCGGTCGCGTTGATGCCGTCACCCAAGAGAATTGCAATTAGCAGAAAACAGAACCATATTTGCAGCCGTGAAGCCTTTCTAAAGGCGATCACGATAAGGAACAACGCAATCGCGGGGAAAAGGGCCATTTTTAGGTTCAATAGGTAGCCACTGCTCTCGTATGGGCTCGCCGTCCAGTCTGCATTGCCCGCATAGCTACTCAATCCACCTACCAAGACGATGAAATGTAAAAGGCCAAACAGTCCAATTATCGACAGGATATAGGCAAGAAGGCCCAACCGCCGAAAATCGGTGGTCGCAGGCGATATCATCACCCTGGCCTTATGGCTGGCGCTAAGGGTATAGGCAAGCATGAACGCAGCAAAGGCGACAAACGAAACCAGCAGACCATTGGCTACGGTTTCATGCGTAAAATCCGGCGGCAAGCGCAGAGCTGAACCGCGGCCCTGGACACAGGCAAGATAACAGAACCCGAGGGCAACCGGCAAGCTCAGGGCACAAATGCGCCAGCGACCGCGGCGGGGGCGCTGAACCACAGCTACCCCAAGCAACACTACATGCAGAAAGATTAGTATAGAAATCATTATTGATACCGCACGTTTAGAGACAAATCGCAGCACTTACAACATTCGCCCTACAACCACGTTGTATCTCATGCAAACTGCCAGAACCTTTGACTCATCTGTCGCTGCGAAGCGGGCCGCACAGGGACGACTCCGCCGAGTGACACCGACGTGTAGGCTAGCCCAGCCGAGGACTTCTTGGGTCGCTGGTGCCTTGTACCGGTATTGATGCTGGCGAGCGGGACACGAGATGCTCGACAAGCCTGGTTGCCAAAGCCAATGCGTTGAAGGTCGTATTGGCGTTGCTAGTGGTGCGGAAAGCGGCGGCTCCGGCGACGTAGAGGTTCGTGGTTCCGAACACACAAAGATTGCAGTCCACCACGCCGTCTGCCTCCGTTTCACCCATCCTGGCACCCCCCACGTGGTGGTAGTTGTCATGCAATGACTCCAGAAACCTCGGCTGCATCTGTTCCAGATCCTCCAAGATCCGGAGTCTTGCCAGACCCGCGTTGTTCAGAGCCCTGTGGCACCGCATGGCAAACTCACGGATGGAAGTGAGTTCTTCACTTCCCAACCGCCAGTCGACTACAACCTTGGGCAGGCCCGAGGCATCGGTAACGCTGGAATCGATCGAGATCCGGCTATCGCGGAGAGGCATCTGTTCGCATTGGACGTTGAACGAGATCTTCGAGGTACTGGGCACAAAGATCCGGTTGTTTACCACATACTTCCACATCAATGGGAGCAGGTGCTTCCCGCATGCGCGGACGTTGCGCGACAGATCCGCCAACCCGGAAATCCTGCGGCTGTACAGGGCCGCCTTGAGAAACTGCTTGAGGAAGACCAGATTTTCGCTAATCGAGCTTTCGAACGACATCATGCCGTGGGCATTGAGGATGCGCGTCCGTTGGAGTTCGCTTTCCTGCATCCGCAACTTCGGTTGGAACTTGTGGCGGGACTGCACGATTGTGCTGAACGTGTTGAAGAACCGCTTGCGATCGAGAACATCCACGGCGGCTACCCGCCCCACAGGATGGTCTTGGAAGTAGGCACCGAGGTTGCGGTTGTCGCGCCACGGGCAGTCCCAGCCCGGAGTAGCCGCGGCGTGCAGGAGCAATCTGGATATCTCGATCGTCCCGGCCGCAAGGATGAAACACCTGCCGGGAATTTGCGATCGCCGGCCCGCCGCGTCCACGACTTGCACGGAAGTGATCTGGCCGTTGGCCGCCGTAAAGCCAGTGGCGGTATGGTTTAGCAACACCTGCAAACCCTCGGCCGTATTGATCTGCTCGGCGTAGGCAACAGAGAAGCTCGGAACTTGCAGCCAACGCGTCAGGAAGATCTCCACACCTTCCGTGAAGGCCGGCATGGCGCCACCTGCTCGGCGGAAGACGCTCTGGTCGTCCAGGAATTCCGCGCTGATTCCAAGGTTTGCATAGGTACGTTCGTGGTACCGGGCGATCTCGTTGTAAACCAGCGGCCATTTCGAATCGGGCAGCCAGTCCCGTCCGGCGAAGTCGACCGACTGGAACTCGACCAATTGGCCGCCCCAAAGATTCGAGGTCCCGCCGAGGTTCCGCGCACGGCCCAATCGGAGCCCGTCGTACGGCTTGCCGATCGAGGCATAACTAGCGGGCTCAAAATCGGCCAGGGCTTGGCCACCGGATTCTACCACCACAACCTCGTGACTGCGTTTCACGAGTTCGCTGGCGACATAAAGTCCCAGGGTTCCGCCGCCTACAATCACCGTCCTGGCCGAGGCTGCGCCCTGATGCAACTCATCAATTGTTCTCAGGATCATGATCGCTACGTTGTTGCCGCTAAAGAAGGACGTGCTTCGCCGCCCGAAAATCGAGCGGACGTTCCATTGCGCCGGTCGGAGCATTACTCTTCCCACCTCACACGGCGGAGCCAATTTCCGTGCGCACGAGCCCCTCAAAACGCTCAACTTGGTCAGGGGAGAAAGGGCATGCCGAGGCCACTCGTGCCGCATCCCGGATGCGGTCGGCATGGACGGACGAGAAGAGCACAATCCCATCCGGGTTGCGCACATGGGCAACAGCCTGCATCAACGCACCCAGCACCATCCCCGAACCCAGATCAACCTGCAATGCGCGCTCCCACTCCGCCAGCCGCTCGGGCCTAGAGGCAAGCCAGGCTCGTAACACGTCGTACGCCTCGTGGAAGATGCGGAACGTGATGCACCTCGCACCAGTGTCCTGCACTAGGCCAATGCGGTCTTGCAGGACATTGTCCTCGAACTGGAGCCACCGCGAGATGGGAAGGCTCTCATTGGCGATGGCTCGAATCGCGCCAAATTCCCCGCCGCAGCCGTAGGCGCGGATGCGGCCCCGATTCACCTCGCGCTCAAGAAAATCGCCAATCTCGTCGGACGCCGCATCCGCAAGTGTCGGTTCATGCAGCAAAAACAAATCGACGTGGTCGCAGCGTAGTGCCGCAAGGCTGCGGTCAAGGCTCGCGCGCGCTGAGGCAGCCGTAAACGTGCTCTTTGGAGAAAGTGACTGTGCCCTCCTTGACAATGCCGGCCTGATCCCTGGAACCAGCCGGAGCAACCGCCGGGCCAGCAGGTTGACCCACCGCACACCAAGGACGGCCGGCCCCTCAATGCCAAATTTGGTTGTCACGGTCACTTTGTCCCGCTTGCCGACTAGGAATTCTCCGAGCAACCGTTCCGCTTCCCCGTAGCCGTAGTAGGGGGCGGTGTCGAAATGCCGTATGCCGGCCGCGAAGGCAGCTTCCAGAAGGGCCCTTCGTTCCTTCGTGTTCGCCGCCCCCATCAAGCTGGTGGTGCCGAACCCCAAGGCCGAGGTTCTCGGTGCCCCCGGAAACATCGAGAGATACTTCATGATACCACAGTTGACACTCAGAGCCCAGTTGTCTGCGAACGAAAGACGCGGCGTTACGTGCATAGCCGGCTGCGATGCTTCAGGATAATTTCGGCCAGCCGCTGCCCGTACGCTTCAATCGAATGGTCCTTCACCACTTCCTTGCACCTTGCCCCCATCGATGATGCGAGACCAGGATTCCGCACGAACCGCAGGATCGCCTCGGCCAGGGCCAGGGGATCACGCGGAGGCACGATGAAACCGGTATCCCCGTCAACGACCACCCGCCCGCAATTCGGTGTGGCAATCACCGGCAAACCGTGCGCGAACGCTTCCAACTGGGTGATGGCAAACCCGTCCGAGAGAGTTGGCAGAACGAACACGTCATGACTGCGGTATAGATCTCTCACGCAATTTCTGCTGACGGCCGGAAAAAACGACATGTTGCGGGGCGCAGAGACCAACGCCCCGGGCAACAACCTCGACGGCCCAACCACGCTGAACCGCACGCGTTCAGCCAATAAGATCCTGGCGGCCTCCATCAGATAATGAATTCCCTTTCCCGGGGCGATTTGCCCAACCCAAAGCACCCGCAGGAGTGCTTGGTCCTCGGCTCGAACAGCAGGCCGCGCCTGGCGTGGGTCACACTGCGATTCGTAGGCCAAGGGCAACACTTCGATTTTGGCCGGCTCAACTCCTTCCAACACCAATGCATGTTTCGTCCAGTCCGAATTGACAACGATGACGCCCGCAAGACTCCACTCCTCCCGCAGCCGCTCGAAATACGCCGTTGGAAACTCCTCCGGTGGACCTCCAAGTTCTGGGTGCCGGGCCATTTCCTCGGCCACCAAGCGGAAATGCACTGGACCGGGATCGATCTGGTCCAGCACGGTCAGCACGCCTTTCCTCTTCTCCTCGAGCATGCATTCCAGGCTCATGTATGAATAGCCGAAGAAAACCTCATGCGGGATGCCGATGGATTTGGCGGCGGTCCTGGTGAAAGCGGTGTCGGCTTTGAGGGCCCGATCGTAGCCCATCTGGACAATCGGACCGATTCCCTGACCCCATTTGCTGAAAAGCGCGCTGAGGCGATTGGTGGTGACCAGGTTGCGGGGCAAATCCGGAGCCCGGGCAGCAAGGGCGGCGCGCCCCATTTTGCCGCCGAGCGACTTCAGCAGCCAGCTGGCGAGCACGTTCGCAGGCGCGTACCAATCAACGATCAACCCGGCAAGCATTCCCTGCCTGTGCAGGGCCCGCGCAACCAGATAATGCTCCCGCGCCCCCTTTTGAACCACCAAGACGCGGGGGCGAGACCGCTCTTCCGCCGGATGGCCGCAGCTCTTCCCGGCCCCCGAGTGCATCACACCTGCGGGGGGCAGTGCGGACGAATGCAGCGGTGTAAGCGGCGCAAGATACGGTTCAATCTCGGCGAGGCGGCAAGCCCGTTTCCGATCCAGGCGCCTGCTCAGATGATAGACGCTGCGCCTGACCGGTTTGCGCTCGCTAAGCACCTTGTGGAGCACCGGGATGATGGATGCGTAGCCTTTGAGGGTCGTGCCCATGAGACGGTGCCTGACCGCGAATCGAATTCCGGTTGCGATGGTGCCCGCGAGGTGGAGAAGCAGCTCCGGCTGCGGGACATTGCAGAGCGCGAAGATCAGGTTGTTGCGCCGCTCGATGGACCGAATCCAGGTGTTGCTGCGCAGCGGCGACATGTGATGGTGGATCACATCCGAATTGCCAAGTCGGACCAGGTAACCGAGGTCGAGCATCCGGATGCTGTAGTCCCTTTCCTCAAGCATATGGCACAACAGCTCCCGATAGCCGCCGAGACACATGAAGACGTCGCGCCGGACGGCGCACGCGGCCCCGGTGTAGGTACTGGCGACCCATGTGCACTGGTCATCAGGTGCTTTGTGGCGAATCGAGTCATCGCACCTAACGTCGATGAATGGAATAGCAACAGCGCCAATACGAGGGTGGTCGAAGTTCGCGATCACTTGGCGGACCACGGACGGCGAAGAGAACTCCGAGTCGTCATCGATCAAAAAGAGAATATCGCCCGAGGCCCTCCTGGCACCATCGTTGCGACGGATGATGGAGCCGGCGGATTCCTCGAAGCGATAAACCTCCACAGTTGGAAAGGTGGAACGCACCATATCCGTCGTGCCATCGCTGGAGCCGTCATCCATTACGATGATCTGCACCAGATGATCCTGTCCAAGGGCGGAAGAAATCGCCCGTTGAAGGTCTTCCCTGCGGTTCTTGGTAGTGAAAATGACCGATGCGGTGGCAAACATGGCGGGTCAAAGGACGGCCACTGCGATTGCAGGCGTCCGTGAGTGTGGGGAGGGGATTGTGGCACCCCACCTGCCGTCGGAACCCTTCGGGAGCACCCAAGGCGAGTTGTCGGTCATGGACGGTTGGGGGTGCCGCGGGGCCCGAACCGACGGTACAAGCCATGCAAATTGTAGGCGGCGAAGCGCCAGTACGAGGCCTTGCAGGGCTGTGCCTTCTCGAAACACCGCAGCAGGTGCTGGTAGACTTCCTCCAACGCGAAAGGCTGGACGTAGCGCCGGGTCTTTCCCATTTCGGCTTGATATTCTGCTTCCGATAATAGCAGAAGCCTTTCGAGCAACTCGGTCGTGGTCCGGGTGGCTCGGCCCTCCAGCACCTCCCCGAAGGTGCCGAACGGCAGATCGTAAAGGTAGCCGTAGGTCTCCTCGGTCTTGCTGTGCGCGACGGCGACCACCCCGGGGACCCCACAAAACGCGGCGTCGATGATCGCCGTCCCCATCCCGACGAACGCACCTGCGCTGGCCATAACCTCCGGCGTCTCGGCGAGATGGAGATGGCCGTGCAACTGAATAGCGCTTTCCAGCCCAAGACTCCTGATCCGGCTGCGCATCTCCGGCTCCAATTCACCAGTTCCATAAACATCCCAGCGGACCGGGTGCCCTCGTGCACGCAGCCCCGCGATCACATCGATCATGTAAAGATTGTACGTCTTCCAGTCGCAGAGCCTCCCTACTGAAACGATCCGATGCCGGTCCGGGATCCGCGTTGTTTGATCAGAACGCCACGGCTCGACCGGCACCACGGCGATGCAGGAATCGCGTAAGTCGCGCCCGAAACTTCTCGAATGGTTGTCCCGGACCACCTCGGATTGGAACAGTTTGGCGGCATCGGGGACGTTACGGTCAACGTTTTCGCAGCGCAGAAAATCGCCGTAGTGCGCAAAGCTGCGGGACCGTGGATAGCAGTATTCGCGCTGGGTGTAAGCCGCGCAGAGCAAGCGCGGATGTTTCGGCAGGAAGGTCGACAGGATGGTGCCCAGCCAGCTTGCGACCACTCCGGTTGCGTACACCAAGTCGGCCCTATCGAAACCGAAGTTGCAAGCCAACCGCACCGCATAGCCGTGGAAGTACATCCGTTTGAACCGACCACCCAGTTCATGCAGCTCCAAGCCTTCGGGCAGCATGGCCTTGGCCTCGGGCACGGCCACGCGCACCAACAAGGTGACCTTCCAGCCGTCGCGCAGCAGCAGCCGCGAGACTCGCGATATCAACACGGCGATCCCGCCGACGTTCAGTTGTTCGTCGATGAAAAGCAGGTGTTTGCCTGCCGACGCGGAATCCAATGACCGGCGGTTGTCGGCGGGCAGCGGCATGATACCAAATCGTCCGGATGCTTGGACTCTTACGCCCCCTCACGCTAGCCCTCTCCCCGCAAGCGGGGCGAGGGAACCAATGCAGCAGAAGAGCGCATTGATACCCCCTCGCCCCATGCAAGCGGGAACCGAGGCCGCAGGCCGAGATCCCCGGCGGGTCAAAGGGATGGGGTGAGGGGAAACGGTCTTGTCACTTATATGATCCCGTATGAGACGTCTAGGAAGATCCCGGATCCCACCTCACACCCCGCAGGCCAGGCGGCCGCCGGGAATGCGGCAGACGGCGCGGACGAGGCGGTGGTGGCTGCCGAGGCGGGCGGCGATGCCGCGCAACGACGCGACGCTGGAGACCACTGTGAGAACGGCGCCGCCCGCCAAGCACAGGGCGGGCGGCAGCCAGTGCTGGACGGCGAGGCCTGCCACGACCAACAGGAAGGCGAGCCCAAGGATCCGGAGGGCGGACCGGCTCCAGCGGAAGCCGGTGAGGTGGTGCGACACCCAGGCCATCCCGAGGCAGTGCAATCCATAGAGGATCGCGAAGGCATAGGCCGTGCCCACTAATCCCTGCGTCCGCAGCAACACCAAGGAAAGCGCCAGCAACAGGCCACTGGCGATTGTCTCGGAAAACGCGAACCAACCGGACGCGCCCTTGGCAAGCACCACGTATCCCATGGGAAATGAAACCACCCTGCCAAAAATGCCAAGCACGAACCAAGGCAGCAGTGCCGCGCCCGGGATGAACTTGGCCGAGTAGAAGATCTGCATCACCCAAGGGGAGAAGACCAGGGTACCGATCAGGCCCGGCAGGGCGAGCAGCACGCCCACCTCCGTCTGCTCGTTTACCAGCCGGTTGGCCTCGGGATGGTTGCCAACCGCAGCGGTCAGGCGCGGGTAGAAGTCGGTGCCCATCGCCCCGAGCACGAAGCCGGCGAACGCGCCGGACAGTCCCCAGGCCGCCTGATAGATCCCGTTGGCATCGAGCCCGAGGTCCCGGACGATCAGCGCCCGGATTGCCAGGCCGACCAGGGCTGCGAGCAGGGCGGCCCAGCTGAATGCCAGGCCCAAGCCCAGCAACCGTCGCGCCGATCCGGCCGTCGCCGCCCAGGACAGGGCAACCGGTGCCACGGCAACCCGGCGCGCGAACCACCATGAACACGCCAGTTGCAGGACGGCGGTCGCGATCAGGACCGGGACAATGCCCCGCTCGCCAAGCCACGCGTACAGCCCGACGGCGACCACCGTGCCAAGCAGGGTGGAAAGCACGTTGATCCGTGCCAGATCGCCGATCCGCCGGATCCCTTGGAGCAGCGCGGTCTGGCCGCCGGAGATCGCGGTAAAGAGGAGGGTGATGCCAAGGATCGCGACTGCCACAGCCCGCTCACCGGAACCGAAGGTCCACAGGCTCAGGGGGTAGGCGAGGGCGGCGGTAAGCAGCCAACCCAGCAGCCCCGTGAACCAGCAGGCCCGGCGCAGGATCTTGACCGTGCGAGCCACGCGCGAGGCGTCGCCGCTGCCCTGTGCCTCCGCCACCTCGCGCACACCGCTCTGGCTGATCCCCAGACCTGACACCGTGGACACCAAACCGGTTGCGGCCTGGTAGAGGCCCACCAGACCGACCCCCGATGGCCCGAGCAGGACCGCCACCAACTTGGTGCGTACAAGGCCGATGATGTAGTTTACCGCCTGCGCCCCGCCGACGATGGAGGACGAGCGCAGGATCTGGCCGTAGGAACTGGGGGGAGGGGAATTTTGAATGTTGAATGTTGAATGTTGAATGGGATCCGCTGGAGCCG
This sequence comes from Akkermansiaceae bacterium, assembly GCA_040769225.1. Classification (GTDB taxonomy): domain Bacteria; phylum Verrucomicrobiota; class Verrucomicrobiia; order Verrucomicrobiales; family Akkermansiaceae; genus JAXGLL01. The sequence continues at coordinate 1,058,116 of JAXGLL010000002.1, read as the reverse complement.
ACGTGGAAGTGATCCCCCCTGACGCAAGTTCTGGGGATCGAAGGTTGGGAGAATCGCTCACGAACGGGCTATTGAGAACTGGAGGTCAGCAAGCGGCTGAGGGAATTTTCCGAATGACCCTCGCCGGGATGCCCGCTGCGACGACGTTGGCGGGAAGCGATTTCGTCACCACAGCCCCCGCCGCGACGACCGTGTTGTCGCCGATGGTAACGCCCTTCAAAACCATTACCCGGCTGCCGAGCCAGACGTTGTTGCCAATGAAAACCGGCGCGATTTCTCCAACGCTCCTATCCCGCGTAGTGGCCGCAATCTCGTGGCCATCAAAGTCTAAGATACTGACAAGGTCACCGATACGGCATCTGTCTCCGACGACTATGCGTTCGAAGGCGCAAATAGCGACGTTGTTACTGAACACATTCCCTCTTCCCACGCAGATCTCTGCTTGCAGGCTGCGCGCAGCCAGGGTTATCGCTCCATTCCCAATCCGATGCGCCACCGGGACGCCAAAAATATTCCCCGACCCAATTTTCAGCGAACCGGGTCCCTTTGCTCGAACCGGGACGTGAAGAACCAATGGGTGGTCAATCAGCCGCCGGACCGAATTCTGGCAACTTCGATGCACAAATAGAAATCGCAACAAAATGGAACGCAGCCTTGTCATGACGGATGTGCAGCCAATCATCATTGTCCCAATGCAGAGCAACTTAGGACAGCCCCCACCGGATGCCCCACCTCATTGGAGGACGAAAACCGTCTGATAGCCATATCCTTCGGGTGTGATGGAACAAACCCTGTATCCAAGGTTGACAACAGTCTTTACAAAATATTCCGTATCGTAGAAGACCTGCGACTCCGTGTATCTACCGACCACCAGCATGCCAAATGGGCCGCTCAACTGCTGAAGCGGACTCCGTCGAATATACGCAAATAGCATTCCCTTGCTTTTCTCCAGCATGGAACTACTACTCAAGTCCCGTTTTGCGATTAAATCCATGGTATGGTTATCATGAATCGTAACATACAAGCGACCGCGCGCCGACAACACACGTCTTAGTTCGCAGAGCCAAGTATCTGCGAGGTCGTCGATGTGGGTGAAAACCGAGCCACAGTATATTAAATCAAAGTATCCGTCAGCAAATGGCAGATGCGGTTCTGTGGTTCCGACAACAAATTTGAATTGCGGGCTAAGGTTTTGCCTTGCCCAAAATATGTGTGGCGCACTTATGTCAACACCCCAAATTTCGCATTTTTCTGCCAATGGCTTCAGGTGGCGCATCATGCGGCCGGCACCACATCCAAAATCGAGAATGCGCGCCCGCTCATTGAGAGTAAATCCATCTTGTTCCAGCAGCTTCATCATCGTCTGCGTTGCCTCCGCCCCAGAAGACAGGTAATCCTCGACACGGTCACCATAGCCAAGCCACAAATCCTTGGGAGGTATCGGCAGGCCCAACTGGCAAACGTCCGCCGAGTCTGGCATGCCCTTGGGCAACAAATAGGTGTCATTTCCTGGCAAATAGCGAAAGTACCTATAGAGATTGATCGGCTTAGCGGCCTTTTCGACGGCTTCGCGGAATATGCGGCGAAGCCCCAGCGGTATACGGGTCATGTTCATAACGATCCCTTTGTTGTTGGCAAATGCTTTTGGACTGCGTCAATCACCGACTTTCCCTGTTCTACCGTCATGTGCGGCCCGATCGGCAGGCTGAGCACTTCGTTGGCAAGTTGCTCGGCGATTGGGCAGGAGACAGGAGACAGGAGACAGGAATCAGAATACGCTCCTGAGAGATGCGGCGGGATCGGGTAGTGGATGATCGTCTGGATCCCCTGCTCGGCGAGGTGCTGTTGCAGCGCGTCGCGCTGTGGGTGGCGGATCACGAAGAGGTGCCAGACGGGATCCGCCCAAGAGGGAACGTGTGGGAGAGTAATGTTGGATGTTGTATTTTGAATGTTGAATGGCAGAGGGGCTTCGCGCAACGCATTCGTCTCTGCCTGCCTCCCGCCCCCTGTCTCCTGTTCCCTGCTCACTGTCCCCACTATCCTGTCTCCTGTCTCCTGTCGCCTGTCGCCTGTCGCCTGTCGCCTGTCTCTTGTCCCCTGCCCCCAGCCCAATGCAGCCAGATACTGCCGTGCAATCGCTGCCCTCCGGGCGTTCCAGTCGTCGAGGTGGCGGAGCTTGACGCGCAGGAAGGCGGCCTGGAGCTCGTCGATGCGGCGGTTGTAGCCGGCGACCTCGTTGTGGTAGCGGACGCGGGACCCGTAGTTGCGCAGCACGCGGACCTTGTCGGCCAAGGTGGCGTCATTGGTAGTAACGGCCCCGGCCTCCCCGTAGGCGCCGAGGTTCTTGCTCGGGTAGAAGGAGTGGCACTCGATGTCGGCGATGCCGCCGACGCGGCGGCCCTTGTAGCGGGCGCCGTGCGCCTGGGCGTTGTCGATGGCGACCTTGATCCCGTGGCGGTGGGCGACCTCCATGATCGGGTCGTAGTCGCACGGCTGGCCGTAGAGGTTGACCGGCAGGATCGCCTTGGTGCGCGGGGTGATCGCCTCCTCGATCCGGGCGGGGTCGAGGTTGAACGTGGCGGGGTCCGGCTCGACGGGCACGATCGTCGCCCCGGCCTGGGTGACTGCCAGCCAGGTGGCGATGTAGGTGTTCGAGGGCACGATCACCTCGTCCCCGGGGCCGCAGCCGAGCACCAGGAGGGCCAAGTGCAGGGCGTCGAGGCCGTTTGACACCCCGACGCAATGGCCCGCCTCGCAGTAGGCGGCGTATTCCTCCTCGAACGCCGCGGTCTCCTTACCGAGCACAAACCACGCCGACTCCATGAACCGGCGGTATGCGGCGTCGAGCTCGTCACGCACCTCCTCGTAGGGGGCGCGAAAGTCCTGAAATGGAACCTGCATGGGAAAAGCTGAAATGCTGAAACGCTGAAATGCTGAAACGCTGAAATGCTGAAACGCTGAAATGCTGAAAGAAGAGAAGACGGAAAAGACGAAAAGCTGAAACCCGAAAGGCTGAAAGGCCGTAGGCCTACTTTTTGCGGCGGGTGCGGGAGACAATGGTTACGAAGATCGCCATGAGTTCGTTGGTTTCGCGCAGCAGGAATTCGATTGGTTCACCTGTGATTTGGCAGTCTTCGTTAAGCAGTTCGAGCCAAAGCTGGCTTTCGTCTGCCTCTTGAAGAAGCCCATCGAGCTTGTAGCAGAACTCGGCATCCGAACGGGCCCGCGATGCCTCGCGGCAATGGGATGCTACAGATGTGCCGGAACGCAGAAGTTGATGTCCAAGGACTTCCACTTCCTTTTTCGCGTGCGGCAGCCCAGCATAAAACCGCACCACCGCCGAAGCATACGCTTTCGTTCTTTTCCGCAGCTCCTCCGAAATCTTCATTTCAGCCTTTCAGTATTTCAGCGTTTCAGCGTTTCAGTATTTCAAGATACTGCTCATAGTCCCTGATGTAGTCCGCCGGGTCGTAGGGGTGCGAGGCGAAGACGGCCAGCACGGCGTTGCCGGTGTATCGCCACTGCGCGGCCCAGGTCATCGGGTGGAGGTGCAGGCCGATCTCCGGGCGGTCGAGCACCCACTCTTCGCGCTCGATCCCATTGTCGGCGGTCACGGTCACGGAGCCTTGCAGGCACACAAGGAGCTGGTGGCATTGCCTGTGCGCGTGCTCGCCCCGCACGTGGTGGGATGGCACGTTGGTGACGTAGAACGTCCGCCGCACCTCGAACGGGATGTGCCTGGCGAGTTCCACTGCCAGCAGGTCGCCCCGCAGGTCGGAGGCTTTGGTCAGCAGGACGAAATCGACCCCCTTCATGTGGGCCGCCGGCAGCGCAGGGGCCGCAGCGGCCGTGGCAGCCGCCTCCCGTCCCTGCGTGTAACCGGAAATCCGCGCCGGATTCCCCTTGACAATCGCGTAGGATGGAACGTTGCGCGTCACCACCGCCCCGGCACCGACCATGGCGCCGCGCCCGATCGACAGCCCCGGCAGGATCGTCGCGTTGGCGCCGATGGAAGCGCCATGGTGGACCGTGGTGACGGCGTACCGTTCCGGATGCCGTTGCGAGCGGGGGAACGGATCGTTGGTGAAGGTGACGTTGGGGCCGATGAACACGTCGTCGGCGATCCGGATCCCGTCCCAGAGCTGGACTCCGCACTTCACCGTGACCCGGTCGCCGACGACCACGTCGTTTTCAATGAACACGTGGGAGCAGATGTTGCAGTCGGCCCCGATGCGAGCCTGCGGAAGCACCACGCAGAACTGCCAGATGCGGGTTCCGGGGCCGATCTGGGTGCTCTGGACGTCGGAAGTGGGATGGATCATGAACGGGGTCGGTCCGAAGGTCGGAGAAGAGAGAAGAAGAGTCCGTCGTCGAGAGAGAAGAAGAGTCCGTCGTCGAGCTTGGGGGGAGCGGAGCGCTGGACAAGCGCTGGTGCCATGGCGCAGGCTTGCGGTGAGGAGCGGAGGCGCTGAACGCAATCGACGACGGACGACGGACGACGGACGGGTCCTGGGTTTCCGCCTTGCCTTCTAGACTTCTTGTTTCACTCCGCTTCCAGGCAACAAACTGCGCAGGTATTCCGCATACGCTGTCCCCCCGAGTGCCGCTGCGGCCTCTCTCAAGTTTTCCTCGTCCATCCACCCGTTCCTGAACGCGATTTCCTCGAGGCAGGCGACCTTGAACCCCTGGTGGTGTTCGATGGTGCGGACGAACTGTGAGGCTTCGAGGAGTGCCTCGTGGGTGCCGGTGTCGAGCCATGTGTGGCCGCGGCCGAGGAGTTCGACGTGGAGCTGCCCGCGGCGGAGGTATTCCTGGTTGACGGAGGTGATTTCGAGTTCGCCGCGCGGCGAGGGGGTGACGGACTTGGCGATCTCGACCACCTGCTCGTCGTAGAAGTAGAGGCCGGTGACGGCGTAGTTTGATCTGGGCTTTTCCGGCTTCTCCTCGATTGAGACCGCGCGGCCGGCGGCGTCGAACTCGACCACGCCGTAGCGCTGCGGGTCGTGGACCTCGTAGCCGAAGACGGTGGCGCCGGCGGGGCGTTCGGCGGCGGCGCGGAGCCGTGGCGAGAACCCCTGGCCGTAGAAGATGTTGTCGCCGAGGACCAGCGCGCAGCGGCCGCCGGCGAGGAATTCCTCGCCGATCAGGAACGCTTGGGCCAGACCGTCGGGGTGGGGCTGGGCGGCGTACGACAGCTCGACCCCGAACCGCGACCCGTCGCCGAGCAGGCGCCGGTAGAGTGGCAGGTCGTCGGGGGTCGAGATCAGCAGCACCTCCCGGATCCCGGCGAGCATCAGGACCGACAGCGGGTAGTAGACCATCGGCTTGTCGTAGACCGGGAGCAGTTGCTTGGAGACTGCCATGGTCGACGGGTAGAGCCGGGTGCCGGAGCCGCCGGCTAGAAGAAGCCCTTTCATGGAATGCGTTGATGTCCGTCGTCCGTCGTCCTTCGTCCTTCGTCGAGCTTGGGGGGTGCGGAGCTCTGATCAAGCGCTGATCCTGTGCGGATCATGGCCTGTGCGGATGCTCCCACTCATGATCGACGACGGACAACGGACGACGGACGACGGACACGCGGCGAAGCCGCGACCGAGAGCGGGTAGTAGACCATCGGCTTGTCGTAGACCGGCAGCAGCTGCTTGCTGACTGCCATGGTCGACGGGTAGAGCCGGGTGCCACTGCCGCCTGCCAGGAGAATGCCGCGCATGGGAAGAAGAAGTCGAAAGGTCTAAAAGTCTAAAGGTCTAAAGGTCACAGAAGGTGAGCGGGCGGGGGCGTGGCGCGGAGCGCTCAAGGAGCGCGGGCGTCCCCGCCCGTACTTCTGAAGGCCTGAGAACGCGAGCGAAGGGGGCCGGTGACCCGGTGAGCCGGTGGGTCGGTGACCCGGTGAGCCGGTGAGGTGCTTGTTGGGTGCCCTGCTCTGCGCAAGCTACCGGTTCACCGGTTCACCGGGCGCCGCAGGCGCAACCGGCTCACCGGGCGCGCGCAGCGCGCAACCGGCTCACTGGGGTGCGGAATGTTAGGTCACTCTTGGGCAAGGTTCCTGGCGATTTCGAGCAATTCGTCATCAAGCCAATAGCCATGGCTTCTTGCCTGTTCCAGGAGGGGGGCGACAGCAGGGATGAATCCCTTGTGTTTTCCGACCAGCAGGAGACCGATGAATCCGAGCACCGGGATATTGAGCCGCGATGCGACGCGTCGTGCCGCGGCGTCGTCGAGGACAGCGGTGACTGGTGCCGGGATAGACGAGGCCAGGGCGATCACCGCCTTCTCGCCGGCATCGAGATGACGCGTCGTGAACTGGACCGACGGATCGAGGTTTTCCGGTGGATTGCGGACCTTGAGGAAGCCACGCGAGGCTTCGAGAATGCGGGCGGAGTCGGGACCGGGTTTCGCCAGCACTTCATGAAGCACGGGTTCAGGGATCCATGCCGAGTCGGCCAAGTCCCGGAGCAGGGACAGGCGGTCGATCTTTGCCAATGCGATCACCGGCCCGGCGTTGCAGACGAAGGTCATGTGGCAGGAGCCGCGGGGAAGGCATCGAGTTCGCGGCGGAGTTCCTCCGCGGCCTCGTCAGGAGGGTAATTGAAGACGGAGACCCGGTAACGGCCGCAGGTGGAAAGGAACTCAACGCGGGAGATGCCGACGAACTCGGCCGCCTTGCCGCTGCTGATCTGCCCGAGTTCGAACATCTTCAGGGCGGCCATGAGCCGCAGGTGATGGTCGAGTTCGGCGCGAGTCAAATGGACCACCATCTCGAAATTCTCCGGGACGGAGGCAGGGAAGCCCTGCGGTTCCATGGTGGCATTCATGATCGGAAGATCGTTTGCGGGATCCATGATGTCAAGAGTCTCGCCCTTGGCCAGTTGCCGCCGTGCCAGGTAGTCCGGCTTGGCCCGAAATCAGAAGTCGAAAGGCCTGAAGGTCGAGGAAGGTGAGCGGGCGGGGCTGAAGGCGCGGGGCGCTCGCTGGTGTTTTGCTTGCCTGTAACCCGGGGCTGCGCCCCGGGCTGGGATGGGTCGCCCCTTCGGGGCTGAGAAAGGTGAGGCGGTGAAGAAGCCGACGGGACCATTCTTCGCCCCGGCGGCGCGGGGCCACGAATGGCAGGCCGTCCTTCGCCCCGGCGGCGCGGGGCTACGAATGGCAGGCCGTCCTTCGCCTCCGGCTACGGACAGGCAGGCGTCGGCGCTCCTTGAGGGGGCGCAGCCGCACACAACGTGCGTTTGGCAGGGGGGCGAAGTCCGGCTCCTCGTTGGCCATGGGGATAACCAACGCCCAGTTGTTTTCGTAGAAGAACATGACGGTCAGCGGCGAAGGACTTCGCGAGCAGCGGCGATCCCGGAGGCCACCGCGACGTCGGAGTTCATGTGCTCCCATTGGCCCCAGCGGCCGAGGGGGACGATGTCGTGGGCCTTGGCCCACGCGTGGATGCGCGCGACGGCCTGCGGCTTGTCCACGGTGTTCACCGGGTAGGCGAACTCGTTGCGGTGCCGGAATCCCTCCGGCGGCGGGGAGACGCGGGCGTTGGTCTCGGTCCACCCCCCGCGCGCCCCCGGGGCGAAGTTGGCCCGGACCAGGATGCGGTGGTGGCTGGCCGTCTGGTCCGGCTCGTAGATCCAATGGGCGGAGTCGTGGGCGATCCCGGCCTGGTAATCCACATCGATGGGCACGTTGACCAGGCGCCCCGCGGCATCCGCCACCTCGGGAGGGAAGGCCCCGGCATCCCGCCACACCGTCCACGGGATCGAATTGACGATGACGTCCGCGTGGAATCGACCGTTGACGGTGCGCGAGCCCGGATCGATCGAGGTCACGGGCGTTCCGGTGAGCAAGCGGTCCCCGAGCGCCTCTCCCATCCGCCGCCACACCTCCCCGTAGCCGTGGCGCCTGGGGTAGAGGAACTCGCCGTGGGCCGGCAGGGCGCCATGCATGCGCCGCTGCAGGCAGCTCATCAGGGTGTCGCGGAACGAGACGTCCGGCAGCTTGTAGAGCCAGTAGGTGCCCAGGTCGGCAAGGGGCAGCCGCCAGATCTTCCGGTTGTAGGGCAGCATGTAGTCGTCGGCGATGCGGTGGCCGAACTTCCACCGGCACCATTCCTCGAACGACTGCGGCATCGGTTCGCCCCGGACGCAACCGGCCCGGGCGATCGATTCCAGGTAGTCGGCCTGCTGGTCCACCGGCAGTTGCCAGAGGTTGGCCTCCAGCGGGTGGTCGACCTCGTTCCCGTGGAGGCGGATGCGGGCCACGCGCGCATGCCGGTTCCACTCGCTTGCGGGCATGAAACGGAACAGGAAGTCGAGGACCTCACGGTTGCGGACGTCGAGGAAGTGACCACCGCCGATGTCCAGCGGGGCGCCGTCCACCTCCACGCTGCGGCACAGGCCGCCGGCGACGGACTCCCGCTCCAGCACGACGAAGGAGTCCTCGCCCTGTGCAAGCAGGCTGTGGGCGAAGCTCAATCCGGCCGGGCCGGCGCCGAGGATCAGGAACTTCGTGCGGTGCATGATCGGCTTGTTCGGGGACTTCGTCCGTCGTCGAAGAAGAAGAGTCCGTCGTCCGTCGTCCTTCGTCGAGAAAGAGGAAGAGTCCGTCGTCCGTCGTCCGTCGTCCGTCGTCCGCCTGCCATTCGTAGCCCCTTCAGGGGCGAAGAATGGTCGTCGAGAAAGAGGAAGAGTCCGTCGTCCTTCGTCCGTCGTCCGCCTGCCATTCGTAGCCCCTTCAGGGGCGAAGAATGGTCGTCGAGCTTGTGGGGAGCGGAGCGCTGGGCAAGCGCTGTGTGATGGACGCGGGATTGCGGTGAGGAGCGGAGGCGCTGAACGCAATCGACGACGGACGAAGGACGACGGACAACGGACGACGCATCCGCGCAGGGGGCCGGTGAGCCGGTGAGCCGGTGAGCCGGTGAATCGGTGAATCGGTGAATCGGTGACCCGGTGACCCGGTGACCCGGTGGCCCGGTGAGCCGGTGAGGTGCTTGTTGGGTGCCCTGCTCTTCGCAAGCTACCGGTTCACCGGTTCACCGGGCGCCGCAGGCGCAACCGGCTCACCGGGCGGCGCAGCCGCAACCGGGCGCGCGCAGCGCGCAACCGGATCCCGGCGAGCATCAGCAGCGGCCTGCCGTGCAAGAGATTAGCCGCGTTGAACGGGATTCAAGCTTGCAGGCGTTCGACGGCGGCGCGGAGGGGGCCGGTTTCGCATGTGGCGGCATCCCACAGGATCTCGTAGTCGACGCTGTCGTAGCCATGGGCGATGATGTTGCGCATGCCGATGATGCGATGGGCGTTGGGGATAATCTCAAACAGGTCCGGATCGGCGTTTCGCAGCCGGTAGAAGGCCTCGCCCAGGATTTCGAATTCCCGTTCCAGAATCAGCTGCAGGGCACGATCCGACTGCAGCTCAGCCAGGGATTTCCCCTCAACGAAGGCATCGATCTCCTGCAGCGCGGTCAGCAGGTCGTGGCGGAGCGACTGGATCTCACGCGGCATACAGAAGCTCCTTGGTTGCGTTCAGTTCCTTTTGGAAGAACGGGTTGCGTGCGGCGTGGCCCGAGACGAGATCGACCTCGCGGCCGAGCAGGTTCTCGAGGGCTTCCTTGAAGTCGAAGTACTGGGCGAAGGCGCTCTGGCCCCGCGAACGGTCGAACACGACCAGCAGGTCGACATCGCTGTGCGGACCGAATTCCCGCCGCAGCACGGAGCCGAAGGCATGGAGGCTCCTGACGTGGTGGGCGTGGCAGAGTTCCCGGATTGCAGCAAGATGCTCTCGCAAAAGAGTGTGCATGGCTTGGAATGCTGGATTTTGGATGTTGAATCTTGATGTCCGTCGCCCGCCTGCCATTCGTAGCCCCTTCAGGGGCGAAGAATGGTCGTCGAGGAAGAAGAGTCCGTCGTCCGTCGTCCGTCGTCCGTCGTCGAGCTTGTGGGGAGCGGAGCGCTGGGCAAGCGCTGGTTCGATGGCGCGGGATTGCTGGGAGGAGCGGAGGCGCTGAACGCAATCGACGACGGACGAAGGACGAAGGACGAAGGACGGGTCGTGGGTCTCACGTCTTGCGCCACGCCTTGCGGGATCCAAACGCGGGAAAACAGGGCTGGAAGAAACTCCGCAGCCTCGATCTGAATGAGGTAATTGAGCGGCCCGGTGTCTGCAACCAGCGGCCTCATGGGCGCGAGCAGGTGTCGGAATCGTCACGCAGGTCGTCAGCGGCTCCGCTGACCGGCATGCCGTGGCGCGCCCTGAAGCCGTCGGCGCTCCAGAAGTCATCGCCGACCCCGGCCAAGCGGCCCATCGCCCGCAGGCTGATGCGGCCTTGGCGGTAGAGCTCCAAGGCGATCAGCTCCCGTGCCTCATGCGCCGGGTCCGCGGCGCGGGCCCGGAGTTCCGCCACGAATTCGTCGGGGATTTCGATCGTCAGCGGCATGAGGCTGTGTCGTCTGTTCGTGGAGCGAAGTCAAGCCGGATCAGCGCTGCGCCTGGCCTGTCGCCTCCGCCCCCCACCCCGCCATCCGCGATTCCGCGATCCGTCGTCCTTCGCCTTCGGCTACGACCTGGCAGGCGAGCCTTCACCGGAGAGAGAGGAGTCCAAAGGTCTAAAAGTCGAAAGGTTGGAAGGTCGGAAAATGCGAGCGACGGGGCTGAAGGCGCAGGGCGCTCGCTGGTGTTTTGTTCGCCTGTAACCCGGGGCTGCGCCCCGGGCTGGGATATGTCGCCCTTTCAGGGCGGAGAAGGGTTCGCCCGAAGGCCTCTTCCGACCTTTAGACCTTTAGACTTCTTCTTTCAATCCGCTTCCAGGCACCAGGCTGAGCAAGTACTGCGCATACGCCGTTCCCCCGAGCACCGCTGCGGCCGCTTTCAGCTGGTCCCCGTCCATCCATCCGTTTCTCCACGCGATTTCCTCGAGGCAGGCGACCTTGAACCCCTGGTGGTGTTCGATGGTGCGGACAAACTGTGAGGCCTCGAGGAGGGCCTCGTGGGTGCCGGTGTCGAGCCACGTGTGGCCGCGGCCGAGGAGTTCGACGTGGAGGAGTCCGCGGCGCAGGTATTCCTGGTTGACCGAGGTGATCTCGAGTTCGCCGCGGGCGGAGGGGGTGACGGACTTGGCGATGTCGACGACCTGGTCGTCGTAGAAGTAGAGCCCGGTGACGGCGTAGTTGGACTTCGGGTGGGCGGGTTTCTCCTCGATCGAAACCGCGCGGCCGGCGGCGTCGAACTCGACCACCCCGTAGCGCTGCGGGTCGTGGACCTCGTAGCCGAAGACGGTGGCGCCGGTGGAGGAAGAGGAAAAGCAGAGAAGGGAAAAGCAGAAAGTTGAAAGCAGAAAGCAGAAATTGAGAAAGCAGGGCTTAGCGCGCAGCGCCTGCCTTTATTTCAGCTTTCAGCTTTCTGCTTTCAGCTTTTCTGGTGCGTCGTCTGGGGTCGAGATGAGCAGGATCTCCCGGATCCCGGCGAGCATCAGGACCGAAAGCGGGTAGTAGGAATATGAAAAGCAGAAATTGGGAAAGCAGAAAGCAGAAATAAGAAATGGGAAGGATAAGCTGTGAAGAGCAGATGTCGGGCGAGCGAGAGTTTATACGTAGCGCCTGCCTTTATTTCAGCTTTCTGCTTTCTACTTTCTGCTTTTCTTCTCCTGCTTTCAGCTTTTCTTCTCCTGCGCCTGCAACCTGCAACTGTTACCTTCCTTGGCTCAAGGGCCGGCGGCACCGAGGGTGGCTTCGATGAGGGCGACCATTTGCCCGAGGGATTCGCGGAGCTGGGAGTAATCGCGGCCGACTTCGTCGAGGTCGCCACCGGGGTAGTGTTGTTCCCAGAACTGCTCGGTGAGGGTCTGCGCGGTTTCGCCAAAAGCGGCGAACTGGGCGTCGAATTCACAGGCTTGGGCGACCAGCATGCCAAGGTCGTGGGTTTTGGCAATTTGCCAGCCATGCTGGATGAGATAGCCTTTAAGGTAGCGCTCGACGGCCTCGTGGAGCAATTCCACGCCGGACCAGGAAGGGCCGTAGCGCGCGAACAACGCATCGGCTTTTTCCAAGCGGTCGCGCGCCAGCAGCAGCCAGTCCGAGGGTTTGTCCGGGTCTGTGATCATGCCAACCGCAGGCCCTTACGCAGGATTTCGGCGTGGTATGCGGACGTCTGCCGGCACAGGGCGGCAAATTCCTGGGGGGTTTTGAGCAGCAGGTCGAAGGGCAATGGGGAGCGGCCGACCAGCAGCGGCCACCACGCGCGCCGGATGGCGACCTTGTCTTTGACCCGGCTTTCCTGGATCGGCTTGACGACCATGAGATCGATGTCGCTGTCGCGGCGGGGATCGCCGTAGGCGTAGGAACCGAAGAGGATCACCTGTTCGGGGGCGAACTGCTCGACGAGGACCTGCAGGTAGGGCAGGAGTTGGTCGGCGATCCGGTGCACGGGATAGCGCGGGTCGCGGAGAACATCCTCGCGGAGGCGGGGGATGGTGGTGTGTGGATCCATGGGCAAGCCTGGCCGAGCCAGGGACCGTTGAACGTCATGTGGCAGGGGCGCCGGAGAGGGCTTCGAGTTCGCGGCGGAGTTCCGCTTCGGCTTGTTCAGGAGGGTAGTTGAACACGGAAACCCGGTAGCGGCCGCAGGTGTGGAGGAAGTCGACACGAGACATGCAGGCGAGCTCAGCCGCCTTGCCGCTGCTGATTTGCCCGAGTTCGAACATCTTCAGTGCCGCCATGAGCCGCAGGTGATGGTCGAGTTCGGCGCGGGTCAAATGGACCGCCATCTCGAAGTTCTCCGGGGCAGAGGCGGGAAAATCCGGCGTTTCCGTGGTGGCCTTCATGCCATGAGGATCGGATGAGCCGGTTCGAATGTCAAGGGAGGAAGAAGCCGCCTGCCGCGGCGTAGAAAGCAGAGAAATGAAAAGCAGAAATTGGGAAAGCAGAGATTGGAAAAGCAGAAAGTAGAAAGCTGAAAGCAGAAATAAGAAATGAGAAGGAAAAGCTGTGAAGAACAGATATCGGGCGAGCGGGAGTTTGCGCGTAGCGCCTGTCTTTATTTCAGCTTTTTGCTTTCAGCAGGATTCAGCGCGTAGCGCTTGCCTTTAATTTCAGCTTTCTGCTTTCTGCTTTCTGCTTTCTGCTTTCAGTAGGATTCAGCGCGCAGCGCCTGCCTTTAATTTCTGCTTTCTGCTTTCTGCTTTCAGCTTTTCATTCTCCGGTCCTCCGGATCATGGTGGTCATGATGGCGATGAGTTCGCCGGCTTCGGTTTCGGCTGGGGTGGTGAGGGCGGGGTCGACGGCGCACTCCTCCCTGAGGTATTCGAGCCAGAGCTGGCACTCGTCGCATTCCTGGAGGGCGAGGCCGAGTTTGGCGTTGAACTCGGCATCGGAGCGGGCGCGTGAGGCTTCGCGGACGCCGGCGGCGGTCGAGGTGCCGGCGCGGACCATTTGTTTGCCGCAGATCGCGACCTCGTCGCGCCGTTTGGGGAGTTTCACGAACAGGCGGATTGCCATGGCGCCGAAGCGCTTGGTCCGGTCGCGGAATTCCTGGGGGAGGCGGCCGCGGTGCATATGAAGAAAAGCAGAAATTGGGAAAGCAGAAAGCAGAAATAAGAATATGAAAAGCAGAAAGTAGAAAGCTGAAAGCAGAAATAAGAGAGAAGAAAAGCAGCAAACGGAAAAGCAGAAAGTAGAAAGCGGAAAGCGGAAATAGGAAGGCAGAAAAGCTGAAAGCTGTGAGGTGGTTTTCCTAAGAGAGACAGGGCCGGGCGGGGTTTCGTTATGGTGCGGCGCAGCGCCGTGGCGGCCGCCGGGCACGGTCCGGGCAGGCGAGGGGCCTGAAGTGCGCGATCGTGAATGTTGCCGCCCGGGTCGGGGGCCCTATTGGTTCATCAGCGATTCCAGTTCCCTGTCAAGCGCTGGCGGTGAAGTCGCTGATGTCGTTCAGGGCGTTGCGGATATCGACAAGCAGCTTCAGTGGTTCAGGCTGCATAGAGCGGCTCGCTGGTTTCCTCGACGGTCCGGCGGAAAACCGGGTTTTTCATCGCCTGCCTGGTGACGAGATCGACCGGGCGTTGGAAGATCGCCTCGAGACCCTCGGCGAGCGCCAGGTAGCGGTCGGCGATGCCTGGCGCCTCGGGATTGAGGAAATCGACGACGACGTCGATGTCGCTGCTGGCAGGATCGAATGCACCGCTGGCTGCGGAACCGAACAGGCGAAGTTCCTGTACCTGCAGGCCAGCGCAGAGCTGGCGGAGCCTGTGCCGGTTTCGGGTGACGAGGCGCTTGATGGGGGCATTCATGAGTGACCTGATGAGGATGACCGGCGGAGAGCCTCGGCATGGAGCGTCTCAGAGAGGAGAAGTCTAAAGGTCTAAAGGTCTAAAGGTCGAAGAAGGTGAGCGGGCGGGGCCGGAGGCGCCGGGCGCTCGCGGGTGTTAGGCTTGCCTGTGACGCGGGGCTCGCGCCCCGGGCTGGTATGAGGCGCCCCTTTGGGGCTGAAGAGAGTGAGCGGCGGGGCGGGGCCTGCCGGACCGTAGCCGGAGGCGAAGGCCGGCGCGGGGCGCTCTCAAGGAGCGCGGGCGCCTGCCGTGCCGTAGCCGGAGGCGAAGGCCGGTCCCGCCCGGATGGCTGAAAGGCGGAGATTCAGGAGAACGGCAGCAGGCGCAGCCGGACCCGGTCTTTGGTGGCGGACACGACGCATCCGCGGGCGAGTTCATCGGCCACGGAGAGGAGAATGCGCGCGATCAATTCGGCTTGGAGATCGGGCCGGGCGGGCGCGTCGCCACGCAACAAGATGACGGAATTCACGAAGCGAGCTGGATTTCCCGTTGTTCGACCGCGTCTGCAGCATAGGCCAGGGCTTGGTCGATGTCGCCGGGTTCGAGGTCAGGGTGGAGGTCGAGGAGATCTTCGCGGGATGAACCCTCTGCGAGCGCCTTGATCACGGTGGCGACGGGGATGCGCAGGCTACGGATGCACGGCACGCCGGCCATTTGGTCTGGGTTGATGGTGATGCGTGGGTATCTCATGGCAGGGAATAGGGGGCAGGGTGGAGGAATGTTGAATGTTGAATGGAATGCGGCTGCGGTCATTGGGTGCGCCTGGGGGGCGCTCCGGCTTCACAGGCGCTCTGCACAAAGCACAATTTCACGCGGCATAGAGGAGCTCCTTGGTTGCGTCCAGTTCCTGTTGGAAGAACGGGTTCCGCGTGGCGTGGCCCGAGACGAGGTCGACCTCCCGGCCGAGCAGTTCCTCGAGGGCCTCCTTGAAGTCGAAGTACTGGGCGAAGGCGCCCTGGCCGCGCGAGCGGTCGAACACGACCACCAGGTCCACATCGCTGTTGGGGCCGAAGTCGCGCCGGAGCACGGAACCGAAGGCATGGAGGCTCCTGACGTGGTGGGCCCGGCAGAGTTCCCGGATCGCGGCAAGATGCCGGTGCAGAAGCGTGTGCATGGCGGGGAGGGGCGTTTTGGAAAGTGCTTGGTGCCTGGTGCCTTATGCTTTGTGCTTTGTCTAAAGGTCTAAAGGTCGAAGAAGGTGAGCGGGCGGGGCTGAAGGCACCCGGCGCTCGCTGGTGTGATGTTTGCCTGTTACCCCGGGGCTGCGCCCCGGGCTGGTATGTGTCGCCCCTTCGGGGCTGAGGAGGGCGAGCGGCGGGGCCGAAGGCGCCGGGCCCTCGCTGGTGTGATGTTTGCCTGTTACCCGGGGCTGCGCCCCGGGCTGGTATGATTCGCCCTTTCAGGGCGGAGAAGGCATGAGGCGCCCCTTCGGGGCTGAGGAGGGTGAGCCCGAAGGTGTCGTCCGACCTTTGGACCTTTCGACGATTCAAGCACCAGGCACCCGTTATTCCCACCCCCGCTAAGCCAGCGCCCGGATGATTTCCTCCAATTTCGACACGAGAGCTGGTGCGTGGTGATGCAGCACGTCCCACAGGATCTCCGGATCGACACCGTCGTAGCCATGGATGAGCCAGTTCCGCGTTCCAACGATTTCCCTCCATGGGACGTCGGGCCACCGTTCTTGGATGTCCCTCGGCAGCCGGTTCGCGGCTTCCCCTATCAGTTCGGTGATGCGCTCCGCATGGCGACGAAAGGAGAGGTCGGTTGCGAGGTCAGCCGCGGTTCGGCCCTGGGCCAAATTCGCCGCCTCTGCGGCAAAGTCCCGCATTTGGCGCAGCGTTTCGGCGGCATCATGCCTCGTCATAGACCACCACTGCTTCCCGCCTGACGCCCGGGAGGAACCTGCCGAGCATCGCCGGGGTGCTGAGATCAACCCGGACGCCGAACAGGCCTGCCAGATCGTCTGCGTTCGCAAAATGCCCGATCCCCGGATGGCAACCGGGCCGGTACTCGACCAGCAGGTCCACGTCGCTCCGCCCCGCGGCGAAGTTGCCCCGCGCCGCGGAGCCGAACAGCGACAGGCGGCGGATGTTCCGATCCCGACAAAACCGGGCGATCCGCTCCGGCGCAGGAACGACCGGCAGTGTGCCCGCGCCGCCGAAAACCTCCGGATCGACGGTGGTGCGCTCGATAAGATCGTGCGGGTTCATGGCTTCAGTCTACGCCTCCCGGGAGCCGGGACAAGCAGAGAAGGGTGAGCGGAGAAGGTGAGCGGCGGGGACAATGCCTGCCGGACCGTAGCCGCAGGCGAAGGCCGGCGCGGAGCGCTCGCTGGTGATGGGCTTGTCTGGCTCCCGGGGCTGCGCCCCGGGCTGGTATGAGGCGCCCCTTCGGGGCTGAAGCCCACGGCGAACATGGGGCGACGCCGATGGGGCCGAGGGATCGTGGGGGATGCCCGGTCTACAGGCTCAGGATCTCACGAAGCGCGGATTTGATTCGGGCCAGGGTGCCCGGATCGAGTCGGCCCATTTTGCGCACCAGGAGATGCCGGTCAAGACTGGCAAGCCCCTGCACATTGACCGCCGATTTCCTGGGCAACCACCGTGGTTTGCCGATCTCCACCTCGCCCCTCATGCCACGGATCTGCGAGGTAAGCGGCGCGACAATGGCAAGGGCGCGGGCATCGTCGGGATCGGGGCAGGCGAGGACCAGCACGGGCCGGGGTTTCGCGGTCATGCCGAGGTCGGCCAGCCACACCTCGCCGACCGCGGGTTTAGTACTCACCGAGGGCCTCCTTCCATGCTTCCGCCTGCTGGCCCGGTGTCAGCAAGGGACCGTACGCCAGTGACACCGCAAAGGGCAACCCCTGATGCAACTCGATCTGTGCCAGCAGCAAGTTCACCGCGTCCCCAGGATTCATGCCCAAGCGATCGAGGATCTTTTCCGCCTTGCGATAGCGCTGCGCAGGGACGCGGGCCCGCAGCAGGATGGACGTCTCCTTCATGGCTCAAATGTGCTCAAAAATGCCTGGATGTCAAGGGATTCCCGGTTTTAGGAACGCCTGGTGGGGGGCGGTGAGCGGCGGGGCTGGACCGGTGAATCGATGAATCGGTGGGTCGGTGAATCGGTGAGGTGCTTGACGGGTGCCTTGCTCTTTCCAAGCTACCGGTTCACCGGTTCACCGGCTCACCGGGCGCGCGCAGCGCGCAGTCTCAGCGGCCCTGGTCGAGGAGCCATGTGGACACGGGCTGCCAGCGGACCTTGGCGGAGTATCCCTGCCAGCGTTCGAGGGTTTCGGCGGCGCGGGTGTCTTCGGTGAGCAGCAGGAGGTCGGTGCAGCCCAGGGCCCTTGAGGCATTGAGCAGGCCGCGCAGCTCGCGCGCGCGGGTTTTGGGCTCGCTGCCGGTCGCGCACACCTGGACCAGCGATTTCACCGTGCGGTCCTGGTGGATCACGAAATCGACTTCCGACTTCTGGGGGTCCTGCCAGTAGAACAACTGGAGTTCGCCGCGCAGCTGGCGGCGGTGCAGGGCGATGGCGACGAGGTTTTCCAGCAGGCGGCCGTGGCTGGCGCTGCTCATGAACCCGGCCGCCTCGACCAGCCCGGTGTCGATGGCGTAGCATTTCTTCGGGGCGGCCGACTGTTCGCGGGGTTTGAAGGAGAACCGCGGCACGGTGAAGCACAGGAAGGCCTGCTCGAGGTAGCCGTAGACCTCGTCCACCGCGGCCAGGAGCTCGTCCAAGGCCACCTTTCCCGCCGGCGATGCGAGCCGTTCGTCGTCGAAGTTGAGGTAGCCGCAGGCGCAGTCCCCGGCGATCGCCAGATGGGCGGCGTAGCAGGACTTGCCGGCCCGGCGCGGCCCGATCACCACCCGCGCCAGATCGGCCGCCGCAGGGGCCGGCGCCGAGGTCCGGGCCACGTAGGAACGCGCCCGAATCGACTCCCACTCCCGTTTCTGGCCCAATACGACGTCGTGCCACATGGGGACAAGCTGCAGCGGATGTCAGCCTGATGCACGTTTTATCGTAAAAACGTGCATTTGGGGCCGCTGAAGTGCAGGGAGAAGTCTAAAGGTCTAAAGGTCTAAAAGTCTAAAGGTCGAAGAAGGTGAGCGGCGGGGGCTGTGAACCGGTGAACCGGTGAACCGGTGGGTCGGTGAGTCGGTGGGTCGGTGAGTCGGTGGGTCGGTGAGTCGGTGAGTCGGTGGGTCGGTGAGTCGGTGGGTCGGTGGGTCGGTGAGTCGGTGGGTCGGTGGGTCGGTGAGTCGGTGGGTCGGTGAGTCGGTGGGTCGGTGGGTCGGTGGGTCGGTGAATCGGTGAGTCGGTGAGTCGGTGAATCGGTGAGTCGGTGAGTCGGTGAGTCGGTGAATCGGTGAGTCGGTGGGTGGGTGGGTCGTTGAATCGGTGAGTCGGTGAATCGGTGAGTCGGTGGGGTGCTTGACTGGTGCCTTGCTCTTTCCAAGCTACCGATGCACCGGTTCACCGACCCACCGGGCGGCGCAGCCGCAACCGACTCACCGAGCGCGCGCAGCGCGCAACCGGGCGGCGCAGCCGCAACCGGCTTCGGGACTGCGAAGGGTGAGCGGCCGGGGCTGGGCCTGCCGGGCCGTAGCCGCAGGCGAAGGCCGGCGCGGACGCTCACCCTGGGAGCGCGGACTTTAGTCCGCTAGAATGGCCAGGATCGTGGGTGGGCGCGGGGATGTGCGCTGCGCGCTGGCTGCGGCAGGTCACGAGGTGCGGAATGAATTCCGCGCTCCCAGGGGGGGCGGCCTTCGCCTGCGGCTACGGCTGGGAAGGGTGAGCCCGAAGGTGCCTTCCGACTTTTAGACCTTTAGACCTTTAGACTTTCAGACTTCTCATGCTCTTGACCTTTTCATTCACAGCTCGATGTCATCGAGCCATGGGGCATTGGCGTGGTGCCAGTCGGCGGTGAGGCGGAAGCCGTCGGCGGGGGGTGTGGCGGGGGACCAGTGGAGGAGTCGGTGGGCCTTCGAGATGTCGGCGGCGGTGGCGGGCATGTCGGCGGCGATCGGCGGCTGGTGGTGGACGGCGGGGGTTTTGCCGAGGTGGCGGGCGAGGTGGTCGAGCATCGTGTTGACGGTGACCGGCTGGTTGCCGCCGCCGAGGTTGATGATCTCGAAGCCGAGGGGGGCGAGGGCGGCGAGGGTGCCGCGGGCGATGTCGTCGATGAACGTGAAGTCGCGGGTCTGGGAGCCGTCGCCGAACACGGTCAGGGGGAGGCCGCGGCGGATTTGTTCGCAGAAGCGGAACGGCGCCATGTCGGGGCGGCCGGCTGGTCCGTAGACGGTGAAGTAGCGCAGGATCGAGACGTCGAGGCCGTGGAGGTGGTGCCACGTGTGGGCGAGCGCCTCGGCCGCCAGCTTGGTGGCGGCATAGGGGGAGATCGGGCGGGTGACGGCGGCGTCCTCGGTGAACGGCAGCGGCTGGCCGGCGTAGAGCGACGAGGTCGACGCGAGGACCAGCTTCGGGACCCCGTGGCGGGCCATCCGCTCGAGCAGGTTGAGCGTGCCGAGCGTGTTGGTGCGCAGGTAGACGTGCGGGTCGGCGATCGACGCGCGCACGCCGGCGCGCGCGGCCAGGTTGACGACCGCGTCGAAGCGATCGGCGGCGAACAGTTGGTCGAGCGCGGCGCCGTCCTCGACGTCGGCCTCGACGAAGCGGAAGCCGGGGTGGCCGAGCAGCGGCTCGAGCCGGTGGCGCTTCAGGCGCGGGTCGTAGTAGTCGTTCAGGTTGTCGAGGCCGACGACCTGGTGGCCGGCCGCCAGCGCCAGTTCCGCGGTGCGCGCGCCGATGAAGCCGGACACTCCTGTGAGGAGGAGTTTCAAGTGGGAAGTTTCAAGTTTGAAGGAAGAGGCGGAGGAGGAAGTCTAAAGGTCGAAGAAGGTGAGCGGCGGGGCTGTGAACCGGTGAATCGGTGGGTCGGTGAGTCGGTGAATCGGTGAATCGGTGAGTCGGTGAGTCGGTGAATCGGTGAGGTGCTTGACGGGTGCCTTGCTCTTGCCAAGCTACCGACCCACCGAGCGGCGCAGCCGCGACCGACCCACCGAGCGCGCGCAGCGCGCAACCGACTCACCGGGCGCGCGCAGCGCGCAACCGACCCACCGGGCGCGCGCAGCGCGCAACCGGCTCACCGGGCGGCGCAGCCGCAACCGGTTGTCACAGGGCGGCGATGGCCTCGGGGAGGGGGAGGGCGTGGGCGCCGTGGTTGCCGATCGGGAAGCTGGCTGGGGTGCGGCAGATGACGGCCTGGCGTGCGAGGGCGGCGCGGCCGTAGAGTCGGGCGAAGGCATCGAGTCCCTTGAGGTCTGGGGTGGCGGGCGCCTCGGCGGCCTTGATCTCGAACGCGTCCACGCGGCGTGGGCCGCGTTCGAGCAGCAGGTCGACTTCCTCGCCGTTGGCGGTGCGCCAGTAGTAGAGGGTCGGGGGCCGGCCGGCATTGACGAGCGCCTTGCGGCACTCGGCGGCGACGATGTTTTCCCAGATCGCGCCCCATGCCGGGTTGGCCATGACGTCGGCGGGGCCGCGGAACCCGAGCAGATAGAGGAGGAAGCCGACCTCCTGGAAGTAGAGTTTCGGCGACTTGACCAGGCGCTTGCCGGGGTTGACGTGCCATGGTTCGAGCAGGAACACCTGGTGGCTGGCCAGCAGCAGGGAGAGCCAGTTCTTGGCGGTGCTCACCGCGATGCCGACGTCGCGGGCCAGCTCGCTGAGCGAGAGCAGGCGGCCGGCACGGTAGGCGGCCGCGCGCAGGAAGCGGTCGAAGTCGCGCAGGCTGCCGACGTTGAGGATATTGCGGACGTCGCGTTCGAGGTAGGTGGCGAGGTAGGAACCGAGCCACAGTTCGCGGTCGAGGTCGGGGCGGGCGTGGAGTTCCGGCCAGCCGCCGCGCCATGCCAGCGCGTCGATTGCCGCCGGGGTGGAGGCGCCGACCTCCGCCAGGCCCAGCGTCGGCAGCCGCAGCACCGCGCAGCGGCCCGAGAGCGACTCGCTCACCCCCTGCATCAGCGCGAAGTCCTGCGAGCCGGTGATCAGGTATTGCCCCGGGGCGCGGTGGCGGTCCAGCCGCACCTTGAGGTGGCGCAGCAGCTCGGGGGCATACTGGATCTCGTCGACGATCAGGGGCGCCGGGTGCCGCTGGAGGAAGGCCGAAGCGTCGTGGCGCGCCGACTCCGCCTCGGCCGGCAGGTCGAGGGTCACGTAGTGGGCCTGCGGGCAGACGTGCCGGCACAGCGCCGTCTTGCCCACCTGCCGCGCCCCGGTAAGCAGCACCGCCGGAAACTGCCCCAGCGCAGTTGCCAATCGCGGGGCAAGCGCCCGCGGGATCCATTTTTCGTTCACGTCGAAGAAATCATGCGATCGCGTCGCAAAATGTCAAGGGGATGGGGAAGAAGGTGAGCGGCGGGGCAATGCGCGGGGCGCTCTCGGATGTTAGGCTTGGCCGTTGCCCGTGGGCTGAAGCCCACGGCTAACATGGGGCGGCCCCTACGGGGCCGGGAAGGGTGAGCAGCGGGGCTGGAAGCGCCGGGCGCTCGCTGGTGATAGGCTTGGCTGGAACCCCGGGGCTGAAGCCCCGGGCTGGTATGATTCGCCCCTTTGGGGCTGAGAAGGTGAGAAATGTGAACCGGGGATTGCGGGGATTACGTTGATTCAGAATGAGTTGGCAAGCGTGATGCCCACACCCAACGGATGATCGGAAGCTGGTTCGCAACCCTTTGATCATCCTCGAAATCCTCGTAATCCCCGGTTCCTGTTCCCGTTTCCGGGCCGTCTCATGTGGCGGGCACGAACGCGAGCTGGTCGAGCATTGCGGATTGGACCGCCTGCCATGCGGCGTCGGGGCTGGGGGCGCCGCGGACGGCGGCCTGGACGACGCGGGCGCGGGCGGGGTGGTAGCGGTGGAGGGCGCAGCGCAGGCGCAGGGTGCGGAGGTCGGCGAACGAGGTGCCGAGGAGGGTGCCGGTAGGGGTGGCCGGCGGCAGCCCGGCGACCCATACGGCGCGGAAGGCGTGGATGGTGCGGGCGAACGGGGCGGCCGGGCGGGCGGCGGCGGGGCTGCGTCCCCCGCCCTCGCGGAACACGGCGTGAGAGGTGGTTTCCCTAACGGATCCAGGGCCGGGCGGAATTTCGTTATGGCGCTGCGGGTCGTGGGGCGGTGTTCATTTGCTTTCGGTTCTTCCGCCCTTGGAGGAAAGTTGTTCACAGGGTTCGCCGGCGAGAATGGGCCGGTCCCGAGCTCGTCGGAGCCGGCGGTTCCTGTGAGCAACTTTCCGGAGCTGGTTGTCATCGGTTCAGGCTGCTTTGGCAAGTCCGACCTGCGGCCGGTAGACGTTCCACGGCCGCTCGTAGCCGAGTGACTGGTGGATCCGCAGGTGGTTGTAGTCGTTCATCCAGGCACGGGCACCGGCCTCGAGGGCGACCAGGTCGGGGTAGTCTTTAAGGTAGATGTCCTCGTACTTCAGGCTGCGCCACAGCCGTTCGATGAACACGTTGTCCAGCCAGCGGCCCCTGCCGTCCATGCTGATCCGCACCCCGAGATCCTCCAGGGTGCCGGTCCATTCGCGGCTGGTGAACTGGCAGCCTTGGTCGGTGTTGAAGATAGCGGGCACCCGGCCCGCCACGCGCACCGCATCGGCCAAGGCCTCCAGGCAGAAGCGCGTGTCGAGGGTGTTCGACAGCCGCCAGGCGAGCACCGCGCGGCTGTGCCAGTCCATGATCGCCACCAGGTAGGCGAAGCCCCGCTCCATGCGGATGTAGGTGATGTCGGCGCACCAAACCTGATCGGGCTCGGTGACCGCCAACCCGCTCAAAAGGTAGGGATATTTCCGATGCTTGTCGTCCGGCAGACTGGTGCGCCGCTTCGGGGCGACGGCCTCGATCCCCATCACGCGCATCAACTTCCTGACCTTCTTGCGCCCAACATCGAAGCCCGCCTCGCGCAGCACCACCAGTAGCTTGCGCTGCCCGTAGAACGGCCAGCGGGTGTGGATCTCGTCCATGGCGCGCATGATCGCCAGATCCTCCGACCCCAGCTTCGGGCGGCTCGTCAACCGGTTGCGGTTGACTCCCAAGAGCGCCGCCTGGCGGCGCACGCTCAATCGCGGATGGTCCTTCTCGATCATGGCTTTTCGCTCAGGTCGATCCCGAGTTGCTCGCATTTTTTTTTGAGGAAATCGCTCTCGATCGCCAACTGGCCGACCTTGCGCTCAAGCCGCGCGCGGATCCGCTCGGCCTTCTCCGCGTCGTGCCGCTGCGCGGCACCCGACGCGAACACGCCGGCGAGTCCCTCCTGCAACTCCTTCTTCCAGGTGCTCAACTGCACCGGATGCACGCCCTCATCCTGGGCGATCTGGTTGATGGTTTTGATCCCCTTGAGCGCTTCGAGCGCCACCCGGGCCTTGAATTCCGCACTGTGGGTCCTTCTCTGTCGTTTCATCGGTTCTGTGGGTCGATTCTAGCCCCACAGACCCGTCAGCTCCATAACGAAGCCACTGGCTCCGTTTTCCGGGACCACCTCGCGGGCTCGAACACCAGCGTCCGCCCGTCGACGGTGAACGTGCGCGGCGGGTGGTTGGCGACGAGCGTCAGGCCGATCGAGCCCATGCACGCCTCGGGCGGGTGGCGGAACGCTTCGAGCGTGCTGCCGGTGTCGGTGCCGTCCCACTCGAGGAACGCGAGGTGGAGCGACAGCCCGAGTTCGTCGTTGCGGGCGAGGACGACCTGGCCGGCCGAGCTGCGCAGGACGCGGGCGGCCTGGGAATAGAGGTCGGGCAGCGGGGTGTAGGAGAAGGAGGGCGTGTTCCGTGTTCCGTGTTCCGTGTTCGGTGATTGCGGATCGGGCACGGCACCGGGCGCAAGCTCCCCTGCCCCCTGTCCCCTGACTCCTGACTCCTGTCCCCCGCCCCCCCTCTTCCACACCAGCACCGGCTCGCTGGCGCTGGCGGGCGGCGGCGACATCCACCACCACGCCAGCCCCTCGGCCAACACGATCGCGGATAGCGGGAGGAGAAGATTCACGGGAGAATGGTAGATGGAAAAAAGAGCGGAGATCGGGAGGGTGGAAGTCTAAAGGTCTAAAGGTCTAAAGGTCTAAAGGTCTAAAGGTCGAAGAAGGTGAGCGGCGGGGCTGGGAACCGGTGAACCGGTGAACCGGTGAACCGGTGGGTCGGTGGGTCGGTGGGTCGGTGAGGTGCTTGACGGGTGCCTTGCTCTTTCCAAGCTACCGGTTCACCGGTTCACCGGTTCACCGGGCGTGCGCAGCGCGCTGGTGGATCGGATGGCGCCGATGGGGCCGAGCCAGCGATTTGGAGCTTAGGGGCATTCGCCGACGAGGGCAGCCAATCGTGCGATGAGCGGTTCGTGGTACCAGAAGCCGGCTTGCTGGAGGTGCCGGACCGGAGGCAGGAATGCGGGGATGAGGCCGGTCTGTTTTGCCTTGAGCAGGGTTCCCAAGGTGCCGACGACGTGCAGCCCGTGGTATTCGGCGAGGTTGCGGGCCAGTCTTTCGTCGATCAGAACCAGGTCGGCGTTTGCCTGCAGTGCAGCGGAGAGGGTGGCCCGTTCACCGGCGTCCAACATGAAGAAGCGGGGGTCCGGCGCGAGCGGGCCTGGCACGAGTTGGATCCAGGAGAGGGCGGCGAGGGATGGCACCGTGATGGGCCCGCCGACGGAGCATTCGCGGGCGACCTCGCGGGTCACGTGGAGTGTGCCATGGACGTGGTGCAACAGGTCGAATTGGCCGAGCGCCGCGAAGGCGAACAGCGGCGTGGTGTTCGAGAAGATGATCACAGCAGCGAGGATTCGCGGCGGAAGTCTGCGTCACCCTGGTCGAGGAGGCGGGCGCCTTGCTCCATCGCCTTCATGAGGAAGGCGATCCGCGGCTGGCCGGCCCATTTGGCGGCGAGTCCGGAGGAGAGCCGCCCTTGGCGGAAAAGCGCAATGGCCGCGGTTTCGCGGAGCATGCCGCCGAACTCCTCCTCACTGACATGAAGTTCCAGCAGCACCTCCGGGGGGCATTCGATCGTGATGGTCGGATTACCGGGCATGGGGGCAAGCTAACACGGAAGCTGGTTGGCGTCGAGAGCGGACAGCCGGGGCTGTGAACCGGTGAACCGGTGGGTCGGTGGGTCGGTGAGTCGGTGAGGTGCTTGACGGGTGCCTTGCTCTTTCCAAGCTACCGGCTCACCGACTCACCGAGCGCGCGCAGCGCGCAACCGGTTCACCGGGCGCGCGCAGCGCGCAACCGCCTCACCGGGCGGCGCGGAGCAGGAGGAGATCAAGGTCCGGGATGCGCTTGAAGTCGGCGTCGAACGACACCACCCGGCAGCCGGCGTTGCGGGCGCAGGCGGCGAGCCAGGCATCCGTCCACAGGTGCCGGGGGAAGCCGGGCTGGCAGGTCAGTTCGCGGAACAGCGCCTCGGCCGCGGGCGGCTCATCGACGAACCCGACGCCGGCGCCGCGGCGCCAGGCATGGTAGATGTCGCATGCCTCGGCGGCGGTCAGGGGCCGGCTGAGCACGCCGCGGTGGGTGCTGAGACGGAGGAACCCGAGCATCGAGACGCGGCAGAACGCCACCACCCCGGCCGCCTGGTGCTGCCAGTAGTGTTGCGCGGCCGCATGGTGGACATGGTTCCCGTCCGCCAGGGCCAGCCAGACGTTGACATCCGGCAGGTCGGTCATGCGGCGCCGGGGGCGCGCCGGACCACGCGCCGGTGGTGTGCGCGCTCCTCCCGAGCGAGGAGCGCCTCCAGGGCCCGGTTGGTCAGCGCCCCGGCCAGCGGCGCCGCCGGGTCGCGCGCGATCGCCGTCGGCAACGGCGCCCGCCCGCCTGCGGCCGCGGGACGCACCCTGGGTTCATCCCGCAGCCCGGCTTCCAGGTAACTCGCCACCAGCTGCTTGAGCGTCGTGCCCTGCTGCACCGCGCGGGTCTTCACCGCGCGGAACAGCGGGTCCGGAAGGTCGATCGTCGTTCGCATCAACGCACATTCGCACAGTTGTGCAGGAGGTCAAGCCTGCGTGCGGCGGGGCTGTGAACCGGTGAACCGGTGGGTCGGTGGGTCGGTGGGTCGGTGGGTCGGTGGGTCGGTGGGGTGCTTGACGGGTGCCTTGCTCATCCCAAGCCACCGGTTCACCGACTCACCGGGCGGCGCAGCCGCAACCGAGCGCGCGCAGCGCGCAACCGAGCGGCGCAGCCGCAACCGGCTTCGGGGCTGAGAAAGGTGAGCCCGAAGGTGTCTTCCGACCTTTAGACCTTTAGACCTTTAGACCTTTAGACCTTTAGACCTTTAGACCTTTAGACTTGTGAACTCCACGCTGCCGCCCCTGGTCGGGATCGCCGCGGATGGGGCGAAGAACCAGTCGGGGTGGAGGCGGGTGGTGGAGGCCGGGCGATCGATTGGCGACGGGTGGGTATGTCGATCGTCGAGCTGGGAGGGGAGGCAGTGCTGCGGTGGGGCGCTGGGGGGATTGGCGGTGCGGGTTGCGGGGTCAGGCGGCGGGGATGGGGGCGGCGGCGCGGTTGCGACGCCCGGGCTTGGCCGGTTTGGGTTGGCTTGGGGCCGGCTCGGCGCCCCCCTCGCCGGCCGGCGGGGCGGCCCGCAGCAGGTGCAGTGCGGGCAGCAGCTCGCTGGCGCGCTGGTGCCACACGAGCAGGCTGCCGATGCGCGCGCGCAGGTGGTCGGACGAGGCCGCGGCGTCGGCCTCCGCCGTCGCCTGGCCGAGCAGGCGCGCGCCCTCGGCCACGCTCGGCTCGAGCCGCTCGCTCAGGAAGCTGCCGACCAGCCGCCGCATGCTCGTCACCGGCTGGTAGAACGTCCGCCGGTCCGCCGGGTTGACCACGATCTCGACCCCCCCGAGGCGCCGCAGCTGGCGCAGGCCGGTCGACACCGCCCCCTTGCTCACCCCGGAACGCTCCACCACCTCGTCGAAGCTCAGCGGCCCGGGGGTGATGAACAACACCCCATACAGGTGCGCCAGCGACCGCGGCAGCCCGATCGCGTCGGCCAGGCAGCCGAAATACGACAGCACCAGCTGCTCCACCGGCTGCAGCGGCTGCCGGAACGGCGGCGGTGACTTCGTCGGGCGGCCCATCCGGGCCGCCGCATAGCAGGTTTCCCCCCGGGGTTCAAGCACAATTAAACCGGCGGAAGGGGGGTTGTGACCAACGCGGCTACGGGGAGGAATCGGGGCCGACCCAGCCCGCGTTGTGACCAACGCGGCTACGGGGGGGGAGGTTCAGAAGAACCGGACGTAGAGGGCGGCGATGCAGGCGAGGAGGACGGCGCTCCAGAAGCCGAAGCGCTGGTAGAACGGGAGGGCCCGCATCTCGGCCAGCGCCGCGGGGGGGAACGAGCGGTCGATGCGGGCCTGGGCCGGCACGGCGTCGGCGGGGCTGCGCAGCCACCAGATCAGCGCCCAACAGAAGAGGAAGTCGATCCCGGCGCGGGTCAGGAACGGCAGCGTGAAGATCCAGTCGCGGCCCTCGGCCACCGTGTAGAGGCCGGCCCACAGCGGCCCGAGCAGCAGCGCGGCGAGGCAGCCGCGGGCGTTGGCGCGCGGCCAGAAGAAGCCGGCGAGGAACACCGCGCAGATCGAGGGGTATGCGATCGACCAGTACTTCTGGATGTAGGTGAAGATCGCGGTGAGGTCGCGCAGGAACCAGCCGGCCACGGTGGCGACGACCAGCACCGTGAGGGTGGCGAGGCGGCCGACGAGGATCAGCCTGCGGCCGCCCGCGGCGGGGTTGAGGTGGCGCTGATAGATGTCGAACGTGAAGATCGACGAGCTCGACGC
This sequence comes from Akkermansiaceae bacterium, assembly GCA_040769225.1. Taxonomy (GTDB): domain Bacteria; phylum Verrucomicrobiota; class Verrucomicrobiia; order Verrucomicrobiales; family Akkermansiaceae; genus JAXGLL01. Next base: position 1,030,008 of record JAXGLL010000002.1, on the reverse strand, counting down.
GAGCAGCGAGGCGATGGTCGACATCACGGCGCCCACCAGGCCGGCCATGACCAGGCCGGTGAAGCCGGGCGGGAGCAGTCGCCTGACCAGCGTGGGGAACGCGAGGTCGCCCTTGGCGAGGGTGAACTGGCCGCGCAGCAGGCCCTCGGCGGGGTCGTAGAGCCGCCAGGCGATGATCCCGGGGAGCACCACCAGCACCGGGACGAGCAGCTTGAGGAAGCCGGCGAACACGACGCCCATCTGTCCGTGCCAGACGCTCCGGGCGGCGAGCGTGCGCTGGGTGATGAACTGGTTGCAGCCCCAGTAGAAGATGTTGGCCAGCCACATGCCGCCGAAGAACACGCCGATCCACGGCAGCTCGGGGTGGTCCCACGGCTGGACCATGTGGAACTTCTCCGGCGAGCCGTCGACCACCGCGCGCAGGCCGTCCCACAGGTTGGCGCCGTAGCCGGGGGTGGCGCCGCCGACGGCGACCAGGCCGAGGCCGGTGACGACCAGGCCGCCGACGATCAGCACCGCGACCTGGATGACGTCGGTGAACGCCACCGAGCGCAGGCCGCCGTAGATCGTGTAGCCGCCGCCGACCAGGCACAGGATCGCCAGCCCCCAGGTGAGCGGCAGGCCGAAGATCGACTCGATGGCGAGCGAGCCGGTGTAGAGGACGACGGCGAGCTCGATGAAGACATAGCCGACCAGGCTGATGATGGCGAAGACGAGGCGCACCCGGTGGTTGAAGCGGGTCTCGAGGAACTCCGGCATCGTGGTGATGCGGGTCTTGAGGTAGTAGGGCAGGAAGAACTTGCCGTAGATGATCAGGGCGATCGCCGCGATCCACTCGTAGCTTGCGATCGCCAGCCCGATCGTGAACCCCTGCCCCGACATGCCGATGAAGTGATGGGTCGAGATGTTGGCGGCGATCAGCGAGCCGCCGATCACCCACCAGGTCAGGTTGCGGCCGGCCAGGAAGTAGTCGTCGGACTGCTCCTTGCGGCGGGAGGCGAGGATGCCGACGGCGGCCACCACCAGCAGGTAGGCGCCGAACACCAGGTGGTCGAGGTCGGGGTTCACGGGCGGTCGGGGTGTCGGGGTCGGTTGGGGCGGGGCGGTGCGGGATGCGGGCGGGCGCTCAGACCACGCCGGCGCCGGCGGCGGCGGTCACCGGGAAGACCCCGGGCTCGATGCCGGCGGCGGCCGCGTAACGCGCGCGCACCGCCGCGGCGAACGCCCCGGCCTCCCCGGCCTCGACCAGGGCGACCATGCAGCCGCCGAAGCCGGCGCCGGCCTGGCGCGCGCCGATCACGCCGGGCGCGGCGAGCATCGCCTCCATCATCGCCTCCATCGCGGGCGAGGTGATCTGATAGAGGAGGCGGGCGCCGTCGAACGAGGCGGCGGTGAGCCGGCGGATCGCGGCGCGGTCGCCGCGGGGCAGGGCGTCGGCCAGCTCGAGCACGCGGGCGTGCTCCCCGATGATGAAGCGGCAGCGCCTGGCGACGTCCGGCGGCAGCCGGTGCGCGTGCCGTTGGAAGCGGGCGGCGTCCACCTCGCGCAGCGCGGCGGCGCCGAGCAGGCGCGCGCCGAGCTCGCACTGCGCGCGGCGCTCGCCGTACTCGGAGCCGGCGAGCTCGCGTTCCGACCTGGTGTCGCAGACCACGACCCGGAGGCCGTCGGCGACGGCGACCGGGCGGCTCGAGAGGTCGCGGCAGTCGAGCAGCAGCGCGCACCCCTGGCGGCCCATGCACGCCGTGAACTGGTCGAGGATGCCGCAATTGACGCCGACGAACCGGTTCTCGGCCCGCTGGCACAGGCGGGCGGCCTCGAGCGGCTCCAGCCGCCAGCCGCCGAGCTGTTGGAACACGGTGGCGGCCGCGCATTCGAGCGCAGCCGACGAGCTCAGCCCGCCGCCGAGCGGCACCGTGCCGTGGACGACGCCGTCGAAGCCGGCGGGCGGCAGCCCCATCAGCTGCAGTTCCCGGGCGACGCCGTGGACGTAGTCGAGCCACGGTTGCGCGGGGTTGCGCGCCTCCGAGTCGAGGTCGAACGAGCCGCCGCCGGCGAGGTTGAGCGAGTGGAGGTTGACCTGGCGGGAGTCGTTCGGGCGCGCGGCGATCCAGACGTCGCGGTCGATCGGCAGCGTGAGCACCGCGCCGAGGTTGTAGTCGGTGTGGCTGCCCATCAGGTCGACCCGGCCGGGGGCGCGGCACCACAGCGACGGTTCGCCTCCGAACCGCTCGGCGAACGACTGGCGGATCCGTTGCCGGCGGGCGTGGTCGTTCATCGGGGGAAGGCGTCGAGCATCGCGGTGACGTTGGCCGGCGGGATGTCTGACTGCATCCGGTGGGAGGGGCCGAGGACCAGGCCGGTGCCGTCCGGCGCGAGGCCGCGGATGCAGGCCCGGGTGGCCGCGCGCACCCCGCCGGGCGTGGCCATCGGCAGCACCGCCTGGGTCGAGATGCCGCCGTAGAAGCTGAGGTCGCGGCCGAACTCGCGGTGCAGCCGGGCGTGGTCCAGCACCTCCGGCTGCACCGGGTTGAGGCAGGTGAGCCCGATGTCTATCAGGTCCGGCAGGATCGGCCAGATGTCGCCGTCCGAATGCAGGATCACCGGCAGGCCGGCGTCGCGGAACACCGCGAACATCCGCCGCAGGCGCGGCTTGATCAGGCGGCGCCACACGGCGGGCGAGAACAGCAGGCTGTGCTGGGCGCCGTAGTCGTCGCCGAAGTAGCCGCCGTCCACCCCGCAGGCGACGAAGCGCCGGGCGAGCGCGACCTGGATGGTGGTGATGCGCTCCAGCAGATCCCCGGCCGCCTGGGGCTCGCTCGCCAAGTCCATCAGGAACCCGTCGAAGCCGCGCAGCGACCACGCGCGCTCGAACAGGGCGAAGCCGAAGTTCGGCACCACGAAGCGGGCGCCCCGGTCGGCCGCGATCGCCGCCGCGGCCCCGTCCAACAGGCCCGGCGCCTCCGGGTCGGGCCAGGCGAACGCGGCGGGGTCGGCGGACTCCCCCAGCGGGGCGAAGGCGTGCCAGTAGCCCTCGGTTTCGGTGCCCCAGCCGGCGCCCCACCAGTCGAAGCGCACGCGGCCGTCGGCGCTGAGGCGCGGCGGGTGGCCGACGTCGACGCGCAGCAGGTGGTTGTCGAGGCGGTCGGGCAATTCGGCCGGCGCGCAGCCGAGCAGGTCGGCGAGGATCGCGCCCATCCTGCCGGTGTAGTTCGTCTGCACCGGCAGGCGGTCGACCGGCTGGCGCCAGAGGGCGCGCCGCATGCGTTCCCGTTTGCTCAGGGTGCCGGTCATGGGTGGCTCGCGGCAGGGCCGGGTGCCTGCCGCAGGATGGCAGGATCCGGCCGGCGGCGCCACCGCTGCGTGGTCGGATCCTGATGCCCTGTTGACAGCCCGCCGGCGGGTGCAGAGGATCGGCGGCGGGACAACGGGCAGCCTGCCTCGCCGCGGCACGGGGCCGGGAACCCGGCGCCCCCGGGAAACCGGAACCCCCTGAGCCGACCGTCATGAGCGCCCGCAGCCGATGCCCGGAACGCGCCGCGCCCGCCGCGCCCGATCGCCCCGCCGGGGGCGGGCCGGCGTTCTCGGCGACCGCCCGCTTCGAGGACGTGCCGCCGGGCCGCGGCGCGTCGTTCGGCGTGTTCCGCTACGACCGGCCGAGCTTCGAGCGCGGCTGGCACTATCACCCGGAAGCCGAGCTGACCCTGATCCTCGAAAGCTCCGGGCGCCGGTTCGTCGGCGACCACATCGGCGGCTTCGGGCCGGGCGACCTGGTGCTGTTAGGGCCCGGCCTGCCGCATTGCTGGCGCAACGCCGAAGTGCCGCTGCCGGGCGGCGGCCGGGCGCGCTCGGTCTACGTCCAGTTCCGGCCCGAGTGGCTGGCCGGGGCGGCGGGCTGGCTGCCGGAGCTGGACGGGATCCGGCGCCTGATGGCGCGGGCGGGGCGGGGGCTGGCGTTCAGCGGGCGCGAGCGGGAGGTGGCGGCCCGCGAGGTCGAGCGGCTCCCCGGCCTGCGCGGGCTGCGGCGGCTGGTGGTGTTCTGGGAGTTGCTGCAGGGGCTGGCTGAGTCCGGCGGGGGCGAGGCATTGTCGAGCGCCGGCTTCGCCCCGGTGCTCGACGAGGCGGCCTGCGCGCGGATCCGGCGGATCCACCAGCACGTCTACCGGCACTTCCGCGGCCCGATCAGCCACCGTGAGCTGGCGCGGCTGGCGGGGCTGACCCCGGCGGCGCTGTCGAAGTTCTTCCGCCGCACCACCGGGCGCACGGTCACCGAGTTCGTCAACGAGGTGCGGGTCGGCGAGGCGGCGCGGCGCCTGATCGACACCAGCGACCACGTCTGCGAGGTGGCCTTCGCCTCCGGGTTCGAGAGCCTCGCCCACTTCAACACCACGTTCCGGCGCATCCAGCAGCTCACCCCGAGCCGCTTCCGCGCGCTGCACCGCAAGCCGTGAGCCGCGCCCCGGCGGCCGCCACGGGGCCAGGCCCGGGCTTCTTCCCCCGCCTCGTTAGAACCCGGCCAGCGACGGCCACGAGTATGCCGGGATCGAGGCCAGCGAGTAGTCCCCCTGCCCCGCGATCGCCTCCGCGGCCCGGATGCCGCTCTGGATCGCCGGGCGGATCCCCTCCCCCATGTCGAGCGTCGCGAGCGCGGCGGCGTCGCCGACGAGGAACGCGTCGCCGAGCCTCACCCTGGCCCGCCTGCGGCGCAGCTGATAGGCGTGGCCGCGCGGCCTGAACGCGTGGTCCCGCACCAGCCCGAGTTCATCGAGCCTGCGCACCAGGCGCGCCCAGTGGCCGTGGAGGCTCGCGCCCCGCGCCTTCAGCGCCGCCGCCCTGGCGCCGATGCCCACGTTCAGGTAGCCGCCGGCCTTCGGCACGTACCACGCGTAGCCGGGCAGGCCGCCCTCGAAGAACCAGAGGCGGCAGCGCCCGTCGCGCGCCGGATAGGGGAACTCCTCCTCCTGGGCGACGATGAGCGCGTCCCCGGGAACCGCGCCCTGGGGCCTGAACAGCGCCCGATAGACCGGGCACTGCGCACCGCCGGCGCCGACCAGGTGGCGCGCGCGGTAGGCGCCATCGACGCGGTAGCCGTCCGCGGTCCGCTCGATTGCCCTCACGTTGTGGACGTGCACCGGCACCTGCGCGGTGCGGAGCAGCCACTCGTCGAACTCGCAACGGCGGATCGCGCACTGGCGCACCGGGAGCGTGAAGCGGAAGCCGCGGAGCGAGATGGCGAACGAGCGGAAGTCGGTCAGGCCGCCGGGGTAGGCGGCCCGCTCCACCCGCAGGATCCGGAACAGGTCCGGCGGAATCCACCCGGCGCACGGCTTCGACCGTGGAAACGGCTGCCGGTCGAGGATCATGCAGTCCACGCCCCTGCGCCGCAGCTCGAGCGCGCAGGCGGCCCCTGCGGGCCCGCCGCCGACGATCAGCACCTCGGCATGGGTCATTGCCATCGCGTCAGCTGCAGCGGCACTCTGGGTGGGGCGTCCCGCGGCGGGTGAAGACGATCTGCCAGAGCTGCAGGTGGCGGGCGCGGAAACCGCCGGCCGAGCTGAGCAGGTAGAAGCGCCACATCCGCCGGAAGCGCTCGCCGTACTTGTCCCTCAGCCCGGGCCACGCCGCCTCGAAGTTCGCGTGCCAGGCCATCAGCGTCCGGTCGTAGTCCGGGCCAAAGTTGTGCCAGTCCTCCATCACGAACGCGGGCTCCATCGCGCGGCCGAGCTGCGCGATCGACGGGATCATGCCGTTGGGGAAGATGTACTTGTGCGTCCACGCGTTCGTCGAGCCCACGCTCTGGTTGCCGCCGATCGTGTGCACGAACGCGATGCCGTCCGGCTTCAGGCAGCGGTCGACGACGCCCATGTAGGTGCGGTAGTTCCTGCAGCCGACGTGTTCCATGATGCCGATCGAGACGACCGCGTCGTAGAGGCCGGCGACCTCGCGGTAGTCCTGGAGCCGGAGTTCGACGGGCAGGCCCCTGGCGAGTTCCATGCCGAGCGCGACCTGCTCCTTCGAGACCGTGACGCCGAGGACGCGGGCCCCGTGCCGTTCCGCCGCGTAGTTCGCGAAGCTTCCCCAGCCGCACCCGAGTTCGAGGACCTCCATCCCCTCCCTGAGGCCGATCTTCCTGCACACCAGCTCCAGTTTCGCCTCCTGCGCCTCGTCGAGGGTGGCCGCGCCCTTCCAGTAGCCGCTGGTGTAGTTCAGGCGCTTGTCGAGCATCGCGACGTACAGGTCGTTGCCGAGGTCGTAGTGGCGCTCGCCGACGACGAACGCCCGCGACGGAAGCTGCTGGTTGAGGATCCTGGACCGGAGCACGTGCAGGAGGATCCTCCAGTCGCCCCTGACCTTCTCGTCCAGCCTGCCCCTGAGCACCCGCGAGATGAACTCATCGATCGCCTCGCAGTCCCACCAGCCGTCCATGTACGACTCACCGAGCCCGAGGTCGGCCTCGCGCAGCAGGCGGTCATAGAGCCGCCGGTCATGCACCTGGATGTCCCACGGGCTGCCGCCGCCGACCTCGATGCCGGCCGACTCGAACAACCCGCGGACCAGTGTTTCAGACTTCGCCGCAGCCATCATGGGACACCTCCTTGAATCAGGGTGGACCGGGGTGAAACGATGACATGGATTCCGCCGCTTCCCCGGCCAGCCAGCGCGGCTTGACTTCGGCGGCCACGGCCGCGGCGGTGAGGCCCGGCTTGCGCCAGTCGACGCGCGCCAGGGCGGCGCGGGTGTGCGGGTCGAGCGGCAGCCCCCACTGGCCGGCGAACACCGGGCCGAGGTCCGTGCCTGCCGCGGCGCTGGCCGCCAGCAGCCAGTGCCAGCACTGGGCGAGCGCGCCCTCGCGGGTGCCGGGCGGCGAGCCGGGGCAGCCGGCCAGCTCGCGGAAGAACCGCTTCACCCACGCGTCCCCGCCGTGCTCGCGGCGCAGCCGCAGCATCGCGGCGGCATAACACACTGGCTGGTCGGAGGGGTCGACCATGCGCCCGTCGGCGCCCTTGATCCGGGGCGCCTTCTCCCCGAGGCCGCCGGCCATGGTGAACAGGTCGAGGAACCCGTGGCCGCTGGACGCCAGCAGCGGCTCCACCCCCTCGATCGTCCGGCGCAGGCCCTCCTCCTCGTCCGCGCACCGCAGCGCGTCCATGCACACGTAGCGCATGAACACGGCGAAGCCGGTGATGAAGCACGAGTGCCGGTCGCCGAAGGTGTAGAAGTTGCGGCCCATCTCATAGAACACGTAGTGGGGCATCGAGGCCGGGCGCCTGGCCAGCTTCGGATAGTCGTCATCATAGAACTTCGCCAGCTCGATGCCGGTGGCGCCGACGTAGCCGCAGCCGGCGCCGCAGGTCAGGCCGCCGCCGGGGACCGCGGCCACCACCGGCTTGCCGCCGAGCTGCTTGAACGGCCGCGGCAGCGCCCCGGTCAGCCCGGCGTAGGTCCGCCAGCCGGCGTCGAGGCGCGCGACCCAGGCGCCCATCAGCGCGCGGTCGAAGCCGTCACCCTTGGTTAGAAACACGACCTCCCTGCCGGCCCACGGCACCATCTCGAAGTCCAGCCCCCGCCGCCGCCAGTCGTCCGGCTGGAACGCAAGCCCGGCGTAGTCGACCGGCGCCCCCGGCGCGAGCGGCGCCGCGCCGCCAGCCGCCGGCCCGGCGGCAGGGCGTGCCGACGCCGGCGCGGCGGGCGGCGCCTCCGGTGCGCCGGCCCGCGCCACGCAGTGGCCGGCAACCGCAATCACCGAGACCAGCAGGATCGAGCGTTGGTGTGCCTTCATTGGAAAGCGCTCAGGGGTGTCCGGCCCGGCACGGCGGCGGAGACCCGCCCCTGCCGGCCGCCGATCATCGGCGCCGGGCCGCCCGGGGGGAAGCCCCGATCCGGCCGGGCGCACGCCCAAGAAGAAAAGCGGCCCGGATGGCGCCACGCAACAAGGAACCGATTGCGGCTGCCAATCGATTTCCCTGCCAATCGATTCCCATTGACACCGAGGTCCGGAACACCACGCTCGCCAGCGATGATTCTCCCTCCCCGAACACTTCGAGCCGGCACGCCTCGACCCGGGTCCGGCGTTTCTTCCCACCGAAACACTGCCCACCGCCTCACCGAAGCACCGTTTCCGCAGCCAGCCTCCACAGTGTTTTCCAAAGCCGCGACAGCAGCAGCGGCGTTGCTCTTGCCGGCCGCCCCGGCGCGGGGAGCCGCCACCATAGTCTACGACAACATGGTGTCGGCTTCGACGATCCACAACGGCAGGGAAAACGACCCGGATGCCCCGAACTGGTTGCATGCCGACGGATTCCAGTTTGCTGCCCCAGCCACCTTCAATCTGGTCACCTGGCATGGTTTGAGGGAGTTTAGTCCGGACCGGTTCCGGATGCGGATCTACACCATCGTCGGCAACGTGCCCGCGATGACTCCCATCATCGACCTGCCGCTCGGGCTGGTGACCCGGTTCGACACCGGATACCGGGATCCTTACCAGACGATCATTTACTCCTACTCCGCCGGGTTTCCCGATCAGTCGCTGGCCGCGGGTTCCTACGCGATCTCGATCGTCAGTGACTCGGCCAACGATGGCGTGCCTTGGGCGTGGGCCGTCGGCAACAACAACGACGGTTCGTTCATGATCCTGAAAGGCGACACCGCCTGGCGCAACATGACCGGGGCGCCCGAGTTCTCGTTTGTCCTGGCGCAAGTCCCGGAACCCGCCCCGGCGGTGCTGGCGTTCGCAATGGTGCCGTTCGCACTCTCGCGCCGCCGCCGGTGACCCCCTGCCCTGCAGGGCCGGGACCGCAGGGCCGGACTCCCGGGGGCGGCAAGGCCTGACTCGGCCACGTGCGGGAGAATCTCGCTGCGCTCGAAAGTTCGGCAGTTCGCCCCGAGCGCCGCGCCCCCACCCCCGGCGACCGGGGGTGGGGGCGTGGCGGACAGGGTGGGAGCATCCCACCCAACCGACTCAGTATCAGCGCTTATTGACCTTCTGACGGCGGCCAAAAAGGCGATTTCCAACACCAATTCCAACGAATCGTTGACGTCGGCGCCATTGTCGATGGTTCAAACGTCACCGCAGAGGCGCCGCAAGCCCAAGGGCACCGTGATCGTCGGCCGCGGCATGGCCGAGGTCAGGATCTATTGCTACACCCGCAAGAACGGTTACCCGCAGAACAACGTCTGCTGGAAGGAGGGGGGCCGGCGTCGGACCCGCTGCTTCTCCGACATCGACGAAGCGAAGATGGTCGCCCAGCAGATCAGCGTGCGGCTGGCGAATTGCTGGTCGATCGGCGACGAGGTCACCAAGCGCGACATCGAGATCCTGCGCCACTGTGAGCGGCTGGCGAAGAACCACGGTGTCTCACTGGTCGCGGCCATCGAGGAGTGGGACAGCGCCAGGAAGACCGCGCCGGACATTCCGCTCTCCGACGCGGTGCGATTCTACGCCACCAACCGGCCCGACCTGCTACCGTCGCGCACGGTCGTCCAGGTGGTCGCCGAGTACGTCGCGTCGCTCGAGGTGAAGGGCGTCAGCCGGTCCTACGTCAGCAGCAGCCGACTCAACCTGCAGAAGTTCGCCGGGAAGGTCGGCGGGGACATCGCCGACGTGAAGGTGGCCGACATCAACAAGTTCCTCATGGGGTTGAAACGCCTGAGCCCGGTCAGCAAGAACTCGATCCGGACGAACCTCGTCACCATGTTCCGGTTCGCCAAGCGGCAGGGCTACCTTCACCCCGACCGCAAGACGGCCGCCGAGCTGACCGAGCGGTTCAAGGAGCCGGAAACCGAGATCCAGATTTTCACGCCCGAGGAGATGGAGCGGCTGCTCCACGCGGCCCACAAGCGGATCCTGCCGCACATGGCCATCGGGGCCTTCGCCGGCATCCGCTCCGCGGAGATCCAGCGCCTCGAATGGGAGGACATCAAGTGGGAGCGCGGCCACATCGAGATCGCCGGCCGCAAGGCGAAGACTGCTGCCCGCCGGCTGGCGCCGCTGCCGGAGAACCTCAAGGCGTGGCTCGCCCCGTGGCGGGAAGCGACCGGCCCCGTGGTCCCGATCTCCGACGTGTCCGGAGCGCTGAGCGACGTCGCCGTGAAGGCGAGAATCCCCGGTGGTTGGCGTCAGAATGCCCTTCGACACTCGTTCATCAGCTACCGGGTGGCAGAGACCGGGGATGTCGCCCGGACCGCTCTGGAGGCCGGCAACTCGCCCCGCATGATCTTCCGCCACTACCGCGAGGTCGTGACCGAGGACGAGGCCAAGGCGTGGTTCGCCATCATGCCCGCCTGACAAACCGGCGGGTGGCCTGCGGCAACGTCGAATCCGCTCTGCTATTCCGTGGATTCCGCCGCGGGGCCTCCCGCGCTCTGCGGGCTTCGCCTCTCCTCATTGTCGATGTAGCGAAACACGTCCTCGATGGGCATCTTCAGTGTTTCCAGCGTCATCCGGAGCGGGTGGAGTTCCTCATACAGAAAGCCCCAGATCGGACTGCAATGGGCCCAACCCGCCTTGCGAAGGAGGCACCGCAGGGAGTGGGCACGCTCCAGAATCTCCTTCACCAGTCCGAAGGCATCTTGAAGCTGGGCCTTGTCACACAGATCCACGATCCGCTCGGCTGACTCGGTTTTCCTGAAATTCCGGACCCACTCCCGCAACTCGGGGGTATCCGGGATCCTCCAGTGACCGGCGGGGGTGCGCGCCGCGCCGGGGATTTGCCCGTCGGCAGCCATTCGCTGGACCTGGCGCTTGGAGTATCCCAGTTGCTCCGCAAGCTGGGCCGTCGAGAAATGTGACATGTGACAAAAAGGGTCCGGGTTGACACGCCGTCCGGGGGCATGGACCCGCAATCCAATCCCACTGACCGCGACGGCCGGCTGTTCACCGACGTCGAAGCTTGCGAATACCTCCGCATCCGTCAACGCCAGCTCTTCACGTGGCGCCAGCAGGGGTTCATCCCCTTCATCCGGATCGGCCGTGCCATCCGCTACCGGAAGAGCGATCTGGATGCCGCTCTTGATGCCCTGACGGTCCGTGCCAGCCGGCAGACCGCCGAACGGTGACCCCCCGCCGTGTTGAACACCCGACCCGAGCGCACCATGACCTGGTTCGATCATGACGGACGTCCGACCGCGGTGGATCAAACCCATCCGGTTGACGTGCTGGAGCCCGAAGTGACCTCACCGGCCCGCGACGTGCCCGACGCTCTCACCCTCACCGAGCGGATCGCGGAATCCTACCTGGCCGGCGATCCGGCGATCACCCGCATCGCGTGGCGGGTGCTGCTCAACCACGAACCGGCGTCCATCCGCGCCTGTGCACGGCGGGCTGGATGCACGGCGGCGGCGATCAGCCGGCGGGCGACGATCCTCGCCGAGCAGTTCGGCCATCCCCGGAGGCCATCCTCGGAGGTCATCCCCGAGGTGATCAGAGCTACCAGCCAAACCCTCCATCATGTCCATCAACTCAATCAAATCCGCAGACACCACGCTCCCCAAGCTCACCCCCAAGCAACGGAAATTCGCTGAGTTCGTCGCCACCGGCGAATTCACGGACGTTGACGCGTATCAGCAGGCCTTCGGGTGCAGCAAGCACTGTGCCCGGGCGAATGGGACGCGACTTCGAAAACATGAGGGAATTCGGATGGAAATTCTGCGGCTACGGGCCCAGCTCGACCGCCGGTACGTCTACGTCCTCGACGGCCGCTACAAGAAGGGCCGCCTGGTCAAAGTGATGATGCACGGGTCCGACTCCGACGCCATCCGCGCGATCCAGGTCCTGAACCAGATGGAACGCGAGGAGCGTGAGCTGGGGGCCGGCGAGAAGAACGAGATCTCCGAGCTGATCACCCTGATCTGCAGGAAGCGCAGGCTCCTACCCTACGAGGACCCGGACGATGATCTCGACATGGCCCTCAACGACCGGGTGATCGACGAATGAGTGACCTGTTCCAACTGGTTTCCTCCTGAGCAATCGGGCACGCTGCCGGAAAGTTCTACTATGTCAAAATCGGTACTTGGGCCCCGGCGGGGGCTCGGGTAGGATGCAGCCAGCATCAGGAGTGGTGACCGAGCTGCGAGGCGAGGGAACCCGGCAACCTGCCGTGGAGACGGCGAGGTGCCATCCGCCTGCCGGCGGGATGCGCAGCCGAAACGCTGAACGAAGATCTCCGATCTTGCGACTGGGCGGGCCCCGCGTGGGGGCCATGGCTGCGACCTTGGTGTATCTCCACTGACGAGAACCTGCACCGACATGAACCCGACTTCTGCACCCACTGTGCGGGCCGCCAGCCGCCGCCGGCGGCACGGCCCGAATCACCACCTATACTCCAACAACGGCACCTGGTGGCTCCAGGTGACCGTCCACCGGGGACCGATCGCCGAGCGTGTGCGCCGGTCGCTCCAGACCGGCGACGTTGACCTGGCGCGCCAGCGCCGGGATCGGGTCTTCGCGGCGATGAGCATGCGCACCAAAACCACCCAACCCGTCTGACCCATGATCGTCCACCATCTCATGATGCACGGCCGCTACGTGCGGCTGCTGCTGCGTTCCGGCAAGCGGCCGCTCGCCTACCTTCCCGACAGCCGGGAGGAGGTCGAGCCGATGGCCCTGAAAGGCCAAGCCGAGATCATCGCACCGCCTCCGGGCCCGCTGGGACCCCGTCCGGTTGTCCTGAGCTACCGACTGGTCGAGTGCTGGTTGCCCGAAGAGGAGTGGCCCCGGTGGCGCATGGCGGGAGTCATCCCCGCCGGTCAACGGGCGATGATCGAGCGGATCGAGCGCGAGATCCTGCTCATGGAGGCACAACCGGGCTTCGCCGACGTCCTGATCAATTCCGACCTGGGCGACGAGCCTCCCGCCCTCCGGCACCCGCTGGATGGGGTCGACTGGAGGGACATCATGGCCATCGGCGACGAGGCGATGCACCGAACGATCGAGTCGTTGCGGAAGGCGGCAGATCCAATTGCCGGCGAGGCGGACCCGACCCCCGGCGAAGGGTGCGGGCGCAGGGGGCGCTTTGACCGTGAACTGGAGGCGCGCCGGGTTCGGGCGGCCCACGAGGCCGAGTTTCGCAACGCGATCCCGTGCACGTTCGGCGACCCGGACGAGGGGCACGAAGACGATGGCGAGGAGCCGGCTTCGGACCGGGCGGTGGTTGCCCGGGTCGCCGTCGGGCGGCCGCCCACCTACTGGGGCGGCGAGAGGCAGCCGTGTCGGGGGGCTCTGCCGGAGTTCCTGGAGGGCGAGGTCGAGATCGTGAGCATCCGGCTGAACAGCGTCATGGGCGACCTGAAAAGCGTCCGCGCGCGCCGGGACGGCGACAAGATCCGCTACCGGGTGGTGGACGAATACCAGGAGTGCGACGAGCACGGGGAGCTGATCAACGACTACTCGTGCCGCCCCAACGAGTCCTCGCTGCCGCTGACGGTCGACGAGATCAAGCAGCTGCTGTGGTCGATCGAGGCCGACGGCTGGGGCCAGATCTTCACCAAGGCGTGGGAGGAGCAGCTTTACGGTCCAATCGAGGATTACGAGAACGACTTCTACTACCTCCTCTCCGACTTCTACCACGGCCTGCAGCGGTGGCTGGAAGAACGGTTCGAGGAGTGGAAGCGCCGCAAGATCGCGGAAACGAACGGCTGAACGTCAACCGCTGTCACCACCATGTTCCACCCCAACGACAAGGTCGTCTGCATCAATGGCGACTTCCGCTTCTCGGTGTTCGGGATCCCCAAAAGCCAGTTCCACACCCCCCACGGCGTTCCGCAGGAGGGCCAGGTCTACACCGTCCGCGCCGTCATCGCCGCCGAGGCGGGCACCCAGGGGCTCCTGCTGGTCGGCCTGAGCACCTTCCTCCACGGCCGGGAGACCGGCTTCAACTCGACCCGGTTCCGCAAGGTCGATCGCGGGAAGGGTGTTGGCTCGGAGTCCGAACAGGCTGCCGAGCCGGCAGCGGCCACAAGCTCACCCAACGCCGCAGCGCGTCCCGCCCCTGAGCAAGATGGTCCTGCCTGATCCAACACCCCGTCCGGGAGACTGGGTGGTCTGCAAACAGGGCTGCTGCGGCCCATGGTTCGAGCCCTTCTTCGAACTCCCTCCGATCACCGGGGAGGCGTTCCGGGTGACCGCCACCGGTCTGCTGCCACCCCCGGGCTTTGACGAGGAGGCGAACGGGTTGCGGCTACACGGTGTCCTCGACCCGGACGGCAACGAGCCGCACTTCGGCATCCCGGCTGACCAGTTCTTTGTGTGCCCGCAGATCGAGGCGGAGCCGGGGTGGCGCGACTACCTGCGCCGGCTGGATCGGCACCGGCTGACGCAGTTTTACAAGCTGGTCAACGCCGGGGTGGCCTTCGAGTCACTGCCGCCGGTGCTCAGACGCTGGTGGATGACAAGGTATTGAGGGGAGCACCCGGGGCAGGCCTATTCCCCTGTCAGTCCTCAGCCTCGGGTTCAGGCGGCAGCTCGTCCGCATGGTCAGCAGCCTCGGGTTCGGGTGGCAGCTCGTTCGCATCGTCATCATCCTCCGCTCCTTCCGCCTTCCAGATGTTGTGCATCTCGTAGTGCAGGGCGTCGTCGTAGCCCCCGGATCTCGCCAGCTCGTGAATCGCATCCTGGATGCGGTAGTATCGAGGTTCATCGAGGTAGCTCTTCCATGGCACAAGGTAGGTCCCGCTGACCGCGAGCCACCTGGTGTTCTTCAAAGCCGCCATGTGCCGCATCGTGAAGCGATCTACGGGAACGTGGAGGAAGTGGGACCAGCGCGCGATCCAGTCCAAGGGACCGAATGCGGGCGATGGCTGCTGATGGCACCAATACCAGGCGTAGCAATACTTCAAGAGGATGTTGATCAGCTTCTGTGCGCGCCCGAACGTGAACAACGTTTCCGCCCCACCAAGGCAGGCACTTCCGAGGACCTGTCTGTGGCTATCCAGGAAGATTCGCTCGAAGGTGCAGTGTCCCGCGATCGGCTCGTTTTCTAGCTGGAGAACAAGCCGCTGTGCAATCGATCCAAACTGCTGTCTTGCGAGCGGAGTGACCGCGATGCTTGATCCTTTGGGATTGCCCGCGCCACCCGAAGCGATGATGGCACCGTCCAGCCACTTGTTCGCCTGGCTCAGATCGATCTTGAACTTGCTGTTCTTGATAGCCTGAAGAAATGCGCAGGCAAGCCGACTCCTGGGCGTGATCGGGGCTGAGTGCGGTGGGTGCGGGGTCATGGACTAAAAGTTCGTGTGTGGGTTAGGAGGTCGGAGTTCTCAGTAATACTGCCGGATGTAGCCGTAGGCTCGGTCGAAGAGGTCCTGGTCGGTGTGGAGCTTGTATTTGAGGAGGGCGCGGCGCAGCTCCTTCTGGACGAGGCGTTCGCCCTGGGTGGTGTGTTGCCAGTCGGGGAAGCGGACCTGGCGGACGATCTCGTCGATGTCGGTGACGATCCGCTCGACCATGATGTGGGTGTTCTTCGACTTGGCCTCGTTGAACAACTCGGTGAGGGCGGCCTTGCCGCGGTCGGGTTCGCCCTCGGGGTCGGATTCCTTCTCGGCCTCGACCACGTCCTTGGCGAGGGCGAGGATCTCTTTCAAGAACTCGACGCTGTTGAGGATCCCCTGCTCGTGGCGCTCCTTGATCCGTTCGAGGCGTTCGCCGAGGGCGGTGAACTTCGGGTTGCCGGCGTGCTTGCGGAGGCGGGCCGCGATCATGATCTCGACCTGCTTGCCGCGCTTGGCCGGTTCGGCGTCCTTGAGGATGTCTTCGAGGATCTCGGCATCGAGGACCAGGGTGTCGAGGTCGTCGCGGATGGCGTCGAGGTGGACGTTCTCGTTGATCAGCTCGATCGTCTTGGCGCCGAGCCGGTGCCAGAGGAGCTTGCCGTTGCCGCTGGGCGGCTTGACCGACTCGTAGACCTGGCTCAGCCACCTGAAGTCGGCGTGCCACGGGCCGAGGCAAGGATCGGGCGACAGGGCCTCCCAGATGCGCGCCAGGACCGTGTATTCGGCAGCGAACTTGTCCCGGGTCTCGTTGTCCGGCAGGCACGCCTGGGCGTCCATCAGGCCCTCGTAGCCGGTCACGGTGCGATCGACGCCGGGGAAGAAGGCGAGGCACTTCTGGACCTGGAGCGGCAGCGCCTTGCGCAGCTCGTCTATGTTGCTGACCACCTGCTGCACCGCCTTCTCGTCGAAGTCGAGCGCCCGCGCCACGTCGTCGAAGATACCGATGTAGTCGACGATCAGACCGTGGTCCTTCTCCTGGCCGAAGGTCCGGTTGGTCCGGCAGATCGCCTGCAAGAGGTTGTGGTCCTTCATCGGCTTGTCGAGATACATCACCTGCAGGATCGGTGCGTCGAAGCCGGTCAGCAGCTTGTTGGTGACGATCACGAACCTCAGCGGGTCAGCCGGGTCACGGAACCGGTCGAGGAGCTTCTCTTCCTCGTCCTTGCCCAGCGAGTGCTCCTTCCATGCCGGCGGGTCGGTGTTGGTGGTGTGCATCACGATGGCGCTGGCCTCGGGCCCGACCAGCTCGTCCATCGCCTGCTTGTAGAGCACGCAGCACTCGCGGTCGAAGACGACCACCTGCGCCTTGAACCCGTTTGGCTCCACCTTGGTCTGGAAATGGCGGACGATGTGGTTGACCACCGCGGTGACCCGCTCCGGGTTCTTCACCAGCACGGCCATCTTGGCGGCGCGCTTGGCGAGGTCGTCGCGCTCCTGCTCGGCGAGGTCGCTGGTGATCTCCTTGTAGGCCTCGTCGATCGCCTCGCGGTTGATCTTCAGCTTCACCTCCGGGGCCTCGAAGTGGAGCGGCAGGGTGGCGCGGTCGCGGATCGACTCCTGGAACGAGTAGCGGCTCATGTAGCCCTGCTCGTCCTCGTCGGCGCCGAAGGCCCAGAAGGTGTTCTTGTCTGTCCGGTTGATCGGGGTGCCGGTGAGGCCGAACAGGAAGGCATTCGGCAGTGCCTCGCGCATCCTCCGGCCGAGGTCGCCCTCCTGGGTGCGGTGGGCTTCGTCGACCATGACGATGATGTTCGACCGCTCGTTGAGGACACCGGATGCCTCGCCGAACTTGTGGATGGTGGTGATCAGCACCTTGCGCACGTCCTGACCGAGCAACTCCTGCAACTCCTCCCGGCGGACCACGCCGACCATGTTGGGCACGTCGGCGGCGTTGAAGGTGGCGGTGATCTGTGTGTCGAGGTCGATCCGGTCCACGACGATCATCACCGTCGGGTTGCCGAGCCTCGGATGCATCCGCAGCTTCTGGGCCGCGAACACCATCAACAACGACTTGCCGCTGCCCTGGAAGTGCCAGATTAGCCCCTTCTTCGGGTAGCCGGCGACCACCCGGGCGACGAGCTGGTTGGTGGTGAAATACTGCTGGTAGCGGCTGATGATCTTGATCCGCCGGTGCTTCTTGTCGGTGGCGAAGACGGTGAAGTTCTGAAGGATGTCGAGCACCACGGTGGGTCGCAGCATGCTCTCGACCGAACGGCGGACGTCGGCCAGCGTGCCTTCGGGCTCGTTCTCGCGGGTGCGCCATGGGCCCCACATGTCGATCGGCATCCGCACCGAGCCGTAGCGGAAACAACGGCCGTCGGTGGCGAACGAGAAGACGTTCGGCACGAACATCGCCGGCGCCTGCTTCTCGTAAATCTCGTTGACCTGCCAGGCGCCGTCGAACCAGGTGACCGCGCTGCGGGTAGGCGTCTTGGCCTCGCCGATGACCAGCGGTAGCCCGTTGACCAGGAAGACCACGTCGAACCGCTTCTCGACCTTGCCCCGCTGGTAGGTCCACTGGTTGCAGACGGTGAGCCGGTTGGCACCGGGGTCGGTGCAGTTAATCAGGCGGATCGTGACGTGCTCGCCATTGGGACCGTAAGGCATCGTCTTCTCGCCCCGCAGCCAGTCCATGAAGTTCTCGTTGGCGCGGACGAGGCCATCACCGTCCACGGACAGGATCGCGGCCCGGAGCTTGTAGATTACCTCGTCGGCGCGATCAGGGGACGCGGCGATCTCGGGGTTGAGCCGGATAAGAGCTTCGTGGATCCATGGTTCGACCAGCGCGTCGTCGGCATGACGTGGGAGTTGCGAACCGGGCAGGTAGTCCCAGCAGGACGCATCAGCGACGTCACCGCCCAACGAAGGTCCCCAGCCGGGCAAGGCTTCGTCGTCCTTGGCACGAGAGGCGCCCGGAGCCGCCGGGGAGGTGACCGCGTCGAGGATCATCTGCTCGACGGTGTTGGACTCGGTGAAGCTCATGATGATGCGGTTGGTGACTATGCGACAACTATTTCGAGAACTGCGGTCATGAGCCTCTGGCAGCTCTTCAAATGGTGCTGTGCCGCACATGCTGCGGCACCTAGTTTCTGTATTTCCTCGGCTATGGCCGCTTGCTCAACCTTGTTCGGGAATCCGAAGGGAATCGCGCGCAAACGCTCTGCGGGGAGGTGGGGAATGGTCGTCTCGCCAACCTGATCGGCAAAGATTCCACTCAAGGAATGGTGCTCCATTTGGAACAGCAAGAACTCCGGCACTTGCTCGGCGTCGAGTGCTCGGATTCGATGGAGGGCCTTTTGATAGCAGGCACCTGGGATTTCATTTCGCCAGATCGCAGACTTTCCAACATGCCGACCTTCACACGCGAGGATATCGCCGCTCCGAAGCTCGAATTTTATCGCCTCCCGGTCGGTAAACGACATCGTTGCTACGTCGGCTAGATCCAACCGATTCCACTGCACGTTTGCGTTGCGCAGGTATGGTCGGGGTGAATCCCCGGCAATAGCCTTTGGTGACATCATCTTGCCAAGTTGGACTTCGTAACGAGTTCCAAGCGGAGCGACCTCCCAATCGGCTGGCCGCTTTCCAAGCGCGGTATCAACGAACGCCGAATGATTAAGCCCTCGGCGATAAAGCTCGAAGAGCTTGGCTACTCGTAGGCTTGCGATGTTTATGGCGTTCGCGTTGGCGCCTTGCGCAGCCTCATCCACCGCCCACAGGATCTCCGCGATGCGGCGCTGCTGGTCGAGCGGCGGGAGGTCGAACTCGAAGGTGGCAAGCTGCTTCCAGTTGGTGCGCGGGGAGAGCGAGCCGGCCGAGGTGCCGACGGCATGCTCGAAGAAGCGCTCGGATAGGCACAGGAAGGGGAGCAGGTCGGGCAGAAGGCGGCCGTCCTTCGGGGTCATCACGTAGATGTCGCCGGAGACCACCGCCTCGAACTCCGCCACCGCCACCTTGCGCTGGTAGGCCCGGCGCTTGCCGAACAGAATCTGCCCCGGCGCACAGCGCTGCCGGAACGTCGTCCCATCGGCCACGTTGCCCCATTCCCGGACGTGCAATGACCCGGGCTCCAGGTGTTCCATCGCGATGAATCGGTCGATCCCTGCCTCCTCCGGGTCCTTCACCGTGTCCTTCACCAAGCGCACCACCTCCCCGAACCTCACCCGCTTCCACCCCTTCCGGTCGAAGATCGGCAGCGAGGCCCAGTCGGGGTTGGGCGCGAGCTTGTCGAGGGAAGGGATTTCCAAATGGTTGGGCATGGAGTGGATGCTTTGGGAGTTGCGTTGCCGCAAGGCCGGTTGCCTATGGCTCCTTATGTTCCCGAGCGCGCAGGCCCGAGGCCGTCAGTCGATAGCGCTGCTTGCTGCTCGTGGGCTTGTCGGGGATCGTCATCTCCAGGAATCCGGCGCTGAGGGCCGGCAGCAGGTAGGCCTGGCGGAAATGCTCCGGATCAGGGGTGTCCGGCTAACGAGCTTTGGTGATTTTGCCATCGATTCATGATGAGCAACTTACAACGAGCAATCGATGTGACGGATTTGAATTCGCGGCGGGCGTTTTGCACGCTTTTCGCGCATGAATGCCGGCCGATTCGTCCTGTCCCAGGTTCTCGATCTCGTCCATCGCCAGACGCTCGACCGTCTGGTGCGGCGTTACAATGCCGACTCGAGGGTCCGGCATTTCGGGTGTCGACAGCAGTTCATCTGCATGGCCTTCGCTCAGTTGACTTGGCGCGACGGGTTGAGGGATATCGTCACCTGCCTCAATGCAAAGCCCTCGGCACTCCACCACTTGGGGTTCCGCGGTCCGGTTGCCAGATCCACCCTGGCGGATGCCAACGAACAGCGGGACTGGCGGATCTGGGAGGATCTCGCCAAAGGCCTGATCCGCAAAGCACGGGTTCTGTATGCAGGGGAAGATCTTGGCGTCGAGCTGGACAATACCGTCTACGCACTCGATTCCAGCACGATCGATCTCTCTTTGACCCTCTTTCCTTGGGCCGACTTCCGTCGAACCAAGTCCGGGATCAAGCTGCACACCCAGATCGATCTGCGTGGGCCGATTCCGACCTGCATCCATATCACAGATGCCCGCCAGCACGACGTGGCGTGGCTCGACACGCTGTGCTTCGAGCCCGGTTCGTTCTACGTGATGGACCGTGGCTACATGGATTTCTCTCGCCTGAACACGATCGCAACCGCTGGCGGGTTCTTCGTCACTCGGGCCAAGAGCAATCTGCGCTTCACCAGGCAGCGATCGCTGCCCATCGAGCGCCTCACCGGCCTGCGCAGCGATCATGTGGGCAAGCCTACTCTCAAGAAGGCGCGCCAAGCCTATCCGGGACTGCTCCGCAAGATTCGCTACTACGATTCCGACACTCGCCGCGAACTCGTCTTTCTCACCAACAACCTGGACATCCCGGCACTGAGTGTCGCCAAGCTCTACCGGCTGCGGTGGCGGATCGAACTGTTCTTCCGCTGGATCAAGCAACATCTCCGAATCAAACACTACTACGGCACCAGTCCCAACGCGGTGAAGACCCAGATATGGATTGCCGTGGCCGTCTACCTCATGGTCGCGATCCTTCACAAGCAGCTCCGCCTGCCCGGGGCTCTTAACAGAACTTTGCAGATTCTCAGCGTGCATCCCTTTGAGAAAGTCGCTCTAAATCAACTACTTACAGAAACCGATTTCAGAACTATGGGTGAGCAGGATCACAACCAATTGATGTTGTGGGACTTATAACCGGACGCCCGTGGCTCCGGATCTTTGAGATCCATTACGTCCTGAAGTTCCCGCCGGAGCATGCTCCCCTTCAGGTGCTGGAGCAGCCTGCGAACTTCCGGGGTGACTTCCTGGGTGACTTCCGGGGTGACTTCCGGGGTGACTTCCGGGGCCTGAAACGTGACAGTCACGCCCTTGCGCTCATCGGACACCCAGACTGGTTCCGGCAGGCCGGCGTCCGTGCATTGGCGCAGCATCAGGACGCTGCCTCGTCCCGCCTTCTCCATCAACCCTCGAAGGTAGAGGACGTGGGCGATGTCGGGATTCCGGAGAACGGAGATGGTACCCTGCTTCAGGCCCTCTTCCGTGACGCCCTCCGGGAGGGGGCCGGAGTTCCAGATCTCGAGGCGCTTGGGGTAGATGTGGATGCTCGTTCCACCGGACGCCGCGCTGTAGTCGCGGTGGGCGAACGCGTTGATGAGCGCCTCGCGGACGGCGTCCTCGGGGTAAAGGGGCGCGTCCTGCCTCTTGGGGTTGCCCTTGATGAAGCGTGAGACGGTAGGCGTGTTGCGAACGATGAACGAGTAGGCCTCCTCGAATACACGGTGGAGGGGACCTTCGAGCGACTTCATGTCGCTGAAGGTATCACCCGATTTGTCGGTATTGTAGCGCACCGCGCGGACCCGGACCTGAGGCAGGCGTGATGCCGGATCATGTGCGAAAAGGACATCTCCACCGTTGGTCAGACGACCGAATTTCGCGGCGGCGAAGTCTTCAAGCACCATGGGCAGCTCCTCCGGATCCCGGAAAAAGGCTCTTCGGACTTTTTTCGCGTCGGCGACTGCGGCGCGGATCTCCTCGGGATCCACATCCGACTCGATGTCCGCCAAGGAGAAGCGGCGTTCCCACCGTTCCGGCTCGATCTCGCGGCGCATCACGATGTCCCGAACAGTTTCGGCATCGGCCTTCTGGGTCGATTCCCCCCGCCTGATGTAGATCACATCACGGAACGCATAGGGCACGTCCTTGCCGGCGGGCACCTCGATCACGACGATCTGCTTTCCCTTGAGAGACTCCACCTGAACGGAGACCAATGCGTTCGGGGAGATCCCGTCGTGCATGCGTTGCTCCAGATTGGCCACGCTCTGCCGGGACGCATCGACACCCACGACCTTGCCGCCTCCCTCGACTCCGCAAACGAGGTAACCGCCGGCGGCGTTGAGGAACCCGCATACGACCCGGCCGAGTGAATCCACATTCCTGATGCCGGACTTGAGTTCGATCCGCTGCCCTTCGCGAAGGCTGCCCAACGCAAGCTGATCCCGAATTTCGTCGAGCTTCATGCGGCACCTCCCTCAGGTTGCAGGGGTGATCCCCCTTCGAAGTTCTCTCTGGGGAATTCCTCGACTTCCTGGTAGCGGAAGAACTGCGCACCCACAAACAAGGAGCCGTCCTCCTTGTTCCGGAACTTCTGAACCCAGTTCCCATGACGCTCGGCAAGGGGGGTGTCACCAACGTCAATCGTAGCCTCCTCGTAGAGATCAAGGACCCGCAAGTCGCTCAGAATCTGGCTTTTCTTCAGCTCGAGCCTCTTGCGCCCATCTGCACCTTCATAGCCCAGGTTGCGGAGGAGGGAGCGGGCAAAGACGACGTGGTCGTGAGCAAGAACCCATCGGGGCTTTCTCAGTTCGACCGCGCGACGCATTTCCTGATGGAAAATCGAGGGCTCGTCCGGTTTGTCGGGATCCTGTCCGCTGCCGTACTGGGGAGTGATGATGCCGACGAAAACGTCGCATTCCTCGACGGCTGCGAGGCAGTTCTCGAACGCCGTCCGATTCGAGAACACCGGCACGGTGCCTTTGTGCGACATCCATACCTCGTACCCGTAGCGAGTCAGCAAGGTATAGACTCGATCCAACAGTTCCTCGATCCCGTACACGGTCGAGGCAACCAGCACGGTCAACTTCTCCTTGTCTTTGCTCATGATGCGTCGTAGGCGGGAGGATCCTGTCTGCCGTTTCAGGATGACGTGCCGGCGGCGATCTTGCGGAACACGTCGGCCACCCAGGCTGGGACGTGGCGGAGGTCCTTGAGGAGCTGGCGCTTGTCGTCAGGGGTGAGCCGCTGGCGGAGCCGGGCGACGACGACGTCGTCGACGTGGTCCTTGCCGAGCCAGCGCAGCGCCTGGGCGACGGTGCCGCTGATCCGGCCGGCGGTGGCCATGTTGCGCGGGGTGGTGCCCTTGAGGAGGATCTCGCGCCCGCCGATGACGACCCGGCGGCTGGGGCCATCGGTCAGGAACACGACCTTCATCGGCACCTGCTCGCTAAGTCCGAGCAGGTTCGCGGCGTAGGCGCCGGAGGGCTGGAGCTTGATCGCATCGCGGACCTTGAGGGCCCGGGCGACGGCGTCGACCGAGGGCGCCAGCAGCCCCAGCTTCGGGTGCTCGGCGGGGTAGTCGTAGAGGCCGCGGGCGAGTTTCCGGATGACCTCCTCGGCCACGAGGCGGCGGAGGGCCGAATCGATGGCGTCGCTGCTCCCGAGGTCCTGGAAGCGCTGCGGAGTGAACACCCAACCCCTCTTGTTGCCGTATATCCTGCTACGGACCTGAGCATCAATGGTTTGTGTTGCTCCTGGCATGGAGTTTCTGACGGAAAAAATAGGTGCTTTTTCCGTCGGATGGAAGCTCCAATTTGGGTAACTCAATATTGAGTCACCGGCCCCGCTTCGTCCCGGACTCCGCCAGCAGCTCGCCGAGACTCCGCCGCACCTCCCGCGAGCTGTCCAGCCACGCCGCCAGCGCCGCCGGCAGGTCGGGGGAGGCATCGCCGTTCTGGCCGCCGCTCCCGTTGGTGGCGGGCGCGCTGACGTAGAGCGGGATGTTCAAGCTGCCGTCCTTCGCCCGGATCTCGTCGAGCGTGGCGACCTTGGCGAAGCCCTCCTCGTCCTTGAAGGCGCTGTAGGCGGCGAGGATGCGCTCGATGTGGGCGCTGGAGAGGAAGCTCTGGGCGCGCTCGCGGGCGACCTCGTTGACGGCGTTGATGAACAGGATCCGGCCGCGTCGCGGCTTCGGCTTGGAGGTGCGGCAGACGACGACGCACGCCTCCATCGGCGAATTGTAGAAGAGGTTCGGCCCCAGCCCGAGGACGCACTCGACCAGGTCGGTCTCGATCCACTTGCGACGGATCTCCGCCTCCTCCTGCCGGAACAGGATGCCGTGCGGCCAGAGGACCGCGCAGCGGCCGGACCTCGGCTTGAGGCTCTGGACGACGTGCTGCTGGAACGCGAAGTCGGCCCGGCCCTGTGGAGGGGTGCCGAAGAGGTTGCGCCCCCACGGGTCCGAGGCGAAGGCGTCGCGGTCCCACTGCTTGATCGAGTAGGGCGGGTTGGCGAGCACCACGTCGAACCGGCGGAGCCGGTCCCCCTCGACGAACTTCGGCTCGGCCAAGGTGTCGCCGCGGATGATCTCGAAGTCCTCGACGCCATGGAGGAAACAGTTCATCCGGGCGATCGAGGAGGTCATCAGGTTTCTCTCTTGGCCGAACAGGCGGACGTTGCGCCACTCCTTGCCGAGCCGTTTCAGGTGGCTGATGCAGGAGAGCAGCATGCCGCCCGACCCGCAGGTGGGGTCGTAGACCGACTCGCCGGGCTGGACGTCGAGCATCTCGGTCATCAGGTGGACGACCGTGCGGTTGGTGTAGAACTCGGCGGCGGTGTGGCCGGAATCGTCGGCGAACTTCTTGATCAGGAACTCGTAGCCTTGACCCAGCTCGTCCTCGGGCAGGTTGGTGACGCTCAACTCCAGCGAGGAAAAATGCTCGACCAGGTCGCGGAGCATGGCGTCGGAGAGCCGGTCCTTGTTGGTCCACTGGGCGTCGCCGAAGATGCCGTAGAGCTTGTCCGGGTTCGCCTTCTCGATCGCCCGCATGGAGTTCTGGAGGGCGACACCGACGTTCTTCGCCACCTGCCGCACCTCACGCCAGTGAGCCGCGGGCGGGATCTGGAAGCGGTGGTTCTCCGGGAATGCGGCGAACTTGGCGTCACCGCCGGAGTCGACGAGGGCGACCTGGGTCTCCTCGTCGAACACGTCGCACAGGCGCTTGTAGAACAGCAACGGGAAGATGAACTGCTTGTAGTCCCCGGCATCGATCGTGCCCCGCAGGAGCGTGGCGGCGCCCCAGAGGTAGGATTCGAGCTGCTGTTGGGTGATGTGGGGCATGCTACTACTTCTTCGCGGCCTTCGTCGTGCTCTTGCCAGCGCGCGGCTTTCGGCGGACAGGCAAGCGTTTCCCAAAGAGCTGCACTCCGTGCTCCCGGGCGAGGGTGTCAATTGCTTCCGATCCCTGCAAGAATGCCTCTACCCGTTCGGAGGTCTTCCTTGAGCTCGGCAGTCCATTGAGGCCGTGGACCACCTGGTGGCGAAGCTGGAAGGCCTCACCTCTCACGAACGCCCACCGTGGGACGACTTGCGCCAAGCCTCGATCAACCTGTGGAACGACCTCGGCCTTCCACGCCTTCTTGTAATCGTCCGGGCCGTGGCACCGGTTGAGAACCTTGTCGCGAATCACTCGGTTCGTGTTTGTGCCGAGCGCAATGATCGCGCGTCTGACGGTCCACTCGAAGTCCACTGCCGCGAGCAAGATCGCAATGACTGGCTCACCGGGCAGGAAAGACCGGATTTTCTCATGCCGGCGCTCACGGGTGTCGGTGGCTATAAACACAGCAACCCCTCTTTCTTCAGCAACGCGACCAGCCGATCCTCTGCCGCAAACGCCGCCTCCGCGCTCGCCCTAAGCCGCTTCATCGCCTCCTCCACCGTCAGCACCTCCTCGTTGGACACCGGTTCGACGTAGCGGGGGATGTTTAAGTTGTGGTCGTTGGCGGCGATCTCGTCGAGCGTGGCCACCTTGGCTACGCCCTCGACGTCCTCGAAGGCGGCATACCAGCCGTGGATGCGCTCGACATGCTCGGGCAACAGTTCGTTTTGGGCGCGGCCGGTGCGGAACTCCCGGGAGGCGTCGATGACCAGCACCTTGTTGCGGCGAGCCTTCGGCTTGCGCTGGCGGAAGACCATGATGCAGGCCGCCAGGCCGGTGCCGTAGAACAGGTTCGGCCCGAGCCCGATCACTGCCTCCAGCAGGTCCATGCCGAGGATCTTCTCGCGGATCTTGCCCTCCTTGCCCATGCGGAACAGGGCACCGTGGGGCAGCACGACCGCCATGCGGCCCGTCTTCGGCGCCATGGAGCGGATCATGTGCTGGACCCAGGCGTAGTCGCCGCTCGTGCCGGGCGGCATGCCGGCGAAGTTGCGACCGAAGGGGTCGGCCGCCCACACCTCCTCGCCCCACTTCTCCAGCGAGAAGGGCGGGTTGGCGATGACACAGTCGAAGGTCGCGAGGTCGTCGCCGCTGAAGAAGGCGGGGTTGCGCAGGGTGTCGCCCCGGACGACCTGGAAGTCGGCGGCGCCGTGGAGGAACAGGTTCATCCGGGCGATGGCCGAGGTGGTCAGGTTCTTCTCCTGGCCGAACAGCCGGCCCCAAAGGGTGCGGGCGTCGCCATGCATCTCGCGGACGTGGTGGATCGCCTCTAGCAGCATGCCGCCGGTGCCGCAGGCGGGGTCGTAGATCGACTCACCCTCGCGCGGGTCGAGGATGGACACCATCAGCCGCACCACCGACCGCGGAGTGTAGAACTCGCCGGCCTTCTTGTTGGTCAGGTCCGCGAACTTCTTGATCAGGTATTCGTAGGACTGCCCAAGGATGTCCGCCTCGGCCGCGGCGTTGCCCAGTCGGATCCGGGAAAAGTGCTCGATTAGGTCCCGCAACAGCGCATCGGACAGCCGGTCCTTGTTCGTCCACTGGGCATCGCCGAAGATCCCGTAGAGGGTCTCAGGGTTGGCCTTCTCGATGCCACGCATCGCGGTTTGAAGGGCCTGGCCGACGTTCGAGGTGACGGCCCGCACGTCGCGCCAGTGGCAGTTGTCGGGCACTTGGAAGCGGTAGTTCTGGGGGAATCGCGCGTATTCCTCATCGCCGTCCGACTCCCTCAGCGCGGCTTGGTATTCCTCGTCGTGGACGTCGGAGATCCGCTTGAAGAACAGAAGCGGGAAGATGTAGGTCTTGAAGTCCGCGGCATCGACGGGGCCGCGCAGGATGTTCGCCGCCTCCCAGAGGTGGCCTTCGAGCCGGGCGACGGTCGGCTCCTCGACGCCCAGCTCGAACTGGGAGCCAACGGCGGGGTTGGTGGTTTTGCGCTTCGTGCGGGCCGGCATCGGGAGCTGTTCTAGTGGCACGCAGGGCGGGCGGCAAGGAGGGACCGCGGAGCGTGGTCGGGTCAGCCGCCGCGCCCATCGTAGGGGCTGTCCCCCGCCACGCCGTCCTCGATCGCTCTGTCCAAGCTCCGGAGGTCGACGAGCCTTCGGCCTCGCGTCTTGTCCTTGCCCCGCTTCACCAGCGACGTGCGGAAGCAGCCGTCCCGCGCGGCGAGCGCAAGGAGGCCAGGCGACAGGCCGGAGTTGACCGCGGCACCCTCCAGAGTGGCCCAGCGCGGTTCGAGGGTTCGGAATCGCGGGCCGGTCACGAGTTGGGGGCGGTCGGAGCCGACCACCACGATTGCTCCACAGTGCGGGCAGGGCTGAGGCTTACCCGCTCGCCCGCTTTTCCATGGGGCTTCCTTCAGGATACGAGTTCAACGCCGTCTGTCGTGGCTGCAAACGTGGTTGGGCTCCGAGGCGCCACCATCCCCGGATTTGGTTTTCGACCGACCAGACCGGCGCGCCATTGAGAAAATCAGCCAACCGACCAGCATCGTTGGAACGCCGATCATCGCCAGCATGATCAAGCTCTCCTGCCAACCCAAATTAAAGAACCCCAACATGCGCGGCGATGATTAGAATGGCGGTGAGCAGCGCGACCGCGAGGGTGAACCCGATCACGTTTTTCGTTGTCAAATTGAGCCGGCCCTTGTAACCGTAGCCTGGCGGCATGTATAGGCAGGGCAGGATCACAACCAGGCACACCACTGGGATGGGAGCAAACAGGCTCCAGAACGGGTTTCTGCCGATGTTCTTCACTCTCAGCCAGCAAAGGACCACGCGGAGCAGGCTATCCGCGACTGTCAGGGCAACGATCCGCGAGCTGCTTTCCGACACGTAGGGTAGCTCCGCCAGTTGGCGGGCCAGCAAGAAAAGTGCGACCAAGCCCAACAGAAAGGTCAGCCGTCCAATACCCTCTTTGGCCGTGTGACCCACCAGCGAGCGAGCTCGGCCGACGGGCCCGCGCGCCGCTGGCAGCACACCGGCAGGCGCCTGGATTGCGGCGGGGCAGCCGGGCACTTCGTCACGTTGGACGGGAGTTCGTGGGCCAAGGGTCCTTGGTGCTTCCGGCGGTAGCACGGTCTCGGACAACTCGACCGTCGATCCGGGCATCTCCGGCGGCTTGAGCGCTCCGTATCCTCCGAAAACAGTGCGTCCGGTCCTCACCTGGACGAGACCAGGGTGCCCGCAGCCCGGACAGGCAATAGCGTTGTCCGAGATCTGCCGGCCGCACTCGGGGCAGGGCGTGAGCGCCATTTGGTGAAGGTAGTAAGGGTGACCGTTCTCGGGACGCGGTTAGTGGCTCGTCTGGGGACGTGCCTCAAATACTTCACGACCGTGAAGTAAATGTCAAGTCCAGGAATGGCTCAGGTTCCCGTTCGTGAAATCCCACGAGCGATGGCCGGACAACCTGCTGGACGCGATCTGCGACACGATCGCGAGCCGCCGCGAGGAGTTGGGCCTCACCGTCTACGCGGTGTCCCAGGCCGCCGGGGTCTCACAGCAGGCGATCGGCTACTACGAGCGGAAGCTGCGCCGCCCGTCGGTCGAGTGCTTGGCCAAGGTAGCCCGCGCGCTGCAGTGGAAGCTCTCGGAGCTGGTGGCGGCGGCGGAGTCGAGGCTGTGACCACGGAGGCTCGGGGAGCGGCGCAGATCACGACGGAGCATCCGGGTCCCGGGCGGCCCGCTCGATCATCTTCCGGTGCTCCCTCTCGACGTCCCGGAGGAGGGAGGCGAGCTGGCGCCACTGGGGGCGGGTGCCACCCTTGTCGGCGTTGCATGAATACGGGAGGTAGAAGCGTCCGGACGAGGGGGGAGGTCTGTAGGAGCCGTTGGCGGTTGCAACGTCCTCACGGCGCTATTTCACGCAACATAGCCGGAAAGCCCGCCTTGAAGCGTCCTGAACTCGCGCACAGTGCGCTGGATTGCAGTCAGTTACGCGGGGCAGGAAGGCATGTTTCGACGGTCCGTTGACACCCCACCACAGGCATGTCTGACAAACTTCTGACAACCGGCAAGAACAGCATCAATAGGACGAAATCACCGAAGGGACCTCACACCGTTGTTCGCCACGGTTCGGTCACGGTTCCGATCTACAAGGGCACCACCGGCGGGAAGACCCGCTACACGCTGGCCTTTTATCACAACGGACGGCGGCAGCGGCGGATGCTCACCGACATCGACAAGGCGAAGAAGGAGGCGAAGCTGGCGGCCGAGAAGATCCAGCGCGGATTGGCAGCCAACAACGACCTGAGCTCCCGCGAGCGCGAGCTGTTCCATGCCGCCAAGAAGCTGCTGGCGCCGCTTGGCACTCCGATGCTCGCCGCCATCGAGGAATACGTTCTGGCGCGTGAACTCCTCGAGGACGTTCCGCTGGTCACGGCGGTCAAGGACTACCGGCGGCAGAACGAGGGCGTGCGGACCGGTGTTCCGCTGGAGGTGATCTGCAATGAACTGCACGCCGCGAAGACGCAGGACGGGTTCTGCCAAGGCTACCTGGACGCGATCCGCTCGACGCTCGCCGCGTTCTGCAAGGAGTTCCCCGGCTCGATCCAGCACATCCGAAGCGAGCAGATCGACGAATGGCTCCGCAAGACCACCGACAACCCGGCCACCCGCAACAACAAGCTCATGATCGTGCGGATGATGTTCGGGTTTGCGAGGCAGCGGAACTACCTGCCGAAGACCGAGGCCACCGAGGCGATGCTGGTGGCGAAGGCGAAGCTGCCGGTCAAGGACACCGAGATCTACACGCCCGAGCAGTTCCAAAGGCTCTTGCGGGCTGCGCGGCCGCACCTGGTCCCGATGATGGCGTTCCGCGGGTTCTGCGGCATCCGGACCGCGGAGCTGAACCGACTCGACTGGAGCGCGGTGAACTTCGAGAAGCGGCACATCGAGCTTCGCGCCACCCAGGCGAAGACGGCGGCTCGACGGCTCATCCCGATCAGCGACAACCTCGCCGCATGGGTCGAGCCGTTCGTCACGAATGGCCGGATCATCCCGCAGCCCCGCATTCGCTGCGACATCGCCATTCTGGCGAAGGAGGTCGGGATCGGCTGGCCGAAGAATGTTCTGCGCCACTCCTACATCAGCTACCGGGTCGCGCAGACCGGCGACGTGCCCCGGACAGCGCTGGAGTCGGGGAACTCGCCCGAGGTCATCTTCCGCCACTACCACGAGCTGGTGGACAGGGACGCGGCCGAAGCGTGGTTCGGCATCATGCCACCGGACGACTGGGCCGAGCGGGTGTCACGCATGAAGACGCAGGAAGCCGCAGGATAACGCGGGGAGGCTGGGGCAATGGTTTTGCCGGCCATAGAGACTGTGAACATGTGGACAACTCGGCGGGTGGGGTCGAGTTGTCCTTCCGGCAGGACAACCGGGCCACCAGCAGACGGCTTGCCGGCGACGCCGCTTCCTGACGGCAGGAAAAGTGTGGGTGCGCTCCCCGCTTGTTCCGCGGGCAGGACAGTTCACCGGCCCTCTGATTGTTGATCCGGATCAACAAATGTCTGTCCGGGCAGACATTTGTCATTCGCGTGCCCCCCCCTGGCGACCGCAGTTTTCGTTCCGGGACGAAAGGTGGTCGAGCAGGGCAGGGCAATTGTCATGCCGACATGACAATTCTCATGCCGGCATGAAGTTCCGGTGACGCAAGTAGCAGCACGGTTCCGCATTGTTTCACCAATCCCGATTGTCCGTTGACACGGTGGCGGTTGGCGACATGCAAACTACCGCCAACACCACTGAAGGTCGCCTGCTCACCGAAACGGAAGCCTGCGAATACCTCCGGGTCCGCCCCCGCCAGCTCTTCAACTGGCGTTCCAGCGGACTGGTCCCGTTCATCCGCATCGGCCGCGCCATCCGGTTCCGCGTGTCGGACCTCGATGCCGCCCTTGATCGGATGACGATCAACCCGATCCAGCCGGCCTCCGAGCTGTGAGCCGCCCGTCGTGACGAAGACTCAACAACTGACCCACCATGCCATGGTTCGATCACGACGGACGGCCGACCGCTGTGGACCTCACCCATCCGGTTGACGTGCTGGAGCCCGATGAAGCCTCACCTGCCCACGACCTGCCAGACGCGCTGACTCTCACCGAGCGGATCGCGGAATCCTACCTGGCCGGCGACCCGGCGATTACCCGCATTGCGTGGCGGGTGCTGCTCAACCACGAGCCGGCGTCCATCCGCGCCTGTGCCCGGCGGGCCGGATGCACGGCGGCGGCGATCAGCCGGCGGGCGACGATCCTCGCCCAGCAGTTCGGCATGCCGCTGCGTCGCCCGCAGATTCGCGCCCTGCGCCGTTGGCTCACGCGCGAGTCCTGGAAAACAAGGCGGCGACGGGACACCCGCCCCGCCGCCGCTTGTGATGATGACCAACTCAAGACAAACACCCATCATGCCGAAGCGAAGGGAGGTCGTCCGTGAATGGCGCCGGCGTCAACGATTCGTCGGGTTCCTCGCCGGGGATGATCCGGCACCTGCGCTCGCTGGTCGGCCGTGACGTGGTGCTCCTCTGGGTGACCAAGGGCGAGAAGTGCCCGACGTGGCGGCGCTGGCAGAAGACGGGCATCGAGAAGATGTCCGACGCCCGCTACCTCAAGAACCTCGCCAACGACCGCAACGTCGCCGTGCTTACCGGCGAACCGTCCGGCGGGCTGTGCTCCATCGACATCGACGACGACGGGGCAGTCGAGCCGTTCTTGGCGCTCAACCCGCAGCTCAGGGAAACCCTCCGCAGCCGTGGCCGGCGCGGGTGCAACCTGTGGGTGCGGGTCCAAGGCGCCTATCCCCGCGCGACCGCGCTGAAGCGGGCCGACGGGACGGCGTGGGGCGAATGGCGCTCCACGGGCGTCTGCACGATGATTCACGGGCTCCACCCGGCGGGGATGAGGTACACCCGTTCGCCCGAGGTGCCCCCTGTCACCGTGAGCTTCAGCGACATCGAATGGCCGGACGATCTCGAGTTACCGTGGCTGGCGACTGAGGACGAGCTGCCAGGGATCGGCCACGAGTCCGATGCCGACATCGTCGAGCGCTACGGCGTGCCCGTGTTCTACGCCAAGGCCCGCAACGACGAACTCTACGTCAAGGGCATCAACGAGGCTTACTGGGCGGCTCTCTTCGCCGCCGAGAACGTCGTCCTGCATGAGCCGGACGAACGGACCTTCTTCCGCTACGCCGAGGACACCGGGCTCTACTCGGTCATCTCCCCCGACTCGATCAAGCAGGAGGTCTCGCATCGGATGCTCGGCATGTCGCGCATGGACGAGTCGCTTTCGCCGCTGGAGAACCTGCGCACCGATAAGAACCTCAACGCAGTCATCGCCCAGCTCCGGGGCATCATCGAGCACCGCCACGCGTTCACCGACCGACCGCAGGCGGTCCACCTGGCCAACTGCATGCTCCGCTTCGAGGGCGACCAGTGTTTCCGCGAGGAATTCGCGCCGGCCTTCCGCAGCCGCAACCGGTCACCGATCCCGTTCGACCCGGAGGCGACTTGCCCGCACTTCCTCAACGAGCTGCTGCTGCCCGCCGTCCACCCGGACGATGCTGTCCTGCTCCAGAAGATGGCCGGTCAGTGTCTGCTCGGGGAAAACCTGATCCAGCGCTTCGTCATCCTCGATGGCGAGCCGGGGCGCGGGAAATCCCAATACGGCATCGTCCTGCAGGCGCTCATTGGCCGCGAGAACGTCACCCAGCTCCGCACCGACCACCTGGGCGAGCGGTTCGAGCTATTCCGCTTCCTCATGCGGACCCTGCTCGTCGGCGTGGACGTGGATGCGAACTTCCTGAGTTCGAAGGGTGCGCCGGTCATCAAGGGATTGGTCGGCGGCGACTGGTTCGACGCGGAGCAGAAGGGCGGCACCGGTTCGTTCCAGTTCCAGGGGAAGTTCAACATCCTCATGACCTCGAACTGCCGCCTCAAGGTGAAGCTCCAGGGGGACGTCGGGGCATGGCGCCGCCGGATGCTGATCGTCCGCTACGAGGCACCGCCGCCGAAGGTGAAGATCCCGAACTTCGGCGAGGTGCTGATCCGCGACGAGGGCCCGGGCATCCTGAACTGGGCGCTCTACGGGCTCCACCTGCTGCTGGCCGACATCGCCGAGACCGGTGACATCCGGCTCACGCCACGGCAGGCCGGCGTGGTCGATTCGCTGCTGGCCGAGAGCGACAGCCTGCGGTTCTTCCTGCGTGAGAACGTGGTCAAGACGCATGGCACCGACCTGACAGTCGCCGAGATCATCCAAGCCTACGCCCACTACTGCCCTGATCAGGGGTGGGACCCGCTGCCCGAGACGCAGATCGGCCGGCAGCTCCCCGACCTCATGATGGAGATGTTCCAGACGGTGAAGGCGAACAGTTGCCAGCGTGCCGGGAAAGCCGCCCGTGGCTTCCGTGGCGTGGCGTTCAAGGATCCGGGGGTGTTGCCATGAGTCTGGACCTCACGAAGCTGGAGAAGGCGCGTGAGCGCGGAGGCAGGATCATCGCCCGGTGTCCTGCCTGTGCCGAGCTCGGCCACGACGAGAAGGGCGAGCACCTGGTCATCCTGCCCGATGGCCGCTTCGGCTGCGTGGTCTATCCCGGGGCGTCGGGGAAGGAACACCGGAAGGAGATCTTCGCGCTGGTCGGCGAGCGTCGGATGCGTGGGTCGTTCCACATCCGGGTGCGTCGGCCTGCCTCAGCGTCATTGCCGAAGGTTGCGGGCAAGCCGATTGACGTGGGACACCTTGGGACGCTTGGGACGGGTTTTTCTAACCCTCGCGCTACGCGTGAGTCATCCCTCAAGACTGAGGGAGAAGAGGAGGTACATGTACATACGCGTAGTGTAGGCGTGAATGCGTCCCAAGCGTCCCAATCCGTCCCAAGCGACCCGCTGTTGGCTCGCACCCTGGAGCACGCTAGCAAGGTGCAGCAATCCACGCCGGACGCTCCCGACATCGACCCGGAGACCGGCTTCCCGATCATCGACGGTGCCGTCTGTCCGTTCTGAGTGGGAAGGAGTTCCGAGTTCGGAACCAGTTCGAACAAGTTCCGGGGGTATGGATTGCAGGACAGTGCGGCAGGTTGCTGGAAGGAATCTTTTATTGCCGATGATCACGGCTGGGATGTCCCCACCGGCATCCATTTCCTGTGAAACCCGCCATCGTGGACTTCCCACATAACGGCGCCGTCCGCTCGACGTCCAGGTGACTCAGAATCCCGGCAAGGTGATCTGCGGTGACACCGTGGGGCGGCGAACCGGCGCAACCTGAGCGGCCAGCGGGACATCATCCCCCGCTGCGGGAAGCGGGAAGTTAGGGAAATCGGGTGGGTAGTCGGGCGGGAAGCGGGGCGGGGACAAAAAGACTCCGAAAGATATGGACACAACCGATCAGACTGGCAGATGAGGGACGATGAAAGAAACACCACTAACACCACAGCCCGACATCCTCGACAAGATCCGCAAACTGCTCCGCCTGGCCGACCGGTCGCGGGGCGCCACCGAGAACGAAGCCCGCGTGGCGCTCTCCAAGGCGCAGGAGCTGATGACCCGTCACAACATCGACTCCGCCCTGCTCCGCATGGAACGCGAGGCGGCCGGCGGCAAGTCCGGCATCGAGGTCACCAAGGGGCTCTATGAGTTGCCGAAGTCGCTCAACCCGGCGGACATGCTGATCCTCTCCCTCCTGCAGTCCCACTTCAACGTCCGGGTGATCCTGATGTCGGGTCACCGCAAAACGCCGGTCGACATCATCGGGACGCCCGAGGACGTGGACTTCGCGATCTACGTCCTGAGCTACCTCCGGGAGACCTTCTTCCGCTGTTGGAACGAGTTCAAGCGCACCACCTGGAACCCCGACAAAGCGTCCTACTACCGGGGCCTGCGTGACGGCATCCACGCCGAACTGACCGCCGCCAAGAAACGCGCCGAGGAATCCTACGCCGCCGACGACCGCGCGACCTACGCGCTGGCGGTAGTCGACCAGAACGCGGCGATCACCCGCTACGTCGAGGACCACTACGGTAAGCTCCGCAGCACGAGCCAGCGGCGCCGCCGGGTCGACTCGGCGAGCTACTTCGCTGGGGAAACCAAGGGCCGAACCATCCGGATCAACCGCCCGCTTCCCGAATGAATCCCCAACCCCAAACCAACAACACCATGAACAAACTGTACTGGATCGTATGCGAGGAGGGCGACACAACCCTCTTCGAAGGCCGCCATCAAGCCCGCACCCGAGGGGCAGCGATGAAGTTCCTCAAGGAGCAGGTCGGCCGCAAGAGCCTCTGCGGACTGGTCTTCACCATCACGGAAATCCCGGTCCCGCTGATCCGCGAAATCGTTGCCGAGATCCTCGGCGGCGGAGACGCGCCCGTCGCCGTGCCGCCACCCTCGCCGCCCGCCACCGACGAGGCCACCCCTGAGCCCGCGCCGAAGCCCGCCCGGAAGTCGAAGCCCATGCCCGCCCAGGTGGCCAGCGACGGCAAGGTCGGCAATCCCGGCCTCGGGGACGACCTCTGGCAGCAAGTCCGGGCGCACTGGCAGGAGTGCCGCAGCATCAAGCAGACGGCTGAGAAGTTCGGCCTGTCGCCCAACTCGGTCAAAACCCGCGCCCGCCGCGAAGGCTGGAACAAGTGAGGATCGAGGTCACCCGCTACCGCAAGCCGGACGGCTACCCGAGCCGATACTGGGCGGTGTCCGTGGATGGCGAATTGCTGGCGGTCACCGTTTACCGAAAGGGGGCGGTGGCCGTCGCGGCGGCTCTCACGGGCATCAATGGCGCTCGCCCTGTCCGGACCCGTGACGGGCAGGGCGACGCCTCACCGGACCCGCTGACGCCGTCAGAGGGATAGTCGCCGCCGGCGACGGTCGAAATTCCGACGAATCGTTGACACCGCCAGGGTTGGTGATGAGTAACCAACCCACTCCCAAGCTCGACTCGTTTCGCGCCCTCGTCCAGCAGGCCGGTGCGCTCCGCTCCGAAATCTCCACCCTCGACACCGCGATCAGCGACCGTGACGCCATTCGTGCACGGATGGCCGAATGCGGCGACGAGGCGGAAGCCCGCAAGCACCTGGGCGACCTGACTCGGGCCGAGGAAACCGTCATCATCAAGCAGGTCCGCGAGCCGCGACTTCAAGCCGAGCTCGCCGCCGTGCTTGCACGGACCGACGAGGCGTTCCACGCCGCCCATGGCGAGGTCAACCGCATCATCGAAGCTGCGCCCAAGGAGGCACTGGCAGCTTTCCGCGACCTGCTCCGTGCCGTGCAACTTGATCCCGAGAAGCGGAAGGTCGAGCAGGCAAATCCCGTCGTGGTCGAGGCCATCCGGCCGCATGCGCTCGCGAAGCTCCAGGAGGACACCGTCTATGAGGCATGGCGGGCGGCAACCCTCTCCGATCAGTCCCTCGGCAAGCAGGTCGAGGCCTTCCGGACCGCCTTGGCGTGGCTGGATAAGGCACTCACCGCTCACGCCGAAATCGTTGCCGAGGACAGGCGCGTGGTCGCCGCCTGCGACGCATTCCGCAAGGTCTACTCCAAGCGCTGAGCCGCCATGGACGCCGCCACCGACACCTGCATCGAGGCGTTCCGCCGAGCTCTGGACCGTGCCACTGCGCTGCATGGCCAGATCGAATGCCTCGGCATCGCCATCCTCCGGGCGGATGAACTCCCCGGACTGATTGCCTCCTGCGACAACAGCGTCGACGCGCGATGGCTTCGGGAGGAACAGGCAGCCGGCGCGCACCCGCTGCGGCTCCGGTTGCGCCGGGTCGAACTGGAACGGGAACTGCAGCAGGCGCTCGCCGAAGCCGTGCTTCACCAACGCAGGGCAGTCGACGTGGCATCGCGTATCGTCACCGAAGCTGCCGGCGGACGCAATGCCGCTTCGTCCTTCCCGTTCGCCATGCGGCATCTGGCTGAGTTGAAGCGATGCCGCAGTGTGCCGCCTGGCGCTACGACCTGGAAGGTCCGGCTTGCCCACCTCGACGAAGCATGGCGGGCGATTGATGCCGCCGTGGCCGCCGTCCCGGAAATCCGACTCGATGTCCGGCAGCCCCGCGGCGCTCAGCCCCAAAAGCAACCATTCGCGTCCTCGTCAACCACCGCGAGAAACTCATCGAACACGACCGCTTCCGGGTGCGGGTCGTAGCGATGCCACCGCAGGTCGCCGCGATGCCAGTAGATCATCCACCGGTTGGAGTCCTTCACATAGGTTGCTTTGGCCACCGGACCCTCAATCTTCCGGCGCGCATCCCGCCACCACGGCCGGACCTCGTAGATCACCACGCTTTGCTCCTCGATGCGGTAAGCCAAGTCCACCTTGCTCCTCAGGTGCTTGAGCGGTCGGCGTCGCAAGAGGAAGTCCGCCATAGCGGCCTCAATGTGCGCAAGCTGGTGTTCCGCAAAGGCCATGACGCGGTTGCTGCGGATCGCAACGCACCGTGACCGCTGGCCCGTTCGGAGGCTAGCGGAAGCCGGGCGGAATCTTGTTCGTGCCATCGAATTGCAGGTTTCGGGAACCGTGGGGGTTTACCCGAACATCCTTGAGATCGAAATGCACCCCTCCAGCAGTCCATGGAGATAGCTTCATCAAGAACGAAGCGTGGATCGAGCCGCCCCGGGACGTCAAGTAAACGGAAAACGGTCCCTTGACATCACGGTCACTCTCGCCCTCGAATCTCAGCTTCGACTCGTATCCCTCTTGAGGCGCCTCGAAGAGAAAGCCATCCTCGTCGACAATCTGCAGCCCCCCCTCGAAAACACTCATCTGGGCCCACCAACTCCCATCTTCCCGCCGCTCGCCATCGACGAACACGTCCCATACGGGAGGTTCCTCTGTTGTCGCTTTCATGGTTTCCAGACTGAAAAAGTGATCCTGCATTCTTCCTTTCCGACCTGCGTAAATCGACACGGCTCGCCAAACGTGCAGCGGTTCCAGCTTCCCCAGCTTCCACATCCGAAAAACCACGGGCTTCGCCCGATCGGGATGATGGAACCGGGAGCTGGTTGGATCCCGCAAGAGCTGCCCGTACATGAACTGACTCTTTGTATATGGCTTCAGGACGTAACCCGGCTTCTCAATCTTATCGAGCAGCAGACCAAATCCCGTGCCTCCGTCCAACATGAAACGACCGCTCTCGTCCGTTACGGCGTCGAGTGCCTTCTTGGATTGATCCTCACCAGTGACCAGCGCGGTACCCACCCCAGTACGGGAAACAACTGTCGCACGCAATTCCGCCCCCACCACCGGATCGCCATTCTGGTCTACCACCTTCCCGTAAAACAGAACGCGCTGGTTGCTTGCCTCCGCGATGGCCCGGTTGCGAAGGAAAGTTTTCCAGTCCTCCTCACTGACATCATCAGGCCTGGGAAGATCCCTCAAGTCCGGCAATCGCTGGGTCCATGGGAGTCCGCCTCCCCCAGCACCCGTGGGTGGATCCCCACTGGCATCGGGCGTTTGGCCAGGCTCCTTGTCTCGGGGCCAAAACCAGTAGAGCGTCACTCCCAGAAGGGCGACTGGGAGGGTCAGCCGAATCAGTTGCTTTCTATTCATTGGTCGGCCGCCTTGTGATAATCTGAGACTGCGACAACAGCTCCCGCCAGATTTCCCAGCGCATCATGTTCGTGGCGCGGAACTGGCCGGAGTGATCTTCCTCTTTGAAAGTAAGTGGGTTCGTGAATGTGCCATTATACAGGTCGACATTTCCCCCGATTGGGCCCGCCGTCGAGTGGCCATTTCCGACCGACGCTCCGAGCGGAGTGGTCTTCGACTCGGCGGCAAAGGAAAGGATCTCGTAGGCATCGTCCGGAAAGATGAGGAAACGGCCCGTCCGCTGCCCTACTGTGACAAAACGGAAAGGGTTGTTCGTCACCGGATCATCGGAGATCGTCATGCCGTAGGGCGGATTGTCGTATTCCACTGGTCCCCGTGCCCAGCGGTAAGATGGAGGTACTCCGGTGTTCAATTCAGTGATGGTCTGGTAATTGTCGCGATCTCGGTGGGATTGAGGTTTATAGATCTGATTGATCAGCCACCACGCCAATGCGTCGTCTTCAAAATTGTGGAAGTTCTGGATATTGTCTGAGGCTGTTCCGATACTAGCAAACAGCGGCTGACCGGTGCTAGGATAGGATGCCCATACGTTAGGGATACGCGCATCCGGACTACCGAGAGTCAACGCGATTTCGTCCAACCATGGTTGGAGAGCCTCCTTCGTCTGAACATAGGCTTCAGTGAGCGTCTCAGGTCCGGCAGCATCATAGGCCCCCGCTACCGATGCGGACTGCATGAGGATGCTGCTATGCAGCAGGGTCGCTGGCTGAGCCTGCAAGCTCTCAAGGCGCAGCGCCTCGCTGACGACCACGCCGCCCATCGAGTGGGCGAATAGCCGCACTCGGCCCGGGTAGGTGTCGTTGAGGGTGTGCAGCAAGCTCCGCAGGGCTGCCGCACTTAGTAGCGCCTTGCGATCCGAACGGTTGTAGTTCTGCCGGTCCCAAAGTGCGGTGCCGGCCGGTCGACTCGTCCACTCGGTCGGCCATTGGAACATGCCGAATCGTCCGCGGAAACCGCGCCACCAGAGGCGCTTGAACGCCGTGTCGGCAAAACAACGCTTTTCCCACGGCTTCATTCGCCAGCCATGGACGAATAATAGGTAGTCTTTTTCCTCCTCCGGCGTGTTGGCGTCGGGGGGCGGATATTGGCCCGAGTCCGCCCAGCGGGCTACGAAGTCATAGGCGGACGGGCTGGGCACATCGTAGTTATCGGTATTCGGCAAATATCCATTGATGACCTGGTAGTCCTCCTCCCCATTGGTCCCACCCGTGCCGTAGATCTCGTACATGGTGCGGATGTCTTGGAGATTGATCCAGCAGGTGCCGGCCGTGGCGACCACTTCCCCGTCCTGGACAAACTCCAGCACAAGCTCACCGCTCCCTTCCGTTGCTCCCTCGAAGAGCAGACGTAGGGTGGGGTCCTGCTCGTCCGGTGCATTGTAACCCCAGTTGGTCCAAAGGGTGTAGTAGAAGAAGGCGTCCTGACCGGCGCCCACTGAGCCATGAGTGACTACCGTGCTCATTTGAGTGGCAGCGTCCAGATTTTCGAGATAGTCGAGCAGGTTGTCCCCCTTGGTGCCCTTGTGCGGACGGAAATTGATTGCGGGAGTCCCAGTCTTGTTCCTGAAGACGAGTCGAGCTTTCAGATGACGATCCACTGTTCCACCCGCATACTCCAGCTTGAGCGGGGCGACCAACCCTGGAACCCGAATCTCAAGTGGGGCCTGGTCTTCGAGATCCCGCATGCCTCCGAGAGCTTCACTTTGGTAGTCAAACTCGTCGGCAAGTTCGTCTTCGTCTTCTTCTCCGCTGCCCGGAGGCGCCAAATCCCTTGCCTCGGAGTCGCTGCCCGTGTCGGCATCGTTGTTCAGCCAGAATCGGTAGGGCTTCTCCTGACTCGTGGAATCTTCTTCCCCAGTCCATTCGACCGTACCGTCTCCATCCGCGTCCACCGCGATCTGCACCGGGGCGAGCAGCACGCCTCGCTCACGGACACTAGTCTGATAGAGGTCGTCCTTGCTGGCCTTTCCGTCGAACGGTCCGATGTGGCTGGTTGGGGCGGTGAGCAATCGCACATTGACGTCATTCAGGGCGCTTGGCGGGACCACTCGCAGGGTCTCCTGATTCCACGGGTCGAGGATTACCGGGAAGATCTCTCCCAGAGACTTGCCATTGTCGGTCCCCTTCGGCACGACTGCCATCCGCCAGTCGTAGTCGGGATAGAATCCGGCCTCGTCCGCGGCGAGTTTGTCCGGGTCGGTGCCCGCATGACGCAGCTTCAGCAGGTAAGCCTCGCCACGCCGGAACTGCTGATAGGTCTCGGCGGACACTGCCCCGAAGCTTTGAGCCTGGTGACTGAGGATGCGCTGTCCGGTGCGCATCGAAAACACCTCCATGATCCAGCGTTCGGAGGAACTGGTGGATGGGTCTCCGACATGGAGTTCAAGGCTTAGCACCTGGTCGGAGTCTGGAGCCTGGCCTTCGTCCGCGCCATCTGCCGGCATCGAACCCTGCGCGATTTCCGTGGCATCGCCAACCTGATCGCCATCCGAGTCAGTCGCTGTCGGATCGGTCTGATAAATCAACTCGTTGAGGTTGGTCACACCGTCGCCGTCCGAGTCGTCCTGCGCATCGGGAATTCCATCACCATCGCTGTCGGGATTGTTGGGGTCGAGACCGTCGTAGCGATCCTCCCAGCCATCGGGCAGCCGATCACCGTCACTGTCGAAGTACCACGCCTTCAACCCGGCGGTCTGTTCGGTGTGGGACGGAATCTCGTCATCGTCATGGTCGGTTCCGACCTCGTCATAATGGAAAGGATCGATCATGAACACCGTCTCGCTGATCTGGCGAAGGCCGTCGCCGTTGAAGTCACGCCACCGACGTACGTGGCTCTCGGTGTGATCATAGAGTCCGTCGCGGTCGATGTCCTGCCGGTGAATCTTCTCGATTTCGTGGTTTCCAGCCGTCGTGCTCAGGAAGCAGTTGTAGATCCTCAGCCGGTCGAGGCGAGCGCCGAGAGACTGGAACTCTGCAAACGGTGGCGAGGCGCGGAACTTGCCTACGTAGCACCAGGGAGTACCGCCGGACAGGTTGATGTTGACCGGGTTCGATGAGGCGACCCCGGCTTGTTGTGCGTCGAAGTGAAACTGGTAGTCGCCGCCGCCAAACGCAATTGCAACATGGTGCCATTCGCCGTCGTCAAAATCTGCCGGGACTGACCATGATGCAAGGTTGCGCTGGGTGTAGCCGTCGTTGGGAAGCCAGTAGGTGTCGATCTTCAATCGGTCGTCACTCCGCGCAGTCGTCGCGCCGGGGTCGAGGTAACAGTGGATGTGGGGATTCTGAGTGGCATCGACAGCGCCCTCGAATTTCCCCATAGCGAAAAGAGTCCGCTTCTTTACCAATCCCGCCAGGCCATTCTTGGGGAATTGAAGCCACATGGACCACGTCTGGGTGTTCTTGCCGGAGAACACGGTGGCAGGAAGCTTGGCAAACGCACTTGGGAAGGACTCGGTGGCAAGGGTGGGCGGGCGGAAATGCACGGCCCGGGACGGAATGCCGGTCAGTTCGCCGAGCCAATTTGCCACCCCGTCCCAGGTTGCAGCCGTGTTCGCGATCTCAAAGGCCCCGGTACTCGGCGGAGTCGATGCCAAGCTTCCGTACTGATCTAGAGTCTCGAAGTCCCAACGAGCGAAGAGCCCGGAATCGATGGCAAGGTTCGATCCGTCCGGGTCGGCGATGGCGTCGTTGACAGTCGGAGTAGGATCTTCGCTGTCCGCACGGCCGTCCCCGTCGGTATCCCAGTTCTTCGGGTGGGTGCCGGCGTCCTGTTCCTGCAAGTTGGTCCAGTCGTCCTCGTCCGGGTCGCCGGCCGCTCCGTTCGGACCGGTGGCGTCAAGCGGGTCGAGCCCGTTGTTGACCTCGAAGCCGTCGAGCAGTCCGTCGCCGTCCGTGTCGCGATTGAGCGGATCGGTCAGGTTGGCGAATTCCTCGGCGTTGGGCAAGTCGTCGTAGTCGTTGTCCTGCGACATGCCATCCCCGCCGAGATCCTCCGTGCGGATGACGCGGAGAAACCTGGTATCCGGTTCCTCCGGGCGCTCCGGGAAGAACGTCAGAACCCCCAGTGTGTCGGGGGCGCCAACGATCGCTTCCGGGAGGTACTGCCAGGACCCCTCTTCGATCGTCTCGGACGCCTGGGCGAAGTAGAGCCAGTTGCCCTCCGCAGGCCAGGTCACCTCCACGTACTGCTCGGTAGTGCCGGCGACGTCCTTGGCCTCAATGGTGAAGTCCGCCGCGCGGGCAGGATACGAGAGGAGTGCCGGCATCAGCGCCGCAACGGCGGCATGGAATCGGACGCGCTTCACTTCGCACCCCCTTCCTTGTTGGCCTGCGGCAGCGGCCGGGTGCTGAACGAGTAGCGCAGCACCGTGTCCTTCGGCTGCGGCGGGTGCGCCAGCAGCGAGGCTTCGCGTTCGTTGCGCGCCCGCTCGCGGCCTTCATAGGCGGCGACAAGGCGGTCTTTCTCCTTCGCATAGAGCGCGTGAAGGCCGTCCATGATCGCCGTGCCCTCCGCGTCGGTAGCGTCTCCTTCGGTCACAACGTAGGTCGGCCGGTCGGCGGGCAGTTCCGGGCTCTCAGGCAGTTCAAGCTCTCTGCCGCTGCTTGCCATCCGTTCCCGCCATGCCTCGGTGTCGATGGCGCCGGCCGCCATGAGAAGCGAGTATGTGATTCCCTCGTACTCGAAGGAGCCGAAGCCGGTGAGATGCAGGAAGTCGATGTTTGACCACGCTTCGAAGTTCCGGGGTTCGAGATTCCGTTCGCGGTCGGCGGGAATCCACCAGCGCACCAAGGTCTTCTCGTGGTCGTAAACGGTGGCCGACACGAATGCGAAGCGGGTCTCGATGATCCTCTCGCGGGCCTGGGCGAACAGAGCCTGAAGCTCCTCTTCACTGAGATCCGGTGCGGGC
This sequence comes from Akkermansiaceae bacterium, assembly GCA_040769225.1. Taxonomy (GTDB): domain Bacteria; phylum Verrucomicrobiota; class Verrucomicrobiia; order Verrucomicrobiales; family Akkermansiaceae; genus JAXGLL01. Next base: position 986,204 of record JAXGLL010000002.1, on the reverse strand, counting down.
GGTGGCTGCGGCGGCTCCGGCAGGTCGGGCGGCAGGACCTTCTGGATGATCAGCGAGCGTTCGCCCTTTGGATGCACGAAGGTGTCAAGCACGGTGAGTTCCGGCAGTTCCCGGGGCGGGGCCGGCGGCGGGGGCGTCCCATCGGACAGGTTCCCGATCACCCTCACAGTCTCCACCTCGCCGGAGTCACTCGCGGCTCCATCCTCGGCAAACACCTGAGCAGCCAAGATCGCGAGAACAAGAAGCGGCCCGAACACGGGCCCCGTTCGCATTTTCATCGGCTGCGGATCGAATCCTTCGGCATGTCGCCAGTCAAGACCGGTGACTTGGCGCCGGGGTCGCTCAGCGCACGCAGAATCGGACATGGATAGGAGGATTGCAGCCGAATCTCAGCGTTTTGCCGAAACTCGCCGATTCAACGGTCCGCAAACTGGCGCGCTGCATTTCGGAGGCGATGCGGATTTCTTGTCGTGGCGAGTCATCGGCATCTGACAGGATCTGACAATCAACTTGCCGGAACATGCCGTGGACTGCCCGAGCCGAAAAATCCGATCTTGAAAATTGCCCCAATCTGCGGTCATTTGCTGGTGCAATCCGCTGAATACCAACCAACAACACAGATCACGCAAATGGGGCATCGGTGGCGCAGGCTTGCGAAGCCACAGCGACGCACGGTGGCTACTTTTTCGGGCGTAAGCCGGAGGCGAGGTGGACCTCGATGGAAACCGAGCGATGTCTGAGTCTGTGTCTGACTCTGCCAAATTCCGTCGTAACTCGTTGAGTATCAACTGGCGGAGGGGTAGGGTCTCCGCCCCATGGCGTGCTTTCCTGTGATTTCATGGGCGTTGGTTCATTTGTGGCTCTCGTGTGTGGTGCATGGCGATGTCCGGCGACACCCTCGGATTTCTGGAATCCTCATGGAATCGCGGCATCCTGTCGCGGATGGCGGAGGCCCTGGCCAGACCGGCAACCCGTCCGGTGCCGAGATTCGGACCGGGGCTGAGCGGTTTCTGGTGGGACCTGTCCATCCGTCACACGTCTGCCAGATCGGCGACTCCGATCAAGATCATTCTCGCTCGCAAAGTCACCACACCTTGGCGGCACTTCGGTCATTCCTGAAGATCGTCCGGCATTTCTGCCGCTCGGAATCCGATCCAACACATGCGGATGACCAGCCACCAGAGGTAGATGGACTCGGCTCGGTAAAAGGCAGCCTCATGCATGAGGCCGTGGGCGGATTCGTTCCGCAAATTCGCTCCGAAGCGCTCGATAAGGATGCCCCGAAGATCAAATAGAATGTCTTTCCCGAAGATTCTCTCGGTGGCTTCATCCCACAAGAGATCATTGATGTCTTTTTCCATCTGCACCCCCGATTTCAGGGTGGAAGTCACATGCCCATGTTGTCTCAGCACATGTCTCACAGATTCTTCTATCTGAGGAATCAGCAGATGCATGGCGACGAGCCAGTCCCCAAAGAAACCAGCCTGAATTCCACGTAAGTAAATGCCTTCATGCCCTTCTCGGATGAAGGGGTTGTTACTGACCAGAAATGCGAGATCCCGAAGTCTGATTGGATGCTCCGCTGCGATAGTCTTCCGTGCGGGTTCGATTCGCCAATCAACGGCGAGAGGCCAGAGTATCTGGCTTGCCTGCTGAACCAATCTCTTTCGTCTCGATGATTCGTTAGGATCCTCGTCGCCAAATCCGCTTGGCGGCATGATGTCGGCAATTTTCCCATCGCGATCAAGCTGGTTCGCACCGAACAGCTTATCCCAGATCAGATTGGCCGAATTCTTCTCGTCGTCCTCCTTTATCTTCTCGAAGTCGGTTGGATTGCCGATGTATGCAAATCGCAGAATCGCTTTCTCGAAATCGAGTCCATGAACGTGAGCGACAGCCTCTTGTTGAACTTGCACCCGATTCTCCTGGAAGCCGGGCACTTCCTCTGGATCAAAGCCCAGTGGTTTCAGGTCCCCTAGTGCTTGCTTCTGCAGATCAAGCAGCCTCCTATGGATCTCCTTTATTCGATCATGGCTGGCTCGGGCTCGCCGCAACGCCTCCAGTCCTTTACCCATCCAGTGTGCAGCAGAACTGAACTGTGGCGGATCCTTAAGACAGGCTTCACCTCGCGCTACAATACACTCAGCCGCCTCCAGCATCGACCGATGAAGAGCCACTTCATCCTTGTTCTTTCGATGCCACGCTTCGGCGATGTTCCAATAACTCTCGGCGAAGTTCCACTCGTCATCCGTCGCGAATTGCCTTGCCAATCTTTCTGAAAGCTCGATGTATCGAGTGATGTCTCCCGTATCGAGTCGAAGTAGAATACTCATCAGACGGCCACATAGCAGCCCTGATTTTGGATCCTGTTCAAATTCAAGTATCGCACTCTCAACAGAACGAACCACCTCTTCGCGTTGTTTCTCGAATCCTTTTCTAGCCGCAATTGTTGCCGCCCGATCAAGCCTCTCGACATAAGGAGGCCACAGATCGCCGGTCTTAAGCCTTTCCGCTGATTCAATGAACGCTCCAACCGCGAGTTGTGCGGCTCGGAAATCCTTACGGCAGACCCCACGGGCGTCCGGTTATAAGTCCCACAACATCAATTGGTTGTGATCCTGCTCACCCATAGTTCTGAAATCGGTTTCTGTAAGTAGTTGATTTAGAGCGACTTTCTCAAAGGGATGCACGCTGAGAATCTGCAAAGTTCTGTTAAGAGCCCCGGGCAGGCGGAGCTGCTTGTGAAGGATCGCGACCATGAGGTAGACGGCCACGGCAATCCATATCTGGGTCTTCACCGCGTTGGGACTGGTGCCGTAGTAGTGTTTGATTCGGAGATGTTGCTTGATCCAGCGGAAGAACAGTTCGATCCGCCACCGCAGCCGGTAGAGCTTGGCGACACTCAGTGCCGGGATGTCCAGGTTGTTGGTGAGAAAGACGAGTTCGCGGCGAGTGTCGGAATCGTAGTAGCGAATCTTGCGGAGCAGTCCCGGATAGGCTTGGCGCGCCTTCTTGAGAGTAGGCTTGCCCACATGATCGCTGCGCAGGCCGGTGAGGCGCTCGATGGGCAGCGATCGCTGCCTGGTGAAGCGCAGATTGCTCTTGGCCCGAGTGACGAAGAACCCGCCAGCGGTTGCGATCGTGTTCAGGCGAGAGAAATCCATGTAGCCACGGTCCATCACGTAGAACGAACCGGGCTCGAAGCACAGCGTGTCGAGCCACGCCACGTCGTGCTGGCGGGCATCTGTGATATGGATGCAGGTCGGAATCGGCCCACGCAGATCGATCTGGGTGTGCAGCTTGATCCCGGACTTGGTTCGACGGAAGTCGGCCCAAGGAAAGAGGGTCAAAGAGAGATCGATCGTGCTGGAATCGAGTGCGTAGACGGTATTGTCCAGCTCGACGCCAAGATCTTCCCCTGCATACAGAACCCGTGCTTTGCGGATCAGGCCTTTGGCGAGATCCTCCCAGATCCGCCAGTCCCGCTGTTCGTTGGCATCCGCCAGGGTGGATCTGGCAACCGGACCGCGGAACCCCAAGTGGTGGAGTGCCGAGGGCTTTGCATTGAGGCAGGTGACGATATCCCTCAACCCGTCGCGCCAAGTCAACTGAGCGAAGGCCATGCAGATGAACTGCTGTCGACACCCGAAATGCCGGACCCTCGAGTCGGCATTGTAACGCCGCACCAGACGGTCGAGCGTCTGGCGATGGACGAGATCGAGAACCTGGGACAGGACGAATCGGCCGGCATTCATGCGCGAAAAGCGTGCAAAACGCCCGCCGCGAATTCAAATCCGTCACATCGATTGCTCGTTGTAAGTTGCTCATCATGAATCGATGGCAAAATCACCAAAGCTCGTTAGCCGGACACCCCTGGGCAGACCCATATAATGTCAGCGACCCGGGCCCGGAACTCGGGATCATCAATGTCATTTACGATAGATTGAAGAACATCGAGGTCGGGATCCGTCAGGTCGTCTGGCATCAAAGAACGTCTTCCATCTGATTCCCGAAGCACTGGCCGATAAGGGTGATCTTCCGAATCAAAATTGGTTGAAAAGGAGGCGATCACGTTCAAGAACGCAAATACTCGTTCGCCAAGATGGTCGCCAGACTCACGGTAGCGAGCGGACGCCCTGCCAAATACTTGATAGTATGTCCGGCATTGCTTGTCTGGATGGGCGGCAAGCAGATCCTGCCAATTGTAATTGCGAAGATCGTCCGCACTTAATTTAAATCGAGAGCCATCATCCGAACTCATACGTGCTATTGTGTCAGGGTTAGCGAAGATGCCTGTTACGAGCTGCTTAGTTCCACCACCAGCGACCGCCCTCTTTGCAAATCGTTGCTTCGGAGTTCGACAACAGTCCATCCTGCATCCCTCAACCGTGTCCGGATCACACGGTCCCTGCGGAGGCGAGGGCCGACGTGGAAGGCCGCACCGTCGATGTAGATGGCCAAGCGCCGCTCGGGGACCGCGAAGTCCGCGATGGAGATCGGCCGGTCACCGTTATTGGGAGCCACCGGCACCTGGGTGCCTGGGTGGAAGCCGTGCTCGTTGAAGAGACGCAGGAAGCGATGCTCCAACGGTGAGCCAACCCCCGCAGCGTATGCGGCGATCCAGGGGCCGGGATCATCGGTATCGCCCGGTTGCAGTGGTAGCGGCTGCGGTGGAGTTTCGGCCAGTCCTTCAAGGTCAGCCATGATGACAGGCCAGCGCAGCTTCTCGTGGAACCGCTGATTCTGATAGGATTTGAGGCATCGGTAGCACGCGGTTTCGCAATTTGAGTGGTCCAGGTGCCGGATCGCCCTTGCTGCCACCAGATGGAAGTCCCTGGCGATCCTCGGGATGTAGCCGCTGCCGCCGATGCTCGGATCGACAAAGGTAAGAGCCATCCTTTTGAAGGCCCCTGCATCGCCTCTTTCCTGCCAGGGTCCTTCGGGCTCGAACTCGATTTCCGAGCCGTCCATCACGAAGTGCTGGCGAATGCCCATGCGCAGGGCCGCCCCCATCGAGTGGGCCCACTCTTCCAGAGGTTCCTGCTCCAGATTCTCGGGCAGGATAACGACCAATCGGAGGATTTCGGCACGGATCGCCGTGGCGATGGCCGAGGGCACCGGTGGTTGGCCGGCTCGGGGGCATTGATTCGCGTGACCGAAGGGGTCTTGACCTGCCCTCGCATTCCTCGGTTGTTGGCGTCCGCGGCCTGCCCGAGGTGGGTCTTGCGGCGTCAAAATGCGTCCGCAAGTTGGACAGAGGTTGAATCCCTTGGCATCGTCGTGGAGCAAGCCGCCGCGCTGAATCTCCGCAGGAGTCGGTTCGACATTTTCATTCAGCCAACGCACCTCCTCGTTTCTGGTCAATCGAAGTTCCCAACCGGGCCCGACGGCCCACCTTGCGAAGACTTCACCATTCCATTGCGGGAAGAACTCCACGAGATTCTTGGCAGCTATCCTGTCCTCTTCGTCGAGGATCGGTGCCTCGTTTCTGAATGCGAGGAAGCCCCCGAACTCGAAGCCTGGGTAGGCCATGCCAGGTTCATCCGCTCGACAGCGAGGGCACAGTGGATGTTCGTTGGAGAAATGAAGGTTACACCTGCCGCAAATGCGGTAGGACCAGGGCACATCGACACGCGGATTCCACGGCGAACTCATATCGAGGCCCGCAACCTTCCACCTCTTCGACCGTGCATAGACCGGCGCATCGGGCATGAACTGGTAGATGCCGAAACGGCGTGCCGCGTTCACCGGTGTTTCCTCACTCGGATCTCCCACCAGGCGGAGAGTGGCTGGTTCCGCTGGAAACTCGTAGCCCGGCAGCACCCCGAATTCGGCGAATCTTCGAAGCGGATAACCCGCAGATGAGTCACTGGCATCGCCGGAAGCATTTCGGGCACCAGTTGGAATGCCAAGAAGCCGTGCCACGAGATCCGCAGCTCGGGTTCCCTGTTGACGGCCGACGACATTGGCCGCGTAGGCTTCCAATGGCTGCCTGAGATCGAGCACCTGACGTGCGGTTGCCTCCATGACTCTCTGGACTTGCGCTGGGAGCTGTTCCAGATGCGTGCGTAGAGCGTCCTCGGCCAGACCGCATGCCGATAGAATCTCATGCCCCCATGCGTCCCGAGCCAGTTCGAGAGCGTAGCCGATCTGGGAATGAACCGCATCAGTCAGTTGACGGACGGCCTCTTCATTGATGACTCCCTCCGCACTTACATACTCGACCATCCGGCCTGCCAATCCGGGTTCCGCCGCACCAAACGCGATTGCGGCAAGATGCCTGAGGATCACGTCGCGGTTTCCAAGGGAAATGGCAGGCGTGGGGATCTCCCCGGAGATCATTTCCTCCGGGTGATCGTAGAAATACTGGTCGTGGGGTGCGCTGCGGGCGTAGCCGACGACCAAACCGATCCGCGTGCGCCGACCTGCACGTCCGCCACGCTGGGCGTAGTTATCCGGACGCGGCGGAACATTGCGGAGAACCACCGCATCCAATCCTCCGACATCAATTCCCATCTCCATCGTGGGCGAGCACGCCAAGACGTTCAGCGGCGACTGTGCGGGAGGCCCCTTGAAGTCGTTCTCAAGGATCACGCGGCGTTCGGTGGTGATTTGTGCGGTATGCTCTTCCGCCACAAGGGGAAGGTCTTGCGCCTCCATCAAACGCCGTATGGTGCGGTGTGCGAAGACATCCGCGTCGGTCCAGCGGGAAGCTGTGCCGTGGCAGCGAGGGCAAGGAGCACCCTGTTCCGCTCCCGCCAAGGGCCAAGAGCAGACATTGCACTTGTAGCGCTCCGCTTCAGAGGGAATCCAAAGCCGAACGGTGTCCGCATTCAACTGGGCGGCTTGCGTTGCATCGCGAAGGCCGTGAACACGCGAGACCACGAGCAAGTTCGCATCCAAAAGAAAATCGAGTATCGCTTGAGCCTGCTCCCGCATTGGTTGAATGCCGCCCATTCGTTCCAGCAATCGTTCGACAAGAAGCTGGAAATTTGGAGCCCTGCCCCTGCCGCCTTCTCCGCGCCATAGATTTCTGACGGTGATACCGGATGGAACCCCCGCGTTGTCCGCATAAGGGACCGGCCGCGGAGGGGCGCCTGAAACTGGCAAGCCCTTTGGCTGGGCAACCTTTCGCTCCCAATCCGCTGCATTGATGTAATCGGGACATTGGGCGTTACGTGGATGGTAACGCATCATTTCCCTGGAGAGCATGCTGCGGACCCGGATCTCGTCCAGAAGGCATCGGCACAGGTGCTTCAGTTGATCCGGAGTGACTCCCAAGCGTTGAGCCAAAGCTGCACCGCGTTCGGTAATCTCTTCGTCGAGCCCTTCGTATGCGACGGACAGGAATCCAAGGTTGATCAGTGTTCCTCGGAAGAAGGGGGTCACTGAAATCTCGTCCAGTAGCGGAGCCTCCTCCCATGCCCGGATGCGACGGCGATCTTCGTCAGACAACCGGCGGGAAGGATCACTCGGTGCGTGCGGATTGTCTCCTCGACTGACCCCCTCTGCCCCCAGGAATTCCACGATCCGTTGGATCGTGAGAGATGGCCCGTGATCTTGGATGACATCAGGATTTCGCAGGATGCTCACCAGCCTCCGCCGCATGCGGTCGAATCGGCTAGCAAAGATCATGAACCGGGCCTGGTGGGCGGCATCCTGACGGCTGTCGCTGAATATCAAGAGCCGCTCTTTGCCATCGTGATTCTCTCGGTCTTGGTTCGCCTCGTGCAGCGCCTCGACGAGTCCTTCTCCGAGCACTTTGACGGCTGCAGACGTGCCGAGCGCGACGGGCGTGATTACGTTTCTCGTTCCCGCAGTTCCGCCGCAGCAAAGGCATCGGGAGCGTCCGTTCACCAGGCGGACGTTCGTATGATAAGTTCCCGGATCAGAGCTGAACATGACCGTTGCCGGATCGAAGGAGCCCGATTGCACCGGTCGCCCGCGAACCTGTTCGACCCTTGGATTTCTTCCGCGCCTGGCCCTGGCTGGCGCTTCGTCCTCCGCCAATTCCTCCTCGTCATCGCCCGGAATCGCCTCCTCGTGGCGAGAGGGATCATAAAGCATCCACTCCTGACCTTCCGTGTGCTCGTCGTAAGGCCGCATCTGACCGGCATCGGGATCGCCAGAGAGCCTCAGATAGTCGGCGCCACAACTGCGGCAGAGGAACAATGGTGCAGTCTTCTTGCCGCACTGGCAGTCCGGCTCTCCCATCGGGTAGATCCGTCCGCATGCCGGGTCCACGCACCGGACGAATCTCCAGCCGCCACGGATCATCCGGTGGGCCCGCAGTCTCAGGGAACCGGGTGTGTGCTCAGGCAGCGCAGCGCCCGCCACTAGAATCGCCTCAACTTCGACACGAACTTGCTCCACCGGAGTGTCGCGCCGCTCGGGGATTTCTTCACGCACACGGGCGACGATGGCTGAAACAGGCATCGGGGCACGGACCAGCCACTGATTGAGCATCCAAAGAAGCCGGCAGCTCTCAGCCGCCGCTGCCAAATCCCCGGTAGGACTCACGCCTGCCGATGCACACAGGGCCCGCTCCACGGCAGCAAGGTCACGGGGATCGACATCAGCCAGTGTTGGCGGGCTGGAGGAAAACCGGGCCCCTGCCGGAATGTGAATGTCCTCCAGCACTTCGCCCACCACCCGGATTTGCGCCTGGGTGGCACCCGTGAGACGGTGGAAGAAATCCTGCACCGCCTCATCCCGCTGCCGTTGCCGCTCCTGCTCGGACAATCCCGGATCGCTCACGGACTTGATCGTCGCGGACGTGGCGACTTGCAGCAGGCGCGGGAAGCGCAGGCGGGCCCCTTCACCAGTCAAGTCGCTATTCCAGTCCTGCCTTGCGCGTCCAAGGTGGGCCTGCAAGCGTCGCATCAGCAGGGCGATGTTGCTACCCAGGATGCCCCGGTAGGTGTGGACCTCGTCCAGCACCACGAAACGGCATCGGTGGTTGGCAAAGATCGCGTCCCGATCCGCCGGGCGAACCAGCAGGTATTCGAGCATCATGTAGTTGGTCAGCAGGATGCGCGGCGGCGACGTCCGCATGGCGTCCCTTTCAGGTTGCCTCGTCCCGCGGTCATACTTTTTGACATCCACGAGTTCGGCGAAGCCAGCCTCTTCCAGCAGTGAATTGATGCGGCGCTCCTGATCGTTGGCCAGGGCGTTCATCGGATACACCACGATGGCCGTGACTCCGGAGCGCTGTGGAAACTGGCGCGCATCTTGGATGGCATTCTGGATCACCGGCAGAAGGAAGCACTCGGATTTCCCCGAACCCGTGCCAGTGGTGACCACCAACGGTGAGGCCGACGACCCCAGCAGATGACCAATCGCCTCGGATTGATGCAGATAGGCGTTCTCCTGCCCGGTGCGGGTGACCATCGCCTGCGCCAAGGTCGGCTCCAATGGCAACGAGTCCCACCGGTTGCCAGCGCGAAACGGGCGATGCGCCTGATAGAATGGCTCTTGGGCGAGGAAGAGTGGGCGGTCAAGTTCCGCTTCCAAGGCAGCGCGAAGTTGCGGATCCCGGGCCCGGAATTCGGACCTCAGGTAGTCGCGATACTCATGGATGACGGCATCGAGTGCGGTGATAGGGTGCAGGCTCATGTTGTGACCTCTTGGATTTTCTGCCAAAACAGGCTTTCTCGCTCATCAAGGAATGCTTCAAAATTGTCCGCCATTAGCGGAGATCCGTCGCTGCTCGGCAACAAATGAGAAGCGATCAATCCGTCGAACTTATCACCCAGTTCCTCCTTGATCTCTTGCAGGTATTTGGAAGGTGCTCGCTTCCCGATTCGGATATTGGTCGCCTTGTCGATCAGTGTGCGGTTCAGAATGCAATCACGCTGCACGCTTGTCACATCGGGAAGCGAATCCGCAATGTATCCCTGTGGAAACACATGGTGGTCGTCGATTTTTGCATCGAGGATCATGTTGACGGTGATGCGCTTCCCTGTGTGGAAGTCGCGTGCCTCGTTCCTAAGGATCAGTGCGATCACACCACGGTAAATCGAGCGCTGCCGGGGCGTTGTCTGCCTGAGCGTCTTCGAATCGAAAGTAAACTTCGCCACAGCTTGAGGTGGATCGCCTCCATCCAACCATCGGTTCACTTCCATGAAATCCCTGGCCGCCTGGCTGTTCGGTGCGTTCTCGTAGGCCTGTCCGAAGACCGAGCACCAGAACCAGCGCTTGATTTTGTCGCGGTTGGCGGCGGAAGCAGGCCCTTTGATGTGACCGGATTGCGCGCAAATCGCGGCGAGTGGAACCATAAGAGTGACGTAGGGCAACCACTGGGGCAACACCACTCCACAGTCATCCCGCAGGATGCGATAGCCTTCCGCCAGACCTTTGATGATGGGATCCCATCCGTCTCGGATCTGGGACACCTGCATTTTCAGAACGTCACCACGCTTGCATGACGGGGCCGCCTGGGCTGTGAACAGGGAAATGGCTTGGAGGACGTAGTAGGGGTCGGTGTTGAAGTCTGCGATGATCGGATACTCATCCAGAGCTTTCAGCCAGAGATCCCGAAGTCGGACTTCCTCTGGCCAGAACCGCGCCGCCAGAAGATCGAAGACCGACAGCTTCACGCCGGTGCGGTTCAGTGTCTCGAATATGGTGCAAACCGCCTCCGGACTGGTGTTCTCGGCGAGCGTCACCATCGGGAATTCATAATCGAGAACAGGCTGGATGAAACGGGCTTTCACGTCCCGGATCATCTTTTTGAGTTCCTTCCTCTCATCTCCTGTCTCGGAACGGATTTCCAGAACCGCATCCATCCATTCCTCAAAACCTTCATCCTCACCGAACAACCGGCTGAATGGGAAAATGAGTCCCTCGGCCTGCTGCTCAAGCTTTGAATACCACTTGTCTGCGTCCTTCTTTCGGACATGCCAAACGCAATCCTCCAAGTCACCGTCGTCGATGAGCCCACCGATCTGGATGAAATACCGATGAGTTCCGACCCCATAAAATGCTTGATACAGAGAGGTCATTCTCTGCTGACCATCGAGGATCAGATAAGAGGGCTTATGGCCATTCAGTCCAGGCGCACCCGCGATTTCCCTGGGAGCGAAGAACGAATGGTTCGAGTTCTTGATCCGTAGGAGGCTTCCGGCGGGATAGCTTTGGCAGATGCTCTCAATCAGTTCTTCCGTCGAGCTTGGATCCCAGACGAAATCTCGCTGGAAGTCCGGCAGCGCCATTTCACGGGCATGGATGCTGGCCAGAAGGAACTTCAGCTTCTCGGCTGTCGGGTGGAAAATTTTTTCGGATGCTTTTGTGCTCATGAAGAAATTGGATGGAGTCAGTTCTGCGCCATCATGGCGACCGCTTGATCGAGCGCCCGGTGCTTGATTCGTTCGCCCTCGCCGAAGCAAATGCTGTTCATTCTCTGCCAGGGGCTCTTGAAGTGCCCGTGGTGATCGACGAGTTCGGTCACGCCGTTGTAGGCGGCCCAGAGTGTGCCTCGGATGCCTTGCTCTCCGTTGCCCTTGCCTGCCTCGAACAGGTGGGATGCGTCGGCCCGCAGTTCGTGCACCTTGGCTTTAGCCTCCTCGAAACCGCGCTCGGTCTGTCCCTTGCGGCGCACGGGCTCGGGGAACACACCCTGCATGTATCGCGGAAGCCTGTCGTCGGTCATCTGGAATTCGGCGAACCGCTCGAACTGCTTTTGGATCTGTTCGTAGTAGCCGAGAATCTCCTTCACCCGCTCTTGCGCGTCCTCCAAGCGCCGCATCATGCGGGGATCGTGGTAGATTTTGAAGAGGTCTTTGCCTCGCTCAAGTGCCCAGGAAAGAGTGTTCTGGCAGACGACCCGTACGGGCGTGAATCGGATCTGCACCGCCGTGCGCCCGTCGTGGCCGTTCGACAGCAGCAGATACTTCTGCACCACATCCTTGCCTTTGATGGCGAACTCACTCTGCTGCCCTTTGACCTTGGCGAGCACCCAGACCCGCTCGCCTTTGCCCAGAGATCCGGCCGTCTCGTAGTCCACGCCGCCGGCCTCGACCACCGGGTCGAAGAAGGAAAATGCCTCACGGTTCTGGAGCGGCTTGTAATCCGGGCCCACCAATCCGTAGATCGGGCACTCTTCCTCTCCCCATTTGTCGAGGCGAACCACGGCTTGACGCTCGGGAATGGTGTAAAACGCCGAACGGTTCCCGGCAAAGATCGGCTTCAACCCAACCTCCCAATCCAGGCGGGCCGCCTTGATGGCCTCTTCCGCGGTCTTCGGCGGCACTGCGAGTTTCGTGCCAAGGCCATGCCAAGGGACTTGCCCGACATACATCATCGAGGCTTCGCCATCTTCAAGGTTCAGTTCGTGTGCCATAGAGTGAATGTGGGTTAGGTCTATTTCTTGGATCGGCCCCGTGGTTTGATGGGTGATGGCTGCTCTCCAAACAGGTCCCCCCCACCGTATGCGGTGGCATCTTCGCGGACGACGCTGTCTTCCGGAATCGGCAGGTCGATGACCGGCTGCGGGAGATTCTCGTTCAATGGAATGTCCCAATAGGGATCGTGCTTCTTCGTGAATGCTTCCAAGCCGATGGAGTGTAGTTCGTCGAAGGCGGCGAGGCAAAGGCGCGGAGTATCCATGTGACTGGCGTGGCTAAATGAGCCAAGAACGTGGATGTAATGGTCACGGGACAGTCCATAAGCTTGCGCCAAGACAGCGTCGATTGCGGCGCGAACGGCCCAACGGTCATCTTCGTTATCAAGCACGGGCCAAGAGAGTGCTGCACGCGCTTCGATCCAGGCTTCGCCTAGCTGTTCTTCCCACAACTGCGCGTACCGGGCATGGTTGCATGTCAGCCGCAGTGATGAGTGAGCAAGAAAACGCACCAGATGTTCGAGCCTCGGAACGGGCACTGGGTCAAGGAAATTGAATGTGATATTTGCGGAAACTGCGAGACGCAGTAGCCAGTCAAAAGGATGTGAATTCGCTAGAGCCAGAAGAACCAGCGCCTTCCAGTTGGCGCGTTGCTCTGGTTCGATTTCAGGAAGCAAGCTGTTAGAGCAAAGCGAGCCTGGTGGCAAGATAGCGAAAATACCAGAGCGTTCATTCGTTGAGGATGCGATGGTGCGGAAGGAAAGTCGAAAATATCGGCAAGCGGCCAGACGCCGTTCCTTGCCTACCATGTTTGCAAACGGAACGCAAAACTGCGGGCGATCCTCCCATGCGTCAGTATACTGATGCATGGATTTGCCTTCGTAGAATGGAAGCGCTCCCTGATCGATAATAGCCTCAAAATGTTCCGGATGTCGCGGATCATCGGAGGTGTTTGAAAGTAGAGATGAAGTGAGGACGAGACGCCAGCGGTTTTTGGATAGGTGAAGCTCTTCGGTCGGGCGGACATTCCATTTTCCTCGAAGTTCTCCGAAATTTGCGGAGGCGTGGCTGTATGCAGCTTCAGCTACAGGCACGTCCGCCTGGCTGCGCAGTTCGAGAAAGTTTAAGCTGTCACCTGTCGTGCTCTGCACAAAGTTGCGCGTGTAAGTGAGTTGCTCGATCTTGCGCTGAGGGGAATACAACCACTCGTCGTCGTGAAGGTAGAAGCGGCATTGAAACGCGTCGGTGGCACCACCGGCCTCCACGACAATCGGGGCAAATTTGAATCTAGAATCTATCTCAAAAAGTTTTCTTCGATTCTCAAACGAATAGCATGATTGCAAACGCATTTGATGAAGCAAGAGTCTTCGGATCCCCGCCGCGCCCTCGTTCGAGTGAAATGCGGAAGGCAGAACTAGACCAAGATAGCCTGTTGAAGACAGGGCGACGCAGCCGCGCTCGACAAAGAGCTGATATAAATCCGGGGTTGCGGCGGAAGCAACGTGCGCCCCTTGGTTTACGTTGACGTAGAGTTGGCGAATGGCCCGTTTAGTTGCCTCGATTCCTTTTTCATAGCTTGAACGAAGCTGCGCGATCTCAGGATTATCCATCAGTCGGCTAATGAGAGCGTTGATATCTTTTTCGAGTTTCAAATCCAGAATCGAAAAGTCGAAGGCAGCAAAAAACTCCTTGTTTGAGGTGTCTATACCTTCCCAAGGCGGATTGCCGAGGTCAGCGTTAAAACCACAACGGTTGTTCAAGTCACCCGAAGGATAAAATACTTCAGGGAAACCGAGATCGTAAGAGAAGGCCGGAACAGAGTTGGGTGAGATTAGCTGGGCCAGCACTTCGTGGCTGCTGAAACACGGCGGGAACTCAGATAGGCCGAGTCCCGCAGCGAGCATCGCACGCAAGCTTGTGGTGCGTTCGTCTAGCATACTAGGGAGATCACCTGTATCAGCGATGGTTCGAGCTATGACCGCGTAGGCCGTATCGTCACAACCTTCAGGACCTAGCATCACGCCACCGCTCCATGCTGCCGCGAGAAGTTTGAAGGGCGCAAGAGCGCGGTCGAGCCGGTTCTTGGCGGCTTGTTTGATTTCGATTTCGGCTACTGTCACGCCCACGGTGGATTCCAATGCGTGAACGTGTTGAAGGGCATCTTCCAGCGCGGCGGTGAGTTTGTCGGTCAGCCCTTGTGTGAAGAGGTCGTCGAGCGGTTGTTGTGACCCGGGATATTTGAGCAGGTGCTCGAAGAACGGGCCGGTGAGGGAGTCCCCAAGGACCAGACGATGGTCGAGGAAGGTGAGTGGCATTCCCTCGGCATGGCACTCGATCCATAGCGCGAGCTTGGCGAGTTCCACAGCGAGCGGGTTTCTGTCCACACCATAGAGGCAATGGACCGCGACCATCCTCTTACAGAGGACTTCCGCTCGTTTTTGCGAGTAGCCGCTGGTCTGTCCCTCGACCGCCCGGCTGGGGAGATAGAGTAGCAGTTCGTCATCCGGATCGGGAAGAGCGGCGATGCGCTGGCGCAGATCGGCAGCGCGTTGTTCCTGTTCCGCAGCCCCGTCCATTTTCCCCGCTTCCCGCAGGGCCTCGGCACTTTGTTCGGCTTGGGACGCCAGCTCGTCGCAGCGTCGGGCAGCCTCGTAGAGGGCGTCGCCGAGGAAGCGGCAACTCTCCACAAGAAAATGTCCACTGCCCATGGCCTTGTCGATGACCTTGAGACGAAGGATGGCGGAGGGCTGCGGGTCCTCTTTCAGACTCACTCTCTCCACAAGCGGGCCAAGCGTCTCCTGCACGAGGAAGCGCACGAACGAATGCGGTGTGTAGAACGAACCCGTGGCCTTGCGCCCAAGGCCAACGCGGAGGTAGAAACGATCCGGGGGAATTTCCTCGATCCACTCGACCTTGGTCTTCTTGCCGCGTCCTGTTTCTTCTTCCTCAGGCTCTTCAGCTTCCTCCTGTTCGTCTGAATCCTCATCTTGATCGGATGGTGCCGCTGCCTGAGCGGGACGATACCGCTCTCCCTGGGCCGCCGGCACGACCACCTCCAGCTTGCTGCGGCGCAGACGGCACATCGGTGCAGACGAAACACCGGGATCGAGTTCGAGGAGGGCTTCGTAAACACGACCGAGGTCCTCTACATCCAGCGGGCCGTAGTGAACACGCTCGCGAGCCGTTGAGCCCCGGCGCGGTGTGGTCCAAAGCAGGCGATCCAGCAGACGGGCGACACCATGCTCGGGCCAGCGGACACTGGACAGAATTGGCGTGCTGCCCGGAGCGAATAGGGAACCGCTCATGGGACGCACATTCAACTCGGTGCTCTGCAGGCCGGACTCCAACATGCGGAACAGGGCCCGGAGCCCACCTTCCAACATCCCACCGGTGGACTCGCCGCGATCCAGAACAGCACGGGCCAAGGGAGCCAATGCGACTCCGGGAGAGAACGAATTCCGCCACAGGCTGCCGGAAGCGAAGGAGAAGCACTTGGCGGGGTCGTCGGTGGACTCCAGCTTGAGGATGAAGAGCAGGCGATAGACGGTGACCAGCCCCTCGTGCCACAGGTCGTGGGCAAGAGCGGAGCGGTCAGTGAAAAGGGACAGGGTGTTCTGATTCTCCGGGTCGTCGAGAATGGCCTGAATGAACTCCTCCACGGCAAGCCGCGCCTGAGTCCGCAGATCCTTGGTGACCTTGGCTTGGAGCAAGCGGGCTTTTTCGATCAGCTCAGCGATGGCCTCCACGCCCTCGGGCCGAGCCAAGGCAAGGAAGAAACGGAACGAATCCGGAACCTCGCGGCTCCTTTTCCACGAGCCGTCCAGAGTGATCGAGACGGACGAATCAAGCCTCGCCGGATCGCAGATCAGCAGGCGGAGATCCGTGCCATTGGTGAGTATGCCAAGGCGTTCGCCGGATGCCAACAGCACGCGGGAAGCCACCCGGGCGTGGCTGAAACGGTAGGCCTCTCCGCGTTTCGCGGGTGCATCGAGGTCTTCATTCAGGGTGGTGGTCCAGAACCGGAGTCGCTTTCCATCTGCACCGACGAGGAATCCGCCGCCCGACTCCCGTCCTTCGCGGGTCGTCACATCGTCCGCTGTCTCAATGGACGTGTAGCCCAACAGACCGCACGCCAGCAACGGCTCGATGACCTGATTTTTGACCCGCTGAGGGCCGCCCTGGCTCACAAGCTGACGGAGGTGGGCCCGGTAGGTCGGCCAGAACTCATCGAGTGCCTTTGCCTCATCGCCGGTGGCACGGGGAAGGAGACGCAAGCGGATCAGTTCCGCCTCCAGATTGAGCGTCACAAAGGGCAGCGGCAGGGCGGGCCCACTGAAGACACAGTCGTTTTGGAGATCGAGAGGCATATCAGGCAGACTTTCCGTTTGAAATCATCAACATGCCGACCGGAACGACCTCAGCGGTGAGGACTTCCCTCCGGGCGGCGATGGCATCCATGCGCTGGCGGAAGATTCGCAGCACGGTTTCCGCCTCGTGGCGCAAGTGGAATGGTTGGGAACGGTCGCTATGGAATGCGGCCAGTTTTTCGGCAGGGTCCGACAGGCGGGCCCAGTCGGCGATAGGTTCGGGGGCAGTTTTTCCCTGCTCAAACAAGTCTCCGGTGACCGGAGTTGGGACGCGGTCGCCGATGATTTCCCCGGCACGCATACCCAACCACTCAAGATGCCGGTTCGACTCCTTATCGCAGAGTTTGTCACGCTCTTGGTCCTCTTGTGCCCGCATGGGCTCGAATGCCTGCTTCGCGGCGGCATGGGCAAGATCGACGGCACCGGAAGCCCACGGGGCGAACTCTCGCTCCCAGAGGCCATCGGTCCGAACGCCCTCGGCACTCGACACCATGCCAAGCCAGTCCTCGTTCTCTGGCAGGATGGCAGGGGCCTGATCTGGAGCACAACGGACCGCGAGAATCCTTTCGAACTCCCGACCGGCGCGGCTCGTAACTCGTGCCACGAAGGTGAAGATCACGGCGGTTTCGCCGGATGCCCCCCGGACGGCGCTGACACGGGGATCAGTGCCCGCAGTGCCCCTACCAAGCGCGAGGTGTCTCACGCGGTCCAGTGCCCTGCGCACGAGCGGGTGGGCCCGACCAAGGAAGCCGATCTCCTGACCGTCCGGGGTGACAGAAAGGTCAAGCTGATCGGTGAGGCGAATGATCCGGGTGGACGCATCAAGCCCTGGAACGGCATCGAGGCCCTGCATCCATGAAGCCGGGAGGGTGAGTTCAAACCAATCTCCGCGGTCGCGATGCGATCCGCCTTCCGCGAGGACGGCATTCTTCACGAAGTTACCAAGGTCCACATTCGTGATCGCTTTGCCGACTTCACGGGCACGGCTGGCCTCATCGACCAAAGATTCCTCGGCATTCAGGCCCGCTCCTCCAAGCCACGCGTGCGCCTGCGCCGCCTGACGGAATCCGTTCAGACTGCGGTCGATCTCCTCCAGCAGTTCGCGTGTGGCGGGTTCCTCGGGCGTTTCCTCGCCGCCGTCCAGACGGAACTCCACCGGTGCTGTCTTGAAAAGCGACGCTTCCTCTTCCACGAGGCCGGCCAACAACCTCTCGCCACCCGCGTCTGAGGACGTGACGCCGAGGGTGTTGGGAACGAAGGTGAGAAGGCGACGTTGCCGTTCGTATTTGGCGATAAGACGGAGGAGGATTCGCTCCTCAAAAGTGCCCCGCAGGTAGAGGTAGCGCACAATCGGATCGAAAGCCTGGCCGAAGCGGTCGATACGGCCGTTTCGCTGTTCCAAGCGGTTTGGATTGAAGGGAAGCTCCAGGTGCAGCAAGTGGTGGCAACGCTGGTGGAGGTTGAGACCTTCGGCGGCGGCATCCGTGCTGACGAGAACCAGATTGGATTCAGAGCGGAAACGGTTCGTGGTCTTGCCCCTGTCTTCCTCGGTGTCGTCACCGTTCATCGAAAGCACGCGGTCGAATCCATGAGACTTCAGGGCTTCGAGCAAGGCTGCCTGGCTGTCGGTGTATTCCGTGTAGATCAGGACGTTGGCTTCCGGTTCCTCTGCGCGGATCCTCTGAATTTGTTGGATGATTGCCGCAAGCTTCGGGTCCTGGCGTTGCGCTTCGTCGCCAAGACGCAGAAGGGCATCGAGAGAGGATGTCAGGTCCAACAGCCGATCCGTGCTGCGTTTCCCGGCACGGGACTGGCGCTCGGCGTCGGCAAGCTTCTGTGCGATTTCCTCGATCTCCAATGCTTGCTGCTCGCTCTCTTCCTCGGCAGAGACGGCACCGAAGCGGTCCAGTTTCTTCTGGTATTCCCGCAAGGACCGAAGCCGCTGCCGGGCGGCATCGCGGTTTTCTTCCGCTTCCTCAAGGAGGCCCGAGAAGCGCCTTGCGACCGCTGACAAGGTGCGGACACAAGCGCGGGCCGTGGATACGCTGCGCTTCAGGAGGGCAATGAATGCAAGCACATCGTGGTAGCGCCTGTTCCGGAATGCTCTGCGCAACTCGGGAGCCACGAGAGCAACCAGCCCTTTCTGGAGTTCGACGAATGCGGGGTGCTCAAGTTCGTTTGCCAGAACCGGAACTGGGTCCACCTTCCGCTCACGGAATTTCGGCTCGCGGGTGACGGGGTCGAGAATGTGGCTTTTGAGACGGCGCACCACATGCTGGCGATAGCGCTCGCCGCGCAACACTCCGCGGCCGTCCACCAACGAGGGGTCCAACAATTCGCACAAAGAAGCAAAGGACCGGTCGTTGCCATCGTGCGGCGTGGCCGTAGCCAAAACCAAGGCATCGCAACGAGTGGCGAGCGTCTGGGATAGTCGGCGGCGCTGGGAGTCCTCCCGGTCCCCATTTGCTCCACCCACTTCCATGCAGTGGTGAGCCTCGTCGATGACGACCACGTCGTAGGTGGCACGCTCCAGCATTTCGAGGACTCGCTCCTGCTTGAGGAAGTCCACCGAAGCGATGGCCAGAGGGATGCTGTCGAAGGGGTTGGCTCCGAGTTCCGTGGAACGGCGGATCTGGTTGAGCCTGGTGTTGTCCACCCGCTCGAACCGCAGACCGAAGCGCTGGAGCATTTCCGTCACCCACTGGTCGAGAAGCGGGCCCGACGGGGTGACAAGTAGAATGCGATGGGCCAGCTTCCGAGCGATCAGTTCCGTGAGCACCAGACCAGCCTGCACGGTCTTGCCCAAGCCGACACCGTCCGCCAGCATCAGACGCACGCGGCTCATCCGAATTGCGCGAAGGACCGGAACCAACTGGTAAGGCTCCAGACGGAGGCGACCGGGCTGAGCCGCAACGAGCCCCGCTCCCGAAAGTGCCTGATCCAGAAGGAATGCCTGGTGATAGACGATCCAGTTGGCCTTTGGCGAAGCGCGGTCCGGGCGAAGCTCGGCGATGACAGGCTCCACCTCCTCAAACGGATGGAGAATGTCGAACTCCGCCCCGAGCATCGCACCCTCCGTGCCCCGCAAGCGGAGCAGCGTCTGCTGCCCCATGTCTTCGGTATGCGCCACCACCCAGCGCAAGCCGCGGGCGTGGACTTCAGTTCCTGGGAGAATGGTGGTCATGGGGCGGAAATCAGGGCGATGAAGAGCTAGTTTACGAGGTGGGGTGGGACAAATACGGGGGCAGGGTGGGATTTACTGGTTAGAAAATTCAAATTCCGACTGCTCACTATCCGGAAGACCGGAAACCTTCATTTTCGTGATCTGGAGCAGGCGGGGTTTTCCGTTCTGGTCGCGCTCGATCTTGCCTTCGACAAGCGCGGGTCTCCCCAGCCATGTCTTGGCCACAGGCTCGGCGATGTCTTTGCCGTAAACGCAGCGGAGATCGCTTTGCTGCCCTTCGGTGATACCCCTGAGATCGAATCGCCTTGCATCGAGGTCCATTTCGCGAATCTCGCCCCGCGCCTGAAAGTCTTTTCCGCCCCTAACGGGGGCAATCATGAGATGAGCAAGGCTTTTCCGTGTCGCAATCGTCATCGGACGCACATTGGGCACTTCGATGCCTTTGCCGCCAACCCGGACGGTTGCAACTCCGTCACGTTGTCGGGGAGCAAGTTCCTTCACCGCCACCAAGGCGGCGTCCCTAAGCCGTGGGTCCTGAAAAACCTCCCGAGCATGTTCCGCAATCGCATTCTCGCCTTGCCCCTCAACCTCACCCACAGAGACGCTGAACTGGCGGATGGCGCATACTGCATCTCGCACCGCCATGAATGTTGGATCATTCTCGCCAAGAATGCTGTCGGTGGATGGCGGGGGGTCGGGAATCGAGAAGCCAAAGCGAAGCCCCTGGTTTCGGGCCAACTCGCAAAAGCCGAGTTCCATGTCTTGGGAAAGACGGAATCTTTTCTTGTTGGGCGGATGACCTACCATCGTCTTGGCGACACTGTTGACCTGCTTTTGGACGTGCTGGAAGGTGCGGGTGACCAATGAAATGCGAGGATGGGCGAGCTTCAGCGCAGGCCCCTCCAGTTCGAGAACGAGGTCGGATTCATCGAGCATCTTTGCCAGCGGAAGCTCGGTTTCGTAGAGTTCGCGGAGCCATTGGAACTGGTCCGCAGTCATGTCCTCAAAAAAGGCCGGATCGCCTCCGCCGTGGACTCTCACCCATTCATGGGCGGCGGCAATCTGCTCTATCAGAGCGCGTGCCTTGCGATCCACCAACTGCTGCCAGGGTAATTTGTCGCCGTGAGTAATCATAATTTCAGGCGGATGATGCCCTTGCGGAGGGCTTTGATTTCGTTGCCGAAGCGCCAGGCATCTTCGGTCTTCACGTTCTGAAACCACTGGCGGTGGTCGGGCGCCCGTGTCCCTGGCACCACGACATGGATCACCACTTTGTAGTTTTCATAGAACTCCCGGCGGACTCCTGCGCTCACCAAGAGACGAAGGAACTTGGATTTGTCCCCCTCGAACTCGCGAGCCTCGATTACCACATCAATGTCCCGGCAACCCTCCCACGTTGTGATAAAGCTCCCGTCCAGGTAGATTGTGACAGGATCGTCGGGCAGAAACTCCTCAAGGCGCTGCCGGAAGTGGTTGAAGCGATCAAGGAGTTTCGCACGCTCGCCGGAGGCTGCAAACATGGCCTTCACGTCATCCAACGAGCAATCATGGATGCCTTCCGGCAACACTCCTCCGTCAATGATTGCTGGCAGTCGGCGCATAGTTCAGGACGCGTGGGGCAGGCCGTCGCGATGCTTCGCCGGATTGGTTTGATCCTGATTCATCAAGGCGTCCTCCAGCGCCTCAGTGTCAGGCTGTGCGAGCGCGGCGAGGAACCGCGCCATCTCGTTCAGGTCGCAGGTGCGGAGATTCTCGATCCCGGCGGTCTCGAACTGCCGGAAGCGCTCTTTTTCCGCATCGGAAAGGTCGGGGGGGTAGGTGACGATGATCCGCATGAGCGGCTGGGTGAAAGCGATCTTCTGCATCGCGCTCAGGAGCTGGTATTCGAGGTGCCGCTCCCGCGGGAAACGCGAACGCGCCTCGATCACCACCTGCAAGTTCGGGACCTCGAAGTCGAAGGGATCCGACTCCTGCCCGAGCCGGCCGCCATAGGGCTCTATGATCTTGAGGATCTGGGCCTCCAGGTCGTGGAGCGTCCTGCGGGCCTCGGCCATCGAGCGGTCCCGCTCGATCAGGGCGGTGACGTAGCCGCTGAAATTACCTCCGTAGAGGTTGTCGGCGCGCTGCGACGCGAAGTCGTAGAGCGCCTGGTCCGTGAAATTCACGGATTTGACGCGGCGCTCCAGTGGTTTGTCCTGCCCGGCAGGTGTGGGGATCTCGTTCATAACGTGTGAACTGGCGGTGAATGTAAGAGGTCCGCCTATTAGGTGCAAGTAGGAATTTGCGTCCGGGTCCGATTTTTCAGTTGTCGGGTTCCCGTGTATGACATAAAGGTCCTCTCAGACACGAACTGAACCACCCAGCCGATGAAGACCAGTCCCAAGATGCCAACCGCCAAACGACCCGCCAAACGCGGCGCGACTGCCGCCGCAAACCGTGGAATTGCAACGACTTTCTGGATCCAGGCCGAGGATCTCAAGCGCCTGAAGCAGTTTGCCAAGGAGCACCAGCTTTCCGCTTCGAACGTCATCAACCGGGCGCTCCGCCGCTTTCTCGCCGATGGAAACCCCTTTTTTCGCCCCTGAGTCATACAAATCATACACACTGATTACCAATGAATCCACAGACCACCAACACCGCCAACCGTTCCCTGGCGATCCGCCGGGGGAAGATCACCCGACCGCAAAAGGTCGTCATTTATGGCCCGGAGGGCGTCGGTAAGACGACGCTGGCCGGTCAGACACCGGACCCCGTCTTCCTCGACACCGAAGGCGGCACCCACCACCTCGACGTGGTCCGCTTCGACTCTGCGGCCACCTGGGAGGAAATCACCGCCGCCGTCGCCCAGCTTGCGTCAACGCAACACGGATTCCGGACGCTGGTCATCGACACGGCCGACTGGCTGGAAAAGCGCCTTGCCGAGCACCTGTGCCGCAAGGCGAGCAAAGAGAGCATCGAGGAATTCGGCTACGGCAAGGGCTGGGTCCTGCTGGCCGAGGAGTTCGCCCGTTTCCTCTCGTCGCTGGAGGCGCTGGTCGCCCGAGGGATGCATGTCGTCTTCCTGGCGCACGCCACGGTGCGCAAGTTCGAGGCCCCGGACCAAGCGGGCAGCTACGACCGGTTCGAGTTGAAGCTGTCGAAGCAGGTCGCTCCCCTGCTCAAGGAATGGGCCGACGTGGTCCTGTTCGCGACCTACGTCACCCGGACCGTCGAGAAGGACAGCGGCAAGCTGCGCGGCGTGGGCGGCAAGGAACGGGTGCTCTTCGCCAACCACACGGCGGCCTTCGACGCCAAAAACCGCCATGGGTTGCCGGACAAGCTTCCGTTCACCGTCGAGGCCCTGGTCCCGGTGTTCGGCGCGGCGGCGGAGTCGGGGGGCTCCGTCGCCGCCAAGCCGGAAGCTGCGGCTCCGGCTCCATCTCCCGTCCCAGCGGAAAAGGCACCGACCCCCACCCTGACCGACCGGATCTTTGCCGCCTTCCAGAACATCGCCGACATGGCCGACGTGGTCGATTTCCTCGTCGCCCGCGGCCAGCTCAAGTTCACCGCCGAAGGTCCGCTGGAGTCCATCGACAACCTCGACCCGGCCTACGCCGCCCGGATGCTCGCCGAGCCGAAGCGCTTCGTCGCCGCCGTCAACGAGTGGGCCGCCGCGAACCGGAAGGAGGTGGCGTCATGAGCGCGCTGCGTCCATCCAACCTGCCGAAGCTGGCGGTGTGCCCGTGCTACGAGAGCAATCCCGTGGCCGGTCCCGCCGCCGAGCGCGGCACCTTGCTCGACACCGCCTTCCGGGCGGAGCTCCTCGGGCTCGAAGAGCGGTTCGTGATCGCCAACAAGCTGACGGCCGACGAGATCGCCGCCGTCGGATGGGCGGTGTCGATGGTCCGGGCCATGGCCGGCCGCGAGCGGGTGCTGGCCCGCGAGGACGACTGCCGGACCCGGATGCTCGGGTTGAGCGGCACCGCCGACGCCATCGTCCCGGCCCGGTTGATGCACTTCGACCTGAAGACCGGCGTGCGCCGGAACTACCGCGAGCAGATGGCGGCCTACGCGCTCGGGCTGATGCAGGCGCACTTCGCCTCCGAGTGGACCTGTCACCTGCTGTTCTGCGACCTGCGCGAGGTCGAAACCTGCAAATTCACCTACGACCAGGCGCACGAATTGGTCGAGGCGGTCATCCAGGCCTTCCACGATCCGGGCAAGGAGCCGGTGCCGTGCGAATACTGCGGCTGGTGCGCCAAGGCCGACACCTGCACCGCCCGTCGCGCCATCGTCGCTCAAACACTCCCAGCCGCCGATCCCGGTTTCGATTTTGATGCCGTGGTGTCCGAACCGGAGAGGCTCGGGCGATTTCTAACCGCCTGCGCCGTCCTCGACGACTTCCGCGAACGGGCGAAGAAGATCGCCACCGAACGCCTCAAGACCGGCGGAACCGTCCCCGGGTGGCGGCTCGTCACCCGCAAGGGATCCGAGTTCGTCGATTGCGAAACGGTCGGCCACCACATCGGCGCGATGGGCTTCGGCCCCGTGCTCGCGGCCTACGGGAATCTATCCGCCGCGAAGTTCCGCGACCTGTGGAGCAAGCGGATGCCCGCCGACAAGCCCTTCCCGGAGGAGGCGATCAAGCACGCCTCCGCCACCACCTATCTCAAGCAAACCAACCCCAAACACTGAACCACCATGCCCTCATACAACGCCAACACCCCCACCGAACGCCCCGACCATGTCGAACCGGGCGACTATGAAGTCGAAGTCGTCGATGCGACCGAGACCCTCAGCAAGAGCAACCACGAGATGATCGAGTTGAAGCTGCGGACCGATGCCGGCAGCTACCTCTACGACTTCCTCGTCTTCATCCCGTCCGCGTTCTGGAAGATCGACGCGTTCCGCGCCGCCACCGGAGAGACCGTCACCCCGGAGCAGGATGTCGAGATCACGGCCGACGACCTGATCGGCCGCACCGGCCGTGCCCGCCTCACCGTCGAGGAATACAACGGCAAGAAGCGCAACAAGGTCGCCGCGTGGCTCACCAGCAACAGCAACTCCAATCAACCCTCGCCGCGAAATTCCAATGAACCCTTCTGAGACCAATACTGAGGAGCCATGGAACGCAGCGAGAGCCTGGCGGATGTTTGAAGAACTTGCCACGACCCTGCTGGGGAGCAGGGCTCTCGCCAAGGCATGCGTGGATCACTTCGACTACGCGCTGAAACTGCGCACCGGCGAGGTCATCCGTTTCACGGATGCTGAGATCATTCGACCGGGCTGGATTCATCTGGAGGTGCGTGAGCCCGCTGCCCAGCCGCGCGTGAATCGACTGCCATTCATGGCAGACAGAGGGATCGACGTCCGGATCGACGAGATCGTCTGGGTCATGGACGCCCCGGAAGGAAGCTGAACCTGAGACAACGAAGATGAACACATCCAATCAAATCCGCCTCCGCGCCTATCAGATGAAGGCGTTGCAGGACATCCAAAAGGGCTTCGGGGATTTCGACCGCCAGCTCGGCGTGCTGCCGACCGGGGCCGGGAAGACCATCCTGTTCAGCGCCCTTGCCCGAGACTTTCAGCCTCAGCGCACGCTCATTCTCGCCCACCGCGAGGAACTCATTTCCCAGGCGGTGGACAAGCTGCGCACCTCGACAGGCATTCAGGCCGAGGTCGAGATGGGCGATGACCGTGCGTCGCTCGATGCCCCGGTGGTTGTCGCCTCGGTGCAGACGCTCATGCGCGAGCCGCGCCGTAGCCGCTGGCCGCGGGACCACTTCGGGCTCGTGGTCGTGGACGAAGCTCACCACACGCTCGCCGACAGCTACCTCAACACGCTGCGCCATTTCCACGACCATGCGAAGGTGCTGGGTGTCACAGCGACACCCGACCGGGGCGACAAGAAGAACCTCGGCCGCTACTTCGAGAACATCGCGTGCGAGGTCACGCTCTTGGACCTCATCAAGCAGGCGTGGCTCTCGCCGATCCGGGTGAAGACCGTGCCGTTGCAGGTGGACCTTCGCGGTGTGCGCACCACGGCCGGCGACTACAACGCCGACGACCTCGGTCACGCGCTGGAGCCGTATCTGGAACAGATCGCCGACGTGTTGGTCGAACACCGTCACCGCAAGACGCTGGTGTTCCTGCCCCTCATCAAAGTGTCGAAGCAGTTCGCGGAGATCTGCCGCGAGCGTGGATTGCTGGCGGAACACGTCGATGGCCAGACGAGCGAGCGCCAGGCGGCGCTTGAGCGCTTCCGCCGTGATGAAACGCGGGTGCTCACCAACGCGATGCTTCTAACCGAAGGCTACGACGAGCCGAGCATTGACTGCGTGGTGTGCCTGCGGCCGACCAAGGTTCGCTCGCTCTATTCCCAGATCATCGGTCGTGGCACCCGCATGTGGCCGGGGAAGGATCACCTGCTGGTGCTGGATTTCCTCTGGCAGGCGGAGGAGCACAGCCTGGTCAGTCCGGCCCACCTGATCGCCGAGGACGAGGAGGACGCCCGCGCCATCGCCGAGAAGCTTGGTGGTGACGGCGACTTGGAGGAGGCCCGCGAGGCGGTCAATGCCGACCGGACGCGCAAACTCGCTGAACGCCTCCGTGCCAACCGCACCCGTCGCGGCAGCGTGCTCGATCCCCTGGAACTCGCCGTCACGCTCAATGAGGCGGCACTCGCCGAATACGTTCCGACGATGGCCTGGCAGTCGCAGGCCCCCACCGGCAAGCAGCTCGATGTGCTGGCGAGGTTCGGCCTCGATACCGGAGCCATCCTCAGCAAGGGGCACGCCTCCCTGTTGTTGGACCGGCTGATCACCCGCCGCCAACTCGGGCTCGCCACGCCGAAGCAGGTCCGCGTGCTGCGTCGTCGCGGCCACCCCCATCCGGAAACCGCCACCTTCGAGGAGGCGCGTGAGTTCCTAGATGCCTGTTTTTCCAACCGCTGATTCCCGCCATGGCCCGCTATCGTTCACCCGGCCTGTCTATGGCCTTGCCGCGCCGCACGCTGGAATACCTCCAGCGCGGTGCGAGCGAGGGCATGCGCAACGCCGAACTCTTTGATGCCACCTGCCAGTTCCGCGATGCCGGCCACTCGTTCGAGGACACCGAATCCCAACTGCTCGCCCGTGCCCTCGCCGACGGGCTCACCGAATCCGAAGCGCGGACCACGATCCGCTCCGCGTTCAACCGGACGGCCCGCGAGCCGATTGGCCCGGGGATCAAACCGCATCACGCAGCACCCGCGCCAGCGCCGAAACCCGCCACCCTGCCGGTGCCGGTTGATGACGGATTCATCCGTCTGCTCGATGCCTGCTTTCAGGAAGGCGAACTCGTCGCCATCGCCCCGGCCGCCGAGTCGGATGAAGGAGAGGTGATGCCCCGGCGCGGGGTCACCATGACTGTCGCCGAATGGAAGGCAAAGGTGGCGACCAAGGGTGGCATCGACCGCGTCTTCGGCACCAAGCTCGGGCTCTTTGTGCGGATCAACCCGATGACCAAGGGCGGGGCGCGCAACGAGGACGTCACCGCGTTTCGTCATGTGCTGGTCGAATTCGACCGCGACAGCGACGGCAAACCGATCCCCAAGGCCGAGCAATACCACGCCGTCCTTGCCAGCGGCATGCCTGTGGCCGCGTTGATCGACTCGGGCAACAAGAGCCTGCACGCGTGGATCCGGGTGGATGCACCCGACGCGAAGGAATACGCCCGCCGGGTAGAGGTGATCTGGTCGTGGTTCTCCGGCATCAACCTGGACCGCCAGAACCGGAATCCATCCCGCCTGTCGCGCTGCCCGGAGGGCTGGCGCACCGTGGATGGCGAGGTCCGACGCCAGTCGCTCCTCGCCACCGGCTTCGGTGCCGAATCATGGGCGGCATGGGAGGCGGCACACGCCGGTTCCGACCTGCCCCGGATTGTCCCCGGCCACGCGTTCATGGCGGTGCCCGAGGCCGAGCCTCCCCAGCTTGTGGATGGCGTGCTGCACCAGGGAGCGAAGATGGTCCTCGGTGGCCCGTCGAAGGCGCGCAAGAGCTGGTCCTTGATCGACCTCATGCTGTCGGTCTCCACCGGGACCCCGTGGTGGGGATTCCCGACCCGACGCGGGCGGTCGCTCTATCTGAATTTCGAACTCCCTGCCTTCGCCCTGCAATACCGCATCCGCTCCATCGCCGCCGCCAAAGGCATCGACGACTTCACCGGCTTCGACCTGTGGAACCTGCGTGGCCACGCGACCGACTTTTCCGCCCTGATTCCGAAGATCCTCGGGCGCATCCGCGACACCGGTTACGCCATGATCCTGATCGACCCGATTTACAAGGGGCTCGGGGCGCGCAACGAGAACGACGCCGGAGACATTGCCAGCCTGCTCAACGAGGTCGAGCAACTGGCTGCCAAGTCAGGGGCTGCCGTGGTTTTCGGTGCCCACTTCTCCAAGGGCAATCAGGCAGGCAAGGACGCCATCGACCGCATTGGCGGCTCGGGTGTGTTCGCCCGCGACCCGGACGTGATCCTGACCATGACGCCCCACCAGGACGACGATGCCCATGTCATCGACCTCACGCTCCGGGCCCTGCCGCCCGTGAAGCCTTTCGTGGTGCGCTGGAATGCCTCGCTCTTCATCCCGGACCGCGATGCTGACCCAGAGCGGCTCAAGGCCGCCCAGGGGACGGAGAAGAAGGAGAAGGCCAAGGCGACCTACAAGATGGGCAGCGCCGCCGACCGCTACGGAAAGGCAGTCGAAAACATGCCGCCGCTGGCGAATGGCCGCGTTCCCCAGGAATCCGCCGTGCTCGCCTACATCTCCGACCGGGTCGCGGAGATCGAGGGCGACTGCACGCTCAAGGAGGCCCAACGCGTGTTCTACTGCCTCGCCAACATGAAGGCGGGCCCGCTCGTCTTCGACAAATCCACCCGCCTGTGGAGGGGGCGTTGCCATGGTGTTTGAACCTGCATTCAGCGCCCTGTTTGAACCCGCGTCCGGGTGCCTGTCAGGACCTATTTCTATCAGAAAAGGTCGTCTGATAGTCAGGCACCTTACTGGCATCCTGACAGATTCTCTAAAGAGAATCAGAGCGCGAATCGGTAAACCGGGATTCGCGCGCTCTGGTTCTCCCTTGAGGGGACCAGCGCAGCCTGTTCTCCATCGCCAGAAAGGGGGTTCAAAATGAACTCCGACGACTACGCCAAAAAACAGGCGCAACGTGATGCCGCATACGAACGCGACTACCGCGCCTGGGTGGAGTCTCTGCCTGCGGACGAACGACGTGCGCTGGAGAAGGCCGGCCTCGCCACGCCCTGCCTGCAGCGCCACGGCAATGGAGCACCCGACCGCGACATGGCCGACTCACCTCTGGCCAGCCACACGCCCGACATCGCCGCCCTGGTCGATCACGAGGAGGAAGCACCTGTTACCCAGCCCATGCGGGACGCCACCGAGATCCTGCGACATCTGGTCGCCGACGTGATCTCGGAAGGCAACGCACGCCTCACCGTGGAGTGCCTGGCCGTGGCGCTCGGGCTCAGCGCCTACAATGGCGAGAGCATGACCGAGATCGCCAAACGCCACGGCATCAGCCGCGCCGCCGTCTCGAAGCGGTGTGTTGACATCACCGAAAAGCTGAACCTTCCGCCATCCCGCGCCATGCGCAGCGAGATGGCACGCAAGACCTACCGCCGCTCACAACTCAAACGATACCGCTCACTCAAATCATGAACACGCTTGCCATTCACGACCCGAAATTCTCCATCAGACCCACCGGCATCGAGTTCCACGAGGAACTCAGCTTCGATGAGTGGGATGCCCTCGGCCAGAAACTTGCGCCTCTTGGCAAATCCATCGGCTTCATCATCGGTGACTGGATCAACTATGGTGAGAGTCGCTATGGCGAGAAGTATGAAAAGGCGCTGGCGCGAACCGGCATGGCCTACAACACGCTGGCGAACTTTGCCTATGTGGCTCGCAAGGTCCAAAGTTCATTACGTAATGAAAACCTCGACTGGTATCAGCACTATGCGGTGGCCAAACTCAAGACCGACGAGGAGAAGCAATACTGGCTGGGCATGGCGGAGAAGCATGACCTGAGCGTGCGCCGCTTGCGCAAGTCGATCAACTTCGGCCGCCTCGCCACCGAAGAGGAAGTCCAGGGTGACCCGTCGGACCGTGGTTATGTCACCTACCTCGCGCTGCTCAACCGCCTGCGACGTTGGTGGAAGCGTGAGATCGGCAAAGCACCCGTGGATGAATGGGACGAAGAACGCCGCGAAGTGCTGAAGCGTGACTTCCGGCTCGTGCTCGAAATCTACGAAGCGCTCTAACGATGGACACCGCAATCCAGATTCTCGTCGCAGGCCTTGCCCTCATGTTCGTCGGAGGTGGCTCGATCTACCTGCTCCTCATCGCCGTCGAGCGAGCGTGCGATTGGCTGGCACGACAGACGGGCCAGAAGAACAAACGCGGCCACTGAAATCCAATCGCGGGGAGGAATGTTCCAAGCGAGACTCATACCCTCGCCTCTGCGGGTTCAAGTCCCGCCCCCGCAACCAGCCCCAGCATCATGCCTGCCACCACCACACCCGCCCAGAGATTGCGACGTGTCCTCGGCGAGGGGGCGCGCCTGATGGCCCTGTGCCCCGGTCAGACCAGCATCGACGTGACGCCCGACATCATCGCGCTCCTCGACGGGGTGCAAAACGGCGGGGGAGGATTCGAACCTATCAAGGAATCTATTGAACCCGCATCAGGGGGCAGGGACGTTCGCACCGCTGTCCATTTCCCGTGAAATGCGCCATCGCGGTTTCCCACATAACGGGGCGGTCGGACGTTGACGCCGAAGCAAGTGCATGGCCCGCTCGAAGCTTGAAGCTCAATTCCTTTTCCTCTGGCGCGTCGCCCAGGGTCCTCCCCTGGAGCCGGAGTTCAGGTTTCATCCGCAGAGGAAATGGCGTGCCGATTTCGCACACGTCGCAAGCCGCACGCTGATCGAGATCGAGGGCGGAATCTTCCTTCCCGGAGGCGGCCGGCACAACCGGGGCGGAGGTTACGCCAAGGACGCCGAAAAGTATCTCGAAGCCGTGCTGGCGGGCTGGACCATCCTACGGCTGACCAAGGCCCAGCTTGAACTCGACTTCATCGAGCGGATCGTCGCGTGGATCAATACTCTTCCGGCAGGAGAACGCAGGTAGAGGACCGATCCGCCTCCGTGATGATGTAGATCCGGCGACCACCGCCGAGCTTGTAGTGGCTCACGATGCGGAGCCCGTGTTCGAGCGCCTCCTCGTTCGCCTGCTTGTCCTCCTCGCACAGGTCACCCCAATCGCCGCAGTGGTGGCGGCGCATGTAGGGCACCAGGTCGATTCCGAGTGCCAGGGCACCGGGGGTGGCAACAGTCCTTCCGACCGGGAAGCGTGGTTCCATGATTCGGTATGCCATGGCCGTTCAGTCGTTGGAGTTGCCCCATTCGGGATGGCGCTCACCGGTGGCAATGAGGCCGGAAGCGAGCATGTCCTCGACCAGCGCCTTCGGCGGCCAAGCGCGGTGCGGTTTGCCGGTCTGCATCTTGGACGCCCTCGCCGTGGCGCGGCAGTAGGACGGCAGATCGGCTTCCGGGTTGAAGCTGTCGGCCCGCAGTTGGGTCATCAGGTCGGTGGCATCAGCGGCGGAGAACGTCGCGCCGTCGATGGTGTGGTATTCGGTGTTCATGGTGGTCATTGTCTTCATGGTTGGAAATCATGCAGCCAGTTTTTTGGCACGAGCGGTGTAGAACTTGGTGAGGCCGCGGGCGTCGATGGCTTGGAAGAACCACTTCGTGCGGCTGGCTCCGATCCCGGTGTCCTCCGGGCGGTTGCGGACGGCGGAGGCGGACTCCGCTGCGTCGAAGAGGCGGGCCATCAGGCGCACCCAGTTTGTGATCTTCTCGGGACTAGTGGTTCCGGCGTGGTGCCTGACTTCGAGCGTCTGGTGGCGGAAGTAGGAATGGATGTTCAACTTGCGGTAGCGGCAGGGGTAGAGCGCCTTCATCTCCTCGATGCTGCGGCAGGCGTCGATCTTACCGAACATCCGGGAGCATTGGCCGCGATGGTCGCCCGCCCCGATAGGTTCGTAGGGCAGGTTGGTCTGGCAGTAGCGGTTGGCGTTGCCCCGGCGGGAGGCGGGCTGGAACGTGTCCAGCACGTCCTCGAACTTCAGCCACATCTTGAAGAGGTTCTTGATGGCCTTGAGGCTCATGCTCCGGGCGTCGAAGTGGACGTGGAATCCGCACCGCTTGTCCACCTTGGCACCTGCGGCTTCGAGTGCGGCGGCAGCGACCCGGACTTCCTCAAGACCGGCTTCGCCTTCGAGGACCGGGGAAACGAGTTCGTATCCGCATGACCCGTCGCTCACGATCTTCCAGTGGGGGGTGGTCCGGTGGGTGTATCCCTCGAACTCGGCATTGATGCCTGCGGCCCGGAGGCTCATCAGGACTTGCTCGGTGGTGACGGTGGAGAGGAACTCGATTTCAACTCCGAAGCGGCGGGACATCAGTGGCGTTGTCATATCTATCATCTGCCAGATCGACACCACCTGTCCATGGCTTTTTGTCCTCACCGAAAAAAAGACGCAGAATAACAGATTGGCGTGCTTCGTGGGACTCAAGACGCATGCCAATTATCTATCTTTCGTAGTGCCCCGAAAGCCTTGTGATTGGCACGTTTCTTGAGACTCAAGAAGTGTGCCAACACGACATCATTCGTTTGATGTGTTAGGCCGAAAGAAAGACGAAAAAAGACATGGACGTGCCCACTCACCATGGCAGATGAGAGACGATGAAAGGGACTACCCACACCGGAAATGACACTGCATACGTCACCGGAATGTTGGTCCTGATCCGCCCCGAGTGGGATGGAGACGACACGCTCCATGTGATCGCCGAATGGAACGGCGACCGCGGATTCATCCGGCCTGTCGAATGGCCGCACGGCGGGATCATCCCGACCGAACTCGTCACCGCTGAAATGATCCAACCCGCAACCATCAACCCCTGAAACCACCATGTACACCGCCGCAGAAATCGACGCCATGACCATCGAGGAGATCGAACAAGTCGCCGAACTCCTCACCGATGAAGCCCGCGAGGAATGGGCTGCCGCCGGATATTCCGGCGAGGCCTACTCAAAGCTCGGGATGAACGATGCCGAGAAATTCATCAACTCCCACTGAACTAACCAACCCCAACCAACCACCACCATGGACATCGAATACATCAAGCAACACCGCCGACTGACTCTCGAATACGGGCGCGGCGAAACCTACCGCTCCAACAAGCCGACGCTCTACGGTCACTCGACCTACGGCCGCAGCTCGGTTCTCGCCGGCCGCCCGCGCCGGTTATTCCTCGAAAGCTGGGACGATCTGGACACCGCCCGCGCCGAACTCAAGGCCGCGAGGATCCGCTACTCCGACCTCTGCGAGACGGGCGGCTCCACCCACATCCCGGTGGACGTCATCACCGCCGGACTGCCCGACGAAGAATCCTAACACACGCCCTCTGAGATCCCATGAGCAATCAAAACGACATCCTCGACAAGATCCGCAAACTGCTCCGCCTGGCCGACAGGTCGCGGGGTGCCACCGAGAACGAGGCCAAGGTGGCGCTGGCCAAGGCCCAGGAACTCATGACCCGCCACAACATCGACTCCGCCCTGCTCCGCATGGAGCGCGGCGAGTCCGGCGATTCGTTCGCCGTGAACAAGGGCAAGGTCGATCTGCCGAAGACCCTCAACCCGGCCGACCTGATGATCCTCTCGCTGCTCCAGCAGCATTTCAACGTGAAGACCATCCTGATGCCCACGGGGCGCGGGACGCCGGTGGACATCATCGGGGCACCCGCCGACATCGACTTCGCGATCTACGCCTTCAATTTCCTGCGGCAGACATTCTTCCGCTGTTGGAACGAGTTCAAGACCACGCGGACCAACCCGGACAAGGCATCCTACTACCGGGGCCTGCGCGACGGGCTCAACGCCGAACTCAAGGCGGCCAAAGAACGCGCCGAGCAATCCTACGCCGCCGACCAGCGGCATGCATACGGGCTGGTCGTCGTGGACCAGCAGGCGGCGATCACCCGCTACGTCGAGGACCACTACGGCAAGCTCCGCAACCGTGCCCAACGCCGCCGCCGCGTCGATTCCGGCAGCTACTTCGCCGGGGAACAGAAAGGCCGCACCATCCGGATCAACCGCCCGCTTCCACAATGAAAACGATGAGCAAGATCGAAGCCGCCCTGAGAGCGGTCCAAGTGGCGCACGCCGTTGCCGAGGTGATCCGCAATGTCGGCGAAATCCCGAGCGGCCACCTCTACGCCCGAGTCATGGGCGTCATGGACCTCAGCCAATACGAGCGGGTCATCGACCTCCTCGTGGATGCGCGACTCGTCGAGCGCATGCCCTCGCACATCCTCCGCTGGGTCGGACCAGCGGCCAACCCGCAACCTAACAAACCATCATGAGAGCCCTACGACAGAAAGACGAAAAAAGACATGGACGTGCCCGATCAGACGGGCAGATGAGGGACGCTATGACAACAGCATCCCTGCCTAACAATCACTACACCAAGGCGATGCTCCGCGGCATCCGC
The DNA here is from genome assembly GCA_040769225.1 of Akkermansiaceae bacterium. GTDB lineage: Bacteria > Verrucomicrobiota > Verrucomicrobiia > Verrucomicrobiales > Akkermansiaceae > JAXGLL01. The sequence continues at coordinate 951,714 of JAXGLL010000002.1, read as the reverse complement.
AGTCTGGAACAGAACGGCTTCACCGTCCGGCGCATCCTGCCGGTCGATCCGATGGCCGGCATCCACGCCCGCGAGTTCCGCGCCGACTTCGCCAAGCAAACCCAAACCGGACTGCTGGCGTTCAGCGTCCGCATCGACACCGACGGCAACGTCACCAACCCCAACCAAGACAACGCATGAATCACATGACTGCCAGCCAGGCCCGTGAATGGATGATTTCCCATTGGGATGCCGATGAGGTCGGCACAGACCTCGATACCGACATTCTGGATGATGCCCACCTTGCGATTTTCGGGAGCTATCCACGCGAGGACGAAGATGCCTTTGGCAATCTCAAGAATCACCTGCTGCGGACTCTCACCGCAGAGGAGACGGCGGAGATCGAAACCAACACCAACCAAACCCCAACCCACTGAAACCATGAATAAGCTCTATTGGATCGTCTGCGACGACAAGGACCACAACGTGTTCGAAGGCCGCTACCAGGGCCGCACCCGAGGAGAGGCATTGAAGTTCCTCAAGCAGTCCGTCGGTCGGAAGACCCTCAACGGACTGGTCTTTACCATCACCGAAATCCCGGTGCCGCTGATCCGCGAGATCGTCGCGGAAATCCTCGCCGTTGGCGACGGCAACAACGCCACGCCCGCGGCAAACGTCGTGCCGCTCACCCGGCACGAGTCCGAGGCCAGCCCGGGACGCTACGACGCGTTCGCCGACGCGGCTGAGCCCGAACCAACGCCAGCGGAGGCCACGCCACCCGAGGCGAAGGCATCCAAGCCCGCCAAGAAGGTCGGCAATCCCGGCAAGGGTGATGATCACTGGTCGAAGGTCCGGGCCCACTGGCTCGAATGCCGCAGCGTGAAGCAGACGGCGGAGCGTTTCGGCCTGTCGCCCAACTCGGTCAAAACCCGCGCCCGCCGCGAGGGCTGGGGCAAGTGAAGCCGATGAAGGTCGAAGTCACACGCTATCGCAAACCGGGCGGCTACCTCACGCGCTACTGGTCGGTGTTGGTGAACGGCGAACTGCTCGCCGTCACCCTCTACCGCAAGGGCGCGGAGGCCGTCGCCCGGGCCATCACCAACCCGATCCCCACGCACCATGCCACGATCCTTGAAGATTCTGCCCAGCCCGCCGCCACGCCCCGCAATCCCGCCGCTGGCGTGGCGACCTACCGGACCCGATGACCTCTGCGGTCCCGCCGCAACCGTCGCCAGCCGCCTCGTCGCCAAGGCCCGCAAGCTCCACGCCAACCCGGCGGTGCCGGTCAAGCTCCTGCTCTACGGCCCGCCGGGTGTCGGGAAAACCAGCATCGCCGACATGGTGGCCGACTCCCTGTCCGGCACCCGCTTCGCCGTCGAGGAGTTCAACGGCAAGCTGGTGACCGTCGAAACCGTGAAGCAGTGGATGGGCACGCTCGGTGTCTGCTCACTGTTCGGCGTCTATTCGGTAAAGGTCATCAACGAAATGGACCGCTGCACGAGGGACGCGCAGGACCTGCTCCTAAGTTACCTCGACCGCCTGCCACCGGGCCGCGCCGTGATCGGCACCAGCAACCTGCAACTCGACCTGCTCACCGAGCGTTTCCAGACCCGCTTCCAGTCGATCAAGCTGGCGGCACCCTCGACCGAGGACATCGCCGCCCTGTTGCGTCGCCATTGGCCGGTCGATGAAGCGACCTCGTTGCGGATCGCGGTCGGCAGCGGCGGATGCGTCCGGGCCGCGCTCGCCGATCTGGAATCCTGGCTCGACGCGGAGGGACTGTCATGAAGGCGCGCATCCACCGTATCACCTTTGGCCGCGACGGCCGCATGTCCCGTGCCGTGTTCCGCTATCGGGCACCCGGCATGCGCCGGGAAACGCCGGTCACCGTGGAATGGCGCGACGTGGCCGGCAGTCGCGAATGGTTCGCGCTCGGATGGTGCCCGCCCGATGCGTGGCGATCCATCCTGCCGTTGCTGGCGCAAGTCAGCCATGCCGTTGACACCATCCGAACCGGCGATGACGGATGATTCCCCCAAGGCCCGCACCCTCGCCAATGGCATCGAAGTCTGGTGCAGCTTCGACAAGCTCGTGCCGGTGGGCGAACTGAAGCCCAACCCGCGCAACCCCAACACGCACCCGCAGCGCCAGATCGAGCTTCTGGCGAAGAACATCCGCTACTTCGGATGGCGGCAGACGATCACGGTGTCCCGGCAGAGCGGGCTGATCGTTTCCGGCCACGGCCGCCTGATGGCCGCCAAGCACCTCGGCGTCGAGGTCGTGCCGGTGGACTATCAGGACTTCGCCAGTGAGAACGACGAGCTTGCCGTGCTGGTCGCCGACAACCGCCTGGCCGAACTCTCGACCGTGGACCTCAACGAACTGGAGAAGATCGCCAGCGAGTGGAAGGCCGCCGACTTCGACACGATCCTCGCCGGTTTCGAGCCTGCCGACCTCGACAGCCTGCTCAATCCGGGCGGCGATGAGGACGATGAGGATGACGACGACCGCCACGACAAGGAACTCGACAAGAGCGATGTCACGGTCGCGGTCGGACTCTACCGGTTCCGCATCACCCAGGACGAGTTCATCGCCTGGTGCGACCGCGTGAAGCAGGACGCCGGTTTCGACAAGGAAAGCGTGCTCAACGAAATCCGCAGCCGCCTCGGACTATGAACATCTCCCTCGAACCCATCGAAGCCATCAAACCATCGACCTACAACCCGAGGTCGGCGGTCCCGGAGCGTCTCGACCTGATCGAACTGTCGCTCCGCAAGCTCGGCTTCATCGCCCCGATCTTCGCCGACGCGGACGGTGAAATCCTGTCCGGCCACCAGCGCCACCTCGTCGCCTCGCGCATGGGTGCCACACACGTCCCGGTGTTCCGCACCAAGGCGCTCGACCTCGACCAGCGCAAGGCGCTCAACATCGTCTTCAACCGGGCGACCAACGACTTCGATTTCCACCACACCCCCGGCAAGGTGACCAGCGAGCTCCAAGCACTGGACATCCAGGCGCTCGCCGCCCGCATGCCCGACAAGGAGGTCGGCGGCGATGGATTCCTGCGCTGCCTCAAGCCTGCGGAGGTGGCCGTCAAGGACCTCTGCCGCGTGAACGCGGGCCGCTGGATCCAGTATGCCCGAAACCTCGCCCGCACGCTGCACCGTCACGGCATCCTCATGCCCATCGTCTGCCGCGAGGACCTGACCGTCATCAATGGCATCGGCCGTCTGGAAATGCTGGCCGAAAAGGGAGCCGTCTTCGCCCCGGTCGTGTTCGTCACCGAGGAGGAGGCGGAGTTCGCCCGGGCCATGATGAACCTGCTGTCGATGGACTTCGACATCCACACGCGCTATGCCGACATGCTGCGCTTCAACTCGTTCCGCCGCGCACGCCGCGTCCGTCGCGAGCTTGGGAACGGATTCATCTTTGCCACGCATGGCGCGAAGCCGTGCAAGGACTTCGACATTTCCAAGTCGGCAGATCGTGCCCGGTGGAGCAAGGAACACGGCACGACCATCCTCGACTTCGGGGCCGGCCACCTGACGGAAACCTTCCTCCTGCGCCAGGCCGGAATCGACTGCACGCCGTTCGAGCCGTATCGCCTCGGACCAGGGGGCATCAACAAGGCGGAGAGCGTGGAACTCAGCCGCGTATTCCTCGCCGAGGTGGCGGCAGGCAAGGAGTGGACCAGCATCTTCATCGCCAGTGTGCTGAACTCAGTGCCGTTCCGCGAGGATCGCGAACACATCGCCTGCCTGTGCGCCGCCCTGTGCAAACCGTTCACCAAGGTCTATGCCTGCGCGTCATCCGCCGGGGAGTCGGGCTGGCGACAGGTCAACGGCAAGGCGTTCATGAACGAATCCAACGCGGGCAACATCGCATTCCGCCTCGACTACGAACCGGGCATCCGCATCGGCGATTTCCAAGACAAGCCCAAGGTCCAGAAGTATCACACGGTCGCAGAGTTCAAGGACCTCTTCGGACAGTTCTTCCGCTCGGTGAAGGTCGAGGAGTTCTCCAACAACATCAATGCGGCCTGCGCTTCAGCACGCCCGGTCGATCCGGCAAGGCTTCGCACCGCCATCGAGTTCGAGTTCAACCTGCCCTATCCGGACGGCACCCGCATGGATCTCGTGAAATGCGCCATGGACTCTTTCAGCCAACGTCTTCAGATTACCCTATGATCATCCTGCTAGACCTCAACTACACGCTGGTGGCCAACAATCCGGCACGCGGCACCACGCCCGAGCGCATGGAAAAGCGACTCGCCAACGAGCAATACCGGCAATGGTTGGTGGAACTCGTGCGGCCTCATACCGTCGTGCTCATCACCGCTCGCCCCGTCACCTGGATGATGAAGACGCTCGACCGCATCGAGGAGCAGACCGGATGGCGACCGCAGGACGCGTGCTTCGCCCCCAACGGCTGGTGGAATCCCCCGGCGATCAAGGAGCACCTGCTCAAGAAGGACGTGTTCCCGATCCACGGCGAGGATGCCCGCTACATCGCCATCGAGAGCAACCCGCGGACCCGCGAGATGTATGCCCGGTTCTCAATCCCATGCTTCTGGGTGACGGAGGAAGGGACCTGCCTCACCGAAGGCACGCGGATCGTGAAACGCCTCCCGCGTTGACACCTGCGACGGGGGCATGAGTGACACCCCTGTTGACCATGTGATGCCCGATGGGCGCTGGTGCTTCGACCGCCAGGTAACCGATGTCTTCGACGACATGCTCCAGCGGTCGATTCCACAATACAACGCGATGCGCATGGTGACCTTCGAGGTGGCCGGCCGCTTCGTGAAACCCGGCACCGCGATCATCGACATGGGTTGCTCCCGAGGCGAGGCTCTGCTGCCCTTCGTATCCAACTTCGGCCAGGCGAACGACTACATCGGCCTTGAGATCAGCGAACCGATGATCGAGGCGGCACGCTCCAAGTTCGAGAAGCACCCGCACGGCAACCGCGTTACCATCGCCCGTGCCGACCTGCGCCACGAGTTCCCTGGTGTGACATCCAGCCTCGTGCTCTCGGTGCTCACCCTGCAATTCACCCCCATCGAATACCGCCAGCGGATCATCCGCCGGGTCTTCGAGTCGCTGGCACCTGGCGGTGCCTTCGTGCTGGTCGAGAAGGTGCTCGGTGCCACCGCTGAACTGGACGAGGCGTTCGTGGACCTGTTTCTGTCCATCAAGAAGCAGAACGGTTACTCGCAGTGCGAGATCGACCGCAAGCGGTTGTCGTTGGAAGGGGTGCTGGTGCCGGTCACCGCCCGCTGGAACGAAGAACTTCTGCGCGAGGAAGGCTTTGCCTCGGTCGATTGCTTCTGGCGGCACCTGAACTTCGCCGGGTGGGTCGCCGTGAAACCATGAGCAAGCCGAGATCCCATGAAGACGGGCGACCGTCGCTTGCCCCGGATGTCGCCGAGAAGATCCTCGACGCCGACTTCCAGAACATCGTGAAGAAGGTCGCGGCGGGCAAACCCCTGACCGTCGCCGAACGCGCCCGCATCGAGTCCCGGGCGGCCGGCAGCGTGGAAACGCTCGCCTACGCCAAGACGCTCGTGGAATTGGCGGCCGTGCTCGGCGTCACCCGCCGCACCCTCTCGACCTGGCAGAAGATGGACGGCGCACCCAAGCCGCTGTCCAACGGTTTGTGGCCGGTGGCCGACTGGCGCGAGTTCGTGCGGCTGCGCGGGCTCAAGGCGGGCAAGACGCCGGTCGGCAATGAGGAGGCGCTCAAGGCCCGCAAGCTGTTGGCCGAAGTCGAGGAGCGGGAGCTTCGCATCGCGGTGAAGAAGGGCGAGTATGTCCCGCTCACCAAGGTCCGCGAGGAATGGATCGGACTGGTCGCCCAGGCGACCTCCGTGCTGCGGGCGAAATTCGAGAATGAGCTTCCGCCCGTTCTATCAGGTCTGGACGCCACGGGCATCCAGGCGGAGTGCCGCAAGGCGATTGATGAGGTCCTGCGCTGCCTGCACGAGGAATGAAGGCTCTCAAGGAAATCTGGCGCGAGGCGTGGCAACCTCCCGACCGCAGGCCGCCGTGGGAATGGTGCGAGGACCATGTCGATGGCATCCCGTATTCCCCCAACCCCGGCCGCTTCCGCTCCGACAATTCGCCGTGGATCCGCGAGGTCATGGAAGCCATCGTCGATCCGCGCATCCGGCTCGTCTCCATCATCGCGTCGGTCCAGTCGTCGAAGACCACCGCTCCCGAGCTGACGCTCTGCTACATCATCGCGAACCTGCCCGGGCCCGCCCTGTGGCTCGATCAGACCGACGAGGATGCCCGCGACTACTCGGAGGCGCGGCTCCAGAAGCTCTTCGACCAGTGCGCCCCGGTGGCGCGGCTCATGCCCACCGGCATCCACCGCCACAAGCGCAAGAACAACGCGATCCATTTCACCAACGGCATGACGCTCTGGATTCTCGGGGCGCACAACAAGACCAACCTCCAGCGCCGCTCGATCCGCTGGCTGATCGGTGACGAAACGTGGCGTTGGCCCGAGGGGCACATGTCGGAGGCGGAGGCACGCGTCACCGCGTTCGGCTGGCTCGGTAAGTGCATCTTCATGAGCCAGGGCGGCGAGGAGGAGGACGACACCCACCGCAAGTTCCTCACCACCGACCAGCGCGAGTGGACTTTCGCCTGTCCCGAGTGCGGGCACCGCCAGCCGTTCAAATGGGAGTGCGTCGAGTGGAGCAAGTCGGCGAAGGATGAGTTCGGCGAGTGGGACTTCGACGAGGTTCGCCACACCACTTCGCTGCGGTGTGAAGCGTGCAATCACCACTTCGACGACACCGACCGCAACCGGCGCGAGTTGAACACCAGCGGGAAGTTCGTGGCCAAGAACCCGAAGGCGTCCAAGGAGAACGTCGGGTTCCACTGGAATGCGCTTTGCGCGATGAGCTGGGGCCAGTTGGCCGAACTCTACCTGCGGGCCAAGGCGGCGGCGCGTAAGGGCGACGTGAGTCTCTTGCAGCAGTTCTATCAGAAACGTCTCGGCCTGCCGTGGCGCGAATACGTCGAGGACTACAAGCTGGAGATCGTCAAGTCCGGCTACAAACGCGGCGAGTCGTGGGAGGAGGAAGGAGCCATCGATCCGAAGAAGGGCGGCATCCTCGCGGCACCGTTGCCCGAGCGCACCGGCCTTATCCCGCTGCGCTTCATCACGGTGGACTGCCAGATGGACCACTTGTTCGCAGTGGTGCGCTCGTGGTCGGCGGAGGGATCGAGCCGCCTGGTCTGGAACGAGCGCATCCTGACCTTCACCGACGTGGAGGTGATGCAGGAACGCTTCGGCGTGCATCCGAGCCTCGTGTTCGTGGACGCCGGCCACGCGACCTACGACGTCTATCGGGAATGTGCCAAGCGCGGGTGGGTGGCGCTGATCGGCGACCGTCGCCCGGTCTATCCGCACAAGGGGCGCGACGGCAAGACGGTGCAGCGGTTCTACTCGCCACGTCGCAAAGTCGTTCTCTCGCATCGGCAGGTCTGCCACGTCCATTACTGGAGCAACCTCAACATCAAGGACACGCTCGCCCGATTGCGGCGCAACCAGGACCCCGGCAAGGGGCCGACATGGGAGGTGCCGGACGACATCGACGACGATTACCTCGCCCAGATGGAAAGCGAGCAGCGGGTGAAGGAAAAGGGCCAGTGGATGTGGAAGCAGATCGGCTCGCGGCCGAACCACTACTTCGACTGCGAGAGCATGCAGGCCGCCGCCGCGACCATGCTCAAGATCGTCGGACGTGAGGCGGTGGCAGCAGCGCCCGTTGACACCCCGGACGGGGAGACATGAAGACCCTGATCCCGTTTATCGCCGTCGCGTTCGCCCTGATCGTGAGCGCCTGCACTACGCCACCGCCGATCCAAGGCGAGTTCATCAACAAGGACGGCCGCATCCGAATTCATCCGGATGGCCGCATCGAGATCGTGGTGGAACCCCGCACCGCAAAGTGAGCCATGCCCGCAGAATCCTTCAATGACTGGTTCGCCGCCCAAGGCTTCCGCCACTTCGGCGCGGGTGAGTTCACCAGCTACTTCGCCCGCGAGCGCAAGGGCGTGAAGAACAGCCCGCCACCCAAGCGGCTCTGGAAGAACCTCGTGCCCACCTTGCGTGTGGTCGATCAACTCCGTGCCTCGTTTGGCAAGCCGTGCCGCATCCTGAGTTCTTACCGTGCGCCCGAATACAACCGTGCCGTGGGCGGCGCTCCGCTCAGCCAGCACCTTGAGTTCAACGCCCTGGACATCTCCTTCGATGGCGTGAGTCCGCAGCGCGTCTATGACCGGCTGATCGAGTGGCGCGCCCAGGGGAAGTTCACCGGCGGCCTCGGGCTCTATCCGTCGGCCGGATTCGTCCACATCGACACACGGGGGCGCAACGCCACCTGGAAAGGCAAGTGAACCATGGCCCGCGGACTCTTCATCACCGGATTCACCGTCGCCGAAGTCCTGGCGATCCAGCAGCGGGCGAAGTCGCTCCTGCTGGAAGGCAAGACGATCATGAACTGGAACGACGCCGAAACGTCGGTGTCCAAGCAGTTCACGCTGCCGGTGGACCAGGTGCTTGAGGAATGCGGCCACGCCCTGCGGGTCCTCGACCCGGAAACCTACGGCAAGCCCCGCATAGCCGCCGCCTCATTCATCTCCGGGCACCTTGCGAAATGAGCCGCCTGCAATCCATCGCCCGCCTGTTCCTGCCGCCCGTCCTTCTGCCGAAGGCATGGGCGTCGCCGTTTGAGGCCGCGAACTGGTCTCCCCGCCGTGGTGCCGTGCCCGGAGCATCGCCCTCCGATGCCCGCAAGGAACTTACCCCCGGCGTGCGCACCGAGCTGGTCCGCAAGTCGCGCTACCTTCACAAGAACTCGGGATTCGTCCGCGAGCTGGTCGCCAACATGGCGATCTACTCGACCGGCGATGGCATCCGCGTGCAGGCGCAGTCGCCCAACTCCGACTGGAACCGCGCCGCCGAGGAATACTTCGCCTTCTGGTCGGCACGGTGCGAGGTGACGCGGCGTTTCTCTTTCGAGGAATGCCAGGCGCTCGTCTGCCGGGGCATGGACATCGACGGCGAATACTTCGTCCACAAGACCCGCGATCTGGACGGCGAGCCGCGCCTCCAGTTGATCGAGAGCCACCGCATTGGCGATGAGATGGGGTCCAAAGAAACCGTGGACGGCATCGGTCTCGACGCCTTCGGTGCCCCGGTGTTCTACCGCGTGCTGCAGGACGACAACACGGCCCGCGACCTCCCGGCACCTGCCATCCTGCACATCCACGAACCGGAATGGGCCGGCGGCGTGCGCAACCACCCGACGATCCAGCATTCGATCAACCACATCCTCGACGAGATCGAACTGCTCGCCCTGGAGAAGCATGCGGTGAAGGACAACGCCGACGTGGCCCGCATCCTCAAGACGGCGCGGGGCGAGATCGACGACAACGGTGACTTCGTGGTCGGTGGCGCGGGTGGCGGCGGGGAGGCCAGCGACCCGGTCACCTTGCAGCGCATCGTCGGTGGCAAACTGGTGGCGCTCAAGCCCGACGAATCACTCGACAGTTTCCAGTCGAACCGCCCGAGCCCGACCTTCACCGGCTTCCTCGAACACCTGCGGCGCGACTCCGCGCTGGGCATGATCCCGTTCGAGTTCGCTGCCGATTCCAGCAAGGTCGGTGGAGCGGGAGTGCGCCTGATCGTCGCCAAGGCCGACCGGCGTTTTTCGTTCCGCCAGATGATTCTGGAACGCCGCCTGATCCGCCCGGTATGGGCCTACGTTGTTGGTGATGCGATTGCCCGCGGGCTGCTGCCACCCGTCCAAGGATGGTGGAAAGTGACGACCGTGCCGCCCAAGCGGGTGACCGTGGACGCCGGCCGTGAGGCCCAACAGAACCGCGCCGACGTTGAGGCGGGACTCAAGACGCTCTCCGATCACTACGCCGAACTCGGTGCCGACTTCCGCGAGGAGATCGAACGCCGTGCCACCGACGCGAAGCTGATTCTCGAAACCGCCGCGAAATACGGCGTGCCTCCGGAAATGCTCTGGAAGCCGTCCGGCGGATCGTTCGCGCCATCCCTGCCCGACGAGCCGCCGCCCGGTCGTTGACACGCGGGCAGGTGCGTGACTTCCGACCTGCTCCAGAACCGCGAATGGCTGATCCAGCCCGACGCCCTCCACGCGATGGCCGCCACCACGCGTGCCTTCCATGACCGGGGCGGCAACCTTCCGGCATCGGCACCTGCCAGCGAACTGCTCGCCATTGAGGATGGCATCGGTGTGGTCGCCATCAACGGGCCGATCCTCCGCAAGCCGGGGATCTTCGCCCGCGTGTTCCTCGGTGCCTCCGACTCGGAGGAAATCGGCGCTGCCATCCGCGAGGCGGGCGGGCGTGCCGACGTGAAGGCGGTCTTCCTCGACATCGACTCTCCCGGCGGCACCGTGCTCGGCACCCCGGAACTGGCCAACGCCGTCGCCACGCTCAACGAGAGCAAGCCGGTGTATGCGTTCTCCTCCGGGCTCATGTGCTCGGCGGCCTACTGGATCGCCAGCCAGGCCCGCGCCGTCTATGCCACGCCCTCCGCACAGGTCGGCTCCATCGGCGTTGTGCAGGCGTTCCTCGACGACAGCGCGGCGCTCGAAAGCCGCGGACTGAAGGTCGAGGTCTTCGCGGTCGGCAAATACAAGTCCATCGGGGCACCCGGCACGCCGCTCACCGACGACCAGCGCGAGCTGATCCGCTCGAACCTCTCCGAAATCGCCCGCGACTTCCATGCCGCCGTGCTCGCCCGCGGACGTGCCATCCCGGCAGAGGCTATGGAAGGGCAGACCTTCAGCGGACGGCAGGCACAGCGGCTCAACCTCGCAGGCATGGTCCCGGACCGTGCCGAGGCGCTGCGGCGGCTCCGCGTCTATCACGCTGCGGTTGACACGGGAGCACGGGCGATGAGCACCGCTCTTGAAGACCAACTCGCCGAGGCCCGCACGCAGGCGGAAACGCTGCAACGGGATCACCAAGCCCAGACCGAACTTCTCAACGAGGCGTCGGCCAACCTCGAACGCCTGCGCGGCGAGGTCGAACTGCTTTCCGCAGAGATCGACACGCTCAAGTCCGAGCGCGACACGGCCACCGCCGAAGTCACCACGCTTCGCAAGCAGGTCACCGACCTCCAGGCGTCGCAGGCCGACTTCGACAAGCGCGTCCAGACCGAGGTCGCCCGCGTGGTCGCCTCCACCGGCACGACCACCCCGGCCCAGGTGACGCCCGCCGGGGAATCCACCCGTGCCGCCGACCTACACGCGCAGTTCGCCGCGATCAAGGACCCGGCCGAACAGACCGCCTTCTGGCGGAGCCTCACCCCGCAACAGCAAGCCCTCATCCTCAAACACCAAGCCTGATAGAACGCCATGTCCAACACCCTCACCAACGTCAAAGACATCAAGGTCGCGCAACGGGCGCTCATGCCCTTCACCGCGAACCTGCTGCCCGTCACGGCGTTCTCGACCAACTTCGGTCCCCAGCAGGCCGACAAGGGCGACACCGTGCGAGTCCCTCTGGTCGGTGCCCCGTCCGGGTCGAGCGACTTCGCCGGTGACTACACCGCGAACGCCGATTCCACGGTGACCACCATCCCGGTGACGCTCAACCGCCACAAGTTCAAGACCGTCCACGTCACCGCCCGCGAGGCGTCCGAGACTGCGATGGACGTGCTCGACACCTTGGTGGAAACCGCTGCCCAGCAACTCGCCCAGGACGTGCTGCTCGACATCATGTCGGTCATCACTCTGGCGAACTTCGGCGCTCCGCTTCCCGCCGTTGCTGCGACCGGCTTCGACTACAAGAAGGTCCTCAACATCCGCGAGGAGTGCGGCAAGGTGAAGATGCCCGCGTCGCCCCGGTCGCTCGTGCTCGACGCCGGCCACTACACCAACCTGCTCGCCGACGACATCGTTGCCAAGAGCTTCAACCTGAACCTCAGCGCCCCTGGCGTCACCGAGGGTCTCATCAAGCGGCTTGCCGGGTTCGACCTCCACGAAACGGTGGTCATCCCGTCCGACCACGCCGAGAAGCTCGTCGGCTTCGCGGTCCACCCGAGCGCCATCGCAGTGGCCATGCGCTACCTCGTGCCGGTCGCCGAATACCAGCAGTCGGGTGCGGTCACCGATCCGCAGACCGGCATGACCTTCGGCTACCTGCGCTTCACCGACACCCGCGCCAACAAGGTCTTCGTCACCATCGAGTGCCTCTATGGCTTCACGGTGGGCAAGAACGACGCCCTCAAGCGCATCGTCAAACCCTGATCCATCCAACCCTAGCAGAACATCGCCATGACTCCCTTCAGCTTCACCGGCAACGCCGGGTCCACCCTCAGCCATGTGGTCGTCCCCGCCAGCGGGCGCGACCGTGTGCGGATCCAGTATGCGAGCGCGACCTCCGACAAGGCCGCCTCGCTGCTGACCTTCCGCGCCCAGTCGCGTGCCACCACCGTGACGGCCACCAGCGCGTCCAACCAGACCGTCATCAACGCGCCGCCCTACACGGGTGCCGCCGCGAACGACGTGGTGGTCCTGTTCTCCAACGCCACTGGGACCGGTGTGCGCGGTGTGGTCGCCTCGGTCGATGCCGGGGCCGGAACCATCACCCTCAACGCCAACCTCGGCCTCGCGCTGGCACCGGGCGACACCGTTTCGCTCATGACCTCCCGTGGCCAGGTGCCGGTCGGTGCCACCACCAAGGAGGTCAACGCCCCCACGGTCTTCGCCGTGAACGAGGGGCCCGCCCTCATCGAACTGGACGGCACCTCCGCCTGCCGCATCAACCTCGTGGCGGGCGAATACTCCTGACCTTTCCATCGTCGGCGGACGTGGTTCGTGGGCACCCTCTCCGGGAAACCGGAGGGGGTGTTTGCTTTTGACAAGCCAACCACGGCATGAGTCTCGAATCCGACATCCTTGCCGACCTGCGGCAGCTTCTTACCGAACATGGCGTTAGGGCACGCTGGAAGGACATCGACCTGCTCGTGCTGGTCGGTCGGGTCGAACGGTCCCAACAGATCGAGATGGGCGGCTTCGTGGACTCGCCCGAACTGAGCCTCCGGGTGCCCAAGACCGCCTTCACCGGAGCATTGCCCAAGTTCGGCGAGCGCATCGAGGTCGAGGGCACCGAATACCGGATCTCCCAGGTTTCGGGCCATCCGCGTTCTCCGCTCCTCACCCTCAGCCTCTCCTCGACCGATGAGTGACGACGCCGTCCGTTTCACCGCCAAGCTCAAGGGAGCCTCCGATGTGGCTCGCCTGCTGCGGCGTCACCCGGAGAAGGTCGGCCGCACCATCGAATCGCTGGTGAAGCAGGAAGGGCGCGGCCTCGCTGTGGAACTGGCCCGCAACACCCGTCCGTTCGGGTTCTCCGAAAAGGCCCGCAAGCTGGGCGAGGGTGCGGTGGCCGGCGACATCAGCAACGTGTTCGCCCTGCCGTCCGACGCCTTCGAGGAAATCCGCAAGTCTGATCCCGAGGCCGCCGACCGCTTTTGGGCGAACATCCAGAACCGGCGCTTCGCACGGGCACAGAACGCGCTTCGCCAGTCGGGTTCCGGCTGGAAAGACCTCACGGTCGGCCGTCTTGATCCGAATCTCCACCAATGGGGGCAACTCGGTGCCGCCAAGCCGAAGCAGATCGTCACCAGCAAGAAGGCGCGGGACAACTACATCGCCAAGATTCAGAAGCGGGTCGGCTTTGCCAAGGGTTCGTGGATCCAGGCTGGCAAGTCCATCGGCGGGCGCATCCGCGGGGCGGTCCAGTGGGCAACCCGGCACAAGCAGGCCCCCGGCAGCGCCGTGGTGAAGACCGGTGCCAAGGCGTCCGTCACGCTGGTCAACAAGCTCGACTACATCGACGACGTGACCACCTGGAAGGGGATCAACCTCGCGCTGCAGATCGCGGCGGCACGTCTGCGCAAGGCCCTTGCCACCTCGTTGCTCAAGATCAACGAACGGGCGAACCGTGCCTTGCGCCGCCGCGCCGGTTGACGCGCCGCCCGTGGCCGATGCCACAGATCATCGAAGACGCCCTGACCTCGAAGCTCGCCGCATGGATCGACGCCAACCGGCCCGAGGATTTCCCCCTGGCAACGGCACTGCCGGTCCATGTCGCCAACCGTGACGAGCTGCGCACCCGTCCCTGCATCGTGCTCGCCACCTCCGAAGCGAAGTCCGTTCCGGCCATGCCGCACACGGCGCGGGTGAAGCTCGACATCCACCTGTTCAGCCAGATCGACGACACCCCGGCGGCGGCGCACGCGGAATGGGCGGCGGCGTTGGGCGACCTGTTCCGCGACAAAGCGGCGATCCGCGCCGACCTCGATTCCGAGACGTTCATCCTTCACGACCTGCTTGCCCGCGAGACGGCAACAACCCCGGATGAGACGCGGGGGCGCGAGACGGTTCTGAGCTTCGAGGCGGTGGTGTCGGCGGTGTAGTTGACATGCCGCCCGCGGTCAAATGGCCGCGCAACTCCTTGGCACCACCGGAAACTGGGGCATCCCGAACGACCAACCGGGCATCCTCATCACCGACCTTTCCTTCGACTTCTCCAACCAGGAGAAGCCGGTTCTCGACAAGGCGGGCGAGATCATCGGCCTGTCGCTCTATCAGGAGAAGGTCGAGATCAAGCTCTCGGGCCTCGTGGCCAAGACCTCGTCTTTCAACGGCAAGATCGGCGCGGCACTCGCGCTGGCCAACGCGATCCCCGCCCACCTCCAGCAGTCCGGCGGCACGACCATCCTCATGCAGGTCAGCCGCAGCCTCAACAACGAGGACTTCGAGAAGATCGACCTGACCGCCACCCACTATCCGTTCGTCACTGCTGGCGGCGGTGCCTGATCAAATCCTTCACCCCTAGCAGAGATCCAGAGATGAACGCCGTATCCCACCTGTCCTCCACCGCCACGAGCAATACCTGCCTCGCCGCCGCCCTGACCTCGGTCGGCATCCCGCTTTCCGAAAAACCCTTTGTCCGCGTCGTCGGCGACGGCATCCGGGGCGAGCGCACCGTCTGGTTCTTCGATCCGCAGAGCCCGGACGGCCGGTTCCAGACGAAGGAACTCATCGCCGCGTGGCACGACGACGCCTGGCACCTCGCCAATCCGGAGCATCCGTTCGCCTACATCAAGTGCGCCCTGCTCAACCGCGAGCGCCTGGTGGACAAGGTGAAGCAGGACGTGCCGCTCGCTTGCGTGAAGCGCCGGGGCAAGATTGCCCTGATCCCGCTCGATGCCTCGCCCGCCACCGAAGACCTGTTCCTCCGCCACCTCTGAAGCCATGGACGACACCGACCGCCAGAAACTCCTTTCCGCCGCCTTTCACGATGTGGAAACCATCGTCGGTGGCCACGCCATGCGCCCGCTGTCGCTGGCCAGTTACGACGTGCTGCTCCGCACCGGCAACCCGCTGGTGAAGGGTGAGATGCCCGCCGAGGGCACGCCCGAGTTCACGTCCTCGATCATGGGATTTGTCTTCGCCCATTGCGCCCCCTGGCCGGAAGTCGTGCGGGCCTCGTTCAACGACCAAGGTTTCCGGGAAGCCGCCCTGATTTTCTGCGGCGGGCTCACCCCGGTCGATTTCCAGACCGCCTTCAAGCGCCTTGAGGAACAGAGCCGGGAACTGGAGGCGGCACAGGTAGATCCCGTGTCGGGGCTGCCGGGAAAAAAGCCCCTCCCTGCGACGAGCCCGGCTTCCTAGCCGCTCAGGTGTTCGCCGTGGCCGCAGAAACGGGATGGCCAGAGGAGCGTATCCTGTTCATGCCGTTGGCCCGGTTGGCCCAATATCAGCACTGCCTGTTGCGGCGGAATGGGGTGCGGACAAGTTGGCCCGAAAGCCCCATTACAAAATGCAGTTTTCGAGAGCACCTGACCACACTTCGATCACAATGGCTTGGAACGCCTGAAAACGGTTGATGCTCCTGAAAGCGAAGCGCGCCTCGATCCGTATGGCATCGCGAATGCTCCCTTCAGAGAACATAGCGCAGTTGCTGCACGACTACCGATCTGCTGATACGAATGGTCGTGATGACAATTGCTTCGCGATTACACCAAGGCTCATCGGTGGCGCTTCGCTTTCGTCACTCCAAGAAAAGATGGTGGATGATCTTGATCAAGCAATTGCGAATGCCCCTCCCATTGAGTCTGACATGGTTCTCTATCGAGGGTGCGCACCTGGAGAGGTCATGGATAAAAAACCCTATCCATCGTTCCTTTCAACATCTTCTGATTTGCAGGAAGCACTGCGCTTCCAAAGAGGATGTCTTATCCGATTTGAAATCCCCGCAACCACCAAGATTCTGCGGATCTCGCCATCAGTTGGATCGGTTGCAACCCTTGAGCAAAACGAGTATCTCTTGCCGCGGAACATGACATTTTATTTGGAGCAGTGGCAACCTGACGAAGATGAGGCGTTGAAGCTCATGTTAGCCTTCGTTGAGGTGCAGCTAGTCGGACTGCGGGCGGCAATCGCCTAGTTTCAGGTTGACGCGACTCCCGGCGCATGAGCGCCCTGACCGTCACCCTTGGAGCCGACATCACCGCCCTGAAGCGGGCCATGGCGGGAGCCACGGAACTTGTGTCGGCATCCGCGCGCCGCATGGGGAAGCTCACCGGTACCGGATTAGCCGGCCTTGCCAAAGGTGGCGCGGCAGCACTGAGCAAGGGATTCAGCGTCGCGGGCACCGCGTTCAAGGCGTCCATCGGTGCGGCGATGGCTGGGGGGGCCGCTGCGGTGGGCATCGGAATGAAGGCGGTCAATGCTGCCGCCGACTTCGAGCAAACCAAGGTCGCCTTCACCACACTGATCGGTGACGCCGCCAAGGCCGAGGAGACGCTGGCCAAGCTCCGCGAACTCGGTGCCAAGACGCCTTTCGAGTTTCCCGAACTGGCAGACGCCGGCCGCAAGTTGATCGCTTTCGGGGAATCCGCCGACTCGGTGCCCGAAACCCTGCGGCGCATCGGCGACGTGTCCGCGGGTGTCCAGGCACCGGTCAACGAGATCGCCGAACTCTATGGCAAGGCGCGGGTGCAGGGGCGCTTGTTCGCCGAGGACATCAACCAGCTCACCGGCCGCGGCATCCCGATCATCCAGGAACTGGCGAAGCAGTTCGGCGTGTCGGATTCCGAGGTGAAGAAGCTCGTGGAATCCGGCAAGGTCGGTTTCCCCAACATCG
Source organism: Akkermansiaceae bacterium (assembly GCA_040769225.1). Classification (GTDB taxonomy): domain Bacteria; phylum Verrucomicrobiota; class Verrucomicrobiia; order Verrucomicrobiales; family Akkermansiaceae; genus JAXGLL01. The sequence continues at coordinate 934,519 of JAXGLL010000002.1, read as the reverse complement.
AGCGGGCGTTCATCGACATGACCTCCCAGGGCGGCAAGTTCTCGGGCATGATGGAGGCGCAGAGCAAGACGACCTCGGGCCTGTTCTCCACGCTCAAGGACACGATCAACGAGGTGTTCCTTACCCTTGGGACCCCGATCAACGACGCCATCCGTCCGCTGGTCGAGCAGGCCATCGGACTGGTGCAGAAACTCACGCCCCTCGCGGCCGAAGCAGGCAAGCGGGTCAAGGAGGCGGTCATGTTCGTGATCGCCGCCTTCAAAAGCGGCCAGATCCTCGACCTTCTGACCTCGGGCCTGAAACTCGCCTTTGCGGTGGGGGTGAATGCGCTGGTCAATGGCTTCCGCACCGCCGTCGAGTTCTTCTGGAACCTTCTAACCGATGGCGCGATGTGGAAGAGCCTCGGCACTACCTTGCTCGGTCTGGTGGCCGGCTTCGGTGCCGCTCTGCTCAACGCGTTCCAGACTCCCATCGTCTATCTGCAATCCGGCATGGAGTGGGTGGTGGCGCACCTGCTCAAGGGTCTGCTCAAGATTCCCGGCATGTCGGACCTGCTCGGTTTCGATGAGAGCGCGGTGGAAACCGACTTCGGCCGCATCCTCAAGGACCGGCAGGAAACCGGCGCCGAACTCTTCGGCATGAACTTCAAGGACATGGCGGCGAAGGCCGACGAGATGCTCGGCGCGGGTGCCCCGGCGCTGGCAGAGCGCGTTGCTGAAGCGGCGCGGAAGGCGGGTGAGTCGAGCGGATCCGACCTGATCGACACCAGCGGCCTGCGTGACAGCTTCGGCAAGGTGGTCGCCTCGATCCGCGACACGATGCTCAAGCCCGAGGAAGCGGCCAAAGCGGTGTCCGGTGCTGGCAAGGCTGCCGCTCCGTCGCTCGCCACGACTGCCGGTGCGGGACAGACGGCCCGCCTCGATCCGATTGTCACCTCGCTCGGCAAGGTCGGTGGCGGCGGCTACGGCCCAAACGCCCTCGACGCCCAGCGGGAGAACAACCGGCTCACCGGCGAAACCAACCGCCTGCTCACCGACCTCAACCGGCGTGTGGAGCGGCTCGGTGGCGGCGGGCAAGCGGCGTTCGGTTGACGCGGTGCCTTGGCCAAGATGCCTAGACATGTAGCAATCCAGCCCGGACGCCTCTATCCGCAACCGGGCTACACCGTCCAGATCGACAAGGAAGGGAAGTGGACCGCTACCCAGATCTTCCTGTGCCACCGCAATTCGGCGGTGCAGCTCATGCCGCGCCCCGGCACCCGTCACCCGGAGATCGGCTTCATCGAAGTCTCCCAGGTGACGGCGAACTTCACCGAGGGCGACTTGGCGGAGATCACCTGCCAGTATGCCGGGGCCGAGGAGAAGGACGAGGAGAACGAGAAGGCCAATGCCGTTTACACGATGGGGCTATCGCTCTCCGAAGAGCCGCTGCTCAGCCACAAGCGATACAAGGACATCCCGGCGAAGGAGCGTGAGGCGCTCCAGTTGATCCAGTCCGGCAAGGACAAGGACGACCAGGGGAACAAGCTGCGCGACAAGATCGAGAGCGAGATGGGCAAGGAGGCGCTCGCCAAGATCGAACGTGGCCAGACCAGTTACTACAGCCCGCGTGTCACCTGGCGGGAAAGCTGGGTGCGGGACAAGCCAGCAGCCGCCGCCGAACTCAACGACATCGGCAACATCGCCAGTCCGTCCGGTCCCGCGCCGTCCCTCGCGGGTGGTCGCAACTGGCTGCTCAACGGCGTCACCCAGACGCAGGAGGGCAAGTCGTTCCGCCTCGAAATGGAATGGCTCGCCAGCGACCGGGGCGGCTGGGATCCCCAAATCTATCAGGACTGACGACCATGCGGCTGCCCCAGAAAAAGAAACCCGGCGACCCGGTGCTCGCATCCGACTGGAACCTCCTGTTGGACGCCATCGCCGCACGCACGCCGCGTCCGGGTGCCGGCCTCGAACTGATCGCCTCGTCGGGCGGCTTCGCCTACTCGAAGCCATCTCCCTTGTCCGCTCCGTTCGCCGGGCTGCCTCCGTTCTCGGTCATCGGGATCGAGAAGAAGGACGGCAGCTACCTCGTCACCATCAAGGAGGGCTGGGTGATCGAGCGGAAGCCTAAGAGCGAGGATCGACCGGCGGTAAAGTTCCACATCCCCAAGGCGGGCGACAAGACGCTCGACAGCATCCCGCGCCCGCAGATCGGCATGTCCATCGGCGACACGCTCTGGTGTAAGTTCTCCACTGACATCATGGGCGAGATCAGCAGCGAGCCTGAAGTGTTCGCTGCGTCCGGCGATCAGGACGGCAACCATTACTACCCGGAGGACCCGGAGGGGTCGGGCAGTGAGGGAAATTACTTCGTGAAGCTCTTCAAGCTCGAAGACGACGGTGGAAGCCCGATGGTGAAGGTCTATCAGCAGAGCGACATCGAGCACTGGGGACAACTCTGGACCGGTGAGAACCTCGGCGATGGCTCCCGCGTTTACAAGGAACACAAAGAGGTGGAGAACATCTATAAGTTCCGCACCATCAAGAGGCGAGAAAGCCAGCACCAGATCGACGTGGTCGAAGAGGAGGAAATCATCCGCGTGCAGGGCAACAACAAGGACGGGTCGCTGAAGCTGGAGGGTGACACGACGTCCAGCGAGCCACTATTGGAATGGCAGGACGGGCTTGTGACCAGCGAGGGCGAAAAGAAACTGACTGTGAAGGAATACATGGTCTGCGAATACGGCACGCCCAAACCCGTGAAGTTCGTGATCGTCGAATAGCCATGGCCCATCTCATCGTCCCCATCGACATCGACGGCACGCCGCTCTGCTGCCAGCCGGAAACAAAGCGCACCGAGGCGGTCCTGTCGGGAGCCGCGACCGAACTCGGGCCGAACCAGTGGGAGATCTACCGCGCCTATCAAGATGGCACGGTCAAAGACGGAGCCGTGAAGTTCGGCATCTGTTGCGCCACACAGGTCGTGATCACGCTCAACGGCATGATCGAGACGCTCAACGAAGGATATGACTGGATCCGCGTGCTCCACAACGGGCAGGAGGTGTTCTTCCACGAAAGCGCCGACACCAGCGAAGACCCAGACGAAACGGTGGCGGCCGGCCCGTTCACCGTGACGCTCGCCCTGGAGGACCGTCCCTGCGGCCACATCATCGAGATCACCGGCTCCACGGGTGACGGCATTGCCAACAACAACGTCTGGTGGCAGGCCACAGCGGCGATCAGTTGACATCCCACCAGCGACGTGAAGCTCCACGTCGATCTCGAAACCTTCGAACTCATCGAGGGACCCGGATTCCGCAATCCGGTCAACAGCTTGCGATTCAAGCGCGGCGACGCAGCGAAGCTGGAGGTCGCTTTCCTCCGGAACGGCACCACCCCTGAGGCCATCGGCAACCCCGCGCAACTCGAACTGCGATTCGGGGTAAAGCCGCGCAACCGATACGACGTTGGCTATCTCGTCCACACATCGTCTTGGACTCTCCCCGCGCCCGGAGCAGAGAACCCGGTCTATCAGTGCTCGCCGAGCTTCAACACCGAGGAGCTCAACTCGGCGCTCAACCTCGGGTCCGCGACCGCCACCGAGCTTTCCGAGATCACCCTCATGGGCGAAATCACCTGGCGAGAGGGCAGCGCGGAGCCGACCAGCACCCGCACGTTTCTCGTGATCGTCGAGAACGACGTGAACCGCGGAAACGAGGGAATGCCTGAATCCGCCGAGCCCGCCTATCCGGCACCAGGCAGCATCGAACTTGTCGCCCGCAAGGGGCAACCTCACGGGTATGCGGAGTTGGATTTCAACGGGACGGTGCCTCTCGGCCAGATTCCGCAATCGGTCGAACTCACCAGCCGCAAAGGTCAGCCTCATGGATACGCTGAGCTGGATCAGCATGGTTTGGTGCCTTCTTTCCGCCTTCCCACCATGCAAGCGATGCATGGCATTCAGATCACCGAGCACGGGGTCGCGGTCGGCATGTATTCCAATGCCTACGGAAGGGCTACGGTGGTTGGAACACTTGCGTCGGGCTCGGGAGTGTCCATCGGTTACGGTGCGGCGAGCCACGGAGAGGCGGTGGCCCTTGGGAACTATGCGATGGCTTACAGCCACGGCATCGCCCTCGGAATGGGTGCGCGAACCGAAGGAAACAACTGCATCGCGATTGGCAATGGGGCGGTCACAGGCGACTGGTTGCACGGCTATGGCCGACTGGAGATCGCTCCCTATGGCAGCACCGGCCCCCGTCTGAGCGGTCATGTGTGGGGCGGGGCCAACGTCATGCAGTTCTCTGTTACCGATGGTCACGGTTTCAGCCCGTATGCACTCCATGGGGGAGCGGTCTTCAATCACGCTCCCGGAACAATCCCCTCGGGCATGATGATGTTCGCCTACTCGGCGATCAACGGGAGCCTGACGATCTACGTGAACAGCGGTGGCACGCTCAGGACCGCAACCATCCCGATGACATGAACCCGGTCGCCGTCATCACAGCGCGGGCGGGCAGCATGCGGCTCGGCTTCAAGAACATGCTGCCGCTGGAAGGTCGCCCCCTGGCAGAGTGGTCGATTTTGCACGCCCTCGAAGCGGGACTCGAAACGGTGGTCACCTCGGACATTCCTGAGCTTCTCGACCTTGCCCGCCGCCATGGTGCCCGCGCGGTTGAACGTCCTGATCACCTGGCTACCGCGGACTGCTCACACGCGGACGCCATCCGGCATGCGCTGGAAGCCAGCGGGACGACCGGGCGGTCTTGCGTCCTGCTCCAACCAACCAGTCCCTTTAGGGGTGACGGCATCATTGCCCGCTGTCTCGACGCCGCGAATCGGAACCCGGATGCGACCATCCTCAGTTCCCGGCACGTCCACCGCTTCGTCATCGGTGGCGAGAACAGCGGGGAGGAACTCCTGTGGGACGGTTGCCTGGCGATCTTTCCTCCGGGGCGTATTGCCGATTTCTCGAACGTCATTCCGGTCACCAATAGCCACCTGAACAGCCTGCAGAGCGACACAGAGGATGATTATGAGCAGGCGTGCCTTTGCGCGGCCAGAACCGCGTTGATCCAAAACCCGCTAGGCCAAGCCGACACGGCCGCTTGTGTCTCGGCGCTGAGAAACGCCGGTATCCGCGGGCCTGTCACTCTTGTGGCACGTCCGGACGGCCTGCCGCTGCCGCAAGAGTTCCCGGTCGCATGGATCAACCATTGCCACGGCTGGGACGGCGGGCGGGCCGATGTGCTCTTCCTGATCGCCAACCCCCACCTCCAGAAGCACGGCATCAGCCCTGCCACTCGGGAGGTCGCGGCGAAGGCCCGCCTGGTGATTGTCCGCGACAACGGCACCGGCGACTGGCTGCGCCACCAACTCCCGGTGATCTGCGGCAAGCATGTCGAAATCCGGCGTGTTTCCGAGCCGCTTAGCAATCACCTGACCACCGGAGCCATCGCCTGCGATCTGCTTCACCGGGCCGGATGCAAGGTGACGCGTGTCGGATTCAGCGGACCTGCCGCCCGTGCGGCCGACTCGATGGGCAAGTTCAACCAACCCGGCGTCTCGCGTGAGATCGCCATCCTCCAACAAACCGGAACCGATAGAAAACCATGAGCAACAACCAAATCTTCTCCACCCCGAGCGCACCCGAAGCGCCGGAGATCAGCCTTGCCCGTGAGGCATCGCGGCTTCGTGCCGCCGTTCTTGCCGATGCCCGCGAGGGATACAAACGCCTCTGCCAGATCCAGAAGCAGGGGATCACCCGAATCTGGCACCATCCACGGCTCTCGCCCCAGCAAGCCGTCGATGCGCTCGGCACCGATGCAGCCCGCATCTTCCAGGCGCATGGTGCGCTCACCCAGGTGATTGCCGCCGTCGCGGCACTGGACGGCGTGCAGCCTGACCTGCTGCTGCCGACCCACGAGTTCGCGGCCAACCCGGACGGCACCATCACCGTTGGCGAGGGACCGTATCAACCGCAGGCCGATTGACAGAGAGCACATGACCATGCGCGCCCCGTTCGACATCGAGTTCATGATGAAAGCCGTCGTCGGCACCGCTTCGCCGGTGCTTGGCGTCATCACGTCATTTCAAGAGCAGGTGGAATGGCACCTGCGGATCGCCTCGCTTTTTGTCGGCCTGCTGGTCGGCGTGCTCTCGGTGATTGGGATGTGGCGGAAACTGCGGAAGCGTTGACACGGCGACCGGCTCGCCATGAAAGCGCTCAAATACATCAGCCTGGTCGGCAAGATCGCCGGCTTCGTGTCCGCCCTGAACGCCATCCCGTTCGTCGATCCGAAAGTGGGCCTGATCGTCTTCGCCGCCGCGTCCCTGCTTAAGGACGTGGCGAACCGCGTCGGCGACCTGCTCGATGACGGTCAGCCGAACCAAAGCTTCAAGGGTTGACCAGACGTTCCAACAAAAGGCCCCCGGACGGAGAAATCCATCCGGGGGCTTTCGTTTGATGTCTGGTCAATCCCGCTGCAGTGGTTCAATTCCGTAGTGCTTTTTGAGGGCGGCGAGAACGGCTTCGAACTCATAGAGGTAGAAGCGTGGCGAGACCTGGATGTAGGGGATCAGTCGCTTCGCCATCCAGTTGTCGATGGTGCGCTTGCTTACCGATAGGCGTTTCGCCAGCTCCGTTTTCCGGATCACCGTGGGCTGGGCAACTTCAGTGATCGGAGTCGTCTGAGCGGGTACGAGTTCAACGGTGTTCATGGTCAGGGATTTTGTGGTGAATGGTGTCGTTTGCATGGTTGCGCATGGCTGGTAGTGTCAACGATTCTCCGCTTCCTGTTCGGCGAGAAACTTTCTCATTCTCTCGCGGACACTCCACTGGAGTTCCGGCGGTTCCCATCCTTCGGGAGGCATGATCGAAAACCATGCCTTGGCCGATTCCGCATCCACGACCTCGCGGTAGTGGCGGAATACCATTTTCGGGGAATTGCCAGCCTCCAGAGAGGTCCGGGCAACGTCCCCGGTCTCCGCTACCCGATAACTGATGAACGAGTGTCTGAGGGCATTCTGACGCCATCCGCCGGGGATGCCTGCCTTGACCCCGGTGTCGTTGAGGGCACCCGAGTAGTCGGAGATCGTGACGATCTCACCGGACTCGGCACGCCATGGTGCCAGCCATGCCTTCAGATTGTCGGGAAGGATGGCCAGCCGTCTCGCAGCGGTCTTCGCCTTGCGGCCCGCGATCTCGATGTGGCCGCGGTCCCACTTGATGTCCTCCCAGGTGAGGCGGAGGATCTCGGCCGACCGAATGCCCGAGAAAGCGCCGATGGCGATGAGAGGCAGGATGCGGGCATTTGCGGCAAGCAGGATGTTCCGCATCTCCTCGGGAGTGAAGATGGCGATCTCGGTCTCAGGCTCCCGGAACGACTCGCTCTGCTCCGCCGCCGTCTTGCGGTCGGGGTGGAGGTATCCTTGCCGCTTGGCGAAGGCGAACATCGTGACCAGCGTTCGTCGCAGGCTGTTCCTGCTGACCGGGCCGAGCCCGTCCAGTCCCTTGAGGAACCGGTTGATGTCGGCGGCGGTCACCTCTCCGATGTTGCCACGAACCTTGTCGGAGAATCGCTTGAGGTTGTTCGTGCAGTTCCGGATGTAGATGTCGCTGACTCCGGTCCCTTTCCGCGATTCGACGAACTCATCGGCTACCTCGGCGATTGTCCGGACCGCGATGATGTCGGCGCGGTTCGCAGCGTAGAACCGGACGGCGTCGGCAATCGGAATGTCACCGGCCGTCTTGCGGGCACTGGCCCATTCCTCGATGGCGGCGGGCAGGCTGACTCCGAAGTCCCGGGCGGTGCGTTCGCAGTGCCGGAGGATTTCCAGGTCTCGCTTTGTCACCTCGTCGGTGGCTGTCCATCCGTTCGCCAACCGCACTGTGGTCTGTTGGGCGATCAGGCGGGCTTCCTCCATGCAAGCGAGGTGACGGACCTTCCGCTGGCCTCCTTCTTTCCAGTAGAGGCTGAACATCGGGTAGCCGTCCTTGCGATTGACGGTGTAGATCTTGACCGTCGCGGGACCGGTTCCGATCTCGACGACACTGCTGCGGCGTTTGCGTTTCCGGGACATCGAGCCCGGCCGACGTGTCAACCGTGCTGGAATTCGTGCTGGAAAACCTGTCGCGGCTCTCCCGAATTCGTCATTCGGCGTTGATTCAGAGGGACTTGCAAAGGTGTCCCTGAACGATGGCGGAGAGGGTGGGATTCGAACCCACGGTAGTATTCCTACTACGCACGATTTCGAGTCGTGTGCCTTAAACCGGACTCAGCCACCTCTCCGGGGCGCGGGGGGGACGCTAGGCATGGGGGCGGCGGGTGTAAAGCGCGCAGTTTCCGGCCGACTGGTCCACGGCCGCCCGGCCGGCCGGCCCCGTAGGGGCCGCTCCATGGAGCCGTGGGCTCCAGCCCGCGGGCGCCACGCCCCCGTGGACTGTGGCCGCGTCAGCAGCGGCCCAAGGTTCCGGCGCCGGCCCGCAATTTTGCTCATCGCCCTGCGCCGGCTGTTTCCCGGGCATCACTGGCCCTGGGCGATGCAGACGATTTGGCGGTGGTGGGGGGCGCGGCGGTGTTCGAAGAGGAAGACGCCCTGCCAGGTGCCGAGGGCGAGGCGGCCGGCGAGGATGGGGATGACCTCGCTGGTGCGGGTGAGGGTCATGCGGATGTGGCTGGGCATGTCGTCGGGGCCCTCGGTGGTGTGGTCGAACCACGGAGTGTCCTCGGGGACGAGGCGCTCGAAGAACTGCTCGAGGTCGCGGCGGGCGCTGGGGTCGGCGTTTTCCATGATCACGAGGCTGGCGCTGGTGTGGCGGACGAAGACGGTGAGGGTGCCGGTATGGATGCCGCTGGCGGCGACGCCGCGGGCGAGGTCGGCGGTGATCTCGTAGGTGCGCTTGCCGCGGGTGGCCACATCGAGGGTGAAACTGGAGGCCGGCATGCCCGTTGATCGCGCGATCCGGCGCGCGCGGCAAGGAGAAGCGCAGCGCCGGGGGTGGATTGCGGCGGGTGGGGCGTTTGCGCTGCGCGGGGGAGCGCGCGGATCATTCCCCGCGCAGGCCCTTGAGCACGGCGGTGGCGCGTGCGGCGTCGGGCTCGGCCAGGCCTGCGGCGAGCGCCTGTTCGAGTGGGGCGCGGGCTTCGTCGGGGTGGCCGGTTTCGGCGAGCGAGACGCCGAGGGCGAACGACTCGTCGGCGGCGAGCGGGCGTCTTGCGGCCAGTTCGCGCAACAACTGGGCGGCGTCCTCGAAGGCGTTCTGCCGGAAGTTGATGCGGGCCAGCACGCTGGTCAGCTCCGGGTCGTCGGCCAGCGACTTGCGGGCCTCGAGCGCGAGTTTCTGCGCCTCGGCGAGCTGCGCCGGGTCGTTGAGGAGCGCGCCGGCCAGCGCCACGCGCGCCGGGGCGAACCCGGGGAACACTTCCAGCACCCGCCGGAACGCGGTCGCCGCCTCGTCCCACGCGCGGCGCCCGCACGCCATGCTGCCGGCCGCCATCAGCGCGGGCACGCTGTCGGGGTCCGCCTGGCGCGCCGCGGCGACCCGCGCCGCCGCGTCGGCTGCGCCCGGCAGCCCGGGGTCTGTTAGAGCGAGGAAGGTTTGTGCGTCGGCGACCAGGCCTGGGGCGGCGTCGGCGGTGCTGGCGACGCGTTCCATCGTGGTGCGGGCCTCGGCGACGCGGCCGAGGCTGTAGGCGGCGCGGGCGAGGTCGTGGAGGGCTGCCGGGTCGGCGGAGCGGGCGGTTGCCGCGGTGAGCAGGGCGTGGGCGCGCTCGTGGTCGCCGGCGCGGAACGCGGCGCGGGCCAGCAGGATGGCGCCGGCGGGGTCCTGGGGTGCGAGTTCGTGAGCCTTGGTGGCGGCCTGCATTGCCTTGGCGGGGTCGTTGAGCGGCCCGGCGAACAGGGTGGCGAGCTCGCGGTGTGCGGCGGCGAGCCCGGGGTTGGCGGCGAGCGCCTGTTGGAACGCGGCGGCGGCCTGCGGGTGGCGGCCTGCGGCGGCGAGGGCGCGGCCGAGGCGGAGCCGGCCGATCACGTCCTGCGGGTCGTCGCGCAGGCGGGTTTCGAGGGCGGCGATCGCGGCGGGGTCGGCGGGCGGGGCGGCGTCCTCGTCGAGGCGGGCGAGGCGCCTGGCGGCCTCGGCCTTTTCGGGGAAGTCGCTGGTGGCGGCGGCGGCGTAGGCGAAGGCGTCGTGGGCCTGTTGGATGTCGCCGGCCATGCTGGCGGCCATGCCGAGGTGGAACCGGACGACCGGGTGTTCGGGCAGCCGCTCGGCCGCCTGTTGGAGGGTTGCGAGCGCCTGGGGGAACTCGCCGCTGCGGAATTGGATCCACCCGAAGGTGTCGGCCACCGAGCCGTCCTCGGGGGCCAGGGTGCGGGCGCGGGTCGCCAATTCGAGGGCCTTGCCGAGCTCGCCCGGTGTTTCCGCGCGGATCACGGCGAGGTTGTTGAGGGCGGGGACGAAGTCCGGGCTGCGGTTGAGGATCTGCTGGAATGCCTTGGCGGCCTCGGCGTTGCGGCCGAGCGACTGTTGGATCGTGCCGAGTTGCATCATGGCGGCGAGGTTGCCGGGGTCCTTGTCGAGGATCCGGCGCAGGTCGCCGAGCGCCTCCTCGCTGCGCCCGGAGGTGGCCTGGAGCCGGACCAGCACGCCGTAGGCGGCGAGGAACGAGGGGTCGAGGTCGACCGCCTTGCGCATCGCCTGCTCGGCCTCGGCCAGCATCCCGCGGGCGTCGCACACCAGGCCGCTGAGGTAGTGCGCCTGGGCGCTGTCCGGCTGCCGCGCCAGCTGCGCGTCGACCCGCCGGCGGGCGTCGTCTGGGCGTTTTTCGGCGAGGTCGATCGCCACCAGTTGTGCGGTGACCAGCAGGTTGTCGGGCGCCACCTGTTGGGCCTTCTCGAGTGCCTCCCGGGCCTCGGCCGGCCGCCGCTGTCGCATGCGGATCGCCCCGAGGTGGAACCAGGGGCGGAAATCGGTCTCGGACTCACCGGCCAAGGCGGTGAGCATCGTGGCCGCATCCTCGAGGCGTCCAACGGCCCGCAGGGCGTCGATCAGCAGCAGGCGTGCCGCCTGTTGCTGCGGGTGTTTGTGCAAGAACCCCTCGAGGGTCGGGATCACCGCGGCGGCGTCGCCCTGCGCCAGCCTCAGGGTGGCGCGCAGCAGGATGGCCTCGGGGTATTCGGGATTCAGGTCGAGGGCGCGGTCCAAGGCGGTGGCGGCCTGGGCCGCCTTGTTGCCGGTGATGCAGGCGCGCGCCAGTTGGACCTCGAGCGCGGGATTGGGCGGATAGGCGCCGCGGATCTGTTCGAGCAGCGCGGCCGCCTGGTCAGCCTGGCGGTCGCTGAGAAGGATCTCGGCCTGGAGCAGGCCGGCCTCGAGGTCCTGCGGACTCAGCTTGAACACCCGGTCGAGGGCCGCGCGGGCCTGCCCGCGGTCCTTGTCCTCCCACGCCACCTTGGCCAACAGGCGCCATGCCGGCAAAAAGTCGGGCACCCCCGCGGTCTGCTCCCGCAGCAGCTCCATCGCCTCCTTGCGCCGGCCGGTCTGGCTGAGGAACAAGGCGAGGCCGGTGGCCTCGGGCGAGCGCGGCGGCGAGAGTTCGCGGGCGGCGCGAAACGCCTTCTCGGACTCGGCCGGATGGTTGCGGTTCCATTCCAGCTGCGCCAGCAGCATCTGCGCGCGGGCCGAGCGGGGGTCGGCGTCGAGCGCCCTGCGCAGGGCCCGCTCGCCCTCGTCCAGGTTCCCCTGGCGGATCTCCAACAGGGCCGACGCCAGCAGCACCGCCGGCTGGTCCTGAGGCTCGACGCGCGCGAGTTGCTCGCGCGCGTCCTTGAGCGATTCCGGGGTGCGCGCCGCCTCCACCAGCAGGAGCAGCGCCTCATCCGACGCCGGCGCCAGCTTCAACGCCGCGGCCGCCTGCCCGCGCGCGTCGTCGGGGTATCCTAACAGCAACAGGGCGCGGCTGAAGCCGGTCCGCACGGCCGGATCGTCGGGGGCCAGCTGGCTGGCGCGGGCGAGTGCGCCGACGGCTTTCCTTGGCGCGCCGCGCAGCAGCCAGATCTCGCCGGTGCGGGCGAGCGCGCGGGCGTTGTCCGGCTGGGCCTGGAGGACGTTGCGGAACTCGACCTCGGCGGCGGCGAGGTCGCCCGCGGCGAAGTGGCGCTCGGCGGCCTCGAGGTGGCGGGCGGGATCGGGCTGCCTGGTGCACCCGCACGCCAGCGCGGCGGCCATTGCGAGCCAGGCTGCGGGCGAGCTGTGGAAAATCAGCTTCATGGTGGTGGGCAGGTGACGGGGGCAGACATAACAGGGCTGGCGGCGGAAGGCGAGCGCCGGGGTCCGGCCCGGCGCGGGCCGGTGACCGGCGGATCCGGACGCGCCGCCGGCCGCAGCGGGGCGCCGCCACCGAACCGGCTTGCCCTTGGTGGGCGATGGGGGATTCGAACCTCCGACCTTCTCCGTGTAAAGGAGTTGCGCTACCGCTGCGCCAATCGCCCGCAGGAATGCGCGCCCAGCCTGCCCGCAACCGGCGCACGCCGTCAACCTGGATCGCCGACACCTGGATCGCCGCCCAAGGGGTGTCACCAGATCACCCGCAGGTCCGGATACTCCCGGAACTGCCGGTCGGGCGTGACCACCGGGACGTTTCTGGCAAGGGCGAGCGCAATGATCAGCCGGTCGGCCGGATCCGCGTGAACCGCGGGCAGGCAGGTCGATGCGGCGGCCTGGTGATGGTCGATCGCGATCGGGCGGACGCCGTGACGCTCGCATGCCCGTGCGAACCATTCACCCACCGGCAGGGGCAGCTCAAGATGCCCTTTGGCCGCCTTGATGCCGACCTCCCAGGCGCTGATCGCGCTCACCGCAAGCTCACCGGCATGACTGCGGACCGCCCGGACGGCGGAGGCCGAGAGTTCATCCGATCCCGAGGCCAGCCACAGCAGCACGCAGGTGTCGAGCAAGATCATGAAAACGCCTCCGGCCAATCCTCCAGGTCCAACGGCAAACTCGGATCGCGATGAAACGTCACCCGTAACGCCGGATCCGCCGCAAACGGGTCCGGACGCGCCGGCTCAAGCGCCCGCAGCTCCGCCACCGGCCTGCCGTGCCGGCAGATGATCACCGGCTCGCCCGTCCGCTCGATCTCCGAAATGATTGCCGACAAGCGGGTCTTGGCTTCGTAGATGTTGACCGCGGAAGGGCCCATGACTTGATCAGACTAGGCCATGTCGAGGGGAGGTCAACCTGAAAACGGGAACAGGAACCGGGGATTACGAGGATTTCGAGGATTATCAAACCCAAAAAGGAAAATGCCGGACCACGGATTGCGCGGGTTACGCGGATTTCGGAGCGGCTTGGTTCCCCTCGCCTGTTGACCTGCCGGATGAATCCGCCATCCATCGCAACTCATTCAACACCCGTGCAATCCGTGCAATCCGTGGTTTTCATTCCCGGATCCAGGTTCACGGCACCCGCGCCGCGCGCACCGGGGCTCCCGTCGAAGAACCAAAGAAAAAGCCGGGCGGGTTGATCACCCGTCCGGCTTTCGGAAGCGTCCGTGAGTCATCCGCGGGGACCGGGTCCCCTTGTGGTGCTCACCAGGTGCTTTTCTTGACGTAGACCGTGTCGTAGGGGCGGAGGTAGAACGCCTGGCTTTCGGCGCCGGCGAGGGTATCCGCGAGGTTGATGACGTAGCGCCGCTGGCGGCCCTTCTCGTTGCGGATCACGAACACCTGCTTGGGGTTCGCCAGCTTGGAGAACCCGCCGCTTTCCATGACCGCCTCGAGGGCGGTCATCGAGCGGTCGAGCGGCACCTTGCCCGGCCGGTTGACCTCCCCGGAGACGTACACTGCGGCGGCGGGCGTCTCGAGCGAGACCATCACGTCGGGCACCTGCAGGTGGGGCTCGTACATCTTCGTCAGCTGCGACTGCAGGCTGCCGACGGTGCGGCCGGCGGCGGTCACCGAGCCGACCGTCGGCAGGCTGACCTGGCCGTTGACCCCGATCTTCTGGATCAGGTTGAGTTCCGGGGCGCCTGGGTATGAGACCCGGATCACGTCGCCGACGGCCAGCACGCCGCTGGGCCGGGCGGTCATCGCCTCGGGCGGGACCTGATAGTCCGTGGCCGAGGTGCCGCAGGCCACCAGCAGCAGGGAGGCGGCCAGCACGCCGAACGCCCCGCCGACGCGCGCGAGCCGCCCGCGGGAGCCGGCGCGGGGTCCTGCCGGGCGGTGCCGGCCGTGGTGGGACGCGCAATCCGATCGCCTTCCGGCGCCATTGTCACTTGCTTTGGTGTTCATTGGTGGGAGTGGGCTCGATGATGGGCGGATCGCCCGCAGCCGTCCGCCGGGCATGGCAGGCCGGGGTTGTTCACCGCTCATCCGTTTCCTGCTGCATGGGGTGATCCTGCCCGCAATCCGGCGGCGCGTCACTACGATTCTTCGCCTTGGCGGCGGCGCGCGCCTCGGACCACCAGAGGCACCATGCGACGACCAGCAAGGGGACCAGCGAGGCGGCGAAGAAGACCGGCCCGCCGCGGTGGTGGATCCAGCTGTCGAGCATATGCGGCCCCCGGGCCACGCACAGCATGCCGATCACCACGATCCGCAGGGCGTTGCGCAGGATCCCCAACGGGATCACGCTGGCGATCAGCACCGCCCTCCGCCACGGCGCGCGCAGGAACAGCCACGAGGCCAGCAGGCTGGTGATCAGCAGCACCCAGGTGGAGCGGATCCCGCTGCATTCGCGGGCGACCTCCAGCACGACGCCCGGCAGCATCAGCACCTGCCCCTCGCGGAACACCGGGGTGCCGGTGACCCCGAACAGCCAGTGAGCGGCATCTGCCGAGGCGCGCATCAGCCAACCCTCGAACACCGCCACCGCCGCATCGGGCAGCGGGATCATGAACACCGACATCATGACCGGGAACGCGATCGCGCCCAGCCACCGGCGGCCGAACAGGGCGAACGCGGCGGCAGCCAACAGGCACAGCCACGCCGCCACCTGCAGGGCCAGCGCATCGTTCACGCTGAGCGAACGCGCCCATCCGCCGGGTAGCCCCCCCAGCGCGAGCAGGCCCGCGCCGGCCACCGCCAGCACGCCGGCGGCCACCGGGGAGCTGCTGCACGTGCGCGGCAGCCGGTCGCGCCGCAGGCCGATCAGGTAGGCGACGACCAGCGGGATCAGCAGCCCGTGTGAGTGCAGCGGCTCGTGCCAGACATACCGGGCCCACGCGGCCAGCGTGCCGCCGAAACACAGGGTGAGCAGCACCCCGCAGGCGGCGAACCAGCGGAGCCGCCGAGCTGCGGGCGGATGCCGGCCATCAGCCATGCCGCCGGCCGGCGGCACCTTCCCGCCCGGCCCGGGCGAGCCGGCGGGACGTGAGTTGTCAGACGATGAGTTCATGGGCGACGGCCGGGGTTTCATGTCGGACGCGAATGGTGCCAGGTCAGGCGGTTCGATGGCCGCACACGCGAAGAAACACGGGCAAGGATGCCCGCGCTCCCTGAGGGGCCGACCGCTGATCCACGACCGGGGATTGCCTTGCGCGCGGCGCGGCTACTTGCCGGGATTGACGCCGGTGGCGGCCGAAACCGCGACCCGATAGAAGCGGGCCGGCGATGCCGCGGCGCCCGGGTCCTCGAACACCAGGCTCCCGGATTCGTTGACCTTCTCGGCGATCAGGCTCCAGCCGGCGAGGTCGTCGGACCCGAAGACGTGGACGATGCGCCCGCGGTGGCCGTCCAAGCCGAGCCGGACGAACTGCCGCCCTTCCGACTCGAACCGTTCCAACAGGTTGATCCGGGCGTCGGGCAGCGCCGCCACCAGGGTGATCGGCTGGCTGGTGGCGCTGGCGGTCCCGTTGGTCACCCTGACCGTGTAGATGCCCGCATCGTCGGACGCGGCGTCGGACACCGCCAGCTCCGGCCCGGTCGCGCCGGCGATCTCGACGCCGTCCTTGAGCCACTGGAAGGCGACCGGCCCGTTGGCGGTGAACCCGACGCCCAGCGTGGCCGCGCCGCCCAGCACCACCGCCTGGTGGCGCGCGGGATCCAACACGCTCACCTTGTCGGCCTCCCACGCTGCCTGATAGAACCGTCGCGGCGCGGTCGCCGCCGCCGGGTCGTCCACGGTGACGGTGCCGGATGCGCCCGCCCCGTCGGCCAGCCACGACCACGTGACCAGGTCGTCGGAGGCGAACACATGAACCGCGCGCCCCGGGGGGCCGTCGATGCCGAGGCGGATCGATGACTCGTCGCCGGCCGCGACCCGCTTGAACGAGGTGATCCGCGCCCCGGGGCCGGTGACGTCCACCCGCGCCGGCGCGCTCGTCGCGCTGGCCGAGCCGGTGGTCACCTGCACCGAGTAGCTGCCGGCGTCGGCCGCGGCGAGGGCGTCGAGTGCCAGCACCGGGCCGGTCGCCCCGGCGATCTCGGCGCCGTCCCTGAGCCACTGATAGGCGAGCGGGCCGTTGCCGGTGGCGGCGACCCGGAGCGACGCCGCCATGCCGGGCATCAGCAGGCCGCCCCGCGGCGCCTGCTCGATCACCACCGCGTCGGCCACCGCCAGCAACCGATAGAACCGCACCCGCGAGGTCGCCGAGGCCGGATCGTCAGCCGTCAGCTCACCGGGTGCGCCGGCCTGCCATGACAAGGTCTCCCAGTTCGCAAGGTCGCTGGATCCCTGGACGTGGAAGCTGCCGCCGGCATCGCCCGCGAGTGGCAGCCGGACGTGGTGCCCGGTGGCATCCGCGAACCGCTGCGGCGGCCCTGCCAGCCGCACCGGCACGCCCACGACCACCTCCACCGGCGCCGACTCCACCCGCGCCTCGCCGCTCGTCACCACCACCGAGTACTCGCCGCCGTCGGCCTCCCGCACCCCCCGCAGGTCGAGCCACCGGTTCGTCGCCCCGGGGATCGCCACGCCGTGCTTGAACCACTGGAACGCCACCGGGCCGGTCGCGGCGACCCGCGCCTCCAGCGTGACCTTGCCGCCAACCGCACTGACCCGCGCATCCGGCTGCCCGGTGAACGCCACCACCGGCCCCTCGCGGGGCATCCGGTCGTCTGGAACAAACCCGGCCGCCGACGACAGGACGACGACGTCAAGCGCCGCTTCCGCCGCCAACCCGTCGATCTGCAACAAGTGCGAACCGGCCTCCAGTTGCAGCAACAAGCGCCTCCCGTCACCCCCGTCTTCCCCGGCCCCCTCGGCCACCGCCCAGTGCCAGTCGCCGGCCGCCACCTCCCCGCCGGCCACCACCGTGCCGGCCTCCTCGCCGCCGACCAGGGAAACCGCAAACACCGGCCCGGCCCCGGTCGCCGACCGCACCCGGCACCACACCGCATACTCGCCCGCCTCGGCGACCTCGATCTCCAACAGCACCGTGCCGCCGCCCTGCGCCCCGCCCGCCACCTCCACCCAGTTGCCAACCCCCGCCCCACCGCCCGCCGCCGCCACGGCCATCGGCTCGAACAACTCGCCGGCCTCGGCCTCGGCCCGGACCAGGCAACCCTCCACCTGGCGGTCGAACTCGAACACCAATTCGCGCGAGAAGCCGCTCTCGAGCCCCAGCGTGTTGTAGGCCGTTAGAACACAGTGATAGGTCGGGCCGACCTCCAGCCCTGAGAGCACCGCGGCCGTGACATTGCCCACGTCTACGACTTCGGTGTAGGTCCGGCTCTCCGTTCCATAGTGGACCCGATAGCCGGCAATGTCCGGCTCGGGATTCGGATTCCACTCCAGCAACACCTCGCCCTCCCCGGCCTCCCCGGTCCCAAGGGACAAGAGCACGCAGGCCGCCAGGCCCGCCACCGGCCACCACCCCGTCCGAACCACCCCCAGTTCCATCGGCTCCGCGAATTGATCCTGAATGAGTTCTCCTGCAGTCCAACGGCTGCTCCATCATTCATTCATCCGCGGCAGGTGACACAAGTGATGCTCCCGGGAGGCTCCGGGAACGGCCGTCGTGTGGGTCATCTCGGGGTGATTCATCGGTCGCTCCATCCGGTTCATCCCCTGCCGGGGGGGAGCGGATCACCCTCTCCGGTCCGCCGGATCCGAAATCCGATCGGCGCAAAAGGCAACAGCAGGCAAGGACGGGCGCCTGCTACCATGACCATCGTACCAGTCAAGCGGGAACTTATCGCCTGTGGGAAACTTCCCCGCCCCCCCCGCCCTCCCAAGCCGCACGCGCCGCCGTCACTCGGGGCGCAGCCGGGCCTCGCCGGCGCCCCAGCGAACCAACCGGCCCCGGCTCCCGGCCCGCGAGCCACGTCGGCTGGAGATGGGCCGTGGATGTCAACAAAAATCGTCTCCTTATTAAAAATTAAGCTTTACTTTTGCGGAGTATGAACTACAACCACGGCCCGTGCTGTTCAGACCCTTGGCCCTTGCGGGGTTGCTGGTCAGGTGCGTACCGCCGTTGGTGGCGGTGGGGCTCCTGCCGGCGGCCCATGGAAGTTTGACGCCTGCGACCGGCGAGGTGTTGCTGGAGTGGAACGCGAATCCGGAGCCGGACATCGGCGGCTATCGGGTTTACTACGGGACCGAGAGCGGGGTTTACAGCAAGGTGCAGGACGTGGGCAACGCCACCGAAGCGGTCCTCAGCGGGTTGCCGGTCGGTCCGACCTACTATTGCGTGCTGACGGCCTACAACACGCTGGGGCTTGAGAGCGGGTTCTCGCGCGAGCTGGCGTTCGATTTCGAGATCCAGCCTGACCCGAGCAATCCGCTGAGCCGGCTGATCCTGCTGGACATGGCGGGCGCGGTCGACGAGCCGGCGGCGGCGGGTGGCGATTGCCCCGACGGTGGATTCGACCCGCTGCGGAACACGCTGCTCCGGGACTTCGAGGTGGCGGTCGACGCATGCTACGTGGTGTGGTGCCGGGTCAGGGCGCCGGAGCCGGGCAGCGTCGGGTTCCACGTCAGCCTCGACGGCACGCTGGCGGAGGCGTTCCACGCGCCATCCGGATCCGAGGCCTGGTGTTCTCCCGGTGGCTGGTTCTGGGTGGCGTTGACGGGAGCCGACGCGAGGCTGCGCCGTTTCCCGCTGGCCGCGGGCCCGCATGAGCTGCGGCTGCAGCCTTGGGAGGCTTGCGAAGTCGATCGCGTCGTCCTCTCGTCGGATCCCGCCTTCGTTCCCACCGACGACCTACCACCCACCGGGGACGCGGTCTCGATCACCCGCTCCCCGCTGGGGCGGACGGTGCTGGTCGGAGGCGAGACGACCTTCACCGTGACCGCGGTCGGCACTGAGGAGCTTGCCTACCAGTGGTATTGGAACGGCACGCCGCTGGCCGATGAGAACTCACGATCATTGGAAATCCCGCAGGTGCAGGTCGGCTACAGCGGCGTCTACACAGTGGCGGTGTGGAGTGGCAGTGCCAAGGTGGTCAGCAACCCCGCTGTGCTGCAATGTGTGACGAGTTCAGCGGCGCTCCCACCCCCCCGGATCATGGAACTGTCGGTAGCGCCCGACCGGTCGGTGAGTTGCAGCGTGGAAGGCGCCGTGGGCTTGACGGACTCGGTCGAGGCGTCGAGCAACCTGTTGGACTGGAGCCCGATCGAGACTTGGAAGTATTCCAGCGACGCGATCACCTTCGACGATCCGGATGCGCAGTCGTCGCCGCGGCGTTTTTACCGCTTGGCCCACCGCTTGCCGGGCGAGAAGTGAGCAGCCGCCGGAAAACGGGTCTCGTCCCCGGCCGGCTATTCGCGGTTCTTGAGCACGCGGGCGGGCGCGCCGGCGGCGATCGTGTCGGGGGGCACGTCGCGGGTGACGACCGACCCGGCGCCGACCACGGCGCCCGCGCCAATGTGCACGCCGTCGAGCACGATCACCCCGAACCCGAGCCAGGCGCCGTCGCCCACCGTGATGCCGCCCTTGGTCGCGAGCGGCTGGTCGCGCACCATCCGGCTGGCCTGGGTGCCGTGGTTGTGGGGGAAGAACGCGCACGAGGCGGCGACCTCGGCCGAGCGCCCGATGCGCACGGGCCCGAGGAACGCCGAGAAGTAGCACCGTGGCTGGACATGGGTGCCGGCCCCGATCGTCACCGAGCCGCCGTTTCCCGTCTGGATGAACGTCCCGTCATACAGGTGCGCCTCGTCCTCGAGGACAACCGGCCCGCCGCCGTTGCGCTGCAAGATCGTGACCTGGTCGCCGATGAAGACGTGCGCCCCGAGGTGCAGTTGGGGGTGCCAGATCCTGGCGCTGGGCGAGACGTAGCCGCGCCGGTTCATCCCGGCCAGCGGCGTGCGACCTAGCGACGGGGGAAAGGCCCAGCCCGCGAGCCGGGTGGCGGCCCGCCCGGGCAGGCGCCGCCCCGCGAGCCTCATCCAGAACCTCGCCCAGCGGACACGCAGTCGATCCGACGCGCTCATCGATCCATGACCACGGTGGCTGCTTCAACCTGGAAACGGGAACAGGAACCGGGGATTACGAGGATTTCGAGGATTATCAAAGGGTTGCAAACAAGCTTTCGATCATCCGTTGGGTGTGGGCATCACGCTTGCCAACTCATTCTGAATCAACGTAATCCCCGCAATCCCCGGTGCTCATTTCCGAATTCATTTTCAATCGCCCGCGGCCCGGGCTGCCATCCCCGCGCCGGCAGCGGGCGCGCCGCCCCCTGCCTGCGGGCCCGCGCCCCCCAGCGGGATCGTCACCGGACGGAGCCAGGCGCAGTCCCGCACGATGCCCTTCTTCTGGAGCCACGTCGCGCCGCACGTCGCGGCGCCGGCCAGCAGGGCGGCGGCGCGCAGCGATGCCGGCGCGCTGCCCGCCAGCCATGCCCCGGCCAGCACCAGCAGCGGCAGCGCCCTGCCGAGCCCCACGATCATCACCAGCGACCGTGGCCTGCGCAGCGCGGCGGTGGCGCTCCGGAAGGCCTCGTCCCCGCGCCGCCCGAAGACGTAGCACAGCCACCCGCCCGCGTCGGCGGCAAGGCTGGCCGCGATCATCGCCAGCAACGCCGGGGACGCGCGGTGGGCCTGCGGCGCCGCCGCGGCGATCACCAGCCAGGCACCCGCACCGCTCGCCAGTGACGACGCCAGGAACAGCGGCGGGATCGCGGCGCAATTCCACGCCGGGATCGCCCGTGAGCGAAAGACGATGAACCCCTGGCTGACCACGAATGCGAGCGCCGCCAGCGCCGCCACCCCCACGACCGGCGGCCGCGGCCACCACGCGGAGGCCAGCCCGGCGGGCACGAACACCGCCGCCGCCAGGCTTTCGCGCGACATCCACGAGCTGCGCAGGTTGCCCAGCAGGAAACGGGCGCGCAGCGGATGGCCGGCCTCGAGGGCCAGCACCGCCAGCCCGAAGGCGACCAATGCGACGGACGCGCACCGGATGAGCGCGACGAAGCCGCCTCCGCCAGGCGTCGCCAGGCTCCAGAAGTAGAGTCCGGCGCCCGCCCCCCCGCAGGCGAAGTTCACCACCGGGGGCGTGAACCACACCTGTTGCCGCTGCGGCTGGATGAAGACGGCGCTCATGCAGTCAGGCTCCAACAGGATCGACCAGATAGTAAACCGCCGGCGCGGTGCCCAGTTCCTCGCTCACCCGCACCGCCTTGCGGTCGCGGAGCAGCCGCGCCACGTTGCTCTCCGGGTCATCGAGGTCCCCGAAGTGGATCGCCTGCGGCAGGCAGGTGTTCACGCACGCCGGCGACGCCTCCGGGTCGACGCCCGGTTGCAGCCCGCGGGCCAGCCCCGCATCGATGGTCGCCGCGCAGAAGTCACACTTGGTGCAGACCCCGCTGGCAGCGGCCGCGCCGTCGTCGGAGGGGAGGCCCAGCAGCCCGGCGTCACGCGCGTGGGAACGCGGCACCAGCGTCCTGGCGTAATACGGGCAGGCGACCACGCAGTAGCCGCAGCCCAGGCAGATCGCGTGGCGGATGTCGACGATCCCGTCCGGCCGGCGGTATGTCGCACCGGACGGGCAGACTTCCTCACACGGGGCCTGCGCGCAATGCATGCAGGCCAGGGAGAGGAACACCCGCCGTGGTTGCGGATCCGCGCCGGCCTCCACCCCCGGCACCCTCCGCCACGGGAGCGCGGGCGGCAGGCGGTTGGTTTGGGAGCAGTTCGCGGAGCAGCAGGCGCAGCCGTTGCACTTCGCGACATCGATCACCATCGTCCACCGGGGCATGGGAAACGTCAGCTTGCAGGTTGTCTTCCGCGGGCACGGCGCAGGCCCGCCCCTCACTGGTCGTTCAGCACAGCCGCGCCTTGACGTCGTCGGCGAGCCGGATTGCCAGCGCCACCAGCGTGAGCACCGGGTTGGCGTAGCCGCCGGTTGGGAAAACCGAGGGCCCGGCGACGAACAGGTTGCCGACCCCGTGGACCCGGCACCTCGCATCCACCACCCCCTGCTTCGGATCGTCGTGCATCCGCGTGGTCCCCATCTGGTGATAGCCACCGTGGGTTCCGGGGTGGGGCGCATCGCCATGCAGCCCCGGCGAGTGTCGTCCCAGCCCGGCCCGTTCCCATGCGGCGCCGATGATTTCCTGGGTGCGGCGGGCGCTGCGCACGTCCTGGGTGGTGATCCGCCAGTCGAGTTGGGCGCGACGCTGGCCGAACAGGTCGAGCCTCTCCCCCAAGGTCACCCGGCTGTCCGGGTTGGGGACCTGCTCCATCATGTTGGCAAGCACGAATGCCGGGAGCCGATGCGCGCCAACAACCCGCTTCCATGCCTTCCTCGCCAGCGCCGCCACCACGTCGTCCAGCCCGCCGAGGACATGCCCGATGTGCCTGCCGGCTCCCGGCACGCTCCGGCCGCGCAGCAAGGGCTTCATCGCCTTGAGCGATGCCACGGCGGGGGGGAGCGGCGGGCGCGACCCCCAGCGGCCGACCGGCTCGCGCGGATCAGATGGCAGCCACGGGATCAGCTGGATGTTGTGGTTGAGCAGTTTCTCCCTGCGCAGTGTGGCCTCACTGAGGGCCAGCTTGCCGAGAATGGCGACGCCGTCCACGAGGTGGACTCCGTTGTAGAGCCCGGTGGACCGCAGCATCCCGGCATCGCCCGGAAGCAGCACCCCGGCCCAGAAATGCGGGTGTTCCATGAAGAAGCGCCCCACCAGGTCGTGGTCATTCCCCAGCCCCGCCGGGCGGCGCCGGTTGGAGAGCAGCAACAGGCGGGGCGTTTCGATGCCGCCCGTGGCGACGATGAACATCTTCGCCGCCACGCGGAACTCGGGCCCCCCCAACGTGCCGACCCGCACCGCGGTGACATGGTCCGCCGCGTCGTTGGTCTCGATCTCCAACACATGCGCATGCAGCCAGGCCGTGATGTTCCCCGCACGGGTGATCTCGTCCGGATAGCGGCGCACGAATGGCTCCCGGTCCCCGATCTTGTAGATGATCGTCTGGACCTCATCGCCGTGCAGCGGCAGCAACGGCCGGCTCGCGGGGTCCGACCAGTGGCCCGCATCGAAGGTGACCGGCTCCACCTGGCAGACCTGCTGGGCCCGGTCGTAATACGGGTCGAGGTGCCCCCTGCCGAACGGCCACCCGCTGAACGGCACCCAGTCGCGCGGCTCGAAATCGAGCGGGTCCAACGGGCGCAGCCGGGCACCGAGCCGGTTGGGGCCCATCTCGACGTGCCAGCGGTTGCTCGACCCGCCGAAGAACCGCGCGCCCAACGTGTCGAGCGGGTAATAGGGAAAACCGATGTTGTCGCCGAACGCCAGCGACTGGGTCGCGGGATCCGGGGTCAGGCCGCCGCTCTCGAGCAGGCAGACCCGGAACGGCCGGCCGATGAACTCACGCGCCACCGTGATGCCGGCCGTGCCCGAGCCGACGAGGCACACCTCGGCCTCGACGGTCGTGCCTGCCGCGATTGATCGAGCGTCGAGAATCATGCCGCCATGGGTTGGTCGGGGGCCCGCAGGCGCGTTCAACAGTCGAACTTCTCCTTCACGAGCCGGTACTTGAACAGCACCTCGCGCAGCTCCGCGTCGCTGGCGTCGCGGCCCGAATGCGGCCAGAAAAAGTGTTCCGGAAGCGCCCGCGGCCCGGGCCACAGCGCCTGCTTGAGGAAGAACAGGACGCCATTGAGTTTCCGTCGGTCAAACCGCCGCAGGCGCCCGCGCCACCCCGTCTCGCCGAACAGGTGCCTGAAGTGCCACCGGATCGCGCGCGCCAGGTCATGCCGGCCGAGCTGCTCCAACGGCTCGATCAGGTCCCTCCAGAGGCCCACGATCTGCCATGACATCCGGACCTTCTCCCTGATCAACTCCTCGGTGACCGTCTTGTTGCGGAACCCCTCCGCCTTGTCCATGGCCCCCACGATGAGCAACTCCAGCAGGGTGCGCAGGCACTTCTCGCACGACCCGCAGTTCGGCTGCCCCTCGCGATACTCCGCCGAGTTGTTGCACACCCGGAGGTGCCGCAACCCGAGGTCCCACTCCGCGAGCACCCGCACCTTGTCGAGCCGCGGGAGGTCGATCCCGTCGTGGATGATCTGCACGCCGTAGCTGCTGTAGCAGGGATCCAGCACCGGGTGCGTCCCGTTCGGCGCCAGGTCCGAGATATCGAAGGAGGAGGCGAGCGAGGCGCTGGAGATGCGCCGCCCGACCGCGTGCGCGATGGACGCCAGCAGCGCGCCCTCGGTCATCTTCTCCCAGGCCCTCCAGCAGTCGTCCAACAAGCGCACGTTCGTGAACACCGGGACCAGCCTGATCCCGCTGGCCCGGGCCAGCGTCGACAGGCTGTCCCGGACGATGTCGAACGCGCTCGTGGCTTCCACCTCCAGCCCGCAGATGAGCAAGCCGTCCTTGAACGACTGCGGGTGCGAATCCGGGATCGCCAGCCGGTTGAGCCGCAGGGTGGTGAGCGAGTCGACGCCGCCGCTGTAGTAGAACGCCGCCCGCCTCGGGGATGCCGGCGCGGCCGCGCGGCAGCCGCCGGATTCAATCGGGATCGCCCTCTCCGGCAGCCTGTACCAGTAGCTCAGGACGTGCATGGCGGTGTTCAGGTTGGCCCGCAGCACCGGGCATACCTCGCCCTCGACCGCGATCCTCCTCTCCCCATGCCGGAACGCCGGGACCAACCCAGCGACGAGGAACGGCTCTGCCCCGGGAGCCAATCCGTCGGCGAACTCCTGCTCCGTCTCGAAATAGATTTCCTCGGCGGGCCGGTCGCAGTCCTCCCAGGTGACCCGGGCCACGGTCCGCGACCGCTCCCCCATGTCCCGACGCTCGATCCCCTCGATCTTCATGATGAAACCCCCGGACTAACAGAAATGTCGCCGGCTTGCCCCCCCCGGGGAGCGCGGGCGCCTGCCGCGCCGTGGCCGCAGGCAAAGGCCGGTCCCGCCCGTGTCCATGCGGCTGGATTGCCCAACCCGGCGCCATCCCGGCCTGACCGGCACACGCCACGCCGCCGAAGGGGCCTGCACCGTGGCCAGCCGGCCGCGATCCCAGCCCCATGCCTGCCCGGCGGCTCTCAGCGGCGGCGGCGGATGCCGAGGCCGGCCAATCCGAGCGCCACCAGCAGCCCGGCCAAGGGTTCGGGCACGGCATTGATCACCACATTGTCGATCGCCGAATCCGAGCTGGTCGTGACGCCGATCTGCGAGATGGTCAGGGTGACCGTGTCTCCGACCGGGAGGTCGTCGAAGGCGACATCCACGATCTGGCCGGTCCCGTAATGGTCGGCATCGTAAAGGACCGCATCCCCGTCGTTCGGGTCGGTCACCAGCACGTTGACGCCCTGGCCCGCCGTGGCGGTCCGGAAGTAGTCATAGGAAATCGTCGCGGCGGTCATCCCGGTGAAGCCGGGGATCACCTTCTCGATCAGGTTGTCTCCCGGATTTTGGGGGCTGTTGCCGCCGCCGAAGGCGAGGACTTGCGCACCACCCCCCGTGAACGGGGTGAAGTACACTCCGCTATCAAGGTAGACGCCGATCCCGGCCCCGTTCCAGTCCACGTTCACGACATCCCATTCCGCACTGTCAAAGGTCTGCACCCCGGTTACGATCTCCAAATACGTGCCCCCTGGCAGAACCGGGCTCTCGAAGCTCTCCGAGAAGATCATCACCGCCCCGTGGGAATGGACCGCGCCGGCCAGAAATGCCGCCGCTGCGTATTTGAACATGGGTTTCATGACTGCTGTGTGTTTGGCAGAGGCTGCGCAGGCAGGTGGGTCTCAGGTCCTTGATCCTGCGAGGATTCAGGGCCGGGGCGATAGTGAAGTCAAGCAGGAATTCACACCGCCTGCGGCGCCCAAGGGCCGCCGCCCGGCCATCCTCAAGCCCGTTTGTCAAGGGATTCCGGACGCCCGGGCGGGCGCTGGCGGCGTGCCCCCTCCCCGGCGAGGAGCGGCCGCGGGGCCTTGGTCACCCGGACCCGTCGTCGGCGAGGGTGATGGCGAGCCGGTAGAAGCGCCGCGGGCCGTCCGCCCCATCGACGTGGACGATCACCTGCGGCAAGCCGTTCCCGGCCACCGATTCGACCAACGCCCACTCCTCCAGCGGGCGGGCGAGGTCCTCCGTGGTGAGGAGGGTGTAGGTGAAACCGGGCGCGGTCTCGAAGTGGATCCGGACATCATCCTGGCTCGCAGGGGGCAGTTCCAGCCGGGCCTTCGGATCGGGGACCGCGACGACGACCACCGAACGGGTGACCTCCAGCGCGGCGTTGCCCGCCGCGTCGCTGACGTTGTAGGTGACCGTATAGCTGCCCGGCACCCCGGTTTCGACGACGTCGCCGCCGACGGCCACCCGCGAGGTGACATCCCCGTCGATGTTGTCCTGGGCGCTGAAGCCCGGTTCGATGAACGGTCCGCCCGACACCACCCTGAGCGGGTTCGGCCCGAGCAGGCTGATCACGGGGGCGCCGCCGTCGACGATCACCGTGCGCGCGGCCACGGCCGCCGCGTTGCCCGCCTCGTCGCTGACGTGATAGGTGATCGTGTAGGTGCCCGCCACCTGCGGGTCGACGGCGTCGCCGCCGACGAACACCGCTGCGGTGATGTCCCCGTCGATGTCATCCTCGGCCGCCACGCCGGGATCGATGAATGGGGCTCCCACCGGGAGCTTGATCAATGGGTCGCCCAGCAGCGTGATCGTGGGCACCCCGCCGTCGACGATCACCGTGCGCACGGTCTCGGCTGCCACATTGCCCACCGCGTCACTGACGTTGTAGGTGATCAGGTAGGTCCCGGGAGTGTTGCTGTCGACAAGATCGCCGCCCACGACCACATCCCTGCACACGTCTCCGTCGACGTCGTCGTGCGCCGTGAACCAGGGATCGAAGAACTGCTCGCCCACCTTGATCTTGATCAACTGCTTCCCCAACAACGTGATCACCGGCGCGGTGCCGTCGACGATCACCGTGCGCGTGGCTTCGGTGGCCGCGTTGCCCGCAGCGTCGCTGACGTGGTAGGTGATCGTGTAGCTGCCCTCGACCTGCGGGTCGACCACGTCGCCGCCGACGACCACCTGCGCGGTGAGGTCGCCGTCAACGGTGTCCTCGGCGGTCGCCCCGGGGTCGGTGAACGCCGCGCCCAGCTGGTGCTTGAGCACCGCCGGCCCGAGCAACGTGATCACCGGCGCGGTGCCGTCGACGATCACCGTGCGCGTGGCTTCGGTGGCCGCGTTGCCCGCCGCGTCACTGACGTGGTAGGTGATCGTGTAGCTGCCCTCAACCTGCGGGTCGACCACGTCACCGCCGACCACCACCTGCGCGGTGAGGTCGCCGTCAATGGTGTCCTCGGCCGTCGCCCCGGGGTCGGTGAACGCCGCGCCCAACTGGTGCTTGAGCACCGCCGGACCGAGCAACGTGATCACCGGCGCGGTGCCGTCGACGACCACCGTGCGCGTGACTTCCGCCGCCGCGTTGCCCACCGCGTCGCTGACGTTGTAGGTGATCGTGTAGCTGCCCTCGACCTGCGGGTCGACCGCATCGCCGCCGACCACCACCTGCGCGGTGAGATCTCCGTCAACCGTGTCCTCGGCCGTCGCCCCGGGGTCGGTGAACGCCGAGCCCAACTGGTGCTTGATCACCCCCGGCCCCACGAGCGTGATCACCGGCGCGGTGCCATCGACGACCACCGTGCGCGTGACTTCCACCGCCGCGTTGCCCGCCGCGTCGCTGACGTGGTAGGTGATCGTGTAGCTGCCCTCAACCTGCGGGTCGACAGCGTCGCCGCCGACCACCACCTGCGCGGTGAGGTCGCCGTCAATGGTGTCCTCGGCCGTCGCCCCGGGGTCGGTGAACGCCGCGCCCAACTGGTGCTTGATCACCGCCGGCCCGATCAACGTGATCACCGGCGCGGTGCCGTCGACGATCACCGTGCGCGTGACCTCCACTGCCGCGTTGCCCGCCGTGTCGCTGACGTTGTAGGTGACCAGATAGGTCCCCGCGACCTGCGGGTCGACCACCGCACCGCCGACCACCACCGCGCCGCCAAGGTCGCCGTCGATGTCGTCGAGGGCGGTGACGCCGGGATCGGTGAACGCGTCGCCCAGCCTGTGCTTCAGCGGGTCGGGCCCGAGCCGCGTGATCACCGGCGCAGTGCCGTCGACGATCACCGTCCGCGTGACTTCCAGCGCCGCGTTGCCGACCGCATCGCTGACGTTGTAGGTCACCGGGTAGGAACCGGCCACCGCCGGGTTCACCGCCGATGCGTCGATGGCGATCGCACCGCTGAGGTCCCCGTCGGTGTCGTCCAAGGCGCTCGCACCCGCCTCGATGTAGCCGGCCCCCACCCCGATCACCTGTGGGTTGCTGCCGGCCAGTGTGATCACCGGCGCGCTGCCGTCGACGATCACCGTGCGCGTGACCTCCGCCGCCGCGTTGCCCGCCCCGTCGCTGACGTTGTAGGTGACCAGATAGATCCCCGCGACCGGGGGTCGACCACTGCGCCGCCGACGACCACCGCGCCGCCCAGGTCGCCGTCAACCGTGTCCTCGGCCGTCGCCCCAGGATCGGTGAACGCCGCGCCCAGCTGGTGCTTGATCACCGCCGGCCCCACGAGCGTGATCACCGGCGCGGTGCCGTCGACGATCACCGTGCGGGTGACCTCCACTGCCGCGTTGCCCGCCGCGTCGCTGACGTTGTAGGTAACCAGATAGCTGCCCTCGACCTGCGGGTCGACCACGTCGCCGCCGACCACCACCTGCGCGGTGAGATCTCCGTCAACCGTGTCCTCGGCCGTCGCCCCGGGGTCGGTGAATGCCGCGCCCAGCTGGTGCTTGAGCACCGCCGGACCGAGCAACGTGATCACCGGCGCGGTGCCGTCGACGACCACCGTGCGCGTGACCTCCGTCGCCGCGTTGCCCGCCGCGTCGCTGACGTTGTAGGTAACCAGATAGCTGCCCTCGACCTGCGGGTCGACCGCATCGCCGCCGACGACCACCTGCGCGGTGAGGTCGCCGTCAATGGTGTCCTCGGCCGTCGCCCCGGGGTCGTTGAACGCATCACCCAACTGGTGCTTGATCACCGCCGACCCCACGAGCGTGACCACCGGCGCGGTGCCGTCGACGACCACCGTGCGGGTGACCTCCACCGCCGCGTTGCCCGCCGTGTCGCTGACGTTGTAGGTAACCAGATAGCTGCCCTCGACCTGCGGGTCGACCACGTCGCCGCCGACGACCACCTGCGCGGTGAGATCTCCGTCAACGGTGTCCTCGGCTATCGCCCCGGATCGGTGAACGCCGCGCCCAGCTGGTGCTTGATCACCGCCGGCCCCACGAGCGTGATCACCGGCGCGGGCATCGTCGACGATCACCGTGCGGGTGACCTCCACTGCCGCGTTGCCCGCCGCGTCGCTGACGTTGTAGGTGATCGTGTAGCTGCCCTCGACCTGCGGGTCGACCGCATCGCCGCCGACCACCACCTGCGCGGTGAGATCTCCGTCAACGGTGTCCTCGGCCGTCGCCCCGGGGTCGGTGAATGCCGCGCCCAGCTGGTGCTTGAGCACCGCCGGACCCACGAGCGTGATCACCGGCGCGGTGCCGTCGACGATCACCGTGCGCGTGGCTTCGGTGGCCGCGTTGCCCGCCGCGTCGCTGACGTTGTAGGTGATCGTGTAGCTGCCCTCGACCTGCGGGTCGACCACGTCGCCGCCGACGACCACCTGCGCGGTGAGGTCGCCGTCAACGGTGTCCTCGGCCGTCACCCCGGGGTCGGTGAACGCCGCGCCCAGCTGGTGCTTGATCACCGCCGGCCCGAGCAACGTGATCACCGGCGCGGTGCCGTCGACGATCACCGTGCGCGTGACCTCCACCGCCGCGTTGCCCGCCGTGTCGCTGACGTTGTAGGTGACCAGATAGCTCCCCGCGACCTGCGGGTCGACCACCGCGCCGCCGACCACCACCGCTCCGCCAAGGTCGCCGTCGATGTCGTCGAGGGCGGTGACGCCGGGATCGGTGAACGCGTCGCCCAGCCTGTGCTTCAGCGGGTCGGGCCCGAGCCGCGTGATCACCGGCGCAGTGCCGTCGACGATCACCGTCCGCGTGACTTCCAGCGCCGCGTTGCCGACCGCATCGCTGACGTTGTAGGTCACCGGGTAGGAACCGGCCACCGCCGGGTTCACCGCCGATGCGTCGATGGCGATCGCACCGCTGAGGTCCCCGTCGGTGTCGTCCAAGGCGCTCGCACCCGCCTCGATGTAGCCGGCCCCCACCCCGATCACCTGTGGGTTGCTGCCGGCCAGTGTGATCACCGGCGCGGTGCCGTCGATGATCACCGTGCGCGTGACCTCCGCCGCGGCATTGCCCGCCCCGTCGCTGACGTTGTAGGTGACCAGATAGATCCCCGCGACCTGCGGGTCGACCACCGCGCCGCCGACCACCACCGCTCCGCCAAGGTCGCCGTCGATGTCATCCTCCGCGGTCACTCCGGGATCGGTAAACGCGTCGCCCAGCTTGAGCTTCAGCGGGTCGGGCCCGAGCCGCGTGACCACCGGCGCAGTGCCGTCGACGATCACCGTGCGGGTGACCTCCGCCGCCGCGTTGCCCGCCGCGTCGCTGACGTTGTAGGTGATCGTGTAGCTGCCCTCGGCCTGCGGGTCGACCACGTCGCCGCCGACGACCACCGCGCCGCCCAGGTCGCCGTCGATTTCATCCTCCGCGGTCACCCCGGGATCGATGAACGCGTCGCCCCGCTTGTGCTTGAGCACGGCGGGCCCCAGCAACCCGAGCACTGGCGGGTAGCGATCCCCCAGATACCTGGTGACCGCGACGACCTCCGCGTCCTCCAACACCCGATCATACACCAACACCTCGTGCACCGACCCATCCAGGAAAAACAACCCGGCATACCCGCCGACTTCGAATGTCGGGGTGACGTTGTCACCCGTTGCGATCCCGGAACCGGTCGCCACGCCGTTGAGAAAAACCCGCCCCTGCCTGGTCCCCGAATCGTAGGTCGCCGCAACCACTGCGGTCTGGGCCAGCCCGACCCCCCCGCTGGACTCCGCCACCAGGCCTTCGTGATAGATCCCCGGGCGGTCGTTCAGATAGTGCGTCAGCGCATGTGCCCCCGCCACCGACACCCCCGCCGACAACAGCTGATTGTCCCGACCAACACTCGCCAGCTTGTAGCGCACGATCTTGGTGTAGCTCCCGGTCGGGAACCCGGCGTCGGCCTGCAGGAAGTCGCTGCCGTCGAAACGCAGGCCAGGATCCGCCCCGAACTCCCGCTGCACCAGCGCCGGCCTGGCCGCCGCATTCGACTGGCTGACATGATGGCCGTTTCCACTCTGGTCCGCCCACGACGCCACGCTGCAGTCCGCGTCACACACGACACCGATCCCCGGCCGCAGCCAGGTCTGCAGGCCGTCGATCACCCCGCCCGGGGCCTCCGCTTGGCCCACGAACAGGCTGACACTCTGCTCGCAAACCCCACCCGCCTCATCCGTCGCCCGCACCGTGACCAGGCAGGTGCCCGGCGCCCCGGCAACCCACGTGGTGCTGACCTGGTTGGATCCCGCCACGCTGGCGACGACCACGTCGTCAACCAAGACTTCGATCCACTCGACCGGACTCCCGTTCGGGGTGACCGTGGCGGCAATCGGCACCGGCGAACCCACCTCGAACGACGGGTCTCCGGACGGCTCGGTGAGCGCGATCAGAGGCCCCCGCACCACCACCGGCTCGCTGAACGACAGCAGCCCGATCCCATTCTCGTTCGCCACCCACGGCCCGGGGCCGGCCGGGCCGCTGTGACCGGTGTACATGAGCTGCGTCGCCGCCCGCGCGCTCCCGGAAAGCTGCAGGTGGATCGCCCCGTTGACGATCGCCCCGCCAACCACCGCAACGTCCGCGCCAACCACCGCAAAATCCGCTTCCGCCCCGGGGTCGAAGGACAACGCGTCGCCCGCAACCCGCGGCACGATCCGGATCACGTCGTGCGCCGGCCCTAACAGCTCGACCACCGCCGGGTTGGGCGCATCGGTCCCGGCGGTCGGCGGCGCGCCGTAGAGGTCCCTGCCGATCATCCGGGAGATGTTCCATCCCATCATCTCATAGCCGCCCGCAAACGCGTAATGGCACCCGTCGTGGCCGTCCAGCCCGTTGGTCGACATCACCGAGACGTCGGTGAACCGGTCCGCCAGCTTCCGCTGCCGGTTGCGCAGGTCGACGTCGAACCGCGGCACCAGGCAATTGCACTCGCGCACCTGTAAGACATAGAACCGCTCGATCGCCGGGTAGTTCTGCTTCCAGTCCTGCCGCAAGGCGATCCACCCGCTCTCGTGCACCGCCGGTTGGTTCCAGTCGCCCTCACCCTGGTACCACACCAACCCGCGCACCGCGCCGGCCAGGCCGGCGCGCTGCATCCGGTTGAGCAGCCTCCCGTAGTTGGTCCCGAGATGCCCCGGGTTGTTGTCGTTGCGCTGGAAGTAACTGATCAGCTTGCCGCCGGTCGCGCCGTTGACCACCGCCACCGGCACCCCGTGCGCAGCCACCAGTTCGGCGCCCATCACCAGGCCCCACTGGCCGACACCACCCGGATAGTCCTTGCTGGCGTCCCCGTAGGCGATCCGCCACTCCGAATCGCCCGTCGTGCCGGCCGAGTTGTCGGTGTTCAGGCCGAAGGTCCGCACATATGGGTTGATGTAGTCGGACGAGCTCCCGTTATGGAGCGGCGCCGTGGCGTTCGATTGCCCCTGGATGATGAACGCGTCGCCCGCCACCAGGTCGGCGGCCCACGCCACCACCGACTCCCGGCCCGCGGCGTCCCGCAACGACAGCTCGCAGCCGTAGCCGGCCAGTTCCGCCGCGATCGACTGGTTGAACGCGAATCCCGCAGCACCCCCGTTGTACACCAGCGCCTGCGCGTGCTCGCCGCCGTGCTGCACGCCCTCGCGGAACACCCGCAGCACCGCCTCCGCGAATCCCCCGGACGACTCCGACCCCGTGACCCCGAGCGTCCCGAGCCCCGTCGCCAGGCTCCGCGGGAACAGCTGCCGGTTGGCGGGAAACGCCGCCAGCGACGTCGTGTCGCCACGCGGCTCGACCAGCACGTAGAGTCGCCTCACCGTGAAGTCGTCCGCATTCGCGGCGCCCGTCCAGTCCGGCTCCCCGGCCCCCCGGGTGCCGAGCCCAAGGTCCGAATCGACGCCGTCGTCGTTCCAGTTGTTGAACGCGAAGATCGTCTGCCCGGAACCGGCGTCGTGGACCTGCATCGACCCGTAGGCGCCGCTGGCCAGCGGAGTGTCGTTGAAGTCACGCAACACCCCGCTCCCGCCCGAAATCCGCGGGCTCAGGCCCGGGTCATAGTCGGTGGGCCAGAACTCGATGCAGCCGGACTGCAGGCCGGTGGCCGGCGCCACCCCGGACCCGGCGCTGCCGCTGACGTTCATGTCCACCACCACCCGCTGCCGGGTGTGGGCCGCGCTCACCGGCACCCCCAGCAACCCGGCGTCCCCGGTGAACGCACCCATCGAGACCCACACCCACTCGGAGTCGAGCTCGAGGAAGTACGCGACCCGCCCGAAACTGCCGGGCGGATGCGCCACGCGATTGTCCACCGCGTATGCGGCGCCGCCTCCGAAGTCGTTGCGCGCGCCGATCTCCAACTGATAGACCAGCTGGTAGCCCGCCGCCTCGGCGACCTTGTCCGTGATCGCCGCCGGCGCGGGGATCGGCACCACCGGCCGCACCAGGACCTGCAGCCGCCTGGTCGTCAGGCCCGCCGCGTTGCCGGCGTAGGTGTGGTCCGGGTTCCCGGTCGCGCGGTTGCCGATCCCGACGTCGTCGGCCGCGCCGCTCACCCCCCAGCGGTTCCATGCCAGGACCGTCTCGCCCGCCGTCCAGTTGTGGACCTGGAACGAGCCGTAGCCCGCGGCCGCCGAGGCGCCGCCGTCGCCGAAGTCATACGTCGCGTCGCTCGCGCCGGGAACCCCGGCGTCGTTCGTCATGGTGTAGCCGCTGGGCCACATCTCCAGCCCGCCGGCCAGGCCCGTGCCGTTCGCCACCCCCGCCTTGTTGGAAAACACGTTGAGGTTCGCCGCCCCCTGCTGCCGCACGACGGGATTGTCGATGTTGTGCGGCAACCCGATCCGCGCCGGGTCGGCATCGAAGGCGTCCATGCTCGCATACGCCCACTGCAGCCCGCTCCCGTCGTCCATCTCGAGGTAGTAGGCGATCCGGTCGTAAAGGCCCACCGCGCCGCTGTTGTCGACCGCGTAGGCCACCGCCGTCGCGTCCCGGAACGCCGCGTCGTCCGGGATGTTGATGTCATACACCAGCACGTAGCCCTCGGCCTGCGCCTCGGCCACGTTCGTGAACACGTCCGCGCGCAGCACCGGCGAAGCCAGCACCAGCGCCAACGCCGTCCAGCCGGCGATCCGAAGCCGCCCCGGGGAAACCGGTCTGTGGCAATCGTTGTTCACTGCGACAGTCCTCGCCGGCGCACTCATCGCCCCGACGTTTCCGCCCCGCAAGGGCAAAGGCGCCGCCACGGCCACGGCCGGGCCGGTGCGCCGCCGGCTCCCGGCACCGCTCCGCTCATCGCACGCAATGTCCCCGGGCCGGTTCATCGGTTCCACGGCGGTGAATCGCCCGACGCTTCGACGCGGTCGCCGGAGCCCACGCCCTTGAGGCGCCGCCCCACCGCACTGGCAAACAGGCCGGGCAACCCCGCCACAGCCCGCGCGGCGGCCCGCAACGCGCCCCGGAACGCAACCGGGCGCAAACCCGCCGGGATCCTGCTGGCCAGCGCCGCGAGGCCTTCCGGATACAGGCGCGCCAGCAGCGCCATCGCCTCGGCCACTTCCGACCGGAGGGGGAGCAGGTCCTCCGGGCTCGCCACATGGTAGCAGTCGTACCTGAGTTGCCTGCGATAAAGCGTGGTGATCATCGCCGGCGCCGACGGGTCGAGTCCCCCGTAGGTATCGATCGCGACGGCGTAGGCGCGCAGGATCCTGACCAGGGCCGCGGCCCTGGAGACCGTGCGGGTGGCACTGGCCGGGTGGCATACATACTCGTGCAGGACGCTCTTGAGCAAGCAGACCCTGCCCGCCCCGAGGAAGCAACCGATGTTCACCAACGTGTCCTCGGTGGCATCCTGCCGCCACCGGAATGCCGTTGTCCCCCAGCGCCGGATCAGCTCCGCCCGATAGAGCTTGTTCCACAAGGCCCCGTTCCCGAAATGCAGGTTGCAGAAGCCCGCGAAGATCCCTTTCTCCCACACCGCGTCCCTGGTGAACCGCACGACCGGCCCGATCCGCTTGCGCCCCGCGGTCACCCTCTCGCTGCCGCACACGCAGATGTCCGGCTTCCAGCGCTCCGCCGCCCCGTGAAGCTCCGCATACATCGCGGGCCGCGCAATGTCGTCGGCATCGAGGAACCCGATCCACGGCGCCCTGGCCGCGCGCAGCCCCGCCGCCCGCGCTTCGTGCACCCCCACGTTCTGCGCCAAATGAATCACCCGGAGACGGGGTTCCCGCCCCGCGATCCGGTCCAGCACCCCGGCGCTGCCATCGCTCGAGGCGTCATTGACCGCGATCACCTCGACCGCCCCGAGCGTCTGCCCGAACAGGCTGCCGAGCGACGCCTCGACGCTGCCGGCGCTGTTGTAGACCGGCACGATGACCGAGACTCTCGGGTCGTCATTCATCATCCCGCTGCCGCACGCGCCCCGGCCAGCGCCACGAGCTGATCCGTGAACTCACCCACCGGATCGGCCGGGACCGCCGCCCGGATCGCAGCATAGGCCGCCCGCCCCATCGCCTCCCACTCGGCCCGCCGCTCCCACGCCCGCTCTAACGCTTCCGCCACCGCATTGACGGTCGACCCGGCGGCGATGAAACCGGTCCTGCCGTCCTCAATATGCTCCGGATTCCCGGAGACGTCCGTGACCAGGCATGGGCGTCCGCACATCATCGCCTCGACCACCGCCAGCGGCAGGCCCTCGTGGCGCGACGGCAGCACCAGCAGCTCGTTCTCCTCCCAAACCCCGTGGATGCAGTCGGTCTGGCCGTGGAAAACCAAGTGCCCCGGGATCCCGAGGTAGGCGGCCATCTCCTCGACTTGCCGCGCCGAGCGCCCGGTGCCGTACAGGTTCAGCCGATACTCGCGCGCCCCCCAGGCCGGGCGGCTCAGGGCCCGGAACAGCAAGTCCAGCCCCTTGTGCTCCGGCTCCAACCGCCCGACGAACGCCATCCGCCTCGGCGCCGCCGCGCGCGGCGGCACGAACGGCCGGGACCGGTCCGCGTTGCACGGATTGCTCACCGCCTTGAAATGACCGCCCCGCCACGCGAGCTGGCACGCGGTCGCCTCCAAGTTCGCGTGGCTGACGAAAAACGCCGCCGCCGCACGCTCGAACGCGGACCGCCACGCCGCAAGCTCGTCGTCCGCCGGCCATTCCGATTCGTTCACCGACTGGCATACCAGCGCGTAGGGCACCCGGAGCTGCTGGCAGTGCCCGACAAGTGGTGGCGGGAAACCATTGCCGGGGCTGTTCAGGACAACCAGGTCCGCGCCCGGCGGGATCGCCCAGTCACGCGGGCCCGGGGCCACGGCGCCGCGGGCGGTGGTGGTCTTCCGGACAACCCGCCCGGCGAGGCGGAGGATCCGTTCGGGCGCCGGTCGCGGCCCACCCCAGCAGCTCGCCGCAATCCCCAATTCGCCGAGCCGCCTCTCCCGCCAGCCTCGCTGCTCCGCAGGCACCCACTTCATGCACGCCGTGACCCGGTGGCCGCCGGCACGCAGGCGCGCGGCGGTCTGCGACCACAACTCCTCGCTCCCGCCCCACGCGCCCCGCCGCAACAGGCTGATGAAGTGGATGTGCACTACGAACCCCTCCCTAACAGACGCAGCGCAAGCCGCCTGCAGCGGCGGATCGCCAGCAGGCGGACCAGCATCTCCCGGCCGAAGCCGGCCTGGACCCGGCCGTCATAATAGCGGCTCTGGCGGCCGAGCAGGCGCCAAACCGCCCGCGCCACCAGCCTGCGCACCGGGCTGAACCGCGCCAGCAGCCGGTCGAGTTCGCCGCTCACGTCGCTGCGGTTGCTCAGGCCGCCGGCCATCATCACCGTGAGCACGCGGTCCACATGGCAGTCCTTCACCCCTGCGGCCAGCGCCCGATAGACGAAATCCTGGTCCGCGGAAACGGGAAAGCTCCCGAAGTCGTAGGCGCCGATGCGCTCGTAGACCCGGCGCCGGATGAACGTCGCCGGATGGCTGGTCGGCAGGCCCAGGCCCAGCCAGCGCCAGACCCCCGCCGTGGGCCTGATCGTCATCGACCGGCCGGGGCCGAACACGTACTCGATGTTGCCGTGCACGATGCCGACCCCGGGGTCGGCGCGAAACCGCTCCTCGACCAGTTCGAGGGTCCCGGGCAGCCACCGGTCGTCGCTGTTGAGGATCGCGACCACCTCGGTGCCGGCGAGCCGGACCCCCTTGTTCATCGCATCGTAGGGCCCGCGGTCGGGCTCGCTCACGACCCGGTCCCCGGGCCGCAGGTGGCTCCGCGCCACCTCCAGCGTCCCGTCGGTGCTGCCGCCGTCCACCACGATGACCTGCCGGGGCGGCCGCGACTGCGAGACGATCGACTCCAGGGTGGCGGCAAGCGTCGCACCGGAGTTGAACGTCGGCACCACGACGGTCGTCATGTGACTGCTGCCCGGATCGCCGCCTGCATCCCCCACCCCGCCGCGGGGCTCACCCGGCCGGGCCCGCGGAACGGGAGCGGGCCGCGCCCATGCGCCCTAACCGCCCGTCTCCGCGCCTGCGTCCAACAGGTGGGGCTCCCAGAACCCCCGGTCGTAGCGGGCCCATGCGTGGCAGCCGAAGGGCATCCGCCCGCCGGCCATCTCGAGGCACTTCCGCGGCGCCACCTCGAACCCGAACCGCAGCCCCTGCTCGAGGGTCGCCACCCTGAACTCCGGCAGGTAGCCGGCGGCGCGGTCGGACCAGAAGATGTCGTTGTTGCGCTGGAAGCGCTCCGGGGTGCCGGTGCGCCGCCATTCGTCGGCCAGCGCCCGCACCACCGGCATCCGCGGCGCGGCGCGCTCCATCCGTTCGACCACGCGCACCATCCACGGCCGGGCGTTGCGGCTGAACATGTCCAGCCAGTAGGCCTTCGGCTCCGCCCGGTAGCGGTTCTCGAGCACCTTCAGCGCGCTCGCCACCCGCAGCAGCGTGAACCCGCCGTTGCCGACCCGCGCCTCCTGCACCCACGGGCTGTCCTCGCACGGGATCCACGGCGGCCCGATGTAGTCGATGCCAGCCCGGCACCACTCCTCGAGCTGGTCGCTGAACACCAGGCTGTCAAGGTGATAGAAGAAGATATACTCGTAGTCCGCGAACGCCCGGTAGAACCGCCACCAGTACAACAGCCGCCCGTGCGCGGCCGCCGACCCGAAGAACCGCCGGGGAAACCACCTGACCCGGAAGTCGTCGAGCCCCGGGTCCAGCCCCTCGGGCGCAAGCAGGAACCGGTCGTAGCGCCCGAGGTGGCGCCGCAGGTGGCGCAGCGAGACCTGCTCGTCCGGCGCCAGCTCCGCCCGCGTCGACAGCGGCACGACGATCGCCACCAGCCGCGACGGCGGATGCCGGGGCCCGATCCTTGGCAGCACCAGTCTGGTGAACGCTTCCACCATCGTCGCCGCGCGATTCAGGGTGCCGCCCCCTCCGGCCGCGCCTCCTCCCGGGGCCCCAGCCCGATGCCCTCGTAGCGCGGGAGGCTGTCCTTGTCGAGCATCCGGCGGCCGTCCACCAGCAGCGGCGGGTCGGGCGCCGCGCCCAACAGGGCCGGCAGCCCGCCGAACTCGGGCCACCGCGTCAGCACCAGCACCGCCTGCGCCCCGTGGACCGCCGCGGCCATCGTGTCGGCGTAGCGGATGCCGTCGTCGCCCCACAGCCTGGCCGCCTCCCCGGCTGCCACCGGGTCGTATGCGGTCACCAGCGCCCCGGCGGCGCGCAGCCCGCTGACCACCGGCACGGCGGGGGACTCCCGCAGGTCGTCGGTGCCGGGCTTGAACGCCAGGCCCATCACCGCCACCCTCACCCCCCGCAGGTCGGGGAAATGCCTGCCTAACAGCTCCAGCACCCGCTGCGGCTGCCGCGCGTTGACCTCGATCACCTGCCGCAGGACCCGCATCGGGCTGCCGGCCGCCTCGCCGAACGCGGTCAGCGCCTTGACGTCCTTGGGAAAGCAGCTGCCGCCGAAGCCGCACCCGGCTTCCAGGTAGGTGGTGAATGCGGGCTTGACCCTCCGCCCGTCCTCGAGGATCGGGCTCAGCCGCTTGTCGAGGTGGACGCCCCGCATCACCTCCACGACGTCGACCCCCGGCAGGCGCGCGCACAGGTTGCCGATCTCGTTGGAGAACGAGATCATCGTCGCCAGCAGCGAGTTGGCGGCGTACTTGATCATCTCGGCCGTCCGCGGGTTGACCCGCAGCATGTCAACCCCGGCAAAGGGCGCATACAACTCCGCCATCACGGCGAGCGTCCGGGCGTCGATCCCCCCGAGCACGATCCGGTCGGGCGCCAGGAAATCGGCGATCGCCTCCCCTTCGCGCAGGAACTCCGGGTTCATGCCGAGCCCGAAGTCGCGCCCCGCGGCCAGCCCGGAGCCCTGCTTGACCAGCGGCCCGACGACGTCTTCGGTGGTCCCGGGCACGACGGTGCTCTTGACCACCACCACGTGGTAGCCGCGCGCGCCCCGCAGCGCGCGGCCGATCTCCGCGGCCGCCGCGCGGATGTCTCCCAGGTCGATCTGCCGCCCGTCAAACGGGGTGCCCACGGCGATCATCGTGACCTCCGACCACCGCACCGCCTCCGCCAGGTCGGTCGTCGCCCGGAAGCGCCCGCCGACGAACTCGCGCAGCAGCTCCGGCAGCCCACGCTCGTGGATCGGCGGGTCGCCGGCGTTGATCCGCGCCACCTTGTTCGCCATCTTGTCCACGCAGACCACCTCATGCCCGCTCTTGGCCAGGCAGATTCCGGAGACGAGCCCCACGTAACCGGTTCCGATGATCGATACCTTCATGGTCTTCACGCCTCCTCGGCCTGCTGGTTCTCGCGGTACCAGACAAGCGTCCTCCGCAGCCCCTCTGCCAGCGGCACCACCGGCTCGAAGGTCAGCTCCCGGCGCGCCTTCGCGATCACCGGGCACCGGCGTTGCGGGTTGTCGGTCAGGTAGTCCGCCTCCCTGCTCGGCTGGCGCACGACCCGCCCCGCGTAGCCGAACAGCTCCCGGGCCAGGCCGGCCAGCATGTCGGCCAGCTGCGTCATCGAGATCTCCGGCGCCTCGTTGCCGATGTTGTAGGGCTCACCGGCCCGCCCGCGGACCAGGATCTTGAAGTAGCCGACCACCGCGTCGGCCACATAACAGAAGGTGCGGGTCGGAGACCCGTCGGAGAGCAGCACGAGGTCCCGCCCGGCCAGCAGGTCGCGCGCGAAGTCCGGAAGCACCCGCCGGTCGGTGATCTTCAGCCCGGGGCCGTAGTTGTTGAACGGGCGGGCGATCGTGACCGGCATTCCATACTGGCGCGCGTAGTTCACGCACAGCGTCTCGCCGTAGCGCTTGGACTCGTCATAACACGCCCGCGGCCCCGTGCACGAGACGTTGCCGCGGTAGGTCTCGGGCGTGGGGATGTCCGCCGGCCCCGGGTCGCCGTAGATCTCGCTGGTCGAGAAGAACAGGAACCCGCGGGGCTCGCGCCCCCGCTGCCCGCGCCACCGGTCCAGCAGCAGGCGCAGACCCTGCACGTTCGCGTCCATCGTCTCGATCGGGTGCATCCGATAGTAGGTCGGGGAGGCGATCGAGGCGGCGTGGATGACGTGGTCGAAGTCCCCGGCTTCCGCCCCGAGCGGCGCGGTGACATCGTGCCGCACGAGCGCCAGCCCCGGGTCCCCCTCCAGCCGGCTGAGCCATCCGGGGACGCCCCGGATGTAGTTGTCGCAGACCGTCAGCGCGATCGGCGCGGAGGCGCGGGTGCGGTTCCAGTGGAGCACCGCCTGCACCATGTAGTAGCCGAGGAATCCCGCGCCGCCGGTGATCAGCAGCCGGCCGCCCTCGAGCGAGTGGAACTCGCTTTCGAGGCCCCGGCAGATCGACTCGAGGTCGGCGGC
This sequence comes from Akkermansiaceae bacterium, assembly GCA_040769225.1. Taxonomy (GTDB): domain Bacteria; phylum Verrucomicrobiota; class Verrucomicrobiia; order Verrucomicrobiales; family Akkermansiaceae; genus JAXGLL01. Next base: position 893,016 of record JAXGLL010000002.1, on the reverse strand, counting down.
GACCACCGCGGCTGCGGTTGCGGGAACGGAATCGGGCGGCGGTTGGTTCATGGCGGGTTGCGTGGTCATGACTGCGGGTTTGCGGCGCGGTATCCTGCGGGTTTCAGACAATTCCCCCGTCCGGCGCGCCGAACAGCGCGTCCTGTTCCTGCCGCAGGCGGTGCACCAGCGAGTCGGCGGGGAGGGTGACATCCGCATAGGTCAGGACCTGGTCCTTCGGCACCTCGCGCGCCATCCGGCATCCGTTTGCCAGCCCCATCGGCAGCAGCCCCTCCCGCCGCACGGTCGCGGAGTTCTCGCACAACCCGTAGGTCGCGAAGCCGCCGACGCCGTCGACCGCCTCGCCCGGCCGCAGGTCGCGCTTGGCGGTGGCCACCACGTCGACCACCGGCCCGGCGATCGGCGCAATCGCCGCATCCCGGAACAGCACCGCCCGGGCAAGCGAAAGGTGCGCCTCGAAGGTCATCAGGTGATACGGCACGTAGAACGTATAGAGCGGCCCGTCGCCGAGCTTGCAGTAGCGCAGGTAGGGCACCTGCTTCGGATCGGTCGCGGCGGCAAGCACGAACACCCCCGGCCCCGGCTCGACACCGAGCGCAAACTCCACGATCCCGCCCCACCGGCGCAGCTCCGCGACGTCGAACAGTTCCTTGAACCCGTCGAGGTGGCCGCGGTGCTCGCGGCCGAGCATCCCGCGTTGTGCCACCCGCATGCCGGTGGCATTCGCCACCACCGCCTGCTCCATCGACACCTTGGTGCCGTCCGCGAAACTCGTCGCCATGGTCGCCGACAGCCCCGCCGCGGCCGCAAACGCCGCCTGCGTGGCCGGCGTCCGGTAGTAGTCCAGCATCCCCTTGATGTTGCCGCACATCAGCGGCTCGAAGCCCATCCCCGCGACCATCCGGTAGAGGTTCATCTGCACCGCCGGCTGGTCGCCGTCGCAGCCGCTCAGCACCACCCCCGCCCGATCCGCGTGCACCTTCAAGATCGGCCCGACCGTCGCGTCCACCTCGGCATTCATGACCGCGTGCTTGCCGTGCCGGATCGCCGCGCTCACCAACCCGGCGGCAAACCCGATGTCACCGGTCGACTCCAGCACCACGTCGATCCCCTCCGCCTCGCACAGCAGCATCGCGTCCTCGGTGACCGCCGGCCTGCCACGCCGCGCGGCGTCGTCGAGCTGGGCCGCACTTGCCGCCTCCTCGACCGGGCCGGCCCCCGCGAATTCATACGCCGCCCGCGCCTTGTCCAGGGTCCGCTCCGCGATCGCGACCAACTGCATGCCGGGCACCGCGTTGACGATCGTGTGGGCGATCCCCCGCCCCATGAAGCCCGCCCCGGCGATCCCCACCCGCACCGGCCGCCCGGCCGCGGCGCGCTTCTTCAGTTCCGTGTCGATGATGATCATGAGTGTCCGCCGCCTATTCGTTGTAGATCCCTTTCCCCGGAAGAACCGCCCTCTTCACCTTCCTGAGCATCCCCCCGAGCTTGCTTTCATCGAATCCCACGACCGGCTCGATGAATGCCTTCCGCCGCGCCTTCCGCACCTCCGACCGATGGTGCTCCGCCATCTTCCGCCTGATCGCGCGCACCAGGTCGCGCCGGCCGATTCCCTCCAGCGGGGCAATCAACTCCCGATACAGTGGCAGCGTGCTTGCCTGCAACCTCACGGTTGTCATCACCAGCTCCTCACTGACCTCGCGAACGGGAAACGCCTCCGCCCTCCCCAACACCCCCAGGGCCAGCAGGGCCAACATGGTCCGCACGCATTTTTCACAGTTGCCGCAGTTCAGCATCCCCGGTTGGTAAAGCTCCGTTCTGTTGCAGACCCTCAGATTGCGGAGCCCGAGCTCCCAACCCGATATCAATCTCGTCTTTTCGAACCTGGACAAGGTGATTCCTTCATGGCGGATCCCGAGATCCGCGCTCGAATAGTGCGGATTGATGAGGGGATGCGAACCGTAGGGTATGATGTTGGGAATGTCATGGCACGAGTTGATCGCCATCCGTGTCCACCGCCCCGCAAACGCGTGGGCGATGGCCGCAAACGCGGCACCCATGAACTCATTCAGCCAGAATTCACCCCAGAAAGCCCGCTCGTCTTCGGGGCCCAGGGAACGGATGTTCGTGCGGACCGGAACCTGTGTCACGCCCGCATCCCCGGCCAGTTCCCCAACCGAGTCAAGGACATGCCTGAAAACCTCCGCCTCCCGGATTTCCAAGCCGTGGACCAGCAAACCGTCCCTGATCGAACGCGGGTGCTCGGGAGGATAGCGGAGACGGTTGGCACGCAAGGTGGCAAGGGAGTCAACGCCACCGGAAAACAGGAAGCCGGCCCGCTCCCCCGTCCGGCATGCCCTGATGCCCCCCATTGGCCTTGCCTCCACCCTGATGAGTTCCTTGTCGGGCCGGTACCACCAGTGACGCATCCAGTGCATCACGGTCGTCAGCCCATCGACCAGTTCGGGGCAGACCTCTCCCTCGACGCAGACCCGCTCCTCCCCGAAATGCATCGCGGGCATCACAGCCGCAACCAGGAACGCGTGGGGATGGCCCGACAGGTCACCCGCAAACTCCCCCGTCGTCTCGAAGAAGAGGTCCTGCGCGGGACGGCCGCAGTCTTCCCATGAGACGGTGGCCGCAATCCTTGCGCCACCGTCGACCTCCTCCTTCCTCAGGTTCTCAATCCTCACTGATTCGCTCCTTTCCAATCAAATTCCGACGAGATCGCCGGCATGACGTCTCCTTGTGCCAGCCACGTCGCCCTCGCGTCACGGGACGCCGCCCCTTTCCCCCGTTGCCATGCACGCTTGCAGTCAACCCATGAACGACCTGGTGCTCGAACTGCTGATCGACACGTGCCTCCGCAGCTTCTCGAGGACCGCCGCCGCCGGACAGCCCTGCAATGCCAGCTGGGCCCAGACCTCCAGGAGCAGCATCTTCCACCTCAGGCCATGCGGGCTCTCGCTGAACAGGAACCTCTCCTCGTTGTGGCCCAGTTGGAACAGCTCCGCGATGAACGAGCCGCTGAAGTACGCCGGGGCAATGCTCATCCGCTCGCCAAGATAGGCATTGATCGGCCACGGGCGCTTGTCGCGCCGGAACAGCTGCGCCGGCAGGTAGCGCTCGCCCACCTTCCGCAGCACCCACTTGTTCTGGTACAGATAGTGTGTCCTGTCCTCGATTGCCCGCAGGGAGAAACGCACCTTCATCAGGTACGGCATGTTGATCGCCAGCCTCGCCAGCGGACTGCAGAGGAACGGAAAGCGCGCCTCGACGCTCGAGGCCATTCCCATCGTGTCGTTCCGATGCATCAGGGCGCGCAGGTTGTAGCCGAGCGAGTCCAGCGACGGCAGCGTGCTCCGGTACCGCGGTGAATCGGTGCCCAGCCTGATGCCGAGGGTGTCCCGGATCTCCCTCGTTTCCGCCACCACCTCGAACCGGTTGTGCAGGGCGTGAATGATCCCCTGGCCGGTCCCGAGTTCCCCCGCCTGGATGTACCGCGGGCCCTGGTAAGCGCCCCAATCCCTCGGCCTCCGCCGGTGCAGCTTCCGCCTGACCAGGCGCAGCAGTTCGCGAATCCGCAGCTGCTTCCGGATGTCCGGCGCAAAGAACGAATAGCCGAGGAAGTATTCGTCCGCCGCCTCACCTGACAGGACCGCCTTGATGCCGCTGTGCCGGACCAGCTGGCACACCGCCATGTACGGCACCGAGTGCGGGCACGAGTAGAATGGATGCCCGAAGTGTTCCGTCACCGCGGGGATGAGGTCGATAAAATCACTGTCATGCACCTCGACCGCCTTCAGGTCGAGTCTCAGGTGCCTGGCCAGGGCCAGGGCCGCGTCGTACTCGCTCACCGGTCCGACGATGTTCGCGTGGAAGATCGCCAGGTTCGTGTGGTACTTCGCCGCGATCGCCATGACGATCGACGAATCCAACCCGCCGCTGCACAGCGCGCCGACCGGGACATCAGCCACCAGCTGCGCCTTCACGCTGGCGTTCAGCAACTCGTCGACCTCGTCGATGATCGCCTTGGGCTTCATGCGGCCCAGCCGCTCGCTCTCCGCCTCGTCCACGAAATCCACCAGCGAGAAGAAGCGGGTGGATTCCGCGGTGCCCCCCTTGCGGATCCTGGTCACGCCGCCGGGGGCCACGAATCTCACATTGCGGTAAAACGTGGAGCCCTTGGTCGGCCCGCTGAACCCATAGAGGAACCCCGAGATCGACAGCACGTCGGGTTCCAGCCTGATCCAGGGCCGCATGGCGCGGATCTCCGACGCGAACACGAATGCCTCCTCGGTGGCGTGGACAAACAACGGCTTGATCCCGAAACGGTCTCGTGCCACCACCAGTGATTGCTCCTGCCGGTCATACAGGGCGAACGCGAACATGCCCTCCAGCTTGCGCGTCGCGGCCTCCGGCCCCCAGTGGATCAACGCCTGCAGCAGCACCTCGGTGTCGCTGGTGGTTCGAAACCGCACCCCGTCCCGTTCCAGCTCCGTGCGCAGCTCCACGAAATTGTAGATCTCGCCGTTGTAAACCAGGCAGTGGCGCTCCTGCTCGTCCCAGAAGGGCTGGTTGCTGCGGGGATTCAGGTCCAGCAACGAAAGCCGGGTGTGCGCGAGGCCAATCCCGGGAGCGGCCCACCACCCCTCCGCGTCGGGGCCCCTGTGACGAAGCAGGTTGATCGTTTCCCTCAGGCGCCGTTCCTCGGGGACGGCGTCCGACTTGTGACTCATCAGGCCGAAAATTCCGCACATGATCGGTGTCTGTTAGTTCGTGCCGGCGCCGATCATCGGCCAACTCCGGTCCTTCGGCGAGATCGCCGCCACCGGCAGCGGCCATGCGATCCCGAGCGCCGGGTCGTCGTAGCGCAGCCCCCGCTCCGCCTCAGCATGGTAGCTGCCGCCCACCAGGTAGAACGCCTCGGCGCCGTCGGTCAGGGCCTGGTAGCCGTGCGCGCAATACGGCGGGACGTAGAGGCCGCGCCGGTTGCCGCTGCTCAGCTCCACCGCGCAGTGCCGGAGATAGGTCGCGGACCCCGGGCGCATGTCGACGACGACGTGGTGGTTGGCGCCGCCGATGCAGCGGAAGAACTTGGCCTCCGGGTGCGGCGCGGCCTGCCAGTGCAGGCCGCGCAGGGTTCCTTTCCTGAGGCTCACCGCGTTGTTGGCCTGCACCGCCTCGAACGCAATGCCCTGCCGCTCGAACTCCCGCGCGCAATACGCCCGGGCGAAGAACCCGCGCTCGTCGCTCTTCGGGGACAGGTCGACGACGAAGACGCCCTCGACCGCCGTGGCTGTGAACTGCATTGCCTGTCCTCCCTAGCGCTGGTTCCAGTGCCTCGTCCACGGCGCCTTGCCCGACGTCCACATGTTTTCGAGCACCATCCGGTCGCGCAGGGTGTCCATCGGCTGCCAGAAACCGTCGTGGCGGTAGGCCCCGAGCTGCCCGTCGCGCGCCAGCCGCTCCAGCGGCGCCCGCTCCCAGACGGTCGCGTCATCGTCGATGTAGTCAAACACGCCGGGCTCGAGCACGAAGAACCCGCCGTTGACCCACGCCCCGTCACCCTGCGGCTTCTCGGCGAACTGGTCGATCCGCGTCTGGCCCTGGTCGAGCGTGAACACCCCGAACCGCCCGCCCGGCTGGACCGCCGTCAACGTCGCCAACACTCCCTGCCCGCGGTGGAACCGGATCGTGGCCGCGATGTCGACGTCCGCCACGCCGTCGCCGTAGGTCATGCAGAAGGTCTCGTTCCCGAGGTAGTCCCGCACCCGCCTGAGCCGGCCGCCGGTCATCGTCGCCTCGCCGGTGTCCACGCAGGTCACCCGCCACGGCTCGGAGTTGCACCAGTGGATCTCGGTCTTGTGCTGGACCAGGTCGAAGGTCACGTCCGAGGTGCTCAGGTAGTAGTTCGCGAAGAACTCCTTGATCATGTGGCCCTTGTAGCCGCAGCACACCACGAAGTCGTTGATCCCGTGGGCCGAGTAGACCTTCATGATGTGCCACAGGATCGGCCGCTGCCCGATGCTCACCATCGGCTTCGGCCGCACCGCGCTCTCCTCGCTGATCCGGGTGCCGAACCCCCCCGCAAGTATCACTGCCTTCATGATGACTCCTCGGTTGTTAGATTTCACCTCACACCGGAGCCACCGGTTCCGGGGCCGCGCTGTCGGCAGCCGCCGGTTCATGCTCCGTGACCCACCGCAGCACCGGCCTGACCAGCCCCGGCATCGGCTTGCCGTAGTCGCCGCGGGCGGTGTCCTTCGCCGACAGGTCGTCCACCACCCGGAACATCACCGCGTCCCGCTCCATGAAGTGCAGCTCGTCGGGGTCCAGCGACAACATCATCACGCGCACCGTGAAGGAGCCCTCCGCCAGCAGGTTGCCCGGGATCCACCCGGTACCGCGGTAGCGGCCGGCGGGCCGCTTGCGCCCCCGCCACTTGGGGTCCAGGTCGCACGACACGAACAGGTCGAGCCCCTCCTCGTTGATCAGCCCGAAGTGCGGCAACAGGACGCGCCCCGGCTGCAGCAGGTCGTACTCCAGTTCGATGCCGACCGGCTCGCGGATGTCGAAGGCGTCCGGGGCGGGCCCCGCCTCGCTGCGCACCCGCACCGCCCGCAGCCTCACCACGCCGTCCCCCGGGGCCGAGTCGGGGTCCGGCCACCTCCGCACGGCCGGCGCCTCCAGCCCCGCGCTCATGTAGGCGTTGGCCACCGTGCCCGCGGCCCCGTCCATCTTCACCCGGCCGTCCTCGAACAGCACGCACCGCTGGCACAACCGCGTCACCGCCTGGATGTTGTGCGAGACGAAGAACACCGTGCGCCCCGACTTGCCGACGTCGTCCATCTTGTCGAGGCACTTCTTCTGGAACCGCGCGTCGCCGACCGCCAGCACCTCGTCCACCAGCAGGATCTCCGGCTCGAGGTGGGCCGCCACGGCGAACGCCAGCCGCACGTACATCCCGCTGCTGAAACGCTTGACCGGGGTGTCGAGGAACTTCTCGACCCCCGAGAACTCCACGATCTCGTCGAACTTGCGCCGGATCTCGGCCCGCGTCATCCCGAGGATCGCGCCGTTCAAGAACACGTTCTCGCGCCCGGTCAGGTCCGGGTGAAACCCGGTGCCGACCTCCAACAGGCTCGCCACCCGGCCCCGCAGCCGCACGCTGCCGGTGGTCGGCTCGGTGATCCGGCTCAGGATCTTGAGCAGCGTCGACTTGCCCGCCCCGTTGCGGCCGATGATCCCGATCGTCTCGCCGCGCCGGATGTCGAACTCGACGTCCCGCAGCGCCCAGAACTCCTCCCGGCTCGCCTTTCTGGCATCCTTCCGGCCGCGCAGCCATTGCAGCGGCGCCCGCACCCGCTGCTCGAGCAGGTGCCGCAGGCCGTCGTGGCGGTTGGCCCGGTGGCCGATGACGTAGCACTTGGAGAGGTTGCGGATGCTTACGACGGTGTCGCTCATGGGCGTCGGGTCGGGGGTCGTGCATGAGTTCCGCAGGGCCGGTTGGAAACCGCGCCCCGCGCTCAGATGATGTCGGCGAACGTGCGCTCGGTGCGGCGGAAGTAGCGCAGCCCGGTGACGATGATCAGCGCCACCACCGCCGAGGAAAGCCAGAACCCGGGCCAGTAGATCGCGTGCTCGCCGCCGAGGACCGCCCAGCGGAACCCGTCGATCACCCCGACCATCGGGTTGAGCGAGTAGACCAGCCGCCACTGGCCGGGCACCACGCCGCTGATGAACCCCACCGGCGAGATGTAGAGCCCGAACTGGACCACGAAGGGCACGATGAAGCGGAAGTCCCGGTAGCGGACCATCAGCGCCGAGATCCACAGCCCGGCGCCGAAGGCGGCGGCGAGCGCCAGCACCACGAACAGCGGCACCAGCAGCACCCCGGGACCGGGCACGAACCGGTACCAGACCATCACCAGCGCCATCAGCGCCGCCGAGATCAGGAAATCGACCAGGCTGGTGATCACGCTGCTGGCGGGCATCACGATCCGCGGGAAGTAGATCTTGGTCACCATCGAGGCGTTGTGCACGAGGCTGCTGCCGCTGTCGGAAACCGCGCCCGAGAAGAACTGCCACGGGAGCATCCCGCAGAACACCAGCAGCGGATAGGGCACCCCGGCGGACGGCATCTTCGCCACCCGCCCGAAGACGAAGGTCAGGATCAGCATCGTCAGCAGCGGCCGGATCACTCCCCATGCCACGCCGATGACGGTCTGCTTGTAGCGCACCAGGATGTCGCGCCACGCCAGGAACAGGAACAGCTCGCGGTAGTGCCACAGGTCCCTCCAGTACTGCCGCTCGATCCGCCCCGGCTCCAGCACCAGTTCCTTGGCTGCCCAGTCTTCCTGCTTCATGTCGTTGCGCTCAACTCGTCAAGGCCCTAACAGGCGCCCCGCCATCCCGCGGCCGCCGGCAGCCGTCGCCGCCCAGCACGCCGAGCAGGACGGCCTCCAGCTTCGCCACCTGCCTGCTGGTGTCGAAGTGCTCCACCACCCGCTGCCTGCCGGCCATTCCCATCCGGCGCCGCGCCGCGGGGTCCCGCGCCAGTTCAACCATCGCCGCGGCCATGCCTTCGACGTCCCGCTCGGCCACCAGCCACCCGGTCTCGCCGTCCACCACCTGGTCAGCGATCCCGCCGGTTCTGGTGACGACCACCGGCAGGCCGGTCGCCGAGGCCTCGGCGATCGACACGCCGAACCCCTCGACCCGGCCGCTCCCCTGGGCCACCGAATGCTGCACGAACACGTCGCATTCGCGCAGCAGCCGCCGGACCTCCGCCGCCGGCTGCACCCCGTGGAAATGCACCGCGCCGCCCAGCCCGGCGTCCTGGGCCATCCGCCGCAGCTCCGCCTCCATCTCCCCCCCGCCGACGAGGTGCAGCTCGATCCCCGGCACCCGCCCGAGCGCCAGCCGGAAGGCACGCAGCGTGCAGTCCACCCCCTTCCACGCCTCCATCCGCGAGACCCCGATGAACCGGCATGGCCGCCCCGCGCCCGCGGGCGCCGGCTCGAACTCGCCGGTCGGCGCACCGCACGGGATCAGGTGGATCCGCCCCGCGTCCGCGCCCATCCGGCACAACACCTCGCGCTGGTGCGAGCCCACCACCACCATCGCCGCAAAGTCCCGGAACGAGTTCCTCAGGCTCCAGCGGTAATACTTGTCCCCAATCTTCGGAAAGATGTCGTAGCCGTGAAAGTGGGCCACCACCGGCACCCCGCGCCGCTTCGCCACCGGCAGCACCCGCAACGCGGTGTGACCGAAATGGCACAACACCAAGTCCGGCATGATCTCGTCGAACAACCGCTCGAGCCGCACCCGCTCGCGCCCGACCGCCCCCATCACGTTGCCCGTCGGCAGCATCCTCAGCCGGTAAACCCAGCGCCTCGCCCCGCGCTCCGGGGCCTCGAACGCCGTTCCTAACAGATGCACCGCGGCGCCCCCCGCGCCCCCGGCGTCGTCCCGCCCGGCCCGCTCGTCCTCCCAGCACAACACGTGCCGGTCGAACCGCCCCAGTCCCTCCACCTGCCGCCACAACCATGCCTCGCTCGCCACGCCAAGCGCCCGGCAGACCACCAGCAGCCGCGGCCGGCCCCCACCGTCAATCGTTCCCTCCATGGCCATCGCCCGATCACGCCCATAACGCGCCGCCGTTAGCCCCACTGCCCCGCCCGCCCGCCGCCAGTCCACATCTCAATCCGTTGCAGCACGCCGTCCCAGCCGATTTTCCACGCCGTCTTGTGACGGTTGTAGATCCTCCTCGCCGCCAGCGCGGCGCACCGCCCGAAAACCCGGTCGATCCACGCGTACTTCCACTCCAGCGCCGGCCGCACCAGCGTGCCACCCAGTTCGGCAGCCATCTCCTGCATGCGACCGGCGATATCCGGACGCCCGGGATCGTAGATGTGGAAGAGGTCCTGCAACAGGCGCAGCGCCGCGTCCCGGGTGCGTGCGCTGTCCTCCAGCAAGCGCATGTAGCCGATGCACAGTTCAGCCGACCTGAACACCGAGTCCTGCTTACTGGCTGAGTTCCCCAGGTAGCCGACGCTCGATGCCCCCGTGATCCTGTAGTACACCCTCGCCGCGCCCACAAAGCGAACCCGCTCGCACGCGCGCACCAACCGGCACGCATACTCACCGTCCTGGTCCTTGTGCAGTTCCTCGTCCCACGGGCCCGCTTCCTCCGTCAGTTCCCGGCTCACCAGCCACGTCGCCGTCTGCAGCCACAGGTTGCGCCCGAGCTTGCGGCACAGCCACTCGACCGGATCAAGGTCCTCCCACAACCCAGTCGGCCGGAACACCGCCGCGCGCGGGCGCCGGTAAAACGACCCGAATCCCGAACTGAGCAACACCCGCGGCGAGCCCGATGCAAGCGCCACCTCCATCTGCCGCTCGATCTTGTCGGGGGCCAGCAGGTCGTCGGCATCGAGCCACTGGATGTAATCCCCCCGGCTCAGCCCAAACGCCCGGTTGCGCGCCGCACAACCAGCGGCCTTCTCCTGCTCGACCACCTTAACCCCCCGCCACTCATAACGGCGCGCCACCTCCGCCGTCCCGTCGCTCGAACCGTTCTCGACCACGATGATCTCCCTACGCGGCCACGTCTGCGCGAGCGCCGACTCGATCGTCGCGCCGATCCACCGTCGCGCGTTGTGCGCAGGAATCAAGATCGAGACCAACGGCTGCATCGCCATTCAACCATCACGCAGGGACGCCCATCGAGGGCCCTCGCCAGCGGCCTGCATCCGGATCCAGGGCCTTGGGGATGCGGCCCTCCTGCGCGGCTTCCCCGGCCTCGGGATCGACGTCCCCCGCCTGCTCCCGCCACGGCACCCGCAGGATCACCAGCAGCAGCATGAACCACAGGATGCCGAGCCGGAAATAGTTCGACTCCGAGATGTTGTACACCACCGCCAGCAGCCAGAACACCAGCCCGATGCGCCCGAGCCTGCGGTCGTCGAACACCCCCCGGAACACCCGCGCCAGCCCGCTCGCCAGCATCAGCACCAGCAACCCCACCCCCACCAAGCCGCCGTCCAGATAGACCTCGAGGTAGCCGTTGTGCGCGCTGTTGAGCGTCCGCAGCTGCTGGATCACCGCCCGCCCCGCCGGGCTGTCCCAGAACACGTAGAACCCCTCGCCCAACACCAGGTCGGTGTCCTGCGCCAGCAGCGTCTCCCAGATCGCCGTCCTCCCGGTCAGCGTCGGGTCGCGCCCCAGGCTCCGGACCACCGAGTCGGACAACCCGAGCGGCTCGTCGAGCGCCGCCAGGCAGACGATCCCCGCCAGCCCCGCCGCCAGCAGCCCGCGCCCGTTGCGCAGCCGCGGCAACACCCCGGCGGCCCAGAACGTTGCCGCGCCAACCAGCAGGCACAACAACGATGTCTTGCTCTGGCAGGCGTGCAGCAGGTAGAGCCCCATCCCCAGCATCCCGATCCGGATCCACTCCTGCCGCCGGTCGGCCGGGCCGGCCCGCCGCCTGCGGATCTCCACCAGGTCCCACAGGATCACCAGGGACAGCACGAACACCATCTGCCCGAGGCTGTTCTTCTGGGTGGTGATCCCCGTGAACATCGGCTCGCCGCCGATGCTGAAGCCGCGGCCGATGTGCGGGAAATACTTCCCGAACACCACCGACAGCGGAAACAGGACGTAGGCCACCCGCACGAACACCGCCCGCACCGCCTCCGCCGGCCGCACCTCGGTCAGCAGCACCAGCGCCACCACCACCCCGCCGAAGTCCTTCACCAGCCGCTTGAACGACACGAACGGCAGGTCCGACCACAGCGGACTGAGCGCGAAGAACAGGTAGATCAGGAATACCGCCTTGTTGCCGCCCACCACCCTCCCCCAGCCGATCCGGCGGCGGTTCAGCACGATGATCGCACACACGATCAGCAACCCGAACACCAGCGTGTTCACCGGGTTGCCCTCGCCGGCCGCATCGGCGCCGCCACCGCCGCCCGACACCCAGTAGGAAACCGGCCGCGAGCCGATGATCCCGACCCACACCGCCGGAATCCACAGCGCCTGCGACCCCCCGTCCCGCCACCGCAGGTCCCCACGCAGCAGCCACGCGATGAACGCGTAGCACAACACCAGCGCGACAACCGGAGGCATGTGTTCGCTCCCTCACGGGCCGCCCCTGGCAGCCGCCCGCCATCCTGCCGGCCAGTCTCGCCGCCGATCAGGCACCCGTCACCCGGACACCGCCACGCCTCTCACTCCCCGGTTTTCTCTCGCGGCACGTACGGCGCATCGCCGGTCGGCTTCGGCGTGCCCTCCTTGTACGCCGGCTCGTCCGGCGGCACGAACGGCGTGATCACGATCGAGCGGAACCTCACCCCGGCCTCGCGGCCGCGGATGACCAGCGTGTGCTCGCCCGCACTCAACCCAAACCGCGCCGGCCGGAACTCCGGCTGCGTCGTCGTCCCCTCCCCCAGCCACGAAACCATCAGCCGCTGGAATCCGTCCGTCCATGGCCGGATCGCCCAGATCATCCGCGGCGTCGTCGGCTCCCCGTCCACGTTCACAAACAGCGAGTCCGCCCCGTCGTCCGGCGCGTCCACCTCCATCGACACCACGTAGTCCCCCGCCTCCCCAACCGTGAACCGATACGCCGCACGCCCGCCACGGTCGGGCTGCGTCGTCACCACCGCCTGCGACACCACCCCGCCCGCCAGCTCGAACGGCGCGCTGATCTGCCCGTCGCCAGCGCCAAAACTGGCCCCCAGCACCGCCCCCGCCTCGCTCACCGTGAACCGGATCGTCGCCACGTTGGAAGTGAACTTCCCGTCTCGCACCGAGAAGCTCATGGCGTCCGTCCCCACGAACCCCGGCGCCGGCGAGTATGCCATGTCCGGCGGCGTCCCGGACAGCAAACCCTGGGCCGGCCCCGCGACGATCGTGTAGCTCAGCGGATCACCGTCCGCATCCGAGGCCCGCAGCTTGAACGGAGTGGCCTGGTCCTTCGCGATGGTTAGATTCTGGCTGAACGCCAGCGGGGGGTTGAGCCCCATCCCGGCGACCCCCGGCGGGTTGGTCCCGTGCACGAACCGGTAGCCGGCAGGGATGATCGTGGGGTCGTCCGGCACCGGCTTGGCTGGGTCGACCGGCGGCCACGCCAGCTCACCGAACCACCCCGGCTTGGCCGGGAGGTAGAGGCTGTCGGGCAGCACCCGGTCGGCGATCGCCGGGTCCCAGACCACGCGCTTGTTGAAGTAGTCATGGTTGCCGTGGACGATCGTCGTGTCCTTGGTCCGCCGGTCGTGGTCGGTGGCGGTGTTGTTCCCCATGTTCTGGTAACCGAGCCGCAGGATCACCGGGTCGCCGTAGCCGAAGTCCTCGCCATTGCGGCTGTGGAACTTCCACGCCACCCCCGGGTTGCCCAGCACGTTGCCCACCAGCGCATGGTTGGTGGTCTGGGCATCCAGCGCCACCGCCATGTGGTTCTTGGTCACGCCCTCGTCCGTGCCCTTGAAGATGTTCCGCAGCAGCACCATGTGACTGCATGACCCGTGGTAGCTGTTGGCGTGGAACTTGCCCGCGATGTTGCCCTCGTAGAGGTTCAGCATCGGGTGGGCCCCGTGGTTCGCCTGCACGATGGGATTGAGGAAACCGGGGTCCTGCCGGTTGTAGTTGTGGTGGAAGAAATTGTACGCCGCCACGCACCCGTTCGAGCCGCTGTTGAGCAGGAACGGCCACTGGGTCTCGTGGATGAGATTGTCCTCGATCAGCATGGCGGACTGGTTCCGCGCCTCGAACCCGTAGCCGTTGCCGGCCCCCGCTCCCGGGCCGGATCCGGCGAACTCGCACCCGCGGACCTCGTTCTCGAGGCCGAAATACCAGAACTGGTGCCAGCCCTTGATGTTGCGGGTCTTGACGTTCCTGACCCAGCACTTCTGGGCGTTGATGAACCAGATCCCGTAGTAGGCCATCGTCCCGTTGGCGTCATTGATCTGCAGGTCCTCCAGCCCGATCCCCTCGAGCGTCCCCTTGAGCGAGCAAACCTCCGGGCTTAGGTTCGGCGACAGCCCGTAGTAGAGCGGGGGCGTGAACGACACCGATGTCGGCGTGACCTGCGTGATCCGCACGAGCTGCTGGAGGTTGCGCGTGCCGTTGCGGTCCCGGTCGGCGAACGTCACCGGCACGTTGTGCTGGTTCGTCGGGTCGACCAGCGCGCCGTCGTTGAGCTGGTTGATCAGCATCAGCCGGCCCGGCGCGAACGAGGAGTCGGGCGCACTGGCGACGCCGCATTGCGTGCTTCCCTTGCCCAGCCCCGAGGTCATCCTCAGGACCGGCCCGAAGTTCTTGCTCCCGAAGTAGAAGCCGTAGTTCGGCCCGGCGAAGTTCAGCACCGTCCTGCCCGGGCCGGCGCCCCGGATGGTGATCTGGTTCCGCCCCTGGGCGAAATAGAGCCGGTCGGTGACCAGGTAGCTGCCCTCCGGGATGTAGACCACCTTGCCCGGCGGACAGGCGGCGATCGCCTGCTTCAACGCATTCGTGTCGTCGGCAACGCCGTCACCCGCCGCGTTGTAGGGCGGGTCGGTGACCCTCGCGAAGATCTCCTCCCGGTTGGGAACTCCCCCCGGGACCCCCGGCGCCCAGTCGACCACCCGGTCCGCCGGCAGGATCGCCGCCGCACCAACCGGCACCAGGGCCAGCACCATCAGGCACGCGGCCGACAGCTGCGCGCCGCAGCGCTTGCCGGCCCGGGCCAACGAACAGGATCCATGCAGGGGATTCATCGCAGTCAGCACACACACATCATCCACCCAGCCATCTTGCGCCATGGCTGAATTTTTACCAGCGGGGATCGTTTGCACATCGGAACTTGCGATGCAAGGAAAAACCCGGTGACAAAAGCGCCGGGGCCCTCCCCCGGAAGCTGTTTTCCCGCCCCGCCGGCACGCTGCCACGGGCACCCGGGCGGGCTTGGGTGGCTGGTTTCCGGCACTCGTTCACGGGCCCGTGGCGCCGCCTTGGGGGCCTTCCGGCGGCCGCTTGTCCACCCTCACCACCATGTGGTAGTTGACCCCCAGCCCGCGCAACCGGCGGCCCTTGGGGAGGCACATCTCGAGCCGCAGCAGCAGCCCGACGAGCCGGCGGGGGCACGGCACGAACGTCAGGCAGCCGAACGAGTCGAAGTCGACGAGGGTGCCGCCGAGTTCCGCAATCGTCTGCTGATACCACCTGCGGGGCCGGAAGATCCCCGGGCGGGTCTTCCTGCCGATCACCCGCGCGACCGCCCGGAGCACCCGCAGCGAAACCCCGTAGAGCGAGGTGCTGTTCTTGGCGTGGATGACGACGGTGGCACCCGGCTTGCAGACGCGGAACAACTCGCCCACGGCGGCCCGGCACTCGTCGTCGTTCAGGTACTGCAGGACGCTCGCGCAGATCGCCTTGTCGAACCGGTTGCTCTCCATCTCCAGGCGGGTGATGTCCCCGGTCAGCAGGCGCACGTTGGTGACCCCGCGCTCGCCAAGCCGCGCCCGGGCCCGCTTGATCATCTCCTCGGAGAAGTCGATCGCCACCACCTCGGCCACCCTGCCGGCGATCTTCAGCGCATTGCCGGCGCTGCCGCATCCGGCATCCAGCACGACGTCCCCGGGCCGGGGATCCAACGCGTCAAGGAAGCGCCGCTCCGACCGCGCCGCCACCGCGTCGACCCGCAGCTCGGAGCCCCGGTCGGCCTCGTAGTCCGATCCGGTCGCCCGCGCCCGCTGGTCCCACCAGTCCCTCCAGTAGCCGGTCGTCGTCTTCACCACCGCTCCCTCACAAGTGCCCCGCTGCCCCCGGGTCATCTGCACGCCGGCCCGTGCCCGTCCACAAACTGCCGGTGAATCAGCTCCAGCGTCAGCGCCTTGTCGATCTCATTGGTGTAGTTCCCGTCGCCCCGCAGGTGCCGGCTCACCATTCGTTCGACGGCCGCCCGGTCGAGGTAGCCCCGCCCCAGCGTCCGCGGATCGAGCAGCACTTCCCGCACCACGTCCGCGAGTTCCCGGCGCAGCCACCTACGGAAGTGCGTGAACCGGTGCCGGCCGATCAGCAGCCGCTCCGGCGTGAACGGCCCCATCAGGAAGTGGATCCGCTCCAGCCACTGCGGCATCCCCGACTTGTAGCAGTAATCCGCCTTGAACAGAAACTCCGCCGCCGCATGCCTCGCACGCGCCGCCACCGACGGACGGCTGCCCGGCAGCGCCCGGTCGGTGCGGATCGCCAGCAGGTCCGGACGCCGCCCCCTGAGCAGCCGATACGGCACCTCCCCCTTCTGCCTCACCGTCTCGGGCGCCTGGAACATCAGCCGCACCAGGTCGTTGTCCATGAACGGCGTCCGCAGCACCACCTGCGTCTGCTCCAGCGCCAGCCGCCCGTGCCCATACCACGGCGCCTGCCGGAACACCCGGAACGAAAGCGTGTGACACCGCGCCATCTCCCCCCACGAGCCCAAACCCTCCTCCACGCACGACCGGAACTCCGGCGCAAACAACGTGGTGTCCGGCCGCTCCGGCTTGAACGAACCCGCCGAACGCAACACCTCGCTGCCGTAGTTCCCCGTCAGCCGCACCGGCGCAATCCGCCGCGCCGCCTCGTTCAAGTACAACTCGTAGCCGCCACACGCGCTCATCAGCCCGTCCGACAGCCCCACCGACCGCTCCGCATAGCCCAGAAATTCTGTTAGATAGGCGCCGCCCAGGCGCACCACCTGGTGGCGCAGGCCGCAGGCGCGGGCGATCTCGCGGGCGATCCGCACGTCCGAGCTGTCGCGGTACATGCCGCCGAAGGTGTAGCAGGGCGGGTCGATACCGAGCCTGGCGACCTGGGCCATGATCATGCGGGTGTCGAGGCCCCCGGTCAGGGAGACGGCCAGCGGGAGGCTGGGGCGCAGGTATCTCTCCACCACGCCGGCGAACATGCCCTCGAGGGCCTCGTAGACCTGCTCCTCGGGCAGCACCGGCAGCGACTCCCATTCCTGGGGGTCGAAGTAGCGCCCGCGCCGCAGCAGCCGGCCCTGCTGGAACTCCCAGCACGACCCGCCGGGGATCAGGTCGACGCCGGCGAACAGCGTGTGGTTGTGCATCACGCAGCCGCAGGCGAGCAGCTCGCCCAGGCCCCGCCGGTCCAGTCGCCGCAGCCCCGCGCGCGCCGCCAGCAGCGCCTTGGCCTCGGTGGCGAACAGCAGTGCGCCGTCCTCCTCGTGGACGTAGAGGCGCTGGACGCCGTAGCGGTCGTTGAACAACCGGACCGATCCGGAGGCCGGGTCCAACAGGACGCCGGCGAACCAGCCGTTGAGCTGGGCGACGAACTGCTCGCCGCGCTGCTCCACCAGATCCATGATGGTGCGGGCACCGGCGGGTTCGCCGGGGTGCGCGGCGGGCGCGAAGTGTTCCCCGAGGAAGAACAGCAGCTGTCCGCCGGGGCGGCCGGCGATCGGCAGGCAGTCGCAGTAGGAGCCCGGATGGCACGTCCAGCCGAGGTGGAGGCCGGCCCGGTCGTCGCTGTGCCTGCCGCACGGGTGCGAGCGGTCGTGGCGCACGGCCTCGAGCATGCGCTCGAGGTCGCCCCGGTGGTCGGCACCGGGGCGGTCGCTGATGATTCCGACGATGCCTGGCATGGGAATCCTGCGGTGGCCTTGGCTCTGCGGCGGGACGAGCCCTGCCCCGCGCGTCAACTGCGGTTCACGAGCGCCCACGCCTCGGCGACCGGCAGGATCCGGCTGCCGGAATCCACGGCGTGCCGGACGACCTCCTCGAAGCGGTCGGGCAAGCAGCCATATCTGGTGGGCGACTCGCAGACATCATGGGTGGAGAAGATCAGCCAGCCGCCGGCCGCCCGGTTGCGGTCGATCATCGCGTTGGCGCCATCGGGCAGCCCCGGGTCCTGCTCGAGGAAGTAGCTGGCGAGGTAGTTGGCATCGCACCTGCCGACGTTGGGGTGCTGGCCGCCGCCGCGGCAGCAGGCGAAGAACCCCTGCGCCACCCTCTTGTTCGCGGGCCGCGGGCAGCTCAGGGGGTATGAGAGCGTCGGGAAGGCCGCTCCGGGCACGAGCTCTGCCAGGGCCTCCCGGTTCATCGCCAGCGCGCGCTCGAACTCGGCGGGCGCGGTTTCCCAGGCATGACAGTGGGGGAACGTGTGGCAGCCCAGTTCGTGGCCGCGCGCGAGCAGGGCGGCGATGTCGTCCCGCGCGAAAATCCGCCCCGTGTCCGTCTGCCGCCCGGCGAGCCCCAGCGATGCGTAGTAGGTCCCCCTGGCGCCGTGCCGGTCCAGGATCGCCCCCGCCACCGCCAGCGCGGACGTGGGGAAGTCATCGAATGAGAACGAGATGACCGGCACCCCGGGGCGGATGTCGCACGGTCGCCGGCACAAGGCCCGCGCCAGCATCCGGCGCCAGCGGTTGCGCAGCCGGCGCGACAGGGCCTGGGAACTCAGTTTCATCACCGGGCGGCCGCGCCGGTCAACCATGCACTCTCCCGCCCGCGGCCCGGAGTGGCACCCCCAACTGGATTCGAACCGAGTGTTTCCAGGCGGAAAGCCTGGCGTCCTGGACCACTAGACGATAGGGGCTGATCGGGTCGTGCCTGCGGCGCCGTGGGTTATGGTCGACCGGCCGGCAACCACAAGCAAAAAGTCCCCCGCAGGAGGGCCGCGGCGGGGGGCGGAACGCGCGGGCCGCTGCCTGCCGCCCGCCGGTCAGGGGGCCGCGTCGGCGCTGGGATCGCGCGGCGGGCTCCTCCGCGCGCGAGTGACCTCGTAATAGCGCGCGCGCAGCCGCGCCAGCCTGCGGACGAGCGGCCCCGGGAGCATCTCCGCCAGGCCACGCTGCAGCCCGAGCCTGAGCGCCACCCGGCCCCACGGAGTGAGCGGCACGTGGAAGCGCGGGATGTCGTGCCTGGAGAACCCGTTCTCCTCCTTGAACGAGACCAGGCTCTCGGCCCCGGAACCGCCGTAGTCGTAGCGGCCGTAGACGAGATATCGGAGGCCCTTGTCTTCGCACCGCTGCACGGCCCTCGCGAGCAGCGCGTTGTTCGGCCACTTGTCCTTGTGAGCCTGCATCGAGATCAGCTGCACGCACCTTGCGGTCTCGCCGGCGTAGATGAGGCTGATGAAGCCGATCAACTCGTCGCCCACGAACGCGCATATGAAGTCCCTGCGGCCGGGGAAGGTGGAGTGCGACCGCGCCAGTTCCTCGACGCTCTTGCGGTAGTGCCCGAACTTCCTGCCCTGGCGCACCGGGGTCTCGTCGTAGATCCGCTTGATCCCCCGGACCAGCTCGTCGTCGATGGTGCGGACCTCGATCCGCACCCCGCGCTTCTCCGACCTGCGGATGTGCTTGCGGGCGGATTTCGGGATGACGTTGTTCCACCAGTGATCGAAGCCCTTGATTTCCATCGCGGCCACCGCGTCCCACTCCATCGGATAGTCATGGTGCGGCGTGGTGTCCGGCAGGCGCTGGATGAACGTCAGGATGTCCGCCCGGGGCCTGCCGTCGCACAGCGCCGCCACCAGCCGCCCGGGGTCACCGACGTCGTCATACCACTCGTTCTGCAGCCTCGCCACCCTGACCAACCCCTTCCGGATGCGCACGGCGGGGACCGCGGCACCGGGCAAAGCCCCGTTCCCGGCGCTTCCGCCCGGCGGCGCGCCGGCGGCTTGGTCATGGCAGGAGCGGTTCATCACGTCGCCGGGGAATCCCCGGGGCACGGGCCGGGTTGGAACGGCCCGTTGGAGGTCACATCCTGCGTTCGCCCACCGGGTTGAGGCGGGCCAGGGCGAGGAGCTTGCCGAGGTGGTCGCAGAGGCGGATGAGGCGGTCCATGAACCGGTGGTGGCCGGCGAGCAGGGCGAGCGGGAGGATGGCGGTGTAGAGCGGCACCGCGACGGCCGACTTGGCGAGGCCGGCGAGCGGGCGGTGGCCGAGCTGCAGGCTGTTGCGGCCGCGCAGCAGCGCGCGGTGGAGGAGATAGGAACGGGTGGTGCGGGAGGGCGGCACCGACTCGTGGACGACCGCCTCGTTGCACCACGCGAAGCGGTGGCCGGCGGTGGTCATGCGGCGGAAGAAGTCCTTGTCCTCGCCGCCGGTGCCGAAGCGCTCGTCGAAGGGTGGTTCATCCGCACGCAGGATGGCGCGCCGGAACAGCAGGTTGCCGGTGCGGCAGTCGTTCCAGTCCATGATGGTCCCGGTCGGGTGCTCCCGGCGCTCACAGAACCTCCCCTTGAGGATCCACGCCGGCGGCGGCTGCTCGAAGTGCGGCCGCACCGGGCCGAGCACGCCGGCGGCACCGGACTGCCGCAGCGTCCGCAGCAGCGCGGCCAGCCACCCGGGCTCGGGGAATTCGTCGTCGTCGATGAACGCGATGTGCCCGCCGGCGGCGGCCTCCACCGCGAGGTTGCGCGCCAGGGCGATGTTCCGGCGCGGCTCGCAGCGATACTCTATCAGGCGGCCGGTGCGGGCGGCGAAGCCGGCGGCCACCGGTTCGGCGGAGCGGGCGGCGTCGTTGTCGACCACCACGATCCCGAAGGTCGGCGCGCCGCCGCCTTCCTGCTCCGCGAGGCGGTCGAGCAGACGGCCGAGCATCGCCGGCCGCCGGAACGTGCAGACGCACACCGAGACATCGGGTGGGACGGAAGTCACGGGGATCGCGCGAACAGCCGCCGCATCCGGTCCAGCTGCTCGCGGCGGTGGAAGGCCATGAGTTCGGGGGTGACGATGCGCGGGGTGCGGATGAGCCAGGCCCAGGCGGCGCCGGCGAGGAACAGGGCGCCGCCGAGGATCACCGGCCGGAGGCGCATCTGGAACACCCCGCGCATCAGGATCCACAGCGGGTGGCCGCCGACGAAGTGGGCCTTCCTGCCGTAGTGCCAGAACACCAGCGCCTTGCGGTGGGTGCCGGTGCCGAGCGGGCGGTGGTGGAGGCAGACTTTTCCGGTGAACGTGCGGGTCTTCCAGCCGTGCATCCGGGCGGTGGTCACCGCGATCCAGTCGACCGCGCCGCCCTTGACCGGCTGGTAGCCGCCGATCTGTTGGAAACACTCGCGCCGGAACAGCTGGCACGCCCCGGAGACGTGCTCGAGCTGCGCGAAGCGGTGGTTGTAGTTGTGCCGGTCGGGGTGCGCGTGGTCGTCGGCGAACGGCGTGCCGGCCACCCCGAGCGAGGGGTCGGCGGCGAACTTGCCCATCAGGAACGCGAGGTAGTCCGGCTCGAAGGTGATGTCGGCGTCGAGGTTGCCGACGACCTCGTAATCGAGCCCGGCGAGGCGGGCGAGCCCGGCGTTGAACGCGCGGGCCTTGGCGGCGAAGTGGCGCCCGCCGTCGCCCGCCAACCGCAGCAGCTCGATCCACGGGTGCTCGGCGGCGTGGCGCGCGACGATCTCGTCGGTGCCGTCGGTCGAGCCGTCGCTGACGATCACCCAGCGCAGCGGGCGGTGGGTCTGGGCGAGCACCGCGCGGATCGTGCCCTCGATCAGGTCCGCCTCGTTGCGGGCCGGGGTGACCAGCGCGTAGCGCGGCAGCGCGGGACGTGCGGCGGCGGCGGCAGTCGTGCCGCGGACATCGGGTGCGGCGGTCATGGTGCTGCGGCCGGCAGGGCGGGGCCGGTGGCGGCCGCCTGCGTGGGGAGGCGCCGCGAGCGCTGCAGGAGGAGGTGTGCGAGGCCCTTGAACATCGTGGCCTGGCCCCAGTGGAAGTACGGGGTCCTGGCGCGCAGGCGGGGGTATAGGCGGTAGTGGAAGTAGCCGCTCGGGTCCTGCATGTTGGCGACCGTCCAACAGGCGACCTTGCCGGCCATGTCGAGCGCCCCGGGGTCGAGGTCGCTGAAGAACGCGAACGTGTCGATCGCCTGTCCGGCGCACTGGATGTCGACCGGCCAGGTGTTGTCGTGGTAGTAGCGCGGGCGCCCGGCCTCCTCGAAGAACACCTCCTTGAAGTAGCGGTAGCCGCGCTCGAGGTGGCCGCGGAACGATTCGTCGCCGGTGGCCTCGGCGTAGCGCTTCAGGCTGTCGAGGTTGTAGCCGGTGTGGAAGTTGTCGATCCAGTGGTACTTCGCCTCCTCGCCGTAATACCACGCGCCGTCGTCCAGCTGCCGCGTGCAGCTGTAGCGCATCGCCTCGCGGGCGACCTCGAGGTACTCGGCCCGCCGCACGTGCTTCCACGTGCGCGCCAGCATCGCCGCGCCGAGCATGTTCGAGTTGTGGATCGATGACTGGCGCGACGGGATGTAGCTCAGGCAGTGGCCGGTGGCGGTGACCTCGCGCGGCAGCGTCAGGATCCAGTCGCACACCCCGCGGGCCACCTCGAGCCAGCGCTCCTCGCCGGTGCGCTCCCACGCCTCGAGGAACGCCTGGCCGATCAGGCCGCTCCAGACGATCGTCGGCTCGCCGGCCCGGATCGTCCCGCTGCGGGTGGTGAAGTCGAACGCGTTCCCCCAACTGTGGCCCGGCTGGCCGGCGGCACGGTGATCATCGAGCCAGGCGAGGCACTCCCGCGCCCGCTCGAGCGCCGCCGGTTCGCCGGTCCGCGCATGGACCAGCAGGTAGCCCCACGCCATGAAGCCGCGGCCCTTGGTCGAGTCCAGCGGCCGGATCCCCGCCAGCGGGCGCAGGTTCACCGGGCTCTTCCAGATCACCTGCTGCAGCACGCGCTCGGCGAACTGGTTGCCGAAGGTCAGCGGCCGGAGCCACGAGGTCAGCCCGTCGCCGGGGTCGTAGCCGCGGTAGTCCCGCGCCTCCACCCACGCCTGCACCCGCCCCAAGGCCTGCTCCAGAACGTCGTCCGCCATCTCGGTCACCCGCGGTCGCCGCCCGCCGCAGCGCGCCCGCCGCCGCCGTCCAACAGACCGTCGACCAGCGCTAGGTAGTCCGCGCGCCGCCGCTCCCAGCAGTGCTCTTTGACGTAGTGCATCGCGCGGCCGGCCTGGTCGCGGCACTTCCCGGGGTCGTCCAACAGGTCCGCGAGCGCCTCGGCGAGCGCGCCGGCGTCGCCGGAGGGGAAGAAGCGCGCGACCGAGTCGTCGAAGTAGTGGCGGTCGACCTTGGTGTCGGCGACGACGACCGGCACGCCGGCGGCCATGAACTCCATGATCTTGGTCGAGTAGGCCTCGTTGCCGAACGAGTCGGCGCGCTTGGGGACCACGCCGAGGTCGGCGTCGGCCATCACTGCGGCGATCTCGCGCAGCGGCCGCGGTTCGAAGAAGCGCACGCTGCCGTTGAGGCCGAGCCGGTGGGCCTGCCGCCTGAGCGACTCGCGGGCGATGCCGTCTCCGTAGATGTGGAACTCGGCGGCGGGGATCCGGTCGTGGACGCGCTTGAACGCGTCGATCGCCACGTCCACCCCCTGGTGCCACTGGAGCCCGCCGGGGAAGAGGATGATCTTGCGGCCGTCGGCGCGCCGCCGCGGCGCCGGCTTGAACACCGCGGAGTCGACGTGGTTGATGATCGCGGTGCAGCGGCCGGCGGTGCCGGTGCGGGCGGCGTAGCGGTCGAGCCACAGGTGGTTGGCGATGATCACGTGGTCGGCGAAGCGGGCGGACCGCCGCTCCATCCACAGCAGCGCGGCGTGCATCGGCCCGCGCGGCCGGCCGCCGAACTTGCTGGCGTAGAGCTCGGGGACGATGTCGTGGATGTCGAGGATCACCCTGGCGCCCTTCCACTTCGGGTACCAGCCGGCGAACACCACGAAGTCCGGCATGTTGTGGATGTGGAGCAGGTCGTAGGGCCGGCGCGCGTGGCTGCGGCGCAGCCACGCCTGGGCCCGCCGGATGAACGCCAGCACCGGCAGCAGGTGCCCGAGCCGGCTGGAGGAGGACTTGTCGAACCGGTCGCGGATCCGGACCACGCGCACCCCGTTGAGCACTTCCTCGCGCGCGACGTCCGGAGTGCGGCGCAACGCGAGCACCTCGACCTCGTCGCCGCGCGCGGCCAGCGCCTCGGCGTAGCGGATCACCCGGTTGTCGGTCTCGTAGAACGAGAACGTGACCATCGCGACCCGCCGCCGCGGGCACCGCGGCCCGGCCGGCAGCACCCGGTCGGCGTGCGCCGCCACCTCCCGCGCCAGCGGCTGCCAGTAGCCGCCGCCGTGGCGCCCGCGCACCCAGGCCAGGAAGTCCCGATAGACGGCCGCCGGCACCGTGTAGCGGCCGCCGCCCTCCCCGAACCGCAGGTAGTCGGGGTGCACGTTGACCAGCGCCATGCCGCCGTGGGCCGCCAGCCAGTCGAGCTTGCGCTGCCACACCGCCGGGGTCTGCTCTCCCAACAGCAGGAACAGGGTGGAGTCCTGCGGCATCGTGTACGGCAGCTCGACGTAGCCGCCGCCCGCCTTCCCCTCCGGCAGCACGCGGAACGGGAAGACCGACCCGCAGCCGTCCGGCTGCGGCTCGAACGGGTCGGTGTCGAAGGTCGAGCTGTCGTAGAGGATCTCGAGGTCGTGCAGCCAGTCGAGCCGGTGCATCATGAACCCGGAGCGGAACCCGGCCGCGCCCCAGTCGCGCAGGTAGCGGTTGATCCGCTGCGCGTCGCGTGCGAACGCCTTGCGCGAGCGGTAGAGCATCCCGTCGTGGCGTAGGTCGTGGACGCCGACCTCGAAGCCGTTGGCCGTCAGCCACTCGCGCAGCGCGGGCGGGACCCGGTAGCCGCCCTCGGGCACGAAGTTGAACGACGAGCGGAACCCCAGTTCGAGCTCGAGCTCCGCCAGCGGTCGCACCTTGTCCAGGCCGGCCCGGGTCTCGACGTCGTGGGTGAGCACCAGCGCGAAGCGCCTGCCTTCGGGCCAGCCGGGCCAGCCGTCGGGTGCGCGGCCGGCCGCCTCGTCGATCGGCCAGCAGCCGCGGCTGCGCCCGAGCACGCGGCGCGCGTGGACGCGCCGCATCCACCAGCGCAGGCGCTTCGGCACGAAGCGCTTGCCGCGGTAGTAGATGCGGACCGGCAGTGACAGCCCCCCCCGGGACATTGCGATTGCGGATTGCGGATTGCGGATCGGGGAACCCGACCCCCGCCTCCGCTTCATAATTCAGAGTTCAACATTCAACATTCAAAATCCCCCTCACACCCCGCCGTCGACCCAGCGCGGGACGGTGGAGCGGGCCTTGTTGAACACGCAGGAGACGTCGGCCTTGCCGCGGGCCAGCTCGGAGTAGCCCCACTGGAGCTGCTCGGGGGAGGTGTGTTCGGCGTCGAGGACGAGCAGCACCTTGTCCATGAAGCCGGCCATCGCGAGCGTCGGGCTGGTGGGGTCCACCGGGGGCATGTCGAAGATGATGTAGTCGAAGTCGCTCGCCTGCAGCTTGGGGATCAGCTGATAGAGCTGCTGCGGCTCGAGGGTCGCCGGCTGGCGGCCGTTGGCGCGGGTGGTGGCGCTGGCGAAGAACAGGTTCTGCGTGCCGGGGCTGCGCGTCTGGTCGTGGGCCAGCTGCAGCGCGCCGCTGAGCGTGTGCCGGCCGCCGGCGCCGCCGGGGCCCGGGCCGCCCTCCGCCGGCGGGTTGAGGTCCACCAGCAGCACCTTCATGCCGTCGTTCTGGACGAACGCGCGCGCCACGCCGGCGGCGATCGTCGAGGTGCCGGCGCCGCCGGAAAGGCCGGTGAGCGCCACCAGCTTGGGCCGGTGCAGCACGTTGTTGACCGCGAAGTTGAAGATGATGCGGTCGCGGATCGCCTTGGTGTACGGCTCGAGCACCACCGCGTCGCCGCGCGCCGCGCGCGTCGGCGGGCGCTGGCCCCGGGGCTCGGGCGGCACGATGATCGCACCGCCGCCGGCCGCGGCGTCGCCGGCCCCGCGGTCGAGCGTGAGCAGGGCGGCCGGGCCGCCGCGCAGCCGGAAGTGCGGGATCGAGATCAGCAGCGGCAGCTGCAGCCGGGCGGAGATCTCCACCGGCCGCCTGATCCGGCGGTCGAGCACCTTCTCGATCAGGAACGCCAGGCCGACCCCGAGCGCCAGCCCGCTGCCGGCCAGCGCGGCGATCAGCTTGAGGATCTTCTCGTCGACCACCCTGGCCGGCGCCGACGGCTGTTGGACCATGCTGATGTTCGGGATCTTGCTCGGGTCGAGCGCCTCGTCGACGCGCGCCTTCTCGAGGCTCGACTCGAGGTAGTCGTGCTTCTGCTCCTCCAGCTGCTTCTTGCGCTCGAGGGCGGCGAGCTGCACGCCGGCGATTTGCACCCGCTCGACCTCCTTGGCGATCGCCTCGGCCTGCGCCTGCAGCTTCCCGCCCTTGGCGGTCAGCGCGGCCAGCCGGGCGTTCTCGCCCGCGAGCCCCCCGTCGTCGGTCGCCCCGGCCTTCTTGACGATCAGTTCCGGGTGCGCCTCGAGCAACTCCAGCCCCTGCTTCCTGACCTCCTCGATCTGGCGGTCGACCGCCTGCACCGCGCGGCTCGATGGGGTGTAGCGCGCCAGCAGCTGGTTGCGGCTCTGGCGCAGGAACTCGAGCCGGTCGGCCAGCGCCTGGTATTCGGAGGATGCCAGCGAGCTCTCCTTGAGGACGGCGAACACGTCCTCGGTCCCGGGGTCCGCGGGCCTTTCCTCCGCGGCCGTCTCCCCGCGCTTGGCCGCCACCGCCCGCATCGCCTCCAGCCGGGCCCGTTGCTCGACGATCACGGCGTCGTTCGCCTCCAGCGCCACCTGCACCTCGGTGCGCCGCTTCTCCAGCGCCGCCATCGTCTCGCCGATGTCCATGATGCCGGCCTCGAGCTTGAACTTGTTGACCTCGTCCTCGGCCTGGCGCAGCCGGCTGCGCGCCAGCTCCGCCTGCTTGGCCACGTAGTCGAACGTGTCGGTGGACCGGTGGATCTCGAGGTGGCGCACGAAGTACTGCTGGATCAGCTCGTTGAGCACGTCGACGGCCAGCTTCGGGTCCGGGTTCCGGTAGGTCACCCGGATCACGTTGCTGCCGGTCGCGGCCGCCGCCTCGAGGCCGCCCTGGACGACTGAGGCGGCCTGCTCCGGGGTCGCCGCCCGCCCGACGTCCGGCAGCAGCCGCTCGGGCCCCAGCATCCTGGCCACGCCGATCGCAAGGTCGCTGCTGGTGATGATCTCGCGCTCGGCGTTGATCACGTAGTCGGCGGCCCGCCCGCCCGGGTT
This sequence comes from Akkermansiaceae bacterium, assembly GCA_040769225.1. Lineage (GTDB taxonomy): Bacteria > Verrucomicrobiota > Verrucomicrobiia > Verrucomicrobiales > Akkermansiaceae > JAXGLL01. Next base: position 865,940 of record JAXGLL010000002.1, on the reverse strand, counting down.
GGTCTGCGCCTCGAACGGGTCGACCGTGCTGCGCTCCAGCACGTAGCGCACCAGCAGCTTGGAGGTCGACTGATAGGCCGGCTCGCGGGTGAAGTAGACCGCGGCGGCGGCGCCCAGCCCGCACAGGGTCAGGAAGATGATCTTCCACTTGTGGCGGAACAGCACGAACAGGATGTCCTGCACGCTCAGGCCTCCGGACTCCGGCTGGTTGGCGGGTGCTTTCATGGGGGTCGGGGGGCTGCCGTCAGTCGAGGTGCGGATAGATCAGGCGGCCGATGATGCGGTTGACCGGCACCGGCAGGAAGCCGAACACCGCCGGGTGGTCGTCGGTGGCCCGCGGTGCGCCCCGCCCCGGGCGCCGTGCCCCAACCATGTAGCGAACGTAGGCGAGCGGTTCGTTCACCGATCCCCACGAGCGCTTGAACCGGGCCAGCCCGGCGTCGCCGGGCGCGGTGCGCCCGAAGTGCAGCGAGCGGCAGCCGGCCTCCCCGGCCAGGAACCCGATCGCCCGCCACATCACCAGGTGGTTCGGCCGCAGCGGCCAGTGGCGCGGGTCGGAGGCGCCGAACTTGTAGACCGCGGCGGCGCCCGAATGCAGGAAGACGGCGCCGGCGACCGCTCGCCCGCCGAACCGGGCAAGGACCACCTCGCCGTCGCCCGGTTCGATCAGGTGGCGGTGAAGCTGGCGGAAGAACGCGGGCGGCTGCGGCGGCAACCCGTGGCGCCGGCGGGTGCGCGCGTGCAGCCGGTAGTAGGCGTCGACATCACCGGCCGCGCGGCCGACGCTCACCGCCAGCCCGCTCGCCTCGGCCTTGCGGACGGCGCGCCGCACCGCGGGGTCGAGCCCGCTCCACAGCGCCTCGGGCGGCCGCGCGAGGTCGAGCAGGTGCCCGCCCCAGTCCCTGGCCACCGCGCCTTCGGCCGCTGGGGCCACCCCGCCGCGCAGTTCGAGGTGCTTCCAGCGCCGCCGCCGCGCCAGCTCCAACAGCGCGGCCGCCACCGGCTCGCCGGCCGCCGGTTCGCTCCACAGGATCCCGCCGAAGTCGGCAAACGGCATCGAAACCCCGCGCCGGCCGGTCAACGGGCTGGCCACCTCCATCAGCGGCACCAGCGCCACCGCCGCCCCGCCGCGCAGCAGTTGCAGGCAGCACGGCCGGTGCCCGTACGCATCGTGCAGCAGCCGCGCCCACGCCGCGCGCTGGAAGATCGAGTGCTCCGGGTGCGCCCTGACCAGCCGGTCCCATGCATCTCCCTCCAACGGGTCGATCACCCGCACCTCCAACGCGCCTGCGTGCGCCTCCAGTGGCATGACCGTCCCGGTCATCGGGGACTCTGGTGAACCGCACCCTTCCGCCGCCCCTCCGGGGCTGAATCATCTTGGCGCCCGGATCCCGGTGGCTCGCGCCACCGGCTGATTTCCGCGATCCCTCCGGGATCGTATCTGTTTGGCGCCGGTTGCGCCGACCCCGGCGGGGTCGCAGAGGGTAGCCCGGGGTCGCGGCAGCGACCCCGGGTTTCGGGCGTGCGAGCGGTGCCGACCCCGGAGGGGTCGCAGAGGCGCGCGAGGGGGCCCCGCGATCCGATCCGTTCCGGCCATTCGCCCCGGGCGAGGGCGCGTAGCTCGCGGCCCGCGTGAACGCCGGGCGGGGATTGCGCGCCGAACAGGCGGCCCGTTGGGCCGCCTGTTACCGTTCGTCAGAACGCGGGTGGGGTTGGGCCCGGTGGCGGGTAGGGGCCGCCGGGGCATTGGGGCCCGCACCCAGCCGGAAGTGTGACCACTTCCGCTACAAGAGGGCGCCTCAACGCTCCCCCCTTCCCCCGCTCACACCGCCGCGCCGGCGCCCACCGCCTCGCGCACCGCCGCCGCCACCCAGTCGACCTGCTCGGCCGTCAGCTCCGGGTACATCGGCAGGGAAAGGAACTCGTCCGCGCAGCGCTCCGCCACCGGGAACGACCCGCGGCCGAGGCCGAGCGGGGCATACGCGCCGGTCAGGTGCAGCGGCACCGGATAGTGGATCCCGCTGCCGATGCCCCGCGTCTCCAGCTCGGCCATCAGCTCGCCGCGCCCGGCCGTCCGGATCGCGTAGACGTGATAGACGTGGCCGCGCTCCGCCGCGCACGCCGGCACCGTCACCCCGCCGACCCCGCCCAGCGCCCGGTCGTAGTGCGCCGCGTGCACCCGGCGCCGCGCGTTGTCCTCGTCGAGCTGGCGCAGCTTGATCCGCAGCACCGCGGCCTGGATGCCGTCCATCCGGCAGTTCCAGCCGATCACGTCGTGGTGGTACTTCTTCTCCTGCCCGTGCTCGCGCAGCACCCGGATCCGGTCCGCCAGTTCCCGGTCGCCGGTGACCACCGCGCCGCCCTCGCCGAACGCGCCGAGGTTCTTGCCCGGATAGAAGCTGAAGCAGCCGGCGTCGGCGAGCGACCCGGCGCGCCGCCCCTTGTAGCGCGCGCCGTGGGCCTGCGCCGCGTCCTCGATCACCCGCAGCCCGCGCTCCCGCGCGAACGCCACGATCGGGTCCATGTCCGCCGCCTGGCCGAACAGCTGCACCGGCACGATCGCCTTGGTGCGCGGGCTCACCGCCCGCTCGAGCTGCGCCGGGTCCATCGTGTAGGTGCGCTCGTCGATGTCCACGAACACCGGCGTGGCCCCGGTCATGCTGATCGCCTCCGCGGTGGCGATGAACGTCATCGGCACGGTGATCACCTCGTCGCCCCGGCCGATCCCCATCGCCAGCAGCGCCAGCCACAGCGCGTCGGTGCCGTTGCCGACGCCCACCGCGTGCTCGACCTCGCAGTAGGCGGCGAACTCCTTCTCGAAGCGCGTGACGAACGGGCCGCCGGCGAACGCGCTGGCGTCGAAGACCTCCTCGATCGCCCGCATGAACTCGGCGCGCCGCGGCTCATGGTGGGCCTTCAGGTCTAGCCCAACTTCGTCACTTTTTCGCCGAAACGGCCCTGATTTGACTTTTTTCGGCGCTGGAGGCCTTGAATTTGCTGGGGTCGGGCTTTGCCACCCCCCTGTGGGCCGACCTACCCGGTTGATCCGGCCTGCGGGGGCGTGGTTCAATCGGGAATGTTCCTCAAACGACGGGTGCGGCGCAAGGACGGCAAGGATCACGTCTACTACTCGGTGTGCGAGAGCCTGCGGGTGCATGGCGGGCGCACGCTCCAGCGCCAGATCCTGCACCTGGGCGAACTGAACACCCGCCAGGAACGCAGTTGGCAGCACACCTTGGACGTCATCAACGAGGACGACGGCCAACTGCTCCAGCGCCGGCTGTTCACCGATCGGGAAGGCGGCGCGCCCCCGGCCGAGGACATCATCGAGGTGCGGCTCTCGACGTTGCGGGTGCGCCAGCCGCGGCGCTTCGGGGATTGCTGGGCGGCCACCCGGCTGTGGCGCCAGCTTGGACTGGACGGGTTCTGGCGGGAGCGGCTCGGCGGGCAACGCGGCGAAGTGCCATGGGAGAAGGTTCTGGAACTGCTGTGCGTCAACAGGCTGTTAGGCCCGCGCAGCGAGCTGTATGTCCACGAAAAATGGTTCCCGCAGACCTCCATGGACCTGCTGTTGGACTGCGACGCGAAAGTCGCTGAACTGAGCCGCCTCTACCGTTGCCTGGATCACCTGGTCGAACACAAGGAGGCCCTCGAAGCGCACCTGGCCGCCAAATGGAAGGACCTGTTCGCCGCCGACTTCGACATCATCCTCTACGACCTGACGAGCACCTACTTCGAGGGCTCGGCCGAAGGGGTGCCCAAGGCCCGGCGGGGCTACTCGCGCGACCACCGCCCCGACTGCAAGCAGCTGGTCATCGCCCTGGTGGTCACCGCCGAGGGCTTGCCGCTGACCTACGAGGTGTTCGCGGGCAACACCGTGGATGTGACCACCCTGCGACACATCGTCCAGGCGGTTGAAACCAAGCACGGCAAGGCCCGTCGCGTCTGGGTCTTCGACCGCGGCATCAACTCCGAGGACAACCTCGAGTGGTTGCGACAACGCAAGGCCTGCTACCTGGTCGGCACCCCGAAGAGCCGACTCACCGCCTTCGAAGAGCACCTCACCGAACAGGACTGGCAACGCGCCTCGGCCGAAGTCGAGGTCAAGCTGTGCCCGGCCGACGGCGACATCTACGTGCTGTGCCGCAGCCAGGGCCGCATCCAAAAGGAGCAGGCCATGCGGCGGCGCGCGCTCAAGGCACTGGTCAGGGACCTGGTCAAACTGCGCGCGCTGATCGCCAGGGGCAGACTCAAGAACGGCAAACACATCGACCGGCGCATCGCCCATCTCGAGGAGCGCCACCGCTCCTTCTGGCGCTTTTTGCGCAGCTGCGCCTGCCAGGGCGGCCGGCTGCGCTGGCAATGGGACCGCGAAAAGTGGCGCGCCGCGGTCAACCGCGACGGCGCCTACCTGCTGCGCGCCCATTGGCCGGGCGGCCTGACCGACCCCTCGCGGCTCTGGCAGACCTACGTCCAGCTCACCGAAGCCGAGGCGGCTTTCCGCACCCTCAAATGCGAACTCAATGTCCGGCCCATCTGGCACCAACTCCAGGCCCGCGTCGAAGCCCACGTCATGGTCGCCTTCCTCGGCTACGCCATGCACGTGTGCCTCAAGAAGCTCGCCGCGCCCAAGGCCTCCTCGCTGACCCCCTGGCAGATCCTCGAACACCTGCGCAAGATCGTGCTGGTGGATGTCGAGTTCGACACCCGCGACGGCCGCACCCTGACCCTGCCCCGCATCACCATCCCCGAGAAGGAACAGGCCGCCCTGCTCATGCAACTGGGCTGGACCCTGCCGGAACAACCGCCGCCACGCATCCGCTCCACTCACCTTCCCGACCAAAACTGAACCGCCACCTCAGGTCGCCACCGAAAATGTGTGGCCGACCTGAGGGCCAAAAAGCCCGGAAACCCTTGATCCGCAAGGAACCGCCTTTCAAAAGTGACGAAGTTGGGCTAGCAGTGGGACTTTCATGGGGGTGGGGTGTCGGGGTGATGCAGGATCCGCGCCGGGTTGCCGGCCACGGTGGTGTCCGGGGGAATGTCCTTGGTGACCACGCTGCCGGCGCCGACCAGCACGCGCTCGCCGATCGTCACGCCGCCGAGGATCGTCGCGCCGGAGCCGATCGAGGCGCCGCGCCGCACCAGCGTCCGCTGGCACTCCCAGTCGGCGTCGCCCTGCGGCGCGCCGCCGGCGGTCGTCGCGCGCGGCAGCCGGTCGTTGATGAAGGTCACGCCGTGGCCGATGAACACCTCGTCCTCGATCGTGACCCCCTCGCAGATGAAGGTGTGGCTCGAGACCTTGCACCGCGCCCCGATCCGCGCCCCCTTCTGCACCTCCACGAAGGTGCCGATCCGCGTCTCGTCGCCGATCTCGCAGCCATACAGGTTGACGAACGCGAACAGCCGCACGCCGCGCCCCAGCCTGACGTCCGCCGCCACCCGCAGCGTGTGCTCCCAGTTGTCCGCACTCATCGGGTGAAGGCACGCGCGCCCGCCGCCGCGCCGCCGCGCCCGCACGACCCGCCCGGTCAGGCGGGCGCCCCGGCGCCGTTGGGGAACTCGACCGGCCCGCCGCCGCTGCGCAGGCTCTTCGAGCAGGCCTCGAGGATCCGCACCAGCTCCAGCCCCTTCTCGCCGCAGCTCAGCGGCCGGCTGCCGGTCGCCACGCAGTCCACGAAGTGCTGGCACAGCGTCTTGAGCGGCTCGACCTGCTCGATCCGCGGGATGTAGCTGTCGCCGTAGTGGTACGAGTAGTGGAACTCCCCGAAGGTGTCGTAGTGCGGCGGCGGCTCGACCCGCACGTCGTAGACGCGGATCTTCTCCAGCGGCTCGATGTCGTCGTAGACGATCATCCGCTGGGTGCCGACGATCGTCATCTGGCGCACCTTGCGCGGCTCGAGCCAGCTGCTCTGGATCGTCGCGAACTGCCGCCCCGGGAACACCAGCGAGATGTTGGCGACGTCCTCGATCCCGTCGGTGATGTGCGCGTTGCCCTGGCAGTTGACCACCTTCGGCGCGCGCCCGATCAGGTGCAGGATGATCGAGATGTCGTGCGGCGCCAGGTCCCACGCCACGTTGATGTCCTTCTGGAACAACCCGAGGTTGAGCCGCTGGCTGTTGATGTAGCGGATCTCCCCGAGGTCGCCCCTGCCGATGATCTCGGCGATCATCCGCACCGGCGCCGAATACAGGAACGTGTGCCCGACCATCAGCGTGAGCCCCTGCCGGCGCGCGATCTCCACCAGCTCCTCGCACTCCGCCGCCGACGCCGCCATCGGCTTCTCGATGAACGTGTGCTTGCCCGCCAGCAGGCTGGCCTTGGCCAGCGGGTGGTGAAACCGCACCGGCGTGGACACCGCCACCGCGTCCAGCCCGTCGTCGGCCAGCATCGCCTCGAAGTCGCGGAACGTCCGCGCCCCGGGGTAGAGCTGCCCGAACCGGGCCAGCCGCTCTTCGTCCCGGTCGCACAGGGCGCCGACCCGGCAGGTTGGCAGGGCGTTGAAGTTGCGGACCAGGTTCGGCCCCCAATATCCAAGCCCCACCACCCCGATGGCAAGGGTGTCAGCCATGGGTGATGTCACGCCTCGGTTCGAGGCTCGTTCCATCAAGCGCGCCGCGGCCCGCCAAGTCAAGGCGCTTCCCCGAGCGGCAGGTCCTCATCCTCCCGGCCGTCGTCCCGCCGGCCCTCCGGGCATCCGGGCACCAGCCGGAACGCGCCGGCCTTCGAACCCGATTTCGAACGCCTGACCCGCCGGGTCGCGAGGCAATCGAGCAGCAGGCGGAGCACCGCCAGCGGGGTGACGAGCAGGATCCACAAGTCCGTCCACGGCGACTGCTGCCGGACGTACTGCTCGTCCATCGCCACCTGCTTCTCGAACGTGTTCTTGTTCTTGCCGCTGACCTGCCAGTAGCCGGTCAGGCCGGGCTGCACCGCGAACCGCAGCTGCCGCAGCCGGTAGTACTCAAGCTCTTCCGCCACGCAGGGCCGCGGCCCCACCAGGCTCATCTCGCCGCGCAACACGTTCCACAGCTGGGGCAGCTCGTCCAAGCCGATCGCCCGCACCAGGCGCATCCCCGGGATCACCCGCGGGTCGCCCTTCTTGTCGAGCTTGTCCATCTCGGTTTTCGACTTCACCAGCCGAGCGACGTGCTCCTTGTGCACCCGCTGGTCGACGCCCTGCGGCATCGTCCGGAACTTGTAGATCGTGAACGGCCGTCCGCCGCGACCGATCCGCTCCTGGCGGAACAACACCGGCCCGCCGGCCTTGTAGCGGACCCACAACGCCATGCACAACACCAGCGGCAGCAGCAGCGGCAACGACAGGCCGACGAGGGTCACGTCGATCCCGCGCTTCCACAGCGGGATCGCGAAGGCGGGCATCGCCCCCGCCTGGCCAATCGCGGCGGGGATTGCGGGGGCGGTGCGGCGGGCGGGGGGGGAAGAACGGGTCGGGGAACGGCGCCGGGGCGCGGTTGGGAGGCGGCTCTTCCTTACGTAATTACCAACGACAATGTCCATGGGGGGTGGGGGGTGGGGGGTGGGGGGGTGACAAGGCTGCAAGGACGACCTACTTCATGGGCTGATCGGGGGTTGTGAGAGTTGCGGGGGGACTGCCTGACCGCCACACCGGCGAACCCAAGTCCACCGGCATGCCGCCAGAATTGGAGCCAGCCTACCATCACCTGCCGGGCCGGTCAAGCGACGATCCATCAGAAAAATCCATCCTGGCCGGGCAAGCTGCCGCCCTTGGTCGCTACCCCCGCCATGGGCGCCCCGACCGATTCGCCGCTCCCGGCCGACACGGCCGACCGGGCCTCGGAACCGGGCCCGGCCACCGCCCGCCGCACAGGTGTCACCCCGCGCCGGCAGCACCCGAACCCCGGTGCTCACTGAGAAATCCACGGTGAGGTGGGTTTCCGTTGTTGATTACGTGGAAATCCTAATCAACCCGGCCGGCACCCGTGTCAGCGGTCGCCCAAAGTGTACCACCCAAGATCACTTCAAAGTGTACCACCCCATGGGCTGAAAAAGCCGTGACAAGGTGTCCCGATGGTCGGGGCAGTGGTCATGGCCAATTCGCTGCCCATGACGACACAGCAAGCAATCCGAGCCCTGCGAATGCGGGGCTGCTCAAAACGCAAGATCGCCCGTGAGCTGGGGATCCACCGCAACACGGTGGGCAACTACCTGGATGCGGAGGGCGGCGGCAACGAGCGAAAGTGTACCACCCCGACCACCGGCTCGAAGGGGTGTGGCCAGTCGGCCGAGGGTGCCGCGACGGCGGCGAAGTGTACCACCCCGACCGCCGGGTCGGCCGCCCTTGAGGGGAGGTGTCCGAGCCGGTGCGAGCCGTATCGGGGGATCATCGAGGAGAAACTCGGGTTGGGGCTGACGGCGCTGCGGATCTGGCAGGATCTGGTCGAGGGGCACGGCTTCGGGCACTCCTACCAGTCGGTCAAGCGCTTCGTGGGGCGGCTCAAGGCGGCGGCGCCCGAGCGGGTGTGGCGCATGGAGTGCGAGCCCGGCGAGGAACTGCAGGTCGACTACGGAACGAGCTGGGTGAAGCTGGGCGGCAGGAAGCGCAAGGTCCACGTGCTGCGGGCGACCCTGAGCCATTCCCGCAAGGGCTACACCGAGGCGATGCTGCGCCAGGACACCGAGAGCTTCATCCGCGCGCTGGAGAACGCGTTTCGCAAGTTCGGCGGGGTGACGCGCATGGTGGTCATCGACAACCTGAAAGCCGGGGTGCTCAAGGCCGACTTTTTCGACCCCGAGCTCAACCCGAAGCTGGCGGCCTTCTGCCGCCACTACGGGGTGACGGTGCTGCCGACCCGGCCGCGCACGCCCGAGCACAAGGGCAAGGTCGAGAGCGCGGTCGGCTACGTCAAACAAAGCGCGCTCAAGGGCCGCGAGTTTGCCGCGTTGGCGGATCTCAACGCCCACCTGCGCGAGTGGGAGGCCCAAGTGGCCGACAAGCGCATCCACGGCACCACCCGCAAGCAGGTCGGCGCGCACTTCGAGGCGGTCGAGAAGCCGGCCCTCGGGCCCTTGCCGGCGAGCTTGTTCCCCAGCTTCACGGAAGGCCGGCGCAGCGTGCATCGCGACAGCTTTGTCGAGTTCGAGCGCGCCTACTACGAGGTGCCCGTCGAATACATCGGCCGCGAGGTGTGGGTGCGCGGCGAGGGCCGCATGGTGCGCATCTTCAACCTGCGCATGGAGCCGATCGCGGTGCATGCCAAACTTGAGCCCGGCCGCTTCAGCAAGGTGCTGGGCTGCGGCGGGGTGCCCAAGAGCGTGGCAGCCAGCCTGCGCTACTGGCAAGAGCGCGCCGCCCGGATCGGGCCCGAGGCCGGCCTGTGGGCCGAGGGTCTGGTGGCACGCCGCAAGGAGGCCGCCCTGCGCGTGCTCATGGGCTTGGTCCGCCAACTCGTGCCTCGCCACGGCCGGGCAGCGCTCGAACGCGCCTGCGGCCAGGCACGCAGCCATGGCCACTACCGCCTGGCCGACCTGAAGGGTTGGCTCGAAGCGCCCGACGCGCAGCCGGCCTTCGCGTTTTTGTCAGAACACGAAGTCATCCGCGACATGGCCGACTACGGCCAGTTCGTCGGCTTCCAACCCAACCAATGAAGCAGCGCCAACCACACCACGCCATCCGTCCATGAACGCCACGCTCTCCCGCCAAGCCCGCCAACTGCGCCTCTCGGGGCTGCTGCAAAGCCTCGAAGTGCGCCTCCAGGAAGCCCGCGGCAACGACCTGACCCACGCCGAGTTCCTGGAACTGCTCTTCGCCGACGAACTCAACGTGCGCGACCAGCGCCAGATCGGACGGCGCACCAAGGCTGCCAGCTTCCGCGACCTGAAAACCCTCGAGGACTTCGACTTCTCCTTCAACCCGAAGATCGACCGCCGGCGCATCCATGATCTGGCCGCCGGCGGCTTCGTCGAGGCCCGCCGCGACGTGCTGATGATCGGCCCGCCCGGGGTCGGCAAAAGCCATCTGGCCCAAGCCATCGGCTACGCGCTCATCAAGGCCGGCAAAACCGTCCTCTACCGCTCGATCTTCGACACCGTGGCCGAACTCGCCGGCGAGGCCGACCACCCGCTGCGCCACAAGAAGGCGCTCAAGGCCTACCTGTCCTGCGACCTGCTCATCATCGACGACATGGGCATCAAGCAACTGCCGCCCAAGAGCGGCGAACACCTCTTCGAGATCATCATGCGCCGCTATGAGCTGCGCTCGACCCTCATGACGTCCAACCGCCCCATCGAGGAATGGGGCAAGCTGCTCGGCGACGTGCCCGCCGCCACCGCCATCCTCGATCGCTTCCTGCATCACGCCGAGATCCTCCAGATCACCGGCCGCAGCTACCGCCTCAAGGACCGCCCCGCCCGCACCCAATGAACCGCCCGAACCACAGCCAACCGCTCCTCAAGGCCTCCGGCCTTGGAGTTTTTGGAGGCATCAGATGCTCCCTCCGGTCGCCTCGTGCGCCCTCGGCCGACGGGCCCGCAAGGACCCGCCGGCCAATCGACCGTCGGTCGCATCGTCCGAGCTATCCCTCGCAAGGTTGCTCTCCAGCAGAGCCTCGCTCCGTTTCGCTCGGACCCGGCCAGCCAATCACCCGCCGCATGCAGCCGCAAGCTCCCCTTCTCAAACTTGCATTCCAGACCCCTCACACCATAGCCTCAACCCGCCCGCGGGGTGGTACACTTTGACCCGACCCTAGGTGGTACACTTTGAGGTGACCCGTGACACCCGCAAGCAGATTCCCCGCCGCAGGGCGGGGTCTCCGGCATGCCCGGGAGGCGGCTGGATCGCATGGGAATCTTCACGCAGCAGCCAGGATGCCATGCTTCCGGCCCGGCCGCCATCACGCAATCACGGGACCACCCTTTGCCCCCGCATCCCAACCCCGCCCCGCCACCGCCTACGGCGCGGGCCGCCGCCCCTCCGGCCGCCGCGTTCAGAACCGCGCGTTCAAACCGATCCCGAACACCCACTGCGACCAGTCGCGCTCGCCCTCGTTGGTCGCATACTCGAGCATCGCCCGGAAATCGAGCCACTCGCGCACCGGCCGCCAATAGGTCGCGAACAGCCGCAGGTTGTCGCCGGCGTCCCACCCGCCCGTGGTCGCACCGGTCGCCTCGTAATCGGAGGTGGAATAGGTCAGCCCTCCTGCCACGCTGCCGTAGTCGAGCTGGCGGCTCAGCGAGGTGGAGATCGAGTAGTCGGCCACGACCGAGTTGGCGGCCACCGGCGAGGTCACCGTGTCGTAGCGGATGCTCGTCCGCCACGACCACCGCTCGTCGATCCGGTAGTCGGCGCTCAGGCGGAGGAACAGGTTCACCCCGTCTTCGCCGCCGGCCCGCGAGCTGTCGTAGAAGCTCGGCCCGGCCGCCGCGCTCAGGTTGATCCGCTCGGTCCAGTGGTAGCGGCACTCGGCCAGCACCGCAAACGTCTCGTAGTCCCCGGAACTGTCCGACTCGCTGGTGCTGTAGCGCAGCGACGGCCCGACCTGCAGCCGCTCGGTGGCCGCCCACAACGCGCCCAGCGTGGCCGAGTAGTTGTCCGACCCGGTCTGCCCCTCGACGTCGTAATCCGACATCGACGCCGCCACGTTGGCGTGGACCACCGTGCGCGGCGCCACCTGGTATGACCCGCCCAGCCCGAACCGCAGCGCCGCGGCCTCGGTGAACCCCCCGGTGTAGCGGTCGGACCCCGAGTATTCGAGGTAGTCGACGAACGCCGTGATCGTCGTCCGCGCCCCGGCCACCGCCAGCGACGCACCGAACGAGTGGTTGATCCGGTTGCGGTCCGGGTCCTCGGTGAAAAACACCGCGCTCGGCGCATAGTACCCCGTCACCACGCAGTTCGCCCCGCCCTCCGGGTCGGTGGTGTAGAAGATCGACGGCGTGAGCGAGAGCACCAGCTCGTCCTGCTCCCCGGACTCGTCCAGCGACATGTTCGAGTTGTACGTCGCGTCGACCCCCACCCCGTAATACCACCCCCCCTTCAGCCCCTCCGCCAGCGGGTCGAACCACTCCACCAGCCCGCGCGGCGCCACCCCCTCGTCAAACACCCGGTCCGCCCCCACCGCCCGCACGGTGAAATCCTGCCCCACCCCCACCCCGCACGCCACCCACAGCCACCCCCCAAGGCCCGCCGCCCACACCCGCCAACGTTTCCTGCCTCCTTCCATCCCCCACTCTCTACCAAATCCCACCCCCCATTGCAATCCCCCATTCCCCGCATTTTCCCCGCCCCCTCATGAGACTTCGAATCCGTGGGGGTCGCGGGGCCCGTTGATTTCCCTGCCGGGGATCAAGCCGGCCTGCCGCGGGATGAGCTTCGCGCGCTTTCCCACGGTGTTCACGATCAATCCGCTGGCGGGGAAACCGGCGAGAAAAAGCCGGGATTGTGCCCGGGTGCGGGAATGAAAACCACGGATCGCACGGGTCGCGCCGCCCTCCCGTAGCTGCGTTGGTCACAACGCAGGCGGGGCGCACGCCCGTCCCACAACGCCGCCAACGACCGCAGGCACCCGCCCCGCCGGAAGTCTTCCGTCTTCGCCCTTCGGGCTACGACGGACAAGGACGACTCCCGCCACAAACCCCGAGCACGCACGCTGTCCTCTCCCGTAGCTGCGTTGGTCACAACGCAGGCGGGGCGCACGCCCGTCCCGCAACGCCGCCGACGATCGCAGGCACCCGCCCCGCCCCGCCGGAAGTCTTCCGTCTTCGCCCTCCGGGCTACGACGGACGAGAACGACTACCGCTACGGGAGGACTGCGCGCCTGCGTGTCCGGCCCAACAGGCCGGCCCCCCAGCGGCCATCATCCGGCCCTAACGGGTCGGCACCCCCTTCTTCGCCCTGCGGGCTACAAAGAACAGGCCGACGACCGACCACGGACCACGGACAACTGACAACGGACAACTCCTCCCCCTCTTCCTCACCCGCCTTCCGCCTTCACCGGGCTGACGAACCCCTCGGGCTTGACGGCCATGACCGAGCAGGTGACGTGGCGGAGGACGGTTTCGGCGGTGTTGCCGATCAGGTAGCCCTGCAGTCCGGTGCGGGCCACGGTGCCCATCACGATCAGGTCGATCCCCTCGTTGGCGGCGACCTCGGGGATCAGCACGGCGGGGTCGCCCTCGACGAGGTGGCGGCGGCAGGCGGCCGGCGCAACACCGCACCGGTCCAGCAACTCGTCGAGCAGCCGCCAGTGGTCGGGGCCGACCGTTGCCGCACGGGCGCCGGCTTCGCCGTCGGGGGCCCCCGCCCCCCACGTGTGCAGCAGGGTGTCGGCAATCGGCTGCCATGCGTGCACCACGTGCAGTTCGCCGCCGTAGAGTTCGGCGAGCGACGCCGCCAACCCGAGGATCCTGGCGTTCAGCCCGTCGCGCACCGGGTCGTCGGGGTCGGGGTCGACCGCCGCCAGCACGCGCTTGAAGCGGGCGTTCTCCGGCGCGTTGACCACCCACACCGGGCACGGGCACTTGCGCATCAGGCGCATCCCGGTCGACCCGAAGATCCTGCCCTTCAGCCCCTTGCGGGCGCTGCCGGCGATGACCACCAGGTCGTGGTGCCGGCGCAGCACCGCGCGCACGATCTCGATCGACGGCTTGCCGCAGGCCACCTCGACGGCCACCGGCACGCCGGCCGCCGGCACCGCGGCGACCGCCCGCTCCAACAGCTCGTGCGCCTCCCTTACGGCGAGGTCCTGCAGCACGCCGGACGGCATCGCCGCCGCCAGCCGCAGCAGGTCGCGGGGCAGCTCGTCGACCACCGTCAGCACCGTCAGCCGGCCCCCATTGCGCCCCGCCAGCCCGAGCGCCAGCTCGAACGCCGCCCGGTCCGGCCCCCCGCGCTCGGTGCAAAACAGGATGTCCCGGAACCGCGTCATCACCGCCTCATCGTGCTCCAACCGGCCGGCGCCCGTCGCCCGCCATCCCCCCCACCCTGCACCCTCCCCACCCGGCGTCAAGCCGGCCGTCGCGCTCAGTGAGTGACGAGTGACGAGTGACGAGTGACGAGTGACGAGTGACGAGTGACGAGTGACGAGTGACGAGTGACGAGTGACGAGTGACGAGTGACGAGTGACGAGTGGCGAGTGACGAGTGACGAGTGACGAGTGACGAGTGACGAGTGGCGAGTGACGAGTGGCGAGTGGAAGGCCGGGGCTTCGCGCGAAGCACTTTCTTTCACTCGTCACTCGCCACTCGCCACTCACCCCTCCCGCCGTTCCTGTCCTTGCCAACTCCCGCGCGGCGCGCATCCTCGGGGGCGGAATCCCGCCATGACCCCACGCCCGATCGCCTGCGCGCTCATTCTATCGATCGCCGCCGCTGCCGCGGCGCCGCACCCGTCGTTGCCGGCCGCCGGTTCGCCGGACGGCTTCGGGGTGAACATCCACTTCACCGACCCGCAGCCGGGCGAGCTGGCGATGATCCACGACGCCGGCTTCCGCTGGGTGCGGATGGACCTCACGTGGTCGGGCACCGAGCGCGCGCCGGGCGAGTACGACTTCAGCGCCTACGACCGGCTGGTGGCGGCGCTCGACCGCCACGGCCTGCGCGCGCTGTTCATCCTCGACTACGGCAATCCGCACTACGCCGACCCCGGCGACCGCCACCCGCTGACCAGCCGCGCCGGCACCGCCGGGTTCCGCGCCGGCTACGCCCGCTGGGCCGCCGCCGCCGTGACCCGCTACGCCGGCAAGCGGTTCCTGTGGGAGATCTGGAACGAGCCGAACATCGAGGGGTTCTGGAAACCCCGGCCGAACGCCGCCGACTACGCCGCGCTCGCCTCCGCCGCCTGCACCGCCATCCACCGCGCCGCCCCTGCCGAAGCGGTCCTCGGCCCCGCCACCTCCACCGTCGACCTCGCCTTCCTCGAGGCCTGCTTCCGCGCCGGACTGCTCGACCACTGGTGCGCGGTCAGCGTCCACCCCTACCGCCAGCAGCCGCCCGCCACCGCCGCCGACGACTACCGCAAACTGCGCGCCCTCATCGACCGCTTCGCCCCCGCCGGCAAAACCATCCCGATCGTCAGCGGCGAGTGGGGCTACTCGTCGGCCTGGCCCACCCTCGGCCCCGACGAGCCCGCCCGCGAACGCCGCCAGGCGGAGTTCCTGACCGAAATGCTGCGCACCAACATCGCCCACGGCATCCCGCTCTCGATCTGGTACGACTGGCGCGACGACGGCGACGACCCGCGCGAGGCCGAACACCGCTTCGGCCTCGTCCGACGCCCGCTCCGCCCCGACGCACCCCTGCCGTTCGAACCCAAGCCCGCCTACCACGCCGCCCGCGACCTGCTCGCCTCCCTGCGCGCAAAACCAGCCGACTGACCCCAGCCGGCCCCACACGTCGGCGAACTGCTCAGCCCGAAGGCGCCTTCCGACCTTCCGACTCTTCGACCTTTAGACCTTTAGACCTTTAGACCTTTAGACTTCTCATGTCCGATTCTGCGTCCATCGGGCGGGGATTGCGGCGTGCAATTCCTTAACCTACCGGGGATTCCATGGTAGCTTGACTTCAACGAAAGCGAAACCGTGCATCCCGCCCGGCGCAGCTTCTCGGACCAAGCGCCAGCCACCGGTCAGTTGCCGGACTTGATGTCTGGGGGGAGATCGGATCCGGCCGACCGGTGGCAGGCGCCAATCACATTGACCCGCCATTCGGAGCTCGGGGAACGGGCCGCGAATCACCCGCCGCGACCGCTTCCCCGGGCGAAGAACGGCCCGCCGCCCGGGGACCGCGTGGAGGCGCCATCGATGGATGCCCAAGGCTGTCGGTCGCCGTGTCCCCTATTGCACGCGGGTCCACTCGCTGGTGCGGCCGATCAGGCTGACGGCGATGAAGCCGCGCAGCTTCAGCTTGTTGCTGCCGGCCAGTTCAGCCTGGGCGGAGTAGGTCTTCCCCGACTTCGGGTCGTAGACCTTCCCCTGGGCATACTTGGCGCCGGCCTTGTGGGCCAGGTCGGTTAGGATGACCAGCCCCAGGCGGGGCCGGCGACGGCCGGTGCAAGGGCCATCGCCAGCAAACTGAGGGCCATGAGCAGGGTTTTCATGAGGGTCTGATTGTCGGATCGCTGGGGGTGGCTCGTTCAGGTTGGCCGCGACCCGACCGGATCGACCGGAACCCGGGCGCGGGCACGCGGGGGGCGCACAGGGCATCCCACGGAACCCCCAGAGGCAAAGCAAGGCGAAAACGAGCCTTATGCAGCGCCGCTGCGGGCACGGATCCCCCCTTGCACCGGGCGGCCGGGGTTGGCAAGGATTGCATCGCCGAACGCCGGGCAGGAAACGCTGGCCACGCCCGCACCCGGACCGGCTCCGGCTTCCCCCGTGATGTTTCCCGGCCGGCCCGCCGCGCAAACCACTCACTCTCCACCCCATCATGCCGATCCCCGCAACACTCGCGCTCCTGCTCGCCGCGGAACCGTTCTCCGTGCGGGACACCGGGGCGGCGGTGCCCCCGGCCGCGGTGGACATCCCGCCCTGGCGGGAGGTGGCACTGGAACCGGACTACGGCGGGCAATGGCTCGTGGCGGGCGACCTCGACAACGACGGCGCGCCCGAGGTGGTCTCGGCGGAGAACTTCAACGAGGGCGACGTGCACCACACCAGCGCCTGCGCCGCGCAGCGGCTCGACGGGGCGGTGCTGTGGCGCTGGGGCGCCCCCGACAAGGGACGCAAGTCGTGGCACCACAATGTCGCCTGCCAGATCCATGACTGGGACGGCGACGGCAACGCCGAGGTCGTCGTGACCGACGCCACCGCGATCGTGGAGCTCGACGGGCGCTCCGGGCGCGAAAAGCGGCGCATCCCGGTGGAGCCCCACGCCAGCGACTGCCTGGTCTTCTGCGACCTCTCCGGAGCAGGCCGGCCCACCGATGTCATCGCCAAGGACCGCTACGACCAGATCTGGGCCTACAACCGCGCCGGTAAACTGCTGTGGACCGCAGCCCAACCCGGCGGCGGCCGCACCGCCCACCAGCCGCTGCCCGTCGACCTCGACCGCGACGGCCGCGACGAGGTCATCGCCGGCTACGCCGTGCTCAACCACGACGGCACGCTGCGCTGGCGCTACGTTTCCGACACGATCCCGCTGGACCGGGGCCACCTCGACTGCGCGCGCATCCTCCACCGCGGGGAACGCCCCGCGGACTGGCGCATCGCCATGACGTTCTGCGGCGCCAACGCCATCGTGGTCGCCGACGGCAACGGCCGCCACGTGTGGGAGGTGACCGGCCACCATTTCGAGTCCATCGACGTCGGCAGGATCGCCCCCGGCCTGCCCGGCTGCCAGCTCGCCGTCGACGTCGACCACCAGCCCGAAGGCCACAGCCCACTCTGGCTGCTGGACCGCGACGGCGCCAAACTCGGCGAGATCATCACCCCCTGCAGCCGCCACCACAAGCTCATCGACTGGACGGGCGACGGCCTGTGTGAACTGGTGGTGGCCGCCAACCGCGCCCTCTATGACGGCCGGGGCACCCGCATCGGCACCTTCGTCGTCGGACCGGAAACGCTCGACGCGGCCGGCAGCGCGGGACTCAGCGTGCTGACCGGAGACATGGACGCCGACGGCGTGCCCGACGTGCTGCTCATCACCCCTTCAACGCTCCTCATCTATCGCAACGAAGCGGGACGCAGGCCGGAAACCCCTCCCCCGCCCGGCACGGGGACCAACGTCACCCTCTACTGAACGCCTGTCCCGTATGCGCATACGAACTTGACGTTCCCCGGAAACGTGGCGAAGTCGTTCTAACGAGGATAACTGGCCAGGCGCAGCCCGTGCGGGGCGAACGGCTCGACGACGATCCGGTTGGTGCCGCGGCGGAGGTGGGCGGTGACATCCAGCCGGAACGGGCGGCCGATGAAGCCGCCGGCACAGGCGCCGTTGACGGTGATCCGGGCGGCCGCCTCCGGGGCGATCGCGTCGGCCTCGAGGCACACCCGCTCGGCGGCCAGGTCGGCCGCGGCGGGCAGTTCGACGTGGCCGACGAACGGGTCGCTGGTGACCGGGCTGGTGGTGAGCGGGCCGGCCTGCGGGTCGTCGGCGCGGCGTCCCCACGGCCCCTGGCCGTATGCGGCCAGTTCCACGGCGGCGGGCCACGCCGCATCGTCGAAATCCACCTCGGTCCACCGCGGCGCCGGCCCGGGATGCGCCTTCCAGCCGGCGTCGATGCGGCCGACGAGCGGCTCGCCCTCCTCGAAGGAGACCTCGCAGCGGCCGATCAGGCCGGCCGGGCCGTCCAACATGTTGGTGCCGGCGACCGCGATGACGTTGCGGCCCGGCACGACCAGCTTGGTGAAGTCGATGCGGACCAGGTTGTGCCAGTCATCGACGCCGGTGCCGCTCCGGCCGGCCTCGCGGCCGTTGACGTGCAGCACCAGCGAGTTGTCGCAGGTGCCGATGAACCGCGCCTCGCGGACCTTGCGGCCGGGCGGCACGGTGAGCGTGCCGCGGAAACACCGGGTGCCCGCGGGCGCCGAGGCCGCCGGGTTGCCCTCCGGGAACCACACCCACACGCCGCCGTCCAGCGACGGCCCGGCGCCCGGCCCGGGCTGCGGGCGGTTAGGGATCACCAGCCCGGGCGGCGTCGCGTCGCGGACCACCGGCACCGGTGCGCGCAGCGGCCGCGTCGCCCCGTCTAACCGCGCCGGCAGCGCGCGCGCGCCGTCCCGGAACACCAGCAACACGCTCTCCATCGGCTCGAGCACCAGCTCGAACTCGACCGCCCCGCCGGCGCGCGTGACGGGCAGCGCGGCGATCTCGTTGCGCATCGCATCCCACGCCTCCGGGGTCCCCGCGCAGCGGCTGCGGAACCGGAACCGGCGCGCGTCCCCCTCGTGGTTCTGGTTGCACACCAGGATCACGTCATGGCCGGCCTTGCGGCGGTGCAGCAGGTGCAACCAGTCGCCGGTCTCCCCCGCCACCAGCTCCAACAGCTGCGGCACGCCCGCGTCGTCGCGCAGCACCCGCACCAGCTCCGCCACCGACGGCTTCTCGCCGAGCAGGTACGACCGGCCGCCCGCGGCGCTGGTGCGGCACGCGCCGGTGCCCGGCCGCGGCGCCTCTCCCCACACCGCCCGGGCCAGCGCGCCGATGTCGGCCGCGGTCTTGCCGGGCGTGGCGGACTTCGTGGGCAGAAACCCGTGCCCGATCACGACCCCGCCCTGCTCGAAGAACCGCCGCACCTTGTCGAGCGTGGCATGCGGGATCACCTCGACCGGCGGGACCACCACCACCCGGTAGCGCTCGTCGTGCACCGCCACCACCCCGCCGTCGAGGCGCGCCGTTTCGCCCTCCAGCACCTCGAACGGCAGCCAGTCGCAGTCATACAGCGCGTCCTGGATCGCCGAGGTCATGTCCTCGGGCGGCACCATCCTGCCGACCTGCCCGACATTGCCGCCGAACAGCAGCGCGACCGGGCACACGTGGCTGCCGCCCGCCAGCAGCAGGCTCAGCCGCGTGGTGTAGTCGGCATACACGCGGTAGAGCGGGTAGCGCGGCTCGAACCCGCCGTTGTGGAAGAACGGCGGGCAGTCGAGGTCCCGCGGCGCCCTCGGGTTGAACGAGTGCGGGATCATGAAGTTGACCCCGCGCACCTGCATCTGGTCGGTCAGCCACTTCATCTCCGGATAGGTGACGTGCTGGCCGTAGGCGCCGAAGATCTCGCACATCGTCAGCTGCCCAGCCTTGGCGTAGGCGTGGGTGACCGAGCTCGCCAGCTTCGGCGTCTGGTAGATCCCGTGCGGCCGCTGGCCGGGGTACATCTGCTGGCAGACCAGGTCGAGCGCGCCCATGTCGCTGTGCTTCTGCAACAGCATCATGTCCCCCGCGCAGAAGTCGCGGTGGAGGTAGAGGTGGTCGTGCTCCATGAAGTGGCCGATCGACTTGACGCCGTGCCGGTGGCACCACTCCGCCATCCCCCCGTACATCACCCGCCCCCAGGTCTCCGCGAACGCGTCGAGGTACTGGTAGCGCAGCGCGACGTCGTCCTCGCCGGCCAGCCCGAGCGTGTGCGCCACGTACGCCTTCTTCCAGTCGACCCCCCGCGCCGCGAGCGTGGCCTCGAGCTCGGTCCCCCAGTCGCCCCGCGTCTCCGGCTCGTCGTAGAAGAACCCGGGGATCGTGGTGCCGAAGTCGCCGCCGAAGCGGTCGTGGTGCGGCTGATAGACCGTGCGGATGAACCACTCGACCGCCGCCCGGCTGGCGCCGTCGACGCTGAGCTTGGGGCCGCCGTAGCTCTGGCCGAGCGGCGGCGCCAGCACGTGGCCGAACCGGATGACCTGCCACTTGCCGGCGGGCGCCCGCCACGCGAGCCGGCCGCCGGTGACGTGCCCCCGCAGGTCGACCAGGCTGTCGCCCTCGATCCGGCCGCCGGCGTCGAGCCGCCCGGCGACGGTCGCGATGTAACGCCCGCCGCCGTGGCCGTCGGCCTGGTAGTCGGTTCCCCCGTCGACCTCCACCGCCTCGGCCACCAACCGCTTGGCGCCGTGCTCGGGCGGCACCCTGCCGTCGACCGCCTGGCTGGGCCACCACTTCTCATCGAAGATCCACATCTTGAGGCCGTGCCGCTTGGCCGCCTCCAGGCAGATCCCCAGGTCGCGGAACCAACCCTCGCCCAGCCAGTCGTCGTGCGGACGCGACTCCGCGGTGAAGCACCCGTTGCCCGCCGCCGCCACCCGCCCGACGTGCGCCTCGAGCCGCTCCCGGCTCTCGTCGCCGTGCAGCCAGAACAACGGCCCGGTCAGCTCGCGCGCCGTCATCGGCAGGCTGCGGAACTGCCGCTCCACCTCCGCCATCCCGGGCTCGGCCGCAGCCACCACCGCCAGCCCACCACCCGCCCCGGCCCAGGCCAACGCCAGCCACCCACCGAACACACGCAGGGATCGTTCCATCGTGCGCGTGATTACGCCCCACTGCCCCCGCTTCATTCGCCACCCTGCCACCCAACCCGCCCCCGGCCCCACTTTGGCGCTGGAGAGGGTGCGGCGCACGCCAGGCAACCGCAGAGGGAGCAGAGGGCCCTGAGAGCGCAGAGGAAGACAGGAGATTGGGTGGAAACCGCCGGAGATGCCGAACGCGGCCGGGGATTCCGGCTTCCCGGACCTGGCATTCCGTTCCAAGCTCTGCGCTCTCTGCGGTCCTCCGCGCCCTCTGCGGTCAATGGGCAACCGCCGCCAATCACCCACGCCCATCCCCAGCAATCCTGTCGAAGAACCGAAAATGGCGGGCCGGACGGTGCGCCGCGCATTTTCGTCCTGCCCCCCCGGGCGCCCGCGGCCTGGCAAGCGTCACCACGGGACGGTGAACCGGTTCTGCGGCGAGTGGTTCGACTGCCCGAGGGTTGGCGAGTAGTCGCAGACCTGCATTGAGCCGTCGCGGCGCATCTCGATCAGGCGCAGCCAGCCGTTGCCCCCGTTGGGCAGCATCTGGAAGTTGACCAGCATCTGGGGCACCGCCCGCCCGCCCGGGGTCCGGGAGCTGAAGCGCCCCAGGCCGTCGACCAGCACGTGGCCGTTGAGGACCATGGTGAAGCTCTCGTGCCTGGCGACGAGCTTGCGCCAGATCTCCTCGCCGTCGTTCACCCCGCCGGCGTGCTTGGCCATCCCGTAGGCGTGGGGGTTCCACTGCTGCTTCGGGCCGTGGCGCTGCCAGTCGTAGCGGGTGTCGTCATGATAGATGAACGCGTGCGTGAGCAGGATCGCCTCGCGGCCGGCGTGGCGGGCGACGACCTCGTTCGCCCAGCGCAGGACGTCGTCGCGCGGCCCGAACTCGAGGCACAGCACGACGAAGCGCCGGCCGCCGGCGTCGATGAGGTGGGCGCTGTTCTCCGGGCGCTCCGGTTCGCGGTCGTAGTTGCCGGCCCAGTGCGGCGCCTTGGACAGTTCCTTGACCGGGAAGTGGTCCGCCATCAGCGACGACCGGTCCGCCCCGTTGCCGCCCGCGCCATAGTCGTGGTTGCCGGCGCACAGGCAGCATGGCATCGCGGCCTCCACGAGCACCCGGATCGCGCGCCGGGCGTTTTCCCACTGCGGCGCGGTGTTGCGGTTGGTGATGTCTCCGAGGTGGAACACCGCCGCGATCCGCCGCCGCTCGCGGTTGGCCACGACCCACCGCGTCTGGGCCTCGAAGGTCTCCGGAAACCGCTCGCTGTAGATCTGGGTGTCGGGCAGCACCGCAAAGGTGAACGAGTCCGCAGCCGGCAACGGCGGCTCCCCGGCCACCAGCCACTTGCCCGGCTCCGGCGTGGCCGGCTCCGCACCGGCCACTGGCAACAGGCCGAGCGGCAGCGCGCCCGCGCGGATCAGGAACCCACGCCGTGAAAGACCCGCGCCAGCCGCGCGGCCGCCGACTCCATGCGGTGAAACCATGGGCGACCAGTAGCGGATTCCCCCCTCCCCCGCCAGCCGTTTCCATCACCCCGCGCGCCAAGGCGCTGCCCGTGCCGCCGGGACGCTTGTGACCTCTGGGCTCGCATTCGGGCTTGATTCGACGGCCCCAGGCGCTATTGCTCCACTGAGCTGCAGACCATTCCCGCGCCGGTCCCATGCACGCGCTCCTCAGCATCCTTGATCTGCCCGCAGGGCGTGCCCGGGTTGTTAGGCGCTCGCGGAGTCTTGTGTTCACATCGTGCATCGAGAGGAGAGGAGGTCCACGTGTATGAGAAAGCGGTTTTCCCGGGTAAGTACATCCAGGGCGCCGGCGCCATCGGGGAACTGCCCGCGATGGTGGAGCTGTTGGGCAAGCGCGGGCTGCTCCTGGCCTCGCCCTCGGTGAACGACAAGGTGCTTCCCGGATGCGGTGTCGATCCGAAGGCGATGGGCATCCCCGTCGCGGTGTTTCGCGGCGAGTGCTGCGAGGACGAGCTGGCCCGCCTGTCAGCCATCATCGCGCAGGAGCAGGCGGATGTCCTTGTCGGCATGGGCGGTGGAAAGACCATCGACACGGCCAAGATCGCCGCCGACCGGGCCCGCCTGCCCGTGATCGTCGTCCCCACGATCGCCTCTACCGATGCGCCGTGCAGCGGCTGCGCGGTGCTCTACTCCGCGGACGGGGTGTTCGAGGCGGTGTGCTATCAGGCCACCAACCCGGCGGCGGTGCTGGTCGACGTGGCGATCATCGCGGCGGCCCCGACCCGCTTCCTGGTGGCCGGGATGGGCGACGCGCTGTCGACCTGGTTCGAGGCCAGGTCCTGCGACCGCACCGGGTCGGCAAACGAGTGCGGCGGCCGCAGCACCAGGGCGGGGATCCACCTCGCCAGGCTCTGTTACGACACCCTGCTGGCCTATGGCGCGGCCGCCAAGGTCGCCAGCGAGCAGCATCTCGTCACGCCGGCCTTCGAACACATCGTCGAGGCCAACATCCTGTTGAGCGGGCTCGGGTTCGAAAGCGCCGGATTGGCGGCCGCCCACTCGATCCACAATGGCCTCACCGCGCTGGCGGAAACCCACTCGTTCCACCACGGCGAAAAGGTCGCCTTCGGCGTCCTGGCCGGGCTCCAACTGGCCGACGCACCCCCGGACGAATCGGAAGCGGTCTTCTCGTTCTGCGAGGAGATCGGCCTGCCGACCACGCTGGCGGACATCGGCTTGGGCAATGCCGGCCGGGCGCAGCTGATGGTGGCGGCCGAGGGAGCCTGCGCTCCCGGGCAGCCGGTGCATCACGAAGCGGGCACGATCACCCCCGCGAAGGTCCTCGATGCCATGCTCGCCGCGGACGCCATCGGCAGGGCAAGGAGAGCAAGGGGAACGGGCCATCAGGCGGCAGGAGCGCCGCGGCATATGCGGCATCACATGCCATCCCGATCGCGGCAGCGGCTGAACGCGTGACGTCGCCCGACGGCACGCTGCAACTGGCGTTTTCCACCGGCAATCAGGGACGGTGTTGACCTACACCCTTCGTGCGGACGGGCGGATATTGATCGCATCGTCGGGGATTGGCTTCGACGGGGGGAAGTTCGCCGGCATCAAAAGGCGGTCGGTCAACGCGACATGGAAGCCGGTCTGGGGAAAACGAGCGGTCGTGCCGGACCGCTTCAACGAAGTGAGCCTGGACATGACGACCTACCGGGTGCTGGCGCGGGCCTACGATTATGAAGTGTACGTCAACATGCTCGCCGGCCCGCTCGACATGAACAACGGCCTTGCCGATCTCATGCAGGCAGGACGCGTGGACGAGCCGTCGCCGGTGCCCTCGACGCTTGCCGGCGAGGCGGCGCGCACGCTGATCGTGTTCTCGGGCGCGACCATCATCCCCGACATTCCCGAGAACTATCGAAAACATCCCGAGTTGCTCGCGTTCATCGCCGCCCAACAACAGCCATGGCGCGAGAGCAGGACGCTGGACGGCGCGATTGGCGAGCACATCGTCATGGCCCGGCAGGCCGCCGACGGCACATGGCTGGTCGGCGCCGCCACCGGCGAGGATCCGCGCGAACTCGATGTCCACCTCGCGTTCCTCGGCCCCGGCAGTTACCAGGCAGTGGTGATCGAAGACGGCGACACCGCGGACTACCGGACGTTCAAGGAAAGCTGCAAGGTGTCGCGACGAACGGTGTCCCGCACCGACACGATCCGCGTCAGGCTCGCTCCCGGCGGTGGCGCGTGCGTGCTGCTGCAAGATGCGCGGCAGGCGCCCGTTGCGCCCGTCGCCGCCAAGCCGCCACAGTCTTCATCCCCCCCATACACGATCACCGTGAACACGGCGAGCGAGCCCGTTGCCCCGGGAATGTTCGCCCCGACGTGGGAATCGCTGAACCAGCACAGGGTTCCCGACTGGTTCCGCGACGCCAAGTTCCACGTGACCGCAACGGTGGCGACCCTGAACAAGCAGTCCGAGCTGGTGGTTGAAGCCGCGGGCACCGCCCTCGGTTGCACGGTCAGGTCCACGGGCAACTGGGCCGTGTTCACCCGGGTCGAGCTGGGAACCGTCGAGTTCACGACCGCGGGCGTGCAGACCGTCAAGGCACGGCCAAGGGACGCGGCATCATGGAACGCCATCAATCTGCGCCAGATCACCCTCGAGAGGATGGGTCCCACGGCGCGATGAAAAGGCATTGTGCTGCGCCTGCGGTTGTGGCATGACCAGCCGCATGAGCAATCCCGCCTGGGCGACTCAGGCGCGTCGGGTGCGCGTTGTGCGAAAATGGTCCACATCAATCGCGCTTGCCGGCATGTTGTGCATGCACTTCACCGCCTTTGGAGACCAGCCGCCTCCATGGGGCAATTGGCCGTTATGGGGGGATCAGCGGGACGGCACGTACCGCAATCCGATCCTGCCGGCCGACTACAGCGACATCGACTGCATCCGCGTCGGCGGCAACTACTACATGATCTCATCCACCATGCAGTACTCGCCGGGCATGGTGGTCCTGCGCTCGCGGGACATGGTCAACTGGCAGACGATTGGCCATGTCGTGGGCGATTTGACCACGATCAGTCCGGAACTTGGATGGGATCGCATGAACCGTGCCGGCCGCGGGATATGGGCGGGCGCGATCCGGCATCACGACGGCAGGTTCTGGGTCTATTTCGGCACACCCGACGAGGGCTATTTCATGAGCACCGCCCATGATCCCGCCGGGCCGTGGGCGCCGCTGCACCAGTTGATGGATCAGGCCGGCTGGGACGACTGCTGCCCGTTCTGGGATGACGACGGCCAGGCCTATTTCGTCGGCACGGAGTTCAAGGCCGGCTACAAGACGTGGCTCTTCAGGCTCTCCGCCGACGGAACGACGCTCGACCTTGATTCCCGCATCCTGCTGAACGAGGGCTTTGGCCGCGAAGCGAACAAGCTCTACAAGATCAAGGGAACGTACTATCACCTCTACAGCGAACATCGCCCGGGCGTCGGGCGCTACCTGATGATGAAGCGGGCCAGGCGCATCACCGGCCCCTACGGTGAACCGCGCCAACTCAGCGAGGTCCAGGCCGACATCCACGAGCCCAACCAGGGCGGCTTGGTGCAGGCGGAAAACGGCCAGTGGTACTTTCTCACGCATCATGGCACGGGAGCGTGGGAAGGACGACCCGCGAGCCTCCTGCCCGTCACATGGATCGACAAGTGGCCGATCATCGGCAAGCCCAACAGTCGCGGCATCGGCGAGATGGTGTGGCACCATGCCAAACCCGTCGTCGCCAAGGCGCCGATGGTCTTCCCGCAAACGCCGGACAGCTTCGACAGCGGCACCTTGCACCCGCAGTGGGAATGGTACTATCAGCCACGGGCCGACAAGTGGTCGTTGGGCGAGAGGCCGGGTTTCCTGCGGCTCAAGGCCTTCAAACCACTGCGCGCAGGCGACCTCCGATCCGTCGGAAACATGCTGACCCAGCGCGCCTGGCGCACGCCCCGAAGCCTGGTGACCGTGAAGGTCGACCCCCGTGGGATGGTCGACGGCCAAGTCGCGGGTCTGTGCAATTACGCCGGCGGCGGGGGGAGTGCCCTCGTGATCCGCAAGGAGGCCGGCAACCTGCATCTCCAGGCCGTCGGGAAACAGATCGATGCAACCCAGCTGCTGTCCATGCCTTCCGACCTGTGGCTTCGATGCGCGTGGGGACTGGAGGGCACGTGCGGGTATTCCTACAGCCTCGATGGCTCGGCCTTCAAGCCGCTCGGCGGGTCGTACCAGCTGACGTGGGGCGATTACCGCGGCAGCCGCATCGGGCTGTTCACCTGCAACGATGCCGCCGAGCGCGGTGTCCTTGACATTGCCGGGTTCGATTGCAAGTTCTAACAACAAATCAGGAAAGCAGACACATGAAACAGCGTTGCGTGACGTTCATTGTCCCGATGGTGCTTGCTGCCTGCGCGCAGGCCGAAAACCCGGATCACGATCCTGATGGCACACAGAAGCGCGTGCACCAGGCGCCCGAAGGCATCGCCCGCGCCCCGTCGACCAATCAACCGGAACGGCATTCCCTCGTCGATTACTTCCTCCCGATGCCTGTCAGGGAGCGCCTGTCGAAGGATGCATGGGGAAGCGCCCACGTCGGTCCGCGCGACCAGGGCAACGGCCTGGAAGACCGCACGATCGCCAACTGGTGCTATTGGGACGGGGCAGTGATCAAGGGCGCGGACGGGAAATGGCATATGTTCGCAAGTCGCTGGCCGGAACATGCCGGCCATGGCGGCTGGTGGCATTCGCTGGCAATCCATGCGGTTGCGGACGATGTGCTCGGGCCCTACACCGACAGGGGCTTGCTCTGGCCGGACAACATGGGCGGCAAAGGGCACAATGTGACCGCCCTCACCATGGCGGACGGCCGCTACGCGGTCACCATCAGTGAGACACGGCCCGGGGAGGTGTTCGCATCCAAGTCGCTTGACGGCCCGTGGAAGTCGCTTGGCCGGATTACCGTCAAGGACAATCCTCAATGGCACGCGTCCAACGTCACGCCGGTGTTGCGGCCCGATGGCAAGTACATGGTCGTGCAGCGCAGCGGGCAGATCATGCTCGCCGACGGGATCATCGGCCCCTACAAGATCCAAGGTCCGTCGATCTATCCTTCCATCAGGGGCATGATCCAGGAAAACCTCGAAGACCCGATCGCGTGGCATGGCGGCGGGCTCCACCACATCGTCGTCAACAGCTGGAGCATGCGAAAGGCGTTCCACCTGACCTCAGCCAATGGAATTGACGGGTGGACATTCCGTGGCCTGGCATACGACCCGCGGCTCCCGTTCATTCGCCACGCCGACGGCACCGTAAACTACTGGGACAAGATCGAACGCCCGAGCGTCATCCTGCAGGACGGGCACGTCACGCACTTCACCTTCTCCGTGCTCGACGTGCCCAAGGAGAACGAACACGGGAACGACGGGCATGGCAGCAAGGTGATCGTCGTGCCATTTGATGGGGAAGCCTTGGACCGCGACTTGGCCAGGACAGTGAAGCGGTAAGCCCAGGACGCGGGCGGGAAAGCGCTGTTCCCGGTGGCGGCGGTGTTCGCGGCCGGCGGGATGGCAGTGTCCAGCCGGGCGGCGGAGGGTGTCGGCGCGGTCCCCCCCGCCCAGGCATTCGGCCTCAGCCGCGTCCGGCTGCTGTACGGGCCGTTCCACGACATTCAGGAACTCCACCGCACCGGCCTTGTCGGGCGGCTCGAGCCGGACAGGTTGCCCTTCCCCTTCCATAAGCGGCTTCAGAATCAACCGCAAGACCGGCTTGCTGGGGGATTGGCAGGAGCTTGCGACCGTGGGGGCAGGCGCGAGAAGTTGGTACGACACCGGTTCCCGGTCCTCGGCCACGACGGGGGCCGCTCGCCGATCGACCTTGCGGAACCGGGTCGAGTTGAAGCCGGTCTCCCGGCCGTGGAGGAAGGTGCTCAGGCCGACCAGCAGGAGGCCCTGGGTGCCCGCCTCGCCGGCGATGACAGCCCGGACGGTGTAGACCTGACCCTCTTGCGGAACGCCGTGGGGGTTGCGAAAACGATTGAGAGGAATCCCGAACACCGAGAATCGGAAGTCGCCGTTGATGCAGACGACCTTGTCGTTGGGGTGGAACATGGTGGTGATCGTGTGTGGGGTTCAGGCGTTCATTTCCGCGATCTTGCGGCGCTTCCAATCGTCGAACCGCTCCTCCAGCCACCGCTGGAGCCCGTGGTAGAAGTCGGAGAGCAGGTAGTAGAAGTCGTTCTCGTAGTCCTCGATTGGACCGTCGAGCTGCTCCTCCCACGCCTTGGTGAAGATCTGGCCGTAGCCGTCGACCTCGATCGACCACAACAGCTCCTTGATCTCGTCTACCGTCAGCGGCAGCGAGGACTCGTCGGGCCGGCACGAGAAGTCGTTGATCAGCTCCCCGTGCTCGTCGCACTCGTGGTATTCGTCCACCACCCGGTAGCGGATCTTGTCGCCGTCCCGGCGGGCGCGGACGCTTTTCAGGTCGCCCATGACGCTGTTCAGCCGGATGCTCACGATCTCGACCTCGCCCTCCAGGAACTCCGGCAGGGCACCCCGACACGGCTGCCTCTCGCCGCCCCAGTAGGTGAGGGGCCGGCCGGAGGCGACCCGGGTAACCACCGCTCGGTCCGAAGCCGGCTCCTCCTCGTCGTCGTCCTGATCCTCGTCCGGGTCGCCGAACGTGCACGGGATCGCGTTGCGAAACTCGGCCTCATGGGCCGCCCGGCTCCGTCGGGCATCCAGTTCAGGGTCAAAGCGCCCCCTCCGCCTGCACCCTCCGCCGGGGGGCGGGTCCGCCTCGCCGGCACCTGGAGCTGCCGCCTCCCGAAACGATTCGATCGTCCGGCGCATCGCCTCGTCGCCGATGGCCATGATGTCCCTCCAGTCGACCCCGTCCAGCGGGTGCTGGAGGGCGGGAGGCTCGTCGCCCAAGTCGGAACCGATCAGGAGGTCGGCGAAGTCCGGTTGCGCCTCCAGGTCGAGGATCTCGCGCTCGATCCGCTCGATCATCGCCCGTTGACCGGCCGGGATGACTCCCGCCATGCGCCACCGGGGCCACTCCTCTTCGGGCAACCAGCACTGGACCAGTCGGTAGCTCAGGACGACCGGACGAGGGCCCAGCGGGCCCGGAGGCGGTGCGATCATCTCGGCTTGGCCTTTCAGGGCCATCGGCTCGACCTCCTCCCGGCTGTCGGGAAGGTAGGCGAGCGGCCGCTTGCCGGAACGCAGCAGCAGCCGCACGTAGCGGCCGTGCATCATGAGATGGTGGACGATCATGGGTCAGACGGGTTGGGAGGGTTCGGGCCGCATGCTCATCGTCGCCAGGACGCGATCCCGGCGCTGGCGCGCCAGATCAACGTCGCCGGTCTGGAGCGACCGGCGCACACGCTCGGCGATCGGTCCCCGGTGGACGGTCACCTGGAGCCACCAGGTGCCGTTGTTGGAGTAGAGGTGGTGGTTCGGGCCGTGCCGCCGGCGGCGGCTGGCGGCCCGCACAGCGGGTGCAGCAGTCGGATTCATGTCGGTGCAGGTTCTCGTCGATGGAGATGCACCAGGATCACAGCCGTGGCTCCCACACGGGGCCCGCTTGGTCACAAGATCGGAGACCTTCGTTCAGCGTTTCGGCTGCGCATCCGCCCGGTGGGCGCAGGGCACCTTGCCGTCTCCACGGCAGGTTGCCGGGCTTCCTCCCCTCGCGGGTCGGTCACCACTCCTGATGCTGGCTGGATCTTACCCGAGCCCGCGCCGGGGCCCAAGGACCGATTTTGACATAGTCGCCGAGCCCAGCGGACTACCAGAACCCAGCAATCCCGGGCGCCTGCGGCTGGGCCAGCGGATTGTCTACCACTTCACGCGATTTCGCACCACTTGTCTACCACTTCAGCTTCCTTTTGGCGCCACCGCGTTCCGCACAATTCCTGATCGCAAATCTCGGCCCTTATGGCCTACAACCCTGGCAAAACGAGCATTTTCAACCCAAGTCCCTTGAATCCAATGGTGCCGCCGGGGGGAGTCGAACCCCCACGGGCCTTGCGGCCCAGCGGATTTTAAGTCCGCGGCGTCTACCGTTCCGCCACGGCGGCGAGGGATGGGGCCGGGGTGCCGCCTGGCGGGGGCGGGGGGCCGGTGGTTGGGGGTGATCGGGTGGAGTGGGGCGGGATTCAGGCCGGGGCGCCGACGACCTCGCCCGGGATGGTGCCGTCGCCGCCCTTGGGTTCCTCGCCGGTGGACTTGGATCCCTTTTTGGAGCGGGCCTTGCCGGGGATTTCGGGGGGGCGGCGGAGGTCGGGCGGGTTGCGCATCTCGCCGTGCTCGATCAGGTCCATGATGTGGCTGCGGTCGAGGGTTTCGTATTCGAGCAGCGCCTGGGCGATCAGCTCGAGCTTGTCGCGCTTGTCGAGCACGATGGTGCGGGCCTCGTTGTAGGCCCAGTCGATGAGGCGCTTGATCTCGAGGTCGATCTTGAGGGCGGTGGCCTCGGAGTAGTTGCGGTCGCGGGAGATATCGCGGGCGAGGAACACCTCGCCGTGGTGCTCGCCGTATTCGACCATGCCGAGCGCCTCGCTCATGCCCCACTCGCAGACCATGCGGCGGGCGAGGGTGGTGGCCATGCGGATGTCTGCGGAGGCGCCGCTGGTGACGTCGCCGAAGGTGATCTCCTCGGCGACGCGGCCGCCCATGGTGACGATCAGCTCCTCCTTGCCCTGCTGCTTGTAGAAGTGGTACTTGTCCTCGACCGGCAGGTGGAAGGCGGCGCCGAGGTAGGGGCCGCGGGGGATGATCGTCACCTTGTGGAGCGGGTCGGTGCGCTGGAGGGTGGCGAGCAGCAGGGCGTGGCCGGCCTCGTGGTAGGCGGTGACCTTCTTTTCCTCCTCGCTGAGGGCGAGGCTGCGGCGCTCGCGGCCCCAGCGGACCTTGTCGCGGGCCTCCTCGAGCTCGGGCAGGGTGACGGCGGGGAGGCCGCGGCGGGCGGCGAGCAGGGCGGCCTCGTTGATCAGGTTGGCGAGTTCGGCGCCGGAGAACCCGGGCGTGCCGCGCGCGATCACCCCGAGGTCGACG
This sequence comes from Akkermansiaceae bacterium, assembly GCA_040769225.1. Taxonomy (GTDB): domain Bacteria; phylum Verrucomicrobiota; class Verrucomicrobiia; order Verrucomicrobiales; family Akkermansiaceae; genus JAXGLL01. The sequence goes on along the minus strand of JAXGLL010000002.1, from coordinate 834,463 downwards.
TCGGCCGCCAGCTTCACCTTGCGGGCGTGCACCTGGAGGATTTCCTCGCGGCCCTTGACGTCGGGCAGGTCGACGGTGACCTGGCGGTCGAAGCGGCCGGGGCGCAGCAGGGCCGGGTCGAGCACGTCGGGCCGGTTGGTGGCGGCGATGATGATCACTCCTTCCTGGGTGTCGAAGCCGTCCATCTCTACCAGCAGCTGGTTGAGCGTCTGCTCGCGCTCGTCGTGGCCGCCGCCGAGCCCGTGGCCGCGGTGGCGGCCGACGGCGTCGATCTCGTCGACGAAGATCAGGCACGGGGCGTGTTTCTTGCCCTGTTCGAACATGTCGCGCACGCGGCTGGCGCCGACGCCGACGAACATCTCGACGAAGTCCGAGCCGGAGATCGAGAAGAACGGGACGTCGGCCTCGCCGGCGATGGCGCGGGCCAGCAGCGTCTTGCCGGTGCCCGGGGCGCCGACCATCAGCACGCCCTTGGGGATGCTGCCGCCGAGTTTCTGGAACTTGCGCGGGTCGCGCAGGAACTCGACGATCTCCCACAGTTCCTCCTTGGCCTCCTGGATGCCCGCGACGTCCTTGAAGGTGACCTTGTTGCGGTCCATCGTCAGCAGCCGCGCCTTGCTCTTGCCGAAGCTCATCGCGCCGCGGCCGGCGGCCTTCATCTGCTGGCGGAACAGGAAGAACAGCAGCAGGATGAGCAGCAGCACCGGCAGGAAGGTGAACAGCGCGGTGCGCAGGTAGTCGGGCTCGCGCTTGTAGACGGCGTGCGCGCCCAGCAGTTGGTTGACCTCGCGCTCCATCGCCATCATCGGCACCGAGACCTCGAAGCGCACCGGCTCGGCGGCGGCGGCGGCCGGGCGCTTCTCGCGCACGCCGACCAGCACCCCGTCGAACGACCCGGCCGGGGCCAGCACCTCGAGGGCGGCCTGGGGATCGCGGACCACCTCGCCGCGGGCCATGATGCGGCGGAAGTCCTTGAGCGTGAGAACCTCGCCGTCGCCCGGCTGGGGCAGGCCGGCGGCCTCGACGCGGCGGAACGGGACGTCCTCGCCGAGGATCTCGCGCAGCGTCTCGGCCTGCATCAGGAAGTTCACCGGCACCTGGAAGGCGACGCGCTCACCCTCGGCGGCGGCCGGCTTGGCGGCCGGCGGGTGGTACCAGCCGCTGATCACGCCGTCGTAGGCGTTGTCGCCGGTGACCACCTTGAGCGGGCGCTGCGGGTCGTTGAGGACCACCCGCCCCTGGTCCCAGGCGGCCCGGAAGTCGGCGTAGGTCACGTCGCGCGGGCCCGAGCCCTTGCCGTCGGTGACGAACGCCAGCACCAGGATCACCAGTGCGATCGAGAACAGCACCAGCAGGCGCCAGTTGAACCCGCCGGCATCGCTGCCGCCGCGGGGCGGGCCCTGGGGGGACCTTGGATTGGGAGACTGGGACATGGCAATCGCGCGCCGGGCGGTGCGCCGCTCCGCGGGCCAGAATAGCACGCCGGCGGCCGGCGTGCAAAACAACTCGCCCGCCCCGCGCCCCATGGCTTGCCGCATCGGCGGCCATCTGGCAAGCATCCTTCGTGCCCGCCGAACCCCGCCAACGCGGACCCCGCCGCCCGTGGCTCAAGCGCTTCCCGTGGCTGCGCTTCGTGCCGGTGATCGGCCGCATGCGCGCCCTGCGCCCCGGCGCCGACGCGCTCGTCGGGCCGGTGATCGACGCGTTCGCCGCCTTCGCCACCCTCGACGAGCAGTTCGACCCGCTGGAGGCCGACATCGCGCTCGACCTGCTGCGCAACGCGTTCCCGGAGGCCGACCACGGGTGGCTCGCCCGCCGGCTGCAGCGCGCCGTGCGCCAGCCGCGGTCGCTCAACCACATCGCCGCCGACATCCAGCCGTGGCTCGACGACACCGGCACGGTGGTGCTCGCGCTGCAGCTCTACACGCTGGTCGACGCCGCCGGCCGCTCCGAGCGCAGCCGCGGCTCGTTCGAGATCTTCATGCGCCGGCTCGGCCGCCCGGAACTCGGCCAGGCCGTGCTCCACGAGATGCTCGGCGGCGGCGACGGCACCCCGCCGCCGTTCGAGCGCCTCGCGTTCGCCGGCGACGGCTCCGGCGACGTGGCGCTGCCGCCCGCCGCCGAGGGGTGCTCGTTCCACCTCTATCGGGCCGGCGACCTGGTGCTGGTCCGCAACACCGGCACCCGGCCGATCTGGCTGCGCGGCCGCTCGCTCGAGCCCGGCGCCTTCCTGCGGATGCGCGAGCACCAGCAGCTCGAGGTCCCCGGTTGGGCGCTCAGCCACGCCGACCTGGTGTTCTTCCTCAACGTCGCCCGCACCGGCGTGCGGCGCTCGATCTACCTGTGCGCCGACGAGGACGGGCTGCACGCCGAGCCGGCCCGCTCGCGCCAGAGCGTCGTCCAGATCGGCTTCGGGCTCGACGCCGAGGTCGTCGCGCTGCACGCCACCCCGGTGCGCGTCGGCGGCCGGCCGCTCGGGCGCCCCGCCGCCGGGCCGCTGCGCGTCCCCCACCACGAGCGGCTGGTCGACGACGCCGGGCTGGACATCGGGCTCGACGACCTGCGGCGGCTCGCCCTCAAGCACGGGCGGCGCTTCCGGCTGGCCTCCGACCGCCAGCAGCTGCGGGTTTCCAACGACCCGGCGGAGATCGGCCCGGGCGACCTGCTGGTCACCCCCGGGCTGGCCGAGCGCTTCGTGCTCGAGATCGCCTACGACGCCCGCTCCGCAACCGGGCGGCTGAAGATCCTCAAGGCGCTCGCGCCGCTGCACGTCGACGGCGCGCCCGCCCGCGGCGAGTGCGAGCTGCGCGACGGCTCGCTGATCCGGCTGTCGGCCAACCAGGCCGTCCGCTGCCGCTTCAACGAGCGCCTGCTCGACGAGGAGCGCACGGTGATCCGGAGCCTCGTGGTCGAGGACCTCAAGCACTCGTTCGGCACCTCCGGCCGCGCGCTCGACAACCTCAACTTCGAGGTCCTGCGCGGCGAGATGCTGTGCATCATCGGGCCCAGCGGCAGCGGCAAGAGCACCCTGCTGGCCACCCTCTCCAGCCAGCTCCGCCCCGAGGGCGGCCGGGTGCGGATCAACGGCATCGACCTCTATCAGCACCGGCGCCGGCTCGCACCGTGCATCGCCTACATGCCCCAGGAGGAGGCGCTCAACCCGCAGCTCACGGTGCGCGAGCACCTGCGCCACGCCTCGTCGATCCGCCGCCCCCACCTCGCGCTGCCCGAGCACGAGCGGCGGGTCGACGGCCTGCTCGTCGAGCTCGGCCTGCAACCGCTCGCCCGCCGCCGGGTCGGCGCGCCCGGCGAGAAGACGATCAGCGGCGGCGAGCGCAGCCGCCTCAACCTCGGCCTCGACCTCGGCAGCGCCGCCGAGGTCTTCCTGTTCGACGAGCCGATCTCCGGCCTCTCGTCCAAGGACTCCGAACACGTCGTCCAGACGCTCCGCGCGCTGTCCCGAGACAAGATCATCGTCGCCTCGCTCCACCGCCCCGGCGCCCAGGTCCTGCGGCTGTTCGACAAGGTGCTGCTGCTGGACACCGGCGGCCGGCTGGCGTTCTTCGGCACCCCCGACGCGATGAGCGCCTACTTCCGCGAGGCCTGCCTCGAGCTGGCCATCCCCCACCCCGCCGTCGCCGGCGACGCGCCGCTCGGCGCCGACTTCGTGTTCGACGTCCTCGAGGTGCCGCTCCAGCGGCTCGGCGGCGGCCAGAGCCCCGCCGCCGCCCGCCGCTTCCCCGCCCGCTTCTGGCAGGAACGCTTCGAGAGCCTCGCGCTGGTCCGCGCGGTGCGCACCGCCCCGCCGCCGCCCACCCGGCTGTCGTCGGCCGGCGCCGGCCCCCAGCCGCTCCCCCGGCCGCGCCGGCCCACCCTGCGCGAGGTCGCCCCGCTGTGGCAGACCCATTTCCACCGCGCGCTGCTGTCCAAGGTGCGCAACCGCGGCACCATCTACAGCACCCTGCTCGAGGCCCCGCTGCTCGCCGCCCTGATCGGCCTGACGCTGCGCTCGTCGCCCGAGGGCGCCTACCGGTTCGCCACCGCGCTGCACCTGCCGGCCTACCTCTTTCTAACAGCCACGGTGGGGATGTTCCTGGGGCTGACGAACAGTGCGACGGAGGTGTTGCGGGACCGGCCGGTGCTGCGGCGGGAGCGCAACACGCACCCGGAGGCGGGGCTGTACATCACGGCGAAGTTCGCGGCGCTGGCGCTGGTGGCGGGGGCGCAGTGCCTGGTCTACCAGCTGATCGGCAACGCGCTGCTGGGGCTTGGGGGTTTGACGCTGGAGCACTGGGGCTGGATGACGGCGACCGCGTGCACGGGCACGGCGATGGCGCTGCTGGTGTCGACGCTGGTGCGCTCCGAGCGGGCGGCGCTGACGGCGGTGCCGCTGTTGCTGGTGCCGCAGATGCTGCTGGCCGGGGCGCTGGTGCCGTTCGGGGACATGAACCGGGCGTTGTTCAAGGACAGCGAGCTGAGCCGGGAGCGCGGGGGCACGCCGGTGCCGGCGGTGATCATGCCGTTGCGCTACGCGTATGAGGCGATGGTGGTGACGCAGGCGACGCGCAATCCGTTCGACCTTGCGCGCCACCGGATCCAGCGGCGGATCGACCTGCTGCGGGGCCACCGCGGTGGGGGGGACGCGGCCACCGCCGAGCGGCTGGGGGTGCTCAAGAGCGCGCTGACCCGGCTGGTGGCGTCGGGTGCGGGCAACCGGCGCGACGCGCGGCGGGTGCTCTCGCGGCTGGCGGCGCTGGCGCGCACCGGGACGCTGGCGGAGGTTGAGACGCTGGACGTGTGGCCGGACGACGACCCGGGGGCGTGCCCGAGCTCGGACTACTTCGTCAACGAGCGGATCGACCTGATGGTGCGGGAGGCGGAGTCGTACCGGACCGACTATCGGAACCCGGCGCGGCGCAACATCTTCCTGGCCGAGACGAAGTATTGCCTTGGCTCGGAGGTCGGCACCCTCGAGGCGACCGCGGCGGTGCTGTTAGGCGCCTCGCTCGCCTGCCTGGTGGCCGCCGCCGCGGCGCTGCGGCTGCAGAACGAGTCGGTGGGGGCGTAGCGGGCGGCTTGCGCGTTGCCACGCGGCGCGGCACGCGGGGGCGGATGATCCTAGAAAGGAAAATGCCGGACCACGGATTTCGCGGTTTACGCGGATTTCGGAGCGGCTTGGTTCCCCCTCGCCTGTTCACCTGCCGGATGAATCCGCCATCCATCGCAACTCATTCAACATCCGTGCAATCCGCGCAATCCGTGGTTTTCATCCCCGAATCCAGGATGATTGGTCCAGCGCCTGCGCGCCGCCCCGGGGGCGGGCGGGTTGCTCACTCCACCGCGATCCCGTGCTCGCGCGCGAACGCGGCGGCGGCGGCGGGGTCCTTCTCGGCCCAGGCGGCGTGGACGTTGCGCAGGACCTCGTCGCGCCCGGCGCCGGCCGGCATGCTCAGGGCCCAACGGGCGGCGGTGGCGCCGTCGTACGGGGCCACCGTCTGCGCGTAGGCCTTGGTTGCGGCGGACTTGACGGGGCCGGCGGCGGTTTGGTTGAGCCACTCGCCGGCGGCCTGATAGTCGGCGTGGGTCCACTGGGAGACCAGTTCGGAGACCTTGGCATCGGCGGCGCCCGCGGGCAGCGCGCCGCCCAGCCAGTCGATCCACCGGCCGGTGTCGCCGCGGGTTTGCCAGTGGGACAACCCGGAGGCGAAGGCGGTGGTTTCCTGCTCGTCGAGCGCCGCCTCCTGCAGCCACGCGGTGGCCGGCGCGAACCCCTCGCCGGCGACCCGCGAGGCGAGTGTGCCGAGGACCGCGTCGCGCTGCTCGCGGGCCTTGCCGGGACCGGGGGCGGCGGCGAGCTGTGCCCGCAGCGCCGCGAGCACCGCGGTGCGTTCGGCGGCCGACCTGGCGGCGCCGGCGATGTCGCGGCATGCGGCGGCGGCGTCGGCGACCTCGAGCTCGCCGACCAGCCGGAACGCCAGTGCCGGGTCCTGGCGTGCGGTGCCGCCGATCAGCCCGCGGCGCACCTCGTCGGTCATCAGCTCGGGATCGCCCTGCCCATGCCGGCGCAGCCACTCGAGCGCCGCCAGCGGGTCCCTGGCCGCCCACTGGGACAGGCAGTTGGGGATCAGGTGGCGCCGGATGTTGGAGTCCCCCAGCATGTCGCGCGACTCGTCGAACAGCGCCAGCGCGGCCTGCGGGTGGTCGTTGGCGAGCATCGTGATCGCGAACCCGAGGAGGTTCCTGCGCATCTCGTCGTCCAGCCCGGGGTCGACGCGGATCGCCTCGATCACGACCTTGAGCTGGGCGGAGTCCATGCCGAGCATCCGGTCCAACAGGTCGAAGATCCGCTTCCTGGCCTCCGCATCCATCTCGCCGCCGCGCTCCTGCAGCGCCTTGAGGTCGCGGGCGAACTCCACCGCCTCGCGGGCGAACTGCGCCGCCTCCTCGTCGCGGGCGGCGCGTTGGCGCCTGGCGGCCGGGGCGGCATGGGCCGCCGCGTCGGCCGCGCCGGCCGGGATCCCGAGCGCCGCGGCCTCGGCGACCAGCCGCTGATGCTCCACGCGCAGCAGCGACAGCGTGTGCTGCTGGCGCCAGCCGGCGAGGGCGGCGCCCAACAGGATGAGCAGGGTGATGGCGAGCGAGGTTTTCATGCGGGCGGTCACTCCCCGGGCGGCCGCAGCCGGTTGCGGATCTCCTCTCGCCGCGCATCGTCGGCGAGGCGCTCGAGCAGCGGCAGTGCGAGGTCGGCGTGGACGCGGGCCGGCGGGCTCTGGAGGAACGAGACGAGCAGGTCGTCGCCGGGCGCCTCGGCGTGGAGCTCGGTCACCATGCGGACCGCCTGCTCGAAGCGGTCGCGGTCGGCCCAGCGGCCGGCGAGCGCCTCGCCGGTGATGCTGTCGACGGCGGCGGGCGCCTGGGTGGCGAGCCATTCGCGCATGCGGTCGACGGCGGCGCGGTTGGCCGGGTTGTCGCGCAGGTCGGTCTGGAGCCTGGTCATGGCGGCCTCGGCGGCGATGCCGCGGCGTTCCTCGGGGCTGGCATCGATGCGGTCGAGGAACTCGCCGACCTGCTGATAGCCGCCGCGCCCGACCAGCGCGTTGGTGGTCGGGGAGAAGGCGCCGATGCGGTCGTTCTCCGGCAGGTGGTTGCGGATCAAGCCGGCGAGCGCCACTTCCGACCCCGGCTCGGCGGGGAAGAACATCCCGTGGTGGAACACGTCGCGGCGCTGCTCGGCGGGCAACGCGTCGAGGCGCCGGCCGCAGGCCGCCGGGTCGTCCTTGATCAACGCGGCCAGCAGTGCGGCCTCGAAGCGGCAGCGGGTGCCGCTGCGGCCGTCCAGCGACTTGCTCTCGAACACCCCGGACGCGACCTGCCGGTCGAGCCACTGGAGCGCGGCGGCACTGTCGGTGCCGGCCAGCTTCCGGAGCGCCTGGGCCAGCTGCCACTCCAGGCCGCCGCGGTCGTCGCCGATCCGGTCGCCGAAGCGCTCGAGCACCAGCTGCGGGTCCTTCTCGACCAGCGGCCCGACCAGCATGCCCTCGAGCTGCAGCCGGACGTTGTCGGGCAGCTCGAGCGCCGCCACCTCGTCCAGCGCCGCGGCGAGCTGCTCGGCACTCATCTCCAACAGCTGCTTCTGCAGCCGCATCATCGCCCGCATGTCGTCCGGCCCGCCGCCGCCCGCCGCCGCCAGCCGGTTCGCCACCTGGCGCCAGTCGGGGCCCCCGGCAGCCGCCTCCTTGCCGCGGGCAACCCGCGCGGCCAACGAAGCGTCGCCGCCCGGCGCGGCGCCCCGGCGCCAGTCGCCGATGCGTTCCCGCAGCACGGCCGTCTCGGTCCGCACCGTGGTGATCGACGCCCGCTGCACGCCGAGCCACCCGCCGGCCACCGCCAGCGCCAGCACCGGGGCCAGGAGATGCACCGGTTTCATCACGGGTTCGCCCGCATCCTGCCACCGCCGGCCGGCAATGGCAAGGCGCGCGGCCGGGGTGGATCGTCAACCTTGGAAACGGGAACAGGAACCGGGGATTACGAGGATTTCGAGGATGATCACAGGGTTGCGAACAAGCTCCCGATCATCCGTTGGGTGTGGGCATCACGCTTGCCAACTCATTCTGAATCAACGTAATCCCCGCAATCCCCGGTTCTCATTTCCGAATTCAGGTCAACAGGTTGCCTTGGTCCGCCCGGCTCCACCTCACCCTCCTCACCCGTCCCTGATCCCTTGGTTCCAGCGTTCCCTTCATCTTCCCTTCATCTCGGCGTTCCAGCGGTCCGGCATTTCAGCCCGTCTCCTTCCCATGCCCTTGCCAAGCAGGCCCTTCGGCCCTACTCACGCCGCGTGACGTTCGACTTCGACTCCCCGCCCGACCGCCGCGGCACCGGGTCCATCAAGTATGACCGCCGGCCCGACCTCGAGCCGTTCTGGATCGCCGACATGGACTTCGTCGTCGCGCCGGAGATCCTCGAGGCGCTCCGCCGCCGCGTCGACCACGGCATCTTCGGTTACGCCCAGCCGCACCCCGCGCTCGTCGAGGCGCTGCTCGCATACCTCCACCACGGGCTCGGCGTCCATGCCGACGCCGCGTGGCTCGTCCACCTCAACGGGCTGGTGCCCGCCCTGTCCCTCGCCGGCCGCGCGTTCGCCAGGCCCGGCGACTCGATCCTCACCTGCACCCCGGTCTATCCGCCGTTCCTCGGCGTCCACCAGGACGGCGGCCTCGCGCTGCTCACCGTCCCCCACGTCCGCGACGAGGCGGGCCGCTGGACCTTCGACTGGGAGGCGCTCGAACGCACCGTGCGGCCGGACACCCGCGTGTTCCTGCTGTGCCACCCGCAGAACCCGTTAGGCCGAGTCTTCACCCCCGCCGAGGTCGGGCGCCTGGCCGACTTCTGCCGGCGCCACAACCTGGTGCTCGTCTCCGACGAGATCCACTGCGGCCTGGTGCTCGACGAGGGCGCCGAGCCGTTCGTGTCCGCGCTGCGCCTGCCCGGCCAGTTCCACGACCGCCTCGTGGTGCTGCTCTCGCCGAGCAAGACGTGGAACATCCCGGGCCTCGGCTACGCCTTCGCCGTGATCCCCGACGAAGGGCTGCGCCGCCGTTTCACCGCCGCCCGCGGTCACACCCTGCCCGAGATCAACGCGCTCGCCTGCCACGCCGCCGAGGCCGCCTACCGCCACGGCGAACCGTGGCGGCTCGCCGTGCTCGACTACCTCCGCGCCAACCGCGCCGCGCTCGCCGCCTTCCTCGCCGAGCACACCCCGGCGCTCCGCTACCAACCGGGCGCCGCCACCTACCTCGCGTGGATCGACGCCACCGCCCTCGGCCACGATCACCCGTCGCGCCACTTCGAGCACCACGCCGGGCTGTTCCTCTCCGAGGGCGCAGCGTTCGGCCAGTCCAGCCACTTCCGCCTCAACTTCGGCTGCCCGCGCAGCCGCCTGCTCGCCGCCCTCGAGCGCCTCGCCGACGCCTGCCGCTGAGCCCGGCCCCCGCCACCCGGGGCTCGACAAGCCACCGCCCGCTCGCCCACCCTCCAACCATGTCTCGCAGGTTCCTCCACGTTCTCGCCCTCGCCGCAGCCCTCGCCTGCGTGCCCGCGCAGGCCGCCGAGCACCTCGTCGTCACCGGCGGGCCGTCGCTGCGCCGCTGGGAGAACCTGCGCGTGCCGCGCGACCGCCACGACAACTGGTGGGCCAACTTCGTCCGCGCGTCCACCCTGCGCATGATCGAGCTGCGGCGCGCCTACGGGCCCTCCGCCCGCATCGTCTGGATCGTCTACCGCCCCGGCTACCGGGCCCGCGGCGCCGAAGACGGCAAGCCATACGTCACCTGGATCTCCGACCTCGCCCGCAAGCACAACGCATCCCTGGTCTGGATCGACTCCGGCAACGGCCTCATCCAGGCGATCAACTCCCGCCCCCAGCGGTCGGTCGTCACCTTCGACTACTTCGGCCACTCGAACCGCTACTGCTTCATGCTCGACTACAGCAACGTGATCATGGCCGCCTGCACCGCATGGGTCCACGAGCGCGACCTCGGCCACATCCGCGGCTCCGTCTTCGCCCGCAACGCCTACTGCAAGAGCTGGGGCTGCCACACCGCCGAAAGCATGTCCAAGGTCTGGCGCCGCAGGGTCGGCGTGCCCCTCGAGGGCGCCATCGGCAGCACCGACTACGTCGTCGTCGGCCAGGGCCGGCTGCCGGGAATCGTCGGCCGCTGGGCGCGCTGAACCGCCGCCCGCACACCCCGCGGCCGCCCCGCCGCCGCCATGAACCCCACGCTCCGCATCGACATCTCGATCGAGCGCCAGCGCCTGGTCGTGGCCCGCGGCAGCCGCGTCCTCCGCTCGTTCCCGGTCTCTTCATCGGCGCGCGGCATCGGGTTCACGCCGGGCAGTTATCGCACCCCGACCGGGCGCTTCGAGATCGCCGCCATGATCGGCGCCGGGTGCCCGGCCGGAACCATCTTCAAGGGCCGCCGGCCTGCCGGCCTCTGGTCGCCCGCCACTCCCACCGATGAAGACCTGATCCTCACCCGCATCCTGCGCCTGCGCGGGCTTGAGCCGTGGAATGCAAACTCGCTCGGCCGCTGCATCTACATCCACGGCACCAACCGCGAGGACCTCCTCGGCAGCCCCGCCAGCATGGGCTGCATCCGCATGAGCAATGCCGGCGTCGCGGAGTTGTTCTCGCTCGTCGCCCCACGCACCGCGGTCGTCATCAGGCCCCCGGCACGCTCCGGCCTGCGCTTCGCCGTCATCGACGCCACCCCGCCGCGCACCCTGGCAGCCCTCGCACGCTCCGCCGCACCCGCCATCCTCGCCCGCCTGCAGCACGCCGGCTGGACGCCCGCGGTGATGATCCGCGGCAATCCCGCCGCTGCCGTCGCCCGCCACCCCGCGCTCGCCGGCACCCACCTCGTCCAATGCCCGCCGCCCGGCACGACTGCCCCGCCCGCGTCCCACTGCCGCCGGTTCGTCGCCCGCCTGCGCACGCTCGCCAGCCCGCACGCGATCGCCGTGATCCGCCTCGCCGATCCCGCATCACCCCGCGCCCCCCGCAAGACTCCTCCCCCAATCTCCCGCCTGCCTTCACTCCTCGCGCGCCGTCACCATCCCGACCACCGGAATAAAAACATAACTTTGGATGTGACATTTCGGGTGCTGCCACGTTATGCTCCCCCCGCCATGAACAATGGAGCCAGGAACACCAACAAGGGCAAGCGCTACAGCGCCGCCGAAAAACAGGAGATCCTCGCCTACGTCGCCGAGGTAAACCGCAAACAGAAACGCGGCGGGCAAAAGGCCGCCGCCGACAAGTACGGCGTCGCCGCCCTGACCATCTCCGGCTGGCTCAAGGCAGCCAAGAAACGCCCCGCCGCCGCAGCAGCCACAACCCCGGCCCCCGCCGCACTCGCCGCCCCGAAGGCCGCCAAGAAGGCCGCCAAGAAGGCTGCCAAGAAGGCCGCCAAGAAGGCCCCGAAGAAGGCCAGGAAGACCGCCGGCAGGCGCCCCCGCAAGGCCGCCGCCAAGAAGGCTGCTAGAGCGGCCGCCGCCCCCGCCGCCAAGCCCGCCAAGCCTGCCAAGCGTCGCGGCGCCAAGCGCGGGCGCCCGGCGAAGAAGGTTGCCCCGGCTGCCACCGGCTTCTCCGGCAAGCTGCGCACGCTCGCCGACCTGCACGACCAGATCACCAAGGCGCAGGACGGGCTGAAGGCGCTGCAGAAGCGCTTCGCCCAACTGAAGGGCTCGCTCTGAGGACCCGCGTTCTTGCCGCATCCGGCGGGCGCGCCTCCCACGGGGGGCGCGCCCGCTTGCGTCAGGCCGGACCGCGCCGGCGCCACGCCACCGCCGCCATCGCCGGCCACCCGGCGCTCATTGCATGATCGACCGCGCGATCTCATCGGCGCGCGCGGCGCCGCACAGGCGTTCCGCCAGCGCCAGCCCGAAGGCCAGCGCCGTGCCCGCCCCCCGCGAGGTGATCACCTCGCCGTCCACCACCACCGGCTCGGCGGCCAGCGCGCCCGGCAGTTCGCCCGCCGTCGAGAAGTGCGCCGTGAACCGCCGCCCGCCCAGCAGCCCGGCGTCCTTGAGCACCAGCGGCGCCGCGCAGATCGCCCCCACCACCTTGCCCGCGCCCGCGAACGAGGCTGCTAGAGCGGCCGCCCGCCCGTCGGCGCGCAGCACCGCCACCCCCGGCCCGCCCGGGATCACCAGCGCATCGAACGGCCCGGCATCCACATCGGCCAGCCGCGCCTCCGCCTCGATCATCACTCCGCAGCGCCCGCACACCCGCGTCGTCTCGCCCAGCGTCGCCGTTACCACGTCGACCCCCGCGCGCCGCAACAGGTCCACCGCCGTGATCGCCTCGATCTCCTCGAAGCCGTCGACCACAAGGCACAGTGCGCGCTTGTTCACTGACTCTGCGTATCATCCCCCCGCCGATCCGCAAGGACCAAGCATCCTGCCGGCCACATTCGCGGCGCGGGTGCCGCTGACGGCCGCACTCCGCGCTGGCGCCGCACCGGTTCCGCGCCACCATCCCGGTGTGCGCGCACTGCTCGCCGCCGCCACGGCCCTGTTCCCGCTCGCCGCCCCGGCGCAGCCGGAGGACCTGCTCCCGGCACCGGCCGAGGTCCGCGTGCTGCCCGCCGGCAGGCACCCCCACATGTTCCAGACCCGCCGCTTCGTGATCGCCAGCGACGCCCCGCTCAAGCGCGCCGACGTCGAACGCTTCTCACAGGTGGTCGACACCGTCCCGCTCGCGCTCGCCCGCCTGCCGCTGCCGTTGCTGGCGCCCCCCGACGCCGCCCCGCCGCTGATCGAGGTGCTCGCCGACGCCCCCTACGAGGAGGCCGCCGGCAGGGATGGCAGCTCCGGGTTCTACGACAGCCGCACCGCCCGCCTGCTCGTCCGCCGCAGCCTGCTGCTCCAGCCCCCGCAGGCCCGCGCCGGCCGCCTCGCACCCGCCCCCGACCAGGACCTGCTGGTCCACGAACTCACCCACCTGTGCATGCACCGCTACCTCGGCCGCACCCCACAGTGGTTCGCCGAAGGCGCCTGCGAATACCTCGCCTGCCTCCATCAGGCCGACGGCCGCTTCTCCTTCCGCGACGTCGACGCCGCCATCCGCATCCACCTCAGGCAACGCTACCGCGCCGACGACCCCACCGTCCAACTGACGCCCCCCCTCGCCCTCGCCGGGCTCTCCGGCCCCGCCTGGCTCAAGCTCGTCTCCCGCCTGCCGCCCGAACACCGCTACCGCCCCTACGCCACCTCCCTGCTGCTCTTCCATTACCACCTCCACGGCGGCGAATCCCGCCGCGCCGACCTGCACGCACGCCTCGCCGCCGCGCTCGAGGCGCCCCGCCCACGCCTCCAGTGGCTCGACGCCGCCGCCCTGCCCGCACTCCAACAGGCGCTCGCCCGCTACTGGCAACCGCGCGGCCTCCACCTGCGCTTCACCCCCGGGTGACGCCACCGCCTACAACTCCCGCGCGTTGAACGTGTCGCCCTCCTTGATGCCCTTCGCGCGCAGCCCCTTGGCAAACCACCTCGCCCGCTGCTCCGAGGTGCCGTGCGTGAACGAGTCCGGCACCACGTAACCCTGCGCCTGCTGCTGCAGCGTGTCGTCCCCGATCGCGTTCGCCGCGCCCAGCGCCTCCTCCACGTCCCCGGGCTCCAGGAACTTGAACTTCTCCTGCCCCCGCTGCGCCCAGTAACCCGCGAAGAAGTCCGCCTGCAGCTCCAGCATCACCATCAGCCGGTTGTGCTCGGCCTCGCTCACCCGCCCGCGCGCCCCCTGCACCTGGTCCGAGATCCCTAACAGATTCTGCACGTGGTGTCCCACCTCGTGGGCGATCACGTAGGCCTGGGCGAAGTCCCCGGGCGCGCCGAACTGCTCCTTCATCTGGCGGAAGAACGAGAGGTCGATGTAGACGGTGCGGTCGGCCGGGCAGTAGAACGGCCCGACCTGCGCGGCGGCGAACCCGCAGCCGCTCTGGACCTGGCCGGTGAACACCACCAGCTTCGGCTCCTCGTAGGTCATCCCCAGGCGCTGGAACTCGTCGTGCCAGACTTCCTCGATGTCCGCCAGCACCACCGCCACGAACTGCTTGAGCCGGTCTTCCTCGGGCGACACCGCCACCACCTCGCCGCCGGCGTCCCCGCCGCCGAGCACCCCGCTCTCGAGCAGCTTCATCGGGTTGACGCCCATCAGCGCCAGCACCGCCACCAGCACCAGGGTCCCCAGCCCGCCCGCCAGCGCCACCGGCCGCCTGCCGACGCCCCGGCGGTCCTCGACGTTCCTGCTTTCCCTTCGCCCCTCCCAACGCATGGACCAAGCCCTAGCCGCGGACGCCGCCCGGAGCAAGGAATCTTCATCCCATCTTCATCCCCCCGCGGCGCGCCGCCACGGCTCACCCCGCCACCCGCGGCGCCATTGGCCGGTGGCATCCGCGCCGGCCGCTTCCCCGCCGGTCACAGCAGCGCGTTCAGCTCGCGCATCACGTCGAACGCGTCGGCCACGTAGAGGACGTCGGCCTTGCCGCGCGCCCAGCCGCAGTTGGCATCGAGGCTGATCGCCCGCCGCTCCTTGACGAAGCGCCAGCCCACCGTGTGCGGCTCCTCGCCGTGGCAGCAGGTGGCCAGCCCCTTCGGGTGCCGCGGGGTCGAGCCGGTCTGCCCGACCTGGTTGAGGTGGCTGAGGAACGGCAGCACCGCCTGCCCCTCGCCGCCCATGTCGACCAGCGACTTGGTGCTTCCCAGCGAGGCCCGCGCCTTGGCCAGGAACTCGAGGATCAGGCGCTCGGCCTCCGCCGCCTTCACCGCCCCGTCCGGCTGCTTCTTCGTCCACCCCGCCCCGGCCACGAACAACAACCCGGCATCCGGCCGGATCGTCTGCTGGTCGCCCGCCGGCGCCTCGGTCCCGACGACCCGCGAGCGCGGCTCCGCCAGCTTCACCTCCAACAGCTCCGGCGCCGGCCCGCCCCCGCCACCCTGCCACTCCGGCGCGATCCCCGCCTCGACCGTCAGCACCCACGGCCGCCGGTCCCGCCGCAGCACCGTCTCGATCCGCTGCCGATAGACCCAGCGCGTCACCGCCGGCGCGCCCCCGCCCGCCTCGATCCGCGTGACGTGGGTGTCAATCCCCCCGCCCAGCCGGTGCGCCACCCCGGCCGCCACCCGGCTCCAGCGCGAGGTGGCCGCCAGCACCACCAGTGTCGCCCCCGCCGCCCGGCACAGCGCCTCGGCCGCCGCCGCGTCGCTGGCGTAGCGCGCCGCCTCGAACTGGGGGCCCTCGACCCCCAGCACCCGCTCCGCGCCGCAGCCGCCGACCTGCCCGGCGAGCGCCCCGACGTCGCCGCCGACCAGCCCGACGACCAGCCGGCCACCGACGTCGGCGGCCAGTTGCCGCGCCGCCGCCAGCGCCTCCCGCGCGTGCCGGCGCAACGGCGCGCCGGCGGCCTCGGCATGAACCAGAAACAGGATCGTCTCCATGGTGATTGTGCTGTTAGTCCCCCGCCCCCGTGAGCCACGCCGCCAGCTCGCGCGCCACCTCGGCCGGCGCCATCCCCTCGACCACCCGCGTCTGGCGCGCCTGCCTGGGCAGCGCCACCGACAGCCACTCGACCCCCCCGGAGCCGACCGCCGCCGGCTTCGCCTGCTGCAGCGCGGGCATGATCACCCGCATGTTGGCCATGCCGACCTGCGGGTTGTTGCGCGGCTCGGGGCGCCGGCCGGTCGCCCAGCCGAGCACCGCCGGCGGCCCGTCGCACTCGCTGACCTGGTGGCGGCCGCCCTCGATCCGCTCGAGGATCCGCAGCGTGCCGTCGGGCCCGACCCGCAGCTCGTCCACCCCCTGGAACTGCTCGCCGATCCCGAGCCGCTCGCCGACGAGCTGCAGCGTCACGCCCGCCCCGCGCGCCGCGCTCTCCCAGCCGCCGAACACCAGCAGCCGCCCGAAGTCGAGCGTCGGCAGCGCCCGGATCGCGTCCGCCAGCACCGCCGCCGTCTCCGCCGCATCCGCAAACCCACCGGCCGGCCCGTCCACCGCGATCAACTCGAACGGGACCTTCTGCGCCACCGTCATCATCACCTGCTGCAGCTTCGCCTTGGGCCCCAGCGCGACCAGCCGCACCGTGGTCCCCGGCACCTCCGCCGCCAGCGCCGCCGCCTCATACAACGCGTGCCCCGCCCACGGGTCCAGCCACGCCGGCAGCATCATCTCGTTCTTCAACGCCGGCCCCGCCGCGCCCGCGACCGGTTCCAACGCCTGCAGCGGGTCCGGAACCACGCTGCCGCACACGATCACCTGGTAGCCGCTGCTCACACCCCCAGTGTGGCCGATTCCCGCGCCGCGGAAAGCGCAAACCCACCGCCCGCCCGCGCGGTTGACGCCCCCCGGCGCCCCGCCTATCATCGCCACCGGCCCCGCGCCACCACCCACACCCCTGCCCTGCCATGCAACCGAACCTCCTCCCCCTCGCCGCCGCACTCCCGCTGCTCGCCGCCGCCGCGCTCGCCGCACCCCCGGCCGAGATCGACGTGCAGGGGCTCTATCAGGGCCGCGCCACCGACGCCGCCGGCCCCACCCCGCTCGAAGTCCGCGTCGTCGCCCAGGGCGACGGCAACTACCGCGTGCTCGTCCGCCGCGGCCAGGGCGAGGCCGTCACCCGCGCCGAGCTGGCCGCCGCCACCCGCGGCGACGACGTCGTCGTGACCGGCGCCGCCGGCGCCGCGCAGTGGCACGGCACGTGGGCCGACGGCGCGATCAAGGGCGAGTGCGGCCCCGGCTGCACCTTCGAGGTGCGCAAGACCGAGCGCCCCTCGCCCACCCTCGGCGCCACCCCGCCCGCCGGCGCCACGGTGCTGTTAGGACCCGACGGCGTCGCGCGCATGGTGCGCGCCAACGGGTCGGACTGGTACCTCGGCGACATGAGCCGGCACGGGTGGCCGGTGTGGGAGGTGCCGCTGCGCGCGGTCGCCGAGAACGAGCCCGCGGCATGGCCCACCCCCGACCGGCCGCTGCCACCCGGCTGGAACGTCGGCCGGCCGCGGCGGATCGCCGACCGCGTGATCGGCGTCGACAAGGACGGCTCGATCCAGGTCCCGCAGGGCGGCATGAACTCGGCCGACGAGTTCGCGGGCAGCTTCGACCTGCACGTCGAGTTCATGACCCCGCTCCAGCCCAAGGATCACAGCCAGGGCCGCGGCAACAGCGGCTGCTACCTGCCCAACGGCGAGGAAATCCAGGTGCTCGACTCGTTCGGCGAGTGCACCTACGTCGGCGGCTGCGCCGGCGGCTTCTACCACTACCACGACCCCCACTGCATGGAGAAGATCGACAGCATCGAGAACCAGGCCGAGAACCAGTTCACCCTCGCCGCCAACCCGCCCGGCACCTGGCAGACCTACGACATCGAGTACCGCGTCGCCCTGCGCGACGGCCAGCCCGCCGGCAAGCCGCGCGTGACCATGCTCCACAACGGCATCAAGGTCCACGACGACTGCGAACTCAACAACGACGCCCGCAAGGGCCACTTCCACTTCCAGGACCACGGCAACGCCGTCCGCTACCGCAACATCTGGGTGCGACCATGCGGGGCTGATTGACCCGGACCACCGTGGATCAGGGCTGCGCCGCGGGCAGCACCCGTGCGCCGGGGATCCCGCGGTCGAGCGTGACCAAATCCGCGCCGTGGGCCCTCGCCAGGACCAGCAGGTGGCCGTCGGTGGTCTGGCGGGCGGTCTTGACCCATCCCGGCAAGCGGGCGGCGCCGTGGTGGTCCGGCAGCAGGATGCAGCGCCGCGAGCGGCTGGCCTTGAGCCGCCGCAGCAGTTCCTTCGCGTCCGCGATCGTGACTTGATAGGCAGCCGCCTGGCGGAGCACGCGCACGAACCCGAGTTCGGTGATCGGGCAGGTGGCGAGTTCGTCGCCGGCAGGCAGGCTGGCTACCCACGCCGCCACCCGCCCGTGGTGTTCGTGGGCGTCGAAGCCGAGCGCCAGCAGCACGTTCACGTCAAGCAGGTGGATCATGGCCGGCGCTTCACGGGAACTCGGCCAACAGGTCCGCGACCTGCGCGCTGGTCAGCGGCGCCGCCGCCTTGGCCACCGAGAGGACCGGCAGCCCGGTCGCCGGGTCGGTCTTGATCCGGGCCCGCGCCGGCCGCGGCCGGTCGCGCGTCAGGATCACCCGGTCCCCATCGAGCCGGACCTCCAGCACCGCGCCGGCCTCGAGCCCCAGCCGCCGCCGGATCGGCCCCGGCAACACCACCTGCCCCTTGCTCGACAACTTGGTCGTCATGGTAAAATGATCTTACCAGAAACCGCCGTGGGCGCAAGTGCCGATTGCGGCTCAGCCGGACATGCCGCCCTGGGGGGGGGGCGCCAAGTCAGTTCTCGGCCGAGTGGAGCCCGCCGGCGCCGGCGGTGAACTCGACGCGCGAGCGCTCGGGGTTGTCCGGGTGGGCCTTCTCGCAGTTCCACAGGCAGGCGCCGCAATGGATGCACTTCTCGCGCTCGAACAGCGGCCGTCCGCCCGGCCCCGGCCGGATCGCCTCGCCCGAGCACATCTCGACGCAGATCCGGCTGCCGCACGCCTCGCACTCGGCCGGCAGCACGAACGCGACGTGGTCGGCAAACCCCTCCGCCGCCTGCACCTTGCCGCCTAACAGCAACGCGTCCTGGTGGGACACCAGCAGCCCGCCGTCGAGCGGGACGGCGGGCCAGCCGGCGCGGGTCATCAGCGCGTCGTGGAGGGCGGTCCCACGGGCGAGGCACTCGCCGCGCAGGCGGGCGACCTCGTCGGCGGGGATGCGGCCGCGGAAGTAGTCCTCGACCGGGCCGACGCGCGCGTGCGGCGGCCGCGCCCGGCCGGGGAGCGCGAGCCTCCCGTTGGTCAGCCCGGCGAGCAGCATGCCGATCATCCCGGGGATGATGCCGCGCTGGAAGCCGTCGCGCGCCCGCCTGGCCACCCGCGCCTCGCGTTCGACCCAACTGGCGCGCCGGCGCCGGACGTAGGCGGCCTCGAGGTTGGCGCGGTCGAACGGCTTGCCGGCGCGCGCCAGCTCGATCACCGCCTCAGCCAGCTGCACGCCGGTCGCCCATGCCTCGTCGAGCCCTGAGTTGAGCAGCACGTTGGTCGCCCCGCTGCCCTCGCCGATCCGTGCGAACCCGTCGCCGGCGAGCAGTGGCTCGCCACGGATGCCGCTTTCCTGCAGGCTCTTGGCGCCCCACGAGCGCAGCCGCCCGCCCTTGAGGTGGCGCCACAGGTAGGGGTGCAGCATCCAGTGTTGGAGATAGCGGTAGGCGGTGCGCACCGGGTTGTCGAACCACGAGGGCACGAAGATCCCCAGCGACGCAACCCGTTCCGGGTGCACGTAGAGGAAACCGAAGATCTCCGGCTCCGGGAAACCGAACGTGTGCAGCACCGTGCCCGTCGCCAGCTCACAGCCCTCCGGCAGGTCGACGACGAACTTCATCCCCAGCGCCCAGTCGCGCGCGTGGTGACCCTCCGGCATCCCGAACTCTTCGTCGAGCTGCCGCCCAACCGCCCCCACCGGGCCGTCCGCCACCACCGTCAGCGGCGCCCGCACCTCCACCCCGGGCATGAACCCGGGGCCCGGCTCGCCGTTCCTGCCCACCCCCTGGTCGCACAGCTGCACCCCCACCACCGCCCCACCCTCGACCACCGCCCGCGCCACCGGGCTGCCGGGCCACACCTGCACCCCAGCCGCCATCACCTGCTGGCCCACCCACTGGCTGAACTGCCCGATCGACATCACCAGCCCGCCCCGCTTGTGCAGGAACGCCGGCGCCCACGGCAGCTCGAGCGCCTCGTGCCGGAACCACGGCAGCACGCCGCGCAGCGCGCGCAGCACCCCGTCGGCCGCGCGCATCGGCCACGGCCGGCGGCTCGCGCCAACCGGGTCCAGCAGATAGACCGTGCGCTCGCCGGAGACCTCCGCCGCCATCGGCACCCGCGCCGGGTCGAAGCCGGGGAAGCTCGCGCGCAGCGCCCGCCCCGCGGTCACCACCCCGGAAACCCCGAAGCCGATGTCGTCCGCACGCTCGTAGCACAGCACCTGCAGCGGCAGCCCCGGCAGCACCCGGCTCTCCAGCGCCGGCGTCCCGTCGGCGCCCGCCAGCACCCGCCCCAATGTCGTTAGAAACCCTCCCGCCGCCGGCCCGAACCCGACGCACACGATGTCTGCCTCCATTTGCGGCCGCTCCATGAATCGTCAGCGTTTGGTTGCAGGATCCCCCACTCTTCCCAATGCCCAATGCCCAATGACCAATGACTAATGACTGCTGCCCGCTGCCCGCTGACCATCCTCCCCTACCCCGGATAGTCCAGTGCCTCCGGGATCATCACCTTGGCCAGCGCGGCCGCGGCGCGGTCCTTGGCCAGGCCGGCCCCGGCCAGGCAGCCGTCGAGCCGCGCGCGCAGCCGCCGGAACCCCTCCAGCGCCCCGCTGTCCGGGCACGGGCCCGCCTTGTCCGGGTGCGCCCGCCCGGCCTCGATCACGTCCGCCGCGCCCCGCGCCGCGCTCGCGATCCCCGGCATCACCCCCTCGAGCGCGTCGAGGTCGTCGGCCCCGTAGCATGCCGCGCACGCCTCCTCGCTCCATTCCGGGTGGCTCCGGTAGCCGAACACCAGCTCGGCGCACGTGCGCGCCACCTCGCCGGCCGCCCGCGCCGCCTGCACCCGCGCGAGGTCGGCCAGAAACGGCGCCGTGCCCGCGAGTTCCTCGGCCAGCGCCGGGTTGCCGTCGCCGCCGGATTCCACCACCCGCACCACGTCCAGGACCTGCTGGCGCGCCGCCAGCAGCCAGCACAGCGCGTCGGCCAGCGGGAACGTCACCCCCTGCCGGTTCGTCTGATAGAGCTTCTGCCCGTGCCCGTCGCGGGCCCCCTGCAGGTGGCGCACCGTCCACAGCCACAGCGCCATCGCGGTCGCCACCGTGCACGCGCCGGTCGCCGGGTGCGCGGCCGCCACCACCCGCAGCGCGCCCGCCCAGCGCTCAAACTGGGCCAGGAACGCCGGGTTGGCCATCGTCACCGAGAGCTGCCGGCGCTGCACCGCCTCCGGCCCCTCGTAGGTCGCCTCCAGCTGCGCGTCCATCCACTTCTGGGCGAGGAACCCCGGGCAGTCCTCGGTCACCCCGTAGCCCCCCATCAGGCTCACCGCCTCGCGCATCACGTTGGCCCCGTGGCCCGTGTTCCACAGCTTGCACGCCGGGCACAACACGTTCGCCTGCGCGTCCAGCAGCGCAAACCGCTCGAGCACCCCGCAGTCCGGCAGCGCCGCCTCCGCCGCCTCCGCCGCGGTCGCCGCCGGCGGCGCCTTCTCTAACAGCCCAACCGCCTCCTGCTGCACGCGAGCCAGCTCCTTGAACGCCGCGCGCCCGGCCAGCCCGCGCGCCGCGAACTGCGCGTCCTTCTCGCGCTCGAGCGCGTCGAGCGCGTCGAACAGGCGCGCCGCCTCGAACCCGAGCGCCGCGCCCGCCTCGCCGGTGGCCCACACGTCGACCAGCCGGTGCAGTGCGTCCTGCTTGGTCTGCAGCCCGAGGTCGTGGCGCGGCGAGCCGGGCTCGCCGGCGTCGCCGCCCCGGAACCGGTGCCGCTGGTAGCGGATCACCGGCTCGACCGCCGAGAGCAGCTTGGCGGCGGTCATCAGCCCGACCGTCACCCGGGTGCGCCGGAACACCGCCTCGATCACCTCGCCGTGGCTGTGGTTGGGCACGATCACCCCGTCCCGCACCGTGTAGCCGCCGACGATCCGGCTGGCCGGCACCCGCTGGCTGATCACCGGGTCGCGGGTCGAGGAGAGCTGGTGCACCAGCTTGCGGGTCGGCACCCCGCGGTCGAATCCCCCGGGGTCGTCCTCCTCGAGGATCACGATGCAGCTGCCCTTGATCCGCTCGTCGGCGCTCTCGACCGCCGCCGTGACCACGTTCGCAAACCCCATGTTGGTGATGAAGCGCCCGCGCTTCTCGACCTGCAGCACCGGCTCGCCCCCGTCCGGCCACTCGGCCACCCGCAGCCGCCCCCCTAACAACCCTGTCTCGACCCCCGCGAACGGGATCGGCTCGGTGAGCGCGAACGCGGCGCGCACCGGCAACCGCTGCTCGCCGGGCTGCGGCGGCGCGGCGGCGGCGAGGTAGCGCGCCTTCTGGGCGGCGGTCCCGCGCTCGTGGATCGGCGCGAGCCCGAGGTTGCCGGCCAGGCTGCAGGTCGCGGCGCCGGCGTCCACCCACGACAGCTCGAACGCGACCAGCGCCAGCGCGAGGTTCTTGGGCCCGGCGATGAACCCGCCGTGCTCCGGGTCGAGGAACGCCGCCGTGATCCCGCTCTCGTCAAACACCGGCAACAACGCCGCCTTCTCCGCCGTCCACTCGTGGCTGTTGCGCCCCCCGGCCGCCACCAGCCGCGCCACCGGCCCGCGCGCCACCGCCCGCGTGGCCTGCACCAGCATCGCCAGCTCGTAGCGCCCGGCAAACCGCCACAAGCTCGCGCGCAGGTCGTCGGAGGGCAGGGTCTGCAATCCCGGGGCGGCGGCGGAGGGCGCGGTGTTCATGCGGGTCGGTCGGTCGTCCCCGCCAGCATGGCCGCACCCCACCACCCCGACAAGGCCCGATCCCCGCCCGCCGGGCGTTTTTTGGTTCTTCGACAGGATTGCTGGGGATGGGCGTGGGTGATTGGCGGCGGTTGCCCATTGACCGCAGAGGGCGCGGAGGACCGCAGAGAGCGCAGAGCTTGGAACGGAATGCCAGGTCCGGACAGCCGGAGTCCCCGGCCGCGTTCGGCATCTCCGGCGGTTTCCACCCAATCTCCTGTCTTCCTCTGCGCTCTCAGCGCCCTCTGCTCCCTCTGCGGTTGCCTGGCGTGCGCCGCGCCCTCTCCAGCGATACTGACGAAGAGCCCGTTTTTTGATCGCCATCTTCGCCGCCCCCCGTGCATCTTTTCGCCATGGCCTACTTCCCCGACGTCCCCAAGATCCAGTTCGAGGGCCCCGACACCCGCAACCCCCTCGCGTTCCGTTACTACCAGCCGGATGAACCGGTCGAAGGCAAGCCGATGCGCGACCACCTGCGCTTCGCCGCCGCCTACTGGCACTGCATGCGCAACGCCCTCGGCGACCCGTTCGGCGTCGGCACCGCCCTGATGCCCTGGGACGACGCCTCCGACTCGCTCGCCAACGCCCGCCGCCGCGCCGACGTGTTCTTCGAGTTCCTCGGGAAGATCGGCATCGACTTCTACTGCTTCCACGACCGCGACGTCGCGCCCGAGATGCACGACCTCGCGCAGTCCAACGAGCTGCTCGCCGCCATGACCGGGCACCTCAAGGACCTCCAGCAGGCCACCGGCAAGAAGCTGCTCTGGGGCACCGCCTGCCTGTTCTCCCACCCCCGCTACGCCCACGGCGCCGGCACCTCCCCCTCGGCCGACGCCTTCGCCTACGCCGCCGCCCAGGTCAAGGCCGCCATCGACGCCACCCACGCGCTCGACGGCGCCGGCTATGTCTTCTGGGGCGGACGCGAAGGCTACGCCAGCCTGATCAACACCAACCTCAAGCGCGAGCTCGACCACCTCGCCGCCCTCCTCCACCTCGCCGTCGACTACAAGAAGCAGATCGGCTTCACCGGCCAGTTCTACATCGAACCCAAGCCCCGCGAGCCCGCCACCCACCAGTACGACTCCGACGCCGCGGCCTGCCTCAACTTCCTGCGCGAGCACGACCTGCTGGGCGACTTCAAGCTCAACCTCGAGACCAACCACGCCACCCTCGCCGGCCACACGATGGAGCACGAGATGGCCGTCGCCATCGCCGCCGGCGCCCTCGGCTCGGTCGACGCCAACCGCGGCGACACGCTGCTCGGCTGGGACACCGACCAATTCCCCACCGACCTCTATCTGACCACCCAGATCATGCTCAAGCTGCTCGAAATGGGCGGCTTCACCACCGGCGGCCTCAACTTCGACGCCAAGCGCCGCCGCGAGTCCCACGAGCCGGTCGACCTCTTCCACGCCCACATCGGCGGCATGGACGCCTTCGCCCGCGGCCTCAAGATCGCCGCCGCCATCCGCGCCGACGGCCGCCTCGCCGACTTCGTCGCCCAACGCTACGCCTCGTGGGACAGCGGCATCGGCGCCGCCGTCGAGGCCGGCACCGCCACCCTCGCCTCCCTCGCCGCCCACGCCCTCGCCTCCCCCGAGCCCACCCTCCCCTCCGGCCGCCAGGAGATGCTCGAGAACCTCCTCAACGACTTCATCCGTTAGCCCGCCGCCCGCCCACACCACAATCCTCGTCGCGGCCGCGACAAGGATTGTGGCGGGCCCGGGTTGGGGAGGAGCCGGTTCGCGGAACCCGTGGCCGCGTTGGTGACAACGCGGGTGGGGAGGAGCCGGTTCGCGGAACCCGTGGCCGCGTTGGTGACAACGCGGGTGGGGAGAAGTTGGTTCGCGCGGGGCGGCCGGCGGGGCGGGACGGGCCTCGCCCAGCCGGAAGTGTTCCGTCTTCGCCCTGCGGGCTACGACGGACAGGCCCGTCTTCGCCCTCCGGCCGTCGCGCTTCGCGCTATGGCCGGCAAGCCGGGCTACGACGGACAAGGACCACTTCCGCTACGGGAGGAGGATGCGGCCGCGTGGGTGAGGTGGGGGAGAAGGCGGGTCACAGCGGGCCGCGGCTGACGCGGACGCGGTAGAACCTGCGCTCGGCGGCGCCGGCGTCGGGGTCGGGGAAGTCATGGCTTGCGGCGTCGGCGAGGAAGTTGGCGTGGAGGACCGTCCACGAAGACAGGTCGCCGCCGGCCTCCAGCTGATAGTAGCGGCCGGGCACGGTGGGGACGGTGACGGTCGTGCCGGGGCCCTGCCAGGTGATCGCCTGGATCCTGAGGCCGGAGGCGCGGTCGAACGGGTTGGTGCCGGCGACGTCCTCGGCGCCGTTGTCGATCCCGTCGCCGTCGTCGTCGGCGGCGGGGTCGAGGACCACGATGGCGCTGCCGGGGCTGCTGAAGGGCCCCTCGATGCCGGCGTTGTTGAGCTGGCAGACGCGGGCGTGGACGACGGTGCCGAAGGCCAGGCCGCCGAGGTCGAGGGTCCGGCTGGTGGCGGTGGTGGTGGCGTCTAGCAGCTCGGCGCCGCCCTCGGAGGTGCCGACCTGCAGCCGGTAGCCGGACACGCCGCCGTCGGGGTCGGAAGCGGGCGACCAGGTGAAGGTGGCGGAGTCCCCGACGACGTACGCGTAGATGTTAGGCCCGGCTGGCGCCGCGGGAGCCGGCGGCGGGGTCACGTCGTAGAGTTTGAGGTACTGGGCCTCGAACGGGCGCTGGTTCCACGCCGGGTCGGAGGGGTTGGCCGACCAGTCCATGGTCGGCACCTTGGGCAGGACGACGAGGAAGCCGGTGTTCGCCAGGTGGCTGCCGGAGTAGCCGGCCGAGCCGTTCCACAGCCACTGGTCGCGGCGGGAGCTGTCGGCGCCGAGGTAGGCGGCGATGTTCTTCACGTTGTAGGAGCGGCCGTCCCGGATGCCGAGCAGCGGCGCGAGGGCGGAGGGGATCCTGAAGTTGTCCTGGCGGTCGTTGCCGCGGTCGAGGCTGGCGAACGCGAGGACCACGTCGCTGAAGGCGGGCAGGGCGTTGGCGGCCTCGTACTTCGCCACGGCGTGGATCTTGTTGTTGGAGCCGTCGCCGTCGAGGAACCAGCGGTTGGACGAGCGCAGCGCCGGGCTGAACGCGCGGGCGGCGCCGATGCCGGCGTAGACTGGATAGAGCTGGTCGAGGCCGAAGTCGGCGTTGTCCCAGATCGGCTGCATCGAGTTGAAGCGCTTGAAGTGGGGGACGTACTTGCCGAAGTTGAGCTCGTAGTGGGTGTAGCCGTAGGTGGCGGAGATGCCGAGTTCCTGGCCGGGGAAGACCATCGGCACGCCGTCGAGCGAGCCCGCCACGCCGTAGCGGATCAGGGCCTCCCACGGGTCGGTGTAGTTCGCCTCGTCGTGGGATGTGTTGTTGATGAGCACGAGTCCCTGGCCGTAGGCGTTGCGGCGCTGCTCGAAGATGTTGCGGTAGTCGGTGTTGGTGGAGGCGGCGGCGAGCGGGAAGACGATGTTCTCGTTGAGGATGTCGAAATGCCGGTTGGCGCGGTAGGTCACCGCCCCGCCGTCGAGCGACTCGCTCATCGCGACGAAGTTCCACTTGTGCGAGCGGGCGGTGTTGATGATGTATTCCCAGCACTGCGGCGGCAGCCCCTGGCCGAAGTCGCAGCGGATCCCGTCGATGCCGCGGGCGTCCCACGCGCGGCGGGCGGCGGCGTCGCCGTCGCTGGGGAGCGAGTTGCGGTTGTGGCCGGCGGGGCGGGTCTTTTCCAGCCAGTGCACGGCGTAGCGGGCGAAGTATTGCCAGACGCGGCGGGTGACGTTGCGGTCCTGGCCGCCCTGGACGAAGTCGGCGGCGGTCCAGTCGCTGTCGGCGGCGTCGAACCAGTCGCCCTCGCTGGTGTAGCTGCCACGCTCGGGGTCGTAGTCGCCCTCGACCAGCGCGTCGTAGCGGCCGAAGAAGACGTCCTTCACGTCGGGCCACTTGCCGAAGTCATAGCGGTCGGGGGCGGCGGCGATGTTGGCGGCGCTTGACGCGCGGTTGTCGTAGTCGCCGGCGGCCGAGAAGAAGCGCGCCTCGCGGTAGCGGATCTCGTCGGTCTTCGCCCAGCTTGCGCCGTCCGGCTGGAACAGCTCGACGCCGGCCTCGGCCAGTTCGACGTCGAAGGCGGTGTGGTTGAACGGGGCGTCGAGCATGATGCCGACCTGTTTGGCGTCGGCGGCGGCGACGAACGATTGCCAGGCGCCCATGGCGGCGCCGCGGTTGGCGTCGGCCTGCAGGTCGGTGTTGCTGTACGGGTCGCCGCTGAAGTTCTTGGTGAAGATCGCGCTGACCTCGAAGAAGTTCTTCACCGCGTAGGGGCTGCCGGGCTCGTACGGCGGGTTGCCGCTGCCCCAGCCGCCGTAGGGTTCGCGGCCGTCGCGGGCGGGCGGGTGGATCGGCTGGAACCACAGCCAGTTGCAGCCGAGGGACAGGAGGTGGTCGAGGTCCCAGCGGTTGCTGGCGTTGTGGGGCGCGCCGGGGGCGTTGTGCATGTCCTCGATCGTCGAGCGGGCTTCGAAGGTGTCGCCGGAGGCCTCGATGTTGAGGACGTTGATCTCGTAGAGCCGGATGTCGCGCGCGTCCCTGGGGGAAACGGTGACCGCGTGGTCGCGGCGGTTGGCGGCGCCGTTGGTGTACCAGCGCCAGTGGTCGGGATCGCCGGCGACCTTCCAGCGGGCGGTCAGGCGGTAGGCGCCGGTCTTCTCCGCGTTCAGCCTGAGCGTGTAGCTGCCGGACCCCGCGTTCGCCATCTCATAGGCCTTGAAGTAGTGTGCATCGTCGCCGGCGGCGATGCCGTTGCCGTCGGGGCCGCTGACGCCGTCCGGGTAGCCGTCGCCGTCGGCGTCGGTGTCCGCGCGGTCGCGGCGGTTCAGGTTGGTGAAGACCTCGGCGTCGATGATGTCCGCCTCGCCGGGCTGGAAGACGATGTCGAGCGGGATCGAGTCGCCCGCCACCTCGTCGACGAACACCTTGGTGGTGGTGTAGTTGGCGTTGAGGCCGTTGACCGTGAGCACCGGGTCGCCGACGGTGCCGTTGGTGAAGCTGAAGGTCAGGTTGTCGGTGCCCGCGACGTGCTCGGCGAACTTCTCCTCGTCGGTGTCCGTGTGCCACAGGCCGACCTTGTAGCGGATCGTCGTTCCGAGGGGGGAGTCTAACAATCCTGCGGCGCGGGCCCTCCACCAGGCGGCGTTGCCCGAGCCGCTGCTGTCGTTCTCGACGTGGGAGACGACGCCCGCGACCGCCTGCGAGGTGCCGGAGGGCACGCCCAGTGCGCCGCCGGGCTCCGAGCCGTCGGTGGTGTAGTAGACCGTGCACGCATCGGCCCAGCGGGTGGCGAGGTTGCCGGCCTTGGCGAGGTAGCCGGTCTTGACCCAGAACACGACGTCGTCGCCCTCGGTCACGCGGTTGTTGGCGTGGAAGATCCACCCCGGGCGGTTGCGGATCGAGTATGGCGCGGCTTGGGCTGCGGACTCGGTGGTGGTCTTCAGGTTGTGGCCGTCGAGGTCGCCGCCGTGGAGCCAGGTCGTTTCGGGCTTGGTGCCGCTGGTGTCGTCGTAGGTGACCTTGATGTAGTACTCGACGACATCCGTGTCATTGGCGGGAAGCGGCAGCGACGCCTTCCAGAACTGGTTGCTGCCGGAGTTGCTCTCCCAGTCGAGGGCCACCCCGGTCCATGCGCCCCCGCCGGCGCCGCGGGCGCGGGACCGGTAATACAAGGTGCCGCCCGTCTGGTTGTCGCCGGCGCCCTTGTAGACGCCCTGGTGGATGGTGAGCGTGCCGGATGGCGGCGCCTCGGGGTAATCGCCGCGCATCGTGCCGGCGATGCCGTCCTGGGTGGCGGCGGGGATGTGCCAGCAGTTGCCCGGCGCGGCGGACAAGGGGGTGGCGAGCAGCGGGAGGATCGCGAGCAGGCGTTTCATGGCGGCGGGCGGGAGCGGGTTGTTTCAGGGGGCCGGGGTGATGACCATCCGATAGAAGCGGCGCGGCAGGTCGGCGGTATCGTCGACCTCGAGGGTGCCCGGTGGGTCGCCCGGGTCGGTGACCTGGGGCGGACCGAAATCCGTCCAAATGTCAAGGTTTTCCGACGCCTGCAGCTGGTAGGAGCGGTCGGGCAGCGTCGGGAAGGAGAGGCGCGCGCCGCCGGGGATCCCGGCGATGCCGAGTCTCGGGAAGAGCCAGTTGTCGACGACCTGCGGGTCGAGCCCGACGAGCCACTCGACGGCATTGGTGATGCCGTCGCCATCAGGGTCGCCGTCGGCGCCGTTGGCGCCGGTGGCGTCGTCGTCATCCAGGCCGTTGGCGGTTTCCCACGCGGCGGGCAGGCCGTCGCCGTCGAAGTCGTCGACCACCACGTCCAGCGCGAGCGAGAGCGTGAACGCGGCGGCCTGGCTCTCCACCTCGACCTGATGGACGAGCGGCTGGTTGCGCATGTTGACCGTGTCGAAGGCCGAGAGGTCGTCGTCGGTCGCGCCGGATTGCCAGGTGGCGGCGGAGTGGAGCCCGATGCCGGCGGCGCAGGAGCCGTAGGCGGTCGTGTTGGAGACGGCGACCGCCGATGGGGACGACTGCAGCGCGAGTCCCTGCTGGCCGCGGACGAGCAGGTCGTCGGGATCGGGGCTGAGGCCGAAGCGGACATAGAGCTTGGTGTAGCCGGCGCCCAGCGAGTAGGAGGCGGCCAGCCGGTCGTCGGCATCGGCGAGGGTGATCGTCTTGGTGATCGCGGCGCCGGGCGCGGTGAACGTCCAGCCGGTGCCCGAGGGCGCGGGGGTCACGCCGTAGAGGGCGTTGACGAACTGGTTGGAGCCGCCGCCGGTGCCGACCGCCCACCAGTCCTTGAAGGCGGAGGTCCGGCGGGCGAGGATCGAGCCGTCCGGGTTCCGGTTGGATGCGCCCTCGTCCTCGGTCTCGCTGCCGGAGGCCGCGAGCGGCGTGCCCACGAGCTGGATCACCCTGCCGGTGACGGTGTCGCGCGCCCAAGCGGCGGTGCAGCGGCCGCCGCTGGCCTCGAACACGGCGAACACGCGGTCGTTGCGCAGCAGGAACTCGTTCTCCCCGTCGAGGTCGACGTCCGCGGCGTCGGCCTGCGGCGCGGCGGGCGGCGCGGCGGCCCACGCGGCGACGATCGGATAGACGGCGGCATGGCGGGCCTGGGCCTGCGCCTGCTTTGCGAAGCCGGCGAGGTTGTCCCAGGTGGTGTCCGGGTAGATGAAGGTGCCGGTCGAGTAGGTGCGCAGGTCGGCGTTGTCCTCGTCGTGCCAGCCGGCGAGGAAGGTGGACGCGTGCCAGGCGCCGCGGCCGGTGCGGCCGAGCGGGTCGTCGGGCAGCGGGGCGACCATCTCCCATGCGAGCTCGGCGATCCCCGCGCCGTCGCCGTTGAACGCCTGCACCCCGAAGAAGTCGTCGCCCGCCCGGTTGATCGGCACGCCGGGGCGGATCTCGAACACCTTGTCGCGCAGGCTTTCCTCCTGGGCCGAGCCGAACCACCAGTTGTCGTAGTCCCCCTCCGCCGCGTGGTCGACCCACAGCGGGCCGAGTTTCCGGCCGAACGACGTGGTGCCGCGGTCGAGGGCGGCGAACTGGTCGCCGGATCCGTCGGGCGGGACGGACAGGTCGACCTGGCCGGCGGCCACCTGGTCGGGGCCGACGAGCTCGACCCACGGGCGGCTGGCGAGCCAGGCGACGTTGTTGTCGTATGCGTCGGCGTTGGCCTTGGTGCGGAAGTCCGCCCAGTCGCTGTAGAGCACGAGGAGCTGGTGCTGTTCGCCGCTGCGGGCCTTGCGGGACAGCAGCTGGCGGAGGTTGATGTCCAGCCCGTCGTCGGTGTTGCGGAAGCGGAAGGTCGACGCCTGGTCGTTGATGACGATCGTGTTCAGCCCGTTGATGCGGTTGATGCGGTAGCCGTCGTCCAACAGCGCGCTCTGGCGTCCGAAGCGGTCGAAGACATGGCGGAACTGGTCGGCGAAGCCGTGGGTGAACCCGAGCGCGGAGACCTTGGCGAGCACGTCCTCGTCGATCACCCGCTCCGGGATCCAGAACACGCGTGGGGACGGGGGCGTGCCGTAGATGGCGGCCAGCGTGCGGGTGGCGAGCGCGACGTTGTCGCCCAGGCAGGCCTGGCTGAAGTAGGGCAGCGGCCCGTCGGCGAAGGTCGAGGAGACGATCTGGGCGGCGCCCGCCGCGGCCAGCGCGCCGATGCGCCGGTTGAACGCCGGGCCGTCGCGCCACGGGGTGCCGGCGGCCGGGTCGGCCGCGGCCCACTGGAGGGCGGCGGCGAGGGTGGGGGTGACGTGCAGGCCGAGGCTGGCGCCGAACGCCTCGTGGGCGTCGAGCAAACGGTAGTAGCCGGCGGCGGTGCCGGCATCGATGTCCTGCTGGCTGGCGGCGTCGCTGATCCGCCGTTGGATCTCCGACCCGGCCAGCAGCGGCTCGTTGCCGTGGGCGAGCAACATCACCTTGGCGCGCCTGCCGCGGTCCGGGCCGAGGTAGCTGAACGAAGTGCCCAGCACGCTGTGCTCCGCGATGTAGCCCTGGTCGCGCCAATAGTCCTCGGCGAGCCAGTCGTCGCCGATCGTGTCGCGGATGTCGCTGCGCCCGCCGATGTCGCCGAGCCCGCGCGGGCTGTTCTGGGTGCCGTCGCGGGTGGTGAACACCTGGAAGTGGAGGCCCGCGGGGTCGCCGAGCCAGCCGGCGTCCAACAGCGCCTGCCGGCTGATCGAGAACTCGACCGCGTCGAGGCGGCTGTCGAACCACGCCTTGCGGAACCCGTTGGCGGTGTTGTGGTCGCGGCGCACCACGCCGTTGGGCGCGAGGTCCTCGCCGATCCCGGTGCTGTTGTGCCCGGGGCTGCGGGCGGTGTCGACGTAGACCGCGCCGTTGTTCGACTGATAGACGGCGACCACCGCCTCCCAGCGCATGGTGGTGCCGGTGTCGACGTCGTCGGGCAGGGCGAACTCGCCCGCGTCGGCGTTGCCGGTGTCGATCACCACGTAGAGGTCGAGGTTGCCCTCCTCGGCATGCGGGGTGAGGTCGTGGAAGTCGGCGCGGAAGTAGAAGTCGCCGGTGCCGCCGACCGCGGGGTCGCCGCCGTCGCGGGCGTAGAACGCGACCAGGTCGCGCGAGGTGTCGTGGCCGTCCCATGCGGGGTAGGTGTCGCCGCCCTGGTTGTTGGGGCCGTCGCCCTCGAACTCGTCGAGCACGACGAGGTCGGCGGCCTTCCAGTCGGTGAACTCCTGGCGGTTGGTGACCGCGCCGCGGACGACGGCGTCCTGTTCGCCGACCGGGCCGATGAGGATTTCCTCGCCGGGCTGGAGGACGATTGCGTTGTCGGTGCGCGGGTCGGTGCCGGCGCCCAGTTCCTGGGCGTTGGTCAGGTTGTCGCCATCCGGGTCGCCGGCCGCGCCGTTGGCGGGGTCGGCGGTGGAGCCGTCGAAGGTGGCCGAGCCGTTGTCGAGCGGGTTGAGGCCGAAGCGTGCTTCCCAGCCGTCCGGCAGCCCGTCGCCGTCGGTGTCGGCGTTGAGCGGATCGGTCTCGGACCACGTTTCGCCCGGGTCCCACGTGCGGTCGTGGTCGTCGTCGCCGGTGATCATTCCGTTGGCGTCGACCTTGTCCTCGCCGTAGCCGTCGGAGAGGCCGTCGCCATCGGTGTCCGGGTTGGTCGGGCTGGTTTCGGCCCAGGTTTCGCCGGCATCGATCTCGCCGTTCGGCCAGTTGCGGGCGAGCGTGGGTTGGGCGTCGGTGGCGAGGGCGGCGCCGTCGCCGTCGACCCAGCCGTTGGCGTTGGCGTCCTCGATGCCGTCGGGGAGTCCGTCGCCATCGGTGTCCGGGTTGTTCGGGTTGGTGATCGATCCGCGCAGCTGTCTGGCGCGGTCGCCGCCCTCGCTGGCGCCGTTGACGCCGGGCACCTTGCCGTAGTTGTCGAGGGTGTTGTAGAACGGCGGGTCGAGGTCGCCGATGAAGTTCGGGCGGCCGTCGCCGTTGGTGTCGGCGGCGGGGTCGGTCGGCGGGTCGGTGCTGGTGCGCCAGCCGACCTCGAGCCCGTCGGGCAGGCGGTCGCCGTCGCTGTCCGGCATCAGCGGGTTGGAGGTGCCGAATGCGTTGTGGACGTGGACGTCGCCGTTGGTCCACTGCTCGGGGTTCGGCTGGTAGCGCGGGTCGTCGGCCGGGAATCCGTTAGGCAGCGGCGTGGGCGTGCCCTCCCCGAGGTCGGCGAGCCCGTCGTCGTCGTCGTCGGCGTCTTCCGGGTCGCCGGCCGCGAGTTGGCGGAAGACGACCGTTGCGTTGCGGCTGTCGGTGTTGGTGCCGGTGGGCGAGGTGGCGGTGGCGAGCAGGCGAAACGAACCCGGTGCGGTGATCGTCCAGGTGAAGTCCCAGTATGCGCTGGACCCGGCGACCAGCGGTTGGATGCCCGTGGTGGCCGGGTCGGCGTCGACTGGCGTGAGCGTGCCGGCGCCAAGCGTGAACGCGAGCGCCGCCGCGGTGGCGGTGGTGTCGGTTTCCACGCGCACGGTGTAGGCGAGGGTGTCGGCGCCGGGCCCGTCCGGCAGGATGATCTCCACGGGCTTGCCGTCGCTGTCGAACTCCTGCGGCTGGAGGATCGTGACCCGGGGCTTGGTGCTCGGCAGGAAGGTCACGCGGCGCGAGGCGCTGAGGTCCGCGGCGGGCGCGGGCCGGTCGTGGGTGATTTCCACCCGATGGAGGAACTCCGGGCGGCCGTCGTAGAGGTTCGGCAGCTTGAACGCGAGCGCGTGGTAGTCCGCCGTCTCGTCGTAGACGATCGAGAGCGCCGCCGGGTCGAGCACCTGGATTCCGTTAGGCCACGAGTCGTCGGCGGCATGGCGCACGAGGAAGCGCGCCTTCAGCTCCGCCTCGCCGAGCCCGTTGGCGAGGGCCTTGGAGAAGAATGCCTTGAGCGTGTAGCCGTCGTCGATCGCGGTGCCGTCGGCCGGCGGCCAGGCGACGAACATGCGGAAGTCGGGGCCGGCCGTGTTCACGCTGCGGGTGAGCGTGGTGAAGTGGCCGGCGGCGTCGGACAGCCCGTTGTCGGCGGACGAGCTGAGTTCCTTGAGGCGCACCTGGATGGTGGCGGTGCCGGACGCCGGGATGTTGACGTAGTTGAACCGGAACTCGCGGGTGAATGCCGGGTCGGAGGGCTCCACCGACCGGTTGGGGGTGACCTCGGCGGCCTGCACCCATGCGCCGTTGCCGTTGTCGGCGAGGGTGGCCGTGTCGTCGTTGCCCGCGTCGCCGTCGGTGATCTTGTACCACACCTCGCTGGTCGAGTTGTCGGCGCGCACCACCACCCCGTATTCGCTGCCGCCGACCGTCTGGCCGTCGCCGGACGGATAGACGACCTGGCCGGCGGGGCTCGCGGCGTCGTAGTAGAAGGTCTGGGTGAAGGTGTTGTGGAGCGACGCCTTGCCGTCGCGCTGCAGGAACGGGCGGGCGCGCAGCACGTGGAAGCCCTCGGCCAGGCCGGTCTCGCTCTCGCCGTAGTCGTTGTGCGGCGCGTGGACCGCGGCCCCGGCATTGAAGCCGTCGATGTGGAACACCGTCATCATCCGCAACTTGCGGCTCACCGAGTCGGGGCCCGACGGATAGACGCTGGCGGCGCCTTCCTTGAAGATGCCGATCTTGTATTTCAGGGTGGTGCCCGCCGCGGGCTTGGGGACGGCCGCGGTCATCCACCAGTCGTCGGAACCCTCGTTGTGGGACCAGTTCATCTCGACGGTGCGGGTGGTGCCCACCCCCTCGCCGCCCGCGCCCTCGGGGTTGGAGCCGTCGGTGGTGTAGTAGAAGTACATCCTGAAGCCGCCGCCCACCCCGTTGGGCTTGGCCCACACCGTGATCGCCGAGGAGCCCTCCACGTATTGTTTCGGCGCGACGCCGCCGGGCCAGCCGCCGGGCGGCACGCCGCCCACGGCGGCCTGCGGGTCATGATAGAGGAACGACGCCTGCCTGCCGCCGTCGGTGCCGTAGTCGTTGGCGCCGGCGGGCCCGTTGGCGATCGTGAACACGCCCGACCCGACGGTGGTGGCGTAGGTCTCGGCGCCGGCCGAGCCGACCTGGTTGCGGGTGGTGTCCTTGGCGGCGAACTTCTCGGCGAACTGGCGCCGGACGAAGGCCGGCTGCTCGTAGCCCATGAACACGTCGGTCGTGAGCGCCGGCGGGTTGTCGCGGTAGAACGGGTCGGTGTTGCCGCCCGGACGGGTGCCGTTGAGGTCGATGCCGCCGTCCAGCTTGAGCAGGATGTTCTCCGCCGAGCCGTCGGCGCGGACGGCCACGCGCAGGCCGGCGGCGCCGGTGACGCGGGGGACCTGCCAGGCGTAGGCGAAGTCGTCGGTGTCCGGGTCGGCCGCGCCGTTGGGGTTGAATGCCGGATCGCCGTCGGGGCCGTCGCGGCGGGTGACGGTCACGCTCCCCGCGGGCGCGCCGTCCTGATAGATGGTGATCGGCTCGCCGCCGGCGTTCTTCCACAGGTCGGACTGCTCCGGGGTGCGCGGGGCGAAGACGAAGTAGCTGCCGGGCGGGACGACCACCTCGCCCAGCGCCGAGGCGTACTTGTAGAACCCGACCTGGCTGCCGTAGCCGCGGGCGTATTGATGGAGGTATGCGTCGGCGGTGTCCGGATTGTCCTCCGAGCCGCCGCCGCCGGCGGCGGGGAACGAGGTGCCGCCGGTCAGGGCCACGCCGCTGGCGTAGTTGTCGTTGACCGCGACCAGCATCGTGGTGCCGGCGGCGTCACTCATGGAGGCGTTTTCGCGCTTGTCGATCCGCTCGTAGGTGACGAGGTCGGCGGTTCCCTCGCGGCCCTTCTGGCCGCCGCGGGCGAAGTTCTGGTGGATCTGGAGCAGGTTGGGGATGCGGGCGTCGCCCCACTGGCCGAGGAAGGCGGTGTTGGCGTGGCGCGGGAAGGCGCCGCCGCTCTCGCCGAGCGTCTCGGCGTGGAAGTTGCCGTCGGTGTAGACCAGGCCGATGCCGGCCCGGGTCAGATAGAGCGCGTGGTGGAGCTCGCGGCGCACGGTGTAGTCGCTGTCGTGGCTCTGGGCGTGCATCACGGCGACGTCCGGGGAGAACCCGCCGCCGCCGGGGTGCTGGAGGTCCCAGAGGCCGGACGAGGGGTTTCCGAGGCGGTCGTTGAGCGTGCCGCGCAGGGCGTTGTCGACCAACCGCATGCCGGCCGCGATGTAGGACCCGTA
Organism: Akkermansiaceae bacterium; assembly: GCA_040769225.1. GTDB lineage: Bacteria > Verrucomicrobiota > Verrucomicrobiia > Verrucomicrobiales > Akkermansiaceae > JAXGLL01. Next base: position 798,632 of record JAXGLL010000002.1, on the reverse strand, counting down.
GGCGGGGGGCTCGCCGAGGTGCTCGCCGAACACCATCGCGTCGTCGCGAGCCTGCTCGGTGTTGAAGACGGTGTCGCGGTGGTTGGCGTCGGAGAACCCGCGGGTCAGGTTGAACTGGCGCTGGACCTGGCCGAGGTAGCCGTAGTCGCTGCTGTCCTTGTCGGCGCCGTAGGTGGCGCCGAAGAAGTCGGCGGGGGTGTGCTTGACGGCGTCGAGGCGGAAGCCGTCGGCCTTGGTGCGGTCGATCTGCCAGCGGGCGGCGCGGTTGAGCATGTCCTCGATGCGCTCGGCATAGGCCTCGGGGTGGGCGGCGAGGTAGGCCTTGGTGAGGCCGTTGGCGGTGCCGAAGCCGACGTAGGCGCCGCTGGCGTCGTGGCAGTAGAACTCCGGGTTGTTTGGGTGGCGGATGAACCGGATCTTGGGCAGGGTGTCGCCCTCGTAGGCGCCGTGGTTGCGGTTGGTCGGGCCCGGCTCGGTGGCGATGTCGATCAGGTCCGCCAGGCCCAGGTTCTGCACCTGCCAGGCGTCGTTCCAGTCGCGGGTGTTGTCCCACTTCCGGTAGAACCCGTCCTCGGTCCGGCGCAGGTGGAAATCCTCCGGCACGCAGCCGGGGTAGGCGTCGATCGGCGTATAGGCGTTGTAGCCGGGCACGTCGAACGCGTTGTGGTTCATCACGTTGTCGAAGTAGACCCGGATCCCGAACCGGTGGGCCGCGCGGACCAGGCTGAGCAACTCGGCCTCGGTGCCGTAGCGGGTGCGGGTGGTCCCGCGCTGGTCCTCGGCCCCGAGGTCGAAGCGGTCCCACAAGTCGTAGCCGACCGACAGGCCGCCCGAGCCCTTGGTCGGCGGCGGCAGCCACAGCGACTGGTAGCCGGCCTCGGCCAGCTCGGGCAGCTTCGCCTCCAGTTCGCGCCACGAGGTGTTGAAGTACTGGAGCATCGCCTCGCCCGCGCAGCGGCCGGCGGCGATCAGGGCGACCAGCATCATCAGCCGGCCGCTGCGGGCGAATCGGGTCGTCATCGGGGTGGTTTGGCTCCCTCAGCAATCACCGGCCCGGCGCGCGATGCAATGGAAATCCGTGGCCCCGGCCCGGGCGGATACCGGCAATCCCTGCGGGGCATCCGTTTTCCTTGTCCGCCGCGGTCTCCGCGAACATCCTCCGCCCGTGCCCGAGGAAGCCGTCGTCACTCCGGAGGACCTGGCGCGCGCCGTCGCCGCGGGCGACAAGGGGGCGGTCCTTGCGCTCGCCGGCCCGCTGCACTACGCCGACCGCGCGCTGCTCTATCAGGAGATTCCCGCCGAGCAGCACGGGCCGTTCCTGCAGGCGATCGGCCCGAAGCTGGCGGCCGACATGATCGTCGAGCTGCCCGAGGCGATGATCGAGGAGGCGCTCGACGCATTCGGGGCGGTCGAGCTCAAGGTGCTGTTCCGCGAGCTGTCCGACGACGACCGGGTGGACGTGCTGCAGGCCGTCGGCGAGGAGGCGCGGCTGCGCTTCCTCGGGCTGCTTGGGCCCGAGGACGAGGAGCTCACGCGCAGCCTGCTCCAGTATGAGGAGGACACGGCCGGCGGGCGGATGACGACCAAGATCGGGCGGGTGCACGCCGACATGACGGTGCGCCAGGCGCTCGAGGAGCTGCGCCGCAAGCAGGAGAGCGCCGAGACCCTGGCGCGCATCTTCGTGGTCGACGCCAAGGGCCGCCTGCGCGGCAAGGTCCGGCTGCGCGACCTCGCGTTCAACACCTGGGACACCCCGATCACCGAGATCATGGAGGAGGTCCCCCCGGAACAGCGCGTGCTCGCCACGATGGACCAGGAGGAGGCGGTCATCACCCTGGTCAAGTATGACCTGTTCGTGGTCCCGGTGGTCGACGAGTTCGAACACCTGCTGGGGGTGATCACGCACGACGACGCGATGGAGATCCTGCAGGAGGAGAGCACCGAAGACATCGAGAAGCTGGCGGCCATCAGCGGCGAGGGCAGCGAGGAGCCGTACCTGAGCAGCACGGTGGTCAGCCAGCTGCGGCGGCGGTTCCTGTGGCTGCTCGGGCTGGCGTTCGTGTCGATGGCGTCGGGCTACGTGCTGATGCGCTTCAGCACGGTGCTCCACCAGGCGTTCCTGCTGTCGTTGTTCCTGCCGATGGTGGTGGCGGCGGGCGGCAACACCGGGGGGCAGGCATCGACGATGGTGATCCGCGCGATGGCGCTCGGCGAGCTCGAGCAGGGCAGCTCGCTGCGGGTGGCGTGGAAGGAGCTGCGGCTGGGGGCGCTGCTCGGGGTGGCGATGGGGGTGTGCATGGCGCTGTTCACGATCTTCATCCTGCCGGCGTTCCGGCCGCCGTTGCCCGACTCGATGACCCTGCCGCAGCTGGGCCTGAGCGTGGCCGCCGCGCTCGCGGCCCAGATCACCAGCTCGACGCTGCTCGGCTCGCTGCTGCCGCTGGGGGCCCGCGCGGTGAAGCTGGACCCCGCGGTGGTCTCCGCACCGGCGATCGCCGCGGTGGTCGATGTCTCGGGCATGATCATCTACTTCGCCGTGGTCCGCACCTTGCTCGGGCTGTGACGGCCGGCCGCCGGGCACCGGGTCGCCGCGGTCCTTTCCCCTTGGCACCTGCCGGGGCCGCCCGCATCGTGGGGCCATGCGGGACATGAAGGACGGGATCCGCTCGCACGTGCGGATCGACTTCCACGGGCGCGTCCACAAGCGCTACCGCGGCACCGACGCCGACCGGCGCTACGCCACCGAGGTGGCGGTGCTCAAGGTGCTCGAGGAGCGCGGCTGCCCGTATGTGCCGCGGCTGCTCGAGGAGCACCCGGAGGAACTCTACATCGTCACCACCAACTGCGGCCAGCCGGCGAGCCAGATCCGGCGCGAGCGGTCCGACCAGTTGTTCGCCGACCTCGAGCGGCGCTTCGGCGTCCGCCACCTCGACCCGGAACCCCGCAACGTCACCTACAGCGACCGGCTCGGCCACTTCTGCGTGATCGACTTCGAGCTGGCCGAGATCCTGCCGCCGCCCCCCGAACAGCAGGATTGAAGTGTTGCCGCGGATGGTGTAGACCGAGCCGCCGCCCGGTTCCTGCCGGCCACTCGCAACCCCTCCCCCGCCACCCCGCCACCATGACCCACGCCAAACTCGAATACATCTGGCTCGACGGTTACCAGCCCGAACCGAACCTCCGCTCCAAGACCAAGGTCTGGCGGCACTCCGGCGACACCGTGCCGGCGGTCGAAGACCTGCCGCTGTGGGGGTTCGACGGCAGTTCGACGCTGCAGGCCGAGGGCAAGTCCTCGGACCTCCAGCTCAAGCCGGTGCGGGTGATCGCCGATCCCGGCCGGATCAACGCCTTCCTGGTGATGTGCGAGGTGCTCAACCCGGACCTCACCCCCCACCCCACCAACTCCCGCGCCTGTGCCGCGGACGACCAGGACTTCTGGTTCGGCTTCGAGCAGGAGTTCGTGCTGATGAAGAACGGGCGCCCGCTCGGCTTCCCGGAGCAGGGCTACCCCGGCCCGCAGGGGCCCTATTACTGCGCCGTCGGCGACGGCGTCGTCGACGGCCGCGAGATCGTCGAGGAGCACCTCGACCTGTGCCTCGAGGCCGGCCTGGAGGTCACCGGCATCAACGCCGAGGTGCTGTTGGGCCAGTGGGAGTTCCAGCTCTTCGGCAAGGGGCTGCAGGCCGCCGACGACCTGTGGCTCGCCCGCTACCTGCTGCTGCGCGTCGCCGAGGAATACCGCGTCAAGGTCAGCTTCCACCCGAAGCCGATCCAGGGCGACTGGAACGGCTCGGGGATGCACGCCAACTTCTCCAACACCGCGATCCGCGAGCAGGGCGGCGAGGAGTTCATCAAGGCGCTGTGCGAGAAGTTCCGCGTCGTCCACGACGAACACATCGCCGTCTACGGGTCCGACAACCACCTGCGCCTGACCGGGCTCCACGAGACCCAGTCGATCGACAAGTTCACCTACGGCCCGTCCGACCGCGGGTCGTCGATCCGGATCCCGATGAGCACCATCGAGGCCGGCTGGAAGGGGCACCTCGAGGACCGGCGCCCGGCCTCCAACGCCGACCCCTACAAGGTGATCGCCCGCATCATGCGCACGGTCAACGAGCCTGCGTGACGGGAACCGCGCGGGAATCCCCCGGGAAAGACTCAAGCCGCATCGCGGGCCACCGAACGGGGGAACGGGGGCGCGCAGCCCTCTTGTAGCGGAAGTGGTGCCTGTCCGGTGGGGTGCGGGCCGCTGTGGCCTGGCGGCTTCAACCTGCCACCGGGCCCGACCCAGCCCGCGTTGTGACCAACGCGGCTACGATGACGTGCGGGCACACGCCTGCGCTCATCGATGCCGGGCCGTGGTGTCAGGGCGTTCCGGCCCGCGGGAATCATCCACCGAACCTCCCCGCGCAGCAGCGCGGGGAGGTTCCAGGGATCGGGGGGGAAAAGCTCATGGCTGCGCCACCTCGGCCAGCGTCCGGATGATCCGGGCGGCGATCCGGTAGGGGTCGCCCTGCGAGTTGGGCCGGCGGTCCTCGAGGTAGCCCTTGTAGTCGTTGTGGATGAAGCCGTGGGGCACGCGGATCGAGGCGCCGCGGTCGGCCACGCCCCAGCTGAACTTGTCGATCGACTGGGTTTCGTGGAGGCCGGTGAGGCGCAGGTGGTTGTCCGGGCCGTAGACCGCGATGTGCTCCTCGTGGTTTTTCTGGAACGCGGCCATCATCGCCTCGAAGTAGGCCTTGCCGCCGCCCTCGCGCATGTGCCTGTTGGAGAAGTTGGTGTGCATGCCCGAGCCGTTCCAGTCGCCGCGGACCGGCTTGCAGCGCCAGTCGACGTCGACGCCGTACTGCTCGCACAGCCGCACGAGCAGGTAGCGTGCGACCCACAGGTCGTCGGCGGCCTTGCACGACCCCTTGCCGAAGACCTGGAACTCCCACTGGCCCTTGGCCACCTCGGCGTTGATCCCCTCGTGGTTGATGCCGGCGTCGAGGCACAGGTCGAGGTGGCGGTCGACGATCTCGCGGGCGCGCTCGCCGACGTTGCGGAAGCCGACGCCGGTGTAGTATTCGCCCTGGGGGTCGGGGTAGCCGTCGCGCGGGAACCCGAGCGGGCGGCCGTTGCGCACGAGGAAGTATTCCTGCTCGAAGCCGAACCAGATGTCCGGGTCGTCCGGGACGCCGGCACGGGTGTTGGTCGGGTGCGGGGTCTTGCGGTCGGGCAGCATCACCTCGCACATCACCAGCACCCCGTTGGGCCTGGTCGAGTCCGGATAGACGGCGACCGGCCGCAGCGGGCAGTCGGACGAGTGGCCCTCGGCCTGCCTGGTGGAGCTGCCGTCGAAGCCCCACCACGGGATTTCCTCGAGGTTGGGGAAGCGCGCGAAGTGCTCGACCTTGGTCTTGCCGCGGAGGTTCGGCACCGGGGTGTAGCCGTCGAGCCACAGGTATTCCAGTCGGTAGTTGGGCATGGGATGGAGGCGGTGTGTGGTTGGGGCGGGCGCCCCGTCCCCGGGCCGGCGGGTCGCGCCGGCGCGGGAGGCGGGTGCGCTCCACGGGGGGAGGAAAGCAGCATCCGGGCCAACCGTTGCGGGCCGCCGGATTTTTCCCGTTGTCTGTGGCGGGGCGGGTGCTCAGCGTGGCGGCGGGCAGCGAGCGAGTGGCGATGGCAAGCAGCGCGGAGGAGCACCGGGTTCCGATGGAGGTCGTCTGGTCGGGGATCACGCACCCCGGGCGGTTCCGGCCGAACAACGAGGACGCCTTCCTGGCCCTCACCTTCGACGCGCGCGAGATCCGCTACCTCGGCAAGACCGGCACGGCGCGGCTGGACCAGACCGACTTCGTGTTCGCGGTGAGCGACGGCATGGGCGGGGCGAAGGCCGGCGAGTATGCCAGCCGGCTGGCGGTCGACGGCATCACGCGGCTGCTGCCGCGCAGCTTCGGGCTGCGGGCGCAGCAGTTCGAGAGCGGGTTCGTGGACGTGCTGCGGGAGCTGTTCGAGCGGACCCACGGCAAGCTGGCGGAGATGGGCCTGCACTACGAGGAATGCGCCGGGATGGGGGCGACGCTGAGCCTGTGCTGGTTCATGCCGGGCTGGATGTGCTTCGGCCACGTCGGCGACAGCCGGGTCTACTACCTGCCGGCGGCCGGCGGGATGGTGCAGGTCACCCACGACCACTCGCACGTCGGCTGGCTGCGCCGGCAGGGGCGGCTCAACGAGCGCCAGGCCCGCGCCCACCCGCTGCGCAACGCGCTCTCGCAGGTGCTCGGCGGCGGGACGCAGACGCTCGACCCGCAGTTCGGGCGCGTCGGCTGCGAGGCGGGCGACCGGTTCCTGCTGTGCACCGACGGGGTGGTCGACGGGCTGTGGGACCGGCGGCTCGGCGCCCTCGCGCGGGCGCCGGCCGGGGCCGATGGCCTGCCGGCCGCGGCGCTGGTCCACGCGGCGGTGGCCGAATCCGGCCGCGACAACACCACCGCGGTGCTGGTCGAACTGCGCTGAGCGCGCCGGCCGCACCACGCCACTGGGCATTTGCGCCAGCGCCCGCCCGGGCGCATGCTGGGGGCGGCCATGGACGCCGACCTGCTCGATCCCTCGCGCGCCGACGCCCCGGTCGCGGTCGGGCGCTATCCCAGCCTGGCCGGCGCCGAGCAGAACGCGCTCGTCGTGCTCGCGCTCGGCCGCCCGTGCTGGATCCTGCCGGATGGCGGCGGCTTCGTGCTCGCCGTCGAACCGGCGGACGAGCCGGCGGTCGGCGCCGAGCTGGCCGCGTTTGCCGCCGAGGAAACGGAGCGCCAGCCGGCGTCGCCGTTCGTGCTGCCGTGGGCCGGCGCCCCGGGACTCGCGCTGAGCCTGCTGGCCGCGCTGGCGCTGGTGGCCGCGTTCCTGTGGCAGCAGCACGACCCGTCGCTGGCCGCCCGCGGCGCCAACTCGAGCGTGGCCGTGTTCGGGGCCGCCGAGTGGTGGCGGCCGCTCACCGCGCTGTTCCTCCACGCCGACGGCCGGCATCTGTTAGGAAACGTCGTCGGCGGCGTGTGCTTCCTCACCCTGGTGATCCACGCGCTCGGCCGCTGGCTCGGGCTGGCGCTGGTGCTCGCCGCCGGGGTCGCGGGCAACCTGCTCGCCGCCTGGCACCATCACCCGGAACCGTTCCGGGCCGTCGGCGCCTCGACCGCGGTGTTCGGCGCGCTCGGCATCCTGACCGGCCTGGGCGCGCTCGACGCCGTCACCGGCCAGCGCCGCGCCACCGCGCTGCTCGTGCCGCTGTTCGGCGGCCTGACGATGCTCGCGTGGCTCGGCACCGGCGGCGGGCCGCAGGTCGACGTGGTCGGCCACTGCGCGGGGTTCGGGGCCGGCCTGCTGCTGGGCCTCGGCGCCGGGCTGCTGCGGCTGCGCCGCGCGGCCGCGCTCTAACAGCATGCGGCGACCGCCTGGCCCAGGGCGACGCCGCCGTCGTTCGGGGGCACCCGCTGGTGCCATGCCGGGTGGAGGCCGGCGGCCCGCAGGCCGGCGACCGTCCGTTCCAACAGGATCCGGTTCTGGAAGCAGCCGCCGCTGAGGACCACCCGGGGCAGTCCGGCGGCGACGGCGACGTCGACCGCGGCGGCGGCCAGCCGGTGGTGGAACGCGGCGGCGGCCGCGGCGGGAGGCTGGTGGCCGTCGGCGGCGGCGATCAGCTCGCGCAGCCACGGTTCCCAGTCGACCACCAGCGGGCCGGGCCCATGGCGGGCGGAGGCACTGGCGGGTGGCGTGGGCGGCGGCTGCGGTGCGCGGGCGGCGGCGGCCTCGAGTTCCATTGCCGCCTGGGCCTCGAAGGTGGCGACGGCGCGGATTCCCAACAGCGCGGCGGCGGCGTCGACCAGGCGGCCGGCGCTGGAGGTTTGCACGGTGTTGATGCGGTGCCCGAGCATGCGCTCGAGCAGGCGGAAGGCGGGCCCGGGGAACAGCGGCCGGGCGCGCGCGAGTTCGCCGATCTCCGACAGCGCGCCGGCCAGTGCGCGGCGCGGCTCGCGGGCGGCGGCGTCGCCCCCGGGCAGGGGGAAGGTCCGCAGGTGGGCGAAGCGCTCGAAGCCGCCCGCCCGCACCACCAGGAACTCGCCGCCCCAGATCGTGGCGTCGGTCCCCCAGCCGGTGCCGTCCCAGACGACCGCCAGCGCCGGCGGCTCGACGCCGTTCTCGGCCATGCACGCGAGCGCGTGCGCGTGATGGTGCTGGACCCGCACCACCGGCAGCCCGCAGCGCTCGGCGAAACGCGTCGACTGGTAGTCCGGGTGCAGGTCGCAGGCGACCCGCGCCGCCGGCAGCTCAAACAGCTCCTGCAGGTCGCGCGCCGCCCGCTCGAACGCCGCGCACGCCGCCTCGGTGTCGAGGTCGCCGAGGTGCTGGCTGACGACCACCCGCCCGCGGCCCGCCACCGCCACCGTGTTCTTGAGCTGCGGGCCGGCCGCCAGCACCGGCCCGCCGGCCGCCAGCGCCCCCGGCAGCGGCACCGGCAGCGGCGCGTAGCCGCGCGCCCGCCGCAGCACCAGCTCGCGCCCTAACAGCACCCGCGCGATCGAGTCGTCGACGTGGCGCACGATCGGCCGGTCGTGGACGAGGAACAGGTCGGCGATGCCGGAGAGCCGGTCGAGCGCCTCGTTTTCGTCGGTGCAGATCGGCTCGTCGCCGAGGTTGCCGCTGGTGGCGACCACGGCCACCCCGAGGCGCCGGAGCAGCAGGTGGTGGAGCGGGTTGGACGGCAGCATCACCCCCTCGGGGAGTCCCGGCGTGGCGCCCGCTTCCCCCGCCGGCCGGGCCCAGCCGGTGGCGGGGGCGGGGCGGTGCGCGGCGCGGCGTTCCAGCAGCACGATCGGCGCCTCGGGCGAGAGCAGCAGCCGGGCCTCCAGTTCGGACACCTCGCACAGGTCGCGCGCGGCAGCCAGCGACGGCAGCAGCAGCGCGAACGGTTTCTCCTCGCGGTGCTTGCGCTCGCGCAGGCGGCGCGCCGCGGCCGGGTCGTCGGCGCGCACCATCAGGTGGAATCCGCCGAGCCCCTTGACCGCGACGACCTGCCCGTCCAACAGCGCGCGGGCGGCGCGTTCGAGCGCCTCCTCGCGGGTGGCGAGGGTGGCGCCTGCGGGCGACCACAGGGCGAGCTGGGGTCCGCAGCGGGGGCAGGCGTTCGGCTGGGCGTGGAAGCGGCGGTCGGCGGGGTCGTGGAACTCGGCCTCGCAGGACGGGCACATGGCGAACCGGCGCATCGAGGTGTTGGCGCGGTCATAGGGGAGGCGCTCGATGATCGAGAACCGGGGCCCGCAGTGGGTGCAGTTGGTGAACGGGTAGCCGCAGCGGCGGTCGCGGGGGTCGAGGATCTCGGCGAGGCACTGCGGGCAGGTCGCGATGTCCGGCAGCACCAGGGCCGAGCGCGGGCCGCCGCGGGGGCTCGGGCGGATCTCGAAGCCGGAGAGGCCCGCCGGCTCGAGCCACGTCGGCTCGAGGCTCTGGATGAACGAGTGCGGCGGCCGCCCGGCATCGACCTGCACGAGGAACTGCCGCAGTTGGCCCTCCGGGCCCTCGACCTCGACGACCACGCCCTCGCCGGTGTTGCGGACCCAGCCGGCGAGGCCGAGGCTGCCGGCCAGCCGGTGGACGAAGGGCCTGAACCCGACCCCCTGCACCGCGCCCCGGATCACGGCACGCAGGCGCAGCGGGCGGTCGGGTTCGTTCATTGCGGCCACCATGCCGCACCGCGCAACGAATTGCCAACCCTGCATCGTAGCGGAAGTCGTCAGACTTCCGGCTGGGTGCGGCCCGATCCTCCCATCGCCCGCGGCGTCGTGGGGACGGGCGCCCGCCCCGCCTGCGTTCTTGCTAACGAACGCAGCTGCGGGGAGGGCGTCTCTATCAGCCGGTCACGGGAATGCCACCACGATGTAGAACTTGCGCGGGCCGGCGAACGCCTGGTTCCATGTGGTGCCCGCGATGCCCGAGGCCTCGAGCGTCCAGTTGGACGGGAACGGCCCGGCGAGGGTGGTCGAGCTGTAGACGCTGTACTGCGTGGCGCCCGGCTCGGCGGTCCAGTTCAGCGTCACGGTGGTGGGCGAACCGCCCGGCGTGACCTGAATGGTCGCCCCGATCCGCTTGCCGACCGGGACCATGTAGTCCTCGACCTCGCCGCCCTGGACGTAGCCGTCGTAGCCGACGCCGACGCCGGTCGGGGTCAGGCGGAAGCGCGCGAACGCGTTCATCGGCCCGATCCCTGCGGGCACCGGGATGGTGAACGAGGTGATCCCGGCGCCGACCGGCACGCCGGCGATGATCACCTCGCTGGATTGCAGCCATGTGCCGTCGCCGTCGAGGTCGGCCCACGCCTGCAGGGTGCCGGGCTGCGAGGCAGTCACCGTGATGTCGGCGTTGTAGCCGCTGATCCACTCGGTGGTGAAGCCGATGCCGTCCTCGTCGTCGATGCCGGCGAGGTCGTCGCCGGTGGCGGTCGGGTCAGGCTGGCCGTCGGGCTCGGCGTCGATTCCGCCGCCGAGGAACAGGGCGGTGATCCAGTGGGCCGCGCCGAGGTTGGCCATCAGGGTCGGATAGGTCGGGTCCGGGGCGTCGCCCCAGTCGAGCTTGCCGTCCTCGAAGACCATCACCAAGTGGTCCTCGACCTCGCCGTCCTGGGCGAAGCCGGTCGGCGCCAGCCCGCCCGCGCTGCTGATGCGGAAGCGGGCGAAGGTGGGCCCCGCCCCCACCCCCGCCGGCGGCGGCACGATGATCGGCAGGATGTTGGTCCCGGGGTTGACCGGCACCGAGACGAGGATCTGCTCCACCGGCCCGGGCGCCCACACGCCGTTGTTGTCGAAGTCGACCCAGGCATCGACCCGGCCCGGGGCCGAGGCGGTGACCACGACCACGTTCGGCATGCCCGCGATGAGCGGGTATGGGAACGACACCCCGTCCTCGTCGTCGGGGCCGCCCGGGAACACCACGTTCAGATCGTCGCCCAGCGCGTTGGGATCCGGCTGGCCGTCCGGTTCGGCATCGATCAGCGCGCCGAGCACAGGCCCTCCCAACAGGTGCCGGGCACCGTTGCTGGCGCTCAGCGTCGGGTACAGCGGGTCGAGCGCGTCGCCGAAGTCGTAGACCGCCTCGCCCTCGGGCAGGATCTTGACCTCGTGGTCCTCGACCTCGCCGTCGGGGGCCATGCCGGTGGGCGCGAGCCCGCCGCCGCTGCTGAAGCGGACGCGGGCGAAGGTCGGGCCGGCGGCGATCCCGGCCGGCACGCCGAACAGGATCTGGTTGAGCCCCGGGCCCACCGGCGCGGACGCCGCGACCTGCTCGCCCGGGTCCGCCCAGTCACCGTCGATGTTGAAGTCGACCCACGCGTCGATGAAGCCGGCGCCGCCGCTCACGGTCACGTCCATCGCACCCAACTGGCCGATGACCAGCGGATAGAAAAACACGCCGTCCTCGTCGTCGGGGCCGCCCGGGAAGACCAGGTTGTTGTCGTCGCCGAGCGCCTGCGGGTCCGGCTGGCCGTCCGGCTCGCCGTCGAGGTTCGCGCCCATCTGATAGCCGGGCACGATCACGTGGCGCGCGCCGTCGCTCACCACCAGCGTCGGGTAGTCGCTGGGGTTGGTCGGGTCATCGGGCGCGTCGCCCCAGTCGACCTCGACCGGCTCCTCGATCCGCCGCTGGTAGTCCTCGACCTCGCCGTCGGGGGCCTGCCCGCCCTCGTTGAGGCCCAGCGGGATCAGCGGCTGCGAGGTGAAGCGGAACCGCAGGTAGGTCGGCCCCGGCGGCGTCCCGGCCGGCACCACGAAGCCAATCGTGTTGGTCCCGGCGGAGACCGGCAGGTCGCTGAGGAACCACTCGCCGGGATCCACCCAGTCGGCGTTGGCGTTGAGGTCGATCCACGCGTTGAGGAAGCCGGCGGTCGACGCCTGCACCTGGACGGCGGCCGCCACCCCCGGGATCAGCGCGGTCATGAACGACACGCCGTCCTCGTCGTCGATGCCGATGGGCGGGTTGATGTCGTCGCCGTCCGCCGCCAGCGTCGGCTGGCCGTCGGGCTCGGCGTCGATGGCGTTGCCCATCTGATAGACGATTCCGGTCGGGTCGGTGGCGATGATGTGGCTGGCGCCGTTGCTGGCGGACCACGTCGGGTAGTCGTTCGGGTTGGCGAGGTCGTCGGGGGCGTCGCCCCAATCAATCGCCTGCGGTTCCTCGCCGGCGATCACGAACGCGAGGTCGAGCGAGAGTTCGCTCCGCGGGTCGATGAGTTCGCGCCAGTCGGGCGGGTCCTGCGGGGTGTCGTCCCAGACCGCGTCGTCCTCGAAGTGGGCGCTGCGGGAGGTTTTCCACCCCCAGTGGCCGTCGGTGCAGGTGACCTGGATGTCGAGCCAGTAGATCGTGCCCTCCTCCTGCCAGAAGGCGATGTCCGGCGGGATGTCCACGGTGTACTTGAAGAACAGGTGGTGGTCCGGCCACTCCCACTGGCCGGTGTTCGGATCGAACCACCCCTGCTCGCCCTGTTCCGGGTCTTCGAGCACGAAGCCGATCATGCCGTCGGCGGTGTTCGCCTCCCAGAGCAGCGGCCCGGGCCTGCTGTAGGCGCCGCTGCGGTCGTCCTCGTGGATGCTCAGGTGGACGTTCTTGATTTCACCGACGGTGTCCCCTTGCCACGAGCCCCAGAAGGTGATCCGGGTGATCGGGCCGGATTCGGTGCAGCGGAAGTCGTCGGCGAGGATCTTCGGCTCGTAGCCGCGGACGTCCCAGCCGATCGGGTCGGGCAGCTGGGCCCAGTGCATCTTGTGGGGGATGCTGCCGTCCTCGATTTCGACGGCGTAGTCCTCGACCTCGCCGTCGGGGGCCGGGCCGCCGGGGGGCAGGCTGAGCACCTGGGTGTTGAAGCGGAACCGTGCATAGGTGCTGCCGGGGACCGCCGCGGCCGGGACCGGGAACGAGAGCACGGTGATACCCGCCGCCACCGGTTGCCCGGCGAACACCTTCTCGAAGGGCTCCCACGTGCCGTTGCAGTTGAAATCCAGCCACGCATTCAGGAATCCCGCAACGGACGCCTGCACCTGCAGGGTGACCGTGCCGCCGAGCACCACCGGCGAGGTGAACATTACGCCGTCCTCGTCGTCGAAGCCGCCATAGAAGATGCTGTTGTCGTCGCCCATGGCGTGCGGGTGCGGCTGCCCGTCCGGCTCGGGGTCGACCCCGTTGCCGAGGAACACGCCCGGCGCGAGGAAGTGGTTGGCCCCGCCGTTGGCGGCGAGGGTCCGGTAGCCCATGGCGCCGGGAACATCCGGGGCGTCGCCCCAGTCGAGTTCCTCCTGGCCCTGATAGATCGTCACCTGCTCGTCCTCGACCTCGCCGTCCGGGTTGATGCCGCCCGGGCCGGGGCCGTAGGGCAGCAGGTTGCCGCCGCTGCTGTAGCGGACGCGCGCGAAGGTCGGGCCGACGACCGCGCCGGGCGGGACGTTGAACGCGAACGAGGTGGTCGTCCCGCCGCCGTTGTGGAGGCCGTTGGTCACGATCTGCTCGGTGGAATGCCAGTTGCCGTCGCCGTCGAAGTCGACCCACGCGTCGATCCAGCCGACCATCGAGGCGACGACGTCGATCTGCGCCACCTGCCCGGGGACCAGCGGCACCGGGAAGGTCACGCCGTCCTCGTCGTCGTTGCCGTCGTTGTCGTCGCCGGTGGCGGTCGCGTCCGGCTGGCCGTCGGGCTCGCCGTCGACCGACTGGCCGAGGTACATCCCGGGCACGATCTGGTGGGCCGGGCCGCCCGGCAGCGCCAGGGTGAAGTACGGCGGGTCGGGTGCGTCGCCGTAGTCAACTGGTTGCTGGTTCTCGTCCCACACCGGTTCATTGAGCGCGAACTCCGAGGTGTTGCCGGCGGCGTCGGTTGCGGTGGCGGTTATGAGCTGGCCCGGCAGGGCCCCGCCGGTCACGGCGACCGACCAGTTCGGGATGTTCGTCGTGGTGCTGCCGAGATAGACCGCTCCCTCGCCGTAGCCGCTCGGATCCGGCTTGGCGGTGAAGACCTCGATCACCACCGGCATGTTGGGGGTGTCGATGGACCCGCTCACGGTCGTCGTGCCGAGGCTGTAAATCGCGCTGATGTTCTCCGGGAAGTTGACCAGTTCGTTCGATCCCTGGTCGCCGTCGCCGGGGTCGTTGGGCGTCACGCCGGGCTCGTAATCGAGGTCGATCCCGAGGTCGCCCGGATCGACCGGGCCGTTGTCGTAAATCGAGTTCTGGGTGATCGTGTTGTAGCTGGTGTCGTTGTCGCCCAGGAACATGGGATCCTCGGTGACGGCGACGCCGGCATGGCCGTTGTTGGCGATCACGTTGTTGGTGATCACGTTGGACGGGGCGAATCCCCACACGGCGCCGCCATAGGACCCGATCGCCACCCCGTGCCACTGGTTGGGCATCGGGTTGAGGTTCACGTCGACCCCGATGCGGTTGCGGATCAGGGTGTTGGAATGGGTGATCAGGTTGGTGGGGGCATAGCCGACGATGCCCACCCCGTCGTAGCCGTTGGCGCCGACCCAGTTCTGGTCGAGCACGTTGTGGTGGGCGGATTCCCCGATGTAGATCCCCTGATGGCCGTTGCCCAAGGGGCCGGTGCCGGTGATGTCGATGCCGGCGTAGCAGCGCTCGACGTGGTTGCGCTGGACGTCGCCGGGCGGGCAACTGGAGATCCCGACCCCCTCGATCGTGTTGCCGCTGGCGACGTTCTCGAGGATGTGGTTCTGGTTGGCGACCGCCGGCCCGCTGCCGGGCACCACCTTGACGTAGATCCCGCCCCACAGGCCGCCCGAGACCGGGGTTTGGTCGTGGCCGTTGGGCAGCGCGACCGTGCCGGTGACGTCGGTGCCCACCAGGTTCCAGTAGATCATGTTCATGTTCGACCCGGGGTGCCCGTTGCCGTCTGGCGGGGGCGGCTGGGGCACGATCCCCTGGATCGAGATCCCGTCATGCGGGAAGCTGTGAACGCACAGCCCCTGCACCCGGTTGTTGGACGACATGATGTAGATCCCGTGCGCGTATTGCGGGTTCGGCGGCGGCGCCACGTAGGGCACCGGGATCAGGCTGCCGTCGAGTTCCACCTTGACCACCAGCGAGGAGGGGCTGCCCGGGGCGAACGACGACCCCGGCTGGGTGTAGCCGTCGATGCGGATCCCGAGCCCGTTGACGTTCTGGATCACCGGCAGCGGGGTGAGCGGCTGGATCACCGCCACGCCGCCCGGCCCCGGCGGGGTCAGCAGGGCCGGCGGCACGTTGAAGTCGATGATCACGGGCGCGAGCGGATCGAGGTTCGCCTGGTTGATCGCGTCCCGCAGACTGCCGGCACCGCCGTCGTTGACGTTGGTGACCGTGAAGGTGGTGGCGAGGGCCACCGGCGCCAGTGCCAACACAAGGGACACCGTGCCGCGAATCGGGGAGGTTTTCATGGCTGGTCTCCTTTCGGAGCCCAAATTTCGGCGACTCTCGACCGCCGGTTGCAGGCGAGCCCCGCGCCACACCGCCATGGTGCCGCCCGAGACTTGCCCGGTTGTCTTTCTCTCGCGCCGCCCCCGCCAATTTGCAAGCAGATTCGGCGGGCAAGAGGGCAATACTCGGCGGGCAGGCAAGCGGCTCAGCCCGCCCCGGCCAACAATCCGCGGATCCGGTCCACCGCCTCGCCGCAGGCCGCCGCCACGCCGGCGCTCAGCCCCTCGCCCAACCCGAGGTCGGCGGCCGGGATGCTGACCAGCCACGCCTCCGGCACCCGCTCGAAGAGCAGGAACGCCAGCGCCAGCAGTGCCTCCGGGTTGCTCGCGTGCGGGGCCAGCGAGGCGTCGGCGGCCGGCGCCACCTGCCGCACGGTCACCGCGTCCACCCCGTCCTCGACACTGGCATCCACGAACACCGCGCGCTCGACCTCCGCCAGCGCCGCCGCGTGCTCGGGCAGGAGCTGGTGGGCCTCAATCACCCCGACCCCCGGCAGCCCGAGCGCCGCGACCCGCCGCGCCACCTCCGGCCCCGCCCCGTCGTCGCGCCGCAGCGGGTTGCCGTAGCCGAGGACCAGGGCACGGTTCACGGTTGCGCCTGCTGATAGACCCGCACGTGGTCGATCACCAGCCGCTGGGGGAAGATCCCGTCGTCGATCCCCTTCTGGCCGCCCCAAGCGCCGCCGATCGCCAGGTTGAGGATCAGGTAGTGGGGCGCGTCGAAGGGCCACGAGTCGACCCCGGTGCCGTCGTTGGCGCAGGTGAAGAAGCAGGTGTCGTCGACGAAGAAGCGCAGCTCCCGCTTGGTCCACTCGAGCGCGTAGGTGTGGAAGGCGGTGCTGGCGTCGGGCAACTCGAGCCGCTTGCCGCGGGCGTTGCCGCGGGCGTGGTTGAACCCGCGGGTGTGCACGTTGGCGTGCACCACCCCGGGGTCGTGGCCGACGAACTCCATGATGTCGAGTTCCCCGCAGGCCGGCCAGCCGACCTTGTCGATGTTGGTGCCGAGCATCCAGATCGCCGGCCACACGCCGCGGCCGGCCGGCAGCTTCGCGCGCACCTCGATCCGCCCGTAGGTCCACTCCGCCTTGCCCTTGGTGGTCAGGCTGGCCGAGGTGATCTCCGCCACCTCGCGGCCGTTCCGGCGCGGGTGCGCGTCGGTCAGCGGCAGCTTGTCCTTGCGCGCCTCGATCACCAGGTGGCCGTCCTCGACCCGCGCGTTCTCAAGGCGCCCCTTGGTGTAGTACTGCGCCTCGTTGTTGCGGATGTAGCCCTGCTCCGGCTCCCAGCGCGCCGGGTCGGGCGCCCCCGCGCGGTCGAACTCGTCGGACCACACCAGCTTCCACCCCGCGGGGGCGGCGGCAAGCGGCAGGCTGGCGGCAAATGCAAGCAATAGTACGCGAATCATGGCGCCACCCAGCAAACCGCCCCGGCGCCCGCAGGTCAAGGCGCGAGCAGGCGCGAGCCCGTCGCGCCACCCCCAACGCGCGCGGCGCCCAGTGGCACCGCGTCCCGCTTGTGCGCCGCCACCCCGCGCCGCAGGTGCGCTGATCCCCCCCGCAACGGGCGGCGGGACGCCACCCGCCCGGCCGACGGCAGGCAGCCGTCGCCACGATGGGGCCGCGGCCCGTCGCAGCGCCACGTTCCAATCAACGCACCCCGGCGCCTGCGGGATGCCCGCTCGGAGTGGGCAATCCTCCTCATTCGGAGGAACTCCTCGTGGCCCGCACCCAGGACCGGGTGATCAACGGCTACCTGCGCGCCGTTCGGCGGGTGCTCCGCAGCTTCGCCTCGGCGTTCCACTGCATGCCCGCCGCAAGCGCCGCCCCCATCGCCGATCCGTTGCCAAACCAATCTGCCAATCCAATCTGCTTGGCACCACGGCCCGGAAAACTACGCTCTCCGGCAATGATCCGCCCTCCCCAGGTGCCCGGATTGGGCCGTGGCCCCCCCATTCCCGGTGTTCCTGCCCACCGAAGCACCGCCCACCGCCCCACCGCAGCACCGATTTCACCCTCCCTCCCCCAAACCCCCACTCGCCCGGTCCTTGAGCCACCCTCCGGCCCTCCGGTCGCGGCCAACCCGAGAAGGCGAATTGTCATTGATGAAACCAGCTTGTCCAACGCGGATCATTGCCGCCGTGCTGCTCGCCTCGCTGATTGGGGTGCACGCCGCCGAGGTAACCAACCTGCGCTGCGAATCCTGCGAGAACCCGCTCGGCATTGACGCAGCCCGGCCGCGGCTGAGCTGGCAAACCGAGATCGGAGGTCAGGGGTCGGAGGACAGGGGCCAGAGGCAAACCGCCTATCAGATACTCGTGGCGAGTTCGGAGGAGTTGCTGAAGCAGGACCAGGGCGACTTGTGGGACAGTGGCAAGGTGGCTTCAGGCCGCTCGGTCGCGGTGCCCTACGGCGGACCGGCCCTGGAGTCCGGAAGAACCTGCCATTGGCGCGTGCGTGTCTGGTACAACCAGGGAGCCGTTTCCCCGTGGAGCAAAACGGCGCGCTGGACGATGGGGAAACTCAAGCCCGCGGACTGGTCGGCTCAGTGGATCGGCGCGCCGTCCAGTTCCTCCCGCACCGACATCGAAGGCGTCGTCATCCAGCGGGCCACCTACCGCACGCTCGACGGCAAGGTGGCGGTGGATGTCACCCCCATCCTCCAGAAGGCGCTCAGGGAGAAGCGCATTCCGTTTCACGTCCTGTTCACCGATCTCGGCGGCGACCCCGCGCCCAACGTGGTCAAGGAGGTGGTGCTGGAATACACGCGTCACGGCAAACCCGAGGTTTCGGCCGCGCGCGATTTCGCCCATCTGAACATCCCGAGCGACCCCGTCGGCACCCCCACGCTGTGGTTCCGGGGCGAATTCGATCTCCCGGCAAAACCAGAGTCCGCCCTGGTGACGGTCCATTCGCACGCCTACTTCGAGCTGCATGTCAACGGCGTGAAGGCTGGCGACGACGTGCTCACGCCGGCGGTTTCCGATCCAAGGGTGCAGACCTTCACCGTCGCGTACGACGTGGCGCGCCTGCTCAAGCCCGGGAAGAACTGCCTGGGGCTGTGGACCGCGAAAGGCTGGGCGCAGGGCCTCGCCGTGCGGGCCCAGCTTGACGCGGTGGTGGACGGGAAAGAGGTCATCTTCGGTACCGGCCCCGATTGGAAAACCCGCCCGAGCGGCTACAGCCACATTGGTCAGTGGACGTGGAACGACTTCGGCGGCGAACGCATTGACTCCGCGGCCCATCTCCCCGACTGGTGCCGGCCCGGCCTCGACACCGCGTCATGGGTGAATGCCGGGGAGGCGCCCGCGCCGCAGGGGGCGCCGGTCAATCACCTCGCCCCGCTCAACCGCAGCGGCGAGCGCCTTCCTGCCCGGGAGATCATCCCGCTGGCGGACGGGCGTTATGAGATTGATTTCGGCGCCAACCTCACCGGGTGGCTGCGCCTGGAATTCCCGCGGCTCAAGGCCGGACAGCTCGTCCGGATGCACTTTGCGGACCGCGTGTTCACCAACGGCGTGCATGCTTCTCCCATCGGCGACATCCCCGTCAGCGGGGGCAGTTGCGTCTCGTTTCCCCGCATGGGCGGTGGTCACAACCTCTATCAGACCTACCACCAAACCAGCGAGTTCGTCTCCGCGGGTGTCCCGGGCGAGGAATTCTGCCACAAGTTCAACTACGCCGGATTCCGGCATGTCGTGGTCGAGGGGCTGGACACCGCGCCGCGCAAGGAGGATGCCACCGCGCTCCTTGTCGAGAGCGCGCTGGTGGACACGGGCTCGTTTGAATGCTCGGACCCGCTCCTCAACCGCATCCACCAGGTGAACCGCTGGACGCTGCGCTGCCTCAACCTCGGAAGCTACATGGTCGATTGCCCGCACCGCGAGCGCATGGGCTACGGCGATGGCCAGGTCTCGCTGGAAGGCATGATGATGAACTTCGACGCCGCCCGCTTTCTTGAGAAGTGGGGGCGCGACTGGCGCCTGGCACAGAGCCCCGGCGATGGCGCCATGCCCAACATCGCGCCACCCTTCACCGGCGGCGGCGGTGGCCCGCCGTGGGCCGGGGTGATCGCCGCGCTGCCGTGGCAGCATTACCTCCACTACGGCGACACGCGGGTGCTGGAGGACAACCTCGCCTCCGCCCGCCGCTACCTCGAATACCTCGACTCGCGCGCCACCAACGACGTGCTGCGCGCCTGGGGCACCGGTTTCGGTTTCCTGGGCGACTGGGTGCCGCCGCGACGCGGCATGGACACCACGAATTGGCCCGGCAAGGAAATGGCCGAGCTGTTCTGCAACTGTTACCGCGTCCATCTCTGGCAGTTGTTGGAAAGCATGGCCGCGGCCCTGGGGCGTGACGGCGAGGTGGAACACGCCCGGCAGCGGGTCGCCGCAATCCGCCCCGCGGCTCATGCCGCATTCTATGATGCCGCCAACAAACGCTACGTCATCGACGAGCAAATCTACTACGCCATGCCCCTGCTCACCGGCGTCACGCCGGAAAGCGAGCGGCCCGCCGTGATGGCGAACCTGGTCAGGTGCCTCGTGGAGAAGAACCGGGGCCACCTCGACACCGGCATGCTCGGAACGAAGTTCCTGCTCCGTTTCCTCAGCGACGCGGGCCGCGACGATCTCGTGCTGGCAATTTACCAGAAGAAGGATCATCCCGGCTGGGGTTACATGGTCGGCCAGGGCGCCACCACGCTCTGGGAGCAGTGGAACGGTTACTGGTCACAGATCCACTCGTGCTTCGCCTCCGCGGACACCTGGCTCTACCAAGGCCTGGCAGGTATCCGCCCCGACCCGAAGCAGCCCGGCTTCAGGAACGTCATCGTCCGACCCGCCGTCGTCGGTGACATCACCTGGGCGAAGGCCAGCCACGAAGGCCCCTACGGACGCATCGTCAGCCACTGGAAACGCGAGGGTCGGAAACTAACACTCGAGGTCACGATCCCCGCCAACGCGACCGCCACCGTTCATGTCCCGACGCAGGATGCGGCGGGAGTGACGGAAGGCGGGAACACCCTCGACAAGGTCCAAGGCGTGAGCTTCCTGGGGATGGAGGGCAACGCCGCCGTCTGTGCCGTGGGCTCCGGAACCTATCGGTTTGGCTCGACGCTCAAGGATGCCGTCAAGTGAACGGGCGGTTCCTCCGCACGATTCGTGTTGGCTTGCCAGCATGTCAGGTGGCTCGGGCGAGCACCGTCCCCGCTTCGGTCAAGCGGGCAGGCGGCATGCAATCCGGGGCCGCGGGCGGCTCGGTCGGATTGAGCGGGTTTCTGTCGCCTGCCCGCTTGCCTGCGCCGCGGCCGGCGTCACGGCCCGGCGGCCGCGGCGTTGCGCTGCGCGCCCTCGAGCAGGCCGGTGAACACCTTGCGTTCGAGCGGCATCAGCCCGTCCCACTCGACCCCATCGAGGATCGTGTCGGACTCGGTGCGGCGGCCGTTGGCGACGAGCGCGATGCCGTGGATGATCCGGTACTCCGGGGCGGCGCCGGCCCAACTGACGCCGCTGGCGTCCGACGCCTCGAGCGCCCGGGGGGCGTCGCCCGCGACGAGGTGGGCCAGCGCGATCGTGCACCGGATCGGCAGGGCGTTCTCCAGCTTCTGCCGGCACGGCTCCAGCACCTTGGTGACGAACGCGGCGTCGACGTGGGAATAGAGGCAGCTGAGGTAGCAGTATTGGGTGAGCACCGCCGGGTTCCACGGCTCGTACGACAGGTAGGCGGCGGCGATGTCCAACAGTTCGCGCGCCTTGCCCTGCTCGCGGAGCGCCTTGAGCACCGGCACCAGGTCGCCGTAGAGCGGCAGCGGGCCGTGGCCGAACCGGATCGCCTCGACCATCGCCTCGACGTGTTCCTCGGCGAGGCCGCCGCCCTTGGCGAGGCGCGCCAGCCTGAGCCAGCCGCCGCCGCCGGCGGAGACCTCGGCCTCGCCGCGCGCGTTGGCCCACGCCTCCGCGCGCTTGGCCGACTCGTCGCACATCGCGGCGGCGATCGCCCGGTCGCAGAACCACTCGAGCCGCGGCAGCCCCCGCGGGCACTCGGCGAGGTGCTCGAGCAGCTCCGGCCAGCGGCCGAGGTCGGCCAGCGCCTGGCTGCTCAGCCGATAGAGCGCGACGTCCTGCGGCCGCTCGGCCGGGACGATCTCCAGCGCCTGCGCGGCGCGGCCGATCCGCAGCAGCCAGCCGGCCAGCTCGGCCGGCGCCGGCTCGCGCCAGCGGGCGATCGCGGCGGCGACGATCGCCCCGGCGGCCGCGTCGTCGGGCGCGGCCGCCACCTGGAACCGCGCCACGCACAGGGCCTCCGCCGCCGCTTGCGGTCGGTGCTCGAGCCACCGCCCCAGCGCGTCCCCCAACCCCTGGTCGAGTTCGGCCTGCGGCACCAGGTCGAGCAGCGGCAGCAACCGGTCGATGTCCCCCGCCTCGCTTTCGATGCGCCTGAGCAGGCGCTGCTGGGCGTCGCGGTGGGCCGCCGCGACCTCGCTGCGCAGCAGGATCTCCAACACCCGCCGCTCGGTCTCCACCGCGGTGTGGTCGAGGTCCAGCGGCTCGCAGGCGGCGGCGGCGTCCTTCACCCGCCGCTCCGCGAGCAGGCGGTCGACGAACGGCAGCAGGAACCCCGGGTCCATCCGCTGTGCCTCGTCGAGCGTGGTCCATGCGTGCCCGACCAGCCCGAGCGGCACCTCGGCGGCAATCGTTGCCCACCCGCTCCAGCGGTCCTCGTTGGTCGCCGCGGGATGGGAGAACAGGAACCGCGCCGCGTCGCCGGCGCGCGGGTCGCCGAGCCGCTGCATCGCCCGGCTCGCCAGCCGCACCGCCTCGAGGTCGCCCGGCCGCAGCTGAATCACTGAGAACGCGAGGTCGCGCGCCTCGTTGAGCCGCCCGTCCTGCAGCGCCTCGCCGGCCCGGCCGAGGTTGCGGTCGCAGCGCCACGCGACCACCCGCCGATAGACCGGGCGGCCGGCCAGCGCCCCGGTCGCGGCCACCAGCACCGCCACCATCGCCAGCTTCACCAGCCAATGCCGCCGGCCCCAGAACTCATGCAGTGTGTCAAGTTGGTCGCGTATCATGTCGGGTCGCTGATCCTTCGCCGCACCACCACCCGCCGCCGGCCCCGCCGGTCCCGCGCCAGCCACGCCGAAACCGCCAGCATCAGCCCGCCCGCCACCGCGAACGCCGCCAGCCCGGCCCAGTCGTGCGCGCGCTCCATCGCCGCCTCGCCGCGCTCGAAGCGGATCCACGCCAGCCCCATCGTCCGCGCCACGTTGGTCGCCAGCGCCGCCGCCACGCCCACCGCCAGCATCACCAGCCGCCCGGGCACCCGCAGCCGCATCAACTCGCCGAAGAACAGCCCGGCCATCACGAAGCTCTGGAACGAGCGGATCCCGCTGCAGCCTTCGGTGACCTCCACCACCTCGCCGAGCGACACCAACCGGTCGCCCAGCACCTCGACCGGGCGCCCGGCCAGGTTGAAGCACAATGACGAGACCTCGATCACCCCGTCGGTCAGCCGGCCGACCAGCCGGCTCTCGAGCGCCGTCGGCAGCGGCACCGCGGTCAGCGCGAACAGGCTGACCGGTGCCAGCGACCCGGAAAACCGCCACCCCGCGAGCCGCCCGGCCAACAGGTGCATCACCGCCACCACCAGCAGCGCGTGGGCCCACAACGGCGCCGTCCACCGCAGGTCCACCCGCTCGACCGCCCGCAGCACCGCCAGTGCCGGCACCAGCACCGCCGCCAGCACCACCGCCGTGCGCCAGTCGAGCTGTCCCACCCGCCCGAGCTGCCCCCAGCGGCGGACGAAGAACCACGCCGCCACCGGGCCGACGTACCAACCATAATCATAGTAGTTGCCGTGGCGCCAGCTGGAGCCCAGCGCGACACACAACTGCACCCACAACAACCCGATCACCAGCGGCCCGGCCCAGCGCCGGGTGATCCCCGCCGCCCCGGCGCCGGCCGCCCGCGGCGGCGCGGCGGGGCACTCCACCAGTTGGCCGGCACACCGCCCGCTCATGCGTCCGGCCCGGTGACTGGTTGGAACGCGGCCGGGCCCGGCGCCGGCCCGCCCGCGGGGGCCGCGGGGGCCGCGGGGACCCGGGCTCCGGTCCGCAACGGCGGCAACGACGGCTCCTCGCGCAGCACCCGCGGATCGAGGTCCGGCAGCCACTCGCGCACCTCGAGCCGCAGCCGCTCGGCCGCCGCCAACAACTCCGCGCGCCGCTGCGGGTCCAATCCACTGATGGCGAGGATCACGCATTCCACCCCGTGGGTCTCGACCACCGACTCGAGGTCGGCCAGCCCGCCGAGGATCGGGAAGCCCCGCATCCGCCGCCCCTTCAGCTTCACCTCGTCGTCCAGGAAACCGACCATCCGGTGGTCCGACCACACCCGCGGCGCGCTCAGCCGCATGTGGCACAGGAACAACTCGCCCATGTCCCCCGCGCCGTAAACCAGTGTCGGCCGCCCGGGGTGGCTCAGGATCCGGCGCCGGCGGTGAAACGCGCTCAGCACCCCCTCCTGCACGCTGATGCCGATCGCCCGCGGCACCACGATCGCGATCGCCGACATCGCGAACGCCAGCAGCCGGATCGCCGAGTCGCGGAACGCGATGTCGCGCAGCAGCACCGTCATCAGCCCGCCGCTGAGCGTCACCCCGCACAGCAGCCACGCCAGCATCTGCAGGAAGTCGTGCACCCCGGCCCGCGTCCACTGCCGGGTGTGCGCGCGCGCAAACCGCAGCGCCACCAGGCAGCTGCCGGTGTAGAGCGAGACGATCATCCACACGTGGCCCGCCGGCAGCCGGAAGTTGCCCACCCGCTCGACCCACCAGATCGCCACCCACGCCGAGCCGGCCAGCGCCACCAGGTCCCAACCGAAATACGCCAGCAGCATCACCCCGCGCCCCAGCGGCCGCCGCACCACCGCCCGCAGCCCCTCGGCGCTCTCGACGATCTCCACCGACG
Source organism: Akkermansiaceae bacterium (assembly GCA_040769225.1). Classification (GTDB taxonomy): domain Bacteria; phylum Verrucomicrobiota; class Verrucomicrobiia; order Verrucomicrobiales; family Akkermansiaceae; genus JAXGLL01. The sequence continues at coordinate 774,189 of JAXGLL010000002.1, read as the reverse complement.
CCACGTAGCGGACGCCCACCAGCACGATCACCACCATGCCCACCACCGTGAACGCCACCAGGTTGTGCCCGCCGAGCATCGGGATCAGCGCCACCACCGCCACCACGCAGGCCATCAGATAGATCGTCATCACCGTCCGCCGCTGCCCCAGCCCCCGGTCCATCAGCCGGTGGTGCAGGTGGTCGCGGTCGGCGCCGAAGATCCTGACCGCCGCCCCGCCCGGGCGGCTGGCCAGCAGCCGCCGGAGCCCGCGCCGCCACACCGCCAGCAACACGTCGAACAGCGGCACCCCGGCCACCAGCAGGGGCAGCAGCAGGCCGGCCACCACCGCGTTGCGGCCGACCGTCTGCGCCCCGGCGGTCGCCACGAAGTAACCGATGAGCATCGAGCCCGCGTCGCCGAGGAAGATCCGCGCCGGGTGGAAGTTGTAGCGCAGAAACCCCAGCAGCGCCGCCATCACCACCCCGAGCAGCAGCGCGTCGCCGGGACGCCCGCCCACCCAGCTCAGCGCCGCCAGCGTCCCCAGCGCGATCACCCCCAGCCCCGCGCACAGCCCGTCCATCCCGTCGATCAGGTTGAACGCGTTCACCAGCGCCACGATCCACGCCACGTGGAGGGCCATGTCGACCCACCACGGCACGCGCACCCCGTAGAGGCTCCCCATCCCGCTGAAGTCGCTCGAGAACATCACCAGCGCCGCGAGCACCTGCGCCGCCAGCTTCCACCACGCCGAGATGTTCCACCGGTCGTCGATCGCCCCCACCGCCACCAGCAACGCCGCCCCGGCCAAAAACGACAGCAGCCAGCGCCCCTCCATCAAGCGGCTGCCGTATGCCTGCGGCAGGCCGGCCCACACCATCAGCCCGACCCCCAACAGCATCGCCCCGAACACCCCGATCCCGCCGGCCCGCGGCACCGGCATCGCGTGCACCCGCCGCTCCGCCGGGTGGTCGACCAGGCCCAGCGCCGGCGCCACCCGGATCATCGCCCGCACCAGCACCATGCCCCCGACCAGCGTGGTCAGCAGGACCGCCACAATCACCGCACCGGGAAGCACCTGTTCCATGTCACAAGACCCGCTTCGGGCACGGGTTTCCCCGCCCCTCTCTCCCCTCCCAGCCGGCCACCCGCCCCTTAGTCCCCACCGCTGTCTCAGTCAAGGCCCAATTTGCCATCCGCGCCGGTGCGCCGGGGTGCGCCCGGTGGTTCCGGGGCCCCGCCGCGCCATCGCCCGGGCGCCGCGTCACGCCACCTGGCGGTCGACGTCCTCGCGCAGGTTCTCGATGATGTAGTCCTGGCGCTCCGGGGTGTTCTTGCCCATGTAGAACGCCAGCAGCTCGCGCACCCCCTTGCCCTCCTCGAACTCGACCGGATCGAGCCGCATGTCGGCGCCGATCATGAACCGGAACTCGTCGGGCGAGATCTCGCCCAGCCCCTTGAAGCGCGTGATCTCCGGGTTGCGCCCCAGCTGCTCGGTCGCCCGCCGCTTCTCCTCCTCGTCATAACAGTACACGGTGCGCTGCTTGTTGCGCACGCGGAACAGCGGCGTCTGCAGGATGAACAGGTGGCCCTCCCGGATCAGCTCGGGGAAGAACTGCAGGAAGAACGTCAGCAGCAGCAGCCGGATGTGCATCCCGTCGACGTCGGCGTCGGTGGCGATCACCACCCGCGCGTAGCGCAGCCCCTCGATCCCCTCCTCGATCCCGAGCGCGGCCTGCAGCAGCGCGAACTCCTCGTTCTCGTAGACCACCTTGCGGGTCAGCCCGAACGAGTTGAGCGGCTTGCCGCGCAGCGAGAACACCGCCTGGGTCTCGACGTCGCGGCTCTTGGTGATCGAGCCCGAGGCGCTGTCGCCCTCGGTGATGAACAGCGTGCTGCGCTCGCGCCCCTTGTGCCGGGTGTCGAAGTGGACCCGGCAGTCGCGCAGCTTCTTGTTGTGCAGCTTGGCCTGGCGGGCGCGCTCGCGGGCGATCTTGCGGATCCCCTTGAGCTCCTTGCGCTCGCGCTCGGCGGCCACGATCCGCTTGTGGATCGCCTCGGCGGCGGCCGGGTTCTTGTGCAGGAAGTTGTCGAGGTGCTGCTTGAGGAAGTTGCCGATGAAGCTGCGCAGCGACTCGCCGTCGGGCGCCACCGTGGTCGAGCCGAGCTTGCTCTTGGTCTGCGACTCGAACACCGGCTCCTCGATCCGCACCAGCAGCGCCGCCTCGATCCCGGCGCGCACGTCGGCGGCGTCGAAGTTCTTCTTGAAGAACCCGCGCAGCACCTGCGCGAGCGCCTCGCGGAACGCCGCCAGGTGGGTGCCGCCCTGGGTCGTGTGCTGGCCGTTGACGAACGTGTAGTACTCCTCGCCGGCCTCGGCGGTGTGGGTGAACGCCACCTCGATGTCCTTGCCGGACAGGTGGATCGGCTCGTAGAGCGGCTCGTGCTCCATCTCCTCGCGCAGCAGGTCCAACAGCCCGTCCCGGGAGCGGAACCGCCGGCCGTTGAGCAGCAGCGTGAGCCCCGGGTTCAGATAGGCGTAGTAGCGGCACATCTTCTCGACGATCGGCAGGCGGAACCTGGTTTTGGGCGGGAAGATCGTGCGGTCGAGGTCGAACGCCAGCCGGGTGCCGTCGGGCCCGTCGTCGGGCCGCGGCTGCTTCATCTCCTCGACCACCAGCCCGCGCGAGAACTCGATCGCCTTGGTCCGGCGGTCGCGCCACGCCTGGATCTCGAAGAACTCGCTCAGCGCGTTGACCGCCTTGATGCCCACCCCGTTGAGGCCGACGGTCTTCTTGAACGCCTCGCTGTCGTACTTGGCGCCGGTGTTGATCCGGGCGGCGCACTCGAACAGCTTGCCGAGCGGGATGCCGCGGCCGAAGTCCCGGATCTCCACCCGCCCCTCGTCGTCGATGTCGATCCGCACCTCGCGGCCGAAGCCCATGATGTGCTCGTCGACCGCGTTGTCGATCGCCTCCTTGAGCAGCACGTAGAGGCCGTCGTCGGGGGCGGTGCCATCGCCGAGCTTGCCCACGTACATCCCCGGCCGCAGCCGGATGTGCTCGCGCCAGTCAAGGCTCTTGATGTCGGCTTCGGTGTATTCGGCGGGCATGGGGCGTGCGATTTTCCTTAAGGATGCTGAATCATTCCGGCCGGCGCCGCAATGAGATAGTGACCCGGCGGGGCATGGGCGCCGCCGGGGCGGCTGGAACCCGGTCCCCGCCCGGCGGGGCCGGTTCCACGCCGGGCCGGCCGTTCCCGCCTCCGCTCACTCGCCGAGCCCCTTCATCGCGGCCGCCCAGCGCTTGCCGAACGCCGGGTTGGCGGCGCCGAGGCGCTCGGCGGCGGCGGTCGCGCGGGCGCGGTCGCCGACGAGGAAATCGTAGGCGATCGCCTGCTCGTGGCGGAGCTGCTGGCGGGCCGCGTCGGTCTCGGCGCGCACCAGCGCCTGGTGCAGCTCGATCAGCCCGTCCGGGGCGAGCCTGCCCCACCCGACGGCGGCCGGCTCGGCGGCCCCCTGGGCGAGCAGCAGGCCGTCGCCGGTCGCGCCCGCGATCCGGTCGTAGCGGACGGTGCCGCCGCGGTCCGCCAGGGTGACGCCCGCCACCCCCTTGGCGGCGCCCTTGGCCAGCTCGTCGAGGAACGCGGCGGCCGCGGTGGCGAGGTAGGCCCAGGCGTCGCGGCGGGCGGCCTCGGCCGGGTCGGCCGGTGCCAGCGGCGCAAGCGCCCCGGCGGCCTCCGCGAACCGCGACTCCGCAACCTGGCGCTTGACCTCCGGCAGCAGCTCCGCAAGCCCCGCCGCCCGCGCCGGCGGCGCGGCCGCGCCCGCGGCCGCGGCGCGGCGCAGCGTGCGCGCGTGGTGGGCGATCTCCAACTGGCGCTGGCGCAGCGTGAACACCGCCCGCCCCTTGGTGGCGAGCTGGTCGAGCGCCGCGCCGATCCCGTCCTTCAGTTCCTGGCACGCCTCGAGCGACGCCGGCAACTCGTCGAAGTCATGCGCGTCCAACAGCTTCTGGTCGGCCAGGTGGCGCTCCGCCAGCTCGCGGTAGACCGAGCCCCATTCGTCGCCCGGCGGCGCCTCCGCCACCAGCCGGAACCACCCGCCGGCCTCCGCAAAGCACCCCTGCTCCCAGTCCTTGAGCGCAAACAACAACGCCCGCAGCAGCTCGGCCGGCGCCGCAACCGCCGAGCCGTCGGGCACCACCGGCTGCCACTCGGCCAGCCGCGCGCCCGCCTCGCCTAACAGCCGCACCCCGGCGTCGGCCCCGCCGCCCAGCCCCTTGACGTGCCCGGCCACCGCCGCGGCCCGCCGCCGGGCGTCCCCCGGCCGGCCGTCCAACAGCGCGGCCACCGCGCTCTCCACCCCGGCCACGGTGGCCGTCGGCTCGGGCGCCGCGGGGTCGCCCAGCACCTCGGCAAAGCGGCTCTCGGCCTCCTGATAGACCCGCTGGCCGAGCGCGCGGTGCGCCGCCTGATAGACGCGCCCGACCCGCAGCTGGCCCTCGTGGTCGACCGCCGGCGTGGAGTCCGCGCCACCCCCGGCGGCGGCGGGCGGCGCCGGCACGGCCGGCGCGCGGTCGTCGCCGCGGGTCATCCACCACGCGGCAAACCCGAGCGCCGCCGCCACCGCCAGCGCGCCGCCGGCGAGCGCCACCCGCTCGCCGGTGCGGCGGGCGACCCGCGGCTGCGGCCGGGCGGCGACCGGGGCCGCCTGCGCCACCCTGGCGCCGGGCGCCGCCGGCCGCGGCCCGGCGCCCGACCCGGCGTGCCGCAGCGCCGACTGCAGCCCGGCGATCAGTTCCTCGTACGACTGGAAGCGTGCCGTCGGGTCGTAGGCCATCGCGCGGTCGACGACCGCGCACGTCTCCAGCCCCAGCCACGGCGCCGCCTGGTCGAGCGGCACCACCCGCTTCTTGGCCTCGCGCAGCAGCGCGGTGGCCATCGATTCCTCGCTGCACGGCGGCTTGCCGGCCAGCGCGTGATAGACCGTCGCGCCGAAGGCGTACAGGTCGCTGCGGAAGTCCTCGCTGCGGCCGTCGATCGCCTCGGGCGGGACGTAGTAGGGCGTGGCCCAGATCTCCTCCGCCCGGGCGCTGCCGCCGTGGGTCACCAGCGCCAGCCCGAAGTCCACGATCTTCGCGTTGCCGTGCTCGTCCAACAGGATGTTCCCGGGCTTGATGTCGCGGTGGATCAGCCCGGTGGCGTGGGCGGCGCGCAGGCCGTCGGCGATCTGCAGCGCGAGCGTGAGCACCTCCTTCTCGGGCAGCGCCCCGCCGTCCCGGATCCTGCGCTCGAGGTGCCCGCCGGAGACGAACTCCATCGCGATGTAGAACCGGTCGAACGCCCGGCCGGTGGTGAACACCCGCACGACGTGCGGGTGGCTGATCGCCGCGGTCAGCCGCGCCTCCTGCTCGAACGCCGCGATCCGCTTCTCGTCGGCCGAAAACGTCTCGTTGAGGATCTTGAGCGCCACCTCGCGCTGGAGCGCGTCGTCCTGCGCCACGAACACCACGCTCATCCCGCCGATCGCGTGGACGCGCACCAGCGTGTACGGGCCGAACTCGCGCTTGACCCGCGTGTGCTTGCCGCACGAGGGGCAGGTGACGCTGCTGAACGGCGCCACCGCGGTGACGTCCATCGGGGTGCCGCAGGCGTGGCAATAGGCGGTCTCCCGGCCTTCGTCCGACATACGCGCGCAGTCTACCGGCCGGCGACCGGCCTGTGAAATCCAAACTGCGGCCCGCCGCGCGCCCCCCGCCGGTTGACAAGCCCCGCCACCCCCCCTGACCCTCGGCCATGGAGATCACCGCCGACTGCGCGGCCGAACGACTCGACGTGTTCCTCGCCGGGCGCCTCGCCGACCTGTCGCGCGCGCGCATCCAGGAGCTGATCCGCGGACAGTTCATCCTCCTCAACGGCCAGCCCGCCAAGCCCCGCCACCCGGTCGCCCCCGGCGACACGATCCAGCTCGCGCTGCCCGAGGCCGTGCCCGCCACCGCCCAGCCCGAGGACATCCCCCTCCAGGTGCTGTTCGAGGACGAGCACCTGATCGTGGTCGACAAGCCGCCCGGTATGGTCGTCCACCCCGCCGCCGGCCACCCCTCCGGCACCCTCGTCAACGCCCTCCTCCACCACTGCCGCCAGCTCGCCGGCATCGGCGGCGTCGAACGCCCCGGCATCGTCCACCGCCTCGACCGCGACACCTCCGGCTGCATCGTCGCCGCCAAGGACGACCGCGCCCACCGCGCGCTCGCCCGCCAGTTCGCCGGCCGCACCACCCGCAAGGTCTACCTCGCCGTCGCCCAGTCCCCTCCCCAGCCGCCCGCCGGCACCGTCTTCACCCACATCGGCCGCCACCCCGTCAACCGCCTCCGCATGGCCGTCGTCCACCCGCCCGCAGGCCGCCCCGCCATCACCGGATACCGCACCCTCGCCGTCGACCCCGCCGACCACACCGCCCTCGTCGCCTGCCGCCTCCACACCGGCCGCACCCACCAGCTCCGCGTCCACCTGCTCCACCTCGGCCACCCGCTGTTAGGCGACCCGCTCTACGCCCGCCCCGCGCGCCAGCCGCGCCACCCCGGGCGGCTGATGCTGCACGCCTGGCACCTCGCCTTCGACCACCCGCTGGACGGCCGCCGGATCGCCCTGACCGCCGCCATCCCCGCGGCGTTCGACCCCTGGCTCGCCCTAACCGGCGCCCCCCTCGCGCCCGACGCCGCGGACCCGCCGGCCGGGTAACCCTTTTGCCGCCGGCCTCACGGCGTGACCGGCAGCCGGCTCGCGCCGTCGCCGTCGCGGTCGAACAGGAAGCCGTTCTCCTTGTAGGTCCTGAGCCGGAAGTGGGTGGAGGTGGAGAGCACGCCCTCCATGGTGGCGAGCTTCTCGGACACGAACAGCGCGACCTCGCGCAGGTCGCTGCCCTCGACGACCACCATCAGGTCGTAGCCGCCGCTGGCCAGGTAGCAGCTGACGACCTGGTCGAAGCGCGCGATCCGCCGGGCCAGCCGGTGGAACCCGCCGCCCCGCTCGGGCGTCACCTTGACCTCGATGAACGCCGACACGTCGTCGTTGCCGACCTGCTCCGGGTTGACCACCGCCTGATAGCCGAGGATCGTGCCGTCGCGCTCCCAGCCGGCGATCCGGGTGCGCACTTCGTCCTCGGGAAGCGCCAGCAACTCGGCGAGCTCCTGGTGGCTGTGGCGGGCCTTGCGGCGGAGCAGCAACAACAGCGGGTCGATCGGCATGCCCGCAGCCAAGCACGGATCGGCCGGCAACGGAACCGCGAATTTGCCCCGGCGCCCCGCGCCCGCCGCCGCCCCGCATTCCGGCATTCCGCGCTGGCGGATCGCACCGGGTCCGCTATGGTTCCGCTGTCGCGTCATGACCGAACCGTCCCAGCCCAAGCCGCAGCGCCAACTGCAGGGCCAGGTCCTGCTGGCGGCGCCGTCGCTGCGCGACGGCATCTTCGACCGGGCGGTGGTGTTCCTCGCCGATCACGACGCCGCCAACGGCGCCTACGGCCTGATCCTCAACCGGCCAACCGGCCACGCCGTCGGCGACCTGCTCCACGGCGAGCAGTTCGAGCCGCTGCGCCACCTCGCCGTCCACTTCGGCGGCCCGGTGTCCAGCGACAACCTCACCTTCTCCGCCTTCTGGTGGGGCAAGGGCAAGGCCAGGAAGCTGCGCACCGCCTGCCGCATCTCCGCCAGCGACGCCGTGCGCCATGCCAAGCAGCCCGGCACCCTCGTCCGCGCCTTCGCCGGCTACTCCGGGTGGTCCGGCGGCCAGCTCGAAAACGAACTGCGCCGCCAGTCGTGGATCGTCACCCGCGTCCCCGGCAACCTGCTCGCCGTCACCCACGACCGCCAGCTGTGGTCGGAAGTCCTGCGCAGCCTGTCCCCATACCACCGCATCCTCGCCGAGGCCCCGGAGGACCCGTTCACCAACTGACGCCCTTCCCGTGGCCATGACCCACCTACCTGATTCTCGTCGCGGTAGCATGTTGGCACTTGCACGTCGGTATGTATCATGTATTCCTTGGGTTGTGATGCCTGCCCACCACCGGCTGCCGACGGCTCCCCCCGTTCGTGCCCGCCGCGCACCCGCATCACGCAACCCCGGCTTCGCGCTGGTCGTCACCATCAGCCTGATGGTGCTGCTCATGATCCTGTCCGTCGGCCTGCTCAGCCTGTCGGCCCTCACCCTGCGCGCCAGCAACCACGGCCAGGCCCGCGCCCAGGCTGAATCCAACGCCCGCCTCGCCCTGCTGCTCGCCATCGGCGACCTCCAGCGCGCCCTCGGCCCGGACCGCCGCATCTCCGCCCCCGCCTCCGCCATCCACGGCGACAAGGGCGAGCCCAACCTCGTCGGCGCGTGGGACAGCTGGCGCTGGGACCCGCGCAGCGGCGGCCGCCCCGACTATTCCGAGAAGAAGGACCGGTTCCAGCGCTGGCTCGTTTCGAACAACGACCCGCGCGCCCCCGCGGACGTCGGTTTCGCAGCAACCACCCTCAAGGACGCGGTGCGGCTGGTGCGGCGACCACAGGGGACGACCGGCGGCGACTCCGGCCCGGAGCTGCGCGCCGGGCTCGTCGGGGTGGGCAGCGGCAGCCGGGGCGGCACGCTGGCGTTCGCGGTGATGGACGAGAGCCAGAAGGCGCCGCTCCACCTGCCGGAGGAAGCCGACCCGGGCACCGCCGACGAGATCGCCTGGCGGGTCGCGCCGCCGCGCGCCCGGCCCGAGCTGCTGGTCGCGCCGCTCGCGCCCTCGCCGACCCTCGACCCGCAGCGGCTGGTCACCCTGCCGACCGCGGTGCTCGCCGCCACCGGGGCCGAGCCGGGCGCGATCCTCGGCCGCCAGCACGAACTGACGACCTGCTCGCTCGGGTTGCTGACCGACGTGGTCCGCGGCGGCTTCAGGACCGACCTGACCACCGCCTTCGAGTCGGGCGTCGGCCTGGCCGACCTGTTCGGCGAGCCCACGCCCTACTTCACCACCAACGACGGCGCGCCGCTGTGGGACTACCTCCGCAGCCACTACCGGCTCTATCAGAAGGTCGGCGCCGCGGAGGCCGGCACGCCCAAGATCCAGCTGACGACGCGCGACCTGCGGGCGGCGCCGGACGGGTTCGACCCGGCGCCCGCCAGCGAGCGGCTGATGCCGGTGATCGCCAAGCTCCAGATCGTGTTCTCGATCATCACCCACTTCAACCACATCTCCGACCGGGTGGCGTTCTTCAACGAGAAGGGCAACCCGCGCGGCAACACCAACTACGGCTGCCCCCACCTCGTCTACGACCCGGTGGTCACCCTCTACAACCCCTACGACGTCGCCCTCGAGCTGCAGAAACTGCGGATCCGGATCTGGGACCCGCCGGTGGTCTTCGGCTTCAAGAAAAACCAAGCCTGGCTGCGCGACGAGTTCGCCGGCGGCAACTACCACGGCCTCGCCCGCTTCCAGATCGCCAACGAGAAGAACGCCAACGCCCGCAAGTACTTCACCCTGCTGCTGACCGACAAGACCCGGGCCGGGCGCCCCGGCGGGATGATCCGCCTCGAGCCCGGCGAGGTGAAGGTCTTCTCGCCGTGGGTCGAGAACAACTGGACCTGGCGGCTGGAAACCGAGACCGGCACCAGCGGCTACGAGCCGCGCTGCTTCTTCGACTGGAACGCCGGCAACGACTTCGGCAACCGCGACAACCGCACCAGCAACACCTACGGCGTGGAAACCGTGCCCGGCTGGGACTCCCGCGCCGGCCTCCAGACCGACCACCTGAGCTACATCACCCGGCCGGTCGCCACCCGCTACGACTTCGAGCTTTCCAACAACTGGAACGGCGGCTGGCTCGCGATCAAGCGCAACGACACCTTCAGCGTCTACGCCAAGCCCGGCCGCACCGTCACCGACCGCTCGCTGCCGGACTTCGTCGTCGACCTGCTCGCCGGCCAGCAGCAGAACCCCCAGCGCGACTACCTGCGCAGCTACGTGTTCCGGTTCAAGAACGTCGAGTCCGAACTGACCGCCGACGCCTCCGCCCCGGTGATCACCCGCACCGAGCTGGTCGACGACCTGCTGCAGACCCCCACCGACCCGACCCCCGGCGGCAAGCTGCCGTTCGCGATGCTCACGATGGCGGCCAAGACGACCGTCGACCAGTTCGACGTGGCGATGCCGTGGCTGCACAACCAGCCGGCGGTCGAGGGCGCCGACCAGAACACCGCGCTGGTGGGCAACGCGCTCGACACCTACGACCTGCGCTTCGAGGAGATGACCGACTTCGACGACATCTCGATCGAGCCGGCGACCAACCGCGGCTTCTTCGGCGCCAGCGCAAGCGACACCCGCGGGGTCTCCAACGTGCCGATGTTCCGCGTGCCGCTGCTGCCCGCCGCCAGCCTCGGCGACCTGATCCCCTCCAACCTCGTCGCCGGCTCGCGCCTGCCCCGCGTGACCCACCCGCTCGGCAACTCCCGCGCCCACCCGCTGGTGCCCGCCAACCAGGTGGCGCGCAAGTCGCCGGTCACCGGCGCGGGGATGATGCTCGACCACTCCTACCTGCTCAACGACGCGCTGTGGGACGCCACGTTCTTCTCGACCGTCGCCCGCTTCAGCGGCGGGCTGGCACCGACCGGCGACCGCTCGTCGCTGCTCGCCGAGTTCCTCGCCGGCGAGCGCAAGCTGCTCAACCCCCGCCTGGTGCCGGTGCTCGCCACCACCGGGCCGGCGTCCGCCCAGGCCGCGGCGCTCGACGGCCTGGCCGACGCCCAGTTCGCGCGCCGGATCGGCGGCTCGCTCGCGGTGGCCGGCGCGTTCAACGTCAACTCCGACTCGGTCGACGCATGGCGCGCATTGCTCGCCTCGCTCCACGACCACGCGGTCCGCGGGTGGCGGCTCTCGGCCCACGACTCCGACGGCCGCACCTCGTTCCCCCGCATGAGCCTCCCGCTGGGCGGCGACGCCGAACGGGCCGAGGCACCGTCGATCGACGTCAAGGGGCAGATCCGCTGGGCCGGCTTCCGCGCCCTGACCGCCGAGCAGGTCGAGGCGCTCGCCCAGGCGATCGTCGCCGAGATCCGCCAGCGCGGCCAGCAGGACCAGGCGCCGGCGCTGTCGCTCGGCGAGTTCATCAACCGCCGCGTCGCCGACGCCGGCGAACTGCACGCGGCCGCCGGGTTGCTGGAACGCGCGCTCGAGGCCAGCAAGCTCAACGAGCCGCTCCACGCGCTCGACTCCAAGCGCCTGTCCGGCGCCGACGCGCTCAACCCGGCGGCGATCACCGGGCTGGCCGAACCGGCGGCGCGCGAGGGCTACACCGCCTCCGGCGCCCCGCCGATCCTCACCCAGGGAGACCTGCTCATGCCGCTGGCCCAGGTGATCACCGTGCGCGGAGACACGTTCCGCATCCGCGCCTACGGCGAGGCCCGCGACGCCGCCAACGCGGTGACCGCCCGCGCGTGGTGCGAGGCGGTCGTCCAGCGGTTCCCCGAATACCTCGATCCGGTGGATGCCGCCGAGCTGCCCGAGGACCAGCTCACCAACAAGGCGAACCGCGACTTCGGCCGCCGCTTCCTCGTCCGCTCGTTCCGCTGGCTGCCTCCCGAGGAAATCTGACCCGCAACCCGATGCCGCCCATGCACACCCGATTACTGTTAGCCCTTGGGGCGTCGCTCGCCGTGGCGCCCCCCGCCGCCGCCCAGGCCGCCGCGCCCGCCCGCATGCTCACGATCCGCTGCATCTCGTTCCGGGTCGACAAGCCGCTGCCGCCCCTGTTCGCCCACCCCGTGACCGCGGCCAAGGACGCCACCGGCGCCCCGGTGACCGTCAAGGCCTACCTCAACTACGAGGCCGACGCCGTCGCGGTGGCCGGCGACCAGCTGGTGTTCACCACCGCCGCCGACCGCGCCAGCCTGACCGACCCGGCGCAGGTGGTCGCCCGCCTCAAGGTGCCCCGCGCGCTGCGCTCGGCAATCCTCATGTTCCTGCCCGGCGACGGCCAGCCGGGCAGCCCGCGCTGCCGCGTGCTGCCGATCGACGACAGCACCCGCGCCTTCCCGCGCGGGTCGGTCCAGGTGGTCAACCTCAGCCACCAACCGCTGCGCCTGGTGCTCGAAAAGACCGCCTTCGAGTTCAAGAGCGGCGAGAGCAAGCTGATCGAAAACCCGCCGGTCGGCAACGCACACGCGTCGGCGGTGACCGCGTTCACCCGCGCCGGCGACCAGTGGCTGCGGTTCAGCTCGGCAATCTGGCCCCACCCCGGCCAAAAGCGCGTGATCAAGGTGGCGTTCGACAACCCGGCGTCCCGCCAGGTCGAGATCCGCGGCATCCGCGACATCGCGGTGCGCGACCCCGCACCACGCTGACCCGCGCGCCTCACCGCGCGCCCGCCGCCAGCGCCTTGCGCAGCCAGCCCGGCCGGTTGGTGGTGATCGACCGCGCCCCCAGCGCAATGAAGCGGCGCGCCACCGCCGGGTCGTCGATCGTCCACGCGTGGTAGTCGTGGCCGGCGGCGAGGATCGCGCCGACAAACGCCGCGTCGACCCGCCGGTCGGCGCTTGAGCTGAAGCCGTCGGCGCCGGTGTCCGCCAGCGTGGCCAGCACCTTGGCCGGCGAGGGGTCGAGCGGGTCGCCCTCGGCAAACGACGACAGCCAGAACGCCTTGAACTGCGGCGCCTTGGCCTTGAGGTCGCGGATCACCGCCCCGTGGAACGAGATCACCACCACCTGCTCGGCCGTGAGCGCCGTGGCCGCAAGTTCGTCCAGCAGCACCGGCAGGATCTCGCTGCCGCACTTGATCTCGACGTAGATCTTCCTGCCCGCGGGCACCGTCGCGGCCACCTCGGCGAAGGTCGGCAGCCGCGTGCCCCGCCACTCCGGCTTGAACCACGCGCCGGCATCCAGTTCCCGCAACTCCCCCAGCGAGGCGCGCCGGACCTCCTTCTTGACCCCGGTCACCCGCTGCGTGTCCGGGTCGTGGATGCACACAATCCGGCGGTCACTTGTTAGCCGGAAGTCGCCCTCGATCGCGTCCGCCCCCTGCTGCCACGCGAGCAGGAACGCCGGCAGCGTGTTCTCGGGCGCGTCGTGCGACGCGCCCCGGTGGGCGACCAGGAACGGCGCCCCGGCCCCGTGCGCGCCGGGTGCCAGCCACGCCACGCCAAGTGCGCACAGCAGTCGTTTCATGCCGCCAGCCGAGCGCCCCCGCCGCCGCCGGTCAAGCCCCGATCCCGGCCGCCCGCCAGTTGCGCATCGACACCGCGCCCGGTGGCCGCTAGGGACTTGACGATGCCCGCGCTGACCGACTTCCCCGACCGGTTGTCGCCGATGCTCGTCAAGGAGCTGCGGCAGGGGCTGCGGACGCGCACCTTCGTCGCCCTGTTCCTCGCGCTCCAGGCGTTGCTCGCGGTGATCCTGCTCGCCGCCGCCGGCGCCAAGACCTACGACGACGCCGGGCCCACGCTCTCGCGGGTCATCTTCCTGCTGTTCGCGCTCGCCGTGCTGGTGATCCAGCCGCTGCGCGGGATGACCGCCGTCAGTTCCGAGATCCGCGGCCACACGCTCGACCTGATCGTGCTCACCCGCCTGTCCGCATGGCGCATCGTGCTCGGCAAGTGGGTCGCGCTGGCCGGCCAGTCGGCGCTGCTGCTGGCCGCCATCGCCCCCTACCTGATCCTGCGCTACTTCTTCGGCCGGATGGACCTGTTCGCCGAACTCCTGCTGCTCGGCGGCATCTTCCTGGCCTCGATGTTCCTAACCGCGGCGACCGTCGGCCTGTCCGGCAGCCCGTCGCTGGTCGTGCGCGGCCTGCTGCCGGCGCTGGGCGCCCCGCTGCTGGTGGTCGCGATCCTCGTCGTCTGCCTCTCGCCCGGCCTCGGCGAGTTCATCGGCTTCTTCTCCCTCAGCGACCCCGGGTCGCGCGTGGTCCTCGCCCTCGGCATCGGCCTCGCCTGCCACGTCGCGTGGTCGGCCCTCGACTTCGCCGCCGCCGCGATCGCCCCGCCGGCCGAGAACCACGCCACCCCGCGCCGCCTCGCCGCCCTCGCCCTCGCGCTCGCCGGCGCGGCCTTCGCGCTCGCCGCCCCCGCCGGGTGGGCGGCGTGGACGCTGCTGCCGCTGACCGTCTGCCTGACCCCCGCGATCGCCATCTCGCTGACCGAGCCCCGGGCCCTGCTGCCGGTGGTCTGCGCCCCCTTCGTCCGCCGCGGCGCCGCCGGCCGCGCGCTCGGCCGGCTGCTCTATCCGGGCTGGCCGACCGGCGTGCCGTTCGTGGTGCCGCCGGGCGCCTGCGCCTGCCGCTCCGCACCCGCGTCTGGCAGGGCCTCGCCGGCGAGTTCCTCGGCGCCGGCACCGGCTCGTCACTCGACTTCCAGGACCACCGCAGCTACCTCCCCGGCGACGACCCGCGCCACATCAACTGGCAGGCCTACGCCCGCACCGGCCAGTTCACCATGAAGCTCTACCGCGAGGAGGTCCGCCCGGTCGTCGACCTGGTGGCCGACGTCTCGCAGTCGATGTTCTATCAGGAAACCAGGGCCCGGCGAGCGGTCGAGCTTCTCTATCTGGCCGCCGAGTCCGCCCTCCACGCCGGCGCCGACCTCGCCGTCCACCTCGTCCACGGCGCCGCCACCCTGGCGCTGCCGCCAGCCGACCTGCGCGCCCACCGGTGGCCCGGGCGCCTCGCCGCCCTGCGCCCGGCCGACCCGGGCGGGCCTCCGCGCCTCGACCTCGTGCCGCTGCGCGCCAACTCCGCGCGGGTCTTCCTGAGCGACCTGTTGTTCCCCGGCGATCCCGCGCCGCTGGTGCGCGTGCTCACCGCCCGCCACGGCAGCGCCACCATCCTCTGCCCGTTCCTCGACGCCGAGGCGCGGCCGGCGTGGTCCGGCAACCATGACTTCCTCGACGTCGAGCGCGCCACCCGCCACCCGCACCGGGTCGAGCCGCCCACGCTGCGCCGCTACCGCGCGGCATACGCGGCGCATTTCGCGCTGTGGAAGGATGCCGCCCGCCGCCACCGGGCCAGCCTCGCCCGCATCCCCGCCGAACCCCCGCTCGAGGCCGCCCTCGTCGCCGAAGCCCTGCCCGCCGGCGCGCTCGAAACGGTGTAGCGGGGGGGACCCCGGGGCCGCAGGACCGCCACCTCCCGTTCCCAGCTCCTCCAACCGCCGCCCGCCCGGCCACCCGCCACCCCATTGTCCCTCGTCCTCTCCAACCCGGCCGGCCTGTGGGCCCTGCTCGGAATCCCCGCAGTGCTGCTGATCCACCTGCTCCAGCGCCGGGCCCAGGTGGTGCCGGCAGCCACCCTGTTCCTGTTGGAGCAGTCCCAGCGCGAGGCGGCCGGCGGCCGGCAGCTCGAGCGCCTCGTCGCCTCGCTGCCGCTGTGGATGCAGCTGCTCGCCGTGCTGCTGCTCACCTGGCTGCTCGTCGAGCCGCGCGACGGCGCCCTCGCATGGCACGCGCTCGTGCGCAACTACTCGCCACTGCCCGCCACCCGCTCGTGGGCGGTCGAACGCCCCGACGGCTCGCGCACCCCGCCCACGCCCCTCACGCTGGCCCCCGGCGCCCCCGCCCGCCTCGACGGCGTGTTCCCCGCCGGCACCCCACGCCTGCGCGTGGTGCTCGATCCCGACTGGTTCACGCTCGACGACACGCTGCCGCTCGTCGCCCCGCTGCCCAAGCCGCTCGCCATCCACGCCCTGCCCGCACCGGAAACCGACGCCCTCGCCCGCCGCCTCGCCGACGCGCTCGAGGCCGCCCACCTCGCCCCCGACGCCGCGTCCGCCGACGTGCTCGTCGCCCGCGTCGACCCGCCCGCAGGCCCCCTGCCCCCCGCCAACGCCATCGTGTTCGCCGCCACCCCGGACCCCGGCCCGACACCCTCCGCCGGCCCCGTTCTAACAGCCACCGACCCGCTGGTCGACGGCCTCGACTGGCAGCCGCTGGAGGCCGGTGGCGGCGCGGGGCTGGCGGCGGCGGCGACCGACCGGGTGTTGCTGTGGCAGGAGGGGCGGCCGCTGGTCGTGCTGCGGGTGGCGACTGCCGGCGAGCCGCCGCGGCCGGTCCGCCAGCTGCTGTTCCAGTTCGACCTGCGGCACTCGAACGCGGCGCGCCTGCCGGCGTTCGCGGTGCTGCTCCACCGTTTCTGCGCCGCCGTGCGGGAGGCGAAGGTGGCGCCGGCACGCGCGGTCCTCGAGACCGGCGAGCCGGTCACCCTGGCGGCCGACCCCGCCGGCCCGCAGCTCGACGTCCAGGCGCTCGCCCTCGACGGCTCGGCCACCACCGCCGCCGCCCTGCCCGCCGCGGCCCGCGTGCGCACCGAGGCGCCGCGCGACCCGGGCTTCGTGACCATCCGCCAGGGCGGGCTCGCCCTGCTCGACGCCGCCACCCATTTCGGCGACACCCGCGAGGCCGACTTCAGCGCCTGCGGCGCGGCCGACGACCTCGCCTCCGCCACCCCCGCCACCATCCGCCGCCACACCCGCGCGGACCACTGGTGGCGCGCCTGGCTGCTCGCCCTCGTCCTCGCCCTGCTCGCCGCCTGGCGCTACACCGAGCCGGCCACCCGACACAACTGTTAGCTTCCGTTAGGCCGGCCGCCCCATCCCACCCTCCCGCCCCTTCCCGCCACCTTGACCCTCTCCTCCCCGGAATGGCTCCTGCTGCTGCCGATCCTCGCCGTCTGCGGATGGGTCTGGCGGCCGCTGCGCCTCCACGCGCCGCTGCGCGCACTGATCTGCGCGACCGCCGCACTGGCGCTCGCCGACCCCCGCGTCCACCACCGCGGCCGCTCGCTGGACCTGTGGGTCCTGTTGGACCGCTCGGCGTCGACCGGCGACCTCGTCGACCGCGGCCTCGGGGAGTGGCGGCGGCTGCTCGAACGCAGCCAGCCGGGCCCCGATGACCGGCTCCACCTCGTCCGCGGGCAACTGGCCGACGACGCCCGCGTCGCCCGCATCGACCTGCCCGGGCGCGCCCACGCCGGCGAGCCGTTCCTGCTCTCGGTCACCGTCCACGGGTCAGCCGACGGCGAGGTCCCGCTGCTCGTCAGCCGCGCCGGCACCGTGGTCGCCGAGACCTCGGTGCGGCTGGCCAACGGCACCGGCAGGGCCGATTTCACCGACCGCATCGGCCGCCCCGGCGCCTTCGACTACCTCGCCGAGATCCGGCCGCGCGCCGACGCCCACCCGGGCAACAACCGGCTCGACCGCTGGATCGAGATCGCCGGCGGCCCGCGCGTGCTGCTGGTGACCAACTTCACCGACGACCCTCTCGCCCGCGCGCTCGACGCGCTCGACTTCGCCGTCGAGACAGTCGCCGAGCCCGGCCGCCTCCACCCCGGCATGCTCGCCGGAGCCCGGGCCGTGATCCTCAACAACGTCCCCGCCCACCAGGTGCCCCCGCCGTTCCTCGCAGCCCTCGACTTCTTCGTCCGCGAACAGGCCGGCGGGCTGCTGATGGCCGGAGGCAGGCACTCGTTCGGCGCCGGCGGCTACTTCGAGTCGCCCCTCGACCCGCTGCTGCCGGTGTCGATGGAACTCAAGAACGAGCACCGCAAGCTCGCCGTCGCGCTGGCCATCGTCATGGACCGCTCCGGCTCGATGACGGTCACCGTCGCCCCGGGGCAAACCAAGATGGACCTCG
The DNA here is from genome assembly GCA_040769225.1 of Akkermansiaceae bacterium. GTDB lineage: Bacteria > Verrucomicrobiota > Verrucomicrobiia > Verrucomicrobiales > Akkermansiaceae > JAXGLL01. Next base: position 756,572 of record JAXGLL010000002.1, on the reverse strand, counting down.
CCAACGCCGGCGCCTGCGGCGCGATCGAACTGCTCGGCGCCTCCGACCACGTCGCCGTGATCGCCGTCGACTCCGAGCCCCACCGCATCGTCCCACTCACCCGCGTCGGCGACCGCAAACCGAGGCTCGTCGAGGCAACCCGCCGCATCCGCTCACAGGGCGGCGGGATCTTCGTCTACCGCGGGCTGGCCAGCGCCTGGGACCAGCTCCGCAACGCGCCCGCCGGCACCCGCCACGTGATCCTGTTCGCCGACGCCGCCGACGCCGAGGAGCCCGGCGACTATCGCCGCCTGCTCGAGCGGATGACCGCTAACGGCTGCACCGTCTCGGTGATCGGCTTGGGCACCCCGGCGGATCCCGACGCCGCGCTGCTGCAGGATGTCGCCCGGCGCGGCAACGGACGGGTGTTCTTCACCGACCGCCCAGCCGACGTGCCCCAGATCTTCGCCCAGGAAACCGTGACCGTCGCACGCTCCGCGTTCGTCGACGAACCGGTCGGCACCCAGGCCACCGGCCGCTGGGCTGAAGTCTCGCCCATGCCGCTCGCATGGCTGCCCGAGGCCGGCGGCTACAACCTGTCCCACCCACGCCCCGATGCCACCGTCTCGCTGGTCAGCACCGATGAATACCTCGCCCCGCTGGTCGCCCACGCCCGCCGCGGCCTCGGCCGCACCGCCGCCGTCTCGTTCCCGTTGGCCGGCGAGTGCTCGGAGCACAGCCGCGCGTGGCCGGATTATGCCGACTTCTCGCAGACCCTCGTGCGCTGGCTGATGGGCCCCGACCTGCCGCCCGGCATCGACCTGCGCCACCACCTCGACGGTACCCGCCTGGCCGTCGATCTGCTCTACGACGAGGAACTGTGGGCCACCACCCTCGCGGCCGGACCACCACCGCGGCTGCGCCTGTTGGAGTCAAGCGCCGGCCCCACCCCCCACGAGGTCCCGTGGCGCCGGATCGCCCCGGGGCGCTTCGCCGCCACTCGCGACCTCGCCCCTGGCACCGTCGCCCGCGGCGCGGTCCAGTTCGGCAACCACGCGCTGCCGTTCGGGCCGGTCAGCGTCGGCACCGCCGTCGAGTGGGCGTTCGCCCCCGAACCGCTCGCCGCTCTGCGCGCCGCATCCGCCCACACCGGCGGCCGCGAGTTGTTCGACCTGTCACAGGCGTGGCTCTCCCCACCCGCACGCTACCAGCACCCCCTGCGGCCGGCCCTCACCACCGCCCTGCTCGCGCTCGTCCTGTTGGAGGCGCTGACCACCCGCACCGGCTGGCGCCTGCCCAAACTGGCCCGGCCCCATCTGCCCCCCCGCAAACCACCCCACCCACCCCCGCCACCCCACACCCCCACCCCACCACCCCAACAACCAGCCACACCCCAAGCCCCCGCCCCACCACCACCCCCCCCTCCCGACCCCGCCACCACCCGCCGCTCCCGCTTCCGCCGCGCCAAGGAAGGCAAATGACCCCTCCCGCACTCAAAGTCACCCTGCCCCAGCCAGCCCCGGCAACCCATTGGTGGCATTGGTGGCATTGGTGGCATTGGTGGGACCATTGGTGGGGGCCCTGGTTGGTGGGGACAGGCCCTGGTTGGTGGGGACAGGCGCTGGTTGGTGGGGACAGGCCCTGGTTGGTGGGGACAAGGCCCTGGTTGGTGGGGACAGGCCCGGATTCGTGCGGACCGAAGCGAGGGTTCCCGTGGGGACAGGCCCGAAGGTTGGTGGGGACAGCAACTCTGTTTTTTCTTTTTGTTCAGAAGGTGGTTTGGAGCCGTGGAGGCGAGGTCGGGCATCTCGGGCGCCTGCCGGGTTCAAGCGGAACCTTTTCGACTCCCGACCACTATTCCGCTTGAGCCCGTCAGTCGCCCGAGATCAGGGGCGTTATCGGGTTTGCGTCGCAAACCCGGCTGCTGTGGAAGCCGCCGGTCAGGAAAGCTGGAAGTCCGGACGAGCCAGCATCCGATTGAGCAGGCGGATGAGCTTTCGGATCACCGCGGTGATGGCGACATGGTGAGGTTTGCCGCGTTCGATCAGGCGGCGGTAGAAAGCGCGCAGGATCGGGTTGAAACGTACCGCCGCAAGGGCCGGCATGTAGAGGCCGCGCCGCACCATGGCACGCCCGCCCTTGACGCTGCGCCGGCCGCGGCGTGGCCCGCTGTCGTTGTTCAGCGGCGCCACGCCCACCAAGGTCGAAATCTGGTTGTCGGTGAGCCGGCCGAGTTCGGGCAACTCGGCCAGCAGCATGCAAGCCGTGACGCTACCCACTCCGCGGACTTGCTCGAGGCGCTGGCGCTTGGCGCTCAGCGCCTGGTCGGCTCCGATGAGTTCAAGCATGCGTTGGTCGCACTTGGCGATGTGGCGCTCCAGAAATCCGATGGTCGCCCGCACATCGGCCTTCACGTGCGGGCGCCGATCTGAAAGCCGGATGATCCTGGCGGTTTGAAGACCGGATGACGGCCGGGCTGCGTCTTGTTCGAAGGCTTCCCGAAAACCTGTTCTTCCTCGGTCTTGTTCGGCGTCTTGTTCGGGGTTGCGGCGGGGCGGATTTGACTCCTCGGCCGGGGGCGCGATGGGCAGTTTCGGCGGCTTGTTCAGAGCCCGCCGATGAGCAAGCCGACCACCTTCAAGTGCCTGAACTGCAACGAGAAGCACCGCTGTGACCACCGCAACCGGGGGCGGCAGTCGTACTGTTCGAAGCCGGCGTGCCGCAAGGCATCCAAGGCGGCCAGCCAGCGGCGGTGGCTGAGCCGTCCGGAGAACGAAAACTACTTCCGCGGGGCGGATGGCTGCGAGCGGGTGCGGCGATGGCGGGCGGCCCATCCCGGCTACTGGCGTAAAAAGAGGCCTGCGGGTGAAGGTACGTTACAAGAGACCTGCGAGTCGCAAGTCGTTGAAGTCGAGGCAGTTGCCGATCCAGTGCCGGGAGTTGCGTTACAAGAAGCCTTGTTTGCGCAACCCGCTCTGCTTGTGGGACTTATCTCGGTTGTCACTGGTCATGCGTTACAAGAGGACATCGCGGCCAGCGCCCGCCGGTTCTTGGATCGCGGCCGGGACATCCTGCGCATGAGGCCCGGGGGTCCCGCCCCCGTGAACCATGAAGACCAAACCGGTGCTATGTCCCGAGCGGCTGCGGCACGTGCCGTGCCAGTTCAGCTGGATCGATCAACGACTGGTGCGCGAGCGCCACATCCGGGGCCGTAGCCCCGAGGCGCTGGCGCTCTACCTGCTGTTGTGCACGGTGGGTGACGCCCAGGGGTTGAGCTACTACTCGGACGCCACCGCCGGGGACCTGCTCGGACTGGACGCCGCCCGGCTGCGCGCGGCGCGCGACGAACTGGTCGGCGCCGGGCTGATCGCCTGGCGGCGGCCGTTTTACCAGGTGCTCAGCCTCGAGGGGCCACCGCCGAGGGCCGCTGCGAGCGCACCGATTGCACCGGCGCCGCGCGAGGGCGGAGTGCGCCGCGTCGGCGACATCCTGCGGGCTCTCATCGGGGAGGAGGCGCCATGATCCCCTACGAGACCTACTGCAAGATCCGGCTCTATCACCATGAGCGCGGGCTCTCCTTCAACCAGATCGGTCTCGAACTGGGCATCGATCCCGAAACGGTGGCCCGTTACGCCCGCATGGAGAGCTTCCCGCGGCGCCACGCCGCCCGGCGCCCGAGCAAGCTCGACGCCTTCAAGCCGCTGATCGTGCGCTGGCTGGAGCGCCACCCGTACAGCGCCGCGCAGATCTTCCAGAAGCTGCGCGACGAGCACGGCTACGCCGGCGGCTACAGCATCCTCAAGGAGTATGTGCGCGCGGTGCGACCACCGCGCCGGCCGGCCTATCTGACCCTGGCCTTCGCTCCCGGCGAGGCCGCCCAGGTCGACTGGGCGCATGCCGGCACCATCACCTTGGGCGCCACCCGCCGGCGCTTGTCGTTTTTTGCCATGGTGCTCTGCCACAGCCGCATGAGCTATCTGGAGTTCACCTGCGGGGAGGCCATGGAACACTTCCTCGGCTGCCATCGCAACGCGCTCGAATACTTCGGCGGGGCGCCCGCCGCGATGCTCATCGACAACCTCAAGACCGGGGTGCTGAGCCACCGCTTCGGCCAGCCGGCAGTCTTCCATCCCCGCTATCTGGACTTCGCCGCCCATTACGGCTTTGCCCCCCGCGCCTGCAACGTGCGCAAGGCCAACGAAAAGGGGCAGGTCGAGAACTTCGTCCGCTACGTCAAAAACAACTTCCTCGCCGGCCTGGAGGTGCCGCCCGCCCTCGACGCGCTCAACGTCGCCGCGCGCCAGTGGCTGGAGGCAGTGGCCAACGTGCGCCTCCACAAGGAGACCCGCAAGCCCCCGCGCGAACTCTTCGCCTTGGAAGCCCCCGCCCTGCGCCCGCTGCCGCCGGTGCCCGCCGACACGTCCGTGGCCCGCATCGTGAGGGTCACCAACCGCTGCCGCGTCGTCGTCGACACCAACCGCTACTCGGTGCCCGCACTCTACGCCTCCCAACGCCTGACCCTGCATGCCTTCGCCGACCGGCTCTGCCTCTATCATGCCCACAACCTGGTCGCCTCCCACCCGCGCAGCTACGAGCGCCACCGCGACTTCGAGGACCCCGACCACACCAAAGACCTGCGCGAACGCCGCCGCCGCGCCCGCGATGCCGCCTGGCTGCTGTCCTTCTACGCCCTGTGCCCCGAGGCCGAAGCCTACCACCGCCAACTCTGCACCCGCAGCCTCCAGCCACGCCTCCACGTCAACCATATCGTCGCCCTGGCCGACATCCACGGCCGCGAGGCGGTCGCCCGCGCCATCCGCGACGCCGCCGAGGCTCACGCCTTCTCCAGCCAGTACATCGAAAACATCCTCCAACAACACCAGCGCCACGCCCTGCCGCCCGGACCTCTCCACCTCACCCGCCGCAGCGACCTGCTCGATCTCGAGCTGCCCCCCGCCGACCTCTCCCACTATCAGCCACCCTCCGGCCAACCATGAAAACCGATCCCACCGCACTGCTCGACAGCCACCTCGAAGCCCTCCACATGCCCTTCACCAAAGAGCACTGCCGGCCGCTGGCCGCCAGCGCCGCCAAACGCTCGCTCTCCCACCTCGACTACCTCACCCAACTCATCGAAGGCGAGGCCGCCCTGCGCGCCGACCGCGCCGTCCTGCGCCGCATCAAGGCCGCACGCTTCCCGGTCATCAAAACCCTCGACTCCTTCCGCTGGGACTGGCCCCAAAAGATCAACCGCCTCCTGGTCCAGGACCTCTTCCGCCTCGACTTCATCAACGACAAGGCCAACGTCATCTTCCTCGGCCTGGTCGGCCTCGGCAAAACACACCTCGCCACCGCCCTCGGTCACGCCGCCTGCCAGAAGCGCCTCAACGTGCGCTTCGCCACCGCCATCGACGTCGTCAACACCCTCCATGCTGCCCAACAAAACGGCACCCTCAAGCGCGAACTGCGCTCCTTCACCTCCCCGGCGCTGCTCATCCTCGACGAACTCGGTTACCTGCCCATCGACCAGCGCGGTGCCGACCTGCTCTTCCAGGTCATCAGTGCACGCTACGAGCGCGGCTCCATCGTCCTGACCACCAACAAGGCCTTCAAACACTGGCCCACAATCTTCAACAACGACTCCACCATCGCCTCCGCCGTCCTCGACCGCCTCCTCCATCACGCCCACACCGTCGTCATCGAGGGCCAGAGCTTCCGCATGAAGGACCGCATCGACCCCTGATCAAACCCACTCGATCGGCACCCAAAATGCCTCCTCCACCCATCCGATTTTCAAACCGCCCATTTTATCCGATGTTCACGCCGCCGCCCGCATCACGAAGCTGTCGGTGGCTTTTTCCAAGGCGTTCTTCTCGCGCACCAACTGGCGCATCAGGCTCTCGCGCCGCCGCAGGGTGCTCGAAAGCGCCTGCTGCACAGCGCAGGGCACCGGGGCAGGGCTCGGCGCGAAGGCTTCGCCGAAGGCGCTCAGCACCTCCGCGTCGATTTCGTCCGTCTTGGCCAGCAAGCCCTTGGCGTGGGCGAAGCTGCGAACACGAAGGGCGTTGATCGCGCTGATGTCGATGCCGTTGGCGAATGCCATCGCCAAAAGCGGCCGCTCATAGCCGCCTGTCGGCTCGCATACCAAGTGCACCCGCCCGGGATGATCCCGCAGGTCCTGACCCAGCCGCTTCAGGCCGGCTGCCGTGTTCGGGTAAACGCGCGTTTGATTCCAGTGCGGGCTGAACACGTCAAGTTTGGCTTTGCAAACGTCGACGCCCAGGTACTGTGGTTTCGTTTCTTGCTTCATCTGTGGTTCTCCCTTGGGACTTCGAGCTCGAAGGCTCAGGCAACTCTTCGAATTGCAGGTGAGGTGGGGAGCGGGTGCTTCCTGCTGTCCCGCGAACTCCAAGGTTCCAGGTCATGCGAAGTCACCCGCTCCCCGATTCAACCCGCGGCGGCCACCGCAGGTCAACCGGCCGCTTCTGTTCGCGGCCGCCGCCAAACTACCCGCTTTCCATCAACCAAGGTCAGCAAAGAAAAGGACTGCTGGGGATTGCTGGGGTCGGGTTGTTGGGGTTGTTGGGGACAGGTCAGCAAAGAAAAGGACTGCTGGGGATTGCTGGGGTCGGGTTGTTGGGGACAGCAAAGAAAAGGACTGCTGGGGATTGCTGGGGTCAGTAAAGCGTTGGTGGGATGCCGGGGGGCCGGCCATCGGGAAAAAGCGCTGTCGAAAAAAACGCTTGCCAAGAATGTTCATTCGAGTAGCATTCCCCCATGCGCAAGAGGCGGCAATTGGCTCCCTGGCACCGGCGGAGCCTGGACATGAGCGGCTTGGACCTTGAGGACCGGGCGGTGGCGGCGGCCTTGGCGGCCTTGGAGGGCAAGGCGGCGATCTACCACTGCATGTCGCGGGTGGTCAACCGGGAGCGGGTGCTCAGGCGCGAGGAACGGGACGTGTTCGTGGAGATCATGCGGCGCTACGAGGCCTTTTCCCAGGTCCACGTCCTGACCCATTGCGTGATGCCCAACCACTTCCACATCCTGGTGGAGGTGCCCGCCCCGCCGGAGGACCGGGGCGCCGCGTGGTCGGACGAGCGCCTGCTCGAACACCTGGGGCTGATTTACAGCCGGCGGAAGGTGGCCGGGTTGCGCTGGACGTTGGAGCACTTCCGTGCGCAGGGCGACGCCGAGGCGGCCGATGCCTTGCGGGCGAGCTTCCTGCGACGGATGTGGGACCTCTCGGAGTTCATGAAGATCGTCAAGCAGTGCTTCACCCAGTGGTTCAACCGCAGGCACGGGCGGCATGGGGTTCTCTGGGAGGAGCGCTTCAGGAGCGGACTGGTCGAGGACGGGCATGCCGCGCGGCGCGTGGCGGCCTACATCGACCTCAACCCGGTGCGCGCCGGCCTGGTCGCCGACCCGAAGGACTGGCGCTGGAGCGGTTACGGCGAGGCGGTGGCCGGCAAGGCCGTGGCCCGGCGTGGCCTGCAGCGGGTGCTCTTCGAGGAGGCCGCCGGCCGGATGAACCGGCAACGGGCCGCGCGGGAGGTCTCCGACACCAAGGAACTGCTGCGGCGGTATCGCCGGATCCTCTTCATGGACGGCGCGCAGCGCGGGGGGGACGCGGGCGGGAACCGGGCCGCAATCGCCCGCGAGCGGGTCGAGCAGGTCCTGGCCAACGGGGGCCGGCTGGGCGAAGCCGACCTGCTGTGGTGTCGCACGAGGTATTTCATCGACGGGGTGGCCATCGGCAGCGAGCGCTTCGTCAACCATGTGTTCGTGCTGGCCCGGGAGCGGTTCGGCGGCACGCGCAGGACGGGGGCGCGGCGGATGCGACGCGTGGACAGCGGGTTGTACACGCTGCGCGACCTGCGGAAGGACGCCTTGGCGTGCTGCTAGGTGGGACCGGGGCGGCCGGAGGAGCCGGAGGAGCCGAAGAGGCCGAAGAGGCCGGAGAGGCCGGGGAGCCGGCGGGGACTGAGGGGCCGGGGAAGGCGGCGGCGGGTCCGGACGCCGGGCGGGTGGCGCAGATCGCGGCGCATCCGACCCACACCGGCGGCCGGGACGCGCCTGGCAACCGCCCCGAGCCTGGGCGGACAGCCGTCGGTCCGCCGCCTGGGCAGGCGAAGAGACCGCAGACACGTTCGCCACGGCAGTACCGCGAGACCGCTACCGGGACCATTCCGGCCTTGGCCGTCTGATGACCTTGGTCAGCGGTCCCTTTGTCAGCGTCCCGGTGGCTGGACCGGCGAGGTTGGCGAAGTGGCCGACAGAACCGGCCCGCCCGGACGGTTTGGCGGACTCTGCGGACAGCGTCGGTGGACACAGGGGGCCGTACCGAGGAAGGGAGATAAGGGTCCCGAGGCGTCCAGCCGGTTTCGTGGCATGGACTTGCCGCCGCCCCCGCCCTACGTTCGGCCGCGAACCAGCAACCAAATGCTCGTCGCGCTCTATCAGGACCTCCTGGAATGCTATGGCCCCCAAGGCTGGTGGCCTTGGTTGATGGAAAGCGGGTAGTTTGGCGGCGGCCGCGAACAGAAGCGGCCGGTTGACCTGCGGTGGCCGCCGCGGGTTGAATCGGGGAGCGGGTGACTTCGCATGACCTGGAACCTTGGAGTTCGCGGGACAGCAGGAAGCACCCGCTCCCCACCTCACCTGCAATTCGAAGAGTTGCCTGAGCCTTCGAGCTCGAAGTCCCAAGGGAGAACCACAGATGAAGCAAGAAACGAAACCACAGTACCTGGGCGTCGACGTTTGCAAAGCCAAACTTGACGTGTTCAGCCCGCACTGGAATCAAACGCGCGTTTACCCGAACACGGCAGCCGGCCTGAAGCGGCTGGGTCAGGACCTGCGGGATCATCCCGGGCGGGTGCACTTGGTATGCGAGCCGACAGGCGGCTATGAGCGGCCGCTTTTGGCGATGGCATTCGCCAACGGCATCGACATCAGCGCGATCAACGCCCTTCGTGTTCGCAGCTTCGCCCACGCCAAGGGCTTGCTGGCCAAGACGGACGAAATCGACGCGGAGGTGCTGAGCGCCTTCGGCGAAGCCTTCGCGCCGAGCCCTGCCCCGGTGCCCTGCGCTGTGCAGCAGGCGCTTTCGAGCACCCTGCGGCGGCGCGAGAGCCTGATGCGCCAGTTGGTGCGCGAGAAGAACGCCTTGGAAAAAGCCACCGACAGCTTCGTGAAGGCCGATGTGCGGGCGACCATCGGATTTCTGGAGCGCCACATCGCCAAGTGCGACCAACGCATGCTTGAACTCATCGGAGCCGACCAGGCGCTGAGCGCCAAGCGCCAGCGCCTCGAGCAAGTCCGCGGAGTGGGTAGCGTCACGGCTTGCATGCTGCTGGCCGAGTTGCCCGAACTCGGCCGGCTCACCGACAACCAGATTTCGACCTTGGTGGGCGTGGCGCCGCTGAACAACGACAGCGGGCCACGCCGCGGCCGGCGCAGCGTCAAGGGCGGGCGTGCCATGGTGCGGCGCGGCCTCTACATGCCGGCCCTTGCGGCGGTACGTTTCAACCCGATCCTGCGCGCTTTCTACCGCCGCCTGATCGAACGCGGCAAACCTCACCATGTCGCCATCACCGCGGTGATCCGAAAGCTCATCCGCCTGCTCAATCGGATGCTGGCTCGTCCGGACTTCCAGCTTTCCTGACCGGCGGCTTCCACAGCAGCCGGGTTTGCGACGCAAACCCGATAACGCCCCTGATCTCGGGCGACTGACGGGCTCAAGCGGAATAGTGGTCGGGAGTCGAAAAGGTTCCGCTTGAACCCGGCAGGCGCCCGAGATGCCCGACCTCGCTTCCACGGCTCCAAACCACCTTCTGAACAAAAAGAAGGTTCCTCCGCAGAATTTGTGTTGATTTGTGACTGACTGCGAGCGCTTCCGGCAAGCACCGTCCTCGCTCCGGTCAAGCGGGCAGGCGGCATAAAATGCGGGGCGGCAGGGAGGTCGGGCGGGTTGCCCGGATTTATATCGCCTGCCCGCTTGACCTGCGCTGCGGGCGGTGCGGTGGGTCGGTATGGGGTTTGGCGCGCCAAACCCCGGCGGGGGCCGGGGTCGGGGTTGCGGATGGCGGCTGGGGGTACATTGTTGGGGTTGATGAAAGCCAACAACCCCCAACCACCATCCGCATGACCATTAAGACCTTGTTGCGCCGGGTGCAAGTGCTTCGTGGATTCGTGATTGAATCGGTGCGTCTGGTGAGGCGTCGCGGCAAGGAGGTGATCGAGGTCCGATTGGGGACCGATCCGCGGGTCAGGCGGCGTTGCTCGTGCTGCGGCAGGCCGGGGCGGGTGCATGACCGGTTGCCGGAGCGGCGCTGGGCGTTCGTGCCGCTGTGGGGCATTTCCGTGGACCTGGTATACGGAGCGCGGCGGGTGGTATGCCCCGATGGCGGCCCGAAGGTTGAGGCGATGCCATGGAACAAGGGCAAGCACCCGTATGCGGTGGCCTTCATGGTGTTCCTGGCGCGCTGGGCGCGGCGGCTCAGTTGGCAGGAGACCGCGCGGGTGTTCGGCACCAGTTGGGACGAAGTGCGCAGGTCGGTCGAGTGGGTCGTCGAATGGGGCCTGGCCAACCGGGTGCTGGATGCCGTGCGGGCTCTCGGCCTCGACGAGCTGCACTGGGGCCGCGGCAAGAATAGCGCCAACTTCGTGACCCTGATTTACCAGATCGATGCCGGCGCGCGCCGGTTGCTGTGGGTTGGTCACCGGCGCAAGGAAGCCACGCTGCGCAAGGGCTTCAACGAGTTGGAGAAGCATTGCAAGGGCTTCTTGGCCGGATTGCAGGTGATCTGCTCGGACATGTGGAAGCCGTACCTGAAGGTCATCGCGCAGCGCGCCGGCTGGGCGCTCAACGTGCTTGATCCCTTCCACGTCGCCCAGCACCTCAATCTGGCGGTCGACAACGTCCGCCGGGGCGAGCAGGCGCGCCTGCGCGGCAGGGCGGCCAAGGCCACGGTCAAGCGCGGGCGCTTCCTTCTGCTCAAGCGCGGCACGCGGGTCCGCGGCAAGGCTCGCGAGAAGCTGCGCGCCATCCTCGGCAGCATGCAGGCCACCTCCCGCGCATGGGAACTCAAGGAGAGCTTCCGACAGTTCTGGCGCTACCGCTCCGCGACCTGGGCGGCAGCCTTCCTCAGGGAATGGACCACCCGCGCAATGCGATCCCGCCTTGGGCCGATGAAGAAAGTCGCCCTGATGCTGCGCCGCCATGAAGAGCTTCTCCTCAACTACTTCCGCGCCAAGCGGATGTTCACCAACGCCGTCACCGAGGGTCTCAATCACAAAGCGGGTGTGACGCTTGCACGCAGCTACGGTCACAGGTCCTTCAAAGTGCTGCAACTCGTTCTGTATCATAACCTTGGGGCGCTACCCGAGCCGCCTCAAGCACACAAATTCTGCTGACGAGGCAAAAAGAAAAAACAGAGTTGCTGTCTCGTCCTGTTGCGGCTGCAACCCGACGAAGACCGGCTCAATGATGGGCTACCACCCGGGCGACTACTCGTTCCCCCGGGATGACCGGGAGAGGTTCGAGATCTGCACCGGCGCCATCCTGACCCAGAACACCGCGTGGCCGAACGTCGAGAAGGCGATCTCCGGGCTGCTCGCCGCGGACGCAATGAGCCCCGAGGCCATCCTCGCCCTCCCCGAAGAGCAGCTGTGCGCCGCCATCCGCCCCGCCGGCTACTTCAACCAGAAGGTCAGGAAGCTGCGGGCCTTCTCCGTGTTCTTTTCCTCGCTCCGCGCCCGGGTCCCGGAGAGGCACGAGCTGCTGGCCCTCTGGGGTGTGGGCCCCGAGACCGCCGATTCGATGCTGTTGTACGCCTTCCGGGTGCCGTCGTTCGTCGTCGACGCCTACACGAGGAGGATCTTCTCCGGCCTCGGCCTGGTCGAAAGGGACGCGCCCCATGAGCAGGTCAAGGCCTTCTTCGAGGCGGGCCTGCCGCGCGACCTCGTGGTTTATCAGGAGTTCCACGCGCTGATCGTCGAACACGCCAAGCGCCGGGACCCCCGCGGCGGCCGGCCGGCCTGCCGGCTGCGCGCTTGCACGCGGAGCAATCAATGACCTTTATCAGCCAGGCGGGCATCGAGGTCGTCGAGGGGCTGGATGAGGTCGCGCGCCAGGGCGCGGGGGACGGTGCCGCCGGCGTCGTGGCAGAAATGGGTGCGGCAACCGAACGGGCGGTGGGCGCAGATCGCGCAGTGGCCGTCGGCGCCGGGCGGCGGGCAGGTGCCGGTGGGGTGGATGGGCAGCGTGGTGCGGCCGCTGGCGCGCACCCCGATGGCGGCGAACAGCGTCTCCCCGCGGGTCAGGTGGGGGATCCGGCCGGTCAGGCGGAACTGGCAGCAGCCGGTGCGCAGGCGGCAGATGCGCTCGACCGGGCGCCGGTCGAGCTCGGCGTAGATGGCCGTGATGGCGCCACGGAAGTCAACGGCCGTCGGTATGCGTCGCTCACCCGCCAATCTCGGTGCGCCCAGTCATCTTGGCGCCTTCCTCCATGCTGAGGTTCTTGGTCTTGATGTCGCCCTTGAGCCTCGCCTTGTGCTTGAGTTCGCAGCGCTCGGAGGTGATCTTGCCCTCCACCGCGCCGAAGATCTTGACCTCCCCGGCGGTGATGTCCCCCTTGACTTGGGCGTTTTCGCCGATCGTCACCCGGCCCTTGTCCGACAGGATCTCACCCTCGATCTTGCCATCGATGATCATGTCGTTCGAGAAACGGATCGTCCCGACGATTTCGATTCCGCTGGCCAGCACGTTGGAAGGATTCGACATGCGCGGGAGGTGAGCACATCCGGCCGGGTTTGGCAATGGAATTGGCGGAAAGTGTCGGCGACGGTTCAAAATTGGATTTGTTGCCGGAACAAAACTAGACAATCTGTTAGGGCGAAAAACCGGCTGGCGAAGGTGTTCCGGAAGCGGGAACTGAAATTATGAACAGTTCAGGGTGCCGGTTTGGTCGTTGTGGCGTGTCCGAGACGGTTCAAAACTGGACGGCTTTCAAAGGGTGAAGTGGCCCAGGATCTTGGGCCAGGTGGCCTTGGGTGGCTGCTCGAGGACCCAGAGTTTGCGCCGCGGATGGAACAAGGCGGTGACGATCTTGCGGGTTGTAGGGGCGATTTCGTAGGTGGTGCCGTCGAAGTCGATGGTGTAGCCCGGGTTGACCCTGCGGGTGGTGCGCAGCGAGAGGTGAAGGTCGAGCAACGAGGCCGGCGGACAGGGGCGCAGGCGCGCGGTGCGAGCCAGGATCTGGTGCTCCCAAACCTCGATGGGCACCTTGGCGGTGGAGCGGTTGACGGTGCGATTGCGGCGGTTGATCTCCATCTGCAGGATTTCATCGGCCTGCTGCCAAGTGCGGATCCCGGCATGGTCGAGCAAGGTGACGAGCCGCTTCTGGAAGGTGCCGAAGCCGCGTTCGATCTTGCCCTTGGCCTGGGCAGAGGGGGCCACCAGATGGGCGACGCCCAAGGCGCGCAGGGCGCGCTGGAACTCGCTTCTCGGATCGGTGTGGTCGTGGCTGGAACTGGGGCCAAACAGGCTCAGGGCATCGGTGTAGGCCGCCTCGGGCAATCCGTGTTGTTCGAAGGCCTTGCGGAAGTGCAGGAAGTGGGCCCAGGTGGTGTCGCGCTCCACGAAGCTGCCGGCCACGCACAGGCCCGAGCAGTCGTCGATGCTCAGCACCAAGGTCTGTTTGGACGCTGCCGGCCACCATTGGTGCAGGGAGCTGTCATGCTGCCAGAGTTCGCCGACGTGGGCGCGGCGGAACCGGCGATAGCCCTTCGGTCGGGCCGGTGGCGTGGCCACCAGATGCGGCAGATGGGCCTTGACGTAGGCCTCGACCGTGGACCGGGCGCGCCTGAACTGGCAGAGCCGCAGCAGTTCGTCGGCGACCAGTTGGTAGTTCGGAGGGCTTTGCAGCGGCAAAAAGCCCGTGAGGAAGTCGATCACAGCTGCCGGCCACTGCTCCCGGCGGGCGCCGCCGCTGCTTTGCGGGCAGTATGCGGCCTTGTCCCTCAAGTAGCCGGTGCGCAGCTGGTAAAGACGCGCGCGGCTGACTTCCAGTCGGGCCGCGGCGTCCGCCGCGCCGAGCACTCCTTGGTTGAAGTCCTTCAGAACCCTCCTGACAAACTCGGCAGGCAGCCGGTGAACCAGTTGTTTCGAACGTTTGTTGTTTGCACCCCCCGAGCCTCTCACCGACACCCCGGCCCCCGCAACCTTTCCGCGCAATGCCGGGGGCCAGCCCCCGGGCCCCCGGAGTTTTTCGCATTGGGCCACGGGAGCCCTTCCCCCTGGCTCTGAACGCCGCGGCGCACACGCGGCGCGCCGCGGCATCCGGGAATGCCTCCCAGTGGCAGCGCCCGCCGCTCCGGTTGCACTCCGGCAGAGCCGTATCCTGCGGACGATCCCCGATGCTCAAGCTGCCGCCCCTTGCGTCCAGCCCCAATCCCACCCCTCGTCGGGAAATCCAGTTTTGAACCGTCTCCCTGTCCAGTTTTGAACCGTCTGTGTCTAGTTTTGTTCCGGCCCCGACATGGAATTGGCGGAAAGGGGCGCAGAGGGGCATGGGGCCGAGCCCTACGCCCCCATCACGCGGGCCAGCAGGTCGTTCATCCGCGCCGCCACCTCCTGGGGGTGTTCGACGAGCCCGGCGGCCAGCAGCGCGTGGTCGGCGAGTTGGCGGGCGACCAGGGCGGCCAGTTCCGGCTGCTGCGTGCGCAGGGTGTCGAGCCGGCGGACCAGTGGGTGGCGGGGGTTGATTTCGAGGTCGGGAACGATCGCGGGCACGTCGCGTCCCATCGCCCGCAGCATCGCGCGCATGTGGGCGTTGGGCGCGTCCTCGGGGACCAGGGCCGCCACCGGGCTGCTCACCAGGCGCTGGCCCGCGGCCACCTTGGCGACCTTGCCGCCGAGCGCCTCGCCGATCCAGCCGGCGAGCGCCTCGGCGGCGGCCGGCGCGAGTGCCTCGCCCTCGGCGGCGGTCGCCTCCAGTTCGATCCCGGCGCGGTCGGCCGCCACCAGCTTGTGGCCGTCGACCTCGCCGAGCGCGTCGAGCACGAACTCGTCGACCGCCTCGGTGAAGAACGCCACCTCGATCCCGCGGGTGCGGAACGCCTCGAGGTATGGGCCGCCCTCGATCACCGGCCGCGACGGCCCGACCAGATAGAAGATCTCCTCCCGCCCCTCCTTGGCCCGGGCGAGGTAGTCGGCGAAGGAAACCAGCTCGCCGGCATCGGTCAGCGACGACTCGAAGCGCAGCAGCCCGGCGAGCGCCCTGGCGTGGTCGGGGTCGGTGACGATCCCCTCCTTGAGGAAGCGGGCGAACCTGCCGTGGAACTCGCGGTAGCGGGCCGGGTCGTCGGCCGCCTGCTTCTCGAGGAACTTGACCAGCCGCCCGCTGAGCACCTGCCCCAGCCTGCGCACCAGTGCGCTGTCCTGCATGGTCTCGCGCGAGATGTTCAGCGGCAGGTCGGCGGAGTCGACCACCCCGCGGATGAAGCGCATCCACTGCGGCAGCAGCCCGTCCGGGTGGGGGTCGATCAGCACCCGCCTGCAGTAGAGCGCCACCCCCGGTTCCAGCTGTCCGAACCCGAGCCGCTCCTGGTTTTCCCCGGGCACGAACAGCAGCGCCCGGATCTCGAGCGGTGCGTCGGCCTGGAACGGCATCACGTAGGACGGGTCGTCCCACGCGTGTGCGGTGAAGCGATAGAACTCGCGGTATTCCTCCTCGCTGACCTCCGCCTTCGGCTTGGTCCACAGCGCCTCGATCGTGTTGACCCGCTCGCCGTTGAGCAGGATCGGGAACGGCACGAAGTTCGAGTACTTCCGCAGCAGCCCGCGGACCCGCTCGGGCCGCGCGAACTCCTCCATCCCCTCGCGCAGGTGGACCACGATCCGGCACCCCCGCGTTTGCCCCTCCACCTGCTCGATCGTGTAGCCCTCCCGGCCGTCGCTCGACCACTTCCACTCGCCGCCCCCCGCGCGTGCCGGGCGGGTGAACACGTCCACCCGCTCCGCGACCATGAACACGCTGTAGAACCCGACGCCGAACTGGCCGATCATCGACTCGCCGCGGCCGGCGCCCTCGCCCAGCCCGGCCAGGAACGCCCGCGTCCCCGAGTGCGCGATCGTGCCGAGGTGGGCCACCAGCTCGTCGCGCGTCATCCCGATCCCGCTGTCCGCGACGGTCAGCGTGCGCGCGTCGTCGTCGGTGGTGATCGAGATCTCCAGTTCCCGGTCAGGGTCCTCCACCGGTTCGTTGCGCAGCTTTGCGAGGCGCAGTTTCTCGAGCGCGTCGGAGGCGTTGGAGACCAGCTCGCGGACGAAGATCTCGCGCTCGGTGTAGAGCGAGTCGATGACGATGTCGAGGAGTTGCCGGACCTCGGCCTGGAACGGCTGCCGGCCCGCGGCGTCGGACGTCGTGCTCATGCCCACCAGTCTTCGGGTCCCGGGTGCCGGCGCCGCCGCTCACACCGTCATGATCTCCTTCTCCTTGCCCGCCAGCACCTCGTCGATGCGCCGGATGTTCCTGTCCGTCAGCTGTTGGATGTCGGCCTCGAAGTCGTGCCGGCCGTCCTCGGAGAGCACGTGTTCAGCCTGCAGCTTCTTGGCCCCGTCCATGCCGTCCTTGCGGCAGCCGCGGACCCGCACCCGCGCCTCCTCGGCCATGTGCTTGACCATCTTGACCAGCTCGTGGCGGCGCTCCTGCGACAGCTCCGGGATCGGCAGCCGGATCGAGCGCTCGGCGGCCGCCGGGTTGAGCCCCAGCTTGCTCTCGCGGATCGCCCGCTCGATGTCCTGCGTGGTGCCGGGGTCGAACGGCTGGATCACGATCAGCCGCGGCTCCGGCGTGGTGATCACCGCCAGCGCCTTGAGCTTCATCATCGAGTTGTAGGCGTGGACGTGGACGTCGAGGTTCTCGACCAGGCCGGGCGACGCCTTGCCGGTCCGCACCGTGGCGAACTCGTGCTGGAGGTACTCGACCACCTTGTCCATCGCCGCGGCGACTTCCTTCATCGTGGATTCCGGGTTCATCTGGTTCATGGGTTGTTAGGTTTCGGGGTCGCCGGCGCCGCCGTGGATCACGGTGCCCACCGGCTCGCCGGCCATGACCCGGTGGATGTTGCCGTCGCGCCCGAGGTCGAACACGATGATCGGCACGTGGTTGTCCATGCACAGGCTGAAGGCGGTGGCGTCCATGACCTTCAGCCGGCGGGTCATGCATTCCTGGAAGGTGATCTCGTCGAAGCGCTTCGCCCCCGGGTTCTTCTTCGGGTCGGAGTCGTAGACGCCGTCGACCATCGTCGCCTTGAGCACGACCTCGGCGCCCATCTCGCTGGCCCGCAGTGCGGCGGTGGTGTCGGTCGAGAAGAACGGGTTGCCGGTGCCCGCGGCGAACAGCACCACGGTGCCCTCGGCGAGGTGGCGCGACGCCTTGCGGCGGATGAACGGCTCGACGACGTTCTTCATCTCGATAGCGGACTGCACGACGCAGGGGACGCCGTGGTCCTCGAGGGCGCCCTGCAAGGCGAGCGCGTTCATCACCGTGGCGATCATGCCGACGCAGTCGGCGGTGGCGCGCTCCATGCCGCGGGCGCTGGCGCTGGCGCCGCGCCAGAAGTTGCCGCCGCCGACGACGATCCCGAGCTGGGTGCCGTTGGCCAGCCCCACCCTGACCTCGGAGGCGATCCGGTCGACGATTTCCGGGGAGATGTTGTCGGTGCTGCCGGGTTCGCGCAGCGCCTCGCCGCTGAGCTTCAGGATCGCGCGTTTGAAGGATCGGGCGGCGTCGCTGGCGGAACTCATGCGGGATGGGGCTGGCGGGGATCAAACCAAACCGGCGTCGGCATGCAAACGGGAAAACCGGCCGGACCTTGGAACGGCCGGGTGGGTGATCATGTGCCGAGGGTGAAGCGGGCCGAGAGGTCGCGCAGCGAGTCGGTCGCCTCCTCGGTGCCGACGATCACCACCGTGACCTCGAGCGGTTCGGTCTGGGGTTTCTGGAACTCCTCGAGGGTCTTGCGGATCGCGATGATGGCGAGGCGCAGGATCTGGCGGCTGGTGAGGTCGACCTCCTCCGGGATCTTGATGTCGCGCACGTCGATGCGCACCAGCAGCTGTTGTTCCTCGGTCAGTTCCGCCTCCAGGCCGATCTGGCACAGGACCAGCAGGTTGGCCTCGGCGGCCTTGTAGTTCGGGTTGTTGGTCGGGATCTTGTGGGGGCTGCGGATCGACTCGATGAGGATCTCGGGAAAGGCCCCGCTGAGGGCCATCGGCCGCGACAGCACCGTCGCCCGCAGGGTTTCCCCCACGTCGGACAACTCCTCGCCATCGGCGTCGGTGCCGTGCAGGCTGAGCGGCTCGTAGATGGGCACCACCGTGATCGTGCTGGCGGCGGCGATGCCGGCGCCGGCCAGCAGCAGCAACAGGGACCTTCTCACCCCGCCACGGTGCCAGACCTGGCGGGGCGAAGCGAGCCGAATCAGCCGTGGCGCGGGCCTCCGGCCTGGCGTCGATCCGGCGCACGCGGCGTCCTCGCGCGCATCCAACCGATCCCGCTGCGCCGCATCGTTTCCGCCGGGGCCAACCGGGCGCGATCGGCGGCTCACGGGATGGCGCCACCGGCCCCCAGAACCATTCCCGGCCGGATCTTTCCCGCGCGGGCGAACTCGCCCGCGGTCATCCGCCGCGAGCCGTCCGGCTGGACTTGGCCCAGCCGCAGGGCGCCCAGCCCGCAGGCGACCACCACGCCCGCCCCGCCGGCGGCGAGCACCTCGCCGGGGTTGCCGGCGCCGGCGACCACGCCGGTCGGCGGGAACACCTTGAGCCGCCTCGGGCCGTCGGCGGTGTCGAGCACGGTGGCGGTCCCCGGCCACGGGTCGAAGGCGCGGATCCGGCGCTCGAGCCGGGCGGCGGGCCAGCCCCAGTCGAGCCAGCCGTCGTCGCGGCCGAGCTTGCCGATGCTGGTGGCGAGCGTCTCGTCCTGCGGGATCCGCGGCGCGGTGCCGGCGGCCAGGCCGGCGAGCGCCTCGGCGAGCGCCTCCGGGGCCAGATCGGCCAGCCGGTCGTGGAGCGACCCGCCGGTCTCGTCGGGGCGCAGCGTCAGTTTGCGCGCGATGATCACGTCGCCGCTGTCGAGCCGCGGCGCGACGTGCATCACGGTGATGCCGCTCTCGGCGTCGCCGGCGTCGATCGCGGCCTGGATGCAGGCTGCGCCGCGGTGCCGCGGCAGCAGCGAGGCGTGGAGGTTGATGCATGCGAGCCGCGGGATCTCCAACAGCCGCCGCGGGACGAGCTGGCCGTAGGCCATCATCACGATCACGTCGGGACGCTCGGCGGCGATCCGCTCGCACGCGCCGCCGTCCCGCACCGACTCGGGTTGGAACACCGGCACGCCGGCCGCCACCGCCGCCTGCTTGACCGGCGGCGGCGCCGGCACCAAGTGGCGCCCGGCCGGGCGGTCCGGCTGCGATACGACCAGGCACGGCCGCGGCCCGCGCCCGAGCAGGTGCCGCAGTGCCGGCACCGCGATCGCTCCGGTGCCGCAAAAGACGACCCGCATCCCGTCGACCTCCATCGAGCGCCGATTGTCGCCCGCGTGCCGCGGACGTCTAGCCCGCATTTCCCGCCCCCATTTCCCGTGCGTTTCCGCGCCGAGGCGCCGCGGCAAGCCGCAGTGGGAAATCGCGTGGAGGATGCGGGCCCGCCCGAGGATGCGCGACGCCGGCCCGGTGCCGGTCACGCCAGCACGACGTAGAGCCACGGCGCCAGCAGGCACGCGTCGGCGGCCAGCCACAGCGCGTCGGCCGGCAGCCGGTGCTGCACCCGGTTGATCCCGAGCAGTCCGGCGGTCGCGACCAGGATCGCGACGTAGAACGGCCGCAGCGGGCTGTCGGGGCCGGCCTGCAACGCGAACAGCAGCGCAAACCCGGCCAGCAGCGCCAGCGGCAGTGTCAGCGTGAGTTCGTCGGTGGCGCCGACCTCCGGGTCTCCGGCGCGGCGGGAATGCTCCCACAGGTCGATCGCCGTGATGTTGAGCGAGCACAACAGCGCGAATGACAGCATCTCCGGCGAGCGCAGCAGCGAGAACACGTCCTCGGAGAAGACGTAGACGTGCGCCCCGATCGCGCTGCCGTAGGCGAACGTGAGCCCGCCCAGCAGGTTCTTGGCGTAGGGGATCTCACCGTGGCTCCCGCCGAAGGTGGCGGTGGCGAAGAACCCGGCCACCATCACCGCGGCGGCCAGCACATACCCGAAGATCGCCAGCGGCAGCAGGCGCAGCGCGATCGCCAGCGTGCCGGCCATCGCCAGCGGCACCAGCACCACCAGCGCGCGGCGCAGGCGCCGGTGGGTCTCGTGCCGCAGCGGCAACCTGCCCTCGCCGCCGCGGAGCATCGCATCCAGCAGCCGGTCGGCCGCGCACAGGCCCCACACCGTCAACCCGAGCGCGAGGTAGGGCGGCCACGGGTGATAGTCGACCCGCCAAGTGCGGGCGAAGATCGACATCCACGCCACGGCCACCAGCGGAGCATCGAGGCTCAACAGGTTGGGAATCAGCCACAGCGGCGGCCGGCGTGGGGTCATGGACCGCGCCGGACCTTTCGCGAGCGCCGACGGCAAGGCAAGCATCGAATTCCCCGCGCAACTCCGCGCGCCGTTGGGGGTTTCCTCCCGCGAGACCCAGACCCAGCAGCCCGCAGCACCCGGAACGTGCCGCCGGCCGCCCCGTTCAACCCCATCGAATCACCACCACCATGAGAGCCACATCCCTCATTCCGCTGGCCGCCCTGCTGACCGGGCTGGCCGTCGCCCAAGCCGCGCCGCCCGACCCCGCGCCGGCGATCCGCGAGCACCGCCAGAAGATCGAGCACCTCCAACAGGCATCGCGGCAGCTCAAGCAAGCCGGGCTCGACCAACAGGCCGCCGAACTCAACCGCCAGGCCGAGAAACTGCGCCAGCACATCGACCAGCGCGTCCGCCAAGCCCGCGCACAGCAGGCCGCCGAGGCGAAGCGCAAGCAGGCCGTCGAAGCGAAGCGCAAGCAGGGCGCCGAGGCGAAGCGCAAGCAGGCCGTCGAAGCAAAGCGCAAGCAGGCCGTCGAAGCAAAGCGCAAGCAGGCCGTCGAAGCGAAGCGCAAGCAGGCCGCCGGGGCGAAGCGCGAACAGGCCGCCGGGGCGAAGCGCGCCCAAGTAAAGCGCGAGCAGCTGAGACAGGAGCGAGTCGCCCAAGCGAAGCGTGCGCAAGCCGCCCAGGCGCCCCGTGGCGCCCGCCCGCAGCCCGGCCACCCGGGGGTGAGGCCGCTGCCGGGCCCGCGCCCGCCGGTTGCCGGCTTGGCCGCCCCGCCCGCCGCCCCGCAGCGGCCGTTGGCTGGGCAAGCGGCACCGCCGCCGGGCCGGCGCGCCGCGCCATTCGCCGTCCAGCGCCTGCGCCAGTTCATGTCGCAGCGACCGCCCGCCGGCACGCCCGCCCCGGCAGTCCGGCCGCAACTGCTCCGCCGCGGCGCCCAACTCGCCGCCCAGGTGCGCCAACTGAGCGCCCGCGTCGATCGCCTCGAGCGTGCGTTTCGCGAGGCCCACGCCGCCATCCCGCCGCAGCCGGCCAAGGCTGCAAAGGCGAAGCGGCCCGGCCAGGCCGCCAAGCCCGGCCAAGCCGCCCGCCCGCCCCGGCCCGACCGGCCGCAGCCCAAGGTTCGCCCGACGCCCCGCGCACCCCGGCCCGACCAGCCGCGGCTCAAGAATCGCCCGGCACCGGCCGCACCGCCGGCGCCGCCGGCGCCGCCCGCCGCCCCCGGGCAGCCGGCGGCCTGAGCCAGGCGCACCGGCCCACCCCGCCCGCGCACCGATCGTGCGGTCCATGGCGTTCCGGCGGATCGGCCCCACCCGGCCGATCCGCCGCCACCCCGCCGCCTGCCGCCACCGGTTCCCACGGCAACCGGTGGCTCCGGGCAGGGTTGGGTTGCGGGTTTGGATTGCGATTGATTTCCCCCTCCGATCAGGCGACTCCGGTCCCCGGTGAATCCGGAAACGCCCATCGCCGACGCCCGCTTCGCCGCGATCGACTTTGAATCCGCCGGCGCCAGCCGCGGCGACCATGACGTGCCGGTGCAGGTCGGCATCGCCTGCTGGTCGCCCGCCGCCGGGTTTGGCGAGCGCTTCGTTTCCTTCCTGCGCACCGCCCGCCCGATCACGTGGGCCGCCCACAAGGTCCACGGCATCACCCCGGCCGACCTCGCCGACGCTCCCAGCCTCGTCTCGCTCTGGCCCGAGATCCGCCGCCAACTCGACGGCGCGGTGGTCGTCGCCCACGGCAAGGGAACCGAACGCCGCTTCCTGCGCGCCTTCCCCGGCCACCCCTTCGGCCCGTGGCTCGACACCCTGCTGCTCGCCCGCGCCGCCTGGCCCGCCCTGCCGTCACACGCCCTCGGCGACCTCTGCCGCCACCGCCGGCTGGATGCCGCCGTCGCCGCCTCCGTGCCCGGCCGCAACTGGCACGACGCACTCTACGACGCCCACGCGTCGCTGGTCCTGCTAGACCACGTGATCGCCAGCTTCCAGCTCGCCGGGCGCCCGCTCGCCGTGCTCCTGCAGCCCGACAATTCCACCTGGCACCGGCTGCGGCGCTGAATCAAGCGAACCGCCCGAGCCCCGCCACCGTCGCGGCATCGAGCCGCCGCACCAGCGCGATCGTCAACTCCACCGCGTGCAGGTGGTCGTGGATGTCGATCACCCCGTTGTGCGAGTGGATGTAGCGGGCCGGGGTGCCGATCACGACCGCGGGGACGCCCTCGCCGGACAGGTGAATCACGCCGGCATCCGTGGCCCCGCTCCGGCGCACGGTGAGCTGGTGCGGAATCCCCTCCTCGCGCGCCGTTTCCTCGGCCAGCTGCACCAGCCGCGGGCTGAGCACCGCACTCGGGTCAAACACCCGGATCTGCGCCCCGCCACCGAGCCGCCCCTGCGCCTCGGACCGCGCAAACCCCGGCGTGTCGTCGGCCGGCGGCCCCTCGAGCACGATCGCCACGTCCGGCCGCGCCCGCCGCGCCAGCGACCGCGCCCCGCGCATCCCCAGTTCCTCCTGCACCGTGCCCCCCACCAGCAGGCGGTTCGGATGGTCCGAGCCGGCCAGCACCCGGCCCGCCTGAATCGCCGCCGCCATCCCGACCCGGTTGTCGAACGCCTTGGACATGAACCAGCCCTCGCGCGCCATCCCGATCATCGGTGCCCACGGCGCCACCGGGTCGCCCAGCCGGATCCCGAACTCCCGTTCGACCTGCTGCCGCGATTCCCCACCCACGTCGATGAACATCTGGTCGATCGGCAGCACCTGCCGCCGCTGCCCCTCCGGCAGGAAATGCGGCGATGGCGAGCCGATGACCCCGGGCACCTTGCGGCCCCCCCGCGTCCGCACCGTCACCCGCTGGCCGAGCAACGTGTGCTCCCACCACCCGCCCACGGGCACGAACCGCAAAAACCCCTCGGGCGTGATCGACTGCACCAGAAACCCGACCTCGTCCATGTGCCCCGCCACCAGCACCCGCGGGCCCTCCCCGGTCGCGCACAACACCGAGCCGTTGCGGTCCACCGACAGCTCGCCGCAGCCGGCCATCTCCCGCATGAACACCGCCCGCACCTCGTCCTCATGCCCGGGCACCCCATCCGCCCCGGTCAGTTCGCCCAACAACCGGATCGCCTCGTCACGCATCGCCGCCGAGGCTAGCAGCCGCCCGCCCGCCACCACAATCCAAAACCCAACAGCCCCCAACGACCCCGGCCCCCGACCTCCGGCCCCCAACCTCCGGCCCCCCACGCCGGCGTCGCGCGCGTCGTTTCCCACGCCCACGAAACCGGGGCCACCGGGGAAAACACCCATGCGGGTCACCCGGTGGCGGCGAGGCGGGGCCCCGCGCCACAATCCCGCGGCGCCCCCCTACACCGCGAACGGGTCGACGATCACGTCACGGCCGCGGGCGGTGGCCGCCGGCTTGGCGGGGGCGGCCGGCGGCACGGCGTCCGCGCCGGGCGTTTCCGCCTCCCCCTCGCCGCGCTCGCCGGCGTCGTCCTGCCCGTCGTCCTCCATCTCGCGGTCGTCATCGTCCTCGTCCTCGTCCTCAAGTCCCTCGACGTGGAACTTGGTGAACCGCGGCTTGCGTTTGTGCTCGGGCAGCGGCGAGATGATCATCACGATCGCGCGCCCGTTGAGCCGCGGCTCCTGATCGACCTGCCCCATCGTCTTGAGGTCGCCGATCACCCGCTGCATCACCTCGAAGCCGATCTCGCGGTGGGCGTTCTCGCGGCCGCGGAACTGCAGCTGCACGCGCAGCTTGTGCCCCTCGTCGAGGAACTTCTCGGCGCGGGCCAGCTTGATGTTGTAGTCGTGCTGCTCGGTGCGCACCCGGAACTTCAACTCCTTGAGCCGGGTCGCGGCCTTGGTCTTCTGGCCCTTGCGCAGCTTGGACTGCTCGTACTTCCACCGGCCGTAGTCGACGATCCGGCACACCGGCGGGTCCGCCGTGGCCGCGATCTCGACCAGGTCGAGCCCCACCGACTTCGCCTTGGCCAGCGCGTCGCGGGTGTTCATCACCCCCAATTGCTCGCCGTTGGGCAGGATCACCCGCACCCGCGGCGCACGAATCCGCTCGTTCTTCCGCGTCGTGTCGCGGCCCCCTCTCATCGGTCTGCCACCTTTGCCGTTAATGACTGGATCCTCCTTGCCTTGATTCGGGTTGACCGGTACGCACCCCGCCCCTGGGCTGGTGCATGGCCGGCACGTCAACTTCCTGACACTCGATCCGGGGGGCCATCATCCGCTCATCTCAGCCCGTCCCGGCCGATCCAAGCGACCGGTTTGCAATCTCCGTGCATATCGTTCCAACGAGATCATCGAGTGGCATTGCGCCCAAGTCGCCGCGGTCGCGGTGCCTTACGGCCACCGTTCCCTGCTCGATCTCGCGCGCGCCGATAACCAGCATATACGGCACCCGATCGAGCCGGGCAAGCCGAATCTTGGCCCCCACCTTGTCGGCGGAACGGTCGATCGAAACCCGCACCCCGGCCGCGCCGAGCCGGCCCGCGGCGTCCTCCGCGGCGGCCATGAACTTCTCCGAGATCGGCAGCACCCGCGCCTGTTCGGGGGCGAGCCAGGTCGGGAACTTGCCCTCGAAGTGCTCGATCAACAGCCCGGTGAAACGCTCAAGCGAGCCGAACGGCGCCCGGTGGATCATCACCGGCCGGTGCGCGTGGTTGTCGGCCCCGATGTAGGTCAGGTCGAAGCGCTCGGGCAGGTTGTAGTCGACCTGCACGGTGCCGAGCTGCCACTCGCGGCCGATGACGTCCCTGACGATGAAGTCGATCTTCGGGCCGTAGAACGCCGCCTCGCCGACCGCCTCGGTGAAGTCGACGCCGAGCGTCTCGACCACCTCCCGCAGCGCCGCCTCGGCCTTGGCCCAGTTGGCGGGGTCGCCGACGTACTTGTCGCCGTCCGGGTCGCGCAGCGACAGCCGCACCCGGTAGTCGTGCATGCCGAGGACGCCAAGCACGGTCTTGGCGAGCCCGAGGCAACCCTGGACCTCGGCGGCGAGCTGGTCGGGGGTGCAGAAGATGTGGGCGTCGTCCTGGGTGAACCCGCGCACCCGGGTCATCCCGCCGAGCTCGCCGCTTTGCTCCCAGCGATAGACGGTGCCGAACTCGGCCAGCCGCACCGGCAGGTCGCGGTAGCTGTGGTGGTCGCTGGCGTAGATCTTGATGTGGTGCGGGCAGTTCATCGGCCGCAGCAGGTAGCCCTCGTAGGCGCCCTGCTCGAGGCCGTTGACCAGCTCCGCGCACGAGCAGTTCTCGTCCGCCAGCCGCTCGAGCTGGTCGCGCTCCGGGATCGGCGCGTACTGGCTGTCCTGATAGTAGGGGAAATGGCCGCTCGTCCGATAGAGGCCGAGCTTGCCGATGTGCGGCGTGAACACCTGGGCGTAGCCCTGGCGGTCGAGCTCCCCGGTGATGAAGTCCTGCAGGGCGCGGCGGATCAGCGCCCCC
Source organism: Akkermansiaceae bacterium (assembly GCA_040769225.1). GTDB lineage: Bacteria > Verrucomicrobiota > Verrucomicrobiia > Verrucomicrobiales > Akkermansiaceae > JAXGLL01. Next base: position 730,568 of record JAXGLL010000002.1, on the reverse strand, counting down.
TTGGGCTTCCACAGCACCAGCCCCTGGCCGACCTCCTCGTCGATGTGGAACAGCCCGAGCTCGCGGCCGAGCCGGCGGTGGTCGCGGCGCTTCGCCTCCTCGAGCAGCACCAGGTGCGCGTCGAGCTCGGCGCGGCTGCCGAAACAGGTCCCGTAGAGCCGCTGGAGCACCGGCCGGTCCTTGTCGCCCTTGTGGAACGCGCTGGCCACGCTCAGCAACTTGAACGCCCGGCACTCCCCGGTGCGCGCGACGTGCGGGCCCGCGCACAGGTCCCAGAAGTCGCCGTTCCTGAACAGCGAGATCTCCTCGCCCGGCGGAATGTCGTCCAACAGGTCGAGCTTGAACGCGCTCGGCGCCGGCCGCTCGCCGGTGGCCCCGAGGCGCCCGGCGCGGGCGAGCGCGAGCGCCTCGTCGCGGGAGACGACCACCTTCTCGAACGGGGCGTCCTCGGCGACCACCCGCGCCATCTCCTCCTCGATGCGCGGGAAATCCTCGGTGCTGATGTGGTGGTCGAGCTGGATGTCGTAGTAGAACCCGTTCTCGACCGGCGGGCCGGCGGCGAACTGGGCGTCCGGCCACAGCCGGCAGACGGCGGTGGCCATGACGTGGGCGCACGAGTGGCGCAACCGTTCCAGGTCGGACATCTGCTGGCGCTCGTCGAGCGTCTTGCGCTCCTTGCTGCTTGCGGACATGCGGCCACACAGAAACCAGCATGCGGCCCGCAGTTCAACGCCAAATCCACGCCAAATCCACCAACCGCCGCCCGCCACCCCGGCGCCCCCCGGCGCCCCGGCGCCCTTGACAGCCGCCGCCCGCCGGTGCGAACTGGCACCCATCATGCCCCCGCTCCGTGGCGTCGCCTTCCTGTCGCTGGCCATCGCCGCCGCCGCCCACGCCGGCGTCCGGTTCGGCCCCCCGAACGTGGCCGCCGGCCAGCGCATCCGCATGGTGGCGCGCACGGTGTCCGCCGACGCCACGGTGGAAACCCGCAGCCCCGAGGCCAACACCCGCGCCGCCATGGACTACCGGCGCGAACGCGAGGTCGTGTGGACGCTCCAGCAACCGGCCCCCGACGGCGCGCCGCGCCTGATGGTCCGCATCCCCCGCTTCGTGACCGTCTCGACGCTGGTGGTCAACAACCGGCCCGACGTCCGCACCCGCATCAGCCCGCTCACCGACAAGCTGCTCGCCGCCACCCGCGACAAGGAGGGCAAGTGGGTGTTCACCACCGACGGCCGCGTGCTCGGCCCGCGCGACGAGGAGGTGGTCGAGGAACTCGCCGCCTATCAGGACCGGGCGTGGTTCCCCGACCACGAGGTGCAGGTCGGCCAGTCATGGGAGTTCGACCCCAGGTGGATCAAGCTGGTCGTCCAGCGCGACCTGCGCGACGCCCTGGCCGTGGGCACCATGACCCTGCGCGAGATCCGCCGCACCCGCACCGCCCAGACCGCCGTGCTCGACGTCGCCGTCCACAGCAGCGGCACCACCACCACCGCCGCCTACCGCGAGACCAGCGCCACCGTCGACCTCAAGGGCCGCGCGGTCGTCAACCTGCTGACGATGCTCGACGAGTCGCTCGAGATCGGCGGCGTCGTCCACTCGGAAACCAGCGACGGCAGCCGCCGCACGATCGTCAACCTGCCGCTGCAGCTCACCGTGACCAAGAAGCTGGAACCGGGCGCCGCCACCCCCTGACGGCGCCGCCACCCCGTTCTAACAGCTCCCCGCCCCCGGCCCCGCGCGCCTCACTTCCGCTCCGGCGGGCGCTCGTCCTCGCCGCCGGGCAGCAGCCCGAACAACCCGCCGCCGACGTCGCGCACCACGCCCCCGGCCTCGCGCAGGATGTCGACGCCGGCGTCGACCGCGCCGCCGCGGTTCTCCAACAGCATCGTGGTGCCCTCGCCGATCGCGTCGCGGGTGAAGCGCAGCACCTTGACCCCGGTCTCGGGCAGGATCTCGAACATCCGCTCGCCGGCCGCCGCGATCAGCCGCTCGCTCAGGTCCTCCTTCGGGTCGTCCAGCGTGCCGGTGATCCGCACCGGCGCCCACATCAGCCCGCCGCTGCGCTCCGCAAACACGATCGTCTCGGCGCCCGGGATGCGCGCCAGCGTGCCCGGCGCAAGACCGAGCCGGAACGCCCCGTCAAGCTGCCCGCCCACGACCTCGAGCCGCCCCTCAAGCCGCATCAGCCCCTCGCTGGAAACCACCACGTCGGTCAGCGAGAGCTTGCCGTCGCGCCACGCGTAGTCGGTGCGCGCCTTGTCCAGCGCCAGCACCCGGAACCGCGCGGTGTCCGCGTAGGCCGCCAGCCGGTCGAGCACCGGCAGCGCGGTCAGCACCCCGTCGCGGATCGCCAGCCGCCCGGTGACGCTCGTCTGGCCGCCGCGGCCGCGCACCGTGAACCGCGTGCCCACCCGGCCGGTCAGGCGCTTGCGCCAGTCCTCGGGCACCACCTCGTCGCACCCGATCCCCGCCGCCCCGCCGTCGAACGTGAACTCGCCGCCGTCCAGCGAGACCTCGCCCGAGAGGTCGAGCAGGCCGTTCCGATAGACCTGCATCTCGGAATCCAACAGGTAGACCTGCCTGCCCGAGGTGCGCAGCCGCACGCGCCGGATCTCAGGCCGCGGAAACCACCGCAACGGGTGCTCGAGCGTGCCCCCACGCCCCTCGATCTCATGCACCCCAGGCACCGCCGCCGGCCGCACCACCCACGCCTGCCCGCGGGCGCTCCACTCGCCGCCCGCCAGCCGCCCCCCGAGCACCGACTCGTCGATCCGCAACTCCTCCAGCTCGACCCTGCGCGGCAGCCAGCCGCGCGCCGGCCCGGCCGGCACCCCCCGCTCCGCCGCCACCGCCGCCGCAGCCGCTTCCCCCCCCGCACCCTCACCCTCCGCCCCCTCCGCCGGGCGCCTGCCAATCGCCACCTCCAGCCGCCGGACCGCCGCCCCGCGCAGGATCCACACCCCGCGCCGGATCCCCCCAAGCCCCACCTCCGTGCGCAACCCGTCCGCCCGCAGCCGCTCCACCACCCGCCCGCCGGTCGCCTCAAACCCGCTCGAGCTCACCTGCAAGCCGTCCCACCGGAACGGCTCGAACGCCGCGTCCGCATCTAACAGCGCCGCCGCCCGGCCCGCCAGGAAGCCGCGGAAGTCCTCGCTGTGCAGGTAGGCGCGCAGCCGCAGGTAGCCGGCACTGGCGGCCACCGCGAGCAGCACCACCAGCGCCCCGGCCGCGCGCCCCAGCCACAGCCGGGCCGGCTGCCGCCCCTTCCCCACGCTGCTCCGCCGCCGCGCCATGCCCGTCAGAGTAACCCCGCGGCCGGCCGCGGCAAGCCCGCGGCCGCCGGCTCGCCGGCGCCCGCCGCCTCGACCACCAGCCATTCGCCCGGGCCGTCCTGCCCCGCGCAGTCGACCTCCACCTCCGCCCAGCCCGCCGCCGCCAGCCGCTCCCGCACCCGCGCGCGCGCCAGCGCCGGCGAGTTGCAGTCGCGGCTCAGGTGCCCGAGCACCACCCGCCGCAGCCCGCCGTGCGCCACCCGCACCGCCAGCTCGGCCGCCTGCTCGTTCGAGAGGTGCCCGTGGCGCGAGTCGATCCGCTGCTTCGTCGGCCACGGCCGCCGCCGGTCGGCCTCGAGCATCGCCGGCTCGTAGTTCGCCTCCACGAACACCCCGCACAGGCCGCCGAGCCGGTCGACCAGCTGCGCCGTCACGTGCCCGACGTCGCTGATGAACCCGAGCGATGCGCCGGCGTGCCGGAACACGTAGCCCACCGGGTCGACCGCGTCGTGCATCACCGGAAACGACTCGATCCCCAGTTCGCCCACCGCAAACGACTGCCCGGCCTCGAAACACCGCCACCGCCCGCCCAGCCGGCCGCCGTCGCGCAGCACCGCGGCCGTCTGCACCGTGGCCACCAGCGGCACGTCGACCCGCCGCAGCAGCACGTCGAGCCCGCGCACGTGGTCGGTGTGCTCGTGGGTCAGCAGGATCGCATCCAGCGACCCGAGCCCCACCCCGATCCTGCCCAGCCGCTCGCCCAGCTGCTTGGCGGTGAACCCCGCATCCACCAGCACCCGCGTCCCGCCGGCCTCGATCACCGTCGCATTGCCCCCACTGCCGCTGCCAAGGATCGCCAACCTCACGCGCCGCCACGCTACCGGACCACCGCCCCCGAGGCAAGGCGCCAGCTTGCCCGCGGCGCCGCGCTTGCCAGCCGCCCCCCGAACAGGCATACGGGCCCCGCAGGACCCGTCCGTCCCTCATGACGCTCGCAATCGGCCTCACGCTGGCGGTCATCGCCCTCGCCCTGCTCGCCTTCGTGCGCGAGTGGGCGCCCCCCGACGTGATCGCGCTCAGCGTCCTGTGCCTCGTCACCGCACTCCGGCTGGTGCCGGTCGACGAGGTGACCACCGTGTTCCGCAACGAGGCGCCGCTGGCGATCGCCGCGCTGTTCGTCATCGGCGGCGCGATCGAGCGCACCGGCGCGCTCGAGGACATCGCCCGCTTCATGGAACGCCACATGGCCGCCTCCACCCGCGGCGCCATCCTCGGCGTGTGCCTCATCTCCGGCTTCTTCAGCGCGTGGATGAACAACACCGCGATCGTCGCCATCCTGCTGCCGGTCACCCTCGCGTTCGCCCGCTCCAAGGACATCCCCGCCTCGCGCCTGCTCATCCCCCTCTCCTACGCCTCGCTCCTCGGCGGCTGCTGCACCCTCATCGGCACCTCCACCAACCTGCTCGTCAACGGCATGCTCCGCGACCTCGGCGAACGCCCGCTGACGATGTTCGAACTCGCCCCGCTCGGCATCCCCCTCGCCATCGCCGGCATCGCCTTCCTGACCCTCGCCGGCCCCAGGCTGCTCCCCGTCCGCGCCACCATCGCCGGCTCCCTCGACACCCGCCAGCGCACCACCCCGCTCCACCACATCCTGATCGACCCCGCCTCCCCGCTCGTCGGCCAGCGCCTCGTGGAAACCCCGCTGTTCGCCGGCCACAAGGGCGTCCACCTGGTCGAAATCCGCCGCGGTGACCAGCGCCTCATGGCCCCCCTCGACCAAATCGTCGTCCAACGCTTCGACCGCCTGCTCGTCGCCGTCCACGGCGCCCACGGCGGCCGCGTGAAGATCGACGAGTTCCTCCGCTCGATCAACGCCACCGAACTGGCCACCGTCCCCGGCCTGCTCACCGAGCTGGTGATCCACGACGAATCGTCCCTCGTCGGCCGCAGCCTCGCCCGCGTCGACTTCCGCCAGCACTACGGCGCCGTCGTCCTCGCCGTCCACCGCCGCGGCGTCAACGTCACCCGCCAGTTCTCCGACCTGCGGCTCGAATACGGCGACACCCTGCTGGTCATCACCCCCAGGCACAACCTCGACGAACTCGCCTCCCACCATGACTTCGTCCTGACCGACGCGCCCGAGCGCACCCCGCCCCAGCCCCACACCCCCTCCCGCCGCCGCGCCAACCTCGCCTGGGCCGCGATCATCCTCGCCGTCGCCGTCACCACCGCCAGCGACCTCCTCCACGGCCCCTTCCCCGCCGTGCCCAGGATCCCGATCCACTTCGCCGCACTGGGCGCCGCACTCGCCCTGCTGTGGCTGCGCGTGATCACCCCGCGCGACGCCTACGCCAGCATCGACTGGCAGGTGATCTTCATGCTCTACGGCCTGCTCGCACTCGGCCTGGCGATGCAGGAAACCGGCACCGCAAGGTGGCTCGCGGACACCCTGATGAACGCCACCCGCCACCTCGTCGCGCCCGCCAGCCAGCCGTTGCTCGTCCTGTGGCTCGCCTACCTGCTCACCCTGCTGCTCACCGAGATCCTCTCCAACAACGCCACCGCCGTGATGATGGTGCCGATCGTCACCACCCTCGCCCACAACCTCGGCGTCAACCCGCGGCCGTTCGTGATGGCCGTCGCCATCGCCGCCTCCGCCGCGTTCGCCCTGCCGATGGGCTATCAGACCCACATGATGGTCTACGGCCCCGGCGGCTACCGCTTCCGGGACTTCCCCAGGGTCGGCATCCCGCTCAACCTCATCTGCTGGATCGTCGGCTGCCTCCTCATCCCCGTCATCTGGCCCTTCCACCCCTGAACCGCGCGCCCCATGCACCTCCACTGGTTCCTGTTCATCGCCCTGATCCTGCTCCTCCTCTCGCTCGACCTCGGCGTCTTCCACCGCAAGAGCCACGTCATCTCGTTCAAGGAGGCCCTCGGCTGGTCCGCCATGTGGATCACCCTCGGCCTCAGCTTCTCAATCGTCGTCTGGTTCGCCTACGACGCCCAGTGGAACGGCCTCGGCATCGCCCCCGACCCCGTCGACGGCCACCCGCTCGACGGCCGCCAGGCCGTCCTCAAGTACCTCACCGGCTACGTGATCGAGGAGTCGCTGAGCATCGACAACATCTTCGTCATCGCCATGATCATCGGCTCCCTCGGGGTGCCCGCGCTCTATCAGCACAAGCTGCTGTTCTGGGGCATCCTCGGCGCGCTGGTCCTGCGCGGCACCATGATCGGCCTCGGCACCGCCCTGATCGCCCGCTTCCACTGGGTGCTGCTGGTGTTCGGCGCCTTCCTCGTCCTCACCGGCTTCAAGATGCTGGTCAGCAAGGGCGCCGAGATCGACCCCGACCGCTCCCGCCTGGTCCGCTTCCTGCGCCGCTTCCTGCCCGTCACCTCCCGCTACCACGGCGGCCGCTTCCTCGTCCGCGCCGGCTCCCCGGCCGCCGCCGAACCGGCCGAACCCGGCGCCCCACGGGCCGACGACCCGGCCGTCGCCGCCCAGCCCGCCGGCGCCCTCATGCTCACCCCGCTGGCCGTCGCCCTCGCCCTGATCGAGTTCACCGACCTGATCTTCGCCGTCGACTCCATCCCCGCCATCTTCGCCATCACCGCCGACCCCTTCATCGTCTACACCAGCAACGTCTTCGCCATCCTCGGCCTGCGCTCCCTCTACTTCGCCCTCGCCGGCATGATCCGCGAGTTCCGCCACCTCAAGCCCGCCCTCTCCGCCGTGCTCGTCCTGATCGGCGTCAAGATGCTCTTCGCCAAGCAGCTCAAGAGCCTCGTCGGACCGGACTTCAACCTCTACGTCCTCCTCCTCGTCCTCATCCTCATCGCCTCCGGCGTCATCTTCTCCCTGCGCGACCGCAACCGCTAACACGGCAATCCCTCCCCGCCCCCGTGGCGACGGCTACCTGCCATCCGTAGCCCCGCCGTGGCGGGGCGAAGGATGGTCCCGCCATCGCCACACCCCGCCGGGGCGCCGCGCCGCCGTGCCCCGCAAGCCAAGGCACGGGGGCAGCACCGCGGCTGCTCCCGTGCCGGGGAATCCGTTGGAGCGGCGCGCTCCTCAGAACGTCCACGTCGCCTTGACGGTGGCGATCCAGCCGGGCTCGTTCCAGGCGCTGGCGCGGTCGCCGGCGCCGGTGAGGATCACCCAGCCGCCGGCGCCGTCGCTGACCCGCGGGTCGGAGATGTCGCCCAGGCCCTCGACGTAGGAGACGCTCGGGGTGATGGTGAACGACTTGCCGATGTTCACCGGCGAGCTGAGCGTGAACACCAGGTGCGAGAACCCGTCGTCCTCGAACGCATAGCCGCTCTTGTAGATGGTGGAGACCGAGTAACCGAGGCCCCACGAGACGGTGTCGTTGGCGTAGATCACGTCGCCGCCGCCGAAGCCCAGCTCGAAGCCGCCGCCCTCGACGAGCTCCGAGCCGGTCGCGCCGCGGAACCCGGGCGAAGGCATGTCGGCAAGACCCTGGCCGTCGTCGGTGGTGGCCACGTTGTAGAACAGGTCGAGGAACGGCTGGAACCACGCGTAGTGCGGCGAGCGGAACTTCAGGTAGGCCATCCCCTGGTGGTCCACGCCCCAGAACTCCCCGTTCGGGTAGTAGATGAAGTCGAAGCCGAGCGTCCCGTCCAGCCAGTTGTCCGGCACCAGCGAGCGGGTGTAGCTGGCGGTGAGGATCCACTCCGAGTAGTTGTCGAGGTCGTCGTAGGTCGGCGCGTAGAACGGGTTGAGGTCGTCCTCGAACGACTCGACGTATTTCACGCCCAAGCCGAACCCTTGCACGGTGGCGCTCACGCCCAGCCACCAGATGTCGCTGTCGGCCTTCTTCAGGCGCTTGGTCGCCAGGTAGTTGTAGCTGGTGAACTGCACCAGATCGACGCCGCGCCACAGGTAGACGTTGCTCCAGCCGCCCTCGACCGAGAACCGCAGCGCGCCCGGGTCCTCGTAGGTGATCTGCTCGGGGGCGGGCGCCATCCCGCCCTTCGCGCCCGGGGCCGCGGCGGGCGCCGGGGCCGGGGCCACGCGGGCGGTGCGGCCGCGCCGGCGCGGGGCCGGCTCGCCGGGCGCCGACGGCTCGGCCGCCGACGGCTCGGCCGCGGCGGTGGTCGTCGGTTCCGCGCCCGGTTCGGCCACCGCGCGGGTGGTTTCGATCGCCGGGGCCGGCTCGGTGGTGGTCACGAAGCTGGGGGCGTTGGCCGGTGCCGCCGCCACGTTGGACCGCGGGCTGACCGACGCTGCGGCGAAGCTCGGTGTGGACACCGGCACTTGCACCGCCACCTGCATCCGCACCAGCGTGGCGGCATCCGTGGCCGCCAGCGACAGGCAGAGCACCGCCAGACCACCCGACATACGAAGACCTGCAGGGAGATGGTTTGGTTTCATCGGTGCCTAGCATGCCACCGCGGGCGCCGGCCTGTCAATCATCGAACCGGGGCGCGATGGCGCGGCCCTCCCCCGCCCGGGGCCCGCCGCGGTCACGGCGCCCGCACCTTGGCCCACAGCGCCGCGGTCGGCTTCTCGCCGCGGGTCAGGAGCTGCGGGTCGTCGAACAGGCGGAACACGAACAGCCCGTGGTGGTTCGCGGCCACCGCCTGCCTGACCTCGTCCACCCGCCCGGCCGGTTCCAGGGTGGTGATCGCCGGGTCCCACCGCTGCTCGCCGGGGGCCAGCAGTTCGCGCAGCGCGCCGATCTCGAGCCCGGGCTCGCCCCCCGGGGCGGCGGTCAGCGCAATCCGCATCGTCGCGCTGCAGGCCGCGGGGTCGCCCGCCTCCGGGGCCTCCCCCTGCCAGTCCTGATAGAGCGCCCACCACGGCCGGAAGTAGCCCGGCTTGGCGGCCGCCCGCACCACCTCCTCGAACCGTTGCGGCGGGGCCGCCGGGCCGGAGCGGAAGCGCGGCCCCGGGTCGTCCTTGGTGGAGAACCACTTCAGGTGGGTGGCGTTGAACTCGACCCGCTCGAACTCGACCCGCCCGCCGGCGAGGCTCGCGTTCTCGGGCAGGCGCAGGATGCCCCAGTTCGCGCCCCACCCCTCCGCCAGGTTGGTGAAGTAGAGGAACCGGCTGGGCTCGCGGCCCGACAGGTCGATCACCGCCTCGACGTAGACGGTGGCCACCGGCAGGCGCGCATTGTAGGCCTTCTGATAGGCCTCGGCGTATGTCGCGAGGCTGGTGTAGGCCCCCAGGTTGTGCCACCACGCCAGCACCGGCTGCTGGTCTAGCGGAAAACCGATGGCCGCCGCCTCGCCCAGGTCGGCGGGCAGCGGCAGGCAGGCGATCCCCTTCTCCGCCGAGGCCTTGTAAACCCCGCTGTGGCGGGCCCCGATCGCCAGCGGCGGCGGCCCGCCGTCGGGGCCGCTCGCGAGGTCGATGTCCAGCGGCTGCGGCAGCACGCCGGCCGGCAACAGCGAGCCGGTGAAGCTGACCTTCTGCGCCACCGGGTGGAGCAGGATCTCCGCCTCGCCGTCGAACTCGTCGATCACCTGCCCGAGGTCGATCTCGTGCGTGACCTCCTTCTCCGCCACCGCCAGGTCGCGCCAGCCAAGCACCAGCTCGCCCGCGTCGAGCACCCGCGCCGGCGGCGGCGCGGGCACGCCCCCGCCCCCCGCCTCGATCCGCACCGTGCGGAAGTCCAGCCACTTGCCCGCCACCTTCACGTCCAGCCCGGGCAGCTCGGCCGGAACGGTTAGCTCCGCCTGCTCCGGGCAGCCGTCGGGCACGCCGACGCCGGCGGTGGCCAGCAACTGGCCGTCGCCCTCGTCGCCGCGCCCGTGGAACGCGAGCCGGTAGGTCCCGCTCGGCAGCTCGAGCGGCGTGCCGGCGGCCAGTTCCGCCGCGGTCAGCGTGACCCCCTCGGCCGGCGGCGGGTCGGCGCCGCCGGTCGGGTCGTCGGTGCGTTGGACGACCAGCGACTCGTAGCCGTAGCCCGACTGGCCGGGCGGCGCGGCGTGGATCCGGGCGCTCACCGCGGCGCGCGTGAGCAGCAATCCGGCCGGCAGCGCGTCGCCGTGCTTGAAGCGCTGCGGCCGGTAGCCCGGCAGGGTGAGGGCCACCTCCACGCCTTCGGCCATCGGGGCGGCGGTCACGTCGGCCGCCGCGCGCTCGATGAAATCGCCGGCCTGCCCGGTGGGGGCGGCCGCCAGCGGCTCCAGCCACAGTGCGCGCCGGCGGGCACCCGCGCCGGCGTCGCCCTCGAGGCGGAACTGCACCGGCTGGTCGCCGGCCACTACCTGCACCCATTCGGCGCGCGCCGGTTCCGGCTCGGCATCGGGTGCGCGTTTCAGCTCGGGCAGTTGGATCCCGGCGACCTGCCGCACCCCGCGCAGGTCCACCGCGTGGAGCGGAAACTCGGCCTGGTTGACCGGGCTGCCCCCGACCTGCCACAGGTTCTCGAACACCAACCCGTCGCGCAGCACCACCCGCAGCGGCGTCGCCGGGTTCCCGGTGAACTTCCAGCGGCCCAGTTCCTCGTCCCACTGCGCCTCGTGGCCGCTCCGGTCCCGGATCCGGTAGTCCTCAGGGCCCAGGTTGTCCACCGTGCCGCGCAGCGTCGGAAAAGCACCGGCCGCGACCGGCTCCGGCTCCGGCGCTGGCTCCGGCGCCGCCACGCGCAGCGGCTTCGGCGTGGACCGCAACCACCGTGGACCCAACACGGCGGCCGCACCGGCGATCGCCACCACCCCCAGGATCGACGCCAGCACCACCGGCTTGAGCCGCCGGCCGGCCGCCGCGGCGCGCTGCGCCTTCCTGGCCGCCTTGAGCTCCGCCTTCTCGGCGGCCTTGCGCTGCGCCTCCTCGTGCGCCCTGCGCTGCGCCTCCTCGTGCGCCCGCCGCGCCGCCTCCTCCTCGCGCAGCTTGCGCTCGGCCACCTCCCGCGCCCGCCGCTCGGTCTCCTCCCGCGCCACCCGCGCCGCCTCCTCCTCGCGCAGCTTGCGCGCCGCCTCCTCGCGCGCCCGCCGCTCGGCCTCCTCGCGCGCCACCCGTGCCGCCTCCTCCTCCCGCACCTTGCGCGCCGCCTCCTCACGGGCCCGCCGCTCCGCCTCCTCCGCCGCCCGGCGCTCGGCCGCCACCCGCGCCACCGCCTCCTCCCGCGCCCGCACCTCGCGCGCCTCCGCCTCCGCCTGCGCTCGCCGCGCCGCCTCCTCCTCCGCACGCCGCTCGGCCTCCAGCCGCGCCACCCGCGCCGCCGCCGCCTCGCGCTCCCGCACCACCGCCTCCTCCCGCGCCCGCCGCTCGGCCTCCGCGCGCGCCCGCTGCTCCGCCGCCTCGCGCGCCTGCCGCTCGGCCTCCTCACGCAGCCGCCGCGCCGCTTCCTCCTGCGCCTGCCGCGCCGCCTGCTCGCGCGCCAGCTGCGCCTGCTGCTCGAGCACGTGGCGCACCGCCAGCGGCTCGGCCGGCACCGGGCGCCCGACCCCCGCCGCCCGCAACTGGAAGAACTCCGCCGACACCCCCTCGAGCAGCGCCAGCTCCTCGAGGAACTCCGCCGCCCCCACCCCGGTCTCCTCGGAACTGATCAGCCGCGCCAGCAGCCGGTTGCCCTCCTCCGACAACGCCGCCACCGGCACATACGCCGCCGAGGTGAAATACGCCGCGTGCTTCACCGGGATCCCGGACACCAGCCGATAGACCAGCGACGGGAACTGCGCCGACACCGGGAAGTCCGCATCGCCCGAGACGATCGTCGTGTCTGCCGACAGCTCGTCCGCCTCCTCGTCCAACATCAGCCGCGGCAGCGTGCGCAGCGAGTCCGGGTCGAGGTCCAGCCACGCCCGCAGCACACCGCCCCGGCCGGCCACCCGCAGGATGTGCGGGTTGAGTTCCAGCCCGAGGCCGAGGTCGCGCTGGCAGCCGTCCAGCCCCCGCGCCAGCCGCCCGAGCAGCGGCGCCAGCTCCACCAGCCGCGCCCCGCCCAGCATCTTGAGCACCTCTAACAGTCGCAGCGGGCTCAGGTCGCCGAACACGAGCACCGGCTGGCCGCCCTCGCCGCGCCACTCGCCGAGCCACTCGAAGCAGTCGCCCGCGCGGGGGCCGCCGATGCGCCGCATGCCCTCCTGGGCGGCGCGCCCCAGCTGGTTTTCGACCACCAGGGCGGAGTAGTGGGTGCCGGCGCCGTCGCGGCAGCGGTAGAGTTTTCCGACCGCCAGTTCATCGAGGGTGGCGACCACCTCGAACGTCGCCTCGAAGCTCAGCCGCTGGGGCGGCGGGGCGGCGGGGAGGGGCGGCGGTGCGGCCGGGGCGGCGGCCGCCGCCGTCACCTGCGCCGGGGGGGTGGTGGTCGAGGCGCTGTTGGTCGCCGGGCGCTGGTACATCTCTCCCAGCGCCGCGAGCACCTCGTTGGCGCTCGCGAACCGGTCGCCCGGCCGCTTTTCCAACATCCTGGCGACGACCGCCCGCGCGCGCGGGTCGAGCCCGTCGGGCAGCCGCGGCTCGTATGGCTCCTGCGACAGCCGGTCGGCGATCACGCGCGCGTTGGACATCCCCTCGAACGGGTTGCGCCCGATCAGCAGCCACCACAGGATCACGCCGAGCGAGAAGATGTCGCTGCGCTCGTCGAGCGACTCGTCCTCGCCGGTCTGCTCGGGGCTGGCGGTGGCGTAGTTGCCCTTGAACCCGGCCTCGCGGCTGATCATCGCCCAGGTCGAGTCCGAGTCCCGCTCGGAGAGCACCTTGACCAGCCCGAAGTCGATCAGCTTGGCGACGTGCGGCCGCTCCGGCGTGGCCAGCATCACGTTCTGCGGCTTGAGGTCGCGGTGCAGCAGGCCGGCGCCGTGCGCGCAGGCCAGCGCCTCGGCCACCTGGCCGCCGAAGTCGGCCACTTCCGGCCACGCCATCGGCCCGCTGCGCCGCGAGAGTTCCTCGAGCGACCCGCCCTCGCAGAACTCCATCGCGTAGAAGAACACCCCGTCGGCCTCGCCGAAGTCGTAGACGTGCGCGATCCCGCGGTGCGACAGGCGCGCGGCGGTCTGCGCCTCCTGCAGGAACCGCGCGCGCTGCCGTTCGTCGCGCATGTAGCGCTCGTGGATGATCTTCAGCGCGCAGATGCGGCGCAGGAACCGGTGCTCCGCCTTGTAGGTGCGCCCGTAGCCGCCCTCGCCGAGCAGCCAATGGCTGCCGTCGGGGCGCTGGAGCACCTGATAATTCCCGAAGTGCAGTGGCTCGGGTGAACTCATGAAAGGCGGCGCCGGGCGAAGGGTCCGGGCGCCCCCAAAAGCTACCGGCCGAAACCTCCGCCGGTCAAGGGGATCCCCGGCGCCCCCGGCCGCCCCCGCCGGTCTGGGCGCCCCCGCCGGCGGCCGGCGGCTCCGGGCCGGGCCGCGGGGCGTCGAGTGCGGCCCGCACGTTCCACCGGTGCCGTTCCAACAGGTCCGTCGCCTCCGCGTGGCCGCAGCCCCGCAGGCCGCTCACGATCCGCGCGGCGCGGGCGCGCAGCTTGTCGTTGGACACATCGAGGTCGACCATCAGGTTGCCGCGCACCCTGCCGAGGCGGATCATCGCGCAGGTCGAGATCAGGTTGAGCGCCAGCTTGGTGGCGGTGCCCGCACGCAGGCGGGTCGAGCCGGCGATCAGTTCGGGGCCGGTCGGCAAGTCGATCTCGACGTCCCAGCACGGGTCCTCGCGGCGGCGGGCCGGGTTGCAGCTCAGCAGCAGTGTGCGGGCGCCGCACCCGCGCGCCCAGCGCAGCGCCCCCTCGACGAACGGGGTGTTCCCGCTCGCCGTGATCCCACAGGCGAGGTCCCGCTCGCCCACCCCGCGCTCCCGCGCCGCCACCGCCCCCGCCGCCGCGTCGTCCTCGGCCCCCTCGACCGCCCGCCACAACGCCTCCGGCCCGCCCGCGATCACGCCTTGGACGAGCTCGGCCGGCACCCCGAAGGTCGGCGGCATCTCGCTGGCGTCAAGCACCCCGAGCCGGCCGCTGGTGCCCGCCCCGAAGTAGAACAGCCTGCCGCCCCCCGCGAGGGTCCGGTGCACCAACTCGACGGCGGCGCCAAGTTCCCGTCTGCAGGCGGCCAGCGCCCCGGCCACCGTGCCGGCGTCCTCCACGAACACGTCCACCAGCCCGGCCGTGTCGAGTCCGTCCAGGTTGGCGGAGCGCGGGTTCGCCTGCTCGGTGGGCGCCTCGGCCAGCGCCCGCAGCCGCTCCTGCAACTCCAGCCCCGCCACCACACCGCCCCCGGCCGCCTCGCCCTCTGCCGGGCCGCCGCAGCCCACGGCCCGCGCCGCGATCCGGGCTGCGCCGAAGCACCCGGGCAGCAACCCGGGCCCGACGTCCGCCCCCGGCACGCGCCGCTCCAGGTTGGCACGGAACAACTCGACGTAGAGCGGATGGTGGACGAACACCCCGCCGAGCAGCCGCACCGGCGGCCGCTCGAACCCGAGCCGGTGCGCCACCGCCCCCGCAAACTCCGCCAGCCTGCGCGCCGCCACGTCGAGGATGATCCCCACGTCCGCCGCGTCCTCGCCCACGGCCGCCTCAAACACGATCGGCGACAGCCGCGCAATCGCCAGCTTGTCCGCGCCCTGCGCCCACTCGACCAGCGCCGGCAGCGAGTTCAACCCGAGCTCGCGCAGGAACGCCCGCGCCATCGGAATCGTCCGCCCCTCGACGTCGTGGATCCGCAGGCAGTGGCGCAGCCCGTGCACCGCAATGTCGAACCCGCTCCCGCGGTCGCCTAACAGCTGCCCCCAGCCGCCCGCCTTCTCGACCCGGCCGCCGCGCCGCCCGTGCACCGTCGAACCGGTGCCGGCGATCACGACGATCCCGTCCCCGTCCCCGAACGCGGCCGCGAATCCGGACTCGCGGTCGCTGCCGACCGCCACCGCGGCCCGGGGCCACACCGCCGCGGCCAGCGCCTGCAGCTCCGCGCGCAGCTCCGCCCCGCAGCCGGCGAGGAACACGCCGACCCGCCCGACGTCGCGCGGCAGCTGCCGCAGCAGCCGCTCGAGCTCGCCGCGCGGGGTGAGCACGAAGTTGGACGCCGGCAGGCGCCCGCGGTCGACCAGCTCCTCGGCGCCACCCCGCCGCTCCAACAGAACCCACTCGGTCTTGGTGGCGCCGCCTTCGACGCCGAGAATGCGGCATTCCGGTCCAGCCATGGCTCCTCGCTCCACCCCCGACCCTAGCCGCTTTCCACCCCCGCGAACAGCGGGAACAAACATCCCCGGGCCCGCGCCCGCCAATCGGGGGTTGACTGCCGCCCGGTTCTCGGCCGCCATCACCGGCACCGGAACCGCCCCCGCGCCCCGCGATCACCCCGGCCACCATCGCCGCCACCACGATGCACCCGAACCGCCGCCCGTCCCACCCAACGCCGCCCACCCGGCCGCGCACCGCACTCCGCGTGCTGGCCGCCGCCCTGCTCGCGCCTGCCCTCGCGCCGGCCGCGGCGCCCGCCGACTCGCCGGCGCCGCGGATCATCAACCTCTACAACTTCATCCGCAACTCGGACTTCCGGCTCGCCAACTCGGAAGAGATCCTGTTCGACTGCACCAAGCGCCAGATCGATCTGCTCAAGCAGGCGAAACTGCCCGCCACCTGGGCCCTCCAGCACGACGCGCTCGTCAACCCCCGCTACCAGCAACTGCTCAAGCAGGAACTCGGCCCCGACGACGAGGTCGGCGCCTGGTGGGAAATCCCCAAGTCGCTGACCGACGAGGCCGGCCTGCCGTGGCGCGGCAGCCACGACTGGGACCCCGCCGCCAACGTCGGCTTCGCGCCGGGCTACACCCCGGACGAGCGCCGCCGCCTCGTCGATGCCTACATGGCCGACTTCAAGGCGGTCTTCGGCCGCCTCCCGCGCACCGCCGGCTCGTGGTTCATCGACGAGGTCACCCTCGCCCACATGGCCGACCGCTACCACATCGTCGCCTCGTGCAACTGCAAGGACCAGATCGGCACCGACTTCTACACCCTGTGGGGCGGCTACTGGAACCAGGCCTACTACCCCAGCCGCGTCAACGCCTACATGCCGGCCCAGACGCCCCGCGGCCAGCTCGGCGTGCCCGTGTTCCGGATGCTCGGCAGCGACCCCGTCTATCAACACGGCACCACCCCGGGCCTCCAGTCGCTCGAGCCGGTCTACTCCGCCACCGGCGGCTCGCCCGCCTGGGTCGACTGGTTCATGAACAACCTCATCGCCCGGCCGTGCCTGGCCTTCGGCTACGCCCAGGCCGGCCAGGAGAACTCGTTCGGGTGGCAGGCGATGCGCGACGGCCTCGTCTATCAGGTCGGGCTGATCGCCCGCGAGCGCGCGGCCGGCCGGATCCGCGTCGAGACCCTCGAGCGCACCGGCGAGTGGTTCCGCGCACGCTTCCCGGTCACCCCCGCCACCGCGGTGGTGGCCCTCGACGACTGGAAGAACGAAGGCCGCCGGACGGTCTGGTACGACAGCCGCTTCTACCGCGTGAACATCCTGTGGGAGGGCGGCGGGTTCTTCATCCGCGACCTCCACCGCTTCGACGAGCGCGTCGTCTCCCCCACCCACACCGCGCCGCTGGTGGAGACCTCGCTGGTCTACGAGACGCTCCCGGTCGTCGACTGGGCACAGTGGTCGCACGCCGGGGTGCAGGCCGCCGGGATGTGGCCGGTGGCGCCCGGCGCGGACGGCGCCCCCTCGCCGCTCAAGGCGGAGGGCGCGCCGGAAGTCCGGGAACTGGACCCGGCCACCCTCCAGGTCCAACAGCCGCTCGCCGGCGGCGCCGCGCTCACCGTCACGCTCGGCGAGAAGTCCATCGCCTGCACCGGCACCGACGCCCGACGCAACCCGCTGGCGTGGGCGTGGCGGCTGCGCGGCGGCGGGCCGCTCGCGGCCATCGTCCACTCGGTGCACCCCGGCGGCATCCGCTTCCAGCGCGGCCCCACCACATGGCAGGTGAAGGTCGGGCCCGCGGGCGCCTCGTGCCGGCTCGCCGACGACCGCTCGATCGAGCTGCTCCCCGACCGCTCCGGGCGGCTCGAGATCGTGCTCGCGGAGTGAGCGGCGATCCCCACCTCCCCGCGCCCGCGCCGCGGCTCAGCGCCCGCCCGACAGCTTGGCGGCGGTGGCGGCGTCGACGTTGAAGGTGCCGGTCCCGAAGTCGTCCGGCTTGCGCCCCTCCCCGACCTGGTATTCGAACGCCTTCAGCGGCTGGGTGCCGGGCACCTCGCTCATCAGATAGACGCGGATCGCGAGCGCCTCGGTGCCCTTGCCGCCCTCCGCCTTGCGGATCGAGTACTGCACCTCGTTGGCGCCGTCCCGCGCCCCGCCGAGGACCACCTCGGCCTGCTTGGTGTTGAGGAACGCGTGCCGGCTCACCTTGTTGACCTGCACCTGCACCTCGCGCCCGGGGCAGAACACATACACCTTGGCGATGTACTTCGCCGGCCCGACCTGCAGCGGCGGCGGCGGCAGCTTGCCGTCCGGCAGGAACGCCTTGGTCTCCTCGACGTAGCTGTCGTTGCCCGCCGCCAGTTCGCGCCGCACCTCCGGCAGCCCGCCGAGGTTGACGAAGTCGGCGGTGTCGTAGCGCCAGCGCCCACCCTCGTTGATGAACGAGATCACCAGCAGGTTGTCGCTCGGCTCGCCGTCAATCCCGAAGTCGACCTTGCCGAAATACACCGCCTTGGCGGTCGGCCCAAGCTGCCTGACCTGCACCGCCCGCAGCCCGCCCAGCCCCGGCGGCGACGCCGGCAGGTCGAACACCGCGGCCGGAAACGCCCGCTTCTCCGACACGACCCGGTTGCGGATCGCCATCCGCCGGTGGCTCGCCGTGACCGCCTCCCACGTCCGCGCGTCGCGCTCGACCACCGCCTTGCGCCACGCCCCATACGTCTGCTCAAGCTGCGCCCGCAGCGCCGCATCCACGTCCGCCGCCCCGGCCGCACAGGCCAGCCCCACCACCGCCGCCGCCGCCACCCGCATCGTCGTTCGCATCGCTGGAAACGATTGCACACCGCCCGGCCGCCCGCGACAATCAAATCCCGCCGCCGGCGCGGCGCCCCGCCCATGAGCACCCAGGCCAGCGTCCCCCCGATCGGCATCGCCCGCGACCGCGAACTGCTCCGCAACGCCGTCAGCTACGTCTATCGGGAAACCGACGGCCCGCCGCTGCACGCCCACTTCTTCTTCCCGCCGGAGTTCTCGGCGGCCGACCGCCGGCCGGCGATCGTGTTCTTCCACGGCGGCTTCTGGGAACAGCCCGCCCACACCCAGTTCGTCCCCCACTGCAACCACTTCGCCAGCCGCGGCGCCATCGCCATCACCGCCGCAACCCGCCTCGCCGCCACCCACTCGACCGGCCCGCTCGAGGCGATCGACGACGCCCGCTCGCTGCTGCTCTGGATCAAGGTGCACGCCGCGCGCTTCGGCATCGACCACACGCGCGTCGTCGCCGCCGGGGCCGCCGGCGGCGCCCTGCTCGCACTGGCCGCCGCCCTCCCCCGCGAACTCCCCACCAACGGCGGCCTCGACTGCCGGCCCTGCGCCCTGGTGCTGTTCAGCCCGCTCGTCGACACCACCCCGAAACGCGGCCGCCCCGACCGCTTCCCCGACCTCCAGACCGCCAGGCAGACCAGCCCCACCGAACACCTCCGCAAGGGCCTGCCGCCGGCCATCCTGTTCCACGGCACCGCCGACCGCGTGCTCCCGTTCGCCCCGGTCGCCCGCTTCGCCAAGCGCATGCGCCGCAAGCGCAACACCTGCCTCCTCGTCCCGTTCGACAACGCCGAGCACCCGTTCTTCAACTTCAACGTCAACGAGGCCAACTTCGAACTCACCCTCGCCGCCGCCGACAGCTTCCTCGTCGACCACAAGATCCTCCCCCCTGCCCCGCCCCTGCCCAAGTGACCCGGCGCAGCTTGTTGAAATGCCCCTTGTCCGCCACCCCGCAACCGCGGTAGCTTGCGCCGCGAGTTGGAATCAGTGAATCGCGCCGCCGGGGAAATCAGAGTCGTGGGCATCCTCCCAGCCCGTTGGGGGTCCACCCGCTTCCCCGGCAAACCCCTCCACCCGCTCGCCGGCAAACCGCTGCTCCAACACGTCTGGGAACGCTGCCGCCGCTGCCACCACCTCGACGCCCTGCTCGTCGCCACCGACGACGAGCGCATCCGCCGCGCCGCCGTGGCCTTCGGCGCCCGCGTCGCAATGACTTCGCCCGCCCACCCGTCGGGCACCGACCGCGTCGCCGAGGCCCTCGCCGCCGACCCCGCCGCCACCCACGTCGTCAACATCCAGGGCGACGAACCGCTGATCGACCCCGCGCTCGTCGATCAACTGGCCGCCACCATCAGCGCCCCCGATGGCCCGGACATGGCCACCGCCGCCAACCCGCTCGACCCCGCCGACCCCGCCGTCACCGACCCGAACGTGGTCAAGGTGGTGACCACCCTCGACGGCCGCGCACTCTACTTCTCGCGCTCCCCGCTGCCGTTCTTCCGCCACCCCGTCCCCGGCCTGCCCGTCCTCCGCCACAAGGGGATCTACGCCTACCGCCGCCCCTTCCTCGAGCGCTTCGTCGCCTGGCCGCCGGCCCCGCTCGAGCTCGCCGAGTCCCTCGAGCAACTCCGCGCCCTCCAACACGGCGCCTCAATCCAGGTCATCCTGACCAGCGACACCTCCCCCGGCCTCGACACCCCCGCCCAGGCCCCCCACATCGAGGCCCTCCTCCGCAACCCCACCCACCCGCACGCACACCCGCCTTCCCCATGAAATACATCTTCATCACCGGCGGCGTCGTCTCCTCCCTCGGCAAGGGACTCGCCGCCGCCTCGATCGGCACCCTGCTCGAACACCGCGGCCTCAAGGTCGTCATGCAGAAGTTCGACCCCTACCTCAACGTCGACCCCGGCACCATGTCGCCCTTCCAGCACGGCGAGGTCTACGTGCTCAACGACGGCGCCGAGACCGACCTCGACCTCGGCCACTACGAGCGCTTCACCAACTGCACCCTCACCCGCCTCAACAACATGACCTCCGGCCAGGTCTTCGACTCGGTGATCCGCAAGGAACGCCGCGGCGCATACCTCGGCAAAACCGTCCAGTACATCCCCCACGTCACCGACGAGATCAAGGAACGCATCCACGCCGTCACCGCCCACAACCCCGACGTCGACGTGATGATCACCGAGATCGGCGGCACCGTCGGCGACATCGAGGGACACCTGTTCCTCGAGGCCCTCCGCCAGTTCTCCCTCGAGGCCGGCCGCGACAACGTCTGCTTCGTCCACGTCACCCTGCTGCCCCTGATCCGCGCCGCCGGCGAAATCAAGACCAAGCCCACCCAGCAGTCGGTCGCCAAACTGCGCGAGATCGGCATCCAGCCGGACATCATCATCTGCCGCACCGAACACGACCTCGACGAGGACAACCGCCGCAAGATCGCGATGTTCTGCAACGTCGAGCGCAAGAACGTCGTCGCCTTCCGCGACGTCGCCCACACCGTCTACGAGTGCCCCCTCGACCTGCGGCGCGACAAGATCGACCGCCTGGTAGTCGACCGCATCGGCCTCGGCCACACCCCCACGCCGGACCTGACCGACTGGGAAGACTTCGTCCGCCGCGTCACCCACCCCCACCACAGCGCCGCCATCGCCGTGGTCGGCAAGTACATCGAGCTGCAGGACGCCTACAAGTCGATCTACGAGTCGCTGGTCCACGCCGGCGCCGCCCACGACACCAAGGTCGACATCCTGCGCGTCGACGCCGAGGCGATCGAACAACGCGGCGCCGCCGCCGTCATCGGCAACGTCGACGGCATCCTGATCCCCGGCGGCTTCGGCGACCGCGGCGTGCAGGGCAAGATCCTCGCCGCCACCTACGCCCGCACCACCCCGGTCCCGTTCCTCGGCATCTGCCTCGGCATGCAGATCGCCACGATCGAGTTCGCCCGCAACGTCTGCGGCCTCCACGACGCCGACTCCACCGAGTGCGACAAGGCCACCCCCCACCCCGTGATCTGCCTCCAGGAGGAACAGCGCGGCGTCGAGGACAAGGGCGCCACCATGCGCCTCGGCTCCTGCGAGTCGATCCTGTTCGCCGGCACCCGCGCCGCCGACCTCTACGGCGGCGCCACCCGCATCCACGAGCGCCACCGCCACCGCTACGAGGTCAACCCGGACTATCAGGAGCAGCTCCAGGAGGCCGGCCTCGCCATCGCCGCCGTGTCCGCCGTCGAGGGCTTCGTCGAGATCATCGAACTGCCCGACCACCCGTTCTACGTCGGCTGCCAGTTCCACCCCGAGTTCCAGTCCAAGCCTAACAAACCCCACCCGCTCTTCTCCGGCTTCGTCAAGGCCGCCCTCGACCACGCGCTCGCCGCGCCGGCCACCGCCCGGGGTGCCTGAAACGGCATGCGCGGCCTCGCCGGCACCGGGCCGGCAGCCCGCGCCGCCGCCTTTCCCGCCGCCTTTCCCCTCGCCCGCCGCGGCCGGCGTGGTATCGTCCCGCCATGGCCGCCCCCGCCGCCGACCGCCGCGCCGCGTGGCTGCGCCACGCCCGCCGCGTCGCCCGCCGGGTCAATGCCGGCTGGTGGGCCGACGCCACCACCGGCCCGCTCGTCGTCCTCGGGCTGGCCGGTGCCTGCGCGATCCTGCTCGCCCGCCGCGAAGCACCCGCCACCCCGGCGCCGACCCTCGCCGGCTGGGCGCTCGGCGCCGCCGCCGCGGTCGCCGCCGCCGGCTGGCTGCGCGCCCGCCGCCACTTCGAGTCCCCCGCGCGCTCGCTGGTCCGCATCGAGGCCGCCATGCACCTGCGCAACCGCCTGTCCGCCGCCCGCGCCGGCGCCGCCAGCTGGCCCGAGCCGCCCGCCCGCGCCGACGACGGCCTGCGCTGGCGCTGGTCGCGCCTGGCACTCGCCCCGCTCGCCGCCCTCGGCTGCCTCGCCGCCGGCATCCTGCTGCCGGTTTCCACGCCCCCGGACCCCGCCCCCCCGCCCCACCAGCCGCCCGCATGGCAGCAGCTCTCCGGCCAGCTCGACCTGTTGGAGAACCGGCGGCTCGCCGACCCGCGCGACCTCGCGGCGCTCCGCCGCCAGCTCGACCTGCTCCGCCGCCAGCCGCCCGCCGACTGGTTCAGCCACGCCTCGCTGGAGGCCACCGACAGCCTCCGCCGCGCCCACACCGGCGAGCTCCAGCGCGCCGCCCGCGACCTCGACCAGGCCGACCGCGCGCTCGGCTCGCTCCAACACACCGATCCCGCGCCGGACGCCGCCGCGCGCAACCGGCTCGCCGACCAGTTCCAACAGGCGCTCCAGGGACTCCAACAGGGCGCCCTCAGGCCAAACCAGGACCTGCTGGAACGGCTCGCCCGCGTCGACCCGCAGGCGCTCGACCAAACCGACCCGCTCCAGTTCGACCAGCTGCGCGAGGCGCTCCGCCGCCACGCCGACGCCTTCGACCAGTGCCTCGGCCGCATCCCCGGCGCCGAACGGTTGGACGACCTGCTCGCCGAGGCCCGGCAGGCCGACGCCGCCGCCCCCCCGGACGCCCCCGGCGGCCCCGGCCGCGGCGCCGCCGACCGCGGCCCCGGCACCGACCCCCGCGTCCTCGGCCGCAAGTCCGCCGACCTCGCCACCGGCCCGCCGGCCGGCCTCCACGCCGCCGACCTCTCCCGCTCCCTCCCCGGGGACCTGGTGGAACTCCACCCCGGCCGCCACGAGGTCGACCGCTCCCCCGCCGCCCCGGCCCCGGGCGGCACCATCGACGCCACCGGCCACGGCGGCAACCGCATCCGGCGCGACGCCCTCGACCCCGACGAACAGCGGGTCCTCAGGCGCTTCTTCCGTTAGCCCGCGGCCGGAAACCCTGCAACTTCCCCGGCCCGCCACCGTAGATCCTGTGCCGCACACCATGACCCCGCCCCTCCGAACCCTCGCCCTCGCCCTGCCGCTGCTGGCCTCCGCCGCCCCCGCCCCCGCCCCGAACGTGGTGGTGATCCTGACCGACGACCAGGGCTACGCGGACGTCGGCTGCTTCGGCGCCGAGGGGTTCGCCACCCCGCACCTCGACCGGTTGGCCGCGGGCGGCCGCCGCTTCACCAACTTCCACGTCGCACAACCGGTCTGCTCGGCCTCCCGCGCCGGCCTGCTCACCGGCTGCTACCCCAACCGCATCGGCATCCACGGCGCCCTCGGCCCGCAGGCCACCCACGGGATCGCCGACGGCGAGACGACCCTCGGCGAGCTGTTCCGCTCCCGCGGCTACGCCACCGCCGCGGTCGGCAAGTGGCACCTCGGCCACCACCCCCGCTTCCTGCCCACCCGCCACGGCTTCGACGAATACCTCGGCCTGCCCTACTCCAACGACATGTGGCCGCTCCACCCGGACTTCGCCCGGCTGCCACCCGCGGCCGCGCAGCGCAAGCGCGGCTTCCCCCCACTGCCCCTGATCGAGGGCGAGCGCGTCGTCGACCCCGAGGTCACCGCCGACGACCAGCGGCTCCTGACCACCCGCTACACCGAGCGCGCCGTGGCGTTCATCGAGCGCCACCACGACCGCCCGTTCTTCCTCTACCTCGCCCACTCGATGCCCCACGTCCCGCTGTTCGTCAGCGACAAGTTCGCCGGCCAGTCCGCCCACGGCCTCTACGGCGACGTGATCATGGAGATCGACTGGTCCGTCGGCCAGGTGCTCGCCGCGCTCGAACGCCACGCGCTGACCGACAAGACGCTGGTGGTCTTCACCTCCGACAACGGCCCGTGGCTCAGCTACGGCCGACACGCCGGCTCCGCCAAACCGCTGCGCGAGGGCAAGGGAACCTGCTGGGAAGGCGGCACCCGCGTGCCGTGCATCATGCGCTGGCCGGGCCAGCTGCCCGCCGGCTCGACGTGCGACTCGATGCTGATGACCATCGACCTGCTGCCCACCCTGGCCGGTATCATCGGCGCCAACCTGCCCGGCCACCCGATCGACGGCCGCGACGTCGCCCCGCTGCTGCGCGGCGACCCCGGCGCCACCAACCCGCACGAGGCTTACTTCTCCTACTACAACCAGAACGAACTGCACGCCGTGACCACCGGCGACGGCCGTTGGAAACTCTGCCTGCCCCACACCTACCGCACCCTCGCCGGACAACCCGGCGGCACCGACGGCCAACCCGTGCCCTATCAGCAGCGGCGCCTCACCGCGCCGGAACTCTACGACCTGGCCCACGACCCCTCCGAGAACACCGACGTCGCCGCCCGCCACCCCCGCGTCGTCGAGCGCCTCCTCGCCCTCGCGCAGGCCGCCCGCGCCGACCTCGGCGACGCCCTCACCGGCGCCCGCCCAACCGGCCACCGCCCGCCCGGCAAGCTCCCCTCACAGCCCAGGTAGATAACACCCCCCCACGCGCCAGCGGCACCCACGGCCGACGGCGAAAACGCGCCCCCGGGCAACCCACCGGCCCCCGCACGCCCGCCCACCAACGCCACTCCCGCCCGCCCAACTTTACCCCATCCGCCCATTTGGCCTTGCAAAGCGGCCGCTCATGCGCTTTTCAGACGCCCCGCGCAGGCGGTGTCGCTTACGCCCGCGCAGGGCAGCCCAACCACCCCACACCACCCATGATTGAAGTCGAGAGCCTGACCAAGCAGTTCGGCACCAAGACCGCCGTCGACCACCTCTCGTTCTCCGTCAAGCAGGGCGAAGTGCTCGGATTCCTCGGTCCCAACGGCGCCGGCAAGTCCACCACCATGCGGATGGTCACCGGTTTCCTCCCCCCCACCGCCGGCGATGCCAAGATCTGCGGCGTGTCGGTGATCGACCGCCCCGCCGCCACCAAGCGGATGATCGGCTACCTGCCCGAGTCCGCACCGCTCTACAACGACATGACGGTCCTCAGCTTCCTGCGCTTCTGCGCCGAGGTCCGCGGCCTCAAGGGCCCCGCCCGCAACCAGGCCATCGACAAGGTCATCGACTCGTGCTCCCTCGGCCAGGTCGTCCGCCAGTCGATCGCCACCCTCTCGAAGGGCTACCGCCACCGCACCTGCCTCGCCCAGGCCCTCCTCCACGACCCCGAGGTGCTGATCCTCGACGAGCCCACCGACGGCCTCGACCCCAACCAGAAACACGAGGTCCGCCAACTCATCCGCCGCCTCGGCAAGGACAAGGCAATCCTCTTCTCCACCCACATCCTCGAGGAGGTCGACGCCGCCTGCACCCGCGCCCTGATCGTCGACCGCGGCCGCATCGTCGCCGACGGCAGCCCCGAGGAACTCCGCGCCCAGTCCGGCAACGATTCCCTCCAGGACCTGTTCCGCCGCGTCACCTCCCGCGACACCGAACCCGCCCCAGCCCCCAAGCCCGACACCCCCAAGCCCGACACCCAAAAACCGGAGCAGGAAAAGGAAATCGTCCTCGATTGACACCCCCCCCTCGCCCCTTCTCCGCCCCGCAGCCCACTCGTCCCTTCTTCGCCCTGCGGGCTACGAAGGGCAGGCACCCGCCACTCGCCACTCGTCACTCGTCACTCGTCACTCCCCACCCGCCCCTTCTTCGCCCTGCGGGCTACGAAGGGCAGGCACCCGCCACTCAGCCATGAAAATCTGGACCGTCTTCAAACGCGAGGTCACCAGCTACTTCACCCAGCCGACCGCCTACGCGATCATCGTCGTCTTCCTGCTGCTGTCGATGGCCCTCACCTTCTCCTTCGGCCGCTTCATGCGCGTCGGCGACGCCAGCCTCGAATGGCCGTTCTTCTTCTGGCACCCGTGGATCTACATGCTGCTGGCCCCCGCCGTCGGCATGCGCCTGTGGTCCGACGAGCAGCGCACCGGCACCGTCGAGCTGCTCGGCACCCTGCCGATCTCCCCGTGGAGCGCGATCATCGGCAAGTTCCTCGCCGCCGCCTTCGTCTGGCTGGTCGCCCTCGTCCTCACCTTCCCGATCGTCATCACCGCCAACTACCTCGGCGAGCCCGACAACGGCACCATCATCTCCGGCTACCTCGGCAGCTTCCTCGTCTGCTGCACCTTCCTCGCCATCACCATGCTCGTCTCGGCCTGCTCCCGCGACCAGGTCGTCACCCTCATCATCTCGGTCGTCGTCTGCGTGACCATGGTGCTCATCAGCTACGACGACTTCATCCGCGTCTTCTCCACCGCACTGCCCGAGGCCGCCACCGAGGTGATCGTCTCGTTCGGCGTCTGGGACCACTTCCGCTCCCTCGCCCGCGGCCTGTTCCGCCTCCAGGACGCCGTCTGGTTCGCCGCCCTCATCGTCACCGGCCTGCTCGGCACCTCCGCCGTCCTGACCGCCAAGCGCGCCTGACCCGCCCGCCCAAGCCCTAACCGTCAGCCCCGGCCCACGCCCCACCCCTTCACTCACCGCAAGCCCCATGAGCAAGGAAAAGACCACCCACCCGATCACCCGCGCCGCCCTCGGCATCGCCGCGCTCGTCCTGATCGCCGTCTTCGCCAACTGGCTGGTCGCCCTCGTCCCCGCCGGCAATCGCGGCGCCGACTTCACCGAGAACCAGGTCCACACCCTCTCCGACGGCACCAAGGCGATCCTCGGCGACCTCGACGCCCCGGTCACCGTCCGCTACTACGCCACCCGCCGCAGCGAGACGATGCCCCGCGAGCTCAAGCTCTACATGCGCCGCGTCGACGACCTGCTGCGCGAATACCAGGCGCTCGCCAAGGACAAGCTGCGCATCGAGTACCTCGACCCGCAGCCGGACACCGACGCCGAAGACTCCGCCAACCTCGACGGCATCTCCGGCCAGCGCATCAACGAGGACGAAAACCTGTTCCTCGGCCTCGCCGTGGCCTGCCTCGACCGCACCACCACCGTCCCGTTCCTCGACCCCAACGAGGAAACCATGCTCGAATACCAGCTGTCCCGCGCCATCGCCGAGGTGTCCCGCGCCGACAAGCCGGTCGTCGGCCTGATGAGCCCCCTGCCGGTCGCCGGCGGCCCGCCCACGATGCCCGGCCAGCAGGGCATGCGCGAGTGGGTCGTCCACCAGCAGATCAAGCAGTCGTTCGAACTCCGCGACCTCGGCATGGAACCGGCCACCATCGACCCGGAAATCGACGTCCTGCTCCTCCTCCACCCCGCCGAAATCACCCCCGCCGCCGAGTTCGCCATCGACCAATACGTCCTCCAGGGCGGCACCGTCGTCGCCTGCCTCGACGCCTTCTCGATCGCCGCCCAGATGTCCGGCGGCGGCAACCCGATGATGGGCGGCGGCCTGCCCACCACCTCCACCCTGCCCACCCTGCTCGGCGCCTGGGGCGCCACCTTCGAGTCCGGCAGCGTCGTCGGCGACGCCAAATACCGCACCCGCCTCGCCGACGGCCGGATCGGCGTCGGCCTCCTCACCCTGCCCCAGGAGGCCATGCCCCAGAAGGACAACGTGATCACCCGCGACCTCGTCGACCTCTACTTCATCCTGCCCGGCGGCTTCACCAAGACCGGCGGCGGCGGCGTCTCCTCCAACACCCTCGTCAAGTCGTCCGACGAAGCCGCCCCAGTCAACGCCTTCCAAGCCTCCCAGCTCGACCAAGGCCTGGTCACCTCAATGCGCCCCGACGGCACCGTCTACGACCTCGTCCTCCACCTCTCCGGCCGCTTCAAGTCCGCCTTCCCCAAGGGCAAACCCGGCGAGGAAACCACCACCCCCACCCCAGCCACCCCGGCACCCACACCCGCCCCCGCCCCGGCTGCACCCGCCCCGGATGCCACCCCGGCCGAACCCGCTCCCGCACCCGCTCCCGCACCCGCCCCGGATGCCACCCCGGCCGAACCCGCCCCCGCACCCGCCCCGGATGCCACCCCGGCCGAACCCGCCCCAGAACCCACCCCGGCCGAACCTGCCCCGTCCGACCCGTCCGACCCGTCCGACCCGTCCGACCCGTCCGACCCGTCAGACCCATCCACTTCATCCGTCCCGTCCGCTTCGTCCGACCCCGCCGCCCCCCCCGCCCCTGCCGCCCCACCCGCCGCCCCCGCGGAGACCAAGGAGGAGCCCAAGCAGCCCGCCCAGCCCAAGTGGCTCACCGAGGCCACCAGCGAGGGCAACGTGTTCCTGATCGGCGACGTCGACTTCCTGTTCGACAACTTCGCCTATCGGATCCAGAACCTCGGCGGCATGCAGCTGGCCGCGCCGGCCAACGGCAACTCGAGCCTGCTGCTCAACCTGCTCGACCAGGCCACCGGCTCCAAGCACCTGATCGGCGCCCGCAGCCGCGCCGCCGCCCGCCGCCCGTTCACCGTGATCCAACAGATGGAGGCCGACTTCGAGCAGGAGGTCGGCCGCAAGATCAAGGAACTCGAGGAGAAGCAGAACGAGGCCGTCACCAGGCTCAACGAGCTGCAGTCCCAGAAGTCCAGCGGCAAGGAACTCTACCTCTCCCCCGAGCAGGAGGCCGAGATCCGCAAGCTGCGCGAGCAGCGCGTCGCCTACTCGCGCCAGATCCGCGACGAGCAGAAGGAACTCAAGCGCCGCAAGAACCACCTCGCCGCCTGGATCACCGGCCTCAACATCGGCGCCGTGCCGCTGTGCGTGCTCGCCGCCGGGTTCCTCGCCTACCTCTCCCGCCGCTCGTCCACCCGGGCCCGTTAGAACGCCGCCACGCCGCCACGGAAAACGGAACACGGAACACCAGCCAACCCACTCTCCGCCATGACCAAATCCACGCTTGCCCTCCTCTGGCTGGCCGCCGCCGGCCTCGGCGCCGGTGTCGCCGTGGTCAAACAGGGCCAGACCCGCGCCTTCGAGAACGCCACCGCGCGCAAGCGCGGCGAAACCCTGTTCGCCCAGTTCCCCGCCGACAAGGTGGCCAGGATCACCGTCAAGTCCGCCTCCGACTCGGTCACCCTCGCCAAGGGCGAGGCCGGCTGGACCGTCGCCGAGCGCGAGAACTACCCGGCCAGCGCCTCCCGCATCAACGAGGTGCTGCGCACCCTCGCCGAGGTCAAGGTCACCCAGGGAATCGACGCCGGCCCGCGCTACGACGCCCGCTTCGGCATCGACCCCGCCGCCTCCAAGGACGAGGACCACGGCCTGCAGCTGACGTTCGCCGACGCCGCCGGCGCCGAGCTGGCCGCCGTCGCGCTGGGCAAGAACACCGAGTCAGCCGCCAGCGCCGGACCGTTCGGCTTCGGCGGCGGCGCCACCGGCCGCTTCATCCGCAACCGCGCCGACCAGTCCGGCCTCTACGTCACCAGCGAGACCTTCGCGCGCGTCGTCGCCACCCCCAAGGACTGGCTCCGCGAGGACTTCATCAAGGTCGAGAAGCTCAAGTCGGTCGCGATGCAGATGCCGAACAAGCCCGACTACCAGGCGTGGAAGCTGACCCGCCCGGACGAGGGCGCCGACTTCTCCCTGGAGGGCATCGGGGCCGACGAAACGCTCGACGCCACCGTCGCCAACCCGCTCAAGAGCATCTTCTCGTTCGCCCGCTTCGAGGACGTGGTGCCCAACGAGCGCGCCAAGCTGCTGGACTCCGCGCCCGACGCCCGCCTGGCCACCCTCGAGACCGAGGAGGGCTTCACCTATCAGGTCCGGTTCGCCCCCGCGCCCAAGGAGGACAAGAAGGAGGAGAAGAAGGACGACGGCCAGGACGACGCCGCCGACCCCGCCGCCGCCACCGAGGGCAACTACCTGCTGGCCGTCACCGTCACCGCCACCATCCCCGAGCAGCGCAAGAAGGAGGAGGGCGAGAAGGAGGAGGACGCCAAGACCAAGGAGGAGGCGTTCCAGAAGCGCACCACGGAGCTGAAGGAAAAACTCGCCACCGAGAAGCAGCTCGAGGGCCGCACGTTCGAGGTCACCAAGTGGACCGTCGACGCCCTGCTCAAGGACCGCGCCCAGCTGGTCAAGAAGAAGGACGCCCCGGCCACCACGCCGGCAGTCACCACGCCCCCGGTCGCCGTGCCCCCAGGCACCACCCCGCCCGCCGGCCCCGCCACCCCGCGCCCGCGCATCGAGGCCGTCACCCCGCCGATCGCCGTGCCCCCGCTGCCCGAGGAGGGCGACGATGCGCCACCCGCCCAACCCGCCACCCCCGAGGGCGCCGACGCCCCGGCCCCGCCGCCGGAACGCGCGATCGACCAGCCGAAGCAGCCGGAAATCCGCCCCGAGGAAGCCACCGAAGGCGCCCCCCCACCACCGCCGCAGCCCGCCTCCGGCCAGCCCCAGCCCCCGGAAACCAGCCCCGGCGAAGCCCCCGCCGAAGCCCCCACCGAAGACGCCCCCCAGCCGCCGCCGGAGCCCGCTCCTTGAGGGCCGCAGGCCCGCAGGAACCGCCCCTCCAACCGCGTCGGCGGTCGGCGCGGCCGCAACAAATCCGGTTGGCGCCCGGCCCGCCCGGGCCTAGGGTGGCAGCATGAGGAACCTGCCTTGCTTCAGGGGCCTGGGGCTCTGGGTCGCACTGCTGGCCGGCTGCCAGGCAACCGCCTGCTGCGGCCAGCGCGTGGCGCCAGACGGCTTCGCCGCCGCCCGCAGGCAGATGGTTGAACAGCAGCTCGCCGGCCCCGGCCGCGGGATCACCGACGCCCGGGTGCTGGCGGCCATGGGCAAGGTGCCGCGGCACGAGTTCGTGCCCGCCGAGCTGCGCGATCAGGCCTACGCCGACCACCCGCTGCCAATCGGCCACGGCCAGACGATCTCACAACCGTTCGTGGTCGCGTTCATGACCGAGAAGCTCGCGCCCAAGCCCACCGACAGGGTGCTCGAGATCGGCACCGGCTCGGGCTATCAGGCCGCCGTGCTCGCCGGCCTCGTCAAGTCGGTCCACACCATCGAGATCGTCAGGCCGCTCGCCGCCCGCGCCAAGGCCGACCTCGCCCGGCTCGGCTACGCCAACGTGACCGTCAGGACCGGCGACGGCTATCAGGGGTGGCCGGAGGCCGCGCCCTTCGACGCCATCATCGTCACCTGCGCCCCCGATCACGTCCCCCAGCCGCTCGTCGACCAACTCAAGGAGGGCGGCCGCATGGTCATCCCCGTCGGCACCGGCTTCGCCCAGGAACTCTGCCTGCTGCGCAAGACCAAGGGCCGCGTGACCCGCGAGGCGGTGCTCCCCGTGGTGTTCGTCCCGATGACCCGCAACCAGCCGGCACCGGCACCGCGGACGAACTGACGGCCGCGCCCCGGCCTCAGCCCCCCCAGTCCGGCACCTCGAGCCGGAACGGCGGAATCCGCGCAAACACCGGCTCGCCCGCCTCCGTGGTGCCGAAGAACGCCCCCTCGGCCGACGCGCTGCCGGCGGTCACATGGTAGCTGTTGTACGCGAAGTCCTCGCCGGGCCCCAGCGCCGGCGTCTGCCCCACCACCCCGTCGCCCTCGATCACCGTCACCTGCCCGCCGTCCTCGCGCACCACCCACTTGCGGCCGCGGATCACCACCCGCTCGGCCGAGCGGTTGACGATCGTCATGAAATACACGAACGGATGCGGCCGGTCGTCCGGCGCGTCAAGGCTCGGCATGTAGATCACGTCCTCTACCCGGACCTCGAGGCCCTCGAGCTCGCGCGGCGTCCCTTCCACCCCCCGAACCTCGGCCCGCCCCGCCCGCTTGCCAAGCCCCGATCACCACCGCTAACCTGCAGCCGTGCCCGGTGCCCCGCCGCTCGCCCTCACCATCGCCGGCTCCGATTGCTCGGCCGGCGCCGGCGCACAGGCCGACCTCAAGACGTTCCAGCACTTCGGCGTGTTCGGCCTGTCCGCAATCACCTGCGTGGTCGCCGAAACCTCCCGCCACGTCGGCTCGGTCCACCCCGTGCCCCCGGCCGTCGTCCGCGAACAAGTCGACCTGCTCCTCGCCTCGTTCCCGATCGCCGCCGTCAAGACCGGCATGCTGTTCTCCACCGCCCACGTCGAGGCGGTCCACGCCGCCCTCGCCGGCTTCCACGGCCCGCTCGTCGTCGACCCCGTGATGATCGCCTCCACCGGCGACCCACTGCTCGAGCCCGCCGCGATCGCCGCCTATCAGCAACTCCTCCTCCCCCGCGCCACCGTCATCACCCCCAACCTCGACGAGGCCGCCCACCTCGCGGGACACCCGGTCACCAACCGCGACGCGATGCCCGACACCGCCCGCCATCTGGCCGCCCGCTTCCACACCGCCGTCCTCCTCAAGGGCGGTCACCTCCCCGGCCCAAGCGCCGAGGACGTGCTCGTCGAGGGCGAGGCATGCCACTGGTTCGCCACCGAACGCGTCGACTCTCCCGCCAGCCACGGCACCGGCTGCACGCTCTCCGCCGCGCTCGCCGCCGCCCTCGCCCGCGGCCTGCCCCTGCCCGCCGCCGTCGCCGCCGCCAAACGCTTCCTGACCGCCGCAATCGCCGGCGCGTTCCGCTGGACCGCCCCGGACGACGGCGCGCCGATCCACGCGCTCAACCAAGGCACCCGCTGGCCCGCCGCGGAGCCTCCCCCGATCCCGTGATAAACCACGCCCACCGCGCGCCCGCGCCTGCCGCCCGCACCCCAGCCCCCGCCCCGACACCCCGCCGCCGATGAAGACCGCCGTCTATGCCGGTTCGTTCGACCCGCCGACCAACGGGCACCTGTGGATGATCCAGCGCGGGCTGGAACTGTTCGACCGCCTGATCGTGGCGATCGGCACCAACCCGTCGAAGGACTACACGTTCGGCATCGAACAGCGGCTCGACCTGCTGCGGCGGTCGATCCCCTCGTGCGAGCGGCTGGCAATCGCACACTTCGACAACCGCTACCTCGTCGACTACGCGCGCGAGAAGGGCGCCGCCTACATCCTGCGCGGGATCCGCTCGTCCCACGACTACGAGTACGAGCGGGTGATGCGCCACCTCAACAGCGACATGGCGCCCGGGATCATCACCGTGTTCCTGATGCCCCCGCGCGACATCTCCGAGCTGTCGTCATCCAACGTCAAGTCGCTGATCGGCCCGCACGGCTGGCAGGATACGCTGCGCCGCTACGTGCCCCAGCCGGTGCTCGAGGCCCTGGCACTGCGCCAGAGCTGGCCGTCGGCCGCCGCCGGCGACGCCCCGCGGCCCTGACCGGCGCGCGCTTTCCCTTGGGGCCCGCCGCCCCGATCCCGCCAACCAATCCCCAACATGCAGACGCTCGCGATCGCCGCCGGTGCGCTGGTGTTCTACCTCGTCGCCTATCACACCTACGGCCGCTGGCTCGGCCGCAGGATCTTCGGGCTCGACCCCGCCGCGGTGACCCCCAGCGTGGCGGTCAACGACGGCCGCGACTACGTGCCCAGCAACAAGGCGGTGGTGTTCGGCCACCACTTCACGTCGATCGCGGGCACCGGCCCGATCGTCGGGCCGGCAATCGCCATCATGTGGGGCTGGCTGCCCGCACTGCTGTGGGTGCTGTTCGGCGCGGTGCTGATCGGCGCGGTGCATGACTTCGGCGCGCTGGTCGTCTCGCTGCGCAACCGCGGCCAGTCGGTCGGCGACGTCGCCGGCCGGATGATCGCCCCGCGGGTGCGCCTGCTGTTCCTGCTGATCCTCGTCTTCACCCTGTGGATCGTGCTCGCCATCTTCGGCCTCGTGATCGCCAACGTGTTCACGATGTTCCCGGAAACCGTGCTGCCGGTGTTCCTGCAGATCCCGATCGCGGTCGCCATCGGGCTGCGCTTCCACCGCCGCGGCACCGCCATCTCGGTGCCCAGCCTGCTGGCGCTCGCCCTGATGTACCTCACGGTCTGGTTCGGCGCCGCCTGCCCCGGCATGGAATGGGAAGGCGGCTGGCTCGGCACCGCCATCCGCGGCCTCAACACCGCGCTCGCAGGCTGGCCGGTGTGGGCGTGGGTCGCGATGCTGCTCGTCTACTGCTACATCGCCAGCGTGCTGCCGGTGTGGTTGCTGCTGCAGCCGCGCGACTACATCAACGCCCTCCAGTTGCTCACCACCCTGGCACTGATCATCAGCGGCATCGCGTGGATCGGGCTGGCCGGCACCCGCGACGGCACGCCGCTGGAGATCGTCGCCCCGGTGGTCAACCTCCACCCGCGCAACGCGCCGCCGATCTGGCCGTTCCTGTTCGTGACCGTCGCCTGCGGCGCGGTCAGCGGCTTCCACTGCCTCGTTGCCGGCGGCACCTCCAGCAAGCAGCTGCGCAATGAATGCGACGCCCGGCTGGTCGGCTACGGCTCGATGCTCACCGAGGGCTTCCTCGCGGTGCTCGTGATCCTCGCGGTGGCCGCCGGCATCGGCCTCGGCTGGCCGGCACACCCGCACTACGGCGAACTGTCCGGCGCCCCGCTGTGGCAGGCGATCTACGGCGACTGGCGCGCCGCCGACGCCGGCCTCGGGATCAAGATCGGCGCGTTCGTCGTCGGCGGCGGCAACTTCCTCGAGTCCTACGGGATCCACCACACGATGGCGGTGGCAATCATGGGGGTGATGGTGGCCTCGTTCGCCGGCACCACCATGGACACCGCCACCCGCCTGCAGCGCTACGTGATCCAGGAACTCAGCCGCGCGCTCCACACGGCCGCCCCACGGCTGACCCCGCTGACCCGCCTGACCGGCACGCCCCACGGCGCCACCGTGTGCGCGGTTGCGAGCGCGTTCCTGATGGCCCTGCCGCCGATGCCCGGCCAGCCGTGGACCGCCGCCAACCTCGGCAAGGGAGGGATGCTCCTGTGGCCGCTGTTCGGCGCCACCAACCAGCTGCTGGGCGGCCTCGCGTTCCTCGTCCTCTGCTTCTGGCTCTGGCGCCGCCGCAAACCACTCGCGTTCGCCGCCGTGCCCGCCGTCTTCATGCTGGTCATGCCCGCATGGGCGATGCTCGGGGAACTGCCAACGTGGTGGCGTAACGGCAGCTGGGCGCTGGTCGGCGTGGCGCTCGCCACCCTGGCCCTGGAAACGTGGATGGTCATGGAGGCGGCACGCGCGTGGCCGCGGGCACGCGGGGTGCTCGAGGAGGCGCCGTGAACCGGCGCGCCGTCACTCGGCCTTCAACCCGGTGCCGGCGAGCTGGTCCGGCTTGTCCCTGCCGTAGCGGATCGTGAACCGGCTGGTGCCGAACACCGGCACCACCGCCGGGGCCGCCGGGTAACGCTGGGTGTGGAGCGTCTCGCCGGTGGCCTCGTCGAGCACCGAGATCACCGGGCGCGGGATCTGCTTGACTTTCTCCGGCAGCTTGAGCGTGCCGGCCGGCCGGCGGCCGTCGTTGTCCTCCATCTTCACCGTCAGCGGCCAGCCGGGGTACTGCTTCAGCCCCTTGGCGAGGTCTCCGGTGCGCGGCCAGCACTCGAAGGTGATCGCCCGCCGCCGCTTGTCGAAGCGCACGATCCCGTAGCCGTCGGCCGCCGGCTCGCCCGGCCCCGGCCCCGCCGCGCCGGCGGCCGCCACCCCGCCGGGGTTGGCGTAGGCGAGCATCGTGACCCGGTTGCCGAGGCCGTCCAGATAGTCGCCGGTCCACGGCAACGGACAGCCCGGACGCGGGTTGGCGCCGGGCTTCCCGTCCGCCGGCCACCACCAGCGCCCGTCGCCCTCGCTGCACACCGCCGGGCCGGTGAACCCGAACGGCGCGTCGCGGAACGCCTCGATCCCATGCTGCACCACCGCCGCCGGCTGCGGATCGCCGCACAGGTGCACGGCACGGCAGCGGCGCAGCGCCGCCAGCGCCCGGTCGCGCCCGCCCCGCGGCCACCCGTTGCAGCCGAGGTCCGCCAGCAGCCGCGCGCCCGCCGCCCCATGCAGGTGCGCCGCGCCGCACAACGCACCCCGCGAGAGCACCGCCTTCATCTCCGCCCCAGACCAGTCGTCGCCCCACGCCGCGAGGAACCCTAACTGGCGCTCGCCCAGCAGCTCCAGCCCGGGCCCGTCGAGCGCGCGCCGGTCGCAGGCCGGGTCGGTGACCAGCCCGGGCTGCGGTCCGCCGCGTGGGACCTTGCCCTCCGGGCCGCTCTTGAACTTGCGGTCCTCCAGGATCGCGAAGTCGACCCCCCCGACGCGCAGGCGGGTGTAGTGGACGCCGATGCCCTGGGCGACGGGCGCCGGGTCGTGCGCGTCCGGCAGGTGCGCGGTCTGGCAGCGCTCGACCATCCGCACGTAGTCGGCCGGACGCAGGTAGCCGCCCGAGGCGCCGGCCGGGTCGGCGGCCGCGATGCCGCCCTCGCCCCACAGCCGGTCGTGGCCGACGTCGTGGTCGCCGGGCAGGGTCACCACCG
This sequence comes from Akkermansiaceae bacterium, assembly GCA_040769225.1. GTDB lineage: Bacteria > Verrucomicrobiota > Verrucomicrobiia > Verrucomicrobiales > Akkermansiaceae > JAXGLL01. The sequence goes on along the minus strand of JAXGLL010000002.1, from coordinate 694,206 downwards.
GGCGGTCCTTCGTCAGTTCCCGGAACTGCTTGCCCCAGCGCAGCCAGCCGGCGGTGTGCATCGTCGGCTCGCGGCTCTGGTCGCCGGCGAAGAACAGCAGGTCCGGATCCTGCCGCCGCAGGTTCCTCACCAGGTCGGTGGGCGGCTCGCAGGCGCGGTTCGCGCTCGACGAGAGCAACCCGACGACGATCACGTCCTTGTCGGCCGGGTCCTTGCGCACCACGCCCTCGAAAAACGAGTTGGCGCCGTGGCAGACCCGATAGGGCACCCGGAACCCGGAGTGCCACCGGTCGATCCGGAAATGCGCCGTCCACCCCGGATAGACGACCTCCGCGGTGGCGAACTCCTTCCACACGTCGCCCTCCTGGTGAAACTCGAGCCGCACGGTCCGCGGCTCGTCGGGCAGCAGCGGCACCAGCTGCGCGGTCAGCTTGAGGGCGCCGTGCTCGATCGTGTAGAGCGCAAAGGCGATCGTCTGGTCGCGCGGGACGTTGAGGACCACGTCGTCAAGCCACGCCGCCTCCGGCGGGCGCGGCCGGCTTCCCCCCGCACGGGCCTCCCACCACTCGCCCACCGCGGGCTGGTCAAGGTCGGGAAACCCCTCGCCAAACGGCCGCGGCACCGGCCCCTCGGCCGCCGCCGCAAGCAGCAGCGCCAGCACCAACCAGGGCGGAAGCAGGACGTTCACGGTGCGCCCGATTACGCCCGCTGGCGCCAACCAAGTCAACCTGGCGCAACCCGGTCAGCTGGGATCCTTGCAAGCCTCCCCCGTGCCCGCGGTCATTCGTCGCTGCCGCTGATCGCGCCCCAGACGGTGAAGATCAGGAACATGCTGGCCGCCGCCACCGCCCCGAAGGCGAGCGCGTGACCGATCCGCGCGAACAGCAGGCTGCCAATGCAGAACAATGCGCCCCAGATCGCGAAGCAGCCGAGGAACAGGCACAGGATCTTGAGCCCCAGCCGCGCCTTCACCCGGTGGCCGCCCTCGGCTACGATCAGGTCCTCGACGTGCCTCCACCCGGGACCGCCCGGCCGGGTCTTGCGCACGAACGTCTTGAGCGTCTCCTCGCTGGCCGGCGGCGTCGCCAGGGTGACCGCCACCCAGCAGGCGGTGGTGATCGCGATCCCGAGGCACAGCTGCCAGTGGCTGGCCAGCAGCCAGTGCCCCTCGGGCAGGTACGGCCCGGCAAACAGCCCGGGTACCTTCACCCCGCCGGCGAGGATCCCGAACACCAGCGCGACGAGGAACGAGGCGATCATCGCGCTGATCTCGCTCCATGCGTTGATCCGCCACCAGAACCAGCGCAGGATGTAGATCAGGCCGGTGCCGGCGCCCACCTGCAGCAGGATGTCGAACGCCCCCTTGGCGTTCTGCAGCACCAGCGCCACCAGCCCGGCCAGCACCATCAGCGTGACCGTCGAGATGCGGCCCACCATCACGCACTGGCGCTCGCTGGCGTCCTTCTTGAGGAAGCGCCGGAAGAAGTCGTTGACCACATACGACGAACCCCAGTTCAGGTGGGTCCCGATCGTCGAGGTGTAGGCCGCGATCAGGCCCGCCACCACCAGCCCGAACACCCCGGGCGGCAGCAGCGTCATCATCGCCGGATAACAGATGTCGTCCCTGAGGTACTGCGGGGCGATGTTGGGGAACTGCGCATGCACCACCTCCATCGATGGAAACACCAGCAGCGAGGCGAGCGCCACGATGATCCACGGCCACGGCCGGATCGCGTAGTGCATGAAGTTGAAGAACATCGTCGCGCCGATCGCGTGCTTCTCGTTGCGCGCCGCCAGCATCCGCTGCGCGATGTAGCCGCCGCCGCCGGGCTCGGCCCCGGGATACCACACGTTCCACCACTGCACCGCGATCGGGATCACCAGCACCGGCACGAACACCCCCCAGAACTGCTCGGGCGTGTCCATCGGCGGGATGATCGAGAGCTTGTCCGCCGGCACCTTCGCAAACAGCCCCGCCAGCCCCCCGACCGCCGGGTGCTTCACCGCCTCGACCGCCGCCCAGATCGCGCCGGCCATCGCCAGCGAATACTGGACGAAGTCCGCCCAGATGCAGCCGGTCAACCCGCCGAGGGTGGCGTAGATGACCACCGCCACCGAGGCGTATACGATCGACTCCATCGGGCTGAGGTTGAACATCACCTGCCCGATCTTGATCGCCGCCAGCGTCACCGTGCCCATGATCATCGCGTTGAACAGCACGCCCAGATAGAGCGCGCGGAACCCGCGCACCACCGCCGCCGCCTTGCCGCTGTAGCGCAGCTCGTAGAACTCGAGGTCGGTGACCACCCCGGAACGCCGCCACAGCTTGGCGTAGATGAACACCGTCAGCATGCCGGTCAGCAGGAACGCCCACCACACCCAGTTGCCGGCCACCCCGCTGTTGCGGACGATGTCGGTGACCAGGTTCGGCGTGTCGCACGAGAACGTGCACGCCACCATCGAGGTGCCGAGCAGCCACCATGGCATGCCCCGCCCGCCAAGGAAGAAGTTCTCGGTGCTCTGCCCGGCTCTCTTCGAGGCCGCCACCCCAATCCCCAGCACGGTGCAGAAGAAGACGATGATGATGCCCCAGTCGAGGGCAACCAACTGCAGGGCAAGCGGCACGGCACTCATGGTGGTGGCGCGCAGGCTGGGCGATCCCCCCACGCCCCGCAACCCCGAAAGTGCCCGCCACCCCGCATTTCCCGCCCCCCAACACGACCCCACGCCACGCCCTTCTTCGCCCTCCGGGATGCGCGGGGCTAACCGCCGCCCGGCTTCCACTTGATGCTGCAGCCGCTGCTCGGCGCCGGCCGGGCCGGCGGCCGACCGCCGGCCAGCATCGCTTCGGCCGCCGCGCGCAGGTCGCCGCCGGTCGGCACCCCGCGCCCCGGCCGCGTGGCGTCGAACTGCCCGGCGTAGAACAGCCGCCGGTCGGCGCCAATCAGGAAGAAGTCGGGCGTGCACGCGGCACCGTAGGCGCGCGCCACGTCCTGGGTGGCGTCGATCAGATACGGGAACCGCCACCCGTGGGCCGCCGCGAACGCCGGCATCCGCTCCGGGGCGTCGTCCGGGTATGCCGCGGCATCGTTCGGGTTGATCGCCACCGTCGCCACCCCGCGGCCGCGGAGTTCCCCGGCCAAGCGCCCGAGCTCGTCCGCAACGTGGACCACATACGGGCAGTGGTTGCACGCGAACACCACCAGCGTGCCCGCCGCACCCGCCACCGCGGCGAGCGACCGCACCTCTCCGGTGCCCGCCTCGGACAGCGCGAACTCCGGCGCCGCGTCGCCGGGCTGGAGCAAAAACGTGGATTGCACCTCGGCCATCCCCACCCCTCGCCCCAGCCCGCCACCCCGGCAAGCGCAAAGACCGGACTGTTCGGTGGGGACATGTTCGGTGGGGACAGGTCACGCTGGGTGGTGTTCGGTGGGGACAGGTCACGCTGGGTGGGTATTCGGTGGGGACTGTTCGGTGGGGTCAGCAAAAGGCGTGTTTGCTGGGGACTGTTTGCTGGGGACAGGCCGACGAGTCAGCAGGACGAAGAAAGGTCCGGGGCCTGGGGCGTTGGCGGGGCGGTGGGATTGATGATGGATGATGGCTGGCCGTTTGGCTTCTGGCCGCTGGCTTCTTGCTTCCCCATCCCGCATTCCTATCCTCTGCCGCCGTGCCCCTGCCCGAGCTGACCCCGGACGACCTCGCGCGCTACGCCCGCCAACTGGCGCTGCCGGAGTTCGGGCCGGACGCCCAGCGGCGCCTGAAACGCTCCGCCGTGCTGTTGGTCGGCGCCGGCGGACTCGGGTCGCCCGCCGCCCTCTACCTCGCCGCCGCCGGCGTCGGCCGCCTCGGCATCGTCGACCCCGACCACGTCGACCGCTCCAACCTCCAGCGCCAGGTGCTCCACGGCGAGGCCAACCTCGGCCACCCCAAGACCCACTCCGCCTCCGCCCGCCTCCACGACCTCAACCCACAGGTCGACGTCGTCACCCACCCCACCCGCCTCACCCCAGACAACGCCACCGCCATCGCACGCCCCTATGACTTGCTCGTCGACGGCTCTGACAATTTTCCTACGCGCTTTCTGATAAATGACTTATGCTACTTTTTACGCATTCCTAATTGCCATGGCGCAGTCCGGGGGCTCGAGGGCCACGTGACCGTGCTGGCGCCGCACCTCGGCGGCCCCTGCCTGCGCTGCATGCTGCCCACGCTGCCGCCACCGCCGGCGCCACCGCCGGCGCTGCCTCCGGCCGCTGCCGGCCCCCCCGTGCTGGGCGTGGTCCCCGGCGTCATCGGCTGCCTGCAGGCGCTCGAGGCGATCAAGCTGCTGGCCGGGATCGGCACGCCGGCGCTCGGCCGCCTGGTCCACTTCGACGCCCTGGCGCTGCGCTTCCGCGAACTGGCGGTGGCCCGCGACCCCCGCTGCCGGCTGTGCGGATCGCACCCGGAAATCCACTCGCCCGACACCCCGGAGGCCCGCGCTGCCGACCGGTGACCCGCCCCGCCTCGGAAGCGCGGCGCGCCCCGCCCCCGGGCCGCTCACAGCCCCGGCGGGATCCGGGCGTGGACCGCGAACGCCTTGGCTGCGGGCCGCGCCGGGTCGCGCGCCTCGGCCGGCGCCTCGTCGAACGGGCGGCGGTGGATCCACACGCTCTGCACCAGTCCTAACAGAAACATGCAGATCACCACGAAGGTGCCCGAGTAGCTGACCAGCGGCAGCGGGATGCCGGTGATCGGGGTGAGCAGCACGCACATGCCGACGTTCTCGAACAGGTGCGCGAAGACCAGCGCCACCACCCCGCCGACGAGCATCCGCCCGGCCAGGTCGCGGGCGTAGAACCCGATGAACAGGCAGGTCACCAGCAGCAGCGAGAAGCCGGTGACCAGCAGCAGGCTGCCCCGGAACCCGTGCTCCTCGGCGATCACCGCGAAGATGAAGTCGTTGTGCGCCGTGCGCTTCGGGATGAACCCCTTGTCGTGCAGCGACATCGACCCGCGCGCGGCCGTCGCCCGGTGCCCGATCCCCGACCAGCCGGCCTTGCCGACCGCCATCGAGACGTAGTACGGCGCGTAGGCCTCGTCCGCCACGTCGACCGGCTTGCCGCGCAGCATGTCCAGATAGAGGTCGATCCGGTCGGCGCCGCGGGGCGAGGCCATCGGCAGCAGCACGAAGAACACGACCGCCGCCGCGCCCGCGCCCGCGCTGCACAGCAACGTGAGGTGGCGGAACGGCACCCCGGACATCAGCAGCAGCACCACGGTGACCGGCAGCCACACGATCGCCGAGCCCATGTCCCCCATCTTCACCACCATCAGGAACGGCACCGCGCACACCCCCCCGATGACCCCGATCTTCACCAGCGGCTCGCGCAGCCAGCGGTGCAGCCGCCCGAGGTCGTGCACCAGCACCGAGGCCAGCACGATGCCCCCGGCAATCGCCACCTGCGCCGGCTGGAACGCCAGCCCCAACAGCGTGATCTGGTGCTCCTCGCTGCCCTGCGCCATCGCCATGCCGGTCAGCACCAGCCCCGCCAGATACAGCGGCAGGCCGAACAGCCGCAGCCAGCGGTAGTCCAACAGCGCACTCAGCCAGTAGGCCACGCTGCCGATCAGGATCCACTCCTTCTGGCGGTCGGCGAACAGCTCGCCGCCGCCCTTGAGGTGGCGCGCGGCGCTCTCGATCGCAAACAGGCCGAACACCAGCAGCCCGTACATCGTCAGCACGAGCACCCAGTTGATCCCGAACAGCTTGCGCAACAGCGGGGTCATCGGCGGCCGAGGGTGGCCAGCGAGGATACCGCCCCTGGCCGCCATGGCAAGCTGGACCCCGCCGCTTGGAACTCCGCCGCTTGGAACCCCACCACCTGAAACCGCCGGCCACCACGCCGCCCCGCTCCCGCACCGCTGCGAACGGCCTTGCCACGGCGGCGGCCCGCGCCATCCTGCCGCGGTGAAACGCGCGCTCGCCGGCGCGGCCGCCGTGGTGGCCGCCGCCGCCTTCACCCTGTGGTGGTTTTCCGACCGCCAGGTGGTCAAGCGGCGCACCGCCTCGCTGCTCGACACGGTGACCATCGAGGCCGGCTCCTCGCCCATCGGGCGCGGGCTGCAGGCCGCCGGGATCGACGGCTTCCTCGCCCCGCACGTCACCCTCGAGGTGCCGTCCGAGGAAGCCAGCGGCACCCACAGCCGCGACGACATCGCCGCCGGCTTCCGCTACGTCGCCGAGCATGCCCACTCGACCCGCTTCGGGATCGAGCGGCTCGCGTCGATCACCCTGGCCGGCGACCACGCGCTGGTGGTCGCCACCCTCGACGCCGAGGTGCGGTTCAACCAGCGCCAGCACCCGCTCATCGCCGCCCGTTACCGCACCGAGTTCGAGTGGCACCAACTCGACGGCCGCTGGCGGATCGCCCGGGTGACGATGACCCCGGCCCCGTGAACCGCAAGCCGCCCGCCAGACTCCAGATTCCCCGCACATTCCCCCCAGATTCTCCTTGGCAAAGGCGCGCCCCTTGGCCATCGTCCCGGCCCCGCCGGTCCCCCGGCGGACCCACCCAACGCACTCCGACGATGGCCGTAGCTCTCCGACTCAACCGCCAAGGCACCAAGGACCGCCCGTATTACAAGATCGTGGCCGTGGACCAGCGCAAGCGCCGCGACGGCCGCTACATCGAACAGCTCGGAACCTACAACCCACTCGCCGAAGGCGAAAACTTCACCATCGACCTCGCCAAGGCCGAACACTGGCTGGCCGTCGGCGCCCGACCCTCCGAAACCGTCCACAGCATCATCCGCAAGGCCCGCACCATCGCCGGCTACGAAGGCCGCCCGGCCCCCGCCGCCGCCCCGGAGGAAACCCCCGCCGCCGCCCCCGAACCGGCCGCTCCAGTGGTCGCCGCGCCGGTCGCCGAGCCGACTCCCGACGAGATCGCCCAACCCCACACGGAGCTGGAGGCGATTTCCGCCGAGCCGGTCGCCGAGCCGGTCGCCGAGCCGGTCGCCGAACCGGTCGCCGAGCCGGTCGCCGAGCCGGTGACCGACGAGCCTGTGGCCCCGGAACCGGTCGCCCATGCGGCAGCCGATGAGGTGCCCGAAACGGCAGCCGATGAGGCGGCCGAAACGGCAGCCGATGAGGCGGCCGAAACGGCAGCCGATGAGGCGGCCGACGCATCGACGGCCACCGCGGACACCGAGGACCAGCAAGCGAGCTGAGGGCCCGGCACCCCGCCGCTGCCCAGACCGCCCGCAGCCTCCGCAACAAAGGGAGAATCGGGGCGAGAATCGAGGACACCCACCAAACCCGCGGGCCCGAATCGATTGGTGGGTGTCCCGGATTGTCTCCCGGATTGTCTCGCCTTGAGACGCCCTTCGGCGGTCCGGTCGGGGCCGGGCTGAAAACCAATCTTTTACCAATCCGCGCCGGGCAGGGCGGGGTGCGAGAATTCCCTTGCGCCGGGCATTTTCCGTAACGAGGCTCGGGGATGAAGGCACCGCATTCCGCGGGCGCCGCCCGCATGCTCGCCGTCGCGAGCGCCGTTGGCATCCCCTGGCTGCAGGTCGGTGCCACCAACCCGCCGGAGATCGACCCCGTCGCACCGGCTGATGGAACGACCAGCGACCTGCCGCGCTCGGTGCGGCTGGCGGTCGACGTCGCCGACGCCGACAGCGCCGCCCTCGAGGTGCGGTTCTTCGGCCGCCCGGTCGGAGCCGCCACCCCGGTCGGGGAGTTCACCGTCGTGGTCGTGCCGGACACCCAGGGCTACACCCTGGACGACGCGCGAAACCAGGACTTCATCGACGAGATCCGCTGGATCTGCGATGAGCGGCGGGAAGGCCGCAGGAACATCGTCGCCGTCATCCACGTCGGCGACCTGGTGCAAAACGAGAGCGCCGACCGCAAAGCCCCCGCCCCGGTCGAGGCGATGGCAGAATGGGCCAGGGCGTCCGCCGCGATGACCCAGCTCGAGGCGTCCGTGGCGACCGGCCTGCCGCAGGGCCTGCCGTGGTCCGCGACGGTGGGCAACCATGACCTGTGCCGCTGGGACGACGGCACGTCCGCCGGGTTCAACACCTCGTTCGGGATCCACCCGTCCACCGGCCTCAACCACTTCCACGGCCGGCACTACTTCGGCGGCACCGCCGATCCCGCGGCTCTCGACGACAACTACATCACCTTCAGCGCCGGCGGGATCGACTTCCTCGTCGTGAGCCTGCGCTACCACGGCGACGCAAACCTCGGCGGCAACGGCACGCTCGCGCCGCCCGAGGCGGTCCTCGCGTGGGCCGACGGCGTGCTCGCCGCCCACCCGCACCACCGCGCAATCGTCGTGACCCACCACCTGATGGGAATCTACAACCACCCCTCCGACCGGACGACGTGGAGCGCCGCCGGCGCGGCGATCTACGGGCGCCTCAGGAAACACCCGAACCTGGTCCTGATGCACGGGGGACACGTCTGGGACGAGGCCACCGCATACTCCGGGGAGGGCCGGCGCAGCGACCCGCTCGACCCGCCGGGGGAATTCCCGGTGCACTCGCTGCTCGCCAACTACCAAGGCCGCAACGACCACACCGGCGACGGCTGGCTGCGGCTGATGACGTTCCTCCCCGCCGAGGACAAGGTCCTGGTGCGGACCTGCTCGGCCAAGGACGGCAGCTGCGAGGAGGACGACGACAGCCGCTTCGATCTAACCGTCGATCTCTCGGGCGGGATCGGCGCGTTCACCGAGCTCGGCAGCCTGGCGGCGCCCCCGGGCCCCGCCGGCCTGACGTGGAACGAGGCCCACCCGGCGCTGCCCCTGCGGCCCGGGATGCGCTACGAGTGGTTCGCCAGCGCCAGCGACGGCACGACGACGGTCACGACCCCGCCCGGCTCGTTCACCACCGCCGGCACGCTGACCCACCCCACGGCCGTGCTCGCGACGCCGCCGGGCGGCGCGGAATCCCCCCCCGGACAGCCGATCCTGCTGGCGGCCGCGGTGGCCGACCCCGACGGGCGCGTCGCCAAGGTCGAGTTCCACGCCGGCGCGACCCGGCTCGGCGAGGACACCAACGAGCCGTTCACCTGGCTGTGGGCCGACCCGCCGGCCGGCACCCACCACCTGTTCGCCACCGCCACCGACAACGACGGGCTCGCCGCCTCCAGCGCGCCGGTGCCGGTTACCGTGACCGCCGGCCCCCCGCCGCTCGACCCGGCGTCGGCCTCGGTCGGGCTGTTCAACCCGGGCTGGGTCGTCGCCGCCACCAGCCCGGGCGCCCGCGCCCTCACCGCCCCGGGCACCGACACCGGAGACATCGCGATCCACGTCGCCGGCACGCCGGCCGCGTTCGACGCCGGCGCAGCCCTCGCCACCAACTGGGGGGACAACCCCTCCCTTTGGTCTGTTAGAGACAACCTGTGCTCTCCCTATCAGGCCGGGTCCGGGCAGCTGTTCGTCAGCGTGGTCGACAGCGACCCGGACGCCTCCGGCGACCCGGTGGTCGACGAGCAGTCGGGCGGGACGGCGGTGGCGTTCCTGCCGTGGGCGGGCGGCTGGACCGGTGCGGGGGTGGCGGCGGACGGGACGTTGCGCGGGGGCGCCAGCCTGCCGGCCGGGGTGGTGGTGGCGCGGGCCGGGACGGGCGTCTACACGGTGAGCGGGCTGCCGGAGGGAGGCAACCTGCTGGCGTTTCCCAACGGGGACTTCGGCGGGCCCGGGGGTGGCGACAACATCGCCTCGGTGCGCACCAGCGGCGGCCAGTGGGTGGTGGACGTGCGCGACAACAGCTCCGCGCCGGAGGACGGGGAGTTCACCTTCGTCTATCTCCCGCATGCCACGCCCGGCGTCTACAGCGGCACCCTCGGCGCCGACGGCGTGGTGACCGCCCTCAACGCTCAGCTCTCCGCGCTCGGGGCGACCGGCAGCGTCACCGGCGACCTGCTCCTGCTGACGCTCGGCGACGGCGCGCAGGTGAACCCGTCCAACAGCGCGTTGTTCCTGTGCGGCGACTCGACCGACGGCGGGGCCGCGAGCGCCGCGGCGGACAACCTGGTCAGCTACTCGGCGCAGGGGGCCGGCGGCGTCGGATTCGGGATCTACACCACCGACTCGCCGCTCCAGACGAGCGGCAAATTCGAGCCGATCGACCTGCGCTTCGTGGCGATCCCGCTCTGCGCGGTCGGCGTCCACGCCACCGACGCCCACGCCGGCGAGTGGGGCGACGACCAGGCGCTCGAGTTCACGTTCACCCGCACCGGCCAGCCCGCCGGGCCGCTGGTCGTCGCGTATGCCACCGGCGGGTCGGCCGTTCCGGGCGCCGACTTCGGGGCGCCCGCCGGGACGGTGGTGATCCCGGACGGCGGGTGGTCCGCCACCGTGGCGGTGCAGGCCGCGGCGGACGGGGAGATCGAGGGGCCCGAGTCGCTGACCATCGAGGTGGCGCCCGGCGCCGGCTACGTCGTGGGCACCCCGGCCAGCGCAACCGCCACGCTCGCCGACCGGCCGCTGCACGACTACCTGCACGCCCACGGGTGCACGGCGGCGGAGGACGACGACGACGGCGATGGCGCCCCCAATCTAATCGAATACTACCACGGCTCCGCCGCCGACGACCCGGCGAGTTGCGCGCGGGTGCTGGCGCACGGGTCCGCCGGCGGCGGCAGCCTGCGCGTGCGCTTCGCCCACGCCAAGGCGGCGGGCGACGTCGCCGCCGCGATCCGCTGGTCCCTCGACCTCGCCGGATGGCATGCCAGCGGGGAATTTGACGGCCCGGTGAGAGTGGACGCCTCGTGCGCGCGGGTGTCGCCGCCGGCCGACGACCCGGAGACGCTCGAGTGCCTGCTCACGACCGTCGCGGGCCCCACGCCCCGCGTCCTGTTCGCCCGGCTGAGGGTCGCGCCTTGAACTGTTCACGTGCACATATCCCCTGGGCAGCCCCGGGCATCGCGCGGCCCCGGCTGCTAGACGGGCGGCGCATGCGGCGCCCGGCGGCGGGCGAATCCGCTTGGCACCCCGGCACCGGGGCCTACGTTCCCCGCCAGTGAGAATCGGGGACACCCACCAAACCGGGGCCTCGGATGCCGCGGGCCCGAATCGATTGGTGGGTGTCCCGGATTGTCTCCCGAACGAGCAAGAAAAGGACTTCCAGCGCTACCTCGACGAGTTCGCCATGCCGCAGATCGCGGAACTGCTCACCCGCTACGGGCCGCTCGGCGTGCTCTGGTTCGACGGCATCGGCAAGAAAACCGCCGCCCAGAACGAGGCGATCCTCGATCTCGTCCGCAGCCACCAGCCGGACTGCCTGGTCAACAGCCGCCTCGGCGACTGGAAGTCATACGAGTGGGGCGACTACCGCTCCGCCGGCGACAACCAGATCCTCGGCGAGGACCCGGGCTGCGGCTGGGAAAACCCCGGCACCCCCAACCGTTCATACGGATACAACAAGAACGACTCCGACTGGCGCTCACCCGCCGAGGTCATCCGCATGCTCGTCGACCGACAAGGTCGCCAAGGCATATCTCCTGTCCGATCCCGACAGAACGCTACTGCCCCTTCGCCGCGACGCCGGCAGCCTGACCATCTCCGCCCCCGCCACGGCCCCCGACCCGGCGGTCTCGGTCGTCGTGCTGGAAATCCAACAGTCGCCCCGGTAGGGCGGACCGGCCCCGGTCCGCCGTGGCCTCCGCCACCCGGCCGGCCCACCAGGTCGGTGACCACCCGCACGCCGGCGGTGCAGGTGAGGGCCGGCCGGTCGCCGACGAAGCCGCGGAACTCGCCGCCCGAGCATTCGAGCCGGAAGACGTGTTCTCGAGCCCGCCGATCGCCCGTTGCCAGGTCAGCCCCTGCGGCTGGCCGCTCCAGTTGTTGCGGGGCGCGTTGCGGGACAGCTCCTCGTTGATGGCGATCGAGACCAGCGGCACCGGCGCCCGGCGCGTGGTCAGCCGGGTGCATTCGTCCTCGCCGGTGTCCCACACGCACCACGTTTCCAACAACCCGTCGCCGTTCGAGTCGCGGGTGCGCCAGAGACGGGCGTCGTGGGCCGCGAGCGCGTTGTACAGCTCGCCGCCCATCGGTTGGGTCTCGATCCACGCGTTCGGATACCCGCCGCCCTCGACCAGCACCGTCATCGGCGGCGTGAACCGGACGAGGTTCTCCGCCAGCTTCGTCTCGGCTGGGTCGGCCAACAGGCGTCCCGCCTGTTGGCTGCCGCCACGTGGCTGCCATCAAGCCGCCAGAGCGGCTCGCAACCGGCGGGACGCCCGTTAGCCAACACGGGCGGGACGCCTGTGCTCCCCAAAGTCGACGCGAATACACTGCTGCAACCGCGCACTACTCCGTCGCGACCTTGCTCCATGAAATCGACCACCTGACCTCCCCATTCGAATCACTGCTCAACGCAAGCCGGGAGAACCCTTCGCCGGCAGCTGCGATGCCGGCCGTGCCGGTGGAGGCGCGGGCTTCGCCGGGCAGGTGTCGGTTGTTGGCGAAGGTGATCACAAACGGTTCGCCGCCCACAGCCTTCGCGACTCCCGACAGGGTCATCGCCGCGGAATCCCACTCGACCTCCGCCATGTCCACGAGCCCCTGCATGATGTGCCGGTTGGTCGAGAGAAACTGCGGGTGTTTCTGTCTGCGGTGCAGCGAATAACAAAGCGCCTGGCGCGGCTTCAAGGTCCGCGTGATCGTCTCGTCCCCAGCGAACTCGCCCGCCAGTCGATCATTCCAGAAATCGTACAGGTAATAGGTCGCGTCGCGCTCGTGCCCGAGCGACCCGCTGTCCGCCTGATCGCCGGAAATCGGTGCGCTGACCGCGTGCCCCCGATCGTGGTTGTTGCACAGGATCACCTGCGACCAGTCATCGTCGACCCGATGCACATAGACCGAGGGATCGGCGCGACCCTCGACCAGCATGTCGACGGGTCGGAATGACTGCGTCCCGCGCAGCACCGGATAGAGCCGGGTGAGGTCGTGCCGCTCCTCGGGCGTCATCCGTCCGAACGAGGTCCCCAGCTCAAGCCGTCCTGAGATCAATCCGACCTGGGTGAGCATCGTCCGGCGCGCGTCGGCGTCGAGCCCCTTGAACGACTTGCCGTCGGGGTAGTAGCCGAACACCGCGCGGTTCTTGTACCAGCGCAGGCCGATGCGCGATGCCATCTCGGGCTCGAAGTGCGACGAGTCGCCCCACACCCGCTGCAGGTCGACGATGCCGGCGGTGACATCGAGCCGCGGGGTGCCGTACTCGCCGAGGTTGCGCTCGTGGATGCAGGCGGTTTCGCCCAGGCCGTCGCGGCACAGCCGGAAGATCCTCCGGTAGGCGGAAGTCGTCGTGTACGACTGGTCCTCGAAGCCGCCATCCTTGCACCAGCCCGATTCGGGGTAGTCGAACTTGATCCCCTGCAGGCCGCCCTCCCGGAGCCGCCGCCACATCGCCAGCGTGTGCGCCTGGAAGCCCGGGTCGGTGTAGTCATACTTGACGAACGGCATGTGATGCCGGTGCTCGGCGTGCAGACGCGAGATATCGTTGTCGAGCATCCACTCCGGATGGGCCGCCGCGAAGTCGTTCGACGGCATGTTGGTCTGGATGTAGGTGAACGGGATGCCGCCGAGTTCGCGGATCCGGTTGCAGAACTTCGCAAACGTCTCATAGGGCGCCACCAGCGACCCGTAGCGCGCCCAGTGCTCGTCGTCCCACCATCCCTGCTGGGTGTCGCCGCAGTTGCGCTGGCAGTAGTAATCGGGCTCGAGCCGGATCGCGACCGGGGTGTAGGCGAGGATGCCGGACTTGCGCGCGAGTTCCAGCTGCCCGACGAGTGCGTTCGAGTTGTTGATCGGCACCCCCTCGCCGTAGGAGCCGGTCGACACCAGCCACCCGCACAAGGTCGGGAAGTCATAGGCATTCGGATGCGCCTGGTTGGCGGCGCGCAGCGCCAGCCCGTAGCGCTCGAGCGAGGCGAACGGGTCGGCGGTGCAGAAGTCGAGGAAGACGGTGTCCGCCGCGTCCCAGGTGGTCCCCGGCTCGACCCGTTTCCCCTGCGGGTCCTCGATCGTGACGGTCAGGCGGCGCTTCTTCTCGTCCAACACGATGTGGCGGAGGAACTCGCGGTACTTCAGCCCGCCGACGACCAGCGAGCGGCGCTCACCGCCGAGCTTCCCGGTGACCAGGATGTTGTTGTGCGCGTCGATCCCGAGTTGCTGCTCGACGCGGTTCGGCTCCGCTCCGGCGCCGCCGCGCAGGACCCGGGGCTCGGCGAGTTTCGTCCCCGGCAGGAACGCTGCCTCCTCGAGGATTCCGACCCGCGCGATCCGCGCCGGGATCTCGCGGTGGTTGGTGACAGAGAACCCGAGCACCGCAAACGGCAGCCCGTCATACACCGAAAGGTGCAGCGACTTCACCGGACGGTAGCCGCCGCCGGGCGTCTCGGTCACGGTGAGCCGGCGCCCCTTGCCGAAGACGTCCTCAATGTCGCCGGTCCGCCACGTGCGGTTCACCCCTTGCGGTTGCCGCCAGCCGATCTCGTCGACGGTGAACCGCGCGCCGGAAAACACCGTGACGCCCGCCGCCGCGTCGGTGCCGGAGAAGCTGCCCACCTTCAGGTCGCAGGTCAGCCGCAGCAGCTCGTTCGCGATCGAGACGCGGTTGCCCTCCTCGGTTACCTCGACCGCCTGCGCGACGGCAACGAGCAGCGAGGCGGCCGGCACAGCCACCAGTTTGATGCGGTGCGATCCCATGCCGGAAGCATGACCCGATCCGCCGGATATGAAAATCATTCTCGCGCCCACTCTCGTCCTCGTCGGGAATGAAAACCGGGGACACCCACCAAACCGGGGCCTCGGGTGCCGCGGGCCCGAATCGATTGGTGGGTGTCCCGGATTGTCCCAAACGCTGCGCAATGTCTCGATCCCATCCGCCTTCTCCCGCCTGCAGCAATTTCGTATACGTATACGAATTTGTTGCACGCCGCGAACCGGGGCAAGTTCCCGCCCCTCGCCCCTCGCCCCTCGCCCCTCGCCACCCGCCCCTCGCCACTCGTCACTCGTCACTCGTCACTCGCCACTCGTCACTCGTCACTCGCCACTCGTCACTCGTCACTCGCCACTCGTCACTCGTCACTCGCCACTCGTCACTCGTCACTCGCCACTCGTCACTCGTCACTCGCCACTCGTCACTCGTCACTCGCCACTCGTCACTCGTCACTCGCCACTCGTCACTCGTCACTCGCCCCTCGTCAATCGCCCCCCGCCGGCTTGGGACCGCGCACCGGATCACCGGCGTGGGCGCTGCCGAATGCGCGCTTGCCAATCGCCGCGGGCATCCCCACCCTCCGGCTTTCCTCACGAACCCATGAAAAAGTACCTCGTTGAGTTCATCGGCACCTTCTTTCTGACCGCCACGGTGGCCACGGCCGCGGTGTGCGGGACGGCGGGTGACTTCGCCCCGGTCGCGATCGGCCTCGTGCTGATGGTGATGGTCTTCGCCGGCGGGCACATCTCCGGCGCGCACTACAACCCGGCGGTCACGCTCGGCGTCCTGCTGCGCGGCCGTTGCGAAGGGCGCGACGCGGTGCCCTACGTGCTCGCGCAGCTTGCCGGCGGCTTCGTCGGGGCGGTCGTCTCGCAGGTGCTGGTGCCGACGGCGGTGGTCAAGGCGCAGGCGTTCCCGTCCACGCTGCCGCCGGTTTTGGCCGAGTTCATCTTCACCTTTGCGCTGGTCTACGTGGTCCTCCAGACCGCCACCGCCAAGGGGACGAGCGGCAATTCGTTCTACGGGCTGGCGATCGGCTCGATCGTGCTGGTCGGGGCCTTCACCGTCGGATCGATTTCGCTCGGCGGGTTCAACCCGGCGGTGTCGTTCACGCTCGCGATCGTCGGCAAGCTCGGGTGGGCGGACCTGTGGATCCACCTGGTGCCGCAGCTGGTGGCCGCGGTGGCCGCGGCGTTCACGTTCAAGGCGCTGCTGCCGGAGGACCGCTAGCCGGCCGCCGCCGGCCTCGGGCCCCGCGCGCCCCCGGAGCGGTCCGGGGTGCGTTCGGGGCTCGCGTTTTGTCCGCCACGTGCCACCGTCCGCCACCGCAGCGATGGATTTCGACCGTCTGATCGCCAACCGCCGACGCCGCTTCGAGGAGCTTGAGGCGGCGATCGCGGAGCCCGGCCTGTTCGCCGACCCGAAGCGCGCGTCGGCCACCCTGCGCGAGCACCGCCGGCTGCGCGAGACGCTCGCGTTGTGGGATTCGCTGGCGGGGTGCCGGCGGCAGCTCGAGGAGAACCGCGCGCTGGCCCGCGACGAGGACCCGGCGATCGCCGAGCTGGCCGCGGCGGAGATCGGCGCGCTCGAAGCCCAGGTCGAGGAACGCAGCCGCCAGCTCCACTACGCGCTGCTGCCCGGCGACCCGGCCGAGGACCGTGACGCGCTGGTCGAGGTCCGCGCCGGCGCCGGTGGCGACGAGGCCTCCCTGTTCGCCGCCGAACTGCTGCGCATGTACCAGCGCTTCGCCGAGCGCCGCGGCTGGAAATGGGACCTGGTGGCGGCCAGCCCGTCGGAGGTCGGCGGCTTCAAGGAGGTGATCCTCCACGTTTCGGGCACCGAGGTCTTCCGCCACCTCAAATACGAAAGCGGCGTCCACCGCGTCCAACGGGTCCCGGCCACCGAGGCCCAGGGGCGCATCCACACCTCGACGGCCACCGTCGCCGTGCTCCCCGAGGCCGAGGAGGTCGACGTCGACCTGCGCCCCGACGACCTCCGCATCGAGGTCTGCCGCGCCGGCGGCGCCGGCGGCCAACACGTCAACCGCACCGAGTCCGCCGTCCAGGTGTTCCACCTCCCATCCGGCCTCATGGTCCGCTGCGAAGACGGCCGCTCCCAAGGCCAAAACAAGGAAAAAGCCCTCCAGATCCTCCGCGCACGCCTGTTCGAAATCCGCCAGCGCGAACTCGCGGAGTCCTACTCCGCCACCCGCCGCGCCCTGATCGGCTCCGGCGACCGCTCCGAAAAAATCCGCACCTACAACTTCCCCCAGAGCCGCGTGACCGACCACCGGATCGGCCTCACCACCCACGCCCTCCAGGCCGTGCTCGACGGCGACCTCGCGGAACTCGGCGCCGCACTCCAGCAGGCCGAAATCGCCGAACGCCTCGCCGAGGAAGCCGGCTGACCACCACCACCACCCCACCACAACGACTTTTGGGCGTGCCACCCCGCGCCCGCTCGTGGTCAACTTCCCCCACACCGGCACGCCCCACCCGCCCATGCCACGCTTCAACTTCCAGATCCTCGCCTCCGACCGCGTCCCTGCCGACGGCCTGCTCGCCGTCCCCAGCCGCCTCGACGTCGCCGAGCTCCACGCCCTCGAACACCTGTTCGCAGGCCGCCCCCTCGCCTGGCTCGTCGAGGAGTCCGCACACCTCCCCGACAACCTCCGCAACCAACTCGAACGCCGCGGCAACGCCTTCTCCTTCGCCGCCGACGACCCCAACCTCACCGGCGTCGGCCAACAACTCCGCTCCTGCCTCGACCGCGGCGGCGTCCTCGTCCACGTCCCAGGCAACGTCCGCGCACGCCCCGGCACCCAGGTCCTCATCGAGGCCCGCACCCTCCGCGCCCTCGCCGCCCTCGCCCTGCCCACCCTCCCTCTCGCCATCCACCACCCCCGCGAGAGCCACCTGTCCTGCGAACGCCCGTCATCCCTCCCCGCCGCCATCGTCACCGTCGGCCACCTGATCCAACCCCGGGACCTCTCCGCCGCCGCCCTCCGCCAGCGCCTGACAGAAGCATTCGAGGAGGCCTTCTCGTCGCGCGACTTCCTCAACGGCTCGCTCGGCCGCGCGATCCTCCACGGGCTCAAGAAGCACCGCCATACCCGGGTGCTCGACGGTTCCGACGACTCGGAGCTGCCGTTCCCGCGCCTGCTGGGCGCGGCGATCGTCCTCGCCGGGCAGATCCGGCGGGTCACCGACAAGCCGCGCATCGGGGTGATCCTGCCCCCGGGCAAGGCCGGCCTGCTGGCCAACATCGCCGCCTTGTTCGCCGGCAAGGTGCCGGTCAACCTCAACTTCACCGCCGGCCACGACGCGGTGCAATTCGCCATCCGCCAGGCCGACCTCGACCATTTCATCACCGCCGACCCGTTCGTCCGCAAGGTCCCCGCGTTCCCGTGGCCGCCCACCCGCGACCTGCTCCTCATCGAACGCGTCCTGCCCGCGCTGCGCAAGCACATCATCGCATGGGTCGTGCTCGCCCGCCTGCTCCCCACCGCCGTCCTCGCCCGCCTCCTCCGCCTCCCGCGCCACGGCGGCGACCGCGAGGCGATGCTGCTGTTCACCTCCGGCTCGTCCGGCCAGCCCAAGGGCGTCGTCCTCAGCCACCGCAACGTGCTCGCCAACATCTGCCAGTTCTCCTGCCGCATCGCCCTGCCCGAGGGCGCCCGCATCCTCGGCTCGCTGCCACTGTTCCACTCCTTCGGCATCACCGTCACCAGCTGGTTCCCCGTGATCGAGGGCATCGACCTCGTCACCTACCCCAACCCGCTCGAAACCCGCCGCCTCGGCGAGCTGATCGCACAACACCAGGTCTATCTGCTGATCGCCACCCCCACCTTCCTCCGCGGCTACATGAAACGCGTCGACCCCGACCAGTTCGCCTCCGTCGGCCTCGTCGTCACCGGCGCCGAAAAACTCCCCCAGTCCCTCGCCGCCGCCTTCGCCGAACGCTTCGGCACCTACCCCCAGGAGGGCTACGGTCTAACAGAAACCGCCCCCGCCGTCGGCGTCAACCTCCCCGACCTCGACGACCCCGAGCTGCCCGTCATCCCCTCCTCCCGCCCCGGCTCGGTCGGCCATCCGCTGCCCGGCATCGCCGTGCGCATCACCGACCCCGCCACCGACGCCCCCCTCCCGCTCGACCACCAGGGCATGATCTGGCTGCGCGGCGCCAACGTCTTCCCCGGCTACCTCGACAACCCCGCCAAGACCGCCGAGGTGCTCGACAACCACTGGCTCTGCACCGGCGACGTCGGCCGCGTCGACGCCGACGGCTTCCTCTTCATCGAGGGCCGCCTCTCCCGCTTCTCCAAGATCGGCGGCGAAATGGTCCCCCACGAGGCGATCGAGGCCGCCGTCAACCAGGTGCTCGGCCTCGACAGCGAGGCCGAACGCCGGATCGCCGTCGTCGGCGTGCCCGACGAACAGAAGGGCGAGGCCATCGTCCTGTTCTCCACCGTCTGCGGCCCGGCCGTCGAACAGGAGTGCATCGACCTCCGCTACCGGCTGTTGGACGCCGGGCTGCCCTCGCTGTGGTGCCCGAAGCGGATCGTGCCGGTGCCGGAGATCCCGCTGCTGGCCTCCGGCAAGCTCGACCTCAAGGGCTGCCAGGCGATCCTCGACAACCTGTGAGAGCCTGTCTGAAAAACGATGCCGGTCGTGCTGCGAAGGACTTTTCCCGCAGGCACGGCGCGCCGAGGGAGTGGATTGACATCCTCGACTGAGGCGCAACAAAGCCTGCGGGGAAAGGACTCGCAGCCCGCAGGGCCGACCGCCCACTCCGGTCGGCGGAGCCGCTGAATGATCCGCCAACTTCCCGGTCGGCACGGCTGGCAGCATTTTTCAGACAGGCTCAGAGGCCGCGCCCCCGCGGCCGGCGCCAGCGCCCGGCCAGCAGCCCTAACAGACCGAGCGCCGCCACCGGCGCGTCCCCGGCCAGCACATATGGCGTGCGCGCCGCCTGCTCGGGCACCCGCAGCGTGCCGAACAGCTCGCCGGCCACGAACGGGCTGCCGTCGGCGGCGCGGATCGCCCGCTGCGGCCCGCCGGGGTGCGCGGGATCGGCGAGCGACCCGGCGGTGTCGACCAGGCAGCTCACCCCGGTGTTGGCGGCGCGCAGCATCGGCCGCCGCAGCTCGATGCAGCGGAACCGCGCGTTGGCAAGGTGCTGCTCGGCCGCCGCGCTGTGCCGGAACCAGCCGTCGTTGGTCAGGTTGACGAGCAGCTGCGGCCCGCCGCGCGCGAAGCGCCGCATCAGCCGGCCGACGGTGTCCTCGAAGCAGATCGCCGGCAGGATCCCGACCTGCCGGCCGTCCACCGTGGCGTGCAGCGGCTCGAACGACGACCCGCGGTCGAAGTCGCCGCCGAAGTCGACCCCCGCCGAGAACTTGAACGCCCGCTCCAGCACCGGCAGCCGCGTGCGCAGCGGGATGAACTCGCCGAACGGCACCAGGTGCGCCTTGCGGTAGGTGGTGGCGCCGGCGAAGCGCCCGGGAAACAGCGCGATCGAGTTGAACAGGCGCCCGCCGTCCTTGCGCACCAGCTCGCCGCCGGCGGTGCGCTCCAGCTCCATCTCGTTGACCCCCACCACGAACGTGAACCCGCGCCCGGCCAGCACCGCCTGGTCGATGAAGCCGGCGTTGAGCTGCTCGGCGGGGTAACCGTGGCCATCGAGGAACCACAGCGGCTCGGGCAACGCGGTCTCCGGCCACGCCACCAGGTCCGGCCACGCGAGCGTGGCCCCCTCGCCCCCAGCCGCCAGCGCCCCGCGCACCGCTTCCTCGTTGCGCCGCTCGAGCCGCCCGAGCGCCGCGTCGGTGGCGCCGAGGTAATCCTGATAGAGCTCGTCGGCGCTCAGCGGGTTCCATTTGACGTCCTGCGGGATGTTGCGCTGGATCAGCAGCACGTCCACCGCCACCGCCGGCCGGCGCCCCTCGCTCGCCAGCCGCCACACCCCGTAGGTCGCCACCGCCCCCACCACCACCAGCGCCGCCAGCAGGTCCCACTGCCGCCCGAACCGCCCGCGCCGCGCCTCCCCGGCGATCCGCCGCCCCGCCTGCAGCAGCACGCACTGCACGAACACCGGCAGCACCGACAGCCCCGCCACGCCTGCCAGGTCGGCCGCCTGCGCCAGCACTGGCGTGTCGTGGAACGCCACCCCAAGCCCGTTCCAGCCGAAGCCGGTCAGCAGCCACCCGCGCAGCCACTCCAGCCCGGCCCACACCGCGGCGTTGGCGAACGCAAGGCGCAACGCGGTCCGCTGGCCGCCACCGGGTGGCGCCGGCCGGTCAGTTCGCCACGGGTTGCCGCCGGTGGCCGCCCACGCCCCCCAGGCCCCCCAGAACAGCGCGAGGTAGGCGCCGAGCAGCGTCGCGCCCAGCCCGGTGACCGTCCACAGCCACGCGAGGTTCAGCCCGAAGAACGCGGCGCCGGCCAGCCAGCCGAGCCCGAAGCCCCGCCACCCCGCCCGCCGCCCGCCCACCGTCCACACCACCGCCAACAGCGGCAACAACCCCAGCCACACCACCCCCCCAAGGTTCCACCGCGGATACGCCAGCGACAACACCGCCCCCGCCGCCACCGCAGCCGCCCACCGCCCCAACATCACCCCCATCCGCATGCCCCGCATCTCAGCCACCCCCGCCCCCCTTGGCAACCCCGCATCCCCACCCGCAACAAAACCAGAGACACAACCAGACACCCACCCAGACAACCGCAGGCACCCACGGCCCCCCACCGCCGCGCCACGGCCCGCCGCCCCCCTTGACGCAGTATATCCAAGGGCGATACTCGCCCCCATGATGACCACCCTGCAGCGATGGGGCAACAGCCAGGGTGTGCGCCTGCCCAAGGCCCTCGTGGATGGCTTGGGGGTGCCAGCCGTGAACCGCCCATCCATGATCCTGGATTCGGGGATGAAAACCACGGATTGCACGGGTTGCACGGATGTTGAATGAGTTGCGATGGATGGCAGATTCATCCGGCAGGTGAACGGGCGAGGGAAACCAAGCCGGTCCGAAATCCGCGTAATCCGCGCAATCCGCGGTCCGGCATGTTCCTTTCCAGGTTGATCGCTGCCGCAATCCTGCTGCTCGCGGCAACGCCACGCATCGCGGCCGAAGGCTGCGCGATCCCATGGGACATGCAGTCGCTGGCCACTCCCCCGAGGGTGTTCGACGACGCGGCCCGCAGCACTGCCGCCGTGAAGGCGGTCTTCTACCAAAGCCTGCCGTGGAAGGGCCGGCCCACCCGAACCTTCGCCTACTATGGAATCCCCCCGACGGACGGCGCCACGACCGTCCCGGCGATGGTCCTGGTCCACGGCGGCGGCGGGTCGGCATTCGCCCCGTGGGTCGAGCTGTGGGTCGGCCGCGGCTACGCCGCGATCGCCATGGACACCTGCGGCTGCGTGAGCAGCGGCGGCTACCAGCACCACCCGCGCCACGAACACGGCGGCCCGCCGGGCTGGGGCGGCTTCGACCAGATCGACGCCCCGATCACCGACCAGTGGGCCTATCATGCCGTCGCCGATGTCATCCTCGCCCATTCCCTGATCCGGTCCTTCCCCGAGGTCGACCCGGAGCGGACCGGGCTGACCGGCATCTCATGGGGCGGCTACCTCGCCTGCATCACGGCAGCGGTCGACCACCGGTTCAAGTTCGCCGCCCCGGTCTACGGCTGCGGGTTCCTCGGCGACAACTCGGTCTGGCTGGACGACTTCCGCACCATGGCGCCCGACCGGGCGCGCAGATGGCTCGCGCTGTGGGACCCCTCGGCCTGGCTGGCAGGCACGCGCGCGCCGATGCTGTGGGTCAGCGGAACCACCGACTTCGCCTACCCCATGGACTCGCTGCAGAAGTCCTATCGACTGCCGCAATCCCCCCGGACGCTGTGCCTGCGCGTGGACATGCCCCACGCCCACGGCGGCCCGGGCGAAAACCCGGAGGAGATCCACGCCATGGCCGACGCACTGCTGAACGGCGGCGCCGCGTTGCCCAGAATCACCCGCCACGGCCGCAGCGGGCCCGACGCGTGGGTCGAGTTCGATGGCCCCGAACCCGTCGCGAACGCCGAACTGAACTGGTCGGCCGACACCGGGCCGTGGCAGCAACGCAAGTGGTCGACGCTCGCGGCCGACATCGACCCCGCCCGCCGCCGGGTGTCCGCCCGCCTCCCCGAAACCACCACCGTCTTCTTCTTCAACCTCCTCGATCGCCGCAGCCTCGTCGTCAGCAGCGAACACGAGGAACTCGCACCCGCCACGCCCCGGGCCCCAGAATCCCATTGACAGGACCGGGCGCTCCACCTAGCAAACGGGACGGTATGAAAAGCGCAGGAACGACCGGCCCCGGAACGGGTGACTTCGCAGGCAGTCCGGCAGCAGGGGCAAGGCGGCGTGGCCTCGCCCGCCTGGCCGCGGTGGCGGCCCTTGCCGCCGGCGGACAACTGGCGGCCGACCAGTCGTGGATCGGCACCACCGGCGACTGGGCGCAGGGCTTGAACTGGTCGGGCGGCACCATGCCGGCCAACGAGAGCGCGACCGTCAACAACGGGGGCACCGCTCAGATCGGCAGCGCGGCATCGCTGGTCTACATTCTGGAAAACCACAACAACAGCTTCATCGAGGTGAACAGCGGCGGCTCGCTCCGCGTCAGCGACATCTTCTGGAACGAGGGCGGCACCATGACCGTCAACAACGGCGGCACCCTGACCCTCTGCGGTAATGCGCTCCAGAGCGGCACCACCACCGTGAACAGCGGCGGCACCCTGAACTTCGGCGCCAGCGACGACCTGTCATGGGGCCGCATCGGCAACAACATCGGCACGCTGACGACGTTCCAGATCAACGGCGGCACGGTCAACGCGCAGTACACCGAGGACGACGGGCTGGTCGTCGGCGACTTCCAGGCCTCGACCGTGTTCACCATGGCCCCCGGCTCGCAACTCAACATGTTCGGCAAGCGCCTCAACGTCGGCTGGTGGAACAGCGGCAACGGCCAGTTCACCAACAGCGGCGGCGCGATCAACTTCGACAACGGGGGCGGCCTGTGGGTCGGCGCCGGCTGGGGCGAGGTGGGAGCGACCGGCGTGATGGTGCTGCAGGACGGTGCCACCGTGACCAAGGCCGCCGGCAGCGCCGACGGCGAACTGCTCGTCGGCACCTCCAACGGACTGAACGTCGGCACCCTGGAAGTCCACTCCGGCGCCTCGATCGCATGGCAGGGCGGACGCGTGACGATCGGCAACAACGGCGGCCACGGCACCCTGCTGATGGACGGCCCAACCTCGTCGATCGACACCGGCAACAACGAATTCCAGGTCGGCAACGACCCGGGAGCCATCGGACTGGCCACCATCAACGGCGGCACCCTCACCACCCACAGCTGGACTGCGATCTCGCGCAACGGCGGCAACGGCCACCTCGTCCTCAACGACGGGACGATGACCGTGACCGGCGAGGGCGGCTACCTCCAGATCGTCGCCGGCGCGGGCGGCACCGGGGTGCTCGACGTCAACGGCGGCGTGCTCACCGCCGGCACCGTGCGCTATCAGGACTGGGACTGGACGACGGGCGACTCGTGGGGCACGATCAACCTGAACGGCGGACGGTTCATCGCGGGGGACATCGCGAAGAAAAACGGGGCCGACACCGCCAACCACGCGGTGTTCAACTTCAACGGCGGCGTGCTCCAGCCGACCGGCGGCAGCGTCCTGCACGACATCGAGGCGGCCTACGTCATGGCCGGCGGCGCGATCGTCGAGTTCACCCAGAACAACACCACCATCAGCCAGGCGCTGCTCGACGGCGGCGGCGGCGGCGGCCTGACGGTGCGCGGCAACGGGGTGTTCGATCCCGGAGCCGACGACCAGAACATGCTGATCCTCCCCAACTACGGCAGCTCCTTCACCGGCCAGATCGTCGTCACCGGCGCCGCCCACGTGCGCCTGGGCGACGGCGCCGGCAACACCGGCGACGGAATGCTCGGCGCCTCCACCAGCATCCTGTTGGACAACGGCGGGTTCAAGAACAACAACTCGTCGGCGCCGATCCTCGGCCCGAGCCGCACGATCACGCTGGGGGCCGGCGGCGGCTACTTCGTCATCGGCTGGGGCGACCTCGACATGGAGGTCCAGGGCAAGGTGACCGGCCCGGGCGCGCTGAGCGTCGGCCGCGACGGCGGCAACCTGGTGCTCTCGAACCCGGCGAACGACTACGCCGGCAATACCCGGATCGGCGCGGACGTGCCGGGACGCTATTCCGGCGGCTGGTCGGCCGGCCTCTACCTCGGGGCCAGCGAGGTCATCCCCGACGGCCCGGGCAAGGGCGACCTGATCATCGACGGCGGCTACGGCGGCCACCTCAACCTGCGCGGCCACAGCGAGACGATCAACGGCCTCTCGGACATCAACGGCGGCACCATCTACAACAGCGGCGCGGCGTCAGTCCTCTCGGTGGGCAACAACGACGCCACCAGCACCTGGGGCGGCACGATCCAGGACGCGATCACGCTGCGCAAGGTCGGCGCGGGAACCCTCACCCTCACCGCGGATAACAGTTATACCGGCGCCACCGCGGTGACCTCCGGCACGCTGGCCCTGGCCGGCGCCGCGGACATCTCCGAAAGCCCGGTCGTCGACGTCGCCGCCGGCGCCACACTCGACGTCTCCGCCCTCGGCAGCTGGACCCTCGCGTCCGGCCAGACCCTCCAGGGCAACGGCACCGTCGCCGGCACCACCGCGGCCAACGGCACCGTGGCCCCCGGCAACAGCCCCGGAACCCTCAGCGTGGCCGGCACCGTCAACCTCGCCACCACCACCACCCTCGACTGGGACCTCGACGGCGGCGCCACCACCGCCGGCAGCGGCATCAACGACCTGCTCGCCATCACCGGCAACCTCACCCTCGACGGCACCATCAACGTGACCGCCACCGACGCCGACCCGTTCTCCGCTTGGAACGAGCACTGGACGATCATCACCTACGCCGGCGAACTGACCGACAACGGCCTCGCCCTCGGCACGATGCCCGCCCTCCCGCCAGGCTGGGGATGGACGGTCGACACCACCAGCCAGCCCGGCGAAGTCTGGCTCGTGATCCCCGAACCCGCCGCCACCGCGCTCGCCGCCCTCGGCCTGCTCGGCCTGCTGCGCCGCCGCCGCTGACCACCCCCCCCCCCGCCGCCGCCTGCCCCGCGGCGGGCGGGCATGCCCCCGCCCGCGTCACGGCGCCATGCCGCGGGCCGGGCGGAATCCTAACAGATACGAGCTGAACGTCGGGGGGAAGCTGGCGCGGAACGACGCCCGGCAGTGGTCCGCGTAGTAGAACCAGTTGCCGCCGCGGTAGACCCGGTCGGTGCCCGCGGCGGGCCCGCGGGGGTCGGCCTGCGGGCCGGCCGCGTAGCTCCCGTACCAGTCCCAGCACCACTCCCACAGGTTTCCGGCGGCGTCGTGGACGCCGTAGCCGTTGGCGGCGAAACTCCCGACCGGCGCGGTGTACGGGTAGTTGCCGTCGTCGCCGTTGCCCCACAGCGGGTGCGGGCCGGTCGTGCCGGTGGCGTAGCTCTCGCCGCCGGAGTTCTGGAAATCGGCGTCGGCGTGGCTGATCGTGTCGCCCCACGGGAACAGCCGCCCGACCAGCCCGCCGCGCGCCGCCTTCTCCCACTCGGCCTCGGTCGGCAGCCGGTAGCCGTCGGCCGTCCAGCTGCACTCGGGCGCGTGGCTGCCCGCCCGATAGACTGCCCCCGCCACCGTGTAGCACGGCGTCAGGCTCGTCCCGCGCGTCGCGTTCTCGCGCTCGGTGCGGGCGTTGCACCACTTGACGCACTCGTGCCACGTGACCGAGTGGGCCGGGTGCCCGGGGCCCTTGCCGCCTGCGCCCGCGGCGCTGATGTCGTAGTCGTGGGCCGCCGCCCATGCGGCCACCTCGTCCCACAGCTCCTTGGTCACCTCGTGCCGGGCGATGTGGAACGCGCCCACCTGCACGCGGCGCACCGGCAGCTCGTCCGCATACCCCACCGCCGGGTCCGACTGGTCGCCTAGCAGGCACTCGCCCGCCGGGACGAGCACGAAGCCGTCGGGCGGCGGGGGCGCCGCGATGATCCGGAAGAACCCGCGCGCACCCGGCGTGAACCGGTGCTCGATCGCCCCGCCCGTCCCCGCCTGCGGGAATCCCGGAACGCAGCCCCAGTCCCGCAGGTCCGCCGACTGGAACAGGTGGTAGCTCGGCCCCACCTCGGTCTGCCACACCAGCGTGTCGGGCACGCCGCCGGTGTCCTCGAAGTGCCATTCCAGCGGGGCGGCGGCGGCGTGCGCGCAGGCGAGGAGCGCACCGGCAAAGGGAGGGAGGGGTTTCATTGGATGGAGGCGGGTTGCCGGCCGGGCGCCTCGCGGCCGCACTCACTGCATGCGCCGCGCCGCGTCCCGGTCGATCCACTCCCACAGGGAGTCGAGCCCGGCGGCGACCTGCTCCCGGGCGGCCGCCAACCCGGTCCCGGGCGCGGCCGACCCGAACAGGTAGAACTTGATCTTCGGCTCGGTGCCCGACGGCCGCACCGCGAAGCTCCGCCCGTCGGCCAGATCCACGAACACCATCCTCTCCCTGGGCAACTCGTCGCCCTCCTGGTCGTAGATCGCCTGCCGCGAGAAGTCGCGCACCCGCGCCACCGCACTGCCGTCGGCCTCCGCCGGCGGCTCGTCCGAATACGAGTCCGCCAGCGCCCGGATCTTCGCCGCGCCGTCGGCCCCCTCCATCACCAGCGACCTGCCGCGCTCGAGGTGGTAGCCGTACTGCGCGTGGATCGCATCCAGCAGCTCGACCACCGTCACGCCGGCGCCGGCCGCGTGGGCCACCACCTCGGCGAACATCACCGCCGCGCCGTTGGCGTCCTTGTCGCGCACGAAGTCGCCGCCCAGGTAGCCGTAGCTCTCCTCGCCGCCAAACACGAACCAGCGCGAGAACTCGAGCCGCAGCGCCCGGCTGGCCGCCTCGTCCAGCGCGCGGTAGTCGCCCCGCTTGTCCTCCGGGATCGCCTCCTCATACTTGCGCAGCTTGGCCGCGATGTACTTGAAGCCGGTCAGGGTGTCGACCACCCCCACCCCGAAGCCGGCCGCGATCCGCTCCTGCAGGCCGGTGGTCACCAGCGTCTTGACCAGCAGCGCGCGCGAACGGGTCGTCTCGTTCAGCAACCCGAGCTCGAAGCACGACTTGAGCCGGTACCACGCCATCAGCGAGCCGATCTGGTTGCCCGTAAGCAGCACCATCCGGCCGCCGGAGTCGCGCACCGCCACGCCCATCCGGTCGGCGTCCGGGTCGGTGCCGATGACCACCGCCGCGCCCGAGGCGCCCGCCTGTTGGATCGCCAGCTCGAGCGCCGCCGCGTTCTCCGGGTTCGGCGAGTCGACGGTCGGGAAGCGGCCGTCCTGCACGTCCTGCGAGGCCACCGTGTCGACGTCCAGCCCAAGCTCGCGCAGCAGCGGCACGCTGATGTGGCCGCCGGTGCCGTGCAGGCTGGTGAACACCACCCGGACCCCGCTCCCGGCCAGCAGCTCGGGCCGCAGCACCAATGACTTGAGCCGCTCCCGGTAGCGCCGGTCCATCTCCTCGCCAAGCACCGTCAGCCGCCCCTGCCGCCCGGCCGGCAGCGGCTCGTAGCGCTCGCTCGTGATCGCGTCGACCTCGGCGATGACCTGCGAGGCGTGCGGCTCGATGATCTGCGCCCCGTCGTCGAAGTAAACCTTGAATCCGTTGTCGTGCGCCGGGTTGTGGCTCGCCGTGATCACCGCCCCCGCGTCGGCCCGCAACTCGCGCACCGTGAACGACAGCTGCGGCGTCGACCGCGCACCGTCATACACGAACGCGTCGCAACCGTGCTCGACCGCCACCCGCGCGCAAAACGCCGCGAAGTCGGCCGAGAAATGCCGCGTGTCGTGCGCAAACACCAGCCGCGGCCGCCCGCCCCCGCCCCCGCCCCGCGCCCCGACGTGCCGCCCCACGTGCGCAATCAATCCCCTCACCGCCCGGCCCAGGTTGTGGTAGTTCATCGTCGCCGTGCCGATGCACGGGTGCTCCGGCCGCCCGCCCGGACCACCCACCCCCTGCTCCGCACGCGTCACCACCCGCCCGATCGTCCGCCCGCGCAGGCCGCCCGTCCCGAACGCCAGCGTCCTGAAAAACCGGTCGTTCAGCTCCTGCCACTCGCCCGCCGCCGCCAGCTCGCCCACCACCGCCGCCGCCAGCCCCCCGGCCGCACCCTCTAACAGAGCCCGCGCGTTCCCGAGCGCCCCCGGCAGCAGGTCCCCCGCCGCCACCGCCCCCTCCAGCCGCACCACGATCTCGTCGGTCACCCCGGGACGATATGCCCCCCCCGCCCCATGGCAAGCCTCACGCTCCCCTCCCCGCCCCGCTTCCTCCCGTGCGCCACGCCCCCAGGCAACCCCGCAAGCCCAATCCCCCCTGCCAGAACGGATATGGATGATGTGGCCCTTGGTCGGTGCCCTGGCTCACACCTCCGATCAGCAATCATCAATCAAACCGAAACGGGATGCCTGGCTCGAAAGCCCGGCCTGACATTCACGGATTCCGGTTTTCAAGGACTCTGGCGGGGCGGGCGACCCGCCCCGCCGCGGTGCCGCTCACTCCTTGTCGTCGAGGCCCTGCGGCAGGATCCTGAGCCGCAGTCCGCCGCCCTCGTTGTCCTCGATCATGCCGATGTTGAGGCGGTCGATCCGCTTGCGGATGTCTTCGGGCGCGGCCGCCTTGTCCTGCTCGGTGTCCCACGGGCCTTCCCACTGGACGTTGCCCTGGTTGTCGCGCACCCGGATCTGCTTGCTGCCGTCCTTCGACTGCAGCTCGACGCTGCCCTCGTCATCGGCCATCCGGACCGACGCCGAGTTCTGGAACTGGATCCCGCCCTCGTCGCCGTCGCCCAGGCCGCGGAACATGAACTGCATCCGCTTCTCAAGCTGCTTGAGCGCATCGGGCAGCGCCTCGCCGTCGCCTCCCTTCAGCCCCTCGAGCGCCCGCATGTTCTGCTCGATCGCCTCGCGCACCCGCTTGGCCTGCTCCTCGGCCAGCCCCTCGAGCGGGATCGCGCCGCCCGCCAGCCCGAAGTCCGGCCGCTCGCCCAGCTTGACCGCCTTGGTCGCCGGCTTGCCGCGGTGGATCAGCTCCACCTGCACCTCGTCGCCCGGCGCGCGGGCGACCACCGCCTCGCGCAGCTCGCGCTGCGAGCCGACCGCCTTGCCGTCGACCTTCAGTAGCAGGTCGTTCTCCTCGATGCCCGCGCCGGCCGCCGGGCCGTTCGGGTCGAGCGTGCGCACCACCAGCCCCTCGCCCTCCTCCAGCCCCAGGTGCGCGGCTAACAGATCAGGCACCTCCGCCCCGCCGATGCCAAGGAACGCCTCCGCCCCCGGCTGCGCCTGCGGGATCGCCTCGGGCTGCGCCGCATCCCCGGCCGGCGGCGCCTCGGCGGCCGGCGCCTCGGCCTCCGGCGCGGGCACGGCCTCCGGCTGCGGGGCATCGGGCGCGGGCGCCTCGGCGGGCGCGGCCGCCTCGTCCGCGGCCGGCGGCGGCGGCGCCGGCGGGGCCGGCAGCTCGACCGCCCGGGCGGGCATTCCCAACCACCAACCGCCGGCGACCGCCGCCAGCGCCAACCTGTTAGTCCATCGCTTCACGTTCATCTCGGTGAGTTGTCTCGGGGGATGTCTCCCCGCCGGCGCAAGCGCAGCCCGGCCGGCGGTTTGTCTCGGCAATCAATCGATCCGCTCGGGGAGCAGCAGGTACTGCACCCGCGGCACCGAGACCTCGACCGGCTTCCCGTTCCGGTCGCGCGCCATGTGCCGGTCGATGTAGAGCACGCGCACCTTGCGCAGCGGCTGGCCGTTGCGGGCCCACACGACGCCCTCGTCGAGCACCCCGCCGAGCTGCGAGGCGACCACGGGGCCAGGGCCCGACTGGCGCGCGGCCGGGATCGGCAGCGACTGGTGCCACTTGCGGGAGGAAACGACGACCGGCTCGGCGGCGTCGTCGCCGGGGACGAGCCAGGCGGCCAGCGCGCCGGCCATCGCCACCGCGGCGGCCGCCCACCCCCAGCGGTACGACGGCTGCGCCCGGCTGGCCGGCACCCGCCGCGGCGCCGGGAAGGGCACCACCTTCTCCGCCGGGTCGGCCGGCCGCACCCCCGCCGCCAGCGCGGCGCCGATCCGTTCTACCAGTTGGGGCGGCACCGCCGCCGGGGTCGCGGCGCCCAGCGTGGCTTCGAGTTCCTGCAATTCGCGATTCATGGTGATGACGGAAACGGGTGGCGGCCCTGTGGCCGGCGGGTTGGTTACAGGTCTCCCTTGATCCGGGCGCGGCCGAGCTTCCGCCGCAGCCCTTCAAGTCCGTAGCGATACCGGGAGGCGGCCGTGTTCTGGGAAATGCCGAGAATCTCCCCGATCTCGGCAAACGTCTTCTCGCCCCAGACCTTCATCACGATCACCTCGGAAAACTTCTCCGGCAGCTCCTTGAGCCCGCTCTCCAACAGCCTGCGGGTCTCCTCGCCGGCGGCGTCCCCCTCGAACCACGGGTGGACCGGGTCGAGGAACTCCTCGCGCTGGTCGTCGCCGACCGCGTCCTCGCGCCGCTTGCGGCGGTCCTCGCGCCGCCCGAGGTCGATCGCCAGCCGCCGGATCGAGGCGTACAGGAACGGCATCCACGCGTCCTGGCCGCCGACGAAATCCCCCTCCCGCACCTTGGTCAGCAGCCGCACGAGCGCATCCTGGAACACATCCTCGGCGTCGTGCTCCGAGCGCGTCTGCTGGCGCGCGAACAACAGCAGCTTGCGCCCGTGACATTCCAGCCACGCACGCCAATCGGGGGCGTCCGGCTGTTCGTCGCGCGTTGCGGCCGCGGCGGTCACGTCGTCGGGTTCGGTGGGCTCACTCATGGAGCGTCGTGCGGCACGCCGTTTGTCTCGCCCGCGCGCCGGTGGCGCGAAACGTGCCGCCGCAGCGCCCGGCCGGTGGCCGACGCCTCGCAGGCGGCGACCGCCGCCGGCGGGCCCTCGGCGACGACCCGCCCGCCGTGGCGCCCCCCGCCCGGGCCGAGGTCGATCACCCAGTCGGCGGCCGCGATCACGTCGAGGTGGTGCTCGACGACCAGCACCGAGTGGCCGGCGGCGCGCAGCCGGGCGAACGCGTCGAGCAGCCGCCCGACGTCGCCGAAGTGCAGGCCGGTCGTCGGCTCGTCAAACAGATAGAGCGTGTGCGGCGCGGCCGGCCGGGCCAGTTCCAGCGCCAGCTTGAGCCGCTGTGCCTCGCCGCCGGACAGGGTGGTCGCCGGTTGGCCGAGCCCGAGGTAGCCGAGCCCCAGTTCGCGCAGCGGCGCGAGCACCCGGCCGAGCTTGGGCAGCGCGCGGAACAGCTCGGCCGCCTCGTCGACGCTCATCGCCAGCACCTCGGCGATGTTGCGGCCCTTGAAGGTGACCTCGAGCGTCTCGCGGTTGAAGCGGCGGCCGCCGCACGCGTCGCAGGTCACCCATGCGTCGGGCAGGAAGTTCAGCTCGATCCGCAGCCGCCCCGCGCCCTCGCACTTCTCACAGCGGCCGCCGCGGGTGTTGAAGCTGAACCGCCCGCCGCCATACCCCCGCTGGCGCGCCAGCGGCAGCCCGGCGAACAGTCCCCGGATCACGTCGAAGGCGCCGCTGAACGTCGCCGGGTTCGACCGCGGGCTGCGGCCGATCGGCGACTGGTCGACGCACACGAACTTGCCCAGCGCCGCCAGCCCGTCGATGCCGTCGTGCGCCCCCGGCGGGTCGCCCCCGCCGTGGAAACGCCGCGCCAGCACCCGCCCGAGCACGTCGCCCACCAGCGTCGACTTGCCGCTGCCGCTCGGGCCGGTGACGCACACCACCGCCCCCAGCGGGATCGCCACGTCGATCCCGCACAGGTTGTGCTCGCGCACCCCACGGATCACCAGCTTCGGCGCCGCCGCCAGCCCCAACGCCCCGACCCCCGGCACGGCCACCGCGGGGGCCTCCGCTCCGGGCGCCCCGCCCGCCGCCGCCGGACCGCCCCCGGGGCCGGCCGCACCCGCCCCCATGGCCAGCCACCTCCCGGTCGGCGAGCCGGCGCTGCCCATCACCTCCGCCACCGCCCCGGCGGCGAGCACCCTGCCGCCATGGCGCCCCGCGCCGGGGCCCAGTTCGATCATCCAGTCGGCGGCGCGGATGATCGACTCGTCGTGCTCGACGACCACCACCGTGTTGCCGGCGTCGCGCATCGCGGCGAGCGCCGCGATCAGGCGCCCGGTGTCCTCGGGGTGCAGCCCCACGCTCGGCTCGTCCAACACGTAGAGCACGCCGGCCAGCCCGCCGCCGAGTTGGGCGGCGATCCGGATCCGCTGCGCCTCGCCCCCCGCGAGCGTGCCGCTGGTGCGGTCGAGCGCCAGGTAGCCGAGCCCGATCTGTTGGAGAAACCCGAGCCGCGTGCGCACCGCGGCCGCGATCTGGCGGCAGACGTCCTCGCGGTCGCGCGCCAGCCGCAGGCCGTCGATCCACTCCAGCGCCTCCTCCACCGGCAGCCCGCAGAAGTCGTGGATCCCCAGCCAGCGGCCCCCCGCACCCTCGATCCGCACCGCCAGCACCTCGGGCCGCAGCCGCCGGCCGCCGCAGGCGCGGCACGCCCGCCGCCCCATCACCCGCGCCAGGCGCCGGCGCACCGCCTCGCTGTGCGTTTCCCGCAGCACCCGCTCGGCCTCGGCGCACAATCCCTCGAGCTGGATCGTCTGCGGCCGCTTCTCCGGCCCCACCTTCCAGCCGGTCGCCACCTCCCCCCCGTGCAACAGCACCGCCCGCAGCCCCGCGGGCAGCCCCGCAAAGCTGGTGTCCGGCGCCAGCCCCGCCCCCGCCAGCAGCGCCCCGGTTTCCTTGCGCAGCCGCCCGAGCCGCCGCGACGCCGGCGTCCACCAGCCGCGGATCCCCCCGTCCAACAGCGGCGCGCCGGGGTCGGCGACTAACAGGTCCGGGTCGCAGAACGCCTCGCTGCCGAGGCCCTCGCAGGCGGGGCAGGCGCCGAGGTGGGAGTTGAACGAGAAGTGGCGGGGCGTCAGCGCGCCGATCTGGAAGCCGGTGGCGGGGTTGCGGAAGCTGGTCTGGAACGACACCTCGTCCCAGTCGTCGGTGGCGCCCGGCGGCTGGACCAGCGCCAGCGCCTGCGCCCCGCGGATCCGCAGCGCCGTCTCGACCGAGTCGGCGAGCCGCGACGCGATCCCGGGCCGGATCACCAGCCGGTCGACGACCACCTCGACCCGCCGCGGCCGCTCCGGCCACCGCTCGCCGGCCTCGTCGAGGTCGAGGATCTCGCCGTCGGCGCGCACGCGCACGAAGCCCTGCCGCCGCAGGTCGCCTAGCAGCCGCTCGGGCTCCGCCCAGTCCGGCGGCTCCAGCGGGGCCAGCAGCACCACCTTCGTCCCCTCCTGCCGCCCGCCCAGCGCGGCGACGATGTCGGCCGCCGTCATGCGCTCGAGCCGCTCGCCGGTGACCGGGTCGTGCGGTGTCCCGGCCGCCGCCCACAGCACCCGCAGGTGGTCGTGGATCTCGGTGGCCGTCGCCACCGTCGAGCGCGGGTTCAGCGACCCCGGCCGCTGGTCGATCGCGATCGCCGGGCTGAGCCCCTCGATCGAATCGACGTCCGGGCGGTCCAACTGGTCGATGAACTGCCGCGCGTAGGCCGAGAGCGACTCGACGTAGCGCCGCTGCCCCTCGGCATACAGGGTGTGGAACGCCAGCGACGACTTGCCCGACCCGCTCGGGCCGGTGACCACGACCAGGCGGCCGCGCGGGATGTCGACGTCCACCCCCTGCAGGTTGTGCTGGCGCGCGCCCCGGATCCGGATCCAGTCCACGGCCCCAGTTTCGAGCCGCGATCGCCGGGGTCCAAGTTCCAAGTTCCAAGTTGCCCGCCGCCGGCCGGGCCCGGCGGTCACTGCGCGCTGTCCACCGCCCGCCGCGCCGCGTGTCGCTGCCGCAGCGCGTCGAGGCAGGTGTTGACCAGCCCCTCGTCGAGCGCGTGGACGTCCTGCCCGCGGCCGGGCTCCCGCAGCAGCAGCACGGTCAGCTCGCCGCCGAGGTGCTCGCGGAACTCGGCCAGCCCGTGGTGCACAAGGCGCCGGCCCCGCGCGTCGCGGCGGTCGAGCGCGTCGTCCCACATCGGCAGGCCGAGGCCGGCGATCACCTCGAGCACCCGCTCGGCCTCGTGCTGGCGCAGCAGCCCGCAGCGCGCGGAATACACCGTGTCGAGCGCCACCCCGATCGCCACCGCCTCGCCGTGGCTGACCCGGTAGTCGCTGAGTTGCTCGAGCTTGTGGGCCGCCCAGTGGCCGAAATCCAGCGGCCGGCTGCTGCCCGTCTCGAACGGGTCACCCCCCTCCGCGATGTGGCGCACGTGCAGCAGTCCGGAGCGCTCGACCACCTCCTCCAACAGCTCCGGGCGGGGCTGCCGCAGGCCGTCGATCTCCCGCTCGATCCACTCGAAGAACGCGCGGTCCTTGACCAACGCCACCTTGACCGCCTCGATCAGGCCGGCGCGCGCAACCGCCGCCGGCTGGGTGCGCAGGAACAGGAAGTCGTTGACCACCCCGAACGGCACCGCGAAGGCCCCGATCCAGTTCTTCTTGCCCAGCCCGTTGATCGCGCACTTGACCCCCATCCCGCTGTCGCACTGCGCCAGCGTGGTGGTCGGAAAGCGGACGAACCGCACGCCGCGGTGGGCGGTCGCAGCCGCAAATCCCACCGCATCCAACAGCGCCCCGCCGCCGACGGCCAGCACGTACGAGTGGCGGTCGATGCGCTGCCGGTCGATCTCCCCCCACACCCGCCGCACCAGCCGGTCGTCCGCCTTCACCGCCTCGCCCCCCGGCACCTCGAGCACCCCGCGGAAATCAAACTCGCGGTCCTTGAAGTAGTCGTCGATCCGGCGCCCCAGCCCCGGCATTGCCGCCGCCACCGCCTCCTCGGCGAACGCCAGCACCCGCCGGCCGCCGCCCTCGCGCAGCAGCCCGGCCACGCACTCGTCGTTCGGCGCGAACACGTCGCGGCCAAACACCACGCGGTGCCGGAACGTGACCGGAATGTCGAAGTCGTGCCGCATCGCCGCCCGCGGACTGGTATCCCCGTCTACGCCGGATTGCGACCGATTCTTTGCGCGGGTTGCCCGCCGCCCCGATTCGTGTTCTCTTGGCGGCAGAGGCCGCCATGCCCGATCCCGCCACCCCGCCCCGCGAAACCCTGTTCCAAACCCGCTGGCTCGGCCTCCACCGGATCGGCCACTGGGACTTCGTCGAGCGCCCGAACGCCGACGCCTGCGTCGCGATCCTACCCATCACCCCCGCCGCCGAGGTCGTCCTCATCGATCAACACCGCATCCCGGTCCAGCGCCGCGTGATCGAGATCCCCGCCGGACTCGTCGGTGACGACGACGCCCACCCCGGCGAGTCGCTCGCCGACACCGCCGCCCGCGAACTGCTCGAGGAAACCGGCTTCCGCGCCGGCCGGGTCGAGCTGCTGCTCGAGTCGCCCACCTCCGCCGGCATGACCTCGGAAATGACGTTCCTGTTCCTCGCCACCGACCTGGTCCGCGATCACGCCGGCGGCGGCACCGGCCACGAGGAGATCCGCGTCCACCTCGTCCCCCTCGCCATACTCCGCGACTGGCTCGACGCCCGCCACCGCGAGGGCTTCGCCGTCGACTTCAAGATCCACGCCGCATTGTGGGCCGCCGGACTCTAACAGCCCCCCGTCGCCCACCCCGCGCAGTCAGCAGTCAGCAGTCAGCGGTGAGCAAGAACCAGCGCCCCCCTTGCACCTGCCTTTCCCAATGACCCCTCACCCCGCCCAGGCCTCTGGCCTCTGACCTCTGACCTCTGACCTCTGGCCTCTTACCGCTGCCCGCTGCCCGCTGACCGCTGCCTGCTAACCACCGCCCCCTGCCGGATGCCCAGCCACCCCGCCCCCCCTGATCCCCGCTTCACCGGCGTCGGCCGCCTGTTCGGCGCCGACGGCCTCGCCCGCTTCGCCGCCTCCCACGTCGCGGTCGTCGGCATCGGCGGCGTCGGCTCATGGGCCGCCGAGGCCCTCGCCCGTTCCGGCATCGGCCGCCTCACCCTCGTCGATCCCGACGCCGTCTGCCTCTCCAACACCAACCGCCAGCTCCATGCCCTCGCCTCCCAGGTCGGCCGCCCGAAAACCACCGCCATGGCCGGGCGCATCCGCGCCATCCACCCGGCGTGCCTCGTCCGCGAAGTCCCCGCGGCGTTCGGCGCCGACACCGCCGACGCCGTGCTAACAGACGCGCCCGACCTGGTGATCGACGCGATCGACGCGGTGAGCGCGAAGGCGCTGCTGCTCGCCGAATGCTGCCGGCGGGGGCTGGCGGCGGTCACCTGCGGTGGTGCCGGCGGCCGCCGCGACCCGACGCGGGTCCGGGTCGATGACCTGGCGCGCACGTTTGGCGACCCGTTGCTGCTGGCCGTCCGCCGGGCGCTGCGCACGCACCACGGGTTCCCGAAGGCCGACGGCGTGCATGAGCCGCCCCCGTTCGGCATCGCCGCGGTGTTCTCGGACGAGCCGGGGCTGTTCCCCCGGCCCGACGGCTCGGTCGCCGCCACCCACGACCCCGCCGGCCCCGCGCTGCGCAACCGCCGCTCGGCCCACGGCACCTGCGCCCCGGTGTGCGGCGCGTTCGGGCTCGCCGCCGCCGCCCACACCCTCGCGCACCTCGCCCAATGACAAAGGCGGCCCGCTCCGGGCCGCCTCCGCGCCGCATTCCGGGCCTGCCGCGGCCCTCAGGACACGCCCTTGCGCGCCAGCCGCGTCCCCTTCGTCCGGCCCTGCCGGGCCTTGAACTTCGGATTCGTCTTGCAAATCACGTACAACGTGCCCCGGCGCCGGACGACTTGGCAGCCGGCGTGCCGGCGCTTGGCTGAGGAGAGTGACGAGAGAACCTTCATCGCAGTGATGGCGTTGGGGGCGCGCACCTTACCCACCGGCCGCCGCTTGTAAAGCGGATTGTTTCCCGTTTTCCGTGTTCCGTTTTCCGTGTTCCGTTTTCCGTGTTCCGTTTTCCCCGGGACGCATCCATGCTCCCTGCGCAACCCTGGACACCCGCAAGCGCCCCACCCGCAAACATCCCGCCTCTTTCGGAACACGGAACACGGAACACGAGCACCCCACCCGATGAGCGAGACCTTCTACCAGCAGACAACCAGCGCGCCGCCGAACGAAGTGGAGGTCTCGCTGCGCCCGCCGGTGTTCGGCGAGTTCATCGGCCAGGAGAAGATCAAGGACCGCCTGATGCTGATGGTCGAGGCCGCCCGCCGCCGCGGCGACGTCCTCGACCACATCCTGCTCTCCGGCCCGCCCGGCCTCGGCAAGACCACCCTCGCCCACATCATCGCCAACGCCGTCGGCTGCAAGCTCCACGCCACCTCCGGCCCCCAGATCGAGAAGGCCGGAGACCTCGCCGGCGTGCTCACCAACCTCGACCTCGGCGACATCCTGTTCATCGACGAAATCCACCGCCTCCACCCCGCGATCGAGGAATACCTCTACCCCGCCATGGAGGACTTCCGGCTCGACATCATCATCGACTCCGGCCCCTCCGCACGCTCGATCCAGCTCAACCTCCCCCGCTTCACCCTCGTCGGCGCCACCACCCGCGCCGGCATGCTCACCTCGCCGCTGCGCTCCCGCTTCGGCCTGACCAACCGCCTCGACTACTACTCCCAGCCCGAACTCTGCCAGGTCATCGAACGCTCCGCCCGCATCCTCGCCATCCCCGTCCAACCCGCCGGCGCAGCCGAAATCGCCGCCCGCTCCCGCGGCACCCCGCGCGTCGCCAACGCCCTGCTCCGCTGGGTCCGAGACTTCGCCCAGGTCCGCGCCGACGGCGTGATCGACGGCCCCACCGCCGCCGCCGCCCTCGCCATGATCGAGATCGACAGCGACGGCCTCGACGAAATGGACAAGCGGATCCTCGAGGCCGTCATCCACAAGTTCGCCGGCGGCCCGGTCGGCCTCAACTCCCTCGCCGTCGCCCTCGGCGAGGACCCCGCCACGATTGAGGAGGTCCACGAACCCTTCCTCATCATGTCCGGCTTCTTCCAGCGCACCCCGCGCGGCCGCATCGCCCTGCCCGCCGCCTACCACAAGCTCGGCCTGCCCCCACCCCAGCCACCCGCCTCCCCCCAGGGCGAGCTGTTCTAACACTCCCACCCCGGCGCGGCCGGGCGGCCGCTCACGGCCCCTCCGCACCGGGCTGCGCGCCGGGCTGCGCATCGGGCCGCGTGCCGGGCCCCGCGCCGGGCTGCCCCGCCGCGACCCGCAGCACCAGCGGCCGGTGGTCGGAGGCCACCGGGTCGTCGATCACCCGCGCCGCCCCGTCGGCCGCGAGCCCGCGCAGCACCACGTGGTCGATCGCCACCTGCGGCCGCGCCGCCGGGCTCGTCGGCCCGCCGGCCGGTGCCAGCGACCACCCGTCGCCGGCGAACAACCTCATCACCGGGGAATCCAGGTCAATCCGGCCGTCCGCCCCCGCCCCGTGGTGCAGGTTCCAGCTGCCGACCACCAACCCGCCCCCGCCCGCCGGCGCCGCCGCCGCCAGCCCCAGCGCCAACGCCACCCCGGCCGCCCACGCCGCCGTCCCAACCCAAGCGGAGGATTTTCCTGCGGAGGATTTTCCGTGCACGACCGGTGATTCGCAGCTAGGAACGGCTTGATCAATCCGTTTCCTCGCCATGCCGCGCGTCACCATCACCGTCCCAGGCAAGAAGTCCCAGCCCTACCGCTTCCAGGCCGACCGCCAGACCACCCGCCTCGGCCGCGGCAGCGAAAACGACATCATCATCGACTGCCCGTCGGTCTCCGTCTATCACGCCGAGCTCGAGCGCGTCCCCGGCGGCTTCCAGCTGCGCGACCTCGACTCGACCAACGGCACCAAGCTCGATGGCGAGCGCAAGCGCATCATCCCGCTGCGCGACGGCATGACCGTCCGGCTCGGTGACGTCGACTTCGAGTTCCAGCTCACCGAGGAGGAGAAGGTCATCATGGCCGGCGAGAAACCCGTCGACGAGTTCCCGGTCACCCTCGAGGAGGATGCCGATGCGCCCAGCGGCCGCGACCGCGGACCAGCCCGCCTGCCCGAACTCGACAAGGAACCCGCCCGCCCGCACCAGCCCCCGCGCCCGCGCGTCGAGGACCTCGAGTCCGCCCGCGCCCCCAGCGCGATGGCCAGCTTCGGCATGACGCTGCTCCTGTTCGCCCTCGCCATCGGCGCCTTCGTCGCCGGCATGGAACTCGCCCACCGCAAGCTCACCAAACGCTCGCTGATCGGCGAAATGGCCTCGGGCCCCTACACCGTCGAGGCCACCCAGCCCCCCGCCGAGGACGCGGCCCCGGCCGGCACCGAGTGAGCGGCGCAGCCGCCCGCCCCGCGGCGCAGATTCCCGGTTGCCCCGACGGCCGAAAACGGCGACTCTCCCTTCGGGGATGCGAAGGATCTTTCACCACGCCCTCCGCCACGCCGGGCGCACGCTGGCCGTCGCGGCACTGGCCGCCGCGCTCGCCCACTGCGCCCACGAAACCCCGGTCCTCCACCGCTTCCCCCGGCCGCGCCTCGGCCCGGACAGCTTCGTCAGCAGCGACCTCGAGAGCTTCGGCTACCGCAAGTGGGCGGCTCCCGGCCACCAGCCGGAAACCATCGTGATCGGCATCCATGGCTTCTGCGGCGCCGCGATCGATTACGAAAACCTCGGCCACCGTCTCGCCTCCGAATACCCCGCCAACGCCGTCTACGCCTACGAGATCCGCGGCCAGGGCAACGACCCCGTCCGCTCCCGCCGGGGCGATGTCGCCGATGCCGCCGATTGGGCGCGCGACCTCCACACGTTCACCAACCTGCTGCGCGCGGAATACCCCCACGCCCGGATCGTCTGGTTCGGCGAAAGCATGGGCGCCCTGATCGCCGCCCACGCCTGCGCCCGCGCCCCCGATCCCGACCGCCCGCCCTGCGACGCACTCGTGCTCTCCTCCCCAATCACCAAGATCCGCGACGACTTCCCCGCATGGAAACAGGTCTTCGTGCGGGTCGTCGCCCGCGCCCTGCCCACCGCCCGCGTCTCAGTCGACACCCTAACCGGCGGCCAGCCGATCCAGATGACCCACGACACGCTCCACGCCGAACAGTCCGAAACCAACGCCTGGCACATCGAACGCCACACCCTGCGCCTGCTCGTCACCCTCGCCGACCTCGCCGCCGACATGCAGCGCATCGCCCCCGCCCTCCATGCCCCCACCCTCGTGATGCACGGCGGCCGCGATTTCGCCAGCCGCCCGGACGACGTCCGCGAGTTCTGCGCCCTCCTCCCCAACCGCCCCGGAAACCAGCGCCTCTTCTACCCCAACAGCCATCACCTGCTGATGTACGACCAGGACCGCGAACAGGCCATCACCGACGCCGCCGACTGGATCGACGCCCTGCGCCGCCCCCGCCGCAACCGCTGACGGCAACCCTCCGGTGGCACCCCTGGCGGCACCAAGCCGCCACCCCGGCCGGCGGCCTCCCGTGCCCAACCCACACCCGGCCGGCACGCGCCCCCCCCGCCCCGGCGCCCCCTCACCCCATGCCACCCCGCGCCTTGCCCCGCCCGTCTGCCTTCCGGCCCTTCCCCTCCGCCTTCCGCCCCCCCCCGTCCACCTCCTGCCACTCCACCAGCTTCGCATCCCCCCACAACCGCTCCAACCCGTAATGCTCCCGCAGCTCGCTCGCCATGATGTGCACCATCACGTCCACGTAATCGAGCACCACCCAGCGGCTGTCCGCCTTGCCCTCCGCATACGCCGGCCGCACCCCCGTCCAGTCCGTCACGTGCCGGTCCACATCCCGCAGAATCGCGCGCAGGTGCGGCAACGACTCCCCCGAGCACACCACCATGTAGTCGGTCAGCGTCGAGATCCCACGCAGGTCCCACAACTGAATCGCTTCCGCCTTGATCTCGTCCGCCGCACGGGCGCACGCCTTCGCCAGTTCCACTCCTTCGATGGCCATCCTTCGGTCTCGCTCCAGCGCCCCACCCTACCCCACCCCCACCCCAACGCCAACCCAAACTTCCCCCATTCGCCCCCGCCCCAATCGCCCCGCACCCCTCCAAAACCGCCTCCCCCGCCCGCGCTCCCGGACGCTCGGCGCTGCTTTTCCCGCGCTCTTTTCCCCGCTGCCGTCATGTTGTGGTAATGTTCGGAAGCGACATCCGGGGGCGTCCTGCCGCTCGAGTCATGAAACACCGTACCGCCCGCACCGTCCACACCGCCCGCACCGTCCGCGCCGCCGGCCTTGTCCTGCCTGCGCTGCTGGCCATCCTGGCTGGCGGCTGCGGGCGGCAGGGGGATCGGCGTGCGGGGGGCATGGAGGTGCTCGCGGGCGGCTGGCAGCTGGTGGGCTTTGAGAACGAGCTCGACCTGAGCGGCATCGCGGCCGCCACCGCCAGCCAATGCCTGGTTGGCAGCGACGAGTCGTTCCACGTCCAGCCTGGGGTGATCGACGCGGCGCAGCGGCGGATCGAGGCGGGGCAGCCGATTGCGTTGCCGCTGGAGGTGGTGCCGGGCAAGCCGGGCAAGCGGGAGGTTGACATCGAGGGGGTCGTGTTTGCGCCCGAACGTGGGTCCTACTACGTCGTCGGCTCGCACGGCGTGGGCAAGAAAAAGGGCGACCTGCAGCCCGCCCGCCACTCGGTGTTCCAGGTGCCGGTCGACCCGTGCACCGGGCTGGTCGACCAGTCCCGGATCCGGCGCAGCAGCCTGTCGCCGTGGCTGGAGGCCACCCCCGCGGTGGCGGCGCACCTGCACCGGCCGCTGCAGCACAACGGGCTCAACATCGAGGGCCTGGCGCATGCCGGCGGCAGGCTGTTCTTCGGGCTGCGCGCGCCGAACAAGCGCGGCCGCGCGCTGGTGCTCGAACTGCCGGCCGACGAGCTGTTCGGCGGCCAGCCGCGGCCGCTCGCGGTCCATCAGGTCAAGGTCGGCGCCGGACGCGGCATCCGCGAACTGGCCGCGGTGCGCGGGGGCTTCGTCGTGCTCACCGGCAATGCCAGCGCGGAGCCCTCCAAGAAGATCCCCCGCAGCGCCGCGCCCGGCCCCGACACCCGCTTCGAGCTGCTGCTGTGGAACGGCCGCGACCCCGCGGCCACCCGCCTCGGCGTGCTGCCCGCCACCGGCGGCAAGGCCGAGGGGCTGTTGGTGTTGGATGATGCCGCGCAGCACGTGGACCTGCTGGTGCTCTTCGACAGCCTGCCCGGCGGCGCGCCGGTGTGCGTCCGCTGCCGGCGCTGAAGATTTCCCGCGCGCCGTCATCTTCCGGTAATCCGGACGTGCGATTCATCCCGCGCAACCATGACCCAACCAACCTAGACCCAACCAACCATGACTGCGACCCACACCATCACCGCCCTTGTCCTTGCCACCGCGATCGCCTCGGCCGACGCCGAGCGCCGCGAACTGCGCCTCGCCGACTGCCCGGAAGCCGTCCGGACGACCATCCAGGCCAACGCCCGCGACGGCGTCATCGACGAGGTCGACCTGATCGCCATCGAGGGCAAGCGGATCTACATCGCCGAGGTCGACCTCAAGCGCGGCCGCGACCTCAAGATCTACGTCAACGGGGACGGCGCGCTGGTCAAGACCCGCGAGGACATCGCCCTGCGCGA
This sequence comes from Akkermansiaceae bacterium, assembly GCA_040769225.1. Classification (GTDB taxonomy): domain Bacteria; phylum Verrucomicrobiota; class Verrucomicrobiia; order Verrucomicrobiales; family Akkermansiaceae; genus JAXGLL01. Next base: position 650,742 of record JAXGLL010000002.1, on the reverse strand, counting down.
ACTGCCCCAGGCGGTCGCCGACGCCGTCAAGAAGCTCGGCGGCACCGTCGACGACGTCGAAAAGGAAGTGGCCGGCGACAAGGTCACCTTCGTCGTCGAGATCGATCGCCAGGGCCAGCCCGACCTTGACGTCGTGCTCGCCGCCGACGGCGCGGTCGTCAGCCAGACCGAGGACGCCGACGAGTAGCCCCGGGGGGGGGAACCGCTGCCGGGGGTGGACAGCGTCCGCCCCCGGCAGCATGCTGCATGCGCCCATGAAGGTGCTGATCATCGAGGACTCCGACCGCCTGCGCGACACCCTCGACAAGGCCCTCACCCGCATGGGCCACGCGGTCGATTCCGCCGCCGACGGCGCCGAGGGCGACCTGATGGGCCGCATGACCCGCTACGACGCGGTCGTGCTCGACCGGATGCTCCCCGCCAAGGACGGCCTCGACGTCCTGCACGACTGGCGGCGCGACGGCATCCAGACCCCGGTGCTCCTCCTAACCGCCCTCGACGGCGTGGAGGAAGTCGTCCGCGGCCTCGATGCCGGCGCCGACGACTACCTCACCAAGCCGTTCGCCCTGCGCGAGCTGCTGGCGCGGCTCGAGGCCCTCGTCCGGCGCCGCTACGCCCACCCGAACCCGGTCATCAAGCTCGGCCCGCTGGAGATCGACACCGCCGCCAAGTCGGTGGCCCGCGCCGGCGACCCGATCCGTCTAACCGCCCGCGAGTTCGCCCTGCTCGAACTCCTCGCCCGCCGCCCGGGGCAGGTGTTCAGCCGCCCCCAGATCGAGGCCCGCCTCTACGCCGAACTCTCCGGGCCGTGCAGCAACGCCGTCGACTCCGCCGTCTGCACCCTCCGCCGCAAGCTCTGCCCGCCCGGCACCCCGCCGCTGATCCACACCCGGCGCGGCCTCGGCTACGTGCTGGAAGCATGATCTCGATCCGCTGGCACCTGACCCTGCTGCTGTGCGCGGCGACCGGCGCGCTGTTCGTCCTGACCTGTGCCGGGGTGTTCGTCGCGGCGCGCACGCTGCTGCTGGCGCGGTTCGACGAAACCCTGACCGCCAAGGCACGGGCGCTGATCACCGCCTCCGAGATCGACGACGGCGAGTTCGAGATCGACATGACGGTGCAGGACTTCGCCGGCTTCGGCCACGGCGGCAACGACTACTTCGAGATCCGCCGCGCGGGCGGCCAATTGTTCCTGAGCTCGCCCTCGCTGGCCGGCACCGGCGCCGCCGCCGCCGGCTTCGGGCACCCCGGCCCGGCGCCCGGCAACCGCCCGGCGATCATCGACACCCGGCTCGCCGACGGCCGCCCGGCGCGCGTCTACCTCCAGCGCTTCCAGCCCAAGGACGACGCCCGGCTCCGCTTCCAGGACCTCTATCTGGCCGTCGCCAGCCCCACCCGCGCGCTCAAGGTCGAGATCGCGCTGCTCGCCACCGTGCTCGGCGTCGCCGGCGCCGCCGCCCTGCTCCTGCTCGTGCCGGTCGTCCGCCTCGCGCTCAACCGCGGCCTGCGCCCGCTCGGCCGCCTCGCCGCCGACCTCGCCGCAATCCAGCCCGACAACCTGCGCCGGCGCCTGCCCGCCGACGCCCTGCCCGCCGAGCTCGTCCCCGTCGCCCAACGCCTCAACGAGTGGCTCACACGCCTCGAGGCGTCGTTCGAGCGCGAGCGCCGCTTCACCAGCCACGCCGCCCACGAGCTGCGCACCCCCCTCGCCGAACTCAAGGGCATGGCCGAACTCGCCGCCATGTTCCCCGAGGAAGCCACCCCGGAACGCTGCGCCGGAATCGTCGCCGCCGCCACCACGCTGGAAAACCTGCTGGAGCGGCTGTTCATGCTCGCGCGCGCGGATGCCGGCCGCTGGCCGGTGCAGCACGCGCCGGTCGACCTGGCGGCGGGCGTGGCCGAGGCGGTGGGGCGGGCCGGCGCGGTGGCGCAGCGCCGGCGGGTCGCGTTCGACGTGCGGGCGACGGGCGGCGGGTTCGCCAGCGACCCGGTGCTGTGGGGCACGCTCGCGCAGAACCTGATAGACAATGCGGCGGCCCACGCCCCGGAGGGCTCGGTGGTCGTGGTCGAGGCCTCGCCGCAGCGGCTGGCGGTGGCGAACCCCGCGCCCGACCTGGCGCCGGCCGACATGGAACACCTGTTCGAGCGCTTCTGGCGCAAGGACAAGGCGCGCAGCGGCCACGACCACGCGGGGCTCGGCCTCTCGATCGTGCGCACCTGCGCCGCGCTGCTCGGCGGCACGTGCACCGCCACGCTCTCCCCGGCCGGCGACCTCCGCGTGGAGGTGGCGTGGCCGCCGCCCGCGGCCGCCGACGCCGGCGACCCGGCCGGCCCGGGACCCGCCATGACTTGTTAGCCTGAATTCGGAAATGAGAACCGGGGATTGCGGGGATTACGTTGATTCAGAATGAGTTGGCAAGCGCGATGCCCACACCCAACGGATGATCGGAAGCTTGTTCGCAACCCTTTGATAATCCTCGAAATCCTCGTAATCCCCGGTTCCTGTTCCCGTTTCCAGGGTTAGTCCCGGCCGCGCCCTGCCGGCAGGCGGCGACCACGCGTCCCCCGGCCGCGGAAACCGTCCTTTCCCCCGGCCTTGCCGCTGCGTATCGTCCCTCCCATGCGCCCCCTCGCCCTGCTCCTGTTCACCCTGCCCCTGGCCGCCGCCGAGCTCGAGTTCAAGGAACGCTTCGCCGACCCGGCCACCCGCACCGCGGCCCTCGAGTCGCTCGTCCCAGCCACCCGCGACTGGTTCTTCTTCCACGCCCTCGACCACCAGCTCGCCGGCCGCGACGCCGAGTGCCGCGCCACCCTCCAGCACTGGCGCGCCGCCGCCGAGGACCCGGAGGCCCGCCCGCAGGTTTCCGACGACGGCCTCGCCACCCTCGAGAACCGCGCCGCCATCCTCCGCTACCGGCACCAGCCGGAAACCGCGCTCGCCGAACTCGCCGGGATGCTCGACCTCAAGTTCGACCACGCCCGCCCCGACGCCCGCTCCGAGGAGGCCCTCCCCTCCCGCCTCGACCCGCAGCTCATCTCCGCCGCCGCCTTCGAGGCCGACGCCGGCCGCCGCACCCACGGCGAACCGTGGCGCGAAGCCTCCACCCCCCGCCTGCTCGCCGACCTCGCCGACCCCGCGGACCTCACCGCCGAACAGCGCCGCTGGCTGTTGGAAAAACTCGACTTCGCCCACCACCCGGCGGTCGTCCCGCTGGTCGCCACGGGCCTATCAGAACGCGGCGCGGAACCCTTCGGCGGGCACCGGGTCCACCGGCTCCTGAGTGCCGCGCAGCTCGCCGAGCTGCTCCGGCTGCGGCCCGAACTCGCCACCTCGGAGGCCTTCGTCCACCTTCACCTCCGCAAGCTGCACCCCGGCCCGGAGACCGACTTCGCGCTCGACCCGGCGGCCCACGCCGCCCACCTCGCCCGCTGCCGCGACCTCGCCGCCGGCCTGCCCCCCGCCTTCAACTCGCTCAAGGCCCACATCCTCCACCACCACCTCCGCCTCCAGCGCGACCTCGGCCAGTTCCCCCGCGACGACTTCCTCGCCTACCTCGCGCTGCCGCGCCACCGCCACCCGCTGCTGCGCGAGGCCCGCCCCGCCGACCCCGCGTGGAACGTCGAGGCCGACGCCGACTTCACCGAGCTGACCGGCTGCCCGGCGATCGGCGACGACGCGCCGCTGATCGACGCGCTGCTCGACCACTTCCTCGCCGGCGCCGACTCCGCCGCGGAGTTCGCGCCCTACCTGCCCGACGACGCGCTCGCCCGCATCCACGCCCGCGCCCGCCTGCTGGCCGGCGCCGACCCGGCCGCGTGGGGCGCCCGGCTCGACCCCGCCGCGTTCGCCTCCCTCCAACAGGAAACCCGGATCGACTTCGCCCCCGGCCAGCCGCGGTTCTTCGCGCCCGACGCCCCGGTCCAGCTCACCCTCGACCTCAAGCACACCCCGGAACTCCTCGTCCGCATCCACGAGCTCGACCTGCCCGCCTACGTCGCCGCCCACGGCGCCGAACCGCCGCCCGACCTCGACCTCGACGGCCTCGTCCCCCACGCCGAGCGCACGCTGCGCTTCCCCCAGCCGCCGCTCGCCCGCCACCGCGAGGCGATCGACCTGCCCGAGCTCGCGGGCCGCGGCGCATGGGTCGTCGAGTTCATCGCCCGCGGCGTCGCCTCCCGCGCCCTCGTCCGCAAGGGCCGCCTCGTCCCCCACGCCACCCCCGCCGCCGACGGCGCCCTGGTCCGCGTCTTCGACGAATCCGGCGCCCTGCTCCGCGACGCCACCGTCACCCTCGGCGCGCGCGTTCTAACCGCCGATGACGGGGGCCGCATCGTCGTGCCCGAGGCCGAGCTGGCCGCCCGCCGCACCGCCGTCGTCCGCGCCCCGGGCGCCACGCCCGAGGCGCCCGGGCTGGCCGTGCCGCTCGCGCTCGGCCCGCTGCGGCCCGACGACCTCGCGCTCGACGCCCGCTTCCACGTCGACCGCGAGTCGCTGGCCGCCGGCCGCGACGCCGTCGTGCGGGTCGAGCCGCGGCTGACCAGGCACGGCCAGCCGGTTCCGCTCGAGCTTCTCCAACAGCCGACCCTGACCCTGACCGCCGGGCTGCTGGGCGGGGCGACCGTCGAGCGCGTCATCGCCGCCGGGGTGGAGCCCTCCGGCCCGTTCACCGCCCCGTTCCACGTCCCCGCCGACGCGCGCTCGCTGACGTTCCGGCTCACCGGCCGCGTCGAGGTGCGGGCCGACGCCCGGCCGCTCGAGCTGTCCGCCCAACGCACGCTCCGGATCAACGGCATCTTCGACACCCCGCGCATCGCCGCCGCCTTCTTCACCCCCGTCCCCGGCGGCCACCTGTTGGAGGTGCGCGGCCGCAACGGCGAGCCGGTCGCCGGCCGCACCGTGCCGCTGCGCTTCCGCCACCGCGACTTCGACCACCCGCTCGAGCTGCGGCTGCGCACCGACGCCGACGGCCGCATCGACCTCGGCCCGCTGCCCGACGTCTCCGAGGTCACCACCGCCGCCGACTGGCTCGAACCGGCCACCTGCCACCCCGCAGCCCTCCTGCACCACGCCCCGCTCCCGAGCCTCCTCCACCTCGCCGCCGACGAAAAACTGACGCTGGCCCTGCCGCTCCCGGCCGCCGCGCTCGACCCCGCGCGCTTCGCGCTGCTCGAGTTCCGCGGCCCGCCCGCGCTGCCGCTGCGCGACCACTCCGCCAGGCTGGCGCTGGCCGGGGGACAACTAACGGTCGACCCCCTGCCGCCCGGTTCCTATCAGTTGGAGGTCCCCGGCGGCCGGTGCCGGATCGAGGTCTCCGCCGGGGTCGAGCGCGACGGCCTGCTGGTGGCGCCCGCCCGCATCCTGCCCCGCCTGCACCCGGCCCTGCCGCGGATCACGCGCGCCGCCGCCGACGGCGAGGCGCTGCTCGTCCAGCTCGCCGGCCACGGCCCGCAGACCCGCGTCACCCTGGTCGGCACCGCGTTCGCCCCGGAGTGGCCGGCCGCCGGACACCTCGGCGGCTTCCCGCCGCCGCCCGCGCCCACGCTGGTCCCCGGCTTCACCTCCTCGGCCTATCAGACCGGCCGCGTCCTCGACGAGGAAACCCGCTACATCCTCGAGCGCCGCAGCGCCGCCACCTTCCCCGGCTCGCTCCTCCCCCGCCCGGGACTGCTCGTCAACCGCTTCACCACCACCGAGGTCGAGGGCGCCGTGCTCCCGCCACTGCCCGGCGAGGAGGCCACCGGCCGCGACGCCTCCCGCCGCGCCCCGGCGCCCCGCCCGGGCGCCCCGGAACCGCCCGCCGACGACGCCGACGAGTCGTTCCCCTCGATCGACTTCCTCGCCCAGGCCCCGGTCGTCCGCTACGACCTGACGCCCGCCGCCGACGGCTCGCTGCGCGTCCCGCTGGCCGACTTCGCCGGCTGCCGGCTCGTCAGCGTGCTCGCCACCGACGCCGGCCGCCACGCCCACGCCGCCGTCCCGCTGCCCGCCGCCGCCCCGCAGCTGCGCGACCGCCGCCTCGCCCGCCCGCTCGACCCCGCCAAGCACTTCGTCGGCACCCGCCGCGCCGCGGTGCTCGCCGCCGGCGCCGAGGCCGCCGTGGAAAACGTCCTCGACGCCGAGTGGCGCGCGTTCACCACCCTGCGCGAGGTCCACGCGTGGTTCCTCGGCGCCACCCTCGACCCCCGCCTGGCGGACTTCTCCTTCCTGCCGGACTGGCCGCGGCTCGACGAGCAGCGCAAGCTCGCGCTGCTGGGCTCCCACGCCTGCCACGAACTGCACCTGTTCGTCGCGCGCAAGGACCCGGAGTTCTTCGCCAAGCACGTCAAGCCGGCGCTGGCCGAGAAGCGCGAGCCGCAGTTCGTTGACCAATACCTGTTGGCACGCGACCTTTCCCCCTGGCTCCGCCCGTTCGCGTGGGCGCGCCTCAACGCCGCCGAGAAGGCGCTCCTCGCCCAGGCGCTGCCCGAGGCCCGCCCCCGCGTGCTCGCCGACCTCCAACAGCGCTGGGAACTCGAGGCCCCCGCCCCCGCCGCGGAAACCCTGCTCTTCACCCAGACCCTCCACGGCGCCGACCTCGCCGCGCACGCGGCCACCGCGCCCGACCGCGCCGCCGCCGCCACGGGCGACTTTTACCGCGCCGCCTACGACCAAACCCGCGCCAGGCTGCTCGCAGAGGTCGACGCCGCCTGGGAACTGGCAACCCCGGCCGACGGCGCCGCCACCGAGACCAGCGAGGACCTGCTCACCCGCACCTTCCAAGTGCCGCCCGACTTCATCGCCTCCCTAACGGACGCCGGCGGCGACGCGGCGGAAGACCCCTTCGCCGCCGCGCCCGCGGACCAGCCGCCCCCGCGCCCCCGCCCCGCCGCGGAACTGCTGAGGGAAGTGGGCGTCCCCTTCCCCGAGGGCGCCTCCGCCAGCTACGACGCCGCCGCCGGCACGCTGGTCGTCCGCAACACCCCCTCCAACATCGACCTCGTCGAGGCGCTCACCGAGGCGTGCTGCGCCTCGACGCCCGCCCGCGACGCCGGGCCACCCGCCGCCCCAGGCTTCACCGCCGGCGGCGAGGCCACCGCCACCGCGGGCGGCGAGGAACCGGAGGAGGAGGAAGACGGCGACGAGCCCGCGATGGACCCCTTCTCCGCGCCGCCCGAGCTGCCGAACCCGGCCGCCCGCCCCGCGCCGCGCCGCCCCGCCCCGCCCCCCCACCGCACCCGCCTGTGGCGCGAGCACAACTACTATGATCATAGTGGTTCGACCGGCGAGGAGCTGGTGCCGCTCGGGCGCTTCTGGCTCGACCTCGCGGCGTGGGACGGCGCCGGCCGCTTCCTCTCGCCCCACTTCAACGCGTGCACCCGCTCGCCCAACGAGGCGCTGCTCTGCCTCGCCCTGTTGGACCTGCCGTTCGAGGCCCCGCAGCCCGAGGCGGAGGTCGATGGCGCCCGCCTGCGGGTCCGGGCCAAGGAGCCGCTGCTGCTGTTCTTCCGGGACACCCGCGAGGCCGACGGCGTGGCGGCCGACCCGCCGCTGCTGGTGCGCCAGGGGTTCCACCGCCTCGACGACCGCTTCCGCACCGTCGCCGGCCGCAAGGTCGAGCACGCGGTCGAGGGCCCCTTCCTCGCCGGCGTCCCCTACGCCACCTCGCTGGTCGTCACCAACCCGGCCGGCGCCGGCCGCCGCATCGACCTGCTCGCCCAGGTCCCCGGCGGCGCCATCCCCCTGGCCGGCCACCCCGCCACCCTCGCCGACACCCGCGAGATCGACCCCTACGCCGTGCTCTCGCTCGAGGCCGCCTTCTACTTCCCCGCCGCCGGCAGCTTCCCCGTCTATCCGCTCCACGTCGGCGAGGACGCCACCGTGCTCGCCCACGCCGCGCCACGCACCCTCGAGGTCGCCGCCGCGCCCGCCGGCGACGACCGCCAATCATGGCCCGCCGCCGCCCGCGACGGCGCGCCCGAGGAGGTGCTCGCCCGCCTGCGCGCCGACAACCTGCACGCCATGGACCTGACGCTGCTGTGCTGGCGCCTGCGCGACCGCGCGTTCTTCCTCGCCGCCACCGCGATCCTCCGCGAGCGCCTCCACTTCGACCCCGCGGTCTTCGCCTACGGCTTCCACCACAACGACCTGCCCGCCGTCCGCGACTACCTCGAGAACTCGGCCGCCGTCGGCCAGGTCGGCGGCTGGCTCGAGAGCCCGCTGCTGGACGTCCGCCCGACCGTCCACCTCGGCTGGGAAACGTACGAGTTCGACCCGCTGGTCAACCCGCGCAGCCACCGCTTCGCCGACCACCCGCGGCTCACCCACGACGAGGCCCGCGCCCGCTACGGGCAGCTGTTGGACCTGCTCGCGTGGAAACCCGCGCCCGGCCCCGACGACCAGCTGGTGCTCACCTGGTTCCTGCTCCTCCAGGACCGCGTCGGGGAGGCGCTCGCGCGCTTCGCCACGATCGACCCGGCCGCGCTCGGCGGCCGCCTGGTCTACGACTACCTCCACTGCCACGCCCTGTTCTATCAGTCGCAGCCGGCCGAGGCGCGCGCCGTCGCCGCCCGCCACGCCGGCCACCCGCTCGCCCTGTGGCGCGAGCGCTTCGCCGCGGTGATCGCCCAGGCCGACGAGATCGCCGCCGCCGCCAACCCGCAGCCGGGACCCGCCGCCGCCCCCGGCCAGGTCGCCCCGCAGCTCGACCTCGCCCCCGCGCCGGACGGCTCGCTGGTGCTCACCCACCGGCTGTTGGACCGCGCCACCCTGCGCCTCCACGGCGTCGACCTCGAGCAGCTGTTCTCGAACGACCCGTTCCTCGACCAGCACGGCGGCCAGCACGCCGCGGTCCGCCCGAACCACGTGATCGACGTCCCGCTGGACCCGGCCGCCGCCACCACCCGCGTCGAGCTGCCGCCCGCGTTCCGCCGCGGCAACGTGCTGGTCACCGCCGACGCCGGCACGCTGCGCACCGTCCGCATCCTCGCCAGCCGCGAACTCGAGCTGCGCCGCCTGCCCGCCGAACACCTCGTGCAGGTCGTCGCCACCGCCACCGGCGCCCCGCTCCCGCGCTGCTACGTCAAGCTCTACGCCGAGATGGCCGACGGCGAGACGACCTTCTACAAGGACGGCTACACCGACCTGCGCGGCAAGTTCGACTACCTCGCCCACACCGCCCTCGACCCCGCCCAAGTCAGGCGCCTCGCCCTGCTCGCGTCCCACCCCGACCACGGCTCGCGCACCGAGGTCTTCACCCCGTGAGCCAACCGCCGCGGGCGGCGCTCAAAGCCTGCCTGGGAAATGCTGCCACCCGTGCCGACCGGGAAACCGGCGGGCAAGACGGGCGCTCACCACAGCCCGGGCAAGAACCGCCACGTCCGCTCCTGATAGGCCGGGTAGGCCGCAAAGCGCCGGCACAGCCGGCGTTCCTCGGCCGTCGCCTTGAGGTCGAGGAAGCCCGCCAGCACCGCCCCGGCCAGCAGGCACCACGGGCTGTGGCGCCAGCACCCCCACGCCAGCGCCAGCAGGATCAGGCTCAGGTAGAGCGGGTGCCGGATGTGCCGATAGATCCCCGTCTCGACCAGCCCGGCCCCCTCCGGCGGCTCGGGGAAGATCGTCCGGCCACCCCGCAGGCCCGCCGCCCCGGCGACCCCGACGACCGCCCCGGCCAGCCCCAACGCCCCCGCGACCACAGCCGGCCATCCCGCCCACGCCGCCGCCCGTTCCCCCGGCAGGAGCCACCCGGCCGCGGCCACCACCCCCATCAGCACCACCTGGCCGGCCGCCCACCACCACCCGCGCCCGGCCGGCACGCCGGCCTTGCCTTGCCGGCCGCCCGGCGGGCTGGAACGCGGGGTTTTCACGGACATGGCAAAGTGCCCCGGGCCGGCCGGCCGGAGCACATGATCCTAAAAAGGACAATGCCGGACCACGGATTGCGCGGGTTACGCGGATTTCGGAGCGGCTTGGTTCCCCTCGCCTGTTCACCTGCCGGATGAATCCGCCATCCATCGCAACTCATTCAACACCCGTGCAATCCGGGCAATCCGTGGTTTTCATCTCCGAATCCAGGATGATGCGTCCGCTGCCGCGGTGGGTCGCCCCCCCGCGGCAGCCTCCAGCGGCCCGCACGCCGGCCCCTCCGGGGGGCAGCGCGCCAGGCCGGCACGGCGCCCCGCCCTAGCGCTTGAGCGGCTTCGCGTCGGCCGGCAGGTCGCCCAGCGCGTACTGCATCCCGTCGAGGTAGAACCCCACCACCTTGGCGTCCTGGAACACGTTCTCCGCGTGCCCGAGGCTGCAGTAGAAGACGCGCCCGCGCCCCTCGGCCCGGATCCACGCCACCGCGAAGTCGCCGTCGTCGCGGTTGATCCCGTCCTTCACCGCGCCGGTCGCGGCGTCGGACCGGTCGAGGCCGACCAGCACCCGCCGGTCGGCCCGGGTGTACGGCGCCTTGAACTGATAGATCTCGTCGCGCAGCTTGAACCCCTTGCCGCCCCAGGCCCGGTTCAGCGGGTGGTCCGGCTCCTCCAGCTTGAACGCCCACGTGCCGCCGGCCCCCCACGGGTGGCCGTCGAACAGCCCGCCGAGCATCGCGGCCCCTTCCGGCCAGTCGTTGAACGAGTCGGTGGCGGCGTGGATCCCCGCCAGCCCCTTGCCGCCGCGCACGAAGTCCAACAGCGCCTTGCGGCCCGCCTCGGGCATCTTCAGCTGGGTCGAGTTGTTGAACACCACGGCGTCATACTTGGCCAGCTTGTCCGGCACGAACACGCCGTAGTCGTCGCTGAAGTCTGCAGTGAAGGCGCCGGTCTTGCGGCCCATCGTCGCCAGCGCGTGGTTGCCGCCGGAGATGCCCTCCCCGTGGAAGAACCCCTCGCAGCGCCAGAACACGAGGACCCGGCGCGGCCGCCGGGGCTTGGCCGTGGCCGCGGCGGGAACCGCCGCCTCGATCTGCTGGAGGGCCGCCGGGGACAGCTCCGGGGGCGTCTTGCCCCCGCCCTGCCCCTGCACCCCCACGGTCAGCCCGCCAAACGCCAGTGCCGCCGGCAACAACAGGCCCGCGGCGCGGATGGTCAATTCATTGTTCGCTTTCATGATGTTCCTGCGTCTCGCCTTACGTGCCGCCGCCGCGGCTTCTCGCACCAATCGCCCCGCCCGCGTCACAGGCCCTTGAGCAGCCGCCGCAGCTCGCGGCCGTGGCCCGCCTCGTCGGCCGCCATCTCCTCGAGCTTCATCTTGACGTCCGCCAGCCCGAGCTCTTCCGCCAGCGCCGCGTGCGCGAGGTAGTTCTCGACGTCCTCGGCCTCCATCCTGACGTTCAGCTCGATCATGCCCTTGATGTCCTGCGGCTTGTCGAACGGGCGCGGGGTGGTCGTCGGCTCGCCGCCGAGGTCCGCGATCACGTCCATCAGGTAGGTGGCGTGGCCCAGTTCGTCCTCCGCCTCGCTGGCCAGCAGCTTGCGCAGCGCCGCGGCCGCAAGGCCCTCGCACTTCGCGGCCTGGTAGGCGTAGCGGATGACGGTTCCGAGTTCGGCCGCCAGGTCTTCGTTGAGTCCGTCAATCAGTTTCTGCTTGCTCATCTTGTGGTGTTGGTTTGGGGAAGATCGCGGGCCGCCCGCCCCGGATCGCTGCGGCGCCAACCTGCCCGGTCTGCTTTCGCGCCAGGGTCGCACCGGGGCAGTGCGCGACCACCGCACCCGTAGCGCAATTCCACGCCCCCGGCAACCCCGGCGTGCCGGCCCGGCTGGCTTGACATTCAATCACCCCGCTCCTTTCCCCCGTGGCACCGCCGCACCCGCCCCCGGAGCACCGCCGCACCCGCCCCCCGGAGCCGGCCCCGCCCCGAGCCCCCCTTCTAACAGCCGCCACAGGCCCGCGAGCGCGGCGGCGGCCGGCCCGGGGCCGTGTTCCACCACCGGCCGCCCGCGGCGCTGGGCGGCGGTGACCGCCGGGTCATGGGGGATCCGGCCGGCGACCGGAGCACCGAGTGCCGCGGCCCGCCGCTCGATCCGCGCGGTCAGTTCCGGGTTCAGGTCGTGCTTGTTGATGCACACGGATGCCGGCACCTCGAAGTGCCGCGCCAGCGCGAGCAGCCGCTCCAGGTCGTGCTCGCCGGAGGGCGTCGGCTCGGTGACCGCCAGCACCCGCGTGACGCCCGTCAGGCAGGCAATCGCCGGGCAACCGATGCCCGGCGGGCCGTCGAGCAGGATCAGCCTGCGTCCCGCGTCACCGGCGACGAGCCGCGCCTGCCGGCGCACCAGCGAGACGAGCTTGCCCGTGTTTCCCTGGCCGGGATGCAACCGGGCGTGGACCAGCGGGCCGAACCGGGTGTCCGAAACCATCCACTCCCCGCTCTCGTTGGCAAGCAGCTCGATCGCGCGTGCGGGGCAGTGATCGTGGCAGACCCCGCACCCTTCGCAGGCCGCCGGATCTACCCTGTAGGTGCGCGGCGCCAGTTCGTTGCCCGGCCCGTCGCCGAGGATCGCCTCGAAGCGGCACACCTCCGCACACCGGCCGCAGGCGACACAGCGGTCGGGATTGATGCGCGCCCGCAGGCCGGCGCTGAACGCCTCGCTGCGGCGCAGCCGCGGATCCAGGACCAGCGGCAGGTTGGACGCCTCCACGTCGCAGTCCGCCACCACCACCTGCCCGGCCAACGCCGCCAGCGAGGCCGTCACCGAGGTCTTGCCGGTACCCCCCTTGCCGCTGAGCACCGCCAGCTCACAGGTCGCATCGCCCCAGCTCATGGCACTTCGCAGGCCCTCGGCGGCCGGCCCCCCGCCCCGACCGCTTCTAACAACCCACGCCGGAGGTGGTCGAACACCGGCTGGAGGGGGGGCACGGAATCGACGGCCAGTTCGCCGCGGGCGCAGGCGCGGGCCACGACCGGCGAGTCCGGGATCTCGGCGAGGATCGGAACGCCCCGGCTGCGGCACAGCGCGCGGGTCTCGCCGGTCCCGTGCCCGGAACGGTTGATGACCACCCCGCGGCGCAGCCCCAGCGCGTCGGTCACCTCCAGCGCCGATCGCAGGTCGTGCAGGCCGAACGGCGTCGGCTCGGTGACCAGCAGCACGAAATCGCAGTCGCGCACCGCCTCGATCATCGGGCACGCGGTGCCGGGCGGGCAGTCCAGGATCGTCCACTCGCCGGCAGGCGCCGCCGCCTTCGCGGCGCGGATGACCGGCGGGCTGGTGGCCTCCCCCACTCCGAGGGTGCCGGAAACGAACCGCACCGCGCCGGCGGCACCGGTCTTCACCACTCCCAGCGGCCGGGACACCTCGGTGATCGCGCCGCGCGGGCAGGCGAGCACGCAGCCGCCACAACTGTGGCACAGGTCGTCATACACCAGCACCCGCCCGGGCAGGCACACGATCGCGTTGAACCGGCAGCTGCGGGCACACTCGCCGCACAGCAGGCACCGGTCATGGTCGACCCGCGGCACCAGCCTGCCAACCGCGGTCTCCCAGGTCACTGCCGGGCGCAGGAACAGGTGGCCGTTCGGCGCCTCGACGTCGCAATCCACATACGCCACCGCGTGCCCGTGACGCGCGAGCGTCACCGCCAGGTTGACCGCCACGGTGGTCTTGCCGGTGCCGCCCTTGCCGCTGGCAATCGCGATCCTCGCACGCATCACGCACCGTGGATCCCGGAACCCGCGCCCCCTCCCCCACCGCCCAGCGGCTGCAGCCGCCCGCCGAGGAACGACCGGATCACCTCCTCCTGCCCGCCGGCGCCCGCCTGATAGACCCGGATCCCCGCCGCCTCCAGCACCGACCACGCCTTCGGGCCGACATGGCCCGTTAGAACGGCCCGGACCCCCAGTCCGGCCAGCGCCTGGGCGGTCCGGGTGCCCGCCCCGTGGGCGGCCTCCGCCGCCGCGGCGTTGTCCCACAGACTCCGTTCCCCGGTCTCGGTGTCCACGATCCGGAAGCAGCGCGCCCGGCCAAAGTGCGGGTCGACCGCCGCGTCCGGTTCCGTGCCCGTGAGTGAAATCGCCAGCTTCATCGTCAGTGCTCCTCGCCGGGGTGGTGGTGACAACCGTGATGATGACCGTGATGATGACCCTCCCCGCGGCCGTGGCCGCAGGTCGGCTCCGCATCGCCCAGCGTGCCGTCCAACAGCGCCAGCGCCAGTTCCTCCGGCGCGGCGCCCGCGGCGGCGGCGCGCACCGAGATCCCGTGCTCCGTGAACAACTCGAGCGCCCGGCGCCCCATCCCGGCGGCAATGATCGCCTCGACCCCCAGCCCGTGCAGCCAGCGCGGCAGCAGCCCCGGCTCGTGCGGCGGCGGCACCACCCGGCTCCCACCGGTGATCCGCCCGGACCCGGGATCGGCGTCGATCAACGCGAACTGCTCGCAGTGGCCGAAATGCCCGGACAGGCGCCCGGCGCTCAGGGGTATGGCGATCTTCATGGTGGTTGTGAGCGTATGCCCATAATCTGGCCGGTCAAGCCCCTTTTCGCCGGCAGCGCCGACCTCACCCGCATCCGGCTTGCGGCGCGGCGCGCCGCGCATGTAGGATGCCCGCATGGCCCGTCCGTGTTGCCCGCGCCGGATTGCCACGCTGCCGAGCGTGGTGTTCTTCAAGCCTGCCGGCATTCCGCTGCGCGACCTCGAGGAGCGGGTCCTGTCCCTCGACCAGCTGGAAGCGCTGCGGCTGGCGGACCGCGACTCGCTGCCGCAGGCGGAGGCGGCCCGCCGGATGGGGATCTCGCGCCAGACCTTCAGCCGCATCCTCGCCCGCGCCCGCCAGGCGGTGGCCACCTGCCTGGCCGACGGCATGGCGGTGCGCATCGAGGGCGGCACCGTCCAGCTCGCCGCCGCCAAGCCAACCCGCACGCAGGCCCGCAGGGAGCCGCGCCCGGCGGCCCGCCGCGTCACCCGCCGCTGACTGGCCGGCCGGCGCCACCCGTTCCGGCGCCTTTCCGCTTGCCGGCGGCCGGTTTCGGTCATACGCCCGCAACCATGACGCTCGCGGGCGCGGACGAGGGAGGGGTGGCGGCGCCCGGCCGGCAACCGGCGCCCGGGGCCTGCACGCCGCTGCACGCCTCGCGCGACTGCCTCCCCTGCCTCGCCAGGCAGGCCGCCGAGGCGATCGCCCTGTCGGTCGATGACCCGGCCCGGCAGGCGGCGATCCTCGCCGCGGTGACGCGCGGGCTGGCCGCCGCCGACCTGGCCTGCAGCCCGCCGCGGCTCGCCCGGCACCTGCATCGCGCCATCCGCGCGCACACCGGCGTCGCCGACCCCTACCTCTCGGTCAAGCAGCACATGAACCGCCTCGCCAGCGGGTTGCTGCCCCGCTGCAGGCAGTGGATCGCCGCCGCGCCCGACCCGCGCGCGGCGGTCGTCCGCCTCGCCGTGGCCGGCAACCTGTTGGACTGCGGCGCGCAGGACCGGATCGAGCCCGAGGAGCTGCCGCGCCTGTTCTCCGGCCTGTGGAGCCGGCCGCTGGCCGGCGACCCGCAGGACCTGTTCCAAGCCGCCGGGCAGGCCGCGAGCATCCTCTACCTGGCCGACAACGCGGGCGAGATCGTGTTCGACCGCCTCCTGATAGAAGCCCTGCCGCACGCCAGGGTCACGCTCGCGGTGCGCGGCCGCCCGGTGCTCAACGACGCCCTGGCCGCGGACGCCGCGCTGGCGGGCATCACCGGGCTGGTCCCGGTGATCGACAACGGCTCCGACGTCCCGGGGACCCTGCTGGAGGATTGCTCCGAGGCGTTCCGCGAACGCTTCCGGACCGCCGACCTCGTCATCTCCAAGGGCCAGGGAAACTACGAGACGCTCGCGGGTGTCGCGGCGCCGGTGTTCTTCCTGTTCACCGCCAAGTGCCCGCTGGTGGCTTCCCACGTCGGGGCCCCGGTCGGCGCCCTGGTGGCCAGGCGTTCCCCCGCATGGCGCGACCGCTCAGCGCCGTGCCAGCCCGCCTGCCCGGCCTGATCCTCGCCGTGCGCATGGCCGCCCGGGTGCGGGTGGGGCGCCTCGTCCGGATGCCCGAAGCGCCCGATCAGCAGCGCCACCGCGATCCCGGCCAGCAACGCGACCGAGAGCTTCACGCGGTCGTGCGAGTGGAACTGCAGCTCCGGCAACAAGTCCGCCCCGGCGATGCACAGGAAGGTGCCCGCACAGAATGCCAGCGTGGCACCCAGCCAGGCGGGATGCCCATGCGCGAGGTGACCCGCGCCGGCGAAGAACAGCAGCGCACCCAGCGGCGTCACCAGCGCGAAGGCGATGTTCACCAGCCACCGGGTGGTCCGGCCGCTCCGCTCCGCGACCATCAGCGTGCCGATGGCGAGCGCCCCGAACGGCTTGTGGAGGATCACCGCCAGGGCCGTCCCGAGGCCAAGCGCCCCGGCCTGCGCCTGCGTGCCGGCCACCACCGCCGCGGCCATCGCCAGCCCGTCGAACACCGAATGCATCGAGAGGCCCAGCGCCACCCCCAACCAACCCAGCCGGCGCGCCGATCGCTCGGCCAGCGAGTGCGTGTGCCCGCATGGCTCCAACGGGCTGCCTTCCTCCACGTCGTGGTGGTGGAACGGCACGAACCGCTGCAGGAAGAACATCGTTAGAAACCCCGCCAGCAGCCAGCCTCCGGCCTCCCCGGCCGACTCCATGTGGTGCAGGGCGTGCGGCAACATCCCGACCAGGGCCAGCCCGAGCATCAGGCCGCCGACGAAGCTGATCGCCACCTGCAGCCCGGTGTGCGTCAAACGCATCCAGCCCGGCAATGCCCCGCCAACCAGCGCCGCCAGCAGCGCCAGCACGCAGTAGAGGGCGAGCAACGCGGCGGATGAATCGAAAGGCAGGTCCATGCTCAGGCGGGCTGGAAGCGCTGATTCACCCCGCGGGCGGGGCCCCGGGGCCCCCGGCCGGCGCCGGGCATGACCCGTCCGCCTTGCGCCCGTGCACCCGTTCGTAGGCGCGGCAGAACGGGCACAGCCTCGCCCCGACCCGGCTCACCAGCCAGCAAACGATGCCGCGCTGCCGCTGCCGCGCGTGCCGGCACACCGGACAGCCGGCGCAGACCTTCGCCAGGGCCTTGGCCAACGGGGATGGATTCGAGGCGCTCATGCCGGTGGGCTGCACGCAGGCTGAACGCACCCGGCCGCGCCTGTCCAGCAGCAACGCCCGCCCCACCCCGTTTCCCCGCCGCCCGGACGATTCCCGCCTTTTCCCCTTGCCGGGGGGTAGTTCTGGTCACAGTCTCATAACCACCACCGACCCATGACACGCAAGGAGATCCTCGACCTCTACTTCATCGAGGCGCGCCACAAGCTGATCGACATCGGCGCCTTCCTCGACCGGCTGGCCCGCGGCGACGGGCCGGACGACTTCCGCGTGCGCGCGTTCCACGGCGCGCTCGACGAGTTGCGCAAGGCGGAACCAGACGCGGCCCGGCGCATCCTGCTCGCCTTCAGCGACCCGACCACCGAACCGATCCCGGCCGCCACCACCCAGGGCGCCTCCGGGGCCTGGCCCGGACCGCCGGACGCCCCCGCCGCCTGAGCCGCCGCACCCCGCCAGCCCCCACCCCGCCCCTCGTCATGCGCTACATCGAACCCCACGCCCACATGGTCAGCCGGACCACCGACGACTACGTCGCAATGGCCGCCTCGGGCTGCGCCGCAGTGTGCGAGCCCGCCTTCTGGGCCGGCTTCGACCGCGGCTCGGCCGCTGGTTTCCACGACTACTTCCTCCAGCTGACCGACCACGAGCCGCGGCGCGCCGCCAAGTTCGGCGTGCCGCACTACTGCTGGCTGTGCATCAACCCCAAGGAGTCCGAGGACGTCGGGCTGGCACGCGAGGTCATCTCCCTGATCCCGCCCCTGCTCGACCGCCCCACCGTGCTCGGCATCGGCGAGATCGGGCTCAACAAGAACAGCCGCAACGAACTCGAGGTGCTAGAGATGCACATCGACCTCGCCGCCCGCCACGACCAGCTGATCCTGATGCACACCCCCCACCTCGAGGACAAGCTCAAGGGCACCCGGCTGAGCATCGACGCCCTGCGCAACAACCCCCGCATCCGCCCCGAGCGCGTGATCATCGACCACGTCGAGGAGCACACCGTCAGGATGGTGCTCGACGCCGGCTTCTGGGCCGGGATGACCCTCTATCCGGGCTCGAAGTGCTCGCCGGCCCGCGCCATCGACATCGTGGAAACCTGCGGCGCCGAGCGGCTGTGGATGAACGGCGCCTGCGACTGGGGCGTGAGCGTCCCGCTCGCCGTCCCCTACGCCGCGCTCGAGATGCGCAAGCGCGGCCACGACGCCGACGCGGTCGACGCCCTCATCTATCGCAACCCCGCCGCCTTCCTCGGCCAGTGCCCGAAGTTCAAGCTCGGCTGAGCCCGCCCCGGCAGGCACCCCCATGGCCCCCCACCCGATCCGCATCACCCTGGTCTGTGAGAACACCGCCGCCGGCGCCGGCGTCCTCGGCGAACACGGACTGGCGTGGTGGATCGAGACCGGCGACCGCCGCGTGCTGTTCGATACCGGCCAGGGCCTGACGCTCACCCACAACGCGCGCCACCTCGGGATCGACCTCTCCACCGCGGATGCCATCGTCCTCAGCCACGGCCACTACGACCACGTCGGCGGCCTGCCCGACGTCCTCCCGCTGGCCCCCGAATGCCCGGTGTGGCTGCACCCGGCGGCACTCGGGGAAAAATACAGCCGCGGCGCCGAGGGCCGCGCCCGCCGGATCAGCACGCCCCTGCTCGACGAGCAGAAGCTGGCGCCCATCCAGCCCCGCCTGCGCTGGCTCGCCGAACGGGCCGAAGTCGTGCCCGGGGTCTTCGCCACCGGCCAGATCCCCCGGCTAACGGGCTTCGAGGACACCGGGGGCGCATTCTATCTGGACGAGGAACTGCGCGTCCCCGACCCCATCGACGACGACCTCGCGCTCGCCATCCCGGTGCGCGACGGCGTCGTCGTCGTGCTCGGTTGCGCCCACGCCGGCGTGGTCAACACGCTCGACTTCGTCGCCCCGTGGCTCGGCCCGGTCGCCGTCGTCATGGGCGGCATGCACCTGCTGCACGCCGGCCGCGCCCGCCTCCAGGCCACCGCCCACGCCCTGCGCCGCCACGCCATCCGCTCGCTCGGCCCCAACCACTGCACCGGCGACGAGGCGGTCGCGTTCCTCCACCACGAGTTCCCCGGCCGCTGCTTCCCCGCCCACGTCGCCATGAATTGGTCGTTCCTGCCGCCGCAACGGTGAGGACGAGACCCATCGCAGGCGGGTCGCTCAGCTGCGTCCCGCCAAGGGTGAAGCCCCACCGCTCAAGTGCCTGATGCCCCTGCAGCGGGAGGCGGCGGCAGCCGATTCGGGCGCACGCTCAACGCGTCGCATCCCCGGCCGAATGCACGTCATGGTTGCTGGCGCGCCTTGCGCCTGCGACCCGGCATGGCCCTGGCGCGGCCGCCGGTGTCAGACTTGCCGGCGGCCGGGTTGAGTTCGGCGAGCACTTCGGTCAGGCGCTTGCGGGCGGCCCTGCTGGCCTCGGTGTCGGCGTCGGCGGCCACCGGCTTCTCGAAGAACGGCGCGTCGCTCATGTCGAACAGCCCGCCGCTTTGGTCCAGCTTGAAGCCGGCGTTGCGGACGAACCACTTGTTGCCGAGCTGCACGTAGGCCCATTCGCGCGGGTCGCCGGCTTCGCCGCGCAGTTGCGGCGCGAAGCTGCGGCCGTCGAATTTCATCTCGCCCGGCGGCTTCGCCCCGGCGAGGTCGACGCAGGTCGCATGGACGTCGACAAGGCTGATGATGTCCTTGCAGACCTTGCCGGCAGGCACGGTGCCGGGCCAACACGCGATGAACGGAACGCGTGAGCCGCCCTCGAGCATCGACCCCTTCTTGCCGTTGAGCATGCAACCGCCGACGGTCGACGGGAAGGTCAGGGCGGTGCCGTTGTCGCTGGTGAAGATGACAAGGGTCTTTTCCCGCAGGCCGAGCCGGTCGAGCTCGGCTGCCACCGCGCCGACCTGCTTGTCCATGTAGTGGATGTTGTCTTGATAGAGGGCGTCGGCCGACGTGCTGTCCGCGGCGCTGTCGGGCGTCCGTTGGATCGGGCCGTGGACGTGATGCATCGCGTAGTAGAAGAAGAACGCCCGGTCCTTGTGGCGACGCAGGAAGTCGATCGCGAACTCGTGGACCTTGTCCGGGGCATAGGTGCCCGCAGGGGTCGTGATCTGCTTGCCGTTCTTCAACAGCTTGTTCTGCCAGAACCAGCCGCCGGCGGTCGGGTCCGTGAGGTACTCGTCGAAGCCCCAGTCGCGCGGGGTTTCGCCGACCTGGCGCCACTTGCCGGCCATGCCGGTGGCGTAACCGGCTTGCTTGAGCAACCTGGCAACCGGGTTCTCGTCCCTGGCGACGGCGCCGGGGCCGTTGGGGCGCCACGACTGGTTGGTCAGGCCACCGGTGCGGAAGGCGTAGCGGCCGGTCATCAGCAGGCAGCGCGACGGCCCGCACAAGGGGGCCGCGTAGCACGTCTCGAAGCGCATCCCCGCGGTGGCCAGCTTGTCGATGGCGGGCGTCCGGTGCTGGTCGGAACCATGGCAGCTGACGCCGTCGAGCCCGAGGTCATCGGCGAAGATGAGGACGATGTTCGGCCGCTCGGCGGCGGTGAGCGCACCGGCAACGGCGAATGCCGCGAGCGCAACTGAGCGGAGGATGCCAGACATGGCGGCGGATCAGCGGTTGCGCCTGCGGGCCTTGGCCTTGCTGGCCGCCTTGGCTTTCCGCGCCGCCTTGGCATTGGCTGCCTTCGCCTTCTTGCGGCCCTTTCCCGGCTTGTCGGCCTGGCCCTTCGCGCCGCGCTTGCCCCGAAACTCGGCGAGCGAGAGCTTGCCGTCGGAGTTCTTGTCCTTCCTGGTGAAGGAGGCTTCGGCCTTGGCGGCGTCCTTGGTTCTGGCGGTGAACTCGGCCCTCGACAGGAAGCCGTCGCCGTCCCGGTCCTTCTTCTTGAACACCTGTTGCGGGCTGCGCTTGGGCCTGGCCTGGCCGGAGGGGTCCCGGTTGCCGGCTCCGGCCGGCAGCACGAGCGCCAAGCCGAGGGCAAGGAGGATGGCCGTGGACTTCATGGGATCGGCGGTGGTGGTTGCCCGCGGTGCAGGAGACTGCCTGTGAATTGAATCGCGCGGGGTGGACGATGGTGAGGGAAAGAACGTGGTGCGGGTCAAGCGCAATCGTGGCGGGCCTGCAGGCGGTGCTCGATGACCGGCGCTGCGCCTGCGAAGGGGCGGCCGCGGTCGACGCGGCGATCCGCAACGCGCGGGTGAAGAGGGTGACTTGTCCGACCACCTGATCGCGGCCACCGCCGCCGCGGCGAAGGCGACCCCGGTCCAGACCTTTGACAAGGCCTTGAAGGGCTTCCCCACCTGCAAACGTCACTGTGACTCCAGGCAAAACCGGTTGCCGGCGGGTGGTTGTGGGAATATGCTCACAACATGCAGGGTCCACCAACCCCGCAAACCGTGCCCGGGCACCGGGCGGGGCTCCGGCGGTTCGGCTGCGATGCGGAAACCCAAAAAAACGTGTGCACATGATCCCCCAGGACAAGACCGAAGAACTTGGGCTGGCCGACCCTGTCGCGACCGCGGCCATCGGCGCCTTGGCGGTTGAACGCGACGCCGGAGTAGGCCTGGGCACGGGCACGGTGGAGTTTCTTTCGGGCTGCAAGGGCGAACCGGCATGGCTGCGCAGACAACGGCTGGACGCGTTGCGGGCGTTTGCCGGGAGGGAGCGGGTGATCCGCTGGGCGCCGCCCGCATTAACCGAACTGCCCTTCGACACGCTGCGCTACTACTCGGCCCCGGCACCCGCACGACGGCGGGACGGAGCGGCCGGCAGCGCGGCCACCACCCGGGTGCTCGAAACGCTCGGCGTGGCGCGCGAGGAACGCGAGTTCCTTGGCGGCGCGCAGGCGCAAATCGACGGCGAAGTGGTCTATGACAGCCTGCACGAGACGTGGCAGCATGCCGGGGTGGTTTTCGTCGATTCGACCCGCGGCCTGACGGAATATGGCGAGCTGTTCCGGCCTCACTTCGGCTCCGTGATCGGGCGCGACGAGAACCTGTTCACCCAGCTCAACTCCGCGGTGTTTTCCGGCGGGTCGTTCATCTACGTCCCGCCAGGAGTGAAAGTCACCGCGCCGCTCAAGTGCTTCATGCACCTGCAAGGGGGCGGCAGCAGCCAGTTCGGGCGCACCCTCATCGTCGCCGGCGAGGACGCGGAGGTGACCTTCTTCGAGAGCTGCACCTCAGTGCCCCGGCCGGGGGCGGCGTTGCACTGCGCGGTTGCAGAGTTCGTGCTCGGCGCGCGTGCGCGGCTCAACTACGTGGCGTTGCAGAACTGGCAGCCCAGCGTCTTCAACCTGGCAATCCTGCGCGCGAGGCTCGCCGCCGAGGCCGCGGTGGAGTGGATCGACTGCAACGTCGGCGGACGCCTCACGATGAAATACCCCTGCGCCTTGCTGGAGGGGGAGGGCGCCTCGGCGGAGGCAGTATCGATCACCGTTGCCCGGACCGGACAGCACCACGATTCCGGCGCAAAGATGTTCCACCGTGCGCCGCGCACCTCGAGCACGATCACCTCCAAGAGCGTGAGCATGGGGAAAGGCCGTTCGGGTTATCGAGGCTGGGTGGACATGCCGGCGACCGTACCGGGCTGCCGCAACCACACCGAATGCGACGCCTTGCTGCTCGATGCCGCCAGCCGCACGTATACGTATCCCGCCATCCATGTCCGGGGACGCAGCAGCATCGCCCAGCACGAGGCGAGCGTTTCGCGCCTCGACGAGGAACAAATCTTCTACCTTCGGCAGCGCGGACTCACCGACGGCGCCGCACGCAGCCTCAGCGTGAACGGGTTCATCGGCGACCTCGTCCAGCGCTTCCCCATGCAATACTCCCGGGAAATCAAGCGACTCATCGAGCTGGAGACATCCGGTTCCGTCGGCTGAGGGGTGCATTGGAATCGGGGAGATGGAAAGCGGGGGCAGCTACCAAACTGGCGGCCATCAGTCAGCAGTCAGCCCTTTGTAGCTCGGCGAGCGTAGAAGGGTCAGCGCCCTGCCCTCCAATGCTCGACCTGGTCCGGCGCTTCCCATAGCCCGGCCGGACACGGACGGGCACAGGCTGGAGCGCAGCCATACCCGGCCGCGGGGGACGGCCCCACTCAGCATGCGACCGCCCCCCCCCGATCGCTCTGCCTCGGAGGGAGGGGTCGTGATGACTGGCGGGTCCGGCTCGGCGGGCAGCCTCGGCAACCTCACCAGGAACCAGACCGCCGTCGCCACTCCGACCAGCAGGCCGAGACACGTTCCCAAGGGTGGACTCAACCCGCATCCGACGTCCTCAACCAAGATGTAGGTGGTCGTCACCACGGTCATGAACACGGCAGGGAAAAAGCCCAGCCACCAGCGACTCCGCCGCCGTGCCAGGAAGATCGTCCCGATCAGGAAATCGTGCACCGCTCCGCCGAGAATGCAGCCCAACACGACCCACAGAAACACCTGCGGCCCCCACAGCGCACCCATGATCGGCCCGAACACCGGCCCCAACCCGGCGATGTTCAGCAACTGGACAAGATAAACCCGCCACGTGGCCATGGGCACGAAATCCACCCCGTCGGCGAGGCCGATGGCGGGCGTGACCCGGTCGGGATCAGGGCGGACGGTCGCGGCCACGACCCGCCCGTAGACAGCATGGCCGGCCACCAGCAGGACCAGTCCGATCACCAAGGCACTCAGGCGCGCTGCCGGTTTGCTCCCGACGCCCACGGGGGGCCTGCATCGGGCGCTCCACAGGGCCGTTGGCGAAGCGGAATGGAGCTGCCGTTCGCGCCGCGCCGATCGATGGCTGCCAGGCGCGCAAGGGGAAATCGGTTTCCGGCCGCACCGATCACTGCCCGATGCTGCCAGTCCCTGACCGCCCTGTCACGCGCGAAGAGCCGCCGGCATCTCCGACTGGCAGCGTGAGTTGGTGGCCGCGACCCGGGTCCAGTTCGAGCGGCGGCCGGTCGGCGCCGGACCAGACGGCGGTGTGGACGACAAGTCTGGTGCACGCCGGGTCGGCGAGCGGCTCGACCTGCAGGACCGCGCTGCGGCCGTCGGCGGACACCTCCAGCCCCATCGTCAGCGGGCCGAACTCGGTGACCACGCCGGTCAGGCGGGTGGCCGCCCCGGGCGCGGCCCACGCGCGCGGCAGGCCTTCCAACAGGTGCAGCTCGCTGCCGCGCTCGAGCGCCAGCAGGTGGATCGCCAGCCGGATGAACTCGGCGCTGGCCCAGTTGTGGGGCATGTCGCCGACCTTGCGGAACGGCTCGCCGCGGAGCGACTGCTCCTCGCGCCACACCAGCGTCGGCGCGGCGTGGTTGGCAAACGCGGCAAGCGCGTCGGCGGCCTTCCCGCCGCGCCCCTGCCACAGCCACGCGTGGCCGTAGAACGAGGCGAAGTAGTTCCAGATGCCGCTGGCGTCCCAGCCGGTGCCATGCACCATGCCCTCGCGCTCGGTGGCCTCCAGCATCGCCAGCGTGCCCGCCACCAGCGGGTCGCCCCGCCCGAACACCTGCCCCGGATAGACCGCGTGGCAGAACGCCCACTGGCCGCGCTGCGGCAGGCCGCCGCCGTCCATCCGCGCGGGCAGGTAGCGGTGGCCGTGGGCGTCGGTCCGCGCGTCGCGGGCCGCCGCGCGCCGGAACGCGCCGAGGAAGTCGTCATACTCCCGCTGCCACTCCGCCGCCTCCTCCTCCCGGCCGAGCCAGCGCGCGGCCCCGACGAACGCCCGCAGGCCGGCGAGGTTCCAACAGGTGTTGGTGTGCTCGTCGATCACCCCCTCGATGCCCCCGTCGGGGAACCCCGCCGGCATCAGGCCGTCGTCCGCCGGCGAGTCGTTGGCAAGCGTCTGCCGGCGCAGCTCCCGGATCGCCCCGGCGACGCGCCCGAGGCGCGGCCACAGCGCTGCGAGCCACGCGCGGTCGCGGGTCAGCCGGGCGTGGCGGACGCACGTCCACAGCACGATCCCGTTCTCCTTCCAGTAGTGCGGCATCACCTCGATCCGGCCGTCCGGCTGTTGGAAGGTCAGCTCGTAGGCCACCCCGTTGCGCGCCTCGGCGCCGGCGCCGAGCATCGTGGCCACTTCCAGCAGGAACGCGCCGTCCACGATCCACAACCCACGGTAGCACGTCGGCCCGACTTGGAACACCGGCAGCCCGTCCTTGATCTCGCGGGCCTGCCAGATGTTGCGGACCGAGGAGTCCAACAGCGCCTGCACGTTCGCGTCGGGCACCTGCACCCGGCCGTGGGGGAGCGGCGCCCGCTCCCAGAAGTCGACCGCCCGGGCGCGGCAGGCCAGCGCCTCCTCCACGGTGGCCGGCCCGCCGGCGGCCGCGCCGCCGCCGCTGTAGCGCACGAACAACCGCGCGCTTCCCCGCGCCGGGATCGTGAGCGGCTCGAGCTGGAGCGCGCGGCGCGGCACCTGTTCGTCGGCCAGCACGGTGGGCGCAGGCCAGGCGGTGATCGTCTCCCGCCCGTCCACCCGCACCTCCCGCGCGGCCGCGTCGAACGCGAACGGCAGCCTGGTGTCGACCACCAGCCGCGGGTGCAGCGTGCGCGGTGCGTCGCCGGTGTTGGCCACCCGCACCAGGATCAGGTCGGTGTGCGCCCCGGCCTGGCGCCCGCCGGTCACCGCGAACGCCTCCTCGAGGATCTCCAGCCCCGCCGCGCCGCGCCGCGTCCGCACGATCGGCACCCGCGGCGAAACGAGGTCCTGCCCCAGCCAGGCGGCGCCCTCCACCACCTCCACGCCCACCCGGGTGCCGAACTCGCGGCCGCCCCGCTGATAGTGGTCCAACAGCTCGCCGCCGCGGTCGACCAGCGACTTGTGCGGGTCGTCCGGCAGGCAGATCGCCGTCTGCCACGCGGGCGGGGAAAACCGGAAGTCAACCGCCGCCAACCCCGCCACGGGGCACCCCGCCGCCAGCACCACCGCAACCGGCGCCCACCAGGCTGGCACCACGCACGACGAGCGATTCATCGCGCCGATCCTCGGCGGGCCGCGCCACCGCCGCAAGCCGCAAGCACTCCGCCGCAAGCACCCCGCCCCGGCCCGCGACATGCCGCTTTACCGCCGCGGCGGCGCTTGGCATCGTGCCCCCGTCTCGCCCCGATCGCCCGTGGAAACCGTCACCGACATCAACGTCCTCCGGATGCGGCCGCTGCCCAGCCCGCTGGAACTCATCGGCGCTATCCCGAAGCGCGCGGCACAGGCCGCGTTCGTCGCCCGCAGCCGCGACGACATCCGCCGCATCATCTCCGGCGCCGACCAGCGCCTGCTCGTCGTGGTCGGCCCGTGCTCGATCCACGACGTCGACGCCGGCCTCGACTACGCCCGCCGGCTCGCCGCCCTCGCCCGCGAGGTCCGCGACCACATGCTGCTCGTGATGCGCGTCTATTTCGAGAAACCGCGCACCACCACCGGTTGGAAGGGACTCATCATGGATCCCCACCTCGACGATTCCTGCGACCTCGCCGCCGGGCTCAGGCTCGCCCGCACGTTCCTGCGCGACGTGATCGACCTCGGGCTGCCCACCGCCACCGAACTGCTCGACCCGATCACCCCGCAATACATCGCCGACCTCATCTGCTGGTCCGCCATCGGCGCCCGCACGGCCGAATCCCAGACCCACCGGCAGATGGCCTCCGGCCTGTCCATGCCGCTGGGCTTCAAGAACGGCACCGACGGCTCGATCGCCACCGCCATCAACGCGATCCGCGCCGCCGGCAAGAGCCAGACGTTCCTCGGCGTCGACCGCCACGGCCGCGCCGCCGCCGTCACCACCCGCGGCAACCCCAACTGCCACGTCGTCCTGCGCGGCGGCAGGACCGGGCCCAACTACGACCCCGCCTGCGTCGCCTCCACCGCCCAACTCCTCCGCCAGGCCGGCCTGCCCCCGGCGATCATGGTCGACTGCAGCCACGACAACAGCCACAAGGACCCCGCCAACCAGCCGCTGGTCGCCGCCGAGGTCCTCCGGCAGGTGGCCGCCGGCAACCAGGCCATCATCGGCCTGATGGTCGAAAGCAACCTCCACGAAGGCAACCAGCCCTTCCCGCAGCCCAGGCAGGCCCTCAAGCGCGGCGTCTCGATCACCGACCCGTGCATCGGCTGGGATGCCACCGAACAGCTCGTCCGCTCGGCCTGCCCGATCCTCGCCGCCACCCGCCCCACCACCGCCGCCCACCCCGCCTGACCGCAGCGCCCGCCGCGCGCAGGATCCAACCGGCCCCCAACCCCGGCGCCCCCCGGCGTGGCGGCAAGCCCACCCGCCGCTCACTCGCGGCGGTCCGGAAACCCGAGCACCCGCGGCACCCGGCTGCCAGGGTCGTTGACGATGAAGTGCACCGTCCGCACCGCCGGATCGTGGGTCCACTGCGACTCGCACAGGAACCGCGGCGCCCCGGTGCCCCCGGGCCGGAATCGCAACTCGACCGCACACGGCCCCGCCACCGCCGCCGGCGCCCCAAGGACGACGGTCGCGCCCGCCTTGACCACCAGCTCCAGGCTGCCCACCCGCCCCTCGACCCCGTGGTCTGTTAGATTGACCCACAGCATCTGCCCCGGCCGCAAGCACCCGGCGTCGATGACCTCGATCCGGACCGGCACCGCCTCGTTGGAGGGGTCGGGCCTGACCACCAGGTAGAAGTCGCCGGTGGCTTCCGGCACGGTGGCGGACGGCGCCGCGGCGTCGGCGGGCCGGCCCTGCGCCGGCGGCGCGGCGAGCAGCCTGAGGGTGAGCGCGCCGCCGGGCAGCTGATAGACCCGCGACAGGTTGAGCCGCGGCAGCTCGACCTCGCGGCAGGTCGTGCCGTCGTGGAGGTGGAGCCGCTCGGGGGCGGTCTCCCCGGCCTCGGGGAACACCACCCGGCACGCGCGCCCCCCCTTCTTCCCCTGGGCGCACACCGCAACGGGCAACAGGCAGCAGAGCACGAGCAACAGGCGCATGGCGTGTCGATTGACGGACAACCGCCCGCCCGTGTCAACCTGGAGTTGCTCACCCCCGGCAGGGCCGCCGCCCCCGCCAGGCACCTGTGAAACCGGGTCCGCGGGCACCCATCCGCGCCCGGTGCGGCGGCCGGCCTTGATTTCGCCGCCCGACCGCCCAGCATCGCGCCGATGATCGTCATCCTCACTGGTGCCGGGATCTCGGCGGAATCCGGGCTGCCGACGTTCCGCGACAAGGACGGACTGTGGGAGGGGCACCGGGTCGAGGAAGTGGCCTACCCCGAGGCCTTCCGGCGCGACCCCGTGCTGGTGCACCGGTTCTACAACCTGCGGCGCGCCGCGCTGCGCTCCGCCTCGCCCAATGCCGCACACCTCGCCCTCGCGCGCCTGCAGCGCGAATACCCCCGGCCCGGCAAGGTCGTCATCGTCACCCAGAACGTCGACGACCTCCACGAGCGCGCCGGCTGCACCGACGTGATCCACATGCACGGCGAGTTGCGCAAGGCCCGCTGCACCTGCTGCGGGGCCGCCACCGCATGGGACGCCGACCTCGCCACCACCTCCCCTTGCCCCGCCTGCGGCCGGGCCGGCGGCATGCGGCCCGACATCGTGTGGTTCGGCGAAATCCCATACGAGATGGAACGCATCGAGTCGCTCCTGTTCCATGCCTCCGTGTTCGCCGCCATCGGCACCTCCGGCCATGTCTATCCGGCCGCCGGGTTCGTGTCGTTCGCCAAGCTCGCCGGCGCCCGCACGGTCGAACTCAACGCCGCCCAAACCGCAATCTCACCCCACTTCGAAACCCACCTCCCCGGCCCCGCCACCCGGGAAGTCCCACGCTGGGTGGATGAACTCCTCGCCGCCCCCTGACCGCAGGCACGCCGGGCCCGAAGGCCTAACATGTTCCCCGCGGCCCCGATCCATCCCCTCCCCCCCCCGCCCCATCCCCGCCCTGCCCGACCAGGATTCTGAGGATTCGGGTCGGACCAAGATAGCCTGTTGACTACCAGTGTCTTACATCCAGGAAACGGCTGTTTGTGGGACTTGGAATGCGGTTTTCGGCACCCAAACCGCACCGGTAATCCGCTGCGGGTTTCAGGAGGACGAATCGCCTCGGGCAGCCACTTCGCGGCCTCGGGCCCGGATGGCCAACTGCTGTTTCCGCTCGGGGCGTGGTCCGGTGCCGATCCTGGGCCGGCAATTCGGCGGGGGAAATGGGGCCTGTAAGCTCTCTTCTCGGCCTCGATTTGCGCACAACACCTTGTGTTTCATTGACTTGTCGTGGTCCGACCCGAATGCCCGCGAAACGGGAACAGGAACCGGGGATTACGAGGATTTCGAGGATGATCAAAGGGTTGCGAACCAGCTTCCGGTCATCCGTTGGGTGTGGGCATCACGCTTGCCAACTCATTCTGAATCAACGTAATCCCCGCAATCCCCGGTTCTCATTTCCGAATTCAGGTTTACACCCGGAGACCGCTCCGGCACCCTCGGGCACAGCATGAGGACGAACCCCCGGATCCCGGTGTGCGGCGCGGCCCTGCTCTGCGCATGCGCGTCCGCCGCCGCGCCCGGCACGGCCGCCGCGACGCCCTGGCACGAGAGCGCCTCGGGACGCGACGGCCCGACGGTCATGATCGTGGGCGGCATGCACGGGAACGAACCCGCCGGCGCCGCCGCCGCCGACCAGATCCGGCACTGGCCCGTCACCCGCGGCCGGATCGTGGTCGTGCCCCGCGCCAACGCCCCAGCCCTGGCCGCAAACACGCGCACGCTGCCGGCCGAGGAGGGCGCGGAGCGCTTCGATCTCAACCGCGCGTTCCCGCCCGACGCGGGCGCCGGGCATCCCGGCGACCAACTCGCCCGCTCGCTCTGGGCGCTGGTCCGCGAGACCCGGCCGGACTGGCTGATCGACCTGCACGAAAGCGTCGATTTCAGGGTCCGCAACCAACGGCGCGTGGGCAACAGCGTGATCCGGTCGGGTTCCGCCGACGCGCGCCGGATGGGCGTCCGGATGGTGGAGGCGCTCAACGCCGCGCTCGGCGATCCGGAACGGCGTTTCGTGCCCCTCAGTCAGCCCGCCAAGGGCAGCCTCGCGCGCGCGGCCGCGGAGGGGCTCGGCGTCCGCTCGCTGATCGTGGAGACGACGACCAAAGCCGGCCCGCAGGCACTGCGCGCGCGCCAGCATCGGATCGCCGTGCGCGCCGCCCTCCTCGACCTGGGAATGATCGACCCCGCCCGGGTCACGCCGGAACTGATGACGCCCGAGCCCGCGCAAGCGGCGCCGGACGCCCCGATCCGCGTCGCCCTCTACGACGGGACGGGCAACGGCGGCGCCGGGCTCGCGAAGGTGGCGGCCCGGCTCGGCGCCGGCGCCGGGTTCGCCCCCGTGCGCGTCTGTCCCGAGGACATCCGCGCCGGCGCGCTGCGCCGGTTCGATGCGGTGGTCTTCACCGGCGGGAGCGGCAGCGCCCAAGGCAAGGCGCTCGGCAACGACGGGCGCGCCGAGGTGCGGCGCCTGGTCGAGCGCGGGGGCGGCTACGTGGGCATCTGCGCCGGCGCCTACCTGGCGTGCCGGGGGTTCCCGACGTGGGGCTTGGGCATCATCGACGCCAAAACGCTCTCCCCCAAGTGGCGCCGCGGCAGGGCGGTGGTGAAACTCGAACTCACCGGGCCCGGCCGCGCCCTGTTGGACGGGCCGCCGGGCCGCTTCGACTGCCTCTATCACCAAGGCCCCATCGTCGGACCCGCCCAGGCCCCCGATCTCGCCGATTACCAACCCCTGGCCCTGTTCCGCACCGAGGTGGCCAAGAACGGCACGCCCAAGGGGATCATGGTCAATTCCCCCGCCATCTTCGCCGGAACCTGCGGCCAGGGACGCGTCGTCTGCTTCAGCCCCCACCCGGAACAAACCGACGGCCTCGACGACCTCGTGCCGCGCGCCGTCCGCTGGGCGGCCGGGGCCGGAGCCTGCCTGAGATGATGCCCTTATTCGTCCTCGGAATAGAAGGCCCTTCCGGAAACCATGCGCTCGATTCCGTCGAAATTGGCGAGTTCCCTGATGTCGTCGACGTGAAACGTGGGAGGGTCATCCTCGGGATTGAGCGTCACCGCCCGGAGGTCCTCATCCTTCCTCATCCGTCCGACAACCGCCAGTTCCGCGTCACCTGGCGTGTCGGCCTCGAGGAAGAAGGTCTGGTAGAAGCCGTACTTCCCGCGCTTGCCGTCCATGGCCATCAGGAAGTTCCGGCCGTTCATTGTGATTTTCCATTTCCTTTTCATCATCGTCCCTGGTCGAACGCCCGGCCTCTGGGGCGGCGCGTCAGCGACGTAGCCGGCAGGCCCTGGTTCGGCTACTGTCATCGGCATTGCACCGAGTAAACCCCAGTGCGGTTTTTCGGGTCCAGTTCGATCCTCCAATGCGTGCCCGCATTGCTCACCGCCATGGTGATGCCGGACGAATGCCTGACAACGACCGCACCGTGTTCGGTGGCCATGGTTTCAAGATACTGGGGCATTGCGTCCGGCGGAAAGCGAAATGAACCGGTACCGCTGTTGCTGTCGAGGTCGTTCACCTCGACAATCTCCGTCGCGCCATCCGGCAACGCTGGCGGCAGCCAGCCCCGATCGAATGCCTTCGCCTGCTTGGCATCGTCGAGGCTTTCGAACTCCGTTCGCACGGTGTCGGAACATCCAGCCAAAGCCAAGGCCAGGATCACTGTGGCCGGGATTCTCATCATTCGATTTTCCAACGAGTCAGGTCATGTCTCCGGCGTGCTCGACTAAAACCGTCACGATTGATGACTGTTGATTGATGATTGTCGATTTTTGATGACCCGCGGGCAGGATGCCCGCCGGACGGCCGACGGCAGGATGCCGTCGCCACGAGGGCCGGCGCGATCCTGGGGCCTGTGCGATCCCGCGGCAAGTCTAACGTCTTTTGCCACGGATCCAGAGCCCCGCGCGCTCCTCTCCCGTAGCCGCGTTGGTCACAACGCGGGCTGGGCGGACGCCCGTCCCGCAACGCCGCGGGCGATCGCCAATGCAGTCACCCATCGATCTGCCTCTGTGGCGACGGCGTCCTGCCGTCGGCCGTGCGGGTGGCGTCCCGCCGCCCGGCTGCCAGTGCCTGGCGCATCCGCGGCAGCCCCTGGGAGCGCGGAATTCATTCCGCATGCGGGGGCGAGGTCGATGGGTGGCGCGCTGCGCGATGGGCATCGGCTGGGGAGGGGCTGGATCATTGGCGGGCGGACTGAAGTCCAATGCCTTTAAGGATTCAGAACCAGGGGTGTCCGGCTAACGAGCTTTGGTGATTTTGCCATCGATTCATGATGAGCAACTTACAACGAGCAATCGATGTGACGGATTTGAATTCGCGGCGGGCGTTTTGCACGCTTTTCGCGCATGAATGCCGGCCGATTCGTCCTGTCCCAGGTTCTCGATCTCGTCCATCGCCAGACGCTCGACCGTCTGGTGCGGCGTTACAATGCCGACTCGAGGGTCCGGCATTTCGGGTGTCGACAGCAGTTCATCTGCATGGCCTTCGCTCAGTTGACTTGGCGCGACGGGTTGAGGGATATCGTCACCTGCCTCAATGCAAAGCCCTCGGCACTCCACCACTTGGGGTTCCGCGGTCCGGTTGCCAGATCCACCCTGGCGGATGCCAACGAACAGCGGGACTGGCGGATCTGGGAGGATCTCGCCAAAGGCCTGATCCGCAAAGCACGGGTTCTGTATGCAGGGGAAGATCTTGGCGTCGAGCTGGACAATACCGTCTACGCACTCGATTCCAGCACGATCGATCTCTCTTTGACCCTCTTTCCTTGGGCCGACTTCCGTCGAACCAAGTCCGGGATCAAGCTGCACACCCAGATCGATCTGCGTGGGCCGATTCCGACCTGCATCCATATCACAGATGCCCGCCAGCACGACGTGGCGTGGCTCGACACGCTGTGCTTCGAGCCCGGTTCGTTCTACGTGATGGACCGTGGCTACATGGATTTCTCTCGCCTGAACACGA
The DNA here is from genome assembly GCA_040769225.1 of Akkermansiaceae bacterium. Classification (GTDB taxonomy): domain Bacteria; phylum Verrucomicrobiota; class Verrucomicrobiia; order Verrucomicrobiales; family Akkermansiaceae; genus JAXGLL01. Next base: position 617,751 of record JAXGLL010000002.1, on the reverse strand, counting down.
TCGCAACCGCTGGCGGGTTCTTCGTCACTCGGGCCAAGAGCAATCTGCGCTTCACCAGGCAGCGATCGCTGCCCATCGAGCGCCTCACCGGCCTGCGCAGCGATCATGTGGGCAAGCCTACTCTCAAGAAGGCGCGCCAAGCCTATCCGGGACTGCTCCGCAAGATTCGCTACTACGATTCCGACACTCGCCGCGAACTCGTCTTTCTCACCAACAACCTGGACATCCCGGCACTGAGTGTCGCCAAGCTCTACCGGCTGCGGTGGCGGATCGAACTGTTCTTCCGCTGGATCAAGCAACATCTCCGAATCAAACACTACTACGGCACCAGTCCCAACGCGGTGAAGACCCAGATATGGATTGCCGTGGCCGTCTACCTCATGGTCGCGATCCTTCACAAGCAGCTCCGCCTGCCCGGGGCTCTTAACAGAACTTTGCAGATTCTCAGCGTGCATCCCTTTGAGAAAGTCGCTCTAAATCAACTACTTACAGAAACCGATTTCAGAACTATGGGTGAGCAGGATCACAACCAATTGATGTTGTGGGACTTATAACCGGACGCCCGTGATTCAGAACTGCAAATATTTCCAAACTTTAGGCTGGTACGTCAGGGGTGTCCGGCTAACGAGCTTTGGTGATTTTGCCATCGATTCATGATGAGCAACTTACAACGAGCAATCGATGTGACGGATTTGAATTCGCGGCGGGCGTTTTGCACGCTTTTCGCGCATGAATGCCGGCCGATTCGTCCTGTCCCAGGTTCTCGATCTCGTCCATCGCCAGACGCTCGACCGTCTGGTGCGGCGTTACAATGCCGACTCGAGGGTCCGGCATTTCGGGTGTCGACAGCAGTTCATCTGCATGGCCTTCGCTCAGTTGACTTGGCGCGACGGGTTGAGGGATATCGTCACCTGCCTCAATGCAAAGCCCTCGGCACTCCACCACTTGGGGTTCCGCGGTCCGGTTGCCAGATCCACCCTGGCGGATGCCAACGAACAGCGGGACTGGCGGATCTGGGAGGATCTCGCCAAAGGCCTGATCCGCAAAGCACGGGTTCTGTATGCAGGGGAAGATCTTGGCGTCGAGCTGGACAATACCGTCTACGCACTCGATTCCAGCACGATCGATCTCTCTTTGACCCTCTTTCCTTGGGCCGACTTCCGTCGAACCAAGTCCGGGATCAAGCTGCACACCCAGATCGATCTGCGTGGGCCGATTCCGACCTGCATCCATATCACAGATGCCCGCCAGCACGACGTGGCGTGGCTCGACACGCTGTGCTTCGAGCCCGGTTCGTTCTACGTGATGGACCGTGGCTACATGGATTTCTCTCGCCTGAACACGATCGCAACCGCTGGCGGGTTCTTCGTCACTCGGGCCAAGAGCAATCTGCGCTTCACCAGGCAGCGATCGCTGCCCATCGAGCGCCTCACCGGCCTGCGCAGCGATCATGTGGGCAAGCCTACTCTCAAGAAGGCGCGCCAAGCCTATCCGGGACTGCTCCGCAAGATTCGCTACTACGATTCCGACACTCGCCGCGAACTCGTCTTTCTCACCAACAACCTGGACATCCCGGCACTGAGTGTCGCCAAGCTCTACCGGCTGCGGTGGCGGATCGAACTGTTCTTCCGCTGGATCAAGCAACATCTCCGAATCAAACACTACTACGGCACCAGTCCCAACGCGGTGAAGACCCAGATATGGATTGCCGTGGCCGTCTACCTCATGGTCGCGATCCTTCACAAGCAGCTCCGCCTGCCCGGGGCTCTTAACAGAACTTTGCAGATTCTCAGCGTGCATCCCTTTGAGAAAGTCGCTCTAAATCAACTACTTACAGAAACCGATTTCAGAACTATGGGTGAGCAGGATCACAACCAATTGATGTTGTGGGACTTATAACCGGACGCCCGTGCTGGTACGTTTAAAATATCCCTCTATTTGGGGAGGATGTTCTGTGAATCAGCATCCACCTCGGGTTTTTTCGACGATTTTGGCAAGGCATTCAGTGAACTGCTGCCGGAAACCGAAGGCCAACGGATTTTCGCCGAACACGGCCCCCGCGGTGGCGGCAAGCCCAAGCTGACTGGTTGGCAATGGCTGATGGCCCGGGTATACCATGCCATGGCCAAGGCGGGCAGCTTTGCAACTCATGTCAGGCAGGTCACCGGCGTGGAGATCTCCGACAGTGCGCTGAGCCAGCGGGGGCAATCAATCGGTTGGGAGTTGTTGGCAGAAGTGCTGCCGGCGGTGCTGCAACCGCTTGCGGTCGAGCACCAACATCCGGCGGGCTTCCACCACGGGATGAGGATGGTGGCATTCGATGGAACCCGCCACAACCTGCGCAACACCGAGGCGATCAATGCAGAAGCCGTCAAGAACAAGTGCAGCAAAGGCAGTGGCCAACCCGCTTTCGCCCACCTGCTGTCAGTGGTGCTGGTCGAGCTTGCCACGCATCAACCGCTGGGTGCGGCCCTTGGTTGGCAGGGCGAAGGTGAGACCACCTTGGCGCGCCGGTTGCTGGAGGCGCAGGGTTTGCCGACCAACAGCCTGGTGCTCGCCGACCGGCTGTTCGGTTCGCCGTGGCTGATCCATCTGCTTGAGCCCATGCTGCGGGACAGCGGCAGCAACTGGTTGGTGCGGGTGAAAGCCAACCTCAAGGCGAAGCGTGGGAAGCGTCTTGAGGACGGCTCGTGGCTGGCCACCATCACGGCGATCGACCCGACCACGGGTCGGCAGACGGAACCGATCCGCATCAGGGAGATCCACGCGGAAATCCGCACCCGCAAGAACGGGCAGCCGGTGAGACTCCGCTTCTGGACGGGTTTGTTGGATGCCGGCACTCATCCTGCCAAAGAACTGGTCGAACTCTACGCCACACGCTGGGAGGAGGAACTGTTCTTCCGCGAACTCAAGAGTCACCTGCATGGGCGTGCCAACCTTCTGTCGGCACAAACGCCGGATACCGCCGCCGAAGAAGTGCTGGCGATGTTGTTGGCGGCCGTGCTGGTCGCCAGGCAGCGCTTGGCCGTGGCACAGGCCGCCGGAGCACCGGTGCTGCGGATCAGTTTCGCCCAGGTTCACCAGCAAACCGTGGCACTCTGTCAGATCTTCGAGTTGGGACACGATCTCATCGGTCCGGCGCAACGGGCCGAGTGGACCCGGCGCTTGGTCGAGCAACTCGCCGCCACGGCGTTGATCCAAAAACGCAGGCCACGAAGTTGCCAGCGTGCCGTCCGCCAACCCGTTAAAGACTGGCCCAAAATGAAGACGCCCACATCGGTGCCGCTGAACAAGTTCATCTCCATCACCAATCCTTAACGGCATTGGACTGAAGTCCGCGCTCCCAGGGTGCCGTTCGCGCTTGCGCATGCGCGGCGAAGACCGGCGGGCAGGATGATGTGCGCATCCCCAGGCGCCTCCGCCCCACCCAAGCCCACTTCACCAATCATCAATCACCAACCGCCTTGGTCCCAAGGCCGTGCCGGCTTGCATCCGCCCGTGCGGCGGCTACCGTCAGCGGCAGGCGACGGCGACGGGTCGGGCGGGCGCCGATGGCCCGACCGGGAAACCGGCGGCGGTGCCTTCAGTGAAAGGAGAGCGAAGATGGTGCGCACACGATGCAATCTAGCGGCGGCGGCGGTCCTGGCGGGCATGCCGGCCCTGGCGCAGGTGGCACCGGATCCGGCCAGGACGGCCGGGGTCGTGGCCGGGCGGGTTGCCGAGGCGCGCGCCTCGTGGTGGGGCTTCGACCCGGAGGACGCCACCGCGTCCCTGCAGGCGGCCATCGACTCGAAGGTCCCGAAGCTGATCGTGGACAACGTCGGCCAGCCCTGGGTGGTCGAGCCGATCAAGCTGGTGAGCGACCAGGAGATCGTGTTCGAGGATGGCGTCGAGGTATTGGCCAAGGCCGGGTCGTTCAAGGGCCCCAACGACAGCCTCTTCCGTGCCGACAACTGCCGCAACATCACCCTGCGCGGCACCAACGCCACCCTGCGCATGCGGCGGGCCGATTACGACGACCCGGCGCAATACCGGCGGGCCGAGTGGCGTCACAGCCTCTCCTTCCGCAGTTGCCGCAACATCAAGGTCTGCGGCCTGACGCTCGTCGAGAGCGGCGGCGACGGCATCTACCTCGGCACCGCGACGCCCGGGGTCACCAACAAGGAGATCCATATCAAGGACGTCACCTGCGACCGCAACTACCGCCAGGGCATCAGCGTGATCACCGCCGAGGATCTTCTCATCGAGGACACGATCCTGCGCGGCACCGCCGGGACGGCGCCCCAGGCCGGCATCGACTTCGAGCCGAACCACCCCGAGGAACGCCTGGTGAACTGCGTCATGCGCAACTGCCGCAGCGAGGGCAACGCCGGCTGCGGTTTCGCGTTCTACCTCACGCCGATGCGCTTCACCTCCAAGCCCGTCTCGGTGCGCCTCGAGAACTGCGTGGCGACCGGCAACCGCGGCGCCGCCCTGAGCCTCTCCACCGGCGGTTCGGGCGACCTCTCCGTCGACGGCACCATCGCGGTCAGCCAGTCGGTGTTCACATCGGACGGTGCCCCGGTGCTGGCGGTCAGCAAGCCCGCCAACCGCAGCCGGCTGGTCCTGACCGACTGCCGGTTGGTGGCCACAGGCACCGAGCCGAACGGCGCGGCGCCAGTGGTGGTCAGCAGCGGCCAGCACGCCGACGAGGGTGTCGGCGGCATCGAGTTCGTGCGCTGCCTGGTCCGCGATGCCCAGCTGCGCAACCCGATCGCCTACGTCGACCGCAGCGGTGGCACGCCCGTCCAGGGCCTCGCCGGCACCCTCGCCCTCGAGCAGGCCGGCAAGCCCTCGCAACTCACCCTCAGCCCCGAACTGCTGGCCCAGTGGTTCCCGGTGAACGCCATGAAGCAGCACGCGCGCCGCTCGCTGGAGGGCCTCACGCTGCGCCCGGCCGCACCTGCCGCCGCCGCCGAACGCTACGCCTTCGGCCACGCCGTCGTGCGGGTGGCGGCCACCTACCTGCTCTACGCCGCCGCCGGCGAAACGGTCGCCCTCGGGGCGAGCTTCATGCAGGTCGGAAACTACCAGGCCGATGGCGCGCCCATCGCGGTGACGGCCCCCGACGGCACGGTGGTCCTGGAGGCCATGGCCGCCTTCCGGGCGGATACGGCGCTCACCTTCACCGCGCCGGTCACCGGCGTCTACCGCATCGTGGCCCAGCCGCGCCAGAACCGCATGGCCTTCGGCAGCAGCACGCACCCGCTGTGCCTGCTCCAGGAGGGCAGCGTGCCGATCCGCCTCATCCACTCGGCCGGGCGTTTCTACTTCTGGATCCCCAAGGGCACCCGCGAGTTCGGCATCCGCGTCGCCGGCGAGGGCCCCGGCGAGGCGATCCGCGCCACGCTGCTAGACGCCGGGGGCAACGTCCTCGCCGAGGTCGACAATGCCGTTGCGTCGCACCAGTTCGACGTCGAACTGCCGGAGCCCTCGCCCGGCGCCGTCGGGTGCCTGAAACTGGACAAGCCCAGCGCCACCACCTGGGAAGACCACTACGTCGACCTGCGCAGCGTGCTGCCGCTCCTGGCCCCCTCCCCCGAGGCGTTGATCATCCCGGCCGGGTGAGCGCCTCACCGGTCGATGAGCGCCCGCATCGCAGGCGTGATCTCGAGGATCTCGAAGTCCTTGAACCACATCTCGACGTTCGCGCCGCCGTGCAGCTGCAGGCCGACCTTGCCGCTCTTCTCGACCAGCGGGTCGACGATGTCGATCGTCCGCTGCCCGTTCAGGATCTCCACGATGCGGTCGCCGCACACCGCCGTGCAGGTGGTGTTCCAGCCCTTGGGGTTGCGCACCTTGCCGATGAACTCGTCGGCGCTCGCGACCCATCCGCGGCCCGCGGTCTTGTCGCCGGCTGTGTGCCACAGCGCGGAGTCCTTCTCGTTGCCTGCGATCTCGTTCTGGAAGCCCTTGAGCAGCCATGGCGTGTTGACCTCCTCGGCGCGGAAGTAAAGCGCGCTGTTGCCGCCGAAAAGCTGATAGGAGACGCGGACGATGAAGTCCGTGTAGTTCTTGTCCGAGACGACCAGCCCGTCGCGCTTCTCGTCCGACTTGTGCCTGCCGACCAGATGGCCCTCGGCCTCGTTGAACGTCCAGTCCTCCGGGAGCACGAAGCGCGCGTCCTTCAGCACGGTCTTGCCGTCCGCGCCCTTCACGAAGAACGGCGTCCACCGACTCGTCCCCAGATCCTTGATGCGGATGTTGCGCCAGCGGGCGCAGACGCTGCCGTCGGGGTTCGCGGTCGCGTGGACCTGCAGGCCGATGAAGCCGGTGAGCGACTCGCCGTCGAACAGGTTGACGACCGGCACGTCGTTGAGCCAGGTGCGGACGGACGGGCCGACGCACTGGATCTCCATCCGGTTCCAGTCGCCCTTCCGATAGGCGGCCGCGGAGGCCGCCAGCGTCTGCGCGGGGGTGTCGTCCAGCCAGGTGCGGCCGAACTGGAAGCCGCGGCGGCCTTCGTCGTAGACCCGCGCGACGCGGTCGGCCTCTTCGGCGATCTCGCCCTGATAGCCGAAGACCGTCTCGGTCTGGTCGGGGTTCGTCCGCACCGCGGAGCGGAACTGGACGCCGGAGTTGCCGCCCTCCAGCTTGAACTCCAGGCGCAGGATGAAGTCGCCGTAGGTCTTCCCGGAACACAGGAAGGTGTTGCGCGTGGCGTCCTTGAAGCGGCCGGCGATCGCGCCGTCCTCGACGGCGTAGGTCGACTCGCCGCCGTGCCGCACCCAGCCGCCCAGCGACTGGCCGTCGAACAGCGCAACGAAACCCTCTTCAGCGCCCTGTGCCCATGCCACGCTGCCCGCGGCCAGCGCGCAGCAGGCGATTCCCCATGCGGTCATTCGGTTCATGTCGTTCTCCCTGGCAGGATGTGAGATCAAACAGCCGGCCAAAGGCTACGGTTCCTTCCCCCGGGTGTCGATGCGAAATGACCGGGGCCTTTTCAGGCTGGCGTTTCCAGCGGCCTCTGCGGAGATCAACAAACCCCATGCTGTTGGCGACCTCGTTGCGGAAACAACCTGAAAACGGATTGCCAATCGAGCGGCAAGATGAAGGAAGGGGTCGCGTGGGGGTGTCCGCCGATCCTCCTGGCCATGAATCCCCGCATCATTGAAAGAGGCTGGACGGGCGGTGCGGTAACCAACCGCCATGAAACCGATACCCCGAACGCTGCGCCGGATCCCCTTCCTCCTCCTGCCCATCCTCGCGGGGCCGTCGCCGGCGGCGCCCGTGCCCGGGGAACCGGCGACGGTCTGGTTCGCCGCGCCGGGCCGGTCGTTCCACGAGTCGTGCATCGTCGGCAACGGCCGGCTCGGGGCGATGGACTTCGGCGGCGTCGACAGGCAGCGCATCGTGCTCAACGAATCCTCGATGTGGTCCGGCGGCCCCTACGAGGCCAACAAGTACGACGCCCACGAGTGCCTGCCCGAGGTGCGCGCCAAACTCTTCGCCGGCGATATCTCCGGCGCCAACGAGGTGCTCAACCGCAGCTTCCGCTATGCCGACGGCGTCAAGGGCTGGCACGACGACACGCAGTTCGGCTGCTACCAGATCCTCGCGGACCTGACGCTGGCGTTCGGCGCGGAATCGGGCACCCGGATCACCTCGCCCAGCGGCCACGCGGAAGGCGACGGCAAGACGATCGCCGGCAGCGTGGACGGCGATCCCCGGACCAAGTGGTGCGTGCGCGACGCACGCCCCGCGGTGACGTGGCAGGCCGAACTGCCGGCGCCGAAGCGCGTCGACGCCTACACGCTGACCAGCGCCGACGACGTCCCCGCGCGCGACCCGCAGGAATGGGTGCTCGAGGGCTCGGCGGACGGCCGGACGTGGGCGACCTTGGACCGCCAGTCGTTCGCCGGTCCGTTCGAACGGCGGTTCCAGGCGAAGCGGTTCGCCATCGCCCGGCCCGGCGACTACCGCCTCTACCGCTTCACGTTCACGCCGCGCGATGCGTACTTCCAGGCGGCCGAGATCTCGCTGGCAGGCGTGCAGCCCGACGCGGGCGGCCCGGTCCCGCCCGACTACCGGCGCGAGTTGGACCTGATGAACGGCGTGGCCTCGACGCGCTACACCAGGGACGGCGTGACCCATACCCGCGAACTCGTCGCCTCCAAGCCCGGCGAGGTGATCGCACTCCGCCTCCGCGCGGACAAGCCGGGGGCGCTCGCGTTCACCGCCGCGCTCTCGCGCCGGAGCCACGGCGCGGTGCGTGCCGACGGCCCGCTGCATGTGCTCGAGGGGCAGCTGCCCTTCACGAAACCCGGCGATGTCCCGGGCGAGGGCGTGCGCTATTGCGCGCTGCTCGGCGCTCACACGCGCGGCGGAACGGCCTCGGCCACCGACGAGGGCCTCCGCATCGAGGGCGCGGACGAGGCCGTGCTCGTCGTCTCGGCGGGCACTGATCTGTTAGAGCGGGACTTCGCCGCCGTCGCGCGCAGGCGCCTGGAGGCGGCGCTGGCGCAGCCGTTCGACGCGCTGCGCGACGCGGCCGCCGCGGACCACCGGGGCTACATGGAGCGCTGCCGGCTGGCGCTGCCCGTAGGGCCGAACGCGGCGCTGCCGACGCCCGAGCGGGTCACGCTCAACGAGCAGGTGCCGGACCCGTCGCTGGCCGCCCTGTACTTCCAGTTCGGCCGCTACCTGATGGTGGCCGGCTCGCGGCCGGACTCCCCGCTGCCGACGAACCTGCAGGGGATCTGGGCGGAGGAGTACTCGACGCCCTGGCGCGGCGACTTCCACAGCAACATCAACCTCCAGATGAACTACTGGCCCGCCGAGGTGGCCAATCTATCCGACTGCCACGCGCCGCTGTTCCGCTTCCTGCGCGGCGTCGCGCGCGAGGGCGCCAAGACGGCGAAGGCCTACTACAACGCGCCGGGCTGGATGGCCAACCACACGCAGAACCCGTGGTTCGAGACCGCGCCGAGCTTCCTGCCCGCGTGCATCGGCCCGACCTGCGGCGCGTGGCTCGCGCAGCACCTCTGGACGCACTACCTGTTCACGCGGGACGTGGATTTCCTCCGCGAGCACTACCCGATCCTGCGCGGCGCGGCGGAGTTCTGCCTCGCGGCGCTCGTCGAGGACCCGAAGCACAAGGGACTGGTCACCTCGCCCTCGAACTCGCCGGAGAACTCATACGTCTACACCGACAAGGACGGGAACAAGCACCACACCGCGCTGTGCATCGGCGCGACCTACGACCTCCAGATCATCCGCGGCCTGCTCTCGGCGACCGCCGAGGCGGCGCGCGTCCTCGGGACGGACGCCGATTTCGCGGCCACGCTCGACGCCACCCGCGCGCGCCTCGCGCCGACGCGCGTCAACGCCGCGGGGCGCATCATGGAGTGGCAGGAGGACTTCGAGGAGGCGGAGGTCCAGCACCGGCACTGCTCGCACCTCTGGGGCCTCTACCCGGGCGACGAGATCAGCCCGAACACGCCGGAACTGTTCCGCGGCGCCCGCCTGTCGCTCGAGCGGCGCGGCGACGCCTCGACCGGCTGGTCGATGGCATGGAAGGCCAACTTCTGGGCGCGCCTGCGCGACGGCGACCGCGCCGCGAAGCTGCTCTCGATGCTGATCGGCCGCGGCGGCGGGAACCTGATGTGCCTGCACCCGCCGTTCCAGATCGACGGCAACTTCGGCGGCTGCGCGGCCGTGGCCGAGATGCTGATCCAGAGCCACGACGGCTCGGTCACGCTGCTGCCCGCCCTGCCGGCGGCGTGGTCGGAGGGCAAGGCGACCGGACTGCGCGCCCGCGGTGACTTCACGGTCGACATCGCGTGGCAGGCCGGCAAGGTCACCGCCTTCCGCATCGCGTCGAAGGACCCGCGCACCGTGACGGTGCGGGTCAACGGCGAGGTGAAGAGGGTGCGCGCCGAGCAGGGGTGAAACGGCGCGGATGGCCCCCGGGCTCCGCGCGGATGGCTGGTGCCCGGGGCGCTTGCCCTTGCCAGGCGGGCGCCGGTCGGGTATGGGAAGGAAAGAACCTCGGAACCAGAACCAGCCATGCCTGCATTCAACCGCCGCCAGTTCATCCAGGCCACCACGGCCGCCACCGTGGGGATCGCGTGGGACAACCCGTTGTTTGCCGCCCCGGAGGAGGATTCGAAGGGGCCATTCGACCTCGTCGCCGTCCGCAACGGCGGGGCGGTCGAGATGTTCGAGGCGGGCATCGCCGCGCTCGGCGGCATGGAGGCCTTCGTCAAGAAGGGGCAGAAGGTGCTGGTGAAGCCCAACATCGGCTGGGACAAGCCGCCGGAGATCCCCGCCAACACCAACCCCGACCTGGTCGCGGCCATCATCCGCCATTGCCTCAAGGCCGGGGCCTCGAAGGTGGTCGTCTTCGACCACACCTGCAACCAGTGGGAGAAATGCTACGAGCACAGCGGCATTGCCGCCGCCGCCAAGGCGGCCGGAGCCGAGGTGCTGCCGGCCAACGACGAGGCCTTCTACCGCGAGGTGAAGATCCCCGACGCCAAGCTCCTCAAGCAGGTGAAGCTGCACCGCGAGGTCCTCGACAGCGACGTCTTCATCAACGTGCCCGTGCTCAAGTGCCACGGCGGGACCAAGCTGACGATGGCCATGAAGAACCTCATGGGCATCGTGTTCGACCGCCAGTTCTTCCACCGCAGCGGCCTCGACCAGTGCATCGCCGAACTCTCCCTCCACCCGCGCCGGCCCCACCTCAACATCCTCGACGCCTACCGCGTCCTGCGCCAGAACGGCCCGCAAGGCCGCTCGCCCGAGGACGGCGAGATCGTGAAATACCAGTTGCTGGGCAAGGACATCGTGGCCATCGACGCGGCGGGCGCCAAGTTGTACGGCAAGGACCCGGTCAACGACATCGCCCATGTCAGGATCGGCGGCGAACTCGGCATCGGCCAGCCTGACGTCTCCAAGGTGAGGATGAAGCGCATCACGCTGCCGGCATGAGCGTCCGCGCCTATCAAGGCTTGCGGGTCAGCGTGGGAACCGCGGTGCTGCTAGGATGCGGGTTGGTCTTCGCGGACGTCCGCGGGTGGTTCGACTCACGGTTCACCGACGCCTTGCTGTGGCCGCAGTTCCTGCCATCGCTGCTCGCGTGCCTGCGCGGGGCGGGGTGGGCGGCGGCGGGGTTCGTGGGGGTGCTGGCCCTGACGGCCTTGTTCGGCCGGGTCTATTGCGCGATGCTTTGCCCGCTGGGCGTCCTGATGGATGCGGTCGCCTGGTTCGGGCGCAAGTGGGGCAAGAAGCGCAAGCTTCCCTACCGGCGCGGGCATGCCTGGCTGCGGGTGGCGGTGGTCGCGGCGACCGTCGCCTTGTTCGTTGCCGGCAGCGCCGTGGCACTCGGGTTCCTCGACCCGTTCTCGCTCTTCGGTCGCATCATGGCCGGCACCGTGCGGCCCGCCGCCGGATGGGCCAACAACCTCGTGGCCCACCGGGGGTGGACCAAGCCGGTGACCGTCGCGCCCTCGGCTGCCGCCGCCACCGGGGTGGCGGCGGGGATGCTGGCGGTCGTGGCGCTCATGGCGCTGTGGCGCGGCCGGCTCTGGTGCAACACGGTGTGCCCGGTGGGCGCGGTCCTGGGCGCGGTTTCGAAGTTCTCGCTGTTCCGGTTGTCCTTCACCAGCGGGGCCTGCGTGTCGTGCTCGCTGTGCGAGCGGGCGTGCCCGGCGCAATGCATCGATTACCGCCGGCAACGGGTTGACCATTCGCGTTGCGTGATGTGCCTGGACTGCGTCTCCGCCTGCCGGAAGTCGGGGCTGAACGTGAAGTTCGCCTACGGTCGCAAGCTGGCGGGAACAAAGGAAGCCTCCCTGGCCGACCTGCCGACCTGCCCGTCGTCCCCACCCGCCACCCGGCGCGAGTTCCTCGCCGCGGCCGGCACCCTCGCCGCCGGGACGGCCGGCCAACGACACGGGCGGAACGAAGGCCGCGGCAGGGGTGGCGGCGGCTGGGGTGGCGGCGGCTGGGGTGGCGGCGGCTGGGGTGGCGGCAGCGGCAAGGGTGGCGGCAGCGGTGGTGGCGGCGGCGGCGGCGGTGGTGGCGGCGGCGGCGGCGGTGGTGGCGGCGGCGACGGCGGCGGCGGCGAACGCCGTGGCGGCAGCGGACAAGAACAGGAGGAGGGAGACGCCGAGGACGGGCAGGGCGGCCACCGGCTGACGCCGGCCACCAAGAATGCGGTCCTGCCGCCGGGAGCTGTGAGCCTGGCGCACTTCCAGGCGACCTGCACGGCGTGCCACCTCTGCGTCACGCATTGCCCGTCGCAGGTGCTGCGGCCGGCGATCACCCAGCACGGCTTGGCCGGCTTCCTCCAGCCCTATCAGGATTTCGGCGTGGCGTTCTGCGACTTCAACTGCGCGCAATGCTCGCAGGTCTGCCCCACCGGCGCGATCCAACCCATCACCGTCGAACAACGCCAGGTCGTGCAGACCGCCGTGGCGCACTTCTTCCGCAGCCGCTGCGTGGTGCGCACCAAAGGCACCGCCTGCGGCGCCTGCGCCGAGCATTGCCCCACCCAGGCGGTGCACATGGTCCCGTTCCGCGGGGGCAGGCTCACCATCCCCGAGGTCACCCCCGAACTGTGCATCGGTTGCGGCGCGTGCGAGTTCATCTGCCCGGTGCTCCCCGACAAGGCCATCGTCGTGGACGGGCTGGCCGTCCACGCCTCCGCAACCCGCTTCCAGACCACCGGCGAAAACAAGGTGCGCCCCATGGACGAGGAGTTCCCGTTCTAGGACGCCCCATCCCCGCCCGGGGCGCGCGCCCCCAGTTCCAGCCAGGCCTAACCCAACCTCGTCACTTTTTGGCCGAAACGGCCCTGATTTGACTTTTTTCGGCGCTGGAGGCCTTGAATTTGCTGGGGTCGGGCTTTGCCACCCCCCTGTGGGCCGACCTGCCCCGTTGATCCGGCCTGCGGGGGCGTGCTTCAATGAGCAATGTTCCTCAAACGACCGGTGCGACGTAAGGACGGCGAGGATCACGTCTACTACTCGGTGTGGGAAAGCCTGCGGGTGCATGGCGGCCGCACGCTCCAGCGCCAGACCCTGCACTTGGTCGAACACAAGGAGGCCCTCGAAGCGCACCTGGCCGCCAAATGGAAGGACCTGTTCGCCGCCGACTTCGACATCATCCTCTACGACCTGACGAGCACCTGCTTCGAGGGCTCGGCCGAAGGGGTGCGCCAGGCCCGCCGATCCGGACCGCGCCAACTTCCCACACGGATACGAACCTGCCGCATTCAGCCCTTTCCCCCGTCTAACCAACCGCCACGCCGCCAGCCCGTCCGTGCCGCAGTTTCGTGCACGTATGCGAAATTGCCGCAGCGCGCGCATCAGGGACAGCCCCCGGCGGCCGCGGGAACCCGGCGGACAACAGTTGGGTATACGTATACGGATTTGTTGCAGCGCGCGGGGTGGGGCCGGGCCCCGGCGGCAACCGCCGACAGCCGCCGTGGTGAGAGCCGCCGCGGTGACAGGTGCCGCGGTGACTTCCTGGCAGGTTTCCGCACGCCTCCGCGGGATCGTTTTGGTGGGTGTCGAGTTCGTCACCCGCGGCGGCGGCATCCTGATCATGCCCCGGATCAGCATCCCCGGGAAGGAACCGGCCGCCCTGCTCATGCAGCTGGGCTGGACCCCGCCGGAACAACCGCCGCCCCGCATCCGCTCCACGCACCTTCCCGACCAAAGCTGAACCGCGGCCTCAGGTCGCCACCGAGAATGTGTGGCCGACCTGAGCGCCGAAAAGCTCCAAAACCCTTGGTTTGACGGGAGGTGGTTTTCGGAAGTGACGAAGTCGGGCTAACACCCAGGCGCGCCCGGCCCCATCCGCCGCCGCGTGCGATGCCTGTGATGCGTGCGGGCCCAACCCGCGGCGTGGCGATCCGGGGGCCGCCGGCCGGCGGCCGGTTCCGTGCTCACAGCCCGCGGTATTCCGCGGCGATCCGTTTGGCGGCGGCCACCGTGTTGCGGTGGATCTTGGCGGTGAACTCGGGCTGGCGGTTGTAGCCGCCGCCGTAGAGCACCGCCACCGGGATCCGGTTGCGAATCAGCGCCCGCAGCAGCACCTCGTCGCGGTGCTGGAGGTCGCGGAGCGAGAGCAGCATCTGCCCGAACAGGTCGTTGCGGTGGTTGTCCGCCCCGGCCACCCAGATCACGAGGTCCGGGGCGAACGTGTCCAGCGCCGCGGCCAGCGTCAGGAACAGCTCGCGCAGGTAGACCTCGCCCTCGACGTAGCGGACCGTCTCGACATCCATCGAGCCGGGCACCTTGCGGGTCGGGTAGTTCAGGCCGACGTGGATCGAGTAGGTGAACACCCGCGGGTCGTCGCCGAGGATCGCGTTGGTGCCGTTGCCCTGGTGGGCGTCGGTGTCGACCACCATCACCCGGATCCCCGGCTTGGCCGCCTGCAGGTCGCGGATCGCCACCGCGATGTCGTTGAACACGCAGTAGCCCTCGCCGTGCTCGCGGAACGCGTGGTTGGTGCCGCCGGCCAGGCACACCGCCACTCCCTCTTCGAGCGCCGCGTGGCAGGCCAGCCGCGTCGCCTCCACCTCGGTCGCACTGCGGGCATACAGGCGCGGGCTCGCCGGCAGGCCGAGCATCGCCTGCTCCCGGCGCCCGAGCCGGCCGCTGCGGATCTTGTCGACGTAGTGCGCCTCGTGCACCGCGCCGAGCCGGTGCGGGTCGACCGCCGCCACGTCGATGACCTCCTCGGGCCGCAGCACCCCGCCCTCCAACAGCATCTCCTTCGCCAGCCGGAACTTCCCCATCGGGAACGGGTGCCCGCCGGGCAGCTCGATCTCCAAGTCCCCTGTGTAGAAGCACCGCATCCCCCTGACCAAGCAACAGCATTCCGCCTGCTTGCCAATGGCAAAATCACCTCCGCCTTGACGTATCTCCAGTCCCGGGCACTGTCCCGCCAAGCACGATGAAAGCCAACCACCTGACCCTCGGCGCCGCCATCGCCATCATCGGCGGCGGCGCGTTCGTCGCCGGCCGGCTGTCAGCCCCCGACGCCGGTTCCGCCGCCGCCGGCAGCCAGCCCGCCACCCGGTCCGCCCGCGCCTCCACCGCCACCGCCGGCGCCGCCGCCGACGACCCGTCCCGCGGCGAGCGGAGCCGGCCGGGGGTGCGGGCGCGCACGGCGGACGACGCGGACGACGCCGAGCGCACCGCCCGGATGCGCGAGGCGCTCGGCCATGGCGACCCGGTCGACCGCACCCGCGCCTGGCTCGATTTCCTCGACCGGCTCTCCGACGGGGACTTCCTCGCCGTGGTCACTGAGTTCCGGGCCAACGGCGTGCCCGAGGACCGGATGAACGAATACGCGATGCTCCTCGCCGCTTGGGCGCGCCGCGACCCGCTCGGCGCGCTCGACTACGCCAGCGCCAACACCGGCTCACCGTTCGCCCGCCAGACGATCCTCGCCAGCTGGGCCGGCTACGACCCCGACGCCGCGCTGCGCTGGGCCGAGGCCAACCACCAGGGCGAGGGCGCCAATCCATGGCTCATCGGCGTGATCCGCGGCATCGCCGCCAGCGACCCGGTGCGCGCCACCGGCCTGCTGACCGCCATGCCGTTCTCCCCGGAACGCGGCGAGGCGCTCGCCGCCGTGCTGCCCACGATCCTCAGCCAGGGCCCCGACGCCGCCCGCGCGTGGGTCAGCGCCATCGAGGACCAGCGGCTCCGCGACGGCGCGATGACGCAAGTCGCCGACCGGCTCGCCGCGATCGACCCGAAGGGCACCGCCGACTGGCTCGTCAGCGCCTCCGGTGAGGCCGCCAACCGCCGCATCGACGACGTCCTCTCCGCCTGGATGCGCACCGACCAGGCCGCCGCCATCGGCTACTTCGGCGACCTGCCCGCCGGCGAGGCCCGCACCAACGCCCTGCGCGGCATCGTCAACTCGATCGCCCTCGAGGACCCGCGCCGC
The DNA here is from genome assembly GCA_040769225.1 of Akkermansiaceae bacterium. Lineage (GTDB taxonomy): Bacteria > Verrucomicrobiota > Verrucomicrobiia > Verrucomicrobiales > Akkermansiaceae > JAXGLL01. The sequence goes on along the minus strand of JAXGLL010000002.1, from coordinate 601,797 downwards.
GCCGCCGCCTTCCTCGACAACCACGCCACCGACGCCAACGACAACGTCGTCCAACAGTTCGTGTGGCACGCGTTCCGCGAGGAGCCGTCGATCGCCGCCGACTACATCGGCCGGATCGCCAACCAGGGCGAACGCGAGAACATGTACCGCCGCACCCTCGGCTCGTGGCTCGAGCGCGACCAGGCCGCCGCCATGACCTGGCTCAGCGCCAACACCGTGCCCGAGTCGGTCGTCCGCCACCTCGAACACCGCGTCCGCGAACAGCAGCGGCGCCAGCAGTGACCGCCACGTGACCCCGCTCCGCCTCGCAGTCATCGGCTGCGGGTCGCGCGGCCGCACCTACGCCGCAATCGCCGCCACCCTCGGCGACCGCTGCCGGCTGGTGGCCGCCGCCGACCCACACCCCGGGTCGCTCGCCGCCGTCGAGCGCGCCGCCGGCCACCCGCTCGCCCGCTTCCCCGGCGCCCGGGAACTGCTCGCCGCCCGCCCGCCGGTCGACCTCGCGATCGTCTCCACCCCGGACGACCGGCACGCCGCCCCCGGCTACCACGGCCACGGCGGCGGCGACTTCGGGCTCATCAACGCCCTCGACCAGCTCGTCCGCTCCGCCCCGCCCGACGAGTGGTTCGAAAGCCACCTGATCGCCTTCGCCGCCGAGCAGTCCCGCCACAACGGCGGACAAACGGTCGAGTTGGAACCGCTACGGTGAGGAAACCCCCGGCTCCCCGCGCCCACCGCAGCCGCACCAACGCCCACCGCCCCACCCGCCCCAGCCACCCTGCCCACCCTATCATGACCAGCGCCCGCCTCCTGCTCGCCCTCGCCCTCGCCGCAGCCCTGCCGTTGCCCGCCGCCGAGCCGGACAACCAACCCGCTCCCAACCCCGAGGCCGGCAAGCCCCAGCCGAAACTCGTCCGCACCGCGGGCACGGTCACGATCGCCGGCGCCCCGGTCCCCTACGCCGCCGAAACCGCCACCCTCGTCCTCGAAACCGACGACGGCAAGCCGCGGGCCACCGTGTTCCATGTGTCATACCTGCGCGGCGACGTCGACGACCCCGGCGCCCGCCCGGTCCTGTTCGCCTTCAACGGCGGGCCCGGCTCGTCGGCGATCTGGCTCCACCTCGGCGCGCTCGGCCCGAAACGCCTCGACCTGCCCCGCGACGGCACCGCGCCGCCCCCGCCGCCCGCCCGCCTCGTCGACAACGCCGACAGCATCCTTGACGCCGCCGACCTGGTGTTCATCGACCCGGTCTCCACCGGCTACAGCCGCGTCGTCGGCGAGGCCAAGCCCGGCGACTTCCACGGCGTCGACGGCGACATCGAGTCGGTCGGCGACTTCATCCGCCGCTGGATCACCGAGCACGACCGCTGGCGCTCACCCAAGTTCCTCCTCGGCGAGTCCTACGGCGGCATCCGCGCCGCCGGCCTCGCCAGCCACCTCCAACGCCGCTTCGGCATGAGCCTCAACGGCGTCGTCCTGCTCTCGGCGCTGTTGGACTTCCGCACCCTCGACCCCTCGCCCGGCGACGACCTCTGCCACCTCGCCTACCTCCCCGCGTTCGCCGCCATCGCCCGCCACCACGGCCTAACCAGCGGCGACCCGGCCGCGCTCCACGCCGCCGCCCGCGAGTTCGCCTTCGGCCCCTACGCCGCCGCCCTGCTCCAGGGCAACGCGCTGCCCGATGCCGAGCGCCACGCCGTCGCCACCCGCTACGCCGAGCTGACCGGCCTGCCGCTGCCGCTGGTCCTCGGCTCCAACCTGCGCATCGGCCCGGACCGCTTCCGCGCCGAGCTGCTCCGCGACCAGGGGCTCGTCCTCGGCCGCTTCGACGCCCGCGTCACCCGCCCCACCGCCCGCCCGGCCGACCCCGAGCCCGGCGGCGACCCGTCGTTCGACTTCGTCTTCGGCCCCTTCGCCACCGCCATGCTCGACTACCTCCGCTCGTCGCTCGGATGGACCGCCGGGCAGCCATACGAGATCTTCGGCCGCATCGGCCGCTGGGACTGGAACGTCTCCAACGGCCACCTCAACTTCTCCGACAAGCTGGTCGACGCCCTCGCCGCCAACCCCCACCTCCGCATCCTCGTCCAGTGCGGCCACGCCGACCTCGCCACCCCGGCCCCAGGCATCGAATACTCGCTCCGCCACCTCAACCTGCCCCCCACCCTCCAGCCCGCCGTCACCTTCCGCCACTACGACGCCGGCCACATGTTCTACCTCAACCCGCCCGACCGCGCCCGGATGCACGCCGACCTCGCCGCGTTCATCCGCGGCACCACGGGCTGACCCGGCCGCCCGCCTCACCCGAACGCCCGCAGGAACCCCACCTCGAGCACCAGTTGCTCCTGCGCGTTGGTCTCCAGCCCGCGCTGCACGTCCTCGAACGCCTCCACCCGCCGCAGCAGCTCCGGCCACCCACGCCCCTCCGCCAGCCGGCCCGTCACCCCGGCCTCGGCCGGGAAATCAAGCCCCCCACCCCCGGCCTTCTGGCGCAGCACGTCGCCAAGCCACGCCGCCAGCAGGTCTAACAGCGCCTGCCGGGTGCGCAGGTAGTCGGAGCGCGCGATCGCCTCGTGCTCGTCCTCGCGCCGGTCGAGCCACTTCCCTTCGCTGCCCTGGCCGTAGCGCTCGACCTCGGCCTTGAACGCCCGCGCCGCCGCGGCGTCGATCTCCTCGCGCGCCTCGGCCAGCACCCGCGCCACCGCGGCCTGCAGCACCAGCGCGCCGCGCGGCCGGCCGATCGCCTCGGCCCCGAGCGCGCGCAGCACGGCGAGCAGCTTCTCGCCGTGGGCATCGACCGCGATGCCGGAAGCGGTCAGGGGAAAATGCACGCAGCGCGAGCGGATGGTTGGGAGCAGTGCCTCGGGCAGGGCGGTGAGCAGCAGGATGAGGGTTTGCCCCGGGGGCTCCTCGAGGGTCTTGAGGAACGCGTTCTCGGCGGCGTCGCCCAGCCGGTCGGCCTCGACGATCACGCCGATCTTCCACTGCCCGGGGCCGGTCGCCATGTTCAGTTCGCGTTCCAGCTCGCGGATGGTGCCGATGCTGATCGCGCGCGACCGCATCGCCGGCCGCACGATCCGGGTCCGGGCGTCGGCCAACTCGTCGAGCGGCGGCGGTTCCCCGCCGTCCGCCTCGCCCCACAGGCCGGTGGAACCGGCGCCGGAGCCGCCCACCAACCGGATGATCCGGGCCGCCAACCGCTCCTTGCCGCTGCCCGGCGGGCCGGTGAGCAGCAGCGCGTGCGCCAGCCGCCGCCGCCGGTGGGCACTCTCGACCAGGAAAAACGCGCGCTCCGCGGTGAACGACATCGCCGCCATCCTGCCGCCCAGCGCCCAAGCCGCAACTGGAAACACGCGCCCGCGCCCGACCGCCGCGCTCGACAGCCGCCCCGCCCCCCGCCAACCTCCCCGCATGTCCGCCACCCTCCGCTTCGCCGACCGCACGGACCGCGCCGCCATCGAGCAGGGCGACCGCTTCTGCCCGAAGTTCGCCGCCGACGGCCTGATCCCGGCCCTCGCGATCGACGCCGACACCCACGAGCCGCTGATGCTCGCCTACATGAACGAGGAATCGCTGCGCCGCACCCTCGAACTGGGCGAGGCGGTCTACTACTCCCGCAGCCGCAGCGAACTCTGGCACAAGGGCGCCACCTCCGGCCAGATCCAGGAGATCATCGAAATCCGCACCGACTGCGACCAGGACGCGCTCGTCCTCTACGTCCGCCAACACGGCGGCGGCGCCTGCCACACCGGCCACCGGTCATGCTTCTACCGCCGCATCACCGCCCCCGGCGCCGACGGCGTGCCGCTGCTCGCCCCCGCCGACCCCGACCCCCACCACGGCGGCTGCGGGCTCTAACATCCCGTGGCCGTGATCGCCGGATGCCGCCTGGATCGCCGCCCGCCATGCTCGCCCGCTTCCTCGACCCCCGCCGCACCTCGCTCAAGGTCTGCGGCGTCACCCGGCCCGATGATGCCGAACGGCTCGCCGACCTCGGCGTCGACGCGCTCGGCGTGGTCTTCTGGCCCGGCTCCAGGCGCCACGTCGCCCCCGCCGACGCCGGCTGGCTCGCCGCCCTCGCCGGCCGCATCGCACGCGTGGGCGTGTTCGTCAACGCCCCGCCCGAACTGCCGCTCGGCCTCGTCGCCGGGGGGTTGCTGGACCTCGTCCAGCTCCACGGCGACGAATCCCCTGCCGACGCCGCCCCGCTGCGCGCCGCCGGCGTCCCGTTCCTGAAAGCCGCCGGCACGGCCGCCGGCCTCGCCGTCGCCACCGCGTTCGGCGCCGCCGGCATCCTCGTCGACGCCCACGCCCCCGGCGCCTACGGCGGCACCGGCGTCGCCGCCGACTGGCCGCTCGCCGCCGCCTTCCGCGCCGCCCACCCCGGCGTGCCGCTGATCCTGGCCGGCGGCATCACCCCGGACAACGCCGCCGCCGCGATCGCCGCCGTCCGCCCCGCCGCCATCGACGTCGCCTCCGGCGCCGAGTCCGCCCCCGGCATCAAGGACTTCCACAAGGTCGCCGGCTTGTGCACCATCGTCGCCCGGGCCGGCGCGCCCGCCTGATCCCACCCGCCCCACCGCCCGATGACCCCTCGCGAACGCTACCAGGCCGCGATCGCCGGCTCGCCCGTCGACCACTTCCCGCGGCTGCCGATCCTGATGCAGTTCGCCGCCGAATACATCGGCAGCAACTACGGCGCGTTCGCCTCCGACCACCGGGTGCTGGCCGAGGCCAACCTCCGCTGCGCCGCCGACTTCGGCTTCGAGCAGCTCAGCGCCATCTCCGACCCCTACCGCGAAACCGCCGGCTTCGGCGGCGAGGTCGTGTTCCACCCCAACGCCGTGCCCGAGTGCGTCCGCCCCCCGCTCGCCAACACCCGGGACCTCGCCGTTCTAACAACCCCGGACCCGGAGGGCAGCCCGCGGATGCGCGACCGGCTCGACGCGATCCGGCTGTTCCGCGCCCGTGCCGGCGACCACTACTCGGTCCTCGGCTGGGTCGAGGGCCCGGCCGCCGAGGCCGCCGACCTGCGCGGGGTGTCCGACTTCTTGGTCGACCTGTTGGAGGAGCCGGAATGGTGCGCCGCGCTGATGGACCGGTGCACCGACGCGGCGATCGGGTTCGCGCTCGCCCAGGCCGCCGCCGGCGCCGACACGATCGGCATCGGCGACGCGATCTGCAGCCAGGTCTCGCCCGCCGTCTACGAGGCGCTGATCCTGCCGCGCCAGCGGCGCCTGTGCGCGGCGATCAGGCAGGCCGGCGCCCGCATCCGGCTCCATATCTGCGGCCAGACAAGGCACCTGTGGCGCGGGTTCCAACAGCTCCCGCTCGACATCGTCGACGCCGACCACCTGGTCGACATGGCGGCGCTGCGCGCCGCCCTCGGGCCGGGCCCGCTGATCGCCGGCAACCTCGACCCGACCGCCGTGATGCGCTTCGGCTCCCCGGAGCTGGTCCGCCAGCGCCTCGTCGACGCCCGCGCCGCCGCCGGCCCCCGCTGGTGCGTCGCCGCCGGCTGCGAGATCCCCGCCGGCACCCCGCACGGGAACCTCCACGCCCTGTGCGCCCCGATCGCGACCGGGCCGCCGCCCGTCCGCCAAGGCCCCGAGCCGTGACCACGGCCCGTCCCGCGCCATGCCCGCCGTCCTCGCGATCGAGACCAGCTGCGACGAAACCGCCGTCGCAATCCTGCGCGGCGAGCCCGGCGGCACGCCCGAGTTGCTCGCCTCGGAAGTCTCGTCCCAAGTCGACCTGCACCGGCTCCACGGCGGGGTGGTGCCGGAAATCGCCTCCCGCAACCACCTGGTCCGGCTGCGCCCGCTGGTCGAACTGGCCCTCGACCACGCCGGCCTGCCCGCCGCCGGGATCGACGTGTTCGCCGCCACCGCCGGCCCCGGCCTCGCCTCGTCGCTGCTCGTCGGCCACACCGCCGCCAAGGCGCTGGCTCTCGCCGCCGGCCGCCCGTTCGTCGCCGTCAACCACCTCGAGGGCCACCTCGTCTCCCCGTTCCTCGCCGCCGGAGCAGTGCCCCCGCACACCGCGCTGGTCGTCTCCGGCGGCCACACGCTGCTGCTCGACGTCGCCGGGCCGGGGGTCTATCAGTTGTTGGGCCGCACCCGCGACGACGCCGCCGGCGAGGCCTTCGACAAGGTGGCGAAGATGCTCGGCCTCGCCTATCCGGGCGGCCCCGAGATCGAGGACCGCGCCCGCGCCGGCAACCCGGCGCGCTTCGCCTTCCCGCGCTCGATGCTCGCCAGCCCCGGCTTCGACTTCTCGTTCTCCGGCCTCAAGACCGCGGTCCTCTACACCCTCGGCCAGCTCGACCCGGTCGCCGGACAACCCAAACCCGCCGACGTCCCCGACCTCGCCGCCTCGTTCCAGCAGGCGGTGATCGACGTCCTCGTCGCCCGCACCCTCGCCGCCGCCCGCCACACCGGCCACCCCCGCGTCGGCCTGTCCGGCGGCGTCAGCCTCAACCAGCCGCTGCGCGCCGCCCTCGCCGCCGCCTGCGCCACCGCCGGCCTCGCCCTCGACGTCGCCCCCCCCGCCCTCACCACCGACAACGCCGCGATGATCGCCTTCGCCGCCCTGCTCGCCCACGCCGCCGGCCACTCCTCCCCGCTCGACCTCGACATCGACCCCAACCTGCCGCTGGTCCCTCCTCCCGCAGCGTGGGCGACGCCCCCCCGGTCACCCTGACACCTGCAGCGGGTGGCGCGGAGCACCTGCGCTGAGGCTTGCGTTCCATGATGTCTTGACATCACGCACCCAAGCATCACCATGCCTGCATGCGCACCACCCTGACGATTGACGACGACGTGGCCGCGATGCTGAAGCTCGAGGGCAAGCGCAAGGGGCTGAGTTTCAAGGAGTTGGTGAACTCGGCGCTGCGCCGGGGTCTGGCGGCGGAGGAGCTTCATCGCCCCGTGCAGAAGGTCGTCACGCGGCCGCATGCGTATGGATTCAAGCCGGGGATCGACCTCGACAAGCTCAACCAGCTGGCCGACGAGCTGGAAGTGGAAGCGTTCGCCGCCAAGCACCGCCCCAATCCATGATCCTGCCGGACATCAACCTGCTGGTGCACGCGCACAACTCCGAGTCGCCGGTCCATGAGCGGGCCCGGCAGTGGTGGGACGGGGCGCTCGGGGGCACCGAGGGGATCGGCCTGGACTGGGTGTGCCTCCTCGGCTTCATCCGGGTCTCCACCCACCGCGCGATCCTCGTCAATCCGATGACCACGGAGGAGGTCTGCTCGCGCATCGCAGAATGGCTGGAGCTGCCGCACGTCCACATCGCCACCCCGCCCGACGGCCACTTCGAGCGGCTCCGCAGCCACCTGCAACGCCTCGGCACCGCCGCCAACCTGACCACCGACGCCCACCTCGCCACGCTGGCCATTGAGCGCGGCTACACCCTGTGCAGTAGCGACAGCGACTTCGCCCGCTTCCCCGGCCTGCGCTGGTTCAATCCGCTCGCCGGGATCTAACAAAAACCGCGGGCCGACGCACCTCCGCCATCCCCGGTCCGCACATCCCCGGTCCGCGCTCGACATCGCCCGCATTCCGGCCCTTGCTTTCCCCGCCCCCCGTCCCCGGATGGCCTACCGTTCGCTGATCTTCGACTTCGACGGCACGATTGCCGACACCCTCGAGGAGGTGCGGCGGATCTTCAACCGCCTGGCGCCGGACTACGGGCTGCGCGAAGTCCCGCCGGCCGAGGTCCCGGTGCTGCGCCACCTCTCGCTCAAGCAGCTGCTCCACCGCCTCGGGATCGCGAAACGCCACGTCCCCTCGCTGGTCGCGCGCGGCACGTCGATGCTGCGCGGCGCGATCGCCGGCCTGGCGCTGATCGACGGCATGGCGCAGGTGCTGCCCGACCTGCGCCGGCGCGCGGGCACCTTCGGCATCCTCACCTCCAACGCCCCGCCGAACGTCGAGCTGTTCCTGCGCGCCCACGGGCTGCGCGACCTGTTCAACTTCGTCTCCTCGACCCCCAAGCTCCACGGCAAGGCCAAGCACCTGCGCGCGATCCGCAAGACGTTCTCCCTGCGCACCGAGGAGATGATCTACATCGGCGACGAAATCCGCGACGTCCGCGCCGCCCGCAAGGCCGGCATCGCCGTCGCCGCGGTCACCTGGGGCTTCAACTCCCCCGAGGCGCTGGCCGCCGCCAAGCCGGATTTCCTGATCGACACGCCCGCCGATTTCCTGCACCTGATCCCTCCCCACGGGTGAGCGTCCCCACCGCCGGGGGCGCCCCACCCCGCAGCCTCCGCCGACCATGAACACCGAGCAACCGCCGCCGAGCGACCCGACCCCGCCCGCGCAGCCTGCCGCCGAGGTAGCGCCCGCCGAACCCGCCGCCGCGGACGCCGCCGCCGAGCAGGCCCCCGGGCCTCCCGCCAAGACCCCGCCCGCGCCCAACACCGTCACCATCCTCGCCGTGGCAGCCGTCGCGCTGCTCGTCATCATCGTGGTGCTGATGATGGCCAACCGCCGCCCCGGCGCCGCTTCCGAGCCCGACGACCTGACCCGCCGCCGGGCCGAGCGCGACGTGCTGCGTGCCGCGGTCGCCGCCGAGCGCGAGCGCCTCGGCCTGCCGCCGTTGGACGCCACCGGCACGTCCGAGGACCCCGCCCAGATCGCCGAGCGCCTCAGCCGCGACGCCGCCGCCCTCGCCGGCCGCCTGACCCAGTTCGACGACGTGCTCCGCCAGCGCGACACCCTGATCAGCCAGAAAAACTCCGCCCTGTTGGAAACCGAACGCCAGCTCCAGGCACTCACCCAACGGGTCGCACGGCTCCAGGCCGACTACGACAAGGCGTCCGCCGCCGGCCTCAGCTCCGAGTCGCTCAAGCGCCAGCTCGATGCCGAACGCCAGCGCGCCACGGACCTCGACCGCCAGCTGCGCGAAGCCCAGGCCAGCCTCGGCGACCTCGCCGACCGCCCCGACCCCGACGAACTCAACCGCCTGCGCAACCAGCTCGACGAGGCCCGCCGCGCCCGCGACTTCTTCGACGACCGCAACCGCCAGCTCGAAGCCGAGCTCGCCAGCCTGCGCAACCAGCCGCCGCCGGGCCGCGTCGGCGCCGACCTGTTCGCCGACGACGAGAGCGAGCTGCTGCCGGCCGCCGTCAAGCTGTTCGCCAGCCTGCGCAAGCTGGAGAACCAATCCGAGGACGAACTCATGGCCGCCTACAGCCGGCTGGGCCAGGAACTCGGCGCCACCGTGCTGCGCAAGGTCTCGTTCCCGACCGGCGCCAGCGACCTGACGGCCGAGGACCTAACGGCCGTCGGGTCGCTCGCCACCAGCCTCCCCGACCAGGGCCTCATCCTGGTCGTCGGCTACGCGTCGGAAACCGGCAACGTCGACAACAACCGCACCCTCTCGTCGGCCCGCGCCACCAAGACCGCCGAGGCAATCAACGCCCACAAGCTCGCCAACCAGACCGTCCAGGCCGCCTACCTCGGCCAGACCGATCGCTTCGACTCCCGCGCCGCCGAGCGCAACCAGATCTGCGAGGTCTGGCACATCCTGCCGCCGGCCAAGCCGGGGCCCTGACCCGAACCCTAACCCGCGGCGCACCCCGCCCGCCGGCCGCCGCGCCAAGCCGCCCAATCAGCGATCGGGAGCCAAGACACCGCCGGCAGGCGCGCAAGGTGGACCGCAGAGGATTGGAGAACGCTGAGGTCGCAGAGATGAACCCAAAAAGGAACATGCCGGACCACGGACCTGTCATTCGTAGCCCGGCCTGCCGGCCATAGCGCGGAGCGCGACGGCCGGAGGGCGAAGAATGATTGCGCGGTTTACCCTGAAGTCGGAAATGAGAACCGGGGATTGCGGGGATTACGTTGATTCAGAATGAGTTGGCAAGCGTGATGCCCACACCCAACGGATGATCGGAAGCTTGTTCGCAACCCTTTGATAATCCCCGAAATCCTCGTAATCCCCGGTTCCTGTTCCCGTTTCCAGGTTTACGCGGATTTCGGAGCGGCTTGGTTCCCCTCGCCTGTTCACCTGCCGGATGAATCCGCCATCCATCGCAACTCATTCAACACCCGTGCAATCCGTGCAATCCGTGGTTCTCATCTCCGAATCCAGGATGATGCGTGGCAGTCTATCAGGGAGGGAGCAACCATGCGCCGGATGACACGCACGCTGGCCGCCGCCGCCGCCGCGCTGGCACTCGCCGGCGCCGGCGTGGCCGCCCCGGAGCGGCCCCGCGCCCGCGACCTCGGCATCGCCCCCGGGGCGGGCGCGCCCGGGCCGCTCAACGCGATCACCGACGTCGCCGGGGTGCGCGTCGGCCACGCCACGGTGATCGCCGGCGACCACGTCCGCACCGGCGTGACCGCCATCCTGCCGCACCCGGGAAACCTGTTCCGCGACAAGGTGCCGGCCGGCGTGTTCGTGGGCAATGCGTTCGGCAAGCTCGCCGGCGCGCTCCAGGTGCGGGAACTCGGCACCCTCGAGACGCCGGTCGTCCTGACCAATACCCTGGCCGTGGGCACGGCGGTCGACGCCGTGGTGCGCTGGACGCTCGCGCAACCCGGCAACTCCGGCGTCCGCTCGGTCAACCCGCTGGTGGGCGAAACCAACGACGGCGCCCTGAACGACATCCGCGGCCAGCACGTCACCCGCGACCACGTGCTCGCCGCAATCGCCAATGCCCGCGGCGGCGCCGTGGAGGAGGGCGCGGTGGGCGCCGGCACCGGCACCGTCGCGTTCGGCTGGAAAGGCGGCATCGGCACCTCGTCGCGCGTCGTCCCGCGCCACCCCGCCGAACCCGGCACCGCCGACCTCCCCGCATGGACGGTCGGGGCGCTGGTCCAAACCAACCACGGCGGGCGGCTGACGATCGCCGGCGTGCCGGTGTGGCGACGCACCACCCCCGCCCCGCCCGCCGCACCCGCGCAAGGCACGCCCACGCCCCCCGCACCCCCCGGCGCGCCCCCCGCCGCCGACGGGTCGTGCATGATCGTCGTGGCAACCGACGCGCCGCTCGACGCCCGCGACCTCGAGCGCCTCGCCGCCCGCGCGATCTTCGCCCTCGCCCGCAACGGGGCCACCTTCTCCAACGGCAGCGGAGACTTCGCCATCGCCTTCTCCACCACCCCCGCCAACCGCGTCGGCCCGGCCGCCGGCCCCCAGCCGCGCACCCTCCTGCCCACCAACGCCCTCTCCCCACTGTTCGAGGCGGCCATGGACGCCACCGAGGAGGCAGTCTGCAACTCGCTGCTCCGCGCCACCGACATGACCGGCAACGGCCACTCCGTCCGCGCCCTGCCGCTGGACGCCGTCCGCCCCTGACAAACCCGCCCCACCCCAAGACCGCCCCGCCCCTCCCCCGCCGGATCTGTTAGAACGGGCCCCGCGGGCGCTACCCCAACTTCGTCACTTATTGGCCGAAACGGCCCTGATTTGACTCTTTTCGGCGCTGGAGGCCTTGACTTTGCTGGGGTCGGGCTTTGCCACCCCCCTGTGGGCCGACCTGCCCGGTTGATCCGGCCCGCGGGGGCGTGGTTCAATGAGCAATGTTCCTCAAACGACGGGTGCGGCGCAAGGACGGCAAGGATCACGTCTGCCACTCGGTGTGCGAAAGCCTGCGGGTGCATGGCGGCCGCACGCTCCAGCGCCAGATCCTGCACCTGGGTGAACACAGGGAGGCCTTCGCAGCGCATCTGGCCGCCAAATGGAAGGACCTGTTCGCCGCCGGCTCCGACATCATCCTCTGCGACCTGACGAGCACCTGCTGCGAGGACTCGGCCGAAAGGGGTGCGCCAGGCCCGCCGATCCGGACCGCGCCAACTCCCCACACGAATGCGAACCTGCCGCATCCAGCCCTTTCCCCCGTCTAACCAACCGCCACGCCGCCAGCCCGTCCGTGCCGCAGTTCCGTGCACGCATGCGAAATTGCCGCAGCGCGCGCATCAGGGACAGCCCCCGGCGGACAACAGTAAGGTATGCGTATACGAGTTTGTCGCAGCGCACGGGGTGGGGCCAGGCCCCGGCGGCCGCGGGAACCCGGCGGACAACAGTTGGGTATACGTATACGGATTTGTCGCAGCACACGGAATGGGGCCAGGCCCCGGCGGCCGCGGGAACCCGGCGGACAACAGTTAGGTATACGTATACGAGTTTGTCGCAGCGCACGGGGTGGGGCCGGTTCCCGGCGGCAGCCGCCGACAGCCGCCGTGGTGACAGCCGCCGTGGTGACAGCCGCCGCGGTGACAGCCGCCGTGGTGAGAGCCGCCGCGGTGAGAGCCGCCGTGGTGACAGGCGCCGCGGTGACAGGCGCCGTGGTGACTTCCGGGCAGGTCTTCGCACGCCTTCGCACGCCTCCGCGGGATCGTTTTGGTGGATGCCGAGTTCGGCACCCGCGGCGGCGGCATCCTGACCCTGCCCCGGATCCGCATCCCCGGGAAGGAGCCGGCCGCCCTGCTCATGCAACTGGGCTGGATCCCGCCGGAACAACCGCCGCCCCGCATCCGCTCCACGCACCTTCCCGACGAAAACTGATCCGCGGCCTCAGGTCGCCACCGAAAATGTGTGGCCGACCTGAGCGCCGAAAAGCTCCAAAACCCTTGATTTGACGGGAGGTGGTTTTCGGAAGTGACGAAGTCGGGCTACTGGCCGCTGCCGATCCGGCGTTCGATTCCGCTCTCGGTGGCCGGGGTGCGGGTGCCGGGCTGGACGACGGTGCCGCCGCCGCCGCCGGTCGGCACCTTGAGGGCCATGGCCTTGATCTGCTGCTGCAGGTCGGCGACGCGGGCGGCGTGTTCGGCCTCCGACTTGCGCACCTGCGCGCGCAGGCCGGCGAGTTCCTCGCGGGCGGCCGCGAGTTCGGCGGACGCCTTCCCGGCCGCCTCGCCCACCCCCTGCTCGGGGGCCGGCTTGGCCTGCTTGAGCGCCGCTTCCGCAGCCGCCTTGGCCGCCTCGGCGTCGGCCAGCCTGCCCTTGAGCGCGGCGACCTCGGCCTCAAGGTCGCGCACCCGCGCGCCGGGGTCCTCCCCGCTGGCCGCCGGCGCCCCGGCGTCCTTCTCAAGGCAGGATGAGGCGGCCAGCGCCCCGATGACGCCCGCCACGATGACCGCAAATGGTGCCCGTTTCATCACGGTCGCGACCATACCCGGGCGCCCGGAAAATCCAAGGGCTGAGTTGCTTGGCCCCAAGAATCCGCTTCCCAGCGTGTCCAACCCGGTGAACCATGCACGACATGAAGGGATGGCTGTTGATCCTCGGGGTCGCCTGCACGGCGGCCGTCGCCCAGGATGCCGGTGAACTGCGCCGCCAACGCGACCAGCTCGAAGCCAAGGGCCGCTGGCGTGAGCTGGTCGACCAGTACACCGGCACCCTCTCGGCCGTCGCCGACACCCTGTCCGGCGACGACCTGTCCAAGGCAGTCGCCGCACTCGGCCAGCTCGGCGCGTGGGCCGAGTTCGACGAACTGGTCGAGTCGGCCGTCACCCGCCAGCCCGGCAACGCAACGTTCCTCTACTTCGCCGCCGAAAGCTACCGCCGCGCCCCGCATCACGGGCGGATCGTCGGCGGACAGTTCGAACGCACCGCCGGCGGCTGGTTCCCACGCCCGGGCCGCGGCGGCATCCCCGCCCCCGACGGCGAGGCCGACAACGCCGGCCAGCCGGTGGTGGTCACCGAGCGCGACCGCGTGCGCGGCCTGCAGCTCGCCCTGCAGGCGGTCGCGGCGGCCGCCGACGACGACACCCGCGCCGCCGCATGGGCCAAGGCTGCCGACCTCCTCATGCTCGAACGCTCCGGCGCCGACGCATGGAAACTGCAGGTCCTCACCCCGCTCGACCCCCTGCCCGAGTGGACCGAACAGGGGCCCCAGGGCGGCACCGAGGGCGCACCGTGGCGCGGCGACGCCCCCGTCCTCTATCAGGCCCCGCCGGCCTGGGACCGCGCCGCCGGCGACGGCGAGCGCTGGCGCCACGCGCTGGCCGAGCGCGCCCGCCTCGCCCCCTCCCAGGCCGCCACCGCCCTGTTCGAGCGCGCCGAGTTCCTCCACGGCCAGTTCGGCGTCGGCTCCCTCGCCGGCTTCGGCTGGTGGCGCTCCCTCGACCCCGACGCCGCCAAGGGGCTGTTGGAAATGGACACGCTGGCCGAGGACGAGTGCCTCGCCAAGACGTCCGACGGCGTCCGCCGCTTCAAGCTGCCGCCCGAACACCACTTCATCGCCCTCTACCGCGAGGCGGCCGCCGGCGAACTCCTCGCCTCCACCGCCCTCGACCGCCTCGCCGCGATCTTCCTCGACCGCCGCCAGCGCGACAAGGCCGCCGCCGTGCTCGCCGAGAAGATCCGCCGCTTCAACCCCGACCCCGACAGCCCCGACCGCCAGCTGCTCGCCCAGGTCACCGGCAACTGGGGCCGCTTCGAAAGCACCCCCGCCTTCCCCGCCGGCACCCGCCCCACCATCCCCTTCGTCTATCGGAATGCCGCCGCCGTCAAGCTCACCGTCGCCCCGATCGACGTCGCCCGCGTGCTCCGCGACGTCCGCGCCTACCTCGAGGGCAACCCCCGCGAACTCGACCACTCCCGCATCAACCCCGCCGCCATCGGCTGGCGCATCGTCCAGCAGGACGAGGCCAAATACCTCGGCGAACCCACCGCCTGGTCGCTCGACCTCGACCCGCGCGACAAGCACCGCGACACCCGCGCGATGATCGAGGTGCCCGTCGACCGCGCCGGCGCGTGGTTCGTCACCGCCACCCTGCCCGACGGCAACACCTCGCGCATCGCCATCTGGCTCGCCGACACCGCCCTGCTCAACCGCCCGGTCGGCGACGCCCTCCAGTGGTGGACCGCCGACGCCGTGACCGGCGCCCCGGTCGCCGGCGCCAAGATCGACTTCTTCGGCTTCCGCGTCGAACCCGTCGAACGCAAGCTCCCGCTCGGCCGCCGCTTCAAGGTCGAAACCAAGGCGTTCACGCGCACCGCCGACGCCGACGGCCGCGTGCTCCTCGCCCGCGACGAGGGCGCCGGCCGCTTCCAGTGGCTCGCCATCGCCACCCACGACGGCCGCGCCGCATTCCTCGGCTTCGACGGCTTCCGCTGGCAGTCGCCCGAGGGCGACCGGCTCGACCGCGCCTCCCTCCTCGGCATCACCGACCGCCCGCTCTATCGGGCCGGCGACACCGTGCACCTCAAGTTCTGGCTCGAAAAGGTCGCCTATGACTTCGACGGCAAGGGCGCCTTCGCCGGCCGCGAGTGCACGGTCGCACTCCACGACGGCACCGGCCAGCAGGTCGCCGAGCGCAACGACCTGCGCCTCGACGACTGGGGCGGCGTGGAACTCGACTTCCAAGTCCCGGCCGACGCCCGCCTCGGCAACTGGCGCGCCAGCTTCCGCACCAGCGACGACGAGCACACGGGCGACGTCCCGTTCCGCGTCGAGCAATACCGCAAGCCGGAATACGAGGTGACCGTCGACGCCCCCGAAGCCCCGGTGCGCCTCGGCGACCGCTTCGAGGCGCTCGTCCGCGCCACCTACTTCCACGGCGCCCCGGTCACCCAGGCCACGGTCAAGGTCAAGGTCACCCGCGCGTCGCTCGGCGAACGCTGGTTCCCGCCGTGGCGCTGGGACTGGCTCTACGGCCGCGGCGCATGGTGGCCAATGCCCCTCTCTAACTGGCACCCCGGCTGGAACGACTGGGGCTGCATCCTCCCGCCACCGCCGTGGTGGGGCGGCGAACGCTGGACGCCCGATGAACTGGTGCTCGAGCAAACCCTCCCGCTCGGCCCCGACGGCACCGCCAAGGTGAGCGTCGACACCGCCCTCGCCCGCCAGACCCACGGCGACCTCGACGCCCGCTACACGATCACCGCCGAGGTGATCGACGCCTCGCGCCGCAGCGAAACCGGCACCGGCACCGTCACCGCCGCACGCCGCCCGTTCGAGGTCGTCGTCTGGCTCGACCGCGGCTGGGCCCGCCCCGGTGACACCGCCACCGCCGAGTGGTCCGCCGCCACCCTCGACGGCAAGCCGCTCAAGCGCGCCACCGGCACCCTCGAGCTGCTCCGCCTCGTCCCCGGCGAGGCCGGCCGCACCACCGAACAGCCGGTCCGGAAGTGGGACGTCGCCACCGACGACGAGGGCCGCGGCAAGCTCCAGCTAGAATTGCCCGCCGAGGGGCAATACCGCCTCGCCGCAAGACTAACCGCCCCCGGCGGCGGCGAGGCGGTCGAGGGCGCCACCATCGTCGGCGTCCACGGGGCCGGCGCCAAGGGCGGCTTCCGCTTCGGCCCCCTGGAGATCGTCGCCGACAAGGTCAGCTACCACGCCGGCGAAACCGCCCGCCTGCGCGTCCAGAGCGACCGCCCGGACGCCAGCGTCTGGCTGTTCCTGCGCGCCGAGGGCCACGGCGCCCGCGCGGCCCGGCGCATCACCCTCTCTAACGGAAGCGCCGGGGTCGAGGTCCCGCTCACCCTCGCCGACATGCCCAACATCTTCGTCGAGGGCGTCGCCGTCCACGGCGGCAGCGCCCACGCCGCGGTGCGCCAGCTGCTGCTGCCGCCCGCGTCGCGCGTGCTCGGCGTCGACCTCGACGCCCCCGCCAAGGTCAAGCCCCGCGACCAGTCGCGCCTCGCGGTGCGCGTCACCGACGCCGACGGCAAGCCGTTCCCGGGCACCGCGGTGGTCACCGTCTACGACCAGGCGCTGGAGGCGATCGTCGGCGGCTCGAACGTGCCGGCGATCGACGAGCACTTCTGGTCGTGGCGCCGCAACTACTGGGGCAGGGCCGCGGTCGACTCGCTGGCCAGCCTGGCCAGCGGCAACCTGGTCAAGCCGAAGGAGACCGCGATGCAGGCGCTCGGCCGCTTCGGCGACGAGGCCCGGACCCGCCGCCGCGGCGCGGCATCGGGCATGGGGGATGGCGGCGGCTTCGGCGCGCTCTCGCTCAACGCCGATGCGGCCATGGCAGGCGAGATGTTGGACCGCGCGGCGGCCCCGCCGCCCGCCGCCATGGCCAAGGCCGCCCCGTCCGCCGCAGCCGGCGGCGAGCGCGGCGGCGGCCCCCGGATCGTCGTCCGCAAGGACTTCGCCGACCTCGTGAAATGGGCCGGCACGGTCACGGTCGGCCCCGACGGGCTGGCCGAACTGCCGGTCCAGTTCCCCGACAACCTAACCACATGGAAGGCCAAGGTCTGGGTCCTCGGCGCCGGCACCCGCGTCGGCGAGGGCCAGGCCGCCATCGTCGCCTCCAAGGAACTGCTCGTCCGCCTCCAGGCGCCGCGCTTCCTGGTCGAAACCGACGAGGCGGTCCTCAGCGCGATCGTCCACAACTACCACGACGCCGCCCGCCAGGTCACCGTGTCGCTGGCAACCCCCGGCGGCCTCCTCGAACAGGTCGCCGCCGCCACCCCCACCGTGACGATCGAACCCGGCGGCGAGGCCCGCGTCGACTGGCGCGTGCGCGCCCTCAAGGAAGGCCAGGCGGTCGTCCGCATGACTGCCAAGGCCGGCGACGACGGCGACGCGATGGAGCGCACGCTGCCGGTGCTCGTCCACGGGATGCTCCGCCAGGACGCGTGGAGCCGGGTGATCGACCCGGACGCCGAACGGGCGACGATCGACCTCGAGGTCCCCGACAAACGCCGGCCCGAACAGACGAAGCTCACCGTCCGCTTCTCGCCCAGCGTCGCCGCCGCGGTGGTCGACGCCATCCCCTACCTCGCCGCCTACCCCTACGGCTGCACCGAGCAGACGCTCAACCGCTTCGTGCCCGCGGTGATCGCCCGCCGGATGTTGGGCGACCTGGGCATCGACCTCGAGGCCCTCCGCGCCCGCCGCGCCAACCTCAACCCCCAGGAACTCGGCGACCCCGCCGAACGCGCCGCCCAGTGGAAACAGTGGGACGCCAACCCGGTGTTCGACCCCGCCGAGCTCGACCGCATGGTCGCCGAAGGCCTCGCCAAACTCGCCGAAATGCAGAACACCGACGGCGGCTGGGGATGGTTCTCCGGCTGGGGCGAGGCGTCATGGCCCCACACCACCGCCGTCGTCGTCCACGGCCTGCTCGCCGCCAAGGCGGTCGACGCCCCGGTCGACGACGCCATGCTCAACCGCGGCCTCGGCTGGCTCCAGGCCTACGAGTCACGGCAGGTCCGCCTCCTCGAGCGCCACGCCGCCGAGATGAAGAAGCCGGAGAAACAACGCCGCTTCCACGATGCCAAGGAACACCCCGATGCCATCGACGCCCTCGCCCGCCGCGTCCTCGGCGAGGCCGGCCGGGACGGGCCCAAGATGCTCGCGTTCCTCGTCCGCGACCGCCTCGAGCTGCCGGTCTACGCCCAGTGCCTGCTGGGTCTCGAGCTGCACCGCAGCAACGACGTCGCCCAGCGCGACGAGTGCCTCGCCACGATCGAGCAATACCGCAAGCTCGACCCCGAGAACCAGACCGCCTTCCTCGAGCTGCCCAACCGCGACTGCTGGTGGTTCTGGTACGGCGGCACGATCGAAACCCACACCTGCTACCTGCAGCTGCTCAACGCCGTGAAGCCGAAGGCCGCCGAAACCCGCGGGCTCGTCAAGTACCTCGTCAACAACCGCAAGCACGCGACCTGGTGGGACTCGACCCGCGACACCGCCTGCGCCGTCGAGGCGATCGCCGCCTTCCTCAAGGCCAGCGGCGAGGACGCCCCCGAGATGGAGGTCGACGTCCTGTTGGACGGCCGGCCGCTGCGCACGGTCAAGATCGACCGCAACAACCTGTTCACCGCCGACAACACGGTCGTGGTCGCCGGCGACGCCCTCGCCGCAGGCCCCCACAAGGTCGAGGTCGTCCGCCGCGGCTCCGGCCCGGTCTATGCCAACGCCTACCTCGAGGTCTTCACCCTCGAGGACCAGCTGCGCGCCGCCGGCCTCGAGGTCAAGGTCGCACGCACCGTCCGCGGCCTCGCCCCGGCCCAACAGACGACCGCCGTCCCCGACGCCGTCGGCCTCGTCGCCGACCAGCGCGTCGAGGCGTTCCAGCGCCACGACCTCGCCGACGGCGCCACCGTCGCCAGCGGCCAGCTGGCCGAGGTCGAACTGGTGATCGAAAGCAAGAACGACTACGAATACCTCGTCTTCGAGGACTGGAAACCCGCCGGCTTCGAGGCCGTCCGCGCCCTCAGCGGTTACCTCCCCGGCCAACTCTCCGCCTACATGGAGCCGCGCGACGACAAGGTCGCCTTCTTCGTCCGCTCCCTGCCCCGCGGCACCCACACCATCACCTACCGCCTGCGCGCCGAAACCCCCGGCACCTTCCACGCCCTCCCCGCCCGCGCCGAACCGATGTACGCCCCCGAACTGCGCGCCAACTCCACCGGCATCACCCTCGGCATCACCGAGGCCCCCACACCCTGACATACCCTCCCCGCGCCGCCGCCCGCGTGGCGACGGCTACCTGCCGCCGGCCGGCCGGCGGACATCCTGCCCGCCGGTCTTCGCCGCGCATGGGCCCTCTCCCGCCGCACCCGGATGCTAGTGTAGTCCGCCTTACAGATGGCTCATTATCGCAACGTGCTGCGAGGCTTCGTTTACCACGCATTTCACGGAGTGCACGGATTGTACGCATACCGAACCAGCCGTGAAATCCGTGTAATCCGTGGTTCTCATAAGATGCAATCTGCTTGACGGACTACACTAGCCGGCGCCGCGGCAGCGACCGCGGGAACCAGACCGCCATCCCCCGATCCCGGCAGGGGTCGCAGAACATCGCGCCCGCCCGGCAACCAGACCGCTTGCCATCCGCTTCAAACGCCCGATATTGCCCGATAGCGGTCCGCCCCCCTGATCGATGTCCGTCCTCCTCTACCTCCTCCCGCTCGGGCTGATCTTCGACCTGACCGGCTACCTGCCGCCGGCGCTGCGGCTGTTCCTGGTCTACGGGCTGCTCGCCCTGCCGTTGTGCCTGCGTCCGTCGCGGACGGCCGGGTGGCTGGCGGCGTGCCTGCTGCTGGTGGCGGTGCTGCGGGCATGGCTGCCCGTCCCCCCGCTGGCGGAGACCGCCTTGCTGCTGCTCCTCCACCAGCTGATCTGGACGGTGCTGGCGCCGGTGCCGCGCGCGATGCAGGCGGGCGTGGTCGTGTTCGCCGCGCTCGACCTGTTGCTGTTCCGCTCGCCGCTCGGCCACCCGTTGATCGAGGCGCTCGCGCGGGCGGGCACCACGGTGTCCGGATGGGCCACCGCCAGCTCGTTCCACCTCGGCTGGACGTGGCAGAACCTCGGCGCCCTGCTGCTCTTCGCCACCCTCTCGGTGTTCAGCTGGGACGGCTCGCGGGTCGCCTGCCTGCGCACCGCCATCTTCCTCGTCGTCGCGCTGCTGCTCAACGCGCTGGCCGCCACCGTGCTCGTCGAATACGTGAAGTTCGACGCCGACTACGCGTGGAAGCTCGAATCCCGCGAGCCGTTCGGGTCCGCGGCGCTGTGGGCCCGCCTCAAGGACATGCTGCTGCTGGTGTTCCCCGGATTCCTGTTCCTCGCCCAACTGGCCGCATTCCTCGTCCTCCACTACGGCAGGCGCCCCGGCCGCCACCCCGCCGTCGCGCCCGCCGCCGCACCCCGCCCCCCCCCGGCGCTCGCGCAGTCGTGGCACACCGGTAGCCGCGGGCTCGCCGCGACCGCCGCCGCCACCGCGCTGGTGCTCGTCGCCGCTCCGCCGACCAGCTGGCGGCGCCCGGCTGCCACCGACCTCGTGTTCCTCGAGCGCGGCGTGGTGAGCTTCACCTCGCCCGACTACACCCGCTTCGGCAAGATGGCCGGCGGGATGTTCGGCAAGCTGCCCGACTACGCCCGCCTCTACGGCTGCACCTCCTCGGTTGTCAAGGAGATCCCGCCGGCCCTCGAACCCGGCCAGGTCCTCGTGGTCACCAACCTCGACGAGGACCTCGGCGCAGACACCCACCGCCGCATCTGGGACTTCGTCGGCCGCGGCGGCGCCCTCTGGGTGCTCGGCGACCACACCTTCATCAAGAACGGCCGCAACCACCTCAACGAACTGCTCGCCCCGTGCCACATCGCCCTCAACAACGACTCGGCACAGTTCTTCCCGCAGGGGTGGTTCAACTCCTATCAGTTCATGCAGGGCACCCCGTTCGGCAGCCTGCGCGACGACACCGAGAACCGCCCCGGCATCCTCGTCGGCGCCTCGCTCGACCTGCGCCCGCCCGCCCAGCCGTTCGTGCTCGGCCGCCACGGCTACTCCGACTGGGGCACATCCCAACCCGACCCGGAACGCGGCTACCTCGGCGACTTCAAGTACCAGCCGGGCGAGCGGCTCGGCGACCTCGTGCTCGTCGCCGGCGAACGCCACGGCAAGGGCCGCGTCCTCGTCTTCGGAGACACCTCCAGCTTCTTCAGCACCAACCTCGCACGCTCCCATGACCTGCTGCGCGCCTGCCTCTCATGGCTCGGTGAACCCAACCCGTGGTCGCTGCCCGCCTCCACCCCCGGTCGCACCGCCGCCGCCCTGCTCGCACTCGCGTTCGCCACCATGATGTTCCTCTGGCGGTCCGCCGTCGGCGCCGCACCCCCGCTGGCCGCCGCCGCCACCCTCTCGCTGCTGGGCCACCAGCCCGCCGGGCTGCTCCCATACGACGCCGGGTTCGCGCGCGACCGGGTCGCCGTGATCGACTTCTCCCACCAGCCGTTCGCCTCCAAGCACTCGAGCATGGGCGCCGGCCTGCATGGCGTGGCCATCAACCTGCTCCGCCACGGGCTGCTGCCGGTCACCGTCAATCATCCCGACCCGGAACTGCTGGACCGCGCCCGCTACCTGATCCTCAACGCGCCGCGCCGGCCGGTCACGCCGGGCGAGCGGCGCCGGATCGCCGGCTTCATGGAACGCGGCGGCACGCTGGTCGTCGGCTGCGGCTACCAGCATGCCGCCGCCTGCCGCGAGCTGTTGGAGCCGCTCGGCCTGGAGATCGGCGGCACGCCGCTCGGGCGCTTCTTCGACCGGCCGGCGTTCGGCCAGCCGGTGTCGTTCCTGTGCGCGTGGGGGATCTCCAAGGCGCCGCCGCAGGCCGCGGTGCTGTGCGCCTACGACGAGGCGCATCCGCTGATCGTCGCGGTGCCGGTCGGCAAGGGGGAGCTGGTGCTGATCTCGGACTCCGAGTTCCTCCACAACCGCAACGTCGAGGGCCACGAAAACCACGACCCCGCCAACACCACCTTCCTCAAGAACCTCTTCGACTTCGCCGCCCAATGAGCTTCCTCTCGGTCCTGGCCAAAACCTGCGCCGTCGCCCTCGCATGGCTCCACCCGGCCGCCGCCGCCGCGTGCTGGCTCGCCGGGCTCGCGATCGACGTGGCCGCGTGGCGCACCGCCGCCGGGCCCGGGAACGCCGCCGCCATCGCCCGCCAGGTCGCCTGGTTCAACCTCGCCGCGCTGGCCGTCGGGCTGGGCACCGCCGCCGCCTGCGACTACGCCGCGATGCGCTGGAAAATGGGCGTCCCGCTGCTCGCCGACATGCTCGCGGGACTGCTCCGCATCGTCGGGCTGCCGGCCGCCTCACACCTCGGCCAGCTCCACCTGACGACCATGGCCGGCCCGCTGGAAACCGCCGCGTCGATCGACCGCATGGGGCTGCAGGTCCCGGCGCTGTTCCTCGCCCTGTCCGCCGCCTGGCTGTGCGCCCACACGCCGCGCCCTGCCGCGGTGCTGCGCGCGCTCGGGATCCTCGCCGGGGTGCTGCTGGCCGTGGCCCTCGTGCGCACCGCCTGCGGGGCGCTGCTGTTCCTCGCGCTGTCCGAGTTCATCGGCTACGAGAGCGAGGAACTGCCATTCCGCCCGTTCGCCGGCAACACGGGCACAATCGCGCTCTATCTGCCGTTCCTGCTCGCCGCCGGCGTGCCCATCGCCCGCCTGCTCGGGCCGCCGGCCCCAGCCGACAGGCCGCCGCCCGCCCTGCCCCGCGCCATCCGCTGGGGCGCCGCCCCGGCTCTGCTCGCACTGTGCGGCGCCTGCCTCTATCAACCGGCCGGAACCCCGAAGCCCGGCCCCGTCGTCCTCAGCACCTTCCACACCCGCTGGTCGCGCACCGACCGGCCATACGACCGCGATTGGTACGGCGCCGACTCGGGCTACAACTACGCCTGCCTCAAGCGCCTGTTCGAGGCGTTCTATCCGGTGGTCGAGGCCACCGCCCCGCTCGACCACGCCACCCTCGCCGGCGCCAGCGTGCTGGTGCTCTACGACCCCGACCGCCGCCTCGCCGCCGACGAGATCCGGGCCGTCCACCAGTTCGTGCGCGCCGGCGGCGGCCTGCTGCTCGTCGGCGACCACACCAACGTCTTCGGCTCGGCCTCGCACCTCAACGAGGTGTGCGCGCCGCTCGGCTTCCAGTTCCGCGACGACGTGCTGTTCGACCTCGACGAGGACTTCCACCAGGTGGCCGACCCGCCGCCGTGGCCGTCGCGGCTGTGGCACGGGATGTCGTTCCTCAAGCTGCGCGGCCCGTGCTCGATCCGCCCGACCTCGCTCGGCACCCGCTGCGTCTGTCAGATCGGCCGCTCCAAGGCGGTGCGCGCGATCTACTCGGTGAACAACTTCTACCCGCCGCCGCACGACGACCCGGCGATGAGCACCGGCACGTTCTGCATCGCGGCCGCCGCGCGCCACGGCCGCGGCCGGGTCCTCGCCTGGGCCGACAGCACCGTGTTCTCGAACTTCGAGATCTTCTACCCCGGCAAGTACGAGTTCCTGCTCAACGGCCTCGACTGGCTCAACCACCGCGACGCCACGCTCGCCGGCTTCGGCGCGCGGGTCCTGCCGGTGCTGCTGCTGGCGGCGCTGGCGGTGTTCCTGCCCGGACGGCGCGACCCGCGGCTGTGGCTGTCCGCCGTGGCCCTGGTGATCGCCGCGTGCTGCGCCGCGTGGGCGGCCGGCCGCTGGCTCGAGGCCCGGCGGGCCGCCTTCCCCCAGCCGGTCAAGGCCTCCGACTGGGTGTTCTTCGCCGCCCACCCGGACGACCAGGCTCACCACCTGCGCGACTTCGTCGTGCCCCGGGAGATCCCCTACGACCAGCGCTACGAGGTGTTCACCCAGTGGGTGCTCCGGACCGGGGCGTTCCCCGCGTTCTATCTGTTAGGACCCGGCCACCCGAACGGCCTCCACCACCACCTGCGCGCCTCCGCCAGGGCGCGCACCGCGGCGGCCCTGATCGTGCGCACGCCCGGCGACCTGCCGCAGCTCGACGAGCTGGCCGCCGGGCCGGCACGCGACGGCACCGGGCCGCTGCTGCTGATGTTCGCCTCCGCCATCCCCGCCGAACAGGCGACCACCCGCCTGCGGCAAACGGCCCTGATCCGCGATCCCGCCGCGCTCGCCCAGGTGGCGCGCGCGTGGCCGTCCGGCGAGGTGCTGGTCGACGACCGCGGCCGGCGGGTCATGATCGTGGCCGCCGCCGAGCGGTTCAGCGACCAGGCGATGGGGATCAGCGAAAAGGTCACGCCCAACCCGGCCCAACGCGCGCTGTTCGATCAGGCCTTCGGCTTGATCGACCGCCTGTTCGAGGCCCCCGCCCCGCCCGCCGCCGGCGGCCGCTGAATCCCACCCTTCCCCGCCCCCAGCCACCTTCGCCCCCACCAACCCACGCGCATCCCGATGCCCGATTCCAACAACATGCCAAGCGCCCCGCCCGGGCCGGGCCGGCCCACCCGGCACCACATCCCCGCCGGCGCGCTGCCCTCGGCCGGCGCGCTGCTCGGCACGGCGGTCGTCGCCGCGGCGGTGCTCTCATACGGCGGGTCCCGCGCGACCCGCGATACCGATGCCCTGCCCGGATCGCCGCTCTACGGCCGCGCCGTGCACGAGGCGATCCAGGGCTTGAAGGGAGGCAACGCCCAGCCGCCCGCCGCCAACCGCCCGCCCCTCCCCGCCGGCCTCTCGCCCAATGACTACTACTGGTGCGAAAAGTGCCAGGCCTATCACAAACGCCAGCCGGACGCCGCCGCCCCCGCCGCCCCCGCCCCGGCGCCCGCAGCCCAAGCCGTTGCCCAACCCGCCGCCGGCCAGCCCGCACCACCCCCGCCCCTCCCCGCCGGCCTCTCGCCCAACGACTACTACTGGTGCGAAAAATGCCAGTCCTACCACCGCCGCGAGGCCGCCCAACCGCCCCCGCAGCCTCCCGCGCCCCCGCAGCCTCCCGCGCCCCAGCAGACTCCCGCGCCCCAACAAACTCCCGCTCCTCCCGCCGCCCCATCCACCCCGCGGCCACCGCCACCGGCAACCGCCCCGGAATGATCGTGCCTCCCCCCGCCCGCGTCCTAACATACGAAACCACGGTCCACCCCGCCACCCCGCCACCCCGCCACCCTGCCACGCTGCCACGCTGCCACCCGCCCCCTCTCCCGGCTCCGCAGGATCTTTCTGGCGCCCGTTGTGCTGATCCCGATGGGGTCGCGGATGCCCCCGGATCGCCACAGAGGCAGATCGATGGGTGGCTGCATTGGCGGCTGCATTGGCGATCGCCCGCGGCGTTGCGGGACGGGCGTTCGCCCAGCCCGCGTTGTGACCAACGCGGCTACGGGGGCGCGAAGCTCTCATGTAGCGGAAGTGGTTACACTTCCGGCGGGGTGCGGGCTGTGCTGGCCTGACGGCCTCAGCGTGCCATCGGGCCCGACCCAACCCGTGTTGTGACCAACGCGGCCACGAAGAGGCACGGGCCCGACCCAGCCCGCGTTCTCGCGCACGCGGCTGCGCAGCCCACGCGGTCGGGCCAACCGCCCGCCAGCGCCCCCCGCGGCCGCCCCCGGAGCGGCCGGCAGGCACCGGGGCAGGTGCCTGCCGGCATGGGTTTGCGGCGGGCGCGGGTGGGCCCGCGGCTCACGGGCAGTCAGGCCCACGCGGGCAGAGTGTGGGATCCTGCACGCAGTGGGTCGGCTGGTCCGGGGCCATCGTCGGTCCGCACAGGCCGTCGGCGGTCACCGGGCAGACGGTCGGCTGCACCGGGCACTGGGTCGGCTGCATCGGATAGATCGTCGGCCCGCAGCGGTCCGGGACCGTCGGGCAGCGGGTCGGTTCCTGCGGCAGCACCGTCGGCTCGCACTCACCCGCGATCACCGGGCAGAGCGTCGGCTGCTGCGGGCAGACGGTGGCCTGCTCGGGGCACTGCGTCTGTTGGATCGGGCACCTGGTGGCGTCGGCCGGGCACACGGTCGTCTGTTGCGGGCACTGGGTCGGGGGGGCCCCCGGCTGCGCGCACAGGGTCGGCTGGGTCGCGCACTGGGTTGGCTCGGTGCCGGTCGCGCACTCGGTCGGGTACTGGTTGCACGTCGTCTGCTCGAGCGGACACTCGGTCTCGCGCTTCGGGCAGTTCGTGAACTCCTCCGGGCACTGGGTGGGCACCTCGGGCGGGCACACGGTGGCCGTCACCGGGCAGGTCGTCTCGGCGCGCGGGCACTCGGTCGGGTTCTCCGGGCACTGGGTCGCCAGCTCCGGGCACTGGGTCGTCGCCGGCGGGCACTGGGTCGGCTCCTGCGGGCACCAGGTCGCCGCACCGGTCGGGCAATCGGTGGGGGTCACCGTGCACTCGGTCGCCTGATAAACGCACTCGGTCACCGGCGCCGGGCAGTGGGTCGCCACCCGCGGGCACGCCGTGGCCTGCTGGTTGCACACGGTTTCAAGCACCACGCAGTCGGTGATGTTGGCCGGGCAGTGGGTGGCTTCGACCGGGCACTGGGTGGCCTGCGGCGGGCACTGGGTGGCCTGCGTCGGGCACGAGGTCGCCACCCGCGGGCACGAGGTCGCCACCGTCGGGCACACCGTGGCGGAGGTGGCCGTCGGGCAGTGGGTGGTGATCACCGGGCAGGTCGTCGGCGCGGTGGCCGGGCACGAGGTCTGCACGATCGGGCACACCGTGGGCTGCGGGTTGACCGGGCAACGGGTCACCTCACCCGTGCACTGGGTCGGCGCCGATGAGCACTGGGTGAACTGGCCGGCGCAGAACGTGACGCCGGTGCCCGCGCACTCGGTCAGGTTGCCGGTGCACTGGGTGACCTGCGTCGGGTCCGTGCACGCGGTGATGACCACCGGGCAGCGGGTCGTCTCGACCGGGCAGAGGGTTTCCGCCTTCGGGCAGAACGTGTGCTCGGCCGGGCACAGCGTCGGCTGTTGCGGGCATGCCGTCGTCGATCCATCCGGCGGCGGGCACACCGTGGCGATGTATGGGCAGATGGTCTCCCGGATCGGGCAGAAGGTCTCCTGCGGCGGGCACTCGGTGGCCACCACCGGACAGTTCGTGGCGGTCCCCACCGGGCAACGCGTCGGCTCGACCGGGCACTGCGTCTCGGCGTGCGGGCACTGCGTCGGCTGCTGCGGGCAGGCGGTGGGCCGCACCGGGCAGTGCGTCGGCTCGGCCGGGCACCTGGTCACCTCGGCCGGGCACTTCGTGAACACCCGCGGGCACACGGTCGCCTCCTGCGGGCAGTAGGTCACGCCGCCCGGGCACGCGGTTTCCGCGCGCGGACACTGGGTGGCCACCGGGGCGGCCGGGCAGATCGTGTCCAACACCGGGCACGCGGTTTCCGCCTTCGGGCACTGCGTCGCCACCGGGTCGGTCACGCACACGGTCGGCTCGGCCGGACACTTCGTCGACTCCCGCGGGCAGTTGGTCGGCACCGCCGGGCAGGTCGTCTCCGCGACCGGGCACTGCGTCGGCACCGCGGCCGGGCAAACGGTGTGGTCCTTCGGGCACTGCGTCGGATCCAACGGGCAGAAGGTCGCCTCGTTCGGGCACGTGGTCGGGACGACCGGGCAACGGGTCGCCTCGTTGGTGCACTCGGTCGGCTTGCTCGGGCAACCGGTCACCCGCTCCGGGCACACCGTGTAAGCCTGCGGGCAGTGGGTGGGCACCTGCGGGCACTGGGTCGTCCGGATCGGGCACTCGGTCACCACCGCGGCGTCGGGGCACTCGGTGTCATTGACCGGGCACTGGGTCAGCAACTGCGGGCACAGGGTCGGCCGGGTCGGGCACTGGGTCGGCACCTCGGGGCAGAACGTCGCCGCACCCGTCGGGTCCGGACACAGCGTCTGCTGGCCGGCGCACTGCGTCAGCAGCCCCGGCTCCGCACACACCGTCGCTTCCACCGGGCAGTGGGTCGGCTCCTTCGGGCACGCCGTCGGCTGCACCGGGCACACGGTTTCCGTGCCCGCCTGTTGGCAGATGGTGGCCAAGGCCGGACACTGCGTCTCAATCGCCGGGCACTGCGTCACGGTCGCCGGGTCCTGCGGGCACAGCGTCGCGATCCGCGGGCACTGCGTTTGCTGCTGCGGGCAGACGGTGTCGCTCACCGGGCAAACGGTCGCCGCCTGCGGGCAATCGGTCGGCAGCGAGACGCATGCCGTTAGATCCGCCGGGCACTCCGTATACTTCCGCGGGCACTGCGTCGGCTGGACCGGGCAGAACGTCACCCCCTGCGGGCACTGGGTCTGCACCCGGGGGCAGTCGGTCGCCGCCGTCTGCGGGCACACCGTGGGCACCCGCGGGCAGATCGTGTTTTCCGCCAACTGCGGGCACACCGTCACCGTGATCGGGCAGGAGGTCGCCTGCTGCGGACACAGCGTCGGGTTCTGCGGGCACTGGGTCCGCTGGTTCGAGCAGATCGTGATCCCGGCCGCACACTCGGTGACCACCCCGGTGCATTGGGTGGGCGCCGTCTGCGGACAGCTCGTCGCCGCGCTAATCAAGCCGACCGGGCATACCGTCGGCACCCGCGGACACTCGGTCTGCCTGGTCGGGCACACCGTCGCCTCCACCGCCGCCGGGCAGGTCGTCGGTATCTGCGGACACATCGTCGGCCGCGTCGGGCACTGGGTCACTGCCGCCGCCACCGTCGGGCACACCGTCGGCGTCGCCGGACAGCGCGTGGACACCTGCGGGCACTGGGTCGGCTTGCTCGGGCAGGCGGTCGGCCGCTCCGGACATGCCGTCAGCTGCGTCACGCAGTTCGTCACCCCCGCCGGGCAACTGGTCGGCAGCGTCGGGCAACTCGTCAGCACCGGGGTCGCCGGACACACGGTCACCGTCGCCGGGCAAACGGTCCCCCCCTGCACCGGCAGCGGACAGCTCGTCGGCGTGGCCGGGCACACCGTCAGGTTGCCGGGGCACTTCGTCGGCTGGTTCGGACACACCGTCACCACATCCACGCAGGCCGTCGGCGACTGCGGGCACTTCGTCAGCTCCTGCGGGCAGAACGTGGGCTTGAGCACCGGACTGCACGCCGTCGCCTGGATCGGGCACACCGTCGGCCGCGACGGACACTGGGTTGCCACCGCCAGGCACTGCGTCGCCTGCACCGGACAGGAGGTCGGCTGCTGCACGCACGCTGTCGGCTGCTGCACGCACACTGTCGGCGCACCGGCCACACACACCGTCGGCGCATCCGCCGCGCACGCCGTCGGCGTATTCGGACAAACCGTCGGCTGCACGACTCCTTTGCCGCACTGCGTCGCCACCACTGGGAAGATCGTCGGCCTGACCAACTCTCCAACCTTGACCATGCGGAGCAGCCGCTGCGGCGCCGGCGGCAGCCCGGAGGCCTCCACCACCACCATGTGCTCGCCCGCGGACAGGAATTGCTCCGAATCCGGGATCGGCACCCATTCTCCGTCTTCAGCGTTCCAATACTCCGCGTAGTAGTGGGACTCCTCCGGCGCCTTGAAACTGATCTGAACCATCGGCGGGGACGCATTGTCCACCTGCACCGCAAAATCCGGGTCGGCATGCGACCGAACCCAGATCAGACCACCTGCGCACACGCCGATTACCAGGACGGTGCGGATGATGAGCGAGCGCAATTGGCTCAACTGCTGCGTGAACGACATGCTCGTGGGGTTTTGTGGTTCGCCAACGCCGGTTGCCCGACACCAGCCTGCCGCAAAAGAACACCTTCTGCGGAATGTCGCACCTACGACGGGGCCCGGCACCTGCGCAAGGGATTTTTCGCACGGCGCTTCAAACGTCCCGGAACGCCCCTCCCGCCGAGCCCGCCGCCGCCGGCCGGGGGCTCAGCCGACCTCCTCGACCGGGGCGTCGGGCAGGGCGGCGAGGAACAGCCGGCCGTAGCGCCGGGTGAGGATGCGGTTGTCGAGGATGACCACCTGCCCGCGGTCGCGCGACGAGCGGATCAGGCGCCCGACGCCCTGCCGCAGCTTGAGGATCGCCTCGGGCACCGAGTAGTCCATGAACGGGTTGCCGCCGTCGGCCTCGATCGCCTCGAGGCGCGCGGCGACCAGCGGCTGGTCCGGCACCGCGAACGGCAGCCGGGTGACGACCACGCTGGAGAGCGCCTCGCCGGGGACGTCCACCCCGGTCCAGAAGCTGTCGGTGCCGAACAGCACGCTGTGGACGTCGCGGCGGAACTCGTCGAGCAACCGGTGGCGCGGCAGCCCGCTGCCCTGGACCAGCAACCGCCACCCCTGCCGCTCGAAGAAGCCCCCCATCCGGTCCGCCGTTTCGCGCAGCGTGCGGTAGCTGGTGAACAGCACGAACGCCCGCCCCTGCGACGCGACCATCGCGCGCTCGATCTGTTGGACCAGCGCCTCGGGGTGGCCCGGCGCCCCGGGCTCGGGCATCGAGCGCACCACCTGGATGCGCATCTGCCGCCGGTAGTCGAACGGGCTGCCGATGCACGCGGCGGGCACGTCCTCGGCGCCGATCCGGGCCCGGAAGTAGCCCAGCTCGGGGTCGCCGACGCCCAGCGTGGCGCTGGTCATGATGCACGTCCTGCCCGGCCCGAACAGCAGCGGCCGCAGCCGCCCGGCGACGTGCACCGCGGCGCTGTGCAACGTCAGCCGCGGATCGTCGTCGCCGCCGCGCCCGACCCAGTAGACGCACCCGTCGTCCTGCTGGTCGAGGAACGCGCGCACCGCGGCGTGCTGCTCGCGCAGCCGGCGCGAGGCCTCCCGCAGCTCGGCCTGCGAGATCTCGGCGTCGGTCTGCTCCGCCAGCTGGTCGAGGCACTGCCACAGCCGGCGCAGCGGCTCGCCCAGCGTGTTGGGGACCAGCTCGGGCTCGCGCACCCGCCACTCGCGCCCGTAGCTGCCGAACTCGGCCGCGTCCCCGATCGTGGTGAAGAACCGCTCGCTCTCCATCAGCGCCTCCTCGACCGCCCGCGTCGCCCCCGCGTCCCCGAAGCTCCGCAGCAGCCCCTTGCGGGTCCGCGGGTGGAACAGCCGCTGCAGCTCGAACCGCAGCCCCGCCTGCGACACCCGCAGCCCGAGCTGCGTCGCCGCCACCTGCTCGACGGTGTGCGCCTCGTCGAGCACCACGAAGTCGTTGGCAAACAGGAACCCGCTCCCCAGCTCCCCGCGCAGCAGCGCCTCCGGGTCCAACAGCGAGAAGAACAGGGTGTGGTTGAGCACCAGCACCCGCGCCTCCCCCGCCGCCCGGCGCGCCTCCTGATAGAAGCACGCGCCGCGCCCGCCGCAGCGCCGCGGCGTGCACACCGCCTCCTCGCTGCACACCTGCAGCCACACCTTCGGCGAGGGCTGGAAGTCGAGGTCGCTCAGCGTGCCGCCCCGCGTCGTCTGCGCCCACTTCCGCAGCGCCTCCAGCTCCTCGCCCTCCGACCGGTTGAACAGGTCGCCCTGCTGCTCGACCGCGCGCGCCAGCCGCTGCGGGCAGAGGTAGTTCTGCCGCCCCTTCAACAGCGCCGCCGGCAGCTCCCCGCCCAGCATCCGGCGCACGATCGGGATGTCCTTGCCCAGCAGCTGCTCCTGCAGGTTGATCGTGTGCGTCGAGACCACCGCCTTGCGCCCGCTCTCCAGCGCGTGCCGCGCCGCCGGCACCAGGTAGGCCAGCGACTTGCCCACCCCGGTGCCCGCCTCCGCCACCAGCCCGCGCCGCTCCACCAGCGCCGCGGCCACCGCCACCGCCAACTCCTGCTGCTGCGGCCGGAACTCCCAGTCCGGCGAACGCGACAACATCCCCCCCGCCGCAAACGCCGCCGCGATCTCCTCGAGGAACCCCGCGCCCGTTCCCCCCTCCAACTCCGCAATCACCCCGCCGTGCTACCCCCACCCCGCCAACAGCCAAGCGAAAACCTCACCCACCCCCGCCCCCCCGGCCTCTGCCTCCTTGATTCCCTCCTCGCCCATCCCCCATCCTGCGGGTGCGATGCACGGCTTCTCCTACCGCAACGGCGCCCTCCACTGCGAGGGCGTGGCCCTCGAACCCCTGGCCGAGGAACACGGCACCCCGCTCTACGTCTACTCGGCCGGCACGATCCGCGACCACTACCGGCGGCTGGACGCCGGCCTGGCGGGCCTCGACCACCAGATCGCCTACGCGGTCAAGGCCAACTCCAACCTCGCGGTGCTGCGCCTGCTCGCCGCCGAAGGCGCCGCCTTCGACATCGTCTCGGGCGGCGAGCTGTTCCGCGTCGCCGCCGCCGGCGGCGACCCCGCACGCTGCACCTTCGCCGGCGTCGGCAAGACGCGCCGGGAAATCGAGCGCTCGCTCGAGCACGGGATCTACTCGTTCAACGTCGAGAGCGAGGCCGAGCTCCGCTACCTCGACGAGGTCGCCGGCGCGATGGGCCGGCGCGCCCCGGTCGCGGTGCGCGTCAACCCCGACGTCGACGCCCGCACCCACAGCTACATCTCCACCGGCCGGGCCGAGAACAAGTTCGGGATCGACTTCGCGGCGGTCCCCGGGATCTATCAGCTCGCGGCCGGCCTGCCGAACGTCCGCCTGCGCGGGATCCAGATGCACATCGGCTCGCAGCTGACGTCCGTCGAGCCGTTCGTCGAGGCCGCCGCCAAGGTCGCCCCGCTCGCCGCCGCGCTGCGCGACCGCCACGGCATCGAGTTCTGGTCGCTCGGCGGCGGCATCGGGATCGTCTATCAGCCGGCGCTGGCCTCCGGCTCGCCCGACTGGTGGGCCGCCCGCCCGGCCGGCGAGCTGCCGCTGACGATCGACCGCTACACCTCGGCGCTGCTGCCGCTGGTGCGCGGCCTCGGCCTGCGCATCCTGCTCGAGCCCGGCCGCTTCCTCGTCGGCAACGCCGGCGTGCTGCTGACCCGCTGCCTCTACCAGAAGCACGGCCACGCCAAGACCTTCAAGGTGGTCGACGCCGGCATGAACGACCTGATCCGGCCCGCGCTCTACGAGGGCCACCACGAGATCGTCCCGCTGCGCGAGCCCGGCCCGGCCCGCAGGGTCGTCGACGTCGTCGGCCCGGTGTGCGAGACCGGCGACTTCTTCTGCCGCGACCGCGAGCTGCCCGACTTCGGGCCCGGCGAGGTCGTCGCGCTGATGAGCGCCGGCGCCTACGGGTTCGTGATGGCGTCCAACTACAACTCCCGCCCGCTGCCCGCCGAGGTGCTCGTCGACGGCGACCACGCCGCCCTCGTCCGCCGCCGCCAGACGCTCGAGGAGATGATCGCCCCGGAGCTGTGACCCCCGGCCCGCGCGCCGCCGCCCCCATGCCGCGCCTGCTCCAGCTCCACCTGCTCGTCGTGCTGCTCGCGTTCACCGCGATCCTCGGCCGCCTGATCGGGCTGCCGGCACCGGCGCTCGTCGCCTGGCGCACCGCGCTGGCCGCGCTCGGCGCCGCCGCATGGCTCGCCGCCACGCGCCGCGGCCCGCTCGTGCCGCCGCGGCGCGCCCTGCTGGCGATGCTCGGCGTCGGCCTGATCGTCGGCTGCCACTGGATGTGCTTCTTCGGCTCGATCCAGCTCGCCAACGTGTCGGTCGCCCTCGCCGGCTTCGCCGCCACCTCGCTGTTCACCGGCTTCACCGAGCCGTGGCTCGAGCGCCGCCGCGTGCGCCCGTTCGAGGCCCTGTTGGGAGGCATCGTCCTCGCCGGCCTGCTGCTGGTCGCGGGCACCGGCCCGGAGTTCCGCGCGGGCCTCCTCCTCGCGCTGGCCGGCGCCTTCCTCGCCGCCGTCTTCCCGGTGCTCAACCGGATGCTCGTCCGCGGCCACCACCCGCTGACCATCGTGACCTGGGAGATGGTCGGCGCCTGCGCCGTGTGCCTCGCGCTGCTGCCGTGGGCCGGCGGCCTCCCCGCGCTGCTCTCCCTCACCCCCTCCGACGTCGGCTGGCTGCTGGTGCTCGCCTGGGTCTGCACCGTGCTCGCCCACGGCTGGACGATCCGCCTGCTGCGCTCGCTGAGCGCCTACACCGCCAACCTCGCGATCAACTTCGAGCCGGTCTACGGGATGCTGCTCGCCGCCTGGATCTTCCGCGAACACCACACCCTCACCACGCCGTTCTACCTCGGCGCCGCCGCCATCGTCCTCGCCAACCTGCTCCACCCGCTGGTGCTGCGCCGCGCCCGCCGCCCCCCGTGACCACCCGCCCCGGCCCCGCGGCCCCCACGCGCTCCCGTGGCCCGGCGCCGCCTAACCCTAAGCGGAAAATGCCGAGCCACGGATTGCGCGGGTTGCGCGGATTTCGGAGTGGCTTGGTTTCCCTCGCCAGTTCACCTGCCGGATGAATCCGCCATCCATCGCAGCTCATTCAACAGCCGTGCAATCCGTGAACCGGAGCGCAGCGGAGATGGACCGCCTTGCTGGTTCTGGTTCATTTTCGGCGGTCAAATCCGTGGTTTTCATTCCCGGATCCAGCCTAACCGTCCCGCAGCGACGCCCGGCACAGCGTGGCGTAGAGCCCGCCGGCCGCCACCAGCCCGGCGTGGTCCCCGCGCTCGACGATCCGGCCCTCGTCCATCACGCAGATCAGGTCGGCAGTGCGCACGGTCGACAGCCGGTGCGCGATCACGAAGCACGTCCGGTCCGCCCGCAGCCGGTCGAGCGCCTCCCGCACCAGCCGCTCGGTCTCGGTGTCGAGCGCCGACGTCGCCTCGTCCAACAGCAGCAGCGGCGGGTTCTTGAGCAGCGCCCGCGCGATCGACAGCCGCTGCTTCTCGCCGCCCGAGAACCGGATCCCCCGCTCGCCGGCGCGGGTGTCCAGCCCCTCCGGCAGCTCGCGCACGAACCCCGCCGCGTTGGCCGCCTCCAGCGCCTCCCAGATCCCGTCGTCGGCCGCGCCCGGCCGCCCCAGCCACAGGTTCTCGCGCAGCGTGGTGTTGAACAAAAAGCTCTCCTGGGTGACGTAGCCGGTCCGCTCCCGCAGCCACTCCTTGGCCAGCCCCGCCAGCGGCCGCCCGTCCAACAGGATCCGCCCGCGGTCCGGCTCGTAGAACCGCGTCAGCAGGTTGAGCAGCGTGCTCTTGCCCGCGCCGGTCGGCCCCACCAGCGCCACCGTCCGCCCCGGCGCGGCCACCAGCGAGATGCCCTCCACCGCCGGCGCCTCCGGGTCGTAGGCGAACGCCACGCCCTCGAACACCACCTCGCCGCGCACCTCCGCCGGCCGCTCGCCCACCGTCAGGTTCGGCTCGTCCGGCGTGTCGAGGATCGCGTGCACCCGCCCCGCCGCCACGCTGCCCCGCAAAAACGTCTGCGTCAGCGGGTTGATCCGCGAGATCGGGTCGAACAAAAAACCCCACGCCACCAGAAACGCGATCACCACCCCGGACTCCAGCCGCCCGTCCAACACCCACCACGCCCCGCACCCGATCATCAGGATGATCCCGGACTCCGCCAGCAGCGACACCCCGGGCCACACGATCGCCTGCCCCTTCATCACCCGCATGTGCTGCCGCCGCACCTGCCGCGACGCCGCATCAAACCGCCCCAGCGCCTCCGGCTCCCCGGTGTACGCCTTGATCTGCCGGATCCCCGCCAGGCTGTCGTGCAGCAGCGAGTTGAGCGCCGACGACGCCTCCGCCGACGCCCGCCAGCGCGGCTCCGCAAACCGCGAATACCACGCCGTGATCACCCCGATCACCGGCAGCGGCGCCAGCGTCACCAGCGTCAGCTGCCACGAGTGCCACCCCATCCAGCCGACGATGATCACGAACTGCAGCGCCGCGCTCAGCGCCTGGTCGAGCCCCTCCACCACCAGCCGCTCCATCGCCGGCACGTCGTCCGCCACCCGCGACATGATCTCCCCCGACGCGTTGCGGTCGAACCACTTCACCGGCAGCCGCTGCAGCTTGGCATACAACTCCACCCGCAGGTCGTGGATCATCCGCTGCTCGATCTTCTGGTTGAAGAACGTCCGCAGCGTGAACAACAGCTGCCGCACCACGATCGCACCCACCCCCAGCGCCGCCGTCGGCAACAACAGGTCCCGCCGCCCCTCCCCGATCACCACGTCGATGAACTGCCGCGTCACCGTCGGCAACACCAGCACCAGCCCGATGCACACCACCGCCATCGCCACCGACCCCGCCGCCTGCCAGCGGTAGCGCAGCAAACGCCCCCCCAACCGCACCAGCGTGCTCATCCCCGCCCCCCTCCCGTCCTTCCACGGCCCATCGCTCACACCCTGCCTACCCATCCCCCAACAAATTGCAACCCCTTTGCCCTTCCCCCAACTCGCATGAACAGGAAAGGTAATTTCATGCTTGGAAAAAGTCAGCAAAGCCGAAGAATTTGCCTGACAAGCCCCCCGCACCCGCCTATAAACAGGGTGAACCGTTCACGCACGGCCGCCATGCCCCGCACCGCCGACCACACCCACCGCATCAACATCCGCCCGACCCAGCTCGAGATGCACCCCGACGGGCCCGTCGGCTCGACGCCGCTGGGGGAGGAGCTCGAGGGCCGGCTGGAGATGGCCCAACAGGAACTCGTGCAGCTGCAGCAGCAGCGCGAGGAACTCGAGCGGCGCAAGCGCGAGCTCGAGGAGCTCAACCGCCGCAAGAAGGAGTTCCTCGGCACCCAGGCCGCGGTGATCGAGAAGCTGACCAACGCGGTGACCCAGATCGACCGCGAGCTCTACGCGCTGCGCGAGGAGTTGGACGACCTCGAGCAGACCCGCCAGTGCTTCGCCGAACACATCACCCGCATCAACAAGCTCGACCCCGAGGCGTGGTCGCGCCAGAACGTGGCCGAGCTGCTGGAACGGGCGCTCGCCGCCATCCACCACGCCGAGGAGGAGTTCCAACAGGCCGCGCAGCACTTCGAGGGCATGCGCTCGGCGGTGATCTTCGGGCGCAAGGCCCGCCGCCAGGCCCGGCCCGCCGGCCCCTCCGAGTTCGCCGCCCACCTGCGCAACGGGTTCGCCTTCAACCTGCCCATCCTGCTGCTGGGCACCGCCGCCATCGCCCTCTACCTGCTGAAATGACCTCCACCATGCCCCTCCTCCGCAAGTCCCGCAAGCAGGCGGAACCCTCGCTCGCCGAGATCAAGCGCGAGCGCAGGAAGCTCGACCGCCAACTCCAGAAGTGCCAGCAGCGGCTCCGCGAGGAACCGGAACGCCGCGCCCGCGAACAGGCCGAGCGCGCGGTGACGATGCCGCCGCCCGACGACCTCGTCGACCGCGAGCGCGAGCGGCGCTTCTACGCCATGGCCACCCGCAAGCAGCTGCGCAACGTCCGCCGCTCCCAGGCCGGCAGCGTGCTGCTGTTCGTGCTGCTGGTGGCCGCCACGATCGCGCTGATGACGTGGATGCTGCGGATCGCCCAGCCGCTCCCGTGAGGCCCGCCGCCCCGCCGCCCGGCCCTCACTCCCACAGCCGCCACCGCTCCCGCAGCCGCCCGGCGGCGTCGAACCGCACCCCCTCGCCGGCCAGCAGCGCCAGCTTGCGCCCCAGCTCCGGGCCGGAGGTGGCGCCGGAGTAGCCGCCAGGCGTGAGGTCGGCCCGGATCACCCGGTGGCACGGCACCTCCGGCGCGAACGGGTTGCGCCGCAACGCCTGGCCGATGGCGCGCGCCGAGCCCGCGCCGACGCGCCGCGCCAGCGCGCCGTAGGTCGTCACCCGCCCCGGCGGCACGCCGCGCAGGACCTGATAGACCCGCCCCTCGAAGTCCGTCGGCTTGCGCGGCACCGCTGGCATGCCCACACTCTGGCGCGGCCGCCCGCCGCCGGCAACCCGCGATGGTGAGAACGACCTGCGGCTCGCCCGGTGGCGAGCCCCCCGTCTAACCGCCCTCGCGCCCGCGCAGCCTTTCCTGCAGCTCCGGCCACTGCTTGCGGCTGACGATGTAGCCGACGCACCCCGGCGCCCCGCACCGGCACGGGTGGTCCTGGTAGCAGTCGACGTCGAAGCCGTAGTCGTAGGTCAGTTCCTCGCCCTGGGGGATGTCGCGCAGCGCGTAGAGGAAGATCCGCCGGCCCTCGACCCACGCCTCGCAGTTCGGCTCGCACGAGTGGTTGATCAGGCGGGCGGTGTTCCAGCCGACGCTGCCGTCGATGTCCCAGCGCTTGTTCAGGGTGAAGATGTAGACCGCCGCGTCGCCGTCGCGCTCCGCCTTCTCGATCTGCGCCCAGGCCCGGCGGTCGCTCTCCTTCTTGTCGACCAGTTCGCCGATGTACTCGATGACCCGCGTGCCGGCCGGGATCGGCTTGGCGGCATACACGCCGCGCCCGTGGATCGTCGACCCGCGCACCTCGCAGTACTCGCTTTGGCCGCGCTCCCAGAGCCTGGTCAGCCTGCGTCGCAACCTCGCCTCCCGCTTCATCGGATGTTTCTTCTGCCCCATCTGGTGGTCGGTTGGAAGTGGCCGGCGGCGTGCGCCGCGCGCGCCGGACACCCGACAGCCGGTCCGCGCGCGCTGGCAAGCCGGCAGGCGCGGCGCCCCGCGGGCGGCCGGCTCACTGGACCTCGCGGCGCTCGATCGGCGGCAGCTCGATGTTCTGCGGCACGTCCGGAAACAGGCTCCGCAGGTCGGCCACCGTCAGGCTCGCCCCGTCCATGAAGTACCAGTCGTCGCTGCCCTTGTCGGCGATCGCCACCTGGAAGCCGGTGCTCTCGATGAAGCGGAACTTGTCGACCCCGTCGACCCGCAGCATGATCCGGAACTTGGTCACCGTCGGGATCAGCACCATCCACTTCGTCTTGACCATCACCTCGACCGGCTGGCCGTCGACCACCTCGGTCTTCTTGCCCGGCCACACCTCGTAGACCCGCGGCGCCCCCTGCGGCTTGCACGACATGAAGTGGATCCCCTGCAGGCGCATCTGCTCGGCCACCCCCTCGAGCTGCTGCTCAAGCTTGTCCATGCCGCCGAGGCGCTTGGCCATCCGTTCCTTCCAGCGCGGGAACATCCGCTCGATCGCATAGCGGTGGTTGCCCAGCACCACCTGCTCGCCGAGCTTGCTCACCGCCGCCACCGCCGACGTCGGCACCCCCAGCGGCACCTCCAACGGCACCACCACCTCGGGCGCCGCGGGCGGCGCCTCGGCACCGC
This sequence comes from Akkermansiaceae bacterium, assembly GCA_040769225.1. Classification (GTDB taxonomy): domain Bacteria; phylum Verrucomicrobiota; class Verrucomicrobiia; order Verrucomicrobiales; family Akkermansiaceae; genus JAXGLL01. The sequence goes on along the minus strand of JAXGLL010000002.1, from coordinate 562,581 downwards.
TGCCGCCGCCCGCCGCCTCGGCCGCCGCCGGCCCGCCCGGCCCCGGGGGCGGCGCTTCATCCTGGCCGGCCAGCGGCAGCAGCCCGGCCAAGGCCCATGCCCCGAGCCATCCCATTGATCCATGCAATCTCACGCGGCAACCCATGGCCCCGGCAGGCACCCAACGTCAAGGGCAGACCGGCACCGGGCGCCAGCGCCACCCCCACGCCACCCCGCCCACCAGCACCCACAATCTCCACCACGCGCGAAATCCGCTTTGCCTTCCAGCCCTCCCGCGTTCTACGGTCGCTCCCGCATGGCGAAGCAGGCACTCGGAAAGGGATTGGGCGCGCTCATCGGACGGCAGGACGGCACCCCCACGCCGATCGACGACTTCGAGCGCGTCCACGAGATGCCCACCGAACGCATCGTCGCCAGCCCGCTCCAGCCACGCAGCCACTTCTTCGAGGCCCCGCTCGACGAACTGGTCGAGTCGATCCGCCAGCACGGCGTGATCCAGCCGCTGATCGCACGCCCGGTCGGCGACAAGCTCGAGCTGATCGCCGGCGAGCGCCGCTGGCGCGCCGCAATCAAGCTCGGCCTGCCCACCGTGCCGGTGATCGAACGCCGCGCCTCCGACCGGGAGGTGTTAGAGATCGCGCTGATCGAGAACCTGCAGCGCGAGGACCTCAACCCGATCGAGGAGGCCCACGGCTACGTGCGGCTCGCCCGGGACTTCGGGATGAAGCAGGAGGAGATCGCCGCGCGCGTCGGCAAGGGGCGCGCCAGCGTGGCCAACGCGATGCGGCTGTTGGACCTGCACGTCGACGTCCAGGCGCTGGTCGCCCAGGGGCGGCTGAGCGTCGGCCACGCCAAGGCGGTGCTGTCGCTCAAGGACCATGCCACGCAGCTGCTGGCGGCCGAGCGGATCCTCAAGCGCTCGCTCACGGTGCGCGCGGCCGAGCGGCTGACGCACGAGCTGCTGCACGGCGGCCCGCCGGCGGCCGTGGCCGGGAAGGCCCGGGGCGTGCAGCTCGACGCCCACCTGGCGGCGCTGCGCAACCGCCTGCGCGAGCGCCTTGCCACCCAGGTCAACATCCACCCCGGGCCGAAGCGGGGGCGGATCGAGATCGAGTACTACGGCTTCGACGACCTGCAGCGGATCCTCGACGTCCTCGGGGTCGGCGTGGACTAGGCCCGCGGTTGTCACGCGTTTCCGTGGCGCCGCGCCGTGGCCGCCGCGGCAGGAAACCGCGTGCGGGGTGCGCGCTGGCAAGCGGCGGCGCCCGGCCTCAGCCGAGGTCTTCCGCGGTCACCGACCGCTGCGCCCGGGCGCCGATCCGCAACGCCTGGTCGACGATGTGCTCGGCGTCGGCGTCGAAGCGGTAGCTGTGGCAGTTCGGGCACAGCACCGCGGCCGCGGCGACGATCGAGTCGCAGCCCTCGCACACCTTGTAGGCGGCGGGGTTCGAGGCGATGCGCCGCGCGCGCGCCATCCGCTCGCCGTCTCCGTGGGTGCCCGGTTTCGCCATGCCTTTGCCCTCGGTCCATGCCCGCCCGCGCCCGGCCGGGCGCGGCGGCTGGTTGGTCACGACGCCTTGGCGGCTACCACCCGTCGGGCCGCCTTGCGCTTCACGTTGGCTGCCTTGTTCTTGTGGATCACCCCGCGCTTGGCCGCCTTGTCGACCGCCGAGCTGAGCTCGCGCATCGCCGCGGCCGACGCCTGTTCGTCCCCGTTGCCGACCGCCTCCTGCAGCTTGCGCCGCAACGTCTTCACCCGGCTCTTGGTGGCACGGTTGCGCTCGGTCCGGGTCTTGGTCTGGCGGGCGCGCTTGAGGGCGGACTTGGTGTTGGCCATCGGATTTCAGGTTGGGTCGCTCAGGACGGAGAGGCGGCACTCTACCCGCCCCGCCCGCGGTGTCAAGCGCCCGGGCTGGGACGTTTTTCTGCTGGCGCGCATCACCAATCGTGAACTCGCCCATCCCCGGCAGGTGCGCGGGATCGAGCGCCAAGGCGCCGGGGACGCAGTGAAGCAGGAGCCTGGATCATCCCGGATCATGCTGCGGGCAGGATCGGGCCCCGGCGCGCCCGATCCTACGCCCCGCGCATCAGCGAGACCTCGGCCAGCGAGATCATCGCCCGCAGCAGCTGCTCCCGGTCCGCCGTCTTGAGCACCGCCACCGGCACCGCCCGCTCAAGCGTGAACTTCCCCGAACGCGTGCGCCGCAGCGCGCTCAGGTGCCCCCCGCAGCCGATCCGCTGGCCGATGTCGTGCGCGTAGGTCCGCACATAGAACCCCTTCGAGCAGTCGACCACGAAATCCACCTCCGGCAACTCGATCCGCGTCACCTCGAAGCGGCTGACCCGCACCGGCCGTGGCTCGCGCTCGACCTCCTGCCCCTTGCGCGCCAGCTTGTACAGCGGCACCCCGTCGCGCTTGATCGCCGACACCATCGGCGGCACCTGCCCGAACTCGCCGCAATAGTGCCCGAACGCCTCCCGCACCTGCTCCTCGCTGACCCCCGCCACGTCCCGTTCCTCCAGCACCTCGCCGTCCTTGTCCTGGGTGCTCGTCGTCACCCCCAGCCGGATCGTGCCCACGTACTGCTTGTCCTCGCTCATCAGCAGGTCCTGGATCTTCGTCGCCCGGCCGACGACCAGCATCAACAGCCCGGTCGCCAGCGGGTCCAGCGTGCCGCAGTGCCCGATCTTCTTGATCCCCAGCTGCCGGCGCGCAATCGCCACCACGTCGTGCGAGGTCATCCCCGGCTCCTTGTCGATCAACAACACGCCGCACGGGTTCGCCAGGGCAGGGTTCGGTCTCATCTTGCTGCAGTCCGTTCTAACATGCCTCGGCGGCCGCGCGCCCGACCTCGTCGAGCACCGTCGCGCGGGCGTCGGCGAGCGGCCCGGGCATCCGGATCCCCGCGGCCAACGGGTGCCCGCCGCCGCCGAAGCGCCGCGCCACCCGGCAGACGTCGACCCGCGGGTCCTTCGAGCGCATCGACACGCGCACCCGGCCGTCGTCCAGTTCCTCGAAGAACAGCGCCGCGACCACGCCACGGATCGCGCGGATGGTGTCGATCAGCCCCTCGCTGTCCTCCGGCTGCACGCCCAGCTCGCGCCGCATCGCCGCCGTCAGCCGCCAGTCCGCGATCCGGCCGTCGCACCGCAGCTCCAGCGTGTCGAGCAACGCCCGCATCAGGGTCAGGCGCCGCAGCGGGTGGCTGTCGTAGGTCAGCGAGTTGATCCGCCCGACCTCGAGCCCGCGCCGCACCAGGTCGGCCGCAATCTCGTGGGTCCGCGCGGTGGTCGAAGGATACTGGAACGAACCGGTGTCGGTGGAGATCGCCACGTAGAGCGCATCGCGCGCCGCCGGCGGCAACGGCAGCCCCTCCCCAACCAGCAGCTCATACAGCATAGCGCCGGTGGCCGGACTGGTGGGGTCGACCAGGTTGAGGTCCCCGAAACAACTGTTTGAAACGTGGTGGTCGACATTGACCAGCAGTTTGGCGCCAGCGACGGCGTCGAGCACCGCCTCGCCGAGTCGGGGCCGGGTGGCGGTATCCAGTGCGACCGCGACCTCGGCGTCGACCGGCCCCTGCGGGCGGGCGATGCGCGCCGCGCCGGGCAGGAACGCGAGGTTGTCGGGCAGGCCGTCCTCATTGAGGCAGACGACGCGCTTGCCGAGCGCCTCGAGCGACGCGGCCAGCGCCACCTGGCACCCGATCGCGTCGCCGTCCGGCCGCACGTGGCTGAGGAGCGCGAACGACTGGTGCCCGCGCAGCGCCGCCGCGACCGCCGCCTGGATGCTCTCGTTGCTCATGCTGCCGGTGTGGCTTGGTGCCACCCACGCGCCCCGCGCGCGCGGGCGGAAGCGCGGGTTTGCCCGACCCCGCCGGCCGATGCAAGGCCAAATCCCGCCACCCAGCGACGCCCCCCCCCGCGCCGGCGGTCCGCGGCCCCGCGCATGCGCACGCCCGAACGGCACCCTGGGAGCGCGGACTTCGGTCCGCCCGCCAATGATCCAGCCCCTCCCCAGCCGATGCCCATCGCGCAGCGCGCCACCCATCGACCTCGCCTCCTCATGCGGAATGAATTCCGCGCTCCCAGGAGCTGCCGCGGATGCACCTGCCTTGTTATCCCAACTTCGTCACTTTTTCGCCGAAACGGCCCTGATTTGACTTTTTTCGGCGCTGGAGGCCTTGAATTTGCTGGGGTCGGGCTTTGCCACCCCCCTGTGGGCCGACCTACCCGGTTGATCCGGCCTGCGGGGGCGTGGTTCAATCGGGAATGTTCCTCAAACGACGGGTGCGGCGCAAGGACGGCAAGGATCACGTCTACTACTCGGTGTGCGAGAGCCTGCGGGTGCATGGCGGGCGCACGCTCCAGCGCCAGATCCTGCACCTGGGCGAACTGAACACCCGCCAGGAACGCAGTTGGCAGCACACCTTGGACGTCATCAACGAGGACGACGGCCAACTGCTCCAGCGCCGGCTGTTCACCGATCGGGAAGGCGGCGCGCCCCCGGCCGAGGACATCATCGAGGTGCGGCTCTCGACGTTGCGGGTGCGCCAGCCGCGGCGCTTCGGGGATTGCTGGGCGGCCACCCGGCTGTGGCGCCAGCTTGGACTGGACGGGTTCTGGCGGGAGCGGCTCGGCGGGCAACGCGGCGAAGTGCCATGGGAGAAGGTTCTGGAACTGCTGTGCGTCAACAGGCTGTTAGGCCCGCGCAGCGAGCTGTATGTCCACGAAAAATGGTTCCCGCAGACCTCCATGGACCTGCTGTTGGACTGCGACGCGAAAGTCGCTGAACTGAGCCGCCTCTACCGTTGCCTGGATCACCTGGTCGAACACAAGGAGGCCCTCGAAGCGCACCTGGCCGCCAAATGGAAGGACCTGTTCGCCGCCGACTTCGACATCATCCTCTACGACCTGACGAGCACCTACTTCGAGGGCTCGGCCGAAGGGGTGCCCAAGGCCCGGCGGGGCTACTCGCGCGACCACCGCCCCGACTGCAAGCAGCTGGTCATCGCCCTGGTGGTCACCGCCGAGGGCTTGCCGCTGACCTACGAGGTGTTCGCGGGCAACACCGTGGATGTGACCACCCTGCGACACATCGTCCAGGCGGTTGAAACCAAGCACGGCAAGGCCCGTCGCGTCTGGGTCTTCGACCGCGGCATCAACTCCGAGGACAACCTCGAGTGGTTGCGACAACGCAAGGCCTGCTACCTGGTCGGCACCCCGAAGAGCCGACTCACCGCCTTCGAAGAGCACCTCACCGAACAGGACTGGCAACGCGCCTCGGCCGAAGTCGAGGTCAAGCTGTGCCCGGCCGACGGCGACATCTACGTGCTGTGCCGCAGCCAGGGCCGCATCCAAAAGGAGCAGGCCATGCGGCGGCGCGCGCTCAAGGCACTGGTCAGGGACCTGGTCAAACTGCGCGCGCTGATCGCCAGGGGCAGACTCAAGAACGGCAAACACATCGACCGGCGCATCGCCCATCTCGAGGAGCGCCACCGCTCCTTCTGGCGCTTTTTGCGCAGCTGCGCCTGCCAGGGCGGCCGGCTGCGCTGGCAATGGGACCGCGAAAAGTGGCGCGCCGCGGTCAACCGCGACGGCGCCTACCTGCTGCGCGCCCATTGGCCGGGCGGCCTGACCGACCCCTCGCGGCTCTGGCAGACCTACGTCCAGCTCACCGAAGCCGAGGCGGCTTTCCGCACCCTCAAATGCGAACTCAATGTCCGGCCCATCTGGCACCAACTCCAGGCCCGCGTCGAAGCCCACGTCATGGTCGCCTTCCTCGGCTACGCCATGCACGTGTGCCTCAAGAAGCTCGCCGCGCCCAAGGCCTCCTCGCTGACCCCCTGGCAGATCCTCGAACACCTGCGCAAGATCGTGCTGGTGGATGTCGAGTTCGACACCCGCGACGGCCGCACCCTGACCCTGCCCCGCATCACCATCCCCGAGAAGGAACAGGCCGCCCTGCTCATGCAACTGGGCTGGACCCTGCCGGAACAACCGCCGCCACGCATCCGCTCCACTCACCTTCCCGACCAAAACTGAACCGCCACCTCAGGTCGCCACCGAAAATGTGTGGCCGACCTGAGGGCCAAAAAGCCCGGAAACCCTTGATCCGCAAGGAACCGCCTTTCAAAAGTGACGAAGTTGGGTTATACGGATGCATCAGGCACTGGAAGCCGGGCGCATGCCCCGCCCGGCGTTTGGTCAGGGCGACCCGCGGGGCTGCTGCGAGCGGTAGCGCGGGGTGAACGCCGGGGTGGCGGCGGCTTCGAGGCGTTCCAGCAGCGTGGCGATCGCGGCCGCGAGCTGGGGGTCCTCGCCGGCGGCGGCGGCGGCGGGCGGCAGCTCGACCGGCACGTCGGGCGTGGCGCCGTTCATCTCGAGGTCGGCGCCGGTTTCCGGGTGGAACCAGCCGCGGAACGGGACGCGCAGGGTGCCGGCGTCGAGGATGCGGTCGCGGCCGGACGAGATCACGCCGCCGGCGGTGCGGGTGCCGACCAGCGGGGCGCGGCGGAGGTGGCGCATGGCGTGGGCGAACACCTCGGCGTTGGAGAACGTGTGCTGGTTGACGAGCACCACCAGCGGCTTGGGGAAGATGGGGTAGACGACGCGGTCCTGAGGGTAGCCGGGACCGCCGTCGCGCGGGATCGTCACCGCGTGGAGCGGCTGGCAGAAGACCGTCAGCAGGTGGTCGGCGATGGTGCCGCCGCCGTTGTCGCGGAGGTCGAGGACCAGCCCGTCGCAGTCGCGGGCGGCCGCGTAGACGCGGCGCTCGAAGTCGGCGAAGTCGGCCTGCCGCATCCGCGGCAAGGCGATGTAGTCGGCACGCTCTCCGGTCCGCTCGCGGACCAGCCGGCGCGCGTCGGCAAGCCGCGCCGCGGCGGCCAGGCGGCGGGCCTCGGACCACGTGAGCGTCGGCACGGTGACGTCGCGCCGCCGGCCGTCGGCCTCCACGGCGAGGCGGACGGCGGTCCCCGGCTGGCCTTCCAACAGGCGTTCGAGCGGCACGCCGGCGCCGGCCGGCCGGCCGTCGACCTCCACCACCGCCGACCCCGGGGCGAGCGGCGGCGTGAGCCGGGCCGCGGGCGACCCGGGGAGCACCGTGGCGATCACCGGCGTGCCGTCGGCGCGGGTGGCGAAGCGGACGCCCGGGTGGCGGGTCACCGTCGCCGGCTTCGGCGGCGCCCACGCGGCCGTCCACGGTTCCGAGACGAAGGTCAGGTGCGAGGCGTTCAACTCCCCGAACAGCATCGTCGCCACCCGGTCGAAGCTGCGCCAGTCCGGGCTGGCCGCGGCCGCCGGCTCATACTTCGCCAGCAGCGCCGGCCAGTCGCGCCCGTTGAGCGCCGGGTCGTAGAACCGCCGCCCCAGCGTCCGCCAGATGATCCGGAACACCAGCCGGCTGTGGGCGCGGCGGTCGCGCACCACCGCGGCGGGCGGAATCTCCCGCCGCACCACCTCCCCCGCCCCGCTCCCAGCCAGGCGCAGCGTCGCCGGCGCCCGGTCCACCAGCCAGTGCAGCGTGCCGTCGCGGTCCACCCGCAGCGGCAGGCCCCGGTGGCGCGCCAGCCTGACAACCTTCCCGCCCGCCTTCGCCTCCACCGCATACAAGGTCCGGTTCGCCCGGTTGGTGCTCTGGAACAACACCCGCCGCGAGTCGGCCGTCCACACCAGCCGCGCCGGCTCGACGCCGCGGGTCGGCAGCTCGAGCGTCCGCACGGGCGCGTCCGTCAGCCCCGCAGCGGCCGGCCCGCCGGCGCCGAGGTCGATGCAGAACAACCGCCGCTCGGGCGTCGCGCGGCGGCCGACGAACGCGATCCGGCGGCCATCGGGCGACCACCGCGGCGAGCCGTCGAACCCGGGGTGGCGCGAAAGGTTGACCGGCGCCCCCGAGCCGTCGGCGCGCACCAGCAGGATCTCGCGGTTGCAGTTGCGGTCCTCGGCCGCCACCGCCAGCCACCCGCCGTCCGGCGACCAGTCGAAGGTCGGCGGGTCCCAGCACGAAAACACCCGCCCCGCCCCCGTCCCGTCGGCCGCCGCCACCACCAGCCCGCCGTTGCCCTCCACCCACGCAATCCGCCCACCGTCGGGACTCACCCGCAGCCGCCGCTTCTCCGCCGCACCGGCAGTCGCGGGCTTGACTGTTAGATTGCCCGCAGCCCACGGCCGGGCCGGGTCGGCGCGCCGCGCGAGCCGGTAGTTGGCGTCGACGCCGTCGTCGCGCAGGAAGAGGAACGCGCTGCCGTCGGGCAGGAACGCCACGTCCCCCTCGGCCTCGGGCGTGTCGGTCAGGCGCGCCAGTTGGCCGCGGGCGAGCACCCACAGGTCGCCCTCGGCGCTGAACACGGTGGTGTCCCCGTCGGGCGCCACGTCGGCATCCGCGGTGCCTGTTAGACGTCGCGGCTCGAGGTGCCGGCCGGGCTCGTCGTCCTCCCAGCTGACCGGGATCACGGCGGGCTGGGCGTCGCCGCCGGGGTGCAGCCGCCAGAGTGCGAACCCCTGCCGGAACACCACCGTTTCGCCGTCGGCCGAGACCGTGGGCCACAGCACCCCGTCGTCCCTGAAGTGGGTGAGCTGCACCATCGCCCCCCCCTCGACCGAGCCCCGCCACAGGTTGCCGGTGCCGTCGCGCCCGGAGACGAACAGGAACGACTTGCCGTCGGGCAGCCACAGCGGCCAGCGGGCCTCGGTCTCCTCGCACACCAGCGGGGTGAAGGTGCCGCCGTCCCGGTCGTGGAGCCAGATCCGGGAGCACCGCGGCCCGCGGCAGCCCTTCCGATAGACCGGCTCGCCGCCGCGGCAGAACAGCACCCGCCGGCCGTCGGGAGAGATCGATGCCGAGTGCGCGCCGTCGTCGAACAGCAGCGCCTCCGAGGCCTCCCGGTCGAGCCGCAGCTCGACCAGCCGCTCGGGATCATGGCCGGTGCCGTCACGCGGGCCGCGGACGAGCGCAAACCGGCCGTCGGGCGCCACCGCCTCGAGCGTGTTGCCTTCCGAATGCACGCTCAGCTGCACCGCCTCCCCGCCCCCGGCCGGCATCGCAAACAACTGCCGCGTGCCCGTGCGCTCGCTCGCGAACAACACCCGCCGCCCGTCGGGCGTGACCCGCGGGTGCGAGTCCCGCGCCGGGTGCATGGTCAGGCGCTCCGCCACCCCGCCCGCCACCGGCACCCGCCAGATGTCGTCCAGCCACCCGAACACCACCTGCGTCCCGTCCGGCGACACCGCCGGCCACGAAACCAGCGCCAACGGCTCCGCCGCCGCCGCCAGCCACGGCAACGCCAGCCCGCATCCCACCCCGGTCGCCGCCAGCCATCGCCCCACCACCGCTCGCACCATGCCCCCGCACTGTGGGCCGCCAGCCCCCGGTTGTCGATCGCCCAGTGCCCCGCCCGGCCCCAGTGCCCCCGCCCGGCCCCTCCCGGCCGTGCTTGCGTCCCCCGGGGGATCGCCCTAGCCTGCGCCCGTCATGTCGTGGCGTCCGGCACCGCAGCCGTCGCGCTGGCTTGCGCGACTGCCCGAGCGGCTGCGCCGGCCGGCGAAACGGCTGCTGCTCGCCGCACTGGTGGCCGTCAGCCTGGCGCTCGTCGTGGTGCTCGTCTACGGCGGCCTGGCGCTGCGTTTCGACCTCGACCAGATCGCGGCCATGCCGGTGCGCACGGCGATCTTCGACCGCACCGGGGTCGAGCTCGACGCCGGCTACGGGGTGAAGCGCCGGATCATCACCCGCGACCAGATCCCCCCGTTCCTCGTCGATGCGCTCCAGGCCCGCGAGGACCTGCGCTTCTTCAGCCACGCCGGGGTCGACGCCCGCGGCCTGGCCCGCGCCAGCCTGCGCAACCTGCGCGACCGCTCGCTCACCCAGGGCGGCTCCACGCTGACGATGCAGCTGGCCCGCAACACCTTCGACATGCGCGCCAAGTCGTTCCACCGCAAGCTGTTGGAGATCGCGCTCACGCTGCGGATCGAACGCCGCTACACCAAGGACGAGATCCTCGTCCACTACCTCAACCGCATCTACTTCGGCGCCGGCTGCTACGGGATCGAGGAGGCCGCCCAGACCTACTTCGGCAAGGCCACCGCCGACCTCCACCCCGGCGAGTGCGCCCTGCTCGTCGGCATCATCCGCGGCCCCCACCTGTTCTCGCCGTTCCGCAACCTCGAGGGCGCCCTCGCCCAGCGCGACCAAGTGCTCGACCGCATGCTCGCCACCGGCTCGCTGACCGAACCCCGCAGGCAGCAAATCCGCGCCCTCGGGATCACCCTCGTGCCCGAGGAACAACGCCTGCCCGAACGCTCCCACGCCCTCCAGAACGTGCGCTCCGAACTCAACCTGGTCGTCTCCCGCGGCGATATCAGCGAAGGCGGGCTGCGCGTCACCACCACCCTCAACACCCCGTGGCAGATCAAGCTGGAACGCGAACTGGCCCGCGCCGTCGAGCAGCTCGAGGCCCGCCCCGACTGGCCCCACCCAACCCACCGCGACCACCCCCCCGGCGCCACCCCGGCCTACCTCCAATACGCCGCCGTCACCCTCGAAACCCGCACCGGCGCCGTCCTCGCCCTGATCGGCGGCCGCGATTTCCTCGACTCCCGCTTCGACCGCGCCAACGGCGCCCGCCGCGACCTCGGCGCCGCCTTCGAGCCGTTCGTCGCCACCGCCGCCGCCGAACGCGCCAAGCTCGTGCTCGCCGGCAAGCCGGTCCAGACCGGCCGCCAGATCGGCCCCGCCGAGGTCGAGCGCATCGCCCGCCGCTGCGGCCTAACCGGCCCCTTCGACGCCACCGAGGACCTGTTCCGAGGCTGCGCCGCCACCACCCCGTTCGAACTCGCCACCGCCGTCGCCACCCTCGGCAACGACGGCCGCCGCCCCAACCCGTTCCTGATCTCCTCCATCGAGGACCGCAGCCACCGCCCCCGGTTCAAGGACGCCCCGTCCCACTCCCAGGCAATCTCCGCCGACACCGCCCGCGAAGTCCGCGAAATGTTCCTCCAGGCCGGCCCCTCCCGCGTCTTCCACGGCGCCGGCCCGTCCTGCCGCGACGGCTGGATCCTGCGCCTCGGCCCCACCGGCTCCACCGCCATCTGGTTCGGCTTCGACCAGCCCGCCCAGATCGCCGAGCGCGAAACCCTCGACCAGTTCCTCAAGCAACTCGCCACCCGCCTCGGCGAACTGTGACCCCCCCAGCATCCGGCTTTGACTTCCCCCGCCCCACGCAGCATCCTCGCACCACCCACCCGCGCGATGCAGCCGGTCCAGTTCCATCAGGCCGTCGAGGCGATCGTCCAGCGCGACAAGCGCTTCGATCCCGCCGCCTACCTGTTCCTCAAGGACGCGCTCGACTTCACCGTCCGGCGCGTCGTCGAGGACGGCGGCGAACCGCGCCACGTGACCGGACAGGAACTGCTCGCCGGCTTCCGCGACCACGCGCTCGAACAGTTCGGCCCGATGGCCGCCACCCTGCTGCGCGAGTGGGGCGTGCAGGCGTGCTCCGACGTCGGCGACATGGTGTTCCTGCTCATCGACCACGGCGTCTTCGGCAAGCAGGAGTCCGACACCAAGGAGGACTTCGCCGGCGTCTATGACTTCGAGGAGGCGTTCGTCGCCCCGTTCCTCCCCCGCCGCCGCCGCGCCCGCCTCGCCTCGCCTCAGTAGTCGCGCCGCGCAAACCACCCCGCCGCCAGCGCCAGCACCACCAGCTCGAACGCCAGCGAGCTCCACACCACGTAGGCCGCCGAGTGCCGCTTCTCATACGCCTCGGTCGCCTCGCGCGTCACCGCCGCGTCCGGCCCCGGCATCCCCCCGGCCAGCAGCACCCCGAGGTCCATCCCCGCCAGCATCGAGTCGCGCCCCCGGAACCGGATCAGCCGCTTGAGGAACATCGTGCAGTCGCGCGTCTTCGGCAGCGGCGCCGCAATCGCCTTGACCGTCGCGTGCGCCTTGGCCAACGCCCCCACCCCGGGCTCCGCGCTGCTCTCGCCGACCTGCCCGGTCCGCACGTCCACCTCCAGCCCGATCTGCGGCAGCATGTAGGCGAACTTGTAGAGCGCGTCCTCGGACCACTGCACCAGCAGCGTGCCGCCCCAGAACAGCAGCGACCCTAACAGCGCGAACAGGGTCGAGCGGCCGACCACCCCGATCAGCACCGCCACGCAGTAGACGAGGCTGAACACGAACGTCACCAGCGGCACCGCCCAGAACACCGTCGGGTTCCACTCCCCCAGCCGCGCCCCGATCGCCACGAACGCGATCGCCGCGAACAACAGCACCTGCACCGCCACGAACAGCAGGCTGCCGAGGTACTTCCACGCGAACAGCCGCAGCCGCCCGATCGGCTTGGACAGCATCACCTCCACCGCCCCCTCGCGCAGGAACTCGGGGAAGATCGACGCGCACGCCACCAGCGCCAGCACGATCGCGAACCACGCCAGCCAGAAGCGCACGATCAGGTCGGTGAACAACAGCAGATAGAACGCCTCGGCCTCCGGCGTGCCCCGGCGGATCACCGGGTTGTCGACCTCGCTCAGCCCGAACAGCATCGACATCCCGTTGTCCGTGAACCCGATCGACGCGTAGACCAGCGCCACCAGCCCCGAGATCGCCAGCGCCACCCAGAACAGCTTGCGCGCCTGCAGCAGCCGGAACGAGTCCATCAGGATCGTCAGCTCCTGCCTCACCGCACACCCCCCTTCCCCGCCAGCTCCGCCCCCGGCCGGTCCCCGCCCACCGCCGCCAAAAACAGGTCCTCCAGCGACTGCCGCACCTCCGCCACCCGCCGCACCGCCAGCCCCTCGCCCCGCAGCGCGTCGATCACCGGCTGCACCGGCCCCGCGTCCGGCGCCTCCACCACCACCCGGTCCCCCGCCACCTCGTGCCCCGCCGCCTCCAGCCGCGCCCGCAGCCCCGGCGGCACCGGCCCCTCGATGCACACCTCGCAGCGGTGCCGCCCGGCTCGCATCAGCTCCTCGAGCACCCCCTCCATCACGATCCGCCCCTTCGACAGGATCGCCACCCGGTCCGCCACCTGCTCGAGCTCGCCTAACAGGTGGCTGTTGACGAACACCGTGCGGCCCTCGGCGCGCATCGCGCCCATCAGCTCGCGGATCTGCTTGCGCCCGCCCGGGTCGACGCCGTCGGTCGGCTCGTCGAGGAACACCAGTTCCGGGTCGTTGACCAGCGCCTGCGCCAGCCCGACGCGCTGCCGCATCCCCTTGGAGTAGGTCCGCAGCCGCCGCCGCGCCCACGGCCCGAGGCCCACGCGCTCGAGCAGCTCGCCGCTGCGCCGCCGGGCCGCCGCCGCCGGCACCCGGCACAGGCCGGCGGCCAGCTCGACCACCTGGCGGCCGGTCAGGTAGTCCGGGTAGCGGGCGTGCTCGGGCAGGTAGCCGACGCGCGCCAGCACCGCGCGGTTCCCGAGCGGGCGGCCGAGCATCCGGCCGCGCCAGTCGGTCGGCCGCAGGATCGTCAGCAGCGCCTTGACCAGCGTGCTCTTGCCGGCGCCGTTGGGGCCGAGCAGCCCGAACACGCAGCCGCGGGGCACCTGCAGCGCGACCCCGGCGAGCGCTTCGACACCGCCGGGGAACACCTTGCGCAGGTGCTCGATCTCGATCGCCGGCCCGCTCACGCCCGACGTTCTACCCGCGCCCGCCCGCCCCGGAACAGCCAAATCCACCCCGGCCCCGCCGCCGGCCGCCGCGCACGCCGGCCCAAACAAACGACGCCACGGGCGCGGAAGGGGGGAACGGCCGCAGCCCGCGGCGCCGATGCCGCAATCCCGAGCGGATTGCTGCCCGCATCATCCCCCCGGCCCGGCCGCCCCGGTATCACGCGATCACGCGGGGTGGCCCGCGCCTCACAGCCGCGCCGCGCGCTTGATCTCGAGGTAGCGGTTGGCCAGCGCCACCGGAAACTCGGCCGCCGCCACGTCCACCGTCAGCACCCCGGCCCGCTCGAGCCCGCGCAGCACCGCGCGCCGCTCGGCAAAGTACGCCTCCGCCGCCGCGAACCGCAGCGCCTCGCGAAAGCCCGCGACCGGCTCCCGGCGCAGCGCGTCGACCGCCTGCTCGCGCAGGCTGCCGAGCACCACCAGGTGGCGGCTGCGCAGCATCCGCAGCGCCGGCAGCAGCTCGGCCTCGTCCTCCCCCCGCAGGTTGGTCAGCAGCACCACCAGCGCGCGCCGCCGCTGCCGCTCCATCAGCCGCTCGGCCGCCGCCGTGAAGTCGCTCGGCTGCGCGGTCGTCTGATAGTCGTAGAGGTGGTTGAGCAGCGTGGCCACCGCCCCCGCCCCGCGCTGCGGCGGCAGCCAGCGGTCGGTGCCGCCGAACCCCTGCACCCCCACCAGGTCGCCCTGCCGCAGCGCCACGCAGCCTAACAGCAACGACGCGTTCAGGCAGTGGTCGAACTGCGGGAGCCGGCCGTCGACCGCGCGCATCCGCCGCCCGGTGTCGAGCAGCAGCACGATCGTCTGGTTGCGCTGCTCCTCGAACTCGCGGCTGATCAGGTGGCGGTGGCGCGAGGTCGCCTTCCAGTCCACCTGCGCCAGCGAGTCACCCTCCTGGAAGTCGCGCAGCTGGTGGAACTCGCGGCTCACCCCGCCGCGGCCGCGCCGGCGCACGCCGGCCGGGTCCACCCGGTGCTCCATCGCCAGCAGCGCGAGCCGGATCACCGGCGCGAAGTCCGGATAGACGCGCACGTGCTCGGGCGCGCCGGCGCGCCAGCCCCGCCACCACAGCCCGAGCGGCGAGCGCAGCCGCAGCTGCGCCGCGGCGAACCGCACCTCGCCGCGCTGCAGCTGCGTCACCCGGTAGCGCGCCTCGCCGCGCCGCCGCGCCGGCACCCGCAGCTCGAGCGGCAACTCCGCCGCCTCGGCGGTCGCCGGCACCCCGTCGGCCACCGCCACCCGCGCCGCCCGCCCGGACCGGTTGTCCAGCCGCACCACCACCTCGGTCGGCTCGCCGACCGCAAACCGCCCCGGCAGCCGCCGCTCGAACGCCGGCCGCTCCAGCAGCAACACCCACGCCGCGTCGGCCAGCGCCGCCAGCCCCGCCGCCGCGCCGGCCCACCCCCACAGCGGCACCAACCCCGCCCGCCATGCCGCCACCGCCCCCAGCACCGTCCACCCCGCGGCCACCGCCACCAGCAACTGCCCCGGGATGATCGTGCCACGCCCCGCCACCGCCCCGTGCCTACCCCCCCGACCCCACCCTGCCAAGAACCAACTCCGGTGGCCCGTGGCCCACCTGCGCTCCTGTCGGAGCTTGCTGATTCGGTCGCACCTGACCCACGGGGTGAACCCCGTGGCCACGGACCATCGCCCCTGTCGGGGCGAACGCCTCCCCGGAGCGGAAGTGGTAGCGCTACGAAGGGCAGGCACTCGCCCCTTCTTCGCCCTGCGGGCTACGAAGGGCAGGCACTCGCCACTCGCCACTCGCCACTCGTCACTCGCCACTCGCCACTCGCCACTCGCCACTCGTCACTCGCCACTCGCCACTCGCCACTCGCCACTCGCCACTCGCCACTCGCCACTCGCCACTCGCCACTCGCCACTCGCCACTCGCCACTCGCCACTCGCCACTCGCCACTCGCCACTCGCCACTCGTCACTCGCCACTCGCCACTCGCCACTCGTCACTCGCCATTCGCCACTCGCCACTCGCCACTCGCCACTCGCCACTCGCCACTCGCCACTCGCCACTCGCCACTCGCCACTCGCCACTCGTCACTCGCCACTCGCCACTCGCCACTCGCCACTCGTCACTCGCCACTCGCCACTCGCCACTCGCCACTCGCCACTCGTCACTCGCCACTCGTCACTCGCCACTCGCCCCTTCTTCGCCCTGCGGGCTACGAAGGGCAGGCACTCGCCCCTTCTTCGCCCTGCGGGCTACGAAGGGCAGGCACTCGCCACTCGCCACTCGCCACTCGCCACTCGCCACTCGTCACTCGCCACTCGCCACTCGCCACTCGCCACTCGCCACTCGCCACTCGTCACTCGCCACTCGCCACTCGCCACTCGCCACTCGCCACTCGCCACTCGTCACTCGCCCCTTCTTCGCCCTGCGGGCTACGAAGGGCAGGCACTCGCCCCTTCTTCGCCCTGCGGGCTACGAAGGGCAGGCCCTCGCCCTACGTCCGCGGCGCGGGCACGGCCTCGATCGTGGCGGCGAGGACGGCGTCCGCGCCCTGGCCGGCGATCGCCACCTCCGGGGTCAGCTGCACGCGGTGGCGGAGCACCGGCAGCGCGGCGTCCTTGACGTCGTCTGGGATCACGAAGTCGCGGCCCCGCAGCACCGCGAACGCCTGCGCCACCCGCACCAGCCCGATCGCGCCGCGGGTTCCGGCGCCGAGCGCCAGCGCGCGCGACTCGCGGGTGGCCGCGGTGAGCGCCACCGCGTAGCCGAGGACCCCGGGGTCGACGGCCACCGCCAGCGTCCGCCGCTGGATTGCGACGACCTCCGCCGGGCTGGCCAGCACCGTCACCTGGCCGGGCTCCAGCAGGTCGCCGCCGCTGCACGCGCGGCGCACGATCTCGTGCTCGTCGGCCGGCGCCGGGTAGTCGATCAGGATCTTCATCAGGAAGCGGTCGAGCTGGGCCTCGGGCAGCGGATAGGTCCCCTCGTGCTCGATCGGGTTCTGGGTGGCCAGGGTCATGAACGGCGGCGCCAGCGGGTGGCTCTCGCCGTCGATGGTGACCTGCCGCTCCTGCATCACCTCGAGCAGGGCGGCCTGCGTCTTGGCCGGCGCGCGGTTGATCTCGTCGGCCAGCAGCAGGTTGGTGAACACCGGGCCGCGGCGCAGGTGGAACGCCTGCGACCGCTGGTCGAACATCGCGAATCCGGTGACGTCGGAGGGCATCAGGTCGGGCGTGAACTGGATCCGCCGGAACGCCCCGCCGAATGTCCGCGCCAGTGCCAGCACCAAGTGGGTCTTGCCCAACCCCGGCTTGCCCTCGATCAGCACGTGCCCGCCGGCGAGCAGCGCCGCCAGCACCTGGTCGAGCACCGCCGGCTGGCCGAGGAACACCCGCGCAACCTGCTGGCGGATGGCGGCGGCGAGGTCGTGCGGCGGGGCGGCGGGAATCGGGGGCGGCTCGTTCACAGGCGTTCCAGCATCTGTTGGAGGTCGGCGGCGGCGCCGGCGAAGCCGGCGGGGTCGGCGGGCGGGGTGTCGGAAAGTGCGTGCCCGACGCGGGCGCGGGGCACGCCCGAGATGGTGGCCGCCAGATCGTGAAGGTCAACATCGGGACCCGCGACCAGCCGCCGCCGGCCAAGCCGCTCGAGCACCTCCCGGCGCAGCGGCGCCAGCAGCTGCCGGCCGCGGTCGATCCGCCACAAGAACCCGCCCACCGCATCGAGGTGGCGCCGGTAATCGCGCCAGTCGTCGACCCGCGCGTCGGCCTCGAGCGCGCCGAAACGCGGCAGCGCGCGCCACAGCCAGGCGGCCGCCACCACCACCAGGCCGACGAGCGCCGGCCATGCGGCAGCCCACGCCAGCCGCCAGAACGAGACGTCGGTGCCGAGCACGATCACCACCGCCCCGGGCCCCGAGGCGGCCGCCAGCGCGGCCAGCAGCGGCGCATGGTCGGCCTCGCCCAGGTGCCGGTTGCGAAACGGCCGGGCGTCGGCCACCAGCGTCAGCCGCCCGCCGCCATACGGCGTGCTCACGAACGACCGCGCCCCGCCGCCGCCACCCACCGGCACGAAGCACCGCTCGCCGGCGTGTGTGACCTCGAACCGCTGCCCGTCGAACCGCCACCGGCCGCGCCGCCCGACGTCGCCCCCCTCCCCACCCTGCCGCCGCTCGCGCGCCGCCCCATCCCGCGCCGCCCCGCCCGCCGGCACCCGCACCTCCCAGCCGCTCTCCCGCAGCCAGCCCGCCAGCGCCGCCGCCGGCCGCACCGGCCGCTCCCCAGGCCCCCAGTCGCTGCGCGCCGCCGACGCCCACCCGAACAAGCACACCACATGCCCCCCGCCCGCCACCCACCCACGCACCTCGTCCACATACCCCTTCGCCTCCAGCATCGACGCCGGCACCACCAGCACCCCGATCGCCCCGTCCGGCCGCGGCCACCGCCGCTCAACCCGCACCACCCGCCCCGTGGCTGTTAGAAAGCGGCCGGCCGCCAGGAACGGGTCGAGCCGCGCCGCCCCGCGGTGGCCGACCTCGACCTCCACCTTCCGGTAGCCCCCGCAGCCGGCCACCAGCAGGGCCGCCGCGAGGCAGGCGCCGCGCCGCCCCCACGCCGCCATCCGGCGCCGCGGGCCCGTGCGCCGAGCGGCCGCCTCCCCGGTCCCTGCCGCCGGCATCCACGCCTTCATCCCGCCACCTCCCCCCCGCGGAACGGCCACCCGCGGCACAGCCCGCCCATCTCGTCGTCGCCGACCGCCCGCCCTCCGTAGGCCAGCCGCACCCACGTCTCCGTCAGTTGGCGGAAGTAGCCGGCGTGGGCGGCATCGGCCGCGTCTACCCGCCGGATGCAGTCGTACTCGGTGGCTGCCGCGCCGAGGTCGAGCTGGCGGTGGGCCGCCAGCCACGCGATCGCGGCCTGATAGAGGAGCGCGAGCGCCTCGCGCTGGCGCCCCTCGGCCCACCAGCGGGCCGCCACCGCGGGCGGGTCGGCCGGCAGCCGGCCGGGGGCGGCGCCGAGGCCGCTGACGACCAGCGCGGAGGGCCGCCCGCGCGCGCGTCGCGGCGGCCGGCGGCCGCGCCCGCGGAAGCGCCGGTGGTGGCAGGCGAACCACACCAGCAGGCCGGCCACGGTCAGCACCGCCAGCCCGAACGCGAGCGGGCCGATCACCTGTTGGAACAGCTCCAGCCACGGCGGCGCCGGCCCCTCGCGCAGCCGCGGCTCCCAGCGCGTCTCCCGGTGCACCGTGAACGCCTCGTCCTCGAGGATCCGCGCGACCGTCTCCCGCTCGCGGGCCCACGGGTCCTCCGCCTCCACCGCGCCCGCCGCGCGCGGCCAGGCGCCGAGCGCCACCGCCGCCACCACCGCCGCCACCGCGGCCGCCGCCCGCAGCCGCGCCGCCAGCCGCTTGAACACCAGCTCGACATCCCAGCCCTCGATCCACGAGCGGTGGTTCAGATAGAGCCCGAAGCCGGCCCCGGTGGCGAACACGTCGACCAGCGACATCCCCACCGCCCACCCCCCGGCAACCGTCCACCCCAGCACCAGCGGCAGCCCCCCGCCCCCGCCCGCCCGCCACAGCTCCCACGCGTCCGACCACGCCCGCGCCCAGCCGGGCGGCACCAGCCACGACACCAGCAGCAGCAGCGTGACCGCCGCCCACCCGCTCATCACCCCGGCCGCCACCGCCAACACCACCGCGCTGCCCCCGGCCCGCCGCAGCACCAGCCGCACCCGCTGCGCCAGCGCCTCGCCCCGCAACCCCTCGAGCTCCTCCACCGGCAACGCCAGCAGCCGCCGCGGCGACAGCCGCCCCCACACCATCCGCGCCCCGAACGTCCGCCAGCCGCCGGTCACCGCCTCCCGCACCAGCGCCCGCCACCCCGGCCGCTCGCCAAACAGCCGCCGGCTCAGGTGGAACAACACCAGCCGCGACCATGCCGGCTTGCACCACCACCACACCAGCAGCCACCAGAACGGGTGCCCGCCGAACACCGGCACCAGCGCCACCACCGGCAGCGCCGCCGCCCACCACACCCCTAACAAACGCCAGAAGTCCCGCCGCACCAGCGCCAGCCCGAGGTCGACCGCCTCCCAGCCGCTGCGCGGCCGGATCTCCGCCGTCACCCGCTCAAGCCTCATCGCCGCCCCCCCTTCCCCCCATCCTTCCCCCCACCAGCAGCCACGCCGCCACCACCAGCCAGCCGAGCGCCCCGACCGCATACTTCAGCTCGCCCGGCAGCACCCGCGCCGACCAGAACCCCTCGACCGCCGCCGCCACCAGCGTCAGCACCCCGGCGCCGACGACCAGCGGCAGCGCCCGCGCCGCCGCCCGCCGCACCGCCTCGCCGCGCCGCAGCCGCCCCGGCCTGAGCACCCCCAGCCCCAGCCGCATCCCCGCCATCCCCGCCACCACCATCCCGGTCAGCTCCCACGCCGAGTGGCCGCTCACGAAGGCCCAGAACGACTGCGCGTCCCCCGCCGCCTGCACGTAGCCGGCCGCCGCCCCCAGATAGACGCCGTTGAACAGCAGGAACACCAGCGCCCCCACCCCCGCCGCCATCCCCCCGGCGAAGATCCGGAAGTCGATCCCGATGTTGTGGTGCACGTAAAAACAGAACATCATGAAGTTCGACCCATGCTTCGACCGCAGGTGCTCCACCGGCGAGCCGCCCCCATACATCTCGTCCATCGCCCCCATCCCCTCCGCCCCCAGCACCGCCTGCGCCCACGCCATGTCCCGCCCCACCGCCGCCAGCAACACCACGAACGGCACCCAGAACGCCACGCTGCACAGCCAGAACAACCGCCACTCCCGCCGCACCACCGCCGGGAAGCCGGCTGTTAGAAAGCGCAGCGCCCGCTCCCACGGCAGCCACCGGCGCTCGCGGTAGACGAAGTGGTGGCAGCGGATCACCAGCGCGTTGAGGCGCTCGATGACCGCCAGCCGGTCGATCCGCGCCTGGGCCAGCGCGAGGTCGGCGCAGGCCTCGCGGAACCGCCGCGGCACCTCGGCCAGCCGCGGTTCGGGGCGGCGGTGCTCGGCGGCGTCGAGGATCTCCTCGAGTTCGCGCCAGCGCTGCTCGCGCGGTTCGGCCGGACCGGTCGTGTTCATCGCCCGTGGTGCAGCCATTCGGCCATCGCCAGCAGTTTCGCCACCCCGCCCTTGGATCCCGCCTCGCCGGTCAGCGCGTCGAGGTGCCCGGCCAGCTCGCGCCGCCGCCCCTCCGACCAGTCGCGCGCGCGGTCGCGGAATGCGATCAGGGCGCGCGCCTCGTCGGGCCGCAGCGCGACCGGCGGCCGCTCGGTGCCGCCCGGGTGCGGCACCGCCGGCGGCGTGGGGTCGAACGAGGACCGGTCATAGACGACCACGGTGCCGGCCGCGAGGTCGCCCAGCCGCTGGAAGCGCCGGGTGGCCAGGCAGGCGGCCACGCCCACCCCGCCGGTGCCGAGCGGCTGCAGGTCGATGAAGCGCAGGAAGTTGCGCACCACCGCCTGGCCGAGGGTGATCGGCACGCCGGTCGGCTGCACGACCCGCAGCCCGAGCGCCCGCTTGCCCGGGGTGGCGCCGCGTTTGCCGGCCTCGAACCACACCGGGTACCACCACGAGAGCAGGAACGACGCCAACAGCAGCAATCCGTAGCTCACCCGCGCGCCGATCACCAACCCCGCGATCGCCAGCACCAGCGCCAGCACGATCAGCACCCCGCCGCAGATCAGCAGGTCGATCCCCTGCGCCAGGATCCGCGCCAGCGGCCCGGCCACCCGCAGCCGCACCTCCACCCCCTCGGCAAGCTCCACCGCCTGCAGGGTGTCCAGTCGCTCCTCGGCAGCGCCACCGGTCACAGGCCATCACCCTAGCCCCCCCGCCGCCGCCGTAAAGACCGCGCTCACCCGCAGGCGGCCGATTCCATCGCTTGCACCGCCGCACCGGATCCCCTACAGGTTCCCGCGCGATGAAACCGCATGCCGCCCACCATCGGCTCAACCGTCCCGGTTGTGGCCGCGCCACCACGTTCTCCCGCCCGTTCGCCGCCGGCCTCCTCGCCGCCGCCGCCGTCCTCACGCTCGCCTCCTGCCAGCGCGAGAAACCGGATGCCGCCGAGCCCGCCGCGGCCGCCCCACCGGCCGCCGAGGCCGCCGCCCAGCCGGCCGCGCAACCGGCCGCGCCCGCCGCCGCTACCGCCGCCGCCCCGGCCGCCGCCCCGGCTGGCGCCGCCCCGCGGGTCAAGCTGGTCACCAACAAGGGCGACATCGTGCTCGAGTTGAACCCCGGCAAGGCCCCGCTCACCGTCGCCAACTTCCTCGGCTACGTGGAGCGCAAGCACTACGACGGCACGATCTTCCACCGCGTGATCGACGGGTTCATGATCCAGGGCGGCGGCTTCGCCCTCAAGGACGGCCTGCCCACCGAGAAACCCACCGGCCCCGGCATCCGCAACGAGGGCGGCAACGGGCTGCTCAACAACCGCGGCACGGTCGCGATGGCCCGCACCAGCGACCCTGACAGTGCCAGCGCGCAGTTCTTCATCAACGTCAACGACAACGCCGGCCTCAACCGCCCCAACCCGGACGGCCACGGCTACGCGGTCTTCGGCAAGGTCGTCGAGGGGATGGACGTCGTCGATGCCATCAAGGGCGTCGCCACCGGCGACCGCCCGCTCGCGATGCTCCATCCGGTGACCGGCCAGCCGATGCAGCAGACGTCCCCCGACGTCCCGCTTCAGCCGGTGGTCATCACCAGCGCCGTGCTGCTGGCCAAGTGAGCCCGTCCCCGCCGGCGCCATCCGTGGCGCGAGTCGCCGGCTCCGCCTCCCGATGCACTTCTGGCTCTGCCCGGTGTTCGCCTTCCTGGTCGGCTCGATCCCTTTCGGGCTGCTGATCGCCCGCGCCAAGGGGATCGACATCCGCGCCCAGGGCTCCGGCAACATCGGCGCCACCAACGTGCTGCGGGTCGTGGGCAGGAAGTACGGCATCCTGTGCCTCGTCCTCGACCTGCTCAAGGGCTTCCTCCCGGTCGTGATCGCCATCAACCTCGTCCACGTCGAGGGCCGCCCACCCACCGTGCCCCTGCCTGCCCTCGTCCCGTGGGGCGCCACCGTCCCGCCCGACCACCCGCAGGCCGCCCAGTGGACCCACATCGCCACCGCCCTCGCCGCCATCCTCGGCCACAACTACTCGCCGTGGCTCGGCTTCCGCGGCGGCAAGGGCATCGCCACCTCCGCCGGCGCCCTGCTCGCCCTGATGCCCGCGGCCGTCGCCGTCCTGATCGGCGTCTGGCTCGCCCTCTTCCTGACCACCCGCTACGTGTCGGTCGCCAGCATCGGCGCGGCGCTCGCACTGCCGCTGCTCACCCACCTCGGCGCGCGCTGGCACCGGCTGGACGCCGCGGACCCGGCGAGCCCCAGCCTGTGGCAGGCCGGGGCATGGAACCGGCCACTGTTCTTCAGCACCCTGGTGATCGCCGCCCTCGCGGTCTGGAAACACCGCGCCAACCTCCGGCGCCTGCTCGCCGGCACCGAGAACCGCTTCCAGCGCAAACCACCGCCCGCACCCTGACGCCCGCCACGCCGGCCGCCGCCCCCCCGCCGCGCGCCGCCCCAGATCCACCAGCACGCCGCCCCGCCCATGACCACCGCACCCGCCCCGCCCCGCTGGCGCTCCGCCGCGGTCCTCGGCGCCGGCTCGCTCGGCACCGCCATCGCCAAGCTGCTAGGCCCCAAGCTCGACTCGCTCGTGCTGGTCTCGATCGAACCGGAATGCGTCGAAGGGATCAACCGCGACCACCGCAACCCGAAGTACCTGACCGACGCCGTGCTCGCCCCCCACGTGCGCGCCACCCTCGACCACCGCGAGGCGCTCGGCGAGCCGCTGGTGATCGTCGCCGTGCCGACCGCCGGCGTGCGCTCGGAGGCGCGCAAGCTGGCGCTCCTCGGGCTGCCGCCGACCACCCCGCTGGTGTCGTGCGCCAAGGGGATCGAGCAGGCGACCGGCAAGCGGATGAGCGAACTGCTGCACGAGGAACTGCCGGCCAACCCGGTCGGCGTGCTCACCGGCCCCAACCACGCCGAGGAGATCGCCCGCGGCCTCGCCACCTGCGCGGTCGTCGCCGCAGCCCACCCCGCGCTCGCGCTCGCGCTGCAGGACCTGTTCACCCGGCCCTTCTTCCGCGTCTACACCAGCGACGACGTCGCCGGCCTCGAGCTCGGCGGCGCGATCAAGAACGTCTACGCGCTCGCCGCCGGCATGTCCCACGGCCTCGGCCTCGGCGACAACGCCGCCGCCGCACTGGTCACCCGCGGGCTGGCCGAGATGATCCGCCTCGGCACCGCCCTCGGCGGCAAGCCGGAAACCTTCATCGGGCTCTCCGGCGTCGGCGACCTCATCGTCACCTGCTTCTCCCAACACTCGCGCAACCACCGCGTCGGCCTCGCCCTCGGCCAGGGCCAGCCGCTCGACCAAATCCTCGCCGGCCTCGGCATGGTCGCCGAGGGCGTGCCTAACACCCTGTCGATCCACGACGCCGCCCGCCGCGCCGGCGTCCGCACCCCGCTGCTCGACGCCGTCCACGCCGTCCTCTATCAGGACAAGCCGGTCCCCGCCGCGCTCGCCGACCTGCTGACCCGCGACCCGCGCCCGGAAACCGACGACCCGGCAACCCCGTGGGCCGGCCACACCCCGGCGTAACCCGCGCCGGCCGCCGGCTGAACGCCGCACGCCCCGGCGCCACGGTTCGCGCCGCCACCCGCGTCGCTACGCCGCGCGGCGGAGCAGCGCCACCAGCACCCCCTGGACGACCAGTTCGCGGGCGGGGATGAGGTCGGGAAAGGCCGGGTTCTCGGCGTGCAGGAACGGCTTGTTGCCCCTGATCACGTAGCGCTTGAGCGTCGTCTCGCCGTCGATCAGCGCCGCCACGATGTCGCCGTTGCGCGGCTCGCGGAACTCGAGCACCACCACGTCGCCGTTGCAGATGTGGGCCCCGATCATCGAGTCGCCGCGCACCTTCAGCGCGAAGGTGCGGGCCGAGTCGCCCAGCCCGAGCGTCCGCACGTCGATCGAGATGCAGCCCTCGCGCTCCGGTTCGGCGTCCTGCGCCATCCCCGCCGCAATCCGGCCGTAGATCGGCACGTCGACGATCGGCTCGCGCCGCAGCTCGTCGGGAAACGAGATCGCCCGTGCCTTGCGCTGCCGGCGCTCGATCACGCCCTTGCGCTCCAACGCCCGCAGGTGGCTCATCGCCGCCGTCTGGCTGGCGAATCCGAACTCCGCCTGGATGTCCCGGGTGCTCGGCATCACGCCGGTCTTCCGCACCTCGTTCTTGAGATACGCGAGGACCTGCTGCTGCCGCTGGGTTAGTTTTGCTTTCATCTTCCTTTGAACAGTGTTCGGCAGAACAAAATCACGACCCGGCCCCCAATGCAAGCCCAATTCGCAGTTCTTTTTCCCCCCGCCCCCACCCGCCCGGCCGCCGCCGCGGGGCTCCGCCCTTGCCTCCCGGCGGCCCCTGCGCCCTACTCTCGGCCGTGGTCACCGCCCGCCAGACCGCCGCCTGGATCGCGCGCCGCCTGCGCGACGCCGGCCACCAGGCGCTGTTCGCCGGGGGCTGCGTGCGCGACCGACTGTTAGGACAGGAACCGAAGGACTACGACGTCGCCACCTCGGCCCGCCCGGACCAGGTGATCGAGCTGTTTCCCGGCGCCAACGTCGTCGGCGCGCACTTCGGCGTGGTGCTGGTCAAGCACCAGGGCCACACCGTCGAGGTGGCCACCTTCCGCCAGGACGGGCCCTACCTCGACGGCCGCCACCCGGTGGCCGTCACCTTCGCCGACCCCGAGGCCGACGCGCGCCGGCGGGACTTCACCATCAACGGCCTGTTCGAGGACCCGGACACCGGCGGGATCCTCGACTTCGTCGGCGGCCGCGCCGACCTCCATGCCGGCGTGCTGCGCGCCATCGGCGACCCGTCCGCACGCTTCGCCGAGGACGCCCTGCGCCTGCTGCGCGCCGCCCGCTTCGCCACCACCCTCGGGTTCGCCATCGAGCCGGCCACCTGGCAGGCGATCGCGCGCCACGCCGCCCGCCTCGACCTCGTCGCCCCGGAGCGCATCCGCGACGAGTTCTCGCGCCTGATCGGCGCCCCGCGCCGCGCCGCCGGCCTCGACCTGCTGCTGCACTCCGGCCTGCTGGCCCGGTTCCTGCCCGAGGTCGTCGCCATGGTCGGCTGCGAGCAGCCGCCGGAGTGGCACCCCGAGGGCGACGCCTACGTCCACACCCGCATCATGCTCGGCCTGTTGGAGGGCACCCCCTCGCTCGCCCTGTGCCTCGCCGCGCTGCTGCATGACATCGGCAAGCCGCCGACCAAGGCATGGGACGCCGCCGCCGGCCGGCTGCGCTTCAACAACCACGACCGCGTCGGCGCCGCGATGGCCGAGGCCGCGCTGCGCCGCCTGCGCTACCCGAACGTGCTCGTCGCCACGGTGGTCGAGATGATCTCCCGCCACATGCGCTTCATGCACGTCAAGGAGATGCGCACCGCGCGCCTCAAGCGCTTCATGGCCCGCCCGACGTTCGCCGAGGAACTCGAGCTGCACCGCGCCGACTGCCTGTCGTCCAACGGCTTCACCGACAACTACGAGTTCCTGCTCGCCCGGCGCGCCGAGTTCCAGGCCGAGCCGCTGGTGCCGCCGCCGCTGCTGACCGGCCACGACCTGATCGCCGCCGGCCTCCGGCCCGGCCCGCGCTTCAAGCAGATCCTCGACGCCGCCCAGACCGAACAGCTCGAGGGCCGCCTCGCCGACCGCGCCGCCGCCCTCGCCTGGCTCGCCAGTCACCTGACGGGCTCGCGCCCCGGCCCGTGAGCGGCCCAACCCTGAAAAGGGAAAACGCCGGACCGCGGATTTGACCGCAGGAGAAGAATCGGTCAGGCGGTCCATCTCCGCTTCGCTCCGGTTCGCGGAGTTCGCGGATTACGAAACGGCTTGGTCCCCCTCGCCTGTTCACCCGCCGGATGAATCCGCCATCCACCGCAACTCATGCAACATCCCTGCAATCCGTGCAATCGGTGCAATCCGTGGTTGTCTCTCCGCATCCCGGCTAACAACCCAGCCGCGCGCGGAACCACTCGAGGGTGCGGGCGAGGCCCTGCTCGAGCGTCGACTGCGGCGTCCAGCCGGCGGCCAGCAGCTTGTCGGCGCTGGCGCGCGAGTGGCGGACGTCGCCGGCGCGCACCGGCCCGTGCTCGATCCGGCTGGCGCTGCCGGCGGCGCGGATGATCTCGCCGGCCAGGTCGTTGATCGTCATCTGCCGGCCGTAGCCGGCGTTGAAGGTGCCGGCCACCCCGGGCGTTTCGGCGGCGAACGCGAGCGCGCCGACGATGTCCTTGACGTAGATGAAGTCGCGCGTCTGGCCGCCGTCGCCGAACACGGTGAGCGGCTCGCCGCGCAGCGCCTTCTCGATGAAGATCGGCACCGCGGCGGCATACGCCCCCTGCGGGTCCTGGCGCGGGCCGAAGACGTTGAAGAACCGCAGCGCCGCCGTCTCCAGCCGGCCCTCGCGGCGGAACATGTCCAGGTAATACTCGCCGTCCAGCTTGGTGATCGCGTACGGGCTCTTCGGCTCGGGCACCATCGTCTCGAGCTTCGGCACCGACGGGTTGTCGCCGTAGACCGCCGCCGAGGAGGCGAACACCAGCTTGCGCACGCCCGCGGCCGCCGCCTCCTCGAGCACGTTGAGCAGCCCGTGGACGTTGATGTCGACGCACTCGCCGGGCTTGTCCATCGACTCCGGCACGCTGACCAGCGCCGCGAGGTGATAGACGAAGTCGACCCCGGCGACCGCCCGCCGCACCAGCGCGCGGTCGGTCACCGAGCCCTCGAGGAACGTGCACTCGAGCCCGGCGAGGTTGCGGCGGTGGCCGGTGCGCAGGTTGTCGAGCACCCGGATCTCGCGCGCCCGGCCCTGGTGGTGCTCGACGATGTGCGAGCCGATGAATCCGGCGCCGCCGGTGATCAGGATGGTCATGACTGGGGAGCGTGCCTGGCTACGATCGCCTCCAGCTCGCCCGCCCGCCGCTCGAGCGCGGCGACGAACGCGAACTGGTTGCGCGCCCGCTCGAGGTTGTGCGCGGGCCGCTTGGTCTTGAAGTAAATGTCGCCCTGCAGGTGGTCGGTCAGGAACCGGATCCCGCACTCGAGCGTCAGCAGCCTGCCCGCGAACGCCAGCTGCGCGACCTCCGCCGCGGCCAGGAAGTCGGCGCTCGAGAGGTAGCCCCGGACCAGCGCCTCGAAGCGGTCGAGCCGCACGTCCAGCCGCTCCAGGTCGGTGTCGTCCTCGCGCGAGGTCGGCACCGCGGTGCGCACCATGTCGCCGAAGTCGTAGAGCACCGAGCCGGGCATCGTGGTGTCCAGGTCGATGACGCAGATCGCCTCGGACGTGACGTCGTCGAGCATCACGTTGTTGAGCTTGGTGTCGTTGTGGGTGACGCGCTCGGGGACCTCGCCGGCGGCGATCAGGTCGACGACCACCGAGCAGTCGGCCTCGCGCCGAAGCACAAACCCGATCTCCGCGGCGACCCCGGCGGCGCGGCCGTGGCTGTCGGCCGCGATCGCCGCCTGCAGCGCCTCCAAGCGCCTGCGCGTGTGGTGGAAGTCCGGGATCGTCTCGTGCAGCCGCGGGCCGCCGAGGTCGGCCGCCAGCTTCTGGAACTCGCCGAACGCCCGCGCCGCCTGCTCGGCCTGCACGTTGGTCTCCAGCTCGTCGTAGGTCCGCGCGCGCTCGATGAACGGATAGGTCCGCCACGTGTTGCCCTCGCGGTCGACCGCGAACGGACGCCCGTCAACCGCCGGCACGATCGTCAGCGTGCGCCGCCGCGCCTCCGGGTTGCCGGCCGCCAGCAGCCGGCCCAGCGCGTGGCCGGTCACCCGCTGCACGTTCTCCGACAGCGCCACCGGGTCCCTGAACACGTGGTGATTGATCCGCTGGTGGATGTAGCGCAGCCGCTGGCCGGCCTGGTCGTACCACGCGCAATAGGTGTCGTTGATGTGCCCGGACCCGTACGGGTGGGCGTGGACGAAATCCGCCCGCATGTCGAACAGCGAGGAGACGTGGGCGAGGTCGTGCATGGCCGGGGAGGTGGTTCAGGCCAGCGGCGAGGGGTAGTCGCCCAGCTTGACCAGCCGGGCGATGTTGGCCACGACGTGCGGCTTGTCCGCGGGATAGGTGACGCCGAACCAGCTGGCGGTCGTCTGCAGCACCCGGCAGTCGGCGGTGCCGCCGGCCACCAGCGCGTCGACCACCGTGGGGATGTAGCACTCGGCCTTCGGGTTGGTGCCGGAAGCCTCGAGGAAGGCGCGGAACTCGCCCTCGAGCTGGTCGAAGAACGCCGGCGTGAACGCCCAGAAGTTCATCGAGACGATCACGTCTCCGGCCAGCTCGCGGCGCCCCTCATCCAGGCTGTCGCCGCGGATCGTGCCGTCCGGCTCGCGCTCGATCCGCAGGTACTCCTCGACCTCGCTGAGCAGGCCGGAGTCGTGGAGCTGGCAGATGCCGCGGTTGACGTCGCCGTGGTCCGACAGCGTGTGGTCGAGCGCGTAGCCGACCATCGCATAGTGGTGGATCCCGTTGGTCGCCGGCGGGGTGCGCAGGAAATAGTCGGCCACCACCCGGTAGGCGTCGCAGCCGTAGAAATCGTCGGCATTGATCACCGCGAACGGCTCGCGGATCACCCCGCGGGCGGCGCGCACCGCATGCGAGGTCCCCCACGGCTTGACCCGGTCGGCCGGCACGCCGAACCCAGCCGGCAGGTCGTCGAGCCGCTGGAACGCGTAGTCGACGGCGATCCGGTCGGCGAAGCGGCTGCCCACCCCGTCGCGGAAGGCGTCGGCGAACTCCTCGCGGATCACGAACACGATCCGGCCGAAGCCGGCCCGGATCGCGTCGTAGACCGAGTAGTCGAGCACCGTTTCCCCGTGCGGGCCCATCGGGTCGAGTTGCTTGAGGCCGCCGTAGCGGGACCCCATGCCGGCGGCGAGGATCAGGAGGGTCGGCTGCTGCATGTGCGTGGCGGCTTATGCCGGAATCCGGCCGCCGGGGCAACCGCGAATCCGGGCCGCGCCCGCGGGCCACGGTGATTGCAGCCATGGTGATTGCAGTTGCCCCGCGGCGCGGCCTCCGCTTACCCTCCACGCGTGTTTCCGACCGGCGCGCAGGAGGGGGAGGCGACGCAGGGGCGGGTGGCCGCGGCCGCCGGGCTCGAGCACGTCCGGGCGGTGTTCCGCGCGATGCTCAAGGCGCGGCTGCTCGAGGCCAAGCTGGCCAGCCTCTACAAGGCCGGCAAGATCGTCGGCGGCGTCTACATCGGCAAGGGCCAGGAGGCGGTGAGCGCCGCCCTCGGCGCCGCGCTGGTCCCCGGCTGCGACGTCTACGCGCCGCTGATCCGCGACCAGGCCGGCCGCACCGCCTTCGGCGAGCCGCTGCTCGACTGCACCCGCACCTACCTCGGCTCGGCGCTCGGCCCGATGCGCGGCCGCGACGGCAACGTCCACCGCGGCCGGCCGCTCGAGGGGGTCCCGGCAATGATCAGCCACCTCGGCTCGGCGGTCGCCGTGGTCGCCGGCATGCTCTTCGCCCGCCGCCTGCGCGGGCGCCTCGAGGGGGTCGTCGGCGGCACCTCGGTGGGCGACGGCGCCACCTCCACCGGCGCCTTCCACGAGGGGATGAACCTCGCCGCCGTCGAGCAACTGCCGCTGGTCGTGGTGGTGGTCAACAACCAGTTCGCCTACTCCACCCCCAACCGCCGCCAGTTCGCCTGCGCCGACCTGTTGGAGCGCGCGGCCGGCTACGGGATCGACGGCCACCGCGTCGACGGCACCGACATGCTGGCGTGCATCGAGGTCGTCGGCCGCGCCGTGCGGCGCGCCCGCGAGGGCTGCGGCCCCCAGATGGTGCTCGCCGACATCCTGCGCCTCAGCGGCCACGGCGAGCACGACGACGCGTTCTACGTCCCCGAACAGCTGCGCCGCTCGCCGCTCGGACGCGACTGCATCAAGGTGGCCGAGCAGCAGGTCGTCGCGAGCGGGGCCGCCAGCGCCGCCGAGGTCGCCGAGTGGTGGCGGCGCTTCGCCGACGAGGTCCAGGCCGCCGTCGCCCAGGCCCAGCAGGAACCCGCGCCCGACCCATGGCAGGAACCGTGGCGCGCGGTGGCGACCGACTCGCTGTTCGACCACGACTGGGTGCAAACCTCCGCCTGGCAACCGCCCGCATGAGCGTGACCTACATCGACGCGATCCACGCCGCCCAACGGGAGCTGCTCGGCGAGGACCCGCGCGTGTTCCTCTACGGCCAGGACATCGGCACCTTCGGCGGCGCCTTCAAGGCCACCAAGGGCCTGCAGGAGATGTTCCCCGGCCGCGTGTTCGACTCGCCGATCTGCGAGGACGCCATGATCGGCATGGCGGTCGGCGCCGCGATCGAGGGGATGCGCCCGATCATCGAGATCCAGTTCGCCGACTTCTCGATGATCGCCCTCAACCAGATCATCAACCAGGCCGCCACCCACTTCTACCGCACCGGCGTGCCGGTCCCGATCACCGTCCGCCTGCCCTCCGGCGGCACCCCCGGCTCCGGCCCCTTCCACAGCCAGAGCATGGAGTCGGTCTACGCCCACTACCCCGGCCTGGTCGTCGTCACCCCAGCCACCGTCGGCGACGCCTACTCGATGCTCCGCCAGGCCGTCGCCATCGACGACCCGGTGATCTTCTGCGAGCACAAGTTCCTCTACCGCTGGCTCAAGGCGCCCGCCATCAACCCCGACCCGCTGCCGATCGGCAAGGCCCGCATCACCCGCACCGGCAAACACGCCACCGTCGTCGCCTACAGCGCCATGGTCCACGAGGCCGTCCGCGCCGCCGACCGCCTCCACGACGAGGGCGGCTGGGACATCGAGGTCGTCGACCTGCGCTCGGTCAAGCCGCTCGACATCGACACCGTCCTCGCCTCGGTCGCCCGCACCGGCCGGCTGCTCGCCGTCGGCGAGGCGTTCCCATGGGGCGGCGCCACCGCCGAACTCGTCGCCCGCGTCGTCGCCGACGGCTTCCACCTGCTCGACGCCCCCCCGCTGCGCCTCAACTCGCGCGACACCCCCGTCCCCTTCCACCCCCAGCTGTGGGCCGCCCACCGCCCCACCCCGGAGTCGATCTCCACCGCGCTGCGCAAGCTGCTCTCGTTCTAACAGAAAGCCCCCGCCGCCATGTCCAAGGTGCCCATCCTGATGCCGCAGCTCGGCGAGTCGATCGCCGAGGCGACCGTGGTCAAGCTCGGGATTGCGGTGGGCGACGCGGTGCAGGCGGACCAGGAGGTGATCGAGGTGGAGACCAACAAGGCGACGATGGGGGTGACGACGCTGTGCGCCGGCCGGGTGGTGGAGCTGCGCGCGCAGGAGGGGGTGAGCTACCCGGTGGGCACGATCCTCGGGATCATGGAGGTGACCGAGGAGGAGGTCGTGCGCACCGGCGTGCGCACGCTCGACCCGCGGCCCGCACCGCCGCCGGCGGAGGGCGCCGCGCCGCCGGCCGCCGCGGAGGGCGCCGCGCCCGCGCCCGCGGCCGCGGCGAACGTGCACTTTGCCGCCGCGGACGACGGCGGGGGCTACACTGAGCAGCCGCGCGACGTGATCCCCAGCGTCCGCGGGCTGCCGGTGCCGACCGGCGAGCTGGGGGCGCACTACATCTCGCCGCGGATGCGCGCGCGGATGAACGAGCTCGGGCTGCGCGAGGCCGACATCTCGGCGGTGGCCGGGAGCGGCGCCGGCGGCCGGGTCACCGTCGAGGACCTCGAGCGCTTCATCAGCTATATCTCCGCCTGGCCCAGCAGCAAGGCGTCGTCGATGCGCCTCGCGGTGGCCGACGCGATGCGCCGCAGCTGGACCCGGCCGCTCGGCAACGTCGGCCTGCCGGTGGCCATGGACCGGGTGCTCGAGCACCGCCGCCGGCAGGACCCGAAGCCCGGGCTCACGCTCTACGTGCTGCGCGCCTTCGCGATCGCGCTCAGCGAGGAGCCGGCGTCCGCCGGCTTCCTCGTCGGCGACAAGATCGTCCACCCCCGCGGCTTCGACCTCGGGGTGGCGGTCCAGGTCGAGGACGGCGTGGTCGTGCCGGTGCTGCGCGGCGCCGACCACAAGCCGGTGGCCGAGCTCGTCGGCCTCTACAACGAGCTGGTCGACCGCGCCCGGCGGCGCCGGCTGACCGAGGACGACCGCCGCGGCGGGATCGCCACGGTGACCAACTTCGGCACCTTCGGCCTGACCTCGGGCGCCCCGATCCCGCTGCCCAACGAAACCCTGATCCTCGGCATCGGCGCCGGCGTCAAGCGCCCGTCGTGGAGCGCCGAGGTCGAGGCGTTCATCCCGGTCACCGAGTCCGAGCTGGTCCTCACCTTCGACCACCGCGTCGTCGACGGCGGCGGCGCCGGCCTGCTCCTCAACCGCATCTCCGAACTGCTCCAACAGCCGGAGTCGCTCTAGCCGGACGGGCGCTTGTCGCGGGCCCACCCACGCGGCCGCCCCCCCTCCCCGTAGCGGAAGTGGTCACACTTCCGGCTGGGCGAGGCCCCCCCTTGCCCCCGCCGGCCGCCCCGCGCGCTCCAACTCCTCCCAACCCGCGTTGTCACCAACGCGGCCGAACTCCTCTCTCCAACTCCCCCCAACCCGGGCCTTCGGCCCTCAAGGCGCCTCGTGCTATCCTCTTGCCACGCTTGCGCGCCTCCTCCCAGATCCCTGCCTGCCGCGCCTCCCGCGCCTTACAGATCGTCGGCCCCGGGGGCAGCAGCCCCCATCGCCCCGCTACAATTCTTGTCGCGGCCGCGACAAGAATTGCAGCGGCCATGCTCGTCCTTGCGACCCCGATCCCGGTGCCGGTTGCTTCCGCCGACCGTGGGCGGGAATACCTTCTGCGCCCCGGCAGGGGCGTGTGAGATTAGCCGGTGGCGCGAGCCACCGGCATCGCGCATGCAATGAATGCGTGCCCTGGCAGGGGCACCGGAAACCGCCGCCATGTCATCGACACACCCGCGGCGTCGATTTCGACGAACGCGATCGTTGGTGAACCGCGCCGTTCCGCCGCCCCTCCGGGGCTGCATCATCTTGCCGCCCGGGTTCCGGTGGCTCGCGCCACCGGCTAAGTTCCGCGATCCCTCCGGGATCAGGAGTCGCATTCACGGGATCGAATCCCTGAAGACCCGGCGGCCGCCTCGTTCTATCCTCTTGCCAAGCGCGCGCGCCTCCCCCCAGATCCCCGCCTGCCGCGGGTGAACCGATGATCAAGACGATGTCCGGCGAAGCCCTGTTCCACCACTGGCTGCTGGTCGCGTGGTGCGTGCTCGCGGTCGCCGCGTTCGCCGCGCTGCTGGTGATCCCCGCGCCCTACGGCCGCTTCGCCCGCCGCGGCTGGGGGCCGGGCATCGGCAGCCGCACCGCGTGGCTGCTGATGGAGTCGCCGGCCGCGCTCACGGTCGGCCTCCTGTTCGTGCTCGGCGGCCGCCGCGACCCGGTGTCCGTTCTGTTCGCGCTCGTGTGGTGCGCCCACTACGGCTACCGCGGGTTCGTCTATCCGCTGCGCCTGCGCAGCAGCCGCCGGGTCCCGCTGTTCGTCGTCGCCAGCGCCGTCGCCTTCAACGTCACCAACGGCTACCTCCAAGGCCGCCACCTGTTCACCCTGTCCGCCCCGCGCCCCGCCGCGTGGCTGCACGACCCGCGCCTGCTCGCCGGCGCCACGCTGTTCGCCATCGGGCTGGCGATCACCGTGCGCTCGGACACCCTGCTGCGGCGGCTCCGCGCCGCGCCGGCCCAGGACTATCAGATCCCCCGCGGCGGGCTGTTCCGCCGGGTCTCCTGCCCCCACTACCTCGGCGAGCTGGTCGAGTGGTCCGCATGGGCCCTGCTGACGTGGTCGGCCCCGGGCCTGGTCTTCGCCCTGTGGACCGCCGCCAACCTCGTCCCGCGCGCACTCGCCCACCACCGCTGGTACCGCAGCCGCTTCCCCGACTACCCCCCCGAGCGCCGCGCGGTCATCCCGTTCGTGCTGTGACGCCGCGGGCCGCGGTATCTGTTTAGCGGCATTCCGGTGGCTTCTTGCGGGCTGAAGGCCCGCCACAAAACAGATACCCGAGGTGCGTCGTGTGACGCTCCGTCATCTCCCGCGTCTTCGGAGCTGCGCGCGCGTCGACCCCAGGTTCCTGGTCGGTTCATCGACGAAGAAGCCGACGAGACGTCGGCGCTCCTTGAGGCGCCGGCGGCGCCGGCAAGTCCGCCCGCAGGCGCATGAACCGGCGCGGCGCGCCCGCGCCCAGCGGCGTCAGGTCGCGCACCACCAGCGCCGCCAAGTCATCCGCCACGACCACGGTGGCCTCCGGGCCGGCGTCCCATTCTGTTAGATCGGAAGACACCTCGACGGTGAGCAGCGCCGGGTGGTCGATGCGCCGCGGGATGGTGACCTGGAGGAACCCGCCGGCGAGGGTGGCCGGCATCTGGGGCGGCGGGCCGGGCCGGGTGGGCGGGGTGCCGAAGACGAACTCGAGCAGGTTGTCGGTGCCGTCGCGGTCGGGGTCGTCGGCGGGGCCGTCGAGCGGCTCGCCGGCGAGCTGCTCGGCCTGCCACTGCGTCCAGTTGGTGTCCGGCGGGCGTGCGCCGGCGACCGCGGCGCTGGTCATGTTGCCGTCGACGACGGTGCCGAGCACGCAGGTGTCGGCATCCTTGACGAACCACTCCAGGGGAAAGGCCATCGGGTCGGCCTGGGGCCATAGCCAGGCGGGCGCGGCGAGCAGGATCCACTCGCCGGACAGCGCGTCGCCGCGGAAGCCCCAGATGTATGCCTGGGTGCCGGCGGCGAACGGCTCCGTGTTGGACGTGACGACGTGCTTGGCGGTGAAGTAGCCGTGGTCCGGGTTGTAGGGTGCCCGCTGGGCGGCGGTCCAACGGGCGTGCCACTCGGCGACGTTGGCGGCCGTCGGCGTGAACCCGGCGTCGAACACGCCCAGCTCGAAGCGGAACCCCGCGTCCATCGCGCCGCCGGTGCTCGTCCGGTTGTCCATGTCCGGGTCGTTGGACCAGTAGATCGTGCGGGCGCCGCCGGGAGCCGCGGCGGCGAGGCAGGCGGCCACCGCCCACAGCGCCGCCCGCGGCGCGCGCCGCTTCGCCCGCGGCGCGCGGCCGACGCAGTGCCATCCGGTTGGGAACAACGGGTTCATGCCCTTGCGCGCGCCTCCATGCGCGATCCGCTTACCTCGGGCGGGGGGTGGACTCAAGCGCGCCGGCGGCGCAGCAGGCCGGCGGCCAGCAGCAGGCCGACGATCACGCCGGCCGGTTCGGGGATGGCGGTCCAGCTCAGGGTGCTGCCGTTGAGCGTGAAGTATCCCTGCCCCTCGACGAGCCCCGCGCGGGTGATGCCCCCGCTGCCGGTATAGCCGCCGCTGAAGATGCTGGCGAGGTCCGCGCCGTTCGCGACCTTGAAGACGTCGGTCCACGTTTGGTTGGTGTCCCAGAAGGTTTCGGTGAAGCTGTCGCCCTCCGGCAGCACGACCTTGAACACCGCGCCGGAGCCCGCGAGGTCCTGGTTGGCCAGCGTGTTGTAGCCGGCGGTCTCGTCGTCGATCGTCCACGCGAAGATCGACACCGCGGCCTGCAGCGTGGGCGCCTGCGCATCCGCGGTGGCCGCGCCGCCGCCGCTGGTCGCCGTGTTGGCGCCCCACAGCGGCGTCGCCTCGGTGTCGACGTCGCTAACCGACCACTGGACCGGGAAGGTGGTGCCGCAGCAGCCGTCGTCGACCGCCGGGAACTTCCAGGCCGCGTCGGTGACCAGCAGCCATTCGTTGGCCGGGTCGGTGAACGCGTTGTGGATCCACAGGTAGGCCTGCCGGTTGACGAACTCCGCATGTGCGGGGGTCCACTCGAGCGCGGCGGTGAAGTAGCCGGCCTCGGCGTTGTAGTCGGCCGTGTCCACGCTGGTCCAGTTCGACTCCCAGTCCAGGATGTTGGAACTGGTCGGCGTGAACCCGGTGGCGAAGGTGCCCAGCTCGAAGGTGTAGCCGGTCGCGGGAATGGCAGTGCCGTCGCTGGCGAGCAGGGTGCTCAGAAACTCGCTGCCCCAGTTGATCGTGCCGGCGCGGGCGCTGGCCGCGGCCAAGGCCAGGGCGGCCACCGTGCAGCGGATGAGGGCGGGTTTCATGGCGGAAGGGCGGGAAGTGGTTGCGGGATCCATGGTCGCGGGATGCTCGTTCATGGTTGCCACGGGCACGGGATCCGGTAGCCGGGCAGGCCCGCCGCCACCCGCACGAACACGCTGCGGTCGCTCAGGAACAGGACCTCGGCATCCTTCGCGGTCAGGCTGGCGTCGCCCACCTGCACCCAGCGGTGGATTGTCGGGTTGGTCGGCGAGTTGCTCAGCAGGAAACAGGTGTCGTAGCTGTCGGCGCCGGTCACCGCGTCCTTGCGCCAGATGAAGAACGAGTCGGCGGTCTTGAAGTCGCGGCTGCCGAAGAAGTCGTTCTCTGCCACCGGGCCGGTCCCCGCCAGGGTCATCTGGCGCGAGCCGGTGCCGGTGGCCGACTGGTCGACCGGGAACCCGCCGCCCACCAGGTTGTGGCCGGCGGCCAGCGGCCGCACGAAGTCGTTGGCCCGCACCTCGCCGTAGCTGACGGTCGCAACCTCGGGCGGGTGCTTGAGCACAAACATCCCTTGGCCGGGTGGCAGCACCGTCGCGCCCTGGTCGGTCAGCAGGTTGTCGCCAGCAAGCACCCAGCGCGCGGTCTCCGGATCGGAGTCTCCCGCGTCGTAGAGCCAGTAAAAAACCCACTCGCCGCCGGCATGCAACTGGACCTGGTCGGCAGTGGACTGGCTGCCCGTCGCCGCATATGCCTCGGGCGGGAACAACCCGCCCAGCGTCCAGTGGGGCCGGAGCACCACCGTGTCGCCGAGCAGGCTGGCGGGCGGGGCCCCGGTAAGCGTGTTGAACGGCGCGGCCGGCGAATCAAGGTCGCTGTCGTTGGCGAGGGTCACCGTGGTGCCGGCGGCCGAGACGACGTCGAAGCGCTGGCCCTCGTTCTCGCCCGAAGTGACCTCGAGGTAGCAGGCGACGCCGGACTCTAACAGATCCTCGAGGTCCTCGCCGGTGAAGCTGAGGTCCTGGCCGTCCACCGCGGCCACGGTGCCGGTGAAGACGGCCTCGCGCAGGTAGGGGTTGTTGAAGGTGTGGCAGCAAAGGTCCAGCTCCGTCTCGGTCCAGCCTTCCACCTCGGCCGAGGAGGTGGCGTCCACCTCGTCGTCGCCGTCGGCGTCCAGCCCGACGGTGAGGCGCACGAAGCCCTCGCCGGCTGTTAGTCCGGTCAGGGTCTCGAGGTCCGGGATGGTGACCGTTTCGAGGCAGCCGTCGGCCGAGACGCTGATCATCTCCGGGGTGAGGACGATCGAGGTCCAGACCGTTTCGCCACCGAGTGCCGCCGCATATTCGAGCACGTAGGTCACGTCGCCGGCGGCGCCGGCCGGGCGCTGGAACACGGCCTCCAGGGTGCCCGGCGCGGTGGCCGAGGGCTGGATTGCGAACAGGTCCCCTGCCCCGCTCTTCGGATCGCCGGCGAGCGCGTATTCCAGCAGGTTGTCGTTGCGGTCCGCCTCCGGGTTGTCGTCCGGCCCGTTCTGGCCGCCGAGCGGGTGCAGGTATTGCCATTCCGCCCACGACTGGGCGCACGGCCGGTGGTCGAGGAAGTCGCGTCCGGTCACGTCGGCGTTGGTCAGGTTGACCGCGATCGAATCCGCGCTGCCGCCGTCGGCGTCGCCGGTGCTGGTGGTGCCGGGCAGGTTGGTCTCGACCACGAGGTACTTGCCGACCGGCACGTTGGTGAAGGAGTAGCTTCCATCGCCGCCGGTGACCGTCGTGCGCAACGCAGGCCCGTCCGGCACGCCGTCGTGGTTTGCATCGGCGAACAACTCGATGGTGACCCCGGCGATCGGGAAGTCGGGGTCGGTCAGCATGCCGTCACTGTTGGCATCGTTGCGCACCTGACCGCTGATGGTGAACGCCTGGACCTCGACGAACGTGTTGCCGTCGTCGGTCTCGCCCACGCCCAGGTTCACCGGCAGCAGGTTGTCGAGTTGGCTCGGGTTGGCGGCATCCACCGGCGAGTTGGCGCGGTCGG
This sequence comes from Akkermansiaceae bacterium, assembly GCA_040769225.1. GTDB lineage: Bacteria > Verrucomicrobiota > Verrucomicrobiia > Verrucomicrobiales > Akkermansiaceae > JAXGLL01. The sequence goes on along the minus strand of JAXGLL010000002.1, from coordinate 523,772 downwards.
TGGTCGTGTCGCCGTCGGCCCAGTTGGCATAACCGTCGATGTTGCTCTCGACGATCACGTAGCTGCCGGCCGGCACGTTGGTGAAGGTGTAGGCGCCGTTGGCATCGGTGACCACCGTGGCGAAGGCCGCGCCGTCCAGTGGGCTGCCGTCGCCGTTGGGGTCGGTGAACAAGGACACCGGCACGCCGGGCAGCGGGGTGTCGCCGGTGCCGTCGTGGTCGGCATCGACCAGCACGGTGCCGGAGACCGCGCCGTATTGATCCTCAAGGAAGTCGTTGCCGCTGTTGGTCGCCCCGGCGCTGACCGCGACCAGCGCCTGGTCCCCGATCAGGTCGGGGTCGCCGCCGTCCTTGTCGGAGTCGCTGCCGTAGCCGGCGGGCTGGGTTTGGGAGACTTGGTAATTGCCCGGGACCAAATCGGCGAAGGCATAACTGCCGTCGGCCCCGGTGGTCGCGGTGGTCGGCTGGACGCCCTCGGTGTACGGGTCGCTGTCGATGTCGTTGCCGCCGGCGTCCTTGAGGGTGACGACCACGTCGGCGACCGGCGTGTCATGGCTGCCGCTGCCGGCGTCGGCGAGCACGCTGCCGCTGATCGCGCCGAGCTGCCGGAACCCGAAGTCGGCCACCAGGTTGTCGGCGTCGTCGCCGTTGGGGCCGTTGGCGCCCGCACCGGTGGAGACGTCCCCCTCGCCCTGCGGCGCCAGCACGCCGGTCCCCACCCCGACGGGCGTGCCGGCGATGCCGCCCGGCAGGACCGACCCCGGCCCCAGCGGGAGGTCGAGGCCGTGGTCGTGGCTCTCGCCGGCCAAGGTGTAGTCTGGGCTCGCCCCGGGGCTGCTGCCATAACCGCTGAGCGCGGCGGAGGCGGGCCGGTCGACCACCACCACATAGGTCCCGGCCGCGAGGTAGTCGAAGCGGTAGTAACCGCTGGCGTCGGTGGTCGTGGTGCCCACGGGCGCGCCGGTTGGATTGCCGGACGGATCGGCACCGAACAGCACCACCTGCACCCCCCCGATGCCCGTGTCGCCGGCCTCCATCAGACCGTCGCCGTCGGCGTCCGCAAACACCCGGTTGCCGAGGCTGTGGAGCGGATGGAAGGCGAAGTCCATCACCAGGTTGTCGTTGGCGTCGCCGCACGGCCCGTGGGCGCCCTGCCCGCTGCCGGTGCCTTCCGCCAGCGGCTGCAGGCCGGGGCCGACGGCGACCGCCACGCCGGCGATGCCGCCGGGCAGCACCGAGCCGGTGCCCAACGGCGTGTCCAGCCCGTGGTCCTGGTAGTCATCGGCCAGGCCCGTCTCCGTGCGCCAGCCGGTCGAGCTGACGTGCCCGGCGAGGCTGGCGGACCCGGCCACGTCCACCACCACCACGTAGCTGCCGGCCACCAACCCGTCGAGGCGGTAGTAGCCCATGGCATCGGTGGTCGTCGTGGCCAGGGCGGTGCCGGCGGGCGCGCCGGATTCATCGGCGGCGAACAGGGCCATGACGACCCCGGCGATCCCGCCGGTGTCCATCACGTCGGAGCCGAGCTGCCCATCGTTGTTGCGGTCGCGGAAGACGCGGTTGCCGATGCTGTAGGTCGGGGTGAAGCCGAAGTCCACGACCAGGGTGTCGCTCGCGTCGCCGTTGGGGCCGTTGCCGCCGGCACCCGCGCCGGTCGCCTCGCCGGTGGGCTGCAGGCCGGGGCCCACGGTGACCGGCACGCTCGGGATGCCGTTGACCACGGTGTCCAGGGTGATGAGGGTGTCCCGCCCGTGGTCCTTGCCGTCGCCGGACAAGCCGAGGTCCGAACTCACTCCGGTGCTGCTGCGTCCGCCCGACGTCATCCCCGGCGAGGCCGACTTGTCCACCACCACCACGTAGGTGCCCGCAACCAGCCCGTCGAACCGATAGTAGCCGTTCTCATCGGTATCCACGGTGGCCAGGGCCGTGCCGGTGGGTTCGCCCGAGCCATCGGCCGCGAACAGCCTCATCCGCGCCCCGCTGACCGGGCTGTCGGTCCCGTCCATGATCCCGTTGTTGTCCCAGTCGCGGAAGACGCGGTTGCCGAGGCTGTAGGTCGGCGTGAAGCCGAAGTCGACGGTCATGTCGCCGTTGGCGTCCACGTATGGGCTGCCGTCGTCCTGGCCATAACCCGCGCCGGTTTCGGCGGTCGTCGGCTCGGCGCCCGCGGCGAGCGTGATCGCCGGGCTGCGCGCCGCGGTGAACATGCCGCCGGGCTGCAGGGCGTTGTTGTCGCCGTCAACCTGGTTGTCGCTGTTGGCCGGGGTGCCGCCGGTCATGGGGGTGGCCACAAGCGCGCCGCTGCCGGTGAAGTTGGCGGCCGGGATGCGCACCGTCCAGCTGCCGGGGGGCAGGTCGTGGAAGAAGAACGTGCCGTCGGCGGCGGTGGTGGTCGTGGCCCACCGGGTGGTGTCGTTGAGGTAGAGGTCGAGCGCCACGCCGGCGATGCCCGGCTCACCGCTGTCATGCGCCCCGTCGTTGTCGAGGTCGTTCCAGACCACCGACCCGAGGCTGCACAGGTTGGCCTGGTCGTTGGCGGGCGAGTAGAACCCGAAGTCGACGGTCATGTCGCCGTTGGCGTCATGCGGGCTGTTGTCCGCCATCGCACCCGGGCCGAACTCATTGGGCACGCCGGTGCCATCGACCGGCTCGCCGCCGACGCCGAGGACGATCACCGGACTGAGCACCTCCTGCCCTGCCGAGGCCTGCAGCCCGTTGCTGTCGTTGTCGACCTGATCGTCCTGGCCGTCGCGCAGGGTGCTGGACGTGTTGATGGCGACCAGCGGCTGGCCGGTGCCGAAGTTGGCGGCGGGAATGCGCACCCGGTAGCGGCCGGGCTCGAGGTTCTTCACGTAGTAGGTTCCGTCGGCTGCGGTCGTCACCGTGTGTTGCAGGGCCAGCAGGGCACCGGACGCATCCGCACTCCAGATCTCGACGCTCACGCCGCCGATCCCGCTTTCACCGGCATCGCAGGCGCCGTTGTTGTTGGCATCGTGCCAGACCAGCGAGCCGATGCAGCAAGTGTCGTTGCCCCGCACGAACCCGAAGTCGATCGTGAGGTTGTCGTAGCCGTCGCCGTTAGGCCCGTGCGCGCCGGCGCCGGAGCCGATGTCGGTTTCGCCGGTTGGTTGGGAACCGAGGGCCAGGGTGATCGACGCCGTGGTGATGCCGTTGGCGGGCGGGTCGGCCTCGTCGATGCCTTTGTCGCCCAGGTCACCCGTTTCCACCCCGCTGCTGCTGGACATGCCTGCCAGCGCCCCGGAGCTGAAGTTGGCCCCCGGCAGGAACACGGTGTAGGTGCCGGCCAGCAGGTCGTCAAAGCGATAGTAGCCGCTGGCGTCGGTGGTGGTCGACGCCACGACTGCGCCGCCGGAGTCCTTCAACTCCACGATCACCCCGCCGATGCCCGCTTCGGTGCCGTTCTGGATGCCATCGTTCTTCTTGCCCCCGGAGCCGGTGCCATCATCGAGGAAGATGCGGTTGCCGATGCTGTGGTTTTTGGTGAACCCGAAGTCGACGACCAGGTTGTCGCTGGCATCGCCGGTCGGCCCGTGGGCGCCGGCGGGGTCGGTGGCGCTGACCGCCTCGTCGGTCGGCTGCAGGCCGGGGCCCACCTCGACCACCACGCTGCGGACACCGAAGGCCACCTCGGCATGGCTGATTGGGATGTCCTGGCCGTGGTCGTGGAGGTCGCCGGTGATCGTCAGGTCGGTGCTCTGCCCCGGGCTGGTCCCGTAGTCGACCAGCGCCTGCGAGCTGGCGGTGGGGTCGATGAAGGTCGAGCCGTTGACGTGCTTGTAGCCGACCAGGTCGCGGGACAGTCCCACGTCCACCACCACCACATATCTACCTGCCGGCAGGCGGAAGAAGCGGTACCAGCCGTCCGGGCTGGAGAGGGCCACGTTGAGCCCGTTGGCACCGATGATGCGGGCGTTGCCGGTCGGGTTGCCGTTCTCGTCGGCATCGAAGACCCGCAGGGCGACGTTGGCGATCCCGGGCTCGCCGGCGTCCTGCTGGCCGTCGGCGTCGAGGTCGTCGAAGACCCGGTTGCCGATGCAGTAGGTGCGCATCAGGCCGAAGTCGAGCACCAGATTGTCGCGGTCGTCGCCGTACGGGCTGTTGGACCCTTGGCCGGAGCCACCGGTCACCTCGCCGGTCGGCTGCAGCCCGGCGCCCAGGGTCACCGGGGAACTGGCGTAGCCGTTGACAATGGTGCCGATGTTGACCTGCGGGAAGTACCAGCCGTGGTTGTAGCGGTCGCCGGCCAGGGTCATGTCGGAACTGGCCGCGATGCTGATGGTGTAGTAGCTCACCTCGGCCGGCGCGTTGGCGCGGTCCATCACCACCACGTAGGAACCGGCAGGCAGGCCGTCGAGCCGGTAGCAGCCGTCGGCGTCGGTGGTGGCCGAGGCGAGCGGGTCGCCGGTCGGCTGGCCATTGCCGTCGGCCGCGAAGGCATACATCGGCACGCCGGCGATGCCGACTTCCGCGTCGTCCCGGTAGCCGTCGCTGTCGTCGTCGCGGAACACCCGGTTGCCGATGCTGTAGGCGGGGGTGAAGCCGAAATCGACGACCAGGTTGTCGGTGGCGTCGCCGTTCGGGCCGTGGGTGCCCGCGCCCGCCTCGCCGCCCAGGATCTCGCCGAGTGGCTGCGCGACCTGCACCATCGTCACCGCCACCGCGGCGATGCCGCCCGGCAGCACCGAACCCGTTCCCAGCGGGGTGTCGAGGCCGTGGTCCATCAGGTCCCCGGCCAGCGTGAGGTCGGCCGTGTGCCCGGTGCTCGTTAGATACCCGGCCAGGGCGCTGCCGGAGCCGGCCGCGTCCACCACCACCACGTAGGCGCCGGCCACCAGGTCGTCGAAGCGGTAGTTGCCGTTGGCGTCGGTGGTGGTGGCCTGCAGGGCGCTGCCGGCCGGGTTGCCCGAGCCGTCGGCAACGAACAGCTTCACCACCACCCCGGGGATCCCGTTCTCGCCGGAGTCCCGCACCCCGTTGTTGTTGGCGTCCGCGAACACCCAGTTGCCGATGCTGCCGTTGGGCGCGAACCCGAAGTCGAGGGTGTTGTCCGTCTCGCCCGCGTCCAGGGTGACGAGCGGGCCGGTCACCGCGGCGCCGCCGGCGGGTTGGCTGCCGTTGTCGTCGTTGTCAATGCCGTCATCGACGGTGCTGGTGACAGCGCTCGAGAGCGGCGCGTGCTCCAGCGCCATGCCGGTGCCGAAGTTGGCGGCCGGGATGTGGACCCGGTAGGCGTCCGGGCGGAGGCCGCTGAACTGATAGAAGCCGCCGCCGGCGGTGGTGGTGGACGCGTGGGGCGGGTCCACCCCCGGCGTCTGCGTCGACAGGTAGAGCTCGACCGCCACGTCGTCGACACCGGCCTCGCCCGCGTCGACCAGGCCGTCGTTGTCGGTGTCGATCCACACCAGGTTGCCGAGGGTGGCGGGCTGGTAGTAGCCCGCGTCGAGGGTCAGGTTGGAGTCCCCGGCGGCCAGGGTGACGGTGCCCGTCCGGCCGGTGGTCACGTTGGCGTCGCTGTCCTTGCTGTCGTCGCTGCCCTGGTCGACCGGTGACCGGTCATACCCCGTCACCGCGCCGAACTCCACGTAGTACGAACCCGGCAGGAGGGTCGCGAAGCTGTAGGCCCCGCCGCTGGCCGTCGTGGTGGTGGCCGCAATGGTGTTGTTGGCGGCATTGTAGGCGGTGACCGTGACGCCGGCGAGGCCGCTTTCCCCGGTGTCCTGCAGCCCGTTCGCGTTGGCGTCATTCCACACCCAGTCGCCAAGGGTCACTGGCTGGGTGTAGCCGAAGTCAAGGTCGGTGCGGGTCTGACCGGCGCTCAGGATGAAGGTGGCGGCGTGGTCGAGGCCGCCGGCGAGGTCGTAGGTCTGCACCGCGCCCGAGGGCAGCGTGGCCGTGTCCACCCGGGCGGTGTAGTTGCCGGGCGCCAGGCCGGCAATCGAGTAGGTGCCGCCGGCCGAGGTGATGGCCGACGGCTCGCTTGCGCTGTCGAAGCTGCCGTTGCCGTTGATATCGAGGAAGACGCGCACGCCGGCGATGCCGGACTCGCCGGCGTCCTGCACCCCGTCGGCATCGAGGTCGAGCCACACGAAATCGCCGACGCTCGCGGTGCTGCGGTAACCGAAGTCCACGTTCACGGCGTCCTCGCCGGCGGCCAACGTGCGGCTCGCCTCGTGGTCGGTGTACGGGCTGGTCAGGTCGTAGGTCTGCGTGGACCCCTGCGGCAGGGTGCCGATGTCGACCCGCACCGAGTAGGTGCCGGCGGCGAGGTTGTCGATCAGGTAGATCCCGTTGAGGTCGGTGATGGCGAAGCGCTCGACGCCCTGGTCGAAGGCGTTGTTGCCGCTGGCGTCGATGTAGACCGTGACCCCGGCGATGCCCGGTTCGCCGGCGTCCTGGATGCCGTCGCCGTCGAGGTCGTTCCACACCCGGTCGCCGAGGCTGGCGGCGTCGCGGTAGCCGAAGTCGACGTCGGTCCGGTTCGCCCCGCTCAGGGTCACCGTGGCCTGGTGATCGGTCGTCGGGCTCGTCAGGTCGTAGGTCTCGACCATCCCGGCCGGGAGCGTGGTGGTGTCGACCCGCACCGTGCAGGTGCCGTTGAACAGGTTGCCGATCGTGTAGGCGCCGTTGGAATCGGTGGTTGCGAAGGCCTCGGTGGCGTCCCGCGTGCCGTTGCCGTTGGCGTCGATGTAGACGACCACTCCGGCGATCCCGGCCTCGCCGGTGTCCTGGACCCCGTCGCCGTCGACGTCGTTCCACACCAGGTCGCCGAGGCTCAGGCTGCCGCGGTATCCGAAGTCGAGGTCCGGCCGGTGCTCGGCGCCGGAAAAGGTGACCGTGGCATGGTGGTCGTTGGTCGGGCTCGTCAGGTCGAAGGTCTGGGTGAGGCCGCTCGGCAACGTGGTGGTATCCACGCAGACCTCATAGGTGCCGCCGGCTGGCAGGTTGCCGATGTAGTAGGTGCCGTCGCCGAAGGTGATCGAGTTGCGCTCGCCGGCGTCGTAAATGCCGTCGCCGTCAGCGTCGATGAACACCCGCACACCGTTGATGCCGGGCTCGCCGGCGTCCTGCACGCCGTCGGCGTCGAGGTCCACCCACACCCGGTCGCCGACGCTGGCATCGATGCGGAACCCGAAGTCGACATCGGTCCGCCGCTCGCCCGCCGCCAGCGTCGCGGATGCGACGTATGAGGTGGCGATGCCATCGAGGTCGTAGGTCACGCCGTAGCCGGGGTTGAGCGCCGCCACCGAGGCGGGATCGACGCGCACCACGTAGGTGCCGGCCAGCAGGCCGGTCAGCAGGTAGGTGCCGTCGCCGGCGGTGGTGGCGGCCGGTTCGTCGGCGTCGCGCACGTTGTCGTTGTCGAGGTCGGCATAGACCACCACCCCGTTGAGCCCGGCTTCCCCAGTGTCCTGCACGCCGTCGCCGTTCTCATCAACCCAGACCCGGTCGCCGAGGCTGCCGCGGAGCAGGTCGGTCCAGCTGACCGGGATGGTCAGGCCAAAGGGGGTGGTCAGCACGGTTCCGGTGTTGGTGATCGAGCTGGTGCCGGCCGGAACCAGGTCCTGATAGGCGCTGACCGCGGCGCGGAACACGACCTGGATCTGCTGCCCGTAGTCGAGGGTTGAAGACAAAGACAGGCCCGTGCCATCGAGCGGGAAGGCGGTGCCGCCGCCGTCGTCGGGCACGCCCACCCACGCCAGCCACGCGCCGTTGACGCTGTAGCGGTAGCGGGTGGAGCCGGCGACGTAGGTGGTGTTCGCGGGCAGCGCGTCGGTCACGGTGAACGGCCCCGGCATCTCGGAGTGGGACGTGTTGATCACCCGGATGTCATACTCAAGCGTGTCGCCCGGGCCGGGGAGGCCGTCGCCGTCGGCATCGACCGCCACCGTGGAGCGCTTGGCCGCATCGGCTTCGCGCAGGGGCGTGAGCAGGGTGGCCACGTCGAGTCCCGGCGCGCCGGCGGTGGCCGCAGACGGGTCCTGCGCCCACACCGCCGCGACCTTGACGGCGGGATTGAGGGTGTAAATGACCATGCCGCTCTGGTCGCCGTCGGGGTCGAAGATCTGCTGCTGCTGCAACTCCCGCAGGCTGTAGGCCACGTCGTAGGCGTTCCCCTCGGGGTCGGTCGACGATCCCGCCTTGTCGCCGTTGTAATCGACGTAGACCGTCTCCAACGTGTGGCCGTTGCCGGCGGTGGTGATCCAGACCGGGTTGCCGTTCTCAGTGGGATTGGTGGCGGAATACGGGTCGCGACCGATCCCGAGGCTGACCTGCACCTGGGTGCTCAGGGTCGACTGGCTCAGCAGCGAGAAGCCGCCGTCGTAGGCCTGGTTGTTGCCGGTGGTGGTGCTGGCGCCATCCACCGCGCAGAATGCGTAGAACGGCGCGCCGCTGGTGTAGAACCGATAGGCCCTGGGGGAAGTGAGCGTCACCCGCCGGTTGCCGCCGGCCGGCACGCTGATCGTGGCCGTGGTGTAGGCGCTGGTGCTGCTGCGGTACGCATAGCTGACGGTGATCTCGCTGGTGCCGGGGTTGTAGAGGAACACCACCGTGCCGTAGTTCGAGGTCGTCGAGACCGGCGCATAATAGCTCGTCCCCCAGCGGGAGGTGGGGATCAGGTAGGCGTCGCGGCTCTGGTAGCTCGACCCGACCCGCCCGGTGAACAGCACCACCTGGACCGGCCGGTCCGCCACGACCCGCGCACCCACGTTGACGTTGGTGACGTAGACCGTGCCCCCTTCCGCCAGCGCGGCGGACTGCTCGAAGACGCCGTTGTTGTCGGCATCGACCTGGACGTTGGCGCCGCCGGTCCCGGCCATGATCGACAGCGCGGTGTAGGAGAAGATGTCCGCGTCGTTGGTCAGCGTGGTCCCCTGGGTGGATCTCGGCATGTTGACCCCCACCGGCACCCGGTATTCGGTGCCCCACAAGCCCTGCTCGAAGACCTCGATCGCGCCCGCCATCAGTGAGTTGGGGCCCGAGGGGTAACTGGTCTTGGTCAGCGTGATCGGCTTGAACGCGGCGATCTTGTCCCGGGCGTCATACTTGATCACCGAGGCCCCGGCCGTCGAGTAGACGTAGTTGCGGAGGTTGAACACGGTGCCGGCCGAGAGCAGGTCGCCGGCGTTGCCGGGCGGGTAGCCGTTGGCGGGCTTGCCGTCGCCCCAGACCTCGGTGGTCGCCTGCTCCGGGTCGGTGATGTCGGTCTCGTACCCGTCCTCCCAGTGGTCGTAGTAGACCACCGTGCTGTCGTTGGCGATCGAGAAGGTCACCAGCACCGCCAGCGGGTCGGCCGCCGCAGAGTTCAACCCGTCGAACCCGGCCAACTGGTGGTCCTCAGGGAAGGGCACGTAGTAGACTTGGGAAGGTGCCGGATTGGCACCGTGCACGCATGCGATCGAGGCGGCCGCCATGGCGAACGCACACAGCGAGGCCCGGGAAATGGGGGTGTTCATCGTAAGGGTTTGCGATCGCCGTGCCCAGCCCGGCACGGAGGGCCGCGCAGCAAGAAGCCACCCCCCGGAAAATGCAAGCGAATAACGCGCCTCGGACCCGGGTGATCCTGCCCCCCGGTCCACCCCGCCCGCCGGCGTGGCGGCGCCCATTCCCATAGGAAAGGATGCTTTTCCCGGGCCCCGTCCCCCGTCGCGCTTGACGCCATCAGTTCGTCACGCAGCTCGGCGGGCCGGAGAACGCCCGGTCGGTCCTCGACACGGCGCGGGAAACGGTCCGCCGCGCGGGCTGCGGCGAGGTCCACTTCGCCGCCTTCACCGGCATCCCCGCAAGCGTCCCCGCGCTGTTCGTCATCTCATGGAACGAGTGGACCGAGGGCAGCGCGCCGCCTCAGCGCGGGCATCTTGCCCGTATCTTGTCGAGAACCTGCCTTGTTCCCGCGCCATGCGGGACAGGCGAAAATGGCGCCGGGTGTCGCCGGTTCATCGATGAAGAAGCATCCAGCAAAAGGGAAAAGGGGCGCCCGGCCCGCGCGGGGCCGTTCCCCCGCGCGGCCGCGCGGGCCGGCGAGCGGGTCACCGGCCCGCGGCGGCCCTCGCGCGCGCGGCAAGCTGCGGGTTGGCCGTCGCGGCCGCGACGCGGGCCATCGCCTCGGCCACCGCCGCCGGCCGCGGCGGCGGCATCTTCTCGGCCACCGCCACGGCCGCCAGGCAGGCCTCCTCCCGCAGCCCCGGGTCTGTTAGACAGCCGGTGGCCAGGGCCAGCGCGTCGGCGGTGGCGATGCCGCCGAGGGCGGCCAGGGCGAGCTTCTTCTCCTCGCTGCGCGGGGCGGCTGCCAGCGCCTCGGCGAGCGCCGCGGTCATCCGCGCGGGCGGGGCGTCCTGCAGCGGGATCAGGCGGATGCAGCCGCGCAGCGCGAGGATCCGCGTCCGGAGGTCGGTCGACTCCTTGGCCAGCCGGGTCAGCTCGGGCAGGGCGTCGGGCGTCGGCCAGTCGCACAGGACCGGCACCGCCGCGTCCCGCAGCTCCGGGCGGCCGCCGGTCGCGGCGTCGCGCACCGCGGCGAGCGCCGTGGCGCCGCGGGCCACGCGCAGCAGGCGCAGGAACGAGGGCTGCGCGCCGGCGGGCGCGGCGGCCAGGGCGGCGCACAGCGCGTCGACGGTGGCCGCGGGCGCCGCACCGGTCCCCAGGGCCAGCGTTCCCCCCTCGGCGACGGTCCCCGACTCGGCGGCGCCGTCGACCGTGTAGTCGATGCGCAGGCGCTTGACCACCCCCCCGGCGGGGTCGCCGAAGTTGCTGTTGGAAGCCTCGATCGCCAGCGCGCCGCCCTTGGCCAGCGCCGCCACCTTGGCGGTGACGTCGGCCGACGGGCCGTTGGGCAGGTCGCCGTAGCGGGCCGCGCGGATGACGATCGACCGCGCCCGCGCCGCCGCCTGGCGGGTGCACAGCGCGGCCGCCGCCTGCTCGGCCGCCTCGCGGGCCGCCGGCGCCGTCGTGGTTGTTAGAAACGCGACCAGCCACGGCAGTTCGGCGTCTCCGGCCAGCTCGCCGAGGGCCCTGATGGCCGCCACGGCGACGGCGGGGTCCGGGTCGCCGGCGGCCTTGGTCAGCGCCGGGACCGCGCCGGCCACGCGGCGCTGTGCGACCAGGCCCGCGGCGGTCCGGCGCGCGGCCGGGTCGGCCGACTCCAACAGCCCGAGCGCGGCCGCGTCCACCGCCGGGCCGGGCAGGCGGCCGAGGGCGAGTTTCGCCGCCTCGGCGGGCGCCGCGGCGGCGCCGGTGGCGGCGGCGACCAGCGCGGGCACGGCCGCCGGGTCGCCCGACCGCTCGAGCACGCCGATCGCCGCGGCCTGCAGCTCCGCGGTTCCCTCCCGGAGCGCCTGCCGGGCCACCGGGACCGCCGCGGCGCCGCCGCGGTCGGCGAGGGCGAGCAGCAGGGGTTCCCGGCGCTCGGGTGGGCAGCGGTCCCATTCCGCCGCCAGCGCGGCGGTCACCTCGGGGCCGGGCAGTTCGCGGGCGACGCGCAGTCCGAGCCGGAAGGACGCCTTGTCGGGCGAGCGCAGTTGTTCCAACAGCAGCGGGATGCCGGCCGCGCCGCGCGCGAGGATCGCGCCGCGCGTCGCCTCGAGCGTGCGCGGTGGCGACGCGTCGGCGGCGCGGACCGCCTGGTAGAGGGCCAGCGCCGCCGCGGCCTTGCCGTCGGCGAGCAGGCGCTCGGCGCACAGCACGCCGCCCTCGGCGACCGCCGGGCGGACGCCGGCCGGCGCGGTGGCGAGCAGCGGCTCCAACAGCCCGGCGGCCGTTTCGCCGCCGATGCGCCCGAGCGCGACCGCCGCCGCCGCGGCCACCTCCGGGTCGGGGTCGCCGAGCTTCCGTGCCAGCGCGGGCACCGCCGCGGCAGGGCGGCGCACGCCGAGCGAGTTGATCGCGCCGACCAGCAGCCGGCCGCGCAGGCTGCCGAGCGCCTGGCACAGCGCGGCGTCGGCCGCCGGGTCGGGGATCGCCTCGAGCGCGATCCGCGCCCACGAGGCGAGCTGCGGGTCGGCGAGCAGCGGCGCCAGCGCCGGCACCGCCTCGCCGCTGCCGCAGAGCGCCAGCCGCTTGCAGGTGATCGCCTTCTCCGCCGCCGGCGCGCCGGACTGCAGCACGGCGAGCAACTGGCGCTCACGCCCCGCGGCGTCGTCCCCGGCGCCGGCCACCGCCACCGCGGCGAGCGCGCCCGCCAGCACCATCACCAAACCAGGTCGTGTCTTCATCGGATTGAGTGCAACTTGTCTCATGCCACTGGCGCCGGCCGGCGCCGCTCACAGCCGCCACGGTTCGCGCAGCGCCTCGGAGCGGAAGCGGTTGGCCTCCGGGTCGTCCGGGAACTCGCACTTCACCGGGTCGAATGCGAGCTTGCGGCCGAGCGCGAGCGCGATGTTGGCGGCGTGGCACGTGATGTGGGTGTGGCAGGCAGCCTCGGCGTTCGAGCGCGGCTGCGCGCGCGACCTCACGCAGTCGAGGAAGTTGCGCACGTGGAAGTTCGCCGGGTAGCCGGGGATCTTGGCGCGCTTGCCCGCCAGCAGCTCCGGCGAGCTGGTCTCAATGTCGGCGTCGTCGCCGGTCTCGACCCAGCCGGTCTCGCCCTCGAAGCGCACCGGGCACGAGCCCAGCGGCAGCCAGCCGTCGTTGCGCATCACCAGCCGCACGCCGTTGGCGTAGCGCGCGTGCAGCTGGCCGCCGACCGGCTCGTACTCGACGCACGACGTCGCGTCGGCGTCGTTCGCCCACTGGCAGAGGTCGACGCAGTGCGACCCCCACTCGAGGCAGCCGCCGCCGGTCAGGCCGCCGCCCTTCTCGAAACCGAAGCCGTTGGAGAGGATGCCGCGGTTGAACGGCCGCCACGCGGCCGGGCCCAGATAGAGGTCCCAATCGGCCTCCTGTTGGGGCGGCTCCGGCTCGGCCTCGGCCCAGCCGCTCATCCCGGTGCCCAGCCCGCCGGGGTGCGCGTGCAGCGTGTGGAGCCTGCCGAGCCTGCCCTGCCGCGCCAGCTGGACGGCGAACTCGAAGTTGGGCAGGCTCCGGCGCTGCGTGCCGGCCTGGAACACCCGCGCGGCCCGGCGGAACGCCGCCGCCAGCTCCAGGCTCTCCGCGATGTTCTTGGTGCACGGCTTCTCGCAGAACACGTCCTTGCCCGCCTTCGCGGCCAGGATCGACGCCGCCGCGTGCCAGTTGGGCCCGGTCGCGATCAGCACCGCATCGATGTCCCCGCACGCCAGCAGCTCGCGCAGGTCGCGGTAGGTCCGGCAGTCATGGTTGCCGTAGGTCGAGTCGGCCATCTGCTTGACCGCCTCGCGGCGCGCCTGCTTGACGTCGCAGATCGCCACGAACCGGACGTCCTTCTCCTCGAGGAAGCAGCTCAGCACGTAGGCCCCGCGGTTGCCGATGCCGATCGCGCCGAGCACGATCCGCTCGCTCGGGGCCACCGCGCCGTCGCGCCCGAGCGCCGAGGCGGGGATGATCGTCGGCGCCAGCAACACCGGGCCGGCCTTCGCCGCCGTGGTCAGGAACTGCCGGCGCGTCGGGTGGGACTTCGCTTCGCTCATCGTGGGGCTCCTTGGCTGTCGAACCAAACGTTCAAACGGCGCCGGCAGCCGCGCACTTTCACCGGGTTCCCGTTGCCCCGCCGGCGCAAGGCCCCGGCCGGCGCACGCAGGCCCCGCGGAACCGCCCCCCAATTTCCCTTGGCGCGTCAGTGGGAAGGGCTACGCTCGCCAACCATGGACCCAAGGCTTTCCATGCCGCGGGCACCGCACCCACAGCCGGGCGTGGCGCCTGGCCGCCCGTTCCGGCCCTCCCTTGGCCCCGGCCGCGGCGCCGGGCGGCTGCCCCATGGCCTGCGCCACCGCGCGTGGGTCCTGGCCGCGGTGGCGGCGCTGTCCGCGCCGGCGTTGGCGGCCGGCGAACGCGTGGTCGCCGAGCACGGCCGGACCCGCTACCGGATCGCGGTCGCAAACCCTGCCAACGTGGCCGAGTCCTACGCCGCCAGGGAGTTGCAGGCATGGCTCCGGCAGGCCACCGGCGCGACCCTGCCGATCGCCGCGGAAGACGCGCCCCACGATGGGCCGGGGTTCTTCCTCGGCGCCGGGCGCCGGGCGACCGAGGCCGGACTGGCCGCCAACGCCCGCGGGCTCGGGCCGGACGGGGTCCTCATCCGGACCCTCGGCGACGACGTCGTGCTGCTAGGCCCCGACGAGCGGGGCCAGCTCTACAGCGTCTACGTCTTCCTCGAGCGCTGCCTCGGCTGCCGGTACCTGGCGCGCGACTGCACGGTGGCGCCCGCCACCCCGGTGCTGGTGGTGCCGGAACTCGACGTCCGCCACAGCCCGCCCTTCATCTATCGGGAGGTGCTCGGCCACGACGCCGCGGACTGGCCGTTCGCCGCCAGGCAGAGGCTCAACGGCGCGAACATGAACCAGTGCCTGGGCCGGCCCGCGGAGGCGGCCAACGACGTCGTCGGGGGCATCCTGATCCTCCCCTTCGCCCACTCGGCCGCCGCCATGGTCCCACCCGGCCGCTACTTCGCCGGGCACCCGGAATACTTCGCCCTGGTCGGCGGCAAGCGGACCGCCGAGGTCATCAGCGGCCAGCTCTGCTACACCAACCCGGAGGTGCTGCGGATCTGCACCGCGGAAACCCTCAGGCTGCTCGAGCAGAATCCCGCGATCACCAGCGTCGACATCTCACAGAACGACTCGTGGCCGGGCCGGAGCGGCGCCTGCGAGTGCGACGCCTGCCAGGCCGTCGTCCGCGAGGAGGGCGCCCAGCACGGGCCCATCCTGCGCTTCACCAACGCCATCGCCGACGCGGTCGCGGAGCGCCACCCGGGCAAGTTCGTCGACACCCTGGCCTACGCCTACACGGTGTCGACCCCCAAGGTCACCAGGCCGCGCGACAACGTGATCATCCGCCTCTGCCACCACGCCTGCTATTTCCACGGCATCGAGTGCGAGGGGCTGGGCGCCGAGTTCCGCGCCGCGGTGGACGACTGGCGGCGGGTGGCCAAAAACGTCTTCGTCTGGCACTACGGCACCAACTTCTGGGCCTACCTCGCCCCCAACCCCAACCTCGCGGCCCTCGCCAGGGACGTGAACTACTACCACGCCCACGGCGTCAACGGCCTGATGCTCCAGGCCGACATCCAGAGCCCGGGCGGCGAACTCGCCGAGCTGCGCCAATACCTCGCCGCCCAACTGATGTGGGACCCCGCCCGCGACCCGATGTCCATCCGCCGCGAGTTCTGCGAGGGCTACTACGGCCCCGCCGCCGCCGAGGCCCTCGAGTTCCTCGCCACGATGGACGCCTGGGCCCAGGCGATCGACAAGCACATCCCGATGAACGATCCGGGACCATGATCTACCTCCATGTCATGACACGCCCGGGCCCCGGCGCCCTCAGCCCGCTCGACCAACCGGCCTGGCCACAATGCCTTGAGGGATTGGCAGGATGTCCCTTCTCCGCCCCGGCAGGCCTCGCAATTGTCAATCATCAATCCTGCCCCCTCGCCCGCCCCCGAGACCAACCCCACCCGCCCGCGTTCTAACGAACGCGGCCGCCGCCCACCATCCTCGCCCCTCGCCCCTCGCCCCTCGCCCCTCGCCCCTCGTCCCTCGTCCCTCGTCCCTCGCCCCTCGCCCCTCGTCCCTCGCCCCTCGCCCCTCGTCCCTCGCCCCTCGCCCCTCGCCCCTCGCCCCTCGCCCCTCGCCCCTCGCCCCTCGCCCCTCGCCCCTCGCCCCTCGCCCCTCGCCCCTCGCCCCTCGCCCCTCGCCCCTCGCCCCTCGCCCCTCGTCCCTCGCCCCTCGCCCCTCGTCCCTCGCCCCTCGCCCCTCGCCCCTCGCCCCTCGCCCCTCGTCCCTCGCCCCTCGCCCCTCGTCCCTCGCCCCTCGCCCCTCGCCCCTCGCCCCTCGCCCCTCGTCCCTCGCCCCTCGCCCCTCGCCCCTCGCCCCTCGCCCCTCGCCGCATTTGCAGTTCTTGTGCCTTGACTTCATCGGGATTGACGCAATGATGCCTGCATGCGGATGCGCACGACCGTCACTTTGGATCCGGACACCGAGGCGCTGTTGCGGGAGGAAATGGCGCTCAAGCGGGTGAGTTTTAAAACCGCCCTCAACGCGGCGATCCGGCGCGCACTGCAGCCGCCCCGTGCGCCTTCCGGCGAGCCCTACCGGGTGGAGACCTTCGATGCGCCCTACCAGCCCGGCGTGGACCGGCTGCGGCTGAATCAACTCGCCGACGAACTCGATTTCGAGGCATTCACGTCCGCACGGGAGCAACGCGGATGATCATTCCGGACGCGAACCTGATCCTCTACGCCCACAACGTCGCGGACCCCGGGCACGACGCCGCGCGCGGCTGGTGGGAACGCCTCCTGCGCAGCCCGGAACCGGTCGGCATCCCGATCGTTGTGGTGCTGGCGTTTCTCCGGCTTTCCACGTCGCCGCGGGTGCTTCGAACGCCATTGAGCGCCGCGGAGTCCATTCGTCGGATTGATGCTTGGTTTGCCGTTCCCACAGTGAGCCTGCTCAACCCGGGCCGAAACCACGTGCGCGTGTTCCTCGATCTCGTGCAGCACGCCGGCGTCGCCGGCAACCTCACCACCGACGCGCAGATCGCCGCGCTCGCGATCGAACACCATGCCGTCGTCCACTCCTCCGATCATGACTTCGGCCGCTTTCCCGGACTTCGGTGGCTGAATCCGCTGGGAAGATAGAATCATCCCCATAACCCAACATCCGAGAATCCAAGCCCATCACTGACCGGGAAGCCACTGTCGCCGCGCTGTCCGCGGCGCAGAACTCCAACCGGCTGCCCCCACCTGCGCTTGCGGATTGCTGGAACCATCGTGGCGACGGCATCCTGCCGTCGACCGTGCGGCGGGCAGCCTGCCCGCCGGTCTCCACCGCGCATGGGCCTCTCCGGCCATACCCCGCCTCCCACAGCCCACGCCCTAACGACCCCGGAGGGGTCGCAGAGGGTAGCCCGGGGTCACGGACCGAGTCAGGGTGTTATCGCTGCGGTCATCGCCACGCTCGGTCTTCTGACGATTGTGGGCTGCATCTTTCGATGGAAGAAGCAGCCTCCACGAGCCGAACCATTCAGACTATTTGACTAGCTCCGCCCGCCCCTCGCGGGGCAGCCCTCCGGGCTGTCCATCTCCGCTTCGCTCCGGTTCACGAACCCGCTCCTTGCAGCGGCGCTGCGCCTTGTCCGTCCACGCCAACCCGGCCCGGTTGTTCAATCGGGATCCGAGGACCTCGCAGGCTTTGAGCGGCGTGGCGCGGGCGGGTGGAATTGGGCGTGAAAACCCTGTCGCACCACCAGCGTGGCCGCCGGATTTCGTTGATTCTGAAGCACTTACAAGAGTGCCCCTGAGCAATGGTCGGGGCGGCCGGATTCGAACCGACGACTTCCTGCTCCCAAAGCAGGCGCTCTACCAGGCTGAGCTACGCCCCGCAGCCGGCCGGGGGACGATCCGCGATCGGCGGGCGTGAAGCAAGGCACAAGTGGCGGAGGCCGCCTTCCCCCCGGCGGCGGTGGTTCCGCCCCGCCGGCCAAGGGGCCCCGCCCCGCCGGCCGGGAAGCCCCGCGGCCCCGGGCGCAAGATGGGCAGGTTTCCCTTTGACCCCCATCCGTCCGGGTTCTAGAATGCCCCCCGTAAAGGCGACCGCAGTGTTTCCGTAGGAAATGGCAACCCGGTCGCATGACTGAACCACACCACGCCATGAAAGTACGCCTGATTCCGATCCTCGCCATCGCGGCCGCACTTGTTGCCTGCCAGAAGAAGTCCGACTCCGCCGCGGAGACGATCGACAAAGCCGCCGACGCCACCAAGGAAGCCGTTGACAAGGCGGCCGACGTCACCAAGGAGGCGGTCGACACCGCCAAGGAGGCGACCGAGGCAACCAAGGATGCGGCGGACAAGGCCGTCGACGCGGTCAAGGACGCCGCCAAGGACGCCACCGACGCCGCCAAGGACGCCACCGACGCCGCCAAGGACGCCGCCGATGAGGCCGCCGATGCCGCCAAGGAGGCCGCCGAGGATGCAGGCATCGTTCCTCCCGCCGACGCCCCCGAGGTCCCCGACCTCACCCCGCCGGCCGACGCCCCCGACCTCACCCCGCCGGCCGACGCCCCCGACCTCACCCCGCCGGCCGACGCCCCCGAGGTCGTCCCGCCGGCCGACGCCCCCGAGGTCGTCCCGCCGGCCGGCGACGCCCCCGAGGTCGTCCCGCCCGCAGGCGACGCCACCGAGTAACTCCAACCCGCTTTGCAACCGGCCGGCCGCCATCCCGCGCGGGGTGGCGGCCGTGCTATCTCCCGCCCCCGCCTCGCAGCCGCACCGCCACCGAGCGGCCGTGGGCGTCCAACCCCTCGATCCGCGCAAACTCGCGCACCGTCGGCCACGCCTTGCGCAGCGCCCCGGCACCCATCCGCACGATGCTCGTCCGCCGCTGGAACTGGTCGGCCCGCAGCCCCGAGAACGAGCGCCCCGCCCCGCCGGTCGGCAGCGTGTGGCTGGGCCCGGCCAGGAAATCGCCGACCGCCACCGCCGAGTGGCTGCCCAGATAGACCGCGCCCGCGGTCCGGATCCCGGCCAGCACCCGCTGCTCCCGCGCCACCACCAGCGAGAGGTGCTCGGGGGCATAGGCGTTGGCCAGCCGCACCGCCTCCGCCAGGCTGCGCACGTGCACCAGGAAGGTCCCGCGCTCGAGCACCTCGCGCACGATCCCCGCACGCCCGAGCTCGGCCAGCTGCACCCCGATCTCGCGCACCACCCGGTTGAGCAGCCGCCGCGAGTCGGTTAGAAGCCCGACCGCGCTGTCGCCGCCGTGCTCGGCCTGGGCGAGCAGGTCGGCGGCGATGAACTGCGGGTTGGCCGTCTTGTCGGCGACCACCAGCACCTCGCTGGGCCCCGGCAGCAGGTCGATCGACACCGCGCCGACGAGCTGGCGCTTGGCCTCGACGACGAAGCGGTTGCCGGGGCCGAAGATCCGGTCGACCGGGGCCACGGTGCGGGTCCCGAGCGCCAGCGCCGCCACCGCCTGGGCGCCGCCGCAGCGCAGGATCTCGGTCGCCCCGGCGGCGTGCAGCGCATACAGCAGCTCGGGCACGATCGCCCCGTCGCGCCCGCACGGCGTGGCGGCGACGATCCCGGGCACCCCGGCCGCCTTGGCGAAGCCCGCGGTCATCAGCGCGGTGGACACCAGCGGCGCCTTGCCGCCCGGCACGTAGACGCCCACCCGCTCGAACGGCACGAAGCGCTCGCCGACCTCGGCGCCCTGCGCGTTGCGCCGGCTCCAGTCCTTGCGCAGGCTGCGCCTGGCAAACGCGTTGATGTTGCGCAGCGAGCAGGCGACCGCGCGCCGCGTCGCGCCGCTCACCGCCGCGGCCGCGCGCTCGATCTCCTCCTCCCCCACCAGCAGCCGGCCCGGCCCCAGCTTCACCCCGTCGAAGCGCTGCGCATAGGCGACCAGCGCCCGGTCGCCCCGCCGCGCCACCTCGCCGATGATCTCGGCCACCAGTTCCCGCACCGCCGCATCCGGCAGCGCCCGCCGGTGCAGCCGCCGGACGAACGCGTCGTAGCCCGCATCTCGATAACTCAGGATCTTCATGTCTGGTTGGAATCCGTTGCCTGCCCGCGCGCCCCTTCTAACGACTCCCGAGCGCCAGCAGCGCCAGCGCCAGCGGCAGATAGACGAGGGTGTAGGCGACCAGCCGCGCCGCCGCCGCCGGGGTGCCGCGGCGCCGGAACCGCGCCGCCAGCACCACCATGCCCAGCCCGAGCACCACCCCGCCCACCAGCCACGCCACGTTGTGGGTCCCGAGCAGCCACGGCACCACCGGGAACAACGCCAGCGCCAGCGCGAACACCGCCGCCAGCACCGCCGAGCGCCGCCCGCTCGCGTCCCCGTCCGCCCACGTCCGGTGGCCGGCCCGCCCGGGCTCGCCGCGGCGCAGCCAGCTCACCGCCACGGCGTGCGGCAGCTGCCACAAGAACAACAGCCCGGCCAGAAACCACGCCTCCCAGCCAGGCGGGCCCCCCGCCGCCACCCAGCCGACGACCGGCGGCACCGCCCCCGGCACCGCGCCGACCAGCGTGTTCGCCGGGCTGACGCGCTTGAGCGGAGTGCAGGCGAAGACATGCACCGCCAGCGCCGCCGCCGCCAGGCCGGCCGCCAGCCCCCCCGCTCGAACCGCCAGGTGGATGACCCCGGCCGCCGCCAGCACCCAGCCGAGCGCCAGCACCGGCAGGGGCCCGCCCCACCATCGCGGCCCCGGCCGCCCGGCGCCCCGCTGCGCCCCGGCATCCAGCCCGGCCTCCACCAGGCGGCCGAACGCCGCCGCCCCGAGCGCCACCGCCGCCGCCCCGAGCACCACGTCCAGCAGGCGCCACGCGTCGAGCGCCCCGGGCAGCGCGCCCCACCCGCCGGCCTGCCGCAGCGTGCCTAACAGAAACCCCGCGGCGGCCGTGGCCGCCACCCAGGCGGCGGGCCCGCCCTTCGGCGCCACCGCCCACCTTCCCAGCCCGCCGGGCCCCGGCGGCCCCGCCGCGGGCGCCGCCGATCCAACAGCCTCCGCTCCAACAGGTGCCGCTCCGACAGATGCCTCTCCAACAGGTTCCCCTCCAACGGGCTCCGCACCAACGGGCATCGCTCCAACCGGCGCCGCCCCGGCCGCCGCCGCCTCCTCCGGCCCGGGCGCGGTACCGGCGTCTCCCGGCGGCGGCGGAGCGGCCGCCTGGCGGTCCCGGGCTGCGGGCTCGTCGGTCACCCCCTGAACGTGCCCGAACCGGCTTGGATTCCAAGCGCCAATCGAGGCCGCAGCCGCCTTGGCGGGCGCCGGCCCGGCGCTCCCGCGGCGCAGCATTCCGGCGCCGCCGGCCTTGCCTTCGGCCCCCGGTCCCCGCTTACCATCCGCGCATGCGCTTCGGCATCATCGGCACCGGCAGCATCGCCCGCTTCCACGCCCGGGCGATCCGCGCCATGGACGGCTCCACCCTGCACTCGGTGCACGGCCGCAACCCGGCGACCACCGCCGCGCTCGCCGCCGAGTTCGGCTGCCGTCCGGTCCACGACCTCGCCGCCTTCCTTGCCGACCCCCGGCTCGAGATCGTCACCGTGGCCACCCCGTCCGGCGCCCACCTCGAGCCCTCGGTCGCCGCCCTCGAGGCCGGCAAGCACGTGATCTGCGAGAAGCCCCTCGAGATCACCCCCGCGCGCATCGACGCCATGGCCGCCGCCGCCCGCCGCTGCGGGCGCACGCTCGCCTGCATCCTCAACCGCCGCTTCCACCCCAGCGTCGAGGCGTTCCAACAGGCTGTCGCCGCCGGCCGCCTCGGCCGCCTCGTCTCCGCCTCGTGCTACGTCAAGTGGTTCCGCGACCAGGCCTACTACGACTCCGCCGGCTGGCGCGGCACCAGCGCCCTGGACGGCGGCGGCGCGCTGATGAACCAGGCGATCCACGCGATCGACCTGCTGCTGCTGCTCGCCGGGCCGGTGCGCGCGGTCACCGCCTCCACCGCCTGCCTCGCCCACCAGCGGATCGACGTCGAGGACACCGCCGTCGCGCTGCTCGAGTTCGCCAACGGCGCCCGCGGCGTGATCGAGGGCAGCACCGCCTGCTGGAGCTCGTCCGGCCACCCCGTCCGCGTCCAGCTGTGCGGCACCGCCGGCTCGGTGTTCCTCGCCGACGAGGCGTTCGAGGCCTGGGACTTCGCCGCCCCCGCACCCGGCGACGACACCGTCCGCGCCACCTTCGCGCCCCGGCCCGCCGCCGGCCTCGGCGCCAACGACCCCAAGGCGATCCGCGCCGACGGCCACCGCCGCAACTTCCAGCACGTCGTCGACGCCATCGCCGCCGGCCGCGAGCCGGCCACCGCCCCAGCCTCCGCCCGCCCCGCCGTGGAACTGATCTGCGCCGTCTATCAGTCGGCCGCTGGCGGCGGCCGGCGCGTCGAGCTCGGCCCCGGCGCCTGATTGCAGCTGCGCCCAGGCAACCGATCCGTGAGGACGCCACCCCGATGCCCGTCACCCGCTTCGCCCCCTCGCCCACCGGCCAGCTGCACCTCGGCCACGCGTTCGCCGCCCGCGTCGCCCACGACCTCGCCTGCCGCCACGCCGGCGGCCGCTTCCTGCTGCGCTTCGAGGACCTCGACGCCGCCCGCTCGCGGCCCGAGTTCCAGGCCGGCATCGAGCACGACCTCCGCTGGCTCGGCCTCGACTGGGACGGCCCGCCCGTCCGCCAGTCCGACCGCCTGCCCGCCTACCACGCCGCCCTCGACCGCCTGCGCGCACTCGGCGTCGCCTACCCCTGCTTCTGCTCCCGCCGCGAAATCCGCGCCGAACTCGACGCCGCCGCCGCCGCCCCACACGGGCCCCACCCCGCCCCCTACCCCGGCACCTGCCGCCACCTCCAACCCGCCGCCGCCGCCGCCCGCCTCGCCGCCGGCCAGCCCCACGCCTGGCGCCTCGACGCCGCCGCCGCCGCCCGCCGCACCGGCCCGCTCTCCTTCACCGACCAGCGCCACGGCACCCTCGCCGCCGACCCGTTCCTGTTAGGCGACGTGGTGCTCGCCCGCCGCGACGCCGCCGCCTCCTATCACCTCGCGGTGGTCGTCGACGACGCGTTCCAGCAGGTCGACCTCGTGACCCGCGGCGAGGACCTGCTCGCGTCCACCCACGTCCACCGCCTCCTCCAACAACTGCTAGGCTTGCCCGCCCCGCGCTACCACCACCACCCGCTGGTCACCGACGCCCACGGCCGGCGCCTTGCCAAGCGCGACGACGCCCTCGCGATCGCCACCCTGCGCCGCCATGGGTGCTCGCCGGCCGACGTCTGGCGGATGGTCGACCCCGGCGGCCACGCCGCGGCACCGGCATCCCGCTCGTGAACCGGACCGGCCGGGATGATCGTGGTTGCCAGCGCCCCCCATCCCGTGTTTGGTGCCCCGGCCATGTCCGACATCACCGTCACCATCCACACCGACAAGGGCGACGTCGCCGTCACCCTGTTCGCCTCCAAGGCGCCGCTCACCTGCGCCAGCTTCCTCAACCTCGCCCGCCGCGGCTACTACGACGGCGTCGTCTTCCACCGCGTGATCGAGAACTTCATGGTCCAGGGCGGCGACCCCACCGCCACCGGCCGCGGCGGCCCCGGCTACCGCTTCGCCGACGAGTTCCACCCCGACCTCCGCCACGACCGCCCCGGCATCCTCTCGATGGCCAACGCCGGCCCCGGCACCAACGGCTCCCAGTTCTTCATCACCACCGTGCCCACCCCCTTCCTCGACCGCCGCCACGCGGTCTTCGGCGCCGTCACCACCGGCCTCGACGTCGTGCGCTCGATCGTCGGCAAGACCAACACCGGCGAACCGGGGTGCAAGGCCGACGGCCGCGGCGACGCCATCACCTCGATCACCATCCACGACTCGCCCGCCGACCTGTTCGCCCTCTATCAGGACCAGCTCGACGGCTGGAACGCCGCCCTCGACCGCTGAGCCGCGCGCGCCCCGCGCAGCCCCCACGGCGGCTGCCGGCACGCCCCCGCCCGCCGCGCCGTCCGCCCCCGCCGCCGCGCGCGGCGGGGTTGCCTCGCCCGCCCGGCGCGGTATCCTGCAGCCGATGCCAAAGCCCGCCAGAGGATCCGCCCCGCCGCGCATCGCCTTCCTCGGCAACCACCTGCCCAGGATGTGCGGCATCGCCACCTTCACCCACGACCTGTGCGAGGCGGTGGCCGCCGCCGCCCCCGGCTCCGATTGCCTGGTGGCGGCCGTCAACGACCGCCCCGAGGGCTACCCCTACCCGCCCCGGGTGCGCGTCGAGCTGTTGGAGAACGACCTCGACTCGTACCGCAGGGCGGCGGATTTCCTCAACTTCAACAACGTCGGCGTGCTCAGCGTGCAGCACGAGTTCGGGATCTACGGGGGGCCGGCGGGCAGCCACCTGCTGGCGCTGCTCAAGGAGGTCCGCATGCCGGTGGTCACCACCCTGCACACCGTCCTGCGCGAGCCGAGCGCGGTCCAGCGCACGGTGGTCGAGGAACTGGCCGACCGCAGCGACCGCCTGGTGGTGATGGCGCGCAAGGGCGCCGGGATCCTGCGCGAATCCTGCGCCGTGCCCGAGGCCAAGATCGACGTCATCCCCCACGGCATCCCCGACCTCCCGCTCGCCGAGTCGCGGCCGAGCAAGCAGCAGTTCGGCGTCGCCGGCCGCAAGGTGCTCCTGACCTTCGGCCTGATCGGCCCCGGCAAGGGCATCGAACAGGCGATCGAGGCGCTGCCCGCAATCGTCCGCCGCCACCCCGGCGTCGTCTACCTGGTGCTCGGCGCCACCCACCCGCGCCTGCTCGCCCACGAGGGCGAGCGCTACCGCCTCCACCTCGAGCGCCTCGCCGAGGACCGCGGCGTCAAGGAGCACATCATCTTCTACAACCGCTTCGTCTCGGCCGACGACCTCAACGAGTTCATCGCCGCCACCGACATCTATCTGACGCCCTACCTCAACGAGGCCCAGGTCACCTCCGGCACGCTGGCCTACGTCGTCGGCGCCGGCAAGGCGGTCGTCTCCACCCCCTACTGGCACGCCCAGGAACTGCTCGCCGACGGCCGCGGCGTGCTCGTCCCGTTCCGCGACCCGCAGGCGATCGCCGACGCCGTGTGCGCCCTGCTGGACAACCCGGCGCGGATGCGCAGGATCCGCCACGCCGCCTACGCGATCGGCCGCGAGATGACCTGGCCCAACGTGGCCCGGCGCTACCTCGAGTCGTTCCAGCGCGCCCGCGCCGACCGCAAGGCCAGGCCGCGCGCCGCGTTCGCCGGCTGGACGCTCGGCAGCCGCCCCTACGCCCTGCCGGCACAGCGGCTCGACCACCTCGCGCGCCTGACCGATTCCGCCGGGATCCTCCAGCACGCCATCTTCACCGTGCCGAACTTCCACCACGGCTACTGCACCGACGACAACGCGCGCGCGTTCATCCTCTGCAACCTGCTCGACGAGGTCGGCGGCCAGCCGGCCCCCGCCGACCTCGACCGCCTGGCCTGCAGCTACCTCGCCTTCCTCGCCGCCGCCTTCGACGACGCCTCCGGCCGCTTCCGCAACCTGATGAGCCACGGCTGCCAGTGGCTGGACGAGGCCGGCAGCGAAGACAGCCACGCGCGCGCCGTGTGGGCCGCCGGCACCGGCGCCGGCCGCTCCCGCAACGAGGGCTTCCGCCGCCTCGCCGCCCGCCTGTTCGAGCGCGGCCTGCCCGCCGTCGCCGGCTTCTCCTCGCCGCGGGCGTGGAGCTTCGCCCTGCTCGGGATCCACGACTACCTGCGCCACTTCCCCAACACCGAGGCCGCCGACGCCACGCGCAAGCTGCTCACCGGCAGGCTGCTCGGCCTCTGGCAGGCGTGCTCGACCGCCGACTGGCCGTGGTTCGAGCCGGTCGTCACCTATGACAACGCGCGCCTCTGCCAGGCGCTGATCCTCAGCGGCCAGTGGATCCCCGACCACGAGGCGCTCACCGTCGGCCTCCGCTCGCTCCAATGGCTGGCGTCGATCCAACAGACGCAGGCGGGCTGCTTCCGGCCGATCGGCAGCAACGGGTTCTATCAGCAAAACGGCGCCCGCGCCGACTTCGACCAGCAGCCGGTCGAGGCCCAGGCGATGGTCGCCGCCTGCCTCGAGGCGTTCCGCGCCACCCAGGACCCGGCCTGGTCGCGCGAGGCGCGCCGCTCGTTCGAGTGGTTCCTCGGCCGCAACGACCTCGGCGTGCCCCTCTACGACGCCAACACCGGCGGCTGCAGCGACGGCCTGCACCACGACCGCATCAGCGAGAACCAGGGCGCCGAGTCCACCCTCGCCTTCCACCTCGCCCTCGCCGAGATGCGCTGCGCCCAGCACCTCATCGCACACCTGCCCCCGCCCCCCCACTGACCGCCCCCTGTCAAGCGCCGCTGACGCGGCGCATCCCAATCCTCCCACCCATCCGTGGGCTGAAGCCCACGGTGCAGATCCCACCACCGACCTGGCCCCGTAGGGGCCATCCATGTTAGCCGTGGGCTTCAGCCCACGGGCTGGAGTTTGGTTTCTCGCTAGATCGTTGACCGATTTTTTCGCGAATCGGGTGGTTTTCTGCTTGCCTTGCGCGGTTTTGGATTCTAGTATATGAGCTAGAACCCATTCCAACCAACCGCACTGCCATGGGATACCCAACCAAAGTCCAGCTCATCCGCCGCAAGCAAGGCGCCGACCAGTATTACATCAACTTCCCCACCGCCATCGCCGAGGCGATGGAGTTCCAGAAGGGAGAGACCATCGAGTGGATCATCGAGGACAAGGCCAACATCATCGCCCATCGCCCGGTGGTGCCGCCCTGCCCGGTGAACATCGAAAAAAAAACGACGCGTCACTGCTGAACCAGTGGGAGGCGCTCTGGCAGCTCTGCAGCAAGGAGGTTTGCCCGGTGCCCAGTTGTGCCGACCGACTGCGCGAGCACCTGCTGGCACACCTGATCTGCCCGGGGCGGCACACCGTCACGGGGTTGCTCACCACCTTCGGCAAGCAGTTCCGCGACTGGAGCGCCGATTACGCGCTCTACGCCAAGGAGCGGTTGGACGTGGGGGTGATCTTCGGCATGGTGCGCAGGCAAATCGAGTCGCTGGCCTGCGCGTCGCGGCCGCTTTGCGTGGCGCTCGACGACACGGTCCTGCGCAAGACCGGCAAGACCATCCCCGGGGCGGCTTGGCGCAAGGATCCGCTCGGACCGCCGTTCAACGTCAACCTGATCTGGGCGCAGCGCGAACTGCAACTGAGCGCCGCGGTGGCCGACGACAACAACGAGGTGCGCATGATCCCGATCGGCTTCAGGGACGCCTCCACCCCCCGCAAGCCCCGCAAGGGTGCCCGGCCTGAACAGTTCGCCGCCTACCGCGAGCAAATGAAACAAGCCAACCTCAACGCGGTGGCCGGCGCCACCCTTCACCAGCTCCAAGCCGAGCGCGCCAGCGAGCACGCAGGCAGCCCCCCGGCCCTGCACGCTTTGGTCGACGGCAGCTTCACCAACCGCAGGATCCTGCGCAACCTGCCGGAGAACACCACCCTGATCGGCCGCATCCGCAAGGACGCCAAACTCAGCGCCAAACCCACCGCCCAGGCCCCGCGCGGACGCAAGCGCATCTACGGACAGGACCTGCCCACTCCGGAGGAGATCCGCCAGGACCCCTCCATCCCCTGGCTCACCGTGCAGGTGCGCGCCACCGGCAAGTGGCGCGACTTCCAGGTCAAGACCATCGGCCCCGTGCGCTGGAGGGCCGCCGGAGCACTCGACCTCCGGCTGGTGGTCATCCGCCCCGTCGGCTATCGCCTGCGCACCGGCGCCAGGAGACTCTACACCCAGCCCGCCTACCTGATCTGCACCGATCCGCTGCTGCCCCTCGAGGATCTGCTGCAGGAATACATCTGGCGCTGGGACATCGAACTCAACCACCGCGACGAGAAGACCATCCTCGGGGTCGGGCAGGCGCAGGTGCGCAACGAACATTCGGTGGACAACCTGCCGGCCAGCGCCGTGGCCGCCTACGCCATGCTTCACCTCGCCGCCATCAAAGCCTACGGGCCGGGTGGCAAGCCCCCCGCCATCCCCCAGGCCAAGTGGCGCAACCCGGCCAAGAAACAACGCCCCTCAACTCAGGATCTCATCAACGAACTGCGCCGGGAATTGTGGGCGCGGGCCATACGCCCGGAGGTTTTATCCGACTTCATGAACACCGCCCACCGCCACACGAAGCCGATTCAATTCCGACCAAACCTCTGCAGCGCCGTATTTGCCGCCACCGCATAGCAACGGACCGATCCCGGAGGAACCAAACTCCAGGCCGTGGGCTTCAGCCCACGGGACAAAGCCCACCGAACAACCCCGCCGCGTCAGCGGCGGCCCACGCTCCCGCCGCCGCCCCGGCCCCTCGTGCGTCGCCCCCCGCCCCCACGCCGCCCCCTATCAGGCGCCGCTGACGCGGCGCATCCCAATCCCCCCACCCATCCGTGGGCTGAAGCCCACGGCTACCATCGTCCGGCCCTAACGGGCCGAAGACTGCCTGAAATGCCGAACCGAGCGGAGCGATGTGAACTGGGGCGCAGCGTCAACCCCGAAGCGGCCGCGACAAGGATTGTCACGGCTTGTTCTCCCCGTCCGGCTTGTCCCCTTGGTTTTCCCCGCCCTCCTTCGCGTCCTCCTTCGCGCCCCCCTTCGCGGCCGGCTGCTTGTATTCTTCCAACAGCTTGCGGCCGGCGGCCATCTGCTCCTCGGTCAGTTGGGAGGTGAGGTCGCCGAGCGGCGCCTTGCCGTCGTTGTCGCCGCGTTCGACGGCCAGCGAGAACAGCGCCCAGGCGCGCGGCAGGTCCTGCTTGGTGCCGGCGCCGCGGGCGTAGAGGCGGCCGAGGGCGGTGGTGGCCTGGGGGTGGCCGGCGTTGCAGGCCTGGGTGTAGAGGCGGCCGGCGTTGTCGAAGTTCTGCGGCACGCCGAGCCCCTGTTCGTAGAGTGCGCCGAGGTTGTTGGCGGCGGGGGCGAAGCCGGCGCGGGCGGCGCGGCTGAACCAGCCGGAGGCGGCCGGGGCGTCGCGCACCCCGCCGAGCTTGCCGGAGAGGAACAGCAGGCCGACCTCGTTCTGCACGTCGGCCAGGCCCGCATCCGCGGCGGCCACCAGGTGGGCGTAGCCCTTGAGCACGTCCCCGGCGCCCTCGCGCTTGAGCAGGATGACGGCGGCCTGGAAGTGGCCGAGCGGGTTGTTGCCCTCGCCGGCCTTCTCCAGCCACTTGAGCGCCTCCTCCTCGCTCTTCTCCCGGCCGGCGCGGCCCTCGGTGATGAACTGCGCCAGCTTGAGCATGCATCCGGTCTGGCCACCCTCGGCGCCCGTCCGGTAGTGCTCGAACGCCTTGGCGTCGTCCTTCTTGATCGCCTCCTCGAAGTCGCCCAACGCCAGGCAGGCGTCGAACTGGCCCTCCTTGAGCCCCTTGTCGAGCCACTCGCGGCCCGCCTTCTCGTCGCGGATCTCCTCGGCCCCGTTGAGCAACCGCGAGCCGGCGGCCACCATCGCCGCCGCGTTGCCCAGCCCGGCCGCCTTCAGGAACTGGCCGAGCGCGGCCTTCGGGTCGCGCTTCTCGGGAAACCCGAAGTTGCCGTCGTAAAGCTGGCCCAGCGCCAGCATCGCCTCCACGTCACCCGCCGCGGCCGACTTCGCCCACCAGAACCTCGTCTTCTCGAAATCGGCCTCGCCGCCGAACCAGCCGCGCAGCGCACCCTCGCCGAGGATCCGCGAGGCGGCGCCGGCGTCGGTCTTGGCCAGCTCCTCCAACAGCTCGCGCGCCTCCTTGCGCGTCTCGTCCTTGCCCTGCTCGATGAGCACCCGCGCCAGCCGGTAGGCGGCCTCCTGGTTGCCCGCCGCGCGCGCGCGCCGGTAGCAGTCGGCCGCCTTCTCCGGGTCGATCTCCGCCCCCTGCCCGAACTGGTGGGCCACCCCGAGGACCAGCAGCGCGTCGCCATTGCCGGCCTCCGCCAGCGGCCTGGCCAGCCGCACCGCCTCGATCGCGCGGCCCTTGTTGAACGCATCGACGGCCTCCTTGGCCGGGCTGTCGGCCGCCACCGCCGGCGGCGCGACCGGCACTGCCGGTGCCGCGGTCTCACCTGCTGCCGGTGCCGCGTTTTCACCCGCCGCGGGTGCCGCGGCCTCCCCTGCCGCCGGCGCGTCGGCGGCCGGCCGGTCGGCCGGCGGCTCGTCGACTTGCGCGGGCAGCGCGCACGGCACCAGACTCAGGGCGGCCAGCAGGGAACGGGGAATGCGTTTCACGGCGGCCACGCTAGGGCCGGCGGCGGCATCCCGGCAAGGCGATATGCGCCCGTCGGACGGGGCCGGCGTCCATGCGGCGCGCGCGGGTGGTTGACTTGCGGCCCGCGCTTCCTACCCTCGACTGCCATCGACGGCCCGGCCGGCCCCCGGCCGCCGGATGGGTTGAACCCGTGGCGAACGTGGTCGACACCGGCGTGCTGGTGGCCGTGCCCGATCGCTCCGCCGACACGCCGCCGATGCCTGCCCCCGCTTCCATCCCCGAGCTCAGCCTCGGCGCCGCCGCAGTGGTCATCGCCGGCGGCTGCGCCGCGCTGGCCGCCGCCCGCGGGCTGGCCCGCCTGCTGCTGGGCACCGGCATGTTCGCCGCCTCGCTGCTCGCCGGCTTCTGGATGTGGCAGCACGGCCCGGCACTGGTCCGCGGGTGGGTCAACCCGCCGCCGCCGGGGCTGACGGCATCGGCCGCCGCCGCCACCGCGGTGCTCTCGTTCCTGCTCCTGCGCCGGCTGTTGCGCACGCTCGCCGACCCGCTCGGCCACGGGCAACGCCCGGGCCCGCCCCGCCGGCCGGGCACGATCCGCCGCGCGCTGGCCGCGCTCGCCAGCCTGCTGCCGGCCGCGCTGCTGTGCTTCGTGGCCGCCGCACTGGTCCGCCACGCCGGCACGATCTCGGAACTCAAAACCTTCGCCGAGGCACCCGCCGCCACCACCACCACCCACCCCGCCCCGACCTACCTCACGCGCCTCAAGTACGCGATCGAAAGCGCCATCCCGCCTGCCTGGTTCCACCGCATCGACCCGCTCGCCGACGACGCCCGGCTGGCGCTGGCCAAGTGGATCGTCGCCCGCCCCGGCACCCCGCCCGATGATCCGCCGCGCGATCCCGCCTCCGGCCAGCCGGTGCCCCGCGCCCTGATCGTCGAGCACCCCGACCTGCTCGACCTCGCCCGCCGCGGGCGCTACGCCGACATCCTGCGCGACCCGCGCCTCGACGCCGCCATCAGGGGCCCCGCCTCCCGCCGCGCCGCCGCCAACCCGCGGCCCTGAGACCCGCGGCACCACCCCCACCGCCGCCCCATGCGCCCCGACTGCCTCGTCACCATCGGCCTCGAAGTCCACTGCCAGGTCGGCACCGCCACCAAGATGTTCTGCCGCTGCCCGACCAGCTTCGGCGACCAGCCGAACACCCACGTCTGCCCCGTCTGCCTCGGCCTGCCCGGCGCCCTGCCGGTCCCCAACCGCCGCGCGGTCGAACTGACCGTGCTTGCCGGCCTCCTCCTCGGCTGCCGCATCCCCCCGCTCTCGAAGTGGGACCGCAAGAACTACTTCTATCCGGACATGCCGAGGAACTACCAGATCTCGCAGCACGACCTGCCGCTGTGCCTCGGCGGCGCGGTGCCGCTCTACCACCACTGCTACCCCAGGGACGCCCAGCCCGGCATCGCCAGCCCCGGCAAGCCGGTCCGCCTGACCCGCATCCACCTCGAGGAGGACGTCGCCAAGTCCACCCACCTCGCGGACTGCTCGCTGATCGACTTCAACCGCGCCGGCACCCCGCTGATGGAAATCGTCTCCGAGCCGGACATCACGTCCCCCGAGGAGGCGTTCGCGTTCCTCAAGTCCCTCCAGCAGATCCTCGTCCAGGGCGGGATCTCCGCCGCCGACATGGAAAAGGGCCAGCTCCGCTGCGACGTCAACATCTCGGTCCGCCGCCGGCCCGGCGACCCCCTCGGCGCCAAGGTCGAACTCAAGAACCTCAACTCGATCTCCGCCGTCCGCCGCGCCCTCCACCACGAGATCACCCGCCAGTGCGCCGCCCTCGACGCCGGCACCCCGCCGGCCCAGTCGACCCGCCGCTGGGACGACGCCCGCGGCGAAACCCAGCTGATGCGCACCAAGGAGGAGGCCCAGGACTACCGTTACTTCCCCGACCCCGACCTGCTGCCGGTCCGCACCGCGCCGATCGTCGGGCGGATGCGCCCGCTGGTCCCCGAGCTGCCCCACGAGAAGGCCGCCCGCTACCAGCACCAGCTCGGCCTGCCCCGCTCCCACGCCGCGGTGCTCTCGTCCGACCACCACCTCGCCTCGTTCTTCGACGCCGCGCTCGCCGGCCACCCCGGCGCCGCCACCCCGCTCGCCAACCTCATCATCAACACCCTCTGCGGCGCCCTCAACGAACGCGGGCTCGCGCTCGCCGCCAACCCCCTGCCCCCGGCCTCCGCCCGCACACTCGCCGCACTGGTCGCGGCCGGCGCCCTCGCCACCAGCCAGGCCCGCGACGTCCTCGCCGCCCTGTTGGACTCGCCCGACCCCGCCGAGGACCCCGCCGCCGTCGCCCGCCGCCTCGGCTTCAGGCCGGCCGACGCCGCGGAACTCGGCCGCCTCGTCGACGCCGTGCTCGCCGCCAACCCCGACCAGGTGGCCGCCATCCGCGCCGGCAACGCCAAGCTCGCCAACTGGCTCACCGGCCAGGTGATGAAGGCAGCCCAAGGCAAGGCCAACCCGAGGCAGGTCACCGACCTGATCCAACACCGGCTGGCGTGACCCCCGCCACCCGCCCGCCTGTGAACAACCCCCGCACAGGGTGCGGAAAACCTGCGGACACCCTGCGAAAAACATTGACTTTCCCCGGCCGTTTCCGCTCCAATCCCCGCTGCCGGGGAATACGCACCCCGCAGTCCCCCTGCCCCCCCGCAGACCAGCCCCCCACCCACAGGCTGATGAGCGAATCCAACCGGCTCGGTAGCCCCCCGACGCAGGTTCCATCCCGCGGCGCCCCCCCCTGTTGGGTCGGTGCCCGCCCGAGCCGTCGATCGCCCGCACGGCGGGCCGTCGCAATCGCCTCGCTCATGGCCACGTTGTCCCTGGCCGTCGGTGGCGCACCGGCGACCAGCGACAACGCGGGGCTCGAGGCCCCCGTCAGCGAGGTCGAAACCGCCGCCTCGCTGCCCGAAACCGGCGCCCCGTGGCTCGCCCTGGTGTTCGCCGTCGCCCTGATCGCCCTGCGCGCCCGCTCTAGCCGCTAACCACGGGCGCAACCCGGCTGCCGATGCCGGCGACCACGGCATCGACCGCGCCGCCTTCGCAGTCCGGGCATTCGGCGTCGGTGACGAAGCGCGGGCAGCGCCCGGCCGGCAGGCCCAGCCACTCGTCAAACCGCTCCGCGGAGAACCCGGGGTGGCGGTCGGCCCGGTGGTACTGGACGGCGAGCGGGATCCGCCCGATGTCGGTGCCCGCACGCCGCAGGTTGTCGGCCAGCCCGACCATCGCGTCCCAGCTGGCCCGCAGCTGCTCGGGGGTGACGTCGAAGAGCAGCACCACGCCGTCGGCACCGCGCACCAGCAGCTCGTCGGTGGCATTGTGGGGACTCGGCCCCGTCCCGGCAAACACCCGCAGCCGCAGCACCCGGCCGTCGGCCAACGACTCCGGCCAGATCGCCTCGATCCGCAGCACCCGCGCCGGGCCCACCAAGCCCTCGTGGACCGGCACCTCGTCGAGGCGCCGCGCGAGCGCGCGCAGCAGCTCGCCGCGTCCCGACCCGGCCGCGCCGGCCAGCACCAGCTTGGCCGTCACCTCGGATGCCGTCGCGACCGCCATGGCCACCGGAAACACGCCTGCCGCCTCAGCCCATCCGGCCCAACTCGCGCGCCGCAAGGATGATCTTCTCGCGCACGCCCGGGGCGAAGCTGCCGTCGTTCATCACCGCCAGCACCACCTTGCCCTCGCGGATGAACTCCACCGGCGCACCGCCAAGCAGGATCCGCAGCTGGGCGCCGCCCTGGGCCAGGCCCGCCAGGCTGCGCCGCAGCGCGTCGATCGCGCCCAGGCCATCCTCGCCAACCCGCGCCAGGTTGCGGATCCCAGGCAACGCCCGCAGCCGCTGCACGATCTCGTCGGCCGACAGCTCGCGGTCGATCCCGAAGATCGCCCGCAACTCCAACTGCCGGATGCCGGACGAATCCCCAAGCACCGGCGACTCCAGCAACGCATCCAGCCCCGCCACCGGCCGCACCGGCTGCACCGCAGCCGCCTCCGGCACCGGTTGCACCGGCTGCACCGGTTGCACCGGCTGCACCTGTTGGACCGGCTGCAGCGGGCGGGCCGGGGGCGCCGCGGGCGCCGGCCCGACGACCGCCGCGGGCACCGGCGGCGGGGCCTCCGCCCCGG
Organism: Akkermansiaceae bacterium; assembly: GCA_040769225.1. Lineage (GTDB taxonomy): Bacteria > Verrucomicrobiota > Verrucomicrobiia > Verrucomicrobiales > Akkermansiaceae > JAXGLL01. Next base: position 489,771 of record JAXGLL010000002.1, on the reverse strand, counting down.
GCGCCGCGCCATCCGCCGCCGTGAACTGCGACCGCGCCGGCGGCTCGGCCGCCGCCGCGAACGGCGACCCGCCGAACGCCGGCCCGCCGACCGCCGCGCCCGCCGGCTCGGCCTCGAATCCGAAACCCTCGCCCGGCTCGGCCAGTTGGAACGGGCTCGCCGCCCCCGCGCGCCCGCGCGGCTCCGGATTCCGCGCCGGCCTGCCGGGCTCCCGCGCCGATTGCCCCGCCTCGTCAACCGCCGCCGCAAACGGCGACAGCTGCCCCGGCGGCAGCGAAAACGGATTGTCCGCCCCTTCGGTGTCGCTCGGCAACGCCTTGAACGGGCTGGGCGCCGCCCCGCCGGCATCGGCCGGATCCGGCATGCCTTCGAAAATGCCTTTGGGATTCATCGTGTGTTGGTGTTGGTCCGTCGCCACCTGCTGCTCCCCAGCATCCCGCAGCGACGCCCCCCACCATACCGGCCCCCACCCCGTTGTCGAGAACGGACCCCCCGCCCCCCTTCCCCACGCGCCCCCGTTCTTGCCTCCGGCGCGACCATTGCCACCACAATTCCTGTCGCGGCCGCGACAAGAATTGTGGCGGGGCTGCGGGGGTTGCTCCCGCCGGGGGCGGCGTTGGTTCCACCCGATGGCCGGGCTTCCTGCTACGCCGGGGGGCGATCGATCTCGCCCTTCAGTTCATCGGGCAGCGCCTCCCACAACCCGGGATGCGACTCCGCGAGGCGGACGATGTCTGCGAGGTCCTTGATGCGCTTGCTCTGCCGACGCGCCGGGTCCCTCCAAGCCATGATCTTGCCTGCCAGCGTGTCCTCCAGGCAGGCCACCCGCAGCAGCATGCCATGCACGTCGGCCGGAACCGAGCGGCCCGGAAAGCCCTGATATGCCTCCCCTGTGCTGAGCTGAATGCTGACCTGCGACCCACCCGTGAAGTTCACGGACCACTGCCGCCGATCGGCCCCGAAGCCGGCGGCACAAAGCGCCTCGACGGCCCTCTCCACGTCCCCGGATGCCACCACGAAGTCGACATCCTGCGTCACCATCGGCTCCTCCGCCCAGTGGTTCACCGCGACGCCCCCGATCGCGCACCAAGGGATGTCGCTGCGCTCGAGGCAGTCAACCAGGCGCATCACGTCGTTTGCGCCCCCGGCAGTCTGCCAGTCGTAGAACTTCTTCGCGGTCACGGGCGGATTCTACGCGGGTGATCTCGCAGCGTCAGCACTTTCCGGCCCGACCCCCGCGCCGGCGCCCGGTCACTTGCGGTCCGGGAACCGCTGCGGGGTGTCGGCGGCCAGCCGCACCTCGCGCGGCTCGGCGCCGGGAAAGCGCACGCGCACGGTCGTGTCGCGGCCCGCGCGCAGGGTGGCGGACTGCAGGCGGCCGTCCTGCCAGGCGGCATCGACGGTGATGCCGCCGCGCGCGCGCAGGCCGGTGAACGAGCCGGCCGGCCACGCCTTCGGCAGCGCGGGCAGGATCGCCACCTCCCCGGCGTGCGACTGGACCAGCATCTCGCACACGCCCCCGGTGATCCCCAGGTTGCCGTCGATCTGGAACGGCGGATGGGTGGTGAACAGGTTCGGCATCGTGTTGAACGCCAGCAGGCTGCGCACCATCTCGTGCGCCTTGTCGGCCTCGCCCAGGCGCGCCCACAACGCCGCCCGCCACGGCCACGTCCACGAGCGGCGCGAGTCGCCGGACGTCCCGCGCGCCTCGAGCGAGACCGCGGCCGCCCGCGCCAGCTCCGGCGTGCGCGCGGTCGAGACCTGGTGGCCCGGATAGACGGCATACAGGTGCGAGGTGTGGCGGTGCCCCGACTTCTCGAGTTCCGGGCGCTCGGTCGTCCACTCCATCAGCTGCCCCCACGAGCCGACCCGGGGGCCCAACAGCCGGTCGCGCGCCGCGCGGACCTGTTGGACGAACGCCGGGTCGGGGGCGGCCGCACCCCCGGCCGCCCCGGCGGCGGCCAGCGTGTGGGTGAACAACTCCCACACGATCTGCTGGTCATGGGCGACCCCGTCCTCGCGCGGCCCGTGCTCGGGCGACCAGCCGCCGGGGACCACCAGCTTGCCGTCCCTTTCTATCAGGTGGCCGAGCCAGAACGCCGACACGTCGCGCAGCACCGGCCACGCCCGCCGGGCGAGGAACCCGGCGTCGCCGGAGAACGCGTAGTGTTCCCAGAAGTGGCGGCTGAGCCAGGCCGACGCGGGCAGGTTCCACTGCCAGCCGTTGCCGCCGAACGCGTTGACCGAGGTGCGCATCGTCCAGCCCTGCGACCCGGCGCCGAAGCCCTCCGCCGTCGCCCGCCGCGCCGCCGGCACGCACGCCTCCACCCAGTCGAACAGCGGCGTGTGGCACTCCGCGAGGTTGGCCGGCTCGGCGAGCCAGTAGTTCATCTGCAGGTTGATGTTGGTGTGGTAGTCGGAGAACCACGCCGGCTCGTTGGAGTCGTTCCACAACCCCTGCAGGTTGGCCGGCAGGGTGCCGGGGCGCGAGCAGGCGATCAGCAGGTAGCGGCCGAACTGGAACTGCAGCGCCTCGAGCGCGGTGTCGGTGGCGCCGTTCCTCACCGCCTCGATCCGCTCCGGCGTGGTGCCGGCCGGCCCCGCGCCCAAGTCAAGCGAAACCCGCCCCATCAGCGCCTCGTGGTCGGCCACGTGCGCCGCGCGCAGCTCGTCCCACGGCAGCGCCGCCGCCGCCGCCAGCCGCGCGCGCACCTCCGCCGCCGGGTCCCGGCCGGACCGCCACCCGCCCGCCTCGCCGAGCGCGTGGTCGGTCGCCGCCGCCAGCAGCACGACCAGCTCGTGGCTGCCGCCGAACACCAGCGCGTCGCCCTCGGCGGTGACCGGGCCGCCGCGGTTGACGGCCGCCGCCGCCGCGGCGTAGCGCAGGCCGTTAGACAGGGCGCCGGCGAACGCCAGCGTGCCGTCGGCGGCGGTCGTCCGCTCGCCGTGCGCGCCGGCCAGCCGCAGCCGCCCCGACGGCCGGGCCGGCTGGTCGGCGGTGAACCGCACCGCGATCACCTGGTGGGGGTGGCTGGCGAACGCCTCGCGGGTGTACGTCACCCCGCCGCGCTGCCAGCGCACGGTGTGGATGCCGGTGGCAAGGTCGAGGACGCGCGCGTAGCCGGCCGCCGGCGCGGCCTCCCCGCCGCTCTCGATCAGCAGGTCGCCGAAGTTCTGATAGGCCCCGAACTCCCCGATGTCGTAGCCGCCCGACTCGTTCGCGCCGCCGGTCCACAGCGAGTCGACGTTGAACTGGATCCGCTCGCGGTCCGGCTCGCCGAAGATCATCGCGCCGAGCCGGCCGTTGCCGACCGGCAGCGCCTCGCTCGCCCACGTCCTCGCGGGCGCGGGCATGCGGATCTCGAGCGACGGCGCGGCGCCGGCGGCCACCACCGCCGCCGGAAGGAGGAACAACAGGCGGTGCATGGCACGCATACGACGGCGGCCCCGCCGTTCCAGCAATCGTTTTCGCCGCCGTTCGTGGTTGCAGCCCCGGCCGGCCGCGACATGCTCGCCCGCGCGATGACCCCGCACCAACTCCTCCTGGTCGGCGTGCCCGGAACGGAACTCGACACCCAGACCGCCGAGCGCCTGCGCCGCCTGCAGCCCGGCGGGTTCATCCTGTTCGGGCGCAACATCGCCACCGCGCCGCAGCTGCGCCGCCTGACCGACGACCTGCGCGGCCTCGGCCCGGCCGAGCCGCTGATCACCATCGACCAGGAAGGCGGGCGCGTCTCCCGGCTGCGCCTGATCGGCCACGAGCCACCGAGCGCCCATCAGCTCCGCCACCGCGCCGACCCCGCGCTCATCCGCCGCCACGGCACGCTCACCGGCGCCCTGCTGCGCCTGTTCGGCTTCAACCTCGACCTCTGCCCGGTGCTCGACCTCGGGCTCGACCCCGACGCCGACAACTCGCTGCGCGGCCGCTGCTACGGCGGCAGCGTCGAGGAGGTCACCGCCAACGCCGAGGCCTTCCGCGGCGCGCTCGCCGCCGAGGGCATCCTGTCCTGCGGCAAGCACTTCCCGGGCTACACCTTCGCCGGCCTCGATCCCCACCACGAGCTGCCCACCATCCGCCGTTCCCGCGCCGACCTCGACGCCTGCGAGCTGGCCGTGTTCCGCACCTTCGCCTCCCGCGTCGACAGCATCATGGTCGGCCACGCCCACTACCCGTGCTTCGACGACGCCGTCGTCCCGGCCTCGCTCTCGCCCCGCGTGATCCGCGACTGCCTGCGCGCCGAACTCGCGTTCGGCGGGCTGGTGATGACCGACGACCTCGACATGGGCGCCATCCTCAACACCTTCGGCTGGGAGGAAACCATCCGCCGCGCCGTCCTCGCCGGCAACGACCTGGTCATGATCTGCCACCGCCTCGAGGCCGCCGAACAGGCACTCGCAGTGCTCGAGTCGTTGCCCGCCCCCACCCTCGATCCCGCACTCGAGCGGATCGCCCGCTTCAAGCAGCGGCTCGCCCCGCCGGCCCCGTTCTCCGAGGCCGAGCACCGCCGCCTCGACGCCGCAGTCTGGAACCTGCGGGTCGCCACCCTCGGCGAGGAGGAGGCCGCCAAGCGCAGCCCCGAAGACGGCAAACGCTCGCCGGTCGAGGTCTACTGACCCCTCCCCCCCACCCCGCCGCCAACCGCCCGGCCCCGCCCGGCCCGCCCGGAACCGCCCTCGCGCGCCCGCGCGATCCGGCTTTGACCTCCGCCCCCATTCCCGCTATCCCCGGCCCTCCCATGAACGAGTCGATCGCCGCCATCCAGGCCGACGCCCTCGCCCGCATCTCCGCCGCCGCCGACGAGCGCTCGCTCGACGACGCCCGCGTCGCCGTGCTCGGACGCAAGGGCTCGCTCACCCTGGCCGCCGCCGCCATCAAGGACGTCCCCAAGGACGACAAGCCCGCCTTCGGCCAACTCCTCAACGCCGCCCGCACCACCATCACCGCCGCCCTCGAGGACAAGCAGGCCGCCCTGCGCGACGCCGCCGACCGCGCCGCCCTCGCCGGGATCGACCCGACGCTCCCGCCCGCCGGCCTCCACCACGGCTCGCTCCATCCGCTCACCCTGATCCGCGACGAGGCGATCGGCATCTTCCGCCGCATGGGCTTCGCCCTCGCCGAGGGACCCGAGATCGAAACCGAGTTCCACTGCTTCGACGCCCTCAACACCCCCCCCGAACACCCCGCCCGCAACGAAACCGACACCTTCTTCTTCGATTCCGGAAAACTGCTGCGCACCCACACCTCCACCGTCCAGATCCGCACCATGGAGGCCCAGCCGCCCCCGGTCCGCATCATCGCCCCGGGCTCCGCCTACCGCCGCGACGAAATCGACGCCACTCACCTCTCGGTCTTCAACCAGCTCGAGGCGCTCTGCGTCGACGCCGACGTCTCCCTGCCCGACCTCAAGGGCACCCTCGAGTTCTTCTTCCACGAACTGTTCGGCCCCGACACCGAACTGCGCTTCCGCCCCCACTTCTTCCCCTTCACCGAGCCCTCGCTGGAGATCGACGTCCGCCTCCACCTCCCGGGCCGCGAGCCCGCTTGGATCGAGGTCGCCGGCTGCGGAATGGTCGACCCCGCCGTCTTCGAGGCCGTCTGCTCCGCCCGCGGCGACCGCGCCTACGACCCCGCCCGCGTCACCGGCTTCGCCCTCGGCATGGGCCTCGACCGCCTCGCCATGATCCGCTGGGGGATCAAGGACATCCGGCTGCTGATCGAGAACGACGTCCGCTTCCTCGCGCAGTTCGCCACCGGCTGACCGGCCCACCCCGCAATCCAGCCCCCGCGTCTCCCCGCCGCGCCAAACCCAACCGATCCCCAGCGTGCGCACCCCGACCCTGATCCTCCTCGCAGCCGCAGCCGCCACCCCCGCCCGCGCGGGCATCATGGACCCCGCCGTCGGCGTCCAGACCTACCGCGACTTCGCCGAAAACCGCGGCATCTATCAGCCCGGCGCCACCAACGTGCCCGTCCACAGGCTGAACGGAACCCTGGTCGGCACCATCCCGGTGATGCCGGACCTCGACAGCACCGCGGACGGCGGCTGGAGCGCGCTCGCGGGCAGCCCGTCGTTCATGGCCACCGTCGCCCACAACAACGCCACCGACGTCAACTTCGCCGGCCGCTTCGGCGCCAGCGGCGTGTTCGGCGACAGCTACCACTTCATCAACTACAACCGCATGCCGAACGGCTACGACTTCGCGGCGCCGCGGCTCAACAAGATCGTCACCGAGGCCGAGGCGCCCGACTACTTCCTGCTCGCCAACTACGGTGGCCCGCAGACGACCTACCCCGACGCCGCCGGCGCCCTCTACGCCGTCCGCGCCGGCGGCGGCACCCAGACCTACGCCACCGGCAACGGGACCGAGTACTCGATCGCCGGCGGCTACGCCTACCTGACCGGCGGCACGATCAAGTTCACCAACAACTACCTGAGCGTGTCCGACCCCGACGGCTTCGGCTACATCTACTACAATGCCCCGGTCGACGCCGCCCAGCCGCTCGACATCGGCATCCGCGCCGGCGACAGCGGCAGCCCGTCGTGGCTGTGGAACCCGACCACCGCGCGCTACGAGTACATCGGCGCCGGCCAGTCCGGCGGCGGCTCCGGCTTCGGCGCGCTCAACCAGATGCGCGGCGGCAACGAGTGGGCGGTGGCCAACATCGCCGCCCGCAATTCAACCGTCGGCGACGCCGGCGGCGGGGCGGTCGCCTGGAACGTCGACGCCACCGGCGCGGGCAACATCTATCAGGGCGGCAACCCCGTGGGCACCTGCATCGGTTTGCCCAACGCCGTGCGCGGCGCCACCTCCACCGTGGCCGCCGACGGCTCGGGCACGACCGCCGCCTCCGACGCCCAGATGGACGCCACGAGGAACCTCGTCTTCGACGGGGACGGCGCCGCGATCACCGTCGCCAACCCGCTCGACCTCGGCGCCGGGTCGATGACCTTCAACGCCAACTACACCCTCGCCGGCGCGCGCCTCAACTCCGCCGGCATGATCGTCAGCCCCGGCGCCACCGTCACCACCCAGCTCACCGGCGCGACCGGCGACGAGTGGCGCAAGATCGGCGCCGGCACGCTGGTCGTCGCCGGCACCGGCAACAACCCGGCCAAGCTCAACACCGGCGGCGGCGGCCTCACCGAGCTGAACCGCTCCGGCGGCTACGCGGTGTCGCAGGTCAAGATCAACGGCGACCGGAACACCACCGTGCGGCTCGTCGGCGCCAACCAGATCGCCGGCTCTAACGGAAGCTCCTCCACCGTGGTCTTCGGCCACCGCGGCGGCCGCCTCGACCTCCACGGCCACGACGCGTCGTGGACCCACATCACCCACCTCGACCTCGACGCCAACATCGCCAACACCAGGGACAACGACCCCTCCACCTTCACCTTCACCGGCACCGGCGCACAGGCCTACCTGGGCCGCTTCACCGACGACGGCTCCGCCGCGGCCGGCCTGCTGAATGTGGCTTACAACGGCGGCTCCGGGTCGGTCTGGTCGCTCACCGGGGAAGCCTCCAACAAGGGCACCTGGTCGGTCTCCTCCGGCGAGGTCAGGGCCGTCGGCACCCCGACCCTCCACGCCGGCGGCTACGTCGACCCCGACGACTGGAAGCGCGCCACGTTCAACACCGGCACGGTCACGATCGCCGACGGCGCGCGGTTCACCATCGACCACCACGCCGACGTCGCCTCCGGCTTCACCGCCAACGGCACCAGCACCCTCGCGATGACCGGCACCGACAACTCGTTCTCCGGCAACGCCCTGCTCAACTCGCCCACCGCACGCTTCCTCGCCGATACCCCGGCCGGCACCACCGCCACCGTGCCCGGCGCCCTGACCGGAACCGGCTGCCTGCGCAAGGACGGTGCGGGCACCTTGCGGCTGACCAACCCGGCCAACACCCTCGCCGATGACAACGTGGTCGACAACGGCACCGTCAGCGCCGCGGCCATCGGCGCGCTCGGCACCGGCGCCGCCGGATGGACGGTCGGCAACTCCGGCACGCTCGCCGTGGACAACACGACCGCCGCCACCGTGAAGGCCAGGATCGCCACCGGCTCGACCGGCACCCTGGCCCTCGCCACCACCGGCGGCAACCCGGACAACGCCCCGGACATGACCGGCGCAGGCTACTCGAACCTGTTCCTCGGCGCGCTCGGCTCGGTCACGGTCGGCACCGACCCGAACACCACCACCGACCTCGCCCAGTGGACCGGCGGCGGCTGGAAACTCGGCGGCGGCGGCGGCACCCTCACCGTCAACCTGCGCCTCAGCGGCTCCCAAGGCCTCACCATCGGCAACGGCTGCAACTCCGGCGTCGTCATCCTCGCCAACGTCAACAACGCCACCTCGTTCTCCGGCACCATCACCGTCAACCAGGGCGTCGACCTGCGCTACACCGACGCCCGCGCGCTCGGCAGTGCGCTGTTAGACGTCGGCTACGGATCGTCGCTCACCACCCTGACCAGCGTCGGCGACGCCATCCTCGCGCGCGTCAGCACCCCGTCCGAGGGCGTGATCGCCGTCGAGCACGGCGCCGACAACCCGAGCGACTTCGACTTCGCCGCCGCCGGGCTCGACCTGATCTACCTCGGCGCCGAGGGAACCGCCACCTGCTCCGGTTCCCTCACCCCGGGGGCCAACGGCTACCGCTTCGGCGGCGACGGCGCACTGACCGTCGCCTCCAGCCTCTCCGGCAACCGCACGGTCACCATCGACGGCCACAACATGACCGGCGGCTCGGTCACCCTGGCCGGCGACAACTCGTTCACCGGCACGCTGACGGTGCGCGGCTTCGACGACTCGATCATCACCTCCGGCGGCTCCGGCACCGTCACCCTCAGGGCCGCGTCCGCCACCGCCTTCGGCGCCTACGCCCCCGTCTCCCTGCTGCCCGGCGGCACGCTCGACCTCGGCGGGCACGACGTCGCCACCGGCACGCTGGCCGGCGCCGCCGGCTCGGCCCTTGCTAACAGCTCCACCGCGGCCGGCGCCACGCTGTCCGTCCGGCAGGCGTCCGACGCGGTGCTGGCCTCAACCTTGTCGTCGCCCGGCGGCCGCGGCCTGAACCTGACCAAGTCCGGCGCCGGCACCCTCACCCTCGCCGGCACCAGCACCCACACCGGCGTGCACACGGTGGCGGCGGGCACGCTGCGCCTCGGCGCGGCGGGCGCGCTTGGCGCCTCCGGCTCGACGGTGGTCGTCCAGCCCGGCGCCACCTTCGACGTGGCGGGCGCCTCCCCCAACAGCTTCGGCGGCGTGACGCTGGCCGGCACGGGCGTCGCGGGCCGGGCCGCCCTCTTCAACAGCGGCTCCGGCACGTCCGGCCTCGGGCAGGTCACGCTCGCGGCCGACGCCACGATCGGCGGCGCGTCGGGCACGGTCTGGGAAATCGGCGCCCTGAACCCGGCCGGCCACACCGCGACGTTGAACACCAGCCGCTTCAACTTCTACGGCGGCGCCAACATCGGCGCCGGGCACCTGGTGGCCACCAACGGCGTGGTCATCTACATGAGCGGCACGATCACCGGCGGGCCGGGCTCGCTGACGCTCAACAGCGGCGCGACGCTCGACGTGCGCGACTTCTCGAACCCGGCCGACTCCAGGACGATCATCCTCAACGGCGGCCGCATCGGCAACGGCTACACCCACAACGGCGGCGGCGCCCAGTCCACGGTCTCCAACCCGATCCGCGTCGATGCGGCGAGCACGATCGACGGCAACAACTGGGGCTTCGGACTGCGCCTGAACGTCGCCGGGCCGTTGTCGGGTGCGGGCGCGCTGAGCCTCGCCAGCGGCCAGGGCGTGCGCCTGACCGGCGACACGTCCGCCTACACCGGCACCGCCACGATCGCCTCGTCCAACGGGCTCGCGTTCAACGGCGCGGGCGACCAGGTCTTCAATGGGAAGCTCGTCGGCTCCAACAAGGTCTACAAGGAGGGCAACCGCGACCTCACCCTGACCGCCGCCAACACCTACAGCGGCGGCACCGAGGTGCTCGGGGGCAGCCTGACGGTCGCCGCCCTCGGCGGCATCGGCACCTACACCTCCGACAACACCGGCTACCTCGCCGTCAAGAACGGCGCGGTGTTCGCCTACGCCGGCACCGGCGGCGAAACCACCAGCCGCCGCCTGTGGCTCGACTACGGCGCGGCGGTGATCCACGTGGCCCACCCCACCGGCGCCCTGACGTGGAACCCGAACGGCGGGTCGGTCGGCGGCGCCAACGGCGGCCTCGTCACCAAGACCGGCCCGGGCGCACTGACCCTCGGCGCCCCGTTCACCGGCGCCGCCGCCATCCAGGTGGATGCCGGCACCCTCACCCTAACCGCCACCAATTCCCACGCCGGCGCCACCACCGTCAACGGCGGCACCCTGGTGCTCAACTACGCCGCCAGCAACACCACCAAGCTCGCCGATGCCGCGGTGCTCACCCTCGGCGGCGGCACCCTCGCCCTGTCCGGCGGCTCCCACGCCGAGGCCGTCGCCTCGACCACCCTCGCCGCGGGCACCGCGTCGGCGCTCACGCGCCCCTCGGGCACCGCCGTCCTCGCCATGGGCGCGATCACCCGCGACCCCGGCGCCACCCTCGACCTCGCCGCGGAACGGATCGCCACCACCACCACCACCCTGGTCAACGGCCTGCTGCCGGGCGTCACCGTCAACGGCGCGCTCGCCACCAGGGACGCCGGCAACTACGTCGTCGCCTACACCGGCCACACCGACGTCACCCGCCTGAGCTCCGGCACCAAGGTGATCGCCAACGACGCCACCCGCAACGTCCGCATCATCGAGGGCACCGGCACCGTCGGCGACATCACGCTGGCCGCGGCGACCACCGACGCCGCCACCCTCACCAACACCAGCACCGGCGGCACCGCCACCGTCGCCATCGGCGCCGGCAACACGCTGCGCCTCGCCCAGGCCGGGTTCGTCGCCGCCGACGCCGCCTCGCAGGGACTCGCCCTGACCGGCGGCACGCTCACCGCCGGCGGCGCCGCCGACGCCCCGGGCGAGGTGATCGTCGCCTGCCACGGCTCCGCCACCACCACGATCGGCGCCACCATCGCCGACAACGGCGCCGGCGCCGTCACCCTCGCCAAGGTGGGCACCGGCACCGCGACGCTCGCCGGTTCTAACAGCTACCGCGGGGCCACCGCGGTCGGCGCGGGCACCCTCCGGCTGGGCGCCGCCAACGTGCTGCCCGACGGCGCCGGCAAGGGCGACGTGGGCGTGGCCGCGGGCGCGACCCTCGACCTCGGCGGCCGCAGCGAGACCGTCAACGGGCTGTCCGGTGCGGGGACGGTGGACAACACGGGGGCCGCGGCGGTGACCCTGACCGTCGGCGCCAACGACGCCGGCGGGACCTTCGGCGGGTCGATCACGGACACCGGCGGCAACATCTCGCTGGTCAAGACCGGCGCCGGCACGCTCACCCTGTCCGGCCCCAACACCTTCGCCGGCACGCTGGCGGTCAACGCCGGCACGCTCGCGGCCCTCGGCGGCGCCGCCATCCCCGATGCCTGCCCCGTGAGCCTGGCCAACGCCGGCGGGACGGTGCTCCACGTCGGCGCCGGCGAAACGACCGGCCCGCTCTCCGGCGGCGGCACCACCGGCGGCAACGTGACCCTCGCCGCCGGCACCCTGACCGTCAACCAGTCCGCCACCGCCACCTGCGGCGGCGTGATCAGCGGCCCCGGCGCGCTGGCCAAGGCCGGCACCGCCACGCTGACCCTTTCCAACAACGCCAGCTCGTTCACCGGCAATCTGACCATTTCCGCCGGAACCCTCGCCACCGGCACCGCGGCCGGCGGCGGCACCAACGGCTACCTCGGCGCGGTGAACGGCTCGCGCACGGTCACCGTGGCGGCCGGCGCGGCGATGAACTTCCTCGCCAACAACCAGTTCGGCGGCAGCGGCAAGGCATGGAGCGGGATCCCCACGGTGGTGGTCGACGGCGGCACGCTCAACGCCACCCGCTTCAACATCCTCGGCAACGTGACCCTCAACAGCGGCGCCACCCTCACCCAGTCGTCCACCGACAGCGGCAACTACGACGGCTATGAGTTCATCGGCGGCACGGTCACCGTCGGCGGCACCGGCGCCTCGGCGATCACCACCGGCAACGCCAGCGCCAACCACCTCGGCGGCAACCGCACGACCACCTTCAACGTGGGCGACACCACCGGCTCCACCGCCCCGGACCTCGTCGTCTCCGCCCCGCTGCGCGACGGCTCCAACGACTACCCCGGCGCCGGCGCACTGGCCAAGACCGGCGCCGGCACCCTCAGCCTCGCCGCTTCCAACAGTTACACCGGCCCCACCACCGTGGACGCCGGCACCCTGCTGGTGAACAACCCCTCGGGCACCGGCGTCGCCGGCGCGGTCGCGGTGAACTCGGGCGCCACCCTCGGCGGCACCGGCTCGTGCGGCGGCACGGTGACGGTCAACCACGGCGGCCACCTCGCACCCGGCGCCCCCGGCGTCGGCACGACCACCGCCGCCCGGCTGACCCTGGCCGCGGGCAGCCTGTTGGATTTCGAGTTCGGCGCCGGCGCCAACGACCAGGTCGTCGTCTCGGCCGCCGACGGGCTGGCGATCCACGGCGGCTCGTTCCACCTCTACGCCGCGGGCACCACCGACCCCGCGAACCTCGTCGACGGCCAGACCTACAACCTGATCCGCTGCTCCGGCTCGATCCAGGGCGCCGGCCTCGCCGCGCTGGCCGTCGCCAACCCGGCCGACAACGCCAGCTACACCTTCGGCACCGCCGGCGGCTGGGTGACGCTCACCGTCTCCACCGGCACCGTCGCCTGGGACAGCGGCGTGCCGGGCGACGGCCCGCTCTGGAGCACCGCCGCCAACTGGGACGGCGACGTGGCGCCGGCCGCCGGCGACGCCCTGGTGTTCGGCTCCGGCGCCGACACCACGGCGCACAACGACCTGCCCGCCGGCACCAGCTTCCGGTCGCTGTCGTTCGACGCCGCCAACACCGCCGCCTTCACCCTGACCGGCAACCCGGTGGCGCTCACCGGCGCCCTGACCGACAACGGCGGGCTCACTAACAGCATCGACCTCGACGTCGAGCTGGCCGCGGGCGCGGGCGCGGTCAACGTCGCCCAGCCCGGCGGCACGCTCACGCTCAACGGCGCGCTCGCCGGCAGCCAGCCGCTCGCCAAACTCGGCCCGGGCACCCTCGTGCTCGCCGGCCCCAACACGTTCACCGGGGGCGCGACGATCGCCGCAGGCACGCTCGAGGTCGGGGGTGGCGGCCAGTTGGGCGCCGGAGCGTTCGCGGATGACATCACGAACGACGGGCTGCTGAGGATCAACACGACCGCCGGCCAGGTGCTGGCCGGCACGATCAGCGGCACCGGCGCGCTGGCCAAGTCGAACACCGGCACCCTCGCCATCACCACCGCCGCCACCTTCGCCGGCACCACCACCGTCAACGCCGGCACGCTCCGCCTCGAGGTCGCCAACACCCGCGCGGGCTCCCTCTCCGGCACCCCCGCCATCATCATCAACCCCGGCGCCACCCTCGACCTCCCGGTCCTCGACGCCGTCGGCTACACCGAGGGCACCCAGGCCCTCGTCATCAACGGCGGCACCGTCACCCAAAGCGTGTCCGGCGTCCGCAGCACGCTGCGCAACACCGTCACCATGACCGGCGGCACGCTCACCTCCACCGGCGCAGGCGACGCATCCGGCAACTACTCGTTCAACCGCGGCGCGGGAATCACCGCCACCTCCGACGCCGCCGGCAACGCCGCCAACGTCAGCGCAATTCAAATCACGATCCAGAAGACCGGCGACCTCCCGCTCCACGTCACCCGCGGCCCCGCCGCCCCGCCCTCCGACCTGACGATCTCCTCCACCATCGCCGACAACATGGATTCCTCGGTCGGCACCCTGGTCAAGACCGGCGACGGCATCCTCACCCTCGCCGGGACTAACAGCTACCGCGGCGGCACCAGCGTCGGCGCAGGCACCCTGGTGGCAGCCAACACCTCCGGCTCGGCCACCGGATCCGGCCCCGTGGCCGTCGCCGCCGGCGCCACCCTCGCCGGCACCGGAACCATCGCCGGCACGCTGGCCGTCGACGGCACGCTGGCACCGGGCGCCGGCGGCATCGGCACCCTGACGTCCAACGGCGCCGTCACCCTCGCCGGCACCGCGGCGATGGAGGTCGCCAAGTCCGGCGCCACCCTGGCCGCCGACCGCCTCGCGGGCGCAACCACCCTGGCCTGCGGCGGCACGCTAACGGTCACCGCCACCGGCGACCCGCTCGCCGCCGGCGACCGCTTCACCCTGTTCTCGGCCGCCGCCTTCTCGGGCGCCTTCGCCACCCTCGACCTGCCCACCCTGCCCGACGGCCTGGAGTGGGACACCACCAGCCTGGCCGTCGACGGCACCCTGGCCGTCGTGTCCCTGCTCACCCCGATCGAAACGTGGCGCCTGCAGCACTTCGCCACCACCGCCAACGCCGGCCCCGCCGCCGACACCGCCGACCCCGACGCCGACGGCGCCGCCAACCTGTTGGAATACGCCCTCGGCCTCGACCCCACGGCCCCCTCCCCCACCGCCGCCAGGCTCACCCTCGACACCGCCGACGGCCACCTCCGCCTGTCCGTCCAGCGCAACCCCGCCGCCACCGACGTCGACTATCTGGTCGAGGTCTCCGGCGACCTCGCCACCTGGCTCTCCACCGAGGGCACCGACGTCCTCACCGAGGTCGATGACCCCGCCTCACTCGTCGTCAGCGACCTCACCCCGGCCGCCTCCTCCCCGCGCCGCTTCATGCGCCTGCGCGTCTCCCCACGCTGACCCCTCCCACGCCCCGCAGGAGCCCACAGGTCAGCCGCCGGCTTGCATCTGTTTGGCCCGACTTCGGCACTTGTGCTGCCGGTGACAGGCCCCGGCGGCCGCGAGGATCCGGAGAACAACAACTTCGTATACGTATACGAAATTGTGGAACGGCCGGGCCGGAGGCGGGGTGGTCGGTTGGACGGGGGAAAAGGGTCGGGTGCAGCGACTTCGTATACGTATACGAAATCGCCGCAGCGCGCGGGATGGGGACCGCGGGGTGGGGACAGGCCCCGGCAGCCCCGCGGGGTGGGGACAGTCCCCGGCAGCCCCGGCGCTGACTCTCTGGCAGATCCTCGCACACCGCCGCGAGATCGTGCTGGTGGATGTCGAGTTGGGTTGGGAACCCGCTCACTCGGCGGCCCGGGCGGCCCGGGCGGCCGCACGCCGCCGCGCGGTCTTGCCGAAGGTCCGCTCGATCATCACGTAGAACAGCGGCGAGAAGACGGTCACCAGGAAGGTGGAGGTGACCACCCCGCCGATCACCGCGGTGCCGATCGCGACCTGCGCGCCGGCCCCGGCCCCCTTGGCCAGCGCCAGCGGCAACACGCCGAACCCGAACGCCAGCGAGGTCATCACGATCGGCCGCAGCCGCAGCCTGGCGGCCTCCAGCGTGGCCTCCACCAACCCCATCCCGTCCTCCACCCGGGCGGTGGCGAACTGCACGATCAGGATCGCGTTCTTGGTCGTCAGGCCAAGGGTCGTCAGCAGGCCGATCTGGAAGTAGACGTCGTTGGGCAGGTCCCGCCAGGTCGACGCGATCACCCCGCCGATCACGCCCAGCGGCAGCGCCAGCAGGATCGAGACCGGGATCGGCCAGCTCTCGTAGAGGGCGGCCAGGCACAGGAAGATCACCAGCACCGAGAACGCGTAGATCGGCCCCTGCTGGCCGCCGGCCTGCCGCTCCTGATAGGAAAGCCCGGTCCAGTCGAAGCCGATCCCCTGCGGGAGCTGCTTGACGAACCCCTCCATCGTGCGCATCGCCTCGCCCGAGGAGCGCCCCGGCGCCGGCTCGCCGATGATGTTCATCGCCGGGAACCCGTTGAAGCGCTCGAGCCGGGGCGAGCCCGACGTCCAGTAGCCGGTGGCAAACGAGGCATACGGCACCATCTTGCCCTCGCTGTTGCGCACGTAGTACTTCTCCAGGTCCTCGGGCAGCATCCGGTGGCCCTGGTCCGCCTGGATGTAGACCCGCTTGACCCGCCCGCCCTGGATGAAGTCGTTCACGTAACCGCCGCCGAACGCCACCGCGATCGTGCTGTGGATCGCGCTGATCGGCACCCCCAGCGCGCCCGCCCGGTCCCAGTCGACGTCCACCCGGTACTCGGGCACGTCCTCGAACCCGTTGGGCCGCACCTTGGTCAGCACCGGGTCGGGCGACGCCGCGTCCCGCATCGCCATGCCGAGCAGCATGTTGCGCGCCTCCATCAGCTTGGCGTGGCCGACCCCGCCGCGGTCCAGCAGCTGGAAGTCGAACCCCTTGCCCGAGCCCAGCTCGACCACCGCGGGCGGCGAGAAGACGAAGATCATCGCGTTGCGGACCTGCGAGAGCCGGGCCATCGCCCGCTGCGCCACCGGCCCGGCCTTCAGGTCCGGCCGGTCGCGCTCCTCCCAGTCCCTGAGCTTGATCATCGCCATGCCGGCGTTCTGGCCGCGCCCGGACAATCCGACGCCCGAGATCGTGAACACCGACTCGACGGCCTCCTGCTCGTGCGCCATGAAGTCGGCCCGGATCCCCGCCAGCACCTCCTTGGTCTGCTCGATCGTCGAGTTGGCCGGCAGCAGCACCTGGGTCATCATCACCCCCTGGTCCTCGTCCGGCAGGTAGGCGGTCGGCATGCGCAGGAACAGCCAGCCCAGCCCGGCCACGATCAGCAGGAACAACAGCAGGTAGCGGCCCTTCCTCGCCAGCGAGTGCCCCACCACCGCCACGTAGAGGTCGCGCCCGCGGAAGAACAGGCCGTCGAACCACACGAAGAACGGGCGCAGCAGCCGGCTGCCGCCCTCCGCCGCCTCGTGCCCCTTGGCCACCGGCTTGAGCAGCGCGGCGCACAGCACCGGCGTGAGCACCAGGGCCACCACCACCGAGAGCAGCATCGCGGCGATGATGGTGATCGAGAACTGCCGGTAGATGACCCCGGTGGAGCCCGGGAAGAACGCCATCGGCCCGAACACCGCCGAGAGCACCAGCCCGATGCCGATCAGCGCCGGGGTGATCTGGTCCATCGACTTGCGCGTCGCCTCCAGCGGCGGGATCCCCTCCTCGCCCATGATCCGCTCGACGTTCTCGACCACCACGATCGCGTCGTCGACCAGCAGCCCGATCGCCAGCACCATGGCGAACATCGTCAGCATGTTGATCGAGAACCCGAACAGCGCCAGGATGGCGAAGGTGCCGAGCAGCACCACCGGCACCGCGATCGTCGGGATCAGCGTGGCGCGGATGTTCCCGAGGAACAGGAACATCACCAGGAACACCAGGACCACCGCCTCGACCAGGGTCTTGACCACCTCGTTGATCGCCACCCGCACGAACGGCGTGGTGTCGTACGGATAGACGACCTTCATCCCCGGCGGGAAGTACTCGCTCATCTCCCGCATCTTCGCCCGCACGTTGTCCGCCGTCTCCAGCGCGTTGGCGCCCGCCGCCTGCCGGATCGCCATGCCCGAGGAGGGCATGCCGTTGTAGTAGGCCTCGATGTCGTAGTTCTCGGCGCCCAGCTCGACGCGCCCGATGTCGCTGACCCGCACCACCGAGCCGTCCGGGTTGGTGCGCAGCGGGATCTCGGCGAACTCCTCGGGCGTCCGCAGCATGGTCTGGACGATGATCGACGCGTTGAGGCGCTGGCCCTCGACGGCCGGCGCCCCGCCCAGCTGCCCGGCGGAGACCTCGACGTTGTAGGCGAGCATCGCGGTGACCACGTCCGCGATCGTCATCCCGTACTCGTTGAGCTTGTCGGGGTCGTACCACACCCGCATCGCGTACTGCCCGCCGAAGATCTCCACCTCCCCCACCCCGGGCACCCGCGAGAGCACCCGCTCCAGGTTGGACTTCGCGTAGTCCTGGAGGTCGAAGCCGCTCATGCTCCCGTCCTCCGAGACCAGCCCCACGATCAGCAGCCAGTTGCGGGTGCTCTTGTTGACCATCACCCCCTGGCGCTGCACCACCTCCGGCAGGCTGGCCATCGCCAGCTGCAGCTTGTTCTGCACCTGCGCCCACGCCAGGTCCGGGTCGGTCCCCGGCGCAAACGTCAGCTCGATCCGCGCCATCCCCGCAGAGTCGCTGGTGGACGACAGGTACAACAGCTTGTCGAACCCGGTCATCTTCTGCTCGATGATCTGGGTGACGCTGTTCTCGGTGGTCTCGGCCGAGGCGCCCGGATAGACCGCGGTGATCGCGATCGACGGCGGCGCGATCGGCGGATACTGCGAGATCGGCAGCATGTAGATCGCCAGCAGGCCCGCCACCATCAGGATGATGGCGATCACCCACGCAAACACCGGCCGCCCGAGGAAAAACCTGGATAACATCGCGCCGCCCTTCTCAATCAGCCCCGCCCGAAGCCCCCGCCGGCGCCACCGGCGCCTGACCCGCTGGTGGCGCCCCGCCCGCCTCCGGGGCCTTGCCCGCCTCCGGGGCCTTGCCCGCCTCCGGGGCCTTGCCCGCCTCCGGGGCCTTGCCCGCCTCCGGGGCCTTGCCCGCCTCCGGGGCCTGGCCTGCCTCCGGGGCCGTTCCCGCCTCCGGTGCCTGGCCTGGCTGTGCCTGTGCGGCGGCCTGCGTGGCGGGGACCTCCTTGACCGGGGTGCCCGGCCGCACTTTCTGGATCCCCTCGACGATGATCCGCTCGCCGGGCTTGAGGCCGTCGGCCACCAGCCACTGGTTGCCGATCGTCCGGTCGAGGGTCAGCAGCTGTTGCCGCACGTTGCCCTTATCGTCGACGACCATGGTCAGCGGCTCGCCCTTGGGCGTGCGCGACACCGTCTGCTGCGGGATCAGGATCGCGCGTTCGTTGATGCCTTCCCGCACCACCGCACGCACGAACATGCTCGGCAGCAGCACCTTGTCCGGGTTGGGGAACACCATCCGCAGGGTCACCATCCCGGTCGTCGGGTCCACCGACACGTCCCGGAACTGCAGCGTCCCCTGGTGCGGATAGGGCGTGCCGTCGGGCAGGATCAGCTGCACCTGGTTGAAGCCCTCGCCGTCGCGCTTGATCTGCCCCTGGCCCAGCTTCCCCTGCAGCCGCAGCAGCTGGGTGGCCGACTGCCGCACGTCGACGTAGATCGGGTCGAGCTGCTGCACGGTGGCCAGCGGCGCCGGCTGATAGGCGATCACGATCGCCCCGTCGGTGACCGACGAGGCGCCGATCCGCCCGGGGATCGGCGACGTGACCTTGGCGTAGCCGAGGTTGATCCGGGCGCTCTCCACCGTCGCCTGGTGGTAGCGCACCTCGGCCTCCGCCTGCGCCAGCGCCGACACCGCGTCGTCGTAGTCCTGGCGGCTCACCGCGCGGTCGGCCAGCGCCTCCTTGTAGCGGCCCGCCCGGGTCTTGGCCGCGCCGAGGTTGGCCTCCGCCCGCGCCAGCGCCGCCTCCGCGGTGTCCAGCGCCGCCTGGAACGGCGCCGGGTCGATCTGATAGAGCGCGTCCCCCTCCTTGACGTCGCTGCCCTCGGTGAACAGCCGCTTCTGGATCAGCCCGTTGACCTGCGGCCGCACCTCCGCGATCCGGAACGCCGAGGTCCGCCCGGACAGTTCGGTCGTCAGCACCACCCGCTGCTCGGTCACCGTCAGCGTGGTCACCTCCGGCACCAGCTGCTGCTGCGCCGGCCCCTCCGCGCCCCGCTTGCAGGCGCACACCACCAGCACCGCATGCACCGGCAGCCACCGCCACCAGTTCACCCGCGCCCGCCTCATGCGGGAGTCCGCTGACAACCTGTTCGAGTCCATGGCTTGCGATCCGGGGCCCGCCGGCCGGCGCGCCCCACCGCGCCCCCGGCACCCGGCGAGCCGGGCGATGGCGCGCCGCTGCTTTGCCCGAGCGTGGCCGCCAAGTCAAACGAAAGTTTGAATCGCACGTTCCGCGCGTTTCCCGCCGGTGGCTGGCGGGGTGTGGGTGGGGCGGGTGCGGATTGGGGGCATGGTGACCGGGTTGTGGGGTTGGTGGGCGGCGTGGAGCGGGCGGGGGCGGGTCACTGGCGGTCGGGCGTGGCGTGGATGGCGGCGAGGACGGCGTTGGTGACCTGTTGGACGAGTTGTTCGGCCTGGGGGTCGAGGGTGGGGTTTTGGGTGGGCTGGGCTGGGGCGGCGACCTGGCACACGGTGCCGGGGTGGAACTCCGAGTTGTCGCACAGCTGGCATTCCTGCCAGCCCTTGCGCTTGTCGTCCATGCCGAGGCTTGCGCGCAGGGCGATGAGTTCCTTGGCCTGGCCGCCGGTGATCGTCTGCAGCCTGCCGCCGTTGAGTTGGGAGGCCACCCACACCGTCTTGCAGTAGGCCTCCACGTTTTCCATTTTCCAGTAGGCGTCCTCGATGTCCTTGCCCCAGGTGATGACGCCGTGGTTGACCATCAGCACGGCCATGTGGTCGACGGCGGCGGCGCCGACGACCTCGGCGTTGGCCGGGGTGCCCGGGGTGCGGTAGGCGGCGATGCCGATCTGGCCGAGGAACACCTCGGCCTCGGGGATCATGCACGTCGGGGGCTGCACGCCGGCCACGGCGAACGCCGTGCCGTGCGGCGGGTGCGCGTGGCAGCACGCCTTGGCCTTGGGCTGGCGCTTCATGATCGCCAGGTGGGTGACGCACTCGCTGGTGCGCTTGAACCGGCCGGCCAGCTGCCGCCCCTCCATGTCGACCAGGCACATGTGCTCGGGGGTCATGAAGCCCTTGGAGACCAGGGTGGGCGTGCACAGCACCAGGTTGTCGCCGACCCGGATCGTGAGGTTGCCGCCGTTGCCGTCGGTGTGTTCGCGCGCCCACATCCGGCGGCCGATGTCGACCATCCGGTGCTTGAGCTCGTTGATCGCCGGCGAGTGGAAGAACGCCTCGATCTCGCGCGCCGACTTGGGGTCGCGGCCCGGCTGCCAGTGGAACTCGTGATCCGGCACCATCGGCTCGGCGCTACCGGCGCCGCTGCCGGCACCGGCGGCCGCGGCCGGCCCGCCCTGGGCCTCGCGGATCAGGTCGCGGGCCGACGGCGTGAGCACCGCGTCGGGCGGGATCTCTCCGACCCCCCGCCCGCTCTTGAGCAACGCCTCCACATCCGCCCCGGTGTAGACTTTCTTGTTCATGTTGGACCGTGCCATCGGTGGTTCATTGGCCGCCGCGTTCCGGCGGCTCGTGGTGCAGGGATTCGAGGATCGCCACGCACAGCGCGTCGATCGGGATGTCGGAGTCGAACGGCACGGTCGCCTCGGTGCCCTCGACGTAGCCGACGATGTCGCCCTCCCCCGCGCCCAGGTTGTCGTAGACCACCGGCCCGTAGCCGGGCCCGAGCGCCGGGCGCCGCGCGCACGCGGTGTTCAGCTCGGCCGGCTCGACCGGGTGCACGATCAGCCAGCGGCCGCCCTTCAGCGCGGCGTCGAAGTGGCTCAGGGTGACCCTGCCGATGACATGTCCGATGCGCATGACGGAAAGACGAGCGGATTGACCGCGGATTACACGGATTCGACGGACTGGCTGGTAGCCAGCACGCGCTTCACCTTCAGCGAGGCGTGCTTGAAGTTGATGAGCAGCCCGAGTTTCAGGCCGGTGATGCGCAGGTAGCCGATCATCTGCGCCACGTGTTGATCGCAGAACGCCTCGACGACCTTGGCGTCGACGATGATCTTGTCCTCGACGATCAGGTCCGGCACCAGCCGGCCGACATACCTGCCGCGATAGTGGACCGGGTAGGCCTTCTGTTGCTCGAACCTGATGCCCCGCTCCACCAACTCGATGCACAGCGCATTCTCGTACAGCTTCTCGTCCAAGCCCGGCCGCAACTCGGAATGCACCGCCATGGCACACCCGATCACCACCTCGGCCACCTCGTTCTCCCCGCCACCTGGATCAATCAAAGCCATCCCGACATCTCCGTGAAATCCGTGAAATCCGTGGTTTCCGCCTCCATGACCCTCAACCGTCGACGATCCCCTGGACGAAGTTGCGGAGCGGCGACTTCGGGTCGCCGACGAGTTGGCGGGCGCCGATCCCGTCGGTGCTGACGAAGACCTTCGAGTGCAGGCCCGCGCCGAGGGTGTCGATCGCGATCATCGGCTCGCCGGCCGGCGCCCCGGCGCCGTCCAACGGCTGGCACACCAGCAGCCGGCAGCCGCGCAGCGAGGGGTGGCAGTGGCTGCTGACCGCGTGGCCTACGACTCGGGCGGGGATCATGGTCGCTCAGACGATGCGCAGGTTCTCGACCATCACGCAGCGGCGGATGCGCGTGAACGTCTTCGGGGTGGTGACCCCCTCGCCGGTGGTGGTGGCGATCGAGTACGACAGGTAGCCCTCGCCGCCGAGCCCGAGGCCGGCGACGCAGGGGCCGTTCTTGATGAAGATCGTGGTGTCCATCTCCCTGCCCATGAAGGTCATGTGCTCGACGTTCATCGAGTGCAGGATCGCCGAGTGGCGGAACCCGTGCTCGGCCCGCCTGGCCTCGCGCACCGCAGTCTCGAAGTCGGGCACCCGCACCACCGGCAGCATCGGCATCATCTGCTCGGCCTGCACGAACGCGTGGTCGGCCCCGGTCTCCGCAAACAGCAGCTGGGTGCCCGCCGGGATGCCCGTTCCCGCGTGGCGCGCCAACACCCCGGGGTCCTTGCCGATCAGCTCGCGGTTGACCACCGGGTGCGCGCCCTCGCCCTTGGCCGGCGCGAACGCCGCGGCCGCCAGCCGCTCGAGCGCGCGCGCGTCGAGCCGCACCGCCCCGGCCTGCCCCAGCTCGTCCATGAAGCGGTCGAACACCGCCGCCAGCACGAACACCGCCTTCTCACCGACGCACAGCAGGTTGTTGTCGTAGGCCGCCCCCTGGACGACGTGCTTGGCCGCCTTGGCCAGGTTGGCGGTCTCGTCGACCACCACCACCGGGTTGCCCGGGCCGGCGCAGATCGCCCGCTTGCCCGACTGCATCGCGGCCTTGACCACCCCCGGCCCGCCGGTGACCGCCAGCAGCGGCACCAGCGGGTTGCGGCACAGCTGGCCGAAGCTCTCGAGCGTCGGCTCGGCCACCGTGCACACGAGGTTGTCGATGCCCACCTCGCGCTCGATCGCCTCGTTGTACGCCCGCACCGCCAGCGCCGCGCTGCGCGCCCCGCCGGGGTGGGGGTTGAACAACACCGCGTTGCCCGCCGCCACCATGTTGACCACGTTGCCGCTCAGCGTCGGGATCGAGTGGGTCACCGGCAGGATCGCCCCGATCACCCCGAACGGCGCATACTCCTCGAGCGTGATCCCGGCGTCGCCGCTCAGCGCGTCCGGCCGCAACCACTCGACCCCGGGCACGTGGCGGATGATCTGCAGCTTCTCGATCTTGTGGTCGAGCCGCCCGATCCGCGTCTCGTCCAGCTCATACTTCCCCCACCCCTCGCTGTTGGCCACGCACAGCGACTTGACGATGTCCACCACCTTGCGGCGGCCGTCCACCCCAAGCTTCTTGAGCCGCAGGAACGCCTCGTGCGCCGCCTCCGCCGCCCGGTCCGGACAGCCGAACACCCCGTGCCGGCCACCACTCCCACCACCGCCCGCCGCCGCGACGGATGGAGCGGATGGAGCGGATGGAGCGGATGGGGCGGCCGGGGCCGCCGGGGCCGCCGGGGCCGCCGGCTTCCCCGGCCCGAGCCGCGCCAGCACCTCCTCCACCACCCCGCGGATCGCTTCAGGATCGAGCGTCTTCATGTCGCATTGCTCCGGTACACCGCGCGCCCGAGCACGTCCACCCGGTCGACGATCGCCACCACCGCCGCGTCCACCGGCACCGCCTTCAGTCCGGTCGCCTGGCGCGCCGAGCTGCCCTGGCAGAACATCACCAGCTCACCCTCGCCGGCGCCCACCGTGTCGATCGCCACGATCGTGTTGACGCCGTCGCGCAGCCGCGACGGCTCGTCCGGGTCGACCAGGCGCGGGCGCACCACCAGCAGCTTGCGCCCGGTCATGTGCTCGTCCTTCCTGGTCGCCACCACCTGCCCGATGACTTCCGCCAGGTACATCGCGTCGTTCCGTTAGAACCTCACTTGCGCGTCCGCGCCGCGGGCGCCGGCTGCGGCAGCACCGGCTCGATCGCGTCGTCCGGCCGCGCGATGACGTGTGCGGTGACCACCTCGCCGGCCTGCGCGGCGGCCCCGGCGCCGGCGTCGATCGCCGCCTTGACCGCGGCCACGTCGCCGTTGACCACCGCGCTGCACAGCGCGCTGCCGACCTGGCGCACCGGCCCGCTGAGTTCCACGTTGGCGGCCTTGAGCATCGCGTCGACGCCGACGACGAGGCACGCGAGGCCGCGGGTTTCGAGGATTCCGACTGCTTGCTTTGCCATGGTGTTGGTTGGTTGTTGGTTGGCTCCGTGCGGCTAGCCGCCGCTGATTTTCCGATAGACCTCGCGCGCCAGGACGAGCTCCTCGTTGGCGGGGATGACGAGGATGCGGGCGGCGGCGCCGGGGACGCCGAGCTCCGCCTCGCCGCCGTCGCAGGCCGCGTTGCGGGCGGCGTCCAGCCGCACCCCGAAGGGCTCCAGTCCGGCGCACACCCGCGCCCGGATCTCCGCCCGGTGCTCGCCGATGCCGCCGGTGAACACCAGCGCGTCGAGCCCCCCCAGCCCGACCAGGAACGCCCCGGCCCAGTGGCGGATCGAGTGGACCAGCAGGTCGAGCGCCGCCTGCGCCCGCCGGTTGCCCGCGGCCGCCGCCGCGCCGATGTCGCGGATGTCGTTGCTCACCCCGGACACGCCGAGCAGCCCGGCCTCCTGCACCAGCTGCCGCTCGGCCTCCTCGAGCGACAGCCCGAGCGCGCGCATCGCGAACGGCAGCGCGCCCGAGTCGAGGTCGCCCACCCGGTTGTTCTGCGGCAGCCCGCTCTGCGGCGAGAACCCGAGGCTGCAGCCGACCGCCACCCCGTCGCGGATGCCGGTCACCGAGGAGCTGCCCCCGAGGTGGCACGAGACCACCCGCAGCGGCGGGCGCCCCCCGAACCGGCCCGGGCCGTCCTGATAGAGCCGGCGCACCGCCTGCGCCACGTCCGGGCGCCCGCACAGCTCCGCGGAGCGCTCGGCGACGAACTTGTGGCTCGCGCCGTGGAACCCGTGGCGCCGGATCCCGGCGTCGTGCCACGCCTGCGGCACCGCGTAGCGCGCCGCCGCCCCCGGCACCCACTGATAGAACGCGGTCTCGAACAGCGCCACCCGGCGCGCCCGCGGCAGCAGCCGGGCGAACTGCCGGATCCCGGCCGCATACGCCGGGTTGTGCGCCGGCGCCACCGCCGCGAACCCCTCGAGCGCCGCCAGCACCCGCCCGTCGTCCTCGACGCAGCCGGTCAGCCCGCGGCCCAGCACCGCCTTGAACCCCACCGCCCCGATCTCGTCGCGCGAGCCGACCACCCCGTCGCGCTCGAGCGCCGCCAGCGAGTCCGCAATCGCCGCCCCGTGGTCGGCCACCCGCTCCTGACCGCCCGCCGCCAACAGCTCCCCGCCCGCCTCCCCCATCCGGAACAGCCGGTACTTGTAGGACGTCGAACCGAGGTTGGCGACGAGGATGAGCATGGTGCGGTCAGCGGTGGGCGACAGCTTCAGCCGTTGGAAGGAATCGACGGGTGCGTCACCGGCTCGCTGGCCATCGGGAACGGCAGGCGCTGCGCGCGGGACGCCGCTTCTCCCCGATGTCCAGGGACCGATGCCTCCCCCTCACCCGAGCCACCCCCCCAGCTTCCCCAGCTCGTCGTGCGGGCGCGGGATGACCTGGACCGAGGAGACGGCGCCGACCTGGCCGGCCGCGGCCGCCCCGGCGTCGAGCCCCGCCTTGACCGCCGCCACGTCGCCGCTGAAGAACGCGGTGACCAGCCCCCCGCCGATCTTCTCCCAGCCGACCAGCCGGATGTCGGCGGCCTTGATCGCCGCGTCCGAGCCTTCGATCAGCGCCGCCAGTCCCTTGGTTTCAAGGATGCCGAGTGCTTGCTTTGCCATGGTGGTGTGAGTTTCAAGTTTCAAGTTTCAAGCGGGCCCTCCTTCGCCCTGCGGGCTCCAGAGAACGGGCTGTTTTTTCCATATGACTGCTGACTGCTGACTGCTGGCCGCTCAGCCGAGCCCGAACTGCCCCAGCAGCTCCGGGTGCGGCCGCGCAATCACGTGCGCGGCAACCAGCTCGCCGACGCGCCCGGCCGCCTCGGCGCCGGCATCCACCGCCGCCTTCACGCTGCCGACGTCGCCCCGGACCAGCACGGTCAAGTAGCCGCCGCCGATCTGCACCTGCTTGACCAGCTCCACGCCGGCCGCCTTCACCATCGCGTCGGTGGCCTCGACGCTCCCGGCGTAGCCCTTCGTTTCGATCATTCCCAGTGCTGTGTTCATGGAGGTTTGCTCGTGTTCCGTGTTCCGTGTTCCGTTTCCCGCTTCCCAGCCGCGGGTCAAACCAGCAGTTCGCAGAACGTGTCCGCCCGCAGGCCGCACGCGTTCCCCTCGTCGGTGTCGATGTGCACCTCCAGCCGCGACGTGGGCGCGACCCGCACCACGATCCGGTCGAACGTCATCCGCAGCGGGCCGTCGACCCGCATCCGCATCACGTCCTGGTGCTTGACCCCGAACCACGCGGCGTCGTCCGGGTGCATGTGGACGTGCGGCGCCGCGCGGATCACCCCCTGGGCCAGCTCGAGGTAGCCGTTCGGCCCCATCAGCATGCACCCCGGCGTGCCCGCGATGTCCCCGCTCAGCCGCACCGGCACCTCGAAGCCCAGCGTCACCGCGTCGGTGTACGCCAGCTCGACCTGGTCGAAGTCGCGGCACGGCCCCAGGATCCGCAGGTTCGAGATCACCCGGCTGCGCGGCCCGATCAGCGTGAGCGTCTCCCGCGCCGCGAACGCCCCCTCCTGATAGAGCGGCTTCAGCGGCGTCAGCGTCCGCCCCGGCCCGAACAGCCGCTCGACCGACGCCGGCGAGAGGTGGCAGTGGCGCGCGCTGACGTTGACCACCAGCGCGTGCGGCGCCTGCGCCGAGCGCGGCAACCCGAGCCCCATCCGCCGATAGACGCCCTCCCGCACCAGGTGCTCGACCACCGCCCGCGGAACCGGGCTCTCGACCGTGACTGCCATTGACGGCGCGGAGTGTCGCGAAATCGGGTTGACATGTCAACCCAAAACCAATAATTTCCCAAAGTTCCCAAGAAAAACCAACTCCCGGCCCCCCGCCCCGCCGTGCGCCCCGCGCTCCGGCGGCTTGGGCGGGCCGGTTCGTCGCCGCAGCCCGTGCTCGCCACCGACCGCCGCCTCCGGATCCTCTCCCTGCTGGCCGAGTCCGGCTCGCTGCGCACCGTGGAGGTCGCCGCGCTGCTTGGGGTGACCGACGAGACGGTGCGCAAGGACTTCGAGCAGCTCGAGGGCGAGGGCCGGCTGGTGCGGGTGCATGGCGGGGTGACCCGCCCGGCCCGGGCCCGCGACGAGTTGCCGTGGTCCGAGCGGCAGCTGGTGCGGCGCGGGGAGAAGCGCGCCATCGCCCGCCTGGCGGCGCGGCGGGTGCAGGCCGGCGAGACCCTGTTCCTCGACGCCTCCTCCACGGTCCTGACCCTGTGCGAGTTCCTGCCCGCGGTGCCGCTGACGATCCTGACCAACGCCCACAACGTCTTCACCGCCCTCGAGCATCGCACCGACCTCGACCTGGTCTGCATCGGCGGCCACTACGACCCGCCGTCCCGCTCCTACATCGGCCCGCTGGCCGAGGACGCCCTGCGCCGCTACCACGTCGACCGCATGTTCTTCTCCGGCAACGGCCTCGACCTCGCCCGCGGCGTCAGCGAGTCCAACGCCCGCCAGGCCCACTTCAAGGAACGCGTCATCCCGTGCGCCGCCGAAGCCGTGCTGCTCGCCGACCACTCGAAACTCGGCGTCAAGTCGTCGTTCTTCTTCGCCCCGACCGGCCGCCTGTCCCTGCTCGTCACCGACGCCGCCGCCAACCCCGCGTTCCTCGCCAGCCTCCATCAGGCCGGCGTGCCAACCGCCACCGCCGCCCCCTGAGCCCGCGCGCAACGCTCCCCTTGGGAATCCTCAGCCCGCACCCCGGGCCCCGGCCGCAGCCGTTGCGCAAACGCCCCTAACCCAACTTCGTCACTTTTTCGCCGAAACGGCCCTGATTTGACTTTTTTCGGCGCTGGAGGCCTTGAATTTGCTGGGGTCGGGCTTTGCCACCCCCCTGTGGGCCGACCTACCCGGTTGATCCGGCCTGCGGGGGCGTGGTTCAATCGGGAATGTTCCTCAAACGACGGGTGCGGCGCAAGGACGGCAAGGATCACGTCTACTACTCGGTGTGCGAGAGCCTGCGGGTGCATGGCGGGCGCACGCTCCAGCGCCAGATCCTGCACCTGGGCGAACTGAACACCCGCCAGGAACGCAGTTGGCAGCACACCTTGGACGTCATCAACGAGGACGACGGCCAACTGCTCCAGCGCCGGCTGTTCACCGATCGGGAAGGCGGCGCGCCCCCGGCCGAGGACATCATCGAGGTGCGGCTCTCGACGTTGCGGGTGCGCCAGCCGCGGCGCTTCGGGGATTGCTGGGCGGCCACCCGGCTGTGGCGCCAGCTTGGACTGGACGGGTTCTGGCGGGAGCGGCTCGGCGGGCAACGCGGCGAAGTGCCATGGGAGAAGGTTCTGGAACTGCTGTGCGTCAACAGGCTGTTAGGCCCGCGCAGCGAGCTGTATGTCCACGAAAAATGGTTCCCGCAGACCTCCATGGACCTGCTGTTGGACTGCGACGCGAAAGTCGCTGAACTGAGCCGCCTCTACCGTTGCCTGGATCACCTGGTCGAACACAAGGAGGCCCTCGAAGCGCACCTGGCCGCCAAATGGAAGGACCTGTTCGCCGCCGACTTCGACATCATCCTCTACGACCTGACGAGCACCTACTTCGAGGGCTCGGCCGAAGGGGTGCCCAAGGCCCGGCGGGGCTACTCGCGCGACCACCGCCCCGACTGCAAGCAGCTGGTCATCGCCCTGGTGGTCACCGCCGAGGGCTTGCCGCTGACCTACGAGGTGTTCGCGGGCAACACCGTGGATGTGACCACCCTGCGACACATCGTCCAGGCGGTTGAAACCAAGCACGGCAAGGCCCGTCGCGTCTGGGTCTTCGACCGCGGCATCAACTCCGAGGACAACCTCGAGTGGTTGCGACAACGCAAGGCCTGCTACCTGGTCGGCACCCCGAAGAGCCGACTCACCGCCTTCGAAGAGCACCTCACCGAACAGGACTGGCAACGCGCCTCGGCCGAAGTCGAGGTCAAGCTGTGCCCGGCCGACGGCGACATCTACGTGCTGTGCCGCAGCCAGGGCCGCATCCAAAAGGAGCAGGCCATGCGGCGGCGCGCGCTCAAGGCACTGGTCAGGGACCTGGTCAAACTGCGCGCGCTGATCGCCAGGGGCAGACTCAAGAACGGCAAACACATCGACCGGCGCATCGCCCATCTCGAGGAGCGCCACCGCTCCTTCTGGCGCTTTTTGCGCAGCTGCGCCTGCCAGGGCGGCCGGCTGCGCTGGCAATGGGACCGCGAAAAGTGGCGCGCCGCGGTCAACCGCGACGGCGCCTACCTGCTGCGCGCCCATTGGCCGGGCGGCCTGACCGACCCCTCGCGGCTCTGGCAGACCTACGTCCAGCTCACCGAAGCCGAGGCGGCTTTCCGCACCCTCAAATGCGAACTCAATGTCCGGCCCATCTGGCACCAACTCCAGGCCCGCGTCGAAGCCCACGTCATG
The DNA here is from genome assembly GCA_040769225.1 of Akkermansiaceae bacterium. GTDB lineage: Bacteria > Verrucomicrobiota > Verrucomicrobiia > Verrucomicrobiales > Akkermansiaceae > JAXGLL01. The sequence continues at coordinate 459,981 of JAXGLL010000002.1, read as the reverse complement.
GTCGCCTTCCTCGGCTACGCCATGCACGTGTGCCTCAAGAAGCTCGCCGCGCCCAAGGCCTCCTCGCTGACCCCCTGGCAGATCCTCGAACACCTGCGCAAGATCGTGCTGGTGGATGTCGAGTTCGACACCCGCGACGGCCGCACCCTGACCCTGCCCCGCATCACCATCCCCGAGAAGGAACAGGCCGCCCTGCTCATGCAACTGGGCTGGACCCTGCCGGAACAACCGCCGCCACGCATCCGCTCCACTCACCTTCCCGACCAAAACTGAACCGCCACCTCAGGTCGCCACCGAAAATGTGTGGCCGACCTGAGGGCCAAAAAGCCCGGAAACCCTTGATCCGCAAGGAACCGCCTTTCAAAAGTGACGAAGTTGGGCTAACAACTGCGCCCGCCGCGGTCCCGCAGCCTCCCTGGCATCCCCCCACCCGAGTCAGGGGGAAGTGCGCGCGCCCCGGGCGGGCCCCCGCGGAAGGGTCCCCTGCCCTTCACTTCGCCAACGGGAAGATCTCGGCCGCGACCACCCGTGCGTCGGTCCCGGTCGCGTGGAAGGCGATCCCCTGCGATTCCTCCGCGGGGAAGATCAGGTCGGTGATCACCACCGCGCCGCCGTCGGCGAAGACCTCCACCGAGCAGTCGTCGGTGACCACCCGCAGCTCGAGCACGCCGTCGCGCAGCTCGAGCGGGGCCGCATGGCGCCCCGGAAACTCGGGGTGGAACCCGGTGTTGCCCGAACGCGTGCGGTCGACGAACAGCTCGCCGCCCGCGCGCGACCAGCCGACGAGCGTCTCCTCCCCCGCCCCAACGCGCAGCCGGATCCCCGCCTCGGCGCAGCTGCCGGGCGCGATCCGCAGCAGCATGTCGAAACGCTTGCCCCGCACGCCGGCGAGCAGCCGGTTGGCCCCGGCAGGCGACTGGTCGGCGATGCGCAGCGGTTGGCCGCGCCACGCCTCGAGCTGCCGGACGGGCCGCTGGACGAGGGTGAAGCGGCCGCCGTCGCGGCGCAGCCCGAGCGTGCGCGGCAGCGACATCGCGCTGCGCCACGGCGCCGTCGGGGTGAGCCCGGCGTACTTCACGTTGCTCATCCAGCCGATCCACGTCGGCGTGCCGTCCGGGATCCCGTTCCAGCTGACGCTGGCGTACAGGTCGCGGCCGCGGTCGACCCAGTTGGCGGGCTCGCCGACCTCGCGCGCCGGCTGGTCGGATAGAACGAGGTGGTCGAACAGGATGTGCCCCCAGTCGCCCGACTCCTCGTCGACCAGCTGCACCCGCGCCTCCCGGCCGGCGAACTCGCCGACCGGCCACGCCACCCAGTGCAGCTGCTCGCTCCTGCGGCCGGTGGCGGCGCGCACGACGCGGCCGTCTAACAGCAGGTTGGCGGCCAGGTTCCGCGGGTGCTCGCCGCCGCCGATCAGGAAGTTGAGCCACGGCCTGGTCAGCCTGAACGCCGGCGAGGTCATCCGCCCGGTCGGGCCGTCGCCGCCGCCGTAGCCGTTGACCAGTCCCCGGCCGAGGAAGCCGCCCACCGGCTGCTGGTTGGGGGCGGTGCCGGCGGCCGGGCGGTCGCCGAACGCGGTGCCGGCGACGTCCCATCCCGCGTAGCCGCCGCCCTCGAAGTCGGCCACCACCTGGCCCGCGAGGAACGCCCCGGCATCGCCGGTGGCCGCCGGCAGCGGGTCGGCATGGAACCTCGTGCCGTCGAACGTGCCGGTGAAGTACTGCGCGCCCGAGCCGCCGGCCACCGCGTGGTCGCTGACGTTGACGGTGAGCACCCAGCGCCTCTGGTCGCCGCCCTCCACGGGCGCCTCGAACAGGTCCGGGCACTCCCACACCCCCTTGACCGCGCCGGCCGGCCCGAAGTCGCCGAGGAACTCCCAGCGCTTCAGGTCGGGCGAGCCGTAGAGGGCGACCTTGCGCTCGACCGGCAGCGCCACCACCATCACCCAGCGCCGCCCCGGGGCGTGCCAGAAGACCTTCGGGTCCCGGAAGTCGGCCTTGCCGGCGTCGAGCACCGGGTTGCCCTGATAGACCGTCCACGTGCGCCCCTTGTCGGTGCTGTAGGCGAGCCGCTGGTCCTGCCGCCCCTCGCGGTGGCCGGTGAAGATCGCCACCAGCGGCGGGTCGGCGGCGCTGCCGAAGCCGCTGGTGTTCGCGTGGTCGACCACCGCGCTGCCGGAGAACGCCATGATGCCGTCGCGTTCCGGGATCGCCACCGGCAGGTGCTCCCACGCCAGCAGGTCGCGGCTGACCGCGTGCCCCCAGCTCATGTGGCCCCAGGTGTCGCCGAACGGGTTGTGCTGATAGAACAAGTGGTGCTCGCCGGCGTGCCACACGAGGCCGTTCGGGTCGTTGAGCCAGTTCCGCTCCGCGGTGAAGTGGAACGCCGGCCGCATCCCACCCTGCGCGGCGGGGCTGCAGGCGAGCGCGGCGGTGAGGCAGGCGGCGAGGCGGCGGTTCATGGCCGGTCGGGCGGGTGCGGGGTCAGGCTTCGGCGGCCAGCTTGCCCTCGAGTTCCTCGAGCGGCACGCCCTTGGTCTCGGGCACCATCAGCTTCACCCACAGCAGCTGCAGCACCATCATGCCGGCGAAGAACAGGAACACGCTGCCGGGGTGGAACGAGGCCACCATCTTGGGAAAGAACGTCGTCAGCAACGCGGCGAAGATCCAGTGGGTGAAGCTCCCGAGCGACTGCCCGGAGGCGCGGTGCTCGTTGGGGAAGATCTCCGAGATGAACACCCAGATCACCGCGCCCTGGCCGACCGCGTGCGCCGCGATGAACGCGAAGATGCACACCGGCACGATCGCGTAGGTCCCCGAGTAGAACGCCCACCCGGTCAGCCCGAGCGAGGCGATGTAGCCGAACGACCCGATGTAGAGCAGCGTGCGCCGGCCGAGGCGGTCGATCAGCCACAGCCCGACGAAGGTGAACACCAGGTTGGTCACGCCGATGCCCACCGACTGCAGCAGCGCCGCCTCCTGGCCGAGGCCGGTCAACTCGAAGATGCGCGGCGCAAAGTAGAGGATCGCGTTGATGCCGGACAGCTGGTTGAAGAACGCAATCAGGATCGCGAGCACGATCGGCACCCGCAGCCGCCGCGACCAGAACGCACCCCTCGCCCCGCCCCGCCCGTAGTGGTGCGCGATCTCGTCGGCCAGCGCCTCGACCTCCGCCGGCGCCGCCTCCGGGCTCGCCAGCCGCAGCACCTCGACGCCGCGGGCACGGTCGCCCTTGTGGCCGATCAGCCAGCGCGGGCTCTCCGGCAGCACCAGGCAGAGCACGGTGTAGACGAACGCCGGGAACGCCGCCACCCCGAGCATCCACCGCCACGCGTGCTCGCCCACCCCGGCCAGCGCGGCGTTCGACATGAACGCCACCAGGATCCCGAACACGATGTTGAACTGGAACATCCCGGCCAGCCGCCCGCGCCTGCGGGGCGGCGCGATCTCCGAGATGAACAGCGGCGCGGCGATCGTCGACATCCCGATCCCCAGCCCGCCGAGGAACCGGGCGATCGTGAACGACACCACCCCCGGCGCGAGCGCCGACCCCACCGCCGACACCACGTAGAGGATGCCGATCCAGAACAGCGTCTGCTTGCGCCCCAACCGCTCGGTCGGCCAGCCGCCGGCCAGCGCCCCGATCACCGTCCCGTAGAGCGCCGCCCCGATCGCAACACCGTGCAACATGTCGCTCAGCCCCCACAGCGCCTGGATCTTCTGCTCCGCACCGGAGATCACCACCGTGTCGAAGCCGAAGAGGAAGCCCGCCAGGGCCGAGGTGAGGGACCAGAAGAAAAGCCTGTTCATGGGATCGGTTGGGTACGGCTCGGGACGACGGGGATTCCCTCTACAACTTCAGGCAAACCGGTGCCAACCCCAATTCGCCCCCGCCCCCACCCCCGCCCCCCCTCCTGGGCCGCGGCGGCAGAGGTCGCGCAGCGACCGGCGACGCCGCTTCCCGGGCCGCGGCCCGGATCCAACAGGGAACATCCTGCAACGAACCAACCTCGTGCTCTGGGCGAACATGGCCCCCGCCATCGACGAACTCTTCGTGTTCGGCGCCGTCCTTGACATGGGCCGGATCACCCGGCCTAATTAAGGAAACCGCTTCTCCCCCTGATGACTTCCCAACCCATCCCACTCCCACAATGAAACCCCAAGTCCACCACCTCCTCCCCGCACTTGCCGGGCTTTCCCTCGCCGTGGGCGCCGCCACCCTGCAGGCCGCCAGCTTCACCTGGGGAGGCGGCAATCTGCTGTGGAACAACACCAGCCCCGAAGGCTGGAACGGAGGGCCTCCGGTTGCCGGCGACGACGCGACGATCGGCAGCGGCACGGTCACCTTCGCGGGCAGCGACACCTTCGGCAACGCCGCCACGGGGACCTCCGCCGCGATCAGCGTCGACAGCGTCGGCACCCTCGCCAGCGGCGGAAAGTTCAACACCATCTGGAACCTGTCGCTCGGCGGCGGCACCCTGTTGTCCAACGGCGGGGCCACCCCCCAGTTCCCGGCGTTCGATCTCGCCGGAACGGTCACCGCGGCCGGCGGTGTGACCTCCTCGATCGCCACCGGCACAGGTTCCTACAGCCTCATCAACCTCGGCAACGGGACCACTGCGCCCACCGGCACCACGTTCGACGTGGGCGCGGCCGGAACGCTCAACGTCGGAACGGTTCTCCAGAACCATTGGTACTACACCACTGGCCCCTTTATGGTCGCCGCGGAACTGGTCAAGACCGGCGACGGCCTGCTCAATTTGACGGCCGCCAACACCTACACCGGAGGCACCACCATCAACGGCGGGATCCTCGCGTTTTCCGGCGGCGGCACCACCAGCACAACCGGCGGGATCACCGTCGCCTCCGGCGGCACGCTGCGCCTCGACCGGAACGACACATGGGGAAACCACGCGACCACCGCCACGCCGGTGATCACAATCGAGTCCGGCGGCACCGTCATCAGCAACAACACCTACACGACCCTCATCAACCCGGTTCTCGATGGCGGCACGATCAATGCCAACGGCGGGGTGAACGCCAGTTATCCGGCCTTCGGGCTGAAGGGCACGGTCAGCGTGAACGGCACCGCCTCCGGCTCGACAATCGGCACCACCGGAACCGGCAACTACAACCAGGTCGCCATCGGCACCGGCAGCGCCGGCGGCACCACCGCCTTCGATGTGGCCGACGGCGCGGCCGCCACCGACCTGACGGTGTCCACGCCGCTGAGCAACCTGGCCGGGGTGGCCGCCGGGCTGACCAAGACCGGTGACGGCACGATGAACCTTGCCAGCGCAAACCTGTTCACCGGCGTGACCACGGTCAGCGGCGGAACCCTCGAACTCGCCGCGAGCGGCTCAGGCTACTCCGGCACGCTGAAGGGGGACTTGGCAATCGAGAACGCCACGGTGCGCGTCGCCCAATCCAACGGAATCTGGGGCTGGGATCCAACCGTCCTGAAAAACCTGACCATCCACAACGGCGGCGTCCTCACCGTGGCTGCCAGCGCGGTCGCGACGCTCGGCAACATCACCATGGCCGGCGGCACCTTGGCAGCGGAGGGCAACGGCGACACCTACTGGGGTTCATGGGGAATCAAGCCGCCGACCGGCCCCACCGCCACCGTGACGGTCACCGCCGACTCCTCGATCACCGCCCCGCGGGTCACGCTCAACGTCAACGGCGGCACCACGGTCTTCGCCGTCGCCGACGGGGCGGACCTCGCCGTCTCGAGCTCGTTGATCAACGGTGGCGTGCTCGCCAAGAGCGGCGCGGGCACGCTCACTCTAACTGGAACAAGCGCCTACACCGGCCAAACCACCGTCAACGAAGGCAGGTTGACGCTTTCCGGAACCGGGTCGATCGCCGCCAGCACCACGATCGAGGTCGCCGGCGGCGCGTTCCTCGACGTCAGCGCCGTCACCGGCGGCTGGAGCCTCGCCGCCACCCAGACGCTGCGCGGGGCCGGCACGGTGGCCGGCGACGCCACGCTCGCCGGCACGCTGGCGCCCGGCTCCGGCGTCGGCACGCTTTCGTTCACCGGCAGCCTGGGGCTCGCCGGCGTCAGCGACTTCGAGATCGACGCCGCCCTGCTGGGCGCCGACCGCGCTGCCGTCGCCGGCCAACTCGCCTTCGGCGGCAGCCTCAACGTGACCAACGCCGATGGCTCTCTGGCCGAGGGCATGAGCTTCGACCTGTTCGATTTCGCCGGCCGCGCCGACGCCACCGAGTTCGCCTCGATCTCGCTGCCGGACCCGGGCGCCGGCCTCGCGTGGGACCTCTCGAGCCTCTACACCGACGGCGTGATCACCGTGGTGGTCCCCGAGCCGGCGCCGCTCGCATTCGCCGCCCTCGCATTCCTCGCCGCCGCCGCCCGCCGCCGCCGCCACGCATGCCGATGACTGATCCCGCCGCTTCAACCGCCGGACGCGCCGCGGCCATCGCGCTCGGTTTCGCCGCCGCGCTCCCCGGCGCCGCCGCGCCCATCGCGCCCGGCACCAAAATCGGCCTCGATTTCGGCCCCATCGCCACCGACGTCGCCGGCAACGACTGGATCGAGATCACCGCCAACGCCACCCTCGCCGCCGGCACCGTCAAGGACCTCAACGCCGTGGTCGTCGATGGCGTGTCCATCACCACCAGCAACGGCCAGTTCTGGAACGACGACGGCTCCAACGACTGGGTCGCCCTCGCCACCAACCCGGCCACGATCCCCGGCCCCAAGCTGCCGCCCGAGTTCGTCGACAGCGTCACCACCGACATCGCCGGCAACTACAGCCTCGGCGACGCCACCCCCTACACGATCACCATCGCCGGCCTCGACCCCGCCCTCGTCTACGACATCTCCACCGCCTCCACCGCCGCCGCCGGCCTCACCGTGATCGATACCTGGCTCGTCACCGGCGCCAGCTCCCACGGACCCAGCGGCGTCGTCCGCTCGACCGCCGACTCCAACGGCGTCTGGCACTCGTTCCCAGCCGTCGAACCCACCCCCGCCGGCACCATCACCCTCACCGTCACCGACGCCGCCAGCTCCGCCAACCCGATCGCCAACGGCATCCTCATCGCCGCCGCCAGCCCCGCCAACCCGGACACCGATGCCGATGGCCTGCCCGACGCCTTCGAGCAACAAATCATCGACTTCGACCCCGGCGACGCGGTGGCCGGCCTAACCGACGTCGCCGGCCCCAACGACGCCCCCGCCACCACCGACTTCGACGCCGACGGCTCCAGCGACGCCGAGGAGTTCGCCCGCGACACCAACCCCACCGACCCCGACAGCGACGACGACGGCCTGCCCGACGGGGTCGAATCCGCCACCGGCTCGTTCGAGTCCCCTGCCGCCACCGGCACCAGCCCCACCGACCCCGACAGCGACGACGACGGGCTGTTAGACGGGGCCGAGACCAACGACGGCACGTTCGACGGCCCCGCCGACACCGGCACCGACCCGAACCGCTTCGACACCGACCTCGACGCCTGGGGCGACGGCGCCGAGGTCAACGCGGGCAGCGACCCCACCGATCCCGACGACATGCCGTTCACGACCCGCATCACCCGGGCGGGCCTGATCCAGGACCTCGACGCCGACCGCGGGGTGCTCGAGGCCGGCGGCGCCGGCACCGGCGTGACCCGGTGGTCGAACCAGGCCGGCGGCGGCGACGACCTCCTCCCCGGCGCCGGCACCCCGCTGCTCGTCGCCGGGCCCAACGGCCACCAGGCGGTCCGCGTCGGCCAGGGGATCAAGCTGGTCGGCGACGACGACGCCTGCTTCGACTCGCTGGCCAACGGCGGCGGCTTCACCTGGTTCGTCGTGATCGACTCCGCCGCCCAGAACCACGCCGCCGACAACCGCGTCTTCGGCACGCTGCGCAACGGTTCGCCGTGGCCCGGCGTGATGGCCTGCGTCGCCAGCACGAACCGGCCGCTCGCCGTCACCCGCTCGGACGGCGCCAGCGAAACCGCCACCGGCACCACCGATGTCTCCGCCGGCTGGCACATCGTCGCCGGCCGCCTCGCCGCCGGCACCGGCACCGCCCAGCAGTCGATCTTCACCAATGGCGGAACCGCCCAGGACACGATCAGCCTGACGGTGCGCAGCAGCGCCGACAGCGGCGCGCTGACCGTCGGCGCCGAGCGCACCGGCGGCGTCGAATACTACGACGGCGACATCGCCCGCATCCTGATCTACGACCGCCCGCTGACCGACGACGAGCTGAACGACACCGGCTTCTCGCTGGCCGCCAGCTACGGGATCCCCAGCCAGTTCGTCCCCTCGCCGCCCCACGCGCCGGAGATCGCCAGCCTGCCCGCCACCGACGTCCGCGGCACCACCGCCACCCTCAACGGCGAACTCCTCGACCACGGCAACGACGCCACCACCGTCCACGCCTGTTGGGGCGACGACGACGCCGGCGAAACGCTCGCGGCATGGGACCACTCGGCCGTACTCGGCACGATCCCGTTAGGCCCCGCCGCCCACCCGGTGACCGGCCTCGCCGGCGGCACCCCCTGCTTCTTCCGCTGGCATGCCGCCAACTCGGCCGGCAGCGCATGGTCGCAGCCGCAGTCGTTCACGCCCGGCCCGCCGCTGCTCACCGTGGCCGCCGCCCAGGCGCTCGAGGGCGGCTCCGGCCCGACCGCCGTGCAGTTCCTCGTCACGCTCTCCTATCCGGCCGAGTCGGAGGTGACGTTCCACTACGCGACCGCCCACGTTTCGACCGATGACTCCGACTTCACCCCCGCCGCCGGCCAGGTCACCATCCCCGCCGGCGCCGCCGAGGCCACCATCACCGTCTGGGTCAACGGCGACCCGGACGAGGAGAACGACGAGCAGTTCGTGCTCCGGATCACCGATGCCGGCGGGTGCTCGGTCACCACCGGCGAGGTCGCCGGCGTCATTCTATCAGACGACGGCGACCACCTCTCGCCGGTCGCCGTCGCCGCCGACGGCGCCGCCGGCCTGGCCTACGTCGCGCTGCAGTCCGCGCGGCGCATCGCGGTGGTCGACGCCGCCGGCGAGCAGTTCCTCCGCAGCATCCCGCTGCCCGACCCGCCGAACGGGCTGTGCCTGGACGCCGCCGGCACCCGCCTCTACGTCGCCGGCGGCGGCGCCGCCGGCCGCATCCATGTCATCGACACCGCCAGCAGTGAAATCCTCCACTCGTGGGACGCCGGCCATACCCCGCTGGCGCCGGTGCTCGGGCCCGCCGAACTCGAGCTGTGGGTCTGCAACCGCTTCGACAACGACGTCTCGGTGATCGACGCCGCCACCGGCGCCACCCTCGCCCGCGTCCCGGTCGAGCGCGAACCGCACGCCGCCGCCGTGGCCGCCGGCGGCAGCCTGTTCGTCGCCAACCTGCTGCCGACCGGCCCGGCCACCGCCGCGGACATCGCCGCCCATGTCTCGGTGATCGACACCGCCGCCCGCAGCGTCACCGGCCACGTCAGCCTCCCGACCGGCTCCCACTCGCTGCGCGGCCTGTGCGCCTCGCCCGACGGCGCCACCGTCTACGTCACCCACGTCCTGTCGCGCTACTACGCCCCGACCACCCAGGTCACCCGCGGCTGGATGAACACCAACGCGCTCACCGTCATCGACGCCGCCGCCGCCAGCCGCGCCAACACGATCCTGTTGGACGACCTCGACGAGGGCGCCGCCAACCCGTGGGGCGTCGCCTGTTCGCCCGACGGCACATGGCTCTGCGCCGCCCACGCCGGCAGCCACGAGGTCAGCGTGATCGACCGCGCCGCGCTGGCCGCCAAGCTGGCTGCGACCACCACCGACGCCTCCAACGACCTGACATGGCTGGCCGGCCTGCGCCGCCGGGTCCCGCTCGGCGGCAACGGGCCGCGCGGCCTCGCAATCGCCGCCGGCAAGGCGTTCGCCGCCGAGTTCTTCAGCGATTCACTGGCCGTCGCCGACCTGTTGGAAGGCGCCTCGCCGGTCGGCCGCGAGGTCGCCGTCGGCTGGAAAAAGCCGCCCGACACCGTGCGCCTGGGCGAGATGTTCTACAACGACGCCAACCTCTGCCTGCAACAATGGCAGAGCTGCGCCAGCTGCCACCCGGACGGCCGCTCCGACGGCCTCAACTGGGACCTGATCAACGACGGCTTCGGCAACCCCAAGAACAGCAAGAGCTTCGTCACCTCGATGGCCACCCCCCCAGCCATGGCCACCGGCATCCGCGCCAATGCCCAGGTCGCCGTGCGCGCCGGCTTCCGCTACATCCAGTTCGCCAACCGCGACGAGTCATGCGCCGCCGCCGTCGATGCCTACCTCGCCGCGCTCGAACCCGTCCCCAGCCCGCACCTCGAAAACGGCCAGCTCAGCCAGGCCGCGCTCAACGGCCAGGCCCACTTCCTCGCCCGCGGCTGCGCCGAGTGCCACAGCGGCCCGCACTTCACCGACCTGCGCAAGTACGACATGGGCACCGGCATCGGCCGCGAGGCCGGCTGGGAGTTCGACACCCCCACGCTGCTCGAAAACTGGCGCTCCGCACCCTACCTGCACGACGGCCGCGCCGCCACCCTGCGCGACGTGATCGAAACCGAGCACCACGGCAACGTCGGCGGGCTATCCCCGGTCCAGATCGACGAACTCGTCGCCTACCTCCTCTCGCTGTGAGATCACCCGTTCCATGCCTGCTGACGGCGGCCGTGCTGCTCGCCCCGGACGCGCCCGCCCAGGCGCCGGCGATCCTCCACGACCAGCCGGTCGTGTTCGTGACCCGCAAGCAATACGCCGCCGACCACCACAACACCCACACGATGTTCCCCGCCGAGCAGTATGAGACCAACAACGGCTCCTACACCGGCGGCTCCAGCGCGCTCAAGGTCCTCGACCCGCCCACCGGCGCCACCCGCACCGTCCTCGACGCCGGCCCCGACGGCGTGATCCGCGACCCGGACGTCCACTTCGACGGCCAGCGCATCGTCTTCGCATGGCGCCAAAGCGCGGCCGGGTTCTATCACATCTGGGAGATCCGCGCCGACGGCACCGGGCTGCGCCAGATCACCTCGCTCGACGGCGTCGACGACATCGACCCGGCCTACCTGCCCAACGACGGGATCGTCTTCAGCTCCGGCCGCGAGCCGAAGTACGTGATGTGCAACAAGCACCTCTCCCACAACCTCTACCGGATGAACGGCGACGGCTCGAACATCATCCAGATCGCCAAGAGCACGCTCTACGAGGGCCACCCCAGCCTGATGCCCGACGGCCGCATCATGTACGACCGCTGGGAATACGTGGACCGCAACTTCGGCGACGCCCAGGGGCTGTGGGTCACCGACCCCGAGGGCACCGGCCACGCCATCCACTACGGCAACAACACCAGCAGCCCCGGCGGCGTGATCGACGGCCACGCCGTCCCCGGCACCCCGCTCACCATCTGCACCTTCAGCTCCTGCCACGACCGCCCGTGGGGCGCCATCGCACTGCTCGACCACCGCCTCGCCCGCGACGGCCGCGACGCCGTGCTCCGCACCTGGCCCGCCGGCCTCGAAAGCTGGGTCTATGACTCGGGCTCGATCGGCTCGGTCCCGGCGTCCTACGACCAGTTCGCCTCGGCCAGCCCCAAGCACGAGGACCCGTTCCCGGTCGTCGACCCGGCCACCGGCATCGGCGGGCGCTGGTTCCTGTGCTCCCGCGACACCGGCGGCGGCCACATGGCGCTCTACCTGTTGGACGCCGAGACCGGCGGCGCCACCCTGGTCCATGACGAGGGCGGCGGCTCCGTCGGCTGCTTCGACCCGATGCCGCTGGCCCCGCGCCCGCTGCCGAACGATGTCACCGTCCATCGCAGGTACGACCGCACCCCCGGCCGCTTCTACGTGATGGACGTCTACGCCGGCACCCACATGCAGGGCATCAACCGCGGCGACGTGAAATGGCTGCGGGTCATCGAGAGCCCGGAAAAGCGCTACTACAGCAGCGCCACCTGGGACGCCCAGGGGATCGAGGCCCCGGGGGTCAACTGGGACAGCTTCGAGACCAAGCGCATCCTCGGCACCGTGCCCGTCGAGGCCGACGGCTCCGCCCACTTCCTCGCGCCGCCGGACACCTTCCTGTACTTCCAGCTGCTCGACGCGGACAGGATGATGCTCCAGTCGATGCGCTCGGGCACCATCATCCAGCCGGGCGAGAACCAGGGCTGCATCGGCTGCCACGAGGATCGCGCCACTGCGCCCCACTACCCGGGCTCGCAGATGCCGCTCGCCTTCCGGCGCGACCCGGACACCCTCGACGGCTGGCTCGGCGAGCCGCCGAAGATGTTCAACTACCTCGCCGAAGTGCAGCCGGTGCTCGACGCCAAGTGCATGGATTGCCACGACTACGGCGGCGATCCGCCGCTGCTCGCCGGCGACAAGGGGGTCTGTTTCAACGCCAGCTACGCCGACCTCTACCGGGCCTCGTTCGCCGGCTCGCAGTGGGGCTACACCGGCGTCGTCGGCGCCGGCCCGGCCGCCGTCCAACAGCCGAAGGCGTGGGGCTCCCACAAGAGCCGCCTGGTCGCCACCGTCCGCGGCGGCCACCACGGGGTCGCGCTCAGCGCCACGGAACTCGAGCGCCTCGTCACCTGGGTCGACCTCAACGGCGTCTACTACCCGAGCTATGCCAGCAACTTCCCCGCCAACGCCGGCGGCCGCTCGCCGCTGACCAATTCCCAGCTCAATTCCATCAACTCGCTGACCGGCCGCAACGTCTACAACGTCAAGGGCGCCGGCGAGCAGGTCTCGTTCGACCGCCCGGAGCTCAGCCCCTGCCTCGAGGGCGTCACCGGCAGCGCCTACACCCAGGCGCTCGCGCTCATCCAACAGGGGGCCGCCACCCTGCAGTCGGTGACCCGCGAGGACATGCCCGAGTTCGTCATGCGCTCGTCGATCGACCTCTGGCGCGAGGCCAAGTACCAGCTCCGCCTGCAGCGCGAGCAGATGAACCGCGCCGCCGTCGCCGGCAGCGGCATGGTCCATGATTGGCAGGGGCTGCTGGCGGTCGCCCAGTACGCGCCGCTCGGCATCGACGGCGTGTCCGCCGAGATCCGCGGCAACCTCCTCTACAGCGGCAACGACGAGCCCGCCGAGGTGATCATCGCATGGGGGACCACCGACGGCGGCGATGACCTCGCCGCATGGGAACACAACGAGGCCGCCGGCACCCTCGGCACCGGCGCCTTCAACCATCTGCTGGCCGGCCTGCTTCCCGGACAGCTGCTCCACTACCGCATCTTCGCCCAAAGCTCGCAGGGCACGGTCTCGTCCCACCTCAGCTCGTCCTTCGACACCCGCTCGCTCATCGACCTCGACGGCGACGGCATGGCCGACGCCTGGGAAACCGCCTGCTTCGGCGGCCCGCACGCCTCCGCCGCCCTCGATGACTGGGATCACGACGGCTTCACCAACCTCGACGAGTACGTCGCGGGCACCGATCCCGCCAACCCGCAGTCGTGCCTCCGCGTCATCTCGCTCGCGCCGGGCGACCCGGGGTTCTTCCGCCTCCGCTGGCAGAGCGCCGCCATGGTCGACTACGAGATCTGGCAGAGCACCGACCTGACCGGCTGGGTCAAGCTCCCGGGCGTCCATCACGCCACGCCGCCGGTCAACGTGGCGGACGTCGATCCCGCCGGGGAAACCGCCGGTTTCCTGCGCATCGAGGCCCGCCACACCGAACGGTGACCCGCCCTTCACCCCGCCCCGTCCCCTGTCCGCTGTCCACCGCATACCCAAAACCCTCCAACCCCATGAAACTCCGCCATATCTGTCTCACGATCGTGTCATGCATGGCGTTCCCCGCCGCCGCCGCACCGATCGCCCACGGCACCAGGATCGGCCTCGACTTCGGGCCCACCGCCACCAACGTCGCAGGCAACGACTGGAATGAAATCACCACCAACGGCACCCTCGCCGCCGGCACCGTCAAGGACCTCAACGCCGTGGTCGTCGATGGCGTCGCCGTCACCACCACCGACGGCCAGTTCTGGAACAACGACGGCTCCGACAACTGGGTCGCCCTCGCCACCAACCCGGCCGTGATCCCCGGCCCCAAGCTCCCGCCCGAGTTCGTCGACAGCGTCACCACCGACATCGCCGGCAATTATAGTTTCGGCGACGGCAGGCCCTACACGATCACCATCACCGGCCTCAACCCGGTCTTCACCTACGACATCGTCACCGCTTCGACCGCCGGGGCCGGCCCCGGCGTGATCGATACCTGGCTGGTCACCGGCGCCAGCACCCATGGCCCCAGCGGCGTGGTCCGCTCAAGCGCCCACTCCAACGGCATCTGGCATTCGTTCCCCCGCGTCTCCCCCACCCCGGCCGGCACCATCACCCTCACCGTCACCGACGCCTCCACCTCCGCCAACCCGATCGCCAACGGCATCCTGCTCACCGCATTCGACCCGCGCGACTCCGATTCCGACGGCCTGCCCGACTACTGGGAGGACCTCTACGGACTCGACAAGAACGACGACACCGGCGACGACGGCGCAGCCGGCGACCCGGACCTCGACGGGTTCTCGAACCTCGAGGAATTCACCGCCGGCACGCTGCCCAACGACAAGGCGTCAACCCCGCTCGACACCGACGCCGACGGCCTCGCCGATGAATGGGAACTGACGAACTTCGGCAACCTCTCGCCAACCGGAACCCAGGACCCCGACGGCGACCTCGCCACCAACGAACAGGAGGAAACCGCGGACTCCGATCCGAACTACGCCCTCTCATGGCCGGATGCCGACTGGGACGGCATGAACGACGCATGGGAACTCGCATGCTTCACCGACCTCTCCCACGACGGTTCGCTCGACAGCGACGGCGACTCGTGGACCGACCTCGAGGAGTTCGAGGCCCTCAGCAACCCCACCTCCGCCGCCTGGTCGCCGGTCATCGCCACCCCCGCCCATCGCTGGAGCTTCAATGGGGACTTGGCCGATTCCGTCGGCGAGAGCGACGCCACGATCGTCGAGGTCGGGCCGAACAACGCCACCCTCAACCCGGCCAACGTCGTGCTCACCGGCGGCGCCAGGGACGTCGCCGACTATGTCTCGCTCGGCTCCAGCCTGCTCGCCGGCACCGCCCACCCCGTCACCATCGAACTGTGGGCCACCCAGGATGCGGTGCAACACTACGGCAGGATCTTCGACTTCGGCTCGTCGACCGGCGAGTTCCTCGCCATGACATGGTCGAACGGAACGAATGTGAACGAGGACACGATCCGCTGGCAGGACACCGCCAACGGGTCGGTGTCGAACACCAACGCCCCGTACACCACCGGCACCGAGTTCCACATCGTGATGACCATCGAACCGGGCATGGGCGACGGCGGCGCCTCGCTGGTCCGCTGGTGGTCGGCCCCCTCCTCGAACCCCGACCTCGGCCCGATGAAGGGCTCGCTGAGCGTCGCCAACAACCTGGTGAACTTCGCCGATTCCCTCGATGCCCTCGGCCGCTCGCAGTACGGCACCGACGGCACCGCCAGCGCCACCTACAACGAGGTGCGCATCTGGCACGGCGCCCTCGGCAATTGGCAGCGCGAGGCGCTCCACGACCTGGACCCCGACGCTGACACCGCAAGCCCCGATTCCGACGGCGATGGCCTGCCGGACGCATGGGAGATCGCCTGCGGGCTCGATCACCTCAGCAACACCGGCGCCAATGGCGCCACCGGCGACCCGGACGGCGACGGCCTGACCAACCGCGACGAGTTCGCCGCCGGCACCGACCCGCGCGAACCGCGCTGGGTCCACAACGACGACGGCAACTGGAGCACCGGCGCCAACTGGAGCCTCGGCGCCGTCCCCAACGGCGTCGGCGCCGCCGCCACCCTCGACGACCTCGACATCAGCCAGCCGGTCGCCATCACGCTCGATGTCCCGGTGACGCTCGGCACCCTGCGCTCCAACAGCTATTGGGACTACACCATCACCGGCGCCAACCCCCTGACGTTCGACGCCTCCACCGGCAACGCGCTGCTGGATGTCGTCGCCTACGCCCCGGTCATCACCGCGCCGGTCATCCTCGAAGACAGCCTCGACGTCAGCGTCCCCGCCGACATGACCGCCACCCTGGGCGGCACGGTCGCCGATGGCTCCGGCTCCCCCACCCTCGCCAAGCACGGCGCCGGCGAACTGGTGCTCGGCGGCGACACCTCCGGCTTCACCGGCCCGATCGCAATCAACGCCGGCACCATCGCCCTCACCCGCGCCGGAGACTTCACGCTCGACAACCCGCTCGCCGGCGCCGGCCGCCTCGCCCACCGCGGCGGCGGCACCCTCGCCCTCGGCGGCGCCAACACCCACGGCGGCACCGAGGTGTCCGGCGGCGGCACGCTCACCGTCGACGCCCTAACAGACCTGGGCGACGGCGGCGTGGCGCTCGACGGCGGCACGCTCGCCACCACCGCCGACGTGGCGGCCGGCACCCGCGCGTTCGCGGTCGGCTTCGACGGTGCCACCGTCGACGTGGCCGGCGCCACCACGCTGACCACCGTGCCGTTCACCGGCCCCGCCAACCCGCTCACCAAGGGCGGCCCCGGCACCTGGCGCATCCAGGGCGGGAACGGCGCCTCGATCGGCACCATCACCGTGGCTGCCGGCACCCTCGACCTCAACCGCAATGATGTCTTCGGCAACCACATCGATTCCACCCAGGACATCGTGCTGGAGGACGGCACCCTGCTGACCAACGGCACCGCCCTCACTTCCGGATACAACGCCTTCCGCGACCTCACCCTCAACGGCGCCGAACTCCGCGTCACCGGCACCGCCGCGGCGTTCGGGGGGATATTCGGCTCATACGGCATCAAGGAACATGTGTTGGTCGGCGGCGCCACGCCGTCCGCGATCACCGATCCCGGAATGCTGGCAAACGCCGCGATCAACATCGGTCAGCCGTTCGCCCCCGGCACCCAGACGCTCTTCGATGTCGCCGATGTCACCGGCGATGCCGCGGCGGACCTGGTCGTCTCCGCCGTGCTCCAGAACAACTACCTCGCCGGCAGCTACCAGCCGGTCGACAGCGGCCTCCACAAGACCGGCGCCGGCACGCTCGAACTCACCCGTGCCAACACCTACACCGGCGAAACCACCGTCGAGCAAGGCATCCTGTCGCTGGCCGAACCATATCTCGCCGACACCGCGGACGTGGCGATCTACGACACCGCCACCCTCGACCTCCAGTTCGATGCCACCGACACCGTCGACGAACTGCTCATCGATGGCGTGCCGCAGGCCACCGGCACCTGGGGCGCCCCCGGCAACGCGTCCGCCGAGCACACCTCGCCCCGCCTCAGCGGCACCGGCATGCTCATGGTGACCACCGGCCCGGCCGGCGGCTACGGTGACTGGGCGGCCGGTTTCCTGCCTGCATTCACCGATGCCAACCCGGACCTCGACTTCGAGAACGACGGGCTGGAAAGCGGCATCGAATGGGTCGTCGGCGGCGACCCCACCGCCAACGACGCCGCCTCGGTCGCCCCCACGTTCGACAACTCCAGCGATCCCGCCAACTTCCTCTTCTCCTTCCGCCGCCGCGACGCGGCCGCCGCCGATCCCGCCACCGGCATCGCCGTCGAATACGGGCCCGATCTAACACACTGGACGCCGGCCGAGGACGGCGTCGATGGCGTGACGATCGACGCCACCACCGACCTGGGCGGCGGATTCCATCGGGTGACCGTCGCGATCCCGCGCGCACACGCCGTCGCCGGCAGGCTGTTCGCGCGGCTCAAGGTCACGGTCACGCCCTGACGCCCGCACGACGCGAGCCGCTCGCTGCGCACCGCCGGCCGGCACGGGCGCCGGCCGGCACGGGTTGCCCCCGCGGCGGCCCCCCGGGGCCGGCATGGGATCCGGCCCCGGGCCGCCGGGCCGGCCGGGCCCGGCCCCGCCGCGCGCGCCCGCCCGGGCGGCGGCGCGCCCGGGCGACCCCGGCGGCAGCCCCCGCCGGATTGGCGCATTCCGCCATCGACACCCCGGGCGGGATCGCCTACCAAGCCCCCCGCCCTCGGATGCGCAGCCTGTTGATCCTGTACCGCAAGGAACTGAAGGGGTTCTTCCTGAGCCCCTTCGGGTGGGTGGTGCTCGCGTTCGTGATCGTGATGCACGGGGTGTCGATCTCGACCGCGATGAAGGGCTACCGCGACACGCCGCTGCGCGAGAGCCTGGTCTACGTCACCTTCCACCACCCGATCTTCTGGTTCTACTTCCTGTTCATCTTCCCGCTGCTGACGATGCGGCTGTTCGCCGAGGAGGACCGCAGCGGCACCTTGGAAACCCTGCTCACCGCCCCGGTCCGCACCTCCCACGTGGTGCTCGCCAAGTACGCCGCGGCGTTCACCTTCTACGCCTTCCTGTGGCTGCCCAGCGCGCTCCAGTTCAAGGTCTTCGACTGGATCACCGGGCTGCCGCCGGCGTGGTCCCCCGGCGCGCTGACCGGCGCCTACCTCTGCCTCGCCCTGATGGGCGCCCTGTTCCTGGCCGTCGGCTGCCTCGCCTCCGCCATGACCTCCAGCCAGATCATCGCCGGCATCGTCACCGTCGGCCTGCTCGTCATCCAGTACTTCCTCGGCTACGTCACCGTGATCTGGGGCGAGTCGTTCCGCGGCGCCGCGATCTTCAACCACATCTCCGGCCAGCAGCACCTCCACTACTTCTGCCAGGGCCTGATCGACAGCCGCCCGGTCATCTACTACCTGAGCACCACCGTGTTCATGCTGTTCCTCACCTATCAGGTCGTCGACTTCCGCCGCTGGCGGCGCTGACCCGCCCCCGGCCCTCCCGCCATGAGCACCCCGGACCCGCAACCCACGCCCCCCGGCCGCCGCCCCCGCCGCCGCCCGGTCAGCCGCTGGGGCGTCGGCACCCTGTCGCTCGTGCAGCTCGCCTGCCTGACGGTGATCGTGCTCGCCGTCAACTACCTCGCCGGCATCCGCCACGCGCGCCTCGACCTGAGCCGCACCCGCGAGTTCACCCTCTCCAACGTCACCCGGCGGCTGCTCGCCGGCGACGAGCTCCAGCGCCGCACCGAGCCGGTCCGGCTGATCGTCGCCCACAAGCGCTCCTCCCCGTTCTACGACCGCCTGCGCGCGCTCGCCGAGGAATACCGCCGCCTGGCCAACGGCAAGATCGCCGTCGAGTTCATCGACCCGGTCCGCTCCGCCGACCTCACCCTGCAGCTCGCCGCGCGCTATCACATCGAGCACTTCACCCGCAACCTCGTCATCATCGACGCCCGCGAGGGCGCCGCCGCCGCGGCCGCCGCCGAGGACGCCGGCCCCGACCCAGACTTCAGCGCCCGCGTCCGCTTCGTCGACGAGGCCGCCATGGCCGTCCACGAGGTCGACGCCTACCGCCAGCGCCGCCCGGTCGCCTTCCAGGCCGAGGACGCCCTGACCGCCGCCCTGCTGTCCGCGGTCGAGGGCAAGCCGCGCCGGGTCTATCTGCTGGCCGACAAGAGCGACCTCGACACCGGCAAGGACCGCACCCCGTGGCAGGTCCTCGGGGAAACGCTGCTCTACCGCAACATCGAGACCGTGCCGGTCAGGATCTCGGAACTCGAGCGGATCGCCGACGACGCCCGCGCCGTGCTGCTGGTCGCCCCGGCCTACGACCTCGAGGAACGCGAACTGGCGGTGCTCGAGGAATACTGGGCCCGGCCGCGCAGCGCGCTGTTCATCGCGGTCGACCCAGCGGCGCGGCCGCCGCGGCTGCGGGCGTTCCTGCGCCGCCACGGCGTGACCCCGGCCAACGACCGGGTGATCGCCCGCGCCGGCGGCCGCACCACCGGCTTCGTGCGCGCCACGTTCACGCCGGGCCTCGAGTTCACGCGCGACCTGTGGGGCCAGTCGACGGTGCTCGAGGGATCGACCTGCAGCCTGGAGGTGCGCGAGAGCGACGAGGGGCTGCTCAACCTGCGCATCACGCCGTTCAAGCTGATCGAGGCGGCGGCCGACTTCTGGGGCGAAACCAGGTTCCAGCAGCCCGAGCCGGCGTTCGACGCGCGCGAGGACCACGCCGCGCCGGTCGCGGTGGCCGCCGCGGTCGTCCGCGGCGCCGCCTCCGACGACCGCTTCGCCAAGGAGACCTCGCGGATGATCGTGCTCGGCAATTCCGGCTTCCTCGACCCCGCCGGCCTGCGCCCGGAGATGATCGACTTCCTCCACAGCGCGATGAGCTGGCTGATCGGCCGCGAGCAACTCGCCGGCATCGGCCCGCGCTCGCTGGCGGTCTACAAGCTGCCACTGCTCGAACCGCAGGTGGCCTTCGTCAACCGCGTCAACCTCCTGTTCCTGCCCGTCGCCGCCCTGGTCGTCGGGCTCGCCGTCTGGCAATCCCGCCGCAGCTGAGCCCGCCCCGTCACCGCCGCGCCGATGCGCTCGCCCCTCGCCACCTTCGCCCTCGCCGTCGTCGCGCTGCTGCTCGCCGCGCTCGCCGCCCTCTCGCTCAGCGAGGGCGGCCTCGACCGCCTGCTCCAGGGCAAGCCGCTCGCCCAGGGCCAGCCGCTCTATCACTTCGACCCCGCCGCCGTCCACCGCATCGTGCTCACCGGCACCGGCGTCGCCGCCCGCTTCGTGCGCCGCAACGGCGAGTGGCAGGCCACCGACCCGTGGCGGGACCGGATGGACCCGCGCCTCGCCGCGCGCCTGATCGACTTCACGCTCAACGCCAGGGTCGAGGACACGATCGACCGCGACGACGTCGACCTGCGCCTCGTCGGCCTCGGCACCGGCAGCACGATCGTCCGCCTCCGGAACGCCGACGGCGAACTGCTCGCCCACTTCATGCTCGGGCGCCGCACCGCCTGGCACGTCGAGCCGGCCGCCGGCGGCGACCCGCTGCCCACCGTGTTCGTCCGCCCGCTCGACCCCGGCCGCGGCGACCACCTCTACGCCTGCACCGGCGACCCCCTCCCGATCTTCCGCGACGGCCTGCGCCGCTTGCGCGACCACCGGCCCTTCCGGTTCCGCCCCGATGACCTGACCGCCGTGCGCATCCGCACCGGCGAGGGCGAACTGCGCCTCGCCCGCAACCACCCCGGCGACGCGTGGCGCATCACCAAGCCGCTCGAACTGCCGACCGAGGCCGACGCCGTGCAACGCCTCGTCGCGGGCCTCGCCGAACTGACCGCCACCCGCGTCGCCGACCCCGGCGGGATCGTCCCCCCGGCCGCCGACGCCGCGGCCGCCGACGCGCTCGAGATCGGCGTCGAGCAGCCGGGCCAGGCCGGCGAGGTGACGCTGCGGATCACCCCCCCGGCAGACCCCGCCGCCGTCACCGCCATGGCCACCGTCAGCAACCGCCAGGCGGTCTTCGAACTGCCGCTGCGCCCCGGCCCGGCCGACGTCGCCCTGCTCGAGCTGCCCCTCTCGGTCAACGACCTGCGCGACAAAACCCTCGCCCGCCTCAACGGGCCCGACCTGCAGGCGATCCTCATCGCCCCCGCCGACGGCCCCCCGATCTCCCTCGCCCGCGCCCCCAGGCAACCCTGGCAACTCACCGGCCAGGGCGCCGCCCGCGAGGTCGACCACCGCGCGCTGGTCCGCCTGATCGAGGCGGTCACCCGCACCACCGTCGCCGGCTTCGTCACCGACACCGCCACCGACTTCTCATCCTACGGCTTCAACCAGCCGCTCCTCACCCTGCGCTTCCGCTCGTTCTCCGGCGATACCCTCGAGCTGCGCTTCGGCCGCGGCCCCAACGGCTCCCTCCACGCCAACCGCACCGGCAGCCCCACCGTCGTCAAGGTCGACGAGGAACTGTTAGGCCGGATCGCCACCCGCCCCCACCAGTGGAAGGCGCCGCGCGTGTGGGACCTGGCGGCGGTCGACGTGGTGGGCATCGAGCGCCGGCTGCCCGGCGCCGGGCCGGAGCTGTTGTCGTACAGCTACCTCGACGAGACGTGGCGCGCGACCCGCGGCGGGCGGGACGTGACCGCGGAACTGAACCCGAACCGTGCCGACTTCCTGCTCAACGCGCTCGAGCGGCTGCAGGTCGTGCGCTGGCTCGGCCCCGGCGACTCGGCCGCCGCCACCGCGTTGCTCGAGCCGGCGCTCACGATCCGCGTGCTGCAGCGGCGCACGGACGACGCCGGCGACACCACCGCGATGGCCGGGCGCGAGCTGTTGGTCACCCCGGTTTCCAACAGCCCGGCGAACCGCTTCCACTACGCGCTGGTGGTTGGCAACCCGGACTTCTTCATCCTCGACGCGGAAACCGTCGGGACGCTCACCGTGCCGCTGTTCGAGGAGGAGTAGGCCTGGAAAAGAACATGCCGGACCGCGGACCTGTCATTCGTAGCCCGGCCTGCCGGCCATAGCGCGGAGCGCGACGGCCGGAGGGCGAAGAATGATAGCGGATTCCGCGGATTTCGGAGCAGCTTGGTTCCCCTTGCCTGTTCACCTGCCGGATGAATCCGCCATCCATCGCAGCTCATTCAACATCCGTGCAATCCGAGCAATCCGTGGTTTTCATCGCCGAATCCAGGGCAGGCGGCGCCGTCACGGGTGGCGGGGCGCGCCGAGCACCCGCTCCAGCAGCCCGGCCAGCGCGGCGCCGGCCCGGGCGGCGACCGCGGTCACCTCGCGGTGGTCGAGCGCGCCGCCGAGGCCGGCGGCGCGGTTGGTCAGGCACGCGAACGCCGCCACCCGCATCCCGAGCGCGCGGGCCTCGATCGCCTCGAGCACGGTGCTCATCCCGGCCGCGTCCGCCCCCAGCGCCCGCAGCATCCGCACCTCGGCCGGGGTTTCATACTGCGGCCCGCGCAGCCCGGCGTAGACCCCCTCGTGCAGGCGCAGGCCCGCCGCCGCGGCGTGCGCCCGAAACCGCTCCCGCCACGCGCGGTCGTAGACCTCGCTCAGGTCGATGAACCGCGCCTCGCCCTCGAGCGGCGATGCCCCGGTCAGGTTCAGGTGGTCGCTGAGCATCATCCACTCGCCCGGGGCCATCGCCGGCGCGATCGCGCCGGCCGCGTTGGTCAGCACCAGCGCGCGCACCCCGTGGGCGTGCAGCCAGCGCACCCCGGCGGTGACCGTGCGCGCCGGATGCCCCTCATACAGGTGCACCCGCCCTTGCATCAACACCACCGGCACCACGCCCAGCCGGCCGATGACAAACCGCCCGGCATGCCCGGCCACCGCCGCCGCCGGCAGCCCCGCCGCTGCAAACGGAACCTCGCGCGCCACCTCCACCCGCCCGAGCATCGCACCGAGCCCCGACCCAAGCACGATCCCGACCGGCCCGCCCGCGTCCGCCGCACATTCCATGCGCGCAGCCTGCCGATTCACCCGCCAATGGCAAGAACCGTGGCCGGTTCGACGGAGAGGTGACGCAGTGGGGCTACCGCCCGCCAGCGCCTGCCTCCGGTGCGGCCGGCGGCTGCGGCTCCTCCGGCGCCGCCGGTGGTGCCGGTGCCTCGGGCTTCGGCAGCAGGTCCTGCCAGTCGTGGAGGGCGGTGCCCGCGCCGAGGCCGCCGATCTCGTCCAACAGCTTGGCGCAGCGGGTGCGCCAGGCGGCGTAGTCGGGCGGCCCCTTCTTCTCCTCGCGGCTGCCCGGGAACACCAGGTAGGTGACCGTCAGGTCGGACACCGGCCGGCTGTAGGGGCTGGCCTTGGGGTTGATCTCGCGCGCCAGCCGCAGCGACGCCTCGCCGACCTTGATCGCCGGGCCGCCGTCGCCGACGATCACCGGATAGGCCTTGCCGGCGTGCACGACCACCGCGTAGTCGCCGGTCCGCGGCGCAAACGGGTCGCCGCTGCGGGTGAGCAGCGTGGTCGGCATCACGATGAACGGGTCATACTCCGCGATCAGGAAGCTGCGGCTCTTCATGTCGGCGATGCCGCGCTTCAGGTAGGCGATCCGCTCGCGCAGCCACTTCCTGCGCTCGGTCGTGGTCGCCGGGTCGGCAAGCTCCTTCTCGGCACCCTCGATCCGGCGCTGCCAGCCGGCGACCAGCGGGTTGGGGGTGGCCGTGCGCCTCGGCCAGCCGTAGCTGGTGAACGGCTGGTAGTTGGTCGAGTCGACGACCTCCGCGGGCATCGACGCGAGCCGGTCGCCGTCCGAGCCGTCGGACACCACGTCCATCTCGGCCTGCATCAGGAACACGCGGCGGCCGCTGTCCGGGTGGGTCAGGTGCAGGATCGTCTGGCAGTCGTAGAAGTTGTGCTTGGAGAGCAGTTCGTTGAGGTTGGTGGCCGCGCCCTTGAGCTGCTCGGTCTTGGCGCCGTAAAGCTGATAGAAAAACGGCGCGACCTTGACCGCGGCGAGCATGCCGGGCAGCTCGGGCAGCATGCCCGCGAGGCCGGGGGTGGCCTCCTCGAGTTGCTCGAGCGTCTGCGCGGGCTCCGGCACGCGGACCTGCAGGGTGTAGGAGGCGGTGAAGCTGCCGCTGTCGGTGCGTTCCTTGGCGGCGACGCCACCCTTGTCCACCTTGACCTCGGTGATGAACGGGATGCCGCTGCCGAGCTTGCGGACGTCCCCGCCGGTGGTGGCGATGTGCTCGGTGGGCGCCTCCGGCTTCGACTCCTGCTCGAAGCCGGCGAGCTTCTCGCGGGCGGCGGCCAGTTCACGCTCAAGCTCGCCACGCTGGCGTTCGAAGTCGCCGCGCAGCCGCTGCTCGACCTCGCGCTCGATCGCGGCGGCGTCGGGGCCGGGGGCCGGGGCGGTGCGGGCCGGGGCCGGGGCACGCGGCGGCGGCGTGCCGGCCAGCTCGCGCAGCTGGCGCAGCAGCCGGTCCGGGAACCGGGTGAACGGCAGCGCTGCGAGCGCGCACAGCAGCACGAACAACCCGAGGCGCACCCATGGCACGCCCCGGCGGCGGCGTGGCCCGCCGCGCACGTTGGCAAGGATGGTGGGATCGAGGTTGGGTCCGCCGTCAGCCATCGCGCAGGAGCATAGCGCGCCAGCACAGAAATCCAGCCCGTTTGTCGCCCCGGAGGCCGGATTCGGCCCGGCGTGCCGCCGGCTATGCACCGGCCGCGCCACGATTGTGATTGCATGCGCGCCAAACCCGGCGATCGATGCCCCCGCGGATCGCCGCCGCCTCCCGGGCCCGCCACCCCGCCCGGGCGCCTGCGGTTGCTGCCGCGGCCTCCGCCCCGCCGCCATGGGCCCGCCCGACCACACCGCCGGCCGTTCCGCACCGCAACCCTGCGGTGCCGGCGGGGTTCCAAGCAGGGAATCCACGATGCCCGGGGAACTCGCCATTCCCACTACCCCGCTCCTGACCGCGGCGCCGCCGGCCGGCGATGCCGTTGCGCCGGACTACGACGCCGGGCTGATGGCGCGCGTCGCCCGCGGCGACGAGGACGCCTTCGCCGAGCTGGTCGGGCGCCACCAGCACGCGGTCGTCGGCACCGCGGCCAAGATGCTGGGCGACGCGGCCGAGGCCGAGGACCTCGCCCAACAGGTGTTCCTGCGGGTGTGGAAGGGCGCCCGCCGCTACCGGCCGACCGCGAAGTTCACCACCTGGCTGTTCACCATCACCCGCAACCTCGTGTTCAACGAAAGCCGCCGCCGCGCCCGCCACCGCGAGGTGCCGCTCGACGCGCGCGAGCCGGCCGGCGCCTCGCTGCCCCAGCACGAGGCCTCCGGCAGGCCCGACGAGGAGCTGCTGCAGGAGGAACTCCGCCGCACCGTGGACGCCGCGATCGCCACCCTGCCCGAAAACCAGCGCCTCGCGGTGGTGATGCGGCGCTATCAGGAAACGCCCTACGAGACGATCGCCGAAGTCCTCGGCACCAGCGTGCCCGCGGTCAAGAGCCTGCTGTTCCGCGCCCGCGAGTCGCTCCGCACCCAGCTGGCCCGCTACCTCGACGAGGCCCCGTGAACCTGAAAAATGCCGGACCACGGGTTGCACGGGTTGCGCGGATCACCGGGCGGCTTGCCGCCGATCGCCTGTTCACCTGCCGGATGATCCCGCCATCCAGCCCAACTCATTCACCATCCGTGGAATCCGTATAATCCGTGGAATCCGTGGTTTTCTTTCCCGAACCCAGCCTGAACCGCCGCTGCCCGATCCGGGCAAGACCGCGGGCCGCCGCCGCGTAATGTCACCCTGGGGATTGATGAAGCCTGTCCAACCGCCCACCTGCACGCCGGCCACCGGCATCCACCGCCACCAGTCCGGCGACCTCCAGTGGCTCGTCCTCGAAACCGGCGGCAGCCCGCGCTTCCTCCACCTCACCGCGCACTGCACCCCCACCGCCGATTGCCACGCGCTGTGCGCCG
The DNA here is from genome assembly GCA_040769225.1 of Akkermansiaceae bacterium. Lineage (GTDB taxonomy): Bacteria > Verrucomicrobiota > Verrucomicrobiia > Verrucomicrobiales > Akkermansiaceae > JAXGLL01. The sequence continues at coordinate 433,754 of JAXGLL010000002.1, read as the reverse complement.
GCCTCGCCGCCGTGCTCGGCGACCACCACGCCCGGCCCGTCTTCCACGACGAGTTCTGTTCGTTCACCCGCATCCCCTGCTGGCGCAGCGCCATCGCCGCCACCCCCGCCCACCCGACGTGGCCGGTCACCCGGCTCGAGGGGCACGACAGCCCCCCGGGCCTCGCCAACGGCTTCCAAGCCTGGGCGGTCGCCGGCTGCCATCCCACCCCCGTCCGCCTCGGCAACCGCGTCGCCGGCACCCGCTTCGAGGACGACGAGGCGGTCTACCTCGCCCTCGGCGACCTCCGCCCCGGCGACCCCGGCCAGCCCCGCCCCGACCAGGCCCGCCAGGTGCTCGACTCCATGCTCGAGCTGTTGGAACAGGCCGGCCTGTCGTTCCGCGACGTGGTGCGCACCTGGTTCTATCTGGACCACATCCTCGAGTGGTACGACGCCTTCAACGTCGTCCGCAACGGGTTCTTCGAGCAACACGGCGTGTTCGACCACCTCGTCCCCGCCAGCACCGGCATCGGCTGCGCCAACCACGCCGGCGCCGCCGTCGCCGCCAAGCTCCTCGCCATCCGCCCGAAGCACGGCCGCGTGTTCGCCGTCGAGTCCCCCCTCCAGTGCCCCGCCACCAACTACCGCAGCGCATTCAGCCGCGCCGTCGAGGTCGAACTGCCGTCCCACCGCCAACTCTACGTCTCCGGCACCGCCTCCATCGCCCACGGCGGCCAGTCCGCCCACATCGCCGACAGCCCGGCTCAGGTCGACCTCACGATGCAGGTCGTCCACGCGATCCTGCGCTCCCGCGACATGGACTGGCACCACGCCGCCCGCGCCGTGGCCTACCTCCGCCGCCCGCACGACCGCGAGCTGTTGGACCGCTGGCTCGCCGACCACCGCCTGACCGACCTGCCGCTGGTCGCCGTCCAGAGCGACATCTGCCGCGACGACCTGCTGTTCGAACTCGAGCTCGACGCGCTCGCGCCGCGCTGACCGCGCCGCCGCACCGGCAAACCTGAACGGGGGGCATGCCGGATTCACGGAGATGATGTTGTCCTGAATTCGGAAATGAGAACCGGGGATTGCGGGGATTACGTTGATTCAGAATGGGTTGGCAAGCGTGATGCCCACACCCAACGGATGATCGGAAGCTTGTTCGCAACCCTTTGATCATCCTCGAAATCCTCGTAATCCCCGGTTCCTGTTCCCGTTTCCAGGGTCATCCCTCCGTCGCCGGTTGCTTCCGCCCGAGGGTCGGGACCTCGTAGACCACCCGCAGCGGCCCGCCGCGCCCTCCGCCGGTCTGCCGCCGCACCACCCGCGTCCCCAACAGCTCCTCGAGCAGCCGCAGCTCGACCGTCTGCACCCCCGGCCAGCGCTCGAACACCGGCCGCAGCGGATGATGCAGCTCCTCGATCCGGAACCCCCCGGCCGCATCATACGTGCACCGGTTCAGGCACCCGCTGCGCGCCCGCAGCTCCGCCAGCCGCGTCGCCCGCTCAACCAGCGACTTGAGCCGCTGCAGCCGCGGCCACCACGCGTCCCGCTGCACCCGCAGGTACTGGTGCATCAGCCGCTCCGGCGCGGCGTCCCCAAACAGCCGCGCCGCCCCCTCCAACAACCCCAGCGTCACCTCCACCCCAGCCTGCGGAAACAACCCGTCCGCCTTGCCCGTCAGCCGATACATCACCTCCGGCCGCCCCACCCGCTCCCGCGGCAACCGCCAGCTCTCCACATACCCACACTCGACCAGTTTCAAGCAGTGCTGCTTGACCCCCATGTAGCTCATCCCCAACGCCTTCGCCAATCCCGGCACCGCCATCCCCCCACTCCACTTCAACTCCTCCACGATCGCCACCCACTGCGGCTTCACCAGTTCACGCACGCCCGGTAAAAACATGAGCTTCTCCTTGAAAATCAAGGACACATGCTATTTCGTGAAAGTCAAGGAAATCCGGCACGAAATCCGGCAGGATGGAACCGGCCCCGCCCCGTGGCGCACGTGGCCCCCCTTCCGGCGGGGCGCGGCCCGAACCATGCCGCGGCCGCCCCGCCCTCCGACCGTGCGACTCCTTCACCGCCCCGCGGGGACAGGCCCGCTCGCCCTGCGGGGACAGTTCGGTCGCTCCCGGGGACAGGTCCGCTCGCCACGCAGCGCTCCCGGGGACAGGTCCGCTCGCCACGCGGGGACAGGTTCCGCTCGCCACGCGGGGACAGGCCCGGTGTCGTCTGCGGGGACAGGCCCGGGGCCTGGCGGGGACAGGCCCGGTGCCGCCTGGCTGAGACAGGCCCGGTGCCGCCTGGCTGAGACAGGCCCGGTGCCGCCTGGCGGGGACAGGCCCGGTGTCGCCCGCGGGGACAAGCCCGGGCGCCTGCGGGGACAGGTCCGCTCGCCACGCGGGGACAGGTCCGCTCGCCACGCGGGGACAGGCCCGGTGCCGCCTGCGGGGACAGGCCCGGGGCCTGGCGGGGACAGGCCCGGTGCCGCCTGCGGGGACAGGCCCGGTGTCGCCCGCGGGGACAAGCCCGGGCGCCTGCGGGGACAGGCCCGGTGTCGCCCGCGGGGACAAGCCCGGGCGCCTGCGGGGACAGGTCCGCTCGCCACGCGGGGACAGGTTCCGCTCGCCACGCGGGGACAGGCCCGGTGTCGTCTGCGGGGACAGGCCCGTTGTCGCCCGCGGGGACAGGCCCGGGCGCCTGTGGGGCCAGACCCGGTATCGCCTGCGGGGACAGGCCCGGTCGCCTCGGCCAGCCCACCACGGGGTCATGGCGAGGATCTCGTTGGCCTCGCCTATGAGGTCTGGCAAAGGTTCACCGCCAACCAATCAGGCTTCGACAGTCAGCTCCATCCAGTAGAGCGACTCATCGCATTCCTCCTCGACCGTGCCCATCTTTTCAAATCACGGCCGTTTTGGCGGAAGCGTGACGAAGTTGGGCTAATCGGCCGGCACGACGTCGAGCTCGGCGACGGCGGCCCATGGCTTGCCGCGCATCTCGCTGGTGGCGACGAACTTCAGGTAGCGGGCGGTGGCGGGCTGCCCGAACATGATCCGCTGCGCGCCCTCCTGGTCGAGCAGCTCGCCGGTCGCCGCGGGGCTGCCCCACGACCTGCCGTCGGTGCTGAGGAACAGCTGGTAGCCCTTGACGCGGCCGTTCTGGCCGTCCTTGCCGGAACGGGCCTGATAGACTGCCCCCCGGATCCGCAGCGGCTTGCCGAAGTCGATCACCAGCTGGTGCGGGTGGCGCGGCTCGCCGCCCTGCCACTGGGTGTGCCAGTAGGTCGAGGGGTCGCCGTCGATGGCGTGCTCCGCCTCGCCTTCGCCCTGCTGGAAGCTGTCGCAGGAGGCGACCGTCCACAGCCCGCGAGCGCTGAAGGCCGGGAACTCCACCACGCTGGTGAACGGCAAGGCCTCGCCGCTGGCGGCCTGCACGGTCACCTTGGCGGCGCGCCGGAGTTCGAACGGCCCGGCATACGGCTGCACCTTGCCATCGTCGACCTGATAGCTGAGGCGGGCATCGGGGGTGGCGCAGGCCAGGGTCACCACCCCCTTGCGGTCGCGGGAGGCGAGCACCGGCTTGACGCGCGCGGGCGCCGGTTGGCGCGCGGCCTCGGCGGACGGCTTGCCGTCCGGCGGCAGCAGGCGCAGGGTGTACGACCACGAGGCCGGTTCGGTGCGGACGATATAGCGCTCGAGCGGCCGCGGGCCGCAACTGCCGGAGCCGACGCCGGTGGTGCGGTGGCCGAGCGTCAGCACGGTGGCGGTGCTGGCGGGCAGGTCGATCTTGTATTCGTGCGGCATCATCTGCTCGTCGCTGTGCGGCAGCGCGGCGACCTGCATCAGCTGCCCGTCGGCCTGGACCAGCAGCCCCGGCTTGCCGCCGCCGGTGAGTGCGGCCCAGCGGACCTCCTCGTGGTTGCCCCGCTCCATCGGCTTCTCGTAGGTATATTGGTCTGCGACGGCGATGGTGTAGCGGCCCACGTCGGCGGCGGCCTTGCGGTCGGAGTAGTTTTCCACCGGCCCGCGGCCGAGGAACTCGAGCGTGTCGAGCGCCTTGTCGAGCTGCATCCGCACCCCGATCCGGGCCAGCGGGATGCGCGGCCCCTCGAAACTGACCACGTTGTCGGCGGCGACCGCGCCGTCGCCCGAGACGGTGTAGGACGCGGTGTGGTCGGCCGCGAACCCGCCCTCGCCGGTCAAACGGATCACGGCGTCGACACGGACGACGGACGGGTTGGCCTTGGTCGCGACCGCGGTGCAGGCGACGACCTCGCGCTTCAGGTTGTCGAGCTTGCACCGCGACCAGTCGGAGTGCGCCCACATGTCGTCGTTGCGGTGCGGCGCGCGCCACAGGTGGAGCTGCGGGCCGCCGCCCGGCGCCAGCAGGTTCACCCCGCCGCGCGCCAGCATGGCGAGGGTCCCGGTGGACTTGTCGAACGCCACGGTGAAGCCGTCGCCGGTCACGGTCAGGGCGTTGCCGTCCTGGGCGAGGGCCAGCGGCTTCATCCCGGCCGCCGCGGCGACCGGCGCGGGCATGGCGGCCGGCAGCCTGAACTGGGCGCCGGCCAGCTCGAACCCCTTCCTGGCCCACCGTTCATCCCGGTCCAGCGTGCAGGAGAGGCGCAGGAAGTACTCGGCGCCCGGCCGCGCGGCGATCGGGTCTAACGGAACCGTCAGCACCGCCCCGGCCTGCGGGGCCAGCGCGGGGATGGCGAGCTCCCCGCCGCCGATCGCCGCGCCGTCCTCGGTGAGCTCCCAGGCGCCCTTGATCCCGGCCAGGGTGATGAACTGGTACTTGTTCTTGATCGCGACCTTGCCGGCGGCCAGGTCGGCCGGCTTGAAGCCGATCCACTGATAGGCCCGCTTCATCTCCGGATAGTGCGGCTTGACGGTGCTGCCCTCGGTGCTGCGGTCGAACGACACCACGCCCTTGTGGATGAAGTAGTGGTCGTTGGGTATCTCGCCGAAGCCGCCGCCGTAGGCGAGGATCGGGCGCGCGGGGTCGCGCCGGTTCCACAGCGCCTGGTCCTGGTATTCCCAGATCGCGCCGCCGGCGATCTCCGGGTGCTGGTCGAACACCTCGCTGTATTCCTCGAGCGAGCCCATCGAGTTGAACATCGCGTGGGCGAACTCGCAGATGTAGAACGGCTTGGTGAGGTCCTTGTTGGTGGCGACCCCTGCGAACTGCTCCGGGGTGCCGTACATCCTGCCGTCGAAGTCGGCGGGGTTGCCGCGGCCGCTGCCGAACCGCTCGTAGTGGACCGGGCGGGTGGCGTCGATCGTCCTGACCGCGTCCATCGCGTCGATGAAGTTCCTGCCGCGGCCGCCGCACTCGTTGCCGAGCGACCACATGATGACCGACGGGTGGTTCTTGAAGTTCTCGGCGTTGGCGACGTTGCGGTCGATGATCGCGTCGCGCATCAGCGGCTCGTTGTCGAAGCGGCCGTCATAGCCGTGGCACTCGACGTTGGCCTCGGCGCAGACCCAGAGCCCGTACTCGTCGCAGAGCTCGTACCAGCGCGGGTCGTCGGAGTAGTGGCAGGTGCGGACATGGTTGCAGTTGCCCTGCTTGATCACCTCGAGGTCGCGGATCATCTGCGCCTCGGTGACGGCGTGGCCGACATCCGACCAGTGCTCGTGGCGGTTGACCCCCTTGAGCTTCACCGGCGTGCCGTTGACCATGAAGACGCGGCCCTTGATCTCGACCTCGCGGAAGCCGGTCCGCGCCGAGAGGAACTCGGGCCGCGCGGCCGGCGCGCCGGCGGCGGGCTCGAGCTTCAGCACGGTGGTGTAGAGGACCGGCGTCTCCGCCGTCCACTTGGCCGGGTTGGCGACCGCGAACCGCAGGGTCACCGGCACCTCCTCGCCCGCCGCCAGCCCGGGCACGGGCGCGGTCGCGACGGTGCCCGGCACCGGCTCGCCGGCCGGGTCGTAGAGCTGCGCCGAGAGGCGGTGGGGCGCCACCGGGGCGGCGCCGTAGTTCTTCACCTGCGCGGCCACCTCGACCGTCGCGTCCCGGTAGCGGGAGTCGAGGTCGGTCCTAACGAAGAAGTCGCGGACGTGGACCTGCGGCGGGCTCCACAGCGTCACGTTGCGGAAGATGCCGTGCAGCCGCCACATGTCCTGGTCCTCCAGCCACGTCCCCGAGCTGTACTGCCAGACCTCGACGGCCACGGTGTTGGTGCCGGGCTTGACGTGGCTGGTGACGTCGAACTCGGCGGCGTTGCGGCTGTTGACGCTGAAGCCGGCCTTCTTGCCGTTGACCCACAGGAAGAACGCGGAGTCCACGCCGTCGAAGGTGAGGAACTGGCGGCGTCCGGCCCACTCGGCGGGCAGCTCGAAGTCGCGCCGGTAGCTGCCGACCGGGTTGCGCTCGGTGAAGGCGGTGTAGTCCCGCGGCGGCTCGCTCATCACCCTCGGGAAGTCCTTGCGGATCATGTAGCCGAGGTTGCGGTAGGCCGGCGTGCCGTAGCCGTGGACCTCCCAGTTGGACGGCACCGGGATCTCCTTCCAGCCCGAGACATCGAAGGCGGGACTGAAGAAGTCGGCCGGGCGCTGCCCGGGCGTCGGCACCCAGTTGAACTTCCACGGGCCGTTGAGGCTCCGGCACAGCGACGAGGCGTGCCGGCGCGCCTTCAGCGCCTCGTCCAGGGTGGCATACGGCATCAGCGTGGCATGGGCCGGTTGCTTGTCGATGCCGAGGCAGGTCGGGTCCTCGATCTCGGAGGGGATCGGCGCGGCGCCTTGCGCATTCATGCCGATGCAGGCGGTGGCGGCTAGCAGCAGTCGTTTCATGGTGTGATGAGTCACATGGCTTGCGCGACGGGTTGCCCGAAGGTGTGCCGCGGGAAGGCCGGGGGCATCAGCCAGGTCTGGTTGTTCATGGGCGTGGCGGTGGTTGCCGCAGCCGGTGGTCGCCGGCGGCGTAGCGCGCCCCGGGCCGGCCGCGGCCGGGGCGCCGCGCGGCGTCCGTTAGAACGACCGGAACCACCGGCCGCGAGGGTAGTCCCGCGCCCCGGGGTGCCAAGGAAAATGTCGGCAGGAACATGTCGCCCCACCGGGCCGGCGGATGCGGCGGCAGGCGGCGGCGGCGGCCCCCCCCGCGCCGCGGGGTTTGGCTGATTGCCGCGAATCGCAGTGGTCGGGCGGGGGGATTCATGGTTGGATCGGCGGCGGGAAGGAACGACGCGATGGTGACCAGCGGCGGTGAGGCGGGGGAGTCGCCGCCCCGGGCGGATGATGGTGCGCCGGGGGCGACGGCGGGCGGATTCCGGATGCCGCCCATGGAGGGCTACCCGGGGGCGCCGGAGGTGGTCGAGCGGCGGTGGTTCGAGGAGGCCTACCTGGCCCGCGGGGCGTCGATGCGGCAGCTCTCGTTCCGCTCCTTGTTCCTCGGCTGCGTGATCGGCGGGATCATGGCCATCCCCAACATCTACATGGGGATGAAGAGCGGGGTGATCATGGGGCTTTCGCTGACCTGCACGCTGATGGCGTTCATGCTGTGGAACGGCCTGCTCAGGCTGCGCCTGGTCCGCGGCCGGATGACCGTGCTGGAGTACAACGCGATGGCCTCGGCCGCGAGTTCGGCGAGCTACACCACCGTCGGCGGCCTGGTCTCCTCGGTGGCCGCGTTCATGCTGATCAACCGGCGGCAGGTGCCGCTCCACTGGCTGCTGCTGTGGACGCTCGGGATCGCGCTGCTGGGCGTCACCATGGCGGTCCCGATGAAGCGCCGGATCATCAACCTCGAGCAGCTGCCGTTCCCGGGCGCGATCGCCGGGGCCGAGGCGCTCGAGTTGTTGTGCTCCGAGGGTTCGCAGGGGATGCGCGGCGGCATCGCGCTGCTGTGGTCCGGCCTGTTCGGCATCCTCTACGGCCTGTGGAACGGCCTCGGCGAGCTGGCGGGCGGCCTTGCCCGCTGGGGCGCCGGGGGTGCCGCCAGGGGGTGCGAGGCGGTGTTCCGCTGGAGCCCCGGCGAGGTGACCGACCGGCTGAGCCGGGCGCTGCTTGGCGAGGCCTGGGTCAACCGCGGGGTCACCTTCAACTTCGACCTGTTGTTCCTGGTTTCGGGCTGCTTCATGGGGCTGCGGACGACCACCGTGATGTTCGGGGCCGCGGTGTTCTGTTGGATGGCCTGGGTGCCGATGCTGGAGGCGCGGGGCCTGGTTCACACCGGGACCGGCCTCGCGCCCGGCTACGGCGACTACATCCAGTACACGCTCTGGTTCGGTGCCGCGTGCCTGGTGGTTTCCGGGCTCATGCACGTCGGCTTCATGGCGTTCGACGGCTGGCGCAACCACCTGCGGAAGCGGGCCGGGGGCGGGGCGGCCGCCCGTGCGCAGCCCCCGGAGATCGCCGCGATCGAGACCCCGGCGTCGTGGTTCCATCTGGGCCAGCTCGCCGCCGGCGGGGGCCTGGTCTACATCGCCGCGGAGGCGTTCGGGATCCCGTGGTGGCAGACGGTGCTGGCGATCCTGCTGTCGTTCGTGCTGTCGATGGTCACCTGCCGGATCCTCGGCCAGACCGGCCTCTCGGTGAACAGCTCGATGGCCAAGGTGACCCAGTTGACATTCGGCACGCTCAACCCGGTGCGCGACGGCATGAGCCCGGCGGGCAAGGCGGCGCAGCTCAACGTCAACCTGATGACCGCCGCGATCACCACCGGCGCGGCGTGCAACGCGGCCGACCTGCTGGCGGACCTGAAGGTGGGCTATTACCTTGGCGCCCACCCGCGGAAGCAGTTCCTGGCCCAGTTCACCGGCATCTTCGCCGGCACCATCGCCTCGGTGTTCACGTTCTACGCGCTGGTCCCCGACACCACGGCGATGGAGGGCGAACGGGCGCCCGCGGTGATGGTCGGCGGGCAGCCGGTCTATCTGCCGGACGCGCAGGCGGCGCGGGTGGCGGTCGACGGGCGGGAAAACCGGTCCCTGGTGCTCGACGCCGCGGCGGTGGCGGCCCTCGGGCACCCCGCCGGCATGCGCGCCGGCGACACGGTCACGGTGGTTCTGGCGCAGAAGACGAAGCCGAAGTTCCAGGCGCCGTCGGCGCTCGCGTGGAAGGGGGTGGCGCAGGTGGTGGCGGCGGGCGTAGGCAGCATGGAGTGGGGCAAGAAGGCGGGCCTGGTCACCGGCACGGTGGTCGGGCTGGTGCTGACCCTGCTAGGCCGCTTCCTGCCGGCCAGGGTGCGCCGCTTCGTCCCCGCGGCCGGCGTGGTCGGGCTCGGCTTCATCTTCCAGTGGTGGATGTGCCTGATGATGGTGGTCGGCGCCGGGCTCTCCGAGCTCTGGCGGCGGATGCGGCCCGCGAACCACGGCGAGTTCATGGTGCCGGTGGCCTCCGGGGTCTTCGTCGGCGCCCCGTTGATCTCCTCCGCCATCACCTTCCTGGTCAACGGGCACGAGATCGCCGCCTCGCTGCAGCAGTCGATCCGGGAGATGTTTCCGTAGCCGCGGGTTTCACGAGCCGGCTGCGATGCGCAGGAAGATGCGCCCGGCCCCGGCGACCAGGTCGGACGGCAGGGCGAGCGTCACCGCCTCGTAGCCGGGGCTGGCGGGCAGCGGGTCGGCGGCCAGTTCGGTCACGCTTGCCGGCTGCCAGCCGGCGAGGTCGGTGCTGCTCTGATAGAGGTAGCCGATGCCGGTGGCGGCGTGGCCGGCCAGCCGCCGGTGGGCGAAGCGGAAGCTGCCGGCCGTCGGCTCCACCAGCACCAGCCTGGTGGCGGCCACCTCGCTGTCGGCCCGGGCCGGGTTGGTCCCGAACGCCCACTCGGCGAAGTTGTCGAGGCGGTCGCCGTCGGGGTCGGCGGCGGCGGCGGTCGCCGGGCCGTCGAGCCCGGCGGCCAGCGCGTGTTCGACGCCCAGGGCGTGGCACAGCGGCAGGCGGCGCACGGCGAAGTTGTCGACCTGCGCGAACGAGGTGGCGCGGGCGCTGAGCCCGAGGAAGTTGCTGTCGGTGGCGCCCCACGCGAAGGAACGGGTAATGCCGGGCGCGGCCGGGTCGAGGTCGAGGCACTGGCCGTCGAGGAACACGGACACCACCACCTCGGCGCCGGCCGCGAAGCTCGTGACCGCAAACGACGCGGTCAGCGTGCCGCTGGTCTTGCCCACCGGCACGGTGGCGCTGAGCACCCCGCCGGTCCACAGCTTGACGTTGCCGTTGAGGTCGAGTTCGAGGAACGCGTCGGCGCACCCCGGGTTGGTGGTGCTGCCCCGGAACGGCGGCGGGTCGGCGGACGAGAAGTCGTTGCCTGCCGCGGCCTCGGCCGCGCCCAGGCCAACCGCGAAGCCGGCATAACGGTTGGCCGCGTCGCCCGGGTCGGTGGTGATGTTGAGGATCCGCAGCGAGACGGAGAACCCCCCGGCATCCAGGATCTCCTGGCCGATGAAGTTATGGTTCAGGCCGCTCTCGCTCATGCCCGAGCCGGTGGCCATCTGCAGGATGCCGTCGACCACCTGGATCGAGTCGGCGGTGCCGCTGCCTTCGAACCCCTCGAACCACGCCGCGCCCGCCCCCAGCGGCGGCACCCGGCTGCCCGACATCCCGTCGGCCGCGGCGTCCACGTCGGTGGCGTCCGCCCGGTTGAACGTGTCGAGGAACAGGTCGGCCGGGGTGGTTGCCGGCGTCCGGTTGTCCGGCGGCCGCGCCATCAGCCGCCCCGACGGCAGTCCGACGCGGGTCGCCCACGCGTTCCACTCGTCGACCAGCCCGACCACCACGGCCGGGTTGGCGGCCGCAACGTCGGTCGTCTCACCGGGGTCGGCATCCATGTCGTAGAGCAGCTTCTGGTGGGCCGCAAACTCGTCGTCGAAGGCGGTGAACGCCTCGGTGACCAGCTTCCATTTCCCCTTGCGGATCGCGCGGTTCGACTCGTGCTCGACGAACAGCGGGCGTTCGGCGATCGACTGCCCGTCCAACAGCGGCAGCAGGCTCTCGCCCTCGAGCGGCAGCACCGCGTGGCCGCCGAAGCTCGCCGGGTGGGCGGCGCCCGCGGCGTCCTCGAGCGTGGCGACGATGTCGATCAGGTGCGCCGGCGTCTCGCACCACGCGTTGCGGGCGGCGCAGCCCGCCGGCCAGTGGATGATGCAGGGCGCCCGGATCCCGCCCTCGTGCGTGAAGTGCTTGAACAACTTGAGCGGGGTGTTGCTCACGTGCGCCCAGCCGCCGCCGTAGTGGATGTTGTCGCCCTGCCCGGGCTGGCCCATCCCGGCCAGCGCCGCGCCGGTCAACGGGCCGCCGGTGCCGCTGCCGAACACCCCGCTCTCGTGGTTGCCGCCGTTGTCCGAGAGGAAGCAGATCAGCGTGTTGTCGAGTCGGCCGGCCTGCTCCAGCCGCGCGACCACCTTGCCGATGTTGGCGTCGATCTTGCGGATCATCGCCGCATACAGCGCCATCCGGCGCGCCAGGTCCGCCTGGCGGTCGGCGCCCAGCGTGTCCCAGGGCGGAATCGCCACGATCGGCTCGGCCTGGTGCGGACCGGTGCCGCCGAGCCCCGGGAACGGGTAGCGTGGGTCGATCACCCCGAGCGCCAGCTGGCTGGCGTAGCGCGCCTGCCGCACCGCATCCCAGCCCGCCGCGTAGGCGGCCACCGACTCGTCGGCGAGCGCGGCCGGCGCCTGGATCGGGAAGTGCGGCGCCCCGAACGCCAGGTACATCGCGAACGGCGCGTCGTCTCCCTTCCCCACGTGGTGGTCGATGAAGTCGGTCGCGTAGTCGCCGATCGCGTCCGTCTGATAGAACGTCTGGCCGCCGCCGGCGTAGTCGCGGAAGGCGACTTCGCCGCCCTGCGATGCCAGCGTGTAGGCGGCCTGGTTCCACTGGTCGGCGCTGTGGGCCCCGCCGTTGGCGAAGCGGAACGCGTGCTCGAAGCCGCGGTTCTCGGGGAGCAGGGCCCCGTTGCCGAGGTGCCACTTGCCGGCCATGTAGGTGCGGTAGCCGCCCGCCCCGAGGACCTCGGCGAACGTCGCGTTGTTGTCGTTGCGCAGGTCGGGCAGCGCCGCCGACGGGTCGCCGGCGCCCTGTTGCGGATAGAGGCCGGTCATGATCGAGATCCGCGTCGGGCTGCACCGCGCCGCGTTGTAGAACTGCCGGAACCTCGTCCCGCCGGCCGCGAGGCGGTCGAGGTTCGGGGTCGGGATCTCGCTGCCGTAGCAGCCGAGGTCCGACCACCCCATGTCGTCGACCACGATCACCATGACGTTGGGCCGCCCCGCCAGCCGCACCACGGCGGTGGCCGTGGCGATGACCTCCGCGCCCGCGTCACGCACGGTGAGCGTGAACGTGGTCGGGCCAAGCGTGCCGTCGACCACTGCCGCCACGCTGCCGCCGGCGTCGGTCGCCGCCCCCGCCTCGCCGCCCCCGGGGAACTGCACCGCCCGGTCCGCGGTGATCTGATAGCCCGCCCCCGCCGGCAGGTTGGCCCCCGCCCAGGTGAGGGTGACCGCCTGCGCCGGGTTGTCGGGCGCCACCACGGCGGGGGAGACCGCGAGCTGGACCGCCGCCGGCGGCGGCGCGGGCGTCCACGTGCCGACCCGGAAGTTGTCGAACGCCACCCCGGCGTTGTCCCGCGCGTCGAGGCCGATGTGGTTCGCGTTGCCCTCGCTCCAGCTGAACGAGCCGCTGCCCTGCGGGACGCCGTTGAGCAGGACCTCGTAGCCGACCGTGCTGCCGGCGGTGAAGTCGCTCAGCGCGAAGTTGACCCGGATCGTGCCGGTCCTGGCGGGCAGGCCGGTGACGCCCATGACATTGCCGGTGCGCCCCCCCCAGACCAGGGTGCTGTTGCCCCGCAGCACGACCCAGAAGTCGGAGACGACCTGTGCGGGCACCGGGTTGCCGATCGTCTGCTCGAACGCCCCGGTCATCCGGCTGGCGCCGTTGAACGCATCGCCGGCGGCTGCCACCCCGGCCTGCGTCATGCCCACCGCGAAGCCGCCACCCTGCCCGAAGCCCGCCTGCGCGTAGCCGACGACATCCAACGAGACGCTGAAGCCGCCGGCGCTGAGGATGCCGGCGTTGGTGAAGTTGTGGTTGATGCAGGCGTTCGAGGTCCCGGCGCCGACCGCGAGCTGGAGCTGGTTGGAAAGCACCTGTGCGCCGCCGCCGTTGGTCGACACGCCGTCCTGCACGCCGTAGGCCGGGGGGCCGTTGTCAGGGTCCAGCCACGACTGGCTGTAGACCCCGTCCGCGGGCAGCGCCGAGCCGGTGTGGTCGGTGATGCCGGCCAGCGTGGCGTCGATGTTGCGGCTGTCCGCGCGGTCGAAGGTGTCCTCGAAGAGGACCTCTTGGGCGTGGCCGGCGAGCGCGCCGGCGAGGAGCAGGATGGTGGCAAGGCGCATCAGGTGGCGGCGGGTTGGATGGGAAACAACGCCGGACGGCCCGGCGGGCGGTCCGGCGCGATGAACTTGCCGACGGGGTCGGCCGCCGGTGTCAGCGTCGGCGGCGCAGGAGCCCGAGCACCCCAAGCCCCAGCAGCACCGTGGCCGACGCCTCCGGGATCGTCTCGATCCGGAAATTGTCGAACGCCACCCCGGTGTTGTCCCGCGCGTCAAGGCCGATGTATTAATCCGGTCAGAAAATACTAGCTTTTTGGAGGTCTGATGGTAAGTTCCGGCATGGCAACGCGAGATGTGCGGAAGGAATCGCCGGAAGTGATCTATGAACTGCGGGTGCGGGCGGTGGAATTGAGGCGCCGTGGGGTTACCCATGCGGCGGTCGCCGAGGCTCTCGACGTGTCGGTGGCGGCTTCGCGCCGCTGGTGGCGCCTGTGGGTCGAGCAGGGCGGTGCTGGCTTGGCGTTGCTCAAGCGTGGCAGGCCCGCCGGCACGTGCAGGAAGCTTTCGAAGGCGCAGGAGAAAGTGGTCGTCAAGGCGATCACCGACAAGACGCCGGAGCAACTCAAGTTGCCGTTTGCACTGTGGACGCGGCCGGTCATCGGGCGCTTCATCCAGGAGCGGTTCGGCATCCGTCTTCCGGTCCGCACGCTGGGTCATTACCTGAAGCGGTGGGGGTTCACGCCGCAGCGGCCGAAGCGCCGGTCCTACGAGCAGCAACCGGAGGCCGTGCGGCGCTGGATCGACGGGGAGTATCCGGCCATCGCGCGGCGGGCCAAGGCGGAGAACGCCCGGATTCTGTGGGGGGACGAGACCGGGGTCAGCAACCAGGACCACGGAGCAAGGGGCTACGCACCGAAGGGCAGAACGCCGGTGGCACGGGGTCTGGCCCGCCGGGTGAGCACGAGCATGATCTCGGCGATCAGCAACCGCGGTGAGGCCCGCTTCATGATCTACAAGGGCGGCCTGAAGGTGAATCTGTTCCTGAAGTTCCTCGGCCGGCTGATCAAGGACTCGAAGTGCAAGGTCTTCCTCATCGTCGACAACCTGCGAGTGCACAAGGCCAAGGCGGTCCGTGCATGGCTCGCGGATCGCGCCGATCGCATCGAGCTGTTTTACCTGCCCCCATACAGCCCTGAACTGAACCCCGACGAGTACCTCAACAACACGCTCAAGGTGCGGCTTCGCAACCAGCCGCCGGCCCCGACTCTTCCCGAGATGAAGCACCAGATCTCGAAAGTCATGAGATCGGCGCAGCGCAGCCCTGGTCTCATCCGCAGTCTGTTCCGTCATCCCTCGGTCGCCTATGCAGCGTGATGCATTGCTAGTATTTTATGGCCGGATTAATAGTTTGCGTCGGTGTCGCTCCAGGTGAACGACCCCGTGCCCCGCGAGACGTCATTGAGGAAGACCTCGTAGTTGACCGTGCTGCCGGCATTGAAATCGGTCATGGTGAAATCCACGCTGATGGTGCCGGTCTTGAACCCCAGGTTGGCCACCCCTTGGACGGTCCCGGTGTTGCTGCCCCAGGCGAGCGAGTTGTTGCCCCGGATCCCGATCCAGAAGTCGGAGACGACGTTGGTGGGATCGGGCCCCACCGGAGCGCCGAGGAACCCGTACGGGTCGTTGGTCCAAGCCGCCACCATGGTGGGAGTGGTGGTTTCCCAGGGATCCGCGGCCGTGGCCGCCTCCGCCGCCGACATCCCCACCGCGAAGCCCCCGCCTTGCTGCCGCGCGGCCTGGTTGTAGCCGGTCACGTCAATCGTCACGCTGAACCCGCCGGCACTCAGGATGCTGGCGTTGACGAAGTTGTGGTTGATGTAGGCGTTCGAGGTCCCGGAACCCACCGCGAGCTGGAGCTGGTGCGACAGCACCTGTGCGCCGCCGCCGTTGGTCGACGCGCCGTCCTGCACGCCGTAGGCCGGGGGGCCGTTGTTAGGGTCCAGCCACGGCTGGCTGTAAACCCCGTCCGCGGGCAGCGCCGAGCCGGTGTGGTCGGTGATGCCGGTGAGCGTCGCGTCGATGTTGCGGCTGTCGTCGCGGTCGAAGGTGTCCTCGAACAGCACCACGCCGGCGGCGGCGGAGTGCAGCAGGGAGGACGCAAGCAGGAGGGCGGTGGCGGATTTCATGGCTTGTCGGCTTGGGCTCTTGCAGCGCGCTGGGGCGCCCCGGGGGCAGTGGTTCGTCGGCGGCAGTTCCTTCATCCCGATGCAACCGCCCGACCGGCGGCCCCCGCGGGCCGCGGTCACCCGCCCAGCGTCCGCGGCCACGACGGCCAGGTCAAGGCAAACCCCGGCCCTGCCGCCGCGGCGCTCGGCGCCGGCACCGCCGGGGGCCGTTGCACCCGCCCGGCACGGCCCCCGGCTGCGCGCATCCCGCGAATTGCTGGGCGGATTTTGCGCCGAGCCCTCCCCGGTGCGACTCTGGGTTGACGCCTCCTGCCGGTTCATCAAGGATGTCAGGAGCTATTCAAGGCGTTTCGGCGCCTCCACCATGAAGCAAGCCCTGGCAACGGTCATCGAGCAGGTCTGTGCACGCTTCGGCAACGACCGCACCCGCATGATGGACATCGTGATCGCGGTCCAGGACCGCTGCGGCTGCGTCTCCCGCGAGGCCATGGAGGCGATCGCCCGCATCGTCGGCACCGAGCGCGTCGAGGTCGAAAGCGTGGTCACGTTCTACGACTTCCTCAGCATCGAGCCCGCCGGCCGGGTGGTGATCCGGCTGTGCGACGACATCGTCGACTGGATGAAGGGCTACGACGAGGTGGCCGACGCCATGGCCAAGGAACTCGGGGTGACGATGGGCGAAACCACCCCCGACGGCGCCATCACCCTGACCCGCACCGCGTGCATCGGGATGAGCGACCAGGCGCCGGCCGCGCTGATCGGCAGCACCGTGGTCACCCACCTGACCCCCCGGCGCGCCCGCGAGGTCGTGCGCGACCTGCGCCGCCACCTCGACCCCACCCAACTGGTCACCGTGCTCGGCGATGGCAACAACTCCCACCCCGCGGTGCACGCCATGGTGCGCAACAACATCCGCCGCCGCGGACCGGTCCTGTTCGCACCCTTCGAGCCGGGCAGCGCGATCCTCAAGGCGTTCACCCACACCCCCGAGGAGGTCAGCGCCCAGATCCGCGAGTCGCGCCTGCGCGGGCGCGGCGGCGCCGGCTTCCAGGCCGGCCTCAAGTGGGAACTGTGCCGCAAGGTCCCCAGCGAGCGCCGGATCGTCATCTGCAACGCCGACGAGGGCGAGCCGGGCACCTTCAAGGACCGCGTGCTGCTCACCGAGTGCCCCGAGCTGGTGTTCGAGGGCATGACCGTCGCCGGCTACGCCATCGGCAGCGACACCGGCATCGTCTACCTCCGCGGCGAATACCGCTACCTCGCCGCGTTCCTCGAACAGGTCCTGCGCCAGCGGCGCGAGCGCGGGCTGCTAGGCCCCCGCATCCTCGGCCGCCAGGACTTCCACTTCGACATCCGCATCCAGCTCGGCGCCGGCGCCTACGTCTGCGGCGAGGAAACCGCCCTGATCAGCTCCTGCGAGGGCCTCCGCGGCGACCCCAAGAACCGCCCGCCCTTCCCCGTCGAGCACGGCTACCTCGGCCTGCCCACCATCATCAACAACGTCGAGACGTTCTGCAGCGCCGCCCGCATCCTGCTCAACGGACCGGCGTGGTTCGCCGCCATGGGCTCCGAACGCACCACCGGCACCAAGGCCCTGTCGGTCTCCGGCGACTGCCGCAAGCCCGGCGTCTACGAGGTGCCCTTCGGCATCACCGCCCGCGAGGTGCTCGAACTGGCCGAGGCCGACAACCCCGGCGCCCTGCTCATCGGCGGACCGTGCCGCCAGATGATCGGCCCGGAGCGCTTCGACGGCCGGATCTGCTACGACGACCTCGCCACCGGCGGCTCGATCATCATCTTCAACCGCGCCCGCAACAAGCTCGAGGTCGCCGGCCGCTACCTCGACTTCTTCATCCACGAAAGCTGCGGCCACTGCACCCCGTGCCGCGTCGGCCTCGTCCTGCTCCGCAACCTCGTGCGCAAGGTGGTCAGCGGCGCCGGTGAACCGCGCGACCTCGAGGAGATGCGGCGCCTGTCCCGCATCATCAGCCAGACCAGCCGCTGCGGCCTCGGCCAGGCCGCCCCCAACCCGGTGCTCGGCGCACTCGAGAACTTCGGCCACCTCTACGCCGACATGGTCGCCGAGCGCCCGCCCGGCCTGCTCTCCACCTTCGACCTGTCGCGCGCCGTGGTCGACGCCGAGATGCGCGTCGGCCGCCAGTCGCAATACGTCTAGCACCCCATGAGCGACATCACGTTCACCATCGACGGCGTCGCCGTCCGCGCCCGGCCCGGCCAGTCGGTGCTCAAGGCCGCCCAGGCCGCCGGCATCTACATCCCGCACCTGTGCGCCTACAAGGACCTCGTGCCCCACGGCAGCTGCCGGGTGTGCTCGGTGCGCTGCAACGGGCGCATCCAGGCCGCCTGCGTCCAGTCGGCCACCGAGGGCATGGTGGTCGAGAACGACACCGCGGAGATCCGCGAGTTCCGGCGGGCGATCCTCGACATGCTGTTCGTCGAGGGCAACCACTTCTGCATGTTCTGCGAGAAGAGCGGGATGTGCGAGCTGCAGGCGCTCGCCTACCGCTTCGGGATCACCGCCCCCCAGTTCCCGTTGCTCAACCCGGACCGCGACATCGACATGTCGCACCCCGACGTCTACCTCGACCACAACCGCTGCATCCTGTGCGGCCGCTGCGTGCGCGTCTCCCAGGAACTCGACCGCAAGAACGTCTTCCAGTTCGTCGAGCGCGGCCACCGCAAGCGGCTCGAGGTCAACGGCGAGGCGCTCGCCGCCACCGACCTGCGGGTGACCGACGCCGTGGTCGCCTCGTGCCCGGTCGGTGCGCTGATGCGCAAGCGCGTCGGCTACCGCGTGCCCGTCGGCAGGCGCCGCTTCGACCTCGAGCCGATCAGCGTGGTCACCGAGGACGACGAACCGGTCGACAAGGAGCCGTGACATGAGCGCCACCGCCACCCCCAAGCCGCGCATCGCCACCGTCAGCCTGGCGGGGTGCTTCGGCTGCCACATGTCGATCCTCGACATCGACGAGCGCATCCTGCAGCTGGCCGAGGTGGTCGAGTTCGACCGCTCGCCGATCAACGACTACAAGGAGTTCACCGGGCGCTGCGCGGTCGGGATCATCGAGGGCGGCTGCTGCAACGAGGAGAACGTCCACGTGCTCGAGGACTTCCGCCGCCACTGCGACGTGCTCGTCGCGCTCGGCGACTGCGCGATCAACGGCGGCATCCCGGCGCTGCGCAACCACATCCCGCTGCGCGAGTGCCTCGAGGTCGCCTACCTGCAGTCCCCCGGGATCCACAACCCGTCCGGCATCATCCCCAACGACCCCGAGATCCCGCTGATGCTCAACCGCGTCTATCCGTGCCACGAGGTGGTCAGGATCGACCACTTCATCCCCGGCTGCCCGCCGCCCGCCGACGCGATCTGGGAGACGCTGTTGGCGTTGCTCGCGGCGCGCCCGCCGGAGCTGCCCTACGAGATGCTCAAGTACGACTAACCCCATGAGCACCGTCCTGGAAACGACCCGCAAGTTCACCATCGAGCCGGTCACCCGGGTGGAGGGCCACGGCAAGGTGACGATCCACATGAACGACGCCGGCGAGGTGACCGAGGCGCGCCTCCACATCGTCGAGTTCCGCGGCTTCGAGCGCTTCATCCTCGGCCGCCCGTACTGGGAGGTGCCGGTGATCGTCCAGCGGCTGTGCGGGATCTGCCCGGTCAGCCACCACCTCGCGGCGGCCAAGGCGATGGACCGGATCGTCGGCGGCGAGCAGCTCACGCCGACCGCCGAGAAGATGCGCCGCCTGATGCACTACGGCCAGATCCTCCAGAGCCACGCGCTGCACTTCTTCCACCTCTCGAGCCCCGACCTGTTGTTCGGCACCGACGGCACCGCGCAGTCCGGGTTCTCGGCGCCGCGGGAAACGCGCCACGTGCTGGCGGTGGCCGCCAGGTTCCCCGAACTCGCGGTCCAGGGCGTCAAGCTGCGCCAGTTCGGCCAGGAGGTGATCGAGGCCACCGCCGGCAAGAAGATCCACGGCACCGGCGCGATCCCCGGCGGGGTCAACAAGACGCTCGCAACCCGCGACCGCGACCGCCTGCTGGCCGCCGCCGGCCAGATCGTCGAGTGGAGCCGCGCCGCGGTCGCGATCGCCCGCGACTACACCCTCGAGCACCTCGTCGAGCTGCTGCCGTTCGGCTCCTTCGACTCCAACCACCTGTCGCTGGTCCGCGAGGGCGACGGCGCGCTCGACCTCTATCACGGCGTGCTGCGCGCGGTCGACCGCGACGGCCGCCGGATCGTCGACGACGTCGACTACCAGCACTACCTCGAGGTGGTCGCCGAGGAGGTGCGCCCGTGGTCGTACATGAAGTTCCCGTTCATCAAGGCGCTCGGCCCGGAGCACGGCTGGTACCGCGTCGGCCCGCTCGCCCGCCTCAACACCTGCGACTCCATCCCCACCCCGCTCGCCGAGGAGGCGCGGCGCGAGTTCCGCAACCTCACCAAGGGCAGGCCCAACAACGTGACGATGTGCTACCACTGGGCGCGCATGGTCGAGATGCTCCACTCCGCCGAGGTGATCCGCGACCTGCTCGACGACCCCGACCTGCGGGCCGGCGACCTGCTCGCCTCCGGCCCGCGGCGCGAGGAGGCCGTCGGCCTGCTCGAGGCCCCCCGCGGCACCCTCTTCCACCACTACCGGGTGGACAAGGACGACCGGGTGACGATGTGCAACCTGATCGTCTCGACCACCAACAACAACGAGCCGATGAACCGCGCGGTCACCAAGGTGGCCCGGGACCACTTCACCGGCCGCCACGAGATCAACGAGGGCCTGCTCAACCACGTCGAGGTCGCCATCCGCGCCTACGACCCGTGCCTGTCCTGCGCCACCCACGCCGCCGGCAGGATGCCGCTGGTCGTCGAGCTGCTCGGCAGCAACGGGGAACTGCTCCAGCGCCGCGTCAGGGAGGCGGACGCGCAACGCTAGTGTAGTCCGCCTTACAGGTGGCTCATTATCGCAACGTGCTGCGAGGCTTCGTTTACCACGGATTTCGCGGAGTGCACGGATTGTTCGCATACCGAACCAGTCGTGAAATCCGTGTAATCCGTGGTTCTCATAAGATGCAATCTGCTTGACGGACTACACTAGGCCCACGGCCCACGGCCGCTGGTTTCTGTTAGAACCGCCCGTCCCGCGGGGCGCCGCGCGGGCTCATGCCTGCCACGGCGGGCGCGCGGCACAAGCGAGCAGGCGGTCGGCCGCGGGGTCGCCGAACTGCGCCTTGACCGGGTCCCAGCGGAGGGTGCGCCCGAGGGCCAGCGCGATGCCGCCGATCAGCACCATCTCCATCGAGCGGGCCGCGGTTCCGGCGTCGCAGATCGTCGGGCGCCGGGTGCGCACGCACTCGAGGAAGTTGCCCGAGTGGCTGTCCGCACGCTCGACGCGGGCGTCGGCCGGCCGGAGCGGCTCGCGCAGGATCCGCTCCGGGCTGGCGACGATGGCGGAACGGTCGACCGCGAGCCGGCCTGCGGTTCCGACGAAGCACGCTCCGCCCTCGCCGCCGACCGCCTCGCCGGGGCAGCCGCACGAGTGGACGACCACCCCGTTAGGGTAGTGGTAGTGGACCACGGCGTCCTCGGGGCGCGGCCCGCGCGCCTCGCAGGAGACCTCGACCGGCGCGCGGCGGTCCGGATTGACCACCCAGTGGACGAAGTCGTAGTGGTGCGGCGCCCAGTTCACGTCGCCGACGAAGCTGCCGGGCAGCGCGTGGCCGGCCTCCCCGGCGTACGGCCGCCACGGCAGCGGCCCGAGCCACAGGTCCCAGTCGAAGCCGTCGGGCACCGGCTGGCCGGCCCCCGCGGCCCACGGCGCCGGGCGGAACGCGCCGGGCTGGCGGAAGGCGTAGACCTCCCTGAGTTCGCCGATGCGGCCGTTGCGCACCAGCTCGCAGGCGCGGCGGAACTTGCCGCCGTACTCGCAGCGCTGCTGGGTGCCCGCCTGATAGACGCGGCCGAAGCGGGCGGCGGCCGCGGCCACGCCGCGCCCCTCGCGCACGGTGATCGCCACCGGCTTCTCGCAGTAGACGTCCTTGCCCGCCCGCAGCGCCATCGTGGCCATCGGCGCCGCCCAGTGGTACGGCAGCGCCAGCAGCACGGCGTCGATGTCGTCCCGCGCCAGCACCTCGCGGAAGTCGTTGTACGCCTGCACGCCGTCGTAGCCGGCGCGGCCGAACCGCTGCGCGTAGGCGTCGTTGCACCGCTGGCGGGCCGCGTCGCGGCGCTCCCGGCGCACGTCGCAGACGGCCAGCACCTGGACGTCGTCGCGGGCCGCGTAGCCGCCCGGCACGTAGGTCCACGCGCCGCCCAACAGGTGGCCGCTCCCCTGCCCGCCCAGGCCGATGAACCCCATCCCGATCCGCTCGCCGGGCGCGCACACCCCGCCGCGACCGAGCGCCGACGCCGGCACGATCACCGGGGCGGCCAGCGCGCCCCCGGCGGCGCGGGCGCCACGGCCGATGAATCCGCGCCGGCTGATGCGCGGGCAGGGCGTGTTCACGGTGCGGTCGTTCATCCGGCAGGACCAACGGGATGAAACCGCGCCGCGCCGCGGATTCTTTCACCGCGCGCCGCGACGGGGGTGGCGGGACGGGAACCGCCGCGTCGCGCGGGCGGCGGCCCCGGCCACGGTCACGCGGTGAAATCCGGTGGCGTTCCCGCCGTATTGCCCTGCATCGGCTGTGCGGCGGGGGTGGGATGCCCCCGCCACCAGCCGCCGCAACCACCCCTCGCACATGAACGTGAAACCGCCCGCCCGCGTGGCGGCCGCCCTGCTTGCGCTCCTGCTTGCCGGCGGCGCCACCGCCGCACCGCCGCCGCGCGAGATCCCGCCCGCCTTCGGCCCGCATGTCGGCCTCAAGCCGTCCGACTTCGCCGGGGCGGTGTCGTTCCGCAGTTCGGATCGCATCGTCGGCACCTATTACTTCTACTGGTACGACGCCCCCTCCAACGGCCACATCCTCAACGGCGACGGCAGCGATGCGCTGACGACCCACCCCCCGACCCTCGAGGGCCTCAGCTACAAGTCGGTCGCGTGGCACCGCAGGCAGCTCGAGGACATGATCGCGGCGGGGATCGACGTGGTGCTGCCGGTCTTCTGGGGCGCGCCGTCCGATCACGGCACGACCGAACTCCTCCACTGGAGCTTCGCCGGGCTGCCGCCGCTGGTCCGCGCGCGCCAGGAACTGTTGGATGCCGGCCGCACGCCGCCCCGCATCGGGTTGTTCTACGACACCAGCACGCTGCAACACAACGCGTGGGGCGAACACGTCGACCTCACCACCGACCGCGGCCGGCAGTGGTTCCATGCCACGGTGCGCGACTTCTTCTCGCTCATCCCGCCCAGACACTGGGCGATGATCGACGACCGGCCGATCGTGCTCCTCTACGCCGCGGCATTCGCCAAGGCCCACGACC
The DNA here is from genome assembly GCA_040769225.1 of Akkermansiaceae bacterium. Classification (GTDB taxonomy): domain Bacteria; phylum Verrucomicrobiota; class Verrucomicrobiia; order Verrucomicrobiales; family Akkermansiaceae; genus JAXGLL01. The sequence goes on along the minus strand of JAXGLL010000002.1, from coordinate 410,869 downwards.
AGACGGTCGTCGAACACCTGCGCGCCGAGTTCCCGAAGCAGTTCGGCGGGCGCGTGCCGTGGCTCGCGCGCGAGGCCTCGTGGCAGGTCAAGGCCGACAGCGTGTTCGCCTGGGGCGGCGCCCTCGGCCTGACGAACCCCGGCGGCGTGGCGGCGCTCGGGCCCGGCTACGACCATTCCGCGGTGCCGGGCCGCACCCCGCTGGTCGTCGACCGGCGCGGCGGCGCATTCTATCAGGAACAGTGGCTCAGGCTGCTCCGCCACCCGGTGAACTTCGTGATGGTCGAGACGTGGAACGAATGGCACGAGGGCACCGACGTCGCGGAGTCAAGGGAATACGGACGCCAATACATCAAGCTGACCCGCAAGTACGCCGACCTGTTCAAACAGGGCTGGTCCCCGCCCTGAACGACGCCCGGCCGCCGCCGCACGCTCACCGCCGCCCGGCCGGGCGCACCGGCGCCACCAGCGGGCAGGCCCCCGCCGCGGCGCCGATGCCGGGGCCGGCCGCCGGGCCGGTGCGGCGCGCGGTGGAGAGCACCCGCCCGGAGGAATCGCGCCGGGTGGTCGTGCAACTCGTCCCGGACCGGTTGCAGTTCGTCCGCGACGTCGCGGTTAGGCGGCCGGTGGCGTCACGGAAGCGGGTGTCGGTGGCGCCGGCGATGCCGTGGCGGCTCTCCGCGGTGCCGGTGGTGCGGCCGCTGGTGTCGCGAAACGTCGTGCGCTCCGCGCCGCCGAGCGCACGGCGGGTGTCGGCGCGGCCGGTCAGCCGCCCGCTGGCATCGCGATACTCGGTCCGCGCCGTGCCGCCGGCCCCGACCCGCGTGGTCGCGGTGCCGAGCAGCCGGCCGCTGGCATCCCTCACCGTCGCACGACTGGTGCCCGCATTCCCGGCCCGGTGATCGACGGTGCACACGAGCCGCCCGCTCGCGTCCCGCACCACCTCCCGGCACCCGCCGCCCAGGGCAACCGCAACCTGCAGCAGCACAACGCATCCACCCACGGCGAGACAGTTCATCAAACGGTCAGACGGATCATCCCCGGGTTCCATTCACGACTCCCGCTGCCAGGGGAGGGCATGCGCTGCGCGTCCCCCGGGGATCCCCTCGCGCCGCCGCCACCTCCGCCTCGCGCGCCGCGTCGACATGATCCGGCGCGTGACCCACTCCTGCCCGGATTCAAGAAAAGTCAGACATGTCCGACCCGTCCGACCCGTCGGACGAAACCGGGAGGATGCCCCGGCAGTCAGGGTAGGCGGAACAGCCCCAGAACGGCTGGCCGGCGCGGGGCCCCTTGGCGGCGGTGCGGCGGCGGGTGGGTCGGCCGCAGAGCGGGCAAGGCGGGCCGTCGGGGGAGTTGCCGTGCGCGGCGCGGGCACGGCTGCGGGCCGCGTGCAGGCTTTCAGTGAAGCCGCCCTTCCCGGTGAACTCGCGGGCTTGGCTTTCGAGCTGCCGTTTCAAGAGGTAGGCCGCCTGGTTGACCGCGCAGAGCATGGCGTTGGCGGCGAGTTCCGGGCTGGCCTCGCGGACGAAGCCGGCCAGCCCGGCGAGGCCGCTGAGCACCGGGCGGCCTGGTTTGGCGGGCGGCAGGTCCGGGGCATGGTCCTGCTGGAGGCGCTCGCGCATCGCGCGGGCCTCCCGCGAATCCTTGTGCCAGACGCGCAGGCCATTCTGGATGAGGAAGCTCTTGTAGTCGCGGAGCAGTTCGTCGTTAAGGCTGGCTCTGGCGACGTTCGTGAGCTTCATTTCCGACTTGCGCGAGGTGGCGGCGGCGCCGCTGCCCTCGCTGATATTGCGCACGCCGCTGCGGGCCGCCTGCACCATCTGGTCGTGGGTCCGGGAACTCTTGTCGATGAAGCGGTCGCAGAAGACCACGGTGGCGTCATAGACGGCCTCGGCCACCCGGTAGCTGCGCAGGTGCTCGTAGCCGCCGTGCGGGAGCAGCGGAGAGGCGGGCGGTGGCACGTCGGACGGGTCGGACATGTCGGACGGGTCAGACGGTGGACGGGTGCGGAAGCTCACCCGGCAGGCCCGCGGCTTCCACTGCCGCCGCGTAGAGGCTGTAGGCCCGCTGGTTGGCGAATATCGTGGCAAGCCCAGTGAGTAATCCGGCCTGACTATTCGACTCAAGTAAAATGCCCCGGAGGCACGAAGAATGGCCGATCAACTCGCAAACACCGCGGCCTTCCGGCCCCTTCCGGTGCCTTGACGGGAACTGGAAGTCCTGCCAGTCTCCGCGCATGACCGAAGAATGCACCTGGCCGGCGCTCCTCACCGCCATGCTGGACGATCAGGACCTGAGTGTGTCGCAGGCGGACTGGGCGATGGCGGAGTTCATGACCGGTCGGGCGACTCCCGCCCAGATGGGGGCGTTTCTGGTGGCACTGCAGGCGAAGGGGGTCACGGTCGACGAGATCGTGGGTTTCCGTGATGCCATCCTCGCCGAGGCCAGGGAGGTGCGGCTCCCGAACATGTCGCTGGACATCGTGGGGACCGGCGGGGACCGGTTCGGGACGGTGAACATCTCGACGATGGCGTCAATTGTTTGTGCGGCATGCGGCGTGCCGGTCGTCAAGCATGGGAACAAGGCGGCCAGCAGCCTCTCGGGGGCATCCGACGTCCTGGCCGCGCTCGGCATCAACTACGCGCTCGAACCGGAGCAGCTGGCGCAGGCCTTCGAGGAGGTCGGCATCGCGTTTGTGTATGCGGCGCGGTTCCTTCCCGGATTCCGGCATGTGGCACCGGTGCGCGCAGAGCTCGGGATCCAGACCGTGTTCAACTTCCTCGGTCCCCTCTGCAATCCCGTTCGCCCCGAGGCGACCGCCGCCGGGGTCGCGGATCTTGCGCGGGCGCCCCTGTTTGCGGACCTGTTTCGTTTCCGGGGAGCCTCTGCACTGGTGTTCCGCGGGGACGACGGCCTCGACGAGCTCACGACGACCGGGCACTCCCACGTGTGGGAGGTCAGCCGGGGGGCACTCACCGAGCATGACCTCGATCCACGCGAACTCGGGATCGCCCGCGCCCGGATGAGCGACCTCGTCGGTGGCACCCCCGAACACAACGCCGGGGTGGTGCGCCGCGTGTTTGCCGGGGAGACCGGACCCGTGCGCGACATCGTCCGCCTCAATGCGGCCGCGGGCCTGGTCGCGTATGACCTTGCAAGCAAGCCGACGAGTGCGGACCAGCCGTTTCTCGAGCGCCTCGCCGCCAGGCTCGATGCCGCCACCGCGGCACTCGCCAGCGGGGCGGCCCTCGCGAAGCTCGATCAGTGGGCTGCGGTCACGGGCAAACTCGGGCCGGCCCGATAGAAAGCGGGCCCCGGGCGCCTGATCACCAGCACCCTGGCCATACCACCTCCCATGCCACAGTCCACCCCGGATTCCGCCCTCCTCGATCACCCGGGCCAAGGATTCGGATGGAGTCAATCAAAACACGCTTGGAGAAGATGACAAAGCGGCGCGAGTTCCTGAAGGCGGCTTCGGCGGCGGCGGGCCTGCCGGCGGCGGTGCAGGCGGCGGAAGGCCCGGCCCCGGGGCAGACATCCCCGGCCGGCCAGTCGGTGATGGGGCTGACGGCGCCGCCGCTGGACGAGGTGCGCGTCGGCTTCATCGGCGTCGGCAAGCGCGGGCCGGGCGGGGTCATCCGGCTCAGCCACATCCCCAGGACGCGGGTGGTGGCGGTCTGCGATGTGTTCGAGGAGCGCGCCGAGAAGAGCGCGCAGGACGTCGCCGCCGCCGGCCATGCCAAGCCGCAGACGTACTTCGGGTCGGAAGAGGCCTACAAGCAGCTCTGCGAGCGGCCGGACGTGAACCTGGTCTACGTCTGCACGCCCTGGCACTTCCACGTGCCGATGGCGCTGCATGCGATGCAGTGCGGCAAGCACGTGTGCGTCGAGGTGCCGATCGCGATGACGGTGGAGGACGGCTGGCGCCTGGTCGAGGCGGCGGAGCGGACGCGCCTGCACTGCATGATGCTGGAGAACTGCTGCTACGGCGAGGACGAGCTGCTCGCCCTCTCGCTCGCGCGCAACGGCCTGCTGGGCGAGCTGGTGCACGGCGACTGCGGCTACATCCACGAGCTGCGGGCCGGCCTGACCGACGGCACCTACTACAAGGACTACGCGTTCGAGTTCTGCAAGCACCACGCCGGCAACTCCTATCCGACGCACGGGCTCGGCCCGATCGCGCAGTACATGGGCATCAACCGCGGCGACCGCTTCGAGCGCCTGGTCTCGCTCGGCTCCGGTGAGTTCGGCCTCTCGGCCTTCATCCGCGAGAAGTTCGGCGCGGACGACCCGCGGGCCGGGTTCCCCTACCAGACCGGGGACATGAACACGACCGTCCTGCGGACCGCGCGGGGCCGCACGGTCATGGTGCAGTACGGCCGCTACAGCCCGCGCCCGTACGACCGCATCAACCTGATCTCCGGCACCAAGGGCACGCTGCGCTCCTATCCGCTGCGCGTCGCGCTCTCGCCCGACTGGCATGACTGGCTCGGCGACCAGGCCCTGGCCGACTTGAAGGCGGCCTACACCCATCCGCTGTGGCGGAAGATCGGTGAACTCGCCAGGCAGAGCGGCGGGCACGGCGGCATGGACTACATCATGGAGTACCGCCTCTGCCACTGCCTGCTGAACGGGCTGCCGCTCGACCAGGATGTCTACGACGGCGTGACGTGGAGTTCGCTGGTGGAATTGACCGAGCGGTCGGTGCGGCAGGGCGGCAGCGCCGTCGAGGTGCCCGACTTCACGCGCGGGGCATGGCGTTCGGCCCAGCCGCTGGGGCTGGTCGAGGTCTGACCGGCGGCGCAGCGTTTTTCGCGTGCGATTTTGCTTGCGTTTCCCCCGGGAGCATGTTCACTTGCACAGGTTCATGCACAACCACCCTGTAATCCCATGAAATCCAAGCCGACCCGCCCCGACCCGGACCGCTCCGTCGTTCGCGAGGAGCCGCTCTTCTTCGGTCGCCACCCCGACCTCAGTGACGAGGCATTCGAGGCCTTCATGGAACGGGTGCGGGCTTTCGAGGCCGCGCCCACCACCACCCTGGCGCGCCTGCTCATCCGCGACGGCGTGGAACTGCCCTGCCCGGACGCCTTCACCGAGGACTCCGTCCACGAGAAGCTGTGGGAGGTCATCCGCGCGATGGCGCGCCGCCGGCACTTCCTCTGCTCGACCGATCACCTGAGCGACCTCGAACTCTACCGGCGCCTGTGGGAGGAGACCCTCAACGATCCCGCCGAGGAGATCGCGCCGGAAGCCGTGGACTGCGCCTGGCACATCGATCTGGTCGGCGATGGGTCCGACGAATCCACCCGTAGCTGGCTGCGCTACTACGCCATCGACATGGACCGGCAGCTGTGGGCCGCGGAGTTCCCGGACGAGCCGCTGCCGGAACACGTCGACCTTCCCCACGACCGGGACCGGCACCTGCCCCAACCATACTGAGGAGGGGGCGTAGCCGCGTTGGTGACAACGCGGGCGGGGAGGAGCTCGAGTGCGCGGGCCCGTAGCCGCGTTGGTGACAACGCGGGCGGGGAGGAGTTCGAGCGCGCGGGCCCGTTGCCGCGTTGGTGACAACGCGGGCGGGGGAAAGCTGGAGCGCGCGGGGTGGCCGGCGGGGGCACGCCGGCGGCGCGGGATTGACAATCCAAGCGTGCCGTTCAGGATCGCAATCATCCGGCGATGCCGAGACGCCTGTCGATGGTGGAATGTGCCGCACGGTGCATCGTCCTTGCCCTGCAGGGGGGCTGCGGTGACCGCCTCTCTTGTCCCGGCACAGGCGCAATCGCCGACCATCCGGCCACTGGCGCTGGCGCACGCGCACAATGGCCATGAGCATCGGCGGCCATGCGGCGGCGGCGGCGACGCATGCCGGCCCAGCGGTCACGCACGGGGAGCCGATGCGCCGTGCTCCGGCGAATCCCCCGCAAGCCAGTCACAGGCATTGGACCACAGTTTGGCATAGTCTTTCCAGAACACGAAGTTGCACCCCCAGTGTGGCGCCGGGTCGGACGTGTAGGCGAGGACACGGCCCTTGCCGAACTGCCCGACGCAAAGGGCAGGGTCCCCCTCCCCCGACCATTCGGCGACGACCTCGCAACCTGGTCGCGCCCTGACCCGGTTGAAGCCCAGAACCGGCGGCATGCCGTCCAAGTCGATTCCCCTGAGCAGGGGGTGGCCGGCAACGACCGCCGTGGCCGTGAAGCCCTCGGTGCTTTCCCGCAAGTCCTCGGTTTCCAGGCATTCACAGGGCAGGATGTCGCGCAAGCCGGTCCGCCCCCATCCCCCCTTCCCCATCTCGCCATTGAAGCTCAGCCATCCCCCCAGGAACATCACGTGGGTGCCGTTCCTGACGGCATCCACCGTCAGTCGGATGCGGTCGGGAAAGGTCAGGATCCTGGTGCCGAACAGGTGCCGGTTGAAGAACTGCGGGTGAAGCTGGAAGTTCTTGGCCTCCACGTCGGAAAAGACGATGATGTCATGGTTTTCGAGAACCCTTTCGTATTCCCCGGGTGGCATGTTGTAGAAATCCCAGGTCGGCACGCTGACGATCTCGTGCCGTCCGCTGGACTCCACGGCCTGGACGAGCCATTTGCCGTAATTGATGAAGTCCAGCCCCTTGGCTGCGTGGTTGAAGGAGGTTTCAGCGTAGACTGGTCCGATCTGCACGGCCCAATCACCGATGTAGAAGACTTTGGCCATTTGTCGTTCCCTGCTTGTCGTTTGGTGCGGCGGCGGCCTTCGGGTCGCCACCCACCGGGGGCACCCAGAGGGGGAACTCCGGCTCGAGGAACAACCCGAAATCGGACAGCGCGGGACACACGGGCGAGCTGGTCACGCGGACGCGCACCTTGTCGGTGGTGGTGGCGGGCACCCGCCACAGGCGGCACTGGCCGATCGCCTCGGCCTTGGCCAGTTCCCGCCATTGCCCGTCGAGCCAGGCGTCCACGGCCACGCCCTCGAGGCGCAGGCCGAGGCGGATGTCCTCGCGCAGGCGGACGAGGTTGAAGGTCGCGGGCGAGGCCATGGTGAAGGTGACCTCCGGCGTGGTCACCGCGTCGTCGGTGACCCACGCGCTCCATGGGTCGGCGTCCAGCAACTTGGCCGCCCCGTAGCCGGGATCGTTGCCGCGGGTGTTGGAGGCGGCGGCCGCGGCGCCGGCGGCGAGGTTGGTGGCGAAGGTGCGGGTGAGGTGCTGGCCGAACTGGCGGAGGCTTGCCACGTCATTCTCGTGGAGCAGCCCGCGGCGGTCCGGCGGGACATTGAGGTTGAGGGTGGCGCCGCGGCCGACCGACTCCATGTAGACCTGCATGAGGTTTTCCGGCGGGCGCACCTTGCCATCCTCGTGGGCGTGCCAGAACCAGCCGGGGCGGATCGACACATCGACCTCCGCGGGCACCCATTGCTCGCCGCCCGGCGTGCCGGAGCCGAGGTTCGGGATGTGGACGCCCGCGGTGCTGCCCGCCGGGTAGGTGATGGTGGGCCGGCAGGGATCCGGCGCGTGGCCACTCTCGTTGCCCACCCAGCGCACGCCGGGACCCACATCGGAGAAGATGATCGCTTCAGGCTGGTGCCTGAGCACCATCGCCCATGTCTCCGGCCAGCCGTAGTAGGTCGCCCGGTCGATGTTGCGGGACTCGTCGACATCCCTGGACTCGACCGGGCCGACCAGTCCCTTGTAGTAGCCGGTGCCGCCGTTGGCGCCATCGAACCAGACCTCGAACACCGGCCCGTAGCCTGTTAGGAGTTCCTCGACCTGCCTGCGGAACACCCGGGTCACATACCCGGGCTTGCCGTACAGCGGGTTGTTGCGGTCCCAGGGCGAGACATAGACGCCGAACTCGAGGCCGTGCCGGCGGCAGGCGTCGACGAACTCGCGCACCACATCGCCCTTGCCGCCGCGGAACGGGCTGCGGGAGATGTTGTGCGGCGTGGTCGTGGTGGGCCACAGGCAGAACCCGTCGTGGTGCTTGCAGGTGAGGATCATCCCGGTGGCGCCGCCGGCCTTGAGCGCGGCGATGACCTGGCCGGCGTCGAACGCCGTGGGGTTGAAGGCGCCCTCCGATTCGCCGCCGGAGCCCCATTCGCGGCCCATGAAGGTGTTCACGGTGAAATGGCAGAACGCGTAGTACGCGCGCCCGGCGTGCTTCACCTGGGCGGGCGTGGGCAGGGCGCCGTGAGGCGCGGGCGGCGGCGCCGCCGCGGCTGCCAGCGCGAGGGCGAGGGTGGCGGAGGCGACGGGGGCGAAGAATGGCATGCGAGGCATACGCCGCGGGGAGCCGGCGGATTTCACCGGCCCCCGCTCCCACCTGACCTTATCATGCTCCCGGCCACCGGTCGGGCTTGCCATGACGGCCCGAACCGGGGAACCTCGGAGCGTCGGTCCCGGGGCCGACCGCCCCCGCGGGCCGCGCAGGCGGGCCGCGCGCGCGAACCCCGTGCATGACCTTCCTCCGCGGGCGGGACAACCGGCGGCAGATGCGCACCATCCCGCAGTTTTCCCGAGCTTCCAACCAGGATCCCCCATGAACACGCCTCGGCATGAGTTTCGCTACACCCGCAATGGTGAGCGGTGGAGCCAGGAGCACGCGATCACCATTGTATGAGGAACTGATCGACCTGCTTGAGGAGGCCGAACTGGACCTGGACGTGCGCGTGGACGAGGAGTGGAGCAAGCCGTGAGCGCGGGTTGCGGGCAATCCGGGACGGGCAATCCATGGCACCCGCCCACTCCCGCCGGGCCGGCCGCGGGGGCGGTTCGCGGGTTTCCCGCGGCTGCCATTTGAATAAGTAGTGGCGTCGGGCGACGGGTTGGTGTTATGGGTGGAGGTGGAACCGAGGTTGCGCGCGGGGTGAACGAGGCGGGCCTTGGGCCTGCGGGCGGGCCGCTTGCGGCTGCTGCCGCGGGCCGAGGCGAGCGCGGGCGCCGCCGGGTGACCGGAGGGACCGTCCACGGCCATGGCCTCCGACACGTTCAAGTTCTGGTGCCCCTCCTGCGGACAACACATTGCGGCGAACCGGTCCGACGTGGGGGTGCGGGCCGATTGCCCAGCCTGCGGCATGCCGCTGGTGGTGCCCGCACCGGCAGCGGATTCGGCGGCGTGCGACTGCCCGGTTGCCGACGGCCCGTGCGCCCACGGCGTCCACCACGGGTTGCGGATCCCGGCGCCGCAGCCGCCGGCGTCGAACCGGCGCGCCTACGTGGTGGCGCTCGCCATCGTCGCCATCCTGCTCGTGGTGGCGGTGGCGGTGCTGATGAGGCCGGGCGGCCGGCTTGGCCAGACGCCCTTTCACCCGGCGCGCCCCGGCTGCGAGCTGCACGTGGCGGTGCTGGATTCCGGCGAACTGCTCGCCGACGGGCAGCGGGTCGACTTCGACCGCCTGGGCGAGCTGCTGGTGGCGACCAAGCGCGACAACGGGGTGGTCCGTCTCTATCAGGAAAGCGGCTCCGGCCGGGACGGCGGAGTGCTGGCGGGGAGGGTGACGCACCTGATCGACCAGCTGCTGCTGCCGGTGACCCGCGCGGGCGGGGCCGAGAACCTCGATCCCTACTTGAAGGGGCCTGCGGGGGATGGCGCGGGAATCAGGCGGATCGGGGGGAAAAGCCGGCCCGACGCCGGTGCTCCCCGGGGCGGCAGGCCGCCTGATTCCCGCGCCGGCGGCAGCACGCCCCCTTGACCGGGCGGCGGTTTCCTGTCACTGACAACCGGTGAAGCGTTCCGGCCGGGTGGCGCCGCGGATCCCATGCCGCCGCTCCCCGGGGCGGCAGGCCGGCCCGGCGGGAACGCAACGCGGAGCGGACATGAACAACGACCCCCAGCAGTTCCAGTCGGAGCCGTATGCCTGCACCGAGGCGGACGGCAAGGTCACGATCACGGGATTCGACGGGTCGCTGAGCGGTGACATCACGATCCCGGCCACGCTCGGCGGCCACCCGGTCACGGCGATCGGCGCCCGGGCGTTCCAAGGGTGCTCCGGCGTGACGTCGGTCATCATTCCGGAGGGCGTCACGCGTGTCGGCGAGCGGGCGTTCTGGGATTGCTCCGGCCTGTCGTTCGTCGTCATTCCCGACAGCGTCACGAGCATCGGGGACCACGCGTTCTACGAGTGCACCGGCCTGACGGCGGTGGCGATCCCCGCCGGCGTCACCAGCATCGGCGACCAGGCGTTTACCTGTTGCACGGTGATGACCTCGATCGCGGTGGCGCCGGACAACCCGGCCTACAGCAGCGTCGACGGCATGCTGTTCGACAAGGACCGGGCGCTGCTCATCCAGTGCCCCGCCGGCAAGAGCGGCCCGGTGGCCATCCCCGCGGGCGTCGCCGGCATCTGCCACCACGCGTTCTACGAATGCACCGGGGTGACGGCGGTCACCATCCCCGAGGGGGTCACCAGCATCGGCGACCGGGCGTTCTGGGAATGCACCGCGCTGGCGTCGGTCACCATCCCGGCCAGCGTCACCAGCATCGGCTACTGCGTCTTCTACCGCTGCACCTCGCTTGCCGGAGCGGTGTTCCTCGGCGACGCCCCGGCGATGGGCGCGCTCGTCTTCAGCGGCGTGGCCAGCGGCTTCACGGTGCGGCACCCCAAGGGGCGGGGCGGCTTCACCGCGCCGGCGTGGAAGGTCTATCGGGTGGCGGAGCTCGATGCGTGAGCGGCCCGGCCGGCGGAATCGTGAGGCTCAACCGGACGCGCGGGCCGGCTCGTAGAGGAAGCGCTTGATCTTGCGGGTGGGGGTCTTCTCGAACTCCTGCGGGTAGAGCTCGATGCTCGCGATCGTGCTGTAGGCCGGCAGCCGCCGGTTGAGCAGCTGGCGGTTGGCCTCCATCTCCTGCCGGATCTGCCCCTCGTCCAGCTTCCGGGCATCGGCCTGCTCCAGGTCCGGATAGACCAGCGCCATGAGCCTGCCCTCCTTCTGCAGCACGAGCGACTCCTGGACGAGCGGCAGGTTGTTCAGCTGCGCCTCGATCTCCTCCGGATAGATGTTCTGCCCGGACGGCCCGAGGATCATGTTCTTGCTCCGCCCCCTGAGGTAGAGGTGGCCGTCCTGGTCGATCGTCCCCAGGTCCCCGGTGTTGAGCCAGCCGTCCCCGGACAGCACCTCCCTGGTGGCGGCCTCGTTCTTGTAGTAGCCCAGCATCACGTTCTCCCCGCGCACCAGCACGTCGCCCACCACCCGGTGGGGATCGGCGGAGTCGATCTTGAGCTCGAGGAACTCGATCGGCCGCCCCGCGGACAGCGGCCGGTGGTCCCGCGCCGACGAGTAGCTGATCAGCGGGCCGCACTCGGTCATGCCGTAGCCGATGGTGAACGGGAAGCCGACCTTCATGAAGAACGCCTCGACCTCCGGGTCCAGCGCCGCGCCGCCGACGACGATCTCCAGGAACTCGCCGCCGAACGCCGCCTGCAGCTTGGCGCCGATCTTGCGCAGCAGCAGGTTCCCGAGGGGAGGGACCTTCGACATCCACCGCACCGCCGGCTTCTGCAGCACCGGCCTGACCTGTTTCCGGTAGATCTTCTCGATCACCAGCGGGACCGAGAGGATCAGCCGGGGCCGGACGGCCTGGAAGGCCTCGAGGATGACCTTCGGCGACGGGGTCCGGCCGAGCATCGTGATGTGGCAGCCCACGACGATCGGGAACAGGAACTCGAAGGCGCAGCCGTAGGAATGGGCCAGCGGCATGAACGACACGATCCGGTCGCCCGCCCGGAGGTGGATGTTGGCCCGCGCGAAGAGCAGGTTCGCCATCAGGCTGTTGTGGGTCAGCATCACGCCCTTCGAGAACCCGGTCGTGCCCGAGGTGTAGACGATGCTCTCCAACTCGTCGTTGGCCACCTCCGGCAAGGCGAGGGTGTCCGGGGCCGGGGCCGGGGCGGGCGCCTCCTGGTCGGCGGGCGGGGGCGCGGCGGCGTCGGCCGCCTGGCCCGGGTGCTTCCTGCGGCTGTGCAGCAGGCGCAGGTTCGCCAGTGAGAACACCGCCTCGAGCCGCGGCAACTGCTCGACATCCAGCCGGTCGTAGATCGCATCCGCGGCGAACAGGAGCTGCGCCTCGGAGTGGTTTACGATGTGCTGGACGCTGTCCGCGGTGAAGTCGGGCAGGATCGGGACGATCACCGCGCCGTAGGTGACCGTCGCCAGATAGACGATCGCCCAGTTGGCCGAGTTGCGCCCGACGAGCGCGATCTTGGCCCCCTTCTTCAGGTTGTGCTGCCCGAACAGCTGGTGGAGCCGGATGATCCGCGCGGCGACGGCGCCGTAGGTCAGGGGCTCGTGCTGGTAATCGGACAGCGCGGGCAGGTCCCAGTGGTCCCTGAGACTCGCCTCGATCGTCTTGACGAGGTTATCTGTGAGCATGGCGGCGGGTGGAGCGGCGGAGGCCGGTTTGGCAGGATGATCTCCGCCTGCAGCCGGCAGGCAAGGCGATTCGGCGGCCGGTGGGCGCGGCGATGGTGCCGGTGGCGGCGGGACGTGGCCGCCGATCAGGGTTGCCAAGGCCGGGGGAACCCGGCATGGATGCGGGGGTGAAACCGACGACCCTGATCTGGATGGCGACCGCCGCGCTGGCGGTGGCCGAGTGGGAGGACCTGTGGCCGGGCGCCGCGCCGGGTGCCCCGCGACCGCCGGCGGGCTCCGAGAAGGTGGAGGAGGGCTGGCGGTTCACCGACATCGAGGTGCCCCAGATCGAGGTGCACCTGCCGCCGGCCGACGCCCGCTCCGGCGCCGCCGTGGTGATCCTGCCCGGCGGCGGCTACGGGATCCTGGCGATGGAGCACGAGGGGCGCGACTACGCCATGTGGCTCAACCAGCACGGCGTCGCCGGCGTGGTGGTCAAGTACCGGGTGAGCGGCAATCCCGGCTTCGGCTACCAGTTCCCGGTGCCGTTGTTGGACGCGCGGCGGGCGCTGCGCACGGTGCGGGCGCGCGCCGCCGAGTGGGGGCTCGACCCGCACAAGGTCGGGGTCATGGGGTCGTCCGCCGGCGGCCACCTGGCGAGCATGTGCGCGACGATGTCCGACGAGAAGCTCGAGGGCGAGGGCGACGACGCGGTCGACCGCCAGGACTGCCGCCCCGACTTCGCGATCCTCGCCTATCCGGTGATCGCGCTGGCCGAACCCTACGGCCACACCGGCTCGCTCCACAACCTGCTGGGAGCGGACCCGCCGCGCGCGATGGTCGAGCGGGTGTCGACCGAGCGGCGGGTCGGCCCACGGACGCCGCCGTGCTTCCTCGTCCACGCCGCCGACGACGGCGGGGTGCCGGTGCGCAACTCGCTCGAGTTCGCCGCGCGCTGCGCCGAGGCCAAGGTGCCGGTCGTCTGCCACGTCTTCGCCTCCGGCGGCCACGGCTTCGGCCTCGGGCGCGACGGCGACTCGAAGGAATGGCCCCGGCTGCTGGACGCCTGGCTGCGGGCCGGCGGGTGGGCCCGCTGAGCCGCCGCCGCCAGCCGGCGTGACCGGCGCCGGGCCGAGGCCTGCTTGCCATGGGCCCGCGAATCTGTCATCCACCACCCCATGCGCAGGCACGGAAAACGGGTGATCGTCGTCGGGGCCGGCCCGGGCGGGCTGACTGCGGCGATGCTGCTGGCGAGCCGCGGGTTCGAGGTGACGGTGTTCGAGAAGGACCGGCAGGTGGGCGGCCGCAACGCCGCGATCGAGCGGAACGGCTACCGGTTCGACACCGGCCCGACCTTCCTGATGATGAAGTTCATCCTCGACGAGGTGTTCGAGGAGGCCGGGCAGCACGTCGACGACCACCTGCAGTGCGTCAAGCTCGAGCCGATGTACCGGCTGCAGTTCGACGACGTGCGGCTCGAGCCGACGACCGGGCGCGAGGCGATGCTGCGCCAGCTCGACGCCTGCTTCCCGGGCAACCGCGCCGGCTACGACCGCTTCATGGCGGTGGAGGGGCGGCGGTTCAAGCTGATGTATCCGTGCCTGCAGAAGGACTACTCCAGCATCCGGCAGTACCTCACCCGCGACCTGCTCCGGGCGCTGCCCCGGCTGTCGCTCGGCCGCTCGCTGATCGGCGTGCTCGGGGACTACTTCCGCGGGGACAAGCTCAAGCTCTCGTTCACCTTCCAGTCGAAGTACCTCGGCATGTCGGCGTGGGACTGCCCGGGGGCGTTCGCCATCCTGCCCTACGTCGAGCACGCCTACGGCGTCTATCACGTGATGGGCGGCCTGAGCGAGATCTCGGAGGCAATGGCGCGGGTGTGCCGCACGTCGGGGGTCGACCTGCGGCTCGGCACGCCGGTCAGCCAGCTGCTGCTCGACGGGCGCAGCGTGCGCGGGGTGGAGCTGGAGGGCGGCGAGCGGGTGACCGCCGACGAGACGGTGATCAACGCCGACTTCGGCCACGCGATGAAGCACCTGGTGCCGCCGGGGGTGCTGCGCAAGTACCGCCCGGAGAAGGTCGACGGGCGCGAGTACTCGTGCTCGACGTTCATGCTCCACCTCGGCCTCGACAAGGTCTACGACCTGCCGCACCACACGATCTTCTTCGCGCGCGACTATCAGGCCAACATCCGCGACATCTTCCAGCGCAAGGTGCTCAGCGAGGACCTCTCGTTCTACATCCGCAACGCGAGCCCGATCGACCCGGCGCTGGCGCCCGCCGGGCACTCGTCGGTCTACGTGCTGGTGCCGGTGCCCAACCGCACCGCGGCGATCGACTGGGCGCGCGAGGCGGCGGGGTTCCGCGACCGGGTGGTCGCCGCGATCGAGCGGCGCGCGGGGATGGACGGCCTGGCCGCGCACATCCGCGAGGAGGTCGTGTTCACCCCGCAGACGTGGGAGGACATGGGCATCCAAGTCGGCGCGACGTTCAACCTGGCGCACTCGCTCAACCAGATGCTCTACCTCCGCCCGCGCAACAAGTTCGAGGAACTGGACCACTGCTACCTCGTCGGCGGCGGCACCCACCCCGGCAGCGGGCTGCCGACGATCTACGAGTCCGGGCGCATCGCCGCGAACCTGATCGCGCGCCGCCACGGCGTGGAGTTCGTCTCCAAGAACACCCACGTCTAGGCCGCCCCGCGATGAACTGGATCCAATTCGGCCGGCTGATCCACTCGATCTACGGGCGCGGCGGCCGGTTGCCGGACCTCGACTGGATCCAGGGCCTCGGCCTGCTGGCGGTGAAGCTCGGCCAGGTGCACGCGCTGCGGATCGACTTCCTGGAACGCGAGAAGTGCGAGCACCTCGCGCGCCTCTACCGCCGCAACGCCGCGCTGCCCGCCGCGGACTTCCAGGGCCTGCTGCGCACCGGCGCCGTGCCGGGGTTCCTCGGCCACTTCGAGCAGATCGAAGACACGGCGCTGGCGTCCGCCTCGGTCGGCCAGGTCCACCGCGCCCGGCTCAAGGACGGCCGCGAGGTGGTCGTCAAGGCGATCAAGCGCGACGTGCGGGAGCGCTTCCGCGCCGACGTCGCGAGCCTCCGGCGCCTGTTCCGGCTGGCGGCGCTCGTCTATCCGAAACTGCGGCGGGTCGGCGACCCGGTGGGCATCCTCGGCGACATCGAGGAGTACACGCTCAGCGAGCTGGACCTGCGCCACGAGGTCGCCGGGCAGGCGGCGCTGCGCGCGATCCACGCGCGGCACCGCGACACCTTCGACCTCTCGCGCCTGTGCTTCGCGGGCGTGCACGAGGCGCTGTGCAACGAGCACGTGATGGTGACCGACTTCGTCGCGGACCGCACCTTCGACGAGCTGCTGGAAGCCGGCGAGCTGGGCTACGACTCGCTGCTCGAGCTGTTCCACATCCACGGCTTCTGCATGTTCTGCGTGGGCACCTTCCACGGCGACATGCACCCGGGCAACGTGCTGCTCGCGGGCGACCGGCTGTGCTTCATCGACACCGGCTACATCGGCCACGTCGGCCCGAAGATCCGGCGCGGCCTGTTCGACTTCTTCGCGGCGTTGTCCGCGGGCGACTACCCGCGCTGCGCGGCCGCCCTCAACCGGATGTCCGAGCACGAACTGGCGGGCGCGGCGTTCGACGGGTTCCGGGGCAGGTTCATCGACCTCTACGCCGACTTCGCGGGCACGACCGTCGCCCAGGTCAGCCTGACCCGCAAGATGATGGAAACGATCCGGCTCGGCGTGCACTCGGGCATGACCTTCGAGAAGGGGATCTTCGCGATCATCCGCAGCCTGATGTACCTCGACGGCATGGTCCTGCGCTGCAACCCGGACGCCGTGCTGCTGCGGGACATGGGGCGCTACATCGGCGAGTTCGAGCGGCTCGTCTGAGCGCCGGCCCACACCGCCTGTTGACAACCGCCCCGTTCCGGGTATGTCCCGTCCCGGCCGCGCGGCATCCGCGGCGCCGGACACGGCGCCTGCCGGCGGCCCGGGCCCGCCAGCAGCGGGGCCACCAGAACCACCAGCCACCATGTCCAACAGCTACAACATCGCCCTGATGGGCGGGGACGGCACCGGCCCGGAAGTGGCGGCCGAGGGCGTCAAGGTCCTCACCGCGGCGGCGGCGCACCACGGCGTGAAGCTCAACTTCGAGCCGTACGACTTCGGCGGCGAGCGCTACCTGCGCACCGGCGAGACGCTGCCCGACTCCGGCCTGGCCGAACTGGGGCGGCACGACGCGATCTTCCTCGGCGCGATCGGCCACCCGGACGTCAAGCCGGGGATCCTTGAGATCGGGATCCTGCTCCGGCTGCGCTTCGCGCTCGACCAGTATATCAACCTGCGGCCGGTGAAGCTCTATCCCAACGTGGACACCCCGCTGAAGGACAAGGGGCCGGGGGACATCGACTTCGTGGTCGTGCGCGAGAACAGCGGCGGCATCTACACCGCCCAGGGCGGGGCGGTGAAGAAGGGCACGCCGCACGAGGTGGCCACCCAGCTGATGGTCTACTCCCGCCACGAGGTGGAGCGCTGCGTGCGCTACGCCTATCAGGTCGCGCGGCGGCGCAACCGCAAGCGGATGCTGACGCTGTGCCACAAGACCAACGTGCTGACCCACGCCGGCGACCTGTGGCTGCGGGCGTTCCAGGAGGTCGGCGGCGCCGAGTTCCCGGAGATCAGGCAGGACTACGCCCACGTGGACGCGACGACGATGTGGATGGTGAAGAACCCGGAGTACTTCGACGTGATCGTCACCGAGAACCTGTTCGGCGACATCATCACCGACCTCGGGGCGATGATCCAGGGCGGGATGGGGATCGCCGCCGGCGGCAACATCAACCCCGAGGGGGTCTCGATGTTCGAGCCGATCGGCGGCTCGGCGCCGAAGTACACCGGCCAGAACGTCATCAACCCGCTGGCCGCGATCTGCGCCGGCGCGATGATGATGGACACGCTGGGCGAGGAGGCGATGGCCCAGGCGATCGAGCAGGCGGTGCAGCAGGCGCTGGCCGAGTGCAGGATCAAGAGCCTTGCCGCGGGCCGGATGGGGATGGGCACCCGCGAGGTCGGCGACCTGATCGCGGGAATGGTCCGGTGAGCGGCCGCGGGGAAGGCAGTGAAGGGCCGGGCGAGGCCGGCGGAGCGTCACCCCCCGGCGCCCGCGTTCACTCGAGGACCCTGACCTGGATGTCCTTGTAGTGGGTCTCGCTCTTCGGGTCGTGGGCCTGGAGGGCGAAGGTGCCCTGGCGGTCGCGCGCGGCGCCGGCAGGCTCGGTGTAGTCGACGGTGGTGACGCCGTCGACCTTGATGGTGATGTGGCCGTCCTTGGCGATGATGTGGTAGTCGAACCACTGGCCGTCGGTGCTGGGGGCCTTGTCGCGGAGCAGGTTCTCGCCGCCCTTCGGCTCCTCCTCGCCGGGCTTGAGCACGACGACGTTGACGACGCCGTAGAGGCTGCCGGTCTTCTTCGGGTCGCTGTGGGTGGAGTTGACCTGGGCCTCGTAGCCGCCGGCGGGCCAGCCGTCGTTCTGGTAGCGGGTGCGGATGTAGACGCCGCTGTTGGAGCCGGGGGTGGTGCGGGCCTTGAGCCGCAGTTCGAAGTTGCGGAAGACGCCGCGGTTGACGTCGCCGGTGTAGAACAGGTGCGAGCGGCCGCCCTTGACGACCAGCACGCCGTCGTGGACGGAGAACGAGCCGGGGTTTTCCTTGGCGGCGGTCCAGCCGGAGAGGTCCTTGCCGTTGAACAGCGGGACGAACTGGTCGCCGGCGGGGGCCGCGGTGGCGGCGAGCAGCAGCGCGGCGGCGGCGAGGGTGGTGGCGGGGATCATGGCGTGGTTGGGGTGGGTGGGGATGGGGCGGGTTTACTTGAAGGCGGTTTCCACCTCCTTGAGGCTCACGCCGAACACCTTGCGGGCGATCGGGTCGAGGGTCTCGCTGGCGCCGGTGAAGTGGATGGTGTCGGAGACGTGGGTGATGGCGGCGCCGGGTTCGAGCGCGAGGGCGGGGGAGGAGGTCTCGATCTCGTAGAACGGGCCGAGCTGCTCGGCGCCGGCCTCGGCCGGGCCGTCGTTGTAGACGTGGATCTGCTCGCCGTCGTAGGGGTTGTCGTGCTCCTTCCACTGCGAGCGCACCCACGGCAGCTCGGCGGCATTGGCGGGGCGGTCGCAGCGGACGATGGTGAGCACGCCGCGGCCGGGGTCCCAGCTGCCGGCGATGCCGGTCGAGCGGGTGGGCGGGATGCCGAGCTTGGAGCGGAACGCGCCGTCGGCCTTGAAGAAGATCGCGTTGGCGGTCACGCGCAGGCGGTCCTCGGAGGGGGTGCCGAAATAGTCGGAGCGCAGCGGCTCGCCCGGGCCTTGGGCGAGGGGGACGACGATCGTGACCTCCGGGCCGTGCTTGAACATCCCGAGCATCCACAGCGAGACGAGGCCGGACTCGCGGGTCCACGGCTGGTCGCCGGCGTTGGTCAGCACGTTGGTGCTGCGATAGCCGACGGTCGGCAGGTCGGCGGGGACGGGCACCTCGAGCAGCTGGGCGATGGCGGCCTGGTTGAGCACCTGGACGGCGCGTTCGATGCGGACCTTGAAGGTGGTGCCGGCGCGGTTGGCGAGGGTGGCGGAGCGGGCGAAGCGGATCGAGTTCTGGGAGCGGCCGACGACCTCGAACGGCTCGGTGTCGATCACCGCCGGGGTCTTCCAGGCATCGAACTCATGGGGGGCCCCCTTGGCGAAGAACAGGGCGAACTGGCCGCCCTCGGGGCCGAGCCACAGGCGTTCCTCGCCGCCGAAGACGTGGATGTGGCGGTCGAGGCCCTTGCGTTCGGCCTCCGGGCGGATGCCGGCCTCGACGTTGGCGTAGTGGATCCAACCGAAGCTGGGTTCCTTGGCGCCGGCGGTGGAAGTCATCACGCGCCCCTGCCACGCCGGGGCGAGGGCGACCTTGGCGCCGGACTCCGCGTCCGCGAGCACCTCGATCGGGGTGTGGGCGGACAGGAACGCCACGTCCTCGCTGAAGGTGGCGGTGCCGTCGCGCGGGACGGCGGCGGCCGGCGCGGACTTGCGGCAGGAGGGGCCGAGCACCAGGGCAGCGGCGAGCAGGGAGGTTAGAACGGGGCGCATCATGAGGCGAGCATCGTAGTGCGCCGGGGGCAGCGCAAGCCCAATGCACGCGCCGTTGGGGCCGGGCCGGCGTGCGGTCCGGGCCGGCTCAGAACCGCCAACCGACGCCGGCGGTGACGCCGAACGTGTCGAGCCCGGGGTTGGGGTCGGTCATGCTGAGGTTCGAGTGGTGGAGGAAATAGACGCCCGTGAGCAGCGAGCACTCGCCGCTCAGGGCGTGGCGCACGCCGAGCTGG
Source organism: Akkermansiaceae bacterium (assembly GCA_040769225.1). Classification (GTDB taxonomy): domain Bacteria; phylum Verrucomicrobiota; class Verrucomicrobiia; order Verrucomicrobiales; family Akkermansiaceae; genus JAXGLL01. The sequence continues at coordinate 391,154 of JAXGLL010000002.1, read as the reverse complement.
GTGAACCAGTTGAAGGTGAGGTCCTGCCCCTGGGCGCCGGGCTCTCCGGTCGAGTTGGTCAGCCCGGCGCCGCCCCCGACCGAGAGGAACAGCGAGCTGCGCCGGGAGGGAAACCAGTACTCGACCGAAGGGGCCGCCGAGAAGCCGAAGTAGTAGTCCTCGGGACCCTCGACGATCGCCTCGAGCAGCAGCGACATGCGGCCACGGACGACCAAGCGGGCGCCGGAGTCGCCCTCCCACCAGGTCCAGTGGGAAGGCGTGCGCAGGGTGAGCTGGGTGGGCGCAATCTCGTAGTCGTAGGCGGTCGCGGCGCCGACTTTCCACAAATAGCCGGACTCGACGGTGAACTCCCAGGATTGGCACGGGTGGGCGTCGGCGGCATGCAGGGTCCGGTCGAAGGCCGGAGCCGGCGGGCCGCCGGCAGGGTCCGGCGGGCGGCCGGCGGCGGCGGGCAGGATGGCGAGGACGGTGGCAAGGAGGGCGGCAAGGGCGGCGGCAAGGCTGGGTGGTGGTTTCATTGTGGGCTGTCGAGGCGCAACGGTGGCGGGAGCCTCATCGGTCCGCCAGAGTCCTTGGAAACCAGAATTCATGGATGTCAGGTCGAGTTTGCTGTTGGGAAGGCCCGTCCCCTCCCCCGCCGGCGCGCTGTTCCATCAGGCCGGTGATGGCGCGGGCGACGAGGCGCCGCTGGGGCTTGGGGATCGGGGCGAGCGAAAGGTGGATGCCGGCAGTCTGGCCGGGATTGAAGTGGAGCGTCAGCCGGGTCGGCGGGTCGTCGGTTTCGGCCGCCGCCACCTGCCCCCACGGCACCAGCTGCATGCCGGCGGCCGGGCGGAAGAAGGGGAAGATCTCCAGGCCGATCGGGGTGAAGATCAGGTAGGCGTGGCGGCTGCAGCGCACCGCGGTGCGGGCCGCCAGCCCGGCGAGCACCAGCGGCGCCAGCCCCCACCACGGCGCCGGCAGCTGCGGGTTGGCCGCCCGCGCCGGGGCGACGGCCAGGCACAGGATCCCGGCCACCGCGAGCACCGCGGCGCCGAGCCAGAAGACGACCGCCTGGCGGGCGCGGGTGAAGCGAAGCTCCTTGGCGGGGTCGGCGACGGCGGGCACGGCGGGCAAGCGGTCGGGGACTCACCAGGAATAGACCTGCACTTCGCGCGAAAACCCGTCGAGCGGGTGCGAGCCGGCGGCGCTGAACTCGAGCCCGTGCCCGGCCAGCCCCTCGACCGCCACCTGGCTGGCCAGACGCGGGGCCTTCAGGCTGGCGGCGAGCTTTTCCATCCGGAACACGCGGCTGACCTCGGCTCCTAACAGCTCCTCCTCGCCGAGCGAGGCGCCGCCGCCGCAGGTGACGTTGCCGCGGTGCAGGGCGAGCCGGAACGGGGGCTCCTCGCGTTCCTGCATGGTGCGCAGTTCGCGCAGCAGGCCGGCGAGCTTGCCGATGTGGGTGAACTCCTCGCCCCAGTAGGCGAAGAACCCGTCGCCGAGGAACTTGTTGATCGTGCCGCCGCACGCCTCGATGCGGTCGCGGCACTCGGCCAGCCACGAGCCGAACACGCGCGCGACCCGTTCGGGGTCCTGGGTGCGGAGCAGGCGGGTGGAGCCGATGACGTCGGCGACCAGCAGCCAGCAGGCGACCGCGCGCACGCTGATCACGGTGCGGCTGGCGTCGGAGTCGCCGAGCGAGGTGACCGACGGGTCGCGGAGGTAGCGGAAGACCGCGGCGTGGGCGCCGATCTGGATCCGGTCGCCGTTGTGGAGGCGGCACGGGCGGCTCAGGCGGCGGCCGTTGAGGTAGGTTCCATTGCGGCTGCCGAGGTCGACGAGCCAGTATTCGTGGGCGCCTTGGGCGTGGATCAGCGCGTGGCGGCGGGACACCCCGTGGTCCGCGATGACGAAGTGGTTGTCCATGGCGCGGCCGAGGCCGCACCTGCCGTGCACCGGCACGCTGGTGCCGTCGGAGGTTTCCAACCAGGCTTCCATGGTCGTGGGCCCGCCGGTTGTCCGGGGGGAGCGGAGGCCGCCGCCGGGCTGGCCCGGTGCCGGCGCCCGGGCGGCGGCCCGACACCGCCACAGTCGCCACGAATCCGGCCGCCGGGCAAGCGGGAACTGACCGGTGCGGTCGGCGGCGCGGCGGGCCGGGGGCGGGTGGGATTTCCGGTGGCGCCTGGCGGGATTGCGCATATCGTGCCATCGGCATGAACCATCCGCCCGCCGCAAGGCCCCATTGACCGGGTGGCGGGCGGAGGATAGACGCCGGGCAATCCGAACCCCGCCCCCTACCCCTCCCCCATGCGCGAACTCCTGATCGTCGCCGGCCTGTTCGTCCTGGCCGTCGCGCTGCGCTCCTGCCGCCGGGTCCTGCCCCACAAGCTGGGCGCAGTGGTGGTTCTCGCCGCCACCTTCTGCGCGCTGTTCTTCGCCACCGGCCGGCCATGGGCCGGAGCGCTGGGCGTGGCGGCCTGGTTCTTCCTGCCGTGGGTCGAACTGCTCACCCGCGTGCGCCGGATGCGCCTGCCGTTGGAAAACCGGCTGCGCCACCGCAGGCTGCCCAACCCGGCGCTGTTCCCGAACGCCGAGGAGGCGGCCTCCGCGATGGAGGAGGCGGGCTTCGAGCACGTCAACGACTGCGGCTGGGAGTGGGGCGGCATGCAGCAGTTTTTCCGCCTGTTCTGGCACCCCGAGGAGCGCTCGGTGGCCGCCGTCTGCCTGTGCGAGCAAAGCGACATCTCGTTCTGCTTCATGACCCTGGACTCGCGCGACGAGCAGGGGCGGCTGTGGCGGACGACGAACTTCCCGTTCTCGCCGACGCTGCTCGACCCGCCCCAGTTCCGCTGGAACCGCGTGCCCTGCGACCGCAACTGCTTCCACCAGCTGCTGCGCGACCACCACCGGTTCCTGCGCCGCGGACGGGTGGTCCATGACGACCTCGTCATCCCCGACCCCGAGCTGCTCGTGCAGGACCTGCAGGCCGAGATGCGCGCCTGCGTCGCGCACAACCTCCACTCCGGCATCATCCGGCTGACCGGCGACGGACACTTCCGCTACTCCCCGCGCGGCCTGCTGTTCCTGTGGAAACAATACGTCAAGGACATGGTCCGGCTGTGTTAGCCTAGAAAGGAAAATGCCGGACCACGGATTTCGCGGTTTACGCGGATTTCGGAGCGGCTTGGTTCCCCTCGCCTATTCACCTGCCGGATGAATCCGCCATCCATCGCAACTCATTCAACATCCGTGCAATCCGCGCAATCCGTGGTTTTCATCCCCGAATCCAGGGTTAGGGACGCCCGCCCGCCCGCCCGCCCGCCCGCCCGCCGCCGGCCCGCCGCCCGCCCGCGGTTCCGGATCGACTCGCCCGCGGCGGCCGTCCATGATCCGGGCGTGCAGCAACTCACCGCCGCCCAACTCAAGGAACGCGCCCCGCAGGCCGCGGGCGCCGGGGATGCCGGCCTCGAGGCCGCGATCGACGTCCAGCTGGCGTCGCGCGTCGAGAAGACCACCAAGGGCGGCAAGCCCTACCTCGAGCTGGGCTTCGCCGACGCCACCGGCTCGTTCGCGCTCAAGGCGTGGTCGGATTCCGAGCTGTTCCGGCAGGCCGGCGGCTGGTCCGGAGGCGAGTTCCTGCGCCTCAGCGGGCGCTGGGCGCAGAGCCAGTACGGGCTGGAGGCGGCGCGGCTCACGTGCCGGGCGCTCGACGCCGCCCAGCGCGCGGCATTCCTGGCCGGCGACCCCGAAACCCGTGCCCGGCAGGAACACGACTGGAAGACGATCACCGGCCTGTGCGACACCCTGCGCGACCCGCGGCTGAAGCTGCTGTGCGGGCGCTTCCTGGCCGACTGCGGCGACCGCTTCCGGCGCACCGCCGCGGCCCGCCGCAACCACCACGCCCGCCGCGGCGGGCTGGTCGAGCACGTCGCCCAGATGATGCGCGCCGCCGACGCCCTGTGCCGCGTCTATCCGCAACTCAACCGCGACCTGCTGCTCGCCGGCGTGCTCGTCCACGACTGCGGCAAGATGTGGGAGAACGGCTACCCGGAGGAGGGGTTCAACCAGGCGGTCAGCCTCCACGGAGAGATGCTCGGCCACATCCCGCTCGGCATCGAGGTGGTCAACCGGCTCTGGCGCGACCTCGCCGCCACCCCGGAAGCGCGCGACTGGCCCGCCCTCGACCCGGCCAGCGAGGACGTGCGCGTCCACCTGCTCCACCTCATCGGCAGCCACCACGGCCAGCACGAGTTCGGCTCGCCGGTGCTCCCGCGCACCCCGGAGGCGTTCGCGCTCCACTACCTCGACAACCTCGACGCCAAGCTCGAGATGGCCAGCGGCGCCTACGCCACCGCCGCCGAGGTGGCCGACGGGATCTACGACCGCGTGTTCCCACTGCCAGCCGGTCTGGTCCGCCCGCTCGCCGCATGCCCGGGCGCCCCGCCGCCGGCCGCCGCCGCCCCGCCGCCGCCGCCCGCAGGCGCCGCCCAGGGCGACCTGTTCGGCCGCGCAGCGTCGCCCTAACCCTAAGAAGGAACATGCCGAACCACGGATTTCGCGGATTTCGCGGATTACGGAGAGGCTTGGTGCCGATCTGCTGTTCACCTGCCTGATGAATCCGCCATCCATCCCAAATCATTCAACATCCGTGTAATCCGTGCAATCCGTGGTTTTCATTGCCGAATCCAGGCTAACCGCGCTTCTTGCGCTTCAGGTTGAGCTGCGCCATCGACTTGGCGATCGTGGCCTGCAGCTGGGCGACCTCCTCGGCGTCGGTGGCGTGGCTCACGCCGGCCAGCGCCTTCTCCGCGCGCTCCATCGCCGCCTGCACCTTCGACTCGTCGATCTCGATCTCGTCGAGCGCCATGTCGGTGAGCACCAGCACCCGGTTGGCGGCCACCTCCACGAAGCCGCCGCCCACCGCCAGCATGCCGATGTCCCCGCGGCAGCCATAGCGCAGCTCGCCCGGGCGCAGCGTGGTCACCAGCGCCGCGTGCTGCGGCAGGATCCCCAGCTCGCCCTCCGCACCCGGCAGGTAGACGAAGTCCACCTCGTCGGAAAAGACCTGCTTCTCCGGCGTCACGATGTCGAGGTGCAGGCGCATGGGCGTGTGTTCGTTTTCCGTTTTCCGTTTTCCGTTTTCCGTGTCCTGTTTCGCGCCATTCTTGCGGAACACGGAACACGGAACACGGGCAAACGTCATTCGCGCTCGACGGTCTCGATCCCGCCCTTCATGTAGAAGTTGCCCTCCGGCACGTCGTCCAGCTCGCCGGCCAGGATCATCGCAAAGCCCTTGATCGTGTCGGCCACCGGCACGTAGACGCCGGAAACGTTGGTGAACACCTCCGCCACGTGGAACGGCTGGGTCAGGAACCGCTGGATCCTGCGCGCCCGGAACACCGTCAGCTTGTCCTCGTCGCTCAGCTCGTCCATCCCCAGGATCGCGATGATGTCCTGCAGGTCCTTGTAGCGCTGCAGCACCTCCTGCACCCCGCGCGCCACCCGGTAGTGCTCCGCGCCGACCACGTCCGGGGCCAGCGCCTTGGAGGTCGACGCCAGCGGGTCGACCGCCGGATAGAGCCCCTGCTCCTGGAGCGCGCGCTCGAGCACGCAGGTCGAGTCGAGGTGGGCGAAGGTGTTCGCCGGCGCCGGGTCGGTGAGGTCGTCGGCCGGCACGTAGACCGCCTGCATCGAGGTGACCGACCCCTTGTTGGTCGAGGTGATCCGCTCCTGCAGCGCGGCCATCTCCTCGGAGAGCGTCGGCTGGTAGCCGACCGCCGACGGGGTGCGGCCGAGCAGCGCCGACACCTCCGAGCCGGCCTGCGAGAAGCGGAAGATGTTGTCGACGAACAACAGCACGTCCTGGTTCTCCTCGTCGCGGAAATACTCGGCCATCGCCAGCGCCGAGAGCGCCACCCGCAGGCGCGCGCCCGGCGGCTCGTTCATCTGGCCGAAGGTCAGGGCGACCTTGGAGTTCTCCGGGTGCTCGACGTCGATCACCCCGCTCTCGATCATCTCGTGATAGAGGTCGTTGCCCTCGCGGGTGCGCTCGCCGACGCCCGCGAACACCGAGAACCCGCCGTGCGCCTTGGCGATGTTGTTGATCAGCTCCATGATGATCACCGTCTTGCCGACGCCCGCGCCGCCGAACATCCCCGACTTGCCGCCCCGCAGCAGCGGGCAGATCAGGTCGATCACCTTGATCCCCGTCTCCAGGATCTCGGTGGTCGCCGACTGCTCGGTGAACGCCGGCGCCGGGCGGTGGATCGGATACAGCCTGGTGCGGTCCGCCACGTCCGGCTTCTCGTCCACCACCTGCCCGGTCACGTTGAAGATCCGCCCCAGCGTCTGGCGGCCGACCGGCACCGCGATCGGCTTGCCGGTGTCCACCACCGGCATCCCGCGCCGCAGCCCGTCGGTGGTGCTCATCGCCACCGTGCGCACCCAGCCGTCGCCGAGGTGCTGCTCGACCTCGAGCACGAGGGTCGTCTCGCGGCCGTCCAGCTGGTAGGCGACCTCCAGCGCGTTGTAGATCTCGGGCAGCGCGCCGGACTTCGAGAAATCGACGTCGACGACCGCGCCGATGACCTGGACGATGGAGCCTGTGTTGTTCATTGCCGGAGTTTCGAGTTTCAAGTGTGAAGCGTTCAGTGTGACCCGGCCGGTGCGATCCCTCCGGCATGTCCGTCCAAGTCTTCGTCTCGCGCAGTCACTTGAAACTGAAGACTCGAAACTTCAAACTGCTACTCCATCGCCTTCATCGCGGTGGAGATCTCGAGCAGCTCGGCGGTGATCGCGGCCTGCCGCACCTTGTTGAGCTCGAGCGTGAGGTCCTTGATCATCTGGCTGGCGTTGTCGGTGGCGCTCTTCATCGCCACCATGCGCGCGGAGTGCTCGGAGGCGCGCGCCTCGAGCAGCATCTGGTAGACCTGGAAGTTGACGTAGAGCGGCAGCAGCGCGCCGAGCACCTGCGGCGCGCCCGGCTCGAACAGGTAGTCGGTGCCGCCGCCCGCCCGGCCGCCGGCCACCGGCAGCGCGGTGTCCGCCTCGTAGCGGCGCCGGCCGCCGATGTGGGTCTCCTCGATCGGCAGCAGCTGGCTGACCCACGGGGTCTGGGTCATGGTGGTGACGAAGTTGCTGAACACCACCTTGATCGTGTCGTAGTCGCGCCCGAGGAACTTCTGGGTCAGGAAGCGGGCGATCGGCCGCGCCTCGGCGAACGGCACCGGGTCGCGCACCTCGAAGTCGGCGATCATCTCGCGCCGCAGCTTGAGAAGCTGCTGGCGCAGCTTGCGGCCGACGGTCACGAAGTGGGCGTCGGCCGGGATGTCGGCACGGATCCGGCGCGCCAGGTTGGTGTTCAGGCCGCCGCACAGCCCCTTGTCGGTCGAGATCACCAGCACCAGCGTGCGGTCGCCCCCGCGCCGCTCCAGCAGCGGGTGCTCCTGCTCGCCCACCGCCGCCTTGAGGTCCGCCATCACCCGGCTCAGGTGGTCGGAGTAGGCCCGCCCGGCGGTCGCCTGCTGCTGCGCCTTCTTCATCTTGGCCGCCGCCACCAGCTGCATCGCCCGGGTGATCTGGGCGGTGTTCCGCACCGACTTGATGCGCCGGCGGATGTCGCGGAGGTTGGCCATGCGGGAGCGGGTCGGGGATGGTTGGTCGTCGGGGGCCGGCGCCTACCGCCACGTCGCCTTGAAGTCCGCCAGCGCCTGCTTGAGCACGTCGACGACCGCGGCGTCCTTCTTGAGGTCCGGCTTCTGGTTGACGAGCTGCGCCAGCAGCTCGGCCTTGCGCGTGGTGAAGAACTCGGTGATCGCGGCCTGGCACTCGCGGACCCGGTCGACCGGCACGTCGTCGAAGTAGCCGTTCTGCATCGCGAACAGGTGCACCCCCTCGATCTCCAGCGGCAACGGCGAGTACTGGTTCTGCTTGAACATCTCGACGATCCGCCGGCCGCGCTCCAGCTTGCGGGTGGTCGCCGCGTCGAGGTCCGACCCGAACTGCGCGAACGCCTGCAGCTCGCGGAACTGGGCGAGGTCCAGCTTGGTGGTGCCGGCGACCGACTTGATCGTCCGGGTCTGGGCCGCGGAGCCGACGCGGGACACCGACAGGCCGACCGAGATCGCCGGCCGGATCCCCTGATAGAACAGGTCGGTCTCAAGGTAGATCTGCCCGTCGGTGATCGAGATCACGTTGGTCGGGATGTACGCCGAGACGTCGCCCGCCTGCGTCTCGATGATCGGCAGCGCGGTCAGCGAGCCGCCACCGGCCGCCTCGCTCAGCCGCGCCGAGCGCTCCAGCAGCCGGCTGTGCAGGTAGAACACGTCGCCCGGGTAGGCCTCGCGCCCGGACGGCCGCCGCAGCACCAGCGACACCTGGCGGTAGGCCACCGCGTGCTTCGACAGGTCGTCGTAGACGATCAGCACGTCCTTGCCCTGGTCCATCAGGTACTCGCCCATCGCGCAGCCGGCGTAGGGGGCGAGGTACTGCATCGTCGCCGAGTCGGACGCCGAGGCCGAGACGATCGTCGTGTAGGGCATCGCGCCCGCGTCCTCGAGCGTCCGGTGGATGCGCACGATGTTGGAGAGCTTCTGGCCGATGCCCACGTAGATGCAGTAGAGCGGCCGGTGACCCTCGAGCCGGCCGTCCTCGGCCGCCTTGTTCTGCCGCGCCTGCGCGATGATCGTGTCGACCGCGATCGTCGTCTTGCCGGTCGAGCGGTCGCCGATGATCAGCTCGCGCTGGCCGCGGCCGATCGGGATCATCGCGTCGATCGCCAGGATGCCGGTCTGCACCGGCACCGACACCGAACGGCGCTTGATGATCCCGGGCGCGATCTTCTCCATCGGGTAGCGGCCGCTGGCCTCGACCTCGCCCTTGCCGTCGAGCGGCTGGCCGAGGGTGTTGACGACCCGACCGAGCACCCCCTCGCCCACCGGCACGCTGAGCAACTGGCCGGTGGTCCGGCACTCGTCCCCCTCGCGGATCCGCTCGTAGTCGCCGAGCAGCACCACGCCCACCTCGCCCTCCTCGAGGTTGAGCGCGATCCCGGTCACCCCGCCGGGAAACTCGATCATCTCGTTGTAGGCGACCTCGGACAGGCCCTCGACCTTGGCCACGCCGTCGCCGACCTCGCGCACGGTGCCGACGTTGGTCTTCTCGACCGCGGTGGTGACCTTGGCGATCTCACGTTCGAGTTCCTGCAGGATGCTGCTCATGGGCGGACGGTGGGTGGGCTGGGGTTGCGGGTGCGGCGGCGGTGGTTGTTAGAACGCGCGGCCCAGGCGGTCGAGGCGGCCACTGACGCTGCCGTCCCAGACGTCGCTGCCGACGCGGACGCGCAGGCCGCCGACCAGCGCAGGGGTGGTGAGGAACTCGAGGCTGAGGTCGGGGCCGTAGTGGGCGCCGAGGTTGGCGGCGATGCGGGCGCGGGTGGCCTCGTCGAGCGGGGCGGCGCTTTCGACCACGGCGCGGCGGCGGCGGGCGTCGAGGCGGACCAGGCGGTGGAGGGCGACGAGGATGCCGCGGTGGCCGCGGGGGCGGGTGGCGGCGATGTGCCCGAGGGCGTCGCGCAGCTTCGCTTCATCGAGGCGGCCGTGGGTCGAGCACAGCCGGACGATGCGGCGGGCGGTGACGGCGGCGGCCTTGGGGACTTTCATCGGCGGCGGGCGGCGGCAGGCTGGGGCGGGCGGTCAGGGTTCGAGCTGGGCAAGCGCCTCCTCGTTGAGCCGGCGGCGGTCGTCGTCGGTGAGCACCTTGCCGGTGACCTGGGCGGTGGTGGTGGCAACCAGCCGGCCGAACTCCCGGCGCAGCTCGGCGGCCATCTGCTGGCGCTCGGCCTTGGCGGCGAGCTCGGCCTTGGCGAGGATCTGCTGGGCCTGGCCGACCGCCTCGCGGGCCTTCTGCTCGCTGAGGGTCACGGCGCTCTGGCGCGCCTCGTCGATCAGGCGCCGGGCCTCGTCGTTGGCCTTGGCGATGGCGGCGGCGGTGCGCTGCTCGCTCTCGGCGAGCTGCTGTTCGATGCGCTTGAGCTTCTCCTCGCCGTCGGCGATCCGGTTGCGGCGCTGTTCGAGCATCCGCTGGATCGGGCCGAAGGCGAACTTGGCCAGCAGCGCGGCGACGATCAGGAAACTGACGCACTGGCTGATGAAGTAGGGCCAGTGGACCTTGAAGGTGGCGGCGATCTCGGAAACCACGCCGCCGCCCTCGGCCTCCGCGTGCGGCGCCGCTGCGGCGAGAAGATCGGGGATCAGTGTCATGCGCGGATGGCGGTGGCGGGCGGCGGGGGGCCGCCAGGGGCCGGGCGGGCCCCTGAGCGGCCCCCGGCGTTCACTTCGAGGTGTTGGCGAGGAAGATCGAGAAGAACACGATCCCCTCGATGAGCGCCGCGAGGATGATCGACAGCGTCAGGATGTTGCCGGCGGCGCCGGGGTTGCGGCCGGTGGCCTCGGCGGCCTTGCCGCCGATCAGGCCGATGCCGATGGCGGCGCCGATGGCGGCCAGGGCGACGTGCAGGTTGCCGCGGATGCCGATCTGCAGGCCTTCGGCGGCTTGGGCGAGGATCATTGCCAGGTCCATGGTGTGGGGTGGGGTCTAGTGGTTGTGTTGTTTGCTCGCCGCCGCCCACGGATCCATGCCATGGTCCCGACGGCGAAATCCGGTCCCGCCGTCAGCCGCCGGCGGGGTGCTCTTCGTCTTGGTGCTCGCAGATCAGCTTGAGGAAAACGGCGGTCAGCAGCATGAACACCAGGGCCTGGATCAGGCCCACCAGCAGCTCGAGGAAGTAGAACGGGATCGGCGGCAGCCAGGCGAGCCAGCGGTTGTCGCCGACGATCATCATCATGTTCTCGAGGATGTTCTCGCCGGCGAAGATGTTGCCGTAGAGGCGGAAGGTCAGGGCGATCGGGCGGAACAGGATCGAGACCATCTCGAGCAGCCCGACGAACAGGAACACCACGATCATGAACAGGTACATGATCCCGCGGAAGCCGCCCTTCGGCGCGAAGATGTGGGCGAGGAACCCCTTGAGGCCGTTCTCGCTGATCGCCCAGTAGAACCACAGCACGGCGAACGTGAACGCCATCGCCGCGGTCATGTTCAGGTCCGCGTTGGCACCGCGCAGCAGCGGCCGGAAGGTGTCGTGCGGGTCGCCGCCGAACCCGTGCGGGTTCTCCCAGCCGATGGTGCCGACGCCGGGGACCAGGCCAAACCAGTTGGCGGCCAGGATCAGGATGAAGATGGTGGCGAAGAACCAGAACGTCCGCTTGACGAGGTGGCTGCCGAGGATCCCCTCGAGGAAGCCGTAGAGGTTCTCGACCAGCCACTCGACGAAGTTCTGCAGCCCGCGCGGCACCAGCTTCAGGTCGCGCGTGGCCAGCTGGGCCACCACGATCAGCAGCACCGCGACGATCCACACCATCAGCATCGAGTTGGTGACCACGAACGGCCCGAGGTGGAAGATCTCCTCGGCGTAGTTCGGCAGGTGGTCGTGGCCGCCCTCGGCCGCCGGCGCCGGCAGCGCGGCGAGCAACCAACAGGTCACGGCGGTGGTGAGCTTGCGAAACGACATGCCGACGAAGACACTGGCGCCCGCCACCCGGACGCGATGGGCGCGGGCGGGTCTATGCCAAGCGCCCCGGGCAGCCGCAAGAACGATTTGTGAAAAGTTTCGCGCCGCAACCGGCTTGGTTTTGGCTTTACAAAGCCGCGGTCCATCCGGAGAACGGGTGTCGCCATGAACAAAGCGCAACTTGTGGAAGCCGTGCAGGGTGCCCTCGGGACAGATGCCTCCAAGCGCCAGGCCGAAGACGCCGTCGGCGCCGTCCTCGACTCCATCGTGAAGGGCGTCAAACAGGATCAGAAGGTGCAGATCATCGGATTCGGCACCTTCGAGGTGAAGAAGCGCGAGGCCCGCATGGGGCGCAACCCGAAGACCGGCGACCCGATGCACATCCCCGCCTCGAAGACCGTCGGCTTCAAGGCTTCCGCGAACTTCAAGGACAACCTCTAGAAGCCACCGCCCGGGCGCCCATTTCCGTCTCCCCGGCCGGTCCAGTCCGGCCGGGGTGTTTGTTGGCGGGTCAGAACCAGGGCTTGCGCCCGGTGACGTAGGTGGCGACGAACTCCGCGTCGCCCTTGGTCAGGTAGAGGATCCCCTCGATCACCCCGATCACCGGCATCGCGAAGGCGGCCGGGGCCGTCAGGCCGCAGGTGACCGCGCTCAGCCCGAACCCGACCACCAGGGTGATGGCCAGCATGACGATCCCCTCGTTGGTGTAGCCGAGGTAGAACTTGTGCACCCCGAAGCCGCCGAGCACGATCGCCAGGACGCCGGCGACCAGCTTGCGCTCGGCACCGGGGATCTGGCCCGCCGGCGGCTGCGGCGCCGGAGGCCCGGGCGACGGTGACCCGGCACCGCCGGGTGCGGGTGGGGCGGGCTCGTTCAAGGTACGGTCCTCGGGGTCCAGCGGAGCCGGGGCGGCGGGCCGCCCCGCGCCCCCGCGGTCAGAACCAGGGCTTGCGGCCGGTGACGTACATGGCGACGAATTCGTCGTCGGACTTGGTTAGATACATGATCCCCTCGACCAGGCCGATGACCCCCATCACGCACCCGCCGAACCCGCACGTGAGCACGGTGACGAGCAGCATGATCAGGCCCTCCTTCTGGTAGCCGAGGTAGAACTTGTGGATGCCGAGCGCGCCGAGCAGGATGCCGAGCAGGCCGGCAACCAGCTTCTTGTCGGCCCCTTCGGGTTTCGCGCCCGGGGACGAGGGGGTGGGGGATGGGGCGGAAGGAACAGGTGCAACGGGTTCGGTGGACATGACGGATGTTCTTTACTATCCCGTTGCGGCGAGCGCAAGTGCGCCGACCATGAAACCACGGATTGTCGCCGCCAGTTGCGCCCTGCCGGGGGGCAGGACGCTCGAGTTGCTGAGCCACGACGGCCGGCCCCTGCTCCACATCCACGGCGAGCAGGTGGTCGGCGGGCTGACCGCGGGCGGCGAGGGGGAACTGGCGCGGCTGGCGTGCGCGCCGCTGCGGGCGGCGCGCCAGCCGCGGCTGCTGCTGATCGGGCTGGGCCTGGGGCGCATCCTGCGCGGGGTGCTGGCGGCGCTGCCGCAGCGCCGGCTGCAGGTGACGGTGGCCGAACCGCTGGCCGAACTGGTCGCCTGGCACCGCGCCGGGCTGGCCGGCCTCGACCCGCAGCCGCTGGCCGACCCGCGGGTGGCGTGGCGGCCGGTGCCGGCGGGCGAGGCGCTGCGCGGGCTGGACAGCCCGCCGCACGCGATCCTGCTCCACCTGGATGGCGGGGCGGTGCTGGCGGGGGGGCCGGCCGCGGTGCCGACCGAGGACCGGGGCTGGCTGGCGGCGGCGCGCGACGTGCTGCGGCCGGGGGGCCTGCTGGTGGTGGGTGCGGCGCGGGCGCAGCGGGGCCTCGGCCGGCTGCTGCGTGAAGCAGGGTTTGACGTCGCGGAGACGAACGTCCATGGATCTGCGGTGGCACGCAGGCCGCGACCGCAGCCGTTGTGGCTCGCCCGCAAGCCCGAGCGCCCCGATTGACCCCACCATCCCGCAGCAACCAACCGCCATGCAACACCCTTGCCAACTTGCCACCTGCCTGCTGCTGGCGCTGACGCCAGCGGCCGGCATCGCCGCCGACCTGACCATCGCGCCCCGGCGCTTCGAGATCCTCAGGGAGTTTGAATGCGTCGCCGTCCCGGCCCCGGGCGACCCCCTGGTCATCCGGGCCAAGGAGTGGGCCGAGTTCAAGGTCGCGACCATCCTGCCCCACGGCTCCCCGGTCAAGAAGGGCGACGTGCTGGTCGACTTCGACGACGAGGCGCTCGACCGCAAGCTCGACGACGCCCGCCGCGGCGTCAAACAGGTGGCCCTCGCGCTCGCCGACGCCCGCACCGCGCTCGCCGCCCAGCAGGCGTCGGCGCCGCTCCAGCTGGCGGCCGCCACCGCGGCCTCCGAGCGGGCGGCCGCCGACCTCGAGGAGTTCCGCACCAAGGGCCTGCCGGCGGCCGAGGAGAGCGCCCGCGAGGCGCTCAAGCGCTCCAAGCTGCGCCTCGAGTCCGACGAGGAGGAGCTCAAGCAGTTGCTCGCGATGTACGCGGCCGACGACCTCACCGAGGACACCGAGGAGTTCATCCTCAAGCGGCAGCGCGACGCGGTGGATGCCGCCAAGTTCGCCCTCCGCATGCAGGAGCTGGAAACAACCCGCGCGCTCGAGGTCGAGCTGCCCCGCAAAACCGAGGACCTCGAACGCGCCGCCGCCGAGGCCGCCATCGCCCTGACCCGCGCCAAGCAGGAAACACCCCGCGCGGTCGAGGCCAAGCAGCTCGAGCTGGAGGCCGCCGAGCGCGCCCACGAGCGCGCCGCCGCCGACCTCGCCCAGCTGGAGGCGGACGCCGCCGCCCGGGTGCTCGCCGCGCCGTTCGACGGCTGGTTCTATCACGGCTTCTTCCGCGACGGGCAGTGGGTCATCGGCGAACTCGCCAAGGTGCTCGTCGAGGGCGGCATGCTGCCGGTCGACAAGCCGTTCGCCACCGTGGTCCCCAAGGACGCCACGCTGGGCTTCGCCGCGCGCGTCGAGCAGGCCGAGGCCAGCGGCGTCGCCGCCGCCGCCCCGGCCACGATCAAGGTCGCCGGGCTCGACGACAGGCCGCTCGCCGCCACCGTCAAGGCGGTCACCTCGCTGCCCGGCACCGACGGCCGCTTCCTCGTCGAGCTGGCCCCCGCCGCCACCGGCGACCTGCCGCTCGCCGCCGGCATGAAGGCCAAGGCGTCGGTCTCGGTCTATCAGAACGAGGCCGCCATCGTGGTCCCGGCCAAGGCGCTCAAGCAGGACGGCGAAACGTGGCGCGTCGAGGTGCGGCTGGCCGACGGCAGCAGCGAGCCGCGCCCGGTCAAGGCCGGCCGCCGCAGCGGCGAGGAGGTCGAGATCGTCGGCGGCCTCGAGGCCGGCCAGGCGGTCGTGGTGCCGGAGTGAACCCCGCACGCCCCGCACCCAGGCCCCCCACCCCGCAGCCGCACACCCGCCCGCCCACCCGGCCATGCCCGCCCCCGCCACCCTCGCCGCCGCCGCGTTCGCCGCCGCCGCACTCACCTGTGCCGCCGCCGCCCCGGACAAACCTCCCGCGCAGGCACCCGCACCGGCCGCCGAACAAAAACCCGCAGCGGCAGCCGCACAGCCAGTCGAACGGGCGGCCCAACCGGCGGCCGCACCGGCGCCCGCACCCGCCCCGGCGCCCGGGGACCTCGCGGCGTCGATCCGGCGCGGCGTCGACTTCCTCCTCGCCACCCAGAACGCCGACGGCTCGTGGGGCAGCGC
The DNA here is from genome assembly GCA_040769225.1 of Akkermansiaceae bacterium. GTDB lineage: Bacteria > Verrucomicrobiota > Verrucomicrobiia > Verrucomicrobiales > Akkermansiaceae > JAXGLL01. Next base: position 375,834 of record JAXGLL010000002.1, on the reverse strand, counting down.
ACGCCGCACCAAGGGCCTCAACATCTACGCCCCGCTGCCCGGCGCCCACCACGCCTTCAAGGCCGGCGCCGCCTGCCTCGCACTCAGCGGCCTGATCGACGCCGCCGACCCCCGCCCGGCCGCCGACGCCGCCATCGAGCGCGGCGCCGCATGGGCCACCACCGCCCTGCCCGAGCTGCGCCGCGCCGACCAGACGACCACCTACAACACCTGGGGCCACGCCTACGGCCTGCGCGCCCTGTGCCGCCTCGCCCGCCGCCACCCCGACGACCAGCCCCGCCACGCCGAACTGCGCCGCCTCGCCCAACAGCAGGTCGATCTGTTAGGCCGCTACGAGGACGTCAACGGCGGCTGGGGCTACCTCGACTTCGAGTTCTTCACCCGCAAGCCCACGGGGATCCCGACCTCGTTCGGCACCGCCACCGTGCTGCTGGCGATGGACGAGGCGCGCACCACGCTCGGGGTGGCGCTCGACGACAAGCTGGTCCGCCACTCGCTCGACTCGATCGTGCGCCAGCGCACGCCGGACTTCGCCTACACCTACTCGCACGACCACCGGCTGCGGCCGCGGCTCGACATCAACCAGCCGGCCGGCTCGCTGGCCCGCTCGCAGGCGTGCAACGCGACCCTGCGGCGGTTCGGCGACGCGGCGGTGACCGACGAGGTGATCGAGCGCTGGGCCGGGCGCTTCCTCGAGCAGGAGCCGTGGTTCGACATCGCCCGCAAGCGCCCGGTCCCGCACGAGTCGAAGTTCCGCATCTCGGGCTACTTCTACTACTACGGCGTCTACTACTTCACCGAGGCGGCCCGGCTGCTGCCCGCCGAGCGGCACGCGCCGCTCGCCCGCCGGCTGGCCGCACTGGTCCTCAAGCGCCAGGAAAAGGACGGCTCGTGGTGGGACTACCCGCTCTACGATTACCACCAGCCCTACGGCACCGGCTACGCCCTGATGGCGCTCGCGTGGTGCCGCGAGGCGATGCGGGAGGCCGGGGGCGCCTGAGCGCCCGGCCCGGGGCGGCAGCAGCACGGATTCTTGATGGCTGGCGTGAGGCGGAACGGGGTGATCATCGAATGGCTGCCGCACAGCCCGTTCGGCTACGCGGAAAGCGCCGGCGAACGGGTGTTCCTGCACATCCGCAACTTCGTGGCGCGCTCCCGCTGGCCGGAACAGGGCGACCGCGTGTCGTTCGTGCCCGGCAGCGACCCCGAGGGGCGCCCCTGCGCCTGCCAGATCGTGCTCGAGGAAAGCGGCAGCGTGCTCCGGTGGCGGCACGCCGTGGCCGTCGCACTGCTGCTGGTGGCGCCCGCGCTCGCGCTGCCCGCGCTGGCCGTGTGGCTCAGCCCGTGGTGGCTCGCGCTCTGCGCCCTGACGACCTCGGCGCTGGCCACCCTCAACCTGTGGCTCGACAAGCGCTTCGCCGTCGCCTCCCGCTCGCGCGTGCCGGAGGCCACCCTGCACCTGTTCGAACTCACCGGCGGCTGGCCCGGCTCGTTCCTCGCCCAGCGCCTGTTCCGCCACAAGATCTCCAAGCGCGGCTATCAGCTCGTGTTCTGGCTCATCGTCCTGCTCCACCAACTGCTGGCGCTCGACCTCATCTTCGACGGCTTCCTCAGCCACGGACTGCGCCAGCTTGGCTCCGGCGGCTAGCCCGACTGCGTCACGTATTCGCCGAAACGGCCCTGATTTGACCATCTTCGGCGCTGGAAGCCCCGATTCCTCCGCGGCCGGGTTTTGCCACCCCCATGTGCGTGGAAACCACGGGGCGCTATGGCTCCGCGGGGAGCACGACGAGGTCGTCGGCCCACGCCTGCACTCCCACGGATGGTCGTCCCAGCAGGCAATGACCGGCTGCGCCGGCTTCACCTCCTTGGCCCAACCGTATCCCGCCTCGCGGAGCTTGACGGTGAACGCGTCCCCCATGTTCGGCTCGTTGTAGATCTCCCACGATGTTGTGCAGGTAGACACGCAGGGTGTTGATGCCGAAGCACCTGACCGCAGCGGCCAGCTCGCGGTCGATCACCTCCGGCTTGAACTCGTGCCACATCTGGATCTGGTTGGCCGCGCAGGCGGGGGTGTAGTTGGTTCCGATCCAGCCGGCGGTCCGGGCGGGTTGGCCTGCCGGCTCCGCCGCGCGGCCATGCGCCGCCAGGGCGAGCCCTGCCACTGCCATCATGAGGGCTGTCTTCATGTCGATCCAAACCGGGTTGGCATGCTGCCGACCTTGCCGATCTCGGGGCGAACGGGGCGATCGTGGCCCGGTTGGCCCCGGCCACGAGAAAACCAGCCCAAGGGGAGTGAGCACTGCGAGCGGGTTCTTCATGTGTTAGTCATCCGGCCTTGGTTGATTCCGACCCACGTCGCGAGTGCTTTCAGGCGTTCGCAACCTGGCCAGTCGGTTTCGCGGAATGGACAGGTGAAAGCCGGTGCTGCCCGACGCCGCGGTGGTTCGTCTTCGCCCACTGCGCCCCTCGGCCCGAGGTGGTGCGCGCCTCCTTCGACGGGCAGGCGTTCTCGTCCATCGGCTCGCGACTTTCTCCTAGCCTTCCTTCCCCGGGCCGGTCACCCTTCCCGAGCTGGCCTCAGATGGTGGTTTCTTCATTTTCATGTTCTGGTTTTTCCACAGGGGACTTGAACCCCGTTTGCAGCGCGCCCATGCTGGGCGCACACAAGACGTCCCTCCTAACCCCTGACCCGCCGCGAGTTCGAGCCGCCATGAACACTACAACCTCAACCCACAGTCGAAGCCGCGCCCCCGGTCAGGGGTCCTGTGTCCTTTGACGTTCGGCAAAGAGAGAATCAGATGCAGGACTACGTCATTCGCCTTTACCAGGCGCGGGATGCTGAGCAGATGCACGCTGCCGCTTTGGAGTCCGTGGCTGAGGTGTACCCCTGGATGGGGTGGTGCCACGAGCGCTACTCGTTGACCGAGGCCAGGGACTGGATTGCACTCCAGATTGAACAGGCGAAACAAGGCCTTGCGTATGAGTTCGCTGTGTTCGATCGGGGAAACCGGTTTCTGGGCGGCTGTGGGCTTAATCAGATCAACAGGGCCAACCGGTTTGCGAACCTTGGTTACTGGGTGCGGACATCGGCGGTGGGTCGGGGCGCTGCGACAGCTGCTGCGCGATTTGTGTCAGACTATGCGTTCAGGGAAACCGATGTGAACCGGGTTGAGATTGTGGTGGCGGTGGGCAATGCGCGCAGCCTGAGGGTTGCGGAAAATGCCGGAGCGTCGCGCGAGGGAGTTCTACGCAGCCGCCTGCTATTGCCCACAGGGCCATCCGATGCGGTGATGCACAGCCTCATAAGAACGCACTGAAACCCCAAGGCCTCCGCTGCGCTGCGGCAGGGTTCTCATCCCGCCACCCCTCGCGCAAGGTCCGCGCGGAGCGCCCCGAGGCGCCGCCCCTCAAATCCACGATCCACCGTATTCCTATGGTGGTCGGGGTGGCGGGATTGTCCTCGCTGCGCTCGGACCATGCCAGTTTGGCACGCTGCGCGTGCGGCTTGGGGACCCGCCTCACTGCGTTCGGCGCCTGCGTTCGAACCCCAAGGCCTCCGCTGCGCTGCGGCAGGGTTCTCATCCCGCCACCCCTCGCGCAAGGTCCGTGCGAGCGCCCGAGGCGCCGCCCCTCCTCCACGATCCACCGTATTCCGCGGGTCGGGGTGGCGGATTGCCTCGCTGCAGCTCGGACCATGCCAGTGGCACGCTGCGCGTGCGGCAGACCGCCTCCCTGGTTCGGCGCCTGCGTTCGAACCCCAAGGCCTCCGCTGCGCTGCGGCAGGGTTCTCATCCCGCCACCCCTCGCGCAAGGTCCGCGCGGAGCGCCCCGAGGCGCCGCCCCTCAAATCCACGATCCACCGTATTCCTATGGTGGTCGGGGTGGCGGGATTGTCCTCGCTGCGCTCGGACCATGCCAGTTTGGCACGCTGCGCGTGCGGCTTGGGGACCCGCCTCACTGCGTTCGGCGCCTGCGTTCGAACCCCAAGGCCTCCGCTGCGCTGCGGCAGGGTTCTCATCCCGCCACCCCTCGCGCAAGGTCCGCGCGGAGCGCCCCGAGGCGCCGCCCCTCAAATCCACGATCCACCGTATTCCTATGGTGGTCGGGGTGGCGGGATTGTCCTCGCTGCGCTCGGACCATGCCAGTTTGGCACGCTGCGCGTGCGGCTTGGGGACCCGCCTCACTGCGTTCGGCGCCTGCGTTCGAACCCCAAGGCCTCCGCTGCGCTGCGGCAGGGTTCTCATCCCGCCACCCCTCGCGCAAGGTCCGCGCGGAGCGCCCCGAGGCGCCGCCCCTCAAATCCACGATCCACCGTATTCCTATGGTGGGTCGGGGTGGACGATCGCTGCGCTCGACCATGCCAGTTTGGCACGCTGCGCGTGCGGGGGACCCGCCTCACTGCGTTCGGCGCCTGCGTTCGAACCCCAAGGCCTCCGCTGCGCTGCGGCAGGGTTCTCATCCCGCCACCCCTCGCGCAAGGTCCGCGCGGAGCGCCCCGAGGCGCCGCCCCTCAAATCCACGATCCACCGTATTCCTATGGTGGTCGGGGTGGCGGGATTCGAACCCACGACCTCTTCGTCCCGAAGAGGCTAACAGCATCAACATTGGCTTTGCCAGAAAGGCTTGGTTTTGCAGGTGTTTTCCATACATCGCAGGCCTCCTGCCAAGTTTGGGCACGGGCGGGAAGAATTTGTCGCCATTTGTCGCCACCCTCCAGGTTGACATGGCAGCCTTGGGCATGGACATGCAACCTGCTTCGCTGCGCACCGAACTGGAGCTGATGACCGAGGCCGAACTCGCTCGCCACCTCAGTCTGCCGCCGGCAACTCTATTCGTGGCGGATGGCCGGGCTGATCCCTATTTCAAGATCGGCCGGGCGGTGAGGTTTCGGGTGGCGGAGGTGCTGCGAGCGCTGGAGGGGATGCGAGGTTGATGGCCGGGGATCCGCGCGAGCATCCCGAATCTCTTGTCTCTGCCCCAGCCGCCGCCACACTCCGGCTGCCCCGATGCTGAAACAGCCACCCATCATCCAGACCACCACCGACGAACCCTACCTGCCGACCCGCCTCGTCTACACCGTTCGCCAGCCGGACACCCTGCGCCGTTGGTTTGAGCGGCACCCGGCAATGACGTGGGACACCGACCTGCGGCGCTGGACGTGGAACTACCACCGGAAGCTCCGCAAGCTCGGGTTCCCGGCGGCCTACGAGGAGGCGGTCCGGCGGCAGGGCGGCCTGGTGCTGGCGTCCTGCTACCTCGTCGACCGGAAGACGCTGCACGTCTACACCCGCAGCGGCGTCCGCGCCCATCGGTTCCTGGTGTTCTTCGAACGGGAGGTGTCCCGGGCCGTCGCCATGGGGGAGTTCGTCGACGAATACAACCTGCCGACCACCGGCAAGGATGTCCGGGCGGTGCCGACCCCGGAGGATTTCTTCCGCGACGAGAGCCGAATCGAGTTCATCGACGTCGCCGCCATGCAGGATGCCGCCAAGACCCCGGCCGAACAGGCCGCTCTCTACGCGAGGCTCGAAGAACGCACCCTGCACCACGGGCGTCCGGTTATAAGTCCCACAACATCAATTGGTTGTGATCCTGCTCACCCATAGTTCTGAAATCGGTTTCTGTAAGTAGTTGATTTAGAGCGACTTTCTCAAAGGGATGCACGCTGAGAATCTGCAAAGTTCTGTTAAGAGCCCCGGGCAGGCGGAGCTGCTTGTGAAGGATCGCGACCATGAGGTAGACGGCCACGGCAATCCATATCTGGGTCTTCACCGCGTTGGGACTGGTGCCGTAGTAGTGTTTGATTCGGAGATGTTGCTTGATCCAGCGGAAGAACAGTTCGATCCGCCACCGCGCCGGTAGAGCTTGGCGACACTCAGTGCCGGGATGTCCAAGTTGTTGGTGAGAAAGACGAGTTCGCGGCGAGTGTCGGAATCGTAGTAGCGAATCTTGGGAGCAGTCCCGGATAGGCTTGGCGCGCCTTCTTGAGAGTAGGCTTGCCCACATCGCTGCGCAGGCCGGTGAGGCGCTCCGATGGGCGGCGATCGCTGCGGTGAAGCGCAGATTGCTCTTGGCCCGAGTGACGAAGAACCCGCCAGCGGTTGCGATCGTGTTCAGGCGAGAGAAATCCATGTAGCCACGGTCCATCACGTAGAACGAACCGGGCTCGAAGCACAGCGTGTCGAGCCACGCCACGTCGTGCTGGCGGGCATCTGTGATGATGCAATCGGCCCACGCAGACGATGCAGCGGCGTCCGGTTATAAGTCCCACAACATCAATTGGTTGTGATATAGTTTGAAATCGGTTAGTTGATTGAGCGACCGCACGCGAGCAGGCGAAGATCGCGACGGCCAGGCAATCCATATCTGGGTTCAGGTGCCGGTGTTTGAGATGTTGCTTGATCCAGCGGAGCCGGGAGGCGAGATCCAGGAGAGACGAGTTCGCGGCGAGTGTCGGAAGTAGAGCAGGGCTTGGCGCGCTGAGGCGCAGTTCGAGGGTGAGGAGTGAGTGACGAAGAAGCCAGCGGTTGATCGTGTTCAGGCGAGAGAAATCCGCCACGGTCCATCAGAACGAACGGAAGCGAGCCAGTGCTGGCGGGCAGGGTCGGGCCCACGCAGATCGCAGCTTGAGGAAGTCGGCCCAAGGAAAGAGGGTCAAAGAGATCGATCGTGCTGGAATCGGAGTGCGTAGACGGTATTGTCCAGCTCGACGCCAAGATCTTCCCCTGCATACAGAACCCGTGCTTTGCGGATCAGGCCTTTGGCGAGATCCTCCCAGATCCGCCAGTCCCGCTGTTCGTTGGCATCCGCCAGGGTGGATCTGGCAACCGGACCGCGGAACCCCAAGTGGTGGAGTGCCGAGGGCTTTGCATTGAGGCAGGTGACGATACAGTCGCGAGCCATGCAGATGGTCGAGCCGGAGTCGCAACAGACGGAGCGTCTGGCGATGGAGAGACAGGACGAATCGGCCGGCATTGCGCGAAAGCGTGCAAAACAAATCCGTCACATCGCTTTGCTCATTGAATCGATGCAAAATAAGGCGGTGCGCAGTTGAAGGAAAGAGGGTCAAAGAGAGATCGATCGGAATCGGACGGTATTGTCCAGACGCCAAGATCTCCTACAGAACCCGTGGATCAGGCCTTGGCGAGGCCAGCGTGGCATCCGCCAGGGTGGATCTGGCAACCGGACCGCGGAACCCCAAGTGGTGGAGTGCCGAGGGCTTTGCATTGAGGCAGGTGACGATATCCCTCAACCCGTCGCGCCAAGTCAACTGAGCGAAGGCCATGCAGATGAACTGCTGTCGACACCCGAAATGCCGGACCCTCGAGTCGGCATTGTAACGCCGCACCAGACGGTCGAGCGTCTGGCGATGGACGAGATCGAGAACCTGGGACAGGACGAATCGGCCGGCATTCATGCGCGAAAAGCGTGCAAAACGCCCGCCGCGAATTCAAATCCGTCACATCGATTGCTCGTTGTAAGTTGCTCATCATGAATCGATGGCAAAATCACCAAAGCTCGTTAGCCGGACACCCCTGACCCTGCACGACACGATCACCCCGCTGGAGCGTCACCGCCTCGAGATGTTCTACGCCGACGGCCCCGAGTCGTTCGAGCAGGCGATGAAGCTCCGCGAGTTGATGGCCATGCTGCAGCACCAGTCGCCCACGCCGATCCGTCCCTACGAGGTGCTGAAGGAGCATCTGGAGAAATCCCTCGGAACGCTCGAAGATCAGCCAGACTCATGATGGGTTGAGTTTTGGCAACTTGCCCTCTGACGGGATGCCCGCTATGCCTTGCGACAAGGCAACGTGATCCGCACCATCGGCGAGGCAATCGAACGGCTTTACGACCTCAATGTCGGGGTGGTGGGGCAGGGATTAGCCCGCCATGAGCGGCCCCACAAACCGCTCCTCCTGCTCGCCGTTTTCGACCTCCTCGACGACGGCCTCGCCGCTCCTGACCACATTCCGTGGAGTCAGGCGCTCCGTGATCGTTTCGCCGGACGCTTTCAAGTCGTCCGAATGCGGGACGACGACAACACCCCCGACAATCCGTTCCGCTACCTGGCCAGCGACGGCTTCTGGGAACCAGTCGAACCCGACGGCACCACGCGCCTGAACCGCAACCCGCTTGTCGCCGATTCAGGCAGAGTCTTCGCACGCTTCACCGATGGTTTCGACACGATCGTCTCCATCCATGGGAACCGCCGGCGCCTGAGAGAGGCTTTGGTGGCCCGCTACTTCCCGAATCACCCCGCTTTCCTTCTGACCGACACGGTCTCCACCGCATCGGAATCCACTGCCCGGGCCGCCGAGGACGACGCCGGCTTTGAAACCGAATACGGTCGCAGCCCGGCCTTTCGCCGCAAGATCCTCGAGATCTACGACCACCAGTGCACCGCCTGTGGCCTTCGGATCAAGATGCCGGTCAGCGATGTCACCTTCGTCGACGCCGCACACCTCATCCCGTTCCACGTCGGACACAACGACCATCCGTCCAACGGCCTCGCCCTTTGCAAGAATCACCACTGGGCAATGGATCGCGACCTGATCGCGCCTGGCCCCGATGGCCTCTGGCATGTCGCCCGATCCATCATCGCCCACCGCTCCACCGGAGAAGCGGAACTCGCCGCCCTCGCCAATAAACCAGTTCTGCCGCCCCATGACGAGGCGTTCCGGCCGGATCCCAGCGCCATCCAATGGCGGTATGGTCGTTTTCGTTCATAGCCCGTCGCAAACCGATCTAACGTAAACTGGCAACCTGATGCGCTACTGGTGGGTCAACCACAAGCAGACGTTCGATCACGAGGTCGGCCGGGGCTACCTTTGGTGCCCGAAGCGCAAGAAGGACGGCAATCGAAATCATTTCTACGAGACACTTCGCGAAGTGCAAAGGGGAGACCTTGTGTTCTCGTTCGCCAACGCGCACCTGCAAGCGGTGGGGGTTGCCAATCTGGCGTGCTACTCATGTCCCCGCCCCGACGAATTCGGGAAGGTGGGCGAAGCATGGGACCTACGGGGCTGGCGTGTGGATGTCTCGTTTCAGCGGTTTCGCCGACCACTGAAGATTGCGGCTGTCGCTGGTCGGATCGCGTCATTGCTTCCTGACAAGTACTCCCCGATACGGGCCGACGGATTCGGCAACCAAGGCGCCTACCTATCAGAAATCTCGCAGCACCTTGCCCGGGCTCTCTTGGACCTTGCCGATCCGATGTTGCTTGGCCTGATGAGCCCGGTTGTCGTGAAAGACGATCCTCCAGAGACGGCTGATCCCGTGGTAATCATCGAGTGGGAAGACTTGCTCCAAGCGGGCATCGCCGGGAACGACTCGATCTCTGAAACCACACGGAAGGCGCTGATCTACGCGCGTCGCGGCCAGGGCAGGTTCAAGGACAACGTTGCACGCTTTGAACATGAATGCCGGATCACCCATGTGGACAATCCGATGCATCTTATCGCCAGCCACATCAAGCCTTGGAGGGAATCCAGCAACGATGAACGGCTGGCGGGCGGCAATGGTCTGTTGCTTACGCCGTCCATCGACCACCTGTTCGATCGCGGATTCATCTCGTTCGGTGACGAAGGGGAAGTCCTAATCTCACCGGTCGCGGATCACGTGTCCCTGTCCCGCATGGGTGTCACATTCGACCGCCCAATGTTTGCCGGACGATTCAACAGCGACCAGCGGCATTTCCTCGACTACCACCGCAACGAGATCTTCCTGAAGTCCGCAATCTGAGCACGGTACGGATCAAACCTCCTCCGTGGCCGCGATCCGCTCGAACTCCGCCAGCAACTCTTCGTGCCGCGAGCCCAGGAACTTCTTGATCCGGGCGTTGGCGAGGAGCTTGCGCACGTAGCCACGCAGCACAGTCAGGTTGAGCATGTTCTCCGCGTAACCCTCCTCGACCGCCTTGTAGTCGCGCTCGGATTTCTCGACTTCGGCCTCCAGCCGCGCCAATTCCTCGCGGGAGATCTTCGCGGTCGTCTTCGGGGTGTTGGGATCAACAAGCATCTCCTTGGGGGTGCCGAGCAGGAGGGCGGCGGCGTAGCCCTTGGTGTAGTTGTTGGCGCCGACCATCAGTTCGGCGATCTCGATCTGGCGGATCGGCTTGACCTTGCGGAGGGCGGCGAGGGCTGCCGGAGCGACCGGCTTGTCCTTGAGGATTTCAACCGCTTCGGGGCTGATCCCCTGCAACAGGTTGAGGCGGGCACGGATGTCGCTCACGCGGAGGTTGAGGGCGGCGGCGATGCGTTCGATCGGCACGCCGTTCTGCACCGCCTTCGTGATCATCTTGTGCTCCTGGATGGCGGGCAGGCGGTTCACCCGAGCATTGTAGGTGAAGCTCTCGTCATCGATGGCCACCAGGCATTCGACCTCCGGGACTCCGAGTTCCCGGAGTGCGTAGAGGCGCAGGTGACCATCCATGAGGAGGAAGAGACCCTCGCTGCCCTTCTGCGGGTGGACCATCAAAGGCTCGATCACGCCCACCTCGCGGATGGATGCGACGATGGCACGGTAGCGCGCAACCTTCTTGTCCGGGTCCTTCACCGCCCGCACCGGCAGGATTTTCTCCAAGGGGAGCGTGACGGGCGTCGGCTCGAATCCGATCTTCGGCTTGCTCATGAAACTGCTCCTTCCATTTCAAGTTTCTCGGCCAGGAAGGCGGGCATGCTCTGAAGGCCTTCCGCCCGCAGCAGGGTGGTGAAATTCTCGTCGGCGACGAGGCGGCGGAAGGCAGTGACGACCAGCATCAGGTGGGCGTCGCAGAGCTTCGCCTTTCTCACGAGATGCCGCTGCCGCTGGGTTTCCTTCTTGAGGGCGTTTACCAGTCCGTCGGCAGTCGTCCACGTCTTCTTGCGCGGATGGCTGTCGCAGGTCACGCGCTTGCCCAGGAACTTCCGCTGGCCCATCAGACGGCGCACGGTGCGAATGCCGACCTGGTTGAGCTTCCCTCCCTCGTAAGCCGTGAGCAGTTCGCGCTGCGCATCCTCGCCGTCGGCCTTGGCAATGTCGATGGCAACGCCGAGCGGGATCGTTCCCTTGATGGCTTCTATCATCAGTCGTTCCTCGCCGGCGTTGCTCAGGGTGAGCAGGCCGCTGACCATGGTGTCGGCGATGTCCAGTTTGCGGCCGATTGCCACGTTGGTGTAGCCGGCGCGCTTGAGCCGCTCGATTTCCTCGATCAAATCGCGGGGCGATGAGGTCCGGCGGGCCATGTTTTCAACCAGGCTCATCAAGAGGCGGTCATCCTTGGTGGCCTCGACCACAACGGCGGGGATCTCCAGGTAGCCCAGAGCTTGGAACGCTTCGAGCCGCCCCTGACCGCACACCAGATCGTAGGCCGGCCCGTCTGCCTCGCTCGTCCCAGCCCGTTTGCTGACCTGGATCGGCTTCTTCAGCCCCAGATTGCGAATGCTCTCGATGATCTTCTCGAATCGCCGCCGATCCCGGCAGCGCGGGTTGACCACCCTGATCCGCTCAAGCGGGATCATGATCACTTGGTCTTCTTTCATGAGGCGCTGGCGATTTGTGTCCTCTGGGCGAGGGTGAAGAAGTGCGACAGGTCGTCGTAGCGGTAGCCGTCGAGGCTGGTCCCGTTGAATTCACCCAGGCGCAGCCGGCCGGCGGCGATGTCGATCGACGGCAGGAGGTAGTAGTCGCGGATCCCGTCGTTGGCCGACGCCATGCGGGCGGCGATCGTGATGTCGGGCCGCTGGGCTTGGTTGAGCACGATCAGCCAGCGTGACGACCCCGCGCCCGTGGCCAAGTGGCGGCACAGCGAGACCGAGACCCGGATTTCGCCGTTCACGCTCAGGACGTCGCCCTTGCCCTGGACCTCCACGCCAGCTCCCGTCTCGCGCAGCCGGTCGGCCACCGAACCGACCAGTTCGGGGTGGGTGCGGCGGATCCAGCGGTTGATTTCCACAAAGCCGAAGTCCGCTGGCGGCGTGTAGCCGATCTTCGCATAGGCGGCGACCAGGCTGCCGAAACGGTGGCGGAACGCCGCGCTGGAAGGGAGATCATCCCCCTCGTCGATCAGCACGGCCGTGATTCGCCCGTAGCGCGCGAGGATGCCCTTCAGCGCTTCGAGCATTTCGGCGTCCGTGAATCGGCGGCTGCGGGCCAGGATGATTCCTTGGGCAGCATGGAACAGCGGCGGTTCGATCACCGCAGGCCAGGCGTCGTCGGCGCGCACCCACTTATCGGGTGGATTGCGGACGTGGCGGCGCTTCAGTTTGAACGAGGTCCGGTGGTACACGTTGTTGCCTATGTACTTCTCGTTGGTAAGCACCTGGTGTACGGTTGAACGCGCCCACGGGCGGCCGAAGTCGGTGAGGACACCGCGGGCGTTGAGAATCTCGGCGATTTCGGCCTCGGTTCGTCCTTCCTCGACGAACGCGTGGTACATCCAGCGGACGTCCGCCTGCTCGTCGTCCGGGCCGGGAACCAGAACCACCCGATCAGTCTGGATGCTCTTCTGCTCGCCGAGCGCGAGGGTGCCCTTCGGCTGGCCGTTCTGGTCGATGAGCATCCGGCGCAACCCATAGCCGGCGGTGCCGCCCTGTTTGTAGCCCATGGTGATCAGGCGGCATGCCCCCTGGAACACCTTCGAAGACAGCTCGCGACTGTATTCGCCAGCCATCGCACGCTTCACGCCCTTGACAATCGTCGACACCGGGCTGCCGTCGTTCTCGAACTGCTCGGCGCAGTAGTGAACGAGGATGCCGGCGCGGCGACAGATGAACTCGTAATAGGCGCTTTCGTCGGCGTCCTGGAACCGTCCCCAGCGGCTCACGTCGTAAACGAGGATCGAAGAGAAGTCCGCCCGGCCGTCCTGCACGTCGCAGATCATCCGTGCCAGCGAATCACGTCCCTGAATGTTGAGCCCGCTCTTGCCCTCGTCCGAGTAGACCTGGACGATCTCGAAGCCGCGGCGCTCGGCGTATTCCTGGATCACGTCCATCTGGTTGTTCGTCGAGTACTGCTGGTGTTCAGTGGACATCCGGACGTAGGCCGCGGCTCTGACCTTCGGCGCTTCGGGTGGGTCGGGAATCGGATCGGTGTTGGTCATCACGGCAGTGGGACGGGTTGGATTGGGTAAGGGAGGAACTCGGACCCGCTGTCGCGAGCTCCCGGCGGGCAACGAGGGGAGTGACCGCGTTGCATGGGCTGGCAGAACGGCGTCCGGGGCCTTTTGTCGATGGTCGGTCACAATCGGGAGGCATGCGGCAGTTCGTTCCTCTGTGCGGGCCGCGAGCATGGCGGGCCCCGCCCGCAGGGCGATAGAATGGTTGTGTGGGGGCGCCCGGCAGCTCCGGGGAAGTGACAGCGGTAGATGCCGAACACGGTGGCGCCAGCCTCGCCAGCCATGCGGATGGTCAGCGGACGCGCCCCGCCGAAGTGGCGGCGCATGCGCTCCCATTGCTCCACCGCGACGCCCACCAACCCGTCCACGCCGAACACCGCGGCCAGGATCCGGCCGGTCTCCGGCAAGTGGGCTTCGAACCGCCGCTGGTAGCCGTCGAGCAGCGGCAGCCACGGGATCATCATGGACCCTCTGCGCGACCCGGCCAGGAAATCAGCCACCGTGTCGGTGGCGACGACCCGATACGGCTGCGCGAAATCCGGCAGCATGCTCGTGGTGCGCCGGCACGCCCGGCAGCGAAACCGTCGGACCTTGATCGAGGTCGGCTTGCCTCGCTCCCCCGCCGAAACCCAGCGCGGGTAATATCCGTGCGCTTCGAGACACCGCTCGGAACCGCAGTTGGGGCACTCCCGCGGACGCTCGATCATCCGGTGGGCAGCCTGCCGGACGTAGGTTTCTGGGTCGCCGTCGAAAGCGACAATCAGCTGCATGGGCAGCACCCCTTCGGGAAATGCTACCACCCAGGGAATGGGGTCACGATGCCAATAAGCCACCCGCCGGATTTCAAGGTGACGGCTGCGGATGGCGCTTGTCCACGGCTGGGCCAGCCGGTTAGTGTCCGCCATGCCACTACGGAGGATCGGTCACAGACTCCGCGAGGGCAGGGGTCGCATGGTGCTCATGGGTGCTCATGCGAGCACCTTCTTCCGCGCTGGGCCGCCTCTTTGGAGTCTGTCGCGATAGCCCCGTAAATGTCCTACCCCTTCTGCTCTGATCGACCTGCAAACCTGATCCCCACCCCTCGCTCTCGCCATGGACGTCTTTGATCTCCGCCAACGACTGGTCGACGACTACGCGAGCTACACCCGCAGCTTCATCAAGATCCGCGACGAACGGATCAACGCCCACGTCGACAAGTCGCTTCGGCGGGGCGCGTTCTGGCCGGAGCCGCTTCTCCAGCTGAATCCGACCTTCGAACCGGGGGGCACGGTCGACGAGTTGACCATTTCCGGCGTTCTGCACCAGGAATGCGCGCGGATTTTCAGAATTGATAAGACCGATACGGACCTTGTCGGCAAGCAGCTCCTGCTCCACGCGCACCAGCGCGAGGCGATCCTCAAAGCAAAAGAAGACCAATCCTACGTGCTGACCAGCGGCACCGGATCTGGAAAGAGCCTCACCTACATCGTGCCGATCGTCGATCACGTGCTGCGCCGCGGCGCGGGGCGCGGGGTTCAAGCGATCGTCGTCTACCCGATGAATGCTCTGGCGAACAGCCAGGCCGAGGAATTGGCCAAGTTCCTCGAACGCGGCTACCCGGAAGGACAACCGCCAGTTCGCTTTGCCCGCTACACCGGGCAGGAGAAGGGACCGGAGCGTGACGCGATCCGCCAGAACCCGCCCGACATCCTGTTGACCAACTACATGATGCTGGAACTGCTGCTCACCCGAAACGAGGATCGCGAACTCGTCCGGGCCGCACGCGACCTCCGGTTCCTGGTGTTCGACGAACTCCACACCTATCGTGGACGGCAGGGGGCTGATGTCGCGCTGCTGATCCGGCGTTGTCGCCTTTCTTTCGGTGGTCCGAATCTCGTCTGCATTGGTACCTCCGCCACCATGGCCAGTGGCGGCTCCACCGACGAGCAGAAGGTTGAAGTCGCCAAGGTAGCACAGACGATCTTCGGTGTTCCTTTCGCCGCTTCGCAAGTCATCGGCGAAACGCTCGAGCGTGCCACGCCTGAGCTGAACTTCGAGGATGCGCCCACATTGGAGGCCCTGCGCGAAGCGATCACGTCCGCGGCATTGCCCCCATCCGACTACGAGGGCTTCCGCCTGCATCCGCTGTCATCGTGGATCGAGTCCATCTTTGGCGTGAAGGCCGAGGCCGGGACAGGCCGTTTGGTCAGGCAGGCACCGCGGCGTCTGCGGGGTGAACCCTTGCAAGGGGTAGAGAGTGCTGCAGAGGAGCTGGCCGGCCTGACATCGACCGACTCCGGCGCCTGCGAAAAGGTCCTGCGCTCATTCCTGCTGGCCGGCTCGGATCTTTACAAGTCCCCGTCAAGCCGGTTCCCGATCTTCGCCTTTCGACTGCACCAGTTCTTCACTCGTGGTGACACTGTCTGGACGACGATCGAACCAGAATCCGTGCGGTACCTCGAAATCTCGAAGAAAGGCTCAAAACCAGGCGAACCGGACAAGCCCCTGTTTCCGCTCGTGTTCTGCCGCCAGTGCGGCACCGCCTACTACCGCGTCAAGGTCGTCACTGACGATCACGGCGAATTGCTTGTCCCGCGCGAGGACCGGCGCGAGGAGAACGACGACGGCAGCGGCGATGCATACCTCTATGTGTCCGCCGCGGCACCATGGCCACGAACGGAAGGCCCGGATCTGCTGGAACGCCTGCCCGCGTTCCTCAAGGAGACAACCGCCCAAGGCGACGAGCGGATCCAGCCGTCGGCGCGCGGCGATGTGCCCCGACCGGTGTTTGTCGACGCAGGCGGCCGGATCGTCTCCGAGGGGCAAGGTATCCCGGCCTCGCTGATCCGCCGCAATTTCCTGTTCTGCCTCGAACCGTCGTGCCGGGTCGCGTACACCCGCAATCAACGCTCCGAGCGGCCCAAACTGGGTACCTTGGGCGTCGACAACCGAAGCACCGCCACCACCATCCTTGCCATCCGGTCTCTGATCGAGTTGCAGGGGGATCAGAGCTTGGAGCGCAAAGCCCGGAAGCTGCTTAGCTTCACCGACAACCGGCAGGACGCCTCTCTCCAGGCGGGGCACTTTAACGACTTTGCCCAGGTTGCGCTTCTGCGTTCTGCCCTGCGCAAGGCGACACAGGACCACGGCGTCCCCGGGCTGAATCATGGCGAACTGTCACGCGCGGTATTCACTGCGATGGAACTGCGGTTTGACGAGTACGCTGCCGATCCCGATGTCCGGGGACCAGCTCGGAACGCCACGAATGACGCCCTCCGAAGGGTGATCGACTACTACCTGTACCGCGACCTGCAGCGCGGCTGGCGCGTCACGGCGCCCAATCTGGAGGACTGCGGCCTGCTTGCCTTCGATTACGACGGCCTCACCGGTGACGAGAGCCTATTGGGCGAGGCGGAGCTGTGGGCCGAAGGCCTCACGGTGCGCGGTCCGGACCGGAACGACACCTTCATCGAAGTCCCCGCCGTCCTGCGGGAATGCCCGGAACCCGTGCGCGAGGAAGTTCTCCGCACGCTGCTCGACGTGCTCCGCCGGGCTCTCGCGGTCAAGGTGGACGTGCTCGATCCCCAGAAGCAGTTGGACCTGGTCGAGCAGACGAAGCCGCGGCTGCTGGAGGGCACGGTCTGGTACCTGGAGGACGCCCGCGAGCTGGTCAAGTCAGTGGTGGCCTACCCCCGTCCGAAGCGGCGGGAGGATCGCACCGGCTTTTTCGTTTCCTCGTATGGCGGCTACGGCCGGTATCTGAAGCGCGCCCTTGCACCACATGTCCCCGAGGGCTGCCCGCTTGGCCGTCCCGACATCGACGCCGCGATCGGCTTCTTGCTCATGGCGCTGAAGCGCTACGGAATCGTCGAGCAGGTCCGAAGCAACAGCGAAGGCACCGATCCAGGTTACCAGATCAACGCCGACGCCATACGATGGCTGCCGGGTTCCGGCGACGTTCGGCCGCTCGACCGCACCCGGCTGCTCGATGCGGGCGAGATTCCGCCGGAGGTCAATCGCTACTTCGTCGAGTGCTATTGTCGCTTCGTCGACCTGAAATGCGTGCTGGAAGCGCGGGAACACACCGCTCAAGTGGCGGCCGACGATCGGGAGGAACGGGAGGAGAGGTTCCGGAGCGGCGACCTGCCACTTCTGTTCTGCTCACCCACGATGGAGCTCGGCGTGGACATCGCCCAGCTGAACCTGGTCAACCTGCGCAACGTGCCGCCGACGCCGGCCAACTACGCCCAGCGAAGCGGACGAGCTGGTCGTGGTGGGCAGCCCGCTCTGGTTTACACATACTGCGCCGGCCGCAGCCCGCACGACCAGTATTACTACCGCGAGCCGAACAAGATGGTCGCCGGATCGGTTTCGCCACCGCGCATTGACATCCGCAACCGCGATTTGGTCCGCTCGCACGTCCACGCGATCTGGATGGAGATTGTCACGCCCGACTTGGGCAAGACCCTCACCACGGTTCTCGACCTATCCGCTGTCGACGGTCGCTTGCCGCTGCCTGTGAAAGAGGCGCTCAAGGATGAACTGAAAAGCCCCGTGCATCGGGCGCGTGCGCTGGAGAAGGCTGCCCGGTTCATATCCGGCATTCGACCGCTCCTTGATACCTCGGGGTGGTTCCATGAAAACTGGACCAAGGAGGTTCTGGACCAGATCGAGCGGTCCTTTGACGCCTCATGCGAGCGCTGGCGGGCACTCTACCGTGCCGCGGTGAGGCAACGGGAGTTGCACCATCGCATCATCGGCGATCATTCGCGCTCCGACACCGAACGCAGCCACTCCCGCCGCCTGCGTGCCCAGGCGGAGAGCCAGATCCGCCTGCTCACAGAGGCAGAGGGCATCTACGAGGGCGACTTTTACTCATACCGCTACTTTGCTTCGGAAGGCTTCCTGCCCGGCTACAATTTCCCGCGACTGCCGATCTCCGCCTACATCCCCGGACGCCGCCAGCGCAAGGGTCGCGACGAGTTCATCTCCCGCCCGCGGTTCCTTGCCATCTCGGAGTTCGGCCCCCGGGCCTTGATCTACCACGAGGGCGCCCGCTACCGGGTCTACAAGGTCAACCTCGATTTCGGGTCAGACGACATCGAGGCCACTCATGTGCTCGCCACGCTGACAATGAAGCGCTGCCCGCAGTGTGGCTACGCACACCTGGAGCACGGCGACAACAACCTTGCCGAACTCTGTGACCGTTGCGGCACTGCTCTCGATGTTGCCGCGCGGATCGACAGCCTTGTCCACCTTCAGAACGTCAGCCTGAAGCTGGCCCAGCGGATCACCTGCGACGAGGAAGAGCGGCAGCGGTTCGGCTACAAACTGGTCACCTCCTACCGCTTCCCAGAGATCGCGGACAGGCCCGACCGCAAGGACTCCGAGGTTTACTGCGACGGAGTGCTCGCAATGCGCCTGAGCTATGGCGACGCCACAGACCTGTATCGCATCAATCTCGGCTGGGCGAACCAGCGCGGTGCACAGCCGCCCGGATTCCTCCTGGATCTCGAACGGGGCTATTGGTCCCGGAATCAGGCGGACGAGGAAGACGAGGACGATGCTGCCAACGACGGGCGCAAGCAGCGGGTCGTGCCGTTCGTCAAGGACACGAAAAATGCACTCGTGATGCGACTGGAACCACCGCCAGCTGCCGCTGAGATGGCGGCGATCCAAGCCGCGTTCAAGGAGGCCATCCAGAAGCACTTCCAACTGGAGCCGCGGGAACTGGCGTGTGAACCGCTGCCGTCGGCCGCCAATCGCCAGGAGATTCTCTTCTACGAAGCATCGGAGGGCGGTGCCGGTGTGCTGAGTCAGGTGGCAGAGGATCCGGCCGTGTTGCCTGCACTGGCCCGCTTGGCGCTGGAAATCTGCCATTTCGATCCCGACACCCTCGATGACAGAAGCGCGGATGCTTGTGGCAAAGCCTGCTACGAGTGCTTGCTGGATTACGGCAACCAGCCCGATCACCGGTTGCTCAACCGCCACGAAATCCGCGACTTGCTGGCGCGGCTTTCAAAGGCGGAATGCCGGCCAGCCGGCGGCGCAGGATCCCGCGGCGAGCGAATGGCTGCCCTTCGTCGACGCTGTGACAGCGGCCTGGAAAAGCGCTGGCTCGACCTGCTCGACGACCAGTTGCTGCGACCTCCTTCGGACGCTCAGTTCCTGATCGAGTCCTGCTCGACGCGGCCGGACTTCTACTACCGGGAGTTCAATGCGGCGATCTACATCGACGGCCCGCCGCACGACGAGCCTGACCAGATCCGCGAAGACGAGGCAATCAGCACACGCTTGATGGAAGCCGGCTACGTGGTCGTCCGTTTCCATCATGGGGCGGACTGGAGCGAGATCTTCCGCGCACACCCGGACATCTTTGGAACCCCACGAACATGAGCGCCGCGACGCTGTCCAAACCCGGCACCCTGGTCCATGCCCGCGGACGGGAATGGGTGGTCTTGCCCGATTCCACCGACGAGGTTCTTGTGGCGCGGCCGGTCGGAGGACTTGACGAGGAGATCACCGGCATCATGCCGGCTGTCGAGCCGGTCCGATCCACCTCCTTCCCGCTGCCGTCGCGCGACGATCTTGGCGACTTTTCCTCCGGTATGCTGCTGCGTGAGGCTGCGCGGTTGTCCACGCGTGCAGCGGCAGGTCCCTTCCGGAGTTTCGGTCGCATCGCGGCAGAACCGCGGCCCTATCAGCTCGTGCCGCTGATGATGGCTCTTAAGCTCGATCCTGTGCGGCTTCTCATCGCGGATGACGTCGGCATCGGCAAGACCATCGAGGCCTGTCTCATCGCGCGTGAGCTGTTCGATCGCGGTGAGGTCCGGCGCTTGACGGTCCTGTGCCCGCCACACCTGGCAGAACAGTGGCAGCGCGAACTCGACGAGAAGTTCCACATCGAATCAGAACTCATCCTCAGCAGCACGATTCAGCGGCTGGAGCGGGACCTGCCGATCGGTGTGTCGGTCTTCGATCGTCACCGGGTCACCGTCGTCTCGACCGACTTCATCAAGACCCCGCGCCGGGCGGATGACTTCGTGCTCAAGTGTCCGGAATTCGTGATCGTTGACGAAGCCCACGGCTGCACCCTGGCCGGCGGCGTGGGGCGTGGACGCCAGCAGCGGTTCGACCTCCTGCGGCGTGTCACCGAAGATCCTTCGAGGCACGTCCTCCTGGTCACCGCCACCCCGCACAGCGGCAACGAGGATGCCTTTCGGTCACTGCTCAGCCTGCTCGATACCGAGTTCGCCGGCCTTCCGCCGGACCTCGACCGTGCCGAGCGTGAGGCGATCCGGCGCAAGCTTGCCCGGCACTTGGTGCAGCGTCGGCGGGTGGATATCCGCCGTTATCTCGACACCGACACCAAGTTTCCCGAGCGCCTCGACAAGGAGGCGACCTACACGTTCAGCCCGACCTACCGCACACTGTTCGATGACATCCTTGCCTTCGCCCGCGACTATGTGGCTGGCGAGGACGGCGCGCGGCGGCAGCGGGTGCGTTACTGGTCGGCGCTGGCGCTGTTGCGTTGCGTGTCATCCAGTCCGGCCGCTGCGGCGGCTACTTTGCGCAGCCGGGCAGCGGTCGACACGGCCAACGACGAGGAGATCGACGAGGTGGGACGCCGCACGGTCCTCGATCAGGGTGAGGACGACGAGACGATCATGCTCGACTTCAGCCCCGGCTCGGAAACGGAAGGAAGTCCGGAGAGCACCCGGCGCAAGCTGCTCGACTTCGCGCGCCGTGCCGAGGCCATTGCACCAGCGGACGATCGAAAGCTCGCGGGTGCGGTGCAGGAGATCAAACGGTTGCTTAAGGAGGGCTTCCATCCCGTGGTATTCTGTCGATTCGTAGATACCGCGGAATACGTGGCGCAACGGCTCCGCGACGAGCTGCCCGCTGCGGTCAGGGTGGAGTCGGTCACCGGTCTGTTGCCACCGGCGGAGCGCGAATTGCGGATCGCCGGGCTCGTCTCAGACCACGGCAGCCATGTGCTCGTCTGCACCGATTGTCTTTCGGAAGGAGTCAATCTCCAGCACCACTTCAACGCGGTTCTCCATTACGACCTCGCCTGGAACCCCACCCGCCACGAGCAGCGGGAAGGTCGCGTGGACAGGTACGGCCAGGAGCGTCCGGAAGTACGCGTGGTGACCTATTATGGCACTGACAACCCGATCGATGGCGTGATCCTCGACGTGCTGATCCGCAAGCACAAGAACATCAAGAGTGACCTCGGCGTCACGGTGGCGGTCCCCGGCTCCAGCGAGCAGATCGCGGAAGCCCTTTTCGAGGCGGCCCTGTTCCGCGGCCAAACCGCCGATGATCCGAAGCAGATGACGCTCGGCTTCATCGATGACCTCGCCCCACGCCGCAAGAAGATCCATCAGGAGTGGGAGAACGCCCGCGACAGGGAGAAGGCGAACCTCTCCCGCTTTGCGCAACACACGCTGAGCCCGGATGCGGTCAGTGCCGAACTCCAGGCGGTGCGCGCCGCCATCGGCCGGAGCGAGGAAGTTGCCCGGTTTCTCCATAAGGTCCTCGGCACCGCCAAAGTGCCGGTCGAGACGAAAGACCGCGACGTCACGATTCACCTTTCTCAGGAGATTCCGCGTGCACTTCGGCAAGCGATCGGCCGCGATGAATCGTTCACTGGCCGATTCGAACTGCCGCTTGCCGAGAATCAGCTCTACCTTGGCCGAACCAGTCCAGTGATCGAGGGGCTAGCCGGCTGGACACTAGATCAAGCCCTCGACCCGGTTGCCCGCGATGCCAGGCCCGTTGCGTCACGTTGCGGCGTGATTGCCACCACGGCGGTGGGGATCCGCACCACTCTATTGGTGGCGCGCTTTCGCTACCACCTGCTCAACCCGGGCCGCGACGCCGAGGCCATCCTGTGCGAGGAGATTGTCCCGTTCGCCTGCACCGGGACTGCCGACAGCCCGCGCTGGCTCGACGAAGGCGAAGCCGAAAGTCTGTTAGTTGCGGGCCCAGCGCGCAATCTGATCTCCACGGCCGTCGATCAGCAGTTGGGACTGCTACTGGCTGCCCTGGCCAAGCTGCGGACCGCCCTTGAGGCCGTCGCCGCCGAGCGCGCCCATGCCCAACTCGCCAGCCACGAGCGGGTCCGCGAAACAACCCGCGCCAAGCAACGCCTCACCGTCCGCCCGGTGCTGCCGGTGGATGTGTTGGGGGGATATGTCCTGCTTCCAGCTAACCCCGACGCGCCATGAGCCCCGAGCAAGCCACCGCCGGAACCCGCGTCCGTGTCACGGGCGCCCCCGAGCGTACCGGCACGATCGCTGGCGAATTGCGCGAGCGCGAGGGCGTGTGGCGGGCACAGGTCCGCTTCGACAATGGGGAACGTTCGGTGATGCGTCTGGACAACCTGGAACCCCTGCCGGCGGAACGCGACTTGTTCGAGGACGTCGCCCGCGCGCAGTTGGAGGGTCCAGCCAGCCTGCGTCGCAACCTGCTCCATGAGAAGCTCAACGGACGGTTGTCGGAAGTCATGTACTCCATGGACACTTCCGACACGACTTTCCTCGCCTACCAGTTCAAGCCCGTCATCAAGCTGCTGGAAAGCCCCACCAACAGCCTGCTGGTCGCCGACGAGGTGGGTCTGGGCAAAACGATCGAGGCGGGATTGATCTGGACGGAACTCCGGGCCCGCGAAGGCGCGCGCTCGTTGCTGGTCGTGTGCCCGCCGCACCTCATGTCCAAGTGGTGCCGGGAACTGAAGAACCGCTTCGGCGTGGACGCGCAGAAGTCAACGGCCGCCGAGGTCGAGGAGAAGCTCGGCGACGCGCGCCGCGGCGCAACATCCGGTTTCGCCCTTGTGGCCTCGTACCATGGCTTGCGCCCGCCCAAGGGCTGGGATGAAGGAACCGCAGGCGGGCCCGCGGCCAGCCTCGCGCTCAAGCTCCAACAATGGGGCAGCGAGGCCGAGCCGTTCCTTGACCTGCTCGTGATGGACGAGGCCGCCATCATGCGCAACCAGGAGAGCAAGATCTCGGAACTGGGCGAATTGCTCGCACCGGTTTGCCACCACAAGGTTTACCTGTCCGCCACGCCCCTCCACACCGAGGCCCGCAACCTCTTCACCTTGCTCAAACGGCTCGATCCCGACACTTTCCCCGACGAGGAGACGTTCAAGACGATCTTGGGCGCCAATGAGCCGCTTGTTCGTCTTCGCAAGATGATCCTCGACGGCAAGGTGGATGCCGGTCGCCTTCTGACGCAGCTTGACTTGGCAGCCAACTCCCCCTTGTTGCAAGACAGCCAAATCCTCGCCGATCTCCGCACGCGGCTGCAGGCGGCAGGCCCGCTGGACAGCCATGCCATCCGAGCACAACTCGCCTACCAAAGCGAACGCTGCAACCTGCTCTCCTACGTGGTCACCCGCACCAGGAAGCGCGACGTCGACCTGCGCCCGATCCTGCGCGAGGTCAACACCGTAAAAGTGCCGCTGTCCAGCCGCGAAAGAACGTTCTACGACCGCGTCACCGACGCAGTGCTGGACTACGCCGAGGAGCGTGGAATCCGCGCTGGCTTCCTCACCGTAATGCCGCAACGGCAGGTGGCCAGCTGCATGGCCGCCGCCTGCGAACGTCTCGATGCCGGAGCTGAGGAGGACGATCCGCTTAACCCCGATCGCGCGTCCGGTGCGGCTAACAACAGCGGGCAAGACGGCCGCCCTCTCATTGCCTACCTGAAGGGCCGCTTGGCGGGACAGTTCGACCCCGCTGATTTCCGGCGCAACGACTCAAAGTGGCGTTATTTCATCGGTGCCCTGCAGAAGTATTGGGATCTCCATCCCGGAGGCAAGGTCGTGCTGTTCGCTTTCTTCAAGCCGACCATCTATTACCTCCGCGAACGGCTGGAATCGGAAGGAATCGGCACCCTAACCCTGACCGGCGACGACACCCGCGACAAGCAGGAGATCGTGGATGATTTCGCCCGCTCGAAACGGGCGCTCATCCTCCTGTGCTCGGAGGTCGGCGGCGAGGGGCTGGACCTGCAGTTTGCTTCGGCGATGGTCAACTATGACCTGCCGTGGAACCCCATGGTGGTCGAGCAGCGCATCGGCCGTATCCACCGCATCGGTCAGGAGGCCGAGCGCATTGTGGTGATCAACATGATTTGCGAAGAGACTGTCGACGAGCGGATCTACGACCGTTTGTATCTACGCCTCGACCTGTTCCACCGGACCTTGGGCGATCTGGAAGCGGTGATCGGGCCAGTGATCAACGAACTGACCAAGGAACTCCTCACCCACCGCCTGCCACCCGCCCAACTCCAGGAAAAGATCGAGTCCGCGGCCCAAGCCCTAGAGAACAACATGTTGCTGGAGGAGAACCTCGAGCAGGAGGCATCAGTGCTTGCCGCCTACGGGGACTATGTGATCAACCAGATCGCGGCCGCCCATGAGCGCCAAGACTGGATCAACGGGGCGGATCTGGAAACCTACCTTCTCGAGTTCTTCAGGCTTAGGTTCCCGGCGACACGTCTGCAAGGTCTTGATCCCCGAAGGAAGCTCTTCCAGATCGAGCTGGATTCCGACGCGATCTACGAATTCGAGCGCTTCCTCGGCCAACGCCAGCTTGCCGGCCAAACGCGGCTTAAGACCAGGGAGCCGAGGAAGATCCGCTTCGACCACCGCGTGTTTACGCCTTCGGAGGGCGGGGTCGAAACCATCCACCAGGCCCACCCCTTGGTTCGCTTCGCCTGTGATCACCTCCGCGCCAATCGAATCGTCCAACCGGTGCCTGTCGCGATCGCGTTGCCCCCCATGCATCGGCCCAAGGACGCCATTCCCGGACTCTACGCCTTCGTTACCCAGCGATGGACCGTGGATGGCTTGAGGCCCCATGAACGCCTTCACCATGAGGTGGTGCGCCTGCCGGAACGCGAGCGCGTCGAGGAACCCCACGTGGCTGCCGCCATTGTCGAGGTCGCTGCGGCACTGGGGGAGCGGCCGGTCGTGTTGCCACCGCAGGGCGACGAGCTTTACCCATTCTTGGCTTTGGCGCTCGGTGACCTGGACTTCGATGCTGACGAACGATTCCACGATTTCGAATCCCGCTGTCGGCTGGAGAACGAGGACCGGAAACGCATCCAGTTGCGCGGCATCGATGGCTTCGAGCAGCGCCGGGAGCAACAGATCCTGCGCATCCGCGCCATCCACGAGGCCGCCAACCGCCCCCACTTGGTAGCCGCCATGGACGGCCAACTGGAGAAGCTCCGTCTGCGCTCCGAGGACCAGCGCACCAAGGTCGCACGGAGGTCCGTGACCATCGGCGAAGCAAGGACGATTGCCGCCGGATTCATCCAGATCGGCTAGATGAATGACAGTGCATCCATGTTTGAGCGCCTGCGGGCAGCCATGGGTATCCAAGCGAAAGCGCCTGGTTCGTCACCGGCATCTTCCGACCCGGGCGCGGCCGGACAACGGATCGACGTGGTCCTCGGGCTCGATTTGGGTACTAGTTGCACCAAGGTAGTGATCGGCGACCGCGGCCTACGCCACGAGTCCCATGCGGTGCCGCTGCTGCCACGGGAGTCCGGACTCGCCAAGTTCCTGCTCCCGACCCGCGTCGGCCGCGAGCCCAACCTGAAGCTTCGGCTGATGGACACCCCGGGCGACAAGAGAACCCGCGACCTGATGGCGCTTTACCTGGCCAGTGTCATGCGCTGGGCCATTCAGTGGTTCCTTCGTGAGGGTCCGCCGGCCTACCGTCAACTGGAACTGGAATGGAGCCTGAGCCTCGGGTTTCCCGGCAAGATCGTAAACCGAGGCCCCTTAGCCGAGGCATACATGGACGCCGCAGGTCTCGCGGCTGCTTGCCTCGACGACACGGGGAACTTGGATCTGGCGCGAATCTGTGCCTTGCGGCAACAAGGCCTCACCGGATCCCGGCTGATCCCGGTGTCCCGGATCAGGCTGTACCCCGAGATCGCCGCACAACTCGCCGGCTATATCAACTCGCCTTTTCGGCTGCACGGTAACCTGCTTCTGATCGACGTCGGCGCCGGAACGGTCGATGTATCCACCATCATCCTGCACCCGGACGGCGAACGGGAGGTTTGCTCCTTCCACTTCTGCGAGATCGACAGGCTCGGGACCGTGCCCTTGTTGCAGGCGCGGGTTAACGCGATGAACGCCGCGATCCCGAACAGTGCCGTGTTCACCTTCGATGCAGTGCAGGATGGCGTGTTGGCTGCGCCCGACGATCTGCGCGCCCTGCTACGGCCCGGCGAATACCCGTCGCCGCGGTTGACCAAGGCGTTTAAGCAGGCTTCGGAGGATTTTGCTGAGAAGCTACTGTCCGTCATCATCCGCTGCTTGAGCCGCTTCCGCGTCAGGCAGCAGCAGGTTCATGACAAAGATGACTTTGACCCGTGGCCCACGAAACTCCGCTACTTCCTCACGGGCGGTGGCAGCCGGATGCCGTTTTACCGTGACCTGATTGTCAGTGGCGTGCTGGAAAACCGACTCCTGAGCTATACCCGCTGGCACCGGGACCCGCACCGGCGCCGCGTCCGCAATGAAGGACTGGAGCGCAACTCCCTGATGCCGCCCAATAATCTAATGGGGTTTCCGGGCAATCTCGCCAGTGATTTTGATCGCCTAAGCGTCGCCCACGGCCTTGCCTACGGCGGAGACGACCTCATGGATGTCACTGCCTCCACCTGCTCCTGACCTCCCATGTCCCGCCGCTCCAGTGACTTTCAGACGATCCGCTCCGAGGGCGGGCTGCTCCCGGCCGACCTGCTCCGGCGCGTGCTCGACCCGTCGTCGAAGCTCGCTGGCATGCGGGCCGAGGACTACGGGCTGCCACCGGGCGAGCGACTCAACGACCTGATCACCCAGTCGTGGAACCGCCTGCGCAAGCACTGGGCCGACTTCCAGGTCGTGAGCGCCGCGCTCCTGGAGGGAGAGGCAGCCACCGGCCTGACCAACGACAAGTGGAATCTGCCGCTCCTTCGCGAACTAGGCTTCGGCCTGCTGCCGGTCACCGCCGGGCCGGAAGTCGGCGAACGCACCTACCCCATCAGCCGGTTCTCAGGGCCGACCCCGGTCCACCTGATCGGTTGCGGGCTGAGCCTCGACAAGCGCGCTGCCGGGGTACGCGGCGCGGCGGTCGCCAACCCGCACGGCATGGTCCAGGAGTTCCTCAACCGCTCGGAGGACCACCTGTGGGCGATCGTCTCAAACGGACTGCGCTTCCGGATCCTGCGCGACAATCAGGCGCTGTCCCGCCAGTCCTACCTCGAATTCGACCTCGAAGCGATGTTCTCCGGCGAGGTCTATTCGGACTTCGTCCTGTTCTGGCTGCTCGCCCATGCCACCCGCTTCGCCCCGCGCGAGGGCGCCCGCGCCGATTCCTGCTGGCTCGAAGCATGGACCAAGGAGGCGGAGGAACTCGGCACCCGCGCGCTCACCGAACTCCGCGCCGGAGTCGAGCAGGCCCTGCAAGCGCTCGGCCAGGGACTCGTCGGCCACCCGAAGAACACTCGCCTCCGCGAGGCCCTCCGCAGCGGCGAACTGAGTCTCCGCGACTTCCACGGCAGGTTGCTCCGGGTCGTCTACCGACTCATCTTCCTGTTCGTGGCCGAGGACCGCACGCTCGACGGCCAGCCGCTGCTGCACCCGCGCGACGAATCCGAAACCGGCCGTCTTGCCCGTGAGCGCTACGCCGCCCACTATGGCACCGCCCGCCTGCGCGACCTCGCCTCCCGCATCAAGGGCAGCCGCCATGGCGATCTCTGGACCCAGTTCCAGACCCTCGTCGGCGCGTTGTCCGGCGACGAAACACACGCCGCCGTCCGCGGGGCGCTTGCCCTGCCCGCGCTCGGTAGCCTGCTCTGGAACCCGGTCTCGACCGCGCTACTCAACGGCCCCGGCCTCGGCGATCCACCTGCCGAACTCACCAACCACGACTTCCTCGAAGCGATCCGCCTGCTCGCCTTCACCCGGCAGGGCAAGGTTCTGCGGCCGGTCGACTACCGCAACCTCGGCTCAGAGGAGTTCGGCGGCATCTATGAGAGCTTTCTCGCCCTCACCCCACAGCTCGGCGCCGATGGCGCCACCTTCACCTTCGCGGAGTTCGCCGGTAGCGAGCGCAAGACGTCCGGCTCCTACTACACTCCGGACAGCCTGGTGCAGTGCCTGCTCGACTCCGCCCTCGATCCGGTCGTTGCGGAGCGCCTCAAGGAGGCCGAAATGCTAGCCAAGGCACCCTGGCCGGCCGTCGAGCAGGAAATGCGCGCCGATCCCGCCAAGCGGGCCTACGTTCCCGCCTTCCTCGCGAAACCGGCGGGCAACCTCGCCGATTCCAAACCCGAGGCACTCGCCACCGAGTGGAACTCGATCCCGCCCGCCACCCGCCGCTGGCAACTCTCCGAGGCGGCGCTGCTCGCCCTCAAGGTCTGCGACCCGGCATGCGGCTCGGGGCACTTCCTCGTCGGCGCAGCGCACCGACTCGCCCGCCACCTCGCCCGCATCCGTGCCCTCGGTCACGGGGAAAGCGAGCCGTCGCCACTACTCTACCAATCCGCTCTGCGCGACGTGATCGGCCACTGCCTATACGGCGTGGACATCAACCCGATGGCCGTCGAGCTCTGCAAGGTCACCCTCTGGCTCGAGGCGATGGAGCCGGGCAAGGCACTATCCTTCCTCGACCACCACATCCAGTGTGGCAACAGTCTGCTTGGCGCCACGCCGCGCGCCTTAGATGAAGGCATTCCGGATGCAGCCTTCAAGCCGCTTGCCGGCGACGACAGATCATTCTGTGCCAACGCGAAGAAGGTGAACAGGCAGGAGCGAAGACTCGAAGGGCACGGAGAATTACTTCTCCGGGAAGCGCCGCCCTCGCCGCTGGATTCACTGCCCGCCGCCATGCTCGAAGTCGAGACCATGAGCGACGACACCACCGCCGCGCTCCAACGCAAGGAACAGCGGTATGCCAAGCTCGTCCGCAGCGTCTCATATGGGAATGCGCGCTTCCTCGCCGACGCCTGGTGCGCCGCCTTCGTCTGGAAGAAATGCCCGCTCGCCGCCGGCGGCTTCGACTACGCCATCACCAACGACGTCCTGCGCAAAATCGAACGCAATCCACACGAATGTGCCCCGTGGATGCGCGACGAAATCCAGCGCCTGCGCGACCGCTACCAATTCTTCCACTGGCACCTGGCCTTCCCCAAAGTCTTCCCCGTGCCGGCCGAGGGCCAGCGCACCGCCAACGGGCACGCTGGCTGGAATGGCGGCTTTGACGCGTTGCTCGGCAACCCGCCGTGGGAACGCGTGAACGTTGAAGCCCGGCAGTTTTTCGCCACATCGCATCCCGAACTTGCGGAAGCAATCACGACGAAGCGGAGAAAGCTATTGGCAGAGCTAGAGCAACGGGAGCCTGAGATGTTTCGCGAGTTCCAAGATGCGCAGCGGCAGGCAGCATCCGAGATTTCATTTTTCCAGAACTCCGGCGTTTATCCGCATCTAAACCAAGCTCGACTCAACACCTACGTGCTATTCACGGAACTGACTGCAATGCTCTGTGGTTCCGGTGGTCAATGTGGCATAATAGTGCCGAGCGGAGTTGCAACTGATGAAACCTCACGGCACTTATTCTCATTTCTTGTTCGTTCTGGCCGGCTAGTAAGCTTGTTCGATTTTGAGAACCGACAGGGTTTGTTTGTTGACGTCCACCGGAGTTACAAGTTTTGTCTTCTTACATTGCGTGGCAGCGAAAGCTCCGCGTCCGCACAGTTCGCCTTCTTTCTTCAGGAAACGGAAGACCTAGGTCACGCCGACAAAGTCTATTCGCTAAGCGCGCAAGAGCTTGAGCTACTAAGCCCGATATCGGGGCTGTGTCCGACGTTCCGCACGGGGCGTGACCGCGAGATGGTCCTACGAACATACCGCGGCGTACACCCATTCATTCTACAGAAGGAGAGCAGAAGTGACTGGGCGGACAGCGACTTCCTCATCATGTTTCGTTCAGATGACTCAAGTCACCTCTACAAGACCATCGAGGATCTCGAAGTGCCAGAACCTGACTTCACATCACCTCCGCGTTTGGAGGTCGGAGGCAGAACATACCTGCCAGTATGGGAGTCAAAGCTTCTCCATCAGTTCGATCATCGATTTGCTACATTCGCAGCTATTACAGGCAAGGAGCGAAAAAAGGGTAATGCGTCTGAAGTTCCTACACAGCACAAGGATAACGGCTGGAGTGTGCTGCCTCGTTATTGGGTGCCCGCCGACAGCGTTGCGGAAATCTTGGCACTGCGGAATTGGAGGCGTCGCTGGCTGATTGGCTATCGCGACATCACCAATGCAACGAACGAACGAACAGCGATTGCATCGTGCCTGCCTGAAGGCGGTGCGGCCCAACCGCTCAACCTGTTTCTTCCAGAATCTGCAGCACACGGCATCCTGTGGCTCGCAGCCATGAACAGCATGGCAGTGGATTACATTGCTCGGCAGCGCATAGGCGGTGTGCATCTCAATATTACGACCTGCCGCCAGCTTCCGATTATTGGGCCAAATTCTGTCAGCGAGGAATGGCGCAACTTTGTGCGAGATCGGGTAATCGAACTGACCTACACTGCCTGGGACCTGGAGCCCTTTGCGCTGGACTGCGGCTGGCTAGGCCCGCCTTTCGTCTGGGACGAAGGGCGTCGCTTCCAACTCCGCTGCGAACTCGACGTTGCGTTCTTCTACCTCTACGGGCTGAGCCGCGAAGACGCCGACTACATCCTCGACACCTTTCCCATCGTCCGCCGGAAGGACGAGGCAGCCCACGGCACCTACCGCACAAAGGACACCATTCTCGCGCTATACGACGAACTCGCCGAAGCCCAGCGCACCGGCACGCAGTTCGTCAGTCCACTCGATCCGCCGCCTGCCGATCCGGCATGCTGTCACCCGGACAATAGGAACCGTGTATCCACCGATCCATGAGCGATAGTCACTTCCATGACGTGGGAAGCGTCTTTCCCGGTGAGGTAAACGTCGTCAGTGTGGCGCCGGAGACGCCGGCCGGCGATGCACTGAGACTGATGCTCGAAAAGCGTTTTTCACAACTGCCGGTAGTCGAGAACGGCGAGGTTCTCGGTGTCTTCTCATTGTGGTCGCTCACTCAGCATCTGGTGCTCTCACCGGGAATCAAGGTCGAGGCAGTTCTGAAAGACATGGAGGTAGGTGATCTGATGGAGCAATTGCCGAGGATCACGGTCAAGGAGAGCCTTTACTCAATCCTGCACCTGCTTGACCGCAACGATGCCGTTCTCGTGGACTCGCCCCATGGCCTCCAAGCGGTGGCGACACCGAGCGACGTGCTGCGCTACTTCTACAAGGTGGCGCGCCCATTCATCCTGCTTCAGGAAATCGAATTGGCACTGCGGAATCTGATCGAGATCTGCGCGCCCAATGAGGAGCTGACAACGTGCATCGACCGCGCCCTCGCCAAGAGCTACCAAGCGAGGAACCGGCCCGTCCCAGCCACCCTATTCGAGATGACCTTTGAGGATTACCGGACGATCATCACCTGTTCGGCGAATTGGCCGGTCTTTGAGGGACTGCTTGGCCACAATCGGGACCTTGTGTCGGCGAAACTGGAGCGCCTGCGGGAGATCCGCAACGAGGTCTTCCATTTTCGCTCTGATATTTCGCTCTTGGATCACCAGCATCTTACTACTTCCCGCGACTGGCTGCTCGGGAAGCTTAGGCGTGCACAATCTGTCGAGAGGGAGGGACACCATGCCTGAAGAAAGTGGACAACGAGCAGCCATGACGCTGCAGCTGGCGGCCCATCAGCGGGAGCTGGTGGACCAGGTAATCGCAGCCGAACCACCTGCCCGCTTCGTGGTCACCGCGCCGCCGGGCTCCGGTAGTTCAACCGCCCTTGCGGCATCAGTCGCCGCTCTCAGAACGGAGCGGCAGGACGCCCGCTGCTTGGTGGTTGTCCCGGCAGTCGCCTTGACGGCACAGTGGGCTGACCAGATCGCAAGATGCGGAGAGTCAGCGGTCACTGTCATCACTCCGCAGGTGTATCGGCGCCTCCAGGCTGAGACGGGAGAAGACGAGAACGTCTGGTCCGCGGTATCCTGTGTGGTTGTAACCAACAGCTTCCTCAAGGCTCAGGAGCGAATTGATGAGGCTCTAGAGGCCCCTTGGGATCTGGTGATCGTGGACGAGGTCCATCACAGCACACCAGGCAGCCAGACTGGGGCAATGGCACAACGCCTTTGGCGCAGCCAGGAGGTGCGGCTTGCAGTGGCAGCCTCGACGGTACCGGAACTGCCGGAATGGCTGAGCAACGACGAGAGCACCACCAAGATTCGCTGGACATACTCAATGCTGATGCGACAAGCGGGTGTTCCGAGACGGACGATCCATACAGTCAGCTATGCACCCTCCGAACTGGAGCAACAGATTGTGGACCGTGTGGGCGCACTTGTGAAACTCCCTGCCAGCGACAGAGCGGCACAGTTCAGGCAGCTGCTTCTTACGCGTCGGGTGAGCAGCTCAATCTACGCTCTTGAGCAGACCCTGCGCCGCATGCTCGCAGTAGAGAGCATCCTTGATTCCAGTTTTGATGACTTGCTGCTCGAGGAAACCGACGAGCACCTCGAAGCGCAGTTCGCGGAAGTTGCACCCGTTGTCGATCGGGAGTCAATCGCCCAAGTGCTGCAGTTGATCGAGGAAATGCCCACGGACAGCAAATGGGAGTGCTGCTTTGATCTCCTCAAGCGGTGCGGGATAGGACAGGATGCTTCCGGTCTGATCTTCACTGAGTACGTTGATACTGCCGAATACCTTCTGTATCTGGCAACCAGCCGTAATCTCCATGCGTTCGCGGTCACAGGAGTGCAGAGCACTGAAGAAAACGCGCGTGCCTTGGAAGGCGCGAGGAGCACCCCGTCACTCTTGATCGTTACGGCTGCTTCAGAAGGCATGGATCTTTCCTTCGCGAATCAGGTGATTCACTACGATCTCCCATGGAGTCCAAAGAATCTGCTGCGGCGCATCGGTCGGGTCGAGCGTGTGTATACTCGCTACCAGTCGTATGATCATTACTACATCCTCGGGAAGGAGGGTGCCAGTAAGCGACTGGATGAAATCATGAAAGCGGTCCAAGCTCTTGAAGTGGAATGGAAATGATGAAGGGGCCGACTGAGACTGACAAGACAACGGGACGCCGTTGCGTATTCTGCGGAAAGCCCGCAGGAAGTCGCGAACATGCCTTGCCCGACTGGCTGGCCCGGACGATGGGCCTTGAGAACGAGCCGGCGCAGCCCGGTCTCCTGAGCAGCGCCCGTGGGATCGAAATGCAGGGTAACCCGCGGGCCACTGGGAAACTCATCACCAAGGGTGTCTGCGGAGCTTGCAACGGCGGATGGATGGCAGAATTGGAAGGACAGATCCGGCCGATTCTTGGGCCTCTTGTCTGCCCCGGCTTCAGCAACCTTACCCGCGATGCTCTCGACCCTCTCGATCAACATCTGCCGCTTCTCCAGCGCTGGCTGTTGAAGACGGCTGTGACGCTTGGCATGGTTGCTCCCAGCGGCGATGTAGGAAGCTTACCGGAGGAGGCTGCAGTCTGGGCCTTCGAGAATGCGATTCCTTCTTCATGCATGGTCTACGCAGGGTGGATCGAGGTTCCCACCTTTGCCAAGACTCTGGGGCGCGGCCTGCGAATGCTGAACGGGGGGGCATTCCGCGAGAATCTGATCCACGATCATTCGCTCAACCTCCGCCTCCAACTCAACCACTTGGGCCTGCGCCTAGTCAACGCCCCCGATGCGGTTTGGGTCCTCACCACATGCTTCGATTCGGCCGGGAGGCAATCCAGTCCGCGGGCGCTTGGAACGACAGGTCGGTTTCCGGATGATGAACACGATTCGATCCTGTTCCGGAACTTCTTCGAGTTCGCGAACGTGTGCGTGCTGGCCACCGGCAGCGTCCCTGAGGGAATTGCCCCCGAGGAGAATCGGAAGATGTCGGAGTCGATCCGACGGCTGATCCCATGAATCCAGATGCTGAAATGACAGAGGAACCGAACCACGTCAACCACGAGCGGGGCATTGTCAGGGCGCTCCAGGACTTCGCGTCCTACATCCCCCAGACAACCGAGGTGCCCTCTGACGATCCGGTGCTGCGCGCCAGGCAGATCGCCACCCACGCGAGTTTGAAGGCTGGCGCGGTGTCTGGAGGCCTCGCCCTGCCGCCCGGGCCCATGGGGCTTGTGACGATTTTGCCCGACCTCATCACAATCTGGAAGATCCAGCAGCAGATGGTCGCCGACATCGCCGGGTGTTTCGGCAAGACAGCCCAACTAAGTCCGCAGGTAATGATCTACTGTCTGTTCCGGCACGGCGCCGCCATGGTCGTAAGGGATCTCGTCGTTCGGGCCGGTGAGCGCTTCCTGGTCCGGCGGGTGAGCCTGAGGGTGATTCAAGACGCCCTTGCGAAAGTGGGGGTCAAGGTGACCCAACGGCTGATCGGCAAGACAATCAGCCGCTGGCTGCCGGTGCTTGGGCCGATTGCCGTCGGCAGCTATGCGTTCTACGATACCAGGCAGGTTGGCAAAACTGCGATTGAGACATTTCGCGGCGATGTCGTGTCTGATGACGACCAGCCATCCTCCGGAGCCGTAACTCCGCAAGGTGGCCCCGGCGACCCACCCGGGTCTGCGATTGACGCGGGTTCGGGAGCCCATTGACCTCATTATGAACTAGAATCTGACCTGATGCACACACCTAAACACCCAGGCTACGTTCTCCAGAGACAGGATGAATTACCGGGCATCTCGTTTGGCGATGTCGCGGAGAACATCGGCGTGCAGATCGCCGAGGGGATCATGCAGCGGATCCACGAGTTCCCAGCGCGTGAAAGGCTGCTGAGCTGGAAAGCGGGTCGAATGGACTCGTTACCGGAAGACATCCTATGGGAGGGACTCGGCATCGAGGCCCCCGCGATCTTCGTGGTTTACAAGCTGATCCACGAGGCGTTCTCGAATGCACCGCAGTTCTTCCGGGCGGCCCTCGTCGCATTCATGCGGGCGCAGCCCAGGCGATTCAGATCCGTTTTCAATCGAGAGATCATCTGGTCGGCTGTGGCCGGTGCGCCCGGCTTTGAGGCGCCTGCTCTTCCGAGTCTCGCTGAGATCTCCGAGCGATTGGCGATGGTGCAGCGCAAGGGTATCTGGTGGCGCTCGGCGGACGACATCCGACGGGAGGCCCAATGGGTCCATAGCATGCTTGCGGCGGCTCCGAAGGGGTTTCAACACGGCTTTGTCGCCCTGCGCTCGATGCAAACTGAAAAGGGATTTGGCATTGCGGCGGGCAACCTGCTACTTCCGGTGCCGGGGCGTCTGGCAGCTTACGCTGAAGAAGTTGTGTCCCATGGTCGGGCGGGTTCACTGCCAGAACCCGAGGGCATGTACGGCCGGATCGACGAATTCGCCCGCGACCACGAACGCGACTCCCGTCATGTCAGCATTCCGATCGATCTGCTCTACACGACCACGGAGGACGACAACCTACATGTCAGGATCCTTGTCCGGGCCAAGGCCGCCGTCCCAGACCGTGCTGAGATTCGGCGCCGGTCCCTATACTTGCGCTACTTTCTCCGTCGCGCATTCGCCGGTTACAAGGCTCAGGAGCTGGACATAAAGCTCGCCTTCTATCTCGACTCCAGCGATGCGCTATTCCCGTGGCACGGCAGCGACAGTTTGTTCCATCCCGACGAGTGGCTCGACCGCGAGAAGTTCTGGAATGAACTTTGTCCTGGAGCGGATCCGGATGATCTCTTCCAAGCAATCCGGACAACTGCCGCCAAGGCGCTCTCAGAACAGAAGATTGTCGACGTTCTGAAGAAGCACTTCTCCCGTGATCAGAGCGCCGGCCACCCTCGATGATAGTCCTTCCCAATAGGCTACGCAATCAACACCACCATGGCCCACGCACCAGAACCCGGCGTCGCAACGACCTACGAATACGCCACCCGCTGGAAGGACACCTGTCTGCTCGCCCACGGCTCGATTCTCGATCCCGAACGGCAACTATGGACGCCTTCCTTGCTTGACGAATTCAGGGTCCGCTTCGTGGACAACCCGCTGACCGGTGATCAGGCATTCTTCGAAAAGTTCAAGCAGCAGCTTGACCCGGGCTCGGCTGACCTGAAGCGGTTGGCGGCGGAACTGCTGTGGGTGCTCTATCTTTTCCCAGTTATTCTCATCAAGCCTGAGACCAAACGGCAGCAGGTGCGGGTCGTTTGGTCCTGGTCCGGAGCAGCCTTGGCTGAGGACACAGCCGCCTTGGCAGGGTTGGACCACGGCATCGGCAATCCCGGGCAGGGATTCAACACCTACCGCTGGCATGAGCTGGGATTCCTCTGGCGACTTGTCACTGAATTCAAGGGGCTGGAGCCGGCGCGGCAGGTACAGTTGACTGCCGAGCCATGGGTGTTCCTGGCTTGGCTCGACCAGGTGGAAGGCAGCGAGAAGCGCATGTTGCGCCACATTCTCCCCCACCTGCTGTTTCCCGACACGTTCGAGCGGATTGCCTCGGGCAAGCACAAGCGGCAGATCGTCGAGGCATTTGGACAAAGTGGCGATTCTTCTCGGGTCGCCGAGCCTGAGGCCGGAGTCAGCGAGACGGCCCGAACGGATCTGGAATTGCTGCGAATCCGGCGGCGCCTGGAAGCCGAGGGAGCCGACGACGGTCTTGATTTCTATCGTGCCCCCTACCGCTCGCGCTGGAAGAAGCCTGGATCGACGACGCCAGCGGTTACCGCGGAGCCGTGGTGGAGGATGTTCTTCGCGTCAGCGGACGAGGCCCATGAAGCATTCGACCTGTTCCGCGATGTCGCGGTCGCTTTGGGCGTACAGGACTCGACGGGGCCATCAGCCCAGCGGGTGTCCTTCACCTACGTCAGCCGGGGCGCCAGGCTGTGGATCTGCATCAACTGTGGACAGCTGCAGGTTATTTCGGTCGCGCGCAGGGGAATGGGAGAGGAGGGTACATGCGCAATCTGTGTGCGTGCGGGTGAGGTCGATCCCGAACGCCTGACCGGCAGCTTCAAGGGCGAATACTCCGGGCACAAAATCGGCCACTGCAAGGCGCAGTTGGTGGACTTGGTCGACGGGGACTCGGAGGACCGTCAGCTCTATTTCCGCGCCCTCGGGGACATCGCCGCGTCGTACCGGAACATCAAGAAGCGGAACTTCCCCGAGGCGCATCGGCAGATGCTGCTTAGCGCGGCGTTTCACCCCAAAAAGCGGGGACACCTGTTCGAGCACGGTCCGCGCCGGGCGCCATTCGATGAGAAGGAGGCAGCTGAGATCGCCGGCTATTCGACTGCCGACGCCCTCAAGGAGCTGTTCATTGCCTCCGAGCGCCTCGACAAGATCCTGCGTCAGCTCAAGCGGAAGAAGAACATCGTCCTGCAGGGTGCGCCGGGCGTGGGAAAGACCTTCCTGGCCCGCCGTCTCGCGCATCTGATGCTGGGTGCGAAGGATGACGCGCAGGTTGAGATGGTCCAGTTTCACCAGTCCTACACCTACGAGGATTTCGTCGAGGGCATCCGGCCAAAGACCGACGGCGGATTCGAGGTGATGCCAGGCATCTTCCGCAAGATTTGTGATCGTGCCACCAAGGCTCCCGAGAGGCCCTATTTCCTGATCATAGATGAGATCAACCGCGGCAACCTCGCCAAGATTCTCGGCGAACTGATGATGCTGATCGAAACCGACAAGCGGGGGCACACAGTCACGCTGGCGTCAAGCGGCGATGAGTTCTCGGTGCCGTCAAACCTGCACCTGATCGGCACAATGAATACCGCCGACCGCTCGCTGGCGATGGTCGACCATGCGCTTCGGCGACGGTTCGCCTTCCTGACATTGGAGCCCGGCTTCGACCAGCCGGCGTTCTCCGAACATCTTAAACGCCACGGCGTGAAGCCGGCCTACATCGAGCGGATCCGGATCTGCATGGCCGCGGTGAACCGCGAGATCGCGGAGGCGACGAACCATCTCGGTCCAGGATACCGAATCGGCCACAGCTTCTTCACGCCGGTCGAGCCCGTGGACGATTTCGAGACCTGGTATGCCGACATCGTGGAACACGAGATCCTGCCCCTGCTCGAAGAGTACTGGATGGATGACGGCGATACAGTGGGCCGCTTCCGCGCGATCCTTCTCAACGGCGCGTGACCATGCAGCCGCCGATTCCCATCGCGAACCTCTACTATCTCCTCGTCTATGCTTGGGATCACCGGCTCGATGAGGCGGAGGTCGTCGATCTTGAGGCCAACGGATGTCCAGACCTGAACAATCTGTTCGCCCGAATCCTCCTGAACGGCACCGAGGAACTCGTGCGGCGAGGCCTTGATCGATCCTACATCGGCCAGGATGAGACGGCGAGCCGGATCCGCGGCCGGATCGATTTCCCGGCTTCCGCACGCCGGCTGACGTGGCTCAGGGGCCGGCTCCACTTCGCCTTCGACGAACTCAGCCACGACGTGCTCCACAACCGGCTCGTGAAGACGACGCTGCTGGTGTTGCGCCGCGACCGCGCCCTGAAAGGCAAGCTCCGCGACAGGATCGACGCCTCGCTGGCCTGGTTCGATCAGGTGACGCCGCTGCCGCAGGTCAATCCCGTGATGTTCCGCCGGGTCCAGCTCCATCGTAACAACCGAATCTACCGGTTTCTGCTCGCCATCTGTGAGCTGATCCACCGGTCCATGTTGCCGCAGCAATTCGACCCAGGCCACAATCGGTTCCGCGACTTCACCCGCGACGAAAGGCTGATGGCGGGCATCTTCGAGAAATTCGTCCGCAACTTCGCCCGGCGGCATCTGGCAGGCGCCCGCGTCTCAGCCGCAACGATTCCTTGGAACGCGACCACTGAGGACCCGGAGACCAGCTCCCTCATTCCGCTGATGAAGACCGACGTTACGGTCGAGTGGCCAGGCAGGAAGCTGATACTGGACTGCAAGTACTACCCGGAGGCGCTCGGCAGCCACTACGATGCGCTGGCGTTCCACAGCGCCAATCTCTACCAGATGCACGCATATCTGACGAACAAGGCATCAGACCCTGGGTGGGAGAGTGTCGAGGGCATGCTGCTGTACCCGACGAACGGGTATCAGCTTCACCACACGCTCACCTTGCACGGTCGCCACCGCCTCGGCGTCAGGACAATCGACCTCAATCAGTGTTGGGCGGGGATTCGTGAGGAGCTGCGGGATCTCCTGCTATTTGAGGTCGATCATGGAGCAGCCGGTTGAACTCGCTTTGAACTACAACGCTTCGACCCCGCCGACCCGCAGCGTCGCCCGCAGCTGCTCCGGCGGATACGACCTCGCCACCGGCACCCGGATCAGCGGCAGGTGGTTGGCGGCGAACAGGTCGTTGACGAAGCGGTCGCGCTCGACGCGGTCGGGGCGCTGGTGAGAGCGGTCGTCGAGTTCGATCGCCGCCAGCACCTTGCTGGTGGCCGGGTCGCAGAGGACGAAATCGACGTGCTTGGCGCTGATCTGGTTGAAGGCGGCCTGGCGCCCGCGGCCGGCGCGGACGTCGAACAGGTCGGCCAGCCTGACCTTCGAGAACACCGCGTAGGTGGGTTTGACGAGGGGCTCCAGGGCGCGGAAGAAGACAAGCTCGGCCGGGGTCAGGAGGGCGTCGCGGCGCAGGGTGAGATCGAGGGCGGGGAGCGCTGGCGGGATCGGGGGCGGCAGGGGAAGCGGTCCGGCCGAGCGCGCTGCCCGAAGCGGCGGTGGTGCCGACCGACCACGCCGGGACCGCCGGGAGCGTTTCGACGGACGTAGCACGAGCGTGAGCGCCGAGGCGGCTCCGGCGAGCGCGACGGCCGGGACGAGCATCCGGACGGCCTGCTTGCCGAGTGCCGATCCGGGGGCACCGGACGTTGGGGCAGGGCGGGATTCTGGCGGCATGCTGCGGGTCGGCGGTGTCGGGGGCGGGTTGAGGCGCTGCGGCTCCACCTCCGGCGTGGGCCGTGGCGGCGCCGAAGGCGTTCGCGTGTCATGCGCCCCGATCCGATTCATTCCCGGCGGCGGTTCCAACCCGCCCGGGCGCGGCCTGTCCTGCCCGCTGGCCGACGCGAAGCACCCGCACAGCAACCCGAGCCAGACCAAGCGCTTCATGTGGCTTGGCAATTAGCATTTCCGAAGGGCTGCGGCAAGGCGGCGCCGGTAGGCAGCGCTGTTTTGGGCCGCGAATGTTCCCGGATGCCGGTGAGGAGGGCATGGGATGCTACAGGTGGGGTGGGTGGCCGAGTCGTTTCCCGGTCGGGATTCCTGCCGGATTCAGCAGGAACTCAACTTGGGGTTGATCGGCAGGGGAAAAGTGTTCATTTGCTTATCACGCAGACGGTCCTCGCTCCTTCCGTTGGTTTTCGCCCCGCTGGCGGAGCGTTGGCACCACGGACGTCGGTATCGCCACCCAATCCTTCCAATGATCCAAGTCCCCACGACTGAAATCCAGACGGCCCGCCGCTTCCTCGCCCGGTTTCGTTTCGAGAAGAACTCTGCACCGGCATTGCGGCATGTACTCGCGTCGATCGAGGACGGCGGGCTGGTTCTGGCGGTGGGCGGCGACGATCTCCGGCTCGAATACCGGATCCCGGACGCCACCATTTGCGGAACTTCCGCCCGCTTCCTGATTCCCGCGGGTGCATTGCGCGACGCGGCGGAGGGTGGCCGGCGCGCTCTGACTCAATTTGCCGTTTCGGAGGGGGTGGCGACGCTGGAAGTCGTTGTCACGAACCGCGGCAGGGACGTCCGAACAGTCCATCCCACCATCGATGCGGGCGACTTCCCCGATCGCCCGGTGGTCGAAGGCCGGACGATTTCCCTGCCGAAGGAGACCATCGAGGCTATCCGGCTGGCGGCGCCCTTCGCTGAAACAAGCCCCGCACACGGCCGCGGGCGGATTTGCGGGGTGCAGCTCTCCCCGGACTGCGGGGGCGTGGTCATAGCCACCGACGTAAGGCAGTTGGCGATGTTGCCTGCCCGGGTTCCCGAGCAGCCTTTCCTGCTGCCGAACGCAGCGGTTCGGGCGTTGATTCACAAGAGCTTCAGCGCGGGCAGTCTGGAGGTGTCGGGACCTGGCGACGGCTGGGTGCGGTTCAGCTCGGGTCATTTGACCTGCTTCGCCAGAATCCCCCCGAACGAATTCCCGGACGCCTGGGCTGTGTTTCCGGAGCGCTCCAAGGCGTCGGCCACGATCGCGGATGCCGATGTTGCACCGCTCGTCGCATGGCTTCGTTCCCTGAAGGGAGCTTTGACAACCGTCCAAGTCGCCTGGGACAGGCCGGGGTGCGTCACATTGACCGCCCGGGGCCGGGCGGGAGTGGCGGTGTCCACGTTCGACGCTTCGGTCGAGACAACCGGCAACCCCCTGTCCGTCAGAGTGAAACCAGCCCATCTGGCCAACGCCCTGGTGATCGGCAACACCATCCAGATCGCCGGTCCGGCAGCGCCATGCGTGGTCACCAACCCGGCCGGCGGAAAGTGCGTCTTCATGGCGTTGCGGGAATAGGACTGTCTCGATGCCGGGTTTCCAAGAATCGCCCGAGATCGTTGCGCAACGAACACAAGGCGTTTCTGAAAGTCGGGCATTCCATCCCCCTGCCGTCGCCCGCCGGAAGGTGCGCTCCCATCCCGGTGCAGATGCTGCAGGGGGGCGGTGCCGGATTGCCGCAGATCGGCCCCAAGTTCGCTGCGCAGCGAACACAAGGCGTTTCTGAAAGTCGGGCATGCCATCCCCCTGCCGTCGGCCGGCGGAAGGCACTCTTCCATTCCGGCGGGGCGCCCGGGAGTTTCCGCGAATCGCCCAAGTTCGCTGCGCAGCGAACACAAGGCGCGCCTGAAAGCCGCCCAAGTGCTCCCTCTGCCGTCGGCCGCAGGTTGACACGGGTCCATGCGGCATGGACACCCAATCACGTCCCATTGACGGTGGCAGCGCGCTCCTGACCGACCAGGAAGCCTGCCAATTCCTCCGCATCAGCCCGCGCCAGCTCTACTCGTGGCGGGTTCTCGGGATCATCCCGTTCATCCGCATCGGGCGCTCGATCCGCTACCGGCTGCGCGACCTTGAGGCCGCCATCGAGTCGTTGGCGGTGGCCGATCCGTCCGGCAATCGCCCGAAGCCGATCAACCCCCGGGTCGCCGGGCCACTTCCCGGTTTCCGGACGGGCCGAGCGCCGGACGCCGGGTCGCCAGGCTCCTGCGGCGACGAGAACCAGGCCGCGGAACGAATTCCCGGTGCCTGAAACACGAGCGTTCCCGCTCACCAAACCCAACCGAAACGAACCAGAGCCATGCCAACCTACAAAGCATCCACCCCGACCGAGCGCCCTGAGCACGGCGAGCCGGGCGAGTATCAGGTCGAAGTCGTCGACGCCGTTGAAACCGTGAGCAAGAGCGGTCACGATATGATCGAGCTCAAGCTCAAGACGCCCCAGGGCAGCTACCTCTACGACTTCCTCGTCTTCACCGAGACCGCCTTCTGGAAGATTGACGCCTTCCGTGCCGCCACCGGCGAGGAAGTGACACCCGGCCAGGACGTCGAAATCGCCGGGGACGACCTGATCGGTCGCCGCGGCACCGCCCGGCTATCGGTCGAGGAATACAACGGCCGCAAACGCAACAAGGTGGCCGCCTGGCTGATCGCCGCCGCGAAATCCGCAACCCAAACCAAACCAGCCCGCCATGGAATCGATCCATTCTGATTACGATCGGCTCATGAAAGTGCTGCTCGGCAGCCATGCGCTGGCGAAGGCGTGTCAGGACCCGTTCGACTACGCCATGAAGCTGCGGACCGGGGAGGTCATCAGGTTCCACAGCGCGGAGGTTTACCGCCCCGGCTGGGTGCATCTGGACGTCTTCGATCCCGATCAGCAGCCTGACGAGGACCGCCTGCCGTTCAAGGCGGACCGCGGGGTCGATGTGCGCATCGACGACATCGTTTGGGTCATGGACGCTCCGGAAGGAAGCTGATGCCCCGCTACTGCTCCAACGGTGACGTTTCGTCCCTTCCGGCCCGCACCCGCGACTACCTCGCGCACGGCGCGCCGGAGGGGACGCGCAACGTGCAGCTCTTCGACGCCGCATGCCAGTTCCGGGACGCCGGCCATTCGCTTGAAGAGACGGAGGCACGGCTCCTTGGTCGGGCGCTTGCGGATGGGCTCACGGAAACCGAGGCGCGGCAAACCATTCACTCGGCGTTCTCAAAGTCGGCCAGGGAGCCGTTGTTCGGTGCGCAGGCAACGGGCTGCCTGGAATCACCAGCCCCGACCCCCCAACCTGTCCCGGAGCCCATCGACGGCGGATTCCTGCGGCTCCTCGATGCCTGCTTCCAGGACGACGAACTCGTGTCGATCGCCCCGGCCCGCGAGGACGACGACGGCGAGTGGGTTCCAACACGTGGCGTCACCCTCACCGCGGCGCAGTGGAAGGAGCGGGTGTTGCGCAAGGGCGGGATCGACAAGTGCTTCAGCACCAGGCGCGGCCTCTGGGCGCGGATGAACCCGATGTGCAAGGACGGCTGCCGCAACGAGGACGTGGCCGCATACCGCCATGTGCTCGTCGAGTTCGACCGCGACGCCGCCGGCAACCCGATCCCGAAGGCCGACCAATACCGCGCCATCATCGAGAGCGGGCTCCCGGTTTCAGCCCTGATCGACTCCGGCAACAAGAGCCTGCACGCCTGGGTGCGGGTCGATGCCCGCGACGAAGAGGAATACCGCCGCCGGGTGGACGCGATCTGGAAGCTCTTCGAATCCAAGAACCTCGACCGCCAGAACCGCAACCCGAGCCGCCTGTCGCGGTGCCCCGACGGCTGGCGCACGGTGGAAGGCGAGCCGGTCCAGCAGCGCCTCCTGGCAACGGGACTCGGCGCCGAATCATGGGATTCCTGGCAGCAGGGCCGCTCCAAAGCCGAGCCTCCGCCGTTCATCGACCTGCGGCCATTCATCGAGAACGGCTGCCAGCCGGAGCGCCCGGGCATCGCCGACGTGGGACTCGGGGCCTGCATGCTGTATGCCGGCCGGCTCAACGAGATCCACG
This sequence comes from Akkermansiaceae bacterium, assembly GCA_040769225.1. Classification (GTDB taxonomy): domain Bacteria; phylum Verrucomicrobiota; class Verrucomicrobiia; order Verrucomicrobiales; family Akkermansiaceae; genus JAXGLL01. The sequence goes on along the minus strand of JAXGLL010000002.1, from coordinate 331,663 downwards.
GCGAACCGGGGACCGGCAAGAGCAACGTCGCCATCGCCATGTGCATCGCGGAGCTGAACGCCGGGCACCTGGTGCTGTTCATCGATCCGGAAGACACACCTGCAGGTTTCACACGGCGCGCACTCCAGTTCGGGGCCGATCCGGCGCAGTTGGCCGATCGCTGTTGCTACCTGCACAATCCGACGCCGGAGGAACTCGGCGTCACCCAACGCTGGGCGAAGGAGAACAGGCCGGCGCTCGTCGTCCTCGACGGCTTGGCCGAAAGCATGGCCGCCGAGGGTCTGGTCGAGGACAAGGCGCCTGACGTGCTCAAGTTCTTCCGCGAGCGCCTCAGGCCGTTCGCCGAGCAGTCCGGGGCGGCCGTGCTGGTCTCCGACCACGTCGCCAAAAGTTCGGAGGAGCGCGGCCGCTGGGCCAGGGGATCGGGGGCCAAACTCGGCCGCTACGACGGGGTGTCCTACAATCTCGCGCTCATCGAGGCCTACTCGCCGCAGCACGCAGGGGCGGTGCGGCTGACGATCGCCAAGGACCGCAACGGCGGGGTGGGGCGCGTCGGCGACGCCGTGGCGGAGGTCCACTTCGCTCCCGCGGAGAACGGCCAGACGGTCGTCTCATTCCGCACGCCGGAAGCGTCCGGCACATTCCGGCCAACGACCATCATGGCCAAGGTCGTGGCCTACCTGCAGGAACACAAGGAGGCGGGCAAGCGTGAGCTACGGAATCTCGGCAAGTCCCAGACCGTGGATCTGGCCATCGGGATCCTCGTCGAGGAGGGCCGCATCCTCATGGCCCAAAGCGGCCGCAAGCACGTCTACTCGTTGCCCTCGCCATGCGTCTACCGCATGCGCAAGAAGAGCGCCTGAGCCGCCAACGTGTTCCGTGTTCCCTATGTGTTCCTACGTGTTCCGAACACCTGGAATGTGATCGTGTTCCGTGTTCCTCCTCTTAACAGGAGGAACACGCAGAACACGTCATTCCCACCTCAAGTCAGATGGCCGACTGTGCCCGATGTGGTCTGCGCTGCCGTCTGCCTGGCTGCCCCGCCCCCACCTGCGGTGATCTGCCGACCGGAGGCGGATACCGGACCCGCAGGCCGGGTGCTTCGGAACCACGCTGGCAGGCGCACGCAGAACTTGGCAGGCGGGACCGGGAGCAACCGTGGTCGCCGGTGCCCGCGCTTGCCCGGGGTCGTTGACACCACCGCCGAGGTAATCGCCGTCGGCTACAGGCCACCTCTGCATGACTGAATCCTTCCCAATCCCCACCGGCAAAGTCACCGTCACTCCTGTCGGCCTCGAAATCGCCAGCGATCTGACCTTCGAGGAATGGTCCGGCCTCGCCTCCCACATCGGACAGGCAGCCCGTTCGGTGGCCTTCGTGATCGGCGACTGGCTCCACTACGGCCAGACGGCCTTCCAGGGCGACGACGCCAACCCGGCGGTCGGCGCCCGCATCGCCTCCGAGCGCTACGAAGCCGCCCTGGCCGCCACCGGCCTGGATCGGACCACCCTCTACAACTACGCCTACGTGAGCCGGAACGTGCCGAGTTCGCTGCGCAGCGAACGATTGTCGTGGGAGCACCATCGCATGATCGCTAAGCTCCCGCCCGCCGAGCAGCAGGCATGGCTCCGGAGGTGCCTCGACCAGGAGGCGGCCGGACGCCCGATCTCGTCGCGCCGCCTGCGGAAGTCGATCAGCCTCGGTCGCATCGCCACCGCCGAGGACATGGAACCCGACCCTGCCGACAAGGGCATCACGAACCACATCCCGTTCGTGAACCGCCTCGTGGGCTGGTGGCGGCGGATGCAGGACAGCCGGTTCCTCGAAAACGCCACCCGCGAGCAACGGGAGGCCCTGAAGCGGGACCTCCAGCCGGTCGTCCGCATCTACGAGCAGCTCTGAAGCCGACCGGGCGACCCGCGCCTCCCGTTCCCGCCGGCTCTGACCCTGCCCAGAATTGACCAAAGCCGGCGCTCTGGTCGCGGGATCCACCCCCGGGGAGGGGCCAGCACCGCCGGCCACCGCCAGTGACCGCCCCGTCCGGAAAGCAGCCCAGCTTGACAGAAAATGGCCTCCAGCTTTACACCACTTTACACCCTCCCAACAGATTCCGCCTCGGCGCAGTCCGTTCGTAATTCATTCTGCCTCAATGGATTGCGATCTTCGAGCGGGGCGAATCGCGGCGAATTGCCCCGCAAAAAAAGTGTAAAGCGCGTTTGGCGCCTTTCATAGGATTTGGATGGGGGTGGGGGGACCCGGGAACTTGGACGGGGGCGGGAATAGATTTCCTGCCCACTGACAGCACGCAAGGCGCGGCCCCCACGCTGTGGTGCCTAGCCAGGCGATAGAGTCGGCCGGTTCCCGCCAGCAGCCCAGCCGCATTCGAACTGAGCAGCCTCGCCTTCGCTATTGCGTCTTGCGGATGTCTCCGACAGAATCGCTCTGTTTGTTCGGTAGAGCACGCTGGCCAAGGTAACCATCACCCATGCAACACGATGCCTGAAACCTCTCCAACCGAAGAAATCGGCAGGTTGCTCGCAGATCAGATCTTCTCGAAGTTCGGTTGGAAACAGTGCGGGCCGTACAACCAGAACTTCGCCTGCGTCGAATTGGACAAGCATCACAAGAAACGGGCCAAGACCCATCCAGGAGATGTTGTCTTTCGCTTTCCGGATCCGTACCTCGGAATGGACGTCTATCTTCATGCCGACCTCAAGAGCTATGCGAAGACGACCATCGAGAAGGCGGATATAAAGTCAATTCTCCGCGAGCTTGCCATAACGGTCGAGTGCGCAAACAAGAGTCCGGCATGGGCCAGGCTCTATGACCAGACTGCCGGCAACCATGCCGTGCACGGCCTCTTGTTCATCTACAATCATGACCAAGAATACGACAGGGGCTTTTCGTCTGTCCTCCAACAAATCGGCAGCGGCGTGGCCCAATTGCCGGAGGGTAAGCGCATATACGTCGTCGGCCCGGAGCGGGCGATCTATCTCTACAATGTGGCCAAAGACATAAGCGATCTCCAAGGACAACAGAAGCTGCCGTTCGACGAGTCGATTGCGTTCTTTCATCCAGACCTTGAGAACGCCAGAATCCAGACCTACATGCATGGCCCAGCAACAGTTGAGATGCTCTTGAGCCCATGGCAGGTGCTGCGCCACAAAGGCATGAGCGAGAGGCAGATTCCTCACGGGCATGTCATCTACTATGCTGGCATGGGAGACTCGGTGGAAGAGTTCTTGTATCTTCTTGACTATATCTTCACATACCAGCTTCACGATGACTCCGGATCGATTCAGGTTCGCTTGCCCAACGGCACTGCTGACTCACCAAACGTATTCGAGAAGGCAAAAGTCCGCTACGGAGAGGAGTTCTGGTCTGTTCAATTAGAGTCACAAGCGCATTTCCAGCGGCGATTGGAACGCATCACATGCGCGCTCACACCCCAGCGGATTCCGCAATTCTCCACGGTTGCAATAGGACTCAAACGCAATGGCTAAACACGTTCAACTGGCGCGCTGCTACTTCAATGACAAGGACATAGCCGACGTCCTTTCAAATCCGAGGTTTGGGGAAAGATCTCTCCTGAGGCTGGCCCAGTCCATCGGCATCGTCTTCAATTCGAGCGAGCCGAAGTCAGCGCTCGTAAGCTACCTGAGCCGCGTGCCTTTGGACTGGAAGCAACTGCAAGTTGTGGCGAAGGCTCTGGAGACTCCTGAGAGGGAAGAGCGCCGAGGAGTCACCAGACTTGAGCAAGATCTATCTTCCGAGCAGATCGAGCAAGCAATCGAAAGAGTGAGGACTTCCCGCGCCGGCAATCGTGAGGACTTCAAAGTGGAGAAGCTAGATGGTCGTTTGGTTCTCAAAGGGCGGTACATCGAAATCGACCATTCCCGAACGAAGGCGCTGCAGAGGGAAGAGAAGGAGTATTCGGTTGAGATTGATCCGACCTCTGCGAAGCCAAATATCCAGTTCACCCATAGCCCAAAGGCACGGGAGTTCGTGGCGGCATTGGTGCAGCAGCTCAAACCGGAGCCCGAGTCTGAGATTGAAGCTCCGATCGACCTTGGGGCGATCAAGGACCCGGCCCTGAGGACAGATTTCTTCCTGAAACTCCGCAGGCTCATGCCAGGATTTCGTCAGATTGATGTCTTGGATTTGAGGGTCGACCATCGCTTTGAACAGGCCGCAGACGGAGAGGACGCGGAGGATGAAGCGGAGTCGGCTGACGAGCAGGTTCAGGAGGAAATGCGCGGGATGGTCAGAAGCGCTGCCTTTCAAGGGCATGGGCTGCTAACCAGCGAATTGTATCAGAAGCTGCGCGAACTGGGCTACTTCGTCTACAGAATGCAATGGAGTAGCGTCGAAGCAGATTCCAGCGGACGACTGATGGAATTCGAAGTGGGATTTGAGGATCCGGTGCGTGCCAGCTCGTTTCATTATGACCTGAAGCGAGTGGTTCCAAACGAGCACGATCGCAATTCAGGGTTGACGCAACTGGAGGTCACCGCTCGGGAGCGGGATCGGGTTCGGCGGATGTTGGTTGACGCCGCTTACAAGGCACTTGAGGAGATCAAGGAGTCACTTGGCAGAAATGAAACCTAGCCCTATGCGGTTGCGTTGGTTCACACTCCGTCCGTTCGGCAAGCCTCAATTCGACAGGCTCGCGGAGGGAATGCTCGAATACAAGTACGGTGAGGAATCTGGCTGCGGGTTTGTCGTAGGCGATGTGCGCCCGAGCAAGCTTACAGGTCGTTTCGTCCGGAGAGAAACCGTGACTCGGTTGATCACCAATCCTCAAGGAGAATCTGAAACAGTGCAGTTTACAGACTTCACCTCCACGCAGTTTGCTATCTCCACGAGCAGTCCGCAGATGGAATTGCGGAATCATGCCCGCCGCCTGTCGGAGTTCATTACGGCGCTGGGCGATTTGCTCAACAACCGCGTCGCGGTGATCCCCATTGAAGCGAACTGCAGAGACTGGTTGGCGGCCTTGGGAAAGGCAGGGTGCTCGGTGAGGCTCACGAAACTTGTGACAGGCAGCGTTGCCGTTTCGGAGGCGGTGGTTGTGAAGGCATCGTTCTGCGGGTCGAAGAATGTGCTTCGGGAAGCGGCGGCGTTCTTTCAAGGGCGGAAGTTTGCCCCTGAGACGGTCGCCGGAGAGGTAGAAATCGAGGGCGATTTGGCCCGATTCCGCATAGGTTCGAACGGATCGTTTGCTTTTTTATCCGAACCGTCAGAGGCGCTGGTTGCTGCTGTCAGGAAGTCCGTTGAACACATAGAGCAAGGCGCCTGACGGGTGAACCAAACGGCCTCAATGACCAATCGGCGTTCACTCCATCCACACCTCCAAATCCCCCATCGCCGCCCTCACATTCCCATTTGCCCCGCCCGCGATCTTCCGGGTGATCCGGATGGGGGCGCCCCACCGCCGGGCGAGGAATTGCGCGAGAGTCTCGTTTGCGGGTGGCTGGAGGCGGATCGATTGGAAGCGGGTTTGGAAGCGCTCGGTGAGGTTGGCGCGGTCGAGGTTGGTGGTGCCGAGGAACGCATGGCCGGCGGGCATCCGGTCGAGGTAGGTCAGGAGCAGGTCCTGGGCGTCGCGGGTGCAGCGGTCGAGTTCGTTGACTACCCTGACCGTCCACGGCCCGAACAGGCTGCCGAAGGCGAGCGAGCGAATCCACTCGCGGGCAAGGTCGAGGCCGACCTCCCGCCCGTTCACGTCCTCGATGGCGGCGGGGTGACTGACCAAGGCTCGGGCGATCAGGTTGACCAGGCTCGTCTTGCCGATGCCCGGGGCGCCGGACACGAGCAGTTTGAACGACCGGTCCGGGTTGGCGCGGAGGCCGGCAGCCTTGCGGAGCATCACCTCCGCCACCTTGCCCGCCTGCCCCACGAAATCCGCAGGGCAGGACGGGACGAAGCAGGTCGGCGGGACCGGGCAGCGAGTGGCGCTACGCGGCACGGCCGGCCTCCTTTCCGGTGCGCAGGGCAAGGATCATGTCGGCCACCGCTTGAGCGCCCTTCCGGTAGACCGCCACGACGAGGAGCTGGCCATCGACGTAGACTGCCCAGTGGCGGGACCGGCGGTAGCGGGTGACTTCGATCATGCCGCCCACCCTTCCTTCCTGGCGCGGGCATTCAGCTCGCGGACGTTCAGCCCGTACTTGGCCGCAGTCTTCGCCGGGTCGCCGTAGCGGCGGAAGTGGCGCTTCACGAGGTTCCAGTCCGGCTCACCGGGGGCGGGGTCCGCCAGTTCGGCCAACGGGTCGAAGCGGGCCGGCTGTTCGGGCTCGGGCTCGGCGGCCGGCAACCGTTCCAGGGCGGCGAGCCGGTTCAGGATCGGCTGGAGCCGCTCGGTCAGGAGCCGCTCGACGTCGGCGGGCACAGGGGCCTGGACTGGTGCCCCGCCGGCCAGTTCGGCGAGCCGCCCATCGACGATCTCCCGGATCAGGTCGACCGGGATCTCGGTGATCGAGTAGACGACCCCGCTCAGGCTGGTGAGTCCGAGCAGCTTCTTCATCTGGTCCCGCGCGTCACGCGGGCTGTCTGCCGTGATCCGGTCGTCGAAGACGATCTGGCCGGCGCGGCTGGCGAGCATCTTGTAGGTGCGTTGCATGGTATCGCTGTTTTGGTTCTTGGTTTGCGTTGTGAGGGCACGGACGGCTGCCTCAGGTATCCGAGGTGCCGCCCCCGTCCCCGAAGTCGAGTTGGAGGCATGGAGAGTCGTCGCAGCGGAGGGATGGCTGGACCGGCTTGCGGCGGGAGGGCCGGCGGCGCGGCAGGGCGCTCTCAAACATCAGGTTGCTCGCCTGCATCCCGCGCCACGGGTGCCAGTCGCCGTAGAGCTCGGTGAACCCGCGCTCGAAGAACACCCAGCGGCCGGGGAGCCGCCCGAGCACGTCAGGCCCGAACCGGTCGGCCAGCATCGCGGCGGCACGGGTGTCGGACTGCGGGCCGGTCAGGTCCCGCACCCGCACCCACCACAGCGCATGCCGCCAGTCGAGCCACGTCCCGTTGTGGAAGAGCACCGCGCGGGCGTGGCCGGTCAGGCGGGTGGTGGAGAGGCGCGTCACCGGAAACGGGTGGCAGAGCGCCGGCACCACTTCCCCGACGCTGGCGATCCGGAAGTGGATCACGATCTCGCCGGGGAGCGAGGGGACCAGGGCGGTCACTTCATCGAGACTGAGGCCCTTGAACCAGCGCACTTCGCCATTCTCCCGCCACGCCACCCCGGCCCCGTGAGGGTTGGTTTCGTGGCAGGCGGTGAGGGTGTCGCGGTCCGGGCGGACTCCATCAGGGCATACGAGGATCACACACATGGCGGTGGCTTTCTGCTAGGGTTCACAGGTTCGGGTTCGGGTAGCGGGCGTCGAACCGGCTGCACATCCGCGCGGCGGTGGTCCGGTAGTTGGCGAACTCGGCGTGCAAGGAGCCGAACAGCCCGAGGGCGACGGGGCGCTTGGACCCGTTCCACCCGAGGAAGTCCCACAGGAACAGGAGGGCCTGCAGGGCGGTGCCGGTGCGCTTCACCTGCGCCTTGTTGCGCCGGAACCCGCCGAGGCACTGGACATCGGCCGCCCGCCGGCACAGCCCGAGCACGGTGGCCAGGTGGTGGAGCAGCTTCTGGCGGTTGAGCGTGCCGGCGAAGACCCGGAACTCGACCACCCCGTGGCTGAACAGCTTCTGGAAGTTGACCATCCCGCGGCCGCAGCGGCGGGCGTTCTGCGCCTTCACGTCGACCGCCCGGACCCGCTGGACCCGGCGCATCAGCCGGCCGACGTCCTCGGCGAACGTGTGGCTGTAGTGGTTCAGGTGGCGGCCGGTGCCCGTCTGGCCGTAAAGGCTGAGCGCATGCCAGCGGGCGATGTGGGCGAGCTTGCGGGCGAACTCGGCCATCATCTGCGGGTCGTCGGTGCCGATGATCGACTTCACCCCCACGGTGATGTGGCAGCCGCAACTGGCGTTCACCTTCGCCCCGATCGACCGTGCCCACTCGGCGAACTCGATCAGCCTGGCCACCCCGTCGTCGCCGTGGAGGACCGGCGAGACGAACTCACAGGCGACGTAGCCGGCGGGCGGGTGGATGGAACCGTCGCGCTCGGCCCGCCACCGCTTGCCACCGAACTCCGGGGCGTTGAGCGGCAGCCCGTCGCGGGCATCAATCCCGACGCGCACTTCCTGACCGCAGTGGTAGGAACCGACAACCACGCCTGAGCCGGCGGGGATCATGGTTTCAAGCTCCACCCCGAAGGTGATGGAGCGGGCTTTCTCGTCTTGAGGCTTCATCTCTGGATCTCGTTGGGATCTGGCGTCGGCTGGGCGGAGGGTTCCGCGTTCCGACATCCTTCCTCCTGCCAGCCATCCGCGTCGTTTGTCGCGCGCCATCCGCAGCCAAATTTGCCGGCCATCCGCATCGGATAGATCAGGTTGGCGCGCGGATTGAACGAGCCGCCTATCAGGTCACACCGCCCCCGCCTCGCGGAACGAGAAGTAGCGCCCGTTCGAGCCGACGATGATATGGTCGATCAGGCGGACCTGCATGATTTCCGCGGCGTTGCGCAGCCGGGTGGTCACCTCACGGTCGGCGCTTGATGGGGATGGGTCACCGGACGGGTGGTTGTGGACCATCACCAACCCGTGACCCGCGGCGACCAACACCGGCCGCAACACCTCGCGCGGATGGCAGGTCGTCTCATTGACCGTGCCCACGCTCACCACGTTCCAGCCCTTGAGGCCGAGGCGGGTGTTGAGCACGAACACCACCATGTGCTCCTTCTCCGGGTCGAACCACGGGTTGGGCACCACCAGCGTCCGCCATGCGTTCGCCACCGAATCGGGGGCGTCGAGGACCAGCGGTGGCGGCGGCTCATCGTTCACGACATGGACCCGGAACTGGCCGAGGTTGGAGTAGGTGATGCCCGCCTTCGTGCGGCGCGGCTTGGGGATCTCGGAATTGCTCATGGTCAGGCCCTCCCGGTTGCCCGCAGGATCTGCTCTCCGACCAGGCGGTGGATCTCCTCCAACTCATCCACGGACACGACCCGTGCAGCGACGAGGCTGGCGATCTCCTCGGCGCCCGCGGACTCCTGATCCTCGGCAAAGGCGGCGATCGTCTCATGCGTCTCGCGCACAGCGGCGAGGATCCCGTCGAAGCGGGAGCGGGATGCATCGTTCGTCCGGCCACTCCACGAGTCCTCGGCACCGCGGGTGGCCAGGCCGATCAGCAGGTCGGCAATCCGGGCGTCCTCGCCGGCCTCGGCGAGCCGGATTACTTCGGCGAAGGCGAACAGGCGCCCCTCGTGCTCGGCGAGTTGCCCGAGCAGGTGTGACAGGTGGTGGGAGTCCGACCGTGCGGCTTCCAAGGCGAGCTTCTCGCGGGCTTCCTTGAGGTTCCCGGCCGCGGAGTCGCGACGGCGGATCAGGCGATTCAGTGCTTTGGCATTCATCTCTAGCAGGTCGGAGGGTTGTGCGTTCCGACATCCTTCCTCCTGCCAGCCGCCCGCGTCGTTTGTCGCGCGCCATCCCGCACCAAAAGAAAGCGCCATCCCGCACAGGCTCGGCAGGATGGCGCGCGGATTGAACGGAGGGCGCTCAGACGCTCATGTCCCAGGTCTCGCGGAACCCGAGGAACTTCGGGAACCGGGGCGCGTCCTTGGCCCCGCTCGGCTGGTGCTTGAACTTCACCACCTTGCCGACGAGCGACTCCCGGCGGTGCCACAGGGTCACCCGGTCAATGCCGCCGGCGACATGGTTGTAGCCGAGCCGGAACTCCACGCCGGTCCCGACGTGCCGGACCACGAACCCGCCGAGTTCACCCCGGCCCACCATCCCGGCCTGGCTCATGCTCCGCTTCGTGCGCCCGAACGCATCCTGCTCGGCGGCGTTCTGGTTGGTCATCCCCTCGTAGGTGTCCACCACCACCGCCTCGGCGTCCTCGAAGCGCTTGATCTTGAGCAGCCACGCCTCGCGCTCGGTCGCCCGGCCGCACTTGTAGGGGGAATCGGGAGTCCGGACTATCACCCCCTCGTAGCCCTCGGCTAGGCACTTCGCCTCGAACGCCTCAAGCTCGGCCAGGTTGCGGACAACGGTGGGCATGACGAACACCAGATGCTTCGAGCGCGGGTCTGCGTCCGCGAATCCCAGCATCCCGTCGAGGTCCCGCACCCGCTGGCGGTAGGGTTCGTCGAGGTTGCCCTCGAACACCCAGTCGAAGACGTGGAACACGAAGTCCGGTTGGCCGTCGCGCCGTCCGATCGCGCTGGTGGTCTCCGAGAACGTGCCGTCCCGGAGCATCAGTTCCCCGTCCACCCCGTCGGGCAGGTTCGCCTCGATCCACTCGCGGACGAAGCGGTTGGAGATCGGCTTGAACGAGCGGGTCAGCGCCCGGCCGCCGACCTTGAGGCAGCGGATGCCGTCGAGCTTCGGGGTGGCGAGGACCGGGAATGGGAGCAGGTCGGGGCGCTCGCACTTGCTGGCGAGCATCGGCTTGGTGATTGCGTTCATGGCGGCGGGCGTTACAGGGTGATGCGGAAGTGCTCGGAGACGAGCTTGCGGACAGCCGGGTTGTTCGAGCGGCGGGCGTAGTCGCACATCCACTCCTTCAGGTGTCTCACGGCCTCGAACTGCTGCTCGCGCAGCTTGGCGTTCAGCTCACGGGCTGCGCGCTCCAGGTCGCCAAGCACCGCCAGCAGGTAGGGCGTCAACGCGTCGCTGTTCAGGCCGGTCCCATAGTCGTCGGGGTGCCGCGCGAAGTGGCTTGCGATCTTCTCGACAGACCAGCCGGCTTTCAGCAGCGAGCGGGCGTCCCGTTCCATCTTGTCTCGGTTCGTCAGGTTCATGGAGGTCGCCGGTTGGTTGCGTTCCGGCATCCTTCCTCCTGCCAGCCGTCCCTCGCAGTTGTCGCGCACCATCCGCACGGCGGGCCGCGCCATTTGTTGGCTCCATCCGCTGGCGACGGTGCCCGTTGGCGCGCAGGTTGAACGATCGACGGCAGGCACAAAAGTGGGCGCGTCAATCCGCGACCTCTGGAAATGCGCGTAGACAGGCGTAGGAGCACACTGCCCCCGCGGGTGGTATGCCGATATGGCCGGCCCTCACATCCACCTTCCGCGTTTTCCAGCCTTCCGTTAGGCCTCACGGCTCGCCGTTGGCATGCGGATTGAACAGGTGGATCAGTATTCGGATGGCAGGAGGATCACGGTGCTCGCCCGGTCCGCCTCCGTGATGATGTAGAGGCGGTCCCCGGCCGGGGTGCGGTAGCAACTCAGGATCCGGGTGCCGTGGACGAGCGCGGCCTCGTTCGCCTGCTTGTCCTCGGCGTCGAGTTCGTCACCCCAGTCGCCGCAGTGGTGCCGGCGGAGGTAGGCGACGAGGTCCACACCCAGGGCGAGCGCTCCGGGCGTGGCTAGGGTGCGGCCCAACGGGAACCGCGGTTGCATCAGTCGGAAGCCCATGGCATCAGGAGTCAATCAGGTCGTCAAACAGCCCGGGCAGGCGTGGCTGGAGGGCGTCCTGCTCGGCCTTGAAGAAATCGCGCTTCGTCCGCCCCATCGCCCGCCCCTGCGGCGTGTGGACGTCGTAGGCGTAGTCGGGGATCGGCACATACTGCCCGGCGTTCTCCAGTTCGTCGGTCAGCGTCTCCGGGTCCAGCCCCGCCTTCTTGTCGTAGACGAAGTTCTGGAGGTGGTCGGCGTCGCGGCTCTTCTTGGCCAGGCACAGCAGGATCACCGCCTTGGAGATGAAGATGCGGCCCTTGGGCGTCTTCGACGGGATGTTGCGGTTGATCTCGTTGTAGCTGTCGTGCAGCGCCTTCACTTCGGCGGTGAGGATGCCCCAGCAATCCTCGGCGCTGATCGTGAGCAGCCGGCGCCAGACATACTGGCCGAATCCGCTCGCCCACAGCTCCAGCGCCCAGTAGCCGGCCAGCTTCGCGTCGCCGCGCCGCACCGCCTTCTGCATCGCACTCGACACCGCCGGGAACGGGTAGCCGCGAGTGGTTGTCATTCGGTGAACCATATCCCTGCTATTGTCTTCGAAATGAGCACGACGGGAAGCAGTTTGAGACGCCATTTTCCCGTTAGGCAGGTGACTGGCAGCATCGGTTCGGAGGCTCGCGGGAGGTTGTTGGAGGCCTTGATCCAGGCGTGTCCGGCTTGAACATATTGTGTCCGCCTGAAACGGGTGCGGCGTTGGGAGATGAAGGCAGTGGAAGGATACGGGCAAGATGCCCGCGCTCCTTGAGACGGGGCGGCTGTCCAGGGACGGCAACAGCGGCTTCAATCGGCTGATGGATCGGAGAGTGTGACCGTCCGGGTCCGCCAGTCGTAGTTGAACTCATTTTCCCACTGGCCGGGTTTTGGCAGGATCCCGAACCACGCCTCCGCCTGCTCCTCGGTCCGCAGCTCGCGGTAGTGCTTGAAGATGATGTCCGGCGAGTTCCCAGCCTCGAGGGCCACTTGGTCGGCGCTCTTCACGATTGCGATCCGGTAACTGATGAACGAGTGGCGAAGCACGTTACGGGGCCAACGGATTTCGAGCGCGCGGGCAAGCGCGGTCGTCTCCTTGTGCAGGCCGGGGTGGGCGACCACCTTGCCGCGGCGGGGCAGCTCTTCCAGCCAGGCGCGGAGGTTGTCGGTGATCGGGACAAGCCGACGCGATGCGGTCTTGGCTTGGGCGGCGCGGAGTTCGATGATGCCGCGCTCAAGGTCGACCGCCGACCATTCGAGCCGGTTCATTTCGGCTGTGCGGATGCCGGCGAAGGCGCCGATGGCGAGGATCGGCACCAGATGGATCGGCGCGGCATGGAGGAGCTTGGTCATTTCCTCCGGGGTGAAGACCTCGACGACCACCGCATCCTGCCTGAGCTTCACCTTCTTGACCTGCTCCGCCGCGGTCGGTTGGTCGGCCGGCAGGTAGTTGCGTGAACGGGCGAACGAGAACAGCACCTTCACGCAGATCAGCATCGAGTTGCGCGAGCTGTTCGACAGGTCGAGGCCGCGGAGCCAGCCGTCGATGTCCGCCGAGGTGACGCCCAGGATTTCGCCCTGGAAGGAGGCGGCGAAACGGCCGAGGACCGTCCGTAGGGTTCCCAGCCACGACTTGCTGGCGCCGTCCTGCTTCCTTGCAGCCACCAGTTCCTCGACGATCTCGGGGATCTTCGCGTGCCTGGCCAGCGGCTTGAAGAGCTTCCGGTAGTCGGCGACGATCGCGGCGACTGACTCCTGGCCGGCCAGCTTGCGCGCCTGCACGTAGTCCTCGACCGCGGCGACCAGCGGGACGTCGAGTTCCGCAAGCAGCTCGACCGCCTTGGCGTAGCTGTCGCGCTCGTGCGGCTTGAGGTCGGTGACATGCTGCAAGCCGCCCTGAATTCGTTGCGCAACGAACCGGGCCTCCCGCCTGGCGGCTTCCAGGTCGCCGAAGAACTGCCGCAGGCGTTTGCCCTCGCGGTAGTAGCTGAGACAGTAGCGGACCCGCCCCTGGGAGCGGGACTCGTAGATCGGCACCACCGCCGAGCCGAACTTCACCGTCGTGCAGGGACCCGCCTTCTGCTTCCGCTTTGACCGGCCGGATGCCTTCCGAGCCGCCGCGTTTGTCGCCAATTTGTCGCCACCCCCGTTCATGGCGGGGATTGGCGTGTCAACCTCACGCCGTACTGTCGGCGTATCTGCCTGATAATGAACCAGTTTTGAACTGGTCGGGGTGGCGGGATTCGAACCCACGACCTCTTCGTCCCGAACGAAGCGCGCTACCAGCCTGCGCTACACCCCGTGATGGCGATGAATTGGCTCCGGGGGCACCGGAGCGGGGCGGCAGTGTCGTGGAAATTGCGGGGCATGCAAGCGGAAAGCGCGGGAGGAAAGCGCGCGGGGGGGGCAGTCAGCGGCCTGGCCTCCGTAGCCCGCCTTGCCGGACATAGCGCGAAGCGCGACGGCCGGAGGGCGGAGGAGGGTCACCAGTGGGGCACAGCGGACTGTCGTCCGCAGCCCGCCTTGCCGGACATAGCGCGAAGCGCGACGGCCGGAGGGCGGAGGAGCGTCAGCGAGCGGCGTGGGGCGGCTTCGCCCTTCGGGCTGCGCCGGGCAGGCGCCGCCCGCACGGCCGACGGCGGGCCGCCTTCGCCACGGCGCCGATGCGGGCTTGGATCAGCCGCGGCGGCCGAGGCGGCGGAGGACCATGGAGATGGCCTCGCCGGCTTCGGCGACGTGGAGGGCGCGGGCGGCGAGGAAGTAGGTGATGGCAGCGGCGGCGATGACCCCTCCGAGGGAGGAGGCGCGCCAGGCGAGCCCGGTCCAGCCGGGGTTGGCGAAGAGCCAGTGGTCGGCGGCGAGGCACAGGGCGGCCATGGCGAGGGTGGGCAGGGCGAGGCGGCCGAGCATGGCGGCGAGGCTGGCGGTTTCGAGTCCGCCGGCGAGGCGGCGCATCACCGTGTAGAGGAGCAGGAAGTTGAAGGTGGCGGTGATGCTGGTGGTGAAGGCGAGCGACTGGTGGCCGAGCCGGAGCTTGAAGACGAACAGCCAGTTGAACGCGATGTTGAGCCCGAGGTCGAGCAGGCTGACGATCATCGGCCACCAGCGGCGATCGATGGCGTAGAACGACGGCTGCAGGACCTTGAGCCACGAGTAGCACAGCAGGCCGTAGCCGTAGGCGCGCAGGGCGGCGGCGGTCATCGCGGTGTCGCGGGCGTCGAACGAGCGGCGCTCGTAGAGGAGCGCCACGATCGGGTCGGCGAGCAGGGCGAGGCCGACGACGCAGGGCAGGACGAGGAACAGGACGAGGCGCAGGCCGCGGGCGAGGGTGGGGCGGAACTCGGGCCCGATGCCGCCGACGGCGGCGCGCGACAGCGCGGGCAGGGTGACGGTGGCCACCGCCACGCCGAAGACGCCGATCGGCAGCTGCATCAGGCGGAACGCGTAGTTCAGCCAGCTGACCGCGCCCTCGCTGACCGAGTAGGCGAACATCGCGTTGACGACCACGTTGACCTGGACCACCGAGGCCGAGATCATCGCCGGGCCCATCAGGCGCAGGACTTGGCGCACCCCGGGGTCGCGCCAGCGGAAGTCGGCGACGAAGCGGTAGCCGACGCGCCGCAGCGCGGGAAACTGGCAGGCGAGCTGGGCAAGGCCGCCGACGACCACGCCGATCGCGAAGCCGGTCAGGCTGCGCGGCCCCCACTGGGGGTCGAGCCACCAGCCGACCGCGGCCCCGGCGACCATCGAGCCGAGGTTGAAGAAGCACGACGCCAGCGCCGGGATGCCGAACACGTCGCGCGCGTTGAGCAGCCCCATCACCAGCGCCGCCAGCGAGACGAGCAGGATGAACGGGTACATCACCCGCACCAAGCCGACGGTGAACGCGACCTCATCGGGGCTGTAGCTGCGCCCGCTCGCGCCGCTGCGCGCCAGCAGCGTGAGCAGCTCGACGATCCACGGCGCGATCGCGATCCCGAGCAGGGTCACCGCGCCCATGAACACCGCGGCCAGGGTGAGCATCTTGTGGGCCAGCGGCCACGCGGCGGCCGGGCCGCCGGCGGCCGCCTTCTTCGAGAACGTGGTGACGAACGCCTGCGAGAGCGCGCCCTCGGCGAACAGGTCGCGCAGCAGGTTGGGCACCTTGAACGCCAGATAGAAGCAGTCCATCCAGCGGCTGCCCCCGAACAGCGCCGCGAACAGCATCTCGCGCGCCAGCCCGAGCACCCGGCTGGCCATCACCGCGGCGCTCACTTTCCACGTTGACCCGGCGGCAGCCACTCAGCGATCGCGGACCACCGCGTGGTTCATGGGTTCATGGTGTGGCCGGGGCATCATGCTGTCCAGAGCATCCTCCGGCGGCGGCCGCGCGCCGCAGGCGGTCCATGATCGCCACCCCGAGGCCCACCTCGCTGACCGGCTCGGCGACGATCGCGTCGAGCCCGGCCTGGTCGAGCCGGCGCAGGGCGAAGAACAGGCGCACGGCGGCCTCGGCGAGCTTGCCGTTGCCCGGGCTGAGCGTTTCCACGGCCGCCCACGGGTGGGCGCCGAGCCAGCCGTCGCGCTCGGCGCCGCGGTAGCTCAGCAGCCCGTAGCGCCCCCCCGGCTCCGGCCGGAAGTCGGCCGGGCGCTCAACTACGATGAGTGGAGTACTGGGTGCGTAGTGGCTTGCGAGCCCGCCCGGCGCCTGCGCCGGGCCGGCGCCGCGGCGCCCCATCACCACCTTGCCGAACGGGCGCAAGTCCTCCTTGGTGACCGGCCCGGCGCGCAGCACGTGGAGCAGCGGCCGCTTGGGCGCCGCCTCGACCGCGACGATCGTGCTCTCGAGCCCCTCGCGGCAGGCGCCGCCGTCGACGACCAGCGGGATGCGGCCGCCGAGCTCGGCGACGACCGCCGCGGCGCTGGTCGGGCTGATCCGGCCGAAGCGGTTGGCGCTCGGCGCGGCGAGCGGGCGGCCGAGCGCCTTGCCGACGGCGCGGATCACCGGGTTGGCGCTGTGGCGCACGGCGACGGTCGGCAGCCCGCTGGTGACGATGTCGGGGACCAACGGCTTCTTGGGCAGCACCACCGTGAACGGCCCCGGCCAGAACGCCTCCAACAGGCGGCGCACCACCGGCGCGATCGCCTCCGGCAGTTCGGCCACCTGTTCCAGCTCGCGCCGCGCCGCGACGTGCACGATCAGCGGGTCGAACGCGGGCCGCTCCTTGACTTCGAACAGTTTGGCCACCGCCGCCGCGTTGAAGGCGTCCGCGGCCAGCCCGTAGACCGTCTCGGTCGGCAGCGCCACCACCTCGCCCGCCGCCAGCAGGGCCGCCGCCTCGCGCACGGCAGGGGCCATGTCGTCGTCGGTCGCGGTCACCATGCGCGTCGTCGGCACGGCGCGGTTGTAGCAAACCGGCGCGGCCGACAGGAACCATCAATTCGAAAAAACCGGGCGCCCGGGCCGACGGGATTCCGCCGCGGGGATGAGTGGCATGGTGGGGCGTTGCGGTGAAACGCCGGGCGCATGGGCGGGTCCATTGGCCTGCCGGCTTGCAGATCCGGCCTACGATTCTTTTCCATGCGCGTCGGCGGTTTCCGCGGCCGGCCGGGCGAGCCACTCGCGCCACGCCCGGCGGGCCTCGTCGCGTTGCGCCTGCGGCCAGTAGATGTGGAACTCCGGGCCGTCGTCCTCGGCGAACACCGCGTTGGCCACCCCTTCCAACAGCATGTCGCAGCGGCGGACCGGCATCGGCGGGCCGCCGACGGCCGCGCCGCACGGCTGGTCGTTGGCGACGCCCTGGCCCGAGCTGCCGCCGCTGCGCCACTCGATCCAACAGTAGTCCGGGTCGTCCGCGCGCAGGCTGAGCTCGCCGGTGACGTCCTCGCGGTCGATCGCCGCCAACAGCGCAGTGCGGAACGCCGGCACCCCCAGCAACCCGGCGCTGCCGCAGGCGTCGGCCAGCGGGTAGTCGATCCGGCCCGGGTGCCACGGCGAGTCCCGCCGCGAGAACATCCGCCCCGCGGCGGCCGCGACCGGCGCCAGCCGGTGGTGGCGGGCGAGGACTGTTAGAAACTCGTCCGTGCTCATCCGGTCGTCGAGCGCCTGCGGCGTGGCGCGCCGGCACCAGCCGGCGAACAGCTCGGCGGCCCCCGGGTCGGCGGCGTCCAACAGCGTGTCGAGCGCCAGCAGGGCGGCCTCCCAATCGCCGGACCGGCGGGGCAGGCCGCCCGCATTCGTGCGTGCGGCCAGCCGTTCCAACATCTTGCCCGCGCACGCCGCATCGCCGGGGCCGCACTGGCCGGCCAGGGCGAGGAACGAGGCGCAGTCCTCCGACGGCCACGCCTGCGGCGCGGACTCCAGCAACATCGTCGCGAGCCCCTCGAGCGCGGCGCGCAGGCGGTCGCGGTCGGCCGGGGCGAGGGTGTCGGCCACTCGGGTCCGTGGCAGGCGGCGGTTGGCGACGACGCCCTGCAGCGTGGGCTCGGGGGCGGCCGGCTGGTCGAACAGTCGGGCGGCCGCGGGGCGCCACTGGTCGGGCGTCAGCCGCCGGTTCTCGAGCGCGCGGAGGTCGGCCAGCCACGGCCTTGCCGGGTCGGCCTCGAGGCGGGCAATGCGCTCGCGCAACTCGCGGGCGCGGGCGGTGCGCTCGGCCTCGCGGTCGGCGAGCTCGGCGGCGCTGAACGGCCAGGCGTCCCGCCCGCGGTCGAGGCGCTTCCGCAGGCCGGCGATCCGCTCGTTCATCGCGGCGCGGTCGCCGAGGCAGGCGGCCTGCCGGTCGCCCAGCGCGCGGCAGACCAGGACGTAGGCGTTGTCGCAGACCCGGTGTTCCAACAGGTCGGCGGGCTGCGGCTCCTCGTGCACGCCCTCGCCCTCGACGAGGTAGTGGCCGAGGCCGGCGCGCCGATCTTCTAACAGCCTCCGCAGCGGCGCCACCGGCGGCGCGGGCAGGCCGGCGCAGGCGCCGAGGCAGGCGAGCCGGGCGTCGTGGTTGCCGGCGCGGAGCACGGATTCGAGGTGCCGCGCGGCGTGGCCCGGGTGGCAGGCCATGGCGGTGGCGAGGATCGCCTCGAGCGGTTCGGTGCCGCGCGCCTGCCAGCGCTCCAGCAGGCGTTCGAGTTCGGCGCGCCGCTGCGGGTCGTCCGGCGTGGCGAACGCGGGCATGCCGGCCTCCACCAGGTGGCCGTCGCGGGTTGCCAGCACGGCGGCGCGGATGGCGGCGCGCAAGGCCGGGTCGTCGCACCACGCGATCGCGCGGACGAGGCGGGGCAGGCCGTCGTCGTGCTGGTCGACCATCCGCTGCAGGCGCTCCAACACCCGCGGCGCGGCGTCCTGCGGGAAGTAGTAGAGCAGGCGGGTGGCCGCCCCCGGGTCGCCGCGCGCGAAGTCCTCCTCGAGCCAGTTGCGGAGCGCCGCAGGCTCCGGCTGCCTGCCCCAGATCCGGCGCACCGCCTCGGCGATCACGCCGTGGGTGGTCGGGCTGTTGATGACGATGCAGGCGGTCGGCTGGTAGCGGACCGCGTTGTAGCGGCGGTTGGTGATCATGCCGGTGATCACGAAGCACACGTCGCCGACGGTCACCGTGTGGCGCTCCAGCGGTTCGGGCATCCCCTCCTGCTCCCGGTTGAGTCCCTCGAGGGCGAGCGCGGCGGCCTCACGCGGGCCCGGCTCCGCCGCCGCCGGCACCTCGGTGGCATGCCACATGCCCCCGAACGACCCCTCGTGCTCGACCACCAGCCTGGTCGCGCGCCGGTCGTCGAGGTGTTCCAGCAGCAGCGGCAACGCATGGGGGCCCGCGGCGACCAGCTTCTCGAGCGCCTCGTTGCGCCGCTGCGGCCGGCCCTGCCCGAGCAGCGCGACCGACCAGTCGAGCTGGCCGGCGACCGGCGGGAAGTCGAGCCCGCCGTGGGTGGGCGAGAGGCCGGTGTCGAACGAGTCGAGCCCGGCGAGCGCGTCGATCCAGCCGGCGAGCGCGGCAGGGTCGGCGGCAGGGTCGGCGGCCGGCGCCGCGACCGCCGCGGTGGCGGCGCCCAGCAGTGCGAGCAAACCCATGATGCTCAATAAGAAAACGCCGAACCACGGATTACGCGGATTTCGCGGATTAGGTAGTGTGGGTTCAGATCGCCCATTCACCCGCCGGATGCATCGGCTATTGACCGAAGTTGATTCATAATCCGTGTGATCCGTGCAATCCGTGGTTTTCATTCCCGCATTCAGGATGATTCCGCAACACTTCATCGGCAGCCACACTGGCACCCGGCCGCCCACCCGCCAAGCCCGGGATCGACCGGTTCGTCACGCTCGAATCGCATGCCGAATCGCATTGACATCGCGCCAGGATCTGTCCATCCGTCCCGCCCGTGCCAAGGGGCCCTGCCATCCTCGCATTCCTGTGCGGCGCGCTGGCGCCATGCCTGCTGCAGGGGGAACAGCCACCAACGCGGACCGACCGCGCACCGAGCGGGCCGGTCCCGGCCGAGCAGGGCACGGTGGACGCCGCGGGCAAGTTCTCGCCCCGCGCCGAACCCGCGCCGGCCACCGCCAGCTTGACCCGCGAGCAGGCCGAGGCCCGCCTGCGCGAATCCCTGCGCGTCACCCCCGATGGCCCCGACCGCTTCCGGATCGGCCAGGTGACCTTCGACCGCAGGCTGCGCACGGTGACGATCCCGGCCGCGGTCAACATGACTTCCGGAGTGGTCGAATACGCGCTCGTCACCGAAGACGGCAAGCTTCACGAGGCGGTGTTCTCGACCAAGGCGCGGCCCGACGAGATCCACCTCGCCTGCTTGCTGTTAGGAATGCCGGCGCTGCGCGAGCCCGCGGCGATCGACGAAGGCCGCGCGGTCCCCGCGGCCAACGCCGTGAAGGTGAACGTCGGCTGGGAAACCAACGGGCCGCCGGCCGACTACCCTCTGGCCGCGCTGGTGATGGCCTCCGATTCGCCCACCGACCCGGGCGCCGGCCGGCCGCTGCCGGACGGGCCGTGGCTCTACAACGGCTCGTTGACCGCCGCCGGTGGCTTCGCGGCGACCCGCGAAGGCTCGGTGATCGCGCTGATCCCGGACGGCGCGGCCCTCGTCAACAACACCCGCGCCGGCTGCCGCAACGACGAGCACCACCTCGCCAACCAGGCGCTGCTCCCGCCCAAGGGCAGCCCGGTCCGCATCACCCTCACGCTGCCGCCCGCGGCGCCCGCAGCGCCCGCGCCACCCGCGGCGCGGTGAGCCCCGCCCTCCCCCGGCCCCGAAAAACCCGCCCCGCAGGCCGACCTGCACCCCAGCCGACCCGATGGAAACCCGCCGCCTTCCCGCCCTCGCCGCCGCCCTGTTATTGTTAGGAACCGGCCCGGGGCCCGCCGAGGACAGCCACACGCTCCCGCTGGGCCCGATCGGCGGCGGCGGCAGGCTCTCCTCGGGCACCAACTCGATCCGGGTCACCGCGGTCACCGCGGGCGCGCCCGGGGCGGCGGCCGGCATGCAGGCCGGCGACTACATCCACGGCGCGTTCGGCGAGGAGTTCGGCGTCACCGGCGGCGCGGGGATCACCGGCGCGGAACTCGACCTCGGGCTGGCGATCGAGCGCGCCGAGGCCAACGGCGGCCAGCTCCCGCTCAAGGTGCTGCGCGGCGGCGCCGGCGACCTCGTGCTCACGGTGAACCTGCCCGCCGCCGGGGCCTTCGGGCCGGCCTATCCGCTCAACAGCCCGAAGTTCACCGCCGTCCACGACCGGTCGTGCCAGCGCATCCACGAGAAGATCCAGGCCTCGGGGGTCGACCCGTTCGTCCACTCGTGGGCCGCCATCGGCCTGCTCGGCCACCCGAACTGGAACGACACCGCCGGCGCCAAGCCGTACCGCACCTCGATCGACAAGGTGCGCGACGCGCTGGTCTCGATGATCAACCAGATGACCTACGCGCCGGTCGAGGACAAGCTGTTCGACGGCAGCGACAACCCGAACTACGTCGGCAGCCCGGTGTCGTGGGAGAACTGGAAGCTCGGCGGCTCGATGATCTTCCTCACCCAGTACCGGCTCAAGACCGGCGACACCAGCGTCGACGACGAGCTGCAGCGCGGCGCCGAGCTGATCGCCAACCGCGTCCAGTGGTGGAAACAACCGGCGCTCGGCACCAGCTACTCGCCGGCCGGCAGCGCGATCGCCGGCATGGTCTCGCACTCCGGCGTCACCGGCGACTACATCCACCTCGGCTGGGGCGGGGGGATCAACATCTGCGGGTCGCAGAACTTCTCCGGGCTGGCCGCCGCCAGCAATTCCGGCCTGGTCGACATGAGCGTGCGCCCGCGCGACGGCCACTACTTCGGCTACGACGTGGCGCCGGCCGGCGCGGTCGCCAGCGGGATGGAGGCCTACGACCACTCGCTGACCGAGAAGCTCGAGATGTGTTGGAACTGGATGGTCGGCCCCTGCGGCGGATGGTCCGCCGGCGACTTCGGCGACGGCCACGTCTGCTACACCACCCAGGGCTGGTCGTCCTACGACGCCGCCGCGCGCACCGCGGCGGCCCTGTTCGGGATGATGATCCACTCCGGCGGCGGCAGCGGGCTCGGGACGACCGACGCCGACCGCGTCGCGCGCATGAAGGGATACCTCGTCCGCAACTACGCCCGCCTGCAGGAATGCCACGCCTACACCCACGGCGGCCAGGTCTACTATCAGCTGTGCATGCCGTACCTCGACGACCGCGGCCAGCGCTACGTCATGGACAACTGGCGCGCCCACTACAACCTGTCCCGCCAGCCCGACGGCGCGATCTCGTGGGTGCCCGGGCGCAACATGGACGACACCTACCTCGACCGCGAGATCTGCAGCCAGACCTACGCCGCGTTGCCCGCCACCATCGCCACCGGAGGGCTGCCCGCCGTGCCCGGCTACAACACCGACCGGATCCTCGCCGACTTCAAGTCGCCATGGCTGACATGGCCGTCGCTCGAGGCCCGCCGCGCCAAGGTCACCCTCGCAGCGCAACCGTTCGTGGTGGACATCTGCGACGGCTCGGGAAACGTGCTCACCCCGGGGTCGTACACCGCCGCATGGACGCACGTTTCCGGCCCGGCCACCGCAACGTTCAGCAACCCGGCGGCGGCATCGACCACCGTCACCTTCCCCACCCCGGGCCGCTACCGGATCCAGCTCGCCGCCACCAGCGGCAGCCGCTCGATCACCGAGCCGATCGACGTCGACGCCTTCTTCGCCGGCCCGCCGGCAGGATATGTGCAGGGCGTCGCCGGCTACGAGGTCTTCACCGGCCTCGGCGGCAACAACGTCTCCGACCTCACCTCGTCCGCGAAGTTCACCGCCGGGCTGCCCGACGCGGTCGGCACCCTGACCAAACTCGAGGGCTCGTGGACCGGCGAGACCTACGGCCAGCGCATCCGCGGCCAGATCATCCCGCCCGCCGACGGCCAGTACCGGTTCTACCTGTCGTCCGACGACGCCAGCCAGTTCAAGTTCAACAGCGCCGGCCCCGCCGAAACCTCGACCGTGGCGATCAACCTCGCCAACGCCGTGACCAAGTACACATGGACCGCCCAAAGCGCGCTGTTCACGCTGAGCGCCGGCCAGCCGTACTTCTTCGAGGTGCTGCACAAGGAAGGCACCGGCGGCGACCACGTGGCCGTCGCGTGGACCGGCCCCAACATCGCCACCCCGACGATCGTGCCCGGCCACGCGCTGGCAATGGAGGCGGCCAACGGGATCGTCAGGCAGCCCGCCGCGCAGGAGGCACCCCCCGGGGGCAGCGCCACGTTCAGCGTCATGGTCTCGGGCCCGGGCCCGTTTCTCTATCAGTGGCGGCTCGACGGCGTCCCGTACTGGGGCCACAGCACCTCCCCCACCCTCTCGCTGACCAACATCGGGGCGGGGGCCGCGGGGATGTACGACTGCGTGGTCACCGTCCCCGGCGGCACCATCACCTCCGCCGCCGCCCCGCTCAGCCTGACCGCCAGCGCCACCCGCACCCGCGGCGGACTCAAGCGCGAGGTCTGGAACAGCCTCGGCGGCAGCGCGATCACCGACCTGACCGGCAACGCCAACTACCCGAACTTCCCCAGTTCCACCGGCATCGTCACTTCCGCCGAGTCGGCCGAGGACTACGGCGACAGCTACGGCCAGAAGCTCAGCGGGTGGCTGTGCCCGCCGGCCACCGGCGACTACCGGTTCTTCCTGACCTCCGACGACGCCTCCCAGCTCTGGCTGAGCACCGACGACACCCCGGCGAACGCGGCCATGCTCGCCGAGGTCACCGCGTGGAAGGACTTCCGCGCCTACGCCGCCGGCGCCAAGTCCGCCGCGGTCCGTCTAACGGCAGGCCGGCGCTACTACCTCGAGGTCCTCCACAAGGAAGGCGGAGGCGGCGACCACCTGAGCCTGGCGTGGCAGCCCCCGGGCGAGGCGGTTCCCGCCGACGGGTCGGCCCCGATCGACGGCGCCTGCCTCGAATACGAGCAGTTCCTCCCGCTGATGGTCGACCGCTGGAAGCTCGATGAGGCGTCCGGCACCACCGCCGCCAACTCGATCCGCGCGCTCAACGGCACCCACACCGGCGGCCCGCTGGTCAACCAGCCCGGGGCCGCCACCACCACCGGCCGCTCGGTGGCCTACGACGGCGCCGACGACCGCACCCGCATCGCCGCCCCCAACTACAACACCAACACCCTGACCATGGCGGCATGGGTCAAACGCAATGGCACCCAGCCATCGTGGGCGCCGGTCCTCTTCTGCCGCGGCGGCAACACGATCGCTGGCTTCGGCTGCGGCACCGCCAACGACCTGCGCTACCACTGGGAGAACTCCAAGTACACCTGGAACCCGTCCCTGACCCTGCCGGACGGCGAATGGGTGCTCGCCGCACTGGTGGTCACCCCGACCCAGGCGACGATGCACATGCGCACCGCCGCCGGCCTGCAGAGCGCCACCACCACCACCACCCACAACGTCGAGGAGTTCGACGGCGACCTCCACATCGCGGCCGACACCGCCGAGAGCGCCCGGCGCTTCAAGGGCGGGATCGACGACGTGCGCGTCTACAAGGCCGCCCTGACCGCCGCACAGATCGAGGAGATCTACTGCTCCGGCCTCAACTCCGCACCGCAGGTCGCCCCGGCCGAGATGTCGGTGCCGGAAAACTCCACCCACGGCACCACCATCGGCACCGTGACCGCCAGCGACCCGGACCCCGGCCAGACGCTCACCTACGGCATCGCCGGCGGCAACCTCGGCGGCCGCTTCGCCATCGACCCCGCCACCGGCACCATCAGCCTGGCAACCACCGTCGACCGCGAGGCGATCCCGACCTTCGTCCTGACCGTCCGCGTCGCCGACGACGGCTCGCCCGCCCTCGCCACCGACGCCACCGTCACCATCAACGTGAGCGACATGCCCGGCGATGACTCGGACGCCGACACGCTGCCCGACGAGTGGGAACTCGAACACTTCGGGTCGACATGGGCCCAAACCGCCGCCGGCGACGCCGACGGCGACGGGCTCGACAACGCCGGCGAGGCCGCCGCCGGCACCAACCCCAGTCTAACAGACACCGACGGGGACGGTTTCCGCGATCCGCTGGAACTGGCGGTGGGGACCTCGCCGGCGGACGAGGGCGCGGTGCCGGACGGCAGCTACAGCGGGTTGGTCGGCTGGTGGCGGATGGACGAAGGCGGCGGCGGCACCGCCCGCGACTCGTCCGGCTACGCCCGTCATGCGGCGCTGACGGTGGCGCCGGCGTGGGTTGCCGGCCGCTCCGGCGGCGGGCTTGATTTCGACGGCAGCACGCACTACCTGACGGCGGGCGGGTTCACGACGCCCGCGGCGCTGACGATCGCCGCGTGGATCCGGCCGGACTCGGTGAGCGGCACGCGCAGCATCCTGGCGCAAAGCGGGTCGATCGCGTTCCGGACGGAGGGCAGCGGCCTGCGCCTGACCACCCCCGGGGTGCGCGACCACGACACCGGATCGGTCCCGATCACGGCCGGCGCGTGGCAGCACGTCGCCGTCACCTTCACCCCCGGCGCCGCCGGCGGCGCGAGGTTCTATCGGAACGGGACGCTGGTCGGCACGCTCGACGCCTCGGGGATGAACCGGACCTCGAACGCCTGGTGGCTGGGCAAGGCCCAGTGGGCCAACCAGCTGTTCGACGGCGTGCTCGACGACGTGCGCCTCTACGACCGCGCGCTGGGCGCGGCGGAACTCGCCGTGGTGGTCAACCCGTGGCCGACGATGGCCGGGGGCGCCTTCAGCGTGGCCGAGGACGCCGCGGTCGGGTCCCACGTCGGGACGATGGTCGCAAGCGATCCCGATCCGGGCCAGTCGCTGTCCTACGCCATCACCGCCGGCAACACCGCCGGCAGGTTTGCGATCGACCCGGCCACGGGGGCGATCACCCTGGCCGGCGCGGTGGACCACGAAAGCGCGCCCTCATACACCCTGACGGTCCGCGCGACCGACGACGGGGCGCCGGCCCGCTCGGTGTCCGCCACCGCCACCATCACCGTGACCAACGCCAACGAGGCGCCAGGCTTCGCTTCCCCGACCATCGCCGGCGCCCCCGCCACCGCAGGCGCCGCCTACTCAGGCACGCTGGCCGGCACCGCCAGCGACCCGGACGCCGGCGACACGCTCGCCTACGCCAAGGCCTCGGGGCCGGCGTGGCTCACGGTGGCCGCCGACGGCGCCCTCGGCGGCACCCCCGGCGCCGGCGACGCCGGGCCTAACAGTTTCACGGTGCGGGTCACCGACGCCGGCGGCCTGCATGCCGAGGCGACGCTCGAGGTCACCGTGGTGGCGGCGTCCCCGGACGCCAACGGCAACGGGATCCTCGACGAGTGGGAGATCGCCCATTTCGGCAACGCGGACCCGGGCGCCAACCCGCCCGACGGCGACGCCGACGGCGACGGCGCCGCCAACCTGCTGGAATACGCGTTCGGAACCGACCCGACCGTGCCGGACGCCTGCCCGATGACCTGCGACTTCGCCACGCTGGCCGGCGACCGCCACCTGCGCCTGACGGTGCCCCGCAACCCGGCGGCGACCAACCTCGCCTGGCAGGTGCAGGCCAGCGGCACCCTCGCGCCCGACTCGTGGTCGGACGCCGGGATCGTGATCGAGGAAGACCTGCCGGACCGCCTGGTGGCCACCGACCCGGTGCCGGTGAGCGCCGCGGCCAGGCGCTTCATGCGGGTGCGGGTCGAGGTGGTCCCCCAACCGTGAGCCGGGGCAAGATTGGCAGTTTGCACCGGCCCGCTTTGCCGCTAGTCTCCCGGGCATGGCGGCGACCGAGTCACCGCCCAGCAACATCGTGCTGGTCGGGTTCATGGGCTGTGGGAAGTCGACGGTCGGACGCGAGCTGCGGAAGCTGCTGGGCTACCCGCTGGTCGACACCGACCGACTGATCGAGGCGCGGGCAGGATGCTCGATCAGCGAGTTGTTCGCCCGCGGGGGCGAGCAGGCGTTCCGCGAGTTGGAGACCGAGGTGCTGCGGGAACTCGCCGGGGCCGGGGGCGGCAGCCGGATCATCGCCACCGGCGGCGGCATCATCCTGCGCGAGGAAAACCGCACCCTGCTCCGCAGCCTCGGGTGCGTCGTCTGGCTGCGGGCGCCGGTTGAAACGATCGTCCGGCGCACCGGCCGCAGCCGCGAGCGGCCGCTGCTGCGCACGGCGGACCCGCAGGCGCGGATCGAGGCGCTGCTCGCCGAGCGTGACCCTTATTACCGCAGCGCCGCGCACCTCGACGTCGACACCGAGGGGTTGTCGTGCAACGAGGTGGCGTGCGGGATCCTCGAAAGCGCCCGCTACTTCTTCGCGGGCAAGGCCGGGCGCCCGTGAACGCCACCCACGCAGCCGCGCGGATCAAGGCGCTCGCCCGCGAGCTCGGCTTCGACGCGTGCCGGATCGCCGCCGCGGGCGAGGCGCCGCACGCCGCCGCGTTCCGGGAGTGGCTGGCCGCGGGTTGCCACGGCGGGATGCAGTGGCTCGCGCGCCAACCCGGGCGCCGCTGCGACCCCCGGGTGGTGCTGCCAGGGTGCCGGTCGGTGGTGTGCCTGGCGCTCAACTACTTCACCGGCGGGCAGCGGGCGGGGGAACTGGCCGGCGGCACGGGCCGCATCGCGCGCTACGCCCTCAACCACGACTACCACGCGATCATCGAGCCGATGCTCGGCGCGCTCGACGACGCGCTGCGCGGGCTCGGCGGGGTGCAGCGCTGCTGCGTCGACCACGGGCCGGTGCTCGAGCGCGACTTCGCCAGCGCCGCCGGGCTCGGGTGGAACGGCAAGTCGACGCTGCAGGTCCACCGCCGGCTCGGCACGTGGTTCTTCCTCGCCGAGGTCCTCACCACCGTGGCGCTGGCGGCGGACCGGCCGGCAGCCGACCACTGCGGGCGCTGCACCCGGTGCCTGGCGGCGTGCCCGACCGGCGCACTCACCGGGCCGCGCCAGCTCGATGCGCGGCGCTGCATCGCCTACCTCACGATCGAGCACCACGGCCCGATCCCGGAGGACCTGCGGCGGGCGGTCGGCGACCGCATCTTCGGCTGCGACGAATGCCTCGCGGCGTGCCCGTGGAACCGCTTCGCGGCGGTCACGCGCGACGCGCGCCTCCACGCCCGGGCGAGCGTGTCCGGCCGCCCGCTGCGGGAGCTGTTGGGGCTCGACGAGGCCCGCTTCGCGGCCCTGTTCGAGGGCTCGCCGGTGCTGCGCCTGAAGCTGCCCCGCCTGCTGCGCAACGCCTGCGTCGCGCTCGGCAACCGCGGAGGCGCCGCCGACCTGCCGGCGCTCGCGGCCGCCGCCCTCCACCCGGACCCGCTGGTGGCCGAGCACGCCCGCTGGGCGATCCGCGAGATCGAGGGGCGGACCGGCGGACGGGCGGCCGCCGCACGCGCCGCTTGCATCCGGGCCGGCACCCCGCTTGACTGGCCGCCGACACCGCCCGTGAAAGCACACCAGATCTATCAGCAAATGGCCCCCGGGCTGCTCCACCAGATGCTCGATTGGTTCCGCGAGAAGGAGCGCTCGGTCTACAAGACCACCCTCGCCACGCTGGCCAAGGACCGCAAGCTGCGGCTGGTGTTCGTCCAGCGCAAGCCGCTGCCGGAACAATACGCGTGGATCCACAAGACGCTCCAGCTGCGCTCCTGCGACACCGTCGGCGAGCAACTGCTGCAGGCGTGGTTCCTCGCCGGCCACCAACCGCTGCTGGCCGCGTTCTGCGACGAGATGGGCATCCCCCACGACGGCAAGGGGTCGGTCGAGGGCGACCTGCCGGCCGAGCTCGACGCCCCCAAGCTCGACGCCGCGGTCGACAAGCTGCTGGAGTCGGTCGACCCGCGGCTGCTCTCACTCTACCTGCACACCTTCAACCTGCAGGTCCCCGGCGGCTGGCAGGCGCTCGGCGCCAAGCTGGCCGCCGACGAACGGCTGCGACTGTTCAGTTAGGCCGCGCCGCCGGGCACCGGCCCGCCCACGCCGCCCCGCTGCAGCGCAGGCCCGCCGCCGCGGCCATGACCGGGAGATCCGCAGTGCAACAAATTCGTATACGTATACGAATTTGTTGCAGCGCGCGGGGTTGGGCCGGGCCCCGGCGGCAGCTGCCGACAGCCCCCGCGCCGACAGTCCGCGCGCCGACTCCCAGGCAGATCTTCGCACGCCTCCGCAGGATCGTCCTGGTGGATGTCGAGTTCGGCGCCCGCGACGGCCGCACCCTGGCCCTGCCCCGCATCGCCATCCCGGGGAAGGGACAGGCGGGAATGGCGCCGGGCGGGGCCGGCTCATCGCTGAAGAAGCCGAAGAAACCGGCCTTCGCCTGCGGCTACGGTCCGGCAGGCGGCGGCGTTCCTTGAGGCGGCAAGCCGCTCTAACCAAGCGCCATGCGGGGCGAGCGGCTGGTCACGGCATGAAATGGCGGCGGGCGGCACGCGGGAGGCGGTTGCACGCTCCGGTGCCCGAGCCGGATCGCTGGCCGCGCGGCGTCGACCGGCGGTCCTGCCGCGCCCCTGACGGGCAACGACCATCAGGCCCGGGATTCAGTGGGAGGGCCGCCGGAAGGCGATCGGCAGGCGATTGCCTCGGCGCCTACCGACCACGCGGGAAAGCCCCTCGCCTCGTCCAACGTAATCCTCGCCGTCGTCGCCCGGCGGGCGGGCGCGCAGCAGGCACGCGAAAATGAACTCCAGGAACAGCATGCAACGGTTGGGCCGCCGGGCGGTGGGGCTGCTCGTGGCGCTTGCCGCCGGACCGGCGGGGGCGGACGGCCTGGCGGCCGGGTTTGCCACGCCGCCGGACACCGCGCGGCCAGGGGTGTACTGGTACTTCATGGACGGCAACCAGGACCGCGCGGCGATGGAGGCCGATCTCGTGGCGATGCACCGGGCCGGGCTGCGCAAGGCGCTGTTCCTCGAGGTGAACATCGGCGTGCCGCGGGGGCCGGTGGATTTCATGAGCGAACCGTGGCAGGAGAACTTCGCCCACGCCGTGCGGACGGCCGACCGCCTGGGCATGCAGCTCATCCTCGGCACCGGCCCCGGCTGGGCGGGCGCCGGCGGACCGTGGGTGGACCCCGCACGCTCGATGCAACACCTGTGTTTCAGCTCCGTGCGGGTGACCGGCCCCGGGCCGTTCACGGCCAAGCTGCCGGTGCCGCCCCCGCGGCCGCCCACCGCATTCGCAGGCCTGTCGCCGGAGCTGGCCCAGCAGCGCGACACATGGCATGCCGATGTCGCCGTGCTGGCCTTCCCGACGCCGGCCGCAACCGCCCCGCCGGAGATGCTCGACGTCAAGGCGCTCTTCGAAACCCAGCCCTACTCCATCTGGAAACACGTCCCCAGGTTCGTTCCCTCGCAGGCGGACTACCCCGCGGCCCCGCCGGATGCGGCCGTCGATCCCGCGCGCGCCGTCGATCTAACAGCCTCGCTGCGGCCGGACGGCGGGCTTGCCTGGGACGTGCCGCCTGGGGACTGGACGGTGATGCGCTTTGCGGCGCGCAACAACAGCGTGACCACGCGTCCCGCGCCGGCGCCCGGCCACGGGTTCGAGACCGACAAGTTCAGCGCGGAGGCGTTCGCGCATCATTTCGGGCAGTTTCACCGGAAGCTGCTCGAGAGGGTGGGCCCCCGCCGTCCGGGCCGCGGCTGGACCGGGCTGCACCTCGACAGCTGGGAGAGCAGTTCGCAGAACTGGTCGGCGGCGTTCCGCGCGGAGTTCAGGCAGCGCCGCGGCTACGATCCGCAGGGCTACTTCCCCGCCTATGCCGGCCTGCTGGTCGGCTCGCGGGAGATCACCGAGCGGTTCCTGTGGGACCTGCGCAAGACCGCGCAGGAGTTGCTGATCGGGAATTGTGCCCATGCGATCAAGCGCCACGCACACGGAAACGGCATGGACTATTCCAGCCAGTTCTACGACATGAACCCCGCGGGCGACCTCGACCTCGGCGCGGTGGCCGACGTGCCGATGTGCGAGTTCTGGAACGAGGGGGTCGATGCGGTCTACAGCGTCGTCGAGGGCGCCTCGATCGCCCACACCATGGGCCGGCCGGTGTTGCGGGCCGAGGCGTTCACGGCGATGGGCGGCTTCCGCCACAACCCTGCGGACCTGAAGAACCAGACCGACTGGGCCTTCGCGATGGGGATCAACGATTTCATCATTCACACGTGGCAGCATCAGCCGCTGGGGCTGGACGGACCCATGCCGGGCATGGCGATGGGCCCCCACGGCATCAACTGGCACCGGAACCAGACGTTCTGGCCGCTGGTGGCGCCGTATCACGACTACCTCGCCCGCTGCGGCTGGATGCTGCGCCAGGGCGTGTCGGTTGCGGACATCCTCTATCTGACCCCCGAGGGCGCACCGCACATCTTCATGCCGCCCGACGACGCGATGGTCGGCGCGGGAATCCTGCGCGAGGAGAACGACCACGGCTTCGATGCCGTCAGCCCCGGCATCCTCATGGCGCGGGCGCGGGTGGACGACGGGATGATTGCATTCCCCGGGGGCAGTTCGTACCGGCTGCTGGTCCTGCCCCGGCAGGAGACGATGACGCCGGAACTCCTCGCGACGATCGAATCGCTGGTGCGCCAGGGCATCACCGTGATCGGCAACCCGCCGCGCAAGTCCCCAAGCCTGACCAACCATCCGACGTGCGATGAACAGGTGCGCGCGCTGGCCGACAAGCTGTGGGGTGGCGATGCCGCGCCAGCGGAGTCGGCCGGGCGCCGGCACGGCAAGGGCCTCGTCATCCGGGACGCGCCCGCTCCGGCCGTGGCTGCGGCCGCTGTCGTCGCCCGGCATGCGCAGTGGATCTGGGCTCCCGAGGGGAATCCGGCCGCGGACGCGCCGGCCGGAGCCACGCGTCAGTTCCGCCGCACCATCACGGTGGACCCACGACGCGCGTTGCGCGAGGGACATGCGTTTCTCACCGCGGACAACGAGTTCACCCTGCGCGTGAACGGCGAGCCGGTCGCCACCGGCAATGATTTCCGCACCCTCTACACCGCCGAAATCAAGGGTCTCCTGAAACCCGGCGTCAACGAGCTGAGTGTGGCGGCGGGGAATGCCGGGACCGGACCGAATCCCGCGGGACTCATTGCGGCGGTCCGCCTGCAATACACCGACGGCAGCACCGAGGTGTTGGCGTCGGATGAAACGTGGCAGGTCGTGGTGGCGGGGGAAGCGCAGGAAACGCCGGCCCGCGTGCTGGGCCCGGCCGGCATGGCCCCGTGGAACCTGGCGGCCGGGCGGACGGAGGAGCTGTATCCGCCCCATGCCTTCGCGGCGGAATGGCTCGAGGGGCAGGGCGTGATGCCGGTGTTCACGTCGACCGGCCCCTTGCGTCATCACCAGCGCCGGACGAAAGACCACGACATCTTCTTCGTCGCCAACCGCGAGGCACAGCCGGTCGAGGCGACCGCCGTCTTCCGCACCGACGGCGCGGCGCCCGAACTCTGGCACCCGGTCACGGGCGCGCGCCGGCCGCTGCCGCAATCGACCGCGCACGACGGCACGGTGTCGGTGCCGCTGCGGTTCGCCGGCCACGAGAGCTGTTTCATCGTCTTCGACCGCGCCGCCGCGGGCAGCCCACCTGCACCGGCGGGGGTGAACTTCCCGGAGGAGCAGACGCTGGCCACGATCGGGGGGCCCTATCAGGTCACCTTCGACCCCGCCTGGGGCGGCCCTGCGGAACCGGTCCCCTTCGAGCGCCTCGAACTCTGGAATGACCGCGCCGAGGAAGGGATTCGCTACTATTCCGGCGCGGCGGTTTACCGCACCACCTTCGATGCGCCGGCAGCCGGGCCCCTGCCCCCCGGTGCGAGGATGAGCCTCGACCTGGGCGTGGTCCACAAGCTGGCGCGGGTGAGGCTCAACGGCGAGGACCTCGGGATCGTGTGGACCCCGCCGTTCCGCGTCGACGTCACCGGAAAACTGCGGCCCGCGGGCAACGAGCTGGAAGTCACGGTGGTCAACACCTGGGTCAACCGCCTCATCGGCGACCAGCAGCCCGCCCACAAGGGCGTGCGATCGCTGCGCTGGGACAACGGCCTGCTCGAGGGGAAGACATGGCCGGCCGGCCGGTTCACGTTCACGACCAACTCCGGCGTCCAAGCCGACTCGCCGCTCCAGGAATCCGGCCTGCTCGGGCCGGTTAGCCTGGTGCGGGCGGAGGCGCAACAGGAGCGGGGAACGCATGGTGCCCGCGGCACCGGGCGCAAGGAAGACTGAGGTGGACAAGATGCAAGGCAGACAACAACCGCGCGGGATGGAACGACTTGCCGCCGCAAGCGCCGGCGTCCCGCCGGTGCCTGCCCCGAAAACCCGGCCCCAACCAGGGCCATTGAAAGCGCAACAATGAAAATGACGACCCGGACCATGTCCATCATCCTGCTTGCCGCCGCCGGCGGTTTGGCGGCGGAACCGTCTTCCACGGACCTCGCCGAAGGGTTCGGGAGCCCGGGCGGGGAGGCCCGGCCGCGGGCCTATTGGAACTGGCTCAATGGCGACGTGTCGCTGCCCGACCTGACCCGTGACCTCGAGGAAGCCAAGGCCAAGGGACTCGGCGGCCTTGAGATGTGGGACACCGAGGCCATGCGGAACCCGGACGGATTCGTGCCCGCCGGACCGCCGTTCATGGGGCCCGAGTCGGTGGCGGCGATGCACCATTCGATGCGCGAGGCAAAACGCCTGGGCCTCGAGCTGGGACTGATCACCTCCAGCGGCTGGAATGCCGGCGGCCCGTGGGTGCCGCCCGCCATGGCGAGCAAGAACCTGTTTGTCGCCGAAACCACGGTGGCCGGTCCGGGCGAGATCAAGCGCCAGTTCCCGATGCCCGACCTCCCAACAGAATGCCCGAGAAGGGACGACGGGATGCCCCAGTGGTCGCTCGAGGTCGCGGTGCTCGCCTGGCCGGATGCCGCCGACAAGCGGATCCCCGATCGGTCGCACGTGATCGATCTGACGCACAACATGGAGGATGGCCGGTTGACGTGGACGGCGCCGGAGGGCAACTGGCGGGTCGCGCGCTTCGTCTGCTCGAACAACGGCCAGCAGTTGATCGCCGCCAGCCCGAACTCCAAGGGCCCGTTCATCGACTTCCTCGACCCGGAGGCCACGCGCTTTCATTTCGAGTTCATCATCCACAAGCTGGGACTGGAACAAGGCATGGATCCTGGCCCGTTGAAGTACCTCGAAGTCGACAGCATGGAGCTCCACCCCGGCATCCAGTGGACGCCGAAGTTTCCCGACTGGTTCCGGCGGCAGCACGGATACGACCCGCTGCAGTGGCTGCCGGCGCTGGCGGGCTGGACGATTGGCGACGAGACAACCAGTGAACGGTTCCGCTACGACTACCGGAAATCGGTGAGCGACCTCCTGATCTTCAGTCACTACACCACCGGCAGCAAGGTGTGCGCGGAATACGGCCTGCAACTCGCCGGCGAGGCCGGCGGCCCAGGCCCGCCGATCTGGAACACCTGTCCGGTCGACGCCCTGAAGGCCCTGGGAAACGTCGACATCCCGCGCGGCGAGTTCTGGATCCGCCACCGGAACATCTTCCTGGTCAAGGAAACCGCCTCCGCCGCGAACATCTATGGCAAGCGTTTCGTGGATGCCGAGGCATGGACCACCTGGCGGCGCTGGAACGACAGCCCGTTTGTGCGCAAGCAGATCGTGGACCGGGCGTTTTGCGAGGGCCTGAACCGGATCACCTACCATGGGTTTTCCCACTCGCCGCCCGGCTTCGGCCTTCCCGGGCGCAGTTATCATGCCGGGGTGGACATGAACCCGCGGGTGGTGTGGTGGCCGAAGGCGCGGCCGTTCATGGATTACCTCGCCCGCTGCTGTCACATGCTCCAGCAGGGGCGTTTCGTCGCCGATGTGGCGTGTTTCTACGGCGATCAGGCGCCGAACTTCTGGCCGCTGCACCACGACGTCCCGGAGAAACCGCTGCCGCCCGGTCTCGGCGCGGGATATGCCTACGATGTGGTGAACAGCGACGTGATCCTCAACCGGATGTCGGTGAAGGATGGCCGCATCCATCTGGCCGGCGGCATGAGCTACCGTGTCCTCGCCCTTCCCGCCCAGCCGCACATGCCCCTGGAGATCCTGGTCAAACTCGACGAACTGGTCAGCCAGGGCGCCACGATCCTCGGCCCGAAGCCGTCGCAGGTTCCCGGCCTGCACGAGCATGAGAAGCGGACCGTCGAGCTGCGCCGGCTGGCCGATGCAATGTGGGGCGCGGGTGACCTCGCGCCAACCGGCGAGAACCGCCGCGGCCTGGGCCGGGTGGTCTGGGGAACGGACTTGCGCCGGTGGCTCGAAGGCGAATCGATCGGCCCGGACTTTTCCTGCCGCGACGCCGCAATGGCCCCGCACCTCGACTTCATTCACCGGCGCACCCGCGATGCGGACATCTACTTCGTGCGCAACCAGTCGGCGCAGGCGGTGCGCCCCGACTGCCTGTTCCGGATCAGCGGTCGCGCGCCGCAGTTCTGGCACCCGGAGGACGGCCGCATCGAGCCCGCGTTTGTCTATCAGGCCGGGGACGGGGCAAGCACCGTGCGCCTCGACCTGCCGCCCGGCGGCTCGGTCTTCGTCGTCTTTGCCGGCGCGCCGGCAGCCGCACGCATCGGGGCTCTCACCCTGGCTGGCGGAGACGCAGACCCCTCGCTGCCCGCGGCATGCGTCGTGGCGGCAGACGCAT
Organism: Akkermansiaceae bacterium; assembly: GCA_040769225.1. Lineage (GTDB taxonomy): Bacteria > Verrucomicrobiota > Verrucomicrobiia > Verrucomicrobiales > Akkermansiaceae > JAXGLL01. The sequence goes on along the minus strand of JAXGLL010000002.1, from coordinate 296,016 downwards.
CCTCCGCCACCGTCCGCTGCTGGCGCAACGGGGATGCCGTGTTGGAAGACATTGCGGGGATGACGAAACGGGTTTCCATCGACACGATCCCTGAACCCCAGCCCGTCGAAGGTCCGTGGACGGTCGCCTTCGATCCCGCGTGGGGCGCGCCGGCGGAGATCGAGTTCCCGCGCCTGATCCCGTGGACCGAACACCCCGACGCCGGCATCAAGTATTACTCGGGAACGGGCGCCTACGGCAGGACGATCCAAATCCCCGCGGACTGGCTGGGTCCCGACCAGAGGGTGTTCCTCGACCTCGGCGAGGTGCGGGAGTTGGCGGAAGTCTTCATCAACGGCAAATCGGCCGGCGTGTTGTGGAAGCCGCCGTTCCGGGTGGATGCCACCGCGCTTCTCCGGCCCGGTGCCAACGAGCTGAAGATCGAGGTCATGAACCTCTGGATCAACCGACTGGTCGGCGACCAAGCTCTCCCGCCGGAAAAACGCCTCACCCGCACCAACATCCAGTCGGGAGAAGGATGGGAAATCCAGCCGGCCGGCCTGCTGGGGCCGGTTCGCCTGCTGCCCGCGCGCGATGTCGTCATCCGGTGAACCCAGGGCGTGGAAACCACGCGCATGGCGTGAGAATGGCGCAGCACGCCGTCTCGGGGAGCACCATTCGGGACAGCAAGGTGTCTTGCCGGTCGCGGAATGAAACGGCGGCGGGGCGGCGGGCGTATCGTCAACCGCGATGATGACGCGCCACTCCGAACGCCCGCGGGCGGGCGGCACGCCGGCGGCGGAGGGCGCTTGCCGGCGCTCCCGGGCGGCGCTCCGCGGGGCGCTCGCCGCGGTGGCCGTGGCGGCGGTCCTTGGCTGCGGGTGCGGAAGCCTGCGCGCGGACGCCGGGCCGGCGGCGCTGCAGCCGGATGCCGCGGAACTCGGGCGCCAGTTCGAGGGGCTGCAGCGCGACCTCGGCGACCGCGGCCGCTTCGAGCGGGTGGCCGGTGAGACGTTCCGCAGCGAGGCACTGATCCACGCCGCCGACCGCGACCCGGCCGACGTCGTGGCGCGGCGCACGCGGGCCCTGTTCGACGACCTTGCCGAGCACGGCGCGGACCTCGCCGCGCTCGCCGACCCGCTGGCCGCGCTCGAGCGCCGCGTGGCCGGGACCCCGGTGGCCGACGCCGCCGCGCGCCGCGCGCTGTTCGACGACACCTGCCGGCTGCGGCGCCGGATCGCGTTCCGCAACCCGCTGCTGGACTTCGACCGGATCCTGTTCGTCAAGCGCCACCGCGCGGTGTTCAACCACATGTGCGACCAGTTCTACGGCATCACCGCACGCCCCGGCGGCGGGGTGTTCGTGCTCGAGGACTGCTTCGGCCCCCAGCCGCGCGCGGTGGATCTGTTGGAAACGGCGCCGGTCGCGAACGGGCGGCTGGCGGGCCGGTGCCTGCCGCGCGGCGACGCCGCGGCGGCGGCGCTGCACTTCGACGGCGAGAGCACCCTGCGCGGAGACCCGACCAGCGGCGGGGCGTTCCTCTCGCCGGCGCTGTCCCACGACGCGCGGCAGGTGTTGTTCGCCTACGTCGAGTGCAGCGGCGGGACCGAACACCTGTTCCATACCGACCCCGGGCGCGGGCACTGGGACGCGGGCCGTTGTTACCACATCTTCCGGGTCAACCTCGACGGCACCGACCTGCGCCAACTGACCGACGGGACGTGGAACGACTTCGACCCGTGCTGGCTGCCGGACGGGCGGATCGCGTTCATCAGCGAGCGCCGCGGCGGCTACCTGCGCTGCGGGCGCGCCTGCCCGCTCTACACGCTCCACGCCATGAACGCCGACGGCGGCAACATCGACGTCCTGAGCTTCCACGAGAGCAACGAGTGGGCGCCGAGCGTCACCCACGACGGCCGGATCGTGTGGACCCGCTGGGACTACGTCGACCGCCACGGGTGCGCGGCCCACGTGCCGTGGGTCACGCGCCTCGACGGCAGCGACCCGCGCGCGCTGCACGGCAACTTCGCGCCGCGGCCGCTGCGCCCCGACATGGAGATCCACGTGCGCGCGATCCCGGGGTCGGTGCGCTACGTCGCCACCGCCGCGCCCCACCACGGGCAGGCGTTCGGGTCGCTGGTGGTGATCGACCCGACCGCCACCGACGACGACGCGATGGGGCCGGTCCGGCGGCTCACGCCGGGCGTCGGGTTCCCCGAAAGCCAGGGCGGAAGCGAGGTCTACGGCACCCCCTGGCCGCTCGGCGAAAACTACCACCTCTGCGCCTGCGACGCGGAACTCGCCGCCGGCCGGCCACAACCGTCCGGGCGCGGCGACCACGGGATCTATCTGATCGACGCGTTCGGCAACCGCGAACTCATCCATCATGACCCCGCCATCGCGTGCATGAGCCCGATCCCGGTGCGGCCGACGCCGGTGCCGCCGCTCTCCGCCGACACCGCCGCCGCCGGACACCCGCAACCGGCCGCCGTCAACGACCCCGGCCAGGGCACGCTGGCGGTCGTCAACGTCTACGACACCCGGCAACCGTGGCCGGACGGGACCCGGATCGACGCGCTGCGGGTCTGGCAGCTGCTGCCGTGCTCGGTGCCGTCCGGCGGCCGCGCGCCGCACCAGACCGGGCGCCGGATCGCCGAGGCCCTGGACTCGATCGTCCCCGCCCGCTGGCTCGTCGGCACCGTCCCGGTCGAGCCCGACGGCAGCGCCCACTTCACCGCGCCGGCATGCCGCGAGCTGTTCTTCCAACTGTTGGACCGGCGCGGGCTCGCGGTCCAGTCGATGCGCTCGGCAACCGCGGTCCGCCACGGCGGGCGGCTGGTGTGCGCCGGCTGCCACGAGCACAAGTCGAAGGCCGCGCCGGCCGCCGGCGCGGTGCCGCTGGCGTTCCGCCGCCCGCCGTCGGTGCCGGCGCCCGGCCCCGACGGCTCGAACCCGTTCAGCTACCCGCGGCTGGTCCAGCCGGTGTTGGACCGCCACTGCGCGGGCTGCCACGCCGAGCGGCGGGCCGACGGCGCCCCGTCGCTCGCCCGCGAGCCGGTCCGCGACCACTGGTTCGAGTCGTTCCACAACCTGGTCGGGTTCGGGTTCACCGCCTACGGCGCCACCGCCGGGTGGTCGGATCCGCTGTGGTACCGCACCGAGCCGGGCCGCTTCGGCGCCCGGGCGTCGAGGCTGCTGGGGCTGTTGGACCGGGGCCACCACGGCGTGCAGCTGCCGGTGGCCGACTTCGAGCGGCTGGTGCTGTGGCTCGACGCGTGCTCGATGTTCTACGGCGTCTATGACAAGGAGGAGGGCGAGGCGCAGCTGCGCGGCGAGCCGGGCCGGGCGTCGCTCCAATGAGCCGCGGCCGATGATCCCGCCGATGCAGCGCCTCGCCCCCGCACTCGCCCTGCTGCTCGCGGCCGGCAACGCCCTCCGCATGCCGGCACCACCAACCGCCACCGCCACGAAGAACCGACCAGTGATGCATTGCCGGGCTGGTGCCCGTGCCCACGCAGGAGGCCCCTTGGCATGAACGTTCCGCGAATCGTGGTGGTTGGCAGCGTGAACACCGACATGGTGGTCAAGAGCCCGCGCCTGCCGTTGCCGGGCGAGACGGTCACCGGCGGGCGGTTCATCATGGCGGCCGGGGGCAAGGGCGCGAACCAGGCGGTGGCCGCCGCGCGCCTCGGCGCCGCGGTCGCCCTGGTGGCAAGGGTCGGAACCGATGTCTTCGGCGACCAGTCGATCAGCAGCCTCCGCGGCGAGCGCATCGACACCGGGCATGTCTTCCGCGACCCGGACCACGCGACCGGAGTGGCCCTGATCCTGATCGACGACCGGGGCGAGAACGCGATCTCCGTCGCCTCCGGGGCCAATCACGCGCTGTCGCCCGCCGACATCGAGCGCGCGGCCGGGCTCGTCCGCGCGGCCGACGTGCTGATGCTCCAGCTCGAGGTCCCCCTGGCAACGGTGGCCGCGGCCGCCCGCATCGCGGCGGATGCCGGCGTGCCCGTGATCCTGGACCCGGCGCCGGCCGTGCCGCTGCCCGCCGAGCTGCTCCGCCGCGTCACCTGCCTGACGCCCAATGAAATCGAGGCCGAACGACTGTCCGGCGTGGCGGTGGTCGACGATGCCTCGGCACGGCAGGCGGCCCTGCGCCTGTTAGAGGCCGGCCCGCGCCACGTGGTGATCACCCGCGGCGCCGCGGGGGCGCTGGTGGCCGACCGCGACGGGGTCCGGCTGATCCCCGGCACGCACGTCGACGCCGCCGACACCACCGCCGCCGGCGACGCCTTCAACGGCGGACTGGCCTGCGCGCTGGGCGCCGGAACCGCCATCGACGAGGCGCTCCGCTGGGCCTCCATGGCCGGCGCGCTCTCCGCCACCCGCCTCGGCGCACAGCCCTCCCTGCCGACCAGCGGGGAGCTCGACGCATTCGCACGGCAACGCCCGGCCGGTGACCCGGGGCGCCCGGCCGCCCGGTGACGCCCACCCGCGCGGCGCCCGCGCCCACAGGCACACCATGCCCCCGTCCTCAACCACCGGCGCAATCCGCTTCAGCCCGCGGCAGTGGCTGCTGAGGTTCCTGCTCCCTCAGAACTCCCAGCGCCGCGGCCCGGCACCCGCGGACAACTCGATCCAGTCGATCTCGATCGGCCCGGCGCCGGCGGGCAGGTGCAGGCGCAGGATGCCCGGGCGGCCGGGCGGCGCCGGAACCTCGGCGCAAACCTCGGTCCACTCGCCCGCCTTGGCCGCATACGGCACCGACCGGCCCGCACCGGCATCGGCCGCCCGCGCCGCCGGCAGCCACGCAACCCTGCCCGCACCGCCGGCACACCGGAGCCGGAACCGCACGCTGGCCCCCGCCGCCAGCTTGCCGGGGGCCAGCCCGAGGAACGCCCCGCGCCCCGCGGGTGAGACTGTTAGCACGCCGCCGGCGGCCTTGGCGGTGCACCGGCGCGCAACCCAGCCGCCAAGCGGACCGGCGGCCTTCGGCGGGGCCGGAACGCCCGGCGCCGCACCCGGCCGGTAGTCCGGGTTGCGCTTCGGCACCACCGCCCCGGTGTCGGTTAGAAACCCCGCGATCAGCGCGTCGAGCTCGCGCACCAGGTCCGGCCGGGCAGCCGCCAGGTCGTTCGCCTCGCCGGGATCCGCCGCAAGGTCGTAGAGCTCGTGCCGGTCGCCGCCACCGGCGCGGTCCCCGTGGAACCGGATCAGCTTCCAGTCGCCCCGCCGGACGTAACTGGCGGGCAGAAACCCGGGGATCCGCGCCGCCTGCCGCGCGCTGCCGTGCGGGAAATGGCAGAACAGGCGGTCGCGCGGCGCGCCCCGGCCGAGGATCGCCGGCGCCTGGTCGACGCCGTCTAACAGCACCCCGGCCGGCGGCCGCAGCCCGCACATGGCGAGGATCGTCGGGAACCAGTCGGTGCTCTGGAGCAGGGCGTTGCTGGTGGTGCCGGGCCTGGTGTGGCCGGGCCATGCGACGATGCATGGTTCGCGGGTGCCGCCGTCATAGACCGACGCCTTGCCGCTGCGCAGCGGCAGGTTGCTGGTGGCGGGGGTGTCCTCGAAGCCGGCCGGATCGGTGGTCCCGGGCGGGAACGCCCAGCCGCCGTTGTCGGAGAAGAACACGACGATCGTGCGCTCCGCGACGCCGGCCTGGTCGAGCGCGTCGAGCAGCCGGCCGACGCCGTCGTCGAGGCTCCTGACCATTGCGGCGTAGAGCGGGTTGCGCTGCGGGTTGCCGGGGTCGGCTTTCGGTTGGAAGTGTGCGATGTGGTCGCGGCGCGCGTTCCACGGCGAGTGCACCGAGTAGGCCCAGTAGTTGACGAAGAACGGGCGGTCCTTGTGGGCGGCGATGAAGCGTGCGGCCTCGTCGGCCATCCGGTCCTCGATGTGCTCGCCGGGGGTGCCGGTGACCGTTGGGTCGCGGATGAACTTCCACGGTGCCAGGTAGCCGCCGCCGGGCCCGGGGGCCGACGGCGTGTGCGGGAAGTCGACCTCGAACCCCTGGTCGCTCGGCTCGTAATGGTCGGCGGGTTGCTGCGGCCGGTTGTGGCCGAGGTGCCACTTGCCGAAGTGCGCGGTGGCGTAGCCGGCCTCCCGCAGGACTTCGGCCAGGGTGACATAGTCCGGCTGCAGTCGCGTGACGCTGTCGGCATTCAGCACCTTCACCTCCGGTTGGCGGCCGGCCGCCAGCCGCTTTTCCAGCTGCACCGCCGCCACGTGGCACACCGGCGCCGTGATCCCGATCCGCGCCGGATGCTGGCCGGTCAGGATGCTCGCGCGGGTCGGCGAGCACAGTGGGCTGGCCGCGTAGGCCTGGGTGAACCTGACCCCGCGCGCCGCCAGCCGGTCGAGGTGCGGGGTTTCGTGGAAGGTGCTGCCGCAGCACCCGAGGTCGCGCCAGCCGAGGTCGTCGGCCAGGATGAACAGCACGTTCGGCCGCGGCGCCCCGGCGGCCGGCGCCGCCGCCACGGGACCGGCGGCGGCCAGCGCCATCAAGCAGCAGAGGATGTCACGCGGTTTCATGGCATGGGCGTCGGGCCGGAAAACGAAACACCCGGTGCGCGCCGGTTCTTTCGCCCGACCGGCGGGGCGGCCCCGCACGCCGGCGGGCGGGCGTTCATTCCACGAGCCGCCGCAGGCGCAGCTCGCGGAACGCCACCGGGCCGTGGTCGCCCTGCAGCCGGAGCGGGCCGGCCGCCGCCTCGGGCAGCCCGACGCGCGTCGGGCCGAGGACCTCGACGTCGCGGTGGACGAGCCGGCCGTTGTGCACCACCCGCTCGAAGCGCGCGTTGCGCGTCTTGCGCCCGCCGGCATCGAACCGCGGCGCGCGGTAGACGACGTCGAAGCTCTGCCACTCGCCCGCCGGGCGGCTCGCGTTCTCCGCCGGCGAGTGCCCGCGGACGTTCGCCTCGCCGATCCACTCCGGATAGATCCCGCCGCACTCGTTGCCCGGGTAGTCCGGCGTCGCCACGCCGTGGCTGTCAAGGATCTGGACCTCATGGCTGCCGCCGAAGTAGACGCCCGAGTTCGACCCGCGCGGGATCAGGAACTCGACGTGCACCGCCACGTCCCCGAACCGCTCGCGCGTCAGCAGGTAGCCGGCCGCCCCCTCGGACACGATCACCCCGGTGCCCGCCCGCACCGCCAGCCGCCCGGGGTCCGCCGGGTCCACGCCGGCCTCCCCGGCCTCCCGCCAGCCCGCCGCGTCCTCCCACGCCCCGAACGCCCCGCCGGCCGGCAGCAGGTCGACCCACCGCAGCCGCCGCCACGCCGCCATCGACCGCCCCAGGTTCGCCCGCGCGTCGCCCCCGATGCCGTAGTGCTGCAGCCCGACCGGGCCGGACCAGCCCAGCGCGTCGAGCCGGCCTAACAGCTCCGCGGGGTCGAACCTGCCGCGGTCGAGCGGCTGGATCAGGCGCGTCCAGTCGGTGGCGCCGGGGTCGGCGCCGTTGATGGTGACCGCGAACAGGTGCGGGCGGGCGGCGGCGAGGCTGGCGTCGAGGTCGGCGCCGTCGACCATCAGCCAGTGGCACAGGTTGAACGTCACCCCGAGGTTGGCGCAGCCGGCGGCGGCGGCGAGGCGCGCCGCGTGTTCGACCCGCTCGAGCCAGAACCCGGCGTGCGGATAGAGGGCGACGCGCAGCCCCGCGCCGTGGGCCAGCTCGGCGGTCTCGCGCAGCACCGCCACCGCGCGTTCGTCGCCGGCCGGGTCCGACGGCTTGCGCGAATTGCACGTCAGATAGAGCCACACCAGCGTCCCGCGCCCCGCGAGCTGGCGCACCGCGTCGCGGACCGGCGCGCCGGGCGGCCCGGCGGCGTCGAGGTCGATGCCCAGATAGAGCGCGCTGACCTTGAGGCGGTGCGCGTCGGCGGCCGCGAGCGTCGCGGCGAGCGCCTCGGGCGTGGTGTAGGCCGGCCCGAACCCGTCGAACCCGAGTTCACTGACCAGCGCGACCTGTGCCGCCGGAGTGGCGTGCGCGGCGTCGCGCGTGCCGGTGTCCATCGCGAAGAACTCCTGCGCGGCGCCCGCCGCCGCCACCGCGAGGTGCAAATTGACGACCGCCGCCATGCCGCCGGCCAGGCGCCGGCGCGAAATCCTGTGCGCGTTCATGATGCAGCCCGGATACGCGTTCCGGCCGGACGCCCTTCCACCCCGCGGCCGGAGCGATCGATTGGGCCGGGGCCGGTGGCGGGCGAACGGGACGCCGGTCACGGGCCGGCGGCCGGTTTTGGCGTGCCCCGGTGGCCGGGGTGTGGCAAGAGGACCCCGCATGCCACCGAACCCTCCAACGCGCACGGACGGCGAACCGGGCGGGCCCCGCCGCCGCCTGTGCCCCGCGCGGGGTCCCTGCCTGCGCCTGTGGGCGCGCCGGCGGGGGGGCCGGGCCGCCGCCCCGCTGCTGCTCGCGGCCGTGGTGGCCGGATTGGGCCAGGCCCTGCCCGCGCCGCCGGACGCTGCCGCCACCCACCCGCCGGAGCCGGCCGGGGAACCGCCGCGCGCCCTCCCCCGGCACGCCGCCTTCAAGGTCCCCCGCGGTTGGGAATACAGCGCCCCGCTGATCCTCCCCGAGGCCCGCGACCACGAACCCAGCCACGCCCAGAAGGACCCCAGCGTGGTGTTTCACGAGGGCAGGTGGCACGTGTTCATGACCGTCAAGCTGCCGGGCAGATCGGCCATCGAGCACTGCTCGTTCACGCGCTGGGAGGATGCCGATGCGTCGCCGCGGTCCCTGCTCGAGGTGAGCGACAGCGACTATTTCTGCGCCCCGCAGGTGTTCTACTACCGCCCCCACCGGCAGTGGTACCTCGTCTATCAGGTGGGGGTGCCAGGCCAGGACAAGATGTGGGTGGCCTACTCGACGACCCCCGACATCGACGCCCCCGGCACGTGGACGCGGGCGCGGCCGATGCTCGACGGGGGCAAGGACGACCCGCGCGAGGTCGGCGGCCTGGATTACTGGATCATCTGCGACGACCGGCGCGCCTACCTGTTCCTGACCAGCCTCGATGGCCGGATGTGGCGGCTGTGGACGCGGCGGGAGGATTTCCCGCGCGGCTTCGGCCACTGCGAGCTCGCCCTCAAGGCCGCGGTGTTCGAGGCGAGCCACACCTATCGGCTCAAGGGCACCGACCATTACCTGACCCTGATCGAGCAGGACGGCCGCAGGCACTACAAGGCCTACCTCGCGGATCGGCTCGACGGACCGTGGGTGCCGGTCGCCGACACGCCGGAGCAGCCGTTCGCCGGCTGGGGCAACATCCGCCCCGCCGCCGGGGTCCAGCCGTGGACCGACAACGTCAGTCATGGCGAACTCATCCGGGCCGGATCGGACGAGACCCTGACCGTGGACCCGGCAGACCTCCGGTTCGTCTTCCAGGGCATGTTGGAAAAGGACAAGGCCGGGACCGGCTACGGCCGCTTCGCCTGGCGCATCGGCCTGCTCACGCCGGTCCGCTGAGCCGCTGCCGCGCCCGCAGGGCGTGTGCATGCACGGCGCCCGCGCTCCGGCCCCGGGCGGCCGGGAATCCGGTTGTCACCGGGCCCAAGGGCCGCGTAGCCTGACGTGCAATCGCGCGGGACCGACCCCGGGCGGAATGGGTGAAACATCATGAACGTGTTGACCGGATTGGCAGCCGGCGCGCTGGTGGCAGGCGCGCTGTGCGCAGGTGAGCGCCCGTACGAGATGGTCTGGGCCGGCCGCACCCATGACGACCACCCGGCGCTGGTCCCGTTCACCGGGGTGGACGGGTGGCGGGTCGAGGCGACCGACGCCGTGGCGCGCTTCGAGCGCTCGGACGAGGTGCTGCTCTTCGGCGATGCGGTGGCCAAGCTCACCCACCGCGCCACCGGGCCCCAGCCGCGCATCACGCTGGTGCCGGCGGCGCCGGTGGCGGTGACCGGCCCGTTCGACGCCGTGACCTGCTGGATCTACGGCAACAACCACAGTTATGCGCCGGACCCGTCCACGCCGCCGGTGTCGGTGACGCTGCACTTCACCGACGCCGCCGGGGCGCGCTTCACGGTCCCGCTGGCCCGCGTGCACTTCAAGGAGTGGTTCCTGTGCCACCACAGGCTCGATCCCGCGCAAATCGAGCGCGTCGCCCGCGGGGCCGCGCTGGCGGCAATCGAGGTCGGCGGCGGGAGCAACCCCGAGGACCGCGCGGTCTTCTTCAACAGCCTGGCGGTCTTCACCGAGCGCTTCGAACCGCTGACCTTCGCCCCGCGCCCGCAGCGCGGCGCGCGCGTCTTCCCTTCCTGCGACCCGGGCACGAACACCGGCCCCGGCACGCTGCCGTTCCCTAACACCCCGCTCACCATCGTGCCGCGCGACCCCACGCCCTCCACGGTGCGCGTCGCGACCGGCGAGGCGGGCCGCCACCACCTCGTGCGCGACGGCGCGGACGGCCGCCTCGAAGTGCGCCTGCCCGCCCGGCTCGGCGCATGGGACGAGCTGGCCGTGCGCTGGGGCGAGGCCGGCGAGTGGGCCAGCGTGGGCCTGGGCGGCGGGCTCTACCTCGCCCCGGCCACGCCCGCCGACGCGCCGGCCCGCGCCGAGGCCGAGGAGGTCACGGTCACCGCCGGCGCCGACGCCGTCACCTACGCCGGGCGCCTGACGCACGGCGGCCGCAGCATCGACGCGCAGCTCCGCTTCCACCTCGCGGGCAAGTCGCTGGTCCTCGACGTGCAGGCCGGCACGGGCGAGATCGCCGAGGTGCGCTTCGGCGCCACCCGCGGCTTCGCCAACCCGCGGCCGGTCACCCTGCCCTACTACACCTACGGCGACGGCGACGGCCTGGCCCGGCCCACGGTCATCGTCTCGGGGCCCCCCGACGCGCCGCTCTTCTATCTGGCGCACAGCGACTGGACGCAGTCGAACGCCACCGCCCCGTTCGCCGAGAACGTGCGCCTGGACGGCTCGCTCGCCAGCAACGGCGGCACGCGCTACGAGCCGCGGACCGACGGCCGCCGCAACCCGTGCTGCGAGCGGTTCGTGCTCACCCTCTCGCCGCGCTTCGAGGACGTGCTGCCCAACATCCCGAACCCGCAGTCGCCCTGGATGGCCGTCACCGGCACCCGCGTCTGGCGCGCCCACGGCGCAACCAACCGCGAGCGCGACGCCGACTACTGGCGCTCGGTGCACCGCTGGGGCATGACCGAACTGGTGGTCACCGACCATGAGACCGGCTGGCGCGACGGCAACGAGAGCTTCACCTTCCGCACCGAGCCCGCCCCCGGGAAGGGCGGCGACGAGGGCCAGTCCCGCTACGCGCGCATCATGCAGGACGAGCTGGGATATGTCTACGGGCCCTACAACAACTTCACCGACTTCGCGCCGGTCAACGGCTTCTGGCACATCGACCTCATCTCGCGCACCCGCGAGAACCAGCTGCAGCACGCGTGGGAGCGCTGTTATGCCCCGAAGCCCGCGCGCGCCGTCGAGTTCTGCGAGCGGCTCGCGCCGGTCATCGAGCGCAAGTTCGGCTTCAGCACCGCCTACTGCGACGTCCACACCGCGGTCACGCCGTGGAGCCGCGTGGACTGCGACGCGCGCGTCCCCGGCGCCGGCACCTTCGCCGCGGTGTTCTACGCCTACGGCGAGATCATGCTGCTGCAGAAGGCCGCGTGGGGCGGCCCGGTCTACTCCGAGGGCAACAATCACTTCATCTACTGCGGGCTGACCGACGGCAACTACGCGCAGGACCAGCCCTACCGCATCCACGAGAACCCGTGGCTCGTCGACTTCGACCTGCGCTGCCTGCACCCGCTGTGCTGCAACTTCGGCATGGGCAACCCCGGGATGTTCTACCCCGGCAACAGCGCGCCCGCCGACGAGGACGTCGCACGGGACCGGTTCCTCGCCGCCACCGTGGCCTTCGGCCACCCCGGATTCCTGCTCACCGGGCGCCAGGGCGAGCTGCGCAGCTACCACATGATCCAGCCGCTGGCCAGCCGCTACACCCAGGCCCGGGCCGACACGATCCGCTACGCGGACGCGGCCGGCGCGCTGCACGAGACCTCCGCCGCGCTGGCCAACGGCGCCTGGACGCGCTCCCAGGTCGTGACCCGCTACTCCGACGGCACGGTCACCGCGGTCAACGGCCACCCCGGCGAACGCATGGCCGCGACCGTGGACGGCGAGCCGCTCGACCTGCCGCCTAACGGTTATTGGGGGCGCAGCGGCGACCGCGCGGTGCGCGTCTTCAGCGGCGAGGTCGGCGGCCGGCGGGCCGACCTCGCGGTGGCGCCGGACTGCACCTACATCGACGGCCGCGGCGCCTTCGTGCGGTTTGCCGAGGGCGCGGCCGACGGCGTCGCGATCTGCCGCGCGCTGGACGGAGACATGGCCGAGATCCTCCTCCACGGGGGCACGGAGGCCGGCTTCCCCCACACGCTCGCCGATGCCGTGGCGCTGGATGCGGCCGGCCGCGAGATCGGCGCCGCCGGCGTGCGGGCGGCGCGCGGCCTCAGTTATGTGCAGCCGGTCGAGGGCGCGTTCAGCTACCGGGTGCGGCGCTCCGCCACGCCGCCGGCCGCCGCGCTCTCCTGCCCGCGCGAGCGCGTCGCCCCGGGCGAGCAGGTGGTGGTCAAGGGCGCGGCCGAACACCCGGTGACGATCCCGGCCGACGCCGCGCCCGGGTCGCGGCTGTGGTTCGAGCGCGAGGGCGCGTGGATCGACTTCACCGTCGCGCCGCCCCCGGTGGCGCCGGCCGCGCCGGCCGCCGCCAAGCCGCCCCCGCTGCCGGCATGGCACGCGCGCGGCATGGCCCTGCGGGGCGGGCCGGAACGGGAACTGGACGCCGCCACCGGCGCCCAGCTCCATGCCGCCTCGCCAACCTGCGACGGCGACACCAGGCCGCGCGGACTGTTCATGCACCCGCCCTACAAGGGCGGCACCGGCTGCACCTTCGCCCGCTACCCCCTGACGCTGCCGGCCGCGCCGCGCCTGTTCCGCTGCGCGGTCGGCAAGCAGGACGGCAGCGATGCGGGCGACGGCATCCTGTTCAAGGTCGTGGTGGAGGATGCCGCCGGCCGGCGCACCGAGATCGCCAGCCGCCACGTCGCCAACCACGCCTGGCACCCGCTCGAGGCCAGCCTCGCCCCGTGGGCCGGCCAGTCCGTCGCCCTGCTGCTCGTCACCGACGTCGGGGGCAACGACGACAGCAGCGGCGACTGGGGCGCGTGGTCCGGAATGGAGCTGGCCGAGCCCGGACCGCCCGATCTGCCAGCCGCCCAATGACGCTCCGGCCGCGGTTATGCCAATACGCAACTTCAATTAGATCATCAAAGGACAACAACCAAGGAACACCCCCAATGAAAATCTCCTTCCACACCGACGCGTTCAACACCTCATTTGTCTCCTTCGACAGGTGCCTGGAGTGGGCGGCGGAGAATGATGTGCATTGGATCGAGTGCGGGCTGATCGACGGCGCGAGCTGGATCCACGGCCTCGGCTACCAACCGCACATCGCCATGCATCAGGACCCGCTGCTGCTGCGCAGGCACATGGAGGGCTTCGGCGTTCGTTTCTCGCAGGTGGACGCCGCGTTTCCGCTGTCGGGTGTGGACGGCCCGGCCTACGGCCTGCCTTATGTCCTCAAGGCGATCCCGTGGGCGAAGCACGCCGGCTGCGGACGCGTGGCCACCACCGACGGACTGCACCGGCCCGAGGGCCTCGGCGATGAGGAGGCGATGGACATGATGAAACGCCAGTACGAGCGCATCATCGAAACCGCGGCCGCCTATGAAATCATCGCCACCATCGAGGTGCACGGCTACTTCACCACCCGACCAGAGTACCTCGAACGCATGCTCGCCTTCGTGGACAGCCCGTGGCTGCGCTTGAACCTCGACACCGGCAACAGCTTCATCGCCGGCCAGGATCCGGTCGCCTTCTGCAGGCGCTTCGCCCCCAAGGTCGCCCACGTCCACGTCAAGGACGTCAGCGAGTCGCTCGCCGCCATCGCCCGCGGCGGCCAGACCGGCATCGCGCTCTCCCACTGCGCGGTCGGCGAGGGCGTCAATGCCGGCAACATCCGCAACTGCCTGCGCCACCTCCACGAAACCGGCTACACCGGCCATCTCTCGATCGAATGCGAAGGCCAGGGCGGCCCACTGCTCACCAAGTCGCTCCACTGGCTCCGCGCCACCCTCGCCGAACTCGGGATTCCCGAGGAAAGATGATCCACTCCAGCCCGCATCATGCCCGCCGCTACCAGCCGGATCGGCATCCAATCCTGAGCCACCTTGCCCCGGATTGGCCAGGACTGCCCGGTGCTCGTCGCGCGCCTTCCTGCGCCCGGGCATCCATGTTTCAGGCTTGACTTCTCGCGGCATTGAGCAAAATTACGCGCAGCGATGAGTGCAGCGCCGGCAAGCTACCAGCGTCCTGAAGCCGGGGCGTTGTTGCGGCGGCTGGATGAGCCGCGGCGCTTCCTTCAGGTGGTGTGCGGGGGCCGGCAAGTTGGCAAGACGACCTTGGTTCAGCAGGTGGTGGGGCGGGCTGGGGTGCCGTGCCGGTTCGTCAGTGCCGACGAACCGACGCTTCGCGGCCCGGAGTGGATCGCGGGACAGTGGGAAGCGGCTCGACTGCTCACCTCCCACGACGGCGACGGCATCCTGGTCATCGACGAGGTGCAAAAGGCCGCCGGCTGGGCGGAATCAGTCAAACGGCTCTGGGATGAGGACACCCGGTCGGGGTGTCGCCTCAAGGTGGTGCTGCTCGGCTCCGCGCCCCTGCTGGTTCAGAGGGGGCTGACCGAGAGTTTGGCGGGCCGCTTCGAGGTGCTGCACCTGCCGCACTGGTCATTCGAGGAAATGGAATCCGCATTCGGGTTCTCCTTGGACCAATACCTGTATTTCGGCGGCTACCCGGGTGCGGCTCCGCTGGCGGGCGAGCCCGACCGCTGGCGGCGTTACATTCTCGACTCGCTGGTCGAGACCACGATCTCGCGGGATGTGCTGTTGCTGACCCGGGTGGACAAGCCCGCGCTGCTCCGCCGGCTCTTCGAACTGGGCTGCCAACATTCGGGCCAGGTGCTGTCGTACAACAAGATGCTCGGCCAGCTCCACGATGCGGGAAACACCACGACGCTCGCGCACTATCTTGAACTGCTGGCGGCCTCCGCCATGCTCACCGGATTGCAGAAACATGCGGGTCACGGCGTGCGTCGGCGCGCCTCCAGCCCGAAACTGCAGGTGATGAACACCGCCCTCATGACGGCCACCTGCAGCCTGACGCCGCAGGAAGCCCGGGCCGACCGCGGGTTTCACGGGCGGCTGGTCGAATCCGCCGTGGGCGCACATCTGGCCAACGCCGCGGCCTGCGGCGGATGCGAACTTTTCTACTGGCGCGAGAACAACCGGGAAGTGGACTTCGTGCTGCGGGCCGGGAAGAAGCTTGTCGCCATCGAGGTCAAAAGCGGACGCCGGGCCGCCGCCCTGTCCGGGATGGCGGCTTTCGTTGAAGCGTTTCAGCCCGACCGCCAACTCCTGGTCGGCGGCGGCGGAATTCCCGTGGACGCCTTCCTTCGCCAACCGGTGGCACATTGGATCGCATGAGCAGATCCGCCACACCGCGGCAAACAAGGCCAAGGGGCCCGAAGCCCGGGCAGTCATCTTCATCGGCTGCGGACCCTTCTCCGAGACGATACCCGACTTCGATGCCTGCCCGTGGTTCATGGGGGTGCGCCGGGCGGGGCAGGTGCTCGCGGTGGCCGAGTTGCGCTCGATGGAGCACGTGGGCGTAACGACAGGGCGGCGGATGTGAGGGGGACCCCCGTTGCCAATCGAATCGGCCAATGGAATCGTCTTGGCGCCGCGGCCCAGGGAGCTACGCTCTCCGTCAATGATTCCCCCTCGCCCCAGGCGCCCCGATTTCGCCGCGTTCCGGCCATTTCCGGTGTTCCTTCCCACCGCAGCACCGCCCACCGCCCCAACGAAACACCGTTTTCACCCCTCTCTCCCCCGCACCCCCTTCCGCCTGAGCCACCCTTCGACGGTCCGGTCGCGGCCAACCCGAAAACCGTTTCCTATCAATAACTGACAATCCTCAGCGGCCACCCGTAAACCGATGCCGACTGGCTCGGCCATAACCCCGGTTGACACACCACCGCCGAGGACGAGGCCCGCCAGGCTGCGCAGCGAGGTCGCCCTCGGTGAAGCTGGCGGTCGCCTGCGGCGCGAAGTTCCCCACGATGGTCATGCCAAGCGGCGGTGTGATGTTGCTGGTGGCGGCACCGGCTTTGAAGACTTTGTCTTGTGCCGGGGCGAGGATGGGAAGAAGTGCGAGGCAGAGGATGAGCGTGGTTTTCATGGTTGAGTAAATGTGGTCACGGTTTTTCGATCACCATGCCGGTCTTTTCATCGGGGCGAGCGATGACGACGCGGGCTTGGTTGACCTTGGTTCTGCCATCGTCGCCTTTGATGCCCGTGTTTTGAGCAATGAGGAAGCGGCCGCCACCGATCGGTGCGATGCCGACGGAGGCGTTGAAGTCCCATTGGCCGGTGAGTTGGAGCTTCTCATCCGCACGCAGCAGCGACGGCTTGCCGTAACAGCCGAACCACCATGCGCCATTGGCATACGCGACCGTCTGGATTCCCATGAGCGTGTAGCCGCTGGCGAGCACGTGGCGTTTCTGGAAGTGGAAGTTCTCGTCGTATTCGTAGAGGTAGTTTTCGTTCACGCCGGGCGGCAATCCGCCGATGACGATGAACTTCCCATCGTGATGCTCCATGCCGCCTGCGCCATGGACGGACTCCGGCAGGCGATGCTTCGCGACCTCCGCGAGCGTGTCGCCATCATAAACATGGACCCACGAATCCGCCGCGCCCGCAGGCTGGTTGAACTTGCCCAGGTTCGTCGCCACATAGACGCGGCCGTCGTGATGGCAGAGGTCGCCGTGATGACTCGCTACGGGCACCTTCTTGAGCACATGGCCATCGCGATCCGTCTTCACCAGCGTATCGGTATAACACCAAAAGATGCGGCCCTTGCCATCGGTGCAGAAGCCCTGGAGATGGCGCGGGTATGTGCCCTCGCAGACAGTGGCGTGAAAGTCATCAGCGGCACGAACGCTGTACAGACTAAGAAGTGTGAGAGCGAGAAGCAGAAGCTTGAATTGACAGGGAATTATTATAGGATTCATTGGAGAGGTGTTCAGCCCGTCCTCATTGCCCGCAGGGAAGCGGACAAGCGGCTCCCAATCAAGCATTTTCCTCGCTATTCCAAGGCTCGCGAGCGTTTCAGGCACGTCGGCCGGGTGGGGCGGCTGGCGGAAGTCGAGTGCGGTGACCGACCACGTGCTGGCCGATGAACTCGGCGGCACCGGTGACGAGGATCGAATGCGGGTCGTGCTCCACGCCGGGGAGGGCGGCGTCCACGTGCGCCGCCAGCCGCCAGCACCGCCCGCAGGCCCGCTTCCGACAGCAGGCCGGCCCTGGCCGAAGCCCGCAGCAAGATTTCCGTACTCCTCGCAAAACAGGCCCGCCTTGGGGTGACAGGTGGCCCGCAAACGCGTCGGAACGCCTCGCCCGTCACTAGACAGCCGACACTAACCCCAACGCCTCTGGGCGCCACCCTCCGCGCTGTCACGCAAACCCTCCGCGCACCCCGCATTGCGTCCACCGCGCCTCGCAATCGCAACGGGCCGACACCGGCAACCCCAACGACACCGTGATTGCAAGCCACGATCCCACCAAGTTCTTCGGCGGCGTGGATTACCCCTACCAGATTGGCAGGCATGAGGTGACGCTGAAGCAGTACGCCGCGTTCCTCAACGCAGTTGCGGCTTCGGACCCGAACGACCTTTACCACCTTGGCATGGCCGAGGACATGAACACCCGCGGAATTGCGCGATCCGGGGCTTCCGGCAGCTGCACATACACGGTGATTGGAAACGGGGAGCGGCCCGTCACGCATGTCTGCTTCGCGGATGCGATGCGCTTTGCGAACTGGATGCACAACCGGCAACCGACCGGCGGGCAGACTGCGGCCACCACGGAAGACGGCGCTTACACCCTGTCACTCGGCCCCCTCGCCCCCCGCAACGCCGGGGCGATCGTGTTCATCCCGAACGAAAGCGAATGGTACAAGGCCGCGTACTACGACCCGACCAAGGACGGCGGTGGCGGCTATTGGCTGTATCCGACCCGCAGCAACGACCCGCCGGGGAATGTCGTCGGGGAACTTCCGAATCAGGCGAACTACTTCACCGACCAAGGCAGCAACGTCTTTTCAGTGACGCAGAGCGCGACCTACGACCCCGCGCTGAATTACCTGACGCCCGTCGGCGCGTTCACCGCGAGCGCAAGCTACTACGGCACCTTTGACCAAGGGGGAAACGTATGGGAGTGGAATGAAGCGGTGATCGGCGAGTGGCGCGTCATCCGGGGCAATTCGTGGAGCGTTCACCCCTTGGCGAGCCACCTGCAATCG
The DNA here is from genome assembly GCA_040769225.1 of Akkermansiaceae bacterium. Lineage (GTDB taxonomy): Bacteria > Verrucomicrobiota > Verrucomicrobiia > Verrucomicrobiales > Akkermansiaceae > JAXGLL01. Next base: position 277,591 of record JAXGLL010000002.1, on the reverse strand, counting down.
AGCCATCGCGGCTACACCGAATCCAACTACGAGGTGAACTGGATCGGCTTCCGCGTTGCCCGGCTTCCCGACACCGACGGCGACGGAATCCCCGACCAGTTCGAGACCGGCGGCGGCACCTACGTCTCGCCCACCGACACCGGGACCAGCGCCGCCAACCCGGATTCCGATGGCGACGGCCTCACGGATGGGCAGGAAATCTACACCGAGCACACGGATCCCCATCTTCCCGACACCGACGGCGACGGCTTCCTTGACGGCTACGAGGTCGCCACCGGGCATTCGCCGCTCATCGACACCGACAAGCCGGCGCTCGTCGCCGAAGCCCGGACGGCAGTCGAACTCACCTTCCCCTCGGCGCTCGGCAAGACCTACCGGATCGAGTCGTCACCCGACACCGCCGCATGGACCACCGTTGAAGGCGGCATCCCAGGCACGGGTGGCGTGATCCAGCGGTTCTACTCGACCCGCGGCCAGCCAAGGCGGTTCCTCCGGGTGGAGGAGGAGCCCGCTCCCTGAACACCCCCGTCTTGACCGACCCTCTACCCCGAGGACGCAGAACGCGTCGAGGCCATCGCAAGCGCCAACGCCGCACCCTGCTGCCACGGCTTCATGCCAGGCTGGGTGCCACCGGCCGGCAGGAAATTCAACCTGCCCGCGGGCGCGTGCGCGGCCGGGTGCGGGGTAACGGTTTCGGGGGGCAAAAACCCGTATCCGTTTTGTATCCGAATTTTGGGGCGTTTTGGGACGTTTTTTGCGTTTTCAGCCCCCGCAGCTTGTCGGCCTTTTTCGCCGCAACCCCTTGATTTTCAACGGTTTTAGGTGGAGGCGGAGGCGGGATTCGAACCCGCGAATAACGGTTTTGCAAACCGTCGCCTTGGGCCACTTGGCTACTCCGCCGCGGTGCCGGGAGGGGCCTAGGTAGCCATGCTGGCGGCCGGTGTCAAGCGGCAGTGCGGCGGCGTGGTGCGTCCCGATGCCAGGCACCGGTCCGCGCTGGCGAGCGCAGGGTTTTTCACCGTGGCCGGTGCGCGCTCCGGCGGTGCCACTGCGCGCCGCATGGCTCTGGTTCATACCAATGACCAACGCCTGCCGACCTCCGACCCTTCTTCGCCCTACGGGCTACGAAGGGCAGGCCGCTGGTTGCTCGCTGCCGCCGGGCAAGGCGGGGTTCACCAGCGGGCGCCAAACCGGTCGGCGAGTCGGGTGATGAAGGGGCGGTGGCGTTCGGGCGCGGCGGCATGCCATTTCCGGAGGTAGGTCGGGAACGTCTCGCCGTCGGGCGACGGCGAGGAGTTCAGCCAGCGGATCGCCTGCCAGTGGTGCGGCTCGGCCTCCAGCAGTTCGAGCAGGACGACGGCGATGGCGCCGTTGAGTTCGCGGTCGCAGGGTTCGCTTGCCAGCCGCGCCCGGTGCCGGCGGTAGAATGCCGGCAAGCCTTCCTTGCGCAGCTCGGGGAGCAAGGCGCGCCGGGCGATCAGGTCGCGGGCGTAGTCGGCCAGCGCCGGGGCGTAGTCGCGCCAGTTCGGGTAGGGCGGGCGGGTGCGCCACTCCTCGCTCATCCGGCGCAGGCAGTAGAGCGAGGCGGCCTCGCACAGCGTTTCCTCGAACCACAGGTTGCCCTTGAAGTCGTCCTCGCAGCCGCTCAGCACGTGGCACAACTCGTGGCTGAACTGGTAGGCGTACTGCGACCAGTAGGTGCCGCCGGTGGCAAGCCGGACCACCACCTCGCCGCGCTCGTTGCGGCCGAACACGGTGAGCGGGCACGGCCCGCCGTGGACCACCACCACCTTGACCACGGGGGTGTCCGGCCAGCCCGCGGTCAGGCGCCCGGCCACCGATCCGCACACCGCGCCGATGTCCGCCGCCGAGGCGCCGAAACCCGCCTCCTCCACCCGGATCGTCACCACCCCGGCGCGGCCGGCCGCCGTCACCAGCCACAACCCCGCCGCCACCGCCAGTCCCGTCGCCGTCGCACGCATTCCCGCCGTCCAGCCAACCACCCCGGACCGCCCGACGCAACCCGCGGTTTCACCATCCGCGGTTTCACCACGGCGGCAGCCGCTGCCCGGCCCTGCCCCGGGCGGCCGGAGACCGCCCCCCTCGGGCGGCAGGCCGCCTTGTCCCCGCACCCCCCAGCGCCAACTGTTGGATGCCCCGCCCGGCACCGGAAACAGCGGGGGATTTTCATGGCGGATTATTGTTGACAATATCACGATAAGGGAATATGGAGTCGCCCGTCGCCGATGAAACCCTCCGCCGCCAAGCCTGCAGCGCGCCTCACGCCGGCATTTTTCGCCCGGGCGGCACGCCTGTTCGGGGCGCTCGCCGACCCGGTGCGGCTGGCCCTGGTGCGGCGGCTGATGGTGGGGGAGGCCTGTGTGCGGGACCTGGTGGCGGTGGTCGGGGTCAAGCAGCCGGCGGTTTCGAAGCACCTCGGAGTGCTCGAGGCGGCGGGGCTGGTGCATGGGCGGCGGGCGGGGACGTTCATGGTCTACGCGATCGCCGACCCGGTGGTGTCCGAGCTGTGCGGGCTGGTGTGCGCGAGCATCCGGCGGCGCAGCGAGGAGGAACTGCGGAGCCTGTCGTCGTGAGCGGCCCGCGGCGCAAAGTGCAGCCCGGGAGACCCGCATGGCACGTGGCCAGGCCCCGACCCGACAACCCCATCCCCGCCCTCCCCGCGATCCCCGGTCCAACATGCCGTCCACCGCGCGCCATTCCCAACCAACACCCCATCCTGATAGAGCCCATCCCATGAACGAACCTGCATCCTCCCCGTTGCGCCTGGTGATCGTCGGCGCGGTGGCGGCCGGCGCCTCGTGCGCGGCACGCGCGCGGCGCCTGTCCGAAGCGGCGCACATCACCCTGCTCGAGCGCGGCCCGGACGTGGCGTTCGCCAACTGCGGGCTGCCATACTTCATCGGCGGCGAGATCGCCGACCGCTCGCGGCTGGCGCTGCAGACGCCGCAGTCGCTGCACGAGCTGCTCAACGTCGAGGTGCGGGTGGAAACCGAGGCGCTGGCGATCGACCGCGCCGCGCGGACGGTGCGCGTGCGCGACCTGACGAGCGGCGAGGAGTCGGTGGTCCCCTACGACAAGCTGGTGCTGGCGCCCGGCGCCGCACCGCTGCGCCCGCCGCTGCCCGGGATCGACGACCCGCGGGTGATGACCCTGCGCAACCTGCAGGACATGGACCGGATCGCCGCCGCAGCGGCCGCCGCCACCCGCGCGGTGGTCGTCGGCGCCGGGTTCATCGGGCTGGAGATGGCCGAGCAACTGGTGCGCCGCGGCAAGCAGGTGACCCTGGTGGAACTGGTCGACCAGGTGCTGCCGCAGGTCGACCCCGAGATGACCGGGCTGCTGCGCGCCGAACTCGAGGCCAACGGCGTGCGCCTGGTCCTCGGCGACGGCATCGAGGGCTTCACCCCCGCGGCCGGCCACATCACCGCCCGCCTCAACAGCGGCACCACCCTCGACGCCGACCTCGTGATCCTCTCGATCGGCGTCCGGCCCGAGTCGCGCCTCGCCGCCGAGGCCGGCCTCAAACCCGGCGCCCGCGGCACGATCGCCGTAAACCAGTGGCTGCAGACCGACGATCCCGACATCTACGCCGCCGGCGACGCCATCGAGTCGTGCGACCGCATCACCGGCCGGACGATGAACCTGCCCCTCGGCGGCCCGGCCAACCGCCAGGGCCGCGTGATCGCCGACCATATCTTCCAGCCGGACAACGCCCGACCCTATCCGGGTCACCTCGGCACCGCCATCGTGCGCGTCTTCGACGCCGCCTGCGGCGTGACCGGCTGGACCGAGAAACGCCTGCGCCAGGAGGGGATCGACCACACCGCCACCACCGTCACCGACATGCACCACGCCGGCTACTTCCCCGGCGCCGTGCCGCTGACCGTCAAGATCCTCTGGGACCCCCGCTCCGGCCGGCTGTTAGGAGGCCAGGCGACCGGCGCCGCCGGCGTCGACAAGCGGCTCGACGTGCTCGCCACCGCGCTCGCCGGCAGGCTGACGATCGACGACCTGGTGCACCTCGAGCTGGCCTACGCGCCGCCGTTCGGCAGCGCGCGCGACATCGTCAACACCGCCGGCTTCGCCGCCTGCAACCGGCGCGACGGGCTGGTCGACCCGGTGCGCGAACTGCCGGCCGAGGGCCAGCTGGTCGACGTGCGGCCGGCGGTGATGGCGGCCGCCGACCCGATCCCCGGGGCGGTCAACATCCCGCTCGGGGAGCTGCGCGGGCGCCTCGGCGAACTCGACCCGGCGCGGCCGCTGACCGCCGTCTGCGCGATGGGCAAGACGTCCTACTTCGCGGCCCGCATCCTCCAACAGAACGGGTTCCGCGCGCGCTCGCTGGGCGGCGGCTGGCGGCTCCTCCAGGGCGCCCGCGCCGAACCCCGGCTGCGCGCGCCCGCCCCGCCTCCGCCCGCCCCGCCGCCGGGAGGCGGCGCGGCCATCCGCAGCATCGACGCCACCGGCCTGTCCTGCCCCGGCCCGCTGCTGCGGGTGACCGAGGCGCTCAAGGAACTGGCGCCCGGCGACGTGCTCGAGGCGAAGGCCTCAGACACCGGCTTCGCGCGCGACGTGCAGGCGCTGTGCGCCACCGGCGGCCACCGGCTGCTGGCCCTCGCGAAGGAGCACGGGATCCTGGTGGCGCGGATCGAGAAGGGCGGCGCGGCGACGGCCGGCGCAGCGGCCCCGGGCACCGCGGCGACCGGCGCGGCGGCGGCCCTGCCGGCGGCGGCGCCGCGCGGCGGCGCCACGATCGTCGCCTTCAGCGGCGAGCTCGACAAGGCGCTGGCGGCGTTCGTGATCGCCACCGGCGCCGCGGCGATGGGCGGGCCGACCGCGATCTTCTTCACCTTCTGGGGCCTGAACATCATCCGCAGGAGCCCCGCGCCCGCGGTCGAGAAGGACATCATGGGCCGGATGTTCGGCATGATGATGCCCAAGGGGGCCGGGGCGCTGCCGCTGTCCAACATGCACATGGCCGGCCTCGGCACCGCGCTGATGAAGCACCGCATGGCCTCCAAGAACCTGCCCTCGCTGGCCGGGCTGATGGACGACGCCCGCCGCCAGGGCGTCAGGCTGCTCGCCTGCTCGATGAGCATGGAGGCGATGGGCCTGCACCTCGACGAGCTGGTAGACGGCGTGGAGGTCGCCGGCGTGGCCGACATGCTCGCATGCTCGGCCAACTCGGCGACCACCTTGTTCATCTGAGCCCAAGCCGCGGAAACGCCACCTCCCGCACCACCCCGCCGTCGAGCCGGCGCACCGTCAGGCGCAGGCCCGCGCCGTCGGCCACGCCCTCGATCCACGTCGCGCCGCCGGGCTGCGGGCCGCCGCCCACCAGTTGCGCATACGGAAACCCGCCGCCCGCCTCGAACCAGCCGGGGCGGTGGGTGTGGCCGGACACCACCACCTGCGCCCCCCACTGCGCCAGCGGCTCGTGCCAGTGGTCGCGGCTGCGCTTGCTGAAGAAGTCGTAGCCCGCATCCGCCCCCTCGTCCGTCCACCGCAGCGGCAGGTGGCAGAACACCACCCGCAGCGGCGCGTCGCGCAGCGCCGGGTCTGTTAGCACGGCGCGCCTGATCCACTCCGCCTGCTCGCGCCGCAGCTCCTCGAAGGCGACCCGCCCCTTGAAGCTCGGGTGGTCGTCGGGCTTGTCCTCGCCGGTGTGGAGGACGAGCGCGGCGAGCGGCCCGCTGCGGAAGGCGTAATAGGGCCGGCCGGACGGCGTGGCGACGTAGTGCGGGACGCGGAACCCGAACGCCCCGCGCACGTCGTGGTTGCCCCACGCGAACAGCAGCGGGCGCCGCGCGGTGAAGTCGGTGCCGGCGGGGTGCAGGATCGAGGGCACGATCAGGTCCTCGCTGTGCCAGTCGTTGCAGGTGTCGCCGTTCCACAGCAGGAAGTCGACCTCCGGCGTCACCCGGTCTAACCGGCGCACGGTCTCCTCGTTCTGGTGGGTGTCGTTCCAGACCGCGAAACGGGTGGATGCAGCCGCCGGGTCGAGGGTCCGGAACGAGCGCCACGGGCCCTCGACCCGCTCGCCCTCCGGCAGCGCCTCGGTGACGGCGCGGAACCGCTGGCTGGTCCCGGCCGGCAGCCCGTCGAGCCGCACCCGCAACACCTTGTCGCCCTGCGGGACGAAACCCCAGCCGTCAGCCCCCACCCGCCGGCCACCGTCCAGCTCGACCCACCCGCGGCTGAGCCGCGCCACCGCCCATACGATCTCCGCCCCGTCGGCCCGCGGCGCCATCACCACCGCCGGGGTGCGCACCAGCGCCCCCGCCTCCGCACCCGCCGCCCGCACCGCGGCCCCGCCCGTTCCGCCAACCGCCGCTGCCAAGAACCCGCGTCGTTTCATCCCCCACCCCATCTCCGATCAGCCGGCGCTTGGCAAGCCCCGCATCACGGGCCCCGCGTCCCGCGCCCCCGCATCCGCCTCTTGCATCGCGCCTCCCGCATCCCGCATCCTCCCCCCGTGACCCCCGCCGCCCTCGGCTACCGCCTGCCGCCGGAATGGGCGCCCCAACAGGCGGTCTGGCTGTCGTGGCCGGTCGACAACCCGGCCCACTGGGGTGGCGCCAAGCACGCCCTGCTGCGCGCCAAGTTCGCCGAAGTCGCCGCCGCCATCAGCCGCTTCGAGACCGTGCGCATCAACGCCGCCGCAACCGACCACGCGGCGGTCCGCTCCGCCTGCCTCGCCGCCGGCGCCGACCCCGCCCGCGTCGAGCTGTTCGACCACCCCCACGACGACGTCTGGTGCCGCGACCACGGGCCGCTCTTCGTCCAGCACCATGACCACGGCGGACTGGCCGTCACCGACTGGCAATTCAATGCCTGGGGCGGCAAGTTCTCCCCGTTCGACCAGGACAACGAGATCCCGCGCCGCGTCGCCGCCGCCCTCGGCCTGCCCCGCTTCGACGCCGCGGTCGTCCTCGAGGGCGGCGCCATCGACGTCAACGCCGCCGGCCAACTCCTCACCACCGAGGCCGTCCTCCTCAACCCGAACCGCAACCCCCACCTCGACCGCGCCGCCGTCGAGCACCACCTGCGCCAGTTCCTCGGCGTCACCGAGATACTCTGGCTCGGCCGCGGCCTCGAGGGCGACGACACCGACGGCCACGTCGACGACCTCGCCCGCTTCGTCGACGACGCCACGATCGCCGCCGCCTCCGAGCCCGACCGCTCATCGCCCAACCACCGCGCGCTGGCCGACAACCACGCCCGCCTGCGCCGGTTCCGTTCCCCCGCGGAGCGCCCCTTCGAGGTCGTCGACCTCCCGCTGCCGTCCGCATGCGAGGTCCCCGGCTGGCGCCTGCCGGTGCTGCCCGCCTCCTACACCAACTTCCTGATCCTCAACGGCGCGGTGCTCGTCCCCACGTTCCGCCAACCGCGCCACGACGACCGCGCCCTCGCCACCCTGCGCGAGCTGTTCCCCACCCGCCAGGTGCTCGGCATCGACTGCCTCGACCTGCTAGAGGAAGGCGGCGCCCTCCACTGCATCTCGATGCAGCAGCCCCAGCCCGGCACGCCAACCCGCTGAAAGCACCGGCCCGCCCCCCCGTAGCCTCCCCATGACCACGCCCCGCCACGCCGCCCTCCCCGCGCTCGCCCTCCTCGCCCTCGCCACCCTCCACGCCGCCGCCGCCCTGACCGACGCCCCCCACCCGCGCCTGCTCTGGCCCCGGGACGGCGAGGCCGCCGTCCGCCAGCGGCTGGCCGCCGACCCGCTCGCCAAGGCGCTCGCCGACCGCGCGCTGGCCGCCGCCCGCGGCATCCTCGACCAGCGCACCTGCCGCTACGAGATCCCCGACGGCAAGCGCCTGCTCGGCGAGTCCCGCCGCGCCCTCCACAACATCACCCACACCGCATGGGCGTGGCGGATGACCGGCGAGGCGCCGTTCCGCGAGCGCACCCTCGCCGAGCTCGACGCCGCCTGCGCCCTCAAGGACTGGAACCCCAGGCACTTCCTCGACACCGCCGAGATGGCCCTCGCCGTGGCGATCGGCTACGACTGGCTGTTCGACACCCTCGACCCCGCGCGGCGCCAACGCTGCGAGGACGCCCTCGTCGCCAAGGCCCTCCGGCCCGCCGCCGGCGTCTATCAGTCAAAGGGCTGGTGGAGCCGCCCCTCCAACAACTGGTCCCAGGTCTGCGGCAGCGGCATCGCCCTGGCCGCCGCCGCGGTGTGCGAGCGCGACCCCGCGCTGTGCCAGGACCTGTTCGACCGCGGCCTCGCCCTGGTCGCCGACTGCACCCGCTTCTATCAGCCGGACGGCGCCTACCCGGAGGGGCCCGGCTACTGGCACTACGGCTCGAACTACCACGTCTTCCTGCTCGCCGCCTGCGAGCCGCTCGGCGTCGCCGCCGAGGTGCCGCCCGTCTGGCGGCGGTCCGGCGAGTTCATGCTCCACGTCGTCGGCCCCACCCGCATCCCGTTCAACTTCGCCGACGCCGGCGCCGGCCGCGACGAGCCCTCGCCCGCCCAGTCGTGGATCGCCAGCCGCTTCCGCGACCCCGGCCAGGCCCACGCCGTGCGCGAACGACTGCAGCGCGCGCTCGACGCCGGCGGCAACCGCGGATCACACGGCACCGGCCGCCATTTCCCGCTCCACCTGCTGTGGCTGCCCGCCGCACCCGACGCCGCCGCCAACCTGCCGCTGGCCGCCCGCTTCGACGGCCAGCAGCCGCTCGCGATGTTCCGCACCGCGTGGTCCGACGCCGCCGCATTCCTCGCCATCAAGGGCGGCACCGCGCTCGCCAGCCACGGCCACATGGACGCCGGCTCGCTCGTCTACGACGCCGCCGGCATCCGCTGGATCCACGACCTCGGCAGCGACGACTACAACATGCCCGGCTACTTCGGCGGCAAGCGCTGGGACTACTTCCGCCTCACCAACCGCTCCCACAACACGCTGGTCATCGGCGACCGCCTCCAGCACCCGCACCGCTCCCCGGCCACAATCCTCCCGCCCGAAACCCCGGCCGACCCCGCCGCCACCACCGCCAGCGTCGCCCTCGACCTCACCCCGGCCTATCAGGACCAGGCCCGCCAGGTCCGCCGCCGCGCCAGCTTCGACCACCAAACCGGCGCCGTCGCCATCGAGGACCACCTCGTCGCCCCCGCCGGCGACGTCCGCTGGGCCGTCGTCACCCGCGCCAAGGTCGCCATCAACGGCCGCCACGCCACCCTCGAACAATCCGGCAAGCGCCTCGCCGTCACCCGCGCCGACGACTGCGGCGGCCCCTGGACGGTCGCCGACGCCACCCCGCCGACCGCACGCGAACACCAGAACCGCGGGTTCCGCATCCTCAGCTTCACCGCGCCCGCCGCCCCCGAACTGCTCCTGCGCGTGGAGTGGAAACCCGAATGATCCGCGGCCAGCGGCTATTGGAGGGCGGGGGGAGGCACCTGCTCTCCCTTCCTCTGGGCGAGGCGCTCCGACTCGCTGTAGGTGCCGTAGAAGGCGGCATTGCCATCGAGCCACAAGAACAGGCGGCGCACCTCCTCCTCGTCGAGCCCCGCCGCGGGCGCGTGGGTCGAATCGACGAGGATCGAACGCAGCGGGCTTTCGTCGGCCGGCATGTGCCCCGGGCGGGTGGCAAAACCGCCGATCCCCCCACCCCATTCATACCAGCGGATGAACGGGCGCAGGCTCTCGTAGGCGGCGGTGAACGCCTCCCCGGGCCGGCTTGTTAGATCGAGGCGGCTGCCGGGCCGGTCCTGGTGGCCGGAGCCGTCGTGGCAGCTCGTGCAGCGCCGGTCGAGGATCGGCTGGACGAGCCGCTGGAAGCTCCATGGCAGCGAGCCATCGGGGCCGGGCTCGATCCGCGCGGGCCCGCGGCCGAGCGCGAGGGGGACGCCGGCCGGGGGCGCGGTGGCCGCCGGTTCGTGGCAGCCGACGCAGCTTCTGCGCTCGCCCGGCTGGAGGTAGACGACGCTGCGCATCCCCTGGACGGCCCGGCCGTCGGCGTCGACGGCCTGGAAGTAGAGCGGCTTGCCCGCCGGCGCCCGGAACCAGGCGGAGCCGTCGGCCTCGACCGGCACGGTTCCCAGGAGCATGCGGGCGCTCTCGGCGTTGGCGTGGCCGATCCGGGGCTGGTTGGCCACGTGGGTCTCGCTTTTCGGGAGCACCTGGAAGACCCGCAGCCGCGCCACGGGCCGGTCGGCGGGGAGCGGGAAGTGGCCTTGGCCGACCTCGCGGAGGAGGAACTCGCCCTCGCCCGCGAGGTCCGGCTCGACGCACGACGGGATCGCCGGCGGCGCCGGCCGCGGCGCGAGCAGGATCGGGTACATGCACGAGATCCCCTCCTTGCGGATGAGAAGCTCGAGGCCCCCGCGGCGATCAAACAGGTAGATCCCGCAGGGAACGTCCTCGCCGACCCCCGAGCTCATCCCGGGCAGCCCCTCGTGGCTGAAGCCCACCAGATAGAAGTCCTCCGAGAGCGGCCAGGGGGCGTGGAACCAGCTCGACGGCCAGCCGGCCGCCTCGGGGAACGTGACCTCGGGCGTCAGCCGCTCGATGGCGCCGAGGTGGTCGTGCCCGGTCTCCGGGTCGAGGCGCGCCTGCGCCGGGTCGAGGAGCACGAGCGATCCCCCCACATCGGCGTGGTGGGCGCCCGCGACGAACACGATCTTGTCCGAGCCCGGGACGGCCCGGGGCTGGTAGCAGGCGTTGATTTCCTCGGTGTAGTTGCCGAACAGCGCGCGCACCCCCGTGCCATCCGGGTTCGTGGTCCAGATCCCGTGGTAGTTGGCGGCCGAGCGGTCGACGTAGTCCCAGCGGATGTACGCAATCCGGCCGTCGCGGAGCACGCTCGGGTGCCACTCGTTGGTCTCGTGGAACGAGAGGGTGCGGATGTTCCCGCCGCCCGCGTCCATCCGGTGGAGGGTGTACGCCGGCACCGGCTCCCACGGGTTGTTGCACCGGACGAAGCCGCCCCGGCGGCTGGACATGAACGCGACCCCACCGTCGGGCAGCGGGCAGGGGTCGAAGTCGTCGTGGGGCCCGTCGGTCAACTGCCGCAGCGCGCCGTCCGCAAGCGACAGGGCGTGGATGTGGAAGCAGCGCCGCCCGCTGGTGTAGTAGCCGGGCTTGCCCCCGGCGGCCCGCGGGGCGAAGGCGAAGTACGCCGTGCGGCCGTCGAACGACAGCGCCAGGGTGGTGAAGTTGCCCCGGCCGAGGCGGTCGCCTGTTAGATCCCGGGCGGCGGCGGAGCGGCCCGGGCGCTCGAGGACCCGCACCCCCCCGCCCTCGATGTCGCCGTAGTCGCAGTAGTAGCCCATGTACTCGTGGAGCATCTGGCAGACGAAGCGCCGGCGCTCGAGGTAGATGATCGGGCGACCGGCCAGGAGCGGGTTGGCGAGCGCGAGCGCGCGGGCCAGGCGCCGGGCCTCGAGCCACAGCGCCTCGCGGGCCGCCGGCTCGAGGCGGTCGAGTTCCCCGGCGCGGCGGCGCAGGTCGTCGAGCGCGCGCGCCTCGTCCCGGAAGGCCAGGCCGCCGCGGGCGGGGGCGTCGCCTGTTAGTCCCCGGAGCGTCCCGACCAGCCACTCGCCGCGCTCGATGGCCGCCCGGACGGCGGCCGCCTCCGAGGGCTCCCTGCCGAGCCGCCGCTCCTGGCGGGCCCAGTCGGCCTCGACGAGGGCGGCGAAGGCGGCATCGTCGGCGGGGGGACCGGCGGCGCGGCACTCCGCGGCCGGCGGCCCGCCTGCGGCGGCGAGGCCGGCGGCGGCGAGCGCGAGGCCGCGCGCAGCCCACGCTGCGCGCATCCCGGTGCCCCTGGCGCCGACCGGCTCGATGTGAGTCATGTGCCTTCGGTGGTTTCGGTGGTGGATGATCCGGGCACCCGCAGGCTCAAGCCGCGCACGGGTTCCGCAACGTCCCGGACAGCCTCGAGGGTGGCGGTTCGGCGATGAACGAGTCAATCCGATTCCCCGGGCGCGTCAGACGGCGTTGCAAGCAGGGGGCAGTTGGCTCCGTATCGGCGGTGGCGAACCTCGCCGCCCCACACCATGAGTGCCCACGGACTGTTCCAAATCAACCGCCGTTCCTTCCTGCGCCGCTGCAGCGCCATCGCCGCGGCCACGGGCCTGCCCGCCTGGTTCGTCGAACGCGAGCTGGCGGCTGCCGCCGAGCCGCGCAAGCCGCTCGGACCCAACGACCGGCCGGCCGTGGCCCTCATCGGCTGCGGCGGCATGGGCACCGGCGACGCCCGTGACGCGCTTCGGTTCGGCGACATCGTGGCGGTGTGCGACGTCGACCAGGGCCACCTGGACAACGCGGTGCGGGACTTCACGGTCGACGGCAAGGCCCCGGCGGCGTTCAGGGACTTCCGCAAGCTGTTGGAGCGCGGCGACGTCCACGCGGTCATCAACGGCACCCCCGACCACTGGCACAGCCTGGTCAACATCGCCGCGGCCCGGGCGGGCAAGGACATCTACTCCGAGAAGCCCCTGACGCTGACCGTGGATGAGGGCAGGCAGGTGGTGAAGGCGGTCCGCGACCACAAGGTGGTGCTGCAGACCGGCACCCAGCAGCGCAGCAGCCAGCGCTTCCGCATGACCTGCGAACTGGTCCGCAACGGGCGCATCGGCAAGCTCAGGGAGGTCACCGTCTGGCTGCCCGCCGGCCTGCGCGAGGGGCCCTTCGCCACCCAGCCGGTTCCCGCCGGGCTCGACTGGGATTTCTGGCAGGGCCAGGCGCCCGCGACCGACTACGTGCCGCAACGCTGCCACACGTGGTTCCGCTACTGGTATGACTACTCGGGCGGGACCATGACCGACTGGGGGGCGCACCACATGGACATCGGCTACTGGGCGATCGGGCTGCCGGCGCCGACCCGGGTGGAAAGCAAGGCGCTGTCCGAGCCGATCCCCGGGGGCTACACCGCGATCGCCGACTACGAGGTCAAGTTCATCTATCCGAACGGCGTGGTGTTCCACGTGCGCAGCACCCGTGACGACGACCCCTTCGGCGGCGTGGTCAACCGGGAGGGCCAGCGCAACGGGATCCGCTTCGAGGGATCCGACGGCTGGATCTGGGTCAACCGCGGCGAGATCAAGGCCTCCGACCGCGAGTTGCTGACCAGGCCGCTGCCGGAGGACGCCGAGCGCCTCTACCAGAGCAACGACCACAAGGGCAACTTCTTCGAGTGCATGCGCACCCGCAAGGACCCGATCTGTGCCGTCGAGGTCGGCCACCGTTCGGCCTGCGTGTGCCACCTGGGCGCGATCTCGCTGCGCACCGGGTTCGCGCTGCAGTGGGATCCGGAAACGGAAAAGTTCACCGGCGATCACGCGGCCGCGGCCAACTCCCACCTCGCGCGCGGGATGCGCAAGCCCTACGACTACTCGTTCGTCGCCTGATTGCCCGGCCTGTCCCCATCGCCCGCAGGGCCGCAGGCAAGTGGCGCGCCACCAGGCGTTTCCCGCGGCGTTCCGGGCCTGGCCGCGCCCGGGGGTTGATCAAGCGCGGGCCACCCCATCCTCGCGGGCGGCTTTTTGCACCGCGGCCGAGACCACGGAGGCAACCCGATCGTCGAACACCGACGGGATGATGTGCTCCTTGTCGAGATCGGCGGCGCTCACCAGGGAAGCGATGGCGGAGGCGGCCTCCATGCACATCCTGGTCGTGATCGACCGGGCGCGGCAGTCGAGGGCCCCGCGGAACACGCCGGGGAAGGCCAGCACGTTGTTGATCTGGTTCGGGTAATCGCTGCGTCCCGTGGCCATGATCGCCACATCGTTGACGATCAGTTCCGGCTGGATTTCCGGCACCGGGTTGGCCATTGCAAACACGATCGGGTTTGCAGCCATGGAGCGCACCATCTCCGGCGTCACCGCGCCGGCGACGCTGAGGCCGACAACCACATCAGCGCCCCTCATGGCGTCCGCCGGCGTGCCCGGCTGGGCAACGGCAAACTCCCTCTTCTGCGAGGTCAGGTCGGTGCGGCTGGTGCACAGGATGCCCTTGGAGTCGCACATCCGGATGTTCCGGGCGCCGGCGGTGCGCAGCAGGCGGGCGACGGCGATCCCGGAAGCACCGGCCCCGTGAACCACGATCTGCGCGTCCGAGATGGACTTCCCGACGATCCTGAGGGCGTTGGTCAGTGCCGCCAGGGTGACAATCGCGGTGCCGTGCTGGTCATCGTGAAACACCGGGATGTCGATCTCGCTGCGCAGGCGCTCCTCGATTTCAAAGCACCGCGGCGCGGATATGTCTTCGAGGTTGATGCCCCCGAACACCGGCGCCAGGTGGCGCACCGTTTGCACGATGGCGTCGGCGTCCCTGGTGGCCAGGCAGATCGGGAAGGCGTCGACCCCGCCGAATGTCTTGAACAGCATCGCCTTGCCTTCCATGACCGGCATCGCCGCCTCCGGGCCGAGGTCCCCCAGCCCCAGGACCGCGGTGCCATCGGTGACAATCGCCACGATGTTGCTCTTGATCGTGTACTTGTATGCCAGCTCGGGGTCCTTCGCGATCGCACTCGATACCCGGCCCACACCCGGGGTGTAGGCCATCGCCAGGTCGTCCTGGGCTTTCAGCGGGATCCGGTTCTCGATGGTGATCTTCCCTCCCCTGTGCAGGTTGAATGTGCGGTCGTAGACGCTCAGAACCTGGACTTCCGGCACGCTCCGGATCGCATCCAGGATCTGCTCGTCATGTTCGCTGCTGCTGGCATCGATGGTGATGTCCCGCACCACCACGTGGGGCGTATGCTGGACCAGGCTGATCTCGCCCAGGTTGCCTCCGGCATCGGCGATCGCCTGCATCAACCGGGCGAGCGTCCCGGGTTGATTGGGAATCTGCACGCGCACTGCCAGGCTGTAGCCCGGGGTTGGTGTGAGCCTCAACATCCTGGTCGCCTCCCGGCTGTGCCCTGCAGTCCCACCACAAACGATTACCCGGCGGGGATACTGCGCTGCAAAACCGGTTGTCAAGGGAATCCGGACCTCAACAGGAAATCCGGGCCTAACGGGCCGAAGGCCTTCCCGGCTCCGAAGGAGCCGCGGTTCGTTGCCACGGGGTTTACCCCGTGGTTTGGGCCGCCGATGATTCAAACCCCGACAGGGACGCAGGTGGGCAACTGGAACCCGGGCGGCGCCACCTGCGCTCCTTCGGAGCTTGATGATGGTGGGGCACCCGGATCCACGGGGTGAACCCCGTGGCTACGAACCATCGCCCCTGTCGGGGCGAAGGAACCCGCTGCCCGAAACGCTGAACCGAGTGGAGCTGGCTACGAACCACCGCCCCTGTCGGGGCGAGCGAATCCGCTGCTTGGGGGGATTGCCCGACCGCCGGTGTTTCGGGGGCCATGCGGTGACGCCGGGCGACCGGCGGTTCGTGGCTCCCGCCGAGGCATCCGGGAGGTCCCCCGGGTCCGAATGCGATTGACAGGGAAGTGCTTTGGCGGGTTAACCGCGGCCGGCGCGCCGGACGGGGGGCGAGGACCGGGCGGGAGGAGGCTCGGTCATCCCGTCCGTCTGCAACCGGAATCCCGACCGACACCGCAATGACCATCCGGATCTTCGTCACCGGCGGCACCTTCGACAAGGAGTACAATGAACTCAACGGGACGTTGTACTTCAAGGACAGCCATCTGCCGGAGATGCTCAAGCTCGGGCGCTGCCGGGTCGACGTCGACATCCGCACCCTCATGCTCGTCGACAGTCTGCAGATGACGGACGACGATCGTCGCATCCTGATTGACCACTGCCGCTCGTGCCGTCGGCAGCGCATCCTGATCACGCACGGGACCGACACCATGGAGCTGAGCGGGCGCGCGCTCGGCGAGAGCATCTCGGACAAGACGATCGTGCTGACCGGAGCCATGGTGCCGTACAAGTTCGGCAGCTCCGACGGCCTCTTCAATCTCGGCAGCGCGCTCGCCTTCGTCCAGACGCTGCCGCACGGGGTCTACATCGCCATGAACGGACGCTGCTTTCCCTGGAACAACGTCCGCAAGAACCGCAGCACCGGAGAGTTCGAGGAGGCGCAGGGAAACCCATGACTTGAATCCCGGTCGCCCCGGTCCGCAGTCATTCCCCGCCCCCTTTCCGCCCTGCGCCCCACCAAGGGCAGGCACTCGCCCCTTCTTCGCCCTCCGGCCGTCGCGCTTCGCGCTATGTCCGGCAAGCCGGGCTACGAAGGGCAGGCACTCGCCCCTTCTTCGCCCTGCGGGCTACGAAGGGCAGGCACTCGTCACTCGTCACTCGTCACTCATTTGCCGCCGCCCCGGACACGTTGCCCCGGTTCATGGGCAAGTCATGGGTGCCTGCTTCCCTCCTGGTAGCGGATCCGCACCATCCCCTTGCTGGGCGTGGAGGGGATGTACCTGCCGTGCTGGTCGAAATCCAGCGGGTCGATGCAGAGCCTTCCCCTGATGCTGTCATCCATCTCCCAGCGGTAGGAAAACCACTGCCTGTGGTCCGGCCCCTCGAACGTCACCATGTGCCCGCCGTGAAAGGCCTTGCCCCGGGGGTCCTTGGCAAAGGGACCCATGGGCGACTTGGCATAGGCGATGCCCGACCAGTATTCAAACCCGCCGCCGGGATCGAACGACTGCCCGTCATGGCCGTCCTTGCGCAAGCCCGCGAAGATCAGGCAGTAGGTGTCGCCCCGCTTGAACGCCCAGGGGCCCTCCAGGTACTTGTAGCTCCAGTCCAGGCCGATGTCGTCGTTGCGCGCCGTGACGACGCGCTTCCGTTCCCCGATCAACTGCGCCTTCCCCTCATGGAGCCTTGCCAGGTCGACTTCCTGCACATGGACGTCCATCGCGGGGATGTAGGCATAGGTTCTGCCGTCATCATCGCAGAAGAGCGAGGTGTCGCAGCCCGCGCCGTCAATGCAGGTTATGTGTTCATAGGGCCCCTCGACGCGTTCGGCAACCCCGACGAAGGCATACATCCCGAAGGCGCCGTGCGGGTTGTGCTCCTCCTTGATCCAGTTGTTCGCCGTGAACGTCAGATGGAACTTCCCGTTCATCCGGCGCAGTTCCGGCGCCCAGAACCGGTGCTTGTAGGGACAATCCTCGGGGAGCTCCGACGACTTCACCAGCCAGTCGACGAACTCCCAGCGAACCAGGTCCGTGGATCGATACAGCTTGATCCCGGGGGACGAGTTCCAGTCGGGCTTGGAAGGGTCACGGTCGGTGTGATGGGTGAAGGGAAAGACCGTGAAGACCAGGTAATACGCGTCGCCCACCCTGATGATGGCGGGATCGCGCAGTTCTCCGGTGTTGCCCGGGTCCTGGAACGACGCGGGGTTGTGATACACGAACTCCTTCACGGCGGGGAGGGCCCGCCCTTCTTCACCGGCCGCCGCCGGCAACGCGAAGGCAAGCGGCAGGCACAGCACTGGCACCAGGGCGCGCATCCCGTCACGCCCCTTGGCGGGCGTCCCGGGTTGATTGGGAATCCGCACGCGATCTGCCAGGCTGCAGCCCGGGGTTCGTGTGAGCTTCAACATCATGGTTGCCTCCTGGCAATGCCCGGCAGTCTCACCACAAACGAATGCCCGGCGGGAGTACCGCACTGAAGAGCCGGTTGTCAAGGAAATCCGGCCCTAACGGGCCGAAGACCGTCACGGCTCCGAGGGAGCCGCGGTCCGTTGCCACGGGGTTCACCCCGTGGTTTGGGCCGCCGATGCCTCAAGTCCCGACAGGGGCGCAGGTCGGCAGTTGGAACCCGGGCGGCACCACCTGCGCTCCTGTCGGAGCTTGATGATGATGGCGCACCCCAATCCACGGGGTGAACCCCGTGGCTACGGACCATCGCCCCTGTCGGGGCGGAGGAACCCGCTGCTTCTCCACTCGTCCGGCCCCGCAGGGGTTCATCCAGGTTAGGCGTGGGCGCGCTCAGACTTCGTCGGCGGCGAGCCAGCGGAACGAGACGACCCGGAACCGGCGGCCGAAGTCCGGGCGGCCGGGCTCGGCCAGCGGGTTGAGGCCGGTGGCGTCGGGGCGGCACGGCTGGGGCACGCGCTGCACCACCGCCTCGCACCACGCGCGCGCCTGGACCGTGCCGGCGGCGTCGGTCGACTCGCCGCAGGCGCGGATGACGAAGCTGTCGGAGCGCGCCCGCAGGGTGGAGCCGACGACTTGGAGGACGTCCCCCTGGGTGAGGTAGGCGGGGACTCCCCATGCGGTGGACGCGGGCTTGAGGGTTTGGTCGAGGCGGGTGGCGTCGGCGACGTTGTCGAAGCTGTGGTCGGGGAGGTCGCGCGAGTTGTCGAGCGGGTGGCTGGCATCGAACGCGGCGTTCAACCCGGCGGCGTCGATCGCCGCCTGCACCGGGCCCATCCTGCCGGTGGCGTCCGCGGCCAGGCGGCGGTTGACGAAATCCGCCAGCCCGAAGAACGGCGCCCGGCGCTTCACCTCACAGACGAGCTGTCCGGCCAGCGCGTCCAGTTCCTCACCGGTCAGGCTGCGGAACCCGGCCGTCGCCTCCGGGTCGTCGGCGCCGCCGCCGGACCGCCACTCGCCCTGCGGCGGGTTGACGACGCGCGGGAACGGCACCCCTTCCCCGCCGGCGAAGCCGGTGTCGGCGGTGGAGGCGAGGAGCGCCTTCCACGCCTCCTTGCTGGTCGAGTGGACGTTGAAGCCGCCCTCGAGGGCGAGGTGCAGCGCGGCGCGGTGGAAGTCATGGACGTCGCGCCCGGCCTCGGCGGCGCCCGCGAAGAGCCCGATCCGCCCGTTAGGCAGGGCGTTGGCGGGCGGGTCGGCGAGGAACCGCTCCTTCTGCTCCCGGGTGCCGGTGGAGAGGAAGAAGTCGTCCCACAGGTTGAAGTTGGCCTCGAAGGACAGGTCGTAGACGACGATGTTGTCCTGCGGGGTGTTGAACAGGATCTCGCGGGTGAGCTGGGCCCAGTATTCCTCGCCGTGGCCCCAGCGGTCGCCGGTCCCCCAGCCGTAGGCGTACTTGTTCCAACCGTTGTACTGCCGGTCGCGCTGGCTGCGGAGCACCGGGCTGGTGGTCTGCAGCCCGACGCGTGGGTCGGCCCGGGAGTTGCCGATCGCATAACTCGGGTGCCAGCCGAACTCGGAGAGCTTGAGGTGGCGCAGGTAGGCCAGCGACGGGATCCCCAGTTCCCGGCGCGGCACCTCGAACAGGACCAGCGCCCGCGGGCCCTCGGCCGGCGGGGAGAACGGCGCGCCGGTCATCCTGCCCTGGTGGTAGCGCGGCTGCATCGCGCCCCACGTCACCGCCTGGTCGAACAGGTCGCGGGTGTAGGCCCCGAAGAAGTGCGGCGCCAGGTTGGTCAGGTTCTCCCACGGGGTGCGGCAGAAGTAGGCGGCGCGCGGGTTCCAGTCCGCGATCAGGGCCGACTGGAAATGCCGCGGGTGGGCCTGCAGGCGGCCCGACCCACCGAGGTTCGACGGGTGCTCGTGCCACCAGCGCAGCCGGATCCCGTCGCGGGTGCGCACGTCCGGGACCGCGCCGCCGCCGAGCAGCTCGCGCGGGCCCGACAGTTGATAGACCGGCACCGGGCTGGCGCTGTTCCAGCGCACCGGCAGCTCGTCGCTGCCGCCGGCCTGCAGTGCGGCGTTGATGTAGACGATCAGCGGCAGGTCGTCGAAGTCGCGGTCGGTGGACGCCGCGCCGCTCGCGTGCTTGAGGGCCAGCACGTAGTTGTCGGCGCCCGACTGGACGCCGCTTTCCGGCCACTCGATGAACGACCGCGGCAGGGCGTCGAGCATGTGGTCGCGGTAGTCCTTGTAGAAGTAGCGGCTGGCGTCGGGCGCGACGGTTGGCGAGAGCGCGTTGCGGGCGATCAGGTCCATCGCGTACTCGGCGGTCTGCACCGGGCTGAACACCAGCGTCTCGCCGGGGGCCATGGTCACCGCGGGCAGGGCCCACAGGACGGTGCCGCGGTAGTGTGCGGGGTGCCTGTCGCCGGTGCCTCCCGAGCCCCGCCCGAACGGGATGTCCATCTCGTGGTAGCCGCTTCCGGCCATGGTGAAGCGGACCCGCTTGTTGCCGTTGACGAACAGCTGGGCGATCGTCCGGCCGAGCTTCAGCTCGACGTTGTAGGGGTTCCACAGCGCGACGCGCGGGTAGAGGCACAGGCGCGGCACCCAGCGGGTGCCGGCCTGGCCGGCGCGTTCCGGATAGGCGGCGAGGTTGTAGAAGACGGTGCCCTCGACCATCACCGGGGTCAGGTTGGCCTGGTCGTGGGGCAGGAACGACGCCGGGTTGAGGTTGGCGTAGTCGTAGACGTTGCTGCCGTTGATCATCTCCCAGACCACGCTGTTGTCGGCGACCCGCGCGGGGGGCACGATCGCGTGGTCGGGGCTCGCGTAGGCGCAGGCCTGGCCGAGCCCCGCCCAGTGGCGCAGCAGCCCGAAGCGCGGCGCGATTTCCCGATAGAGGCAGCGCGTCCACGCCAGCCCCTCCGCGCGCGCGCGCGCGGCGTTCGGGGGGCCGACGAGGCTGTCGGCGTCCTCGATGCCCGGTGAGACGACCTTGCCGCCGACGGTCAACGCCGCGATCCGGCCGTTCCGCTGGGTCGTCTGCAGGTAGGCCGTCAGGTCGCGCTGCAGGCCGCCGTCGCGGGCGTTGGCGAGCACGCTGCGCGAGCTGGTGGTGATGTCGTGGAACCGCGCCTTGGCGGCGGCGGCGCGGACCTGCCGGCCGAGGGCCACCGAGCGCTGGCTGGGGCACTTCAGCGCCTCGGCGTCGTCGAGCGCGCCGAGCTGGTCGACGAACTCGTCGCCGGCGTCCTGCGCGTTGAGCAGCCGCTCGATCCCCTCCGGGCCGCCGCCGCGGCCGGGGTCGCGGTCGCGGTGGCGGTCGACCACGGCAAGGTTCGCCTTCACGCCGAGGTCGCCCACCCAGTAGGCGTAGGCCCCGCAGGGGCGGTCGTCGCGGCGGACGGCGACCCGTTTGGCCACCACCTCGCCGGGCACCTGCGCGCCCGCTGGCCCGACGCTGCCCGGCCCGACGAGCAGGATGCGGTCCGCCGCGTCGAGTGCGGCGTCCCGGGCGTCGAGGAAGCCCTCGCCGCGCCCGGCCCGGCCGCCTTCGTTGCCGCTGACGAGGTAGTTGACGACCGCGTCCGCGCGCCCGCTTCCGGTCCACGCCGGGCCGCGGCGGTCGCGCAGGCCGCCGCTGCCGTCGTCGCGCGCCCACGGCGTGCCGGCCGGCGTCCCCGGCCACTCGGTGCTCCACACCGCGGTCCAGTGCGGGTGGCCCACGCCGTCCGGCTCCGGGCTCGCCGGGTCGGCGTCGAGCACCGCCGCGGTGGCCGATGCCCGCCGGTCCGGGCCGAGGTCGCGCTGGAGTTCATTGAGCGCGACCAGCAGCCCGAGGCGCGCGTTGGCGCGGGCCTCCGCCCGGGCCCCGCCCAGCGCGGCACCGCGCAGGGTCACCGCCGCGAGCGACAACAGCCCGACCCCGACGACCATCAGCAGGACGGCGAGCGCCATCGTCACCACCAGCGCGAACCCGCCCGGGGCCCGCCGCGCGCGCGCCGCCACCGTCGATCCGTTCGTGCCTTGCTTGTGCAACCGGCAACCATGCTAGGGCCGCGGACCCGATCATGCAACGCCGCGCCCGCGCCGGGCCGCCGCCGCCCGCCCGCGCCGGGCCGCCGCCGCCCGCCGCCCGCCGCCCGCCCGCGCCGGCCGCCCGCGATCCGGGGCCGCCCGGGCGGCCAATGGGCTTGCCTTGCCGGGCCCGGCCTGCTAGGCAGGAACACCGCCGCCGCGCCCCGTGTTCCCGCGGGCTGGCTGCCGGACCCGAGCGATGAAGGCCTTTCCCTCGATCCCGCGCAAGCCCGTGGCGGTGGCCGCCGCCGCGCTGGCCGGCATGGCGGGCGGGCTTGGCCTGTTCGCCTTCGACTACGGCGAGGGGCTGAGCTACTTCTCCACCGACCCGCGGGCGTGCGCCAACTGCCACGTCATGAACGACCACTACGACTCGTGGCAGAAGAGCGGCCACCACCAGGCCGCGGTGTGCGTCGACTGCCACCTGCCCCACGCCCTGGTGCCGAAGTACCTCGCCAAGGCCGACAACGGCTTCTGGCACTCGAAGGGGTTCACGTTCATGGATTTCCACGACCCGATCCGGATCAAGCCGCGCAACGCCGACATCCTGCAGCACGCCTGCATCCGCTGCCACGGCGACTTCGTCCACGAACTGGTCGCCGGCAGCCGCAGCGTCGGCGAGGACAACCTGCAGTGCGTCCACTGCCACCGCGGCGCCGGCCACGGCGCCCGCCACTGACCGCCAACCCGTTAGAACCACCCGCCGCCATGACCCAGCAGCCGCCCGCCGCCCCGCCCGCCCGCACGTGGAAGCTCAAGTGGTTCGTGCTCACCGCGGCGGTTGCGGCCGCCGCCAGCTTCGGCCTGGCGCTGCTGGTGACGACGATGTTCCACCGCAAGAACGAGGCCCTCAACCCCTACGTGCGGCTGGTCGAGGTGACCGACAACACCACCGACCCCGCGCAATGGGGCAAGAACTGGCCGCGCCAGCACGACGCCTACCTGCGCACCGTGGACGTCACCCGCACCCGCTACGGCGGCTCCGAGGGCGCGGTGCCGGCCTCCCGGATCGAGCGTGACCCGTGGCTCAAGCGGATGTTCCTCGGCTACGCCTTCGCGCTCGACTTCCGCGACCGCCGCGGCCACGCCTACATGCTCTACGACCAGGAGCACTCGAAGCGCATCACCGAGCGGCCCCAGCCGGGCGCGTGCCTGCACTGCCACGCCTCGGTGGTGCCCACGTGGCGGCGCGTCGGGCTCGAGCTGGACGGCCGCACGCTGGCCGACGCGCGCGGCTTCGAGTGGGACGCCGTGTTCAAGGGCTTCGAGAAGCTGAGCACCGTCCCCTATCAGGAGGCGCACGCCGCGATGCTGGCCACGCCCGACGGCACGCCCGCCGACCAGCCGCCCTCGGCCCAGCTCGGCGAGGCGCACCCGGTGTCGTGCGTCGACTGCCACGCGCCGGACACCATGGCCCTGCGCGTCACCCGGCCGGGGTTCGTGCGCGGCATCCGGGCGCTCGCCGCCAGCGACGCGCCCACCCCGCACCTGCCGAGCGTCGAGCGCTGGCGCAGCGGCGACCGCCGGCAGCCGTACGACCCCAACACCGACGCCAGCCGCCAGGAGATGCGCGCGTTCGCGTGCGCCCAGTGCCACGTCGAGTACTACTGCGGGCCCAAGGACACCCTGTTCTTCCCGTGGGACAAGGGGACCAAGGTCGAACAGATCGAGGCGGACTACGACGCCCGCAAGTTCCCCGACGGCTCGGCGTTCGTCGACTTCGTCCACGCCGAGACCGGCACCCCGGTGTTGAAGGCGCAGCACCCGGAGTTCGAGATGTGGGGCCAGGGGGTGCACTCGCGCAGCGGCGTGGCGTGCGCCGACTGCCACATGCCCTACAAGCGCGAGGGCGCAACCAAGATCTCCGACCACTGGGTGCGCAGCCCGCTGCTCAACGTCTCCCGCTCCTGCCAGACCTGCCACCCCTACCCCGAGGCCGAACTCGAGGCCCGCGTCGCCGCCATCCAGGACCGCACCCACCAGCTGATGAGCCGCGCCGGCGCCGCCATCAACGCCATGTTCGACGCCATCGCCGCCGCCAAGGCCGCCGGCGTCACCGCCGAGCAGCTCCAGCCCGCACTCGACCTCCACCGCAAGGCCCAGTGGCGCCTCGACTTCGTCAACGCCGAGAACTCAATGGGCTTCCACGCCCCACAGGAAGCCGCCCGCATCCTCGGCGAGTCGATCGACTACTCGCGCCAGGCCCAGCTCGCCGCCCAGGCCGCGGCCGGCACATCGAAACCGGAACCGGCACCCGTGCCGGCGCCCGCGCCCGCGCCAGCACCCGCTCCGGCCCCGGCCCCGGCTCCCGCACCCGCACCGGCGGCCGGCCCGTGAGAGACTGTTAGACCGTCAGTCGCGGTCGGGCCACTCGATCCGGTGTTGTTCCAGGTAGGAGTCGATCGCCTGTTCGATGGTGGGGAAGAAGTTGCCGGCGCCGAGTTGGGCGAACAGGCCGTAGCGCTTGAGGCGGTCCTTCACGGGCCCCTTCATTTCGGCGAAGAACAAATCCATCCCCTCGCCGGTCAGTTCCGCGTCGAGCGCGAGCAGCATGTCGGCGGCGGTGGTGTCGACGTCGGTGACCGGCTCGGCGGCGACCACGACCCAGCGGGTGCGGGTTGGGGCGGTGGCCACGGCGCGCAGCACGTGCTCGTGGAAGACCTGGGCGTTGGCGAAGAACAGCGGGGCGTCCCAGCGGAACAGCACCAGCCCCGGGATGCGGCGGGCGGCGGGGTGGCGCGAGATGTCGTGCCAGCCCTTGATCCCGGCGACGCGCCCGAGCACCGCGTCGTAGGGGCGCCACGCCCGCCAGACGAACGCCGCCAGCGCCAGCCCGACCGCGAGGAAGATCCCGGGCACCACCCCCAGCAGGGCAACGCCCAGCAGG
Organism: Akkermansiaceae bacterium; assembly: GCA_040769225.1. Taxonomy (GTDB): domain Bacteria; phylum Verrucomicrobiota; class Verrucomicrobiia; order Verrucomicrobiales; family Akkermansiaceae; genus JAXGLL01. The sequence goes on along the minus strand of JAXGLL010000002.1, from coordinate 253,140 downwards.
CACGCCACCGAGAGCGCGAACTCGCCCCGCCGCAGCCGGTACATCCGCGCCACCCCGCGCACCTCCACCAGCCCGAGGCAGGCGGCGATCACCACCGCGCCGAGGGCCGCGTGCGGCAGGTCGCGCAGCAGCGCGGGCGCTCCTAACAGCAGCAGCGCGATGCACGCGGCGCCGGCCACGCCGGCGAGCTGGGTCTGGGCGCCGGCGGAGCGGGCGACCGGGGTGCGCGACGCGCTGCCGCTGACCGCGAAGCCCTGGAACAGGCCGCTGGCCACGTTGGCCACGCCGAGGGCGATGAGTTCCTGGTTGTCGTCGGTCGGCTGGCCGGCGTGCAGGGCGAAGGTGCGGGCCAGCACGCTGGTGTCGGCGAACGAGAGCAGCGCGACGGCCGCCGCCGCGGCGAGCAGGCTGCCGGCATCGGCCAGCGAGACGTCGGGCAGGCGGAACGCGGGCAGGCCCTGCGGGAGCGGCCCGACGACGGCCACGCCGGCGGATGCGGCGAGGTTGAAGTGGGCGGCGACGGCGGTGGCGCCGGCCACCGCGAGGAGCACGCCGGGGGCCCTCGGGAGCCAGCGCTTGCAGGCAAGGATCACGAGCAGGCAGGCGCCGCCGAGCGCGCAGGTCGCCGGGTTGGCGCGCCCCTCGGCAAGGCCGCGGGCGATCCCGCCGGCCTGCCGCAGGAGGTGTCCATCGACGGCCGGCAAGCCGAGCACCTTGGGCAACTGGCTGACCAGCACGGTGAGGACGATCCCGTTGAGGTAGCCGTAGCGGATCGGCTTCGAGAGCAGGTCGGTGATGAACCCGAGCCGGCACAGGCCGGCGGCGATGCACAGGCCGCCGGCGAGCAGCGACAACATGCCGGCGAACGCCACCGCGCGCTCCGGGGAGCCGGCGGCGAGCGGCAGCACGGTCGCCGCGATCAGGCCGGCGAGCGCCGAATCCGGCCCCAGCACGAGGATCCGGCTCGGCCCGAACAGCGCGTAGGCAAGCAGCGGGATGATCGTCGCATAGAGGCCGTGGATCGGGGGCAGGCCGGCGGCCGCGGCGTAGCCCATGCCCACGGGCACCAGCACCGCGGTGAGCACCACCCCGGCGGCGGCGTCCCTGAGCAGCCACGCCGGCTGGTAGCCGCGCAGCGTCGCAATCCCGGGCAGCCAGTGCGACCAGCCGCGGGGCCGCGGCTGGCGGCGGAACGGGTTCACGCTGGGAATCGCCTCAGGCATCAGCGTGGCTCGGGCCGCGGCCCCGGGCTGACCAGCGCCACCGCCGGAGCCGGCCGCCCGGGCACCAGCCCGGCCGGCGCCGGGCGTTCTAACAGACAAGCCGCCGCCCCGCACCCGCTGGCGGGGCACCGGAGCGGCATGGTCATGGCCGGGATCATGGGCCGGCGCACCCGGAACTCAAGGTTCCGGTGGCTCGCGGCACCGGCTGATTGCCGCGCTCCCCCCGGGATTCCCGACCCTGCAAGCCGGAGGCCCCAGACAGTTGCTGTCCCCGCCAAACGGCGTGGCGCCGGTTCGCGCCGGCAGGCCGATGGGCCGCGCATGCGCAGGCCCGAACGGCACCCTGGGAGCGCGGACTTCAGTCCGCCCGCCGGCCATGGATCGTGCCCGGCGGCTGGGCGCACGCAGCGTCGGACCAGCCGCCCGCCCACGACGTGCGGAATGAATTCCGCGCTCCCAGGGGCTGCCGCGGATGCACTTGTCTGGTTCGGCGGGCGGCGGAGGGGCCGCTGGATTGCGCGGCGCCTGCGGTCGCCCTCAGGCGCCCGGCGGCAGGCTGACCGAGCCGCCGCGGCCCTTGCCGGGGATGACGAGCCGGCGCGCGACGAGCGCCCGCTTGACGGCGTCGTAGCCGGCCTCGCTCCACCCGAGGGCGGAGCGCAGCGCCTGGTTGCCCGCCTTGCCGCCGAGCGCGCGGAGGGCGGCGAGGAACGCCGGCTCGAGGCCGCCGGCGGGCGGCGGCGGAGGGGCCGCTGGGTCGGGTGGCGCGGCGGGCGGCGGCGGCGGTTCGGTTGGATCGCGCGGCGCGGCGGCGGCCGGCTCATCCGTTAGAACGCGCGGGCCGGCGGCGGGGTGCGGCGGCGGGTTTTCCGCCACGTCGTGCCGCGCGTCGCCGGCGGCGGGCGTGGTGGAGGGGTGTGGGGATGGGGTGGCGAGCCGGTGTTCCCTGGCGCCGAGGCCGAGGTAGTCAGCGGGGGTGCAGGAGAGGACGATGACCTGCAAACCGCGGAGGGCGGCGAGGTCGAGCATGCGCTGGAGCGCCTGGACGCGGACGGGGTCGGCATAGGCGAAGGCGTCGTCGAACACGATCGGCAGGCAACCGTCGTGGTTGGCGGCGAGGATCTCGGCCACGGCGAGGCGCACGGCGGCGGCGACCTGTTCCTTGGCGCCGCCGCCGAGCCCCTCGAAGGGGCAGGCCGGGGTGTCCGGGCGGTGGAGGCTGAGTGCGGACCGGCCGGTGGGTGCCAGGTCGACGTCCACGCGGGTGCCGGGCCCGAAGACGCACTCGAGGTAGCCCGCGATCCGGTCGGCGATCGGCTGGGTGAAGCTGCGGTCGATGTCGGCCTGGGACTCGGCGAACAGTCGGTGGACGAGCGCGATGGCGTCCGCGCGGCGCTGCTCGCGGGCGTGCGCCTCCTGTGCGCCGGCATGGCGCGCGGCGGCCTCGCGCAGGTCCGCCTCGGGATCGGCGGAGCCGTCGAGGCTGAGGAGGGCCTGGGCTGCGGCGCGGCGGTTCTCGGCATCGAGCCGGTTGGCTTCCTGCTGCCCGATGACGCGCGCGAGCCGCGTGCGCTCGTTCTCGAGCCCCTCGGGGTTGAGGGCCGCGATCTCGGCGGCGACCGCGGCGGCCGATGCCTTGGCGGCCTCCTCGGCCGCGGCCGCCGCGGCAAGCGCCTGCCGGCGCGCCGCGGCGTCGCCGTGGCTCTGCTCGAGGGCGCCCACCGCGGCGTCGAGCTGGAGGGTCCGGTTGCGCCCGGTATCCACCGCCTCCTGCTGCGCCCTGAGGGCGCTCTCCGCCTGCCGGTGGCTGCCGCGGCGGGCAACCGCTTCCGCCTGCAGGCCGGTCTCCGCGCCCTCCGCGCGCTGCAGCCCGGCGGCGGCCGCCTGCACCTGCCCGCGCGCCTGCGCCAGGTTCCCGGGCTCGGTCGGCCCGTCCGCTTCTGGCAGTGCGGCGCGGCACCGTTCGGCGGCCGCGGTGGCGGCGGCCAGCTCCTCGTTGGCGGCGGCGAGCCCGTCCGGGAGGCTCCGGGCATCGAGCGCGTCGAGCCGCGCCCGGGTGTCGCGGATGCGCTGCTCGATCGCCTGCCTGCGGGCGGCGACCCCGGCCGCCTCGGTTAGACCGGGGACGCCGGCCTGTTCGAGCATGGCGGCAAGCTGCTGGCGGAGCTGCCCGGCGTTGCCGCGGGCCTCGGCGAGCGATTCGCCGCCGCCCGGGTGGATGCGCACCACGGTGGCCGGGCCGACGGCCAGCTCGGCGGCGCCGGTGATCACCCGCGGCTGGCCTTGGTCGAGGGCGGTGCCGTCCAACAGGACCGGCTGGTCGGAAGCGACCAGCTCGATCCTGGCGGCGATGGCGTCCAGCGCGGCCTCGGCGCGGCCGAGCCGGGCATGCACGTCGCGGAGCTGCTCGAGCACGGCGGCGTCGACCGGCGGGAGGGCGGCGAGCGCCTCGCGCTCCGCGGCCACCGACTGCTCGAGCACGGTGGCCTCGCGGGCGCGTTGCTGCAGCTGGTCCCTAACGATGGCTTTCTCGAAGCGGGTGACCCAGGCGCGGACGAGGTCATGGTGCTGGCGCGCCCGGCGCCCGGCGTCGGTGGCGGCGCGCCACGCGCTTTCGGCGGCCTCGGCGTCGTTGCGCGCGGCGGATTCCCGTTGGGCGAGCAGGGCCAGTTGCTGTTCGGCGGGCTGGAGTTCGGCGCGGGCGGCGGCGGCCTGGGCGGCCAGGGTCTGGATCTGGCGGTCGGCCTCGGCGACCCGCTGGCGGGCGGCGGTGGCGGCGGCGAGCCGGTCGTTCTCGGTTGCCGCGCGGAACCGCAGGTCCCGCACCCGGTCGAGCGCGCTGCCGACCGCGGCCAGCTCCGCGCGCAGCCCGGGCAGCACGACCGCCACCCCGGCGATGATCCCATGGGCAGCTTCCTGCTCGGCGGCGGCCTGCTCCAGGCGCTGCAGCTGCGCGGTCGCGGCGGCGAGGGCGGCCGCGGTCCGATCGAGCTCCCTGGCGGAGACGTCGAGCGTCGAGCCGGCCCTGACGTTCCCGGTCCGTGTGAACAGCTCGTCGTGTGCGCCGCGGATCGCCTCGCGGACCCGCTCGTCGGTTTCCGACTGCATCACGGCGGCCAGCCCATCCTGCTGCAGGCGCTGGACCAGCTCGTCCCTGCGGGAGGCGGCGTGGACGCTGGCGTCGGTGCCGGCGGTGCCCTGCCACACCCAAAGGTGGGGCCACTGGCCGGCGAGCTGGCTGAGCTTGCCCACGGCGCCCGCCTGGTTGCCGGTCAGCTCCGCCAGTTTCTCCTCCGCGGCGTCGCCGTGCAGCGTGGCGCCATCGGCGGCGGCCAGGCGGGCGGTTCCGTTTGCGCCCGAGAACCGCTTGTCGAGCGTCCACGTGCGGCCGGCGGCCTCGAACACGAGCTGCACCTCGGGGTGGCCGTTGTGAACGTCCGAGACCATCGCCTGCCGGGCCTCGCCGACGCACCGATGGCGCAGGAACAGGGCGCGGTGGATCGCCTCGGCGAGCGTGCTCTTGCCGCTTTCGTTAGGCCCGCCGATGAGGTTGCGCGAGGGGTCGAACTCCAGGCTGAGGTGGCCGTGGAGGCGGTAGTTTCGGACGGTCAGCGAGCGCAGGCGCATCGGGGTGGCGGCGGGCAGGGGTCAGGGAAGGGCAGCGTGGAGTTCGCGCAGCGCGAGCCGGGCGACCTCCGCGTCGGCGCCGGCGCCGGCCGGTTCCAACAGGCGGCGGGCGACCGAGCTGATGAGGGGGTCTCCCGGGCGCTCGGCGAGGGCGCGCACCTCGTCCGGGGTGGGCGCGATCGCCACCCGGTCCTCGAGCTTCAGCCGGAGCATCAGGGCATCGAGGCCCGCGAGGTAGTCGGCCAGCCGCCGGGAGGCGGCGAGGCCGAGGCTGCCGTCGAGCGTGAGCCGCAGCAGGCTGTCCCGCCCCCGGCCGCTGATCCGCGCGTCGAGATCGGCGCGGAAGGCGTCGAGGTCCTGGTCGTCGGTGAACCGGCGGGCGGCCACGTCCCACTGCAGGCGGCCGGTGCGGCACTGGTGGACCTGCGGCGGCTGGCCGCGGGTGGCCTGCACGACCAGGACGTGGCCGGGGTCGTGGTCGGGGCCCTTCGGGAAGCGATCGGTCTCCGGGGTGCCGGAGTACCACGCCTTGGGGGAGACCTGTTTGGTGCCGTGCCAGTCGCCGAGGGCGATGTAGTCGATCCCGGGGTCCGGCAGGCGGGCGAGGTCGATCCTGTTAGTGGCCCGGGGTTCCTCGTCCTCGTCGTCGGCGGCGGCCTCGAACCCCTGGACGCTGCCGTGGGCCAGCACGATGCGCGGGACGTCCGGCGGGAGGTCCGGCCGGTCGAACGCGGTGCGGATCCACGCGGTGGGGTCGGCGGCATCCGCGCGGCGCAGCAGGGGTGCGGGGAAGATGACGGCCTGCTCGAGGAGCGCCGGTTCCGGCGCGAGCAGGACCCGCAGGTTCGGGGCGAGCTGCTCGCGCTGGCGGGTGAAGAACGGTTGCTGCCACAGGCTGCCGGGGCCGCCGTGGTCGTGGTTGCCCGGGATGACCAGCACCGGCACCTCGATCGCGCCGATCGCCTCGCAGGCGCCGGCGACGGTGGCGTTGACCGGGCTGGGGCTGTCGAACAGGTCGCCGGCCACCAGCACGAAGGCGGCCTGCCGGCTGCGGGCTTCGGCGGCGATGCGGCAGATGCACGCGAGGCGCTCGGCTTGGAGCGCGGAGCGCTTGGCGACGTCGGTCACCCGGGCGAACGGCTTGCCGAGCTGCCAGTCGGCGGTGTGGAGGAACGTGACGCTCGCGGGCATGGGTGGATGAGAGGGGTTGGGGGCGGATTGGGCAAGCCGTCCTGCGCGGGACTCATTCCGGTCCCGGCTTGAGCACCTCGGTGGCGGCCGCGCCCATCAGGTCGCCGGGCCAGCGGCCAAAGTAGCGGCCGAACGCCTCGGACGCCAGTTGGTAGTCGCCGGCGCGGTGGAATGCCAGCCCGCGCAGCCAGGCGTTCATCGACGGCGTGTCGCCGTCCGGCGCGACCGGTTCGAAGCCGGACGGATCGGCGGTGAGGGGGAGTTGCTCGTGGGCGCAGGCGGGCGCGACCAACTGCTCGAGCACGGCGGCGAGGGGGGCGTGGTCGGGGTGGGGCTTGCGGGCCTGTGGCTTGGGCATCGGGTGAATCACGGGCTGGGGCTGGTGCGGACCGGGGGTGCAGGCGTGCCCGGGGCGGGTCGGAGGGGAGTGGGTTTGCCCGCCGTCCGGACACGCCTGCGATCCTTCGGCTACCCCGCGGATGCGGGGTGCGGGAAGAGGGCCGGCATGAACATGGCGCCACCTTGCCAAGGGGGGTGGGACAAATATGGGGATAGGGGAAAAAAACGAAAAATCGCGCAAATGCGGCGGGATCGTCGGGGGAAGAACGGGCGCGTGGCCGGTGACGGCGGCCGGTCGACCGCAGGGAAAGGCGGAGGAACCCGTTACGGCGTGTAGACCAACCGAAACCTGTAATACGCCGCCGGCGGATCGCTTGGGTCTGACACGAACCCCGGGACCTTCAAGGTCCTGGTCCAGTCCAGGGTTTCCCAGCCGGGGTGGTCGGGATTCCAGGAGATCGACGGCGCGTGCTCGACCGGGCTCCAGTTGCTCATGTCCGTGGACCGTTCGAGAACCACGTCCAGCTTCCCCGCCGCAAGCTCCTTGGGGCGCTGGTGGCGGGCCCTGAGTTCCGGCCAGCCCCACGCGTTGCTCCCGATGGACGGCAGCGGTGGTGTTCCCGGCATTCCCATGGCGGCGGTCGGCAACTCCGGCAGCATGGGATCGGTCCCCGCCGCATACTCTTCCAGGTTGTCACGACCATCGCGATCCGGATCGGCCGATAGTGAATTCCCCCTTTGATGCCGATTGATTGGCTGGGGAGCGGTCGCCGCGGATCTTTCCTGGAGCCGGCGCCGGAGGACTCCCGCTACAGGCCCTTGTTCTCGAACCAGGCGAAGATAGCGAGGATCAGCGCCCACAAGGCAAGGGCTCATGCCGGCCCGGCGCCGGGCTGGAAGGACCCCGTGCGCCAGGGTATCCGGCGCCTTCCTGCGGCTACGAGGCGGTCGAATTCCGGAAACAACCCCGCCGTGAGCTGCGTTTCATGCGGTCGTGAACCAGCGAATCCTCCGGATGGGCGCCGCGGTGTTCCGCGCGGCGCTGGTCGTCCTTTTCCCCTTGACCGCTGCCGGCGAACCCGCCGCGCCCGCCGGGCAGGCCCGCCCGCCCGCCGGGCCGGGCTCCGCCGCCCTGCCGCCGCCGAAGCTGTCCATCTCAGACAAGGATCTCGAGTCCTCGGTTCGGCGGCTGTTCGACGAGCCGTTGCGTGACCCGTCGATCTGCCTTGCACCCGACGGGACGTATTACCTGACCGGCACCAGCGAGCCGTTCTGGGCATTCAACAATGCGAATGGCATCCGGGTCTGGAAATCCAGGGACCTGGTGAAGTGGGAACCCCTCGGCACGGTGTGGCGCTACGGCGACAGCCCATGGCACAAGCCCTATCTGGAGGCCGGCAAGCCGCTCTGGGCGCCGGAGATCCATCACAAGAAGGGCACCTTCTGGCTGACCTACAGCATGCCGGGATGGCAAGTGGGCGACCACTTCGAGAACTGCGGCAGCGGCCTGCTCAGGAGCACGACCGGCAAGCCGGAAGGCCCCTACGTCGATGTCTCGCCCAACGAGCGCCTGGGAGACGAGATCGACGCCTCGCTGTTCGAGGATGACGACGGCTCGCTGTACTTCGTCTGGCACTGCGGCAAGATCCGCAAGCTCAAGCCCGACCTGACCGGCCCGGCCGAACCGATGCGGAAACTGACGCTCGGCGTGCCGGACCCGGACCCCGCGCATCATTCCAACCTGTGCCGGATGATCCACGGCCCGGACTCGTTCGACCACATCGGCTACGAGGGCGCGTTCCTGGTCAAGATCGGCGACACCTACATCCTCTCCGGCTCCGATCACTACGACGGCGGCAAGTACACCTGTTGGATCGCCACCTCGAAGAAACTCTACGGCCCCTACGGCGCCCGCTACCCGGCCATCCCGTTCGGCGGCCACAACATGTTCTTCCGCGACAAGCAAGACAAGTGGTGGTCCACCATCTTCAACGGGCCGATCAACGAGCGGCCGTGCATCCTGCCGGTCGACATCCGGCCCAACGGCCAGGTCTCCCTCCGCGCGCCCAAGTGAGCCCGGGAACCAACGGGCCGGCCCCCGGTGCCCGCACGCCGGACGCGGGGCGCGCCCCCGGGGTCTAACCCTGGATCCGGGAATGAAAACCACGGATTACATGGGTTGCACGGATGTTGAATGAGTTACGATGGATGGCGGATTCATCCGGCAGGTGAACCGGCGAGGGAAACCAAGCCACTCCGAAATCCGCAAAATCCGCGAAATCCGTGGTTCGGCATTTTCCCTCTCAGGCTAACAGCCACTTGCCGGCGGGGCGATCGGCAGGCGCGCGTGCGGCGCCACACCGGCATGCGGCCCGGGCCTTGGTGCGGGGTGGGATCGGGCTGGCGCCTGCGGTTCAGCGCCTGCGCAGCGTTGCGATCGCCCGTGCCAGCTTGTCTCGGTGGGCCTCGAGCGGGGCGGGGTCGCCGGTGAAGCTGGTCAGGCTGGCGGAGACGTCGGGCGGCACGGCCAGCAGGGCTGCGGCATCCTCGCGTTCGCGCGGCGCGAGGGTTGCGCCGTGCTCGTCGAGCAGGCGCTTCAGGATCACGAAGTACTCGTAGTCCTCGAGCCCGTCGCGCAGCGTGGCGAGGCGGCAGCTGACCACCGGGGGGTCGAGCACCGGGGCGGGCGGCCGTCCGTCCGCGGCCGCGGGGGGCGGGTAGAGGAAGCGTCCGTCGCCGTTGCCCCACGGCTGTTTGGTGCCCGGCGCCACGCCGTAGCCGGACACCCAGCTCATCGGGTCGAGGTATGGGTTCTGGGGCCGGTCCGGGTCCGGATAGGCGGTGTCGCTGGTCCAGTAGACGGTTTCCCAGATCAGGATGCCGGTCACGCGTTCGGCCCATGTCTGCCACAGCCACACGCGCATCTCGGTGCCGGGGTGGTCGATGAACTCGGTGGCGTAGGGCGCGACCGGCCCGCAGCAGACGTACCACCAGAACTGGTCGCCCGCCGCGCGGCGCTCCTCCAGTCCCGGGGCGTTGAGCGACGGCGTGAGCGGGCACCAGAGGTTCGGGCCGCCGACCAGTTCCCCTTCCACCTGCTCGGTGAGCATGCGGCGCAGGCCGGGGGCATGGCGCTTGAGCTTCGCGAACCCGTTCATCACGAACGCGTAGTCCTTGGGGTCGGGCTCGTCGAACCAGTAGACGAACGCCTTGTCCAGCCAGCCCTTCTCCCTGAGGTGCGCATCGATGCCGCGCAGGTACTTGCCCAGCAGCACATCGTACTCGGGCGCGCTTTCGGGATATCCCATGAACGTCGGCTCATGCCGTTCGTGGTAGGTCCCGCCGCCCAGCCCGTCGACATGCATCGAGAAGGTGTTGAAGCGATAGACCTCGAACGCGCGCTCCATCGCGGCATCCCACCGCGTCCAATCGAAGACCGGCTCGACGGCGGCCATGTCGGGCGGCTCGAACGCGCCGCCCTCGACCAGTCCCTTGCCGGTCGCGGCATCGGTCACCGCGAGCGCGTCGACCCACAGCGTGCCGGTTGCCGCGCCGGGTTCCTGATAGCCGGCGGCATGGATCGTGAAGCGGCAGGCCACGGCGTCCCCCGGATAGTCGGCATGCACGGTTTCGAACCGCCGCCACTCCGGCGTGCCGTCCACGGCGATGTCGGTGTTGCACCCCGGCATCCAGCTGCCGTCGGCCTTCAGGTAGTTGATGGAAAACAGGAACGGGTGCGGGGCATCGGTGCGGTGCATGAACGCGATCCGGAGCCCCTTTTCCGGCAGCGCCACCGCATCGGGGTATCCCGCGGAGACATTGCGCTCCGCGCTGTCGTCGACCAGCTGCAGCGCCCCGCGGCCCTCGGCCTTCACATCGGTCACGAGGCGTCCGCCCTGCCACCGGTTGATGCCTTTCCAGTCCACGCTCCAGCCGTCCATCGGCGCGGCGTCGTAGATCGAAATGCCGTGTTCGCCGAGCGCGCGCAGGTAGGCATCGAGCACCGCGCGGCGCTGTTCCGGCTCGCGGACCCCGTGGTAGCGCCACACGGTCGAGGGGTTGAATCCGAACGCGGTCTCGCAGGTCAGCGTGTCCGGCAGCTCGAAGCCGTAGACCTCGACGTCCAGTCCAACCGACGCGCTCACCTCGCCGGCGTGCACCGTCACCGTGCCGTGATAGATGCCGGGCGGGGCCTGGCGGGGCGCCTTGACCCGGATCCAATAGGGCTGCTGGCGCCCGGCGGCCAAGGTCGTCCGGGCGGTCTGCGGCAGCAGCGGGTCCGGCCAGTTGGCGAGCGCGCCGGTGCGGTCGGTCATGCGCTCCACCGGCACGTAGCCGACCCGCCACACCTTGACGTGGTCGGCCGGCAGCGTGTGGGCGCCGCAGCGCAGCTCGGACACCGTCACGTTCACATCCGTGAGCGGGACGCTGGGCGCGAGCACCAGTTGCACCGCCTCCATCTCGTTGGCGGCCAGCCGCAGCGACAACGCGTCCGCGCGCCGGCGCGGCAGCGCGCGGTGCTCCGGAATCTTCCAGCCCGACGCCGCGCGCCACAGGGTCAGCCTCGCATCGCCGGACGGCAGCAGTTCGCCGTAGCCGTCGTCATAAAAGTCCGGCACGCGGACCGAACCGCGCGCGGCAAACGCGTCGCCCAGCTCAACCGCCATCTGCCACACGCCGACGCCCGGGGCCGCGTAGGGGACCTGCACGTCGTGCGGGCCGGCGTCGGGAACGCTCACGTCCACCGTGCTTGTGCGCGGCGCCTCGCCCGGTCGCGAGAAGGTCACGCGGGCCTGCGTTTGCAGCGGCGCGCCGGTCGCATTCCGCACCCGCAGGTCGACCCGGTTGGCGCGGCCCGGCAGCGCCTCGCCCATGCCTCGGACCTGCACCTGCACGTCCGGGGTGCGGGACTCCACCTCGATGTAGCGCGTCGACCCGGTTAGCGTGGCGGGCTCGCCCCCCACGTCGCCCTCGAAGCGGTAGCCGTGGACCTGCAGGTTGCAGGGCGGCTCCGCGCCGCGCAGCCGCACGAAGACCGTTTCCGCCGGAAACAGGGCGGCAGGCAGCGCGACCTTCACCGTGCCGCGGCCGGCGAGCTGACCCACCTGCTGCCACTCCCTGCCGTCCGGCGACGCCTCGATGGCCAGGCGCCCGGACACATGATAGGCGCTGTTCACCTCGACCGCCCCATTGAGCAGCGGCTGGCCGGTGCCGTCGTGCCGATAGGTGACCGCGGCCCCGTCGCTGAAACACCAGCGGTCGGTGTTGAAGCCAGCGGTGGATCCCACCAGCGGGCGGCTGTGGTTCCTGCCCTCGCCCGCAAGCGGCGCCTCGAACCGGTAGCGGCTCCCCTCCCGCCGCTCCCCCGCGCCCAGCGCGGCCTCACCGCACGGCGTGTGGACCGCCTGCACCGGCACGAGCCGCACATCATCGAACATCACGCGCCCCTTGAGTTGCCACTGGCCGAGACGCACCGGCGCCGTGAGTTGCTCCTTGCCCAGCGGCGCCGCAAACACGTGCTCGTAGGGGCGCCACTCCCCGCCCGGCACGCCGATGTCGACATTTGCGAACGACGGGCCGCTGACCGCCGTCACGCCGCTCGCCTCCTCCGCGCGCGCCATGAACGAAAGCCGGTAGAGTTGGTTCGCCCGGAACTCAACCGCGCCCGAAAGCCATGCGTTGTCGGTCGTGCCGTCGCCGCTCACCGCCACGCACGCGCTGCCGCTCACCCCGCCGCTCCGCAGCCATTCGCCGGGCTCCCGGTCCAGGCTCCAACCCGCCGGAGCCCCGTCACCGGTCTCAAACCGCCCTCCCGGAAGCAGGCTGACCTGCGCCTGCAGCGGGATCGCCGCAAGGGCCGCGACAAGGCCGACCGTCCCGGCATGCTTCATCGTCCTTTCCGTCATGTTGTTGCGCATTTCAGTGCTTAACGGCGCCAGGGTGCCGGGTGTTTCGCACGGGACCTGACCGGCGGGCGCCGCGGGCGCTTGAGCGGGGCCGCCCGGCCGACGGGCTGCGTCCCGAAAGACCACAGGCGCCGGGAAACATTCCCGACGCCTGCAGCCTGGGGGGTGTGCTGCCCTTGCGAGCCGGATGCTAGCCGTGCGGCAAGCTTCCCGCCATCACGCGAACACGGGGGGCGGTGGGGCCGATCGAGCCTCAATTTGATTTGAGCACCCGCCTGCCCGGCGACTATCGTTCCGGCCGCACACCCGTCGGCGGCGGGCGGCTCGCCGGGGCCCCGGGATTACAATCCCCGTCACCGGGTGCCGCCTGCAGACAGGTCGCGCCGGCAAACCGGGTCCAGTGCCGCCTTCCGATCATGTTCCAACAGTTTTCCAGCGGGCCTGAACCCGGCATGCAACCCACGCTTGCGGGGCGCGCCCAGGCGGGCGCGGCCGGGCTGCTCGTTGCGCTTGCCGTTGCGGGCGCGCAGGCTGCCTTGGGGAACGAGGTCGTTCGCGACGGCTTCGATGCCGCCGGGCTTGCCGGATGGCAGGTGAAGGAGGGCACCTGGAGCGTAACCGGCGGCGCGCTGACGGCCGGCGCCGGTTTCTCCACGCTGTTCCGGGACAAGGAGGAGTTCCTCGACGGCGTGGTGGAGGCCGACGTCGCCTATGAACACGACGCGCCGTTCGCCGCCTCCGGGCTCCTCTTCCGGATCAGCGGTGACTTCAGGGGCTATGCCGCCTGCCTGCGCGACGTGGAGAAGGCAACCCACCCCGAACACGGCCCATGGGAACGCCCGGTCCTCCAGCTCTTCCGCATCGACGGCGACGGGTGGAAGCTCCTCCAAGAATCGAAAGTCATGGGTTGCCGCTCGGGGCTGCCGCGGCGCCTGAGGGTGGCATGCGCCGGAAACCATATCTACGTCTACTACGAAGACATGGGGACGCCGGTGCTCAGGGAGTTCGATGACCGTTGCAGCCGCCCGGGCCGCGTCGGGCTGTTCAAGGACCACCCCGGAGGCGGCCGGTTCGACAACTTCGCCATCTCCACCACCCGCGCCACGCCGGAGCCGCCGCTGCGCACCGACTGGTCATGGGTGCGGGGGGCAGTCTACGTGCGTTCGGACGCCGTGAACGCCGTCGAGATGTGGCACGACTACTGGAACCGCACGGCAACCCTCGACCGCGAGCTGGCGCTCGCCGCGCTCTACGGCTTCAACATGGTCCAGGCCTACCTGCACTGGATCGTGTGGGACCACGACCGCGAGGACTACCTGAGGAAGATCGACGACTTCCTCGGCCGCGCAGCGGGGCACGGGCTGAAGACGAACCTCATCTTCTGGGACGACTGCGGCCACGTCGAGCCGGCGTTGACCTTCGCAGCCCCCGTCCCCGGCCGCCACAACTCCCAGATGATGACGAACCCCTCGCACCGCATCCGTGATGACGCGGCGGAAATGACCGCCCACCGCGAGCGCTTCGGGGACTACGTCCGCGGCATTGCCGCCCGTTTCAAGGACGACCCGAGGATCTCCTTCTGGCAGCTCTACAACGAGGCCATGGGCGCCAGGGAGCGCTACCGGACCAGCGACGCCGACGCCAACATCAACCGCCTGCTGGGCTGGACCCGCGAGTGGGTCAAGGCCACGGGCACGCGCATCCCCGTCACCGCCACCGGGGGCGGGTTCTACGGGCCGCAGTATTCCGACTTCCCGACCTGCCACTCCTACGCCGCCGCCGCCGGGCAGCCCCTCCCGAACGCCGGGGGCGGCCCGGAACATCTCTGCACGGAAACCCTCAACCGCCCCGCGGCCCCCATGCAGGCCTGCATTCGCGACCTCGCGGGAAACCAGAACGGCTTCGTGGTATGGGAGCTGATGATCGGGCGCGACAACTGCCGCCATCCGTGGGGCCACCCGGACGGACCGGACGAGCCGGCCACGCCGTTTCACGGGGTGATCTACCCCGACGGCCACCCGTGGGACGTCGGTGAAGTCAGGGCGCTGCTAGGCGACACCGCCTTTGCCGCGCTCGAGGCGAGCCTCTTCACGGTCGAGTACTTCGAGGGCCGCTTCGCCTCCCCCAAGAAGACATCGGTCACGCCGTGGATCGACTTCGACCTCGGCGACGAGCCGGGCCACGGATCGCCCGATGCCTCCGCGGGGATCGGGCGCGACCACTTCTCGATCCGCTGGACCGGCCGCTTCGTCGCCCCCGCCTCGGGCCCGTTCACGTTTGCAGCCGACTGCGACGGCGCGTTCGAGCTCGCGGTCGACGGGGCCGTGGTGATCAAAAAGGCGGGCGGCGGGCGCGGCGAGGCCGCGGGGACGATCGACCTCAGGGGCGGCCGGGCCTATCCGGTCAGGATCGGCTACGCACACGACGAGGGCGCGGCCGCCTGCCGTGTCGACTGGAGCGGGCCGGGCTTCGGCAGGCGGAGGTTCCGACCGGGCACGGCGGGCGCCGCGCAGCCGCCGGCCCCCAACGGGGGCGCCGCCGCCACACCGTGACGCCGGGGCGATCTACCACGACTTCGTCACTTCTGACAGGCGGTTCCTTGCGGATCAAGGGTTTCCGGGGTTCCCTGCCCACAGGTCGGCCACCCATTCTCGGTGGCGGCCTGCGGAAGGTCGCAACAAATTCGCATGCGTATACGACTTTGTCGCAGCGCGCGGAACGGGGCCGGGCACCGGCGGCCGCGGGGACCCGGAGAACAACAGTTAGGTATACGTATGCGACTTTGTCGCAGCGCGCGGAACGGGGCCGGGCACCGGCGGCCGCGGGGACCCGGAGAGCAACAGTTAGGTATACGTATGCGAGTTTGTCGCAGCGCGCGGGGCGGGGGAAGAGACCGGGACGGCCGGGTGGCGGGGCACTGGCCGTGGGGCGGGGCGGATGATCCGGGGAAGTGACGAAGTCGGGCTAACCGTCCAGCGGCGGCGACGGGGCGGGCATGAAGCCGGCGGGGGCCTGGTAGTGCGCGGCGCCGGGCAGGGGCTCCGGCTGGACCGCGTAGTCGCCGGGTGGCACCACGAAGAAGGCGGTGTTGCGCCCGGCGGCGGCGGTGGCGTTGAAGCGCACGCGGTCATCCTGGGAGCGGATGGCCCATGCGCCCGGGCGCAGGCCCGTCAGCAGCAGCTGCGCCGGGCCGGTGCCGGCGACGGTGACCGCCAGCGGCCGGTCCAGCAGCTCGTCGGTCTGGTTGAGGACCACCACGCGGTCGGCGATGGCCACGGCGAACGTGTGCCCGTCCTCGCGGACCGTCACCGGCGCCGCGGCGGTCTCCTCTGCGCTCATCACCATGGCATGCAGGAACACGTCGCGCTCGCGGGGCGTCCGGGTGGAGACCATGATGCGGTGGCCGTTGGCCTCCGGGCGTTCGGGCGACGGCGGCGTGAAGGCCGTGCCGAAGACGCTGTTGGCATCGGCGCCGCTGAGGACCTGGACCTCGCGGTCGCCGGCCGGCGGGCGCAGCATGTGCACGTCGACGCGGCCGGCCTGCCCGAGGGCTTGGTTGTGCAGGGCGACGCCGTCCTCGATGGGGGTGGGCGGATTGAGCGTGTTGACCTGCCAGATTTTCCTGAACCCGGGGTCGGCCGCCGTGACGGTGTCCAGGATGATCAGCGCCGCCGGGGTGTCGGGGTGGTCGAGGTTGAGGAAGCAGAAGGTCCGGACGAAGCGCTTGACCTTGGCGCTGTAGGCGGAGGTCAGGTCGACCGAGAGGCAGCTGAAGAACGGCCGCCGCGGCGAGGGCCCGGCGTCGGCCGCGAGCTTCGTGCCGTTGGCAAACATGGGGTCGCCGGTGGCCTGGCCGGGCGTCACCGGGCAGCTGCGCACCGAGCGCGCGCCGCCGTCGTTGGCGGCGGTGCCCGGGAAGCGCTCCGCCGGGTCGACCACGAAGAACATGCTGTGGGATACCGAGCGCTTGCAGAAGCCCGAGTCGTAGGGCGTGCCGTAGAAGCGGTATTGGCCCAGGTCGACCGCCTGCAGGCCGCGCCAGTAGATCTGGAAGCTGCCCGCATCGGCGTGCTGGTGGTTGCCGAAGTGGTAGCCGCCGCCCTTCATCTCGACGACGACGTCGGACCGGTTGGGGCCGGGGTTCCAGCCGGTGCGGGCGACCATCGA
Source organism: Akkermansiaceae bacterium (assembly GCA_040769225.1). GTDB lineage: Bacteria > Verrucomicrobiota > Verrucomicrobiia > Verrucomicrobiales > Akkermansiaceae > JAXGLL01. Next base: position 236,687 of record JAXGLL010000002.1, on the reverse strand, counting down.
GCCGAGGACCGGCCCGAAGTCGATGGTCAGCGGCAGCGACGCGAAGCTGTCGACGGGGACCAGGTCCGGGTCGTTGAGCAGCAGGATCATCAGCGGGTCGCCGCGCAGGCCGCCCTGGCGCAGGAAGTCGCCCTTGATGACCGGGTCGCCGCTGCAGGCATAACACAGCAGCGGCGTGAGCCCGAAGCTGGCCGGCCGGCCGTCGGCGAAGCCGTCGCCATCGCGCAGCGTCTCGCCGGTGGGCAGGCGCATGTGGATCCAGAACCGATAGACATCGTTGATGTTCTCGTGGAACACGGGCCTGCCGGTCATGCGCTGGAACAGCATCGCCGCGTGCATGTCCCAACCGAAGCGGTAGGGGCCGTAACTGACGCCCTGGTTGTGGCGCGGCGACTGGTATTCGAACGCCCGCATCGGCACCAGTTCCTCGAGGATGCGGAAGGCGCAGTGGCGGTAGGGCTCCGGGTCCTCGTCGTGGATCGCGATGCCCATGCTCAGGAGGTCGCGGCAGACCTGGGCCTCGTTGCCGTGGCCGTTGACGACCGTCTGCCGGAACGGCGGCCAGCCGATCTCCATGTCGTCGGCCAGGCGCAGCAGCCCGTGGCGCATGGCGTCGCGCTCGCCGGGGGTCATCAGCCCGTGGCACCAGTCGTAGACCAGACTCCCGGCGTAGATCGCCCGGCCGATCTCGCGGGTGATGTCGAGCAGGTTGTCGAACTCGACGGCGCCAAGGTAATCGCGCATCAGGGCGACCGCCTCGCGGCCGCGCTCACGGTCGCCGGTCATCAGGAAAACGAAGGCCTTGGCCATCGCCGCGGCCTCGAGGCCGGCGTTGTGGGCGACGGCCGCACCGGCGGGTGGGCTGAACTCGAACGGCTTCGCGGCGCGCCGGCGGAGCTGCCGCCAGACCGGCGCGTTCTCGCCGCGGTCGAGGTTGGCGCGCAGGCGCGGCAGCGACGCGGCGTTGGCCCACAGGCGCGGCCGCGACGGCGGCGGGACGACCGCCGGCTGATAGGCGGCCGCCGCGGCGGGCACCGGCGGCGGGACGTGCGGGCTGACGCGGATGCAGTCCAGCCGGACGCCCTCCGGCAGCCACACGCGGACCTCCTGCGCCCCGGCGCCCAGCTCGTACTTGCCCAGCGCCTGGGTGCAGCTCTCGGGGCGGCTCCACGGCACGAACACCACGCGGCGCCCGGGCCGCGCCCCGGCCACCGAGAGCAGCAGGCGCAGCGAGTCCTGCTTGCCGCGGGCCTGGCTCATCAGCGCGGTCCCCTGCGCGTCGGTGGCCGCGTGGGTGTGGATCCAGGAGCGTCCCGGCGCGGGTGCCTTGACCGTGAACACGAGGTCCGGGGCTTCCTGCGGGGCGTCCAGGTTGCTGGTCACGCCCGCGCGGAGCGCCACGCCCCGCCCGCCGGCGAACGACTCCTGCGTCACCACCTCCACCCGGTCCGCACGCAGCACGGCCGCCTCGGCTTCGTAGGTCACCGCCGCCGGCGCCGCCCCACTGCCGGCGGCCAGCCCAAGCCACGCCAGCGCCGCCCGCATCCCCGCCCCTGACATCGTTGCCTGCACGTTCGCCATGGCTGCCGTTGGCTTTTACGGGCCGCCCGCCGCCAACTGTCAACGGGTTCCGCCGCCGCAGGATCTGTTAGGGCCGGGGCGGGAAGGCGTCCAGCAGCGTGCGATGGTCGTCTGCGGTGATGGGCAGCATGGAGCCGTGGCGGGCCTTGGGCGGGATGCGGAACTTGTCCCATTCGGGGCGCTGGTTGCCTGCGGCCTGGAACCACTGGCCGTCGATGTGGGTGGCCACGGACAGGCCGTAGGCCACGCCGGGGTATTGCTCGTAGTAGAGGTACCAGGCCTTGCCGTTTGGGGATGGGATCAGGGTGGGGGCTTCGCGGAAGCTGGGGCTGAGCGGGGGGCCGGGCGGGGAGTAGGGCCCGAGCAGGTCAGGGGCGCTGCACAGCCGGATCGTCTTGCCGGTGGGCCATTCGGCCGAGGGGTAGCGTTCGTCCTTGACCAGGGCGTAGCAGCGGTTGCCGACCCGGCGCACGATCGTGTCGATGGTGGCGATGTCCCAGCCGGAGTCGAACAGCTTGCGGGGCGGGTTGGAGAAAGTTGTCAGGTCGGGAGAGGTGGCGCAGAGCGTGCGTTGGCCGGCCCAGTATGGTTCCGGCAGGTCGGTCGGGCCGAGGTCGTGCGTCGTGTGCCAGGTGAGCAGGTATTGCCGCGTGGCCTCGTCGTAGAAGATCTTCGGGGCGCCGATGCGCGGCAGGGCCTTGGGGAAGCCCGGCACCCGCGTGAGGTCGGGAGTGTGGGTGCCGTGCCGCTTCCAGCGGACCAGGTCCCCGGAAACCCAGAAGTCGATGTCCGGGGATGCGTCGTTGCGGTTGCCGACCAGATAGAACCGCCCGTCGTGGCCGCGGCAGATGTCGGGGTGGCCGCGGTAGTCCTCGCTCACCCGGCGGCCCCGGTTCAGCAGTTCCCAGTGCAGGCCGTCCCGGCTGGCCGAGTAGTAGAGCCGGCCGTAGTCGCCCTCGACCATGTGGGCAAACAGATAGGCCTCGTGGCGGGGCGTTTCGCCGGCGGCGGCCTGGCCCGGCGGGTCGGGCATCTGGGCCGGGGCGGGGGCCGCGGCCAACGCCGCGAGCCAGGGCAGGAGCGCCCCGGCAACCGGGCGGACCCATCGTGGGCGGTGGAGGGTTCTCGCGTTCATTGGGACTTCAGGCACGGCACACGGGATCCGTCAGGCTGGAAGCCACCGCAGTTCGGGGCGGGTTGCGTGTGGCCCATGAAACCGGCGGTCCACATTTGTTCCGCCCCCCGAGCATAGGGCGGCCGCGGGATCCTTCAAGCCCCGCGCGCGGCCCAACAGCCCCATGGATCCCCCTGCGGCCGGGCCGGACGGCGGCCCGCGTCGCGGCGGAAGGGTGGGATCGGCGGGTGTCCCGGGTCTTCTTCCTCGAGAGCCGCATGTGCTTGCGATGATCGCCAGGGGGCGGCTGCCGCTGATGCCCTATCTGCTGGCGCTGGTGTTCGCCGGGTTTGCCGCCGGGCTCGACCTGGCGTGGACCGCGCTCTCGGGCGGCGCGCTGCTGATGGTGCTGGCCCGCAAGGACACCCACGAGGTGCTCAAGCTCGTCGACGCTCGCCGGCAACCTGACCATCCTGGGCTCGGTCGCCAACATCATCGTGGTCGAACAGGCGCGCGGCCATTGCGAGGTGGGATTCTGGGACTACGCCCGGTTCGGCATTCCGGTCACGCTGCTGAGCATGGTCGCGGGCATGGCGGTGCTGCTGGCGCTGCACTGAGGCGGGACTCAAGGCCGGCGCCGGCGGCGGACCGGGCCCAGTTGGAGTCCTCCGCGGGGGGCGGGCTGCGATGTTCCGGCGTCCCGCGCCGGATCCCGGCGCGGTCAACTGGAGCCGATGGCCTCGCCCTCGAGCAGCCGGTGGTCGTGGCGGAGGAGGAGGTCCATCGACCGCGGCAGGTCGGTGGTGCACAGGGCCACGAAGGCGTGGTCTCCGATGGCGAAGGCGTACATGTAGTCGATGCCGATCCCGGCCCCGGAGAGCACCTGGAGGGCGTTGTGGAGCGCGCCCGGGGTGTTGGGGGTGGTGAGGCACAGGACGTCGGTGAGCTGCACCGAGAAGCCGCGCTCGCGCAGGACCCGCAGCGCCAGTTCGGCGTCCGAGACGAGCATGCGCAGCATCCCGAAGTCCGACGTCTCCGCGACGCACTGGGCGGCGATGTTGATCTGGTTTTCAGCCAGCGCCCCGGTCACCTCGGTGAGGCGCCCCGACCGGTTCTCGAGAAACACGGAGACCTGCTTCAGCAACATGGCCGCGACCCTCCACCCTGCGGCCCGGCTAGTCAAGCCGCCGGCGGTCGACGACGCGCTGCGCCTTGCCGTGGCTCCTTTCGAGCGACTTCGGTTCCACCAGCCTGACCTCGATGCCGAGGCCGATCGCGCTCTCGATCGTGCGCCTGACCCGGCTGGCGAAGGCCTCGAGCTTGCCGATGCTGTCGGAGAGGACCTGTTCGTCGACCTCCACCTCGAGCGTCAGCTTGTCGAGGTTGCGCTCGCGCTCGACGATCAGCTGATAGTGCGGGGAGAGGCCGGAGATCTCGAGCATGGCGGCCTCGATCTGCGAGGGGAACAGGTTGACCCCGCGGATGATCAGCATGTCGTCGCTGCGCGCCAGGCACTTGCGCATGCGCGTCGAGGTGCGGCCGCACGGGCAGGGCGAGCGGTCGAGCTCGGTCAGGTCGCGGGTGCGGTAACGGATCAGCGGCAGGCCCTCCTTGGTCAGGGTGGTGAAGACCAGCTCGCCGCGCCCCTCGGACGCGGAGCCGCGGCCGGTGTCCGGGTCGATGAGCTCGGGCAGGAAGTGATCGTCGTGGATGTGGAGGCCGCGGCGCTGGGTGCACTCGCAGGCCACGCCCGGGCCGGTGACCTCGCTGAGGCCGTAGATGTCGATGGCGATGATCCCCAGTGCGGCCTCGATCTTGTGGCGCATCGCCTCGGTCCACGGCTCGGCCCCGAAGATCCCCACGCGCAACTGCAGGTCGCCGCGGTCGGTCCCCGCCTGGCGGAGGGCGTCGGCGAGGTGCAGGGCGTAGGAGGGGGTGCACGCGAGGACGGTGACGCCGAAGTCCCGCATCAGTTGGATCTGGCGGTTGGTGTTGCCGCCCGAGATCGGCACGACGGTGGCGCCGAGGAGCTCGGCGCCGTAGTGCAGCCCCAGCCCGCCGGTGAACAGCCCGTAGCCATAGGCGATCTGGATCCGGTCGTGGGCGGACACGCCGGCCCCGACGAGGCACCGGGCGACGACCTCGGCCCAGCGCTGGATGTCGGCGCGGGTGTAACCGACGACGGTGGGCCGGCCGGTGGTGCCCGAGGAGGCGTGGACGCGCACGATCTCGTGGAGCGGCTTGGCGAACAGGCCGAAGGGGTAGTTCCGGCGCAGGTCGTCCTTGGTGGTGAACGGCAGCTTGGGCAGGTCGTCGACGCCGCGGATGTCCCCGGGCGCCAGGCCCGCGGCGTCCATCTTGGCGCGGTAGGGCGCGACGTTGTCGTAGACCCGGGCGACGACTTCCCGCAGGCGGGCGTCCTGCAGCGCGCGCCGTTCCTCCGGCGCCAGGGATTCAAGGCGTTCGTTCCACATCATCGCTCCTCCACACGAACCGCCCGGCCGCCCGCGCCCGGTGTTCCGTTAGGGTGTGCCTCCGGCGGGCGGGAGGGGGCGGCGGCGGCTGCGAGCCCCTCCGCGAAGGCGGCCATGTTGGTGGCAAGGTGCTTCGGGGGCACCGACGCCTCGAGCGCCGGCAGCCAGCTTTCCTGGTCGCATCCCATGCGCCCGGCGTAGACGCCCAACAGCACGACGTTCACGGCCTTCTCGTTGCCGGCCTTGAGCGCGAGCGCCCGGCCGTCGACCTGCACCGCGGTCAGGTCCCGGGATGCGAAGGCCTGCTCCAGGCCGTCGGGGTAGCTGGCGGCGCCGATGGAGACGGGCAGCGGCGGGATCTGCTGGGTGTTGACGATCAGGGTTCCGCCCGGCCGCAGTGCCGGCAGGTGGCGGAGGGCCTCGAGCATCTCGAAGGCGATCAGGGTGTCGGCGGCGCCGCGCTCGATCACCGGGGAGTGGACCCGCGGGCCGAAGCGGACGTGGGTGACGACGCTGCCGCCGCGCTGCGACATGCCGTGGATTTCCGAGACCTTGACCTCCAGCCCCCTGCCCACCGCGTAACGCCCGATGACGCGGGCGGCGAGGAGCGCGCCCTGGCCCCCGACGGCGGCGATCAGCACATTCTGGGTCGGGCTAGTCATGGGCGTGCTGCGTGGTGGCGGCGTCCGGCGGCTGGTCGATGGCGCCCGGGCAGTGGATGGCGTCGAACGGGCACACCGCCTGGCAGAGGCTGCAGCCGGTGCACAGGGCGGCATCGATGCTGACGGTCTCGGGGCCCAGGATCAGGGCGGGGCACCCGAGGCGGAGGCAGATCTTGCACTGCTTGCAGAGGTCCGGGTCGACGGCGAGGGCGGGCTGTTTCGGCGGCGCCCCGCGCCGCAGGACGCAGGCCCTGCGGGTGACGATCACGCTTGGTTCCTCGCGGGCGACCTCCTCGCGGATCACGGCTTCGAGGGTGTCGAGGTCGTAGGCGTCGACCTCGCGGACCGAGCGCACGCCGATCGCCCGGGCGACGGCCACGAAGTCGATGCGCTGCGGTTCGCCGCCGCCGAGGATGCCGCCGCTGGACGGGTTTTCCTGGTGCCCGGTCATGGCGGTGACCTCGTTGTCGAGGATGATCACGGTGGTGGCGCCGCGGCCGTAGACGACGTCGATCAGCCCGGTGACTCCGGAGTGCCAGAACGTCGAGTCGCCGATGACGGCGACGGTTTTCCTGGCGAAGTCCCTGCCGCGGGCCTTCTCGTAGCCGTAGGCCATGCCCACGCTGGCGCCCATGCAGATCGCGGTCTCCATCGCGTTGAGCGGCGGGAAGGCGGCCAGCGTGTAGCAGCCGATGTCTCCGCACACGTGGAGGTTGAGCTTGCGCAGCACCGAGAAGGGGCCGCGGTGGTGGCAGCCGGCGCAGAGCACCGGCGGGCGGACCGGGGCCTCGGGCAGCCCGGTGGCATCGAGCGCGGGGAGGCTCGGTCGGCCGAGCGCGGCGCGCACGATCTCGGGGGAGAGTTCGCCGATCGTGGGCACGCGCTCCTTGCCGGTGACCGGGATGCCGAAGGCCTTGAGTTTCTGCTCGAAGATCGGCTCGAGTTCCTCGACGACCATCAGCTCGTCGTGCGCGGCGGCGAACTCGAGGAGCCTCCGGCGCGGCAGGGGATAACTCAGGCCGAGCTTGAAGGTGCTGAGTTCGGGGGCCACCTCGCGCACGTACTGATAGGCGATGCCGCTGGTGATGATGCCGAGGCTCGACCCGCGCAGCTCGGCGCGGTTGAGCCCGCTCGTCTCCGCGTGCTCCTCCAGGTCGAGGAGGCGCTGCTCGGCCACGATCCGGCGCTTCTTGGCGAACGCCGGGGCCACGATGTACTTCCCCTGCCGGCGGTCGTGGTCGCGCAGCGGGATGTCCTGGCGCTCGTGGGTCTCGACGAGGCTCATGCCGTGGGCCACGCGGGTCGTCAGGCGGAGGATGACCACGGTGTCGAACCGCTCGCTGAGCTCGAAGGCCCTGATGGTGAAGTCGAGGCACTCCTGGCTGTCGGCGGGCTCGAGCACCGGGAGCTTGCCCGCGATGCCGAAGTAGCGGGTGTCCTGCTCGTTCTGTGAGCTGTGCTGGCCCGGGTCGTCGGCGACGACCACCACGAGGCCGGCGTTGACCCCGGGATAGGCGATCGAGAGCAGCGGGTCCATGGCGACGTTGAGGCCCACGTGTTTCATGGACACGAGGGTGCGCGCGCCGGCGATCGAGGCGCCGATGCCGATCTCGAGGGCGACCTTCTCGTTGACGCTGAACTCGGCGTCGATCTCCGGGTAGCGGGCGATCAACTCGGTGATCTCGGTGCTGGGCGTGCCCGGATAGGCCGTCGCCACGCGCGTGCCCGCCTCCCAGGCGCCGCGCGCGATCGCTTCATTGCCGAGCATCAACTGTCGATTCAAACCGGGCGTCGTGTTCTGGGGTTGCGGGGATGACATCGCGGTGCCGTTGAAGCTCCGCACCCCGGCCGGCTGGCCGGGGTGTGCGGGAGGCCCGGGGATTGGAAAGGAGAGTCTGGAACGCTGGGCTGCTGGAATGATGGAGACTTGTTGGATGTGGCGGGCGGTGCGGGCGGCGGCGGCTCCCGGGGCGACCTGCCGCCCGGAGCGCGGCGCGAGCCTACGGGCGCCGGCCGGCACGGTCAAGTTGCCGTGCAGGCGGGGGCGGGCGGGCGGCGGCGGGCGGCGGGCGCGCCGGGGCCGTTCCGAAGCGCGCGCCGGCAGCGCCGGAATCGTGATTGCCCCCTGCCTCGGCTGCTGCATCCTGACCGGGTCCGCCATGCAACGCCTGCTTCCCGCCGCCGCCGCGGCCCTCGTCCTGCTCGCCTCCCCTCCCCTCCCGGCCGCCGCGGTGAAGATCGCCCCCGCCCCTGCCGGCGAGGCGCTTTCGAAGGCCTTCGCGGTCGAGGTCGAGGGGCAACCGTGCCCCGTCTACACCGCGAAGGTGGCCCCCCGCGATCCCGCGCGGCGCTGGCTCGCGATGGATGACAAGAAGAACTCCGCCGACTACTTCGAGACGGCGGCGTTCACGACGTTCGACGCGGAGGGCCCGGTGCGGGTGACCGTGACCTGCCCGGGGCAGGTCAGTTCGGCGAGGATCCTGCCCTCGTCGCTCGGGATCGCGCCCGTGGTCGAGGGCCGGGCGGTCTCGTTCCGCCTCCCCGTTCCCCGCCACGTCACCCTCGAGGTGGACGACGACTGGGTCGGCTCGCTCCATGTCTTCGCCAACCCGCCCGAGACCGGCGTCCCGGCGCCGGACGACCCGGACGTCATCTACTACGGGCCGGGCATCCACGAGGTCCACCGCGTGGTCGTCGGCGACGGCAAGACGGTCTACGTGGCCGCCGGCGCGGTGGTGCGGTGCGGGGTCGGCCCCGGCGAGGACCATTCTATCAGCTCCTACAGCGGGCTGCGCAACTACGCGCCCGCGTTCGAGCTGCGGGGGCGGAACATCACCTTCCGCGGGCGGGGCATCATCGATTCCAGCGCCTGTCCCACCCACGCGCGCAACCCCCTCATGGTGCGGGGGCAGGACATCGCGATCGAGGGGGTGATCCTGCGGGACTCCAGCACCTGGACGATCCCGGTCCGGCAGAGCGACCGGGTGACGGTGCGGAACGTCAAGCTCCTCGGCTACCGGGCCAACTCCGACGGGATCGACGTCTGCAACAGCCGCGACGTGACGATCGAGGACTGCTTCATCCGCACGCTCGACGACCTGATCGTGGTCAAGGCGGACAAGGGCGCGGGACCGGTGCGGCGGATCACCGCCAGGCGGTGCGTCCTGTGGAACGAGGTCGCCCACGCGCTGAGCGTCGGCGCCGAGCTGCGCGACGACGTGGACGGCGTCCTGTTCGAGGACTGCGACGTGATCCGCGACAAGGGCCGCGAGTGGACGCTCCGGGTCTACCACTGCGACGCGGCGCAGGTCACGAACGTGGTGTTCAGGAACATCCGCATCGAGGAAACGCGGAAGCTGATCTCGCTGTGGATCGGGAAGGCCAGCTGGACCCGCGACGCCGAGCGCGGCCACATCCGCGGCGTGACGTTCGAGCGCATCACGGCAACGGGCGCCGAGTGCCGGATCGAGCTGACCGGTTTCGACGCGGGCCACGCGGTCGAGGACGTGACGTTCCGCGACGTGACCTTGAACGACGCGCCCCTCGCACCCGCGGACGTGAAGTCCAACGCCTTCGTCCGCAACGTGGCGGTGCAGCCGTGAGCACCCGCGCCGAGCACTCCTGCAAGCGCTGAGTTCATTCCGCATGCGGGCGGCGGGCCGATGACCCGCGCCCCCATCGCGCGAACCACCGGCGAAGGTCGCCGAGGGCCCGGCGTCGCGGCCGCCCTCGTGGCGACGGCATCCTGCCGTCGGCCGTCCGGCGGTCATCCTGCCCGCCGGTCTGCGCCGCGCATGCGCAAGCGCGAACGGCACCCTGGGAGCGCGGACTTCAGTCCGCCCGCCAATGATCCAGCACCTCCCCAGCCGATGCCCATCGCGCAGCGCGCCACCCATCGACCTCGCCTCCTCATGCGGAATGAATTCCGCGCTCCCAGCGGCTGCCGCGGATGCACCAGGCACTGGCAGCCGGGCGGCGGGACGCCACCCGCACGGCCGGTGGGCCACGCCGGGCAACTGCCGGCGACGCGCGCGGAGTCACGGTTCGTCCGGCGTGCCGGAACGGGGCTCGATGGACGCGGTGGTGCGCAGGCGCAGGCCCGGGCCGGTCAGCGCTGCGGTGACGATCACGGCGGGGCGCCCGGGCAGGGGCGGGGTGGCGGTGGCGAGGATCACGGCGCGCTCGCCCGGGGCGAGGTCGACCGGGTGCCCGGCCGGGCTGACCGGGCCGCCGGTGGCTGTTAGGCGGAGGGTTCCCGTGACGGCGCGGTCGCGCGGCGCGGAGGCGACGACGCGCAGGTTGGGGCCGCCGTCGGGCTTTTCCAGGACGGTCAGGTTGAGGTTGGGGGCGGTGGCCTCGAGGCAGGCGGTCAAACAGGGGACCTGGGTGTAGCCCATCGCGCACAGCGCGGTGTCAAGCCGATAGAGCGGGTCGGCGAGCAGGGTGGTGCGGCGGTCCATCGCCGGGACCGGGGTGGTGTGGATGCGCAGCTCGCCGGGGACCGAGGTGACCACCTCCTCGCGCCAGTCGCCGAGCACGTCGCTGACGAGGACGACGCTGCCCTCGACCCGGCCGGGCACCGGCCCGCCGCCGAACTTGACCAGTCGCCCGCCGGCCAGCACCTCGCGCTGCAGGTCGGCGTCCCACCACACGCAGTGGCGGGTGAAGCCCCAGTCGGGCCCGCGGGCGAGCAGCCTGCCGGCGGCGCTCCACAGCCATGGCTCGCCGGACGGCTTGTGGTCGGCCGAGTCGGCGCCGTAGCTTTCCGCGCCGGGGTGGAGCGGGTCGATGTCGGAGCACAGGCCGGTCGAGTGGATGTGTTGGGTCGGCTGGTCCCAGCCCCACAGGATGGCACCGGTGCGGGCGTCGACCTGGCACATGCCGTGCTCCTGCCGGCTGGCTTCGATGCCGTAGTAGATCTCGAGGCCGGGGCGCTGCGGGTCGAGGTCGCCGACGTAGGCGTGGTCCGGGTGGCCGAGGCCGGTCGACCACAACGGCACGCCGGTGTCGTCGAGCACCACGCTGCCGAGGACGAGCTCGTCGCGGCCGTCGGCATCGACGTCGACCACGTGGGTGAAATGGGCGCCCTGCCCGCGCAGCCGGCGGCCGCCCTCGTCGCTGTTGTAGCGCCACAGCGGCGCCAGCGTCCCGTCCAACAGCTGCCATGCCTCGGCCTTCATCACCGTGTAGGTGCCGCGCAGGGTGACGAGGCAGGGCGTCGTGCCGTCGAGGTAGGCGACGGCGAGCTGGTTGCGGGAGGCGTGGTTGTAGCCGGCCTGGCCGGTGCCGAAGCCCTCGCGGTCCGGCCACGGCGCGCGGCAGCGCTCGCGGCCGGTCAGGCCGTCGAGCACGGCGACCCACTCCGGCCCGCTGGTCACGCGGCCGTCGGCGTCGCGCGGGTCGCCCTCGCCGACCTTGGCGGCCACCTCGGCGCGGCCGTCGCCGTCGAGGTCGTGGACGAGGAACGGCGAGTACCAGATCCCGCGCTCGATCGCCCAGCCGAGGTCGTGGCGCCAGAGCATCCTGCCGTCCGCCGTCCACGCCTCCAGCCGATAGGTGCCGGGCGAGGGTTTCCAGTAGCGCTCCCACGGGTCGATGCTGTCGGCGGGCTGCTTGAGGACGAACTCGAGCCGGCCGTCGCCGTCGAGGTCGCCGAGGCCGCACTTCTGCACGGTGCTGCCGCCGCCGAGCGCGATCGAGAGGCAGCCGCCGGTGCAGCGGGCCGGGGCGCCGTCGGCCGCCAGCTCGCGGCCCGCCACCACCGGGCGGACCTGATAGACCGCGCCCGCTGCGCCGCCGCGGTCGAGCCAGCCGGTGGTGCGGCGGACCGGGGAGCGGTTGAGGCGGCGCGGGGCGGCGGCGTCCGTCTGATAGACGTTGAACGCCACGTCCGCGGGGTCGCCGGGCAGCAGGCGCCAGCTCACGTGGACGCCGGCGGCGGCGGTGACGGCCACGGTGCCGCGGTCCAGCTTCTCGGCGGCGCGGGTCCGGGCCCAGCCGGCGACCGGCGGTTTCGGGGCGATGTGGCGCACCGGCTCGAAGCGCAGGAAGTCGAAGTAGGCGGCGCCGGGGTTCGCCTGGTTGAGGAACCGGTCGTCCACCCACAGCTCGAACGTGCCGTCGGCGATCGCGACCTCGGCGGCGATCAGGCCGCCGGTCGAGCGCAGCCAGGTGCGGCCGTCGAAGCTGAGCCCGATCGCGCGGGTGCCGTTGATGAAGACATCGTAGGTGCCGTCCGGCAGGCCGGTGATGCGGGTGTGGAGCGGCGGCGCGCCGTCCTCGGGCGCGGCGCGGTCGGCCATCACCCGCGGGCTCTGGAGCACCCTGCCGCCGGACCACTTGCGGTCGGCGTCCTGGTCCTTGCTCCACAGGTTCCAACGGTTTTCGGGGTGCTGGTCCTCGACCCATGCGGTGCGCGGCTCGGACCACTCCTCGGCCTCGAACTGGAGGCTGGCGGCGGCGGGCTGGGCCGGGGCGGCGGCCGCCTGCCCGAGGCAGGCGAAGGCCAGCCAAACGGTGAGGCGGCGGCGGCGGGAACGCGGGTGCATCATCGTGGCGGTGAAATGGCCGGCTACCGGCCGCCCTCCCGGCATCATGGCAGCACTTCGCGCCGCGGTCAAGGAACCGCAGCGCGCCGGCCGCAACGCAGCCTGCCCGGCGCGCCCCGGGCGGGCCGCCGCATATCTGGCTGTTAGCACGTTGGATCGGGACCGGTTTCGACTTGGAACAGCGCCGGGCCGCGGCCGATCGTGGATGAACGAGGGCCGCGGTGTGGCCCGTAGCCACGGGTGCCGATGAGACTGCGGGCGATCCGGTTCTTTTCCGTGTGGGTGGTGGTGGCCGCCGGCGTGGCCGGGGTGGCGGCGGCGGCGACGTTCCACTGCGACCCGGTGCGCGGGGCGGCCGGCAACCCGGGGACGGCGGCCGAGCCGTGGGGCGCGCTCGAGGAGGTGATCGCGCGGGGGATGATCGAGCTGCGGGACGCGGGCGGCGGGGTGGCGAAGCCGGGGGCGCCGGTGAAGGGCGGCGACACGATCCTGCTGCACGGCGGCTGGCACGGGAGGATCCGCCTGCGCGCGGGCTACAACGACGAGTTCATCACGATCGCCGCGGCGCCGGGGCAGCTGGCGGATGTCTCGCAGGTGGTGATCGACGGCGGCCGCCGGTGGCGCGTCCGCGGCCTGCGGGTGTCGCCGTCGCTGGCGCCCCGGCCGCCGCGGGAGCCGGTCCGGCACCTCGTGCAGCTCGGCGAGCACGGCGGAGACGACTCCACCGAGCTGGTGGTCGAGGATTGCTTCGTGTTCTCGGTCGCCGACGCCTCGGCGTGGTCGGCCGCGGAATGGACGACCGCGGCGGCCAGCGGGATCTGGCTCGGCCGCCACGGCCGCGGCCACGTGGCGCGCAACAACTACCTGCGCAACACCCGCATGGGCATCGACCTGTGCGCACCCGGATCGCTGTGCGAGGGCAACGTGGTCGACGGGTTCTCGGCCGACGGGATCCGGGTGACCCGCGATGCGATCGTCGTCCGCCACAACGTGATCAAGAACAACCACGTGGGCGCGGCCGCCGGCGACCCCAACCACGACGACGGCATCCAGTGCTTCCTGTTCAACCGCGGGCGCGGGCTGGTGCGCGACGTGGTGATCGAGGGCAACATCATCATCGAGCGCGAGCGGCGAGGCCTGCCGCTGGGCAATCCGCTGCAGGGGATCGGGTTTTTCGACGGCCCGCTGGTGAACTTCACCGTGCGGGACAACGTGGTCCGGGTCGACCACTGGCACGGGGTTTCGCTGTTCGACGCCCAGGGCTGCCGGGTCGCGCGCAATGCCTGTTGGAACCCCGACCCGGACTCGCAACGCAAGCCGTGGGTGATGCTCGGCGGCAAGCAGGGGCTGGCCAGGGGCAACCGCGTCGAGGACAACCTCGCGCATTCGTTCAACCTCGCCGCCGACCCCGGGGTCAGCGCATCGGGCAACCGCACGGTCGACGCCGGGCAGTTCGAGGCGGCATGGAAGCGCGCACGCGACCGCATCGAACGCGCGTTCGGCCCCGAACACCCGCTGGCCCGCCGGCCGCGGGTCGCGGACGCGTCCCCCTGACCGCCCCCCGGCGCACCGGGCCGCCGCAGCCAGGGCCCCGCCGCGCCGCGCGGCGGCGCTCAGCCGGTGAACTGGACGACGGTCGGCTTGACGAGGCGCTCGTAGTCGCTCCACGCCATGCGGAGCAGTTCGGTGTGGGAGCCGGCGTTGAACGTGATCTGCTCCTGCGCCGCGATCTCGGGGGTGACGTAGACGGCCATGTCGTAGAGGTTGCCGAACGGCGGCATCGCGCCGACCTCGCAGTCGGGAAACGACGCCCTGAACTCGTCCTCGTGCGCCAGGCGCACGTCGTGCGTGCCGGTCAGGTTGCGCAGATCGTCCAGCCGGACCCGTTGGTTCGCCGGCAGCACGGCCATCGCCATGGCGCCGTCGATGAACACCATCACCGTCTTGGCCAGCATCCCGCCGGGGATGTGGGCCAGGTGGGCCACTTCCTGGGCGGTGTAGCCGCGCGAGTGGGTGATGGTGAGTTACTTGACCTGTCGCTGGTCAAGGTAGTCCTTGAGTGTTTTCGCAAGCATCGGGTTACCCTCGCTTTCCGGGCGGTGACACTGCTACCCCCGATCGCCCGCCAGGTCAAACCGGGCGTGTGCGGCTGGCGCGGGGCAACGGGCCGCGGGCCGGAAGCGCCGGCGGCCGCGGGATTAAAAGGGGCGAGCCGGTCGTTCGTTTCTCCGAGTCATCGCACATCCTCAGATGATCCCGCGATTGGGCGACTCGGCGCGGCCGGCTCTCAATCCATACATACCATCGGATCGCGTCGGCGCAAGCGGTTTCCAAGCGGTTTCCGGGGCGGCGACCGGCGGCGGCCCGCCGGGCGCCGGGGCAACGGAGCCCGCCGGGCGGCGAACACGGCGTCGCCGGCGCAGGATTCGTTGACAGGCCGGCCGGGCGCGCGCGGTAGCGTCGGACGATGAAGACCCAACTGCTCAACCGGCGGAAGTTCATCCACGCCACCGGCGCGGCGCTGGCCGCCCCGCTGGTCTCCCCCGCGCTCGGCCAGGGCACCCCGGCGGCCGCCAACGGCAAGCTCCAGCACGCCTGCATCGGGGTCGGCGGCATGGGCGCCGGCGACCTCCAGAACTTCCTCGCCCACCCGGGGCTCAGGATCGTGGCCCTGTGCGACGTCGACGCCAACCACCTCGACCAGGCCAAGCGCCAGGTGCCCGACGCCCGCACCTACACCGACTGGCGCGAGCTGATCGCCAAGGAGGGCGACCGGATCGACTCGGTCAACGTGTCGGTGCCCGACCACATGCATGCGCCGATCGCCCTGACTGCGATGCGGGCCGGCAAGCACGTCTACTGCCAGAAGCCGATGTGCCACGACGTGGCCGAGGTGCGGGCCCTGACCGAGGCCGCGAAGAAGACCGGGCTGGTCACCCAGCTCGGGACCCAGCACGCCTCCGGGATCGGCGACCGGATGGCCGTCGGGTTCATCCGCGCCGGGGTGATCGGCAAGGTCAAGCACCTCTACCTGTGCTCCAACCGGACCGGCGCCGAACACTACCGCCTCGCCGGCCCGCGTCCGCCGGGCCAGCCGGTGCCGGCCCAGCTCGACTGGGAGAAGTGGACCGGCACCGCGCCGCTGCGCGACTACGCCGAGCGTGTCTATCACCCGGCGCTGTGGCGGTCGTGGCTCGACTTCGGCACCGGCTGGTCCGGCGACATCGGCTGCCACATCTTCGACGCGCCGTGGCGCGCGCTCGGGCTGACCGCGCCCAGCAGCGTGACCTCCAAGGTCCAGGAGTCGTGGAAGAACTCGCCCGAGCGCCGCGCCGACACCTGGCCGCAGGGCGACCACATCACCTGGGTGTTCCCCGGCAACGACATGACCGAGGGCGACGAGCTGGTCGTCGAGTGGTTCGACGGCGAGTTCTATCCGCCCGAGGAGATCCGCAAAATCCACGCCACCGAGAACTACCCGGAGGAGTCCGCGATGTTCGTCGGCACCGAGGGCGCGCTGCTGCTCCCGCACACCTCCGGGCCGCTGCTCTACCCGCGCGAGAAGTTCGCCGCGATCGAGCGCCCGCAGCTCCCCGGCCGCAACCACTACCACCACTTCGCCGACGCCTGCCTCGGCAAGGACAAGTGCGAGAGCCACTTCCAACAGACCGGCCCGATGACCGAGGCGATCCTGCTGGGCACCGTCGCCAACCGGGTGCCCGACACCCTGCTCAAGTGGGACGCCGCCGCGCTCAGGATCACCAACAACCCGGAGGCCGACAAGCTGCTGCGCCGCAGCTACCGCGACGGCTGGAAGGTCGAGGGCCTCGGCTGAGGCGCAGGCGGCGCCGCTTCGAGGTCGAGCTGCCGGATGAGTGCTGCCGGGATCGCGCGCAGGTGCGCGTCCCGGTGCACCAGCACCGCATGGCGGATTCCGGCTGCGGCGGCGATCAGGGCCTCGACCAGCGGCAGGCGGGCGGGCGCGCCTCGGAGCAGGTCGCCGCCAGCTTCGGCAACCGCCGCGTCCACCGCCACGACCTCGTCGACAAGTTCCCGGTAGTCGTTCACAACCTGCGCGGCCTCCTGCGCGCTGACGCCCAGTGCGCGCAGGCGCCGCGACAGTTCGGGCAGCGACACGCTGCAGATCAGGACCGCCTGCCCGTCCGTGTCGAACAGCGCCTGCACCTGGTCGGCACCCGCTTCGTTGCGGTAGTGTGCCAGCAGCGCCGAGGTGTCGAGCAGGTGCGGCATGGCTCAGCCTTCGGCGGCACGCTCGGCCACCAGTTCCGCCACCGCGTCGCGCTCCGGGGCATACCCCGCCCCCTTCCCTTTCAACCGCCGGGCAAGGTCGCCCCGCTTCGGGATCACCCGCACGAGAATCTCACTGTCGCTGCCCGCAACCGCCTCCCACGCCAGCCGGCAACCTGGGGAAATCCCATACCGCCGGCCCAGTGCCGCAGGTATGGTGACCATGTTCTTCGTGGTGACGGTGGTCTTCATGGGTGATCAGTAGCCCATGGATTAGAAAAAGTCAAGGAATTTCGGGGGAGTGAGGGACACCCAGAGAATCACCCGCGTGGATCGCAGGCACTCGCCCCTTCTTCGCCCTCCGGCCGTCGCGCTTCGCGCTATGTCCGGCAGGGCGGGCTACGAAGGGCAGGCACTCGTCACTCGCCACTCGTCCTCCCCCTCTTGCCGCTTGTCTCACCCCACCAGTCCGGCCATCCTCCCGCCGCAGCGCCGCCGATGTTCTTCCTCAAGAAACTCTTCCAGCTCCGGGACAAGGCCAACCCGGACCTCGAGAAGCCGTTCCTCGAACACCTCGAGGACCTGAGGATCGCCATCAGCCGCATCATCTTCACCCTGCTGGTCGCCACCATCGCCTGCTTCGTGCTGCGCGACCACCTGATGGCGATCCTGCGCCGCCCCGTCGAGCAGGTGTGGGTCAGCAGCCAGACCGACCGCCTGCCCGCCCGCAAGCAGCTCGCCCGCCCGCTGACGCTCGAGTCATGGGAGCAGGCCAAGCGCGTCGCCGACGCGATCGCGCCGCTCCCGCCGGCCACCCGGGCCGCGTGCTTCGACCAGTCCGCCGACCCCGACCTGCGCTTCCACGTCGAGGCGCTGCTCCTCTACCGCGCCGCACTCCAGCTGCCCGAGGCCGGCCGCCTGCCGTTCCTCGCCCAGGCCACCGCCGCCGCCCCCCCGGAGCGCCCGCCGACCGCCGACCACCAGCCCGACCCGTTCCTAACCGCCCACGGCCCGGCGCTGCGCCAGCAGGTCGCCGCCCTGCTCGAGTCCGGGCCCGACCCGCTGATCGACGACCGCGAGGACCTCCGGATGATGGGCGCCTTCAACCCCACCGAGGCGTTCATGCTCTCGATCAAGCTCGCGTTCTTCGCCGGCATCGTCATCTCGTTCCCGCTGCTCCTGTTCTTCATCCTCCAGTTCGTCCTCCCGGGCCTCCACCGCAACGAAAAACGCGCCCTCTGGCCCGCCCTCGCGATCGGCTTCGGCCTGTTCCTGACCGGCGTGCTGTTCGCCTACTACGCGGTGCTGCCCCGGGTGCTCGAGTTCTTCCACCAGTACGCCAAGGACATGGGCATCGCCAACGAGTGGCGGATCGGCTACTACATCTCGTTCGCCACCCAGTTCACCCTGATCTTCGGCCTCGGCTTCGAACTGCCGGTGGTCGTCATGACCCTCGTCAAGCTCGGCATCCTCGGCTGGGAAACGATGCGCCACACCCGCGCCTACGCGATCCTCGCCATCGTCGTCATCGCCGCCATCATCACCCCCACCCCGGACGCCTTCACCCTCGGCCTGCTCGCCGTGCCGATGGTCATCCTCTACGAAATCTGCATCTGGCTCGCGTGGTGGATCCACCGCCGCGACCAACGCGCCGAAGCCGCCGAGGCCGCCGCCGAACAGGCCCGCCTGCACGAACACCCCCACGCCACCACCACCGAGGAGGACGAGCAGGAAGACACCGGCAACCCCCAACCGCCCCCCCCGTCCCCCGACATCGACCCCTTCACCGACTACCCAGCGCCCGAGTCGCAGCCCGAGTCGCAGCCCGAGTCAGCACCCGAGTCGCAGCCCGAGCCAGCGCCCGAGTCACAGTCCGAGCCCGAGCAGCCGGTTCAGTCCGATCCGTCCGTTTCGTCCGATCCGTCCGTTTCGTCCGATCCGTCTGATCAGTCCGATCCGTCCGATCCCGCGGAGTAGAATCCATACCCCTTCCCGCCCCCTCCGATGCACTCGATGACCGGCTTCGGCCGTGGCACGGCCGCCACCGACCAGTTCGTCGCCAACGTCGAACTCTCGGCGCTCAACCGCAAGCAGGCCGAGGTGGTCATCCAGGGCCCCCGCGAACTGCTCGACCTCGAGCCGCTGATCCGCCGCACCATCCTCGCCCGCATCGACCGCGGCCGCATCCAGGCCTCCATCGCGCTCGCCCGCCCGCCCGCCGCGCCGTTGCCGGTGCGCGTCGACACCCGCCTCGCCCGCGCCCTCGAGGCCGCGTTCGCCGAACTCTCCGCCACCCTCGGCCGCCCGCTGCTCCCGCAGCCCACTGACTTCCTGCGCCAGCCAGGCATCGTGGCGCTGGAAGAACCCGCGCTCGACCCCGACGCCGCATGGCAGGCGCTCGCCCCGGCGCTCGACGCCGCGCTCGACGCGCTGCTGGCAATGCGCGCCGCGGAGGGCGCCGACCTCAAGCGCGACCTCGAAACCCGCCTCGCCACGGTCGCGGAACTGGCCGCCCAGGCCGCCGCCGCCGCCCCCGCCGTGCCCGCCCGCCAGCGCGAACTGCTCCTCGCACGCCTGCGCGACGCCCACCTCGACCTCGACCCCGCCGACGACCGCGTGCTCAAGGAACTCGCCCTGTTCGCCGACCGCTGCGACATCTCCGAGGAACTCACCCGCCTCTCCGCCCACCTCACCCGCTTCCACCACTACCTCTCCTCCGGCCAACCCGCCGGCCGCTCGCTCGACTTCCTCTGCCAGGAACTCCACCGCGAGTGGAACACCATCGCCTCCAAGGCCGGCGACGCCGCCATCGCCCAGCTCGTCGTCCAGGCCAAGGCCGAACTCGAGAAGATCCGCGAGCAGGCCCAGAACGTCGAGTAACCCCCAGCCCCTCACCCCGAACCACCCGCCACCATGCACCCCGCGCTCCGTCTAACAGTCCTCGCCGCGCTGGCGGCGCTCCCGCCCGCGGCCCGCGCCGCGCTCGACCTGCCCGCCGTGTTCAGCGACCACATGGTCCTGCAGCGCGGGCTGGCCGTGCCGGTCTGGGGCTGGGCCGACCCCGGGGCGATGGTCACCGTGCGCTTTGCGGGCAAGCAGCGCACCCCGAGCGCCGATGCGGCCGGCCGCTGGATGACGCGCCTCGACCCGCCGGCCGCCAACCCGAATCCCCAGACCCTGGAGGTTTCCTGTGGCGACGAGCACCTGAGCATCAAGGACGTGCTGGTCGGCGACGTCTGGGTCTGCTCCGGCCAGTCGAACATGGAATGGCCGGTCCAGGCGTCCACCGACGCCGCGCGGGAGGTCGCCTCCGCCAACTTCCCGCTGCTGCGCCTGTTCTCGGTCCAAGGCCACCTGACCTCCCCCACCCCGGCCACGGACCTGCCCGGCGCATGGTCCCGCTGTTCGCCCCAGTCGGTCCCCGGGTTCTCCGCCGTCGGGTTCTTCTTCGGCCGCGAACTGGTCGACCGCACGGAAGTCCCCATCGGCCTCATCGCCACCAGTTGGGGCGGCACCCGCATCGAACCGTGGACGCCCCCGGCCGGCTTCCGCCAAGTGCCCGAACTCGCCGAACTGATGCGCGCGGTCGATCCCGTCGATCCCGCCACCGACGCCGGCAAGGCGGCATGGGCCGGCTACCTCGACCGCGTCTCGAGCTGGCTCGAGGTCAACCGCAAGTCGCTCGCCGACGGCCACGGCGCCACCGCGCCCCCGCCGCCCCCGGGGTTCACCGAATCCACCGACCCCACCACCATCTACAACGCCATGGTCGCCCCACTGGTCCCGTTCGGCGTGCGCGGCGCCATCTGGTACCAGGGCGAGTCGAACGCCGGCGAGGGCGAGGCCTACTTCCACAAGCTGCGCGCCCTCATCGAGGGCTGGCGCACCGTCTGGGGCCAGGGCGCCGCGTTCCCGCTCCACTTCTACGTCGTCCAGCTCGCCGGCTTCGAGGCGCCCCAGGAATCCCCCGCCGGCGGCGACGGCTTCGCCCGCGTGCGCGACGGCCAGAAACGCGTCCTCGAACTGCCCCACACCGGGCTGGTGGTCACCACCGACATCGGCGACGCCGCCGACGTCCACCCCAGGAACAAGCAGGACGTCGGCCGCCGCCTCGCACGCTGGGCGCTGCGCGATGTCCACCAGCGCACCCTCGAGGTCAGCGGCCCGCTGTTCAAGGAAATGAAGGTCGCAGGCAACACCGCCACGATCCACTTCGACCACCTCGGCGGCGGCCTCATCGCCGGCGCCAAAAACGGCCTCGAACCAGTCAAGGAACTGCCCCCGGACCAGCTCGCCGGCTTCGCCATCGCCGGCCCCAACCAGGAGTGGCACTGGGCCAACGCCTCCATCAACGGCCCCACCGTCACCCTCTCCTCCCCGAACGTCCCCGAACCCGCCGCCGTCCGCTACGCCTGGGCCGCCAACCCCACCCGCGCCAACCTCTACAACAAGGAAGGCCTGCCCGCCGCCCCGTTCCGCACCGATTCCTGGTGACACCACCGGCGCGCGGCTCACACGCATCCCCAAGGCCGCGCCGCCACAACCACAAACCGCGCCGGAAACCACGCCGGAAACCACGCCGGAAACCGGGCGCAGAATGCGCCCGGAACACGCGCTCCGGAACCTGTTGGCCCGACCCCGCCCCCTCTAACAGGCGCCGCCCGGATCAAGGCTTTCCGGCAAGCCGCCAGGACCCGCCCCCACCCCGCGCGCTGCAACAAATTCGTATACGTATACGAATTTGTTGCACTCCGGATCCCCGCGGCTGCCGGGGCCGGTCCCCGCTCACGCCGTCAGCCATCCCCGCCGTCAGCCACCGCCGCCCTCCCCCAGCACCTCGGCCCGCGCCGCCCGCACCCGGCCGGCCTGCCAGCGCCACCCGAGCCACGAGCACAGCCACGCGTTGCCCGCCACCGCCCCGACCAGCAGCGCCACCCACCCCGCCGTCCGCCACCCGCCGCCCGCCGGCAGCCCCGGCAGCACCGCCACCACCGCCGCCGCCACCCCGATCCCCAGCCCCCAGCAGGTGAACTGCCGGACCTCGCGCATCACCACCCCGCGCACCACCCCCCAACCCACCCCCACCACCTCCAGCACCGCAAACTCGTGGCGCCGGTCCGCCAGGTTGCGCGCCGTCAACAACCCCAGCCCCGCGCTCCCCAGCACCACCCCAAGGCCCCCCAGCACGTGAAACACCGCCAGGTAGCGGTTCTCCACCCCGTGAAACGCCGCCAGCCGCCCCTGCGTCGTCCACACCACCCCGCCCGCGCCCCCCACCGCCCGCCGCAGCTCCCCCACACCCTCCGCAAGGCCGCCGTCGCAGGCTGTTAGAAAGAGGCGGTGACCCGCCGACGACGGGAACCGCGCGAGGAACCGCCCCTCGTCGACCACCAGGCTGCCCTGGAGCACCGTGTCGGCGAGCGTCCCGGCCAGCTCGACCTCGAACGCGCGCCCCCACTCGTCCTGATAGACGATGCGCTCGCCGAG
Source organism: Akkermansiaceae bacterium (assembly GCA_040769225.1). Taxonomy (GTDB): domain Bacteria; phylum Verrucomicrobiota; class Verrucomicrobiia; order Verrucomicrobiales; family Akkermansiaceae; genus JAXGLL01. Next base: position 214,573 of record JAXGLL010000002.1, on the reverse strand, counting down.
CTTGCGCTTGAGCGCCCACAGCAGCGTCGTCTCGTCGACGAACGCGCGCATCACCGGGCCGTCGCGCAGCGTCGTCCAGTCCCGCGCGCACCCGGCCGCCGCCTGCTTGACCGGGAACGCGCCGAGCTGCGCGAGCCGCTTGGCGTCGGTGGCGAGCAGCCGCGGCCGGGCCACCGCGTTGAGGTTGAAGCAGTCGGCGTCGTCGCCGGCGCCGACGCGCAGCGCGACGACCGGTGCGAACCGCCGCGCGCCCTCCCCCAGCCCGAACCAGTCGTCGTCGTCCGCCCCGGCCGGGCGCGGCACCGGGGTGGTCGTTTCCACCCAGCAGGCGAACCCGCCGGTGCCGCTCGAGCGGTCGCGCCAGTCGCCGCTGCCGTGCTTGCGGAACGCCGCCACCGCCACCACCATGAACACCCCGCCGGCCAGGCAGCCGACGACCGCGACGCTCCGCGCCGGCCGCCGCGCGCAGTTGAGCGCGGCCAGCCGCGGCGCCGTCGGCACCCCGCCGCCGCCGCCCGCCGCCCGCCGCCCGAGCACCCAGCGATAGAGCGCCAGCCCGGCCGCGAGCAGCGCCGCCCCGCCGGCGAAGAACGCCCCCTGCCGGCCGATCACCCCGGCCGCGGCCACCGCCCCGCCGCCTGCTGCCGCCAGCGCGATCGCCGGCCACGGCACCCGCGGCGCCCGTGCCGGCGGCCGCTCCTCGGCCCCCGCCGCCAGCCGCACCCCCGCGGCCCGCCGCACCTGCCGGCGCGCCACCAGCCACGCCGCGGCCATCACCACCGCCACGAACCCGCCCAGCCCGCCGGCCACCGTCGCCGGCCGCAGGTGCAGCCGGGACACCCGCCCGCCCGCGCCCCACACCCCGTCGAGCGCGCCTAACAACAGCTGCGCGTGGCCGGCCGCGAGCAGCCCGCCCACGGCGGCGCCGGCCGTCACCACGCACAGCGCCTCGCCCAGCCGCCAGCACAGCACCCTGCGTGGCGGCACCCCGAGCGCCGCCAGCAGCCCGCCCTCGGCGGTGCGCTGCTCGAGGTGGAAGCGCAGCAACAGTGCGGTGAGCGCCACCGCCGAGGCCATCAGCAGGCAGCTCATCGCCAGCAGCAGGCCGCCGAAGTCCACCGGCGAGGCGGCCGCCGCCAGCGCCTCGGCGCGCACGTCGCGCAGCACCAGCCCGGCGTCCGCCGGCGTCATCGCCGCCAGCACCCGCCGCCCGACGTCCGCGCGCGTGGCCCCCGGCACCCGCAGCGCGGTGCACTCGCCCCACCGGTTGGCGAACAACCCGCGGCCGGTCTCCAGCGGCAGGAACGCCTTGGGCGTCCCGCGGTGCCGGTCCCAGTAGTCTTCGTCGAGGTCGCGGATCCGCCCGAGGTCCAACGGAAACCCGGGGTCCCAGTCGGCCGCGTCCTCGGCCGCCGCCACCCCGGGGAACTCCGGCATCCACTGCGGGTCGCCCGCCAGCCCGGCGAGCGCCACCACCCCGGCCACCGGCAGCCGCGCCGAGCGCAGCTCGAGCCGGTTGCCGCCACCCACCGCGTAGTAGTCGATCCGCAGCTCGTCGCCCGCCTTCGCCGCGAGGTCGGCCGCCGCCCACTCGTTGAGCACCGCACCCTCCAGCCGCGCGGGCAAGAACGGCGCCGCCTCCCGCCCCACCGCCGTGACCATCGAATACGGCGTCTCGCGCCCGTTCGCCGCCAGCGTCACCGCCAGATAGGTCAACACCGGCTGCGCCCCCGGCACCGCCCCCCGGATCACCTCCTCCACCCGCCGGTCGAAGAACACCCGCGCGCTCTGCAGCTCGACCGCCCCGGCCCGCGGCACGTCGGCCACCACCACCCCGTAGTCGTCCAGCGTGCAGTGCCGCCGCACCACCCCGGCCACCTCGCCGCCGCCCCGCCCGATCCGGTCCCGCAGCAGCAGCAGGTTCGCCTTCCCCGGCTGGCCGACCACCCGCTGCAGGCGCTCTAGCGGAACCATCACCGTCGCCCGCGGCAACTGGCTCGCCCCGAGGTTGAACCGTCCGAAGTCCCGCTCGCCCACGACCCGCCCGACCCGCCCGCGCAACACCGCCAGCTGCCCAGACCCCGCCGCCAGCGGCGCGTCCGCCGGCGCCGGCCCCGGCTTCCGGAACCGCAGCACCAGCTCGCCGCCCTCCGCCAGCCCCAGCGCCTCCGCCAGCTCCCCGTTCACCGCCACCTCCCCGCCCGCCAGCTCGACCGCCCCGCCGCCCGGCGCAAAGCCCCAGAACCGCCGGTCCACCCCCAGCACCTGCACCGCCCCGGTGGCGCGCCCATCCGCCACCGCGCTCGCCGTCGCCTCGACCGCCAGCACCGGCGCCGCGTCGACCTGCTCCCCCGCCAGCCCGTCCGCCAGCGCCGCGCGGAACAGCCGGTCGCCGCCGGCCAGCACCCGCTCGACCGTCCCCAGCCGCGCCTCCGCCAGCCGCCGCAGCGCCCACTTGACCGCGTCGCCCGCCAGCAGCGCTCCTAACAGAACCATCGCGCCCAGCGCCGCGCCGGCCAGCACCCCGAGGTGGGAGCGGCGGTGGTGCCGCAGCCCCGCGCGCACGAACGCCCACGCGTTCATTGCGCCACCTCCGCCAGCCGCCCGTGGTCCAGCCGGCACACCCGCCCCAGCCGGCGCGCGAGTTCCAGGTTGTGGGTCACCACCACCAGCGTGACCTGCGCCTCGCGGTTGAGCCGCAGCAGCAGCTCCGCCACCCGCCCGGTCGCCTCCGCGTCCAACGACCCGGTCGGCTCGTCGGCCAGCACCACCCGCGGCCGGTTGACCAGCGCGCGCGCCACCGCGGTGCGCAGCCGCTCGCCGCCGGAAAGCTGCCACGGCCGGTGCCCGAGCCGCCCGCCCAGCCCCACCTTCCCGAGCAGCTCGCGCGCGCGCTCCGCGGTGGCCTCGGCCGCCTCCTCCCAGCCGCCCGCGAGCCGCGGCACCAGCACGTTCTCCAGCACGCTCAGCTGCGGCAACAGGTGGTGCTGTTGGAAGATGAACCCCAGCTCGCGGTTGCGGAACGCCGCCGCCGCCGCCTCATCCAGCCCGCCGACGTCCCGCCCGCCGATCCGGACCGACCCGCCGTCCGGCCGGTCGAGCGCGCCCAGCAGGTTGAGCAGCGTCGTCTTGCCGCTGCCCGAGGGCCCGGTGACCGCCAGCGCCTCGCCCGCGGCGACGTCGAGGTCGAGGCCGTCGAGCACCCGCAGCGTCTCCGCCGTCGTCTGATAGACCTTGGTCAGCTGGCGCACCTCGATCATCACGCGCCGTCATCCTGCACCACCGCACACCCGCCGCGCCAGCGCAAGATAGCCGTCCCGCGCCACCGCCATCCCGAGCCGCTCCTCCGCCGCCCGCCGCGCCGCCACCCGCAGCGCCCCCAGCCGCCCCGGGTCGCCCAGCAGCCCGTGCCACGCCCGCGCCAGCGCCGCCGCGTCGCCCGGCGCCACCAGCACCCCGGCGCCGCCGACGAGCTCCGGAAACGCCGCCGCCGCCGGCTGCACCACCGGCACCCCGCACGCCAGCGCCTCGGCCAGGTACAACCCGAACGCCTCGGGATAGACCGCCGGCACCGAGAACAGGCTCAGCGAGCGCAGCACCGCCAGCTTCGCCGCGCGGTCGATGTTGGGCAGCCACTCGGCCTCCCCCGCCAGCCCCGCCCGCGCCAGCCGCCGCCGCAGCGCGCCCACCAGCCGCCGGTCGCCGGCCGTCACCGCCCCCGCCACGCACAGCCGCGCCCGCCGCTCCCCGAGCACCGTCCGCAGGTGGATGAACGCGTCGACCGCCACGTCCACCCCCTTGTCGCGCGTCATCCGCGCCAGAAACCCGACCACCGGCGGCCCGCCCGGGGCCGGCCCAAGCTGATAGACCTCGAGGTCCACCCCGTTCGGGATCACCTCGATCGCCGCCGCCCCGGGGCCGAGCCGCCCGCCCATCAGCCCGGCGTAGTAGCGGCTTGGCGCCACCAGCGCGTCCGCCTCCCCCACCCGCTCCGCCAACTCCCGCCAGCAGGCGCCCCGGAACGGTTCCGGCAGCCGGTCCAGGAACGAGTCCTCGCCCTGGAGGCAGGCGATCACCTTCACCCCGCCGAGCCGCCGCTTCAGCTCGCGGATCATCCCGGCCAGCAGCACCGTCGAGAGGCACACCACGTCCGGCGCCTCGCCCGCCAGCCACCCCGCCAGCCGGTCCAGTTCCTTGCCCAGCGGCCCCTGCTCGACCCGCAGCATCGCCAGCGTCATCGCGCCGTGCCCGCGCGCCGACGTCAGGTGGCCGTGGCGCGCCGCCCCGCGCAGCAGCCACGGCCGGTCGAGCCACCGGTCGAGCCAGCGCGGCGTGCGCCGGAACAGCGCCCACCGGTGCTGCAGCATCACGTTGATCCCCCCGAAGAACACCGGCGCCGCACCGCCGAACGGCTCGTCGTCGAGCCGCAGCGGCAAATACATCGGCAGCAGCGAGACGTCGCACCCCGCCCCGTGCAACGCCCGCGCCAGCGCGTTGTCCCGCATGCACGCGCCACAGTGGTAGCTGCCCGTCCCGGGAGTCAGGAAGACGATCCTCATGGCGGTTCTAGCGAACGACGAACAGCGTGCCCTCGCCGCCGCCGACGACGATCCGCCCGCCCGCGAACGCCGGCGCCGCCGCCAGCTCCTCGCCCAGCTCCAGCCGCCACAGCTCGCGCCCGTCCGCCTTGCCGACCGCGTACAGGCGCCCGTCGGCCGCCCCGCACACCACCGCGTCGTCGAACACCAGCGGCGCGCCGGTCACCCCGCCGCCGGCCTTGAACCGCCACGCCCCCGCCCCGCTCCGCCGCCCGATCGCGTGCAGCTGGCCGTCGCGCGCCCCGGCGTAAACCCGCTCGTCGTCCACCCCGGGGGCGGTGAGGAACGCGTTGCCGTCGGCCTGATAGACCCACTCCGGCCGGTCGGCCCCGGCCGCGGCGGCGATCACCTGGTCGGCGTGGTTGCAGCAGTAGATCGTGCCGCCCATCGTCGCCACCGAGTCGATGATCGGCGCCTCGGTCTCGAGCCCGCCGGCGCGGGCGCCGTCGGCCAGCCGCACCGCGTGGACCACGGCGTCGCAGCCGCCGAAGGCGACCAGCCGGCCGTCGATCACCGCCGGCGAGCCGTTGAGGAAGTCCCCGGTCTGATAGGTCCACACCACCGACCCGTCGGCGCTGCGCAGGCAGCGGGTGACCCCCTCGTAGTTGTTGACCAGCACCCACTCGTCGTCGCCGCCCGGGCTGGCGACCACCACCGCGCCGGTGGCGAACTTGTTGTCGGCCTCGAGGTGCCAGAGTTCCGCGCCGCTGCGCAGGTCGAGCGCGTGGAACGTCCCCTCCTCGGTGCCCACGAACACCCGCCCCGAGGCGATCGCCGGCGCCGCGCCGATCGCCCCCTTCGCGGTGAACGTCCACCGCGGCCTGCGCGCCGCCAGGTCGAGCGCCTGCACCACCCCTTCCTCGTCGCCCACCACCGCAAGGTCGCCGTCCAGCGCCGCCTGCGCCACGATCCCGCCCTTCATCCCGAACGTCCACTCGACCCGCGGGGCCGGCGGCACCGGGTCGCCCACCCGCCCCTGCAGCGCCGGCCCGCCCCGCGCCATCGGCCACGCCACCGTCCGCCACGCGCGCCCGCCGGCCGCCGCCGCCCCGTTTCCGGCGTCCCCGCCGCCCCCGGCGTCCCCGCCGCCCGGCTGCTCCTTGTCGCCGCAGCCGGCGAGCAGCAGCACCCCGGCCAGGCACCAATGATCGATCCACCTCATTACCCCGCCGACCATAGGGATTTGCGCCCGACCGTCAAACGGTTGCGCCCCGGTCAGAAACTCGCACCCAGACTCACCCCGACCTGGTAGCCGTCCCAGCTGCGCCCGTAGCCGCCGCCGTCCTCCTCCGAGTAGCGCGCGAACACGCTCCCCGTCGCCCGGCCGCGCAGCACCGGCATCGAGAGCGAGGTGTCGTAGACCACGTAGTCGCGCTCGCCGCGCGATCCGCCGTAGCTGTCGAACTGCCAGCTGGCCCCGAGGTTCCAGCGCGCCCGCCCGAGCCGGCGGTGGTAGCCCGCGCGCACCGAGAACGTCTCCCGGTAGCCGCCCACCGCCCCCTCGGCCGAAACGTCCCGCACCAGCGCCAGGTCGGCCCCCCACAACGCCGACGCCCGGTAGTTCAGCGCCAGGCTCACCGGCACGAACATGTCCGAACCGCCGCCCGCGCCGTCGAACTCGACGAAGTCGAGCCCGACCCGCCCGGTCAGGTCCACCTTCTCGCCTAACTGATAGGTGGCCCCGAGGTAGGGGCCGATCGTCCGCCGGTCCGCCTGGTAGTCGCCCGACTGCTGGGTGAACCCGATCCCGGCGTCGAGGTGGATCAGCGGCGTCGCCCGCCAGCGCATCCCGGCGTCCAGCCCGTAGCCCTCGGTCTGGTTGGTCTGGGTCCCGCTCGGCAGCAGCCCGTGCGCCCGCAGCGCCGTGGTGAACGACGTCTTCGCGCTCAGCCGATAGGCCGCCGACATCCCCAGGCTCAGGTTGTGCTGGCTGATGAACGCGTTGCCGTAGTAGCGGTTGTAGCCCTCGTTGTAGCTGTAGTTGAGCGTCACCGACGCCTTGAGCTTCGGCCCCGCGTAGCCGGCCTGGCAGGTCGCCCCGATGTTGTAGCCATCGCTAGGCGCGGTGTCCAGATAGTGCATCCACCCGAGCGACCCGCTCGCCGCCACGAACCAGTCGCCGCCCAGCGTCCGGTAGCCCACCGTCGGCGTCAGCGTGAACACGATGTCGTCCTCCGCCTCCCCGTAGGCCCCGCCGCCCCCGCGCCGCGCGTTCGAATCGTAGTAGACGCTGGCCGCCGCCCCGAACGTCCACCCCTCCAACAGGTCCGCCAGCGGCGTCCCGCCCGTCACCGCCGCCGCCTGATACCCGCTCGGCAGCGGCACCAGCCCGTCCTGCGCCCACACCCCGCCCGCCACCCACCACGGCACCACCAGCCAGCCACACGCTCGTATCACCCGCCGCACGACGCGCCACCCTACCAGCCCCGCCCCCGGCCTGCAAACACCGATCGCCCGCCCCGCCCCGCCCCGCCGGCCCGCCCCGCCGGCCCGCCCCGATTGCCCGCCGGGATTGCCCGCCGGGATTGCCCTTGCCGCCGCCGTTCCCGGGCGGCAACTTCCCATCGCGGCCCACCCCCGTGCCTGATATGCTGAACTCCAAACCGCCCTCAGCCTACGGCTCCCACCCGCCCCTTCTTCGCCCTCCGGGCTCCGAAGTGCAGCCCCTCGCCCCTCGCCCCTCACCACTCGCCACTCGTCACTCGTCACTCGTCACTCGTCACTCGTCACTCTTCCACTCGTCACTCGTCACTCGTCACTCTTCCACTCGTCACTCGTCACTCGTCACTCTTCCACTCGCCACCCGCCCTCCCGCCGATGACCTACGCCACCCTCCTCGACGCCGTCTGGCCGCCGGTCGCCGCCGAGCCGCCCCCGCCGCGGCTGCCCGCCGAACTCGAACTGCAGGCACTGTGGTTCGACGGCCAGTTCGGCGACCAGTTCACCGCCACCGACGGCTCGCCGGTCCGGATCGTGCAGCCGGGCGAGTGGAACCGCGGCGCCGGCCCCGACTTCCTCCACTGCGCGGTGGACATCGCCGGCACCCGCCTCGCCGGCCCGATCGAGCTCGACCTCCACGCGTCCGACTGGGAGGCCCACGGCCACGCCACCAACCCGGCGTTCAGCCGCGTCGTCCTCCACGTCGTGTTCCGCGCCGACGGGCCCGAGTCGTTCGCCCGCACCGCCGACCACCGCCTCGTCCCCCGCGTCGTCATCCCCCCGGACCGCTGCGCCGAAGCCCTCGAACTGCCCCGCCGCGAGGTCGCCCTCGCCCACCCGGGCCGCTGCAGCACCCCGCTCGCCCACCACCCCGCCGACCGCCTGCGCGACCTGCTCGACGAGGCCGCCCGCCGCCGCGCCGAGCGCAAGGCCGCCCGCTTCCTGCGCACCGCCGCCGCCCAGGGCCGCGACGCCGCCCTCTATCAGGCCGTCGCCGAGACCCTCGGCTACCAAGCCAACCGCCTGCCGCTCCGCCTGCTCGCCCAGCGCGTCCCGCTCGCCAGCCTGCGCAACCACCCCGCCGAGGCCGTGCTGCTGGGCGCCGCCGGCTTCCTCGACCCCGACCTCGTCGAGCGCGCCCCGGACGCCACCCGCCGCCACCTCGCCTCCCTGTGGGAGGACTGGTGGAAACTGCGCGCCGACTTCGGCTGCGCACCCGCACGCGCCCTGCCGTGGTCGTTCCACGGCCAGCGCCCCGCCAACCACCCCCACCGCCGCGTCGCCGCCCTCGCCGCGCTCGCCAACCACTGGGCCGGCTTCCGCCGCCACGCGCTCGCACGCCCGTTCTCCCCCCGCGCCCTCACCCGCTTCCTCGCCTCCCTCGACCACCCGTTCTGGTCCCGCCACCACACCCTCGCCTCCAAGCCCGCCGCCCGCCCGCTCGCGCTCGTCGGCCGCGACCGCGCGCTCGAGCTGTTAGCCAACCACCTCGTCCCCCTCGCCCTGCGCGAAGACCCCGCGTTCACCTGGGACGCCTACCTCGCCCTGCGCGCCCCCGCCCCCAACGACAAGGTCAGGCGCGCCGCCATCCGCCTGTTCGGCGCCCGCGACGACCTCCCCGCCCTGCTCCGCCCCCTCGCCCACCACCAGGCACTGCTCGAGGTCTATCAGGACTTCTGCCTCGACGACCTCAGCGGCTGCTCCGACTGCCTGTTCCCCGAACAGCTCCAACTGTGGTGACCTCGCCCCACCCCCTCGCCCCTCGCCCCTCGCCCCTCGCCCCTCGCCACTCGCCCCTCGCCCCTCGCCCCTTCTTCGCCCTGCGGGCTACGAAGGGCAGGCACTCGCCACTCGTCACTCGTCACTCGCCCCTCGCCACCCGTCACCAGCCACCCGCCCCCGTGTCCCCGACCGACGCCCTCGTCGCCCTCAACGCCCTGCCCAGGATCGGGCCGGTGCGCGTCCGCAGGCTGCTGGAACGGTTCGGCGGCCCCGCCGCGGTGCTCGCCGCGCCGGTCGACCGCCTGCTCGCCGTCGAGGGGATCGGCCCGGAGACCGCGGCGATCATCCACCGCTGGCAGGACCACGCCGACCCGGCGGCCGAGCAGCGCCGCGCGCGCGAGCTGGGGGTCGCGATCGTGCTGCCCGACGACCCGCTCTATCCGCCCCAGCTGCGCGAGGCCGGCGACGCGCCGCTGCTCCTCTACGTCCGCGGCCGGCTGGCCGCCGCCGACCGCCACGCGATCGCGGTCGTCGGCTCGCGCCGCATCACCCACTACGGCCGCCAGGTCACCCGCAGGTTCGCGTTCCAGCTCGCCCGCGCCGGGTTCACGATCGTGTCCGGCATCGCCCGCGGCATCGACACCGCCGCCCACGAGGCGGCGATCGCCGCCGAGGGCCGCACGATCGCGGTCGTCGGCGCCGGCCTCGCCCGGTTCTATCCGCCCGAAAACCTCGCGCTCGCCGAGTCGATCGCCGGCGGCCACGGCGCGGTGGTCAGCGAGTTCCCGCTCGACACCCCGCCCGACAAGCAGACCTTCCCGATGCGCAACCGGATCGTCGCCGCGTGGGCCCGCGCGGTGCTCGTCGCCGAATCGCCCGCCTGGTCCGGCTCGCTGATCACCGCCAACCTCGCCGCCGACTACGGCCGCCCGGTGTTCGCCATCCCCGGCCCCGTCGACCGCCCGTCGTCCGCCGGCTGCCACCACCTCATCCGCAACGGCGCCACCCTCGTCACCGACCCCGCCCAGATCCTCGACGACCTCGGCCAGCTGCCGCTCGACCTCGCCGCGCAGCCCGCCGCCGCCGCCACACCCCGCCCCGCCCCGGACCTGCCCCCCGACGAAGCCGCCGTCCTCGCCGCCGTCACCGATGACGACACCGCCGTCGACCGCATCATCGACGTCACCGGCCTGCCCGCACCGGTCGTCACCGCCACCCTGCTCAAGCTCGAACTGCGCCGCCTCGTCCGCCAGCTCCCCGGCTTCCGCTACACCCGCCGCTAGCCGGCCGCCCCTCCTCCGCGCCTCCTCCGCGCCTCCTCCGCCCCTCCGGCGCAGTCTTTCTCCCTTCGGGAGATCCCCCCGCTTGCGCAAATCCCCTTGCCAAGCAGCCCGCCACCCGTCTAGTGCCTCGACCCGCCACGCCATGCGGAAACCGCTCGTCATCGCCGAAAAGCCCTCCGTCGCCACCGACCTCTCCCACTCCCTGACCAAGATCCTCGGGCGCTTCGAGCGCAAGGGCAAGGGCCGCGACACCTGGTTCGAGAACGACCAGGCGATCATCACCTCGGCGGTCGGCCACCTCGTCGAACTGCGCATGCCCACCGGCCCCAACGGCAAGAAGCTGCCCTGGAACATGACGGTGCTGCCCGCCATCCCCGAAACCTTCGAGCTCGATCCCATCCCCGATACCGAAAGCCGCCTCCGCCAGATCCTCAAGCTCGCCGCACGCAAGGACGTCGACCTGATCGTCAACGCCTGCGACGCCGGCCGCGAGGGCGAGCTGATCTTCCGCTACATCATGGACCTCGGCCGCATCCACAAGCCCGTCAGGCGCCTGTGGATGCAGTCGATGACCCCCCAGGCGATCGCCGACGCATGGCGCCACCTGCGCAGCGACGAGGAGATGCAGCCGCTGGCCGACGCCGCCCGCTGCCGCTCGGAGTCCGACTGGCTCGTGGGCCTCAACGCCACCCGCGCGCTGACCTGCTTCCGCTCGCGCCACGGCGGCTTCAACATCACCTCCGCCGGCCGCGTCCAAACCCCCACCCTCGCCATCCTCGCCGCCCGCGAGGCCGAGATCCAGGCCTTCAAGCCCGAACCATACTGCGAGGTCCGCGCCACCTTCGCCGTCGCCGCCGGATCCTATCAGGGAACGTGGATCGACGAACGCTGGAAAAAGGACGACACCCGCCCCCAGTCGCGCCCGGAACGGATCACCGACCCCGCCCTCGCCGAGGCGATCCGCACCCGCTGCCTCGGCCGGCCCGGCGAGGTCACCGAGGAAAGGAAACCCCACGCCCAGCCCACCCCCCAGCTCTACGACCTGACCACCCTCCAGCGCGAGGCCCCGTTCTCCGCCAAGAACACCCTCGCCCTCGCCCAGGCCCTCTACGAGCGCCACAAGATGGTCACCTACCCGCGGACCGACTCGCGCTACCTGCCCGAGGACTACACCGCCACCGTCCGCGCCACCCTCCAACAGATCGCCGCCGGCCCCCACCCCGCCGCCCCGTTCGCCACCGCCATCCTCGACGGCCATGACCCCGACGGCCCGCGCCTGACCAAGAGCCGCCGCATCTTCGACAACAGGAAGGTCTCCGACCACTTCGCCATCATCCCCACCGGCCGCTTCGTCAAGCTCAACGACTCCGAACAGCGCCTCTTCGACCTCGTCCTCCGCCGCTTTCTCGCCGTCTTCTACCCCCCCGCCCTCTACGAGGTCACCAAACGCCTCACCCGCATCCACCACACCCCCCACCCCCACCCGGCCGACACCTTCAAGACCGACGGCCGCATCCTCACCAACCCCGGCTGGCGCGCCGTCTACGGCGCCAAACCCGGCACCGCCTCCGGCCGCGACGAACTGGTCGCCGTCGCCCCGGGCGAACCCGCCACCGCCACCGAAGTCGTCGTCGCCCACGAGGAAACCAAGCCGCCCGCCCGCTTCACCGAGGCCACCCTGCTCTCCGCCATGGAAGGCGCCGGCAAGCTCGTCGACGACGAGGCGCTCGCCGAGGCGATGGCCGAGCGCGGCCTCGGCACCCCCGCCACCCGCGCCGCCATCATCGAAACCCTCATCACTCAGAAATACATCGCCCGCGACGGCGACGGCGCCCGCGCCCCGCTCCACGCCACCCCTAACGGGATGCGCCTGATCGACCTGCTCCACGAAATGGACATCTCCGCCCTCTCGTCGCCCTCCCTGACCGGCGAGTGGGAGTGGAAACTCCGCCGCATGGAACACGGCGAACTCCGCCGCGCCGACTTCATGCGCGAAATCGAAAGCTACACCCGCGACATCGTCGAGCGCACCCGCCGCCACCTCGAGACCGTCAAGGGCAAACCCTTCCCCGACATCGACGCCCCCTGCCCCGCCTGCCACGCCCCCACCCTCCGCCAAACCGACGCCACCTACGAGTGCCGCCAGCCCGGCTGCCCGTTCCGCACCAAGAAACACATCGCCGGCCGCATCCTCGCCCCCGACGAGGCCCGCCAGCTGTTCGCCACCGGCCAGCTCGGCCCCCTCGACGGCTTCCGCTCCAAGTTCAACAAGCCGTTCTCCGCCAGCCTCAGGCTCGACCCGAAGTTCAAGGTCCAGTTCGTCTTCGAAACCGACCAGCAGGACGAGCCGCCCGAACTCGGCGAGGAACACCTGATCGGCTCCGCCACCCTCCCCGACGGCCGCAGCCTCCCGGTCTATCAGACCGACAAGGCCTACCACGTGCCCGACCTCAAGACCCCCTCCGACCCCGACGGCCTGCGCCTCGGCCGCACCATCCTCCAGCGCGAACTGCCCGCCGACCAGGCGCTCAAGCTGGTCTCCTCCGGCAAGAGCGACCTGCTCCCGGGCTTCGTCTCCAGACGCACCAAGCGCACCTTCTCCGCACGCCTCACCCTCGACCCCGCCACCGGCAAGCTCGGCTTCGAGTTCGAGGAACGCCCACCCCGCAGGCCGGCCAAGAAACCCGCCCCCTGACCCCCGCGCCCCGCCCGTTCTAACAGGTCCCGCCGCCGCGGCGCCGGGCCTTTCATCCCCGGCCAACGCGCCACCGGCAACCGGTGCCCCACCCACGGCCCCCTCCCGGCTGCAATCCTGCCACGAGGTGATGACCCGGGATGACCCGAACCCGTCATCCCCGCGCTCCCGCCGCCCCTGCCGTCCATCCCACTCACCTGCCGGGAGTGCTTGAATCCACGGTCCGGGATGCGTGCCGGGGTACAATTTTTGTCGCGGCCGTGACAAGAATTGTACCCCTCCCCATACCCGCGATCCCGTGATACCGGATCCCGCTCCGATCTGCGATCCTTCGCTCGTCCCCCGGCCACCCACTCACTCCAACAGCCCACTCCCCCCGGCAAACCACTCCCCCCGGCAAACCACTCCCCCCAACGATCCGCTCCCCCCAACGGCCACTCCCCCGGGGCCGAACATCCCCCCACCCCGATCTCCCCCCGATGAACCCGCTCCCGCCCGTCCCCGGCCAGCTGCCTTCCCCCCGGCCGCCGGCCGTGGTCGGCGGGGCGGTCCCGCCCCCTTTCCCCGGTTTTCCGCAGCAGCCTGTCGCCGGGTAGCGCAGGCGTCTGTCGCGTGTGTGTGAGCGCCCCGTCGGTCCCCCCGCCGGGGCGCTTGGCATCCGGCCGCCGGCTTGGCTTGCCGGCGGCGCCCGCAGGCGCTACCCCCGTCGCCGCGATGGTCCGCTTTTCCCTGTTCGGCATCCCGGTGACGATCGAGCCGTGGTTCTGGGTCAGTGCCGCGCTGCTCGGCGGCGCGCTCGGCGCCACCACCGCCGAGTCCCTGTTCAAGGTGCTCCTGTTCATGCTGGTCGCGCTGGTCTCGATCATGGCCCACGAGTTCGGGCACGCGCTCGCCGGCCGCCGCCTCGCCGGAGGCCAGCCCTCGGTCACCCTGTGGGCCTTCGGCGGGCTCGCCACCCACCACGGCGCCCGGTTCACCCGCTTCAGCCGGATGGCCACGATCCTCGCCGGACCGGGCGCCGGCCTCCTCCTGTTCGCGCTGGTCGTCGGCGCCCTCTGCATCGCGTTCAGGCCCGCCCACGGGCTCGCGCTCTCGTCGCTCGTCCTGTTCGGCACCAGCCCGCTGCCGGTCGGCCCGGAACTGCCCGCCGCCCTCGCACGCCTGCCCGACCGCGCGTGGTGGCTGCTCGCCGACCTGCTGACGGTCAACTTCTGGTGGAGCCTCATCAACCTGCTGCCCGTCCTGCCCCTCGACGGCGGCCAGCTCGCCGAGCTCGTCCTCCCGCGCCGCCGCGCGCTGCTGCTCAGCGCCGTCACCGCCGCCGCGGTCGCGCTCGCCGGCCTGCTCGTGCTCCGCGCCCTCTTCCTCGCCCTGCTGTTCGGCTACCTCGCCTGGCGCAGCTACGGCGGCCTGCGCCGCCCGTCGGCCGGTTAGCCCAGCTTGCCCACCCGCTCCAGCACCTCGGCATACGCCTCCATCACGTTGCCAAGGTCCTGCCGGAACCGGTCCTTGTCCATCTTGCGGCCCGTCGCCACGTCCCACAGGCGGCACGTGTCCGGGCTGACCTCGTCGGCCAGCACGATCCGCGCGCGGTCGTCCGGCAGCCGCCCGAACTCGATCTTGAAGTCGACCAGGTCCAGCCCCGCCTGGCGGAAGAAGCCGCCCAGCACCTCGTTGACCACCAGCGCCTCCCGCCGCAGCAGCGCGCACTCGTCCGCCGTCGCCAGCTGCATCTCGCGCACGTAGTCGTCGTTGATCAGCGGGTCGCCCAGCTCGTCGCTCTTGTAGGAAAACTCGACCACCGGCTGCCCGAAGCGCGTCCCCTCCGCCATCCCGGTGCGCTTGACGAAGCTGCCGGCCGCCGCGTTGCGCACGATCACCTCCACCAGCAGGATCTCCACCCGCCGGACCAGCAGGCTGGTGGCGTCCACGTCCGCCACCAGGTGCGTCGCCACCCCCCGCTCGCCCAGCATCCGGTAGACCAGCAGCGTGATCGCCTTGTTCAGCCGCCCCTTGTTCTCGAACTTCGCCTTCTTGAGCGCGTTGAACGCGGTGGCGTCGTCCTTGAACTCCATCCGCAGCACCTGCGGGTCGTCGGTCGCCCACATCCGCTTCGCCTTGCCTTCGTAGACCGGTTCCATGCCCGCCGTCCTACCACCCCCGCCCACCCGGCCAAGTGAAAACAGCGCCGCCCGCGGGATTTCCACCCGCACGCCGCCCGCCCACGCCGCCCGCACCGCCCGCCTCACCCGTTCAGCCCCGCCAGCGCCGCCGGCAGGAACCGCCCGTCCTTGCGCACCAGCTTGCCGTCGAACCGGATCTCCCCGCCGCCCCGGTCCCGGCGCTGGATGCACACCATGTCCCAGTGGACCTGCGAGCGGTTGCCGTTGTCGGCCACCTCATACGCCTGGCCCGGCGTGAAGTGGAACGAGCCGCCGATCTTCTCGTCGAACAGGATGTCGCGCATCGGCTCCCGGATCGCCGGGTTGATCCCCAGCGCGAACTCGCCGACGTAGCGCGCGCCGGCGTCCGAGTCCAGGATCCGGTTGACCTCCCGGGTCCGCGCCCCGGCCTCCGCCTTGACCACCCGCCCCCGCGTGAACTCCAGCCGGATCCCGTCGAACGTGATCCCCTGATAGATCGTCGGCGCGTTGAACTGCACCACCCCCTCGACCGAGTCGCGCACCGGCGCGGTGAACACCTCGCCGTCCGGGATGTTGTGGGTGCCCACGCACGGGATCGCCGGGATCCCCCTGATCGAGAACCGCAGGTCGGTCCCCGGCCCCTTGATCTCCACCCGGTCGGTCCGCTCCATCAGCCGCGCCAGCGCCCGCGCCGCCGGCAGCATCGCGCGGTAGTCGACCAGGCACACCCGGAAGAAGTAGTCCTCGAACGCCTCGGTGCTCATCCCCGCCTGCTGCGCCATCGCCGGCGTCGGCCAGCGCAGCACGCACCACTTCGTCCGGTTCACCCGCCGGTCGAGCACCGGCCGCGCGTGCTTCATCGCCACCCGCATCCGCTCGGCCGGCACGTCGCTGGTCTCCGCGATGTTGTGGCTGCCCCGCACCGCGACGTACGCGTCCATGTCCTTCATCTCCGCCAGCTGGTGCCGCGCGATCAGCTTGTACTGCTCGTCGGTCGCCCCGCGCAGCAGCTCGCGCGTCAGCCGCGAGTGCCCCAGCCGCAGGAACGGCACCCCGCCGCGCGCCCGCACCTCGCGCACCAGCGCCACCCCGATCCCGTCCGGCACGTCCATCAGCTCGAGCAACACCCGCTCGCCACGCTTCACCGCGGTCGAGTACCTGACAAGCTGCCGGGCCAACTGGTCCACACGCGCGTCGTGCATGCCCATGGGGTAAGCCGCCGGCCCGCCGCGGCCAAGCGCCAATTTTCCGCCGGCCGCCGCGGCCCCGGGCCGCCGCGCGCCCGCGGTCATTGCCCGCGGTTTTTGCTTGGAACCCGGCCCGTCCGCCGCGGAACCTGCCCCCATGCGCCTCGCCATCCTCGGCTCCGGCTCCGGCTCCAACATGCAGGCGATCCTCGACGCCATCGACCACCGCCGGCTCGACGCCTCGATCGTGCTCGTCCTCTCCGACAACCCCGGCGCCTTCATCCTCGAACGCGCACGCCGCCGCGGCATCCCCACCGCGCCGATCGACTGCCGCGGCTTCAAGACCCGCTTCCCCGAGGAGGAACAGCACGCCGTCGCCCGCCGCCTGCTGGACGCCCGCGCCCAGCTCGTCTGCCTCGCCGGCTTCATGCGCATGGTCAAGGCCCCGCTGCTCGACGCCTTCCCCGGCCGCATCCTCAACATCCACCCCGCCCTGCTGCCCGCCTTCCCCGGCCTCCAGGCCTGGAAACAGGCGCTCGACGCCGGAGTGCCCGAGACCGGCTGCTCGGTCCACTGCGTCGACGCCGGCATGGACACCGGCCCGGTCATCCTCCAGGCCCGCGTCCCCGTCCTGCCCGGCGACACCCCCGAGTCCCTCCACGCCCGCATCCAGGCCGAGGAACACCGCATCTATCCGGAGGCAATCCGCCTCGTCGCCACGCGCCTCGGGATCTGACCCCCGCTCATTCCCGCGCCCCGTGCGCCGGCGGCCTGACCAGCAGCGTGACCACCGCCGCCACCACCAGCAGCACCGCCGACAGGTTGTAGGCGAACGTGAACGCCTGCGTCCGGTCGTAGACCTTGCCCGCCAGGGTCGCGAGCATGAACCCGCCCAGACCCCACGCCGTGAACACCAGCCCGTAGTTCACCCCGAAGTTCTTCAGCCCGTAGTAGTCCTTGGTGATCGAGGGGAAGATCGCGAGGTTCGCGCCGTAGTTGGCGCCGATCAGCGCCGAGAGCAGCGCCAGCACCACCGGGTGGGCGAGGATGTTCCCCTCCCTGGTCTGCGAGAGCAGCGTGATCGCCACCGCCTGCAGCACGAAGCAGGTGAACAACGTCGCCTTGCGGCCGATCTTGTCGGACACCACCCCGGCCAGGATCCGCCCGCCGCCGTTGCCCACCGCCAGCACCGCCACCAGCACGAACCCGAGGCTCAGCCCGGCCTGGTCGAGCCCGATCTTCGCCAGCTTCGAGATGATCATCAGCCCGGCACCCGCCCCGCACGCATACATGAACCATAACAGATAGAACTGGCGCGTCGCCAGCATCTCGCCCGGCGTGCAGTCCACCGGCCGCACCGCCGCCGCCGCGGGCCCGCCCCCGGCCTTCCTCGCCGGCCCGGTCGCGGTGTAGCCGGGCGGCGGCGCCACCAACAGCTGCGCCAGCAGCACCACCACGACCAGAAACCCGGCCCCGAACGCCAGCACCATCGCCGGCAGGCCGAAGCGCTGCGTCATCCACTGCGCGAGCGGCGCCGCGTACACGCTCGCCAGCCCGAACCCGGACACCACCAACCCGGCGATCATCCCGGTCCGGCCCGCCGGAAACCACTTCACCGCCGGCGGCGTGGCCGCCGCGTAGCCAAACCCGATCCCCGCCCCGGCCAACACCCCGAAGCCCAGGATGTAGCCCGCCGGCGAAGTCGTGCGGCTGGCCAGCATCAGCCCCAGGCCCACCAGCACGCCGCCGATCGTCGCCACGATCCGCGGGCTGATCCGGTCCTGCATCCGCCCCGCCGGCACCATCATCAGGCAGAACATCAGGCAGGCGATCGCATACGGCAGCGACTTGTCGGTCTCCGTCCACCCCCACGCCTCGGGCACCCCCTTGCTGATCACGCTCCACGTGTAGAGAATCCCCAGCGCCAGGTTGATGCCGGTGCCGGCCAGGGTGACGACCCACCCGCGGCTCTTCACCGGGGCGGAGGGAGGTTCGGATGCGGTGTTCATCGGGGGTCTCGGAATCGTGCGCCAACTTGATGCCCGCACCGCCCGCCCGTGCCAAGCGAAACCGTGCCAAGCGAAACCGCCCCCCGGCAAGCCACGCCCAATCCTTGCACCTCTTCGCAGGGAAGGACCCGCATCCCTCCTCCCCGCCGGCCCATGCCCGCTGGTCATCGACTGCCTGTCGCGGATGCCCGCCGGCCGCCAACCCGCCGGCCGCTCCGGCTTGCACCCCCGCGCCGCCGCGCTATTTTCGCCCCACCCCATGCAGCGGCGACGCACCATCATCCGCGCCCTGATCGTCGTCGCCGGCGTGTGGGCCGCCGTGTGGGCGGTGCGCGCCTTCGCCGATTCCCGCCGTGCCACCGCCGCAAGCCTCCGCCAGTCGATTGCCGCCGTCGGCTTCGACGACTGGTCGGGCCACGACACCCCGCCCGACCCGGCTGCCGCCGCCGCCCGCCAGCGCGAACTGCGCAAGCTCGCCGCAATCTACAACCGGCTCGACTTCCACGAGCGCGAGAAGGCCCGCGAGCAGCGTCTCGGCGAGGAACTCGCACGCCGGCTCACCACCGCGGAAAAGGCCCTGTTCATCGAGCTGACCGTCAGCGAGTCGATGAACCAGTTCATGGAGGCCCTCGACGCCATGCCCCCCGCCGAGCGCCGGCGCTTCGTCAAGGAAGGCCTCGAGGAGATCGCCGAGGGCCGCACCGAGGAGGAGATCCGCCGCGGCAACGAACTGCTCGACAAAAACCTGCTCGCCAGGATCACCAGCGAGGGGATGCGCGCCTACTACGAGAAGGCCAGCGCCGACACCAAGCTCGACCTCGCCCCCCTGATGGAAGCCATGAACGAGGTCATGCAGGGCTTGCGCGGCAACGACTTCGGCCCGCCGCGACGATGATCCCCACGCCCGCCCCTCCCGCCCCCCCACCGCGGCGGCGGCGCCCCGCCGGCGGCCGCCCGCACGCCAGCTTGCCGCCCGCTCCGCCCGCAACCGCACCCCCCCGCCGCCCCCACGCGTTCACCCTCGCCGAACTGCTCGTCACCCTCGCCGTCGTCGCCGCCCTCGCCGCCCTCGCCCTGCCGCTCGCGCGCTTCGCCGTCAACCGCTCGCGCGCCGCCTCCTGCCTCGCCAACCTGCGCACCATCGCCACCGCCATCGAGGGCTGGCTCGCCGACCACTCCGACCACCTGCCCGACCTCGCCGCCGGCCGCCACACCAGGGACGAACAGCTCCCCACCCTCGACAACACCCTCGCCTCCTACCTCGACTCCCCCGACGCCTTCCACTGCCCCGCCGACCCCGTCGTGTTCGCCCGCAGCGGCTGCAGCTACCTCTGGAACAGCACCCAGAGCGGCCGCCACAAGCTCCAACTCTCGTTCTTCGGCCTCGAGGGCCAGCCCCAGTGCGTCCCGCTGGTCACCGACAAGGAGGCGTGGCACCCCGGCGGCGACGGCGTCAACATCCTCTACGCCGACTACCGCGTCTCCCACCGGCTCGAGTTCCGCGCCGCACCCTGATGCACCCCCCCGTCCACCCGCTCGAAATCCGCGGCCTCACCAAGCGCTTCGGCCGCAAGCTCGCCCTCGACGACGTGTCCTTCCACGTCCGCCGCGGCGAGGTCTTCGGCCTGCTCGGCCACAACGGCGCCGGCAAAAGCACCGCCCTCGGCATCATCCTCGGCATGGTCGCCGCCGACGCCGGCACCGTGCTCATCAACGGCTCCAACGTCACCGCCGGCCACGCCCGCGCCCTCGCCCGCGTCGGCGCCATCTTCGAAACCCCCGCCTTCTACGACTACCTCAGCGGCTGGGACAACCTGCGCATCCTGATGGACTACTCCGGCGGCTTCGACCCCGAGGCCGCAGGCCGCACCGCCGAACGCGTCGGCCTCGGCCGCCGCATCCACTCCCGCGTCGCCACCTACAGCCACGGCATGCGCCAGCGCCTCGCCCTCGCCCAGGCCCTGCTGCCCGAACCCGCGATACTCCTGTTAGACGAGCCGACCGACGGCCTCGACCCCGAGGGCATCAAGTGGTTCCGCGACTTCATCCTCGAGCTGCGCGCCGAGCGCGGCATCACCGTGCTGTTCAACTCCCACCAGCTCGCCGAGGTCGAGCAGATGTGCGACCGCGTCGCGATCCTGCGCGAGGGCCGCCGCGTGTTCGCCGGCCCGGTCCGCGGGCTCGCCGACGACCGCCCGGTGTTCGAGGTCGCACTCTCGCCGTGGGGCACCGCCTGCGGCATCATCACCAGCCTCCACGGCGAGATCCTCGCCCCGGGCCGCATCTGCCTGCCCGCCGCCGCCGACCCCGCCGAGCTGGTCCGCACGCTCGTCGGCGCCGGCGTCGCCGTCCGCGCCTTCGCCCCCGCCCGCCGCTCGCTCGAGGACCTCTACCTGGAAATCAGCCGATGCTCTTCCCCACCCAGCTCCGCGGCGAACTGAAGAAGCTGTTCGCCCGCCGCCGCACCTGGATCGGCTACGGCGTGTTCCTCGCCATGGAGGCGATCCTGCTGTTCGTCTTCAAGCTCGACCGCAGCCAGCAGCACATGCGCCGCCTGATCGAGCGCAACGGCTTCGCCTTCGACGACTACTACTCCTCGCTGACCGTCACCTACTGGGTGATGGGCTTCTCGATGTTCCTGCTCGGCTCGATCTTCTTCGCCCTGGTCTCGGGCGACATCGTCGCCAAGGAGGCCGAGGACGGCAACCTCCGGCTGGTCCTCGCCCGCCCGGTCAGCCGCCTGCGCATCCTGCTCCTCAAGTACGCCGCGGTCGCCATCTACACCTTCTCCTTCGTCATCTTCGTCGGCGTCAGCGGCTACCTCATGTCCGTCGCCGCCCTCGGCTGGGACGGCGGCCTGTTCGTCTGGAACTACAAGATGAAGGTGTTCGCGATGTTCGCGCACTGGCACCAGGGGATGCTCCGGCTGGCGTTCGCCGCCGTGCTCATCGGCCTGAGCATGATCACCCTGTCCTCGGTCGGCTTCATGTTCTCCTGCTTCCGCATGAAACCGGCGGCCGCCACGATCATGGCCCTCAGCATCCTGTTCGTCGACCTCGTGCTCCAGGAGTTCCCGTTCTTCCAGCCCTATCAGGAGTGGTTCATCACCTGGCGCATGGCCGCCTGGGTCTACTCGCTCGAGAACATCCTGCCGTGGGCCAAGCTCGTCCGCTCCTACGCCTTCCTCGCCGGCCTCAACGCCACCCTGTTCGTCGTCGGCTGGCTCAGCTTCCAGCTGCGCGACTTCAAGACCTGACGCCGCCCTGACGCCGCCCGCCCGGTTTTTCACAGACGGCCCGGCCCCCCGCCGGCGTTGTGTTTCTGGAACCTTCGAAAGGACCGCCCATGCACCACATCGCCCCCCTCCTCGGGGTGCTGGCCCTCGCCGGCACCCTCGCCGCCCAGGAACCGCTCACTGCCGACAGCCGGATCTCCGCGGTCACCCTCTACCGCGGCACCGCGCTGGTCACCCGCGACGTCGAACTGCCCCCGGGCGCCAGCGGCACCATCGAGCTGCTGGTCAGCCCGCTGCCATCCGCCACCGAGGCGTCCTCGGTGTTCGCCGACCGCGCCGAGGGGCTCGGCGTGCGCTCGGTGGCCTGCCGCACCCGCCCGCCCCAGGATGCCGACCAGCTCAAGGGCCAGGTCGCCGAACTCGATGCCAGGATCCACGAACTCGAACAGACGCTGGCCACCGCGCGCAACGAGATCGCGCTGCGCCGGATCCGCCAGGAATACCTCAGGGCGCTCGGCCGCTTCGTCGCCCCCGCCGCCCAGCAGGAAATGACCCACGGCGTGCTGCAGGCCGCCGAACTCGAGAAGATGACCCAGCTGCACTTCAGCGAGTACGAGAAGGCCTCGCAGGAGATCATGAAGCTCGACTTCGAGATCGAGGAAGGCACCGCCACCCTCGAGCAACTCAAGGCCGAGCGCGCCAAGCTCGCCCAGGGGCCCCCGCAGACCTACGACGCCGTGATCTACCTCGACAAGCCGGTCGTCGGCCCCGGCCGGCTCAAGCTCAACTACCTGGTCAAGGACTGCGGCTGGACCCCCGTCTACAACGTCCGCGGAGACACCGGCAAGGCCGAGGTCGAGATCGAGTTCAACGCCCTCATCCACCAGGTCAGCGGCGAGGACTGGCGCGATGCCCGGCTCTCGCTCTCCACCGCCTCCCCCACCGTCAGCGCCTTCAACCCCCGCCTCAGCCCGCTCTACGTCGGCGTCAACTCCGCCGAGGCCCAACAGGCCGTGCAGCAGCAGGAACCCGCCCGCAACGCCCAGATCTACACCCAGGCGGTCGCCCAGAAGAAGTCCGCCGTCGAGGGCCAGATGCGCGGCAGCTCGTTCGACGAGATGGCCACCGCCAACTTCGACGCCAACGCCTCCGCCGCCAGCGTCCAGCTGATCGAGCTCTCCGAGCGGCTCAGCGAACTGCGCCTCATCAGCCAGGGCGTGGGCGACGACGACCTGAGCATCGAATACCCGCTCGCCGACCCCGTCTCGCTGGTCAGCCGCCGCGAGGGCCAGATGGTCCCGGTGCTCCGGCACTCCACCGCCGCCGCCTTCTATCACGTCGCCGCCCCGGTGCTCACCACCGCCGTGTTCCGCGAGGCCGAGCTCGCCAACGCCACCCCCAACGACCTGTTGGGCGGGCAGGTCAACGTCTACCTCGACGGCCAGTTCACCGGCCGCACCGAGATCCCCACCATCGCCCGCGGGCGCAAGTTCAGCCTCGGCTTCGGCATCGACGGCCAGCTGCGCGCCCGCCGCACCATGGTCGACCGCCGCGACGCCGTCCAGGGCGGCAACCGCCAGCTCACCCTCACCTGCGAGGTGGTGGTCGACAACTACAAGGACCAGCCGGTCACCGTCCGCGTCCGCGAGCGCACCCCGTTCATGGAAGACGCCGCCAGCCTGCGCGTGGCCGTCGGCGAGACCTCCCACCCGCTCAGCGACGACCCCGACTACGCCCGCTTCGAGAAACCCAAGGGAATCCTGCTCTGGAACCTCCCGGTCCAGCCCGGCACCGGCAAGGACGCCACCACCCTGCGCTACGCCTACAGCCTCGAGTTCGACAAGAGCCTCACCCTCCAGGAAATCTCCGCCGAACGCAAGACCCGCCTGCGCACCGAGTTCCTCCAGGAAAGCAAGGCCGCGATCAAGAAGTAGCCGCCCCCCGCAACGCCGCAAACCTGTTGGAAAACGGCCCCTCCCCGGCCGCGACGGCCCGCCGGCCGGCGCCCCCGCGCACCCCGCCCGAATCCGCCGCCCGAATCCGCTTGGCAGCGCGGCCGGGCCGGCTACCGTCCCCCGCCGACGATCCCCCCGGCGCACAGGATCCCTCCCCGGGACACCGGCGGGACGACCCCCGAACATCGCTGATAGATGAAGCCAGTCACACTTCTTGCAGCAATCGCCCTGCTGGCCGCCGCCGGCAGCAGCCCCGCCGCCGATTGGCCCCAGTGGCGCGGCCCCCACCGCGACGGCAAGTCCGCGGACAAGGACCTCCTCAAGCAGTGGCCCGAGGGCGGCCCGCCGCTCGCGTGGAGGAACGACAAGCTCGGCGGGGGCGACGGCGCCCCGGCGGTCGCCGCCGGCCGGATCATCGGGATGGGCAACCGCGGCGACCAGGAAGTCGTCTGGGCCCTGTCCGAGAAGGACGGCGGCGAACTCTGGGCCACCCCGATCGGGCCGGCCTTCCGGCAACGCGCCTCGCAGTCGAAGGAGGGACCGGGTTGCACGCCGACGGTCGATGGCGAACGGATCTACGTCGAGGGCATGGGCGGCGGCGTCGCCTGCCTGCAGGCCGCCGACGGCAAGCTCGTCTGGCAGCGCAGCCTCACGGAGGACCTCGGCGGGCGGGTGCCGATGTGGAGCTACCGCGAATCCCCGCTCGTCGATGGCGACCGGGTCATCGTCACCCCCGGCGGACCGGACGCGCTGATGGCCGCCCTCGACAAGGCGACCG
This sequence comes from Akkermansiaceae bacterium, assembly GCA_040769225.1. Classification (GTDB taxonomy): domain Bacteria; phylum Verrucomicrobiota; class Verrucomicrobiia; order Verrucomicrobiales; family Akkermansiaceae; genus JAXGLL01. The sequence continues at coordinate 190,528 of JAXGLL010000002.1, read as the reverse complement.
GCAAGACGGTCTGGAAAGCCACCCTGCCCGACGGCCCGGCCGGCGCCGCCCCGCCCCCGGAAGGCAGGCGCCCCGGCCGCCGCGGCGGCTTCTTCGGCGGCCCCCGCCGCGCCGGGGCGGCCTACGCCTCCCCGGTCGCCATCGACCTCGCCGGCCAGCGCCATTACGTCCAACTGACCGCCACCGCGCTCGTCGGCGTGGCCGCGGCCGACGGCGGCTTCCTCTGGCGCTATGACAAGCCCGCCAACAGCCGCGCGATCAACTGCGCCACCCCGGTGTTCGCCGGCGACATGGTCTTCGCCTCCTCGGCCTACGGCGCGGGCGGCGGCGCAGTCAGGCTGCGCCAGGGCGCCGGCGGCGCCGTCACGGCCGAGGAAGTCTACGCCACCACCGAGATGCAGAACCACCACGGCGGCATGATCCTGCTCGATGGCTGCCTCTACGGCGCCAGCGGCGGCAACGAGGGCGGCGCACTCGCCTGCCTCGACTTCAAGACCGGCAAGGTCCTCTGGGACCAGCGCAAGGCCGGCCAGCGCCGCGCCAAGGGCTCGCTGGCCCTCGCCGACGGCCTGCTCTATCACCGCATGGAAGACGGCGCCGTCGCCCTCGTCGAGCCCGACCCCAAGCGCTACTCCGAACGCAGCCGCTTCCAACAGCCCGACCGCACCAAGGCCCCGGCCTGGGCCCACCCGGTCGTCGCCAACGGCAAGCTCTACCTGCGCGACCAGGACCTGCTGCTCTGCTACGACGTCAAGGCCAAGTGAACGCCACGCACGCCGCCGGCCCGCCCCGGTTCCAGCGGCTCTTCCCCCAGGCCGGCCCGCCCGCCGGTCAGATGTCGATCGTCCGCTCCGCCGGCTTCGGCTGCGCCGCAGGCGGCACCTTCTTGCCGAACAGCGGCAACCACCGGCGCACGTCCAGCCCGAGCGCCGCCAGCGCCTGCACCAGCACCACCAGCGCCAGCGCCTCGTCAATGATCGGCACCGGGTCGGACATCGGCCCCATCAGCAACAGGTACAGCCCCGACGCCACCGCCAGCAGCAACGCAATCGCCTTCCTGATCATGAGGCGTCATCCTACCCCCTCCCCACGCCCCCGCAATCGGAACCGGCCGCCCGCTTTGTAGCCGCGCGCGCCGCGGCCTCCGACCGCCCGGGGCAAGGCCGCCCAGCGGCTGCCGCAACAACGTTGCTGACGGCTGCCGCCCCGGCGGCCATGCTGCCCGCAACCGGACCACCCGGACCCACCCGATGACCACGCCCCACCACCCCGCCTGGGCCGCACTCCTCCGCGCCCTCCCCGCACCGCTGCTCGCCGCCACCGCCGTGGCCGCCGACCTCCCGTTCAAGGAACCCCGCCAGTCCGAGGCACAGGCGCGCCAGCAACTCGCCGCGCTCGCCGCCACCTGGCACGACGCCGCCACCTGGCAGGCCCGCGCCGCCATGCTCCGCGCCGCGATCCTGCGCGAGGCCCGCCTCGACCCGCTGCCCACCCGCTGCCCGCTGCAGCCCATCACCCGCCCGCCGCTCACCCGCCGCGGCTACTCGGTCGAACCGGTCGCCTTCGAGAGCCTGCCGGGCTTCTTCGTCACCGGCAACCTCTACCGCCCCGCCGCCGGCCAGCGCCCCGGCCCCGCCGTCCTCTGCCCCCACGGCCACGGCGCCGTCGGCCGCTTCGGCCCCAACGCCCAAACCCGCTCCGCCGTCCTCGCCCGCATGGGCGCCGTCGTCTTCGCCTACGACATGATCGGCTATGGCGAGTCCACCCAGCTCACCCACGACGACCCGAACGTCCTCACCCTCCAGACCTGGAACAGCATCCGCGCCCTCGACTTCCTCGCCTCCCTGCCCGAGGTCGACCCCAAGCGCATCGGCTGCACCGGCGAGTCCGGCGGCGGCACCCAGACGTTTCTGTTAGCAGCGGTCGACGCCCGCCTCGCCGTCAGCGTCCCCGTGGTCCAGGTCTCCGCCCACTTCTTCGGCGGCTGCCAGTGCGAAAGCGGACTGCCCATCCACCACACCGCCACCCACGACACCAACAACGCCGAAATCGCCGCCCTGTTCGCCCCCAAGCCGCTTCTGCTCATCTCCAACGGCCAGGACTGGACCCGCAACAACCCGCAGGTCGAGTTCCCCTACATCCGCTCGGTCTACGCCGCCCTCGGCGCCCCGGACCACGTCCTCAACACCCACCTCGCCACCGAGGGCCACGACTACGGCCCGTCCAAGCGCGCCGCCATGTACCCCTTCATGGCCACCCACCTCGGCCTCGACCTCGACGCCGCCCGCCGCCCCGACGGCACCTTCGACGAAGCCGACACCGTCGTCGACGCGCCCCTGCTCAACGTCTTCCCACCCGCCCACCCACGCCCACCCCACGCCCTCGACGGCACCGCCGCCGTCGCCGCCGCCCTCGCCGCCGCCCGCCCCGCCCCAGGCAGTTAGACCGCCCCGCGCAGCCGATTCTCCTTGGCCCGGGCGCCCGGGCCGGGTACAAGGGACCGAATCCCCACCCCCCGTTATGAAACACATGGCTCGCATGGCCTTGGCCGCGACGCTCGCCGGCAGCCTGCCTTCCAGCCTGTCGGCCGCCACCCCGCCGGGCATCCAATGGGAAACGATCCGGATCGAGGACTCCCAGACCGACCTCCTCGACGTCGCCGCCGACGGCGCCGGCCGCCTGGTCGCGGTCGGCAACAACGGCGTGATCGGCATCTCCGACGACCACGCCGCCCACTGGGACTCGATCGACGATCACCCGAACTGCGACCTCACCTCGGTGGCTTGGAACGGCACCCGCTGGGTCGTCACCGGCGGCCGCCTGTACGAGTCGTCTCTGATCATGACCTCCGCCGACTGCGCGGCATGGACCACCTGCTGCCTCGGCGGCCTGCCGATGCTCAAGACCGTGGCCGCAAGCCCCGGCGCGGTCGTCGCACTCGGCGTCTACGAGGCGGTCGCACGCTCCACCAACCTCTTCAACTGGACCACCGCGGCGCCCGGAACCCGCAACTTCAACGACGTCGTCTGGACCGGCACCCAGTTCGTCGGCGTCGGCTCGCAGGGGCGCGTCAAGACGTCCCCCGATGGCGTCGCCTGGACCGCCCAGGAAAGTGACACCACCGAGGACCTCACGGCCGTCGCCTGGAACGGATCCGCGCTGGTCGCCGTCGGCTTCGACAACACCGCCATGACCCCGCTGGTGATCCGCTCCACCACCGGCACCAGCTGGGACCCGGTCCCCCTGCCCGGCTTCCCCGACGTCCAGGCGCGCGCGGTCGCCTGGACCGGCAGCTGCTTCGTCGCCACCGGCGGCGCCGGCTACATGTTCACCTCGCCCGACGGCCTGGCGTGGACCTACCATCAGGTGCCGTTCGCGGCGGGCATCCTCGCGTTCACCTGGGACGGCAGCCACCTCGTCGGCGTCGGCTACGGCGGTTTGGTCGTGACCACCACCGACCCCACCCCCGAAACCACCGCCGACTGGACGATCCAGTCCCACCGCGACGACCTCCCCACCCTGCGCGCACTCGCCCTCGGCTCCGTCGGCGCCGTCCGCCGCACCGTGGCCGTCGGCGACAGCGGCACCGTGCTCAGCAGCGACGACGAGGGCGACAGTGGCGGCGACCGGTCCAGCGGCGTGGCCAACAACCTGTTGGACGTGGCCGTGACCGGCTTGCCCAGCCCCCTCCCGCGCTTCATCGCGGTCGGCTCCAACGGCACCATCATCACCTCCCCCGACGCCGTCGCCTGGGCCCACCCCGCCAGCGGCACCACCAACCACCTGTTCGGCGTCACCTGGTTCTCCCCCATCTCTCCCATCGAGCCCTCGCTCGCGATCGCCGTCGGCGACGACGGCACGATCCTGACCTCCGAAAACGGCTCCGCCTGGACCCCCCGCGCCAGCGGCACCACCGCCGACCTGCGCGGCGTCGCCGGCGGCTCCGTCCTCGAGGGCAAACCACCCGCCCTGACCAAGCGCATCGTCGCCGTCGGCCTCGACGGCACGATCCTCACCTCCTCCGGTGGCGGCACCTGGACCCCGCGCACGTCCGGCACCATCCACCACCTGCTGGCAGTCGCCAACGGCAACAACCTGTTCGTCGCCGTCGGCGCATCGGGCACCATCCTCACCTCCACCGACGGCGTCGCCTGGACGGTCCGTTCCACCGGCCAATCCCAATACCTCCAGGACGTCGCGTGGACCGGCACCCAGTGGGTCGCCACCGCCTCCGGCGGCGCCATCTACACCTCCCCCAACGCCGCCACCTGGACCCGCCGCCACTCCTCCACCGCCCGCGACCTCTACGCCGTCATCGCCCTCGACTCCGGCCGCCTGATGGCCGCCGGCGACGATGGCCTGGTGCTGACTTCCGACCCCGCGCCGGACTTTGCCGACTGGATCGCCGCCCAAACACCCCCGGCCGGCCAGGACGACCCCGGCGACGACCCCAACCACGACGGCATCGACAACCTCGCCGCCTACGCCTTCGGCATCCCCGCCGTCGCCCCCACCACCAGCGCCGACCGCCAGGCCCTCCCCCTGCTCGTCCTGCCCCAGCCCGGCCGCCGCATGCTGCTGCGCCTCAGCACCAACCACCAGAGCGTCGGCGACCTCGTCTACGTCGTCGAACAGTCGACCACCCTCGCCCCGGGCAGCTGGACCGAACTGCTGCGCCACTACCCCGGCCAAACCTGCTCGTCCGGCTCGCTCTCCGTCACCGAGTCCGACACCAGCGACTTCATCATCGTCGAGTTCCCCGAAACCATCGGCTCCCGCCCCGCCTGCTTCGCCCGCCTCCGCTTCGACCTGCTAGACCCGCCCTGACCCGGCCCCGCACCACAACGCCGCGCCACAACGCCGCGCCACGCGCCCACGCGCGTCCCACCATGCCGCCGCCGTGCCTCCCGCGCCGCCCGGCCGGCGCTCAGTGCTTCTCCCTCTCCTCCTCCTCGTCCAGCCCGTGGCTCAGGATGAACTGCAGGTCCTCCAGGCCAAGGTTCGAGGCGAACCCCTCGTCCCCAAGCACGTTCGTCACCAACTGCGTCTTCTGGTGCTGCAGGATCCGGATCTTCTCCTCCACCGTGTCCCGCGTCAGCAGCCGGTAGGCAATCACCTTGTTCTTCTGCCCGATCCGGTGCGTCCGGTCGATCGCCTGGTTCTCCACCGCCGGGTTCCACCACGGGTCATACAAAATCACATACGACGCACTGGTCAGGTTCAAACCCGCCCCGCCAGCCTTCAGCGAGAGCAGGAACACTGACGGCTCCTTCGCCGTCTGGAACCGCTCGATCTCCCCCTTCCGGTCCTTCGTCTGCCCCGTCAGGTAGTGGAACGGCCGCGTCTCCAGCTCCAGCCGCGCCTTCACCAGGTCCAGCATCGAGACGAACTGCGAGAACACCAGCACCTTGTGCCCCTCCTCGTGCAGCTGCTCCAGCAGGTAGAACAGCGACTCCATCTTGGCGCTCTCCTCCTTGAGGTACTTCGGGTCGATCAGCCCCGGGTGGCAGCAGATCTGGCGCAGCCGCATCAGCCCCTGCAGGATCGCGAACGAGTTCTTCTTGACCGCCTCGTCGGAGTCCAGCCCGAGCAGCGCCTTCTGGATCCGCTTGAGCTCGGCCCGGTAGAGCTCGTGCTGCACGCCCTCCATCTTGGAGTACACCTCCTCCTCGGTCCGCGGCGGCAGGTCCTGCGCCACCTGCAGCTTGGTCCGCCGCAGCAGGAACGGCCGCAGCCGCGCCGCCAGCCGCATCTGGCTCTGCGGGTCCTTGCGCTTGTCGAAGCGCTTCTTGAAGTACGCCCGGCTGCCGAGCACGCCCGGCATCGCGAACGCCATCAGCGACCACATGTCCAGCAGCCGGTTCTCGATCGGCGTGCCGGTCAGCACCAGCCGGTTCTCGCAGTCCAGCTCGCGCGCCGACTTGGCCGCCTTGGAGTCCGGGTTCTTGATCTGCTGGCCCTCGTCGAGGATCACCGTCAGCCAGCGCACCTGGTTGAGCATCTCGCCGCACACCCGCAGCTGCGCGTAGTTGAGCACCAGCAGCCCGATCTCGCGGCGCACCTGCGCGAGGTCGAGGTCGTCCCGGCTGCGCAGCACCTTGACCTCGAGCTGCGGCGAGAACTTCACCGCCTCGCTCGCCCACACGTCGAGCACCGACTTCGGGCACACCACCAGCGCCGGCGCCGGCGGCGCCTTCGGCGCCCGCGCCAGCGCCTGGTCGCGCAGCCACAGCACGTACGCCAGCGCCTGCACCGTCTTGCCCAGCCCCATGTCGTCGGCCAGGATCCCCCCGAACGCGTTGGTCGCCAGGTAGGCGAGGAACCGGAACCCGTCGACCTGATAGGGCCGCAGCTCCGCGCGCAGCCCCCCCGGCAGCTCCGGCCGGACCTCGAGCTGGATGTCGCCCGCGCGGTCCTTGATCCGCCGCCACGCCTTCGGGTCGAACACCTCCGCCGCCTTCGGGTCCGCCAGCTGCAAGGCGTGCATCCGGTGCGTCTCGCCGGACAGGTCGAACGGGTCCAGCCCCAGCCGCGTGACCGCCTCGCGCTGCTCCGGGTCGAGCCGGATCTCGAGCCGCATCCAGCTGCCGTCCTCCATCCGCACGTAGCCGCCGCGCGCCGCCACCAGCTGCCGGATCTGCGCCTTGGACAGGTTCACCCCCTCGACGTCGATCACCACCCGCAGGTCGAACCAGTCGATCTCCTGGTTGACCACCTCGAAGCGCACCGCCGCGGTCACCGGGTCGGCCAGGATCGTCCTGAGCCGCCCGTCGATCTCGGTGACCACCGACTCGGGCAGCTCCCGCACCCACTGCGCGAACCGCTCGGGAAACTGCTTGGTGATCCGCGTCTTGAACGCGAACAGCTTGTCGTCGTAGGCGAAGCCCATCTCCTCCAGCAGCCGCGGCACCGGATGCAGCGCCTCGCGCGCGAAGCGCAGCAGCTGCCGCCCCTTGACCGGCTGCTGCTCGACCAGCTCCCAGCCGTCCTTGGTCATCCGCTCGGTGCGCCGCTCCTTCTTCTCGAGCGCGCTGACGTACATCACCAGGTGCTCGGTCTCGGCCGCCGTCAGCCCCGCCATCAGCTTCATCTCGAAGTGCGGGTAGAGGTCGAGGTCGACCACCCGCTTGCGCAGCGACTCCGGCAGCCGCGCCCCGATCTTGCGCAGGAACTCGACCCCCTCGAGGCTGTCGATCACCTTGCGCGGGATCTGGTAGCGCGGCATCACCTCGGTCTCCTCGAGCCACCGCGGCGGCCCGGGGAACACGGTCTCGTCCGATTGATAGAGGACCTTGCGCCCCGGCAGCAGCCGCACCGAGTGCGTCACCGGCTCGTCGCCCGCCGTCACCAGCTGCAGCGCGAAGCTGTTGTGGTCCAGCGCGTCGTCCTCGCACACCCAGCCGAGCGCGTCGTCGACCACCTTGAACTCGCGGTCGTCGAGGTTGACGATGCGGCCGCGCAGCGCGGGCTGGCAGAACAGCCCGTTCATCAGCCGGCACGCGTTCTCCTGGTCGAGGTCGAGCGTCGTCTCCCCCTCCTCCCGGTGATAGGCCAGGAACTGCTGCCACAGCACCTGGCTGGCCGGGTCGGTGCGCATCGCCGCGTCGCGCTGCAGCGCCACCACCCGTTCGATGTCCACCTTCTCGCGCAGCGGCTGCCACGGGCCGCCGCCCTCGCGCACCTCCAGCCGCGACTCGTTGATCGTCACCACCAGCCGGAACTCGACCTCCACCGGAGGGTCCTGCGGCGGCCGCTCGTTGACCTGCTCGATCCGGTCGTACCACGCCGCGATCTCGCGCTCCCGCTCCCAGTCGTGCATCCGCCGCTGCACCTTGCCGAGGTCGGTGATCACGTTGATGAAGTCCGGATACGGCAGCTTGCGCTTGTAGAACGCGTAGGCGATGTAGTTCCAGAACTCGAGGATGTCCCCCGGCGGCATCGGCCACAGCTCGAGCGCGTCGTAGCCGCCGATCTCCCAGCGCGGGTTGAGCCGCACCATGTCGTGGTCGTGGATCTCCCCCTCGATCACGTAGCGCCGGTAGCGCTTCTCGATCTTGGAGATGAAGTCCGCCTCCTTGTCGTCAAGCTCCCGCCCGAGCTTGTCCTCGATGATGTCGATGATCGGCGTGTCGTCGAACTCGTTCGGGTTCTCCGGCAGGTCCTCCCCGCGGTGCATCCGCTCGACCATCGTGGCATACATGCACGCCCCCGCCACCGTCTCGTCGTCCGCCGTGCAGCTGCCGAACCACCGGTTGCCCTGCAGCCGCAGGCTGGTCCGGAAGACCCCGGTGGGATCCTCGACCCGCCCCTGGATGAACAGGTGGTTGCCGAAAATCTGGGTTACCGCCCCCTCCTTCTGCAGGCTCTCGCCCCGGGTCCTCGCATCCTCGGGGAAACCATTGAGGAAATTCAGTGTCGCTCGGTCAGGATTCATCACGCGCTGCTTGGCTCACACCGCCGGGACGTCGAACGCCGGCTCGCGGGCCTGCCACCTGCCATGCCATGCCGCCAAGGGCCGGCCCGTGGGATGCAGAATGAAGCACCGCTGCGGCGGGAGGCAACAAAAACCTGCGGCATGACTCCCGCGGGCACACCGGCGCGGCCCCCGCGGGAGCCGCCCCTTGACCCCGGTAATACCATATGGTAATCTCCAGCGCATGGCCACCGTCACCAAGTCCGTCAAGCTGCCGGCCGAACTGGCGCACGCGCTCAAGCACCACGCCCGGCAGTCGCGCAAGAGCGAATCGGAACTGATCCGCGAGGGCATCCTGCGGGTGCTTGACCAGGACGCCGGGTGGGACATGCAGCCGCTCATCGGCGCCGATGTCGGGATCGGCAGCGGCCCCGCCGACCTGTCGGAAAACCGCAGCCATCTCGCAGGCTATGGACGCGCACGCGATCGTTGACACCGGCTTCCTGGTGGCCCTGCTGAACCGGACCGACCGCCATCACCGGTGGGCGACCGCCCTGCTGCCCCGCATGCGCGGCCCATGGGTGACCGCCGAGGCGTGCGTTTCCGAAACCACCTTCCTGCTCGAACAAGCCGGGGCCGCCGCGGTGGCGATACTGTTCGACTGGGTGGACCGCAGGTTGCTGCTGAGCCGGCACTTCCTGCCTGAGGAACTCGCCGCCGTCCGGCAGGAACTGTTCCGCTACCGGAAGCGCTGGGTGGATTTCGCCGATGCCTGCCTGGTGGTCCTCAGCGACCGGCATCCCCGGCTCCCGCTGGCCACCGTCGACGGCAGGGACTTCGCCGTCTATTTCCGCAGGCGTCCCGGCCGCAAGCTGAACACCCCGGCCTGCTAGACCGCCCCCCGGCAGGTTGTCGCCCCTGAAAACCGCGAATGGCGCGCGCGGCCGGCCGTGCAACCAGCCGCGCAATCCGTGAAGTCCGTGGCCAACCAGACGCTGTGGCGGGATGCGGCAATGATTCATCCGCTGGGCGGACCGCGTCACGCCGCCCACCGCCACGCGGCCGCCACCGCGGCGCACAGCCCGATGCCGGCGGCCAGCGGCAGCAGCACCGCCACCGCGGTCCAGCGCCACGAGCGCGTCTCCCGCCAGATCGTGTAGATGGTGGTCGAGCACGGGTTGTGGCACAGCGAGAACAGCATCATGCACAGCGCCGTCAGGGTGGTCCAGCCGCCGCCGGCGAGGATCGCGCGCACGCCGGACTGGTCGGCCTCGAACATCACCCCGGCGCCGGCCCCCAGCTCGGGCCGGCCGGTCACCAGCACGGTGAGCATCAGCACCGTGGGGACGACGATCTCGTTGGCCGGGATGGCGATCACGTAGGCGAGCAGGACCACCCCGGTCAGGCCCATCCACCAGGCGAGCGGGTCGAGCGCGCCGACCAGCCAGTGCGCCAGCGACTGGTCGCCGGCGGGCAGGTTGGCCACCATCCAGATCGCCGCCCCGGCCGGCAGCGCGAACACCACCGCCCGCCACAGCACGATCAGCGTGCGGTCGATCAGCGACGTGTAGAGGGTGCGCAGGATCGCCGGCGGCCGGTACGGCGGCAGCTCGAGCGAGAACGTGGTCGCCTCGCCGCGCAGCAGCGTGCGCGCCAGCAGCCACGAGCTGGCGAACGCGAAGCCGAACCCCGCCAGCGCCACCGCCAGCACCGCGCCGGCCGCCGCCAGCCCCCGCCACGGGCCCGGCACCGCCGCCCCGATGAACACCGTGGCAAGCAGGATCTGCGTCGGCCAGCGGCCGTTGCACAGCGAGAAGTTGTTGGTCAGGATCGCGATCAGGCGCTCGCGCGGCGAGTCGATCACCCGCGCCGCCACCACCCCGGCCGCGTTGCAGCCCAGGCCCATCGCCATCGTCAGCGCCTGCTTGCCGTGCGCCCCCACCCTCTGGAACAGCCGGTCGAGGTTGAACGCCACCCGCGGCAGGAACCCGAGGTCCTCGAGGATCGTGAAGCACGGGAAGAAGATCGCCATCGGCGGCAGCATCACGCTGACCACCCACGCGGTCGCCAGGTACATCCCGTCCACCACCAGCCCGGTCAGCCACCCCGGCGCGCCCAGCGCCCCGAACAGCCCCGCCAGCGCCGGATGCCCGGCGTCGACCAGCAGCCGCCCTAACAGCCTCGACGGCGCGTTCGCGCCGGCGATCGTCAGCCACAGCACCGCGCCGAGCACCGCCACCATGATCGGGAACGCGGTCAGCGGGTGGGTCAGCAGGCGGTCGGCCCGCTGCTGCCACGCCAGCCGCGCCGAGTGGCCGGCGCGGCGCACGTTGCGCCCGGCGATCCGCGCCGCCTCGGCGTAGACCGCCTCGGTCAGCCGGTCGTGGAGGTTCTGGGGCAGGCGCCACCGCAGTGCGCGCGCGCGCGCCAGCACCCGCTCCGCGCCGTCCGGCACCCGTTCGCCGCCCGCGCTCATGGGCCCGCCGGCGCCCCGCCGCCGCCTCCGCCCGCCGCCAGCGCCCCGAGTTCGCCCGAGCGCACCGCCTCAATCACCTGCCGGTCGCCCTCCAACAGCCGCAGCGCCACCCAGCGCCGCTGCCGCAGCCCGGGAAACGCCTCGCCCAGCCCGCCCTCGACCTCGGCGAGCGCCGCCTCAAGGCCGGGGACGTCGAGCCGCAGCCGCAGCGGCGCGGGCTCGCCCGGCCGGCCGGCCGCCAGCGCCAGCTCGCGCAGCAACTCGGCGATCCCCTCGCCGGACCGCGCCGCGCACGGGACGACCGGCGCGCCGAGGTCGCGCGCGAGGTTGCGGGCGTCGATCGTGATCCCGTGCGCCCGCGCCTCGTCCATCAGGTTCAGGCACACCACCACCCGCCGGGTGATCTGCAGCACCTGCAGCGCCAGGTTCAGGTTGCGCTCGAGACAGGTCGCGTCCGCCACCACCAGCGTGACGTCCGGCCGCCCGAACAGCAAAAACCCGCGCGCCACCTCCTCGTCCGGCGAGGCCGACAGCAGCGAGTAGGTCCCCGGCAGGTCGACCAGCTTGTAGCGCTTGCCGTCGTAGGAAAACGCCCCCTCGGCGCGCGTGATCGTCTTGCCCGGCCAGTTGCCGGTGTGCATCCGCAGCCCGGTCAGCGCGTTGAACACCGTGGTCTTGCCGGTGTTCGGGTTGCCCGCCAGCGCCACCACGTGGTCGGCCCCCTCGACCCGCAGCCCGAGCTTGCGCATCCGCCCGCCCCCCCATGCCGGGCACCCGATGCAGCCCGCGCCGGGCCCGTGTGCTGGCGCCGTCCCGCTCATCCCTCCCCGCCCCCTCCCACCGGTTTGACCAGCACCTTGTCCGCCTGCTGCCGCCGCAGCGCGATCATCGCCCCGCGCACCCGGTACGAGCGCGGCCACCCGAACGGGCTCGCAAACCCGCACCCGACGCGCGTCCCCGGCACCAGGCCAAGGTCCAACAGCCGCCGCCGCTCCGCCCCCACGCACGCCGCCGACAGGCCGCGCACCACCGCCTCGCCCCCCGGCGCCACGTCCGCCAGCCGCCGCAGCCCCGCATCGGCCGCCTCCTCCGCCGGCACCGCGCCGACGTGCACCATCCCGAGCCACGCCGCCGGGATCTCGACCGCCCGCCCCTCCGCCACCACCCGCACCCCGCCGCCGCCCAGCCGCTCGATCCCCCCGACCACCATCCCCGGGTGCAGCCCCGCACGCACGATCTCCCGATAGATCGATTCCGGCTCATCCTCGATGTGCTCGATGATCGCCGCCCCCGCACCCCACTCGCCCACCGAGACCCGCCGCGCCGCCGGCAACTCGCCCTCGCGCGTCGGGATCGGGTCGCCGTGCGGGTCGTAGCGCGGGTTGCCCAGCCGGTCCGCCAACTCGTCCGCCGCCGCCGGCCCCAGCCGGTGCTCCGCCGCGTGCGCCGCCCGGTGCCACCCGGACGCCGGCACCCCGGTCTCCCGCGCCAGCCACGTCTCCACCAGCCGGTGCCGCCGCACCACCCCCACCGCCGCCTCCCGCCCCGCCCCGGTCAACGCCCAGCCGTCGCCCCGCGGCCCCGCCAGCCCCAGCCCGTCCAGCCCCGCCAGCAGCTCCGCCGCCCGCGCCCGCCGCAGCCGCAACGCCCCGGCCACGCTGTCGACGCTCGCCACCACCCCCCCCTCCTCGCAGTCGAGCAGGTGCTTGAGCACGTCCTCCGCCCGCTCGCCCAAACCACCCTGTCGCTCCGCTGCCATCGCCGCCGACAGCCTGCCCCACCTGTAGTCAAAGTCAACTGCTTGAATTATCAATCAAATCACAACGATCGATCGAGCCCCGCTTTTTTGGTCGCCCAAACAACCGGCCCGGGCTATCGTGCCCGCGCCGCGATGCCCACCAGCACGGTCGAGAACTACCTCAAGGCGATCCACCACCTGGCCGGCGCCGGCCGCCAGCCGGTGCCCGTCGGGCGGATCGCGGCCGAGCTGCAGGTCACCCCGGGCACGGTGACCACGATGATGAAGCACCTCGGCGGCCGGGCGCTGGTGTCCTACCAGCCGCGCCGCGGCGTGCTGCTGACCAAGGCCGGGCGCGCCGCCGCCGTCCGCGTGCTGCGCCGCCACCGGCTGCTCGAGGCGTTCCTCGTCGAGGTGCTCAAGCTCGACTGGGCCGCGGTGCACGCCGAGGCCGAGGTGCTCGAGCACGCCATCTCCGACCGCCTGCTCGAACGCATCGACGAGATGCTCGGCCACCCGACCACCGACCCCCACGGCGCCCCGATCCCCCGCGCCGACGGCCACATGCCCGACCGCGCCGGCCGCTCGCTCGCCGACTGCCCCCCGGGCCACTACCGCCTCCAACAGGTCGGCGACGACGACCACGGCCTGCTCGACTGGCTCGCCCGCCACCACCTCCGCCCCGGCACCCGCTTCGAGCTGCTCGAACACGACCAGCCCGCCGGCATCCTCCGCCTCCGCATCACCACCCGCGGCCCGGAAACCCAGCTCGGCACCTCCGCCGCCAGCCGCCTGCTCGTCCAACAGGTGGCGTGAGCCCGCCACGCCCGCGCCCGCCCCCCGTGCCCCCCCCGCCGCCCCCCCCGGCCCCGCCCGCCTGCCCCCACGCTGCGGCCCCGTTCCCGCCCCCATGTCCCGGCCCCCGCCCCGCACGCTTGACCATCACCGCCCGGCCGGCGACTACTCGGGGCGCAGCACGCCCCCGACCCGACCAGCCCCGACCCCGCCCCTGCCGTGGATGCCCTCACCTTCAGCCCGATCGACGAAATCGTCGCCGAGATCCGCGGCGGCCGCATGGTGATCGTCGTCGACGACCCCGACCGCGAGAACGAAGCCGACCTGATCGCCGCCGCCTGCCACGCCACGCCGGAATTGATCAACTTCATGGCCGTCCACGCCCGCGGGCTGATCTGCGCCCCGCTGACCAGCGAGCGCAGCGAGACCCTCGACCTGCCCCAGATGACCCACCGCAACCGCGAACCGCTGCGCACCGCGTTCACCGTCACGGTCGACGCCGCCGCCGGCATCACCACCGGCATCTCCGCCGCCGACCGCGCCCTCACCGTGCGCCTGCTCGCCTCCCCGGACGCCGGCCCCGACGCCTTCGTCAGGCCCGGCCACATCTTCCCATTGGTCGCCAAACCCGGCGGCGTGCTGCGCCGCGCCGGCCACACCGAGGCCGCCGTCGACCTCGCCCGCCTCGCCGGCCTCTACCCCGCCGGCGTCATCTGCGAGGTGATGAACGACGACGGCTCGATGGGCCGCTCCGGCCAACTCGGCCCGTTCCAGCGCCGCCACCACCTCAAGGCCTGCACCATCGCCCAGCTGATCGAGTTCCGCCGCCGCTCCGAACAGCACGTCTTCCGCGAACAGTCGGTCGACCTGCCCACCGACTACGGCGACTTCCGCTGCCACCTCTATCGGATCGACACCGACGACTCGCACCACCTCGCGCTGGTCCGCGGCGACATCGACCCCGCCACCCCCACCCTCGTCCGCGTCCACTCCGAATGCCTCACCGGCGACGTGTTCCTGTCCAAACGCTGCGACTGCGGCGGCCAGCTCCACGCCGCCCTCGCCCAGATCGCCGCCGAGGGCGGCGTGCTCCTCTACCTCCGCCAGGAAGGCCGCGGCATCGGCCTGGCCAACAAGATCCACGCCTACCGCCTCCAGGAACAGGGGCTCGACACCGTCGAGGCCAACCAGCACCTCGGCTTCCCCCCGGACCTCCGCGACTACGGCATGGGCGCCCAGGTCCTCCACGACCTCGGCGTGCGCCACATCCGCCTCCTCACCAACAACCCGCGCAAGGTCGTCGGCCTCGAGGGCTACGGCCTCCAGATCGTCGAGCAACTCCCGCTGCGCCTGCCCCCCAACCCCCACAACGAACGCTACCTCTCCACCAAGCGCGACCGCCTCGGCCACAGCCTGTGACCCGCCCCGGCGGCAGGTGGCAGCCAGGCTGGCGAGGACTTCAAAGGTGCCTCTGACCGACAGGGGGCTGGCCCCGGCAGATGGGGCGGTCCGATTGATGATTGATGATTGCAGAACGGAAATGGTCGATGTGGCCCTTGGTCGGTGCCTTGGCTCACATCTCCGATCAGCAATCACCGGTCGGCAATCATCAATCGCAACGCCCGCCGCGGCGCCCGGCCCGATCCCGTGTTCCAGCCACAGGTTCATTCGCCTGGAATCCCTCCGGGGTCGTCATCGGGGTGCGAAACAGACACTCGCTGCCGCGACCCCGGGCTGGCAGCTTCGGCCCCACCGGAGTCGGCGTAACCGACGCCAAACAGATACCGGCAGCCCTGCCGCCGCGGTCGCCGCAGACCACGGGACACGCTCCCGGAGCCTCCCGCTGCGCCCGGGACGCGGGCCGGCGCTTGACGCCGCCTGTCATCCGAACTACCATCCTGCCATGAGCATTACCATCGACAAGGCCGGCCGGCTGGTCCTGCCCAAGCCGGTCCGCGACCGCTTCAACCTGGTGCCGGGAACCGCCCTCGAGCTGGAAGTGGAAGCCGACGGGGTCCGCCTGCGGGTGGCCCGCGGCGGATCGCCGCTGCGGACCAAGCAGGGGGTCATGGTCCATCACGGGCCGGCGGTGGCCGCGCTCGACGTCGCGGACTTCATCCGCGGGGAACGGGAGGCACGGGTCCGTCGACTGGCGGCACCTGACCGCGCCAAGCCATGAAGGTGTGCTTCGATACTTCGGTGCTGGTCGCCGCCGTCGTCGATCAGTTGGCCAATCACGAGTCCGCGCTGGCGTGCTTCGCCCGCTACACCCGCGGCAGGCACCGCGGGTGTTGCGCAACCCACGCGTTGGCCGAGTGCTACGCCACCTTGACCGCCCTGCCCCTGCCGCGGAGAGTCCAGCCGGAGGAGGCCCGGATGCTGGTCGAGGAGAACTTCCTCGGGCGCCTCGAGATCCTCGAGTTGACGCGGGCCGACTACGCGGCCGCCCTCGCCCGCACCAGCCGGCTCGGCCTGGTGAGCGGCATCATCTGCGATGCGCTGCACCTGGCCGCCGCCGAGCGGGCCAAGTGCCAGCGGCTGTTCACCTTTGACGTGGCCCATTTCCGCCGCCTGCAGCCGCTTTCGACCAGTGTCTCGGCTCCCTGACCACGCCGCCCTCCCGCCCCTTTGTTCGGCACTTCAGCATTTCGGCTTTGCAGCATTTGAGCTTTTCCCCACGCTCCGCCCATGTCCACCGCCCTGCCGCCCAAACCCCGGATCGTCGGGCAGAAGACGCGCATCACGATCGTCGCCTCGAAGTACAACGAGCAGTTCACCGACGCGCTGGTCGAGAACGCGATCGAGGAACTCGGCGAACTGGTCCCCAGCGCGCGCATCGACCTGGTCCGCGTCCCGGGCGCGTTCGAGATCCCGGTCGCCGTCGAAACCGTCCTCGACCGCGACGCCCCCAACTGCGTGATCGCCCTCGGCCTGGTGCTGCGCGGCGCCACCAGCCACGCCGACCTGATCATCCGCTCGGTCACCGACGGCCTGCAGCAGATCGCGATCGAGCACCGCCGGCCCGTGATCCACGAGGTGCTGCTGGTCGACGACGAGAAACAGGCCTACGCCCGCTGCATCGGCGCCAACCTCAACCGCGGCCGCGAGGCCGCCCGCGCCGCCGCCGCGATGGTCGAGGTGTTCCATGACCTCGAGCGCATCCCCTCCCGCCGCCAGAATGGCTAGCCGCCGCCAGATCCGGGAGGCCGCCGTCCAACTCCTCTACTGCGCCCACCTCCGCGGCGGCACCGCCCCCGCCGACGTGCGCGACCGCTTCTGGCTGATGGCCACCGAGGCCGGCCGCCGCCAGTTGCTCGCCGCCACCCGCCAGTGCATCCTCCACCTCGGCCAACACTGGCCCGACCGCCACGCCGCATGGCTCAAGCGCCTGCCCGCCGCCCGCGCCACCCTCGCCGCCCACCCCGACGCCACCCCCGCCGCCGACGCCCTCACCGCCGTCGAAACCGCCGCCTCCCGCCTCGCCGCGGCCCTCCACACCCTCGACCACCTGCCGCTCGACGGCCCCGACGACGAGGTCGCCACCACCCTCGACCCCGCACTCGAGCGCTTCTTCGCCGCCCTCGCCGACACCCTCGCCGCCTCCCGCCACCTGCTCGACCAGACCGCCGACCGGCCCGCCCTCGCCAACCCGCTCGACCCGCTGCGCGCCGCCCTCCGCCGCCTCGACCGGATCAACCGGCGCCTCGAGCCGCTCCGCCACCCCGACCAGCTGCCCGCCCTGCCCGAACTCGAACCGATCCGCCAGGCCGCCGCCGAACTCGACGGCCTGCGCGAGGGCGCCGAGCACTTCGTCGACCAGGTGCTCGGCCACCTCGACGACATCGACCCCCGCCTCGCCGCCATCATCGACAACTTCACCCCCGAGCGCCTCGGCCTCGTCGACCGCGCAATCCTCCGCCTCGCCGCCTGGGAGATCCTGTTCGACCCCACCGTCCCCCACCCCGTCGCCATCAACGAGGCGGTCGAAATCGCCAGGCGCTTCGGCACCACCGACTCCCCACGCTTCGTCAACGGCGTCCTCGACCGCCTCGCCAAACAGGCCTAGCCTCGCCCCCGTCGCGATGCCACGCTACCCCTCCCGCTTCCAGCAGCGCACGATCTGGTCCGCCGCCACCGGCGTCGCCCTGCTCGTCATCGGCGCCCTGCTCACCGGCCTCGTCTGGCTCGCCGGCAAGGTCCTCGGCTTCCTCCAGCCGGTCCTCGTCCCCCTCGCCGTCGCCGGCATCATCGCCTACCTGTTAGACCCCCCCGTCCGCTGGTTCCAGCGCCGCGGCCTCACCCGCCTGCGCGCCGTGCTCACCGTGTTCGGCCTCTCGCTCGTCACCTTCGGCGCCCTGCTCGCAATCATGATCCCACTGGTCGGCAACCAGATCGAGGAGTTCCGCCGCAGCCACGACCGCCGCACCTCCGCCGCCGAAACCCCCGCCGCCACCGACCCCGCCGCCGGCCACCCGACCGGCTTCGACCAGGCCGTCATCCAGCGCCTGATCGACGCCCGCACGTCGCACCCCTGGCTCCAGTCGCCGATCGACCACCTGCTCGCCCCGCCCGCCGGCCGCACGCCGGCCCCCGGCCCCGCCGACGCCCCGCCCGCCCTCCAGGACACCCGTTTGTGGCACCACGGCGTCCAGTTCGCCGCCGGCCTGTCCGACGAGATCGCCGGCTGGATCAAGGGCGGCACCGGCAAGGTGCTCGCCGCCCTCGGCCTGCTGATCGGCTTCCTGATGGTCCCGATCTACCTCTACTTCTTCCTCAAGGAGAGCGCCGGCATCGAGGAACACTGGCACGAATACGTCCCGCTGCGCGCCTCGCGCTTCAAGGACGAGGTCGTCGACACCATCCAGGAGATCAACCGCTACCTCATCTCGTTCTTCCGCGGCCAGCTGCTGGTCGCCTTCATCGACGGCATCCTCGTCGGCATCGCCCTCTCGCTCTTCCAGCTCCCGCTCGGCCTGCTCATCGGCCTGCTCATGGCCGTCCTCGGCGTGATCCCCTACATCGGCAACATCATCTGCCTGATCCCCGCCTGCATCCTCGCCTACATCCACTTCGGCGACCCCGCCCACCAGCACATCCTCGGCTCCAGCCCGTGGGCCTACGTCGCCGGCGTCGTCGCCATCTTCATCGTCGTCCAACAGATCAACTCGCTCGTCACCGCCCCGAGGATCGTCGGCGGCTCGGTCGGCCTCCACCCGATGAGCGTCATCTTCTCGATGCTGTTCTGGAGCCTGCTGCTCGGCGGCTTCATCGGCGCCCTCCTCGCCGTCCCCCTCACCGCCTCGGTCAAGGTCCTGTTCCGCCGCTACATCTGGCAGCGCCAGCTCGCCGAACCCACCCCCCCGCCCGGCCCCGTGGCCGCCAGCCCGGGTTGACCTGAATTCGGAAATGAGAACCGGGGATTGCGGGGATTACGTTGATTCAGAATGAGCTGGCAAGCGTGATGCCCACACCCAACGGATGATCGGAAGCTTGTTCGCAACCCTTTGATCATCCTCGAAATCCTCGTAATCCCCGGTTCCTGTTCCCGTTTCCAGGGTTAATCGCCGGCTCCGGCCCGCGGACACCCCGCGTCCGGAACGCCCGCCGCGCGCGATTCGGGCTTTCCTTTTCGCCGGAATCCCGTTTCCTGCCCCCATGCCCGCAACCGCCGCCGGCAAGCCCGGCCCGCCACGCACCACCACCGGCTGGTCCCCCGCCAAGTCCGCCGAACTCTACGGCGTCGACAACTGGGGCAACCGCTTCTTCGCGGTCAACCCCGAGGGCAAGGCCACCGTCCGCCTCGCCGCCAACGGCGGCACCGTCGAGGTCCCCCTCCACGACATCGTCGAGGGCCTGCGCGACCGCGGCACCGACCTGCCGGTGCTGCTCCGCTTCCGCGACCTGCTCCACTCACGCATCGCCGAACTCAACGACTCGTTCGCCCGCGCCATCGCCGACCTCGGCTACCACGGCCGCTACCGCGGCGTCTATCCGATCAAGGTCAACCAGCAGCGCCAGGTCGTCGAGGAAATCACCGCCTTCGGCAGAAGCTACCACTACGGCCTCGAGGCCGGCTCCAAACCCGAGCTGATCGCCGCCCTCGCCCACCTCCACGACACCGAGGCCTACCTCGTCTGCAACGGCTACAAGGACGAGGAGTTCATCGACCTCGCCCTCCACGCCCAGCGCATGGGCCTGCAGGTCGTGCTGGTGCTCGAAATGCCCACCGAGCTCGACCTCGTCCTCGAGCGCGCCCGCCGCCTCGCCGTCAAGCCCAACCTCGGCATCCGCATGCGCCTGTCCACCCGCGGCTCCGGCCACTGGCACGACAGCTCCGGCGACAAGTCCGTCTTCGGACTGAACGCCGCCCAGATCGTCGACGTCGTCGACCGCCTCAAGGCCGCCGGCCACCTCGACTGCCTCCGGATGCTCCACTACCACCAGGGCAGCCAGATCCCCAACATCGCCACCATCCGCGAGGCCGCCACCGAGGGCGTGCGCATGTACTGCGAGCTGGTCCGCGAGGGCGCCCCGATGGGCGCCATCGACCTCGGCGGCGGCCTCGCCATCGACTACGACGGCTCCCACACCAACTTCCACTCGTCGTGCAACTACTCGGTCCAGGAATACTGCACCGACGTCGTCGAGGTCATCTCACAGGTCTGCGACAAGGCCGGCGTCCCCCACCCGGACATCATCACCGAAAGCGGCCGCGCCGTCGTCGCCTACTACTCGGTGCTCGTGTTCAACATCCTCGACGTCACCTCCGCCCAGACCACCGACAACGAGCCCCCCGCCCCCGACAACCCGCCCCAGCTCCTCGCCAACCTCATCGACGTCAACAAGGTCCTCTGCAAGAAGAACATCCAGGAATGCTTCAACGACGCCGTCTACTACCGCGGCCAGCTCCGCGCCCAGTTCTTCTACGGCAACACCTCGCTGCGCGAACACGGCCTCGCCGAAGCCTGGTTCTGGCACGTCCTGACCCGCATCTCAAGGCTGCTCCAGAAACTCGACTCCATCCCCGAGGACCTGCGCGGCCTGTCCGACACCCTGGTCGACTTCTACTACGGCAACTTCTCGCTCTTCCAGTCCCTGCCCGACTCGTGGGCGATCGACCAGCTGTTCCCCGTGATGCCCATCCACCGCCTCGACCAGCGCCCGCTCCACCGCGCGGTGCTCGCCGACATCACCTGCGACTGCGACGGCAAGATCGACCGCTTCATCGACCGCGAGGACGTCGCCCGCGTGCTGCCCCTCCACGACCTCCGCCCCGACCAGCCATACTACGTCGGCGTGTTCCTGGTCGGCGCCTATCAGGAAACCCTCGGCGACCTCCACAACCTGCTCGGCGACACCAACGTCGTCGGCGTCCACCTCGAGGGCGGCCGCCCGGTCTACACCCACGAGGTCGAGGGCGACACCGTCGCCGACGTCCTCAGCTACGTCGAATACGAACCCAAGGACCTCGTGACCCGCTTCCGCGACTTCGCCGAACAGGCGGTCGCCGCCGGCTGCATCTCCCCGCGCCAACGCCGCGAGATCCTCGACCTCTACCGCGCCGGCCTCAACGGCTACACCTACTTCGAGGACTGACCCGGACCGGCCGGCTCTCGCCGGGCGGGGCCGGCAGGCAGGGCAAACCGGCGGCGGCGGCGGCGGTGGAGGGCATGCGTGGCGGGCGGTTGCGGTGCATGGGCGCCGCGCATGCGCCGGCCTCACAGCGCCTGCGTCGCGGCGACCCGCACGAACAGGGTGTCGGCACGGCCGGCGGTGACGGTGGCGGTGGCGGTCACGAGGTCGTTGTCGGGCGCCTCGTTGTCGACCCGCGCATCCTCGCTGATCGTCACGCTCACCCCGGCGCCGTTGCCGGAGCCGTTGGGGTACCAGCTGGCGAGATCGGGCGACCACTCGTAGCCGGCGGTCACGTCGCCGGGGACCGCATTGCCCGCGGTGTGGGTGAAGGTGACGCCCGAGGCGGTGGCGGTGACCGGCGTCAGCCCGGCATCCGCCGCGCCCGGATCGCTTCCGAGCCAGCATTCCACGCCGTTGCCGATGCCGTCGCCGTCCGGGTCGTCGGCGAAGCCGGTGCGCGCGCCGACGGCCGGGAACCCGGCGATCCACGTGGCGTAGGTGTCTTCCGGCCCGGTCGCCTCCACGACCTGCAGCCCGGAGAACCCGGCCTCGTTGAACCAGCCGCCGCCGGTCTCGGCGATCCGCAGGTTGGCGGCGGTCAGGCCCGCGAGCCTGAGCCAGTTGCCGCCGTTGCCGAGCAGCGCCTGGGCCTGCGCCTCGGCCAGCGTGCCGTACTGGCTCTGCACCAGGCCGGGCGAGGGGAAGAACTGCGGGCCGGCAACCGTGCCGCGGGCCGAGTAGGCCGTCTCCAACAGCGCCGCCGCGTCGAGGTCGGTGACTTCCCAGACCAGCGGGTACATCCCGTAGGTGTCGCCGGCGTGGACGTCGCCGCCGAAGCCGGCGTAGTAGACGTAGACATCGTATTCCTCGAACGGCACCTCGGTCAGGTCGACCCGCATCGTGGCGCCCACGAGAAACCCGGAGAGCATCGTCTGGTCGGGCGTGCCGTTGTTGTTGAACGTGTTCCCGTTGCCGGTGAACGCGACGTCGAGGGTGGTCGCAACCCCGTCGGCATCGGCGAGGTTGGAGGCCGCCGGGTTGCTGGCGCCGGTCAGGTCGTTCCAGTGGTCCGCAGGCACCACGCCGGCGGTGTCGGAGGCGCCGATCGCGCCGTTCGCGCCGACGTTGATGCCGATCACCCGCCCGGCGCCGCCGCCGCTGGTGATCACCAGGGTGCCGGTCGCCACCCCCTGATAGGCGGGATCATCGACCGTGGCCACCACCGCGTAGCTGCCGGTGTCGCTGGGCGGCGTGGTCGAGCCGTCGTAGGTCACCACCACCGGCAGGCCGGGCGGGGTGGTGCTGACGCTCGCCGCCTTGGGGGTGCCGTCATGAACATGCTCGAGGTTGCCGAGGGTCACCGTGGCCGGGTGCTTCGAGCTGACCACGAAGCTGGTGTCGGCGGTGGCGGATCCGCCGTCGGTCACCGTCAGGGTGACGGTCGCGACGCCGGTGACGCCGGCCGCGCTGGTCACCGTGACGCTGCGGCCGGGGCCACTGCCGCCCAACAGGATGTTGGAGTCGGGAACCACCGCCTGGTTGGACGAGGCGGCGGTGACCACGAGTTCCGCGGCCGGGGTCTCCGCGTCGTTGACGGTGAACGCCAGCGGGCCGGTCGACCCGCCCGGGGCGACCTGCTGGTCGTCGACCGCCGAGACGCCCGGCGGGCTGTTGCCGCCGCCGCCGACCAGGCGGGTGGCGATGTACTGCTCGAGCGACTGCCGCTCGGCGGCGACCAGCGCCACCTTGTAGAAGAACACGTCGCCGATCAGCCCGTTGAAGGTCGTCCAGCCGTCGGGCCAGTTGCGGCCGACGGTGACGTGGGTGGCGAACGCCCCGGCGCCGCCGGGCGGCAGCGAGGTCAGCGTGCCGGCGGGGCCGACGCTCATCACTTCCGTGCCGTTGGCCCACACCTTGTACGACCCGTCGGCCTGCCCGACCAGGCTGAGGATCGTCGTCTGGCCGTCGGGGATCGCGGCGGCGCTTTCGTCGAGCGATCCCTTGCGCCACACGCACACCTTGCCGGTGTCGTTGCGGAGCCCGAGCACCAGCTGGTTGTAGAACACGTCGACGATCGACGTCCACGAGGCGGCCACCCCGTTGCGCTCGGGCTTGACCGCCACCACGATGCTCGCGCCCTCGCAGGCGATCGGCGCGGCATGGTTCCCCTGGTCGAAGCCGTCGCCGTCGTAGTGGTTGTTGGAGGAGAACCGGCGCCCGTCGACCGTCTCCACCGTCGGGCTGCCGATCTTCGCCAGCGACTGGCCGGCCGGCAGGTAGGTCGGCCACGAGGTGATGGCGCCGGCCGCCGGCAGGTTGTCGGCCAGGCACGAGAACAGCAGGTCGCCGGCCCGCGGGACGCTGCCGCCGCCGGCCCCGCCGGTGAACGAGGCGCTGATCGTGTGGCCGGCATCGACCCCGCTGAACGTGTGGCTCGCCGGCGTGCCGACGTTCACCCCGTCGACCAGCACCTTGAGGATCGAGTAGCCCGCGGCGGGCGTGATCTGATAGGTGATGCTGCCGCCGTGCCCGACGACCGACGCGCCGCTCGGGCTGATCGTGCCGCCGTAGCCGGCCGCGGCGTTGATCGTGTACGAGAACGAAGCGGTGATCGTGTGGTCGTCACGCACGTCGGCGAACGCGAACCGCTTGCGCGCGCCCATCGGGCAGCCGTCGGCCGCCACCGCGGCGGTGGCGCCGGGGGAGGCGGCGATCGCGAACGCCTGCGAGCCTCCCTGCGCCACGCCCACCGCGCCCGACGGCGTGATCGTGCCGCCGCCGCCGGCGCTCGCGTTGATCGTGTGGTTCGGCCGGCTGGCGGTGAACGTCGCGTGGATCGCGTGGTCGGCATGCAGCGGGTCGAACGTGTAGTGCCGCACCGCCCCCACGCTGGCGCCGTCGACGGTCACGTCGGCGATGTGCATCCCGGGGTCCGGCGTGATCGTGTAGAGCGCGGTCGCCCGCTCGAGGAAGGTCGTGGCGCCCGCCGGGCTGACCGTCCCGCCGCCGCCGGCGCTGGCGGTGATCGTGCGCTTCACGGTGACGTCCTCGACCAGGAACGGCGACGCCGGCAGGCCGTCGCGGTTGTAGAGGTTGGCGCCCTGCGGGTTCGTCCAACAGGCGTAGGCGACCTTGCGCGGCGCCGGCACCGAGGGCGACGAGACGGCCACCGTGTCGCCGCTGATCACCGCGTCGGCGGCGTGCCACACGCCGCCCGAGCCCGCGATCGAGAACCGCTGCAGGGTGCCCCCCACGACCTCCTCCGTCGGCTGCCAGGGCGTCTTCGAGCCGACCATCAGGCCGGCGCCGACGTGGTCGAACGAGCAGACGATGGTCGCGCCGCTCAACGCCGCATCGCGCAGCACCGGCCCGCACGGCACCAGCCCGGTGCGGCCGTACTCGTCGCGCAGCGCCCAGCGCGCGAGCCGCTCGCCGACGTCGAGCTTGTCCTTCGGGTGGATGTCCGCCGCGTCGCCGACGTCGAGCGCCGAGGCCACGCCCCCCTTCGGCAGCCCGAGCACCATCGCCTGCTGCAGCCGCGTGTCCGCCCAAGTCCCCCAGCCGTCCGGCGTGGCGGTCGTCGGCGGATCCAGCCAGTTCGCCAGCTGCACGACGTAGAACGGGAACTCGTCCGCCCCCCACAGCCGCCGCCACCCCTGCTGGAGCGCCTTCTCCTTGAGGAAATAGCTGTCGGGCGTCTGGTTGGTCGTCTCGCGGTTCTCGCCCTGGTACCAGATCGCCCCCTTGACCTGATAGACGGCGAGCGGGTGGATCATCCCGTTGAACAGGCTGAACGGCCCCCACGCCAGGATCGACTGCCCGTAGAGCGGCTGCAGCGCCGGGATGTCGCACGCGCCCTCCGGAGCCAGCCACGGGTCGATGCAGGTGCCGCCCACCGTCGAGGCGACCAGCCCGACCGGCACCGCCCCCGCCTGGTCCTGATGGATCGCGCGGCCGAAGTAGAACGCCACCGCCGAGAACCCCGCGGCGGTCGACGGGCTGCACACCTGCCAGCTGCCCGTCAGCTCGTCGGACGGCTCGCCGCGGTTGGCCAGCGGCACCCAGAAGTGCCGGATCCCCGGGAAGTTCGCGCCGGAAACATCCGCCGGGCGCTCGCACCCGCCGAGCGAGAACGCCATGTTCGACTGCCCGCTGCACACCCACACGTCCCCCACCACCACGTCGGTGAACGTCAGCGTGTTGCCGCCGCCCTCGGCCACCGTGAACGTCCCGCCCGCCGCCTTCGCCGCCATCGGCCCAAGCTCGAGCCGCCATGCCCCCGCCGCATCCGCCGTCGCCCCCACGCTCTGCCCGTTGAAGGTCACGGTGACCACCCGGCCCGCCCCCGCCGTGCCCGACACCGGCAGCGGCCGGTCACGCTGCAGCACCATGTGGCTGGAAAACAAGGGGCTGACGGCAACGGTGGCGTGGGCACCGCGCAACGGTGCCAGCGCCGCGACCGCGACGACGGCGAGACACCGGGATACGCGTGCGGCCCGGATCGGCAGGCTTCTTTTCATGATCATGCAATCTGGTCCCCCGGGCGCGCACGGTGCCGGCCCGGCATAGGCGCCACCTCCGGAATCCCGCCCACAGGGCCGGGGGCGGGACACCAGCAAGGCCGGGGGAGGAACTGCGCACCGCCCCCCGGGCCGCTGGCCGCTGAAATCCGCCGCTCAAGCCGGCCGCCGACGGCGGGCGATCATCCCGAGCGCGACGAGGCCCAGGATCCCCGCCGTGGCGGGCTCCGGAACCACGTCGAGCGAAACATCATCGATGTAGAACTCGCCGACGTTCGCGTTCGGGCTGCCGACACCGAAGTTGACGTTCACCCGGTTGACCACCCGGTTGTCGTATTCCGGCGAGCCGGGCTGATAGAGGCCTCCCTCGCTCGGGTCATACTGCCCCACGTCCGCGACGATCTCGAAGTAGGTCCAGGTGTCCGGCGCAAGGCTGCTTGCCGCGACCCGCAGCACCTCGTTGTAGCGGTGCACGTTCCAGTTGTTCGTCGCCAGGAACTGGATGTCCAGGTAGTCCGCGGCGCTGCTGCCCGCGGTGGTGTCGTAGTAGATCCATGCGCCGGTCGTCCACGTCTGGTTCTCGATCGAGCCGGGTGCGCCGTCGGGCATGTACGACTGGCGGATGTTGCCACCGTCCCCTGCCCTCACCGACTGGCTCCCCGAATGTGCCGGGAGCACGACGGTCCAGCTCGCCTCGAAGCCGACCCAGCCGCCGGCACCGCCGTTCAGCTCCGGATCCCAGTAGCCGCCGGGCCACGATTGCCATGAGCCGACGTCGCCGCCGTCGGGATATGCGTAGCCTGGCGCCTGCGTCTCGAACCCGGGATCCACCAGCACGTTTGCGCCGGATGCTGTTAGAACCAGTGCCGCACTGGCAAGGGCCAATCCTGTGATCTTCATGTTGGTCGGGGTTGGTTGTGTTCGCGCCATCTTCGAAGTCCGGCCGCACGCGCCGCTTCGATCGGGGACGATTTCATCTGCTCCGGTCAGTCGGGACAATGACATTCAGTGGCGTTTTTGCGAAGCCACTGTCCGTTCCGCGCAATCCGCGCCCCGTCCCAGGGCGTGCCCGGCGGCCGGCGTGTGGCGTGCCCTTACCCTAGGAGGGAAAATGCCGAACCACGGATTTCGAGGATTACGCGGATTTCGGAGTGGCTTGGTTTCCCTCGCCTGTTCACCTGCCGGATGAATCCGCCATCCATCGTAACTCATTCAACATCCGTGCAATTCGTGTAATCCGTGGTTTTCATTCCCGGATCCAGGCTTACTCGCTTGGGAACGAGGCGGACGGCCGCCTCAGTGGGCGCCGGCGTCCCGGGGAACCCCGATCACGAACGTCTCGATGCTGGTGCCGTCGGCCGCGAACGCCTCGCAGCGCAGCGCGGCGCCGGCGGCCTCGATTGCGAGCGGGCGGCCGCTGGCCAGGAAGGTCGTCGCGCCGTGCTCGTGGCGGCCGGTTCCGGTGCCGCCGGAGAGGCAGAGGTTCACCTGATGGGCGTCGCAGATCGGCCGCAAGTGCTCGAGCAGGCGCTCCTCGGCGGACGGCGCCTCGACGGCGTTCCACATCACCACGCGGAAGCGTGCGGTGGTGCCGGCCAGCTGCGCGCGCAGCCAGCGTTCCTGCGGCGACCCCGGGTCGAGCCCGGCATCGGCGTTGACCACCGCGATGTGGACCGGGCCGTAGTCGAGGGCACGGGCGCCCGCCACCGGCCCCGCGCCGGGGAACAACTGCTGCATCAGCGGGTTGCCGCCCGGCGCCACCACCAGCGGCACGCGGGTGAGCACCCAGCGCAGCTCGTTGCCCGCCGCGGCGCGCGAGAAGAACCCCTCGTCCCACGCGGCGAGCGACCGCGGGTCGGCGACCACCGGGCCCGGCCGCAGGATGACCGAGTGGAACGCCGGGTCGCGCAGGATTTTCTGATAGATTGTGCGGTGGAGCGCCTGTTGGTGGCCGGCGTCGGCCGGCCCGCCGAGGACGAGGAACTTCGCCCGGTCCGGCGCGCCCGGCCCGGCGTAGAACATGCCGGGCGCGTGTTTGCCCCTGATCACCAGCGTGAACTGGGTGCTGAGATGCGGGTTCAGGCCGGTGATCGTGTGGCGGTAGAGGAGCCTGGCGGGATCATGGGGCCGCACCTCGACCGAGCCGTCCTCGTAGAGGAAGCGGTCGTCGCCCCACTTCAGGGTGACCGGCACGTCTTCGCGGGTCCGCCACAGCACGGTCATCGAGCCGGGCGCCGCGCCGGGGACGAGGTACGGGCCCTGGACCAGCTCGGGGGGCAACGAGGCGTTGATGTCGGCCGGCTGCTCGCCGGCCTGCTCCCACCGGCCGGTGCGGGAGTTGCGCTGGGCGAAGTGCATCCGGCCGCCCTTGATCCGATAGACGCCGAAGCGCTCGGTGTCGTCCATGTGGCGGTTGGGGATGCCGTTCCAGTCGATCACCGCCTCGCTGCCGTCGTGGCCGGAGAGGATGGCGATGACGTTGCAGCCCTCGATCGCCTCCCACAGGCGCATGACGTGCTCCTCGGTCCACCAGCCGGCCTCGTGCCCCCAGGGGGCGAGCGGGAAGGCGCCGAGCCCGTAGTGCTGGAGCAGGACGACCGGCCGCCCGCTGCGGCCGACGCGGCTGGCGAGGTCGCTGCGCAGGAACTGCAGGCTCTGCTCGGCGGGGGTGCCGTAGGCCTGCGCCTTGCGCCGGTATGCCGGGTTGCCCGGGTAGCGCGCGGTGTCCTCGGGGCCGGCGTACTCGTTGAGCATGACGAAGTGGACGTCGTCCCAGTCCCACGAGTAGTGGAGGCCGTTGGCGGACACGTTGGTCACGCCCGGGCGCCTGCGGGTGCGCTCGATGATCTGCCGCCGGACGTGGCCGGCGTCGCCGGGGGCCGCGCTCGACGGCGCCCCGTCGTGGTTGCCGGCGCCCTCGAACACCGGATAGTGCAGCAGCCCATCGTGGCCGGTCAGGCCCCACTGGCCGGCGTAGGCCTGCCATTCCCCGGGGGTGCCGTCGTTGGTCAGGTCGCCGGTCATGATCACGCCCCGCGGGCGGTCGACGCCGCCGCCGATGGCGTCCGGCCAGGCGGTTCCCGGCAGCTCGTTCATCGCGCGGATCGTCGGCACGAACATCTCCGGGTCCTCCATCTCGTCGTCGTAGTGCTGGTCGGAGATATGGAAGAAGGTGACGTCGCGCCCGGCGCCCCGGGGGGCCGCGGCGCACACGGCCCAGGCGAGCACGAGGCCGCGCGCGGCCGCAAGCAGGCGGGCGCGCCGCCCGCGCGGTTCTGTTAGAGTGACGGGCCGGGCCATCATCCGGGGTCGCCTGCCGGGGTCAGGGTGCGAGTTCGCCGGTGGTGACGGCCTCGACGTTCTCGAGGAACACGCCCTGGAACTGGCCGGGGGCCAGGCCCTCCGGCAGGGTGACCTCCAGCTCGTGCGGGGTCTCCGGCGCGAGCTGCGAGATATCGGTGTGGAACCCGGTGAAGGTGCGCTCGCGGCCGAGCGGCCAGACGTCGCCGTAGGCCTTGCGCAGCTCGACCGGCCTGCCGTCGATCTTCAACCCGACCTCCCACGTGTCCTGCGGGTCGGCGAGCTGGATGAACAGCAGCAGCCGGTGGGGCGCCCGCCAGGTGGCGAGCAGCTCGTCCTCGGCATACGGCACAGGCCACGCCGCGCGGCGGGCGGCGAGCTGTTGGAACACCGCCTGCGGGACCCTGAGGCCGGCGCGGAACGTGCGGCCCTGGAACGCGGGGTCGACCTCGCCGACCTGCTGGCAGTGGTCGACCCGGGGGCCGGAGAAGGCGACGCGGACGGTCGCAAGCCCGTCCCCGACCCGGCACGGGACCTCGCGGCCGTTGACCACGCACTTGGCGACCCTGCCGCCGTCCGGCAGCAACACCGCGAGGTCGACCGCCCGCCCGCCGGGGCCGGCGACGCCGCCCAGCGTGAGCGTGCCGTCCGCCAGGCTGGCCGAGCCCGGCGCGCCGAGCAGCGCCGGCCGGGCGAGCGCCGCCGCCGGGACGATCTCGAACACGCGCGCGTCGGGCCCCTTGACCGGGATTCTAACCGTGTCGCCGGCCTGCCACGCGCCGCCGGCGGGCCGGCCGTGGAGGACGCCCGGCCGCGGGTGCAGCTCGCGCAGCACGAACGCGCCGCCGGCGGTGAGCCCGAGCGACCGGTCGAGCGCGAACTCGGCCGGCAGCTCGCGGTAGTTCGGGTTGAACAGGAACACGAAGCCGTGGTCGCCGTCGACCGCGGCGGTGCCGTCGATCCGGCCGAGCGCCGGCGGGCCGATGATCGGGCGCAGTTTCCGCAGCAGTTCGCGGTGCTCGTCGGTCCAGTCCATCCAGCCCCTGAGCCACTGCCGGTCGGCGGCGGTGAAGTGCCGGGCCTCGGTCTCGTCGCGCGCCGGCAGCAGGTCGACGACGTGGTTGAACGGCGCGCTGGCGATCGACGAGATGACCGAGTAGCGCCAGCCCAACAGGTCCCAGTCGCGGGTGTGGAACGGGCGGTCGCGGACGCACTGCCCGGTGGCGTCGCCGCGCGGCGTCTGGTGGGTCATGTAGCCGGGGACGATCTCCCACGGGGCGAAGTGCTCCATGTGGAAGTACCAGGTCGCCCAGCGCTGGCGGTTGGCGGAGACGCGGCTGAAGTGGAGGTCGGGGAAGTTCTCGAAGCTGCCGGGCTGCTCGTCGTTGGTCGTCGGGTGCGGGTAGCTGCCGCCGAGCCACGTCCACGGGCCGAACCACTGGTACTGCTGGCGGCCGTCGATCACCACGTCCGGGATGCGGCGGCGCAGCTCCTCGAGGATCCGGCGGCAGCCGGCCCACTGCGCATACTTGCTGGTCGGCTTGCGGCCCTCGTTGTCCGGCTCGTAGGCGATCCACCAGTGGTCGAAGCTGAACCCGCTGATCCCGGTGCGCTGGTGGAACGCGACCAGCCGGTCGACGAACCAGTCCTGGAAGCTGCGCACGCCGGTGTCGACGCCGATGTAGCCGCCGGTCTTGCCGCCGCACCACGCGGTCCACTCCGGGTCCTGCCTCCAGCCGAGCGTCGGATAGACATAGGCGACCAGCTTGACGCCCTTCGCCCTGGCGTAATCGAGCATCTCCTGGATCGATGGCGGGATCGGGTCCCTGGCGATGTCCCACTCGCCCTTGCGGATCTTCTGCCCGAGGCCGAGCCACAGGCAGCACTCCCAGCCCCACGCGTCGGCGTTTTCGCTGAGCGGCGCGACCTCGCTGTTGGCCGGGGTGAACAGCGCGTGGTGCACGCCGGTGGCCGCGCACTGGTCGAGGATCCGCTTCCACTCGGCCCGGCCCGCGGGCGTGGCGACGTCGATCTGGTAGTCGTTCTCGCACCACGGCACGTGGACGCGCAGCGCCTTGTCCGGCCTGAACCGCGCGAACGCCGCCACGCACTCGCGCATCGCGCCGGACTCGGCCAGGTCGAGCGCCGGGATGCCGTCGAAGGCCCGGGCCGGATCCGGGACGTATTTCCACTCCGCGAGGTTGCGCTGCGGGAACTCGACGCCGGAGCGCTCGCACAGCCCGATGCACACGCGGTCGGACTCGAACGCACCCCATGCCGCCCGCCATTCCACGTCCGGCCGGTACGCCAGCGCCACCCGCCCGCCGTCGCGCGTCCACTCGAGGAACGGGTTCTGCAGCGCAAGGAAGGCGGTGGTGGTGGTCTCCCCCAGGCGCAGGAACACGGCGCCGGTCGCGCGGCTGCCCGCAATCTCGCGGCCCACGGGGCTGCCCAAGGTGGCGCGCAGGGCGTTGACCGACCCGATCCGCGCGGTGCCGCCGGCGGGCAGCGCGAGCACCAGCTGCTTGCTCACGAACCGCCAGCCGGGCCTGAGCTGATAGACGACGCGGAGTTCGCGCCCGCCGGCGGTGTAGCGGTAGGTGAGTGACTCCTTGTCGGCCCGCATTTCGACGAGCGGCAGGCCGGGCACGGCGAGCGTCCCGCCGTCCACCTCGAGGGCGGCGGAGTCGCCGCCGAGGGCGAGGGGCTCCGGGACGCCGGCGACCCGCAGCCCGGTCAGCCCGCGGTCGTCGAACTCGGCGGTCACCAGCCCGTTGTCGAGCGTGTGCGCGGCGTGGAGCCCGGCCGGGGCCAGCAGGGCGGCGAGGATGAGGCGGGGTTTCATGATCTTGGAAACGGGAACAGGAACCGGGGATTACGAGGATTTCGAGGATTATCAAAGGGTTGCGAACAAGCTTCCGATCATCCGTTGGGTGTGGACATCACGCTTGCCAACTCGTTCTGAATCAACGTAATCCCCGCAATCCCCGGTTCTCATTTCCGAATTCAGGATGATGGATGCTTGTGTTGGAACGGGGCCGGGACGGGCGCGGATGCGCTTCCCGGCGGTGACGGGCCGCGGCTTCACGGCTTGGCGAACACCGCGATCTCGGCGAGGCCGATGTTCTGGGTGGAGGGCTTGACCTCGTCGGCCAGGAACGCGAGCCACCTGACCCGTCGCGGCGGGAAGCGGACGTCGAGCCCCTGCCTGGCGGCATCCGGCAGCTCGCTGGTGCGGATCGTGGTGCCGTCGCTGAACACGAGCAGCCCGGAACGGACCTGGTCGAGGTCGTTCGGCCGGTCGAACAGGCAGACGCGGTCGATCACGCGCGGCTCGCCCCAGGTGAGCCGCACCATCCCGGTGGCGCGCTCGCCGTGGGTGCACCACTCCTGCTTGATGTCCCCGGGGAAGCCGCCGACAACCCCGTCGGTCAGCCCGCGCAACGAGTAGTCCGGGTGGGTCGAGGAAACCGTGACCGTGGCGAGCGGCGCGATGTTGGCGGCGGAAGTGAGCGTGCTCCGCGGCGGCATCGGATCGGCGGCGGTGAGCAGGCAGACCTCCTGCAGGCACATCGCGTAGCGGCTGCCGGGCGGGCGCGACTCGAAGGTGGTGCCGCCCCAGCCGGAGCTGAAGTTGGCCGCGTAGCACAGCCAGAACGTGCGGCCGTCGGCGCCGATGAACCTGGAGGGGATGTTGACGAAGTATGCCTGCTCGCCAAAGTTGCGCAGGTAGGCAGCCATCTTCCACGGCCCGGTGATGCGGTCGGATTCCAACAGGTAGGTGTGGTAGCGCGAGACCGTGTTGCCGCCGTCGGTGACGCACATCAGGTACTTCTTCAACGGCGCGTTCCAGGTCATCGTCACGCACCCCATGTGGTCGCGCCACTCGGCGAGCGGCCTGATGTCCGCGAACTTGTCCGACCACACCGGCTCGCCGTCCGGCCGGTGGCCGGCGAAGAACTCGTACTGCGCGGCGTCGTTGATGTTCTCGACCGACGGCTTCACGCGGACCATGTGGACCTGGTCGGCGGTGATCCAGCTGTTGTACGCGAAGCGGCGGTCATGGCCGTCGCTGGCGCCGTGGCCGACGAGGTACGCCTTGCCGTCGGGCGAGTGCTCCATCGCCCGGCCGAAGTCGACGAAGTGCGGGGCGCCGATCTTGACCGGCTCGCCGTTGAGCGC
Source organism: Akkermansiaceae bacterium (assembly GCA_040769225.1). Taxonomy (GTDB): domain Bacteria; phylum Verrucomicrobiota; class Verrucomicrobiia; order Verrucomicrobiales; family Akkermansiaceae; genus JAXGLL01. The sequence goes on along the minus strand of JAXGLL010000002.1, from coordinate 157,469 downwards.
GTGCTCGCCGAACAGCGGCGCGGCCGGCGTGCACGGCGTCTGGTGCCAGGTCTTGCCGAGGTCGGTCGACCAGCGGAACCCGACGAACGGCCCGAGCCACGGCCAGTTGTAGAGGATCCCGTCGTCGCGCCGCACGCCGCCGCTCGGGTGCAGGCAATAGGTGCCGTAGTACCAGACGCCCTCGTGGACCAGGCTGCCGCACGGGTAGCGCCCTTCGTACGGGCGCGGGCTCGACGGATAGACCCCCTGGTCGACGACCGTCAGGGCGAGCGGGTCGTCGCCGAGGATCGTGGCGTGGCCGGTGGTGGCGCCCTCACCGCCGGACCCCGACCCGAGCCCGTTGACGTTGCCGTCGGTCCACGGCGAGTAGAGCTTGTCGTCTTCCGCCCACGACGGGTACCAGGTGTCGGCGCCGGTGTACTCGGCGTGGCGGCCGGTGAAGTGCAGGCCGAGGAACGCGTCGGAGGCCGGGAACGGGCAGCCGTCGGGCGCGGTGCCCGGCCACGGCGCGAGGGCGCCTGCGGGTGCCGGGGCCGGGGCATCGACCGGTGCGAGCGTCACCTCGTCGGCGGCGAGCGCGCAGGGGGCGAGCCACAGCGCGCGGAGGGCGGTGTCAAGGGCCGTTTTCATCGGGTTTCTCAGGTGCGGGTTCGCCGGTGGTTGTCTCGGGTGTCGGCCGCGGGATGCCGTCGCGGCCGAAGGAGGCCGGCAGCGCCGAATCCAAGGCGACTACCATGTGGATCGGCCGGCTGTTTCAGCGTTTCGTGATTTTGCCTATCAGCTTCACGGAACAGACAAATCCTCGCCGGCGAACCGGCTGCCCGCGACCGTCCCGGGACCAACTGGTGCGTTATTCGGGCGCCTCGGACCGGTCGCTGCCGACCAGCTTCGCCGCGACGAAGTTCACGAGTTCCTTGCGTTCGGCGTCATTCAGCGCCGCCTTGTAGAGGAAGATGTCGCCGATCTCGCCGTTGAAGGTCGACCACGCGTCCGGATCGTTGCGGCCGATGTTGATGCAGCGCCCGAAGTCGCCGGCGACGCCGGGCACGAGCTTCGTCATCTGATCGGCGGCCTCGCCGGCCATGATCTCCCGGTTGTCGACGAAGGCCTTCCAAGTCCCATCGGGCTGGACGACGAGGCTGAGGACGGCGACCTGCCCGTCGGCAAGCGCGAACTCACTGGTCCGGGCCTGTCCGTTGCGGCGGACGTAGACCGTGCCGTTCCAGTTGTAGACGCCGAGCTGCAGGCGGTCGTAGAAGACGTCGACCACCGAGTTCCAGGCGTCCCGGGCGCTGTGCCGGCGATGGCGCACGGCGGCCACGATCGTGAACCCGTCGCACGCGACCTCCGCCGAGTGCGGGGTGCCCCATCGGAATCCGTCGCCTTCCGCCGCATTGATGCTGGCGAACTTCCGGCCGTCGATGCGCGTCACGGTCGGTTCGGACATCGGCGCGAGCGATCCGTCCTTGGGAACCCGCGCCGGCCATGAGGCGATCTTGCCCTCTTGCGGCAGGTCCTCGGCCAGGCACGCGAGGAGCAGGCCGTCCTTCCGGGGAATGCTGCCGGTCTCCTTGTGCTCGCTCCTGAAGCGGGCGAAGATCACGTGGTTTTCATCGATGTCCTTCAGCGAACAGCGGGACACGGCGCCGATGCTCTTGCCGTCCACGATGACCTCCTCGATCGCGAAGCCGGGGTTCGCCGTGACGGTGAAGGCGTGGTCGCTCCTGGGCCAGACGTTCTGCATCCCCGAGGGGCTGACGGTGCCGCCGTAGCCGGCGCCGGCCTCGATCAACAGCGGCGGCAGCGGCGGGTCGATGTCCGCATTGACGTACTTCTTGATCAGGGCCTCGTAGTTGGGGTCGACGCCGCCGAAGGCCTTGAAGTTCCAGATGCCCGCGCGCCGGCCGATGTTCTTGATCGGCTCCATGTTCGTGATGGTCACGCGGAAGCAGCGCGCCTCCACGTCGTTGTCGTCCACCATCGGGCAGCCGGGCTTCTGGTTCGCCCGCTTGTCGGCGAAGACCTTCCAGTCCTTCCCGTCGGCCGAGTATTCGAGGACGTACTGATAGACGTGCTCGGGATACTCGAACTGCAGGTGCGTGCGCCGGATTTTCTTGACGCTCCCCATGTCGATCTCGACCCACTCGTTCATCCTCCCGGTTTCCGCGCGCCAGAGCGTGGCGTTGTTGTCGTCGGCAGCATAGCGCGGGAAATAGGTCCCCTCGTGCGAGGAGGCGGCGACCGCGGCGCCCCGGGCGAGGTTCGGGAACCTGTTCTGGTTCTCGCCGAAGCAGCCGACGCCCCGGTGCGTGGGGTGGACCTCCTCGATCTGGCCGTCGTCGGTGAAGCGCATGCGGTCGATGCAGGTCTGGCGCGTGAGCCCCCCGGCCGAGACCCAGATGTCGTGGCGGTGGTAGATCATGAAGTAGTCGTCCTTCTCCTGCAGCACGCTGTGGTGGCCGGTGCCGTGGATCTTGCGCGCCACGTCGGACGAGAGGATCGGGTTGTTTTCGCCGTAGACCCACCCGGTGTCCGCGGTGGGGCCGGCCTCGTTGATCGAGTAGCGGACGTTGTAGGTTTCATCGTGGCACGAGGCGTTGGAGTACATCATGTAGTACTTGCCGTTGCGCTTGAGCATGTAGGGGCCTTCCATGATGCCCTCCAGCTGGCTGTAGGGAATCCGGCCCTTGCCCGCGAAGGTCTTCATGTCGTCGTTGAACTTCACCCACCCCGTGCCGGCGTCCTGCAGGCCGGCCCAGGTCGTGAAGTAGCCGTAGACCGCGCCGTCGTCGTCCCGGAAGGCCTGGAAGTCGAGCGTGATGACCGGAGGGACGAACTTGTCCGGAATGAGCGGGGCCTGCGCGTACGGTTTCCATGGCCCGACCGGGCTGTCGCCTTCCGCCGCGAAGGTCATGCAGGGGTAGTTGTAGAACAGGTAGTATCTCCCGTCCTTCTCCATGCAGTCCGGCGCCCAGTTCTTGTCGTTCGGGTTCCAGTTCAGCTTGTAGTTGACCCAATTGACCATGTCCTTGGAGATCCAGACCTGCGTCCAGCCCTCGCACGCGCCGATCCCGTCGGTGGAGGAGTAGAGGTAATAGGTGTCCCCGAACTTCTTCAGGGTCGGGTCGGCGAAGTAGCCGGGCACCACGGGGTTGAAGTTGCCGACCGCGTCCCAGGCATCATCGCCCCCGGTGGCCGGGGCGGCGAACGACGTGCCGATGCCGGGGCAAAGCGCCAGCAACAGGAGGGCGATCGATGATGCGAGTGATGTTCTCTTCATGGGTTGCTTGTGTATGTTGGGAATGGGCCGGTTGGTTGCAGGCGGGAATCCGGCGGCTGGCGGTTGATGACCGGCTACTCGCTCACCCGCGACGCGCTGGCGGCGGGGCCGGGGCCGATGAGTGACTTGTCGGGGTCGCGCCGGTCGGGGTCGGGTCCGTAGTCGGGGTCGCGGTGGATCAGGATCCGGTCGACGCTTGCGCCGTCCTCGCGCATCCAGATGCTGAAGGTGCGGATCCCGGGTTGGTCGACGTGGAACTCGCGGCGCTCGCCCCAGGTGTGGCGCCCGGAGTGCATGCCGACGTTGTTTCCCCACGGCTCCACCTTGAGGTCGAGGCCGAGGTAGACCGAGTCGCCGTCGTGGTTGGCGCCGTGGTTGCGCAGGCGCACGAAATAGCGGCCCGGTTGGGTGAAGTCGACCAGGTAGTCGACGCGCGGCGCGGTGGCCGACGGCGGGTCGTGGTTGAGGTTGCGGTCGGGCAGTGCCTGGATCGCGCCATCGCCGACGAAGCCCGCCGGGGCGGTCACCGTCTCCCACTTGCTGCCGTCGGCCCCGGCGACGCTGCGGGCGAAGTGCTCGGCCTCGATCAGTGTCGGTGCGCCGTCGCCGGCCTCGAACACCCGCGCGCCCCGCAGCGACAACGGCGCCGCCCACGGCGAGAACGCGGTCTCGTTGCCCAGCTTGTCGCGCATCTTGACCCGGAACCGGACGGCGCCGGCGGCCGCGGGGCGCTCGAGCCGCAGCGCCGGCTCGCCGGCCCAGCCGCTGTTCCACTTCCCGCCTTCCTCCTCGAACCAGTACTCGACCACCCCGAGGACGTCGGTGCCCGGCACCGCCGACAACAGCAGCCGGCCCGGCGCCAGGAACTGCGGCGGCAACTCGAACGCGGCCGGGTCCGGCGCCGGCGCGGCCCGGTCTAACAGCGGCACCGCGTGCACCGTGAAGCGGTCGATGCGGCCGGCGAAGTGGCCGCCCCCGGCACCGCGGCCGAGGTAGCAGCGGGTGGCGCGGACGTCGTCGGGCCGCAGGGTCATGCGTTCGTTGACCGCGGCGGTGGTGCCATTGACCAGCAGGGTGGCGCGGCTGCCGTCGAGGACGACCTGGACGCTGGTCCAGGCGCCCGGCATGGCGGCGGGGGCGGACAGCGACTCGACGGTGTCGCCCTTGCGGATTGCGAACACGAGCTTGTCGTGGTCATCGGGGCACAGCCACAGCGCGTCGCCGTTCTCGGCGGAGAACTCGAACAGGCGCGGCGCGGCGCCAGCGGTGGCGGCTGCGGCGTCGGGCATGAACTCGGCCGTGTAGGTGCCGCCGCCGAGGTCGGCGACATCGGCCGGCAGTTCGACGAACTGGTCCTCGCCATTGAGGACCAGCGCATGGTTGGGATACTCGGTGGTCGGGTCGGTGTCCGGGATCGTGGACTTCGGCTTGGCATCCGCGGCGACCGGCTCGTAGCGCGGGTCGTTGACCAGGTAGCCCCAGGTCACCCCGAACTCGTCCCATGCCATCCACGGGTGGGTGCGGTCGAAGGTGTAGTCGGCGTAGACCCCGCCGAACTCCTCGTCGATCTCGCCCGCGTTCTTCCCCTGCCCCCAGCTCCACGTGAACCACTTGCCGCGGGTGATCTCATTGCCCTTGGCGTAGAACCCGTCGATCATCGCGGTGCCGCGCTGGTTGCCGCCGTAGACCGAGGCGACCCCCTTGACCACCGCGTGGTCGCCGCAGGTCTTGCGGGTGGCGAGCACGGCGTGCTCGAGGACCCGCGCGTCGCCGGTCACCGTCGAGCCGGCCTTGACCACCGCGTGGCCGCGGACCTTGGCGCGGCCGGAGACCACCGACTGCTCGCACACCAGCGCGTGCCCGGAAACCACCGCGTCGTCCCGCACCACCGCATCCCGCACCACCGAGTGGTCCTCGACCCGCGCCCGGTCCAACACCTTCGCGGCTCCCAGCACCTGCGCGTGCGGGCCGACGAACGCGGTGGCCGCCGCCTCGGCGGTGGCGGCGACGAACCCGCCGCCGTTCGGGTGCGGCGCGCCCGGCACCCCCGGCGGCGCGGGCACCATCACGTCGAGCGGCTCGCAGCCGGCGAGCCTGACGCGGTACGGGAACTGCTCCTGCTCGGGCGAGCGGAAGTCGCCGACCATGTCGATCGGCAGGATCTTCGCCGGCGTGCCGCACACCACCAGATAGAGTTCCTTCATCGCGGCGGTGACCTCGAACGCCTGCGGCTTGCCCGGGCCGAAGACCTCGCCGTAGACCGGCTTGCAGTCGGCGCCGACGCCGACGAACCCGGCGCTCCACGCCGACCCGCGCCCCGGGTTGACGTAGCCGGCGAGCGTGGCGGTGACGGTGCCCGGGCTGGCGGTCAGCGGGCAGATGTTCCAGCCGAGCTGCTGGGGTGCCTGTTCCTTGGGCACGCGCCACCAGCCGGGGGCGTGCGGGATCCGCTCCAACAGGATCCGCGAGAGGCGCAGGACGTCGGCGCGCGCCTGCTCCGCGGCCTTGCGGTAGAGGTTCTCCGGGCTGGCCACGCCGTCGTTGCCGTGCGGGGTGTTGCCCTGGCCGGGCGCGGCCTCGGCGTAGGTGGTGTAGTCCCAGGTGACGTTGCGCATCGCCATCCGGGTGTGCTCGAACGCGAGCGGCGTCGCGGGGTCCGGGTCGAGGCGGGTGAACGTGAGCCACGGGTATGGGTCCTTCACCGCCTCGGACGGGCCGTCGTACCACATCTTGGCGATGAACATCGGGCCGTATTCCGGGGTCTGCGCGAGGTGCTCGAACAGCAGCCGGTCGTGGTAGTAGGTCCGGCCGCTGGCGGGGAACGCGGCACACTCGGCCATGATCACCGGGATCGTCTGATAGACCCCGTTGTGGGTCTGCGGCCAGTTGGCGAACGCCTCCCAGTAGTTGCCCGCCATGTTGCCGGTCATCGCCGACCAGCCGTGGGCGAGCTCGTGCGGGTTGATGTGGCCGGCGCCCTGGCAGGCCCAGCCGAAGTGGCCGTCCCAGCCCATCCAGCTCCCGTTCGACGGCTGGATCGGGGTCTTGTACCTGATCCCGTCGCCGCGTTCCTCCGGCAGCACGCTCACCACCGAGGTGCGCAGCGCCAGCCGCTCGGAGTAGGTGTGATAGATGAGCTCGGCGAGGTCGAACATCCGCGGCACGCGGTCGTGGAACTCCGCGAGCTGCTGCGGCGTCCATGCCTTCATCTCCTCCTTGTCGACGCAGTGCCGGAAGTGCTCGGACTCCGCCGTCCACCACTGGTCCGGCTCGGTCCGCCACCAGTTCTTCAGCGCGGTGCCGAGCATCGCCCCGCCGTGGAAGTTGTGCGCGATCTCGGCGGCGGTCATCGCCTGGTCGTGCAGGCGCACCGCGGCGAGTTCGCCCTGGAACGACGGCTTGGCGGCGGCGGCGGCGCCGAGCACCATCACGTGCCCGGGGGCGACCAGCAGCTTGCGCGCGCCGCCCGCGACCCTGCGGCCGTCGAGGTGCCACTCCTCGGATTCCGCCGTGCAGTTGATCACCAGGTGCCGCCACTGGTCCGAGCCGGTGAAGCCGGGCGGGTGGCCGACCTGCGCGGAGCCCTCGCGGCCGTCCGGCGACTGCCAGCCGAGGATCACCTCGCCGGCAGCCGGGCTGGCGTCGCGGAACCACAGCTCGAGCGCCAGCGGCTGCGCGCCGGCGAGCTGCGGCTCGATCGCGAAGTTGCCCGCCATGACGTCGTCGCCGTCGAAGCGGACTGCGGGCACCTCGCCGGCCACCGCGTGCGGATAGCGCAGCCGGCGCTGTGCGTGCGGCACGTGCAGGCCGAAGTCGCCGAACGTGCCGCCGACCTTGGTGTTGCCGCCGCCGCCCGAGTAGCCGCAGTTGTGCCAGTTGAGCGCGGTCTCGTCGCGATACGTGCGGCTGAGCATGAATGCCGCATGCAGGTCGACCGACAGCCGGCCGGCCACCGCGAGGTCGCCGAGCGGCTGCTTGGTCACCAGCGAGACCTCCTTGTCGAGCGCCGGCGCGGCCCCGGGCATGGCGACGGCCGCGGCCAGCGCGGCGCCTGCGATCAGTGTCCGTTGGTTTCTCATGGGTGTTGAAGTGGCTGCCGCCCCACGGCGGACAGCGGCGACGGCAGGGCCAGGAGGTGCTTCATCGGCGGCGGGTGATGACCGGCAGGCGCACGGAACTCGCGGGCCGGGTGGTGAGGGTGGAAGGAGAAACGTGCGCCCGGCGGGGCCGCAATCCAAATCGGCCGCGCTTCGCAACACGGCCAAGGGGCTTCGCGAAAAGGCCAACAGTCGGTTGAAAGAACTCGTCCGGCGCGGCGCATCCCCTGGCAGCCAACCCCCGGGCCGGCCGCTCAGGACCCCTGCCCGCGGCGGGGGATCGATACCCGCAGGTCGCATCCCGCCGGCAGTTCCACCCGCGTCGCCCCCTCGACCCCGCCGACCCGGACCTCGACCGCCTGGCCGGTGGCGGAGCGCAACACCGCCTCGACCCGCTCCGGCGTCCACTGCAGCGAGCGGACCTCGACGTTGCCGCGGCAGCGGACGCCCTCGACGCAGCCGGCCGGCCACTCCGCGGGCAGCGCCGGGAGCAGCTCGATCCGGCCGGGGCGCGAGTCGGCGAGCATCGCGAGGATGACCGCGGGCAGCCCGCCGCAGATGTCGACGTTGAAGAACTGGCCGGGGTTGTGGGTCGAGACGAGGTTGTTGTTCCAGTAGTTGTTGGCCAGCCATTCGACGGTCTCGCGGGTGGTGCCGGCGTCGCGCAGGGCGGCGGCGGCCAGCCCCAGCTGGACCAGCCCGAACGCCATCTCCCCGCCGTTCTCGCGCCGGCGCACCTCCATGCGCCGGTCGAGCGCGACGCGGAACGCGCGCTGCAGCGCGGCGTCGGCGGCAACGTCCTCCGGCATGCCGGCGAACAGCGGATAGAGGTGCGAGGCGTGGCGGTGGGCGTGGTTGTCCTCGAGCAGCGGGGTGGCCCACTCCTTGAGCGCGCCGTCGGCGTTGACCTGCAAGGCCGGGAGCTTCGCCAGCAGCGCCTTCCAGCGCGCGACGCCCGCGGCCTCGATGCCGAGCGCCTCGCAGTCGGCGACCAGGTTGGTCAGCAGCTCGCGCGCCGCGGCGATGTCCATGGTGGCGTTGATGCACGCCTGGGACGGGCTGTTGGCCGGGTTGTTCTCGGGCGAGTAGCTCGGGGAGAAGACATGGCTCCCGTCGGGCCCGGCGACCAGGAAGTCCTCGTAGAACAGCGCCGCCTCCTTCATGAAGGGAACCGCGCGGCGGGCGAGGAACTCCCGGTCGCCGGTGTACAGCGCGTACTCATGGAAAAACTGGGCCGCCCACGCCGCACCGGCGGTCCAGAAGGTCATCGGCCAGGTGGCGTCGAAGTGGTTGTTGAGCCCGTGGGTGCTGGCCCGGGACGGCACGTGGATGCCGCGGCAGCCGTACAGCCGGCGGGCGTTCTCGCGGAACTCGCCGATGTGCCCCTCGAGGAAGCGGAAGAACGGCTCGAGGCACTCGGCCAGGTTGGCCGGCAGGCAGCCGGCGAGCGCGCACTGGACGTTGCCGTTGAGGGTGAAGTCGGCCGACCACGGCGGGCCCCAGGTCCCGTTCCAAATCCCCTGCAGGTTCGGGAACACCTCCCCGCTGCTCGAAAGCACCGTGTAGCGCGCGGCGTCGAACAGCTTCTCCAGCAGCGCCGGCGAGGTCCGGGCGACGGCCGACCGTTCTAACAGCTCCTCCGCGGGCAGCGCGCGGTCGGCGCCGCCGCCGAGGTCGAGCCGGCAGCGCAGGAACAGCGGCCGGTGGAGCGCGACGTGGCGCTCGAGCAGCCGCCCGAAGTCCGCCGGCTGCGCCGCGAGCGCCTCCCTGGTCTCCGGCAAACGCGCGCGGCCGTCGGCGCCGACCACGGCGACGCGCGCGAGCACCACCACCTCGTCGGCGCCCACGACGTCGATCTCATCGCCATGCACGGCGGTAACGCCGCCGCTGACGATGACGCGGGCCGCCACCTCGTAGCCGCGCGGGCTGCCGGGCCAGGCGCGGCGGAACCCGGCCTGATAGGTCAGCCATCCGTCGCCGGCGGCCGCGGCGGCGTCCCTGATGCCGCCCTCGAACATCTGCTCCGCGCCCCAGCCGCCCTGGCCGGCGGCCGGCCGGGTGGCGAGGCGCAGCGTGCACCCGACGGTGCCCGCGCCGGGGCCGGTGATCGACACCGCGACCAGGTCGTCGGCGCGGGAGGCGAAGGTGCGGCGGGAGAAGCGCCCGCGCCCGTCCGACCACTCGACCGCGGCGACGCCGGTGGCGAAGTCGACCGAGCGCCGGTAGCCGCTGACCGGGCCCGCCGCGGGCATGCCGATCCGCAGGTCGCAGGCGGGAATGAACGGGTCGGTCCAGCGCTTCCCGCCGTAGCCCGCCCGGTCGGCGGTGGCGACCACGAGGTCGGCGGCCTTCTGGTAGTCGCCCGCATCCATCAGCCGGCGGATCTCGGGCAGCAGCGGCGCGGTGTCCGGCGGCGGCAGCGGCGGGTGCAGCGGCAGATAGAGGCGGCCGTGGTTGAGGATGATCGTCTCGTCGGCGGGCACGCCGTGGACCATCGCGCCGTGGCAGCCGTTGCCGGTGACCAGCGCCTGTTCCCAGGTGGCCGCCGGCTGGAGGCTGACGAAGCCGCGCTCGGGGGCGGCGGCGGCCAGCTGGGAAACGGCGAGCAGCGGCAGCAGGAGTCTCGCGGTCATCGGAAATCGGTGCGGGTTCACCAGTCGTCGTTGCAAAACGGGGAGGGCGGCAGGCCGGCGCGGTGTCAGGGGTTTGCGCCGGCAACCGAGACATGCTCGAAGGTGGCGGTGTGGACCTTCGACTCGTCGCGGCAACCGGCCGTCACCGCCAGCCCGGCGCACAGGCTCGGTCCCATCGCGAGCGTGACCGGGGAGCCGGCCGGCGCCCATGCCCGGCCATCCTGCGAGACATGGCCGGTGAAGGTGTCGCCGCTGCGGACCAGCTTGAGCCAGCACGGCGCGGCAACCGCCGCGGCGCCGGCCTGCGACCTGCTGCCACCGCCCTCGTCCGTGCGCGCCGAAAGGCGCGCGCCGCCCCGCGGCATGAGCAGCAGCGCGACGTTGCGCGCCCCGTCGGCGGACGACTGCCGCAGCATCACGCCGACCTTCGGCTCGCGGCTCCCGACCTCGGACGCGGCCACCCTGGCGACCACCTCGCCGTCGCCAGCCAACTCGCGCCAGGCGAACTGGAAGTTGTCGGCCGGCTCGCCGCCCTCGCCGATGTCGCGGCCCGAGCCGCACACGGTGAAGACGCCGTCGGTGAAATGCGCGCCGCTGCCCGGCCGCTGCGGGTGGCCGATGAACCGCGCCTGCCAGCCCTCGGGAAGCACGCCCCCGGTCCGGAACGCGACCGAGTTGCCCGCCCACGCGGTGCCCCGCGCGTTGCCCGCCGCGGCGCGGTAGTGGTGGGTCGTCCATGGCGCCAGGCCGGTGATCGCCGCGGAAACGGCCGCCCCCGGCTGTTGGACGCCCAGTTTCACCGCGTGCTGCCAGGCCTCGGCCCGGTCGCCGCCGTCCTCGGTCCCCCAGAACAGCGTCAGTTCGGTCGGCGCCTCCGCCTGATAGGCGAGCCCGGCCGACAGCGTGGCGCCGGTGGCGGTCACCCCGGTCGCCCAGTCGCCGTTGGTCACCACCGCCGGCAGGCCGGACGCGGCGTGCGCATGGAAGATCTTCTTCTGCATCACCTGGCCCCACCCGCCGGCCGACCGGATGGCGGCCGCGAAGGTGTCGCCCTTGATCCGGCACACGACCAGCTCGCCGTTGCTGCTCAGCCAGTCGTAGCCGCGCCAGCGGTTGTTCACCCCGCCGCCCTGGTGGCCGACGAGGATCGCGATCACGTTGTAGCCCTGGATCGCCCGGTGGAACCGGTCGGCGGCGCAACAGGTCCACCAGTTCTCGTCGATCGGCCGGAAATGCTGCACGACCACCACCGGCCGGCCGGAGTCGCCGACCTGCCGCCGCAGGTCGTCTATCAGAAAATCCCGGGCGTGCTGCGGGTGGTGGCCGCGCCCGTAGGAGTCGGCCTCCCCTTCCCAGACGTTGCCGGGGAACAGGTTGACGTTGACGAAGTGCACGCCGTCCCAGTCCCACGAGTAATGGTAACCGTTCGGCGAGACATGGCCGATGAGGCCGAGGCTCATGCGGACGACGTTGCGCGCCTTGACCTGCTCGAAGACGAACATGTCCGGGTTGACGTCGTGGTTGCCGACCCCCTCGAACACGGGGAACCTGCACCGCCCCTCGCCGTTGACGCCGAAGTCGGCAACGTAGTCCGCCCACTGGGCCGGATACTTCTCCCTGACCGCCCCGTCGTTGATCAGGTCGCCCTGCATCAGGATCGCCCGCGGCGCCTCCACCACGCCGCCGACCTCCGCCGGCCAGGCGGTGCCCGGCAGCGAGTTGATGATCGCCACCTTGGGGCTCCGCACGACCGGCGGCCTGCGGCCCCCGTCGTCCGCCCCGTAGTGAGTGTCCGAGTAGCTGAAGAAGGTGACGTCCGCGGCCGCGGGCAGCGCGGTCCACAGCAAGGTGGCGGACAAAACCGGGCCGATCCGGCGGGTGCGGGCGGGCATGCCCCTACTGGAGCCGTGATCAGCCGGCCCCTCAAGGCCGCAGGCCTGTCTATTTCACGCAGCTCCTGCACATCCCGCGAAGCGGTGCCGCCCGCGCCCGCTTGCGCCGAATCACCACTCGCTTCGCGAAATCAACATCGATTGCGGTTGCCCCAGGGCACCCGCGGGGCAACCTCGCCTTCCATGCCGATGACCGTGAGAACCGCCCGTTCCCGGCCCGCCGCGATCCTCGCGTTGGCGGCCACCCTCATCGCCGCATGCGGGCCCCGCAGCCATGCCGGCTTCGACGCCTCGGGATTCCGCCACCACGCGGTGATCTCCATCGGCGGCCACACCGGCACGGAGGTCCTCACCGACTTCCCGGTCCTGGTCAGGTTCAACGAGGCGATCGCCGGCTTCAGCTACTCGCAGTTCCTGGTCCCGGATGCCGGCGACCTGCGCTTCATAGCCGACGACACCGAGTTGAGTTACGAGGTCGACACCTGGGATCCAACCGGCGACTCGCTGGTCTGGCTGAAGGTGCCGGCGCTGTTCCCGGGCTGCACCGAGGTTTCCGCCTGTTGGGGCAACGCCGCCGCCGCCACGCCGGCATACGCCACCGACGGCTCGACCTGGAGCAACGGCTTCCTGGGCGTGTGGCACCTCAACGAGGCCGACGCCCGCAACTCGGTGAACGGGACCGCCGGCACCGGCCACGGGAACCTCACGACGCCCGGGTGCATCGGCGACGCGCAGGCGTTCGCGCTGCCGCCCGCCAACACGTCCCACATCGACGTCGGCAACCTCAAGGCCGCCAGTTACACGATCTCCGCATGGACCCGGAACACCTACGTCGCAGGCCGGGACAAGGTCGTCTTCAGGAAGTCCGGCTCGTTCCGGTGGGAACAGTGGAACGTGGACTACAACGTGAACCAGAGCGTCACCGGCGCCACCACCCAGTACTTCCAGGCCGGCAACAACTGGGACCTCGAGGAGCCATACTGGACCCACGAGGCGGTCACCTACGACGCCACGACCGGAACCGCCAGCGGCTACATGAACGGCGCCGTTGCCAACGGCTACCCGCAGACCAGGACGCCCGTGGCGGTGCCCGCCCAGAACGACAACCCGTGCACGATCGGCAGGAACAACGGCGGCAGCTACTACGGCGCGATCGATGAAGTCCAACTCTCGTCGGTGGCCAGGTCCGCGGCGTGGATCAAGGCGGCCCACGACAACCAACTGTCCCCCGGAACATTTGCCGAGGTCACGATGCTCGCGGTCCCGGAGTTCACGATCGCGCCGGGCGCGGGCGGGACGTTCGTCCTGAGCTGGCCGGTCGGCGACTGGGTGCTGCAGACCGCGCCGGGCCTCGGCCCCGGCACCGCATGGAGCAGCGAGGGGCTTCCTGCGCCGGTCGTGGACAACGGAATCAACCGGGTGACGGTTCCCTCCGGGCCCCCTGATAGAGCGTTCTATCGCCTCGTGCTGCCGGCCAGGGATTTCGCCCTCGATGCGGAACCCGCGTCGGTCAGCGTGCCGCGCGGGAGCTTCGGCGCGACCACCGTCGCGGTCGTCCCGGCCGGCCGCTTCGGCAGCGCGGTGGCGCTCGACGTGGCCGGGGTTCCCGCCGGCGTGACGCCGCAGCTCAGCCCGCCGCTCGCCGCCAGGTCCGCCTCGCTGTCGTTCGAGGTGGATCCCGGCGCGGCGCCGGGGACGTTCCCGGTCACGGTCACCGGCACCAGCGGCAGCCTGACCCGCTCGGCCGAGGTGCTGCTGACGATCACCGCGCCGGCCGCCGGCGAGGCGTTCTCGTGGCCGCCGTACAGCCCGGACCTGAACTACAATTTCCAGTCCGAGTACCCCGGCTTCGAGGCGCCCTCGGCGGTGCTCGACGATTGCCCCGAGGTGGTTGAAACGATCGCCTCAGGCTGGTGGTGCTTCCGCTACGGGCCGGACAGGAACCCGCTGGTCACCGCGGCCGCGTGGGACCCGATGCTCGCGCGCATGAACTCCGAGTTCCAGTACTTCCGCGAGGTGATGGGCTGGCCGCCCGACAAGCGCGCCAAGCGCGGCTATTACAGCTCGGTCTATCTGTTCGGCTCGGGCCTGTGCACCGACGACGCGCCCAACACCGCCACCGGCGGCTGGCAGGGCAGCATCTTCCACGAGGGCGAGCACTGGCCGATGGTGCTCGTGTCATACTACCCGGTGTGGGCCTTCGACCCCGCGTTCCCGCACGGCGACGCCGGCTACCAGCAGGGCGGCGTGGTCCACGAGGGGGTCCACTCGGTGCTCGCAGACATGCCCGGGTGCCGCAACGCCGGCTGGTTCCACGAGGGCGGCAACAACTGGCTGCAAAGCGCCGCCGCCGCCAACCGGACCGGCAACTTCGGCAGCCTCGGCTGGCTCAGCGCCGGCGCGATGATCGCGCCGTTCATGCCGATCGAGTGCTACAGCGGCTGGCTCCAGGACGGCAGCTTCGGCGGCCCGTCCGCCGAGGGGGTCAACCGCTACGACGGGACCACCCAGCTCTGCACCTGGCGCAACCTGCTCGGCGGCACCCAGTACGGCGAGTGCTTCCCGACGTTCATGGGCGAGATCGTCTCGCAGGGCAGCGTGGCATGGATCTGGCAACACTGCCCGGGCCGCGTGCTCGAGGGGCTGGCGGACACCAACGGCGGCCTCGGCCCGGGCCAGACCCGCCGCCTCATCAAGGAGTTCCGCGCCCGCCAGGCGATGTGCGACTTCGGCCGCTGGAGCCCCGCCTACGCCGGCCTGCTCAACAACAACTGGGGCGCCGACATCCACGCCGAATACGAGCCGGTCTGGATCCAGTGCGACCCGTGGACCGCCACCTGCTACGCCGCCACCACCAACGTCGGCGGCACCCTGGTGCCAGAGGAACGCACCCTGCCCGGCTGGTCCGGCGCGAACCAGGTCCCGCTCACCGTTTCCCCGGGGGCAACCGCCGTCCAGGTCGACTTCCAGCCGCTCGGTCCCAACATGAGCTGCCAGCTGGTCTATCGGGCCACCGACGGGTCGGTGGTCTACGGCTATCCGGTCGCCGCGGGCACCTGCAGGCTCAACCTCGCCAAGCCGGTGAAGAACAACGTGGCCGTCGCCGTGGTCTGCAACACCGACTTCATCTACACCGGCGACGCGATCCGCAGCGCCAGGCACGACTACCGCCTGACCCCCGGCGCGGGAATCAGCGGGACCGCTAACATCTACAGGAAATGGTGGACCCTCGGCACACCCTGACGGCGCTCGCCGGCTGGCTGCTGCTCACCGGCGGCATCGCGGCATCGCCCGCCCCGGCCGACCCGGCGCTGGCGGCCGTCGGGCCGACCGTGCTGCGCGAGTCCGACTTCGAGCGCTTTGCACGGGCGGCGCTTCCCGCCGGCCAGGCCGCGGCGGTCCGCACCCGGCCGGAGGCGCGGCGGCAGGCGATCGACGCGTGGCTCGACCTGGCCGTGCAGGCCGCCGTGGCGCGCCAGCGGGGGATCGACCGGCTGCCGACGTTCCGGAAGGCGCTCGAGCTGATGGAGATGAAGCTGCTGGCGCGGGCGATGACCGACCG
This sequence comes from Akkermansiaceae bacterium, assembly GCA_040769225.1. Lineage (GTDB taxonomy): Bacteria > Verrucomicrobiota > Verrucomicrobiia > Verrucomicrobiales > Akkermansiaceae > JAXGLL01. The sequence goes on along the minus strand of JAXGLL010000002.1, from coordinate 142,005 downwards.
CATCCGCCCCGGGCTAACCACCGCGGCCGACGTTTCGGAGGCCGAGATCGACCGTTGCCGCCGCGCGCACCCGGACCGCTTCCAGCCCCCGCGCCAGCCGCCCGCCGAGGCGCGCGGCCGGATCGCCGCGGAACTCGCCCGCGAGCGCAACGCCGCCTTCCACCGCCAATGGCTTGCCGGCCTGCGGCAGGAACTCGGCTTCCGGCAAACGCCCGCGGCCCGCCCCGAGGCCCCGCTGCCCGACGACACCGCGGTCGCCGCCGATGCCACGATCGCCTACATCGGCGCCACCGCGGTCACCGAGGCGGATTTCCGGTGGTTCCTCAGGGACGCCTTCCGCGCCGGGCAGCGGCAGCAGGCGTTCGCGCAACCGGGCGCGCGCCGGCGGATGCTGGAGGATTTCCTGAACCTGCGCCTGTTGGAGGCGAAGGCCGTCAGGCTGGGGATCGCCGGCACCACCGCACACCGCGACGCCATGGCCCTCGCCGAGCTGCGCCTGCTCGCCGAGTTTCTGTTGGAACGCGACGGCATGAACCCGTGGCAGGTGCGCGGCTCCCCACCCGCGCAACGCGCCGCCATGGCCGCCGACTACATGCGGCGCCTGGAAAACGAAATCGGCGCGCGCCGCACCCTCACCGGGCAGGCGGCTCCGGCCGCGGCACCCGCCGTGCCGTGACCCACCCGGCTGCGGCCGGGATCCCACGGCCCGCGGTTGCGCCCCGCCTCGCGGAGGCCGCCAGCCCGCCCGCGCGAAAACCACCCCGCGGCGGCACGCCGGCGAAAGCCGGCGGCCGGTTGCCGCGTAACGACACCCACCACCAACCACCGACGCCCGTGAAATCCATCCCTCATCCCTCCCCCCGCCCCCTCCACCTGCTGCTGGCCGTGCTCGGCACGGGGCTCGCCGGAGCCGCCGATGCCCCCGCCCCCCGGATCAAGGTCGCGGCCGGCGAGACCGGCGCGCCGCTCGCCGAGGAAGTCTACAGCCAGTTCATCGAACACCTCGGCCGCTGCATCTACGGCGGCATCTGGGCCGAGATGCTGGAAGACCGGAAGTTCCATCATCCGGTGACCCCGGATTACCGGCCGTACCGCTCGCTCGAGGACACCGACTTCCCGGTCGTCGGCGCGTCGCCGTGGCAGATCATCGGCGAGGCGGCGGGCGTTTCAATGGACACCGGGAAACCGTTCACCGGCCGCCACACGCCGCTCGTGCGCCCGGGCTGCGGCCTGCGCCAACTCGACCTCGGCGTGACCGCCGGCAGGGAATACGTCGGCTACGCATGGCTCAAGGCGGCCCAACAGGGCGCCATGGTCGAGGCCCGCCTGCGCTGGGGCGAGGGCGACGACGCGGCCCAGGCGGTCGCGCTCCCAGAGCCCGGCGCCGACTACGCGCGCCGCGAGTTCCGGTTCACCGCCGGCGCGACGACCGACGAGGCGAGCCTCGAGCTGACGGTGGCCGGCGCGCCGGTCCACGTCGGCACCGTCTCTCTGATGCCCGCCGACAACGTCGACGGGATGCGCGCCGACACGCTGGCGCTACTCAGGGAACTCAAGGCGCCGATCTACCGCTGGCCGGGCGGCAACTTCGTCAGCGGCTACGACTGGCGCGACGGCATCGGCCCGCGCGACCGCCGGCCGCCGCGGACCAACCCGGCATGGACCGGCGTCGAACACAACGACTTCGGCATGGACGAGTTCGTCCGCTTCTGCCGGCTGGTCGACGCCAAGCCGTGGATCACCGTGAACACCGGCTTCGGCGACGCCCACTCGGCCGCCGACCAGCTCGAATACTGCAACGGCGCCGCCGACACCCACTGGGGCGCACGCCGCGCGTCTAACGGGTCGCCCGAGCCCTTCGCCGTGAAGTACTGGGGGATCGGCAACGAGATGTGGGGCAACTGGCAGCTCGGCCACATGCAACTCCACCACTACGTGCTCAAGCAGAACTGGGTGGTCGACAAGATGCGCGAGGTCGACCCGTCGATCGTGTGCATCTCGTCGGGCGACGCCGGCCCGTGGAGCGAGGGCCTGCTCAAGGGCTGCGCCGACCACATGGACTTCATCGCCGAGCACTTCTACTGCCAGGACAAGCCCGACCTCGCCGCCCACGTCCGCCAGATCCCGGACCGGATCCGCAGCAAGGCCGACTGGCACCGCAAGGCGCGCCATGACATCCCCGGCCTGGCCGACCGCGACATCCGCATCGCGATGACCGAGTGGAACTACTGGTACGGCCCGCACGCCTTCGGCGAACTCGGCACCCGCTACTTCCTCAAGGACGCGCTCGGCATCGCCGCCGGCGTGCACGAGTACGCGCGCCAGAGCGACATCATCGGGTCGGCATTCTACGCCCAGACGGTCAACGTGATCGGCGCCATCAAGGTCAGCCGCCGCAACGCCGCGTTCGAGACCACCGGCCTGGTGCTCAAGCTCTATCGCCACCACTTCGGCCAGCTGCCCGCCGCCACCACCACCGAGGGCGCGATCGACGCGCAGGCGGCATGGACCGCCGACCGCAAGCGGCTCACGCTCGGCGTGGTCAACCCGACCACCGGGCCGCAGGAGGTCACACTCGAGATCGGGGGCGCCAAGCTCGCCGGCACCGGCACCCGCTGGCAGATCGCCGGCGCCGACCCGATGGCCTTCAACGACCCCGACGGCGGCTCGCCGGTCCGGATCGAGGAGTCCGCGGTGAGCGGCGCAGGCGACAAGCTCACGCTCGCCCCGTGCAGCGTGACCCTGTTCGCGCTCGACGCGGAGTGACCTGGACGACCTAACCGGAAGGGTTCCCGATCAGCCGAACACCCCGCGCTGCAACTGGCGCAGGTTGTAGAGCCGCTCGGGCTTGGGCGCGAGCTCCAGCCCGCGCAGCGGCCGCGCGCCGCTGGTGCGCCCGGCGGTGAAGCGGTCGCGCGCCGCCTGGAACACCGCGTCGACGAAGTCCCTGCCGCCCAACACCGCCCCATCGGTGAAGTAGCGCACCCGGCAGCGCAGGTAGTCGGCCCGCGACAGGCGCCCGCCACTGGCCAGCACCTCCAACGCCTTCGCCCGCGCAACCCGCCTCCGCCCCGCCCCCAACCGGCCGCCGCCACCCGGCCCCGCCCGCCGTTCCTCCTGCCGCGCCTCGCTCACCGGCACCCCGAACAACTCGCACCGCCAGCGCCGCAGCGCCTCAAGCTCCTCCGCGGCCTCGCCCCGCCCGCGCCCGCCCGCGCCCGTGCCGGCCTCCCGTTTCGCGCCCGGCCCGGCCTCCTTGGCCGCCGCCGCCCGCTCCCGGCCCCGCGCATCAAACGACGCCAGCCACGCGACCGCCGCCCGCGCCCGCCGCGCCGCCCGCCCGCCGGCCACCGCCTCGCCGTAGCCGCACCACCGGTAGTCCTTCGGGTCCGCGCAGATCGCCGCGCGCACCGGGTTCAGGTCGATGTAGGCCGCCATCGTCCGCAGCGCGGGCCCCTTGCCCTCGACCAGCACCGAGCGAAACCGCTCCTCCCACAACGTCCCCCGCCGCCCGTGCCGGCCGTTGAACCACTGGCTGAACCGCTGCTTGAGCACCTTCATGTACTGGCTCACGTCCCACATCCGCGCGAACCAGCGCTCGCGCAACGCCTCGGCCGCCGCCGCCGCCCCGATCTTGCGCAGCTGCCCCAGCTCCCACTGCAGCCCGTTGGCCTGCTTGTCGCCCAGGCACTCGCCCACCAGCGCCACCAGCTCCCGGTCGCCCGGCAACTCCTCCGCCGCCGGCCGCCGCGGCACCTCCACCAGGATGTGGAAGTGGTTCGACATGATGCAGTAGGCCGCCACCCGCAGCCCGCACAGCCGCTCATACACCCGCATCAACTCCCGGAACTTCTCCTTCTCCACATCCCCCAGCGCATACTCCCGGTTCACCACCCGCGAAACACAGTGGTAATACGCCACCCCCAACCCCACCGGCGCCTTCAACCGCGGCCGTCGCATGCCCCAAACCATCCCCCACCCACGCCCCCATGGCAAGCACTTTCCTCATAAAGGGACAGGCAATTTCATGGGAGAGGGCGAGTGCTCCCCTGCTGGGCTCCGATTCCGGCTCCGATTCCGGATTGTGCGCGCGGGCGGCTGCGGGTCAGGGTTACTGGAGCGGCTCGCACTCGCAGAACTCGCCCGGCCGCGACTGGTTGTTCCAGCAGGCGGCGATCCACGCGGGTGGCCGTGCGACCCGGGAGATCCGCGCCTCGTCGAGGGCGCAGGGTTGGTGGCGGTTTTCGATGGCTCCGAAGCGGAGCAGCGCGGAGCGCGGCTCGAACCGGCCGGTGGCGGGCGCGCGTGCGACCTCGCGGCCGTTGACGAACAGGCGGGCCTCGGCGCCGTCCCAGGTGGCGGCGAGGTGGTGCCACTGGCCGGGGGCGAGGGGGTCGCGGCCGACCGGTGCGCTGCCGGCGTCGGGCAGGAACGGCTTGAGTTCGACACTCGGTCGGCCGCCGCCCTTGAGGTGCAGGTTGAACTCGCCCCAGCCCTCGCCCATGGTGACGAGGCCCAGCAGGTCGTTTTGGCCGAGCGGCTTGACCCAGGCGGAAACGGACAGTTCGCCGGCGATCCGGAGTTCGTCGGTGACCCGGTCCACCGCGATCACCGGCTTGCCTTCGGCGGCGAACTGTTGGGCGGCGGAGACCACGCCCGGGATCGTGATGGTGCCGGTGCCGCGGCCGTGGTTGCGGCCGAGGGCGTCGCGGGCATCGGGCTCGCCCATGTGCCAGACGCCGGCGAAGCCGCCGGACCAGACATGCCGGGCGGATGATTCCCCGGCCAGCGCGGGGTCGGGGTTTCCCCAGTGGGCGACGATTGAGGTGGCGGGGCTGGCGAGCTGCGGGACGCGCACCCACACCCATGACTTGCCGCCCTGGTCCCATGCCTCGATCTCATGGTCGAGTTCGGCGCCGTGCTCGTCGCTGAACCGCAGGTCGGCGCCGCCGGGCAGCGCGCAGTCGCCGTGACGGAAGCCGCCGCGCGCATCCTCGAGCACGACCAGCGCCGGGAAATCGCGCAGCGGCACCGGCTGGTCGAACCCGGCGAAGCGGACCCGCATCCGGTGGCGCCAGGCACTGAAGTCCCGCGCGGTGGAAAACGACTCGCTGGACGCCGCCCACGCCGAGCCGGCCGGGTTGCGGGCGAACGCCCGGAAGTGGTAGCGGGTGGCCGGCGCGAGCCCGGCGATCGCCGCCTCGAACGGCCCGGCCGCGCGCTCGCCGAGGTCGGCCGAGTGATCCCACGCCGCCGGCTCGTCGCCGCCGTCGGCCTCGCCCCAGTAAACGGTCACCCGCGTCGGGCTGGCGTTGACCAGCGTCAACTCGCCGCGCAGCAGCGCCGCGTCGCGGCGGATGGCGCCGGCCCCGGCGCCGTTGGTCACCACGACCGCCGGCTCGGTGGTGAACGACGCCGACTCGCCGGCCCACGCTTCGCCGTGCGGGGTGACCACTCTACTACGGAAGTAGTACTTTGTCGCGGGCAGCAGCCCGTTGACGGCGACCGTGAACGGCCCCGGCTCGCAGGTGCCGGCCTCGGCGGCATGTTCCCAGCCGGCGGGGTTGGTGCCGCCGTCGCGGCGGCCCCAGTGGACGGTCACGCGGGCGGGCGCGGCGCAGCCTGGTTCGAGCGTGCCGGCGAGCACGGCCTCGGACATCCGCGCACGGGTCCGGTCGGCGGGCTGGCGGACGACCGCGGCCGGCGCGGTGCGGAACTGCCAGGAGAAGTCCGCCCAGTCCGAGCCGGCGGGGGTCTTCATCGCGGCGCGGTAGTGATAGACGGTGTCCGGCCTGAGGCCGCCGGCCGCCACCGCGAAGCCGTCGCCGGCCGGCCGGGCGACGGCGGAAGCGGCCCACCCGGCGGGGTTGGTGCCGCCGTCCTCCGGTCCCCAGAAGATGCGCATCTCAGCGTTGCCGGCGGCCGGGTCGAGCCATGCGGTGCCGGCCTGCAGGGTGGCGGAGACCGGCCCCACGGCAGCGGGGCCGTCGCCGTTGTGCACGACCACCGGCACGCCGCCCTCCCGCCACGCGCGGCGGATCTTCCTGCGGAACGTGCGCCCCCAGCCGCCGTCGGCCCTGCGCTCGGCCACACGGAACGTGTCGCCGGCGAGGTGGGCGACCAGAAACCCGAGCGACGCCGGATTCCAGCGCATGTGGGGCGCGTTGAAGACGTCGATCCCGCGCCACTGATAGAACGCGCAGTCGTGGCTGTGGCCGTGGAAGATCGCGATCACGTTGTGGCCGCGGATCAGCCGGTGGTAGTCGTCGCGCTCCCGGTCGGTCCACCAGTTCAGGCTGTGGGCCGGGTCGAACCCGAAGTGCTGATAGAGCACGACCGGCGCGCCGGAATCGCCGACCCGGGTCGCGAGCTCGGAGCGGAGGAAGTCGAGGCTGTGGTGCGGGTTGTACGGGTTGAGCTCGCCGCCCGGGCGCACGCCGAGCGAGATGAAGTGCACGCCGTTCCACTCCCAGCTGCGGTGCAGGCCGTTCGGCGACGTCGCCCGCAGGCCGGTGCGGCGGCGGTTGCGCCCGACGATCCCCTCGCCCACCGGGCCGCCGAGGCCGCCGTCGTGGTTGCCGCAGATCTCGCAAACCGGAAACCGCAGCGAGCCCTCGCCGTTGACGCCGTAGTCGGCGGTGAAGGCGTCCCACTGCCACGGCTTGGCGTCGTTGGTGGCGTCGCCGCAGTGGAGCACGCCGCGGGGCGCGCACACGGTGCCGCCGCCGAGCGCCTCCGGCCAATTCGTGCCCGGGATCGCGTTCATCGCGGTGACCGCCGCGTGGTTGGCCGCCAGGGTGTCGATCCGGTAGTGGGTGTCCGAGACCACCAGGAACGTCGTTTCATCCGGCGGTCCGGCCAGGGCCGCGGGCTGGGCGGCCGGCGGCTGGCCGCGGGTTGCCGGCGCCTGCCAGGTGAAGTTCTTTGAAAACGTGACCCGCCATTGGTGGCCGGGCGTGAACTGGCCGACCTGCAGCCGGTCGTCGGGGGTGACCCGGAACACGAACACGCCGCCGCCGGCGAGGTTGCCGTCGTTGACCACGTCGATCCCGTTCCACTGATAGACCCCGGTGCCGGTGTGGCCGTGGATCAGGCACAGGATGTTGTAGCCCTTGATCGCGGAGTAGAAGGCGGCCTTCTCGCCGTCGAGCCACCAGTCGTCGCGCGGGTCGTAGTGCTGGGCCAGGATCACCGGCCGGCCGCTGCCTCCGACGTGCCCGGCGAGGTCCTGTTTCAGGAACTCCAGCGCGTCTTCCGGGTCATGGATCGGGCCGTATTTCGACTCCTTCTGCCACGCGTCCCCCGGGTAGAGGTTGAGCTGGACGAAGTGGACGCCCTGCCAGTCCCACGAGTAATGCAGGCCGTTGGGCGAGACCGCGGTCAGGCCGGGCCGCCGCCGGTTGCGCTCGATGATCGTGCGCTGGACGATCCGCTCCGGGCCGAGGTCGTGGTTGCCGAATCCCTCGTAGACGGGAAACCGCACCTTCCCCTCGCCGTTGACGCCGAAGTCGCGCAGCCAGAAGGCCAGTTGCGCGTCGCGCAGTTCGCGCACGGCGCCGTCGTCGATCAGGTCGCCGAGCACCAGCACGCCGAGCGGCTCGGCCACGGGGCCGCCGCCGAGTTCGGCCGGCCAGGCGGTTCCCGGCAGGCGGTTGATCAGTTCGACGCCGGCAAACCGGTCGGCGTTCAGCTCCGCGGTCTCGCCGTAGTGGGTGTCCGAGCAACTGAAGAAGGTGAACTCGGCGGCGGGCAGGGCCGGGGCGGCGAGCAACCCGGCGAGCGCCGGCACGAACCACCACCGCGCCCCCTCGGTCCGGGACGCGCCGGCATGCTCCACGCGGTTGCCCGTGAAGCGCCCGCTGCCCCGTGCCGCCCGTCCACCCGCAAGCAGAGCAATCATGATGGAAACTGTGAAAACGATCCGGCTAACGGGCCGGGATGCACAGCACGTTGACGGAGCGCGGCGGCAGCGTGGCCGCGAAGCCCGCGGGGCATCCGGTCAACGGGGCCACGCGCGGCGTGATCAGGGCCGGTCGGTCGAGCGAATTCAACGGGGGGGTTCATGGCGGGAATTCACGACCGGCAGGATGACATGACCGGCGGCGGCCCATCAATTGTCATTCCGCGAACCCCTTGTTGGATTCGCGCAAGCGCGGGACCGGGCCATCCCCCGACGCACGCGGGCGGCAACCCGGAATCCGGGATGCCGCCCGCTGCCCCCGGCACGCCCGCGAGGGCATGCCGGGAGGCGGAGTCGGCCGCAGGGTCACGGCCGCAGCACGATCTGATAGAAACTGACCGGCTCTTCGCCGACGAGCCTGTCGATGTAGGTCTCGGTGGGCCCGCCGTCCGTGTCGGTGACCGGGCCGAGGTTGAACCACTGGTCGCGCGGCAGCGACGGGTCGTCCGTCCAGAGGACGTCGAACACCAGCTCGAGCTGGCTCGGCCAGGTCAGGGTGACGTTGCCGTTGACCGGGTCGCGGGCGATCGTCGCCGCGAAGAAGCTGGTCGGGTCGTTGGGCACGAGCCCCAGCCGCCACTCGGCGAAGTCGCTGGTGCCGTCGCCGTCGAAGTCGCCGGTGCCGGCGCCCGGGCCCGGGCCGCTCTTGGTGCCGTCGAGGTCGGTCAGGTTGCCCACCTGGGCGATCTCCCATGCGTCGAGCAGCCCGTCGCTGTCGGTGTCGTTCGGGTCGATCACGTTGGAGATCGCTGCGACCTCGTCGGCGGTGAGCGCCTGGTCGAAGACCTGCAGCGAGGCGATCGCGCCGTTGAAGCGCCAGTACTGGTCCTCGCCGCGGTTCTGGAACGGGTTGGCCGAGTCGTTGCCGTCCCAGTAGGCGCCGCCGATCATCATCATGGTGTCCGGCTTGAAGTTCAGCGTCCAGGGCCGTTCCTGCTGATAGTCGCCGTCGACGTAGAGCTTCTCGGTGGTGCCGTCGTAGGTGATCGTGACGTTGTGCCACTCGCCGCTGGGCGGGGTGCCGAGGTCGAAGCCGTAGTCGGCGCCGTAGTGGACCGCCGCCAGGTTGTCGCGGTAGCTGAACTGGGCGGCGCGGTACTGCGATGCCGGCCAGCCGCCGATGTCGCGGCCGGACCAGCACATGTAGCAGTTCTCCGAGTTGACGCTGGCGTCCTCGCGGTAGATCAGGGTCGAGATCGTCCAGTCGGACGCGCCGGCGATCTCCGGCGGCGTCGGGATCGCCCAGACGAGCGTCTCGCGATCGTCGGGGCCCGAACTCGGCTGCGTGAACTGGACCGCCTTCTTGCCGGCGACGGTGGTCACCGTCGGGGCGTGGGTGCTGTCGGCCGCGTCGAAGGAGCCGCCGCCCGAGCCGTCGTTGGGCCAGCTGAGGAGCGCGCCGGAGGCCAAGGTGGTCGCGTCGAGCGCGACGATCGGGTCGAGCGTGCCGCTGCCGGTCAGCGCGAAGTCCTGGTCAAGCACCGAGGAGCCGGTCATCACGACCTCGAGCGGCGCGGAGGCCGCGTAGCCGCCCTTGGTGGCCACCAGGTACCAGGTGGTGTCGGCGTCCGGCGGCGAGATCTCGTAGAATCCGGAGGCATCCGCCATCACCGCGTCGACCGGGGAGCTGCCGTCCGGGTTGGCGCTCAGCGCCACCCGCGCGCTGTAGACCGGGTCGGTGGTGCCGGCGTCGGTCACCACCCCGGAGATCGTCGGCAGGCCGGTCCAGGTGACGTCGATCGTGTGGTCCTCGATCACATTGGTGAAGGTGTATTCGGTGATCGGGCCCTGCGAGACCGAGTCGACCACGACGTCGTCGAGGGTGTAGCCGTAGTCGGTGGTGATGGTGAACTTCTTGTCCGAGTTCTGCGGCACTTCGACCAGGCCGGAGGGGGTGATCGTGCCGCCGGCGGTCAGGGCGGTGGCGGTGATGACGTAGTTCGTCGCCGTTCCGAACTTCGCCGTCAGCGCGGCTTCGAGCGTCTGGCGGTCGGCGTCATCCAAGGCGCCCTTGTAGACCGCCACGTCGCCGATGTTGCCGTTGAACGAAGTCCAGCCGTCGGGATCGTTGCGGCCGACGTTCATGAACTGCCAGAACCCCGGGCCCGCGCCGTTCCACAGCGGATTCAGCTCGGTGAACGGCCCGTTGCCGGACCGGCTCATGACCTCGTCGCCGTTGGCGAAGACCTTGAACTCGCCGGTCGGCTGCACCACCAGGCTGAGCACGGTGACCTGGCCGTTGGGGAGCAGGTGGTCGCTCCATTCCAGCGCGCCGTTGACCCACGCGCCGACGTTGCCGTCGCCGTTGCGCACCACCAGCACCAGGCGGTTGTAGAAGATGTCGACCACCGACTGCCAGTTGTCGTTGTTGCCGTAGCGGATCGGCCGCACGGCAGCCACGATGCTGGCGCCATTGACCGGGATCGCGGCGGCCTCCGGGCCGGAGAAACGGAAGCCGGTCGAGCCGTCGCGGTAATTCGTCGCCCACAACTGGCCGTTGATGGTGATGGTCGTGGGCGAACCCATGGTGGCCAGGTCGCCACCGGGCGCGGTGGTCGGCCAGACCAGTGGCGGGCCGGCGACGATGTCCGCGCTCTCGGCCGAGAACAGGACGTCGGGCAGCACGGCGCGCGCGGTGCCGGCGCCCAACAGGGCGGCGGCCAGCACGGCACAGGTTGACAAGGACGCGGGTGTCTTCATGGAGTGTTCCGTTGGTTGGTGGGATGCGGGGTGTGCGGGATTCGGGGTCCGGTCGCCGGGGGAGTGCCGGCGCCGAACGGTTGCGACGGATGACACCAGCATTTCCGAGGCCCGCCGGTCAATGGCCATTCCGCGAAGCGATTGCCCGATTCGCGCAACGGCCGCGGCGGCCGGGCGGATCCGCCCGTGCGACTCGCGGCGGAAACCGCGCCATATATGTTAGAGTTTCCGGGCGGGCGGCGGCGGCGCGCGGTGGTGGCCGGCCAGTCGCGTCCCCGCCGGCGGGGTGCCGGTTCCCCTCCCCTGCCGGCGGTCCCCCCCGGGTCGGCCACGCGAAAGCCGGCGCCGGGGAGGTGCTGGCGGCCGGCGAGGTGGCCGCTGCCGGCGCGCCCGGCTTGCGCGAATCGGCCATGGGGCTGCGCGAAATGCCCATCGTTTGATGAAGGCGGCGGCGGCGTCCGGTGGTAGAAATGCCCGGCCCACAGCCATGGATCACCGGATGATGAAAGCCACCTCCCATTGTGATTTCCGCCGGATCGCGGCGGCCGTCGTCGCGGCGCTCGTCGTGACCGCGGGCGGGTTGCCCGGCGCGCCGGCGGCGCCGGCCTGGCACGACAACGACGAGCCGTTCAAGGACGAGAAGTTCGGCGCGGCCTTGGCGCGGCTGAACATGCGCCGCTCGGGGCATTTCCGGATCCTGTGGGGCGACGGCACGCTGGCGGGCGAGGAGAACCTCAACGCCGAGCTGGGCGACGTGACCGAGCAACTGGTGCAGGGCAACCTGCAGATGCTCGAGCAGGCGTGGGAGCTGATGCGGGGCGACCCGCCGCAGGGCGTGGGGTTCACGGGCGGCGGCGAGTCCAACAACCCGGAGCGGCGCGACGGCCGCCACTACCGGACCAACCTGATCATGAACCAAGCCGGCCTGTGGACCGGGGGCGCGTGGGGGTCGTGCGACGGCGCGGGGCTGCCGATGTTCGCGCTGCCGGTGAGCTACCTGCGCTGGGACCCGCCGTCCGGCGCGACGCCGCACGAGTTCGGCCACACGGTGCTGATCAACGCGGGCGGGTTCAACGACACGCCCTACGACGGGATGTGGCACGAGGCCGGCGCCAACTGGGTGCAGCTCCAGTTCAACGACAGCTATCCCCTGCCCGGCTTCGCGGTGCAGCCATACCTGTCGCTGCCGCACGGCCGCAACTACTACGACGCCTGGATGATCTTCGAGGCGCTGCGCGAGGACCCGCGCTACGGCTACGCGTTCATCAGCAGGCTGTGGCGGGAGGCGAACGGCAGCCGGGCCAAGGGCGCCGAGTATATCTTCGACGCGATGGCCCGGCTCGACACCTCGGGCTCGCCCGACGGCGCCAACGCGATCCGCGACATGCTCGGCACGATGGCGGCGAAGTGCGTGACCTGGGACTACCAGCGCGGCGCCTACTGGCACAAGGCGGCGCCGCGGACGCGCGACCCGTTCACCGAGATCTACCGCCGCGGCTACACCGAGCTGGTGCGGCGCAACGGCGACCCGAAGTGGTTCCGGGTGCCGTTCTCCGACGCGCCGTCGCAGGGTGGCTTCAACATCGTGCCGGTCGAACTGGCCGGCAAGACCGGCGGCGGCTACCGCGTCGGCGTCGACCTGCGGCCGCTCGAGGACCCGCTGCGCGGCACCGGGGTGCGCGCCACCTTGGTCGCGGTCAGCGACGACGGCCACCCGCGCTACAGCGCCCAGTGGAGCGGCGGGCTCAACACGATCACCCTGGCGGCCGACGAGAACCTGCTCTATCTGGTGGTGGCGGCGACGCCGCGCTTCATGGGCTACGAGGGCTTCTCCCACCCGCTCCTGTCCGACCTGCCGCTGCAGCCGCACGCCTGGGAGGTCGCCTTCGTCGGCACCAAGGCCACCGCATGGGAATCGAAGCCGCAGGCGCCCGCGGGCGTCGCCGGCAAGCCGCACCCGAACGGCGGCGGGTTCGTCGCCGACACGGCCCGCGCCGAAGCCTCGGCATTCGTCGGCCCGCACGCGCTGGTGCTCGACCGCGGGCAGGTGCTCGGCCAGGCCCGCATCGAGGACCACGCGATCGTCAGGGACGAGGCGCAGGTCCGCGACCGCGCGGTCGTCTCCGGCCACGGGATGGTCAAGGACCGCGCGCAGGTGTTTGGCGACGCGCGGGTGCGCGACTGGGCGACCGTCGGCGGCCCCTGGCAGGTGTTCGACCACGCCCGGGTGCTCGAGCGCGCGTGGCTGATGGGCAACGAGCCGGCGAAACTGCGCGACCACGCGGCGATCAAGGGCGTCGTGTGCGACTATGCGGCCGATGTCTCCGGCCACGCGATCAAGGAGGGCGACTGCGCCAACGGCGTGCCGGTCAGCAAGCAGGTGCTGATGTGCTGGGTCTGGGGCGCCGACCAGAAGTATGCCGACGAGCAGCCGGACTGCGAGGGGCTCTACTGCAACTTCCGCTTCGACCGGCCGAGCCCGATCTTCGCCCGCGACCACTACGGCCTGGTGCACGGCTACCTGATGGGCGGGCCCGAGGTGGTGGCGCCCGCCGGCAAGGCGCCCGGCCACGCGCTGCGCCTCAACGGCAGCGACCAGTACGTCGAGCTCAGGAAGGACGTCGCCGACTTCAACGACACCACGATCGCCGCCTGGGTCTGCCCGGACGGCGGCGAGGGCGAACAGTGCATCGTCCATTTCGGCGACGGCGCCGACAAATACCTCAAACTGCTGGCCCGCGCGGCCAACGGCAAGTCGGGCATGGTGATCAGCACCTCGGGCAAGGCGGGCGAACAGGTGCTGGTGGGCCCGCCGCTGCCGGCCGGCGCGTGGACCCACGTGGCCGTCACCCTCGACGGCGACACCGGCACGCTGTTCCTCAACGGCCGCGAGGTGGCGCGCAACACCGCGCTGACGATCGACCCGTTCCAGGTGATGGGGCCCAACACGCTCGCGGGGACCAACGCGATGTTCCTCGGCCGCGGCGCCGAGGGCGGCTGGTTCAAGGGGATGCTGGCCGACTTCCGCGTCTACTCGCTGCCGCAGGATCCGGCACTGGTCGCCAAGCTCGCCGCGGCCATCGAGCGCCCGATGGCCGGCGCCAAGCCCGCGCCGCGCGACACCACCCCGCCGCAGCTCCCCGGCCGCGGGTTCCTGCAGCCGCCGACCGTCGTCGGCGCCGACGCGGTCGCCATGTCCGCCCCGCCGGCCACCGACGATGGCGGCCAGGTCGAGTACCTGTTCGCCTGCGTCGACGAGCCGGCCCGCACCAGCGGCTGGATCGCATCTAACCGTTGGACCGAGTGCGGCGTGCCGCCCGGCCAGGCCTTCCGCTACGCGTTCACCGTGCGCGACGCCGCCGGCAACGCCCTGCCGCCGTGCGAACCGGTCGCCGTCTCCGTGCCGCCGCTCCCCCCGCTGCGCGCCGCCTTCGCCGAACCGCCGCGCGGGATCGCGCCCGACGCCATCCGGATGCTCGCCGCCAGGCCGCCGGCCGCCGCCGGGCCGGTCGAGTTCCGCTTCGTCCGCGGCGACGGCAAGGCGGCCAGCGGCTGGCAGGCAAGCCCGGAGTGGACCGACCGCGGCGTCGAGCCCGGCGCCCGCCACAGTTACGTCCTCGGCGTCCGCTCGGTGCTCGGCGACGCCACCGCCAAGTCCGCGCCGCATCCCGCCACCGCCCGCGACGCCACCCCGCCGGCCCGCTTCCCGCTCGGCGACTGGTCCACCCGGCCGGTGGCGATGCTCGACAACTCGGTCTTCATGCGCGCCCGCAGCGTGACCGGCGCCGACGGCGAGCCGGCCCCCGAGGCCGGCCCGGTCGAGTACTCGTTCCACTGCGCCGCGGGCGACGGGCCGGACAGCGGCTGGCAGGCCGACCACAAGTGGCAGACCCCGCCGCTGGCCGACGGGAGATATGTCTATCAGTACAAGCTGCGCGACGCCGCCGGCAACGAGACGCCGCTGTCCGCGCCCCAGGCGGTCACCGTCTCCGCCCGCACCGGCTACCACCGGTTCCCGCCGGGCGGGATCGCCCGCCTCGAGGACGACACGCTGGTCACCTTCCAGGGCGCCGTCAGCGAGGTGAAACCGGACGCCTACGTCGTCAGCGCGGACGGCGCCAAGATCACCGTGGTTCCCCGCACCCCCGGCCGCCGGACCGACCCGGCGCTCGCCGGGAAAACCGTCACCGTCAAGGGCGCGATCCGCACCAGCGGCAGCGACAAGCTGGTCACCTGGGCGGACCTCGACCCGACATCCTGACCAGCCGGCGCCGCCGGCGCCCACCGCGGCCGCACCCGCATGACCCGCACCCGCGACCGACGCCGGACGGCACCACCCCAGGCTCGCCGCCGCCCCGCCCGGCGGCGGCGGAAGCCGCCCATCCTAACACAAACGACCCCGATGTTCAAGCAGATTCGCTCATTCCGCGCCCGGTTTCCGGTCCTGCTCCTCGCCCTGCTGCCGGCCGCCGCCGCGGCCGAGCCGGCGGACGTCCGGGTGGTTGACCGCCCGGACACCACCCGCCCGGCCAACCGTTTCCATCCGGGCAACCGTCCGCCGCTGGCGCCGAGCCCGCTGGTCAACCTGCCATTCGGCGCGATCAAGCCGGCCGGCTGGCTGCGCAAGCAGCTCGAGCTGGAGGCGGACGGCTACATCGGCCACCTGGCCGAGATCAGCCCGTACTGCCGGCCGGAGGACAATGCGTGGCTCAGCCCGGACGGCCTCGGCGCGGCGTTCTGGGAGGAGGTGCCCTACTGGTTCCGCGGCTACTGCGCGCTCGGGATCCTGTTGGACGACCGGGAGCTGATCGCCAAGGCGCGGCCGTGGATCGAGGCGGCGATCGCCAGCCAGGTCGGGTTCGGCTACTTCGGCCCGCAGGCCAACCTGCGGGCGCCGGTCGACCCGCCGCTCCCCGCCACCCTGTTCACCACCGCCGACGGCCGGCCCGGGCTGACGGGCGAATACTTCGCCGGCAAGGAGTTCGAGACCCTCAAGGCCACGCGGACCGACCCGCAGGTCGACTTCAACTGGGGCAAGCAGCCACCGCTCGACGGACTGGGCAGCGAGAACTACTCGGTCCGCTGGACCGGCCGCCTGACCGTCCCCGAGTCAGGCGCCTACCGGTTCTCCGCCTATGCCGACGACGGCGTCCGGCTGTGGCTGGACGGCAGGCTGCTGGTCGACCGCTGGACCGTCCAGCCGGCGGTCACCGTGCGCGCCGCCGAGCCGCTGCGGCTGGAGGGCGGCAAGCCGGTCGACCTCAGGCTCGAGTTCTTCCAGGAAGGCGGCGAGGGCGAGGTGCGGCTCGGCTGGGACAAGCCCGGAGCCGCCTACTCGCCGCGCGCGATGCCGGACCTGATGCCGAACATGAACATGCTGTTCGCGCTGCGTGCCTATCACGAATCCAGCAACGACCGGCGGGTGCTCGACCTGATGACGCGCTACTTCAAGTGGCAGTTGGAGGTCCCCGACCAGCTGTTCTTCTCCGGCGGCTGGCAGGTCCCGCGCAACGGCGACAACACGGACAGCGTCCACTGGCTCTACAACCGCACCGGCGAGCCGTTCCTGCTCGAGCTGGCGGAAAAGCTCCAGCGCACCGGCAAGCCGTGGCTCGCCACCGACACCGGCGGCCACAACGTCGACTTCTCGCAGGGGTTCCGCAAGCCGGCCCAGTTCTGGCAGCAGAACCGCGACCCCAAGTTCCTGCAGGCGTCCATCGACAACTGGAACAGCATCATGGGCACCTACGGCCAGGTCCCCGGCGGCGCGTTCGGCGGCGACGAGTTCGCCCGCCCCGGCTACACCGACCCGCGCCAGGCGATCGAAACCTGCGGCGCCGTCGAGATGATCATCTCCGAGGCGATCCTGCTCCGCATCACCGGCGACCCGGTCTGGGCCGACCGGTTCGAGAACCTCGCCTACAACACCCTGCCCGCCACCACCACCGCCGACCTCAAGGCGCTCCGCTACCTGACCTCGCCCAACCAGGTCAACTCCGACGCCCGCAGCAAGGCACCCGAACTCGCCGACGGCGGCCCAATGCAGGTGATGAACCCGCACGACCACCGCTGCTGCCAACACAACAGCGGCGCCGGCTGGCCATACTTCACCCAGGCGATCTGGCAGGCCACCCCCGGCGACGGGCTCGCCGCCGTCAGCTACGCGCCGTGCCGCGTCGAGGCGCGCGCCGGCGAGGGCGAGGGCGCAACGGTGACGATCACCGAGGAGACCGGCTACCCGTTCGACGGCAAGGTGACGTTCGCCATCGACCCCGACCGGCCGGCCCGGTTCCCGCTCCACCTGCGGGTCCCCGGCTGGTGCGCGCACCCCCAGGCCACCCTCAACGGCCGCCCGCTCGCGTTCGCCGGCCGTGCTGACAGCTACCTGGTGGTCGACCGCACCTGGGCCAGCGGCGACCGCCTGACCCTCGACCTGCCGATGGAGGTCTCCCTGGCCACATGGCCCGCCAACCATGACAGCGTCTCGGTCAACCGCGGGCCGCTCACGTTCTCGCTGGCGATCGGCGAGTCATACGTCCGCCACGAGCCGGAGCGGTTCAAGGAGCCGTGGCCGGCCTGGGTGATCGTGCCGACCACGCCGTGGAACTACGGCCTCGACTTCGACCCCGCCGCGCCCGCCGCCGCGTTCGAGGTCGTGCGCAAGCCGTGGCCCGCCGACGAGCTCGTCTTCTCCCACGCCGGCACCCCGGTCGAGATCAGGGCCGCCGCCCGCCGCATCCCCAACTGGCGGGAGGACCACATCGGCCTGGTCGACAAGCTGCAACCGGGCCCGGTGAAGTCCGACGAGCCGCTGGAGACGGTGACCATGGTCCCGATGGGCGCCGCCAGGCTGCGCCTCGCCGCACTGCCCAGGATCGGCCACGGCCCGGACGCCCGCGAGTGGCAGCCGCCCGCCGAGCCCCTGACCTCCTACAACCGCGGGATCGGCGTCGACCCCTACGAGGCGATGTTCGACGGCCGCGTGCCCGCCGGCCCCGACGACCGCGGCCTGCCGCGGTTCACCACCTACTCGTTCGGCGGCGCCGAGCACGGCAAGCTCCACTGGGTGCGCAAGGTGTTCGACGCGCCGGCCACCGTCTCGTCATGCTCGGTCTGGTGGTTCGACGAAACCACCACCAACGGCGACGTCCGCCTGCCGAAGTGGTGGAAGGTCCTCTACAAAAAGGACGGCGCATGGCACGAGGTCGCCGGCCCGAGCGGCTACGGGATTGACCCCGGCCGCTTCAACACCGTCACCTTCACCCCGGTCACCACCACCGAACTGCGCCTCGACGTCCAGACTCAGGACCAGCCGCGACGCTGCGCAATGGGCATCTGCGAGTGGCAGATCAAATGAAACCCGCCGCCCGCCGCGCCCCAACCGCACCCGTGAGGGAGCAGGCGCCGCCCACCGCCTGACACAGCCTGACACCGCCTGACACCGTCCCACCCGCATCCCCCGAACCCGCCACGACCCACCCGCCACGACCCACCCGCCACGACCCACCCGCCACGACCCACCCGCCACGACCCAGTCACCGCCCACCCGCGCCGCGCGCCGTGCCGGATCTGGCCGCGGTCGCCGGCCACCCGGCCGCGCCGTGGCCCAACCTGATCGGTTGCTGGGGTTGTTGGGGTTGTTGGGGACAGCAACTCTGTTTTTTCTTTTTGCCTCGTCAGCAGAATTTGTGTGCTTGAGGCGGCTCGGGTAGCGCCCCAAGGTTATGATACAGAACGAGTTGCAGCACTTTGAAGGACCTGTGACCGTAGCTGCGTGCAAGCGTCACACCCGCTTTGTGATTGAGACCCTCGGTGACGGCGTTGGTGAACATCCGCTTGGCGCGGAAGTAGTTGAGGAGAAGCTCTTCATGGCGGCGCAGCATCAGGGCGACTTTCTTCATCGGCCCAAGGCGGGATCGCATTGCGCGGGTGGTCCATTCCCTGAGGAAGGCTGCCGCCCAGGTCGCGGAGCGGTAGCGCCAGAACTGTCGGAAGCTCTCCTTGAGTTCCCATGCGCGGGAGGTGGCCTGCATGCTGCCGAGGATGGCGCGCAGCTTCTCGCGAGCCTTGCCGCGGACCCGCGTGCCGCGCTTGAGCAGAAGGAAGCGCCCGCGCTTGACCGTGGCCTTGGCCGCCCTGCCGCGCAGGCGCGCCTGCTCGCCCCGGCGGACGTTGTCGACCGCCAGATTGAGGTGCTGGGCGACGTGGAAGGGATCAAGCACGTTGAGCGCCCAGCCGGCGCGCTGCGCGATGACCTTCAGGTACGGCTTCCACATGTCCGAGCAGATCACCTGCAATCCGGCCAAGAAGCCCTTGCAATGCTTCTCCAACTCGTTGAAGCCCTTGCGCAGCGTGGCTTCCTTGCGCCGGTGACCAACCCACAGCAACCGGCGCGCGCCGGCATCGATCTGGTAAATCAGGGTCACGAAGTTGGCGCTATTCTTGCCGCGGCCCCAGTGCAGCTCGTCGAGGCCGAGAGCCCGCACGGCATCCAGCACCCGGTTGGCCAGGCCCCATTCGACGACCCACTCGACCGACCTGCGCACTTCGTCCCAACTGGTGCCGAACACCCGCGCGGTCTCCTGCCAACTGAGCCGCCGCGCCCAGCGCGCCAGGAACACCATGAAGGCCACCGCATACGGGTGCTTGCCCTTGTTCCATGGCATCGCCTCAACCTTCGGGCCGCCATCGGGGCATACCACCCGCCGCGCTCCGTATACCAGGTCCACGGAAATGCCCCACAGCGGCACGAACGCCCAGCGCCGCTCCGGCAACCGGTCATGCACCCGCCCCGGCCTGCCGCAGCACGAGCAACGCCGCCTGACCCGCGGATCGGTCCCCAATCGGACCTCGATCACCTCCTTGCCGCGACGCCTCACCAGACGCACCGATTCAATCACGAATCCACGAAGCACTTGCACCCGGCGCAACAAGGTCTTAATGGTCATGCGGATGGTGGTTGGGGGTTGTTGGCTTTCATCAACCCCAACAATGTACCCCCAGCCGCCATCCGCAACCCCGACCCCGGCCCCCGCCGGGGTTTGGCGCGCCAAACCCCATACCGACCCACCGCACCGCCCGCAGCGCAGGTCAAGCGGGCAGGCGATATAAATCCGGGCAACCCGCCCGACCTCCCTGCCGCCCCGCATTTTATGCCGCCTGCCCGCTTGACCGGAGCGAGGACGGTGCTTGCCGGAAGCGCTCGCAGTCAGTCACAAATCAACACAAATTCTGCGGAGGAACCTTCTTTTTGTTCAGAAGGTGGTTTGGAGCCGTGGAAGCGAGGTCGGGCATCTCGGGCGCCTGCCGGGTTCAAGCGGAACCTTTTCGACTCCCGACCACTATTCCGCTTGAGCCCGTCAGTCGCCCGAGATCAGGGGCGTTATCGGGTTTGCGTCGCAAACCCGGCTGCTGTGGAAGCCGCCGGTCAGGAAAGCTGGAAGTCCGGACGAGCCAGCATCCGATTGAGCAGGCGGATGAGCTTTCGGATCACCGCGGTGATGGCGACATGGTGAGGTTTGCCGCGTTCGATCAGGCGGCGGTAGAAAGCGCGCAGGATCGGGTTGAAACGTACCGCCGCAAGGGCCGGCATGTAGAGGCCGCGCCGCACCATGGCACGCCCGCCCTTGACGCTGCGCCGGCCGCGGCGTGGCCCGCTGTCGTTGTTCAGCGGCGCCACGCCCACCAAGGTCGAAATCTGGTTGTCGGTGAGCCGGCCGAGTTCGGGCAACTCGGCCAGCAGCATGCAAGCCGTGACGCTACCCACTCCGCGGACTTGCTCGAGGCGCTGGCGCTTGGCGCTCAGCGCCTGGTCGGCTCCGATGAGTTCAAGCATGCGTTGGTCGCACTTGGCGATGTGGCGCTCCAGAAATCCGATGGTCGCCCGCACATCGGCCTTCACGAAGCTGTCGGTGGCTTTTTCCAAGGCGTTCTTCTCGCGCACCAACTGGCGCATCAGGCTCTCGCGCCGCCGCAGGGTGCTCGAAAGCGCCTGCTGCACAGCGCAGGGCACCGGGGCAGGGCTCGGCGCGAAGGCTTCGCCGAAGGCGCTCAGCACCTCCGCGTCGATTTCGTCCGTCTTGGCCAGCAAGCCCTTGGCGTGGGCGAAGCTGCGAACACGAAGGGCGTTGATCGCGCTGATGTCGATGCCGTTGGCGAATGCCATCGCCAAAAGCGGCCGCTCATAGCCGCCTGTCGGCTCGCATACCAAGTGCACCCGCCCGGGATGATCCCGCAGGTCCTGACCCAGCCGCTTCAGGCCGGCTGCCGTGTTCGGGTAAACGCGCGTTTGATTCCAGTGCGGGCTGAACACGTCAAGTTTGGCTTTGCAAACGTCGACGCCCAGGTACTGTGGTTTCGTTTCTTGCTTCATCTGTGGTTCTCCCTTGGGACTTCGAGCTCGAAGGCTCAGGCAACTCTTCGAATTGCAGGTGAGGTGGGGAGCGGGTGCTTCCTGCTGTCCCGCGAACTCCAAGGTTCCAGGTCATGCGAAGTCACCCGCTCCCCGATTCAACCCGCGGCGGCCACCGCAGGTCAACCGGCCGCTTCTGTTCGCGGCCGCCGCCAAACTACCCGCTTTCCATCAACCAAGGTCAGCAAAGAAAAGGACTGCTGGGGATTGCTGGGGTCGGGTTGTTGGGGTTGTTGGGGACAGGTCAGCAAAGAAAAGGACTGCTGGGGATTGCTGGGGTCGGGTTGTTGGGGACAGCAAAGAAAAGGACTGCTGGGGATTGCTGGGGTCAGTAAAGCGTTGGTGGGATGCCGGGGGGCCGGCCATCGGGAAAAAGCGCTGTCGAAAAAAACGCTTGCCAAGAATGTTCATTCGAGTAGCATTCCCCCATGCGCAAGAGGCGGCAATTGGCTCCCTGGCACCGGCGGAGCCTGGACATGAGCGGCTTGGACCTTGAGGACCGGGCGGTGGCGGCGGCCTTGGCGGCCTTGGAGGGCAAGGCGGCGATCTACCACTGCATGTCGCGGGTGGTCAACCGGGAGCGGGTGCTCAGGCGCGAGGAACGGGACGTGTTCGTGGAGATCATGCGGCGCTACGAGGCCTTTTCCCAGGTCCATGTCCTGACCCATTGCGTGATGCCCAACCACTTCCACATCCTGGTGGAGGTGCCCGCCCCGCCGGAAGACTGCGGCGCCTCGTGGTCGGATGAGCGGCTGCTCGAACATCTGGGGCTGATTTACAGCCGGCGGGAGGTGGCCGGGTTCCGCTGGATGTTGGAGCACTTCCGTGCGCAGGGGAACGCCGAGGCGGCCGACGCCTTGCGGGCGGGCTTCCTGCGGCGGATGTGGGACCTGTCCGAATTCATGAAGATCGTCAAGCAATGCTTCACCCAGTGGTTCAACCGCAGGCACGGGCGGCGTGGGGTTCTCTGGGAGGAGCGCTTCCAGAGTGAACTGGTCGAGGACGGGCATGCCGCCCGGCGCGTGGCGGCCTACATCGACCTCAACCCGGTGCGCGCCGGCCTGGTCGCCGACCCGAAGGACTGGCGCTGGAGCGGTTACGGCGAGGCGGTGGCCGGCAAGGCCGTGGCCCGGCGTGGCCTGCAGCGGGTGCTCTTCGAGGAGGCCGCCGGCCGGATGAACCGGCAACGGGCCGCGCGGGAGGTCTCCGACACCAAGGAACTGCTGCGGCGGTATCGCCGGATCCTCTTCCTCGATGGCGCGCAGCGCGGGCAGCAGGTGGACAAGAAACGGGCCACCATTGCCCGCGAGCGGGTCGAACAGGTCCTGGCCAGCGGCGGCCGGCTGAGTGAAGCCGACCTGCTGTGGTGTCGCACGAGGTATTTCATCGACGGGCTGGTCATCGGCAGCGAGCGCTTCGTCAACCATGTCTTCGCGCTGGCCCGGGAGCGATTCGGCAGCATGCGCACGACAGGGGCGCGGCGCATGCGAGGGGTGGACAGCGAACTGCACACCCTGCGCGACCTGCAGAAGGACGCCTTGATGTGTTAGACTGCGGCCGGGGGGCGGCGCAAGCCCCGGACGCAGGGTGGACAGGGGGTAGAGGGTGGATATGGGGTAGGGGGGGTAGGGGGTAGGGGGGTACGGTGGCGGAGATCACCGGGAACCCGCCCCACACCCGGATCGCGGGGCGCGCCTGGCAAGGGCCCGGAGGCGAGACGGGCGGGCCGTCAGCCCGCCGTCTGACCAGGTGAAGGGATCCAGGGCACGCACGCCACGGCAAGATCCTCGGGACCACTCCGGCCCCCCAGACAAATGTCCCCGTCAAGCACCCCAGACAAATGACCCGTCAAGCACTGCAAACCGGAGGGCCCAGACAAATGACCTTGGTTGATGGAAAGCGGGTAGTTTGGCGGCGGCCGCGAACAGAAGCGGCCGGTTGACCTGCGGTGGCCGCCGCGGGTTGAATCGGGGAGCGGGTGACTTCGCATGACCTGGAACCTTGGAGTTCGCGGGACAGCAGGAAGCACCCGCTCCCCACCTCACCTGCAATTCGAAGAGTTGCCTGAGCCTTCGAGCTCGAAGTCCCAAGGGAGAACCACAGATGAAGCAAGAAACGAAACCACAGTACCTGGGCGTCGACGTTTGCAAAGCCAAACTTGACGTGTTCAGCCCGCACTGGAATCAAACGCGCGTTTACCCGAACACGGCAGCCGGCCTGAAGCGGCTGGGTCAGGACCTGCGGGATCATCCCGGGCGGGTGCACTTGGTATGCGAGCCGACAGGCGGCTATGAGCGGCCGCTTTTGGCGATGGCATTCGCCAACGGCATCGACATCAGCGCGATCAACGCCCTTCGTGTTCGCAGCTTCGCCCACGCCAAGGGCTTGCTGGCCAAGACGGACGAAATCGACGCGGAGGTGCTGAGCGCCTTCGGCGAAGCCTTCGCGCCGAGCCCTGCCCCGGTGCCCTGCGCTGTGCAGCAGGCGCTTTCGAGCACCCTGCGGCGGCGCGAGAGCCTGATGCGCCAGTTGGTGCGCGAGAAGAACGCCTTGGAAAAAGCCACCGACAGCTTCGTGAAGGCCGATGTGCGGGCGACCATCGGATTTCTGGAGCGCCACATCGCCAAGTGCGACCAACGCATGCTTGAACTCATCGGAGCCGACCAGGCGCTGAGCGCCAAGCGCCAGCGCCTCGAGCAAGTCCGCGGAGTGGGTAGCGTCACGGCTTGCATGCTGCTGGCCGAGTTGCCCGAACTCGGCCGGCTCACCGACAACCAGATTTCGACCTTGGTGGGCGTGGCGCCGCTGAACAACGACAGCGGGCCACGCCGCGGCCGGCGCAGCGTCAAGGGCGGGCGTGCCATGGTGCGGCGCGGCCTCTACATGCCGGCCCTTGCGGCGGTACGTTTCAACCCGATCCTGCGCGCTTTCTACCGCCGCCTGATCGAACGCGGCAAACCTCACCATGTCGCCATCACCGCGGTGATCCGAAAGCTCATCCGCCTGCTCAATCGGATGCTGGCTCGTCCGGACTTCCAGCTTTCCTGACCGGCGGCTTCCACAGCAGCCGGGTTTGCGACGCAAACCCGATAACGCCCCTGATCTCGGGCGACTGACGGGCTCAAGCGGAATAGTGGTCGGGAGTCGAAAAGGTTCCGCTTGAACCCGGCAGGCGCCCGAGATGCCCGACCTCGCCTCCACGGCTCCAAACCACCTTCTGAACAAAAAGAAAAAACAGAGTTGCTGTCCCCAGTCTCCCCCGTCCCCAGTCTCTCCCGGGGCGCGGGTCACTCGAACAACCTCACGGCGTCCCAGCCGTGGAGGATCAGCTTCGGCTGGCGCACCTTGTTGATGTGCTCTGAGTCGACGCGGCCGCGGAGGCGGATGCGCTTGCCGACCAGCGGTTCGAGGTCGGCCGGGGTGATGGTGCGCGCGCCGTCGTTGACGTAGAGGAACGCGCGGGCCTGATCCGGTGGGTTCGCGGTGGAGAACTCAAGGTACCAGATCCGGCGGTTGGCCGAGAGCCTGACACGTGCCAGCACCCCTTCGATCGTCACTTCCTTGTGAAAGCGCTCGAGGATCTGCGGGCGCTGGCGCGGATCGAACACGCCGTCGGGCGCAGGGAGGTCGGGCTTGGCGCGCGGCGGCAACGGCGCGGGCTCGCCCGCCAGCGGCAGCGCCGGTGATCGCCGTGCGATCCCGTTTCGCTCGACGGATGGCCTAACGGCAGGGGGATCGCGCGGTGACCGGGCCGGAAGCGGTGCTTCCGCCACAAGCCGTTCGGCTGCCGCGAGCCGGTTCGCCGCCTCCGCCTGCCGCCTGGCCGCCATTTTCATCCCATACCAACCACCCGCCGCGACCACCGCAACCGCGGCCGCTGCGGCGAGCCACGCGCGCGCCCCGGACCTTGCCGGCCTGGCGCCAAGCGGCGGCTCGTGCCGGCCCGCAGCCGTGCCCAACCCGGGTCCGGCCGCGGGTGCTTCCTGGCCGCCGGTTGCCGCCAGCGCCTCGCGGGCCTGGCGGATCGAGGCCTCCGGGTGGGCGCGCAGCCACTTGATCCAGCCGCCGAGCCCGCCGCCGGCCTGCGCGCCGACCAGCCGCCCGCGCCAGCCTAGCAGGTCCTCCGCGAGCGCGGCCAGGGGTTCGAGGCGCTCACTTCCCCCGGCGACTCCCGCGCACTTGCGCTCGGCCACCGGGAACACCACGCCGCGCCCCCCGCCGGCGACCACCAGCGCAGCGAGGTCGGTTCCGACCCACAGGTCGTCGGCCCCCAACGCGTCGGAGATCAATCCGGAGACCTCGAGCGCCCGGGCCAGCACTCCGCGCGCGTCATCCGCGGCCAGCACGTTCCCGCCCAGCACATGCGCCAGCGTCCGTCCGTCGAGCCACTCGGCGGCGATGTACGGGATGCCGTCGGCGGGGTCACAGCCGCCGCCGACCACTCCGCGCAAGCCCGGGTGCGCGACGTCCCGCAGCACGGCCACGCACTCCTCGAAGCGGCGCCTGGCAGCCTCGGGAAATCCGCCGCCGGCGGTTCCCGCCGGGAAGAAGCGGGTGAGCAGGACCCGCCGCCCGGTGGCGGTTTCGAGGGCCTCGAACACCACCCCTCGGTCGTCCTGGGAGAGGATCTCCTCGATCTGGAAACCGCGCGTCACCGGCATCGTGGGCAGGCGCTCAGGGCGCGGCCGCCTTGACCCGCAGGAACCCGCGCCCGCCCGCGCCGTTGAACGCCGAGAACGTATGGTACTCCCAGTCGGTGCCGGTCAGGTCCGGCAGCGCGGTGCCGGGCGGCGGGGCGTCGGAGGCGCCCTGGTCGGAGACTTCGCCGTCCCACGGGTCGCCGAGCGTGGCCGACGCCTCGACCTGATAGACCACGCCGTCGACCGCCGCCGAGACCATCGCATGGCCGGGGCCGGCGGTGAACACCGCGCCGCGCCGGACCGCGAAGGTGATCGTCATCTCCGGCTCGTTGTCGGCGTCGGCGCCGTCGCGCAGGGCGCCGGTGACCGCGCCCCCGTCGGCGCCGCTGAGCGGGTCCCCGTGGAACGCGAACTCCCAGAAGTTGTTGCGGCCGTCGCGGTCCGGGTCGGCGAGTTGGTCGGCCAGCCCGGCGGCGATCTGCGCGGCGTCGAAGTGCTGTTCCTGCCACTGCTCGAACGGCGGCTGCGGGACGAGGAAGGTGACCGTGAGCAGCGGCCGGCTGGCGGTGGTGGAGTGCTCGCCGCTGACCCACTGCTGCGGGTCGCTGTAGCTGCCGACGCCGTTCGAGCGCAGCAGCAGGCCGCAGTTGGTCGCCGGGTCGTTCGCCCACCCTTGGACGACCGACCGGATGTCGATCGTGTGGGTGCTGCCGCCGGCGATGCCGGAGCTGGTGCCGATCGTCGTCAGGTAGCTGCCGAACCCGCCGCCGGCGAAGAACGAGTCCCACGTGACCGCCGCCTCGCTCCACGCCCGCTCGACCACGTGGATGTCGTTCTGTTTGCCGCGGTCGTCGGCGTTGACCAGCCGCAGGGTGGCGGACTCGATCGTGGCGCCCGGCGGGATCCGGTCGGGCCCGTCCCCGAAGGTCCCGAAGAATCCGACCAGCGCGATCCGGTCGTCGGTGCCGGACGGGTCGTCCTTCAGGTTCAGGGTGGTCGCGCTGCCGAAGTTGGTGCCCGGGCTGTTTTGATAGAGCGTGGCGTCGGCGTAGCCGGCGGCGCCGAGCTTCCCGTCGCCCGCCTGGAAGGTGACGGTGACCGGCTCGCCGGTCGGCGGCTCGGTGACGGTGAGGACGAACTGCGCGGCCGCGCTCGCCGCGCCGTCGCTCACCGTCACGGTGATCGTGGCGCTGCCGGCCAGCCCGGCGGCCGGGGTGACGGTGACCGTGCGGGTGGCGTCGGCGCCACCGAAGACGATGTTGGAAACCGGGACCAGTGCGGTGTCGGACGACGCGCCCGAGACCGCCAGCGCGCCCGCCGCCGTTTCGGCGTCGCCGACGGTGAACGGAATCGCCGCGGTGGCCGTGCCGCTGACGACCGACTGGTCGGCGATCGTGCTGATCGTCGGCGGGGTGTTGGTCGTCGAACTGAAGGTCGCGCTGATCGTGTGGTCGGAGGTGACGTTGGTGAACGTGTAGCTCGCCAGCGGCCCCTGCGCGGCGCCGTCGACCAACACGCTGGCGATCTGATAGCCGGCGAGCGGCGTGATTGTGAACGTCTGGCTGGCCCCGGGCGGCACCGGCACCGCACCGAACGGGTTGATCGTCCCGCCGCTGCCGGCGGTGGCGCTGATCGTGTGGTCGGTGCCGAGGAACTTCGCCGCCAGGTCGGCCTCGAGCTGCTGGCGCTCGGCTTCGGCCAGCGCCACCCCGTAGACGAACACGTCGCCGATCTGGCCGTTGAAGGTGGTCCAGCCGTCCGGGTTGTTGCGGCCGACGTTGAACGCGTTGGCGTATGGCCCGGCCACGTTCGGCACCAGCGCGGTCATGTCGCTGGTCGAGGTGACGTTCATCACCTGGCTGCCGTTGGCAAACACCTTGTACTGGCCGGTCGGCTGGACGACCAGGCTGAGGACCGTCGCCTGCCCGCTGGGGATCGCGGCGGTGCTGGAGTTCCACGACCCGTTGCGGCAGACGTCGATTCGGCCGGTGCTGTTGCGGATGCCGAGGACCAGCCGGTTGTAGAACAGGTCGACGATCGAGGTCCAACTGGTGCCGGTGGTGTTGCGCAGCGGGCGCGCCGCGACCACAATCGTCGCGCCGTTGACCGGCACGGCGGACGAGTACGTCCCCTGCAGGAACCCGTCGCCCTCCAGGTAGACGTTGTCCACCCACTGGTCGCCGCCGGACAGCGCCACCGTCGGGCTGCCGATCCCGGCCAGCGACGCGCCCGCCGGCTGATAGAGCGGCCACGCCCCGGCGGGCCCGGCCGCGGGCAGCGCCTCGGTGAGCGCCGCGAACAACAGGTCCGCGGTGCGCGGGATGCTGCGCGCGTTGCCCGCCAGCGCGAAGTCGATCCCGCCGAGGGGCACGCCGCCGACGGCCACCGCCTTGGCGGCGCTGGTGCGGAGGCCGGCGGCCGCGGCGTCCACGAACCAGGCGCCGTCCTGGACCGCCTGGGCGTAGTGGCCCCCGGCGTCGGTGGTGGCGGTGAACACCGGCTGCGCGGAGGGCTCCGGCGAGCGGGAGAAATGGACCGCCGCGCCGGCCACCGGCGCGCCGTCGGCGAGCCGGGTGACGGTGCCGCTCACGCTGGTGTTGGCGGCCAGCGTGAAGTCGACGCCGCTGACCGAACTGCCGGCGACGACCACCTGCTGGTCGGCGCTGGGGTTGTGCGTCGCGGCGCCGGCGGCGACATGCCAGGTCCCGTCCGTCAGCCCGCGCGAATAGTATCCGTTAGAATCGGTGGTGGCGGTGACGACCGCCCCGGCCACGGCGCCGGGGGTGTCCGAGAAGTAGACCGTCGCGCCGGCGATCGGCACGCCGCCGGTGGCGGTGACCCGCCCCGACACCGTGCTCAGCATCGGGTCGCCGGTGACCGCCAGCGCCGCGTAGGTCACCACCCGCTCGCCGGCGAGGGTGTAGAGGTGTCCCTTGACGGCGACGTTCCTGAGCGCGAGCGCGGGGTTGGTGGCGAGCCCGATGGTGTCAGGGCGCACCTTGATCGCCGCCCCGGTGGCCAGGTCCTTGACCTCGTAGTGGTCCGCGTTCACCCGGATCACGGTGGCCGGGAAGCTCACCAGGTCGTCGTCGAGCCCAACCAGCACCTGTTCGAGGGTGTGGCTGTGGTAGCCGGTGGTGCGGGTGATCGTCGCGGTGTACGGGTCGGAGAATCCGGACTCGTTCTGGCGGGTGGTGTCGCGGAGCTTGTAGCGGTAGACGTAGCTGCCGTCGGGCAGCGCGGCGGTCTTGAACGTCCGCGACGACTGCCAGCTGCTGTTAGGACCGCCGCCGCTGACGCACTCGAACTGGTATTCGACGCCGCCGCCCTCCTGCGGGGCCGTGGCGGTCATCGAGATCCGGTTGTCGATCGTCGCGTACGGGCGCATCTCCCACTGCGCGGCCGCGGGGGTGGCGAGCGCGGGCGGGGCGTCGTCGCGGGCGACCGCGGTGGCCTGCGCCGAGGGGGCGCTGGTGTTGCCGCGGCCGTCGCGCACGGTGACGGTGTAGGCGTAGGTGTTGCCGGTGGTCAGGCCGGTGTGGGTCCACGTCGGCGACGAGCGCCAGCCGCTGGTCGCACCGGTGGTGACGCAGTCGAACTTGTATTCGGTGGTGTTGCTGGCGTGGCTGACCTCGGCCGCCGACATCCGGACCTGGCCGCTGGCGATCCCGACCGGGCCGGAGGCGAACGCCGCGGTGCCGGCCGCCGACGCGAGCGGGGTGACGGTGGCGACCGCCGACGTGCTGGTCACGTTGCCGGTGCGGTCGCGCATCCTGACCGTGTAGCTCGGCGCCGCGCCGGGCGGCAACCCGACGTCGGTGTAGTTGTGGAACGACACCCAGCCCGAGTCATGGCCGCCGCCGGCGGTGCAGGTGAAGTAGTATTCGACCCACCCGCTGGCGTCGCTGCCGGGGGTGGCGCTCATCGTGACCGTGGTGTCGCTGACCGCGACCGGCTCTACCAGCCAGGTCGCGGCGTCCGGCGTCGGCGCGGTGGTGTCGGCGCCGACCGTGACCGGGGCCGGGGCGGCCTCGGCGTGGATCGCGGCCACCTCGGCGGCGCTGAGGCCCCTCAGGTAGACGCGGAAGTCGTCGAGCCGGCCGTGGAAGTAATCGCCGCTGTTGCCGCGCCCGAGGAAGTTCGCGTTCTCCATCAGCGGCGCGTTCAGCTGGTCCGGGAACAGCGTCGCCGCGGGGTTGCCGGCGACCGCCACGCCGTCGACGTAGAGCGTGCTGGTGGTGCCGGCGAACACCACCGCGACGTGCCGCCACGCGTTGGCGGCAACCGCCGGGCCGTCGAGCGCCTCGGTGGTCGTGCCGTCGGTGATCCGGAACCGCAGCGCCCCGGTGCCCGGGTCCGCGGGTGTCAGGTCCATCACCCTGCCGGCGCCGTCGCCCATCGACCAGGCGCGCTGGCCGGCCGCGCCGCCGGCCCACTTCAGCCACACGCTGATCGTGGTCTCACGGAAATCGTTGACCGAGTTGTGCAGTTCGACGTAGTGGCTGGCGCCGTCGAGCGGCAGAACGCGGCCGCCGCGGGCCGGCGCGGCGGTATCGACCTCGCTGCGGCAGCCGTTCACCAGGATCCCGTGGTTGATCCCGAACTCGTCGAGCGCGAACACCGGGTTGTCCTTCTCGAACGCGTGGCGGGCATAGAGGTAGTTGTTGTCCGGCAGCGCGGCGAAGCGCGCGGTGTCCTGGCCCCAGCCCCAGCCGAAGTGGACCCCCTTGCCCGACGGCGTGGTGCCGTTGCCGTTGGCCGAGTCGCCGTCCATGATCAGGCAGCCGTTGAAGGTCGAGGTGTCGTAGACATAGGTGGTCCCCTTGATCACCGCGTTGCCGTAGACCTTGGTGTGGGTCGTCGCGTTGCCGTCGCCGCAGTTGGCGTGCTCGATCACCCTGGCGTCCTCGCAGACCTCGGCGTGGCCGAACACCCGCGCCCAGTCGCGGACCTTGGCGTTGCCGTAGACCTGCGCGTTGTCCTTGACCTCGGCGTGGCCGGACACCACCGCGTTGTCGCGCACCTTGGCGCTGTTGCGCACCACCGCGTAGTCCTCGATGCGCGCGTTGCCGCGGACCTGCGCCGAGTTGAGCACCTGCGCGTCCGGGCCGACCCACGCGGTCGCGTCGACCGTGGCGGTGTTCGCCTTCCAACCGCCGCCGTTCGGGTGCTGGGTCATCCCGGAGCGGCCCTGCGGCGGATAGATCACGTTGCGCGGCGCCGCGTTGCCGAATGCGACCGCATACGGGAACTGCAGCCCGGCGTCGGTCAGGTAGGCCCGCCACGCCGGGTCCGGGATCTTCATCGGCCTGGGCGTGGCGATCACCACCAGATAGAGCCGCGCGTGGTCGGCCGACAGCGCGAGCGAGTTCGTCCCCTTGTTCCACAGGGTCGAGTAGCTCGCCTCGCCGGCCGAGTTCACCGCCACCAGGCACGCCCGCCAGTCGGAGCCGCGGACCGGGTCGCACTGCGGCTGGAAGTCGCAGCTGGCGGTGGTCCCGGCGCCCGCCTGCAGCGGGATGATGTTGAACCCGTACTCCATCGGCAGGTGGTCGCGGCTCGGCCGGAACCAGCCGGGCGCCCCGGGCACGGCCACCAGCGGCGTCCGGCAGCGCTGATAGAACTCCCAGTCGCTGCCGTCGTCGGCGCGGTTCACCTGGGCGAGCCAGCGCTGGCGCTCCCAGTCCCAGGTCACCAGCTTTTTGGCCATGTTCCCCCACAGGTCGCGCATCGCGCCCGCCTTGTCCGGCGACCCCGAGGAGTCCAGCCGCACCATCCGGTCGAGGATGTACTCGCCCTGGCGCTGCTCCGGGGTGGCGTTGGTCCAGATCTCATTGACCCACGCGGCGCCGTAGCGCGGGTTCTCGCGCGCCTCCTCCCAGATCATGAACGAGTCGTAATAGTCGCGGCCGTGCGCCGGGTAGTACATCCCGTTGTAGAGGTACTCCCGGGCCTGCGGGTAGCCGTTGAGGAACTGGAGCTGCATCCAGTTCGCGTGGCACTCCCACCACGCCCCCGAGCTGTCGCTGCCGTTGAACCCCGCGCTGCGCCCCTGCCACACGTGCCCGAACTCGTGCGGCGTCGCGCCCGACGGCGGGTCGAAGCGGCAGTAGCCGCTGTTGGCCATCGCGTAGGCGAAGCCGTTCGCGTCCATCGACATGTATGCGCCGCCGCCACCGCCGTCGTCCCACGTCATCAGGATGTTGAAGTTGGCGCGGTACTTGTTGCCGTCCGGGTTGGTGGCCGACTCGTTGACGTCGTTGAGCCCGAGGTCGTCCACCCAGTGGTGCCAGAGCTGCTCGAACATCCGCAGGTTGCCCTGCACCAGCTCCTCGGTCACCGGCGTGCCGGTGTCCCGGTTGTGGTGGCCGAAGCAGATCCGGAAGTGCTCCGAACGGCGCGTCTCGGTCGCCGGGTCCTGGTTCGAGTACAGCGTCTCGTTGTCCAGGTGGACGGCCGCGGCGGCCGGCTGCACCGCCAGTCCCGCCGGGATCGCGACGCACAACAGGCCGGCGGCGCGGCGGCGGAGGGTTGTTCTCGCAGGCATGGCTGTTGGATCACTGGTTCCCGCCGCCCCGGGCGGACGCAGGAAGACCGTGGTCGATCGTGCGCCGGGCCGCGCACCGGCCTCAATGCCGAAAACGCGCAGCCGATGTGCGATTTGCGCAAGCGCGCGCAGGTGTCCATTTCGCGCAACAGCTTGGCTTACTTGCGAAACCGCGCAATCCGCGTTGCGGACGGGCGGCGCATCGGATAGGCGCTCCGTCAAAAGCAACCCCGCCGCCGCGCCGGCCGGGCCCCGGGGCAACCGCCGGTCGGAGCCCGTGGCCACCCGGTCGTGCACGCCGTGACCGCCAAATCGATGCCGCCATCGCCAGTCAGTGCAGCCGCCGTGGCCCCGCCGGTCCCCCGTCCCGCCTTGCCGCCCGACCATGCACGCCGCCGCAGGCTGGCGCTGGCGACGGCCCGCCAGGCCGTGGGCGAGGCCGACTGCCTGGTGACCTGCAACGGCCATGATATCTTCTACCTGACCGGGGCGCGCGAGGGCGTCTCATGGCTTGCCGTCTGGGACGGCGGCGCCTTCGCCCTCAGCCGGCACATGCTGGTCGACGAGGTCCGTGAGCTGCTGCCGGACTGCGAGGTGTTGCTGCCGTGCCGCAGGTCCACCGACACCCCTGACCTCGAGGGTTTCCTCACCGCCCAGCTGGCCTCGCGCCGGCTGCGCGCCATCGTGTGCGACCCGGCCCGCATGCCGGCACGGGCCCACCTGGCGCTGACGGACCGCGCCGCCGCGAACGCCTGCAGGATCTTCCTGTTAGATGACGCGATCGGCGGGCTGCGCGCGATCAAGGACCCGTGGGAGGCCGGCCTGATCCGCCGCTGCGTGGAGATCGCCGAGGAGGCGTTCCGCGGCCTGATCGCCGGCGGCGCCGGCGCGCTGCTCAGCCGCAGCGAGCGCGACGTCGCCGACGAGCTGGACAACCGGATGCGCCAGCTCGGCGCCGACCGGCAGGGGTTCCCGACCACGGGCATCATCGTCGCCAGCGGGCCGAACAGCACCCGCGCGCACCACACCCCCGGCGCGCGACGGATCGCTGCCGGCGAACCGTTGCTGATCGACTGGGGGGCGGAACTCGACGGCTACCGCAACGACGTGACCCGCACCCTGTTCCTCGGCACCGTGCCGGAGTTCGCGCGCCGCGCCTATCCGGTGGTGGAGGCCGCCCTGCACGCGGCCGCCGGCCTGCTCCAGCACGGCGCGGTGATGGGCGACGTCGACCGGGCCGCCCGCGAACGGGTCGTCGGCTCGGGGTTCACCGAGTTCCACTACGGCGTCGGCCACGGCGTCGGCCTCGAGATCCACGAGTCGCCATGGATCCGCGCCGCATCCAGGCTGCCCCTCATCGCCGGCATGGTCACCACCATCGAGCCGGGGATCTACCTCCGCGGGCAGGGCGGCATCCGGATCGAGAACCTCTACGCGATCCACGACGGCAGCGCCGCGTCACTCGGCAGCCTGCCCACATCGATCGAGTCGATGACCCTCGGTTAGGCCGCGCCCCGGGCGGCCCGGGGGCTGCCGCACCCGCCATGCCACGGCCCGGCCCGTGCCATCACGCCGGGCATGGACAGGCCGGCCACGAATCACGGGGAACCCCGCCGTCACGCGAACAGCGACCGCATGGTCAGCCAGGCACCGAGCGCGATCAGGATCCAACCGGTCCATTGCTGGAAGCGTGCGCCGATGTGCTGCAGGCTCCGCAGCCGCTCGGCGGCCATCCCGAGGCCGCAGGCCAGCAACCCCACCGCGACGATCACCGGCAGCGCCGTGCCGATGCCGTAGCACACCGGCAGCAGCACGGTGGAGCCGGAACCGATGACCGTCGGCAGCAGGCCGCCGAAGAACAGGGCCGCCGACGCCGGGCAGAAGGCGAGGGCGAACACCGCGCCCATCAGGAACTCGCCTTCTCTATCTTCAGGCAGGTCGGGCAGCGCTGGTCGGAGGTGAAGTAGGTCACGAGCACGAGGTGCTCGGGCTCCGGTGCGACCGGCGCGGCAACCCCACGTGATGCCTCCCCGGCCGCGGTGGCGGGCTCCGGCGTGGGGCCGAGACTGCGCCACGCCCATGCGGCTGCCCCGGCAAGGGCCAGCCCCAGCAGCGCGACTTGCAGGACCTTGGGCGGCTTGTTCATGGCTGTGCGATGTTCAGGGCTCGGCCAGCATCCGCTTCACCTCCTCGACCGACGGCACGCGCCCGCTGGCCTTGACCTGGCCGTCGACGACCAGCGCCGGGGTCATCATCACCCCGAAATCCGCAAAACGCAGGAAGTCGGTGACCTTCTCGATCTCGCAGTCGAGCGCCAGCTCCTCGCTGGCCCGAGTGACGGTTTCCAACAGGCGGTTGCACTTGGCGCAACCGGATCCGAGGACGTGGATGCGTTTGGCTGGGGATGTGGATCGCATGGATTGCGGCGTGTGGTTGTGGTGAGTGGCGGGATGCTCAGGCGACCATGCCGAAGAAGTACCCGACGATGGTGGAGGCGCCCACCGTGAGCGTGCAGAAGACCAGCGTCTTGCGCGGCCCGATGACCTTCCAGATGACGAGGATGCTGGGCAGCGACAGGGCCGGGCCGGCGAGCAGCAGCGCCAGCGCCGGCCCCTTGCCCATCCCGAGGCGGGTCAGCATCTCGACGATCGGGATCTCCGTCAGGGTCGCGAAATACCAGATCATCCCGACGAACGCGGCGGTGAGGTTGGCCGCCAGCGAGTTGCCGCCGACCAGCCCGGCAACCGCCTGCTCGGGGATCAGCCCGCCGACGAAGCCGGTGACGAACACCCCGGCGAACAGCAGCGGCACGATCAGCATCGTGTACCCCCAGGTCTCCCGCAGCCACTCCCTGACCTCGTCCCGCGAGCACCACCGCCAGGTCATCAGCAGCACCAGCACGCCCATCGCCCCCGCCAACCACCACTTCATGCCGTGGACGGTCATCACGAAGCCCGGCCTGCTGCGCACCTCGGCGATGTCGCCCTTGTGCAGCCGGCGGACCTCGGAGCCGAGGTGGCCGGTGGCGTCGAACTGCTGGATGTCGACGGTGTCACGGCGGTCATAGCGGATGTTCGCCTCGATCCGCGTGCCGTCCTTCATCACCACGGTGGCCTCGTTGGTGTTGTACCAGTCGGAGAAGACCAGGAACAGGATCATGCCGAGGAACAACAGCGCCGTCTTCCACAACGGCCGGACGGCAGCCGCGTCGACCGCCTGGATCACCGCCCCGGCGCGGCGCCCCTCGCCCCGCCGGAAGATCAGCCGCATCCCCAGCCCGATCAGCACCGCGAACCCGATCGCCCCGATCGTCCGGGCCACGCCGATGTCGACGCCGAGCACCCGGGCGGAGAGGAACACCGCCAGCACGTTGATCGCCGGGCCGGAATACAGGAACGCGCTCGCCGGGCCGAGCCCCGCCCCCATGGTGTAGATCCCCGCGAACATCGGCAGCACGCTGCACGAGCAGACCGCGAGGACCATCCCCGCCACCGAGGCGACCGAGTAGGCCAGCACCGGCTTGGACGCCGGCCCGAGGTACCTGATCACCGCCTCCTTGGACAGGAACGTCGCAATCGCCCCCGCGATGAACATCGCCGGCACGACGCACGCCAACGTGTGATGCAGCGCATACCACTGCAGCAGCCGGAACGCCTCCAGGATCGCGTTCGACACCTTCGGGTGGTCAAACGGCAGCCAATAGGCGCACAGGAACACCCCCGCCAGCAACGCGAACTTCTTCAGGTCCTTCATCGGCTCGTTGCCCGCCAGGCCGGCGGAGATGGATCGTGATTTGGCGTAATTGCGAAACGTTTGCGGCGCCCCGGCGCCGGTGCTTGCTCGGTCCTCCCTCACGTGCGGCAGGCCACCTTCAGCGTCGCGGACGGCTCGCCGGCGGCCACCCGGTCGAGGCATTCCGCAAACCCCAGCACGCACGGGCAGGTCAGCCGGTAGAAGACCTGCTGGCCGCGCCGCTCGTCGGCGATCAGGCCGGCGTGGCGCAGCACCGTGAGGTGGCGCGAGGTGGTCGACGGGGCGCACCCGGCCACCTCGGCAAGCCGGCAGGCGCACACCGGCCCGCCCGCCAGCGCGTGGATGATCGCCATCCGCCCGGGATGGCCCAGCGCCTTGAACACCACGGCCTGGCGCCTCACGGCGGCGATTCCCGGCTGCCGGCGCCTGCGCATGCGGGAGATATTTTGCCGTTTTGCGAATATTGCAAGCATTTTCGGCGGCATTTCGGCGGCTTTTCCCGCGGCGGCGCGCCCGCCGCGCCCGGCCCGGCTGCCGGGCAGATCCCGAATCGGTGGTTGTTTGGCCGGCGCGCCCGCGGTAGACGGCAGGCATATGAGCCCGATGAACGTGCGGTTCCCTGCCCCCCGCGGAGCGTCGCGGAGCGGTTTCCGGTCAGTGGCAATCCGGCTGCTGGCGATCGCCGTTCCGTGGTCGCCGTGGGCACTGGCCGCCACCCCGGATGACTTCGAGCTGGGGCAGGCCGCGCGCTGGGCGGCGGCCAAGTTCCGGGGAACGGCGGACACCGCCGGGCCGGGCGCAGGCCTCTACGTCCTCGCCAACAACGATCCGGTGCAGTTGAACGCGCGCGCCGGCAGGCCCATGCGGATCGCGGACCAGGCCTTCACGCGCGGCCTGTACTGCCACGCCACGAGCCGGCTCCTCGTGCGCCTGCCCGGTGCAGGCGCGGAGTTCACGGCGGTCGCCGGCGTGGACCGCAATGACAACACGAGCGGCGGGCGCGGCAGCGTCCACTTCGCCGTGCAGGTGGGCGGCGGGGAACGGTTCAAGTCGGCGCTCCTGCGGGAGGGCATGCCGGGCGTGCCCGTCAAGGTGGCGTTGGATCGCGCCACGGAGTTCACATTGCTGATCGACGACGGCGGGGACGGCATCTCGTGCGACCAGGCGGATTGGGCCGAGGCACGGGTGACACTCGCCGACGGGCGCCAGCTGTGGCTGGCCGACCTGCCGCTGGTCGAGGGCGCCGGGCCCAAGCCGCCGGGCACGGAGCCGCCGTTCGCCTTCACCTGCGGAGGCCGGCCGTCGGCGGAGCTGCTCAAGGGCTGGAAGACGGTGCGCGCGAGCCGTGACCTCGATACCCGGCGCGTCGAGCACACGACCAGTTATCATGACGAGGCCACCGGCCTGCAGGTGCGCTGCGTGGCGATCGAGTACCGCGATTTCCCGACGGTCGAGTGGACGGTCCATTTCAAGAACACGGGCCAGGCGGACACGCCGGTCCTGTCCGACATCCAGGCCCTGGACCTCGAGCTGCAGCGTCCGGGCCAGGGCGAGTTCGTGCTCCATCACTTCACCGGCAGCCCGTGCCGCGCCGACGACTTCGCGCCCCACGAGACGCCCCTCCAACCGGGCTCCTCAACGCGCATCTCCGCCGCGGGCGGGCGACCGAGCAACAGCGACATGCCGTACTTCAACGTCGCGTGGCCGGGCGAGGGCCTGATCGTGGTCGTGGGCTGGCCCGGGCAGTGGTCCGCCGAGTTCCGCCGCGACGACGCCACGGGCCTGCGCATCGTCGCCGGGCAGGAGCGGACGCACCTGCGGCTGCACCCGGGCGAGGAGGTCCGCACGCCGCTGGTGGCGCTCCAGTTCTGGCGCGGCGACTGGATCCGCGCGCAGAACGTCTGGCGGCGCTGGATGCTGGCCCACAACCTGCCCCGCCCCGGCGGCAGGCTGCCCCCGGTCCAGATGGCCGCGTGCAGCTCGCACCAGTTCGGCGAGATGATCAACGCCGACAGCGCGAGCCAGAAGCTGTTCGTGGACCGCTACCTCGAGGAGAAACTGCCGCTGGATTACTGGTGGATGGATGCCGGCTGGTACTGGTGCGATGGGAGCTGGGGCAAGACCGGCACCTGGGAGGTGGACACCAACCGGTTCCCCGGCGGCCTGCGGGAGATCTCGGACCATGCCCGCGCCAAGGGCGTTCGGTCGATCGTGTGGTTCGAGCCGGAGCGCGTCCACGGCGGCACGTGGCTGGCCTCTAACCACCCGGAGTGGATCCTCGGCGGCGCCAACGGCGGCCTGCTCGACCTGGGCAACCCCGAGGCCCGCCAGTGGCTGACCGACCACGTCGACAAGCTCATCACCGCGCAGGGCATCGACCTCTACCGCCAGGACTTCAACATCGACCCGTTGGGCTTGTGGCGGCAGAACGACGCCGACGACCGCCAGGGGATCACCGAGAACCACCACGTCAGCGGCTACCTGGCCTACTGGGACGAACTGCGCCGCCGCCACCCCGGCATGTTGATCGACTCGTGCGCCTCTGGCGGGCGCCGCAACGACCTTGAAACCATGCGCCGCGCGGTGCCGCTCCTGCGCAGCGATTACATCATGGAACCGGTGGGCAACCAGGGCCACACCTACGGGCTCTCCTTCTGGCTGCCGTTCCAGGGCACCGGGACCGGGTCGGGGGAGATCTCGCCCTATCTCCTCCGCAGCACGATGGTCACGCACTTCACCGCGTGCTTCGACGTGCGCCGCAGGGACCTGGATTACGACCTGATCCGCCGCGTCCTGGGGCAATGGAAACACTACGCCCCGTGCTACTTCGGCGACTACTACCCGCTGACCCCATACAGCCTCGACCAGGCGGCCTGGATCGCCTGGCAGTTCGACCTGCCGGAACAGGGCGAGGGCGTGGTCCAGGCCTTCCGCCGCGCCGAGTCCATCTATGAGGCCGCCCGCTTCAGGCTGCGCGGCCTCGAACCCGGCGCGGCCTACACGTTCACCAACCTGGATTCAGGCGAGTCCCGGACGCTCACCGGGCAGGAGATGTTAGAACGGGGGCTGGCGGTGCCGGTCCCCGACCAGCCGGGCTCCGCGGTGGTCGTCTACCGGAAGGCCGCGCAAGGGCCTCCACCCCCTCCACCCCGGTCCCTGAGCCGCGCCCCGTCGTCCCGGCCTTACGACCCCTCCCCGCGGGGGGCCGGCAGGACCTGCAGCTCCCACGTCCGCTTCGCCCGCGGGGTGCCCGGGCCGTTGTAGCCTAGCAGTCGGAACTGCCGCGCCTCCAGCCCGCGCCCGGCCAGCGCCGCCGTGAGCGCTGCCTTGGCCCTGGCGACGTTCGCCTTCGAGTCGTCGCCCTGCCACGTGTAGCTCAGCACCTTGGCCGCCGGCACGTCCCGCACCTCGACGCGCGCGCCGTCGGGCCCGGTCGCCCCGACCCCCTTGTTCTGATAGAGGAACGCCATCGACGCGCGCCCGAGCGCGCCGCCCTCGTCCTCCATTGCCATCTCGACCGGCGCCGTCATCGGGATGCCCTTGCGCCTGATGTGCCCGAACAAGGTCCAGAACGCGATCGTCTCGCCCTTGCGGGTCGTGAACGCCGCCCGGTATGCCGGGACCGACTTCTCGCTGACCTCGTTGTAGGGCCCCGGCCGCGGCCACCCCTCCGGCAACGGCGCCTCGTCCACGTACGCCGGCGGCGCAGGCTGCTCCTGCGCCCGGCTGCCCGGCGCCGCCAACACGACGCACATCGAAGCCAGCATCCACTTCATGAGACCGCCAATGGAGCAAGGCCGCGCCCGTCCGCAAGCGGAAAGATCGTCCCCGGAAAGATCTTCCCCGGATCCGGCAACCCGGCACCTTCCCGCGGACAGACGCCCGCCCCCCCCGACGCGTGGGCCGTGCGGCCTGCGGCCGCGCCCTCACATGGCCCGGCCCACGACGAAGCAGCAGTCCTTGCGCCGCAGCGCGGCGGGGAACGGCTTCAGGCCCCGGGCCTTGAGGGCCTCGAGGGTCGCCGGCCAGGCGGGTGCGGCGGCGGCGCGGCCCTCGGCGGCGAGCACCTTGGGCCCGTAGCCGATCACGAAGGGCTTGCCGGCGTCGGGGCCGTTGGGAAGGCGCGTGCAGCGGCGATCCTCGGCATAGACGCCGCCGGCATAGACGAACTCCACCTCGGTCACCGGTTGCGCCGTCGTGCACCAGCCGTCCGCGGCCTCGAGCGCCAGCGCCGCGCCGGCTGCATCGACCGCGGTGACCGCATCGGCCCACCGCGGTTGGCGCACGCGGACCTTGGCGGGGGGCTGGCCCGCCAACGTCACGCGCTGGCGCACCACCTCGCCCGCCTGCAGGCCGGGCCGCAGCACCGAGGTCGTGGTGCCGGTGGCGTCCGTCGCGGTGAAGTCCAGGGCGAAGTTGCAGGCCAGCAACCCCCCGGCGCGTGCTAACAGGTGGTTGCGCAGGTTGATGAACCCCAGCTCCCCGTGATAGGTGCAGCACCAGGTGGATTCCTCGATGCGGCCTTCGAAGCCCCAGGCGCCCTCCTCGTCGCAGAGGATGTGGCGGTGTCCGAAGCCGCCCTTGGGGGTCTGGTTCTGCAGCAGGTGGTTGTGCAGCGTGCGCTCCGCCATGGCCCAGTAGCGGGCCTTGCCGGTCACGCGGCCGAGGGCGAGGTTGAGGCGCAGCCAGTCGGCGATGGCGCAGCCCTCGTCACGCTCGAACCGCACGTGGCATTTCTCGAGGATGCCGCCCGCCGGGTTGATGTAGCCGCCCTCCACCAGCTCATCCCAGCGCTGCTCGACCCGGGCCAGGTAGCCCGCCTCCCGCGTGGCCTCGAAGAGCAGCAGCAACGACACCTGGTTGCAGAGCATGCCGTGGGCGTGGTCGATGGGCAGGCGGTCGAACCGCCGGTAAAAGTCGGCGATCGCCTTGGCGGCCTCCAGGTACTTCGACTCGCCGGTCAGGACGCTGAGCTTCACCAGGCCCTCCATGGCGGGGAACCAGCAGGTGACGTAGCCGGCGGCGTACGAGCCGGCGCTGGTGTATTCGGCGATGCGACCGGGATCGTTGAAGCGCGGCAGCATGGTCACGTAGAAGTCGCCGAGGCCGCGGGCCGCTCCGGCGATGGCGGCGTCGGCAGGAAACGCGCGCATGGCCTCGACCAGGCCGCACAACAGGCGGGAGTTGCCCCACAGGGCCGGCATCATGCGGCCCCCGTCGGCGGCGCTGCCCTCCTTCGCGTAGTCGATCGGCTGCTGCCAGTCGATGACCCCCGAGGAGCAGAAGTAGCCGCCGGGCCGCTGCCGTTTCGGCACCTCCTCCAACAGGCCCCTGAAGGCCGGGTGCACCGCCAGGTCGCCCCACGAATCCATGGCCATGATCTCGATGAAGCGGCCCGAGATGTCGCCCGAATACTGCTTGAAGGGCCGGCTCATGACGTGCCCCCACTGCCCGTCGAACTCCGACACCCGCTCGCCTGTCAGGTCGGCCCGCAGCCAGGACAGCGAGTCGAAGGGCGCGGAACGGAAGCGCGCGGCGCAGGCGGCCGCGGCGTCGCCGACCTCGCCGCCGAGGGCGACGCGCGGCGGGCCGGCGGCGACGGCCGGGACCGGCAGGGCAAAGAGGGCGGCGGCGAGGGACAAACGAACGATGCGCATGGATGGAACCTCGATTGTGGCGGAAGCTACCCCGGCCGGGCCCGGACCGGCAAGCGCAGACCGCCGCAGGCCGCCGCGACAAGAGTCGTCACCCCGTCATTGCTCTGGCATCCGCGGACCGCCCGCGCCAGCATCGGTTCCGTGCCCCGCAAGCTGACCCTCACGCTCATCGTTCTCGGCCTCCATTCGGGCGGCCCGGCCACTCGCGGCGAGGATCCCCCGGGCACCCTGCCGCCCCCGCCCCGCCGCGGCGTCGATTACGCGGGCACGCCGTTCGTCACCGACCCTGCCCCGGAACTCACCTTCCGTGTCCAAGAGAGCCCCCGCCGCCACGGAATCGATTACCCGTTCCCGGACCAGACCGCGCGCGGCGTCGCACTGCTGTCGCGATTCCCCCCATTCACGCTCTCCGACCGGCGCATCCATGTCGACGGCCCCTGGTACGCCGACCCGGATGCGAATGCCCACTTCACCCGCGGGATCGCCACCGTCGGCGCCATCCCCCGATACCGTGAGTCCGATGACGCCCCCACCAACGTCCGCGACCTGCCGCCGGAACGCAAATGGAGCCTCATGACCGATCCCATGTGGTGGGGCCACGCGGTGCGGTTCCTCGAACAGCTCGAGCAGGCCGACCCCGCTGACCCGCGGATCCCCGCCCTGCGCGCGTTCGGCGTCGGGCACAAGATGACCCCGGATGAGGCCGCATTCCGCGCCCTGGGGCACTACGTCTTTCACAACGAGCGCTTCGCAACCGACCGCTCCGGCCGCTTCGTGGGATTCCCCGCCATCGACATCGAATGCACCGAGGGATGGGAACACCAGCGCGACTGCCTCGGCTGGCTCTATCAAGGCCTCGCCCGGGGCGCGGCGGAAACCCGCACCACCATCACTCCCCTGCTCTATGGCCAATGGCAGTACGACGTGGGGGCCGCGTTTTGCTCGATGGTTGAGCCTGACACCGGGCTTCCGGAATACCTGAGGCCGGAGCGCGATTTCCTGGCCGCCCCCGACCCGACGCTCGCGGCATGCCAGCAGAACCAGGGCATCCTCTCCATGGACGGCTATCAGCAGGCGATCTGGGGCCGGGAACCGTTCCTCGAGCGCGACGCACACGGCGAACTGATCCTCGAAAACGGGATCCCCCGCTTCAATGCCGCCACCGCGACCACTGCCTACGGCTGCAAGCTCGCCCTGGAGCCGGGCGAGGCCCGGCAATGCCTGGAGAACCTCTACCGCACCGCCCTGCGCATGTACCTCCAGCATCACCGCCGCGCCGGCGGATACCCGGCGCACAGCGGGCTCCGCAAGCCGTTTCTCTCCGCTTGCGGGATCGGCGCGTGGTCACGCTACACCAACGAAGGCCTCCAGGGCATCAAGCAGAACGATCGCCCGCTCCCCCCGTGGCTGCTGGAAACCCTGGTCGGGCTCTACCTCTTCACCGCGGACGACATCGTCCTCTGGTCCTCCGACATGAACTTCATCCCCGGCCCGCTCGGTGGCGATTACACCAAAACATGGAGCTACAACGCCCACGGGGTGCTCGAAAGCGTCGTCAAGGCCGCCCATCGCTACAGCGCCCTCGACCCGCTGCATGCCGCCGCAGGCAGGATCGAGTGGTGCTGGTTCAACCTGCCGGTCCTCAACCGCAACGAAACCCCCGGCGAACGCTGCTTCGAGAAGCCGATCGCCATCGGCCGCCTCAAGGAGTTCCGGGGACGCACCTGGCTCGAATTGTTCCTCTCATGGCCCGCCCTGGATGCCGAGGCAAGGCAGTTCCAGGTCTGGATCGAACAAGGCGACAGCCGTTGCGAACCGTTCACCATCGAGCTGCCACACGGCCGCACATGGTTCCTCGACGCATGGATGCTCCCCACCGGATTCAACCAGGTGACTGGCAAGGACGTCTTCCTCCGCACCACCGACCTGCTGGGCGCCGAACGGACTTGGCGCGGCGATTGGCGCCACAACCCGCCCTTCGCCACCCACCACACCGAGTGAGGCATGCGAGACCGACGTTTCATTGCCGACCACCGGGGCGGCCTTCTGCCTCGCGATAGCCACATCTGCTTGGCGCGTTGGGCGGCTGACTGCGCGGAAACGGTGCTTGGGTATTTCCAAGCCCATAGCAATGACCCCCGACCACGGGAAGCACTGGAGGTCGGGCGACGCTGGGCAAACGGGGAAGTGAAGACCGGGGCGG
Source organism: Akkermansiaceae bacterium (assembly GCA_040769225.1). Taxonomy (GTDB): domain Bacteria; phylum Verrucomicrobiota; class Verrucomicrobiia; order Verrucomicrobiales; family Akkermansiaceae; genus JAXGLL01. The sequence goes on along the minus strand of JAXGLL010000002.1, from coordinate 98,134 downwards.
CGATGAAGGCATCCGTGGCGGCGCACGCAGCGGCACGCAGCGTCAGGAATGCGGCGGCCGTCGCCGCGGCGCGGGCCGCGGCTCAGGCTGTCGCGACCGCGCATGCTGCCGATCATGGCATGGGGGCATTGCTTTACTCGATGAAGGCGTTGGAGGCGGCCGGCATCGATTCAGGGGCGGAGTTCGAGCGCCAGATCCAAAGACTCCCTGAGCATCTTCGGGACCAAGTGGCATCAGGAGTGACCGCCCGCGCACGGAGGCTCTCCATCCCAAAACAACGAGGAGCCGAATCGGGTCCCCGTGACTGACTGAGGTTTGCCCAGCCAGCCACGAGTCCCACGCCAGTTGCGCGCATCGGTCGTGAAGCAGCCACCAGTTGGCGGTGGCCTCCCGCACCAGGGCGGCGTTCTGCACGGCTGGAAGATGGCGGGCCGCACGGCCCGCCGGCCCTTTCCCCAGCACCCGGTGCACCGCGCCACAACCTTTTGGGATGCCGTCAGGCTTGCGCCGCAGCCCCGAACCTGCATGAATGGAATCCGACAGCTCTCGGTGGTTGCGGCTCGCGCGCTCGCCGGGCCTCAGCGCTGACGTTCGGCAGGAATGGCGGACCTCATGAACAGGTGGCTCAAGCTTGCGCTGGTCTCCCTGATCCTTGGCGGCGGTGCGATTGCCGTCCCAGTCCTGGGCAGGGCCTATCTCGTCTTCAGCATCGAGGACAAGATCCATGGCGCGTTTTTCCCGCTCGTGCGCGCGATCGAGCACTACTGTGAAGACAGGGGTGAAGCACCCCCGGATCTCGCGGCCCTGACGCCGGAGTACCTCGCCGAGATCCCTTCATCGCGGTTTGTATCCGAGGTTTCCTTCTCCGCGGCGTCGGCGGAGCGGCGCTGGAGGCTGGTGCTGGCCAGCACTTCAACCGGGAAGAGGAGGCTCTACATCGCCGAGCGCGGCATGCCTCTCTCGGACGTGGAGAAGAGATGGAAGAAGGCGCGGTATCACGACACGTGGTCCGTGATCGAACCCAAATAGGCCGGATCGCCTCCCCGTGACCGGCCGCTCGGCCGGTATCTGTTTAGCGCCCGTTGTGCTGACCCCGGTGGGATCGCAGAGGCCCCGGGATCGCTACGGTCCTCGTGGCGACGGGTGGCTGGATTGGCGGTCGCCCGCGGCGTTGCGGGACGGGCGTTCGCCCAGCCCGCGTTGTCACCAACGCGGCTACGGGAGAGGATCGCGCCAGCCCTCGTGGCGACGGCATCCTGCCGTCGGCCGTCCGGCGGACATCCTGCCCGCCGGTCTGGCCGCAGGTGGCGGCCAGGCTGGCGAGGATTTCAAACGTGCCCCTGACGCGAGGGGGCTGGCCCCGGCGGATGGGGCGGTCCGATTGATGATTGATGATTGCAGAACGGAAATGGTCGATGTGGCCCTTGGTCGGTGCCTTGGCTCACATCTCCGATCAGCAATCATCAGTCGGCAATCATCAATCGCAACGCTCGCCGCGGCGTCCGGCCCGATCCCGTGTTCCAGCCACAGGTTCATTCGCCTGGAATCCCTCCGGGGTCGTCATCGAGGTGCGATTCAGAGGTCCAACTCGCGCCATTCCAGCCACGGCGGAAGGCCTTCTCCCCGGTGAAACGCGCGGAATGCACCAATCACATCATCGAGGTTGAGCAGATCCCGATGACGATGCGCACCAAACCGAAGACGCCAGGATGACGGCCACGAGAATTCTCCTTGTTGTTTTCGCCCTCCTTCTGACAGTCAAGGCGCAGGCTTCGATGTTGTGCGGGAGGCAACCACCATCATGGACGGCGCGGCAGTCACTGCACTGCGCACCGGGGCCGTATCTGCCGGACATGCAGGAGATCCCGACGGACACCGTGCTGCGGGCGCGGGTGTTCGTGGACCACCGCGCGTCGGCCATGGCCGAGGCGGGCGACCTGCTGGTGCCGATCCGCGAAGGCCGCTGGAGCCCGGAGCGGATCGCCGCTGAACTCGGAGAAGTGGCGTCGGGCACGGCACCCGGGCGGGCCAACGCCACGGAAATCACCTTCTTCAAGTCGGTGGGCGTGGCCATCCAGGACCTTGTCGCCGCCCGCTGCATCGAGGCGAACGCCCGCCGACTCGGCTTGGGCACCGAGGTCGCGCTGTGAGATGGCCAGGCGCGCGCGTGGCCGCCCCCGTCAGGGGGACTGGGAGGAAACGGCCGGCGCGCCCCGGGGCGCGCCTAACAGGTTGTCCGCGGAGGGCCCCGCTCCCGTCTGCCGTTCGCCCCCGATCCCCGCTTGCTGACGCAAATCGACACCATTTTGTGTCGCAGCCGCCCGCTGCCCGGCGAGCAATCCTGCTGGCGCCGCCGCCCGCCGGTCGCTACGAATCACACCAGCATCTGGCGCCATGCCGGCCCCATCCGGACGATGGAACACCCGCCGGCCGGTCCCCGCCGCGGCCCCATCACGACTTACCCGATGAACCCGCCCCGCCCCTCCACCCTGCTGTTGGCGCTCCTTTTGACCCACGCCATGACCGCCCACGCCGCCACCCTGCCCCTGCCCGTCCCCGCACGCGGCTTCGTCAGTTCCCAACCCGCCAAAACCTGGGAGGAAGGGCTGATCTGCGGCAACGGCACGATCGGCGCCAACGCACTCAGCCGCCCGCTCGACGAACGGATCATCTTCTCCCACGAGCGGCTGTTCATGCCGATGGGCGCCCCGCTGGTGCCCCCCGACCAGTCCGCCCACCTGCCCGAAATCCGCCGCCTGATCGACCAGGGGAAATACCGCGAGGCCTGCGAACTCCAGTTCGCCCACTCCGGCCAGCAGGGCTTCATGTACCCGGACTTCTTCGTCCCCGCCTTCGACCTCACCATCCGCACCACCCCCGGGGGCGAGGTGCGCGACTACGCCCGCTCGGTCGACTTCCTAACCGGCGAGGCGGTCGTCCACTGGGCCGACGACCGCGGCGCCTTCGAGCGCCGGATGTTCGTCTCCCGCAAGGACCGGGTGGCGGTGATCCTGCTCACCGGCCCGGCACCCGGTGCGCTCGACTGCCGGCTGAAACTCGAACCCCGCGAGCCGAGCGACGAGTTCAACTCCGACAGCGACGTCGCCAAGCGCTCCGATGCGATGTTCGAGGAGCACTTCGGCGACATCCGCAGCAGCGCCGAAGCCGCGGCGCTCACCTGCCGCAGCCGCTTCCTCCGGGCCTACCCGGGCAGCATCCAGGCGCTCGAGGGATGCGCGCGCGTCGCCGCCACCGGCGGGACCTGCGCGCCGCAGCCCGACGGCTCGCTCGCCGTCACCGGCGCCGACCGCATCATGCTGTTCGTCGACATCCGCCTGCCCAAGGACGCCGCGCAGTCCACGCTGGCGGAGATGCAGTCCCGGCTCGCCGCCCTGCCGGCCGACTTCGCGCAACTGCTGGCGTCCCACGCCGCCCTCCACGGCGCGCTGTTCAACCGCATGCGCCTCGACCTCGGCGGCGGCGCCGACCACGCCCGGCCCACCGAGGAGTTGCTGGAGATCTCGACCCAGGCCGACCCGAACCGCGCGCTGCTGGAAAAGGAGTTCGACGCCGGCCGCCACAACATCATCTCCGCCACCGGCGAGCTGCCCCCCACGCTGCAGGGCGTCTGGGGCGGCACCTACGTCCCCGGCTGGGCCAGCGACTTCACCCACAACGGCAACGTCCCCTCGGCGATCGCCAGCATGCTGCAGGGCAACATGCCCGAGCTGATGCTCGCCTACACGTCCTACATCGAGTCGATCCTCCCCGGGATGGAACTCAACGCGCGGCACCTGTTCGGCGCGCGCGGCGTCGTGCTGCCGTCGCGCTCGACCACCCACGGCTACAACAACGCGCTGGCCCCGAACTTCGCCGGCGGCATGTGGGTTGGCGGCGCCGGCTGGGCGGCCCGCTTCTTCCACGACTACTGCCTCTACACCGGCGACCGCCGGTTCCTCGCCGACCACGCGCTGCCGTTCATGGAGAAGGTGGCGGCGTTCTTCGAGGACTACCTCTGTGAGGGCCCCGACGGCAACTATGTCTTCTCGCCCACCCAGTCGCCGGAGAACACGCCGGCCAACACCGACTCGCAGGCGACTTTCAACGCCACCATGGACGTGGCGGTGGCCAAGGAGCTGCTGCGCAACACGATCGCCGCCTCCCGCGAGCTCGGCCGCAACGCGGACCGGATCCCGGTTTGGGAAAGGATGCTCGCGAAGATGCCCGGCTACGCGGCCGACGAGCGCGGCATCATCAAGGAGTGGCTCACCCCGAAGCTCGCCAACAACGACGAGCACCGCCATTCGTCCCAGCTCTATCCGCTCTACTTCGGGCTGCCCGCGGAGATCGCCGCCAGCCCGCAGCTCCGCGCTGCGTTCCGCAAGAGCATCGAGTACAAGCTCGAACGGCACTGGAGCAGGGACGCCCGCGGGTTCATGTCCTTCGGGCTGGTGCAGCTCGGCCAGGCCGCCGCCAGCCTCGGCGAGGGCGAACTCGCCTACCACTGCCTCAGGCACCTCGTGAACCGCTTCTGGCTCGCCAACCTCGCCTCGATGCACAACCAGCGCTCGCTGTTCAACATGGACATCAGCGGCGGCATGCCCGCGGTCATCATCCAGATGCTCGTCGCCTCCGAACCCGGCTCCATCCGCCTCCTGCCCGCCCTGCCGACGGCATGGCCTTCCGGCACCCTCGAGGGCGCCCTCTGCCGCGGCGCAATCGAGGTCAACCGCCTCCACTGGGACCACGCCATGGTTGAAGTGACCCTCACCTCGAGCCGGGATCAGGAAGTCACCCTCACCCTGCCCGCGCCAATCCGCGATGCCACCGACGCCGAAGGCCGGCCAGCCGGCACCAGGACCTCCCGCCCCACCGACTGCAAGCTCACCCTGCCCGCCGGCCGCCCCGCCTCCCTGCGGCTCACCCTCCAACCAAACTGAACGCCCATCCCCTCCCTTCCACCCCTTTGGTCCCTTTGGTCCCTTCCGTCCCTTTCCTCGCCCACTCCCCGTCACCTGCCGCAAATCCGCGTCATTATTCCGCATTTCAACGATCAAAACCCCTCGCCGCGGGAAAGACAGGGGCCATTTTCAGGGTATTCCTGCAATCCGGCCGGTCGTCGGCCGCGCCCCCCGCCCGCTGCAATCAAGCCATGCCGACGATGAAAACAACGCCACCCCACGCACCCAGCCCCCGGTTCGCCGCCGCGCTGCTGCCGCTCGCCACGACCGCCATCCTCGCATGGCTCGTCGCCGGCGCACCCGCCCGCACCTGGACCAGCGCCGACGGCGGCAGGAAGTTCGAGGGCGACCTGACAACCTTCGACTCGGCCACCGGCAGGGTCACGGTCACCACGCCCGGCGGCAAGGAGCTGACCTTCAGCCAGGACAGGCTCTCCGCCGACGACGTCGCCTTCCTCAAGGAGCAGGGTGACAAGGCCGCACCCGCGGCAGCTTCCGCAACTGCCCCGGCGGCCGCTGCCACGGCCCTCCCCGGCGAACTCCCCGACCCGGACGGCAAGGAGGCCGACATGTCCAGGCCGGTCAAGGTCTTCATCCTGCTAGGCCAGTCCAACATGCTCGGCGCCGGCAAGGTCGCCGGCGACAAGGACGGCACCCTGGAACACGCGGTCAAGACCGAGAACCTCTACCCGTTCCTCGCCGACGACGCCGGCAACTGGACCGAGCGCAAGGACGTCCGCAACGTGCGCGTGATGGTCGGCAGGGGCGGCGGCATGGGCGTCCACAACAACGAATGGATGACCGTCAAGGGCCGCACGATCGGCCCGGAACTGGGGATCGGCCACCACCTCGGCAACCTCCTCGACGAGCCGGTCATGATCCTCAAGAGCTGCATCGGCAACCGCAGCCTCGGCTGGGACCTCCTGCCGCCCGGCAGCAAGGGCTATGAGTTCGAGGACGAGGACCGCAAGACCGGCGGGATGAAGACCTGGGTCTACGCCGCCTACAAGGAGTCCCCGATGAAATGGGAGAAAGGCACCACCCCGGAACCGATCGGCTGGTACGCCGGCAAGCAATACGACGACGACATCGCCAACGCCAAGAAGGTGCTCGCCGAACTCGACACCTACTACCCCGGCGCGAAAAACCACCAGATCGCCGGCTTCTTCTTATGGCAGGGCGACAAGGACCGCTACGACGCCGGCCACGCCAGCCGCTACGAGCAGAACCTCGTCCGCCTGATCGAGCAGCTGCGCAAGGACTTCGACGCCCCGGACGCCAAGTTCGTCTGCGCCACCCTCGGCCAGACCGAGAAGGGCGCCACCGGCAACGAAGGGCTGATCCTCGACGCCCAGCTCGCGGTCGATGGCAACAGCGGCAAGTACCCGCAGTTCAAGGGCAACGTCGCCACCGTCTACTCCAAGCCCCACTGCCACGGCGGCGCCTCCAACAGCCACTACGGCGGCAACGCCAAGACCTACATGGACGTCGGGCTCGCCATGGGCGAGGCGATGGTGAAACTGCTCCAAGGGAACTAGACCACCCGCCGCGACGACGGCCTCACCGGGCTCAAGTATCGCGTGTGGACCTCGGTCGACCTGGTCGACTGGGACGAGGACCCCGGGGCAACCCAGACCCCGGGCACGCCGGACGCCCACGGCGTCGAGACGGTGGCCGTCAAGCTCTCCGGCTCCCTGCTGGCCTCTCCGCGACTCTTTGCCCGGATCCGCGTGACGACCGAGCAGCCGCCACGGCCAACATGGACCGCCTTGCCGCCGCGGGGCCCGCTGCCGCAGCGCATTCGGGGCCCTGTCGCTGTGCACCCCGAACCGCGCCGCATTGCTGACCGGCCGCTACACAACCCCCTATGAGGTCCTGCTGGCCCCGCCTGCCGGGCGCGATTGGCGCAAAGCACCGTGAAAATGCCGCAAAGGGGGAGAAATAACCCACGCCGAAGCTCCGTTGCAGAGTCAGCCTCCGTCTGGTGCCGCAGAATACCCGACCCCGCATACCGCCGCCTCCAGCATTTCAGCATTTCAGCTTCTCATTTCCACCCCCATGAAACGGGCAACCGCCCTCCTCGCCATCCTGTGGCTCACGCCGCTGGCCCAAGGCCAGGCCAACGCTCCCGCGGCACGCCCCAGCGTCCTTTTCATCCTCGCCGACGACCTCGGCTACTCCGACCTCGGCTGCTACGGCGGCGAGATCGCAACCCCCAACCTCGACCGCCTCGCCGCCAGCGGGCTCCGCTTCACCCGCTTCTACAACACCGCCCGCTGCTGGCCCTCACGCGGCGCCCTGCTCACCGGCTACCACGCCCAACAGATTCACCGCGACGCCCTGCCCGCCCTGCCCGGCGGCATCCGCGGCGCACGCCAGCGCTGGGCCCGCCTGCTGCCGGACTTCCTCAAGCCCGCCGGCTACCGCTGCTACCACAGTGGCAAGTGGCACATCGACGGCAACCCGTTGGACGGCGGCTTCGACCGCTCCCTCGTCGTCGAAAACCGGGGCAACTACTTCGGCGGCGCAGGCAACTCGGTCGACGGCAAACGCGTGCCCCCGCCGGCCGCCGGCAGCGGCTACTACGACACCATCGCCATCGCCGACCACGCGATCGAATGCCTCCGGGAGCACGCAGGCAAGTACCCTGACCGACCGTTCTTCCACTACATCGCCTTCACCGCCCCCCACTTCCCGTTGCACGCACTGCCACAGGACATCGCAAGATACCACGACCGATACCTCGACGGCTGGGAAGCCTTGCGCGAGGCGCGCTTCCGCCGGCAGCTGCAATCGGGCGTCGTCCACACCTCCCTGTCCGCACTCGAGCGCGACCTCGGCCCGCCCTACGACTTCCCGGATGACATCAGGAAACTCGGCCCCGGCGAGGTGAACCGCCCGCTCCCCTGGCCCGGCCTAACCGACGAGCAGCGCCGGTTCCAGGCTACCAAGATGGCGATCCACGCCGCCATGGTCGACCGCATGGACCGGGAGATCGGGCGCGTGCTTGCCCAGCTCGAAGCGATGAAGGCGCTCGACAACACCCTGCTGTTCTTCGCCTCCGACAACGGCGCGAGTGCCGAGATCATGGTGCGCGACGGCGGGCACGACCCCGCCGCGGCGCCCGGCAGCGCCAGGAGCCACCTGTGCCTCGGCCCCGGCTTTTCCAGCATGTCCAACACCCCGTTCCGCCGCCACAAGACATGGGTCCATGAAGGCGGCATCAGCACGCCGCTCGTCGTCCATTGGCCGGCGGGCATCCGCGCCAAGGACGAACTGCGCCACACCCCGGGCCACTTCGTCGACATCGTGCCCACCGTGCTCGCGGCGGCCGGGATCGAGAAGCCGCCGGAGTGGGACGGCGAACCCGTCCCCGCCGCCCCCGGCCGCAGCCTGCTGCCCGCCTTCGCCGCCGATCTGACCGCCCCCCACCCGTGCCTGTGGTGGCTGCACGAGGGCAACCGCGCCGTCCAGGTCGGCGACTGGAAGCTCGTCGCGGCCAAGGGCGATCCCTGGGAACTCTACGACCTGCGCACCGACCGCGCCGAGCAGTTCAACCTCGCGGCCAAGATGCCCGACAAGGTCGGGGAGCTCGAGCGGGCATGGCAGGAACACACCGGCCAATTCACCGAACTCGCGCGCAAGACGGCCGCGCCGGACAAGCCCCAACCCAGAACCAGGCCCGCAAGCACCAACCGCTGAAGTCCCCACCGCCTCCACCGGCTTCCGCACCCGTGCCACCGCCACAGTCCACCCACCGACCAACCACTCGCTGACCCACACGACCATGATGCAGACCCGGAAACTGAATTCGGCCGCCCTGCTGTCGGCGGCACTGGCCTTCGCCCTGCTGCCGGCGACGCTCACCGCAGCGCCCAGGAACGCACCGCCCGAGACACCCCTCACCGCCGGCGGGGAACAACTCGCGGCAAACTACTCCGCGATCCTGACCCCGCTCCAGGCTGAGCTCGCGAACGCGCTGCCGAAAACCGACCCCGGGCAGCAGGCTGCCTTCCTGGCGGCATACCAGGACGAGGCGGCGGCGATGGCGGCCGAACTGAAGACGATGCAGGCGCAAGCCAAGGGCACGGACAAACAAGCCGCTGCAGCCGCTCACGCCGCCGCCAAGGAGACCCTCGCCCAAGCGGCAGCCCGTGCAAAGGAGCCTGCCAGTGCCGTGCTGGCGACTCTCGGCAAGTTCCTGACGGACGACAAGCGGGACGCGCAGTTGGTGAAATGCGTCGTCCTGACCGAGGCCACGCCGCGCGGCCTGGCGGAGTTCGCCCAGCAAGGGGCCGGGCAGCAGGCACTGGTGGAGGACTTGCTGGCAGATCCCGACCTGATGAAGCAGATGGTCGTCGCGGGCGGCGCCAGGGACGGCAAATACGGCCAGGCGATGAGGATCCACACAGACATCCGCAAGACCAGCCCGAAGGCCGCCAACGGCAATCTGCAACGGCTGGCACTGGCCATCAGCCTGGAACACGCGGTGCCGGTTGCGCAGAACAACCCCAAGGAACAAACCGATGCACCGGCCACCGTGGACCCGGTGAAACGCTACCTCCATTACGAGAAGGCGTTCCTCGATGGCGAGCTGGATCCCGGCTTCAAGGACCTAACCGTGTGGGAATACCGCACCGCCACCAACGGCGATGAGCCGGACAGCATCCTCGCCTGGGGGCGTGAAATGCTCCGCAACTACCGACCCGACCACATCTCCACCCCGGACTATCGCTGGCGCTACGTGGCTGCCGTCAAGACCGAGGTCAAATACGGATCGCAGGACACCAAAAACGACCGCCCCTCGCTGCAACGCTACCAGAACATCATCATGAATGGCGGCGTGTGCGGCCGGCGCGCGTTCTTCGGCCGTTTCATCCTGCGCTGCTTCGGCATCCCGACCGTGGCTCGCCCCCAGCCGGGCCATGCCACCTTGGCCCATTGGACGCCCGACGGCTGGGTGATCTGCCTGGGCGCCGGTTGGGGCTGGGGCCGGATCGACAATCAATCGGATATTGATTTCCTGGCGATGACACAGGCCCGCAGGGTCCCTGCCGCCTACCTCGAAGTGCTGCGCGCCCGGTGGCTGGGCGCCGCCCTCGGCGAGCCCGAGGCGTTCGGCTTCCACGCCCCGGCCACCGGCTTCTGGCATGGTGTCGCCCTTTACCGCCAACGAGCGATCGTCGAACAGGCGAAGTCAAACACCCTGGCCGCCGTCGGCACCGACATCGGCGAGGCGAATGAATCCAAGGAGAAGGACGCCGTCCAGGCGGTGACCATCACCGAGGCCGACCGGAAGATCGTCACCGGCCAAGACGGGGTGATCACGATCCCGGCGGTGGCCTGCAGCAAGCCGACCACCAGCACCGCCAAGATCCTCTTCATGGCCAGTCGCCTGGGCGGAATGCAGCTGCACTACAACCGCAATGGCCAGCCAGAGGAGTTCGAATACACGCTCGAGGCGCCCGCAGCAGGCAACTACGCGCTCAGCGCGCGGGTGGTGACCACCAGCGCCGACCAGCACCTGTCGGTCGCTGCCAACGACGCCACGCAGCCGACCGACATCGCCCTTCCATTCACCGTCGGGATGTGGGACCAGACTCCACCGGTCGAGATCCCGCTGCTCAAGGGCCGCAATGTCCTCCGCTTCTCCCGCACCGAGCCGGTCAAGGGGTTGACCATCAAGGACTTCACGCTGCGGCCGGTGAACCAGCCCAGGCCCTGATGAAACCGATCCTCGCCGTTGTCACCACCCTGCTGCTCCAGTGGCCCGCCGTCGACGCCGCTCCGCGGTTGAACATCCTGTTCTTCACCGCCGACGACATGAACTTCGACTCCAGCGGCGTCTGCGGCGGCCCGATCAGGGACCTGACGCCGAACATCGACCGCCTCGCCACGGAAGGCCTGCGCTTCCAACATGCCTACTCGACGGTCGCCGTCTGTCAGCCGGTGCGCCAGATCATGCAGACCGGCCTCTACCCGCACCGCAACGGGGCGATGGGCTTCTTCCCGATCAGGCCGGAGGTGCGCACCCTCAACCAACAACTCCACGAGGCCGGCTACCTGATCGGCAACGCGATGGGCAACGCGATGGTCGGCCTGCTTTCCGGAGGGCCGACGGCTCCCGCCGCGAAATGATCGAAGGTCACGGCATGGCGGCCGGACAACCGGCCACTCCGAGCCCAAGCCCACCAGCAACCAGCCTCATGAACAGGCAACTCGCCTCCACCATCATCGGTCTCGCGTCACTCGTTCCCGCAACCGCCGCGGAACCGGCCGCCCCAAAGGACATCAAGGCGTATTGCCTCGACTTCAACTGGGCCGCCACCGGCCGCAAACGCAAGCCGTTCGCGAAGCCCGGCACCTGGGCCGGTGCCGATCCCGCGCAGCACGTCGCCTGGTACAAGACCATCGGCGCCAACGTCATCCAGACCTTCTGCGTCTCCACCAACGGCTACGCATGGTACAAGAACGGCCTCGTCCCCGAGCAACCCGGCCTCAAGCACGATTTCCTGCCCGAGGTCGTGAAGCTCGGCCATCAGGAAGGCATGCTGGTGTTCGGCTACTTCTGCGCCTCCGCCAACCCGAAGTGGGGCGCCGACCACCCCGACCAGAGCTACGGCACTCCCACCACCTACCACAGCTTCGATGCCGGGGCGCTCGGCTCGACGTGTGACAACGGCCGCTTGCCGGAGCTGGCGAACAAGCCGCCACTGGGGCCGGCGGAACCATCCCCCTGAAGATCACCCGGCCTTCCCTGCCGCAACCGGAGGCGCCGGGCGGCGTCAACACGGCCTCCAGACAAACCACAACAACCCGCCAGAATCAAGATCAGCAACCATGAAAGCACGAATCACCGCTGTCTGCCTGATCCAGGCAATCCTCCTCGCGGCCGCCCCTGCAGCCCCCGAAATCGACCGCACCAGGCTTCCCGACGAGGCCCGGGCCGCCCAAATCCGCGACCTGAAGTGGGGGATGTTCATCTGTTGGTCGTTCAGCACCTTCAGTGGCCGCGAGTGGACGCCGACCCGCGACAAGGACGCGTCGTTCTTCAAGGCGACCGGCTGCGACACCGACCAATGGTGCCAAACCGCCAGGGACGCCGGCATGGGATACATCCTGTTCCTCGCCAAACACCACGACGGCTTCTGCCTGTGGGATACCAGGACCACCGCGAAGAAGGTGACCAACAGCCCGCTTGGCATCGACGTCCTCGCCAAGCTCCGCAAGTCCTGCGACAAATCCGGCGTCAGGCTGGCATTGTACTTCTCCGAAGGCGACTGGAACTGGCCGGGCGCGGTGGACGGCAAGGGCGGGCAGGGCGGCACCAATCCCGAGATGAAGAAGGCCCAGCTCGAGGAGCTTCTCACGGCATACGGCCCGATCGAATTCTGGTGGATGGACCACGCGGTCGGCGACGGCGGGCTTTCACACCGGAATACCGTCGAATGGATGCACAAGTTCCAGCCGAACACATTCGTGGGGTTCAACCATGGGGAACCCGCGGGGCGCCTTTGCTTGCGTGAAATGGGCCGGCCCGGCAAGCTCGGTGACAAGGCCGCGTCCCAGTACAACAAGTCCGCCGAGGCCTCCTTCAAGGGCTATCAGGTCGCCGAGTTCACCTATCCCATCCTGCCCGCGCACAAGGGCGGGGCGCAGTGGTTCTACTCGCTGCCGGAGCACGACAACCTCTGCCACCCGGCGGACAAGCTCTACAACGACTACCAGGGTGCGCTGGAACACGGCAACATCTTCTCAATCGATGTCGGTCCGGACCATGCCGGCAAACTCCGGGACATCGACGTCAAGACCCTCAGGCAAGTGGGCGCGATGATACGGGCTGCGGATCCCGCCCGGCAGGGCGGCCGGCGCGGCAGTCCGGAATCGAAATGAAACACCTGGCCCTCCTCACCCTGGCCATGACCTTGGAAATCGATGCCTCCGGCCCGGTCGAGTTCACGATCCACGGGGCCAAACCGCCGCCGCCGATGGCTTCCTCAGCCCATCGCTTCCGGCAATCCATGACCCGCTTGCTCGCCCTGCTGGCCTCATTGACCTGGGCTGCCTCGCCGGATGCGCCCGCCGCCGGAACCGACGCGTTGCCCGACCTCACTGCGCAGGCCGAGCAAGGGGATGCACCGGCGCAACTCGCCCTGGCGCTTCGCTACCGGGAGGGCGATGGCGTCGCGCGCGACCCTGCGGCCGCCATGCGCTGGGCCCACCTCGCCGCCGACGCCGGTCACGCGGACGCGCAGGATTTCGTCGGCTGGATGTTCTTCACCGGCAAGGGCGTGAGGCGCAACCCCACGCTCGCCGCAGCCTACTTCAGGTCCGCCGCCGACCGATCCGCCGCCGCCGCATGGAACCTGGGCCAATGCCACTTCGCCGCGCAAGGGGTGGATCACGATGTGCCGAAGGCGCTGCAGATCTGGCGGAAGGCCGCCGCGATGGGCCACGGCCGCGCCGCATCCACCGCAGCGATGACCTGTCTCGCCGGCGATGGGATCGCTCCGGACCCCGCGCAAGCCCGCCAACTCGCCGAACGCGCCGCGGAATTGAACGACCCGAACGGCCTCGTCGTCCTCGGCGAGCTGCACTTCCAAGCCGGTGAACTCGAGCAAGCCCGCACCGCGTGGGCGAAGGTCTCGCAAATGAAACCCGTCGGCCCCACCGGCAGTCCCGAACAACCATCCGCCGAAATGGCCGCACAGCAAGGCGCGGATCTGCTGAAGCTGATGGACCTGCGCCGCCGCAAGCCCGAACCCGGCAAGTTCGCGCTGGTCCCCGTGCCGCATCTGCACCAGGGCTGGAACAATTGCGGCGCCACCAGTTGCGCCATGTACGCCCGCGCACTCGGCGCCAAAGTCGGCGGGTGGGATTTCAAGAAGCTCTGTCCCTCGCCGCTCGGCACCGGCACCGACTGGGCCGACCTCGTCAAGGCTGCCGCAAAGATCGACCAACACTGGAAACTCGTCACCTTCCCGGCGGACGACGACGGCTTCGCCAAGGCCACCGCCTTCGCCCGGGCCGAACTCGATGCCGGCCGCCCCTTGGTCATCGACTTCAAGTACATCGGCGACCGCTACCCCGGCGGTGCCGCAGGCCATACCCTGCTCCTCGCCGGCTACATCGCCGACGAAAACCTCTACGTCCTCTGCAACCCCGCCATCGCCACCCCGGGACTGCACCTGATCACCGCACCCGACCTCGACAAGTACTGGCGGTCCGACGGCTACAGCGACAACTCCGGCGGCGTGCTCTCCCGACCGGCGATTGCGGTCGACTCTGAAACCACCACGACCACTCCACCGTGAACCCACACCCGCTCCTAGCCCCTAAACAAGCGTGATTGGAAGGCGGTTTGGGCAAAAAATGGCTCTTCGTCAGATCTGCTGAAGGGATTGGGCTCTCATCTTGAGGGTTAGGTAGTCGAGGTCGGTCATGCCGCAGGCCCTGTGAATGACTCTCGCGATCTGGTTGTTGAAGGATTCGATGAGGCCGGAGGTGATGTTGTGGACGAAGTAGGCCACGACGTGGCGGATGTCGCGCAGCACGCCCTTGGCGAAGTGCGCCAGATGTGGCAGGCCGCTGTTCAGAGCGTCGCGGCACCATTGCCGGATTGCGTGCCGCGCGGAACGTGGCGGGCGTTTGAAGCGGAAGATGTCCCGGAAGCTCTCCTTGAGGATGTAGGCACGGGTAAGCGGTTCGTTGAGTTGCACCAGCGCGGCGAGCCGGTCGAGGCCGTTGTCGTCGAGCTTCTCCCGCCCCTTGAGCAACAGGTAGCGCGAGCCCTTGATGACCTTCTTGTCAGCCGCGTGGGCCTGGTGCCATTCGGCGCGCCGCGTGCGGTCGATGGCCTCATTGAGGTTCATCATGAGATGGAACAGATCGTGGACGATCTCGGCATCGGGCAGGTGTTCGGAAAGCGCGGCTTTGTAGGCGCCGTTGCGGTCGATACACACCGCCCTGATCGACGCCTTCTGCTCGGGGGTGAGCATTTCGAGGAACTCAACGAGCGCCTGCTTCTTCTTGCCTTCGGTCATGTGCAGCAGCTCGCCGGTGCGCCCGTTGAGAACCACGGTGACGTAGCCGTGGCGCTTGCGCACAGCCTTCTCGTCGACCAGCAGCACTTCGAGGCCGTCGAGCAGCGGCTCGGGCAGATCGGCCTCCAGCACCGCCTTGTCATAGCGCCGTACCGTCGAGTCCGAGATCGCGAACATCGTGCCGACCGCAGTCGCCGGACACACCGACGCCCACGTGCTGACCACGCGCATCAGTCGCCAGGTCGCGCCGCGGGTGGGATGCACCTCGGCCGGCCTCACCGTGCGGAACTCCCCGCAGGGCCGACAGCGCAACTGCCGCACCGGGTATGTCACCACCACCGGCCGCTCCACAACCGGCAGATCGTAGGCCAATCCCACGCCCACCCGGTGTTCGGGGCAGCGCCGGCCACAGCTCGGGCACCGGGGCTTGCGGCGCAGGTCGAATCGCAATTTGATTTGAATCGCCACCCTCTCAGTGATTACCTTCTCGACCACATACCCGTCGAAGGCGTACAACTCATTGAAGTTCAGGACTTTCACACCCCTTCAATGGGTGCCTTCGGCGGGTGTGTCACGGCCAGAAACCCCTCCGGATCGTCAGCAAACCTGACGAAGAGCCCAATTATGCCAAGTCCGTGGCCGGCGTCGTCCTTTACGATCCCCCGGCCGACGTCCTTGTCGACGGCCAGCCCCTGACGATCGGCTCCCGCGGCATCGACATGCAATGGAGCAGGCGCAACCTCACCTTCGGCAATGCCATCGCCCTGGCCGCATCGCAGACGTGGGGCGTCGCCGCCTCGCGCACGCTCACCGCCAACGCAGCCGTCTCCGGGGGCTTCGCGCTCACCAAGAACGGCGACGGCACGCTCAGCTTCACCGCAGCCAACACCTACAGCGGCGGCACCACCATCAACAACGGGACACTCCGGCTCGACGGCGGCTCCGTCGCCGGCAACATCGCGAACCATTCGCTCCTGGTCTGGAACCTCGCCGGCGCCCAGACCTTCGGCGGCGTGGTCAGCGGCACCGGCCGCGTGACCAAGGATGGTGTCGGTACGCTCACGCTCTCGGGCGCCAACACCTACTCGGGCGGAACGACGATCAACGCGGGCACCGTCGCCACGAGCGGTTCCGGCAACCTCGGTTCGGGCGGCGTCGTCCTCGCACCATCGGCCACCTTGCTCGTCGCGGGCAGCGGCAATCTGGTCCTGGCCGGCACCAACACCCTCAACGGCACGATACAGGTCGATTCGAAGCTGCTCATCTTCAACAACAGCGCCTCGACGGGCACCCCGGACCTGATCCTCAACGGCTCGACGCTCGCCAGCGATGGCATCGTGATCGGCGACTCCTACAACGGGAAGACGCTCGAGGTCGGCGACTTCTCCGGCACCGCCAACTCGAAGGTCCGTGCCGACTGGGGCACGGCCGGTACGCGCACCTTGAAGGTCAACCAATCCGTTGACGGCGTCTTTGCCGGCGTCATGGAGAACGCGCCGTCGGGTGAGGTGCGTACGATCGCCTTCACCAAGGCCGGCACGGCCACGCTGACGCTCTCCGGCGCCAACACCTGCACGGGAGCCACGACGGTCAGCGCCGGCGCGCTGCTGGTCAACGGCAGCCTCGCCGCCTCGGACACGACGGTCGCCCCGGGAGCCACGCTCGGCGGCACGGGCACGCTCGCGGGCGCCACCACGGTGAACGGCACCCTCGCCCCCGGCGCCAACGGCATCGGCACGCTGACGATCAACAACGCGGTCACCCTGGGCGCCACTGCGACCACCGCGATGGAGTTCTCCAAGTCCGGCACGACGCTGACTTGCGACCGGGTCGCGGGCACGGGTGCCGTGACCTTCGGCGGCACGCTCACCCTCACGGCCTCGGGCGACGCCCTCGTCCTCGGCGATTCCTTCACCCTGTTCGCCAGGAATTCCTACAGCGGCGCCTTTGCCTCGCTGAACCTGCCGACGCTCGGCGAAGGCCTCGACTGGAATACGTCCGCACTGGCGACCACGGGTGTCGTCTCGGTCACGACTGCCTCGCAGCCCACGGCGACCACGACGGCCGCCAGCGCCATCTCGAGCACGGGCGCCACGCTCAATGCCTCGGTCAACGCCAAGGGCGCCAACACGATTGTCACCTTCGAGTACGGCCTCGACACGAGCTACGGCTACTCCGTCGCCGCGACCCCGGCCACCGTGACGGGTTCGAACGCCACAGGGGTCTCCGCAGCCCTTACCGGCCTCGGCGCCGAGGCGACCTGCCACTTCCGGGTGAAGGCCGTGAATGCCGTCGGCACCGTCTATGGCGAAGACCGCGTCTTCACGACGGCACCGCTCACCGGCAATGGCACGTGGGCCAGCACGACGGGCGGCTCATGGACCGAGGCCTCCAACTGGAAGGACCTCGTGATCGGCAGCAATGCCGGCAACACGGCGGACTTCAGCACGCTCGACCTGACGGCCGACGCCACGGTCAACCTTGACGGCGCCCGTACCATCGGCCACCTGGCCTTCGGCGACACGGTGCCCGGCAACAACTGGACGCTCGCCACGGGTACGGGCGGTTCGCTCACGCTCTCCGTCCCCTCCGGCACGCCGTCGATCACTGTGACGAACGGCAACGCAACCCTCCTCCCCGCGCTTCTCGGTTCCAACGGCCTGGCCAAGTCCGGGCCGGGGACCCTGGTCCTCTCCGGCAACAATACCTACCTGGGCAATACCACGATCGATGGCGGCGTCCTCGAGTTGTCCGCGTCGGGCAAGCTCTACAACGGCGGGTGGAACAACACCTATGTGATCACGGTGAATGCCGGCGGTACCTGGCGCATGCCGAACTACTCCTACGAAGGCGTCGGCCAGCTCGCCGACTACGCCGCGCGCCGCGTCCTGAACGGTGGAACGATCGAGGTCACGGGCACGACGCAGAACTCCGGGCAGAACTTCACGGTCACGGCCACGGGCGGCACCTTCCGCTACGCGCCGACCGTCACGACTGACACGCTGACGCTCAGCGGCAACGGGAACGGCAACATTCCGGTCTCCGGTGCGCTGACCTTCGACAGCCTGGGCAATATCATGGTCTCCGAGATCATCGAGGGCGCGGGATCGCTGGTGAAGACCGGCGCGGGTACGTTGACGCTCTCGGGCGCCAATACCTATTCCGGCGGCACGACGATCGACGCGGGCATTGTCGCCACAGGCGGTTCCGGCAACCTCGGTTCGGGCGGCATCGTCCTCGGGCCATCGGCCACCTTGGTCGTCGCGGGCAGCGGCAACCTGGTCCTCACCGGGGCCAACAACCTGAACGGTACGATCCGGGTCGATTCGAAGCTCCTCATCTTCAACAACAGTGCCTCGACAGGCACCCCGGACCTGATCCTCAACGGCTCGACGCTCGCATCCGATGGCATCGTGCTCGGCGACTCCTACAACGGGAAGACGCTGGAAATCGGCAACTTCTCCGGCACCGCCAACTCAAAGGTCCGTGCCGACTGGGGCACGGCCGGTACGCGGACCTTGAAGGTCAACCAGTCCGCGGATGGCACCTTCGCCGGTGTCATGGAGAATGCGCCGTCGGGCGCGGTGCGTCCCATTGCCTTCACCAAGGCCGGCCCGGCCACGTTGACGCTCTCCGGCACCAACTCCTACACGGGCACCACGACGGTCAGCGCCGGCACGCTCAAGGTGAATGGCAGCCTGGGCAACACGGCGACCACGGTCGGGACAGACGCGGCCCTCGGTGGTACGGGTACGATTGGTGGCGCGACCACCGTCAACGGCACGGTGATGCCGGGCGATGCCGCCGCGGGGACCCTGACCATCAACAACACAGTGACCCTCTCCGCCACGGGTTCCATCACCGCCGACATCCTCGCCAACTCGGCCACCACGCCCGGCACGGACTTCGACCGCCTGGCCGCCACCACGCTCAACGTCACGTCGGGCGCCACGGTCAACCTGGTGTTCGACGCCCCCGGCTCGACCGTGGACTTCGGCGATACGTTCTGGAGCACGACGCAGCGCTTCAAGGTCGTTTCCACGACCAATGCCGTGGCGACCGCCCCCGCCTTGGGTACGCGCACGTCCGACTCGCTCGGCAAGTCCTGCAACGACTACGGCAGCTTCAGCGTCGAGGTCGCCACGGACACGCTCGGCATCGAGGTCGTCTGGACGCCCAGTTCCCTGGCCAACTGGCGCAGGACCTGGTTCGGCACGGCCGAGAACACGGGGAGCGCGGCCGACACCGCCGACCCCGACCGCGATGGACTCGAGAACCTCTTCGAATACGTCATCGGCGCCAATCCCCTATCCGGCAATTCCTATCCAGTCGTTGCAGATTTGGAAAAGATGGATGGCCACACCTATCTGCGCCTGAGTATCACACGCTCGCCGGACGCGACAGGGGTGGTCATCGAAGGATTGAGCTCGAGCGACATGGAGAGCTGGACCACGGACACGACGGTGATCGAGAGCGACACACCGACGTTCTTCCGCGTCCGCGACGCGTTGCCCATCGGCTCGAGTGAGCATCGATTCCTGAGACTGCGCATCAGCCGACAGTGACGGCCCTTCCGGCACGCCTTTGCACGAGACAATCGCACAAGGATTCCGCGGGAACATCCGCCGACGACAGCACCCCATAGGCACCCGCCCGCCCCGCCGGGCGGGTGCCTATGGCCCTTGCTGACAAGGGCGGGATCGACGTCCAAACCATGCGATGACCGACCTGGGGTAAGCGATCGGCCCCAGGCCTCTACCGCCCGCAGCAGAGATAGGATACATACCTATGCATGCTCCCTATGCATGCAGGCGTTGGGCCGGCCGGCTCAGGCGGCGCAGGCGCTGGACAGCGCGGCGGCGGCCGGCGGCTGCCAGTTGCAGGGCAGCAGGACCGACAGGTCGTCCTGGTTGGTCATCTGCGGCAGGCGGGTGGCCAAGGCCAAGGGCCACGCGCTCATCCTGTTGGGCTGCCGGCTCAAGCTGCCGGCCGAGCTGGAGCACGAGTTCGCCACGGTCGACTTCGTGTTACGCCCCGCGATAATCGCGGGGGATCGGGAGCGGGCATTCGCAAGCTAATCGCGGGACAGCAGGCGCGGGGTTCGTTTGGACAGCGGTTCAAGCAGCGAGGTGGCGGCCGGCGCAGCGGAGGGCTTTGAGCCGGCGGCGAAAAGCCCGCAGTGGAGCCGGCCGCCACCTCGCTTGGCGGCTGGGCGGGAGGGGGTGGGGCGGCTTGGATCGGGGCCGTGCAGATCCACCGGGAAGCGTTGGGCGGAAGGTCGCGGCCGTGTGCGCCGCGCGATTGCCAGTTGTGCGGCGGCTGCGGGCAACTCCACCGGCACGGGGGCTACCAGCGCAATGCCGGGGCCGCCGGCCAGGAGAAGGCACGGGTCGAGCGCTTCCTGGGCAAACGCTGCGGCCTGACCATCGGGGTGATCCCGGCGGGCATGCTGCCCTATCGCAGCGTGCCGGCGGCGCGGGTCGAACAGTGGCTCGACCGGCGCCATGGGGTGGAGCCGGCCGCAGTGGCGGGCGGAGGCGCGAGGTCTCCGTCCGCCTGCGAAACGGAACGGGGATGCCTGGAGCGGACCGAAAAGAAACTGCTTCTTCGCATTCCGGCGCTTCGCGGCTTGCTGGGCCAGCGGCTGCCGGTCCTCGCTGACGGGGACTTGGGCGGCTTCTGGCGAGCCTTGCGCAAGCTCGGCAGGCTCGTGGAGATCCTCGTGCACCTGGCGGCCGGGTCCAAGACTTCACTGCTGGCCGACTACCGCATGACGCCGGATTGGCCACGGGCACCCGCTGCTTGAGCCGCGGCCTCGTGCTCAAGGACGGCACCGTCACCCTGGGCAAGCGGCTCCTGGAAGTCGACCTCGCCCTGCGCGCGCTGAAAGTCGAACGCGCTTCGACCCCCTGCTGTTGGACCGCGTCGAGGTCTGGCACAAGGGCGCCTGCCACGGCCTGGCCCGCCCCGCCAACCTCCACCTCAACAGCCAATCCTACAACCGCGGCAACAACCATGAACGCTGACAGCCCCGCCGCCGCCCGCACCCCGATCCCCCGTGATTAGCGCGACGCGTTACACGAATGCACCAATGTTAGGTCGAGTTTATGGAGCGAGGGGACCATCCAGGTCTGAGGCTTGCCTCGCTAGTCGGTCTCGATCCGGTAGAACATGCGTGCGGCTGCGGGGCGGGCGTCGGAGAAGCGGGTGTGGTCGGAGTCGGCGAGGATGCCGGTGGCGAGGGTGGTCGGCAAGGGGGTGCCAGACTGCAGGGAGGTGCCGGAGCGCAGCGTGTAGGACCTGCCGGGGACGCTGGACCACTCGAGGGTCGGCGCGCCGCCGGGGCTGGGGCGTGTGATGCGGAGCTGGAGCAGGGATGCCGGGTCGCGCGGGTCGGTGCCGGCGAAGAACTCGTGGCGGTCGGGGACGCCGTCGCCGTCGGCGTCGGAGGTGGCGGTGAGGGTCAGACCGTGCGCCTGCACCCATGAATCGGGGATGCCCCATGGGTTGGACGGCGCCGGGGCCGGGAACGAGATGATCACCGTGGCGCTGGCCTGCGTGCCGAGGGTGGCCCCGCCGGTCGGGCTGCCGAGGGCGAGGGTGAACTGCCGCGGGCTGACCGCGCTCGATGCCGGCAGCAAGGTGACCGTGCCGGTGGCGCTTCCCTGGCCGTCGGCGAACGCGAGCGTGCCGCTGGCGGCCTGATAGTGGGTGCCGGCGGTGGCGGTGCCGTTGGCGGTCGAGACCGTGACGCCGACCGCGCCGGCGATGCCGCGGGTGCGGCGGACGGTGAAGGTGGCGGTGCCGGCGTTCGCGTGGGTGTGGATCGCGGCCGCGGCAAACTCGAGCGCGCCGCGGACCGCCCCGTGCGCATACTCACAGGCGCCCATGTCGGGCAGCACGGTGCCGTTGTTGTCGCCGTCGAGCGGGCGCGGGCGGCCGTCGAGGTCGCTGTCGGCGGCCGCGTCCGGGTGGCCGGTGTCGATGCAGGGCGAGGCGGCCTGCAGGTGGAGGTCGGCGGGGCTCAACGAAACGAAGCGCGGGTCGGCGGAGATGTCGCTCGGGTGGCTGAGCGGGCCGGCCGGGGTGCCGTAGCTGCCGGTCAGCTGGTAGTCGAGGCCGTTGTTCGAGTAGAAGTCGTTGTGGACCAGCACCGGGCTGGCGGCGCTGCCGTTCTGGTTGATGATGCCGCTCGAGTTGTAGGCCACGATGTTGTTGGCGAGCAGCAGGCTGGGCGTCTGATAGACGAAGGTGGCGATGCCGCCGCCGTTGTTCAGGCCGAGGTAGTCCGCGGTGTTGCCGGCGATGGTGTTGCCGGAGGCGACCAGCGGCCCGTCGCCGGCCCGGCCGCCGAGCAGGGCCATGCCGCCGCCGGTGCCGCCGCCGTTCGGGAACACCGCCGCCTGGTTCGACACGACCAGGTTGTTGAGCAGCCAGCCGCCGCAGTAGAGGACATGGATGCCGGCGCCCTGGTCGGGGACGATGTTCTGATAGACCGCGCTGGCGGCGACGACCATGTGGTCGAGCGGCGCCCACGCGAGCGAGGTGCTGTTGAGCAGCTTGATGCCGTGGCCGGAGTTGTCGTGGACGGCGGTGCGGCGGACCTGCGGCTTGCTGGCCGAGCCGTAGATGCCGCCGCCCTCGGAGGCGGAGTTCATGCAGACCTCGCAGTCCTCGATCCACGCCAGCGAGTGGTCCATGTGGATGCCGCCGCCCCAGCCCTGGCCGTCGGTGGCGGCGGAGTTGGACTCGACCGCGCAGTCGCTGATCCGCGGGCTGCCGCCGAAGATGCCGATGCCGCCGCCGAGGTTGGCGACGTTCTGGTGGACGCGGCAGCCGGCGATGGCCGGTCCTGACTGGTAGCACTCGATGCCGCCGCCCTGGTCGCTGATCGTGGCGACGAGCCGCCCGCCGGTGACCGTGAAGCCGTCGATCGTGCTGAGCCGGTGGCCGCCCCAGGCGAGCACGGTGCGGCCGCTGTTGCCGCCGTTCAGGGTGGTGGTGTTGGTGGCGGGGTTGCGGGCGGTGCGGACCGTTTCGGTGCCCGCGAAGCCGCCGAACAGGTGGACGAACGGCGGCAAGGTCAGGTTTCCGGTGTAGCTGCCCGCGGCGACCCACACTTCGCCGCCGGCCGAGACGTGGTGCGGCTGCACCAGGCCGTCGGCGATCGCCAGGATGGCGGCCCCGACGGTGCGCTTGGCGGTGGCCCAGGTGGCGCCGCTGGAGGCGTCGTTGCCGGTCGGCTTGACGCGCACGATGCGCGGGCTGGCGGCGAACACGGTGCCGTCGAACTCATCGGCACCGATGTCGACGCGGCCGTCGGCGATGCGGGCGTGGCCGTCGGCATCGCACCAGGTGGCGCTGGCGGCGGCGCTGTCGCCGGAGTTGATGCACGGCGAGCCGGGCAGCAGGTGGAAGTCGCCGGTGGCGGGGGAGACCAGCCCGGGGTCGACCGCGAGGTTGCCGTTGGTGCCGGTGGCGTCGGGCAGGCCGTCGTAGTCGACGGCGTTGCCGTGGACGAGGTTGCGGACGAGGGTGACGGCGGCGCCGGGAACTGTGGAGGAAAGGGTTACCCCGGAGCTGTTGGATGCGATCAGGTTGTTGGAGAGCGGCACGTTGCTGCAGCCGATCGAGCAGACGCCGGGGCCGTTGTTGCCGGTGATCGTGTTGTTGATCACCGGCGGGTTGTCGGTGGCGCCGCCGACCAGCAGGATGCCGCCGGCCTGCAGGCCGCCGTTGGCGGTGATCGTGTTGTTGGCGATCAGTGCGGCCATGCCGCCATCGACGCAGGCGATGGCGCCGCCGCCGATGCTGCGGTCGCCGAGCGGCGGTTCGGTGGCGAGGTTCGAGCTGAGCAGGTTGTTGAGGATCGTCGGCTGGCTGCCGGTCCCCTTGGCGGCGATGCCGCCGCCGTTTTCCTCGGCGACGTTGCGGAAGATCAGGTTGCCGAAGATCCACGGAGAGGAGCCCACGGTCCCCGGGTTGTCGCCCTTCATGGCGGCGATGCCGCCGCCGTCGGCGTCGTCGCCGCTGCTCTCGTTGTCGGCGATGTAGTTGTTGATGATCACGGCGTGGGCGCCGTTGTAGCAGCAGATGCCGGCGCCGGGGCCGGCCGAGAGGTTGTGGACGATCCGGTTGTTGGCGATCGTCGGGCGGGTGCCGGTGCAGGCGATGCCGCCGCCGAGCACGCCCTGGCCGTTGCGCACCGTGAAGCCGTCGAGCCGGGTTGCCGGCGTGGCGAACGGGGTTTCGCAGCGCACGACGATGCCGGCGCGGCCGCCGTCGATGATCGTCTCGCGCGCCGCCCAGTCGCGCTGGTCGCGGATCGTCTCGGTGCCGGCGAAGCCGCCGTAGAGCGCAACCTCGTTCTTCAGCTGGATGCGCTCGTTGTAGGTCCCCTGGGCGACCCAGACCTCGTCGCCGGCGACGGCCGTTGCCAGGGCGGCGCCGAGGGATTTCTTGGCGGCGGCCCACGAGCGGCCGTTGGCGGCGTCGGAGCCGGCCGGCTTGACGTGCAGCACCGCGGCAACCGCCGGAGCCGCGCAGGTCACCAGCGCCCACGCGAGCGCGAGGCGCAGGCTGCGGACCGCGCCGGGACGGGGGGGGAGTTTCATGGCTACGATCTACGGAACGCGATGGGGTGCAGGCAAGCTTTTCGCGGGTCAACGTGCAGCCTGCCATGCCCCGGAGCCGTTCCCCGAAGCATGCCATCCGGGATCGCCCGCGTTGTGCCTGCCGACCCTTTCTTCAGCGGTCCAGGCGGGTGACGGTGACGCGGCGGATGTAATACTTGTTGTAGACGTCGCCGTCGGAGACGAGGGCGAAGTTGTAGCCCCAGTAGTTGACGAAGCACGGGTCGTCGATCCGCCAGCGGATGGTGTGCCACTGCTTGTTGTCCGGGATGGTGACCCAGGTGCCGGCGGTCTTGAAGCCGGCGGGCGACTCGTAGACCAGCTTGAAGCCGGCGTTTTCGTCGGCCTCCATGCGCCGGACCTCGGCGGTGACCTCGATCGGCGCCGGATGGTAGCAGAGAAATCCGGGGTCGACGATGAACAGGTTGCCGCCGGGGAGGTTGCCGGCGCGGGCCGGGCCGCCGTAGGCGACCACCGCCTCGGCCAGCGCGTCGCCGGCGCGGGTGTGCAGGCCGTTCTCGGCGCGGTCCGCACCCATCGTGATCGAGACGGTGCGGGCGTGGCGGAAATCGCCGCCCCACGGGAGCGGCCGGCCGCGGTTGCGGCGCGCGGATTCTAACAGCTCCGGCGGCGGGCCGGTGACGAACACCGGGGCGGCGGTGAGCGGGCGGGCGGCGGCGCGGGTGGTCTCGCCGGTGAGCGGGTCGAGGGCGTCGACCGGCGCGGCGAAGCGCAGGGTGGCGGTGGCGCCGCCGCTCGCCCACGCGATCATCACCGGCCCCGCCGCGCCCTGATAGACGAAGCCCGGGTGGCGGCCGTCGAACTGGACCCAGCCGAGGTATTCGGGCCGCCGGCCGAGCAGCGCGATCATCCGCTGGAGCGCGTGCCAGGCCGGGCGCGGCTTGCCGTCGCGGTCGAGCAGCCCCATCGGCCCGCTGTCGCCGTCGCGGCCCTCGAACCACTGGACCGAGGCGACCCCCTGGGCGAGGCTCATCGCGTACGCCTTGACGGCGGCGTGCGCCTGCGCCTGCGGCCCGTGGCGGCCGGCGTCGCAGCCGAGCTCGGTGAACAGGACCGGCACGTCGCGCCGCGCCGGGTTGACCGCGGCGAGCATCGTGCGGACGGTCGGCACGATGTGCAGGAACACCGGCTCGTGGCCCGCGTTGGTGACGATCCCGTCGAGGATCTCGTACGGGTGGAGCGAGATCCAGTCGAAGTGGTCGCGTGCGCCGGCCTCGATCACCTCCTTGAGGTACTGGACGTGGGCCGACTTGGCGGCGAGTCCGACCATGCACCCGGGGTCGGCCTGCTTGGCGGCGCGGCAGGCGGCGGCGACGATCCTGGCGTAGTCGGCGGGCGTCTGGTCGGGGCCGGTGAAGTTCGGCGGCTCGTTCCAGACTTCGTACCACTTCACCCGGCCCTTGAGGTGCGCGACGGTGCGCCCGACGTAGTTGGACCAGCCGGCGAGGTCGTTCACGGGCAGGTGGCCCGGGGGCACCTGCCGGTTCCATCCGGGCGAGCCGAGCAGCAGCGCGCCGGAGTGCATCCCGTGCTCGGCGAGGAAGGCGAGCTGGGCGTCGACGGTGGACCAGTCCCACGCGCCCGGCTGCGGCTCCACCGCGCCCCAGTGGGTGAAGACGCTGCGCTGGAAGCCGAGGCCGATCTCCGCCATCTGCGGGATCCAGCGCTTGAGGTCGTCGACCGAGCGGCCGTTGACGTGGCAGGAGCCGATCGCGAACGGGAGCGGGTCCGGGCCGGCGGCGGGTTCGGCCATTGCCGGCAGCGCGGCGGTGGCCATGGCCAGCGTGACGAAAACGAGGCGGGGCGGCATGATCGCGGTGCCCGACGGGCGGACAAGACTGCCGGAAACCATGGGCCAGTCAACTTTTGCCCCGACAATCCTAGTCGCGGCCGCGCCAAAAAAACAAGCGGGGAGGCGTTTTTTTCGCGGGCCGTCCGCCGGCAGCAACCGGCGAGCAGAATCTGCGGCGGGGCAATTGCCGGACCGCGGTGACCGGATGATCCGGTTCGTTTAAAACCCCGATCCTTAGAACCTCCCCACGCTGCCGCGCGGGGAGGTTCTCACGATGGTCCACGGCGGGCCAGATGGGGCTCGGATGGCATGGCGAGCGGCTGGCTGGCATCCGGCGGTGGTTCCACGCAGCGATCGCGGGCACATTGCGCGCTGTCGGCGGTCCATGCGGCTGCCACAGGTTTCAAGCCGAGTCGGCTTAGGCTGGCGTTCAGGCGATAGCGCCCGCTAACGCCTTCGACCGGCACGATGTAACCCTCCTGCTGCAGCTTGTAGAACGTGCTTTCGCTCACCGGTGGGCGGAAAAAGGTCATCAGGGTCGCCCGGTCGACGGCGTATTCGGGCACACCCGGCTGAAGCGTCGCCCCCCTGGGGGCGGCGGGTATGCGCTTGCGGGGTTTCGGTGGCATGCGCCGACTGTCGCAGGACTGGCAAGGAACGCAGGGGAAAAGCGCGGAAAAATTCCTTAAGTTTTCCTAAGCATTTGCCAATAAACGGCACTTTTGGCGGATTTCCGGGGAGTCCGGCGGAGTTGCGCGGAGTCGGGCCGTTTTGCAACCACGTGGGCAGTGCGCTCAAAAAGCCCTATAAAACAAGGAAAAACCGCTGATCACCTAGCAAAAAGGTGAAGTGGAGCATAGGAGATTCGAACTCCTGACCTTCTCATTGCGAACGAGACGCTCTACCAGCTGAGCTAATGCCCCATTGCCTGCGTGCGGCCGGAGGGCAATGCCACCGGGCGGGGGGGAAAGCAAGCCGGATTTGCGGCCGGATTTGCGGCCGGGCCGGGGCGGCGGGGGGTGGGCGGGCGGATCGCTGGCGGATCCCGGGCTCCCGGGGGACGTGTCGGCAGTCTCCTGCGACTCCGCTCCAAGCGACCGCGAAGTCGATCGGATGTTGGCATGCATGGGATGGCCCAGTGAGGCTGCCGCGCTCTTCGAGTCCCGCCAGGCGGTGCCCAAGGCGGGCGTGCTGCCGGTCATCCCGGTGACTGACCGTCAGGCCGGCCACGGCCCGCCCGCCGACCGGCATGCGGCCTTGTCCTCGCGGCGCCCGGGCCCGCGCCATTCCCCGCCGGCCCTCAGGTGTCCTGCACCGGCA
Organism: Akkermansiaceae bacterium; assembly: GCA_040769225.1. Classification (GTDB taxonomy): domain Bacteria; phylum Verrucomicrobiota; class Verrucomicrobiia; order Verrucomicrobiales; family Akkermansiaceae; genus JAXGLL01. Next base: position 70,365 of record JAXGLL010000002.1, on the reverse strand, counting down.
GCCCGGCGACCTCCTCGCGCACGGCCTCGGCCAGCGGCGTGCTCAGGTAGCGCTCGGCGGCCGAGGCGCCGATCACCACGATCCGCTTGCCCTTGAACCGCTCGCGGCCCGCCAGCTGCAGCGCCGCCCACACCGTCGCCCCGGTCGAGATGCCCGCGGGGATCCCCTCCACCTGCCCCAGCTGCCGGGCGGTGGCAAAGGCGTCGTCGTTGGTCACCGTGACCACCTCGTCGACGATCGCCACGTTGAGGTTCGTGGGCACGAACCCGGCGCCGATCCCTTGGATCCGGTGCGGCCCCGGCTGGCCACCCGACAGCACCGCGCTGGCCGCCGGCTCCACCGCCACCGCATGCAGCTCCCGCCGGCCCTTGATCACCTCCGCCACCCCGGTGAGCGTGCCCCCGGTGCCCACGCCGGCGACGAACACGTCGACCTCCCCCCCGGTCGCCGCCCAGATCTCCTCGGCGGTCGTCTCGCGGTGCGCCTGCGGATTGGCCGGGTTCTCGAACTGCTGCGGCCCGAACGCCTCGCCACCGTGCTCCTCCAACAGCTGCCGCGCCTTGGCAATCGCACCCCCCATCCCGCGCGCCCCCGGCGTCAGCACGATCTCCGCCCCCAGCAGCCGCAACAGCACCCGCCGCTCGATCGACATCGTCTCGGGCATCGTCAGGATGCAGCGATACCCCTTCGCCCGCGCCACAAACGCCAGCGCAATCCCGGTGTTGCCCGAGGTCGGCTCAATGATCAGCCCGCCCGGCTTCAGCCGCCCGTCCCGCTCCGCCGCCTCGATCATCGCCTTGCCAATCCGGTCCTTCACGCTGAACAGCGGGTTGCCAAACTCCGCCTTCAGGCACACCTCCGCCCCAAGGCCCGCAGTCAGACGGTTCAGCCGGACCAGCGGGGTGTTGCCAACGGCGGCAACCAGATCAGACGCGATGCCAAGTTTTGAATAGTTCATTGCTGCACTTAGTACTGTTTCCATCCGACCCTACCCCATGCGGGCTTTGGCGCAAGGGGTTTTTCGCCAAGGGCATTTTCGCCTCCGGGGTCGATGCCCGGGGCGCCGGCGCGGGCGCGGCAACCGCCTGCCGCTGGCCGGACCAAGTTACAATGCCACGACGCGGGGCAGCGGACCCACCGCCAGCCCCTTCGGCCGAGGGCGCCACACCGCCACCGGCCGGAGGCATGCAATACCCGGCGGACCCGGCGGCTGCGATCACCGCCGGGTCGCCGTTGCTTGCGAATCAAGGTGTGGAAACCGGGCCGGGCTCAGACCTTCCTGAGCTTCTTGCAGCCGGCCAGGCCCAGCAGGCTGAGCGCCAACAGCGAGGCCGAGGCGCCGCCGTCGGGCACTTTGTCGCAGGGCGGCCCGCCGTTGTCGTCCGGCGGCTGAGGTGGCGGCGGATTGCAGCCACCGTCACCGTGGTCCCACCAATCGTGGTCCCACCAATCGCGGTCGCGCCACGAGCCGTAATCCCCACAGACCGGGACGACGTTGTTCGACCCGTAGTTCAAGACGCTCGCCTGGTCCGCGGACCAATCGGAATCCACGGGGAGGGCGCTGGCACGGTCCCAACAGCCGCACGCGAACAGGGCCGCCGCGGCGAGTGACAGGTTCATTCCAAGGAATGGGTGCTTCATGGTTTCTAACAGCATATTGCGTTGATCCCGCCCCGGCTGTCTGGGGTCACCTACGGGCTCACGGGAGGAGGGAACGGCGTCCAAGGACGCGGGCACGAAGCGCTTGGGGGGAACAGTTTGGGGGGGATATGGTTGGTGTTTTACACCGAATTGTCCGGCATGCAAGCCTAAAATTTCACCAGCACGAAATTTCGACAAAGTTCATTTGTGTATTCCCACTCGGTCTGCAAGCCGCGCTCCTCAAGGCGGGTTTCGAGTTCCCGCTTCAGGCCCAGGGCGAGGAACGAACTCCCCTTGCTGCCGGTGGACGTCCCGGATTTCCCTTCAACCGGCACGGTTTCGACCCGGAATTGAGTTTCCCGGGCGGGATCGGGGTGGTTCAATACGCCCGTGAGCCTGCCCGAGTGCCCGCTCGTCCTGCTGCCCGGCCTGCACGGCTCGGTGCGGCTGTTCGATCCCTTGGTGCGACGCCTGCGCGGCAGCTTTCCGGGAGGCGTGTTCCTGCCGCTGCCGCTGCCGTCCGCGGGTGGCCAAAACTACCCCACGTTGCTCGCGCACTTCGTCGGCCGGCTCGAGAAACAGGGGCCGCTGATCCTGTTGGGCGAGTCGTTCTCGGCCCCGCTGGCGATCATGCTCGCGGCCTCGCCGCGGCTGCGCGTCGAGCGGCTGATCCTGGCCGCCGGCTTCGCCGGCCCGCCGCGGGCGCTCGGGTTCAGCGTGCTGCCGCTGCGCTCGCTGCTCGAACTGCGCCCGCCCAAGCCCGCCATCCGCCGCCTGCTGGCGGGCGAACGCGCGCCCGACCCGCTCGTCGCGGCGGTCCGCACCGAGTTGCAGGCCGCCCGCGGCAGGCTGCTCGCCGCCCGCATCCGCGTGGCGCTGGCGCTCGGCGACCACGACGTCCCCTCGCCCGCCGTCCCGACCCTGCTCCTCCAGGCCCGCGCCGACGCGATCCTGCCGTGGGAGGTGCAGGCCGCGCTAGAACGCCACCTGCCCGCCGCCGAAACCGTGTGGGTCCAGGGGCCCCACCTGCTCCTGCAGGCGGCCCCCGAGGAGTGCGCCGAGGCCATCGCCCGCTTCCTCGCGTGAGCATCCGTTAGATCGCCCGTTTCCCCGCGTGGGCCGCCGTCAGACTTCCTCCGGCGACAGCCACCGGAACGACACCATCCGGAACTTGCGCCCGAAGCGCTCGTTCACCGGCTGCAGCCGGCCCGGCAGCTCGTCCAGCCCGTCGGTCGGGTCCACATACCCGGGCTGGCGCTCGACCACCGCCTCGCACCACGCCCGCGCCAGCACCTGCCCGCCGCCCCCCACCTTCTCGCCATAGGCGCGGATCCGGAAGGTGTCCGAGCGCGCCGAAAGCAGCGGCGCGATCGGCGTGAGCACGTCGCCCTGCTTGACGTAGCCGGGCGCGCCGTAGGCCGCCGCACCCGCCTCCGCCTCGGGAAACGCAAACGCCCGCCCGCCGGTGGACGCCACCGTCAACGCCCGGCTGCCGCGGTTGAACTCCTCGTTGATGCTCACGTCCCCGGAGTCAAGCGCCGCCTGCAGCGCCCCGCACCGCGCCAACTCGCGGTCCGACCCCACCCGCCGGTTCACAAAGTCGGCCAGCGACAGGAACGGGCCGCGCCGCCGCACCTCGCGCACCACCGCCTGCGCCAACCCGTCGATCTCCCCGTCGCTCAACGTCCGGTAGCCCGCCCACTGCGCCGGATCCTTGAAGTCGCCCAGCGAACCGGCGTCGATCCGCACGTCCGCCGGCGTCTGCAGCCCCGTGACCGCCGTCTCGGCGCCGTCCGCCGCCGCCTGGTTCTCGCTGCCGTCCGCCGCCTGCGCCACCAGCGGCCGCCCCCGCAGCCCGCCTAACAGTGCCCGCCACGCCTCCACCGAGGTGGAGTTCACGTTGAACATCCCGTCGACGCTCAGGTAGGCCGCCGTTAGCAGGTGGCCGTCGGGCGTCGGCTTGTCGCCCCGGAACAGGCGCGTCATCACCTCCTCGGCCCCCGCGCCCCCGGGGTTGGGGCGGTAGTGGATGGACGGCAGCGGGCTGCCCCCCTCGAAGAACTCGCGCGCCACCTGGCTGTGGCGGCGCTTGGCCCCGAACGTCGCCACCATCTGCGGCGCGATCCCGGAGAAGAACCAGTCGTCGAACAGCGCGCGGTTGGCCAGGTACGAGTGGTCGGCCAGCGGCCGCCCCCCGGACGCCGTCCCCTCGGTCTTGTCCGGCGCCAGCACCGAGGGGGCCATCGAGTTGCCGATCGCGTGGCTGATGTGCGGCAGCAGCGGCTCGCGCGTGTTGAGCGTGGCGTAGCCGTTGGTCACCCGCCGGTTGTTGAACCCGTTGGCCAGCGCGTGCTGCAGCGCCCCGAGCGAGTAGACCGGCTCGCGCGGCACCGAGTGGGTGATCAGGGTGGTGACCCCCGCGTCGGCATCAAACGACCCGCCGAAGTAGGCCGGCCCCTGGGTCAGGTCGATCCCCAGCCGCTTCCAGCTGTCGAGCGGCTGCGACAGCACCTCGAAGGGCACCATGTCGAGCTCGGTCGGCGTGAACTCGTAGAAGTCGTTGTGCAGCGCGTTGCGGTTGTAGCGCGCCAGGTAACGGCTCGGCCGCGCCGCCTCCAGCTCGGTCTTGAGGCGGAACGAGAACGCCAGGAACGGCTGCTTGCCGGACGCCAGCTGGGCCACCGGCAGCGGCCGCGCCTCGGTCGCCGCCACCCCGCTGAAGACCTGCCTCAGCCCGGTCGCCAGCATCCGGCCGGTCTTGGTCGCCGCCACCCCCTCCGGCCGCACCTGCCCGGACTGCAGCCGCAGGTTGCCCCAGCCCCAGTCGATCGCCATGTTGCCGATCCCCACCGAGTCGCCGCGGTCCTTGCGGTCCTCGCCGACGTACCACTCGTGGTGGGTCAGCGAGAAGTAGCTGGTGTGGCTCCCGCCGTTCGGCCCGCCCGACGTCTGGGTGTTGGGAAGCACCTCGTAGCGCACCGTCTCGCCCGCCGTCACGTCGATGTAGTTGTTGGACAGGTCGCGCATCGTGAACGCCATCCCGCCGCCGAAGTTGAACCCCGCCGTGCAGTCGACGTGGTGCCGCCCCGGCGTGTACTCGGTCGTCGGCGTGTTCGCCGCCTGCGACACCATCAGCACCTCACCGGGCCGCATCACCAGCTGCTGGGTCTTGCCCACCCGCACCGTGATCACGTTGCGGTCGGAGGGCGAGATCAGGCGGCTGATCGGCACCGTCACCGTCCGCCCCCCGAGCGACAGCCGCAGGTCATACGGCAGCTGCCAGTACTTCACCGAGTTGAACGCCAGCGTCGGCATCACCACCGGCACGTCCAGCGGGTTCCAGTAGGTCAGGATCGGGTCGACCACCAGCCGCAGCCGGTAGCGCCCCTGCCCGGCGCCGGCCACCGGCTGCGCGTCCATCGACAACACGTGATAGATGCTGATCAGCGCCGGCTGCTTGAAGAAGAAGTAGTCGTCGTTGGGCACCGCGCCGGGGGTGGCAGGCATCTGCAGGTAGGAGGTCGAGCCGCCCATCCGGCCGCCGGTTGTGTAGGCCGGCCCGCGGCCGGTCTTCAGGTCCTTGTAGAGGTTGTAGTAGACCCACAGCTCCTCGAAGTTGATGCCGATCTCGCGCCCGACCCGGAACAGCGGGTCCTTGGGCACCTGGTTGGCGGCCTTCTCGAGGAACAACGAGAGGTCCTTGCGGAAGCCGCCGGCCGCCACGTTGACCAGCATCCCGCGGCTGCAGGTCGAGAGGTCGTGAAACAACGGGGTGGCCGCCTGCTGCGGCTCGGCCACCAGCGCGGTCTGCGGCCAGTCGACCAGCTTGGCGATGCGCGGGTCGCCGTCGCCCTTCAACCCGCTGAACGGCCGCTCGCCGCCCGCTGCCGCCAGCTCGACCGCCAGCCGCGGCGTCGCCGAGCGCCGGCCGCGCACCCCGGCCAGCGACCCGTCGAGGTTGTCCGGCAGGTCGTTGATCCGGCCCTTGATGTTCTCGTCGCCGGTCCACCACGCGATCGCGCCGGCTGACCCGAGCCCGACCAGCGGCGTCCGCACCTCGGCCCGCTCCTCGCCACCGGCCTGCACGCCGACCATCACGATGTCCTTGGGCCGGCCCGCCGGCGGACTGCCCAGCGCCGCGTCGTTGGTGGCCGCCGCCCGGTCGCCGAGCCGCTCCGGGCCGCCCGAGACCAGCCATGACCGGAACCCCGGCTCCGGCCGCACCGCCGCTTCCGCCGGCCAGCTGTTGTAGACGCCGGTCCAGCGCCGCCGCGCCGCCGCGGCCCCGCTCGTCCCCGGGTCCGCCCCGGCCAGCTGGTCGGCCGCCGCCGTGACCCGCTCGTCCGGCCCCAGCTGCTCCTGCAGCTGCCCCAGCGCCAGCAGCAACGCCAGCCGCGCGTTGGCCATCGCTTCCGTCTGGTCCGCCCCCGACCGGCTCTGCCGCAACGTGATCGCCGAGAGGCTGAGCAGCCCGACCACGATGATCGAGAGCAAGACCATCAACGAAACCGTGACCACCAGCGCGAACCCGCCACGCGACGGTGCCCGCCATGAGACGCGGGATGGGCGCGAAACCTGCTCTCTCGTCCCCACCTTCATTCGGTTGACAGCCTAGCCGCCTTCTAGTTCCGGAGCGAGGCCGCCGCAACCACAATGTATATATCGCGGGCTTTTCCCCGCCCCCGCCCGCAGGCGCTCCGGCCCCACGCAAGAAACCCGCAACCGCCGCCGCCGCTCAGGTCCAGTCGCTCATCTCAAACACCCGCGCGTCCCGCTGCGGCGGACGCGACCGGCTGGCCAGAAAACGCGCCACCCGCGCCCCCCCGGCCGCGGCATCCTCCCCCTCGCCACCCTCGCCAGCCCCGCCACCGGAATCCAGCGGGTCGTCGTCGAGCGCATCGCCAAACTGCTCCTCCAACGCCTCCGGATCCTCCCCCGCCTCCAACCGCCCGATCATCTCCTGCATCGCCTCGCCCATCGGCTCGCCGGTCAACTCCCCCATCCGCCGCATCAGGCGCGCCAGCTGCCGCGGATCCGGGTTGTCCTCATCCATCCCCGCCGCCTCGCGCTCCATCTCGGCCATCGCCGCCTCCAGCCGCACGTCGTCCACCCCACCCGCCTCACCCCCGGTCGCCGGCTCCTTCGCCCGCCCCACCACCGCAAACCGCGACACCCGCTTCTCCAACCGCCACGCCGGATGGTCCGGACACCGCGGCACCTTGCCCGCATCCGCCAGCGTGCGCGCGAAAAACGTGTAGATCCGGTGGTTCTGCGGACAGTAAAACTCGTAATACGGCATGACTCAAAAAACAAACTCCCCCTGCTGCCCAGCCCGCTTCGCACCCCCCCTGACCGCACCCTCCGACGCACCCTTCACCGCCCCCTTTGCCGCCCCTTCCACCGCCCCTTTCCCCACATCCTCCGCCGCCCCCGCCACCGCCACCCCCTGCCGCATCCCCGCCGCCACAAACCGCACGCAGCGCGCCAATACCTCCTCACTCCCGCACTCCTCATGCCGCCCCCCCAGCAGCCGCTGCCGCATCCTTACCCCCCCGAACGCGTGCACCATCGCCCCGGCCATCAACGTCATCCGCCACCGCACCTCATCCTCCCCCAGCCCCGGCACCACCCGGCTGAACGCGCGCCGGTAGCGCTCCATCACGTCCGCCAGCCGCCCCACCATCGCCTCCGAGATCACCTCCCCGTCGTCCTCCCCGAACATCCGCCCAATCAACTTCCCAAACAACCGCTCCGCCAGCTCGCTGCGCCTCACCTGCGCCACAAACGGCCGGATGAACGCCTCCGCCAACTCCTCCACCGTCCCCCCACCACGCCGCTCCAACTCCCCCAACCGCTCCAGCCGCTCCTTCACCCCAGGCTCCACATGCCGCTCCACCACCGCATGCACCAACCCGCGCCGACTCCCAAAATGATAGTTCACCGCCGCCACGTTCGCCCCTGCCCGCGCCGTGATCGCACGCACCGATACCCGCTCAAACCCCTCCCGCGCAAACAACTCCTCCGCCGCCACCAACAACCGCTCCTTCGGCGTCATCCCTTCAGTCGAAGGGGATGAAACCGGCGCTTCATTCATCGGTTTCAAACAACAGTTGCGCGGGCCCCCAGTCAAGCCCAGATCCTCCCCGCCGCCGCCTTGCGGCCGGCCGCCCCACCCGGTGGGCGGCGCGTCCCCCGCGGCCCGCGTGAATGCCCGGCTCAGCGGATCTCCATCCCGCTCTTGGGCCAGATCCAGCGGATGACCTGGCCGTCCTTGATCAGCGCCTTGGCCTGGATGTTCTTGACCCCGAAGATCGTCTCGGCCTTGTAGGCGACCAGACCGGTCTGGTACTTCTCGCCATCGACCTCCTCCTCGGGCCCCGCCTTCCAGCCGAGAACCTGCTCGAACTTGAACTCCTGAATCTGGCCGCTGCGGATGCTCTGCTGCATCGCCTTGACGATCCCGGGCTCGTCAAGCCCCGCCCCGCCCGGGGGAACCGGCTCGGGCACCGGCTCCACCACCGGCTCCACCACCGGCTCGGGAGCCGGCCCGGGAACCGGTTCGACTGCCGGCTGGGGCTGGACCACCGGCGCCGGCTCGGGCGCGGGCACCGGTTCCGGCTGCGGCACCGGCGCGGGCACCGGCGGCGGATTGTCGGCCACCGGCGGCGGCTGGGCCGGCGGCACCGGCGCCGGCGGCAGCAGCCGGATCTGCTCAACCAAGTCGGTCTGGGCGGCGGCAAGCCGACCCTCGAACTGCCCGCCGGGGCTGACCACGACCTCCGCCCCCTCCACCCGCAGCGGCTTCACCCGCTGGCCCGCCGGCACCTGCATCTCGACCTCCCCCGACGGATCGCGCACGGTCACCGCCGCCTTCAACAACACCCGTTCCGGCAGCCGGTCCGGCGTCAGCCCGACCAGCTCCTGCGGAATCCCGCCCGCCGCCGGGGCCGGGGCCGGGGCCGGACCGGGCGCAGGCTCGGGCACCGGAACCGGCTCCACCGCCGGCGGCACCGCGGCCTCGCCACCATCGTCGGTCGCCGGCGGTTCCACCGCCGGGGCCGGCTCGGCCTGCGGCACGTATTGCGCAATCCAGCCGGCGTTCTCCAGCGTCGGCCGGATGTTCGGATAGAGCGCATAGCCGAGGAAGCCCATCACCAGGATCACGAGCGCGTAGCCGAAGACTTTCATTGCTGCCATCTACGTTGCCCCACCCCCCGGATCTTGACCAGTATTTTCACCAGCCCTACCCTGCACCACCCCCTGCCCTGCAAGTCCGCCCGCCCGCGCAACGTTTCAGTGCGCGGGCCGCCACCCGTCCCCAACCCAACGCATCCCAGGGCCCCAACCCCACCCACATTGACCGCCATGCGCCACATCCTCCTGCTCGCCGCCGCCTCCCTGCTCCCGGCCCGCGCCGCCGACGCACCCGTCGACCTCCGCGTCGGCGAGGGCTTCGTCAACCCGATCGGCTTCCACGACCCCACCCCGACCTTGTCGTGGAAACTCCCGCCCGCCACCGCGGCCACCGCTCAGAGCGCCTACCGCATCGTCGCCGCCACCACCCCCGACCGGCTGCCCGACAACCCCGACCTCTGGGACAGCACCAAGGTTCCCTCGGCCCAGTCCGCCTGGCTCCCATACGGCGGCAAGCCGCTCCAGTCCCGCCAAGCCGTCCACTGGATGGTCAAGTTCTGGGACCAGGACGGCACCGAGTCCCCGTGGAGTTCGCCGGCCAGCTTCGAACTCGGCCTGCTCGAACCCTCCGACTGGCAGGCCCGCTGGATCCGCATGGCCCCCGCCGATGGCCCCGCCCCCGCCACCGAGGTGACGATCGACAAGGCCCTCTACGGCGTCCAAGGCAAGCCCGACCAGCTGATCGACCTGACCGAAACCCTCCGCCACCGCCTCGCCGACGGCCAGCCGGTGATCACCGCCGGCAACCAGCTCGCCGGCCGCGACCCCGCCTTCAACGTCGTCAAGACCCTGCACCTCGAGATCGTGCGCGACGGCCGCCGCGAGGTGCTGGAGATCCCCGAAAACCAGGCCTTCGACCTCACCACCGGCAAGACCCCCGCCGCCTCCTCCCCCTTCGTGCCCCAGCACCTGCGCTGCGGGTTCTCCCTCGACCGCCCGGTCCGCTCCGCCCGCCTCCACGTGACCGCCGCCGGGCTCTATCAGGTCCACCTCAACGGCCGCAAGGTCGGCGCCGACTTCATGACCCCGGGCTGGACCCCCTACGCCCGCAAGATCGAAACCCTCACCTACGACGTCACCGGCCAGCTCGCCGAGGGACCCAACGCGCTCGGCGCAATCCTCGGCGAGGGATGGTTCGCCGGCCGCCTCGGCTGGGGCAACCGCGGCGCCAGCCCCAACCACCCCGCGCTCCTGCTCCAGCTCGAGATCACCCACGCCGATGGCTCCACCACCACCGTCGCCAGCGACGCGTCGTGGAAGGCCACCGACGAGGGGCCGATCCGCTTCTCCGGCATCTACGACGGCGAGACCTATGACGCCCGGCGTGAACTCCCCGGCTGGGACCGCCCCGGCTTCGACGCCTCCGGCTGGCGGCCGGTCGCCGCCAGCCAGCCCGTCGCCGGCTCCACGCTCGCCCCGAAGCGCCAACTCCCGGTCCGCGTCCAACAGCAACTGCCCGCCGTCAAGGTCACCGAGCCCGCCCCGGGCCGCTTCGTCTTCGACCTCGGCCAGAACATCGTCGGCTGGCCCGTCCTGCGCATCCCCGTGCGCAAGGACCAGACGGTCACCGTCCGCTTCGCCGAAATGTTGGAAAAGGACGGCACCCTCTACACCGCCAACTACCGCAGCGCCAAGTCGACCAACACCTACACCGCCGCCGCCGACGCCAACGTGATCTGGCACCCCACCTTCACCTTCCACGGATTCCGCTACGTCGAGCTCAGCGGCCTGCCCGAGGGCGCCAAGCCCAACCCCGGCTGGGTCGCCGGCGCCGTCCTCCACTCCACCTTCGACTGGACCGGCCGCTTCACCTCCTCCCACGAGCTGCTCAACCAGCTCCAGAGCAACATCGCATGGGGCCTGCGCGGCAACTTCCTCGAGGTCCCCACCGACTGCCCGCAACGCGACGAGCGCCTCGGCTGGACCGGCGACGCCCAGGTGTTCGCCCCCGCCGCCATCTTCAACGCCGGCGTCCACGCGTTCCTCGCCAGCTGGCTCGAAAGCATGCGCCTCGACCAGCACCCGGACGGCGCCATCCCCAACGTCATCCCCAACATCCTCGACGACCACTGCGGCGGCCCCGGCTGGTCCGATGCCGCCACCGTGATCCCGTGGGAACTCTATCAGCGCACCGGCGACCTCACCGTCCTCGCCGAGAACTTCGACATGATGAACCGCTGGGTCGGCTGGTACCACGGCCAGGCCAAGGACCACATCGTCGACGTCCAGGCCTACGGCGACTGGCTCCAGCCCTACCCGCAGAACAACGACAACCGCAGCGACACCCCGCGCAACCTCATCGGCACCGCCTACTTCGCACGCTCCGCCGACCTCGCCGCCCGCGCCGCCCGCCAGCTCGGGAAAACCGCCGACGCCGACCGCCTCGAGGCGCTCGCCGCCGACGTCAAGGCCGCCTTCACCGCCAGGTTCTTCGACGCCCAGGGCAAGCTCACCACCCCGACCGAAACCCAGACCGGCTACCTGATGGCCCTCGGCTTCGACCTGCTGCCCGAGCCACTCCGCCCGCAGGCGCTCGCCCACCTCGTCCGCCTGCTCGGCGAGGCCGACGGCCACCTGCGCACCGGCTTCCTCGGCACCCCGCTGCTCGCCCCGGTGCTCGACCGCTTCGGCCGCACCGACCTCGCCTACGGCGCCCTGTTCAAGGAAACCTATCCGTCGTGGTTCTTCTCCATCCACCAGGGCGCCACCACGATGTGGGAACGCTGGAACAGCTACAGCCACGCCGACGGCTTCGGCGACGCCGGCATGAACTCGTTCAACCACTACGCCTACGGCGCAATCGGCCAGTGGATGTACGAACGGATCGCCGGCCTCGCCCCCGACCCCGCCCACCCCGGCTACCGCCACTTCTTCATCCAGCCGGCCCCCGGCGGCCCGCTCACCGCCGCCGCCGCCGAGCTCAACACCCCCTACGGGATCGCCCGCAGCGCCTGGAAATCCTCCGGCCGCACCCTCCACCTCAAGGCCGTCGTCCCACCCAACACCACCGCCACCCTCAGGCTCCCCGCACCCGCCGGTCGCGCCCCCGCAATCGCCACCGCCGCCGGCCCCCTCACCCCACGCACCGACCACGGCCTCGCCCTCCTCGACCTCACCCCCGGCTCCCACGAGTTCACCATCACCACCCCCTGACCCGCCACCGCCCACCCCACAAAGCCCCTTTGGTCCCTTGGGTCCCTTGGGTCCCTTGGGTCCCTTTTCCCCCTTCCCCCCCAGCCCCCACATCCCCTAACACCACCACCACGCCCCTAACACCCCCCCACCCCTTCCCCCGCCCCCGCCCCGTGCGCCTGCTCCTCCTGCCGCTGCTGGCGCTCCCCGCCGCGCCCGCCGCCGCGCCCGTCCAGCTCTCCGGCATCCACCCGCACCTCGCGATGTTCAACGACGAGGGCGAATGCGGCGTCGGCGCCGTGGCCCCGTGGGCCGGCAGCCTGTGGGCCGTCACCTACGCCCCCCACAACCCCCGCGGCGACCCCTCTAACAAGCTCTACTCGGTCACCCCCGCGCTCGCGCAGCTCGCCCACCCGGAGTCGGTCGGCGGCACCCCCGCCAGCCGGATGATCCACGCCGAGTCCAACCAGCTGTTCATCGGCCCCTACGCGGTCGACGCCGCCGGCACCGTCCGCGCCATCCCCTACGCCGCCATGTTCGGCCGGCCGACCGGCACCGCCCGCCACCTCACCGACCCCGCCGGCCGCGTCGTCTACGCCACCATGGAGGAGGGATTCTACGAGGTCGACACCCGGTCGCTCGCCGTCTCCGAACTGTGGCGCGACGAACAGCTCGCCGGCGGCCGCAAGGCCTCCCTGCCCGGCTACCACGGCAAGGGCTTCTACTCCGGCCAGGGCGTCTACGTCTACGCCAACAACGGCGAACACGGGCCCGCCGCCCAACAACACCCCAACACCCCATCCGGCGCCCTCGCCGAGTGGAACGGCTCCGCCACCGCATGGTCCGTCGTCCGCCGCTGCCAGTTCACCGACGTCACCGGCCCCGGCGGCATCCACGGCAACCCCCGCCCCGCCACCGACCCCATCTGGTCCATCGGCTGGGACGCCTTGTCCCTGGTGCTGGCTGTTAGAACGCCGCCCGCCCCGCCCGCCGGCGCCGGCGCCCCGCCCGCCGCCGCCTGGTCGTTCTTCCGCCTGCCCAAGCCCTCGCGCTGCTACGACGGCGCCCACGGCTGGAACACCGAGTGGCCCCGCATCCGCGAGGTCGGCGAGCGCGACCTGCTGATGACCATGCACGGCGCCTTCTGGCGCTTCCCGCCCACCTTCAGCCCCGCCTGCTCCGCCGGCATCGCCCCGCGCTCCGCCTTCCTCAAGGTCGTCGGCGACTTCTGCCGCTGGCACGGCCACGTCGTCCTCGGCTGCGACGACACCGCCCGCGACGGCTTCCTCAACCGGCGCCGCGCCACCGCCGCGATCGCCCCGCCCCAGTCCCAGTCCAACCTCTGGTTCGTCCCGCCCGGCCGCCTCGACCAGTTGGGCCCCACGGTCGCCCGCGGCGCCGTCTGGGCGGATGAAGACGTCCCCGCCGCCACCCCCTCCGACCCCTTCCTGTTCGCCGGCTTCCACCACCGCGCGCTGTTCCTCAGCCACCACACCGGGGAACCGGCCACCATCCGCATCGAGGTCGACCGCCACGGCGACAACACGTGGTCCCTGCTCCGGCACCTCACCCTCCCCGCCCAGCCGCCCGGGCCGATCCCCGCCGCCACCTTCCTGCCCTTCGACCCCGCCACCCCCGGCGCCTGGATCCGCCTGACCGCCAGCCGCCCGCTCACCCGCGCCACCGCCGTCTTCACCTGCCGCACCCGGGACCAGCGCCCCCCCGCCGCCGCCCCGCTCTTCGACGCCCTCGCCCACCCCGGCCAGCCGCTGACCGGCGGCCTCCTCCGCGCCCGCGCCCACAACCGCCGCACCCTCTCGTTCGCCGCCGTCGCCCACGACGGGTCCGACGCCGGCTACTACGAACTCGACGCCGCCCTCCGCCTGCGCCGCACCGCCGACCCCGCCGCCCACGAGTTCACGCAACGCAACACCGCCATCCCCGCACCCGTTCTAACCGTCGACGCCGCCTCGGTGCTGGTCACCGACGACGCCGGCCGCCGCTGGCGCCTGCCCAAGGGCGACCCCGCCCTCGACCGCCACCCGCTCGGCTCCAGCCGCGCGATCCGCGAGGTCGTCACCGAGCGCGACCTGCTCAACGCCCACGGCACGTTCTACGAGCTGCCCGCCGACAACGCCGGCGGCTTCGCCGGCATCCGCCCGGTCGCCACCCACAACCGCCTCGTCCACGACTACTGCTCGTTCCGCGGCCTGCTCGTCCTCTCCGGCGTCGCCGCCAGCCCGCCGCCCGGCAACCCCCACGTCATCCCCTCCGACGACGCCCTAACCGCCCTCTGGGCCGGCGCCATCGACGACCTCTGGCAGCTCGGCAAGCCCCGCGGCACCGGCGGCCCGTGGCACCGCACCCAGGTCGCCGCCGACACCCCGTCCGACCCCTACCTCATGACCGCCTACGACCGCAAGTCGCTCACCCTGGAAACTGACGCCCCCGCCACCCTCACCGCCGAGGTCGACGCCGCCGGCGACGGCCGCTGGACGCTCTATCAGTCCTTCAGCGTCGCTCCCCCCGCCGCCGCCACCCATGACTTCCCCCCCGCCTTCTCCCCCTGCTGGATCCGCTTCCGCTCCAACACCCCCTGCACCGCCACCGCCATCCTCCACTACGATTGACCCCGCCGGCAGCCCGTGGCTCGACTTCCCAATGCCGAGCCCCCCCGGCCTCCCCCCCCTCCGGCGCCAGCCGCGGTTCCTGGCCCCGGGCCCCCGCCCCCCCCGGCCCCGCTTTTGCTTGCTGCCCCGCCCCCGACAGCCGATCCTCACCCCACCCCGGAGGGGTGGCAGAGCGGTCGATCGCACCGGTCTTGAAAACCGGCAGGGCGCAAGCCCTCGTGGGTTCGAATCCCACCCCCTCCGCCACCGTAATCCCTACGGAATCAAAGAGTTACGGGGCATTTCGGGCGGAAATGGGCAAATCCCGCAGGTGCGACAAAATGCGCCCAAATGCCCCAAAATGCGGCCGAGAATGTGTACTTAATGTGTACTTGGCTGGCGGCGGAATCCCGGGTCGATGCCCCCACGAGACCCCATCTCGGCCATCGCCGGCACCCCGATTCGCCTCCGGGCGTGCATCGTGCCTGAGGCGATCGACATGCGATCACGCGACATGCCCGCGCCGATGTGATCTGTTGGAGAAGACCGCGACGACCCAACGGGGATCCACCTCGAGGTGCGCGCCGCGCCCACGTCGACGACCCGCCGCCCCGTTGGATCGCGCCGCGCCCGCCGGGGTCCCGATCCCGGTCGACGCCCCGCGACGCGTCAGCGGCTCGACGCCTCGATCACGTCCCGGCGGGCGGCCATCGATTGGCGGCTCGGCGGCAGGTCGAGCAGGCGGCGGATCCCGACGACGCGCTTCGAGACTCCAGCCTTGCTGATTCCGTGCCGGCGGCCGATGTCGGTCATGGTCGTCTCGTTGTCGGCCGTCAGCCCGACCGCGACCGCGAGGCACGCGAGCGCCAAGCGCGGGTTCGGGTCGTCGAGCAGGCAGGGCAAGATCTGGTGCAACATCGAGACCGCGCGATCGATCGCGGGGGTGTCCATGGGAGCGATCATCGGCATCGGAAAGGTGCGCCCCGACCGGAGACCAAGCCGGCCGGGGCGCGGTGAGCGAGCCCGCTCGGGCCCGAAATTTTCCTCAGCTCGTCAGCTGCGCGATCCGCTCGCCGAGCGATCGCATTCTGCCGACGATACCCTCGACCGGCTTCCGCGCCTCCGCGACCCGGCGCTCGAGTTCCTCTTCGGCGCGGCGACGTTGTTCGGCGAGCCGGCTACGCTCGGCCTCGAGCTTCGCGAGCTCGGCACCCTCGGCGGCACGGGCGTCGGCGAGTTTCTCGTAGAGCGGCGAGAACAACTTCACGGCGGCCGGAAAAGCGGGATCGGCCTCGACGGCCGCGAGCAACCCGGCCAGCCGGTAGGTCGACTCGGCGTTCGGAAGGTCGCGATGATCCTCCAGCGTGCTGGCGACCAGCCCGCGCAGCGTCTCGTGGCTGGCGGGCGGACGCACGTGGGTCCGAATCTCGCGGCAAACTCGCTCGCGCTGGACGGCGAGCATCTCGACCGCCTCCCGGTGCCCGTGGAAGAGCGCCCACTCGTTCGGGTGGCGGTGGTGGAGGTTCCTGATCTCGGCTTCGATGGTCTTCGACGGTTTCATGGTCTCGGTCTTGGTTCGGTCTGATAGAGGTCCGATCATCGGCCCTTGCCGCCGAATCGAATCGGTCGGGGGCTGCCGGTCGGGTGCGGGGTTGGTCGTGGTCTGGCGGGCATGGTCTGATAGAAGGATGTTAGTCGGTCAGTTTCCCGCCGTTGCGCATCAGACGATTCTGGTCGGCGACGCTGAGACGATTGAACGCGGCGCGGCTCATGACCTTCGGCAGCGCGGCCGGCGGTGTCTGGCCGGGGTCGAGCAATCGACCGCCAGCGCGCATGAACGAGTTCTGCTGAGCGACCGGGAGTTTGTTGAACTCGCTGCGGAGCATCGTCCGTGGCGCCGGGATCGTGGCGACCGCCGGGGCCGGTTTCGAGGGCGAGACCGCACCCGCAGCGGCCGGCGCGGGGCCCGGAGATGATTTCGGGGATTGCGCGACGACCAGCGGGGTCGAGCCGATCTTGCGGGCGGCGTCGGCGGCGACCGGCACCGGGCCGGCAGGAGGGCCCGGAACCTCGGCGGTGATGCTCTCCACCTTCCCGGCAAGCCGGCTGATCGCCGATCCGAACTCGCGCAAGGCGGGACCGACGAGGTTATGTGCCTGTTCGAGGCTCGACGTCGCGAGCTGCTCGAGGCTCGAGAGCGCGGCCGTCATCGACTCGACGGCGGCGTGGAGCACGTCTTCCGGTGCTCGTGGTGCGGCAGTGGTGTTCATACCCATACTGATCGAACGAACTGCGCATTTATGAACATGTCCGACCGGAATGTCGATGAAAAATTGGTCACGGTCGCGGGTCGCCCACTTCCCATGTCGCGGGGGATCCGCCGGACCCCTCTCGGCGGCCCCCCGAGCCTGCGATCAGAGGGTTTCCCCGCCAATCGATGCGGTCCGGGGCGCCCGCGAATAGTGGGAAGCGCGAAAACGTCGATTTCATCGGATTTGGACGCGGGTGGGCGCAAACCCCCGGTCTAGACCGCCTCAGGGACCCCGCAGATGGGGGGGGATGGGGTCAGGTGGCGCGACGATGGCCCGTGTGGCGCCCGAATCGGCGCTGTGGTGGTCGTTGGCCCAGCTCGGTGGCGCGGCCCACGGCGCGACGTGGCGTCGTTCGGGATCGACGGGTCACCGGGCCGATCATCCGTTCCTGCGCTTGCTGTCGAACTTCCGCCCCATCGCCTTGGCGAGCTCGGCCTGATTTCCGGAAGCGATCGTGTAGGTTGTGGCGGGCAAGTTGGTTCGAGGGTCGACCGGCACCATCGATAACTGATCATCATGCGCCGTGGTTGGTTTCGGCAGTGTGGCTCGCCAGAGTGTGCGTCGAAGAACGCTGGCGAGGCAGGCGATCGGGATCGCGGCCCACCATGGGACTATCGCTACCAGACAGGCGGCGGCGAGGACAGTCCGCAGGATCGGGACGAACGACAGCGCGAATGCCACAACCCAGACGGCCCATGCAAGGGGTGGTTCCCAACCAAACGTGCTGCGGGCAGCCTCGTCGGTGAGGGTCGCAAGTGCGGTTCCATACAGAGTGACTACCAGAAGCGGACCCATGACAGCTCACGAAATCATCCCGAGTTCGGCCTGACAATCCCCAACTCGTGGCGGCGAATCGACACGGTCGTTTGCGGTCTCGCTGGCCGGCTCGCCGGCCGGCAGGCGCGACGGCCCATCGGGCGTGGTGGTTCGCGGCCGGATCGGCACCGACAAATCGATCTTGAAGTCCTCGCCGGTGTATCTGACGCGGATCCGCTCGGTTGGTTTCATGGTCTTGTGTTTCTGATAGATTGATCGTCGGTCCGATCGAGTAGTGCACGTGCTTCCCGCAGCGCGGTCGGGAATCCATCGATGCCCGACAGTCGGCCGGCGGCCCACCAGCTGAACCACGCGTCGACGAGGGCCCGCAGCCGGGCGATCGCCTGGTCGCGCTCGCGGCGCAGGGCGGCAACATCGGGTTGATCGTTCATCGCGTGATGTGTTCGGGTTCGAGGGTTTCAAGGCGCAGCCCGCGATCGGTCTCGCTGGTCGAGAACCGGACCGGCGTGCCGGGGGCGAGCGAATCGAGGACGTCGCCGAGCCGGGTCGAGAACGTGGCGGCGGCGACCAGGCCGGCGGGCGTCGAGATGGTCGCGATCCAGAGCTTCCAATGGCGACCGGTGGCGGCGACGCCTTCGCGGGTCTCGACGGCGGCGAACCGGCCGCGCAACTGACCGCCTGTCGTCGCCGCTGGCGCGTCAGACGCATCGTCTGGATGTTCGGGCGCACACCTGTCGTCCGGCGCGGCTGCGGGCGCGGTGGCGCGAACGCGGCGGCGTCGCGGCGGTTTCGGGTCGTCGGCACGGCCGGTCGCCAGTCGGACGGCGACGTTCGCCCGATCGATGGTCGTCGGCACCATCCACACGGCGAGCCGATCTGCGTCAGGGTAGCTGGCTGCGCCGATCACCGCGAGCGCGGCGGGATGCGGCCCGAGCGCGTCGCGGATCCTCTCGGCGGTCGCCGGGTCGAGCAGGACGCGGATCGATTCGACGGACTGGTCGTTCATGACGCTCCGGGGTGTCGATTCCGGTCAGCGAGGTGGTGCACGGTGCACCGCCTCCTATATAGGCGGGTGCACTCGTGCACCAACCTCCCCGCGAGTGGTGCAGTGCACTGAAAATGCACCTTTTGTGCACCAGTGCACCTAACGCCCCAACAGGCTGTAGTTTCCGCTCTCATGTTTGACGATGATGCCCTCGTTCCGCCACGCTTTGATCCGGCTCTTCGCGGCCCGGTCCCCGAGTTCCAGCCCCCCCCTTGATGGCGTCCACCAGATCTGTGAACCGCATCGACTCGCCGGGTTCCATAACTCGCTCGGATTCCTCGACCATCGCGGCCCGCTTCGCCTCCATCTTGCGCTGCCGGGCCGTCCCGCACGACAGGTGCATGCCGGCCTCGTCGGACCACTCGAAACACACCCCGAGGTCGCGGGGGATGTGGCAGTGCCGGCTCCGCTCGGTGTAGATGGTCGTCACGCCATCCGCGTCCTTGACGAGCCTCAGGTTCGTCTCGGCCTTGCGCTCGAGTTGCGATCCAAGATGGCCACGAGTCTTGCCGGTTTCGCTGCCGGGATTTTCGTGAAGCACCGTCCCGATCGGGCAGTCGTGCAGGATCGCGAGCCGGTGCAGCTCGGCAACCAGTTCGAACGCACCTTCCTCGTCGTTGAGCGACAGCAGCAGGTCCCCGACCCCGTCGAGGATCACCGAGTGCACCCCGCCGCAAGTCTCAGCAGCCTGCTCCATGAGTAACGGCAGCGCCCGGCGGCGGTCCTGGATATCGAGGTCGGCTATCGCGAACGACATCAACCAGTCTGGCGGCGGCAGGTGGTGGTCGGCCCGTTCGAGAGCACGCCGGATCACCCGGTCGGCATCGAAACGGCTCTGCTCGGTGTCCAAGTGGAGCACCGCCCTCCCGTCAGGGTTCTCGGACTCGAATCCGAGGTTGTCGCCGCCTTGGAAGTCGCCCTTCACGACGGCCCCGAGGATCGCCCCCACGACGGCCGTCTTGCCGGCCTTCACGCCGGCTTGGATGGCGACGATGTTGCCGGGGGTCGCGATGGTGCGCCCCGCCAGTCGAAATCGTGCCGGCGGCGGGTCGGGAACCCTACCGAAGTCGAACCGGCGAGCTTCGAGGGCGGTCAGCAGCCGATCCCGCGCCTCGCGTTCCTTCGCCTCTGCAATCTCGGGCAGCGGGGAGTCACCATGAGGGCGGCGGTCGAACACCGACCGGACCTGCCGGGACTCGACCTCTCGGTCGATCGCGGAGTCGGCGGCGGCGATTTCGCCGGGGTCGAAGTTGACGGTCGGTCGGCCGTCGTTCTGATAGAGGCTCATTGTGGGTTTCCTTTAAGGCGTGCGATCTCATCCGCCGGGAACTGGCCGCGCCGCAGCTTGGCGGCTGCGGCCTCGACGAGCAGCGCGTCGCGGGCGCCCGCCGACCATCGGTAGACTGCATCGCGGAGCCGCACCGGATCCCACCCGCCATCGGGGCCGTAGTACTTGACCAGCAGGGTGGCGGGCACTTGGAGCCAGTTCAGGAACGCGAGCTGCCGGTCGGGCGGCGCACCATCGGCGGCCAACCGTTCGAGGATCGAAACGCCGTCCAACGGCTCGCCAGCGTCTCGGAGTTCGTTGCATGCAAGGGCGACGGATTCATGCCAAGGCAATGGCAGCCGTTGCGGTTCGTCGATCTCGACCAGCCCGTGAACGGCGCACGCCAACAACTCATTGCCGGCAAGCTCGATCGCGGCCCGGTCAGGTGGCGGGTCCGGCGGTCGTCGTCGCCCGCGTGGGGCGGCGGTGGTGGAAATGGTCATGGCGGCGTTTTCGGTTGCGCCCGCCCCGGTCTGATGATATGGTCCTGCCAGCTTCTGACTTTGCCAGCAGGGCCGTCCTCGATCCACCGGGGGCGGCTCGCTGCTTTCAGTGAGTTGCCGACTTCCAGCCGACCGGCCGGTCCTTCCGCTTCTGGATAAAGTCGCGCAGGTCCATGACGTCGAACCTCACGGCGCGGCCGATCCGCACGACCCCAATCTCCCGGGTCGAGATCAGCTCGGCGAGCGTCCGGCGCGAGATCGACAGCAGCTCCGCCGCTTGCCGGACCGTCAGGAGCCCGAGGTTCGGCATCAGGTCAGCCGCGACGGCCATCATGCGATCACGAGTATCCAGCGATTCTGCCTCGCTGGCGGCGTTGCGGGGTTGTGGTTTCTTGGCCATTTCGGCGCGACCATGCGCGCCTACGTGCGCCATTTCCCCCGGATTATTCGCCCGAATACTACGGAAGCGACACCTACCGGATCAGCGACTTGATCGCACGCATGAATCGGTCGCGAATTTCACTCCGCACACTGCTGCGTTCCGCGGACGATAGATCACCGATCGTTCGTGCCCTCCCACCGTGAACCCGATGTCGCCCGAGTTCGAACCACATCGGCTCCGTCTCGGGATCGGGAAACATCTCAAGGAAGTTGTGGTTCCAGCAGTAGCTGGCCCACTTCGCCGCTGTCTTCTTCGACAGATCAGGCAGGTCGCCGGCCACAGGTAGGCCCCGCGCCCGATCAGTCTGCGCGACCATCAGGGAGAGTCGCGCAACGTCGTTGATGGGGGTGGCAAGGTCCGGATTCTTGCGCGGGTCGCCCGGGCGCTTGTGGTCATGGTCGCGGATCGGTAGGTCGCGTCCGAGTTCGATCGCATCGAATAGTGCGTCGCGGTCGCGGTTCTGGACCTGCCCGCGTCCCGTCCAGACGGGCCACCACTCGACCGTGCGTGCCAGCCGCTGCAGCACGGCGGGCGACCGGGCGTTGAACGCGTCGATGCGGCACCGCAGGTCCCGCCACTCGGCGAGAGCCTCGACGAACTCCCGGTCGACCGGCTCCGGGGGCGCTGGTTGCGGGGGCAGCTTGCGGGCCCGCTTCTTGGTGTTCTGGCGCTTCGCTGGCGCTGGCATGGCGTGAGTTATGGGTTCGAGTTGCGGTTACGCGCTCCGCCGGCCGTCCTCGATGTCGGTCACGTTGCGCGGCTTGCCCTTCTTGGCGGGCCGGATCGCAAAATACTTCTCCGCGTCGGCGCCCGTGACGAGTTGCCGGTAGCTGCTCTGGATCACGGTGGCGCTGTTGCCGCACTCGTCGGCCACCCGCGCCACGTCCCTGCACTCGGCGGTCCGGTAGCTGATGAACGAGTGCCGCAGCCCGTTGTGGATCCGCTCGACATCCGCGATCCCGAACAGCTCCGCCAGCTCGTCGTCGAACTGCCAGACGGGACCGCCCGCCCACGCCCGGCCGGTGCGCCGGGGCTGGGATTCGAGCCACGACTTCGCGGCGTCGGTCAGCGGGACGAGTCTGGTGCCGGTCTTGCCGGTCACCCGAAACTCCCCTTCCCCGCCGAACACGAGCTTCAGGTCGACCTCGCGGGCCTCGCTGACCCGCAGGCCGCAGAACAGTTGGAGCGCGACGACCGGCAGCAGGCTCGGCTTCTGGTCCAGCGCCAACTGCAGGAGCTTCTTGGCGTCCGCGACCGTGTAGGCCCGGGGCTCCACCGCCTCGATCCGCTCCGGCTCGATGGCCGCGATCGGGTTGCTGGCGCACCAGCCCCGCGCAGGGGCGCTGCCGTGGCCGAAGAACGCGTGGAGTGCTGCCCGGAAGTGGCGGCGCGTCAGCGGCGACACCAGCGGCGGCTGCGGCAGTTTTTCGGGGTTCTTGGACGACCGCAGATCGGCGAGCCATCGCTCGATCTGGGGGGCCGTCACGGCGTCGACGTGGTGCTGGCCGAACGTGCGGGCGAATCGGCGCAGCCGCTCCCGCAGGTCCGCGAACTGGCGCTGCCCGACGCGGGACTTCTTGTAGTCAAGGAACTGGTCGAGCGCGTCCGCGATCGTGATGCGCAACCGCTTGGCGTTTTCGTGATCCTGACGGACCCGATGGATCGCGTTGGTGACCAGCTGCTCGAACGGCGGCACGTCAACCCCCTGCTTGGCCAGATCGGCGACAGCATCCCGATATCCGTCGAAGGCCCGCCGGACCTCGGGCGGGATGTCGCCGAACCGGACGCCGTGGTTGCCGATCTCGCGATCTCGGTCCGCCGCGAACTTCCACGCCGCGTTCTCGTCGGCGAAGCTCTTGCGGATCCGTGTCTGCCGGCCGTCGCGTTCGACCGGCCAGCTGACCCGCCACGGGGCGGTCGGATGCGCGATCTGCGAGACCCGACAGTGTGTTAGGTCGGGGCGTTTCTTCCTGCGCGTTGCCATGCGCAAGACGTTGCGCCGAAGCGCGCCGAGACGCAAGCGGAATGTGTACTGGTTGGTTACTCGAACGAAGAATTGGCGCATTTCTGGCCAATTACCGGTCTTGAAAACCGGCAGGGCGCAAGTCCTCGTGGGTTCGAATCCCACCCCCTCCGCCCCGCCCCCACCCCTGCTTGCCGGGGGTGGGGGCGGGGCGTTGCGGGGGGTGAACTGCCGAACTTTCGAGCGCAGCGAGATTCGAACGCAGCCGCCGAACCCGGCCCCGTAGGGGCCTCACCATGT
Source organism: Akkermansiaceae bacterium (assembly GCA_040769225.1). GTDB lineage: Bacteria > Verrucomicrobiota > Verrucomicrobiia > Verrucomicrobiales > Akkermansiaceae > JAXGLL01. The sequence continues at coordinate 47,180 of JAXGLL010000002.1, read as the reverse complement.
TAGCCGTGGGCTTCAGCCCACGGAATGGCGCCCCCTCCGATCACCCCGCCGCGTCAGCGGCGGCTGAACCTCGCTGCGCCTCACCCGAACGCATGCCTTCATCGCATCCGCCACCACGATGCCGGCCGGATACGCCCACACGCGCTCCTCGATCCCGCGCGCGATCCACGGCGCGCAGTCCTTGGTGCTCCAGATGCAATGATCGAGAAGCCGGGGCATGTGCCACGTGGTCAATCCACCGGTTCCACCAGCGACCTGGTCGGCAGGAAGAGGCGTCGCGTGGCTGCGGAAACCGGGCGGAAGCCGAACTTCTCGTAGAATCCGGCGAGGTCCTCCGTCGCGGCATCGACCACCAGACCGATCCCGCCCGCCGCGTTGAGCGAATCCGAGGCGATGCGGCGGGCCAACGCCAGCAGCCGGGTGGCGATTCCCTGTCGCTGCATCGACACGTCGACCGCCAGGCGCCCGAGCAGGACGGCGCCCACGGGGTTCTTGGGAAGGCCCTTGGGCACGTCCGGCCACCCGGCTGCCTCCACCATGCATGGCGTGAGAGTGAAGTAGCCGAGCACCCGCTTCGGTGGCTGGGCGCCGGCGTGGACCATGACCCTCGTCAAGATCACGCCCTTCTCCGTGTGGCCACGGGCGGTTTGCTTCAGATAGGCGTCCAGCGGGGCCGATCCCGAAGCGAAGGCCGCCCGGTCGTGGGTGGCGTCCAGCAGCTCAAGAGCGAATCGTGACATCTGCGGCGGCGAGGGCGGCGGCTTTCCGCGAGGCGGCGTTCGGCTTGGGCGGATGGGCCAGCAGCTTCAGGATGGCATCCGTTTCGGCCTCGTCGAGCCGCCAGCGGGTCTCCTCGGCGATCACCTTCTCGGCGGCGGACCGGGCCGCTTCGAGGACGAAGCCCGTGACCGTCAATCCCCGCAATGCCGATGCCTTCTCGAGCAGGGCGGCGGTGGCATGGGGAAAGCGCGGGCTGATCCTCACGGAGGCGGGTTCGGCGGGCCGCCGCCCACTGCGACGCCGCGGCTTGCCTTTGGTCTGCTTCACGGGTGGAGCCTACGCGGAATGAACCGCCTCGGCAATTGCCTTTGGTGCGAAAAAAGCACCGGGCTGCGGCATGGCGGATGCCCAAGCCGTCCCCAGCCTGTCATCGGTGGTCCCGGTCGGTGTTCAATCCGAGCAGCCCGCCCCGCCCCCACCCCCGCTTGCCGGGGGTGGGGACGGGGCGTTGCGGGGTGCCCCGCCGGACTTCATCCAACCGCTTCAGCATCGCGGCGCCGTGCCGCTCCCCCGGCTCATCCACCCCGCGGCGCCGTAGCGGCCTGCCACCAGTTGTTGGATCGTCGCGGGCGGCGGCGCGAGGGCCACGGGGGTGACGGCTTCGGCGAGGTGGTTGGCCAGCGGGGCGGCCAGTTCCGCGCCGGATCCGACGGCGACGCTCCCCTGGTGGAGCACCCCGCTGCGCGCCTTGCGTTGGCCGGCGCCGGCGAGCTTGCGACCGGCCGGGTCGATGAGGTCGTGACACACCGGGTTGCGGAAGCACGCGTGGCTGCCGGTCACGCCGCTGCCGTCGGCCAGCGCGGCGGCGATCCCCGCGCCGCGGAGCGCGGCGGCCAGCGCGGCGTGGATCGCGCGGTAGCGCTCGGGCGCCGTGTGCCCGGCGAGCGGCTCGCCGGCCGGGATCGCCAGCGTGTACGTCCAATCGCCGCGGTGGTCGACCACCCCGCCGCCGGTCCAGCGGCGCACGAACTGCACGCCCGCGCCCGGGAACTGCCGCTGCGCCTCCCCGGCATCCAGCGCATACCCGTAGCTGACCCACGCGCCCAGCCAGCGGTAGACCCGCAGCAGCGTCATCCCGGCGTCCGCCGCCGCGCCGAGCAGCCACTCGTCGACCGCCATGTTCTCCGGCCCCGGCCGGGGCGTCGGATCCAGCCACAGGCCCACACGCTGGAATGCTCGCTCTTCGATGCCCCCAGCCTGCCCCGGCCTCCCCCGGTTGACAATCCTCCCGATCCCCACACCTTCGGCTCGTGCCGATCACTCCCAAGCCCAACAGCGCCCTGGTCCTCGTCGGCCACGGCTCGACGCAAGCCCCGGACTCCGCGGCCCCGTGCCACCGCCACGCCGGGGAAATCCGCCGCCGCTCGCTGTTCGGGGCGGTCCACTGCGTGTTCTGGAAGGAAGACCCGCCGATCCGCGCGGCCTGGCACCTGACCGACCTGCCGGAACTCTACCTCGTCCCGGTGTTCATCAGCGAGGGCCACTTCACCCGCGACGTCATCCCCAGCGAACTGGGCCTCACCGGCCCCACCACCCGCGCCCACCACAAAACCCTCCACTGCTGCGCCCCGGTCGGCTGCCACCCGGCAATGACCAGCCTGCTGCTCCACCACGCCGCCGCGGCCGCCCCCGACGCCCCGCCCGCACGCACCACCCTCGTCATCGCCGGCCACGGCACCCGCCGCAACCCCAACTCCCGCACCGCCATCGAAGCCCAGGTCGCCCATATCCGCCGCTCCAACGCCGGCTACGCCGCCGTCATCGACGCCTACATGGAGGAACCACCCCTCATCGCCGACTGGCACCAGCTCGCCCCAACCGACACCGTCGTCGTCGTCCCGTTCTTCATCGCCGACGGCCTCCATGCCCGCCACGACATCCCCTCCCTGCTCGGCATCCCGGCCGCCTCCGACCCTGACAGCCTGTTCCGCAGCCACCCCCACCGCCTGCGCGGCAAGTCCCTCCACTACTCCCACGCCATCGGCACCGACCCCCGCCTCGCCGACGTCATCCTCGATCAGGTCGCCCGCTTCGACCACCAACACCCTCACCCGGGCTAGAACCCGAGCAGCACCAGCAGCTCGGCGTCGCTGAACTTCGAGAGGTCCTCGGCCGCCTCCAACAGCAACTCCTCCCCGGCCAGCTCCTCGAGGTCGTCCAGCGACTCGGCCGCCGCGGCCGCCGGGTCCGCCACCCCCGCAAGGTCGCGCGCCGGCCTGGCCCCCTGCCATGCCAGGAACGCGATCGCCACTGCGGCCGCGGCCGCGGCGATGCCGCCGAGCAGCCGCGGCGCGGCCCACCAGCGCCCCCGGCCGCCGGCGGCGGCGAGGCGGGCGGCGCGCACCACGTTGTGGACGAACATCGGCCCGGCCTGCGGCGGCGGGCTCTTGGCAAGCAACTCCCACACCGGGTCGGTCCCGGGATCGTGCTGGTCGGTGCGCTGGTTCATGACGAGGCGGCCGGTTTCATCGATCTCAACCCCGCGGGTCGCGAAAAGTTGCGCCGCCCCGGCCCGCCGCCCTCAGCGCCCCGGCCCGGCGCGCTCAATGCGCGCCCCCGGGCTGGCCGCCGGCCGTCCGGCACGCTTCGGCCGCCGCCCGGCCGGCCGCCTCGCCGGTCGCAAAACAGGTTCCCATCACCCGCACCGACGCCTGCACGTCCTCGTCCACCGAGATGCAGCGCCCGGCGCACCACACGCCGTCGAGCCCCGCCGCGTGCAGGCACCCCGCCGGGATCCCGCACGGCCGCCCGCCCTCGGGAAACCGCAGCTTCGGCCCGCGGTTGTCGCGGCGCACCTCCATCGGCCAGGCCGCCACCGCGACATCATCCGCATGCCTGGTCCCGGCCAACCACTCCGCCGCGGTCAGCACGTGCCGCCCACGCCAGCGCGCACTCTCGCGCACCCCGGCCCGCACCGGCCACTGCGCCACGAACGCCTCCCCCCACCCGGGCTCCTCGCCCCGCAGCCACTCCACCAGCTCCCCGGCCACCCGCCGCCCGGCCCGCTCAAGCCCCGAGAGGCAACCCGCGTCCGCCGGGTCGTACGCCCCACCCCCGGCCGCCAGGTCGATCGTTAGAAACCCCTCGCCCGGCCGCCCGCTCGCCCGGAACGACGCCCCCAGCGCCGCCTCCCCCAGCCGCCCCGCCTGCACCCCCGCCACCACCCGCTGTGCCAGCCGCAGCCGGTCGTCGCCGCCCAGCCCCCCGGCCACCCCGGCCACCCCGACGATGTAAGCCGGCCGCTGCAGCCGGCCGGGCGCGGTGCGCTGCGCCTCGGCCCCCAACATCCCGGCCAGCACCGCGTCGCCGCTCGCGTCCACCAGCACCCGCGCCCCAACCCGCCCCCGCCGCCCCCGGCACGCATACTCCACCGACCACCCGCCGCCGTCCCGCCCCGCCGCCACCACCTCCGCGTGAAACCGCACCTCGAGCCCGCGCTCCGCCGCCGCCAGCCCGTCCGCAATCCGCGCGAACTCGACCGGCCGCTGCGGCAGGAACCACAACCGCCCGGCCCGCTGCGGGCCCAGCCCGGTCGCCCGCTCCATCCGCTCCGCCAGCTCGGCCGCCAGCCCGCCGTTGGCCAGCTCCGGCGGCCGGCCGTCCGCCGCCAGATGATAGAGCCCGCAAAACGTGTGCACCAGCGAGGCGGTCCCCACGCCGCCGAGCATGCCATCCCGCTCCACCAGCACCACCGCCGCCCCGGCGCGGGCCGCCGCCACCGCCGCCGCCACCCCGGCGCTGCCGCCGCCGACCACCAGCACCTCGCACTCGCGCATCCGCGCCGAGTATGCCGCCGGCCGGCGGGGCCGCAACCGGGAATCAAGCGCTGCTCACACCAGCCCTTGGTCGAGCATCGCGTCGGCCACCTTGGCGAAGCCGGCGATGTTCGCGCCGACCACCAGGTTGCCCGGCGCGCCATACTCGGCCGCCGCCTCCCACGCCGTGCGGTGGATCGTCGCCATGATCGTCTTCAGCCGCTGGTCGACCTCGTCGCGGGTCCACGGCAGGCGCATCGAGTTCTGGCACATCTCGAGCCCCGAGGTGGCCACCCCGCCCGCGTTCGCCGCCTTGCCCGGCCCGTAGAGGATCTTGCGCTCGATGAACTGGTGGATCCCCTCCGGCTCGGTCGGCATGTTGGCCGCCTCCGCCACCAGCGCGCACCCGTTGTCTAACAGCGTGCGCGCGTCCTCGCCGTCGATCTCGTTCTGCGTCGCGCACGGGAACGCGCAGTCGCACGGGATCGACCACGGCCGCTGTTTCTCCAGGTAGCTCGCGCCCTTGTAGTGCTCGGCATACTCGCGCACCCGGCCGCGGCGCTCGTTCTTGAGCGCCATCAGCCACGCCAACTTCTCCGCGTCGAGGCCGTCAGGGTCGTGGATCGTCCCGTTGGAGTCCGAGAACGAGACCACCCGCGCGCCCGACTCGATCAGCTTCTGCATCGTGAACTGCGCCGCGTTGCCCGCCCCCGAGACCGTGCACACCTTGCCCTCGATCGTGTCGTCGCGCGTCCCGAGCATCTCCTGCGCGAAGTACACGCAGCCGTAGCCGGTCGCCTCCGGCCGGACCAGCGAGCCGCCCCACTTCAGCCCCTTGCCGGTGAGCACCCCGGTGAACTCGTTCGCCAGCCGCTTGTACTGCCCGAACAAGAAGCCGATCTCCCGCCCCCCGACCCCGATGTCGCCCGCCGGCACGTCGGTGTCCGGCCCCACGTGCCGGAACAGCTCGGTCATGAACGACTGGCAGAAGCGCATCACCTCGCTGTCGGACCGGCCCTTCGGGTCGAAGTCGGAACCGCCCTTGCCGCCGCCCATCGGCAGCGTGGTGAGCGAGTTCTTGAACACCTGCTCGAAGGCGAGGAACTTCAGCAGCCCCAGCGACACCGTGGGGTGGAAGCGCAGCCCCCCCTTGTAGGGGCCGATCGCGCTGTTCATCTGGATCCGGAACCCGCGGTTGACCTGTACCTGGCCGCGGTCGTCCTGCCACGGCACCCGGAACAGGATCGCGCGCTCCGGCTCGACGATCCGCTCCAGAATCCGCCCGTCGCGGTACTTCCGGTGGCGCTCGATCACCGGCTCGATCGCCTCGAACACCTCCGTGACCGCCTGCAGGAACTCGGGCTCGCCCGGATTGCGCTTGCGCACCGACTCCAACACTTCCTGGACCGTTCCCATACTCTTTGCGTGGTGTGTTTGCGCGGCGCCGGCTCCCCCGTGGCCGCCGCTCAATGCGGTAACCGGCCCATCACGGCCGCCGCCGGCGCGCCATCGGGCGGATCGTCCCGCCCCGCGGCGGCGCAGGACATTCCACGATCCCCGCCGCTTGTCCATCCCCAACTGGCGCCCCCTCCCCCGCCCACCCGATCTTGCTTCCACTGCCGGCCCCACCCCTGCCACACTGCCCCCAACCCACCCGCCCCACCGCATGCCCACCCGCCCCGCGGCCACCCCCGGCACCGGATCGCCCGCGCTCGACGACCTCCTCCACGGCCTGCTGCCCGGCGACAACGTGGTGTGGCTGGTCGACGGCATCGACGCCTACCAGCCGCGGGCCGCCGCGTTCGCCGCCGCCGCCGCGCGCCACCGGCCGGCACCCGCCTACTTCCGCTTCGCCCGCCACCCCGCGCTGCTGCCGCCGGACGCCGCCACCGTCCACCACGTCGACCCCGCCGCGGGCTTCGAGCGCTTCGTCACCGGCATCCTCGACGTGATCGACGGCCGGCCCGGCCCCGCCTGCTTCGTCTTCGACTGCCTCTCCGACCTCGCCGCCGACTGGTTCAGCGACCGGATGCTCGCCAACTTCTATCAGATCGTCTGCCCCCACGTCTACGCGATCCGCTCGCTGGCCTGCTTCGCCCTGCTCAAGGACCGCCACCCGGCGCACGCGCTCGACGCGATCACCGGCACCGCCCAGGTCGTGCTCGAGGTGTTCCGCCACGACGGCCGCTCGTTCCTCCAGCCGCTCAAGGTGTTCGAGCGCCACTCGCCCACCCTCTACATGGTCCACGAGTGGGTCGGCGACGCCCTCGTGCCGGTCACCAGCAGCGCCACCCTGACCGCCATCCGCCTCGGCGCCGGCCAGCCGTGGCGCGCGTTCCCGGTCCGCCGCCCCGGCGTCTGGTCCGAGATGTTCCAACAGGCCCGGCAGGCGCTCGAACAGGCCGCCGCCGACCCCGCCGCCGCACCCGCCGCCGCCGCCTGGACAACCCGCCTGCTCAAGGTCGTCGCCACCCGCGAGGAACGCCTCTCGGAACTGGCCGCCGAGTTCCTCGACCTCGCCGACCTCGTCGGCATCATGCGCCGGATGATCGGCTCCGGCCTGATCGGCGGCAAGTCGCTCGGCATGCTGCTCGCCCGCGCCGCCCTCCGCCGCGCCGACCCCCGCTGGGCCGGGCTGTTGGAGGAACACGACTCGTTCTTCATCGGCACCGACGTGTTCTACACCTACCTGGTCGTCAACGACTGCTGGTGGCCGCGCCACCGGCTGCGCCGGCTGGCCGCCGCCGGCAGCCTCCAGGACTGCCTGGACTGCGCCGCCGAGGCCCGGCCCCGGATGCTCCAGGGCCGCTTCCCCGACGACGTCCTCGACCAGTTCCGCGAGATGCTCGACTACTTCGGGCAGTGGCCGATCATCGTGCGCTCCAGCAGCCTGCTGGAGGACTCCTACGGCAACGCATTCTCCGGCAAGTACGAGAGCGTCTTCTGCGCCAACCAGGGCTCGCCCGGCGAGCGCCTCGACGCCTTCGTCGCCGCCGTCCGCACCGTCTACGCCAGCACCCTCGGCGCGGACAGCATCCACTACCGCCTCGACCGCGGACTGATGGACCGCGACGAGCAGATGGCGCTGCTCGTCCAGCGCGTCTCCGGGGAGATGCACGGCAGCCTGTTCTTCCCCCAGCTCGCCGGCGTCGGGTTCTCGTTCAACCCCTTCGTCTGGCACCACGACATCGACCCCCGGGCCGGCGTCCTGCGCCTGGTCTTCGGCCTCGGCACCCGCGCCGTCGAGCGCGCCGACGACGACTACACCCGGCTGGTCGCCCTCAACGCCCCGCGGATGCGCCCGGAAGCCGGCCCCGACCGTGAGTGGCGCTACGCCCAGCGCCGCGTCGACGTCCTCGACCTCGCCGCCAACCAGCTCGCCAGCCGCGACTACGCCGCGCTCGCGGCGCTGCTGCCCGAGGCCCGCTGCGCCCTGTTCTCAAGCGAGCCGGGGCCGGCGGCGGCGCCCGACTTCGGGCGCCTGCTCGCCGATACCGGCTTCGTGCCGGTCATGCGCGAGCTGTTGGAAACGCTGGCCCGCGCCTACCGCCACCCGGTCGACGTCGAGTTCACCGCCAACTTCCTCGCCGGCGACCGCTTCCAGGTCAACGTCGTCCAGTGCCGCCCGTTCCAGGTCCGCATCATGGGCGAGGGCGGCCGGATCGAGTTCCCCGCCGAAGTGCCCGCCGCCGACCAGCTCATCGCTTCCAACGGCCCGATCCTCGGCGGCGGGATGACCGGCGCGATCGACTGGCTGGTGTTCGTGCCGCCGGCGGTCTACGCGCGCCTGCCGATGTCCGACCGCTACTCGGTGGCACGCGCGATCGGGCGCGTGACCGCCGCCCTGCAGGCCGCCGGCGCCCGCACGATCCTGCTGCTCGGCCCGGGCCGCTGGGGCACCTCGATGCCCGCCCTCGGCGTGCCGGTGTCGTTCGCCGAGATCTGCCGCGTCACCGTGCTCGGCGAGATCGCCACCATGCACGACGGGCTGATCCCGGACGTCTCGCTCGGCACCCACTTCTTCAACGACCTGGTCGAGGCCGACATCTGCTACTTCGCCGTCTCCCCCGGCCGCGGCGGGCACTGCCTCGACGAACAACGCCTCGGCCGCGCCCCCAACCAGCTCGCCACCCTGCTCCCCCACGCCGCGCGCCACCACGCCGCGCTGCGCGTGCTCCGCGCCGCCGACCTCGCCGCCACCGGCCGCATCCTCCTCCACGCCGACGCCATGCAGCAGCGGCTCGTCTGCTACCGCTGCGACGAGCCGCGCTGAGCCGCCCCCAGCCGCGCCAGCACCTCCCTAACCACCGCCGCAACCGGCACCCGCACGTCCACCACGATCGCCCGCTCGCCCGCCGCCGGCTCCTCCAGCGCCTCAAACTGGCTGCGCAGCAGGCTCGCCGGCATGAAGTGCCCGCGCCGCGCCGCCAGCCGCCGCCCGATCACCTCGATGCCCCCCGCCAGGTGCACGATGCGCGCCCCCTCCACCCCGCCCAGCAGCCGCTCCCGATAGACCCGCCGGAGCGCCGAGCACGCGACGACCACCCCGCGCCCCGCGGCCGCCACCCCCTCGATCCGCGCCCGGATCGCATCCAGCCAGCCGCCGCGGTCGGCGTCGCCCAGCGGCGTGCCGGCGGCCATCTTCGCGATGTTCTCCGGCGGGTGCAGGTCGTCGCCCTCGAGGAACTCCATCCCCAGCTCGCCGGCCAGCCGCCGCCCGACCTCGGTCTTGCCCGACCCCGACACGCCCATCACCAGGATCACGCGGGGAATGCCTTGCGCCGCCGTGTTCATCGCCTGCCCTGCTCCGCTCCACCACCATTTGCCCGCCAACCCGCCGCCCCGCAAGCCGATATCCCGCCACCCGCCGCCCCCCGGCCTAACCGTCCCGCCCGCGCCGTTCCAACAGCCGCGCCAGCGCGGCCGCGCTGCCGAAGTTCTCGCGCGTGACGTCCGCCGCGCCCAGCCGCACCTGCCACTTCTCCCCCACCGCCACCAGCAGCTGCATCACCGCCATCGAGTCCAGCCCCGCCGCAAACAGGTCGTCCCCCGCCGCAAAGCCGTCCGGCAGCTCGACGATCCGCTCCTCCCGGATCAGCGCGAGGAGCGCGGCGGCGGTGGCGGCCTGCGGGTGCACGGCCGATGGTGTGCGGACCCCCGCCCCACGCTGCAAGCCCGAACCGCACGCCCCGCCCCGGTCCCCGCCCCGCACCCCCGCCTCACGCCTGCGACGCCCCGGCCTCCGCCGCGCCCACCTCGCCCCGGTGCCGCAGGAAGACCACCCCGCCCACCGCCGCCCAGAACGCGTGCAGCATGAAGCCGACCAGCGACGCCGACACCGCCACCGCGCCGTCCACCCCGGCGAGGTCGCCTAACAGGATCGTGAACAGCTTCTCGCGCACGCCGATCCCGGCCACCGACACCGGGATCGAGCTGATCGCGTCGATCACCGGCATGGCGGCGCACACGCTGCCCGGGTCGAGCTGCCAGCCGACCGCCCGCAGGCCGGCCCAGAACGTGAGGTAATAGGCGAACAGCAGTGCCACGGCGACCGCGATCCCGGCCAGCACATGCGGCCACTTCCTCCGGTAGACGTCCCACGCCTCGGGGATCGTGCGCATGCACTCCCAGTGGAGCCAGCGGCCGTCGCGGTGGACGATGCGGTGGCCCCACGGGCTCATCAGCACGAACAGCACCACCATCAGCACCAGGCCGCCGCCGAGGCAGACCCAGGCAAACTGCAGCACCCCGTGGCCGAGCCCGCTCTCGGCCTCGAGCGCGCCGAACCGGCCGGCGGTCAGCCCGAGGAACAGCAGCGCCATCGCCACCATCCCGCTCATGTGGTCCATCAGCACCGATACCGTCAGCGCCAGCTTGCGCCGCGGTTCCTGCCTGCTGAGCAGCACGATGCGGGCGGCGTCGCTGCCGAGGCTGCCCACCGAGAGCAGCGTGAACAGGCCGCCGATCAGGGTCAGCTCGAGCACCCGCAGCAGCGGCAGGTGGATCTTCTGGGCGGCGAGGAAGATCTGCCAGCGGAGCGCGCCGAGCACCACCGCCAGCCCGGCGAACGCCATCCCGAGCAGCAGCCAGCCCGGGTCGAGTTCCCACGGCCGGCTCAGGACCGTGGCGTGGATGTCGACCCCGGACAGCGCCCACCACAGGCAGCCGGCGGTCAGTGCCAGCTTGAACAGGAACAGCAGCCAGGTCTTCATGCGGCCCGGGTGCCTCAGGCCGCCTGTTTCTCGATCTCCAGGGCGATCGCCTCCACGCTCGCGAGGATCCCCTGGGCCGCCTGCGCATCGGCAATCTTCAGCCCGAAGTGCTTCTCGACCGCCACCACCAGCTGGAGCGCGTCCACCGAGTCGAGCCCCAGCCCGCCGGCCCCGAAGATCGGCGTGCGGTCGCCGATCGTCTCGGGCCCCGCCTCGAGCATCAACTCCTCGACCATCACCTCCTTGATCCGCTGCCTGAGTTCCGCTCCTGTGACCATGGACACTCTCGCGCTTCGTTGCTCAGCACACCCCGCCGTCGATCTTCACGGCGGACCCTGTGACATACCCGGCATCCTGACAAGCGAGAAACCCGACCACCGCGGCGACCTCCTCCGGCCGCCCGAAACGGCGCATCGGCACCGCCCGCTGCGCCTGCCGCCGCGCCTCGGCGTCCATCCCGGCCAGCGCCTCGGTCTCGATGAACCCGGGCAGCACCGCGTTGACGGTGATGCCGGCGCGGGCCACCTCCTTGGCCAGCGTGCGGGTGAACGCGACCACCCCGGCCTTCGCCGCCGCGTAGTTCGTCTGGCCGAGCGGCGCCTGGATCGCGCTCACCGAGGCGATGTTGATGATCCGGCCGGAGCGCTGCCGCATCATCACCGCCACCGCCGCCCGGCAGCCGTGGAAAACCGCGTCGAGGTTCACCGCAATCACCTCCCGCCACGCCGCCGGCGGCATCGCCGCCAACAGGTGGTCGCGATGCACGCCCGCGTTGTTGACCAGCACGTCGAGCCGCCCGTCGGCCCCCACGACCTCCGCCACCGCCCGCTCCCACGCCGCCGGCTCCGTGACGTCAAGGTCAAGCAGCCGGCAGCGCCCCGCATGCCCGCCCGCCAGCTGCTCCGCCGCCGCCCGGCTCGCGCGCACGCCCAGCCACACCCGCGCCTCCGGCTCGTGCTCCAGGAACCAGCGCCCGATCGCGCGCCCGAGCCCGCCGTTGCCGCCCGTCACCAGGATCGTCCTCACCCGGCCACCATCGACACCCGCCCGCCCCCCTGCCAAGCCAGAACCCACACCGGAACCCACACCCCCGCTCAGCCGCCCCGCCCCCATCCCTCCCAACAAAAGCGCGGCTGGATCACCAGCCGCGCCTTGCAGCACACTCCCCCACGCAACCCCGCCTCGCCACCGGTCGGCCGGTTCCGATCTCCCCCCGGATATTCTCCCCGGCAAGGACCAGTGGCTGGCGGTATGTCAACGATCACGAAGCACGGCAAGGACTACGTTTCCGCTTTCGTTGAGGTCAGCATCGCCTGGAATTCCCCCACCGTGAAGGAAATCCGCGCCCCATTCCCCGCCCTCTGCACGCAGGATCGGACAATCCCCTCCACCCTTGAGCCCCCCACAACCCCTCCCCCATGCTCAGCCCGCCAACCACCGGTCATCCCACGCCCTCCGACCGTCGCGCTGCACGCCATGCCCGGCATGCCGGACTGCGAATGACAGGACCCGGCCCCACGCCCGCCCGTGCCTAACAGACTCTGCCGCGCCCCCGCCCTGGCGGCCCTCGCCGCCTGCCTCGCCGCCGCCTCGTGCATCGACGGCGACGAGCGGATCACGCTCCGCCGCGACGGCTCGGGCCACGCCGCGCTGACCTATCAGTTGCCGACCGCCGCGGTCGCGGCCCACGGCGGCCGCGAGCGGCTGCGCCAGGCGCTCGCCGGCTGGCTGGGCGGCGACGGGATCCGGCTCGAGGCGCTCGAGCTGACCGGGCACGCCGACCGCACCCGCGTCCACGCCGAGCTCTCGTTCCCGTCCGCCCTGGCCCTCGTCGACCTCGTGTCCCGGGAGCGCCTGGAACACCTGCCCGCCCCGGCGCGCCACCTCGCCGGCACCCTCGACTTCCGCCGCCGCGGCCGCCACGTCGAGCTGACCCGCACCGTCCGCCCGCGCGCGGCCCTCGGCGGCTCCCTGCTGCCCGTCCCCCGCTCGCGGCTCGCCGGCCACCGCCTCGTCTATCAGGTCACGCTGCCCGCCCCCGCCGCCGCCCACAACGCCACCGCCACCCGCGACGGCGGGCGCACCCTCGTCTGGGAGTACCCGCTCGACCGCGCCTGCGCCACGCCGCCGGTCATCCGGCTCGCCGCCGCCATGCCGCTCCCGCGCCGGCTGTGGCTGTGGGCCGCCGCCGCCATCGCCGCCCCGGTCGCCGCGGTGGTCGCCGCACTGCTCGCCCGGGCCGTGCTCCACCGCCGCATGGCCGGGCGCTAACCGGCACCTCGCGCGCCGTCCGGTGGCCCCGCGCCGCAGGGGGCCGCGGCAGGAAACCGGGTGGCGCATGCGGCCCAGGGCCCGCTTGCCTCCGCGCCCGCCCGCGCTATGTTGTCGATCGGAGGAACCATGCACCGATGGCTCGCCAGCGTGGCCGCCGGGCTCGTCCTGGCGGCCGCCCCCGACCTGCCGGCCGCCGCCCACGCCGGCCTGATCCGCGTCAACGGCCCGATCGGACCCGCCACCGCCGGCTTCATCGCCCGCGCGCTCGACGCCGCCGCCGACGCCGGCGCCCAGTGCCTGGTGATCGAGCTCGACACCCCCGGCGGCCTGCTCGATTCCACCAAGCAGATCGTCCAGGCGTTCTATCGGGCGCGGGTGCCCACCGTCGTCTACGTCGCGCCGGCCGGGGCCAACGCCGGCAGCGCCGGGGTGTTCATCACGCTGGCGGCCGACGTCGCGGCGATGGCCCCGAACACCAGCATCGGCGCCGCGCACCCGGTGATGCTCGGCGGCACCGACGTGCCCGACGAGACGATGAAGCAGAAGCTGGAGAACTTCGCCGTCAGCTCGATCGAGGCGATCGCCAAAAAGCGCGGCCGCAACGTCGAGTGGGCGAAGGCCGCGGTGAAGGAAAGCGCCTCGATCACCTCCGAGGAGGCGCTCGAAAAACAGGTCGTCGACCTGCTCGCCGCCGACCTGCCCGAGCTGCTGCGCCAGCTCGACGGCCGGGTGGTCGCCGGCCGCGCGCTCGCCACCGCCGCCGCCACGGTCACCGAGATCCCGATGAACACCCGCGAGAAGGTCTTCCAGGTGATCTGGCGGCCCGAGGTGATGTTCATCCTGATGCTGGTCGCCATCTACGGCATCATCGGCGAACTCAGCAACCCCGGCGCCATCCTCCCCGGCGTGGTCGGCGCCATCGCCCTGATCCTCGCCCTCTACATGGGCTCGGTCCTCCCCGTCAACGTCGCCGGCATCGCCCTGATCGTCGTCGCCGTCGCCCTGTTCGCCACCGATGTCTTCGCCCCCAGCCACGGGGTGCTGACCGTCGGCGGCATCGTCGCCTTCTTCCTCGGCTCGCTGATGCTGTTCGACAGCCCCCTGCCCGCGTTCCGCCTGTCGCTCGCGTTCATCCTCCCCGCCACCGCGCTCACCGCCGCCCTGTTCCTGTTCGTCATCGGCAAGGGCCTCAGGGCCCAGCTGCTCCCGGTCCGCGCCGGCCGCGAAACGCTGCTCGGCAAGTCCGTCACCGCCCTCGCCCCGGTCGCCGGCCGCAACTGCCACGTCTTCGTCGAGGGCGAGCGCTGGCGCGCCACCTCCACCAGCCCCCCGGCCGAGGGAGACCTGTTGGAAATCACCGGCCTCGACGGACTCACCCTGCTGGTCAAACCAAAACGATAGAATCCGCCCCATGGACCCGCTCACCCGCCTGCTCCACCTCTCCTCCTGGCTGGTCACCGCCTTCGTCCTCGGCGCGATCATCCTGCCGCTCGCCATCCGCATCCTGCGCGAATACGAGCGCGGCGTCGTCTTCCGCCTCGGCAAGCTGCTCCGCGCCAAGGGCCCCGGCCTGATCTTCCTGATCCCGATCGTCGACCGCATGGTCCGCGTCGACCTGCGCGTGGTCACCATCGACGTCCCCCGCCAGGAAATGATGACCCGCGACAACGTGCCGGTCACCGTCGACGCGGTGCTCTACTTCCGCGTCATCGACCCCGAGGCCGCCATCATCCGGGTCGAGGACTTCCTCAAGGCCACCTCGCTCATCGCCCAGACCACCCTGCGCAGCGTCGTCGGCCAGTCCGAACTCGACGAACTGCTCGCCCAGCGCGACCGCATCAACCACACCCTCCAGGAAATCATCGACCGCCAGACCGACCCGTGGGGGATCAAGGTCACCGCCGTCGAGGTCAAGGACGTCGTGCTCCCCGAGACGATGCGCCGCGCGATGGCCCGCCAGGCCGAGATCGAGCGCGAGCGCCGCGCCAAGGTCATCAACGCCGAGGGCGAGTTCCAGGCCGCCGAAAAACTCGTCATGGCCGCCGGCAAGATCTCCGCCCAACCGGTCGCCCTCCAGCTCCGCTTCCTCCAGACGATCAGCGAAATCGGCAAGGAGCACGCCACCACCGCCATCATCCCCCTCCCCCTCGAACTCCTCGCCCCCTTCATCAACCGCCCCCCCACCACCCCCCCTCCCTGATATCGCAATCGACGTCGGGGCCCGCATCGGGACCGGCATCGGCAACCCCCGCCCGCATCCGGCCTAGCCAATGCCCCGGGCCGTCCCGGCGTAGCGGGCCCGCTCCCCGAGTTCCTTCTCGATCGCCAGCAGCCGGTTGAACTTCGCGATCCGCTCGCTCCGGCATCCGGAACCCGTCTTGATGTGCCCGGCCCCGGTCGCCACCACGAGGTCGGCGATGAACGTGTCCTCGGTCTCCCCGCTGCGGTGGGAAAGGTAGCACCGGTAGCCGTTTTCCCGCGCCAACTGCATGCAGTCCAGGGTCTCGGTGACCGTCCCGATCTGGTTGAGCTTGATCAGGATCGAGTTCGCCACCTTGCGATCGATGGCTTCCTGCAGGATGGCGGAGTTGGTGCACAACAGGTCGTCGCCGACCAGCTCGATCCGGGAGCCGACCCGGCGGGTGATCGCCTCCCACCCCGGCCAGTCCTTCTCGCCGAGCGGGTCCTCCAGCAGGATGATCGGATGGCGGGCGAGCCAGGACTCCCACAGGGCGATCATCTCCTCGGTGCTCTTGGACCCCGCCTTGGACTTGAAGAACACATATCTCCCGTCCTGCCACATCTCGCTGGCCGCCGGGTCGAGGCACAGCGAGATGTCGTGCCCGGGCCGGTAGCCGGCCTGTTGGATCGCCTCGAGGATGACGTGCACGGCCTCCTCGTTGTCGCCGAGGTCGGGCGCGAACCCACCCTCGTCCCCGACGCCCGTGCCGAGGTGCCGGTCGCGCAGGATGCCCCGCAGCTCGTGAAACGTCTCGACCGCCATGCGGATCGCCTCCGCGAAGTTGGGCGCGTTGTGCGGCGCAATCTTGAACTCCTGGAAATCCAGCGTGTTGTCCGCGTGCTTGCCGCCGTTGATCACGTTGAGGCACGGCACGGGCAGCAACGCGGCATCGGGGCCGCCCAGATACCGATAGAGCGGCCGCCCCGCCGCCGCCGCCGCCGCGCGGGCCGCCGCCATCGACACCCCGAGGATGGCATTGGCCCCGAGCCGCGACTTGTTGCCCGTGCCATCCAGCCCGATCATCCGCTCATCCACCCCGCGCTGGTCGCCGGCGTCCACCCCAACAAGCGCCGCCGAGATCTCGCCCCGGATGTTCGCCACCGCCCGCAACACCCCCTTCCCGCCGTAACGCCCAGGGTCCCCGTCGCGCAGCTCCACCGCCTCCCGTTCGCCGGTCGAGGCACCCGCGGGAACCGCCGCGCTCCCGGTCGTCCCATCCGCCAGGATCACGGTGGCGGAGCTGTCGGGGTTCTTCCGACTGGGCGTATTCATTCGATTTCATGGGCATTGGTGCATTTGGGGTTCCTATCGGTTACGCGTGGAGATGCCTCGCGATACCCTCGGATTTCTGGAATCCTCATGGAATCGGGGCATTCTGTCGCGAATCTCGGGCGGATACGTGCCCCTCTCCGCCAGCAGCCCGACTCCCCGGAAATCAGGGGGCAGATGCGGCGGTTCAGGTTCTCGTTCATCCGTCACCTGTCTGCCAGATTGGTGAGTCCGATCAAGATCCGATTGGCTCACCGTTTATTACCCGAGCATTCCAATGCGATTCACTTGCCTGAAACCGGGCGAGTCGCCCGGGCGACATGAACGCCAGCAGAACGAGGCTGGGCATCAAGAACACGATGAACTTTCCGGTATCCCCGGACACCGACCACAGCCGGAATCCCTGAAACTCGATGAGCTTAACCATAGCGAAGATGACGATCACACCAGCCAACGGAACGATACCTCGGGAATCGCCAGGGGGCCGACGGCGCAGGATCAACCGGAACAAGACCCACCTGAACGCAAAGACAAGAAGGATCTGGGATAGCGCGATCAGCGCAAGAATGGGCATCGCGGAAGACAGCACAACCTCGCTTCCGGTCGTGTCTCGGCTGGCGACGATTCCGACGTCGATTGCAATGCCGAACACGAGAAGCCAGAAAGAGACGCTCCATCCTAAAGGAACATCAGGGCAGCCGAATTTGTCGGAGGTGGATGCCGACTGAGGCGAGTTGTAGGGATTGATCGACACGACTAATATTGGAACCTGCAGATGCTACGAAACGCTGGCTTGTGGGGAAGCGCGAAGGTGTCAGATTCGCGGAGGCATCATCGGACGAGTCGTGCTTCTCACTTTCTTTGACGCTCCGCATGGCTGCAAGACGCCGGGGATGCGGGCTATTTTCCGTTCCGACTATGCGCAACCACGCTCCTCTTCTTCTTCGGCGAGCAGTGCTGCAAAAAAGGCGGAGTAGCTTTCCCAAATCTCTGGAGATCGCAGGCTAGCTGGATCGGAAAGTTTCGGAGCATCCGTAGCATCAACCCAGATCACTTTCCCGTTGTTGTCCGCACACTCCATAACTATAAGACTGGCCGCCGGTTCTGCTAATACCACCATGTTCTTGGGGAGGTTAATCGCCACGCGGAGGCGCTCGGTTTCGTCTCCGATGTTTGTAGCGCCTCCACCACTTGCGACTGCGTTCAAGCTTTTTCCGCCGAGGAATCCGCCAGAGTAGAATCTCGCGATCTCCTTGAAGTCAGCAGGCATTTGTATCCCCAATCGGGTTTCCAATTCAGCCACTGCGTTGGGCGGTGCTGGTTCAGGTCCATAGAGTGCCTCGTATTTTCTCCTTAGTTCGTCGATCATTGGCGTATCCTCCATTTCCAGTATTCCCGAGTATCCACGTCGAACGCCCGCCGATCAATTGGATAGAAGGGATGAGGTTGATTCACACAGTCCAGCATGCGCGTCATCATCATGGCCAAAGCGCGAATTTACTTCCAGGGCGAACAAGAAGCGCACTTGAACTCGACCAGCTCAATTGCCTTCTTGACGAAAAGAATCGGCAGACAGAGCATAGCTGCAAATTTTAACAATCACTCATTTCAACTTCACAAAATTTAGGCAAATTGACCGAGCCGGCAACAACCTCGTGAAGGAATTCAAACTGAAAATTAATCGGAACTATTACTCTCGATATTCTATTAATCCGGTCAGAAAATACTAGCTTTTTGGAGGTCTGATGGTAAGTTCCGGCATGGCAACGCGAGATGTGCGGAAGGAATCGCCGGAAGTGATCTATGAACTGCGGGTGCGGGCGGTGGAATTGAGGCGCCGTGGGGTTACCCATGCGGCGGTCGCCGAGGCTCTCGACGTGTCGGTGGCGGCTTCGCGCCGCTGGTGGCGCCTGTGGGTCGAGCAGGGCGGTGCTGGCTTGGCGTTGCTCAAGCGTGGCAGGCCCGCCGGCACGTGCAGGAAGCTTTCGAAGGCGCAGGAGAAAGTGGTCGTCAAGGCGATCACCGACAAGACGCCGGAGCAACTCAAGTTGCCGTTTGCACTGTGGACGCGGCCGGTCATCGGGCGCTTCATCCAGGAGCGGTTCGGCATCCGTCTTCCGGTCCGCACGCTGGGTCATTACCTGAAGCGGTGGGGGTTCACGCCGCAGCGGCCGAAGCGCCGGTCCTACGAGCAGCAACCGGAGGCCGTGCGGCGCTGGATCGACGGGGAGTATCCGGCCATCGCGCGGCGGGCCAAGGCGGAGAACGCCCGGATTCTGTGGGGGGACGAGACCGGGGTCAGCAACCAGGACCACGGAGCAAGGGGCTACGCACCGAAGGGCAGAACGCCGGTGGCACGGGGTCTGGCCCGCCGGGTGAGCACGAGCATGATCTCGGCGATCAGCAACCGCGGTGAGGCCCGCTTCATGATCTACAAGGGCGGCCTGAAGGTGAATCTGTTCCTGAAGTTCCTCGGCCGGCTGATCAAGGACTCGAAGTGCAAGGTCTTCCTCATCGTCGACAACCTGCGAGTGCACAAGGCCAAGGCGGTCCGTGCATGGCTCGCGGATCGCGCCGATCGCATCGAGCTGTTTTACCTGCCCCCATACAGCCCTGAACTGAACCCCGACGAGTACCTCAACAACACGCTCAAGGTGCGGCTTCGCAACCAGCCGCCGGCCCCGACTCTTCCCGAGATGAAGCACCAGATCTCGAAAGTCATGAGATCGGCGCAGCGCAGCCCTGGTCTCATCCGCAGTCTGTTCCGTCATCCCTCGGTCGCCTATGCAGCGTGATGCATTGCTAGTATTTTATGGCCGGATTAATAATGCCCTTCTCGCAAATTTGGCACCATACAAGTAGGTATCCTACTCTACTAGATTGATCGGCAACATATAACCATTTAACACTCCTGTTGGAGCATTCAGGACATAACGATTCACGATCAAAGTTCTCAGGCCCGACCTTCGGTAATCTGGCGGCCAATTTAAGCCACTGATTGTAGTTTGAGTTACTCATCCCTGTTGGAGAAAGTATTTCCTTCCTATTGGGATGGATTCCGCGATTGGCTGCCACGTTTTGTTTCTTCAAACAGCTTCTCTGCAAGAATAAGAATTTTTGATGTTAGCGAAGCGGAGTCTGATACAACTCGAATCAAATCAAGTGCATCCTTTGGCAACAACGAGCGAGCTTTCGTGGCCATTCGCCTCATGTTCTTGAGCTGAGATTCCTCTGCCCACACTTTCTGCTCACGGCGATACTCCGACGATTCAGCTAGGTGGGAAATCTCCCGGTCAATTTCGATAAGTGTATTGTTCATCGGAAATGAAATGTTTCGGAAAACCATGACGCTTCAATATCACTCTCTATCCATATCTGATCGCCTCCGCCGCGAAGCATTTTCCCATTCTTCTGCAACTGCGGACCCGCCCTCCCTCTCCAAATGACAGTTCCCGCAGGAAGGTTCACACTGGTAATTTTTGAGATTCGATTGCCCCATTCTTGTTTCAATGCGAGCCTCTGCCTCACCGCAACTCGGCTGGAAAAGAAATCGCCACTAAGCCATCGCCCAATCTTTCCTGAGGAACCACCGTGAAATCGAGTTAGTTCTAGCGGTTCAGACAGAACAATTCTTTCGGCATGCCCACCCAAAAAATTCTCGGCAATTCCAGATGGCAAGCTTCCGCTGGCGGCCCATGGTCGTATGGAGGTTCCCGCGAAGGATCGCTCCGCCCGGAAGCTCGCTCTCGCCACGTCATTCACTATGTTTTCCGCGACGCCTTCCGCCCGACCAACCGGCAGGAACACCATGGCTGCAGCGAAGGCGCGTTCCCCCGGACTCACTTCCGCCAGTCCGAAGCCGCCGTTGCCCCAGCCGTTCCACGTCACCGCCGAGCCGGTGGTCACGTCGGTAGCGAAAACGCCGCTGAAAAGCGCCGCGCCGAGGTGCATTGGCAGGTCGGCGGTGGCAAGGCCGATCTCGCGGAGCTTGTAGCCGGGGGAGTTCTGCAAGGCCGTGAGTTTGTCGCTGGCAGCGCGTCGCGCGGCGTTGAAGGTGGCGGCGCTAGCCGCACTTGCCGTGATGGCCGGGGCGTATTCGGCGAAGAGAGTGTCCACCCAGACGTCGTGACTGGCTCGGCCATCGTCGAAGTAAAGGTCGGCCCCGGCTTCGGCGGCGATGCGTCGCCACTCATTGCGTCCGTCGCTACGGGCCACGCCAACCACCTTTTCGATGGCATTCAGAACGTTTGTGATTGATCCGCCGTCGCCGTTCCCGATCAACGCTCCGACATTCGCGCCGGCCATTTCCCGGTTCACCTGCGCGGCCATCAACAGGCTGCGTGCGGCATCTGGATCATCTTTTGCGATGGCAAGCAACGCCTTGCCGAAGGTGGTGAGGTTCCCGCGTCCGTCGGTGGCCACTTTGGCGAGGCCGAGGCGATCCACGAAGTTGATCGGGTCATTGCCGGTTAGGGCATACAGGTTGACTGACTCGCTTTCTCCCAAGGGTTCTCTGCTGAGCCACTGGCCCGTGATCGGATCGTA
The DNA here is from genome assembly GCA_040769225.1 of Akkermansiaceae bacterium. Lineage (GTDB taxonomy): Bacteria > Verrucomicrobiota > Verrucomicrobiia > Verrucomicrobiales > Akkermansiaceae > JAXGLL01. The sequence continues at coordinate 26,103 of JAXGLL010000002.1, read as the reverse complement.
GTAGCGTTGGCCGAAGTAGTAGAGACCGGTTTCCTCGTCGAAATACTTGGTTTGGAACCTCCACGGGTTCGACTGTGCCAGTGAACCTGTGGCGCTGATCTTCTCGCCGAAGGGTCCGTAGGCGTAGGTGGCCAGCAGGTCCTTGTTGAGGTTGGTGAGCGCGACGACATGCCCGGTGCCGTCATAGAGCGGGATGATCTTCTGGGTGACGTCGCCCTTGGTTTCCTGGATGAGGAGCAGGCCGCCCGCGCCGCCTGCCGCGCCGTCGGCAATGTCCGGTCCCCAGAGGTATTTGCGTTCGAGGGTGGTGAGGCCGCTGGGGAGTTGGTGGCGTTCGTAGAGGAGGTCCCAGCCGTCCCAGACGAAGGTAATTTCCTTTTCGGCGACCCGCTCGCCCTCGCGCAGTTCGATGACGTGTTTGCGGACACGCCTGCCTTCGGCGTCATAAACGAACCGGATGTCCCATCCCTGCGGGGCGGTGGCGAAGTCCTTGGTGCGGGCGCGGACGAGTTGGTTCTTGGCATCCCAACCGTAATCCCACTGGGCGCTGCTTTCGCGGTTGCCTGCGGCATCGTAGGTGAGAGTCTCGTTGACCGGCGGCACCCAGACGGCTCCCCGCTGTTCCGCCTTGGCATCTGGACTGGCGTATGCGTTGGCCGGGGGATTGCCCGCTCCTTCGCCCTGGTCCGCAAGGGTGGCGAGCGCGCGCCACGGAACCCAGCCACCGTTGTTCCCGGGGCTGGGGATCGAGCGGGTTACGCTGCCACCGAAGTTGGTGAAATCCTCGGGCGTCAGCTGTCCGATTTCAAGGCGGAGGTCCGACCCTGCGGCGGCGTTGATCCTCAGCGTCTTGCTCTGGCTGTGTTCCCAGTCTGTGGTTTGATTGAGGAGGTTGTTCCTGTTCGGGTGGGCGCCTTCGGGATCGGACTGGGGCGTGCGGCGGCCGATGGCGTCGAAATGATAGAGGAAGGTGCCCAGCGTCGGGTGGGTGGCGGAGAAGAGCTGACCCGCCGTGCCGTATTGATAGGTCCAGGTGCCCCCAGCGGTCTGGCACTTCAGGCGACGCCCCCGGGAGTCGAAGGATTCGCCGGGGTTTCCGGGATTGAGAAGGTAGTCGAATGATGGCGCATTAGGGACATCCGAGCCCGCGTATTCGATCCGCCCGCCCGCGCCACGTTCCCAAGTCTGGGTGAGGGCGGGGGTGAAGTTTCCTGCGGCATTGCCCCACTGGAAGCCGGTGATGCGGCCCGCATTGTCGCGCAGCGGGACGACTTTGACCGATCCGCTGGCCAGGGAGGTGATTTGGTCGGACACTCCGTTCGGTGCCCGTTCGACCGAGTGAATGACGGCTCCATCGCGCTTGATGGTCGCGCCGGTATTCCGCCCCGTCGTGTCGCGGGCGCGGATGACCTCGTGTCCGCGCAAGAGACCGGCGGTGTATGCGGTGGAAGCAAGTCGCCCGTTCTCGTAGCCGAGCGTGCGGCTGCCGGACGGGTCGGTGAGCGTCTTGACCTGCCCCGAGCGGTTGTAGGTGAATCCGTGGGCCAGACCCGGGATTGTGAATGGGCCGGAGGTGATGGTCGGCCAGGTGGCGGAGGTGAGATCCTGCGCGCCATCGTTGGAGTATCCGAGTTCCAATTCGAGCTCTTCATCACGGGCGAGCGTCACGGATTTCAGCAATTCGCCGTCGTAGGTATAGTCCGCGCCCGAGTTATCCGCGTAGGTCTTGGAGGTCGGCGAGAATGCCGCGCTGAGGATGGTGTCGGTAGGTGCGCCGACGTCAGGGGTAACCGTGTGTTTGAATCCTCCGCCCTGCGGGGTGACGGTTTCGTTCCGGCCGATGGTGTCCCCACCACTGATGTCGGTCTCAGTACCGTTGAGCTTGTTGGTCACCGTGACGCCATCGACGGTTAGCGTTTCGACGCCGTTGGCGATGGTGTGGCCGCCGAGGATGTTCCCCCGGCCCGGAGCCGTCAGGCTGAACAGCCTGCCGTCAGGATGGAAAGCAGCGCTGTGGGTTTCGCCGCCGATGGTCAACTCGACGCTCGCCAGCGATCCGTCTGCCCGCCACGCAGGGGTTAGGCCGGTAGTCGGGATGCCTGTGCCGGAGAGGGTGTTGCCGGTGGGAAGACCGAGGGAATTGAGAGTGGTGGTGCGGGTCCAGCCTTTGGATGAGGTGGTCGTGACGGTCTTGGTGGCGCGGTTCGGCGTGCTGGTGATCGTTTCCTCGTTCCCGTTGATGGTGGTGACGGTGACGCCGGAAGAGGGCGTCCACTCGGATTTGAGCACTTCGCGCAGTCCAGTATCTTCGGTGACCTTCAGGGTGGTCACTACCTTGCCGCCAGAAACCTCGGTGACTGACTCGGTGTAGCGGTCGGAAGCTCCGAGCGAGCCGTTGCCGTTCACGTCGATGCCCGAGCGGGTCAACGCACCGCCGCCGTCGAAGGGATCCGTTTCAGTGATGAGAATCCGGTCGGTGGGCTCGGTGGTGATCACCCGCCGCAGCGACGAGTTCGGATCCGAGTAATCAATCGAAGTGGTGACGGTGCCGACACCGGACTTCGAGGGGGTTACGACCTTTCGCAGGCGGCCGAAGGCGTCGGTGTGGGTCTCCTCGAAGGCTCCGGTGCCCTGCTCTTGGTCCTTGAGAATTTCGGCGCGAGTGACCAGCAGGCCGTTGCTCACCGAGAGTCCTGCCCCGCCAAGCCCGGCAAAGGGAAGCGTGGCCCCGTCCGCTATTTTCAGAGTGCCATCGCTCTGCCATATTTTGGCGGTGTGGGTGCCGTAGGGACCGACTGTGCGGGACACTTCCAGAAGGGACGCACCGTGGTCGAGCCCGAGATTGTCCACCACACCATTCCATGTGCTATTTGAGGTCAACAAGCGGCCGAGCGGGTCTCTGGTTTCCTCAGCCTCAGTCCCCTGCTGGATGTCGGTGCCCGAGTATTCGGTGGTGGCATTCAGTGAGCTGAAGGTGTGCGTGGCGGTGATGCCGTTGGCAACCACCTCTCCGGGGCGATCAAGGACGTCGAAGTTCGACAATCCGGTCGTAAGCCCCAGCGGCGAGGTTACCGAAGTTGTGCGCGAACGGTTGCCGTCGAAGGTCCAAGCGGTGGCGATAGTGGAGAAATCATCCTTCCATTTCTTGGGCATGCCCCAGGCGGTGAATTCTCCCGACGGAACAGCCGCCCCAACCGTCTTGAGGGTGCCGCCCAAAAGGAGTTTCTCGCTCGAAGCAATGGTGAATCCGCGTGCGTTCCAGTCGGTGATGACTTCGGTTCCCCTCGAAATGCTGCCTCCGGACAACAATCCCTCCGTGGCCACGAGCGAGCCCGATCCGTCCGCCGCGATGGTCCAGGCAAAGGTCGCTCCGGTGCCGTCGGAGCGAGTCACTTTGTGCGGCAAGCCTGGCATGCCGGTGGAAAGCGTGCCCATCTCCACTTCGGCGGTCGCAACTGACGAGTGTCCCTTTGTGACCGAAGAGCCATCTGGTGCGGCATAATGTTTGAGCGAAGCGGAACCAGTGAACTCGAACCAGTCGGTGGCGATGGTCTGATTGTTGAACTTGCGGGTGATTTTCCAGGCGCTTCCATCGGGTCCTCCCTCGCTCAGCCATGCCCCTTCACTCATGGTTGAGAGCATGCCGTGCTCGTCCCATTCGGCATGCAGGTCGGGCTTCACGCCGTCGAAGTCAATGTCCAGCGTTTCGGCGAGCTTGCCATACCGGAACGCGGGATCGTCCACGTCTCCGGGCACGGGCGTTCCCACAATGATTTTTCCGGCGGCGGCATAGCTCCAGTCTGACGAGGAAGCGTCGCCGAAGGGATCAAGAGTATCAGATGTGAGTTCCCCTACGAGCTGGTTGTCGAGGAAGGTGCTGATCTTGGACGCGTATTCGAAATCATAGACCCACGGATCGAGGGAAAGGTTGGTGGTGTCGATTCCGATCTCCTTGCGCCACTTTTCTTGCTGGCCTTGGGACAGTTTGAGAACCCACTTGTGGTTGCCTTCCGAATACCACCACCACGCGGTGGTCCATGTGCCGCCCCAGAGGGCGTAGTGGTAATCGTACCAGTCGTCCCAACCTGCCCCGTTGTTCGGCAGATGGTGTGTCGCTGAAATCTCGAATTTCTCGTTGGCATTTCCATCCACTTGGAGCTTTTCCGGGTCGGTGGGGTGGGCGGTGGCACCAGCTCCAGGTTTGGTGACGGTCCAGGTGCGAACCACCGGAAGGCTGTCGATGGAAACCGTCTGACCGGGCACTGGCGCGGATGCGTTCTCGGGGCGACGATAGACCGTGATCGTGTAACCGCCGTAGTGGTTCGAATTGTAGGTGACATTGGCGATCAGGTCGCGCCCGACCACCTGCTTGAGACGCGGACGATCCCAGTCACGGTAGAGAGTTTCCCGGTCATAGGCCGTGCCGCCGGGGGCGTATTCGTCGTCATACGGCCATGCCAACTGTGGCAGCGACTGAGCGCGCGTCGAACGGTTATTCTCATAGACAACGTGGTAATCGTTGGAACTGCCGGCCAGGCGCAGCGCGTAGGTGGAATCAAAGCGCCTCACGGGCGCGATGTCGCTGACGATTCCGTAGGTCGATCCGGTGTAGGAAACCCCAAAATCGTTTTCCAGCGCGTCGGGCATGGATCCGGCCGTGAGCAATCCTCCACCGGCACCATTCAGGCCGGGACCAAGGTCGATTCCGAAGAGCAGGTTCGGCCGCGGACTCAGCAGCAAGGCTCCGTCAACCGTGTTGTCGGCCAACACCCGGTTGACCTGGTCCAGCTTGGTTCTCGCGGACGCTGCGTCCACGCCACGGGTGAAGTCTGGCTGGAACAGGGAGAAAAACCGGCAGCCTATGCTCCAGTTCTTTTGATAGGATTTGTGGTAAGCGTCCGAATAGCCCGCCTGACTTGGATCAAGCATGCTCGCTGCCTTTAGGTTATATCCGGTCGATTGATTGAAATCATACCCGTCTTCAACGAAGTGCTTTTCAAGCCACGGCCCATCCTCCGTTTCCCCGCTGGCGGTGGTGACCCAAGAGCCGCTGATGCTCGTTCCGGGAGTCGAACTGAACAGGCCGACATCACCGGATGCTCCGCCGCCCTCGATGACAAATGACCCATTGGCAGGATTGAACCGCGAAGGAGCATTCGCGACCGAGAGTTGATGCCACCGGCTCCGGCTGAGAATCCTCACTGTGCCGCCGATCTGCAGCCCTTGGGCACCTTGCGCGGTGGCCCGCACGACAGCCCGCTTCGGATAGTTCATCGAAAAGCTAACAAACTGCTCCCTTAGTGGTCCAGGCATCTCCTCATCGAAGGAAGGATCTTCGTAGTAAGTGCCGCTCACCGTCATCGCCGACGTGTCACTTTCGCCGACATGGAACCAGGTAGTGGATTCCTCGCCGTCGATGTTGGACGCCCCCAAGGAGGATGGCTGCCACGAAAACGGCGACATGCCCTCCTCGTCGAGAACCTTGGTGGGATTGTTGTTCCCGTCGTATTCAATGTCTTCGCGTGCGTGTCCGGAACCGGTGAAGTTGGTTCGCTCGAACGCTGAGGGCCAGAGCACTACCCGCAGCGCACGGATTCTCTGTGCAAGTTGGCGAAGGATTTCCTGGTGGTTCTCTGGCGTGGCGCGAGGCAGTGGCGGGAAATCCCCGGACCGGAAAAAATCAACTGTCCCCGCCGGACCAGTGCCTTCCAGTTCGCCGACACTGACGTTGGCGTAGGAGGCAGCGATGCGGTCAAACTCCGCCACGGCCTGATTGACGAGCGCCACCCGGATCGCCACGCCCTGGGCGTTGATTGCCGACTCCGAGGGGTTGGCCCCGACGCCGACCCAGTTGATCGGGGAGTCGTCGGGGATCTGTGCGGAGGAGTTGGCGTATTCGTTCTGGAGCTGGGCCCGCACTTGTTCACGCTGAACCAGCACCCGCTGCCGGTCGGAAAGCGAAGTGATGACATCGTGGATTGTCTGGGCGGGGAGGCTGGTACAGACAGCCGCGAAACAAACGAGAAGTGTGAAAATCCGGCACATGGCGAGCAATCAATCGACTGAAACTTCAAGGTTGAGCAGGCCGTTGTCCTTCGCCATCGGGTCCGAGCCGGCCGCTTGCTCGGATGCGTTTCCAAGCCCGTCTCCGTCCGGATCGAGCGAGGCGTCCGGGCCGTCGATGGTCGAGGTGGTTTGGAACGGATCGTAGCCGAAGGTGACTTCGAAGATGTTGGAAAGCCCGTCGCCGTCGAAGTCGGCGTTCATCGCCTCGTCGAGGCTGTCGATGCCGGGGAAGTCGCCGTAGTGAAGGCGCAGGAAGAACTTCTCCGCGTCGCTCTCGATGCCCCGGTGATGACCACCGTCCCCGAAGTGGATGAAGGGCGCATAGTGCCAGCTCTGGAGGTCCATCGAGAATTGCATGAAGTAGGTGCGGCCGGACACCCCCTCCCAATCGGCGTTGAAGGTGCCTTGAAGTCCCTGGGTGAACTGAAGCTGCGGTTGGGGTGCGGGATCCCCGCCGACGGTGGTGGTCAGCAGGGCGACCACTGCGAATGGTCCGGTGCAAACGAGCGATGCTTTCATGGCTGGTCTCCTTCCTCCTTGGTGTTCTCATCCCCTTTGGTCCGTTTCCAGAAATGGACCGTCACGTCCTTCGGCTTGGGAGGATTGGCGAGCAGATGCGCCTTGCGCTCCTCGTATGCCTTCTGGCGGGCCGCGCACGCCTCGGCCATCCGCGTGCCCTCGGCGCGATAGAGGGCGTGCAGGTCCTCCAGCAGCGTGACACCCTCCAGGTCGGGATTCTCCGTCTCGATCACGAAGGCGGGCTTGTCGTCGGGCAGGGCCGGGATTTCGGGGCCGTCGTATTCGATTCCCTTGGTGGCCAGAAGCGCTTGCCGCCGCTCGGTGTTTTCGTTGCCAATCCCCATGAGCAGGGCGTATTTGCGGACATCCCCGTCCGCGCCCTTCGCCTCGAAGGTGCCAAAACCGCAAAAGTGGTTGAAGTCGAGGTTCGACCACGCGCTGATTTCCTTCCCGTGGTTGCCGCTGGGATAGCAGCGAAGCAAGGTGCGCTTGTGGTCATAGACGGTGGCAGAAAGGAACAATATCCGGGTCTCCTTGTATTTGGCGCTCATCTCCGCAAGCCGCTCCAAGACCTGCGGGTCGGTGGCCGGCAGCGGCGGCAGTGGCGGGGGTGGGTCCGGCAACCCCGGATCGGCCACCGTATGGACCTTGAGGGTGATGGTTCCTTCCACCGGCGGCAGGCCCGGCATCGGTGGCGGCTCCACCACGTCCAATTGCTTGACCTGCGTGCTCTCGATCTGGAGATCGGGTTTCTCGACCGGTGGCTGAGGCGGCTGAGGCGTGCCGTCCGAAATCGGATCGGGAATGGAAGCCTCGGTTCCGACCGGCGCGGTTCGCACCGGGCTGCTGGCGGTCACCTCGCCGCGAAGTTCGGAACTAACCAACATGACGGCCAGAGTCGCCAGCGGGGATAGCGGATAGATTTTCATGAAACCGGCCACGGATAGCACGCACGACCGGGTCCCGTCAACCCGTAGGATGGATTCTGGCAAAGTTGTCATCGTTTGAACTGTCTTTGAATTCTTCACTACTGGAAACTCAACGGCGCTTCGCGTCCCGAAGGACGAGTTGGTAAACCCGCTCCAGATTCTTCGGGGACAAATCCTTGAGTGATGTGAAACGACGCATTTTCAGACGGGCGGCGATTTGCGGGTAATAATCCGCATTGCTGCGCCCCATTTCCGTCATCCGCGCCTTGATCGCCGTGATCCGTGCGGACGCGTGAACATCCGGAGAACGCCGTTGTGCCTTTCTCTCAAGATCCTTCCTCACCACCTGCACCCATGTTCTAACATCCGGCAATCTTGCCGACTCGATTTGCTCGTATTTCTGGACTCCAAACTGATGCTTGAGACGGTTCCAGAGTTCTCCCATTGCCTTTTTGGTGGTCTTGCCCTCAACCGTTTCCATCAGAACGGAAAGCCCTTCGATCCACTCGGCAACCTGGCGCTGTTCCGACGGACTCAGTTGGCCGGGCGACGGGGCGATCACTATTTTCGGGGTCCGGGTAGATGTCGTTTTCAGGTTCACGGTGTTGCCGTCTCCTGCCAGTTGCACGTTTGAGTTTCCCGTGGCGGTTTGCTGGATGGAAGGCTTCCGCTTCTTCGGTGCCAACTTTGTCTTGCCCGCAAGGAGTTCGCCGATTTTCAGGTGCAGGTGGTCGCCGAATCTCTTCCTGAAATCATCGCGGCTGCGGAATGTCCTCGTCAGACCGGCCACAAGCGACTGTGCCCGAAATGCCTGAAGCATGTCCCATTGGTCGGAATTCGGAATCGCTCTCGTGTCTTCGATGTCCGAGAAATACAGGAGGATCGGGATTCCGCGTGCCTGTGCCCGCCTGATTTCCTCAACGGTCCCGGATTCGTGGAGTCCGGTGGGAGAGCCGAGTCGCCGCCAAAAGATGGCAACGAGCAAGTCGGCCTTGTCGATGAGTTGTCGGTTGATCACTTCTTGCCCGCGATCTTCCATGGAAGGAACGGAGTCGGTGTCCCAATGGCACGCCTTTAGACCGCAATTCAGGGACTCCCAATTGCGCAGGTTCCATTCGTCGATCACTTTGCGGGCAAGCTGGATTTCCTTGGCGACGTCACCTGGACCGCAGAGCACGACGTTGAGTGTTTTGATCTTCTTCATGGCGTCAAAGGTTCTGGATCTTCTTCCCAATCGCCTCCAGGTCCGGGCCGTTGGGCATGATGAAGAGGCATCTGCCATCGCTGCGGCTTTCCCAGAGCGTGCCGATGTCGTTCTTTTCGATGGAGTCGTCGGTTTTGGACAAGTGCTTGCCTTTGTATTCCACAGCAAGAATCCGTCCATCGTGGAGCATCGCGATGAAGTCGGGATAGAACCAGTCGGTGGATGTCTGGAGACGGAAGGATGTGGTGCGTCGTGAGAGGTTGCGCGCCCAGAACTTCACCGCCGGGTGGGCGTCCAGGTATTGGGCGCATTTGAATTCCTCGGTGAGCTGGCCGTCGGCCCGCTTTTCCTTCAATTCACCGGGCTTGCTGCCGAAGTAGTGCTTCTTGAATTGGAAGCCGCCTTCGTAGAGCCAGCCTGGATCGTAGGTCATGGCGGCGAAGTTGATGGTCTTCGCGTCGGTGACGACGAGTGACGAATCCGGCAGCAGCCATTGCGTGAAGGCGGCTTTGCGTTCGCTTTCCCGGTGCGCCTGGATGCGGGATTCGATCTGTTCGCGCAGGCGGTGGCGGTCGAGTGCGAGAAGGCTCACGTCCTCGATGCCATGGCTTGCCATCAGGCCCTGGATCACTTTGCGGAGGAAAACGGCCGATTCACCGGCGGGGATGTCGGCATGGTCGATGCGGCGGTCGAGCCAGCCGATGAGCATTTCGATGGTCCAATCGCCGGAGCCGCCGAGTTCCATGACCTGTTGATGCAGCGTGCCGACGAAATCCTCGTGATCTTCCATCAGACCGGTGGTGATCCGGTTCTTTTCGGTCACGTCAATGATGCCCGCCTTGCCGGTCGGGCGCTTGAGTGGGTTGTAGCTATCTGATAGAGAGGCATCCTTTTGACCGAGCCGCCACGGGTGTTCCAGAAGAAACGTGCTCTCGAAAACAAAAAGATCCCCCTCTTCTTCCACGCAGAGAAGCGGCACGACGAAATCCTGGCCGAGTTCGTAGGGCGATGGCTGGCGCGGTTTACCGCCGCCGAAAGCACGCTCCGCTTCGCGAACGGATTCCACGGCGCTCTTGATCTTCGTTTTCGCTTCCGGTGTGACAGCGCAGCCGACCAAGGCGTCTTCCTCGTCCTTGTCGAGAGGTACGATGATGGTCATGGCACCGGTATTGCCATCCAGCTTCACCTTGCCACCGAGGGCGGCGACTTGCGCGGTGGCCGCTGGCATGTCCACCTCCTGATTCGGTGTGAGGGTGATGGTTTTCGGCTGGGCCCCGAGCGGTAGGACGCCGGGTGAAATGGGCATGATTATGCGCTCCGCCTCCGCCGTGGTGAAACCATTGCTCTCCAGCGCATCCCGCAACTCGGCAAGGACTTCGTGGATGTTGTCGGAAACGGAAAACGCATAGGCGCAGTTCAAATCCGGGTGTTGCTTCGACTTCGCGCCGGGCAGGCGAAGGATACGGCCGACGATTTGCTCGATGGCGGTGGACGACCGCGTTTCGCGCAAGCTGCACAGCACGTAGGCGAAGGGGCAATCCCAGCCTTCGCGGAGTTTCTGCACGGTGATGATGACGCGCACCGGGCATCTGACTGAGCGGATTTCCTCGGCGCTTGGCAGTTCGTCGATCTTGCCGGTGGCGATCTTGATTTGATCCTTCGGGATGTTGAATTCCGTGACGAGGCGTTCGCGCAAATCCTCACAATCATCCACGCGCACCGCCTGAATGAGCAGGATGGGCCGCAGATACTCGCCGGTGGCCTGGGCTTCGGCGGCGGCGAGGCGTTCGAGATCGGAGCGCAGGGTGATGGCCTCGCCCAAGAGCTGATCTTTCTGGCTCGGGTGGCGCGTGACCACCTTGAGCGGGAGTTTCACCATGTCCGCGGCCTTGAGTTCGGCGGCGGAAACGTAGTGCAGCACGTTCGACGGCATCTTCTTGCGGGCCGGGGTGGCGGTGAACTCGATGATGCAGGAGGGCATCACGTTGCCGAGCGTGCTGAAGGATAGTTCCGTGCGGGCGTTGTGCGCCTCGTCCACGATCACGATGGGGCGGCGCAGGCGAAGCAGATTGACGAGCGAGGGCAGCGGATTGCCGTCCGGACCGGGCAGCATGTCGGCGGCACGGCTGGCGGGCAGGTTGAGGAAATGCTCGGCCAAGCCGCCATTCTGGGCATAGACGCGGCGGCCGGTGGTATCCTCGGCGCGGAATGCCTGGATCGTGGCGACGATGACGACGGTGCCGCCCAAGACCATGCCGCGTGAAAGCGAAAGCGCCTCCTCGATGGTGAGGACTTCCACCGGCCCAGCGCAGGCGGTTTCGAGTGCGCGGCGGTATGGGTGGCGCGGATCGCGGAGTGCGTCAGCCGTCTGGGCGAGAATCGTTTGGCTCGGCACCAGCCACAGTGCAATGGCTTGCTCCGCCTGGAGAAGATCGTTCTTGGCGATGCCGACGGCGTGGCAGCCAAGCAGCGTTTTGCCGCCGCCGGTGGGCACGCGCAGGCAGACGTAGGGCATGTCCGAGCCAAGCCCCGCGGCCACGACCGGAAGATATGGCACTTCCGGAAATCCATTCTTCACGAGAACCTCGTGGAATGCTTCGTGCAAAGACCGGCGTGCCGAAACGCAGCGCAGAAAATCCCGCAGCGAGCCGAGCACGCGGGTTTGATAGGGCTTGAGGGTGATCATGACACGCGGATCTCGTAAGGGGTTTGGCGGATGGTGATGGCTTCCTCCGCGAGGCGTTCCGCGCCGATCAGGCATCCGGCGCAGTAGATGACCTTCGGGCCATCGAATGGCGGCAGGGCGGCGAGCACCTTGCGGGTGAGGACGTTGCCGCCGTTGGACGACTTGTCGCCGAGAATGCCGTTGAACAGCAGATAGACGGCAACGCCCCTGCAAACTCCGAGCAAGGGCGTGTTCGGCACCCGTTCACGGGGCAGCGGTTCGCCAGTCTCGGTGAAATAGACGTGCCGCGCCAACTCGCCGAATCTGACGGTTTCGCGGATGTGGCCGGATTCGTCGAACAGGGGCTCGCCCAATTCGCAGAAGCGGAAACCACCACCAAGCCCCGCGACGGTTTCGCCTTTGGCATTGGTGTAGCCTTCCGCCACGCGACGGACGCGCTCACGGGTGACGTCGGTGGCGACTTTCTCCTCTACTTCGACCATGATGAATCGGCGCGGTGGCTGATCCGGGTTGGCGGCGTTCAACTTGAGCACCGCATGGCCGGTTGTGCCGCTGCCGGCGAAACTGTCGAGAACAAGGTCACCGGGATTGGTGGCGATTTGGAGGATGCGTTCAGAGATACGGGTCGGCTTCGGAGTGTCGAAGGCGGTTTGAGTTCCGAATATTGATTGGATTTCCTTCTTGGCTTCATCAGTGTGTCCGACCTCTTCATGCGGCCACCATGTCCAGGGTATGAAGCCCTCAACTTCGCTCAGGTATCGAATGATGTTGGGTTGTGATTTGCCATCTTTCCCGAACCAGATTCTACCTTGTGCAACCAGCTTCTTGAACTCTGGCTCAATAGTTGACCAGCATCTACCCTCGGGCGGCGTATGCACGACTCCACTCGGACTTGTGATCTCATACATTTGATTTGGCCGGAATCCTTGGGCCGTCATTGGAATACCGCGCCACCGTCCATTAGGATCATTATTAGGATTCTTGTAAATCTTGGCTTGGTCTTCTGTCAGCGGGATCCGGTTTCGCGTTTCTTTGAAACGCTCAGGGTCCATCGCATAGACCAAGAGGTATTCGTGAACATCACCGATGGCATCGCGATTCTCCCGCGAGTATCGTTTCTGCCACACGTTGCAGGCGATGAAGCGATGTGCGCCGAAGATTTCATCCATCAGCACGCGCAAGAGGCCGATTTCGGAATCGTCCATGTGAATCCAGATTGACCCATCCTCACTCAAGAACTGCTTCAACAGCGCCAGCCGCGGATACATCATGCAGAGCCAGCGGTCGTGACGGTCGAGGGTTTCGCCCTCCTTGCCGACGACCTTGCCGAGCCATTCGCGGATGACGGGGCTGTTGACGTTGTCGTTGTAGGCCCAGCCTTCGTTGCCGGTGTTGTAGGGCGGATCGATGCAGGCGCATTTCACCTGGCCCGCGTAATGGGGAAGCAGCGCCTTGAGCGCCACCAAGTTGTCCCCGCGAACGACGAGATTGCCCGCGCCCGGATCACCGGAGCCGAGATCCGGCACATCCTTGAGCAGGTGGAAGGGCACTTCATGGTGGTGTTTGACGACGGCATCCTTGCCGATCCAGTTGAGCGTGGGCATGCGGGTGATTCTTCTTGGGTGGGGCGAAAACTCGGGAGAACGGTGGTCAATTTCAGCACATGGGGTGGGACAAATACGGGGGCAGGCTGTGATTTACTGGCTGGAAAACTCGAATTCCGACTGCTCGCTCTCCGGGAGTCCTGAAACCTTCATTTTCGTGATCTGGAGCAGGCGGGGCTTTCCGTTCTGGTCGCGCTCGATCTTGCCTTCCACAAGTGCCGGCCTGCCCAGCCATGTCTTGGCCACCGGCTCGGAGATGTCCTTGCCATAGACGCAGCGGAGGTCGCTTTGCTGCCCCTCAGTAATCCCCCTGAGATCGAAGCGCCTTGCATCGAGGTCCATCTCGCGAATCTCGCCCCGCGCCTGGAAGTCTTTGCCGTCTCTCACGGGGGCGACCACGAGGTGAGCTAGGCTCTTGCGTGTGGAAACGGTCATCGGCCGGACATTGGGGACCTCGATGCCCTTGCCACCAACGCGGACGGTGGCAACGCCTCCGCGCTGCGTGGGGGCGAGTTCCTTAACCGCCACCAATGCCGCATCCCTCAGCCGCGGATCCTGGAATACCTCACGGGCATGTTCCGCAATCGCGTTCTCTCCCTGACCCTCGACCTCGCCCACGGAAACGCTGAATTGGCGGATGGCGCATACCGCATCGCGAACGGCCATGAAGGTAGGATCATTCTCGCCGAGAATGCTGTCGCTCGACGGAGGGGGATCGGGGATTGAAAAACCGAAGCGAAGGCCCTGGTTTCGCGCCAGCTCGCAGAAGCCGAGTTCCATGTCCTGGGAAAGCCGGAAGCGCTTCTTGTTGGGCGGATGCCCGACAATCGTCTTGGCGACGCTGTTGACCTGTTTTTGGACGTGCTGGAAAGTGCGGGTGACGAGTGAAATGCGAGGATGCGCAAGTTTCAACGCGGGTCCCTCCAGTTCGAGAACGAGGTCGGATTCGTCGAGCATCTTTGCCAGTGGCAGTTCGTTTTCATAAAGCTCGCGGAGCCACTGAAATTGGTCCGCGGTCATGTCCTCAAAGAACACCGGATCGCCTTGGCCATGGACCTTTACCCATTCGTGGGCGGCGGCAATCTGTTCTATCAGAGCGCGGGCCTTGCGGTCCACCAACTGCTGCCATGGTAACTTGTCGCCGGGTGGGATCATAATTTCAGGCGGATGATGCCCTTGCGAAGGGCCTTGATCTCGTTTCCGAAGCGCCAGGCTTCTTCGGCTTTCACATTCTGATACCAGTCGAAGTAATCCTTGTCATTCAGCAGGCCAGGCACGGCAACGCGCAACATCACCTTGTAGAGATCGACAAATTCACGCTTCAACCGGGCGCTCACGAGCGTTTTCAGGAATCCGGATTTCGCGCCTTCAAAGTCGCGTGCCTGCAAGATCACGTCGATGTTGCGACAACCTTCCCATGTGGTGATGAAGCTGCCGTCAAGGTAGAGCGTCACCGCCATGTCGGGGATGAACTCTTGGAGTCGCTGCAGGAACTGGTTGAAGCGATCCAGCAGTTTTGCCCGCTCGCCGGACGACGCAAACATGGCGCGCACCTCATCCAACGAAAGATCGTGGATGCCCTCGGGCAACACACCTCCGTCGATGATGGGTGGGACATGGCGCATGGATCAGGAAGCGTGTGGCAGGTCTTTACGCTCCGGGATCGGATCGGTTTTCTCCTGATCTAACAATGCTTCCTCAAGTTCGTCCACGCCGGGTTGGGCCAGCGCGGCCAGGAACTTGGCCATCTCGTTCAGGTCGCAGGTGCGGAGGTTTTCGATTCCGGCGGTCTCGAACTGGCGGAAGCGCTCCTTTTCAGCGTCGGCGATTTCAGGTGGATAGGTCACGATGATCTTCGTGAGAGGCGAGATGAACGAGATCTTCTGCATCGCGCTCAGAAGCTGGTATTCAAGGTGGCGCTCACGCGGGAAGCGGGACCGGGCCTCAATCACCACCTGAAGGCTGGGAACCTCGAAATCAAAGGCGTCAGATTCCTGCCCGAGCCGGCCGCCGTAGGGCTCGATGATCTTGAGAATCTGCGCCTCCAGGTCGTGCAGGGTCCTGCGGGACTCGGCCATCGAGCGGTCCCGCTCGATCAGCGCGGTGACGTAGCCGCTGAAATTGCCTCCGTAGAGGTTGTCGGCGCGCTGCGACGCGAAGTCGTAGAGCGCCTGGTCCGTGAAATTCACGGATTTGACGCGGCGCTCCAGTGGTTTTTCCTGCCCGGCAGGTGTGGGGATCTCGTTCATAACGTGTGAACTGGCGGTGAATGTAAGAGGCCCGCCTATTAGGTGCAAGTAGGAATTTGCAACTGGGTCCGATTTTCCAGTTGTCCGGTTCCGGTGTATGACATAGAGGTCCTCTCAGACACGAACTGAATCACCCAGCCGATGAAGACCAGTCCCAAGATGCCAACCGCCAAACGAACCCCCAAGCGCGGCGCGACCACCGCCGCAAACCGTGGAATTCCAACGACTTTTTGGATCCAAGCCGAGGATCTCAAGCACCTGAAGCAGTTCGCGGCCGAGCACCAGCTTTCCGCCTCGAACGTCATCAACCGGGCGCTCCGCCGCTTCCTGGCCGATGGAAACCCCTTTTTTCGCCCCTGAGTCATACAAATCATACACACTGATTCACAATGAATCCACAGACCACCAACACAGCCGCCCGTTCCCTTGCGATACGCCGGGGGAAGATCACCCGACCGCAGAAGGTCGTCATCTATGGCCCGGAGGGCGTCGGTAAGACGACGCTGGCCGGTCAGACACCGGACCCCGTCTTCTTGGACACCGAAGGCGGCACCCACCACCTCGATGTCGTCCGCTTCGACTCCGCAGCCACCTGGGAGGAAATCACCGCCGCCGTCGCCCAGCTTGCGTCAACGCAACACGGATTCCGGACGCTGGTCATCGACACGGCCGACTGGCTGGAAAAGCGCCTTGCCGAGCACCTGTGCCGCAAGGCGAGCAAAGAGAGCATCGAGGAATTCGGCTACGGCAAGGGCTGGGTCCTGCTGGCCGAGGAGTTCGCCCGTTTCCTCTCGTCGCTGGAGGCGCTGGTCGCCCGAGGGATGCATGTCGTCTTCCTGGCGCACGCCACGGTGCGCAAGTTCGAGGCCCCGGACCAAGCGGGCAGCTACGACCGGTTCGAGTTGAAGCTGTCGAAGCAGGTCGCTCCCCTGCTCAAGGAATGGGCCGACGTGGTCCTGTTCGCGACCTACGTCACCCGGACCGTCGAGAAGGACAGCGGCAAGCTGCGCGGCGTGGGCGGCAAGGAACGGGTGCTCTTCGCCAACCACACGGCGGCCTTCGACGCCAAAAACCGCCATGGGTTGCCGGACAAGCTTCCGTTCACCGTCGAGGCCCTGGTCCCGGTGTTCGGCGCGGCGGCGGAGTCGGGGGGCTCCGTCGCCGCCAAGCCGGAAGCTGCGGCTCCGGCTCCATCTCCCGTCCCAGCGGAAAAGGCACCGACCCCCACCCTGACCGACCGGATCTTTGCCGCCTTCCAGAACATCGCCGACATGGCCGACGTGGTCGATTTCCTCGTCGCCCGCGGCCAGCTCAAGTTCACCGCCGAAGGTCCGCTGGAGTCCATCGACAACCTCGACCCGGCCTACGCCGCCCGGATGCTCGCCGAGCCGAAGCGCTTCGTCGCCGCCGTCAACGAGTGGGCCGCCGCGAACCGGAAGGAGGTGGCGTCATGAGCGCGCTGCGTCCATCCAACCTGCCGAAGCTGGCGGTGTGCCCGTGCTACGAGAGCAATCCCGTGGCCGGTCCCGCCGCCGAGCGCGGCACCTTGCTCGACACCGCCTTCCGGGCGGAGCTCCTCGGGCTCGAAGAGCGGTTCGTGATCGCCAACAAGCTGACGGCCGACGAGATCGCCGCCGTCGGATGGGCGGTGTCGATGGTCCGGGCCATGGCCGGCCGCGAGCGGGTGCTGGCCCGCGAGGACGACTGCCGGACCCGGATGCTCGGGTTGAGCGGCACCGCCGACGCCATCGTCCCGGCCCGGTTGATGCACTTCGACCTGAAGACCGGCGTGCGCCGGAACTACCGCGAGCAGATGGCGGCCTACGCGCTCGGGCTGATGCAGGCGCACTTCGCCTCCGAGTGGACCTGTCACCTGCTGTTCTGCGACCTGCGCGAGGTCGAAACCTGCAAATTCACCTACGACCAGGCGCACGAATTGGTCGAGGCGGTCATCCAGGCCTTCCACGATCCGGGCAAGGAGCCGGTGCCGTGCGAATACTGCGGCTGGTGCGCCAAGGCCGACACCTGCACCGCCCGTCGCGCCATCGTCGCTCAAACACTCCCAGCCGCCGATCCCGGTTTCGATTTTGATGCCGTGGTGTCCGAACCGGAGAGGCTCGGGCGATTTCTAACCGCCTGCGCCGTCCTCGACGACTTCCGCGAACGGGCGAAGAAGATCGCCACCGAACGCCTCAAGACCGGCGGAACCGTCCCCGGGTGGCGGCTCGTCACCCGCAAGGGATCCGAGTTCGTCGATTGCGAAACGGTCGGCCACCACATCGGCGCGATGGGCTTCGGCCCCGTGCTCGCGGCCTACGGGAATCTATCCGCCGCGAAGTTCCGCGACCTGTGGAGCAAGCGGATGCCCGCCGACAAGCCCTTCCCGGAGGAGGCGATCAAGCACGCCTCCGCCACCACCTATCTCAAGCAAACCAACCCCAAACACTGAACCACCATGCCCTCATACAACGCCAACACCCCCACCGAACGCCCCGACCATGTCGAACCGGGCGACTATGAAGTCGAAGTCGTCGATGCGACCGAGACCCTCAGCAAGAGCAACCACGAGATGATCGAGTTGAAGCTGCGGACCGATGCCGGCAGCTACCTCTACGACTTCCTGGTCTTCATCCCGTCCGCGTTCTGGAAGATCGACGCGTTCCGCGCCGCCACCGGCGAGGCCGTCACTCCGGAGCAGGATGTCGAGATCGTCGCCGACGACCTGATCGGCCGCACCGGCAAAGCCCGGCTCTCAGTCGAGGAATACAACGGCCGCAAGCGCAACAAGGTCGCCGCGTGGATCACCGGCAACAGCAACTCCAATCAACCCGCACCCAGCAAATCGAATGAACCCTTCTGAATCCAAATTCGAAAGTGTGGCGATTCGCATCGGTCAGTGGGCGATGCGGCAGAACCTAACCAAGAAGGATGTCGATCTGATTGTGGAGGTGATCAACACCTTGCGGGCAGCGGACGACGCTCTTTGCGCGGCGGGCTTCTTTGCCTCCAAGGTGTCCGAACCCATGAGTCTTCGATTCGCGTGGTCGGCCGGACAAGAACCATTCGATCCGCAGGCCGCTCTCAATCAACTCAAGGAAGCTGCCGACTATGTGATGTGGGCCGTCGAGAGTGAGTTGTTTGGAGAAAACCCGGCGGTGCCAAAACCGCCCCAGCCACCGGAAAGGTATTTTTACTTGGTGAAATCAAACGGGGCGAAGGTGAAGATCGATTCACCCAGCCCGCTGAATGTGGATGAAGTCTGCAAACTCGCCATCCGTCGATTCGCGCAAGCCGGATTCTCCTTCAGCGACATCCTGGAGGTTTCCCACTGCGACGAGAAGTATGCTGCGAAAGACACTGCCATTGTTTCCGTCAAGGAACAGCTTCAAAAGGCAGAGAAGCGCCTCGCTGAAAGGAGGGGCGTATGAGCGACTCTTCGAAAATGGGCCTCCGTGCCTATCAGCACAAGGCGCTCAAGGAAATCCACGCGGGATTCGAAGAGTTCGACCGCCAGCTCGGCGTGCTGCCGACGGGTGCGGGCAAGACGATCCTGTTCAGCCGGCTGGCGGACGACATCCAGCCACAGCGCACGTTGATCCTCGCCCACCGCGAGGAACTCATCAACCAGGCGGTGGACAAGCTCCGCAGTTCCACTGGCCTCGAAGCGCAGGTCGAGATGGGCGATGACCGGGCGTCGCTGGATGCGCCGGTGGTCGTCGCCTCGGTGCAGACGCTCATGCGTGAAAAACGCCGTGAGCGTTGGCCGAGGGATCATTTCGGACTCGTGGTCGTCGATGAAGCACACCACGCGCTCGCTGATAGCTATCTCAACACGCTGCGTCATTTCCACGATCACGCGAAGGTGCTGGGCGTCACAGCCACACCCGACCGCGGCGACAAGCGGAACCTCGGCCGCTATTTCCAGAACATTGCGTGCGAGGTCACGCTGCTCGACCTCATCAAGCAGGGCTGGCTTTCACCGATCCGGGTGAAGACCGTGCCCTTGAAGGTGGACCTTCGTGGCGTACGCACGACGGCTGGCGATTACAGCGCCGATGACCTTGGTCACGCGCTGGAGCCCTACCTGGAGCAGATCGCCGACGTATTGGTCGAACACCGGCACCGCAAGACGCTCGTGTTCCTGCCGCTCATCAAGGTGTCGCAGCAGTTCGCGCAACTCTGTCGCGAGCGCGGGTTGTTGGCCGAACACGTCGATGGCCAGACGAGCGAACGGCAAGCCGCGTTGGAACGGTTCCGGAGGGACGAGACGCGGGTGCTTACCAACGCGATGTTGCTCACTGAAGGTTATGACGAGCCGAGCATCGACTGTGTCGTGTGCCTGCGGCCGACCAAGGTGCGCTCGCTGTATTCGCAGATCATCGGTCGCGGCACCCGGATGTGGCCGGGCAAGGATCACCTGCTGGTGCTCGATTTCCTTTGGCAAGCGGAGGAACACAGCCTGGTCAGTCCGGCCCACCTGATCGCCGAGGACGAGGAAGACGCCCGCGCCATCGCCGAGAAACTCGGCGGAGAGGGTGACCTCGAAGAAGCCCGCGAGGCGGTCAATGCTGACCGGACGCGCACGCTAGCCGAACGGCTCCGTGCCAACCGCGCCCGCCGTGGCAGTGTGCTCGATCCCCTGGAGCTTGCCGTGACGCTCAACGAGGCGGCCTTGGCGGAATTCGTGCCGACGATGGCATGGCAGGGGCAGGCACCGAGCACCAAGCAACTCGATGTGCTGGCAAGGTTCGGTCTCGATACCAACGCCATCCTCAGCAAGGGGCACGCCTCGTTGCTGCTCGACCGGCTGATCACCCGCCGCCAGCTCGGGCTCGCTACGCCCAAGCAAGTCCGCGTGCTGCGTCGCCGCGGCCATCCCCACCCTGAAACCGCCACGTTCGAGGAGGCGCGTGAGTTCCTCGATGCCTGTTTTTCCAACCGCTGACTTCCGACTACTTCATGGCCCGCTATCGTTCACCCGGCCTGTCCATGGCCTTGCCGCGCCGCACGCTGGAATACCTCCAGCGCGGCGCGAGCGAAGGCATGCGCAATGCCGAACTCTTTGACGCCACCTGCCAATTTCGTGACGCCGGTCACTCGTTCGAGGACACCGAGTCGCAACTGCTCGCCCGTGCCCTGGCAGACGGCCTGACTGAATCCGAGGCACGGACCACGATCCGCTCCGCGTTCAACCGGACGGCCCGCGAGCCGGTTGGCCTCGGGAACAAACCGCACCATCCAGCACCCGCGCCAGCACCGAAACCCGCAACCCTGCCGGTGCCGGTTGATGACGGCTTCGTCCGTCTCCTCGACGCCTGCTTTCAGGAAGGCGAACTCGTCGCCATTGCCCCGGCCGCCGAGTCGGACGACGGCGAGGTGATGCCCCGGCGCGGGGTCACCATGACCGTCGCCGAGTGGAAGGCGAAGGTGGCGACCAAGGGCGGCATCGACCGCGTCTTCGGCACCAAGCTCGGTTTGTTCGTCCGGATCAATCCGATGATCAAGGGCGGTGCGCGCAACGAGGATGTCACCGCGTTCCGCCATGTGCTGGTCGAGTTTGACCGCGACAGCGACGGCAAACCGATCCCCAAGGCAGAGCAATACCACGCCATTCTCGCCAGCGGCATGCCGGTGGCTTCCCTGATCGACTCGGGCAACAAGAGTCTGCACGCGTGGATCCGGGTGGATGCACCCGACGCCAAGGAATACGCCCGCCGGGTCGAGGTGATCTGGTCGTGGTTCTCCGGGATCAACCTGGACCGCCAGAACCGGAATCCGAGCCGGTTGTCGCGCTGCCCGGACGGCTGGCGCACCGTCGATGGCGAGGTTCGGCGCCAATCGCTGCTCGCCACCGGATTCGGTGCCGAATCATGGGCGGCGTGGGAGGCGGCACACGCCGGGTCAGACCTGCCGCGCATCGTGCCTGGCCATGCGTTCATGGCAAACCCGGAAGCCGAACCGCCGCAGCTTGTGGATGGCGTGCTGCACCAAGGGGCGAAGATGGTCCTCGGCGGCCCGTCGAAGGCACGCAAGAGCTGGTCCCTGATCGACCTCATGCTCTCGGTTTCGACCGGAAGCCCGTGGTGGGGATTCACGACCCGTCGCGGTCGTTCGCTCTACCTCAACTTCGAACTCCCTGCCTTCGCGCTGCAATACCGGATCCGATCCATTGCCGCGGCCAAGGGGATCGACGACTTCACCGGCTTCGACCTGTGGAACCTGCGCGGCCATGCCACCGATTTTTCGGCGCTCATCCCGAAGATCCTCGGGCGCATCCGCGACACCGGCTACGCCATGATCCTGATCGACCCGATCTACAAGGGCCTCGGAGCGCGCAACGAGAACGACGCCGGCGACATCGCCAGCCTGCTCAACGAGGTCGAACAACTGGCCGCCAAGTCAGGCGCCGCCGTGGTCTTCGGTGCCCACTTCTCGAAGGGCAACCAGGCAGGCAAGGACGCCATCGACCGCATCGGCGGCTCGGGTGTGTTCGCCCGCGATCCCGACGTGATCCTGACCATGACGCCCCACCAGGAGGATGACGCTCATGTCATCGACCTCACGCTCCGGGCCCTGCCGCCTGTGAAGCCGTTCGTGGTGCGCTGGAATGCCTCGCTCTTCATCCCGGACCGCGAGGCCGACCCGGAGCGCCTCAAGGCCGTCCAGGGCACGGAGAAGAAGGAGAAGGCCAAGGCGACCTACAAGATGGGCAGCGCGGCTGACCGCTTCGGCAAGCTCATCGAGGACATGCCACCGCTGAGCAACAGCGCCGTCCCGCAGGAGTCGGAGGTGGTCGAGTTCTTGTGCCGCCGGATCGAAGCCGAGGGCGGCACCTGCGACGTCCATGAGGCGAAGCGCATCTTTCTCTGTCTCGCCAATATGAAGAAGCATTCACCCGTCATTTTCGACAAAGCAACCCGCCTGTGGAGGGGGCGTCGCCATGGAGTTTGAACCCGCCATTTGCCCCCTGTTTGAACCCTCTTTTTGGTGCCTGTCAGGTCCTATTTCTATCAGAACAGACAGGATTATCATAAGGCACCTTATTAGCGACCTTATAGTCTTTTGTAAAAAGACAGCGCGAACAACCTTACGGATTGTCGCGCGCGCTGAGATGCTTGTTTTGAGAACAGCATCAGCGCTCATGATTTTGGGGTGTCGCCGGGAAGGAGGTTCAAAATGAACCCACCGAAGAAACACCGGAATCGAACCCGGAAGAAAACCCGGACGTCACGCTACGAGCACCTGTGGCCCGAGCTGGCTCACATGCCCTGGCTCGATCATTGGCCGGATCGACCCGCGACCTTCAAACCGGAACGCAGCCAGGTGCTCGCCTTCATCGTCGATGGCTATGGCTGTGACCTGCGGGAAGCCGGACGAATCTTCCAAGCGGCGAGGGATGCAGGCGTGATCCGCTTCAACCCGGAAATCCGGCAGTGGTGCGGCAGGAAAGGAGGTCAGCCATGAACTCCGACGACTACGCCAAAAAGCAGGCGGCAAAGGATGCCCAATACGAACGGGACTACGAGGCCTGGGTGAAGTCCATGAGCCTCGAAGAACGTCGCGAGGCTGAGAAACTCGGCGTGCTCAAACCCTGCCTGCAACGCCATGGCAACGGTGCTGCCGATCACGACATGGCTGACTCCCCTGCGGCGAGCCACACGCCCGACATCGCGGCACTGGTCGATGACGAGCACGAGGAGCCCGAGACGCAATCCATGGGCAGCGCCACCGAGATTCTGCGCCGGTTGGTGGCCGACATCATCTACGAGGACAACACCCGGCTGACCATCGACTGCCTCACCATCGCCCTGGGCCTGCGGGTCTATCAGGGCGACAGCATGACCAAGATCGCCAAGCGCCACGGCATCACCCGCGCTGCCGTCTCGAAGCGCTGCGTTGACATCACCGAAAGGCTGAAGCTGCCCCCATCCAGGGCGATGCGCAGCGAGAAGGCCCGCAAGATTTACCGCCGCTCACAGATCAAGCGATACCGCTCACAAGAACCATGAACACCCTCGCAATCCACGACCCCAAGTTTTCGATCACACCCACCGGCATCCAGTTCACCGAAGAGCTGAGCTTTGAGGAATGGGATGCCCTTGGCCAGAAGCTCGCGCCCATCGGCAAGTCCATCGGCTTCATCATCGGTGACTGGATCAACTACGGCGAAGGCCGATATGGTGAGCGTTACGAGGAATCACTCAAGCGCACGGGACTGGCCTATCAGACCCTGCGCAACTACGCTTATGTGGCACGGCGGGTTGAAATGTCTTTGCGCAAAGACAATCTCGATCTTCACCATCACCTTGTCGTCGCCAAACTCAAGACGGCCGATGAAAAGGAGTATTGGCTCAACATGGCGGAGAAGCATAATCTCGGTATCCGAAGGCTTCGTAAGTCCATCAACTTCGGTCGCCTCGCCACACCCGAGGAGGTCGAAGGCGATCCCGCCGAGAAAGGTGTCGTCACCCACCTGGCTCTCATCAACCGACTGATCCGTTGGTGGAAGCAAACCACGGCCGACGACCCGGTCGATCAGTGGGACGAGGAACAGCGCGAGAACGTGAAGAAGGACTTCGGCCGGCTCATCGAAATCTACGAGGCACTCTGATCGCCATGCTCACCCTCGTTATCATCATCGCCGTGTTGGCAGTCCCGACCGTGCTGGTCCTCGCTTGCTGCGTTGCCAGTTCGCGGGCCGACCGACGGGCGACGGAACTCTTCAACCGCAGGGAGAGCCGGAGCTCCAGTGAGAGTCATACCCTCACTTGCGCGGGTTCAACTCCCGCCCCTGCAACCACAATCCAATCATGAGCACGCCAACCCAGCGCATCGCCCGACTGCTCGATGAAGGAGCGCGGTTCATGGTTGAACTGCCCGGACACGTCGCCATCGACCTGACGCCCGACGTGATTGCCGCGCTGGCACAGGTTCAAACGCAGCGCGACGGATTCGAACCCGTGAAGGAATCTATTGAACCCCAAGGTAGCTGGCAGGGACCTCCCCACCCGTGTCCATTTTACGTGAAATGTGCCACTGGCGCTTCCCACATAACGGCGGGCTCTCGCGTTGACTCCAGTCACGCGGGAAATGGCTGCATCCCGCTTGGAATCGAGGTTTCTGCTACTCTGGAGGGTGGCGCAAGGTCCGCCCCTGGAGCGGGAAGTGAGGTTCCACGCTTCCCGTTTGTGGCGTGCTGACTTTGCACACGTTGCAAGCCGCACGCTGATCGAGATCGAGGGCGGAATCTTCCAGCGCGGAGCAGGTCGGCACAACCGGGGCGCGGGTTACGCCAAGGATGCCGAGAAGTATCTCGAAGCCGTGCTGGCGGGTTGGACGGTGATCCGCCTGACCGAGAAGCAGCTCGAACTCGACTTCATCGAGCGGATCGTCGCCTGGATCAATACTCCTCGGGGAGCATGACACAAGTCGAGCTGCGGTCCCATTCGGTGATGATGTAGATCCGCCGGCCACCACCGACCTTGTAGTGGCTCAGGATCCGGTCGCCGTGGACCAGGGCATCCTCGTTCGCCTGCTTGTCGCATTCGTCGAGATCACCCCAGTCGCCGCAGTGGTGACGGCGCATGTAGGAGGCCAGGTCGATGCCAAGGGCGATGGCACCTGGCGTGGCGACGGTCTTCCCCAGCGGGAAGCGTGGTTCCATGATTCGGTATGCCATGGCCGTTCAGTCGTTGGAGTTGCCCCATTCCGGGTGGCGCTTGCCGGTGGCGATCAGGCCGGATGCAAGCATGTCTTCAACCAACGCCTTGGGCGGCCAGGCGCGGTGCGGTTTGCCGGTCTGCATCTTCGATGCCCGGGCGGTGGCGCGGCAGTATGACGGCAGGTCATCCTCCGGGTTGAAGCTGTCGGCCCGAAGCTGCATCATCAGGTCGGTGGCATCGGTGGCGGAAAATGTCGCGCCGTCGATGGTGTGGTATTCGTTGTTCATGGTGGTCATTGTCTTCATGGTGGGAAATCATGCAGCCAGTTTTTTGGCGCGGGCGGTGTAGAATTTCGTGAGGCCGCGGGCGTCGATGGCTTTGAAGAACCACTTCATGCGGCTCGCCCCGATCCCGGTGTCCTCCGGGCGGTTGCGGACGGCGGCGGCGGATTCGGCAGCGTCAAACAGGCGGGCCATCAGCCGCACCCAGTTGGTGATCTTCTCGGGGCAGGTGGTGCCCGAGTGGTGACGGACTTCGAGCGTCTGGTGGCGGAAGTAGGAATGGATGTTCAGCTTGCGGTAGCGGCAGGGATAGAGCGCCTTCATTTCCTCGATACTGCGGCATGCGTCGATCTTGCCGAACATCCGGAAGCATTGGCCGCGGTGGTCGCCCGCCCCGATCGGCTCGTGGGCCAGGTTCGTCTGGCAGTATTGGTTGGCGTTGCCCCTGCGGGATGCGGGCTGGAAGGTATCGAGCACGTCCTCGAACTTCAGCCACATCTTGAAGAGGTTCTTGATGCCCTTGAGGCTCATGCTGCGGGCGTCGAAGTGGACGTGGAATCCGCAGCGCTTGTCCACCTTGGCACCGGCGGCTTCGAGTGCGGCGGCGGCGATGCGGACTTCCTCAAGACCGGCTTCGCCTTCGAGGACCGGGGAGACCAGTTCGTATCCGCATGACCCGTCGCTCACGATCTTCCAGTGGGGAGTGGTCCGGTGGGTGTATCCCTCGAACTCGGCATTGATGCCGGCGGTCCGGAGGCTCATCAGGACTTGCTCGGTGGTGACGGTGGAGAGGAACTCGATCTCGACTCCGAAGCGGCGGGACATCAGTGGCGTTGTCATGTCTATCATCTGCCAGATCGGCACCACCTGTCCATGGCTTTCTGTCCTTACTAACAAAAAGAC
>JAXGLL010000001.1:0-2121437 GCA_040769225.1 Akkermansiaceae bacterium | reverse complement strand
AGTTGGCGAGGTCGAGGTTGGTGGTGCCGAGGAACGCGTGGCCGGCGGGAAGGCGGTCGAGGTAGGTCAGGAGCAGGTCCTGGGCGTCGCGGGTGCAGCGGTCGAATTCGTTGATCACCTTCACCGTCCACGGTCCCCACAGGCTGCCGATGGCGAGCGAGCGGATCCACTCGCGGGCGAGGTCAAGGCCGACCTCCCGGCCGTTCACGTCCTCGATGGCGGCGGGGTGGGAAGCGAGGGCGCGGGCGATCAGGTTGACCAGGCTCGTCTTGCCGATGCCGGGGGCACCGGAGACGAGCAGCTTGAACGACCGGTCCGGGTGGGCGCGGAGGGCGGCGGCCTTGCGGAGCATCACTTCCGCCACCCTGCCCGCCTGCCCCACGAAATCCGCAGGGCAGGACGGGACGAAGCAGGTGGGCGGCACCGGGCGGCGGGTCATGCGGCCCAGCCCTCCTTCCTGGCGCGGGCGGTGAGCTCGCGGGGGTTGAGGCCGTACTTGGCCGCGGTCTTGGCCGGGTCGCCGTAGCGGCGGAAGTGGCGCTTCACGAGGGCCCAGTCCGGCTCACCGGGGGCGGGTTCCGCGTCCGCCAGCTCGGCCAGGGGGTCGAAGCGAGCGGGCGGTTCCGGGGTCGCTGTGGCGGGCTGGCCCTCTATGGCGGCGAGCCGGTTGAGGATCGGCTGGAGGCGCTCGGTCAGGAGCCGCTCGATGTCGGCGGGGGGTGCCTTGAGTGCATCCCCGCCGGCCAGCTCGGCGATCCTTGCGTCCACGATCTCCCGGATCAGATCGATCGGGATCTCGGTGATCGAATACACCACCCCACTCAGGCTGGGGAGCCCGAGCAGCTTCTTCATCTGGTCCCGGGCGTGGCGCGGGCTGTCTGCCGTGATCCGGTCGTCGAACACGATCCGGCCGGCGCGGCTTGCGAGCATCTTGTAGGTGCGTTGCATGGTTGCGTTGTATTGGTTCGTGGTTTGCGTGGTGAGGGCACGGACGGCCGCCTCAGGTGAGCTGGTTCACCGGCACCCACCGCAGCGCGTGCCGCCAGTCGAGCCACGTGCCGTTGTGGAAGAGCACCGCGCGGGCGTGGCCGGTGAGGCGGGTGGTGGAGAGCCGGGTCACCGGGAACGGATGGCAGAGCGAGTGGGCGTAGATCGGGACCGTGACCGAATGGTGGCGCACGACGCAGTGCGGCTTGCCCCGTTTCCCCTTGGGAGCCCGATTTGCCCCGGCTTGTCTAAAGTTTGTCGAATGGTCCTGGTTCATCGCCTTGGAGCGGGCGTCAACCATGCGGACTCCGGGCTTGTAATCCGTTGAGGATGAGCCACAATCCCGGCCCACGAGCCCCCGTAGTTCAATGGATAGAACGGAGGTTTCCTAAACCTTAAATGCAGGTTCGATTCCTGCCGGGGGCACTCCCTCATTATCAAGGACTTATGAAGACGCGGCGGGGTGGTTGACAACCACTCAGAGGCGTGTCTGACAAATTTCCGACAAACGGGTCAGCGGTCCTTGGTTCCGCAGCGGGCCGGAGGCGCAAATCCAATGCGCGGGAGCGAGGCGGCAAGCCCTTCCAGACCGTCCGCTTCCACTCGGTCAACATCCCGATCTACGCCTTCGAGCACCACGGCAGGACCCGCCACACGATCGCCTTCTACGTGGACGGGCGGCGCCGCCGGCGGGAGTTCACCGATCTGGAGGGCGCCAGGCGCGAGGCCAAGCTGGCGGCCGAGGAGATCATGCGCGGCATGCAGGCCCAGAACGACTTGCGGCCGCCCGAGCGGGAGTCGTGCCTCTCTGCGCAGCGAATTCCCCGGCAACCACCCCCGACGGGATCGCGGTGCTGGTGTTGGACATGGTCCAGTCCACCGATGACCTCGAGGAGGTCCACGACCTGATCAGGCAGGAGGTGCTTGGGGCCATCGGGAGGGCCTGAGCCGCCCCCGTCCAAACCGGGCGCCATCCTGCATGTGATGTGCGGGATGGCGCTTTTCTTTGGTTACCTGAAGATCTTCGTTGCGAACTCGTGGAGGCTGCGTCTCCAGGTTTGCCATTCGTGGGCGGTCAGCGGGGAGACATGGAAATGGGCGTTCATGCCGGCATTTGCCAGGGCTTCCGTGTTGGCTTTCGGGTTGCCGCCGAATCCGGCCCTGGGGTTCTCGAGTTCACGGCTTCCATAGCTGACGAACAGGAGTTTCACGTTCTCCCTGAACCCGGCGGCCTTGCTGACATCCTCCGGGCTGAAGCTTCCGCCGCTGAACATGCCGACGTGGGAGAAGACCTCGGGATGGGCGAGGGTAATGACGCGGGTTTGCATGCCCCCCATGGAGAGACCGGCCATGGCGCGGTGCGGCGGGTCGGCCAGGGTCCGGAAGCTGGCATCGACCATGGGAATGACATCTTCCAGCAGGGTCTTCATGAATCCGTCGGCCCACCCCGAAGGGGGCCATGTGCCGGCCGGACGTCCGCCCTGCCGGGGGGGACGGGGCCGGTTGGGCGCGTTCCAGCTGCCGTTGTCCATGACGATGAGGAAGGGCGTGGCTTTCCCTTCGGCGATCAGGTTGTCCATGATGAGGTTGGCACGCCCCTGGTTGGTCCAGCCGGTCTCGTCTTCGCCTCCCCCGTGCTGGAGGTACAGCACCGGATAGCGGGTCGTCAGGTCCTTGTCATATCCGGGCGGGGTGTAGACGAAGCAACGCCTCATGGAGTTGTTGCTCGTTGAGAAGTAGTGGACTTCGCGGACCTGGCCATGGGGCACGTTTTTCATGGCATAGAAGTCCTGGTCCTTTGCCGGAACCTCAACTCCGCTGCCCCAGCGGCCGGCCCCATAGAAGTAGAGGCTTCCCGGGTCGGGCACTGCCGCGCCGTCGATCCAGAGCTGATAGTAATGGAATCCTTCATCCTGCGGTGCGGATTCACCGGTCCACACCCCCTTGTCATCCTTGGCCAGGTCGTATTTCACGGCACCGATGTCGAGCTGCACCTTGTGTGCTTCGGGTGCCGCAATCCGGGCCCGCACCCTGCCCTCGGAATTGACCTGGGGGAACGGCCTGCCGGGCTGGTTGGCCGCGGAGGGCTTGAAATCCTCGACGACTGCCGGCGGGGTTGTCTGCGCCATCCCCGTCCAGCATGAACAGGCCAGCACCAGGGAGATCATCATTGCGTGCGTTTTCATGGGAAACGTCAGTTCCGTTGCGCCTCGAGCGCCTTCCAGGCCCGTTCGGTGACCGGGAACATCGACACGCGGAACTTGGTGCAACCGAAGGGGACCAGGGTTACCTGTGCGGCCGGCTTGCCGTCGGCGGCCGGTTGGGCCGGCAGGCGGGGCGCCTCGGGGGCCGGGTTCCAGTCGATCGCCACGGCGGGGATGCGCAGCTTCAGCGGGGCGTCGAGCGGCCAATCCCACTGCGGCGGCATCGGGCCGCGCTCCACTTCGGCCTTGCCGTCGTGCCAATCCACCGCGTAGCGCCACACGGCGGCCGGGTCGGGCGTGTTAGGGCCGTCGGTGTCGGCGATCGGCAGGGCCATCAGCAGCGGGCCGCACGAGACCGCGGCGTAGGGTGCGCCGTCGGCGTTGGCGTCGCGGCCGCCGGCGATGCGGGCGGTCATCGGGAAATGCAGCCGCACGCGGTCGCCGGCCTTCCAGCGCCGCATGATGCGCACGAAGCCGTTCGCGTCGGGCGTTGCCGGCATCGCCTCGCCGTTGAGCATCAACCCGGGGGACCCGCACCAGCCGGGGATGCGCAGCGAGAGCGGGAACTCGGCCTCCTTGGCCGGCTGGACCGCCATCTCGATGTGTTCATTGAACGGGTAATCGGTGCGGCACTCGATGGTGACCGGGACGCGGTCGGCCACCAGGGCCGTGACCTTGCAGGGGCCGTAGAGCGTGGCGGCCAACCCGTTGTCATAGGTGGCCATCCACATGTGCATCACGTAGTTGGGCACGACGCGGTTCAGCGCGGCGGTGCAGCACAGGGGCGAGTGCTTGAGCCTGTACGAACCGCCCGACGCCTGCGGCCCGTGCGGGCAAGGCGGGGAACCATCGGCCACGCGGTTGGGCGACTGGAAGTAGACGTGCGTCTTGAAGTCGCGCGAGACGGTGGCGGGCCCGGCGTTGAACATGGCCCGTTCCGCCCGGTCGGCCATGCGCCCGTCGCCGGCGATGGCCAGCAGGAAGACCTGGCTCCAGAGGTAGCCGGCCACGTCGCACGTCTCGGTCGCGCGGAATGCGCCGGTGGGGCCGTAGAACTCATCGGCGACGGGCACGCCGGAGGGCTGCATCGAGTCGCGCTCGACCATTCCCTGCCAGGCCAGCGTCGTCTCGAGGTACTTGCGATCGCCGGTCCAGAGGTAGCCCAGGGCCCAGGGCGTGGTGGCCTCGAGGAAATGGACGACGTGGTCGTTTTGCTCGGCCCCCGGCGCGGGATTGGGCATCCGGCGGTAGCGGTCCCACGACCAATCCAGGGTGTTCGCCCCGCCGGCATCCGCCGAGAAGAGCATCGTGAGCGTCGCGGCGATGTCCTTGTTGCCGGTCCAGGTGTAGGTCTCGTAGGCGGGCCATGGGTTCGAAAGGCTCCATCCCCGCAGTGCCAGTTCACGGTTGCCGCTGTAGGCGGTTTCGAGGGTCTTCAGCACGCGCGGGTCCCGGCTGCCGTCGTAGTAGGCCGCCATGGCGCGGCCCAACAGGCCGCACGCCCAGATCGGCCAGCCGTGGTCGCACTTGATCGACTCCATGTCGGCCGGGTTGTTCCTGTCCAGCCACCAGAGGAAGAGGATGCCGTTGGGGTTGCTGTGATCGAGGAGCACGCCCAGCCGCCGTTTGGCCTGCGCGAGCAGCTCGTCGTCGTGGAGGACGAAGCCGAGCCGGGCCAGGCCGTCGAACCAGTAGCCGCCCCCCTCGTAGGGCCACGCCCCCTGGGGCCAGTTCAACCGGTTGCCGGTCATGTTGTAGTCGGCGGCCCAGGCCTGCTGGAACGCGATGTCGACGTCGTCCATGTGGCCGGTGTAGCCGTTCTTCGCCGCCAGGCACCAATCGCGCAGCCAGCCCCCGGGCTCGACCGTGCCGGGGGGCAGCGGGATCAGCGCCCGCCGGGTCGGCGGCTCGAACGGCCGCGCGTAGTTGGCCGGCTCGGCGGCCGGTGCACGGCCGGCCACGGCCGCGAGCAATCCAACAATCCAACACGTTTGGGCGAGTGACGTCTGCATGGCGGTTTCCTCCAGGGATTACGGTGATTCGATCCGCAAGGATCCCCCAAGGCTCGTCCTTGTCGTATGGCGTGGCGGAGGCGCTGTCAATTGTTGCGGCCGAAGCCGCGGGGGAACCCGCCGGCGCTCACCGGCCGCCGGCCGGGGCGCTGGTGAACAACGTCCACCGCCCGCGCGTGCGCCCGCCCGCCCCGCCGCGCGGCTGGCGCTCGAAGTAGATCGTGAGCGTCCGCCCGTCGCCGGCCACCACCTCGAACCAGTGCCGGCGCAGGTATGCCTCGCCGCTGCCGTGCCGGCACGGCCCGCACTGCCGCCAACGCCGCGTCACCCCGGCGACCGTGATCGACCCGCCGCGCCAGCGGAACGCCCCGGGCAGCGCCGGCTCGCCACGGCCCAGCCCCGCCGCGTCCGCCAGGTCTGTTAGAACCGGGGTGATCGGCGCGCCGATGAACTGTGGGCGCGGGTCCATGGTGCGGCGGGGCTGCCGCGGGCAGGGTCGCGCGGATGTCATCCGGCTGCAAGCGGGGGGATCGGTTCCCTGCGGCCGCTCACGGCCGCCACACCGGCCGGCGGCGGGGGCGGCGGCGCGGCTGCGGGCGGGGCGCCGCGGCGACCGGGGCGGGTGGCCGCGCGGGCTGGCGGCCGGTTGGCCCGTCGGCATGCAGTGCGGCGAGTTCCCGCTGGTGGAACTCGTGGTCGTCCCACACCGGCACCGGCATCCGGATCACCTTCTCGATCTCGCGCAGCTGCCCGAGTTCGTCGGGCGAGCAGAACGCCACCGCGCGGCCGTCGGCGCCGGCGCGCGCGGTGCGGCCGATGCGGTGGACATAGGCCTCCGGCTCGTTCGGCAGGTCGTAGTTGACCACCAGCCCGACGTCCCTGACGTCGACGCCGCGGGCCGCGACGTCGGTGGCGACCAGCACCGGGAGCTGGCCGCTGCGGAAGCGCGCGAGCGTCTTCTCGCGCTGGGCCTGCGACTTGTTGCCGTGGATCGCATCCGCCGCGAAGCCGGCGGCGCTCAGGTTGCGCGCGAGCTTGCTGGCGCCGTGCTTGGTGCGGCTGAACACGATCGTGCGCGGCGGCCCCGCGCCCCCCTGGCCGCGCAGGAGTTGTTCGAGCATCGGCCGCTTGTGCTCGCGGTGGAGGAAGCACACCCGCTGCTCGATCCGCTCGGCGGTCGTCGTTTCCGGCGCGATCGAGACCCGCGCCGGGTCGCGCAGGATCCCCTCGGCGAGCCGCACGATCCCGGGCGCGAGGGTCGCCGAGAAGAACAGCGACTGGCGCCCGCACGGCAGCTGCGCCACGATCCGCCGGACGTCGGGCAGGAACCCCATGTCAAGCATCCGGTCGACCTCGTCAAGGACGAAGAACGCGACCTGCGAGAGGTCGGCGCTGCCCTGGCTGCACAGGTCCAACAGGCGCCCCGGGGTCGCCACCAGGACGTCGACGCCGGCGTGCAGCGCCGCGACCTGCGGGCGGGCCCCGACCCCGCCGTAGACCAGCGCGAGCCGGAACGGGACGTGCCGGCCGTAGGCCTTGAAGCTCGCCGCCACCTGGGCCGCGAGCTCGCGGGTCGGGGTCAGCACCAGCACCCCCGGCGCGCGCGGCGCCGGGCGCCGCGGCCGCCGGAGCAGCGCGTCGAGCACCGGCAGCGCGAAGCCGGCGGTCTTGCCGGTGCCGGTCCGGGCGCAGCCCAACACGTCGCGCCCGGCCAGCAGCAACGGGATTGCCTGCGCCTGGATCGGGGTGGGCGTGTGGTGGCCGAGTTCGCGCAGCGCGCGCAGCAGGGGCGGCGCCAGTTGCAGCGCCTCGAAGGAACAGTCGGTCATGGGGTCGTGTCGGTGTGGGCGGCCCGCCGTGGTGGCGTGGTGGCGGGGCGGCCGGGTTCGATGAGCAGGCAGGTGATCCCCGAACCATCCCTCATCGACGAAGACCGGACCAGGACACGCGGCCCGTCTAGCGGGCCACGGGCGGCGGAACCGCCGCGCCGCGACGCTCGCCGCCGCCACCCGCCGATGCAAGCACGATTTTCGGTTTTCGCCGCCCGATTCCCGGGCCGGTGCCGGGCCGGGGCAGGACACACAAGTCGGCGCTGCCGGGTCACCGCGACGCGAGCCCGCCGCAACCCCGTCAGTCAGGATGCTTCCGGGCGTCGCGGAACTGGCCGGGGGTCATGCGCATGAGCTGTTGGAAGACGCGGGTGAAGTAGCTCTGGTCGCAGAACCCGCAGGCGGCGGCGATGTCGGCGAGGGAGAGGGCGGGGTTGCGGAGCAACTGGCAGGCGAGGTCGACGCGGCTCTGGCGGAGGAGGTCGGTGAACGAGCGGCCGGTGCGCTCCTTGAGCAGGCGGGAGAAGTGGCTGGGCGAGATGCCGGCATGGCGGGCGACCTGGTCGCGGGACAGGTTTCCGGAGATATGGTCGCGGATGTAGGCGAGGGCCCTGGTGACGAGCAGGGGCGGGGTGAAGTTGGGGTGGGCGGCGATGGTCGAGATCAGGTGCTCGAGGGTTTCGCCCAGCCAGCCGGCGAGCGGCTCGTCGTCGTCGATCTCGGCGAGCCGGGTGAGGCAGCGGAAGTTCATTCCCAGCACCTCGGACTGGCCGGCGCCGGCCTCGATGGCGGCGCGGGACATCATCACCACCAGTTCCAACAGCAGGCCCTTGAGCAGGTCGCGGCGCTGTTCGCCGACGCTGTAGATGTGGACCAGCACCTGGTTGATGAGGCGGCGCGCCTCGCCGCGGTTGCCGTTGCGGATGGCGTCCAGCAGCAGGGGTTCGAGGTGGAGGTACTGCTCGCGGATCCGGTCGAGCGGCCGGTGTTCGAGCAGGGGCATGGCGGGGCGCTGGTTCACGGCAGCAGCAGGTGCTCGACGTAGCGATCGGAGAAGTCGCGCTGGAGGTTGAGCTCGAGGACCTCGACGCGGGTGCGCAGGTGTTCCATCTCGCCGAGGGTGGTGCGGTCGACGAGTGCCAGCACGGCGCCGGCGAGCGCGGTGTTGCCGACGACCTCGACGCGGGCGGGGTCGAGGCCGGGGAGCAGGCCGATGGCGGTTGCGTTGGCGACGTCGAGGTGCATGCCGAAGCCGCCGGCCAGGCAGACGCGGGCGATCTCCCCGGGGGCCAGGCCCGCGGTTTCCAACAGCGTCTCGACGCCGGCGCCGATCGCCGCCTTGGCCTGCAGCAGCACGGCGACGTCCACCTCGCTGACGAGGGCGGTGCCGGCGCCGTCGGGGCCGGCGAGGCGCAGCGCGCGCCCGCCGTCGCCGGTGACCTGGTGGGACGGCGGGACGGCGGCCCACGCGGCGGCGGCGAAGCGGCCGGTGGCGGTCAGCAAGCCGCAGCGCCGGCCTGCGGCGAGGAAGTCGAGGTAGGCGGAGCCGCAGATGCCGTCGGCGTGGGCGAGCGGCAGGCCGCCGATCGTCCCGGCGTCGACGTGGAACGGCTGCAGGCCGAGCTGCAGGCGGCTGATCGCGCCGGTGCGGGCCCGTGCGCCGCAGCGCAGCCCGCAGCCCTCGAACGCCGGGCCGGCGGCGGTGGCGCAGGCGGTCAGCCGGCCGCCGGACTGGAGCACGACCTCGCCGTTGGTGCCGATGTCGACGAGCAGGCTGGGGCGCTCGTCGAAGACCATGCCGGTGGCGTAGATGCCGGCGACGATGTCGGCGCCGATGTAGCCGGCGATGGAGGGGAGCAGCTGCACCGGGGTGGCGGGGTCCAGCGGAAGGTCGGTGGCGGGGCCGGAGAGGTCGTGCCAGGCGAGGCGGCGGCCGGCGAGGAAGCGCGGGGTGAAGGGGGCGACGCCGAGCGGCGTGGGGTCCTCGCCGGCGAGCAGGTGGAGCATGGTGGTGTTGCCGGCGAGCGTGCCGCCGGCGAGGCGGGCCGGGGAGCGGCCGGCGCGCTCGCAGGCGCGGGCGAGCAGCGGGGCGATCGTTTCGCCGGCCACGGCGGCCTGCATCTGGCGGGCCGCGTGCGGGTCGCGGGCGGCATCGATGCGGGTGAGCACGTTGTCGCCGAAGCGGAGCTGCTGGTTGAAGCCGCCGGCGCGGGCGAGCAGCTCTCCGCTCGCCAAGTCGACCAGCAGCACGACCACGGTGGTGGTGCCGACGTCGATGGCGAAGCCGGTGTCGCGGCCGTCGGGGAGGGGCGGGAACAGCGGCCGGTGGGCGGCGGGCACGTCGATGCGGAACGTCTCGCCGACCTGCGGCTGGTGTTCCATCCGCGAGCGGGGTGGCAGCGAGACCGCGAGCGGCCCGGCGGCGCGGGCCTGGCAGGCGCGCAGCAGCGCCGGGGCGGTGATCGTCAGCGGGCCGCAGGTGACGCTGCCCTCGGTCAGGCGGACCTCGCAGCCGTGGCACAGGCCGCGCCGGCCGCAGCGGGTGTTGAGCGGAAACCCGCGGGCGGCGAGCACGTCGGCGAGCGACTGGTCGCCGGTGGCGGCGCCCTCAAGGGTGTGCCGCGAGCCGTCCGCCAGGGTGACGACGATGCGGCTCATGGGCTGGGGGAGCGCGGGGCGGAGGTCTTGAAGATCCGCTCGTCGGGCGAGTGCGCGAGCTGTTCGCCCGGCGCGACGACCTGGAAGCGGTCGGCATCCCAGCGGCCCGCGAGCAGGTCACGGAGGAGGGCGGGGTCGCCGGCGAGGCGCTCGAAGCGCCAGCCAAGCCACTCGGCGCAGCGGCGGGCGTAGTCGGCCTCGGGCTCGGCATCGGCGGTGCCGAGGTCGATGTAGGTGGCGGTGTCGTGGCGGGTCCACAGCTGGCGCTCGGTGTCTAACAGGAACTCGACGTCGTCGGGGTCGAAGCGGGCGGCGAGGTCGGCGCGGGCGGCGGCGAGGCGTTCGGGGCCGGGGACGCGGCGGGCGCGGTTCCAGCCTGGGGTGTAGAAGAAGCACGACGGGCAGGCGGCGCAGTGGGCGGCGTAGCGTTCCTTGCTGCCGAGGAAGACAGTGATGCAGTCGTGGCCGCGGGGGATGACCAGCGGGTGGCGGCGCGCGTGCAGGCCGGCGGTGCCGCAGCCGCACAGGCCGTAGGCGAGCGCGAGGGCGTCGATGTCGTCGCGGGCGTCGAGCTCGTCGAGCGCCTGTTGGAGGGTGGTGCGCAGGACGTCGGGGCGGTCGTGGAGGCCGATTTCGAGGAAGCGGACGGCGGCGACGTGGCCGGCGCCGGCGGTGGCGGCGGCGATTTCGCCTTCGAACACGGCGCAGGCGACCAGGGCGAGGCGGGGCGGAGTCATGGGGCGGTCAGTTGGCTGGCGGGGTGGCGGCGGGGGGTTCCGGCAGGGTGACGACGACGGAGAAGAAGCGGCGGGGCACCGAGCGGTCCAGCGGCTGGGTGATGACGACGCGTTCCCAGTCGGGGTTGATGGTGGTGACGGTGGTGGTGCCGGTGGCGGGCAGCCACGCGGCGGGGGCGAGGGAAGGGGACTGGACCGGGGCGTAGGCCAGGCCGGAGCCGCTGCGGCGGACGAACTCGAAGCGGCACACCGGCAGGCCGTCGGCGGCGTGGTGGTAGAGGGCGGGCAGGCCGGAGGCGCCGCGGCCCGGGGTGAGGGTGTGCCGGTCGGGGGCGGTGCCGTCCATGTGGAACGCGTACTTGAGCAGGTTGGCGACGCCGTCGCCGAATGGCGCGGCCGCGGGGAGGGCGGCGTCGCCGCCGAGGCCGGCGGCGGTGGCCCACGCCTGATAGGCCTTGAGCGCGGTGATGCCGGTGCCGGCAAGGACGATGTCGAAGGGGTTGCGGGCGGGGTCGCTGGAGGTGACGTGGGCGAGCGCGACCCGGGTCCCTGTTGCCGCCGGTGCAAACCCGACGGCGAAGGTGGTGGTGGCGCCGGGGGCGAGGGTGGCGGCGGTGGCGGAGCAATCGAGGAGGAAGTCGCCCGCGTGGGAGCCGTCGTGGCGCAGCGCGATGGCGGTGAGCGGCGCGGCGCCGGGGTTGGAGAGGGTGAACACGTGCCAGGCGGGGCCGGCGCCCACGACCCGCGGGCCGAGGTCGGCGACGCCGCCGGTGGCGGGGAGCGCGCCGGCCGGGCCCGCGACCGCGAGCACCGGCACCGGTTCGGCGGCGGCCTCGATCCACACCGCCCACGAGCCGATCGACCCGGAATCGCCCGCGTTGTCGTCGCTGACGAACAGGCGCCATGGGCCGTTGACGCCGGTGCCCGCCAGCTCCATCAGGCTGGTGCCGATCGTTCCCTTGCCGCCCGGTGGCAGCGATTCGTCGGCCACCGCGTTGGTCGGCTGATAGGTTCCCGAGGTGATCGGTGTCTGGTCGGAATCGGGCAGCGGGCCGGGCGCGGCGTCGTCGATCACCAGCTTGACATGGACGAGGTCGTAGGAGCGGCCGACGTCGGACATCAGCGCGCACACCCGCCCGGCGGGCGACACCAAGAGGACGTCGAGGTCGTCCGGGTAGCCGTGGGAGACGTCGTTGAGCAGCACGCGCAGGCTCAGCACCCGGCCGGAGACCCCGGCCACCTCGACTGCCGAAGGCCATGGGTTGGCCGCGCCCTGGGCGGGGATGGTCAGCGACTGGGGGCAGGCGAACTGCCAGCGGCCGATCGTTTGCCCGAGCAGGGCGATGTCGAAGGGGTTCTCGTCGGCGTCGGTGCTGGCCACGTGCAGGGTGGCGGTGCGGTCGCCGGCGGCGGACGGGGTGAACACGACCTCGAAGGTGGCGACGGCGCCGGCGGCCAGCGTGGCCGGCGGCGGGCGGGCAATCGCGAAGTCGGGGGCCGCCGGGCCGCCGATCGAGGCGGCCACGTCGGCAAGCGGCGCGGTGCCCGGGTTGCGGAGCGTGAACGTGGTGGCGGTGGTCGTGCCGAGCGCCGGCGAGTCGAGCGCGACCGCAGGGCCGCCGTCGACGAGGGCGGTTCCGGCCGGGCATTCGATCGCGATTTCCGGCGCCGGGCGGCTGGCGCTGGCGGCCAGCAGCGGGGCTCTCGCCGCGATGCGGTCGGCGTTGCGGGCCCCAAGCTGCGGGTGGGTGCCGTCGTAGCCGGTCCCGCCGCCGCCGGTCAGGCCGCCGGCGACGCAGCGCGAATCCGCTGTTAGATCGCCGGTGGCGTCGTAGCCGTCGGCGGCGCCGGTGCGGGCGCCGTTGTATTCGACGGCGGGATTGGAGAAGTAGGGGATGCGTGCGCCGGTGCCCCAGCTCCAGTCGTAGGCCATGATGGTGCGGACCGGGGCGGCGGCGCCGGGTGGGTCGAGCCGCCAGCCGTAGCTGTGGCGGTCGATGCGCAGGTCGCCCGCGGTGTCGCCCCAGGCGTGGCCGGCGTCGAGGTTGTGGCCGAACTCATGGGCGAAGGTGATGCGGGTGGAGGTCATGAAGTCGCGGGCGACGATCATCGACCTGCCGGGGCGGCGGGCGATGCCGGAGTAGCCGTCGGACTGGGTGATGACGAACGCGTTGTGATCGGCGCCGAGTTCGCGGCGGAGGTCGGAGACGGTGTCGAGCACGCCGTCGTCGTCGTCGTCGAGGTGGCCGAGCTCGTCGTCCTCGCCGATCTCTCCGGCGAGCGCGCCGGGGAAGATGTAGGCGGGATCCTCGATGGTGGCCCGGAGGGCGACCGCGGTGCCGGTGACCTGGCTGTTGGAAAGCGCGCTGTTCATGCGGTCGACCGCGGCGATGATGCGCGCCTCGATGCCGGAGACCCCGCCATCGGCCACGCGCGCGGCGGGATCGTAGCCGACGACGGTGTCGATCACGACCGCGGCGGCCGGGTCGGAGGCGGGGGGCGCGGGCGCGGGGCCGTCGGCGGGCGTGGGTTGATCGTCGGCGGTATCGGCGGCGGCGGCGGCATCGGGGTGGTCGCAGGGGTCGCCGCAAGGTGCCTGATAGGTCTGGGGATCGAGGCGGCGGATGGCGACGTTGCCGTTGCCGGCCATCCCGAACTCGTAGTGGTCGTCGCGGTCGAGGAACGCGAGCGAGCCGCTGACCGCGCCGTCGTGGAAGACCAGCAGCACGTCGCTGAACGGGTCGCCGGCGACCTTGCCGAGGAGGGTGTGGGTGACCGGCCCGCGCGCCAGCACGCGGTCGAGCTCGACCACCACGGAGCGCCGCCGGTCGAGGGGCAGGCGCAGCAGGCGGGCATCGGAGGCGACGAGGCGTCGGACCGCCGCGAAGTCGCAGCCGGCCTCGACCGCGGACAGGGTGTGCTCGTTGAAGGTGAGCGGCCCCCGCGGGCGGTCGTCGCGCAGGCGCAGGAGGTCGCCGGCAAAGCGCCGTCCGGCGGCCGGCCGGCGGGCGACCTCGCGGGCGTCGGCGAAGAGCAGCCGGTGGTGGGGACCGCGGGCGAGCGCCGACCGGGCCGGCGCGCCGACGGCACGCGCCGCAGCCGCCGCGGCAGCCCGGCGAACCGCCGGCCGGCCGGGCGCACTGGCGCGTTGGCGGGCGGGTGCACCGTCACGTTGGCGGGCGGGTGCGGCGTTGGTTGGCGCCGGCCGCGGACGGCTTGCGGCGGGCGGCTGCGGCGGGTGGCGCTGGCTGGCCCACCAGCCCCCGATGGCGACCGCGAGCGCGGCGGCCGCGAGCGGCAAGGCTCGCCGGATCGCGGGTTGCGGACGCTTGCAGGGATCGTGCATCGGTGGGACCGGCCGGGCGGTGGCCGGGCGGTGGCGCTGGGGGGCTGGCGCCGGCATCCATGGACCCGGGTGGACGTGATTGCGATCACTTTCTGTTTCCCGGCGGCCGCCGAAAACCGTCGCCAGCGGGCGGGGAAGCGGGCAGCCTCGGGGCGTGAGCGAGGCGTTGCGAGAGCTCTACGCGGGGCGGGTCTATCCGCCGATGAGCCACCCGGCGAGCCACCCCGCGGTGGTCGGGGTGCATGGGCGGCTGGCGGGGCTGGCGCCGGTCAACCCGGACGGGATGCGGGTGTTGGAGATCGGCTGCGCCGGCGGCTGGAACCTGTTGCCAATCGCCGCCGCGTTTCCCGGCGCCGAGTGCGTGGGGGTCGACTTCTCCGCGCCCGCGATCGACGAGGCGCGCGGGCTGGCGGCAGCGGCGGGCCTCGCCAACGCGCGCTTCGAGTGCGCCGACTTCGCGGACTGGCAGGGCGAGGGGTTCGATTTCGTGATCGCCCACGGGGTGTTCTCGTGGGTGGCGGACCAGGCGAAGCGGCGGCTGCTCGAGTCGTGCCGGACGGCGCTCGCCCGCGGCGGGCTGGCCTACATCAGCTTCAACACCGACCCCGGGTGGGCGCTGCGGCGGCCGCTGGCCGAGGTGGTGCGCGCGCTGGCCGGGCGCCCGGGGTTCGGCGCCACGCCGGACGAGGTGCTCGCGGGGATCGACGGCGCGCTGGATGGCGCCGGTTCCGCGTTCGCGGTGCTGCTGCGCGAGATCGCCCGCGACATGCGCGC
Organism: Akkermansiaceae bacterium; assembly: GCA_040769225.1. Classification (GTDB taxonomy): domain Bacteria; phylum Verrucomicrobiota; class Verrucomicrobiia; order Verrucomicrobiales; family Akkermansiaceae; genus JAXGLL01. The sequence continues at coordinate 2,106,890 of JAXGLL010000001.1, read as the reverse complement.
CAAGGGGGAACTGCTCGCTTTCGACGATCTGGCCCCGGTGTGCGACCCGGTCACCGTGGCCCAGTTCGTCACCTGGGCCGGGCAGTCCGGACTGCGCTGGCTGGGCGAGGCGGCGCTCGCCGACCAGCTGCCGGCCGGCCTCCCGCCGCGCGGCGAGCAATGGCTGGCACCGGCCGCCGGCGACCCGCTGCTGGCCGCCCAACTCGCCGACCTCCTCGGCGGCCGCACCCACCGCGCCGCGGTGCTCGCCCGCGCCGACGCCGGCACCCCGGCCCCGGTCAGCTCGCAGGTCGTCCTCGACCTGTGCGTGCGGCCGCTGGCCGGCGCCGCACAGTCCGGCGGCCGGCTCGAGCTGTTGGACGCGGACGGCGCGGTGCGGGCGCGGGTCAGGGAGCCGCTGGCGCGCGACTGGTTCCTCGCCCTCGCCGGCTGCGCACCGGCCTGCGTTCCGGTGGGCGAGGTGCTCGAACGCGTCGGCGAACGCCGCCGCGGCGACCTGAGCAACGAGCTGCCGAGAATCGCGCGCCTGCTGCTCGACGCGGCGCGCGCCGGCCTGCTGGAACTGCGCACCGAGCCGCTGCGCTACCCCGCCGAGGTGCCGGAACGACCACTGCTCAACCCGCTGCGGCAACTCGCCGTGGAGCGCGGCCACCCGCTCGTCGACGCCTGGCACACCCCGTGCTCGTTCCCCGCCGAACAACACCGCCTGCTGCGCCTGATCGACGGCACCCGCACCGCCGCCGAACTCGCCGCCCTCGCCCACCTCCACCACCCCCACCTCGACTTCCCACGCTGGATCGCCCACCTCGCCGGGCGGGGACTGTTAGAAGGGGCCCGGCCGGCGCCTGCCTGCCCCGCGTAGCCCGCCGTGCCGGACATGGCGCGCAGCGCGACGGCCGGAGGGCGACGGAGCGGCGCGTGGCATGGCGCGGGCCGGGGCGCGGGGGACTCACTCGGGCCGCCACTCCCCGCACGACCGGGGGCGAAAGCAGGTTCCCGCTGCGGTGCGGTTGGACACCCATACGAATCGTCTTGGCACCGCAGACCATAGGGCTACGCTCTGCGTCGGTGCCCCCCCTCCCCAGGCACCCCGATTTCGCGGCGTTCCGGCCATTTCCGGTGTTTTCGACAATACTCATCGCAGCCCTGTTATCTTCGATGGTCGTTGATGGGGCCGAAACCGGCATCAATCAGTCGCCGGGGGAGGGCGCGGGCGCGGCCGGGCGGGGCCGGGACAGCGGCGCTCCGGGGCCGCCGCCGGGAGTCGCTCGATCAGACTGCCGGAACGGGCGCATCACCTTGGGCAACGCGGCGCTTTCGGTGTCTTGGCGGCACACCCCACAGGGGCTGAAGGGGCTCGGCTTCCGCGACGAAACAGCGCATCGGGAATGGCCGCTGACCGGCGAAATCTTCGAGATCGTGCTCGCCGACGGCCGGCGCTATCCGGCCTCGGCGCTCGCTCCGGAAGGCGATCCACGCCAGGGCGAACTTGCGCCGGACCCAAACGCCGCGCGCCTGGCCGGTCGAATTGCGCCAAGGCCACCCCTTGCCAACCTTGACCTGCCAATCGCCTTGGCTGCCAATCGAATTGGAGAAAGTCTTTTCTTGCCGGAATCCACTGCCTCGCGCCGAATGACGTCGGCCTGTAACGCACACGCCGGGCCGCTTCGCCTTTTTCCTCACACGCCCGCCATTCCAACCGCCAATAACCCGCCCCTCCAACCGCCGCCCCCCATGAAAGGCCAGCCGCACCCCCTCCCGCCCAATCTTCGATCCGCCCAATGACGGGCCGGTCGCGACCAACCCGAAAAGCGAACTCCTTTCAATAAGGCATCCCGCACATACCCGGGGTCCTGCATCGCACCCCCACCGTCCGCCACCCCCGCCCGGCTTGCCAAGCGCCGAGTGCGACCGGACAGGCTGACACTGACCCAGGGCGTGCCCTGGGCTGTGATCCACAAGCCAGTTGGGCTTGCTTGCGCCTAGCCAATGACCAATGACTGCTCCCGCTGACCGCTGACCGGCTTTCCCCCCGCTCACCCCGCCTCGAACCCCTCGAGCGCGGCAGCGCGGGCGAGGCGGGTGTCGGCGGTTAGAAACCCGTTGCCGGTCGGCGCCTCGCGGAACGCCACCAGGGCTGCGGCCAGTTGGAACGCAGCGGCGGCGCGCAGTGGGTGAACCCGCAGCAGGCGGATCGCGCGGGCCTTCACCGCGGCGGTCGCCTGCACTTCCAACCATGCCCCGGCCAGCAGCTTCAGTCGCGACCGGGCATGCGCCGCCCCGGCGGCATCGAGCAATCCCTCCCGTTCCCTGCGACAGATCGCCGATTCCAACTCGGCTTCGGTTCCATGCCAGACGAGCAGCCTGGGGTCTGCGGCAACCTGGGCCTCGCGGGTCGGAGACTCCGGCTCACCGACAAGCAACGGCGCGATCGCGGAGGAGTCCCAGAATTTCATCGACCCTCAGCGCGTTCTTCCAGCATCGCCGCCGTCAGGCCGCCGGCACACTCGCCCCGCGGCAGCGCAAGGAATTCCCCAACCGCCAGCGAGGTCCGCGGCGGCGCCACGATCCCCTGCGCCACCAAACCCGACTCGCCATCCTCCAGCAGGCCTGACTCGATCCGCTCCAAAACCGCCACCGGAACCCGCCGGTCCGTTACCACCACCGTTTCCCCGCCCCGCACCAGTTCAAGGTGGGCCGACAGGCCGTCCTTCAACTCCGAAACGCTCGCGAGCTTCATGTGGCTATCATAGACAGATTCCTGTGGCCTGTCAAGCCATCTGCTGCACAATCATGGGGCAGAACCTACTGGATCCATTCCCAGGTGCCGAGTGTCTGCCCTTCGCAATCCGCAGGTCTCAATTGGGGGACAGCAACTCTGTTTTTTCTTTTTGTTCAGAAGGTGGTTTGGAGCCGTGGAGGCGAGGTCGGGCATCTCGGGCGCCTGCCGGGTTCAAGCGGAACCTTTTCGACTCCCGACCACTATTCCGCTTGAGCCCGTCAGTCGCCCGAGATCAGGGGCGTTATCGGGTTTGCGTCGCAAACCCGGCTGCTGTGGAAGCCGCCGGTCAGGAAAGCTGGAAGTCCGGACGAGCCAGCATCCGATTGAGCAGGCGGATGAGCTTTCGGATCACCGCGGTGATGGCGACATGGTGAGGTTTGCCGCGTTCGATCAGGCGGCGGTAGAAAGCGCGCAGGATCGGGTTGAAACGTACCGCCGCAAGGGCCGGCATGTAGAGGCCGCGCCGCACCATGGCACGCCCGCCCTTGACGCTGCGCCGGCCGCGGCGTGGCCCGCTGTCGTTGTTCAGCGGCGCCACGCCCACCAAGGTCGAAATCTGGTTGTCGGTGAGCCGGCCGAGTTCGGGCAACTCGGCCAGCAGCATGCAAGCCGTGACGCTACCCACTCCGCGGACTTGCTCGAGGCGCTGGCGCTTGGCGCTCAGCGCCTGGTCGGCTCCGATGAGTTCAAGCATGCGTTGGTCGCACTTGGCGATGTGGCGCTCCAGAAATCCGATGGTCGCCCGCACATCGGCCTTCACGAAGCTGTCGGTGGCTTTTTCCAAGGCGTTCTTCTCGCGCACCAACTGGCGCATCAGGCTCTCGCGCCGCCGCAGGGTGCTCGAAAGCGCCTGCTGCACAGCGCAGGGCACCGGGGCAGGGCTCGGCGCGAAGGCTTCGCCGAAGGCGCTCAGCACCTCCGCGTCGATTTCGTCCGTCTTGGCCAGCAAGCCCTTGGCGTGGGCGAAGCTGCGAACACGAAGGGCGTTGATCGCGCTGATGTCGATGCCGTTGGCGAATGCCATCGCCAAAAGCGGCCGCTCATAGCCGCCTGTCGGCTCGCATACCAAGTGCACCCGCCCGGGATGATCCCGCAGGTCCTGACCCAGCCGCTTCAGGCCGGCTGCCGTGTTCGGGTAAACGCGCGTTTGATTCCAGTGCGGGCTGAACACGTCAAGTTTGGCTTTGCAAACGTCGACGCCCAGGTACTGTGGTTTCGTTTCTTGCTTCATCTGTGGTTCTCCCTTGGGACTTCGAGCTCGAAGGCTCAGGCAACTCTTCGAATTGCAGGTGAGGTGGGGAGCGGGTGCTTCCTGCTGTCCCGCGAACTCCAAGGTTCCAGGTCATGCGAAGTCACCCGCTCCCCGATTCAACCCGCGGCGGCCACCGCAGGTCAACCGGCCGCTTCTGTTCGCGGCCGCCGCCAAACTACCCGCTTTCCATCAACCAAGGTCTCATTTGGTCCTGAGCAAGCTCCCCGCGCGGCAGCGTGGGGAGGTTCCGAGGGCCAGCGGACCAGGGCGCGCCGTCGTGATCATGGATTGACGCCCCGGAGCGGCATCGGGTAATGGTTCATGGTTACCTCCCCTGAAACCCCCAAACCGCCCTTGGAAGGCACCTCTGCCATGAAACGGACAACAAACCCGATCCACCTGCTCGCCGGCCTCGGCCTCGCGAGCTGCGTCGCGCAGGCCGCCCCGATCACCTGGTCGGCGCCGGTCAACAACATCACCGCCGCCGGCACGCTGACCGAAGGCACGCTGGTGGTGGCCCAGAACTGCGGCGACAGCGCCAACGCCACCGTCAACGGCGTCACCTTCGTCGCCAATCCCACCGGCCCGGGAGGCTCCAACGCGGACGGCGTCGCGTTCGGCTTCTACAACATCAACACCGGCGACGCCGGCCTGAACGAGATGTTCAGCAGCCACAGCTATCTGGGCGGCGGCTTCAGCTTCCAGCTGACCGGCCTGACGATCGGCAACATCCACAAGATCCAGATCTGGACCGTCGCCGACAACCGCTCGTGCTGCTACGCGCGCGAGCAGCGCTACGGCGACGGCGAGCCGACCCAGAGCTTCAGCGCCTGGATGCGCCGCGACAGCGGCGGGGCGGTCATCGGCGAGTTCGTCGCCACCGCCGCCACCCAGACGATCACCGTCAGCGGCGCCACCGACCCCGGCCTCAGCGGGTTCCAGGTGCGCAACATCGGCCCCGCCGGCGATACCGACCTCGACGGCATGCCGGACCTCTGGGAACAGCAGATCATCAATTACAACCCGGTCGACGCCGTCGACGGGCTCGAAGACGTCAAGGGGCCCAACAACCTGCCCGATACCAGCGACTTCGACAACGACCAGCTCAGCGACGCCGACGAGTATCTAACAGGCGCGGACCCGCTCGACCCTGACAGCGACAACGACGGATTGGCGGACGGTCCCGAGCACAACATTTACGGCACCGACCCGACCCTGGTCGACACCGACGGCGACACGCTCTCGGACAAGGCCGAGGTGGACGGCGGCGTCACCAGCCCGGTCCTCGCCGACACCGACGCCGACGGGGTGAACGACAACATTGACTCCGCCCCGGTCGACCCGACCAACGACACCGACGGCGACGGGCTCAGCAACGGCGACGAAGTCAACCTCCACGGTTCGAGCCCGCTGCTGGTCGACACCGATGGCGACGGCTTGGACGACCCGGAAGAGGTCGCGGCCGGCAGCGACGGCCACATCACCGACCCGGCGGACGCCGACAGCGACGATGACGAGGCCGACGACGGCACCGAGGCGCTCTACGGCAGCGATCCGAACGACGCCGACGACAAGCCCTTCATCGCCACCCACTCGGTCCTCGGGACCGGCACCGCCGCGCTGCTCGGCGGCGACCTGACCGACCCCGAAAACAACGGCATCGACACCGAGGGCACCGCCGGCGCCAACTTCAACTGGGCCGCCATCACCACCAACTCGACCAAGGCCTACTTCTCCGACGCCACCCCCGACGGCGTCAACGAGGGCGCCTACGACATCTTCGACAACAAGGTCGGCGGCGGCGAGGCGAAGTGGTTCGAGAACAGCGCCTCCCTCTGGGTGACCGTGCAGTTCGCGGGCCCGACCGCCATCACCCACTTCACCGTCGCCTCCGGCAACGACTCGCCCGAACGCGACCCCCGGATCTGGGGGATCTACGGCTCCAACGACGGCACCAACTTCACCCCGATCTACAGCCGCGTCGACCCGCCCGGCACCGCGATGTGGACCGCCCGCGACCAGGTGGTCCGCTTCCGCCTGCCGGTGCCGAGCGCGACCTACACCCATGTCCGCTACCAGGTCGACGCCGTCCGTTCCGGCCCCGACCACCAGATCAACGAGATCGAATACTTCGGCGCCACCAACCCGGTCGACAGCGACGGCGGCGGGCTGCTCGACATCTACGAGGCCGCCGTCGGGCTCGACCCCAACGACGACGGCACCGACGACCTGTCCGACCTCGACGGCGACGGCCTGACGGCCGTCCAGGAGGCCGCCAACGGCACCGACCCGAACGGCGACGACACCGACAACGACGGGCTGACGGACGGCGAGGAGCTCAACACCTACGGCTCGCTCCCGCTGGTGCGCGACAGCGACGGCGACGGCCTCGTCGACGGCGACGAGGTGAACATCCACGGCTCCAGCCCGACGTCGCTGGACAGCGACGGCGACAGCTTCGCCGACAACGTCGAGGTCGCCGAGGGCTCGGACCCGGGCGACGAACTGGACCTGCCGTTCCTGACCAGGATCACCGATGCCGGCGGCCTGCTCACCGGCGACATCACCGACCCGCAGGACGACGGCGTCGAAAGCATGACTCCGTGGACCACCGGCTTCGCGTTCGCCAACGTCTCCGCCAGCAGCGAGAACTACTTCGGCGGCGTGAACGGCAACCCGGGCGAGGGCGCGTGGGACGTCTTCGACAACCAGGTCGGCGGCGGCAACAGCAAGTGGTGCTGCGACCCCGCACCGCAACAAATCGCGGTGCAGTTCGCCGCGTCGTTCACCCTGACCCACTTCACCATCACCTGCGGCAACGACTCGCCGGAACGCGACCCGGCCGCCTGGGCGCTCCAGGGATCGAACGACGGGGTGACCTGGACCGACGTCTATCCGGCCCCCGGCAGCAACGACGCCACCTACCTCGGCGCGCCGTGGACCACCCGCGACCAGACGCTGCGCTTCGACCTGCCGGCCCCCTCGGCCCCGTTCAGGTGGTTCCGCTACTCCGTCACCCAGGTGCGCGGCCCGAACCTGACCGCCCACCAGCTCGGCGAGATCGAGCTGTTCGGCGTCCGCGACGACACCGACACCGACGGCGGCGGCATCGCCGACTGGTACGAGGACCTCTATCCGTTCCTCGACAGCGCCATCGCCGCCGACGACGACCTCGACGAGGACGGCGACGGCCTGACCAACGAGGACGAGTTCAACGGCCCCGGCACCAACCCCGGCCTCGCCGACACCGACGGCGACGGGCTCGACGACAACCTCGAGCTCAACACCCACTCCACCAACGCGCTGGTCGCCGACACCGACCGCGACGGCCACAGCGACGGCGACGAGGTTCGCTACGGCAGCGACCCGCTCGATGCCGGCAGCGTGCCGCCGCCACGCGACCTGAGGATCGCGCGCACCGGGCCCGCCACGTGGCGGTTGAGCTGGAGCGGCGGAGACGGCACCAACGACATCGAAGCCTCGCCCACCGGCCAGCCCGGCAGCTGGACCACCATCGCCATCGATGTCGCCTCGCCGTGGACCACCACCAGCGACCCGGCGGTCGACCCGGTGAAGTTGTTCCGCGTGTTCGAGTTCCAACCCTGAGCGGCAGGGCCGCGCCATCATGAAGCTGCGACCCGGATTGCCGCTGCTGGCGGGACTGCTCCTGTTGCAGGCGAATGTTCCACGTCTTCTCCAACGTCAACGGCGTCGGCCTCCAGGTCTTCCGCTCCAGGAAGATCCGAACCCCCTCCCGCCCGATCCTTGAGCCACCCTCGGGAGGTCCGGTCGCGGCCAACCCGAAAAGCGTCTTTCAATCTTGAAGCGCGCCCCGGCCCCCGCCACGATACCCATGGATGCGGGGCGGAGGCCGCACGCGGCGGCATTCCCGCCACCACCGCGATCCATGGCCGGCCAACCACGCGCCCGCATGGCAACCCAAATCTAACAGTCAAATGAACCGGAACCTGGTGGCGTGCGGAATTGTTTCGGGTCTGGCCCTGCTGGGTGCGTCCGCGCCCGCGGTCCGGGCGCTGTGCGAGTACGAGGAGGAGGGCCTTGCCCTGGTGCAGGCGGTGACCGACGAGGCGCAGGCCGAGGCGGATCTGGCTGCGGGGACTTACGAACGGGTGGCGAACCTGTTCCAGCAGGGAGCGGCGACTCAGCGGGAGTTGGATGATGCGAGCGCCGCCCTGGCAGCCGCGCAGGCGCACCTGGCGGCGTGCCTGTCCTGCCTGGAGCTGGCCCAGGCGGCCCTTGACGACTGCAGGTTGCTGCCCTTGTCCGGCCAGCCCGCACGCGTCGGCGTCAGCACCGCCGACCCGGAAACCTGGCGCTGGGCCTCGCTGATCGAGCCGACCGGCCGCTATTTCCTGACCTCGCAGGCATTCCCCGCGCAGATTGGAACCGTGCTGACATTCGGCAATGGCGAGGCCCGGGCGGTGGCCGACATCAAGCCGGTGCTGATGTGGGGGTTGCTGCCGTTCGGCCTCTGTTTCGCGGTGGGGGAACTCGAGTCACCGCTCACAGGGGTCGCCGTCGAGACCTGGTGGAATTTCCCCGGAAAATCGTTCGATCCCGCAAACCCGGTCGCCGACCCGCGGTGGGAGAACGTGTCGGATGCGCAGTTCAGCATCTTCGGCTCCGCCGGGCCGGCGCCCATCCACCTGGCCACGGCTACCGGGCCCGTGAGCGAGATCGACCAGTTCATCATGGGATCCGGCCAACCCGGCGACCCGAACGGCCTCGTGGGCGCCCCGGTCTTCTACGGCGACAAGCTGTTCGGCCTCTTCTATCCGGATCTGGCGCACGAGCAGCAGACCGGCGAGCGGAAGGGCGTGGTCGCCATCGTCTCGGAGATCTACGCCGGGCATTTCGCCGGAATCCCGGGCAAGGTGTTCACCGAGGTGCCGCTGCGGCTCGATCTGACACGCGAAGACCAGGCCGGCCCGCTGGTGCTGACGATCCACCGCAGGTGGCCGGCGGCCGCCGCACTGTTCCATTCACCCGACCTCCAGACCTGGACCCGGGCCGTGGGCTGGCCAGGGGTCGTGCGGGTGGACTCCACCCCATGGCGGCACCGGATCGATTGCGAGCCCGGCGGCGGCGGTTCCGGCAGCACCTTCTGGCAGGCACGGGAGGAGCAGTGAGGTCCGCCAGGCAGGCGGTGGATGATCGGAATGCGCCCCTGATTGATGATTGACGATTGTTGATTGTTGGGGTGCCGGGCGACAACCCGGCATCCAATCCGCATTCAAGCTTCAACCATCACCGGCGTGCTGCGCGCATTCGGCCTCCAGGTTTCCTGCTCATCGCAGGCGGGATCCTCTGAATCCAGTGGCAGCGCTAATACCAGTTGCATGGCCTCAAGGAGGCACCCGCTTGAGGCTTGCTCCCGCTTCAAGAGAATGCCCGATGAGGAAAGAGCCAGGATGGAGCGCATCACGCTGGCGGAACTCGAAAAGCGCGGGGCCACGCTCTGCTCGCGCTGCCCAGGCAGCAGCACTCCGGGCAAGGGGAATCCCCATCTGCCCTCCCCCGAAGATCGCCCCGAGCCACTCCCTGAATCACGGGCCAAGCCCGGGCCCGCCGAAATCACGCGATACGAGTTCGTTCCCAGCCCCATTGCGCCCCTCATTGCCATGGGACCCGATCGCAAGCTCTCCTACCGCCCGTTTTCCGACAAGGGCGACAAACTGATGGATTGGTCCTACTGTGGCTACAGGAACAGCAGCGTGCCGATTCCCATGGTGTCCGTCGTCGTCACTCTCGACCCGCATTCCAACCAAGCCGTCAAGGTGGGCAACATGGCCTACCCCCAAGGCAAGGACAGTCGTGCCGAGATCCAGGCCGCCATCGACCGTGTCGCCGGACTGGAACCCAATCCCGATGGCATCCGCGGTGCGGTCCTGCTCAAGCGTGGAACCCATTTCATCAACGGCCCGATCATCGTTTCCTCCGGCGTCGTGCTTCGCGGCGAAGGCGATGGTGAGGATGGCACCGTGTTGATCATGACCACGGCAAAGGCCACGCAGCCAGCCGTCGATGTCCGACGAGGTGATGGTGAGGATCTCGTCCGGGAAGGCGGCGGCGAAGCGGTGGAGGACCGTGCGGAGGTTCGACAGGTACTGCCGGCTGGCGCCGTCCTGAGTACGGGCGACGAACAGCTCGGCGACGATCTCGGGGACCTTTGCCCGGCGGCTCAGCGGCCGGAAGACCTTGCGATAGTCGCCGATGATCGAGGCGAGCGATTCGCCGTCGGCGAGCTTGCGGGCCTGCACGTAGTCCTCGACCGCGGCGACCAGGGGAATATCCAGCTCGGCGAGCAGATCGACCGCCTTCACGTAGCTGTCGCGCTCGTGGGGCTTCAGGTCGGTGACGTGCTGCATGCCGCTCTGGATTCGCTGCGCAACGAACTTGGCCTCCTTTTTGGCGGCTTCAAGGGTGCGGAAGGTCTGGCGAAGCCGTTTGCCGTCGCGGTAGTGGGCGACCAGAAAGCGGACCCGGTTACCTTCGACCAGCCGATAGACCGGCACCGAGGCGCAGCCGAACTTCATCACCGTAACAGGCTTGCCCTTGCCCTTCCCATCCACCCGTGGGCTCGCGGTTTGGCGCCGTTGAGCACGGGCGACCCGCTGAGTTGTCACCAATTTGCCACCACCCCCGTCCATGACCCGGGGTGAGGTGTCAACCTGAGGGCCTGCGCATCGCCGGAATCCATTGAAAATGAATGGATTGGGGGGTGGTACGGGGACTGGGACTCGAACCCAGGACCAATTGGTTAAAAGCCAACTGCTCTACCAGCTGAGCTATCCCCGCAGGGTGGGTCGCGGCGGGGCCGGAGGTATAGGGGCGGGGTGCGGGCGAGGCAAGGGCAATCTGCGGGTCAATCTGCGGATCGTCCATGCGGCGCCGGCGTCGCCGTGGCGGCTTCGGCCCGGGGGACGATATGGCGGCTTTGCATCGGCGCAAGGGCAAGGCAAGATGGCGGGGTGAACGGACGACACGGCATGCGGACGGGGCGGTGGGGCTGGTGGCTGGTGCTGGCGGTGCTGGCGGGCGCTGGCTGCCGGCCGGCGGGCGACACGGCGGCCGGCGGCATGGAGCCGGCGGGCGGGGCAGCGGCGCCGGCGCCTGCAACTCAAGCACCGACTCCTGAACCGGCGGCTCCGACACCGGATCCGACACCGGATCCGACACCGGCGCCGGATCCGACACCGGCGCCGGCACCGGTGGCGGCGCCGGCGCCCGACGCGGCGGGGTGGATCGACTGTCGGCCGGGGGCCGGGGGGGAGTGGCAGGTGGTGGCTGGGGACAAGGGTGGGTGGGACGAGGCGGCCGGGGTGCTGCGGATCCCGGCGGGATACGACTTGGCGGGGGTGCGTTGGACCGGCGCGGTGCCGGGCGCGCCGTTCGAGGTGGAACTGGAGGCGCGGCGCACCGATGGGCACGACTTCTTCTGCGGGCTGACGGTACCGACGCGCACGGAGCGGGAGTGCGTCTCGCTGATCGTCGGCGGCTGGGGCGGCATGCTGGTGGGGATCTCGAGCCTCGACGACCTCGATGCCTCGGAGAATGAAACCGGCACCACCCGCACCTTCGAGGACGACCGGTGGTACCGGATCCGGTTGCGCTTTGCCGACGAGCAGCTGGCCGCGTGGATCGACGACCAGCCGGTGATCGAGGTGTCGACCCGCAACCGGCGGCTGGCGTTGCGGCCCGGGCCGATCGACGCGTGCGCGCCGTTCGGGCTGGCCACCTGGAACACGGGCGCCGAGCTGCGCGGGATCCGCTGGCGCCGGCTGGCGGCCGCGGAGTAGGGCGGGTGGCCGCGGGCCGCGCTGCGGGCCGGGTCCTGCGCCGTGCCGCGGGCGGACTTTGGGCCGGACTTTGGGCTTGCAAGCGGCGGGTGGCGGCGCTATTCAGCCGCCAACGAATCAACTCTTGACGCAAGGAAGGAGTGGGTCCCGACCCACTCCTTTGCGTCTCCGCGAATCGCGGTGGCGACCAACCCGCGGCAAGCCATGACCAACGACATCGTCGCCCTCATCGACTACTACGAGAAGGAGAAGGGAATCGAGCGCCGCAAGGTGATCGAGGCCTTGGAGTTCGCGTTCATCTCGGCCTACCGGCGGATGGTTCCCGGCGCCGAGGCGATCGAGGTCCTGCGCGCGGAAGTCGACATGCGCAAGGGCCAGACCCGGATCTTCGCCTCGCTCAAGGTGGTGCCCGACGAGGAGTGCCAGGACAAGTTCAACGAGGTGCCGCTGTCCACCGCCCGCAGGAAGAACGCCGAGGCCGCGGCGGGTGAGGTGATGGAGTTCAACGTCACCCCCAAGGACTTCGGGCGGATCGCGGTGCAGACCGCCAAGCAGACGATGATGCAGCGGCTGCGCCAGGCCGAGAAGGAGATGATCTACGAGGAGTTCAAGGACCGGGCCGGCGACATCGTATCGGGCACCGTCCGGCGCTTCGAGCGCAGCGACGTGATGATCGACCTCGGCAAGTTCGAGGGCTGCATGCCCTCGCGCGAGCGCGTCGCCACCGAGGAGTACAACATCGGCGACCGGATCCGCGCCTACGTGGTGGCGGTGGAGAACGAGGGCCGCGGCCCGGAGATCATCCTCTCCCGCAGCCACCCGAACTTCGTGCGGCGCCTGTTCGAGGCCGAGGTCAGCGAGATCTCCGACCGCACCGTGGAGATCCGCGGGATCGCCCGCGAGGCCGGCTACCGCACCAAGGTGGCGGTGCACTCGAACGACTCCAAGGTCGACCCGGTCGGCGCCTGCGTCGGCCTGCGCGGGGCACGGGTCAAGAACATCGTCCGCGAACTCAACAACGAGAAGGTCGACATCATCCGCTGGAGCGAGGACCCGCGCGAGTTCGTCGCCGACGCCCTCAAGCCGGCGACCCTCAAGTCGATCGCCCTCGACGACGAGAAGCACGTCATCAACGTGACCGTCGACGAGGCCGACCTGAGCAAGGCGATCGGCCGCCGCGGCCAGAACGCGCGCCTCTCCTCGCGCCTGCTCGGCTGGGACGTGCAGGTGCGCCGCGACGAGAGCGAGGCCGAGCGCTTCCAGGCCCAGGTGTCCGACGCCGCCCAGGGCCTGGTCGACATCCTCGAGATCAGCGGCGAGACCGCCGAGAAGCTGATCGAGGCCGGCGGCTTGAACCTCGACCTGATCGTCCAGATGCCCGCCGACTACGTCGCCTCGGCCACCGGCCTGAGCGAGGAGGACGCCGCCGTCCTGCTTGCCAGCGCGCGCCAGGCGCTTGGGATGGAGCCGGCCGAGGAGCCGCCGCCCGCCGCCGACCGCGCCGACGAGCCCGCCCCGCCCACACCCGCGGACGATGCCGACGACGCCGCGGATGATTCCGAGGGCGCCGCGGATGATTCCGAAGACGCCGGGGACGTGGCCAGTGATGCGGCCGCGGAACCGGTGCCCGCCGCGACCGACGGGTCGCCCCCGCACCCGTGACCGACGTCCCCCACCCCGCGGCCCGCAGCCGCGGGCGCACACCCCCGCAAACCACCTGATGCCCGAACAGAGCGACAGCGAGAGCCCCCCACCGAAGCGCGAGGTCCTGAACCTGATCGACTCGCCGGACGAACGACCGTCGCGGCGCGAGCGGCAGCGGCGGGAAGCGGCGCAGCACCCATCAATCGAGGATGCCAAGAAACAGGCCCTCGACCTCTTCGACGAATCCGACAAGAACCGCGGCATCCACAAGACCGCGAAGTCGGGCAAGAGCGCCCTGCCGTCGATCTCCCGGCTGCTCGAAACGCCGGACCCCGAGATGGTCCGCCAGCCGGTGGCGCCCGCACCCGCGCCGGCCGAGGCCGCCGCACCACCGGAACCCGAGGACTCCGAGGGCCCGGAGGGCAACGTGATCAGCATCAAGCCGCCGATCATCGTCAACGAGCTGGCCGAGCGCCTCGGGCTCAGGCCGTTCCAGATCATGGCGGACCTGATCCAGCTGCAGGTGTTCGTGGCGCCGACGGCGGCGATCGACGCCGAGATCGCGGCCAAGGTCTGCGAGAAGCACGGGTTCGTGTTCGAGCGCGAGAAGCGCGAAAAGGGCGCCGGCGTCCACAAGGAGGAGGAGGTGATCTCCGAGCCCCCCGCCCCCGAGGCCGAGCCCGAGGACAAGCTCCGCCTGCGCGCCCCGATCATCACCTTCATGGGCCACGTCGACCACGGCAAGACCTCCCTGCTCGACTTCATCCGCAAGTCCCGCGTCGCCGCCGGCGAGGCCGGGGGCATCACCCAGCACATCGGTTCCTATCAGGTCGTCCACGACGGCAAGCCGATCACCTTCATCGACACCCCGGGCCACGCGATCTTCACCGAGATGCGCGCCCGCGGGGCGGACGTCACCGACATCGTGGTGCTGGTGGTGGCCGCCGACGACGGGGTCATGCCGCAGACCCTCGAGGCGATCAGCCACGCCAAGGCCGCCGGCAAGACGATCATCGTGGCGATCAACAAGTGCGACCTGCCCGGCGCCAACCCGCTGCGGGCCAAGACCCAGCTGGCCGAGCGCGGGCTGCAGACCACCGACTTCGGCGGCGACACCGAGTTCGTCGAGGTCTCGGCGGTCACCGGCCAGGGGATGGACCAGCTGTTGGAACTGATGGCGCTGCAGGCCGAGGTGCTCGAACTGCGCGCCAACCCCTCGGGCACCGGCCGCGCCGCGGTGATCGAGGCGCGCTTCCAGCCGGGCCGCGGGCCGGCCGCCACCGTGATCGTCCACTCCGGCACCCTCAAGGCGGGCACCCCCTTCATCTGCGGCCCCTACTGCGGCAAGATCCGGCTGCTGATCAACGACCGCGGCGAGCCGGTCAAGGCCGCCGGCCCGGCCACCCCGGTCGAGGTGCTCGGCTTCGAGGAACTGCCCAACGTCGGCGACGAGCTGGTCGAGATGGAGAACGAACGCGCCGCCCGCAGGCTGGCCGAGGAGCGCCAGAAGGAACTGCGCGCCGAGCGGCTGCAGACGCCGAGCCGCGCGCGGCTCGACAACCTGCTCAGCCAGGTGGCCGAGGGCGGCGGCAAGGCCCGCCTCAACCTCGTCCTCAAGGGCGACGTCCAGGGCTCGGTGGAGGCCATCCGCACCGCGGTCAGCGGCATCAAGTCCGACAAGGTGGCGGCCAGCTTCATCCACACCGCGGCCGGCCCGATCAACGAGTCGGACATCCTGCTGGCCGACTCGGCCGAGGCGGTGGTGCTCGGGTTCAACGTCAAGGTCGAGCCCAACGCCGTCAGGCTGGCCAAGTCGTCCGGCGTGCAGGTCAAGCTCTACTCGATCGTCTACGAGCTGATCGACCAGGTGCGCGAGGCGATGCTCGGCCTGCTGGAGCCGGAGACCCGCGAGACGGTGATCGGCCACGCCGAGGTGATGCAGGTGTTCCGGCTGGTGCGCGGCCGGGCCGCCGGCTGCGTGGTCAGGGACGGCAAGGTCAACCGCAGCGCCCACGCCCGGGTGCTGCGCGACGGCCAGCCGGTGTTCGACGGCAAGATGTCCACCCTGCGGCGCTTCCAGGACGAGGTCGAGGAGGTCAAGCAGGGCCTCGAGTGCGGCATCCGCCTCGGCGAGTTCAACGAGTACGAGGCCGGCGACGTGATCGAGTGCTACCTGTTGGATAAGATCGAGCAGTCGCTGTAGAGGTTTGTCCGTTTGCCCGTGTTCCGTGTTCCGCAGCAGGACACGCGGCGCGGATCCCGGCGGAAAACGGAAAACGGAACACGAACAAACATCAGCCCATGTCCCGCCGCTGCGACCGCGTCAACGAGCTGCTCAAGCGCGAGATCAGCGCGGTGCTGCAGCGCGACTTCGAGTTTCCGGGCCGGCTGGTGACGGTCAACGAGGTCGAGGTCACCCAGGACTTCAAGGAGGCCAAGGTGTGGGTCGGGGTGCTCGGCGAGGGGGACGCCGGCGAGGTGCTCGACCGGCTCAACGGCCAGCACGGGTTCATCCAGAACAAGGTGATGCGGCGGGTGGTGCTCAAGTCGACGCCGGTGCTCGACTTCCGGCTCGACGACTCGGCGGCGCGGGGGGTTGACATCGTGCGCCTGCTTGAGGAGATCGAGAAGCTGCCGACCGCGCCGCCCGCCGACCCGGGCGAGCCCCAGTGAGCGCCCGCCGCGGCGGCGCGCGCCGGCCGATGACCGTTAGAACCATGAACGTCCAGACCCTTGGCGAAGCGCGGTTTCCATCACGGCACCGGCTGGGTGTCGGCGACGACGTGCGGATCCCGGAGCGGATCGAGTGCGGCGCCGAGCCCGGGCTCGCGTTCGAGGTGGCGGGGCCCCGCGCGCGGCTGTTCTTCGACCCGCCCGCCACCCGCGCCGGGATCGTGACCTGCGGCGGGCTGTGCCCCGGGATCAACAACGTCATCCGCTCGCTCTATCTGGAGCTGCACCACGGCTACGGGGTGGCCGAGGTGATCGGGTTCCGCGACGGCTACCAGGGGCTGGACCCGGCGGCCGGGCGCGAGCCGGTGGTGTTCACGCGGGCGTTCGTCCACGACATCCACCGCGACGGCGGCACGGTGCTGGGCACCTCGCGGGGGCCGGTGGACGTGGGGGTGGCGGTCGACGACCTGGCCCGGCGCAAGGTGGACATCCTGTTCGCGATCGGCGGCGACGGCACCCAGCGCGGGGCGGCCGAGATCCACGAGGAGGCGCGCCGCCGCGGCCTGGCGCTGGCGGTGGTCGGGGTGCCGAAGACGATCGACAACGACATCCCGTTCGTGTCGCGCACGTTCGGCTACCTGACGGCGGTCGAGGAGGCGAGCGAGGTGCTGGCGTGCGCGCACACCGAGGCGACCAGCGTGCCGAACGGGATCAGCCTGGTGAAGCTGATGGGGCGCCACGCCGGGTTCATCACCGCGGGGGCGACGATCGCCAGCCAGGACGTCAACTTCGCGCTGATCCCGGAGGTTCCGTTCGCGCTCGGGCCGTTCCTGGCCGCCCTGCGGGAGCGGATGCTGCAGCGCGGGCACGCGCTGATCGCGGTGGCGGAAGGCGCCGGCCAGGAGCTGCTGGCCAGTGCCGGCCCGCCGGGGCGCGACGCCTCGGGCAACGTGAAGCTCGGCGACATCGGCCCGCTGCTGCGGCGGCGGATCGAGGAGTTCTTCGCGGCGGAGGGGATGCCGGTGGTGGTGCGCTACTTCGACCCGAGCTATCAGATCCGCAGCGTGCCGGTGACCTGCGAGGACGCGCTGCTGTGCGACCACTACGCGCGCAACGCGGCGCACGCCGCGCTGGCCGGCAAGACCGGGATGATCATCGGGTTCATGCACGAGCGGTTCATCCACGTGCCGGTCGGGCTGCTCGCCGACCGCGTCAAGCGGCTCGACCCGACCGGCGCCGGGTGGCGCTCGGTGCTCGCCGCGACCGGCCAACCGGAACGCTTCACGGCGTAGCGGCGCGCGGCGGCGCGCCAGCGGGGCCTGCGCCGCGCGCGCGGCGCGGCGGCGCTCACGGCGGGCATTCCGGCGGGCTGGCGGGCTGGCCGCCGGCTCCCGGCTCGCGGCGGGGGCGGCAGTCCGGCTCGCCGTTGCGTTTCTTCTCGCGCGCCTCGCGGAAGAACTGCTGGAGCAGCGCGAGGCATTCCCCGGCGAGCACGCCGGCGGTGACGTCGCAGCGGTGGTTGAGCGGCGGGTTGGCCTCGAGCAGGTTGATCCAGCCGCCGACCGCGCCGCAGCGGAGGTCGGGGGTGCCGAAGACGACGCGGTCGGGGCGGCAGTTGACGACCGCGCCGGCGCACATCGGGCATGGCTCCTTGGTGGCGTAGAGGGTGCAACCCTCGAGCCGCCAGTCGCCGAGCGCCTGTTGCGCGGCGGTGAGCGCAAGCATCTCGGCGTGGGCGGTGGCGTCCTTGAGCGTCTCGACCTGGTTCCACGCCCGCGCGATCACCCGGCCTCCGCGCACCACCACCGCGCCGATCGGCACCTCGGCGGCCGCATACGCCCGCTGCGCCTCGCGCAACGCCTGGCGCATGAAGAACTCGTCGCTGTGCAGGTCGATGATCGGGTCGTCGCTCAACGCGGGCGCAGCGTAGCGGCCGCCGCCGCAACTCCCAATCGAAAATCCGCACGCCAGCCACCGCCGCCGTCGCGCCCCGCGCGCCAGCCCCGGAATCGCCACTTGTCTCGCGCCTCCCGCCGCGGCCATGATCCCGGCGTGGCCGCCCGTTCCCACACCGACTGCATCGTCGCCCCCTCGCTGCTGGCCGCCGACTTCGGGCGGGTGGGCGAGGAGGTGGCGCGGGCATTCGCGGCCGGCGCCGACTGGCTGCACCTCGACATCATGGACGGCCACTTCGTCGACAACATCTCGTTCGGCCCGGCGATGGTGGCGGCGGCCGACCAGCTCACCGACCGCTTCCTCGACGTGCACCTGATGATCTCGCGGCCGGGCCACTACTGCGACCGCTTCCTGGCGGCCGGGGCCGACATGCTGACCGTGCACGTCGAGGCCGAGCACGACGTCGGCGCAACCCTGGCCCGCATCCGCGCCGCCGGCCGGCGCGCCGGCCTCGCCCTCAACCCGGCCACCCCGCTCGCGGCCGCCGCCCCGTTCCTCGACCGCATCGACCTGCTGCTGTGCATGACGGTGGTGCCCGGCTTCGGCGGCCAGGCGTTCATGCCCGAGGTGCTGCCGAAGATCGCCGCAGCCGCGGCCGAACGCGCCCGCCGCGGGCTCGCCTTCCACATCGAGGTCGATGGCGGCATCGACCCCAGCACCGCTCCGGCCTGCGCCGCCGCTGGCGCCAACGTCTTCGTCGCCGGCTCCTCGACCTTCCGCGCGCCCGACATGGCCGCCGCAATCGCCGCCATCCGCTCGGCCGGCTGAGGCGATCCGCTGCCCGCAGGCCGCTGCCTGCTGCCTGCCACCCGCGTTTTTCGCCGCTTTTCCCTTGCCAAGCGCCCGCCGATCCCCTATCCCGCCGGCCCCTCCTCGCGCCGCAGCGCAACCAACGGAAGACTCGGGGGGACAGCCGAGCGGCGGGTCTTCCACCAGCGCCCGACCTGGCTCAAGGCGGGACACCCGTCACATGATCAACGAACTCGTTGCCGAAATGGTGGACGCCGGCGTCCACTACGGTCACCAGACCAAGAAGTGGAACCCGCGCATGCGCCCCTACCTGATGAAGGACAAGGGGGGCATCTACATCATCAACCTCGAGCAGACGGTGCGCTGCCTCGACAAGGCCGCCGACTTCCTGAGCGACCTCGCCGCCCGCGGCAAGAAGATCCTCTTCACCGGCTGCAAGCGCCAGGCCCAGGACGCCGTCCGCGAGGCCGCCGAGGCCACCAAGCAGTTCTACGTCAACCACCGCTGGCTGGGCGGCATGCTCACCAACATGGCCACCATCCGGCAATCGATCGAGCGCCTCCGCTGGCTCGACAACATCGAGAAGCAGCCGGAGTTCAAGGCGATGTCCAAGAAGGAGCTCGCCGCCCTCAACCGCGAGCGCGAAAAGCTGCTGCGCAACCTGCGCGGGATCCGTGAGATGGACGGCCTGCCGGACGCGCTGGTGGTCGTCGACTCGGCCCGCGAGTCGATCGCCGTGGCCGAGGCCCGCCGGCTCTCGATCCCGATCGTGGCGGTCGTCGACACCAATGCCGACCCGGCGCTGGTCGACTTCCCGATCCCGGCCAACGACGACTCGATCCGCTCGATCCGCATCATCCTCCAACAGCTCGTCGACGCGATCGTCGTCGGCAGCCGCGGCTGAACCCGCGCCCCCCG
Source organism: Akkermansiaceae bacterium (assembly GCA_040769225.1). Classification (GTDB taxonomy): domain Bacteria; phylum Verrucomicrobiota; class Verrucomicrobiia; order Verrucomicrobiales; family Akkermansiaceae; genus JAXGLL01. Next base: position 2,087,095 of record JAXGLL010000001.1, on the reverse strand, counting down.
CCGTTTCCGAACCACCTTCCCAACCGCCCCACCCGATGATCACCGCTTCCCTGGTCAAGGAACTCCGCGACAAGACCAACGCCGGCATGATGGACTGCAAGCGCGCGCTGCAGGAGACCGCCGGCGACCTCGACGCCGCGGTCAAGCTGCTGCGCGAAAAGGGCATCGCCAAGGCCGCCAAGAAGGCCGACCGCGCCGCCAAGGAGGGCGTGGTGACCGCCCGCATCGACGCCGCCGAGAAGTCCGGCATCCTGCTGGAGGTCAACTGCGAGACCGACTTCGTCGCCAAGAACGAGAACTTCCGGGCCTTCGTCGACGCGCTCGCCGACACGCTGGCGGCCGGCTCCGCCGCCACCCGCGACGAGGCGCTCGCCACGGCGTTCGGCGCCGACACGATCGAGCTGGCAGTCCAGGCCAAGGTGATCGAGCTGGGCGAGAACCTGCAGCTGCGCCGCTTCGTCCGCTTCGCCCTCGACGGCGCGGGCGTCGTCGCCTCCTACATCCACTTCGGCGGCAAGGTCGGGGTGCTGCTGGAGGTCGGCTGCGCCGCCACCGCCACCGCCACGGCCGACGGGTTCCGCACCCTGGTGCGCGACCTCACGCTGCACGTTGCCGCCGCCAACCCGCGCGGCGTGTGCCGCGACGACATCGCGGCCGACGTGGTCGAGGCCGAGAAGGACATCTTCCGCGCCCAGATGGCCGACAGCGGCAAGCCGGCCGAGATCGTCGAGAAGATCGTCCTCGGCAAGCTCGGCAAGTTCTTCGCCGAAAGCTGCCTGCTCGAGCAGGGCTTCGTGAAGGACCCCGACACCACCGTCGGCAAGCTGTTGGAGACCACCGGCAAGGCGCTGGGCGACACGCTCACCATCCGCCGCTTCGCCCGCTTCGCCGTCGGCGAGTGAGCGCCGCGGCAGGCTGCGGTCGGCGGTCGGCGGTCGGCGGTCGATATAAGGTCTGTCACTTTATCTCACTTTATCTGATCCCCCTGACGGGGGCTGGCCCCGGCGGATGGAGCGGTTCGATTGATGATTGATGATTGCAGAACGGAGATTGTTGATGTGGCCCTTGGTCCGCGCCTTGGCCCACATCTCCTATCAGCGATCATCAATCAGCAACCGAGCCGAGCGAACCGGAGCTGCCCCGGCAGGGGCAGGTGAAATCAGCCGGTGGCGCGAGCCACCGGGTTCCGGCGTGAGATGATCCCGGGCCCCGGCAGGGGCACCGGAAAGCGCCGCCACGCCATCGACCCACCTCCCGCATCCGCCGCCCCTCCGGGGCGGGATCGATTTGCTGCCCGGGTTCCGGTGGCTCGCGCCACCGGCTAATCTCCGCGATCCCTCCGGGATCGAGAATCGCCACGATCCCCCCGGGATCGAGAATCGCCACGATCCCTCCGGGATCGAGAATCGCCGCGATGCCTCCGGGATCGAGAATCGCAGCGATGCCTCCGGGATCGAGAAACGCCGCGGTCCCTCCGGGGTCGCAGAGACGCGCGCGAGGTCCCGGCGGTGCGATCGCATCCGCCGCCCCTGCCCTGCCGGGGTGCGCCGTTTGACCCTGCCCACCCGAGGCTTACCGGGAACGGGCCGGGAGCGTGGCCGGGAAGCGGTCGGCGAGCGTCATCCTGGTCAAGGACTGATAGGGGACGTCGCGCCGGTTGGCCTCGATCCGGATCGCGTCGAGCAGGGGGGCGGGCAGGCGCAGCGAGATCGTCTCGGTGGAGAGCTTCAGGCTCGGCAGGGAGACGCGCACCGCCCGCGAGAGGTCCAGATGGGCGGTGCTGTCGGCGGCTTCGCGGCGGACATCCGTGCGGCGGCATGCATGTCGGAGACATAGGCCCGCCGTTCGAGCCGCCCGCGTGCCCGGCGTTCCTTGAGGTACATCGACGACGAAACCGCCAACCCGCCCAGCAGTGACGCCGCGACCAGCGTGGCGGCGGCGAGCGGCAGCCGGTTGCGGCGGGCGAACCTGCGGAGCCGATAGAGCGCGCCCGGCGGCCGGGCGGTGACCGGTTGGTGGTGCAGGTGGCGACGGATGTCGGCGGCGAGCTCGGCGGCGGTCTCGTAGCGGCGGTCGCGGGACTTCCGGAGCGCCCTGAGCGTGATCCCGTCGAGGTCGCCACGCAGGCTGCTGACGAGCCGGTGTGCGGACTGGCGGCGCTGGCGTGCGGCGGCGGCCAACTCCGGTTCGCCGAGGGTGGCCAGGCGGGCCGACGGTGGTGCCGGGTCCTCCTCGCAGACGATCCGGCAGACCTCGTGGATCGCGGCCTGGCGCAGCCGTTCCGGCGCGAACGGCGGGCGGCCGGTCAGGAGTTCGTCCAACAGCGCGCCGAGCGAGTAGACGTCGCTGCGCGCGTCGACGTCCTCGCCGGTCAGGCCGGCCTGCTCGGGGCTCATGTAGGCGGGCGTGCCGACGAAGCGGTCGAAGGCGGTGTAGATCGTCCGGTCGGCGAGCCGCTGGTGGTCGGTCGCCATGGCCACGCCGAAGTCGATCACCTTCGGGACGGGTTGGCCGTCGGTTTCCGCGACCAGGATGTTGGACGGCTTGAGGTCGCGATGGATGATGCCCCTGAGGTGGGCATGGCGGACCGCCGCGCAGACCTGCAGGAAGACCTCGAGGCGCCGGGGGATCGAGAGCTGATGGTGGTCGCAGTACTCGGTGACCGGCTGGCCGGCCACCAGTTCCATGACGAAGAACGGGCGCCCGCGGGCGGTGACGCCGGCGTCGAAGATGCGGGCGATGTTCGGGTGGTCCATCCGGGCGAGCGCCTGCCGCTCGGCCTCGAAGCGGGTGATCACGGCGCGGCTGTCCATGCCCAGGCGGATGACCTTGAGCGCGACTTCGCGGCGCACCGGTTCGGTCTGCTCCGCCCGATAGACCACGCCGCAGCCGCCCTCGCCGAGCAGTTCGACGATCCGATACCCCGGGAAGCTGTCGTCCGCGGCGCTCGGCGGGGCAGCGTCGTCCTCGCCGCCCGGCGCCGCGCGCTGCAACCCGAGCCCGAGCAGGCAGCGCAGGCACAGCGTGCCGGGCACGTCCGGGGCGAGCGGGGTGCCGCAGCGTGGGCAGCGGGCGGGTTCCGGCATGGTGTTTCCCGATCAGTGGTTTCTGCAACAACCGGGGCCGCGGTTTGCGGCGGGAGCCGGCCGGGTTCACTCACCCGCCAACACGGACAGCAGGTAACGGATTTCCCCCTCGACCTCGTCGGGGTCGGCCACGGTATGGGCGACCTCGCGGCGCAGCAGTTCGCCGAACCGGCGGCGGAAGCGGTGGATCGCCACCCGCAGCGCGCCGGGCTCGATCGCCAGCGCGGCGGCAGTGCGCTGGTAGTCGCCGGGCGAGGGTTCCTCGGTCAGATAGGGCAACAGCGCGTCATGCACCGTTTCCCGGCCGCGCGCGACGAACTCGGCCCGCAGGGTCTCGGTCACGCGGCGGGTGATCGTCACGGCCCAGCGGCGGTCGAATGAATCGCCCAGCGCGCCGGTCGCCGCCGGTTCGCGGGCGAGGAGCGACTCGGCGTACGCCTCATCGAGCGGCACGAAGTGGCACCTGCCGCCCCGTTTGGCCGCGTTGGCCCGGTCGTGCCCGTTGTGGAGGTAGTGGTTGAGCGAGGCGAGGATGAAACTGCGGAAGCGCCCCTTGTCCGGCGCGGCCCGCTGCAACAGCCGGCGTTCCAAGGCGCACTCGAAAAACCCCTGGGTCAAATCCTGTGCGTGGTGGACGTCGTTGCCGAGCCGGCGGATCGTTGCATAAACCGGAAACCAGTAGCGGGCGCACAACCGTTCCATGGCGTCCGCGGCGCGTCCCGGTTCCGTGTCCATCGAGGCCAGCACGAGGCTCGAGTTGGTGGTGGTGAATCGTTCGGATTCGGGCTGCTTCATGCCGGCACCATCACTGCTGAGCGTGGTCTTCCGGGCCTCGTTGCCAAGCCGATTCGGTTGGCCAAGCCAAGCGCGTTGACACGATCGCATGAAACGTGTATCATGCATGCATGAAAACGATCACCCTGACCGATGAGGCCTATGACCGGTTGGTCGGCCACAAGCAAGGCCCGAAGGACTCCTTCTCGCGGGTGGTCCTGCGGGTGGTTCCCAAGCGGGGTACCTTGGGGGGGCTGGGCGAGCAGGTTGCGAGCCTGGCGCCGCTGACCGAGGAACAGGCCAAGGTGATGGAGGAGACCGTCGCCTGGGCCAACGACTGGAGGAACTACCGCGATCCGTGGACTACATCGGCGACACGAGTTTCCTGATCGGCCTGTGGCGCCGGCGGGCCGAAGGTCCCGAGCGCCGATTCATCGACCGTCACGCCGACGCGGTGCTGGTCCTGCCGTGGATCGCGAAAGCCGAGTTCCTGCGCGGGGCAGTGTTGGCCAGGCACGACCCTGGAACGGTGACGCGGTTCCTGAGCGACTATCCGGTCGCCTGGCCTAGCGACCTCACGCTGGAGATCTACGCCCGGACCTGGGCGGCGCTCGCCGGTTCACGCCAGATGATCGGCGTGCACGACCTGTGGATCGCCGCCAGCGCGCTGGAACACCGGCTGCCGGTGCTCACCGGCAATGCCACCGAGTTCCGCCGCGTTCCCGACCTGGCGGTGGCCGACGTGCACCAGCAGGCGTGACCGCCGCGCCCGCGCCCCGAGGCTGTTAGGGGGTGCCCGGGGCGGCCCCCGGCCGGCGGGCGGGCCGGCGGTTTTTACATTGCCGTCAAAGACTGCGCCCGCGCGCGGGTCTCTACTGGTGAGGAACGGCGGCAGACCGCGCCGCCGCGCCAACCACTGGAGAACCAATGCCATGAAGACGAAGACCCTCCTCGCCGGGGCCGCAACCGCCGCGCTCGCCGCGCTCGCCGCGACCGAACCCGCACCGCCGGCCGGACCCGCACCGCCAACCGCACCCCCCACCGGACCGCCTGCCGGACCCCAGGCCACCGCGCCGGCCGCACCGCCGGCGCCCGCGCCCGCCGCCGCCCCTGCCGCTCCCGTGCCGCCCGACGGCCCGGTGCGCAAGGCGCTCGACTGGCTGGCCGCGCGGCAGCGGGACGACGGCGGCTGGGGCCAGGGTGGCGGCTGGCGGGTCGACACCGCGAACCAGGGCGGCGGCCGGATCGAGGGCGACCAGGTGCCCGACCCCTCCGACGTCGGCAACACGGCGATCGCGCTCAAGGCGTTCCTGCGCGCCGGCACGCGCCTGGACACCGGCGACTTCTCCGCCACCGCGCGCAAGGCGGCGGACTACCTCCTCGCCGCGGTCGAGAAGGCCGACGGCGAGTCGCTCCACGTCACCGACGTCCGCGGCACCCAGCTGCAGTCGAAGATCGGCCCCTACGTCGACACCTTCCTCGCGCTGCAGGTCCTGTCCGACCTCAAGGGGCTGATGCCCGACCCCTCGTCCGAGGAGCGCCGCGCGCGCTGCCTGGCCAAGCTCGCCGCCAAGGTCGAGAAGCACCAGCAGGACGACGGTTCGTTCGACGGCAACCTCGCGTGGGCGGCCACCGTCTCGCAGGGGCTCGCCAGCCGGGCGCTCAACTCCGCGTGGGCCGCCGGCGCACCGGTCTCCGCCCTCGCCCTCGAGCGCGACCACCGGCAGAACGCCACGGGCCTCGACCCCGCCACCGGCCAAGTCGCCTCGTCGGGCGGCGTCAGCGATGCCGGCGTGGCAATCTACCGCTACGCGTCGAAGCTCGGCGGGATGGACGGATTCGCGAAGAACAACGGCCGGCGCCGCGAGGAGATCGCGCAGGTCGCCGCGTCGCCGGATGCCAGCCAGGCGGAGAAGGACAAGGCGCGCGAGGAACTCGCCGCCATCGAACGGGCCGACCGCGACAAGGAGGTGCTGCTGGGCCAGGTCGTCCGCCAGGCCGGCGAGCAGCAGTTCGTCGCCGGCTTCGGTTCCAACGGCGGCGAGGAGTTCGCGAGCTACATGAACATCGCCGAGGCGCTCCACACCAAGGGCGGCAAGCCGTGGAACGAGTGGCAGGCGCGGATGGACGACCTGCTCCACAACGCCCAGCACGCCGACGGCTCGTGGTCCGGCCAGCACTGCATCACCGGCCGCACCTTCTGCACCTCCACCGCGGTGCTGGTGCTGACCACCGACCGCCTGCCGGGTGGCGACGGCACGGCGCGGCAACCCGCCGCCCAGTGACAAGGCGGCGAACCGGGCCGGTCCGCCCTGCCGTTAGTCCAACCGTTGCTGGCCGCCGCCGCGGCAGCATGGCAGCGCCCCGCAGCCCCGCCGCCGCGGGGCGCCCCATTCCACACAAGCCCGCGGATTGGAATGGCGGCCCGGCCGGTGACCCGCTAGCGTGGCTGACATGAGCGAGTGGTGGACCAGCCTCGGGGGGACCGGCCAGTTCTTCTGGTCGGTCGCCCTGGTCGCGACCGTGCTCCAGGTTTGCCTGTTCGTCGCCACCCTGGTCGGCGGCGGGGACTTCGACCACGGCGGCGACATCGGCGGCGACGTCGGCGGCGCGGCGGACGCCGGCGGCGCCGGCCACGCGGGCCCGCACCACGACACCGCCCACGGGGTCAAGGTGCTGTCGTTCCGCGCCCTGGTCGCGTTCGGCGTCGGCTTCGGCTGGGCCGGCGTGCTCGGGCTCGGCAGCGGCTGGTCGCTCGCGCTCTCGCTGGTCGTCGCGCTGGTGTTCGGCGCGGTCTTCATCTTCGTCATCTACTTCATGATGCGCCTGCTGGTGGCGATGCAGGACCCCGGCGGCGGCCTCGACTACTGGAATGCCGTCGGCAAGGAGGGCCACGCCTACTTCACCATCCCCGGCGCCCGGGCCGGCCAGGGGCAGGTCGAGCTGATCCTCCAGGGCCGCCTGATCACGGCCGACGCGGTGACCGAGCACCCGGACCCGATCCCGCCCCGCGCCCCGGTCACCGTGCTGTCCGTCGAGGGCGAAAGCCTGCTGGTCGTTGAGCCGGCCACCGTGCGCGAACACCTCACAAGCCACTGAGCGGCGGGCGCCGGGAGCGGGCGGCGGCGCCCCCGCCGGCCCAGCCCCAGCCCTGACGGTTTCAACCATCACCACCACCACCAACCAACCACCCACCTCCATGACCCTGCTCCTCGCCGACATCGTGATCCCGATCATGCTCGCGATCCTCGCCCTCGTGGCCTTCGGAACGCTGATGTTCATCGCCAGCCGCTACCGCCGCTGCCCGTCCGACCGCATCCTGGTCGTCTACGGCAAGGTCGGCGGCCAGAAGTCGGCCCGCTGCTACCACGGCGGCGCCTCCTTCGTCTGGCCGGTGATCCAAGACTACGCCTACCTGAACCTGACCCCGATGCCGATCGACATCCAGCTGCGCGGCGCGCTCTCGCAGCAGAACATCCGCATCAACACCCCGTCGACGTTCACCGTGGGGATCAGCACCGAGCCGGGGATCATGGAAAACGCCGCCGAACGCCTGCTCGGGCTGTCGCAGGCGCAGATCCAGGAACTGGCCAAGGACATCATCTTCGGCCAGATGCGCGTGGCGATCGCAACGATGCCGATCGAGGAGATCAACGCCGACCGCGACAAGCTGGTGGCCAACATCTCGAGCGGCGTCGAGGTCGAGCTCAAGAAGGTCGGCCTGCGGCTGATCAACGTCAACATCCAGGACATCACCGACGAGTCGGGCTACATCGACGCGCTCGGCCGCGAGGCCGCCGCGCGCGCGATCAACGAGGCCAAGGTGCAGGTCGCCCAGAAGGAGCGCGACGGCGACATCGGCGCCGCCCAGGCGGACAAGGAGATGCGCATCAGCGTGGCCGGCGCCCAGGCGGAGGCCGTGCAGGGCGAAAACGAGGCCGCGGTGCAGATCGCCAACTCGAGCGCGTCGCGCCGCGAGCGCGAGGCCGAGGCGCAGCGGCTCGCGACGTCCGCCGAGAAGGTGGCCGCCGCCAAGGCGCTCGAGGAGGCGTATGCCGCCGAGGAGCAGGCCGAGCGCGCCCGCGCCTCGCGCGAGGAGGCCACCCGGATGGCCAACATCGTCGTCGAGGCCGAGATCGAGAAGCGCCGGATCGAGGTGATGGCCGAGGCCGAGAAGCGCCGGATCCAGCTGCAGGCCGAGGCCCAGCGGCTCAAGATCGAGCTGGAGGCCGAGGCCGAGAAGCGCCGGATCGAGCTGACCGCCGCCGCCGAGGGCGAGCGGCTCAAGGTGCTCAAGCAGGGCGAGGCCGACGGCCTGCGCGCGTTCATGGAGGCGCAGGCGCAGGGCACGCTCGCCCAGCTGCAGGCCCGCGCGAACGGCTTCCGTGCGATCGTCGAGTCGGCCGGCGGCGCCGAGCAGGCGGCCCAGCTGATGGTCACCGAGCAGCTGCCGAAACTGGTCGAGGAGCAGGTCAAGGCGGTCTCCAACCTCAAGATCGACAAGGTCACGGTGTGGGACTCCGGCACCCGGGGCCCCGCCGGCCGGACCCGCACCGCCGACTTCGTCTCCGGGCTCGTCGGCTCGATCCCCCCGCTCCACGAGATCGCCCGCAACGCCGGCGTCGACCTGCCGCAATACCTCGGCAAGGCCAGCGACGCGCCCCAGGACACGCCCGCCGAGCAGTCCACCCCGCCGCCCCCGCGCGCCGGCAAGCCCGCCGCCGCCGACGGCAGCGCGGAAGTCTAACCCTAGATTCGGAGATGAAAACCACGGATTGGACGGATTGCACGGGTGTTGAATGAGTTGCGATGGATGGCGGATTCATCCGGCAGGTGAACAGGCGAGGGGAACCAAGCCGCTCCGAAATCCGTGCAATCCGCGAAATCGGTGGTCCGGCATTTTCCTTTTTGGGCTAACCAAGCCCGCTGACCCGTTAGTGCGCACCCGGAACCGGCCATGAACAATTTGCCGCCGCCCCAATACCAGGTCGTCCGCGAGGTCCACTACCGGCAGCAGCAGCCCGACGCCGGGATCGCGGTGATCCTCGAGCTGCTGCCCGGCCTGTTCCTGCAGACCTTCGGCATCGGCAACATCTACGCCGGCAACGTCGCCGGCGGCATCATCATGATGGTCGGCTACTGGATCGCCTGCCTCGTCAACTTCCTGCTCTGCTTCGTCCTCGTCGGCTTCGTCACCTGGCCGCTCACCTGGATCGCGTTCATGATCCTCTGCCCGGTCCTCGCCAACTCCGCGGCCAGGCAGCCGCGGCTCGGGTGAGGCGCCCCGGCCGGCCCGCCGGGCCGCCGATCGGGCCTGCAGTGGTCGACTACTCGCCGCCTTTCGGGATCACGTCGGCGAGCCGCCGGCCGCGGTGGTCGGTGGCGGACTGGTAGTTGGTGCGGAGTTCCTCGAGGAGCTTGGCGGCTTCCTCCTTGCGGCCGAGGCGCTCGAGGGTGTCGGCGAGGACCAGGCGGGCGTAGCCGCCGACCTGGCAGCCGTCGAGGTAGTAGCAGTCGCTGAAGTCCTCGACCGCGCGGCGCAGGTACTCCAGCCGCTGGTCGCCCTCGCTCATCTGGCCGAGGTAGAGGACGGCGCAGCCGGTGCGGTTCGCCTTGTCGAACTTCCCGATCAGTTGCTCGAGGCTGGCGACCGCCTCCGGGCTGCGCCAGTTGCGGTTCGCCACCTGATAGAGCCGCTCGATCTCGCGGAGTTGCTCGGGCGAGTAGGTTTCGCGGTCCTTGGCGGCGCGGGCGCGGGCGGCCTGCCGGTTCTGTTCGACCAGCCTGGCGGGTTGCTGCGCCTCGCGCAGCTCGCCGACCTGCTGCTCGAGCTCGGCGACGCGGCGCTTGAGCGCCTCGACGTCGTCGCCGCCGGCCTGCTCGGCAGCGGTGACGGCCCACGGGAGTACGGCCGCCGCCAAGGCGCCCGCAACGGGGAGGTTCCTCATTTTCACGCCTGCAGCCTAGACCTGCCGGACGCGAATGCAAGGAACGGGCTCGCCGGGGGGGGACGGGCTCGCGCGGGCGCGCATTTTCGTGCTTGGCAGCGCCCGGCCGGGGAGGTCGCCTCGCTGGCGTGACGCGCGCGCTCCTGTTGGCGACCCGCCCGAAGACGCTGCCCGCCGCGGCGGTGCCGGTGTGGGCCGGCTGCGCGCTGGCGTGGCGCCTGGCCGGCACCTTCGACGGGTTGCTCGCCGCCTGCACGCTGGTCGCCGCGCTGTGCCTGCAGGTCGCCACCAACCTGTTCAACGACGCGATCGATGCCGGCAAGGGCGCCGACACCACCCGCCGGCTCGGCCCGCGACGCGTGACCGCCAGCGGCCTGCTGCCGCGCCGCACCGTGCTCGCCTGGGCCGGAGCGCTCCTCGCCGCCGCAGCCGCCTGCGGCGCGGTCCTGTGCCGCGCCCGCGGCTGGCCGATCGCCGCGATCGGCGTGCCCTCGCTCTACCTCACCTACGGCTACACCGGCGGCCCGCTGCCGCTCGCCTACCGCGGCCTCGGCGAGCCGTTCGTGGTCCTGTTCTTCGGGCTGGTCGCGGTCGCCGGCACGGTGTTCGTCCAGACCGGCGGGTGGCCGCCCGCGGCGTTGCTGTTAGGCGCGCAGTGCGGCCTCCTCGCCGCGGTGCTGATCTCGATCAACAACCTGCGCGACCGCGCCGAGGACGCCACCACCGGCAAGCGCACGCTGGCGGTGCGGCTGGGCGCGCGCGGCGCGCGGCTGCTCGTCGCCCTCGAGATCGTGCTGGCCGCGCTGCTGGGGCTCGGGTGGCTGGCGTTCGGGCAGCCGGCGCTGGCGCTGGCCACGCTGCCGGTGTGCCTGCTGGGGGCGGTGATCGGCCGGGCGGTGCTGACCGGCGGCGGCGGCCGCGGGCTGAACCGCTGGCTGGCGCTGGCCGGGGTGCAGATGATCCTGTTCGCCGCCGCATTCCACTGCTGCGCATGGCTGGCCAGGCACAACGGTTAGAGACGTGGCGCTACACGCTGCGCGCCGCGGCGCCGCCCAACCGGCGCGCCCGGCGCCGCGCGCTCGAGGGCTTCCTGGTCCGCGTCGACGGCGGCGGCCACGGCTGCGTCCAGCCGTGGCCCGAGTTCGGCCACGCCGGGGTCGACGCCCAGCTCGCCGCGCTGCGCGCCGGCCGCCGGACGCCGCTGCTGGAGCGGGCGCTCGCGTGCGCGGCGGCGGACGCGGCGGCGCGGCGGGCCGGGCGCAGCCTGTTCGGCGCGGCGGCCGCGCCGGTGCTCAGCCACGCCACGCTGACCGCCCCTGCGAGCCAGGCCGCGGCGGCGGCCGCCGCCGGGTTCCGGGTGTGGAAACTCAAGGCCGGTGCCGGCGACGGCCCGCTGGTCGCCGAGCTGGCCGCCGCGTTTCCGGCCGTCCGCTTCCGGCTCGACTTCAACGGGGTGCCGGCGGCCCGCGAGGTGGCCGCCATGGCCGCGTCGTGGCCCGCCGGGCTGCGCGCCCGCATCGACTTCCTCGAGGACCCGTGCCCGCCGGACCCGCGGGCGTGGGCCACGCTGCGCGCCGCCGCCGGCATCCGCCTCGCCGCCGACGACGCGGCCGGGATGTTAGATCCGGGGCAGGCGGAGGTGGTGGTGTGCAAGCCGGCGTGGCGCGACCCGGAGGCGCTGGCGGCCCGCTGGCCGGGCTGCGAGGTGGTGGTCACCTCGGCGATGGACCACCCGCTCGGGCAGGCGTTCGCGGCGTGGGTGGCGGCCGAATGCGGCCGCAGCCCGGTGCACGGCGTCCAGACCCACCACCTGTTCGAGCCGGACGCGTTCAGCGAGCGGCTCGGCCCGTGGCAGCCGCGGTTCTGCCCGCCCGGCGGCACCGGGCTGGGGTTCGACGACCTGTTGGAGCGGCTGCCGTGGGCGGCGCCCTGAGCGGGACGGCGCCGGACCAGGGCGGCGCCGGATCACGCGGTGATTGCCTGCTGCCATTCGTTCTCCAGGCCCTGGCGGCCGATCCACTCCCGCAGGGTCGCGCGGTCGAGTTCGTCGCCGAGGGTGGCGAGCATCCGCGCGACGTCGCGCAGGTGCTTGGGCGATCCGCCCTCGCGGAGGAATTCCAGCTTGCGCACAATGACATACTCGGGCGGGGCGAAGCGCACCGGCTCGCCCTCGAGATCCACCACCCGCGCGCGCGCCATCGCCCATGCGTGCAGTTCGTCGCGGCCCATCGGATAGACGTCGGCCTTGAAGCCGGTTGCATGGTGGATCAGGTTGAAGTGCCCGCGTTGCTCGCGCGCGGCTTCGATCTCGATCACCTCGCGGGGCGGGCAATAGAACTCCGTGGCCGGAAACGCCGACTCGATGCGGGCGGCATCCTCGCGGCCGAGGAACACGACGATGTCCACGTCGTTGGTCAGGCGCGGCTCGCCGTAGTAGATCGCCGCGACGCTGCCGGTCACCATGTAGCGCAGGCCGAGCGCGTCGAGGCGCCGCGTGAACAGACGGAACGGCTCAGGTGACTGCATGCATGAAGATTTCTTTGACGCGTTCCTGGACCTGCTGCTCGGACCACTCCGGGTGCAGCGTCCGCAGGCGCGCGGCCTTGAGACGGCGCGCGCCCCAGTAGAGGGCGAAGGCGGCCCGCAGCCTCTGTGCCCCGCTCATCCGGCACAGCACCGCCAGGTATTCCGGACTGGCGTTCTCGCCCATGGCGGGATTCTCGCCTGCCGCGTCCCGGTTCTCAAGCCGCGAATCCTCAGCGCCCCTCGAGCAGCTTGATCGCCGGCTGGTTCTTGAACTGCCGCGCCACGTCGAGCGCGGTGACGCCCTCCTTGCTCTTCAGCTTCGGGTCGACCTTGTGCTCGAGCAGCAGGCGGATCATTGCGGCGCCGCCGCTGGCGGCCGCCTCGTGGAGCGGCGTGCCGCCGAGCGCGCTCAGGGTCATCGGGTCGGCCCCGCCGTCAAGCAGCGCCCTGGCGGTTTCCAGCTGGTTCCTGGCCGCCGCGTGGTGGAGCGGCGTCCAACCGTCCTGGTCGCCGGCGTTCGGGTTGGCGCCGGCCTTGAGCAGCGCCCTGACCACCACCGGGTTGTGGCGCTCGACCGCCAGATGCAGCGGGGCGCGCCGCGCCGCCCCCACCACGTTGGGGTCCGCCCCCGCCCCCAGCAGATACAACGCGATCTCGGTCCGGTTGCGCAGGATCGCCTGCGCGAGCGGCGGCCGCGAGTTCGCCGCACCCCCGCGGTGCAGCCGCCCCGCGTCGGCCGCCACGTGCCGCTTCACGTCCTCCAGGTCGCCCCGCGCGATCGCCACGTCGATCGTCGGATTCGCCGGCCCCGCCGCCACCGCCCCCGCCACCCCCCCGGCCGGCACCTCCACCCCCGCCGTCCACACGATCCCGTTGAGCACCAGCCTGAGCAACTCCGGCTGCGACCAGTTGCGGTGAAAATGCCCGCCGCTGAACCCAAACCCGCGCGACCCGTTCCCGTTCTCCACCGCCCACGCCAGCACCTGCGGCTCCTTCGCCTCCAGCGCCGCCCGCACGTGCCGGTTGCCCGAATACGGACCGTCCGCCCCCAACACCCCCACCGGCGGCAGCCCACGCAGCACCGGCACCACCCCCTCCCGCATCCGCAGGTGAAAGTAACACTCGTCCTCAATCGCGAACGGCTGCACCCCGCGGGCGATCGGATGCCCGCCCAACAGCGGGTCCTGAAGCTTCCAAATCGGGTTTACCGACCAGTCGGTTTCAAACCGGCCGCCGAGCGCCTCGGTGAGGAACGCGGCCATCTTCGGGTCGCTTGGTTCGAGTGCCCAGTGGAGGACGGCGAGTCCCTTGCCGGCGGCGTGGTGGTGTTGGAGGGCGTCGAGGTGATCCTTGGCGGGGTGGGCTTGGTTGCCGTCGCCGTAGATCACGAGGGTGGCGGCGGCGGCGATTTGGGCGGGGTCCGCCGGCCAGCCGGTGCTGACCACGGGTGCGAGGTCGAGGCCGGCGCTGGCGAGGTGTTGGGCGAGCAGTTGGCAGCCGGCGGGGTGGTCGTGTTCGCCGGGGCCGTGGCTTTTGGGCCCGGCGATGAGCAGGATGCCGGTGGCGGCGTGGGTGGTGGTGGCGAGCAGCGCGGTGGCGAGCAGGTGGGCGATTGGCGGCGTGCGCATGGTGGGGATGCTTGCCGAGGAAACCGTGGCGGCCAGCGGAATGTTTCGGATTCTTCGGCAGGATTGCCGGGGGACAGGCGTGGGTGATTCCTTTCCAGCGTGAAAGTCCGGCACCGGCGCCGGAGTATGGGTGGGACGCGTTTCGTCATCGCACCCAACACCAACCGGAAGCATCCCATGAATCCGTCCATCAATCGTCGTTTGTTCCTCGGCAGTTCCACTTTGGCAGGGGCCGGGCTGGCCGGCAGCCGGCTGTTCGGCGCCACGCTCGGCGCCTCGACCAAGCGGGTGAAGGTGGCCCTGATCGGCTGCGGCGGCCGCGGCAACGGGGCGCTCAACGACTTCTGCGGGGCGTGCAAGCTGCTCGGGCTGGACGTCCAGGTCGTCGCCACTGCCGACGCCTTCAAGGACAAGGCGGAGGGCACCGGCAAGGGGTTCGGGCTGGCCGCCGAGCGCTGCTTCGGGGGCTACGACGCCTATCAGAAGGCGATCGCGACCGACTGCGACTTCGTGCTGATGGCCACCCCGCCGTCGTTCCGGCCGGTGCACCTGGCCGCGGCGGTCGCGGCCGGCAAGCACGTGTTCGCCGAGAAGCCGGTGGCCGTCGACCCGCCGGGCGTGCGCGCGGTGATCGCGGCGGGCGAGCGCGCGGCGCAGCGGGGGCTGGCGATCGTGGCCGGCACCCAGCGCCGCCACCAGGCCGACTACATCAACAACAAGCTGCGGATCGACGCCGGGGCGATCGGTGCGATCCGCGGCGGGGTGGTGATGTGGAACGGCGAGGTGCCGTGGATCCAGCGGCGCCGGGAGGGCGAGTCGGACATTTCCTACCTGACCCGCAACTGGGTCAACTTCAACGAGCTGTCGGGCGACCACATCGTCGAGCAGCACGTCCACAACCTGGACATCGCGCTGTGGTTCCTGGGCCGGACGCCGATCTCGGCGGTCGGGATGGGCGGCCGCGCCCGGCGCGAGACCGGCAACATGTTCGACTTCTTCAGCATCGACTACGACTTCGGCGACGACGTCCACATCCACAGCCAGTGCCGGCAGATCAAGGGCACCTACAGCCGGGTCGGCGAGCTGTTCACCGGCACCGAGGGCTCGTGCTACGGCGGCGGCAAGATCAACGGCAAGGACGTCCGCATCCAGGAGGTCAAGCTCGAGTCGGGCAACGGCGGCGTGCAGGAGCACGTCGACCTGATCCGCGGCGCGCTCGCCGGCAAGCCGCTCAACGAGGCCAGGCAGGTCGCCGAGGCGACGCTGATCGCGATCATGGGCCGGATCTCGGCCTACACCGGCGACATGGTCCGCTGGAACGACTTGGTGTCGAACGCCAGCTCGCCGTTCTACAACCTGACCTGCGTGCCGACCGCCCTCGACTTCGAGAAGGGCGAGGTCGCGATGCCGGCCGAGGTGCCGCCGGTGCCGGGCCCGAACGCCTGAACCGCTGCCGGGCCCGAACGCCTGAACCGCCGCCGGGCCCCCGCGCCCGGGGGCGGGTGCCGGCCGCGGTGCCGGCGTGGGTTGGCGGGCCTCGGGCCCGCGCCGCGTCACACCCGCACCGTGCGCCCGCCGAGCACGCTCCTGACCTCGGCCTCGACGATCCGGATCGACTCGGCGGCCTGCGCGGCGGTGACCACCTCGGGCGGCATGCCGGTGCGCACGCAGCGGGCGAAATAGGCCATCTCGGCCTGGTAGCCGTCGCCGGCGGGGCACTTCACCGGCCGCGCCGCGTTGCCCTGATAGAGCACCAGCGGCTGGTCCGGGCGGTCGATCCGGTAGTCGGCGGTGGCGCGCTCGAAGATCACCCGGTAGCTCATCTCGAACGGGGTCGCGGGCGCGACCGCCCAGCTGCCCTCGGCGGTGACCACCGGGCCGCCGGCATAGTGGTAGCGGGTGTGGACGTGGTCGACGCAGCCGGTGGGGCCGACCCAGCCGCCGCTGCTGACCGCCTGCGGCAGGCCGAACACGTGGTGCACGAAGTCGGTGTCGTGCAGGTGGAGGTCGAGGACCGCGCCGCCGGAAAGCTCGCCGCGCACGAACCAGCCGGGCGGCAGCGCGCCGGCGCGCCGGAACGCGGCGCTGATCACCCGGCCGTATGCCTGCCCGGCGACCGCCTGCCTGAGCCACGCGTACTGCGGCCAGAAGCGGATGCACATCGCCGGCATGAACAGGCCGCGGCCGGCTTCCGCGGCGCGCGCGATCCGGCGCGCCTCGGCCGCGGTGCGTGCCAGCGGCTTCTCGCACAGCACGTGCTTGCCGGCCGCGATCGCGGCCAGCGCCAGCTCGGTATGGAACGGGGTCGGCACGCAGATGTCCACCAGGTCGACATCCGCGGCGCCGATCAGCTGCTGCGGGTCGGTGGTGCCGCGGACCTGCGTGAAGTCGATGTGCGTGGCGCCGCCGGCAATGTTGCTCCAGCTCCCCGAGAAATCGCCGGCCGCGCGGCGCGGGTCGCTGTCGGCGACCATCCGCAGCCGCACCCCCTTGACCCTGCCCCACGCGGCAAGGTGCATCTGCCCCATCATGCCCAGCCCGATGACGCCCACCTTGATCATGACCCGGAGAGTTGTTGGACCACCGCCTCGACGTGGCGCCGGGCGGCAAGGATGTCGGCCACGCGGTCGTCGCCGGCCTCGCGCTCGATGCACAGCGCGCCGGAAAACCCGGACCCGGCCAGCACCCCGAGGAACGCCGGCCAGTCGACCTCGCCGGTGCCCACCACCACCTCGCTGCCCCAGGTGCCCGGCTCGCGGGTGAGCACGGCGTCCTTGATGTGGACCTGCCTGACGTGGGGCAGCAGCATGCGGAGCGCCTCCACCGGGTCGCCCTTGTCGTAGAGGATCATGTTGGCCGGGTCGAAGTTCACGCCCACGTTCGGCGCCGCCAGCTCGTCGAGGAAGCGCACCAGCACCCCGGCCTCCTCCTGCCCGGTCTCGAACGCCAGCTCGACCCCGGCGTCGGCGAAGATCCACGCCAGCTCGCGCAGGCGCCCGAGCAGCTTGCCGTAGCCCGGGTCGCCACGGTGCTCCGGCAGGAACCCGGCGTGCATGCTCACCAACCCGAGCCCCAGCGCCTGCGCCGCCGCCGCCACCTCGGCCGCCAGCACCCGGTTCTCCTCCCACGTCGCGTCCGGAACCACGCCGCCGGTGCGCCGGATCGATTCCAGGCTCGAGTAGTCCTCGCCGACCGGCCCGAACATCCCGGACACGATCCGCACCCCGGCCTCCGCCAGCGCCTGCCCGATCCCGGCCCCCCCCTCACTGCCGCGGTGGCTGTTGAGCGCCAACTGCACCCGCGGCAGCCCGATCGAGCGCAGCATCGCCACCAGGTCGTCCGGATCGCGCGGCCGCAGCGACCAGCTGCACACCGCGAGGTTGTCAATGAGAAGCGGGCCGGTGTTCATCTCCGCCCCCAGCATGAGCCCAACCACCGCCGGATGGCAAGCCCCGGCCCGGCGGGAACCACCGGCCCCGGCACCCTGCCCAGCACCCTGCCCAGCACCCGCCCCCGGCCGCCCCCGGCCGCACATGCCCGCGGAAGATGGATGACCCTGAAAACGGGAACAGGAACCGGGGATTACGAGGATTTCGAGGATTATCAAAGGGTTGCGAACAGCTTCCGATCACCCGTTGGGTGTGGACATCACGCTTGCCAACTCATTCTGAATCAACGTAATCCCCGCAATCCCCGGTTCACATTTCCGAATTCAGGCTGACAGGACCGCGCCGCGTGCCTACGTTTCCTGCCGAGGCGAGTGATTTGGCAGTTCCTCCAGGACCACTGGCGCGACGGGCTCGAGATCCTGATCATCGCGATCGCGATCTATCAGCTCTATCGGGTCTTCCGGGCGACCCGCGGGGCGCGGATCCTGGTCGGCTTCGCGGTGCTGCTGGTCGGGCTCACCCTGCTGTCGCAGGTGGTCAAGTTCGAGGTCATCGGCTGGATCATCACCCGCGCCACCCTGCTGCTGGCGATCTCGGCGGTGGTGATCTTCCAGCCGGAGCTGCGCACCGCGCTGGCCAAGATCGGCTCGAGCCGCTTCTTCCTGTTCCCCAACAACCGCCAGCTCGCGTTCCTCGAAACCTTCACCGACGCCGTGCTCAAGCTCTCGAAGACCCGCGTCGGCGCGCTGTTCGCGATCGAGCGCTCGATCAGCCTGCGCCCCCACCTCGACACCGGGGTGGTGCTCGACGCCGAGTTCTCGAGCGAGCTGGCGCAGACGGTCTTCCACCCCAAGACCCCGCTCCACGACGGCGGCATGATCATCGCCCGCGACCGGGTGGCCGGCGCCGCCTGCGTCTTCCCCGTCAGCCAGAAGGAACTGTCCGACCGCTCGATCGGCCTGCGCCACCGCGCCGCCATCGGCATCTCGGAGGAAACCGACTGCGTCGCCGTGGTGGTCAGCGAGGAGACCGGCGGGATTTCGATTTGCATCGACGGCGAACTGATCCGAAACCTCAACGACGATGACTTCCGTGAGCGACTCGGCACCATCTTCCTGGACCAAAGCACGGCGGCTGCGGCGCGCGCTGCGGAAGCACTGGGCGGCGAAAATCCTGTCGCTGCTGCTGGCGATCGCGATCTGGTTCCTGGTCCGCGGGCTGCAGCAGGCCGAAAGCCACCCGACCCGCCCGGTCCCCCGCGCCATGACCAGGTGATCGACTGAGCCCGCGCGCCGCCCGGGATTTTCCGGTTTGGCTCGGGCTCCGGTTGGCCTAGCCTCCGGCCGTGGCTGCCGGCAACCCGCCCCTCGCGACCGACGGCAAGTTCCTGCGCCTGCACGGCCGGCGCCGGATGCTGGCGCTGGTGTGCTGGGGCCCGCTGCCCGGCGGCTGGCCCGCCGACCCCGCCCCCGAGCTGCGCCGCATCCGCGCCGCCGGGTTCGACGGCATCCGCCTTTACCAGCTGCCGACCGCAGGGCTGTTGGACGCGGCGCAGGCCGCCGGGCTGGTGGTGTTCGCCGGCCTGGACTGGCCGTGCGCGACCGACTTCCTCGGCCGCCCCGGGGTGGTGGCGGCGGCGCGGGTGGCGCTCGCCGAGGGGCTGCGCCAATGGGGCGGCCACCCGGCGCTGGCCGGCGTGTTCGTCGCCAACGAGGTGCCGGCGGACATCGCGCGGTGGATCGGGCCGGCGCGGGTGCGGGAGGTGCTCGAGGAGCTGGTGCGGCTCGGCCACGGGCTGCAGCCGGAGCGCCTGTTCGCCTACGGCAACTACCCGAGCACCGAGTACCTCGAGCCGGGCAACGCCGACTTCACCGCGATCAACGTCTACCTCGAGGACGAGGACTCCCTGCGCCGCTACCTGCGCCGGCTCCAACACATCGCCGGCGACCGCCCGGTGATGCTCTCCGAGTTCGGGCTCGACTCGCGGCGCAACGGCGCCGACGCCCAAGCCCGCCTGCTGCGGCACGCAATCCGCGCCGCCCGCGACGCCGGGCTGGCCGCCATCACCGTCTACGCATGGACCGACCGCTGGTGGAACGCCGGCGCCGAGGTGAGCGACTGGGACTTCGGCCTGACCGACCGCACGGGCGCCGCCAAGCCCGCCCTGCAGGCGGTCAGCAGGGAACTCGCCCACCACGACAACCCCGACCACGCCAAACCAGCCTCCCCCGCCGTCCCCTCCCCCGCCGACCCCGCCGCGCCGCCCCCGGACCCCGCCTGCTCGGTGATCGTCTGCACCTGCAACGGCGCACCGCGGATCAGCCGCTGCCTGGCCGCGGTCCAACAGCTCGAACACCCGGGATTCGAGACGATCGTGGTCGACGACGGCTCGGCCGACGGCACCGCCGGGCTGGTCGCGCACCGGTTCCCGGGGGTGCGGCTGGTGCGGACGGCGCGGTCCGGGCTGAGCGCGGCCCGCAACGCCGGCGCCGCCGCCGCGCGCGGCGCGATCCTCGCGTTCACCGACGACGACTGCCAGCCGGACCGCGAGTGGCTCGCGCGCCTCGAGGAGGCCTTCGGGGACGGGCGCTGGGACGCCGTCGGCGGGCCGAACCTGCCGCCGCCCCCGGCCAGCTGCGCCGAGGCGGTCGTCGCCGCCGCACCCGGCGCGCCGAGCCACGTGATGCTGGACGACGCCGAGGCCGAGCACATCCCGGGCTGCAACCTGGCAGTGCGGCGCGAGGCGTTCGAGCGGATCGGCGGCTTCGACCCGCGCTTCCGGACCGCCGGCGACGACGTCGACTTCTGCTGGCGGCTGCGCGATGCCGGGATGCGGGTCGGCTTCTGCCCGACCGCGTTCGTGTGGCACGCCCGCCGGCCGGACGCCCCCGGCTACCTCGCCCAACAGGCGGGCTACGGCCGCGCCGAGGCCCTGCTGGCCGACAAGTTCCCGCACCGCTTCGGCCGCCACGGCGGCGCCCGCTGGCTCGGCCAGATCTATCAGGGCGGCCCGATCCGCGCCGGCCGCGATGCCGTGATCTACCACGGCCCGCTCGGCACCGCCGGCTACCAGGCGGTGGTCGACCGCATGCTGCCCCGCCGCCCGCTCGCCGACCGCTTCGACGGCCCGCTCGCCCGGCTCGGCCTGCGCCTGCTGGAACGGCTCGGCCCGCTCGCCCGCAACGCCGCCCGCCGCTGGTTCCGCCGCACCCCGGGCACCGCGCCGGCCGGGCCACCGCCCGCCGCCCCCGCCGCCCCCGCCCCCGCCGCCATCGAGGAACTCGCATTCTGGTCGGCCACCGGCCACACCCGCACCGGGCTGCTGCGCGCCCTGCTGGCCGCCGGCTGGCAGGCCGCCGGCGACCACTCGCCGTGGGACCTGACCCGCGGCCCGCTCCGGCTGCTCGCCGCCACCGAAGCCGCCGACGGCCACGGCCGCCTCACCCGCGTCCGCCTCGCCGGGCCGCGCCGCGCCGTGGCCGCCCAACGGCCCGAGGTCGAGGCGATCGGCAACGCATGGCGCCAGCAGTGATCGGCGGAGCCATTGGCCCAACTTCGGCACTTCTGATCGGCGGTTCCTTGCGGATCAAGGGGTTTCCGCGGGTTCTCGCCCACAGGTCGGCCCACAGGGGGGTGGCAAGGCCCGCCGCTGGCAAACTCAAGGCCT
The DNA here is from genome assembly GCA_040769225.1 of Akkermansiaceae bacterium. GTDB lineage: Bacteria > Verrucomicrobiota > Verrucomicrobiia > Verrucomicrobiales > Akkermansiaceae > JAXGLL01. The sequence goes on along the minus strand of JAXGLL010000001.1, from coordinate 2,066,077 downwards.
CCAGCGCCGGAACAGGCCAGATCGGGCCCGTTTCGGCGCAGAAGTGACGAAGCCAGGCTAACATGGGTTGGCCCCTGCGGGGCGGTGTTGGTTTCGCGGCCAGGGCGCGACAGCACCCGCGGTGGCGGTCAGGGGGCATCGATCCGCCAGCCGCCGGTGGGCGGGTCGTCGGCGTCCGCGGGCATCTCGGGGGGTTTTCCGGCGCGGATGAGGTCGAACTGTTGGGCGAGCCACTGCTTGAGTTCCGCGCGCTTCCGCGCACGTTCGGCCGGCGGTGCCTCCCGGTCGTAGGCGGGGCCGTTGGGGCGCCAGTCGGCGACCAGCGCGGCGGCCTCGTCGGCCCGGCTGTTGGAACCGGGGTCGTCGGTGGCGTCGTCGTCGAGCGCGGCGAAGAGGAAATCGCGGGCCTCGGTGCGGCCGGCGAGGAAGAGCCGCCGAAGGATTGCGCCGCCGCCGAACGGCAGGTCGAGCGCTTCGTCGTCGAGCGCGCCGCAGGCGACCTTGAGCGCGCGCTCGTTGCCGGTGGCGAGCAGCACGCCGAGGGCGCGCGCGTAGCTTTCGGTGCTCTTCCTGCGGGTCAGGATGGCCTCCAGTTCGCCGAGCCCCTCGAGCTGCGTGCGGTCGCCGTGGCGCAGCAGGATGAGGGCGGCGTGGAAGCGCACGTCCTCGTCCGGGTGGCCGAGCCAACGGCGGGCGGGCCCGGCGGCCTTCGGGGTGTCGAGTTCGCAGGCCCAGCGGGCGATGTCGTCGCGCCAGTCGGGCGGCCCGCGGCCGCTGAAGTCGACGACGTCCGGGTCCTTCGGCTTGCGGTCCTGTTCCCGGTTGAGCTCGTCGTGGCGGGCGAAGCGGGCGAGCAGGGGATCGAGGATCGACTCGTGGCGCGCCGCGACGCCCTCGCCGGCGGCCTGTGAGAACTCGCCGTAGCCGTCGGCGTCGCGCAGCGTTTCGAGGATCAGCTGCTCGGGGGTCGCCGCCTCGTGGGCGCGGCACCACTCCAACATCTCCGCGACCGCCCGCTCGCGCCCGGCGGCGTCCAGTTCCTCAAGGCGGCGCAGGTCGGCGAGGTCCCTGTGGGCGGCGGCGTTGACCAGGCTGGCGACCGCCCAGTTGACCCGGTGCAGCGTGCGCGTCGGGTGGAAGTCGCGCCAGTAGCTGAAGGTGGGCATGAAGTTGTCGTCGCGCAGCCACGGGATGAGGGCGGGCAGTTCCCTGACCGACAGCTTGAGCGCGGCGAGTTCGACGTACGGGTTGATCACCTCGACGCGCGCGAGGGCGGCCTCGTCGTCGTCATCCGGCTGGTCGGCGAGCGGCGGCGCGTACTGCGGGTCCTGATAACTGACGTCGCCCGGCTGGCTCCACTGGAAGCAGTTCAGCAGCCGCAGGCGGCGGGCGAGGAACCCGACCTGCTGCTCGCGCGAGAGGTCCTTGCGCATGTCCTTCCACGCGGCGGCGGGCGGCAGGACGAGCGTGGTGAAGTCTTCGCCGCGCCCCTTGAGCTGGCGCGCGAGTTCCCGCGCCCGGTCCTGATACTGGTAACCGTCGAACACCGGCTGCGACAGGTGCTCGCCGAGCCGGATCGCGGCGGGATAGTCGCGGTCGTGGGAAAACACCTCCAGCATCCGCTGGTGGAACGGGTGGCCGAACAGGTCGCGCGCCGCCCACACCACCCAGCGGTCGTCGGCCGCGGCGTCGAAGCACGGGAACAACACCGCCGCCGCAGTCGCCAGGTCGCCGCGCTGCCAGCTCCACAGGCCGACCAGCAGCTCGGGCACGCTCAGGAAGCGAGGCTCGAACTGCCCCGTCAGCCCGCCCTCGCGCGACAGGGCCTCCCGCGCCTCGTCCGACTTGCGCGCCGCGGCGATGCGCCCGGCCTCGGCGGCGAGCGTGCCCGCGACGCACGCCGTCTCCCGCTTCGGCAGGCGGGTTTCGCGCCCGAACGAATCTAACAGGAAACAGGTGTCCCCGGCGTCGTCGAGCAGCCAGCCGCGGTGTTCGGTGGTCACCGGCTTGCCGTCGAAGCCCGGCGCGGTGTGGGTGAAGACGGTCCACTGCGCGGCCGCGGGGACGGCGACCAGCTGCATTGCCGCGAGCTGCTGCAGCTGGGCCGTCATGGCCGGCGTGAACGCGGCGTTGGGGTCGAAGGCGCCGATTGCCTCGGCGATGCCGAGGTCAGGCGCGGCGGCCCGCACGGCGTCGCGGACCGCGCGGCGGTGGTGGTTGCGCAGCGCGAGGACATCGGGCGCCAGGTCCTTGAGCCCGCGCGCGGCCGCCTCCTCGATCAGGGCGACCGCGACCGGGCCGTTGGGGTGAAGCCGGCGGATGTGGGTGCGGAGCAGGTCGTCGGCCGCGGGCGTGCGGATCCGGCGCAGCGCCTTGGCGCCGGCCTGCTGGCCGTCGGCCAGCTGCTCACCGTCCAACAGCCACGCCACGGCCGGCAGCGCGGCGGGGCCGGCGGCCCGTTGCGCGAACGCCGCGGCCAATTCCTTGCGGAACTCGCGCGCGGCCGATTCGGATCCCCCGCCCCAGAACGGCAGGCTCCGCCACTCGGCGCGGCCGTTTTTTTCGTCGGCCAGCGACTGCGCCAGCAGCGCGTGGACATAGCGGCCGGCGCGTGCGCCCGCCGCCTCGTCCGCGCCCGCCAGCTCGCCCAAGGCCGCCGCATAGGGCGGCGTCTTTTCCTGCGCGTAGAGTCGCGCGAGGTCGTCCCAGGCGCGCTGTCCCTCCGGGCCGGCGACGATTGGCGCGGCCGGTGCGGCGGCAGCAGCGCACGCCGCCCCCGCCAGGATGGCGGCGAGGCGGAGGCAGGGGACGGGCGGTCGCTTCATGTGTTGGTGGCGCCGGGCATGCCGGCTGACCGGGAAACTACCCGCCGCCGCCCGTCATGGCGATCCCGCAGATCAGTGGGTGCGGGGCGGGTGGGGGGGGATTCGTCCTTTTCGTCGGGGCTGGAACCTGTTTGCTGGTTGGTCGTGGCCGCCGAACCGCCTGCCTCCGGATGTTCCGCCCTCGGGGGGGGCAGCCTGGACCCTGCCGACCGGATGCTGCTAGGGCGGCTGCAGGATGGGGTGCCGGTGTGTGAGCGGCCGTTTGCCGAGCTGGGCGCGGCGTGCGGGTTGGCGGAGGCCGAGGTGTTGGAGCGGGTGCGGCGGCTCAAGCGGGAGCGGATCATCCGCCAGATCAGCGCGATCTTCGACACCCGCAGCCTTGGCTACCGGTCGAGCCTGGTGGCGGCGCGGGTGGACCCGGCGCGGGTCGAGGCGGCGGCGGCGGTGGTCAGCGGCCACCCCGGGGTGAGCCACAACTACCTGCGCAACCACCCGTTCAACCTGTGGTTCACGATCGCGGTGGGGCCAGCCAGCCGCTTCGGGCTGGCCGGCACCGTCGCGTTGCTCCACCGGCTGTCGGGCGCCGAATCGACCCGGCTGCTGCCCGCGTTGCAGGTGTACAAGATCGGCGTGCGCTTCGACGTCGGGGGCGAGGGCCGGCCGGACGATCGGGCGGGGTCCCCGGGGGCCGCGGCCGGGGGCGCTGAGCCGGTGCCGTTGACGCCCGCGGAGATCGGGTTCGTGCGCGAGATGCAGCGCGACCTGGTGCTGGTCGAGCGGCCGTTCGCGGAGATCGCCGGGCGGCTCGGGGTGGCGCTCGGCGAGCTGGCCGCGACCCACGAGCGCTTCCTCGCCAGCGGCCGGATGCGGCGGTTTGCGGCGGTGCTGCACCACCGCCGGGCCGGGTTCCGGGCCAACGCGATGGGCGTGTGGGCGGGCCCGGACGACGCCGCCGAACTCGACCGCCTCGGCGCCGTCATGGCCGGCTTCCGCGCCGTGTCCCACTGCTATCGCCGCCCGACCTTCCCCGACTGGCCATACAACCTGTTCACCATGGTCCACGGCAGGTCGGAGGCCGAGTGCCGCGAGACGCTCGCCGCGATCGCGCAGGCCACCGGCATCGACCGCCGGGCCGCCCTCGATTCACTCCGCGAGTTCAAGAAGGAACGCGTCCGCTACTTCACCGCCGAGGAGCGGGAGTGGGAGGAACGCCACGGCTGAGCCGGCGGGGATGCGCGGGAAAGGATGAAAATCAGGCTGTATTGGCATTCTGCCTCGACTGATCGAATCGGAGGGCCCATCCTGTTTCCCGTCCATGAGGCGTCCTGCATTTGCATCCGTCGTGCTCGCGCTCCTGGCCGGGCCGGCGCCGGGGTTGAACATCGAGGTGCGCTACGACTACGACACCCTGGGTTTCTTCGCGCAACCGGAGGCGCGGCTGGCGATGGAACGGGTGGCCGGCTTCTACGGCGGCCTGCTCCATGACCCGCTGCTGGCGATCAATGCGGCGGAGTTCGGCGGCGGGGTCACCTGGACAGCCACCTTCACCCATCCGGCGACCGGGACGACCGCGTCGCTGACCGACCTGGTGGTGCCGGCGGACACGCTGATCGTGTTCGTCGGCGGTCGCAACCTGGGCGGCACCACGACCGGGCGCAGCGGCCCGGGCGGGTGGTCGGCCAGCGGCTCGGGCGCCTGGCTGGAGCGGGTGCGCGGGCGTGGCCAGGCCGGCGCGGTGACCGTGCCGCGGACCGACTTTGCGCCGTGGGGCGGGCAGATCACCTTCGACCTCGACCCGGCGCGGACCTGGCATTTTCAAACCGACGGCCGGCCGCTCGGCACCGACACCGACTTCGTGTCGATCGCGCTCCACGAGATGGGTCACCTGCTCGGCTTCGGCGTGTGCGAATCGTGGACCGGCCTCGTCGCCTCCGGCCACTTCACCGGCGCCGCCGCGTCCGCCTCGTTTGGCGGCCCGGTGCCCGTGACCAGCACCGGCAGCCATTGGCAGGACGACGGGGTCTGCCAGTATCCCGACGGCTACGACCCGGACAACCCGCTCAACGTCCTGAGCCGCACCCACGGCTCGTTCGGGCGCGCCCACGGGCTGGACCAGATCGCGCTGATGGACCCGTCGTCGTGCGGGATCAGCACCCACACGATGCTCCAAGTCTGCACCGACCTCGACCTCGCCGCGCTGCGCGACATCGGCTGGCAACTGGTGCCGCCGGCGCGCTTCACCACCGCCGAACCCGGGCTCGCACTGCCGTCGTTCGCGTGGCCGACCACCTCCGGCATCACCTACCGGCTGCAGCGCAGCACCGACCTGCAGGCGTGGGACGACCTCGCCGGGCCGGCCGCCGGCGACGGCACGCTCGATTCCTGCACCGACCCCTCCCCGCCCGCCGCCACCGCATTCTATCGGCTGCGGGCGGACGCGCCGGTGGCGGCGCCCGCGCTGCGCGCCGCGTCCGCTGGCGGTCCCGCGGTGCAAACGGACGCCGAGCCGGAACGCCTGGCCCCGGACTGCGGGCACCGGGCCGAGTGAACCGCCCGGGCCGGCGGGCCCGCGGCCGGCGCTCCGCCTTTGACCTTCGCGGGCATTGCCCCATGGTTGCGGCATGCCGCGCCTCGCACTGCTGCAATCCCGCGCCCATCCGACCAAGGAGCAGGCCCTGCTGCGCCACGAGCAGCTGGCCCGCGAGGCCGCCGCCGCCGGCGCCGCCATCGTGGTCACCCAGGAACTGTTCCTGACCCCCTACTTCTGCCGCACCCAGGACCCCGCGATGTTCGACCTCGCCGACCCGGTGCCGGGCCCGCTCACCGACCGGCTCGCCGCCCTCGCCGGCGAGCTGGGCATCGTGCTCGTCGCCTCGCTGTTCGAACGCCGCGGGCCCGGCCTCTATCACAACACCGCCGCCGTCTTCGACGCCGACGGCGCGCTGGCCGGCACCTACCGCAAGGCCCACATCCCCCAGGACCCCGGGTTCGAGGAGAAGTTCTACTTCACCCCCGGCGACAGCGGCTGGCCGGTCTGGGACACCGCCGCCGGCAAGCTCGGGGTGCTCGTCTGTTGGGACCAGTGGTACCCCGAGGCCGCCCGCCTGCTGGCCCTCGGCGGCGCCCGGCTGCTCGTCTGCCCGACCGCCATCGGCTGGCTGCCCGCCGAAAAACCCGCGCTCGGCGCCGCCCAGCACTGCGCCTGGGAAACCGTCCAGCGCGGCCACGCGGTGGCCAACGGCTGCTTCGTCGCCGCCGTCAACCGCACCGGCACCGAGGGCGAGATCGAGTTCTGGGGCCGGTCGTTCGTCGCCGACCCCTACGGCCAGGTCGTCGCCCGCGCGGGCATCGACCAGGAGCAGATCCTCCTCCACGACCTCGACTTCGGCGCCGTCGAGGAGTTCCGCCGCGCGTGGCCGTTCTTCCGCGACCGCCGCATCGACGCCTACGGCCCGCTCACCAGCCGCTGGCACTCCGCCTGAACGGCCCGCACCGCCCCCACGGCGCCGCGGGCGGCTGCCGTTCTAACAGCTTCCGCCGGGGCGGGGTGGGGTCGGTGTCAGCGCGCATGGACGGCGAGCCGCACGAACTCGCGCTGGCGGGAGGCGAACGGGTGAGCCGAGCGCCAGGTGACGGTGGTGGTGCCGTCGCCGTTGGTGGTTTCGGCGAGCAGCACGGCGTCGAGCGTCGACCAATCGGCGAGGTTGGTGGAGAGTTGGGCCTCGATCACGACGTCGTCGGCGGCGAGGTTGCGGCGGTGGGAGACGGTCAGGTAGTCGGCCGGGCCGGTGCCGCCGTCGATGGTCAGGATCGCGGCGACCAGTCCCGGGCCGTCCGCGGGGTGGTCGTCCGCGCCGCCGGTGGCGTATTCGAGCAGTGCGGGGCGGCCGTCGTGGTCGAGGTCGGCGGCGGGGTTGCCGGCGAAGGTGGTGGCGTCGGTGGTGCCGGGGTTGCCGAGCCGGTTGGTGCTCGGGCGCCAGCTGGCGGGCAGTGCGTGGTCGGGGTTGGAGGCCGGGGCGACCAGCACCAGCGAGTCGCCGGCGCCGTCGGGGCTTGGCGGCCACGGCGGGGCGTCGCCGTAGGCGAACGAGCGGAGCACCTGGGCGTCGGGGCCGGCGAGGATGAGCGTTTCGCCGGAGTTCGACAGGTTTCCGGTGAAGGTGCCGGGGGCGAGGGCGGCAACCGCGTCCGGATGGAAGGCGGCGAACAGGTCGCGGTCGCGGGCGACGACGATGCGCGCGCCGGGGGGCAGGACGGTGCCGGCGGGGAAGGTGTAGGAGATGCCGGCGGTGAACGCCACGCCGCCGAGGTCGACCGGCGCGGCGGGGTCGATGTTCATCAACTCGATGAACTCGGCGTCGGCGTCGGGGTCGGGCGGGTGATACATGATCTCGGAGACCACCAGGTTGGCGGCGCTCGGCGCCACCCCCACGGTGAACAGGGCGCTGGTCAGCGCCGACCACTCCGCACCGTCGAACACGCGCGCCGCGATCGTGGCCGTCTCGTCCAGGGTGATCGAGCCGCCGGGCGCGGCCAGCGCGCCGGCGGCCGGGTTGACCGCGCCGCCCGGCAGCCGCGGGTCGGAACCGTCGAGGGTGAAGTGGACGGTGCCCGCCGCGGCGGCGATCGCGAGCTGATAGCCGGCGGGCACCAGGCCGCCGTGCAGGCCGAAGGCCGGCGCCTCGAGCAACGGATAGAGGCTGCGGCTGCGCAGCAGGTTGAGCAGGGCGTACGGGTTGTTGGTGTCGTGGATCGCGGGCAGGTAGTGGTTGACCACGTTGTCGCGCTCGACCGCCCAGTTCGCCTCGCGGGTGAAGTGGATCGCGGCCTGGTCGGGCCAGTTGGGGGCGGGCGGGTAGTGGAGGTGGTCGTAGTCGTCGACCGGGTCCGGCTGTTCGACCGGGTTGCCGTACGGGGTGCTGGCGGCGACGTCGCCCCAGCGGGCGGACTCGGCGACGATCGCCTTGTCGATCATGGCGGCGAGCGCGAGGTAGCGGGCCTGCGAGCCGGCGAGGCTGAGCGCCCCGCCGTCGAAGCAGTGGCGCCGCACGCGGTCGGCGAACAGCAGGCGGAACTCGGGGTTGGCGCGCAGCTTCTGGAACAGCGAGCCGACCCCGCCGGTCCGGTCGATCCGCTGGGCGGCGCGGCCGTGGTAGTCGAGCACGATCTCCTGGTCCCAGACGAAGAAGCGGAAGCGGCCGTCGCCGCTGGCCGCGTTGGCCGCGGCGTAGCCGTTGTGGTGCGGCCAGTCCTCCGCGTCGGCGTAGAGGTGCAGCAGCATGTAGTCGGCGAAGTTCGCGAGGTCGAGGTACTGTTGGATCTGCGCGTAGCCCTCGGCGGTCGACGGGTCGACGGCCATCATCGCGTTCCAGCGCGCGTCCGGCGAGCTGAAGTCCTCGTTGATCTCCCAGTCCTCGGGCGCGCCGCCGAGGTGCTCGGCGAAGAAGTCGTCCTCCAGCCGCTCGGTCAGGTTGAACAGCCCGAAGTAGAGCCCGTTGACGTAAAGGTGGACGAAGTTGCCGTAGCTCGACGGGTGGCCCATCGCGCGCAGGCTGTCCTTCATCCACACGTCGCGCAGGTACTGCGAGTCGTTCGGGCGGTAGCGGCCGGTGTCCCACGACACCAGCCCCCACGAGTCGCTGAAGCACGCCCGCAGCACCAGCTTGTTGAACTTGTCGACCGGCGACTGCGGGAACAGCGGGTAGCGGAGCTTGGGCGGGCCGCCGACCGCGGTGGTGAAGGTGACCCGCAGCGAGTGCTTCTGCATCCGCCACGGCCGCCGGCTCGAGTTGCCGTGGACCTCGACCTTGGCGTCGTGCTGGAAGCCGTCCACGCCGTCCGGCCGGAGGTACTCGATCGAGCACGGCCGCTCCCAGCGGGCCAGCGGGTTGGCCCAGATGCCGCTGGCGTCGCTGATGAAGCCGTCGGGGTCGAGCGCCAGCGCCACGCTCGGGATGTCTAACAGCGCCGCCGGGGCGTCGTAGCCGGGCAGTGCCCCGTTGACGACGCGCGGGTCCATCGCGTAGTCGGCCGGGACGATCGCGCCGACCTCGGAGTCGTAGCCCCAGTCGGTGGGCCAGCCCGCGGGTGCGGCCGGCTGTTGGGCGACCTGCGCGACGAACAGATAGGTCTGGGTGTCGACGTTGGTCGGCAGCCAGCCGGTCCGCCAGGCGATTGCGCGCAGGGTGGTGGTGCCGGTGACCGGCACCGGGCCGGTGTAGACGAGTCCCTTGGTCGGCGAGGGGGCCGAGCCATCGGTGGTGTAGCGGATCGTGGCCCCGGCGGTGGCGCAGGTGATCGCGACCGTGAACGGCTCGCTGTAGAACCCGCGGTCGTGGTCAAAGCGGGTGTCGTTGACGACGCCGGGGTAGGCGGCGCCGTTGGCCGCGCCGGGGGTGGGCACGGCGAAGAACCCGGAGCCGGCCCCGGTCACCCGCCCGTATGAGAGGTCGGTGAACTGGGCCGGAAAGGCCGGCGCGTAGGCGTCGTCGACGGTGCTGCCGTCCGGGCGCAGCAGGGCCAGGTATTCGCCGTCCCCGTTCAGCTGGAAGTTCGTGTGCGGGTGGCCCAGCGGGTCCACCGTGTCGCGGCCCGAGGCGAACACCAGCAGCCATCCGCCGGCCGGGATCGTGACTGCGGGGAAGCGCCACCTGGCCGGCTGGAGCGGGTCGTCCGTCAGGCAGTAGCCGGCGAGGTCGAGCGGGACCGGGTTCGGGTTGTGGATCTCGATCCAGTCGTGGCGTTCGCCGAAGCCGTCCTCGAGGCCGTTGTCGTTGCGGGCGAGGATCTCGCTGAGGACCAGCGGCAGCGGGGTGGCGGGGAAGGCGGCCGGGTCGTTCGGGTCGGTGCCGGCGGCGATCTCGACCGGGTCGCTGAACTGGTCGCCGTCCGAGTCGGTCAGGTTCGGGTTGGTGATGTGGCCGTTGGCGCCGGACACCTCGGCGCCGTCGCCGAGCCCGTCGCCGTCGGTGTCGGCGAGCAGCGGGCTGGAGCCGGGGTCGCCGGGGCCGAGGAACACGCGGCTGTCGTTCTCGAGGTGGTCGGCGAGCCCGTCGCCGTCGGTGTCGGCGCGGGTGGGGTCGGTGCCGGCCGCCTGTTCCTCGGCGTTGGTCAGCCCGTCTCCATCCGGGTTGCCGGCGGCATCGGCGCTCGCCAGGTCGGGAAACCAGGTCAGTTCCCACTGGTCTTCGAGCCCGTCGCCGTCGGCATCCTCGACGAGCTGGATCGCCAGCGGCTGCTCGAAGTAGTTGCCGGCGGCGTCGGTGGTGCGGACCCGCACGCCGAGCACGTCGCCGGCCGGCCGGCCGCCGAGGTCGCGGGCGGTCACGAGCTGGTCGCCGCTGATCTCGAACTCGGCGTTGTCGTCGCTGCCGGCGCCGGCGACCAGGGTGTAGGTGAACGTGTCGCCGGGCGTCGGGTCGGTGGTGGTCAACACCCCGACCGGCGTGCCGACGAGCGCCGTGCGCGACAGCCGGTCGTTAGACAGGGCGAGCGCCGCCGGGCCGTCGGGCGCGCCCATCAGCTCGACCTCGAACCCGTTCACCCCGAACAGCTGCACGTGCACGCCGTCGGCCGAGGACAGCGGCGTGAAGCGCAGCACGACGGCCTGGCCGGCGGTGGCCGCGAACGCAAACGAGACGGTCGACGGCAGGGTGGCCGGGTCCTGGCCGCCGGTGCCCTGATAGACCTGCGGCGAGGCCGGCGTGCCGCCGGGCGTGCTGTCGGTCATGCGGAACGCGCCGCCGGCCTCCGGGCCCGTGATCGCGCCGAACTGGCCGCCGCCGTCGGTCGAGCACTCGACCAGGAACCGGCAGTGCACGTTCTCGGTGTCGTGGTGGCAGGAGCGCCACTGGTAGGTCCCGGCCGGGAGGCCCGCGAGCGTGAAGGCGATCCGCGTCGGCGTGCCGGTGGCGCCGTCGTAGTTGCCGTTGCCGCCGTTGGCGGTGCGGGTGTCGACGCCGATCCAGTCGGTGAGCAGGGCCGGCTTCTGGCCCTGCCAGTTGGCGTCGTTGCTGGCGGCGCGGTCGATCATCTGCTCGACCCGCGCGTCGGTGGTGTCCGGGAACGCGACGCTCAGCGCGACGCTCGTGCCGAAGGCGTCGTAGCTGCGCGCCGCGACGAAGTCGGCGGCCACCTCGTGGGCGGCGTCATACGATTGATAGTCCGGCTCGGGGTGCGGGCCGCCGTCCTGGTTGGTCGAGTTGAAGTCGACCCGCAGCGCGGGCACCTCGGCGGATGCCGTGCCGCATCCCACCAGCGTGCATGCCAGCAAGCGTCGTCCGAGATGATTCATGCGATGGAAAACCGGGCGGCGCCGCGCGGGCCGCCACCGGTGGCGCCCGCCGACCCCGCCATTCTGACATCCCGCCGCCCGCCGCCAAGCCAATCCGGAACAGCCAAGCGGGACCAGCCAATCCGGACCGCCGGCCGTGGCGCCGGGCTCACCCGAGCGACCCGAGCACCTCCCTGATCTTGCCGAAATCCGGCAGCTCCTTCGGGTTGTCCCGCACCTCCGCGTGGCGGATCACCCCGTGGCGGTCGATCACGAACGCCGACCGCTTCGCCACCCCGCCCATGATCAGGTTGGCCTCGGGCAGGAACCGCTCGTAAGCCACCCCGTAGGCCTTGGCCACGGCGTGCTCGTAGTCGCTGAGCAACGGCAGCTTGATCCCTTCCTTCTCCGCCCACGCCGCCTGCGCGAACGGGTTGTCGCCGCTGATCGCGAACACCTTGGCGGCGAGCGCCTGGTAGGCGCCCAGCCCGGCCGACACCTCGCACAGTTCCTCGGTGCACACGCCGGTGAACGCCATCGGCACGAACAGCAGCACGATGTTCCCGCCGCCGACCTGCTCGGAAAGCGTCACCAGTTGCGGACCCCCCGGTCCCATCGTCACCAGCGTGAAGTCGGGGGCTTGGCTGCCAATTTGAAGTGCCATGGTTGATTCGAGGTTGTTCGCTGCGAGGCGGGGACTATAAAGCCGCGCCGGTCGGCGTCAACGACCGGCGGTTCATGAACGAGCGATTCTCCAGCTTCGGGCGCCAGCTGGCCGGCGGCAGCGGCATCGAGGAACTGATGGACGACCTCGGCCGCACCCTCGCCTCCGGCGGCGCCGACGTCTGCCTGCTCGGCGGCGGCCAGCCCGCCCACATCCCGGAAATGAACGCCCTCTGGCGCGCCCGGATGGCCGAGATCACCGCCACCCCGGGCTGCCTCGAGCGGATGCTCTGCAACTACGACCCGCCCCGCGGCCACCCGGCGTTCATCGCCGCCATCGCCGCCCTGATGCGCCGCACCTTCGGCTGGGACATCGGCCCCGAGCACGTCGCCATCACCGCCGGCGGCCAAACCGCGTTCTTCTTCCTGTTCAACCTGCTGGCCGGCCCCTTCCCAGACGGCTCCCGCCGCCGCATCCTGCTGCCGCTGGTGCCCGAGTACATCGGCTACGCCAACCAGTCGGTCGGCGGCGACCTGTTCCGCGCCACCCGCCCGCTGATCGACCAGGGCGACGAGCGCGAGTTCAAGTACCGGGTCGACTTCGACCGCCTCGAGATTGCCGACGACGTGGCCGCGATGTGCGTGTCGCGGCCGACCAACCCGACCGGCAACGTGCTGACCGACGGCGAGGTCGGGCGGCTGGCGGCCCTGTGCGCCGCGCGCGACATCCCGCTGATCATCGACAACGCCTACGGCGCCCCGTTCCCCAACATCATCTTCCGCGACGCCGCCCCCATCTGGGACGAGCACATCGTCCTCACCCTGAGCCTGTCCAAGATCGGGCTGCCGGGCACCCGCACCGGGATCGTGATCGCCCGCCCCGAGATCGCCGCCGCGCTCGCCTCGATGAGCGCCGTCGTCGGCCTCGCCAACAACAACACCGGCCAGTCACTCATGCTCCCGCTGATCGAAAGCGGCGAGGTCCTGCGCCTCAGCAACGAGGTGGTGCGGCCGTTCTACCTCGAGAAATGCCGGCTCGCCCGCCAGTGGCTCGCCGAGGAGTTCGGCGCCCGCTTCGACTGGCGCGTCCACCGCAGCGAGGGCGCCCTGTTCCTGTGGCTGTGGTTCCCCGGCCTGCCGATCACCTCCCGCCAGCTCTACGACCGCCTCAAGCAGCGCGGCGTGCTGATCGTCCCCGGCCACTACTTCTTCTTCGGCCTCGACGCCGCCGACGCCGGCTGGCCGCACCGCGACCAGTGCATCCGGGTGACCTACACGATGGACGAGCCAACCATCCGCCGCGGCTTCGCCGTGATCGCCGAGGAGGTCGAGCGTGCGTGGGCCGGGCACTGAGCCCCGGCCGCCGATTTCGCTCGCCACGCCGCCCCGGCCCCGCCCATCGTCGCCGGCGTATCCAATCAACCACATGAAACAGCTCATTGCAGCCGGGGCGCTCCTGGCATGCCTCGGCGGGCCGGCGAGCGCCGGCGGCAAAGGATGGACCAGCGACTTCGAGGCGGCCAAGCAGCAGGCCACCGAGGAGAAGAAGGACCTGCTGATCGACTTCACCGGGTCCGACTGGTGCGGCTGGTGCATCAAGCTGGTCGACGAGGTGTTCTCCAAGGACGAGTTCACGACCGGCGTGAAGGACAAGTTCGTGCTGGTTGAAATCGACTTCCCGCAGGACGAGTCGAAGCTCGACGCCAAGACCAAGGCCCAGAACGAAAAGCTCCAGGGCCAATACGCCATCCAGGGCTTCCCCACGATCGTGCTCGCCGACGCCGGCGGCCGGCCCTACGCCACCACCGGCTACCACGAAGGCGGCGCCCCGGCCTACGTCAAGCACCTCGACGAGCTGCGCGCCCGGCGCGCCGCCCGCGACGAGGCGTTCAAGCAGGCTGAAGCCGCCGCAGGCCCGGCCAAGGCCAAGGCGCTCCTCGCCGCCCTCAAGGGCCTGCCCGACGAGATGATCCCGGGCTTCTACGGCGACGTCATCGAGCAGATCAAGAAGGCCGACCCGGGCGACGAGTCGGGCTTCGTCAAGGCGCAGGAACGCAAGGCCGCGATGGCCAAGATCGAGCAGGGCGTCCAGGAACGCCTGTCCAACGAGGACCTCGACGGCGCGCTCACGTTCCTGACCAAGGAGGTCGACCAGGCCGGGCTCGAGGGCGAACAGAAGCAGCAGGCGCTGGCGATGAAGATCATCATCCTCGCCAACCAGGGGAAGTTCGACGAGTCGATCGCCGCCCTCGACGAAATCAAGGCGCTCGCCCCCGAGTCCGAACTCGCCGGCCAGCTCACCAAGTTCCGCGGCCGCCTCGAACAGGCCAAGGAGGAGCACGCCGAACCGGACGCCAAGAAGGACGCCGGCGACGCCCCCGACGCCCAGCCGCCCCCGCCGCCAAAGGACGGCGCGGAGCAGCCGGCCGCGGAATGATTTTGATCCCCTGAACAGTTTTCCCTTGAACAGGCGGGCGGCGGGGGTCACACTCCCGCCGAACTCCGCATGATCATGATTGACGCCCCCGCCGCTCCAGCCACCACCGCCAAGCCCATGTCCAACGGCAAACCCACCGCCAAGTCGCAGTCTCCCGACGACGCCTCGGCCAAGCTCGCCGACGCCCGCAAGCGCAACCTCGACCTCGCCATCGCCCAGATCCAGAAGGACTTCGGCGAAGCCGCCATCATGCGCCTCGGCGATGCCCAGTGCGTCGACGTCGACGTCATCCCCACCGGCAACCTGCTGATCGACCGCGCCCTCGGCGTCGGCGGCTTCCCCCGCGGCCGCATCGTCGAGGTCTTCGGGCCCGAGGCCTCCGGCAAGACCACCCTCACGCTCACCGTCATCGCCCAGGCCCAGGCCCGCGGCGGGCTGGCCGCATTCATCGACGTCGAGCACGCGCTCGACCCCGGCTACGCCCGCCGCCTCGGCGTCAACCTCGACGACCTGCTCGTCTCCCAGCCGTCGTCCGGCGAGGAGGCGCTCCAGATCTGCGAGGCGCTGGTGCGCTCGAACGCGATCGACGTGGTGGTCATCGACTCGGTCGCCGCGCTGGTCACCCGCCAGGAACTCGACGGCGAGATCGGCGACTCGACCGTCGGCACCCAGGCGCGGCTGATGAGCGCCGCGATGCGCAAGCTCACCGCCCTGATCTCCAAGGCCCGCACGGTGTGCATCTTCACCAACCAGATCCGCGAGAAGATCGGGGTGATGTTCGGCAACCCGGAAACCACCCCCGGCGGCCGCGCCCTCAAGTTCTTCGCCTCGGTGCGCATCGACATCCGCCGGATCGGCCAGATCAAGGCCACCGACGGCACCGTCCAAGGCAGCCGCACCCGGGTCAAGGTGGTCAAGAACAAGGTCTCCCCGCCGTTCGCCGAGGCCGAGTTCGACATCATGTTCAGCGAGGGGATCTCCTCGACCGGGTCGCTGCTCGACCTCGCGCTCGAGTTCGACATCATCCAGAAGCGCGGCAGCTGGTTCAGCTACCAGGGCAACCAGCTCGCCCAAGGCCGCGACGCCGCCAAGGACATCCTCAAGTCCGACGCCAAGCTCTACGCCGAGGTCGAGGCCAAGGTGAAGGAAAAGCTCGACGCCGCCCCCAAGTGACCGGCGAGGCGACGCCTCACGGCTGCAGGGGATTGATGATTGATGATTGGTGATCGCCGATTCTCGATGGGCACTTGAGAGGCGCAACGGCGCCTGGCCAAGCTCACTTCATCCATCAACAATCGCCATTCATCAATCATCAATCGAAACGGTTTGGGTCGAGCACCCCGGAAGCTTGGCCTAACCGGCATGGGTTTCGGGCTTCATGGACTCTGCGCGGCGAGCCGCCCCCACGCCTTCCCGAGCTTCTTCCCGGACACTCCCTCGGCCTTGATCTCGGGCGCGAACAGGCCGATGCGCCATTCCTCCAACAGCCAGCCGAACGGCCACCACCGCGGGTCGTCGGGCGCGGCGGTTCACCAGCTCGCCCGCCGTCGGGGCGGTAGCGGGCCCCGACCCGTGAAGGGTGTGGAAGTGACCGCTCTGGTTGATGCCGGCCCCTTGGTCGGCTGGTTGAATGCCGCCGACCAGTGGCACGATTGGGCGCTTGCGGCCCTCTCGCAAGTGCGCGGCCCGCTCCACACCACCGAGGTTGTCCTCGCCGAGGCGTGCTGGCATCTCGGTGGAAACACGCAACCGTCGCATGCCCTGCTCAACTTGGTGCGCATCGGTACGATCCGGTTGCTCCGGCCTTGGCCCGAGCACCTGCAACGAACCCAGGAGCTGATGTTGAAGTATCGGCAGATGCACGCAGCCGATGCCTCCCTGGTGGTCTTGTCCGAGATCCACCGGCACGCCGCGGTTATCACCACTGACCGACGTGATTTCCGCGTGTATCGCCGGTTTGGCCGGCACCGGCTGCCGCTGGCCCAACTTCGTCACTTCTGAAAGGCGGTTCCTTGCGAATCAAGGGTTTCCGGGCTTTTTGGCCCTCAGGTCGGCCACACATTTTCGGTGGCGACCCGAGACCGCGGTTCAGTTCTGGTCGGGAAGGTGCGTGGTGCGGATGCGGGGCGGCGGTTGTTCCGGCAAGGTCCAGCCCAGTTGCATGAGCACGGCGGCCGGTTCCTTCCCGGGGATGCTGATCCGGGGCAGGGTCAGGATGCCGCCGCCGCGGGTGCCGAACTCGACATCCACCAAAACGATCCCGCGGAGGCGTGCCAAGGCGTGCGAAGACTTGCCCGGAAGTCACCGTGGCGGCTGTCACCGCGGCGGCTGTCACCGCGGCGGCTGTCGGCGGCTGCCGCCGGGACCCGGCCCCACCCCGCGCGCTGCAACAAACTCGTATACGTATACCTAACTGTTGTTCGCCGGGTCCCCGCGGCCGCCGGGGCCTGGCCCCATTCCGTGTGCTGCAACAAATCCGTATACGTATACCCAACTGTTGTTCGCCGGGTCCCCGCGGCCGCCGGGGGCTGTCCCTGCTGCGCGCGCTGTGGCAATTCCGCATGCGTGCACGAAACTGCGGCACGGACGGGCTGGCGGCGTGGCGGTTGGTTAGACGGGGAAAAGGGGCTGAATGCGGCAGGTTCGCATCCGTGTGGGGAGTTGGCGCGGTCCGGATCGGCGGGCCTGGTGCACCGCTTCGGCCGAGCCCTCGCAGCAGGTGCTCGTCAGGTCGCAGAGGCTGATGTCGAAGCCGGCGGCGAACAGGTCCTTCCATTTGGCGGCCAGATGCGCTGCGAAGGCCTCCTTGTGTTCGCCCAGGTGCAGGATCTGGCGCTGGAGCGTGTGGCCGCCATGCACCCACAGGCTTTCGCACACCGAGTGGCAGACGTGATCCTCGCCGTCCTTGCGCCGCACCCGTCGTTTGAGGAACATTGCTCATTGAAGCACGCCCCCGCAGGCCGGATCAACCGGGCAGGGCGGCCCACAGGGGGTGGCGAAGCCCGATCCCGGCAAAGTCAAGGCCTACAGCGCCGAAAAAAGTCAAATCAGGGCCGTTTCGGCGAAGAAGTGACGAAGTTGGGCTGGTGTGCCCGCCGTGCTGAACCGCGCCTGCGGCAGTCACCGGGCGGCGGGCGGCGGGCGGCGGTCACGTGGTCAGGTCCCGCCACGCCTTTTCCAGCTTCTTCTCGGACACCCCCTCGGCCTTGATCTCGGGTGCGAACAGGCCGATGCGCCATTCCTCCAACAGCCAGCCGAACGGCCACCACCGCGGGTCGTCGGGGGTGCCGGTCCAGCGGGCGAGCCATGGTTCCCACCACCGCCGCAGGCGCGCCGTCTTCTCGAGGTCGCGGGCCAGCGGCAGGCTGGCGAGCCGGTCGAGCCGCGAGCGGATCGCCCGGAAGTGCCGGCCGTAGCCGGCGAGCCGGCGGTAGCCGGCGCGCCATGCGAAGCGCGGCCGCAGCAGCCACTCGAGCTGCTCGTCGAGGTCGGCCGCCACCCCGGCGAGGTGGGCGTCGCCCCGGTGGTCCCCGATCCACCCCCGGATCGCGGGCAGCAGCGCGACGGCCTCGTCGAGCGCCGCCCCGACGCGCTGTGCCGCCTCATGCCAGCGGCCGCGCCCGGCATGGGCGCAGGCCGCGAACTCGTCCGGCGTCCGCGGCAGCGGCTCGCCCAGCGCGCCCTCGCCGGCCACCGCCACCAGCTCGTCGAGCGTCACCCCCGCGCGCCCGAGCCGCGCCAGTTCCACCTTGGCCGCCATCCCGAGCGGGAAGTGGCCCGCCACCCACCGCGCCTGGTCCGGATGGGCGAGCCGCAACAACCGCACGCAGCCGGCCCGGTGCGACTCGGCCGCCGCCGCCACCGCGTCAAACGCCCGCACCCCCACCGCCTCCCCCTCGTCGACCAGCGCCGGAAACGCCTCGCCGGTCGCCGTCGCCACCCGCGCGGGCAACGCCCCGCATTCCCATGCCGTCATCCCGCCCTGCCGCCACTCGGCGTCCGCCGCCGCCGTCGCCCGCGCGCGCAGCGCCGCCCCGAGCTGCCGGCGCAGCGCCGCCACGTCCGCCCCGAACGCCAGCTCGCGCCCCGCGTCGTCGCACACCCACAGCTTGACCTGCCACGGCCCCTCGAGCGCCGCGGGGTCCAACAGCGCCGGGTCCACCCGCCGGCCGGTCCGCTCCTCGAGGTAGTGCGCCAGCCGCAGCCCGAGCGGGCCGTCCGGCACCCGCCCGCGCCGCCCCGCGACGAACCCGGCGACCGCGTCGGCCACCGGCTGGCACGCGCGCCGCAGGTCCTTGGGCAGCCCGCGGATCAGCCGCTCGACCCGCTCCGCCAGCATCCCCGGCACCCCCCAGCCAGGCAGCCAGTCCGGCAACCGCGCCAGCTGGTCGACGTGCACCCCGACGGTCAGCCCGTCGTCGCGCTCCCCGGGCGCCGTCCGGTAATACAACGTGAACTCCTCGCCCCCGTGCACCAACAGGTCCGGAAAATCCTCCAGCGCCAGCCCCGCCGGGTCCTCCCGCACCACGTCCGCCGGCGCAATCATCAGCTCGTCCTCGTGCCCCGCACACCACCGCCGAAACGCCGCCGCCGTGCACACCCCCGCCGGCACCCGCGCGTCGAAAAACCCATACGCCAGCCCCTCGTCCCACAGCCCGCCCGCACGCCGCAGCTTCTCCTCCGCCGCCTCCACCTCCCCACGCACCTCCGCCAGCCGGTCCAGGAACCGCCACCGCCCCACCAGCCCGCCCCCCAGCACCCCGTCTAACAGAAACACCCGGCGGGCGGCGGCGGGGTCGATGCGGCCGAGGTGGACGGGGCGGTTGGCGACCACGGGCAGGCCGCCGCAGAGGACGGTTTCCTTGGCGTAGGCGGCGCCCTGTTGGGGGTCCCAGTAGCCTTCGCCGTGGCGGTGGCGGCACAGGTGTGGGGCGACCTGTTCGACCCACGCGGGGTCGATCATGGCGAGTCGGCGGGCCCACAGGCGGGTGGTTTCGACCAGTTCGAAGGCGAGCACCCAGGGGTGGCGCTTGGCGGGGAACAGGCCGGAGCCTGGGAACACGGCGAAGCGGTAGCCGGCGGCGCTGCGGTAGTCCTTGGCCTCGGGGTCGTGGAGGCCGAACTGGCGGGGCACGCCGGCGAGGAGCGCGCGGTGGACGGCGGCGTAGGGTGCGGTGTGGTCGGGGGAGCGGGCGAGCGGGCGGAGTTTCCAGCGGCACTCGCGGGCGACGACCTCGGCCAGATCGTCGCGCAGGTTGCCCCACTCGAGGACGCGGCGCCAGTTGAGGAAGCGTTCGCGGCAGAACTTGCGCAGGCGGTTGATGCGCCAGCGCCGGCCGCCGGGGTCGCGGAACTCGCCGAGGTCGAGCCACAGCCGCAGCATCCCGCGGAAGTCGGACTCGGCGTCGCGCCACGCCGCCTGCGCCGCGTCGGCCTCGCCGGTCTTGTCGGCCGGCCGCTCGCGCGGGTCGGCCGCCTCGAGCCCGGCGACGATCACCAGCAGTTCGGGCAGGCAGCCCTCATCGTTGGCACGCAGCAGCATCCGCCCGAGCCGCGGGTCGATCGGCATCCGCGCGAGCAGGCGGCCGGTCTCGGTCAGCCGCTTGTCGCGGTCGAGCGCCCCGATCTCGCGCAGCGTGCGGTAGCCCTCGCTGACCAGTTTCGGCGGCGGGGGGTCGAGGAACGGGAAGTGTTCGACCTCCGGCAGCCCGAGCACCTTCATCCGCAGGATCACCCCGGCCAGCGAGCTGCGCCGGATCTCGGGGTCGGTGAACTCGCTCCGGTCGGCCGCCTCGTCCTCGCCGTAGAGCCGCACGCACACCCCCGGCCGCACGCGCCCGCAGCGGCCCATCCGCTGCCGCGCGCTGGCCGTGCTGACCGTCTCGACGTGCAGCCGCTGCACCCCGCGCACCGGGCTCCAGCGGCTGATCCGCGCCAGCCCGCTGTCGACGACGTAGACGATTCCCGGGATCGTCAGCGAGGTCTCGGCCACGTTGGTCGCCAGCACCACCCGCCGCCCCTGCGCCGGGGGCGTGAAGATCCGCTGCTGGTCGGCCAGCCCGAGCCGCGCGAACAGCGGCAGCACCTCGGTCCCCGGCAGCCCCCGGCCGGCCAGCACGTCCGCGCAGTCCCGGATCTCCCGCTCGCCGGGCAGGAACACCAGCACGTCGCCGGTCGCCTCCCGCGCCGCAATCCGCTCGACCGCCCGCGCCACGTGCTGCGCCAGCTCCTCGTCGTCCTCCGGCGGCAGGAACTCCTCGCTCACCGGATAAGTCCGCCCCGCCACCTCGATCACCGGCGCCGCCTCCCCGCCCGGCCCGCCCAGGTTCCCGAAAAACTCGGCAAACGCCCCGGCGTCGAGCGTCGCCGAGGAGATCACCAGCTTGAGGTCGCGCCGCCGCTCCAACAGCCGCCGCAGGTAGCCGGTCAGGAAGTCGATGTTCAACGACCGCTCGTGCGCCTCGTCCAGGATGATCGCCGCATAGCGGCGCAGCGCACGGTCCGCCTGCGTCTCCGCCAGCAGGATCCCGTCGGTCATGAACTTCAGCCGGGTGGCCGCCGAGAGCTTCTCGTCGAACCGCACCTGATAGCCCACCAGCCCGCCCAGCGGCCCGTCGCACTCGCGCGCCACCCGCGCCGCCACGCTCACCGCCGCGATCCGCCGCGGCTGGGTGCAGCCGACGATCCCCCGCACCCCCTCGCCGAGCGCCTCGGCCGCCATCTTCGGCAACTGCGTCGTCTTCCCACTGCCCGTCTCCCCAACCACCACCACCACCGGGTGGCGCCGGATCGCCGCCACAATCTCGTCGCGCCGCCGGCTGACCGGCAGCTCCGGCGGGTAGCGGAAGGCGGGCATCGGCGGCGTCATCCCCACCCGCCATAGCCGCCCAAGCACCGCCCCACAAGCGGCGAACGGCCCAACCGCGTAACGCGTCGCGCTAATCGCAGGGCGATTGACCCATCTTCGACAGTTAGGACAGTCCAGGACACCCACCAATCGGCGACCCAGCCCAATCCATGCCCGCCGCACCCGGGCCGCCCAATGGATGACCCCCAATTGACTCCCAGACCAATCATCATCCCCACGGACAGTTTGTGGGTATCCTTTCTCGTGCGGGTTCACCCGTTCCCGCACGGCCCGTGGCCGGCCCGTTGACAAGCCTTGGCAGGCGTGTATGCTCGCCCTGTGTGACGAAGGTGATCACCGTGCGCCTGCGCGAGGAAGAGCTCGCAAGGTGCGACGCAGAGGCGAGGCGCCTCGGTCTCACACGCACCGAGTATGTGCGCTACCGGCTGTTTCGGGATACCGGGGGGGCTGGCCATGCGGGGAGGGCCTTCCTTTCGCAGGACTTGGTTGGCGCCTGGGCCATAGGGGCCGGCAGCGGCAATGCACAGGTGCGCGCGGCCTTGGCGAGGCGGGCCCGATGAAGATCATAGCGGATTCCGGTTTCCTGATTGCGCTGCTTGACCGGTTGGACGCCCACCACCGGTGGGCCGCCTCTCTGATCGACACCCAGCCCGCCCCCTTCCTGGTATGCGAGGCGGTTTGTGCGGAGGTCGCCGCGGTGCTCGGAACCCCGGAGCCGATGATCCGAAAGAAAAGGAGACACCCACAAAAACCGGTGACCTTGTCCCCCGATTGGCTCCCCTGCAATCCAACGCACTTCAATCAACACCTGCGTAATCCGTAATCCGTGGTCCCGATTCCCGTGGTTCTCATTCCCGAATCCAGTTTGGCAGGAACCGGTCGGGCCGCGCAGTGGAGCGCTCCTCGGATTCCTGGATTGCCGGATGGCAGGCCAGCGGCTATGAGCGGGCAAGTTCAAGCGCATGAAAGCGAACCAATCCACCCATCCGTCCCATCCGCTGACCGCCAAGCGGCGCGCGTTCCTCAAGTCCCTCGGCGGACTGGGCGCCGGCGTCGCCGCCCTGCCGTCGCTCACCGCCACCGCCGCCGCCGCGCCCGCCCCGGCCCGCCCGGCGGGCGCCCGCTATCTCGGCGGCTTCGCGGCCCCCAAGCTCGACAAGGTGCGCTGCGCGTTCATCGGCGTGGGTGCCCGCGGGTCCGGCCACTGCTCCCAGGTCGCGGCGATCGAGGGCACCGACGTGGTGGCCGTGTGCGACCTCTACGAGGACCGGGCGAACAACGCGGTGCAGGCCGCCGCCCGCGCGGGCCATTCGCCCAAGGCCTACTTCGGCGATGACAAGCAGTGGCAGACGCTGCTGCTGGAGGCCCGCCCCGACGCCGTCTTCATCGCCACCCCGTGGGAACTCCACGCGCCGCAGGCGGTCGGCGCCATGAAGTGCGGCGCCCACGCCTTCGTCGAGGTGCCGGCCGGCATCACCCTCGAGGAGCTGTGGCAGATCGTCGACACCGCGGAGGCGACCGGCCGCCACTGCATGATGATGGAGAACGTCAACTACGGCCGCGAGGAGCTGCTGTTCCTCAACATGGTCCGCCAGGGGGTCATCGGCGAGCTGCTCCACGCCGAGGCCGCCTACATCCACGAGTTGCGCGGCCAGATGATGGAGGTGCAGCGCGGCACCGGCTCGTGGCGCACCTACCACTACGCCCGCCGCAACGGCAACCTCTATCCGACCCACGGGCTCGGCCCGGTGGCCCAGTACATGAACCTCGCCCGCGGCGAGGACAACTTCCGCCGCCTCGTCTCGTTCTCCACCCCCGCCAAGGGCCGCGCGCTGTTCGCCAAGGCGAAGTTCCCGCCGGACCACCAGTGGAACCAGCTCGAATACAAGGGCGGCGACCTGAACACCTCGCTGATCAAGACCGTGCTCGGGCGCACCGTGCTGGTCCAGTGGGACGAGACCTCGCCCCGCCCCTACTCCCGCCTCAACCTGATCCAGGGCACCAAGGGCACGCTCGCCGGCTTCCCCAACCGGATGGCCGTCGAGGGGCTGACCAACAGCTACCACGACTGGACCGAGGGCGCGGAGTTCCAGAAGATCGCCGAGCAGTACGACCACCCGCTCTACAAGCGGATGGGCGAGCTGTCCGCCAAAATGGGCGGCCACGGCGGCATGGACTTCCTGATGCTGTTCCGCATCATCGAGTGCCTCCGCACCGGCGCCCCGCTCGACCAGAACGTCTACGAGGGCTGCTACTGGTCGGCCGTCGGCCCGCTCAGCGAGAAGTCCGTCGCCGAGGACGGCATGCCCCAGGACTTCCCCGACTTCACCCGCGGCGCCTGGAAGGACACCCAGCCGCTGGGAATCGTCGCCTGACCGCCATGCGCCTGTCGCTCATCGGCACCGGCTACGTCGGCCTGACCACCGGCGCCTGCTTCGCCGAGGTCGGCCACCAGGTGACCTGCGTCGACAACGACCCGGCCAAGATCGCCACCCTGACCGGCGGCCGGATCCCGATCTATGAGCCGGGGCTCGACGAGCTGGTGCGCCGCAACGTCGCCGCCGGCCGGCTCCGGTTCTCCACCTCGACCGCCGAGGGGGTGCGCGCCGGCGAGGTCGTGTTCATCGCGGTGCCCACCCCGCCGCAGCCGGACGGCTCGGTCGACCTCTCGTTCATCGAGAAGGTGGCGCGCGAGATCGCCGAGGCGCTGACCCCGGAACTCGGCTTCCGCGCGATCGTCGACAAGTCGACCGTGCCGGTGAAGACCGGCGAGAAGGTGGCCGAGACCGTGCGCCGCTACGCCCCCAAGGGGGTCGAGTTCGGGGTCGTCTCCAACCCCGAGTTCCTGCGCGAGGGCAGCGCCGTCAAGGACCTGTTGGAACCCGGCCGGATCGTCATCGGCACCGCCGACGAGCGCGCGCTGGCGCTGATGCAGAAGGTCTACGAGCCGTTCGTCGCGCCGGTGCTGGTGACCGACATCGCCTCGGCCGAGATGATCAAGCACGCGGCCAACTCGTTCCTCGCGCTCAAGATCTCGTACATCAACGCGGTGGCCGCGATCTGCGAGGCGTCCGGCGCGGATGTCGGGAAGGTCGCCGAGGGGATCGGGATGGACGCGCGCATCGGCCGCCAGTTCCTCAGCGCCGGCCTCGGCTACGGCGGCTCCTGCTTCCCCAAGGACGTCAAGGCGTTCATCGCCATCTCCGAGGCGCTCGGCGTCCCGTTCGGCCTGCTCAGGGAGGTCGAGCGCATCAACGCCGCCCAGCTCGACCGCTTCCTCGGCAAGATCCGCGACAAGCTGTGGGTGCTGCGCGAGAAGCGGATCGCCCTGTGGGGCCTCGCCTTCAAGCACAACACCGACGACGTCCGCGAGTCGGTCGCCGTCAAGCTCGCCCGGCGCCTGCTCGCCGAGGGCGCGAGCGTCGTCGCCTGGGACCCGGTGGCGACCGAAACCGCCCGCCGCAGCGGCCAGCTCGAGGGCGCGATCGACTACGCGGCCGACATGTATGCCGCGCTCGACGGGGCCGACGCGCTGGTGATCGCCACCGAGTGGCCCCAGTTCGCCGCCGCCGAGCTGCCGCAGGTCAAGGCGCGCCTGCGCACCCCGCTGGTGTTTGACGGCCGCAACCTGCTCGACCCCGCCGACGCCCGCGCCGCCGGCCTCGAATACGTGTCGGTCGGCCGCCCCGAGACGCGCGGGTGATGCAGTTGGCCCTTGCGGCAGCCGGGCCGATCGTGTTAGTTCCGCCGCAGCATCCCACCATGAAAGCCAAGCAGTTCCTCCTGGCAGGCATCGGGGCCGTGGTCGCGCTCGGCCTGGCAGCGTGCTCCACCACCGAAGGCTTCGGCCGCGACCTCCAGAAGGTCGGCAAGCGGCTCGAAAAACGGGCCGACAGCACCGGCGGCACCGCCCCGGAGAAGGCCGCCCCCTCGGTCCCAACCCCGCCGCCACCGCCGCCGCCGGCGGCCCCCTGAGCACCGCCGGGTGAGCACCGCCCGCGCTTGCCGCAGGGGCGGGCGGCCGCCATGCTGGCGCGCCGCGCGACCGGCCGCCGGCCCGCGGCCCCGCCGCTCCCTGACGCCCCATGCACTCGCCCCGCCGTGCCGCCGTCTCGGTCCTCCGCGCCTGGGCCAAGGGCGTTGACTATGCCGAGTCGCTGGTCGAGCGCCAGGCAGTGCGCCGGCAGCTCTCGGCGCCCGACCGCGCGCTGCTCAACGCGCTGGTCCTCGGGGTGCTGCGCCACCGCCGCCTGCTCGACCACTGGCTCGCAGGGCTGCGGCGCGGCCGGCTCGACCACGAGACGCGCGACATCCTGCGCGTCGGCCTGTGCCAGCTGCTGATCCTCGGGCTGCCCGACCACGCGGCGGTGTTCGAAACCGTCCAGCTCGGCCGCGCCCCCGTCCGCGGGCTGCTCAATGCCGTGCTCCGGCGGGCCGCCAACCGCCGCCAGCGGCTGTTGGACGAGGCGCGGGAACTGCCGCCCGCCGTCCGCCACTCCCACCCCGACTGGCTGGTCAGGCGCTGGCAGGCGCAGTTCGGCGCCCAGGACTGCCTTGTGCTGTTAGAATGGAACAACCGGCCGGCCGAGACCTTCGCGCGCGTCCACGCGCTCGGGGGGGGCGCCGACGCCGACCCCGCGCTGCCGCCGCCCGACCCCGCGCTGCCGCCCGGGTTCGTCCGCATCGACGGGCCGGTTCCGGCGGCGTGGCTCGACCGCGGCGCACTCTACGTCCAGGACCCGTCGACCCGCCACGCCGTCGAGCTGCTCGCCCCGCGCCCGGGCGAGCGGACGCTCGACGCCTGCGCCGCCCCCGGCGGCAAGGCCGCGATGATCGCCGACCGGTGCGGCTCGGCCGCCGCGCTCGTGTGCACCGACGCCAATCCGAGGCGCCTGCCGCGGCTGCGCGAGAACCTCTCCCGCCTCCACTGCGCCGACGCCACGGTGCTCGCCCACGACTGGACGACCCCCGCGCCGCCGGCCTGGCGCCACGCGTTCGACGCGATCCTCGCCGACGTCCCGTGCTCCAACACCGGCGTGCTGCGCCGCCGCGTCGACGCCCGCTGGCGCCTCCAGCCGCCCCAGCTTGCCGACCTCGCCGCCCTCCAGCGCGCGATCGTCGCCCACCTCGTCCCCTGCCTCAAGCCGGGCGGCCGCCTCGTCTACTCGACCTGCTCGCTCGAACCCGAGGAAAACGAGGACCAGGTCGCGGCCCTGCTCGCCGCCCACCCCGAACTGCAGCTCGCCGCAACCCGCACCGCCCTCCCCCACCGCGACGCCACCGACGGCGCCTTCGCCGCCCTGTTCGATTCAAGAAAGAGGGATCTCACGGAGGCACGGAGACACGGGGATGAAAGGGAATGAGATCGGGATCGTCGAGGGTTTGGTGATCGTCGAATTGAAATCGGTCGGGAGGGTGAGTCCGGCCCACAAGAGGCAGTTGCTGACATATCTGAAGCTGACCGGCCTCAAGCTCGGTTACCTTCTGAACTTCGGTGAGGCCCTGATGAGGGACGGCATCACACGGACCATCAATGGCGACCTTTCTGCCACCTCCGTGTCTCCGTGCCTCCGTGAGAAACCCGGAACCGAACAAGCCGGTGGAGACGACGGCGATCCGGCCTTCAGTTGAGTCGCCGTCAACTCCGCCGCCGCCTCAGGCCTCGGCCGCCTGCCGCCTGATCTCGGCGAACGCCCGCTCGATCTGCCCGGTGTCGTCCCAGCGCCCCTCGATGCTGACCGCGCCGTGGTAGCCCGCCTTGCGCAGGACGCGGAACCACGGCCGGAAGTCGTCGCCCTTCACCCCCGGCACGGTGCGCTCCTTTTCCTCGGCGATCTCGACGTGGACCACGGTGTCCATCGCGGCCTCCAGCTCGGCCGGGCCGTCGCCCATCCGCGCCATGTGATAGAGGTCGGCCAGCATCCGGATCCGCGGGTGGCCGACGGCGCGCACGATCGCGGCCCCCTCGGCCAGGCGGGTGATGTAGTTGCACTCGCCCGAGTTGAGCTGCTCGATCGTCACCGTCACCCCGGCGGCCTCGGCCCGCGGGCCCATCCGCTTGAGCAGGGCGACGAACTGCGCGTCGGCCTTCTCCCTGCTCCAGCCGTCCTTGAGCCGGCGCGCGCCCGAGCTGCCGAACACCACGAACTTGATCCCCGCCCGGCCGGCCCGCTGGAACACCTTCTCCGCCCACCCGAGGACCTCGTCGGGGGTGGCGTCGGCACCCACGCAGCGCAGCTCCGGCGGCCGGATGAACCCGTTGCACGCCAGCGCCGGCAGCGGCCCCTCCCGCAGCCGCGCGAGGTTCTTCTCGAACACCGCCTCCGGCTCGGCCGGCGCAAGGAACGCGTCCGTCCCCAAGGTCAGGAACTGCGCGCCCGCCTGCTTGAGCGCCGCCGCCTTGTCCAGCCCCGCCGCCAGCCCGAGGGCCGAGAACAGCGGCGCGGGCGCGTCGGCGGCGGCCAGCCGGGGCGCGGCGAGGGCCGCGGCGGTCAGCGTGGAGCGGCGGAGGAAACCGCGGCGGGTGTCGTGCGGCGTGTGGTTCATCGGGGTGTCAGAGGTGGAACACCTGGTCGCCCGCCATCACCTCCTGGGTCTTCTCGTCGAAGGTCACCCGCAGGCCGGTCCGGGCGGCGGCGTTGGCCATGATCGTGGCGATCGCGTGCTGGTAGCCGGCACGCACCGGCGCGTTGGTCTGCTTGCGCGACCGCAGGCAGGAAAGGAAGTTGTCCATGTGGGCGGAGGTCATCGGGTCGCCCCCGGTGTCCGCGCTCGCCACCGCACCCTGGCCCTTCAGCTGGCGCGCTTCCAACAGGTTGGCCTTCATCCCCATCTCCCCGGCCATCCGCGCGTCCAGCCCGCCGTTGGCGCTCACCTTGCGGCTGTCCAGGTTCAGCTCCCCGCCGTTGGAGAAGTAGACCTCCTTGGTGCCCCCCGCCGAGTTCGAGAACCGCGACGAGTAGATGACCTGGAAACCCTGCCCCGGGTCGTCCAGCGGACCGTAGTCGAACACCGCGGTCAGCGTGTCGAAGTTCGTCCGCCCGTCCCTCCACTGATAGATCCCGCCGTTGGCGCTGACGCCGCGCGGGTGCGGCAGCCCGGTGAACCAGTGCACGGTGTCGATCTGGTGGCTCATCCACTGCCCCGGGATCCCCGAGGAATACGGCCAGAACAGGCGGTACTCGAGGTACTTGCGCGGGTCCCACGCCACCTTCGGCCGGTTCATCTGGTAGCGCTCCCAGTCGGTGTCGCCCTCCTTGATCGCCTTGACCAGCGCCGGCCGCCGCCAGCGCCCCGGCTGGTTCACGTTCCATGTCATCTCGACGCACACGATCGGCCCGAACTCCCCGCTCTTCAGGTAGTCGAACGCCGCCTGATAGGCGTCGCCGCTCCGCCGCTGCGAGCCGATCTGCACCACCCGGTCGCTCGCCTCGACGGCCTGCAGCGCGCGGCGCGCGTCGGCCATCGTCTCGGCGAACGGTTTCTCGCAGTAGACGTCGCAGCCGGCCTCGACCGCCTCGGCAAGGTGCAGCGGGTGCTGGAAGTCGGCGGTCGAGATGATCACCGCGTCCGGCTTGGCCTTGGCGTAGAGTTCCTCGTTGTTGCGGAACGCCGGCACCTCCTTGCCGAACTGCTTCCTGACCCACTCGACCCCCTCGTCGCGCCGCCGGTTCCAGATGTCCGAGACGCCGATGAACTCACAGTTGTGCTTCTCGGCCAACCCCTTGAAACAGGGCCCGAGCGAACCCCGGAAGCGGTCGGAGAACCCGACGATGCCCACCCGGATCCGGTCATTGGCGCCGGGGACGCGGCCGGCGGCCCGCGCGGTGAGGCTCCCCGAGGCGGCGACCGCAACGGCGCCGAGCGACGAATCACGAAGGAAGGTGCGACGTTTCATGGGGTGATGCGATGGATTGCGCCCTGCATGATGGGGCGGATGGCGCCCACCGCAAGCCGATCTTTGCCCCTCCGCCCGCCGGCGCTCACGCCCGCTGGTCGGCACTGCGCAGCTGGATCTCGCCGATCTCGACGTGGGGGGGGGCCTCGAGGATCGACACGATCGCCGCCGCCACGTCCTCGGGCATCAGCATCGTCATGTTCGTCCGCGCACTCTCGAGCACCTCCTCGTGGCCGCGGAAATACAGCTCGAGCTGCGGGGTGTCGACGAAGCCCGGCGACACGCAGCCGACCTGGATCGGCGAGTCGGCCGCCTTCAGCTCGTGCCGCAGCGCCTCGGTGATCGCGCGCACCGCGGCCTTCGTCGGCGCGAAGAACCCCCCGCTCGGCGGCACCCGGTGCCCGCCCATCGACGAGACGTTGACGATCCGGCCGCCGTCGGCCGGGAAATGCCGCAGCGCCAGCTGGCAGCACAGCGCCACCGCCATCACGTTGACCCGCCACATCTCCTCCCAGTCGGCCGGGTTGCCGTCGCAGATCCGCGACATGTATGCCACCCCGGCGCAGTTCACCAGCGCGTCGATCCGCCCCAGCTCGCGGAACATCCCCACGATGTCGTCGCGCGACGTCAGGTCGGCCTCGACCGCCACCACCGCCTCGGGCAACGCCCCCGGCCGGCGGGTCACCCCGAACACGTTGGCATCCCGCTCGAGCAGCAGGTCCGTCAGCGCCCGGCCGATCCCGGACGAGGCACCGGTGACCAACACCGTGGCTCCCGCAAGGCGACTCATGGCGGAACCTTCGCAGGCCCAAACGCCATCGGCAATCCCGCAAACGGCCATCGACTACCCACCCGCCGCCGCCGCCACGAACGCCCGCAGCAGCCGCCGCTGCAGCCGGTCGCCCGGGAGCATGCGCTCCGGGTGCCACTGCACGCCGACCAGGAAGCGCCCGGGGTCGCCGGCCGCGTCGGCCTCGATCGCCTCGACCACGCCGTCCGCGCAGCGGGCCGCCACCCGCAGCCCGCGGCCGACCTCGCGCACCGCCTGGTGGTGGGACGAGTTCACCACCAGCTCCGCGCGGCCGAAGATCCGGTGCAGCCGCGAGCCGGCCGCGATCGCCACCGGGTGGGTCGTGTCGCGGTGGCTGACGTGCAGCTCGGAGGGGATGTCCTCCACCAGCGTGCCGCCACAGAGCACGTTGATCCACTGGCAGCCGAGGCAGATCCCCAACAGCGGGCGGCGCGGCTGCGCCAGCCACGCCGCGCCGAGCGCCTTCTCGAACGCGCAGCGGTCGGCGTCCAACAGCTTGATCGACGGGTGTGCCCGCCCGCCGTACTCGGCCGGCGGGATGTCGGCGCCGCCCGGCAACAGCAGGCCGTCGAGCCGCTCCAGCAGCCGGGCGAGGTGCGCGGGCCCGCAGTCGTCCAGCGCAAGCGCCTCCGGCAGGCCGCCGGCGGCGCGCACGGCGCGGGCGTAGTGGTCGTCGGCCACCGCGGGGATGCCGATCCGCGGGCGGCGGGGGGCGGGGCGGGCGGCAGGCTCGCAGCGGGCGGGCTGGCCGCCGAGCAGGCCGGCGGCGCAGCAGCCGGTGGTGGTGAGCAGGTGGCGGCGGGTCATCGGGGTGGCGCGGCGTGCCGAACCTATCCGCGGGCGGCCGGCGGCTCAACCGCGGAAACCCGCGCCGGCCCGGCTGCGGTTCCACTTGCGCCGGGGGGACCGGGTGATACCCTTGGGCGTCATGAAGAAAGTCTTGATTGCCTCGCTCCTCGCCGGCCCGCTGGCGCTGCTGCCGTCATGCACGACCACCTACGATGCCTACGGCCGGCCGGTGCAGTCGGTCGATCCCGGGGCAGCCGCCGCGGCCGCCGTGGCCGCCGGAGTGGTCGGCTACGCGATCGGCGAGAACAACGACGACCACCACCATCACCGGGGCTACTATCCGCCGCCGCCGCCGCCGCCGCATCGCCGCGGCCGCTGGTAAGGGCGATCGCCGGCCACGGTGTGCCGGTCAGGGTTCCCAGTCGTGCTGGTCGAGGTCGCACACGCACGCGGCCAGCAGCTCGATGCAGGCCGCGATGTCGTCCTTGTGGGCGGTCTCGATCGGCTGATGGATGTGGCGCGTGGGGACCGAGATGGCGCCGGCGATCGACCCGCCGGCGACCATCCGCTGGAGGCTGGCGGTGTCCGTGCCGCCGGATGCCAGGATCTCGGGCTGCCACTTGATCCGGTGTTTCCTGGCCGTCGCCTTCATGAACGCGATCATCCGGTAGTCGCAGATCACCGAGGAGTCCATCAGCTTGATCGCGGCGCCGTGGCCCAGGCGGGTGCACCGCTCCTCCGGCTTGGCCCCGGGCACGTCGTAGGCGATCGTGGTGTCAAGCCCGAACGAAAACGCGGGCTGCACCTCGAGCGCCGAGGCCTGGGCACCGCGCAGCCCGACCTCCTCCTGCACCGTGAAGGCGGCGTGGAAGTCGAACGCCGGCTTGCGGCGCGACTTCTTGAGCTGGCGCAGCGCCTCGATCAGCACGAACACGCACACCCGGTTGTCGAGCGACTTGACGTTGACGCACTCGCCGAGCTCCAGCAGCGGGCTGTGGCGCGTGATCGCGTCGCCAACCGCCACCCGCCGCTCGACCTCCTTCTTCGGCAACCCGGTGTCGATGAAGTAATCCTGGATCTTCGGCGCCTTGGTCCGCTCGTCCGGCTGCATGATGTGGATCGGCTTGGACCCCATCACCCCGAGCACCGTCTTGCGGCCGTGGATCAGCACCCGCTGCGAGGTCAGCGTCTTCGGGTCGAAGCCGCCAACCGGGTTGAAGCGGATGAACCCGTCGTCGTCGATGTGGGTGACGATGAACCCGATCTCGTCCATGTGCGCGGCCGCCATCGACCGCAGCGCGGATGACCGCCCGCGCTTGACCGCCACCACGTTGCCAATCCGGTCGGTGCGCACGTCGTCGGCCAGCCCCTCGAGCTCGGCCACTACCAGAT
Organism: Akkermansiaceae bacterium; assembly: GCA_040769225.1. Classification (GTDB taxonomy): domain Bacteria; phylum Verrucomicrobiota; class Verrucomicrobiia; order Verrucomicrobiales; family Akkermansiaceae; genus JAXGLL01. Next base: position 2,034,123 of record JAXGLL010000001.1, on the reverse strand, counting down.
GGCGGATCTCGCGCTCGAATCCGGGCGCGCCGGGAACCTCGCAGATGCGGGCCAGCAGGTCGGTGTTGATCGGCATGCCGCAACTGTCGCCAGCCCAGCAGCGCGTGTCGAGGAGCGAGTGACGAGTGGCGAGTGGCGAGTGGCGAGTGACGAGTGGCGAGTGACGAGTGGCGAGTGACGAGTGGCGAGTGACGAGTGACGAGTGACGAGTGGCGAGTGACGAGTGGCGAGTGACGAGTGACGAGTGACGAGTGACGAGTGGCGAGTGACGAGTGGCGAGTGACGAGTGACGAGTGGCGAGTGACGAGTGGCGAGTGGCGAGTGACGAGTGACGAGTGACGAGTGACGAGTGGGAGCTCTGCGCCGGGCAGTCTCTGGGTTTCAGGCGCCCCGACAGGGGCGATGGCTCGTAGCTTCCGCCCCGACAGGGGCGATGGTCCGTAGCCACGGGGTTCACCCCGTGGATCCGGGTGCGGCGGAATCATCAAGCTCCGCAGGTAGCTCCCCGACTTCACCGGGCGCCCCCGGCGTCGCCGAAATTCGGCGGGTTCTTCCGCCCCGACAGGGGCGATGGTCCGTAGCCACGGGGTTCACCCCGTGGATCCGGGATTCGGCAGAATCATCAAGCTCCGCAGGAGCGGAGGTAGGGCCCTGACTTCACCGGGCGCCCCCGGCATGGCCGGAGTCCAGCAGAAAGGTGGGCAGGCCGCCGCCGGGCTGCTATGCTCCTGCCATTGGCTGGCACCTTCACCTCGCTGCACTATCATCTGGTGTTCTCCACCAAGGATCGGTTCCCAATGATCCACGCGGACCTGCAGCCGAGGCTTTACGAGTACTTCGGCGGCATCATCCGATCGGAGGAGGCGATCCTGTGCTCGGCCGGGGGCATGGCGGATCACGTCCATTTGTTGGCCCGGCTGCCGGCCAGGCTGGCCGTCGCGGACCTCATGCGGGTGCTCAAGTCGAAGTCTTCCGCGTGGATTCACGAGACGTTCCCCGCGCAGCGCAAGTTCGCGTGGCAGGAGGGCTACGGGGCCTTCACGGTCAGCCGCTCGGACCTCGGGCGGGTTCAGAAATACATCGCAAGCCAGCCCAGGCACCACCGGCTGCGGACCTTCCAGGATGAGTTCCTGCGCCTCCTCGCGGCGCACGGGATCGAATACGACGAACGGTTGATCTGGAAGTAAACCGCCTGCGCCGATGGCGCGGCGGCCGAACAGGCGTGGCGGCGGGGACCGGGGCGTTGGGGCAGGCAGCGGCCCGCCTGCGCCCCTGGCGGGGCTTCCGATGATGGGCCGAGCCCTGATCCACGGGGTGAACCCCGTGGCTACAAACCATCGCCCCTGTCGGGGCGGCCTAACGGTTGGAACCGCGGAGTGACGGGTGACGGGTGACGAGTGACGAGTGACGGGTGACGAGTGGGAGCAGCTTCGCGCGAAGCACCCTCTTCACTCGTCACTCGTCACTCGTCACTCGTCACTCTTCACTCGCCACTCTTCCACTCGTCACTCGCCACTCGTCACTCGTCACTCGTCACTCTCCCCTCTTCTTCCACTCGACACGCGCCGCGGCGGGCCCATGCTGGCGGCAATGGAACCGGCGATCGAGCGCCTGATCGGGATGGCCCTGCGGGAGGACGTGGGGCCGGGCGACGTGACCGCGGGCTACTTCATCCCCGCGCGGCGGCGGGCGCGGGCGCTGGTGGTGGCGCGGCAGGCGGGCGTGGTTTCCGGCATCACGGTGGCCGCGGCAGTGTTCCGGCGGGTTGGCGGGCGGCGGCTGGAGGTGCGCGGGCTGGTGCGCGACGGAGACCGCGCCGCGCCGGGCGCGCGGCTGATGGAGGTGCGCGGCGCGGCGCGGCCGATCGTGACCGCCGAGCGCACCGCGCTGAACTTCCTCCAGCACCTGAGCGGGGTGGCCACGCTGACGGCGCGCTACGTGGCGGCGGTCGAGGGGTCCGGCGCCCGGATCCTCGACACCCGCAAGACCACCCCGGGCTGGCGCCTGCTGGAGAAGCGCGCCGTCGTCCACGGCGGCGGCGCCAACCACCGGTTCGGCCTCCACGACCGCGCGCTGGTCAAGGACAACCACCTGTTTGCCGCGGCCGACCCGGCCGCCCTGCAGGCCGCGATCCGCCGCCTCAAGGCGGAACGCCCGGGCGTCGAGGTCGAACTCGAGGCCGACCGGCTCGCCCAGGTCGAGGCGTTCCTCAAGCTCGAGGGCGTCGACCACCTGCTGTTGGACAACCTGGGGCCGGACGAGCTGCGGCGGGCGGTGGCGCTGCGCGGGGCGCACGGCCCGCGGCTGGAGGCCAGCGGCGGGGTGAGCTTGGAAACGGTGCGCGCGATCGCGCTCACCGGCGTCGATTTCATCTCGGTGGGCGCGCTGACCCACTCGGCGCCGGCCCTCGACATCGGGCTGGACTTCGCACCGCTGGAGGAGTGATGAACGACACCGGCTTCGACGAGGAGTTGCTCGACCAGCTCGACCCCGCATGGCGCCGCTGGCTCGAATTGCGCGCCCGCGCCGGCTCAACCAACGACGTCGCGTTCGAGCGCGCACGGGCCGGCGCCGCCCACGGCGCCGCGGTGGCCGCAGCCTGCCAGACCGCCGGGCGCGGCCGCCAGGGGGCCACGTGGCACAGCCCGCCCGGCGGGGCGCTGGCGTTCTCGATCGTGCTCCGGCCCCGGGTGCCGATCGCGCTGTGGCCGCGGCTGTCGCTGGTCGCCGGGCTGGTGGTGGCGATCGAGCTCGAGCGGCTCGGGCTCGATGCGCGCGTGAAATGGCCCAACGACGTGCTCGTCGGCAGCCGCAAGCTGTGCGGGGTGCTGGTCGAGGCCGGCCCCGGGTTCGTGGTCGTCGGGGTGGGCGTCAACGTCAACATCGCCGCCTTCCCCCCCGAACTGGCCGCCTCGGCCACCTCGGTCGCCCGCGAACTGGGCCGCCAGGTCGACCGCGAACCACTGCTGGTCGGCATCCGCAACGGCCTGCTGCGCTGGCTCGACGAGGCGACCGACGACTTCGCCGCGGTGCTCGCCGCGCTCGGCGAACGCTGCGCGCTGCGCGGCACCCGCGTGCGCGCCACCGGCAGCCAGGGCCGCGTCGAGGGCGTCGTCCGCGGCTTCGGCCCCGGCGGCGAACTGGTGATCGAACAGGCCGGCCGCTTCACCCGCCTGCTCCAGGCCGATGAGATCCGCCCGGCCCCCGAACCCGGGCAAAATCAGTAGCACCCACGCCATACGCCGTATATGATCCGCTGCATGGCAGTCCATGGGGCGAGATCGCGTCAGCCCCGCGCAGGCCGGGCCGGCTTCGCGCTGGTCGCCTGCATGATGCTGCTCGCCCTGCTGGCAACGATCTCGCTCGGGTTGCTCAGCCTGGCCGCCATCGAGGTGCGCCGCGCCGGCACCGGCGACGACGCCACCCGCGCCCGCGCCAACGCCCGCCTCGCCCTGCTCGAGGCGGTCGGCCGGCTCCAGCAGACGCTCGGCCCCGACCAGCGCGTGTGCGCCAGCGCCGACCTGCTCGACGATCCCGCGCACCCCCACTGGACCGGCGTGTGGAGCACCCGCGCCCCCGACGGCCGCTCGTTCTATCAGCGCAACCCGGACACCGGCTCGCTCGCCGACGCGCGCACCGCCGGCTACGACCGCGCCACCGCCGCACTCGCCTGGCTGGTCAGCGGCGGCGCCCGCCCGGACGACCCGCTGCCCGCCGACCGCTCCGCCGAACTCGTCGGCCCGGGGTCGGTGGGCGACCGCCCCGCCGACCGCGTCCGCGCCCCGTGGGTGACGCTCGCCGGCGCCGGCGGCCCGGGCCGCTTCGCGTGGTGGGTCGGCGACCTCGGCGCCCGCGCCAACCTCGCCACCCCGGACCGCCACGCCGCCGCCACCCCGCAACCCGCCACCCCGGAAGACGGCGGCTACTTCCGCGTGATGCTCGCCCAGGACTGCGAGGCCGCGGCCATGGAACACGGCACCCCGATCGATCCCGCCGACCGCGCCCGCATCGTCAGCGCCGCCACCGCCGCACTCGCCGGCACCGACGCCGAGTGGCCGCGCGCCCGCTTCCACGACTTCACCGCCACTTCGCTCGGGGTGCTCGCCGACGCCCGCGACGGCGGCCTCAAGCACGACCTGAGCGCCTGGCTCGCCAGCGACGGCACCGTGCCCGCGCTCGGCGACCGCCCCGGCCTGGCCGACACCGACCGCCTCGTCGCCCCCGCCACCGAGGATGGCGCCGCGCCCGGCGCCGCCAGCCGCTTCGAGCGCACCTCGCCCTGCTTCGGCGTGCTGCGCGATTGGGCCCGGGCGGCCGTCCCGTTCTCCGGCAAACAGGTGCCGGCGATCACCCCGGAAACCGACACCCGCGCCGGCGCCGCCAGCGCCCGCCTCGCGCTCTGCAACGCCGCCCCCGCCCGCCTCGAGAACCCGCGCCGCGACAACCTCGGCCCGGTCCTCGTCGAAGCCACCAACTTCATCCAGATCAGCACCTTCGCCAAGACCTCCAGCAGCGGCGCCACGCTCTATCAGATCCGGCAGCACAACTACCCCAGGGTCGTCCTGTGGAACCCCTACAACGTCGAGCTCGCCGCCCCCGCGGCCATCGTCATGATCCAGGGCAACGGCCGCCAGGAGATGTGGACCGAGAGCATCTACAACGGCAGCACGCTGACCTCCCAGTGGCTGATGTTCGAGGGCGGCCGCAGCACCCGCTTCGACCTCCGCGGCCTCGGGATCATGGACACCGAGGGCTACAACGACCCCTACATGGGCTCATACTACTTCTCGCTCCCCGCCACCCGCTTCGGCCCCGGGGAATGCCTCGTGTTCTCGCCCGCGCGGTCGGCGGAATACGACGGCCTCAGCGTCTATCGGCCCGGCTCCTACAACCTCGCCAACAACGCGCTCAGTTGCGACGTCGCCCCCGACCCCTCGCGCAGCTACTACGTCTCGGACTCGGAGATCGACGGCGGCGTGCCGTTCCGGCCGGTCACCTTCTGGTTCGCCCCCACCCCGGCGTGGTCGCGCGACGGCCGCGGGGTGGTCAACCAGGCCGACGACCCGCGGGTGGTGATGAAGGACCTGACCGGCGTCAGCACGGTGACGTTCGAGGGCTTCGACCGCCTGCCCCAGCTCGCCTATGTCTCGGCCTCGCTGCAATACGGCGCCGGGCGCGAGCCGCGCTTCGCCTGGAACCGCGCCGAACGAATGCCGATCGAGCTGTTGGACCGCGCCAACCCGCGGCCCACGGTGGTGCCCAACGTCCGCACCCGCGAGGGGATCCGCCTGCGCTGGTTCGACGAGCACCCGTCCAACCTCCTCAACGCCGGCCCGCTGGCCCACACCCCGTTCGCCGAGGAGGCGCCGCTCGCCACCTGGAACCTGCGCGCCAGCTACGCGCTGCGCTCGCCCTGGGACAACATCGCCGGCACCCTGCCGGTCGGCGGCGGCTCGAGCGGCCCGTGGTTCTTCGGCATCTACACCCGCGACCTCTACGACCAGGCGGTCAGCTGGCCCGAACAGGCGCCGGTTCCCCGCGCCGGCCGCTACCACGGCAACCCGTTCGGCCCGCCCCAGGAAGGACGCCCCCACATGGTCACGTTCGACCTGCCGCGCACCGAGACCGGCGTCGTCTCGCTCGGCCAGTTGCAACAGGCGAAGCTCTCCGAGCTCGTCTGGCACCCGTCGCTCGCAATCGCCAACTCGCTCGCCGACCCGCGGCTCGGCCTCGACGGGCTGACCGGCACCGTGCCCGCCGGGGCCGCCGCCGAAAACCGCCTCAACGGCTTCCACCGCGACGCGATCGGCTGGTCGTCGGACACCCAGCGGGCCAGCGGCCGCGACGACTGGGCCACCACCGGCCGCACCCTGCTCCACCAGCTGCCTAACAACGGCAACCTCGTCTACGACCTCTCGTTCGAGGCCAACCACTCGCTCTGGGACCGCTACTTCCTCTCCAGCGGCAACCCCGCGGCCATCAAGCGCTTCGCCGCCGACCCGCACGCCAACCCGCTGCCCAACGGCCGCATGGTCCCGACGCCCGGCACGGGCGCCGACGCCGCCGCGCTGGCCGACTTCCACCGCGCCGCCGCGGCGCTGATGGTTGACGGCGCGTTCAACGTCAACTCGACCCGCGTCGAGGCATGGAAGGCGCTGCTCGCCTCGGCCCGCGACTGCGGGTTCCCGGGCAGCTCGGGCACCCCCTATCCGCGCGTGCTCGACGCGCCGGCGGGCGCGTGGCACGACGGCGCAAGCGCGGACGCCGCCGCCGCGTGGTCCGGGTTCCGCGAGCTGACCGACGACGAGATCGGCCGGCTGGCGGCGGCGATCGTCGACGAGGTCAGGCGCCGCGGGCCGTTCCTATCGCTCGCCGACTTCGTCAACCGCCGACTCGCCACCGACGACACCGGCCGCTGCGGCGCGCTCCAGGCCGCGATCGACCGCGCCGGGCTCAACACCGCCTTCGAGCAGCAGTTCCCGCTCGACCATGCCGCGGCACTGCCGGATTACCGCCACCCGGACAACATCCGCGACGCCACCCGCCTCGAGCAGCGGCTCAAGCCGGCCACCAAGGCGTGGGGCGCGCCCGGCTTCCTCACCCAGGGCGACCTGCTCAGCAGCCTCGGCCCGGCGCTCGCCGCCCGCTCCGACACCTTCCTCGTCCGCGCCTGCGGCGAGGCACTCGGCCCCGACGGCCAAACCCGCGCCCGCGCATGGTGCGAGGCGGTCGTCCAACGGCTGCCCGAGCCGCTGCAGCCCGATGAAACCGGCCTCAACCCGCGCCACCCCGGCGACCCGCGCGACTTCGGCCGCCGCTTCGTGGTGACCTCGTTCCGCTGGCTCCAGCCCGAGGAGGTGTAAACCACCGCCGGCACCCGCCGCCGGCCGGAAATCACCACGATCCGCTTGCCTCCCGGCCCGCAAGGCCGCAGGCTCTCGCCCGCAGAGTGCTGGGGGATGAGGCTGCGCCGGAGAAAACGGAACCACGAACGGGACCGCATCGAACCGCGCCTGCCGCGGCAGCGGCGGCCGGCCGCCGAACTGCACTCCGAACCGGCGCCGCAGGACCGCGGCGAGGCCCCCGCAGCCGTGGCCGTCGTCGCCGAGCTGCCCCCGGACACCACCGTCGTCCCGCGCCTCAGCCACGCGCCGGCACGGCACCCGCCGAAACGCGGCGGCGACGTCGCGTTTGAAGTCGTCGCCCGCGGGCCGCGCCGGTCGTCCGGCGAGGAAGCTTGGGCGCGCGAATCGCCGCGCATCGACTGGCGCTGGATGGTCGCCGTCCCGCTCGCCGGCGCGCTGGTGCTCGCCGGCTCGCTCGCCGCCGTGCTGGCGCTCGTCGACAAGCGCCGCGACGAGGGGTTCACCGTGGCGCCGCTGCTCGGCTACGAGGTCGAGCGCGGCGAGGTCGCCGACGAGGCCGGGTTCCTCGCCGCAAATCCGGCCAACCTGATGGACGAGGCGACCGTCATCCTGGCCGACCACGGCGCCGCCACCACCCCCGGACAGGCCGCCCCGTTGGTGCGGGCCTCCCAGCGCGCCGCGCTCACCGCCGCCGGACGGTGGCGGCCGTGGCCGAGCCGGCCCGCCGTCGCCCGCCGCGCAGGGCTCGAGTGCGCGCTCGTCACCGACCGGCAGCCGCCGTTCATGATCGTCTCCGGCCATTGCGAGGACCACTCGCCGTTCCGGGCCTACTTCGTGCGCGAACAGGGCCGCCTGCGCCTCGACTGGGAGGCCACCAGCGCGTTTTCCGAGATCCCGATCGCCGACCTGCCCGGCGCCACGCCGCAGACCCCGGTCGCCATCCGCTGCCTGCTCCGCCAGCGCACCTTCTACACCCCAGGCCTGCCCGAGGAACAGTACCGCTGCTACCTGCTGGAAAACGCCGACGCCCGCTGCTTCGTGTGGGGCTACGCCGAACGCGACAGCGCGCTCGACCGCGAGCTCGACGGCTCGCTCAGCGCCGACTCGGCATTCATGGAGAAAAAGCCCGGCGAGCGCGTGATCGTCGCGCTCACCGCGCCGCCGCAGCGCGACAGCCCCGCGCAGTTCCTGATCACCGACCTGCTGCAAATCGAATGGGTGATGCCATCCCAAGCCCCGGAGTGAGGGAACCAGACACCGGCTGGTTCCATTGCGGACGCTGCGGCAGCTTCTTCAAGGCGCCGGTCGGCCACGCCGTGCTCCGCCGCTGCACCCACTGCGGCGCCGACCCCGCACTCGCCCTCGACGACCGCCGCATGCGCAAGGTGACCGCCGACGGCGCCGTGGTCCGCAACCTCGCCGCCACCGGGGAGGAGGCGCAGGAATCCGGCTCCAGACGCACCCGCAGGTCGCGCAGCCGCCGCCGCCGCACGCTCGACCCCACGGTGCGCCGCCTGCTCATCCTGCTCGGGATCTGGATCGCCCTGCTCGGTCTCTTCGCCGTCGCCATGATGGCACGCACCCAGCGCCGCGAACGCGGGGAAGTCGCCCGCGCCGCCCGCTACAAGCCCGCCCCCCCCGCCTCGAACAACCCGCTCGCGGTCAACTTCGACGCCACCCAGGGCGAACTCGTCAACGAGGCCTTCCCCCAGTGCCAGGAGGCGCTGTTCGGCTTCCTCAGCTCCGCTGCCCCGGAAACCCGCTCCCAGTGGGTCCACGACCCGCTGCGCATGCTCGGCCCGATGAGCCGCTTCGACCAGGCGGCCGCCCCCTACGCCCACGACGAGATGCCCACCCACGAATACGTGGGCCTGCTCGACACCCCCGACGGCCAGCTGTTGGAAACCCTCTGGGCCGCCCCCGACGGCCGCCGCATCGAGGCGATCTTCCGCCACGGCCAGGAAGGGTGGCGCCTCGACTGGGAGTCCTTCGTCCGCTTCTCCGAAACCCCCTGGGTCATGTTCCTCGCCGGCGGCGGCCCGGCCACCCAGGAGTTCCGCCTGCTCGCCCGCGAACCGCTCGCCGAGGAACGCCGCCACCTGACCTCGATCCGCATCGTCTTCCATCCCCCGCGCTTCGGCAACCCCGCCGAGGCCGGCCCCGCCTCGCCCGAGTTCCAGGTCGGCCGCCTCAGCGACCCCGGCCGCAAGCTCGAGTCCCTGTTCGCCCTCAACCGTCAGGGCCTCACCCCCTTCCACGCCAAGGTGCCCACCCAGGACCCCGAAGACATGATCCGCGTCAGGGTCCGTGTCCACCGCACCGACGACGCCGGCGTCGGCCGCAGGTTCGTCCTCGAGGACGTCCTCGCCGGCCACTGGCTCGGCATCCAGACCAGCGGCATCCCCGACGAAGACCAGCCCGACACCGTCCCCCCAGCCCCGGACCCCTCAGCCGGCTGATCCCGCCAGCCCCGCCCGCATCCGCGCCACCGGAGCCTCCCCCGGAAACCACAGCTCAAACGCCAGCACCCCCTGGTGCAGCAACAACGAGCGCCCATTCGCCACCCGCGCCCCCGCCAGCGCAGCACCCCGCAACAACGCCGTCCGCGCCGGCTCATACACCGTGTCGTATACCAGGTGCCACGGCCCGATATACGAGACCGGGATCGGCGAACCGTCCCCACCCCGCATCCCCACCGAGCTGCAGTTCACAATCAGGTCCGACTCCCCAGCCGCCTCCCCCAACGCCGGATCATCCATCCCCACCACCCGCAGCCGGTCCCGCGGACCTTCCAGCCGGTCGGTGTGAAACCGGGGCCTCCACCGCGCCGCCAGCGGCGCCAGCTTGGCCAGCGTGCGGTTGGCGAGCACCAGGCGCTCGCACCCTTCGCGGACGCACTGGCCGGCGATCGCCTGGCCGGCGCCACCGCCGGCGCCGAGCACCAGCACGCGCAGGTCGCGCAGGTCGACTTGGAACTCCTCGCGGATTGCCTGCACGAAGCCCGGGCCGTCGGTGTTGCAGCCGCGGGTGGCCGCCGGGGCGAACAGCACGGTGTTGACCGCGCCAAGGTCGGCCGCCACCGGGTCCAACTCGCTGCAGGCGGCAAGCGCCTCGAGCTTGTGGGGCACGGTGACGTTGCAGCCGATGAACCCAAGCGCCCGCATCCGCGCAAACGCAGCCGCCACCTGCCCCGGCTCGACGTCGATCGCCACGTAGCGCGCGTCGATCCCCCGCGCGTCCAGCGCCGCCTGGTGCATCGCCGGCGAGGCCGAATGCGCCACCGGGTGGCCGAGCACCGCCAGCCGCGCCGGCTTCGCCGCGCCGGCATCCAGACGCTCCCGGCTGCCAAGGTCATCGAGCGTGTGGACGTGGGTCATCGCGGGCGGCCCCAGTCTCGGCCGGTCCCGCCGCGTCGCGCAAGGTGGAAACCGCCCCCACCAATGCCCCACCGGGCATGCCCCCCCGAACCGTCGCTGCCCGCGCCCGGATCGGCATTGCATCGGGGTGAACGATCCGCCATCCTGCCCCCGTAACCAGTCCATCCGGCCGGGAGGCATGCCCGCCCCGGTCCGCACCACCATCCCACCACCATGACCCAGATCAACCGCCGCCGCTTCATCCACCACACCGGCATCGGAACCGGCGCCGCCCTGTTTGCCGGCCCCGCCATCCTCCACGGCCAGAACCTCAACGAGAAGATCCGCGTCGCCGGCATCGGCGTCGGCGGCAAGGGCAGCAGCGACGTCGACAACGCCGCCGGCTGCGGCGGCGAGATCGTCGCCCTGTGCGACGTCGATGCCAACACCCTCGACCAGAAGGCCCAGAAGTTCCCGAAGGCGAAGAAGTACAAGGACTTCCGCAAGATGCTCAGCGAGATGGAGAACCAGATCGACGCGGTCACCATCTCCACCCCCGACCACGTCCATGGCATCGCCGCCATCATGGCCATGCGCATGGGCAAGCACGTCTACTGCCAGAAACCGCTCACCCAGACGGTCTGGGAGTCCCGCGCCCTGCGCAAGCTCGCCGCCGACAAGAAACTCGCCACCCAGATGGGCAACCAGGGCAGCGCCAACGACGGCCTGCGCCGCTCGATCGAGGTGATCCAGGCCGGCGTCATCGGCAAGCCGCTCGAACTCCACGTCTGGACCAACCGCCCAATCTGGCCCCAGGCCCTCGACCGCCCCGCCGGCTCCGACCCGGTGCCCGCCCACCTCGACTGGGACCTGTGGCTCGGCCCCGCCCCCGAACGCCCGTTCAAGAACGGCGTCTATCACCCGTTCGCGTGGCGCGGCTGGACCGACTTCGGCACCGGCGCCCTCGGCGACATGGCCTGCCACACCGTCAACATGCCGTTCCGCGCCCTCAAGCTCGGCTACCCCACCATGGTCGAGTGCGAGGTCTCCTCCCGCGCCTACCCCGAAACCTATCCGCTCACCTCCCGCGTGCGCTTCGACTTCCCCGAGCGCGAGGGCCTGCCGGCACTCAAGTTCTGGTGGTACGAAGGCGAGCCCGGCGCCAGCATCAAGCCGATCCGCCCCTACCCGAGCGTCGTCGCCGAGATCGTCGCCATGCGCCGCAGCCTGCCGCCCAGCGGCTGCCTGATCGTCGGCGACAAGGGCAAGCTGTTCTCGCCCGACGACTACGGCGCCCAGCTGTTCCTCCTGCTCGAGGGTGAGAAGGAATACAAGCCCGGCGAGGACCACGAGGCCTGCAAGGACATCCCGAAGTCGATCCCGCGCTCCCCCGGCCACGAAAAGGAGTGGTTCGACATGATGAAGGGCGGCGCCCCCGCGTTCTCCAACTTCGACATCGCCGCCTACCTCAACGAGATCATCCTCCTCGGCTGCCTCGCCGAGCGCGTCGGCGAGGGCCGCCCGATGGAGTGGGACGGCCCCAACATGAAGAGCCCCAACATCCCCGAGGCCTCGCAGATGGTCAAACGCAGCTACCGCCAGGGCTGGGCCCCGGTGTGACCTGCCCCGACGACACCTCCCGCCCGGCCCCCGCCGCCGCACCCGCCCCCGGAAACTCGATCCGGAACCGCGTGCGGATGCCGGGGGCCGATTCGCAGGTGATCGCGCCCCCGTGCGCCTCCACCGCACGCTTGACGATCGACAGCCCCAGCCCGGTGCCCTTGACCTGGCTCTGCGAGTGGTGCTTCTCCACCCGGTAGAACCGGTTGAAGATGAACGGCAGGTCGGCCGCCGGAATGCCAATCCCGTCGTCAATCACCTCCAGCCGCAGCCCCCACGCCAGCGCCTCGCTGCGGATCACCACCCCGAGGCCCGGCCGCGGGTTCTGCTTGAGCGCGTTTTCCAGCAGATTGAACAGGATCTGCGCCCAGTAGAACCGGTCGCCGCGCACCGTCGCCGCCGGGTCGTGGAGCTCGACGCGCACCTGCGCCTGCTGCCCGCGGATCAGCGGGTCGAGCCGCTCGACGATGTCCTCGACGCACTCGCGCAGCGCGAAGTCCTCGAGGTTGAGCGCGGCGCCGGCCCCCTCCTCGATCCGCGAGATCAGCAGCATGTCCCCGATGATCCGCACGATCCGGTCGGTGTGCCTGCGCATGATCCCGAGGTAGCGCAGCGCCGTCGCGCGGTCGTCAAGCACCTCCGGCGACTCCAGGAACGTCTCCAGGTAGCCGTCCACCAGCGTGATCGGCGTGCGCAGCTCGTGCGAGGCGTTGGCCACGAAGTCCTTGCGCACCTGGTCCGCACGGTGCCCCGCCGACAGGTCGCGCAACAACAGCCGGATCCGCGCCGGCCCCCCGCCCCCAGCCACCGGCGCCGCGTCCACCAGCCACAACTCCTCCCCCGCCCCGCCCGCCGCCCCGCGCCCCGACGCCGCCTCCGGCGGCAGCAGCACCCGCCGGCTGACCGCCGCGCCGCTGCGCCGGCACTCGAGGCACGGCGCCGCCAGCCGCGCGTCGCCCAGCGCCTCCACGATCCCACGCCCGCGCGGGTCCAGCGGCCCGCACAGCCTCGCCGCCGCCTCGTTCGCCAGCTCCACCACCCCCTCCGCGTCGACGATGAAGAACGGGTCCGGAAACACGTTCAGGAACATCCCGGGACCACCCTCACCACCCCCCGCACCCCCCGCACCGCGCGCCAGCGCCCGCCGCGCCCGCCCCAGCGCCACCGCCAGCACCACGCAGCACCCGAGGAGCAGCACCGCGGCCGCCGACACCAGCACGAGTGGCTGCAAAGCGGGCATGATTCTGTTAGAACCGCAGCAGGTAGCCGGTGTTGCGCACGGTTTCGATGCAGTCGGCGCGCGCCCCCAGCTTGGCGCGCAGGCGCTTGACGTGGGTGTCCAAGGTGCGGCTGTGGGCGGCGTCGCTGTAGCCCCAGATGCCGCGCAGCAGCTCGCTGCGGTCGCACGGCGTGCCGGCGTGCTCGGCGAGGTGCAGCAGCAGCCGGTATTCGGTGAGGGTCAGTTCCAGCGGCACCTTGTCGAGGTAGCAGGCGAAGCCGGCGAGGTCGAAGCGGAACGGGCCGGCGACCAGCGAGGACTGCGCATCCCCGGGGGCGCGGCTGCGCCGCAGCACCGCCCTGACCCGCAGCAGCAGTTCCCTGGGCGAGAACGGCTTGGTGATGTAGTCGTCGGCGCCGAGCTGCAGCCCGGCCACCCGGTCCCCGGCCTGGGCGCGGGCGGTGAGCATGATCACCGGGGTGTTGCGGGTGGCCGGGAAGCGCCGCAGTTCCTTGAACAGCCGCACCCCGTCCATGCCGGGCAGCATCAGGTCCAACAGAACCAGGTCCGGCGCCTCGGTGCGCGCCAGCTCCAGCCCGCTGAAGCCGTCGTGGGCGAGCACCGGCACGAAGCCCTCGCGGCGCAGGTGGAGCGCCACCAGCTCGGCGATGTCCACCTCGTCCTCGATGACCAGGATCTTGCTCATGACTCGGGTGGCGCGGCGCCGGCGGCGGGTTGGCGGTGCTCGTGGCGGATGTCCCTGGCGCACTGCAGGAACACCGCCTCCTCGCCGATGTTCACCGCCAGGTCGCCGATGCGCTCGAGCGCGCGCAGCACGAAGATCAGGTGGACCCACGCCTCGGCCGGCCCCTCGTGCGCCTCGAGCCTGGCGCTGAACTCGCGGGTCAGCTGCCGATAGATCCGGTCGACCTCGCGGTCGCGCTCGCGCAGCGCCTCGCCCAGCGCCGGGTCGCGGTTGGTGAACGCGTCGAGCGCGTCGCGCAGCAGCGCGTAGGCCCCGCCGTAGAGCGGTTCGAGCAACCGCGCCTCGGGCGCCGGCGGGCCCAACCGGCCGAGCTTGCGGGCGCGCTTGGCGATGCCCACCGCGTGGTCGGAGATGCGCTCGAGCGTGGTGCCGACCCGCATCCCGGCGATCACCGTGCGCAGGTCGCCCGCCACCGGGTGGAAGCGCAGCAGCACCTCCAGCCCGGTGGAGTCGACCCGCCGCTCCAGCTCGTCGACGTCGTCGTCGGCCGCGATCACCGCGCCGGCAAGGTCGGGGTCGCCGTCTAACAGAGCCCGGATCGCGCGTTCCAGGTTGTGGCGGGCGAGCGCGGCCATGGACAGCACCATCTCCTGCAGGTGGCGCAGCGTGGTGTCGTAGTCGCGGAAGATGTGCTCGGTCATCGGGGGTGCGGGTGCGGGGTGTGTGGGGCGGCGGCGGTGCCGTCCCCCGTTGGTTCAGCTGAAGGTGCCGCGGACATAGGCCTCGGTGAGGTGGTGGCCGGGGTTGCCGAAGATCGTTGCGGTGGGCGCGAACTCGACCAGCTCGCCCAGGTAGAAGAACGCGGTGTGGTCGGACACCCGGCTGGCCTGCGCCATCGAGTGGGTCACCACCACGATCGCGAACTGCTCACGCAACTGCCGGATCAGGTCCTCGACCTTGGCGGTGGCGATCGGGTCGAGCGCGCTGCACGGCTCGTCCATCAGGATGATGCGCGGGTTCACCGCGAGGCTGCGCGCGATGCACAGCCGCTGCTGCTGGCCGCCGGAGAGCCCCAGCGCGGACTCCCCGAGCCGGTCCTTGACTTCGTCCCACAGGGCTGCCGAGCGCAGCGCCGCCTCGACCACCCCCTCGAGTTCCGCGCGGGTCGCGATCCCGTGCAGCCTGAGCCCGAAGGCGACGTTGTCGAAAATGCTGAACGGGAACGGGTTGGACTTCTGGAACACCATCCCCACCTCGCGCCGCAGCTTCACCACGTCCACCGAACGATCCTGGATGTCGACCCCGCCGACGTGGATCGTGCCGCGGGTCACCCGCGCGTCCGGGATCTCGTCGTTCATCCGGTTGAAGCAGCGCAGCAGGGTCGACTTGCCGCAGCCCGACGGGCCGATGAACGCGGTGACCTGGCGCTCGGGCACCGCCAGGTTGATGCCGGTCAGCGCCGGCACCCGGCCGTAGCAGAACTCGAGGTCGCGGACCTCGATGGAGGCTGGCGGTGCGGTGGTCACGGGGCGGTGGGTCGCTTGCTCATCCGAAACTGCCGGTCACGTAGGCGAGGGTCTGGGGGTCCCTCGGGGTGTTGAAGATCTCCACCGTGGGGCCGGCCTCCACCAGCCGGCCCAGGTAGAGAAACGCGGTGCGGTCCGAGCAGCGGGTGGCCTGCGCCATGTTGTGGGTCACGATCACGATCGTGTAGCGCTGCTTGAGCTCCCGCAGCAACTGCTCGATCTTGAGCGTGGCGATCGGGTCGAGCGCCGCGCACGGCTCGTCCATCAACAGGATCTCCGGCTGGCTGGCGATCGCCCGGGCGATGCACAGCCGCTGCTGCTGGCCGCCGGAGAGCCCCAGCGCGCTCCGGTGCAGCCGGTCCTTGACCTCGTCCCACAGCGCGGCGGCCCGCAGCGCCGCCTCCGCCGCCTCGTCGAGCTCCGCGCGCCTCGTCACCCCGGCCAGGCGCTTGCTGAACACCACGTTCTCGTAGACCGACTTGCGGAACGGGTTGTACTTCTGGAACACCATGCCGACCCGCCGCCGCAGCTCCTGCAGGTCGATGTCCGGGCGGTTGATGTCGATGCCGTGGATGCAAATCGAGCCGCCGGTGACCGCGGCGCCCGGGATGCGGTCGTTGATCCGGTTCAGGCACCGCAGCAAGGTCGACTTGCCGCACCCCGAGGGCCCGATGAACGCCGTGATCTGCCGCGCCGGGATGTCCACCGAGACATCGTGCAGCGCCGGCTTGCCGGCGTAGGCGAAGCACAGGCCGCGCACCTCCACCGCCGGCGCCGCCCCGGCCGGCGCCGCCCGCTCCGCAACCACGGCTGTCACCAGCGGATTCACCATTTCAGCTTCGCACGCAGCCTCGCCCGCAGCACCATCGAGCCCACCGACAGCGAGGCCACCAGCACCAGGAACACGAACACCGAGCCGTACTGCGCGCGCTGGGTGTACTCCGAGGCCGGGATCCGCGCCGCCAGCGTGTAGATGTGATAGGGCAGCGCCTGCACCTGCGAGGACAGCAGCGCGAACGGATTGGCCAGCGATTCCCACGGCAGGTCGTCCTTGGCCGCCACCGCGGCGGTGAACATGATCGGCGCGGTCTCCCCGGCCACCCGCCCGATCGCCAGCAGCGAGCTGGTCAGGATCCCCGGCAGCGAGAACGGCAGCACGCACTTGCGGATCGTCTGCCAGCGCGTGGCACCCATCGCCAGCGCCGCGTCCCGGAACCCCTGCGGCACCGCCTTGAGCGACTCCTCCGAGGCGGTGCACACCACCGGCAGGATCATGCACGCCAGCGTCGCGCAGCCCGCCAGCAATGACGAGTTCCACCCTTGGAAGCTGATCACCGCGTCGCCGACCAGCAGCGGGATCGTCAGCAGCGAGCGGTCCGACGGCGCGCTGGTGACCACCGGCACCGCGAGCACGAACACCGCGAAGCCGAACAGCCCGAACACGATCGAGGGCACCCCCGCCAGGTTCAGGATCGCCAGCCGGACCGCGTGGATGAACGGGCTCTGCCGCGCGTACTCCGAGAGATAGATCGCCGCGCTCACCCCGAAGAACAGCGCCAGGATCATCGCGCCGACGGTCAGCAGCACGGTGCCCGCGATCGGCCCCACGATCCCGCCGCCACAGTAGGAAAACGTCTGCTCGTTGTAGATCGGCTCCCCCGCGTGCGCCGCCAGGTACTCGGCGTAGCGCGACGCCGGCAGCTGGTGCCGCTCGCCGGCCGCGTCGTCGAACACGTGCAGCGTCTCGTTCCTGTCCAACAGGAAGCCGACGTCCACGAACGGCGCCTCGGCCTTGAACAGCACCGGCGCCCCGTCGGCGACGATCTTGCCGAACAACAGCAGCGCCGCCGCCACCACCGCGTAGGTCGCCCCCGCCAGCAGCGCCCGCACCGCCACGCCCCGCCATCGGCCCGGCGGCCTGCCCCTGCGGATCAGTTTTTCGGGGTCGAACATGGCGGCTCAGATCGGGGTGCGGTGGAAGAAGCGGTGGGCCGCCGCGTTGATCCCGAGCACGATCGCAAACAACAAAATGCCGACCACGAACAGCGCCCGGTAGTGGACGCTGCCCGCCGGCACCTCGCCCAACTCCTGGGCGATGATCCCGGTCAGCGTGTGCGCCGGCTGGAAGATCGCCCCCGGCCCGCTCGAAAAATCCGGGATCCGGATCCGGTTGCCCGCCACCAGCAGCACCACCATCGTCTCCCCGATCACCCGCCCCAGCCCTAACAGCACGGCGGCCAGCATCCCGGAGAAGGCGGCGGGCACCACCACCCGGAACGTGGTCTGCAGGCGCGAGGCGCCGAGCGCGTCGGAGGCCTCGGCGTAGGCCGCGGGCACGTTGTTGAGCGCGTCCTCGGCCAGCGAGAAGATCGTCGGGATGCTCATCAGCGCCAGCAGGCAGCCGGCGGTGAACATGTTGAGGCGCTCCTCGATCGGGAACCCGGGGACCCACGCCAGCCAGTCGAGCCGGGACAGGTCGCGCAGCGTGGTCCCCAGCACCAGGATGCCGATGAACCCGAGGACCACCGACGGGATCGCCTGGATGAACTCGATCACCGGCTTGATCACCGCCTGCTCGGCGCCGCTGCCGAACTGGTTGACGTAGATCGCCGCGCCCAGCCCGATCGGGATCGCGATCGCGAGGGCCACCGCCGAGATCATCAGCGAGCCGACGAACAACGGCACGATCCCGTAAAAATCCTGCCACTCCCCGCCGGTCACCCAGTCCCGCCCGGTCAGGAACCCCAACACCGCCGCGCGCAGCCGCACCGGCTCGTCATGCCGCCACGCCGCCAGCCGCCCCGGCGCCGCGTCCAGCCCCGCCACCAGCTCCGGCAACGCCTTCCTGGCCGCCCGCAACAGCCGTTCGGCCTCCGGCTGCGACAGCCCCGCCGGCAGCTGCCCCGGCAGCCCCGCCGCCGCCGCGCGCAGCGCCGCGTGCGCCGCAACGCACTGCGGCCGGCGCTCCATCAGCCGCCGCATCGGCCCCTCGATGTCGGGTTTCTCCGCCAGCGCCGCCTCGGCCTCCGCCCGCAGCCGCGCCCGCTCCGCCGGGTCCTTCGCCCGCCCGGCCGCCGCCAGCAGCGTCCGCCGGTCCTTCTCCACGATGTCCACCCGCTGCAGCCCCTCCTTGGTCGCCGTCACCTCCCCGGTCATCTCCATCACCAGCTCCGCCAACCCCTCACCCCCCGCCTCAAACCCGTCGATCACCCCGCGCATCCCCGCCAGCGGCGCCGCGTGCCGCTCCCGCGCCGCCCCATACGCCGCCGCCGTCGCCGCCACCAGCGCCGGGTCGCCCTCCGCCGCCGGCTCGCGTCGCCCCAGCTCCCCGACCAGCGCCGCCCGCTCGGTGGCTGTTAGTGCGGGCGTGGCGGGCAGCGCGGCGAGCGCCTCGGCGCGCGCCCGTTCGAAGCGCTGGCGGAGCCGGGCGAGGATTGCGGCGTCCGGGGCGGCGCCGGCGTCGAGGGTGGTGACGATCACCTCGCGGGTGCCGGCGACGCGCTCGCCCCAGGCGTTGAACAGGGCCAGCGCCTCCTGCATCCGCCTGAGTTCGCGGGCGGCGCGGCCGTTGACCTCGGCTTGGTAGGCGCGGTTGAGCAGGCTGACGAGCTGCTCGTGGGCGGTGAGGTTGGTGCGCGAGATGTCGACGAACTCGAGGCCGGCGATGCGATAGATCTCAAGCTCGCGCCGGTAGCCCGGGAAGAAGCCGAGCCCCTCCTTGAGCAGGAAGGCGATGATCAGCAGCAGGATGACGATCGTCAGCCCGGCGTTGGAGGCGAAGAAGAGGCGGATGGCGCCCTCGAGCGACATCCCGCGCCGCGCGAACCGGTGTCCCGCCCTGCTGCTCCTGCTCGCCATGGATGGTGCCGCCCGTGGTGCCGCCCGGCCGCCCGGACCGGTGCCGCCAAGGACTGGCGGCACCGATCAGGCAGCAACCGAACACAGGCTGTCAAGGTCAAGGGCGCAGGCTCACAGGTCCTTCACCGGGATGAAGCCGACTCGGCGCACGATCTCCTGGCCGGCCGGCGTGCCGATGAACGAGAGGAACGCCCCCGCCTCGGCGGTCGGCTTGTCCGGCGCATACAGGAAGCACGGGCGCGCGTAGGCATACTTCCTGGCGTTTTTGGCCACCGGCTCCACCCCGTCGATCGGCAGCGCCTTGGTGCCGGACGTCTTCGAGTAGGCCAGGCCGACGTAGCCGATGCCGTTGCGGTTCCTGGCGACCTCCTGGGCGATCTGCTCGTTGCCGGCGAGCTTCTGCGAGCCGGCCGAGTAGTCGCGGCCCTTCATCGCCAGCTTCTGCCAGTCCTTGTAGGTGCCCGAGGAAGTGTTGCGGGTGTAGACCGAGATCGGGCCCGGCGCGCCGCCGACCTCCGACCAGTCGCGGATCTGGCCGGTGAAGATCTTGGCCACCTGGTCCTTGCTCAGCCTGGACACCGGCGAGTTCTTGTTCACGACCACGCAGATCATGTCGTAGCAGACCTGGTGCTCCTTGATGTAGACGCCCTTGGTCCGGCAGAACGTCCGCTCGTCGTCCTTGACCTTGCGCGACGACATGCCCAGCTGCGCGGTGCCGTTGGCAAGCGCCGGAAACGCGGTCGCCGAGCCCTCCGCCGCGATCTCGAACCGGACCCCCTTGTGGCCGGAGGCCTTGAACGCCTCCGCCAGCTGCGGCACCAGCTTGGCGCCGAGGGTGTCCGAGCCCTTGATGCTCAGGGTCTGCGCGTGCACCGCGCCGGCCAGCACGCCGGCCGCGATCAGGGTGATGATGTGTTTCATGGTGTCAGTCGGGTTGGTTGGTGGCTGGTTGTCAGAAGAAAAACCGCAGGCCGGCAAACGCGGTCCAGCCGTCGTAGTCGCCGCTCGGGCCGTTGCCGTCCATCGCCGAGTACTCGACGCCGGTCATCAGCTTGAGCTTGTGGCCGTAGAGGTAGTAGTTGAGGCCGAGGTAGCCGGAGAGGTACTCGTCGCCCTTGTCGTCGCCGGGGATCACCGCCTCGTAGCGGCCGGGGAGCGACAGCCCGTTGGGGTCGCTGCTGGTGGCGAACTGGAGGCGGCCGACGAGCTGCAGCTGGTCGGCGATGAAGTACGACGGGATGAGCGACACGCCGAACACGTCGGACTGGCCGACGTCGCCGTCGGCCCACACGACCTCGGAGGTCAGCCCGAAGCGGCCGTGGACGATGTCGTTGTTGAGCGAGACCGAGTTGGAATAGCGGGGGGACCGGCCGTAGTTGCCGGTTTCCACGCCGGGCTCGGTGTTGTGCATCAGGTGCAGGCCGGCGACCGCGGAGTCGAGGCCGGCGGCGGCGCTGTAATCGTAGCCGACCTTGGCGAGGATCAGCTCGCCGTTGTCGCTGGACAGGCTGGTGAAGCCGGTGGCGCGCTCGTTGGAGAAGAGCCCCAGCTCGTAGAGCCAGTGTTCCCCGATCCCCTTGCCGCTGACCCAGATGCCGGTCAACTCGCCCGGATAGAGCGCATTGGCGAGCAGCGAGCGCTCGATCGTGAGGATCTCCTTCGAGGAGATCTCCTGTTCGCGGGTGAACTTGGTCTTGGTCTTGCCGATCGAGAGGTTGAAGGCGTCCGAGGGCGCGTAGGTCAGGTACAGATCGTAGATCTGCTTGGCGAAGCCGGGCAGGATGTCGGGCCCGCCGTCGCTGTCGAAGTCCGGGTCGAGGTCGAGCTGGCCCTCGAGCTTGAACAGGTTGAGCCACTTCGACTTGAAGCCGAAGCGCAGCCGGCGCACCTCGAGGTCGTCGCCGAGGTACTTCTCGTCGTTGGCGCCGCCGTCGAGGTCGTCGAAGTCATAGTGGTCGCCCCCCTCGTGGACCTCCGCCCACTGGAACTGGCCCCGGCCCTGGAGCGCGAACTCCTGCAGGATCCGGTTGTCCTCGTTCTTGTAGAGGAGCGGCAACGACCACACCTTGTCCCAGGTGGTGTCGCCGGTGAACGTGTTGCCGGTGAGCAGGCCGGAGGCCTCGCCACCAGCCTGGATGGTCCCCCGGCCCAGCAGGGCGAGGACCAGCAGTCGTCTGCGCAGGTTGGTTGTCGGTTTCATGTCCAGGCACCGCATTGCGGCGGCACGCGCAATCACATGCCCCATGCCCCCGCCTGCCGGGAACCGCCGAGGTGTGACGAATCCGCCACAAACGCCGCGCACCGGCCCGCCCGGCCCCCGCCGCGGTCCCCATGGCGGCCCCACCCCCCATTTCCGCCCCGGAACCACAAATGATGGCCGGATCCTGAAACCTGTGACCGGCGGCTTGCGTAGCCACGGCGATCGCGACAAGAATCGATCCACTGCCATGACCGACACCGAAGTGATGCGCCAAGCGTTCGACCAGGGCGGGGGGATCCTGCGCCTGGCCCCCAACTGGGTTCCCCGCTCGTTCTGCGTGCCCGGACGCAGGATCAAGCTCCACCCCGACGACTATTACGCCCTCGGCGGCGAACGCGGCGGGATCGACGAGCGCTGGTTCTCCTCGACCACCCCGGCCGACAACGGCCCGCTGACCGGCCGCCACGAGGGGCTGAGCCAGGTGGTGTTCGCCGACGGTTCCGCCACCCGCCAGGTCCTGCTGCGCGACGCGGTCGCCGAGCTCAAGGGCGAACTGATCGGCCCGCGCCTGTGGGACCGCCACCAGGCGTGGACGGTCTACTCGAAGTTCTTCGACAACAAGTTCGCGCTGCCCCACCACATCCACCACCGCGACCACCACGCGGCGCTCACCGGCCAGCGCGGCAAGCCGGAGGCCTACTACTTCCCGCCGCAGGTCAACAACTACGGCGCCGAGTTCCCGTTCACCTTCTTCGGCTTCGCCCCCGGCACCACCCCCGAGCAGGTCCGCGACTGCCTCGTCAACTTCACCAAGGGCGACAACAAGATCACCAACCTCTCGCAGGCCTACCGGCTCGAGGTCGGCACCGGCTGGGACGTCCCACCCGGCATCCTCCACGCCCCGGGCAGCCTGTGCACCTACGAGCCCCAGACCGCCTCCGACGTGTTCGCCATGTACCAGTCGCTCGCCGGCGACACCGTGGTGCCCGAGGCGCTGCTGTGGAAGGACACCCCGCCCGACCGCATGGGCGACGTCGACTGGCTGATGGAGGTGATCGACTGGGAACCGAACGTCGACCCGCACTTCCGCGACCACCACTTCATGCGCCCGCGCCCGGTCCGGCCGCGCGCCGAGATGGAGGCCGGGGGCTACGTCGAAAACTGGGTCTGCTACCGCTCCGCCGCCTACAGCGCCAAGGAACTCACCGTCCTGCCAGGCCGCACCGCCACCATCCGCGACCGCGCCGCCTACGGCATGATCATGATGCAGGGCCACGGGAAAATGGCCGCCTGGGACGTCGAAACCCCCACCATGATCCGCTTCGGCCAGCTCACCCACGACGAGTTCTTCGTCAGCGAGGCCGCCGCCACCGCCGGCGTCCGGATCACCAACCCCTCCCCCAGCGACCCGCTGGTCATGCTCAAGCACTTCGGCCCCGAAAACCCCGACCTGCCCACCACATGATCTGTTAGCCCGCCCCTCGCCACCCGCCCAGTGGCTCAACCGTCTCGCTTGTGACCCGACCCCCGCGAGCGGAGCGAGCCCGGCCTTCCTCTTCACTCGTCACTCGTCACTCCTCACTCCTCACTCCTCACTCGTCACTCCTCACTCGTCACTCGTCACTCGTCACTCGTCACTCTCCCCTCCCCACTCCCATGAACAACTACCCCAAACTCCACAACGCCACCTGGCCCGGCGTCGTCGGCAAAGGCCCCGGCACCCCGGAACCGTTCATCGACCTCGACACGATCCTCGACCTGACCGCCGCCGCCGAGGTCGACGGCGTCCGGTTCGACGGCGTCGACCTGTTCGCCAGCGCACCCCACGTCGACATCGACTCGTCCGACGACGACCTCGCCCGCCTCGCCGACAAGCTGCGCGCCCGCAACCTCGTCGCCGGCTCGCTGGTCGCCCCGGTGTGGACCCCGCTCGGCGGCGGCTCCGCCATGGGCAGCCCCGACGAGCGCGACCGCTTCGTCACCCAGGTCCGCAAGGCCTGCGCCATCGGCCGCAAGCTCCGCGACCTCGGCGTGCGCCCCAACGGCGTGGTGCGCATCGACTCCGCGGTCGACCCCGCCACCTGGGCCGCCGACCCCACCGGCAACACCGAGCGGATCGCCGACACCTTCCGCCGCTCCTGCGACGCCGCCGCCGAGTTCGGCGAGCGCCTCGCCGCCGAGGGCGAAATCTGCTGGGGCGGCATGCACAGCTGGCACGAGATGCTCAGGCTGCTCGAAACCGTCGACCGCCCACGCAGGCTCGGCTTCCAGGCCGACCTCGCCCACACCCTCCTCTACCTGCTCGGCCACAACGCCCCCCAGGACGCCCTCGTGCCCCCGGGCTTCGACTGGTCGGACACCGCCGCGTTCGACGCCGCCTACCACCGCCTCACCAGCGCCCTGCGCCCGTGGACGATCGACTTCCACGTCGCCCAGAACGATGCCACCGTCAAGGGCCAGGGCAGCCACGACAAGACCGGCAAGCACTGCCCACCCAACGACCCCAACGGCAAGCTCGACATCACCCGCGCCGCCGGCCACTGGCTGCGCGACGAGGACGGCACCCCCACCAGGGCCTGCCGCCACATCTGTTGGGACGGCTGCATGTTCCCCAACGAAACCATGCTCTCGCCCGCAATCTGGAACGACGTCCTCGCAGCCATGATCCGCGTCCGCGAGGCGCACGGGTGGAGCGAGTGAGAAGGAGGAGAGTGGCGAGTGGCGAGTGACGAGTGGAGGGCAGGAGCTTCGCACTTGACTTGCTCGGTCCATCGTCGTCGGCCATTTGTCCGCAGCGACCTTTCGCCATGTCCCAACAGGATCTCGAGTCATTCGGCGCCTACTGCAAGGCCTGCTGCCTGTTCGATCTGGCGGTGGAGGACATGCGCGACCTTGAGTCGATTCCAGCCTGTTGGCGGCTCATCGGGCAGCAACTCGCGAGCGCCGACTCGATCTGTGCCAACATGGAGGAAGGCTATGGCCGCAGATCCAGCAGGGATTTCGTGCTCTTCCTTCAGTACTCCCGGGGCAGTGCTCGGGAAACACGCGGCCGCTATCAGCGCCTCGGACACTGGCTCCCGGATGACATCGTCCGGAATCGGGTCTTGCTGTGCGATGAAATCATCTCAATCCTCACCAGCACCATCCAGACGCTCTCCCGCCAAATCGATGGCAAGGTAAGGGAGGACGAAACCAGTTACACACCCTGACTTTCATTCCCCTCTTCACCCACCCCTCGCCCCAATGCCCCTCCTCCGACCGCCCTTCTCTCCGGCTCCAGACCAGCCCCGGTCCGTTGCCACGGGACGATGCTCCATGCAGCGAACCAACGGCGTGTCTCCGGCTCCGAAGGAGCCGCGGTCCGTTGCCACGGGGTTTACCCCGTGGTTTGGGGCCCCCAATGAACCAAGCCCCGGCAGGGGCGCAGGCAGGCTGTTGGAGCGGCTGCGGCCCACCAGCGCTCCTTCGGAGCTTGATGATTCTGCCGAATCCGGATCCACGGGGTAAACCCCGTGGCTACGAACCATCGCCCCTGCCGGGGCGAACACTCGTCACTCGCCACCCGTCACTCCCATGTCCACCAAACCTCTCAACCTCGCCATGATCGGCTACGGCTTCATGGGCCGCGCCCACTCGAACGCCTACGCCAAGGTCAACCACTTCTTCGACCTCGAATACCGCCCGGTCCTCAAGGCCGTCTGCGCCCGCAACGAGGAGCGCGCCAAGGCGTTCGCCGACCGCTGGGGCTACCAGTCGGTCGAGACCGACTGGCGCCGCCTGCTCGAGCGCAGCGACATCGACGTGGTCGACATCTGCACCCCCAACGAGCTCCACCGGGAGATCGCGCTGGCCGCCGCCGCTGCGGGCAAGATGATCCTGTGTGAGAAGCCGCTCGCCCGCAACGGCGCCGAGGGCGCCGAGATGTGCGCCGCCGTCGAGCGCGCCGGCGTCCCCAACATGGTGTGGTACAACTACCGCCGCGTCCCCGCCGTCACCCTCGCCAAGCAGCTCGTCGCCGACGGCCGCCTCGGCCGCGTCTTCCACTACCGCGCCAACTTCCTCCAGGACTGGACGATCTCCGCCGACCTCCCCCAGGGCGGCGAGGGCCTGTGGCGCCTCGACGCCGCCGCCGCCGGCTCCGGCGTCACCGGCGACCTGCTCGCCCACTGCATCGACACCGCCCTGTGGATCAACGGCCCCATCACCGCGGTCACCGCCATGACCGAGACCTTCGTCAAGCAGCGCATGCACAACCTCACCGGCAAGGTCGAGCCGGTCGGCATCGACGACGCCTGCGCGTTCCTCGCCCGCTTCGCCAACGGCTCCCTCGCGGTCTTCGAGTCCACCCGCTACGCCCGCGGCCACAAGGCCCTCTACACCTTCGAGATCAACGGCGAACACGCGTCGATCGCCTGGAACCTCCACGACCTCCACCGCCTCCGCTACTTCGACCACCGCGACGACTCCGCCGTCCGCGGCTGGCGCGACATCCACGTCAGCGACTCCGACCAGCCCTACATGGACAAGTGGTGGGTCCCGGGCCTCCAGATCGGCTACGAGCACAGCTTCGTCCACCAGGCCGCCGACTTCCTCGCCGGCCTCTCCCGCGGCGAACCGGCCGCACCCACGTTCCGCGACGCCCAGCAAACCCAGCTCGTCTGCGACGCCGTGCTCGCCTCCGCCAGGACCGGCCAGTGGACCCCCGTCCAATGACCCCCAGCCCGCCCCCACCACCATGACCCCAGGCCCCAGCCAGGCCCCCACGCGCACCGGCATCCTCGCCACCGGCAACTGGATCATCGACCACGTCAAGATCGTCGACCGCTTCCCCGAACAGGACGCCCTCGCCACCATCCTCAGCGAGTCCCGCGGCACCGGCGGCTCCCCCTACAACCTCCTCGTCGACCTCGCCAAACTCGGCGCCCACTTCCCCCTCGAGGCCGCCGGCCTCGTCGGCGACGACCCCGACGGCCACTCGATCCTCGCCGATTGCCGCGCCCTCGGCATCGACGCCTCCCGCATGCATACCACCGCCGCCGCGGGCACCTCCTACACCGACGTCATCACCGTCCGCGACACCGGCCGCCGCACCTTCTTCCACTACCGCGGCGCCAACGCCCTGCTCGGCGGGGAACACATCAACCTCCCCTCCTCCCGCGCCAGCATCTTCCACCTCGGCTACGTGCTGCTGCTGGACCGCCTCGACGAGCTGGCGCCCGACGGCACCACCGGCGCGGCACGCCTGCTGCGGCACGCCCGCGACCTCGGGTTCCGCACTTCGCTCGACGTGGTCAGCGAGGATAGCGACCGCTTCGCCGCGGTGGTCACCCCGGCGCTGCCCCACGTCGACTTCCTGTTCGTCAACGAGTTCGAGGCCGGCCGGTGCACCGGCGTCGCGGTCAACGCCGACGGCAAGGTCAGCTTCGAGCGGCTCGCCGAGGCCGCCCGCCGCCTGCTCGCCGCCGGCGTGCGCGAGTGGGTGGTCATCCACTGCCCGGAGGGCGCGCTCGCCCGCCACGCCGGCGGCGCCGAGGCAGTCCACGGCAGCGTGCGCGTCCCCGCCGCCCGGATCGCCGGCACCGCCGGCGCCGGCGACGCGTTCGCCGCCGGCATGCTGCTGGGACTGCACGACGGCCGCGCGATCGACGCCTGCCTGCGGATGGCCGCCTGCGCCGCCGCCGCGAGCCTGTCCCACCCGACCTGCACCGAGGGCACCCTGCCGCTCCCCGAGTGCCTGCGGCTCGGCGACGAACTCGGGTTCCGCACCCCCTGATGAACCCCGGCCCCTCGCCCCCACCCGCCAATCCTGCACCCCTCGCCATCGGCTGCGTCGCATGGAAAACCGGACGCCGGCAAGATCGGCTTGATTATCCGATTATCTGATTCCATGATTGCCGCATGACCGATCGCACGATGACCGTCACGGAGGCGGCCCGGCATTTCGCGGATCTGGTGAACCGCACGTATTACCGCGGCGAATCAACGGTGCTGATTCGTTCCGGGGAACCGGTGGCCATGGTGGTTCCGGTTGGCGGTGCCAGCGTGCTCGCCAGGGACTGGCTTTCGCGATGGCGCCTGATGCCTCACCTCGACTTGGAGGACGCGGATGATTTCGCTGCCTGTATCGAGGGCGCACGCGGGAATCTTCCCCCGCCGAAATCGCCATGGGGTTGATGCTCGACAGTTCCGTGCTGATCGCGGCGGAGCGGGAGCGCTTCGACATGGAGGCTTTCCTCGAAAAGGAGGCACCGATGGAGCCCCTCTTCATCTCGTCGGTGACCGCTTCGGAGCTGTTGCATGGGGTTTGCAGGGCGACCCTGGAACGGCGCACGAAGAGGGTGGCCTATGTGGAGGCTGTGCTCAGGGAAACCCCCACGCTGCCCTTCGACCTGCCCTGCGCCCGCCGGCACGCGGAGTTGTGGGCGGCTCTTGAGGCTGCCGGCAACCGTGTTGGCGCGCACGACATGATGATCGCGGCAACCAGCCTCAGGTTCGGACACCGGCTGGCAACCCTCAACGAGGGTGAGTTCAGTCGCGTGGACGGACTCAAGCTGGCGAATGTGCGGCCATACATCAAGGAGCGCTAACAAGGATCTCCGCTGCAACAACCGGCCCTCGCCGGCCGTAGCCGGGTGCAAGCGGCGGCCCCGCCCGATCACCGCGGGCCGGCGCAAGGAGGTCCGCATGACACCCACCACCACCACCCGCAGGAGGTTCCTCACGCAGGCCGCATTGGCGGCCGCCGCACCCGCCATCATCCCCTCGTCCGCACTCGGCCGCAACGGCGCCACCGCCCCGAGCAACCGGATCGTGCTGGGCGCGATCGGCATCGGCCCGCGCGGCCGCGAGGTCCTCGGCTCCTTCCTCAAGCAACCCGACGTCCAGTTCGTGGCCGTGGCCGACGTCCAGCGCGAGCGCCGCGAGATCGTCAAGCGGATCGCCGACCGGCACTACGCCAACCAGGACTGCCACGCGTGCCGGGACATGCACGAGATCCTCGGCCGCGACGACATCGACGCGGTGCTGATCGCCACCGGCGACCGCTGGCACACGCTGGCCACGATCCTCGCCGCCAAGGCCGGCAAGGACGTCTACTCGGAGAAACCCTGCGCCCTCACCCTGCGCGAGTGCCAGGAACTGGATGACGCCGTGCGCCGCTACGCCCGCGTCTTCCAGGCCGGCACCCAGCGCCGCAACGTCGACAACTTCCGCTTCGCCGTGAACCTCGCACGCTCCGGCAAGCTCGGCCGCATCCACACCGTCCACGCCTCGATCAACCCGCTCCAGGACAGCCACGACTGGCTCCCCGCCGAACCCGAGCCCCCCGCCGACGAGGTCGACTGGAACACGTGGCTCGGCCCCGCCCCGTGGCGCCCGTTCAACTCCCGCTACATCCAGGGCCAGTGGCGCGGCTACCACGACTTCGACGCCGGCGGCCGCCTGTTGGACTGGGGCGCCCACACCCTCGACCTCTGCCAGTGGGCACTCGACGCCGACCACACCACCCCGGTCGAGTTCGAATCCGACGGCGCCACGATCCACGGCCGCTACGCCAATGGCGTCAAACTGGTGATGCGCCTCGGCGGGTTCAACAACGAGGGCGACTGGCTCGGCCTTGGCACCTGCCCGGTCCGCTTCGTCGGCGACGAAGGCTGGGTGGAGGCCGGCGACCACGGCAAGGTCGTCGCCGAGCCCGCCACGCTGCTCGCCGGCGCCCGAATCCCCGAAATGGCCGGCACCGATCCCACCGGGCACGCCCGCGACTTCCTCGACTGCGTCAAGTCCCGCGGCCAGCCGGCGTGCAACTCCGCGGTGATGCGCCGCGGCCACATCGCCTGCCACGCCGCCGCCATCGGCCACAGCCTCGGCCGCAAGGTCCGCTTCGACCCCGCCACCGAGTCGTTCCCCGACGACCCCGAGGCCAACCGGCTGCGCAGCCGCGCCCGCCGCGCCCCGTGGCACGCGTGAAACCCCAGCCCACCCCGCACCCCATGACCCCGCCCCGCCCCATCCTCCTCGCCCTGCTCCTGCCCGCCCTCGCCCACGCCGCCGCGCCCGACCCCCAGGCCGCACTCGCCGTGCTCGCGTCCGACGCCGGCGTGCGCGAAAAGTCGGTCGCCTGCCAGCAGCTCGCCGTCACCGGCGGCCCCGCCGCCGTCCCGGCGCTGGCCGGGCTGTTGGCCGACGAGCACCTCTCCGACTACGCGCGCACCGCCCTCGAGGCGATCCCCGACGCCGCCGCCGGCCAGGCGCTGCGTGACGCCCTGCCCCAGCTCGCCGGCCGCCTGCTCGCCGGCGCCGTCAACTCGCTCGGCACCCGCCGCGACGCCGCGGCGGTGCCCGCCTTGGCCGCCCTCGCCCGCGACCCCGCCCGCGGCGTCGCCGAGCCGGCACTCGCCGCCCTCGGCCAGATCGCCAGCGATGAGGCGCTCGCCGCGCTGCGCGCCACCCTCGCCGACGGCCCCACCGAGCTGCGCCCGCCCGCCGCCCATGCCGCGCTCGTCGCCGGCGAGCAGCTCGCGCGCGACGGCAAGGCCGACGCCGCCCGCGCCCTGTTGGAAGCGGTCGCCGCCGCCCCCGGGCTGCCCGCCCACATCCGCGCCGCCGCCCAACAACCGGCCCAACAGCCGGCCCAACCGGCCGCCGGCAAGGCCCGCCCGCTGTTCGACGGCAAGTCGTTCGACGGCTGGGAGGGCGACCCCGCGTGGTTCCGCATCGCCGAGGGCGCGATCGTCGCCGGCAGCATGGAAAAACCGGTCCCCAGCAACCTGTTCCTGTGCACCACCCGCGGGTTCACCGACTTCGAGCTCCAACTCAAGGTCCGCCTCGTCGAGGGCAAGGGCAACGGCGGCATCCAGCTGCGCAGCCACCGCCTGCCCGACAGCACCGCCGTCGCCGGCTATCAGGCCGACGTCGCCGACGGCTACTGGGGCGGCATCTACGACGAGGGCCGGCGCGGCCGCTTCCTCGGCCAGGCGCCCGACCCCGCCAGGCTCGCCGCCATCGTCAAGCCCGACGGCTGGAACGACTACCGGATCCGCTGCGAGGGCCCCCGCATCCGGCTGTGGCTCAACGGCCACCTCACCGCCGACTTCACCGAAACCGACGCCGCCATCCCGCGCACCGGCGTGATCGCCCTCCAGGCCCACGCCGGCCCACCCTCCGAAGTCTGGTACAAGGACCTCCGGATCGAGGAACTGCCCGCACCCTGACCACGGCCGCGACCACGGCCGCGGCCCAACCGCGCCCGCCCCCGCCATGCGCCCGCCCCACGTTCTCTATCTGTTAGCCGGGCTCGCGCTCGCCGCCCCCGCCGCCGAGCCGCCGCCGAACATCGTGTTCTTCCTGGTCGACGACCTCGGCTACGCCGACGTCGGCTTCAACGGCTGCCGGGACCTGCGCACGCCCCGCATCGACCGCCTCGCCCGCGAGGGCGCGATCCTGCGCGCCCACTACGTCCAGCCGGTGTGCTCGCCGACCCGCGCCGCGCTGATGACCGGCCGCTACCCCACCCGCACCGGCGTCTACACCGTCGTGCGCCCGCGCGCCATGTGGGGCCTGCCGCTGGCCGAACGCACCCTCGCCGACGCCCTCAAGGCCGCCGGCTACCAGACCGCAATCACCGGCAAGTGGCACCTCGGCGAGTTCCAGCCCGCCTACACCCCCACCGCCCGCGGCTTCGACCACCAATACGGCCACTACTTCGGCGCAATCGACTACTTCACCCACCGGCGCGACGGCACCCACGACTGGTTCCGCGACGGCAGGGAACTGCCTGAAACCGGCTACAGCACCGAGCTGATCGCCGCCGAGGCGTGCCGCCTGATCCGCGAGCGCGACCCCGCCCGCCCGCTGTTCCTCTACGTCCCGTTCAACGGCGTCCACGCGCCACTCCAGGCCCCGGAGAAATACCTCCAGCCGTTCACCAACCTCGCCGGCAACCGCCGCACGCTCGCCGGCATGCTCGCCGCCGTCGACGCCGCCGTCGGCCGCATCACCGACGCCCTGGCCGACGCCGGCCTGCGCGACCGCACGCTGGTCGTCTTCTCCAGCGACAACGGCGGCCCCAACCCGGGCCGGCTGTCCAGCAACCGCCCGCTGCGCGCCGGCAAGGGCACGGTCTACGAGGGCGGCGTGCGCGCCTGCGCGTTCGCCTGCTGGCCGGGCCGCATCCCCGCCGGCACCACCGTCGACGAACCGGTCCACGTGATCGACTGGTTCCCGACCCTGCTGAAACTGGCGGGCGGCCCGCCCGACCAGCCGCTGCCGCTCGACGGCCGCGACATCTGGCCGGTGCTCGCCCACGGCGCCACCTCGCCCCACCAGGCGATCCTCCTCGCCCGCTCGCCAACCCGCGCCGCCCTGCGCATGGGCGACTGGAAACTGGTCGCCGGCCCCGCCTCCCCACCCGAGCTCTATCAGCTCAGCGCCGACCCCGGCGAGCGCAACAACCTCGCCGCCCGCGAGCCGGAACGCACCAAAACGATGCAGGCCGCCCTCGCCGCCATGCTCCGCGACGCCGCCCCCCCGGGCGAGCCCGCCGCCCCCGCCCCCCGGCAGCCCCCGGCCCGCAAGCGCCGCCAGCCCGCCGGATCGTGAACCCCGCGCCGCCCGTGCCCCGCTCCAACGGCCACCCGCATGAACCCACTCCAACAGACCTGCCCGGGCCGCCTGCCGGCCCTGCTGTGCGCCGCCTCCGCCCTGCTCGCGCCCACCACCGTGACCGCGGCGGCCGAGCCGGCGCGGCCGAACGTGCTGTTCATCGCCGTCGACGACCTGCGGCCGGACCTCGGCTGCTACGGCAACGAGGCGGCCAGGACCCCGCACCTCGACCGCCTCGCCGCGCGCGGCGTCGTGTTCACCAACGCGCACTGCCAGCAGGCGGTGTGCAGCCCGTCGCGCTCGTCGCTGATGACCGGCCGCCGGCCGGACGCCACCCGGGTGTGGGACCTCGAGACCCACTTCCGCGCCGCCTTGCCCGACGCCGTCACCCTGCCCCAGCACTTCAAGGCCCACGGCTACCACTGCGCCGCGCTCGGCAAGATCTATCACCACGGGTTCGAGGACGGCCGCTCGTGGAGCGAGCCGCACTGGTACCCCAACGGCACCACCGTCGACACCGACCCCTCCGACTGGCGCAAGCGGATCACCAAACGCGTCGGCCCGGGCGCGCGCGAATCCTCCCCCGCCGCCCGCCCGCCCGCCGGCGCCGCGCCCGCTCGCGACGGCAAGCCGCCAAAGGGACCGGCGTTCGAGGTCAGCCCGAAGGCCGACGACGATCTGCCCGACGGCTGCACCGCCGCCCACGCGGTGACGAAGCTCCGCGAGCTCAAGGCGCTCGGGCGCCCGTTCTTCCTCGCCGTCGGCTTCCTCAAGCCGCACCTGCCCTTCGTCGCGCCGCGGAAATACTGGGACCTCCACGACCCGGCGCGGATCCCGCCGCCCGCGACCGACCGCCTGCCGGCCGGCGCCCCGCCCTTCGCCGGCCACGCCAACGGCGAGCTGCACTCCTACGCCAACATCCCCAAGGGCAACCCGATCCCCGAGGACCTCGCCCGCCGCCTGCGCCACGGCTACCACGCCTGCGTCAGCTACGTCGACGCCCAGGTCGGCCGCCTGTTGGACGCGCTCGAGCAGCAGGGACTCGCCGACAACACCGTGGTGGTGCTGTGGGGCGACCACGGCTGGCAGCTCGGCGACCACGGGCTGTGGCACAAGCACACCAACTTCGAGCTCGCCACCCGCGCGCCGCTGCTGGTCAGCGCCCCGGGACTCGCCGCCGCCGGCGGCAAGTGCGCCGCACCCGCCGAGTTCGTCGACATCTATCCGACGCTCGTCGACCTGTGCGGCCTGCCCGCCCCGGCCGGGCTCGACGGCGCCAGCCTGAAACCGTGGCTCGCCGACCCGGCGGCCCCGATGCGCAAGGCCGCCGTCAGCCAATACCCGCGCGGCGGCGCCCAGACCGGCGGCCGGCCGCTCATGGGCTACAGCGTCCGCGACCAACGCTGGCGGCTGACCGCCTGGCGCGACCGCCGCACCGGCGCGACGGTCGCCACCGAACTCTACGACGAGCGCGACGACCCCGCCGAAACCGCCAACCTCGCCGGAAAACCCGAACTCAGGGAGGTCGTCGAGCGCTTGTCCCGCCACCTCCCGGCCGCCACCCCGCCCCCGCCTGCCGCACCCAAGCCGGCGCCCCGGCCGCGGCAGAACCGCGCCGCCATGTTCGCCGCGCGCGACCGCAACGGCGACGGCTCCCTGACCCGCGACGAGTTTCTAACAAACCA
Organism: Akkermansiaceae bacterium; assembly: GCA_040769225.1. Lineage (GTDB taxonomy): Bacteria > Verrucomicrobiota > Verrucomicrobiia > Verrucomicrobiales > Akkermansiaceae > JAXGLL01. The sequence continues at coordinate 2,000,485 of JAXGLL010000001.1, read as the reverse complement.
GCCCGACCCCGGGGCCGCCGCGGGGCGGTTCACCCGGTGGGACGTCGACCGCGACGGGGCGCTCTCGCGCGACGAGTTCGTCCGCGGCGGCGGCACGCCGCGGTGACCGCGCGGGCCCGGCCCGGGAGGCCATGGCCCCCGGCCGGTCGATGCCGCTCACGGCGCCAGCCCCGTGGTGTCGAACGGCAGCGCCTCGTTGGCGGCCAGCAGGTCGTCCATCGCCAGCGCGGTGCCGCGCGCGGCCGCCTCGCGGCCGAGGACGGCGGTGAGCACGTCGTCGGCGGCCTGGCGGGCGGTCGGGTTGTCGCACTGGCCGCCGGTGATGCTCTGGTGGAAGGTGGCGATGTTGCGCTTGGCGCCCTGGTCGTAGAGGCTGTCGATCGGGCCGCCGCCGTACTGGCTCGGGCCGCCGCGCAGGAACGAGCGGCCCCAGTAATTGACGTGGGCGTAGGCGTCGTCGCCGTAGACCTCGCAGCGGATGATCGCGTCCTGGCCGTTCTGGAGCGCCTGGCAGCGGTGGGTCCACGCCAGCCCGTCGTCGAACTCGTAGGTGACCAGGTAGAGGTCGCGCCCGTCGCCGTGGGCGTCGGGGCGGCAACGGCGGGTGACGCCGTGGGCCCTGACCGGGCGCTTGCCGACCAGCCACAGCACGGCGTTGATCGAGTGGACGCTGTATTCGACGATGAAGTCCCCGGAGAGCGGGATGGCGGTCAGCCAGTTGCCGCGGCGCAGCAGGTTCTCGGGGCTGCGGTCGGCCGGATCCGGCCACACCGAGCTGAACCCCATGCTGTCGACGTGCATCAGCCGCCCGAGCGCGCCCTCCCGCAGCCGCTTGGCCACCTCGATGTTCACCGGGTCGGTCGGAATCTGATAGTCGACCAGATAGACGAGCCCCTTGGCGGTCGCCGCCGCGCCCGCGGCCTGCACCCGCAGCGCCCCCGGCACGTCGACCGCCACCGGCTTGGCCGCGTAGACGTGGACGCCGGCGTCGACCGCAGCCTGCCCGTGCTCGGCGTGGAACCGCGGCAGGTTGACCACGGTGACCGCCTCGACCCCGCTGTCCAACAGCTTGCGGAACGCCGACAACCCGGAGAAGCGCCGCGCCTTGTCGACGCCCAGCTCGTCGCCCGCCCGGTCGGCCTGCTCCTGGAAGTAATCCGCGGTGGCGTGGATCTCGAAGCCGCCGTGCTGTCGGAACAGCCCGCCGAGCCAGGCGCCCCGGCCGCCGCAGCCGATCAGGCCGAGCTTGATCCTGCGGCCGGGCGGCGCCGGAGCCGGCTGCCCGGCGGCGGCGGCAGTGGTGGCCAGCGTGGCGCCGAGGAAGCGGCGGCGCGATAGGGTGGGGGGCGGGTTCACTGTCGGGCGCCGCGCGCGCGGGTGGCGGGGTTGCAGACGGCCACGCGGTACTTGAGGACCGCGTCGGCGACACCGCGGGCGAGCGCGTTTTGATAGGCCGGGTTGCCGATCAGGCGGGCCTCGTAGGGGTGGCTCATGAAGCCGCCCTCGAGCAGGATCGCCGGGTGGCGGATGCCGGTGAGCACGCTGTAGCGGGCGCGCTTGATCCCGCGGTCGAAGGTGTTGGTGCCGAGGCGCCGCAGCACCGAGCCGTGGACGGCGGTGGCGAGCGCGATGTTGGCCGAGTCGTGCTCGTTGCCGGTGCGCAGCCGGAAGTCGTCGGCGCGCAGCCCGCGCCCGTAGTGGGCCACCCCCTGCGGCGAGAGGGTGAAGGTCTCGATGCCGCGGGCGTGGCGGCCGCCGGCGTTGAAGTGCAGGCTGATGAAGATCGCGTCCTCGGAGATCCGGTTGGCGAAGTCGACCCGCTCCTGGAGGGTCAAAAAACGGTTGCTGTTGCGGGTCAGGATCACCTTGAACCCGCGCTGCTCGAGCAGCGGCTTGAGCTTGCCGGCGAGCAGCAGGTTGTAGTTGGCCTCGGTGCCGTAGGGGTTGGTCGCCCCGGGGTCCTTGCCGCCGTGGCCGGCGTCGAGGATGATGGTGCGGAAACTGCCGGCGTTGGGGATGTAGTTCGGCCGCAGCACCGGGTCGACCAGCTTGGCAAGGTCGATCCGCGACACCAGCACCTTGGCCCCCTGCCCCTCCACCTTGTAACTGAACACGAACTTCACGCCGTTCATGTAGCAGTCCTGGTGGCCGACGGTCAGCTTCATCACCACCGCACGGTTCTCCAGCGTCACTGCGTTGCCCTGCCGCTCGAGCTTGTCGAACCGGTAGAACTCCTTGATCCCCTCGGCGGTGACGTAGTCGCGGCCGCCGATCTTGACCACCTCCCACGCGCCACAGGCCACCCCGGCGCCGCCCGCAAGGCAGGCGAGACCGGCGGCTACGAAGACGGTGGGAAAGCGCAAGGACATGCCGGCAACGTGCGTCGACAACCAACCGCCCGGCGGCGGCAGGCCGTCGATTGGGTGCGAGTATAGGGGCATGCCCGCCAGATGACAACGCCGAATTTCACGCCGGATTCCGCGCCGGATCCCGCGGCCCCTCGCGGCCGCGCCGCCCCGGGCCGGGTGCGCACTGGCGGCGGCCGGCGCTTGCGCGCGGCCGGGGCAGGGCTCAGCGTGGGCGGCGGATGCACGCTGAGTATGCGTTCCTCGTCCGGCCGGGCGGCGCGGCGGTCGTCGGATTCGGCCCGTTCCGCGGGCAGGCGCAGGCGCCGGCCGACGGGGTGGCGTTTTTCCGCACTGATTTCGGCCTGCGGGCGGCGCGGCCGTGGCAGGTGCCGGCGCGCTGGGAAGTGGTGGACCCCGGCGAACTCGCGGCGCGGCTGGGGCCGGCGGAGCGGCCGGCCTGGCAGTGGGCGGCGCCGGACGCGGCGGCGTTCGCCGCGGTGTTCCAACAGGTGACCGGGGAGATCAGCCGCGGCGCGTTCGAGAAGACGGTGCCGGTGGCGGTCGAGCGCGGGCGGCTGGCCGGCGGCGAGGCGGCGGCGACCGCGCTGGCGTTCGCGCGGCCGGATCCGGCGTGCTACGGCTACGCGTGGGTCGACGGGGCGCGCGGCTTTGCCGGGGCGACGCCCGAGGTGCTGTTGGAGGTGGCGGGCCGGCGGCTGCGCACGATGGCGCTGGCGGGCACCGCGCGCAGCGAGGAGCGCGAGGTCTTCGGGGCCGACGACAAGGAGATCCTCGAGCACGAATACGTCGTCCGGTCGCTGGTCGCGCAGCTCGCCGGGATCGGCACGGTGCGCCGGTCGCCGCGGCGGGTCCTCGACCTCGGGGCACTGGTCCATTTCCACACCCCGATCGCGGTGACCCTCGGCCACCCCCATGACCCCGCCGGGCTGGTGGCGCGGCTGCACCCGACGCCGGCGCTCGGGCCGCTGCCGCGCACCGCCGCGACGCTCGCGATGTTGGAGGCATGGCGCGACCGGCTCGGCTGCCCGGCGGAGTTCGGCGCGCCCTTCGGGCTGTGGCACGACCGGCGCTTCACCGCGGTGGTCGCCATCCGCGGCGTCTGGTGGGAGGGCCGCGAGGCGCGCCTGCCCGCCGGCTGCGGCGTCATCGAGGCCAGTCGCCTGGTCAACGAATGGCGCGAACTGCAGCTCAAGCGCGAGGCGGTGAAGGCGTGGATCGAGGAGGCCGGAAACCGGGGCCCGCAGCCGACGGCGCGGGTTTCCGGGCGGCACTGCTGACCGGCATTGCGATGAACGACCTCGGAAATCTCATCGGCGGCCTGCTGCAGCGCGGGGTGCGCGAGTTCGTGGCCTGCCCGGGGGCCCACGACGCGGTGCTCGTCGAGGCGCTGCTGCGGCTCGAGGAGCACGGCGCCGCCCGCCTGTGGCACCACTTCGAGGAACGCAGCGCCGCGTTCTTCGCGCTCGGGCGCACCCTCGCCGGGCCGCCCTGCGCCGTCGTCACCACCAGCGGCACCGCAGTGGCCGAACTGCTCCCCGCCGTCGTCGAGGCACACTATCAGGCCCGCCCGCTGGTGCTGCTGACCGCCGACCGCCCGCGCCGGTTCCGCGGCAGCGGCGCACCCCAGGCAATCGACCAGCCCCCGATCTTCGGCCCCTACGTCGAGGGCTGCGACGACGTCGAGCTGCCACCCGCCGCCACGCCGGAACACCCGCCCGCCCCCGGCCAGCGGCTGTTGGAAGGCTGGAGCGGGCGGCGGCCATGGCACGTCAACCTGTGCCTCGAGGAGGAGCCCGCCGCCGCCGCCCCCCCGCCGGCCCCGCCGGCCGGCGCCTTCGTACCCGCCCGCGTGGCGCCCGACGTCAGCGGCCTGGCCCGCTTCCTGCGCGGCGGCATCGAGCGCGGCATGGTGGTGATGCTCGGCGACCTCGACCCCGCCGAACGCGAGGAAACCCTTCACTTCGCCCGCACCCTCGGCGCCCCGGTGGCCGCCGAGGCAACCAGCGGGCTGCGCGAGCTGCTGCGCCCGCTGGCCCTGCCCGATGCCGACCGCCAGCTGCGCGCCCGCCCGCCCGGCCGGGTGCTGCGCCTCGGCGGCGTGCCCGCGGGCCGCTGCTGGCGCGACCTCGAACAGTTGCCCGGCGTCGCGGTCTGCTCGGTGACCCGCAGCGGGTTCGCCGGGCTCGCCCGCACGTCGCAGGTCGTCCACGCGCCCGTCGACTCCGCCCTGCGCGCCCTCGGCCCGGTCGAGCCGTGGGGCGACGTCCTCGACCACCTGCGCGACGCCGAACGCCGCCGGGCCCGCATCGACGAGCTGTTGGAGGCCTTCCCCGCCAGCGAGCCGGCCATGGTCAGGACGCTCTCGGCCTACGCCTCGCTCGCGTCCTCCGTCTACCTCGGCAACAGCCTGCCGGTGCGCGAGTGGAACCAGTTCGCACAGTGGCGGCGCCCGGTCACCGAGGTGCGCGCCAACCGCGGCGCCAACGGAATCGACGGCCAGCTCTCCACCTGGCTCGGCTGGACCGCCGACACCCCCGACGCATGGGCGCTCGTCGGCGACCTGACCGCCCTCTACGACCTCGCCGCACCCGCACTCATCGGCCAGGCCCAACCGGCCGGCCGCGTGCTCGCCGTGATCAACAACGCCGGCGGCCGGATCTTCGACCGCCTGCCACGGCTGCGCCGCATGGATGCCCGGACCCGCGCCGTTCTAACAGCCACGCAGCCGGCGCGGCTCGGCAGCTGGGCGGAGATGTGGGGGCTGGGGCACCTGCGGGTGGGGGAGGCGGGGGACTTCGACCGGCTGGACGGGGCGGGGCGGCCGCTGCTGTTGGAGGTGGTGCCGGACGCCGGCCAGACGGCGGCGTTCTGGGCGGCGTGGGAGGGCGGGCTGGGCGGCGGCTGAGGCCGGCGCCGGCGGGCTTGGCGGCGGCGGGGCGAGCCGGGGCTCACGGCACGCCGGCGGCGGCCCTGCGCGGCTGGTAGGGGCAGAGCGGGTCCTCGGCGAAGGGGCTGCCGTAGACGGCGAACGAGCGGGCGCGGGAGCCGCCGCAGACGTTGCGGAACTCGCACGCGCCGCACTTGCCCTCCAACAGGTCGCTGTCGCGCAGGTTCACGAACAGCGGCGAGCGGCGGTAGAGGTCGGCCAGCGGGGTGTCGCGGACGTTGCCGGCGACGAGCGGCAGGAAGCCGCTCGGCGAGACCTCGCCGGTGTGGGAGACGAACGCCACGCCGCGCCCGTCGCGGATGCCCAGCGGCGCGCGGCGGGTGGCACGGCCGGCATCCCGGCCGTGCTGCAGGACGATCCGGCGGTAGTGGTGCCCCTCGGTGGTCTTGACCTCGAACGGGGCGTCCGCCGCGATCGCGTGCAGCCGCTCGAGCACCCGTTCGAGCGCGACCGGGTCGGGCAGGTCGGCGAGGGTCGCGCGCCCGGTCGGCACGATCACGAACAGGCTCCACATCGCCGGCCGCCACGCGTGCATCAGCTCCGCGAAGGCGTCGAACTCGTGGAGGTTGGCCTTGTGGATGGTTGTGTTCACCTGCACAGGCAGTCCGGCCTCGCGTGCCATCTCGAACGCGCGCGCGGTGCGGTCGAAGGTGCCCGCGAGCCCGCGGAACCGGTCGTGGCTCGCGCGCGTCGCGCCGTCGAGGCTCAGCGACAGCCGCTGCACGCCGGCCCGCTGCAGCGCCCGGAAGTCGGTGCGCACCAGCAGCTCGGTGGCCGCCGGGCTGAGCGCGGTGTGCAGCCCGTGCTGGTGGGCGGCGCACTCGATCAGTTCCAACAGGTCCCGGCGCAGCATCGGGTCGCCGCCGGTCAGCACGAACATCACCGGCCGCAGGTCGGCCACCTGGCCGATCAGCCGCAGGCCCTCGGCATGGTCGAGCTCACCCGGGTGGGGGCGCGGCTGGGCGACCGCGCGGCAGTGCCGGCACGCCAGCGCGCACGCCCGGGTGACCTCCCAGAACAGGATGAACGGACGCTGGTTGAAATCGAATGCCGGCCCGGCCATGCCGCCACTCAATCACCGCCGGCAACCCCGCGCAACGTGGAAGCGTCCGGCCCCGGCGCGGGCCCGCCGCCCTTGGCCGCCTGCCACGCGGCCTCCATCCGGTCGAGCCCGGCCTCGGCCAGGCCGACCCCCTGCTCGCGCAGCCGGCGCTCCATGGCGTCGAACCGCCGCTCGAACTTGGCATTGGCGGCGGCGGCCAGCACCTCGGGGTCCGACCCGCGGTGCCGCGCAAGGTTGACCAGCGCGAACAACAGGTCGCCGAGCTCCTCGTCGATCGCGCGCGGGTCCGCCGCGCCGACCGCCGCCCGCAGCTCCGCCCACTCCTCGCCCACCTTGTCCATCACGCTGGCCGCGTCCGGCCAGTCGAAGCCGACCTTGGCGGCCTTCTTCTGCAGCTTGCACGCCCGCATCAGCGCGGGCAGGCCCTTGCCGGTGCCGTGGAGGAACGGCTGGTGCTGGTGGCCCTTCTCAACCCGCTTGATCTGGTCCCACTGGCGCAGCACCGCCTCGCTGGTGCCGGCCGCCGCGGTGCCGAAGACGTGCGGGTGGCGGCGGACCAGCTTGTCGCAGATCCCGCGGGCGACGTCGGCAAGCCCGAACCGCGCGCCCTCCGCGGCGATCTCGCAGTGCATGAACACCTGCAGCAGCAGGTCGCCGAGCTCCTCGCGCAGGTGGTCGTGGTCGCCGCGCAGGATCGTGTCCACCGCCTCGTGCGCCTCCTCGACGAGGTTGGGCACCAGGCTGGCGTGCGTCTGCTCGGCGTCCCACGGGCAGCCGCCGGGCGCGCGCAGGCGGTGGACGATCGCGCGCAGCCGCTCGAGCTGGCGGGCGTCGTCCGGACAATCGATCATCTCGGCGTCGGTCACGGCCACCGCATAGCACGCCCGCCCCCAGGATGCACCGCCGATGCGCGGAAAATCACCGCGCGCCGGCGCTCACGCCGGGTAGCGGCCGGTGATGTAGCCCTCGAGGCGGCTGATCGTGTCGCTCTGGGTGCGGATGATCCAGTTGACCAGGTCGCCGATCGAGACGATGCCGAGCAGGCACCCGTCCTCGACCACCGGCAGGTGGCGCACCCGGTGCTCGGTCATCAGCCGCATGCACTCGCCGATCGCCGCGTCCCGCGCCACCGTGATCACCGGCTCGCTGAGGATCTCGCACACCCGGGTCTCGCGCGAGGAACGCCCCAACAGGGCGATCTTGCGGCTGTAGTCACGCTCGGAAACCACCCCGACGACCGCGCCGCCCTCGACCACCACCAGCGCGCCGACGTTGTGCTCGCCCATCAGCCTGACGGCGTCGAAGACCGGCGCCTCCGGGCCGATCGTCCATACCGGGCCCGGCTTGCCCTGCAGGATGTGGTGTGCGGTGCCGAAGACTTCCATCGTCCGGACGGGGATTCGGAACCCATCGTTAGCCCCGCGGGGCCGCGCCGGCAAGGAGGGAATTGGCACCCCCGCCCACCCGCCGCCGCCGCCAACCGGCCCCCGCCGTGGCCGCGCCCGGGCACCGGACCGCGGCTCAGCCGGGCCCGGGCGGCGGATAGAACGACCGGGTCTTCCAGTTGCGGTGGATCGCCAGCAGGCGCAGCAGGAAGGTGGCGCCGCTGGCCACCAGGCCGCTGGCCGTGGCCGCCAGCGGCGTCCACGCGGTCAGCGCCACGAACAGCACCGCGCCGGCCAGCGCCGCCAGCACGTAGTACTGCCCCGGCTTGAACACCAGCGGCTCCTCGCGCGTGGTGACGTCGCGCAACAACCCGCCGCCGCAGGCGTTGATCACCCCGATCAGCACCGCCACCGCCGGCGCCAGCGACGCCGCCAGCGCCTTCTGCGTGCCGAACACCGCGTAGGCGCCGAGCCCCACCGCGTCCAGCAGCGCCACGAAGCGGCCGAACCGCTCGATCCGCTCGCGCACCAGCACGCCGGCGGCCAGCGCGGCGAGGATCGCGTAGAGGTAGCGCGGGTCGCGGACCACCGCCGGCGGGCCGGCCTGGAGGAAGATCCCGTCGCGGATCACCGCGCCGCCGACCCCGGTGAGCAGCGCCAGCGCGGCCACGCCGACGACGTCGTAGCCGCGGCGGATCCCCGCCAGCGCCCCGGTCACCCCGAAGAAGAAGGTCGCCGCCAGGTCGAAGACGGCCGGCAGTTGGAACGCGCCGCTGTCCATCGCCGGTGGCCTCCCCCCTAGCACCCGCGGCCCGCCCGGGCCGCGAACTCGCCGGCGAAGTAGCTCACGATCACGTCGGCGCCGGCGCGCCGGATCGCGGTGAGCGACTCGGCCACCGCCGCCGCCTCGTCGAGCCAGCCGGAGGCCGCGGCGCTGCGGATCATCAGGAACTCGCCGCTGACCTGATAGGCCGCGACCGGCAGGGTGGTCGCCGCGCGCACCCGGGCGATCACGTCGAGCAGCGGGCCCGCCGGCTTGACCATCACCATGTCCGCCCCCTCGGCCTCGTCGAGCAGCACCTCGCGGACCGCCTCGCGGGCGTTGGCCGGATCCATCTGATAGGTCGCCTTGTCCCCGGCCCGCGGCGCCGAGTCGAGGGCGCCGCGGAACGGCCCGTAGAACGCGGAGGCGTACTTGGCGGCGTAGCTGAGGATCCCGACCTGTTGGAAGCCGGCGGCGTCGAGCTGGCGGCGGATCGCCGCCACCCGGCCGTCCATCATGTCGCTGGGCGCGACGATGTCGGCGCCCGCGGCGGCGTGGCACAGCGCCTGGCGGCAGAGGGCCTCGACGCTCTCGTCGTTGAGGACCTCGGGACCGGCGGGGCGGTGGGCCACCAGCCCGTCGTGGCCGTCGGCGTTGTACGGGTCGAGCGCCACGTCGGTGATCACGCACAGCGAGGGGTGGGCCGCCTTCAGGGCCGCCACCGCCTGCGGCACCACGCCCTCCGGGTTCCACGCCTCCTCGGCCTGCGCGGTCTTGAGCGCCCCGGCCACCGCCGGAAACAACACCACCGCCGGCACGCCGAACGCATGCACCGCGCCCGCCTCGCGCACCAGTCCGTCGAGCGACCAGCGCCGGCAGCCGGGCATCGAGGCGATCGGCTGGTCGTCGGCCCCGGCGTGGACGAACAGCGGCTGGATCAGGTCGGCGGGCGTGACCACGGTTTCCCGCACCATCGCGCGGATCGCCGCCGTGCGGCGGTTGCGGCGCGGTCGAATCGGCAGGTTCACGACGCCGATTCCCGCACAAACCACCCGCCCCGCCAAGCCGGGAAACCACCGCGCACAGTCCTTGTCGCGGCCGCGACGGGAATTGTGCGCGGTCCGGGCAGGCCGCGTCCGGGGGCCGGTGGGGTGGCGGCCGGGCGGGGGTTGGCCGGCGGTTGCCCCCCGTGCCCGCCGGCAGCCCCGGGTTGCAGCGGGCGGGAGAAATGGCTACTTCCATCGCCATGCCCCGCCCGCTGGCCGCCTTGGCGCTGCTGCTGCCGGTCCCCTCGCTCGGGGTGGCCGCCGGGATGTTCTGGTGGCCGGAGTCGGGGCTCGGCCAAGCCCTGTTCCTCGTCGCCAAGGTGTGGATCCTCGTGCTGCCGCTGGCCTGGCGGCGGCGGGTCGAGCGCCAGCCGCTGAGCCTGTCGCCGGTCCGCCACGGCGGCTTCGGCGGGGCGCTCGCCCTCGGGTTGGCGATGGCCGCGGTGATCACCGGCGTGTTCTTCGCCGCCAAGGAGCTGGGGTGGATCGATCCCGGGATGGTGCGCGAGCGCGCCGCGCTCACCCGGCTCGACCGGCCGCTGGTGTTCCTCGTCACCGCCGGGTTCTGGATCACCGGCAACTCGCTGATGGAGGAATACGTGTGGCGCTGGTTCGTGTTCCGCCAGTTCGAGCACCTCACCGGCGGGCCCGCCGCGGTGCTGCTCTCCGCACTCGGGTTCACCGCCCACCACGTCGTCGCGCTGGCGGCGCAGTTCGACTGGCGGGTCACCGCACTCGGCTCCACCGGCGTGTTCCTCGGCGGACTGACCTGGAGCTGGCTCTACCTCCGCCACCGCTCGGTGTGGCCGTGCTGGCTCAGCCACGCCATCGCCGACGTGCCGATCTTCGCCATCGGCTGGGCCCTGATCTTCGGCCGCCTGTAGCCGGGAAGCACGCCCCCGGGCAGCCACGCCACCCGGTTCCCGGCCATGCCGGGAAGCAACCGACGAAAGGCACCCGCCCCGGCGGCGATCCCGGCGAGGATCGCCGAGGGGATCGAGATCACCAGCGCGCACGGCGAGCACACCACCAGCAGCGTCATCGCCCGATAGAACGCCGACGCCCCGCCCTGCCGCGGCACGAACGCCGGGTTGTCGAGCGGCGGCTGGCGGTCAGCACTCGAGGATCTCCACCTCGTAGCCGTCCGGATCGGTCACAAACGCCATCTTGCGCCCGCCCGCGGCGAATTGCTCCCGCCAGCCGTCGGGCCAGATCGCGATCCCGCCCTGCTCGAGCCGGTCACAGTAGCCAATGATGTCCGGCACCCCGAGGCAGGTGTGCATCAGGTCCTCCGGGCAGCTCGCCGGGTAGTCGGGGGAATGGCACAGCTCGAGGAACACCTCGTTGCCCGGCAGCTCGAGGAACGCCAGCCGGTTGCCTTGCGGCGAGTCCTTGCGCTCGCGCTCGCGATACCCCAGCTGCCGGTAGAACGCCACCGACCGGTCGATGTCGGCCACCCGGATCCGGGTGTGGAGGAACTTGATCATCCCCGGAAATGGAAGCCGCCCCCGAACCCGACGCAAGCAGTTAGAACCCCCCGCCCGACGCCACCGTGCAGGCAGTGGAACGCGCCCGGATCGCGCCGCACGTGGGAGGGGAAGTCAGCGGCCAGCGGCCAGCGGTCAGCAGCGAGCAAGAATCAGCGCAACGCACACCCCTTGCACATGCCTTCCCCAATGACCAATGACCAATCACCCCGCCCCATTCCCCCTAACAGACTCCAGAACCGCTGACCCTTCTTCGCCCTGTGGGCTCCGAAGGGCAGGCCGCTGACCGCCCGGCCGCTGGCCTCCCGGCCTTTTCGCGTTCTTTGGCCTTGATCCGGGGCGCGGGATGGTTTTAAAAAGTTCCGTTCTCCCCCGTTCTCCCCCGTTCTCCCCCATGAAAGCGCTCCACGCGGCGATCGCCGCAGCCGTGGGCCTGGCGCTGGCGGTCGCGTCGGCCCAACAAGTCGTGCCTCGTTGGCGGCCCGGCGAGCCTCCGGCCGAGCCGGTGCGCCCGCAATCCCGAGCGGGCCGCGCCCAGCGGATCGACGTCGAGAGCCTGCTCGACGGGTTGCGGGCGCGGTTGGCGGCCGACGAGGCGCAGGCCTGTGAGATCGTGCAGGCGGCGATTGCCGCGTGTGATGGGAGCCCGGCGCTGGTGGCGCGGATCTTCGAGACCGCGGCCACCGAGGTGCCGGACCAGCTGCGCCTGTTGTCGCAGTGCGCACTGGCGGCAGCCCCCGATGCGCTGGCCGAGATCCAGGAAGTCGTCGCCATGCTGGACCCGAACGCCGGCGACGCCACGGCCGGCGCCAAGGCCTCTCCGGCCAAGGCCGGCACCGGCAAGGAGCCGATCGCGCCGGCCGCCGCGCGCCTGCCCGACGCCCTCGAGCGCGAGGGTTGGTTCGAGGTCGTCGAGGCGACCACGGTGAGCTGGTTGCGCTACGCGCGGGAGCTGCGCGAGGCCCCGGCACAGCTCGAGGTGGAATCGGCCAAGGGCGGCAAGGCCGGACTGGCGCGGAAAACCCCGCCCGCACCGCGCGCGCGGCAACCGGCGCCCGCCGCGGCCGCGCGCAAGCCGAACGTGGTGCTGATCCTCGCCGACGACCTCGGCTGCGGCGACCTCGGCTGCTTCGGCCAGCAGCGGATCCGCACCCCCAACCTCGACCGCCTCGCCCACCGCGGCATCCGCCTGACCCGCCACTATGCCGGCGCACCCAGCGACGAAGGCTCGCGCAGCGTGCTGCTGACCGGCCGCCACACCGGCCGCCCGCAGGGCTCGGGCGCCACCCTGCCGGAAGTCTTCCGCCGCGCCGGCTACCGCACCGCCGCTATCGGCAAGTGGGCGGTCGCCACCCAGCCCCGCGACCCCTCACCCGCCGACTGGGGGTTCGACTCGTTCTTCGGCTCCGACACCCGCGTGATGACCCACAGCTACTACCCGGCCCGCCTGCTGGCCGACGACCGCTGGATCGAGGTGAACCGGTTCCCGGTCCCCGCCCACGCCCCCCCCTGCGGCGCACCCGCCGACGCCGGCCAGTGGGTCAGCGGCACCTATGCGCCCGACCTGTTCGTCGACCGCGCGCTCCAGTTCATCGCCGCCAACCGGGAACGGCCGTTCCTCCTCTACCTCGCCTGCCCCGAACCCCACGCCCCGCTGCACCCGCCCCAGGACTGGGTCGATGAATACCCGGCCGAGTGGGACCAGCAGCCCTACCGCGGCGACAACTCCTACCTCCCCCACCCCCGGCCCCGCGCCGCCTACGCCGCCCTCGTTTCCGACCTCGACCGCCACGTCGGCGCAGTGCTCGGCGCGCTCAGCCGCAACGGGCTCGCCGATGACACGCTGGTCGTGTTCACCAGCGACCACGGCGTCGCCGCCCGCGGCAACCCGCAGTGCCCGTTCCACGTCGGCGGCGTGGACGCCGGCTTCTTCGCCAGCGCCGCCGGCCTGCGCGGCACCCAGGGCACCCTGCTCGAGGGCGGCCTGCGGGTGCCGACGATCGTCGCCCTGCCCCACCGCGCCCGCGCCGGCACCACCGCCGAGATGCCAAGCTACGCCGCCGACTGGCTGCCCACCCTGTGCGCCGCCGCCGGCATCGACCCGCCCCCCGACCTCGACGGCGAAAACCTGTGGCCCGCCCTGACCGGCGACGCCTGCCCGGCACGCCAGCGGCCGATGCTGTGGGCCGACGCCCGCCACGGCGGCCAGGTCGCCGTGCGCCTCGGCCGCTTCAAGGTGCTGCGCCAGCACCTCGGCACCCCCGAACCCGGGGCCTGGGAGGTCTACGACCTCGACCACGACCCCGCCGAAACCACCAACCTCGCCGCCGCCCGGCCCGACCTAACAGTCCATGCCGAGGCGGTCCTGCGCCGCGAGGTGACCACCGTGCAGCCGGCCTTGGCCGCGGTGCGCCTCGACCGCCCCGGGGCCACAAGGGCCGCCGCGCGGCGGTGACCCCGCCGTCGCCCGGGCCGGTTGCATGGCGGGCGTCCGTGGCGCCCGTATTCGATCGACTTGGCCGGTGGAACCGTCACCATCCCGGAACACCATCCCGGAACGCCATGAATCCCATCCCCGCCGTGGTCAGGAACGTCGCATTGCTGCTCGCCGCCCTCGCCGCGCCCGCCGGCGCCACCTTCGCCAACCCGCTGCTGTGGGCCGACGTGCCGGACACCTGCCTGCTGCGCGTGGGCGACACCTACTACATGAGTAGTACCACCATGCACCTGAGCCCCGGGCTGCCGGTGATGATGTCGCGCGACCTCGTCAACTGGCGGATCGCCAGCTACGCCTACGACACGCTGGCCGACAACGAGGCGCTCCGGCTCGAGCGCGGCGCCAACGCCTACGGGGCCGGCTCGTGGGCCAGCAGCCTGCGCCACCACGACGGCACCTTCTACGTCTCCACCTTCTCCTCGACCTCCGGCAGGACCCACATCTACTCCACCAAGGACCCCGCCACGGGGCCGTGGAAGGAAACCTCGTTCGCGCCCGCGCTCCACGACCACTCGCTGTTCTTCGACGACGACGGCCGCACCTACATGGTCTTGGGCGCCGGCCGCATCCGGCTCGTCGAGCTCGCGCCCGGGCTGACGGGCCTCAAGCCGGGCGGCGTCGACCAAGTGATCATCGAAAACGCCAGCCGGGTGGCGAACGAGCGCGTCGGGCTGCCCGCCGAGGGCTCGCAGCTGTGGAAGGCGAACGGGAAGTACTACCTGTTCAACATCACCTGGCCACCGGGGGACATGCGCACCGCGCTCGTGCACCGGGCGGACCGGATCACCGGCCCCTACGAGGGCCGGGTGGTCCTCAGGGACCGCGGCATCGCCCAAGGCGGCCTGATCGACACCCCGGATGGCCGCTGGTTCGCCTGCATGTTCCAAGACCACGGCGCGGTCGGCCGCATCCCGTTCCTCATGCCGGTGCGCTGGGAGGACGACTGGCCGGTGCTCGGCGAGGACGGCAAGGTGCCGGACACCCTCGACCTGCCGCCGAGCCGCGGGCTGGGCAACCTCGTCGCCTCCGACGAGTTCGACCGCCGCCCCGGCGCCCCCCCGCTGCCGCCCGCCTGGCAGTGGAACCACAACCCGGACCACCGCCACTGGTCGCTCACCGCGCGCCGCGGCGCGCTGCGCCTGACCACCGGGCGCGTCGACGCCGCGCTGCCCGAGGCCCGCAACACGCTCACCCAGCGCACCTTCGGCCCAGCCTGCGCCGGCCACACCGCAGTTGATACCAGCGGCATGCGCGACGGCGACTGCGCCGGCCTGGCGGCGTTCCAGAAGCACTACGGGTTCATCGGGGTGAAGCGGGAGGGCGACGCGCGGTCGATCGTCATGGTTGCGGCGCCCGATGGAGCGCCACGGGTCGTCGCCAGCGCCCCGCTGGCCGGCCCGGTGGTCCACCTCAAGGTCTCCTGCGACTTCAGGGACCGCGCCGACCGGGCGACCTTCCACTACAGCCTCGACGGCAAGGCATGGACCGCGCTCGGCGAGCCGCTGCCGATGCGCTACACGCTGCCCCACTTCATGGGCTACCGCTTCGCGCTGTTCAACTTCGCCACCAAGGCCCCGGGCGGCCACGCCGACTTCGACTTCTTCCGGGTCGGGGCCGACGCGCCGCCACCGGCCCCCGCCGCGGCCCCCCCCGCCGCCCCCCCGCCCGCGCGCGGCCCGGCGCGCGGCCCGGCGCGCCCCGGGCGCGGCTTCGACCGGCCGATCGTGCTCGGGCCGGACGACAAGCCGGCGTGCGCCGACCCGCCGGCCGGGTTCGCGGCGCGGCGCGACGGCATCCCGCGCGGGCGGCTCGAGATGGTCGAGTACGATTCGAAGACCGTGGGCACGCGGCGCCGGATGCACGTCTACACGCCCCCGGGCTACGCCGCGGAAAACCGGCTCCCGGTCCTCTATCTGCTCCACGGGATCGGCGGCGACGAGACCGAGTGGCAGCGCCTCGCCACCCCGGACGTCATCCTCGACAACCTGCTCGCCGACGGCAAGGCGGTGCCGATGATCGTCGTGATGCCCAACGGCCGGGCGCGGAAGAACGACCGCGCCGAGGGCAACGTCTTCGAGTCCGCGCCGGCCTTCGCCACCTTCGAGCGCGACCTGCTGGACGATGTCATCCCGGCAGTCGACGCGCGCTACGCCACCCGCGCCGACCGCGAGCACCGCGCCCTCGCCGGCCTCTCGATGGGCGGCGGCCAGGCGCTCAACTTCGGCCTCGCCCACCTCGACACCTTCGCCTGGGTCGGCGGCTTCTCCGCAGCCCCCAACACCAAACCGCCGGCCGAGCTGCTCCCGGACCCCGCCGCGGCCAAGCGCCAGCTCAAGCTCCTCTGGCTCTCGTGCGGCAACCGCGACGGGCTGATCAACATCAGCCAGGGGGTGCACGGCTACCTGAAGGATCACGACGTGCCCCACGTATGGCACGTCGACGGCAACGGCCACGACGCCACCCACTGGCGCAACGGCCTCCACTTCTTCGCGCAGAGGATCTTCCGCTGAAACTCCCCTTCCCCCGCCTCAAATCCAATCCTGCCACCACCCCGCACCATGCACCGCCACCTCCCGCTCCTGCCCGCACTCGCCGCCGTCGCCCTCGTGGCGCCGGCCACCGCCGCGCCCGCCGCCACCCCCACCCTGCGCGAGGCCTACGCCGACCACTTCCTCATCGGCGCCGCGCTGAACCGCGCGATCGTCAGCGGCACCGACCGCGCGGCCGCGGACCTCGCCGCCCGCCAGTTCTCGTCGGTCACCTCCGAGAACGACATGAAGTGGCAGTCCATCCACCCCGCCCCCGGCCGCTATGCGTTCGACGCCGCCGACGCCTGCGTCGAGTTCGCCCGCAAGCACCGGATGGCGGTGATCGGCCACACCCTCGTCTGGCACAGCCAGACGCCCGCCTGGGTGTTCCAAGGCGAGGACGGCGCCCCCCCGACCCGCGAGGTGCTGCTGGAACGGATGCGCGACCACATCCGCACCGTGGCCGGCCGCTACAAGGGCAGGGTGAAGGGCTGGGACGTGGTCAACGAGGCGATCGCCGACGGCGGGCCGGGCCCGCTGCGCGACTCGCCGTGGCGGCGGATCATCGGCGAGGACTTCATCGACCACGCGTTCCGGGCCGCGCGCGAGGCCGACCCCGACGCCGAACTCTACTACAACGACTACGGGATCGAGAACGAACGCAAGCGGCAGCACACGGTCGCAGTGCTGCGCGGGCTGCTCGACCGCGGGGTGCCGATCGACGGCGTCGGGATCCAGGGCCACTACGGGATCGAGCACCCGCCGGCGGCGGTCGTCGAGCAGACGATCAAGGACTTCGCCGCCCTCGGGCTCAAGGTCATGATCACCGAGCTGGACGTCGACGTGCTGCCCGCCCGCGGCCCCGCCGGCAACGCCGACGTCGGCCGCCGCGAACGCGGCGGCGCCGCCGCCAACCCCTACACCGAAGGCCTGCCCGACGAGATCCAACAGAAACTCGCGCGCCGCTACGCCGACCTGTTCGAGGTCTTCCTCCGCCACCGCAAGTCGGTCACCCGCGTGACCTTCTGGGGCCTCGACGACGGCCGCAGCTGGCTCAACCACTTCCCGGTCCGCGGCCGCACCAACCACCCGCTCCTGTTCGACCGCCAACTCAACCCCAAACCCGCGTTCACCGCCGTCCTCCAACAGGCCGCCAAAACCCGCTGAGCCCCCTCCCACGCCCGCACCGCAACTTGACATCCGCCGCGCCGCATGCACAGTCCGTGCATGGCAACCAAGACGATTTCGTTGGACTTGGAGGCGTATGAGCGGCTGCGGCAGGCGCGGCGGGTGCCGGGGGAGTCGTCGGCGCCAACGACCTGTGGATCGCGGCCGCCGCGCTGGCCAACGACCTGCCGTTGGTCAGCCGCGACGGCGGCCACTTCCGGCGGGTGCCGGGCCTCAAGGTGATGAGTTACTAGCTGCCCCGGCATTCCGGGCCCGTGCCGCCGCGGCGGGGGAAAGCGGAAGGCCGCGGCCGGCGTATCATGCGCCACCATGACGAGCCGCCGTTTTCTGCTCCTTGCCGTCCTTGCGATCCTCGCCGGCGCGCTGCCGGCCGCGCCGCTGCCGGCCGCGGAGCCGGGTGCCGCGGCCGCCCACGCGGCCGCCTGGCTGCGCGACGCGCGGCTGGGGGCGTTCATGCACTTCTGGCCGGAGCGTGCCGACGAGATGGGGCTGGTGGACGCGTTCGACGCGGGTGCGGTGGCCGGCCAGCTGCGCGCGCTGGGTGCGGGCTACCTCGTGTTCACGCTGGGCCAGAACGCGGGGTTCTACAACGCGCCGAACGCGGCCTATGACCGCGTCCTCGGGGTGGCGCCGGGTGAACGGTGCGCGCGCCGCGACCTGCCGCTGGACCTGCACCGCGCGCTGGCGCCGCACCGGATCCGGCTGCTGCTCTATCTGCCGTGCCAGGTGCCGAACCGCGACCCGCGCGCGCAGCGCGCGTTCGGGCTGCCGGAGGGGCCCAAGGACCAGCCGCTCGACGAACGGTTCGCGCGGCGGTGGGCCGGGGTGATCGGCGAGTGGGCGACCCGCTACGGCGACAAGGTGGCCGGCTGGTGGTTCGACGGCGGCTATCCGCACCTCGGCTTCAACGACGCGATCGCCGCCACCTACGCGGCGGCCGCCAAGCGCGGCAACCCGCGCGCGATCGTCACCTTCAACCCCGGCGTCAGGCTGGTCCGCCACACCCGCGCCGAGGACTACACCGCCGGCGAACTGAACGACCCGTTCGGCACCCTGCCGGCGGCGCCCCTCGTCGACGGCTCGCAGTGGCACGCGCTCACGTTCCTCGGCGCCTCGTGGGGCGCCCGCGACACCCGCCACCCGGCCGCGCGCTGGGCCGAGTGGGTGCGCGCCGCCACCGCGGCGGGCGGCGCCGTCACGCTCGACCTCGGGCCCAACCGCGACCCCGCGGCCGGGCCGGTGGGGACCTTTGCGCCGGCGCAGCTCGAACAGTTCAAGGCGATCCGCGCGGCGCTGCCGGCGGCGCCGGAGGCCGGGCACTGAACGCGCCCCCCGGGCGGAACCGGCTCACGATTCCGGCGCGGTGGCGCGGCCGCGGCGCAGGACGACGGTCTGGAGGAAGCCGCCGGCCGAGCCGTCGGCGGAGAGGAAGAACCGGTTGGTGCTGCGCAGCACGATCAGCTGCGTCTGCTCGTCCGGGCGCACCGGCAGGATGTTGTTCTCCTGCACCTGCCACTCGCCCTCGACCTGATAGGCCAGCTCGTAGATGACCTGCCGGTCGACCGCCTCGACGGTGAAGGTGTCGCGGGTCCGGATCTCCTTCTGGGCCCGGCCGTTGCAGCGCATCGCGATCGTCAGCGGGCTGAGGTTGTGGATCCGCAGCCTGCCGGGCGCCAGCGTGGCGGGGTCGTCGTCGATCACGTAGGCCTGATAGGTGCCGTCGCCGACGGGGGCGAGCAGCACGGTGGCGCGGCGGCTGGCGCCGGGCAGGCGGGCGAGCGCGACCAGCGAGGGGTCGTCCTTGCGGCGCCGTTCGAGTTCGAGGGCGAGCCCCTGCTTCGGGGGGGCGCCGTCCTCGCCGGGGGTCGCGGCCGGCTCGGGTTCGAGCGGCATCAGCTGGTGGGCGAGGTCGTCGGCGGTGGCCGGGGGGGCCGGCGGCACGTCGCCGTCGCCGAACTTGTGGATCTCCAACAGCACCGGGCCGCGGTAGGCGACCGGCTGCGAGTAGCGGAACGCCTGGGCGGTCAGGGTGCGCCCCTTCTCGCGCGCCTTGAGCGCCAGCCCGCCGATCGCGTCGCCCCACGCCACCAGGTCGAGCTGCATCGACACCTCGCCCTGCTGCGCGGCGCACGGGGCGAGCAGTGCGAGTGCGGCCAGCAGGGCGGCGGCGCGGCGGTCACACCTCGTTGGGCGCGAGCCAGCGGAACGAGACGACCTTGAACTGGCGGCCATGGCTGGTGTTGGCAGCGGTGAGCTCGCTGCCGCGGGCGTGGGGCGGGTTGGCGGGGTCGACATAGGTCGGGATGCGCTGGACGATGGCTTCACACCACGCCTTGGCAACCGGATTTCCGGCGGCGCCGAGGGCCTCGCCGTAGGCGCGGACGCGGAACGTGTCGGAGCGGGCGGCGAGCGCCGGGCCGATGACCTGGAGCACGTCGGCCTGGGTGAGCCAGCCGGGGATGCCGGTCGAGCGGTAGCCCTGCTCGGGCCGGAACTTCGCCTCCTTGAGCATCTGGCGGTCGGCGATGATGCTGGCCACCGCGCCGAAGTTGTTGTCGATCGAGGTGACCGCCCAGTCGGGGTTGGACGAATCGGCATCCGGCGGGCGGCTGTCGCGGTCGGTGCCGTCGAGGTCGGCGCGCGGGGCGTTTTCCTTCCACGCGAGGGTGACCCGGTCCTGGGTGGCGTTGATCCGCGAGAAGGCCTTGCGGTTGCCGGCGAGGTTGATGTTGATGCCGCTCTCGTCGATCGCGCTCTGGAGGGCGCCGCTGCGGGTCAGGGCGGGCTGGCGCGCGATGTCGGCCAGCGCGCGGTTGACGAAGTGGGAGAGCGAGAGGAACGGGCCGCGCAGGCGCACCTGCCGGACGATCTCCTCGGCCAGCGCGTCGAGCTCCTCGTCGGTCAGCCGCCGGAAGCCGCTGAACGAGTCGTCATCGGTGCCGGTCGGCGGGGTGGCGGCGGCGGTCGGCTGCTCGAGCGAGCGCGGGAAGGCGGCGCCGGCGGCCGGCGTGGCGTCGGCCGGGTGCCGGAAGTGCCTGGTGCTGGCGAGGAACGCCTTCCATGCGTTCTTGTCGGTGGAGTTGACGTTGAACGCGCCGTCGATCAGCAGCCGCGAGGCGCAGCGCACGGGGTCGGCGAGGTCGGCGGCCGCGGCGTTGGCCTTGTACGGGATGAGCACCGGGTTCTCGGGCCGGGGCGGCGCGGGCGCCGGGGGGATGGTCGAGAGGAAGAAGCCGTCCCACAGCGCGGCGTTGAGCAGGTACGAGACGTCGTAGTAGGTGCGCGGCATGCGGGTGGCGCCGGAGGGGTTGTTGCTGCCCATCAGCTCGTAATCGACGCGGTTCTGATAGGTCAGCGAGCGCTTGACGAAGGGGGTGGCGTACGAGTTGCCGAACGCGTTGCCCGGCTGGTGGCCGATCGAGGCGGCGACGTCGTCGCCGGTCAGGTCGGCATGCTGGAACTGGGCCAGCGAGACGAGCCGCGAGGGGACGCTGAACAGGACGGTCCGGCGGGCGCCGGAGGGCGAGCGGCCCCACGGCAGCGGGTCGAGCGCGAGGTTGCGGGTGAAGCCCAGGCCGGTGTCGCCGCCGGGCGGGTTGAACGGCAGCTGCGACCAGCTGTTGTTGCTCTCCATGAAGTACGGCGGCGGGTTGTAGCTGGTGATCGGCTTGCTCACCCGGGTCGCCTGCAGGTTGAAGTCGGCGAACGTGCGCAGGGTCGAGCTGCGCTGGCCCGCCTCATAACCGTTGGGCATCAGCGACCGGTAGTCGACGCCCGGCTGGCTGACCTGGAAGCTGTAGAGCATCAGCGGCACCGGCTGGGTGAGCCGGCGGCATTCCTCGGGCCGGAAGTCGCGGATGTTGGTGGCGTAGTAGCCGTTGTCGAGCTCGAAGCGCTCGATGCGGCGCAGCGGCTGGCCGCTGGAGGAGCTGCCGGCGAGCCGCATCTCGACCATCATCAGGGTGGTCTGCCAGCTCTCGCGGACGTCGAGGGCGGGGAAGGTGGCGTAGGTGGTCGTGGTGTCGAGCTCGACGCAGTTGGCGAAGCTGCCGGCGCCGGCGGAGCGGAATGGCGCGAGGTCGACGACCAGGCGCCGGGTGCCGCTGCCGGGCGGGCGCAGGGCGGCGCCCCCGAGGGTGTAGGCGCGGGCCTCGCCGGGGGCGAGGGTGGCGGACTTGATGCGGAACACGACGTTGTTGAACACCGCCTGCTCGCCGGCGTTGCTGGGCAGATAGACCGAGTTGGTGCCGAGGTTGAAGATGCGCGAGGGCAGGTTGCCGGCCGGGGTCTGGTTCCTGACCTCGATCTCGAGGTCGCGCTCCCAGCGCAGCGGCACCGAGTACGGGTTGGCGACGGCGATCGCGATCTTGCCGCACGCGTTGGCCTTGAAGGCGGCGTTGACGGCCACGAAGCGCACCCCCATCAGCACCCGGAAGTCGGTGATCAGCGGCGCGACCGAGGGGTCGTAGGCGGTGGCGGCGGCCTTGACCACCAGCGCGCCGCTCTCCAGCCCCGCGCCGCGGTCGTGGAAGTCCCTGAGGGCGTCCCACTTCGGCGCGCGCATCGTGCGGCAGACGGTGCGCGGCACCAGGTTGCCGTTCCGGAGCGGGTAGTTGACGACCTCGGGCAGCGGGTTGCTGGAGGGCAGGTCCGCAGCCAGGATCGCGCTCAGGTCGATCCGGGTGCCGCCGCTGAGGCAGTCGGCAAGCACCCCCATGCTGTCGGCGGTGGCCGAGTGGAACGCCGCCTGGAGCGGGGTGGTGCCGGCCCCCGCGTCGCCGGTGCCGGGCACCAGCAGGCTGGTTTCGGGCACCGTGGCGAGCCGCGGCAGCAGGTCGTGGAGGCTGTCCTGGGGGAGCGGGTAGTCGGCGAACCCGTCGACCGTTTCCCAGCCGCGGCGCTGGGCGACGAGCGCGGTGTAGCGGGTGCCGTCGGTCTCGGTGGCCGCCAGGTTGATCCGCGCCTTGACCCCCTCGTCGCCGACCCACCACGCCCAGCGGCCGCTGGGGAGCGCGCCGGTGCCGGCCGGCCGGATCGCCAGCAGCGGCGCGGTGACGTAGCGGCCGGGGTTGGCCGAGCCCACCGTGTTGGGGCCGACGAGCAGCGCCGCGTGTTCGGGGTCGGCGGTGCCGTCGGGCCTGAGCGCGGCGGTGGGCGAGGCCGGGGTGAACGAGGCGTCCGCGGCGAACGCGCCGTGGTTGCCGCTGACCAGCCACTGCACCAGCACCGGCGCGGGCGTGCGGGTGTAGACCTGGGTCGGCGAGCTGGAGCTGTTAGCCCACACTCCGGTCCAGTGGCGGGTGCCGTCCTGGACTGCGCCGAGCCCCTTGTTGGACCCGGTGACCGTGGTGTTGTTGGCCGGCGCCTCGCCGCTGGCCACCGGCAGCCCGTCGGCCTTGCCGGCGATGTCCGCGGTGGCGGTGACCCGCTGGTCCGGGCCGGCGTGGCGCTGCAGCTCGCCGATGGCCAGCAGCAGCGCCAGCCGCGCGTTGGCGCGCGCGGTGGCCATGTCGTCGCTGGCGCGGCCCTCCCGCAGGACGATCGCGGCGAGGCCTAACAGACCCACGGCGATCACCGAGATGAGGACCATCAGGGAGATCGTGACCACCAGGGCGAAGCCGGCATCCGCGGCGGGGCGGGCGGGGCGGGTGGCCCCGCTGTGGCCGGCGCGGCGATTGGCGGCGGTGGGTGGCATGGCGATCGGTTCGCAGCCAGAGGATGGCGCGGGAGGGTCGGGATGCAAGCTTACAATGTATATGCAGGCAGGTTTTCCCACCACGCCCACGCGTGGCGGTCCCACCACGCGTGGAGCTGGGTTTGGCTGCCGCGGAAGACGCTGCGTTCGAGCGGGTGGGCGAGGTCGCCGAACCAGGCGGGGCTGCGCCAGCGCGGGGTATCGTAGTGTTTCGCGCGCGAGCCGCCGTGTTCCCACACCACCCCGCCGTATTGCCACATCGCCCACGAGTTCCAGACGCCGTAGCGCTTGGCCAAGCCGTCGGGCGTCAGGGGCCGCCGGGCGAGCATGGCGCGCTCGGTGCCGTGCGGGCCATAGAGAGCGAGCCAGTATGGGGCGCGGCGGAGCACGCGCTTGTGGGCCGGGGTGGCGGCGGCCAGGCGGCTGCGCAGCCCGTCGCTGTTTTCGAGGTAGACGACCGGGGTGACGCCGGTGCGCTGTTCGACGCGCCCGATGAAGCGGGCCAGGCGGTCGGGGGTGGAGGCGGTGTCGAAGTCCCCGACCAGCAGGATCTTGCGGCGCGAGACCCCGCGCGCCCGCGCCACCGCGCGGACGCGGTCGACGAACGCGTCGGCCTGGGCCGCGGGGTCGCCGCCCGGGGTTACGAAGTGGTAGGCGCCGAGCAGCATCCCCTGGCGGTCGGCGGCGGCCAGGAAGCGGGGGAACTTCTCGTCCGGCGCCGGCCCCTTGGCGGAGCGCGCAATCAGCCCGAGCGCGCCGTTGCGCCGGAGCGCGCCGAGGTCGTCCGGGGTGTAGGACGAGCCGGCCCGCTGCCGCTCCTTGGGGTCCCACGCGGAAACATTGATCACCTGGGGCGAGCGCCGCACATCGGTGCCGCCGAAGCCACCCCCGCAGCCGCCGACGCCGGCTGCCATCAGGCCGGCGGTGGCCCACGCCACGGCTCGCATCCCATCCACGCGGCGATTTCATCCACACCCGCGCCGGATTGTCCAGCCTGCAGCGGGGCAGCGGGGCGCGCCCGCTCAGCCCGCGCGCCGCCTGGCCGCCGGGCGTGGCCGCGCCTCACCGATGCCGAGCGCGGCCGCGAGCACCTCGATCATGGTGTCCAGCAGCCGCTTGAGCTGTTGCTGGCTGGTGGCAGCCTGTTCAAGCCCGCGCGAGCTGGCCACGATCAGCGGCGCCAGCAAGGGCAGGTCCAGCGCCCGCCCGTCCACCGCGCCGCCCTCCACCTCGGTCGACCGGCGGATCGCCTCGTCCACCTGGTCCTCGAACATCCGCAGCCCTTGGTGCCGCACGTCGGACGTGGCGCTGATCGCCCGCAGGCGCAGGTCCCGCCCCTCCGGGCTGCCGTTGAGCCTCTCGTAAATCTCCACCGACCACACCTGCAGCACCACCCCAAGCCGCTCGCGCAGGGTGGCCGCCGACCGCAGCCGCTGCGCCGCCCGCGCCCGCCGCTGCTCGTAGTAATGCAGCAGCATCGCCCGGAACACCGCCTCCTTGTTGGCAAACTCCAGGTACACCGCCGGCCGCGAGATCTCCGCCTCCTCCGCAATCTCCCCCATCGTCGCCCGCCGATACCCGTGGCGAATGAACACCTCAAACGCCGCCTTCAGGATCAGTTCCTTTTTTTTGGCTCTCAACGAAATTCAGGTTGACAGGTTGGGCCGGGAGGTCAAGCTTTGAGCGTTTACAGACTGACTCACTTTGTCAGTTTGTCCAGCGCGGCCATCGGGTCTGGGGGGGTCCGGTGGCCGCTGCGCGTACGGGGGTCGGGGTGCGGGCTCAGATGAGCATCAGGGCGGGCTGCTCGACGAGGCGCCGCAGTTCGGTTAGAAACCCCGCGGCGATGGCGCCGTCGACGACGCGGTGGTCGCAGGCGAGGCCGAGGTTGATGCGGGTGCCGGGGACGACCTGGCCGTCGCGGACGACGGGTTTCTCGGCGGCGGCGCCGACCGCGACGATGGCGGCCTGGGGTGGGTTGATGATTGGGTCGAAGGACTCGATGCCCCAGGCGCCGAGGCTGGAGACGGTGATCGTGCCGGCGTCGAACTCGTCGGGGCGGAGCCTGCGTTCCTTGGCGCGGGCGGCGAGGTCCTTGACCTCGCGGGAGATGGCGAGCAGCGACTTGTTGCCGGCGTCCTTGATCACCGGGGTGACGAGGCCGTCGTCGACGGCGATGGCGACCGCCAGCCCGATGTGGGCGAAGCGGATGATGGCGTCGCCGGCGAACGCGGAGTTGACCGCGGGGACGGCCTTGACGGCCTCGATCACGGCCTTGAGCACGAAGTCGTTGACCGAGTACTTGTTGCCGTGGGTCTTCTCGGCCTGGGCGTTGATCTGCGCGCGGAGGGTCAGCAGCGGGGCGGCATCGGCCTCGAGGTGCAGATAGAAATGGGGGATCGTGAGCTTGGAGGTGAGCAGGCGCTCGGCCACGATCCGCCGGATCGTGCCCAGGCCGAGGCGCTCGTCGCCCTCCTTGGCCACCGGTTGGATCGCGGCCGGCAGCTGGGCGGCAGGTGCGGGAGCGGGGGCGGCCGGCACTTGGCCGGCGGGTGCCCCGGCGGCAGGGGCGGCGGGCGCGGGTGGTGCCTGAGCGGCGGCGGCGGGTGGCGCCTGGGCGGCGCGGGAGCGGGCGGCGGCGGCCAGGCCGGCGGCGGCCAGGGACTCGGGGCTGGGAGCCTTGGCGGGGGAGGTCTTGGCGGCCGCCTCGACGTCGACGCGGACGATGCGCCCGGCCGGGCCGCTGCCGGCGATCCGGGAGAGGTCGACGCCCAGGTCGGCTGCCACCTTGCGGGCGAGCGGCGAGGCCTTGATCCGGCCTCCGTCGGCCGGCGGCGGCACCGCCGGCGCGGCGGCGGGCGGCGGGGCGGCCGGCGGCACCGGAGGCGGGACGGGTGGCGGTGGGGCGGCCGCCGGCACCGGGGGCGGTGCGGGTGGCGAGGGCGTGCCCTGGGCGGCGGGCTGGGCGGTGGCTTCTCCCGGGGCGCCGAGGATGGCGAGCACGCCGCCGATCGGGACCTTTTCGCCCTCGTGGACGCGGATTTCCAACAGGATGCCCTCGTCGAAGGCCTCCATCTCCATGGTCGCCTTGTCGGTTTCGACCTCGGCGATCACGTCGCCGATCTCGACCCGGTCGCCGGGCTGCTTGTGCCACTTGACCAGGGTGCCTTCGGTCATCGTGTCCGAAAGCTTGGGCATCTCGATGTGGATCGCCATGGCGGGAACGGGAAGTGAGGAGCGTGCGCGGGCAGGATGCGGGATGCGGCGCGCTTTTCGAGGGGAATTTTCGGGATCTTCGCGGCCGTGCCGGCACCCGCCCCCCACCGGCCGGCGGGCCGGCACCCCCTGCCCCGGGCGGCCCCTAACGGAACTTGACCTTCGCGGGCCGGAACAGCTCGGGGTCCCAATCCTCATCCTCCCACCACTCGTGCTCGCCGGCGGCGATGCGGGCGTATTGCCAGGCGCCGCCGCAGTCCTCGGGGGGGCAGGCGCGCGCGCCGCCGAGCAGCACCGGCTTGCCCGCCTTGCCGGTCGTCCGCTCCTCGATCACCACCTCGTGCAGCCACTCGTCGCCGAAGTCGTAGCGGTAGAGGAAGCGCAACGGCAGCGCGCGCCGCCCGACGAAGGTGGCCAGCGTGACCTGCGCCTCGTCCCGGAACGTCCCGCCGGGCGGCACCGCGTCGCCGATCTCCGCCGGCCCGATCACGTCGACCAGCCGCTTCCCCTTGCCGTGGCGGAACTCGTGCAGGTGCGCGTCTTGCCACCCCATCGCGTCCTGGATCGCCCGGTGCAGGGCGCCGAAATCCGCCCCCGCCGCGATCGAGAACCGCCGCCAGATCTCCGGGTCGATCCCGTAGAGGAACACCTTCACCACCAACCGTTGCTCCTGCCCGCCGGCCATGCCCGCGTGGTAGCCGCGGCCCCGGTGCGGCGCAAACCAGAAGTTGCACCGCCCGCGGGCTTGCCCGGCGGCGGGAAATGGGCTATCCACAACCCGGACCGAACCACCGGCCAGCCACCAACCCGCACCGCCATGGCCAAGCCCCGTGACACCCGCAAGGAACTCAAGAAGAAGCCGCTCAAGTCTCCCAAGGAGAAGAAGGCCGCCAAGCTCGAGAAGCGCAAGCACCGGGAGGGCTGAGCTGCCCCCGCCCACACGCACCGCCCCAGTCCTCGCCCGGCTCGCCCCCGGCGCGCGGTGGGCCCTCGTCGCCCTGGCGGCCGCGCTCGCCCCGGCCGCCGCCACCGGCGCCGCGCCGCTCAGGCGCCTCGCCGGCTGCTCCCGGATCGCCGCCGACTGGGCCGACGGCGACAGCTTCCCGGTCCGGGCCGCCGACGGCCGGCAGTTGACGATCCGGCTCTACGGCGCCGACTGCTTCGAGCGCCACGTGCGCGACGACACCGACGCCCGCCGCCTGCGCGACCAGCGGCGCTGGTTCGGCATCCCGGACATCGCCCGGGCCAAGGCCCTCGGCGAAAGCGCCGCGCGCGTCACCAGCCAGCTGTTGGAGCGGCCGTTCATTGTCCACACCGCCGATGCCGACGGCCGCGGCGACCCGCGGTTCGAGCGCGTCTACGCGTTCGTCACCACCGCCGACGGCCACGACCTCGCCGCGCTGCTCGTCGCCCGCGGCCTGGCCCGCGCCTACGGCGTCTACCGCGGCGCCCCCGACGGCCGCAGCGGCAACG
Source organism: Akkermansiaceae bacterium (assembly GCA_040769225.1). Classification (GTDB taxonomy): domain Bacteria; phylum Verrucomicrobiota; class Verrucomicrobiia; order Verrucomicrobiales; family Akkermansiaceae; genus JAXGLL01. The sequence continues at coordinate 1,972,828 of JAXGLL010000001.1, read as the reverse complement.
AATACCGCGGCCAACTGCGCGACCTCGAACTGCAAGCCGCCAAGCGCGGGCTCGGCGCATGGGCTCTAACCGACTGGGACCGGCTGCCCGAGGAGCGCCGGCTCGCCCGCGCCGAGCAGGCCGAGCTGGAGGCGGCCCGCGCCGACCAACCCGCCGACAAGAGCTTCATCATCGACCCGAACACCGCCGCCCGCGACGAGCTGATGCGGCTGCCCGGGATCGGCGAGACGCTCGCCAACCGGATCATCGAGGCGCGGCCGTTCGCCCGCGTCGACGAACTCGCCCGGGTCCCGGACATCGGCCCGAAAACCCTCGCGCGAATCCGCCCCCACCTGCGGATCGGCGGCCGCTGAGGACGCCCGGCGGACGGGCGGCCGGCGGCCGTTTGTCATTGACAACCCGCGGCGGCCGCCGTGGGAATGCGCCGCGCCTGTGAGACAGGCGGGCCGCCGGCGTGGCGGCCATCATTCCGACCATTCCGACACCAGCGGCCCGGGGTCCCGGGGCGCGCAACGGGAGCACGACATGCCAAGCACGATGCCGATCGGGGTTCGCGTGAAACTCAGCGCGATGATGTTCCTGCAGTACATGATGCTGCCGGTGTGGTTCCTGCCGATGTTCGCCTACGTGACCAGGATGTCGCCGGAAGGCAGCCCGTGGCCGTTCTGGTGCGGCCTGATCATGGCCTTCGGCACGATCACCTCCCCGTTGTTCGGCATGTTCTGCGACCGCCTGATGAACAGCGAGCGGGTGCTGGCGGTGTGCAACTTCGCGGCCGCGGCGCTGCTGGCCTGGGCGTATTCGATCCGCGACCCCGGGACGCTGTTCGTCGCGCTGCTGCTGGTGATGCTGTTCTACATGCCGACCTGGTCGCTCACCGCCACCATCGCGATGTCCAACAGCACCACCGAGGCGTTCCCGCAGATCCGCGTGTTCGGCACCCTCGGCTGGGTCGCCGCCGCGATCTTCAGCGTCGTCGGCACCAAGGTGTTCGGGATCCAGGACTTCGACGCCACGCCATACATCTTCCTCGGCGGCGCAATCGCCGCGGTGCTCGCCGGCGTGCTGGCGCTGATCCTCCCGCCCACGCCGCCGAAGGCCAAGGGCCAGCCGATGTCGCTGGTCGACACGCTCGGGCTGCGCGCGCTGGTGCTGTTCAAGCGCGCCGACTTCGCGGTGTTCGCCACCCTGATCCTGCTCGCGATGGTGCCGTTCCAGTGGTATCTGGTCTACTGCGGCCAATACCTCACCGAGAAGGGGTTCAAGTACCTGACCGTGACCATGAACCTCGGCCAGGTCTTCGAGCTGGTCTTCATGCTGATGATCCCGTTCATCATCCGCAAGGCCGGCTACAAGTGGGCGATGGTCCTCGCCCTCGCCACCCTCGCCGTCCGCTACGGCGCGTTCTACCTCGGCGCCTCCCAGGGGCTGATCGCCGGCGACATCGGCGCAATCCTCGTCCACGGGCTGATCTTCGGCCTGCTGATCGTCGGCAGCCAGATGTACGTCGACGCCGCCGCCCCGGCCGAGCTGCGCAGCCAGGCCCAGGGCCTGATCGGCCTGATCATGTTCGGCGGCGGCACCCTGCTCTCCAACTACGTCTTCGACGTGATCCTCAAGCGCAACGAGGTCGTCGACCCCGCCACCAACGCCATCACCCACAACTGGGAACCGCCCTACCTGACCGCACTCGCCATCTCGCTGGTGCTCATGGTCCTGATGGCCGTCGCCTTCAAGCCCGCACCCCAAAACCGCCAGGCCGCGTGACCAACCGGGCCCTCCCCGGCCTCGTTCCCCCCCCGGGACGCCGAGCCCCGGGACACCGAAGCTCCGGGGAAACCCCGGACACCCACGAGTTCCGCGGTGGCGCGGGAGGGATCGTCGGCTGGCTGTGGCACGGCGTGGCCCAAGATTCCTGTCGCGGCCGCGAACAGGATTGTGCGGGCGGGGAGCTTGGGATGCCGACCGGGGCCGTGACCGGGGAAGGCATGGAGGGGGTGGGGATGCGGCCGCCGGTTCGGGTGCACTGGTGGCGGCCTGGGGGAGCCGGGGGGACGGCGCGAAGCAGGCTGGCCGGCAGCGGGGAGGAGTCGTGGATCCGGGGGGGGGCAGCAAGATTTGCGCAATCTTGATGGACAAGCCGCGCGTTTTTTGCAATTCAGCTGATTGTCCTTGATGCCTGAAAGCTCAGCAAAGTCCAGGAACGCGCTGATCCTGTTGGGTCTGATGTGCGCCGGGTGGGTTGCGCTGGTGGCGGGGGTGCTGGTCGGCGTGGCGGGGGCGCCGGTGGTGGCCGGGCTGCTGGTGGCCGGGTTGCTGGTGCTGGCGGCGGCCGGTGCGATCGGCTGGCTGGCGCGCGAGTATGGCCGGGCAATCGAGCTGCGGGATTGGCCGTCGGGGGGCGGGCGTTTGGCGTCCGGGCGGGGTGGGGCGGAGTGGTTGCGGTCGCGGCTGGCGGCGGCGCGGGTTGAACGGGCGGCCGGATCCGGCATCGCGCGCTCGACTCCGGCGGGGGTGGCGGCATGCTCGGCATCCGCTTGCACGACGGCACGGACATCCGCGGATTCCTCGAGGCCGGGTCATGGCAGGGCCGCTTCGACGACGAGTCACTGCGCCTCGCCGCCGCGCTTCGCGGCAAGGTTGCCGCGGTCGGCGTCGAGCGGTTCGACGACGGCTCGTTCACGCTCCGCGCCGAGGTGGCGGGCACGCCCTGCGCGGTGACGCTGTGGCCGGCCGCCGCCTCCGGCTGGGGGTTCGAGGGTGAATGCGCCGCATGTGGCCCGGGCGGCTGTGCGCATGTGGCGGCGCTGCTCCTCGCGGCCTCCAGGCCGCGGGTGGCCAACCGCCTCGGGGACCAGCCCGGCGCGGTCGTGCCCGGCGTGGCCCCGGCCGCCGCGCCGCCGGCCCCGGCGGCAGTCGGGACGGGCGTGCCGCGGTTCCATCTAACGGTCGTGCGCGAGCCCACCGACTCGAAGGTCGTCCGCCTGTTGATGCAGGCGCTCAAGCTCGGCAACGCCCCCAGCTGGGTCGTCGCGCGGCCGCTCGCCTGCTACGGTCCGCACCGGCTGGCCGTCGGCGGCCCGGCGCCCCGCGAGGTGCCCTGCACCGCCGCCGACGGCACCCGGGTGCTGGTCCGGCGCGACCCCGGCGCCGAGTTCAACGCGACCGCCGTGCTCCACCAGCTCGGACTGGCCTGCCTGGCCGACGACCCGCGGTTCCGGTTCCTGCTGGCCTTCGGCCACCGCGGAAAACCGGGCCCCGCCCCCGAGGCGGGCATCTGGTTCCCCAACCCCGCGCAGGTCAGCGTGGCCGAATACTGGCCGTGGCTGCGAACCCGCGGCCGCGAACTCCTCGCCGAGGCCGGCTGGACGGTCGAGTTCGCCCCCGATGTCGGCCACGAGGTCCTCGACCTCGACCTCGACCCCGACCGGATCCGCTGCGAACTGCGCGAGGACGGCGGCTGGTTCCAGCTCTCCGTCGGCTTCGAGTGCGGCGGCCGCCGCCTCGACCTGCTGGCAATCCTCGCCGACCTGTTAGACTGCGGGGCGCTCGACGAGGCCGCCGCCGACCCGGCCGCAGCCCACATCCTGCTCCACCTGCGCGACGGTTCCGCGCTGCGCCTGCCGGTTGCCCGGATGCGCGCCATCCTGCGCCACCTCGCGGCGCTGATCGACCCGCGCCGCTACGCCGGCGGCCAACTGCGCCTCCACCCGCTCGACGCCGCCGCCCTCGGCGCGGCCGCCGACCTGCCGCTCGAGCCGCCGCCCCGACTCGCCGCGCTGGCCGCCGGCCTGCGCGACTTCCACGGCATCGCCGCCGCGCCGCTGCCGCGCGGCCTGCGCGCGCGGCTGCGGGTCTATCAGCTCGCCGGCTTCCGCTGGCTGCAGTTCCTAGCCCGCCACGGGCTGCACGGGATCCTCGCCGACGACATGGGCCTGGGCAAGACGCTGCAGGCGCTCGCCCACCTGCTCGCCGAGCACGAGGCCGGCCGCACCGAGGGCCGGCCGTCGCTGGTGGTGGCCCCGACCTCGGTGGTGCCGAACTGGCGCGCCGAGGCCGCCCGCTTCGCGCCCGGGCTGCGGGTGCTGGTGCTCGAGGGCCCGCGCCGCCGCAGCTACTTCCGCGCCATCCCCCACGCCGACTTGGTGGTCACCTCCTACGCGCTGCTCCAGCGGGACATCGGGGAGCTGCGCGACTTCGCCTTCCACCTCGCGATCCTCGACGAGGCCCAGCACGTCAAGAACCCGCAGGCCAAGGTGGCACAGGCCGCGTGCCGCCTCGACGCCCGGCAGCGGCTGTGCCTGTCCGGCACCCCGGTGGAAAACCACCTCGGCGAGCTGTGGAGCCTGCTGCGCTTCCTGATGCCCGGCTTCCTCGGCAGCGAGGCCGACTTCAACCGCCGCTTCCGGGTGCCGATCGAGCGCCGCGACGACGCCGACCGGCGCGAGGCGCTCCGGCGCCGCGTCGCCCCGCTGATCCTGCGCCGCACCAAGGACCAGGTGGCCACCGAACTGCCGCCCAAGACCGAACTCGTCCACTCGATCGAGCTGACCACCGCCCAGAAGGACCTCTACGAAACGGTCCGCGCCACGATGGACAAGCGGGTCCGCGCCGCGATCGCCGCGCACGGGATCGAGGGCTCGCGCATGGTCTTCCTCGAGGCCCTGCTCAAGCTGCGCCAGATCTGCTGCGACCCCCGCCTGGTCCGGCTCGGCGGGCACGCCGGGCCGCCACAACCCGGTCCCGGGCCCCACGGCGGGTTCTCGGCCCACGACTCGGCCAAGCTCGCCGAGCTCGCCGACCTGCTGGACACGCTGCTCGACGAGGGCCGCCGGATCCTGCTGTTCTCCCAGTTCACCTCGATGCTCGCGCTGATCGAGGAGCTGCTGCGGGGGCGGCGGGTTCCCTATCTGCTGCTGACCGGCGCCTCGAAGGACCGCGGCCGGCTGGTCGAGCGCTTCCAGCGTGGCGAGGCTCCGGTGTTCCTCGTCTCCCTCAAGGCCGGCGGCACCGGCCTCAACCTCACCGCCGCCGACACCGTCATCCACTACGACCCGTGGTGGAACCCCGCCAGCCAGGCCCAGGCCACCGACCGCGCCCACCGGATCGGCCAGGACAAGCCGGTGTTCGTCCACAAGCTGCTGTGCCGCGGCACCGTCGAGGAGCGCATCCACCAGCTCCAGCAGACCAAGCGCGAGCTCGCGGCCGCGTTGCTCGCCGACTCCGCGCGCGCCGCCGCCCCCGACGCGGCGACCCTCGCCGAGCTGCTGCGGCCGCTCGGGTGAGCCCGGCGGCCGCGATTCCCCGGCCGGGATTGTCGTTGAACCTGGATTCGGGGATGAAAACCACGGATTGCGCGGATTGCACGGATGTTGAATGAGTTGCGATGGATGGCGGATTCATCCGGCAGGTGAACAGGCGAGGGGAACCAAGCCGCTCCGAAATCCGCGTAAACCGCGAAATCCGTGGTCCGGCATTTTCCTTTCTAGGTTGAATCCCGGCCTGGCCGCGTTAGGGTGAGGGGTCATGAAACGGATCATCGCCGCACTCGACTTCTCAAACGCCACCCCGGTCGTTCTGGAAGCCGCCGCCAGGCTGGCGCGGGCCTTCGGGGCGGACCTCCACCTGCTCCACGTCCTGGAACCCGAGCCGACCTACACCGCCTACGGATTCACCCCCGACGAGTTTCCCGCCATCCACACCTTCCAGGAAGAGGCCCGCAAACGGGCGCACACCAAGCTCCAGGAAGCCGCCGCCAGCCTGGCCGACTGCCCCGCAACCACCGTCGAGCTGGCCGAGGGCAGCCCGCTGCAGGCGCTGCACGACTACGCGCGGCAGGTCGACGCCGACCTGTTGATCGTCGGCTCCCACGGCCACAGCCTGGTCGCCTCGCTGCTGCTGGGCAGCGTGGCCGAGGGGATCGTCCGCAGGGCGGTGATCCCGGTGCTGGTCATCCCCGTGCCGGGCAAGCGCTGAGCCGGGCCGCACGCCGCGGTGATCGCGCCGGCGATTGCGGGTTGCCGGCGGCGGCGGCCGGGATGTAGACAAGCCCCATCCTGCGCCGCAAGTTCAGCCTGTTCCTCGCCTGGCGGTACCTCAACCCCCGCCGGGCAACGCTCGCCCTGATCACCCTCATCTCGCTCGCCGGGGTGGCGCTCGGCGTGCTCGTGCTGGTCGTCGTGCTCGCGGTCATGGCCGGCCTCGAACGCGAGATCAAGTCGCGCCTGCTCGGGTTCACGCCCCACGTGCTGGTCGAGTTCGCCCCGGACGGCGACGCGCCGCTCCCGGCCGAGGACTGGCGCGAAACCGCCGCGTTCCTCCGCGGCCTGCCGCAGGTCGAGAGCGCCGCCCCGTTCATCCAGGACAACCTGCTGCTCGACTTCCAGGGCTACCGGCGGCCGGTCCTGTTCCGCGCCATCGACACCGGCAACCCGGCCGAGGTCCGCGGCATCGAGGCGATGCTCGACCGGCACGACTACCCGGCGAGCACCGCCGACCTCGGGCTCGACGACCGCGCGGTGGTCTCCTCGATCGTCGCCGAGCAGTTCGGGCTCGCGCCGGGCGACACCGTGCGCCTGCTCTCCGCCCGCAACCTCAACGAGGTGATGCGCGCCTACGAGATCACCGAGCGGCCCCCGGTGCGCGAGGAGTTCGCAGCCGAACTGGCCGCACTCCGCACGCTGCTGGAAACGAACTGGCGCCGCGGCGAGCCCGAGCGCGCCCCCGGCGACGCCGTCGAGCCGGTCTACGAGGGCCTGCGCGCAATCTACAACCAGGACGTCCGCCAGGCCGAGGAGGAGCTCCTCGGCCACATCCTCGAAACCTTCCAGCAGGGCACCTGGGACGAACCCCGCGAGACGATGAGCTTCGCCGCCGGCACCGCCGACGCCCTCGCCGCCGACCTCGACCAGCTCGCCGCCCTCGACCGCGAGAAGATGGACGCCGACATCCTGCGCGGCCTGCGCGAGATCGTCCTGCCCAAGGAGGTCGTGGTGACCGGCATCTATCAGGCATCGCAGCACGTGCTGACGCCCGACCTGTTCGTGCCGCTCCCGCTCGGCCAGAACCTCGTCGGGCTCGGCGACGCCGTGCAGGGCGTCGCCCTGCGCGTCGCCGACCCCTACCGGGTCGGCCTCGACCGCGAGCGGGTGACCGCCGCGCTGGCCGCCGCCGGCCGGCCCGGCTGGCGCGCCGGCACCTGGATGGACCAGTACCAGGCGTGGTTCTCGCTGATCGCCCGCGAGCGGGTGATGATGTACTTCGTGCTCTCGTTCATCTTCCTGATCTCCGCGTTCTCGATGGGCGCCGTGATGTTCGCCGTCACCATCCAGAAGCGCACCGAGATCGGGGTGATGAAGGCCCTCGGCGCCACCCCCGCCCAGGTCGGGCGGGTCTTCCTCTATCAGGGAATGGTGGTCGGCGCCTGCGGCAGCGCCCTCGGCGTGCTGCTCGGCCGGCTGGTGATCCACTTCCGCGGGCAGGTCCACTGGCTGCTGCGCGACGTCCTCGGCTTCGACCCGTTCCCCGCCTCGTTCCACGGGTTCGACTCGATCCCCGCCCACGTCAACCCGGCCGAACACCTGTGGATCTGCCTCGGCGCGCTCGCCCTGTGCTCGCTCGCCGCGCTCGTCCCCGCCGTCCCCGCCGCCCGCTGCGACGCCGCCCGGTCGCTGCGCAACCTGTGAGCGGGCGGATGGCACCGAGGGGGGCCCGGGCCACGGTGCGCCTTGCCCGCCGCGCTTTGGGCTTTGCCCTTCGCCGCGGGCGTCCTAGGCTGGCCGCGGCATGCGCGACATCGTCTACTTCGACCTGGAGACCCAGCGGAGTTTCGGCGACGTCGGGGGCAGCCACAACAAGGCCGGCATGGGCGTCTCGGTGGCGGCGACGTTCAGCACCCGGTCCAACAGCTACCAGCTGTTCCGCGAGGCCGACCTCGACCAGCTGGTCGGGCAACTGGTGCGCGCCGACCTCGTCGTCGGCTACAACCACGTGCAGTTCGACTACCCGGTGCTGCAGGGCTACACGATCCTCGACCTCGCCTCGCAGACGCTCAACCTCGACCTGCTGCTCGACCTCGAGGGACGGCTCGGGCGGCGGATCGGGCTGGGCACGGTGGCCACCGCCACCCTCGGCGTGGGCAAGCTGGCCGACGGCCAGGAGGCGCTCAAGTGGTGGCGGGAACACCGCCGCACCGGGCGCCCCGAGCCGCTGCTCAAGATCGCCGAGTACTGCGCCTACGACGTCAAGGCGACGATGCTGGTGCACGAGTTCGGCGTCCGCCACGGCCACGTGAAGTACGCCGACCGCGACGGGCGCGTCCAACAGGTCGCGGTCGACTGGACGTGACCGCGCGCAGCGCGCGCCGGCCCGCCGCTCACCGGCGCCGGTGCCGGCGCTCCCGCACCTCCATCGCGGTCGTCTCGCCGCAGTGCGGGCAGGTGAACCGGCCGCTGAAGATCATCTCCAGCGCGACCCGCAGCCGGTGGCTGCCGAGGCTGGTGCGCGCGTTGCGGTGCTTCTGGCAGTGCCGCGGCACCAGCGGGGGGTTCATGCACAACGGGCAGCGCGCCCGCAGGCCGATCGACAGGTAGGCGACCCACAGCAGCGGCACCAGCGCCGCCGCGCCCAGAAACGCGTTCAGCAGCTGCGACCGGCCCGCCAGCACCACCGCCGCCCCGAGCCCGACGAACCCGGCCAGCGCCGCCACGAACAGGAACATCAGCAGCACCGCCAGCCGGAAGTTGCGCAGCGAGGCACTGGACCGCAGACGGTGCATCGGGTCCGGTATAGCCGGTCTAACGTGGCCACGCAAGCGGACAGTGCGCGGCGGCGCGCGGCAGCGGGCGGCCGGGCGCCGATTCGCGGGCCGGCGGGGAAAACGGGTTGAACCGGCGGGCGATCCGGCGTTTGTATCAGGGCCATGAGCGGCGACGGGGAGCAATCCGGGCACGAGGGGCTGGGCGACCGCCTCGAGCTCGCCCTGCGGGCGTCCAACGAGGGGGTCTGGGACTGGTGGGTGGGGCGGCCGGAGATCTACTACTCGCGGCGGATCCTCGAGTTCCTGGAATGCGGCATGGCCAACGCCCCGAACCTGTTCCTGGTGCCCCACACGGCGCTCCATGACAACGACCGGGAGGAATTCGCCGCCGCCCTGGCCGGCGTGCTCGCCCCCGGCGGGCCGGAACTGCTGGCGATCGACTGCCGGGTGCGCACCGGCGCCGGCAGCTGGCGCTGGCTGCGGATCCGCGGCACCGTGGTGCGCGACCGCACCGGCGCGGCGCGCCGGATCGCCGGCTCGATGATCGACATCTCGCGGCGCAAGAACGCCGAGGGCCAGCTCGAGGAGGAGCGCCACCTGCTGCGGCTGGTGATCGAGAACGTGCCGCTGCAGGTCTACTTCAAGGACTTCGAATCGCGGTTCGTGCTGGCCAACCGCCGGATGGCCGCGTGGATGGGCCTGGCCGACGCCCGCCAGCTGCTCGGCAAGCACGACCGCGACTTCTTCGCCAGCGAGCACTGGCAGCAGGCGGCCGACGACGAGCGGCGGATCATCGACACCGGGGAGCCGATGCTCGGGATGCTCGAGAAGGAGACCTGGCCCGGGCGGCCCGACACCTGGGTGCTGACCTCGAAGTTCCCGTGGCGCGACCGCTACGGCACGGTGCGGGGCACCTTCGGGGTGTCCAGCGACGTCACCGAACTGGTCGAGGCGCAGCAGCAGAGCGCCCTGCTGGCGGCCGAATTGAAGGTCCGCAACGAGGCCTACGAGGAGGAACTGCTGCTCGCCCGCGAGATCCAGCAGGCACTCTCGGTCGGCGCCCTGCCGCTCCGCACGCTCGCCGCGCCAGACGGCATGCGGCTCGAGTTCGCCGCCCACTACGTGCCAACCTCCGGGCTGGCGGGCGACTTCTACGAGGTGGTGCCGATCGGCCCGCGCCAGGTCGGGCTGCTGATCTGCGACGTGATGGGGCACGGGGTGCGCGCGGCACTGGTGGTTGCGATGATGCGCGGGCTGGTCGAAAAGGAGCGCGGCCGCGCCGCGGTCCCGGAGGAGTTCCTCGCCGGCCTCAACAGCGGCCTGCACGCGATCCTCGGCCGCGCCGAGGTGACGATCTTCGTGACCGCCTTCTATGCCGTGGTCGACCTCGACCTCGGCGTGCTCCGCTGCGCCAACGCCGGCCACCCGGCCGCCATCGGCTGCGGACCCGCCGGCATCTGGCGCCTCGGCTTCGACCGCGGCCAGAAGGGCCCCGCGCTCGGCCTGCTGCCGGCCGCCGACTTCCCCGCGGTGGCGCTGCCGCTCGACCAGGTGCGGCGGCTGGTGCTGTTCACCGACGGCCTCGTCGAGGCCGAGACCGCGGGCGGCGAGGCGTTCGGCGAGGACCGGCTGGTCGAGGCCCTCGGCGCCCGCTGCGGGATCCCGCTCCAACAGGCGCTCGACCAGGTCGTGGCCGAGGTGCTCGGGCGCGCGCAGACCGACCACTTCGACGACGATGTCTGCATGCTCGGCGTCGACCTCCTGGCGCCACGGTGAACAACGGCCCGCCCGAACTCTGGTGCCTCCACGGCGCAGTGGGCGAACCGGCCGACTGGCAGCCGCTGGCCACCCGGCTGGTCGCAACCGGCGCGATCGTGCGGCCGCTCGACCTGTGGCGCCTGCTCGCCGGCCCGCCGCTGCCGATGTGGGAGTTCGGCCGCCTGCTCAACGTCCTCGCCCGCCCGCCCGGCGGCTCGCCACGCGTGCTGATCGGCTACTCGATGGGCGGCCGGCTCGCCCTCCACGGGCTGCTCCACCCCGCGACCGGACCGTGGGACGCGGCGGTGATCGTGTCCGCCCACCCGGGGCTCGAAGACGCCGGCGAACGGGCCTCCCGCCGCGCCGCGGATGCCGCCTGGGCGATGCTCGCCAACGAGGCCGAATGGCCCGCGTTCCTCGCCCGCTGGAACGCCCGGCCGCTCCTTGTGGGCTGCCCGCTCGACCGCCACGCGCTGGTCGCCCGCCGCCGCGAGGTGGCCCGCGGGTTCATCGACTGGTCGCTCGGCAACCAGGAGCCGTTGTGGGACCGGCTCGCCGGCCTGCACACGCCCGTGCTGTGGGTCGCCGGCGAGCGCGACGGCAAGTTCCTCGCCCTCGCCGAACGCGCCGTGGCGGCGCTGCCCAACGGCCGCCTGTGGGTCGCCCCGGACGCCGGCCACCGGGTGCCGTGGGAGGCCCCCGTCGCGTTCGCCGCCGCAGTGATGGAATTCCTTGAGCCGTGGTCGGCCTAGGCCACACTGCCGCCGCCATGTGGACGGCCGCCCGCGAGTTCCAGGACATCCGCTACGAGACCACCGACGAGGGCCGGATCGCCAAGATCACGATCAACCGCCCCGAGGTCCGCAACGCGTTCCGCCCGCTCACCGTCGACGAGCTGCTCGCCGCGCTCGACCTCGCCCACCACGACCCCCACGTCGGCGTCGTCATCCTCACCGGAGAGGGCGACCAGGCGTTCTGCTCCGGCGGCGACCAACGCGTCCGCGGCGAGGGCGGCTACCTCGGCGAGGACGGCGTGCCCCGCCTCAACATCCTCGACGTCCAGAAGAAGATCCGCAGCCTGCCCAAGCCGGTCGTCGCCATGGTCGCCGGCTACGCCATCGGCGGCGGCCACGTGCTCCACGTCGTCTGCGACCTGACGATCGCCGCCGACAACGCCCGCTTCGGCCAGACCGGACCGAAGGTCGGCTCGTTCGACGGCGGCCTCGGCTCGTCCTACCTCGCCCGCGTCGTCGGCCAGAAGAAGGCCCGCGAGATCTGGTTCCTGTGCCGCCAGTACGACGCCCAACAGGCGCTCGCCATGGGCCTCGTCAACACCGTCGTCCCGCTCGCCCGCCTCGAGGCGGAAACCCTCGCCTGGTGCCGCGAGATGCTCGCCCACTCGCCGCTCGCCCTGCGCTGCCTCAAGGCCGCCCTCAACGCCGACTGCGACGGCCAGCTCGGGCTGTTGGACCTCGCCGGCAACGCCACCCTGCTCTACTACCTCAGCGAGGAGGCCAGGGAGGGAAAACGCGCCTTCCTCGAAAAACGCCCGCCGGATTTCTCGAAGTTCCCGCGGCTCCCGTGAGACGCCCCCCCCGCGGCCGACCGCCCCGGCCCTTTTCACTTGGAACTTGGCCGCCGCCGGGTTCACTGCGGGCATGCAGCGCCCCGACGGACGTCGACCCGACCAGCTCCGCGAGATCTCAATGGTGCCCGGCGTGGCCCCCCATGCCGCCGGCTCAGTGCTGGTGTCCTTCGGCGATACCCGCGTGATCTGCGCCGCCACCGTCGAGGAGGACGTCCCCCGCTGGATGAAGGCCCAGCGCGTCGAGGGCGGCTGGATCACCGCCGAATACAGCATGCTCCCCTACTCGACCCTCGAGCGCAAGCCGCGCGACATCGCCCGCGGCCGGCTCGACGGCCGCTCGTCCGAGATCCAGCGCCTGATCGGGCGCTCGCTGCGCGCGGTGACCGACCTGGCGAAGCTCGGCCCGCGCACGCTGTGGGTCGACTGCGACGTCCTGCAGGCCGACGGCGGCACCCGCACCGCCTCGATCACCGGCGGCTGCGTCGCGCTGGCGATCGCCCTCAACCGCCTGCTGGCGGAGGGCAAGCTGCGCGACTTCCCGCTCCGCATGCTGGTCGCCGCGGTCTCCGCCGGCGTCACCGAGGCCGAATCGGTGCTCGACCTCAACTACGCCGAGGACCGCGCCGCGGCGGTCGACTTCAACGTCGTCATGACCGAGCAGCTCGAGTTCGTCGAGGTCCAGGGCACCGGCGAGGAGGCGGTGTTCTCCGCCGACCAGATGGCCGCCATGCTCGACCTGTGCCGCGCCGGCATCTCCACCCTGTGCGCCGCCCAGCGCGAGGCAATCCTCGCCGCCGACCGCCCCGACGCAGCCGCCCTCCGCGCGCTCGAGGAGGCGTTTCGGAAACCCTGACCGCCCCGGCCCGCCATCCGCCGCCGCCGACGCCGGGCCGCGTGATTTCCGCGCGATTTCCCCTTGCCGCGCGGCGCCGGCGTCCTATCTTAACCCGTGACCGTGGCGTCAGGCCGACGCCGTGGCCGCAAACGAACGGCCGATTGGCCAACCATACCCAGACCAAACCCGAACCATAGAACCAACATCCGATGACCAACATGCATGTTAGAAGGCGCGCCGGGGGCTTCACGCTGGTGGAGCTGCTGGTCGTGATCGCCATCATTGCCGCGCTCGCGGGGCTGGCCACGCCGGCCATCCTGCGGGCGAAGAAGAGCGCCGACCTGACCGAGGCGACGAACAACCTCCGCAACCTGGGGGTGTTCATGTTCGCGTTCGAGGACGAGTTCGGCAGCTTCCCCTCGCAGCAGATCCGCGAGGAGAACCAGGAGCGGTTCCAGAACGCCTCCGGCGGCGACAACTCGAACGACCTGCTCGGGTTGCTGATCGCCGGCGGGATCACCAACTCGGAGGAAATCTTCTACGCCAAGGGCGGCACCCGCCGCAACAAGAAGCCCGACAACGTGATCAACAGCCCGGCCAAGATCCTGGAAGCCGGCGAGTGCGGGTTCGGCTACGTGATGCTCAGCGGCGACGAGGCAATGTCGACCTCCGACAACGGTGGCCGGCCGCTGGTGGTTGCGCCGCTGGACCCGGGTTCGCAGGGCGGGGATGACCCGAACTTCAACGAGACCCCGTACAACGGCCGTGCGGTCTATCTGCGCATCGACAACTCGGTGAAGCAGAACCAGATCGGCACCAGCAGCAACCAGGGCAAGGTTCTCCTGCCGGGCGGCAAGACGCTGTTCGAGACCGGCGAAGACACTGTCTGGGATACCGACGCCACGCCGGACGTGAAGGCGCCCAAGTGACGCCGGATCGGCGCTGCCGATTCATCCCAGCGGGCGGGTGGCCGGGGGGGCTGCCCGCCCAATTTCAAGGGGGGTGGTGGTCAGGAATGCCGCGCTGCCACGCTTGGCCGCGGCGGGTCGCCCCGCGTCACCCTTGGCGGCTTTCCCGCTCGATCGCCTGGGCCAGCTTGCGGTCGCGGGCACGCGCGGACCTGACCAGCTCCTGCTTGCCGGCGGCGAGGCGCCGGCGCAGCGCGGGATCGCCGGTGGCGAGGATCTGGACGGCGAGCAGGCCGGCGTTGCGGCCGCCGTCGATGGCGACCGTGGCGACCGGCACGCCCGGGGGCATCTGGACGATTGAGAGCAGGGCGTCGATCCCCTGCAGTGCGCCGCCGGCAACCGGCACGCCGATCACCGGCAGGGTGGTCATGCTGGCGAGGACGCCGGGCAGGTGGGCGGCCAGGCCGGCGCCGGCGATCAGCACGCGCAGGCCGCGGCCGGCGGCGGAGCGGGCGTAGTCGGCGGCCTCGGCCGGATTGCGGTGGGCCGAGATCGCGCGCACCTCGACGGCGATGCCGAACTCGGCGCAGGCGTCGGCGGCGGGCTTCATCTTCGGCCAGTCCGAGTCGCTGCCCATCACAATCCCGACCCGGGGCCCGGCGGCGGCCTTGCGTTTCGTGCTCACCCCCGCAGCGGACAACGCCCCGCGCCCGATGACCATGAAAAACCGCGCCACAAGACACAACGCCGCCCAGATAAAAGGACACTCCTTTAGTGAGTGAGACACACAAGACACAACGCCGCCCAGATAAAAGGACACTCCTTTAGTGAGTGAGCCGGGCCGGCGGGGGTGGGTGGGGCCGGCTTGGGAACGGTTTTCGGGCGGGCCGCCCAGGGCCGCTCAAAGTGCGTCGATCACGGCGCGGTAGACGTGGATGTGCTGGCGTTCCATCCGGCGCAGGCCGTCGCGGAACTGCTGGAGTGCGTGGCGGCGGCGCTCGGTTTCGAGGGCGGCGGTGAGTTCCGGCCGGGCCTCCTCGAACGGGACCGGTTCGGCGGCCTTGCGCTCGAGCACCTCGACGAGGTGCCAGCCGAGCTTGGTGCGCACCAGTGCCGGCTGCTTGTCCGGCAGCGCGAACACCGCCGCGGTGAAGTCGGCCGGCAGGCGCGCGCGCGCGAACCAGCCGAGGTCGCCGCCGTGGTGCTTGCTCCGCTCGTCCTCGCTCAGCTCGGCGGCCACCGCGGCGAACGCGGCCTCGCCGGCCCGGATCCGCGCGAGCGCCGCGGCGAGCAGCTGCTCGGCCTCGGCGGGGTCGCGCTCGAGGGTGGCGATGAACACGTGCCGGGCCTTGACCCGTTCCGGGCGCACGAACCGGTCGCGGTGCGCGTCGTACCACTGCCGGGCGTCGGTTTCCGAGACGGCGGCGGGCGGGCCGACCCGGGACTCGAGGTACTTTTCCTGTTGGAGCCGGCCGGCGAGGCGGATCCGCAGCTCGGTGTCGCCCGAGATCCCCTGCGCGGCGAGTGCGGCGGCCAGTTCCTCCGGGCCCTCGAACTGCCGCGCGAAGCGGTCGTATTCGGCCTCGATCTCCGCCCCGGTGACCGGCACCTCGACCGCGTTCGCCTTGGTCTTGACCCGCAGCAACTGGTGGTCGATCAGCTCGTTGAGCGCCGCATAGCGGACCACCCGGAGCTGGGCCGCGCTGAGCTGGCCGGGCGCGCGGCCCTCGCGCCGCAGCCGGTCGGCCACCGCCCGTTCCAACTGGCCGACGAGGATCGGGTGCTGGAACACCCGCGCCACCTCGCCGCGGGCCTTGGCCGCCGCGACCGCCTCCGCGCCGCCGGGATCGCCGCGGAACAGCAGCCGGTGGAACGGGCCATGAAACCAGAACAGGTCGGCGGCCAGGCACAGCAGCAGCACCGGGTAGAGGATGATCCGGACGACGAACGATCGGCGCGGGGGCATGGCGGCAGCAGTAGCGAGCAGCGCGGCGCGGGAAGCAAGGGGGAAAGGCGCGCGGCCGCCGCGGGGCGCCCGCCCGGCAGCCGTTCCTAGTATTGCAGCTCGCGGGCCGACTTGCGGCGGTACTGTTGGTCGCGCAGTTGCCGGAGGTAGTCGAGGTAGCGGCGCTGGGCCTCGACGTCGGGGCCGCCCGGGTTGACCCCGGCTTGGCGGCCGTAGCGTTTCCACGGGCCGTAGGGAACCTGCGCGTCCTCCACGAAGCGCCAGTGGACCTGTTGGCCGGAGCGGAGCCTCATGTAGTCGCGGATCGCGGGCGAGATGTCGATGCCGGCGCCGCCGTTGCTGCGGTTCTTCGGCTTGGCGTTGCCGAAGACGTAGCGCCAGTCGTCGGTGACCCACGGCCCGCAGTCCTCCCACTGGGCGTAGCAGTCGCGGCCGTTGCGGTGGATCTGGATCCAGCGCCCGCGCAGCACCGAGCCGCCGTCGGCGGGCCGGCAGCGGGTGAACCACGGGACGACCCGCGCGGCCTCCGGCTTGTAGCCGCTGCCCAGCTTGTCGTTGTAGGGCAGCGCCACGTAGAACGGATTGAGCTTCGGAACGAACCCCCGCGGGCGGAAGTCGCCGGTGGCGAAGTCGGCAATCCGGTTGGCTGGATCCGGGTCGTCGTAGCCGCCGAAGCTGGTCTTCCATGCGCCGTCCCACGACGACGCCGTGTTGGGCGTCGGGTTGTTGGGGCCGGGCCGCTCACCGACCCAGAAGACGGTGGCGGTGATCGCCAGCCGCCACGGATAGAGGGAACGCAGCCCCGGCTGGCTGGCGGGACGCAGCAGCGGCGCCGGCGCCGGCAGCGCCCGGCCGCTCGGCACGATGCTGCCGGTGGTCGGGATGACCACCTTGGGCACCGTCGCGCTGGCCAGCTCCTGGGCGCCCGACGGGACACCCGCCGGCAGGGCGAGCAGCAACAGTGGCAGGAGCACGGGACGCATGGAACGGAGGCGGAAGGCGGAACCGGCGGCAGCGGGCGAGGGCGAAACTAGCGGCTGGCCCGCGGCTGGTCGAGCCAATCAAGCGGCCGGGGCGGGGAAAGTGCCGCCGCCCACGGGCGCGGGGGCCGGCCGGTCAGCGCCGCCGCCGCAGCCCGAGCCACCCGAGCGCGCCGGCCGCCAGCACCACGGCCGCCGGTTCCGGCACCGCCGCGATCAGGTCCTGCCGGGTCGGGCTGGTCAGATAGAGCACCGGCACCTCGGGCAGGCCCGCCAGGTTGGCGAGGTAGTCGAGCGCCCGCTGCGCCACCGCCGAGTCCGGATCCTGCAGGCGCACCGAGCCGGTCAGGAAGGTCGGGTTGGTCGTGCCGTCGAACACCGCCTCCCAGATCGCCCACTGCGCGCCCGCGGCATCGAGCCCGGTCCGCCCCGACGCGCCATACCCGCCGACGATCCGCTGCACCGCCCCGATCTCCGCCAGCGTCGCCGCATCCTGGATCGTGAACAGCACCGCCTCGCTGAGCTGCAAGGCCTGGAACGGGTCGACCGAAAACCCCGAAAAGCCGTCGAACAACAACTCCCCCGCCGGCCCGCCCACCGCGAAGTCGCCGTCCACCACCCCTTGGGTGGCCAGGCTCGGGCCATAGCCGAGAAACGTTGCCTCCAGCGCCTGCGCCCCGGACCGGGACGTCGCGCCAACCAACAAGCCGACCATCAGGCATACCAGCGGTGTTTTCATGACGGGGGGAGCGCGCGGAGAGTGCCCGGCACCCGCCACAACCGTCAAGAGGGCAACCCGATGCCCTAACCGCGAACCGCAGGGGATGGCGCAACCGACTGGAAATCAGGGGGATGGGACAACCATGAAGTAAGGCTTTACTGATTTTTCAACCTTGCCATCTATCCGCACAAAAGAACCGACCTGCCGGCCGGCGGCCGTTGGCAAGGGGTGGCGGGGCGGTGCGGTGTGGGGTGGGTGGCGGCCGGTCAGGCCCCTTGACGCGGCGGGTCGGCTTTCTACCCTCGGTGCATGGCTGTGATCGGTGGGTTGCCCTTCCCGTGTTGGAAGGTGGCTGGTGGGGCGCGCTGGGCGGGGATCGTGCTTGCCGTGGGGATGGCGGCGGCGCCGGCGGGGCCGCCGCCGGCGTTTCCGCCCGATCCGGACCAGCGCCTCGAGCGCACCTGTTTCCAGACCAGCGAGCCGTGGAGCGAACCCGGGAACCTGCGCTCCGACGTGGCGATCGTCTACGGCATCGACGCCGGGCTCCCGGAGCGGATCCGCAGCTGGCGCGACCGCGGCTACCGGATCCACGTCATGACCGGCGTCTCGTGGGGTTCCTATCAGGACTACCTCTACGGCCGCTTCGACGGCGTCAACCACGAGGACGAGGCGCAGACGGTCAGCGACGGGCGCAAGAGCAGCCACGGCGGCGATGTCTACTACATGTGCCCGAGCACCAGCTTCGGCAGGTTCCTGTGCACGGGCGTGCAGCGGGCGCTGGACGCCGGCGCCGAGGCGATCCACCTCGAGGAGCCGGAGTTCTGGGTGAACGCCGGCTACTCGGAGGGCTTCAAGCGCGAGTGGCAGGCGCACTATGGCGCGCCGTGGCAGCCCCCCCACGCGTCGGTGGACGCCCAGTGGCGCGCCTCGAAGCTGAAGTACTTCCTCTACCGGCGCGCGCTGCAGCAGGTCTTCGACCACGTGCAGGACCACAACCGGCGCACCGGCCGGCGGGTGCGCTGCTACGTGCCGACGCACAGCCTGCTGAACTACGCGGCGTGGGAGATCGTGAGCCCGGAGTCGAGCCTGGCGCGGCTGGACGGCTGCGACGGCTACATCGCCCAGGTGTGGACCGGCACCGCGCGCACTCCTAACAAATATCGCGGGCGGGTGCGCGAGCGCACCTTCGAGACCGCGTTCCTGGAATACGGCGCGATGCAGAACCTGGTCCGCGCCACCGGGCGCCGGATCTGGTACCTCAACGACCCGGTCGAGGACAACCCGGACCACGACTGGGACGACTACCGGCGCAACTGGGAGTCCACCCTGGTGGCGTCGCTGCTGCAGCCGGAGGTGTGGCGCTACGAGGTGGCGCCGTGGCCCGAGCGCGTGTTCCGCGGCCGCTACCCACGGTCCGCCCGGGGGGGCCGCCGGCAGGGCATCCCGCCGGCCTACGCCACCGAGCTGCAGACGGTGATGAACGCGCTCAACGACCTGCGCCAGAAGCACTTCGAGTGGGACTGCGGCACCACCGGCGTGGGCCTGCTGGTCAGCGACTCGCTGATGTTCCAGCGCGGCGACCCGGTGCCGGGCGACGAGCACCTGGGCAACGTCTACGGGCTGGCCCTGCCGCTGCTCAAGCGCGGCCTGCCGGTGGCGCCGGTGCAGCTCGAGAACGTGACCCTGCCGCACTGCCTCGACGGCCTGCGGGTGCTGTTCCTGACCTATCACGGGATGAAGCCGCTGGCCGCGGACGTCCACACCCACCTCGCCGCGTGGGTCCGGCGCGGCGGCGTGCTGGTGGTGTGCGACGACGACTCCGACCCCTACCTCCGCGTGACCGAATGGTGGAACAGCGACGGGCGCAGCCACCCCACGCCGCGCGAGCACCTGTTCCAACAGCTCGGCGCCGCCGCCGACGCCCAACAGCTCGCCGCCGGCGCCGGCGCCGCCCCGGGCGCGGCGCAGGAACCGGTCGAGCGGCGCTGCGGCAAGGGCTGGCTGGTCTGGCTGCGCCGCAACCCGGTGCGGCTCGCGGACGACGCCGCGGGGGACGAGTGCGTCGCGGCCCTCGCCCGCCGCGCGGCGGCGCGCGCGAACGTGCCGTGGCGGGAAACCAACCACCTCGTGCTGCGCCGCGGGCCATACGTCGTCGCCGCCGGGCTGGACGAGTCGGTCCCCGGCGAGCCCAAGGTGCTGCAGGGCCGGTTCGTCAACCTGTTCGACCCCGAACTGCGCGTGCTCGACGGCGTGGCCATCCGGCCGGGCGAGCGCTGGTTCCTGCGCGACCTCGCCGCCGCCGCGGGCCCGCAGCCGCAGCTGCTGGCCGCGGCCTGCAAGGCGCTCGCCACCGAATCCACCGCCCGCTCGCTGGCGTTCGCCGTGGAGGGCGTCGGGCGCACCGGCGCGGTGATGCTGTTCGCCGCCCCCGACCCGCCGCGCGCGGTGGTGCTCGACGGCCAGCCGGTCGCGGGCATCACCCACTCCGCGGCCGACCGGCTGCTGTGGATCCGCTTCGCCAACGAAGCGCGGCCGCGGACCCTCGCCATCCGTTTCTGACCCGTGCCCGCCCGCCCGGCCACTTCCAACAATGCATGGCTCGCCGCCCTCCGGTCGCGCGAGCCGTGGTTCGTGCGGGGCGACCTCGACGGCTTCTGCGGGCTGTTCATCGACAACCTGCTCCAGCTGATGCTCATCGGCGTACTGTGCCGCTCGGTCTGCGGCTTCCCCGCCGCGCTGGTGACCGGCACGATCCTGCCCGGCGCCGCGGTCTCGATCCTGCTAGGCAACCTGTTCTACGGCTGGCAGGCGCGGGTGGTGGCGCTGCGCAGCGGGCGCCGGGACACCACCGCCCTGCCCTACGGCATCAACACCCCCAGCCTCGTCGCCTACGTGTTCCTGATCATGGCGCCGGTGGCGCGCGAGACCGGCGACCACCGCCTGGCATGGCAGGCCGGCCTGTTCGCCACCCTGGTCTCCGGGGTGATGGAGAGCGCCGGGGCGCTGGTCGGCGACTGGCTGCGCCGCCACACCCCGCGCGCCGCCCTGCTGTCGGCCCTGGCCGGGATCGCCATCACCTTCATCGCGATGGGCTTCGTGCTCCAGATCTTCGCCTCCCCGCTGATCGCCATCCTGCCGATGATGCTCATCCTGGCCACCTACGCGTCGCGCATCAGGTGGCCGCTGGCGCTGCCCGGCGGCTTCCTCGCGGTGGTCGTCGGGGTGACCATGGCGTGGGCCCTCAGGGGCCTCGGGCTGGCCTCGTTCACCACGCCCGACGAGCCCTGGGCGTTCCGGATCATGGCCCCGCGGTGGGTGCACCACGACTTGTTCGCGCTGCTCACCTCGCCGGTCGGCTGGGGCTATCTGGCAGTGATCTTCCCGATGGGGCTGTTCAACGTCATCGGGGCGCTGCAGAACCTCGAGAGCGCCGAGGCCGCCGGCGACCGCTACGCCACCCGCCCGTCCCTGCTCGCCAACGGCCTCGGGTCGCTGGTCGCCGCCTGCTTCGGCAGCCCGTTCCCCACCACCATCTACATCGGCCACCCCGGGTGGAAGGCGATGGGCGCGCGCGCCGGCTACTCGATCGTCAACGGGGTGGCCATCACGCTGCTGTGCCTGATGGGCGGGCTGCCGCTGATCCTGAAGGTCATCCCGATCGAGTGCACGCTCGGGATCCTGTTGTGGATCGCCATCATCATCACCGCCCAGGCGTTCCAGGAAATCCCCAAGCAGCACGCCCTGGCCGTGGCCCTCGGGCTCATCCCGGCGTTCGCCTCGTGGGTGCTGCTGCAGGTGGAGACCTCCCTGCGCGTGGCCGGCAGCAGCCTGTTCGCCTGCTGGGACAAGTTCGGCGTGGACCTCTACATCAAGGGGGTGGTGGCCCTCAGCCAGGGGTTCATCCTGGTCTCGATGGTGCTCTCGGCAACGATGGTCTTCCTGATCGAGCGCAGGTTCCTCCACGCCGCCTGCTGGATGTTCGCCGGCGCCGCCCTGTCCGCCACCGGCCTGATCCACGCCTACACGCTCACCGAGGCCGGCGTGCGCAACCACTTCGGTTGGATGGCCGCACCCGACTTCGCCGCCACCTATGCGCTGACCGGCGCCATCCTGCTGTGGCTGCACTTCCGCCACCCGGCCCGCGCCGGCGGCGGGGGCTGAGGGGCCCGTTGGACGCGCGCGGATTGCGCGCCCGCGGCAGGCTGTTGCGCGCCAACCGCACCGGCCGCGCGCGGGCGCGCGGGGATTCGGCGCTTGATCGGGGCGGGGATTGCGCTAGGAGTCGCTTGGTTTCATCCCATGACGCTCGTCGGGTTCGTGGACTCCGCCCCGGCCTGACCGGCTCGTGCCAGCGGTCAATCGCCAGCGAGATCCATGCATATCGTCGTTTGTGTCAAGCAGGTCCCCGATACGACCAACGTCCGTATCAACCCCGAAACCAACACCCTGATGCGCGAGGGGGTCGAGAGCATCATCAACCCCTTCGACGAATACGCGCTCGAGGAGGCGCTCCGGCTCAAGGACGCCCACGGCGCCCGCGTCACCGTCGTCTCGATGGGCCCGCCGCAGGCCGAGGTGGTGCTGCGCGAGGCGATGGCCCGCGGCGCGGACGACGGCGTGCTGCTGACCGACCGCGCGTTCGCCGGCGCCGACACGCTGGCCACCTCGTACGCGATCTCCCAGGCCATCCGCAAGGTCAACGCCAAGCCCGACCTGGTGCTGTTCGGCAAGCAGGCGATCGACGGCGACACCGCGCAGGTCGGCCCCGGCGTCTCCGAGTTCCTCGGCTTCCCGCTGGTCACCTATGTCAAGTCCATCCACATCGACGGCAAGACCTTCACCGTCGAAACCCTGATGGACGACGGCATCGACGTGATCGAGGGCCGCATGCCCGCCGTCATGACCGTGGTCAAGGAGGCCGCCACGCCCCGGTTCTCCACCCTCGGCGGATGGATGCAGGCCAAACGCACCGCCATCCCGCGCTGGGGCGCCAACGACGTCGAGGCCGCCGCCGGCATGTGCGGCCTGAGCGGCTCCCCGACCAAGGTGGTCAAGATCTTCGCGCCGCCCACCAAGACCGGCGGCACCCGCATGGACGGCCGCGAGCAGCCGTCCGCCGCGGTCCAGGCAATCGTCAACCTGCTGCACGAGAAGGGGGTCGCATAAACCATGGCCGACGCACCAATCTTCATCGACCCCGACAAGTGCCGCGGCTGCAAGAAGTGCATCACCGCGTGCCCGTTCGACGCCCTGTTCATGGACGGCAAGCTCGCGGTGGTCAAAGGCGACGAGTGCCGCGCCTGCAACACCTGCATCAACTCCTGCCCGTTCCTCGCGATCTCCGCCACCGCCGTGGCCGGCTCGCCCACCCCCAACATCGAGGACTACAAGGGCATCTGGGTGTTCGCCGAACAACACCACGGCAAGGTGCGCGAGGTCGCCTACGAACTGCTCGCCACCGGCCGCCGGCTCGCCAACGACCGCGGCTGCGAACTGGCCGCCGTCGTGCTCGGCCACCAGGTCACCGACTCCGCCCCGCACCTGATCGCCGCCGGCGCCGACCGCGTCTACATCGTCGACCAGCCCGAACTCGCCGACTACGAGCCCAACGTCTACACCGACGCCCTCAACCAGCTGATCGCCAGGCACAAGCCCGAGGTCATCCTCGCCGGCGCCACCGCCGTCGGACGCGCGTTCTTCGCCAAGGTCGCCGTGCGCGCCCGCACCGGCCTGACCGCCGACTGCACCGCGCTGTCGATCGACAAGGACAGCCACCTGCTGCACCAGACCCGCCCGGCGTTCGGCGGCAACATCATGGCGACGATCATGACCCCGGACCACCGGCCCCAGCTCGCCACCGTCCGCCCCAAGGTGTTCAAGATGTCCCCCCCGGACCCCAAACGCGCCGGCGAAACCCTGCTCGAGGCCCTCAAACTCCCCAAGCCCGGCACCCGCATCGTCAGGGCCGAGCCCGCCGCCGCCGGCGTCAACATCGCCGAGGCCGAGGTCATCGTCGCCGGCGGCCGCGGCCTCAAGAAGGCCGAGAACCTCGCCCTGCTCAGGAAACTGGCCGACCTGTTAGGCGGCGTGGTCGCCGTGTCGCGCGCCTGCGTCGACTCCGGCTGGATCTCGGCCGCGCACCAGGTGGGGCAGACGGGCAAGACCGTGGCGCCCAAGCTCTACCTGGCGTTCGGCATCTCCGGCGCGATCCAGCACCTGGAGGGGATGCGCGGCGCCGACACCATCATCGCGGTCAACCGCGACCCGAACGCGGCGATCTTCGGGGTCGCCGACCTCGGGGTGATCGGCGACCTGTTCGAGATCCTGCCGCAGCTGATCGGGGCGCTCGAGGCGCGCGCGGGCCGGCGGGCCGCGGTGCCGGCCGCCAGCTGAACCCCGGCGAGATTGTCCACCATGCCAACCACCACCAACCAGCCGATCCACACCGACATCCTGTGCGTGGGGGCGGGCGTCGCCTCGCTGACGACGGCGCTGGCGCTGCTGCGCACCCTCAAGGCGCGGGGCAAGCCGGCGCCGCGCGTGACGATCCTCGAGAAGGGCCGCAGCGTGGGCAGCCACGTGCTGTCCGGCGCGGTGTTCGACATGAGCGGGTTCACCGGCCTGCTGACCGAGGAGGAGATCGCCAAGATGCCGGTGGAGGCGGCGGTGACCAGCGAGGCGTTCCACATGCTGCTCGGCGAGCGGCGGGCGGTGAAGATCCCGTGGGTGCCGCCGATGATGCAGTCGCACGGCTTCCCGGTCGGTTCGCTGACCAAGGTGACGCAGTACCTCGCGCAGCTGTGCGAGCGGGAGGGGGCGGAGATCTACCCCGGCTTTGCGGCGACCGAGCTGCTGGAGGACGACGCCGGCCGGGTGATCGGCGTGCGGACCGGGGCCAAGGGGCTCGACCACCACGGCGAGCCGAAGACCAGCCACACCCCGGGCGAGGAGGTGCGGGCCAAGGTCGTGGTGCTCGGCGAGGGTGGCTGCGGCATCCTGACCGACCGGCTGATCGCCCGCAAGGGGCTGCAGGGCCGGCGCCCGCAGTCCTACGCGCTGGGGATCAAGGAGCTGGTCGAGGTGCCCGCCGACGAGTCGCGGGCCGGCGCCATCGCCCACACCTTCGGCTACCCGGCGGACGCGTCCACCTACGGCGGCGGCTTCATCTATCATGTGTCGCCGACCCAGGTGATGGTCGGCTACGCCTACGCGCTCGACTACCGGAGCCCCGAGGCCGACCCGCACGTGCTGTTCCGCAGGTTCAAGGCGCACCCGGCGGTCGCCGCCCACATCGCCGGCGGCAAGTCGGTGGCCTACGGCGCCAAGGTCATCCCGGAGGGCGGCTACTACGCGGTGCCCAAGGTGGTGGCCGACGGCGCGCTGATCGTGGGCGACGGCGCCGGCCTGTTGGACTCGCTGCGGATCAAGGGCATCCACATCGCGGCCCAGTCGGGCCGGGCGGCGGCCGAGACGCTGGCCGAGTGCTGGGCCGCCGACGACTTCTCGCCGGCCGCGCTCGGGTCGTACGCCGGGCGGCTGCGGCAGACCGAGGGCTGGAAGCAGCTCCGGCGCGTGCGCAACGTGCGCGCGCCGTTCTCCACCCACATGGTGCTCGGGGTGCTCAGCGCGGGCTGCGCGTGGGCCACGTTCGGCGCGTTCCCGTTCTGGCACGTGCCGATGGAACCGGACCACGAGGGGCTGCGGCCGCTGCGCGGCGGCGGGCCGCCGGCGCCCGGGCCGCTGCCGGCCGGCCCGACCTCGCCCGACCGGCTGACCGACGTGTTCATGTCCGGCACGGTGCACGACGAGGACCAGCCGTGCCACCTCAGGATCCTCGACCGCGCCACCTGCGGGAAGTGCATCGAGCTCTACGGCGCCCCCTGCCAGCGGTTCTGCCCGGCCGAGGTCTACCGGCTGGAGGACGGCCACATCCACGTGGACTTCTCCAACTGCGTCCACTGCAAGACCTGCCAGATCAAGGACCCGTTCCAGAACATCGAGTGGACCTTCCCGCAGGGCGGCGACGGCCCGCGCTACACCCGGATGTGACGCCGCTCAAAACCGGCGCAGGACCGTGTTGCTCCGGTAGCGGTCGTCGCTGGCCGGGTGGTCGAGCGTGTAGTGGATGCCGCGCGACTCCTTGCGGCGGATCGCGCAGTCGACGACCAGCGAGGCGGTGGCGACCAGGTTGCGCAGCTCGAGGATGTCCGGGTTGACGCGGTGGCCCCAGTAGAACTCGCGCACCTCCTTCTTGAGGTTGCGCAGCCGGGTGGCGGCGCGGCGCAGCCGGTTGTCGGTGCGCACGATCGACACGTAGTCCCACATCAGGCGGCGCAGCTCGTCCCAGTTGTGATAGATGTTGACCAGCTCGTCGGGCGGGGTGGTGTCGCCGTGCTCCCATTCCGGGATCGGCGGGGCGGCCGGCGGCCGCTTGTCGGGCGGATAGAGGCGGATCATCTCGTCGAGCGCGCGGCGGGCGAACACGCTGCCCTCCAGCAGCGAGTTGGAGGCCAGCCGGTTGGCGCCGTGCAGCCCGGTGCAGGCGACCTCGCCGACCGCGAACAGCCCGCGCACGGTGGTCTTGCCCCAGGTGTCGGTGAGCACCCCGCCGCACTGGTAGTGGGCGGCGGGGACGACCGGGATCGGCTGGGTCTCGCAGTCGATGCCGAAGCGCAGGAGGTTTTCGTGGATGTAGGGGAAGTGCTCGGCCACGAAGCCCTTGGGCTTGGCGGTGACGTCGAGGAACACGCACGGGCGGCCGGTCTTCTTGATCTCGTGGTCGATCGCGCGGGCGACGATGTCGCGCGGGGCGAGCGAGCCGCGCGGGTCATGGCGGCGGGTGAAGTCCTCGCCGCGGTGGTTGACGAGGATCGCGCCCTCGCCGCGGACGGCCTCGGAGACGAGGAACGAGCGGGCCTCGGGGCCGGTGGCGGCCGGGTTGTAGAGGCAGGTGGGGTGGAACTGGACGAACTCCATGTTGGCGATGGTGGCGCCGGCGCGCCAGGCCATCGCCACGCCGTCGCCGGTGGCGGAGTCCGGGTTGGTGGTGTAGAGGTAGAGCTTGCCGCAGCCGCCGGTGGCCAGCACCACCCGGTCGCAACGGAGCACCCGCACCTCGCCGGTGGCGGTTTCCAGCACGTAGGCCCCGAGCACCCGGTCGTCGGTCACCAGGCCGAGCTTGCCGGAGGTGATCAGGTCGATGGCGAAGTGGTGCTCGAGCAGGGTGATGCCCGGGGTGGCGCGCGCGGCGGCCAGCAGCGCCTCGGCGACCCGCCGGCCGGTGGTGTCGCGGCAGTGGAGGATCCGGCGTTTCGAGTGGCCGCCTTCGCGCCCGAGCGCGAAGCCGCCGTCGGTGCGGTCGAACGGGACCCCGAGGGCGACCAGTTCGTCGATCGTCCCGGCGCCGCCGGCGACGACCGTGCGGACCGCCTCCTCGTCGCACAGGCCGGCGCCGGCATCGAGGGTGTCGGCGACGTGGCGCGCGAGCGAGTCGCCCTTGGCGCGCAGCGGCGGGGCGAGGACCGAGGCGATGCCGCCCTGGGCCCAGGCGGTGTTCGAGTCGATCGCCTCGCGCTTGGTGATCACGACCACCGAGCCGATGCGGGCGGCGCGCAGGGCGAACGACAGGCCGGCGATGCCGGCACCGATGACCAGGAAGTCGGGCGTCATGGGCTGGGTGGTGGCAGGGGCGGGGCCGCAGGCGCGGGCCCCATGGGTCGGGTGCGTCCGGTGCGGCCCATCGTGTTCAGCCGGCGAGGGCGATGTGGTCGATCAGCCGCACCTCGCCGTAGAACACCGCGGCGGCCAGCACGGCGGGCGCCTCGGCGGTGGCGACCGGCGCGAGGTCGGCGGCGTCGACCAGCTCCAGGTAGTCGATGCGCAGCAGCGGCGAGGCCTGCAACCAGTCGCGGGCGGCCGCCAGCAGCGGGGCGGCGCGGCGCTCGCCGGCGTGGAAGAGGGCGGCGGCGGCTTGCAGGGCGGCATGGATGCGGGGCGCGTCGGCGCGCTGCGGCGGGCTGAGCCGGGTGTTGCGCGACGAGAGCGCCAGGCCGTCGGGTTCGCGCACCGTCGGGTGGCCGACGATCTCGGTGGCAAGGTCGAGGTCGCGGGTCATCCGGCGGACGATCGCCAGCTGCTGGTAGTCCTTCTCGCCGAACACCGCGGCCTCGGGCGCGGCCAGGTGGAGGAGTTTCAGGACCACGGTGCAGACGCCGTCGAAGTGGCCGGGCCGGGTGGCCCCGCACAGGTGGCGCGAGAGCCGGGATTCGTGCACGGTCACCGAGTGGTCCGCCGGGTACATCGCCGCGGCGTCCGGCACGAACACCAGGTCGACCCCGCCCGCGCGGCATTCCGCCAGGTCGGCGGCCAGCGGCCGCGGGTAGGCGGCGAGGTCCCCCGGCCGGTCGAACTGGGTCGGGTTGACGAAGATCGAGACCGCCACCGTGCCGCCGCGGCTAGCCAGCTCGCGGGCGCGGGCGATCAGCGCGCGGTGACCGGCGTGCAGCGCGCCCATCGTCGGGACCAGCACCACCGGCCGGGGCGCGCCGGCGGCGGCGCGGCGGAAGTCCGGCGGCGATTCGACGACGGTCATCGGCGGGCGCAGGATGTCGCAGCGCGGCGGGTGCGGCCAGTGAAATCACTCCCGCGGGATGGGCGTTGACGGAGACGGATTTTCCATGCAACGTCGCTTTCCACGTGACCAACCCGCTCATCCCCATGACCAAGATCCTTCGAATTGTGGCGGCCACGACCGCCGTGGCACTGTTCGGCACCAGCCCGGCGGTGGCCCAGAAGCTGAACATCGCCACCGTCGACATGCAGGAACTCTTCAAGGAGTACTACCGCACCAACGAGGCGCAGAAGCAGATCAACGTCGAGCGCGCGCGGATCCAGAAGGACAACAACGAGCGGTTGGCCCGCATCCGGCAGATCGAGAACGAGCTGGGGGACAAGAAGAAGCAGCTCGAGGACCCGGCGATCTCCGACAAGAAGAAGCAGGAGCTGTTCAAGGACTGGCAGATGCAGCAGTCGGAGGGGATCGCGCTCGACCGCGAGCGGCGGGAGTTCCTGCAGCGGCGCAACCAGGCGCTCAACGAAACGATGGTCCAGCGGATGCGCGGGATCCTCGAGGAAATCCGCAAGCTGGTCGAGGAGCGGGCCAAGGCCGAGGACTACGACTACGTGTTCGACAAGTCGGGCCTGAGCACCTCCCAAGTGCCGTTCCTGCTCTACACCAAGGACGCCACCGACATCACCCCCGGCCTGCTCACCGAGCTCAACAAGGACGCGCCGCCGGAAGAGGCGCCGGCGGCCGACGAGCCAGCCGCAGGGGAAGCTGCGCCGGCCGCGCCAGCCGCGCCCGCGGCGCCGGCCGCGCCCGCCGGCGAGAAGAAGTGACTCTGTTGCGCCGCCCGCCGGGGCGGCCTGAACCCGAGCGCACCGCCGCGCCGTGGCGCTGACAATCGACGAACTCGCGACCTTGGTCGGCGGGGAGATCGTGCGCCGCGGTGCCGGGGAGTCCTTGGATGGCGTGGCGGCCCTCGACGAGGCGGGCGCGACCGACGTCAGCTTCCTCGGCAACGACCGCTACCACGGGCAGTTTCTGGCCACCGCCGCCGGGGCGGTGCTGGTGCCGCCGGGCGAACACGGTGGGGCGGCGGCCACCGGTTTGGTGGCGGTCGCCAACCCGACGCTCGCGTTCCAAGCGGTGATCGAACGGTTTGTGGCCGCGGAACGGCGCTTCCGGCCCGGCATCGACCCACGCGCGGTGGTGGCCGAGGGGGTGGACCTCGACCCCGCGCAGGTGTCCCTTGGGCCCGGGGTGGTGATCGGGGCCGGCACCCGGATCGGGCCGGGCACCGCGATCGGGGCCAACGCGGTGGTCGGCGAGCGGGTCCGGATCGGCCGCGATTGCCTGATCCACCCGAACGTGACGATCCGCGATGGCTGCCGGCTCGGCGACCGCGTGATCCTGCATCCCGGGGTGGTGATCGGCGCCGACGGCTACGGTTACCAGCAGGTCGACGGCCGCCACGTGAAACTGCCGCAGGTCGGCATCGTCGAGCTCGGCGACGACGTCGAGATCGGCGCCAACACCACCATCGACCGCGCGCGGTTCGGCCGCACCGTGGTCGGCGAGGGCACGAAAATCGACAACCTCGTCCAAGTCGGCCACAACGTGGTCATCGGCAAGCATTGCCTGATCGTCGCGATGAGCGGCATGGCCGGCAGCTGCCGGCTCGGCGACGGCGTGGTGGCGGCCGCCCAGGTCGGCATCGTCGGGCACGTCACCGTCGGCGCGGGTGCCGTGCTCACCGCGCGCACCGGGGTAACCGCCGACCTCGAGGGCGGCAAGACCTATGCCGGCAAGCCGGCCCAGCCGCTGATGGCCGAACAGCGGATGCAGGCGGGCCTGCGGCGGCTGCCCAAGCTGATGGAGCGCGTCAAGCGCCTCGAGCAGCGCCTCGGCGAGGGCGGATGAACCCGCCGCCGCGCTTGGCGGTCGACAGCCGCCCCGCGGGGTGCCACCGTCGGCCCATGCGCCACCATTGCCCCTTCCTCCTTCCCGCGCTGGCCGCGCTGGCCGCGCTCGTGCATGCTCCCCGCGTGAGCGCGACCGAGGCGCGGGTGTTCCGCGACGAATCCGGCGGCGCCCTGCCCTACCGCTGGCACGCGCCAACCGCGCCGGAGCCCGGCCGGCGCTACCCGCTCGTCCTGTTCCTCCACGGCGCCGGCGAACGGGGCGACGACAACCAGGCCCAGCTCAGGCACGGCGTGCCGGACATCCTCAAGTGGGCCGACCAACACGCCGAGCCGTGCTTCCTCATCGCACCCCAGTGCCCCGCCGAGGAATGGTGGGCGGCAATCGATCGCCAGACGAAGGAGGCACCCGCCCGCGCCGAGGCCACCGCGCCGATGCGCCGCGTGCTCGCCCTGTTGGAACAGGTGGCCCGCGAGCACCCGGTCGATCCCGCGCGGCTCTACGTCACCGGGCTGTCGATGGGCGGCTTCGGCACCTGGTTCCTGCTCGCCACCGTGCCCGAGCGGATCGCGGCCGCGGTGCCGGTCTGCGGCGGCGGCAACCCGGCCTCCGCCCCCGCCTTCAGCAAGGTGCCGGTGTGGGTGTTCCATGGCGCGCGCGACGAAGTCGTCCCGGTCGCCTCCAGCCGGAACATGGTCGAGGCACTCAGGAAGGCCGGCGGCAACCCGAAGTTCACCGAGTACCCGGAGGCCCACCACGACTCGTGGACGGCCACCTACCGCGACCCCGAGGTGCTGCGCTGGATGTTCCAACAGCGCCGCCCGGCGAAGTGACCCGCCCCCCGCTGGCACCGACCCCACGCCGCCACCTCCCGCACATGACCAACTCGCTCTGGCTGCTGCTCGGCTTCGGCTTGCTGCTGCTCGTCGTGTTCACGGTCAGGCGCCTGGGCCTCGCCCCTGCCGCCACGGCGCGCCAGCTGCTCGGCGCCGGCGCCCTCGTCCTCGACGTGCGCTCGTCGGCCGAGTTCGCCGCCGGCCACGTCGAGGGCGCCGTCAACCTGCCCGTCGAACAGGTCCGGCGCCGGATCGAGGAGATCGAGGCGGACCGCGCCCGGCCGCTGCTCGCCTACTGCCGCAGCGGCGCCCGCAGCGCGATCGCGTGCCGGATCCTCCGCGGCCTCGGCTACCGCCAGGTCCACAACCTCGGGTCGCTCGGCCGCGCCCGCGCGATCGCCCGCCGCTGAACCCCCGAAACCGGAAACCCGGGGATTGTGCCCGGCGCCGGATCGGCTAGGGTGCCCGGCGGCGGGATTGCCGCCACCCAAGCCATGGCCCAAGCGATCATCGACCCGGAGGAGGTGCGGCGCTTCGCCGCCGAGTTGAAGCGGTTCAACGAGGACCTGCGCGAGCGGTCCGCCTCGCTGCTGTCGCGGTTCTCGGCGCTCGGAGAAACCTGGCAGGACCAGGAACACGAGAAGTTCGCCGCCGAGTTCGCCCAGATCATGAAGTCGATCCGCAAGTTCGTCGAGGCCTCCGAGCGCCACGCCCCCTACCTGATGCGCAAGGCCGAGCGGATCCAGCAGTACCTCGACCAGCGTTGAGCACAACCAATCCCCTCCCCAAGGGTTCCATCTCCAGCCGGTCCGCATGGCGCAGCAAGCAAGGGTCACCTCGATCGCCGAACTGGAGGCGTTCCGCGCGGCACTCGTCCGCTACCTCGAACACGCCCGCCGCGCACTCGACGAAACGACCGGCGAGGTGCGCCGCACCCGCAGCTGGCTCGACGGCGACCGCCGCCGCCACTGGGACCTCGAGCTGAAGCGCGCCGGGCGCGCCCTCGAGCAGGCCGAGGCCGAACTCTACTCGGCCAGCCTCTCGGCCGTCAAAACCAGCGACTCGTTCCGCAAGATGGCGGTGCTCAAGGCCCGCCGCCGCCTCGCCGCCGCCGTCGAACGCCGCCGCCTCGTCAAGCGCTGGTGCGACGTCTTCGACCAGCGCGCCGATCCCCTGCTGCACATGCTCGGGGGCATGCAGGACAAGGTCTCCCGCGAACTGCCCGACGCGGTCGTGTTCCTCAGCGAGGCCATCCGCGCCCTCGAGGCCTACGCCGAAACCCACCCCGCCGCCCGCCGCCGCCCCGGTGCCGAAACCACCGCCGAGGCGGCAGCGGATCCCGGCGCCGATCCCGCCCCCGATCCCGCCGCAGGCCAGGAGGACGCCCCGTGAGACTGACCGGCAGCAGATCGGCGCTCAATGAGGCGACCCGCCGGCTGCTCGCCGACTGGGTGCGCACCAAGGACACCTGGCTCGACCGCAAGGCGGTCGACTTCGAGCGGACCTACCTCGGCGACTTGTCGGAACGCGTGAACGCGGCATTGCGCGCGATCGAGGATCTCGACAAGCTGCTGGAGCAGATTCACAACGACTGCGACTGACCCCGATGCCGCACCACCCGCCGTCGCTCGATCCCGCCTCCGTGCTGGCCCTCGTCGAACGCCTGCGGGACACCCTCGGCGGGCTGGCCGAACGCGAGGAACAGGCGGCCGCCTCGCTCCGCGCCCAGGTGTCCCGCCTCAACCGCGACCACGAGGCGCTCAACGAGCAGGGCCGCACCGCCCTCGCCGAGCGGGTCCGCGGACTGGAAACCGCCCACGCCGCCGCGGTCGACCGCCACCGCCGCCGCCACGAGCAGCGCCTGGCCCGCATCCAACAGTCGTACCACTCCAGCCTGCGCACGCTCGGCGCGCGCGCGCTCCGGCGCAAGGACCTGATCATCGGCCGCACCCAGGCCGAGATCCTGCGCACCAAGCAGCACCGCCAACAGGAATACTCGCGCGCCAAGGCCAAGCGCGCCTCGTTCGAGGAAGCCCTCGGCGGCGACCGCACCGAGCTCTCCCGCCTCGAACAGCAGTCCACCGCCGCGCTCCGCGGGCTGCGCCCGTTCTTCACCGAGTGGCTCGCCGGCCACGGGATCAGGCCGCGCATCAACGCCGACCCCACCCGCCACGCCGCCGACCTGCGCACCGAACTCCGGGCGTGGCTCGACAAGGCCAGCCGCCACCTCGCCACCGTGCGCGGCAACCCGCTGGCCACCGCCTTCCGCTTCGCCCCGGTGTGGATCGCCGCCCCGGCCCTCGCGCTCGTCGCCCTCGCCACCACCTCCACCGGCGGCACCTGGAAATGGTTCGCCGCCGCCGCCGCCGCGGTCGTCGCCGCCTGGCTGCTCGCCGCGCTGACCAGCGCCCTGACCGTGCGCCGGCTGGCCGTGGCCCTCGAGGCCTCACGCCGGCTCGCCAGGGCCGCCACCCAGTCGGCCGACGCCCACGTGGCCGAACTCGCCCGCGAGATCGACCAGATGACCCAGGGCCAGAGCGGCAGCCTGAGCGCCAGCTTCCGCACCAGCGACGCCGAGGCCCAACAACTGATCCGCGAGGGCCGCCACAAGCTCGAACAACAGCACGCCCGCCTGCCGGAACGCGCCAACGCCCTCCACCAGGCCGCCCTCACCCGCCTCGGCCAGCGCCACGCCGCCGCACTCGCCACCGCCCGCCACCAGGCCGACGCCGCCGAGCAAACGCGCGCCCGCGAGCTCGAGGCCGCGCTCGCCAACGCCGACGCCCGCCACGCCGCCGCCATCGAGGGCCTCGCCGCCGAGTGGCGCGACCGCGCGGTCCCGCTCTATCAGGAGGCCGCCGCCCTCGCCGCCGCCGCCGCCGCCCGCTTCCCCGCGTGGTCCGCGGAAACCTGCGACCGCTGGCAGCCACCCGCCGAGGCCGCCGCCGCCGTCCCGTTCGGCAACCTCGCGGTGTCGCTCGAGACGCTCGCCGGCAAGCTGCCGCGCGACCCGCGCATGGCCCTGCCCGGCCCCGCCGACCTCACCCTGCCGGCCGCCATCGGCCTGCCCGACCACGCCTCCCTGATGATCGAGGGCGCCGGCGCCGCCGCGCTCATCAACAACCTCGTCCTGCGCCTGCTCGCCTCGCTGCCCCCGGGCCGCGTCGCCTTCACCGTGATCGACCCGGTCGGCCTCGGCCGCGACTTCGCCGGCCTGATGCACCTCGCCGACTACGAGGAGACGCTCATCAACAGCCGCATCTGGACCCAGTCGACCCAGATCGAGGAACGCCTCGCCGAACTCAACGAGCACCTCGAAAAGGTCATCCAGATGTACCTCCGCAACGAGTTCGCCACCATCGCCGACTACAACGAACAGGCCGGCACCATCGCCGAACGCTACCGCTTCGTCGTCATCGCCGGCTTCCCCGCCGGCTTCAGCGAACTGGCCGCCAAACGCCTGCTCAGCATCGCCGCCAGCGGCGCCCGCTGCGGCGTCTTCCTCCTCGTCCAGCGCGACCCCGCCCTGCCCGGCCCCGACCCCGCGCTCGACCAGGAACTCGCCCGCGCCTGCCTGCACCTCACCCAGGCCCCCAACCCACCCCACGCCGCCGCCGCGCGCCAGCCCGCCCCGGCCCGCTCTAACAGCTTCGGGCTCGCCGCCTTCCCGGCCGGCGCCAACACGCTGGTTGCGGAACTGCCGCCGGACGACGAGCTGGCGACCTCGTTCATCCACCGTCTTGGCCGTGCGAGCATCGACTCGAACCGGGTCGAGGTGCCGTTCACCCAGGTGGCGCCGGCCGGGGAGCAGGTGTGGACGGCCGACACCACCGACGAGCTGCGGGTGCCGATCGGCCGCACCGGCGCCAAGAAGCTGCAGCAGCTGGCGATCGGCAAGGGCACCCGCCAGCACGTGCTGGTCGCCGGCAAGACCGGTTCCGGCAAGTCCACCCTGTTCCACGTGATCATCACCAACCTCGCGCTGTGGTGCTCGCCGGAGCAGGTCGAGTTCTATCTGGTGGACTTCAAGAAGGGCGTCGAGTTCAAGTGCTACGGCGCCCGCCGCCTGCCCCACGCCCGCGTCGTCGCGATCGAGAGCGACCGCGAGTTCGGCCTCTCGGTGCTCGAGCGCGTCGACGCCGAGCTCAAGCGCCGCGGCGAGCTGTTCCGCGCCCTCGGCGCGCAGGACCTCGGCGGCTACAAGCGCGCCGGCGGCAACGAGCCGATGCCCCGCACGCTGCTGCTGATCGACGAGTTCCAGGAGTTCTTCACCGAGGACGACCCGGTCGCGCAGGACGCGTCGCTGCTGCTCGACCGGATCGTGCGCCAGGGCCGCGCCTTCGGGATCCACGTGATCCTCGGCTCGCAGACGCTCGGCGGCGCCTACACGCTGGCCCGCACCACCCTCGGCCAGATGGTCATCCGCATCGCGCTGCAGTGCAACGAGGCCGACGCGTTCCTGATCATGGACGAGGACAACCCGGCGCCGCGGCTGCTGACCCGCCCCGGCGAGGGGATCTACAACGACAACGCCGGCGCGCTCGAGGCCAACAGCCCGTTCCAGACCGTGTGGCTCGACGAGGACGAACGCGACCAGTGGCTGGCGCGGGTTGCGGCGGTCGCGGCCGAGCGCGGCCACCACGGCGCGCCGCCGGTCGTGTTCGAGGGCAACGCGCCGGCCGACGTGCGCGACAACACCGAGCTGGCCGCCGCGCTGGCCAAGGCGCCGAAGAAGCGCCCGGCCACACCCCGCGCGTGGCTCGGCGCGCCCAACTCGATCAAGGGGCCGACCCACGCGACCTTCCGGCGCCAGAGCGGCAGCAACCTGCTGGTCGTCGGCCAGGGCGAGGAGCGCAGCCGCGTGCTGCTGGCGATCGCCGTGCTGTCGCTGTCCGCCCACTACCCGCCCGGCGGCGCCCGCTTCGTGCTCCTCGACCCCGCCCCGCCCGACGCGCAGGGGTTCCTCGGCCGCGTCGCCCAGGCGGCCCGCCACCCGGTGGCGGTCGCCGCCCCCCACCAGTTGGAGGAAACGATGGCCGACCTGGCCGCCGAGCTGGAGGCCCGCTCGGGCGGCGGCCCCGGCGAGCGGCCCGACGTGTTCGTGGTCGTGCGCGAACTCGAGCGCTTCCGCAAGCTGCGCCAGGAGGACGATTTCAAGTTCTCGCTCGACGACGAGGCCGGCGGCCCGGCCCCCTCGAAGGTGTTCCAGGACCTGATCACCGAGGGCCCCGCCAACGGGATCCACCTGCTGGTGACCATCGACACATGGAACAACGTCAGCCGCTGGATCCAACGTCGCGCGCTTGGCGACTTCGAGATGCGCGTGCTGTTCCAGATGAGCGCCAACGACTCCGCCAACCTGATCGACTCCGCCGCCGCCTCCACCCTCGGCCTGCACCGCGCCCTGCTCCACAACGACGCCCTCGGCACCACCGAGACGTTCCGCCCCTACGCCGAGCCGGACAGCGCATGGCTCGACGCGGCCGCCCCGCGCGCGGCCACCAGCTGACGCCCCGCCGCCACGGCCCCGCGCCCGCCCGCCACCACCGGCCGGCCACGGGGCGGGGAGGATTCAGGTTGCCGCCGCCCGCGGGATCGGCGAGGATCCCCCCCGCGATGACCTGCGCGCGGACACCCATCGGGCTGCTGGTCGCCGCCGGCCTGTTCGCCGGTTGCGCCGGCGAGCGGGAGGTCACGGTCGAACAGAAATCCTACGGCGACCCGTTGCTCGACAAGTACGCGGGCAACTTCCGCTACGAGAAGTCCGACGACGGCTCGACCCGCATCGTGTCCGAGCAACGCAGCGAGTTCGAGGGCGCGCACGCCCAGGGCTGGGGCAAGGACTTCTCGACCAGGCGCTTCGCCACCACCGAACGGGCCAGGGAACCGTGGTGGGGCAAGCAGGGATACTCCGCCACCAAGGCATGGGACGGCGGCAAGACCGCCAACGAGGCCGGCAGCCAGTCGCGCCTCGGCGCACTCCACGCGCACGACGCCGGCAAGGCCGCACCCGGCACCTCCAACCGCTACGACACCGGCACCTTCGCCACCCGGCGCGCCCGCGAGCACTCGTCCAAACGCCTCGCCAAGACACCCGACGCCCTCACCGCCGGCAAACGCGAAACCTACCCCGCGCCCTACGTCATCGGCTGGGAAAAACAACGCGAGCTGAGCGTCGAGCAAATCAAGGGCATCCTCGGCCGCGGCAACTGACCCGCCGCCCCATGGCG
Source organism: Akkermansiaceae bacterium (assembly GCA_040769225.1). Taxonomy (GTDB): domain Bacteria; phylum Verrucomicrobiota; class Verrucomicrobiia; order Verrucomicrobiales; family Akkermansiaceae; genus JAXGLL01. The sequence goes on along the minus strand of JAXGLL010000001.1, from coordinate 1,935,767 downwards.
CCCCGCCCCCGGCTCGTTGCGCGTTGTTCGCCGCGCGCAGGCGCACGCCGTGCAGGGCGGTCGGCGGGACCGGTCCGGGGGCCGCGCTAGCCCGACTTCGCCACTTCTCAAAACCAATTCCCGTCGGATCAAGGGTTTGGGAGCTTTGCGGCGCTCAGGTCGGCCACACATTTTCGGTGGCGACCTGAGGCCGCGGTTCAGTTTTGGTCGGGGGATGGTGCGTGGAGCGGATGCAGGGCGGCGGTTGTTCCGGCAGGGCCCAGCCCAGTTGCATGAGCAGGGCGCCTGTTCCTTCCCGGGGATGCTGATGCGGGGCAGGGGCAGGGTGCGGCCGTCGCGCGCGCGTCGAACTCGACATCCACCAGCACGATCCTGCAAAGGCGTGCGAAGATCCGCCTGGAAGTCACCGCGGCCGCTGTCACCACGGCCGCTGTCATCACGGCCCGGCCCCACCCCGCCCGTTGCAACAAACTCGTATACGTATACCCAACTGTTGTTCGCCGGCCCCTCGCGGCCGCCGGGGCCCGGCCCCACCCCGCGCGCTGCAACAAACTCGTATACGTATACCTAACTGTTGTTCGCCGGGTCCTCGCGGCCGCCGGGGCCCGGCCCCACCCCGCCCGCTGCAACAAACTCGTATACGTATACCCAACTGTTGTTCACCGGCCCCTCGCGGCCGCCGGGGCCCGGCCCCACCCCGCCCGTTGTAACAAACTCGTATACGTAGAGCCTGTCCCAGAGGTTCTATGCGTCTGGTGGGCAGCGATTTATGGCAGGAAAAAAGTGGGCATGAGAGGCAAAAATGTCTCCCATGCCCGAAATTCGCGGTCTATAAATCGTTTGCCGACAATTACCAACCGCGAACCGTGGACACCATCGCCTATCAACCCGCCCTGCGTCCAGCACTTCCTTGCGTTTACGGTCCTTTGGAATACCGCGAGCAGCGGGGGCAATTCGAGCGCATCGACGCGATGCTGCGCGACTCGGGTCTTGAAGAGGAGTTCATCAGGCTGGCGGTGCTCGAGGCGGGGCTCGACGTTGCGGCGATGAGCGTGCGGCAACAGCAACGGTTTGCCCGCACCAGCGTGCTGGCGCTGCGCTGCAACATCGCCCGGGAGCTTACCGGGCTGGCCACCCGCGAGTTCTGCGTGCGGCTGGCCGACAGCCCGCTGTTGCAGTGGTTCTTGCAGGTTGGGGAGATGGGCGGGATCCGGGCCTTTTCAAGAGCAGTTGCGATCGGTTCGGCCGCTGGGTCGGCAAGGAGAGCCTGCGCGCCATCAATGACAAACTGGTGGCGCTGTTGACCGCCCCGCGCGGCAGTGCAAAAGGAGCGCGCGGCCGCCGGCGGTTGCTTTGGGCCTGAGCGCCCCGATCGAGTGCGGGGAGGTGTTCTTCGACAGCACCTGCCTGCAGGCCAACCTGCATTTTCCGGTCGACTGGGTGCTGCTGCGGGACGCGGCGCGCACCCTGATGAAGGCCACCGTGCTGATCCGCAGGCACGGGTTGCGGCAGCGCATGCCCAAGGAGCCGCTGGAGTTCCTCAGCGAGATGAACACGCTGTGCATGAAGATGGGCGCCAAGCCGCGGCATGCCGATGGCAAGAAGCACCGCAAGCGGGTGCTGCGCGAGATGAAGGCCTTGGAGCGGCGGATTGCCGACCATGCCCGGGCGCATTTGGAACTGCTCGAAAGCCACTGGCAACAGACCGCTTGAGTGAGGGCCGGCGCGGGGGATCATGGCGCGCATCAAGCTGGTGCTCGAACAGTTGCCCGCCGCAATCCGGCAGGCCCACGAGCGGATCATCGGCGAGCGGCGGCTGGCCAATGAAGCCAAGATCCTGAGCCTTTACGACGATGCGCTCAACGTGATGGTGCGCGGCAAGGCGGGCGCGCAGGTGGAGTTCGGCAACAAGCTGTGGCTGGGCGAGACGCGCCGGGAGTGATCGTCGATTACCAGTTGTATCGCGACAATCCCGGCGACTCGGCCTGGTGGAACCTGCGCTGCAACGGTTGGTCGAGGGGCAGGGGCTGGCGATCGCCAAGGTGTGGGGCGACCGTGGCCGGCCTCGCAGGACAACTCGGCGATGTTGGCCCGGCGCGGCATCGGCGACGGCTGTGTCCGCGCGATCCGGCCGAGTTGGCGCGCCGCACGGAGCGTGAGGAGGATTCCGTGCCGGGCTCAAGCGGCGGGCCGGCACCGAGGCGCGGGTGGGGGTGTTCAAGAACGTGTTCCTGGGCCGCCCGTTGCCGGCCAAGGGCTTCGGGCACCGCGAGCTTGCGGTGGGCTGGGCGGTGCTCAGCCACAACCTGTGGGTGGCGGCGCGCGCGGCCGAGGCGGCCGCCGGCGCCCGGCCGCCGCACCGCGCAACCGGCCGCCGCCCAACCGCCGGTGGCGTGAACCGGGCGCCGGTGGCGCGCCGGTCTATCAGGGCGCAACCCGGCGGCCCGCGGGTGAAGTGCGGCCGCAAACCCGCCTATATCTGTTAGATCGCCTCCGCTGCCCCCCCGCGCGTGCCCCGAACCGCCGCTTTTCACTCCGCCGACCGGAATTGCATGTGTTCGTAGGCACACTTTGCCCCAAAGTCGCCGAGAATCGGCGGTTTTGGGACAAACTCTACGTATACCCAACTGTTGTTCGCCGGGTCCTCGCGGCCGCCGGGGCCCGGCCCCACCCCGCCCGTTGCAACAAACTCGTATACGTATACCTAACTGTTGTTCGCCGGCCCCTCGCGGCCGTCGCTGCAGGAACACAGCCGATTGGGCCACGCCCCGGCAGGCCGGATCAACGGGGCAGGTCGGCCCACAGGGGGGTGGCAAGGCCCGCCCCCGGCAACTTCAGGCGTCCAGCGCCGAGAGAAGTCAAATCGGGGCCGTTTCGGCGGGAATGTGACGAAGTCGGGCAAGGAGTGGGGCGGTGGGTGGCTGGGGAGAACGGTGGGTGGTGATTGCCGGGGGATCGGTCTTGGGGTAAGGGTCGGGGGTTGTGAGTGACGGAGCGGCACCGGGGTATTGTGCGGACCTGCTGAGCTGCCGGCGGCGGCCGGCGCGCGAGGTGATGATCGGCGGCGTGGGCGTCGGCGGGTCGCACCCGGTCCGGATCCAGTCGATGATCACCGCCGACACGCGCGACACCGCGGCGTGCGTGCGCGAGGTGTTGGAGTTGGCGGGGGCGGGCTGCGAGATCGTGCGGATCACGGCGCAGACCAAGGTCTACGCCGCCAACCTCGAGCACATCGCGCGCGGCGTGCGCGCCGCCGGCTGCCAGGTGCCGCTGGTGGCCGACATCCACTTCAAGCCGGACGCCGCACTCGAGGCCGCCAAGTGGGTCGAGAAGGTGCGCGTCAACCCCGGCAACTACGCCGATACCAAGAAGTTCGCGCAGCGCGACTACAGCGACGCCGACTACGCGGCCGAACTCGGGCGGATCCGCCGCCAGTTCGCGCCGCTGGTCCGCCGCTGCAGGGAACTGGGCCGCGCGCTGCGCATCGGCACCAACCACGGGTCGCTGTCCGACCGGATCATGAACCGTTACGGCGACACGCCGCTGGGGATGGTCGAGAGCGCGCTCGAGTTCGCCCGCATCGCCCGCGACGAGGGCTGCCACGCCCTGGTGTTCTCGATGAAGGCCTCCAACCCGAAGGTGATGATCGAGGCCTACCGCCTGCTGGTCGCCCGGCTCGACGCCGCGGGCCCGGACTGGAACTACCCGCTGCACCTCGGGGTGACCGAGGCCGGCGACGGCGAGGACGGCCGGATCAAGAGCGCGATCGGCATCGGCGCCCTGCTCGCCGACGGGATCGGCGACACGATCCGCGTCTCGCTGACCGAAGACTCGATCCACGAGATCCCGGTGGCGCGGGCCCTGGTGGGCATGTGCGAGGATGCCGGCGGCGCGCCCTTCATCCCCCCGTACGACCCGTTCAGCTACCAGAGACGTAGTAGTTCGGTGGTGCGGGCCGGCGGGGTGGAGGTCGGGGGCGGGCGCGAGGTGCGGGTGTGCGCGACGCGGGCCGGTTGGGATGCGCTCGGCGCCGGGCTCGGCCGCCTGGGCGACTACCGGCCGGAGTTCGTCCACGAGGAGGCGGGCGTGGTCGAGATCGACCCGCGCGACGCGGCGGCGGTGGCGGCGCTCAACGCGCGCCCCGCGCCGGTGCTGGTGAGCGTGGCCGACGGCACCGGCATGGACGTGGTTGCGGCGTTCCGGCTGCTTGCGGCGCGCGTCGACCGGCGCCACCCGGTGCTGCTCAAGGACACGCTCGGCGGCAGCCCGGCGGGTGGCGGCGCGCTTGCGGCGCTGTTGGCCGCCGCGACGCGGCTCGGCTCGCTGTTGTGCGACGGGATCGGCGATGCGGTGCTGGTGCGCGGCGAGGGCGAGCCGGCCGGCGGGCTGCGGCTGGCCTACAACATCCTGCAGGCGGCCGGCGCGCGGATCTTCAAGGCCGACTACGTGGCCTGCCCGAGCTGCGGGCGGACCCTGTTCAACCTGCAGACGACCACCCGCCGGATCCGCGCGGCGACCGGGCACCTCAAGGGCGTGCGGATCGCGGTGATGGGCTGCATCGTCAACGGTCCCGGCGAGATGGCGGACGCCGACTTCGGCTACGTCGGCGGCGCGCCGGGCAAGATCAACCTCTACCTCGGCCGCCAGCCGGTCCGGTTCAACATCCCCGAGGAGGAGGCGGTCGACCGCCTGATCGACCTGATCCGCGAGCACGGCCGCTGGATCGACCCCCCGCCACCCCCTCCCCGCGGCCAGCCATGAACGCGGGCACCGCCACCGAAGCGGCCGCCGACGCGGCCACCGCGCTCGACCTGCCCTGGAACGTGGTCGTGCACGACGACCCGGTGAACCTGATGGCCTACGTGACGCGGGTGTTCATGCGGGTGTTCGGTTACCCGGAACCGCGCGCCGAGAAACTGATGCTCGAGGTGCACCACCTCGGGCGCTCGGTGGTCTGGACCGGCCGCCGCGAGGAGGCCGAGCACTACACCCGCCAGCTCCAGGCCTATCAGCTCCGCGCCACCATCGAGAAGTGCCAATGAAGGTCTCATCCACGCCGGAGCACGGCCTGCGGATCGATGCCGCCGGGCCCGCGGACTGGGAGGTCCTCCGCTGCATCGCGCGCGACGCCGGCGGCCGGCCGCACGACCTGGCGGCGCGCCTCGGCGCGCTGGTCGACGACCCGCAGCACCCGGGCGACTGGGAGGAGTTCGTGGTGCCCGAGCTGCGCGCCACCTTCGACGGCCAGTTGGAGACGATCGCGGCGGCGGTCGAGAAGGCCGCGCGCCGGTGCCACGGCCAGGCCGGCCCCCTGCACATCGCCCGCGAACAGGGCGAGGCGTGGTACGGCGCGCTCAACCAGGCGCGGCTCGCGCTCGAGGAAAAGCACCGCTTCGGCCCCCACCCGGACCCCGACCCCGCCGACGCGGCGCGCCGCGCGGCGCTGTTCCGCGCGCAGCTCTACCTCGCCCTCCAGGCGGCGCTGTTAGAGTGGGTGATCCCGCGGCCGTGAGCGCGCCCGCCCGCCCGGCCCGGCCGTTCACTCGAAGAACCCGCCGGGCCTGCGCAGCTGGCGGCGCTCGCGTTTCGTCGGCCGGCCCTGCTCGCCCTCGCGCCGCTGGCGACGCTCCTTGAGCGCCTCGATGCGGGCGTCGAGCGCGGCCTGGGGCGTCAAGTCATGGCAGCACTCGGCCGCCTGGGGCGCGCCGACCCGCTTGTCGATCAGGCTGGCGACCCTGACGCTGCGGGTGCCGGGGCCCTCGGGAAAGGGCACCTCGAGGAGGTCGCCGGCGCGCACCTGGGCCGCCGGCTTGAGCACCTGGCCGGCGCGCCGCACGCGCCCGGCCTCGCACGCCTTGGCCGCCAGCCCGCGGGTCTTGAACAAACGCACCGCCCACAGCCACTTGTCGACACGCACCGAGTCCATGACGCACCCCCAGAAAACCACCATCCGCGGTGCTTCGCAACCGCGCAGGCCGCCCGGAACGGGGGCCTGCACCCGCCGGCTTCACGATCGATAGGGGACGATCTCGAACTCCCCGAGCAGCCGGAAATCCCGCTCGTTGTTGGTGATGATCCGCTTCACGCCGGCACCCCGGAACGTCGCCGCAAGCAAGGTGTCCAGCAACCGCTTGCGTCCCAGCTGGTGGCGGCGCAGCCAGCCGAGGAAATCCTCCACCGCGGGATCGGCCGGAAACACCCGCACCACTTCCGCGGCGCGCCACCACTGCTCCGCCCGCGCCACCGCATCCCCCATGCCCAAGGGCTGCGGCATGCGCTTCGGATCGGTCACCACGTGAATGAACTCCGCCACGGTCTGCGGCGCCAGCGCCAGGTCGTGCCCGGCGGCCAGCAACGACTCCAGCAACGCCCCGGCCGCGCGATGAAACGGATGGTCCCGGATCTCCGCCGCAACCATGAAATCCGTGTCAATCCCGTGGGTCATCGAGCATCTCCCCCAAAATGTCGTCGCCCGCCGAGATCGGCCGGATCGATCCGCCCACACTGGCCGGGCGCAGGTCCCGCAGCGAGGTGCGCCGCTGGATGAACTGCTGGTGATACAACTCCATCGCCTCCCGGATCAATTCCGATGCCTTGCGGTCCACTTTCCGGGCATGGCGCCGGAAGGCATCGTATACCGGCTCCGATACATTGATTGTAATGGTTTTCATACATCGAATCAAGGGCACGCCGCCCCCTTTGTCAAGCTCCAAGTGAACCGCGTGCCGACGCAGGCTGTCGCTCCCGAATGGCTCTGACGCGATCGCGGAATGGTCGGATTACCGCGGCGCGGCATGCTGGGGCCATGTCCCCCCGATGGTTCCCCGTGCTCGCCGCCGCCCTGCTCCTCGGCCAACCGGTTGCCGGCGAACCGTCGGTTGGCCGGCCCGTCGGGGTCGCGCGCGATGCCGCCGCCGGGCATTCCCTGCTGCTTTCGTTCGGGGAGTTGCGGCTGGTGCGCGACGTGGCGTGCGGCGGCCTCGACCGGTTGGTGCGCCGCGGGCCTGACGACGGCGCCAGCGCGCTGTGGTCCGACGGGGGTGTGGAAACGCGGGTCGAGTGGCGCAGGCTGCGGGTTTCCGGGATCCACGACGTCGGGGCCTGCGAGGCCGACGCCCGCCACCGGATCAGCCGCCGCTTCCTGTGCACCCTGCGTGCCGAGTCCCACCGGGTGTGGCAGCCCGGGCTGCGCGGGTGGTCGCCGTGGATCGCCGGCGCCCACCCGGCGTTGCCGCCGCACATCGAGGTCGTCCGCCGCGCCGGCCGTTGGCTGGCCGTCCCCGCCGCGGCGCCGTTCCGCCCGCCAGCGGCCCGCATCCCGGGCCCGGCCCGCCGGCCGCCGGGCGGTCAGGCCTTGGCGAGGTTGTCCGACACCCTGGCCCAGTTCACCACGCTCCACCAGGCGGCGATGTAGTCGGGCCGGCGGTTCTGATAGTGGAGGTAGTAGGCATGCTCCCAGACGTCGAGCCCGAGGATCGGGGTGCCGCACTCGGCGGCCGGGATGATCCCCTCCATCAGCGGATTGTCCTGGTTGGCCGTGGAAGTGACGAGCAGCTTGCCCTCCCGCGCCACCAGCCACGCCCAGCCCGAACCGAAGCGCTTGGTGGCGACCTCGGAGAACCGCGCCTTGAACGCGTCGAGCGACCCGAAGGCGGCGTTGATCGCCGCGGCCAAGTCGGCCGACGGCTTGCCCGACTGGGCGGCCGGCGCCATCACCTGCCAGAACAGCGAGTGGTTCCAGTGGCCGCCGCCGTGGTTGCGCACCGCGGTGCGGAGCGCCTCGTCGGCGATCGCGGGCAGGCCGGCGAGCAGCGCCGGCAACGGCTTGGCGGCGAGCGCGGCGTTGCCGGCGAGCGCCTCGTTGAGCTTGGCGACGTAGCCGGCGTGGTGCTTGCCGTGGTGGATCTCCATCGTGCGCGCGTCGATCGCCGGCTCAAGGGCGCCGAACCCATACGGCAGGTCGGGCAGCCTGGCGGGCCCGCCCTCGGCGCCGCGGGAGCTTGTGACCAGGCTGCCGGCAAGGCCGGCGGCGGCGGCGGACTTCAGGAACCTGCGGCGGGAGGTGGGGAGCGTGTTCATCGGCCGCAACCTACCGGCACTCCGCGCCGACTCAACCGGAAACCTCGGGCCGGAAACCGTGGCCCGGAAACCCCGTGCCGGCAACCGCTGCCCGGGCGCCGCGGGCCGGCCGCCCACTTGGAGCTTGGCCCCGCCCACGCCGGCAGCCCAGCCTCCGGCCATGGAGAGCCACCAGTGGCGCGAACGGACTGCCGACGGCCTGCGCTTCTTCCGCGCCCTGCACCACGGCGGCCGCTGGTCGATCGCGTCCCGGCTCAAGGGGGACGACGAGTGGACCGGCCACGACCCGCTGGACCCCGGCCCGTGGCGCGTGCTGCGCGGGATCCTGTGGCGCAAGTACCAACGCCGCCGCTGCCCGTGGGAGTCCATCGGGGAGATCGACCGGCTGTTGGAACCGCTGGAGCGGCAGGAGGACCCCCCGCGGCCCGGCAACCAACCGGACGCTTGATCGGCGTGTTATGCTAGACCCGCCCCGGGCGCCCCGCCTCCGGCCGCCGCATGCCCCGCACGTTCCAACGCCTCGCCTGCCTGGCCGCCGCGCTCGTGGCCGCCGCCTGCCCGTCGTGCGCGCGGCACGCCTGGCCGCGGCGCGAGCCGCTGCGCGCCCACTACGTGATGCATGACTGGTACGACGACGGCTTCGGCGGGCCGGTGCGGCTGGTGATCGACCTCGACCGGCAGCGGCTGACCGTCTATCGGAGCGAGCGCGAGGTCGGCTGGTGCGTCGTCGCCACCGGGCTCGAGGGCCACTCGACCCCCGCCGGCAACTACCGGATCACCGAGAAGGTCGAGGACAAGTACTCGACGATCTACGGGGTGATCAAGGACGCCGGGGGCATCACGATCAACCACGACGCGCGCGCCGGCCGCGACCGCGTGCCGCCGGGCGGCGAGTTCGTTCCCGCGCCGATGCCCTTCTGGCAGCGGCTGACGGGCTACGGCATCGGGATGCATGGCGGGCCGATCCCGCAGCCGGGCGAGCCGGCCTCCCACGGCTGCATCCGGATGCCGTTCGAGTTCGCGCCGCTGCTGTTCGACGTCACCGAGCTGGGCACCCCGGTGAAGATCGTCCGCCACGGCTACTGACGCCCGGCCGCGGCTACCCGAGCACCTCGCGCACGATCTGGTGCGGGTCGATGTCGGCGCGCTGGTAGCTGGTCATCACCCCCTCGATCATGGCGACGGCGCTCTCGCGCTCGTCATGGACGACGTGGGCGCCGAGCTGCCCGAGCCGCAGCGCCTCGCCCGGGAACTTGGCGCGGGCGAACACCAGCAGCCCGGGATTGCGCGCCCGCACCAGGTGCAGCGAGGTGCTGGTGGCCTCGACGTTCGGGAAGGTGTAGGCAATCAACCGCGCCCGCTCGAGCCCGGCCAGCTCGACGGTCTCGACGTGGGTGGCGTCGGCGAACAGCACCGGCTGGCCGGCGCGCTTCAGCTCGCGCACCGTGTCGACGTTCAGCTCGATCACCAGGGTGTCGATCCCGCAGCGGCGGAGCGCCTCGTTGAGCGTGTGCCCGACCGGCCCGTAGCCGCAGATCACCGCGTGGTCGGACATCCCGCGGATCAGGCGGCTCGGGGTGAGGTCGGCCGGCGCCACCCGCCGGTCGCGGAACCACCCGTGCGCCTGCAGCAGCCTCGCCAGCCGGCCGCTGCCGCGCATCAGCGTGGGCACCAGGCTCATCGACATCGCGGTGCACACCAGCAGCAGCTGCTCGGTGGCGGGGTCGAAGGCGCCCAGCCCGGTGGCGCGGTTCACCAGCACCAGCGAGAACTCGCCGGTGCTCGCCAGGCTCGCGGCGGCCAGCAGCGCGGGGCGCAGCGGCAGCTTGAGCCAGCGTGCCAGCCCCGCCACCACCGCCCCCTTCACCACCACCAGCAGCCCGGTGCCCGCCACCACCTTGGGCCACGCCTCGAGCACCATCCCGACGTCGATCATCAGCCCGACCGACACGAAGTAGATCGTCAGGAACAGGTCCTTGAACGGCAGGATGTCGTTGAGGATCCGGTGGCTGAAGATCGACTCGCTGACCACCAGCCCGGCGGCGAACGCGCCGAGCGCGAACCCGAGGCCGAACGCCTCGCCGGCCAGCGCGACGCCGGCGCACAGCCCGACCACCGTGAGGGTGAACAGTTCGCGGCTGCGGGTGCGGGCGACGGCGTGGAGCAGCGGGGTGATCCCGCGCTGGCCTAACAGGATCGCGCCGCCGAGGAACAGCAGCCCCTTGCCGGTGGCCAGCGCAAGCTCGGCCGGCAGCCGCCCCGAGCCGTGGCCGTAGAGCGCGGGCAGGATCAGGAACAGCATGATCACCAGCAGGTCCTGGAACAGGGCGATGCCGAGCGCCAGCCGCGCGCCCGGGTTGTTCGGCTGGCCGATGTCCTGGAACGACTTCATCGCCACCGCGGTCGAGCTGAGCGCCGTCGCCACCCCGAGCACCACCAGGTCCGGCCCGCGGAAGCCGAACTGCCAGGCGACGGCCACCGCGAGCACGCCGGTCAGGCCGACCTGCAGGCCGGCGGCCGGGACCACGGTGCGCCACAGCAGCCGCAGCTCGCCGAACGAAAACTCGATTCCCAGCGTGAACATCAGCAGGATCACCCCGACCTCCGCCAACTGCGCGATCACCAGGTCGCCCGCCTCGCCGGCATCCGCCCCGGCCAGCCACGGCACCCCCCGGTTGGCGATCAGCACCCCGCACAAGAAGTAGCCCACCAGCATGCTCTGGCGGAACTTCACCAGCAGCAGCGACACCACCACGGCCAGCACCAGCACCAGCGTCAGCAGCCCGAACAGCGGCGAGATGTTCACCACCGTCACCGCCAGCCAAGCGTCTGCCGCCTGCTCCAACACGCCGCCAGCATGCGCCATCCTCCCTGCCGGGCAAGCGCGCGCTGCATCCGCCGCCACCCCCCACTGCCCGCCCGCCCGCGCCCGCCCCGCCGCCACAATTCTTGTCGCGGCCGCGACAAGGATTGTAACCCGGCCGGCCAGGCCCGGGGGCGGCGGGGGCGCTTGCCGGGTTGTTTCCAGCCGGGGCTTGCTGGGGCCTGCCGGGGCTGCCAGGCTGGGGTCATGGCGGACGTGGAAGTGGCCGGCGGCAGGGTTTCGCGGTGGGGCGAGGGGCCGGTGTGGTGGGAGGGTGCGCTGTGGCACGTCGACATCGAGGGCTGCGCGGTGTGTCGCTGCGAGCCGGGGCGCGGGATTGAACAGGCGTGGGACGTCGGCGAGCGGGTCGGGGTGATCGTGCCGCGGGAGAGCGGCGGCTGGGTGCTGGCGGGCGACCGCGGGTTTCACTTCTTCGACCCCGCGACCGGCGCCACCCGGCCGATCTGCGACCCGGAGGCCGGGTTGCCGGACAACCGGTTCAACGACGGCCGGTGCTCGCCGGACGGGCGCTTCTTCGCCGGCACGATGAGCTGCGTGCGCGAGCGCCACGCGGCGCGCCTCTATCGGCTCGACCCCGACCTCGCGTGCCACGAGGTGTTCGGCCCGGTGACGACCTCCAACGGGATCGTGTGGAGCGCCGACGGCGGCACCGTGTGGTACATCGACACCCCGCGGCGCGAGGTGCTGGCGTTCGACTACGCCGGCGGCCGGCTGACCAACATGCGCAGCGCGTTCGGCACCGGCCACCTCGACGCCTCGCCCGACGGGATGGCGATCGACGCCGGCGGCAACCTGTGGATCGCGTTCTGCCACGGCGGCTGCGTGGCGTGCTTCGACCCGGCCAGCGGCCGCGAGCTGGCGCGGGTGGCGGTCCCGTGCCGGGAAACGACCGCCTGCGCGTTCGGCGGGCCGGGGCTGGGGGAACTCTACGTCACCACCGGGATCAACCCGGACCGGCCCGAGCCGCTCGCCGGCCGCCTGTTCGTGGCGCGCGGGCTCGGGGTGCGCGGCGTGGCGACGCACGCGTTCGCCGGCTAGTCCGGCCTGGCAGCCCGGCCCGGCCGCAGCCGTGACGGAACCCGGAACACGAGCACACGTTCTTGCTTCCCCTTGGCGGCCGGTTTGCTAGCGTCCCGGCCAATCGCCGGCCGTCAGTGCCGGTCGCCACTCCCATGAGCAAATCCGGCATGTTCACCACGGCCGACGGCAGGAACGTCGCGGTCACCTTCGCCCTCGTCAGCTCGCTGTTCCTGTTGTGGGGGTTCTGCAACGGGATGATCGACGTGATGGACAAGCACTTCCAGGAGGAGCTGCACCTCTCGCTGGCGCAGTCGGCGTGGGTCCAGTTCGCCCATTACCTCGGCTACTTCCTGATGTCGCTGCCGGCCGGCTGGCTGGCGATCAAGCTCGGCTACAAGGGCGGCATCGTCGCCGGCCTGCTGATGGTGGCGCTGGGCGGGTTCTGGTTCATCCCGGCGACCAAGATCGCGGCGTTCTGGGCGTTCCTGGTGGGCGTGTGCGTGATCGCGTCCGGCCTGACGTTCCTGGAAACCGTCGCCAACCCCTACACCACGGTGCTCGGCGACAAGCGCTACGCCGCCACCCGCATCAACCTCGCCCAGTCGTGCAACGGCGTCGGTTGGATCCTCGGGCCGATCGCCGGCGGCCTGTTCTTCTACGGCACCGACGCCGCCGGCAAGAGCACCGGCGCCCAGACGCTGTGGATCCCCTACGCCGGCGTGGGCGTGGTGGTGATCCTGTTGGCGGTGGTGTTCCTGTTCGCCAGGATGCCCGACATCAAGACCGAGGACGAGTACCACCTGGACGACAACAACTCGGGAGCCGAAGCGCCCGCCGCGCCGGCCCGCACCGGCAACCGGGCGCTCTCCTACCTCCTGCTGTTGGGCAACGCGGCGGTCCTGATCGGCGTCTTCGGCATGATCCTGTGGCTCGCCCTCGGCACCCTCGGCGTCGGCTCGCGACTGGTCGGGGTGATGGCGGCGTTCCCCCGCCCGGCCGGCGTGCCCCTGACCCCGGGCAGCGCGCTGCTGATGGCGCTGGTGGGCGCGGGGTGCCTGGCGCTGGTGGTGGCCGCCATCTGGCTGGTCCCCGTCACCGGGCGGTTCGGCCACCGCAGCATCTGGGCGCACGAGCATTTCACCGGCGCCACCCTGGCCCAGTTCTTCTACGTCGCCGCACAGGCGGGGATCTTCAGCTTCCTGATCAACTACATGACCTCCGAGCCGCCCTCGCTGCCCGCGTCGTGGCTCAAGCCGGACAGCCGCTGGGTGGAGACGCGGGTGGCGCTTGCGCGCGGGGACTTCAAGGACGTGGCGGCCCTGTCCGCCCGCCTCAGCGCGCCGACCGACCCGCTGGCCACCTTCCTGTCCCAGCAGCTCTCCGCCGCGACCATGGAAACGATCGCCCGCTTCGAGCAGGGCACCGCGGACGCCACCGCGGCCCGCGTCGCCATCGCGCAGGACCTCAACAGCGTCATCCTCAAGCAGCGCATCTACGCGCCGGAACGCTTCGCCGGCGTCGCGCTCCAGGAGCGGACCCGAAAAATGTTAGACGGGGACCCGGCGACCCGCAACGAGGCGCGCCTGAACCGGATGCTGCTGGCCGACGCCTATCCGGGGGAGCTGGGCTTCCGCGACGGCATCGTGGCGATCAGCAACCAGGGCGCCGCCAACCTCGCGTCGTTCGGGTTCATCTGCTTCCTGATCGGGCGGGTGACCGGGGCGGCGCTGCTGCGGCGGTTCTCCGCGCACCGGGTGGTGGGCCTCTACGGGGCGCTGAACGTGGCGATGTGCCTGCTGGTCGTGTGCAAGCTGGGCTGGCTCTCGGTGGCCGCCGTGTTCCTCAGCTACTTCTTCATGTCGATCATGTTCCCGACCATCTTCGCGCTCGGCATCCACGGGCTCGGGGTGCGCGCCAAGCGCGCATCGGCCTACATCGTCATGGCGATCATGGGCGGCGCGATCCTGCCCAAGCTGATGGGCTACGTCGCCGACCGGGCCGACATGTCGCGCGGCTTCCTGGTGCCCGCCGCCTGCTTCCTGGTCGTCGCCGCCTACGGCGCCGGCTGGATGAAGCTCAGCGGCGCCGCCGAGCCGCTGGTCGGCACCAAGCCGGGCCGCGGCCACTGAGGAACCCCGGCCGCGCGCCGCTCACCTTGGAAACGGGAACAGGAACCGGGGATTACGAGGATTTCGGGGATTATCAAAGGGTTGCGAACAAGCTTCCGATGATCCGTTGGGTGTGGGCATCACGCTTGCCAACTCATTCTGAATCGACGTAATCCCCGCAATCCCCGGTTCTCATTTCCGAATTCAGGCTCACAGGCCCAGTTCCTCGCGCAGCGCCTCAAACAGGCGGTCGCGCCGCGGTGGCTGTGGCAGGCACGACGGCGGCCGGCGGCGGCCGGCGGACGCGCCGGGTGGTGCGGACACGCGCTTTGCGGGCACGCGCTTTGCGGGCGCGGGAGCGGGTTTTGCGGGCGGGGTCACGGGCGTGGGCGGATTCGGCCGCGATCCTGCCGCGGGCCGGTGAACCGCCGGTGAAGCCGGCGTGAATTGGCAGTGAATCCCGCCCCCCCGCCAAGCGACGCCGAGCAACGCGAACCGGGCCCCGCCTTTCTAACAGACCACGGTTTCCGCGCCGGCCCCCGGTTCCCCGCGGCGTGGCTGCGCCCGGGCGGCGGCGCGCCGGCGGCGGCACAGCGCGAGGGCGGCGAGGAGCGCGGTGGTTGCGCCCGTGGCCGGTTCGGGGATGAACTGCGGGGTGCCGTTGATGATCAGGCCGCCGCCTTCCAGCACGCCGTCGTAGTAGACATTGAGCGAGTTCATATCGAGCGTGGCGCCGTCGTGGACGAAGATGTTGTGGACGTAGAGCGCCTCGGGGTCAGGCCCCTGGTTGGGGAACATGTCCACCAGGAGCAGATCGAGGTGGTTCGGGGATTCGGGGCTGCCGACGATCAGCGTGTGCAGGGCGAAGTTGTCCTCGAAGCCGTCCATGGTGATGCCGAGGTCGCGGCCGGCCAGCTCGAGGTGGTCCAGGGCGACGACGCCGGCCGGTTGGAAGGCCAAGGTGAGGTCGGCCATGCCGGCCATCGCCACCGGGTCGCGGCTGAAGTTCCACAGGTTGCCGCCGGTCAGCGTGATCCGGCTGCCGGGGGCGGCGACCAACTCGGCCCCGGGCCCGAAGTGCAACGTGGTGGCGACGCTCACCGTGGCGGCGGGGTCGGCCAGTTCGAGCCGGCCCGCGCCGCCGCCGCCGAGGTTGAGTTCGTTGACGGCGAGCGCGCCGCCGTCGAGGCGCAGGGTGCCGGCGCCGCCGGCGGCACCGAGCACCAGCCGGCCGAGCTTGGCGGTGCCGTCGGCCTGGCTGGCGGTTGCGCCGCCGGTGATTTCCAGGGTGGCGGCGCCGATCCCGGCGAGGCTGCCGCCGAACAGGGATCCGTCCAGCAGCTGCTGGAGGTCGAAGTCGTGGCCCATCGCGAGCGTGCCGCTGGATCCCATTTCGATGCCGCCGGCGGCGGTGAGCCCGCCGCTGCGGAACCACTCGAAGCGGCCGGTGCCGCCGCCGTGGCCGATCGCCAGCTTGTCGCCGATGTCCAGCACGCCGGCCTCCTCGAGCCGATAGGTCCCGGTGCCGGTGCCGGAACCAACCACGACGCCGCCGGCGGCCTGATAGGTCCTGCTGGACTGGGTGTGGCCGGCGGTTGCGTTCACGCCCACGTGCAGGTTGTCGACGCTCACGGCGCCGCCCGGGCTGAACGTGCCGCCGTTCAGCACCAGGGTGCCGGTGCCGGTGGTGTTGGCGACGCTGCCGGCGGCGAGCGTTCCGCCGGCCAGGGTGTAGGTGCCGCTGCCCAGGGTCAGGGTGCCGACGGTGTAGGTCTGGGCGGACTGGGTGTGCGAGCCGGCGGCGGCGATGCCGAGGCCGAGGTTGTCGACGGCCACGGCGCCCGCCGGGGCGAAGGTACCGCCGTCGATGTGGAGCGTGCCGGTGCCGGTGGTGTTGGCGACGCTGCCGGCGGCGAGCGCCCCGCCGGCCAGCCGATAGGTCCCGCCGCCGATCGTCAACGTGCCGATGGTGCGGGTGTTGGCCGTCTGGGTGTGGGTCGGGCTCGCGGTGATGCCGAGCTTGAGGTGGTCCACCGCCACGTTTCCCGAGGGCGCGAACGTGCCGCCCTCGATCTGCAGCGTGCCGGTGCCGGTGCCGTCGACCACCTGCCCGCTGACGTTGAGGACGCCGTCGCTCAGCAGATAGGTCCCGCTGCCGGCGGTCTGGCCGATCGTCAGCGTGCCGGCGTTGTTGGTGCCGCCGGTCTGGGTGAAGGTGCCGGTGGTGTTCCTGCCGACGACGTGGTTGGTCACCGTGAGCGTCTTGCCGGCGGCGAGGGTCCAGCTGCCGGCCTGCTCGTCGCCGAGCACCAAGTTGGTCACCGTGAACAGGTTGCCGCTCAGGCTGAGCGTGCCGCCGTCGAGCACCATCGTGCCGGTGCCGGTGCCGGTGAAGATGTTGGAGCCGACGTTGAGGGTGCCGCCCTTGAGCCGGTAGGTGCCTTGGCCGCCGTTGCTGCCGAGGTAGAGGTGGAACGCGAGGTTGAAGGCGCCGCCGGCCTGGGTGGCGACGCCGGTGCCGCCGTCGCCGACGTAGGCCATCTGGTTGACCTGCACGGTGCCGCCCACCTGGTTGCCGTAGCCGGCGCCGGTGCTGCTGCCGATGCGCAGGTTGTAGACGGTGGATGTGACGCCGTCGCTGGTCTTGGTCACGGTGGCGCCGTTGGTCACCTCGAGCGTGGCGTATTGCAGCCCGGAGACGATGGCCGGGACCGCGTTGAAGTCGTAGCCCATCGCCAGGGTGCCGGCGGAACCGAAGTCCATCCTGTTGGCGGTGATGCCGCCGCTGCGGAACCACTCGAAGCGGCCGGTCCCGCTGCCGGTGCCCACCTGGATGCCGGTAGCCGAGCTGTTCACCTGCAGCGTGCCGGTGCCGGCGAGCCGATAGGTGCCGTGGGCGCCGGCGTTGTCGCCGAGCCGCACGATGTTGGCCGTGACGCCGCCGCCGGACTGCTGGAACACGCCGGTGCCGTCGTAGCCGCAGTAGAGGGTGTTGTCGACGTAGAGGCTGCCGCCGCTCATCGTGTAGGTGCCGGCCGAGCCGGTGTCGTAGCCGAGGTAGAGGTGGTAGCCGATCTGGTTGCTGCCGCCCGACTGGCTGATGGCGCCGGTCTGGTTGCTGCCGTAGCCGACGAACTGCCGCGAGCCGCTGTTGCCGGTGTAGAGCGAACCGCCGGAGATCTGCACCAGGCTGCCGCCGCTCAGGTAAAGGTCGTCGGCATACTCGTTGTTGCCGGCGGTGACCTGCGCGGTGCCGCCCTGCAGGTGTGCGTCGTCGGAGGACGTCGGCTCGTTGGGGTTCCAGTTGCCCGACGACCAGTTGGCGGTGCCGCCGAGCCATTGGCAGTCGGCGGCGCGGACTGCGCCGGGGGTGGCGGCGATCGCCGCCAGCGCTGCGGCCACGACGGCGCGCGCGCACGACCCGCGGGTGGGGGCGCTGGGTTTCATGGCAGGCCGGGGGATCGGTGCAGGGAAAAGAAACAGTCAGCCTGCGATCCCGCAAATTCCCCGCCGGTTGTCAAGAATAACCGGCAGAATGCGGCGGAGACAAATCGTCAGGCGCGGGGCAGGGTGAGGGTGGCCCGGGTGCCGGCGGGGGCCAGTGGGGTCAGGGCGACGCTGCCGTGGTGGAGGTCGGCGGCCTCCCTGACGAGGGTGAGGCCGAGGCCGGTGCCCTTGCGGTGGCCGGTGGCGTGGTGGCGCAGCGAGTAGAAGCGGTCGAAGACCTTGTCGCGGGCGAACTCGGGGATGCCGGGCCCCTGGTCGTCGATCGTCAGCACGACGTCGCCGCCGGTGGCGGCCAGTCCGACCCGCACGGTGCCGCCGGCGGGCGAGAAGTCGATCGCGTTCTCCAACAGGTTGCTGACGGCGGTGGCGAGGATGAAGGCGTCGCCGCGGACCGGCGCCGGATCGCCGGGCAGGTGGGGGTCGAGGGTCACGTGGCCGACCTCGACCAGCGGCGCGGCCTGCGCGAGCACGCCGCGGACGAGCGGCACGAGGTCGACGGTGGCCGGGTTGTCGAGGCGGCCCTTGCTCTCGACGGCGGCGAGTTCCAACAGCCGGGTGATGAGGCGCTCGGTGCGGGCGGTCTCGGCGCGGATGTTGGCAAGGAAGCGCCGGCGGTCGGCCGGGGGCATCTCCTCGTCGAGCAGCTCGACGGCGCCGCGGATCGCCGCCAGCGGGCTCTTCATCTCGTGGGTCAGGGTCTGGATGTAGCGCTCGGCGAAACGGCGGCCCTCGAGCGCCTCGCGCATCGACTCGAGCGCGCCGGCCAGCGTGTTGACCTCGCGGCCGATGCCGAGGCGCGGCAGCGGCGGGCGCTCGCCGCGGCCGATCGCGCGCGCGTAGGCGGTCAGGTTGCCGATCGGCCGGAACAGCCACAGGAACACCACGGTGATCAGCGCGGCCACGCCGGTGCCGATCAGGGCGATGCCCAACAGGATCGCGCGCCGCCGGTGGCGGATCAGCGGGAACGCGTCGGCCTGGGGCTTGTACACCGTGAGCACGCCGAGCGGCGCCTGCGGGTCGCCGACCGGCGCGGCGACGTGGAGGATCGAGGTCAGCGGGTTGTCGGGGTCCTCGCGGGTGCTGCGCGCGCCGTAGTGCCCGCGCAGGGTCAGGAACACGTCGCGGAAGCCCGAGAGGTCCTGCCCGGTGCGCCGGCCCTGGGAGTCGAACACCACCACCCCGCGCGCGTCGGTCAGATAGGCATCGAGGCCGACGCGGGTCTTGAGGTGCTCGAAGATCCGGGCCTCGAAGCGGCGCGCGTGCGCCGCGGTGAACGCCGCGCCGAGCCGCTCGGCGTCGAGCCGCCCGCTGCGGACGTCCTCCGCGACCAGCTCGGCAAGCAGGTGGGCGGTGTCGACCATCACCTCCTCGGTGGCCTGGAACGTCTGCGGCTCGACGTCCGCCAGCAGGTAGCGCGCGAGCTGATAGAACCCGAGCGCCAGGATCAGGGCGATGAACGAGAGGGTGACGCGGGTGAAGCGCATCGGGGCGGCGGTCAGCGGTCAGCGGGCAACGGGCGGCGGTGTATGTTAGAGCGATGGATTGGCCCGCAGGCATCCACGTCGAATGCTTGCATCACCATCGCGGGGCTACTCAGGAACTGTTGACTGCTGACTGTTGACTGCTGACCGCTGGCTGCCCCGCTATCGCCCCGCCTCCATCACATATCCCAGCCCGCGGCGGGTCTGGATCCGGTCGGCGGCGGCGGGGTCGACGGCGCGGAGCTTGGCGCGGATCGACTTGATATGGGCGTCGACGGTGCGGTCGGTGACGGCGCCGGGGTCGGGCCAGGCGCGGTCGAGGAGCTGGTCGCGGGTGAAGACGCGGCCCGGGGCGGCGAGCAGCACGAGGAGCAGCTTGTACTCGTGGGCGGTGAGGTCGAGCGGGGTGCCGTGGCAGGTGATGCGCATCGCGGCCGGGTCGTGGTGGAGGCCGGGCGGGGTGGGCGGGGCGGGCGGGGCCGGGGCCGGGCCGTTGCCGGTGCGGCGCAGGATGGCGCGGACGCGGGCGACGACCTCGCGTGGGCTGAAGGGCTTGGTGACGTAGTCGTCGCCGCCGAGTTCGAGGCCGAGCACGCGGTCGATCTCGGCCGCGCGGGCGGTCAGGAAGAGCACCGGCACGGCCGAGCGGGCGCGGATTGCGCGGCACACGTCGAACCCCGAGCCGTCGGGCAGCCCGACGTCGAGGATCACGCAGTCGGCCGGCTCGGCGGCGAGCAGCGCCAGCCCGTCGGCGCCGGTCAGCGCGTGGCGGACGGCGAACCGCTCGGTGGACAGGGCGTAGACCAGGGTGTCGGCGATCGCCGGCTCGTCTTCAATGATCAGGACGCTGGGCATGGGAGGGGCGAGTGGCGAGTGACGAGTGGCGAGTGAAAGGCAGGTGCTTCGCGCGGAGCCCTTCTTCCACTCGTCACTCGCCACTCGTCACTCCTCACTGGAAGTTCGGGCCTCCCATCAGGCGTAGATGTTCTCGTAGTATTCCCGGGCCATGCGGTCGGCGTCGAAGAACGGGACGATCTCGTTCATCGAGCGCAGGACCATGGCGGCCCAGGCGGCGGGATCGTCGTAGTAGAGCGGCAGTGCGTGGTGGCTGAGCAGGCGGTGGATCTCGCCCATGTCGAGCTGGTCGTGCTCGGCGCGGCCGAGCGCGGGGTCGGCCGGCGGGACGATGAAGGCGACCGGTTCGCCGCACTTGCAGCCGCGGCCCTCGGCGTCGCAGAACTCGCACACCCAGCCGTCGTAGGTCGAGAGGTTGAGGGCGCCGTTCATGGCGGCGGTCATGCCGGAGGTGCCGGACGCCTCGCGGGTGACGACCGGGTTGTTGAGCCAGATGTCGGCGCCGTTCTTGATGAAGCGCGAGAGCTCGAGCTCATAGCCGACGAGCACGGTGGCGTTCGGGTGGTCGCGGGTCAGCTCGACGAGGTGGTTGAAGTTGTCGATCGCGCCGTAGTCGAACGGGTACGGCTTGCCGCCCCAGATCAGCTGCACCGGCTTGTCGGTGCGGGCCAGCAGGTCGCGGAACAGGCGGGCGTCGCGGGTGATCAGGTCGGCACGCTTGTAGCCGGCGAAGCGGCGGGCCCAGACGACCGTCAGCACGTCGGGCTTGAACAGCTTGCCGGTCTGGTCGGCGACGGTGCGGAACAGCCGCTCCTTGAGCTCGCGCTTGCGCTGCATCAGCGCCTCGGGGTCGCCCGCGACGCGGGCGTGGTCGAGCCCCTTGTCGGCCCAGTAGCGCTTGTTCTGGGCGTTGGTGACGTGGCTGATCGGGCAGATCCCGGGGAAGCCCTCCCACATCCTGCGGGAGACCTCGCCGTGGAGCCTGGAGACGCCGTTGGCGCGGTGGCTGAGGCGCAGGGCGACCAGCGAGTGGTTGAAGATGTTGTCCTCGATGCCGGTGATGCGGCGCACCTCCTCCTCGGCGAGCCGCCCGAAGAAGTGGAAGTTCTGCAGCAGGTTGAAGTCGGTCTTCTCGTTGCCGGCCTCCTCCGGGGTGTGGGTGGTGAACACGAAGCGCCGCCGCACCTCCTCGAGGTCGCGGTAGCGGCTGTAGACGTGGAACGCGGCCGACAGCCCGTGGGCCTCGTTGAGGTGATAGACCTGCGGCTCGACGCCGAGCTCCTCGAGCAGGCGGGCGCCGCCGAGGCCGAGCAGGATGTACTGGGCGACCCGGCGGTTGTGGTCGTCGTCGTAGAGCCGGTGGGAGATCGCGCGGACGACCGGGCTGTTGCCCTCGACGTCGGTGGTCAGGAAGAACATCGGCACGGTGCCGAACACGTCGCCGGGCAGGAAGTAGACCTCCACCCACACGTCGACGCCGCGGATGTCGATCGTGAAGCGCATGCCGGTGCTGCGCAGGAACGCGTACTGCTTGCGGCGGAACTGGACCGCCATCTCGCGGTTCTCGCCGCGGGTCTGGTTGTAGTAGCCGTAGGTCCAACAGATGCCGATCCCGGTCAGGTTCTGGCGCAGCGCGGCGGCCGAGCGCATGTGCGAGCCGGAGAGGAAGCCGAGGCCGCCGGCGTAGATCTTGAACGACTGGTCGATCGCATATTCCATCGAGAAATAGGCGACGCTCTTGCTGAAGCGCTCGTCGACCTCGTAGGGGGGGAAGAAGTTCTCGGGCAGGAAGGACTCGGACATGGTGTGGGGAAATGCTGGAATGCTGAAAAGCCGGGATCCTGGGCGGTGGGGCGGGGCGCTGGCGGCTGGGGTCAGGTGGTCCAGTCGAGGACGACCTTGCCGGCCTGGCCGGAGCGCATGGTGTCGAAGGCGGCCTGGAACTCGGTGAACGGGTAGCGGTGGGTGATGACCGGGGCGACGTCGAGGCCGGCGCGGATCATGCTGCTCATCTTGTACCAGGTTTCGAACATCTCGCGGCCGTAGATGCCCTTGAGGACCAGGCCCTTGAAGATCACCTTGTCCCAGTCGATCGCGACCGGTTCGGGGAAGATGCCGAGCAGCGAGACCTTGGCGCCGTTGCAGGTGTGCTCGAGGATGTCGCGCAGCCCGGCCGGGTGGCCGGACATCTCGAGGCCGACGTCGAAGCCCTCGTGCATGTCGAGCTCGCGCTTGACCTCGGCGAGGGACTCCCGTGCGGGGTTGACGGTGCGGGTGGCGCCGAGCCGGCGGGCGAGGTCGAGGCGCCACGGGTTGGGGTCGGTGATGACCACGTGGCGGGCGCCGGCGAAGCGGCAGACGGCGGCGGCCATGCAGCCGATCGGGCCGGCGCCGGTGATCAGGACGTCCTCGGCGACGAGGCTCCACGCGAGGGCGGTGTGGACGGCGTTGCCGAGCGGGTCGAACAGCGAGACGACGTCCTCGGGGATGCGGGGGTCGACCTTGTAGACGTTGCGGCAGGGGATGGCGAGGAACTCGGCGAAGGCGCCGGGCCGGTTGACGCCGACGCCGAGGGTGTTGGGGCACAGGTGGCGGCGGCCGGCGAGGCAGTTGCGGCAGCGGTTGCAGACGATGTGGCCCTCGCCGGAGACGAGTTCGCCGGGGGTGATGTCGGTGACGCCGGAGCCGACGGCCTCGACCACGCCGCAGAACTCGTGGCCGACGTGCATCGGCACCGGGATCGTGCGCTGCGCCCACGGGTCCCAGTTCCAGATATGGACGTCGGTGCCGCAGATCGATGTCTTGCGGATGCGGATGAGGACATCCGTCGGGCTGAGTTCCGGCTCGGGGACGTCCTGGAGGACGAGACCGGGTGCCGCGCTTGCTTTGACCAGGGCCTTCATCGGGCTGCGGGGCGGGATTGATGCACGTCGCGGTCGATCGGGCCAGCGCGAAAAGCGGTTCTTCGACGGGGCTGCCGGGGATGGGCGTGGGTGATTGGCGGCGGCTGTCGATTGACCGCAGAGCGTGCGGAGGAACGCAGAGGGCGCAGAGCATGGAATGGAATGGCTGGCCCGGAGAGTGGGGATCGGATCCGGCATTTCCGGCGGCTTCCACCCGACCCCCGTCCTCCTCTGCGCTCTTGGGGGCCTCTGCTCCCTCTGCGGTGGCCCGGCATGCCGCGGGTTTTCCAGTGCAGCTGACCAAGGGCGCGAAAAGCGGGGGTCAGGAGGGGGTGGCGAGGCGGCGGCGCCAGCGTTCGACGGGCTGTTCGATCCAGCGCCACGAGGCGGTGGCCAGCAGCCAGGAGAGGGTGGCGAAGACGGCGATGCGCAGGGCGGCGCCGAGGGGCTGGTCGAGCGGCGGTTTCCACAGGAACGGGAGGGTCCAGCCGGCGAGCAGCGGGGTGAGGTTGTGGACCAGGTAGAGCGAGTAGCTCAGGGTGCCGACGCGCACCGGCAGCGGGTGTTCGAGCAGGCGGCCGGCGGGGCCGCGGAGGCGGCGGGTGGCGGCGTCGACCAATCCGCAGCAGGCGAGCGCCAGGAACGTCTGCTGGAACCAGCGGATGACCGGCACCGGGTGCCCGGAGACCCACGCCGCGTAGAGCACGGCATAGGCGCCGAACGAGGCCCACGCGAGCGGGGCCAGCGCGGGCAGGGGGCGGTGGGGCTGCCGCGCGCGGGCGACGGCGAGCAGGCTGCCGCAGCCGAGGTAATCGAGGGCGGTGAAGGCGAACAGGCTGGGGTCGGGCACGGCGGGGACGAGCCGCGGGCCGAGCATCCGCCACAGCGGGGCGACGAGCACCAGCGCGGCGAGCGCCGGCGCCAGTGCGCGCCGCGGCAGGAACAGCACGAGCAGGGGCCATGCGAGGTAGAACTGCTGCTGGATCGCGAGGGTCCAGAAGTGGGTGATGCCGGCCGGTTCGGCGCCGGTGAGCGCCATGCGGACGTTGCAGGCGGGGAGCACGTACCACCACGGGGCCTGGCGGAGGTCGCCGACGGCGAGCGCGGCGGCCAGCGCGAGCGCGGCGAGGTAGGGGGCCAGGATGCGCAGCCCGCGGCGGGCGAGGAACGTCTGATAGGCCGCGCGGCGGCCGCCGGGGGCGTCCCGCGCGCGCAGCAGCCCCGCGGTGACCAGGAATCCGCTGGCCACGAAGAAGAAGAACAGCCCGAGCTCGAACGGCAGCGGCCCGCGCCACCCCGGCGGCGCCCAGTGGAACCACGCCACCCCGAGCACGGCGAAGCCGCGCAGGCCGTCGAGCTGGCGAATGCGGGCGGCGGGCATGGGTCGGCGGCGAGGATGCACGGATCGGCGGCGGCGGCGATGGAAAACCGCCGCACGCCACCGCCCGGTCCGCGGGCACCCGGGCGGCCGCGGGCCGCGCGCCGGGCCGGGGGGCGGCGCGGGAATCAGGGTGCGAGTTCCACCTGGTGGCGGCCCTCGAGCTCGAGGATCAGCCGCCCGGCGGCGGGCTGGAACTCGTGCGGCGCGGCGAGCGGCACGGGCTGGCCGTCGAGCCACAGCCGGGGCTCGGGGCCCAGCCCGCTGACCAGCACGTGGCAGCGGCCGCGCGGCCACGGGTGCACGGTGAAGCGGACCGCGGCGTCGGCGGCGGCCGGCCCGCCGGGGGTGATCTCCCCGGGGGCGTGGACGATCACGGGACCGGCCGTGGTGCGGAACACGCGGGCGTCGAGGAGCGGGCCCTGCTGATAGAAGCGCGCGGCGTTGGCCTGCACGGTGCCGGGGTTGATGGCCGGGCCGGCGCGCTGGCCGGCGAGCAGTTCCCAGACGTCGGGCAGCAGGCCCTGGCGGGCGGCGTCGGCGGCCGGCCAGGCGTAGAAGATGCCGACCGCGGTGATGCCGTCGGCGAGCCGGCGCCACGGCCCCGCGGGGTCGCTGCGCGCGAGCTGATAGAGCGCGTCGGCGTAGACCAGTCCGCACCACTGGACCGGGCGGCCCATCCAGACCGGGGCCTGCCAGGCGGTTGCGCCGAGGACCGGGATGGTGCCGTAGGGGCGGTCGGCGAGGCCGACCGGAGGGGTGAGGTAGACGAAGGGCACGCCGGTCCATGCCCACTCGATGGCCTGGGCGAGCAGCTCCGGGTCGCCGGTCAGCTCGTGGCCGAGGGTGTAGGCGCGGACGAGGTGGGCGGCGGCGAGGATGTCCGGGGTGTGCAGCGGGATCTCCCACGTCTGGGCGCCGCGCGGGACGGTGTGGCGGAACTTGTCGAGGCCGCGCAGCCGGGCGAGCGCCTGGTCGACCAGCGCGCGCTCGCCGGAGAACATGGCCGCCTCGAGCAGGCTGGCGACGACCTGCGCGGTGAGCCCGCTGGCGTCGGGCGCGAAGTGGGTGCTGCCGTAGTCCGTGCCGCCCGCCGGCTTGCGGTAGGGCAGGGTGCCGTCGGCGGCGAAGCGCTCCAACAGGTGGCGCGCGGCGCGGCCGGCGGTGGCGGCGTTCTCCGCGGCGTGCCCGAACACGAGCGGCGCGGCGGGGACTGGCACGTGGGAGACGGCGGCGTGATGGAAGTCGGCGGGCGGGACGGCGCCGAGGGCGTCGCGCGCGGCGTCGCCCAGGCGGCGGGCGAGGGCGGCGTCGGTCGTGCGGGTGGCGAGCCATTCCATGAACACCGGGGCGTCGGCGGCGGGCCGGGCGGCGAGGTCGCCCCACACCGCGTGGCGGAACCGGTTGCCGTCGCGGATCCGGGAGTCGAGCCAGCCGTGGGCGGCGAGCGCGACGTAGTCGGCGAGCGGCGGGGCCGGCGGCACCGGGGGCAGGCCGCGCAGTTCGACGAAGCGCCGGACTGCGGGGATCACGCTGGGGCCGGGGCCGCCGAGGAGGCGGGCGGTGAGGGTGAGCGGTTGGCCGGCGGCCAGCCGCTGCGGGCGCATCGGCAGCAGGTCTCCCTCGCGGCGGTTGAGGGTGTCGCTGCCGGGGAACAGGACGCCCATCAGGTGGCCGCCGGTGCCCAACAGCCGGTCCGGCGAGTCGAACAGGACGCTGAACTGGGGCCCGTGGTCCCAGAGTGCGCCGAGCCAGCGGCCGTCGCGCTGGATGGCGAGCAGCGGGAAGGTGAGCTTGTGGTTGGCGGGGACCTGGCGGCGCGCCTCGGGGCCGCGCAGGTCGGCCTCGCTGCTCGAGGGTTCGTTCTCCAGGTACTCGAGGCCCGGAAGCAGCGCCTGGCCCTTCGCGGGCGAGCCCTCGCCGGCAACCAGCAGCAGCATCGGCAGGAACGCGACGGCGCGGTCCTGGTCGACCTCGACCGAGCACTCGAGGTCGATCACGCCGGGCGGGTTGCCGGTGGTGAAGCGCCGGGAGATCCGCCAGGTGGCGCCGTCGGCATCCCGGAGGCTGGAGCGGAGCACGACCTCGCCGGGCGCGGCGCTGAGCGCGGGGGCGGGCGCGCCGGGGGCGCCCGGGTCAAGCCAGCGCAGCGCGTCGCCGGCCAGGTAGCCTAACAGCGGCCGCGAGTGGCTGGTGGCGACCGGTTGGCCGGCGACGAGCAGGCGGAACGCGCGCGGGGCGACGAGCAGTTCGAGCGGGCCCGAGCACAGCCGCTGCGCGCCGGCGAAGTCGACCGGGTCCGGCGGCGGCCACGCGGGGGCGGTGAGCGAGGGCGCCGGCTCGAAGCGCAGCGCCGCGAGCAGGAACGTGCCGCCGGTGCCGGGCGGGTCGATGCGCAGCCGGCAGCCCGGCCCGAGGGCGGGCAGTGCCACGCGCAGCTCGTGCCAGTCGCCGGCCGGCACCGGGAAGCGCACCGAGCGATCCTCGCCGGGGTGGTCGGTGAAGTGGAACACCTGCGCCGTGCCTTCCTGGTCCGACTTGACCCGCAGGATCATCCACAGCGGGGTGGCGTCCGGATAGTCGCGCGCGGGCCCGAGGAAGTACGGGTCGGGCCCGGCGATCCGCACCTCGAGGCCCTCGGCCGTCGGCGTCATCCCGGCGATGTCATGGGCCGCCTGCCACTCGGCGCAGGCCGGCGCGCCGGTGAAGTCGAACTGCGGCAGCGCCGGGGCCTCCGCGGCGCGCAGCGCGGCGGCGCAGGCGATCAGGGGAACCAGCGAAGCGACCACCACGGGCGGCACGGTACGGCGCATCATGGCGAGCATACGTCGCCCCGCCCGCACTCCGTGCACCAACCCGCCGCCACCCGCGACGACCGGCCCCAGCCCCGCCACGGGGCGGGCGGTGGTTCTCCCCCGCCGCCCGGCCGCGGGCGCAATGGGGCTGGATTCGGGCGTGGGCCCGGGCTTAGGGTGGCAGGGTGAAACGCACCTGGAACCGGATCGTCCCGCTGGCCGCCGCGCTCGCGTGCGGCGCGGCCGCAGACCACGCCGCCCGCGCCGAGGAGCCCGCCGCGGTGGCCGCGGTGCAGGCCGAGGCCGCACGCTGGCGCGCCGAGCAGCGGATCATCGACATGCACCAGCACGTCGGCTACAGCCCCGCGCACCTGGCGCGGGCTGTTAGAATGCTCGACCGGGTGGGCGTGGGGGTGGCGGTGGACCTGGACGGCGGCACGGTGACGCCGGGCGAGGACGGGGTGTCGGCGTTCGAGCGCAACAAGAAGCTCGCCGACGAGCTGTTTCCGGGGCGCTTCGTGCACTACATGCACCTCGACTACCAAGGCTTCGGGGAGCCGGATTTCGGGGCGCGGGCGGCGCGCCAGATCGACGAGGGCCGGCGCCTCGGGGCCGCCGGCCTGAAGGAATTCAAGCGCCTCGGGCTGGGGCTGCGCGACGCCGGCGGCCAGCTGATCCGGATCGACGATCCGCGGCTCGACCCGGTGTGGGCGCGCTGCGGCGAGCTGGGGATGCCGGTGTCGATCCACGTCGCCGACCCGAAGGCGTTCTGGGATCCGTATGACGAGCGCAACGAGCGCTGGAAGGAGCTCAAGGACCACCCGGGGTGGTGGTTTGGCGACCCGGCCAAGCACCCGCCGCGGATGGAGCTGTTGGAGGCGCTCAACCGGGTCGTCGGGCGCCACCCGGGCACGCTGTTCGTGTGCGTGCACTTCGCCAACAACGCGGAGGACATCGAGTGGGTGGGGCGGGCGTTGGACAAGTATCCGAACATGCTGGCCGACCTTGCGGCGCGGATCCCGGAACTGGGGCGGCACGATCCGGAGCAGGTGCGGCGGCTGTTCGAGAAGCACCAGGACCGGATCCTGTTCGGCACCGACTTCATGGTCTACGACCGCCTGATCCTCGGGTCGAGCGGCAACGAGCCGCCGCCCACCGACGACGACGCCGCGACCTTCTTCGCCAAGGAATGGCGCTGGCTGGAGACCCGCGACCGCGACTGGGAGCACATGACGCCGATCCAGGGCGACTGGACGATCAGCTCGATCGGCCTGCCGGCGCCGGTGCTGCGCAAGGTCTACTTCGACAACGCGCGCAAGCTGCTGGCGCGGGCGCTGCCGCTGCCGGTGGCGCGGGCCGCGCGCACCGGCGACTTCGACCTCGACGGCACCCTGCGCAACCCGGCGTGGGCGGCGGCCTCCCGCCCGCTGTGGCTCGACTGCCAGGCGCGCGACCACGCCGCCCGCCCCGAGCTGGCGACCGCGGCGCGCATCCTGTGGTCGGAGCGCTTCCTCTACCTCGGGTTCGAGTGCCCGTTCACGGAACTCACGACCTTCGACCCGCCGCGGAGCGACGGGGAGCGGGAGGGCCTGTGGGAGCGCGACGTGGTGGAGGCGTTCATCGCCCCGGACCCGGGGCAGATCGGCCGCTACACCGAGTACGAGGTGGCGCCGACCAACGAGCGGCTCGACCTGAGGCTCAGCCCGGAGGGCGGCGAACTGGCGTGGGACAGCGGCTTCCAGTCGGCGGTGCACGTCGACCGCGCGGCGGGCGTCTGGCGCTGCGAGATGCGGATCCCGCTCGGCGCGCTGTCGGCCACGCCGCCCACGGCCGGCACCCGCTGGCGCCTGAACCTGTTCCGCCACGATGCCGCCAACCGCGCGGGGCTGGCATGGAGCCCGCCGCTCAGCGGCAGCTTCCACGTCCCGGAGCGCTTCGGGACCCTCGAGTTTGCCGGGTGAGGCCGGCCGCCACCAGCGCGTCGGCGTGCGGGCGGCGGATCAGGCGGACGGTGCGGCGCACATGATCTGCTCGATCTCTTCGGCCTCGATCGGGATCGACTCCATCAGGTCGATGTTGCGGTCCTTGCCGATGAGGAAGTCGTTTTCGAGGCGCACCCCGAACCCCTCCTCGCGCAGGTAGATTCCCGGCTCGATGGTGAACACCATGCCCGCGGCGAACGGCTCGTGGGGCGGGGCCACGTCGTGCACGTCGAGCCCGAGGTGGTGGGAGGCGCCGTGCATGAAGTACTTGCGCACCAGCGGCTTGTCGTCGCCCTGTTCCCTGGCCTCCTTGGCGCCGATCAGGCCGAGGCCGACGAGCTCCGCCTCGACCAGGGCGGTCACCTGCTTCTGGTATTCGAGCGGGGTGTTGCCGGGCCGGAGCAGCTCGTTGCAGCCGCGGAAGACGCGGAGCACGGCGTCGTAGACCTGGCGCTGGCGGGGGCTGAAGCGGCCGCCGACCGGCACGGTGCGGGTGAGGTCGGCGTTCCAGCCGCCGTATTCGGCGGCCACGTCCAGCAGCACCAGCTCGCCGGCGCTGCAGGTGCGGTCGTTCTCGATGTAGTGGAGGACGCAGTTGTTGGCGCCGCTGCCGATGATCGGCAGGTAGGCGAAGCCGCGCGAGCCGCGGCGGACGAACTCGTGGAGCAGCTCGGCCTCGATCTCCCACTCGCCGACGCCCGGGCGGATGAACCCGAGCGCCCTGCGGAACCCGGCTTCGGTGATCTCGCAGGCCTGGCGCAGCATCGCGATCTCGGCCTCGTCCTTGGTGGCCCGCAGCCGCTGCATCAGCGGGGCCAGCCGCCGGTAGCAGTGGAGCGGGTAGCGCCGCCGGCACTCGCGGATGAAGCGGTCGTTGCGGGTCTCGACCACCACCGGGGCGCGCAGGTGCTCGTTGGTCAGCAGATAGACATGGTCGGCCTGCGGCACCAGCGAGTGGAGCATCGCGCTGAAGCCGTGGCTCCACTCGACGCGCTCGATGCCGGTCCGCTCGCGGGCCTGCTCCTTGGTCAGCTTCTGGCCTTCCCAGGTCGCGATCTGGTCGTTGGTCTCCTTGACGAACAGGATCTCGCGCTGCCTCGGGTCCGCGGCGTCCGGCATCATCACCAGCACCGTCTCCTCCTGGTCGACGCCGGTCAGGTAGTAGAGGTCCGCGTTCTGGCGGAACGCCATCACCCCGTCGGCATTGGTCGGGCAGATGTCGTTGGAATGGATGATCACGATGCTCCGGGGCTCCAGCATGCCGCGCAGGCGCTGGCGGTTGCGGGCGAAGAACCGCGGGTCGATCGGATCGTGGCGCACGGCCGGATTGAACCGGCCGGCCCGGCGCCCGACAACGCCAAAGCGCGGCCGGGGCGCGATTTGGCCGCGGGGGGGGCGGTCAGCCGCCGCGCCAGTTGAGCTTGCTGCGCAGCGCCTCGTAGAACGAGTGGCCCTCGAACCGCAGCAGGTGGAGCCGGCGCTGTGCCTTGCGCACGACCACCCGCGCCGCGGACGCCAGTTCCAGCGAGTCGCGGCCGTCGACGGTGAACAGCATCGGCGCGTCGCTGCCCTGCTCGGGGGCCAACTCGATCACCGAGTCGTCGTCGACCACCAGCGAGCGGTGGCCCAGCGTGTGCGGGCAGATCGGCGTGATCACCAGCACGTTGGCGGCCGGCGAGATCAGCGGCCCGCCGGCCGACAGCGAGTAGGCGGTCGAGCCGGTCGGGGTCGAGACGATCAACCCGTCGGCCCGGTAGTGGTTGACCAGCGCGCCGTCGATGCTGGCGCTCAGCAGCGCCAGCTTGCCGGTCAGGCCGCGCGCCACCACCACCTCGTTCAGGCCGGTCGTCCGGTGGATCCCGCGGCCGGGCTGGTGGACCTCGACGTCGAGCAGCGTGCGCCGGCTGACGGCGAAGCGCCGGGCGGCGAGCGCGACGGCGAACTGGTCGACCTCGTCGTCGGTGCAGCTGGTAAGGAAGCCGAGGCGGCCGGTGTTGACGCCGGCGACGGGGATCTCGGCCGGGCCGAGCTTCATCACCGCCTCGAGCATCGTGCCATCGCCGCCGAGCACCGCGACCAGCTCGACCGCGGCGGCCAGCCGCTCCCACGCGACGCCGCCGGGCTCGCCGAGCCGGGCGGCGGTCTCCTGTTCCAGCACCGCCTCGATCCCGCACCGGTCGAACTCGGCGCGCAGCCGCGCGAGCGTCGCCAGCGTGGTCCCCTTGTCCGGATTGGCGTGGATCCCGACCTTCACCGCCCCAGTGCTACCGGCTCGCCGGCCGGTCCGCAAGGGCCGCGTCACCCGGGCGGCACCCGGGGCGGATGCTGGTTGTCGGCAAAGGCCGGCGGCCGGGAGCCGTGGCCCGCCTCCCCGCAATTTCCAGTTGCGAGACCGGGGGGGGTGCGGGTAGGATGCAATCGGTAACTGCAAGTCACAGTGCCACCCCAATTGCCACCCCCACCAACCGCAATGAAGACCATGCTATCGAAAACCGTCGCGGCGATCGGCTCCCTGGCCATGTTCGCCGGTTTGGCGGCGCTCCCGCTGCAGGCCCAGGACGTCCTTGTCGACCTCGAGTTGTCGCTGGTCGTCGACGTCTCGGGCAGCGTGGACTCCGACGAGTACACGCTGCAGATGAACGGCTACGCGCTGGCGTTTGAAACCGCGGACCTGCAGGCGGCGATCGCCGCCGGCGGGCAGGGACAGATCGCCGTGAACCTGATCCAGTTCTCGGACTCGGCTGCGCAGAGCATCCCATGGACCCTGATCTCGGATGCCGCGTCGGCCAACGCGTTCGCCCAGGCGGTCCGCAGCGCAACGCGCCTGTTCGACGGCCTGACGAGCATCTCCGCCGGGATCGACACCGCGGCCGCCAGCTTCGCCGGCAACGGCTTCAGCGCCCCCCGGCAGGTGATCGACGTGTCCGGCGACGGCGAGAACAATTATGGCCGTGACGTCTCCCTCGCCCGCGACGACGCGCTCGCCGGCGGCGTCGAGACCATCAACGGCGTGGTGATCGGCGATCCCAGCGGCACCTTGGCCCAGCACTACGAGGACAACGTCGTCAGCCCCGACGGGTTTGTCGAGCAGGCCGACGACTTCGCCGACTTCGAGCCGGCGATCCTGCAGAAGCTGCGCCGCGAGATCATCGGCGACACCCCGCTGCCGATGGCCGCCACCCTGCGGGTGGCCTCGATCGGACTGGTCCGCAGCCAGACCCGCGACGTCGGCCGCCGGATCGCCCGCCTGCGCTCGGGCGTGGGCGCCGCCATGGTGCAGCCCGCTCCCGCGCCGGTCGTCACCGACGCCAAGGGCGGCATGCCCAAGGGCGGAATGGTCGCCGCAGCCCCCTATCCGCGCCGCTGGGAAGTCTACGGCGGGATGTTCTACTACACCGAGGATGGCGACCGGCAGGACTACCGGATCCCCGGCACCACCGCCAACCTGCGCGTCCTGCCCGACTATGACTTCGACGTCTTCGGCGGGCACGCCGGCGTCGAATACCAGATCAACGACAACTGGGCGGTCGGCGGCGCGCTCGCCGCCAGCCGCGGCGACCTCGACCTCGACGACGTCGGCTCGGCCGACATCGACGGCGTCGCGCTGATCCCGTATGTGTCCTTCGTCCAGCGCAACGTGTTCGCCTCGGCCGACTTCTACGCCGACCTGCTCTACTCCCACAGCTGGCTCGACTACGACACCCGGCGCGCCGGGCTGTCCGGCAGCACCGACGGCGATGCCGACCAGGCCGAGTTCACCACCGGCCTGAACTTCAGGAACGCCGGGCTGGTCCACGGCCCCTACGCGCTGCTGCGGTGGATCGATGGCGACATCGACGGCTTCACCGAGGAGGGCGGCACGGTCTACCCGTCGCTCGACTATGAATCGCTCGCGACCAACCTCGGCTATCAGGTTGCCTACCCGGTCAGCATGGCCGGCGGCACCTTGGTGCCGCAGTTCTGGGCCGCCTGGGAGCACGAGTTCGAGGACGACGGCCCGACCGTGTTCGGCATCCCGCTGGGCGGGGAGGTCGATGAGGACCTCGCCGTCGTCGGCACCGGCATCGGCTGGTACGCCGCCTCCGGCTGGAACGTCGGCCTCGACTACGAGGGCCGCTTCGGCAGCGACGTCGAGGCCCACTACGTCGGCGTCAAGGCCGGCTACGAGTTCTGACCTTCTGCCTTGCTGGTTCAGTCACCGCCCGCGGCCCGCATGGCCGCGGGCGGTTTTTTTTCCGGCCCCGCCGCCAGGCCGGCACCTCTGGCCAGCGCGTCCGGGTGGCTGTTGCCGCTCGACACGTGGCCATGGGGCGGTGATCGTGGGGTGGTGCGGGCGGTTGTGCAGCGGGTGAGTGAGGCCAGCGTCCGGGTTGGGGGCGAGGCGGTGGGGGAGATCGGGCGCGGGCTGCTGGTGTTGTTAGGGGTGGAGCAGGGGGACGGGGTGGACGACGCGCAGTGGCTGGCGGGGAAGGTGGCGCGGATGCGGGTTTTTCCGGACGAGGGCGGATT
This sequence comes from Akkermansiaceae bacterium, assembly GCA_040769225.1. Lineage (GTDB taxonomy): Bacteria > Verrucomicrobiota > Verrucomicrobiia > Verrucomicrobiales > Akkermansiaceae > JAXGLL01. Next base: position 1,902,266 of record JAXGLL010000001.1, on the reverse strand, counting down.
GATGAACCGCTCGCTGGCGGAGGCCGGGGGGCGGGCGCTGGTGGTCAGCCAGTTCACGCTGCACGCCTCGACGCGCAAGGGCAACCGGCCGTCGTTCATCCGGGCGGCGGGGCCGGAGGTGTCGGAGCCGTTGTGCGAGCGGTTCCGGGCGGCGTTGGAGGCGGAGCTGGGCGGGCCGGTTGCCAGCGGGCGGTTTGGCGCGATGATGGAGGTGGCGCTGGTCAACGACGGGCCGGTGACGATCGTGATCGACTCCCGGCGGCGCGAATAGCCGGGGGGGGGGCGGTCAGGCGAGGTAGCGCCTGCGGAGGTGGGCGAGGTAGGGCTCGGCGGAGGGCGGGGCGCCGCAGGCTTGGCGGAGCAGGTCGTCGGGGAACAGCAGCGAGCCGTGGGCGTGGATGCGGTCGCGCAGCCAGGCGAGGAGCGGGCGGTAGTCGGCGGTGGCGAGGGCGCCTGCGACGGCGGGATCGCGGCGGGCGGCGGCGAACAGCTGGGCGGCGTTGAGGTTGCCGAGGGTGTAGGTGGCGAAGTAGCCGATGGCGCCCATCGCCCAGTGGATGTCCTGCAGGCAGCCGCGGGCGGCGTCGGGCGGGGTCATGCCGAACAGCTCGCGGAACCCCTCGTCCCAGGCGGCGGGCAGGTCGGCGGCGGGCAGGTCGCCGCGGATCAGCCGGCGTTCGAGGTCGAAGCGCAGCAGGATGTGGAGGTCGTAGGTGGCCTCGTCGGCCTCGACGCGGATGAACGAGAACTCGGCGCGGCGGATGGCGGCGAGGAAGGCGTCGAGGGTGACGGTGGCGAGGCACGGGAAGAACGCGGCGGCGCGGGGCAGCCAGTGCTGCCAGAACGCGCGCGAGCCGCCGACGTGGTTTTCCCACAGGCGGGACTGGGACTCGTGGATCCCGAGCGAGACGGGGGTGCCGGCGGGCAGGCCGAAGTCGTCGGCGGGCAGGCCCTGCTGATAGAGCCCGTGGCCGGCCTCGTGGAGCACGCCGAACAGCGAGGAGGTGAAGTCGGCCTCGTCGTAGCGGGTGGTCAGGCGGGTGTCGGCGGGGCCCAGGTCGGTGCAGAACGGGTGGGGCGCGACGTCGAGCCGGCCGGCGCCGAAGTCGAAGCCGATCGCCGCGGCGACCTCGCGGTTGAGGGCCTCCTGGGCGGCCCGCGGGTAGGGGCCGGGCGGCAGCGCGGCGGGGCGGGCGGCGGCGCGGGCGACGGCGGCGGCGGCCAGCTCGCGCAGCGGCGCGCGCAGCGGGTCGAGCCGGGCGGCGAGCGCGGCGGTGTCGGCGCCGCGCTCGTAGCCGGCGACCAGCGCGTCGTATGGCTCGGAGTGGTAGCCCCAGCATTCGGCCTGTTCCCGGGCGATGGCGACGTTTGCCGCCAGGTGGTCGCGGAACAGGCTGAAGTCTGCCCGGCGGCGGGCCTCGGCCCACGCGCGCTTGGCCAGCGACGACGTTTCGGTGGCGCGGGTCACCAGTTCGACCGGCAGGCGGGTGGCGCGGTCGGTCTCGAACCGCAGCTCGCGCAGGGTGGCGGCGCGCCGCGGGTCGTCGGCGGCCGTGGCGGCCTCGGCCTGGTCGAGGGCGGACAGCCAGGCGCTCGAGGTGACGAGCCCGTGGGCGCGGGCGCTGAGCCACGCGAGCTGGCGGGCGCGCCACGCCACCGCGCGGTCGGGCAGGCAGGTTTCCTGGTCCCAGCCGAGGAGTGCGCAGGTGCTGGTGACCAGCGCGCGCTCGCGGGCCAGCGTGACGAGGGAGGCGAAGGCGTCCATGCCCGGGGTGCGGTGGTCAATCCAACAGTTCCTGATAGCAGCGGCGGGCGACGGCCAGCGACAGCTCGCGGACCTCGGCGCTGAACCGGCAGTCGAGCGCGGCGCCGGCCACCGCGACGCACTCGGCGTGGTTGAGGGCGCGGATCGCGCGCCGGACCGGGGCGACGAGGTGGGCGCCGACCGACAGCTCGTCGACGCCGAGGCCGAGCAGCAGCGGGGTCAGGGCGAGGTCGCCGGCCATCTCGCCGCAGATCCCGGTCCAGATGCCGGCCTTGCTGGAGGCCTCGACGGTGCGCTTGATCAGGCGGATCACCGCGGGGTTGGTCGGCCGATAGAGGTCGGCGACGTGGTGGTTGACGCGGTCGACGGCCAGCGAGTACTGGATCAGGTCGTTGGTGCCGATGGAGAAGAAGTCGACCTCCCGGGCGAGCAGGTCGGCCATGATCGCGGCGCTTGGCACCTCGACCATGATGCCGACCTCGAGGGCGTGGTCGAAGGGGACGTTCTCGCGGTCGAGCTCGTCCATGCACTGGTGGAGGATGCGCTTGGACTCGATCACCTCGCTGATGCCCGAGACCAGCGGGAACATCACCGCCACCTTGCCGCGGGCGCTGGCGCGCAGCACCGCGCGCAGCTGTTCCTTGAACATTGCCGGCCGGCTCAGCGAGACGCGGATGCCGCGCCAGCCGAGGAAGGGGTTGGGCTCGGGCATCGCCAGCGGCTCGACCGGCAGCTTGTCGCCGCCGGCGTCGAGCGTGCGGATGATCACCGGGTGGGGCGCGACGCCGCGGGCGATCTCGGTGTAGACCTCGGCCTGGCGCATCTCACCGGGCATCTCGCCGCCGTCCAACAGCAGGAACTCGGTGCGATAGAGGCCGATGCCGCGCGCGCCGGACGCGACGACGAACGGGACCTCCTCGGCGAACTCGACGTTGGCCGAGAGGGTGATGAAGCGGCCGTCGGTGGTGGCCGAGGCGGCCTCGGGCTCGGCCTCGACGGCGGTGCGCACGCGCCGCCTGCGCTGTTGGAGTTCGCGGTATTCGGCGAGCGTCTCGGGGCTCGGGTTGACGATCAGCTTGCCGGTGTAGCCGTCGAGGACGGCGGGGCTGAGGGTGCGGACGTCGATCACCGCGCCATCGAGGGCGACGACGGCGGGCAGGCCGAGGGAGCGGGCGAGGATGGCAGTGTGGGAGGTGATGCTGCCCAGCTCGGTGGCGAAGCCGAGGACCAGCCGGCGGTTCATCGCGGCGGTGTCCGAGGGGCTGAGGTCGTAGGCGACGACGATGTGGGGGTGTTCGGGGGTGTGGTGGCGGTATTCGGGCTGGTTGTGGAGGTTGCGCAGGACGCGCTGGCAGATGTCCTCGATGTCGGCGGTGCGCTCGCGCAGGTAGGGGTCGTTGACCCGCCGCATGGCCTCGAGGAAGGTCTGCATCACGGCGTAGAACGCGTAGTCGGCGTTCTGGTGGCGGCTGGCGATCGTGTGGTGGACCTTGTCGACGAGGGTGCGGTCCTCGAGCAGCATCAGGTGGGCCTCGAAGATCCTGGCCTCGCGGTCGCCGGACAACCCGCTGATGCGCTCCTGGAGGCGGTCGAGCTCGGCGCGGGTCTTCTCGAGGGCGACGCGGAAGCGCTGTTGCTCGGCGGGGACCTCGGCCTCACCGATCGGGTAGACATCGGGGGCCACGAAGCCGCGGGCGCTGACGTGCGCCGGGGCGATCGCGATGCCCGGGGAGACCGGGGTTCCCTGAAGCACGGTCTCGGTGCTGGCCTGCCCGCTGTTCATCGGAGGGCGCCAGTCTGGTAGAAGACCGGGGCCGGGTCAAAGGCGGAATGCGCGCGGGGGGGGGGGAGGAGCGGGCGGGGGGCCGGGCGGGGGCTTGCGCGGCGGGCCGGGTCACTCTTCCTCGAAGCGGCGCGCGACCAGCGCCTCGAGGGCGGCGAGCGCCTGGTCGGCATCGTCGCCCTCGGCGGTCACGGTGATGACCGAGCCGTGGCCGGCGGCGAGCATCATCAGGCCCATGATGCTCTTGCCGTCGACCTCTTCGCCGTCCTTCTCGACGCGGATTTCGCACAAGAAGGCGCTGGCCGTCTTGACGAACTGCGCGGCCGGGCGCGCATGGATCCCCAGCTTGTTGAGGATGGTCAGTTCGCGGGTCGACGTGACGGTCATGGGTCGGCGGGCGGCAGTCTAGTCGGGACACCGGCGCTCGGCCAAGGCAAAAGCGCGGCCGGGAAGCGCGGGGCCCGCGGGGGGGGTCACGGGGTCTCCCCGGCCATCTTGCGGAGCAGCCGCTGGTTGAACTCGTCGGCCATGTTGTAGCCGAGCTTGCGGAGCTGGCGGTCGAGGGCGGCGACGACGATCATGCGGGCGGTGTCGCGGCCGGGGGCGACGGGGACCTCGATGTGGGCGACCGGGCAGCCGAGGATCTCGTAGTTCCGCTGCTGCAGGCCGAGCCGGTCGACCGCGTTGAGGTCGGCATGGGCCTTGAGGGTGACCACCAGGTCGAGGTGTTTCTCCGGCCGGATGGCGGTGAGGCCGAACAGGTTGGCGACGTTGATGATGCCGATGCCGCGCATTTCGAGGTAGCCGCGCGAGAGGTCGGGCGAGCTGGCGATCAGCTCGCCGGCCACGGCGCGGACGCGGACGACGTCGTCGGCGACCAGGGCGGCGCCGCGTTCGAGCAGGCCGATGGCGGTTTCGCTCTTGCCGGAGCCGCTCTTGCCGGTGATCAGGACGCCGATGCCGCGGATGTCGACCATGCAGCCGTGGAGGGTGGTGGAGGGGGCGAACTCGTTTTCGAGCTGGATGGTGGCGGCGTTGAGGAAGTTCATGGTCACCATCGGGGTGCCGAGGACCGGGATCTGGCGTTCGGCGGCGACCGCGGCGACGTCATCGGGGAGGATCGTGCCGCGGGCGATGACGAAGCAGGGGACATCCCGTTCGCACACCTGCTGGAACCGGTGGCTGCGCATCTGGGGCGTGAGCTTGCGCAGGTAGGCCATCTCGGCGTGCCCGAGCACCTGAATGCGCTTCGGGGCGAAGTAGCTGAAGAACCCGGCCAGGGCCAGGCCCGGCCGGTTGATCGCCGGTTCGCGGATCAACCGGTCGAGCCCGTGGGCGGGCCCCTGCAGGGTCAGGCCGAGCACGTCAGCGTGGCGGCTGAGGAACTCGCCGACCGGCAGGGAGGAGACGATCTTGACCTTGTGCGGCATGGCCCGGCGCTGGCTACTCGTCCTCGACGTCGATCGAGGCGTAGTCGCCGTCGGTGCGGCGGTAGACGATCGTCAGGCAGCCGCGGCGGGCGCTGCGGTAAAGGACGAACGGCCGGTCGCTGAGCTCGAGTTCCATGATGGCGTCCTCCTTGAGCATGGTGCGCAGCTGGTAGCCCTCCTTGTGGACGAGGAACGGCTCGGGGTCGTGCTCGGAATCCTCGGGGTGGTCGAGCACGGCCTCGGTGAACACGCTCTCGTCGAGGTGGCGGATCGACTCGTTGCGGTGGGGGCGCTTCTTCTTGAGCAGGCGGGTCTTCTGCTTGCGCATCCGCCGGGCGATCTTGCTGGCGGTTTCGTCCAGAGCGGCATACATGTCCTCGCCCTCGGTGGAGGCCTGGATGGTGATGTGGTTGGCGCAGTAGAGGATGATCTCGGCGACGTGGCGCTTCTTGTTGACATCGAGAACGGCCTTGGCCTCGAGGATGCGCGGGTAGTCGAGGTGGAGGCTCTCGATCTTCCTGCTGGCGTATTCGCGCAGGGCCTCGGTGACTTCCTCATGGCGCACGGTGACCGTGACGGGCGGGTTCACGTTGCTCATTTGCATGGTTTTGGTGTTTGGGTTGGGTTGGGAAAGGGCTGGGTGCGGGCCGTGCGGCGAGCCAAGCGGGCTGGCCGAGGGTGACCCGGACGGGGGCGGATCGCCAAGGAGAATCGGGGCCTCGCCGGGCAGGGGCGGCGGCGCAGCGGGTGGCGGGTCACAGCTTGAAATCCTCGCCCAGATAGTGCTTCCGCGCAAGGGGATGGTCGACCATCGAGTGGGCGGCGCCCTCGAGGATCACGCGGCCGTCGTGGATCAGGTAGCCGCGGTCGACGATGTTGAGGGTTTCGCGGACCGAGTGGTCGGTGATGAGGATTGCCAGCCCGTCGCGTTGGCGGAGTTCGCGGACGAGGCGCTGGATGTCCTCGACGGCGATCGGGTCGATGCCGGAGAACGGCTCGTCGAGCATCAGCAGGCGGGGCTCGGTGCACAGGGCGCGGGCGATTGCGAGGCGGCGTTTTTCCCCGCCGGACAGGGTGATGGCGGCGGAGCGGGCGACCTTGGCGATGCCGAAGCGCTCGAGCAGCATGGTGGCGCGTGCGCGGCGGGTGCGGCGGTCGAGGTCGCGGCGGGTTTCGAGCACGGCGAGGAGGTTGTCGAGCACGCTGAGCTTGCGGAACACGGATTCCTCCTGGGGCAGGTAGCCGAGGCCGAGGCGGGAGCGCTTGTGCATTGGCAGGCGCGAGATTTCGCGGCCGGCGAAGTGGACGGTGCCGCGCTCGGGGGGCACGATGCCGGCGATCATGTAGAACGAGGTGGTCTTGCCGGCGCCGTTGGGGCCGAGCAGGCCGACGATTTCGCCGGGCCGGACGTGGAGGCAGACGCCGTTGACCACGGTGCGGCCGCCGTACGACTTGGTCAGCTCGCGGGTGCTGAGCAGGGAGTCGCCGTTGGCGGCGGGGTCGGGCGGCTCGCAGGGGTGGGGTCGGGCGGTCATGCCGGGTGGGGTCACGGCTTGGGCCGGAGGGCGCGTTGGTTGCGGAGGTCGGCGGCGACGGTGACCCACTTGCCCGGCTGGGTGAAGACGTTGCCGTTCTTGTAGAAGCGGATGTAGAGGCCGGGCTCCTTGGCGACCAGTGCGTTGCGGCCCTGGACGAGGGAAGGGAAGCCGTCGCGCAGGATCACGTCGCCGCTGGCCGCGTCGTAGATGGCGGTTTCGGCGGTGGCGGTGACCGGCTTGCCTTGCGGGTCCTTGCGGGTGACCCGGACCGCGCCGGTGGCGACGATCTGGCGGACGTCGCCGAAGCGGCCGCCGCCGAACAGCTGGTCGGCCGCGGCCGGCTGGTCGTTCCCGGCATTGGCGGATTTGTCCTCGGTGGCGGCGGGTTTGTCCTCGGTGGCGGCGGGTTTCTCCTCGGTGGCGGCGGGTTTGTCAGGCTGGCTGGCCTCCGGTTCGAGGAAGATCTTGAGTTGGTCGCGGCAGTTGAGGTCGAACTCGGGATTGGTGAGGCGGATGTTCTTGAGGTAGACGAGCACTCCGAGGTCGCCGTCGAAGAACAGGCCGCCGTCGCATTGGACCACGGTGTCGTCCGGGCCGGCGTCGACCTTGGGTGGCTCGGCGGCGGCCAGCGCGGGTTGGGCGAGCACGCCGGTCAGGCCGACGACCTGCACGAAGTCGGCGAGCAGGGTGTCGGCCTGGGCGGCGGCGGCGGCGGCGGTGGTGGTGAGGCGGCCGACATCGTCCTGGAGGGGGGCGAGATCGCCGCCGGCGGGGGCGGCCGCGCGGTCGAGCGCGGCGAGTTCGGCGGCGGTGAGCGGCACGGGGGCGGCGGCAAGCGGCAGCTGGAGGGCGGCGGCGAGGGCGGCGGCGAGGGTGGCGGGCCTGCGGGGTGCGGGCGGGCGGGTCATGGCGGTGGGGTGCAGGGGCACGTGGATCCGGCAGTCGACCGGTCCCAGCAGGAAGCCGCGGTTGGTGGGGATATGGAACTCGGCCCCGCTGCCGCGGGCGTCGAGGTCGTCCGAGGCGATCCGCACCGTTTTCCTGGCGGTGACCGTTTCGCGGTTCTGCCGGTAGACCGCCTGGCCCAGCTCGACCCGGCCGCGGCGGCCGCCGTCCGGGCGGTAGACATCGATCGACACCGCATCGGCCTCGATCGTGGAGGCGTCGGTGATGCGCATTTCCGGCGAGCGCAGGACCGACTTGAGGCGGCGCTGGGTGTCGTAGCGCGGCAGCATCACGTCGTTGAGGGTGCTGCCTTCGGGCAGCAGGCGGACGGCGGGCAGGCGCTGGGCGGGCGGGACCGGGGAGGACACCAGCGGTTGGCCGCCGGCCACGGCGGGCAGCACGGCGGGCAGCACGGCGGCGAGGGCGGCGAGGAGTGGCGGGCGCATGGCGGGGAAAGCGGGACGCGGCGTGGGCGGTTCACGCGCCGTGGGCCGCGTGGTGGATTGCGACCAAGTTGACGAGGATGCCCTCGATCAGGTCGAGCGGGATCTGGTTCGGTCCGTCGGAGAGGGCCTCGCCGGGGTTGAGGTGGGTCTCCATGAACACGCCGTCGACGCCGGTGGCCACGGCGGCGCGGGCCAGCACCGGGGCCAGCTCGCCATCGCCGCCGGTTGCGCCGCCGAGCCCGCCCGGGCGTTGGACCGAGTGGGTGGCGTCGAACACGACCGGCAGGCCCGCGTTGCGGATCCAGTAGAGCGAGCGCATGTCGGCGACCAGGTTGTGGTAGCCGAAGCTGGCGCCGCGTTCGGTGATCAGGAAGCGCTCGCAGCCGAAGGCCCGCAGCTTCTCGGCGATGAACACCGTGTCGCCGGGGGCGAGGAACTGGCCCTTCTTGACATTGACCGCCCGGCCGGTCCGCGCGGCCGCCTCCAACAGGTCCGTCTGGCGGCAGAGAAAGGCCGGGATCTGGAGCAGGTCGACGTGTTCGGCGGCGGCCTCGGCCTCGGCGGCGGTGTGCACGTCGGTGGTCACCGGCACGCCAAGCCCGCGGGCGATCTCGCCCAGGATGCGGGTTCCCTCGCGCACGCCGGGGCCGCGGAACGAGCCGAGCGAGGTGCGGTTCGCCTTGTCGTAGGAGGCCTTGAAGATGAAGTGGATCCCGGTGCGCGCCGCGATCTCCTGCAGCTCCCGCGCCATCTCCCAGGCGAACGGCTCGCTCTCGAGCGCGCACGGCCCGAGGATGAAGAACGGCACCGCACCGCCCACCGGGACGGTGCCGATGTGGAACGGCTCGAAGGCCTGCGGGTGGCGGGTCATGGACCGGTGGTGTCGGTGGCTGCCGCGGCGGCTGGTTCGATCATCGGGCGGAATCGCTGAGGCCGCCGATCGTTGCCCGCCGCACCCGCCAGCGGTGCCCAACCATGCTCCGCGCACCCGCCTTCCGCAAGCGCGAAGGAACCCCGGCGCACGTGATCGGGGTCCTGAACCAACCGGCACCGGTCGATCCGGCATACCCGGCCACCCCCGGGCTGCCCGAGCACATCAGCCCGACCTCGGCCAAGGCCTACCTCGCCTGCTCGCTGAAGTTCTTCTTCGAGAAGCTCGTCCGGCTGGCCAAGCCGGTGCCGGTGGCCCTCCACTGCGGCAAGGCGGTGCACGCCGCCCTGCAGGCCTTCCACCTCGCCCGCTGGCGGGGTCGGGATGACAGCCCGGAGGTGATCGCCGCCGCGTTCGAAGGGGCCTTCGTGGCATTGGAACGCGACGAGGGGCCGGTCAACTGCGCCGATGCCGCCGCCCGCGAGAAGGCTCGCAATGACGGCCTGCGGGTGGTCGCCGCCTACCTCGACAGCCCGGAGGCGCTCGCCGAACCGCCCAAGGCGGTGGAGGTCCATCTCCACGAGCGGATCGGCGGGCGGTCGGTCCCATTGACCGGCGCAGTCGACCTGGTGCGCCGGGATCTGACCCCGGTGGACTTCAAGAGCGCCGCCGCCCGCCCCGACCCGGAGCAGGCGGCCTTCGAGCATGAGCTGCAGCTCGTCGCCTACCAGTTGATGCTCGAGGCGGCGACCGGCGAAAAACCCCCGGCCCTGGAATTGGTCTATCTATCTGATCAAGACCAGGACCCCGCAGGTGTTCAAGCTGAGCGTCCCGCCCGCCGACCGGCGCCGCAAGGCGCGGGTGGTCGCGACGCTGGAAACCGCGGTCGCCGGCATCGCCGCCGGCCGCTTCCACCCGCAGCCGGGGATGCAGTGCTCGTGGTGCCAGTTCCGCGCCGAGTGCGCGGCGTGGACCCCGCAGCATGAGAACGCGGCGTGAAACATGGGGCGCCCGTCCCGAAGTCCGCAGGGACAAGGGGCGGGCGCCATCACGTCCATGGTTTCTCCCCCCACCCCCTGTTTCACCCCAAGCCGGCCTTGTTTGCCGCCCCTTTCCCACCAACCCTCCACCCCAACCCGATCCCAACCCGATCCCCCCCGGCATGAACCCACCCCACAACCTCCTCGTCGGGCGCCTCAAGAAACACAGCCAGGCGCTGGCCCTGCCGCACGGGCGCCGGGCCGCGACGCGGCGGCGGGCAAGCTGGCCCGGATCAGGCGGGTGGGGGCAGGGCGCAATTGTCGGGGAATCCTGGACACCCACCAGATCGTGGCCAGCCCTGGGCTGTGGCTCCGCCCCGGGGGCGGCCCGGCCGCGGCCAGGCCGAAAACCGGTTTCCTGCCGGTCATCAGCAAGCCGCCCCGCCGGCGTGGCGACCGGCTGCGGCCGGGGCGGCGGTTTCCGCCAAAAATGCGGCGGGCGGGACGTAGGAGTTGAGTATGATGAACCACGTCGAGCGCTTCCGGGCGGTGATGAACTTCCAGCCGGTGGACCGCCTGCCGGTGTGGGAATGGGCGATGTGGTGGGACCAGACGATCGAGCGCTGGCACGGCGAGGGCTTGCCGCGCGAACTCTCGTTCCACCAAGTGTTCGAGATCGCGCAGTATCTCGGGCTCGACCCCTACCAGCAGTTCTGGTTCAGCACCACCGAGCCGACGATCGAGGCGACCCAGCATCACGTCGAGGGCTCGGTCGAGGACATGGACGGGTATCTGCGGCTCAAGCCGGCGCTGTATCCCGACCACGGGCGCGCGATCGAGGCGATGCGGGAGTGGGCGGGGCGCCAGGCGCGCGGCGAGGCGGTCGTGTGGGCGACCCTCGAGGGGTTTTTCTGGTTCCCCCGCACCCTGCTCAACATCGAGCGGCTGAGCTTTGCGTTCTACGATCATCCGGAGCTCGTGCACGCCATCAACCACGACCTGTTGGAGTTCAACCTCGGCCTGGTCAGGCAGATGGCGGCGACCTGCGTGCCCACGTTTGTCACCCTGGCCGAGGACATGAGCTACAACAACGGCCCCATGATCTCGCGGGCCACGTTCGAGGAGTTCATGGCGCCCTATTACCGGCGCCTGATCGAACGGCTTAACGAGCTCGGGGTCATGCTGATCGTCGACACCGACGGCGACGTCACCATGCTGGTGCCGTGGCTGCTCGAACTGGGCGTCGCCGGCGTGCTGCCGCTCGAACGCCAGGCAGGCGTGGATGGGATGAAGTTGCGCGAGCAGTTCCCGCAACTCCGGATGGTCGGGCATTTCAACAAGCTGGTGATGAACCGCGGCGAGGAGGCGGTGCGCGGGGAGTTCGCGCGCCTGCGCCCGCTGCTGCGCTCCGGGGGGTTCATCCCGAGCGTCGACCACCAGACGCCCCCCGGCGTCTCGCTCGAGGAATATCGCGCCTACCTGCGCATCCTCAAGGAGGTGGCCGCCAACCCGTGACCCGGGAGCGCGCCAGGGACAGCCCCGGACCGAAGCGGGTGACCGGACAGAATCCGGGAGACCGAACGGCATCCGCTGCACCCATGGAAGCGGGGTCGGTCCCCGAGATGCGGCTTCGCGCCCCCGGGGCTGCCGAGACGGTGGCCGCCGGGCACTCCGCCCCGCCGCGCCCCCGTGTGCCCCACGGGCAGACCCTGCTGGATCCTGATAGGAGGCCAGAGGACCTTGGGCTCGACCCGGCCCAGGTCAACGACCGCCTCATCCACCTCGGCCACAAGCGGCTGATCCCGAAGGATGCCCTGCAGCCCTTCGCCCTGATCGAATCCCGGGCCCACGCGCTGGTCGAATCCGCCAGCTTCCCGTTCCTCGGCGGCATCGCCCGCTTCGTCCCCAATCCGCGGCTGGCGGACCTGGCCGATGCGCTCGACCGCCTGCGCGACGAGTTCGGCCGGACGACCCTCGACTTCGTCGCCGGCTACGCCAGCCTGCGCGGCGAGGCGCTCGCCGAATGGCGCGAGGCGGCCCGCCACCTCAACGGGGGCGCCGGGCAGCTGATCGCCACCATCGAGCAGTCGTTCCCGCCGGCCGGGGACATCGTCCGGCGCTTCGGCTTCGAAACCCGCCTGTTCCAGGTCGCGGCCCCCGATGGGCTGCGGCTCGACGTGGCGGAGGGGCTCGACCAGCTGGAAGTCGCCGACCAACGCCGCCGCATCGCCGAAGAGGCGTCCCGGCGCCTGCAGGCGGACCTCGATTCGTTCATCCGCGAGAGCGTCGCCGCCCTGCGCGAGGAAGCCGGCCGCCTCGCCGGCGAGGTCCTGGACACCCTCGACCACTCGACGGTCGTCGTCCACCAGCGCACGCTCGACCGCCTCACCGGCTTCATCGGGCGCTTCCGCTCGCTGAACTTCGCCGGCGACGCCCAGCTGGAACAGACGCTGGAGCGCTTCCGCCAGGAACTGCTCACCCGCTCGGCGGAGGACTACCGCAACGACCGCTCGGCGATGGCCGACCTGACCCAAGGCCTGGCCCGCCTGCGCGAAAACGCCGTCCAGCTCGCCCGCTCCGACGCCCGCGACCTCGTCGCGCGCTTCGGCCGGATGGGCGGTCGACGGCTGGCCGTGGCGGGGTGAGCGGACCAACGCCACACGCGTCAACACCAGCGAGGGTGGTCCGGTTAGGGCCGGGCCACCCGCTAACCCAACTTCGTCACTTTTGAAAGGCGGTTCCTTGCGGATCAAGGGTTTCCGGGCTTTTTGGCCCTCAGGTCGGCCACACATTTTCGGTGGCGACCTGAGGTGGCGGTTCAGTTTTGGTCGGGAAGGTGAGTGGAGCGGATGCGTGGCGGCGGTTGTTCCGGCAGGGTCCAGCCCAGTTGCATGAGCAGGGCGGCCTGTTCCTTCTCGGGGATGGTGATGCGGGGCAGGGTCAGGGTGCGGCCGTCGCGGGTGTCGAACTCGACATCCACCAGCACGATCTTGCGCAGGTGTTCGAGGATCTGCCAGGGGGTCAGCGAGGAGGCCTTGGGCGCGGCGAGCTTCTTGAGGCACACGTGCATGGCGTAGCCGAGGAAGGCGACCATGACGTGGGCTTCGACGCGGGCCTGGAGTTGGTGCCAGATGGGCCGGACATTGAGTTCGCATTTGAGGGTGCGGAAAGCCGCCTCGGCTTCGGTGAGCTGGACGTAGGTCTGCCAGAGCCGCGAGGGGTCGGTCAGGCCGCCCGGCCAATGGGCGCGCAGCAGGTAGGCGCCGTCGCGGTTGACCGCGGCGCGCCACTTTTCGCGGTCCCATTGCCAGCGCAGCCGGCCGCCCTGGCAGGCGCAGCTGCGCAAAAAGCGCCAGAAGGAGCGGTGGCGCTCCTCGAGATGGGCGATGCGCCGGTCGATGTGTTTGCCGTTCTTGAGTCTGCCCCTGGCGATCAGCGCGCGCAGTTTGACCAGGTCCCTGACCAGTGCCTTGAGCGCGCGCCGCCGCATGGCCTGCTCCTTTTGGATGCGGCCCTGGCTGCGGCACAGCACGTAGATGTCGCCGTCGGCCGGGCACAGCTTGACCTCGACTTCGGCCGAGGCGCGTTGCCAGTCCTGTTCGGTGAGGTGCTCTTCGAAGGCGGTGAGTCGGCTCTTCGGGGTGCCGACCAGGTAGCAGGCCTTGCGTTGTCGCAACCACTCGAGGTTGTCCTCGGAGTTGATGCCGCGGTCGAAGACCCAGACGCGACGGGCCTTGCCGTGCTTGGTTTCAACCGCCTGGACGATGTGTCGCAGGGTGGTCACATCCACGGTGTTGCCCGCGAACACCTCGTAGGTCAGCGGCAAGCCCTCGGCGGTGACCACCAGGGCGATGACCAGCTGCTTGCAGTCGGGGCGGTGGTCGCGCGAGTAGCCCCGCCGGGCCTTGGGCACCCCTTCGGCCGAGCCCTCGAAGTAGGTGCTCGTCAGGTCGTAGAGGATGATGTCGAAGTCGGCGGCGAACAGGTCCTTCCATTTGGCGGCCAGGTGCGCTTCGAGGGCCTCCTTGTGTTCGACCAGGTGATCCAGGCAACGGTAGAGGCGGCTCAGTTCAGCGACTTTCGCGTCGCAGTCCAACAGCAGGTCCATGGAGGTCTGCGGGAACCATTTTTCGTGGACATACAGCTCGCTGCGCGGGCCTAACAGCCTGTTGACGCACAGCAGTTCCAGAACCTTCTCCCATGGCACTTCGCCGCGTTGCCCGCCGAGCCGCTCCCGCCAGAACCCGTCCAGTCCAAGCTGGCGCCACAGCCGGGTGGCCGCCCAGCAATCCCCGAAGCGCCGCGGCTGGCGCACCCGCAACGTCGAGAGCCGCACCTCGATGATGTCCTCGGCCGGGGGCGCGCCGCCTTCCCGATCGGTGAACAGCCGGCGCTGGAGCAGTTGGCCGTCGTCCTCGTTGATGACGTCCAAGGTGTGCTGCCAACTGCGTTCCTGGCGGGTGTTCAGTTCGCCCAGGTGCAGGATCTGGCGCTGGAGCGTGCGCCCGCCATGCACCCGCAGGCTCTCGCACACCGAGTAGTAGACGTGATCCTTGCCGTCCTTGCGCCGCACCCGTCGTTTGAGGAACATTCCCGATTGAACCACGCCCCCGCAGGCCGGATCAACCGGGTAGGTCGGCCCACAGGGGGGTGGCAAAGCCCGACCCCAGCAAATTCAAGGCCTCCAGCGCCGAAAAAAGTCAAATCAGGGCCGTTTCGGCGAAAAAGTGACGAAGTTGGGCTAATCGCTCGGGACCAACAACGCGCCCCAAGCCGGTTCGGCGGCCCGATCCGTGAAAGCCTTGCCAAGTCCCCCACGGCGACCGACCACACATCATCGACCCCAACCGACCGACCGGCAAGCCAGGCCCCGTGATGACCTCCGTTGCCAATCGAATCGGCCATGCGGATCGTAACACGAATCGTCTTGGCACCGCGGCCGGGATTGCTACGCTCTGCGTCAATCATTCCCCTCAGGCACCCCGATTTCGCCGCGTTTCGGCCATTTCCGGTGCTTCTTTCCACCGAAACACCGCCCACCGATTCAACGAAGCACCGTTTTCACCCCTCCCTCCCCCCGAACCCCCTCCCGCCCGATCCTTGAGCCACCCTCGGGCGGTCCGGTCGCGGCCAACCCGAAAACCAATTCCCTACCAGTCAGTCATGCATACAATTCTCGCCCCGGTTCTGCTGTTGACCTTCGCCTCGTCGACTCTCGCCGGCGCTCCGCCCGCGGTCGCCTTCTTTGTCGCCCCCGGCGGCAGCGATGCCAATCCCGGCAGCCGCGAGAAACCGTTCGCGACGATTGCCAAGGCCCGCGACGCCGTGCGGCCGTGGATCGCCGCGGGGCTTAAGTCCCCCGTGAACGTCTATCTCCGCGAGGGAACGCACCGGCTGAACGAATCCTTGGCGTTCGGGCCGCAGGACTCGGGCGATGAGAAATTCCCGGTGACCTATGCCGCCCAGCCCGGCGAGACGGTGGTCATCAGCGGCGGAAGGCCGATCAGGGGATGGAAACGCGGCGACGGCGAAATCTGGACCGCTCCCGTGCCCGGCGTCCGGGAAGGCCAGTGGTATTTCCGGCACCTGTTTGTCAACGGCCGCCGGGCCGTGAGGGCGCGGACGCCGAACGTGGACGCCGAGAACCCCAGCTGGCAACTGAAGGGCGCTGATCTGGCCGCCGACCTGTCCCGCTACACCCTGACTTTGCCGCCGGGTTTGCTGGGCGCCTGGTCCAATCCGTCCGACATCGAAGTCATGGTGGCCGGCAATTGGGAGATCAATCGCTTGCCCGTCCAAAGCATCGACCACGGCGCGGGCGTCGTCGTGCTCGCCCCGCCGCACGCCGAAGGCCATGACGCCATCCGTCCGGGCCCCGGCCGCTGGTGCCATTTTGAAAGCGCCCCCGAACTTCTCGATCAGCCCGGCGAGTGGTACCTGGATCGTCCTTCCGGCACGCTCCGCTACTGGCCGCTGCCCGGCGAGGACATGCAACGGACCGAGGTGATTGCACCGGTGATCGAGCGGTTGGTGGAGGTCAAGGGTCTGCCCGATCGACCGGTCCGCAATCTGCATTTTCGCGGACTGCGCTTCGAGCACATGGGCCTGAGCCTGCCCCGCGGCGGCCACCTCGGCATCCAAGCCTGCCACTGCACCACGGGCAAAGCCTGGACCGAAACGTGGGGCCGCGTGCCGGCCGCAATCCGCTGGGACTACGTCGAGCGGTCCAGCCTCCAGGACTGCGTGTTGACCCGCCTGGGCGGCTGTGGCGTGGAACTGGTCACCAGCTGCCATGACAACCTGATCCAAGGCAACGAGATCACCGACGTGAGCGGCAACGGCATCATGCTGGGCGGTCCGCGGGGCGAGGCCGAAGTGCCCAAACGCAACCGCATCGCCAACAACCACGTACACGCCTGTGGCGTCGAGTACTACGGCGGGGTCGGCATCTGGGTCGGCTTTGCCCAGCAAGCCGTGATCTCCCACAACCTGGTTCACGGCTTGCCCTACAGCGGCGTTTCCGTGGGTTGGCAGTGGGATCCGCAGCCGACGCCCTGCAAGGAAAATACGATCGAATACAACCACATCTACGACGTGATGAACCGCTTGTGCGACGGCGGCTGCATCTACACGCTGGGCTTCCAGCCCGGCACGGTGATCCGCGGCAACCACCTGCACGACTCGCGCCGCAGCCGCTACGCGCAGGGCGCGCCGAACAACGGCATGTTCATCGACGAGGGCAGCAAGGGTTTTCTGTTCGAGCAGAATGTGGTCTACGACACGGCCGCCGAGTTGGTCCGCTTCAACCAGTGCCAGCGCGACTGGCACACGTGGCGCGACAACCATTTCGGCCCCGCCGCCGAGGTCAAGGAGTCCGGCAAGGCGATCATCGCCCAAGCCGGACCCGAGCGGCCCTACCGCGGGCGTTGGGCGACGGACGGCAAGGCCCACGGCGAACGGTAATAACCAAATTGCCGGCGTGCCGTGCTTGAGCCGCAGTCGGCTGTGTTCTCATCACCCATCCAAGGAGACGAACCATGAAAAACATCCTTTTCGGCGCAGGCCTGACGATGTTGCTGCTGGCTGCCGCCACCGCCCAGAACGCCCCCGACCTGCTCATCAACGGCACGTACCGGATTGTGACTGCGGTCCAGCCGATTCCAGCGGAAGAATTCGCGGCGTCCGAACTCAAGGCCTACCTGGACAAAGTCACCGGCGCCACCTTCGAAATCGTCTCCGAAGCCGATCATGACGGCTCACCGGCAATCCACCTGGGGCAGACCGCCCTGGCCGCAGCCCAGCGCGCCGGGGACTACGCCCCGGAGGAGTACCACCTCAAGGCCGCCGGCAGGAATGCCGTCATCACCGGCGGCCGTCCGCGCGGCGTCCTGTTCGGCACGTATGAGTTCCTGGAACGCTTTGCCGGCGTCCGCTTCCTCAGCATCAATTTCGAGCACGTCCCCAGCCAGGCCGCCATCGCCGTTCCCGGCAACCTTGACGTGCGGCACGTCCCGGCCTTCATCTACCGCGACATCTACCCCGGAGACGCCGAAATCCCGGCGCTCTATCGCCGCAAAGTCCGCCAAAACAGCGGTGGCGGCATGCCGCAATTCGGCTTCAGCGAAAGCTACGGCGCCCCGCGCGGCGTCCATTCCATGCACATCTACTCCGCCGACTTCCCCAAGGAAATCTCCTGGATGAACAAAAACGGCACCCGGCAGGTCGTCAGCACGCCCCACGCCGGCTCCATCTGCTTCTCCCAGCCTGAAGTCCTGGACCGCTTTGCCGCCAAGGTGAAGGACTACGTCAGCAAGGACCGCGCGCGCTGCGACGAATCCGGCGCTCCCTGGCCGGTGTTCTACGTCGTCGACATGAACGACTGCAATGTGGAATGCTTCTGCCCGGAATGCCAGGAAGTCGTCAAGGAGCACGACGTGTCCGGGCTGGTGATCGGCTTCATGAACAAGCTGTGGGACCGCGTCAGCGGCGACCACCCCGAGGTCTACCTGATGATGTTCGCGTATCACGACTCCACGACTCCGCCGCCCAGCGGCTTGAAGCCCAAGGGCAACGTCATCGTCCGCCTGGCCTACATGGACCATGAGTTCGCCGGCTCCGGCAAAGTCAAGCGCGACGTCCTGCTGCCGTTGTCCCACCCCAACAACAAGCCATATGACGACGCCATGACCGCCTGGTACGCCTGCGCCGACCACATCGCGATCTGGGACTACTGGAAGCTGTTCCGCTGCGGCTACCAGACACCGGTCCACAACCTGGCGGCCATCCCCGGCCTGGTGCGGCGCTACCGCGACATCAACGCCAAGCATTTCTTCGTCGAAATGGAGCTGGGCACGACCGTCCCCCTGACCTTCTTCGACCTGCGCTATTATCTCGGCGCCAAGATGATGGACAACCCTGACCTCGACCCCGACCAACTGACCGCCGAATACATGACGCTGTTCTACGGCCCGGCCGCGCCCTTCATGCGGGAGTTCAAGGCCTACACGGAAAAACGCATGCTGGAGATGGACAAGCCGATCGGCAGCGTCTCCCCGGACCAGCGTTCCTTTCTGGACACCGGGTTCTTCACCACCTTGTATGCCCTGCTCGAACAGGCGGAAAAGGCCGCCGCCGGCAATCAGCCCGTGCTCGACAACATCGCCCAGGAACGGCTGGTCGTCGACCACGGTTGCCTGTACCTGGCCAGGAAGCGGGACATCCTGCCCGGGCTGGACAAGAAGCTGCTCCGCGAACGCATCGCCGCCAATGCCGACCGTTTCGGCGGCAAGTACTTCCCGAACACCTGGACCCGCGAACGCGGCCCCGCCCTGGAATTCCTCTGCGACGACATGGACATCCCGGAACAGGGCGCCGTCATCGCCGCCCGGCCCATTGACGACCTGGACTTCGCCGGACACTCGATCGTCGAACTCGGCGCCGCCGAACTCGACGGCGGTTTCCTGGCCGAGGACCCGCACGCGTTCGGCGGCAAGGCCAAGGTGAAAGACAGCGACGGCAAGCCCGACTACCACACCAAGCCGTTCACCTACGGCATCTACGACTGGGAATTCAAGAAGCACCTGTCGACGGCGACCCTGGCGAAGGAGACCACGCCCCAGGATGAAAAATACCACTGGTATTATGCCGGCCGGACTCGCGTCTACTCTGACCAGACGCGCCTCTGGACGCACTGGTCCTGGACCATGAATTTCACCCTCCGCAAGGCCATGCAGAACCAGGACTACAAGCAGCTCTACGACGTCTACATGTCAGCCAAACTGCAGGGACCCTCCTACGTGGCCAATTCCCAGCAGCCGGACGAGGTGCGCGTCGACCGCGTCATCCTCATCAAGGCCAACCCCAACGACCCGCCGCTGAAAAAATAGGCACGCCGGGAATTCGCGCGGAAAAAGGGAGTCTGGTTGTGAAAACAGGACCTCGCACTTCAAGGCGACCGACCACCTCATCACCATCCAGGCCGGCTGGGAAAGCCGGGCCCTGCACGGGGTGGTGCGGTCGAACAACCTGACATGGACGGTCGGCAAGGCGGGCCACCCGCCCGTCGCGCTGCCCCTACCGGCACCAGAGCCGGCGCGGTGACCACGAGGGCGGCATCATCGTCGGAATCATCAAGACACACGAATCCTGAAAGGAAGGACCGCATGACCACCAAGCTCCTCGCTCTCCTCTTCTGCTTCGCTCTGGCAGCCGCGGCGACCTTCGCGCAGGCGGCCGACAAACAGCGTGTCTTTGTCCTGACCGACCTGTCCAACGAGCCGGACGATGAAGAGTCCATGGTTCGCTTCCTCGTCTACTCCAACGAATACGACGTTGAGGGCCTCGTCGCCACGACCAGCACCCACCTGCGCAACAGGACGCGTGTGGACCTGATCCACCGGCAGATCGATGCCTATGCCCAGGTGCGCCCCAACTTGCTCAAGCACGCCACGGGCTTCCCGGCCGCCGAGGCGCTTCGCGCTGTGGCTGGCGCGGGTCAGCCCGCCTTTGGCATGGCCGCCGTGGGCGAGGGCAATCGCACCATGGGCTCGCGCCTGCTGCTGGCGGCGGCCGACGAGGCCGACGACCGGCCGCTCTGGGTCACCGTCTGGGGCGGCGCGAACACCCTGGCCCAAGCCCTGTTCGACGCGAGAAAGGACCGCTTGCCGGCCGACCTCGATCGCCTGGTGGCGAAGCTGCGCGTCTACACCATCTCCGATCAGGATGACGCCGGCCCGTGGCTTCGCCGCGAGTTTCCCAAGCTCTTCTACATCGTCAGCCCCGGCGGGAATTACAGCCGCGCCACATGGTCCGGCATCGGCGGCTGCCGACACTATAAGAACGGCCCCGGGCACAAGTTCCACCTCGTGGACAACCCGTGGCTGGAGGAGAACGTCATCAAGAACCATGGCCCGCTGGGCTCGCTTTATCCGAAGGTCGCCTACATCATGGAAGGGGACACCCCCTCGTTCCTGGGGCTGATCAACAACGGGCTGGGCTGGCACATCAGTCCGGCCTATGGCGGCTGGGGAGGCCGCTACGTGCTCCATCAACCCGGCGGCGAAACCCGTTCCATCTGGACCAACAACCCCGACAGCCGCGACACCGCCACCGCCGATAGCGGCAAGACCGAGTGCACCGACCAGGCGACCATCTGGCGCTGGCGTGAGCACTTCCAGCACGACTTCGCCGCCCGGATGGACTGGTGCGTCGCCGACGACTTCAAGAACGCCAACCACAACCCCATCGCCGTGCTGAACGGCGACAAGACCAGGCGTGTGATCGAGATCGCCGCCAGGCCAGGCGAGACGATCAAGCTTTCGGCCGAGGGAACGAGCGACCCGGATCGCAATCCGTTCAAGATGCGATGGTGGATCTACCCTGAGGCCGGCAGCATCGCGAGCGACTCCCTGGGCGAGCGCAGCGGCCCGGCCACACGCCTGGTCGCCCCCGACGTCAAGCGGCAGGGAACGATCCACGTCATACTCGAAGTGGAGGACGGTGGAACGCCCAGCCTCTTTGCCTATCGGCGGGCAATCATCCGAATCCCCTCCCGCCCGATCCTTGAGCCACCCTCGGGCGGCCCGGCCGCGGCCAACCCGAAAAGCGATTTCCCTTGGGCTCGATGGCTCATTCACCGTCGTCCTGCCCCTCGATCCTGCGGAGCCACGACGGTTTTACCTGTTGGCGACCCCGTGAGAGTGCATCTACCATGTTCTCCATAAGCACGAAAGCCATCATTCCATGACCACACACTTCATCCCCGCCCTCGGCGGCGCGCTGCTGCTCTCGGCAACTGTCGCCACCGGCGCGGAACCGCCCCGGAAGGCAGCGGCCCCTGCCGGCATTCCCGACCCGCGCCACATCACCAACGGCTGGAACATTCCCAGCGAGGGCTATGCCGACCAGCCTTACATCGTGAAGACCGACGATGGCGCGTGGCTCTGTGTCATGACCACCGGCGTCGGCGTCGAGGGCGAACACGGCCAGCACGTCATCTCCATGCGCAGCTCCGACGAGGGTCGCACGTGGGAGGAGCCGGTGGACATTGAACCGGCCGACGGCCCGGAGGCGAGCTACGCGGTGCTGCTCAAAGTGCCCTACGGCCGCATCTACGTCTTCTACAACCACAACACCGACAATGTTCGGGAGGTGAAGCGCGAGGACAAGGGCGTCTACAAGCGCGTGGACTCGCTGGGCCATTACGTCTTCAAATACAGCGACGACCACGGTCGCACGTGGTCGGCGAAACGCCACGAGGTGCCGATCCGCGAGTTTGCATGCGACCGCAACAACGTCTATGGCGGCAAGCTCCGCTTCTTCTGGAACGTCGGCCGTCCGCTGATTCTCGGCGACGCCGCGGTCATGGTCATCCACAAGGTCGGCGCGATGGGCCCCGGCTTCTTCTCGCAGTCGGAAGGCGCGTTTCTCAAAAGCAGGAACATCCTCACCGAGCGCGACCCCGGAAAGACCACGTTCGAGACGCTGCCCGACGGGGACATCGGCCTGCGCACGCCTGACGGCGGCGGCCGCGTCGCCGAGGAGCAGAGCATCGTCAAGCTCAGCGACGGCTCGCTCTACTCTGTTTATCGTACGATCGATGGTTGGCCGGCCTGCGCCTACAGCCGCGACGGCGGCCACACGTGGACGAAGCCCGTCTACAAGACCTGCACACCCGGCGGCCGGCGCGTGAAACACCCGCGCGCCGCGAGCTTCGCGTGGAACTGTTCCAACGGAAAGTTCCTCTACTGGTTCCACAACCATGGCGGCGTGTTCGTCGGAAGGATGACGGTGGATGCCGCAAGTGGACGCCCCGCGGCCATCGTTGCCGCCCCCGGCAGCCCCTACGATGACCGCAACCCCGCGTGGCTCATGGCCGGTCGCGAGGTGGACACGCCGCAGGGCAAGTGCATCGAGTGGTCGCAGCCGGAAATCCTGCTCTACGACGACGACCCGTACATCCGCATGAGCTACCCCGACCTCGTTGAGGACGGCGGTCGGTTTCACATCACGGAAACGCAGAAGAGCGTTGGACGCGTCCACGAAATCCCGGCCACGTTGCTCGAGGGCTTGTTCAACCAGT
This sequence comes from Akkermansiaceae bacterium, assembly GCA_040769225.1. GTDB lineage: Bacteria > Verrucomicrobiota > Verrucomicrobiia > Verrucomicrobiales > Akkermansiaceae > JAXGLL01. The sequence continues at coordinate 1,879,928 of JAXGLL010000001.1, read as the reverse complement.
GGGACAACCGGCAGATCGCCACCGACGGGTTGGCGCTCGACCTGCCTGCCGGCAAACCGATGCCGAAGGAGACACCGATGCCCAAGCTGCCGGCATTGAACTTCCGCGACACGAAACGCGCTGACTGCGGCGGCAACGACACGCGCGCCGGCTTCAGCATCGATCTGTGGCTGCAACTCGATTCCCTCGAGTCGGGCCATGCCCTCCTGGACAGCCGCGACGCGGCCGGCAAGGGCATCCTTCTCTCAACAACCGAAGCGCGCACGATCCGGATCACGCTCAACGACGGCCGCAGCATATGCGCGTGGGACAGCGACCAAGGCGCGGTCAAGACCGGCCGGCGGCAGCACGTCGTCATCACCGTGGACGGCGGCCCGAAGATCATCACCTTCGTGGTGGACGGCATTCTATGCGATGGTGGCGACGAGCGCCAGTTCGGCTGGGGCCGCTTCAACCCGAACCTACGCACGCCGAATGGCGACGCCATGCTGAGGATCGCGCCGGGTGTCACCTCGCTGCGCATCTACAGCCGCGCCCTGCGCACCAGTGAAGCGGTCGCCCACTTCCACGCCGGAACGAAATAGTCCCGATGCACAAGGCAAGGACCGCCATGCAAAACATGTCACGCACGAATGGCGCCGGCTTAGGGCGGCTTCCACGTCGACCATGGCCCCAAGCCCGTCGCGCCCCACGACCTCGCCGGCCGTATGCACCTCGCCGAATACCTGCTGCGCATGCCGTTCTCGGTCCAGAAAACAGCCACTATCGATCCGGTTCCGCAGGGGGCATCATCCCACTGCTCGAATCGACGGATCCTCCATCAGAATGGTGTCGTGAACCGGATCGCCTCACGAAAGATTGCCATCGAACCCCACGTTTCATGCCGGTCCAGAGGCTCAGCAGATTCATGAAAGCGCTCCACCTCATCCTTCTTCTCGGCCTCCTCTGCCCGGCTCTCGCGGCCGGACCGAAGCCCAACGTCGTCATCATCTTCCTCGACGACATGGGCTACGGAGACATCGGCCCGTTCGGTGCGACGAGGCAGAAGACCCCCGAACTCGACCGCATGGCGTCCGAGGGCATGAAGCTCACCTCGTTTTACGCCGCGCCGGTCTGCTCGGTGTCGCGCGCGCAGTTGCTCACCGGTTGCTACGGCCCGCGCATCGATGTGCCGGGGGTGTATGGTCCGGCCTCCGCCAACGGCCTCAACCCCGACGAACACACCATCGCCGAGCGGCTCAGGGAGCTCGGCTACGCCACCATGTGCGTCGGCAAATGGCACGTCGGCGACCAACCGGAGTTCCTCCCCACGAAGCAGGGCTTCGACGGCTATTTCGGCATCCCCTACTCGAACGACATGCAGAGGAAGTCGTCGGCAACCGGGAAACGGGTCACCCCGCTGCTGCGGGACGACAAGGTGCTCGAACTGCTCGCCGACGAGCAGCAAGACAGCATCGTCGAACGCTACACCGGCGAGGCCGTGCGTTTCATCACCGCGAACAAGGACCGGCCCTTCTTCCTCTACCTGCCCCACACCGCCATCCACACGCCGGTCCATCCGGGCGCGAGGTTCCGCGGCAGGTCGTCCAACGGCCGCCTCGGCGACTGGATCGAGGAGGTCGACTGGTCCACCGGGCGCGTGCTCGACACCGTGCGCGAGCATGCACCCAACACGCTCGTGATCTTCACCAGCGACAACGGCCCCTGGCTGGCCAAGGGGGCCGACGGCGGCAGCGCCGGCCCGCTGCGCGGCGGCAAAGGCAGCACCTGGGAGGGCGGCGTGCGCGTGCCCACGATCGCCTGGTGGCCCGGGAAAATCGCGGCGAACACCACGGTGGACGCCGTCGCCGGCACCATCGACCTGCTGCCCACCGCCGTTGCCCTCGCCGGGGGCGCCCTGCCGCCGCAGCCGGTCATCGACGGGCGCGACATCTCTCCGCTCCTGCTCGGCAAGACCACCGAGTCGCCACGCGGCGTGCACTGTTACTTTTCCGGATATCACTTGCAGGCCGTGCGCGAGGGACCGTGGAAACTCGCCCTTGCACCCCAGAATGAAACGATGGGTCGTCCCGTTTCGCCCGCCGCCCAGACCAAGGAACCGAGGCTCTACAATCTCGACGCGGAGATCGGCGAGAAGACCAACGTCGCAGCCAGTCATCCCGAGGTCGTCGCCAGGCTGACCACGCTTGCGGACAAAATGTCCGCCGAGATCGGCGGCGGCAGCCCCGCCGCGCGGCGCCCGGCCGGGAAGGTCGCCAACCCGAAACTGCTCTATCCGGGTGAGAAGCCCGGACCAAGGCCGAACGCCCCCAAAAACAGGCCGCGGAAGCAGGCGAGGTAGCATCCGATCGCGACAGCGAAGCGCCGTTCATGAAAACACTCATCACCTTGTTCTTCTGCACCCTCTGCGGTGCATCGCTTGCCGGCGCAGAAGCCACCCGGCCGGAATCCGACGCCCCCGCCGGAAAACCATACGTCTACAAAACCTCAGCCGGGAAGCAGCGGCGCATGGAGATCTTCTTCCCGCCGAATCACGATCCGGAAAAGGCCAGGGTCCCCGGCATGATCCTCTTCCACGGCGGCGGCTGGAAGGGTGGCACGCTGGCGCAGTTCCGCAGGGCCTGCGGCTACTTCGCCAGCCGCGGACTGGTCTGCGCCACCGCGGAATACCAGATGCTCGGCAAGGCCGGGCTCGCCAAGCTGCCCAGGGGGGAATCCTGCAAGCGCGTTTGCGTGACCGACGCGAAGAGCGCGATCCGCTGGTTCAAGCAACACGCCGCCGAGCTCGGCATCGACCCCGCGCGCATCATCACCGGCGGCGGCAGCGCAGGCGGCCACATCAGCGCGCTCGCCACCATGAATCCCGGCCTCAACGACCCCGCAGACCCCGGCGACATCGACACCAAGGTGGTCGCCTACCTGTGGTTCAATCCGGCCTTCGCCCCCACGGACAAGGCCGATCCCGAAATCGACATCCTCACCCACCTCAAGGCCGACCTGCCGCCCGCCATCGCGTTTTTCGGCGACAAGGACCGATGGAAACCGGGTTGGGACGCCGCCCACGCGAAGTGGAAATCACTCCGCGTGAAAACCATCGACCTGCGCATCGCCGAGGGCAAGCCTCATGGCTTCTTCAACAACGAGCCGTGGCAGGCCGTCACCCTCATCGCCGCCGACGGGTTCCTCGTGAAGCACGGGTTGCTAACAGGCCCGCCCACGCTGGAGCCGCCCGCCGGCGGCGAAAGGCTGGTTGCGGCACCGTGAGCCGGCATCCGGACCGTGCCCCATTCCTCCTCCGGGGCCGGCCGCGCGGGGTTGCCGCGCCGTGGCGGGCGGGCGCGGGCTACGGGCGCACGCGCTCGGATGCGAAGGGCAGGTCGCGCGCGGTCAGCCAGGCGGCGGGGCGCAGCTCGCGGCTGCAGTCCCCCCTTTTCTAACAGCTCCACCTCGGTCGGCCTGCCGACCAGCGACGGGTCGAGCGGGAAGAAGAAGGTGTGCCCGGTTTCGGTTTGGCGGACCGGATTCTCCCACGGGTTGACCGGGTAGGAAGGGGCGCGGTCGGGCGCGCCGATCAGGCGTCCGTCGCAGCGCAGGGCGGCGAGGCAGCCCTCCTTGCCGTGCTTGCCCTCGACGGCGACACACAGGCAGGCAGGCCTCTACCGCCCGCAGCAGAGATAGGATGCTTCCTCGACCAGGCACCCGCACCCGAGGAGGGGTGGCCCGACGAGGATCCGCGCATCGAGCCGGTGGGCGCGGACCTGCGTGAAATCCAAGCCCATTCGCTGCGCGCCGACCGCCCGCCTCCACCTCGGTCATCGAGGCGTCCGGGTAGCAAAGGTCGCTTACCAGCGCGAGGCACTCGGCGGTGAACCCCTTCGTCTCGATCGTGATGTCGGCGCCGTGGACCATGGGCGTAAGGGTAGCGCAACGAGGCGTCCCACACCAGCCCGGGTCCTGGCGTTGATCCTCAATCAGGACGATCCCTCGGTCCCGCTGCCCTGCAACCGTCAACCGCCCCCCCACCGCATTGGCGTGCGCCGGTGCCGTCTGAGCGCCGCCGCGTTCCACCGGCATGCATCGATGGCATCTTGAACGCCCCCTTGAGCGCCGCCGCCCCGCCCTTGCCGAGGCCCGCGAGGCTGGCGCCGGTCACCTCGCCCATGGTGCGGGCCGACGACTTCACCAGCGCCGCGGCACCCGCCATGCCCCGCTTCGGGGCGGTGAGGTCGGCCCCCAAGGTGACGGTGATGGCGCTCATGCGCCGGGCGGGGAGTCAACCGCCGGGAATGCCGCCGGCACCGTTTTCCCCCACGGGCCGCTAGCCCGCGTCTGATTGGAATCGCCCGGTGCAATGCCATGCCCGGCGGCCCCCCCAATCCGCGAAGCCACTCCGCATGGTCCGAGCGCAGCGAGGACAAAGCCGCACGCCGGGTGGTGTGGGACCCGGAGCCGGCCTAACGGTCAGTCACGGGGACCCGATTCTGCATGATCTGGCCACTACTTCAGCGTCTTCGATTGTGTGTACCAGTTTCGATAGACGCGGGTGTTGCCTGCGTGTCTAACAGCCGCCATTGGTGTCTCCGCATGGAGGAACCAATTACTGTGGATCACGCATTCCTTGGTGGGACGACCCCGAACCACAACTGGTGTGCGGTCTGAATAGAAGGTGTTGTGATGTATTTTCATCCAATCCCCGGCGACATCTGTACCGTCATTGCGGTCCCTCCCTCCATGCATGTCAAATACATGACCTGTGGCGTGCTGGCGCGCGATGTTGTAGCGTGCTTCGTAGCCGCTCGGCGATCGACCGGTCGCAGCAATGGCGTGCCGATAGTAGTCGAAGATATTCGCTTCTATCTTCACCTGGGCTTGGTTCAAGACCACGCCATATCCCAGCCCGGCGCGTTGGCAATGATGGATGAAGTTGTGGTGGACGTGTACTCCAGTGCCTTCGGTGGCATAGACCCCGCCGTGACTCCAACCCCAGATCTCGCAGTTGTCCACCTCGAGGGCATCATGATTACCCTGGATTCCATCGGAGTTGATGTACTCATATCGGCCACGGACCTTGGGATCGGGTCCGCGCAAACGCATGCCAGTGACGCGCACCTTCGGGCCGCCGGTCATGAAAAGGCAAAACCGCTCAGGCTTCCCATTGGTGTGCTTGTCCTCTGTCGTGAAGAGGAGCGCTCCCTCGGACCCGTTCTTGCCACGACTGCTTGCGAGAGTCACGCCTTCCGGGATCACGATCCCGCGATGGCCCGTGAAATCGATCTCGCTGTCATCGCGAACGTAAACAATCTGCCCCGCCTTCGCCTTGCCGAGGGCCATTAGCAACGCGTCGCGTGTCTCCACCCTGTAGTCCGTTCTCTCGACCCACCGGCTGTAGCCTTCTCCGCCACCAATAGGCTCGCCCGTCGGATTTGCCTCTGCCCCGAATGTCTCTTTCTCGGAGGCCTCCGCGGACCAGACGCAGTCGACCAGACAGGCCATCAGAACCAGGCCAGTTAGCGACAAGACCCGTGCCGTAGAGCGTCGTCTCTTCATTCCCGTCTCCATTTTGCACTTGCGATTGAGGTAGGGACGCCGGTCGCCCGGCGCCCCCCTCGCAGATCCCGGCGTGCGGGTTTCCCGCACCGGGCTCCTCGGAGGACGCGCACGCGGAGCGCGGCGGACCTGGTTGGTGCTGTCGGATTCCATTCAAGCAGGTTCGGGGCTGCGGCGCAAGCTTGAAGGGTAGCAGGCCAGCGGCACGTCCCGCTTCACCTTGTCGACCAGCCGCTCGCGGTTCATGAGCGCGCACTTCACGTAGGCGAACGGGTGCTCCGGGTCGCTCAAGCAGCTGGACGTCAGCCGCGTCCTCGGCGACTTCACCGAGCTGACCCGGCGTGCCCGCAACGCTCGCGGGCCCGTGCGACGAAACGCCCGCTCCGGCGGCGGGCGGGGCGGAGAGCAGGCGTCTATCCGAGTTGGTCGCGGTTGTCGTAGACCTTCCGGATGGCGTTGGCGATGTCGTCCATGTCGCCCTTTTCGGTGAGGAGCATGTTCTGGCCGAGCCAGACGGCCTCTGCGCAGAGCTGCTCGTTGCCGGGGTAGTCCAGCTCCCTGCGATACTGGTCAAGGCGCTCCGCGGGGAAGCTGCGCGTGAAGTTCTTGGAGGTCAGGGCGGCCTCGATCAGGCCATCGCGGTACTGCGGCCCGTAGCCGCCGGAGCAGGGGACGCCCTCGGCGCTCAGCGCCGCCATGAACTCGGCCCTCGGCGCGTTGTTGAAGTGCTCCCTCTGGTAGCGGAACGGATACAGGTGAAACACCGCCCGCGTCGTCCCCTCGTAGAACCGGCAGGGGACGATGCCCGGGATGTCCGCGATCCTGCTGGTCAGGTAGCGGCCGTTCTCCCAGCGTCGTGCGGTGTCCGCCTCGAGCCTTTGCATCTGGTTGAGCAGGATCGCCGCCTGGTACTCGGTCATGCGCACATTGGTCCCGGCGATGGGATAGCCGCTGGTGGCTTTCACGCTGCCGTACGGCCGGCCGCAGTTGTGGAACGAGTGGACCCGGTCCATCAGCTCCTCGTCGTCGCCGACCACGGCGCCGCCTTCGCCGCATGGAAGGTGCTTGGAGTTCTGGAAGCTGAAACACCCCAAATCGCCGATCGTGCCGCAGCACTTGCCCCGCCACTGGGCCAGCCACGCCTGGCAGGCGTCCTCGATCACCACGAGGTTGTGCTTGTTGGCGATGGCCATGATCCGGTCCATGTCGGCCGGGATGCCGAGGATATGGACGGGCATGATCGCGCGCGTCCGCCCGGTGATGCGCTCCTCGATCTTGTCGGGGTTGACCTGGAACGTCTCCGGGTCGGTGTCGGCGAAGACCGGCAGGGCGGACGAGTTGAGCACCACGTTGTAGGTCGCGATGAACGTGTACGGCGAGACGATCACCTCGTCGCCCACGCCCACGTCCAGCGCGTGCATCGCGGTCAGCAGCGCGTTGGTCCCGTTGACCGTGCAGGTGCAGCGTTTCGCGCCGAGCAGTGCGGCGTACCTGCCTTCGAACTCGGTGACGGTCTCGCCCTGGCCGCGGAACCAGTTCCCGCTGCGCAGGATGCCCAGGACGCGCTCTTCGGCCGCCCGGTCCCAGACGGGCCATGCGGGCCATGGCCTGGTGCGCACCGGTGTGCCCCCCTTGATCGCCAGCTTGCCTGCGCCGCCCTGGCTCGCAAGGGCGGGAAGGGCGCCAAGCTGCAGTGCGGCCAGCGTGCCCGTCGAGGTCTGGCTCACGAATTGTCGTCGCGTCATGTGTCGTCCGTTCATGTCACAGCCTCCCATCGCGTTCACTGTTCCGTTTTCAGCTCACGCACCAGCTTGTGCACCGTGCCCACGATCGATTCCTCGACCGACGGTGCAAACGGGCCCGCCAAGGGGGTGTAGACCACCGCGCCGCCCCCTTCGTAACCACCCTCGTGGATGACGCGAGCCGAGGGCACGTAGCCGAAGACGTCGTTCGAATAGCCTGCGACCCAGAGCGGCGCGCCGGTCAGCTCGCGCTTCAGACGCAGCGAGTAATCCACCACCACCTCGCCCGCCAGCGCCACCATCATCAGGTCGTCGCCGAAGCGGATCGCCTGCACGAGGTACGGATAGGTCGAGGGGATCCTGCCTTCATCGCGCAGCTGCCGGAGCAGGAACTCGGCGTGCAATCGCTCGTATCTGTTGTCGGACCTGGCCTGCGCTTCGAGCGCTTCGCGGCCGGGCGGCCCGGCGAGGTCCAGCGTGACTTCCTCCAGCGCCGTTCGGAGCGGGCCCGTCACCGGCCTGGGCACGCCCTGGAGCGCCGCCTCCACCGCGTTGGCCAGCGCGCGACCGTGCTCGCGGCACAGGTCCAACGCGCGCTCCGGCGTGCGCGGACAGGGGTTTTGGTCGGCCCCGCAGCCGGCGATGAACAGAGCGGTCACGCCCGGAAACCGTTGCTCGACGTATTGCTTGGCGAAGCCGGGGTAATCGCCGCAGTAGTCGTAGAAGCTCAGCGTCGTCGCGTGGCAGGCGTATCCGAACACGATCGCCCGCGGTTGCCCCTCGGGACCGTCGATGCGCAACACGGGGACATCGTGGTCGACCGGGCCGTCAGGGTTGGGACTGTTGAGCCAGCCCTGGGCGGTGTTGAGCCGGCGGTTCATGCCGAAGCCGGCGCGGGCGTGCGTGAACGACAGCCTGGCAGGTGCCAGTTTCCCGATGGCCTCGCCGACCACGGCCGCGACCTTCTCCTGCAACTGATCGCTGTAGGCGTCGGATTGCGCGAGTTGTTCCGGCGTCAGGCCGTAAAACGAATGGCCATAGATCGAATACGCGCCCTCGCGGATCACGGGTCCCGAGTGCGTGTGGGACGCGTTGATCAGCAGGTCCTTCGGCGCGATGCGGTGGCGCTGCCCGAGCTGCGTGGCGATCCAGTCCCGCATCGCGCGGTCGATGCCTAGCAGGTCCACCGTCACGATGGCCAGGCGGCCGCCCCGGGCATCCTGCAACACCAGCGCCTTGGCGTGCAAATCGTGGACCTTGCCCTCCGAGGGTCTGGTCCGGGCCGCGTAGCCGGCCAGCCACATCGGCCGCTCCGGCGTGATCACCGCCGTCGCCACTCCCGCCTGCCACTGATCCGCACCTGATCCCCTTGCGCACACACCGCAAGCCGCCGCCACGCAGACGACGCCCGCCAACAGGGACGGGAGGATCCCAACGCGCCGAGCCCCGGCGTTCCGGCGCGAGACAAGTGCCCCTGTCCCTTCCATCGCACTCTCCTTCATGAAGGCCAACCACAACCCGATACCACCGCCCTGCCGGCCCGGCAAGCGACGAATGCCCCCGGCGGCTTATGTCAACCCGCGGCCTTGCGTCCAACCGTCCGAACCTGGATCCTGCCACCGATCCGCACGTCGGCGTTTGGCCTCACCCCGCCGATGTCCCATCCCATTCCCCATTCTGAGCCAAGCACAACACCGCCCGCCGCCCTCCCCTGACCCATGAACCCGAAGAAATCCCGCACACCCGCCGCCGCCACCCCGTCGTCGGAAATCGAGGACGCCGCCTTCAAGGATGCCCTGCGGCTGTCCGAGGGCCTGTTCGCCCACCAGGTGGAGGGCATCGCCTTCCTGCTCGCCCGCCGCCGCTCGATCCTCGCCGACGACATGGGGCTCGGCAAGACCCGCCAGTCGATCGTGGCCCTGCGTCACGCCGAGCCGGGCGTCCCCTACCTCGTCGTCTGCCCGGCCTCGGTGAAGCTCAACTGCCCGCGTGTTGACCCGCCCGACCGCGACCGTCTACGAGGTGGCCAGCAGCTCCGACCCCTCCACGAGCTACACGCTGACCTGCGACGCCAACGAGGTGACCTGCACCTGCCCGGGGTTCGAATACCGCGGCACCTGCCGCCACGCCCGCGAACTCAAGGCCGCACTGGTCAACAAACAGCCGGTCCCGCCCCACTTCAGGCGGGCCGGCGGGGCGTAGTGCCGAAAGAAAACACTTCCAACTGGCCAACCACGATCACTTGGGTCCGTATTTGTCCCACCCCTGCTGGTAAGGTCGCGAAAAAGAACTGGCGGCCAAGGCACCTCAACCCGCCCGGCCGCCACCAACCACGACCCCACCATGAACAAGAACCTCACCGCAATCGCCTACATCCTCGACCGCTCCGGCTCGATGCAGTCGATGGTCGAGCCCGCCATCGCCGGCTTCAACCGGTTCCTCGACGATCAGCGCAAGGCCCCCGGCCATGCCCGGCTCACGCTGGTCCTATTCGACGACCAATACGAGGTCCCCTGCCAGTCGCTGCCGATCGAGGAGGTGACCGAACTGGACACCACGACCTACGTCCCCCGGGGCACCACGGCGCTGCTCGACGCGATCGGCCGCACGATCGAGGAACTCGGCCAGCGCCTCGCCGCCACCCCGGAGCCCGAGCGCCCCGGCCAGGTGATCGTCGCGATCTTCACCGACGGGCTGGAGAACGCCTCGCTCCAGTTCGATCACCACAAGATCGCCCGAATGATCGCCCACCAGCGCGATCATCGAGTTCGTCGACCTCTACCCGACCCTGGTCGATTACGCCGGCCTGCCGGCGCCCCCGAGTTCGCCGGCCGCTCGCTGCGTCCAGTGCTCGACGATCCCGGCCACCCCGGCAAGCAGGCCGCCTTCAGCCAGGTCAACCGCGGCCAAGCCGTCGGCCGCAGCGTGCGCACGCAGCGTTGGCGCTACACCGAGTGGGGGCCGCGGGGACAACCAGGCAGCGAACTCTACGACCATGAGCAGGACCAGGGGGAATACTACAACCTGGCGGACCTGCCGGACCACGCGGCCGCCCGCGAGCGCCTCGCGAAACTCCTTGCCACTGGCTTCTCCGCCGCCGAACGAAAACAATGAAACCGCCCACGCTCCTGGTTCCAGCGGTTTGTGCGCTCTCCCTGATGCCGGCGGAGGCAAAGCCGAACTTCCTGCTCATCTTCACCGACGATCACGGCTATGGCGACGTCTCGACTTACGGCCCGTCCGACGTGCGCACGCCCAACATCGACCGCATCGCCGCCGGGGGCATGTTGTTCACCACGATGCGCGCCAACTGCACGGTCTGCTCGCCCTCGCGCGCCGCGCTGCTCACCGGGCGCTATCCGGACCGGGTCGGCGTGCCCGGGGTCATCCGCACCCACCCCGAGAACTCGTGGGGATACTTCGACCCGAACGTGCCGACCCTTGCCGACGCGCTCGGCAATGCCGGCTACCACACCGCCATCGTCGGCAAGTGGCACCTCGGGCTCGAACCGCCGAACACGCCGAACCAGCGCGGCTTCGCCTGCTTCCACGGCTTTCTCGGCGACATGATGGACAGCTACACGACGCACCTCCGCCACGGCAACAACTACATGCGCCGCAACGCCGAGGTCATCGAACCACAGGGCCACGCGACGGACTTGTTCTCCGACTGGGCCGCCGACTACCTGCGCGGGCGGGCCGTCCCCGGCCACCAGCCCTTCTTCCTCTACCTCGCCTACAACGCACCGCATTTCCCCATCGAGCCGCCCGCCGAGTGGCTGGCGAAGGTGCAACAACGCGCTCCGGAAATGGACGCCGCCCGCGCGCGGAATGTCGCCCTCGTCGAACACCTCGATGCCGGCATCGGGCGCGTGCTCGCCGCGCTCGATGACGCCGGCCTCGCCGGGAACACCATCGTCGTGTTCACCGCCGACAACGGCGGGTCGCTGCCCCACGCGCAAAACAACAACCCGTGGCGCGGCGGCAAGCAGGACCACTACGACGGCGGCTTGCGCGTGCCGTTCATGGTGCGCTGGCCGGCGCAAATCAAGCCCGGGTCCCGCTCCGATCACGCCGGCCTGGTCTTCGATCTCTTCCCCACCTTCCTGGAACTCGCCGGTGCGATGCCCGCCACCGACCTCGACGCCGTCAGCCTCGTGCCCGTGCTCAAGGGCGGCATCACCCGGCCGCGCGACCTGTACTTCGTCCGCCGCGAAGGCGGCATCGCCTACGGCGGCAAGAGCTACGAAGCGATCATCCGCGGCGACTGGAAGCTCATGCAGAACGACCCGTTCCGTCCGCTCGAGCTCTACAACCTGAGGTCCGACCCGCAGGAGACGACCGATCTTGCCGCCACCAACCGGGCAACGTTCAACGAGCTCGCCACCGCTCTCCGCAAGCACATCCGGCGCGGCGGAGCCACCCCGTGGCAGAAACCACCACCCTGATCGAGATGGTTCCCTTGCAGACTCAAACCCGGGCGGCTTGCCGGGGCGCCGCCCGAAGACGTCGCGCCGCGACCCGCGCAGTCCGCCGGTTGGGCATCAAGGATGATCAGCGGTTGAAGCCTGCCGGGTTGGCGGTTGTGGCTCTGCTGGCCGGAGGGCTGCTGTTTCCGATCCCGGCCTCGCTCGACCCCGCGGCCTCGACCCCCGACCCGCGGATGTTCCTGCGGCTCGAACTGCTCCTGGCCCCCGCGCCTTGATCCCCCGCAGCTGATGAACCATGAACAATCCCATGCCGGCTAGTGGCTCCACGCGCCGGGCCGGGGCGCAGGCACGTTGGCATGCGTGTGGCGGCCGCCGGTGAACTCGACCAGCATCCGCACCCGGCCGTGGTACAGGTAGAGCGTGAACTGCCGCGCCGCCGGGCCGCGTCCGGCCAGCACCTGCGATCCTTCGACCGAGTTCAGGTTCGCCCACAGCGCCACGGTGAACGCCTCAGCGTCGAATGCTTTGCCTGGCTCGACCACGGCGGCGGCGCCTGCGCCCTTGAACTCGACACCGGGCCCGGGCGGCTCGAGCGCGGGCGCGAGAGTTGTCGCGCGGAGGAGGAGGAAGAGCAGGAGGCAGACAAACGAGCCTGCGGGAAAGCAGTGCGCGCGTCATGCGCCCGATGTTACAGGGGCGTCGCCCCGCGTCAACGGAGGGCGACCCAGGCGCGCTGCAGGATGGGCCGTCGGACGGGTCTGATCCGATCGCGCGCGTCACACTTGCTCGGGCACGACGTAGGGTTTGCGGTAGTCGCGGGTCAGGAGGCGGCTGGGGAAGCTGACCAAGTCGAAGCGTTCGCGTTCGACGAATCGTTCCCTGGCGGGGTCGAGCGTGAGCCAGGGGCCGAGCGTGAGCCGGGTCGCGGCGAGGTCGACCGCGTTGGCTTTCAGGTGTTCGCGGATCCGCCCGAACGTTTCGAGTGCGGGCGGGTTTGTCTTGAGGAAGCTCTGCCACGGGTTTCAAGCCGAGTCGGCTTAGGCTGGCGTTCAGGCGATAGCGCCCGCTCACGCCCTCGACCGGCACGATGTAGCCGCCCTGTTGGAGCTTGTAGAACGTGCTCTCGCTCACCGGGGGCCGGAAGAACGTCATCAGGGTCGCCCGGTCGACGGCGTATTCGGGAACCCCCTCCGGCAGGGCCGGGGGTCTCGGGTGGGTGCATTGGCGCCTACGGGGGTTCGGCTGCATGGGTCGACTGTCGCAGAACCGGTCGGGGATGCAGGTTCAAAAGCGCCGGAAAAATACTTTGGATTTCCGAAATAGTTGCCAATGGATTTGCCAATAAACGGCACTTTTGGTGGATTTCCACGGAGTTTGGCGGAGGAAGACGGAGAACGGCCTTTCTATCCAGAGGGCAGTTAAAGCCTGATTAACAAGGGTTTTCCGGCTTTTCAAGTGGCGCGCCCGGCTGGGATCGAACCAGCGGCCATCCGCTTAGAAGGCGGGTGCTCTATCCACTGAGCTACGGGCGCCCGTGCCGGACAGGTGTAGCCGATGCCGCCGGACAAGTCAAAGCGGTCGGGGTGGATGAGGGGCGGGGGCGCAGCCGCGCGCGGCCGGGCGTGCGGGCGGGGCCCTGGGAGCGCGCGGCGCTCACGGCACCAATTCGACCTCGGCGAGCGCGCCGTAGGGGCCGGCGTGGCTGGAGTGGAGGCGGATGGTCAGCGCTGCGAGCCGGGTGCCGGCGGGCAGGTCGAGGCGGTGGGCGGCGGCGTGGCGGGGGAGGCGGGCGCGGGCGAGGGTGCGGTGGTCCGGGGCCAACACCTCGACTTCGTCGGCCTGACCGTTGGCGTTGCCGTCCTGGCGCTGGGTGAGCAGCAGGGCACTGACCGGGGCCGGCTCGCGCCACGTGATGGTCAGGTCGTGCGGCGGCTCCGGCCTGCGGTCGGTGAACTCGGTGTGCCAGAACGTCGCCGGGTCGCCGTCGATGGCGGCGGCGGGTTCGTAGCCGGGCTCGGCGCTGGCCGCACGGGCGCTGGCGCCGAGCCTGCGCACGGCCGACGGCGGCCTGACCAGCGCCTCGAGCGCGGCGCGGTCGAGCGTGGCCGCGGGCTGGAACGACGGGCCGGCCATGTAGGCGAGCAGCGACGCGCGGAACTGGCGGGCCGCCGGGCGGCGGTCGAGGTCGCGCTCGAGGTCGAAGCCGCACGCCACCAGCCGCCCCTTGCCGACCCTGGCCTCGAACACGTAGCCGAGCTTGCGGTTGGTCACCCAGTCGTCGATCACCTGGACGAGCGGGGCGAGGCCGCGCAGGTCTGTTAGAATGAACGGCCGGGCGCGGTGCTGGAGTTCCCACCACTGCCAGTTGGTGTGGGCGTCGGTGGGGAAGCGAGCGAACAGCGGGTGGGCGGGGTTGACGAGCAGGCCGAGGGTGTGGGGCGGCTGCCAGTTGGTCCACGCGGTGTTCCAGAAGATGGGGGAGAACCCGGCGACGAGCGGGCGCCGGGGGTCGTTGGCGATCTCGGCGGCCGGGGGCAGCCAGAGGACGGTCCCGCCCTGGTCGAGGGCGGCGAGGGCGTCGGCGAGCGAGGGGCAGGTGAGCGGGCCGGGGGCGTCGGGTTGTGCGGGGTGGCCGCCGGGCGGGGCCTCGCGCGGGGTGTCAGCCGGATAGACGAAGACGTCCCACGAGTTGGCGAAGGCGGCGTCTGGGGCGGCGAGGGTGAGGGTGAGCTTGGCGGGGGCGGGGGCCTGGGCGAGCGGCACGCGGAGCTGGCCGAGCTGGTGGAGGTGGCCGGCGGGCAGGTCGCGGGCGGGCAGGGTGCCGCGGGCGACGGTGGCGCCGGCGGCGGTGGCGAGCTGCCATTCCAGGCCGAGCTGGCTGAAGTCGGCGGGGCCGAAGTGGGCGAGCTCGGCGCGGGCCTCGAGCGTCTCGGCGGTGGTGAACACCATCCTGGGCAGGCGGGCGAGCGGGACCACCGGCCCGCAGAAGCGGCGGAACCCGGCCGGGGTGACGTAGCCCTTGGCGTCCCAGAACGCGTCGAGCACGCCGACGAGCGCGGTCCCCTGGCCGGGGAAGTCGTGCAGGTCCAACAGTTGGAAGCCGCCGAACCCGGGGGTGCGCAGCGCGGCCTCGATGTCGTGCTTGTAGCAGGCGGCCTGCCACCTGCCGGAGGCGGCGAGGAAGTCGCCGGCCTGGCCGAGCAGCCCGTTGCGGCGGGCGGTTTCGCGGAAGATCTCGAGGTTGCGGGCGCGGAAGTAGCCGGTGTACTTGCCGATCTCCGCGAAGTTCGGATAGACGCACCACTGGCCGATCTCGTGGGAGACGACGGGTGCGTCGGGATGGCGGCGGGCGAACTCCGCCCAGTCGAAGTCGGTGGCCGGGGGCCTGGCGTTGAGCAGCGAGCCAAGGCCGCCGCCCCACGCCTGGATGCGCGGGTCGGGCGAGCTGTGGAAGTCGCTGCCGGCCAGCACCGGCCAGCCGGCGGCGGTGGTGTAGAGCCGGCGCGGGTCTTCCTGGCGGCGGCGCGCGACCCACTGCTGCAGCCACTGCTGGTGGTTGGGGCCCGCGGGCTCGTTGCCGTAGGCGAGCATCAGGAACGACGGGTGGTTGCCGCATGCGGCGAGCACGCGGCGGGTCTCGGCCTCGAGCCAGGCGTCGAGCGGGCGGCCGCTGCCGATCTCGGCGCCCTGGTTGGCCCACGACGAGACTTCCACCTGATAGTAGAAGCCGAGCTCGTCGGCGGCGACGAACGCGGCCTCGGGGGGGCACCACGAGTGGAAGCGGATGTGGTTGAGCCCGTGCTCCTTGCAGGTGCGCACGATCCGCCGCCACGACTCGACGTCGGTCGGCGGGTGGCCGGTCAGCGGGAAGATGCAGCACTCGAGCGTGCCGCGCAGGAAGATCCGGCGGCCGTTCAGGGTGAGGACGCCGCCGCGGTTGGCGACCTCGCGGAAGCCGAGCGGGACGACCTGCTCGTCGGTCCCGCCGCCGGCCCGCGCGGTGACCCTGACCTGATAGAGGGTGGGCGAGAACTCGTCCCACGGGGCGGGCGGGGCGGGCAGCGTGCAGGCGAGGGTGCGGCGGTCGCTGGTGACCAGCAGGTGGCGGCCGTCGGCGGCGGTGCCGCGGGGGTATGCGAACCGGTCCTCGGCGGTGGCCAGCGGGGCGCCGGAGCGGGGGTCGAGGACCTCGGCGGTGACGGTGCCGTCGAGCGGGTCGAAGTGGAGGTTGTCGAGGTCGACCTCGACGCGCACCCTGCCGTCGAGCGCGGGGAACACGGCCACTGCGGCGATCCGCAGCAGCGGGGCGCGGCGCAGTTCGAGCCGGCCGACGGCGCCGTTCCAGTTCCCCTGGGTGTGGTCGGTCACGCTGTGGCTGAGCGGCCCGACGTTGACCGGGGCGAGGCGGTTGTCGATCCGGAGGGTGAGGACGTGGCGGCCGGGTGAGAGGATGCCGAGGTCGAGCTGGTGTGGGGTGCCGAGCGAGTCGCAGCTGCCGGCGGGCCGGCCGTCGACCCAGGCGGAGCTTTGCCAGTGGACGCGCTCGAGGTGGAGGAGGGTGCGGCTGTCGTGCCAGTCGGCGGGGATGTCGATGTCGCGCTGGAACCAGGCGGGGCCGAGGTAGTGGCGTGGGGGCTGGAGGAAGAAGGGGAACTTGAAGTTGGCGGCGGCCTGCCACTCCTTGAACAGCTCCGGATAGCGCCAGCCGTCGCCGGTCCAACGGGTAGCGAGCGAGGGTGTCTCGCCGAACCCCTGCGCCTGGAGGCAGCCGGGGAGCTGGATCGTGTCGGGGAACTTCCAGTTGGCCGGGCCGGCGGCCAGGCCGAGGTCCTCGGGATCGAGCGCGAAGCGCCAGCTGCCGGCGAGGTCGAGCGTGGCGGGCCCGGCGGCGGCAAGGGTGCAGGAGAGCAGGGGCAGGAGGAGGCAGGCCGCTGGCAACCGCAGGGCGTGCCGCGGCGGGGCCTGCGGGGGCGGCGGGCATCCGGTGATGGCGGGCGCGGGGTTCACGGTGATGAAACGGGCGGTGGCGGCCGGGTATTTCCGGCCGCGTGGGCCGGGTGGGCTGGGGCGGCCGGGTCGGTGCGGCGGGGTCAGGCCTCGTGGCCGTCGTCGCCGGCGGCGGGTTCGCCCGTGGGTTGGAGGCCGAGGCGCCGGAGTTTCTGGCGCAGCGTGGAGCGGTGCAGGCCCATCGCGGTGGCGAGGCGGGCCAGGCGCTGGTCGTGGCGTTCCAACAGGTGGCGGAGCATCGCCGCCTCGACGCGGTCCAACAGGTCGTGGTAGGCGGGCGGGTGGACGCTGGCGAGCTGGGCGTCGAGCCAGCGCTCGATCGCGGCGGTCAGTTCGCCGGTTGGCGCCGGCGCGTGCGGGTCGGGCGCGGCGGCGGCGACGTGGGGCGGCAGGTGGCTGGGGAACAGCGCCGGGCCGTGGCTCAGCGAGACGGCGCACTCGAGCACCGTCCGCAGTTCGCGCACGTTGCCGGGCCAGGGGTAGTTCTGGAGGGCCGCCATGGCCGGCGGGGTCAGGTGGTGTTCGCCCCCGTGCAGCCCGAGGAAGAACGCAGCCAAGGCCGGGATGTCTCCGCTGCGCTCGCGCAACGGCGGCAGGTTGACCGGCGAGGCGCTGAAGACATCGGCGAGCGAGGGCTGCAAGCGGCCGTGGGCAACCGCCGCGGCCGCCGGCTCGCGCGACGTCGCCAGCACCCGCCGGAGGCCGGCGTCCGGCGCGGGCGGCGGCTCGCCGAGCCGCCGGGCGAGCCACGCCTGCGACTCGGCCGCCAGCGCCGGCAGCTCGTCGAGCACCACCGTGCCGCCGGGCTCGCCAGTGGCGCCGTCGAGCCAGTCCGCCAGCTCGGCGGGATCGTGGGCGCACTCGCACGCGAGCGTGTGCAGCGGCCGGCCCGGCTGGGGCCCGTGGGCGTGGATGATGGCCGCGGCCAGCGACTTGCCGGAGCCGGCGGGCCCGCTGATCAGCGTCGGCACCGGCGTGGCGCAGGCGCGGGCGATCGCGACGAACACCGGCTGCATGCACCGCGCGCTGCCGATCAGGGTGAACGATCCCGCCGCCACGGGAGCCGCGGGCCCGCTGCCGGGTGCGCCGCCCGCCGCCGCCGCCGCCAGCACCGCCACCGCCTGTTCGAAGCGCCCGAGGTCGAGCGGCTTGGTCAGGTACTGGGTGGCGCCGAGCTGTTGGGCGCGGATCGCGTGGTCGAGCGTCGCGTGGGCGGTGATCACCAGCACCGGCAGCGAGGGATCGGTGGCGCGCAGCCGCTCGAGCATTTCGAGCCCGCTCATCCCCGGCAGCCCGATGTCGAGCACCACCACCCGGAACCCGCCGCCGGACAGCGCGTCGAGCGCCGCCTCCCCGGAGGCCACCAGGATTGGCAGGTGGCCCACCCGCCGCACCGCGAAACACAACGCCGTGCCGAGCGCGTGCTCATCCTCGACGATCAGGACCCGTTCCGCCTCCATGCTCATCCGGTTTCCATCCTGCCCGGGCGAACGTTCCCCCCTCCCCTGCCCCGCGGCAAGACCCAAGACCCGCACCTTGGCCGGGACAAACAAAGGGACGGCAAATGGGTCTTTAGTGGCCCTTGGGCAAATAAAGGTCTTTCGTGCGGGCCTTTGGTGCGGCCCGGTCCGTTGGGGGGGGATCAGGCGGGGGTGGGCAGTTCGAGGGTGACTTGGGCGCCGCCGTCGGGGCGGTTTTCCCAGCGGAGTTCGCCGTGGTGGGCGCGTGCGACCTCGCGGGCGACGGCGAGGCCGAGGCCCATGCCGCCCTCCTTTTCGGAGAAGAACGTCTCGCCGGCGGCGGCGAGTGCGGCGGCGCTGAACCCGGGGCCGCGGTCGGCGACCACCACGGCCACGCATTGCGGCGCGGGGCGCCCGAGTTCGACGTCGACCGGGCCGCCGCGGGGCATCGCCTGGATTGCGTTGAGGAGCACGTTGGCGAGCGCCTGCACGAGGCGCTCGCCGTCGCCGTGGACCGGGACCGGCGCCTGCCATGCGGGGGCGACGGTGATGCGGACGCCGGCGTGGCGGGCCTGCGGGTCCAACAGTCCGGCGGCGTGGCGGACCAGCGCGGCGAGGTCGAGCGCGGCCATCACCGGCGGGGCCGGCCGGGCGAGGTGGAGCCACTGGTTGACCAGCGACTCGATGCGCGACGCCTCGGAGGCGATCAGGGCGCGCGAGGCGGCCGCCTCGGCGGTGCCGGCGCCGTCCAACAGTTGGGCGTGCAGGCGGATCGCGGCCACCGGGTTGCGGACCTCATGGGCGAGGCTGGTGGCCATGCGGCCGAGCATCGCGAGGCGCTCGGCGGCCTGGCGCCGCTCGCGCTCCTCGCGCAGCGATCCGTGGGTGGCGCACAGCGTGCGGGCGAGCGCGCCGATCTCGTCGGCGCGGCCGACCGGCAACGGGGGCAGCGGCTGGTCGCCGCTCATCGCGGGCACGGCGGCGGCCAGTTCGCCCAGCGGGCGGGCGACGCGGCGGGCGAGCCACGCGCCGAGCGCCAATGCGAGCAGCCAGAAGCCGCCCAGCGCGAGCCACGCGTCGGGCCGCCGCAGCACGGCGGCGGCGCTGGCGTGCGGGCGGGCGAAACACACCGCCACCCGGCTGCCGGCGACCGGGCGGGCGACGACGAGCCGGTCGCCGTGGCGGCGCTGGCGGCCGTCGGGGGGCACGGCGGCCTTGCCGGCCTGGAACCAGACCTCGACGCCGAGCACCTCGGCGAGGTCGGCAGCCATCTTCGGGGTCAGCGGCAGGCCGGTGCGGCCGAGGA
The DNA here is from genome assembly GCA_040769225.1 of Akkermansiaceae bacterium. Lineage (GTDB taxonomy): Bacteria > Verrucomicrobiota > Verrucomicrobiia > Verrucomicrobiales > Akkermansiaceae > JAXGLL01. Next base: position 1,860,436 of record JAXGLL010000001.1, on the reverse strand, counting down.
AGGCGGCGTTGCCCCGCGCCAGTTCCTCGAACGCCCGCCGCTGCCCGCGCTCGGCCAGGGACTGGAACAGCGCCAGCAGCGCCACCGACCCGGCCAGCGCGAACAGCACCACGCTGAGCGACATCCACCGCACCAGCCCATGCCGTCGGCCCGCATCCATCCGCCGCCCGGCAGGCTCGGCCGCCGCGGGCCCCGGGGTCGAGCCGATTCTCGGACAATTTCCGCCCACCTCCGGCGCGCCGCGGGCGGATTCTGTCCACCCCCGGCGCTTGCCCGGGAGCGTGGCGGCGGGGGAGGATGGCGCCGTGAACCACCGCCCGATCCTCGTGTTGCCGGCCTGCGCGCTGGCGTCCACAACGAGGACGACGAGGCGTGGATCCCCGCCCCGCGGCGCGTCCCGCCCGAAGGCACCCCCGTCACCGTCGTGATCTCCCCCGCCCCAGCCAAGCGCCCAGCCACACCCGAACCATGACCCGCAGCCTGACCACCACCCTCGCCCTCGCCGCCTGCCTCGCCGCCGGCGCCGCCGACGACCCGTTTTTGTCCACCCGCCTCGAGATCCAGCGCGCGATCAAGACCGGCAACGAATACCTCCGCTCGAAACAGGCCCCCGACGGCCACTGGGGCGACCCCCAGATGCCCGCCCTCACCGCCCTGCCGCTGATGGCATGGGCCGGCGACCCGGCCCGCGACACCGCCGCCGCCCCGCCCGACCACATCGAGCGCGCCTACCGCTGGCTGCTCGCCTGCCAGAAGGACGACGGCGGGGTCTATCAGGAAGGCCTGTCGGTCTACAACACCGCCATCTCGCTCACCGCGCTGCTCGCCGCCGAGCGCGAGGCGTTCGAGCCCGCGATCGTCCGCGCCCGCGCCTACCTGGTCAAACAACAGTTCAACCTCGACCGCCCGGGCGAACCGGACAACCCGAGCGACGGCGGCATCGGCTACGGGTCGGACAAGTCCCGCTCCGACCTCTCCAACACCCACATCGCGCTGGAGGCGATCGCGCTGTCGCGCAAGGTGATCGCCGACGCCCGCCACGGCGACCAGCCGGACCTCGACTGGGACGCCGCGATCCAGTTCGTCACCCGCTGCCAGAACCTCGAGGAGAGCAACGACCAGGAATGGGCGTCCGACGACCCGGCCAACAAGGGCGGCTTCATCTACACCCCCGGCCAGTCGAAGGCCGGCGAGCAGAAGCTGCCCGACGGCCGCACCGCCCTGCGCTCCTACGGCTCGATGTCCTACGCCGGCCTGCTCTCGCTGGTCTACGCCAAGGTCGGCGCCGACGACCCCCGCGTCACCGCGGTCCGCGACTGGCTGGCCCGCAACTACAGCGTCGAGGAAAACCCCGGGCTCGGCCAGCAGGGGCTCTACTACTACTACCACGTGATGTCCAAGGCGCTGACCGCCGCCAACGTCGGCAAGCTCGCGCTCCCCGGCGACAAGACCGCCGACTGGCGCAACGACCTCGCCACGACGCTCCTCGCCTCCCAGCGCGAGGACGGCTCGTGGGTCAACACCAACTCCCGCTGGTGGGAAAACGACCCCGCGCTGGTGACCTGCTACGCGGTGCTCACCCTCCAACAGCTCCACCGCGCCGCCAGCGTCCGCTAGAGGCCGCCCGCGGCGAGCCGGGCGTTCGCCCCGCCTGCGCAGCAGCTGGCCAGCGCAAACCACACCACGCCGGGGGACATCCACCGGGCCAAGCCATGCCGGCGGCGCGCGTTCATCCGCCGCCCGGCGGGCTCGGCCGCGGCCGGCCCGGAGGTCGAGCCGGTTGCTGGACAATAACCGGCCACCCGTGGCGCGCCGCGGGCGGATTCTGTCCACCCCCGGTGCTTGCCCGGGCGGGTGGCGGCGGGGGAGGATTGCGGCGTGAACCGCCGCCTGATCCTCGCCGTGTTGCCGGCCGCCGCCTGCGGCCTGGCGTCCCCGTCGCTGACCGCCCAGGACCTGCTCGACCCGCTGTTCGTCACCGCCAGCCGCTCGCTCGAACCCCGCAGCGACGCGGCCTACACGGTGGCGACGGTGGACGAGGAGCAAATCGAGCAGAACACCCGCCGCACGCTGCCCGACGCGCTCGAGCTGGTCCCCGGCGTGCTGGTGCAGAAGACCGCCCACGGCCACGGCTCGCCCTACATCCGCGGCTTCACCGGCCGCCAGAACCTGCTGCTGGTCGACGGCGTGCGGGTCAACAACTCGACCTTCCGCAGCGGCCCGGTCCAATACTGGAACACCATCGACGTGCTCGCGCTCGACCGCTTCGAGCTGGTCAAGAGCCACGGCTCGGTGCTCTACGGCTCGGACGCCGCCGGCGGCACGCTCAACGCGTTCACCCGCCCCACCGGGTTCCGCGACCAGCCCGGCGGCGAGTTCTTCAGCCACGGCAGCGGCTACTATGAATTCCGTAGCAACGGCGAGGACAGCCACATCGGGCGGCTCGAGGCCACGCTCGGGGTCGGCGCGCGGTGGGGGCTGGCGCTGGGCGTCTCGGCCAAGGACTTCGGCGACATCGAGGACTCGGCGGTCGGCCGGATGCGCCACACCGGCTACCCCGAACAGGACCTCGACCTGCGCTTCGACGTCGCGCTCGGCCCCGACGGCACCCTCACCCTGGCCCACCACCGGCTCGACCAGGACGACATCTGGCGCTGGCACCGCACGGTTTACAACCCGGGCTGGGAGCATGACGGCCACGTCGCCGCGCCCGGCAGCTACCGCTCCAACATCTACGACCAGGAGCGGACGCTCAGCTACCTGCGCTACGAGCACAACAACCCGCGCCAGGACGCGGCGGTGCGGCGGGTGGCGGCGGTCGTTTCCTGGCAGACGGCCAGCGACACCGAGTTCCAGGACCGCAAGGCCACCGACCGCCGGCTGCAGAACGCCGACGTCGACACCCTCGGCATCGACGTCGAACTCGAGTCGCCCCTCGGCCCCGGCAACCTGGTCTACGGCGCCGACTACTACCACGACGCCGTCGACTCCGAGGGGTTCCGGGACAAGGGCGCGGGAATGGCCCCCGACCCGTCGTTCCGGCCGGTCGCCGACGACTCGTCGTATGATCTGTTAGGCGTGTTCGCGCAGTACCAGTGGCGCGCCGCCGAGGGGCTGCGGGTGGACGTGGGGGCGCGCCACACGTGGGCGGAGGCGGAGCTCGGGCGCAACTGGGACCCGGCGACGAAGACCGACGTGTCGGAGCGGCGCTCGTGGGACGAGACGGTGTTTTCGCTGCGGGCGATCCAGGACCTGGACGAGGAGTGGTCGGTGTACGGGGGGGTCTCGCAGGCGTTCCGGGCGCCCAACCTCAGCGACCTGTCGGGCAACCTGACCTCGCGCTCGGGCATCCAACAGGCCGGCTCGGCCGACGTCGAGCCGGAGAACTTCATCACCTATGAGCTCGGCGTGCGGCGGACCGCGGAGGACAGCTACTGCAACCTCGCCGCGTTCTACACCGACATCGACGACATCATCACCTCGGTGCCGGTCGGCGCCGGCTCGTCGAACTCGGTCACCACCAACGGCCAGGACGGCTACGTGTGGGGGATCGAGGCCGAGGCGGCGTGGCGGTTCCACCCGCAGTGGACGCTCTCCGGCTTCGCCGCGTGGCAGGAAGGCTACACCAGGACGCCGGCGTGGCTCGGCGGGCCGACGGTCGAGGAACCGCTCAGCCGCACCCTGCCGCTGAGCGGCTCGCTGGCGCTGCGCTGGACCCACCCGTCGGACCAGTTCTGGGTCGAGGGGCGGCTGCTGGCCGCGGCCGAAGCCGACCGGCTGAGCGCGTCGGACGTCGCCGACAACCAGCGGATCCCGAGCGGCGGCACGCCCGCCTACACCGTGGCGATGCTCCACGCCGGCTGGCGGCCGTGCGACCACTTCGAGCTCACGCTCGGGCTCGAGAACGTGACCGACGAGGACTACCGCCACCACGGGTCGGGCCAGAACGAGCCGGGCTTCGGCGCGGTCATCGGGGCGAAGGCGATCTGGTGAGCCGCGATTTCGATTTCGATCCCAGTCCCAACCCCGAGCGCCCCAACAGCCGGGACGCATGTGCCACCGCTGGTGCTGCGCGCGAGCCCATCGTGGCGACGGCATCCCGCCGTCGGCCGCGCGCCGCTGCGCGGCGCGAAACCACGGACGGGCGGGGCCGCTCGTCCCTACCGGTTTCCGGAGGCGGCCGCCTGCGTTGCCGGCGGGCTAACGGGTTTCGAGCTGCCGGGCGATCCACTCGAGCAGGCGGCGGCGCCACTTGCCGTCGTCGCGGGCGAGCAGGTCGTTGTGGCGGCCGTTGGGGACGGCGATGAACTCCTTCGGGTCGCGCGCGGCGGCGGCGAGCACGCGGCCCTCGGCGAACGGGATCACCTCGTCGGCCTCGCCGTGCATCACCAGCACCGGGACGGGGGCGAGCTTGCCGATCAGGTCCTGCGGGGCGAGCTGGTCGTCGGTCAGGTTGGCGCCGACGTTGCCGCCCCAGATGCGGGCCATCTGGCGGTAGGAGGCGAAGCTGCTGACGACCGCCACGGCGCGCAGCCCGGCCGGGCGGTCGAGGGCGAGGGCGGCGACCGACTTGGCGCCGCCGAGGCTGTGGGACAGGGAGACGAGCCGGGCGGGGTCGGCCTCGGGCTGGCGGGCGGCGGTGCGGAAGGCGGCGGCGGCGTCCTCGACCAGCCCGCGCCGCTCGACCGAGCCCTCGGACTTGCCGTAGCCGCGGTAGTCGTAGAGGAACACGTTGAACCCCTCGGCGGGCAGCCAGGTGATGAACGGCAGGTGGTGGCCGAGCGAGCCGGCGTTGCCGTGCGAGAACACGATCGTCGCCCGCGGCTTGGCGCCCTTGGCCGGAATGAACCAGCCGTGCAGCCGGGTGCCGTCCCGCGAGGCGAACAGCACGTCGTGGTAACCCAGGCCGTGGTCGCGCGGCGTGCCCGCCTCGTCGCGCGTCGGCAGGTAGAAGAACAGCTTGGTGCCGTCCTTGCCGAGCAGGCGCTTGCCCAGGTCGGTCATCTTGCCGTCGGGGTCGTCGAGCAGGTGCTTGGTGATCTCGGCGATCACCTCGGCCGGGGGCATGCGGATGCCTTCCTCCTCCCCGGCCGGCGGTTGTTCCCCGGCGGGCAGCGCGCCGCACAGCGCGGCAGCGAGCGCCAGCGTGGTCAGGCGGTGGGTCATCGCGTGCATGGTAAAGCCCATGCCCGGTGCTTGTCCAGCGGGCGATGAGTCCTATTAGGCCCATGGGACCCAAGGGACCCAAGGGACCTAAGGGACCCAAGGATTCACTGTCCGAGCACCCGGCGCCCGCCGGCCCAGCCAGGCGCCCGCCCACCTCTAGCTGCACCCCTGGCTGGTGCCGCACTGGGTGCACACGCCGCAGGCGCCGGCGCGGATCACCTTGTGGGAGCCGCAGTTCGAGCAGGTGATGCCCATGTAGGCGTTGCCGAGGGCGGCCTTGAGGGCGCTGGTGGCCGGGGTGTCGACGCGCGACAGCTCGGCGACCGGGCGGTTGACCGCCTTTTCCTCCATCTCGCGGATCTCGGGCATCGGCAGCTCCGCCTGGTCGCGGCTCGACGAGGTCGCCTCCTTGAACTCGGGGATGAACTCGCAGCCGAGCCAGCGGAAGACGTAGTCGGTGATGCTGAACGCCATCCGGATCCACGGGTTGCGGGTGCGGCCGCTCGGCTCGTAGCGCTGGAACGCGAACTTGTTGACCAGCTGCTCGAGCGGCACGCCATACTGGAGGGCCATCGAGGTGAGCGTGGCCACGGTGTCCATCAGCCCGCCGATGGTGCTGCCCTCCTTGGACACCTGGACGAACAGCTCGCCGGGCCGGCCGTCGTCGTAGAGGCCGACGGTGATGTAGCCCTCGTGGCCGGCGATCTCGAACTTGTGGGTCTTCGAGTTGCGGGTTTCCGGCATGCAGCGGCGCGCCGGCTGGCCGAGCTTGCTGCGCAGCTCCTCGTTGGCGCGGCCGAGCTCGGCGATCGTCTGCTCGAAGCCGCGGATCACCTCGTCGCGGGTGACGGTGGCCGGCGTGTCGGACGCCTTGCGGGTGGCCAGCGGGGCGCTGTTCTTCGAGCCCTCCCGATAGATCGCGATCGCCTTGAGCCCGAGCTGCCAGCCCTCGAGGTAGGTGTTCATGATGTCGTCGACGGTCGCCTCGACGGGCATGTTGACCGTCTTGGAGATGGCGCCGCTGATGAACGGCTGGGCGGCGGCCATCATCCGGATGTGGGCGCGGTAGTGGAGGCTGCGGGTCCCGAGCGCCGGCCGGAACGCGCAGTCGAACACCGGCAGGTGCGCGGCCTGCAGCCCGCTGCGCACGGTGGCGCCGGTCTGCTCGTCGCGCACGTCCTCGATCGTGTCGTGGCGCCCGATGTGGGCGAGGATCGCGGTGACCTCGGCGGGGGAGTAGCCGAGGTGGCGCAGCGCGGGCTCGACGGTGCGGTTGACGATCTTGAGCGTGCCGCCGCCGGCCAGCAGCTTGTACTTCACCAGCGCGATGTCCGGCTCGATCCCGGTGGTGTCGCAGTCCATCAGGAAGCTGATCGTGCCGGTGGGGGCGAGCACCGTGACCTGCGCGTTGCGGAACCCGTGGCGGCGCCCCTTGGCGGCGGCCTCCTCCCACGCCTCGCGCGCGGCCTGCCTGAGGTAGCCGAAGCGCTCGCTGGCGCCGATCCGCCCGACCGCGGCGCGGTGGCGCTCGATCACCTCGAGCATCGGGCCCTCGTTGGACGGCTCGAGCGGCTCGCGGACGGTGGCGCAGCGGGCGTCGTGGTAGCCGGGGAAGGGGCCGAGTGCGGCGGCCATGCGGGCGCTCTGGTCGTAGGCGCGGCCGGTCATCAGCGCGGTGATTGCGCCGGCCAGCGCACGGCCCTCGTCCGAGTCATAGCCGAGGCCGTAGCTCATGATCAGCGCGCCGAGGTTGGTGTAGCCGAGGCCGAGGGTGCGGAACACGTGGCTGTTCTCGGCGATCTCCTTGATCGGGTAGCTGGCGCGGTCGACGATGATCTCCTGGGCGGTGATGAACACCCGCACCGCGGCCTCGAAGCGGGCGACGTCGAAGGTGCCGTCCTCGCCCTTGAAGCGCAGCAGGTTGAGCGAGGCGAGGTTGCACGCGGTGTCGTCCAGGAACAGGTACTCCGAGCACGGGTTGGTCGAGTTCTGGCGGCCGGTGGCCTTGCACGTGTGCCAGGCGTGGATCGTGGTGTCGAACTGCATCCCGGGGTCGCCGCAGGTCCAGGTGCCCTCGGCGATCTTGCGCAGCAGCGCGCGCGCGTGCTTCTGCTCGCACGGCGCGTCGTCGGTCACCCGCCGGGTCCACCACTCGCGGTCCTCGACCGCGGCCTGCATGAACTCGTCGCTGGCGCGCACCGAGAGGTTCTCGTTCTGGTACATCACCGAGCCGTAGGCGTCGCCGTTGTAGCTGCCGTCGTAGCCCTGCTGGATCAGCGCCCGGGCCTTGCGTTCCTCGACCGCCTTGGCCTCGATGAACTCCTCGATGTCCGGGTGCCAGTCCTTGAGGGTGTTCATCTTGGCCGCGCGGCGGGTCTTGCCGCCGCTCTTGACCACGTTGGCGACCTGGTCGTAGACGCGCAGGAACGACAGCGGGCCGGACGGCCGGCCGCCGCCGGAGAGCTTCTCGCGCGTCGAGCGCAGCGAGGAGAGGTCCGAGCCGGTGCCCGAGCCGTACTTGAACAGCATCGCCTCGGAGGCGGCCAGCCGCATGATGTCCTCCATCGTGTCCTTGACCCCCTGGATGAAGCACGCGCTGGACTGCGGGAACTCGTACTGGGTGGCGGCGCGCACCGCGTGGCCGCGCGCCTCGTCCCAGTGCCAGCCGCCCTCGCCCCGGCCGGCGCCGGTCCCGTACTGCTGATAGAGGCCGACGTTGAACCACACCGGCGAGTTGAACGCGCCGTGCTGGTGGAGGCACAGCCAGCTCAGGTCGGCGCAGAACGCCTCGGCGCTCGCGTCGTCGGCGAAGTAGCCGTCGGCGACCCCCCAGTCGGTGATCGTGCGGGTGACGCGGTGGATCAGCTGGCGCACCGAGGTTTCGCGGCCGCCGGTGCGCGGGTCGGTGCCACGGCCCATGTCGCCGTAGAAGTACTTCGACACCGCGATCTTGGTCGCCAGCTCGCTCCACGCGGCCGGCACCTCGACGTCGTCCTGGCGGAACAGGTAGCCGCCCTTCTCGTCGGTGATCTGGGCGGTGCGCAGCTCCCAGGCGACGCCGTCGAACGGCGACTGGCCGGGGGTGGCGAAGACCGGCGCGAAGGTTAGACCGTTAGAACGGGGCGGGGCGGGTTTTTCCTTGCGTGCGGGCATGTCGATTGCGGTGACGGAGACGGTCATGGTGATGGGTTGGGATCGGGTTTGGAAGGCGGAATGGACGGGGGCACGGCCGCAGCGCGGCCATGCCACATACCATATGTGGTATGGCGAGGAAAAGTATGCCACTACCGGTGGAAGCATTCAAGCAAAATCCGCCATGGGCCCGATTTTCCCGCGGGCCGGTTCCAAGTCGTTGAGCGCGAAGTCGGAACGGCCGGCGGCCGGGTCGGGGGCGGCGGCCCGGGGGGTGGCCGGCGGCCCGGGGGCGGGGTGGGCGGGGCGGTTGGCGGAGGGGTGGCGGGCGGATCACCGACCGCAATCCATTGATCGCCGGCGGGGCGGGTGCAAGCCGGGAGGCGGGGGGGTCGTATGGGGCGGCATGACCGGTGCGATGCGCGCGCTTGCGGTGCTGGCGGTGCTGGCCTCGGCGCCGGCGGGGGCGGGGGCGGGGCTGGGCGTCAACCTGGAGGGGATTGCCGACTGGGCGGCGGTGCTGCCGTTTGCCGACGCGATGAAGTCGGCGCGGCGGTTCGGGCCGCCGGACCGGCCGTGGGAGGAGCGGGCGCCGGTGGATGCGGCCGGCTGGCCGACCGGGGACGCGGGGGTGGTGGTGTTCGCGGACCAGCAGGGGATCGCGGGGGACTACCGGCTGGAGTTCGCGGGCGTGGCGCGGGTGGAGGCGCACGGTGCGGCCGCGGTGCTCGAGGCGCGCCACGACGCGGGGCGCGGGCGCACCACGGCGGTGGTGCGGGTGCCGGCCGGGGAGGGCAACCTGTTCCTCGCCTTCCGGGACACGCGGGGCGGGGTGCGCGAGGTGGCGCTGCGGCGGCCGGTGGAGGTGGCCGCGGGGCACTTCGACCGGCGCTTCATCGAGGCGGTGCGGGGCTTCGGGGCGCTGCGGTTCATGGACTGGCAGCGTGCCAACGGCAACCCGGTGGCCCGCTGGGACGAGCGCCCGCTGCCGGGCGCCGCGCGCTGGTCGGGCGCCGGCGGCGTGCCGCTCGAGATCCAGGTCGCGTGCGCCAACGCGGCGGGCTGCGACGCGTGGTTCTGCATCCCGCACCTGGCCGACGACGACTACGCGCGCCGCGCGGCGGTGCTGGTGCGCGACACGCTGGCCCCCGGGCTGAAGGCCTACGTCGAGCTGTCTAACGAATGCTGGAACGGCCAGTTCGAGCAGGCCCGCTGGTGCGCCGCGGAGGGCCGGCGGCTCGGGCTCTCGGACGACGCCCATCAGGCGCAGCTGCGCTGCTACTCGCAGCGCGCGGCGGAGGTCGCGCGGATCTGGGACGGGGTGTTCGGCGGCGACCGCGGGCGGCTGGTGCGGGTGATGGCCAGCCAGGCCGCCAACCCGTGGGTCAGCGAGCAGGTGCTCGGGTGGCGCGGGGCGGCGCGCGACGTCGACCTGCTGGCGATCGCGCCGTACTTCGGCGGGGCGTTGGGGGCGCCGGAGCGCCGCGCCGAGGTGGTGGCGCTGGGGGTCGACGGGCTGTTGGACGCGCTCGCGCGCGACGAGCTGGGGGACGCGGTGCCGGCGATGCTGCGCCGGCAGAAGGAGGTCGCCGACCGCTTCGGGGTGCGCCTCGGCTGCTACGAGGCCGGCCAGCACCTCGTCGGCCACGGTGGCGCGGAGAATGACGAGGCGCTCACCCGGCTGTTCATCGCCGCCAACCGCCACCCGCGGATGGAGGCGCTCTATCAGGAGTACCTGGGGCTGTGGGACGCGCTCGACGCCGGGCCGGCGTTCCTGTTCTCGTTCTCCGGGCGGCCGTCGAAGTGGGGATCGTGGGGGCTCGTCGAGGGGCTGCCGGCGGACCCGGCGCGGCACCCGAAGCTGCGCGCGGTGGCGCGCCGGCTGGGGGCCGGCGGCGGGATGCGTCGCGCGCCCGCGCCGGGCTGAGGCGCGGGGATTGGCCTTGTTCCCGGCGGGGATGGGGCATTTGCTGGTGCGGTAATGATGACCCGATTCCGCGCCATGACCGCCCTTGCCCTGCTGACCGCCCCGTTGCTCGGCGCCCGGGAGGCGACCCGCGGCGTCGGGGTCTACCCCGGCGACCCGGGCGAGGACTTCGCGCCGGTCCAACAGATCGATGCCGCGACCCGGCGCAACCTGGCGCTGCGGCGTCCGGCGTGGCATTCCTCCAGCCACGACTACAACCTTACCGCCCAGCTGGTGACCGACGGGATCCGGGAGGACGGGCTGCCGCGGTGGCTGGTGGTGTCGACGAGCGCGCAGGGGGTGCTCGGCAAGCACGAGCGCGAGCGGCTGTTTGACGGCAACTGGGTGACCGCCGTGCCGCTCCGGGGGCGCGAGGGCTGGGTGCAGGTCGAGTTCGGCGGCGGCGAGCCGCCGGCGGTCGACCGGGTGGCGATCGACGCCGCGGTCAAGCCGGGGGACGCGGCGGCCTCGGACAACCAGGACTGGTGCTGCACGGTGCTCGGCTCGCCGGACGGCCGCGCGTGGCGCGCCCTCGGCCAAGCGGCGGGGATGGCCCGGCCGAGCGGGGAGGTGCGGGGCACGGCGGTGTTCGAGGGGCCGGCGCGGGAGCGGTTCTATCGGCTGCAGTTCCGCTCCGGCCGGCCGTTGCAGTGGAACATCAGCGGCCTGGCGCTGTTCGCGGGCGGGCAGCGGGTGCCCGTCGGCGGCCCGCACGACTTCGCCAGCACGTGGATGAGCGCCGGCGGCGGCGAGCAGTGGGTGCGCGTGGACCTCGGGGCGCGCTGCACCTTCGACCGGGTGGTGCTGCACTGGCTCCGCCGGCCGCCGCAAGGCGCGATCGAGGTCTCCGACGACGCCGTCACCTGGACCGCCCTGGCCGACCTGGGCGCCGACGACCTGCGGCTCGACCGGCCCGCCGCGGGCCGCCACGTCAGGGTGCTGATGCGCGGCGCGCCGGACACCGGCCACTACCTGCTCAGCGAGCTCGAGGTGTTCGGCAGCGGCGGCCCGGTGGCGGTGCCCAAGCCGCCGCCGCCGGCGCGGCCGGACGGCCAGGAGCTTGCCGGCGGCGGCTGGCGGGTCCAGCGCGCCTCGCTGGTCGCCGCGCCGCCCGCGGACCTCTCCCGCAGCGGCTTCGCCGACCACGACTGGGTGGTGGCCACGGTGCCGGGGACGGTGCTCGCCAGCTACCTCAATGCCGGCGCGCTGCCGGACCCCAACTTCGGCGACAACCAGCTGATGATCTCCGACTCGTTCTTCTGCGCCGACTTCTGGTACCGCACCGAGTTCACCGCCGCCGACCCCGCGCCCGGCGGACGCTGCTGGCTCGACTTCGACGGCATCAACTGGAAGGCCGACGTGTGGCTCAACGGCGCCGCGCTGGGCCGCATCGAGGGCGCCTTCACCCGCGCCCGCTTCGACGTGACCGGCAGGCTCCTGCCGGGCCGGCCCAACGCGCTGGCGGTCCGCATCATCGCCAACGCCACCCCCGGCTGCGTCAAGGAGAAGACCTTCGAGGAGCCGGACAAGAACGGCGGCGCGCTGGGCGCCGACAACCCCACCTGCCACGCCTCGATCGGCTGGGACTGGATCCCCACCATCCGCGGCCGCAACGCCGGCATCTGGAACGACGTCCGCCTGACCCGCTCCGGCCCGGTGACGATCGAGGACCCGCTGGTCGCCACCACCCTGCCGCTGCCCGACACCTCGCGCGCCGCGGTGACCGTGGGCGCGACGGTTAGAAACCACGACCCGCAGCCGTTCGAGGGGGTGCTCAAGGGCCGGTTCGGGGAGCACGAGTTCTCCGTCCCGTTCGCGCTCGCGGGCGGGGAGGCCCGGGCGGTGACCCACCGGCTCGAGCTGCGCCAGCCGCGGCTGTGGTGGCCCGCGGGATACGGCGAGCCCTGCCTCCACCCCGTCCGGCTCGAGGTCGCCGGCGGGTCGGACGCCCGCGAGTTCCAGGCCGGGGTGCGCCAGATCACCTGCAGCGAGGAGGGCGGGGCGCTCCGGATGTGGGTCAACGGGCGCCGCTTCATCCCGCGCGGCGGCAACTGGGGGTTCCCGGAGTCGATGCTGCGCTACCGCGGCCGCGACTACGACGCCGCGGTCCGCTACCACCGCGACATGCACTTCACGATGATCCGCAACTGGGTCGGGCAGACCGGCGACGACGAGTTCTATCAGGCGTGCGACCGCCACGGGATCGTGGTGTGGCAGGACTTCTGGCTGGCCAACCCGTGGGACGGCCCGGAGCCGGACGACGACGGGATGTTCCTGCGCAACGCGCGCGACACGATCGCGCGCATCCGGCACCACCCCTCGGTCGGGCTCTACTGCGGGCGCAACGAGGGCTACCCGCTCGCGCCGCTCGACGACGGGATCCGCGCGGCGCTGGCCGAGCTGCACCCGGGCGTCCACTACATCCCGAGCTCGGCGGACGACGTGGTCAGCGGCCACGGCCCATACCGCGCGCAGGAGACCAAGGCCTACTTCCTGGAGCGCGCCACGCCCCTGTTCCACAGCGAGATGGGCATGCCCAACATCGTGTCGATGGACAGCCTGCGGGCGATGCTGCCCGCCGACGCGCTGTGGCCGCAGGGGCGCCTGTGGGGACTCCACGACTTCTGCCTGCGCGGGGCCCAGGGCGGGGAGTCGTTCCGCGACCGCATCGACCGGAGCTACGGCGGCGCGGCCAGCGTGGAGGAGTGGGTCGGGCTGGCCCAGTTCGTCAACTACGAGGGCTACCGCGCGATGTTCGAGGCCCAGGGGAAGAACCGGATGGGCCTGCTGATCTGGATGAGCCACCCGGCGTGGCCGTCGATGGTGTGGCAAACCTACGACTACTACCTCGAGCCGACCGCCGGCTACTTCGGGGCCAAGAAGGGGTGCGAGCCGCTGCACATCCAGTGGAACCCCGCGGCCGAGGCCGTCGAGGTGGTCAACTACAGCGGCGGCGACGCGCGCGGCTTGGACGCCCGCGCCGAGGTGTTCAACCTCGACGGCCGCAAGGTGTGGGAGCAGGCCGCCACCCTCGACAGCGCCGAGGACTCGCTCGGCGCGCCGTTCACGATGGATTACCCCGCCGGCCTCAGCCCGGTGCACTTCATCCGGCTGACCCTGACCGCGGGCGACGCGGCGGTTTCCGAGAACTGCTACTGGCGCGGCGTCGAGGAGGGCAACTTCAAGGCACTGCGCACCCTGCCCGCAGCCACGCTGGAGGCCTCGACCACCACCCGCCGCGCCGACGACCGCTGGATCCTCACCACCCTGCTCCGCAACTCCTCGCCCCACCCGGCGCTGATGGTCCGCGTCAAGGCCGTCCGCGCCACCAGCGGCGACCGCATCCTGCCGGTGCTCCACAGCGACAACTACCTCGCCCTGATGCCGGGCGACCAACGGACGATCCGGACCGAGGTCGCCAACCCGGACACCCGCGGCGAGGAACCCCGGATCGTGGTCGAGGGCTTCAACGTGCCCCCGGCCGCCGCCGGACCCTGACCGGTGCGGCAACATGGCGGCTCGCCGCCGCACCCATCGTGGCGACGGCATCGTGCCCGCCGGTCTGCGCCGCGCATGGGCAAGCGCGAACGGCACCCTGGGAGCGCGGACTTCAGTCCGCCCGCCAGTGATCCAGCCCCTTCCCAGCCGATGCCCATCGCGCAGCGCGCCACCCATCGACCTCGCCTCCTCATGCGGAATGAATTCCGCGCTCCCAGGGGCTGCCGCGGATGCGCCAGGCACTGGCAGCCGGGCGGCGGGACGCCACCCGCACGGCCGTCGGCAGGATGCCGTCGCCACAGCGGCAGATCGATGGGGATTGCACCCGCCGGGGGCGCGGCCTCCGGCCGCCCGCGCTTTTGCTTTGCCCCGCGGCCACGGCTGTGGAAGATTGACTGATCCCCCGACCAGGAGGCGACGATGGTGTTCGCGGAGGCGATTGATCACTCCCCGTCGTTCCGCAGGTGGCGCGACGCGATCCACACCGCCACCGGCACCGACGTGCTTCTGTTGGGAGCGGGCGACCTCGCGCGCGACCTGCACCGGGTGGCCGAGACCAGCGCCCTGTGCCGGCTGCTGGGCAGCCGCAGCCGGCGCTGCGCCGCGTGCCGCGCACGGTTCGCCGGGCGCCTGCTGACGCTCGGGACCCACCACGCCGGGCCGTTTGCGATGCGCTGCCACGCCGGGCTGACGGTGGCCGCGATCCCGCTGACGATGGCCGACGGCTCGACCGCGTTCCTGGTCACCGTGCCGGCGGTGCTGCGGCGCGGGAGCGGCGCGGGCGCCGCCGGCGCGGTGGTCGCGCGCGTCATCCGCGACGGCGACTCCGGGCTGCCGGAGGCGCTGGTTGCCAAGCTGGCGCGCGGCCTGCCGGTCCACGACCCGCGCCAGTTCCACGCCACTGTCACCCTGCTCCACCTGCTCGCCGGGCGGCTCTCGCACCTGTCGCGCCAGATGCTCGAGGCGCCCGGCAACGGCTGGCACGACGGGGTGTCGGTCAGGCGGTCGTGCGAGGTGATCGAGCAGCGCTTCACCGAGAACCTGCGGCTCGAGGGCGTGGCGCGCGACGTCGGGGTGAGCCGCTCATACCTCTCGCACCTGTTCATGCGCACGATGGGGCTGTCGTTCACCGACTACCTCGCCGGCCGGCGGGTGGTGGAACTCAAGCGCCTGCTCGGCGATTCCGCGCTGAGCGTGACCGAGGCGCTGTTCGCCGCCGGCTTCCAGTCGGTCTCGCAGGGCAACCGGGTGTTCCGCACCGCCACCGGCATGCCCCCCAGCGCATACCGCCGCCGCCTCCAGCCCGAGTTGGCGCCCGCCGGTCACCAGATGCGCGGTGAAAAAGCTCCAGATGCGTGGCACCGCGCCACGCAACCGGACAGGATGAGATGGTGATCCGGCTGGAGACGGGTCGGGCACGGGGCGCGGAAGGGGCTCACCCCCGCGGCCGCTGCCGCCCCCGCCGACCGACGGGTCGCTCCCACCGGCCGCGGCGTCGCGCCGGCGCCCGCGCGTCTCCTCCGGAGCCACCTCCCAACCGCAACCCATCCCCCGTCATGAGAACCAATCGCCTGTTAGGGGCGGCCGTCCTCGCCGGATGGCTGCCGCTGGTGCCGGCCGCGATGGCGGGCATCGTCGTGCTCCCGAACGTGCCGGACTGGAACCAGCCGTACGACACCTACGTTCCGCCGGGCCCGGACCCGACTCCGGCCAACACCGATCCCTACGACAACTACTGCACGCCGACCGCGGCGGCCAACCTGTTCGGCTGGTGGGAGGATGTCAACGGCTTCACCGGCCTGACCGACCGCACGGCGTTCACGGCGATCCCCAACACCGCCGCCTACACCGGCAACGCCAACCCGCCCACCTGGCAGCAGGGGCTGTGGCACGACGCCACCATCGAACTGGGGTGGTACCTCGACACCAACGACGTGGACCCGTTCAAGTACGGCGTGCCCGACGGGCACACCGGCACCTGGCTGGTCGACATCGCCCCCGGGCTGGCGGGCTTCGGCAACGCCGGCTGGTTCGATCCCGTCTCCGGGCTCGAGAAGAAGTCATGGCAGACCACCGCATGGTCGATCAACCCGGCCAACCTCGGCGGCTCCACCCCGTGGCTCGATTACATCGCGGACATCGACGCCGGCGTGCCCACGCTGATCGACTTCGACATGTGGGCCCCCATCAACGGCATCTACGACCCGAACTACCCGGAGGTGGACATGTTCTACCAGTGGGGCATCCCCGACGAACCGATGGGCCACACCGTGACCGGCGTCGGCTACCTCGACGGCGACGGCAACCCCAACACCCAGATCGACAACTGGTGGATCGTCCACGACAACTGGAGCAGCACCGCCGCCACGATCGCCATCCCATACTTCGCAAACGGCACCCCCGCCTACGCGTGGCAGCAGAACGACCACGTGAACGTGGTGCCGGAACCCGGCCTCGCCGCCCTGCTGCTCGCGGGCGCCGCCGCACTGGGCGCCGCCCGCCGCCGGCGGCCGGCCCCCGGCACGACATGCTGACAACTTCTAACCGATCCCCGGAATGAAAGCACACCCGATGCGCGCCCTCGCAGTGGCGCTATGTCTGAGCGGCCTGGGCGCGCTTGCGGCCCGCGCCGTCACCTTCTCGGTCGACCTGGCCAGCCCCACCGGCGGCGGGTTCGGCGACGACCTCTACAACGATCCTGCCGCGCTGCTGGTGCTTCCCGGAGGCGGGATGCCCGGCCTCGAGGTGGACGCCATCTCGTACTACAAGCAGGGCCCGCCGATCCCGGAGATCTACTTCAGCGTGACCCGCGGCGCGGTCGGGCTGGCCGGCTCCGCCGTCAACAACGAGGCGATGTTCTCGGACCAACCTGCGGACGTGTTCTTCACCACCCTGAACTTCACCAACACCCTGGCTTGGGACGGCGACGGGATCCCGACCCCGTTGAATCCCCCCGCCCCCCCGCTGGGGCTGATCGAGCCGTGGACTCCTGCCGGCGACAACCTCGACGCCCTCGACCTCAACTCGAACCCGGTCTTCGCCCCGCAGTTCGGGACGGCCCCGATCTTCTGGTCGGTCGACGCGGCGACCGTCGCCGGGGGGGTGGGGCCATACGGCGGCATGAGCGCCGCCGATGTCTTCATGGCTCCGGCCGTGCCCGGCTACTCGATGATGCCGGGCATCTACGCTCCCGCTGGGATGCTCGGCCTGAACCCGGCCGACGACATCGACGCGATGGTGTGGCTCGAGGACGGTGTGCCGGGTCCCTCTGCCGGCGATTTCATGCTCTTCTCGCTGGTCCCCAACTCGCCGACGCTCGTCGCGCTCGGCGCCACCCCGGGCGACATCCTGATCACCGCGCCCAACATGGGGCCACCCGGCATCTTCGCGCCGGCCCAGGCGCTCGGCCTGCAGCCGGGCGACGACCTCGACGCCCTCGACATCGTGCCCGAGGCCGGCGAGCTCGTTCTGTTAGGCCTCGCCGCGCTCGGTTGGCTGTTCCTCCGCCGCCGCGACGCGTCGTCCTGACACCGCCCGAAGCCGCGGCCCGCGGCCCCCGCGCCGCCATCGCCCCCGCGGGCCCGCGCCGGGCGCCTGGCTCGACGGCCGCAGGCATCGTTTCCCTGCACCGGGTGATATTCAAACGAACGGTTCTGCACCAGTCCCGCATCCAGTCCCCCGGCGGCCCCGAAGTTGATGTCCCCGAAGAGCAACCGCCCGCTTGAGCCAGGACCCGCGCCGGCCAAGCCCGCCCGCCCCAGCCCCGCCCCGGCCCGCCGCCAACTGGTCGGATCAAAAGACCATGCCACAGGCGCCCCGCGGCGGCTTTTCCCCTTGCCGCCACCACCCCGTTTTCGCACCTTTCCCAAGCTCTCCGAGCCGAACCGCACCCCACCCCCGCCCGAACCCCCAGCCATCCGCCGACCATGAACCGCCCATCCACGCTCCTGTCCCTTGCCGCCCTCGCCCTCGCCTCCGGCGTGCATGCGCAGCAGAACCTCTACAAAGTCAACAACTCCGATGACCTGAACCAGCTCACCAGCTGGTCCACCACGTCCGGATCGCAGACGCCCAATCCGGGATCTCTTGGAACCGACAACTGGTACTTCAACCAAGCGACCATGACGGCGGGCACCAAGACGGTATCCCTCGGGGGCGATATGACCATTGCCGGCATGGCGCTCGACTGGGCGGGAACCACCGATCCGGGCTCCGGCAACTACAGCAGCTTAGTGATCAACTCCGGCAACACGCTCACGCTCAATGGCGGGACGTTGGGTGGCACGGGAGTGGCCGGAAGCAACTACACCGCAACCGGCATCCTCCTCAACCGCGGCACCGGCGGCACAATCACAATCAACGCCGACGTCGCGTTGGGCGCGAACCAATCGTGGGTGACCGGACGTTTATCCGGGACGCCGCTGACCGTCAACGGAACTGTCGCGGCCGGAGCCTACACGCTGAACTTGAACATGGTCGGCAATTCTTCCGTCGTGAACACCATCAATGGCGCGATCACCGGCACGGCGAAGATTACCAAGCAGAGAGAGGCAACGCTGGTGCTGAACGGCGACAACTCCGGCCACTCCGGCGGCTTCCAACTCGGCGCGGACGCCGGCGCCGCCAACGTTGGCGTGGTGCGTGTGGGCCATAACAACGCGCTCGGCACCGGCGCGGTCACCGTCCGCGGCACGCAACTGCAGGCGGAAACCACCGGCATCACACTGGCCAACAACTTCAACGTTGGCGCCGGCGGGTTCCGGCTGGGCGGCTCGAACAGCTTCGCCATCAGTGGGACGACGACGATTGACCTCAACAATTCCCGCACGATCGCCAATTACTCGCCCAACGGCGCCGTCGTTACCCTGGGCAACATCGTCCTCACTGGAACGGCCACCGCCGCGTTCGACAACGGGGCCAGCAATGCGGCGATGGGCGCCATCGTCGTCACAGGATCGATCAGCGACACCGCGGGCGGAGGCAAGGTGGCGCTCTCCTACAACCACAACACCACCCTCAACGGCACCAACACCTACACCGGCGCCACCACGCTCTCCGGCGGCCGTCTCGCGTTCAACGGCTCGACCGTGGCCGCCTCGGCGTGGACGATGTCGGGAGGCACGCTCACCGGCACGGGCACGATCAACGGCCCCTTCGGCATGAGCGGCGGCACGCTCGCCCTCCCCGGCGGCGCCACCACCACCAGCCTGGCCCTCAACGGCGGCGCGACGATCACCAACTCGCCGACCGTGGTGTTCCAGAGCGCTCCCGTGCAGTCCACGGTGTATGACATCTTCACCTACGGCGGCACGCTGACCGGGGCCGGCAACCTGCAGATCCCTTACCGTGGGACACGGACGGACACCGGCACCAAGTACACCTTCACGGCCGGCGAATACGGCGCCACCCGCACCTGGAACACCACCACCGGCACCTGGGATGTGGCAACGACGGCCAACTTCGCGGAAGGCGACCAGCTGTTTTACGCCACCGACAAGGTGACCTTCGGCGACATCGCGTCCGATTCCGTCGTCACGCTCACCGGGACGCTGCTGCCCGGCTCGGTGACCGTTTCCAACTCCGCCAACACCTACACCTTCCAGACCGGCACGATCGGCGGTACAACCGGACTGACGAAGAGCAACGCCGGCAACTTGCTCTTGAGCAGCAACGCCAACAGCTTCACCGGCAACATCACGATCAACGGCGGAACGGTGACGGGCACGGGAGGGGCGGCTTCGGCCGGCACGACTTCGACGTTCGGATACAAGTCCTCCTCGCGAACCATCACCGTCAACAGCGGAGCAACGCTGTGGCTGACCTCCACGACAGGAAGCTCCAACACCTTTGGCGGGGGCGGCATGACGGTCACCCAGATTCCGACCCTCGTCATTGACGGCGGATCGATCTATACCGGCAAGTTCAACACCATCGGCAACGTGACGATGCGCAATGGCGGCGCCCTGATCAACTCCTCACAAGAGACGAGTGGCTCCTACAAGGCCTACCAGTTCATCGGCGACATCACCGTGGACGGCTCGGGCGCCGGCGTCACCATGAGCAACAGCGGCAACAACGTCGCGGCGACGGGCAACCACCTCAAGGGCGGCGGCTCGACGACCTTCACCGTCGGCGATATCACGGGCAGCAGTGCCGCGGATCTCACGATCAGTTCGGCCCTGCTCGACGGCTCCGGCGACTACTCAGGCAAGGGCGCACTGATCAAGGCCGGCGCGGGCACGATGGTGCTTTCCGGCAGCAACACCTACACGGGAAACACCACCATCAACGACGGCACTCTGGAGCTGACCAGCACAGGCAAAATGTACAATGGCGGCTACACGAAAGCGATCGTGACCATCAACACCGGCGGCACGTGGCGGATGCCGGACTACTCGTATGGCGGCGTCGGACAGTTGGCCGACTATGCCGAGCACCGCGTGCTCAATGGCGGCACGATCGAAGTGACGGGCGGCACCCACAGTTCCGGCCAGGACTTCACGGTCGGCACCAACGGCGGCACCTTCCGTTACACCCCGGCGGACACGTCGAGCACGCTGACGCTGGTCGGCAACAACAACAGCGACATCACCGTCAACGGCGCACTGACCTTCGACGCGGTTGGCAACATCACGGTGGATGAGCCGGCGGACACCAACTCCGGTATCATCGCCGGCACCGGCAGCCTGACCAAGACCGGCGCCGGCACGCTGACGCTCAACGGCACCAACACCTACGCCGGCGTGACCAACGTCAACGCCGGCACCTTGGCGGTCAACGGGTCGATCGCCTCGAGCAGCCTGACGACGATCGCCGCCGCGGCGCGGCTGCAGGGCACCGGCACCGTCGGCATGACCAAGGTCCTGGGCACGCTGGCCCCGGGCAACAGCATCGGCACGCTGACGATCAGCGGCGACCTGGAGCTGTTGGGCGTGTCCGACTTCGAGATCGACCCGGATGACCTCAGCGCCGACCTCGCGTCGGTCACCGGCGGGCTGACCTTCGGCGGCACGCTCAACGTGACCACGTTCTCCGAGTCGAGCGGGGTCTACGCGCTGGGCGACACCTTCGACCTGTTCGACTTCGGCAGCCAGTCGGGCACCTTCGGCAGCGTCAACCTGCCCGACCTCAGCGGGCAGGATCCGAACTGGACCTGGGACCAGAGCAGCCTCTACAGCACCGGCACGATCACCGTCATCCCCGAGACCCCCGCCGCGCTGCTCGGCGCCCTCGGCCTGCTGATCCTCGTCCTCCGCCGCCGCGTCTAGCCGGAATCCAACGCCCCCCCGGCGGGTGCCAACCCCGCGCCCCGTGACAATTCCTGTCGCGGCTGCCTGCACCCGCTTGTTTCCGACCAGGCGTCGCCCAGGGCGACCTCTGGGACGCCCAGAAAGACATGGCCCTCGCCGGCCTCGGCTCGCTCGCCGCCATGCTCGCCGCCATGCTCGTCACCCTGCTGGTCGATCCGAACGCCCCGCACAAGCTGAAGGAGGGCTTCCGCATCCCGCCCGACGACCGCCCGATCGGCGAACGCCAGCTGCTCGCCTGGCTCCTGCGGCCGCTCCGCGGCAGGAATTGGACCGGGCTTCCGCTGGCCAATTCCGGCAGGGTCACGGCGGCAGCACCACCGCGACCCGCCCGAACAGGCGCGGGATGGTGGCGGGATCGCAGGGTTCGGCGATGACCACCCGCTCCCACGCGGCGTCGATGTCGGCGACCACTGGCGTGGCGGCGAGCGGCTGCCAGGCGATCAGGTCGGTGGACAGCTGGGGAATGTAGGTCAGCCCGCTGCCCTTGCGGCGCAGGTATTCGAAGCGGAGGGCCGGCACGCTGCGGTCCAGCGTGATGCACGGCAGCCCGGCGGTGCCGGTGCCGGCGACCAGCACCCGCCGGTCGGGCCCGCTGCCGGTCAGGTTGAAGGCGTACTTGAGCAGGTTCTCGACGCCGTCGCCGAACGGGATGGCGGAAGGCCCGGCATCATCGGCGCCCGTCAGGCCGGCGGCCCCGGCCCATTCCTCGAAGGTGGGCACGGCGGTCAGGGAGAACACGTAGACGCTGCCGCAGTCGGTCGCGTTCCAGGTGTCGCCCGAGCGCGCGCCGACCAGCGCGAGGTCGCCGCAGACCGCCACGGAATCCCCGAAATAGTCGCCGTAGGCCCCGTCCGGGGCCAGCAGCTTCGCCCGTTCGGTCCACGTGCTGCCGGTGCGCTGGAACACGTAGGCGCCACCGACGTTCCCCGCCGCGGTGTCGACCCCGTAGGCGCCGACCAGCGCGGTGTCGCCGTCGACCGCCACGGAGACGCCGAAGCAGTCGCCCGCCGCCGCATCCGCGGGCGTCAGGATGCCCTGCCCCATCCAGGTGACGCCCACGCGCTCGAAGACGTAGGCGCGACCGGCGAGGGAGCCCGCCGCCGTGTCCGCGGCATAGGCCCCGATCACCGCGGTGTTGCCGCACAGCGCCACCGAGTGGCCGAAACAGTCATCGCCAGCCCCCTCGGAGCCCGCGGTCAGCTGTGCCCGTTCGCTCCATGCCGTTCCGTTGCGCGCGAAGATGTATGCGCTGCCGGCCCAGTCACCCGCCGCGGTGTCGTCCCATTCCGCGCCGATCAGCGCGGTGTCGCCCGAAAGCGCCACCGCATTCCCGAAGTGGTCGCCCTCCGCCCCGTCCGAGGCTGTTAGTTTCGCCGCCTGCACCCACGAGCCGTCGTTCCGCACGAAGACGTAGGCGCGGCCGGCGTAGTCTCCCCCCATGGTCGTGGCGTACATGGCGCCGACCAGCGCGGTGTCGCCGGAGAGCGCGACGGAGGTGCCGAAGTAGTCGCCGGATTCCCCGTCCGCGGCCATCAGGATGGCCTGCTGGGCCCACGCGCCGCCGGCGCGGGTGAACACGTAGGCGCCGCCGGGCCAGTCCTCGCCGGACCGGTGATAGCGCGCGCCGACCAGCGCGGTGTCGCCGGCGAGCGCCACGGCGATCCCGAACTGCTCGCCGGTCGCGCCGTCCGCGGGCGTGAGCCTCGCCTGTTGCGTCCACTCCCCGGCGGCGCCGCGCACCAGCACGTAGCCGCTGTCGTCGCCACAGGCCCCGACCAGCGCGGTGTCGCCCGCGAGTGCGACGGCAAGGCCGAAGCCGTCGCCGGTGGCTGCATCCCCGGGCACGGGTTCGAGTTTCGCCTGCGGGCTCCACGTGCCGCCCGAGCGGGTGAACACCCAGGCGCTGCCGCCGTCGAACCCCGACGCCGTGTCGTCCATCCGCGCCCCGATCAGCGCCGTGTCGCCGCACAGCGCCACGCGCCCGCCGAAGCCGTCGCCGGTCGCCGCGTCCGGGGCGGTCAGTTTCGCCTCCTCGTGCCACGTGCCGCCGGAGCGCGCGAACACGTAGGCGCTGCCGGTGTCGCTTCCCGCTTCCGTGTCGTCGCCGCCCGTCCCGATTAGCGCGGTGTCGGCCGCGAGGGCCACGGCCACCCCGAAGTAGTCGCCTGGCATCCCGTCGGCGGCGGTCAGCCTCGCCTGCTCGCTCCACACCGCGCCGCTGCGGGTGAAGACCCAGGCGCAGCCGGCGTTGGTTCCCGCCGCCGGGTCGGCCCCGTAGGCCCCGACCAGCGCCGTGTCGCCGGCGAGCGCCACCGCGAAGCCGAAGTGGCCGTCGGCCGACGCTTCGGCGCCCGCGGTCAGTTGCGCCTGCTCGCTCCACGTCGTGCCGCTGCGCGTGAAGACATAGGCACTGCCGGCGTCCCATCCCGCCGCGGTGTCGTCCATCGACGCGCCGACCAGCGCGGTGTCGCCGGAGAGCGCCAGGCTCGAGCCGAACCAGTCTTGGGGCGCCCCGTCGCCGGCAGTTAGTTGCGCCTGCTCGCTCCACGTGGTGCCGGTCCGCGTGAAGACATATGCGCTGCCGGCGTCCCATCCCGCCGCCGTGTCATCGTGTGGCGCCCCGATCAGCACGCTGTCGCCGGAGAACGCCAGGCAGTCGCCGAACGAGTCCCCGGACTCGCCGTCGCTCGCCGCCAGCTTCGCCTGCCCGCTCCAGACCTTGCCGCTCCGGGTGAACACGTAGACGCAGCCTGCTTCCGCGGCGGCTGCCGTATCGCCCCTCAGCGCCCCGACGAGGGCGGTGTCGCCCGCGACCGCCACCGACCAACCGAACAAATCCCACGAGGTGGCGTCCGGGGCAGTGAGTGTGGCCTCCATGCTCCATCCGCTGCCGCTGCGCGTGAACACATACACGCTCCCGGCATTCTCACCCGCCGCCGTGTCGTTTTCGCGCGCGCCCACCACCGCGGTGTCGCCGTCGAGCGCCACCGCGTCGCCGAAGTGGTCGTAGGGAGCGCCGAACCCGGCGTTCAACTCGGCCTCGAACGACACCAGCAGCGGGTCGATCGTCACCGGGTAGCATGCGCCGGCGTCGCACACCGTGATCGACACGCCTGCGCCTTCCCTCGCCGGCGCCATCCCGGCCGGCAGCCGCCGGCCCGCCGCATCCCATGCCTTCAGGTCGCGGTACCCGAGAACCGGCGCGCCATGGTCATCCACGAAACACAAGTCGCCCGGTGATCGCGGATCCGCCTGGCTGCGCAGCCCGGCGAGCGCCAGGGGAATCTCCAACACGCCATCGCCGCCCCGCGGCCCGGCCACCGTGAACCCGTGCTCGAGGCCCTCCGGACGGTTCTCGAACCACTCGGTGAGGCCGCCGGGGTGGCGCGCCTCGACCCGGTTGCCGTCGGACACGACCGCCAGCGCAGGACCGCCGGCGGCAAGCTCCAAGGTCGCCTGCCACCCCCGCCCGCACCGCGCCGCGCCAAGCCGCACCCCTCCGGCTGTTAGAAAGCGCGCGGCCAGCCGCTGGCCCGGGTTGCGGGCGAAGCAGGCCACGCCCTGGTTCTCCGGCATCGCCCTGTCGTGCGCGGTCAGGGGCTCCACCGCGTGCCGGGCTGCCGAGAACGCCTGCCACAGCGACCGTTGTTCGGCCGCCGGCAGCGCCCTGAGCGCGGCGTCCTTGTCATGGGCCGGCGTTGGTGCGGCCGGGCGGGCGGGCGCCGCCGCGGGCAGCGGATCGGCCGGCGACGCCGGGCCGCGCCGGGGTGGCCCGCCAGTCGGCAAGACATCGCCCGGGCGGCCGGGCGTCGCTTCGGGAGGCGCGGGCGACCGCAGGCAGAGGACGCCGGAGCCCGCAAGGAGCGCAACCGGCAGCAGGAGGGACCGACTGGTATTCATAAGGGCACCTCTATGAACTAGAGAAACAGCATGCAATGGGAAATCCTCTTGCGCGACTTGATTCCATCGTTGACTGGGACGTGTTCAGGCCGGTGCTGGCGAGGATTCCCAAAGACGATCCGAAAGGGCCGGTTGGCAGGCCGCCGGGCCCCGAAATGTTGTTAACCGATGCGATTTCATCCCGCGCTCATGAAGCCCGCCTTGTCCGTCATCTCCCTGTTCCTTGCCGCCGTCGCCGCGGCAGCCCAAACCGTGCTCATCGGCTTCGATTAACTGGTTCGGCATCCCCGCCACCAACGACCGCGTCCCGAGCGTCTACATGGAAGACCGGCGCGTCGTGAACTTCGATCCCGCCGATCCGTTGGAAATCTCGTTCACCACCCCGGTCGGCACCGAGCCGAGCGGCGCGTCGCACCCGCACCTGCAGAAGTACTACACCGCCGACACCCAGCACAACGGCACCATCATCAACGGCATCTCACGCATCGGCTGGATGACCGGCATGAACGCCGCGCGTTTTCGCGACGAGGACCATGCCGACATCTTCGACGCAAAATCCGGCGCGTTCATCCGCCAAAGCGTGCAGGCCGGGGGGCTGCCGGTGATCGACGGCAGTTTCACCATCGCGCTGTGGGCGCGCTCCGCCACGGCCGCCACCTTCTCGGGCGCCGGGGCTTTCGCATCCCGCCGCCCCGCCTTCGCGCTGCTGCCGCTCGCCGGCTCCCGCCAGATCAAGTTCCTCGTCACCACCGCTTCCGCCACGCAACGAGAACTCACCTTCGACCTCGCCGGGATCGACGGATTCGACCTCACCGGCTGGCACCACTACGCCGCCAGCCATGACGCCGCCACCGGCACCCTGCGCCTGTTCGTCGATGGCGTCGAGCGCGGCGCGGCCACCCATCCGCCGGAAGCGCCGCAGGCTGCCTCCGGCGACCTGTTCCTCGGCTCGGACGACGGCTCGGCGTCGTTCGCGGGAGACCTGTCCGACATCCGCTTGTGCCCGCTCGACCCGAACGACGTGTTCCGCATCGTTTCATGGGAGATCACCCAATCCGGCGGGTCGCGCGACCTGCATGTGACCATCGCAGGTCGCGGCGGGCGCAGCTACGCGCTCGTCGGTTCCGAGACGCTCGCAGGGCCGTGGAATACGCTTGACTTTCTCGGCCCGCTCGCCGCCGACCAGCCGGTCGAACTCAAATGGCAGGACATTCCCGAGAACCGTGCCTTCGTCCGGGTGCGGGTCGATTACGTGCCTGCCTTCCCGCTCCCCGAATGATGCCCCCCATGCCCCCCCGCCCCAATTCCCCCGTGGTGGCTCAGCCGCCGCCCTCCGGGCGGGGCAGGGCTTGCGAAAGAGGGCGGGGTGAGGCAACGTTACCGACGGTGATGCTGCGCCATGGGATGCTGATCGTTGCGCTTGCCGCCACCGCCGGGGCGGGGCTGGTGGTGGACGACGAGGTGTTCGGGCGCAGCCTGGGCGGGTGGAAGGCGGACAAGAAGCGGGCGGCCGAGTACATGATCTCGGGCAGCAAGTACCGCACCTACAAGCCCGAGGTGACGCCCACCCCGGAGGGAGGGATCTTCGTTTCGCTGCGCATCGACCACCGCCGGGGCTGGATGGCCAACCCGGACACCGCCAACCTCGAGCTGAGCTTCAAGCCCGACGGCACGCTCGAGTCGGCCCAGAGCAGCCTCGGCTTCCAGGGCCGCAAGATCACCAGCGAGGTGATCCGCGGCGGCACCGGCGCCGGCGCCGGCCTGGTCGGCCCGGGGATCGACCGGGCGGTCAAGATCAGCACCGACCTGGTTGCCGACCTCTCCGCCAAGCTGCTCAGCGAGAAGATCGTCGAGCCCGGGCGCGTCACCTTCCCCGCGGCGATCCGCCACAACTTCAACCTGCTGTTCGCCGCCGTCCGCGTTGAACCGGCCGGTGAGTCCGCACCCCCGCCGGCAGGCACCGAACCCCACCCGGTCAACCCGCCCGCCCCCCCGCCGCCGGCCGACACCAAGCCGAAACCCGGCCCGCCGCTCGAGATCAAGAAGGCCGGGGAGACGAAGTAGCCGGCGCTCCCGCCCCGGAAAGCCCGGCGGATTCATCCGGCAGGTGAACAGGCGCGGGAAACCAAGCCACGCCGGAATCCGCGTAATCCGCGCAATCATTCTTCGCCCTCCGGGCTACGAATGACAGGTCCGTGGTTCGGCATTTTCCCTCTCAGGCTAACAGTTCCCGCGCCCTGGCCTCGAGCTCGGCGAGCCGCTCGCGCTGCGGGGCGGCGCCGCGGGCGCTGTCGGGCTTGCCGCCGCCCTTGCCGCCCGCGACGGCGGCGGCGTCGCGCAACAGGTCGCCGGCCTTGAGCCCGCGGGCGAGGGCGTCGGGCCCGCACCAGACGCCGAGGTGGAGCCGCTCGCCGTCGTCGACGATCAGGAAGCCGGCGCCGCCGAAGCGGGCCTTCTTCAGGCCGTTGAGCAGCTCCTGGAGGAGCGGGGCGCCGGCCTGGAAGGTGGCGACGATCGGCCCGCCACCGGCGATCAGCAGCGCCAGCGCGGCGTCGGCCTGCTTGGCGGCGGCCCCGGCCTGCGTCTTGCGCAGGCGCTTCTCGGCCTCGGCGGCGGCCGCCTTCAGCTCGTCGAGCTTGCGGTGCCACATCGCCAGCGTCTGGTTGATCTGGTCGATGTCTCCGGCAACCAGCAGCGCGGTCATGATCCGCGGCGCCTCGCCGACGGCGACCGGCTCCTGGCCGCTGGCGGCCAGCTGGTCGTTGGCCGCGGCCAGCTTGCGGGCGGCGGCCTCGCTGTCGTGATGCATCTGGTCGATGTGGGCGCGCAGGTGGGCCCACGCCGCCTCGCCGCACAGCGCCTCGATCCGCCGCACGCCGGCGGCGATCGCCCCCTCGCTCGCGATCTTGAACAACCCGATCGCGCCGGTGCGCCGCACGTGGGTGCCGCCGCACAGCTCCATCGAGTAGCCGTCGAGCGCCGCCGGCGCCCCGCCGATCTGCACCACCCGCACCGTCTCCCCGTACTTGTCGCCGAAGAACTGCATGATGTCGGCCCGGCCGCGGACCGACCGGTGCGCCACCTCGGTCCACGTCACCGGGTCGTCGGCGGCGATCCGCCCGTTGACCAGCGCCTCGATCCGCTCGAGCTGCGGGTGGTCGAGCGCCCCGCCGCTGAAGTCGAAGCGCAGCCGGTCGACGTCGACCAGCGACCCCTGCTGCGTGGCATCGCGGGAAACGAGCTCGTGGAGCGCCCAGTGCAGCAGGTGGGTGGCGGTGTGGTGCGCCTCGATCGGGCGGCGGCGCGCGGTGTCGACGCGCAGCGTGACGTGGTCGCCGGGGCGGATCGCCGCCGCGGCGGCGGTGGCGGCGGCCACGGCGTGGGCGCGGGCGCGGCCGATCTGTTGGACGGCGGGCACCTCGAGCACGCGGTCGCCGGCGACCAGCGTGCCGGTGTCGCCGACCTGGCCGCCCATCTCGGCGTAGAACGGCGACCGGTCGGTGATCACGAACTTCATCTCGTCCTGGTCGTGCACCTCCAGCACGATCGCCTCGCACTCGTCGCACTCGAAGCCGACGAACGCGGTGGCCGCCTCGGTGGCGACGTCCAGCGCGCGGACGACCTCGCTCTTGCGCGCCGCCCGGGCGCGCTCGCGCTGCCCGTCCATCAGCTTCTCGAAGCGCGCCATGTCGACCTCCAGCCCGCGCTCGGCGCACAGCAGGCCGGTCAGGTCCACCGGGAACCCGAATGTGTCGTAGAGCTCGAACGCGACGTCGCCCGCCAGGTCCTGCCGCGGCCGGGCGGCGCCCGCGCCGTCCCCGGCGAGCTTGGCCACCTCCTCCCCGAACCGCCGCAGCCCGCGGTCAAGGGTCTCGTTGAACGACGCCTCCTCGCGTTCCAGCGTGGCCCGGATCGCCCCGCGCCGCTCGCGCAGCTCCGGGAACACGCCCCCCATCTGGTCGACCAGCGTGTCGACCAGCCCGCCGAACAACGGGCGGGCGCCGGAGAACCCGAGCTCGCGGCCGAAGCGCACCGCGCGGCGCAGGATCCGGCGCAGCACGTAGTTGCGCCCGGTGTTGCCGGGCAGGATGCCGTCGGCCACCGAGAACGCCAGCGTGCGCAGGTGGTCGGCGATCACCCGGAACGCGATCGCCTGCTTGAGCTCCGGCGGGAAGCCCGCGCGGTCGCCGCCGGCGTCGGGGTAGATGTCCTGATAGACGGTGCCGCTCAGCTCCTCGAGGCGGCGGAAGACCGGCGCGAAGACGTCGGTGGCGTAGTTGCTCGGGCGGCGGGAGAAGTCGGTGAAGCGGCCGGTGTTCTGGACGATCGAGCACAGGCGCTCGAAGCCCATGCCGGTGTCGACGTGCTTGGCGGACAGCTCGCGGAAGCTGCCGTCGGCCTCGGCGTTGAACTGGATGAACACCAGGTTCCAGATCTCCATGCACAGGTCGGACCCGGCGTTGACCAGCGCCCCGCGGGTGTCCCCCGCCGGGGTCAGGTCGACGTGGAGCTCCGAGCACGGCCCGCACGGCCCGGTCTCGCCCATCATCCAGAAGTTGTCCTTGACGTTGCCGTCGATGATGTGGACCCGCGGGTCGAGCCCGCAGCCGCGGAACCGCGCCGCCCACGCCTCCCACGCCTCGCGGTCGAACTCGCCCGGGTCGCCGGTCGCCTTGTCCGGCGCGTACACCGTGGCGTAGAGCCGCTCCGGCGGGAACCCGAACCGCTCGACGATCAGCTCCCACGCCCACCCGATCGCCTCGGCCTTGAAGTAGTCGCCGAACGACCAGTTGCCGAGCATCTCGAAGAACGTGTGGTGATAGCTGTCGAAGCCGACGTCCTCGAGGTCGTTGTGCTTGCCCCCGGCCCGGATGCACTTCTGGGTGTCCGCCGCCCGGGCCGGTGTCCACGGCGCCTGGTCGGTGCCAAGGAAATAGGGCACGAACTGGTTCATCCCCGCGTTGGTGAACAACAACCCGGGCGACTGCGGCAGCAACGAGGCCGAGGGCACGACCGTGTGCTGCTTCTCACGGAAGAAGTCCAAGAACGACTGGCGGATCTGGTTGGCGGTCATGGCGGCCGGAACGGGCGGGGCAAGGCGGTCGGCCGCGCCCGCAGGGCCGGACGATGGCAGCGATCGCCCACCCGAGGCAAGCGCCGGGTGGACCACCGTGCTCCCGGTCCGTGTTCCCCCTCGCCAGCGGGGGGCGGGCGTGCTACGGGAGGGGCCGCCACGCCTGCCATGCTTTGGATCAACCGGATGATCGCCGCGGCGTTGCCGCACTGCCCGCAGCGGCTGGTGTGGGTGTTTTCCCGCCGCTACATCGCCGGCACCACGCTGGCCGACGCCGAGCGGGCGGCGCGCGCGCTCAACGCGGAGGGCTGCCTGGTGACCATCGACCTGTTGGGCGAGTTCATCACCACCCTGGAGGCGGCCGAGGCGAACCGGCGCGAGTACCTCGGGATCATCGCCCACATGGAGGCCGCCGGGATCCGCGGCAACTACTCGCTCAAGCCGACGATGTTCGGGCTGCTGCTGGACCCGGAGGCTTGCTGGCGGATGGTCCGCGAGGTGGTCGCCGCGGCCGCCAACCGCGGCAGCTTCGTGCGCCTCGACATGGAGGACTCGCAGTGCGTCGACCTCGAGATCGCGCTGTTCCGGCGGCTCAAGGCCGAGTTCCCCGCCAGCGTCGGGCTGGTCGTGCAGAGCTACCTGCGGCGCACCGCCGCCGACCTCGAAGGCCTGTTGGACCTGCACCGCGACGACCGCCCGCTGAGCATCCGCCTGTGCAAGGGGATCTACATCGAGCCGCCCGCGGTCGCGTTCCAGCACCGCGGGGAGGTCCGGCAACGCTTCCTCGCCGACCTCGCGTTCCTGCTGGAGCGCGGCGTCCACGTCGGCATCGCCACCCACGACGCCCCGCTGGTCGAGGGCGCCTGCCGGCTGCTCGACGGGCACCGCACCCCGCGCGACCGCTGCGAGTTCCAGATGCTCTACGGCGTCACCCCGGCGCTGCGGCGCGCGCTGCTCGCCGCCGGCCACCGGATGCGCGTCTACGTGCCGTTCGGCCGCCAGTGGTTCGCCTACAGCACCCGCCGGCTGAAGGAGAACCCGCACATCGCCAGCCACATCATCAAGAGCCTGGTGGTCCGCGGGTGAGGCGCGGCGCCCGGGCGGCGCGGTGCGCCCTCACGCGGTGCGCCGCAGCTTGAGCAGCGTCAGGTCGTCGGGCAGGTGCAGCTCGTTGCTGAACGTCAGCAGCTGCTCCTCGAGGGCCGCGAGCCGGAACGTGCCGCCGGGGTCGGCGGCGCACTGGTCGCCGACCAGCTGCCGGAGCCCGTCGACGCCGAGTTCCCGGCCGGCGGCGTCGCAGATCTCGAACGCGCCGTCGGTGAAGAACAGCACCGCGTCGCCGGGCACGAGCGAGGTACTGGATTCCTGGTAGTTCACCTCGGGCAGCATGCCGAGGGCGGGGCGGGCCCTGCCGAGGGGTTCGACCTGGCCGCCGCGGCGGAACAGCAGCGGGGCGGGGTGGCCGGCGCGGGCGAGCACCAGTTCGCCGGACGCCGGGTCGTAGGCGGCGAACACGGCGGTGGCGAAGTAGCCGGCGTCGGCGGCAACCGGATGGAGCCGCCGGTTGAGCGCCCCGAGGAAGCGGGCGGGGGCGGCGAACTGGTCGCGGTGGTGGTCCCACAGCGAGGCGAGGTGCATCGTGTAGAGGGCGGCGGGCACGCCGTGGCCCATCACGTCGGCGACCAGCAGCGCGAGCCGCCCGTCGGCGATCGGTTCGACGCGGTGGAAGTCTCCGCCGACCAGCTCGTGGCTCTGGTGGCGGGCCTCGAGTTCGAAGCGCGGGTCGTCGGTGCCCTCGCACTTGCAGGCGAGTTCCTGGATTGCCTTGGCGCGCAGCAGGTCGCGGACGCCGAGCGAGGCGTCGCGGAACACCTCGATGCCTCCGACGACCCCGCCGGAGCGGTCATGGAGCGGGGCGACGGTGACCTCGACCGGGATGCGCTCGCCGGTCTTGCGCTGGGCGTAGACGAGCAGCGGCGCCTCGCTCGCCCGGCCGGTGACCACCGAGCGGTGGAGCGGGCAGTGTTCGTGGCCGCACAGGCAGTGGCCGTCCTTGTCGACGTGGCACAGCAGGTTGTCGAAGCAGGTCCGGCCGACGACCTCGGCGGCGGTCCAGCCGGTGATCCGCTCGGCGGCGCGGTTCCACAGCAGGATGCGCCGCCCGGTGTCGGTGACGTAGACGCCGTCGGCCAGCGAGTCGAGCAGCCCGGCGGGGTTGAGGTCGGGCAGCTCCGGAACGGCGGCGGCGGTCGCGGGCGGGGTGTTCATCGGCATCGGGCATGGGACCACGCGCCGGCGGCGGCGGCAACTTCAATCGGCTGCCGCGCGCCCGGGCACCCGGGCCCCGGTCGGTTAGGCTGGAAAGGAACATGCCGGACCGCGGACCTGTCATTCGTAGCCCGGAGGGCGAAGAATGATTGTGGATTACGCGGATTTCGGAGCGGCTTGGTCCCCCTCGCCTGTTCACCTGCCGGATGAATCCGCCATCCATCGCAGCTCATTCAATCTCCGTGCAATCCGCGCAATCCGTGGTTTTCATCCCCGAATCCGGGGTTAGCCGTTGGATCCGCCGGCGCGCCGCGGGTTCACTCGATGGCGACCTTGAGCACGCCGCACGCGAACGGGGGCAGCTCGAAGGCGAGGGTGGCGCCGTCGCGGGCGACCTCCGCCGCCCGGGGTTGGATCGCGGCCGGCGCGTCGAGGGTGTTGCGGGCGCGCAGGTCGGCCGCGGCGACGAGCTGGAGCGCGGCGGCGCCGGCGCCGTCGACGCGCAGCCTGACCCGCACCGGCTGGTCGCCCGGGTTGACCGCCTTGAAGACGACCGTCTTGGCGTCGGCCGAGCGGGTGGCCACCGCGTTGAGCGGCGCGGCCTCGCCGTCGAGCGCGATCCGCTGCGGCTGGTAGTGGTCGCGCCACAGCTTCATCACCACGTAGTTGGGGGCGGGGAACCACGTGCGGTGGTCGAAGTTGACGAACGCGTTGTCCCAGCCGCTGGCCGAGACGTGGCGCAGGAACAGCGCGGGGCCGCCGATCTCGAGCACGTCGCCGCAACGCTCGAACGCGTTGAGCAGCCCGCCGCAGTAGAGGCCGGTGCGCCAGTCGGTGCTTTGCGCGTTCCATTCCGAGACGTAGATCCTGAGGCGCGGGTTCTTCGAGGCGGCGATCAGCTCGCCGGTGCGGCGGAAGAACCGCTCGTAGTCGGTCGGCCCCTGCGCGAAGCGGTCAGGGTTCTCGTAGTGGTGGATGCTCAGGTAGTCTATCAGCTCCGCGCAGCGGTCGATCAGCACCCGGTTCCACGCCAGCCCGTTGCCGTCCTCGCCGTAGCCGGCGCTGCCGCACGCGGCGAGCTTGATCGCCGGGTCGGCGCGGCGCATCGCGGGGGCGAAGCGCTGCACCTCGCGGGCGTAGGCTTCCGCCCTCATGTGCCACGTCTCGTTGTCGATCTCCCAGAACTTCACCCGGTATGGCTCGGGGTGGCCGTTGGCGGCGCGTTCCCGCCCCCACTTCGAGTCGGCCGGGCCGTTGCAGTACTCGATCCAGTCGAGCACCTCCTGCAGGAAGTCGTTGTCCTGCACGTCCGCATTCCACTCGCGGGTGCCGATGTTGACCACGATCAGCGGCTCGGCCCCCACCCGGCGGCACATCGCGATGAACTCGTCGGTGCCGAACGAGTTCACCTCCTTGTCGTCCCACATGTGCTTCGGGTGCGGCTTGCGCAGGTGCTGCGCGCCGATCCCGTCCTTCCACCGGTAGGGCGAGGCGAAGCAGCCGCCCGGCCAGCGGATCACCGGCGGCCGCAGCCCGGCGATCGCTCCCAGCAGGTCCGGCCGGAAGCCGCCGGCGGCGCGCCACGAGGCGGGCATCAGGCTGACCTGGTCGATGGCGACGGCGGCGCGGTCGGCGACCTCGATCCGGAGCGCGGCGGAGTCGGCGGCGGCGGCGGGCTTGAGTTCGATGGGAAACTGGCGCCACTCCGGGCCCGGCGGGTCGAGCTGCTGGCTGGCGAGCGGCCGGTCGCCGTCGAGCAGGCGCACGGTGAGCCCGCCGGCGGCCTCGCCGCGCGCCCACAGCGACCCCTGATAGGTTTCGCCGGCGCGGATGGCCAGCGGCTGTTGGACGAGCCCGCCGGCGGCGCCGGTCGACTCGATGCGGCGGCACAGCGCGCCGTTGAGCGGGTTCTCGCCGGAGCTGCTGGTGGCCACCTCGCCGAAGGGCTGCCACGCGGGGGCGGTGCCGGGCTCGGGGGCGGGCAGCGGCGGCAGCCCCTGGTGGAGCACTTCCCCGTCGAGCTTGGTCACCTTGAAGTTGCGGAACTGCGCCTGGGTCGCCCAGGTGCCGACCCCCGGCCGGCCGCGGGCCGGTCCCCGGCCGTCGTCGGTGTGGTCGATCACCCGTTGGTCGTCCAACCAGACCTGGATCCGCGGCCCCTCGCAGCGGGCGCGGAGGCGGTACCAGCGGTTGGGATCGATCCTGCCGGGCTGCTGCGGGGTGACCATGCCCCAGCGCTGGGCGCTGGTTCCGCGCTCGAGCGCGTGGCCCCGGTTGCCCCAGCCGCCGAGGTTGGCCCAGTAGAAGCGCCGGCGGTCGAGCGCGCGCAGCAGGAGCAGGAACCCTTCGTCGCCGCCGGTCTTGCGCGCCTCCACGGTGAACTCGTAGTCGCTCCACGCCGGGTCGCCGAACAGCAGCCGCACGTCCGTGGCCAGCCCCGTCTGGGCGATGCAGTCCTGCTGCCGGGACCACGCGACGCTGGCGGGGCCGCCCTCGAAGCTGCGGTCCCAGACCAGTTCGCCCCACAGCCCGCCGTTGCACGAGTGATAGATGTGCTCGAGGAAGTGGCCGTAGACCTTCTCGTCGATCGGGTTGACGACGCGGTCGGGATGCAGGGTCAGCGAGACCTCCCCGGCGGTGGCGGGCACGGCGAGGAGCGTGGCGGCGAGTAAGGTGGTGCGGAGCATGCGGCAAACCCGGACAAGGGGCGCACAGACTACCGGCGGCCGACACCCGATCTTGCAGCCACCATGCCCGCCCCGGCGGCGCCGCCCCGGCCACAAACCCCAAGCCGCCTTCCCCAGCGGCTTTCCCCTTGCCGGCGCCCGGCCGCTTCCCTATCCCCGGTGCCCGGCATGACGATCCGCCCCTCGTTCCCGTCCCTCGCTGCCTGCATCGCGCTCGGCCCACTGGCCGCGGCCGCACCGGCAACCCCCGCACCGGCAACCCCCGCACCGGCAACCCCCGTCGGCTACGCCGTCGTGATCCGCGAGGAACTCCGCCAGGACGCCGGCTGGCAGGCGGTGTGCCAGGCACTCGCCGCCAAGCACCCGGGCGCGGCGGTGGTCGGATGGAAAACCGCGCCCGCCGAGGCGCTGCCCGCCCTCGCCGCCGCGCACCCGGCGTTCACCTGCTTCGTGGCGCCCTGCACCGAGGCCGGCCCGCAGTTCGTCGCCGCGGTCCACCGCCTGACCCGCAGCTACGACGCCGACCCCTACACCGACACCCGCTGGGGGATCCTCACCGGGTACGACGCCGCCCACGCGCTCGCACTGGCGCGCTTCGATGCGCCGATCGTCGCCCACCGGGTGGCTGCCGGCACCGGGTTTGCGATGGAGATGGTCGAGGAAGGGGTGTGGTACGACGAGCTGGTCCCTAACAAATGCGTGCGCGGGCCGGCCGGCGCCGCGGCCGCCGCCGAGGAGCGCTGCCCGACCGACACCACGCGGCTGCTGGCGGCCACGCTGACCGACTGGAACGCCGACCTGTTCATCACCTCGGGACACGGGTTCAAGCGCGGATGGCAGATCGGCTTCCGCTACCGCAACGGCAGCTTCGAGTCGGAGGACGGCCGCCTGTTCGGCAAGGACAGCGCCGGCGAGCGGTTCGAGATCCGGTCCGACCACCCGCGCCTCTACCTGCCGGTGGGCAACTGCCTGATCGGCTGCATCGAGGACCAGCACGCGCTCGCCGTCGCGATGATGAAAAGCGCCGGGGTCAAGGCGATGATCGGCTACACCGTGCCGACCTGGTATGGCTACGCCGGCTGGGGTTGCCTCGACTTCTTCCTCGAGCAGCCCGGGCGCTACACCCTGCACGAGGCGTTCCTCGCCAACCACCACGCCCTCGTCCACCGCCTCGAAACCTCGTTCCCCGGCGCCATGGACGAAAACCCGGACCCCGGCGCCACCGCCCGCGGCGAACACCAGCCGACCGCCGCCGGCAAGGCGCTGGGCGTCACCCCCGCCGACCGCGCCGGCCTGCTCCACGACCGCGACGTGCTCGCCTGCTATGGCGACCCCGCACTCAACGCCCGCATGCACCCCCGCCCGTGCGCCTACGACCAGGTGCTCGTGCTCGACTGCGCGGACGACGTCTGGACCCTCACCGTCACCGGCCGCCGCGGCGCGCGGTCGTTCGCGCCGGTCGACACCAACGGCTCACAACGCGGCGGCCGGCCGATCGTCCAGTTCCTCCCCCACCGCATCCAAGCGCCCGAACTGCTCGAGGGCGCCGCATGCTCCCCCCTCATCACCGACGACTTCATCCTCGTGCCCAACCCGGGCACCGGCGATCGGCTGCAGATCAAGTTCCGCGCCCGCCCGGCCACCACGCCCTGAACCCCGCCCCCGGACCCCCACCCCGCTCCACGCCCCACCGCGCACAACCCCATCAAGGGACGGGCACTCAGCAGACAACCCGGCCGGATGATGTGCTCGCCGGCACCTGTTGGGCTATCGATCCGATCCGGGGCGGGCATGGTGGCGGGCCTTGGCGCCAAGGCTGCGGAAGCCGGCGGCCACGAGGAACTCGTGCGTCTCATCCAAGGCTGCAACGGGTGGGACGAACACCATGGTGACGTCCCGGCCGCGCGTGAGGAGCACCCGGTAGGCATTGAGACGGAGCTGGAACGGGTTCCTCACGTGGGCCTTGCGAAGGTAGCCACGGGCCAGCACGTTGGACCACTTCCCGCCCCGGCGGATGAAGTCGGTCCCCCATGCCAGGAGGGCGGCGTCCAACTCAAGCCCCTGGGCTCCAAACTCGGTGACGCAGGCCCTGAGATGCCGGCACGAGGATCCGCCGGGGTCGCTCTCGTTGTCGGAATACCAAGGCCCGTATCTCACCTGCTTCGTGGCCTGGAATCCGTTCGGGACGCCCCAGCGTTCGAGTTCCTTGTCCTTGGACGAAGCGACCATCCCGAACCGGGCCCTGACGTCTTCCCGGTAGCGTTCCCGCAGGTAATCCTTCGCCACATCGAGGTCCCGGGTGATCCGCAGATGGTAGCCCAGTGACTCAAGTTGCCTGGCCAAGGCGGCGCACCGGCCCGCGGCCCCATCTTCCAGCAGGCTCGCCACGAACTTGTGAATGTCGGTGGCAAGGTGGAAGCGGATTTCCGTGTCAAGACTGAGGGGCGGTGTGACCTCGACGGAGTATGCGTAATCGGCAAACACGTCGGCCGCCTGATCGGGGAGATGGACGTGCCAGTCTTCCGGGCGGCGGGCGCCCTCGATGGCGTGGCGCCATTGTACGAGGCCGGCTTCCTCTCCGACATGGATTTCCTGGCCACTTCCGATGAGCCCGATCACCACGCACCACTCCGGGATGCGCTCGGCGAACTCGATGAAGTGCTCGGGCTCGGAGCGGCCGCCCTCGAAACCGGGGGTGCGACCGTGTTTCTCGCGCACTTGCTCCGCGTCGAATGCCCGCTGTGCCTCGTCGAAAACCAGCACGTGCTCGGGCGGGACCAGGTGCTGGCTTGACGAGTAGCGCCGCACGTATTCCTTCACCCCGCGGACGAAGGTCCTGCCGCCGCCGCCGGCACCCTTCAGTTCGTAACTGAGGACCTCCACCAGCGGGCCGTTACCGGAGAGAAACACCGCCGGGGCGGTCGGCTTGCCGTTCGCTCGCGCCACCGCCAGGTCATCGAGGAAATGGGCATGGACCATCCGCAACCCGACCAGGGTCTTGCCGGCGCCGGGCACTCCGGTGACCAGCACGAGGTGGCGGGACTTGTTCCGGGCCGCCCGGTGGATGATCTCGGTGATCTTGTCCACTGCCGGGTCAGTGACGGCACGGGCGCGATGGATCGGCCGGATGTCCCCCCGTTGGAACAGTTCCCTGGCCGCCTCCACCAGAGTGGGCAGCGGCCGGTAGGCGTTCTCGGCGAGAAAGTCGTCAGGGTGGACGGGCAGACCTGGGGCGTCTCTCTCAAGGGCCTCGACGTGGGCGTCGATCGCATCCGGCCCCATGACGGTGACGCCGTCCACGGTGCCGAGCACGCCGTTCGCCCGGGTGGGCACCACCACGACGTGCACGGCGGTGTGCTCGCACGCACGGTGGTAGCAGCGGAGGTCACGACCGTAGGCGGCGGCCTGGTCGAGGTCGGCTTGGGACGGCTCCCGCTTTCCCTTGAGCTCCATCACCAGGACGCCGGCCCGCAGGAGGAAGATGACGTCCGGCCGGCGCATGTCCATGGGTAGTTCGTATTCGAGCACCGCGGTGTATTCCTTGCCGCGGTGATTCAGGTCCAGGATCTCGCCGACTTCCCGCTGGAGGGCTGGAATCGAGTCGTCCCACGCCCTGACCTGCTCGATGCTGGCGTCGGTGATGAAGTCCTGCAGCGATCCCCGGATCACCAGCGGGCTGGTCGACCGGAACTCCGGGAAGCGAGAACTCCATCCGAAACGGGAATACTCGAGCACGCGAAAGATGTGCCAGGCCGGAGCGTCCACGCCAAGCAATTTGCCCGGCAGGCCGCGCAGCCGATCCGCAGCCGTCCCTGCGCCTCCGCGTGAAACCGCACGCCCGGGAATCCGGCGCCTGGCCGGTCTCACGCGGAGCGTTCCCCGGCGACCTTTTCATCCACCATGGCCGCAAGCCCGTTGAACAGGTCGAACACATCGACGTCCTCCCCCGCCTCGATCCGCTTCGAGATCATCGTCAGCGGGAACACGATCACGGAGGTCCCCGGCATCCGCACCGCAGGGTCGCGTCCGTAGGAATCCTCGACCACAACCCACTCCATCTTCATCTCCTGGACGAAGGCATCGCCCAGGACGATTCCCATGCATTGCAGCTCGTATGTCTGCTCCTGCTTGGGCAAGTGGCGAATCGGATGGATCATCGATTGCCCCGGGGCCGGGCCGGCGGAATTCACCTTGGGACCGCGTCGAAGACCACCGCTTCCCCCCGATAGACGCGGTAGCTGCCTTCCCAGCGGGGCTCCATGTCCAGCCTGACGACGGCGTTGGCCCCCATCGCCCGGGCGTTCTCGGCCATGTCCCGCAGGGCGACATTCTCCGCCGAGACGGTCTCGCCGAAGAAGTCCTGCAACAGCCCGGACCGGTAGCTGCCCTCGACGCTGCCCAGGCTCCGGCAGCGCCACTCCGGCGGAGGCGCGCCGATGTAGATGGGAACCGCCAGCCGGAGCCACGGCCTGTCCAGCTTGACAAACCCGTCCGGCGCCGCGCAGCCGCTGATGAACAGCCCCGCCAGGAACGCCGCTGCCAGCCGGTTGCTCATGACCATCCCGTCCGGTGCCCGTGCCGGGCCGCGGGGGTGATGCCACCGACGGGGCCCAGCGGCGCACGCCGTCCCGCGGGCCGCCGGCAGCGCGTCCGTCCCGCCGTGATGCTCCGCCTTGGATCCCACGCGACCAAGCGGGGAATGGTAGCCGGGAAACCGGGGCCCGCAAGGCCGTGATCGCGCCGCGATCGCGTGGCGCCGCGGGGAGCGGGGTGGCTGAGGCGGGGCCGCGGCACGGGGGCGCCGGGCGTCGATTCCGCCGGCGCGGCATGGGGAAACATGAACATCCGGGCGGTTTGGCGGCGTTGTCTCCCGCAAGCCGACGCCATGAGACCCGCCCTCCTCCTGCCTGCAATCAGCGCCCTGACCGGCACGCTTGCCGCCGGGCAGGCCGGACCGGCGGGCGCCGCCGCGCTGACCGCGGGGGACTTCGGCGGTGCGGACCGCGCGTTGTTCGCGGACAACTGGTTCCTGCGGCTCAAGCCGGGGGTCAGCGAGGCGCGGGTCGAGGCGATGACCAATCCGGTGCTCCAGGCGATCGCGCGGGACCTGCTGGCGGGGCGGCTGCGCCCGGCCGACCGCGGGCGCGCGTGCGAGCCGTTCGAGCCCGTGCAGGCCTTGGCCCGGCGGCTCAAGACCAGCACCTACAGCCAGTTCGAGAACCCGACCGGCATCTGGTTCGAGGCGGGCGAGGACGCCGTCGTCTGCGTCGGCCCGACCGACGGGCAGCGGCTCGCGCTGCGGGTGCACGACTTCGGGCGCCGCGGCGGCGACCGCAGCCACCCACTGGCCAGCGGCCTCAACGTCATCCGCCTGGCGCAGGACGGGCTGGGCTACATCGACTACTTCACCGACCAGCACCAGGCCGCCCCGCGGGTCAATGTGAGCCTGCTCACCGGCAAGGTGAACGGCGTCTTCGACCCGGCGCGCCACACCAACGACGACTGGAAGCGGCTGCTGGCCGGCGCGGTGTGCGAGGTCATCGACATCCACGGCCGGCACGTGCACCTCGTCTATCCGGTCGCCGAGCTGCGCGAGAGCTGCCCGGACAAGGGCGTCGAGCTGATCGGCCTCTACGACCGCATCATCCGCCGGCAACACGAGGTCATGGGCCTGGTGAAGCACGGGCGCGTGCCGAAGAACCGCATGTTCGGGCGGGTGATCTGGAACGGCTACATGCACGCCGACGGCATCGGCGCCGCGTTCCACCACCACACCATGCGCGACATCGCCGACCCCGGCCGGATCCCGGCCCACTCATGGGGGATCGCGCACGAGTTCGGCCACGTCAACCAGACCCGGCCGGGCATGAAGTGG
The DNA here is from genome assembly GCA_040769225.1 of Akkermansiaceae bacterium. Taxonomy (GTDB): domain Bacteria; phylum Verrucomicrobiota; class Verrucomicrobiia; order Verrucomicrobiales; family Akkermansiaceae; genus JAXGLL01. The sequence goes on along the minus strand of JAXGLL010000001.1, from coordinate 1,819,560 downwards.
GTGTCCACCACCGAGGTCACCAACAACATCTTCTCGGCGTGGACCAACTACGAGATGAACCCCGGATCGATGCGCCTCGAGCACGAGAAGATCAACGGCGGCGACGGCAACGTCGTCGGCGGGCGCTTCAACGCGTTCCTCAACAGCGCGGTGGTCGCCGGCGAGCCGTGGCTCTGCCAGCGCGGCCCGGACAAGATGCAGGGCTACGAGAACGGGGGCGACCACTTCGTCAAGCTGGTGCCGCTGTGGCAGCTGCAGCTCTACTTCGCCGTCGCCGGCCGCGGCAACCGCGAGTTCTACGCCGATATCTTCGAGAAGGTCCGCCAGACCGACGAGTCGGGCCTGACCAACGGCCAGCTGCAGCTCAACTTCATGCGCAACCTGTGCGACGCAACGCGCCACGACCTGACCGGGTTCCTGACCACGGTCGGCATGCTCAAGCCGATCGACCGGGAGCTGGACGACTACACCCGCGGCCAGCTCACGATCACGCAGCAGGACTGCGACGATCTGGTGCGGCACGCCTCCCGCCATCCGAAGCCGGAGAGCCCGGTCATCCACTACATCAGCGCCAACAGTGTGGCGGCCTACCGCGACCGGCTGCCGGTGCGCGGACGGACCGGCCGGGGCGTTTCCGGCGCGGGCGCCACCCGGCTCGTCGACCACGCCGTGTGGAGGAACGCGGCGGTGTTCGAGACCTATCGGGGCGGCGAGTTGGTCAGGATCGCGATGGCCGGCACGGGGTCGGCCGACAACACGTCCACGCTGGTGCAGTATCCGGCGGGCGCCACGCGCATTGAAGCGGTGGCGTGGGACGGCCAGCGCACGCTGGTCTGCGGGCAGCGGTGAGGATGGCGGCCCCGGGGCCTCCCCTTGGCCGGCCTCCGGGCGGGGCCGCGGCCGCTGATCACGGGGGCGCCGGGCCGGGAGGCTAACAGCCCTTGCATCGGGCGGCCGGGCGGGTATCCATGAGGGGTCATGAAACGCTGCTCAATCCCGTTGTTCGCGCTGGCGCTGCTGGCGGGCGTGTCGTCGTCGGCGCTGGCCGGAAACCTCGGTGAACTGGTGCGCGGTTCCGGCTGGGACCGGATGCTGGGCACCTGGGTCGATGCCGAGACCAAGGGCGAGAAGGTCAAGACCACCTATGCCTGGCGGTTCGAGGACACGCTGATCGAGGCGACGACCAAGGCCCGCGGGATGGAATCGATGATGCTGGTGGGGCGCCACCCGGGGACCGGCGACGTCTACCTGGTGGGCGCCGACAACCGCGGCGGCGCGGCGCTTGGCAAGTGGACGCTCGACGGGGGCGACGCGGTGGCCGAGATCAAGTTCATGACCGGCGACGGCACCGAGGGCTCCGTGCGCGTGCGCCACCACCTGGTGGACGACGACACGCTGGTCGTCACGATCGAGACGCCCGAGCCGGTCGAGGTGAAGATGGTGCGCGCCGCCGCGCCGGAAGCCAAGCCGTAGGCGGGTCGGCGCTGCCCCCGGCGCCCGCGCATGGCGCCGCGCCATGGTTTCCAGTTGACGTTCGCCGGCGCCTGTGGCGTGGTGAAGCTGCATCCAAAACGGGAGGCAACACCATGACGACATTCATCATGACCGGGAAGTACTCGGTGGACGCGGTCAAGGAGATCAGCGCGGCGAGGACCGCCAAGGCCACCAGGATCATCCAACAATGTGGCGGCAAGCTCGGGGCCGTCTACATCACGATGGGGCCGACCGACCTGTTGGCGATCGCGGAGTTTCCGGGCGTGGACGAGGCGCTGAAGGCCTCGGTGGCCTTGTGCAAGGCGACGGGCATCGCGTTCACGACCACGCCGGCGCTGCCGGTGGCGGCGTTCGACAAGCTGGTCGGCGGCAAGTGAGGAACCGGCCGGTGGCAACCAGCAGGCCGCGGGGGCGCGGGGGGCGGCACCCGCGCCGCGGCCGGCTGCACCGTGGCCGGGCCTCGCCGGGCGCGGCGGTTGCGCTGGCCATGCTGCTGGCGGCCGGCGGCGGCTGGTGCGGCGCGCTCCATGACGCGGCCGGGCGCGGCGACGCGGAGGCGGTCAGGAAGCTGCTTGCGGGCAGGCCGGCGGCCGTTTCCCGCACGGACGAGGGCAACCGGGACTGGACCCCGCTGCACTGCGCGGCGTTCGGCGGCCACACGGAGGTGGTGAAGGTGCTGCTGGCCGCCAAGGCCGGGGTCGATGCCAGGGACGGTGCCGGCGGCTTCACGCCCCTGCACCTGGCGGCGCAGGAAGGCCACGGGGAGGTCGTCGCCTTGCTGCTGGCAGCCGCGGCCGACGTCGGGGCCAAGGACGACGCGCGCGGCTTCACGCCCCTGCACTGGGCGGCGCAGAACGGCCACCGCGGAGTGGTCGAGGCGCTGCTGGCCAAGGGGGCCGCGGCCGGCGCCCGGACCGGCGACGGCGCGACCGCCCTGCACCTCGCGGCCGGCGCAGGCCGCATCGGGGCGGTGGAGGCGCTGCTGGCCCGCAAGGCCGACGCCAATGCCAGGGACAACCACGGCACCACCCCCCTGCACCAGGCCGCGGCAGCGAACCGCAGGGAGGTGGCGGCCCTGCTGCTGGCCCGCAACGCCGCCGTCAATGCCCGCGACAAGCACGGACTGACGCCCCTCAGCTGCGCGGTGTTCGCCGGCGACGGCGAGCTGGTGGAGATGCTGTTAGAACGGGGGGCCGCGGCCGACACCCCCTCCGGGGACGGCGTGACGCCGCTGCACTGGGCGGCGCGCCTGGGCCGCGCGGAACTCGCCGAGGCGCTGCTGGCCCACCGGGCCGACGTCGATGCCGCGGACGACCGCGGCGAGACCGCCCTGCACCGCGCGGCGTTCGCCCTCCACCGGCAGGTCGTCGAGGTGCTGCTCGACCACCGCGCCGACCCCGATGCCCGCGACGCGGACGGCACGACCGCCCTGCACGCGGCGGCGGAGCGCGGGTCCGCGGAAATCGTCGAGGCGCTGCTCGCACGCCGCGCCGGCGTCGACCCCCGGACCGGGGAGGGCGCCACCCCGCTGCACCTGGCGGCGGCGGCCGGCCACGAGCAGGTCGTGGAGGTGCTGCTGGCCCACGAGGCCGACGCCGATGCCAGGGACCACCACCAACAGACGCCGTTGCACGATGCGGTGGCCGCCTGCGACGAGGAGGTCGTGCAACTGCTGCTGGACCACAAGGCCGGCGTCAACCCGAGGAACAAGGACGGCCAAACCCCCCTGCACTGCGCGAAGCAACTGGGCTACGCCGACATCGTCGCGCTGCTGCGCAGGCACGACGGCCACGAGTGACCCGCCGGGGCGCCCCGCCGGATTGCCTTGCGGAGGCCGCCCGCCAGGCGCTATCCCTGCCCCCGCCTGCCGCTCCGCCAAGGGGGCCGCGGGCGCAGCCACCGCGGCGTGCACCGCGGCGCCCGGTGGCCGGCCGCTCACCGTGGTGCACCAACGAGCACGCAATGAAAGTCCTGCTGATCAACGGAAGCCCGCACGACGACGGATGCACGTTCACCGCGCTGTCAGAGGTCGCCGCGGCATTGGAAAAGGAGGGGATCGCAACCCGGATCCTCCAGCTCGGCCACGACGCCGTGCACGGCTGCGCCGCCTGCTACCAGTGCGCCGACACCAGGGAGTGCGTCGTCCAGGACGACCTGCTGCCCGAACTGGTCGCCGCCATGAGCGCCGCCGATGGCATCATCGTCGGCTCGCCCGTCCACTACGCCGGCCCCAACGGCGCCCTGTGCGCGCTGTTGGACCGCGCGTTCTTCTCCGCCGGCGAGCGGTTCAGGCACAAGCCGGCCGCCGCCGTCGTCTCCTGCCGCCGCGGCGGCGCCAGCGCGGCGTTCGACCGCCTGAACAAGTACTTCATGATCAACCAGATGCCGGTCGTCTCCTCGCAATACTGGAACTCCGTCCACGGCACCTGCCCCGATGACGTCCGCACCGACGAGGAGGGGATGCAGACGATGCGGGTCCTCGGCAGGAACATGGCCTGGCTGCTCAAGAACCTCGCCTCCGGCGCCGCCCCGCCCCCCGCCCAGGAGGAGTGAACCCAAGGGGGAACATGCCGAACCACGGACCTGTCATTCGTAGCCCGGAGGGCGAAGAATGATTGCGCGGTTTACCCTGAACTCGGAAATGAGAACCGGGGATTGCGGGGATTACGTTGATTCAGAATGAGTTGGCAAGCGTGATGCCCACACCCAACGGATGATCGGAAGCTGGTTCGCAACCCTTTGATCATCCTCGTAATCCTCGTAATCCCCGGTTCCTGTTCCCGTTTCCAGGGTAATCCGTGGTTTTCATTCCCGGACCCAGGGTGGGCGGCCGCGCCGGCCCCGTTCTAACAGCCCTCCCGGCGGCGGCGCGGGGTGGCGAGCAGCCCGAGGAGGCCGGCGAGTGCGAGCGTGGCGGCCGCCGGTTCGGGGACCGAGCGGGTGGTGATCACGGCGTCGACCGAGCTGATCGACGACGCCTCGAACACCGCGTTGGTCCCCGAGACCTGCGAGCGGTCGGTCAAGGCCACCGTCACGCTCCCGAGGTCGGTGCCCCAGGGAACGATGAACGACAGCACCGTGGGCCCGCTCAGCCGCTGGCTCCCCGCAATGCTCGACCCGCCCGGCGGCTCGAACCCGGGCACCTCCCGCCGGTGAGACTGCTCAAGGTCCGCTCGAAACGCCCCGGCCGCCAGCTCCACCGTCGCCAGGAACGCCAGCTCCAGTTCCCCCGCATCCGCCCGGAACGCCCCCGACCACACCAGCTCCTCGCTCAACGTCAGCGCCACCTCGACCGGCTTGCCCGGCTCCAGGCCTGTTAGGTCGCTGAGGTCCCAGCAGCTGGTGAAGCACTCGTTGATGACCGCCTGGCCGGCGACCGGCTCGAGGAAGCTGGTCGACCAGGACCATGCCGGGAGGATCACGCCGGCGCCGTGGGCGGCGGTGGCGAGGGCGGCGAGGAGCAGCGGGGCGGAGGCGTTCATGGGGCGGGCGGGTGGGCCTGGGGGATGGATCCGGTTTCAGTTGGCGGAGCGGAGCTGGAAGAACCCGTGGTCGGCGGCGGGGGGCAGGGAGGGGTGCTGCAGGTCGACGGTGAACACGCCGCCGGTTTCGGACCATGCGGCGGGGTCGCAGGGCGCCCATGCGCCGAGGTCCTGGGAGAACCACAGCGCGACGTGGCCCTCGAGGCCGGTGGTTTCCATGACCAGCTGGCGGCCCGGGGTGACGTGGACGCCGGTGACCAGCGGCGGCTCGGGCAGGCCTGGGGTGCCGAGCGGCACGCTGCCGGCGCGCCAGTTGCCGGCGGTGCTCCAGAGCGGCAGCGGGGCGGCGGGGTTGAGCGGCACGAGTGTCCTGCCGGTGTCGAGGGTTGCGGGGAACCACTTGCTGGAGTAGGCGAACGCGAGGATGGTGTCGCCGCCCGGCTCGACGAGCGCGAGCGTTTCGCCGGTGCGGGCGAGCGTGCCGTCGTCCCATGCGACCACGGTGATGCCGTCGGCGGGGTGGCGGGTGGCGAACGCGGCGGGGTTTTTGGCCAGCACCATCCGCGCGCCGGGCGCGAGCACCAGCGGGGCGAACGTGTGGGTGATGCCGGCCACGAAGCGCACGCCCGCGAGGTCCAGCGGCTGGTCGCCGGTGTTGTGCAGCTCGAGCCAGGCGAAGTCCTCGGCGGCGAACGGGCTGCCGGCGGCGGGCGCGGGCGGGGCGTACATCAGCTCGGAGACGCGCAGCGCCGCGTAGTCGGGCGGCGGGGCGTCGACCACGCGGACCTGGAAGTAGGGCAGCTCGCCGGCGGGCAGCGACGGGTGGTTCAGGTCGACGGTGAACACGCCGCCGGCCTGCGACCACGCGGCGGGGTCGCACGGCGCCCAGGTGGCGAGGTCCAGCGAGAACCACAGCTCGGCGGCGCAGCCCTCCAGCCCGGCGGTCTCCATCACCAGTTGGCGGTCGGGGGTGACGTGGACGCCGGCCACCAGCGGCGGCTCGGGCAGCCCGGGGGTGCCGGGCGCGCGGCCGGCGCACCAGTTGCCGGCGGTGCTCCAGAGCGGCTCGGCGGCGGTTAGGTCGACGGCCACCAGCGCCCGCCCGGTGTTGTGGGTTTCCGGGTGCCACAGGCGCGAGTAGGTGAAGGTGAGGATGTTGTTTCCCTGGGGGTCGACGAGCGCCAGCGTCTCGCCGGAGCGCGCGAGGTTGCCGTCGGTCCAGGCGACCAGGGTGACTCCGTCGGCGGGGTGGCGGGCGGCGAACGCGGCGGGGTTCTTGGCCAGCACCAGCCGCGCGCCGGGCGCGAGCACCAGCGGCGCGAACGTGTGCGTGATGCCGGAGGCGAAGCACACGCCCCCGAGGTCGAGCGGCGCCAGGCCGGTGTTGCGCAGCTCCAGCCAGGCGAAGTCGTCGGCGGTGTAGGGGCTGCCGGCGGCGGGCGCCGGCGGCGCGTACATCAGCTCGGAGACGCGCAGCTTCGCGTAGTCCATCGGCGGGCGCTCGATCGCCAGCGCGTTCTCCGCCAGCGCGCTCCACACGCTGCCGCTGAGCGCCCGCGCCTTGATCGTGACGTCGCCGGTGACCAGGATGTCGGTGCTCGAGGCGGCCGGCACGGCGGCGGGGTTGACCGAGCCGTTGGGCAGGCGCGGGTCCGAGCCGTCGGTGGTGTAGTAGAAGGTGCCCGCGCCGGTCACCCGCAGCAGGTGGCCCGGGACCACCGTGGTGTTCATCACCGAGTAGGCGGGCGCGTTGATCCCGGGGAACCAGCCGCGGGTGCGGAAGTGGCCGATGATGATGTCGCGGCGCTGCGCCAGGTAGGTGTTGACCACCGCGTTGCAGGTCGGCAGCCAGGTGGCGTCGCGGGTCTTGCCGCGGCCCCAGCGGGCGGACTCGCCGATGATCGCCAGGTCGATCTCGTTCATCCGGCTGCGGAACCGCTGCTGGGACCGGGCCGGGGTCAGCGCGCCGTCGCCGTAGAGGTGCTTCTGCGCCAGGTCGGCGAAGCGCAGGCGGTAGTTCGGGTGCAGGCACAGCCGCTGGTGGAGCGTCGCGGGGTTGAACTTGTCGCTGGTGTTGAAGCCGCTGCCGGCGGTGGTCGTGTCGCAGCCCACCTGGTAGCTGCCGTGGGCGCCCAGCGAGTGCTCGGCGTCGTGGCGCAGCCACTTGAAGCCGCCGGGCGCGGCGCGGTCGTAGAGCGCGTAGATGTTGTTGGGGAACCCGCCCCAGATCGAGATCGGCGAGTCGGGGTCGCCGGTGTAGTAGGCGGTCAGCATGTAGGCGATCAGGTTGTCCTCGTCCAGGTAGACCGGGTAGGCGGGGTTGGGGGTGCCGTCCGGGTTGAGGCCCCTGACGCGGAAGTAGTTGTTGGAGTAGGCGCCGGCGAAGCCCTGGTTGATGGCGATGTTGTGCAGCGCGTGGTAGGCGTCGAAGTTGCCGTTGTTGGCGGTGATCGTGTAGCCCGGGTGGCTGGTCTTGATGCAGTCCCAGTCGTCCTCGTCGCCGCCGAGGTAGGTCTCCGCGAAGTCGGCGTCGCCGCGCTCCTGGGTCTGATAGAGCCCCCAGTACTGGCCGTTGAGGTAGAGGTGGTAGTAGCGGCTGCGGGTGTAGGGCATGCCCATGTCGCGCTGCGAGTCGCGCGAGAACGTCTCGCGCACGAACGTTTCCTGGGTGCTGTTCTCGAACGCCCACGAGTAGTTCTGGGAGGTGCGCAGGTCGACCTTGTCGAACTCGGCCGCGCCCTCGTCCTCGAACAGCGGGAAGCGCAGCTTGCCCTCGCCGTAGGCGGAGCGGAAGACGAGGCGGAACGAGTGCTTGGGGTTGCCCGAGCTGCGGCTGTAGGCGCCGCGGATGCGCAGGCCGGCGTCGATGTGGAACTCCCAGCCGGGGCCCCGGACCGGGTCGATGACCTCGACGGAAACGGGGCGTTCCCACGCGATGCCGTCGTTGTCCGGGTTGACGTAGATGCCGCTCTGGGCGTTGAACAGGTTGGCGAGGTCGGTCACCAGCGAGATCGAGGGGATCGCGTTGGTGATCCCCGCGCGCAGGCGCGCGGAGTCCCCGTTGACGATCTCCTGGCGCAATCCGTATTCCATCACGTGGTTGTTGACCGCGCGGTTGGCGGGCCATCCGGCGGGCGGGGAGGATCCCTGTTGGAGGATGTCGTTGAGGAACAGCCAGCTCACCGTGGTGACGTTCTGGCGCACGCTCAGGGGGTCGACCACGGCGGCGCGCAGGGTGGTGGTGCGGGAGATGGTGAACGGGCCGGTGTAGCGGGTGGACCCGGTGCCGGGCACGCTGCCGTCCGTGGTGTAGCGGATCTCGGCCGCGGGGTCGGGGCAGGCGAGGGCGACGCTGAACGAGCCGGTCTTGTAGCCGCGCGGCTCGCTGGCGGTGACGACCGGGGTGGGCGCGGTGCGGGCGTCGGCGTTGGCGGCGCCGGGCGTTGCGTCTTGGAAGAATGCGGGGATGCTGGCCGCCGGGCGCCACCCGAGCTGCGGCGCGACCAGGAAGTCTGGGTCGCTGACGGCATCGTTGAGCGCGACGACCGCGAGGGTGTTGGGCCCGCTGGCCAGCGCGGAGGCGGGCAGCGTGTAGGAGAGCCACTGCATCGCCTGCTCCGGGGTGCGGGTGGCGGTGGCGGTGCTGTTCCAGACCAGCGGCGAGGGCGTGTTGAGGGCGGCGAGCGGCGTGCCGTTGAGCGCGGCGCTGAAGCCGTCGGCGCAGCGCATGCGCAGGGTGAGCGTGTCGCCCGCGGCCGGTTGCTCGGCGAGGGTGAACTGCCACTCCGCGTCGAGGCGGGTGTTGACGTTCTTCATCTTCGCCGACACGTCGGTGTCCACCAGCGCGCCGATCGCCCCGGCGTGGAGGATGTCGCCCGCGGGGTCGCCGACGAGGCTGAACTGCTGCAGGCTGAACGATTCCTGGAAGCCCGGGGCGGCGGAGAACTCGAGCGAGGCCCCGCCGCTGTTCTCGAAGTAGATCAGGCGCAGGTCGTAGACGCCGGCGGCCGGGAAGTTGAAGGTGGCCAGGGTGGTGGCGAAGCCGCGCACGCCGCGGAACTCGGACACGAAGTTGACGCCGTGGCCGCTGATCCGGAGGCGGAATCCGTCGTCGCTGCCCACCGCGAACGTCCACTGCCCGGCGGACGGCACGCTGATCCCGCCCTCGGCCACCAGCACGAAGCGGTTGCGGTCCTCCCCGGCGTACGAGTGGCCGGGGAACGGCACGTTGCCGGTGAAGTAGCCGGAGTCATCGGTGCCGTGGAAGTCGATCGTCGCGTAGGTTCCGACGAGCGGATAGGGGCGGTCCGTCCTCCAGTAGCGGCTGTCTGAGATCATCGTCTCCGCCTCGTCCACGTCGTCGATCGACCGCGCCGCCCAGCGGCTGATCTCGTAGTAGCGGGTGGTGAACGTGCCGACCCCCGAACTGAAGCCCAGCGCCCCGGAGGCGGCGGTCCACGGCGCGGTGCCGGCGGCGTTCGGGACCCGGTAGCGCAGCGCGGTGCCGGCGCCGACGAGGGGGCGTTCCTGGAGCGGCCCGAGGCCGTAGGAGACGTCCTGCACCTGCGGCGGATAGGGCGCGAACCGGCTGGCCACGGTCGTCCCGTCGGGCTGGAACAGCGCCAGGAACTCGCCGTCCTTCGAGAGGCTGAAGTTGGCATGGAGCTCGCCGTCGACCACCGCCACCGGCGAGCTGTCCGCAAACACCACCAGATAGCCGCCGGCCGCGATCGTGGTGCCGTCCGGAATCCGCCACTGCTGCGGCACGCCGGGCTTGTCCGTCAGCCACCAGCCGCCGACGTCGGCGGTGGTGGCGCCGGTGTTGGCCAGCTCGATCCAATCGGCGGCGGCGCCGGCCTTGGTGCGCAGGCCGTCCTTGTTGTCGGCGAGGAACTCGTTGATCACGACCTCGGCGGGCGCGCCCGGGGCGCAGCACAGGACCAGCCAGCAGGCGGCGGCGACCGCGGTCGCGAACGGGGGGGGGCCGGCGGCACGCGCTTCCGCCGGGTGGTTTTTTGCTTGCATTGTACGGGGTCGGTGGAAACGGGCTGCGGAAGCCGGGCGGCCGGCGGCCGGGGGCCGGGCCACCGCTGGGCGGGAGCCGGCCGGTCAAGAACGATCCGTAACAGGCGCAGCCGGCCGGCGCAAGGGGCGAGATGCCACCGGCCCGCCCGGCAGGGGGCCGCGGTGCGCGCCGCTCAGGTGCCCACCGCATCGCGCAGCCGCAGCAGCGGGTCGCCGGTGGCCGCCGAGCTGCACAGGCGGTCGATCAGCCGCTGCCACACCGCGTGGCCGCGCAGGATCTCGACCTCGATGCGCAGGAAGTAGACCGGAACGTGGATCTCGCTCGGGCGCGGGAAGCGCACCGCATCCTTCTCGGTGGTGACGATCAGCTGCATGTCGCGCTCGACGCAGCGGTCCATGAAGCGGTCGATCTCGCGGCGCGAGTAGCGGTGGTGGTCCGAGAAGCGGCGCCGGATCTCGACGTGCGCGCCGAGTTCCTCGAGCTTGCGCTCGAACCCCTCGGGCACCGCGATGCCGCTGATCGCGGCCACCCATTTGCCGGCGAGGAACGGGAGTTCCCGGCGCTCGCCGGTGAACAGGTCCTGGAGGTAGCGCGGCCGGTGCGCGCACTCGATGACCTCGGCCACCTGGTTGTAGCGGCGCAGCCGCCGGATCAGCTCGTCGTTGGGCGAGCCGTCGCACTTCGTTAGAAACAGGTAGCTCGCGCGCCGGAGGTTGCGGGGCGGCTCGCGCAGCGTGCCGCGCGGCAGCAGGGCCTCGGTGCCGAACGGCGCCTTGGTGTCGACCAGCACCACGTCGAGCGCGTGGCCGAGGTCGAGGTACTGCATCCCGTCGTCGAGGATCAGGGTGTCGCAGCCGAGCTCGCGGACCGCGAACAGGCCGCCCTTGACGCGGTCCTTGTCGACGATCACCGCGACGTCGGGCAGGTTGGCGGCGAGCATGAACGGCTCGTCGCCGGCGTGCTTGGAGTCGAGCAGCGGGCCCTCGCCGGTGCTCACCAGCTTGGGCATCAGCTCGGCGGGCAGCGGGGCCGCGGTCCGGCGCGACGTCCACTGCTGGGGCTTGGGCAGCCGGCGGCTCTTGTAGCCGCGGCTGAGCACGGCGACCCGCCGGCCGCGGGCGCGCAGCTCGCGGGCGAACAGCTCGACGACCGGCGTCTTGCCGGTGCCGCCGACGGTCAGGTTGCCGATGCTGATCACCTGGGTGCCGAGGTGGCGCTGGCGGATCATCCCCCTGCGGTAGAGGCGCAGGCGCAGCTGGACGACCGCGCGGTAGATGCCCGAGAGCCCGCGCATTGCCAGCCGCGTCAGGGCGGCGCGGAAGCCGCGGGCGCGCCCGAAGATCACGTCCGCCGCCCAGCGCTCGAATTCGGCCAGCGTTTCCTTCATCGGCACGGCCAGTATGCACCGCCCGCGGCGAGCATGGCAAGGTGGCAACTGGCGGCCGGCCGGGCTGGCGACCCGGCGCGATCCGCTTGCGGGCCCGCCGCCCCGGGCGTATCTCCGGGGCAATGGACGGGAGCGGCGCGAGGACCGCGTGGTTCCGCTTCTACGGCGAGCTCGACGAGCTGCTGCGGGCGGGCGCGGCGGAGCGTGAGCGAGCCTACCGGTTCCGCGGCCGGCCGGCGGTCAAGGACGCGATCGAGGCCCAGGGCGTCCCGCACACCGAGGTCGGCCTGATCCTCGCCGCGGGCGCGCCGGTCGGCTTCGGGTTCGGCCTCTCCGACGGCGACCGGGTGGCGGTGTTCCCCCACTTCACGCGCCTCGACCTCGGGCCGCTCGCCACGCTGCTGCGGCCCCCGCTCGACGCGTGCCGGTTCGTGCTCGACGTCAACCTCGGCAAGCTCGCGGCGTGGCTCCGCCTGCTGGGCTTCGACACCCTCTACCGCAACGACTTCACCGACGCCGAGGTCGCGGCAATCGCCGAGCGGGAGACGCGGATCGTGCTCACCCGCGACCGCCGCCTGCTCCACCAGAAACGGATCGCCAACGGCCACTGGGTGCGGGCGGATGCCCCGGATGCCCAGGTGCTCGAGGTGCTGCGGCGCTTCCGGCTCGGCGACCGGGTCCGGCCGCTCAGCCGCTGCCTGCGCTGCAACGGCCTGATCCGCCCGGCGCCCAGGGAACAGGTGTGGCACCGGCTCGAGCCGAAGACCAAGGCCTTCTACCACCGTTTCTTCCAGTGCCAGGCCTGCGGCCGCGTCTACTGGCAGGGATCCCACTACGACGGGCTCGTCGCCAAGCTGCGCCATGCCCTCGCCACCCCCCACGACGCATCCCCGGCGTGACCCCATCAAGGGACGGGCAATCGATGGCTGTCCCGGGTCCCCCGGGTTCCACCCGCCGGGTCAGTCACGGGGACTCGATTGAGCGACATTCTCTCTGGCCCAACGTGCGAGCGATGTCACCGCCCGCGATTGCTCAGTGGTTGCTTGGCATCTGCAGGGCTTGGGGGCGGGTGACATCCGCGACTTGTTCGCTTCACCGTTCCTCGTGCCCGGCGACGTACTCCAGCGCCGCATGCGCCAACAAACCCGAGCGCGTGCCGCCGTGTCGCGCCGCATAGTCATCGATCTGCGACAACAGCCGTTCGGGCAAGGTGATGTTGACCCGCTTCGCCTTGCCGGAAAGCTTCGACACGTCCACGTCCACCAGTGCCCAAGTTCCCCCACGGAATGCCCTCTTCGAACGGTGGTATTCGATCGTGCGCGCTCGCGGAACTGGCTCGCCGTCGATCATCAGCCCTTCGACGTGACACTCGATGGCCTCGATGGCATTGGTGAGCGCCTCGTCGGTCGTCGCCCCGGCCGAAAAGCAACCGGGTAGATCCGGCACGGTCACGCCGTAATCGGAATCGGGGTCCTTGTGGATAAGGATCGGGTATCTCATTGCTTCAGGGAGGCCAGGGCCAGCCCGCTTGGCGGAAGATGCCGCGCAACGTGCCCCTCGGGAAATAACACCTGCAAAGCCAGCCCGGAAGGGCAAATCCCGCCGTTGGCGTTCGGTGGAGCAGTCTTGTCCTCGCGGGACAACGGGTCAAGGAGGATCGAGGTTGGCCGGATGGGTTTGTTGGCGCCAGGCGATGCCGAGCGGACTGGGTCCTCCGGCCCCAGGTCGTTTGAGGACATGGAGGTGGAACCTGTGCCGCCTCCAGTTGCCGGCGATCCCGGGTTCCGCCCACGGGCGCTACGGGGCGCGGAGGGTGTCGAGGTAGGCGGCGGCGGCGCGGAACGCCGCGCGCCACAGGCTGGCGTCGCGGGCCGGCTTGGCGGTGGTCGCGATCCCGGCCAGCGCCGCGACCAGGAACGCGGCCTCGTCGTCGGCCACCACCTGCGGGTGCACGTTGCCCGCGGCCTTGCCGCGCGCGAGGGCGGCGGCCACCGCAGCGCGCCACTCGGCGTAGAGCGCGGCGAGCCTGGCGCGCACCGCCTCGTCGACCCCCGCCGCGTCCGCCGCCAGGTTGGCCAGCCGGCAGCCGTGGCGCAGCGCGCCCTCGGGCCCGGCCGCCTCCACCCGCGCCAGCTCCGCCTCCAACAACCGCCGCAGCCCCGCCACCGGGTCGTCGACCGCCGCCAGCGGCTCGATCCAGTGCTGCCGCAGCGCCGGCGCCACCTCCTGGTCGAGCCACGCCTCGAGCAACCCCAGCTTGCCCGCAAAATGGTGAAACAACGCCCCCTTCGTCACCCCCGCCGCCGCCACGATCGCGTTCAGGCTCCCCGCCCGGTAGCCGCGCCGGGAAAATTCCTCCCCCGCCGCCGCCACGATCCGCCGCCGCATCCCCGCCGGGTCGTTCACTCGAGGCATGCCGCGAGTGTGCTACCAACCGGTCGGTAGGTCAAGCGCGGGGGGCTGGGGGTGGGCGCTTGGTGGCGGGTGGCGGTGGCGTTCCGGGGTGGTGGTGGGCGGGGTGTGTGCTTGGGGGGCGGGGCGGGGATTGGAAGTGGCTTCCGTTTTGGGCGGGAGCGGTTATGGTGGGGCAATGAAACGGGCGCTGATGGGGTTGGTGCTGGTGGTGGGGCTGGCGTGGCCGGCGGCGGGGCAGATCCGCAAGGCGCGCGAGGGCGGGCTGCTGGAGCAGGACCCGGACGTCGTCTATCTGGACCGGCATTTCGACGAGTCGTTCGAGCTGGTGGTGGTGAAGGAGGCGCCGGTGTATTCGGACAAGGCCGGGCGGCACCGGCTGGGGACGCTGAAGGCGGACCAGAAGGTCAAGCTGGAGGCGCTGACCGAGCGGGCGTACCGGGTGCGGGGGCAGGGGACGCGGGACGGGATTGCGGGCTGGGTGCCGCCGTGGGCGTTCAAGGCGACGTGGGAGGACGCGGACTTCGTGGCCGGGCTGAAGCAGCTCTATCAGCGGCAGCAGGAGGTCAAGAAGCTGATCGCGGCGCGGGAGGTGGCGGTGGGGATGACGCTGGCCGAGGTGGCCGAGTCGCTCGGGCAGCCGACCAGGACGCAGGTGCGGCGGACCGGCAAGGGGCAGAGCGGCAGCTGGGAGTTCATCGACTACGAGGAGGTGAAGCACTACGTGGCGGTGCCCGACCCGCTGACCGGCGTGGTCTATCAGCGGCTGTCGCACGTGACCCAGGAGGAGCGGGGCAAGACCCGGGTCGAGTTTGCGGACGACGTGGTGACGGCGGTCGAGCAGAGCGAGAGCCGGCGGGGCGGCGGCAACGTGCGGATCATCGTGCCGCCGGTGGTGTTCGGCTGGTGGGGGAACTGAGGCGGGGCGCTCTAGCGGGTCACCCCGCGCGGGCTGGCCTCGATGAAGGCAACGAGGCGGGCGACGTGGGGGTTTTGGGCGGCGGGGTCGAGGCGCAGGGTGGCGAGTGCCTGGCCGAGGTTGAGTTCCTTGTGGAGGAACAGGCGCTTGCAGGCGGTGCGCAGCGCGCGCATGTCGTCGGCGGAGAACCCGCGGCGCTCGAGGCCGACCTTGTTGAGGCCGCGGGTGGCGGCGGGGTTGCCGGCGACGATCATGAACGGGGGGATGTCCTGGATGATCCGCGAGCAGCCGCCGACGAGCGCGTGTTCGCCGATCCGGCAGAACTGGTGGACGGCGCTGAGGCCGGACAGGATCGCGTAATCCCCGACCAGCACGTGGCCGCCGAGGGTGCCGTTGTTGGAGAGGATCACGTGGTTGCCGAGCTGGCAGTCGTGGGCGACGTGGGAGTAGGCGAGGAACAGG
Source organism: Akkermansiaceae bacterium (assembly GCA_040769225.1). GTDB lineage: Bacteria > Verrucomicrobiota > Verrucomicrobiia > Verrucomicrobiales > Akkermansiaceae > JAXGLL01. The sequence continues at coordinate 1,804,378 of JAXGLL010000001.1, read as the reverse complement.
TTGTGGGAGCCGATGCGGGTGGGGGTTTCCGGGGTGGTGCCGCGGTGGACGGTGCAGAACTCGCGGAACACGTTGTGGTCGCCCACCTCGAGGCGGGTCGGCTCGCCGGCATACTTGAGGTCCTGCGACTTGCCGCCGACCACGGCGAAGGGGAACAGCTCGTTGCCGGCGCCGAAGCTGGCCGGGCCCTCGATCACCACGTGCGGGTGCAGGCGGCAGCCGGGCCCGAGCACGACGTCCGGGCCGATCACGCACCAGGGGCCGACCTCGACGTCGGGGGCGAGTTGGGCGTGCGGGGAGACGATCGCCGTGGGGTGGATCACGGCGTGAGGATGGCGACGCGCGCGGCGCGATGCAAGGAGCGGGATCAGGGGCGCGCGGCGACCGCTCCCGCAGCTCAGCCTGGAAAGGAACATGCCGGACCGCGGACCTGTCATTCGTAGCCCGGAGGGCGAAGAATGATTGCGGATTACGCGGGTTTCGGAGCGGCTTGGTTCCCCTCGCCAGTTCACCTGCCGGATGAATCCGCCGTCCATCGCAACTCATTCAACATCCGTGCAATCCGAGCAATCCGTGGTTTTCATCCCCGAATCCAGGCTCAGCCGTTGCGGTCGAGCCAGCTGACGATTGCGCGGCGCAGCTCGACCGGGTTGACGCGGCCGGTGTGGCGCCAGACGACGGCGCCGCCCGGGGCGACGAGCAGGCTGTGGGGGAGCGCGCCGTTCCACTCGTCGTCGAGCGCCTTGGCGAGGGCGTCCGGATCGCCGGTGAAGCGGAAGTTGTTGGTCGCGCGGCCCTCCTTTGCGAGCGCCGCCGCGGTGTGGTCGGCCACGGCGGCGTGGTTCCGGCGCAGCAGCTCGAGGGCCTTGGCGTGGTCGGCGGGCGGGTCGATGCTGATCGTGACCAGCTCGAACGGGCGGCCCTGGAAGCGGCGGTAGGTGTCCACCAGGTCGGGGAACTCGGCGAGGCACGGGGTGCAGCCGAGCATCCACAGGTTGACCAGGCGCAGGTTGCCGGAGGGGTTGGCGCGCAGCTTGCCGGCGCCGGCGGCGTCGAGCTCGGCGAGCTCGACCGGCCGGGCGGCCCACGCCTCGTTGTCCTGTTGGACGCTGTCGCGTTTCCACGCCCACTTGGTCGAGCAGCCGACCGGGCGGGTGGTGGCGGGGTCCGGGTCGCGGCCGGCGAGGACCGCCTCGATCGCGTCGCGGGCCTGGCTCTTGGCGGGCGCGGCGGGGTTGCGGCCGCCGTCGTCGAGCCGGCCGGTGTAGCGCAGCCGGCGCGCGGCGTCGAAGACGAACGCGTGGGGTGTCGCCTGGGCGCCGTAGGCCTTGGTGGCGGCCTGGGTGTCGCCGTCGTAGAGGTAGGGGAAGGCCCACTGGTGCTCGCGGGCGTGGTGTTTCATCTCCTCGAACGAGTCGCCCCACACCGAGTAGCCGGTCTCGTCGAGTCGCAGCGCGAGCGGGTCGTTGCCGGAGATCGCGACCACGCGCACGCCGCGGTCGCGGAACGACTCGTCGAGCGCGCGGATCCGGCCGCTGGCGGCGCGGGCGTCGGGGCAGTGGTTGCAGGTGAACACGACCACCAGCACCTTGGCGTCGGCGAAGTCGGCCAGCCGCCAGGTCCGGCCGTCGGTGCCGGGCAGCGAGAAGTCCGGGGCGGCGGCGCCGATCGCCAGCGTTTCCACCCGGGGTTCGGCGGCGGCGGGCAATGCCATGGCGGCCGCGGCGAGGATCGGGAGCAGCATCGTGCGCATGATCGGCGGATACGGCCAGGGGGCGCGGGACATTGCAGGCGCCGCGCGGGCCGCCATCCGCCCTTGCCACTGGCCGCCGGGTGCCGTAATCCCGCGGCGTGACGACCGCCGAGCAGCTGCAACTCCTGACCGCCGGCACCACCCGCGTGATCAGCGCCGGGGAACTCGCCGACAGGCTGGACGCGGGCCGGCCGCTGCGGGTCAAGCTCGGGGTCGACCCGACCGCGCCCGACATCCACCTCGGCCACACCGTGGCGCTCGAGAAGCTGCGCCAGTTCCAACAGCTCGGCCACCAGGCGGTGCTGATCATCGGCGACTTCACGGCGACCGTCGGCGACCCGTCCGGCCGCTCGGCGACCCGCCCGCCGCTGACCCGCGACGAGGTCCTTGCGAATGCGGAGACCTACACCACGCAGGCGTTCAAGGTGCTCGAGCGCGGGCGCACCGAGGTCGTGTTCAACGGCGACTGGTTCCGCCGGATGAGCTACGAGGAGGTGCTGCGGCTCAACTCGCAGGTCACCCTCCAGCAGATGCTGCAGCGGGAGGACTTCCACACCCGGATCGACGCCGCGCAGGAGGTGCGCCTGCACGAGATCCAGTACCCGATCATGCAGGGCTGGGACTCGGTCGAGGTCCGCGCCGACGTCGAGATCGGCGGCACCGACCAGCTGTTCAACATCCTCGTCGGGCGCGACCTGCAGAAGGCGCACGGGCAGCCGCCGCAGGTGGCGGTGCTGATGCCCCTGCTCGAGGGGCTCGACGGGGTGCGCAAGATGTCCAAGTCATACGGCAACTACGTCGCCGTGAGCGACCCGCCCGCCGAGATGTTCGGCAAGCTGATGAGCCTGTCCGACGAGCTGATGGACCGCTACTACCAGCTCCTGCTGGGCGCCGGGCGCGACCCGGCCGGTCACCCGATGGAGGCCAAGAAGGACCTGGCCGAGCGGCTCACCGCCCGCTACCACGACCCCGCCGCCGCCGCCGCGGCGCGGGCCGACTGGGACACCCGGTTCTCGCGCAGGGACCTCGCGGCGGCGGAGCTGCCGGAACTGGCACTGACGGAGCTGCCGGCGGGCCTCACCGTGGTGGCGCTGGCCGCGCACGTCTTCGCCACCGTGTTCGGCCTGCCCAAGTCCAACGGCGAGATCCGCAGGCAGTTCGTCACCGCCGGCGCGGTGCAGCTCAACGGCGCAAGGCTCGACGACCCCAACGCAACCGTCACCCTCCGGCCCGGCGACGTCCTGCGGCTGTCGAAGAAGCACGCGGTGCGGGTGAGGTGACCGGCACGGCCCGGGATCCCGGGGGGGGGCGGTCACGGCGCCACGTGGATGCCGGTGGCGTTGATCACCAGCGCCTGCGGGCCCGAGCCCTCGGCCACCGTGCCCTTGACCACCACCCGGCTGAGCTTGCGCAGCCCGTGCACCCCCTCGATCGCCGCCGCGAGCACCCGGCCATCCGGGCCTAACACCTGGATCGTCGCGGTGCCCTCGCGTTTCGCCTCGGGGGTGTCGCAGCAGGTGTCCCACGGGGTCGCGCACTGGTCCCCGGGGTGCTCGTTGCAGGGGGTGAGTTTTTCCGGGTCGCCGAGGACGAAGGCGGCGCGGCCGGCGACGAACGGCTCGGCGGCGCCCATCACGCGGCCGCTCAGGACCAGCTCGTCGCCGGGCTTCGCGGTGGTGCGGGCGAGGTGGATCGGCTTGGCCGCGGCTGGCGCGGCGGCCAGGAACACCGCCTCGAGCGCCGGCTCCGGGCCGGCCGCGGCGGCGGGTGGTTGCTTCTCGCAGCCGGCAAGCAGCAGGGCCGCCGCCGGCAACAGCAGGGTCATGGGTCGGTTCATGGTCGTTGGTTGGTTGGTTTGGTTGGTGGAAATCTCCGGCTCAGGACGACCGCAGCGCCACCGGCAGCGGCGGGCGCAGGCAGCGCCACGCCGGCGGCAGCGCCCCGAGCACGCCGAGCGCCGCGCCGCTCGCCAGCCCGGCCAGCGCCACCCCGGGGGTGACCTCCAGGGTGAAGGTGCCGATCGAGAACGGCACCGTGGCACCGTCTAACAGCCACAGCGCGGCGAGCGAGGCGGCGAGGGCGCCGGCGAGGCAGGCGAGGGTGCTTTCCTGGACCAGGCTGAGGAGCAGGGCGCGGCGTGGGAAGCCGACGGCCTGGAGGGTGGCGAGTTCGCGGATGCGGGCGGCGAACGCGGCGTAGAGGGTGTTGAGGCCGCCGAACACGGCGCCGGCGGCGACCAGTGCGGCGGTCAGCCAGGTCATCACGCGCAGCGGGCGGAAGAACGTGCTCAGGCGCCCGTAGTAGTCGCTCTCGCGGATGGCGGACAGCTCGAGGTCGAGCCGCTGCTTGGTGAACAGGTCGGCCTCGGCGAAGTCCTGCGGCCGCTCCATGCGCAGCACCACGCACGAGACGGTCTCGCGCTGGGCCAGCATGCGGACGTCGCCGATCGGCGCCCACAGCTCGGATTCCATCACCGTTCCCGGCGCGGCGAACACCCCGCTGACCACCAGCGGCTGGCCGTCGGCGACGATCCGGGCGCCGGGCCTGAGGGCGCCGGCGTGCAGGCCGAGCCGGCGCCAGGCGAGGCGGCCGGCCATCACCTGCCCGGGGCGGGGGAAGCCGCCGTCGACCACCCGCACCTGGGGGTGGGCGAGCAGCGCCTGCGGGGCGACGCCGCGGAACAGCGCCTGGCCGCGCCGGCCGGCGCCGGCCTCGACGAAGGTCATGTAGTGGATCTCCGGGGACACCGCACGCACGCCGAGCGGCTCGGCCACGCCGGCCACCGCCGCCTCCGCGATCCCGGCCGCCTGCGCCGGCACCTCGCTGCGCTGCACGCTCTCCTCGCTGCCGGCCCCTAACAGGATCACGCCGGCCGGCGACCCGCTGGCGGCCAGCACGCGCTTCATCGCCCCGGTCATTGCGGTGGCGGTCATCACCAGCAGCACGACCAGCGCGCTGCCGCCGACGGTCTGGAGCAGCCGCGGCTTGTCGCGGAACAGGTTGCGCACGGCGTAGGAGAACGGGAGCATGGCGGTTAGGAGCGGAGCGAGGTGACGATCGGCTGGCGCAGGGCGCGCCAGGCCGGCCACAGGGCGGCGAGCACGCCGAGGCCGACGGCGGCGAGCAGGCCGGCGGCGACGACCGCCGGGTCCGGTTGGATGGCCAGGGTGTGGCCCTCGCTGCCGAGGGTGATGCCCTGCCAGCGCAGCAGGGCGGTGGCGGCGCCGACGCCCAGCAGGCCGCCCAGCAAGCCGAGCATGCCGCCCTCGCTGACGACCAGCCAGGCGATTGCGCGGCCCGGGTAGCCGAGGGTGCGCAGCACGGCGTTTTCCCTGACCCGGCCGCGGACGGCGAGGAGCACGGAGTTGGCGACCAGCCCGATCACGGCGGCCACGGCGCCGAGGCCGAGCCAGCGGGTGAAGCCGATCAGCTCGATCAGCTGGCGGGCGGTCTCGGCGAAGAACGCCTTCTCGGGCCGGGTGTTGGTCGGCTGCTGGTCGCTGCCGAAGCGGGCGTCGATCTCGTGCGCCACGCGGTCGAGGTCGGCGGCGGACGCGACGCGCACGTTGAACTGGGTGACCACGCCGAGGCCGACCTTGGACGCCCGCTGGAGGAACGGCAGCTTGACGTAGGCGACGTTGTTGTCCTGGGGGAACGGCGAGCGGATGATGCCGCTGACGTGCACGGTGATGCCGACCGCGTCGAACTTGTCGCCGACGGACAGACCGCGCCGGCGGGCGAACTGTTCGCCCAGCAGCGCGCCGTCGTCGCGTCGCTGCCAGTCGTCCTCGCTGCCGGCGACCACCGCGATCTCGGGCGCGAAGCGCCGCAGCAGGCCGTCGGGCACGCCGCGGAAGGTGATCACGTCGAGGCTGGTGCCGCAGTTGTTGACCACCACCTGGATCGGGATCACCTCGCGCACGCCGGGGATGCGGCGGATCTCGTCGGCGTAGTGCTCGGGCAGGCGGCTGGTCGCCGGGCAGAAGCGGTTTTCCCGATAGACGACCAGCACGGTGTCGGCGGCGCCGGTCTCGGTGGCGGCGGCCAGCGCGCGCTGGAGCGTCTCGACGGCGGCGAACAGGAACATCCCGGCGGCCACGCCGAGCGTGGTGAGGGTGGTGCGCAGGCGGTGGCGGACGAGCTGCTTCCAGGCGAGGCCGAGCAGGTTGATGGCTGGCGTCAGGGGCATGGGCGGGCGGGGCAGGGGGTGCGGGGTCACGCCGCCTCGAGCAGGCGGCCCTTCTCGAGGTGGAGCAGGCGGCTGGCGGCGGCGGCGCAGCGCGGGTCGTGGGTGACCATGACGATCGTCTTGCGGTGGGCGCCGGCGAGCTGTTGGAGCAGCTCGAGGATGCGGTCGGCGGCCTCGCGGTCGAGGTCTCCGGTCGGCTCGTCGGCCACCAGCAGGTCGGGGTCGGCGATCAGCGCGCGGGCGATCGCGACGCGCTGCTCCTGGCCGCCGGACAGCTCCGCCGGGGTGTGGTGCATGCGGTCGGCCAGGCCGACGAGGGCGAGCGCGGCCTCGACCTTCTCGCGGCGCTGGCGGCGCCCGAGGGCCGGCTCGAGCAGCAGCGGCAGCTCGACGTTCTCGAACGCGGTGAGCACCGGCACGAGGTGATAGAGCTGGAAGATGTAGCCGACGTGGCGGGCGCGCCAGCGGGTCAGGGCGCGCCGGTCGAGCGCGGCGATGTCTACGCCGCCGATGTGGAGCGAGCCGCCGCTGGGCGGGTCGATGCCGGCGAGCAGGTTGAGCAGGGTGGTCTTGCCGGACCCGGACGGCCCCATCAGGGCGAGGAACTCGCCCGGGGGCACGTCGAGGTCGAGGTTTTCGAGCGGGGTGACGAGGGTCGGCCCCTTGCGGTAGCTCTTGGTCAGCCCGCGGCAGCGGATCATCGGCTCGGGGGCGGCGGGCGGCTGGGCGGGCGGCGGGGTTGGTGCGGCGGCGTTCATGATGGAAGGGGTGGGACGGGGGTGGAAAACGGGGCTCATGGTGCGGCGGCGGGCCGCGGGTCGACCCGGCGGTTGTCGGTTAGTCCGGCGGGGTCGAGCACCACCCATTCGCCGGGGCGCAGGCCGTCGGCGACCTGGCGGTGGTCGTTGCGGCGGAGCGGTCCCGGGGTGACCGGGCGGCGGGCGACGCGGCGGGTTTCGGGGTTGCAGACCCACACGGCGGTGGCGTCGTCGGCCAGCGCCGCGACCGGTACGAACAGCGTGAGTGCGGCGGGCCGGCCGGCGAGCGCCCGCGCGCCCGGGGCGCCGGTGCCGCCGAGGAACTCGACCCGGCACAGCATGTCGGGGCGCAGCTGCGGCACCGGGTCGATCAGCCGCACCTTGGCCTGCAGCGTGTTGCGCTGGATGTCCGCCTCGCCGGCGATGCGGACGACCTCGCCCCGGAACACGGTGTCCGGCAGCAGCCCGCAGCGGATCCGCGCCGCTTGGCCGACACTCAGCCCGGCGGCGTCGGCGAGCGGCACGTCGACCCGCACCTGGAGGCGCTCCGGCTGATAGATCACGGCCACCGTGGCGCTGTCGACGTCCTCCATCCTGAGCATGCGTTTCATCCCCGGGGCGGCGAGCAGGCGCAGGACGCGGCCGGCGACCGGCGCGGTGATGCGGGTGCGCTCGAGCGCCAGTTCCGCCTCGGCGACCTGCGCCGCGGCCACGCCGATGCGCGCGTCCATCATCGGGATTTCCTCCCGGATCCGGGCCAGGTCGGCGGTGGCCTCGTCGACCTTGGCGTTCGACTCCTCGGCCAGCGCGGCCAGGCGGTCGGCGGCGAACCGGGCCTGGATCAGGTCGGTGATCGACACGGCGCCGGACTTCACGTTCTCGAGGCGCTCGAGCTGGTCGCGGGCCTGGCCGAGCATCGCGTGGTCGGCCGCGGCGCGCGACTTGGCGGCCTCGATCCGGCGCTCGGCCACCGGGATTCCGGCGCAGTGGGCCTCCCGGGCGTGTTGGGCGTCGAGCAGGCGCTCGCGCGCCTGTTGGAGCGTCAGGCGGGCGTCGTCGTCGATCAGGGTGGCGATCAGTTGTCCGGCGGTGACCGGTTGGCCCTCGAGCACGTGGACCTCGTCGATCACCCCGTCGGTCAGCGCGGTGGCCTTGATCGGCAGCGGGTCCGGCTCGATCCAGCCGCTCGCCTGGAACAGCATCGGCACGTCATCGGGCTCGGGCGGGGCCGCCGCCTCGCCCGGCTGGTCGTCGGCGCCCTGGGCGATCGCCAGCACCGGGCTGACACGCACCGGCTGCGCCGGCCACAGGCGGTCGCCGTAGATCACGCCGAACACGGCGAGGAAGCCGGCGAGGATGGCGACCGGCAGCAGCCGTTGCCAGAGCAGGCGCCGGCGCGACGCGGGCGACGGTCCGGCCGCGCGGTCGCGCGCCAGCAGCGAGAGGTCGGGAGAAGGGTGAGTGGTGGTTTCGGACATGGGCGGATTGCTCCAAGGTGTGGAGTCACTGGCGCCAACGGCGGCCAAGTGGAAACGGGCGGCCCGTCAGGCGCGTGCAAGCGCCGGCGGCCGACGGACGCGACGGGGCCGGATCAGAGGCGCAGCGAGCGCAGGGCAAGGAACCGCGCAACCGGCGGCGGCGGCGCGCGCAGCAGCCCGCCGGGGGCGGCACGCGTGCCGGGCATGGCCGCGCCGGCTCCGACTTCCGGGACGAGCGCCAGCACGCTCATCCCCGGGCCGGCGACGCGATCCGCGCCAGGCATCACCGCGTCGGGCAGCAGCTTCCCGGCCTCGACGCAGCACGGCGACTGACAATGCCGCGGGCCGTGGCTGTCGCCACAGCCGCACGGCGCGGCATCACCGGGCGCCGCGCAGCAGCCGCCGTCCGCCGCTGCATGGATCCTGCCGGTCTGCTGGCAATGCGCCCACGGGGCGCCGATCGACGGCAGCATCAGTGCCATCGCCAGCAGCATCACCAGGGCCTGTCCGCGCAGCGCCATCGGGGCGGACCGTAACGCAGGTTCCGCGCAGCGCAAGGGCGGGGATGCGCCGCGGCGTGCGAACGCGCCTTCGGCCTTGCACGCCGGGGTGTTCCGCGCCATGGCATCCGCATGCCGCAGCCGGCCGCCGTCCTGTTCGATTTCGACGGCGTGATCGTCGACACCGAGTGGGCGATCTACGCCGCCTGGCGGCGCACCTTCCGTGCGCACGGCCACCCCCTGCCGCTGGACGTCTACACCCGCTGCATCGGCTCGGATTTCGACACCTGGTCGCCCAAGACCCACCTCGAGCAGCTCACCGGCCTGGCGTTCGACTGGCACCAGCTGGATGCCGCCCGCCAGGTCGAGATCCGCGCCGCCCTCGACGGCGCCGGGCCGATCGCCGGCGTGCCCGAGCTGGTTGCCGGCCTCAACCGCGCCGGCGTGCCGCTGGCGGTCGTCTCGAGTTCCTCACACGCCTGGGTCGACGGCTGGCTGGAGAAACTGCGGCTCGCCCCGTTCTTCGCCACCACCGTGTGCCGGGGCGACGCGCCGCGGATCAAGCCGGCGCCCGACCTCTATCAGGAGGCGGCGCGCCGCCTGGCGGTGGCGCCGGCCGGCTGCCTGGTGATCGAGGACTCGCACAACGGCCTGCTCTCCGCCATGGCCGCCGGCATGCCCGTCTGGATCGTCCCCAACCGGGTCACGGCCGCGCTTGATTTCGGGGCGGCGGACGCGGTGTTCGCGGACTTCCGCGAGGTGGCCGCGGCGCTGGAACCGGCAGGGCGGGGCCCGGGCGCGCCGCGCGGCCGGTGAGCGCCGGTCACCGCGCGCCCCGCCAGGCCCGCAGCACCGGCAAGTCGGCCGCCGTCCATGCGAGGGGGGTGGTTTCCTCCGGGCCGAGCCAGCGGATTTCCGCGTGCTCGCGGGGGTGCGGCGTGCCGCCGGTGATCCGGCAGCGGAACGGGTGGAGCCGGATCGCGAACTCGCCGTAGTCGTGCTCGACCGGCGCCAGCGCCGCGCCGACCTCGACCTCGATCGCCAGCTCCTCGCGCAGCTCGCGGCGCAGCGCGGCGGCCGGCGATTCGCCGTCCTCGAGCTTGCCGCCGGGCAGCTCCCACAGCCCGCCGAGCCGCTTGCCGGCCGGGCGCCGGCAGGCCAGCAGGCGGCCGCCGGCGTCCTCGATCACCCCGCACACGACGTCGAGCATCGGGTGCATCCAAATTCGCGTTTTCCAAGAAGCAACAACCAATGTTCACTGCGCCCGTGCTGCCGGCGCTCACAGGGATGTCGCGCGACGCGCTCGCCGGGTGGTTCGCCGAGGCCGGCGAGCCCGCGTTCCGCGCCGACCAGCTGCTCGACTGGCTGTGGCGGAAGCGCGCGCCGGACTTCGCCGCGATGACCAACCTGCCGGCCGCCCTGCGCACCCGGCTGGCCGCGGCGTTCCGCCTGCACGCGCTCGCGCACGTCGCCACCCGCGGCGCCGCCGATGAAACCCGCAAGTTCCTGTTCCGCCTGCACGACGGCCGCCACGTCGAAAGCGTGCTCATCCCCGCCAGCCCGGCGCTCTACGGGGCGCGCTCGGACCGGCGCACGCTGTGCGTGTCCTCACAGGTCGGCTGCGCCTACGGGTGCAGGTTCTGCGCCTCCGGCCTGGCCGGCTTCACCCGCAACCTCGACGCCGCCGAGATTGCCGGCCAGGTGCTCGCCGCCGAGGCGCTCGCCGGCGCGCGCGTCGACAACGTGGTCTTCATGGGCATGGGCGAACCGCTCGCCAACTTCGACCAGCTGCTGGCGGCGATCGCCATCCTCACCGCGCCGTGGGGGCCGCACCTCGGCGCGCGCCACCTGACGGTCTCCACCGCCGGCGTGGTCCCCCAGATCCGCCGGCTCGCCGCCCACCCGCAGCAGCTCCGGCTCGCCGTCTCGCTCCACGGCGCGACCGACGAGGTCCGCGGGCAGATCATGCCGATCAACCGGAAATGGCCGCTGGCCGAGCTGTTCGCGGCGCTCGAGGAGTGGAACCGCAGCCACCGCCAGATGCTCACCTGCGAGTACATCCTCATCGACCAGCTCAACGATACCCCGGACCAGGCGCGCCAGCTCGCCCGCCACGCCCGCCGCCTGCGCGCCAAGGTCAACCTGATCCCCTGCAACCCGGTCGAGGGCCTCCCGTGGCGGCGCCCGCCCGAGGACCGCTGCCGCGCCTTCCGCGACGCCCTCCGCCGCGCCGGCATCCCCGCCACCCTGCGCCTCGAAAAGGGCCAGGACATCGACGCCGCCTGCGGCCAGCTCCGCCTCAGGCACGAGGCCGCCGGTCACTGATCCCCTCAGCCGAGCGTCCGGTGCGTGCCGTCGCACAGCGCGCCGTTGCCGCTGTGCTTGCACTGGCACCACCAGACGGTCCCCGCCCCGGTCACCTCGTGCTTGACCGGCTGGATCCCGGTGCCCTGGTGCGAGCCGTCGCAGAACGGCTGCCCGGCCGAGCGGCCGCAGGCACACCACCAATAGCTGCCAGGCTCCATCTCCATGCCGAGCGGTTTCGTGTCACAGACCACCGGTTGTTCAGCCATGGCCCCAAGGATGGCAGCGGGCCGCCGCCCGCCAAGCCAAATCCAGCCCCCAAATCCGCCCCCCGGGCGGCCCCTCACTCCGCCACCACCGCCGCCAGCGCCTGGTGCGGCGCCGCCAGCCCACCCGCCGGCGGGCTCTCCACGCCCCTCGCCTTGGCCGCCATCGGGATCCCCCCCCGGCCCAACACCGGATAGGCCTGCCACGGCACCTGCCGCACGTAGGTCACCCCCAGCCATGCCAGCAGCAGCGCCGCGGTCGAGGACACAAAAAATCGCACCTTCATCGGTCGTGAATGCCGACACGCCGGTCGGCGGCCGGAGCCTAATCTATCAGATTTGGGGCTGCCAAGCAAAATCCGGCGGTTTTCGCCGGTTCGGGCGCAGGACCGCCCCCTCAAGGAGCGCGGGCGTCCCGCCCGCATCCACGCGACTGAATGGCCAAAACCAGCGTCCTCCCCGCCCGTTCCGCGCCTCGCTCCCGGTGACGACACCAGCCCCCGGTCCCCCGGTCCGCAAGGGGCGGCCTCACGGGTGCTCGCAGACTACCACCGCGAACGCGTTGTGGTCGTGGATGCTCTCCTGGTTGACGGCGCGGACCGAAAACGAGGCGATCCGGGGGTCGGCCTTGAGCAGCGCGGCGGCGTTGCGCACCACGTCCTCGACGAACACCGGGTTGTCGAAGGCCTGCATCGTGACGTGGCGCTCGTCGGGGCGCTTGAGCAGGGCGTAGACCGGGGCGGACGCGGAGCGCTCGGCCACCGCGATCAGTTCCTCGATCCAGACCAGTTCCCAGCCGCCGTCGGGGCGCTGCCGCGGCCGGACCTCCATGGTGACGTAGCCGCGCTGGTTGTGGGCGCCGTAGTCGCTGATCTCCCTGCTGCACGGGCACAGGGTGGTGACCGGCACGGTCACCCGCAGCACGAACTCGTCGGCCCGGTCGCTGGCGGTGCCGAGCAGCACGACCTCGCTGCCGACCTTGGCACGCGCGCCGGAAACCGGGGCCTGCTTGGTGACGAAGTAGGTGAAGGCGACCTCGATGTGCGCCTCCGCGGCGTCGAGCCGCCGGCGCAGGTCGTGCAGGATCTCGGGCAGCGCGCGCATCGTCACCTCCTCCTCGTGCTTGCTCAGCACCTCGAGGAAGCGGCTCATGTGGGTGCCCTTGAAGTGGTGCGGCAGGTGGACCGACATCGAGATCGTGGCCACCGTCGGCAGCGGATTGCCCTGGCGGTCCATCACTTGGATCGGGTAGCGCAGGTCGCTGATCCCAACACGGTCGATCGCGATCCCGCGGGTGTCGCCGGTCGCCTGGATGTCCGGCAGCGCCGCGGGCCGGGGGTGGCGGGGAGGACGGGGCATCGGAGTGGAAGTGAAGGTGAACCTGGAAACGGGAACAGGAACCGGAGATTACGAGGATTTCGAGGATTATCAAAGGGTTGCGAACAAGCTTCCGATCATCCGTTGGGTGTGGGCATCACGCTTGCCAACTCATTCTGAATCAACGTAATCCCCGCAATCCCCGGTTCTCATTTCCGAATTCAGGGTAAAAGTGACAGTGAAGGTGAAAATGAGGTGGAGGCCAGCGGCGGGTGCGGAGGGTGGTGATGGTGAGGATCCCGATGATCTTCACCTTCACTTTCACTTCGAGTATTCCGCCCAGGAAGAGGTGGTTTCCCACACCCGCACCGCGACGAGGCGGACGCCGGCCGCGAGCGGGTGGCGGGCCTGCGGGTCGGCGGCGTATTGGGCGAGCGCCGCCGCGGCGTGGTCGTGGATCGTCCTGGCGAGCACCTCGGTGGTGGGGTCCTGGTTTTCGAAGCCGACCACCCGCTCGCCGTAGCGCGCCTTGAAATCGGGGTAGGCCGGGTCGGCGGTGTTCATGCACAGCGCGTGGTCGAGGCACTCCAGCCACTCCCCGACCGCGGTGGCGATCACCTTGAAGTCGCACACCATCTCGTTGGCGTCGAGCTGGTCGGCCTCGACCACGATCTCGACCTTGCGGGTGTGGCCGTGCGGGAAGCGGCACTTGTCCGGGTGCTTGGCCAGCATGTGGCCGTTCTCGATCTCGAAGGACTTGCAGATCCGATAGGGCATGGGGGCGATTCAGGTGGCCCGGCGGTCGGGCGGCCGGGGTGCGGTGGCGGGCGGCGGGGGCGTCAGGGGCGGGTGTTTGCGGGCCGGCCTCACGTTCCCCTGGTGTTTCCGAACAGTTCGACGTGGAGCCGCGGGCAGAACCGGAACCCGCGCCGGCGGCAGACCGCGACGATCCAGTCGCGGCGGGCGTCCAAAGTCCCCTTGTCCGTTCCTTCCGGCATCAGCTGGATCTTCCACGGGGGAACCCGGCCCTCCAAGGCCGGAATCAGCACGGCGTCGATTTCCGCCAGGTCGTCCGGTTCGGCAACGACGAACTTGAGCTGGCAGTCGTAGTCGCGGAGCCAGGCGAGCAACACTTCCGGCCGCAGGCGGGCCGCCTCGTGCCGCGCCGCCCAGCCCGGGCCGAACTGGTCGGCGGCGGGGGTCGAGTGCCGCAGCTTCGGGCTCAACGAGGCGAGGTCGCAGGCGATCCCGCCCGGCGCAACCGTTCCGGCGGTCTCGATCGTGACGTGCATCCCGGCCTGCCGCAGGCCGGCCGCGAGCTGGTGGATCCCGCGGGCGATCATCGGTTCCCCGCCGGTCAGCACCGCATGCGCGGCCGGGTGGCGGCGCACTTCGCGCAGGATCTCCGCGACCGGCATCTCGACCCCCTGCGGATCCCACGACGCCCATGGGGTGTCGCACCAGCGGCAGCGCAGGTTGCAGCCCGCCGTGCGGACGAACACCGAGGGCACCCCGGCCAGTTCGCCCTCCCCCTGGATCGAATGGAAGATCTCGGCGATCCGCATGGCGACGCGGTTCAGGGATCGGCGGCCGGCGCGCCGGGCGGCGGGCCGGCATCCTGATAGACCGTCGGGTCCGGCACCCCGGACCGCAGGAACGCCTCCCGCCGCTCGATGCAGGTGGCGCAGCGGCCGCAGTGGGCCTCGCCCCCCTTGTAGCACGACCAGGTCATCGCGAAGTCGACCCCCAGCTCCGCGCCGCGGGCCGCAATCCGGTCCTTGCCCAGCGCGATGAACGGGCGCAACAGCTCGATCCGGGCGTAGGTCCCCGACCGGATCGCCGCCGCCATCGCGCCCATGAACTCGTCGCGGCAGTCCGGATAGACCGCGTGGTCGCCGGCATGGGCGGCGATCACCAGGCCCCCGGCCCCGATGCTCTCCGCGTAGCCGGCGGCGATCGAGAGCATGATCCCGTTGCGGAACGGAACCACGGTGCGCTGCATGTTCCCGCCCTGATAGCGGCCCTCCGGCACCGCGCCCCCGCTCCGCAGCAGGTCGGAGGCGAACAGCCGCCCGATGAACGGCAGCGCAATCACCTGCCATGGCACCCCAAGCCGCTGCGCGTGCCACGCGGCCAGCGGCAGCTCCCGGTGGTTGTGCTTCGCGCCGTAGTCGAAGCCCACCGCCGCCACCACCTCGTGGCGCGCCGTCGCGTCGTGCAGGGCGGTGACCGAGTCCATCCCGCCGCTGACCAACACCACCACCTTCAGCTGCCCCGGCACGGCGCCATTCAAGGCCCGCCCCCGACCGGAGTCGAGCCGGTTCCCAAGCCCTGCCCCACCACCCCAATCCACCACCCCAATCCACCACCCCAATCCACCACCCCAATCCACCACCCCGGCCCCACCACCCCGACCCACCACCCCGACCCACCACCCCGACCCACCACCCCGGCCCACCACCCCGACCCACCACCCGGCTCACCCCCGCGGCGCCGCGCCCCCGGTGCATCTTTTTCGTATACGTGTACGAAAAAGATGCACGGTGGGGGGGACGGGGTTGCGTGTTGCGGGCATGCGGGAGCGGGGGTTGGCTGGTGGCGGGCCCGGCTTGCGGGGTCGGGGGGTCAGGCGCCCCAATGGCGGGTGCGGCGCAGGCGGGGTTCGGACGGGTGGTGGCCGTTGCCGCCGTTGCCGAACAGCGCGAGGTGGATGACCGTTTCGTCGGCCCGCAGTGCGGCGCCGTGGCCCCAGCGGAAGCGGAGCCGGTGGTCGCTGCCGATGCCGGGGGACGGGTGGACCGACTCCTCGGCCTTGGCCGCCTCGGCCAGGAAGCGCGCCGGCGCCTGGGGGTCGGCGTCGGCGTGCTCCTGGCCGCGCTTGCGCACCAGGAAGTCCATCGCGTGGCTCTCGACCAGCCGCCGGTGGAGCCGCGCGTAAGCCTCGGGCCGCGACAGCACGTCGACCCCCTCGACCCGCGCGCCGACCACCGCCAGCAGCCCGCACTGGCCGGGTTGGCACGGCACCTCGCGGGCGAACGCGTCGAGGTCGTGCCGGCGCTCGTCGTAGGCGTCGCGCATCGCGCGGGTGGGCGAGGTGTCGGCGCTGCGGGCGCAGGCGTGGAGGAGTTCGATCTCGTCCCACACCTGTCCCTGGTCGGAGGCGTGGCAGCCCATCACGCCCAGCGAGCGGGTGACGGCGGAACTCTTGAGCTTGCGCAGCATGGTGTGGGCGAGGTTGCCGCTCGGGCTGAACTCGGGCGAGTCGTAGGCCCAGCGCCCGCTCTCGGTGCAGCTGACGGGCACGTCGAGCGTGGATCCGGCGGCGACCAGGATCGAGGTGTTGAGGATCCGGTTCTGCTTGGCGCCCCGCAGCTCCTCGCCGTCGAACAGCAGCACGTGGTGGGGCGTTTCGTTGACCACCCGCAGGTCCGGCACCGAGCCGCCGTGGCTGACCTCGGTGATCTTGAAGCCGCCGAGCGCCAAGGCCTCGACGAGCGTGAGGTAGGCCGGCTCCGGGCGGCCTGGGCCGAGCACCGGCCACAGGCCGATGCCGTCGTGGAGCCGCGGTTCGCCGAGCTCGAGGGACCCGAGCAGGCTGGCGATCGCGGGGTGGAGGGTGGGGGTTGGTTCAGACATGGCGCCACACTTCCAGAGGGGGTGGGACAATGGCGGGGGGAGAGGAGGGATTTTTGAAAAAAAGCGGCTCGCGGCACGACCTGCGGTTGCCTGGGGACATTCCGGGGCACCCGCCAGGCGACCGCCGATGCCACCCGATTTCCCTTGGCCCCGCGCGCCGGCCCACTAGCTTCGCCGATGAGAGCGGCCGGCGGGCCGGAGGTCCGGCTGCCGCCGGGGCTGCCGCGCGAACGAAACCGGGCACCAGTGGCGGGAAGAACACGCATCCTCATGTGGTCGGTGGCCGCGCTCGTCGGGTTGGCGGCGGGGATCGGCGCGCGGCGGGTGGCGGACGGCGGGCGGGCGGCGGCACAGGCCGGGCAGGGACCCGCGGCGCGCGTGGCCCGCGGCGCCCATGGCGCCCACGACGCGGCCGGCGGCGCGGCCGGCGGCGCGCGCGGCGGCCCGGGGGCCATGGCGGCTGCCGCCGCGGCGGCGGCGTTGCGCTCGGACGACACCGTCGAGGGGCTGCTGGCGCTCGCGGGCGCGGAGTTTTACGACCGGCTCGCGTTGTGGCTGGTGGATGCGCCGGCCGGCGAGGTGGCGCGCCTGTGGGCGGCCTATCAGCAGCGGGCGGAGATCGACACCTGGGCGATGGACCTGGTGTTCGCGCGCTGGACCCGGCTCGACCCGCTGGGGGCGGTGCGCGGGGCGGGCGAGAAGGGGCGCGGCAGCGCGTGGTGGGCGTGGGCGATCAACGACCCGGCGGCGGCGGTCGCGCGGGTCACCGAGCTGGCGCCCGACCAGGCGGGTTTCGTGATGCGGGCGCTCGGCAGCTTCCATCCGGAGCTGGCCCGACAGGTGCTGGCGGAGCACCCGGAGTTCGGCGAGTGGAACGCGCTCGAGGGGATCGCCGAGGGGATGGCGCGGGACGACCCGCGGGCGGCGCTCGAGTTCCTGCGCGAGCACCAGCGTTACTTCGACACCAAGGTGCTGGAGAAGTGGGCCCGCGACGACCCGCAGGCGGCGTTCGAGTGGGCGCGCGGGCAGTCGAACGGGTTCTACGGCGGCCAGTTCATGCGGACCCTCCTTGCCACGCTGGAGCGGGAGAACCCGGCGGCGCTGGCGGAGCTGGCGGCGGCCCAGCCGCCGGGGCGGCTGCGGCGCGAGATGGACGCGGCGCTGTTCCGCAGCACCTTGGACCGCGACCCGGAGGCGGCGCTCCAACAGGCGCGGGCGAGCCAGTCGCCGCGGCTGGCGGCCGAGCGGCTGGCGGAAGTCGGGCAGCGGCTGGCCGCCAGCGACCCGGAGCGCGCGTTCGCGGTCTACGCCGAGATGTTGGAGCGCTGCCCGGACGCGCTGAGCCGCTGGCTGAGGGTCGTGCACCCGAACGGCTCGAGCGGCAGCGGCGGCCCGGTGGACGGGGTGAATGAGTTCACGGAGCGGTTGGTGCGCGCGGACCCGCCGCGGATGATGGAATTGGCGATCACCACCGGGCCCGGGGAGCAAGACGACCACTGGGAGGACCTGTTCGGCCAGGTCTCGAAGACCTGGGCGCAGCAGGACGCCGAAGCGCTCGGCGCGTGGGTGGAGGCGCAGCCAAGCGGCCCCCACCGCGATGACGCGGCCGATGCGCTCGCCGAGGTGCTGGGCAACCAGCAACGCTTCGACGAGGCCGCCGAGTGGCTGGCCCGCGTGGACGACGAGCGCCGGCGCGAGCCGGCGATCGAGAGACTGGTCTCGCGCTGGGCGGGAGCCGACCGCGCGGCGGCGGAGGAGTGGCTCGGGCAGGCGGCCGTTTCGGAGGAACTGCGCGAGCGGCTCGACGCCCAACTGCGGGCACGGGAGGAACAGGAGCGACGATGAGGGACGCCGGGATCCAGCGCTGGTTGCTGCCGGCGGCGGCGTTCCTAACCGCGGCGGCGCTCGGGTGGGTCGCGGGCGGCCGCGACCAGGGGCCGGCGGCGCCCGGGGCCGGCGCGCCGCCGCCGCGGCCGGGCCGCGGCACGCGGGTGGCGGGGCACGCGCCGCGGGCGGGGATGCCGGAGGAGGTGCAGCGGCAGCTGGCGGCGGTGCGGGCGGCGCGCACGCCGGAGGAGCGGCAGCGGGCGGCGGTCCAGCTGGCGCGCACGCTCCCGGTGGCGCAGCTGGCGGCGTGGTTCGACGCCGAGTGGTACCCGTTCCACGACGGGATCGACGCCACCCTGTTCTATCGGATCGCGCGCGGGCGCTGGCTCGCGGAGGACCCCGCGGGGCTGATGAACCGCTGCCTGCTGCGCAACAGCCAGGCGACCGGCGAGATGATCCGCGAGTGGACCAGGCGCGACCCGGCGGGGGCGCTGGCGTGGTTCGAGGCGCTCACGCGGCCGCGCGACGTGGCGCAGGTGGCATACGGGTTCTATCAGCAACTGGCGCTCAGCGACCCGGCGCTGGCGCTCGGGCGCCTCGAGGGGCTGCGCGCGCAGTCGGCCGGCTGGCCGTCGGGCTTGCACCGGATGGCCGAGCAGGCGGTGGCGTCGGCGTTGCTGAAGCGGGACTTCGCCGACGGGCTGGCGGCGCTGCGCGGGCGGCCGGACGGGCGCGGGTTGTTCCTGCAGGCGGTCGGGTCGGGTTCCGTGAGCGCCCGGAAACTGCTCGCGAGCGCGGCCGAACTGCCCGCCGGGTGGCTCGCCGCGGCGGCGCGCGGCAATCCGTTCTCGCTGGTCCAGGAAGACGCCGCGGCGTGGCTCGGCGCCGACTTGGGCGCGCTTGGCTTGGATGAAGCGACGCGCCGTTCCCTGCGCAGTTCCGCCATGTTGCTGCTGGCGAGCCGCGAACCGGCGGAGGCGCTCGGGTGGCTCGACCGCGGCGACCTGACCGCCGACGAGCGCAACCAGCTGCTCGGCAACGCACTGCCGGCGCTGGCGCGCAGGGACCCCGCGGCGGCGCGCCAGTGGCTGGCGAACCTGACCGACGCGGCGGAGATCGAGCTGGCGACCAAGGCGGTTGAACAGGGGAACACGGTGCAGGCGATGCAGGAACCCAAGCCGCCAACCCCGCAGGAGTGGGTGGCCAGGCTGGCCGCGGGCGGGGAGGGAACCCAGCCCCTCGGGTTCAACCCCGGCGACCCGCGGCAAAGCTGGGACTCCGCCGCGGTGGCCGAGGCCCGCGCCGCGTTCGCCGCACTCGACGATGCCTCCATGGCCGCAGCCGCCCGCAGGCTGACCGACGACAACGCCGACCTCGGTCCCGGCGGCGGGATGCTCGAGCTGCGCGCCGACGCGGCCGCGTTCCTGCTGGAGCGCCCGGACGAGGCGCCGGCGGCCGAATACCCCGGCCGCAATGACCTGCTGCGCACCGTCTCGCACCTGGCAACCCAATGGGTCGCCGAGGACCCGGCAGCCGCCAGCCGCTGGGTGGCCACCCTGCCGGCGGGCGAGGAGCGGACATGGGCGATGAAAAACATGGCGCGCCACTGGGCCGAATACGAGCCGGCGGCGGCCGCGGCGTGGGCGCACGGCCTGCCGGCCGCCGAGCGCGCGCAGGTCGAGGACTTCCTGGCGGCGCCAACGCACCGGTGACCGGGGGTTTTCCCGGCATTTCCCGGCTTGGCAGGCGGGGCGGGCGCGGGCTAGGAACCGGGTGGCATGGCTGCGACACACGCGAGGATCGGAGACACCGGGGTGCTGGCCGACCGCTTGCGGCCGGTGCTCGCCGAGTGCCGCGGTGAGCTGCAGACGCTCTCGAGCGGCGGCGAGGACGTCGGCGCCAACGTCCATTTCCTGCGCAAGAACGGCAAGCGGCTGCGCGGCGGGCTCGAGCTGTTAGGAGCGCCGCGGCCGGTGCTGGTGGAGCTGCGCGACCTCGGGCGCCTGCTGAGCATCTCGCGCGACGCGCTGGTGCGGGTGCAGACGCAGCGCGCGCTGTGCGAGCAGATCGGGCCGGCGGCCGCGGCGGACCCGGACTTCGAGGTGGCGCGGCGCCAGCTCGAGTTCGAGGGGCTGCTGGCCGGCACCCCGCCGGCGCCGACGCGCAAGTTCCTGCGCGCGCGGCTCAACGCGGTCCAGGCGTGGCTCGACGAGGCCCACTTCGACGACCCGTCGGCGGTCGCCAAGCGCATGGACCGGCTGGTCACCCGGGCCGAACAGCGGCTCGGCCAGCTGGCCGGCAAGCCGAAACGGATGACCGCCTACCACGAGGCGCGCAAGGCGGCCAAGGCGGTGCTCGGGGCGGCCCAGTTTCTGTTTGCCGCGCCCGACGCCAGGCAGGCGCGCGAGATCCGCCGCCTCGACCGGCTCGGCGAGGGGTTCGGCCGGATCCAGGACCTGTGCGTGCTGCAGCACTGGCTCGACGGCCGCGGGTTGACCCGCGAGCGCCTGCCCGCCCTGCACCGCGTGCTCGGGCTGGAGATCCGCAACGCGTGCGCCGCCACCCGCCGACGCGCCGCCAAGTGCCGGCTCGAGGCGCTGCGGGTCCGGGTGTGACCGCCGTCAGCCGGCCGCCCGGCTGCGCAGCAGCTGGCGCGAACTCCACAGGTAGTTGCAGCCGGACACCGCCGTCAGCCCGACCGCGCCCAACAGGAAGACCGGAAACAGCCACCCCTCCGGGGCCGACCACGCGCGCAGCAGGCCACCCAGCGACGCCTCCCCGGCCATCGGCTTGAACGCCAGCCACACCAGCGCGTCGATGCAGAACGCCAGCTGAAAGCCGGTCTTCCACTTGCCGAGCCGGTCGGCCGCCAGCACCTGCCCGGCCTCCACCGCAATCTGCCGCAGCCCGGTCACCAAAAACTCGCGCGCGATGATCAGCGCCGTCGCCCACAGCGGACACAGCCCCAGCATCGAGATCGCCACGAACCCGGTGCAGACCAGGATCTTGTCCGCCAGCGGGTCTAACAGCTTCCCCAGCGGGGTGACCAGCCCGAGGCGGCGGGCGAGGAACCCGTCGAGCCAGTCGCTGGCGGCGGCGAGGCAGAACATGGCGAGCGCGAGGGCGTAGCCGCCGCTCCCGCCGTGCGACGCCGCGGCCACGAACACCACGGTCATTGCGAGCCGCGACAGGGTGATCACGTTCGGCAGGTTCACCGGCGCCGACCATTCCCGATCCGGGCGCCGAAGGCAACCCGCGACTCGCCCGGCGGGGGCGGGACCGGCGGGGCAGGATCGGCGGGGGCAGGATCGGCTTGTCATGGCGCACTGCCGGTGGCAGGGTGCGGGCGGATGGGAGGAAGCGGACGCCGCTTCGATCGCCATGAACCACACGATCACCGCATGGCTGGCGGCCGGGCAGTTGGTGTGCCTGGCGGCCGCCCCGCTGCCGGGAGCCAAACCGATGACACTGACCATTGAATCGCCCGCCTTCAAGCATGGGGCCGCGATGCCTGCAAAATACACGTCCGATGGGGCGGACGTCTCACCGCCGCTGGCGTGGAGCGGGGTGCCGGAAGGCGCCCGCAGCCTGGTGCTGGTGGTCGACGACCCGGACGCGCCGGACCCGAAGGCGCCCAAGATGACGTGGGTGCACTGGGTGCTCTACAACATCCCCCCGGCCGCCGGCGGCCTGGCCGAGGCGGTCAAGCCGGCGGCGCTGCCCGCCGGCACCCGCGAGGGGCTCAACGACTGGAAGCGGACCGGCTACGGCGGCCCCTCGCCGCCGATCGGCCGGCACCGCTACTTCTTCAAGCTCTACGCGCTCGACACCGTGCTCGACGGCCTCGACAAGCCGACCAAGGCGAAGCTGGAGGCGGCGATGAAGGGGCACGTGCTGGCGCAGGCGGAGCTGGTCGGGACCTATCAGAAACCGTGAGGCGGCCGCGGGCCCCGGCCCGGGCGCAGCGCCGCGGCCGTTGCGCGGGCGCGGATCGCTGCTAAACTGGGCGGCGACGCGCGTATCCGCACCCATGACCACGCCACCCTCCGCCAGCCGCCGGGATTTCCTCCGCACCGCCGCCCTCGGGACCGCCGCCGCGCTGTTCCCCGAAGCCGCCGCCGCCGCGGTGGCGGCGGGCGTGCCGCTGGCCGACGTGCCGCGGCTCGGGCGCGTCCCGCTGCTCGGCATCGGCACCGGCATGCAGGGCGGCAACCGTTCCAACAAGTTGTGGCGCACCGGGGAGAAGAACTTCCGCGACACCGTGCGGCGGGCCTACGACGAGGGCGCGCGCCTGTTCGACTGCGCCGACCTCTACGGCAGCCTGCCGCACGTGGCGGCGGCGCTGCGCGACAAGCCGCGCGAGAGCTACGTGCTCGTGACCAAGGTCTGGTGCCACCCGCAGGGCGGCATCCCGGACCACGAACCGCGCGACGACTCCGCCGCCGTGGTCGAGCGCTCGCTGCGCGAGGCCCGCACCGACTACCTCGACCTCGTCCAGCTCCACTGCCAGACGAAACCCGGCTGGACGACCATCTATCGCCGCCACCTGGACGCGCTCGAGGCGTGCAAGCAGAAGGGCTGGCTCAAGGCCCACGGGTGCTCGTGCCACAGCCTGGTGGCGCTCGAGGAGGCGGCCGCCGACCCGTGGGTCGACGTCGTCCACGCCCGCATCAACCCGTGGGGGGTGCAGATGGACGGCCCGGCCGCGCAGGTCGTGCCGGTGCTCAAGAAGATCCACGCCGCCGGCAAGGGGGTGATCGGCATGAAGCTCGTCGGCGAGGGCGCCTTCAAGGGCGATCCCGCGAAGATCGACGAGTCGCTGCGCTTCGTGCTCGACCTCGACTGCGTCGACGCCGTGGTCGTCGGCTTCGAAAGCCCCGCCGAGGTCACCGATTACAAGCGCCGGCTGCGCACCGCGCTCGAACGCGCGCCCGAGGCGCGCCCGGCCGCCGCCGCCGCCGGCTGACCCGCCCGGCGCATGCCGGCAGGACGGAGCCCGCCCGGCGGCCCGGTCCCGTTAGAACCCCGGCGGGTGGCGCATCACGTGGCCCTTCACCGGCCGCGGCTGCGGTTTCCACCGCGGGCCGGTGCGGTTGCCGCTGCCCCCGGTGTCCAGCCGCAGCCCGGCGATGGTCATGAACACGTGCCCGTTGCGCACGTAGATCGTGATCCAGCGCCCGGGTCCCGGCCTGCCGTAGCGCAGGAACCCCTGCGAGGCCATCGACCCCCGCATCAGCCCGGCCGCCCGCAGCACGTACGAGACCGTGCCCGAGCAGTCGTAGCCCCAGTCGTTCTCGTGGGCGTGCCCGCCGCCCCACTTGTAGGGCTTGCCCTGCAGCCGGTTGGCCGCCTGCATCGCCCGCTTGACCGCCCGCGGCGCGCGCTGCGGCGGATAGGCCAGCCCGCCCCGCAACAGCGCCGTCTGCCCCGGCTCGAACCGATACGACACCGGCTGCCGCGCCGTCATCCGCCTCCCACAGCCAGTCAGCCACCCGCACGCCACCAGTCCCACAAGCCCGAGGAAGGAACGCCTGTGCATGAAAAGGAAGTTGTCTTAAATGTCAGGGGAGATCAACTGAATTGCGCGCCGGTTCTGTTCCGGCCCCGACACCGAATTGCCCGCCCTCCTGGCGTTCCAGCCAGGCCACCGCCTGGGCCAGTGCGCGGGCGCGGTGGCTGAGCCGGTTCTTCACCTCGAGGCCGAGCTCGGAAAACGTCTCCTGGTAGCCCTCGGGCACGAACAACGGGTCGTAGCCGAAGCCGCCCTCGCCGCGGGGCGCGTCGGTCAGGTGCCCTTCGACGCTGCCCTCGAAGTGGGCGAGGGGTTCGCCGCCGCGGGCGAGCACCATCACGCAGCGGAACCGCCCGCGCCGGGCGGCGGCGGGCACGCCGGCCAGTTCCCGCAGCAGGCGGGCGTTGTTGCGCGCGTGGTCGCCCTCGCGCCCGCCGAAGCTCGATGAGCCGACGCCCGGCGCGCCGGCCAGCGCATCGACCTCGAGCCCGGAGTCGTCCGCCAGCACGATCCCGTCGACGCAGCGGCTGATCCCCACCGCCTTGAGCCGCGCGTTTTCGAGGAACGAGGTGCCGGTTTCCTCGATCGCCGGCAGCCCCGGCGCGTCGTTGACGTCGGTTACCTCATAGCGGGTGCCGATCAGCGCGCGGATCTCTTCGGTCTTGTGGCGGTTGCGCGTTGCCACCACCAACCGGGGCTTGGCCATGACGAGCGCTACCGGCCCGCCCCCCGCCCGCCAAGGGAAATCGTCCGCCGCCAACCGCCGCGCGGCCCTGCGCCGACGGGGTTTTGCTTTCCAAACCAGCCCCCCCTCCGCAACATCGCCGCCCGCGGCCGCCACCTGTCCGGCGGGCTGTCGTCGGGCGCCGGCGCCCGAGCGTTGCAACCGTTTCCGTCTTCCGCCGATGTCCGACCGCCCCAAGCCGTTTCCCTTCGACGAGTTCGAGCCCCGCTGGCAGGCCCTCTGGGAGGCCGAGCGCACGTTCCGCACCCCCAACCCCGGCGACCCCGGCTTCGACCCCGCCAAGCCGAAGTTCTACGTCCTCGACATGTTTCCCTATCCGTCCGGCGCCGGCCTCCACGTCGGCCACCCGGAGGGCTACACCGCCACCGACATCCTCGCCCGCACCAGGCGCCGCCAGGGCTTCAACGTCCTCCACCCGATGGGCTGGGACTCGTTCGGCCTGCCCGCCGAACAATACGCGATCAAGACCGGCCGCCACCCGCGCGCCACCACCGAGGACAACATCACCACCTTCCGCCGCCAGCTCAAGAGCCTCGGCTTCGGCTACGACTGGGACCGCGAGATCGCCACCACCGACCCGCGCTACGTCCGCTGGACCCAGTGGATCTTCCTGCAACTATACAACTCGTACTTCGACCAGGCCACCGGCCGCGCCAGGCCGGTCGCCGACCTGGCCGCCCGCGGCTGGTCCCGCGAGCAGGTCGACGCCGTGCGCCTCGCCTACGTCAGCGAGGCGCCGGTCAACTGGTCGCCCGACCTCGGCACCGTGCTCGCCAACGAGGAGGTCGAGGAGTGGCGCGCCAAGGGCCACACGGTCGAACGCCGGCCGCTGCGCCAGTGGATGCTGCGCATCACCAGCTACGCCGAACGGCTGCTCAACGACCTCGACCCGCTCGACTGGCCGGAGGGCATCAAGCTCCTCCAGCGCAACTGGATCGGCCGGAGCGAGGGCGCGAGCGTCAAGTTCCAAGTGTCATGTTTCCCGCAGGAGCAGGATTCGGCCGGCCACCTTGGAACTGATAACTTGAAACTCGAAACTCTGGAAGTCTTCACCACCCGGCCCGACACCCTGTTCGGCGCCACCTACATGGTGCTCGCACCCGAACACCCGCTGGTCGCGCGCATCGCCCCCGCCGCATGGCCCGCCCACACCCCGCAGGCATGGAAGGGGGCCGACCCCGCCGCCGCCGCCTGCCCGCGGTCGGCCATCGCCGCCTACCTCGCCGCCTGCGCCGCCAAGTCCGACCTCGAGCGCGGCGACCTCAACAAGGAGAAAACCGGCGTCTTCACCGGCGCCAGCGCGGTCAACCCGGTCAACAACCAGCCCATCCCGGTGTGGATCGCCGACTACGTCATGATGGGCTACGGCACCGGCGCAATCATGGCCGTGCCCGCCCACGACACCCGCGACTTCGAGTTCGCCACCAAGTTCGGCCTGCCCATCGCCGAGGTGGTCGCAAGGAGCGCGGGCGTCCCGCCCGCATCGTCCCCGGAAACCCGCGCCGCAGGCGCCACTTTCCCGTATCTATCGCAACAGGAGCCGCTCAGCTCCCACCGCCGTTATCTCCCCCACTGGCAGCAGGACGCCAAGTGGTTCTTCGTCACCTGGCGACTGGTCGATTCCCTGCCGCAGGACAAGCTCGACGCATGGCGCGTCGAGCGCGACCGCTGGCTCGCCGAACACCCCGAGCCGTGGTCCGACGAAGACGAGGCCGCCTACCACGAGCGGTTCTCGGCCAAGGTCGATGAATGGCTGGATCAAGGGGCCGGCGAGTGCCTGCTCCGCGACCCGGCGTGCGCGACGATCGTGGCCGAGGCGCTGCGCCACTTCGACGGTGAGCGCTACCTGTTGGACTCATTCGTCGTGATGCCCAACCACGTCCACGTCCTGTTCCGGCTCGCTCCCGGGGAAGACCTCGCCCGCTTGCTTCACTCGTGGAAGAGCTTCACTTCGAAGCAGCTCAACCAGCACCTGGGACGCAAGGGGGAACGGTGGCAGCCGGACTATTGGGACCGCTTGATCCGGGGACCCGGGCATCTGGCGAACGTCCGCCGCTACATCCGGCGCAATCCCGAACTGGCCGGGCTGGTCGAAGGCGAGTTCGTGCTGTTCGATGCGGCGGATGCGGGCGTCCCGCCCGCGCTCCCCGAGGCGTTCACCGACGAGGGCACCTCGGTCAACTCCGGCTTCATCAGCGGCCTGCCGACCGCCGAGGCCAAGCGCACGATGATCGCCTGGCTCGAGGAGCACGGCCTCGGCGCCGGCCGCGTCCAATACAAGCTGCGCGACTGGTTGTTCTCGCGCCAGCGCTACTGGGGCGAGCCGTTCCCGATCGTGTGGGACGCCGCCGGACACCGCGCAGTCCCCGAGGCGCAGTTGCCGGTGCTCCAGCCGGAGATGGCCGACTTCAAGCCGACCGGCGACCCGCGCGGCCCGCTCGCCAAGGCCGAAGACTGGATCCGCTACTCGGACGACGCGCGCCGCGAAACCAACACCATGCCGCAGTGGGCCGGCTCGTGCTGGTACTACCTGCGCTTCTGCGACCCCCGCAACCCCGAGCGCTTCATCGACCCCGAGGTCGAGCGCTACTGGAGCGGCACCGCCGGCTCCGACGCCTCCCCGGCCACCGGCATGGTCGACCTCTACGTCGGCGGCACCGAACACGCGGTGCTGCACCTGTTGTACGCCCGGTTCTGGCACAAGGTCCTCCACGACCTCGGCCACGTCTCGACCAACGAGCCGTTCCAGCGCCTCGTCAACCAGGGCCTGATCCTCGGCGAGGACGGCCGCAAGATGTCCAAGTCGTTCGGCAACGTGGTCAACCCCGACGAGGTGGTGCGCGACTACGGCGCCGACGCGCTGCGCCTCTACGAGATGTTCATGGGCCCGCTCGAGCAGGTCAAACCGTGGAGCATGAAGGGCGTCGAGGGCGTCGCCCGCTTCCTCGCCCGCGTCTGGCGCGTCGCCTTCGAGCTCGACGAGGCCACCGGCGCGTGGCGGCCCTCCCCAAGGCTGCAGGACGTCCCGTGCGCCGACCCCGCGCTGCGCCGCGTGGTCCACGAGACGGTCCGCAAGGTCACCGACGACATCGCCCGGCTGAGCTTCAACACCGCCATCGCCCAGATGATGGTCTGCGTCAACGCCTTCACCTCGGCCGCCGTGGTGCCCCTCCGCGAGTTCCGCCTGCTCCTCGACGTCCTCAACCCGTTCGCACCCCACCTCACCGAGGAACTCAACCTGCGGCTCGGCGGCGCAGACGCCGGCCAACCCCGGCTGGCCGCGGCCCCGTGGCCCGCATGGGACGAATCCGCCCTCGCCGCCGACCAGGTCGAACTCGTCGTCCAGGTCAACGGCAAGCTGCGCGACAAGGTGATGGTCGCCGCCGACGCCGACCGCGCCACGATCGAGGCCGCCGCCCTCGCCAGCGCCAGGGTGCGCGCCCACACCGACGGCCGCACGATCCGCAAGGTCGTCGTCGTCCCCGGGCGCCTGGTCAACATCGTCGCCAGCTAGACCCGCCGCGGCCGCTCACTCGTCCGCGCCGGCGACCGTCGCGCAGCCCTCGACCGCCGTGGTCTGCACCCCGGCCTTGGCCAGGATGAGGTAGACGACCGCGCCGACGATGAACGCCGCGACCGGCGCCGCCGGCACCGGATAGACCTTGAGGATCGGCAGCACGCCGACCACCGCGCCGGCCAGCCACGAGATCCAACCCGCCGGGTTGAACCCCTTGCGCGGGCCGCTCCACCGGCCGCCGTTGAGCAGGTACTCGACCAGCATCGCGCCGCAGATCGGGCCGAACGTGGCGCCGATGATCTGGAACACGATGATCGCACTGCTGACCACCCCGGTGACCGCCAGCAGGATGCTGACCGCCGCGCCGATCCCCACCGAGATGAACGGGTTGACCTTCGACAGGGTGGTCTTGAAGCTGTTGGCGGCGATGAACGCCGAGAAACACGCCGACGGAAACGCGGCGAGCGCCAGCAGGAACAGGATGATGCCCGCGTGCTTGCCCATGATCGCCGTCACGAACGGCTGCGACGCCGACTGCAGCGGCACCGCGCCGCCGCCCGCCGCGTCGACCGCCTTGGCGCTGACCTCCGGCAAGCCGTAGGCGCCGGCCACGATCAGGATCGACAGGCCGCCGGTCACGATGATCGCCAGCGCGATCCCGACCAGCCCGCCCATCGTCACGTCCTTCTTGTTGCGGCTGCTGGTGCCGAAGTCGACGCCGGCCGCCCCCGCCGTCGCGAAGAAGCCGACGACGTAGGTCAGCATGAACGCCAGCACGCCGAAGCTCGTCAGCGCCGCCGGCCCCTCCGGGGCCGCCGCCTTGTGGAAGTCCACGAACTTCTGCGGGTCGAAGCTGCCGAGGCCCCCGGCGGTCTTCGCCAGCAGGATCACCAGCACCGCCAGCGGGACCAGCGGCAGGTAGGTGCCGACCTTGCCGACGTACTGGATCCCCTTCAGGCCGACCAGCGCCGCCAGCACGCCCCACACCACCATGATGACCTTGACCGCCGCGCTGCCCGCCGCCAGCCCGAAGAACGCGCCCAGCGCCAGTGAGGAGAAGTAGATGTTCACCCCGAGCCAGCCGAACTGCAGCAGGCCCATCAGGAACCCGGGCAGCAGGAACCCTCCCTGGGCGCCGAACAACGAGGTGCCCACGATGTAGAGCGGCTGGCCGGTCTTCATCCCCAACATCCCCGGCACCAGATAGAACAGCGCGTGGCACACCACCGCGGCCAGCACCAGGCTGAGCAGCGCCCAGCCGATCCCGTGGGCCAGCAGCCCGCCGTGGTTCGGCGCGTTCACCGCATCCTGCCAGAACACGAACCACAGGAAGATGCCGGCATACGACGGCGCGGTGTTCTTGTACCAAGGGGCCCGGTTTGCCACCGGGTTCGGCTTCGCGCTCGCGATGTAGTCGGGGAGGCGCGTCGTTGGCTTGCTCGGTTCGGTGCTCATGTGGTGCGTTCCGGATGGGGTTGCAGGGTGGGCGGCAGGGACTCGCCGTGGGACGGCGCCAATGCTCACGCCGGAGGCCGCGCCGCGCCCGCCCCCCGGATACCCGGCTATACGGCCGCAGGCGGCATGATCCGTCGGGAAATCAAACGGAAGGCTAGCGGATCGCATCCACCGCCTGTCAACGCCAAAATCCCGGCCGCTCCCCGGCCGTCCCGAGCGGCCGCCACGGCCGGCCCCCGCCGCCACCCTGCCGCCCCGCCGCCCCGCCGCGGCCTACGCCAGCCCGTCCTTGCGCGCCTGCTTCCAGTAGGCGTACTCGGAACGGTTGAAGTCGATGTACTCCGGCGAGAGGTCGCTGGCATACATCGTGTAGTCGGCGTCGCCCTGGTGCAGGTCGATCGTGATCTTGAACTCCCGCTCGGCCACGATCGCCCGCAGCTCGTCCATCGGGGTGTCCGCCTGCAGCCCGCCGAGGCACGCCGGCCGGCCCTCGAAGCGGATGTCGACCAGTTCCTCGCGGATCCGCGCCCGCGAGTAGCCCACCGCGTGCAGGATCCGGCCCCAGTTCGGGTCGCCCCCGTTCCATGACGCCTTGACCAGCGCCGACTTGCACACCGCCTCGGCCACCTTCTTGGCGTCGACGTAGGTCAGCGCACCCCGCACCTCCAGCGTCACGAAGCGCGTCACCCGCTCGCCGTCGCGCACCAGCTCCTTGGCCAGCTCGAGCATCAGCCAGCGCAGCGCCCGCCGGAACTGCCGGCAGCGCAGCCCGTTGCGCCGGATCGACGGCATCCCCGAGGCCCCGTTGGCCAGCAGGAACACGCTGTCGTTGGTGCTCATGTCGCCGTCGATCGTGATCCGGTTGAACGATTCCTCGACCGCCTCCAACAGCCCCTTGCGCAGCGCGTCGGCCGGGATCGCGGCGTCGGTGGTCACGAAGCACAGCATCGTGGCCATGCTCGGCGAGATCATGCCGGCGCCCTTGACGCAGCCGCCGAGCCGCACCCGGTGCTGGCCGAGCTCGAACGAGATCGCCAGTTCCTTGGGGCGGGTGTCGCTGGTCATGATCGCCCGCGCCACCGCGTGGCCGCCGTCGCGGTCGAGGCCGGCAACCAGCTCCGGCAGGCACGGCTCGATGCGGGCCATCGGCAGCGGCAGGCCGATCACGCCGGTCGAGGCGACGCCGACCTCGGTGCGGCGCAGGCCGAGGCCGGAGGCGACGGCGGCCGCCATGGCGGTGGCGTCGCGGATCCCCTGGATGCCGGTGCAGGCGTTGGCGTTGCCGCTGTTGGCGACGACCGCACGCAGCGCGCCGCCCCGCAGGTGGGTCTGGCTGAGCTTGACCGGCGCCGCCTTGACCCGGTTGGTGGTGAACGCGCCGGCCGCGGCGCACGGCCGCTCGGAGTAGACCAGCGCAAGGTCGAGGCGCCGCGCGTCCGGGTTCTTGATCCCGCAGCTCACTGCGGCCCCGAGGAAGCCTTTCGGCGCGCAGACACCGCCTTTGATCCGCTTGAAGGGGAAGTCCATGACCGGTGCGAAAGCCGCATCATTGGGGGTTTTCAGGCGCAATGCAACCCGGCGGTTTCGGGCAGCCCGAACATCAGGTTGAAACTCTGCACCGCCTGCGAGCCGGCCCCCTTGCCCAGGTTGTCCTCGGCGCTCAGCAGGATCACCCGCCCGGTGCGCGGGTCGTGGTGCCAGCCCACGTCGAGGAAGTTGGTGCGCGTGACGTGCTTGGTGTCCGGGTAGCCCCCCGCCCCGAGCAGGCGCACGAACGGCGCCCCGCCATACGCCCGCTCCAGCGCCGCCCCCACGTCCCCCGGCGCGCCCGCCAGCACCGCCGTGGTGGTGGTCGCGATCCCGGCGGTCACCGGCACCAGATGCGGCAAGAACGACACCCGCACCGCCGTGCCCGCCGCCAGCGACAGCTCCTGCTCGATCTCGGATAGGTGGCGGTGCTTCGGCAGCCCGTAGGCCCGCACGCTCTCGTTGCACTCGGCGAACAGCAGGCCCAGGTCCGCCTTGCGCCCCGCCCCGCTCACCCCGCTCATCGAGTGGCACACGATCGTCGCCGGGTCCACCAGCCGCTCGCGCAGCAGCGGGATCAGCGGCAGCAGGATGCCCGTCGGATAACACCCCGGCGAGGCCACCAACGCCGCCGCCCGGATCTCCGCCGCCCGCAGCTCCGGCAGCCCATACACCGCCCGCCCTAACAGCTCCGGCGCCGGGTGCGGGTGGCCGTAGAATTCCTGATAGAGCGCGGCGTCCCGCAGCCGGAAGTCCGCCGACAGGTCGATCACCCGCACCCCCGCCGCCAGCAGCGGCCGCGCAATCCCCGCCGCCACCCCGTGCGGCAGCGCCAGGAACGCCGCCCGCGCCCCGGCCGCCACGATCGCCGCCGGCTCCGGCTCGATGAACGCCAGCTCCGCCCCCGGCAATCCGCGCAGCCGCGGAAACACCTCCCCCAGCCGCCGCCCCGCCTCGCTGCGCGACGTCGCCGCCACCAGTTCCACCCCCGGATGCCCCACCAGCACCCGCACCAGCTCCTGCCCGCTGTAGCCGCTCGCCCCCACCACCGCCACCCCGACGCGCTTGCTCATGCCCGCCGCCTTGCCACGAAACTCCGCTCTTGCCAATCCGCTTTTCCACCTCTTCACTAGTGCCTCCCCGCACGCCGGTTCCCACTTCGGGCTGTAGCGCAGTCTGGTAGCGCATCTGCATGGGGTGCAGAGGGTCGTGGGTTCGAATCCCGCCAGCCCGACCAATCACAACCCATTCATTTCCAATGGGTTAGGAGGTGCGAACACCCCTCCTTTTGACCTCCGGTTGACGCCCCACCCACCCATCATGAAGGGGGGTGGCGACAAAATGGCGACAACTCGGGGGGCTCACCCCGGACCGGCCGGTTCCAAGGCTTCCAAGCAGCGGCCCAAGGGCAAACCGGTGGCCACGGTGAAGTTCGGCTCGGCCAGCGTGCCGGTCTACCGGTGCCAGTCCGGCAAGCGGGTGCGCTTCGTGATCTCCCACTACCGCGACGGCCGGCGGCTGCGCCGGTTCTTCGGAACCCTCGATGCGGCCAGGAACGAGGCCCGGCTCGTTGCGCAGCGAATCCAGTCGGGCATGCAGCACGTGACCGACATGGCGCCGCACGACCGCGACGCCTACCTGACCGCGGGCAAGCTGCTGGCCGACCTCGGCATGCCGCTGGTGGCAGCCGTCGAGGAATACGTGCGTGCCCGCAAGCTGCTCGATGGGCTCGGGACGCCGCTGGTTGCCACGGTCGAGGACTACGTGCGGGCGCGCCAGCTTGCCGGCAACGAGTCCCTCGCCGCGATGGCCGCCGAGTACTCGAAGCACTTCGCGAAGGTGGTCCGCCGTGCGACGGTCCCCGAGGTGGTCGAGCAGCTGATCGCCAGCAAGGCACAGGACGGGGTGAGCCGGCGCCACCTCGGCCAGCTCCGCTCGATCCTCATCCGCTTCGCCGCGGCCCACGACGGGCCGATCCTCGACATCACGTCCGCCGACGTCGACGCCTGGCTGCGCAGCCTGAACGTGGCGCCCTCGACCCGCAACTCGATCCAGCTCTACCTGAACCTGCTGTTCTCGTTCGCCCTGGAGCAGAACTACCTGCCCGAAGGCAAGCCGACCGCCACCAACCAGCTGCGCAAGCTCAGGGTGACCAAGGGCACCGACGTCGAGATCCACACGCCCGACCAGTTCCGGACGATCATCCATGCCGCGCCGCCGCATCTGGTGCCGCTGCTGGCGATCGGAGCCTTCGCCGGGATCCGCATGGCCGAACTCGCCCGCCTCGACTGGAAGGCGGTGGACCTCGACCGCCGCTTCATCGAGGTGCGCGCCGGCCAGGCGAAGACCGCCTCCCGGCGGCTGGTGCCGATCTCCGACAACCTGGCCGCATGGCTGCGCCCGCTCGATCGCACGGGCAAGGTGGTCCGCTCGACCGAGCTGGTGAACCAAGCCACCGCCCTCGCCGCCGCCCTCGGCGTGGAATGGCCGCGCAACGTGCTGCGTCACTCGTTCATCAGCTACCGGATCGCCGTGGTGAAGAGTGCCGATCAGGTGGCGCTCGAAGCGGGCAACTCGCCGGCGATCATCTTCAAGCACTACCGCGAGCTGACCACCGAGGATCAAGCCGCGGCGTGGTTCTCAATCCTGCCCAAGCGCGGCCAATGGAAGAACACCTTCACGTTCGACTGGCGAAACCGCACCGTGACTCTCCCGGATCGATCAAAGGACTGAGCCGCCTCGCCTCAAGGAGCGCGGGCATCTTGCCCGTACCCATTCACTGATATCCATTGCAGCCCCCCACCAGTCTCAGGCGAACATAATCTCCTCAAGCCGGGCACGCCTGAATCCGAGCTTCGACAACCTCATGCGAGTCTTCATAGCGACGCCGACACTCAACCGCCTAACTACAAAATGGCGTTCAAAACTGCTTCCCGTCGTGCTCAATCCGAAGATAATGGCAGGGATATGGTGCAACGAATGACAACCCTACGCGGCTACCCGTTCCCGGCGGTGTCGAGCGCGATGCAGAAGGCGGTGAGGCGGGGAGACGCCAGGCTGGCCGGCTACTGGGCCCTGGAGCTGTGGGCGAGCGGGTTCGGCCAGTACGTGTGGCGGCGGCTCCTCACGATCAGCGCCGAGGACTGCTGGGGCATCCTCACCGCCGAGGTGAAGGCGCTCCACGACAGCTACACCGAGATCAACCGCAACACGCCCTCCCGCACGCCCAAGGGCCGCATCTTCATCTCCAAGGCGGTGATCCTGCTCTCGCTGGCCAAGAAGAGCCGCGACGCCGACCACCTCCAGAACTTCGTCTACGACAAGCAGGCGGGGCTGGATCCGGAGACGCTGACGACCGAGCTTGAGCAGGCCGGACAATATGTGCCCATCCCCGGCTACGCCTACGACTGCCACACGCCGCATGGGCGGGTGATGGGGCGCACCAAGGCCCAGTTCTTCAAGGCCGAGCAGGAGGCCCTCCAGCCGCGCCTGCCCGGGCTGTTCGACGACCTGATCGATTCCTGACCGCCATGAAGCTCCCGATCCCCAGCAACTCGGCCGAACCGCTGCGCGTCGGCGACAGGGTGCGGATCGCCCCGCAGTTCCAGGATGCCGGCGACGACCGGTTCGAGCGGGTGGTGATCGAGGCCCCGGAGGACAGCACCCGCGTGCTGGTGGAGACCCGCATCCCCGGCATGGCCCACCACCCGACCGAGCGGATCGAGGCAGGCATGCTTGAGCGGTTCTGACCCACCCTGCGGGCGGCGGCGTGAACATCGGATAAAATGGGCGGTTTGAAAATCGGATGGGTGGAGGAGGCATTTTGGGTGCCGATCGAGTGGGTTTGATCAGGGGTCGATGCGGTCCTTCATGCGGAAGCTCTGGCCCTCGATGACGACGGTGTGGGCGTGATGGAGGAGGCGGTCGAGGACGGCGGAGGCGATGGTGGAGTCGTTGTTGAAGATTGTGGGCCAGTGTTTGAAGGCCTTGTTGGTGGTCAGGACGATGGAGCCGCGCTCGTAGCGTGCACTGATGACCTGGAAGAGCAGGTCGGCACCGCGCTGGTCGATGGGCAGGTAACCGAGTTCGTCGAGGATGAGCAGCGCCGGGGAGGTGAAGGAGCGCAGTTCGCGCTTGAGGGTGCCGTTTTGTTGGGCAGCATGGAGGGTGTTGACGACGTCGATGGCGGTGGCGAAGCGCACGTTGAGGCGCTTCTGGCAGGCGGCGTGACCGAGGGCGGTGGCGAGGTGTGTTTTGCCGAGGCCGACCAGGCCGAGGAAGATGACGTTGGCCTTGTCGTTGATGAAGTCGAGGCGGAAGAGGTCCTGGACCAGGAGGCGGTTGATCTTTTGGGGCCAGTCCCAGCGGAAGGAGTCGAGGGTTTTGATGACCGGGAAGCGTGCGGCCTTGATGCGGCGCAGGACGGCGCGGTCGGCGCGCAGGGCGGCCTCGCCTTCGATGAGTTGGGTGAGGTAGTCGAGGTGGGAGAGCGAGCGTTTGGCGGCGCTGGCGGCCAGCGGCCGGCAGTGCTCTTTGGTGAAGGGCATGTGGAGGGCTTCGAGGTGGCTGTCGAGCAGTGCGGTGGGATCGGTTTTCATGGTTGGCCGGAGGGTGGCTGATAGTGGGAGAGGTCGGCGGGGGGCAGCTCGAGATCGAGCAGGTCGCTGCGGCGGGTGAGGTGGAGAGGTCCGGGCGGCAGGGCGTGGCGCTGGTGTTGTTGGAGGATGTTTTCGATGTACTGGCTGGAGAAGGCGTGAGCCTCGGCGGCGTCGCGGATGGCGCGGGCGACCGCCTCGCGGCCGTGGATGTCGGCCAGGGCGACGATATGGTTGACGTGGAGGCGTGGCTGGAGGCTGCGGGTGCAGAGTTGGCGGTGGTAGGCTTCGGCCTCGGGGCACAGGGCGTAGAAGGACAGCAGCCAGGCGGCATCGCGGGCGCGGCGGCGGCGTTCGCGCAGGTCTTTGGTGTGGTCGGGGTCCTCGAAGTCGCGGTGGCGCTCGTAGCTGCGCGGGTGGGAGGCGACCAGGTTGTGGGCATGATAGAGGCAGAGCCGGTCGGCGAAGGCATGCAGGGTCAGGCGTTGGGAGGCGTAGAGTGCGGGCACCGAGTAGCGGTTGGTGTCGACGACGACGCGGCAGCGGTTGGTGACCCTCACGATGCGGGCCACGGACGTGTCGGCGGGCACCGGCGGCAGCGGGCGCAGGGCGGGGGCTTCCAAGGCGAAGAGTTCGCGCGGGGGCTTGCGGGTCTCCTTGTGGAGGCGCACGTTGGCCACTGCCTCCAGCCACTGGCGCGCGGCGACGTTGAGCGCGTCGAGGGCGGGCGGCACCTCCAGGCCGGCGAGGAAGTTGTTTTTGACGTAGCGGACGAAGTTCTCGACCTGCCCCTTTTCGTTGGCCTTGCGCACGTTGCAGGCGCGGGGGGCAAAGCCGTAATGGGCGGCGAAGTCCAGATAGCGGGGATGGAAGACTGCCGGCTGGCCGAAGCGGTGGCTCAGCACCCCGGTCTTGAGGTTGTCGATGAGCATCGCGGCGGGCGCCCCGCCGAAGTATTCGAGCGCGTTGCGATGGCAGCCGAGGAAGTGTTCCATGGCCTCCCCGCAGGTGAACTCCAGATAGCTCATGCGGCTGTGGCAGAGCACCATGGCAAAAAACGACAAGCGCCGGCGGGTGGCGCCCAAGGTGATGGTGCCGGCATGCGCCCAGTCGACCTGGGCGGCCTCGCCGGGAGCGAAGGCCAGGGTCAGATAGGCCGGCCGGCGCGGTGGTCGCACCGCGCGCACATACTCCTTGAGGATGCTGTAGCCGCCGGCGTAGCCGTGCTCGTCGCGCAGCTTCTGGAAGATCTGCGCGGCGCTGTACGGGTGGCGCTCCAGCCAGCGCACGATCAGCGGCTTGAAGGCGTCGAGCTTGCTCGGGCGCCGGGCGGCGTGGCGCCGCGGGAAGCTCTCCATGCGGGCGTAACGGGCCACCGTTTCGGGATCGATGCCCAGTTCGAGACCGATCTGGTTGAAGGAGAGCCCGCGCTCATGGTGATAGAGCCGGATCTTGCAGTAGGTCTCGTAGGGGATCATGGCGCCTCCTCCCCGATGAGAGCCCGCAGGATGTCGCCGACGCGGCGCACTCCGCCCTCGCGCGGCGCCGGTGCAATCGGTGCGCTCGCAGCGGCCCTCGGCGGTGGCCCCTCGAGGCTGAGCACCTGGTAAAACGGCCGCCGCCAGGCGATCAGCCCGGCGCCGACCAGTTCGTCGCGCGCCGCGCGCAGCCGGGCGGCGTCCAGTCCGAGCAGGTCCCCGGCGGTGGCGTCCGAGTAGTAGCTCAACCCCTGGGCGTCACCCACCGTGCACAACAGCAGGTAGAGCGCCAGCGCCTCGGGGCTACGGCCCCGGATGTGGCGCTCGCGCACCAGTCGTTGATCGATCCAGCTGAACTGGCACGGCACGTGCCGCAGCCGCTCGGGACATAGCACCGGTTTGGTCTTCATGGTTCACGGGGGCGGGACCCCCGGGCCTCATGCGCAGGATGTCCCGGCCGCGATCCAAGAACCGGCGGGCGCTGGCCGCGATGTCCTCTTGTAACGCATGACCAGTGACAACCGAGATAAGTCCCACAAGCAGAGCGGGTTGCGCAAACAAGGCTTCTTGTAACGCAACTCCCGGCACTGGATCGGCAACTGCCTCGACTTCAACGACTTGCGACTCGCAGGTCTCTTGTAACGTACCTTCACCCGCAGGCCTCTTTTTACGCCAGTAGCCGGGATGGGCCGCCCGCCATCGCCGCACCCGCTCGCAGCCATCCGCCCCGCGGAAGTAGTTTTCGTTCTCCGGACGGCTCAGCCACCGCCGCTGGCTGGCCGCCTTGGATGCCTTGCGGCACGCCGGCTTCGAACAGTACGACTGCCGCCCCCGGTTGCGGTGGTCACAGCGGTGCTTCTCGTTGCAGTTCAGGCACTTGAAGGTGGTCGGCTTGCTCATCGGCGGGCTCTGAACAAGCCGCCGAAACTGCCCATCGCGCCCCCGGCCGAGGAGTCAAATCCGCCCCGCCGCAACCCCGAACAAGACGCCGAACAAGACCGAGGAAGAACAGGTTTTCGGGAAGCCTTCGAACAAGACGCAGCCCGGCCGTCATCCGGTCTTCAAACCGCCAGGATCATCCGGCTTTCAGATCGGCGCCCGCACACCCGTTCAATCCGCATGCCAACGGCGCGCCGTGAGGCCTAACGGCAGGGCGGAAAACGCGGAAGGTGGATGAGGGGGCCGGCCATATCGGCATACCAGCCGCGGGGGAAGTGCGCCCACACGCCTGATTACGCGCATTCCCAGAGGCCGCGGGAAATCCACCCCCCGTTCAATCCGCGCGCCATCCTGCCTGGCAAGTGCGGGATGGCGCGAAAATTTGGCAGCGGATGGCGCGCGACAAACGACGCGGGCGACTGGCAGGAGGGAGGATGCCGGAACGCACAACCCTCCGGCACCCAACAGAATGAACGACATCGAATGCTACCTCCACGCGCTGCACCGCTTCGCCGGGCTGAGTCCGGCCGAGCAGCGCCAGTTGATCGCCGACGTGCGGGACGGGCGCCGGAGCAAGCCGGCCGTGCGGGCGGTGCGCGAGCTCCTGGCCGAGGCCGTGGACGGCTGTGAAGACGAGGAGATCGCCGACGCCCTGCGCGGCGGGATCGACTCGGAGGCACTCCCGCCGGCCACGCCGAAGGAGATCGTGGCGCAGGCGATCAGCCAGATCCGCACGCTCGAGGACCTCGAGGAAGTCCACGCCCTGATCGGGGACGAGGTGCTGAAAGCCATCGGGAGGGCCTGACCATGAACGATCCCGAGATCCCCAAGCCCCGCCGCACCAAGGCGGGCATCCGCTACTCCCACCTCGGCCAGTTCCGAGTGCTCGCCGTGGAGGACGAGCCGCCGCCCCCGCTGGTGCTAGACGCACCCGATTCGGTGGCCGAGGCATGGCGCACGCTGGTGGCCCCCAACCCGTGGTTCGACCCCGAGAAGGAGCACATGGTGGTGTTCGTGCTCACCACCCGCCTCGGGCTGAAGGGCTGGAACGTGGTGAGCGTGGGGAGCGTGAACGAGACCACCGTGCACCCGCGCGAGGTGCTGCGCCCGGTGCTCGTCGCAGCGGGCCACGGGTTCGTCGTCGCCCACAACCACCCAAGCGGCGACCCGAACCCGAGCCAGGCTGACCGGGAAGTCACCCGCCGGCTGCGCGACGCCGCGGCCCTCATGCAGGTCCGCCTGATCGACCATGTGATCGTCGGCTCGGGCGGGCGGAGCTTCTCGTTCCGCGAGGCGGGGATGGTGTGAGCCTCCCCCCCAAAGCCCCCGTCCAATCCGCGCGCCAACCCGGCCTAACAACCGCGGATGGCCCGCAAAAATGGCCGCGGATGGCGCGCGACAAACGACGCGGGCGGCTGGCAGGAAGGAGGATGTCGGAACGCGCCACCCATTGGCGGTTAGCCGGCGCCAGATCCCAACGAGATCCAGAGATGAAGCCACAGGACGAGAAAGCCCGCTCCATCACCTTCGGGGTGGAGCTTGAGACCATGGTCCCCGCCGGCTCGGGGGTGGTGGTCGGTTCCTACCATTGCGGCCGGGAAGTGCAGGTCGGGCTGGGGGCCTGCGACGGGCAGCCGCTCGATGCGCCCCAGTTCCAGGGCCGGCGGTGGCGGGCCGAACGCGACGGGTCGATCTCCCCGGAACCGGGCCACGTCGCCTGCGAGTTCGTGTCGCCGGTCCTCCACGGCGACGATGGCGTGGCCAAGTTGTTGGAGTTCGTCGAGTGGGCGCGGGCGATCGGGGCGCGGGTCAACTCCACCTGCGGCTGCCACGTCACCGTGGGGGTCAAGTCGGTCATCGGCACCGACGACCCGCAGGCGGTCGGGCAGTTCGCGCGCAACCTCGCCCACATCGCCCGCTGGCACGCGCTCAGCCTCTATGGCCAGACGGGCACCGGCCGGCACCTGAACCACTACAGCCACACGCTGGGCGAGGACGTGGGGCGGCTGATGCGCCGGGTCCAGCGGGCCGGCATCGTCACGCGCAAGGCGGATGCGGCCCGGCGGTGCGGTCGCGGGATGGTGAACTTCCAGAAGCTCTTCAGCCACGGGGTGATCGAGTTCCGGGTCTTCGCCGGCACGCTCAACCGCCAGAAGCTGATGCACCATCTGGCCACCGTGCTCGGCCTGTGCCGCCGGGCGGCCGAAGTCCAGTGCCTCGGCGGGTTCCGGCGCAACAAGGCGCAGGAGAAGCGCACCGGCACCGCGCTCCAAGCTCTCCTGTTCCTGTGGGACTTCCTCGGGTGGAACGGGTCCAAGCGTCCCGTCGCCCTCGGGTTGTTCGGCCCCTTGCACGCCGAGTTCAGCGCCTACCGGACCACCGCCGCGCGGATGTGCAGCCAGTTCGACTCCCGCTATCCGAACCCGAACCTGTGAACCCTAGCAGAAAGCCGATGCCATGTGTGTGATCCTCGTATGCCCCGATGGAGTCCGGCCTGACCGCGACACCCTCGCCGCCTGCCATGAATGCAACCCGCACGGGGCCGGGGTGGCGTGGCGGGAGAAGGACGGGGTGCGGTGGATGAAGGGGCTCGGGCTCGATGAGGTCGAGTCGCTCGTCCCCGACCTGCCCGGCGAGATCGTCGTCCACTTCCGGATCGCCAGCGTCGGGGAAGTGGTGCCGGCGCTCTGTCACCCGTTCCCGGTGACCCACTTGTCCACCACCCGCCTGACAGGCCGCGCCCGCGCCGTCCTCTTCCACAACGGCACGTGGCTCGACTGGCGGCAGTCGCTGCGGTGGGTGCCGGTCAATCAGCTCACCGGCCCGCTCTCCGACAGCCGGGTGGCCGCGATCCTCGCCGAGCGGTTCGGCCCGGAGGTGCTCGACCGGCTGCCCGGCCGCTACGTGTTCTTCGAGCGCGACTTCACGCTACTCTACGGCGAGTGGCACCCGTGGGCCGGGATGCAGGCGAGCAACCTCGGGTTCACCGGACGCCTGCCCAAGCGCCGCGCTCCCTCCCGCCGCAAGCCGGCCACGCTCACCCCCTGCTGGGACTCCCCATGCCTTCCACTCGACTTCGAGGACGGGGGCGGCACCTCGGATACCTGAGGCAGCCGTCCGTGCCCTCACAACGCAAACCACGAACCAAAACGACGCCACCATGAAAGACCAATCAACGAAACGCACCTACAAGATGCTCGCCAGCCGCGCCGGCCGGATCGTCTTCGACGACCGGATCACGGCAGACAGCCCGCGCCACGCGCGGGACCAGATGAAGAAGCTGCTCGGACTGACCAGCCTGAGCGGGGTCGTCTACTCGATCACCGAGATCCCGGTGGACCTGATCCGGGAGATCGTGGACGGGAGGGTCGCCGAGATCGGCGGCGGGGCGCCAGTCCAGCCACCAGTGCCCGCCGATGTCGAGCGGATCATGACCGAGCGGCTCGGGCCGATCCTCAACCGGCTCGCCGCCCTCGAACGCCTGCCGGCCGCGGCACCCGAACCCGAGCAGCCCGCCCGCTTCGATCCCATGGTCGAACTGGCGGACGCGGCCCCCGGCGAACCGGACTGGGCCTTGGTCAAGCGCCACTTCCGCCGCTACGGCGACCCGGCGAAGACCGCGGCCAAGTACGGGCTGAACGTCCGGGAGCTGAACGCCCGCGCCAGAAAGGAGGGCTGGGCGGCATGAGCCGCGTGCTCCGCTGCCCGGTTCCGCCCACCTGCTTCGTCCCGTCCTGCCCTGCGGATTTCGTGGGGCAGGCGGGCAAGGTGGCAGAGGTGATGCTCCGCAAGGCCGCCGCCCTCCGCGCCACCCCGGACCGGTCGTTCAAGCTGCTCGTCTCCGGCGCTCCGGGGATCGGCAAGACGAGCCTGGTCAATCTGATCGCCCGCGCACTCGTCTCCCACCCCGCCGCCATCGAGGACGTGAACGGCAGGGAAGTGGGGCTCGACCTCGCCCGCGAGTGGATCCGGTCCCTCGCATTCGGCAGCCTGTTCGGCCCGTGGACGGTGAAGGTGGTCAACGAACTCGACCGCTGCACCCGTGACGCCCAGGACCTGCTCCTGACCTACCTCGACCGGATGCCCGCCGGCCACGCGTTCCTCGGCACCACGAACCTCGACCTCGCCAACCTGACCGAGCGGTTCCAGACCCGCTTCCAATCGATCCGCCTCCAGCCACCCGCAAACGAGGCTCTCGCGGCCTTCCTCGCGAGGCGCTGGGGTGCTCCTATCCGGATCACCCGGAGGATCGCCGAGGGAGCCAGGGGGAACGTGAGGGCGGCGATGGGGGATCTGGAGGTGTGGATGGGGTGACAGCCCCATCAGCCGGGCTCGCAGCAATCATTGGGGAGACTTTATTCTCGATTTCCAACGCCTGATGGCACTGATTCCGATCCCTACCAAAGCGATCCCACCGATGCCCATCCAAAGCCAGGTGGGAATGCCGCCCGATTCACTCTTCGGGTCCGGTGGCGGTCGGCGGCGAGGTTCCGGCTTCGGGGCATCGTCCGGCTGGTTCGCCATCACGGTGGCCTGCACCTTGCCGTCCTCCCCGAAACGGTATTCGATGTCCCCGCCGATGAAGGAGAAGGACTTCCGGCCTGACTTCACCTCCTCCCACCAGTCAAGCCACATCGCTACATGCTCTGCAGGAACGGAAAACTCACGATTCGTCAGCGGCAAAGGCGCGTCCCTGATGCCCAGCTTGCGCAACGCCCCGGCCGCACAGGTCGAATTCCCCGGAGCACCTACCATTTCGAAGGGTTTCCCCGGCACGGGAGGCTTGATCTCTGCCAGATCGCGGTTGTCGGAGAGATAGTGCCCCAGGACTTCCACAGATTCCGGACTCGGAAGATGACCGAGGATTTCCATGTACCGAAAGCGATTGCGATCATAGGAGATGCGATCCCCAGTACCGGGAGGCAAGTGCTCCACGGTCTTACGCTCCCGCTCGATCTCCTCGGTAAACCAGCGAGCATGACCGGGGATGGAGAGGAGGGTTTGCTGGAGCTTCCGGTAGGTCTCGTCAACCCTCCTGCCATGCCCCGGAAACGAGCGCCTGTGGCCCATGTTCCGCAATCCGAGGCCAAGTGCCTCCCACTTCTCACGGTCTGACATCGATTGGCATTCCTCCAACTGGGCCTCCCAGAGTTCCACCTGCTGGATCTCGCTTTCCACCTGTTCAGGTGGTCGCGAATCCGAGGCCCATACGGCTGGAATGAGGGCAATGATCAGCAAGGATGCGAATCGGGCATTCATTAGTTGTCTCCGTTGGGTCGTGCCTTCAGCCAATTCTCTGCATTATCCCACTCCGCTTTCACAAGCAGGCGGTAGTCAGGGTGATACCGGGCCGCAGAATACATGCGGCGGCCGGCGCTGGGAACGCTTGCCAGAGGAGCAGGTCCACTTGCCTGATCTGGATGGCCGGGGCCCACCATCACATGGCCAATCTCATGGGAAAGCACCGAGATTGCATGAGATTCCAGCATGTATCCATCGCGGGGAGAAAGGAATACCTTGTCGTTCTCGATCGGCGTGGCG
Organism: Akkermansiaceae bacterium; assembly: GCA_040769225.1. Taxonomy (GTDB): domain Bacteria; phylum Verrucomicrobiota; class Verrucomicrobiia; order Verrucomicrobiales; family Akkermansiaceae; genus JAXGLL01. The sequence goes on along the minus strand of JAXGLL010000001.1, from coordinate 1,761,041 downwards.
CCGTTGGCTTTGTTTTCCTCGCCTGTGCCTGGGGGAATTGCACCGGGAAAGTTGATCCATTTGTCGGCATAGAACACGTGGATGTCGGCATCTGGATCCAGTGTAACCGCGCCCACCATTGCCAACTCCTCAGCGGAAATGTGCTGATTCGGATTGCAGGCGAGGAGCCAACCATCACCATCCAAATCGTAGTCCACCTCGGTCACTCCGGACTGTATGGTGACATCGAAGTAGGCGTTGATCTGGTAGCCGTAGGTGCGGTTGAGTTCCCACTCCAGGGCGGCTTCGCCACAGGTCACGTGGCTAAAGGAGGATCCGAGTTCCCGAACACGATAGCAGGTAACGTTCACCGTGCGCTTCTTCATCACCTTTGCGCGGATGGCCAGATCCACCAGTTCCTGATGCGGCCCGGCGAGAAACACCGGGCTCTCATCGCTGGTTTCCGTGGAGGCGCCCCGCCAATTCACCGTGGGCTCTGGGGTGCCAATGGTGGCCGTCTCCGGGGTGATCAGGGTGTTCGGGCAGCTCATCGTCAGCGACGTGTTGGGATCCACGGGAATTTCAAAGATCGCATCATTGTTGTACTCCGGCCCGCCATTATGGGCCACGATCCAGAAATCGTCCTGATGGCCGATATCTGTCGGGTCAGCCATGATCGAAATGGCGTCCACGCCTGTAGCCTCAACGTTGTCCCGGATGGACACGGGCACCATCGTCGCCCGCAGCGGCCCGGCCACGTTGTTGCCTTTTGAATGGATGTGATCGGTGAGAAGCCCGTCGCGGTTGTCCACCAGCCAATGCTTCTTCACGCTGAAGAATGTGCCATCATCGTTTCTCGACCCCACCTGATAGTCAGGCAGATCCTCGAAGGTGGCCACACCCGGCCCATCCTCGATCCGCGCCTCCCAGCAGTACCACTCCTCATCGGCCCAAGGAGCCGTGCCGGTGTGGTGAAGGGTGATTTCGTATTTGTTGCCTCGTCTCAGCTTGTGCTGCCTGATCGCCTGCTCGCCTGCTGCCGGACTGCTCACCAGCAACTTGCGGTTATCATCCGGGCCGGTGCCCTGGATTTCCATGCGCCATGAAGCCCAGTCACCATAGATCTCGAATGCTACTTCCTCGACGTGCTCCACGGGTGCGGCGCCGCCATCGGAAGCGTCTACGGGATCGGAGGCCTGATTGACTTCATCGCCATCGTCGACGCCATCTCCGTCGCTGTCCGGATTGCGGGGGTCGCACCCATTTAGGTACTCATCGAGGTTCTCCAGGTCGTCTCCATCTGGGTCTCCCGTGGCTCCGTCGACGCCATCGGTCTTTGTCGGGTCAAACTGGTGGGTGTGTTCCCAGCCATCCGGGAGCCCGTCGCCATCGGTATCATGCTCTCTGGGGTGCGTACCGAGTGCGAGTTCCTGGGCGTTGTTCAGGCCGTCTACGTCTGGATCGCCTGCCGCGCCTTTGGTGCCGGTGGCGTCATTTGGATCCAGACCGTTGCTCACCTCCCAACCGTCCGGAAGCCCATCGCCATCGGTATCGGGCTCGAAGGGATTACTGGATGGCTCGTCCGACCAGGGCCACACCTCATCAATGTTGCTGCGCCCGTCACCATCCATGTCCCAATCGTCAACCGAAACACCGGGCGGTGGTTGCTCATCGGTATACCAGAGCCGAAAGAAGACCCGTGGAGGATTGCCCTCAATGACATGTTCGATAGGCACACCCGATCCAATCTCGATAAGCGGCACCCAGTCCCAAATCTCCAGAGGGAAGTTAGGATCGCTGCACTGGACGAAATAAATGCGGTCCTGCTGACCCTGCCACCGTAGAATCTGGTCACCTGTCGTCGGGTGGGTTATGATCTCGGTATTCTCCAGATCAGGCGTCGCTTGAACGGATACCGTGAGCATGCCGAAGAGTGCCGCTCCGAGAAGGCTGAATGAGTGAACGAGTTTCACTGGGCTCCCTCCTCGGTTGAGGTCTTCTCGGTGTCAGCCACAGGCTCCCGGCCCTTCAAGTATCGGCTCCCACGATGAGGCCTGAGCACGATCGTATAGTCCCGGGGCTTCTCGGGGTTGGCCTTCTTCCAGGCCTCGGCGTCCAATCGGTATTGCTCACGGGCGGCGCGCATGGCTTCAAGTCCGGACCGGTTGGCGACGCAGTAGCGCTGGATCGCTTCAAGCAGGGGGCTGCCGGCATCCGACTCGACTGCTGTACCTTCGACCAGGACGAACTGATCGGCCGCCACCTCCGGGTGCTCGGGAACGGTTCTTTGGCCGAAGACCGGATGAACCTGCGTCGTGTCGATGTTCCACGGCGAGAAGAACAAGTGATAGGTCACCCGGTTGCACGACACCTCCTGCATCGGCGCCAAAAGGTTCCAGTCCCACCCGCACCAAGCTTCGAACTGCTCCTTGGTTTGCGGGTCCCGCCACTCCACATGGCTGAGCCAACCGTCATAGATCGTGACCGAGAAACCGACGATGAAGCTTGGGTGCTGGGGCGGAAACGTGAAGGTGGCCGGCCGCTCTACCGGTGGAGGTGGCGGCGGAATGTCCGGCAGCGTGGATGGGGCGCCCCGAACTAGGGTAATCGTGTGGGTCGGCTTCTGGATCACCGCTGACGCCTCGACGGGGATCGGTGGCAGAGTCTTTGGGGGCGGCGGCGGAGTGAATCGAACAGCGGTCGGATCGAGGGAACCGCTGACGACTTCAAGGCGGTCGGGGGTCCCGGTGGCTGCGGCCTGGTCTTCAATTGATCCGGATGGTTCCGTCTGGGCAAGCATCACGGAAACAGAACCGCAAAGGAAAGTGGCAAGAACTGCCGGCGGTTTCATCGGCTTCGATGCAAGCCGAACGCACCCCGGTCGTCAAGCGACCCTGCACAGCAGTGCCAGGAGCACTTTGACAGCGGGTGCCTCCTTGAAGCCATGCAACTGGTATTAGCGCTGCCACTGGAGTCACGAGATCCCGCCTGCGATGAGCAGGAAACCTGGAGACCGGTTGAATGGGCTCCGGGATACGAGGTTTCGTCTCTCGGGCGGTTCCGGCACTGCGTCCGGGGAACACTCAACGGGACCGTGGCCAACAACGGATATCAGCATGTTGGATTCATGGTTGGCGGCAAGCAACTCATCCGGCTCGCGCATCGGGTCGTGGCAGGGGCGTTTCTTCCGAACCCGCGCCACCACCCCGTCGTCAATCACAAGAACGGGGACAGGCTCGACAATAGAGTGTCTAACATTGAGTGGGCGAGCCGGTCGCACAACTCGAAGGATGCCTGGGCTAGAAAGCGTGGCGTTGCCTGAGCGCCCCATCAAGATATGGCAAAACTAACAGGGGTTGCGAAGTAAGCCACGTGGGTGCGCCCGTGTTAGGTAATCTTTTCACGAACCCGTCCAAGTCCTCGGGTCCCCCCACCCCCATCCAAATCCTGTAAAAGGCGCCAAACGCGCTTTACACTTTTTTCGGCCCGTCGTCATTGCCCGCAGGGAAGCAGACCAGCGGCTCCCAACCAAGCATTTTCCGCGCTTTTTCAAGGCTCGCGAGGGTTTCGGGCACGTCGGCCGGGTGGGGTGGCTGGTGGTCCACCACAGGTGTAAAGTTAGTAAAGCTGGCGGCCGCCTCGAGCATCTCGAGCACCGAGTGGTTGCGGCCGGTGCCGATGTTGAGGATGTGGGCCCCCGGCTCCTGCCAGCGGACCGCCAGGGCGATGGCGCGGGCCACGTCGGACACGTGGGTGAGGTCGCGGCGCTGGGTGCCATCGCCGAGGATGGTGACCGGCTGGCCGGCGGCGAGGCGGCGGCGGAACGCCTCCAGGGCGAGGTCGGGGCGCTGGCCCGGTCCCCAGACCGAGAACAGGCGCAGGGCCACGAACCGCAGGCCGTGGAGGCGGGCGTAGAGGGTGCCCCACTGCTCGCCGTGGAGCTTGGTCATGGCGTAGGGGCTGGCCGGGATCGGGTGGTCGCTCTCCAGGGAGGGGAGCCGGCCGCGGGCCCCGTAGACACTGGAGGAGGAGGCGAAGACGAAGGTGGGGACGGCCATCCGGCGGGCGAACTCCAGCAGCCGCAGGGTGCCGAGCACGTTGGTCGACTCGTATTCGAGGGGGCGGTCCATCGAGGGCCGCACCCCGGGCAGCGCCGCCAGGTGGACGATGGCGTGGCAGGTGCGGTCGGGCGGGGATCCGCTCCGCAGGTCGCACCACACCATTTCCACGCCTTCGGGGTAGGGGGTGCCCGGCGGCCGGAAGTCGAGGGCGGCGACCCGGTGGCCGAGGCCGGCGAGGTGGCGGACGACGTGCTGGCCGATGAACCCGGCGGCGCCGGTGACGAGGATGGAGAGCGGCTTGTGGTCCACGCCGGGGCGGGCGAAGTCAACGCGGGGCCTCCAGCATCCGCATGATCCGCCCCACCGTGTCGAAGGTGATCTCGCCTAGGCCGAGCCGGATCACCCGCCAGCCGGCGAGGGCGGCCTCGAGGTATTTCTCCAGGTCGGCGGCGAACCCGGCGGCGCGGTTGTGGCGGCCGTTGATGTAGATGCCGCCCTCGATCTCGATGAGCGTGCGGGAGGGGAGGTGGGCGAAGTCGGCCCGCCAGCGGCGCTTCGGGTCGAAGCGGAACTCGCGCTCCAACGGCGGGCCTCCAAGTGCCCGCCACAGCGCCGCAAACCGCTTCTCAAGCCGGCTGGGCGGCTTGGCACCCCGGAACACCTCTCGACCGCGCAAACGCATCACAGCCGGTTCAGAGCTGGTTGTAGATGTGCACGACCGGCTCGAGGTCGCGCTTGAGGGTGTCGCGCTGCTCGCGGGTGGCGGTGGCGAGGAAGCGGGCGTCCTGCATCCGCCGCCACCAGCCGACGATCCGGTTCACGAACGGAATGTGGTTGAGGGTGCCCTTGTCGGCCGGGTCGGGCTCCAGGTCGGCTGGGGTGGCGATGCGGCCGAGCGCCAGCGACTTGCGCAACCGGCGGGTGGAGATGGGGCGGCCGGCCTCCTCCTCGGCGATGCACGCCTCGATCCAGCGCGCCTGGCTGTCCCCGGGCAGCTTGGCCAGCAGCCGGTGGTGCTCCCAGCTCAGGCGTTCGCTGCGCAGCGAATACGGGATGCTGCGGCTCACGTAGGCGTAGTTCTGGAGGGTGGAGCGGTCGAGGCCGGTGGAGGCGAGCGCCTGTTCGTAGGTCGTGGTGTTGATCTTCTGGTGGGGCACGGTGGTGTCGCCGAAGAAGGCGAACAGGTTCTGCTCGCCGTAGACGAGCCAGTCGCCGATGACGAAGCCGATCGAGCGGGCGGCGTCACCGAGGGTTGGGGCGAGGGCGCGCCATTCCTCGACGGTCAGCTTGGCGTCGAAGCGCATGCCGATCCGGGTGATGGCGACCTTGCTACTGGGAAGTGTGATCGGGCAGTTCATGGGATCGGGTGACTCGGATGCGTGCGCTGCGATACCGCTTGCGGGCTGTCAACGAGCGCATGGCGCGGGAGGGCCGCAGGTCGAGGAGTTCGCTCAGCTCGCAGCAGCGCTTCGATACTGCCGCGCGTGTCACGCCGTGGCGCCGGGCGATCTCGGTCATCGAGGCGCCCGGGTAGCAGAGGCCGCTGACCAGCGCCAGGCACTCGGCGGTGAGCCGGGCGTTGTCGTGGCAGAGCACCTCGCCCAAGACCCTGCGCACGGCGTCCCAGACGTGCTCGGTTTCGGACTCCGGGATGTCCGGCTCCGGGTCGGGCACCCGCATCGGGTCGTCACCCTGGCGCATGCGGGGGCTGTCGGCGGCATCGCCGCGGGCCGAGCCGGTGCCGTGGTGCTGCACGCAGGGCTCGGCCAGCCCCTGGCGCTCCAGTTCCCGGCGCTCCGCGGGCGGCAGCGACTCCACCCACTCGCGATACTGGCGCTCGTAGGCGGCATCGCGGGCCGACTGGCGGGTGCTGTAGTCGTCGCGGCTCACGCGGAGCCTCCCTTCGTGCCGCACCACAGGCGGGTGTCGCGGTTGAAGCGGATGACCCCCTTGTATCTGGCGTAGTCGAAGATCCTGATGGCGAGGTCCTGGGACACCCCGAACCGATCCCGCACGTGGGCGATCACCTCGCTGCGGGCGAAGTCGAAGGGCTGGCTGCGGTCAGGCCAGTGCGACAGCTCCGGCATGTCCGCCAGCAGCGGCCAGTATCGGGGTGGCGGACTCAGGTCTTCGGTCTTCGCGCTGCTGCAAGCTGCAAGCTGCAATATCTCTCCTGCGGAGAGAGATATTGCAGCAGTTGCAGCAGCTGCAGCCCCGGTTGTTGCAGCAGTTTCTTCAGCATTTTTGCAGCAGTTCATAACTCGTTGTGTTTGAGGCGTTTCCACAAAGTCCATGCGGTGCGTTCGCTGCATCCGATTGCTGCAGCAACCTGGGGGACGTTGCTGCGGGTCAATGACCCCCCGAAACCTGCTAGAACGGCCTGAAAACGGGCCGGATCGAACCCCGACTTGCGGCCCGGCTTGTAGCGGTCGGGCCTCGCCTCGTCGGGCATGTCGCACTGCTCCCAGCAGATGCCGCCGCCGATCGAATGGCGCAGGAAGATCGTGTCGGTGGGCTGCCCTGCGGTGTCCAAGAGCCCCGCGCGGATGCGGCGCTTGGTCATGCTCAGCTGGAAGGTGGGCGGGTCGCCCTCGGGCGTCTTGATGCGCACCAGCACGACGGTCTCGCGCGCCCAGTTGGTCAGGGCGGAGCTGCCGAGGCCGCTGTAGGCCAGGTCGCTGGCGGTCCAGTGGCTGGCCGCCTTCGGGTCCTTCGACGGCTTGCCGGTGTGGTGCAGCAGGCACCAGACCACCCCGGTCCGCAGGCTCACGGCGTTCAGGTGCCTGCAGCAGAACTCGCTGATCACCCGCTGCTCGGAGACGTCGTCGCCGATGTAGTTGAGCAGCGGGTCGGCCCACACCAGGTCCGGCTTGTGGCGCTCGACCAGGGCGGCCGCGGCGGCGACGAACTCGGGGCCGGTGCGGGTGGTGTCGCGGTAGATGAAGATCCGCTCCTCGAGGATGGCTTCCTGTGCGGGCGTGAGCCCCATCCCCTGGCGCACCCCCTGATACATCTCGGCCAAGTCGCCCGCGTCGTTCTCGGCCTGGATCAGCAGCGAGCGCAGCGGCCTGACCGGGGCGACGTGGAAGGCCGGAAGGCCGAGCGCCCACAGGATCATCAGCTGCATGCACAAGGACGACTTGCCGATCCCCGACTGGCCGACGACCACCAGCGAGCCGCCGCGGCAGATCCAGCGCCGCCCCAGCAGGTTGTTCGGGTCGTGGCCGGTGTCGTAGGCGGCCAGCTGCGAGATGCGCATCAGCGCGGTTTCGTCGGGCGCTGCCTGCGCCGCCTCCCACGCCTCCCACGACGCCGCGCCCAGGCCGGTGGCAAGCAGGCGCTGCTGCACCGGCTGGCCGTCCACGGTGCGCCAGCCGTCGGGGCAGCGCGACAGCCGGCTCGGGTTGCGGTTCTGGCGGTCGAGGTTCTTCGATTCGAAGAGCTTCCAGACCGCGTCGACCCGGCGGCGGTATTCGCTCTCGTTGGGGGCATCGACCCGTACCCATGCGTGCAGGCTCTTGTTGCCCGAGTCGATGACGGCCGAGACCGGCAGTCCGCTCTCGACGATGGCGCGGTATTGGTCGGCCTTCGGGATCGGCTTGCCGGCCTGGTCGCGGTCGAACTCGACCAGCACGTGGCGCAACACGGTCACGTCCTCGTTGCGGCAGCCGTCCTGGCGCATCGGGTTCATGCGCACCCAGAGCCCGCGCCTGGTGCTGAAGCACCGGTCGATCCCGCCCTTGCGCGCCACGCGCTCCTTCCACTCGGCCGCGGTGAGGGTGACGCCGCGCTGGGGCTGCACCTCGCCCTCCGCGTCCTCGTGGCCCGGCGCGATGGACACGAGTTCATCGTCGGCGAAGCAGGCGTCGAGGAGCCGCACAAAGCCGTCCGCGATCGGCGCCGGCACTTGTGGCGGGCCGGCCTGTGGCGTGCCCGGCGTTCGGTGCGCACCGAACATCGCCGGCTCGCGGGCGCCGTGGGTGAACGCCGAGCGGATCGTGGTCAGCGCCTCGCGTTCACCGAGCCCGTCGGCCAGCGCGCGGGCGACGAGCTGCGCCTCCGTCGCCTCCTGGCTGTGCCCGGCGTCGCGGAACTGGCAGGCGGCGTCGAACAGCTCCTCGTTGCGTGTCCCTTCCGGCGCACCGCGGGCGAGATACTCGCGGGTGCGGGCCGGAAGGGACGAAGCGTTCCCGTTGGAGCGGTAGCGGGGCATCAGCTTCCCTCCGGCGCGTCCATGACCCAGACGATGTCGTCGATGCGCACATCGACCCCGCGATCCGCCTTGAACGGCAGGCGGTCCTTGTCCGGCTGCTGGTCGGGATCGAAGACCCCCAGATGCACCCAGCCGGGGCGGTAAACCTCCGCACTGTGGAACCTGATGACTTCCCCGGTGCGGAGCTTCAGGGCGTAGTCGAACGGGTCCTGGCACGCCTTGGCCAGCGCGTGGCTGCCGAGGATCGCGAGGTAGAGCCTGTCGATGGTCCTGAAGATTCTCTCGTTGTGGAAGGGCGGGTCCTCGGACTCAGAAGGGGAGCTTTTCATCGTCTTCGTCCTCCCGGGAATCGGCGGCCAGCCACGCGGCCACCTTGTTGCGCTTGCGGCCCTCGAACTCCTCGACCACGAGGCGGACCCTGCCCCTGCGGCCGATCAGGTCGTCGGCGTGGATCGTGACCTCGTCCTCGTCGGCCACCTCCTCGCCGGTGGCGGCTCGGAAGGCGTCGATCTTCCAGTAGGCGGTCTCGGTGAAGACCAGGAAGTCGTAGAGGAACGATCCGGCTTCGGTGCGCAGCTTGAGCTCGATCATCTCGTGGCCGCGCTTCGAGGTGGTTTCGACGGCGTCGACGACCTCGACCCGGTAGTCGCCGGGCTCGACGTGGTCGGGGCGCTCAGCGGGGATGGATGCTTTGTAGGTGGGCATGGTGGTGTTATGGTTTGGGGTTGGTGGTTGATTGCTTGAGATAGGAGGTGGGAGGCGCGTGCTTCACCGCCTCCTCGGGGAACGGCTGGTCCTCGCCAGCGCGGTCCTGCCAGAGCTTGCGGAACTTCGCGGCCGACAGGTTGCCGTAGGCCTGGAGCACCGGGCCGAAGCCGATCTGCTGGACGTGGCGGCCCACCGTCTCGCAGTCGACGAACTCGGGCCCCCTGCGCGTCACCAGTTTCCAGCCGGGCACCTCCCCTCCGGTCCTGAGCCGCTCGGCGGCGACCTTCTTCGCCCGCTCGCGGAAGTCCTCCACCACCGCGCAGGCGGCGAGGAACCGGCCGAGCTTCTCCGGGTCGGCAACCACGGCCTCGAAGTCGAAGCCGGGGGCGGCGGCGGGAAGCGCCCGGGCGACGATGGCTCGGCGGGCCGGGCAGGTGTCGGCCCGGGCGCACCAGCCGCAGTAGTCGCAGGGGACCGGCTCCTTCTCCGGGTCGTGGAACGCCTGGATGACCGCATCGACCGCCGCGCGGGCCTCCTCGTGGGTGAAGCGCAGCGTCTCGACCTCTCGCAGGTCGCAGTAGAGCAGGTGCGCGGTCCACTCGGCGGCGAAGTGCGCCTCCATCAGGCCGAGCGCGTAGGCCGCCATCTGCTCGCGGTAGTTGCGGCGGATGCCGGTCTTCAGGTCGAAGTGCAGGAGGCGCGCCGGCACGATCGCGTCGGCGGTGCCGGTGAGCCCCAGCACCTCGAGCCGGCAGTCGTCCTCGCGGGCGAGCACCCGCTCGCGGCCGGCCATCGCCCGCACGATCGACACCGCCCAGCGGACGGCCGAGTCCTCGTCGGGCGTCATCCGGGTGCGCAGCGCGTTGAGGTCGTCGGCGCCCAGCAGCTCGGCGCGGAACGCGGCATCCAGCAACGACCCGCGCTCGGCGGCCGGGCCGGCCACCGGGTTGCCCTCGTAGCACGGGCATTGCGCCAGCTTCGGCAGGTTGGAGGGTCGCAGCGCGCTCATCGGGCGGCGGCGACCTCCTGCGCCTGGTGGAACTCGGACACCGCCGCGAGGAAGCGGCCCGGGTCGGCCAGCATGCGGGCGGCGTAGGCCTCCGGCACCGCATCCAGTCCCTCGCCGGCCCTGACCTGCTTGCGGTCGATCAGGAACGGGATCACCTCGGCCTCGCGCTCACCGAAGGCGGAGCGGAGCCGCTCGGCGATCGTGGGAGCCTGTTCGGCCGCCGGTTTCGCGGCGACGGAGCCCCCCGACTCCGCCGCCGCGCCGAACACCGGGGCCAGGGCCTCTGCGGTGAACGGGAGCCTGTCGGCCAGCCCGTGGCGGTTCTTCGCGTCGTAGGCCGCCGTGTGGGTGGTCAGGAGCACCCGCTCCCTGCCGCCGACGCCGCGCAGCTTGCCGCTGTCCTTCTCGACGGTCTTGGTGACGTAGGTGGCGAAGATCAGCGCGTCGCTCCATTCCTTGAGCAGCTGGGCCACCTGCTTGGAGAGCTTGAGCTCGAACCGGTCGAAGCTGCCCGCCTGGTCCGGGGCCTCGAACTTCCTGACCGTCGAGTGCGCCAGGAACACGACGTGCATGCCGCGCGCCAGCAGGCGGTCCAGCGAGCCGAGGAACCTGGCGAACTCCTCGGCCAGGAGCACCCAGCCCTTGCCGTAGCCGAAGTCCTCGATGCTCTCCTTGTTCGCCTTGCGGCACAGGTGCTCGGCCAGGCGCTTCTCCAGCCAGTCGGCGGTGTCGATCACCAGCGTCTTGAAGCCGTGGTCCGTCCCGGCCAGCTGGGCGACGGCCCCGGTGATTTCCTCCCAGGTGGCCGCGGAGCCGAAGCGGGCCACGTCGAGGTGGTGGGTGCCGCCTTCGGTGTCGATGAAGACGGGTTCGGGCAGCGAGCTGGCCAGCGTCGTCTTGCCGACGCCCTCCGGCCCATACACGGCACCCTTCTGGGGCCGGGCGATCCTGCCCCGGCGGATTGCCAGGGCACCATTCGGAGCGGGGTTGGTGTTCATCTCGGTGATCCGGCGGGTGTCAATCGCCCGCCGTCACCAAGCGGGTCGGACATGTCCGACTTTTGGCCCCCGGATCGGCGCCCGATCGCGCAAGTCGTTGAAAACCAACGGCGACTTTTTTTCAGAAATCGCCCGATCCGAATCCGGACATGTCCGACTTTTTCCTTTCCGGACCCGGGCATGTCCGGAGGGGGGCCTAGGGCCCCTGCGCGGGTGCTTTGGCTTTGCCGACAATCAGCCCCCGGCGCAACCGCCTCATTCCCAGCCGCATCCAAGAATCCGCTTCCCCTGGGCGGCGGAAAGTGCTGTTCATCCACACAGTTTCTTCCCGCCATGCCTGCCATCCGACACCCCCGCCTCATCCGCCCCGACGTGCTGTCCCGCCTCAAGCGCTCAAGCATCCTGAGCCTGCTGGAGCCCCATGCCGGCTACTTCGCCGCCCGCGGCGCGCCGCTGGACCTGCTAGGCGACGAGGCCGAGCCGCTGGACGCCTTGGTCTCGGTGCTCGCCTCGCCGGTCGAATCCACCCCGCCGGAACTGGTCGAGCGGCTGGAGCTGCTGGACCTGATCTGCGGCCCGCAGAGCGCGATCCACTTCGAGGACGCCTATGCGCCGCTGGTGGCCGGGCACCGCCGGGACGACGACTCGCCCGAAGACCTGGCGGTCAAGATCCTGATCCACGCCCCGGACGCGGCGTGGCGCGAGTTCGACCGCCGGGTGCTGCAGGCGCGCCGCTCGCTGGTCGCCTTCCGGGTGCGGCCGGGCCTGCGGTTCCTGGCGCCGGACGCGCAGCGGATCGAGCGGTTCCGGCAGCTGGTGATCCCGTGGTTCGAGGCCAACGCGCGCTCGGGGATCTGCCACGTCCGGGCCCGCGAGGAGGCCGGCGGGGTTTCGTTCGTCGTCCGGCACGGCGACATGCTCCGGCGCATCGGCGTCTACGACGAGGAGGGCAACCCGGGCTCCCGCATCCTGCGGCCCGAGCGGGTGGACGTGGCCCACTACCGCCCCGCGACCGGCGAATGGCACGTTTCGGGCATCGGGACCCGGCTGCAGGAAACCTACCGGCAGGCGTTCGGGGCCGCCTTCCACGGCTCGCCCAAGGCGCTCGTGCACTCGCGGCGCTACTCGCTCGAGCCGCTGCGCGACGGGCCGACGGTGCTCGCCTGCGATCCGCGCGCCCGGGTGCAGTTCGCCGAGCTGGTGCATCTCCTGGTCGAACTGCCGAGCGGCAGCCGCCTCACCTTCGGCCATGGCGACGTGTTCGAGGCGATCCGGGAAACCAACCCGCTCCTGCTCCGGACCGCCGGCCTCTTGGAGGCCCGGATCGACCTGAAGCTTGCCGGCCGCCGCCGGCTGGCGCCGCTCGTCATCAACCCGCTGCGCGACAAGGTGGAGGGCATCCACCTCGACGACGCGATCGAGCCCTGGCTGGCCGCGCGCAGCTTCGCCAATGATCCCGATGAAGCCTTCGTTCTGGAAAGCGCTTGAGGCCCTCGGTGCGGCAGGGGCGGCCCTCGGCAGCTGGCGGCACCACCTCGGCGCCGACTGGGAGGCCTGCGCCGGGCTGCTCGGGCCGACCGGGCGCGTGGCCCGCAACGTGGTCGACCCGCGCCGCCCCGGGCGCCGGCTCGCCATTGTGGTCGACGGGGAGGACGGCCACGTTGCCATCGATCCCGACGACCCCGGCCGGCCGCCGCTCCCGCTGGCAGCCTCCGAGGCGGCCGAGTTCAGCCCGCGCTGGGATGCGGTGGCGCGGGCCCTGGCGAGCGCGATCGGATTCGACCACGGCGCGTGGGAGAACGAGGGGCAGGTGCGGCGGGTGGGATCGCTGCAGGATCCCTTCGGCCATGTCCGCCCGGTGCTGCTGTTCCTGCCCGCCGGCCACCTGGGCGACCACGCCGGCCTGTGCCGCTCCCTGGGCGCCCGCACCGACGCCACGGTGCTGCTGCCGTCCGCCCGCTGGATCACCGGCGACGTCGAGAGCCTGGGCGAGCGCAACGGGCTCGCCTTCGTCGATGTGGCGGAGCGCCTCGCGCAGACGGAAGCCGGCCCGGCGGCCCGTGTCCCGCTGCCGGCCGCCGGAAGGCGCCGGGATCAAGCCGCCCCGCCGGCTCGCGCCGTGATCCGCGCCGGCAACGGGCTCGTGTGGAACCAGGTCGCCGTGGAAGTGGGCGCCAACCGCACGCTGCACCTCAGGGCGCCGGGGCAGGAGGCGGTCCACCGGTTCCCGCCCGGCAGCCGCCTCAAGCCCGACCACCCGCTGGGCATCCTGATGCACCTCGCCGTCCACGGCGAGTGGCGCAACCCGGCGATCGACGCCCCGGACTACGAGCGGGTCAGCAAGGCGTTCCGCCGCCTGAGGCAACTGCTTCAAGCCTTGGTCCCCATCCCGGGCGCTCCGTTCAAGAAGGAGCACGGCGCCTACCATCCGGTATTCGCGGCGCGGCTGCACCCGGACATCGTGCCGGGCGATGTGCAGATGCAGTCGACGACGGTGCGGCTGAGGCGCTAGCCGTCAGGTTCCAGCCAGATCACGAACTCGTGGGGCCGACAGGCTCTGAGCGTGAATGATCTACACCGCCCGGCGAAAGGCGAACGCATGCTTGGCGTTCATCACCGCAAGGTCTTTGATCTCCTTGGCCGGGCTGTGGGCCTTAGGGGGACTGGAGCGGCATCGCATCCTGCCGGCCACCACGACCACCGCCGCCCGCCTCGCGTTCCTGCGCCGGGCGTGGCTGACGATTGACGCTGCGGTCGCGTCGCTGGTCGAAATCCGGTTCGACGCGCGGGAACGTGCCGCCTGGCGATAGAACCTCAAAGGAGTTCCTCATCTAGCTCCCGCCGCAGCTTGAGGGCATCCCGGTAATCAGCCTTTTCCTTGGGCGCAACGGCAATAATACGATCCAGCCAACGCTTGGCTTGGTCACGGCTCCGCGCTGTTCCGATTCCATCGCGACAGCAACACGCCAGCCTCCACATCGCAAAGAAGCGAAGATCCCCGCGAGGTCGCTCGGCCACAAGAAGCCAGCATCGAAACGCCTCCTCGGGGTCGTGGGCTGGAGACCGCCGATCCTCATGAATCTCGGCAAGGGTTGAGCAGGAGAGATCATTCCCATTCTCGGCTGCGATACGAAGCCACTTCACCGCATCCAAATGGTTCTCGGTATGGTAGGAAAGCAGCCTGCCAGCAAGTTCGGCTGCATTCCTTGCACCTGCCTCATGCGCCCTGATGAACCAGTCGACAGCTCTCCGTTCATCGACTGGAACACCATGGCCATCTCGATAGGCAAATCCCAAGAAAGTCATACCAGAGGAATCACCAAGGTCTGCGGCCCGTTGATACCACTCGACTGATTCCTTCCTATCCTCATCGCTCCGTTCGTGATGACCGAGAAGCATCCCGAGCCTTGCCATCGAGCGCAAATGACCTGCCTCTGCCGCCTTACGTAGCCACATCTCGGCTTGTGCTACATCACGCTCTACACCGTGCCCACCCTGATAGGCGTCACCAAGTGCGTGCCAGATTTCCGGATCTTTTCGATCACGCTGGGCGAGCATGCCGTTGACCGCCCATGCCCATGCTTGCTTGATCCTTCCAACTTCGTCGGACCACTCATGCCATTCTCGATCACCGCAACCTTCTGCCCAGCGTCGCTTTGCCGCATGATAGCTCTGGACGTAAAAGGAACGGCTCATGGGATCGATGGATTTCACCTCACTCCTTAGCCACCACCGTGTCGTACAGCCCGTAGTGCGACAGCCCCTTGTGGCTCTCGATGCCGGTGTAGCGGAGTGAGGCGTCCTCATAGCGGCGGAAGGCGAAGACCGCCTGATTCATCTGTTCGGTGTTGAAGACCTTGAGCCGCACCAGCAGGTGAAAATCGGCGACGGCCAGGCCGGTCACTGTCTCGAACAAGCCCGTCTCGATCTTCGTGATCACGTCCTGCAGGGTGTTCTCGCGGAAATCGGTGAGATACATGAAGGCCGGGATGCGGGTGGCGAACTTGATCAACTTCTCCTGAACCAGCTTCCGCTTGGATTTGAATTCCTTCTCTTCGTCGCTGAGTTCCTTCTTCTCCTTCTTGGTGAGATCGCCTTCCTTGGCCTTCTTCTTGAGTTCCTTGATGCGGTCGCTCTTGTTGATGATCGTTTCCAGCACGTTGTCGCCCAAGGCTCGCCAACCTTCGATCCGCTCCACGGCGGCCATGGCCTCCGGGTTGTCCATGATCCGGCGCAGGGTTTCGTTGTCAACGTTCACCAGCAGGGCGCTCTCCCACTTGCGGGCGAGCAGGGTGGCCGAGGTTCCGGCCATGGCGATGTCGAGGATGCCGCCTGCGTCGATCTGGGTCATGTTCGCGCCGTCGTAGGCCAGCACGGGCAGGAACGAAACGAGATCCTTCACCGCGTTCTCCGGGTTCGGCTCGTTGGGAGCTAGTCCGATGCCGTATTCGGAAAGCTGCCGCAGCGCACGGGTTGGCGCGAAGTCGAAAACGAAACAAACCGGCTTGAGGATCTCCTCCTCATTCGGATTGTCGCCATTCGGGTTCTTGAGTGACCAAGGCGATTGCACTCGGAACGCCGCCTGGAAATAAGTTTCCGGCGAGGTCAGATTGCGTAGCATCAGGATCGAGGACCACTGGGGCACAGTAACGCCGGTGGTGAGCTTGCCGCAGGATAGGGTGATCGTCTTGGTGTCGAAGCCGCTGCCGATGGCTCTGCGCACGGGCGGCAGTGCTTCGAGGCCGATGCCTGCCGACGCCCCGGCCGCGACGACCACCTCGTAGTCGTGCCAGAAAACATTGTGCTTCTCGGCCAGTAGGTTCGCCATGGCATGACAGGCGGCGACGTTGGGCAGGAACCAGAACGAGTGCTGGAGATAGGGCAGCAGGCGCACGTCCGAGTAGGGAAACGGCGGGCGCGTGCCGGTCTTGAGGCTTTCGACCGCACGCGGAGCATAGCTGCCACGGATGATGTCCAGCCACTTCTGCACGTCGCTCTTGTGCGTGAACTTCGCAGCATTGCCAGTTCCCGATGCCTCAAAGAAGGCGTTCAGGTCGAACTCGTCGAACTCGCCACCACTGGCGATGGCGAGTAGTTCCTCGGGCATCTGGTAGGTCAAAAGGCGCATCTGTGGCAACGAGCCGTAGGGGTTGCGCTTTTCAGGATGCTTTTGGGCGAAGGCTTCCTTGGCGCGCTGCTCGTCGGTGTAGGTCCAGTTGAATATCTGCTCCTCGATGAACTCGCCTGTGGCCAGAGCCTTGAACGGCGTGCCAGACAGATAGAGATATGCTTTCGTGGTGATGGGCAGGAACTCACTTTCCTTCTCCGAAAGCACCGTCAGATCCTCGTTCATCCCTTCCAGCCCGGCGGCATATTCGAGCCTGGCCTCCTTTTTGGCAACCGCTTCCTCCTCTCCCTCGAACAGTTCCTTGGCCGTCTCCCGCCACGCTCCGAAGTGGTATTCGTCGAACACCACCAGATCCCAGTTGATCGTATGCACCCACTCGTTCCTAGCCTTGATGTTCCCTGCCTCGTCGCGGCCGAGCAGATCTTGGAAGGAACCGAAATAAACGAGAGGCTTGCTTCTGCTGACCGTGGAGGGGTCACGGCCGCTGCCGCGCGAAAGATACTGCCAGCCGTTGAAATCCACATGGGATTCCAAATCCGTTCGCCAGGCGTCCTCGACGGCGGGCTTGAAGGTGACCACCAGCACCCGTTTTGCCCCAAGCTTTTTGGCGAGTTGGTAGGTGGTGAAGGTCTTGCCAAACCGCATCTTCGCGTTCCACAAGAAGCGCGGCACCGCATGCATATCCTCCTTCCAGATCGAATGGAAGTAGTCATGTGTCTTGTCGACGGCCGCTTGCTGTTCGTCGCGCATCGGAAAACTCTCGTGATGCGTGCCGGTGAAGCTCTGCCCAGTCCGCAACTCGGCCAACACGGTCTTCACATCCGCCAATGTGCAGCGCATCCATTCTTGGCCGTCTCGGAGAACCCCCTTGCTTTCGAGTGCGGCCCGGACCTCGTGGTCGGTGAATATCGTTCCATCATCGCGTTCAGCGGATTCATCCAAGTCGATGGTGTAATTCTGGATCCGTGCCGTCTTGAGCTGTTCGGCCACCCGCTTTTTCACTTCCCGACTCGTCTGCCCGACCTTCAACAATCCGGCGTGCGCCTTGTCCGCGATGGAGTAGGCATAGATGCGCGGCCGTAACTCCGGCTTCGGCGCGAGAATTTCGTCGATAGCTCTATTCATCCTCGCATTCTTCGAGGTTCATGGCTCTAACCTGAGATTCGATGTATAACTGCTCCTTGCGAGTTATTCCGTATTTCTCGTAAAGAACCTCATCCGTCCAAGTTTTGTTCCATTTCTGCACTGGCACCCAAGCGTAAGTAGAATGGGTCGCGTGCTGGGTGATCTTTCGGACGGAAACCAAGAATCTAAAAAATCGAGTGGTGTAATATGACTGAATGCTCCGAGCGGCCTTCTCGGAATCAACATAGAAGAAAAGGAACGATTGCGTGCAGACAGAAGGCAAAGGAGCAATTAGTGGCTTTCCAAGGATTTGATGAGGCAACCCATCACCGCCATTGAATGCTTGTGGGACCAGAACCTTCCATGTGTCGATGAGGTGTGCGCTCTTGGTCACTTCCTTTCGGTTGATGTAGCCGATCCCGCGCCTCATCTTGCGAATATAGTTGATGGGCACATCGCCCCTGCGCTCCTTCTCGTGAAAACCATCGAAGTTAGACGTCCATCCGAACTCCTTGTCGCGAGCGAGGATAGTGTTGATCGACGGTTCTTTCTTTTTCAGCACCTTATGCAGAATTGATACGGCGCGGGCATCTCGAACAAAAACATCGTATTCTCCAAGGTTTCTCTCAATCGGACCAATGATCTCCCCGCCCCGAACAGTCGTCACCTTGCAATCGCCATCGTGAGATGCGTCCCATAGAAAGTAGCAGACTCCCGCTTTGACCTCGACGCCCGGGAACACGTCGTTGGCCGCAGGGTAGTCCACCAACTCGCGAATTCGTCTGTCACCAAGCATCGTTTGTCGAAATTCACTCAGACCAAGACCGGAAGCCATCCAGCGTGATGGAATGACCATCGCGAGATATTGCGGTTGCAGCATTTTGGACTGTTCCACAAAGTTTTGATAAATCGGTACATCTCGCGTGCCGCCATCGCTGGACAACTGATACGGCGGATTTCCAATGATAACGTCGAATTGCATATTTTTCCCAAATATCTCGGAAAGCCGAGTCTTGATGTTGTCGGTGTGAATGAAAGCGTAAGTGTGATTTTCAAGCGCCTCATGCCGGTCAAAAACAGATTGCCCAGCTCCACAATATGAGCATTTACCTTTCCGCCAAGTATGCTCCATGCGCTCGAACCAGATGTTGCCGCCATCGGTTTTGAAGCTCTTGGCGATGGAGTGTGTGCCATGGGCGTGTTTAGAACAATAGACGCTGCGACGGGCGAGCAGGCTGGTAATGCGGGTGATGCCGATGCCGAAGACCTGCTTGGTGAGAATGTGATCCACCCGCTGTTGCAGGTCGGGGATTTCTTCGGCTAGTCCTTCGGTGAAGCGGCGTGTGATTTCGCGGAGGAAAACGCCGGATTTCGTGCAGGGGTCGAGGAAGGTGACGGACTTGTCCGCCCAGATATTTGTGCCGCCGTGGTTGGCTGCCCATGCATTGGCCAGTGTGTCGAGCATCCGGTGCGCCAGTTCAGGCGGGGTGAATACCTCGTCGTTGGAGAGGTTGGCGATGCAGGTGAGCACATCCGGATTCCGCCCGCGTAGGGTGAAGCTGGCTTGATCACTCATGGTGCCACCTCCTTCGCCGCTGCTGCCAGTTCGGCCATAGCTATCGATGGATAGATCTTGTCTGGTTTAAATGGATTACTTTTGGCGAAGTGTGAAAAAAGCGGATCTCCCCTTGCCGTGATTTCATCAAGGCGAAAATCGTTTCGATCATACTTACCCTTACCATTGGAGCTCCACCGGGCGAATTTAATGGGTTTGCCGTCGTGCGTGAGCATCTTCATCGCATCACCGTGGATGAGGTTTTGCGAGAGCACGTAGGAAGCGGCGAGGTAGAGGTCGTCCGATGGCTGGAGGTCCAAATAAGCGGCGAAGATTTTCAGCAGGTTAGTCCGGCATTCGGCGATGTTGTCGGGGAGCAGCTCGATGCCGTAAATGCACATGAGCGCGAGCAGGGCGAAATGCTGGCGCTCGAAATCCGACTTGCCGTATTTCAGTTCCACGGCAGCCAGCTTCCGCTGGAGGATCTTCACGAGGAAATTGCCACTGCCGCAGGCTGGCTCCAGAAACCGGGAGTCAATTCGTCCGGTCTCGCCCTTCACCAGATCGAGCATCGCCTCGACCAGCCACTCGGGGGTGAAAACCTCCCCGTGGTCGGCGACTCGTTGTTTCGACTTTACTAGGCTCATTGGTCAGCGCGGCGCAGCCTACCCCGTTTTGTCGCGGAGTGCCAGCCCGAATGCAAGCAACTGCGAAAAGTCAAGGGAAATGATTGGATAATCGGTCCCGGCCGGTCGGAATCTGTCGCCGCCGGCCGTTAATCTGTCCCTGCCGCCTGTCGATCTGTTGCGGAAGGGGCTGATAGGTGTGTCACGGGGTGTCGCTGGTGTGCGCTGACGTCTTCGCTGCGCACCGAACGCCGCTCCTGCTCCGCCGCTTCCGCGCCACCTCCCTGAACAGCTCCAGCGGCACCCGGATCTGCCACCTGCGCGGCCTGCCTTCGGATCTGGGCGGCTCCAGCCACTTGAATGACGCAGCGACACGCGGATCCTGGGCCAGTTCGTCGAGGGGGTGCATGCCGGCATCGATAGCAACCGATGGCCGGAGGACCGCCCAGGAGCGTCATGCGCCCCTCGTTGCCTCCAGCGCCTTGACTACCTCCACCGCCCTGAACCTCACCGCCCTGCCGATCTTGAGGTATGGGATGTGGCCGGCGATGCGCCAGTTGTAGAGCTGGCGGCTGCAGACCTTGAGGAGATTGGCAAGTTCGGCTTCAGGGACCAGTTTCAGCTCGGTGCGCAGCGAACGCCCCCGCTTCGCCGCTTCCGCACCACCTCTCGAAATAGCTCCAGCGGCACCCGGATCTGCCACCTGCGCGGTCGGCCGTCGGATCTTGGCGGCTCAAGCCATCGGAATGACGCCGCGACGCGCGGATCCTGGGCCAATTCGTCGAGGGGGTGCATGCCCCAACCACCTCACCCCACCCGCTTCCGCTCCAAGGCCGCGTCCACGTCGGCCTTCCGGAACCGTACGGCCCGACCGATCTTGAAATACGGAACCAGCCCGGCCATGCGCCAGCAGTAGAGGTTGCGCTTGCTGACGCTGAGGTAGGCGCAGACCTGTTTCTCGGTCAGGAGGGCGGCGGGTTGTTCGGTGCGCGGCGAATCAGTTGGCGTGTCCATGCCGGTGCTGGCATGTCAACCCGGTCCGCGAATTGCATGGTGGCGACAAATGGCGACAACCAGTTTGCCACGGATGTTTCAGCTGTTCCAAATGGCCAAATATACTGATGGCCAACAGCGGCCAACTACGGCTAAATCATGTCGTAACCCGTTGATAATGAACAGATTACGACATCTAGCGCATCTGCATGGGGTGCAGAGGGTCGTGGGTTCGAATCCCGCCAGCCCGACCAATCCCAAACCCCTCATTATCAAGGGGTTAGGAGGCAAGGGCGAACCCCCTGCCGACCCCCGGTTGACACCCCACCCACCCGGTATGAAGGGGGGTGGCGACAAAATGGCGACAACTCGGGGGGCTGCCCCCGAGGCGGCGGGTTCCAAAGCCTCCAAGAAGCGGCCCAAGGGCAAGCCGGTCGCGACGGTGAAGTTCGGGTCGGCCAGCGTGCCGGTCTACCGGTGCCAGTCCGGCAAGCGGGTGCGCTTCGTGATCTCCTACTACCGCGACGGCCGGCGGCTGCGGCGGTTCTTCGGGACTCTTGATGCCGCCAGGAAGGAGGCGCAGCTCGTTGCGCAGCGAATCCAGTCGGGCATGCAGCACGTGACCGACATGGCCCCCCACGACCGGGATGCCTACGTGACCGCCTGCCGGATGCTTGATGGCCTCCGCGTCCCGCTGGTCGCGGCAATCGAGGATTACGTGCGTTCCCGCGAGATCGCCCGCACCGAGTCGCTCGCCGCGATGGCCGCCGAGTACGCGAAGCACTTCTCGAAGGTCGTCCGCCGGGCGACGGTCCCCGAGGTGGTCGAGCAGCTCATCGTGAGCAAGGCGCAGGACGGCGTGAGCCGGCGCCACCTCGGCCAGCTCCGCTCGATCCTCAACCGCTTCGCCGCCGCCCACCAGGGTCCCATCCTCGACATCACGTCCGCCGACGTCGACGCCTGGCTGCGCGGCCTGAACGTGGCGCCCTCGACCCGCAACTCGATCCAGCTCTACCTGAACCTGCTGTTCTCGTTCGCCCTGGAGCAGAACTACCTCCCCGAGGGCAAGCCCACCGCCACCAACCAGCTTCGCAAGGTCAGGGTGACCAAGGGCACCGACGTCGAGATCCACACGCCCGACCAGCTCCGGACGATCATCCACGCCGCGCCACCGCATCTGGTGCCGCTGCTCGCGATCGGAGCGTTCGCCGGGATCCGCATGGCCGAGCTCGCCCGACTCGACTGGAAGGCGGTGGACCTCGACCGCCGCTTCATCGAGGTGCGGGCCGGCCAAGCGAAGACCGCATCCCGGCGGCTGGTGCCGATCTCCGACAACCTGGCCGCATGGCTGCGCCCGCTCGATCGCACGGGCAAGGTGGTCCGCTCGACCGAGCTGGTGAACCAAGCCACCGCCCTCGCCGCCGCCCTCGGCGTGGAATGGCCGCGCAACGTGCTGCGTCACTCGTTCATCAGCTACCGGATCGCCGTGGTGAAGAGTGCCGATCAGGTGGCGCTCGAAGCGGGCAACTCGCCGGCGATCATCTTCAAGCACTACCGCGAGCTGACCACCGAGGATCAAGCCGCGGCGTGGTTCTCAATCCTGCCCAAGCGCGGCCAATGGAAGAACACCTTCACGTTCGACTGGCGAAACCGCACCGTGACTCTCCCGGATCGATCAAAGGACTGAGCCGCCTCGCCTCAAGGAGCGCGGGCATCTTGCCCGTACCCATTCACTGATATCCATTGCAGCCCCCCACCAGTCTCAGGCGAACATAATCTCCTCAAGCCGGGCACGCCTGAATCCGAGCTTCGACAACCTCATGCGAGTCTTCATAGCGACGCCGACACTCAACCGCCTAACTACAAAATGGCGTTCAAAACTGCTTCCCGTCGTGCTCAATCCGAAGATAATGGCAGGGATATGGTGCAACGAATGACAACCCTACGCGGCTACCCGTTCCCGGCGGTGTCGAGCGCGATGCAGAAGGCGGTGAGGCGGGGAGACGCCAGGCTGGCCGGCTACTGGGCCCTGGAGCTGTGGGCGAGCGGGTTCGGCCAGTACGTGTGGCGGCGGCTCCTCACGATCAGCGCCGAGGACTGCTGGGGCATCCTCACCCAAGAGGTGAAGGCGCTCCACGACAGCTACACCGAGATCAACCGCAACACGCCCTCCCGCACGCCCAAGGGCCGCATCTTCATCTCCAAGGCGGTGATCCTGCTCTCGCTGGCCAAGAAGAGCCGCGACGCCGACCACCTCCAGAACTTCGTCTACGACCAGCAGGCCGGGCTGGACCCCGCCACGCTCACCGACGAGCTTGAGCAGGCCGGCCAGTATGTGCTTATCCCCGACTACGCCTACGACTGCCACACGCCGCAGGGGCGGGCGATGGGCCGCACCAAGGCCCAGTTCTTCAAGGCCGAGCAGGAGGCCCTCCAGCCGCGCCTGCCCGGGCTGTTCGACGACCTGATCGATTCCTGACCGCCATGAAGCTCCCGATCCCCAGCAACTCGGCCGAACCGCTGCGCGTCGGCGACAGGGTGCGGATCGCCCCGCAGTTCCAGGATGCCGGCGACGACCGGTTCGAGCGGGTGGTGATCGAGGCCCCGGAGGACAGCACCCGCGTGCTGGTGGAAACCCGCATCCCCGGCATGGCCCACCACCCGACCGAGCGGATCGAGGCAGGCATGCTTGAGCGGTTCTGACCCACCCGTTCAATCCGCATGCCAACGGCGCGCCGTGAGGCCTAACGGCAGGGCGGAAAACGCGGAAGGTGGATGAGGGGGCCGGCCATATCGGCATACCAGCCGCGGGGGAAGTGCGCCCACACGCCTGATTACGCGCATTCCCAGAGGCCGCGGGAAATCCACCCCCCGTTCAATCCGCGCGCCATCCTGCCTGGCAAGTGCGGGATGGCGCGAAAATTTGGCAGCGGATGGCGCGCGACAAACGACGCGGGCGACTGGCAGGAGGGAGGATGCCGGAACGCACAACCCTCCGGCACCCAACAGAATGAACGACATCGAATGCTACCTCCACGCGCTGCACCGCTTCGCCGGGCTGAGTCCGGCCGAGCAGCGCCAGTTGATCGCCGACGTGCGGGACGGGCGCCGGAGCAAGCCGGCCGTGCGGGCGGTGCGCGAGCTCCTGGCCGAGGCCGTGGACGGCTGTGAAGACGAGGAGATCGCCGACGCCCTGCGCGGCGGGATCGACTCGGAGGCACTCCCGCCGGCCACGCCGAAGGAGATCGTGGCGCAGGCGATCAGCCAGATCCGCACGCTCGAGGACCTCGAGGAAGTCCACGCCCTGATCGGGGACGAGGTGCTGAAAGCCATCGGGAGGGCCTGACCATGAACGATCCCGAGATCCCCAAGCCCCGCCGCACCAAGGCGGGCATCCGCTACTCCCACCTCGGCCAGTTCCGAGTGCTCGCCGTGGAGGACGAGCCGCCGCCCCCGCTGGTGCTAGACGCACCCGATTCGGTGGCCGAGGCATGGCGCACGCTGGTGGCCCCCAACCCGTGGTTCGACCCCGAGAAGGAGCACATGGTGGTGTTCGTGCTCACCACCCGCCTCGGGCTGAAGGGCTGGAACGTGGTGAGCGTGGGGAGCGTGAACGAGACCACCGTGCACCCGCGGGAAGTGCTGCGCCCGGTGCTGGTGGCAGCCGGCCACGGGTTCGTGGTGGCGCACAACCACCCGAGCGGCGACCCATCCCCATCAAGCGCCGACCGGGAGGTGACCACCCGCCTGCGCGACGCCGCGGCGCTCATGCAGGTGCGCCTGGTCGACCACGTGATCGTGGGCTCCGGCGGGCGGCAGTTCTCGTTCCGCGAGGCCGGGATGATCTGAGCCCCCGGGCCCCCGTTCAATCCGCGCGCCAACCCGGCCTAACCCATGCGGATGGCCCGCAAATATGGCTGCGGATGGCGCGCGACAAACGCGAGGGGCGGCTGGCAGGAAGGAGGATGTGGGAACGCGGAACCCTCCGCCCATCCCACGCCGCAATCCAACCGAGATCCAGAGATGAAGCCACAGGACGAGAAAGCACGGTCCATCACCTTCGGGGTGGAGCTTGAAACCATGATCCCCGCCGGCTCGGGCGTGGTGGTGGGTTCCTACCACTGCGGTCAGGAAGTGCGGGCCGGAGCGAATGCGGACACCGGTCTGCCGCTCATGGCCCCCGAAATCAGCGGCCGGTGGTGGCGGGCCGAGCGCGACGGGTCGATCTACCCGGATGCCGGGTTCGTCGCCTGCGAGTTCGTGTCGCCCATCCTCTCGGGCGACGAGGGCGTGGAGCACCTGCTGGAGTTCCTCGACTGGGCGCGGGCGATCGGGGCCAGGGTGAACGGCTCGTGCGGCTGCCATATCACCGTGGGGGTGCAGTCGGTGATCGGGAGCGACGACCCGCAGCGGGTGGGCCAGTTCGCCCGCAAGCTCGCCCACATCGCCCGCTGGCACGCGCTCAGCCTCTACGGCCAGACGGGCACCGGCCGGCACCTCAACCACTACAGCCACACGCTCGATGACAACGTGGGCCGGCTGATGCGCCGGGTGGAGCGGGTGCAGGCAATCGATGCCAAGGCGCAGAACGCCCGCCGCTGCGGCCGGGGCATGGTGAACTTCCAGAAGCTGTTCTCCCACGGCCTGATCGAGTTCCGGGTGTTCGCCGGCACGCTCAACCGGCAGAAGCTGCTCCACCACCTTGCCACCGTGCTGGGGCTGTGCCGGCGGGCGGCCGAAGTGCAGTGCCTCGGCGGGTTCAAGCGCAACAAGGCGCAGGAGAAGCGCACCGGCACTGCGCTGCAAGCCCTCGTGTTCCTGTGGGACTTCCTCGGGTGGAAGGGATCGAAGCGCCCCGTGGCCCTCGGGCTGTTCGGCCCCCTGCATGCCGAGTTCCGCCTCTACCGCACCACCGCCGCTCGCATGTGCTCCCAGTTCGACGCCCGCTACCCGAACCCGAATCTCTGAACCTCCAACCTGCTAGAATGCCATGTGCGTGATCCTCGTATGCCCCGCCGATGTGCGGCCCGACCACCACACCCTCGCCGCCTGCCACGAAACGAACCCGCACGGGGCCGGGGTGGCGTGGAGGGACGGCGACGGGGTGCGGTGGATGAAGGGGCTGGCGCTGGCCGAAGTGGAGGCGCTCGTTCCCACCCTCCCCGGCGAGATCATCGTCCACTTCCGGATCGCCAGCGTGGGGGAGGTGGTGCCGGCCCTCTGCCACCCGTTCCCGGTGACGCGCCTCTCCACCACCCGGCTCACCGGCCACGCCCGCGCGGTGCTCTTCCACAACGGCACGTGGCTCGACTGGCGGCATGCGCTGCGGTGGGTGCCGGTGAATCAGCTCACCGGCCCGCTCTCCGACACCCGCGCCGCCGCCATGCTGGTGGACCGCTTCGGCCCGGACGTGTTGGAGCGGCTCCCCGGCCGCTGGGTGATGTTCGAACGCGGTTTCACCGCCCTTTATGGCGACTGGCACCCGTGGGGAGGGATGCAGGCCAGCAACCTCATGTTCGAGAGCGCCCTGCCCAAGCCCTCCCGCCGCAGGCAGGCAGCCCTCTGCGATCCCTCACCATGCCTCCCACTCCACTTCGAGGACGGGGGCGGCACCCAGAACCCCTGAGGCGGCCGCCCGTGCCCTCACCACGCAAACCAAACGCAACCAACACCAAACCATGAGCGAACCAACCAAGCAACGCACCTACAAGATGCTCGCCAGCCGCGCCGGTCAGATCGTGTTCGACGACCGGATCACGGCAGACAGCCCGCGCCACGCGCGGGACCAGATGAAGAAGCTGCTCGGACTGACCAGCCTGAGCGGGGTGGTGTATTCGATCACCGAGATCCCGGTCGACCTGATCCGGGAGATCGTGGACGCCAGGATCGCGGAGATCGGCGGTGGGGCACCCGTCCAGGCACCCGTGCCCGCCGACATCGACCGGCTCCTCACCGAGCGGCTCCAGCCGATCCTGAACCGGCTCGCCGCCCTGGAACGCCCGCCCGCACCCGAGCCCGAGCAGCCGGCCCGCTTCGATCCCCTGGCCGAGCTTGCGGACGCCCCCCCTGTCCCCGGCGAACCGGACTGGGCCTTGGTGAAGCGCCACTTCCGCCGCTACGGTGACCCGGCGAAGACGGCAGCCAAGTACGGCCTCAACGTGCGGGAACTGAACGCACGCGCCAGAAAGGAAGGCTGGGCGGCATGAGCCGCGTGCTCCGCTGCCCGGTCCCGCCCACCTGCTTCGTCCCGACCTGCCCTGCGGATTTCGTGGGGCAGGCGGGCAAGGTGGCCGAGGTGATGCTCAGGAAAGCCGCCGACCTCCGCGCCCACCCGGACCGGCCGTTCAAGCTGCTCGTGAGCGGCGCCCCCGGCATCGGGAAGACGAGCCTCGTGAACTTGATCGCCAAGGCCCTCGCTTCCCACCCCGCCGCCATCGAGGACGTGAACGGCCGGGAAGTCGGGCTCGACCTCGCCCGCGACTGGATCCGCACGCTCGCCTTCTGCAGCCTGTTCGGGCCGTGGACGGTGAAGGTGGTGAACGAGCTGGACCGCTGCACCCGCGACGCCCAGGACCTGCTGCTCACCTACCTCGACCGGATGCCCGCCGGCCACGCATTCCTCGGCACCACGAACCTCGACCCCGGCTCCCTCACCGAACGGTTCCAGACGCGCTTCCAATCGATCCGCCTCCAGCCGCCCGCAAACGAGGCTCTCGCGGCATTCCTCGCCCGGCGGTGGGGCGCTCCCATCCGGATCACCCGGAGGATCGCCGCAGGGGGCAGGGGGAACGTGAGGGCGGCGATGGGGGATTTGGAGGTGTGGATGGACTGATAGAGGCAATGCCCAAATGGTCCCCGACTGAGACCGCATTCGGGTGGTTCAGGATCGAGCAGTGATTGAAATCACTGGATGTCACATCTTATTGAATCTTGATATCATAATTGCACCGAGACAATAAACGGCCACAACCAACACCCCGCTAAGGGAAGCCAGCATCTCCTTGGATGTCTTACCCGCCCATTCGCAAATCCACGAGGCGAGATAACAACAGGAGAATACCACAGCAAATATCGCGATCGACTGAAACAGGTTCATAACGTTAGATGTGCACGCTTAGTCACAATCCTCATCTCGCAATTCGTTTACAACGATCTGGGCTCCCCCGTGAACCACACCACCCGCAAGGGGGGTTGGTCCGGTCGCTAGGGCCTTTATGGAAAATGGTTTGATTACTGTCTCTGGCGCAAACGCCTTGATCCAATTTCCGTTCGCTGACTTGAGAATAATGTCTCCTTTCGTTACTTGATCGTAGCGATTCCATCTTTCAAGTCGCCCAGCACGTTGGGTTAGTCGGGGAAGCCACTTGCTGCCCAGTTCATACCGCGCGATATTCCTCGCGCCTCCTGCGGCGCGCGCTGCGCCCGCACCACCCACAGCCACACTCGCGACCACCCCCGCCACTTCTCCCCCGTTGTAAGCTCCAGAGCATTTGTCAACGAGATGGTCGGTTCCAGCGAGCTTCCTGATTCCTTGAGACAGGCCAAGCGTAAACGAGTCGCCGAATCCGGTGATAGCGTTCGCGGTGTTCTCTATAAAGTCCCCGGATCCCCCCGTAAGCAACTTGTACTGCCAACTCCCATACTCGATTAGCCCAAGGAAGTCCACGTAGCCAACAGGTTGATTCAGCACGTATCGATATAGATTGAGTCCCCCCAATTCGCCAAGCGGATCTATCGAAAGCCACGTGCCCAAAACTGGATCGTACGCTCGGTAGTGAGTTTGCACAAGGCCGCTTTCTCCTACAATTAGATTCGGAACCGTAATGTGCCCGGTGAATCCGAGATCACACGGTCCGCCGTAAGCTGACGCCTCGTCCGTAAGGCGGCTCCCACCACATCGGGGTGTCCTTCACTCGGAAGTTCATGTTTACCACGTTCACGCTCCAGCCGGGCAGGCCGCAATTCTTGTCGGAGCACGGGTCGTCTCCTAGATCGGAAGGGTGGCGCGGCAAGCCGCAGCATCCTCCCACGATCCGGTCAAGGTCGGTGGCAGGGCTGATGCCGTCAAGGTCCGGCGGATCGGTGAACAGCATGGCGAATCCCGACCACTGGCGCTCGAATGATTCACATGGCATGGTGGTCGAGCCCGCTACCCGGCTGTCGTAGAGTTGCACCGCGTCCCCGCTGATGCTCTCCACAGTCACGTAGTGATTGTCCTTGTAGTGCGCGACAAACGGTGTGGGCAGGTCCGCCATGGAGCCGGTCGCCCAAACGGGAGCAGGATCGAGGCCGTGAAGCAGCGCGGTGGCGAACAACTCGGTTGCGGTGAATCCGTGGGAGCCCGCAGCGGGTAGCTCACGCAGCTTTGCCGCCTCTTCCGGCATGCCAAGGCCATCAGCCACCGCCGCCAGTGCTCGTTGTCCGCAGTCCCGCAGGGCTGTTTCGCGGCTCATGAAAAGCGAAATCTCGCGAATCCAGTAGGAGGCGTAGGTCCTGTGGCGGGGATCGGGATCGCTGGCGTACATCTCGGCGAAGCCCTGCCGGGATTCCTCCAGATGGCCTTGGTCGAGGTGAAGAATCGAGCGCCGCAATTTCGCCTTGTCCCACATCCTCGTGTGATCAGGCACCTCCTCCAGGATTGCCTCGAACCAGTCTGCGGCTTCCGCCAGCCTGCCCTTGTACTGGCAATAGCAGCCAAGGTGCAACTTCGACTCGGCGGCCCAAGGGCTATCAGGAAAGTCGGCGATGTGTTGTTCGAAGAGCGCGAATGCATCATCGTAGCGGTGTTCGTTCCAGGTCTGGATCACCTTGCCAAACGCGAGGTTGTCGGCTTGCTGGCGTCGGCTGGCTGCCGGATCCGCGATCTTGGCTGGATCAGCCGGAGCAGTCGGCGTCAGCGGCTCGCCGAGGTTTCCTGCCGCGATCAGTTCCGCCTCGGTCGGCGGACGGCTGAGATCAAGGTGAGTGAGCACCGTGCGGTCGCAGGGGCGTGCGGACTCGATCGCAGCTTGCTGTTCAGGAGTCCGGGCTTGGGTGCGATGGCCGGGCTGCGCCGACTGGCGAACAATTTGCGCCTCGGTCTGGGGACCGGCGTCATCTTCTTGCGTTACCCACAGTGCGATGCCGGCGATGCTGATCAGTGCCAGAGTGAGAATAAGTCTCCACCGGTGGTTGCGAATCATCGAGATCATGGAGCAGTGGCGATTGGAAGGTGGATGGGGAGGACGAGCCGGTTCACAGCGGGACTGCATTGGCCGGCGATTCCAGCGTGATCGTCGGCCCGGTCGTTTCTTGCGAGTCGAACGGCGCTGCCTGCCAGCGGCTCGGATCGAGCGGAAATGCGTCGGTCGCATCAGCGTGGCCGTCGCCGTCGGTGTCGGAGAGGGTGACACTGGTGCCAAGGGCCAGTTCCTCGGAGTCAATCAGCCCGTCGCCGTCGGTATCGACGGCGAAAAGGGAGTTGCCGTCGGCCGGGTCGAGCGGATCGGTGTCGGCGCCGTCGAGCACGCCGTCGTTGTCGGTGTCGGCATCGAGCGGGTCGGTGCCCAGGCTGTCCAGCTCCGTCCAGTTGCCGACGCCATCGTTGTCGAAGTCGGCGGTGTCGGGGTCCGTTGTCGGGATGTCGCTGAAGCGGAGGCGCGCGAACAGCTTTGGATCGGAGCAGTCGAACGGGGCGGCTTCCGCGCTGCCGTTGCCGGACCAGATTTCGGCCTGATACAGCCACGTGTGGAGGTCGCCGGTATGCTGCACGAAGTAGGTGCGCCCCGGCCTGCCGATCCACGAAAGCGCCCCGTCGACAGGCGGCAGATTGTGGACGAAGTATGGCTTCTCGCCATCCCAGCAGGTTCCTGGGGGCGCGATCGCGAGGGCGGCAACCGGGAGGGCGAGGTGAATGAAGCGGGGTCGGGTTTTCATGGCACCAGCTTGCGGATTTCGGCTGCCTGCTCCTTGGTCGCCTTCCAGCAGTGAATGACGGTGTCCTGCGGCTGCGGCGGGTTGGCCTTGAGCCATGCCTCGTGTTCGCGCTGCAGGCGCTCGCGGGCGGCGTGGACGGCCCACAGTTCCTCTGCTTGGGCCGGATAGGCGGCGTGGATGGCGCGCAGGCAGGCGGTGGCATCGGCGTCGGCCGGGTCGCCTTTGGTCAGGACAAAGGTGGCGGGGGTGGCGGGCAGTTGCGGATGGTCCGGAATCGAGTGCGGGCCGAGGCGGCCGGATTTCGCCGTATCGATGTCGCCGATGCCGAGCAGCAGGTCGTAGCGGATGCCGTCCGCTTCCACGGCCGAGGCGCTGCGCAGGCAGTTCCAGTCGATATTGGACCAGGCTTCAAACTCGTCGAGGGCCGGGAGGGCGGGCTGGCCGGAAGTGACCCGCATGCGTGGCGGGCGGGGGGAGGCGGGCGGGTCTTCGGCGGCCTGCTTCCGGCGCCACCATCGGATCTGACTCACTTGGTGATCCCACACGGTGACCGAGAAGCCAGCGGTCTTGTAGCGAAGGCGGTTCTGGCGCAGGGTCTCGAGCAGGGCGAGGAATTCGGGCGATGGATCGGCGATCTCGGGTGCCGGCGGTGGTGGATCCGGGATCTCGATATCGGGTGGCGCCACGCGGTGGACGATGATCGACCGCCCTTCGCTTGGGATCACGTTCTGCACGGTCGAGAGCACGATGAAATCGAACGGTTCGGCGGCAGGGGCCGGCGGCTCAGCGGGTGGCGGGCTTTCGCTCGGTGCAGGAAAGATGATCCGGGGCTCTTGGGATGGAACGTCGGCCACGGCAGCAGCGTCAGCGGATGTGCCTGGATCGGGTGTCGCGGGTGCAGTGTTGGAGTCTTGGGCCGAGGCAAGGGCGGCAAGCGGACACCAGAGGGCGAGCACGAGTGAGGGTCCGAGCACGGACCGTGCTTCAGATTTCATCGCCCACGATTTCATTCGTTAGGGATTTGTCCGTCAAGAGGAAAGGGAGTTGCAGAAGGTCAAAATGCACGCAGGAACGGCCACGGCGCTAATAGGCGCTCGGAAGCACGCGTCCGTGCATGGCGGCAGTTTCGGCAGTTAGGAAGTCCTGCGGAACACATGATAAAGAAGCGGAGTCAGATGATCCGAAATCCCCATCCTTTTTTGCACCCCCTGCGGGGCGACGTAGGTTAGTCTAGCAAGAACGAATGTCTATTAGTTGCCGTTAGATTACAGGAAATCTACTCACGAACCCGCCCAAGTCCTTGGGTCCCCCCACCCCCATCCAAATCCCGTGAAAGGCGCCAAACGCGCTTTACACTTTTTTGCCATCGCCCAAGGGAAGCAAGCCGCGGGGACCCAAGCAAGCAAAATCCTTGATTTTCCAAGGCTCGCAAGGGCCTCCGAGGGTCGCCAGGACGGGGTGGTTGATGGTCGTCCGCAGGTGTAAAGTTAGTAAAGCTGGAGGTCGTTTCGTGGCAGGTTGGGGCTGCCTTCGCGGTGGGCCGGTCACCGGTGGCGGCTGGGGTGCTGATGCCCTGCCCGGGGGGCAATTTCCCGGCCAGTGCGCCGCTTTGGTCAAGTCGGGGCAGGCTCGGAGCTGGCGGGACGGGAAACGCGGGCCGGCGCGTCGCCGTCAAAGCTGCTCGTAGATTCGGACGACCGGCTGGAGGTCCCGCTTCAGGGCCTCCCGCTGTTCGCGGTGGCAGTGGCGAGAAAGCCGGTGTCCTGCATGCGGCGCCACCAGCCCACGAGGCGGTTCACGAACGGGATGTGGTTGGTGATCCCCTTGTCGGCCGGGTCGGGTTCCATGTCCTCGGCGGTGGCGATGCGGCCGAGGCTGATCGATTTCCGCAGGCGGCGCGACGAGATCGGGCGCCCGGCCGCCTCTTCGGCAAGGCACTTCCGGATCCATGCCCGCTGCTCGGCGGGCGGGAGCTTGGCGATCATGCGGTGGTGCTCCCACGACAGTCGTTCGCTGCGCAGCGAACACGGCACGCTGCGGCTCACGTAGGCGTAGTTGTAGAGGGTGGTGCGATCGAGGCCGGTGGCGGCGAGGGCGGCCTCGTAGCGCCCGGATGGGATGGGGGTGCCGGCCGCCGGGTTGGCGTCATCGCCTTGGAAGGCCATCTGGCCGTAGCGGAGCCAGTCGCCGATCACGAAGGCCACCGAACGGGCCGCCCGCCCGATGTGGGAGGCGAGGCCAGACCATTCCTCGAAGCTCAGGTGTTCGGAGATTTCGAGGCCGACGGGAGTGACGGTGACCTTGGGGTTGGGTGTTGAAAGCGGGTCGATCATCGCCGGTTGCCCGGTGACGGTTGTCAACGGCACACCCGAAGCAGGTCGCCCGGCGCGGTGCATTGCAGCACCTCACGGTCCCGGCCGGGGGGCGATGATGCCAGAAGGACCCCTGGTAAGCGGCCGTGGCATGCCCCCGCCCCGGACAGGCCTGAGCCGGTCGCGGGACGGGAGCAGGGCTACTGTGTCGGTGGCGACTCAATAGTCCACGTTGGTTGCGCCCGCCGCCCCTTCGATGCCGCGTGGCCGGAAGAGCGCTTCGGTCACGCAGATGCCAGCGTCGGCAGGCGACACTCCCGCCCTGAGGGCGCCCACGAACGCCATGCCCGCATGCACGGCGGCAACGGCGTCGACCGCGGGGTCGCCGCTGCTGATGTGGTGAATCGCAGCGCGGACGCTGCCTTCGTAGTCCAGGCTGACGCCGGCCAACGAGGCCTTGACCAAGGCCGCCTGCAGGGCGACGCCGAAGCTGAGGTAGGGTGCGAGTCCTCCGATCATCAGTTTGGTGGACTCAAAGAGCTCCGCCTCGCTGGGGCTTTGCTGCTGGTCCGCAGGCGGCGGGTCCGAGTTGGGGTTGTGGTGTGTGTTCATGGATGTGGTTGTGAGACCATCTGGGACGGGTGTATGGCGCTCTGGTCGCCACGCCGGTTCAGTAGTCGGTGGCGGGCTCCCTGAGCAGGTCTTTCAGGCCGAGGAGGTTGCAGATCACGTTGGTGGCGAGCACGCCCGCGTCTGCCGGGTGCACCCCGGACTTGAGCGCGGCAACCAGCATCATGCCCGAGTGGACGGCGGCCACGGCTTCGTTGGTCGGGTCGACGTTCCCGACGTGGCGGGCTGCCGCGCGCATGGCGCGGTCCTTGTCCGGAACACCGCCGATGAAGTGCGCCTTGAGCATCGCCTCGTGCTGGGCCACGCCGTAGCTGAGGAAGGGAGCCAGGCCCCCGAGCATCTGGGCGGTGAGCGAGACGGTTTCATCGATACTGAAGTCCTCGGGCTGAATCGCAGGCGGAGGGTTCGACTGGTGGTGTTGGTTGGTGGTCATGGACTGTGTTTGGTTTGGGTGTTGGTATTGCATGGATGGGTGGCGGCGTTGGTCGGCGGTGTTCCTGGGTCAGAACGGACAGATGGCGCCGTCGATGATCGGGTAGCCGGTCTCCGGATCGCGCGGCGTGTTTGCGGGCAGAGGTTGCAACGGTCCCAAGCCGTTGCTTGTCCCTATGGGATTGGCCGCGGCGAGTTCGTCCGGCTGCCGGCAGGCATCGGCCTCCCGGGGGGAGGAGCCGGCAGGGTCCGCCCCGCGGCATGGTGGCGGACCACCGGACGACGCGAGGTCCGCCACGGTCGCCGGTGGCTTCAGCCTGGCGACGTGTGCGGAGGGGGCCACCCCAGCAAGCGGATCCTGCGCGGGCGGCGTGACCTGCCCGGCTTGCTGATGGTGCGCCATGGCGCCGGCCAACAGCGGATCGGAGGCCGCGCTTCCCGGCAGGACCGGGACCGTTTGGGACGGGTGGGACGCCTTCCCGCCATTCCTATCGGTACATGGACAGCATGTACCCTCGTCCGGTTCACGCGTAGCGCGTATGCCTGAAAAAGCCGTCCCACCCGTCCCAAGCCGGCCCAGGTCGACCACCGTCGGTGCAACTTCGGGCAATCTCGCGCTGGCGGGCCGGCGCACCCGCACCATGAATGCCCCGCGTTTCCGGGTAGCGGGGTCGCCGGCCAGGGCGAAGATGCGCCGACGGTGTTCCTTGCCGACCGCTCCCGGGCAGGTGACGCAGCCGAAGCGGCCGTCCGGCATGATGACCAGGTGCTCGCCCTTTTGGTCGTGCCCCTGTTCGGCACACGCAGGACAGCGGGCGACGGTCTTGTGACCCCGTTCGCGCACGTTCTCAAGGCGTGAGATGTCGAGGCTCACGGCTGTTGCTCCGGGTTGACCAATGCCACGCCGCGGAACCCGCGGGCCGCCTTGCCGTCGCGCTGGCAGCTGTTGGATTTGACGGTTTGGAACAGTTCGAGCATGAGCGAGGGCAGTTGATAGCCGATTTCAGGGGTGTCCGGCTAACGAGCTTTGGTGATTTTGCCATCGATTCATGATGAGCAACTTACAACGAGCAATCGATGTGACGGATTTGAATTCGCGGCGGGCGTTTTGCACGCTTTTCGCGCATGAATGCCGGCCGATTCGTCCTGTCCCAGGTTCTCGATCTCGTCCATCGCCAGACGCTCGACCGTCTGGTGCGGCGTTACAATGCCGACTCGAGGGTCCGGCATTTCGGGTGTCGACAGCAGTTC
The DNA here is from genome assembly GCA_040769225.1 of Akkermansiaceae bacterium. GTDB lineage: Bacteria > Verrucomicrobiota > Verrucomicrobiia > Verrucomicrobiales > Akkermansiaceae > JAXGLL01. The sequence goes on along the minus strand of JAXGLL010000001.1, from coordinate 1,726,106 downwards.
ATCTGCATGGCCTTCGCTCAGTTGACTTGGCGCGACGGGTTGAGGGATATCGTCACCTGCCTCAATGCAAAGCCCTCGGCACTCCACCACTTGGGGTTCCGCGGTCCGGTTGCCAGATCCACCCTGGCGGATGCCAACGAACAGCGGGACTGGCGGATCTGGGAGGATCTCGCCAAAGGCCTGATCCGCAAAGCACGGGTTCTGTATGCAGGGGAAGATCTTGGCGTCGAGCTGGACAATACCGTCTACGCACTCGATTCCAGCACGATCGATCTCTCTTTGACCCTCTTTCCTTGGGCCGACTTCCGTCGAACCAAGTCCGGGATCAAGCTGCACACCCAGATCGATCTGCGTGGGCCGATTCCGACCTGCATCCATATCACAGATGCCCGCCAGCACGACGTGGCGTGGCTCGACACGCTGTGCTTCGAGCCCGGTTCGTTCTACGTGATGGACCGTGGCTACATGGATTTCTCTCGCCTGAACACGATCGCAACCGCTGGCGGGTTCTTCGTCACTCGGGCCAAGAGCAATCTGCGCTTCACCAGGCAGCGATCGCTGCCCATCGAGCGCCTCACCGGCCTGCGCAGCGATCATGTGGGCAAGCCTACTCTCAAGAAGGCGCGCCAAGCCTATCCGGGACTGCTCCGCAAGATTCGCTACTACGATTCCGACACTCGCCGCGAACTCGTCTTTCTCACCAACAACCTGGACATCCCGGCACTGAGTGTCGCCAAGCTCTACCGGCTGCGGTGGCGGATCGAACTGTTCTTCCGCTGGATCAAGCAACATCTCCGAATCAAACACTACTACGGCACCAGTCCCAACGCGGTGAAGACCCAGATATGGATTGCCGTGGCCGTCTACCTCATGGTCGCGATCCTTCACAAGCAGCTCCGCCTGCCCGGGGCTCTTAACAGAACTTTGCAGATTCTCAGCGTGCATCCCTTTGAGAAAGTCGCTCTAAATCAACTACTTACAGAAACCGATTTCAGAACTATGGGTGAGCAGGATCACAACCAATTGATGTTGTGGGACTTATAACCGGACGCCCGTGAGCCGATTTGGGAATCCTTCATGGGCTGCCACCCCTTGTCGGGGCAGTAATCGGCGTAGGCCTGCACGATCTCGGCCACGGACAGGTCGGAGCCATCCTGACGCCGCACCTTCTCGATGAGGAACCACCGCAGGCTGTCGCTTTCCGCCAGCAGCGAATCCACCACTCCCCGCTGGCGCTCGGTGAGCCGGATGGTGCCGGTTTCCGCGATGTCCTCAAGGAGCAGGTGGAGTAGATTGACGACGGCTGCAGGGCAGCATTTGCTAACCGGGCATTCAAGATCCGCTTCGGGTCATAGGGACTCAACCCCCCCCGACTGCAATGCTATCCGATCGGGCCGGATCCTGCGAACAGAGAACCTGTGACGTGGGACCTTTTGCCCTTCCGCCATGGATTCACGATGCCTACCGTGACACCGCATGGCCCGCTGGATCATCCATCGCCCACAGGAGCACTCCCACCCGGCCGAGATCCGGGTGGCGGAGCAGCTCCGGGACCTCGACGACGCATGGACGGTCGTCTGGGGCTACTACTACACCGACCACCACGGTCAGGAGCGCGAGGGCGACTTCCTGGTGATCGGCCCGGCCGGCGGGATCCTGGTGCTGGAGGTGAAGAACACCCTGCCCCGCTGGTTTAGCGCCACCGGCCGGTGGGAGGGCGAGCAGGACAACCCGGTCAACCAGCTGATGGAGGAGTGGTCGGCCGTCGTCCGGATCGTCAAGGGCGAGGGGCTCTCCACTTGGGTCGCCAAGGCGCTGTGCATCCCGGGCGAGGCCGCGGCCATGGACCAGGACATGGTGCAGGGGATCAAGCGTTCCCTGCTCGTCTTTAGGAACGACCTCGCCGACTGGCTGCCCGGCGTCTGGCTGCGGCTGTTCGGCGGGAAGGTCCGCCAGACCGTCCCGCCGCCCCACCGCGACCGGATCCTCAAGCACGTGGGGGCGAACAGCCGGCCCGAGGACGCCCGCGGGTTCCTCGACCACACGGAGGAACTGTTCCAACGCCAGCTGACCCACCGCTTTCATCTCCTCAACCAACTCCGAGACAACCGGCAGCTCTTGGTCCTCGGCGGCACCGGGACCGGCAAGACATGGCACGCCGTCGAGCAGGCGGTCCGCTACGCAGCCACCGGGAAGGACGTCCTGTTCCTCGTCTACAACCTCGCGCTGACCACCCAGCTCCGGCGGCTGGTCGCGATGCGCCGCCTGGAGGCCGGGTCGATCACGGTGATGGGCTGGGAGGAACTCTTCCTGCAGCTCGCCGGGTCCGGCGGGGACGGCCGGCAGGTCGAGGCGCCGCAGGGTGACTCCGACACGCTGAGGCAGTTCTACGAGAACACGCTCCCGAACCGGGTCCGCACCCTGCTCGAAAAGCCTGGCACCCGAAGCGCCTGGCCGCAGTTCGACGCGCTGGTCGCCGACGAGGCGCAGGACCACGATACGGCATGGGATGTCGGGGAAGCCGGGGATGCCGGGGACGACGGCACCAGCGGCGGCTGGTGGGACGTCTACCGTGCCCTCCTCCGGGATGGCGGCGCGGCCCCGGTGAGCATCTTCTACGACCCGGCCCAGCGCCCGCCATTCCGCGACCCCGCCCGCTTCCGCGCTGCCGACCTCCAGCTCGGTTGGTCGCAGCCGGCCCACGTGCGGCTTCAGCCGGCGCTGCGCTACACCCGGCCGCTGTGGACCTTCTTCCAGCAACACCGCCACCCTGCGATCAACCCGATGCTCGACGCCCTCGGCCGCGGCGACCACCTGCCCGAGGGGCCGGAACCGGAGGTGCTGCGTGCCGAGAACCGGACCGCCGCCCTCGAATGCCTCGCGGAACTGGTCACCCGCTGGAAGAACGAGGGCCTCTGCCGCCCCGACGAGGTCCTCATCCTCCACAAGGAGTCGAACGCCGCGGCCAGCGTGCTCGGCGACACCCGCGTCCTCGCCGGCCACAACCTCCGGGACGTCCGCGACGACGCCCCCGGCGCGATCCGCCACACCTCCGTCTACAAGGCCAAGGGCCTCGACTCCCGGGCGGTCATCCTCACCGGCTGCGGGCCATTTTCGGAAACGGTTTCCGATTCCGACGCCTACTCGTGGTTCATGGGCGTGAGCCGGGCGCGGCAGGTGCTGGCGGTCGTCGAGGAGGGCTCAATGGAGCGCGTGGCCGAAACGATGATTCGGTAGATGCTAGGGCATGGCACCGGACGATCCCGCAGCGGCCACTTGGTGGTTGAATGAACCTCATGGCGGCGCAAGGTGAACGGCCAGCGTGCTTGAGGACTGGCCCCGAAGTGCGAGTCCGGAGTCTCACAGATTTCCGATTCAACGTCTCATGCCCGCCGACCCGTTCTCGCTCGGGTTGCCGCGATGTGGTTCACGCGGGCTTCCCGGCCGTCGGTCGTTGCCTTTGCCTGCCGAAGGACGGCGGTGGCCCGGGCGACTTGCTCCGGCGAGAGGACGATCTCCAGATGGCTGTGGATCCAGGGCAACAGGCCTCGCTGGAGAACCCCTGCGGGGACTGGAGGCCGGAAGGTGGCGCTCCCGATGAAAAAGACAACGGGACGACAGACGCTTGACGGCACCTCGAGAAGCTTGGCGATCGCCTTGACGTGCAGGTTGTTCTGGTGCAGCGGATTCTGAAACGCGTGCTTCTTGCCGCCGATCACCTGCGTCCACCGGCGATCGTCCTCCCGGCCGTAGATGCGGCCGCTATAGTCCTTCGTTTCGATGACGAATATGCCGGTCCGCGCCACCACGACATGGTCGACCTGGGTGGTCCCGCGGCCGTCGGAACGTGGGAGGATCAGGTCGTCGATCACGGTGTAACAGTCCCGGTCGAGCCGGCGCAGCCCGAGATGCGAAACAGCCCGTTCGCCAAACCACCCCTTGATCCGCGGAAGCCGCAGCAGCGCGACCAGCGCGACCACGACGATGGCCGCCACCACGATACCCATCGCATGCGCGAACATGGGCTGGACCGAGGACCAGATGGACACGGTACGAGGGGCGAATTGGTGCGAACGGCCGGGATGCTAGACGCAGTGAAGGCGGATGGCGAGCCCAAACTGCATGCCGGCGGTGGAAGAGCGCTCGATGGACCGCGTGGGCGAAACGACAAGGCGGCAGATCTGAAGGAGAAGACAGTCACAGGCAAGCTCCGGCGGCGCATCAGAGCTTCCCAACAAACACCCCAAGGATCGGATGATCGCTCTCCGCCTTGGGAAGGACGAGGGCTTCGTGGGCAGGATTTTCCGACTCGAAGATCCAGTTCTCTTCATCCTGCCGGATTCGCTTGATCGCCTCGACGCCTGACTCGGTCATGCCGAACTCGGGCAAGTTGGCTATGACGACCTGCCCGTCGCGCCGGGGACGGCGGTGGTATTCGAACACGGCGAAGTCGCCGATGTTCAGGGCTGGCTCCATCGAGTCGCCGGCGACACGCACGACGAAGCGGTTGCGGCCGGCGAGCGAAGTCGGGACCTCGACCCAGTCGAGCGACTCCACATCGCCCAACCCCTGCGCCGCGAGGCCGTGGAACGGCATCCCAGCGGCCAGCGAGCCCACGAGGGGCAGGAAACGGGTGAAGGCGCCGTCGCCGATCTCCTGGAAGTGCAGCACCTTGCGTTCGTCGCCCTGGCGAACAGCGGCCAGTAGTAGAGCAGCCACTTGTCGGCGATCGCCGCCAGCGGCACCTTGACCGTGCCATCGGCGGTGAAACTGGCAAGGTGGTGTTCCGTCTGGGCCAGGTCCGCCAACGCGCGCACAAGCGCGAGCTTGTAGGTGGCGTCCTTCTTGTCGCGGTTCAGGATGCCCTCGACGAGATGCAGCGGCCGGTCCGCCTGCTCGTCGAGGCGGGTGAATCGGAACATCGCCCAGCGGACCCCCGGCCGGCCGAGGGAGTCGTCGGTCACCACCGACTCATCCAGCCGGAAGCCGATCCGCTCGAACAGGAGCTGCAGCTTGGCTGGCGGCAGTTCGGTGAACAGGCGCCCATGCGGGTCGCGCCTGGTAACAGGATCGACGTCCGGTCGCTCCACCGGAACGGATACGACCAGTGTGCCTCCCGGTCTGACCACCCGGCGCAGGCCGCACACGGCATCGAACATCGACTCCTCCGGCATGTGCATCAGCACTGCCGAGCACAGCACGGCGTCGAACTCGGCATCCTCGAACGGCTCCAGCGCGGGCAGGGCCGCATCGAGCACCCGCCCATCCACGCGAAACCCGGCTTCCGTCAGGTCGGCAGACGCCACGGCTCTCAGTTCCCCACACGGCTCGGCACCGAAGGCGTCATAGCCGCGACGGAGCAGTTCTCGCAAATCCCGACCGGTCCCGCTGCCTACATCGAGCACCTTGGCACGAGGGGGAAGGGCCTTAACCACCCAATCGACAGCAGAAAGCCCACTGCCGGCATAGCAGTGCAACAAGTCGCTTGCACGCTGCCGATAGTAGCTTTGAGTCCGATCGTCCATGATCGATACCGCCCCAGACTCGTTATTGCTGCTGCCATTCGGCGCCTCTGTCCCCGAAGCCGGATTGCTGGAAAACAGCGGGGACAAGAACCATCGCGCCTCGCTTGTCCACCTGAACCGACTTCCCCATCTTCTCCGCCCACCTCCAAAACGCGTCAATGACCGAAGGCCTCAGATCATCAAGCGCATGCAGTGAGAATCCGAGCCGATCGCGCAGGTGCCGCCATGCACGGCTGCCATCGAAGATCAGGTGGTTCGCGTCGATGGCTGCGTATGCGGCCAGGTTCATGCCGGTAAGGGATGCTGGTGAATCCGGAGCGGAAGCGCCAGCTGCGCGTGGACGGCGCAGCCGGACATAGGCGGCGAACTTGCTGGGGGCAAACAAGCCCGCACGCAGATCCGCGGCAAAGTAGCGGACCCGCCGCCTGCCCCAAGCCTCGGCTTGTGCGCCATCGACAATGTCGAGATTCCAGCGGTGGACATTGAACAAGACCTCCACAGGGTTCGCGGCGAAGTGGATATCGCTGTCGAACAATCGGCCGATGACGTCGGCGACCGCCCGGGCCCGCTCGAGTTCAGGACGGATATCCGGGGCAAGATCGTGGAGGACGCTTGGATCGCAGTGGTTCCAACGCTTGATCTCTTCCCTGCCGGTGGCCGGAAAAAGAAGGGTCTGGAAGGCCCGAATGCCCAACACCCGCAACACCCCGATCATGTGCGCTGCCAGGTTGCCGCGACCCGGCTGAACATGTTGGCTCACCATCGACACGAAAGAGTCTCCCGGCGGCATGGGCTCCAACATGTGGGCCGTGGCGAACTTGGCGTGGTTGGCCACCGGGTCCGCGCGGCTCACCTCCAGCTCGATCCAGATTCGCCTGCCGCTCTGCGATTCCTGCAACAGGATGTCGGCCTGCGGCGAGTAGCCGAGAATGCGCCGGGCCCGTTGGCTCACCACCGGCGCTTCGAGTTGGCACACCCAGCCCTCAGGGCAGTGTCGCCCGAATTCCTCCTGAACATATCGCGCGAGCTGCGGCATGATCAGTTGTTCGCGTTTCTACGGTGGCGGCTGTTCGCCTCCAGCCACCCGGTCACGCAATCAGCCTGCCCACCCGCCACTCGAGCCCCCTGGGATCCGGTGCGAACGCGGCTTCATGGGGCGGCAGCAGAGGATGGTCTGCGAGTTGGGCGAGGTTGGCTTCTCCGGTGGATCGGTGCGGGATGAGGGAGGGAGAGACGTGCCAACGAAGGTCCGGACCGGGGGCAATGAGCTGGCGGTCCATCGCCCAATGGTGGTTCTTGCACAGGGCGAGGCCGTTGGACGGGTGGTCGTTGTAGCTTTCGGCGAAAGGAATGATGTGAGCGGCATCGACGAAGGAAACGCCACGGACAGGCAGCTTGATGCGCAGTCCGCAGGCAGCGCATTGGTGGTCGTAGATCTCCAGGATCTTGCGACGGAAAGCAGGGCTGCGGCCAAAACCGGCCTCTTCCTCGGCTGCGCGGCCGACCGGTCGGGGCGACGCCGGCGGGGCGTCGAGCAACCCGGCCGCGCAGAGCGGAAAGTAGCGGGCGACGAGCGCCTCGCGGAAACGCCGGCGGTTCTCGGGGAACCCGACGAGCAGGTCGAAGCTATCAGTGAAGCGAGCGTGGACCTGATAGAAGTCGGCGACGAGCGGGTTGCGGCGCAGCGGCGTGCAGCCATCGGCTTCAAGCGGCAGCCAGAAGCCGTCGCTGGCGAGGTGGCGGAACGGGGTTTCGGGGGTGTTGTCGTCGTCGCGCTTGCGGACGAGAGCCAGACGCCGGGTAAACCGGTCCCGCAGCGCTTGGCCCCAAGGAATCTGGTCGGGTGTGGCGAGCCCCTCGTCGAGGAGATCGAAGACGGCGAGCAGGAGCAGCGGCTTGTGGGGGCGCTCGTGCCGATCATGGCCCGTCCCGACGACGCCGACGCGGAGGTCGTAGAGGCGCTCGATCGCTTGGTCGACGGTGGGCATGCGCGTCGATCCGCCCTCGCCGGATCCTTCGGTAGGTGCTCTTCGATGTCTGCCCATTGTTGGTCGATCAGATCGATCCGGGGGTTACCCGGGGTGTTCGCCAGACTGCAAGCCTGTTCATGGGTTGCCTCCTGGAGTCCATCGCAGTGGCCACATCGATCATGGTGGTACCGAACGTGGTCGTCCCGTCCGGCATCAGCTGGATCTTCCATGACGGGACTGTGAAATCCAAGCCCAGATCGACGGGGTCGTTAATTTACGCCAAGTCGGCGGGGGCAGCGCCCGCGACGACCAACTTGAGCTGGTAGCCGTCGCCACGGATCCAAGCGGCCGGTAGCGCCGGCCGAAGGAGGGTCTCCTCCGGCCTGACCTGTGCATCCCGGGACAGCGGCGGGTCGGTTTTTGAAGGTTTGCCCGGCTGTCGAGCCACTGATCCCGTGCGCGGTTGTCGCGGCGTCCTCAATCCTCCTCCCCCTCCTCGGCGCCCTCCGGGGGCGGGGCCGGCGTATTATCCACGACCCAGCGCTCATGGACGGTATCGTAGTGGTCGAAGAGATCCGGGTAGAACTGGGAGGTGACGGTGGTGAAGTGGCGGAAGTGTTCGGCGTCGCGCACGGACTCGAAGTTCAGTTGGTTGTAGCAGAGGCCGAGGCCGCCGCCCTCGCCGCCGTTGGCGGTGTCGATCAGGCGGACCAGTTGGTCGTGGATGAGCGGCTTGGCCGACGACTTGGGGTAGATCACGTAGGTCATGTCGTATTCGTTGACGACCCGGTAGTGGATCCGTTGGCGGCCCGGCTGGCGGCGGGCGCGGATGCTGATCACGTCGGCGGTGACCGACTCGAGTTCGATCCGGGCGATCTCGACCTCGTTCGGCAGCAGGTCGGGGAGGTATTCGCCGCCCATGAACGAGGGGTGGATCCTGCCGAGGTACTCGCGGTTTGCCGGCGAGAGATCCTCGACAAGCAGTTCGTCGGCCAGTTCGTCCAGTTGGCCGGCGTTCCAGTAGTCGATGATCATCTGCCGGCGGTTGGTGCCCTTGACGTTGCGGAGGATGGCGGCCAGAGGGTCGCTGTCCTCCCAGTAGGAGGCGGGGCGGAAGGTGTTCGGGGAGGGGGTGGTTGGGTCGGTGGGCTTGGATTGGCGGTTTCGTTTCATGGCCGGAGGTCAGGGTTACTCTGGGTCGTGCAGGCGGCCGGCGGGAGCTCGGCGGTTGTCATCGTGGCGGGAGGAGGGAGGGGCGGCAGGCTGGTCTCGGCGCGCGACGATGGTGGTGGCGGGGTTCGGGATCTGCCGCCCGGGGAGGTCATGTGGGAATCCTACGGCATGGGGTGGGACATCCGTGGACCCATGGGCGGGGGAAACCTCGGACCTGCGGCGGCTACCTGCCAGACCTTGTCCGCCGCGGGCGGGAGCGGCGGGGGAGTGGGCAGCGTTCACCGGGCTGGCCGGCGGGTGGGTGGGTCGGGTTGTCAGGGGAGTTCATCGGGCATGGGGTCGATTGTTGCCGAGTGTGCCAGCCGGCGTGGGACATTTCCGGTCCCACCGTTCCACGGCAGCTCGGGGTCGAAGAAGTGACCGCCCCGGCCGAGTTCCCGGAGATGCGGCATGGCGGGTAGCGCCCGGCGCACGATCTCGTGGAACCCGAACCCGCAGCGGGCGGGCGGGCGTCCGCCTTGCGGGAACGACCAGCTGACATCGAGCGGTTCGCCGATGCCCGGGCCCCAGGTCAGCCGGACCAGCGCCTCGGGCGCGCCGGCCAAGACCGCCGCGACGCAGGACGCGCGGGCGGCGTAGGCGGCGGCGCGGTCGATGTGGCAGAGGTCCTTGCCGCTGAGCGCCCCGCCGCCGATCGGGATACGGGGGCCGTAGTAGTCCATGACCAGCTTGCGGCCGGTCTGGCCGTTGTCGCTGTTGGAGCCACCGTCGAGGAACGGGCCGTTCGGGTTGACCAGCAGGTCGAGCGCGTCGCGGTCGAAGCGCCAGCGCGGGTCGGCGTCGGCGAGCGCGCGCAGCGTGTCGAGGACGACCGCGGCCACCTCGCCCTGGAACGCGACCGGGTCCGCGCCGCGGCGCTGCTGCAGGGTGACCAGCACCTGCGCGACCCGCCACGCCGCCCGTCTGCGCCCGAGCGCGGGTGTCTCATCGATTCGCACGACCAGCTTCCCGTCGGGCCCATGGCCGGCGAGGGGGCCGCCGAACGCGCACGCCCGGTCGAGCGCAACGCGCAGCGAGTGGGCGAGGAAGTGCTCGGGCGGCAGGAACGCGACCGCCTCGTCGTAGCCGGCCCAACCGATCGTGATCGCCTGGTCGTTGACGTGGTCGGTCCACTCGCGCGGGTCGCGGACCAGCCGGCAGACGTGGTCGTGGACGAGGTAGCGGTTTGCGTCGACCGAGTTGCCCGGGGTGTAGCCGATCTCGTTGCCGGCGTCGCGCACGAGGTCGCGGAAGTCGCAATCGAGCGGCTCGCGGGTGACCGTGGAGCCGGTCAGGAACACGTGGTCGGACCACACCGCCACCTCGACCTGGGCGTAGGCGCGCGGGTCGCGGCGGTAGGCTTCCAACAGGATGCGGTCGGCCACCTGGTCGCAGAACTTGTCCGGGTGGCCGCGGAGGACGGCTTCGCTGGTGCGGATCATGTCACGGGCGGGTTGGGGTCGGGGTCGGGAGCGGGGGCAGCCTGGTTGCCGGGATGCCGGCGCGCTCGAACGGCTCGGCGGTGCCGAAGGCGGCGACCAGCACGTGCAGCTCGTCGCGGTTGGCGCGCAGGCGATCCAACAATCGGCGGTCGATCGGCTCGATGAAGCCGTCGGTGACGACCAGCGAGCGGCCGGGGCGGTGGCGGACGACGTGCTCGAGGACGTCGTTGAACTGCGTGCCGCCGGTGGTCCGGGTCAGCAGCTTGCCGTTCTCGATGCGCGCCGGCACCACCCCGTTGGAGAACGCGTGGAACGGCCGGCGGATCCAATCGCGCAGCCGCCAGAGCAGGCCGACGAGTTGTTGGAGTTCGAGTTCCATCGAGCCGCTGACGTCGAGGTAGACGTTGGCCAGCCCGCGGCCCGCCGGCCGGCGGTCGAGCCACGAGAAATCGGGCAGGAGCGGGTTCCAGGTGCCGCGCAGCACCGCGCGCCGGTCGCCTGCGGTGGCCACCGGCAGCAGGTAGTCGCGCTCGCTTTCGCCGACCGGGCGGCCGCGGGGGTCGTCGACCAGCACCTTGCGCAGCGCCGCCATTGCCGCGGCGCGCCACCCGCGGCACGGGTCGACGGCGGCCCACTCGGCATCGGCCCGCGCCGCGCCGGCCCCGTGGTCCTGCGGGCGGCGGAAGACCCCCGAGCCGTTGAACTCGCGCAGCAGCCGGTCGATGCGGGCGCGGTTGGCCGGGTGGGCCTTGCGCGGGTCGTCGTGGTTGCCGAGGAACACGACCCCATCCGGGCAGCGGATGCCGGCCGCCTCCAACAGGTCGAGCACATCGTCGGCCAGCACGCTGCCGTCCAGCAGGCCGAGCCGCAGCAGGTGGACCCGCCCGGCGCCGTGCAACCCGGCCTGCCGCGCCCCGCCCCCGGGGATGCCGCCACCCTGATAGAGCCGGCGGGCCTGCCGGTCATCCGGCAGGATGTCGCCCGGCGCGTGCGGGCGCAGCAGCCACAGCGGGTCGGCCGGGCCGGCGGGCCGATAGAGGCGGCGGAAGACCGCCCCGGCGGGCGGGCCGAGCTCGCGCTGGACGATGTGGTTGATCACTGCGTCGAGCGCCAGGTTGGTGAGGGGGTCGACCCGCTCGAACAGCCGGGTGTGGCCGAGCAGGACGTGCAGGAACTCGTGGAGCAGTACGGCGCGGGCGTCGTCCTCGTCGAGGACGCGGCTGGCGAGGAACCCCGGGTTGACCAGCAGCCGCGGCGGGTCCTCGTGCATGGTGACCGCCAGGGTCGGCACCTCGCAGGTGAACTCGAGCCGGCAGACGCCCAGGATCCCCGCGCAGGCCAGCTGGTTCTCGTCGATGAAATCGGCGAGCGCCGCCTCGAAGTGGGCGCGGTCGATCCCCGGCGGCACGGTGGCGGGGGCTGGCGGATCCTCACTCATCGTCGGCGGCGGTGAAGGTGGCGGGGTCGCAGGTGACCAGGCGCACGGCGCGGGCGAGGCGGCGCTCGGTCCAGATGAGCGGGCGCGTCGGGCAGAACAGGCTGCCGCAGCACCTGCCGAGGACCAGCGCGTGGCGCAGCACCTCGGCCGGCTGCTGCGGCTCGCCGGGGCAGGGGGCGTGCTCCGTGAGCACCAGCGCCGGGCGGTCCGGCAGCTGGTTGCGCAGCGCCTCCCACGCCTGCTCGGGAGAGCGGAACCCAAGCGCCTCGAGCGCGGCGGCGGCCAGACCGCGCAGCGACCCGCGCCAGCCCGGTTCCGGGCGCAGGTGGAACTGCCCGCAGTCGGCGGTGCCGAGCACCTCCGAGCCCTCGCTCAGCGCGGCGGCGGCCAGCGGCGAGTTGACGACCCGCGAGCGCGGGCCGCCGCTGTTGAACCAGGCGTCCCCGCCCGGCGGCCGGCCCGGCAACCCGGCGCACCCGTTAGACAGGCGGGTGCCGCAACCGGCCCCGGCGGACGGCCCGGCGGACGGCCCGCCCGACACCCACGTCCACTCCCATGCCCACGTCCACGCGGGGGTCGTGTCCGCCGGGCACGGGTTCCACAACCGCCGCGCCCACCGACCGGCGAACCGGACGGCCGCCGCGAGCACCTGCCGCCGCGCGGCGAAGCAGGCGGCCGGCAGCCGCAGCAGGCGGAGCAGGTCAGGCGGGCCCATGTCTCTGGCGCCGACGCGTTCCAACAGGATACTGGCGATCGCTTTCATGGGCGGGCGAAGGGTCGGACGGCGCGGATCGCGGCGTCGAGTCGGCGCTCGAGGGCGGCCGGGTCGGGCAGGGCGATCCGTTCGACCAGGCAGTGGTAGAACAACTGCCGCGCCCGCTCGCGGCGCTTCGGGGGCAACCGGTCGAGGACCACCGCGCAGGCGGTGAGTTCCTGGTGCGGGTGCTGGGCCGCGGTGCCCTGGAGGGGGATCTGCCACTGCAGCTCGCCGCGGACCTCCAGCACCTTGGCGGCGTGGGCGGCCAGCGCCGCCAGCCCTTCCTCACCGACCGCGCCGAGCCGGCGCTGCGCCGCGGGGAAGAGCGCCAGGGAGAACACCGCCGCCAACGCGGGCTCGAGCTGCAGCAGCGACTGGCGGATGGCGGTGGCGGCCATTGCGGGCGAGGGTGCCGCGTCGAGGATCAACCGGCAGCGCTTCGCCACGTCGGGCTCGTCCAGCACCTGTTGGAGCCAGCGGCCCTCCTTGCCCCCGGCGGCGATTCCCCATGCGTTCTTGTGTGCGGCGTGGATCACCGAGTCCGCAACCTCGGCACCCCAAGCCGGCTGCGGCAGCGACTGGCGCAGCCCGAGGTTGAAGGTCGGGCCGTCGGGCTTCCCGCCGCGAACGAGCGTCAGTGCCACCAGATTGCGCGACAGCACCCGCGCGCGCCGCGGCGACAGCCGGATCTTCGGCTTGAGCAGCTGGGTGGTCACCGCCGAGGCGTAGAGCATCGCGGTCTCGTGGAGCGCCGCGGAAGCCCCGGCGAAACGCCGCCGGCCTTCCGCGACCGCGCTCGCCAACCCGACTTCGTCGACCGAGAGGGCATTCACCCCGCGGGCGTCGGCGACCGCGCGGCGATCGGGCTCGTCGAGTTCCCCCCAGTCGGGCACCTTGATGATGAACGCGAAGCGGTCGGCCAGCGCCTGGTCGAGCGCGGAGGATCCCTCGTAGAACTCGTCGCCATCGCCCTGCCCGCACGGGTTCATCGCAGCCCAGCGGTAGCGCAGCCGCGGCAGGTCGAGCCCTTGGATCCGCCGCTCGTGGACCAGCGAGAACAGGCGGTTCTGGTGCTCGGGCTTGCAGCGGCTCAGTTCGTCGATGAGCACCGACTCGGCCTGCCAGATGGTCGCCGGGGTCTCGATGTAGCGGATCGATTCCCCGCCATCGACCGGATAGGGGAAGCCGACCAAGTCGTCGAAGGCGATCAGGCTCGCATTGTAGTGGCGGTGCTCAAGCGCCAGTGCCTCGCTCAGTGAGTTGAGCAGGAACGTCTTGCCGGTGCCGGCCTTGCCGATCAGCAGCAACGGGTCGCCGGTCACCAGCGCGGCGAGGATGACGTCCTCGACCTGGTCGTAGCCGAAGACGCCGAGCTGGTGCAGCCAGCCGGGGGCGAGCAGGCGTCCGTCGGCTGCGGCCGCCGTGGCGCGTTTGCGGGAGGAACCCGTCTTCATGCCGCGGTGGCCAAGGTGGGAGGGTTGCCCCAGATCCGGATGATCGCGTCGCGTTTGCGGCGGGCCTCCGTGATGCAGTTCGTCCGCAGGTTCGTGCGGACCCGTTGGGCGGTCCCGTCCGGCAGGTGGAAGGTCCCGTGGAACCACCAGGTCCCGTGGTTGTCCCACAGGTGGTGGTCGGCCCCGGCGAATCGCTGCCGGGTGCTCAGTCGTGCTTGTTGTAGTTTCATCGATGCGGGTCGTTGGGGTTTCGATCCGCATCAGGAGCTTCGAGGCCCAAACGAAAACGCCCGTCCCAATGCATCAGGACGGGCGATCCTCTTCGGACCAGGAGTGATTTTGATTCGGTCGGGCCTATCGGCCGTCCCGCACATCCCCGATTCCCCGCGACTTTCTCGACGTGGTCCAATCGGGAGAGCACCTTTGCGACTCCCTGCGCCAGGTTGCTGACCTCCGCCGGGGCGGAGAATCTCCTGATGCCGGGTCGTTTATGACAGGCGGCCGCCCGCGAGTCAATCCGGGAATCGCGGAGCGGTTGTCATAACCCCCGGCCGGGGCCCGCCATGGGAGGCAGGAAGCTGCCCGAGATGATGGTTCGCGCCCCGGACCACAAGGTTCCTTGCGAGATCTGGCTCCGCAACGGCAGATCTCTCAATGGACGGCGCTTCATGCGTCGGGCTGACCGTCCGGCGTTCCGAGGGACTTCTCCAACTGCTCCTTGAGCACCTCGTAGGGGATGATCGGCGTGGGCGACTGGTGCTGCAGCATGGCCATCAGCTCGCGGAACTTCATCGCCTGCTCAAACGACTCGGGGCCGTCGGCGTAGAACATCTCGAGGCGATGGCGCTCCAGCGGGATGATCGTGCCGTGGACGGTTTGCTCGTCGATCATCGCGTAGAGAGCGGCCTGTTCGGCCGGGGTTTTGGCGGCATCCTGCATGGTGGCGACGTCGAGGAACTCGATCCGGCTCTCGTCGCGGAAGAAGGTCTCCGGCGTCGGGATCGATGCGACGTCCTTGGCGGTGCTCAGCAGGTTGTATTCGTCGACGAACTCCCCCATGGCGACGGCGCGGGACACCTCGCGGTCGAAGAACACGAGGAAGCGAAGGGCGCGGAGGCCGCTGCGGGTGTAAACGTGGAGGTTCTTCCGGTCGACGAGGTAGCAGGACGCCAGCACCAGCCCGCCCTGCCGGCGGACCGCCTCCTCGTAGGCCGCCGGGAACCCGAGCTTGCGGAGCTTCCGGTGGTAGTTCCACGTCCAGCGCCGCAGCTCGGTATCCCACGCCATCGTGGGGTGGCGCTCGAACCAGCGGCGCAGGGTGTCCGGTTGGTGGACGGTGTAGACGAGGCGGGTTGGCAGGTACGGCTCGTCGGTGGTGGTCTGGAGGATGGGTGGCTGTTTCCGCATCGGGCAGCCAGAGTGTGGCGGCGGCTGGCGTGGTGACAAGAAATACAGGGCATGTCGGCTGCACGGCCTTGGCGGCGACAGAAATCTCACGGGCCGGCAGGTGGCCCGGTCGGTTGCACGGAAAAAAACCTCCGCGGTTCGCTCGGATCGAGCAGGAAGCTGACCCGTTCGTAGCCTTCCGCCTCCTGGGAAACCCCGAACGCCCCGGACCATGGCGCCCACTGCAGGAGGTCGGTGCTCTGCATAACTGGGTAACCGAGGCCGACGGCTGAGGCGTCCGTCCGGCGCAGGAAGCTCAGAGCGAGCGTGGCGCCATCACGGCGGATCCACGGCAGACCGGCGTGGGCCGGGTCGTTGAGCCCAGGATTCGAGCCAAACGCGAACTCCTCCCAGTTCACCCGCCGGTCACCGTCAACGTCAGCCAGGGGCCCGGCCGAGTGGCCGCGGAACCCGTAACCGGCCATCCAGTCGGTGAATGCAGTCGGGGCCGGCGTACTTGTAACGCGGAACCACTCGACGCGGGGTGCGAGGATTGAAACGACTACCAGATCCCGCATTCCATCCCCGTCGATGTCCGCGAGGGCCTGCGAGTCGCGGGCGCTCCATCGGGCCCCGGCGATCGGCAGCATCGGCGGTGAGTCCTGCGGTGCGAAGAACACCCCATTGCCGCGGTTTTCCCACCAACCGAGCGCGTTGTAGCCGTGAGTGTATTGGGTTGGCGTCGAGTGGACGAGATCGAGATCCCCGTCACCGTCCAAATCCAAGGCGGTTGGGGTCGGAAACCACAGCGGTACGTCGGGCCGCTCGAACGTGACTCCCTCCCTTGCGAACAGGATTGATGAGGCGTCACTGAAGTCTTCGTGACCGTCTCCGTCCAGGTCGACCCCGAGCGGCCCGACTTTGCCCGGCAGAACACGCAGCGAGGTGATCGTTCCGCTGCCATCGTTCTCGCACCAGTAGCACTCCTCGCCGCCGAAGAGATAACCGAACTGGATCAGATCGAGGTCGCCGTCCCAGTCGATGTCAACCAGGCCCAGCGGCCATTCGACGAGGGTGAGCAGGCTGCGAGGAGCATCGAACCCGCTGCCCGTCCCGCGACGCCAGACGAGGACGGGGCGGACGTAGCCGATCTCTGCCGCATACACGAGATCCTCCATGCCGTCGCCGTCCCAGTCCCCGTAGTATGGGCTTACAAGCCCGTTCGAGGATTCCGAAGTCAGGGTCGTGCGGTGGAACATCCCGCCATCATCCTGCAGCAGCCACTCAAATCGCAGGGTGCCGGGAGCGCGAGCACCCGCGTAGTCGTAGGTTTCAACGAGAACATCCATGCGTCCGGACGGCCAACTCCCGCCGCCGGCCCTCGGCCACGTGATGTCCTTCACCGCAATCACGCTGACACGTTTGCGGCCGACGTCGATCGGCAGGCGCTCGAATGCCGAGCCGTCGCCGTTGTTCCGGTACAACGACAGTTCGTGGGAACCCATCGGCATCGTCAGGGGCGGGTAGCCGCCCAGGAGGAGGTCCGTGGCGCCGTCGCCGTCGAGGTCACCCGCATGATAGAGGGTGCGGTCCACACCCGGCTGGCACACGTGATATGGCGCCGAACCGAATCCGCCGCCGCTCTTGCCAGCGTGCCAAACGATTTGATCCGCGGCCGCATTGGTCGTGAAGGTGATGTCGGGGATCGGTACGAGGAGGTCGGGGAACGGATCCCCGTTCAGGGAGCGGACCGCAACCGGGGGATAGGCGATGACGCCCTGGTGGACGGCGATGGAAGCAAGGCTCAGGTTGTCGTCGGACCAAACGATCTCGAACAACTCGCTGGTGGGATCGATTCCCGCCGTGGGGGCCAACACGACGCCGATGAAGCTGCGTTCGGAACTTGTGTCGTGGCTGAGCCCATCCCAACTGCGCCAGATCGCGTCGTCGGACGCTTCGAGGTCAAAGGAGGTGACCAACTCGGCAGCACCACTGGCTGTAAGCTTGTACAACGCGAGATTCCTCTGGCTGGCTCCGACGGAGTCCTGCGCCGTCAGCACGAGTAGCGCTGGCCCTCCTTCGCCGGACGGATTCGTGCAGGACGCGATCTGCCTGTTCGTAGCGGCTTGGTCCAGCGGCGAATATGGCGTCGGCGCGGCGAAGGTACCGGATCCGCTGTTCCACATCACCTGCACGGCGTAGGCGGGGTTGCTAGCTACCGAAGTGATCAACAGGTCGAGATCCCCATCCTCGTCGAGGTCCACCGGGACCACCTCCTTGCGGTCATACCAGAGGTAGGAGGCTTCCACGGGCATCGGGATGCCTGCGGCGAAGGTGCCGCTTGGCGTGGCGAGGTAGTGCGTATCCGAGGTGACGATGTCCGGACGACCGTCGAGGTTGGTGTCACACACGAAGGTTCCACCGGTCCCTCTTGTCGCGCGCTCGTCGATGAGAAGCGTGGGTGGCTGGAATGATCCGGCGCCATCCGCCAGTGCGATCAGGAATCGCCGCTGGACCGTTCCGTCCGGCTCTTCGCTGCCCCATGGGATGTCCTGGATCCAGACGTCGGGGAGGCCGTCGAGGTTGAAGTCGGCGATCGCGATGGCTTCGCTGCCCAGTATTCCCCATGTCCACTCGCGGCGGTTGCCAAAGCTGCCGGTGCTGTCGTTCTCCCACCATAGCACGCGCACAGGAGCGCCGTTGCCCTCAGCTGCGATCACATCGAGGTCGCCGTCGCCGTCCATGTCGTGGGCAAGGACGTAGTCGGGTTGGTAAATGAAGTCCGAAATCTCCTTCGACGGCCCGAATGAGATCTGGCCGCTGGCCACGGCGGAAAACGAGGCGAGGACCAAAGCTGCCCGTCGGATCACGGGCACGAGAGTGGCAGGCGGGCGCCGGTTTTGCAAGACGCAAGTGAACCTGTAATCCGGTGGCGAGGCGGCCCTACTGAGCCTCGGCAGTCGATCATCTCTGAGCCGCGATCAACCATTCATCGGGCCGGGATTACCGTCCCTGCGTGCGTGTCTTGACAATCCCCGTTTCTCACCCCCTCATCTCCTCCAGCGCCCTGAGCACCTCCGCCACCCGGAACCTGACCGCGCGGCCGATCTTGAAGTGCGGGATCAGCCCGGCCATCCGCCACGAGTAGAGCTGCCGGCGGCAGACCCTGAAGTGGCGGGCGAGTTCGGCCTCGGTGATCAGCTCGAGTTCGGTGCGCGGCGAAGCAGGTTGCGTGTCCATGCCCGAGGCTGCCACGTCAACCTGTTGGACTGGTGACAAATGGTGACAAATCTGCTTCCCGTTAGTGCCCAAACTTGCTCAATTCCTTTTATCCGCACATGGCAAGGTGCGGCAAAATGCCGGCAAAACGTGCAACTAACGGAATAACAGGTCATGAAGAAACCCTTTAGCGCATCTGCATGGGGTGCAGAGGGTCGTGGGTTCGAACGCAGGCGCCGAACGCAGTGAGGCGGAGTCCTCAACCCGCACGCGCAGCGTGCCATTGTTGCATGGGCCGGAGCGAAGCGAAGGTCAATCCCGCCAGCCCGACCAATCACAACCCATTCATTTCCAATGGGTTAGGAGGTGCGAACACCCCTCCTTTTGACCTCCGGTTGACGCCCCACCCACCCATCATGAAGGGGGGTGGCGACAAAATGGCGACAACTCGGGGGCAATCCCCCGAACCGGCCGGTTCCAAGGCTTCCAAGCAGCGGCCCAAGGGCAAGCCGGTGGCCACGGTGAAGTTCGGCTCGGCCAGCGTGCCGGTCTACCGGTGCCAGTCCGGCAAGCGGGTGCGCTTCGTGATCTCCCACTACCGCGACGGCCGGCGGCTGCGCCGGTTCTTCGCAACCCTCGATGAGGCCAGGAAGGAGGCCCGGCTCGTTGCGCAGCGAATCCAGTCGGGCATGCAGCACGTGACCGACATGGCGCCGCACGATCGGGACGCATACGTGGCCGCCTGCCGGATGCTCGAAGGCCTCGGCGTCCCGCTCGTGGCGGCCATCGAGGACTACGTGCGTTCCCGCGAGATCGCCGGCACCGAGTCCCTTGCCGCGATGGCCGCCGAGTACTCGAAGCACTTCTCGAAGGTGGTCCGCCGGGCAACCGTGCCCGAGGTGGTCGAGCAGTTGATCGCCAGCAAGGCACAGGACGGCGTCAGCAAGCGCCACCTGGGGCAGCTCCGCTCGATCCTCATCCGCTTCGCCGCGGCCCACCCCGGCCCGATCCTCGACATCACATCCGCCGACGTCGACGCCTGGCTGCGCAGCCTGAACGTGGCACCCTCGACCCGCAACTCGATCCAGCTCTACCTGAACCTGCTGTTCTCGTTCGCCTTGGAGCAGAACTACCTGCCCGAAGGCAAGCCCACCGCCACCGGCCAACTGCGCAAGCTCCGGGTGACCAAGGGCACCGACGTCGGGATCCACACGCCCGACCAGTTTCGCACGATCATCCACGCCGCGCCGCCACACCTTGTGCCGCTGTTGGCGATCGGTGCCTTCGCCGGAATCCGCATGGCCGAACTCGCTCGCCTCGACTGGAAGGCGGTGGACCTCGACCGCCGGTTCATCGAGGTGCGCGCCGGCCAAGCCAAGACCGCATCCCGGCGGCTGGTGCCGATCACCGACAACCTGGCCGCATGGCTGCGACCGCTCGATCGCATGGGCAAGGTGGTCCGCTCGACCGAGCTGGTGAACCAGGCCACCGCCCTAGCCGCCGCCCTCGGCGTGGAATGGCCCCGCAACGTGCTCCGGCACTCGTTCATCAGCTACCGGATCGCCGTGGTGAAAAGCGCCGATCAGGTGGCGCTCGAAGCGGGCAATTCCCCCGCGATCATCTTCAAGCACTACCGGGAACTGACCACCGAGGAGCAGGCGAACGAATGGTTCGGGATCCTGCCGAAGGAGGGCCAGTGGCAGAACACCTTCACGTTCGACTGGCGCACCCGCACGGTGAAGCTGCCCGGTCCGTCCGGGGAGTGAGGTTCCTCAGGAACCGCGCCGCTCAGTGCTTGAAGCTCTGGTTCGCCTGGCCGTCGTCGAGCAGGTCGCCGATGCGGTTGGCGGTGTCCTTGAGGATCGAGGCGGCGGCGAAGACGAGCACGCCGAGCTTCGGGTCGATGAACGGGATCGCGTCGAGCGCGGCGACGAAGCCGGCGAGCTTGGCGAGGTAGCTGAGGTATTTGAGCGCCTTCACGCTCTGCTGGCGGTGTCAACTGCCTGCCGCTACCGAGCAGACCCCCACTCACCCCGGCCTGGCGGCCCGTTTGGGCCTTGAAGGAATACGAATCGCCTGTCAGTTGCGCGTATTGAGACTCGCGCCCATAGGTTCCCTTCCCATGCACCTCATCCACGCTTGCGCCCACTTCATTGGTGCAGCCACTATCACCTCGCCGTCCAGCTCATTCAAGAACTCCGAAATAGACCAACGCGCCCCACACGATACAGGCGGAACCATCCACACTCCGCCACAGCCGCAACGGCACCCAAGCCATGAGTCGCCTCAGAGTCAACGTCACCTTGCTGATCGCCGGTTTGATCGCGACCGCAGGCAGCCTTGTCTACCACCATTGGGCATCGAGGTATCCCTATGGAGCCAGCCATTGCTGCATCCTTGCGATGGCATCGTCGCTTCAAAGCTACGCCTCCGCCAATAAGGGGCGTTTCCCGAGCGGCGGAGCCACTCCCGAGGCTTCACTCGGCATGCTCAACGGCGTCTCCGGCATCGGGCCTGAGATTCTCCGCGGCATGACCGTGCAGGAGTCCAAGACCCGCCGCGCACTCGAGCAAGGCCACCCGCTATCCCCGGCCACTTGCGGCTGGCACTATGTCGAGGGGCTCACGTTGGCAGATGATCCACGCATCGCAATACTATGGTGCAAGGAAGCCCTCGACCACAACGGTCGGCGATGGCCCGACGGACGCCGCGAAGTGGTCTACGTTGACGGCAGGAGACGACAGGTGTCCGGCGACGAATGGCCGGCCTTTCTCGCAGACCAGGAGAAACTGATCGCCAATCGCTCTGAGCGCGCCAAGCAGGGCCTTCCACTCGTTTCGGCTGTCGTCGAACTGCCCGATGGAACGCGGGCCGAACAATTCGATGGCTCCTATCGACTCACGGAAACGAGCAGGAGCCCCAGTGGTTCCGGCAGCGGGCACAGCTCGGGAACTTCTTTCAACGCATCCGAACTCATCTGGTTCCACCCACCGATCCAAACCGGAACGGTCACGCGAACGCTGCATTTCAATAACATGCAGTCAGAGCCCGTGACAGTGACCTTCATCGATGGCAAGCCAGATACCGATGCAGTGGTGTTCAAGCTCCAATCCACGCAGTGATGAGATCATTCCTGCTCACCATCCTGCCGGCCCGTTCCAGAGCCTTGACTGAAGAGTCGTTCAGTGACGCCTCCGCAGCTTGCGCCACAGCGACACGGCCGAGAGCACGCCCACCAGCAGGCCCACCGCCAGCGAGGCGATGCGCAGGTGCCACTCGATCTGCTCCTGGAAGGAGGTGAGGATGCCCAGTGTGGGCGAGACCGTGCCGACCACTCCCTTCCAAAGAAAGCTGATGTCCACTGGAGGGCGCATCGGATGGGCGGGTGTTAGGACGGCTTGTCCGGCAGCGCGGGGGATTCGGGAAGCGGTTCGGGATCCGGTTCGGGTTCGGGCTCCGGTTCGGGTTCGGGCTCCGGCTCGCGGGCGGGGTCGTCGGGCGCACCCGCCGCGTCGGGGGCGAGCCGGCCGATGATCTGGTGGAGTTCCTCGGCGGTGGCGGCCTTGGCGATGTCGGCCTTGCGGCGGGCGGCATCCGTCCACCGCTCGCGCAGCCGCATGCCGAAGGTCACCATGGCGGCGCGGAGCGAGGGCACGTCCTTGAGCTCGTGCAGCTCGCCGTTCACGTCGGCGATCGTCTGCGGGGTGGCGAGGAACTTGACCAACCAGGACGACCTGTCGGCCCTGCTGCCCTGCAACTGGCAGCCGCCGGCCGCCACCGCACTGTCCAGCGCCAGCGTCGCCTGAGCACCGCGGCGTCGCGCCTGCAGGCATAGAGAGCATGCATAGGTATGTATCCTATCGACGCTGCCGGCGGTAGTGGCCAAGGCTCGATCGCTTACGGCGAGCCTGGCTTTGCGAGGCGAGCGGGAGACGCCCGACGCCACCTTGCGCCCGCCCGAGCCGAGGCGGGGGCGCGTTGGGTGCAGCGGCCCATGCCGCGCGGCGGGAACCGGAGCCGGTCTAACATGTCCGCGCTTGCGTCACGCATCGCCCCCGGACGCCCCGGGACCCACCGGCATACCTGCCAAGCTCACCCGCGCGCCGGAGGGGGGGAAGCGGCGGGGCGGGTTTCGGTCAATCGCCTGTACTGTCAGTCCGGAACCTTCCCCGACCCCTATTGCCACCAATTGTTTTTTGGTGCGGCCCAACCCCGCAATCGCCCGCGGCGCCTCGAAACGGGCGTCCGTTCCGCCTGCGTTGTGACCAACGCAGCTACGGGGGCGGCGGGTGGCGCGCGGTTTCCGTGGGCGTCCCGCAGGTCCGTTGATGTCAGCCGACGCGTGGCGGGCCGAAGCCTTGGCGGTAGTCGCGGCGGACGATGGTGCGGGTGGCCTCGGCGTGGTTGGTGAAGGCGAGGCGCATGCGGTCCCAGAGCAGTTCCTCGCCGGGGAAGCGGGTGGCCTTGACGGCGAGCAGGGCGGGTTCGGTGATCCGGACGGCGTCCGGGAATGGGGTGCGCAGCTCGGTCTTGGTGCCGAGGCAGTTGTCGACCCACGCGTGCCAGTGGTTGAGCGGGGGGAACTCGGGCAGGCCGGGCATCCGCAGGCCTGGGGTGGACTTGCCGTCCTGCCAGATCTTGAGCGCGCCGTCGGCCTCGAGCACGAGGGTGCCGTTGGTGCACACGACGCAGCTCATGTTGGAGCCCTCGACCGGCCCGGGGATGCTGAGTTGTTCGGGGGTCGGGCGCTGGTCCGAGTCGTAGTAGTGGACCGGGAAGGTCTTGGCCGCGAACTTCGGCGAATCGACGCGATAGGTGACGGTCGCCTTGCACGGGCTGACGTGGAACAGCTCGCCGGCCGGCTCCGGGCAGTCGGTCTTGACGCTGACCGGGGCCTTGAGCTCGTCGTAGGCGAAGAAGAACACGTCGAGCACGTGGCAGCCCCAGTCGCCGAGGCCGTTGGTGCCGTAGTCCCACCACGAGCGCCACTTGACCGGCGCGCACAGCTCGCGGTACGGGACCTCGGGGCAGGGACCGAGCCACAGGTTCCAGTCGAGGTGGGGCGGCGGGGTGGCCGGCGCGCCGCGTTTCTTCTCGAAGTTGAAGTAGAAGCCGGAGCCCGGCGAACCGGTCCACGCGTAGGCCTCGATCGCCTTGCCGAGCTGGCCCTGGCGCAGGATCTCGACCGCGGCGCGGCGGCCGGGGTGGGCCATCCGCTGGTTGCCGAGCTGGGTGACGAGCGCCGGTTTGGCGGCCATCGCCATCTCGATCATCCGCAGCTCGGCGAGCTGGTGGACGAGCGGCTTCTGGCCGTAGACGTGTTTGTCGTGGGCCAGCGCGGTGAGCATGATCGGCGCGTGCGAGTGGTCCGGCACCGCCACGATCACCGCGTCGAACTGGTCGGCGTGCTTCTCGAACGCCTCCCGGTAGTCCTTGCAGGTGAACGCGCCGGGGTGGTCCTTGGCCGCCTGCGCCAGCTGGTTGGCGTCGACGTCGCACAGGCCGGTGATCTCGGCCCGCGGGTGGTGGGCGATCTGGCCGCGGTCGGCGCCGCCGATCGTGCCGATCACCCCGATCGAGAGCACGCGCAGCTTGTCGTTGGGGCTGGCGGCCCGTGCGCGGCGGCCGGTGGCGGCCAGCCCGAGGCCGGCCGCGGCGGATGACTGGAGGAAACGGCGGCGGGACGAGTGCGGGTTCATCGGGGGACGCTACGGTGCCGGCGGGGCCGCCGTTTCAACAGCGCGGGGGGTGCGCGGCGCGCCTGCCGGCGCTCGCGACCGAACTCGCGGCTGGCCAGCCGCCGCCGGGCGGCCGACACTGCGGCCATGCGCAGCGTGCGCCTCCACGGACCACGGCGGATCGAGTGCGGCGACGACCCCGAGCCGGGGCCACCGGCTGCCGGCGAGGTGCTGGTCGAGGTCGGCGCCGTCGGGATCTGCGGGTCGGACCTGCACGTGTTCGAGACCGGGCGGATCGGCTCGATCGAGGCCACCTCGCCGCTGGTCCTCGGCCACGAGTTCATGGGCCGCGTCCGCGCCGCCGGCCCCGGCGCACTCGACGGCTGCGGCGACCCGCTCGCCCCGGGCGCCCGGGTGGCCGTCGACCCCCAGGTTGCCTGCCTGCGCTGCGAGTGGTGCGAGGCCGGCCACCCGAACCTGTGCCCGCACCACCGGTTCTTCGGCGTCCATCCGACGGACGGCGCGCTGCGCGAGCGGATGCTGGTGCCGGCCCGCAACTGCTTCCCGATTCCGGACAGCCTCAGCGACCCCGCCGGCGCGGTGCTCGAGACCCTCGGCGTGGCGCTCCACGCGCTCGACCTCGCCAAGCCGCGCGTCGGCCGCTCCTGCGCGGTCCTCGGCTGCGGCGCCGTCGGCCTGCTCGCGCTGCGGCTGGCCCGCCTCGCCGGCCTCGACCCGCTGGTCGCGGTCGACCCGCTGCCGTGGCGCACCGATCTCGCCCGCCAGTGGGGCGCCAGCGCGGCACTCGACGCCCGCGCCGAACAGGCGGTCGACGACGTGATGCGCGCCACCCGCGGCCGCGGCTGCGACCTCGTGATCGAGGCCGCATGGGCCGGCCCCGCCGTCCAGGCCGCGGTCGACGTCGCCACCCCGGGCGGCAAGCTGGTGCTCGTCGGCATCCCGGCCGACGACGACTGCCGGATGATCCACTCGGTGGCGCGCCGCAAGGGGCTCACCGTGCTGTTCTCGCGCCGCATGAAACACACCTGGCGGCGCGCGATCGCCCTCGCCGCGGGCCCGCACCCGCAGGTCGACCTCGACCGGCTCGCCACCCACCGGTTCCCGCTGGCACGCGCCGCCGCGGCGTTCGATCTCGCCGCCGGCTGCCGCGACCGCGTGATCAAGGCGGTCGTGATCCCCGGCTAACCGATGCCGGGAAGCGTCGCGAGCAATGACCCTCCACTCCTAATCCTGACACCCGGTCGATCCCGCGAGTCTTGGGGTGGCTCGTCTTGCCCGGCTCCGGGCAGGTGGCGGCGCAGGTAAGTGGGGGGGCTGCGCGGGAGGTGGGAGGGAGGTGGGCGGAAGGGACGCAAGGGACGGAAGGGACGGAAGGAATCGAAGGGGTGGCTCTGCTCCTGGACACCCATCGAATTGGCTGCTCCCCGGGTTTTCGGGGGCTCTTCGCCTACCGGCTCGGCAGCGGCCGCCGGGAAACTCATGGGCACCCATGATTTCCTCAGTTCCCGGGGGAAGGAGCGGGGTGGACGGGGTCGATGACCTCAAGGTCTGGAAACTGCAGGAAGTCGGTGTCGGCGGTGTAGATGGTGCGGATGCCGGCTTCGCGCATCAGGGTGGCGGTGCGGATATCGAAAAACAGGTTGCCGGCGGGATGCTTGAGGGTGGCGAGCACCTGGCGAAGATACTGCCAGTGACGCCCGCCGGCGGCCAGCAGTTGGAGCCGCTCCCCGGCGAGCAGGATTTCGAGGAAATCGAGGGCCTGGCTGGCAGTCAGGGGTTGCGGGAAGACCCGGAGGTGGGTGGAGACGCGCAGGAACTCGTAACAAATACCCCCGGTGAGGTAGCAGGTGCCGCGCTGGTTTGCCAGATTGGCGAGAAACTCGCGCGCCGCAGCGTGCTCCGTGCAGTCGGCGTTGGCCGCGTAGAGGAGCAGGTTGGTGTCGATGACTCCGCTCACGGCTGTTCCATGTGGGTTTCGAGCTGGTCGCGGTCGGCCAGGTTGACGCGGGGCAGCCCCATGTGGAAGACCGGCAGCGCGGGTGGCGGGGCGGGAGCGGCGGAGCGCTCGCGTTGCAGACCGGCACTGAGCCATTCGTTGACGATTTTGGACATCTCGGTCTTGCGCCGATGCGCAATCTCGCGGATTCCCTCCAGGATCGCCTCTTCCAGCACCAAGGTCGTGCGTTTCATGCACACGACCATACATGATGCGCATCCGGATGTCAAGGACGCCTCGTGTTGCTATCCCCCGGGCTTTCGGTCTTGCTTTCGCGTTGATTCCACCGGCGATGCGGGCTAATCACCCTCGCATGGGCGTGACATTCGGGAACCCCGGCGATGCGGTCGGCCGGCCACGCCACCGGCCATGGGGTCACGCGCGCCGCGCATCCTCCACAACCCTCAATCATCGGATCACTCCATGAGACGCCATCTTCATCTGGCCTGCAGTCTTTGCCTGTCCTTGATGCCCGCGGCCGCGGCTGCCGCCGACTGGCCATGTTACCTCGGCCCCAACCGCGACCTCACCTCGACCGAGAAGGGCCTGAAGCTCTGGTCCGGCGATGCGGCCAAGGTGCCTTGGAAGAAGAACGTCGGCCAGGGGCATTCGTCCGTGGCCGTCGTGGGCCAGCGCCTTTACACGCTTGGTGCGGGCACCGTGTGGTGTCTGGACACCGGGACGGGCGCGGTGCTGTGGAGCTATCCGCCAGCCGGCGACAAGCCCGAAGGAGGGGAGACCACGTCCACCCCGGCGGTGGCGGATGGCCAGGTTTTCGCGCTCAACAGCGACGGCAAGCTGCTGTGCCTGGATGCGGACGATGGCCGGTTGCAGTGGTCCAAGGCCGTGAGCGAGTTCGGGGCCAAGGCCGGTGGCTGGCCCCTTTCCGGATCTCCGCTCGTCGTGGGCGGCACGGTCGTCATGGACCTGGGCGTGGTGTTCGTCCTCGACCGGAAGACCGGCGCGCTGGTCACCAAGATGGGATCTGAAACAGCCGGCTACTCCTCGGCGGTCGTCTTCAACCGCGGCAAGGAGAAACTGGTGACGTCCTTCGACGCCGCTGGATTGTCCATCTACCGGCTGGCCGGGGGCCCGGCCGTGGCCCGCTTCGCGTGGGAGACGCAGCACCGGGTGAATGCGGCCACGCCGATCGTGTCCGGCGACAGGATCTTCATCTCGAGCGGCTATGGCCGCGGCTGCGCGTTGCTCAAGCTGGAGGGCAAGGCGCTCACGAAGGTCTGGGAGAACCGGCAGCTGAACAACCACTGCCAGACCTCGTTGCTCCTCGGGAGCTGCCTCTACGGAGTGCATGGCCAGCAAGGGCAGAACAGCAGCCTCAAGTGCCTTGATTTCGCAACCGGCGCCGTCAAATGGGAGCAGAAGGGGCTGAAGGTCGGCGGCGGCCTCACGCTGGCTGATGGAAAACTGTTCGTCATGGTGGACGGCGGCGACCTGCTGGTGGCGGAGGCCTCGCCAAAGGCATTCAGGCAACTCGCGCGGGCCAAGGTGCTTTCCGGAACCTGTTGGACGGTGCCCGTGGTTGCCGACGGACGGGTCTACTGCCGCAACCAGGACGGCGACTTGGCCGCCGTGTCGCTGCAGTAGGCTGTCAGACCCCGGGGAGGCCGGGCGGGTTCGCCGGCGGGAACCGCGCGGGCCCCGATGGCAAGTCAAGCCTGGGCGACCCCTGGGGACCGGCGATCGCCCGCCCGCCGCAATTCCCGGCTGGACAAGCCGCCCATCCGGGCGTCCATGTCCGGCAGACAAACCGTCCCCCGCCCGATGCCCACCTACACCTACGAGACGATCCCGCAGCAGCCCGGCGAGGCGCCGGTGCGCTTCGAAGTGCGCCACAGCATGCACGACCCGCCGCTCGCGAGCCATCCCGACACCGGCGCGCCGGTACGCCGGGTGATCACCGGCGGGCTCGGCATCCTCGGCAGCTCCCGCGGCGCCGGCCACGGCCACGCCCACGGCCACGGGCACTCGTGCGGCTGCGGCGGCGGCTGCGGCTGCGGCGGCTGAGCGCCGCGCCCCCGCGCCGGGTCCACCGCCATGGCCTTCGAACTGGTCAGCGACTACGCGCCGCAGGGCGACCAGCAGCAGGCGATCGACAAGCTCCTCAAGTCGCTGCGCGCCGGCAACCGCCACCAGACGCTGCTCGGCGTCACCGGCTCGGGCAAGACGTTCACGATGGCCCACGTCATCGCCGGCCTCGGCCGGCCGGCGCTGGTGATCAGCCACAACAAGACGCTCGCCGCCCAGCTGTTCTCCGAGTTCAAGAACTTCTTCCCCCACAACGCGGTCGAGTACTTCGTCAGCTACTTCGACTACTATCAGCCGGAGGCCTACATCCCGCGCACCGACACCTACATCGAGAAGGACTCGTCGATCAACGACGAGATCGAGCGCCTGCGGCTCAGCACGATGGGCTCGCTGCTCACCCGCGAGGACGTGGTCGTGGTCGCCTCGGTCAGCTGCATCTACGGCCTCGGCTCGCCCGACGAGTACGAGGGGATGATGCTCCCGGTGTGGGCCGGCCAGCAGCTCGCCCGCGACGAGCTGTTGGAAAAACTGGTCGCGATGCTGTTCGAGCGCAACGACATCGAGCTGGGCCGCGGCCGGTTCCGCGTCCGCGGCGACGTGGTCGAGGTCCACCCGGCGTACCTCGACGAGACCGCGGTGCGGGTCGAGTTCTTCGGCGACCAGGTCGACCGGCTCACCACCATCGACACGCTCACCGGGGCCGCGGTCGAGCGGCTCGACAAGTACACGTTCTTCCCGGCCAAGCAGTTCGTGACCGGGGCCGACCGGCTGCGCCAGGCGGTGGTGACGATCCGCGACGAGCTTGAGGCGCGGGTGGCGGAGTTCGAGCGGCATGGCAAGCTGCTGGAGGCGCAGCGGCTGCGGATGCGCACCGAGTGCGACCTCGAGATGATGCAGGAGATGGGGTTCTGCCAGGGGATCGAGAACTACTCGCGCCACCTCACCGGCCGCGAGCCCGGCGTCCGCCCGTACACCCTGCTCGACTTCTTCCCCCGCGGGTTCCTCACCCTGGTCGACGAGAGCCACGTCTCGATCCCCCAGATCGGCGCGATGCACGAGGGCGACCGCAGCCGCAAGTCGGTGCTCGTCGAGCACGGGTTCCGCCTGCCCAGCGCGCTTGACAACCGGCCGCTGCGCTTCCGCGAGTTCATGGAGATGACCAACCAGCTGGTCTACGCCTCCGCCACCCCGGGCCGGTTCGAGATCGCCAACTCGCGGCCCGAAAACCACCGCTGGATCGCCGTAAGGGGCCAGGGCGGCAGCCGCGCGCTCGCCATCGCAGGCCAGCCCGGCCACGCCACCACCCCCGTCCGGCCGAGCGCCAGCGACGAGCCGGTCGCCGCCTTCGACCCGACCCGCCCCGGCACCGCGCTGGTCGTCGAGCAGATCATCCGCCCGACCGGCCTGTTAGACCCGCGGATCACCCTGCGGCCGCTGGCCGGGCAGATCGACGAGACGATCGAGCTGTGCCGGCGGCGGGTGGAGGCCGGCGAGCGGGTGCTGGTGACCACGCTGACCAAGAAGACGGCGGAGGACCTTGCCGACTACCTGCAGGGCGTGGGGTTGAAGGTGCGCTACATCCACGCCGACATCGACGCGGTCGAGCGGGTCGAGATCCTGCGCCAGCTGCGGGCCGCGGCGTTCGACATCCTGGTCGGCATCAACCTGCTGCGCGAGGGGCTCGACCTCCCCGAGGTGTCGCTGGTGTGCATCCTCGACGCCGACAAGGAGGGGTTCCTGCGCAACGAAACCAGCCTGATCCAGACCGCCGGCCGCGCCGCCCGCCACGTCAACGGCGAGTGCGTCCTGTTCTGCGACCAGGTCACCGACTCGATCCAGCGCCTGTTGGACGTCAGCGCCAGCCGCCGCGAGCGCCAGCACGCCCACAACGAGCGCCACGGGATCACCCCGCAGGGGGTCAAGCGCGCCGCCCAGGAAAGCCTGCACGTCTACTCGACCCGCCGCCAGCAGGCCGAGGAGCTCGAACGCAGCCTCGTCGCCGAGGACGAGGCGGAATACGACAGGCTGCGGGTGATCGCCGGGCTCGAGGCCGCGATGCGCGAGGCCGCGAGCCTGCTGGAATTCGAGCGCGCCGCCCACCTGCGCGACCAGATCCGCCAGCTCAAGGGCGGGTAGGTCGCTTCGTTCGTGATGTTCCATCGGCCCCGGATCCAACAAGGCGCAACCGTGAGACGAGTCATGTTCCTGCCCTGCCTGGTCTCGTTGATGCTGGCGAGCTGCCCGGGTTTTGGCGCGGAACGGGGCGGGACATCGCGGCCGAACGTGCTGTTCATCGCGATCGACGACCAGAACGACTGGATGGGTTGCCTGGGCGGGCATCCCCAGGCGCGCACCCCATGCTTTGACCGCCTGGCCGAGCGGGGCACCTTGTTCACCAATGCGCACATCCAGTCGCCGCTCTGCAACCCCTCGCGCTCCAGCCTGCTCACCGGCCTGCGGCCGTCGACCACCGGCATTTATGGACTGGCTCCCGGCATCCGCGACGTGGCGCGGACCAGGGACCACGTCACCTTGCCGCAAACGTTCACGCAGTCCGGCTGCTTCACCTACACCTGCGGGAAGATCTATCACGACGGTTCCATCAAGCCGAAGGACCACGCGCGGGAATTCAACGAGTGGGGACCGGTGCCGGGACAAGGGAGGCCCCCGCAGCCGATCGCCCGCCTGCCCGAGCCGCGGCATCCGGCGATGGACTGGGGCGCCTTTCCGGAACGGGACGAGGATGCCGGGGACTACAGGATCGCCAGCGCCGCGATCGATGCGCTGCACAAGGCGCCCGTCGACAGGCCCTTCTTCATTGCCTGCGGCTTCCGGCTGCCGCACGTTCCCTGCTATGCACCCCGGAAGTACTTCGACTGGCACCCCGACGCCACCTTGCAGATGCCACCGGTGCTGGAGAACGACCGCGACGACACGCCGCGGTTCTCCTGGTACCTGCACTGGCGGCTTCCCGAACCGCGGCTCACGACGCTGCGCCAGTACCACGAGTGGCGTCCGCTGGTCCGCGCCTATCTGGCCAGCACCAGCTTCATGGATGCCCAACTGGGCCGGGTGCTGGATGCGCTGCAGGCAACCGGCCGCGCAGAGGACACGATCGTCGTTGTCTGGGGCGACCACGGCTGGCATCTCGGCGAGAAGCTGATCAGCGGCAAGAACACGCTCTGGGACCGTTCGACGCGCGTCCCGCTGCTGTTTGCCGGGCCAGGCATTGCCAGGCAGGCGCGTTGCGGGCGGCCAGTCGAGTTGCTGGACATCTTTCCGACGCTGCTGGAGCTGGCGGGTTTCCCGCCCCGCAACGACCTCGAAGGGCACAGTCTCGTGCCGCAGTTGCGGGACCCGGAAGCCGCCCGCCCCTGGCCCGCCATCACCACCCACAACCACGACAACCATGCGGTGCGCACCGCGCGCTGGCGTTACATCCGCTATGCCGACGGTTCCGAGGAACTCTACGACATGCAGGCGGATCCCAACGAGTGGAAGAACCTCGCCCCGGAGGCCGGGTTTGCCGCAGTGAAACGCGAGCTCGCGCAATGGCTCCCCAAGGTGAACATGAAGCCCGCACCCGGCAGCGCGCACCGCATCCTGACTTACGATCCCGCCACCGGCGAGGTCAACTGGGAAGGCCAGCCTGTCGGCAGGGGCGAACCGATACCGGACTGACGCGGCCAGTCGTCTGCGTGACCCAAGGACCGGGCCGTGGGGTTCGTTGATTGGGGGTGTTCTGCGGGTGCGACACGATCGCCCTGGAGAACTCCATGGTCGGCGCGCTCGGCCGGATGATCGGAGTCTCCAACGTGCTGCCCGCCTCGCACGCCAGGCTCTATCAGTTATGCGTCGTGAACCGGGACCACGCCGGCGCGCGCAGGCTGTTCTTTGAACTGCTGCCCACGCTCGAACTGATGGAGGGCGGCGGCAGGTACACGCAATGGGTCAAGGTCGCCTGTGGATTGCTGGGTCGCGACTGCGGCCCGCCGCGCCAACCGCTGTGCGCGGCGGACCAGGCGGAACGTGCCGGGCTGCGGCGGGCCTTGCGGGCGTGCGCGGAAGCGCGGCCGCGGAAGCAGGTGCCTGGCGTCAGGCTGACGACCCTTGCTCAGCCCGCCCATTCGCGCAGGCGGTCGGCGGAGGTCTTCACGGATTCCTCGCCGGCGACTTCCAGGGTGGTCGGCCCGTCGAAGCCATGGGCCAGCAGTTCCTTGACGACCGCCTCGATGCCGGCGATGCCGTCGCCGAGCGGGATGAGCCCCATGCCGCAGCCGAATTGCTTCCCGCGCCTGGGCAGCCATTCCTCCGGGATGTCCTTCCAGTGGACGTGCTTGATGCGCGGGCCGAAGGTTCTCACGAACTCGAGCGGCTCGCCGCCGCCGAGCCACGAGTTGCCGGTGTCGAGGTTGACGCCGACGGTTATGCTTCACCTCGGCGGGCAACCCGCGGTAGAGTGGGCCATGCCAATGCCAAGCACGGGGAAAGCCGGGCCCGTTCCGCCCGGACTCCGGCGCACCAGCCTCGAGGTGGCCCGCGGACAGGTCGCCCACCTCCCGTCCGGTCCATGGGCCACCCTCCGGCGGTCCGGTCGCGGCCAGGCCAATAAGGAATTCCCTATCTATCCTCTCGCCGCCAATCTCGTCCTGCTGGCCGTCGTTTCATTCGTGGACACGGCGGTTGGTGCCGGACTCGTGCCAGTCACCAAACCCGTCGCCTATTCCGACGGCCGTCCGCATCCGTCCTGCCGCATGGACGCCAGCGACCTGGCCGGTTCCTCGAATGCGGCGGCGCGGCCCATCAGATGGACTGCTTTGACTGATGCGCCGTGGAAGAGCGTAATGTCACTTGAGAACACGCCATGACACCGCCGCTCGCCATCCGCGCCACCCTGCTGGCCATCGTCTCACCCGCCCTCGTCACCGCCGCCCCGCTCGAGGACGCCTTCCGCAATCCGCCGCCCGCGACGCAGCCGCGTTGCTATTGGTATTGGATGGACGGCCACATCAGCAAGGAGGGCATCACCCGGGACCTGGAGGCGATGAAGCGCGTGGGCATCGGCGCCGGCTTCATCGGGGTGATCAGCGGGCAGAGCGGCATGCAACCGAATCCCGACCCCATGGCCCTGACCGGCGGCTGGTGGCAGAACCTCGAGCACGCCATCCGCGAGGGCGGGCGGCTCGGCGTGGACGTCGGCTTGTTCAACTCTCCCGGCTGGAGCCAGTCGGGCGGGCCGTGGGTGAAACCCGGACAGGCGATGCGCTACGTCGTGTTGCCTGAGCTGCGCCTGCGCGGGCCCCGGCGCTTCGCCGGCAAGCTGCCCGCCCCGGCCGGTGCCTTCCAGGACGTGGCGGTGCTGGCCTTTCCCGCGCCCGCTGGCGACGGGGAGGTGGCGAACATCACGGCGCGCACCCCCACCCGCATCCAGTTCGAGATGCCGGAGCCGTTCACCGCGCGCAGTCTTGCGGTACAGCCGGTGAAGGCGGTCAATGTGGCCGCGGACCTGCAGGCATCGGACGACGGCCTGGCATACCGCACGGTCACGAGGTTTCCCATCGACCGCAGCAACCTGAACGTGAACGTCGGGCCGGTGCCGCTCGCGCCGGTCGTCGCCTCGTTCGAGCCGGCCACCGCGAGGTTCTGGCGGCTGGAACTCGCCGCCGGCTGCGAGCTGGGCGAGGTCCGGCTTTCGCCCGCCGCGCGGATCGGCAGTTATGCCGAGAAGTCCCTGCTCAAGGTGTTCCAACAACCACTGCCGCCGTTCGACTTCTACACCTGGCCGCCCCCTCCGGAACCCGAGTCGGCGGCCGGCGCGATCCCGCCCGCGGATGTCGTTGATCTATCACAACGACTGGCCGCCGACGGCACGCTGCGCTGGGACGTGCCGGCGGGCGGGTGGATCGTGCTGCGCGCGGCGATGGTGCCGACGGGCACCAGGAACGCGCCGGCGCCGGACGAGGCCACCGGGCTGGAGGTGGACAAGCTGAACCGGGTGCCGCTCAAGGCGCATTTCGACGCCTACATCGGCGAGGTGCTCCGCCGCATGCCCGCCGCCGAGCGCACCGCGCTCACGCATGTGGTGGCCGACAGCTACGAGATGGGCCCCCAGAACTGGACCGATGGCTTCGCCGGTGCGTTCAAAGAGCGCTACGGCTACGATCCCATGCCATGGCTGCCCACGCTAACAGGCCGCGTCGTCGGCAGCGCCGGCCGGTCGGACCGCTTTCTCTGGGACCTGCGGCGGCTGGTGGCCGACCGGGTGGCCGGCGAGTACGTCGGCGGCCTGCACGATCTGTGCGGGCAACACGGCCTGAGGATGTGGCTGGAGAACTACGGCCACTGGGGGTTCCCCGCCGAGTTCCTGCAATACGGCGGGGCCTGCCACGAGGTCGGAGGCGAGTTCTGGGTGACCGGCGAACTGGGGTCGGTCGAGCTGCGCGCGGCGGCCTCCGCGGCGCACATCTACAACAAGCCGGTGGTGTGGGCCGAGGCCTTCACCGGCGGTCCGGCGTTCCTCAGCACCCCGGCCTCGCTCAAGGCGCGCGGCGACTGGGCGCTGTGCGAGGGCATCAACCAGTTCGTGCTGCACGTTTCCATCCATCAGCCGTGGGAGGACCGGAAACCCGGCGTCAACGCGTGGTTCGGCACCGAGTTCAACCGCCACAACACGTGGTTCGAGCAGGGCAAGGCGTGGATCGACTACCTGCGGCGTTGCTCGGTCCTGCTGCAGGCCGGCCAGCCGGTGGCCGATGTCGCGTATTTCATCACCGAGGATGCCCCGAAGATGACCGGCATCCAGGAGCCTCCGCTGCCGCCGGGGCGCGACTTCGACTACCTCAACGCCGAGGTGATTGCAAGGGACCTCCAGGTGAAGGACGGCATGCTGACGCTCCCGCACGGCATTTCCTACAAGGTCCTGTCGTTGCCGAAATCCGCAGCCATGCGGCCGGCCCTGCTCGAGCGCATCCGCGATCTGGTGAACGCCGGCGCCACCGTGCTCGGCCATCCGCCGTCGCGCTCGCCGAGCCTGGAGGACTTCCCGGCCTGTGACGAGCGGGTGCGCCAACTCGCCCGCGAGATCTGGGGCGATGCCGCGAACACGCCTTCCGGCGAACACCCGCTGGGCAAGGGTCGCGTCGTCTGGGGCAAGCCGCTGGACGAAGTGCTCGCCGCGCTCGGCTCCCAGCCCGACTTCGAGTCCGCCACCCGGCTCGGCTTCAAGCACCGCCGCGCGGGCGACAGTCACCTGTATTTCGTGGCCAATCCAACCAACGCTCCCGTGACCACCGAGGCCAGCTTCCGCGTCGAGGGCAAGCTGCCGGAACTCTGGTGGCCGCACTCCGGGAGAATCGAGCGCCCTGCGGTTTTCGACCTGTCGGACGGGCGCATCAAGCTGCCGCTGAGCCTCGGCCCCGCCGGTTCGGTGTTTGTCGTGTTCCGTGACACCGCCGACAACTTCGACCCGGTGCGGACGATCGGCCGGTCTAACGGACCTGGTCCACGGATT
Source organism: Akkermansiaceae bacterium (assembly GCA_040769225.1). Lineage (GTDB taxonomy): Bacteria > Verrucomicrobiota > Verrucomicrobiia > Verrucomicrobiales > Akkermansiaceae > JAXGLL01. The sequence goes on along the minus strand of JAXGLL010000001.1, from coordinate 1,690,452 downwards.
CTCATCGGACGAGCCACCTACGGCGTCCCCGACGACCCCGCCCGCACCCGCGACGCCCTCCGGGAAGTCCAGGCGCTGGTGGACAAGGGCGAGGCCACGTTCGTCGTCGGCCGCCTCGCGGAGGAGGGGAAGGACCCCGCCTTCGGCATCGTCAAGACCCTCGTGGTGGAGTACACCTGCGGCGGCAGGAAGCTCACGGCCAGCGGCCAGGACCCGCAGGCCATCACACTTGGCGCGGGTATCCCCGCTCCGCGCATCCACCGCCACGACGGCGGGCTTGCGCTCGAAACCTGGCAGGCGGGATCCTTCGAGGCGACCACCGCGTCCGGGAAATCCCTGCGCGCCGAGGTGCCGAAGCTGCACGAGCCGCTGCCTCTATCAGGCCCGTGGGATGTTTCCTTCCCGTCTGCCACCCCGGCCTCGGCGACCTTCGGGAACCTCGACAGCTGGGCCAACCGGCCCGAGGAAGGCATCCGCCATTTCTCCGGCCAGGCGACCTATCGGAAGACCTTCGATCTGCCCCCCGGCATGGCCGGCCAGCCCGGACACAGGCTCACCCTCGACCTCGGCGCGGTGCATGACCTCGCCACCGTGCGCCTCAACGGCACCGAACTGGGCACGTTGTGGATCGCGCCCTGGGAGGCGGACATCACCCGCGCCGCGAAACCCGGCCGCAACACCCTCGAAATCGTGGTCGCCAACACCTGGAACAACCGCCTCGCCGGCGACGCCGCCCTGCCTGCCGACCAGCGCCGCACCTTCCTCTCCACCCAGTCCGTCAAGCCCGGCACCGCCCTCCAGCCCGCCGGCCTGCTCGGCCCGGTCACCTTGCGGGCGTCGCGCACGGTGGGCCTGGAATAGCCACAATCGATCCGGTTTCGCAGGGGGCATCATCCCACTGCTCGAATCAATGGACCCTCCATCAGAATGGTGTCGTGAATCCCGACGAACACACCCACCGGGTGCGTGCTCGACACCGGCTTCATCGACCGGCCGGCGCGCTTCACGGGGCCTTGACTTCGACGCGGAAGAAGGCGGCGGGTTCGCCGGCGGGGTCGGCGCAGGTCTCGATGGCGTCGGCGCCCTCGACGAGCGGGCCGACGGCGACCCAGTCGTCGCCGAGGGTGAGGGACTTCCAGACCTGATAGACGCGGCCGGAGCGGGCGGGGTATTCGACGACGAAGGCGCCCTCGGCGGTGCGCCGGGCGGCGATGGCGAAGCGGCTGCCCGGATCGGTCGGGACGGTCAGCGCGAGGAACTCGTCCCAGTTGCTGCGGGCGTCGCCGTCGGGGTCGGCGCCCTTGGCGGCCACCGCCTCGTCGGCGAGCTGTTCCGGGGTGAGGTAGCCGGCGAGCCACAGCCAGTAGGCTTCGGGCGCCTTGGAGAGGCGGAAGTTGTCGAGCACCTCCTTTTCGGAGCCGTTGATCCACTCGGAGCGGACGCCGATCATCACGACGTCGCGCATGATGCGGTCGAACTGCTCCTGGGAGACGCCGAAGGCGGCCGGGGTGAGGGCGAAGTCGTAGTGGTTCCAGACGTCGAGCGCGGGCGGGTCGGTCACCTCCTGGGTGAGCGCGCCGTGCACCGAGATGACGGCGAGCATGGTGCCGGGTTCTAGCAGCCAGCCGCCGACGAGGATCTTGAGGTCGAAGCTGACCGACTCGTGGCCGCGCCAGTCGCCGGCCCAGGATTCCGGGGTGAACCAGTAGGCGAGGTCGTATTCGTCGTCGAGGGCGATGCAACCGCCGGGATTGCCGTCGGTGCGGTATTCCGGGGTGGCCAGCAGCAGCCCCCAGTCGGAGCCGCTCTGCCCGCCCTTGCGCCAGTTTTCGGGACCGGTGTCGAAGCCGGAGAAGCGTTCCGGCGGCGACCCGGCGCCGGAGCCCTGGGCGATGAGGCTGACGTCGTCGAGGGTGGTGGTGTCGTTGCCGTCGATGAGGTCGCCGCAGATCGTCAGGTGGGCGACGTTGCGCATCACGGCCTCGAACTCGGCCGCGGTCACGCCGAAGGTTTCCGGGGTGAGGTCGAAGGTGTAGGGGGACCAGGAATAATAGGGCTGCGGCGGGTCGACCGTGAGGCTGGCGCCGTTGAAGCCGAGGATCGAGACGATCGGCGTGTAGCTGACGTTGGACCCCTGGGGCTTGACCAGGAAGCGCAGCGAGCGGAACGCGCGCCAGTCGCCCGACCAGGCATCGGGCGACGCGTAGCGGGCGGTGCCGGTGCCTTGGTCGGTGCAGGCGATCGCGCCGCCGGAGAACCCGCCGGTTTCGCTCCAGGCGAGGGCGGCGTTGTCGAAGGCGATCCAGTCTTCGGGGCCGCTGCCGAAGCGGGCGACGAGGCTGGTGGCGAAGACCGGGGGGACTTCCGTGGTGGTGGTGGAGACGGCGACGTTGTCGAGCCAGAGTTGGTCGTTGCCGTCGTCGTATTCGCCGCAGATGACGAGTTTGTTGACGTACTGCATGACCCCTTGGAAGGTGGCCTCGTCGACGCCGAAGGCAGCGGCCTCGAGGGGCACGACGATCCGCTGCCAGGCGTTCTTGGTGAGAATGGTGCTCCAGATGAGTTCGTTGCCGTTGGCGCCGATGATGCGGACCAGGTCGTCGCCCGCGGTGGTGCCGGATGAAGTCCATTTCAAGTCGAGGCGCAGTTGTTGGAAGCCCCGCCAGTCGCCGGCCCAGGCGACCGGCGAGGCGACCTTGAAGGTCCGTCCGTCCTGCCAGTCGTCGCAGTAAAGGCAGCGCAGCGGCTGGCCGTCGTCGCTGGAATAGAGCGTGACGTCGTCCACCGGGCGCCAGCCGTCGAGTTCGGTGTCGATCTTGACACCGGCGGTGAAGCGCGCGACCAGGTCTTCGGAATAGACGGTCACCGGGGCGGCGGTGAGGAGCACGTTGTCGAGGCCGACGGTTTCGGTGGCGGTGGTGAACTCGGCGAGGATGCGCACCTCGGCGACGTCGGCGAGGATCGCGTCGAAGGTCGCCTGGTCGACCGCGAACGACGCGGGGTCGAGGCTGACCTCGTAGTGGGTCCACGTCCACAGGGGCGTGGGGCCGGTCCAGGTCATCGACTGGGCGTTGCGACCGGCGATCACGACCATCGGGGCGCGGTCGGCGTCGGCGTAGTGGCGGCTCGGGATCGCAAGGTCGAAGCGGAGCGCCCGGTAGCCGGACCAGTCGCCCGCCCATGCGGTGGGTGAAAGCAGGCTCCAGACGGCGCCGGATCCCTCGCCTTGGAGCCAGGCGCCGGTGGCGCCACCGGTGGCCTGCCACGAAAGGGCGGCCGCCGGGTCGCTGGCACGCCAGCCCGCGGTGTCGACCTCGAAATCAGCTGTTAGATCGGGGGGAGCCTGGCCGGCGGCGAAGGAGGCGGCGAGTCCGAGCAGGGCGGCCACAAGCCGGCCGGAGGGGAAACGAAGCGCAATCATTGCGGTGGAGGGGTGGCGGTGGAGGGATGGCGGTGGAGGGATGGGGGGGAACCCTGTGCCCCAAAAAAAACCTGCCTCGTCAGCAGAATTTGTGTGCTTGAGGCGGCTCGGGTAGCGCCCCAAGGTTATGATACAGAACGAGTTGCAGCACTTTGAAGGACCTGTGACCGTAGCTGCGTGCAAGCGTCACACCCGCTTTGTGATTGAGACCCTCGGTGACGGCGTTGGTGAACATCCGCTTGGCGCGGAAGTAGTTGAGGAGAAGCTCTTCATGGCGGCGCAGCATCAGGGCGACTTTCTTCATCGGCCCAAGGCGGGATCGCATTGCGCGGGTGGTCCATTCCCTGAGGAAGGCTGCCGCCCAGGTCGCGGAGCGGTAGCGCCAGAACTGTCGGAAGCTCTCCTTGAGTTCCCATGCGCGGGAGGTGGCCTGCATGCTGCCGAGGATGGCGCGCAGCTTCTCGCGAGCCTTGCCGCGGACCCGCGTGCCGCGCTTGAGCAGAAGGAAGCGCCCGCGCTTGACCGTGGCCTTGGCCGCCCTGCCGCGCAGGCGCGCCTGCTCGCCCCGGCGGACGTTGTCGACCGCCAGATTGAGGTGCTGGGCGACGTGGAAGGGATCAAGCACGTTGAGCGCCCAGCCGGCGCGCTGCGCGATGACCTTCAGGTACGGCTTCCACATGTCCGAGCAGATCACCTGCAATCCGGCCAAGAAGCCCTTGCAATGCTTCTCCAACTCGTTGAAGCCCTTGCGCAGCGTGGCTTCCTTGCGCCGGTGACCAACCCACAGCAACCGGCGCGCGCCGGCATCGATCTGGTAAATCAGGGTCACGAAGTTGGCGCTATTCTTGCCGCGGCCCCAGTGCAGCTCGTCGAGGCCGAGAGCCCGCACGGCATCCAGCACCCGGTTGGCCAGGCCCCATTCGACGACCCACTCGACCGACCTGCGCACTTCGTCCCAACTGGTGCCGAACACCCGCGCGGTCTCCTGCCAACTGAGCCGCCGCGCCCAGCGCGCCAGGAACACCATGAAGGCCACCGCATACGGGTGCTTGCCCTTGTTCCATGGCATCGCCTCAACCTTCGGGCCGCCATCGGGGCATACCACCCGCCGCGCTCCGTATACCAGGTCCACGGAAATGCCCCACAGCGGCACGAACGCCCAGCGCCGCTCCGGCAACCGGTCATGCACCCGCCCCGGCCTGCCGCAGCACGAGCAACGCCGCCTGACCCGCGGATCGGTCCCCAATCGGACCTCGATCACCTCCTTGCCGCGACGCCTCACCAGACGCACCGATTCAATCACGAATCCACGAAGCACTTGCACCCGGCGCAACAAGGTCTTAATGGTCATGCGGATGGTGGTTGGGGGTTGTTGGCTTTCATCAACCCCAACAATGTACCCCCAGCCGCCATCCGCAACCCCGACCCCGGCCCCCGCCGGGGTTTGGCGCGCCAAACCCCATACCGACCCACCGCACCGCCCGCAGCGCAGGTCAAGCGGGCAGGCGATATAAATCCGGGCAACCCGCCCGACCTCCCTGCCGCCCCGCATTTTATGCCGCCTGCCCGCTTGACCGGAGCGAGGACGGTGCTTGCCGGAAGCGCTCGCAGTCAGTCACAAATCAACACAAATTCTGCGGAGGAACCAAAAACCTGTTCCTCCTGGAGAGTCAAGCTTCGGATCGCGCTTCGGATCGCGCTTCGGATCCGCCTCAAGGGGGCCGCAACCCGGCCAGTTCGTGGTGCCTGGCCGCAATTTCCTTCCAATCACCCGCGCCTGTGCTTGTTTGTTGGGGGGTTCCGGGCCGGCTGGCGCGGCGACACCGGCACGATGAACGGAAGCAGGGAAACGGGGGGTGCGGGGATGTCCCGCCGGCTGGCCGGGCCGTGCGTGGCCTTGGGGCTGGCCATCGGCCTGGCAGCCGCCGGCGAGATGCCGTGGGTGCGGGTCTCCGACGACGGGCGCGGCTTCGTGCTGGCCGATTCCGGCGCGCCGTTCGTGCCGTGGGGGTTCAACTACGACCACGACGAGGACGGCCGCCTGTTGGAGGATTACTGGGCGGGGGAGTGGCCCAGGGTCGAGGAGGACTTCCGGGAGATGAGGCGGCTCGGGGCGAACGTGGTGCGGGTCCACCTCCAGCTCGCCAGGTTCATGACCGGCCCGGAGACGCTGGACGAGGCGAGCCTGGAACGCCTGGGGCTGCTGGTCGCGCTGGCCGGCAGGACCGGCGTCCACCTCGACATCACCGGCCTCGCCTGCTACCGCAAGAAGGACGTGCCCAAGTGGTACGACGATCTAACGGAACAGGACCGGTGGGCGGTCCAGGCCCGGTTCTGGGAGGCGGTGGCCGGGCGGTGTGCCGCGAGCCCGGCGGTGTTCTGTTATGACCTGATGAACGAGCCGGTGGTGCCCGGCGGAACGCGGACGGACTGGCTGGGGCCGTCGCTGGGCGGGACCGAGTCCGGCTACTTCGTCCAGTTCATCACCCTGGAGCAGGGCGGGCGTCCCCGGCCGCAGGTTGCCCGGCAGTGGTGCCGGCGGCTGGTGGCGGCGATCCGGCAGCGGGACCGGCGTCACCTGGTCACCGTCGGGCTCGTCCCCTGGAGCCTGGACCGCCCCGGCCTGACGTCGGGGTTCGTGCCCGGGGAGATCGCGCCCGAGCTCGATTTCATCGCCGTCCACCTCTATCCGGAGAAGGGAAGGGTCAAGGAGGCCCTGGGGGAGTTGGCGGGCTTCGCGGTCGGCAAGCCGGTGCTGATCGAGGAGACATTCCCGCTGAAGTGCCCGGTCCGGGAGTTCGAGCAGTTCCTCGATGGGTCGCGGGGCGTCGCAGCCGGCTGGATCGGGTTCTACTGGGGGACGACGCCGGAGGAGTACCGGCGGATGGAGACGATCCGGGCCGCCCTGATGCTGGACTGGCTGGAGGTGTTCCGGAAGCGGGCTGGACAGAACCGGCCGCAACCGCGTGACTAGGCGCCGCCCAAGGTCAGCATCACCCATGTGGCCGCGGGCAACACGGCGGCGCCGGCGCGCCGTTCGAACACCCGCAGGCGGGGGATCGGGACACCGGGACGGGATATGGAATCGAACAGGAAACTGATCCCCGTGATCCTCGTGGTGATGGTCACCTCGTTCATGGGGACCTTCCTGATTTCCTCGATCAACATCGCGCTGCCGGCGATCGCCCGGAGCTTCGGCCTCAGTGCGGTGATGGTCAGCTGGGTGGTGACGTCGTTCCTGCTCTCGTCGGCGATGTTCCTCCTGCCTGCCGGGAGGTGGGGCGACCTGGCGGGGGTCCGCCGCCTGTTCCGGGCCGGCGCGGTGGTCTTCACCCTGTCCACCCTGCTGTGCGGGCTCTCCGGCTCGGGGGGCTGGCTGATCGCCTCCAGGTTCCTGCAGGGCATCGGCGCCGCGTTCACCAACACCTCCGGGGCGGCGATCCTCGTGGCCGCATTCCCCCCCCGCCACCGGGGGAGGGTCCTCGGGATGTCGGTTTCGGCGGTCTATCTGGGGCTGGCGTTCGGGCCCTTCGCCGGGGGGCTCCTGACCCAGCACCTCGGGTGGCGCTCGATCTTCCTCATCTCGTCCGCCCTGGCGGCGGTCACCACCGTGCTGGCCTTCGCCTTCCTGGGCGGGGACGAGGCGTCCCCCGGTGATGGCGGGAAGGCGGGCATCAGGGAAATGGCCTGCTACATGGCGGGATTGGTGGCCATCGTCTGCGGTTCCTCGTGGATCCCCGCGCCGGGTGGCTGGGTGCTCATGGCCGCGGGCGCGCTCCTGCTGGTCATGTTCTGGCTCGGCCAGCAACGATCCCCCCGGCCGGTCATCGACACCCGCCTGTTCACCCACAACCGGCTGTTCGCCTTCTCCAACCTCGCCGCGCTCGTCAACTACAGCGCGACCTTCGCCATCGTGTTCCTGCTGAGCCTCTACCTCCAGAAGGTGCGCGGCCTCACCCCCCGCGACGCCGGGGCCATCCTGATGGCCCAGCCGGTCGTGATGGCCTTCGTCTCGCCGCTTGCCGGAAGGCTCTCCGACCGGATGCAGCCGCGCATCCTGACCTCCGCCGGCATGGCCCTGAGCGCCCTCGGGCTCGCCTGCCTGGCCTTGCTCACGGCATCCACCCCGCTGGGCGCGATCGTCCTGCTGCTGGCCGGGATCGGGTCGGGGTTCGCCCTGTTCTCCGCCCCTAACATGTGCACCATCATGGGCTCGGTCGACCGGTCCCGCTACGGGCTGGCCTCCGGCACCGCCGCGACGATGCGGGTGGTCGGGCAGATCGCCAGCATGACGATCGTCACGCTGTTCTTCGCCTCCTGGTTCGGCGGGCAGGCCATGGGGGACGTTCCCGCCGCCCTGTTCCTCGGTGCCATGAAGTGGGCGTTCGCCGCCTTCGCCCTCATCTGCTCGCTGGGGATCCACCTCTCGTGCAGCCGCGGCAAGGTGCCGCGGGCCGCGGCTTGATGACCCCGGGCCCGCCGGCAACCGCGCCCGGTTCCCCCGGCCGCCCCCACGGTCACCCCGCGCGCGGCGCCGCATGGGTGCAGGCGCGGCCGTAAAGGGTGAAGCCGGTGCTGGCCTCGATCTCGACGTCGACCAGCGCGCCGGCCAGCCGGCCGGCATCGCCCTCGAAGACCACGATCCTGTTCTGCGAGGTGCGGCCGCCAAGCCGCGCCCGGTTGGTCCTCGAGGGCCCCTCGACCAGCACCTGTTGGGTGGTGCCGACCAGCGCGGCGTTCCTGCGCGCGGCGATCCCGCCGACGAGCGCCAGCAGCGCCTGGTTGCGCTCCTCCTTGACCCGCTCGGGCAGCTGGCCGGGCAGCGCGGCGGCCGGCGTGCCGCGCCGGCCCGAGTAGCGGAACACGAACGCGTTGTCGAACTCGAGCTCACGTACCATGTCCATAGTACTTTGGAAGTCCTCCTCGGTCTCGCCGGGGAACCCGACGATGATGTCGGTGGTGATCGCCAGGTCCGGGCGGGCGGCGCGCAGCCGGCCGCAGAGGTCGCGGAAGCGCGCCGCGGTATACGGCCGGCGCATCGCCCGCAGCACCCGGTCCGACCCGCTCTGCAGCGGGAAGTGGATGTGCGAGCACAGCTTCGGCAGGCGGGCGAACGCCGCCACCAGGTCGGCCCGGAACCCGATCGGGTGCGGCGAGGTGAACCGGATCCGCGCGATCCCCCCGACCTCGTGCACCGCATCGAGCAGCTGGACGAACGGCGAGCGGCCGCCGGCGCGGGGCAGCTCGCGGCGGCCGTAGAGGTTGACGATCTGTCCTAACAGCACGACCTCGCGGGTGCCGGCGGCGGCCAGGCCGCGGGCCTCGGCGACGACGTCGGCGGGGGGCCGGGCGCGCTCGCGGCCGCGGGTGTCGGGGACGATGCAGAAGCTGCAGCGCATGTCGCACCCCTGCATGATGGAGATGAAGGCGCTCGGCCGGGGGCCGGCGGCCAGGTGGTCGCGGATCGTGTCCTGGCTGCCCTCCTCCGCGGCGGTGTCGCACACCGGGCCGCCGGCCGGCGCGGGCGCGGGATCGTCCCCCGCCCGCCCGAGCCGCCCGCGCAGGATGCGGTCGACGTGATCGAACACCCGGTGGTACTTCTGGGTGCCGGCGACCAGGTCGAGGTGGGGGATGAGCGCGAACAGCTCGTCGCCGCGGCTCTGGGCCATGCAGCCCATGAACCCGAACACGACGTGCGGCCGGTGCTCGCGGAGGCGCCCCAGCATCCCCATCTTGCCGAGCGCCTTCTGCTCGGCCTGGTCGCGCACCGAGCAGGTGTTGATCAGGATCGCGTCGGCCTCCTCCTCGGCGGCGGTCAGGGTGTAGCCGCCGTCGACGAACATCCGCGCGACCTGCTCGGAGTCGCGCTCGTTCATCTGGCAGCCGTAGGTGCGGATGTGGACCGTGGGCATCGGGCGGGCGCGCAACCTAGGCACGAAAGGCACCGCCGCGCAAGCGGCCGGCGGGCGGAGGCGAGCGGCCGGCATTGCGCCCGGCCCTCCCGCTCCGCGGCGGACTGGTGCCCGGGGTCACCAGCGACGGGATATCGGTTGCCGCCTCAGGGCGCGCGCGCCTGCCGCCCGTGATTCCGCCCGTAATTCCTGCCCGTAATTCCTTGGCACTGCGGGCCGGGGGGCTAGGCTCGCCGCCAATGATCCCGGGGTTAGTCGGTCTGCTGTCCGCCGCCGCCATCGTCTCCACGGCCTCTGCCGAGCCGTTCCGCTATCCCGAGGGGAAGCACGGCGGAGGTGAGCTGCGGTATATCGAGGGCATCCCTGTGCTGACCGTCTGCGGCACCCCGGAAGAGATGGGCGAGCAGCACGGCGTGCTCGCGCTCAAGCCGGCCGCCGGCCTGGTCGCGCATTTCGACGAGTATCTCAGGAAGAAGGGGCTCGACAAGCTCAAGCCCGTACTGTTCGCCGCCTCGCAGGGCTTTTTCAACCGCTTCCCGGAACCGTATCGCCTCGAGGTCGAGGCCATGATCCGTGCGGCCGGCGTGGATCGCAACCTGGTCGTGCTGGGCAACGCATCCTCCGATCTCCAGAACATCCTCGGTTGCTCGGGCCTGCTCGTCTCGGCCGGGCGCAGCGCCACCGGCGGCGCGCTCTACGGCCGCAACTTCGATTTTTCCGGCGACGACCTGATCGCCGAGTACAGCCTGGTGATCGTCTATCGGCCCACGGGCAGGAAGGCCTTCGCGATGGTCACCTTTCCGGGCCTGCTGGCGGCCAGCGTCGGCATCAACGAAGACTGCCTCGTGCTGGGGGCGAACACCGCCCGCAGGACCGGCGACGGGTCGCTGCCGTTCGATCCCGGGGGCATCCCGTATTTCGTCTCCGCCCGGGAGGTCATGGAGGGCTGCGCGTCGGTCGACGAGTTCGAACAGTGGATCCGGGGCCATTCCCGCACGACGCAGGGGATCCTGCTGGGCTGCGATCCAGGCCGGCAGGCGGTGTTCGAGATCACGACCAGGAACGTCGGAGTCCGCCAACCGGAAGACGGGCTGGTCTGCTGCACGAATCATTTCCGCCAGGCTCCGATGAAAACCGCGTCGAACTGCTGGCGGTATCCCAGGCTGGAAAAGAGCAGGGAACTGGAGCAGCTCTCCGTGGCCGACGTCGCCCGGCTCATGCACGATGTCAATCAAGGCAAACGCACGATCCAGACGATGGTCTTCGAGCCGGGGAAGCTGGTCGTGCACCTTGGCCTTGGGCGCGGTCCCACTTCCGGCAGGCCGCTGAAGGCACTGGACTTGAAACCCCTGCTCAAGCCTGCTGGATGACTTCGTCAAGCCCGGAGCCAACGGCGACCAGCGGCGATCAGAATAAAAGGACACTCCTTTGGTCACCGCTGCGCTGGGCGCTGCCGCGCATGGGGTGCTTGCGGGTCCGGCGGCGGCGTGATCCAGTGCGCCGGTGATCCGCCGACTTGCACCGTGGCTGGCATTGGGCGCGCTGGTTGCCGCCACGCTGCTGGTTTGGCAGGGGCGCTTCGCGGCGATCTCCGGCCATCCGGTCAACGGCGACGCCGGGTTCGGCAACCGGCTCGCCGGCTGGCAGTTGTCCGGCGCCCCGGACGGCGTGCGCGTCGAGCACGGGTGCACGGTCTCCTGCTTCGCCTCGCCGGTCACCGCGGGCGGCCTCTACTCGGCCACCGGCTGGTTCGGCCGCACCGACGGGCTGCGGTTGGTCCACGTCCGGACCGAGGTGCGGTGGGAGGTGGGCGCCGGCAGGCCCGGGCTGACCGGCCGGGCCAACCCGCACCTGCTGGTGCTGCACAAGACGGCCAACGGGCGCGTCGACTGGCAGCGGACGGTGACCTGCTTCATCGGCAGCGGCCGCCGCGGCTGGCACCGCGAGGAGGCGGTGGTCGAACTGCCGCCCGCCGCCCGCGAGCTCGGGCTCACGTTCCAGGCCTCGGGGCGCCCCGCGACGATGGAGGCGCGCCGCCTGCGGGTGACCGCGGTGCGGCCGCGGGCGTGGCTGCCGGCGGCGGCGGGCGCGCTGGTTCTAACATGGACCGCCTGGGCGGCTTGGTGGCTGCGCCGGGGCGCCGTGCCGCTGCCGTGGTGGCGGGCGGTGGCGGGCGCCGCGATCCTGGTGGCGGCCGCGTGGCTCCTCGTCCTGCCCGGGCCCGAGTCGCGGGCGCGGCCGTTCATCGGCGGCTTCATGGTGGCCGCCGCTCCCGGTTCGACGCCGGCACCGGCGCCCACCGCGCCCGCCGCGCCGGCGGCCCAGCCAGCCAAGCCGGCGCCGCGCCCTGCGCCCGCGCCGCCGGCGGCGCCCGGGCGCTCGTTCCAGGAGCGGGTGCGCGAACTGGACATCAAGCTCGACCTCGTTCACCTCGCGGCCTTCTTCGTGGTTGCGCTGGCGGTCTTCGGGGTGGCCGGCGGCGCCTCGCGGTGGCGGCTGCCGGTGGTGCTCGCCATCCTCTCCGAAGCGGTCCCCGCATGGCACGAGGGCTGGCACGACACCGGCGACATCCTCGACCTCGCCTCCGACCTGTGCGGCGTCGCGCTGGCCGCCGGCGCGATCCACCTGCTGGTGCGCAGGGTGCGCCGCGACGGCCCGGCGCAACCCGCCGCGTCCGGACTCTAGCAGCTATGTTGCATTCCGGGCCGCGCGGCAGTCGTCCGCGTCGTCGCACCAGGCGCCGCCGCGGAGCACCCGGCGCAAGCCCGAGACGGGACCCCGGGGATCGGCCTGCGAACCGGACGTGTAGCTTTCATACCAATCCCCAGCACCACTCGCACATGTTCCCCGCCATGCCATGCAATTGTCCTTCAAGCTTGCGCCGCAGCCCCGTGCCTGCATGAATGGAATCCGCCACCACCAACCAGGCCCGCCGCGCGCCGCGTGCGCGTCCTCCGGGGAGCCCGGTGCGGGAAATCCGCATGCCGGGATCCGCGAGGGGGGCGCCGGGCGACCGGCGTCCCTGCCTCGACAGGCAACCGATGACAAGCGCGATGAACACGCTCGACAAGGAGATTCGGGAATTGAAGAAACGCCTGGGCGATGGATTGATCCAGCGGGCCTATCGAGGAATCATCTCGCATATGTCCCGATTGCGAACGGTATTTGCCGACCAGCGAGGTGAACGCAAGGTGGGTGGGTTGTACCAGGGCCATTTCGACATGACCTGCTTCGCGCTGTTCCCCGACGAACTGAAGGAACGCGACCTCAAACTCGCGGTTGTCTTCAACTACGAGACGTTCGGGTTCGAAGTCTGGCTTGCAGCACGGAATCGAAAGGTACAGAGACGCTATTGGGAGCTCTTTCGCAACACTGATTACAAAAAGCACCGGCTCGTTGAGCCTGCGGTTGGCGTTGACGCCATCGTGACCGCCGTGCTTGCAACAAGCTACCCGGTGGAGGACGAAGACAGCCTCACCACCCGAATCGTCGACGGTGTCGCAGCCTTCGAACGTGACATCGTGTCGTTCCTGCATGAAGTGGACGCAAGGAACGATCCACGAAGCCTGACAAGGCAAATGCAGCCGACGCCAAAAAGTGGAGCGGATGGTTTGCAGCGTTCGGTCAAAAAACCATGAAAACCGCAATCACCGCAGTTGTCGCGGCGAGTTTGTTCGCCGTCCACGTTGTCACCGGGATTCTAGCAATATCGATTGGCGAGGCATATCGTAGCCGTTGCGCCGAGATGGAGGGTGTCGCCTTGCCCACGTTGACGAAGCTGGTCTTCAGCTATACCGACACCATTTTGCCGGTTGTCATCGGAGGCGTGGTTGGATTGGCCACAGCGGCGCTGGCAGGAATGGCAATGAGATCAGATGCCGGTAGCCGGTATGGTCTGCTTCTGATCGTCGTGTCATTTGGATTGACGTTGTTTCACGCATTCATTGTGTGGATTGGCGCTGCACTGCCTGTATCCGCAGCGATGCTGGCAATGTCAATGTAACCCAGACCGAACAAGCCGGCTTTCCCAACGTCCGGCCTGCCGCCGGTTCCAGCCGCCATGACCGTTCCATCCTCAACCCGCAGTCGGAGCCACGCCCCTGGTCAGGCGCAGGAGGACCCGGCGTTCGCTTCAAAAATGAACGCCGTGGTCCAAGCGCCCGCTTGTGTCGCACGGCATCTTCCGTTCGTCGTGTTCGCAATGTTGGCTGGGTGCGCCCTCCGGACTGTCGCTTGTTGCCTGCTGCTGAAGGAGATCGCAGAGCTCTGCGGCATGGCGCGGGTCCAGGGGCGGCTGTGCTCCATGGCATCAGGGCGGGTTGCCGCCAGGATCCAGGCCGGCTGATCCGCCTGTGGGTGGGCCGGCCGGCCGCGGTTGCGACGCGGCGCCGTTTCCCGCGCTTGCAGCGGCGGCGGCGCGCCGCTACACAGCCGGCGCGATGGCCGCGATCAATGCCAACTTCCTGAAACTGAAGGCCGGCTACCTGTTCCCCGAGATCGCCCGGCGGGTGAAGGCGTTCGCCGAGGCGCACCCGGAGCTGGCGCCGCGGATCATCCGCTGCGGGATCGGCGACGTCACCGAGCCGCTGCCGGCCGCCGCGCGCGCGGCGATGCACGCGGCGGTCGACGAGCTCGGGGAGCGCGAGACGTTCCGCGGCTACGGGCCGGAGCAGGGGTATGGGTTCCTGCGCGAGGCGATCGTCGAGCACCAGTTCGCCGGCCTCGGGATCGGCGCCGACGAGGTGTTCATCTCCGACGGCTCGAAGTGCGACACCGGCAACATCCTCGACATCTTCGGCCCCGGCAACCGGATCGCGATCACCGACCCGGTCTATCCGGTCTACGTCGACACCAACGTGATGGCCGGCAACACCGGCGAGGCGGATGCCGGCGGCGCATTCCCCGGCCTCGTCTATCTGCCGTGCACCGCGACCAACGGGTTCGTGCCGGCGCTGCCCGACCGGCCGGTCGACCTCGTCTACCTGTGCTACCCCAACAACCCGACCGGCGCCACCGCCACCCGCGCGCAGCTCGCCGAGTGGGTGGCCTACGCGCGCGCCCACGACGCGGTGATCCTGTTCGACGCCGCCTACGAGGCCTACATCCGCGACCCCGCGATCCCGCACTCGATCTTCGAGATCGACGGCGCCCGCGAGTGCGCGGTCGAGTTCCGCTCGTTCTCCAAGAACGGCGGCTTCACCGGCGTGCGCTGCGCCTGCACGGTGATCCCGCACGCGGTGACCGGCAGCGCGCCCGACGGCACCCGGGTGCCGCTCCACCGGCTGTGGGCGCGGCGCCACGCGACCAAGTTCAACGGCGCGTCCTATCCGGTCCAGCGCGGCGCCGAGGCGCTGTTCTCGCCCGCCGGCAAGCAACAGGTCGCCGCCCTGATCGACCACTACATGGGCAACGCCGCGTTGCTCCGCGAGGCGTGCCGCGCCGCCGGGCTCGCCGTCTACGGCGGCGAGAACGCGCCCTACGTGTGGGTCGCCTGCCCGCCGGGGATCGACTCGTGGGGGATGTTCGACAAGCTGCTGGCCGAGGCGCAGGTCGTGGTCACCCCGGGCGCCGGCTTCGGCGCCGCCGGCGAAGGCTACTTCCGCATCTCCGCCTTCAACTCGCGCGCCGGCGTCGAGGAGGCATGCCGCAGGATCGAGGGGCTGCTGGGCCGGGCCGGCCTCAGCGTTCCGCCTTGACCCGGATCACGGTCAGCGAGTTGGCGGGGAACCGGTGGCGGATGCGGCCGCCGCGGACGTCGACCTGCACCGGCCGCGGCGCGACCTTGCGCGGCTCGTCGAGCGAGTTCTCGGCCATCGGGTCGTCGTGGGTCAGGACCAGCGCGGTGGCGGCCGGCCCGTCGGCGACCCGCACGCCGTCGATGCGCAGCTCGGTTTCCAGCGGTTCGAACGCGGCGTTGACCACCTTGACGATGATCTCGCGGCTGGCGCGGTCGGTGGCGGCGCAGGCCAGCAGCGGCTGCATCACCCCCGGCGCCACGTCGTGGACCAGCTTGCCGTCGAGATAGCACTTCACCCGGTTGCCGGCGGTCTCGACGCGGATGTCGTACCAGCGGTTGTTCTCGATGCGGCCGCCCTTCGAGCCTTCCTCGGCGCCGCCGATCTCCACCGCGTGGCGCTGGTTGCCCCAGCCGCCGAGGTTCCACCACGACTTCGCCTCGTCGTCGCGGACGTTGAACAGGACCAGGAAACCCTCGTCGCCGCCGAGCTTGCGGGCCTTGAGCGAGTAGGTGTAGCCGGCCCAGCCCTTGTCGCCGAAGACCGCGCGCACGTTTTCGCGCCCGGAAGTCTGGCGCAGCGCGCCGCCCTCGACCTCCCAGTCGCCGCCGCCGAGGAAGCGCCAGCCCGCGGTGCCGCCGGTGAAGTCGCTCTGATAGAGCGTGCCGCCGTCGCGCTCGACCTTGAGGTCCTTGAACTCCGCGCGGGTCAGCCAGGTGCCGACGCCGATCGCGCCGCCCTGCGGCTGCGCCGCGGCCGGGCTGGCCTCGACCTGCACCGGCAGCACCGCGTCGCCGCGGTGCGCGGCGAACAGCTGCTGGACGTAATAGCTCGGCAGGCCGTAGGCGCGGTGGTTGTCGAAGTTGATCAGGTCCGGGTTCCAGCGCCGGTGGTTGACGTGCACGAACAGCGGCGCGTAGGCCGCCATCACCACCACGTCCGAGTTGCGCTCCAGCCCGGTCATGAACGCGGCCTCGCCGATCGCGCCGCGCAGGCTGCCGGTGCCGGTGTCGCGGGTGACCGCATACTCGCCCACGAACACCTTCGGGCCGCCGCGGTCGTAGCCGTCGTAGTGGGTCGCCGCGCGGATGAAGAACTCCGGCGTGTTGTAGTAGTGCTCGTCGACGATCTCGGGCATCGGTTTCGACGGGTAGCCGCCGGCCCAGTGGTTGGCGACGAGCACGATCTCCGGGTGCCGGTCCTTGATCGCCTTGTGAAACAGCGGCCAGCGCTCGTTGTACGGGGGCCCGCCGTTCTCGTTGCCGATCTCCATGTACTTGAGGCCGAACGGCTCGGGGTGGCCGTTCTTCGCCCGCAACCCGCCCCACTCGGAAGTGACCGGCCCGTTGGCATACTCGATCGCGTCGAGCGCGTCGTCGACGAACTCGTCCATCTGGTCCATCGGCACGTTCTCGCGGTGCGACATGCCCACGTTGATGCAGAACAGCGGCTCGGTGCCGAGGTCCTCGCACAGCTGCAGGTACTCGTGGTAGCCGATCCCGTGGGTCGCCCAGTAGCCCCAGAGGTTCCACTGGGTGCGCCGCTCGTGCAGCGGGCCGATCGTCTGCTTCCACCGGTACGCCTCGCGCATTGTGTCGCCCTCGACCCAGCAGCCGCCCGGGAAGCGCAGGAACGCCGGGCGCAGCCCCACCAGCATCTCCGCCAGGTCGGGCCGCAGCCCGTTGGGGCGCCCCTTCCACGTCCGGACCGGAAACAGGCTCACCATGTCCAGCCAGACGGTGCCGGGGGCGGTCGCCCGCAGCACCAGCCGCGCGTCGGTGTCGGTGGCCGTCGATTTCAACGTCACCTCGTGCACCGCCCACCGGCCGGCCGCCACCGCCACCTCCGCGCTGCCGTAGTCTAACCCCTCGGCGGACGTCAGGCTGGCGACCAGCGGCAGGGTGCCCGCCGCGCAGCGCGCCGCAAAGCTCAGCCGGTACTCCTCCCCGGCGCGCACCGGGATCCCCCAGTAGCCGGCGTTCGCAACCCCCGCCGCCGCCGCCTCCGACGCCTTGGTCACCGTCAGGCGCAGCGAGCGCTGGTTGCGCGTCGCCCCCGCGTCCGCCGCAAACGGCTGCTCGCCGGTCACCTCCAGCGACGCCTCCGCCCCGGTCGCCGCCACCAACTCCCAGTGCTCCGGCTTGTCGCCGTCCTCGAACGACCGGTTGCGCACCAGCTCCGCATACAGGCCGCCGTCCGCCGACAGGTTGATGTCCTCGAAAAACACCCCCCACAAGGTCGGCGCAATCGCATGGCCCGGACGATCCGCCCGCACCGTGACCGTCGCCGGCTCCGCCGCCGCCGCCACCACAGCCACCCCCGCCCAGCACCCCGCGCCAAACGCCCGATACACCCGTCCACGTTTCATCCCCAGCACCCTACCCGGCCCCAACCACCGCGGCAAACCAGCAATCATAGGACAGTCATATCGCGCCGGCCGGATCCGGGTCGGACCAAGACAACCTTTTGCCTACCAGTGCCTTACGCCCCAGAGACGGGTGTTCTGGGGCCTTGGAAGGCGGTTTTCGGCGTCGGAAGCGCAGCCGTAAGCCGTGGTTGGTTCCCGGAGGACGAATCGCCTGCAACCTCCGTCACTCCCCCGGCTCGGGGATTTCCGATGCGCGGCCAATCATGCGGGCGAGCAAGTCGGGGATTTCGGTGTGGCGGGGAACCGGTTCGCGGCGTCCGGTGGCGGGATTCCGGGAGATCGCACGGGATCTCATGACCCAGTTGTGGCCTTTCGGATCATGTTGAAATGACGGTCGCGTTCAAGGATCTTCACCCCATGGCGCATCGCGCAGGCATGCACGAGGATGTCGCCGAGAGGCACGTTCATGCCGGCGCGCAGGCAGGCTCTCGCCACCGCGGCGGCCTGGTGCCAGCAGGCATCGTCGAACTCAAGCCACCGGCTCACCTCCCGCCAGCCGTTCAGATTGGCTTCCTCGCGCCGGCCTCTGGCTCCCTGATACAGTTCGACCCAGACCGGCCACGCCATCGCCGACCGGTTGTTACGCAACAACCCGGCGACCTCGCTTTTCAGCAGTTCGTCGCCGTCATTGCGGCTCACCTCCACCCACACCGAGGTATCGATCAGAACCGCGGCTGTCATGGTATCCGCCCGGTTGTTCCCTGGGGCGGGGTTCCTTCGAGGTCGCCCGCCTCGATCTCGTCGTTGCTGGCGAAATCCAGCGTGCCGAAACACGCCACCAACTCCTTGATCCGCTGCTGGCGGCTGAACTCCTCCAGCGCCCTGACCACCGCTTCCTTCTTCGTCCTCGCCCCGGTGAACCGCATCGCATCCGCCAGGGTTTTCTCAGGAATATCAATCGTGGTCTTCATGGATTCCATCTTAGCCGCTTTTTGGATTCCGACAAAGCGGAAAAGAACAGCTCGGATGCGATCGAATCGGAGCCGGCCCCATCGGATCGAACCCGCCCGGTCGGTGCCCGCCTCAACCGCGCCGGCGGATTGGCGGGTGTCCGCGACTTCGTCCGTGGTTTCCGCCTGGCTGCCTTTGGTGGGGCGCGGCCGGTCCTTTCGGCTGGCCAGCCACCGCGGGGCTGGCTTTGATCGGCCTGTCATGAGACGTTCGTCCTGCCTGTTCGCCATGCTCGTCGCCCCGGCATTTGCGGCTGCGCCGCTGCCGCTGATCCCGCTGCCGGTGTCGGTCGAGACCGGTGACGGCAGCTTCACGCTGTCGGCGCAGACCGCGATCCGCCACGACCCCGCGCTGGCCGGCGAGGCGCGGCTGTTGGCCGCCGACCTGGCGAGGCTCACCGGGGCCGCGCCGCGGCTGGTCGCCGAGGCGGAATCCGCCGGGTCGCCATCCGGGATCCGGCTCGGCCTCGCGCCGGGGGCCGCGGTCCCCGCCGGGGGCTACCGGTTGGAAGTGACCCCGCAGGCGGTCGTGATCACCGGCAAGGACGCCGCCGGCGCGTTCCATGGCACCCGCACCCTGCTCCAGCTGCTGCCGCCGCCGGCCGGCGAGCCGGCGCCCGGCGCGACCATCCCGGTGCCGGCGGTGAAGATCCTCGACCACCCGCGCTTCGGCTGGCGCGGCATGCACCTCGACGTCGGCCGCCACTTCTTCCCGGTCGAGGACATCAAGGGCTACCTCGACTGGCTGGCGTTCCACAAGCTGAACGTCTTCCACTGGCACCTGACCGAGGACCAGGGGTGGCGGATCGAGATCAAGAAGTACCCGAAGCTCACCGAGGTCGGCTCGTGGCGCGACTCGAGCCCGCCCTATGGCGACCGCAACGGCTCCGACGGCAAGCGTTACGGCGGCTTCTACACCCAGGAGCAGGTGAAGGAGGTGGTGGCCTACGCGGCGGCGCGCCACATCACGGTGGTGCCTGAGATCGAGATGCCTGGCCACGCGGCGGGCGCGATCACCGCCTATCCGCACCTGGGCAACGATGACATCCCGAACTACGCCCCCAAGGTCGTGTGCCACTGGGGCGTCTACCCCTACATCTTCGCGCCCAAGGAGGAAACGTTCGCCTTCATCGACGACGTGCTCACCGAGGTGTGCGCGCTGTTCCCTTCCAAGATCATCCACATCGGCGGCGACGAGGCCCCCAAGGACCAGTGGAAACAAAGCCCCTTCGCCCAGCAGGTCATCAAGCGCGAGGGCCTGCGCGACGAACAGGAACTCCAGAGCTGGTTCATCCGCCGGGTCGAGAAGATCCTCGCCGCCAAGGGCCGCCGCCTGATCGGCTGGGACGAGATCCGCGAGGGCGGCCTGTCCCCCAACGCCACCGTGATGTCGTGGCGCGGCGAGGAGGGCGGCATCGCCTCCGCCAAGGAGGGCCACGATGTGGTGATGGCGCCCACCAGTTTCCTCTACCTCGACTACTACCAGGCGCCGGAGCAGGCCGAGCGGGCCAAGGGTCCCGAGTTCGAGTGCATCGGCGGCTTCGTGCCGATCTCCAAGGTCTACTCCTACGACCCGGTGCCCAAGGCGCTGACCGCCGCCGAGGCGAAGCACGTCCTCGGCGTCCAGGCGCAGGTGTGGAACGAATACGGGAAGACCTGGAAGAAGGTCGAATACATGGCCTTCCCGCGCATCGCCGCGGTCGCCGAGATCGCATGGACCCAGCCCGCGCGCAAGGACTACGCCGGCTTCCGCGCCCGCCTCGACGGGGTGCTCGCCCACTACGACGCCGCCGGCGTCAACCGCGGCCAGCCGTTCGACCCGCCGACCCGCGAGACCAGGGACGGCTCACAGGTCACGACCTCGCTCGGGATCTATCAGGACCACTGGCCCGAACTGGCGTTCGACGGCCGCGCCGACAGCTTCTTCTGGGCCGACCGCGCGCTCGCCGCCGACGACCACCTGACGCTCGCCCTCAGCCAAAAACTCGCCGCCGCCACCCCGGTCGAGGTCGTCACCGGCGGTCCCGCCAGCCGCAACGGCGACAAGCTCGAGCACGGGGTGCTGGAGGCGTCCAGCGACGGCTCCGCCTGGGCCAAGCTCGCCGACTTCGCCGACGGCGCGGCCCGCGCCACCGCCCCGGCCGGCACCAGCCACCTGCGCCTGCGCGTCACCGCGCCCCAGACCAACTGGCTGATCGTCACCGAGATCGCCCTCGGGCCGGCCAAGGACTAACCTGCATGGTCTTGCAGCCCCCGGTTCGGTGATTGGCGCAGCGGTGCCGGAAGGGGAACCGCTACCTGTGGATCGTGTATGTGGCTTCCGGCGAGGCGACTTCGCCCGTCCAGACCTTGTGTTCCCTTGTCTGCTCGTCTGCTGGTATCGTGAAGACGGCCTTCATCCTGACCTCCCGTGACTGCCCCTTTTGCGGGAGCGGGGCGTGGGGCCAGGTTTCCTGGTCGAAGGCGACCTCGAACACCATGTGATCGCCCGGTTGGAGGACGGTCGCATCCGGGTAGTTCGCAGACCATTCCTTGTCACCCTTCATTGAGGCCTGCCAGCCACTGCTGGCACATACCGGACACCGGACGAACGGCTTTCTTGGAGGCGAATCCGCTGAAATTCCGCGCGCGACGCACCACGTGCGGCACGGCCGCATTTTGCCCTTTCGCCGCCCCCGTTCCGCTGCCACGTTGCCACCACCATGAACCTCAAGCTCGACTGGCTCATCGTCCTCGAGAACCTCCGCGTCGGCATCCTGATCACCGACACCAACCTCGAGGGCCGGTCCGGCCCGCGCATCATCTACGCCAACCGCGCGTGGCACGAGATGACCGGCTACAACCGCGCCGAGGTGTCGGCCAAGACACCCCGCATCCTCCAGGGACCCAAGAGCGACCGCCTCGTCCTCCGCCGCCTGCGCGAGGACCTCGAAGCCCGCCGCGTCTTCCACGGCCAGACGTGGAACTACCGCAAGGACGGCCAGCCGTTCATGATGAACTGGTACTGCTATGGCGTCTACGGCGACCATGGCCGCCCGATCTACTACGTCGCCGAGCAACAGGACGTCACCGAGATCGAGGCGCTGCGCATGCGCGCCCGGCTCGCGAGCGATCCGAACGACCGCCAGGCCCTCGAGTTCTTCGCCGTCCTCGCCAACGACGGGCGCCGGGTCGGCATCGCCGCACCGTAGGACCGGTTCCCGGTCGGCCGGGGGCGGCTACCCTTGGCCGCCCCGGGCGGGGGCGAGCATGGCGCCCACCGCGGCGCGGACGCCGGCGGCATCCAGCTCGCGCATGCAGCGGTGGTCGAGCGGGCAGGTGGCGCGCAGGCACGGCGAGCATTCGACGTGGCGGCGGAGGATCGTGTGGCGCTTGCCGAGCGGGCGGCGCCATGCCGGCTCGCCGGGGCCGAACAGCACGGTGCAAGTGGCGCCGAGGTGGGCGGCGAGGTGGGGGATCGTGCCGTCGACGCCGGCGACGAAGCGGTGCGCGGCGAGCACGTCGAGCTGGGCGTCGAGCTGGCGTGCCTCGGCGGGCGCGGCGCGGTCGCCGAGGGCGGCGGCCACCGTGGCGGCGAGCGGCCCGCTGCCGTGGTCGAGGATCGTTGGGCGGAGGCCGTGGTCGTCGGCCAGGGGCCGGAGCACCTCGAGCCAGCCCTCGGCCGGCCACCCGTGGCTCGGCCCGAAGTCGGAGTCGGGGACCACGAGCAGCGCATCGGCCGGTGGGTCGAAAGGCGCCGCGGCGGGCGCGAAGTGCTGCGGGTTGAACGGGTCGGCGCCGAGCGCCCCGGCCACCAGCAGGAAATCGCGCACCCGGTGCTCGACCGGTCCCGGCCGGCGGGTGATCGTCACCGGGTCGCTGAGCTGGCCGGCGAGCTGCCGCCCCGCGGGGCCGAAGCGGCGCCGGATCCCGGCCGCGCGCAGGGCACGGCTGGCGGCCGAGGGTTCCCATGCCAGCGCGGCGGCAAAGCGGTCGGCCGCCCCGGCCAGCAGCGCCCGGATCGCCCGCGGCCCGGCCCGGTCCGGGAATCCGATCACCTCCACCCCGTCGACCCGCCGCCACAGCGGCGCCTGCGCCTCGGCGCAGAGCACCGCGAGCGCCGTGACCCGCTCGCTGCAGGCGAGCGCGCGCACCGCCGGCACCGAGAAGCAGGCGTCATCGAGCCGCACCGGTGCGGCCACCAGCAAGCGGCCCTCCGGCAGGGCATGAACCACGGCGTCGGCGGCCATGCCGCAAGCTAGGGCCCGTCACTCACCGCCGGCAAGTCCGGCAACGCCTCGTGTTCCAACACCGGAAACCGGTCGGGGCGGTGGAAGTCGATCGGATCCCCCCCCAGGTCCTCCACGGTGAGGAACCGCTGGTCGGGGGACTCGAGGATGAACGCCACGTTGCCGGTCGCCCCCGGGCCGAAGCCGATCTGCTCGCGCAGCACCTCCAGCGGGATCGCCGCGGCCGCCATCCACGACCCGTCGTCGGCCAGGCTCGACCACGTCTCCACGCCGGCCAACGGGATGTCCTTCTCGAACGCCCGCACCCGCGGCCCGGTGAACAGGCACGACCACCACGCCGCGTTCGGCGCCAGGTTGAACTCGAGGTAGCGCCCGCCACCCGGCTCGCCCAGGAACAGCTCCGCCACGTCGTGCCGCCACAGCTGCGCCCGGAACAGCCCCGGCAACGCCCCCGGATGCACGCTGGCCGGCTGGTTCTGGCCCGCCACCAGCCACAGCCGCTCCGGGTCGCACGCCACGCAATAGCCGGCCAGCGGGGAGACCGGCAACCCGTGCCAGTCGTGGTCCAGCCCGAGGATCGGCAAATCAAGCGCCCCCCACTGCAGCGGCCGCAAGGAATCGAACACCACCATGAACGCCTACTTAACCCGCCCCGCGCCAAAAGGTCCAGCCCGAAGCAGCCCGCCCCGCGCCCCCCCCGCCAACGCCCCAAAAACCACCCCCACCACGGCGAATTTGGTGGCCAACCGGCGACCGGAAATGGTAACCATTCGGCTGTCCCTTGCATGCGTCGGTCGCGCTACCATAATTACCTCGAGACCATCGAATACATCGGCCCGCGCCCCCAGAAGCCGAAGCGGGGGCCGTCATTTCTCGGCGGCTGGCTGCTGCTCATGATCGCCGGCACCATCGGCTTCTACTTCGGCCGCCCCCTGCTGCCCTTCCTGCGCGCCCACCAGGAAACCGCCTCGGTCGAGCGCGCCGACCAGCTGATCGCCCGGCTGGCGCCGTCCGCCAGCTTCGGCGAGCGGCTCGCCGCCGCCGCCCTCCAGCGCACCAAGGCCCGCGTCACCTACGACCCGTCATACTACAAGATCGACTACCCGGCCGGCGACATCCCCGCCGGCCGCGGCTACGGCCCGGACGTCGTCATCCGCAGCTTCCGCGCGCTCGGCATCGACCTGCAGCAGTTGGTGATCGAGGACATGACCAGCCACTTCAAGCTCTATCCGCAGCTGCCAGAGTACGGCGCGCGCAAGGCGCCCGACCCCAACATCGACCACCGCCGCACCCCCAACCTGCAGCGCTTCTTCGCCCGCTTCGGCGAGGTCGTCCCCGAGCTGCGCGACCCCGCGAGCTTCTCGATCGGCGACATCGTCGTCTGGCAGGTCGGCCGCGACCGCCACCTCGGGATCGTCGTCCCCGGCCCCGGCGAGCGCTCCGCCGAACGCTGGGCCGTCCACAACCTCAGCCGCGGCCCGGTCTGGGAGGACTGCCTGTTCGACTTCGAGGTCGTCGGCCACTACCGCTTCGACGGCAGCCGCCGCAAGCCCGAGGTGGCCGGGACGTTCTAACAGACCGCCCCGGCCGCCGGCCGGCCTGCTGGTGGGGTCCGAGGCTGGGCCTGTTAGCCCTGGTCGGCCTTGGCCGCGCGCCGCCGCCGGTGCGGGCACAGGATGCGCTTGCGCAGCCGCAGGTGGTGGGGGGTGGCCTCGACCAGCTCGTCGTTGGCGATGTACTCGATCGCCCGCTCGAGCGAGAAGCGCCGCGGCGGCGAGAGCGTGCGCGTCCTCTCCCTGGTGGCCGAGCGCATGTTGTCGAGGTGCTTCTCCTTGACCGGGTTGACCGGCAGGTCGTCGGCGCGCGGGTTCTCGCCGACCAGCATCCCCTGATAGACGGCGTCGCCGGGGGCCACGAACAGCACGCCGCGCTCCTCGAGCGCGAGCAGCGCGTAGGCGGTGGCGACGCCGGTCTCGATCGCCACCAGGGTGCCGCTGGTGCGGGAGACGATCTCGCCGGCGTGCGGCCGGTAGTCGAGGAACAGGTGGCTCATGATCCCGGTGCCGCTGGTGAGGTTGATCAGCTCGGTCTCGAGGCCGATCAGGCCGCGGGTCGGGATGGTGGCCCGCACCAGCATCCGGCCGCTGGTCTCGGCCTCCATGTGGTCGATCACGCCCCTGCGGGCCCCGAGCAGGCGGACGACGCCGTTGGCGTGCTCGCCCGGGACCTCGATGAACAGGGTCTCGAACGGCTCCAACAGCAGGCCGTGCTCGCGGCGGGTGATCACCTGGGGGCGGGCGACGCACACCTCGAAGCCCTCGCGGCGCATCGTCTCGACCAGGATCGCGATCTGCATCGCGCCGCGGGCCGAGACGTTGAACACCCCGGCCTGCGCGGTGTCCTCGACGTGGATCGAGATGTTGGTCTTGAGCTCGCGCAGCAGCCGGTCGCGGATCGCCCGCGAGGTGACGTGCCGGCCGTCCTTGCCGGCCAGCGGCCCGTCGTTGACCGCGAACTGCATCGAGATCGTCGGCGGGTCGATCTCGACAAACGGCAGCGGCGCCAGCTCGGGCGAGCCGGCGAGGGTCTCGCCGATCTCCGGGTCCTCGAACCCGGCGACGCCGACGATCCCGCCGGCGCTGCCGCCCACCGAGTCGTGGGTGGCCAGCCCGGAGTAGGAGAACGTCTTCATCACCTTGCCGGCGACCTTCGAGCCGTCCTTGCGCAGCAGCCACACCGCGTCGCCCTTCCGGACCGTGCCGCCCAGCACCTTGCCGATCGCCACCCGGCCGACGTAGTCGTCCCAGTCGATGTTGGAAACCAGCATCGAGAACGGCGCCGCAGGGTCGGCGGCAGGCGCCGGGATGTGGTCGATGACCGCCTGCAGCAGCGGCTCGACGCCGGCGCGCGGCGCGTCGGGCGCGGTCATGAAGTAGCCGTCGCGGGCCGAGCCGTAGAGGAACGGCGCGTTGAACTGCTCATCGGTGGCCTCCAGGTCGAGGAACAGCTCGAGCACCTTGTCGTGGGCCTTGTGCGGCTCGGCCAGCGGGCGGTCGATCTTGTTGATCACCACGATCGGGCGCAGCCCCTCGTGGAGCGCCTTGCGCAGCACGAAGCGCGTCTGGGCCTGCGGGCCCTCGAACGCGTCGACCACCAGCAGCACGCCGTCGACCATCTTCATCACCCGCTCGACCTCGGCCCCGAAGTCGGCGTGGCCCGGAGTGTCCACGATGTTGATCGTGTGGCCGCACCAGCGGACCGAGGTGTTCTTGGCCTTGATCGTGATCCCCTTCTCGCGCTCGAGGTCCAGCGAGTCCATCGCCCGCTCGGTCACCGCCTGGTTGTGGCGGTACACGCCCCCCGCACGCAGCAGCTGGTCGACCAGCGTCGTCTTGCCGTGGTCGACGTGCGCGATGATCGCCAGGTTGCGGATCGGGAGCATGAAACGAGGGGCGTGGGGCCGGCGCGCCCGCGGTGGCCCGGCAGGGGCGGGGGCGGGGGGCCCGGCACCGCGGCGCGCAGGCGCAGTCGCCGGTTTCGCGGCGCTTGGCAAGCCGGAGCTTGGAAAAGTTGCGGCTACTCCCCCGCCTCCTTGTCCTTGTCCTTGTCCTCGTCTCCGCCCGCTCCCTCGTCCGCGCCCTTGTCCGCGGCGGCCCCCTCGCTCTTGCCGCTGCGGACGCGCTCGCGTTCGCGGATGTGGTCGAGCGCCTTCTCGGCCTGGTCGATCACCCGGTCGGCCTCCGCCTCGTCGATGAAGTACTCGATCACCGGGATCATCCAGTCGCCCTCGGGGATCCGCGCCAGGCCGTTGATGATCGTCATCTGCTCGCGGTCGGTCTTGGCGTTCTGGGCCAGCGACTTCCACAGGTCCTCGGCCTCCTCGGTGGAGCGCTTGCGCTTGTGGTAGGTCAGGAACTTGTAGGCGGTGTCGAACGCCCGCTGGCGGAACTGCAGGTCCTCCTCGGCCTCGAGGTACTCCATCAGCTCGGGGAACATCGAGTCGTCCGGCCAGTTGCCGATCGCGAGGATCGCCGACTGCCGGAGCAGCTTGTCCTCGCCCTTGAGCGCGGTGCGCGTGAGCTCGGTGGCGCGCTCGCCGCCGACGTGGCCGAGCAGGCGCAGCAGCGCCTCGCGGGCGTCGCGGTTGACCTGCTTCTCGTAGGCGGAGGCAAGGGTGGCGGCGATCGGATCGCGGTTCTGCGAGCGCCCGATGATCTCGGCGATCGTGCCCTCGGCGGCGCGCCGCACCTCCATGTTGCCGGTCGCCTCGAGCACCGTCAGGAAGTCGCGCAGGTCGTCGTCGCCCGCCATCGCCTTGCACGCCTGCAGCGCGGCGCTCACCTCGTTGACCTTGGTGGAGTCGCGGGCGAACGCGATCAGCTTCGGCATCACCGCGCGGTTGGCGCGCAGCTCGAGCACCTTGAACAGCTTGACCCGCACGGTGTCGGCCAGCACCTTCTCGGTGGCCCGGTCGGCCACCAGCTGGTCGATGTCCGTGCCGTCGGTGCTCTTGCCGAGGTAGAGGCACTGATAGACGGTCTCGCGCTCGCTGTAGGCCGCCAGCGAGCTGGCGGCGCCGAGCAGGATGTCGAGCTGCTCGCGGTTGAGCGGAATCTCCTTGACGTCGGGATCCTTGGCCGTCGCCACCAGCGCGTTGTAGATCCGCGTGCGCTTGTTCTCGCCGAGCCGGTTGAGCATCATGTAGGCGAGCAGCACGACCAGCAGCCCGAGCACCGCCGTGATCGCCACCTTGGCCGCGTTGCTCAGCTTCTTGCGCTTCTTCCTGACCGGCGCCGCCGCCACCTGCCCGGTGGCCGGCTGGGTGGCGCGCGCGGTGGCCAGCACCGGGCCGCCGATCGTCACCCCGATGCCGGCCGGGCGCGCGGGGGCCACCGGCACCCCCGGCTGCTCGACCGCCTGCGCCTGGGCAACCACCGCGGTCGTCGCCTTGCGCGCCGCGGTGTGGACGCTCGGCTTCGAACCGGCCGGCGGCTGCAGCGGCTGGGGGCTGGTCGGCCGCGGTTCCGGCCGCGGCGCCGGCACCGGCGCCGGCACCGGCGCGGGCGCCGGCGCCGGCGGCACCGCCGGGCGCACCGGCGGCGGGGGCGCGGCCGGCTGGGCCTGCGCCTCCTGGGCGTCCGGCGCCGGTTCGGCCCCGGTGACGCCCGGGATGATCAGGCGCGGGCGGCGCCGGGGCTCGGGGGCGGGGCTGGGGGACGGGGTGGCGGCGGGCGGTTGCTCGGTCATGATGATGAACTTCTCGAGGGCTTCGCGGGCGTCCGGCGGGCGGTCGTCGGGGTTGCGGTTCATGTGCCACATCACCCAGTCGGCCACCCATCGCGGCAGGTCGGGGCGCAGCTCGTGCAGCGGCCGCACCCGGTGCTGGAGGTGCGCCTCCATCACCTCCTGGCCGGTGCTGCCGTCAAACGGATAGACGCTGGACAGCGCGTGGTAGTAGACGCAGCCCATCGCATACATGTCGGTGCGCGCGTCGAGCGGCTTGCGCTCGAACTGCTCCGGCGCCATGAAGAAGATCGACCCGAAGATCGAGTCGTCCTCGTTGATCTCCTGCTGGGTCGGCCGCGGCGTGAACTTGGCCAGCCCGAAATCCACCAGCTTGACCTGGAACTTGCCCGACGGCAGCCAGGTGAGCATCACGTTGCCCGGCTTGATGTCGCGGTGGAGCAACTGCCGCTCCTGGGCGGCGATCAGCGCCTCCTGCGTCTGGAGCGCCAGCTCCCGGAAGTCGTCCCACGTCAGCGGGCCGGCCTCGATCAGCTCCTCGAGGGTGCGCCCGGTGAGCAGCTCCATCACCACGAACGGGCTGTCCTCGTCGGAGCCGACGTCGTAGACGGTCACGATGTGCGGGTGCTGCAGCGAGCACAGCGTGGCCGCCTCCTCGGTCATCTGCTGCATCGCCGCGGCGCGGTCCTCGGCGTCGCCCTTGGGCAGGATGCGCTTGATCGCCACCTCCCGGTTGAGGTGGCGATCGTAGGCGCGGTAGACGGCGCCGACGCCTCCCTTGCCGAGTTGCTCGCGGATTTCGTAACGATCCTCCATGGACCTCGGGGTGGCTCCAGTGTGCGCCCCCCCCCGCGGGCGGGGCAATCAGGAAATCGCGCCGCTCATGACACCGCGCGCTCCAGCCGGCGCCGGCGGAACGAGGTCGGCGGGTGGCCGACGATGCGCGCGAAGCTGCGGTTGAACTGGGACAACGACTGATAGCCGACGAGGAACGCGATCTCGGACACCCGCGCCTCGGGGCGCATCAGCTCCCGCTTCGCCCACTCGATCCGGCAGCGGTTGACGTAGTCGGTCAGCGTCAGCCCGGTCGCCTCCTTGAACAGGCGGCAGAAATGGGACTCGCTCAGCCCGGCCTGGCGGGCGACCGAGCTCAGCGGCAGCGCCTGGTCGAGGTTGGCGTGGATGAACTTGCGGGCGCGGGCGATGGCCACCGGCTCGCTGCCCTCCTCGATGATCGCCAGCGACTCGGCGTGCTGGCCGAGCTGCTCGGCGAAGCTGTTGAGCACGGTCACCATGCTCGCGTAGCGCGCCGGCTCGACGGTGCGCGTCTGCAGCCAGGCGGTCTTGAGCAGGTTGACCTGCGCCTTGGTCAGCGACCGCCGGCCGATCAGGCTGAGGATCCGGCTGAAGTCGGCCTCGTTCGGCGGCTGGCGGAACACCTGGCCGGTCTTGAGGTAGGCGATGATCGAGGCGCCGAGGCGCACCGGCACCGCGGTGGCGCACAGCCCGGCGAAGCAGTTGCAGGTGGTCGGGCCCTTGACCTCGGCCTGCTCCATCAGCCGGCGGTTGGTCTCCAGGCAAGCCTCGCAGGTGATGTCGCACTGGTTGAGCGCCTCGCAGAACGGGCTGCGGTTGACGTTGTCCTCGTCCAGGCACCAGGTGGTCGCGTCGGCCGGCACCAGCCGCAGCGGCAGGCCGGTGGCGCTGCGGAATGCCTCCTGGTAGGCCTTGAACCGGTCGGAGGTGAGGATGCGCTCGAACAGAATCGCCTCAAACCGGCTCGGGGCGTCGGTGACATTCGGCATGATCATGGGCAAGGCGCCGTCGGCGCGGGCAAATTATGCTACGACCTCCGCAAATTCAACCTTCGTGATCGGGGTGGCGGCGGAGCGCGGCGGCGACGATGACAATCGACACAACCGAACTGATCGGCATCAGCACCGCGGCCAGCAGCGGGTGCATTGCGCCGGCGAGGCAGACGGCGACGGTGGCGAGGTTGTAGGCGACGGCGAAGGCGAAGGTCAGGGTCAGCCCGCGGGCGCGGGCGTCGGCGACGGCGAGCAGGCCGGGCAGGAACCCGAGGCCGGCGCCGAGGGTGTAGAAATCGGCCTTGGACTCGAGCAGGGAACGGTCGACGACCGGGGTGCCGGTGACCCAGGCGCGCTCGAACGCGAGCGCGTCGTTGGCGCCGTCGCCGAGGTAGAGGGTGTCGCGGCGGTCGAGCCGGTCGACCTCGCGGTGCTTGGCCACCGGGTCGAGGGCGCCGCGGGCGCGGGCCGGGTCGATCCCGAGGTCGGCGGCGATCCGCGCCACCTTCTCCGGGTGGTCGCCCGAGAGGATGTGAAACCCGAGCCCGCGGCGCCGCAGCGCCTCGATCGCGGCGCCGGCCCCCGGGCGCAACGCCTCGCGGAACGCGAACGCCGCCACCAGGCGGCCGTCGCGGCGCAGCTCGGTGAGCGGCGCGCCGGCCGGCGCCCCGGCCGCGGCGTCGGCACCGGCCCAGCCCGGGCGCCCGAGCGTCCAGCGCGCGCCGCCCGGGTCGTCGATCGCCACCCCGAGGCCTGGCGACTCGCGCGCCGGCGGGGCGTCCGGGTGGCGGCGCAGCAGGTGCTGGCCGCGGCTGCCGAGCGCCTCGAGCAGCGAACGCGCAACCGGGTGCAGCGAGCCGCTGGTCAGCCGCGCCAGCGCCAGCGCCGCCTCGTCGTCCAGCCGCGCGACCTCGCCCGGGTTGTCCAGCAGCGGCCGCTCGAGCGTCAGCGTGCCGGTCTTGTCGAAGATCACCTGGCGCACGCGCCGCAGCCGCGACCACACGCCCGCCTCCCGCACGAACACCCCTTGGCGCTGGACCAGCACCGCGGACAGCTCGTCGGCCAGCGGCCCGGCCACCCCGAGCGCGCACGGGCAGGAGACCACCAGCACCGAAACCATCACCTGCAACCCGAGCAGCGGCTCGCCGGCCGCCGCCCAGCCGAGCCAGCCGCCGGCGGCGGCCAGCAGCACCCCGACCAGATAGACGCGCAGGATCCGGTCCAGCAGCTGCGGCCGGCGCGGGCCCTCGCCCGGGCCGGTCAGGCGGGCGAGCAGCGACTGGTCCCACGCCTCGGCGGCGGCGAGCACGGCCGGCTCGCGGGAAAGCAGGATGGCGCCGGCCGGGAGGCGCCGGCCGGGGTCGCAGCGCACCGGCTCGGGCTCGCCGTTGATCCACTCGAGCGAGAACTCGCGCGGCTCGCCGGCGAGCACCGCGGCGACCGGCACCGCGCACCCGCGCCCGAGCCGGAACCCGGCGCCCGCCGCCAGCGCGGCCAACGGGATCGTGCGGGCGCCGTCGGGCGTCTCGAGGTGTCCGGGCACCGGCTGGCGGCGGATGAGCCGGCGGCGGTTGCGGTCGACCGCGGCGGTCTGCAGCAGCCGGCCGCCGAGCATCAGGAACACGAAGATGGCGACGAAATCGAAGTAGACCAGCCGCTCGTTGCCGAGCGCCCAGCCGACCAGCGAGCCGCCGTAGGCCCCGAGCAGCCCGAGCGCGATCGGCAGGTCGATGTGCAGCGTGCGCGCCCGCAACGCCCGCCACGCCCGGCTGATGAAGTACTCGCCGCCGACGAGCATCGCCAGCGTGGCGGATAGAAACGCCACCAGCCGGAACAGGTTGGCAAACGCGAAGTCGGCCGGCATCCCGACGTAGCCCGGCAGCGAGAACACCATCGCGTTGAGCGCAAACGCCCCGCACAGCCCGAGCCGCGCGACCAGCCGCCGCCGCTCGTGGCCGCCGCCATCCGCCGTCGCCGGCCCCGCAAGGTAGCCGAACCCCGCCAGCTCGCGCAGCGCCTCCTCGAGCCGGCACCGGCCGGGCTGCCACTCGAGGTGCAGCCGGCCGGTCGCCGGGTGCCCGTGCGCCCGCACCGCTCCCGCGTGGCGCAGGAACAGCCGCTCGACCAGCCACACGCAGCCGACGCACGAGATCCCCTCGAGCGCGATGTCCGCGTGCGCACAGCCACCCCGCACCCGCGCCTCCGCCTCCGCCCGCTCCTGCACCGGCCCCAGCCACGACCAGTCGTGCTCCTCAAACGGCCGGCTCCGCACCGGCGCCATCACCGCCCCGCCCTTCAGGTCGTAGAACCGGTCAAGCCCCTGGCCATGGATCAGCTGATAGACGAACTCGCACCCGCGACAGCAGAACCGCTCACCCTCGCCGTGCGCGCTGAACTCGGTGCCGCAGTGGATGCACTTCACGGGAAACGGGGCCGCCGGCCCCTCCCGCAAGTCGCCCGCCCCAGCCCCGCTGGCAAGCCGCAAGTGGGCCGGCAGGATCCGTGAGA
Source organism: Akkermansiaceae bacterium (assembly GCA_040769225.1). Classification (GTDB taxonomy): domain Bacteria; phylum Verrucomicrobiota; class Verrucomicrobiia; order Verrucomicrobiales; family Akkermansiaceae; genus JAXGLL01. The sequence goes on along the minus strand of JAXGLL010000001.1, from coordinate 1,658,217 downwards.
GCGGCCCGCCCAGTCCGACCAGTCCGACCCGTCCGACCGGTCCGACCCGTCCGCCGCCTGCCGCAGCGCCGGCCTGCCGCCGCAGCCCCGCACCGTGCTGCCGGCATTCCAAGCTCAGCCGCCGCTTGTAATTGGCAGGCGGCTCGGCTTTGCTAGCCTCGTGACCCGGCGCGGCCGGTCCGCCGCCGCAGCAACCCCGAACCCAACCCACCACCTCCCACCGCCATGGCCGATACCAAACCGAAACCCCTGTTCTTCGTCGTCGTCGGGATCGTCGTCGCCGTGCTCATCGCCTACGCCCTCCGCGGGGTGCTGTTCCCGGCCGGCAAGGACGACTCCGCCAAGGGCGTCACGATCAGCAAGGAGGAACTCCGCCAGGCCTCCGGCATCGAGGCCGCCGACGCCAACGTCCCGACCACCGTCAAGGAATACACCTACGTCGCCCGCGAAAAACTGCCGCCGGTCAAGGAGGCCAGCGACTACGAGCCGCTCCAGGACCGCACCGTCAAGTTCGCCCTCAACGTCTGGGCCGGCTGGTCCCCGATCATCCTCCACAACAACGGCCCCGCCCCGGGCAAGGCCTGGTCCACCCCCGACGGCGAGCCGTTCAAGGTCGAGCTGGTCCTCATCGACGACCCGGTCGCGATGCGCGACGCCTACGCCGCCGGCCGCGTCCACATCGGCTGGGCCACCCTCGACATGCTGCCGCTGTTCATGGACGAGCTGGCCAAGGACAGCCGCATCCACCCCCGCGTCTATCAACAGGTCGACTGGTCGAACGGCGGCGACGGCATCGTGTTCCGCCGCAGCCACGCCAGGGATCCTAACAACCCGACCGTCGCCGACCTGCGCGGCAGGAAGATCGTCCTCGCCCAGAACTCGCCCAGCGAGTACTTCGTCCTCAACGCGCTGGTCAACGGCGGCGTGCAGCCCTCCGAGGTCGAGTTCGTCTACACCCAGGACGCGTTCCAGGCCGCCGCCGCCTTCAACGCCGACAAGTCGATCGCCGCCTGCGTCAGCTGGGCCCCGGACATCTACAACCTCAGCGAGGTGCCCGCCAACCACCTGCTGGTCTCCACCGCCACCGCCAACAAGCTGATCGCCGACGTGTGGTTCGCCCGCGCCGACTTCGCCCGCGACCACCCGGACATCTGCGAGGGGATCGTCCGCGGGATCTTCGAGGGCATGGCCGCCATGAAGGAGGAGGCCGGCCGCAAGCAGGCCGCCGAGCTCATGGCCGCCCTCTACGGCATCCCGGCCAACGAGTGCCTCGGGATGCTCGGCGACGCCCACTCGACCAACTACGCCGAGAACCGCGACTTCTTCCTCAACCAGAACAACCCCGCCAACTTCGAGCGCACCTGGAACACCGCCTACCTCCTCTATCGGAAGCTCAACAAGGTCGGCTCGCCGGCGGCCTTCGACTCGGTGATGGACTTCTCGATCATCCAGAAGCTCGGCGCCGAGGAGCCCTACAAGAGCAGCCGCAACGAATACCAGGTCCGCTTCGCCCCGACCTCGGTGCAGACGCTGCGCGCCGAGGGCTCCGAGATCCTCACCAAGACGATCACCATCCACTTCTATCCCAACAGCTGGGACCTCGCCAAGAAGATCACCCGCCACGTCGACGGCCGCGAGGTCGAGGAACTCTACGACCCCAACATCGACTTCGTCCTCGACGAGGTCGCCAAGCTCGCCGGCCAGTACGGCGCCGCCAACATCATCATCGAGGGCCACACCGACTCGAGCATGAAGGGCGAGGTCAGCCCGCAGCTGGTCAAGGAGCTCTCGTCCAACCGCGCCCAGGCGGTCAAGGAGGCGCTGGTCCGCAAGTTCACCGACCTCGACCCGAACCAGTTCTCGACCGACGGCCTCGGCTGGGACCGCCCGGCCGACCCCGCCAAGCCCAACGACCACGCCGCCAACCGCCGCGTCGAGATCAAGGTGATCGCGCTCGAGAACCCGGAGTGAACCACGCACCCCGTGGCGATGGCGTCCCGCCATCGGCCGTGGCGGCGGCATCCTGCCGCCGCCCTCATCCGAACCCGCCCCATGCCCGCAGCCGACGAACCCCGGCCCCCCATGCCCCCGGACCAGGCAACGCAACCGGGGGAACACCGGCATCCCGCCACCACCGACCCGCCAGGGGCCCCGCCGCAGCCTAACAGAAGCGCGGGGCCGGGAAGTGATCCCACCACTCCGGGCGCCCCGCCGCCGCCCGCCGGCGCTTCCGGCCAGCCCGGCGCGCGCGCCGCGTTCCTGGCGCGCCTGGGCCGCCGGTTCACGATCCGCTACAATCCCGGCCAGCTCGAGCGGCTGCTGCTCGGGGCGGCCGGGATCGCCGCGCTGCTGCTCGTCTGGCACGTCCTGACGATGGGCGAGCCGGCTGACCGGATCGTCGACCCATACACCCTGCCGAGCCTGCGCGAGACCGTGGAGTCGTTCCCCGGGCTGTGGTTCGACCGCGCGCTGATGCGCAGCGCGGTGGCCAGCCTCGGGCGCGTCCTCGGCGGCTTCCTGCTGGCCACCGCGGTGGCGGTGCCGCTGGGCGTGGTGGCCGGCTGCTACGGGGGGCTCGACGCGCTGCTGCGCCCGCTGAGCATCTTCGGCCGCAACGTGCCGGTCGCCGCGCTGATCCCGCTCACCCTGATCTGGTTCGGCCTCGGCGAGACCAACAAGGTGATGTTCATCTTCCTGGCCACCGTGGCGTTCATCTTCTTCGACACCGCCGGCCTGGTGCGCGCGGTGCCGGGAAACTACCTCGACACCGCCTACACCCTCGGCGCCCGCCCGGTCTGGAAACGCGGGCTGCGCATCGCCGCCGTCATCGGCGCCGGCTATGCCATTGCCGCCGTCGCCGGCAGCCAGCTGATGGCCCCGGCGACGATCGTCGCCGAGCAGGCGCCTGAGGCCGCCCGCTGGTGGTCGGCCGCCGCGGCCTTCGTGGCCGGCAAGTGGCTGCTCGCACTCGGCGCGTTCGCCGCCGGCACCCTGCTGTGGCTGCCGGTGTGCAGCCATCAGGCGATCGGCAAGGTGCTGTTCCCGCTCGCCCTGCCCGACATCGTCAACAGCCTGCGGCTGCTGTTCGGGCTGGCCTTCGGCTACATCATGCTCGCCGAGGTGATCAACGCCAAGCTCGGCCTCGGCTACATCATCATCGTCAGCCAGCGCCGCGGGCCGCGCGAGCACATCTACCTGTGTCTGATCTTCATCGCCATCCTCGCCTTCCTCATCGACCGCCTGATCCTCGCCATCCAGCGCCGCGCCTTCCCCCACGTCGCCCATGCCGGAAACTGAAGCCATGCCGCCCGCCACCGCCCCGGTCCCGCCGGTCGTCGAGTTCCGCCAGGTCACCAAGACCTATTCGGCCGGCACCGCACGCGCGTTCACCGCCATCCGCGACGTCACGTTCCGCATCGACGACCTCCCCGGCCGCGGCGAGTTCATCGGCGTGCTCGGCCCGAGCGGCTGCGGCAAGAGCACCGTGCTGCGCCTGATCGCCGGCCTGCTCCCGCAGCACCCGCCGACCACCGGCGAGGTGCTCGTCCGCGGGTTGCCGGTCACCGCCCCCGGCGCCGACCGCGGCATGGTCTTCCAGGACTACTCGAGCTTCCCGAACCGCACCGTGATCGACAACATCGCGTTCGGCCTCGAATGCCGCGGCGTCGACCGGCGCGCCCGCCACGAGCGCGCCCGCGAGTGGATCGCCCGCGTCGGCCTCAACCCGTCCTCGGACGCCCGCAAGTTCCCCCACGAGCTGTCCGGCGGCATGCGCCAGCGCGTCGCCCTCGCCCGCACCCTGATCCTCGAGCCGCGGATCATCCTGATGGACGAGCCGTTCGGCGCGCTCGACCCGGTGACCCGCCAGGACATGCAGGACCTGCTCGTGCGCCTGTGGCGCGACCTCCAGGCCACCGTGTTCTTCGTCACCCACGACATCGCCGAGGCGGTGTTCCTCGGCGACCGCGTCCACATCTTCAGCAACTCGCCCGGCACCATCCTCCATCAGGAACAGGTGCCGCCGCCCGACCGCCCGGCCCGCGAAATGCGCCGCGAACCCGCGTTCCAGGAGCGCGTGTTCGAAATCACCGCCCTGCTCGAACAACTCGAACACGTGCGGGTCGCAGGCAACCCCGCATGAGCCGCCCCACCCCCCTTAAGTCCCTTAGGTCCCTTAGGTCCCTTACGTCCCTCACCCTCACCCTCACCCTTCCCCCCACCTTCCCGCCTGACAAGCCGCCCCCGCCCTGCTAAGCCTCCTCCCCATGGCCGATTCCTTCCTCGCCGGACTGAAGCGCGCCTTCAAGTGGCACTGGCACCTGCTGGTGCTCGGGGCCGGCACCGCGGTCGCGTTGCTCTCCGGCCACCCGGACGTCGCCCTGCCGATCGTCGCCGCCGGCGAACTCGCCTACCTCGGCTTCCTCGGTACCAACCGCCGCTTCCTCAACGTGCTGCGCGGCGACGCCCTCGCCCGCGAACGCCAGGCCGCCGAGCTGGCCGCCCGCACCAAGCTCCAACAGACGCTCTCGTTTCTCGCGCCCCCCGACGCCGACCGCTTCCGCCGCCTGCGCCAGCGCTGCGTCGAGTTCGACCAGCTCCGCCACCACCTCGAAACCGCCGACTCCAAGCCGGTGGCCAGCGCACTGCGCAGCGAGTCGCTCGAGAAAATGCTCTGGCTGTTCCTCCGCCTGCTCCACCACAAGAGCGGCATCGACCGCTTCCTCGCCCAAACCGACGAGGCCGCGCTCCGCAGCCAGCTCGCCGCCGCCGATCAGGAACTCGCCGCCGCCACCGCCGCCAAGCGCCCCGAACGACTCGTCCACTCGCTCGCCGAAAAGCGCGACGCGATCCGCAGCCGGCTCGAAAACCACGCCGCCGCGGTCGAGAGCCGCGACCTGCTGGTCGCCGAGCTGGACAAGACCGAACAGCGCATCGAGCACATCAACGAGGTCGGCATGACCAGCCGCGCCCCCGACGACCTCGGGATCCAGATCGACAGCATCGCCGAAAGCATGGCCAGCTCCGAGCGCGCCCTCGGCGACCTGCGCTCCACCCTGCTGCTGGAAGACGAGGCCCCGCCCCCGCTGCTCAGCGGCTCGCTGCTGGGCGACTCGCCGCCCCCGCTGCCGCTTTCCGAGTGAGCCACATGTCGAGATCTCCATGCATCCCCGCCCGGCCGGCTGCTGGAACCACCTGCTGCTCCCGCAAGCCGGCGCCCAACCCCACCGGACCGCTCGCCACCACCCAAACCCCACCCCCATGAAATCCAAGGCATGCTCACTGCTCGCGGCCCTGCTCGCCACCGCCGCACTCCACGGACAGGCGGTCGACTGGCGCATCGGCCCCGTCGACCACACCGGCGGCGGCACCGGCACGGTGCTGATCAACACCGCCAACGACCTCGAAGACTGGCTCACCGCCAACCCCGCCGGCAACGGCACCCTGCTCGCCGACTCGAACGCCAGCGGCACCTACTACTTCGGCTTCGACTGGACGGTCACCGACAACGCCGGCGAAACCGGCACCGGCGGCTACTTCGGCGGCCTGTGGTTCTACTACGGCACCACCGAGCGCTCAGGCGCCGGCAACGCGTGGAACCCGCTGGTCTACGGCATCGCCGGCGGAATCACCGCCGACGTCGTCCCCGCCACCCCATACGTCGTCGGCGTGCCGGTCCGCATGGTCCTCAAGGTCCAGTTCAACGCCGCCGCCAACGACAACCTCACGCTGTGGATCAACCCTCTGGCCGGCGTCGGCGAGACCTCCCAAACCGGCGTGCCGCAGGTCGCTGCAACCAGCAACATGGCCGCCGACACCATCACCCTGCGCGCCGGCAACGGCACCGGCGCCTCGCGGATCCAGAACCTGATGGTCTCCACCGACTTCGAGAGCGCCGCCGCCTGGGACGCCGATGCCGACGGCCTGGCCGACGGCTGGGAACGCCGCTACGGGCTCGATCCCGCCGACGACGGCTCCACCAACCCGGACAACGGCCCGGACGGCGACCCCGACGTCGACGGCCTGAGCAACCTGGAGGAGTTCCAGCGCGGCTCCCGCCCGGACGCCCCCACCGACTCGGATGGCGACGGCCTGCTAGACTCAGCCGAGATGAACGGCTCCCAAAACCCGTTCACCAACGGCGTGCCCGGCACCCCGCCCGGCGACCCCACCGACCCCTACGACCCGGACAGCGACAACGACGGGATCCAGGACGGCGAGGAAGTCGCCCCCGGCGCCGATTCCTACGTCACCGACCCGAACGACGCCGACACCGACAACGACAGCTACAAGGACGGCGTCGAAACCCTCTATGGCGGCGACCCCACCAACCCCGCCTCGATCCCCGTCATCCCCAACGGCACGATCATCGGCATCGAACACTTCGACTACTTCGACGGCTCGCCCACGGGGCTCACCGGCGGCGAGTTCTTCGACTTCGACAACTCGCTGGAAGGCAACCCGGCCTTCGGCCACACCGGCACCACCTCCGACTGGACCGTCCTCGCCGGCGCCCCGCTGGTCCGCTGCGGCCGCATCGTTTCCGCCAACGGCGCCTCCCTCAAGCGCGAGTTCAACGGCCCGGTCGAGGGCGACACCCTCGGCAACGACGAACGCGAGGGCCGCTTCGAGGGCGGCTCAAGCGACGTGCTCTACTACCGCTACCTGCTGCGCCGCGACCAGAACGTCAGCTACTCCGGCGTCAGCCTCTTTGACTTCGGCGGCGAGCGCTGCTTCGTCGGCGTGCCCAATAGTCCCAACCCCGCCTCCGGCGCCCTCGAGTTCGGCATCCAGCAATCGAACGCCACGCTGGTGATCGGCTCCAACATGATCTGGACCGGCATCGCCCCGCTCGACCATCGCGACTACCTCGTCGTCGCCAAGGCCGACTTCGCCACCGGCACGGTCTCGATCTGGGTCGATCCCGACCTCGGCCAGCCCGAAGGCCCGCCCGACGGCCTCGCCACCATGGCCAACCTCCCCGCCTTCAACGCCACCGGCATCCGCCTCGCCTCCGGCAACCCCGGCGCCGCCTACTTCGACGAACTGGTCGTCGCCACCACTTGGCAGGCCCTCTCCACCCCAGCCACCGACACCGACGCCGACGGCCTGCGCGACAGCTGGGAAACCCTCTACGGGTACGCCGTCGGCACCGACGACTCGGCCGCCAACAGCGACGCCGACAGCCTCACCGCAATCGAGGAGCAGGCCGCCGGCACCGACCCGCTCTTCGCCGACACCGACGCCGACGGCCTCGACGACGGCCAGGAGGTCAACGGCACCCTCAACCCCTACACCGCCAGCGTCCTCGGCGCCCCGCCCGGAGACCCCACCAACCCGTGCAAGAACGACACCGATGACGACGGCATCTTCGACGACGAGGAAATCGTCGCCGGCTACGACGGCTTCGTCACCGACCCGACCCGGGCCGATACCGACGGCGACGGCGGCGGCGACGGGGCCGAGCTCCTCTACGCCACCGACCCCACCGACCCCGCCAGCCTGTTCGGCGGCGACCGCGCGCTCATCGGCGCCGACGACTTCAGCGGCTACGCCGACGGCCCGGTCGCCGACCTCGCCGGCGGCACCGGCTTCGACTTCGACAACACCTTGGTCAACGACGCCTTCATCGGCCATACCGGCAGCAACTCGGACTACGACGTCGTGTTCGGCGCCCCCACGGTCTCCGGCGGCGCCCTGATCACCAACAACAGCGGCGCCAAGCGCGAGTTCAACGGCCCGGGCGAGGGCGTCGTCGTCAACGGCGACGAGTGGAGCGGCCGCTTCAACCAGGACCCCGGCGGCTCCGACGCCCAGGTCGTCTACTTCCGCGCCGACATGACCCGCAGCGCCGGCGCCTCGTGGTCGGGCATCAGCGCCTATGACTTCGGCTCCGAGCGCACCTTCGTCGGCGTCGTCGGCGCCCCCAACCCGGCCTCCGGCAACTTCGAGTTCTCAATCGGCGCCCCCGCCCCCACCTCGGTCTACACCGGCATCGCCCCGGTCCCCGGCAAAACCTACACCCTGGTCTGCAAGATCGACTACCGCAACGACCTGATGTCCCTCTGGGTCAACCCCGACCTGACCGGCCTCGAGCCGCCCCCGCTCGCATCCACCCCGTTCACCATCGGCAACTGGACCACCGGCGTGCGCCTCGCCTCCGGCGGCACCGGCGCCGTCCAGTGGGACAACCTCGTCGTCGCACGCCAGTGGAGCGCACTCGGCATCTATCCGGGCGTGCCCGCCGACGACTACCTCGCATGGATCGCCGGCTTCCCCGGCGTCGGCGGCCAGGCCGGCTTCGCCGACGACCCCGACGGCGACGGCATCGCCAACGGCGCCGAGAGCTTCCTCGGCACCGACCCGTCCGCCCCCACCCCCGGCCTGACCGGCGCCTCCGCCACCCCGGCGAGCCTCACCTTCACCCACTCCGAGAGCAACGCGATCCCAACCGATGTCAGCGCCGCCTACGAGTGGTCGGCCGACCTCGTCAGCTGGTTCGCCAGCGGCGCCGACAACGGCGCCGGCGTCACCGTCACGATCGCCGAAAACTCCCGCATCGACAACAACGCCCCCGACAACGACGTCGTCACCGCCACCGCCACCGTCACCGCAGGCACCACCCCGCGCCTGTTCGTGCGCCTGCGCGCCGACCTGTCAGGCGCCCCCTGATCCATCCATCGCCCTCACACCCCGCGGTGGGATCATTGAAGGAGCCTCACGATCTTGGATGATCCTAACTCCTCTTCCCCGCGCTCCCGGCACCGCTGTGGTCAATCCTGCGCACCTGCCGGGGATGCCCGACTTCACGATTCCTGATGCGTGCCAGTATCGCATCGGCTCACTCCCACTCCCTTCAGCCTGAATTCGGAAATGTGAACCGGGGATTGCGGGGATTACGTTGATTCAGAATGAGTTGGCAAGCGTGATGCCCACACCCAACGGATGATCGGAAGCTTGTTCGCAACCCTTTGATAATCCTCGAAATCCTCGTTATCCCCGGTTCCTGTTCCCGTTTCCAGGTTCATTGACCCCATGTCCCGCCTACCCTTCCTGCTCGCCGCCCTGCTCGGTGCGGCCGCCGCGACCGCCGCCGCCCCGCGCCCCAACATCCTCTTCATCCTCACCGCCGACCTCGGCATCGCCGACAACACCCTGCTCGTCTTCACCTCCGACAACGGCCCCCACAACGAGTCCGGCACCGGCGGCACCTACACCCAGGACCCCACCTTCTTCCGCTCCTACGCCGGCATGGACGGCATCAAGCGCGATGCATGGGAGGGCGGCCTGCGCGTGCCCGCAATCGCCCTGTGGCCCGCGCACATCACCCCCGGCGCCACCTCCACCCCCACCTCCCAGGCTTCGACTCGGTCTCCGTCGACCTGCCTCCCTCCCCCACCGCCCGCGGCTTCGTCCGCCTGCGCGTCGACCCCTGACCCCCTCCCCCAACCCCGGCGCCACGCCAAGGGGTCGAAACCCCCATCCAACATTGATAATCCGCATTCATTAGCCATGATCTGCCCGCTTGGCAAGCCGCGGCGCATTGCTCACGCTGGCGGCCCGTTGTTTCCCAACCTTTCCCGGCGTGACGAAATGGTCACCGGTCCGGCAAACCGACCGCCCGATTCAGGGTTGGCGTTCCCGGTGCCGGTGCTATGGCTTGCGCCGACCCGGCCTCTCAACCGCCCCCGCCAAGCCCCAACCTCCGGACAACTCATGAAGACCCGTTCCCTCGCCACCACCCTCGCCGCGTGCCTCGCCAGCACGCTCGCCCACGCCGCGCCGATCCCCATCACCGGCACCGGCTCCTACACTCAAGACTTCAACACCCTGCCGAGTTCAGGGACGACCAACCCGTGGACCGACGACTCCACGATCGCCGCGTGGTACGCCCAGCGCAGCGGCAGCGGCACCACGATCGCGGCCGACAACGGCACGGCAACCGCCGGCAATCTCTACAGCTACGGCTCGACCGATGCCACCGAGCGCGCGCTCGGGTCGCTCGGCTCGGGCAATGCGGCGGCCGGGCATTTCGCCTGGGGCGTCCAGTTCCAGAACACCGGGGCCAACCCGGTGACGATCAACTCGGTCGCTTATCGCGGCGAGCAGTGGCGCAACAGCGCCGCCGCGGCCCAGGCCGTGACCTTCTTCTATCAGGTCTCCACCAGCCCGATCACCGACCTGACCCCGGATCCGTTCTACGCCACGGGTTGGACCGCGATCGCCTCGCTCGATTTCACCAGCCCGGTGACCGGCGGCACCGCCGGCGCCCTCGACGGCAACGCTGCCCCCAACTTCACCGCCGTCTCCGCCACCGTCGCGATCACCGTGGCGCCCGGCGAATACGTGATGCTGCGCTGGTCGGATGAGAACCACTCGGGCACCGACCACGGGCTTGCGATCGACGATGTGAGTGTCGGCTGGTCGGAGGCCGCCCCCGGCACGCTGGCGCTCGCGCTGGTGCCCGACACGATCGTCGAGAGCGGCCCGTCGAGCACCTCGACGGCCACGGTCACGCGCTCGGGCACGCCGCCTTTCGCCGACCCGCTGACGGTCACGATCTCGGTCTCCGACCCGAGCGTCGCCACCGCGCCCGCCAGCGTGGTGATCCCCGCCGAGTCCGCGTCGGCCAACTTCACCGTCACCGCCGTCGACGACAGCCTCTCCGACGGCGACCAGACCGCCACCGTGCAGGTCTCGGCGGCCGGCCACACCGACGATTCCAAGGTGATCACCGTGCAGGACGACGGCGACGTGGCCGCGCTGGTCATCAACGAGATCCTCGCCGCCCCCACCAGCAGCACCGATGCCAACGGCGACGGGACCGCCAGCACCACCGAGGACGAGTTCGTCGAACTCGTCAACACCTCCGGCACCGTGCTCGATATCTCGGGCTGGACGCTCTCCGATTCGGGCCAACCCCGCCACACCTTCCCGGAGGGAACCGTGCTGCCGGTCGGCTGCGCGATCGTGGTGTTCGCCGGCGGCAACCCCGCCATCTTCGGCAGCGCGCTGGTCCAAACCACCTCCACCAACCAGCTCGGACTCAACAACGACGGCGACTCGGTGACGATCCGCGACATCTACAACACCCTGGTCACCAGCGTCAGCTTCGGCCCGCCCGACTACGGCGTCTCGATCAACCTCAACCCGGACCTGACCCCCGGCGCCATGGTCCTCCACAACACCGTCCCCGACGCCGTGGGCGACTACTCGCCCGGCTTCAAGGTCGATGGCAGCGAGTTCGTCGCCCTCGACCCGCTCGCCCTCACCATCACCCCGGCCGCATTCCCGGAAAGCCCCCCCGGCGTCGCCGCCACCGGCACCGTCACCCTGCCCGCCGGCGCGGTCGGCCCGGTGACCGTCACGCTCTCGAGCTCGGACACCTCGGAGGCCGCCGTTCCGCCGACGGTCGAAATCCCCGAGGGCCTCACGTCGGTCGACTTCGGCGTCACCGCCGTCGATGACTCGGAGCCGGACGGCGACAAGCTCGTCACCATCACCGCCGCGGTCGTCGGCTTCAAGACCGCCACCTTCCAAGTCACCGTGCAGGACGACGGCGACGTCGCACCCCCGCCCACCCTCGTCCCCGGCGACCTCGCGTTCATCGCCTACAACGCCGACGGCAACGACGACTTCGCCTTCGTCGCCCTCGCCGAGATCCCCGCCGACACCACCGTCCACTTCACCGACAACGAGTGGAACGGCGGCACGGTCGGCGCCGGCGGCACATGGAATGAACTGAACGAGGGCGTCGTCACCTGGACCTCCCCGCCCACCCCGGTCGCCGCCGGCACCGTGGTCGTCATCAACAACGCCAGCAATTCGTCCCTGCTGGCCGCCAGCATCGGCGCCGCCGCCGTCTCCGGCTCGTTCAACCTCGGCGCCTCCGGCGAGACGCTCTACGCCTATCAGGGAACCGCCATCACCCCCACCGGCTTCGTCGCCGCCATCGCCAACCACGAGCTCGACTCGATCGACGGCACCGGCCTGGGTGCCGCCCACGCCGTCTACCTCCCCGTCGGCGCCGACATCGCGGCCTTCACCGGCTCCCGCTCCGACCAGCCGGCATTCGCCAACTACCTCGGCCCGATCGGAGACACCACCAACCGCTGGGCATGGCAGGACGCCTCCGGCGACCAGAGCTACGACGCCATCCCCCCGGACCTGCCGTTCGACACCACCGCCTTCACCCTCGGCTCCGGCGGCCTCGACTACGACGCCTGGATCGCCCTCTACGCCAGCCAGCTCGACGGCTACGTCTACTTCAACAGCGACCCCGACCTCGACGGCTACTGGAACGGCGTCGAATGGTACTTCTTCAACAGCAACCCGGGCGTGGCCGGCACCGAAGCCTCGGCATTCATCAACGCCACCCCCGCCGCCGCCGGCTCCTTCACCTTCCAGCACCGCCGCCCGGTCAACCGCCCCTACGTGATCGAAACCTATCAGTGGTCGACCAACCTCGTCACCTGGACCAACAGCGGCGAAACCGCCGGCGGCCTCCGCGTCACCCTCACCCCAAACAACGCCAACCCCACCCCGGACCCCGCCAACCCCGGCTACGAGTTCGTCACCGTCACCGTCCAGCGCACCGCCGGCACCGTGCCCAAGAAGCTCTTCGCACGCCTCGACCTCAATTACGAGTAAGCTCCCGCACCCACCAAAACCCACCCCAAACCCAAGCCCCCGGCCGCCCCCGCGCGACCGGGGGCTTCTTGCTCACCCCCTAGCCCAAAAAGGGCTCTTCGTCAGTTTCGCTGGCGAGGGCGCGGCGCACGCCAGGCAACCGCAGAGGGAGCAGAGGGCCCTGAGAGCGCAGAGGAAGACAGGAGATTGGGTGGAAACCGCCGGAGATGCCGCACGCGGCCGGGGATTCCGGCTTTCCGGACCTGGCATTCCGTTCCAAGCTCTGCGCTCTCTGCGGTCCTCCGCGCCCTCTGCGGTCAATCGGCAATCGCCGCCAATCACCCACGCCCATCCACAGCAATCCTGTCGAAGAACCCCAAAAAGGACGCCGGGCGCGGACGCTGTGGCTGCCACCCGCCGGCCCAGACCCCCCCCATCCCAGGCCCCGCGCCGCACCATCCGCGCCCCACACCACCCGCCGCTGCCCGATTTTGGGATTTTCCTTCAGGATGCCGGGTGATACAAAAACCTTGAACTTCATTTGATCCTTCCCACTTTCCACCGATGAACCGCGCCCTTCTGACCTGCCTTGCCGCCGCCTGCCTGCCCGGTGGCGGTGCCTCCGCCGCCCTCGCCCCCGGCGAGATCGCACTGGTCGGCTTCAATGCCGACGGCGACGACAGCGTGGCGTTCGTGGCCCTGACGCCGATCCCCGCCCTCGAGGTGATCTACTTCACCGACAACCAGTGGAACGGCCAGCCGCCAGGCGCGGGCGGGGCGTTCACCAGCAACGAGGGCGGCTTCGCCTGGATCTCACCCCTCGGCGGCCTGCCGGCCGGCACGGTGGTCAGGCTGATCACGATCAACAGCAACCCGCGCGACCTCGACAACCACGGCTCGATCGGCACCCGCTTCGGCTCCTGCGACCTCGCCGACAGCAACGAGGCGGTGATCGCCTACCAAGGCCCCGACCCCGCCAGCCCCACGGTGCTGCTCGCCGCCCTCGGCAACAGCACCGTCGCCAACACCGGCAACAACCTCGCCGGCTCCGGATTGACCGCCGGCACCGGCAACGCCGTGTTCCTCGCCGGCGACGACGACGTGCTCGCCTACACCGGCCCGCGCACCGGCCAGCCCACGCTCGCCGCCTACCTGCCGCTGATCGCCGACCCCGCCAACTGGATCACCGACGACGGCGAGGGCGACCAGAGCACCGGCGGCAACCCGCCGGACATCCCGTTCAGCAACACCCCCTTCCAAACCGGCGGCACGGTCCAAAGCCTCACCCTGGCATTCGACCAGACCACCGTCGCCGAAACCGCCGGCACCGCCGCCATCATCGGCACCGTCACCCGCTCCGGCTCGCCCCTCGGCGACCTCGAGGTGTTCGTCAGCACCTCCGACAGCAGCGAGGCCACCGCGCTCGGCATCGTCACCATCCCCAACGGCCAAGCCTCCGCAACCTTCGACGTCGATATCGTCGACGACGCCTGGCCGGACGGCAGCCAGACGGTCGCCATCACCGCCTCGGCCATCGGACTGACCCCGGATACCGCCGAAATCACCGTCACCGACGCCGGCCTCGACGCCTTCACCCTCGTCATCAACGAGGTCTACTACGCCGTCAACGCCTCCCTGCTCGACGCCAACGGCGACGGCACCGCCGACACCACCAGCCCCGCCAGCACCGACGAGTTCATCGAGATCGTCAACGTCAGCCCCCAACCCCTCCAGCTCGACGACCTCCAGCTCCGCAGCAGCTCGCGCGGCACCCTCCACACCTTCCCCCAAGGCACCCTCCTCGAAAGCGGCCAGGCGCTCGTCGTCTTCGGCGGCGGCAACCTCGACCAAGGCACCCGCCCCGACGCCTTCGGCACCGCCGAAATCCAGTTCGCCAACGGCGCCGGAACCGGCGGCCTCGGCCTCGAGGACACCGGCGACTCCATCAGCCTGCTCAGCGACATCGAGGGCGAGGGGGAATACCACGGCGTGCTCCTGCCCGACCAAACCGCCCTGCCCTCCGCCGGCTCACTCACCCTGGCCACCGACGCCAACCCGACCAGCGGCTACATCCTCCATACCATGGCCGGCCCAGCCCCCTTCTCCCCCGGCTGCAAAACCGACGGCAGCCCGTTCCTCGTCACCTCCACCCCGCTCAACCTCACCATCGACGTCCCCTCGGTCCCCGAAGACGGCCCCCCAGCCATCGCCACCGTCTCCCTGCCCACCCCCGCCACCCGCGACGTCATCGTCCACCTCGAACCCTCCGACCCCTCCCAACTCCAGGCCGCCAGCCCCGCCCTCATCAGCTCCGGCGAATCCTCAACCACCGCCACCCTCACCCCCCAGGACAACGCACTCCCCGACGGCACCCGGACGCTCACCGTCCGCGCCCACGCCTCAGGCTGCCTCAACGCCTCCGCCACCATCGACATCACCGACAACGAACCCTCCCCAGGCTACCTCGCATGGGCCGCCGCCAACGGCATCCCCGGCCAACCCCCCAACGCCGATCCCGACCACGACGGCCTCGACAACCTGCTCGAATACGCCCTCGGCCTCACCCCAGCCATCCCCAATCCCCCACCCGCCGCCCTCGACGGCCTCACCCTCCGCTTCTCCAAGGGCCCCGCCGCCGCGTTCAGCGGCGACGTCACATGGACCATCGAAACCTCCCCCACCCTCAACCCCGCCTCCTGGTCCCCCGTCACCCCAACCGTCGACAACCCCACCACCATCTCCTTCACCCTCCCCCCAGGCCACCCCACCCTCTTCGCCCGCCTCAAGGTCTCCCAACCCCCACCCTGATACCCCACCCCACCCAAACCCTCGCCAAACCCGACCAAACCCCACAAACCCCAGACAAACCCCAGACACCCACAAAAACCACGCTCCCCCAGCCCCGACGCCCACGCCCAAGCCGCCCAGGCTTTCATGGGTGTCTCGAACTCCCCCTCTTCATGGGTGTCTCGAACTCCCCCGATTCCCCAGCCGCCGCCCCACGCCCCCCCCCAAGCTCCTCCGCGCCCGCGTTTTCACGAACGCGGCTACGGGCTCTGCGCTCCGTCACGCCCGCAGCGCCCCGCCGGCAATCCGGCCGAGGAACCGTTTTTTTGCACAATCCCCCCGCCTTGAACGGATCCCGGAGCCGCTGCCGCGCGGTGGCCCGGCGCCCGCCCACCGCGTCCGCCGCGCTGCCCGCCGGAAAATCTGAGAAAGAACAAAAAATCGCGCTTGTCAGCCCGGGGCTCCCCCCTATATTCGCCCCCCCACATCGTGTCCGGCGCCTTCGCGGCAGCGATCCCGGACACCTCGTCAGGCAAACTATCGGGTGCAGCTCCGGATAACAGGCTCCTGCGAGGGATCTCGCCGGTCTTGGGTGCACCCCGGTGACAACCCCGAACCAACGCAGGATTCATGCCGACCATCAACCAACTCGTGCGCAAGGGACGCAAGGTCCCCGTCGAGAAGTCCAAGTCCCCGGCTCTCACCTCGTGCCCGCAACGTCGCGGCGTGTGCCTGCAGGTGATGACCCGCACCCCCAAGAAGCCGAATTCGGCCCTGCGCAAGGTCGCCAAGGTGCGCCTCACCAACGGCTACGAGGTCATCGCCTACATCGGCGGCGAGGGCCACAACCTCCAGGAACACTCGATCGTCCTCGTCCGCGGCGGCCGCGTCAAGGACCTGCCGGGCGTCCGCTACCACATCGTCCGCGGCACCCTCGACACCCTCGGCGTCGACAAGCGCCGCCAGAGCCGCTCGAAATACGGCGCCAAGCGCCCGAAGGCCGCCAAGTAACCCGCCCGCCCCAGTCACCCCTTCCCGCTCCCCACCATGGCCCGCCGCAAGAGAGTCTACGACAAGCCCGAGACCCGCGACCCACGCTACGACAGCCAGGTCGTCGGCAAGCTGATCAGCCGCGTGATGCGCGAGGGCAAGCGCTCGCTCGCCGAGCGCATCGTCTACGCCGCCATCGACCGCGCCAACGAGGGCGTCGACACCGTCGACCCGCTCGAGATCGTCATCCGCGCGGTTGAAAACTCGAAGCCCCGCGTCGAGGTCAAGAGCCGCCGCGTCGGCGGCGCCACCTATCAGGTCCCGCTCGAGGTCGCTCCCGGCCGCTCCGAGTCCCTCGCCATGCGCTGGATCGTCTCCTTCGCCCGCAACCGCAAGGGCACCCCGATGCACGTCGCGCTCGCCAACGAACTCAAGGACGCCGCCAACAACACCGGCAGCGCCGTCCGCAAGCGCGACGACGTCCACAAGATGGCCCAGGCCAACCGCGCCTTCGCCCACTTCCGCTGGTAACCCCGCCCCGCCCCCCAGCCGCCCCGCCCCGCCGCCCACGGTCAGCAATGGCCTCCAAGTCTTCCAGCCCCAAGCGCGCCTGTCCGCTCGAGCGGATCCGCAACATCGGCATCGCCGCCCACATCGATGCGGGGAAGACCACGCTCACCGAGCGGATCCTGTTCTACACCGGCATGATCCACAAGATCGGTGAGGTCCACGACGGCGCCGCCACCACCGACTGGATGGCCCAGGAACGCGAACGCGGCATCACCATCACCGCCGCCGCCGTCACCACCGAGTGGTGGCAGCGCGCCGAATCCGACCTCGTCAAGCTGTTCGTCGACCAGAAGCACCGGATCAACATCATCGACACCCCGGGCCACGTCGACTTCACCGCCGAGGTCGAACGCTCCCTGCGCGTCCTCGACGGCGCCATCGTCGTCTTCTGCGGCGTCGCCGGCGTCCAGCCCCAGACCGAAACCGTCTGGCGCCAGGCCACCAAGTACAGCGTCCCCCGGATCGTGTTCGTCAACAAGATGGACCGCGTCGGCGCCGACTTCCAGCGCGTCGTCCGCGAACTCCGCGACAAGCTCGACGCCCGCGCCGTGCCGATCCTCATCCCGATCGGCGCCGAAGACCAGCTCAAGGGCCTGCTCGACGTCGTCAACCGCAAGTCGATCCTGTTCAACGACGACGACATCTTCGGCTCAACCTACCAGGTCGGCGACCTCCACGGCGACCTCGCCATGGCCGCCGACGCCGCCCACGCCGCCCTCGTCGACACCCTCGTCGACGTCGACGAGCAGCTCGCCGAAAAATACCTCAAGGAGGAACAGCTCTCCGCCCGCGACCTCAAGCTCGCCCTGCGCCGCGCCACCGTCGCCAACAAGGTCGTCCCCGTCGCCGGCGGCTCCGCGTTCAAGAACAAGGGCATCCAGTGCCTCCTCGACGCCGTCGTCGACTACCTCCCCAGCCCCCTCGACATCCCCCCCGCCGCCGGCATGCACCCCGACGACGAATCGCTCACGATCGAGGCCCCCACCGACGACTCCGCCCGCTTCGTCTCCCTCGCCTTCAAGCTCTGGGCCGACCGCTTCGTCGGCAAACTCCTCTTCTTCCGCGTCTACTCCGGCACCATCGCCAAGGGCGACGTCGTCTACAACCCCCGCACCCGCAAGCGCGAGCGCGTCGGCCGCCTGATCCAGATCCAGTCCGACCAGCACACCGACGTCGAGGCCTGCTTCGCCGGCGACATCGCCGCCATGGTCGGCATCCGCAACGTCACCACCGGCGACACCCTCGCCGCCGACAACCACGAGATCCTCCTCGAGCCCCCCACCTTCCCCGAGCCGGTCATCAGCATGGCCGTCGAGCCGAAAACCAAGGCCGACCAGGAAAAACTCGCCACCGCCCTCCAGCGCCTCTCCGAGGAAGACCCCACCTTCCAGGTCAAGACCGACCCCGACACCGGCCAGACGATCATCTCCGGCATGGGCGAACTCCACCTCGAGATCATCGTCGACCGCATCAAGCGCGAGTTCAACGTCGAGGCCAGCACCGGCGCCCCACAGATCGCCTACCGCGAAACCATCAGCATCGACGCCGGCGGCGAGGGCAAGCTCGTCAAGCAAACCGGCGGCCGCGGCCAATACGGCCACGTCGTCCTCGCCCTCAAGCCCAACCAGCGCGGCCAGGGCCTGACCATCGACAACAAGGTCGTCGGCGGCGCCATCCCCAAGGAATACATCAACGCCGTCTTCGCCGGCGTCAACGAGGCGATGACCAACGGCGTCGTCGCCGGCTACCCCGTCGTCGACGTCCACGTCGACGTCCTCGACGGCTCCTACCACGAGGTCGATTCCAACGAGAACGCCTTCAAGATGGCCGCCATCTTCGCCATGAAGGACGGCTTCCGCAAAGCCAGGTCCGTCCTCCTCGAGCCGATCATGTCGGTCGAGGTCGCCACCCCCGAGCAATACCAGGGCGACGTGATGGGCGACCTCAACCGCCGCCGCGGCCACATCCAGCACATCGAGGCCAAGAGCAACCTCGCCATCGTCAAGGCCCACGTCCCGCTCAAGGAGATGTTCGGCTACTCGACCGCCGTGCGCACCCTCTCCAGCGGCCGCGCCTCCTACTCGATGGAACCCTCCCACTTCCAGGAAGTCCCCCAGAACATCGTCGAGGAAATCGTCAGCGACCGCGTCCCCTGACCCGCCGCCCCCTTCCAACCATGCAAAACCAGAAGATCCGCATCCGGCTCCGCGCCTACGACCACCGCGCCATCGACCGCTCCGCCCAGGAGATCGTCGAAACCGCCAAACGCACCGGCGCCAAGGTCGCCGGCCCGATCCCCCTGCCCACCCGGATCGAAAAGTTCAGCGTCAACCGCTCGGTCCACGTCAACAAGAAGTCCGCCGAGCAGTTCGAGATCCGCACCCACAAGCGCATGCTCGACATCGTCGATCCCACCGCCCGCACCGTCGACGAGCTCAAGAAGCTCAACCTCCCCGCCGGTGTCGACATCACCATCCGCATCTGACCCCCTCCCCGCCATGCCCATCGGACTACTCGGCAAAAAACTCGGCATGACCCGCGTCTTCGACCCGGAGGCCGGCAGCATGACCCCCGTCACCGTGATCCACGTCGCCGGCAACGTGTTCCTCCAGCGCAAAACCACCGCCTCCGACGGCTACGACGCCGTCCAGGCCGCCTACGCCGACCAGAAGGAACAACGGGTCAACAAACCCGCCGCCGGCCACTTCGCCAAGCACCAGTCGCCCCCCAAGCGCCTGGTCCGCGAGTTCCGCCTCACCCCGGACGAACCCGCGCCCGACCCCGCCGCACCCCACCCCGGCCCCGACCTCTTCCAGCCCGGCCAGTGGGTCGACGTGATCGGCACCACCAAGGGCAAGGGCTTCCAGGGCGCCGTCAAACGCCACCACTTCGGCGGCCTGCGCATGACCCACGGCTCGATGATGCACCGCCGCACCGGCTCGATCGCCGCCGGCTCCACCCCGGGCCGCGTCTGGAAAAACCGCTGCATGCCCGGCCAGCACGGCAACTTCCGCCGCACCATCCAGAACCTCAGGGTCGTCCAGGTCCGCCCCGATGACGGCGTGATCCTCGTCTCCGGCGCCGTCCCCGGCGCCGTCGGCGCCTACCTCGTCGTCCGCCCCGCCAAGAAGAAACCCGCCCCAGCCCCCGCCGCCGAAGCCCCCGCCACCCCCGCCGCCGCCGGTTGAGCGCCCCCCCACCCGTCCCCGCACCGCCACCCACCCCATGACTGCCAAACCATTCTCCACCGACGACGCCGCCGCGGCGTCCATCCGGCTCGCCGACCCGGACAAGGGCGGCCAGGCGGTCCACGACCTGATCGTCGCCTATCAGGCCAACCGCCGCACCGGCAGCGCCAACACCAAGACCCGCGGCGAGGTCCGCGGCAACAACCGCAAGATCTTCCGCCAGAAGGGCACCGGCAACGCCCGCCACGGCGACAAGCGCGCCCCCATCTTCACCGGCGGCGGCACCGTCTTCGGCCCCCGCCCCCGCGACTACTCCCAGAAGGTCTCCAAGAAGGTCCGCCGCCTCGCCCTGCGCCGCACCCTCGGCGACCAGATCCGCGCCGGCGCCGTCCACCTCGCCCAGTCGTTCTCCATCCCCGACGGCAAGACCAAGGCGTTCGTCGCCGCCGTGCGCCAGCTCACCGACGCCCGCAAGGTGCTCGTCGTCGCCAACTCCTTCGACCCGCCCACCTACCTCGCCGGCCGCAACGTCCGCGGCGTGCTCCTGATCACCGCCGCCGAGGTCAACGTCGCCCAGCTCCTCCACGCCGACGCCGTCATCCTCGTCGAGGACGCCCTCGAAACCCTCGCCGCACGCACCGCCTGACCGCCCCCACGCCATGAACGACATCTATCAGGTCATCCGCAACGTCCACCTCAGCGAGAAGGCGACGATGCTCCAGGAGAAGCACAACGAGGTCGTGCTCGAGGTCGACCGCCGCGCCAACAAGATCCAGATCAAGCGCGCCGTCGAAAAACTGTTCGGCAAGAAGGTCGTGGACGTCCGCACCTGCAACTTCCAGGGCAAGCAGAAACGCCGCCGCCGCGCCGACGCCGGCCGCACCGCCCACTGGAAGAAGGCGATCGTCCGGCTCAAGGAGGGCGAATCGCTCGAACTCGTCTGACCCCGCGCCGCCCGCCGCAGTCCCGCACGCCTCAAACCCGCACCCCGCACCGCGAGCCATGCCCCTCAAAACTCCACGCCCGATCACCCCGTCGACCCGCTACCGGGTCCTGCCGACCTTCGAGGAAATCACCAAGGCCGCCCCGGAAAAGCACCTCCTCGAACCGCTCAAGCGCAGCGGCGGCCGCAACAACGCCGGCCGCATCACCTGCCGCCACGTCGGCGGCGGCCACAAGCGCCACTACCGGCTGATCGACTTCAAGCGTCGCCGCCACGACGATCCCGCCACCGTCGTCGCGATCGAGTACGACCCCAACCGCACCTGCCGCATCGCCCTGATCGCCTACCCCGACGGCGAAAAGGCCTACATCCTCTGCCCGGTCGGCCTCAAGGTCGGCGCCAGCGTCGTCGCCGGCCAGCGCGTCGACCCCAAGCCCGGCAACGCCATGCCGCTGCGCAGCGTCCCCCTCGGCACCGCCATCCACAACATCGAGCTGGTGCCCGGCGGCGGCGGCAAGGTCGCCCGCGCCGCCGGCCAGCAGGCCGTCCTCTCCAACCGCGAGGGCGGCTACGCCCTGGTCAAGCTGCCGTCCGGCGAGATCCGCCGCTTCAACGAGAACTGCTTCTGCACCGTCGGCCAGGTCGGCAACCGCGACCACATGAACGAAAGCTCCGGCAAGGCCGGCCGCACCCGCTGGCTCGGCATCCGCCCAACCGTCCGCGGGATGTGCATGAACCCCGTCGACCACCCCAACGGCGGCGGCGAGGGCAAGTCCAAGTCCGGCGGCGGCCGCCAGCACCTCACCAGCCCCTGGGGCCACGTCCGCGGCCAGAAAACCCGCAAGCGCAAGAAGCCCAGCAACCGCTTCATCGTCCAGCACCGCAAGAACAAGCGCCGCTGACCCCCCCACGCCAACCCTCACTCCCGCCACCATGCCACGCTCGCTCAAGAAAGGCCCGTTCGTCGACCAGAACCTCCTCGCCAAGATCGACAAGGCGGTCGCCGCCGGCGACCACAAGCCGATCAAGACCTGGAGCCGCAAGTCGATGATCACCCCCGACTTCGTCGGCCTCAACTTCGTCGTCCACAACGGCAAGACCTTCGTGCCCGTCTACGTCACCGAAAACATGGTCGGCCACAAGCTCGGCGAGTTCTCCACCACCCGCATCTTCCGCGCCCACGGCGGCATCGGCAAAAAATAACCGCCCCCACCGCCCCACCCATGCCCACCACCCGCCACCTCGCCCTGCTCGCCGCCGCCCTCGGCTGCGCCGCCCCGGCGTGGTGCGCCGCCGACCCGCCCCCCGAACCCCCCGCCGCCCTCGCCGACCGCCTCGCCACCCTCGAACAACAGAACGCCTCCCTGCGCGAGGCCCTCGTCGAGTCCCGCCGCCGCGAACACGAGGCCACCGAAACCCTCGCCTCCATCCGCACCCGCCTCGAGGCCCTCGGCCACAACCTGTTCGACGTCGGCGACCAGCGCCTCGTCCGCGCCGCCGCCGACATCGAGGTGCTCAACGACCGCGTCCGCACCCTCGAAACCGCCGCCACCAGCCTCGCCGCCGCCATCGGCGACTACCTCCGCCAGGCCGTCGTCGCCGACCCCGACGCCCGCATGCGCGTCGAAACCGCCCTGCGCGAGCTTGACGCCGTCACCGGCCTGCGCCACAAGCCCCGCCCCGACGTCCGGACCGGCAGCCTCCAAGGCGCCCGCATCGTCAGCATCGACCGCCGCAGCGGCCTGCTCGTCCTCAACGTCGGCCGCAACGCCGGCGCCCGCATCGGCATGACCTTCCGCCTGCTGCGCGGCGACCGCCCGTTCGGCCGCGCCATCCTCTCCGATGTCCGCGACGACGTCTGCGGCGCCTTCATCGAGACGCTCGAAAACCCCGACGAACAGGCCCGCATCGGCGACGCCGCCATCCTCGAAACCACCCGCTGACCCCAGCCCCGGACCCGCCCGCAACCCCCACCGCCCCACACCGATGGAAGTCACCAGCATCTCCCGCTACGTCAGGATCTCCCCGAAGAAGGCCCGCGAGGTCGCCCGCGAAATCCAGGGTCTGCCCGTCTCCAGCGCCCTCGACGTCCTCAACTTCACCCCGCGCAAGGCCGCCGTGCTGATCGGCAAGACGCTCAAGACCGCCATCGCCGACGCCGAGAACAACTTCGAGCTCGCCGCCGACAACCTCGTCGTCAAGGAGGCCGTGATCGGCGCCGGACCCACCCTCCGCCGCTTCATGCCCCGCGCCCGCGGCTCCGCCTCCCCGATCCGCAAGCGCAGCTCACACATCCAGATCACCCTCGCCGAGGCCAAGGCCGCCGCCGCCACCACCGACGCCGCCGAAGCCTGACCGCCCCACCCCCCACGCCTAACCACCACCGTCTCCGCCATGGGTCAGAAAATCAATCCGATCGGCTTCCGCCTCGCCGTCAACAAGGAGTGGCGCTCCAAGTGGTTCGCCGCCGGCAAGGACTACGCGGCCAAGCTCCACGAGGACATCGCCATCCGCGCCTACCTCCGCCGCAACCTCCAGTCCGCCGCCCTCTCCAAGGTCGTCATCGAACGCGCCTGGAACAGCGCCCGCGTCACCCTCCACACCTCCCGCCCCGGCCTCGTCATCGGCCGCAAGGGCGAGGCGATCGACCGCATGACCAAGGACATCTCCGACATCTGCGGCGGCGCCCAGGTCAAGATCGACATCGTCGAGATCCGCAAGCCCGAACTCGACGCCCAGCTGGTCGCCGAAAACGTCGCCATCCAGCTCGAACGCCGCATCTCCTTCCGCCGCGCCATGAAACGCGCCGTCCAGACCGCCATGGACTTCGGCGCCGAGGGCATCCGCATCCGCTGCGCCGGCCGCCTCGGCGGCGCCGATATCGCCCGCGCCGAGTGGTACCGCGAGGGCAAGGTCCCCCTCCAGACCCTCCGCGTCCCGATCGACTACGGCTTCGCCGAAGCCCGCACCCTCTACGGCGTCATCGGCGTCAAGTGCTGGGTCAACAAGAAGGACGACGAAACCAAGCCGCCCCCGGGCCGCCCAGGCCGCCGCCCACCCCGCGCCTGACCCCGCCCGCCCACCACCCCGCCCACCCATCCCCACCACCCACTCCCAGGAGGACTGAGCCATGTCCCTGATGCCCAAACGTGTCAAGTTCCGCAAGGTGCACCGCGGCTCCCGCGCCGGCGTCGCCACCCGCGGCGTCGAGGTCAGCTTCGGCGACTTCGGCCTCCAGGCCCTCGACCGCGGCTGGCTGTCCAACCGCCAGATCGAGGCCTGCCGCGTCGCCATGAACCGCCACCTCAAGCGCAAGGGCAAGGTCTGGATCCGCGTCTTCCCCCACAAGTCCTTCACCGGCCGCCCCCCGGAAACCCGCATGGGCAAGGGCAAGGGCCCGGTCGAGGGCTGGGTCGCCGTCGTCCGCCCAGGCCTCGTCCTGTTCGAAATCGCCGGCGTGCCCGAGTCCCTCGCCCGCGAGGCCCTCCGCCTCGCCTCCTACAAGATCGGCATCTCCACCCGCTTCCTCGCCCGCAACCCCCACGCCTGACCACGCCACCCTCCCCACCGCCATGCCCGAGACCAAGTCCAAGGAAATCCGCGAGCTGACCACCGACGAACTCCGCGTCCGCCTGCTCGACCTCCGGCAGGAAGCCCTCAACCTCCGCCTCCAACAGGCCACCGGCCAGCTCGAAAACACCGCCCGCATCCGCCTCGTCCGCCGCCAGACCGCCCGCGTGCGCACGATCCTCGCCGAACGCCGCCGCCAGGCCGCCAACTAACCAGCCCCACCCCATGAGCGACACCCAACCCGATCCCGCCGCCGCCGACGCCCGGCGCAAGACCCGCTTCGGCATCGTCGTCTCGACCAGGATGGACAAGACCATCGTCGTCGAGCACGTCGCCCGCGTCCCCCACCCGCGCCTCAAGAAGATCGTCAAGCGCTCCAAGAAATACTACGTCCACGACGAACAAAACCAGGCCACCCTCGGCGACCGCGTCCGCATCGTCGAAACCCGCCCCCTCTCCAAGCTCAAGCGCTGGTCCCTCGCCCAGGTCATCGGCCGCTAATTGCCCCTCCCTCGCCCGCCCGCTCCGCCCGCCCGCCCAACCCCAGCCCGTCCCCGGCCATGATCCAGATGGAAACCAAGCTCACCGTCGCCGACAACACCGGCGCCCGCTCCGCCAAGATGATCGGCGTCATCGGCAAGCGCACCCGCACCGCCCACATCGGCGATGTCATCACCGCCCACGTCCGCGATTCCATCCCCACCGCCTCGGTCAAGAAGGGCAGCGTCGTCCAGGCCGTCATCGTCCGCACCGCCGCCCCGATCCGCCGCCCCGACGGCTCGGTCCTGCGCTTCGACAACAACGCCTGCGTGCTCATCGACAAGGACGGCAACCCCCGCGGCACCCGCATCTTCGGCCCCGTCGCCCGCGAACTGCGCGAGAAGAAGTTCATGAAAATCATCTCCCTCGCCCCAGAGGTCCTCTAATCCCCCGTTCCGTCCATTTCCTCCGTCTCCTCCGCCCCGCCCCTCCCACCACCCGCCACCCACCACCCCATGAAGCCCAGCTGCCACGTCAAGAAGGGCGATGAAGTCGAAGTCATCGCCGGCAACCACAAGGGCAAGCGCGGCACCGTGCTCGAGGTGCGCGCCGCCTCCTGCCAGGTCGTCGTCGAGGGCGTCCGCAGGATCAAGAAGGCGGTCCGCAAGTCCGAACAGCACCCCCAGGGGGGCCTCATCGAACGCGACGGCCCGATCCACGCCTCCAACGTCAGGAAAATCAGTTAGTCCGCCCCCGCCCCGACCCGCCAGCCATGCAACCAAGACTCCTCACCCACTACCAGCAACAGGCGGTGCCCGCCCTCAAGCGGAAGCTGGGCGCCACCAACCCCCACCAGGTCCCGCGCCTCGAGAAGATCGTCGTCACCTCCGGCATGGGCTCCCAGCAGGACCGCAAGGCCGCCGTCGATGACGCGGTCGCCGAGATCGCCCGCATCACCGGCCAGAAGCCGTCGATCGCCTTCGCCCGCAAGAGCGTGTCCAACTTCAAGGTCCGCGCCGGCGAGCCCGTCGGCGCCCGCGTCACCCTCCGCGGCCCCCGCATGTGGGAGTTCCTCGACCGCTTCATCAACGTCACCTGCCCCAACATCCGCGACTTCCGCGGCCTGCCGCCCAAGGCCTTCGACGGCCGCGGCAACTACGCCTGCGGCTTCAACGACCAGTCCGTCTTCCCCGAGATCGAACTCGACCAGATCAAGCGCCCGATCGGCTTCGACGTCGTGTTCGTCACCACCGGCCGCACCGACGCCGAGGGCCGCGCCCTGCTCGAGGAACTCGGCCTGCCGTTCCGCGACCTCAAGCGCGACGACGCCCCCGCCTCCACCCCCGAGCCCGCCGCCGCCGCCGACTGAACCCGCAATCCCCAACCGACCCCGATCCCATGCCCGTTCTCAACGACCCGGTCGCCGACTTCCTAACCCGCTTCAAGAACGCCTGCCGCGCCGGCCTCGAGGAGTTCTCCGCCCCCCACTCCAGGATCAAGGCCGACATCGCCGGCATCCTCGAGCAGGAAGGCTACATCTGGGGCCACGAGGTGGTCACCACCGGCAAGTTCCCCGTTCTCAAGGTCCGGGTGAAATACGCCGACGGCCGCCCGGTCCTCACCGACCTCAAGCGCGTCTCGCGCCCCGGCCGCCGCCGCTACGTCGGCGCCTCCGACATCCCCCAGGTCCTCAACGGCCTCGGCATCTCCATCGTCTCCACCCCGCGCGGCCTCATGACCGGCGCCCGCGCCCGCCGCCACAACCTCGGCGGCGAGCTGCTCGCCTTCGTCTGGTAGCCCCCACCCGCCTCCAACAGCTCCCGCCATGTCACGCATCGGTCTCAAGCCAATCCCCCTCCCCGACCAGGTCGCCATCGCCGTCGACGGCCCCGCGGTGTCCGTCACCGGACCCAAGGGCACCCTCAGCCTCACCCTGCCCGAGGGCGTCACCCTCGACCCCCAGCCGGGCTGCCTGCTCGTCCGCCGCGCCACCGAGCAACGCCGCCACCGCGCCCTCCACGGCACCATCCGCACCCTGCTCTCCAACATGGTCACCGGCGTCTCCCGCGGCTTCACCAAGGACCTCGAGATCCAGGGCGTCGGCTTCCGCGCCACCGTCAAGGGCCGCGACCTCGACCTCTCCCTCGGCCGCTCGTTTCCGCTGTTGCACCCCATCCCCGACGGCATCACCGTCACCGTCACCGACAACACCAGGATCCGCGTCGAGGGCATCGACAAGCAGCAGGTCGGCCAGTTCGCCGCCGACGTGCGCGCCTATCACCCGCCCGAACCCTACAAGGGCAAGGGCGTCCGCTACGTCGGCGAATACGTCCGCCACAAGGAAGGCAAGACCGTCGGCAAGTAACCCCAGCCGCCAACCCCCAACCCACCCCGGCCATGAGCAAATTGTCCCGCAGCGCGTCCCGCCGGCGCATCCACCGCCGCATCCGCAGGAAGGTCGCCGGCACCCCGGCCCGCCCGCGCCTCGCCGTCCACTACTCCAACCAGCACGTCTACGCCCAGATCATCGACGACGCCGCCGGCCGCACCCTGTTCGCCGCCTCCACCCTCGATCACGAGATCGAGTCCCCGGCGTCCAACGTCGCCTGCGCCGCCCGCGTCGGCCAGCTGGTCGCCAGCCGCGCCACCGCCGGCGGCGTCAAGACCGTCGTCTTCGACCGCGGCGGCCACCTCTACCACGGCAAGATCAAGGCCCTCGCCGATGCGGCCCGCTCCGAGGGCCTCGAGTTCTAACGTCTGATCCGCACAGCAACATGGTGACCACCGAGAACCCCGACCAAACCGCCGCCCCGGTTCCGCCCGCCGGCGAACCCACGCCGGACTCCCACTTCCGCCAGCCCCGCGGCGACCACGGCCCGCGCCGCGATGGCCGCGGCCCGCGCGGCCCGCGCCGCGACGCACCCCCGGCCCCCGCCACCGACGCCGACGGCAACGAGCTCAGCGAGAAGGTCGTGTTCATCAACCGCTGCGCCAAGGTCGTCAAGGGCGGCCGCCGCTTCAGCTTCTCCGCCCTCGTCGTGTGCGGCAACCACCTCGGCCGCGTCGGCTTCGGCTTCGGCAAGGCCAAGGAGGTCTCCGAGGCAATCCGCAAGGCCGGCGACTCCGCCCGCAAGAACCTCCACCCGATGCAGATCACCGACGGCACCATCCCGCACGAGATCTACGCCGAGTTCGGCGGCGGCAAGGTGCTCCTCAAGCCCGCCTCCCCGGGCACCGGCGTGATCGCCGGCGGCGGCGTGCGCGCCGTCTGCGAGGCCGTCGGCATCCGCGACGTCCTCGCCAAGTCGCTCGGCTCCAACAACCACGCCAACGTCGTCCGCGCCACCCTCAAGGCCCTCTCCCTGCTCCGCACCCGCGACCAGGTCCTCAACTCCCGCGGCAAGAAGACCGTCAAGTAAGTTTCAAGTTTCAAGTTTCAAGTCGCAAGTGTTCGGGTTCAATGAGCGCCGGGACTTCGCGCAGGGCACCTTCTAACTGAACACTTGGAACTTCAAACTTGAAACTTCAAACTTGAAACTCCCGAGACCATGAAACTTCACTCGATCAAGCCGAACCAGGGCGCCAAGCACCGCACCAAGCGCCTCGGCGCCGGCGAAAGCTCCGGCACCGGCAAGACCTGCGGCCGCGGCACCAAGGGCCAGCGCGCCCGCTCCGGCGGCAGGATCCGCCCCGGCTTCGAGGGCGGCCAGATGCCGCTCAGCCGCCGCCTGCCCAAGAAGGGCTTCAGCAACGTCGCCTTCCGCGCCGTGGTCGCCGTCGTCAACGTCGCCCAGCTCGACAAGGCGTTCGCCGACGGCGCCACCGTCGACGAGCCCGCGCTGCGCGCCGCCCGCCTGGTCACCGGCCGCTGCGACGCCGTCAAGGTCCTCGGCAACGGCGAGCTCGCCAAGCAGCTCACCGTCCGCCTCGCCCGCGTCAGCGCCTCGGCCCGCGCCAAGATCGAACAGGCCGGCGGCAGCGTCGAACAGCCCGCCTGACCACCACCCCGCCGCCGCCACCACGGCGCCCGCCGGCCCGCCCGCCCCGCACCCGCCCGCCCCGCACCTTTCTCCCCAGCCCTCCGCCCCAGCCCTCCTCCCCGCCGCCGTTCCCGACATGATCTCCGCATTTGCGAACACCTGGCGCGTCCCCGAGCTGCGGGACCGCATCCTCTTCACCCTGGCGATGATCGTGATCGTCAGGCTCGGCGTCTACATCACCCTGCCCGGCGTCGACGCCACGGTGATCGATGAGTGGCTCAGCCTGCGCATGAAGGAGCAGGGCAGCAACCCCGCCGCCGCCGTCGGCGCCCTGCTCACCGTGTTCTCAGGCGGCGGCCTCGAACAGTGCGGCCTGTTCGCCCTGGGCATCATGCCCTACATCTCCGCCTCCATCATGGTCCAGCTGATGACCGCGGTGGTGCCCAAGCTCGCCCGCATGGCCCGCGAGGAGGGCGGACGCCAGAAGATCAACCAGTACACCCGCTACCTGACCATCGGCATCGCCCTGGTCCAGGGCATCATGCTCGCCCAGTCGCTCAAGCACCCCGAGCAGATCTTCTACCTCAGCGGCATCACCGACGTCGGCCGGCCGCTGGTCCCCGACCCCACGATCCAGTGGGTGTTCCTCACCGTGCTGACGATCGTCTCGGCCACCATGCTGCTGATGTGGATCGGCGACCGCATCACCGAGCGCGGCATCGGCAACGGCATCTCCCTGATCATCACGGTCAACATCATCTCCGCCCTGCCCGGCGCCCTCGTCCAGGCCTGGAACTCGTTCGTCGTCAACGTCACCGGCAGCCCGTTCAACTCCCTCATCCTCGTCCTCCTGATCGCCTTCCTGCTGCTGGTCGTCGCCGCCGTGATCGCCATCACCCAGGGCCAGCGCCGGATCGCCATCCAATACGCCAAGCGCGTCGTCGGCCGCAAGATGTTCGGCGGCCAAACCCAGTACCTCCCGCTCAAGGTCAACTATGCCGGCGTGATGCCGATCATCTTCGCCTCCGCCGTGCTCGCCCTGCCCGCAATGCTCATCCAGTGGATCTTCCAGGGCAAGGAGTGGGCCACCCGCCTCCAATACGCGCTGACCAGCGGCGTCTGGTACTTCGTCCTCGCCGGCCTGATGATCTTCTTCTTCACCTACTTCTGGGTCGCCACCATGTTCCAGCCGTCCCAGATCGCCGAGGACCTCAAGCGCAACGGCGGCTACATCCCCGGCGTCCGCCCCGGCAAGCCGACCGCCGAGTTCATCGACTTCACCATGAGCCGGCTCACCTTCGCCGGCGCCATCTTCCTCACCATCATCTTCGTCCTCCCGGGCCTCATCCAGAAGGCCCTCAACCTGCCGCCCCTCGTCACCCAGTTCTTCGGCGGCACCTCCCTGCTCATCCTCGTCGGCGTGCTCCTCGACGTCATGCGCCAGGTCGAAACCCACCTCCTCCAGCGCCACTACGACGGCTTCCTGCGCAAGGGCAAGATGCGCGGCCGCTACGACCGCCTCCAACAAACCGGCCGCGCCGCCACCAGCACCACCCTCGTCTACCTCTGGGCCTTCATCGCCGCCCTCGTCGTCGTCGGCATCGCCGCCTGGATCTACAACTGACGGCCCTCACGCCGCCGCCGCCACCAGCCCCGGCTCGATCCCCTCCAGCCGCCGCCACACCCCCTCGAGCTGCCCCGGCGTCGGATTGCCCAACGGCAGCCGCGCCGGCCCCACCGGCACCCCCAGCCGCCCCATCAGCGCCTTCGCCGCGCCCATGTAGCCAACCGCCGCCAGCGCCTCGATCACCGCCACCGCCCGCCGCTGCAACTCCCGCGCCGGCCCCTCCTCCCCCCGCTCGAACGCCGCGATCAGGTCGTGATACAGCTGCGCCGCAAAGTTGTACGACGACCCCACCGCCCCGCGCGCCCCCGCCCCCAGCGCCTCTAACAGCCGCTCGTCCACCCCCCACGGCAGGTCATACCGCCCCCCACCCACCGCCAGGCACCGCCCATACGCCCCAAGGTCGTCGTTCGTGAACTTGATCCCCGCCAGCGTCGCCACCCGCCCGCCGGCAGCTGTTAGAAAGCGGTCCATCGGAAAGCTCACCCCGGTCAGCGCCGGGATGTCGTAGTAGTAGAACGGCAGCCCCGGCGCGGCGGCGGCGATCGCCGCGCACCACTCGACCAGCGTCGCGAGGTCGGCCGGCTTGAAGTACGACGGCGCGAGCGCGGCCACCGCGTGGAACCCGCGCTCGGCCGCGGCCGCGGCGAACACCCTGGCGTCCGCGAGGCAGTTGCTGCCGGCGTGGGCGACCACCCGCAGCCCGCACGCCGGGCCGGCGTGGGCCCATGCGTCGTAGATCGCCAGCCGCTCGTCGCGGGTCAGCGAGTGGGACTCGCCGGTCGAGCCGGTGATGAAGACGGTGGTGATCCCGCGCGCGGCGAGGTGGGCGGCCTGCAGGGGCACCACCTCCGGGGCGAGCGAGCCATCGGGGTGGAACGGGGTGTGGGTGGCGGCGACGAGGCCGTGGAGCCGGGGATTCATCGGTTGGGAGGGTCGGTGGAAACTGTCTCGCCGAGGGCGAGCACCTGCGGCGTGCGCACCGCCGGGCGGATCTCGCCGCTGGGAATGACGGTCCGGGCGCGCCACACCGCCGTCGTGGTGGTGACCGGCGCGTGGAAGGGGTCGGGCAGCGCCGCCACCGCGCCCCAGCGGTCGGCGCCGGGGTCGTAGGCGAGCACCTCCCGGCTGAACCCCGGATGCAGCGACTTCGGCTCGAACGCCGCCAGGCTGCCGTCGTCACCGCCGATCACCAGCAGTTGCCCGCCCCCGGCAACCGGCGCCGGCGAGGGCGCGCCGACCGCCGCCCGCGGCGGCCCGGCCACCGCCCGCCAGCCTGCCCCCGGCGCGTAGCGCCACGCGTCGCGCAGGTAGGTGCGCACCGGCCGGCCGGCGTCGTCGGCCGCCAGCGCGGCCCCCGAGATGATGAACAGCGCGCCCTCGGCCACCGCCGCCACCGGCAGGATCCGGCCCGGCCCCGGCAGCGGCTCGCGCTCGCCCCACCCCTGCCCCGGCCGGCCCAGGTCCAGCGCCAGCAGCCGGTTGGAGGCACTGGTGCCCCCCGGCGCTTCGCTCCCGCCCGCCAGCAGCACCGTGTCCCCCAGCCGCACACCCGCCATCTCGGCCAGCGGACGCGGCAACGCCGGCTGCGCCTCGGTCACCAGCCGCCCGCCCTCCCACCGCAGCAGGAAACAGTCCGCATGGTGGCGCTCCGCATCGCTGCCCCCGATGCACAATACCCCGCGCCCGGTGGTCACCGCCACCCCATACGCCAACGGCCGCGGCAGCTGCCCGGCATCGCGCCACACCCCCGCCGGGTCCTCAAGCACCCACACCCGGTCGTGCCAGCGCTTGCTCCCCCCCTCCCACGGCGCCCCGTGCGGAAAGTTCGCCCCGCCCGCCACCAGCAACGCCCCGTTCGATACCCCGGCAAACGCCCCCGCCACCCCGCGCGCCTCCGGCAACCCCGGCAAACCACGCCACGCCAGCCCGCCGGCCGCCCCGCCACACCCAGCCAGGATTGTTAGAACGACCGCTTCCATCCGCTTCACGGGCCGCTAGGATCGCAGACCGAATCCCGAGTGCAAGCCCGCGGAGCACCCCCGCGGATGGTCTTGGAAACCATCCAGTTGCCCCGACCAGGCCCGCCGCGCCACCGCCGCGCCACCGCCGCGCCACTCCCCGCCCCGCCCGCGCCGGCGGCCGGCCCGGGTGGCTGCCGCGGGGGCGTCTCCGACTGTCTCCCCGACTGCCCCGCGGCCGCTGCATGGCCGGGCGCATGCCGCGCGCGCGGGCCGGCTCAGGCGAACGGGGCCAGCACGGGGAAAGCCATCCGAGACACCCATCAAATGCCGGGGGCATTCGCTGCCGGCAGGGGAATCGATGCCCCGGGATCGGCTCC
This sequence comes from Akkermansiaceae bacterium, assembly GCA_040769225.1. GTDB lineage: Bacteria > Verrucomicrobiota > Verrucomicrobiia > Verrucomicrobiales > Akkermansiaceae > JAXGLL01. The sequence goes on along the minus strand of JAXGLL010000001.1, from coordinate 1,625,117 downwards.
CGATCGCCGACTGGCAAGGGCCCTGAGTTGTCGGATTCGTGGGTGTCCCACATGATTTCTGGTGGGTGTCCCACATGGTTTTTGATCGCGCCGGATGGACGAACGGCAGGGGCCCGCCGGTGGCGCGGGCGAAGGCAGCCGGGGGAAGTGGCGGAACGGTTCGGCCGCGGATCAGGCGGGCGCCCCCGACTGCCGTCCCGGCGACCAGCCTGACAGGTCCTTGTCCCCCCGGCGCGCGCACGGCGCCGCGCGCGCGGGCGGCTCTCGGCCTGGGTCACCCGCTGCGGGGCGCGGGCTCAGGGCGTGTCCCTGGCCGCGTAGTCGAACACGAGCGCCTTCTCGAGCAGCGGCCGCAGTTTGGCGCCGAACGCCTTGTGGGCCGCGTGCGGCAGATAGGCCTCGAGGCCCTTCTTGTCCTTGAAGGTGACGAGGAAGCAGTGGGTGAAGCCGTCGTTCAGCCCCTCGACGCTCTCGCTGGTGCCCCACTCGTAGTCCTGGATCGCATCGATCTTCTTCGGCAGCTCGGCGAAGGTCCGCTCGACTTCGCGGACCTGCTCCGGGGTGGCCTCCGGCTTGAACTTGAACATCACCACGTGGCGGAACCCGCCATCCGCGCGCGCGGTGGCGAGGGTGGCGCAGAGGGCGGCAAGCATCAGGAGCGCTTTCATCGCCCATGGCATCGCGGACGCGCCGCGGATTGTCAAAGCCGAACGGCAAGCCGAACGGCGGGCCGCGCGGGCGGCTGGGGGCCGAGGGCGGCGCGCCCGCGGCCCCCGGCCCCGCCCTGCGGGCTGCGCGGGGCAGGCGCCGTCTCCACGGGGGGCGGCGGGCGGATCAGGGTGGGGGGGTCGTGGCGAAGCAGGTGATCCTGGAGGCGGTGCGGATGAACAGGCGGCCGCCGGCGGCGACCACGGTGGCGCAGGCCGGCCCGTCGTCGAGGTCGGTGCGCGAGAGGACGCGCGGCCGCGGGCCGGCGCTGGTCACGACCACCTCGCCCTTCTCGCCTAACAGATAGATGCGGCCGTCGGCGCCGGTCGGCGACGCCCGCCAGGCGCCGCCGGGCGCGACCAGGCAGCGGCCGGTCTCGCGGCCGGTCGCCGGGTCGACGGCGAGCAGGAAGATGCCGGTGCTGCCCTTGCTGCCGCGCCGCCACGGGTCGTTGCGGTCGCTCTGCAGGATGTAGATCGTTCCCTGATAGAACAGCGGGCTGCCCGAGTCGCTGGTGCGTTCGTCGTAGGTCCAGAGCGGGGCGTCGGCGGCCAGCTTGCCGGTGGCTCCGGCGGCCAGCGCGACCAGCGGGCCGCCGCGCGGCAGCATGGCGACGAGCCGCGGGCCGGCGGCGACCGGCGAGGGGATCACTCGCCAGTTCGTCTCGCGCTCCGGGTTGTACCCGAAGCGCCAGCGCTCGGCGCCGGTCGCCGGGTCGTGACCGGTCAGGCAGTCGCCGCCCTGGATGACCAGGTCGTTGCGCGACCCGTGGGCGAACGGGACCGGGGTCGTGTAGGCCTCGCACGATTCGTCGACTGCCGGGGTCGCGCGCGCGTGGCGCCACAGTTCCCTGCCGGTCAACGGGTCGAGCGCGAGCACCAGCGAGGCGAGCGCGCCGTTGGCTTCGGCGGCGCCCGAGTACGCCCGCGGCCGGCGCAGCAGCTGGACGTAGAGCCGGCCGTCCCACAGCAGCGGGCTGGAACTGTAACCGAACTTGGTGGCGAGGTTGCCGTAATCGCGGGCGAGGTGGCGGGTCCACAACGGCTGGCCGTCGAGGCCGAGGGCGACCAGCTCGCCGCTGCCTGACAGGAACCAGGCGTGCCTGCCGTCGGTCGCCGGCGACGGGGTGGCGCCGTTGTTGCGGGGCGCCCTGGCATCGTCGCCGAGGCGCCGGCGCCACAGCTCGGTGCCGTCGCGGGCGTCGAGGCACAGGGCAAGCACGCCGTCGGACGCGGGCTCGGCGGCGGTGACCAGCAGGCGGTGCTCCCAGACGGCGGGGGTGGCGTGGCCGGGACCGGGCAGCCGGGTGGTCCAGAGGGTGGTCGAGGCGTCGCAGGATTCCGGCAGGCCGGATTCGGTGGTCGAGCCGTTGCGCAGCGGGCCGCGCCACTGGGGCCAGTTCCCGGCGGGCAGGACGGCGGGGACGAGGCAGAGCGCGACGACGGGCAGCGAACGTGGAAGCATTCGCGAGGAAACGTGGCGCCGGGGCGGCTCTTTCGGCGAACCGGCGGGGCGGGCCTACCCGCCGCGCGCCGGCGCCAACGCCGGGTCGTCGAGGTCCAGCCGATAGAGGATCTGGTTGTAGTCGTGGCGCGGCGTCGGCTCCGGGCGGTCGGCGAAGGTGGCGGTGTAAGTGCCCTCGAACAGCAGCACCGGCGAGTCGGCCGGCGTGAACTCGGGGTGCAGGCGCGGGTTGTAGAAGGTGTAGTTGTCGTGGCTGAGCACCTTGACCGCGGTCCCCCACGGGCCGGTGGGCGCGGCGGCCTCGGCATACCACAGCTCGCCGAAGGCGGACGGCTTGCCGAAGGCCTGCATGAACACCGTGACCCAGCGCTTGCGCCACGGGTTCCAGGCGATCGAGCCGGTGTGCGGCTTCACCGGCCCGCCGTCGCCGGCCGCGGGCAGTTCCGGCTGCGCCTCCAGCTCCTCCCACTGCGCCGGGTCGGACCACGCCTCGAAGGTGGCCGGACAGCGCAGCACCGGCAGCGGATTGCCGAACAACACCCACTCCTTGCCGCCCTCGTCCCGCCACCGCGCCGCATGCCCCTCCGGCAGCACCGGCTTCTTGCGCGGCCCGCCGCCCTCCCCCTGCCGCCACACCACCCGCAGCCGCGCGAACGCCTGCGCCGCGTCGTCCCACACGCACAGGCCGCACTCGTAGGCGTCCAGCGGCGGCTTGATCTTGGCATACGCCGCCACCAGCCGCTCCCGGCCCGCCGCATCCGGCAGCGCCGCGTAGCCGCCCAGCCACGTCGGCCCGTCGCCCGGCATCTGCGCCACCCCGCGCGGCCGGCCCGTGGCGTCGGTGAAGTAGTCGAAGCGCAGCCGCACCGGCGGCTCGAGGCGTTCCAGCGGCCGCACCGCGGTGGTGGCGCCGGTCATGTGGAAGATGCCGAGCGGATAGTGGGGCAGCGTGGTGTCCCCCCAGCCCCAGAACATCCTGCCATGATAGACCGCGTTCTGCACCGAGTCGCAGCCGAGCACCCCGGTCTCCGGCGGCGCGTCCGCGGCGCCGAGCTGCTGGGCTTCCGCAAACAGGCCGCCGCCGGTCAGCCGGCCGAGCCGCTTGGCGACGATCGCCCGCTTGACCTCGACGCGGAGCGTCTTGCCCGGCTCCGGCGTGAGCCGCACGCCGCGCATCCCGAAGCCGTCCTTGTCGCGCTCGTAGCCGTGGCCGCGCACCTCGAACCATGTCTCGCGCCCCATCAGCTCCGGCAGGTCGAAGGCGATCACCCCCGCATTGTCCGTCACCAGCCGCACCTGGTGCGTGGTCCGCAGCTCGACCAGCGGCACCGGCCACCCGTTGCCGGCGTCCACCACCTCGATCCGGCAGGGGACGGCGGCGGCAGGCGGCGCCGCCGGCACCAGCGCGGCGGCAAGGACAAGGCAGGGGAGCGGTTTCATCGGGATGCTCTATCAGGATTGGCCGTCACTTCCACCAGCGGTCGGCGAACGCGAGGTACTGCTGCCAGTCGTAGGCGGTGACGTCGTGCTTGCCGCGCCGGATGTGGTAGCCGATGCGCCCGCCGACCGGGTGGTCGGGCGGCGGCATGTCGTCGACCCCCACCCCGGCGTGGCCGAACAGCGCATACACCGGCCCGGCCGCCTTGGCGGCGAGGAACTCGCCGCGCGGGTCGGCCCACTGGTCCTGCTCCGCGCTCGCCACGTAGAGCGGCCGCGGCGCGACCAGCGCGAGCAGCTCGTGCTGGTCGACCGGCAGCTCGCCCTCGCGGTCGGCGTAGCGCCGGAAGTTGCCGCAGAACCAGTGCGGGAAGCTCTTCTGGATCACCGCGGTGGTCTCGCCGAAGCGCCGCCGGGCGAGCGCGGCCCCGCCCTCGCCGGAGTTGTTGGAGATCACCAGCGCAAAGCGCTCGTCGCACGCGCCGGCCCACAGCGCGGTCTTGCCCAGCCGCGAGTGCCCGATCACCGCCACCCGCTTGCCGTCGATCGCCGGGTCTTGCCCGAGGCAGTCGAGCGCCCGGCTCAGCCCCCACGCCCACGCGCCGATCGCGCCCCAGGCGTCGCCGGCGAACGTGGTGGCGGCACCCTCCGGCGACAGCGCGGCCCGCACGCCCTGCTTCCAGCCGTCGGGGCGGTCGGGCTCGATGTCGCCGTAGCAGGCGGTGGCCAGCGCGTAGCCGCGCCCGACGATCGTCGCCACCGGCCACCGCGACGCCTCGGCGCCGCGCGGCTCGGCGCTGCCGTGCACCGGCAGGGGCACGTCCGGATCGTCGGTCACCGCGTGGTTGCCCTTGAAGTTCAGCCCAAGGAACGCCGGCACCGGCTTGCCCGCCGCCGGCGGAAGCCACACCACCAGGTCCAGCCGCGGGCCGTCGTCCGCACCCGTCAGCAGGATCCTCCACTGCTTGCGCACCGCCGCGCCGCCGAGCGCACCGGGCGTGCTTCCAACCAGCTCGCACCGCATCCCCTCCGGGCGCCCCGGGCTGCGGCCATAGACGTGCTCCTCGAACAGGCGCAGCACCTCGGCGCGCCGCCCGCCGGTCCACCCGGCCGCGTCCGCGACCACCGAGCCGTCGGCCCGCCGCAGCGGGTCGGGCAACTCATACGCCGGCACCGCCGCCTCGTCGTAGTTGGGCTCCCCGCACCGGACCGCGGGAACCATACCAAGGACGCACCCAACCAACACGACCGGCACCAAGGGGAAGGAACATGTTCTCATCGCAACCCGGCCAGGCTAGCGCCCCAACCGGCACGCAGGCAAGCCCCCGCACCCCGGCCACCCCACAACGGCCGCCGCAACGCGGCGCCGGACGACCCGCGCCCGGGCCGGTAACCGCCCGCCCGCACCCCGCCGCCCTGCCGGCCCGCCGCCGGGCGCGGAATCGGCTGTTCAAACAGGCCCGGGCTTGCCGATACTGGCAACGCAAGGAGTACCCGTGGAAACACCCTCACCATCCCTCTATCAGCAACGGCTGCACCGCTACACCACCACCCTGCGCAACGGCCGCGCCGACGCCATCCCGATCCGGCCGTTCGTCGCCGAGTTCGCCGCCAAGGCCGCCGGCATGACCAGCCAGCAGGTCACCCAGGACTACGAGCTGGCCTTCGAGGCCGTCCGCCACTGCGCCCGCCAGTTCGACTGGGACGCGGTCGTCCCTAACATGGTCTACGTCTGGGCCGTGATCCCACAGCTGCTCGGCTGCCGCTACTACGCCATCCCCGGCGTCGGCCTCGACCCCGAACGCGGGTTCCAATACCTCGAACCCCCGGAGGGCGAGGAGTGGATGCCCGCCGCCGACTACGACGCGCTGATCGCCGACCCCACTGCCTACCTGCTCGAACGCTGGCTGCCCCGCACCAGCCGCCACATCGCCGCCCCCGCCACCCCCAACACCGCCGCCAACAACCTCGCCTGGCTGCGCGCCGGCATGGCGGTCATGGACTACTTCGGCGCCTTCGGCCACGCCGTCGCCCGCCTGCGCGACGAGTGCGCCATGCCCTCCGCCATCTGCGGCATCCTCAAGAGCCCGTTCGATATCCTCGCCGACAAGTTCCGCGGCTACCTCGGCCTCACCATGGACCTCTACGAGCGCCCCGACAAGGTGCTCGCCGCCACCGAGGCGATGATCCCGCACATGTACGAAATCGCCCGCAGCGGCGCCGACCCCCAGCGCCAGCTCCCGGTCACCATCTGGTTGCACCGCGGCTGCGTCCCCTTCATCACCCCGGATCAGTTCAACCGCTTCCACTGGCCGATGCTCAAGCCGATCATCGAGGCCCTGTGGGCCGACGGCATCCAGACGCTGTTCTACGCCGAGGGCCAGTGGCACCACCACTGGGACGCCTTCCTCGAACTGCCCGCCGGCTCGATCATCGTCCACTGCGACCGCGACGACGTGTTCGCCGCCAAACACAAGCTCGGCCACAAGTTCGCCCTCAGCGGCGGCATCCCCAACCGCCTGCTCAGCTTCGGCACCCCACAGCAGGTCCGCGCCTTCTGCCGCCGCCTGATCGACGAGGTCGCCCAAGACGGCGGCTACATCATGGACGCCGGCGCCATCATGCAGGACGATACCAGCATCGAAAACCTCCACGCCCTCACCGACTACACCCGCCAGCACGGCTCCTACTCACAGGCCGCCCCAGCCCCACCCCCCGCCACCCCGCAGCCCGCCCCCTCCCCCACCGACCCCCGCCTCCACCCCCCACACCCCCGCCCCCCAGGCACCGTCGTCCCCACCGCCGAGGAACTCGCCCGCCTGCCCGATATCACCGGCGACCCCGCCGTCATCCAACGCTCCCTCGCCGCCATCGACCGCTGGGCCTACACCTTCCTCTGGCACTGCGTGGTCTCGTTCTAACATGCCCGCCCCGGACCAACCCGCGGCTACACCCGCCTCGCTGCCGCCCGACCCCCTCACCCCTCCTCCGGCCCCACCAGCACCTGGTCCGCCAACTGCGGACTCAACCCCATCCGCGTCCCGCACACGGTGCAGACCAGGTTGTGCCCGTGCACCAGCTTGCGCACCCGCATCGACTCACAAAACCCCAACTCCCGCAGCCGCTCACACTGCGGCCCAGCCACCACCCGAATCCGAAAATCACACCCCACCGCCGCCTGACTCAAACTCATCAGGCTGTCCACCGCCACCTCCCCTACCCCCCCGCTGCTCATCACAGGCAACTGGAGCCTATTGAGACGCGATTGCAACAAAAATCGGCACAAAAATCGGCGCCAAACGCCAAAAACCGACGCCACGGTCGGCGACGGTTCAAAACCGGATTGGTTGCCGGCAACGAAGAAAGAGACGAAGAAAGGAAACGAGAGACACCCACGAAATCCCGCACGATTTTTCTTGCCAAATGCTGTGCATGTGAACAAACTCCCGCCATGGCTACTGCCCGCAGGCTGTTGGTCGACCCCGGTAGCTCCGGGGTGTTCCACTGCACTTCGCGCTGCGTGCGCCGCGCTTTCCTGTGTGGCCGCGACAACTACTCGGGCCGCGACTACGAGCACCGCCGGGGGTGGATCCGCGACCGCTTGCGCGAGCTGGCCGGGCTCTATGCGGTGGAGATCCACTCCTACTCGGTCATGTCCAACCACGTGCACGTGGTGGTGCGCACCCTGCCGGGGCGGGCCGCCGCGTGGGGCCAGGAGGAGGTGGCGCGCCGCTGGCTGCGGCTGTTTCCCGGCCAGTCGGGCCTGCGGGCGCCGGGCAGGCCGCCGCTGGGCGTGGACGAGGCGGTGCGCGCCCTGTGCCGGGACCACGAGAAGCTCGCACAGTGCCGCACGCGGCTGGCCAACCTGAGCTGGTTCATGCGCAGCCTCAACGAGCCGATCGCGCGCCGCGCCAACCGCGAGGACGAGTGCACGGGCCACTTCTGGGAAGGGCGCTTCAACTGCCAGCGGCTGGAAGACGCCGGTGCCGTGCTGGCATGCATGGCCTACATCGACCTCAACCCGGTGCGTGCCGGCATCGCCGAGACACCCGAGGACAGCGCGTTCACCAGCGCCCAGGACCGCGCCGTGGCGCTGCGGGCCCGCCGGCAACTGGAACGCGCGCCGCAAGCGGCAGGCGGGCAGCCGGACCGGGCACAGGCGACCCTGGTCGCGCGGGCGCGGGCCGAGGCCGGGCGCGACCGGTGGCTGGCGCGCATCGGGCCGGCGCCCGAGGAGGATGATGCCGCGGCGCCGCACCACCAGACGGCCGGCGGACCTTTGGATGGGGCGGCCGCTCCGGCCAGGCCGGCGCGCGCCGCGGCCGATCCGCCCCCGCTGCTGCCCCACCTGACCGCCGAACGCTACCTTGAACTGCTGGACTGGACCGGGCGCCGGATCCGCGCGGGCAAGCGCGGGAACATCGACCCGCGGTTGCGGCCGCTGCTCGAGCGGCTCGACCTGGACGTCGAGGCGTGGGTCGACAACGTCGCGGCCTACGGCAGCCTGTTCCGCCGCCTGGCCGGCAAGCTGCGGCGCCTGGCCGAAGTGGCCCAGGCCAGCGGCCGCGCTTGGCTGCACGGCCACGCCGGCGCCCGCCGGCTCTACGCCGTGGCCGGTTAGGGCGCCGGCCGCGGCTGCTCGCCGGCCTGCCGCGCCGGGCCTCTTCCTGCGCCTGCTGCAAGGGGACCGCGGCCGCGCCATCCCCTCACCGTAGGCCTCCCGATCCTCGCAGCCGGAGGCATGCTGCCTGAGATCCACGCCCGCCGGGGAACGAGTGGTCCTTGGTTCTCGCTTGGCCGGCCCGCCGGTCCATGCCGATGAGCAAGCCGACCCCGGCATCCGCTTGCCCGGCCCTTTCAGGCTCCCCCCCCCCCTCGTTTTGTGGGTGTCTTGTTCCACCTCTTTCAGGCTCCCCCCCTCGTTTTGTGGGTGTCTTGTTCCACCTTCGTTTTTCCACCCTCCCCGAAACCGGAACGCGCGAAGCTCTCTTGTAGCGGAAGTGGTCACACTTCCGGCGGGGCGCGGCCGATCCCCGCCCCAATCGCCCCCACCCTCCCCAAAACCGCCCTCACCCCGCCCGCATTTGATGGGTGTCTTCGTTTTTTTTTTTGTGGCAAGTGGGCTGGCAAGTTGGGGTTGCGGAAGGCTGGGGGTGCTTTTACGCTGCGCGGCCCGGAGCTGAGGCCCGGAGCTGATGAGCGGGAGCGACCAGGCGGTGAGGATCTACGACACGACCTTGCGGGACGGCACGCAGGGGGAGGGTTTTCAGTTGTCGGTGCATGACAAGCTGCGGGTGGCGGAGCGGCTGGACGAGTTTGGGATTGACTACATCGAGGGTGGCTGGCCGGGCTCGAACCCGAAGGACATCGAGTTTTTCGCGGCGGCGGGGCGGCGGGAGTGGCGGCATGCGCGGGTGGCGGCGTTTGGGGCGACGCGGCGGGCGGACCGTGCGGTTGGGGACGATCGGCAGGTGGGGCTGCTGCTGGAGTCGGAGGCGCCGGTGGTCACGATCTTCGGCAAGAGCTGGCTGCTGCACGTCGTCGAGGTGCTGCGGACGACGGCGGCGGAGAACCGGGCGATGATTCGCGACACGGTGCGTCACCTCAAGGCGGCCGGTCGGGAGGTCGTCTACGACGCCGAGCATTTCTTCGATGGGTTCAAGGACAACGCCGGGCACGCGCTGGCGACGCTTGAAGCGGCGGTGGAGGGTGGGGCCGACTGGGTGGTGTTGTGCGACACCAACGGTGGCTCGCTGCCGGGCGCGGTGCGGGAGGCCTGCGGGGTGGTGGGGCGGCACCTGCCGGGGGTGCGGCTTGGGATCCACACCCACAATGACTGCGAGCTCGGGGTGGCCAACGCGCTGGCGGCGGTGGAGGCCGGGGTGCTGCAGGTGCAGGGGACGATCAACGGCTACGGGGAGCGCACCGGCAACTGCAACCTGACCTCGGTGATTCCGGTGCTGCAGCTCAAGCTGGGCCTGCAGGTGGTGCCCGGGCTGCGCGAGCTGCGCGACCTTTCGCGCTTCGTCGACGACATCTCCAACAACCCGCATTTCGCCCGCGCCCCGTTCGTCGGCCGCACCGCGTTCTCGCACAAGGGCGGGATGCACGTCGACGCGGTGCACAAGGTCGCGCGCAGCTACGAGCACATCCGGCCGGAGGAGGTCGGCAACGAGCAGGCGATCCTGGTCAGCGAGCTCAGCGGCCAGTCGAACATCCTGCTCAAGGCGGAGGAACTGGGGCTGCCGCTGGACAAGGCCAGCCCGGAGACGCGCAAGCTGCTCGAGCAGGTCAAGGGGCTGGAGAAGCAGGGCTACGCCTACGAGGCGGCCGACGGCTCGCTCGAGCTGCTGATCCGGCGCCGGCTCGGGCGCTACCGCAAGCCGTTCGAGCTCAAGGAGTATCACATCAGTTACCGGCAGTACAAGGACGGCCACCGGCCGGTGTGCGAGGCGACGGTGAAGGTCTACGTCGACCAGCAGCCGGAGTACACGGTGGCCGAGGGCAACGGGGTGGTCAACGCGCTCGACCTCGCGCTGCGCAAGGCGCTGCGGCCGTTCTATCCGGTGATCGACGCGGTGTCGCTGATCGACTACAAGGTGCGGATCATGGACGGCCACGACGCCACGGCGGCGCGGACGCGGGTGTTGATCGTGAGCAGCGACGGCACCGAGGAATGGGGGACGGTGGGCGTGTCGGACAGCATCATCGAGGCCAGCTGGATCGCGCTGGTCGACGGGCTGGACCGTTTCCTGCAGCGGCGCTTCGAGCAGGAGGGGTAGCGCCGGGGCGGGCTTGCACGGGCTTGACTTGGCTTGCCGGTGGCGCCGACGATCGGGCAGCTGAAGCGATGAAACCGCCACCGTTCCCGCCTGCGGCGCTTGTGCTCGGCGCCTCGCTGCTCGCGCTTGCGGGCTGCGGCGACCGTTCGAAGCCGGCCGCGGATGCCGCCGCCAAGCCGCGCATCGCGCTGGTCATGAAGTCGCTCGCCAACGAGTTCTTCAGCACCATGGCCGACGGCGCGCGCGCCCACCACGCGGCGCGCGCCGGCGACTACGAGCTGATCGTCAACGGGATCAAGAACGAAACCGACCTTGCCGAGCAGGTGACGCTGATCGAGCAGATGGTGGCGCGCGGCGTGCAGGCGATCGTGATCGCGCCGGCCGACTCGAAGGCGGTGGTGCCCGCGCTCAAGCGCGCGCGCGACGCCGGCGTGCTGGTGGTCAACATCGACAACCGGCTCGACCAGGAGGTGCTCAGGCAGGCCGGCCTCGCGGCGCCGTTCGTCGGCCCCGACAACCGTGCCGGCGCCCGCAAGGTCGGCGACGCGCTGGCCGCCCAGCTCGCCCCCGGCAGCCAGGTGGCGATCATCGAGGGCGTGCCCACCGCGTTCAACGGCCAGCAGCGCCGGCTGGGATTCGAGGACGCGATGCGCGCCGCCGGCATGACCGTCGTCAGCACCCAGAGCGGCCAGTGGGAGATCGACAAGGCCAACGCGATCGCCGCCGCCCTGCTCACCGAACACCCCCAGCTCAAGGCCATCCTGTGCGCCAACGACAGCATGGCCCTCGGCGCGGTCGCCGCCGTCACCGCCGCCGGCAAGACCGGTGCCGTCAAAGTGGTTGGCTTCGACAACATCGCCGCCGTCCGGCCGATGCTCGCCGACGGGCGCGTCACCGCCACCGCCGACCAGCACGGCGACCAGCTGGCCGTGTTCGGCATCGAGACCGCCCTCCAGATCCTCCACGGCCACTCGCCCCCCGCCGACCGCACCACCCCGGTCGACCTCGTCACCCGCTGACGCCATGGCCGGCGGCCGGATGCTGTTAGAAGCCGGGGGCCTGTGCAAGCGCTTCGCCGCGCCGGTGTTGTGCGACTTCGAGCTGGCGCTGGCGCCGGGGGAAGTGCACGCGCTGGTTGGGGCCAACGGGGCGGGCAAGTCGACGCTGGCGCGGATCCTGTGCGGCCTGCTGGAGCCGGATGCGGGGACGATGATGCTGGGCGGGCGGCGGCACGCGCCGCGGGACAAGCGGGCGGCGGAGGCCGCCGGGGTGGTGATGGTGATGCAGGAGTTGAACGTGATCGGCACGCTGAGCGTGGCGGAGAACCTGTTCCTCGACCGGCTGCCGGCGTGGCGGGGCTGGGTGCGCCGGGGCGAGCTGGCGGCGCGGGCGCGGGCGGCGCTCGACCGGGTGGGGCTGCGTGCGGTGGACCCGTCGCTGCCGGCGGGCCGGCTGGGGGTCGGCGAGCAGCAGTTGGTTGAGATTGCGGCCGCGCTGGCGCGCACCTGCCGGCTGCTGATCCTGGACGAGCCCACGGCGGCGCTGACCGACCTGGAGATTGCGGGGCTGTTCGAGAACATCCGGCGTCTCCAGCGCGACGGCGTGGGGGTGCTCTACATCAGCCACCGCATGGACGAGATCCGGCGCATCGCCGACCGGGTCACGGTGATGCGCGACGGCCGCCGGATTGCCGTGCATCCCGCGGCGGACGTTTCCCCGGCGCAGCTGATCCGCGAGATGTCGGGCCACGAGCTGCCGCCGCGCGCCGCCAGCGAGGGCGCCCGGGCCGGCGGCCCGGCGCTGCGCGTGGCCGACCTGCGCGCCGGCGAGCGGGTGCGCGGCGTCAGCCTGACGGTCATGCGCGGCGAGGTCGTCGGGCTGGCCGGACTGGTCGGCGCGGGGCGCACGGAAACGCTGCGCGCGATCATCGGTGCGGATCGCGCCCGGGCCGGATCGGTTAGGGTGGGCGACGGGCCGCCGCGCCGGTTTCGCCGGCCGGCGGAGGCGGTGGCCGCGGGGCTCGGGCTGGTGCCCGAGGACCGCAAGCGGGACGGCCTGCTGTTGCCGCGGCCGGTGCGCGTGAATGCCACGCTGGCGACGCTTGCGCGCCACGCGCGGCGGGGGTGGATCGGGCGGCGCGCCGAGGCGGCGGCGGCCGCCGCGGTATGCGACCGGCTGGCGGTGCAGCGGGCGTCGATCGAGCAGCCGGTGGTGGAGCTCAGCGGCGGCAACCAGCAGAAGGTCGTGCTCGCCCGCTGGCTGGCGCGCGACTGCGCGGTGCTGCTGTGCGACGAGCCGACGCGCGGGGTCGACGCGGCGGCGAAGGACGCGATCCACGCGTTGCTGCGGGCCATGGCGGGCGCCGGCAAGGGGGTGCTCGTGGTGTCGAGCGAGCTGCCCGAGCTGATGGCGCTGTGCGACCGCATCGTGGTGCTTTCGCTGGGGCGGGTGACCGGCGAGTTCCGCGCCGGCGCGTGGACGCAGGAGGGGATCAACGCCGCGGCCTTTGGCGGCCACCACGCGGGGGGGACGGCATGAACCGTTGGCGCGGCGGCGGCGAATACGCGGCGCTGGCCGGCATCTGGCTCGGCCTGGTGCTGTTGTTCGGCGTGGTGAGCGACAATTTCCTCTCGCCCGGCACCTTCACCACGCTGGCCGGGCGGATTCCCGCGCTCGCGGTGGTCGCCGCCGGGATGACGCTGGTGCTGGTGATCGGCGGCATCGACCTGTCGGTCGGGTCCGTGCTCGGGCTGGCCGGCGCGGTGCTCGGCGTGGCGCTGGCCGACGGTCACTGGCCGCTGTGGGCGGCCGCGCTGGCGTGCCTGGGCACCGGCGCGCTGGCGGGCGTGGTCAACGGCGCGCTGAGCGTGCGGCTGGGCATCCCATCGTTCATCGTCACCCTCGGGATGCTGGAGGCGGCGCGCGGCGGCGCCTATCTGGTGACCGGCTCGCGGACGAAGTACCTCGGCCCGGTGGTCGAGCCGCTGGCACGCCCGCTGCCGGGGCTCGCCCTGCCGGCGTCGTTCGTCGTCGCGCTGGCGGTGGTGGCGGCCGCGCAGCTGGTGCTGTCGCGCACCGTGTTCGGGCGCCACCTGGTGGCGATCGGCACCAACGAGAACGCGGTGCGGCTCGCCGGCATCGACCCGCGCCCGGCCAAGACCGTGGTGTTCGTGCTGGCGGGCGCCATGGCCGGGCTGGGCGCCCTGTTCCACACCGCGCGCCTCGGTTCATCCGACCCGAACGCCGGCGCGGGGATGGAGCTCGCGGCGATCGCCGCGGTGGTCATCGGCGGCACCAGCCTGATGGGCGGCCGCGGCTCGGTGGTCAACAGCCTGCTGGGCGTGCTGATCATCGCCACCCTCGAGGCCGGCCTCGCCCAAGTCGGCGCCTCCGAGCCGCTGAAGCGGGTGGTGACCGGCGCCGTGATCGTCGCCGCGGTCACCGCCGACGCGTGGCGCAAGCGCGCCCGCACCCCGGCCTGACAGGACGGGAGCAACCATGACGAACCACGGGGCAGCCACCGTGCCTCCCGCCGCCGCACCGTCAGCCGGCGATCCCGCACAGGCCCGCGACCGGCAAGGCATGCAGGTTCGGGGCGAACGACAGCGACTGGCTGCCGCCGTGGATGACATAGCCGTGGCGGAACTTCGCGCCCGCCAACGCCTGCAGCTGGCGCAGGCCGGCGAAGTCCTCGGCGCGCACGGTGGCGCCCAGCTTCACTTCCACCCCGCACAGGCTGCCGTCCCGCGCCTCGATCACCAGGTCGACCTCGCGCCCGGCATGCGACCGGAAATGGGCGAGCCGGAAGCCCCCCGCCGACCAGCCGGCCGCCTTGCGCACCTCCCCGACCACGAACGATTCTAACATCTGGCCGGGCAGGGTCGGGTGGGTGTCGAGCGCCCGGGCGTCGATTCCGGCCAAGGCGCAGGCCACCCCGGTGTCGGTTAGGTGGAGTTTCGGCTGGCGGACGAGCCGTGCCGTGGTGCTGCCGGCCCACGCCGGCAGTTCGAAGCAGAGGTATACCGCCTGGGCCAGCGCCAGGTAGCGGCGCAGCGTGGTCAGCGGCACGCCGAGCACCCGCGCGTAATCGGCACAGTTCGCCACCGTCGCCGTGCGGCTTGCCGCCAGCGCCAGCAAGCGGACCATCTGCGCCACGTCGGCGATCCGCATCAGGTCGGTCATGTCCCGCTCGATCAGGGCGTCGGCATACCCACGCAGCCACCGCTGCGCGGCGTCCGGCGACTTGCGCGTCACCGCCTCCGGAAACCCGCCCCGCAGCAACCGCTCGAGCAGCTCCGCGCGACCCCACCCCGCCAACTCCCGCCCGGCAAACCCGCCGTCCCACAGGCGCCCGAGCCAATCCCCACTGCCGCCGGCGATCTCCGACTGGCTCAGCGGCAGCAGGTCCAGCATCCGCACCCGCCCCGCCAGCGACTCCGCCACCGCCCCGGTCGCCCGCACCTCCGCCGAGCCCGTCAGCAGAAAGCGCCCCGGCACCCGCCTCCGGTCCACCTCCTCCTTCACCGCCAGCAGCAACTCCGGCACCCGCTGCACCTCGTCGATCGTCACCCGCTCCGGCAAACCCGCCACAAAACCCCCAGGATCGCTCCGCGCCGCCGCCAACGTCGCCAAATCGTCCAAGCTCCAATACCCCCGGCCTCCCCCCATGCTGCGCACCAAGGTGCTCTTCCCAGCCTGCCGCGGCCCACGCAGGAACACCACCGCCTCCTCCCCCAGCGCCTCCTCAAGCCGAACCCTCAATTCACGCTTGATCATGGACGTAAATAAACCGTTTTGTGGTCGAATTTCAACTTCATTCGATCCCACCCCCAAGCCCGATCGCCCCCCACCACCCCGCCGGCTGGCCGGGGATGATGTCGCCCGGTATCAAGCCGCGCGGCGACCCCGCCGTGCGGCGAGGCCGCAGCCTGCGACAAGCACCAGCGCAACCGTGCCGGGCTCGGGCGTGAGCGTGAACGGCTCCATCATGCCGGCAGTGTAGCTCGCGCCACCGATTTCGGTGTAGAGGCGCACCCGCCAGATCTCCACGGTGCCGGCATAAAGCTCGAAGCGCACCGTGCCCCAGCCGCCCGCAAAGAAGCCCTGCTCGGTCAAGTCGGACTTGAAAACCCCGTCGAGCGAACTGTCCCACGTGTTGTGGCGGACGTACTGCCAAACCGGATCCCCGGTCGCGCTGCCTTCGTAAAAGTAGATCCCGAGCCAATCGCCCGGGTCCAACCGGTCGTCGCCAAACTGGATCACCCACCACGGGCTGGCAGCCCCCACGCTGGTCAGGGTGAAGGTCCACTCGCGGCTGTCGAGGACCGGCGCCGGCACGATCACCGCCGCGTCCAGCCGCGGCACGGCCCCCAGCAGCAGGGTCGCCGCCGCCGCGTTGGTGATCGTGAGCCGAATGCCGGAGTTCATCGGTGGGCCGGGCCGTCCCGATCGGCAAGCCTCACAATGCGGCTGGGAAACGCCAGCCGAATCGACGGCCAATCGCCCCCCACCACCCGCCGGCTGCGCAACCCCCGCTCAGGTCCCGCGCGCCATCAGCGTGGCGCCACGCCCGGCCCGTCGGCTGAGCCGGGGTGTGGTGCCAGCGGCATCCGGGCGAGGTGATAGGCGAGCAGGAAGTCGAGCCCGTGGTAGCGGGTGGTCGGCTGCCGGCCCGGGTTTTCGCGCGCCTTGAACGGGTTGCGCTTCCAGATGTTGGGGCCGAAGCCCCGCTGTGCGAGCGGGATCGGCGCGCTGGTCAGCGGGTGCCAGCGGTTCTTGATCAACTGGCAGCGGGCCGGCCGGTGGAAGACCTCCCTGTCGTCGGTGACCAGCGGATAGTCCTCGAGGATCCGCAGCGCCCGCGACGGCCGGCCGGTCACCAGCTGGTGCAGCGCCTCGAACAGCGCGTTGTCCTCGTCGGCGTGGGCCCTGAAGTGGGCCTCCAGCGCCCGCCTGTAATCCGGCGCCGGCCGGAACCGGCAGAGGGTCGCCAGGCGGACCATGTTCAGCCAGTCGGTGGAGCTCGTGGGGATCTTCGCGACGCCGAGGTCCAGCTCGAGCCGGGTGATCCGGCGCAGGTAACCGGCGTCGAGGCAGTCCGCCAGCAACCGCTTCGACTCCGGGGATCCGGTCAGCGCCGCCAGCGCCTCGGCGGTGACCAGCGCGTCGAGGATGCGGCTGCGCGAAAGCTGGAAGCGCGAGGGCCTGAGCACCGAGAACTCCGCCGGCAGCGCGCCGCGGTGGAGCCGGAAGAAGCGGTCGTTGAGGATCCGCGCGTGCCACCTGACATCCGGGTGGTCCGGCATCAGGGAGTAGGCGAAGAACAGCTGGGAGAACTCGTTGGTGCCGATGCCGGCGTCCGGCAGCCCCGCCAGCGCGCGGATCGTCAGCCCGATCCGGCGGTCGAGCTCCGGCGACGGCTGGCGGGCCCGCTTGGCGGCCATCGCCGCGAGGTACTGGCAGGTGTTGTCGAACACCGGGTGCTGCGCAACCAGGTGGCCGCGCAGCGGGACGCGGGCCTCGAAGTGGCGCGCCTTGGCGGCGAGCGGCACCGCCGCCGATCGCGTCCGCTCGGCGAAATGCCGCTGCTGGCGCGCCAGTTGCTCGGCCGACGGGGCCGAGCACCCGGCGACCACCACGGCAAGCAGGCACGCGCAGCGGTTCATGTCAGCGGCAGCCGGTCCTCCGGACCCGGGGGTCGGTTTCCGGCGGCAGCCGGGAGCCACCGCCCCGCCGCCCGGTCTTCCCTCCCCCGGCACCGCCGCATCCTACCCCGGAATCCGGGGCCGGAAAGCGCGATCCGCCTCGCCTGCCGCTTGACCCGGCCCCGGCTCTCCCGTCCACTTGAACCCGGCGCCCGCCCCAGCTCACCGGGCGCCGGCAGTGCTGCGCGCCATGACCCCCAATCGATCACCGCACCGCGGGTGCCCGGCTTCCGCGATCGCCCGCGGATCGCTGGCGGCAGTCGCGATCGCATGGTGCGCCGCGGCCGGCGGCGCGACGACCGACGCGGTGAAACTGAGCGGCCCGCTCACCGCCGGCGGCGGCGTGGCGTCGTTCCAGTACTCGCCCGGCGGCGACATGGTCGTCTATCGGGCCGACCAGGAGGCCGACAACGTCTTCGAGCTGTTCGGCGTTCCCGTGGGCGGCGGGGCGGCGACGAAGCTGAACGGCCCGCTGGTCGCCGGCGGCGACGTGCTCTCGTTCCACATCACCCCGGACGGGGCGCGGGCCGTCTATCGGGCCGATGCGGAGGCCGACGAGACGGTCGACCTCTTCAGCGTGCCGGTCACGGGCGGCGCCGCGGTGAAGCTCAACGGCGAGCAGGACCCCGGCTTCGACGTGGCGAGCGACCTGGCGTTCACCCCGGACGGCAGCCACGTGGTCTTCCGCGTCCTGCCCTCCTTCGGCGCGGGCCACGAACTCTACGCGGTGCCGGCCGCGGGCGGGGAACGGGTCAACCTGGGCGAGGGCAGCGGCAACACCGGGGGCGTCGCCAGCGGGCCGCTGGTCACGCCCGACGGCGGGCGGGTGGTGTTCACCGCGTTGCGGGGCACCTCGACGTTCGATCTCTTCAGCGTGCCCATCACCGGCGGCGCCGCGGTCCGGCTCAACCCCCCGCTGGTCAGCGGCGGCCGGGTGTTCGACTTCGGGCTGACGCCCGACGGCTCGCGGGTGATCTACACCGCCGAACAGGAAACCGACAACGTGCTGGAGATCTTCAGCGTCCCGGTGGCCGGCGGCACCGCGGTGAAACTCAACCCCACCCTCGTCGCCGGCGGGGACGTGGTGGACCCGTTCATGGTCTCCCCGGACGGCTCGCAGGTCGTCTATCTGGCCGACCAGGTGACCGACGAGGTCACCGAGCTGTTCAGCGTGCCGGTGGCCGGCGGGAGCGCGGTCCGGCTGAACGGGACGATGGCGCCGGGCGGCGAGGTGCAGACGCCGCTGCGGACCGTGCCGTTCGGGATCACGGCGGACAGCAGCCGCGTCGTCTACGTCGCCGACCAGGACGTCCCCGGCGTCTCCGAGCTCTACAGCGTGCCGCTCAACGGCGGGCCGGCCGTCAAGCTCAACGGCCAACTGGTTGAAGGCGGCAACGTCGACGTCCTGATCCGGCTCACCGCCGACGGCGCGCGGGCCATCTATCGGGCCGACCAGGAAGCCGACGGGATCCCCGCGCTGTTCAGCGTCCCGGTCGCGGGCGGGCCGGCCGTGCGGCTCAACGACGAGCTGGCCCCGGGCGCCGGCATCCGGCTGGTCATCCCAGCCGGCGGGCGCGTGGTCTACACCGCCCAGCAGGATGAGCAGGGCGTGGAGGAGATCTTCCGGGTGGCGAACGAGGGCGGCGTGCCGGTGAAGGTCAACCCGGATCTCGTCGCCGGGGGCAGTGTCCTTGGCGTGGCCGTCTCGCCCGACCTCCAATACACGGCCTACCTCGCCGACCAACTGACCGACGGCGTGGTCGAGCTGTTCTCAACCCGCTCGGTCGCCGAAAGCGTGGACGAGTTCCTCGACCGCCACGGGCTGCCGGGCCTGGTCGACGTGGACGGCGACCGGACCCCGGTGCTGATCGAATACCTTGCCGCCGGGGACCCGCTGCGGGCCGACGACCCCCTCCGGCTGGCCTTCGACCATGCGCCCGGCGGCGGCCGGCTCTCGTTCCTCGCCGCCCCGGAGGCCGGGCGCGACGTCCTCCTCGAACTCCAGGCGTCCGACGACCCGGGCGGCGCGGGCAACGGCGGCTGGACGACCATCGCGACCCGCGCCAACGGCAGCTGGACCGGCGTGCCGGTCGCTACCAGCCGGGTCGGCGCCGGGTTGCTCAGCCACGCCGTGCAACTGCCGGCATCGGGGCCCCGGCGCTTCTTCCGGATCAAGGCGACGCTCGATGGTCAGCCCTCGGCCGGAACCGGGTCCTCGGCCGCAACCGGGGCCTCAGCCGGGCCGCGGAGCTCGGAGGCCGCCGCCTTGGCGGCCGTCTGGCCGCGTTTCAGCCCGCGGGCGACGCTGCGGCGCAGCTCTTCGGGGACCAGCTCGCGGGCGAAGTAGCCGGCGAAGCAGACGCCGAATGCCGCCCCGTAGGCGAGGTCCTGGGCCGCGGTCTGGAGGGCGTCCTTGAGCGTGGGAACGGCGGTCTTCGCCTTGGCCTCGGCGGCGCGGCGACCGGCATCGACGGCTTCGCCGAAGCTGCGATAGCCGTGCGGGGTGCAGGGATCCGGTGCGGTCCCGTGCGGGGTGGAGGAGTCGGTGTGTTCGTTCATCGGGCAAACGGTGGTGAGTGGTTTGGCGAATGGCGGCGGCGGTTGCGCACCGCGCCTCTCAAGACACTTTCCCACGATCCGCCCAATCCGCCACTCCAAACCGCACCCCCGTTTGGAACCGGATGCCGTTTCGCCGCCGTTTCGCCGCTTTCCAGCCCGGCGCAGGCCTGCTACCCTTGATGCCCGATGAGGTGTTCGTGCCGGATCCACCAGGGGCTCGTCGCAGCCGCGCTCGCGTTGGCGGCGCCCGCCGACGGCGCAATCGCCTCGTTCACCGCCTCCCGCACCTCGTTCCTGCCCGGGCAGGAGGTCGTCCTGTCATGGAACGTCACCCCGGGCGACGTGATCGCGATCGCCCCGGACGTCGGGCCGGTCGAGGGCGCCACCGGCTCGGTCAGCGTGATCCCGGGCGCCGACACCACCTACACCCTGACCGACTCGACCACCGGCGCCACCGCCGCGGTGGCGGTCACCATGATCAAGGCCGGCGTGCTGCGCAACCGGTGGTCGTTCAACGAGGCCAGCGGCGACACCGTGATCGACTCCGTCGGGGGCCGCCACGGGACGGTGATCGCGTCCACCTCCGGCACCAGCTACTCGCGCACCGGCACCGCGGTGGCCCTGCCCGGCGGGGACTCCGGCACCAGGGCCTACATCGACCTGCCCAACGGCCTGCTGGGCGGGCTCGACGAGGTGACGATCGAGGGCTGGATGACGCCCATCCAGCCCTACCGCTCGCGCACATGGCAGCGCGCGTTCGACTTCGGCACCAACACCGCGGGCGAAATCGGCGCGCCCGGCGGCTCGTTCGAGGGCACCGCCTACCTGTTCCTCGCCCTGCAACAGGGCGACATCACCACGGTCAAGGTGCCGGGCATCAAGTACAACAACAGCGAGCAGAACCTCGTGGTCGCCGACGCCATCGGCTACGGCACCCAGTTCCACTTCGCCTACGTCTACGACTCCGACGGCAACTCCGGCAGCCCCCAGGTCCGCTACTACAAGAACGGCGACCTGATGGCCACCGTCAACACCCCCCACCTGCTCGCCAGCATCCCCGACCACAACAACTGGCTCGGGCGCTCGAACTGGTCGGGCGACAGAAACACCCAGGCAGCGTACAACGAGTTCCGGATCTGGGACCGCGCGCTGGCCGCCCAGCGGGTCGCCGACAACACCGCCGCCGGCCCGGACGCCCTGCCCGCCACCGCGGCCATCGAGTCGTTCACCGCATTCCCCTCGACCACCATCGAGAGCGGCCGGACGGTGCGCCTGTCCTACGTGATCGCCAACCCCTCGGGCGGCGCGTTCACCGCCGCGATCGACCAGGGGGTCGGCGGCGTGGCCGGCACCGAGGGCTACGCGACCGTCACCCCGGCGGCGACCACCACCTACACGCTGGCCGTGACCGCCGCGGGCGTCACGCGCACCGCCGCGGTCACGATCACCGTGCAGCCGGGGTCCGCGCCGGTGGCCGAGGAGCTGGCGATGCGGGTGCCCTATCAGACTGCGGTGCCGGTGACGCTGGTCGCCAACGACTACCAGACGGCGGACCTCGGCTACGCCGTCCTCGCCGGCCCGGCCCACGGCGCGCTCTCCGGCCGCGCGCCCAACCTGACCTACACCCCGGCGGCCGGCTTCTCGGGCGTCGACACCTTCACCTGGCAGGCCGACGACGGCGTGCTCCAGTCCACCCCGGCAAACGTCGTCCTGACCGTGCTGCCGGCGCCCGCGCCGCCGGTCGCCGTGACCCTCAGCGAGCCGGTGCTCTTCAGCGACGCGGTCCCGGGCTCGTTCGTCGGCCGGCTGCGGACCACCGACCCGAACCCCGACGACTCGTTCGTCTATCAGTTGGTGGCCGGCGACGGCGCCACCCACAACGACTGGTTCACCATCGCCGACGGCCAGCTGCTCGCCGCCCACGCGTTCGCGGCGGACGCCGGCACCACCGTCTCGATCCGGGTGCGCAGCACCGACGCCGCCGGGCTGGCCGTCGAGCAGGCGCTGCCCATCCCGGTGGTCGCGCGGCCGCTCACGGTGGTGATCAACGAGCTGAATTACAATCCGGCCGACAACACCCAGGCCACCGAGTACGTCGAACTCCACAACCCGGGCCCGGAGCCGGCCGACGTGGCGGACTGGCGCCTCGACGGCGCGGTCGACTACCGGTTCCCCGCCGGCACCGTGATCCCGCCCGGCGGCTTCCTCGTGATCGCCGAAAACCCGGCCGTGACCGCCAGCTGGCACGGCATCGACGCGCTCGGCCCGTGGAGCGGCAACCTCAGCTCCAACGGCGAGCGGGTCGAACTGCGCGACGCCGCCGGCACCCTGGTCGACAGCGCGAGCTACGCCACGTCCGCACCATGGCCGGCCACCCCCAACGGCGAGGGGCCGGCGCTCGAGCTGGTCAACCCGCTGTTCGACAACAACCTCGGCGGCAACTGGCGCGCCTCCACCGCCGGATTCGCCCCCGCCACCCTCCTGCCCGCCGGCGCCCCCGGCTGGAAGTACTTCAAGGGCACCACCGAGCCCTCGTCACCGCTGGCCGCATGGCGCGGCGAGTCGTTCGACGACGCCGCCTGGCCCGCCGGCCAGGCGCCGCTCGGCCTCTTCAAGGTCAACGGCGACAACCCCTCGGCCTACAACGCCGAGACCGGCGTCACCCTCGCCACCCAGCTCACCGACATGGCCACCTACTCCGGCGGCTTCGCGGTGGCCTATCACTGCGTCTACCTGCGCAAGACGTTCGAGGTGACCGGCCCGGTCCCGCGCGCGCTCACCTTCCGCGTGATGCACAACGACGCCGCGATCGTCTACGTCAACGGCAGCGAGATCGCCCGCTTCGGGTTCCCGCCCGGCGCGCCCGCCGACGTCCCGTTCAACTACACCGGCATCTACGAACTCGGCAACGACCCGTGGAGCGAGTTCACCTGGCTCGACCCCGGCGCGGTCCTCCACCCCGGCACCAACACCCTCGCCATCCAGGCCTTCGCCAAGCCGCCCGCCCTGCGCAGCAGCCAGGAGGACTGGGGCGCCTACAACGTCTTCGACCTGTGCGTCGACGCCGAGCTGCGCACCCCCGCCGACCCGCTCGGCACCCCGGGCGCGCCCAACTCCACCCTGCTCGCAGACGCCCCGCCGCCGGTGCACGAGGTCCGCCACGCACCGCAGGCGCCACGCCCGTGGGAACCGCTCACGATCACCGCGCGCGTGTCCGACGCCCAGGGACTGGAAACCGTGCGCCTCGCCTATCAGCTGTGCGCCCCCGGCAACTACATCCCCGCCACGCTGCCCCGGAGCGTGGCGCAAGTCCTCGCGGCCCCGGACGAGCCGCCGCCGCCCAACCCGGCGTTCGAGGACCCGGCAAACTGGACGCTGGTGGACATGACCGACGCCGGCGGGCTGCACGACACCGCCGGCGACGGCGTGTTCACCGCGGTCATCCCCGCACAGCCCCACCGCACGCTGATCCGCTACCGGATCCTGGCCACCGACCGGTCCGGCAACACCGCCACCGTGCCGGCCCCCGACGACCCCCGCAGGAACTTCGCCGCCTACTCCTACCACCGGGTGCCGACCTACGCCGGCGGCGGCACGGTGTTCGGGCCGGCAGCGCTCGAGTCGCTGCCCGTCTATCAGTGGATCACCCGCGCGGAGGACTTCGACGCGCTGCTCGCCCTGTCCCCGGCCGACCAGTTCCCCAACACCAGCGCCCTGGCGGTGCTCGCCGCGCGCCGCAACGAGAACTTCACCGGCACGCTGGTCGCCGGCGACCAGGTGATCGACCACGTCGCCGCGCGCCTGCGCGGCGGCAACTCGCGCTACATGGGCGCCGGCAAGCGCCACTTCCGGTTCAACTTCCCCAAGGGCACTTGGCTGACCGCCCGCGACGAGCGCGGCAACGTGCTGCCCGGCCGCTGGGAGTCGCTGCTGTTCAACCGCCTGTTCGGCAACAAGGGCGGCTACGACTTCGGCCTGCCCTACGAGGTGGCCGCCAAGCTGTGGAGCCTGCAGGGCGTGCCGATGCCCGAGTCGCTGTTCGTCCACTTCCGGGTGGTCCGGGACGCCGACGAGAACTCCGCCGCCCGCGGCGACTTCTGGGGCCTCTATCAGGCGCTGGAGCTGCCCGAGGGCAACAACTTCCTCGAGGCGCGCGGCCTGCCGAAGGGCAACTTCTACAAGATGAGCGACTGGGTGCAGAACGGCGAGGCGGCGCGGCGCTACCAGGCCAAGGGCGCCCCCGCGTTCGGCGAGGACTTCGACAACATCCGCTACAACATCCACCAGACCACCCCGCAGGCCGAGATCGAGCGCTACGTCAACATGCCGCTGTGGTACAAGTACAACGCGGTGCAGGAGGCGATCCGCCACTACGACGTGTTCACCGAGCCGACCGGCCGCCACCGGGTGAAGAACCTGCTGTGGTACTTCCGGCCCGCGGCGGGCACCAACGGCCTCGGGCAGGTGTGGTACATGCCCTACGACTGGGACGCCTCGTTCGGCCCCAACTGGAACAACGGCTGGTGCAACACCCACAACGCGATCCACGACCACGACCCGATCGCCGACTCGCCGACGTGGGCGCCGCCCAAGCCGTCGCGCGACCCGATGAAGATCGAGCACCGCAACCACATCCGCGAGTTCCGCGACCTGGTGTGGTACCGCGACCCGGCGGGCGGCCGCGGGCCGGTCGACGACATCATCGACGACGCGTTCGCCGCGATCCAGCCGTTCTATCAGGCGGACATGGCGCGCTGGCCGGACAACACCGGGGCGGCCGGCCACTACGCCGGCGGGGCGCCCGCCAAGGTGCAGGACATGAAGAACTTCGCGTTCACCGGCTGGACCGACCCGTTCGGGTGGGACCCCGCGGTGGGGGCCGGCGGCCGCGCCGCGTTCCTCGACTCGATCAGCGACGGCATCGACACCAACACGCTGCCGCGCACGCCGACGATCAGCTACAGCGGGGCCGGCGGCTACCCGGTCGACGGGCTGGCGTTCAGCAGCACGCCGTTCAGCGACCCGCAGGGTTCGGGCACGTTCGGCGCGATGCAGTGGCGGATCGGGGAGGTCACCGACCCGCTGGCGCCGGCCTACGACCCGCTGGCCGACCGCATCTACGAGGTCACGCCGGTGTGGGAGAGCGGCGTGCTGGCGACCTTCGGCGCGGGCATCGCGATCCCCGGCTCGGCGCTGCGCAGCGGCCACACCTATCGGGCGCGGGTGCGCCACCGGGACACCACCGGCCGCTGGGGCCACTGGAGCGCGCCGCTGGAGTTCACGGCCACCGAGCCGGACCACCTGGCCGTGCTGCGCGAGAACCTGATGGTCACCGAGATCATGTACAACCCGCCCGGCCCGGCGCCGCCCGGCGGCAGCGAGCAGGACTTCGAGTTCCTCGAGCTGCAGAACGTCAGCGACACGCTGACCCTCGACCTGACCGACGTGCGCTTCACCAAGGGCGTCGACTTCGACTTCTCCGGCAGCGCAGTCACCAGCCTGGCACCCGGCGCGCGCGTGGTGGTGGTCAAGAACCTCGCCGCCTTCCAGTCCCGCTACGGCGCCAACCTGCCGGTCGCGGGCGCATGGGACCCGGCCGACAACCTCAGCAACGGCGGCGAACAGCTGCGGCTGGCGTTCGGCGCCGGCGCCCCCATCCATGACTTCGCCTACGACGACGCCAGCCCGTGGCCGGAGACCCCCGACGGCGCCGGCCCGTCGCTGGTCCTGATCGACCCGCCGTCGCGCCCGGACCACGCGCTGGCGGAGAACTGGCGCGCGAGCCCGCTCCTGCACGGCAGCCCCGGCTCGGACGACACCCCGTTCGGCGTGTGGCTGGCGGCGCAGGGGCTGACCGATCCGCTCGCCGACCCCGACGGCGACGGCATCAACCACTGGCTGCTGTTCGCCCTCGGCGGCGACCTGCTGCCGCGGGCGACCGACGCCCTGCCGGTGGCCTCGCTGGCCACGGTGGGCGCCACCACCCACCTGGTGCTCACCTATCAGCGCCGGGCCGGCCACACCGGGGTGGAGATCACCGCGGAGGTGTCGACCGACCTGGTCGAGTGGCAAAGCGGCCCCGGGTTGATCGAGGAGGCCGCCCCGCCGGTCCCGGGCCCCGACGGCACCGAAACCGTCACCCTGCGCGTGATCGCCCCGGTCGGCACGCTCCCGGCCTGCTTCGCCCGGCTGCGGGTGGCGGCCGCGGAGTTCTGAGCGCGGCGGCCGCCAGCGCACGATTCGCAGCTTCCCATGCGGGATGCGACCGGCTATGGCGTGGCGGCAATGAACCAGTGGTACTACACCCGCCGCGGGCAGCGGCAGGGGCCGGTCGAGCGCACTGCCCTGGAGATGCTCGCCCGCACCGGCGGGCTGGCGCCCGACGACCTGGTCTGGACCGACGGCATGGCCAACTGGGCCGAGGCCCGGACGATCGACGGGCTGTTCGCCCCGCCGCCGGAGCCGGCGAACCCGTACGCCTCGCCGGCGAGCATGGCCGCGCCGGCGGCCCCCGTCGCCGCGCCGGTTGCGGGCGAGGGCGGGCTGCCGCTCCTCGACCCGCCGGCGAGGCTGAGCGTCGGCGGGCCGCTGAACCTGGCGGTGGCGATGCTCAAGAAGGACTTCGGGATGATCCTGGTGGCCGGCATCGTCTATCTGGCCGTGATCTTCGCCGTCTCGGCCGTGTTCGAGGTGCTCGGCATGGCGATCAGGCTGGCCGGCGGCGGTCGGCCGGAACTCGGCGAGCCGAGGTCAATCGAGCAGTTCCTCCAGGGCGGCCAGCCGGTCGCCTGGGTGGTCGTCTCCAACATCTTCCAACAGGTGGTCGGGACCTTCATGGCGCTCGGCCTGGCGCGCGTCGGGCTGGACGTGATCGAGGGCCGCCCGGTGCAGGTCGCGCGGCTGTTCGGCCAAGGCGGGAAACTCGCCGGCGCGTTCGTCGGCTCGATCCTCGTGCTGCTGATGGTGGCCGCCCCGGCGCTGCTGGTGGCCGTGCCGGGGCTGGTCCTCGCCGGCGAGCCGACGCCGGCGGAACTGGCGACCTACCTGGGGATCGCGGCCGTGCTGCTGCTGTTCCCGGGCGCCTGGGTGGCGGCGCGGTTCGGGTTCTTCCAAGTGGCGATGGTCGACCGCGGGATGGGCATGGCCGACGCGTTCCGGGAAAGCCTGCGGCTGACGCGCACGAACGTGTGGATGGTGATCGTGCTCTACCTCGCCTGCGCGCTGATCAACGTGGCCGGCGTGCTGCTGCTGTGCGTGGGGCTGGTGTTCACCGTGCCGCTTACGACGCTGGCGTGGTACACCGCCTACAAGTGGATGCTGCACGGCCCGGCGCCGCTCGCGCGGATCCACGGCGTGGCGGTTGAATAAGCGCGCGCGCGGCCCCGTCCCATCGTGCGGACACCAACCCGCACGCCATGAACAGGATCATCCTCACGCTCGCGCTGCCCTTGCTCCTCGGCACCGGCCTCGCGCCACAGGCGGTCGCCAGGCCCCGCCCGCAGGTCGGCCAGACGTGGGTCTGCGGCTACCTGCGCTGCGGCTGCCCCGTCTACAAGCAGCGCTTCCTCGCCGGCTACGGCCGCCACGGCCAGCCGCTGTTCCGGGTCCGGACGCTGCCTGTTAGACACCGTTGCTGCCCCGTGCCGCTCCCCGGCCCCCGCGGCCACGGCATCCGCTCGTTCACCAGCGGGCTGCAGCCGAACTACCGCGCGTGGAGCGCGCTGCCGCCCCGGCCGCTGCCGCTGGTGACGTTCGGCCGCGGCGCACGGGTGCCGGATTACGACCGCTGGTGAGCCGCGGGCGGTGGCCGGCGGCGGAATCGCGCGCCGGGCAAGCTACGGGTTGCGCCGGCGCGGGGTGCGCCTAGACTGCGCGGCGATGACGCTGCCAGCCGCCCTGTTCGCCGCGGTCGTGACCGCCGCCTCGATCGCCGCCGCGCATGCCGGGGCGGCGGCCAACGAAGTGCTTGCGGCGGTGCAGTCGCGGCTGACCGCCGGGGAATCGCTGGACGACCCGCGGGCGACGCTCGAGCAGCTCGACGCCGGGGAGCTGAAGGATCTGGTGGCGGAGTTGGACCGCGCCTGGCCGGCGCTGCGCGGGCGCTACCTCGACGCGCTCAAGGCGTCGGCGCGCGGCGGCGACCCGGCGGCCGGCAACAGCCGGCGGGCGCGGGTGCGCGAGCTGCGCGAGGCGTTCGCGCGGGTCAAGGGGCTGGACGAGGGCGCGATGAAGGGCGAGCTGCAGAAGACCTCGCGGCCGGCGCTCGACGAGCTGCGCAAGCTGCTCACCCCGACTGCCGAGGAGCTCGCCACCGCCGGCGGCACGGAACTCGCCGGCTTGCGCAAAATGGTGCGCGAGCTGGCCGCGTTCCGCGACGCGGCGCTGGACACGGCGTTGTCGACGACCCCTTCGGACAGCGTGTCCGGGCTGGAGGCCGCCGAGCAGGCGCTGGCGCAGGAGGCGGCCGGCCTCGACCGCGACGGGCTGCGGATCATGGCGAAGAACCGCGAGATTGCGGAGGACGAAGAGGTTCCGGCAGGCGAGGCGGAGGGCATCGAGGAATGCAACCTGTGGCGGCTCTGCGTCGGGCTCAACGCGCTCACGCTCGACCCGAAGCTGTGCGAGGCGGCCCGCGGGCACTCGCAGGACATGGCGGAGCGCGGGTTCTTCGCCCACGAGTCGCCGGTGCCGGGCAAGCGCAGCTTCACCGACCGCGCGGCGCTCGCCGGCACCTCCGCCTCGGCCGAGAACATCTTCGCCGGCAGCAGCGACCCGCACGGCGCCAACAACGGCTGGTTCTACTCGCCCGGCCACCACAAGAACATGTTCGCCGGCCACAACCGGATCGGGCTCGGCCACCACGACGGCCGCTGGACTCAGATGTTCGGGCGCTGAAGCACCCCGCGCAGCATCACGTCCCCGCCGAAACGGTGGAACGAAACGCCGGTGAGCGCACGCGGCACACCCGCCACGCCCCCGGTCGCCGGCGTCCCGCCGCCGGTCACCAGCGGCGCCATGAACACCGCCAGCTCGTCGACCAGCCCCTCCTCCAACAGGCGCCCGACGAGCCGGCCGCCGGCCTCCACCAGCACGTTGCAGCAGCCGAAGCCGGACGCCAGCTCGCACAGCACATCCGCCAGGTCCGGCCCGGACCGCACGATCGTGCGCCCGCGGTGGGCGTCGGTGAACAAACGGGCGCCCGGCGGCAGCCCGGCGGGGTCGCGGGTGACCACCACCCGCAGCGGCTGGTCGCGCCCCGCCAGCAGCCCGGGCACCCGCACGGTGAGCGCCGGGTCGTCCCGGCGCAGCGTCTCACCGGATGTTAGGATGGCGTCGGCGGCGGCCCGGAGCCGTTGGACCTCGTCGCGGGCGGCGGTCCCGGTGAGCCAGCTCCCCTCCCCGGGCGGGCGGGTCAGGCGGCCGTCGAGGCTGATGGCGAGCTTGGCGAGGACCCACGGGCGGCCGATCTGTTGGACGCTGGTGAAGCCGCGGATCAGCTCCTCGCACTCGGCGCACAGCACCCCGGCGCGGACCTCGATGCCGGCGGCGGCGAGGAGCGGCGCGGCGCGGCCGGCATGGCGCGGGTTCGGGTCGCCGGCGCCGAACACGACCCGCCGGCAGCCGGCCTCGATCAGCGCGTCGGTGCACGGCGGCGTGCGGCCGGTGGTCGAGCACGGCTCAAGGGTGACGTAGACGGTCGCGTCGCGCAGCGGATGGGCCGGGAAGTTGCGCGCGGCGTCCGCCAACGCCTCGCGCTCGGCGTGCGGCGCGCCGGCGCGGCGGTGCCAGCCGCGCCCGAGGACCGTGCCGCCGGCGACCACCACCGCGCCGACCGGAGGGTTCGGGCTGGTGCGGCCGATCCCGCGGCGGGCCTCGGCGATCGCCTCGCGCATCCATCGCTCGTCGTCCACGGGGCCGCACTATGCGCCCGCAGGGGGCGGCGTCCAGCCTGCGAACAACCGGCCAGCAACCCGTGGGCAGGGCAGGCACAGCGGCGGACAATCCGGCGGCGGCGGCGGTCGGTTCCCAGCAGGCGGCCCTTGCGCCCGGTTGTTCGGATGTTACCCCGACCGTGGAACGCCTGTCGTGGCCGGGCCAGGTGGCCATGGAACGGGTTTCTTCACAGCATGAAGATGAAGGATCTTAAGGTCCTTGAAAACCATCATTGCCTAACCCGCGGCGCCGGGGCACAGTGGAGCCGGAGGAGGTTGACCCATGAAGACGCTGCTGGTTGTAGGGTGTTCACTTGGCTGCATGCTGGCGCCGCTGGCGGGGCAACAGCAGGACGATGCGGCCAGCCGGGCCGAGCGGTATTACGACCTCGGCATGGCGGCGGTCAAACGGGGCGCCGCCGCCGAGGCGCGGCGGGCGTTCGAGGCGGCGCTGCGGCTGAACCCGGGGCACGCCAACGCGCGCTACCAGCTGTTGGAGCTGAAGGGCAGCAAGGACAAGCTGGCCAGCAAGTCGCGCGAGCTTGCGCTGGGCCAGGTGAAGCTGGCGGAGGTGCAGTTCGAGGACGCCACGCTGGCGGATGCGCTGGAGGCGATCGACGCGCAGGTGCGCAAGGAGACCAAGGACGGGTTCGTGCCCAACTTCGTGGTCCAGGACCCCGCCGGCAAGCTGGCGAAGGCGCGGATCAACATCAGGCTCCGCAACGTGCCGGCCACCGTGGTCCTCAAGTACGTGCTCGATCAGGCGCGGGCCTGGCCGAGCTACGAGGAACACGCGATCCTGATCCGGCCCACCGGCACCGGCGCGGCACAGCCACCGGCCGGCGGGTCCTGAGCGGCCGGCCGGGCCGGGCGGAAAGTATGGAAATCGGTAGCGACTCTGGCTTGCCCTCCGCGGGCGGGTCGCTACGCTGCGCGCATGAGGTTCGTCCGACTCGTCTGCCTGGCGGTGCTGTTTGCCCCGGTGATGCCGCTGACTTCGTGCCAGTCGGCAAAGGGGCTCTCCCAGGCCGCGGTCACCACCGTGCGGCGGGCACCCTCGAGCATCAGCGCGACCGCCAACCGCACGATGCAGACGCTCAGCCGCACGGTGCGGGGCTACTGAGCCGGCCGGTCGCCGCCGCCCGGCGGCTGCCAGCGCACGATCCTGCCCCCGGCCCGCGGCTCGATCGCCAGCCACCACGTCTGCGCCGGCATCAGCCCCGGGAAACGGTCGGCCCATTCGACGATCACCACCCCGTCGCGGTCGAGGTGGTCGTCCCAGCCGGCGGCGACCAGCTCGTCCGCCGAGGCGACGCGGTAGAAGTCGAAGTGGCTCACCGGCAGGCGGCCGCCCGGGTACTCGTGGACCAGCGTGAAGGTCGGGCTGGTGACCATGGCCGCCGAGCCGAGGCCGGCGACGACGCCGCGGGTGAGGCAGGTCTTGCCGGCGCCCAACGGGCCGCACAGGGCGAGCACCGCGCCCGCGGCGAGGCCGGTGGCCAACCCGGCGCCGAGCGTTTCCATCGCGTCGGCCGACTCGATCCAGCATTCCACGGCCCCGGAGATGACAGCGGCGGCGGCCGGTTTCAAAAAAATTCCTTGCCGGCTGGCTGTTGCTGTGGTCCCCTCCCCGCCCGCCCCCGCAGGCGGCGAACGAACCATTTTGACGACCATGGCCTACGCTGTGTTTGAGACCGGTGGCAAGCAGTACCGGGTGCAACCGGGCGACCGGATCGAGATCGACAAGGTTGACCTCGAGGTCGGCGACGAGGCCCGTTTTGAACGGGTCCTGCTCGTCGGCGAGGGTGAATCGGTGCAGATCGGCACCCCGACGGTCCCCGGCGCATCGGTCAGCGTCAAGGTGCTCGAGCAGCTCCGCGGCCCGAAGGGGATCGCGTTCAAGTTCAAGCGCCGCACCGGCTATCACAAGAAGAAGGGGTTTCGCCGCCACCTGACGAAGCTCGAGATCACCGGCATCAACGCCTGAGCCCCAACCGACATTCCAAGCCATGGCGCACAAGAAAGGACAAGGATCGGTCAAGAACGGCCGTGACTCCAACAGCAAGCGGCTCGGCGTGAAGCGTTTCGGCGGGCAGGTTGTGATCGCCGGCAACATCATCGTGCGCCAGCGCGGCACGCGGTTCCAGCCGGGCACCAACGTGGGCATCGGCCGCGACCACACGCTGTTCGCGCTGTCCGACGGCAAGGTGCTGTTCGACCGCGAGGGCCGCCGCGTCAACGTGGTGGCCAACTGAGGCGCGCCGCGGATCCCGCGGGCGCCTTGTTCCTCGCGCCGGCCCGCGCTCAGAGCCTGTCTGAGAAATGATGCCGGTCGTGCCGACCGCCCACTCTGGTCGGCGGAGCCGCTGAATGATCCGCAGTATCCTCTCGCGAGAAATGAGAAAGATTCTTGCAAAAATGAGAAAATTGGCGGTTTGGGGGGTGGTGGGGCGGGCCGGTGGGGGGGATGCAGCGGCGGGGAATGGCCGATGCGGGGCGCCTGCACGGCCGCTGCAGGTGGGGGCGACCTGGTGGAGGCAGGGGGAGAGGTGGCGGGGGCGGTTACAGCCAGACGATGTTGTCCTGGGAGGAGCGGCGGACGCGGTTAACGAGTGAGCGGTAGTCGTGCCGCGGCGGAGCGCCAAGGCGGATGCGGGTGACCTCGCGGCCGAAGTCGTGCTCGACTTCCTTGGGCAGCGCCCCGGCGGCGGAGGCCGGGGTCAAGGATCCGGCCAAGTTGAACTTCCTAGGGATGAGGTTGTCGCCCGTGACAGCATCCGGCAGCAGTTCGATGGTGCCCCGGTATGGCACCCAGTCCTGGGCGTTTTTGAGGTTCTCAGCAAGCCCGGCCGGAGGGGCGAGGAAGGCGTAGCGGGTTGTGGAGTCGAAACCAAGCGGGGTTGGAATGACGTAGGCGGACCCGCTGGCCGGCGCCTTTTCGGATTGCTGGGCGATGGCCAGCGTGGCGGTTCTGGTGCTGCCGACGTAATCCGAGATCACTGAGCCGTGCCTGACTCCTCCAGTCAGCCAGAAGATCACCAAGCCGTTGTAGAAGTCGTCGACGGCCGAGGCCCCGCTGGCCAGCACGATCTGGCTGGCAGAGGTGCCGCTGGCGGCGGTGCCGGAATGCAGGTCCGCAGGCAGGTCGGCCGAGTCGATCAGGAAGATCGGCAACTGGTCGCTGCCAACGCGGCGGACGAAGTGCTTGTAACTGTAAGCCCCGTTTCCCGTCCCATTGGCGTTGGATGACGAAAAGAACAACGTCGGGGCCGAGACCTCGATGATTGCCTGCCGGCGGATGATGTCGTCGAGCGCCGCCATGATGTTGCTATCGGTGAGCAAGAAGTCGTTCACGTGCCACCGTGTCAGCCCATAGCGCTGGACCAGCCAGTCCGGAGGCTCCGAGTTGCCTCCCAAGCCGAAGCATAGCGCCGTCTTGCCGCTGGGAATGGCAGTGGCGGTTCCCACGTACTTGCCGGCCTGCCCGACGCTGGCGCCCCCGTTCACATACCAAGTCGACCCATTCGTGCCGCTATAAGGGTCGGAGTAGGCGGCCGTGATGATGCCGACCGACCAGTCGTTGTAGAGCTTCTGGGCTCCAGGCAGGTGCATCCGCAGGATTGTGCCGGGCGCAGTGGAGGCCGCGTAGGCCACCATGGACTCGTAGGATTCCACTTCCGGAGGCAAGGTGGTGTCGATTTCCGGACCGGAGATCGGGATGACCTGGACGCGGCCGGCGGCGGCAGTGCCGCTGGTTTGGACGTCCCATTCGATGGCGCGTGTGGTGGAGTTCCGCTTTGCGAATGGGAGTTCCACGCGGCTGACTTGGAGACCGTATTCGGGTTCAATCTCGGTGGTTTCGCCGAGTGGGTCGGTGCCGATCGTGTAGGTGACCGGGGTGAGATCGCCGCGGCGGGCGACGTAGAAGCGCGGGTTGTCGTAGGCGTCGTGGCCTGGGGCGTAGTCCCACCATGCCACGGCATCCGGGCACCAGGCGAGCAGTTCGGCGAGGCCGGCGGCGAACGACTGCAGCGAGATGGAGATCTGCGGCACGTCGTATAGGTCGGGGACGTTCGAGCTGGTGTTGCTACCGGCGATCGGCAGGCCGGCGGCCGCGGCGGCGTCGAGCAGGGCGCGGAGCATCCCGCCGAGTGTGCCTGCCGGAAAGACGCAGGTAGGGCGGCTGGCGGAGTTGCCGCTTTCATCGGTGCGGGAGGAGGAGATCGGCGTCTGCTCAAGCCACCACCATGGGCCCGAGGCGGTTACGTGGAGGCCGCTGAGGGTGGCGCGCGGGGCGGTGACGTGGCCGCGGAATTTGCGCGTGGTTCCGTCCCACAGGCTGACTTCTTGGCCGTAGTCCGGCACAAGCACACCGCTGAGGCTTGGTTCAGCCGGGCAGAACCAGCTCAGCTCGTCGCTTTCGAGGCGGCGGAAGGTGAGGGTGCAGTTTTCGGCGCCGAGGGTGGCGAAAGTGCGGGCGGTGGCGTCCAGCGCCTTGCCCGTCTCGCCCTTGATCGTCCAGCTCGGCATGGCGTCAGAAGCGGGTGGCGCCGATGGCGGCGGCCTGGCGTTGCAGGTCTGCGATTTGGGCGTGGTGGTTGCGCGCGAGGCCGAGCAGGGTGTTGGCCAGCCCGATCAGGGACTCGAAGTTTGCGCCCACCTGGCGATCCGCATCGCTGCGCGAGTTGCGCATCTGGTTGACGGCGGTGATGAGGGCGGCGGTATCTTCCGGCCCGATTTGGGCATCGGCCAACGCCTGCTGCACGCCGGCGAGGGCGGCCTGCTGAGCTGTGGTGGCGGCTCCGCCGGCCGCGGCTATGTCGCTCTGGATCTGCCGCGCAAAATCCTCGGCCATGCGGGTGGCGTCGTCCCGGGTGCTGGCCGAAACCTCGGCGAGCTTTGCGTTCGCCTCGTCGAAGGAGGCGGCCTGCTGGATCTCCGCCTCGGCGGCGGCGGCGGCGAAGTTGCGTCTGGCTTCGTCGGCGGCTTCCCTGAGATCTTCGATATGCTGTTCATCGGCAGCGGGGATGTCCTGCCAGGAACGGTACTTTTCGTCCATGGCCCGCTGCGCACGGTTCAGTTCGCCCTCGGCCGTTTCGGCTTCCTGGGACAACTGTTCGAGCCGCTGGCCGAGCGATGCCAGTTCTCCTTCGAGGTCGCGGAAGATGGCGGCGCTGCGGAACTGGCCCGGCGCGGCGCCGGAGGCCACCGCGGTGGCTTCCGCGGCGGCAGCCGAGCGCGCTTCGGCGTTTCGCCTGGCGGTTTCCAGCGACTGGCGGCGGGCCAGGTCGTTGGCGAGGAACTGCGCCTGGCGGGCCTCTTCGGCGAAGGTCTTGTCGAGCGCCTCGGCACGGATCTGCTGGGCCAGCCGCCGGCGGCTGTCGGCGAGCTGCTGCATGGCGGCGGCGGCGCGCTGGTGGGCGGCTTCGGCGAGTTTCTGCTCGCGGTTGTATTCGCCCCACAGGTTGATGGCATCCCTGATGCCGGCGCCGATGGCGACCAGGGTGGCGATCAGCGGATTGCCGCCGCTGGCGATGAATGCGGTGGTGCCGGCGGAGAGCACGCCCATCCCGCTCGCCAGACCGTCGGCCGCGGCGCTGGTGCCCCGCAGGCCTTGGGCGATCTGGTTCATCTGCTGGATGCCCTGCACCAGCAGGGCATTGCGGGTGTTGGCCTCGATCTGCCTGAGTTGCTCGGTCTGCTCGCGCTGGCTGCGCAAGGACTTGGCGGCGGCCACGTCGGCCTTGGCCTGTTCGGCGGCGGTTTCGCGCACGCTTTCGGCGAGGTCCCGGTATGTCGAGGCGGTGGTGGCGACCGCTTCGGCCTGCTCTTCGATCGCCTTGGTGGTCTCCTCGGTGGCGGCCGGCTCCATCATCTCCGGCGGCATGGCCATCGGGTTGGCCGGCGCGGCGGTCGCCTTGTCGTACAGCTCATCGAGCTTCGCGCTGATCTGATCGATGCCGGAGGGATCGGCCTCGGTGGAGATCGGGATGCGGATGTCGGGGTCGGGCATGGGAGGGTGGAATCAGGAGGCCCTGGCGTTGATGGCCGCTCCAACCAGTTCATTCCTGCGGCCGGCGGCGGGCAGCCCGATCCAATCGAACAGGGCGGCCATGGCAGACTGGTCGGCGAGGTCGGCGGCTTGAAGCACGCGCAATTTCTGCGGGTGGGCGGCCACCAGCGCGCCGAGCTTGGCCCGGTAATCGGCGACGACGGCCTGCTGGGTCGCGGCGGCGTCGGCAGCCTTCGCCACCGGGATGGCCGTGCGGCTGACTGGCAAGGCCACCGCATCTGCATCCGCCTTCGCGCTTTCCGCATCCCACCGCGAAATCAACTTGCCATCATCCGCCAGCGGCGCATCAACGGCGACGACGCGCCAATCGTAACCGGCCTCTTCGAGGTACGGGATCATCATCCCTGCTCTCCACGCGTTGCTGACGCTGACATTGCACCACACCGGGAACGTGGCCTGCGTGATCCTCCATTTGAGCTTGCGCCAATGCGCCAGCGCATTCATGGCTTCGTCCACCACGATTTCGTGGCACGTTCCGTCGAACAAGAGGTATTCGCAAGTCACGCCGGGCTGGCTTGCAAGCACCGCTGCAAGGTTTGCTGCGGCATTCGTGTCGATACTGGCCCCAAGCACCACCACCGGCTTGGCCCCGCCAGCCAAAACCGGCCGCTCTGCTTTGGGCTCGTCAGCGGCGTTCAACAGCATCTTTGCACATGCCGCCATCCTGTCCTTGCTTTCAATGAGCCCACGCACATTCGGATTGCCGAGCAACACCACCGCGTTGTTTCTCATCACCTCGCCTGGATCTCGCTCCTCTCCGAAATGCTTCCATGTCGTCCATGCGTACTTGTTCACGAGCACCGGAGCGTGCTGGTTTGCAAGCGCCGAGAACACAAAGTCGATCCACATGAAATTCGCCGGCCACGTCAGCCTCAGGCTCAGGTAGTCCACGGCAAACTCGACAGCCGCGCCATCCATGCCTGCTAGCTTCGACGCGATGTAGCCCATCGTTGCCCGACGCACCGCGTAAGCCTGGCCCAGACAGACTCCATGCGGAGTTTGCATGTCGTGCCCGGCCATTCCCGCCTCGGGATCATCGACCAGCGGCTTCACGAGGGCCTCGACATTCGGGATCAACGTGTCGGGATCCATTCCGATGACGATCTCGGAATCGGCCGACTCGGAAAACATGAGCCCGGCGATCTCGTTGGCAATGGCGAATCCACGCAGGTTGCCACGCCTGTTGGTCTTCGTCTGAACCACTGCCACGCCATCCTTGACGAGCAGGGCCACGGTGTCTTCCCCAAGCGGGGCATTCGCATCGTCCAGCGCCACGATGTCGAGCGTGTTGCCAGATCCGGGG
Source organism: Akkermansiaceae bacterium (assembly GCA_040769225.1). Lineage (GTDB taxonomy): Bacteria > Verrucomicrobiota > Verrucomicrobiia > Verrucomicrobiales > Akkermansiaceae > JAXGLL01. The sequence goes on along the minus strand of JAXGLL010000001.1, from coordinate 1,588,155 downwards.
TTCCTGCGAAGGGCTCGGATGCAGGCCGGCAGCAAAGGCGCTACGTTGGTGTAGGTAAAAATGAATGCGGTTATCTTCATGTCGGTTAGCTGCTGCTTGAGGAAGCCGTGGTATCTTGCATGGTCAGCGTTGAGATGAGCAAAAGGTTGCGCGAATGCGGTGTGGTTTTCTGGGCTTGGCTGCGAATCAGCTCGCACACGATCGTGACGTATTCATAAGAAAGATCAGTGCTACCGATGTTGTCCATCACGTTCCAATCCTCCGTCTCAAGATTATACAGATCGCCCTTGGTAAAAGTACCCGCATAGATGCGCTTGATGAATACCTTCTTGAGATTCGCGTACCTTTCAGGATAGGTCGTCACGTAATCCAGCATTGAATCCATGATGCCCTGGATCGTAAAGCCGGATGGCAGCGATGCGGAAAAGATTAAAGCGATTTTCTCGGTTGCGTTCTGGCCGTTCTCGACCAGCTTCGCATCGATCGCCGCCATCAGGTTCGCAGGAGACAGGTCACCGCTTGGTAGGATGGCGACCCGGTCAAAAACCGCCTCGGTGCCAAGCTCGGACGAATCTGTCAAGGCACGGATGCTTGCCTTCTGGCTGGCAGTCATTGACTGCTTGCGCAGGAACAGATCGATTTCTTCCTCAACTCTGATGGCCATGGTCGTGATTGTTGCGGGTTAGCCTGGCAGGGGTGCCAGGTAGTAATCGTTTCCTACGCCTTCCGGCTGCTGGTAAAGGGCGGCATTTTCGACCGACTCAGGCTGCATGTAGGCGTCTTCCGGCACTTCTTCGCCCAGGACGCGCGGGACGATCTCCCATTTCTCCCCCGATGGGATCACGAGGGGCTTGATCGTTTTCCAGAAGAGCGGGTGGATCATAGGCCGATGAGGCGGACGGTGACGCTGGAGACGCCGGGGTCCTTGCGCAGGCGCAGGCGGGTGCCGATCATCGGGCCGCGCCACGCCCCGCCGTGGCGGTTGGCGTGGACCTGCTGCCAGTTGGCGGCGCCGGCTTCGTTGCTGTTGTCCATGTCAAGGTAGAGGCCGGGGCCCGAGAGCAGGAGCAGCTCGGTGCCGTTGACGAAGCCTGTCTGCTCCACCGGGGAGCTGGAGATGGTTCCGTTGTATTCAGATGCCATGGTCTTGGTGGGTGGGTTAGGATGAGGTGGGCGGGTCGCCCCTGAGGGTGTAGCGCCATGCGGCGCGCGGGCCGGGGCCGCCGGCGAGCGGGGCGGGCTCCACGGCAGCCAACACGCAGTTGTGCATGTAGATGGTGGAGCCGCCGGAGATGGCGATGGTGAGGGATTTCTTGAGGCCCCATGGCATGAGTGCCATGCGGGTGGCGATGGCGGCGCGCAGCGCGGCCTCGGTGGCGGCGGTCTCGATGGCGGTGAACTCCAGCTCGCTTTCCACCTGTGAGCGTGCGACGCGCCCGGCCATGGCCGCGCCGATGAGCATGCGCGCCAGCAAGGTCTGGCGGGTGGGCCAGCGCAGGTCAGCCTCCATGCGCTGGCCGGCGCTCACCAGCACCAGCGGCGTGCCGGCGGCGTCCCATGTGATAGTGTATGGACTGGCTACGTGCATGTCAGGGGAGCACGACTGGCGGCGGTGGCAGGGCCCCGCCGGTGGTCACCACTGGGGTGCCAGTGTATGTGCCCATGGCGCTAAGGGTCCAGTCGGCTGATGACGGGAGGGTCTCGGCGCCGGACGCGGCGGACCATATTGAGGTCTGCAAGACCCCGTCGGACCAGACTCGGATCTGCCATCTGGTGCCGTCGTATGCGACTCTTGCCCACGAGCCGAGGGCGGGGGGGGTGAGAGCACCATCTTGGGACCACACGCCGCGGTCGTTGAGGGTGCCGGCGTAGATGTAGGTGCCGGTGACGTCCGGGTTGAGGGCGCCGGCGAGCGTGACGCCAGGCAGCACGCCTCCGGCGTGGGGGACCACCGCCGGCGGGGCACCCGGGCTGCCTCCGCCTCCTCCGGCGCCGAGGGGTGCGGGCGGGGCTGCGAGGTTTGAGCCGGCAATGGCCGTGACGGTCGGCGAGCCTGTGCCATCTCCATCTTCCCAAAGAACCACCAGGTCAGGGGTGGGCGGAGGCGGATTGATCGGAGGGTATTCTTCTGTCCAGGCTCGGTAATCGTCTTCGAGTTCCGGGTAATACACTCTGATTTCCCATCCATCACTGTCTGGCACGTATGTGATGCACGCCAGGAATTCCTCGCCACCGCCGCCGGCAATGAACGTGTTCCAGTCGATGCCTCCGGTGGTGTAATACGGGTAGCCGTTGCGGGTTCCGGCAAGCAGCACCGGCCCGGTGACATCCGGAGTGATCGTGCCGGAGATCATCATCCCGCCCGCGGTGGATGGCTGGCCGGAAACTGGGAGCGCAATGGGCGGCGGGGAGGGGTTGGAGCCGCCGGCCGCGCCGAGGGGGGCGGGCGGCGCGGAGGGGTTGGAGCCGCCGGCCGCGCCGAGGGGGGCGGGCGGAGCGGAGGGGTTGGAGCCGCCGGCCGCGCCGATGGGGGCGGGCGGCGCGGAGGGGCTGGCGCCGCCGGCTGACGGCAGCACGGTCGGTGGCGCGGCGAGTGGCGGCATGGCGGGACCTTTCTAGCGTGCGGGGCGGCGGCTTGGCTCAGGCGGCGGCCGGGAAGACCACCGAGTTGAGGGCATTGGGCAGCATGCGGGCGGTCAGCGCCGGGCTGAGCGCGCGGTTCTCGTACTTCGGCTGTTCGGCGAGCCGCAGGTCGCACCACCAGATGAGGCGGAAGTCATCGGTGCCGGAGCCGTTGCCGCCGACCTGGCGGCCCTGGATGAGGAGCCAGCCGCGGATCTTGCGGTCGCTGGCGACGTGGGGCGCCACCGCGGTGCCCTCGCTGATCTTCGCGGAGAGGCCGAACTGCAGCCGGTCGACCAGTTCGTTCATCTCGCGGGATTGGAAGCGCAGGGTGTCGCTCATCACGAAGCGGCTCTGCACCTGGCGGAATCCGCCGGCGCTGCTGGGGGCCAGGTAGTCGTCGTCCTGTTCCTCGGTCTCGAACTGGGCGCCGGGCAAAATCGTGCCCAGGCTGAGCCAGTTGTCGGGCGGGTCGGCGTCCGGGTAGGCGCCCTCGTTGATCGCCGCCGGCGGCTCTTCCGAGGTGGAGGTGCCGTTTTCGACGAAGTAGGCGAAGAGCCCGATCAGGCGCTCCGCGAGGCGTGCTTGGTTGGCCATGGTGTTGTGTCGGTTGGGGTTGGTTGTTTTGGTTAGAGCAGCAGGTCGGCCTCGGCGGCCACTTCGTAGATGACGAAGCGCTCGTCGCGGCTGGCCAGGTCGCAGGCTATGACCTTGACTTCGGCGGCGGCGTGGGGGCCGCCGATCGGGGTGGTGACCGGCTCGCCATCCACCTCTTGGGTGAGCGCTGGCACCCAGTGGTGGAGGGCCTTCATGGCGGCCTCGGCCAGATCGTCGGCGGTGGCCGCTCCGCGGCGCAGCACCGGGCGGGCGAAGATGGAGATCGTGTAGCGGCAGCGGAGCAGCGGGCCTGAGGTGTCGAGATTCCGGTTGGCCGCTCCGGCCCAGAAGACGGCGATCGCCGCGCCCTTGCCCTGGGCGACCTTGGCGGCCATGAGGCTCTCGACATCGAGCTGGCGGTCGAGCAGCACGTCGATGCCGGCCAGCGCGGGCCATGCCTTGAGCCGCTGTTGGATGGCGGTGGCCAGGTCGAGCATGCGGCTCATGGGGCGCCTCCTTCCTCCATGCAGCCGGCGATGAAGTCGGCGGCGGCCTCGGCGGCGGCGCCCTGCAGCTCGGCGTGGGGCGGGAGCACGGTTTCATCGGGCTCGTGGCGCGTCTCCTTTTTAAGTACGTAGAGCACGCCGCCGCCGGGCTTGGGCACCACGCGGGTGGCGCCCTTGCGGGGCCCGCGGGTGATGGTGCGCGGTTCCCCTGCCACCAGCACCCCACCGCCCTTCCGGCTCGGGATGAAGGCCAAGAGGCCCATCTGCCCGGGAGCCAGCCGCGTGCGGTTCTGCACCGGCACCTGTTCGGTCGGGATCGCCAGCAGAGTCGTCGGCTTGCCGGTCAGCGTGCTCTGGTTGCGGCCGGCGCTGACCACCCCGCCGGGCAGCCCGGCCGAGCCGTAGTAGCGCAGGGCGGTGCCGCGCTTGACGATGCGCAGCTCGGCGCCGGCCTCGCCGGCATCGGTTTCCACGCCGGCGGCGGCGTCGGCCCAGAAATGGGTGTGCGGGCTGCGGCTGTCGCGCGCCATCAGGTGGCTCTTGAGCGCCTCGCCGGCGCGCTCGGCCATCGCCTCGTGCAGGGCGGAGCGGCGGGTCAGCGCGCGCCTGACCGCGGCGAGCCCGGCCGCGGCGCCTGCGTCCACGAGGTTGACGGTTACCTTCAGCATGGTAGACTGCGGATGTGAAGGCCAAGCCCCCCGGCAAGCGCTGCGGAACGGCCCGTGCAAAGCCCCTGCACCAGCCGCCCGAGGAGCTGCGCGAGGCCCTTGCGATGAAGCCGCGCGAGCGGCGCAAGGGCCGCAATCACCACAGCCGGGATTCGATCGCCGCGGCGATCAAGGGCGGCTGGCCGGGCAATGAAATGCGCGCCTAAGTTCATGCCGCTTCCTCCAGGCTGATGCGCACCGTGCGCGTTTCCGGGTCGCGCTCGATCTTGAGCACCTTGAACTTCCGGCCGGTCCGGTAGATCCACTCCGCCTCGGTGGCCACCGGGGGCGTGCTGCGCTTGGTGATCGCCGGGTCCAGCGCCCGGGCGAGCGCCGTCACGTCCTTGGCCAGTCGCGGGGCGCGCACATCGAGGATCACACGCCAGCCATGGCCTCCGGTCGCCGCATAGCGGCTGGCCGACGCCTGGCTGGCCGTCCAGCTTTCCAGCGGGAAGGCGGCGCGCGGCGCATAGCCTCCGGCCTGTTGGATCTCGCGCAGGAACTTGTCGAGCTGCGCGTTGCCCATGCTGATCCCGCGCCACAGCCGCGCCGGCCTGCTGGTGTTGGTCAGCCGGTATTCCACCCGCAGCAGGTCTTGCCAGCGGTCGGTGCCGCCGGCGTCGCGGAAGAGTTCGTGGTCGCTGAACCACGCGGCCAGCGCGTCCTTCTGCATCAGCCCATCGCCGCGCAGCGTGCGGAAGGGTTGCGGCATCGGCCGGGCCCAGATTTCGGCGAGCTTTTCGGCTGGCAGCGGGCGGGTGCCGTTGGGGTCGGTGAAGACGAAGGTGTCCCCATGCCACTCGGCCAGGGCGCCCATCTTCTCGGCCAGCGCCTTGCGCAGCGCCGGCTCGGTCACCCGCGGCTTGGTTTGCAGGCTTTCGTTGGGGCTGCGCACCGGCGGGAGCGGCGGCGGGGTCCAGCCATCGAGCAGCCCGAGGGCCTTGGCCTCGCGGAAGCCCACGCCGCGCCAGCCCATCCCCGATCCCCAGGCGAAGGGGGGGTGGTCCACATCGAGCGCGTCGGCGAAGTTCTCGCGGCTGCCAATGTCCTCCCAGACCACCGAGTCCTTGCGCTCGATCATGCGGCCGTCTGGCGTGGTGTGGCCGCCGACCAGCTGCCAGCGGGCCTCCCAGTCGCGCGGCACGGCGGCGGGCATCACCCGCAGAAACTCCCATGCCGGGGTGGCGGTGATCGTGCGCAGGCCCTTCTCGCGCTGGGCCCAGCCGCGGGCCAGCTCGATGTTGGTGCGCAGCGCCACCTGCATCCGGCGCAGCGCGCGCAGGTCCTTGATGGTGTCTTTTTGGCCTGGCTCAGGCTGGTAGCCGAGCCGGTCCAGCGCCATGCGCAGCCGGCGGAAGGCCTCTTCCTCGCCGCGCTCGCCGGCGGCCACGGCCAGAAACTCCTCGCGGAACTCTTCGAGGATCTCGGCCTGCGCCACCCCGGCCATGTAGAACGCCCGCTCGCGCAGCCACGGCCCGGCCAGCGCCCACTCCGCCGAGCGCATTTCGCTCGGGGTGGGCACCTTGGCCGCGAGGTAGTCGCGGGCGTCTGTGGCGGTGGCGGGCATCTGGAAATTGCGGATCGCGGATTGCGGATTGCGGAGCGGGCGGGGCTAACGGGCGGTCATTTCGTTTCGGTCATCAGCCAGAGGCAGGCGGTTTCGAGGTGGTGGAGGGCGGCGGAGCGGGCGCGGCTCTCGTAGCCGGCCACCCGCAGCGTGTTGGCCGCCTGCCCGAGGGTCCTTACCAGTTGCTCGCTGAGCGCCCGGGCGGCCTGCATGCGCTCCAGTTCCCGGCGCCACCGCACGGCGGCGCTCGCGGCCTCGTGCCGGTCGCGCGGGTCGGCATGCTGGTCTTGTTCCAGCTCCTCGGAGCGCCGGATGTCCTCCTGCGCGGCCACGATCTTGTCGGCGAGCCAGTCCATCGGATCAGATGCCGTCCTGGCTTTCACGGGTGAACTGGCGTTCGCGGGCGGTCACCCGCGGCATGGTCACGGGGGCGATGGCGTCCTCTCCCTCGTCCGGGCTTTCCACCGCGCGCTTGCAGGCGGCCACGGCCTCCAGGTAGCGGTGCGCCTCGCGGTACTCCATCAGGCGCGCCTCGCCGATCGCTCCGGCGTCGAAGCGGGTGAGCAGCCGGTGGCGGATGATCGCCACCGCGTGGCGGATCGCCCCATCCGGCACGCAGGTCGGCTCGCTGTGCAGCCGGTTGCCGGCGCACGAGCGGATGGCCTCCCGCACCTCCAGGGTCACCTGGGCGATCACCGTGGCCAACGGGTCTTCCTGCCCTTCCACGAGCAGTTCCTGGCGCACGGCGGCCTCCTCCGCGCTGTTGAGCGCGGAAAACACGTCGTCATCGGTGATCGCCCTCCAGCTCATCGGTGCTCCTTTCGGTCCTGCCTCGGGGCTGCGCCGGATGGGATTCCATCGACCATCCGGCGCAGGGACCGAGCCAGGTCCTGTCCTTTAGCTGAGGGTGATGCGCTTGATCGCCTCGGTGTTGACCACCTTGACGTCCGCCGACCAGTCCACCGCCAGGATGTCCGAGCGGTTGCTTTCTGCCCGGTAGAGCCGCACGGCGTCCACCCCGCCCCGGCGGGTGCGGAAGGTCTTCATCGCCGTCGGGTCGAACTGGGTCGGCGCCGCGCTGGCGTAGAAGACGAACACCTCGGCCCCCACGATGTTGGCGGCGCTCTTGGCGGCGCCGAACTTCGTGGCGTCCTTCGAGAGCACGCCGACCTGCACCTCGATGCCCGGGTTGAGCATCATCTGCGCGGCCTGCGCGTTGTTCACGCCCACGATCGCCGCACCCGGCTGGCGCGACACCACCTTGGGGTGGTTGCGGAACACCCGCCAGGCCCCGATCCCGAACAGGATCCGGTTGGGCATCATCCCGGTGGCGATCGCGATCGCCTCGATCTGGCTGTCGATGTCGGCGATCGGGTCGTTGCTGGCGTTGCTCCACACCCCGATGCCGCCGGTGGCCGAAACCGTCTTGGCCCCCGTGACCACCCGGTTCTCGTGCGCGATGATCGCGCTGGTCACCAGGGTTTGCGCCTTGGCCTCCTCAAGGCCCAGCTGGTCGCCCTCTCCGGCCAGGTCGCGCTCGTGGTCGTCGATCGCGATTTCCAGCGCCTGCGGCGTGCAGTTGTAGTACGGGTCGGTGGCCGCGAACTCGATGCGGGTGGCCCCGCCGCCGATCGCGCGGTTGGTGTCGTAGACCTGGAACGCGTTCTTGGCGTCGTAGGCCTTGTACTGCCCGTTGGCGGCCGAGACCGGCACCGTCGGGGCGAGGAACTCGGCGATCGCCGAGCGTGTGTCCTGGGCGAGACCGCGCGCGTAGTTGGTCAGCGTCTGGTTCACCGTGCTTGCTGTGGCAGGCATGTCTGTTGGTTCTTTCTGCTGTGGTTGTCGTTCTGGGGTTGTCCGCCGTTGCCGCTCACGCCAGCGCCGTCGGCTCCATCAGGTAGGCCTCGATCAGCTCGTTGGCAGCCCCCGCTTCGAGGGCGCGGGCCACGCGCACGCGCGCGCCGCTGCCGGCATCCGCCTGCACCGTGCCATCCGCCTTGAGGGTGAGGTAGGTGCCCATGTTGATCGTGCCCGGGCTGGTGCCCGTGACCTTCACCTTCACCGTGCCCCCGAAGGCCGGCGTGGCCACCGCGCTGTTGCCGGTGGTGTCCGCCCCATCGACGATCACGCCCAGCGGGATGTCGGCCGCGGCGTTGCAGATCGCCGCCTTCGGGCCGGCGGCGTATTCCACGAAGTATCCTTCCTTTCCCGTATGGTCCGCGCTCGGCGTCATCGGGATCACTGCTGTGTCTCGTGCAATCATGGTTTATCGGTTCCTTTCTTGTGGTTGGTTGTGGGATCAGTTGTTGCGGAACAGCCCGGGCTGCTCGCGTCGCGCGAGGTCCCATGCGTCCTGGAAGCTGCAGCGGTTGCGGATCCGCAGCGCCTCGACCAGCGCGTGCTGCGCGTCCGCGCCGGCGGGCTGCGCGGCGCCCGCGCCCACCGGCGGGGGATCCTGCGCGGCGCCGGAGGCGCGGTTGTGGATCCGCTGCGGCGCGCCGGCCTGCGGGTCCGGCGCCGGCAGCAGCGCCAGCATCCGTTCGGTGGCCTCGCGGTTGGCGATCAGGTCCTTGCGCACCTGCCCGCGCTTGTCCGCGGGGATCCGGTCCTGGTAGCGGTTGAGCACTTCGTCCGCCTCCATCTCCGCGCCCTTCTGCTGGAGCGCCTCGATGGCGGCGATGATGGCGGCCTCGTCGGCATCGGCGGGCAGCCCCAACTTCTCTGCGATGTTGTTCATCTGGTTTGCTTTCGTTTCCGTTTGCCCGCCGGGCGACTGGCCCGGCCGGTTGGGATCTTCTTCTGCCGCGTCTCCCGCGCGGTTGGAAATCGGCTTGCCGCCCCGGTTGTTGGGCCGGTTGGTGAAGGCCAGCCCGGCCAGCCGCCGCGGCCGCACCCGGCCGCCGCCGAGGTCTTCGAGGTCGGCCGCCGAGTACTCCGTGGAGAAGAACTTGTAGCGGCGCCCGGCCACCGCCGCCGCGCCAAGGTCGGTCAGATCAAGACGCGCGTGCAGTTGCCCGTTGCGGATGTCGAGGTCCTTCACCCACGCCAGCGCCGCCGTGTCGTGGTCCGGTTCGTGGCTCAGGTGGTCGGCGTCCACCAGCAACCCGGCAAACCCGGGTGCCGCCGCCTCCTCGCGGAATCGGTTGACGATCGCCTCCAGCGCCGCCTCGTCGATCACCTGCATCCGGCCCTCTCCGGCACGGTGTTCGCCGCTCACTTCGACCTGGAACCACCCGTCGGCAGGAGGCTCGTTTTTACGGTTGAGAATCGTCGCGTTCATGTTACGGTTTCCTCAATCCAGGATGCGGCCAGCAGCGGTGAATACGCATTCAGGACCTCGACAGGCGGCTGCTCGCCTGATTCGAGCAAATCTCCGCGGTTGAACATCCGTGCGACTTTGCCGGCTCTGGCTGGGTAGTAGTTGAAGGCGTAGCCGCCCGTCGCGTCGACGATCACCAGCATCCCTTTGCCCTTCTCGTCGACAAGCCAGACCTTGCCATAGACGGTGCGGATTTCGCCGCCGACATCCACCTGCTTGACTTCGCCGGCCCGTACTGTTTCACGGGCGAACTCCAGCAGTTCCTTGCGCGCAGTGCCGTCCGGTTGGGCGTCCAGTTTCGCCTTCAACTCCATGCCGAAGCGAACATGGTCTCCGGTCTTTGAGCGGACCGTGAATCCTCTTTCAAGCATGCCATCAGCCTTACCGGCGGTGATCCTCCGCGGGTTGCGGATGAAAACCCTCCTTCCCTTGACGATCCGCCATACGCCATCAGACGGCTCGGTGTTCTGCAGGTCCGGATCCTCCATCTCTTCCTCCGCCTCCTCTTCCACTTCCTCCGCCACCGCCCCTGCCAGCTCCTCCTGCATCGTCTCCGCCAGCCCCTTGCCTGCCCCGTGCAGGTCGCTTGCCAGCGCCGCGCTCAGCAGTTGGGCCAGCGCCCCATCCGCCGGGGTTTCCGCCGGCGTCTCCTCGCGGTTGCGGATCTCCGGCTGCTCGCCCGGCCTCTCTGCCGCATCCGCCACCGGCGCGGCCGGCGCCAGCTCGTAGCCGGTCTTTTCCTGCACCCACTCCGCGCTCACCGCGAACCCGGCCCGGGCAAGGATCGCCACGTCGCGCACCACCGCGGCGCTGTCCATCTCCTCGCGGGCGGCCAGGTCGAAGTAGGCCCACGCCGGTTCCCCTGGCGTCACCCTGGCGAGCACCTCGCGGTCGATGGCGCGGCGCAGCACCTCGCTGATCTCGGCGGACTCCGCGCGCGCGATCGCCTCGAAGGTTTCCTGGTGGCTGGCGCTCTGGCCGCTGCCCAGTCCGGTGGCGTCGTTGAGCATCGTCAACAGCCCGCCGGTGCCCCGCAGCACCAGTTGCTCGTCCTGGTAGCGGATGTGTTCCAGGAATGGATTGTTGCCGCGGGCGCCGGCGTCCACGGTCTTGATGTCCGCCCCGTTGGGCAGCACTCCGCGCGCATCGCCGGCCACCTGCTCGGCGGTCGTCAGGTACTCGTCCGCCTTGCCGTCCGGCACGTCCGGCGGCATCAGGATGAACACCGCCGGCACCCCGTAGCTCTCGATGTAGGCGTCCCAGTCTTTCTGTGAGAGGCCCTTGCGCACGTAGGCGATGATCCCCACGCGGTCGATCGGCATCCGCACCTCGCGGATCACCAGCCGCTCGGCCGGCACCGGCTCGCCGCGGGTCGTCCCGAACTTCGCCTCCGGGTTGTAGAGCCACGGCCCGGCGGTGCCCTGCCGCACCCAGAACCACTGCTCGATCGGCGCCAGCTCCACCAGCCGCCCGCCCTGCCACACTTTCTCCAGGTGGGCGTAGCCGCGGAAGCTGGCCAGCGCCAAAAACTCCAGCGCGGCCCCCAGGTTGCCGATCCCCTCGTAGGTCTCGCGCAGGGCCGCCGCCTGCGCCGCCAGCTCCAAGCGCCCGGGCGTCGCCGCCTTCCGCTCCGCCATCCGCCAGATCCTCGGCCGCCGCTACGACCTCGCCGGCGCACGCAAGCGCGCCGCCGCCGCCGCCAGGTGACCGGCTCCAACCCATCCGCCAGGGGCGGCCGGTTCGGTGAAATCCACCACTCCGGCCGCCCCGCTTCCTTTTCCACACCCATGTCCCACGCCCAAACCCGTCTCTACTTCCGCACTTGGGCCCAGGTCCGCCGCCTCCTGGTCGATCTCGGCGGCTTCACCCCGGCCGAGGCCGAGGCCGAACGCCACGCCATCCACCGGGAGGCCCTCGGCACCGACAAATCCTCACGCTCCCTCACCAACCGGGACCTCGATCTGGTCCTCGCCGCCTTCGAGGCCCGCCTCGTCCTCCTCACCGGCCCCGGCCAGCCAGACCGCGCCGCCGAGCAGCCACGCCGGCGGCTCCTCTTCGCCATCGACCGCCTCGGCCTGGGCGACCCCTACCTCAACCGGCTCGCCCATGACCAGTTCCACGCCGGCGACTGGCGCTCCCTCGGCCTCGCCGATCTCACCCGCCTGCGCTTCACCGCCACCGCCCGCGCCCGCTCCCGCCGCCGGCCCCCCAGCGATGCACGATCCTGACCCACGCCGCACGCCCCCCGCGTCCTCCCTGCACCGCCCCCGCACCGCCCATGCAGGGGCCCCGCCAATTTTCTCATTTTCGCGCGAATCCGCCCCTTCCGGCCCCGCATTTTCTCATTTCACCCAAGCCCCCCCTGCCGCCCCCGAGCCCCCTGTTTTCGGGCTTTTCCGGCTTCCTCCGGCCTGATTCGGATTTTCTCATTTCTCCCGCGAATCGGCACCGCCAACTCTCCGGTCGGCACGGCTGGCAGCATTTTTCAGACAGGCTCTCAGGGTGCGGTGACGCGCAGGCGGATGAAGCGGCGGGGGGCGTCGCCGGCGGGCGTCAGGTCGCTCACGACGAGCAGGCCGGGCAGGTCGGTCTCGGTGGCGACGTCGGTGCCTTCCGCGCCGGCCCATGCGGCCAAGTCGCCGGAGACCTCGACCGCCCACGCGAGGCCGATGGCATCCGGGTTGCGGGTCACGCTCAGGCGCAGGTGGCCGGTGGCGGTGTCGGTGGCGAGCCTGGCGGAGAGGGGCTCGGGCGCGCCGGGGTCGAGGCCGAGCGCGTATTCCATCAGGTTGGCCAGGCCGTCGCCGTCGGGGTCGGCGGTGTTGGCCGCGGGGCCGGCGTCGGCGGTGGTGCCGAAGTGTGCCAGCCGCCATTCCTCGAGCGTCGGCTCGGCGGTTCCCGGGGTGCCGCCGCCGGCGTGGCTCGCGCGCCAGTTGGCGGCCACGCCGTGGTCCGGGTTGGCGAACGGGTCGCACAGGACGAGGGTCGGGCCGCCGCCGTCGGGCGAGGCCGGCCACGGCGCGTCGTCGTCGTAGGTGAAGTCGCGCACGGCGGTGCCGGCCAGCGCGAGCACCAGCTGCTCGCCGGCGTTGTCGAGGCTGTTAGGGTAGCTGCCGGCGACCGGCAGGCCGGTGCCGTAGCGCGCCTCGAATGCGGCGGGGTTCTTGACCACGAGGACGCAGGCGCCGGGCGCCAGCTCGGTGACCGCGGCGCCGGCGAAGTCGAAGGTGATGCCGGCGGTGAACGCGAGGTCGGCGAGGTCGAGCGTCTCGCTGGCGCTGATGTTGCGCAGCTCGATGAACTCGAAGTCGTTCTTGTCGGCGGTGGCGGCCAGCTCGGCGGGGGTTGCGGGCGGCAGCGGGTGGTAGTTGATCTCGGAGACCACCAGGTTCTGCTGCCAGAGCGCGGCGTCGGCGGCCGCGGCGGTGAACTCGACCGGCGCCGACCAGTGGCTCCAGCGGCCGGTGTTGTCCCGCATCCGGACGCGCACCCGATAGGTGTGGCCGGCGCGCAGCGCGTTGGCCGGCAGGGTGACCTGGTTCTGATAGACCGTCAGGCTCCCCGACTCCCAGGCCGGGGCCACCTCGAGGAGGTAGTCGGCGTCCGGGTCGTGCGCCGGGGCCGCCGGGTCCTCGACCTCCCCCGCGCGCCACTCCATCGCCGCGAAGGTGCCCGGCCCCTGCGGGTCGGAGAACGCGCCCGTCCGGAAGACGAGCCCGTTGACCGGATGGCCCGGTGTGCCGGCGTAGGAGATCGTCGGCTTGGCCGGCAGCAGCCCTGCGTCGGCCGCGTCGGCCAGCGCGTCGAGGTAGGCGTCACGCCCGCCGGGCACCTCCGGACCGGTGTTGTAGTCGCGCGCCCAACCGTCGAAGCAGAACCGCTTCATGTCGGCCACCTTGCCCGCAAGCGGGTCGTCGTTGGCGGTACCGGCGGCCTGCGGGGCGTTGCGCCAGCGGTCCTGGTCGGCCTTCGACAGCTCGGCGATCACCTGCGCGCGGTCGTCGATCAGGCCGAGCAGCTGGTCCGGCTGCCACGCGAGGTCGCGGAACTCGCGCAGCACGTTGCGGTGCTCGAGCTTGAGCTGCGGCTTGTCGATGTAGGTGTAGCCGGCGGGCATCGAGACGGTGCTCTGGTCCCAGCCGTAGATGCAGTTGTTGACGTGGTCCCAGCCGTTGTTGAAGCTCGGGCCGAAGCTGGCGTCCCAGTCGTAGGGCAGCCACCAGCAGACCCCGCGCGCCGGGTCGCTGCCGGCCGGCTCGAAGTACCACGCGATGTTCTTGAGCGCGTGGCGGGCGCCCTCATCGATGTAGGGGAAGATGTCGTAGTGGCGGATCGCCTCGGCCACCGCCGAGTAATGGTACCACTTGTCGCACTGGACGTGCTGTTGGAGCCAGGCGGCGGTCTGGCCCGGGTGGGTGTTGTCGCGGATGTCGTTGAACTCGGAGCCGTCGCGCACCATGTCGGGCGACTGGTAGCGCCGCTGGCGGTCCGCGTCCCAGATCCAGTCGGAGGTCTTGTAGAGGTTGCCCTTGGCCATGCCCCGCGCCTCGAGGAAGGTGTCCTCGTATTCCTCCACGATCTGATAGATCCCCCGGAAGTCCCCGTGGTACTGGTCGGGCGCCTCGGCGGCGCCGTCGATCACGCGGAAGTGGCACCAGTGGGTGCTGGCGGCGGGCACGCCGAAGGCCTCCCACAGGGTGGCGCCGATTTCCTCGGGCATGCCCCAGCCGCTGCCGCCCTTGGTGCCGAACATCTTGTTGAACGCGAGCGACGACCACTTCTGCGGGTAGGGGCGGCCGCGCTCGTCGCGGGCCTGGAATTGGTGGCCGTCGTTGAACTGGAACTTGTAGTGGCGCTTGCCGTAGGGGAAGCGGCCGTCGTAGTCGCCGTAGCGGCTGTTGCCGCCGCGCAGGCGGGTGCGGACGTGGTCGTAGACGATGCCGTCGGCGACGAATGCGCCCTCCCAGTCCTCGGCGCGCCGCGCGGCGAGGACGGTGTCGTCGCCGGTGTTGGGGAACTGTTCCCACCAGTTGTAGGCGTCGAGGGTGGCCATGTCCTCGGCGCGGATCAGCCAGTGGTAGACGGGCACCGAGGTGAGCAGTCCGGCGGGCCAGACCTTGCCGGCGCCGCCGGGGGCGACCGAGGCGGTGGCGGCGACGTAGTCGGGCACGCCGTCGTAGGCGAACCACGCGAAGTTGAGCGAGGGGTCGTCGGCGTGGGGCACGCGCACGGCGGCGCCGCCGAGGTCGGTGGCGGTGATGCGGTAGCGCACCAGCGTGCGGTGCGGCTGCGCGGGCACGGTGGCGGTGAACACCGCGTCGCCGGCCACGGCGTCGGCGGCCGCGCCGTCGTCGGTCATGGCGATGGTCGTCCAGTTGGCGGGGTCCTCGAACGCGGGGTTGGCTGGCCGTTCGCCGCCGGGGTCGGCGAGGATCTGGTCGCGGGTGCGCGGGAAGCGGGCGGGGATGAACGCGCCGGGCGCCACGATCTGATAGAGAAGGGCCACCGAGGCGACGCCCTGCGGGTCGGTGACCTTGGCGGTGACGGTGACCGTGTCGGTGGACTTCGGCTGGGGCGGGAGGTGGTTGACCTGGCGGACCTGGGGCGGGGCGGTGGTGCTGAACGCGGTGTTCGGCGCGCCCGGCGTCGGCTGCTTGACGGTCGACGAGGCCGGGCGGATCAGCTCGAGGTCGAGGCCGAGGTCGGAGCTGTCCAGGGTGGAGTTGAGCAGCTGCACCGCCAGCGTGTTTGGGCCCTCGACGAGGAAGGTGGCGGCGTTGGTGATGCCGACCTCGTACCACAGGCCCTCGGGCGACTGATAGGTGGTGGCGAGGGTGGCGATGGTCGGCTCGGTGGTGGGCATCAGCCGCTGCGCCACCAGCGTGCCGTTGATCCACACCAGGATGCCGTCGTCATTGCAGTAGCGCAGCGTCAGGCTGGACGGCACCTCGCCGGGGGCGATCGTGAAGCTCTTGCGGGCGAAGATGCAGCGGTAGTTGTGTTGCATCCCGCTGATGACGGTGGTGAGGGGCAGCGAGCCGCCGGAGGCCTCGTAGATCTCGCCGTAGCCGATCGGCGCCTGGAACGTGGTCCATGAAGCGTCCTCGCTGAAGCCGGTCAGCCGCCACGCGGTGGTCGGGTCCGACGCCTCGCTGGTGCCCGGTCGCCAGCGCCAGCCGGTCGCGGCCTTGGGGACATAGGTCAGCTCCGGCAATGTCCCGGACGACCCGGATGAGCGCCACGACCCGCCGAGGTCGTTGTCGAGCGACGGGTGGATCAGTTCCATCGACGGGCCCTCGCCGCCGCCGGCCCCCACCGGCCACGGGAACTCCGGCCGGTAGTCGACCTCGTCGACGAGGGTGCCGGCGGCGTTGTGCAGCGCGACGTTCTCGCCGTCGCTGTCGAAGCCGCCCACGTACGGGCCGAGCGGGGTGAAGCCGTACTCGGCGAGGAAGACGGCCGGATCGGATGCCACCACCACGAAGCCGCCCGCCGCAATCGTCGTGCCCGCCGGGAACGTGAACGCGACGCCGTCGGTGAACTGCCAGCCGGAGAGGTCGACCGCCGCCGCCGTCGGGTTGTGCAGCTCGATGAACTCGGTGCGGGTGTTGTTGGCCGGGTTGTAGTGGATCTCGTTGATGACGACATCCGCGGTGGCCGCGACCACGGGCAGGGAGAGCACCTGGTCGCGGGTGCGCCCGGTGCTGTCGGCCGCGCGGATTCTAACAGACAAGGTGGCGCCGGCGAGGCCGGCGAGCGGCTGTTGGAGGACGAGCTGGTTGCCGGCGACCGTGAACAGGTGGTTGTGGGTGGCGCCGGTGCCGGCGACCAGTTGGAACGAGTGGGTTTCGCCGAAGTTGGGGTCGGCCGCGCGGAGCAGCCCGGCGAGCGAGCCGGCGACGCCGCTGGCGGGCAGCACGGTGGCGCTCAGGGTGACGGCGGTCGGGGCGGTGGCGGGCGGGTTGACGCGCAGCGCGACGGTGGCGGTGTTGGAGTCGGTGTAGCCGTCGTTGATCGTGAAGGTGAACGAATCGGTGCCGGCGTAGCCGCTGGACGGGGTGTAGGTCAGCGCGGGGGCGGTGCCGGTCAGCGTCCCGTGCGCGGGCGGGGTGACGATCGTCCACGTCCATGACGCGGGTGCGGTGTTGGGGTCGCTTCCCTGCAGGGTGACGGCGTGCGCGGTGGACTGGGGCACGGTGAGCGTCTGATCGAGGGCCACGGGCGAGCCGGGGTCGACGATCACGGTGGCGGCGCGGGTGGCGGTGCCGGCGGCGTTGGAAGCGGTGAGCGTGTAGGTGGTGGTTTCGGCGGGCGCGACGGCGACGCTGGTGTGGCCGGTCGGGATGGAGACGCCGTGGTCGATGGTCACGCTGGTGGCCCCGTGGACGGTCCATGCCAGGGTGACGGGCGTGCCGAGCCAGGTGACCTCGCTGCTGGAGGCGAACGACTCGATCGAGGGCGGGACGGCCACCGGCGCCATCCCGAACGCGGCGGCATCGGCGTTGAAGGCGGCGGCCACCTCGGCCGCGGTGAGCGCCCGGTCGTGGATCTCAAGCTTGGCGATGGTGAGCGAGGCCGGGATCGCGCCGCGCGCGCCGTTGGCGTCGTTCTGGGCGCCGACGACGAACGGCAGCGGCGTGCCGCCGGTGGACAGCGCCCAGGTGTTGAGCGGGCCGTTGAGTTCGGCGTTGCTGCGCAGGCCGTCGGTGTAGACCGAGGTGGTCAGGCTGGCGCCGTCGTAGGTGAAGGCCAGGAAAGTCCACGCGGCGGCCCGTTGCATGCCGTTCCAGCCGACGTCGGCCGCGTCGCCCCACTGGCCGACGGCGCCCCAGATGACATGCGTGCCGTGGGTGTAGCCGGCGTTGGTGCCGTAGCCGCCGCCGCGGCGACCCCAGGCGGCGACGGTCTCCTCAAGGCCGATCGCCGGGTCGTAGACCCATGCGGTGACCGTGCGGCTGCCGTTGCCGGTCATCGATGACGGCGGGACCGGGCCGACGTACCAGTCGTTGACGCCGTCGAGCGTCACGCCCCTGACGCCGGCGATGGTGGTCACCTGCGGGACGTCCACGTCGGCCACAAACGCGCCGCCAAGGGTGCCGGTGTTGGGCCACGACGCGAGCGCGCCCGCGGGCAGCGCCGTGGCGTCGAGGCGCACGACCACCCCGGCCGTCGCCGGGCGGGCGGCGGCCAAGACCGCGGCGCACAGCACCAGGCCGCAGCGGCGGGCGGGAAACCGGTTGACGGGGGCGGGCGAACAGCGTCGTGCAGGCAAGGGAACAGGCATGGCAGTCCAAGCGGCCGAATCCCCCACCCCGCGCAACCGCGCAGGCACGCGGGATCCGGCAGATTCCGGGGGCGCCTGACTATTCCGGCGCGCAGCGGCCCCGTCAAGGCGATCGCCCCACCCCGGTCGGGGGATGCGGCGCAGCGGTCACCGGCGCAGGCAGGGCGCCCGCGGCGGCGCCGGGCTCACCCCTGCGGGGTCAGGCGCAGGACCGCCACGCCATGGCGCGCGACCTCGGCGCCGACCGTGTCTGTTAGTTCGGGCAGGTCCTGCTGGCGCCAGGCGTCGCGGGCCTTGCAGCGGCCGGCGAGGCCCAGCTCGGCGAGCGGGACGGCGAGGGTGAGCGGGCGGCGGGAGAGGTTGAACAGCCCGACCGCGGTCGCGCCGTCGGCAAGCGGCTTGGCCAGCACCAGCTGGCGGTGGTCGAGGCGGACGATCCGCGCCTGCCTGCCGAGCGGGTCCTGGTCGATGTCGATCAGCTCCGGGGCGCACAGGATGCCGAGGGTGAACGGGTCGAGCCTGGCCATGTCCCCGCTGAAGACCAGCGGGGCGGCCATCAGGCACCACATCGCCATGTAGGAGTACTGCTCGTCGGGCGTCAGGGTGGTCGGCCTGCCCTCGGCCTGGCCGTGGGCGTCGCCCACCCAGCCGATGAGCAGGTAGTCGGGGTCGTTCCAGCCGCCGGGCCTGGCGTGCTCCCAGTGGCGGGCGTTGCTCAGCCCGATCTGATAGAACCCGGGCAGGGTGCCGCCGCGCTCGAGGCCGAGGTCGCCGGTGGTGCGCCAGCAGTGGCCGACCTCGGCGCCCCATTTCCACACCTCGCCCATGCCGTACTGGCACAGGTTGAGCACGATGTCGCGGTCGAGCTTGCGCAGCTCGTCCCACATCACCTGATAGGGCTTGCGCAGCTGGGGCAGCTCCTTGCCGCCGGCGACCCCGCCGTAGCTGCACCAGTCGTACTTGAGGAAGTCGAACCCGGTGGCGGCGAACCAGCGGGCGTCCTGGGCCTCGTGCTGCCAGGAGCCGACGTAGCCGGCGCAGGTCCACGGGCCGGGCGAGATGTAGGTTCCGGCCCGCAGGCCGAGGGCGTGGATGTGGTCGACCATGCCCTTGAGGTCGGGGAACTTGTCGTTGGGCAGCAGGTCGCCGTTCGCGGCGCGCAGCGGGTCCTCGCCCTGCTTCTTCATCCAGCAGTCGTCGATGTTGACGTACTGGTAGCCGTGGTCGGCCATGCCGGAGGAGATCATCAGGTCGGCGGCCTGGCGCAGGTGCTGCTCGGTGACGCGGTGGTAGTGGATGTACCACGAGTTCCAGCCCATCGGCGGGGTGAGGGCGAGGGTGTCGCCGATGCTGAGCGTCAGCTCGCGGGTGGCGGTGCCGGCGTCGTTGGTGGCGGTGAGGGTGGCGCGGTGGCTGCCGGCGGCGGTGGTGCGGCCGGAGAGGATGCCGGTCTGGGGGTCGAGGGTGATGCCTTCGGGCAGGCCGGTGGCGGCGAAGCGGAGCGGGCGGTTGCCGGTGCAGGGGATGCGGAACAGGAACGGGGAGCCGGGGCGCACGGCGGTGACGCGCGGGCCGTTGATGCGGGGTGACGGCGGGGCGGGCGGGGTGAGGATGACGGGATCGGTGGCGGGCGGTTCGGCGGGCATGGCAAGGCGCGGGGGTTCCCCGGTGAAGTCGATTGCGGCGTCGGCCCAGTCGGCGTGGTCGTACTCGATGCCGTCGCCGCAGTCGGTGACGACGAGTTCGAGTTCGCGGATGGCGTCGAGCGGGACGGAGCACGGTTTGGGTGGGTTGCCGTGCTGGCAGCGGCCGCTGCGCCACAGTTCGCGGCCGTCGCCGTAGACGAAGAACTCGACCGAGCCGCGGGCATCGCCGGCGTTGTCATCGACGCCGACGCTGGCGGTGAAGCGGGTGGCGCGGCCGTCGAGGGAGACGAGGGCCTCGGAGAACGCGTGGGTGCCGATGCCGCGTTCGAAGCCGGTGCCGCCGATCTTGAGCGGGGTGCCGGTGACCGACTGGCGGGCGTGGGCTTTGCCCCAGCCGGCGGACATGGCGGCGAGGTCGCAGGTATCGAGGAACAGCGGGTCGGCGGCGGCGAGGCCGGGGGCGAGCACGACGGCAGCGAGCAGGCGCATGGATGGCATGCGCAGGGAACGCTTGCCGCGGCTGCGCTGTATCAGAAATCGGCAGCTGGCCGGGCCGGCTCAGGGAGCCAGCTTCTTCATGGTCGGGATGAGCCCGACGTGCGGGCTGCCGCTCCACCCTTGGGCGCTGGCGCGGGCGATGGTCATCGGCCCGGTGGTGCCGCAGCAGTCCCGGTCCGGGCAGAACCAGTCGATGCACCGGCAGCGGACCTTCTTCTTGACCTCCTTGTAGCGGACGACCTCGCGTTCGACCGGCTGGTACATGCCGCCCTTGGCCATGCCGCCCTTGGGTCCGGGGTCGCCGGGCACCCAGACCTGCTCGACCACCTTGTGCTTGCCGCAGACCTTCTTCTGCACGGTGACGTAGTCGGCCTTGGCCGGGGCGCTGAACATGCAGCAGCAGGAGGACAGGCCGAGTGCGGCCACGGCAACGGCAAACGGCAGGAGAGCCTTCATGGTGCGGGGATGCTAGTGGCCCGCCGGGCGGGGGCGCAAGCAAAACGTGGGGCCAAAACGCGCGGCGCGGAAACCGGCGGCGGTGCCTTGCATCGCGCGCCGCCGCGGTCAGGATCGGGCGCATGGTGACGGGCTTGCTGGTGGTGGCCGGGGTGCTCGGCGGGGCGGCGCCGGTGGCGGCGCCGGAGTTCCTGCCGGTGGCGGAGCGGCCGCCGATCCGGGCGGCGGCGGTGCGGGAGGCGAGCGGGCTGGCGGTGTCGCGGCGCGACCCGGGGCGGCTGTGGGTGGTCAACGACAGCGGCGCCGGCGCCGAGCTGCACGCGGTGGGCGTCGACGGCGCGGAGCAGGGCCGGGTGACGGTGAGCGGCGCGCGCAACGTCGACTGGGAGGACCTGGCGTCGTTCACGCGCGACGGCAAGCCGTGGTTGCTGGTGGCCGACACCGGGGACAACCAGGCGCGGCGGGCGGAGTGCGTGCTCTATCTGGTCGAGGAGCCGGAGCTGCCCGCCGGCGCGGTGCGGGTGGCGCGCGAGATCCGGTTCCGCTACGCGGGCGGGCCGCGCGACTGCGAGGCGGTGGCGGTGGACGCGGCGGGGGGCAGGATCCTGCTGGTTTCCAAGCGCACCGAGCCGCCGGAGGTGCACGAGTTGGCGCTCGACCCGCCCGCGGGCGACGGGGTGGCGACGACCACGCGGGTGGGCACGCTGCGGGTGGCCGCGCCGGCCGGCACGCTGCTCCCGTTCCGCGACCAGCCGACCGGGCTCGACATCGCGGCGGACGGCTCGCTGGCGGCGGTGGTGACCTACCACGGGGTGTTCCTGTTTGCGCGGCGCGGCGGCGAGGCGTGGGCCGCGGCGTTCGCGCGGGAGCCGCGGCTGCTGGCGCCGCACCGGCTCGCCCAGGCCGAGTCGGTGGCGGTGGCCGCCGACGGCGCCGCGTTGTTCGTCGTCTCGGAGGGCCGGGGCTCGCCGGTGGTGTGCTACCGCAGGGGCGCGGCCGGTTGACCGGCGCCGGCCGGCATGGCAGGGCGGGATCCGGCCGCGGCGGACTAACCCTGGCGAACATGCCGGACCGCGGATTGCGCGGATCACGCGGATTTCGGAGCAGCTTGGTTCCCCTCGCCTGTTCACCTGCCGGATGAATCCGCCATCCATCGCAGCTCATTCAACATCCGTGCCACCCGGGCAATCCGTGGTTTCCATCCCCGAATCCAGGCTAACGGACAGCGGCGGGCTCAGCCCATCGCCAGCACCGCCTCGACCACGCGCCGCGGGTTCGGCAGCTGCTCGTGCTCGATGTGGGGGGAGTAGATCGCCGGGGCGTCGAGCGAGGTGACGCGCCGGACCGGGGCGTCGAGCGAGTCGAACGCATGCTCCTGGATCAGGGTGGCGACCATCGCGGAGACGCCTCCGAACGGCTTCGACTCGTCGACCAGCACCGCGCGGCCGGTGTGCTGCACCGAGCGGATGACCGCCTCCTGGTCGAGCGGGCGGATCGAGCGCAGGTCGAGGACCTCGCACGCGATCCCGTGCTCCTGTTGGAGCGTGTCGGCGGCGGCGAGCGCGTGCAGCACCGAGCGCCCGTGGGCGATCAGCGAGACGTCGGACCCCGCGCGCTTCAGGTCGGCCACCCCGAGCGGCACCAGGTGGTCGCCCGCGGCCGGGTCCGGAACCTCGCCCGAGGTGCCGTAAAGCAGGGTGTTCTCCATCACGTAGACCGGGTCGTTGTCGCGGATCGCGGTCTTGATCAGGCCCTTCGCGTCGGCCGGCGTGGCCGGCGCGCAGACCTTGAGGCCGGGAAACGACGCGAACAGCGCCTCGGGAACGTGCGAGTGCGTGGCGCCAACGCCGGTGCCCCCGTTGGCCGGCCCGCGCACCACGATCGGGCAGTGGACCAGGCCGCCGGCCATGTAGCGCACGCAGGCCGCGTTGTTGACCAGCTGGTCGAACGCCACCCCGTGGAACGACCAGAACATCAGCTCCATCACCGGCCGCAGGCCGAGCAGCGAGGCGCCCACCCCCATCCCGATGAACCCCGCCTCCGAGATCGGGGTGTCCACCACCCGCTTGTCCCCCCACTTCTTCCACAGCCCCTCGGTCACCTTGTAGGCCCCGTTGTAGCGCGCCACCTCCTCGCCCATGATCACCACCAACGGGTCCCGCGCCAGCTCCTCGTCGAGCCCCTCGCGCAGCGCTTCGCGGTAGGTCAGGGTGCGGGCCATGGGGTGGTGGAGGGGCGGGGCGCCGGCGCGCCGGCCGCCCAAACAGTTAGGGCTCAGTCGAACAGGTGCCGCCCGCGGCCGGCGGACGGGGTGGCGTGGTCGACCTCCCAGTAGACGTGGCGGGTGATGTCGGCTGGGGCGGGTGGGGGCGACTCGTCGGCGAAGCGGACGGCGGCGGCGGCCTCGTCGCGGGCGGCGGCGTCGATCGCGTCGGCCTGCGCGTCGGTGAGGACGCCCTCGTCGGCGAGGCGCCGGCGCCACAGGGCGAGCGGGTCGTGGTCGCGCTTGTAGCGCTCGATTTCCTCCGGGGTGCGGTATTTCTTGTGCTGGGCGTCGGCGATACTATGGCCGTAGTAGCGGTAGGTGAAGATCTCGAGCAGGGTGGGGCGGCGCTGGCGGCGGGCGCGTTCCATGGCGAGGTGGGTCTTGGCGCGGGTTTCGTAGACGTCCTCGCCGTTGACGAGGTCCCACTCCATGTCATAGGCCTCGGCGCGCTGGGCGAGGCAGCCGCGGTAGGCGGACGAGCGTTCCATCGAGGTGCCCATCGAGTAGCCGTTGTTCTCGATGATGAAGACGGCGGGCAGGTCGAACAGGGCGGCGAGGTTGAGGGACTCGTGGAAGGCGCCCTGGTTGATCGCGCCGTCGCCGAGGAAGGTGAGGGCGCAGCCGGGGAGGTCGAGGTAGTTGATGGCGTAGGCGAGGCCGAGGCCGAGCGGGGTTTGGCCGGCGACGATCCCGTGGCCGCCCCAGAAGTTCTTGTCGGGGGCGAAGAAGTGCATCGAGCCGCCCTTGCCCTGGGAGCAGCCGGTGAGCTTGCCGAACAGCTCGGCCATGCACTCGTTCATGGACATGCCGGCGGCGAGCGCGTGGCCGTGGTCGCGGTAGGCGGTGATCACGTGGTCGTGCTCGCCGCACAGCGAGAGGGTGGCGACGGCGACCGACTCCTGGCCGATGTAGAGGTGGAGGAAGCCGCCCATCTTGCCGGCGTTGTAGGACTTGAGGGCGGCCTGCTCGAAGCGGCGGATGCGCGACATTTGGCGGTAGAACCCGAGCTTCTGTTCGCTGGTCAGCTGGAGGTTGACCGGCGAGTTGGAGAAGTCGAGCTTGGGCAGGTCGTGCAGGCCGTGGGACATGGCGGCGGGCGGGGGCGGCGCGACGGGGCGGGGGCGCAGGCGCCGGGCCGCGGCCGGCCGGCGGGCGGCGGGTGCGGGCGACGGGGCGGGCGGCGCCGGCTCAGTGGTTGGGTGCGGGGAGCGCGCGGCCGGCGCGGGCCACCGGCAGGCCGTGGCGGGCGGCCAGCACCAGGGCGGTGAACAGCAGGTTGGCGCCGAGGGCGTTGCGCAAAAACACCCACGTGGGGCCGAAGCCGGCGGGTCCGGTCCACTCGGCCTGGAGCAGGCCGGCGGCGGTCTTCGGATAGAGCGGCAGGGTCGCGAACGACACCAGGTTGGTGAGGAAGTAGAACGCGACGGCGGCGAGCACCGAGGTGGCGAGCAGCGGCAGCGCGCGCGGGTTGCGGCGCAACGGCGCCGCCAGCAGCACCGTGGGCGCCAGCCCGAGGGGCAGCGCCAGGTGGTGCCAGCCGGTCAGCGGCTGGCCCTGCAGGAGGCTGACCAGCGGGTCGGTGAGCAGCCACACACCCAGCGGCAGCAGCCAGCGCGCGCGCCCGTCCAGCAGCACCAGCGAGCACAGCAGCAGCGCCGGCAGCGGCTGGAAACCGGGCAACGCGTCGTCGAAGGCCGCACCAAGCAGCCGGAACGCGATGAGCAGCAGGGCCAACAGAATGATCGGGAGCCGTTGCATGACGCGCCACTTGTGGCGCGGATCGGCCCCGGCGGCGAGCGGAAAATGCCGGGGAAAAAACCCGGGGGCCCGGCAGGGCCGGCTGCCGGCAGGCTTGCCAGCGCGCCCGCGACCCGCTGCAATCGCCGCATGGAGGTCGCCGAACTGGTTGCCATGGCGTGGCAGGCCCGGGAAAACGCCTATGCCCCCTACTCAGGGTTCGCCGTCGGCGCCGCCGTGCTCGGCATCGACGGCCGGGTGTTCTGCGGCGCCAACGTCGAAAACCTCTCCTACGGCCTGACAATGTGCGCCGAGCGGGTGGCCGTCGGCGCCGCGGTCGCAGCCGGCGTGCGGGGCATCGTGCGCGTGGCCGTGGTCGCCGACTCCGCGGTCCCGATCTCCCCCTGCGGCGCCTGCCGCCAGGTCCTCGCCGAGTTCGGCGAGCCCGAACTGGTCCTCGCCAGCCGCCTCGAGGCAGTGGTGTTCTCGCTCGCCGAACTGCTGCCCCGCGCCCGCGCCGGGATCCTCGACCGCCGGCTGCCCGAGGGCTGAGGCCGCCACACCCGGGTTGCGCCCCCCGACCACTCCCCCACCCCGGCCCTAACAGTTAGACCGGGGCCGGCGGGCGGCTGCGTGCGGGCGCTTGTGGCGCGGGTGGATTGCTGCTAGCGTGGGCGCCTGCGCGGCGCGATGTTCCGGGTTCCGAAGGAGTATGACGTGATTGTGGTGGGCGGCGGCCACGCCGGGGTCGAGGCGGCGATGGCGGCGGCGCGGCTGGGCTGCGAGGTGGCGCTGCTGACGTTGAACCTGGACACGCTCGGGCAGCTGAGCTGCAACCCGGCGATCGGGGGCCTGGCCAAGGGGCACATGGTGCGGGAGATCGACGCGATGGGGGGGGTGATGGGGGTGAACGCGGACGCGACGGCGATCCAGGCGCGGATGCTGCATGCCGGCAAGGGGCCGAGCGTGCGGGCGCCGCGGGCGCAATGCGACAAGAAGGCGTATCAGTTCCGGCTCAAGTGGTGGCTGGAGCGGACGCCGGGGATCGAGTTGCACCAGGGCCACGCGGTCGGGCTGCGGGTGGAGCGCGGGCGGGTGTGCGGGGTGGGCACCAGCCTGGGGCTGGAGCTGGTGGGGCGGGCGGTGGTGCTCGCCGCGGGGACCTTCATGCGGGGGCTGCTGCACGTCGGGCTGAGCAACGTGGGTGGCGGACGGATGGGCGAGGGGAGCTCTCCCGTCAGCGACGCCCTGCGGGCGCTCGGGTTCGTGGTCGAGCGGTTCAAGACCGGCACCCCGAGCCGGCTGCTCGGGCGCTCGATCGACTTTGCGCGGTGCGAGCGGCAGGACGGGGATGAGCCGCCGCCGCGGTTCAGCTTCATGGCCGACCGGATCGGGGGCGGGCCCGGCGAGCTGTTCACGCTCAACCGCTGGGCCGAGCCGACGTTCCACATGGAACAACTGCCGTGCTGGCTGACCCACACCACGCCGGCGACCCACGCCCTGATCCGGGCGAACCTCGACCGCTCGCCGCTCTACTGCGGGGTGATCGAGGGGATCGGGCCGCGGTATTGCCCCTCGATCGAGGACAAGGTGGTGCGCTTTGCCGACAAGGAGCGCCACCAGGTGTTCCTGGAGCCCGAGGGCCGGCACAGCGACGAGTACTACGTCAACGGGACCGCGACCTCGCTGCCCTATGACGTGCAGCTGGCGCTGTTGCGGACGATCCCCGGGCTGGAGCGCTGTGCGATCCTGCGGCCGGGCTACGCGGTGGAATACGACTACTGCCCGCCGACGCAGCTGCGCCCGACCCTGGAGACCAAGCGGGTGGGGGGCTTGTACTTCGCCGGGCAGGTCAACGGCACCTCGGGCTACGAGGAGGCGGCCGGGCAGGGGCTGGTGGCGGGAACCAATGCGGCGCTGCAGGTCCTCGGTCGGGCGCCGTGGGTCCCCGGACGGGAGCAATGCTACCTCGGCGTGATGATCGACGACCTGGTCATCAGGGGCTGCCGGGAGCCCTACCGGATGTTCACCAGCCGGGCCGAGTACCGCCTGCTGTTGCGCCAGGACAACGCCGACCTGCGGCTGACCCCGCTGGCCGCGGAACTCGGGCTGGTGGACGGCGAGCGGCTGCGCCGGGTGCTCGACAAGCAGGCCGGGCTGGCCCGGGCCCGGGCGTGGGTGCCCACGGCCAGCCATGAGGGAGTGAAGCTCGACCGCTGGCTGCGGCGGGTCGGCAACCGTTGGGAGGACCTGCCGGACGGGCTCAGGCGGGAGTTCCACGTGGAACTTTGGCCCCTGATCGAAACCGAGTTCAAGCACGCCGGGCACCTCGAGCGCCAGCGCAGCCGGGTGGCGCGGCTGGCGCAGCAGGAGGGCCGGCGGATCCCGGAGGATACCGACTTCGCGCGGATCACCGGGCTCAAGCGCGAGGCGCGGCAGCGCCTGGGTGAGCTGCGTCCCGAGACCCTCGGCCAGGCGGCGCGGATCCCGGGCGTGACGCCCGCCGACGTGGCGGTGCTGGCGGTATGGATCGAATTGCGGAGCCGGGGTGGCAGGGTGGGGCCGGCAGCGTAAGCCTAGATTGGGAGATGAAAACCACGGATTGCACGGATTGAACGGATGTTGAATGAGTTGCGATGAATTGCGGATTCATCCGGCAGGTGAACAGGCGAGGGAAACAAGCCGCTCCGAAATCTGCGTGATTTGCGAAATCCGTGGTCCGGCATGTTCCTTTCTGGGGTGAGGGGTCGGCATCCGGCCGGCCGGTCGGGCAGGTCGATTGGCGCGCCGGCCCATGAATCCCGGCCCATGGGCGAAGCCTGGGAACGAGACCTCGCCTTCCTTCGCCGCGGTTCCGGAAGCCTCGCAGATTGCCAACAATCGTCTTGGTATCGGGAGCCTGATTATCAACAGTCCCCGCAGATGAATGCCACCCGGCATCCTCCTGCATGCCCCGAACCACACCCGATGAAGCGAATCCATCCGCCGTTGGCCGCCAGCCTCCTGGTCGGCATCGCCTTGACCGTGTCCGCCGCGCCCGCCGCGCCGGAATACGGGTTGAAATTCGACGGGATCGACGACCACGTGGAGACCTCCGCGGCGGTGATCCCGACCAGCGGCAACTTCACCGTCGAGTTCTGGGCGCTCTGCCCGGCCGCGCCCTCGTCATACCGCGAGATCATCTCGCAAGGCGGCGCGGGCAACGCATGCTACATCGGCACCGACCAATCTAACAACATCCGCCTCGGCGATTCGTGGGGCACGGTGTCGCCGGCCGTGCCGTTTCCGGCGGGTGCCTGGCACCACTTCGCACTGGTCAGAGACGCCGGTTCCGCGGCGTTCTACATCGACGGCATGCTGAAGGCGAGCCGGGCCGGGGCCATGGCGAACCCCGCGGCATCCACCGGGTTGCGGTTCGGGCGGCAATACGGCGGCTATGGCGAATACTGGCCGGGCAGCATCGCCGACGTGCGGGTCTGGAACCGGGCGCTGGGCGCGGCCGAACTCCAACAGCCCCTGACCGGCGGCGAGGCGAACCTGGTCGCCTGGTGGCAGTTCAGGGAAACCGCGGGAACCACCTGCGTGCCGGGCGGCACCACGGGCGCGGTCGGCACCCTGGCCAACGGGCCGCTGTGGTTCCTTCCACCGGCGCTGGGCACCACCGCACTAACAGTTAGCCAAGCGGTGGCAAGCCACAGCGTGACGCTCGCGGCCGGCGATGCGTGGACCGCCGGCGTCGCCGGTGCCAGTGAAAGCTGGCTGCATCTGGCCGCGACCAGCGGCACCGGCGGAGGGAATGTGGCGTTCACCTGCGATGCCAACACCGGCACCATGCGCAGCGGCACGCTGACCATCGCCGGACTCCATCTGACCGTCACCCAGGCCGGAGCGGGCCATGCGCCGGTCGCCACAGCGGTCGGCCTGGCCGCGACCGGCCTGCTCGCCCCCCGCGGAGTCGCCATCGACGCGACGGGCAATGTCTACATCGCCGATTCCGGCAACAACGCGGTCAGGAAATGGAATGTGTCTGACAACACAGTCTCCGTTGTGGTGGAAACCGGACTGTCCGCCCCGCGTGGCGTGGCGGTGGATGCCGCGGGCAATGTCTACATCGCCGACACCTACAACCACGCGGTCAGGAAGTGGAACGCCGCCAGCAACACGGTGACCACGCTGGTGGCCTCAGGCTTGGACTATCCGACCGGAGTGGCCGTGGATCGCGGGGGAAATGTCTACATTGCCGACAGCGACAACCATGAGGTGAAGAAATGGAACGTGGCGAACGGTTCGGTGAGGACCTTGGTCTCCTCGGGGCTGGGGGCGGTCGGCGGAGTGGCGGTGGATTTTGCGGGCAATGTCTACATCGCCGACACCGGCAACAGCGCGCTCAAGAAATGGAACGTTTCCAACAACACGGTCAGCACCCTGGTGGCGGCGGGTCTCAATATGCCGCGCGGGGTGGCGGTGGACGGCACAGGCACGGTGTACATCGCCGATACCGAGAACAACGTGGTGAAAAAGTGGGATCCGGTCACCACGGCCGTGACCACGCTCGTTGCCTCCGGTCTCAACAAACCCTACGGCGTTGGCACGGATGCCGCCGGCAACGTCTGCATCGGGGATTCCGGCAACCATGCCGTGAAGGAATTGCCGCGGGCCTTCGTGAGCGGACTCGACAAGGTGCTCAACCCGGTGGCCGGCACCGACAGCCTCACGGTGGTGCCGGCCGCGCACGCGCTCGCGTCGCTAATGGCCCCGACCTGCGACCAGCCATGGCTGGCTCTAACAGGTTTTGCCGGCGGCGCGCAGGGCCTGTCCTTCGCCGACAATCCCGGCCCCGGCTCCCGCACCGCCCATGTGACCTTCTTCGGGCAAGGCTTCACCGTCACCCAGGCGGTGGCGTCGCTGGCCGACACCGCGCGCCTGTTAGGCCCGCGGCCCGGCCCGTGCGGCGTGAGCCTGGTGCTTGATCCGCCCGGCGCGCCGTGGAGCGCCGCCGCCAACGCGGATTGGCTGCACCTCCTCAGCAGCGGCGGCAACGGCAGTGCTGACGTGGTATTCACCTGCGACAACAACACCGGCGCCACCCGCACCGGCACCTTGACCATCGCGGGCAAAACCCTGACGATCACCCAGGCCGGGACGGGTTATGTCGCCGCGCCGGTCAGTCGCAGCACCCTCGTCACGGCCGGGCCCACGGCGGTTCCCAACGGTGTGGCGGTGGATCCCGTGGGCAATGTTGCCTTTTCCGAGGTCACCTATGGCGATGGCACCACGCCAAACACATATGCGGTGAAACAATGGCAGGCGGCCACGGGAACCGTCGCCACCTTGATCGCCTCGGGCTTGGATGGTGCCGACGGCGTGGCGGTCGATCTGGCGGGAAATGTCTATGTCGCGGACTCCGGCAATGCGGCGGTGAAGAAATGGACCAAGGCCACCAACACGGTGAGCACGTTGGTTTCCTCGGGCTTGGCTCGGCCGAAGGGCGTCGCGGTGGATGGCAACCTGATCTATATCGCCGACGCCGGAGACAATGCGGTGAAGAAGTGGAATGCGGGTATCAACTGGCTGGATACCATGGCATCCAATCTTTCCTACCCTCAGGGCGTGGCGGTGGCCCCTTCCGGACTCTACATGAGCAACACCATCGACCCCTCGCATTGGAATGTGAAGAAGTGGTGGGGCGGAGCGTTCATCAGACTCTTCGAGACGCCGCCCACCTCCGCGGTGGGATTGGCGGTCGATGGCACGGGAAATGTCTATTTTTCCGGTAGTGGGTCCAGCGCCGTGGACATCCGCCGCTGGGACCGCGCCACCAACACCACCAGCATCGTGGCCGGGTGCGGGATCAACAATGCGTACTATATCGGCGTGGCGCTGGATGCCGCGGAAAACCTGTATTTCGCCGACAAGGGCAACGGCGGCATCACCAAGCTCACGCAAGGGTTTGTGGATTGCAGCCCCAAGGCGATGTCCGCTGCGGGCGGCAACGGCACCCTGCCACCCGTCCTGCCCGTCGATCTGGATTTGCAAGGGTCGCTTGGCCCGACCAGCGATCAAGCTTGGTTGACGATCACCGGCGTCGGCAATGGGGTGGTGAGCTTCACTTGCGCGCCCAATCCCGGCTCCACCTACCGCATGGCCACCATCACGCTGTTAGGCAAGCCGGTGCCCGTGGTGCAGGCGGGGCCGGAAGCGCCGGCCGTTCCCCGCTTGGAAACCACCCGGCTGTTGCTCGGACCGGGGACCGCAACCTCCGCTGTTGAATTGTCCGGGGTCCTTTCCTCATCGTCCTGGACCGCCTCGGCGAATGACCCGTGGCTGCATCCGACAACCGCCGCCGGCAGCGGATCCGGCCGCGTGGTGTTCGTTTGCGATGCCAACAGCGGGGCAACCCGCGTGGGCACCCTGACCATCGCGGGGATGACATGCACCGTCACCCAGGCCGGTTCATCCTTCCAGGCGGTCGCGGACCCCGTGTGCACACTGCTTGCCATTGGCACCAGTGCCCCCAAGGGCGCGGCGGTCGATGCCGCGGGCAATCTGTATTTCTCGGACACGGGCAACAACGCCGTCAAACGTTGGAACGCCGCGGACCATAGCGTGACCACCCTGGTGGACAGCGGCTTGTCGTCGCCCGCCGGAATCGCGGTGGATGACGCGGGCAACGTGTATTTCGCGGATACCGGCAACCACGCGATCAAGAAATGGACCGCGTCTGACAATACGGTGACCACGCTGATTGCGTCCGGCTTGAGCAGTCCCTGTGGCGTGGCGCTCGACCGCGCTGGCAATCTCTACATTGCCGACACCGGCAACCACGCGATCAAGAAATGGTCCGCGGCCGACAACACCGTGACCACGCTGGCGGCACCGGGCCTGAATTTCGCCAGTCCGCGGGTCTGGACGGAACCCCGTTACCTCGCGGTGGACGGGTTCGGCAATGTGTATTTCAGCATCACCGACGAGGGAAACCGCCGCTTCGAAACCCAGTATGACATCCTCAAATGGGATGTGACGACCAACTCCGTTAGCACCTTGGCCACGTCCACCGCCCAAACCGACGGCGTGGCCGTCGACGGCTCGGGCAACGTGTATTTCTCGGCACCCGGCAACTGGTCCGGCGCCGGCATCAAACGATGGAACGCACTCGATCAAAGCATCAGCACGGTGACCGGCGACGGATTGGCGGGAGCCTCCGGCCTCGCGGCCAGCGGCGCGGGCGATCTTTATCTAACGGATATTGCCAATGGCGCACTCAGGGTGCTGCCCGTCGCGTTCGTGGACCGGACGCCGAAGGTGGTCGATTTTCCCGCCGGCACCGCCGTACTGCCCTCCGTGCTTTCTAACATTTTCCCGCCCGGCGGCGCGGTGTCCGGCGACCAATCGTGGCTGACCGGTACCGGCATGACTGATGGCGTGGCGGGTTTCACGCATGCCGCCAACCCGGGCAAGTTCAACCGCACGGCCGTCATCACGGTGATGGGAGTGCCGGTCCCCATTTGGCAGGGATGCATCCCGGCGCTGGGCACCTGTCAACTTTGGGAAGGACCGGGTGCCTGCACCGACAGCGTGGTGCTCAACACCTGTTATCCGGCAAGGGTGACGACAGATTCCTCGTGGCTGCACCCGCTGCCCGCCGGTGAGGCGGGCGATACCATCGTGCGCTTCGCATGCGATGCGAATCCCGGTCCGGCACGCAGCGGCACTCTAACAATCTCAGGGCAGGTTCTCACCGTCACCCAGGCGGGCGCCAACTACATCGCGGCTCCCGCTCCGGCGGCCACGCTGGCCAACGCCAGCGGGCCGGATTATTCCCCGGCGGGCGTCGCGGTGGATGCCGCCGGCAATCTTCTCATCACCGAGATTGAGGCGAGTTGGGATCTCGGCAGGCTCAGGCGATGGAACCGGTCCAGCAATGCAGTCACCACCCTGCTTTCGGAAGGAGTGGCGAGCCCGATGGCCGTGGCGCTGGACGCCGCAGGCGATGCCTACATCGCAAACTATACGTTCGGCACCCTCTCCAAGTGGCATGCCGCCACCAACACCATGACCGTCATGGTTGCCGAAGGAGCAGGACTGTACCTCCCCACCGGAGTGGCGGTTGATGCCGCCGGCGAAGTTTTGATCGCGGACCCGGGCACTGGTTGGATCAAGAGGTGGACACCCGCCGGCGGCGCACTTGCGGATGTCTTGGCAAGTGACACGGAAGGAGTCGCGGTGGATGTGGCCGGCAACCTCCACTTTGGTCATTACGGTGGCGTTGCTAGGCGGAACCTGCTGACCGGGGCCATCACCACGTTCCCCACGGATCAGGGGCACGGTGGACTTGCCGCCGATGGCTCGGGCAACGTTTTCTACATCAATGGCCACGTGATCGTGAAATGGACCGCAGCCACCAACACTGCGTCCACCGTGAACGCAGGCGCGCTGGCGTGGCCGAATGCCATGGCCGTCGATGCCACGGGCAACCTCTACATCGCCGACACCTACAACGGGGCCGTCAAGCAACTCGCCCGCGCCTGGGTCGACCCCACCCCGCGGGTGGTCGGCGCGGGTGCCGGTGGCGGCACCCTGCCGGCCGTGTTTCCCGCCAGCCAGAACCTGGGCGGTCCCTTCACGCCGACCAGCGACCAGCCGTGGCTCACCATCACCGGCGTCGACAACGACATCGTCAGCTACGCCGTCACCGCCACCGCCGTCGCGCGCACGGCCCACATCGATCTGTTAGGGCGGAGCATCGCCGTCACCCAGGATCCTGCGTTCGTGCCTGGCGCGAACCCGGTAGCCCTGACCGGGACCACGGTCGTCGACCCCGGCACCGCCGCGATGGCGCTGAAGATGTCCGTCCGCTGCGACCTGCCGAACGCCACCCTTGGCGTGCTGTCCAGCACCGACCTGTCCCTGCCGGCCGCGGAGTGGGAGGTGCTCGCGGTGGTCCCCGTGATCACCGGCGCGGGGTGCTTCGAGTTCACGGTCCCGGTCAACGCGGCCGACCCCCGCCGCTTCTACCGCATCCGGTTGGTCGCCCCGTGAACGCCGCCGGCCGACGGGTTTGCCCACCCGGCGGGCCCGGGCACACCATGGGCGCCTCGCCGGACCGGTCCCTGAGCCACCCGATGGCGGGCCGGTCGCGGCCAGCCCGGAGTGGCGGCCAGCCGAGCACCGATGGCGGCATCACTCGGTCTGCCAGGCCTTCCATGCGGTGGGGAGCCGGATCGGTTTGGCGGCCGGCATTTGGATCAGGGCGATGGTCTGGCGGGCGGTGACGAGCTGGCGGCCGTCGGCCTCACGGTGCATTGCGAAGGCGCAGGTGAAGCGTGCGCGGCCGAACCCGGCCACCCGGCCGTCGATGCGGAGCCAGTCGCCGAGGCGGGCCGGGTGCAGGTAGTCGATCTCGGTGCGGACCAGCACCGGGAACAGGCCGGACTCGGCCATGCTGCGCAGGTCCATCCCCATGGCGGCGGCGAGCCGGGTGCGGCAGGTCTCGATCATCCGCAGGTAGGCGAGGTTGTGCACGACCCCACCGCAGTCGGTATCGAAGAACATCACCTCCTCACGGGTGGTGCAGGTCGGCGGCGGGGTGGTCGGCATGGGGGGATCCTGCGCCACCGCGCGGCGGCCTGCAATGGCCGCTTGCAGGGAGGTGCAGACACGGGTATGAAACGGCGTGATGCGAAGGGGATGGCGGTGGGGTGGGGCGGGGGCGTTGGCCGCGCTGCTGGCCGTGCTGCCCGCCGGCGCCGGGTTTCAGCCGCCATCCGACGACGGCGGGCCGTTCCGGCGCGACCGGCTGCCCCTTGACATCGACATGATGCGCGCGGTGGCCGACGACCTGGTGCTGCTCGCCCGGCAGGCGGGGCGCGCCGGCGCCCCGGAGCAGCTGCGGGCGGCGGCGCAGTTGCTGGCCCTGGCCGACACCTTGGACCCGGCGCGCAACGATGTGGCCGGCCTGCTCGAGGGCTTCGCCCAAGGGGCCACGCCGGCGGCGCCACCCGCCGCCGAGCTGGCCCAGGCGGAACCGCGGGCGTGGAAGCTCCACGCGTGGCTCGCCGACAGCGCCGCCGGGTCGGATGCCGGGCAGTTCGCCGCCTGCCTCGGCGACGCCCTGGCGGTCGCCAGACCCGAGGGGCCCCGCGCCGCGAAGCTGCGCGAGGCCGGCGAACAGGGGCGCTGGCAGGGGTGGATCGCCGAACTGGCGGCCTTCCGCAGCAACCCCGAACCCGCCCCGCCCGCGCCAGACGACCGCCCGCCCACCCCGCCCGATCCGCCGGCGGCCGAGCCCTCCGGCCCGGTCGCCGTCCAGCTCGCCAGCGCCAGCGTGCTGGTCCCGCTCCACCGCTACGACCCCAAACTCCAGAAGTCCACCTTCGGCGCCTTCCCGCTCGCCCTCAAGGCATCGAGCGCGGCCGCCAGCGGGTCCCATGAGAACGAAGACGCCGCCGCGGCCCCCGGCTACACCCTCGTCACCGACGGGTCGGACGGCGAAGGCCCCGCCCACGACGCGATGAAGATCATCCGCCAGCAACTCACCCGGCGCCACGGCGGATTGCCCCCCGGCGGCCGGGCACGACTCACGGTCGGCTCCCTCGGCGGCTACGACTGGACCCGCAACCGCGACGCCGGAGTGGCCGCAATCGGCCTGCTCCTCGACGCCTCGCTCAGCGGCCAGGCCCCCGCCGACCGATTGCTCGTGCTCGCCACACTCGCCTCCGACGGCACCCTCGAGCTGCCGTGGCGGGCCTGGGAGGCACTCCGCGCGCTGGCTGATGACCCAGACATACCGGGTGGTCGGTTTATTTTGCCCCGCCAGGCCCTGCCGTTGTTGGACGGGCTGTTGGTGATGGAGCGTCCGGATTTCTTCCTGCGGTTCGAGGTGGTGTTGGCGGGGGATTTCGGGGAGTTGGTGGAGCGAGCGGCGGCGGTTCCGGCGGGGGGGCAGGCGGCGGCGGCGGCGGCGTTTGCGGAGGTGCGGGAGGCGTCGGGCAACCAGCAGTTGGGGCCGTATTTGGCGAATCGGTTCGTGCGGGAGCGGCTGGGGGAGTTGGTGAAGGGGTTTCCGGACCACGGTTCGGCGCGGTTGTTGTTGAAGCAGGGGTCGGGGGAGCGGCCGGTGACGTATGAGACGACGATCCTGGCGCGGGAGCTGCGGCATGCGTTGAAGCCGATGGCGTGGGTGGCGCGGGCGCAGGCGGAGGACCTGACGGGCACGGCGTTGGGTGAGGCGTTCAGTGCGACGCGCGCGTTGGTTGACGCGTTGGAGCGGCGGGTGGCGCGCAACGACCAGGAGTTGTTTGCGGCGGGGTTTGAGGTGGCGCAGCGGGTGCGCACGCTGTCGAATGCGCTGGCGCGGGCGCGCAAGGGGCGGACGAGTTCGAGCGGGGACCCGGTGGCCGAGCGGGCGTTCCAGAAGGAGCACCAGGGGTTGGCGAAGGACCACGCCGCGCTGATGGGGCGGATCGACCTGTTGACCGGCGAGGCCAAGCCGGAGGCTGCCGTCGGCCACGGGGAGGGCCAGGGTGCGGGCCAGGGCGAGCAGCAGGGTGAGGAGCAGGGCGAGGAGCAGGGCGGTGGCCGGGGCGAGGGGCAGGGTGGCGAGTGAGGGCGTGCTTTGGGCTTTTCAGTGCCGGCCGGGCCCGGTAGTGCAAGTGGCCATGACTTCGATCCTGAGCTGGTGGGTGGCGGTTGGCGGCGTGATCGGGCTGTTGGCGGCGGCGCCGGTGCGTGCCGCCACGCCGTATCGGGCGCCGGACATGGACAAGGAGTTGTTCGACGCCGGGAAGGTCGAGCTGGACAAGTTCGACCGGGCCGGGGTGGTGGGCGCGCTGCTCTCGGTGGCCCGGGATTTCGACGACAAGGACAAGGTCGACTACGAGCTGCGCGCGTATGCGCTCGCGGTCGCCGGCCGGCTCGACAAGGACAACGAGCGGGTGAAAAACTGCCTCAAGCAGCTCAAGGACAAGGGCGAGACGGTCGGGGAAAGCGCCGACCGCCCGCGCGTGGTGCGGCGCCTGTCGTCCGGCGTGCGCGCCCTGCTGCGCAAGAAGGACAACGCCGCCAACCAGGCGTGTGCCGCCTACGTCGTCGACATCGCGCTGCGCTTCGACCCGGAGGGCGAGGGCGCGGACCAGTTCGGCGAGCAGCGCGACGCGCTGGCGGCGGCCGACCACAAGGCCGACTGGGAGGGCGTGCTCGGCCGGGCGATCCGCCACGCGCGCACCCCGTGGGACGAGGGCGAGCCCGAGTTCGTCAAGAAGGAGGTCTCGATGCCCGGGGGCAAGGGCAAGGAGTTCGAGCGGCCGCAGAGCCGGATCAACGGCCTGGTGGTGATCCAGCTGCCGAACGGCGCCGAGGCCGGCGCCGCCTCGGCGGTCAACGCCACCGCGCTGGCCGAGGAGGGCGTCAAGGGCCTGTTGATCACCTTCAACCAGGACGTCGGCCCGATGATGGGCGGCTGCCTCGAGGAGGTCGTCAAGTTCCTGCGCGTCCGCTACGCCAAGCAGCAGGACAAGGTCCCCACCGGCCACAAGATCGAGCTCGGCTTCCAGGACAAGTACCAGATGAAGGACGGCCCGTCCGCGGCCACCGTGTTCGCGCTGGTCCTCGACTCGCTGTTCAGCGGCGAGGAGATCGACGACGGGTTCGCGGCCACCGGCGACATCACCGCCGACGGCATGGTCCAACGGATCGGCGGCGTGGCGGCCAAGATCCGCGGCGCCACCAAGCGCGGCTGCCGGATCGTCGGCATCCCGGCCGACAACGCCAAGGGTGTGGCCGACGTGCTGGTGATGGACGGCCCCGGGCAGCTGGTCGACATCCAGATCTTCACCATGAAGGACTTCGAGGAGGCGCGGGCGGTCTCGCGCAAGGACAAGGGCAGCGAGGTGCAGGCCACCCTCGACGCCTTCGCCAAGGTCGCCGCGCTGGTCAAGGAGAAGGGCTTCGACCTGCTCAAGGACGCCGCCGTGCAGAAGCAGCTCGAGGCGGTCGTCGCCAGGATGCCCAACCACCTCTCGGCCAAGCTGCTGTTGGACTACGGCCGCGGCCAGGCCCCCGAGCGCCTGTCGGTCGGCGGCACCTTCCAGGAGATCGACATCCTCTCCTCCGGGGTGATCCGCCAGGTGATGCGGACCCTGATGCAGGGCGAGGTGAAGCTCAACAACGAGCTGCAGAAGGACGCCAAGGAGGCGGCCGGCGGGCTGGAGAAGATCGCCGCGCAGATCGACCCGCGGCTCAAGGACTACCACCAGTCGATGCTGGCGGTGGCGAAGATCTTCGCCGACGGCCGCAAGGAATCCGAGAGCGACAAGGAACTCATCGAGCGCATCAACAAGGCGATGGAGAAGCTCTCCGCGGTGCGCACCAAGGCGCAGGAGGATCCCGAGATCATGGAGGAGATCCTCGGCTGAGGCGGACATGAAGCACGGATTCCACCGCCTGGTGGTGCTGCTGGCCGTGTTCGCGGCCGCGTTCGCCGCGGTCTCCTCGATCCGCTCGTGGCAGGCCGGCCGCGGCTGGCTCGGCTGGCTCAAGGCGGTGCCGCCGTCCACCGGCCAGTTCCGGCCCGAGCGCTTCACCCTGCCCGAGCGCCCGCCGCTCGAACTCGGCGAGGTCGAACTGCTGGCCAGGCTCGACCAGGAATACGCCAGGCTCACCCGCGCGGTCATCCCCTCGGTGGTCAGCATCGACACCGCCGGCGTGCGCACCGAGCGGCTGATGGACATCTGGGGGCGCGCCCGGCTGCGCAGCTACCCCACCCAGGGCCAGGGCTCCGGCGTGATCGTCACCCACGAGGGCCACGTGGTCACCAACCACCACGTGATCGCCGACCAGCAGCAGATCCAGGTGACACTCCACGACGGCACCTCGCACCCGGCCACCCTGATCGGCGACGACCGGTTGTTAGACATCGCGGTGCTCAAGATCGAGGCGCCGGGGCCGTTCACGCCGCTGAAGTTCGGGGACTCGGCGGAGGTGGAGGTGGGGCAGCTGGTGTTTGCGGTGGGCAACCCGTTCGGGCTGGGGGAGACGGTGACGCAGGGGATCGTGTCGGCGAAGGAGCGGTCGTTGTCGGACAACCAGCGCGACCTGTTCCAGACCGACGCGGCGATCAACCCGGGCAACTCGGGCGGGCCGCTGGTGAACCTGCGGGGGGAGATCATCGGGATCAACGTGGCGATCTTCACGCCGGACCGGGCGAACCCGGGGTTCCAGGGGGTGGGGTTTTCGATTCCGGGCAACGACGTGCGGGACACGCTGTTCCAGATCCTGCAGCGTGGGCGGCCGGTGCGGGGGTTCCTCGGGGTGAGGATGATGGACATGACGCCGGCGGCGGCGGCGGCGATCGGCTACCGTGGGCGTGACGGGGCGGTGGTGGCGGAGGTCACGGCGGGCTCGCCGGCGGAGGCGTGCGGGTTGCGGGCGCGGGACGTGGTGCTCGAGTATGCGGGCGAGGCGATTCGTTCGACGCAGCAGTTCATCGGGCTGGTGCAGCGCAGCAAGGTGGGTGAGACGGTGGAGTTGCGGGTGTGGCGGGAAGGGGAGGACCAGCGGCTGCAGGCGACGATCGTCGAGAGCCGGCCGGACCTGGTGGCGGCGGGCGGTGCGCCGCCCGGGGACCGGGTGCGGGGTGCGGAGGAGATTCTGGCTGCGATCGGGGTGGAGGTGCGGGACCTCTCGGTGCACGAGCGGCTGCGGGGGTTCCGCGGGGTGGTGGTGATGGCGGTGGCCGCGAACGCGCTGGCGGATCCGGAGGTGCGGCGCAACGACCTGATCGTGGCGGTCAACCGCGAGCCGGTGGGCGCGGCGCAGGAGTTCTATCGACACGTGTCGGCCTCGGCCGCGGTGCAGGAGACGATCCTGCACCTGATCCGCGACGGGCGGGAGCTGCAGGTCAAGCTGCCGGCGCTGCCGCGCGAGGCCGGCGAGCGGTGAGCGGGGCGGGCGCCCGGTGTCGGCGGCGCGGAGCGATCCCGCAAGACCGGGCTTTGCGTGGCGGGCGGGACGCGCTATGCTGCCGCCGCATGGGTCAGCGGGCGGCACGTTGGTTGGCGATCCTCCTCGTCGGCGCGATGGGTGCCGGGGTGGTGGCGTTGGTGGCCAACTTGCGCCACGCCCGCGTCGGGCGCCAGCGCGCGGCCGGGGAGGCCCCGGCGGCCAGGGCGCCCCTGCCGCCGCCCCCCGCGCCCGCGGCGCCCGCGGCGCCCGGGCGGCAGCCGGCAGCGGGCGTGGAGCCCGGGGGTCCGGATCAACCCGCGCCGGCGGACGACCCGGTGGCCGCGCTCAAGGACTCCGGCGTGATTGCCGGCGATGAGACGCCGCAGCGGGTCGTCGAGCGGATCGGCCGCGCGATCGAGACCGGCGACGCCGCGGCGGTCGAGCGCCTGATCGGCCCCGGGGTGCTCTCGGACGCGCAGCGGGCGCGGCTGCGCCAACTGATCGCCGGCTCGCGGCTGCGGCTGCGCGAAACCGGGCCGGTGCGCGAGGTCGGCGAGATCGAGGTCGACCGGCTGGCGCGCTGGGCGCTGGAGTTCGACGCCGCCGACGGCGCCGCGCAGCCGCTCTACTTCGACCTGCGCCGCGAGGACGGCAAGTGGCGGGTCGAGCGGGTGACGCTGCCCGAGGACGACGGCGGCCCGCCGCGCGCGCTGCTCGCCGACTCGCTGGGGATCGCGGACCTGTTCGCGCAGGCGGCGCTGCGCCAGGACTTCGAGCTGGCGCGCGAGTTCGTCGATGCCGCACAGGTGTCGGACGCCCAGATCGCGGCCCTGTGCATCCTGTTCGAGGAGGGCGGCTACCGGCTGCGGGAGCGCAAGCCGCTGCGCCGGCTGTTCGAGCGCGGCGGGGTGGCCGGGTTCCTCGCCCAGATCGACGCCGTCGACGGCTCCCACGGCGCGCAGTTCGGCCTGACCTTGCGCCAGCCGGCGGCCGCCGAGCCGTGGCGGGTCACCGAGATCAACCTCGACACCCTGTTGGAAGACTACGCGCGCCGCGTCGCCGGCGGCGACGTCTATTACACCCCCCTGGTCCGCAACCCGCAGGGCGGCGACACACTGGTGCTTTACTTCGAGTTCGACGAGCACCGGCTCGACGAGCGCACCGCGCGCCAGCTCGAGATCGTCGCCCGCATCCTGCGCGGCGATACCGCCAAGAAGATCCACATCAGCGGCCACACCGACGCGCTCGGCACCGAGGACTACAACCACCAGCTGTCCGCACGGCGCGCCCGCGTCGTTCGCGACTACCTCGTCGCCGCCGGCGTCGACGCCGGGCAGGTGGTGACCGAGGCGCTGGGCCCCAGCCGGCCGCGGCGGCCGAACGCACTGGACGACGGCAGCGACAACCCGAGCGGCCGGCGCGCCAACCGCCGCAGCGAGATCTATCTGGACTTCTGAGGCGATGAAACGACGGCTGCTGCGCCTGCTCCCGGTCGCGCTCGCGCTCGCGCTCGCGGCCGGCGTCGTTCTAACAACCCTGAGCCGGCGTCCGCCGGAGGTGCCGCTGGTGTCGCTGGTGTCGTTCCAGGATGCGGACGCGCCGTTGTTGCTGCCGGCGGCCGATGGGGCGGACTTCCGGTTTGACCGGTTCAGCGCGTGGGAGCGGGTGGCGACGCCGCGGGCGCTGGCGTTCAGCGCGCCGCTGGGGTCGGAGGCCGGGGCGCTGACCTACAATGCGCAGGCGTTCTGGGACGACAATCCCGGGCGCGGCGGGCGCCACACCGGCGACGACCTGAACGGCATCGGGGGGATGGACAGCGACCTCGGCGACCCGGTGTTCGCGGTGGCCGACGGGCTGGCGGTGTTCGCCGGCGAGCCGTCGCCCGGGTGGGGGAAGATCGTGGTCCTCAACCACCGGCTGGCGGACGGCCGGATGGTGCAGTCGCTCTACGCGCATCTGGACCGGGTCGACGTGTCGTTGGGCGCGGTCGTCGCGCGCGGCGCGGCGGTGGGGACGGTGGGCACGGCCAACGGGAACTACCCGGCGCACCTGCATTTCGAGCTGCGGGACAGTGGCGGGGTGGCGATCCACGGGGCCTACCGGGGGTGGGAGGGCGAGTGCCTGCCGCCACTGCGGACGCTGGCGGGGCTGGGGATGGCGGACACGACGGGCACGGCGGACCTGCGGCCGGCGGCGCTGGCGCTGGTCCAACAGCAGGCGGAGCTGGACCTCGGGCGGTTCGAGTTCGGCGGCGACCCCGCGCGGGTGGCGGACCTGTTGGGGCAGGACGGGGAGGCGCCGGCGCCGGCGGGGGACGGCGGGTAGCCGGGCGCGCGGCGGCAGGCGCGCGCAGTTCCGTTAGGGCCACCAGGGCCGCAGGCCCGGACCCCAAGGCCCGGGGCAAGCCCGCCTTGGCGGGCGCCGCCCTGGGGGGCCGGCCCGGTCCGGGACCGTGTGCGGGGGGAGGGGGGTGCCGCCAGGGAATCCGCGGCAGACCCGGACAGGTTGCCGTTGCTCCGGTTAGGGCCTGGCGGGGTTGGCCTGCCGGACCTCCGCGGCCCCTGGCGGCAGGCGCAGCAAACACCGGCATGGCGCGCGGCGCAACGGTTTTCACACCACGGTTTTCACATCCGTTGAATCGATTGGTAATCAATGGCTTGCGTCAGCAAATGACCGCAGATTGAGGCATTTTTCAAGATCGGATTTTTCCGCTCTGGCACTCCCCGGCATGCTCCGGCAAACTGATTGTCAGATCTTGTCAGACGCTGGGGCTCGACATGACAACAGTCCGCATGGGCTCCGAAATGCCGCGCGCCAGTTTGCGGACCGTGGAAGCGGCGAGTTTCGGCAAAACGCTGAGATTCGGCTGCAATCCTCCTATCCATGTCCGATTTTGCGTGCGGTCAGTGACTCCGGCGTCAGGTCACCGGTCTTGACTGGCGACATGCCGAAGGATTCCATCCGCAGCCGATGAAAATGCGAACGGGGCCCGTGTTCGGGCCGCTTCTTGTTCTCGCGATCTTGGCTGCTCAGGCGTTTGCCGGGGATGGAGCCGCGAGTGACGCCGGCGAGGTGGAGACTGTGAGGGTGATCGGGAACCTGGCCGATGGGACGCCCCCGCCGCCGGCCCCGCCCCGGGAACTGCCGGAACTCACCGTGCTTGACACCTTCGTGCATCCCAAGGGCGAACGCTCGCTGATCATCCAAAAAGTTCTGCCGCCCGACCTGCCGGAGCCGCCGCAGCCACCGCCCGCGCCGGCACTCAGCGAAGAGGAACTTCAGGCTTTGTTCGCCCAAGCCCGCGAGAGGATCATCGAGACCCGCTTCGCATTCGTGTCGGCCACCGTTTACGACCACGAGAAGACCTTGGTGCGCTGGTGGATTCCCGCCGACCGCGAGCGGGATCTCGAACCCCGGAACTTCGAGGCGTGGTCGAACATCGACTTCCTGCATCTCACCGGCTTCGGCTCCTTCGAGTACGAGGGAATCACATACTCGCTTCTCATGGCGGCCGGCGCCATTGACACCGAGGCATGGCGGGAACGGTTGGCAAGCAGCGGCAGAGAGCTTGAACTGCCTGAAAGCCCGGAACTGCCCGCCGACCGGCCGGCCTATGTTGTGACCGAAGGAGACGCTACCGACGCGGAGGGCACGGCGATCATGGACGGCCTGCATGCGCTCTATGCGAAGGAGAAAGACCGCCTTGTCGCCGCCTATGAAGGCCGCGAGCGGGCGCGCAAGGAACGCGAAGCCTGGCTCAAAGCCAATCCGCCACAGCCGAAGGACACGGTGCTGCGCTACTCGTTCAGCACCCGGCCGCTGCCGCAGGCCAACGAGGAAGGGGGGGCGAAGTGAAGCGCGTCCGATTCCATGCCGCCGTTGCGGCGCTGATGCCGGCACTCCTCTCGTATCCTGCCCGCGCGGCGGACTTCACCATTGAGGCCAAGAACGTCGCCGGCACTACCGAGCAGTACGTGGAGGTGACCTGGCCTGCGGAGGGCAACTGGCTCTACTTCGCCGAAGCGTCCGAGACGATCGAAGAGGGGTCGTGGCGCTACCTCCCGGAAGCGATCGTTGGCGCCCCCGACACGCTGGGGGTTTTGACGTTCTATCCGGAGCGCCCGGAGGAACCGGATACCAGGTTCCTCCGCGTCATCCGCACGGAGGATCTCGGCGGGGATGGCATGTCGCAGGACAACGACTACGACGACTTGCCCAACGCCGAGGAATTCGCCAACCTGACCGATCCGCTCAATCGCGACACGGACGGCGACGGACTGACGGATGGCTTCGAGGTCAACAACGGGCTCGACCCGCTTGACGCCACCGGGCCGAACGGAGCGGCCGGCGACCCGGACGAGGACGACTGGACCAACTTGCAGGAACAGGACGCCGGCACCCACCCGAAGAACTGGGACACCGACGGGGACGGGATTGCCGATGGGAGCGAAGCACCAGGGATGGCGCTCACCAACGACGCAATTGCCGATCCGGATGGCGTAGGATTGTCCGGCGCGCTGAAGGCGAAGTTGATCGGCAGGTGGGATTTCGAGACGGTCGCGCTCAACGGCGGCCAATACACCAGCCCCTCGGCACTGCCGGGCAAACCGGCCATGCTGCTCGGCGAAGGGTTGGCTCAGCACCTCCAGGCGCAAGGCATGCCTTCAAGTGCCTGCATGACGACCCAGGATGGATTCATGCGGAGTTCGGCGGCGCCGTTTGCTGGAAGGCAGTATTTCTCCACCGCCTGTTGGGTGCAATTCCCGCAGGCGGGCTGGGAGAGTGTCCCGGCGCAAGGCCGTACCATACTGGCCGCAGGATCTGACGGAACATTGCCGCCGGTCTGGCGCCTAGCATTGTTCCCTAACCGCGTGATCAAGCTAACCTCATGGTGGATTCAGCCGAATTACACCGAAGAAACCCGCCTCGCCGAGTGGGTGCTACCTGCGTCCATCACTCCGGGTACCTGGCATCACATCGCGCTCAATGTTGGCTGGAGTCCTGCCCGGAGAGAGCTTGCCATAAATGGGACGCTTCTGCCCGACGTGGCTGATACGAGCCAGCAGTTCGGGTTCTCGTCGTCGCTGCAACCAGATTCGTATTTCCGCGTTGGAGGCACCAGACCAGCCCTGACAGGGGACTTTTCCGGCCTGGTCGTCGATCGCTTGCGGCTCTTTTCTTCGCCGTTGTCCGGAGCGGAGATCGCTGATCTGTTCCACGAGGACATCGACCGCGACGGACTCTGGGATATCACCGAAGCCAAGACGAACCTCTGGCGCGACGCCAATTCGGACACCATCGCCTCTGCGGACGAATTTGGTCACATCCGATCGCCATTCTACTGGCAGACCAGCACCTTGGATACCGACAATGACGGCGCCACCGATCTGGAGGAGCAGGACGCAGGGACGAGCATCGGACGGGTTGATACCGATGGCGACCTGATCCCGGACGGCTACGAACTGGAACACGACCTCGACCCGCTCGATCCGGCCGACGGCACGCTCGATCCGGACGGCGACGGT
Organism: Akkermansiaceae bacterium; assembly: GCA_040769225.1. Lineage (GTDB taxonomy): Bacteria > Verrucomicrobiota > Verrucomicrobiia > Verrucomicrobiales > Akkermansiaceae > JAXGLL01. Next base: position 1,543,485 of record JAXGLL010000001.1, on the reverse strand, counting down.
CTGAACAACCTGGCAGAATGGCGCTACAACACTGATCCCAATGCCGCGAACTCCGATGGTGGCGATCCGAACCACCCCGACAACGTCAATGATGGAACGGAGGTCTCCCAAGGCGCAAACCCGAATGACCCGACCGACGGCGGAGTGCCCGCGCCCCCCGAGCAGAAGCTCACGTTCCGCCTTGGAGTCGGCGACCGCAGCGGCAGCGAGAGTGAAGACTACGTGCTTCACTGCTATCGCATTGACAAGGAAACAGGCGAGGAGATCCGCGTGTACACGCTGCGCTCCGGTGGCTTCGGCGAGTATGTGGAGGAAACCAAGGATCTCTTCCGCAGGGGCGAGACCTACACCTTCCAGATCCAGTGGCAGGGTTCCAGTCTCGGCTACCAGTCTGCCAATCCCGGCCAAGGCATTCCGGCCGAAGGTCCGGACTTCGACTACCACATGGTGGTCGAACCGCTGACCAGCGGCGCCGGCATCCTCATCGACTCCTGGCATCCCGCAAGTCAAGTATTGAACACGGGTCAACGCATCCTCGACCCGCAGGACGTCAACCCGACCGACGATGACGACGATAATGTCGCCGAATCAGCTGCCGACTTTACAGCGAATTTCGAGATGCGCCGTGTTGTCTTTCTCGTCGTGGATCTTGACATCGATAGCGACAATGACAATCAGCACTTGATGCCGGATAGAACCGAAGCAGAGGATGCAATCGAAGATAATGCGACATCCGGAGGCAAGAGCGCACTGGTGAATGACGAAGACTCGGACGCCGACTGGATTCCCGGATACGCTGATGGGTACGGGATATCCCCTAACCGTTCAGAGTGCGCTCTTTCTGATGATAGTTTTGTGCCGATGGTCCTCCACATGCCCCTCCGGCTTGCTTCGCAGAGCCTTCGAATCAGTTACGAATGGTCAGATCCAAATCTCGTAGCACCCACTGGCACCGGAGAGTGGACGCTCCCCGCCGTGGGAGGCCGGATTAGAATCTGGACTTCGGATGGAGATCTTCAACGGAGCGCGATTCAGGCAACGTCCGACCAAGCTGGGATTCTCGTGCCGGGGGCGCCGTTCTCCCCACACGACCTCGGAGCCGATAACGGAGGGCTGCTCAACCTCTTTGTGGAATGTGTCAGGCCAAGCGATAGCGCTGGGGATATCCGTATCGCGCTGGAGTTCGATCACGAGGGAGAATGGGTCGAACTTGACGCCGTGAGAATGACCTCGATTGATATGAACCTGTATGGACGCGAGTTCGACACCGAGGTCTTTTCACGCAGGTCGGGGTTTACCAGGTCGGATCTAGCGATCCCGGCAGATTGGGAAGGAGATCTGGTGAGCGGCCAGAGGCCGGGCGGCATGATGGAACACAGGTTGCAGATTGTGGATCGTCGATCAAGCGCTGCCAATGTTGTGTCTGTTGGGGGCGAAGCGATTGCGCTCAACGGATCGAGTGGCGACTACTGGACAGATGTTTTCGTCGTCGTCGATCCGACTCGGCCTTTGGACATTCAGTGGTCGGGGTTGACTGTATGGCCGCAATTCGACGCGGAAGGCAGCATCGAGGTTGCTTACAACCCTGAACAAAAGTTCAAATTCAAGGGTAGAACTTACACAACACCGGAAGGATACAACGCCGTTGCTGATGCGATCAAGGACACTGTCGAGGCGATGGAGACGGAGGGCTGGAGTCCGCAGAACCTAAACAACCCCGGTGAGTTTGGCGCGGAGGTTCACAATCGTGTTAGTAGCAGATTTGCAGGCCGGAACGGGTGGATAGCGAACCTGTGTGTTACAACAAGCACGTTGGAAGTGCAGGCCGGACCCGGTGCAGGAAGGACTCAGATCGACTTGCTTCATGTCGATGCCGGATATAACCCCCAGGTGGGGGACACGTTGGATCAGGCTAAAATCAAGAATCTATTTGAGATTAAGTCTAGCGTGTCAGGCTCGGTTGGTCAAGATCAACTGGATCGCCTTCGGGCGATAGGTGGCAAAGACATAGTTTCGGCGAAGACGCCTAAGCGTTGGACTCCGCAGGGCTATGAGGTGAACAAGCACTTTCGCACTGGATTTCGCGTCCTTGGCGTAATCGGGGCCGCTGCAACGGCGTATGCGTGGCTTAACCACGCAAGCTACGATGACGAACTGGCCGAGATTCAGGAGTTATTTAGGCGTGCACAGGTGCTTGGAGGTGCCAGCGGAGACTTGGTGCTGGCGGAAGCGCGAATTGCTGTGCATAACTACCTGACACACTTTGTAGATCCAACAATCCTAAGTTTGTCTTTGCACCGAGATGTAGTGAAGATCATGACAGAAGAGAATTTTGCGGAGTGAAATCTCGCAATCGTGGTGAATTATGGGACATATTACTTTTCGCGTCTTTCGCGACGTCGAGGCTGATCGGCTCGCGACGAAGGTTCGGGACAATCTTGCGCTCTGGGAGGCAGGAATGTTAGCTGATGGATTCAGAGTTTTTGTGTTTGCAGGGGCAGGATGCTCTGCGCTCCGGTTGAGCATTCCTGCGGAGGAGGCTCTCTTTTTTCCCATTGGCGCCCAGCTTGGTGCTGTTTGGATGGATGTACGATATCAAGACGGTGACTCTTGGGATGTATCGGTTTATGAGGGAGCGCAGCATTTGGTGTCCCATAGTGTCAACCCATGGGCACACGTCGAATGTCCGCGATTGCGTCACGATCATGTAGGTGCCCGGATAGAGAGGATTTGCCAGCTTTGGCCTCGATATGGGGCATCGCTGGAGCCATATTTACAGCTCTGGTATTACTTCGAGGAAACGCAAGGGGGAAGCAGAATTGTCGAGCCAAGACGGGGCAAGGCATACGCTACCGACCGTGCCGGATATGGGGATGCTGATCAGTATTGGGACTTCTTGTCCACCCTTGGGCTCCGGATTGATCGCTCGGAGGGGGACCTCACAGTCAAGGCTGGATCGTGATCATGCGGATCTGCGGACCGAATCTCGGCCTCCGCAGCCACAGCGCCATCAATCGCCCGCCATGCTTCGTCGAGGTGGGCGAGGCGGGTCGTAGTGGTGGCGCCAGTCGGCACCGTGCGGTACCGTTTGAACTCCGCTAAGTGCCGCATGGCGAACGGGAAAGACGTGGCGGCATTGCGTCCGCCGGCAGCTTCGGTGACCAGCCGCGTTGCCACGTCGATTGCCGTGCGTTGGTGAAGCAAGGCTTCCGCGAGCGCCTGCCGCAATTCCCGCTCCAGCTCGACCCGGCGCAACCGGAGCCGCAGTGGGTGCTCGCCGGCTGCCTGCTCGTCTCTGAGCCATTTCGCTTCGACGCTGTTGCCACAGGCGTAAGCGCTCGGCGCCCGGCCTCTACCGTCGGCGGCAGGAATCGGCAATAACAGATTCCTTCCAGCAACCTGCCGCGTCCTGAAGCAGATTCAGGTAGTCTCAGCTGCCTTTTGCTTTGATCTGACCCACTCCGATGAATGTGTTCCGCGTTCCCCCTTTATAAAGGGGGGGAACACGGAACACGGTCATATTCCCGTGTTCTGGAACACATTGGAACACACGAGGAACACGGAACACGATCAGGCCACCTTGGGTTTGAGCCGGTAAGTGCACTTCGAGGTCAGCCAGTAGATGTGGCCCCTGCCCCGCTTGGTCATCTTGATCGAGCCCTCGTCGAGCATGACCCGGATGGCGTGGTCGACGAGCTGAGACTTCCCTGCGGATCTCAACCCACGCTTGGTGGCATCGCCGTTTGCCATGAGGTAGGCGCGGATCTTCTCCATGATCGCCGTGGGGCGCATGGGTCCCGGTTGTGCTGGACCACGGAACACGACATCGGTCATCCCGTCACCCGCCGGCAGGAAATGGACTTCGACGACGACATGCCCGTTGGGCCCGATGCCGCCATTTCGGTCCTTCGCCACCGTGAGCGTGACGGAGCCAGCTTCAGTGGGCGAATAGGCCTTCGCGAGGTCCAGCAGGTAGACAGCGCCGTCGTAGCGCCCGAGCTTGCCACCCGAGCCACGAGGCCACCGTCCCCGGCCTTCGAGGCTCTTGGCGACGTGATCGGAGACGAGCACCGCCGCGCCGGCCGCTTCCGCAAAGGGTCTGAGCCGGGTGCGGAAGAAGGTCAGCACGTCATCGACCTTGTCCTCGGACAGCGACTCCTTGGACATCGACTCGGCCAGCCCGTCGAGCACTACAAGCGTGGGCCGATGCGTGGCGGCCCAGCGCTGGGTGAGCACGATGTCGTCGGGGTCCGGGTCATGGAGGTAGCGGCAGCGCTGGGTAAGATCGTCGGGGGTCGCGCCGAACTGAAGGCAACGGCGGGTGAAGCCACCCGGGCTGTCCTCAGGGTCGATGTAGACGACCAACCCGCCGGCCTGCATGACCGCGATGCTCGCCGCGATGGCGACGTTGCTCTTGCCCACTCCCGGCTCGGCATGGATCTCGTTGATCCGGCCTTCGTAGAACAGACAGGCGTCGAGACCGACATCGGCAACCGTGGGGCGCTCGAGCTCGCAGCCGTTGGCGATGATCTCGGCAAGGTCCACGAAGGGCGGAGTTTCGAGATCGGCTTGCTCAGCTTCCCATGCCGCCCACGACTCGGCGCCGAGACCGGTGGCCAGCAACGACTGGGGCCGGACCTCGCCATCGACCGTTCGCCAGCCCTCGGGGCATCGTGACAGCCGCGACGGATTGCGGTTCTGGCGGTCGAGGTCCATCGAGCCGAACCACTTCCAGACGATGCTGACCCGGCGCTCATATTCAGCCTTGTCGGGAGCGTCGACCCGCACCCAGGCATGGAGGCTACGGTTGCCAGAGTCGATGACCGCTGAGACGGGCATGCCACTGTCGGTGATCCGGCGATATTGGTCGGCCTTCGGGATCGGGTTCCCATCGGCAGCGTGGTCGAACTCGACCAGAACATGCCGGAACACGGTCACGTCGTCGTTGCGTGAGCCGCCCTTCTTCATCGGGTTGACCCGTACGAACAGACCGAGTTTGGTCCCGAAGCAGCGGTCGATGCCGCATTTCTTGGTGACACGCGCCCGCCAATCCGCAGCGGTCATGGTCACGCCGCGCCTGGGCTTGACCCCGCCGTCGTCGTCCTCGGCGGCGGGGGCGATGGCGACGTACTCGTCGTCGCGGAAGCAGGTTGAGAGGAGCCGGAGGAACCCGCCCTCGATGGGCTCAGGCGGCCCGGTGACGACTGGCGGGGATGTTGAGGCATGGGAACATCCCGCGCCGGCCACGACCGGCTCACGGGCTGCCTTGACGTAGGCGGAGCGGATCGTCTGGCGGGCCTCGGATTCGCTCAGGCCGTCGGCGGTAGCACGGGCGACCAACTGCAACTCCGCGTCATCCAGCGGTCGGCCGGCGTCGCGGAACTGGCAAGCCGCATCGAAGAGTTCGGCATTGCGCGTGCCCTCGACCGCCCCGGATGCGAGGTAGTCGAGGGTCCGCTTGGGCAGTGGCGTGGATTGCCCCGGTGAGGTGTAGCTGGGCATCGGGTGCGGTCAGTGGAGGTTGCATACACCCGCCGAATCGTTGACACCGCCAGCATTCATGGACGGCGTCCTTTCGATTCGGCTTGATGGGTGTTCGTCTTGGTTTGGTCATCATCACAAGCGGCGGCGGGGCAGGTGTCCCGTCGCCGCCTTGTTTTCCAGGACTCGCGCGTGAGCCAACGGCGCAGGGCGCGAATCTGCGGGCGACGCAGCGGCATGCCGAACTGCTCGGCGAGGATCGCCGCCCGCCGGCTGATCGCCGCCGCCGTGCATCCGGCCCGCCGGGCACAGGCCCGGATGGACGCCGGTTCGTGGTTGAGCAGCACCCGCCACGCGATGCGGGTGATCGCCGGGTCGCCGGCCAAGTAGGATTCCGCGATCCGCTCGGTGAGAGTCAGCGCGTCTGGCAGGTCGTGGGCAGGTGAGGCTTCATCGGGCTCCAGCACGTCAACCGGATGGGTGAGGTCCACAGCGGTCGGCCGTCCGTCGTGATCGAACCAGGTCATGGTGGGTCCGTGGTAGGATGTTGCACGACGGGCGGCTCACAGCTCGGAGGCCGGCTGGATCGGGTTGATCGTCATCCGATCAAGGGCGGCATCGAGGTCCGACACGCGGAACCGGATGGCGCGGCCGATGCGGATGAACGGGACCAGTCCGCTGGAACGCCAGTTGAAGAGCTGGCGGGGGCGGACCCGGAGGTATTCGCAGGCTTCCGTTTCGGTGAGCAGGCGACCTTCAGTGGTGTTGGCGGCAGTTTGCATGTCGCCAACCGCCGCCGTGTCAACGGACAATCGGGATTGGTGAAACAATGCGGAACCGTGCCGCTTCTTGCGTCACCGGAACTTCATGCCGGCATGAGAATTGTCATGTCGGCATGACAATTGGCCGCCCGGTGCGGTTCTTTGCTGATCTCCGCCAAATGTGGTTACGTAGACACATTTCCCGGCACCAAGGATTTCCTGCCGTCAGGAAACTGTGCCGCCGGCAAGACGTCTGGTGGCGGACTGTCCTGCCGGCAGGACAACTCGACCCCACCCGCCGAGTTGTCCACATGTTCACGAATTGTGTGGACGACAACACAATTCGACGGCACATCCCGCGTCACCTTGCGGCATCCTGCGTCTCCGTGCGTGACACCCGCTCGGCCCAGTCGTCCGGCGGCATGATGCCGAACCATGCCTTGGCAGCATCCTCGTCGACCACCTCGCGGTAGTGACGGAAGATGATGTGGGGTGAGTTGCCAGCTTCCAGCGCGGTCCGGGGAACGTCGCCGGTGAGCGCGACCCGGTAGCTGATGTAGGAGTGGCGGAGCACGTTGGAAGGCCAGCCGACGCCGAGCTTTTTGGCGAGCACGCTGGCATCCCGGCGCCGCCAGTTCGCCGGGATGATCGGCCCCTGTTCGATGAGGGGCCCGATCCATGCGGCGAGGTTGTCGCTGATCGGGATCAGGCGGCGGGCGGCCGTCTTGGCCTGCGTGGCGCGAAGCTCGATAATCCGGCGCTCCAAGTTCACCGCATTCCAGTCGAGCCGTTCCAACTCCGCCGCCCGTATCCCGGTGAACCCGCGGATCGCCAGCATCGGGATCAGTTCGACGGGAGCGGCCCGTAGGAGCTTCTCGAACTGCTCCGGGGTGTAGATCTCGTTGTCCTTGGCAGGAACCCGCACCTTTGAAACCCGCGAGGCTTCGGTGATCTCGGATTTCGGCAGGTAGTTGCGCTGGCGGGCGAAGTTGAACAGTCCCTTGATGCACTGAAGGAGGTTGTTCCGGGAGCTAGCCGCGTAGCCGGTGCTGCGAAGCCATTCGTCGATCTGCTGGCTCTTGACGTGCTGGATCGGGCCGGGGAAGCGCGCCGCGATCAGTTTGAACTGCCCCTTGAGCTGGATCAGGTGAACGCGGCTGACGTTGTCCTGGCGCTTCGCCTCCAACATTTCAGCGCAAACCTGGGGCACGGTGACTCCCAGCTTCACGCCGTCGTTCTGGCGCATGAACTCCTGAACCGCCGTGACGAGAGGCAGACTGCCGAGGATTTCCCGCGCCCGGACGTATTCCTCCACGGCTGCCACGAGCGGGGTGTCCAGCGGGCCGAGAAGTCTGCGGACGGCATGGAATTGCTCCCGGTCCCGCGTGCTCAGGTCGTTGTTGGCCGCCAGTCCCCGCTGGATCTTCTCGGCGGCGAGCTTCGCCTCCTTCTTCGCCTGGTCGAGGTCGGTGAACATCCGCCGCCGTCGCCGGCCGTCGTGGTAGAACGCCATCGTGTAGCGGGTCTTGCCCCCGGTGGTGCCCGCGTAGATCGGCACGGTCACCGAGCCGTGGCGGACCGTCGTGTGGGGACCCTTGCTGGCGGGCCTGCTGCCGGTATGGGATTTCGTGTTTGTCAGATTTCTGTCAGACATGCTCATGGCGAAGTGTCAACGACTCGCCGGACGAGCATCCCCGAGGCTCCCAATCCCTTGATCTACAAGGCGTAGCGCGGATCAGGTCCGGGCCGACAATCCCGAGGCCTCGCGAGATTTCACACCACCAGCATGCAGTCGCCGTAGCTGTAGAAGCGGTAGCGGGCGGCGACGGCCTGGCGGTAGGCGTCCATCACCTGGTGGTGGCTGGCGAACGCGCACACGAGCATGATCAGGGTGCTGCGGGGCAGGTGGAAGTTGGTCAGCAGGGCGTCGACCGCGCGGAACCGGAATGGCGGCCGGATGAAGATGTCGGTTTCCCCGGCGTGGGCGCCGTCGGGCAGGCGCCGGCCCGGGCCGGCGGCGGGCTGTGCGCCGAGCGTCTCGAGCACGCGGGCCACGGTGGTGCCGACCGCGATCACGCGGGTGGCGGCATTGATGCGGGCAGTGGTTGGCGCGTCGACCGAGTAGCGCTCGGCGTGCATCACGTGGTCGGCGGGGTTTGCGGCGGCCACCGGCCGGAAGGTGCCGACACCGACGTGCAGGGTGAGGAAACCGTGGGGCACGCGGGCGAGGATTTCCGGGGTGAAGTGGAGGCCGGCGGTGGGCGCGGCGATCGCCCCCTCGCGGTTCGCGTAGACCGTCTGGTAGCGGTCGTGGTCGGCTGGTTCCTGCTCGCGGCCGAGGTAGTGGGGCAGCGCGAGGCGGCCGACGCGGGCGAGGTCGGGCGGGGCGTCCCAGCGGATGATGCGGTCGCCCTCGGGCAGCACTTCGGCCACCGTTCCGCGGATGCCGCCGACCATCACCGTGCGGCCCGGCTTGAGTTTTCGGCCGGGCCGCACGAGGCAGCGCCACTCGACCGGAGAGCGGCGGTCGAGGCACAGCAGCTCGAGCGACCCGTCGTCGGAGAACACGCGTGCCGGGATCACCCGGGTGTCGTTGAGCACCGCGAGGTCGCCCGGGCGCAGGAACTCGGGCAGCTCGCGGAACATCCGGTGCTCGAGCGCGCCGGTGCCCCGGTCGAGGACCAGCATCCGCGCACCCGCGCGGTCGGCCGGCGGCCGCGCGGCGATCAGCTCCGGCGGCAGCTGGTAGTCGAAATCGGCCGTGCGCAGCCCCATGCGCCTGATTCTACCCGCCCCGCGGCCGCACGCAATCACCCGCCCGCCGGCCGGGACCTTCTTCCGCAGCGGAAATGGTCCCTCTCCGTCGTAGCCCGAAGGGCGAAGACGGAAGACTGCCGCCAGGGTTTCCCCGGAACTCCTTGACAACCCGGCGGGCCCTCCGCTTGGCTGCTAACCGAGTGCCGATGAAAACCCTGCCCGCGATTGCCGCCATCGGGTGGGCCGTGCTGGGCGGTGCGCCGGCCCAACAGCCGGCGGGCGCGCCGGTCGAGCTGGCATGGGACGCCGCCGGGACGGCGGTCGAGATGAGCTGGCAGGGGGAGGCGGGCTGCAGCTACTTCGTCGAGGGCAGCCCGGACCTGTTGGACTGGCGCTACTTCAACTTCCTGGCCCAGGGCGACCCGGCCGGGCACCGGTTCCCGTTCGCCTGCCCGGCGGCCCGCTACTTCGTGCGCCTGCGCACGACCTTCGAGCCGACCGGGGCGTCGGGCGACCCGGACGGCGACGGGCTGAGCACCGGCTTCGAGCTGGCCCACTCGATGGCCACCGGCCTGAGCCCGCTGGAAGCCGACAGCGACAAGGACGGCGTCCCCGACGGCCACGCCGACCCGGACGGCGACGGCCTCACCAACCTGCTGGAACAACAGCTCGGCCTGAACCCGGCCGCCGCCGACAGCGACGGCGACGGGGCCGCAGACGGCCACGGCGACTGGGACTTCGATGGGATCGGGGACCTGGCCGAATTGGCCGCCGGCACCGACCCCGCCAACCCGGACACCGACGGCGACGGGATGCCCGACGGCTGGGAGAGCGGCTGGGGCCTCGACCCGCTGGATGGCGCCGACGCCGCCGGCGACCCGGACGAGGACCGCGTAAGCAACCTGCGCGAGTTCCAGGTCGGCACCCCGCCGTGCGGGGGCTATCAGGTCGAGGAACTGGTCATTGCCGGGGTGGGGGACCCCGCGCTGCTGCTGGCGGGCGGGGACGGCTCGCTGCTGGTCGCCGGCGATGACGCCGGCGGCAGCTGGGGCTGGTTCACCGCGGCGCCCGACCCGGCGGCGCCCGGGGCGTTCGGCGTCGCGCCCTGCGGGGCCGGCGGGGAAGACCTGTTGGAGTGGTGCATGGAGCCGTTCCATGTGCTGCCGGCCGCGGCGGGCGGCGGGTTCTGCGCCTGGGCCCGGCACCCGGGCAGCGGCGGGTGGATGTGCGCCACGGTGGGGCCCGACGTCGGGTTCTGGCCCGAGCCGCTCCAGTGGCTCGACCAGTCCGCCGGCAGCTGGCTCGACTGCCGGCCGCGCTCCCAGGGCTCGGTTTTCGGCCGCCACCAACTGCTGGAACCCGCCGCGGAGGCCGTCTTGGGCGGCCGGCGGCTGCTGCTGACCACGCCCACCCCGCCCGCGGCGGCGCCCCCCATCGCCGTCCTGCCGCAGACCGACCCGTGGGACTACCCGATCGACTGGTGCGCGGTCGACGAGGCCGGCCGGGCATGGGGCCTGGTCGACGATCCTGGTTGCGGGCTGCTGTTGGTCGCCGGCGAGCCCGACCCGTGGTCGGAATCGGGCGAATGGTGGACCACCGACGAGCACATGCTGCCCGAGGGCCTCGCCATCGACCCGGCCGCCGCCAGTTGGACCTCGCCGGCCGGCGACTGCCTGTTCCATGGCACGCGGCGCACCGAGGCCGGCGCGTGGGAAGACTGCCTGGTGAGCTTCGAGCCGGCCAGCGCCAGCTTCGCCACCCACACCCTGTCGGCCGACGACCCGCCGCTCGGCATCAACGACCGCGGCGAGATCCTCACCGGCCGCCGCCTCGAAACCGCGCGCGGCACCGTGCCGCTTGGGCGCCTGTGCGTGCTGCCCGCCGGCGCCGCCGCCGGCGTCCGCCTCGCCGACCTCGGCTACTCGAACCTCGCCGCCGCGGGCTTCGACCCCGAAGGCAACATCCTCGCCACCGCCTGCAAGGCCGACGCCGGCACCGCCATCCTGCGGCTCACCCCCGCGGCCGACCGCAACCACGACGGCGTCCCCGACGACTGGGTGACCCATTGGAAACAGGCGATCCTCGACCTGTTGGGCGCCGACATCCCCCCGGCACTCCTCGCCCGCCTGGAAGCCGGCGAGCTGGACGCCGCCTGCGCCGACCTCTACGGCCCCGGCACCACGCTCGCGCAGCTCTATCAGACCAGCGGCACCGCCGGCGACGGCACCATCAGGGAGGAGGACAAGGACCTCTACGCGGTGGAGTTCGCCGTGACCACCGAATCGCAGTACGTCTACAGCGGCACCGGCTTCTGGCCGCTCGACCTGCCCGCCGGCACGCCGCCCGGCGACACCCTCTACCTGACCCGCGAAAGCAGGGAGGACTACTCGGTCGCCGGCTCGCCCACCCTCGCCGACCACACGCTCGCCGAGGGCGGCCGCACCGTCACCACCAGCTGGCTGGACGCCGGCGGCCACCTGCTCGCCGAGGCGGCCGAAGAGATAACGGGTGTGACTTTCGCGGAGTGGAAGGACAACCCCGCAAACCAGAAACCGCTCGCCCCGGGCCGCACCCTCCGCCGCGGCGCGGAGGAAACCACCACGGACCGCGTTCTAACAGCCTCGCGGCAGGTGGTCACCACCACCACGACCACCCCGTGGCGGATCACCGAGGGCGCGGAAGAAGTCGCCAGCGGCACCGAGGTCGTCGTCGAGCAGGAGTCCGTCACCCTGACCGGGCCGCACACCCCGGCCCAGCTGCGCGCCGCCTGCCTCCCGCACCAGCCGTGGCAGGCGCACGACGAACTGCGCTACGGCCCCACCCGTTGGTCGGACTACGACCGCGGGGTGCTGGGCGAAGCCGCCGCCGCCAAGGCCGTCCGCACCAACTTCCTGGACGGCGAGAGCCGCGTCGAGGGCGTTGTTTCCGATTCATCCGCCGGCGGCCAAGTCTTCTCCTACTGCTCCAACACCCGCCTCGCCGCCCTCAAGTGGCGCTGGCTGCGCTTCAACCCGGCCGACCCGTTCCACCCGATCGCCCAGCCGCCCCCCGCCGGCCACCAGCAGGTCGAAACCCTCAAGATCGACCGCCACGAGCGCCTCGCCCCCGACTGGGAATCCCCCGGCAACCCATACGGCCCGGAACAGGTCGACGAATCTTCCACGACCGGCGTCTTGGCCGTCACCTGCGACGGCGGCCTCGCCGGCTGGCAGCCCGTCGACACCTCGATCTTCGACCCCCACGCCCGCAAGGACCCCGCCAACCCCGACCAATACCTCGACCCCACATGGGTCCAATATTCCTCCTTCCGCCGCCCCGCCTCCACCACCGTCTCCTTCGGCCCGCCAGACCTCCTCGCCCAACTGGTCCCCGACTGCAACCGCGACGGGATCATCGACTGCGAGGATGACGGCAAGGTGACCCCGGACAACCCGTGGCGCCTGTGGGTCAATGACGATGATGACCAAGGCTTCGAGGAAGGCGACGACGTGCCCCGCGGGGCCGATGACCAGGACGCCGACTGCAACAACCTGCGGGTCGACGGCGTGCGCGACCTGGTGGACTTCTTCGCCCTGGAGCTGCAGGTGTCCAAGCTGATATGGTTGCTTCCGCCCGACAAATTCGATTACTGGTTGGTCGGCCCCTCCACCGGGGGCCAGCCGACCTTCCGCGTGAGCGAGTGCCCGGACCTGCTCGCGAACCGCTGCGACGCCTATCTCAAGGACGTGGCCGCGGCAACCAACCTCGCATCCAACGAGTCGCACGGCCTGCGCTCCAGCTTCCCCTTGACCAATCAAATGATCACCGCCCTGAAGGACGGCAAAGGCCTGATCCTCGTCGAGGCCTGCCGGCCGACCCCGGAAAACGGCGTGAAACTCAAGCTCCAGGTCGTCAGGAAGAGCACCCTTGCAATCGCCGCCGAATTCTCGCTGCCGGTCGCCGCCACCGGCGTCGAACAGTTCTTCCGCCACAAGAACCTGCGCCTGGACGCCGCGGAAATCGAGCCGGACAAGGAACGGGACTACCCGCCTCCCGACGGCGGCAAGGACCGGATGAATGAACCGGCCAACTTCCCCGACTCCTGCTGCAACGAGGACTGGCTGGTGCTCCTCCACGGCTACAACGTCAACGCCCAACAGGCCCGCGGCTGGCATGCCGAGGCCTTCAAGCGCTTCTTCTGGAGCGGCAACCACGCCCGCTTCCTCGGCGTGAGCTGGTACGGGGATGAATCCCAGATCCCATCCCAGAACCTCACTCCGAAATATTACGAAAACGTGGACAACGCGCTGAACACCGCCGAGTCCCTCGCAATGTTCATCAACGGCTTGGAAGGCGGCAAGAAATACGCCGCCGCCCACAGCCTCGGGTGCCTGCTGGCCGCCGACGCGATTGCCAACCACGGCGCCCAACTTGAGCACGCCTTCCTCTTCAACCCGGCGGTGGCCACCGAAAGCCTGTTGCCGAAAACCGCGATTCTCAACGACCTGCCCTGCGAGCCGCAAACGTGGCGGGCCTACCCTGAGGAAATCAAGGCCAGCGAATGGTACCGGCTCTTCGAGGCCGGCGACGCACGCGGCAGCCTGAGTTGGCGCGGCCTCGTCCACGCTGCGGTCCCACGACTGACCGTCATGCTCTCTGCCGGCGAAGAAACCCTCGCCGCACTGCCCGCCAGCGAACCACCCGACCCGGGCTGGGTAGGAGAACAACCCTACGGCAGCTACGCCTTCGTCCTGCAGGCGATGCTCAAGGGCATGCTCGGAATCGAACCCTCTGCCAGACACCACAGCATCTCCGCCTGGGTTGTCTCCACCGCCACCCGCTCCTTCCAAGGCCTCTCGCCTGCCAGCAAACACGGCGGCTGGCGGTGGACGGGCGGAATCGAGGACATCGACGAGTTCACCGGAGAGAACTGGTCCTACTTCGATGACCTTTGGCTCACCCGTCAAACGCCCGACTGGTTCGCAGGGTATCTGGACAGCGACGCATTCGTCGCCCGCCTCAAACGCGACCCGGTCTTCGGCGTCACCGTCCCCCCCGGCTGCGCCGGCCTCTTCCACCCCGCAAACGGCCATCAGGTCGCAAGGAACCCGGAGAACTTCCGCCGCATCCTCGCCCAGATGATCCCCGAGCGCACCCTGCCCGCAGGAGGGGCGGGCGGCAGCGGGGTGGATAGCGGAGAAAAGGACGAGCAGGGAAACCTGATCTATCTGGTGCTGCCTCTCAAACAGAAGATGGTGCAGGCGGGAGGTCCGTCCATGGTACTACAAGACATGCAGCAAATCCAGAATGGGTGGCCGGACCAACGCACAAGTCCACGATGGCTCCACAGCGACCTCCGCGAAATGGCCTACCTCCACGTCTGGCCGGCATTTGAGAGTGTCGTGAGCGGGAAGGAACTCAACCGCGAACCCGGGACCTGATATGACTACGATGAGATTGAGCCGAATCGTCATGTTCGTCGCTTGCCTGACCTTGGCCGCATGCGGGGGGCCAGAGCAGAAGTTCGCAATCACCGTGCGCGATGACTGCGGCAAACCGCTGGCAGGGATCGATTGTCAGGCCGGGTTCTACCGCCCTTCGGAATCCGGCACCGGGCTTCGCTCCTATCCGGTAACGGGCCGGACGAATGCAGACGGGAGGGTTGAACTGCGCGGCGAGACAACGTATTTCGACTCTGCGGTGCGTGCCCGCGCCGAGGGTTACTACGACTGTCTGATCGACAAGCTCTGGATTACCGGCAAGAGCGGCAACCGCTGGCAGCCGTGGCCGGTGGAGGTGGAGTTGGTGATGAGGAAGATCCGCAACCCGCATCCGATGCACGCGCTGACATGCGGTCCCAATCACTGGTTCCAATTTCCCGGCAACAAGATGGGGCCGTTCGGGTTCGACCTGCTGGCGCGGGACTGGGTGGCCCCGCATGGCGCCGGCAAGGTCGCCGACTTCGTGTTGGAAGGGGTGCTCAGGGACCCCGGGGACCGGTCGTTCGATCCCAAGGGGTGGGTGAGGGTCACCTTCTCCAACGAGGGCGACGGGATTCTGCCGGACGGCCAATCGCGGCGCGCGGGCGGTTCGCTGATGGTCGGGAGCTACGAGGCTCCGGAGGATGGCTACCTCGGGCAGTGGATGTCTTCGAACTTCCTGCCCGAGAGCGAATCCGACCGGGCCCGGGGCAACCCGGTCCCCGGCGCGCCGCGGCTGATCCTGCGGCTGAGGTCGGAGATGAAGGAGGGCAAGGTCGTGCGCGCGCTCTACGGCAAGATGCATGCCGGCATGTTCCCGGCACTGTCCCCGAACCTCGTGGCGTTCCGGGCGACCTACTACCTCAACGCCGAGCCCAACGACCGCAACCTCGAGTGGGACATGAAGACCAACCTGTTCGCGGACCTGCCGCGCGAACGCTGGCCGAAGCAGCCGTGAGGGCGGGATGGGATGGTTCTGTCAGCCGCAAAAAAGCGCAAAGGGGCGCAACGAGGTCCAGATCTTGCGGGATTGGCGCTGTCAGGGGGTGACCGGCCCTCGAAACCAGTGGCGCAACCGCCGCGGGCGTGCTCCAATCCGCCTGCCCGCAGGGCGCCGACCCAGCTCCCCGATGCCAGCCCACGCCATCATCCTCGCCAACTCCGAAGTCCGCGACGAAGTCCTCGCTGCCGGCGCCGCAATGCTGCGCGACGGCGCCGCCGCGCTCGACGTCGCCGAGCACATCGCCCGCGCGGTCGAGGACGACCCGGACGAACACTCGGTCGGCTACGGCGGCTACCCGAACATCCTCGGCGCAGTGGAACTCGACGCCTCGATCATCGACGGCGCCACCCGCCGCGTCGGGGCGGTGGCCGCTCTAACCGGCTTCGCCCATCCGGTCACGGTCGCCCGTGCGGTGATGGAGCGCCTCCCCCACCTGCTGCTCGTCGGGGAGGGCGCCGCGCGCTTCGCCCGCGAGATCGGCGCCGAGCAACGCGACCTGCTCTCGCCCGAGGCCCGCGAGAGATGGCTCGCCCGCCTGCACGAACTCGGCGCCGACGCGCCGGCCGCCCCGCCGCCCGCGGCCGCCCACCCCGCCGGGTTGATCGACCTCGTCCGCCGCGCCCTCTCGCAGGCCGACGGCCACGACACGATGAACGTGATCGTGCGCGACGCCGCCGGCAACCTGGCCAGCGCCGTCACCACCTCCGGCGTGCCGTGGAAACACCCGGGCCGCGTCGGCGACTCGCCGGTCATCGGCGCCGGCAACTACGCCGACAACCGCCACGGCGCCGCCACCTGCCTCGGCTGGGGCGAGCTCGCGATCCGCACCGGTGCCGCACGGGCCGCCGTCGCGCTGCTCGAGGCCGGCCACGCGCCCGCCGATGCCGGCGCCCGCGTCACCCGCGACCTGCAGTCGCTCTGCACCGGTGACCAATCGGTGCGCCTGCTGATGATGGATGCCCACGGCACCCCGATCGGCTTTGCCACCCAGGCCGGTTTTTCCTACAAGGTGCAACGCGCCACCGACCCCGCCCCCGCCACCCTGCCCAACCTCGTGCCGGAAGATGAAACCGACCCTGCTCCTGCTTTGCTCCACGCTCGCCGGCCTGGCCGGTGACGATGCCGGATTCCAACCGTTGTTCCCGACCGACGGCGTGCCCGCCGGCTGGGTCGTCCGCCACTGGGCCGACGTCGGCAACCCGGCCGGCGGCACGCCGAAGTGGGAGGTCAAGGACGGCACCCTGACCGGCGCGGGCGACCGCGGTTGCTGGCTGC
This sequence comes from Akkermansiaceae bacterium, assembly GCA_040769225.1. GTDB lineage: Bacteria > Verrucomicrobiota > Verrucomicrobiia > Verrucomicrobiales > Akkermansiaceae > JAXGLL01. The sequence goes on along the minus strand of JAXGLL010000001.1, from coordinate 1,526,749 downwards.
TCAGCGAGAAGGAATACGGCGACCTGGTGCTCGAGTACGAGTTCCGCCTCGGCCCGCGCGGCAACAGCGGGCTCGCCCTGCGCGCGCCGGCCAAGGGCGACCCGGCGTTCGACGGCCTCGAGCTCCAGATGGCCGACCTGCGCTACAACCCGGAGGCGCTGCCCTCCGAACTCACCGGCGGGGTCTACCGCGCCATCGCCCCGGCCGCGCAGGTCTATCAGCCGGAACGGTGGAACAAGGTGCGGGTCTCGCTCACCGGCACCCGCCTCAAGGTCGTGCTCAACGGCACCACCATCCACGACACCGACCTGGCGACCCACGCCGAGCCGGTGCTGCGCCACGACGGCACCCCGGCCCCGCCGGTCAAGGACCGCCCGCTCCGCGGCCGCATCGGCTTCCAGAACCTCAGCCGCGACAACGGCATCGTCGAGATCCGCAACGCCCGCATCAAGCTGGCGTCCCCATGATCTCGCGGTCGATCGCACGTGCGGCGTCCTTGCCGGCGCCCATCGCCAGGATGACGGTGGCGGAGCCGGTCACCGCGTCGCCTCCCGCATACACGCGCGGCTTGCTGGTCAGCCCGTCCCTGCCGTTCACGACGATGCATCCCCACCGGTCGGTCTCGAGGCCCGGAGTGGTCATCCGGAGCAACGGGTTGGTGGACGTGCCGATGGCAATCACGGCCACATCACACGGCAGCTCGCAGGTGCTGCCAGGCTCTTCGATCGGCCTGCGTCGGCCGGAGGCGTCCGGTTCCCCGAGCGCCATGCGCACGCACTCCAGTGCCCGGACCCAACCGTTCTCGTCGCCCAACACCTGCACGGGGCTGGTCTGCAGCCGGAAGATGATCCCCTCCTGCTGCGCGTGGTGGATTTCCTCCAGCCGGGCGGGCAGCTCCTGCAAGCCGCGGCGGTAAACGACAAACACCTCCTCAGCCCCCAACCGTTTGGCACACCGCGCCGCGTCCATCGCGACGTTGCCCCCGCCCACGACCGCAACCTGCCGCCCGCGCATGATCGGGGTCAGACTGCCCTGTTCATAGGCCTTCATCAGGTTCACCCGGGTCAGGTACTCGTTGGCGGAATACACGCCCTTGAGCGACTCGCCCGGGATCCCGAGGAACCGCGGCAGACCGGCGCCGGAGGCGATGAACATCGCCTCGAAGCCCGCTTCGAACAACTCGTCAACGGTCAGCGTCTTGCCGATGATCGTGTTGACCTGTACGTCCACGCCCAAGCGCACGAGCGCGTCGACCTCCGCCATCACGATGGCCTTGGGCAGGCGAAACTCCGGGATGCCGTAGGTCAGCACCCCGCCGGGCAGGTGCAGCGATTCAAACACCGTCACCGCGTAGCCCATCCGCGCCAGTTCGCCCGCGCAGGTGAGCCCGGCGGGCCCGGCACCCACCACCGCGACCCGGTGGCCGTTCATGGCCGGGCGCTGGGGGAGGGAGCAGACGGTCTCCCGGTGGCGGTCGGCGACGAACCGCTCCAGCCGCCCGATCGCGACGCTTTCCCCCTTGATGGCGCGCACGCAGGCCTGTTCGCACTGGGTTTCCTGAGGGCACACGCGGCCACACGCGGCTGGCAGCGCGCTGTCGCGATCGATGATCTGGAAGGCCCGCTCAAAGTCCCCGCTGGCGACTTCACGGATGAAACCGGGGATGTCAATTCCCACCGGGCAGCCTGCAACGCACGGCTTGTGCCGACACTGCAGGCAGCGCTGCGCCTCCGCCAACGCCATCTCCTCCGTGTAGCCCAGCGCGACCTCGTTGAAATTGAACGTGCGCAAGACCGGGTCCTGCGCGGGCATCGGGGTCTTTGTGGGCGACAGGTTGCGCGGCATCTCAGCCAGCCGCCTGCCCGAACAGCAGGCAGGATTCCTCCCGGCTTCGCTTTTCGAAATCCTCGTACACCCGGTTGCGCTCCATCACCTCGTCAAAGTCGACCAAATGGCCGTCGAAATCCGGCCCGTCGACGCATCCGAACTTGACCTCGCCGCCGACCGTCAGCCGGCAGCCGCCGCACATGCCGGTGCCGTCCACCATGATCGGGTTCATGGACACCGTGGTGCGGATCCCGTGCTCCCGGGTGAGGTTGCTGACGGATTTCATCATCATCAGGGGGCCGATTGCCATGACCTCGTCATAGCGCTCCCCGCCGGCAAGCAGCTCTGCCAGCGCGGTTGTGACCAAGCCACAGGCCCCGTGGCTGCCGTCGTCAGTCACCACGCGCAGCAGGTCCGATACCAGGCGGAACTCGTCCTCCAGGAACACCAGGTCACGGTTCCTGAAGCCGATGATGGAATGGACGGTGCTGCCCTGCCGTTTCAGCCTCTTTGCGATCGGGTAGGCGATCGCCGACCCGACGCCGCCGCCGATGACGCACGCCCTGGAGATGCCCTCGGTCCTGATCGGGCGCCCCAGCGGCCCGGCGAGGTCGCGCAGGGAATCGCCGGCTTCCAGCAGATCCAGCTCCGTCGTCCCGGCGCCCACCACCTGGTAGACCACGGTCAGGGTGCCGGCCGCGGAGTCATGGTCGTGAATCGTCAGCGGGATCCGCTCCGAACGCTCGAGCGCGCGCAGGATGACGAACTGGCCCGCCTGCGCCTTGCGCGCGATGCGCGGGCTGGAGAGCACCATCCGGGAGGCATTCCCGCTCAGGCGCGACTTGGCGATGATCTTGTACACTCCGGCCTCCCCGTGGTTGCGGTTTCCCCGCGGTTGAGGGCCAGTTACACGGCGGGACGGGCGGTTCTTGCAGGGAACCATGGCAAATAAACCACGGGTGTCCCGGTTCCATGGGAGCGGGGGGATCCGGACTCATGGCAGGGTGGCCGCCAAGATACAAAGCGTCATGGTTAGGCCGGCAGGGCGCCACGGATCCGGCCGATCGGCCGCGCGCCTGGCCGGCCCGCCGGCGGTGCGACCCACCATGTCCTGCGGCCCCCTGGTGGAGCAATCCCAGGTGCTCCGGCAGGGCGTGGACCGTCATCCGGTGTTGCCGGCCGCGGCGCGCATGCGTTAGGCGTCTTCCCGCGGATGGTCGCGGCCGCTTTCGGCGGGACGCGGGTGGATGTTTCGGGGATCATCGCCCGGGCATTTGCGGGGGATCCCGGCGGAGGCGCCCTTGGCTGAAGCAGGATTCAATCACTGGCGCCCCTCCTCGGCTCCTCGCCCCGTTCGTTGGAGGCCCGGCCGGGCGTGGGAGGCGGTTCGGGCAGCGGCTTGCCGGCGAACGCCCGGGCGAGCACGGCGAGGTTGCGGGCGTCACCTGCGAGCGAGTCGAAGGGCGCGCCGAGGAGGTCGGCAATGGGCGGCGGCAACGAGTCGGCGCCCGGCTTGACGAAGCCGTAGAGGCCGACGCCATCGTTCATGGCGGCCGGGACGACCTTGAGCGGGTCCTGGCGGTTCCAGTTGGCGAGGTATTCGTCGGTGCAGGGGATGTGGGGCTCGCTGGGGGTTCCGTAGCTCAAGTCGGGATGCTCACGGGCCCACCGGGTGTTGGAGCCGGCGCAAAAGTAGCCGAGCACCTGCATCTTCCCGGCGTGGGCCAGGCGCGTGAGGTCCCGGAGGAAGTCATGCCTCAAGCCGGGCTGTTCGGGGACGACGCCGCCTTTGTACCACGCGTGGCCGTTGCACGAGACGCAGAACGTCTGGATCACGTTCACGCCCAGCGCCCGGTACCATGCGAGATGGCGGCCGGGATCGGCGTCGGCCCACAAGCCCGGCGGTGCGAACCTGCATTCGGGTCGGACCACGACAAACCGATGAAACACGAGGCGTTGTGCGCAAATCGAGGCCGAAATCGTGGCTTGCAGGCCCGGGTTTCCCCCCGGATTGCGGGATGCCTGATTCGAGAACTTGACCTGAAATTCATGAATTCTGGTTTTAGGGACACCAGGCGGGCTTGCAGGGGCCGCGCGGTCTTGTAGTTTCGGCGGCGGCGGCGCCGGCGGATGACCTGCGGCGCGGGCCGGCTGCGAAGGGAGGCAAGGTGAACAGGAAGCTGCAGATCATCTACGGGGTCGGGCCCGACTCGGTCGGGCTGGTGGGGCGGATTGCGACGCCGATTGCGCAGGCCGGGGGCAACATCGTCAACCTGCGGCAGGACGTGCTGCACGGGCTGTTCACGGTGTTCCTGGTGGTCGAGTTCGGGCCGGGCGGGCCGGGCGCCGAGGCGCTGCGCCGGCTGGTGGCGGAGACCGCCGAGGCGACCGGGCTCGAGCTGCACGTTGGCGACCACCTGCCGGCCGCGGCGGGCGCGGGGCGGCGCAATGTCTTGCTGGTGCTGGTGGGGCGCGACCGGCCGGGGATCGTGGCCACCCTTTCGGAGACCCTCGGCCGCTACGGGATCAACATCGAGAGCTCGCAGGCGGTCGGGCGCGAGGACGTGTTCCTGATGGAACTGCTGGCCGACATCAGCCGCGCCGAGCTGCCGCTGGAGAACCTGCACGGGGTGCTGCAGCACAACCTGCAGGCGCTCGGGATTGCGCCGCTGTTCCAGGGCGAGGACGTCCACAACAAGCGCCGGCGGGTCGTGCTGTTCGACCTGCCCGGCAGCCTCGTCCCGCGGCCGCTGGTGGCCGAGGTCGTCGCCCAGGCCGGGCTGCGGGCCGACGACCTGCGGCAGGTCTATCCGCCGGACCGGCCCGAGGCGTGCCTGCGCGCGGCCGCCCGCCTGATGGACCGGCTGCCGCTGGACGTGCTGGGCACGGTGGCCGGCAGCGCCGAGCCGACGGCCGGCACCGTCGAGCTCGTCGAGGGCCTGAGGACGATGGGCTACCGGGTGGCGTTGCGGACGTGCGCGTTCGGCCCGGTCGCCGAGCGGCTGGGCGCGCGGCTCGGGCTCGACCACCTGTTCGCCCCCGCGCTGGCGGTCGACGACGACGCGCGCTGCGTCGATGGCGACGGGTTCGGGGACGGGCCGGCGCTTGCGGGGCGCGAGCAGGCGGCGGCCGAGCTGTTGGAGCGCGAGCGGGTGGCGGCGGGGGACGTCACGGTGATCGGCGACGACCCTGCGGCCGGCGACGCGCCGCCGGGGATCCGGATCCACTTCGACCTGAAGACGCTGCTCGACCTGTTCAACCAGCGGGTGTTGACCCGTGAGAGCCTGACCGGGGTGCTTGGCGCGTTCGGGCTGTTGCGGCACTGAGGCCAGCGATGAAATCCGACCTTGAGATCGCCCGCCAGGCCGAGATGCGCCCGATTGCGGACATCGCGGCGGGGATCGGCGCGGGCGCGGACGAGTGGGTCCCCTACGGCCGCCACATGGCCAAGGTGCTGCCCGCCCTCGGCCGGCGGCTGGCCGGGCAGCCGGACGGCCGGCTGGTGCTGGTCACCGCGATGACGCCGACGCCGCAGGGCGAGGGCAAGACGACGATCACCATCGGGCTGGGCCAGGGGCTGGCGAAGACCGGCCGGCGGGTGATGATCGCGATCCGCGAGCCGTCGCTCGGCCCGTGCATGGGGCTCAAGGGCGGTGCGGCCGGCGGCGGCTGGTCGCAGGTGTTGCCGATGGAGGAGATCAACCTGCACTTCACCGGCGACCTGCACGCGATCGCGGCGGCCCACAACCTGCTGGCGGCGGCGATCGACAACCACCTGCACCACCAGCTCGAGCCGCCGCTCAACGCGCGGGAGGTCACGTGGAAGCGGGCGATCGACATGAACGACCGCTCGCTGCGGCAGATCATCAACGGGCTGGGCGAGCGCGGGATCAACGGGACGATGCGCGAGGACGGCTTCGAGATCACCGCGGCCTCGGAGGTGATGGCGGTGTTCTGCCTGGCGCGCGACCTGGCCGACCTCAAGGAGCGGCTCGGCCGGATGATCGTCGGCTACAGCCCGCTGGGCAAGCCGGTGCGGGCGGCCGAGATCGGGGTCAACGGGGCGATGGCCGCGCTGCTCAAGCACGCGCTGGCGCCCAACCTGGTGCAGACGATCGAGGGCGTGCCGGTGTTCGTGCACGGCGGGCCGTTCGCCAACATCGCCCACGGGTGCAACAGCCTGATCGCCACCCGGCTGGCGCTCAAGCTGGCCGACTTCGTGGTCACCGAGGCGGGCTTCGGCGCCGACCTCGGGGCCGAGAAGTTCTTCGACATCAAGTGCCGGCTCGGCGGGCTGACCCCGGCCGGCGCGGTGCTGGTCGTCACCCGGCGCGCGTTCCTGATGCACGGGCTGGAGAACATCCGCCGGCACGTCGCCAACCTCGCCCGGTTCGGCGTGCCGGTGACGGTGTGCATCAACCGCTTCGCCAGCGACCGCGACGAAGACCTGCGCGAGCTGCGCGACCAGTGCGCCGGGCTGGGGGTGCCGGCGGTGGTCGCCGACTGCCGCGAGGGCGGCGGCGCGGGCGCGGTCGAGCTGGCCGAGGCGGTGGCGGGGATGACTGCGGCGCCGTGCGACTTCCGGCCGCTCTATCCGCTCGAGCTGCCGCTGGCGGAGAAGATCGAGTGCATCGCCACCCGGATCTACGGGGCGGCCAAGGTCGAGTTCACCGCGCAGGCGCGGCGCGAGCTCAAGCGGATCGACGGGCTGGGCTTCGGCGGCCTGCCGGTGTGCATGGCCAAGACGCCCGCCTCGCTGAGCGACGACCCGAAGGTCCCCGGCTGCCCGGCCGGCTTCACGCTGACGGTGAGTTCCGCGCGGGTGTCCGCCGGCGCCGGCTTCGTGGTCGTCCTCACCGGCGCGGTGATGACGATGCCGGGGCTGCCCAAGGAGCCCGCCGCGCGCCACATCGACGTCGACGCCGAGGGCAACATCAGCGGGCTGTTCTAACAGACCCGCGGCTCACTCGTCGGCGCGGGTGGCGCGGAGGCCGAAGACGTTGACCGCCCGCCAGCCGGCGGGTTCGGCGGCGCGCAGGGCGAGGTGGGCGATGCCGGCGTTGTCGACGCGCAGGCGGCCGAGCGGGGCGGGCTGCGGGCGGCCCCAGTCGCCGGTGGGGGGGACCGGCGCGGCGAGCGACTGGCCGGCGCCGGCGAGGGTCACGCGGGACGGCTGCAGCGCGGCGGCGTCGAGCTCGATCTGATAGACGCCGGGCGCCGGGAAGCGCACCAGCCAGTGGACCGACTCGGCGGGGTCGTCCCAGAAGCCGACGCACTGGCGGCCGCCCTTCTCCTCGAGCCGGAGCGCGGTGCCGTCGAGCGTCGCCTGGGCGGCGGTGGCCGTGACCTCGACCGGCAGCGGGGCGAGCGCGAGCTCGAAGCCGGTCAGGCGGAACGCGTGCGCCGGGGCGTCGGGCAGCGCCGGCGGCTCGATCACCAGCCGGCCGCGCGGGTCGAGCGAGTAACGTGCGGCGGCGCCGGAGGCTAACAGCTCGACGCGCGCCGTGGGTCCGGGTTTGGCGGCGACGCGCGTCAGGGTGAGCGGGCCGGTGGGGGTGCCGAGCACGGTGGCGTAGAGGGTGGAGCCGTCCTTTGAGCGGGTGTAGCGGACGTCGGCGGGGCCGTAGCGGACCTCGCCGACGAAGTGTCCGCCCTTGCCCATCCTGGTGGGGCCCTCGCCGTAGGCGAGCCACGGGCGGGTGGCGTAGACGGCCTCGCCGTTGGCCTTGAGCCAGTCGCCCATGGCGAGGAGCACCTTGCGCTGGTCGTCGGGGATCGTGCCGTCGGCGCGCGGCGAGATGTTGAGCAGCAGCTGGCCGTTCTTGCTGACGATGTCGACCAGGGTGTCGATCACCTCGTCGGCGTCCTTGATCTGGAGGTCGTCTGTGAAGCACCACGAGCCCTTGCTGATCGTGTCGTCGGTCAGCCACGCGTGCTCGGTCAGGTCGTCGGCGCGGCCCTTCTCGAAGTCCTCGACGGCCAGCTTGCGCGGCAGGTCGCGGCCCTTGACGGTGACCACCACCTCGCGGCCCCACTCGCGGGCGCGGTTGAAGTAGTGGGCGAGGTAGGTGTAGACGACCGACGCGGGGATCTCGTCCATCCACGCGTCGTGCCAGATCAGGTCGGGCTGATAGGCGTCGATCACCTCGATCAGCTTGTCGAGCCACAGCTTGAGGAACTCCTCGCGCGGGATGTCGCCGTAGAAGCGCCTGAGCTGCGGGTCCTCGAGGAGCTGCGGGTAGTGCTGTTTGACGCCGGCGTAGTGGCCGGCGACCCGGCCCGGGCCGTCGACGCGGATGCCGCACTTCTCGTGGTGGAAGGTGGTGACGAGCTTCATCCCGCGGGCGCGGATCGCGCGGGCGAGCTCGCCGGTGAGGTCGCGCCTGGGCCCCATGGCGGCGGCGTTCCAGCGGTGGACCTTGCTGTCCCACATGGCGAAGTTGTCATGGTGTTCGGCGACCGGGCCGGCGAAGCGGGCGCCGGCGGCGGCGAACAGGTCGGCCCACTCGGCGGCGTCGAAGCGCTCCGCCTTGAACAGCGGGATGAAGTCGTGGTAGCCGAACTTGGCCGGGTCGCCCCAGGTGGCGATGTGGTGGCGGTTCTCGCGGCTGCCCTTGTTGAACATGTTGCACGGGTACCACTCGTTGCCGAAGGCGGGGACCGAGTAGACGCCCCAGTGGAAGTAGATGCCGACCTTGGCGTCGCGGAACCACTCGGGGGCGGGGTCGCGCCGGGTGAGCGACTCGAGGGTCGGCTCGAACGGCGGCGCGGCGCAGGCGAGCGCGGGGAGGAGGGCGAGGAGCGCGGATTTCATGACAACGGATGGGCCGGCATACGCCGCGGGGGCGGCGGAAGTTTCAGCAGTCAGCGGCCTGCCGCGAGCTAGTGTAGTCCGTCAAGCAGATTGCATCTTATGAGAACCACGGATTACACGGATTTCACGGCTGGTTCGGTATGCGAACAATCCGTGCACACCGTGAAATCCGTGGTAAACGAAGCCTCGCAGCACGTTGCGATAATGAGCCATCTGTAGGGCGGACTACACTAGAAGGCATCTCATAAATAGGGCTTGTACTCTGGCGAACATCCGGGATAATCCCGGGATGGATCTGACCGACGGACAATGGGCAATCATCGAAGAGAACCTGCCGAAGGATCCGGTGAGGGCGGATCGACGCGGCCGTCCGTGGAGCGACCGGCGTGCCTGCCTCAACGGGATTCTCTGGATCTTGCGAACCGGAGCTCCATGGCAGGATCTGCCGGACCGATACCCTCCATACCAAACGGTACACCGCCGCTTCCAGAACTGGTCGAGATCCGGTGCGCTCGGCGAGGTGCTGCGGGCGCTGGCGCGGGACCTCAAGGAACGCGGCGGTCTGGATCTCAGCGAATGCTTCATGGACGGCAGCTTCGCACCTGCCAAAAAGGGGGCTCCAAAGTCGGCCCCACCAAGCGGGGCAAGGGTTCGAAGCTCATGGCAGTGGCAGACCGCGCTGGTCTTCCTCTCGGAGTGCGCCTCGAAAGCGCTTCGCCAGCGGAGGTGAAACTGGCTCCCGATACCCTGTGCGAGGTCAGGGAGCAGGTCGGCGCATGGCCGCGCCGCCTCGTCGTTGATCGGGCCTACGACAGCGACCGGTTCCGCACGATGGTGGGCTTGACCGGCGGCGCGGCGCAGGCGAGCGCGGGGAGGAGGGCGAGGAGCGCGGATTTCATGACAACGGATGGGCCGGCATACGCCGCGGGGGCGGCGGAAGTTTCAGCAGTCAGCGGCCTGCCGCGAGCTAGTGTAGTCCGTCAAGCAGATTGCATCTTATGAGAACCACGGATTACACGGATTTCACGGCTGGTTCGGTATGCGAACAATCCGTGCACACCGTGAAATCCGTGGTAAACGAAGCCTCGCAGCACGTTGCGATAATGAGCCATCTGTAGGGCGGACTACACTAGGGCGTGGCGCCCGGCTCGATCTTCCACACCCGCGCGCAGTAGTCGCGGATCGAGCGGTCGGAGGAGAACCGGCCCATGCGGGCGGTGTTGAGGATCGAGCAGCGGGTCCACGCCTGCGGGTCGCGCCACAGGGTGGTGGCGCGCTGTTGGGCGTCGATGTAGGCGCGGTAGTCGGCGAGCACGAGGAACGGGTCGTGGTCGAGCAGGTTGTCGACCAGCGGCTCGAACAGGGTGTGGTCGCCGCGGGCGAGCGTGCCGCCGGCGATGAAGTCGATCACCTCGCGCAGCGCGGGGTCGTGCTCGTAGTGGTCGCGCGGGCGGTAGCCGCGGGCCTTGACGGCGGCGGCCTCGGGTGCGGTGAGGCCGAACAGGAAGAAGTTGTCGGAGCCGACCTCCTCGCGGATCTCGAGGTTGGCGCCGTCGAGGGTGCCGATGGTGAGCGCGCCGTTGAGGGAGAACTTCATGTTGCCGGTGCCGCTGGCCTCCATGCCGGCGGTGGAGATCTGCTCGGAGAGGTCGGCGGCCGGATAGATGAAGTGGGCGTTGGCGACGTTGAAGTCGGGGAAGAACACCACCTTGAGGCGGCCGCGGACGGCGGGGTCGGAGTTGACCAGCTCGCCGGCGGCGGTGATCAGGCGGATGATGCGCTTGGCCATGAAGTAGCCCGGTGCGGCCTTGCCGCCGAACACGAAGGTGCGGGCGGGGACGTCGGCCGCGGGGTCGCGCAGCAGCTGCAGGTAGAGGGTGAGGATGTGGAGCACGGCGAGGTGCTGGCGCTTGTACTCGTGGATGCGCTTGACCTGGACGTCGAACATCGACGCGGGGTCGACCTCGATGCCGGTGCGCGCGGCGATCCGGGCGGCGAGCCGGCGCTTGTTGGCGAGCTTGACGGCGCGCCACTGCTGCTGGAACCCGGGGTCGTCGGCCAGCGGCTCGAGCCGGCGCAGCTGGTCGAGGTCGCGCAGCCAGTGCGGGCCGATGCGGGCGGTGACCAGCCGTGCGAGCCCCGGGTTGCTGAGGGCGACGAAGCGGCGCGGGGTGACGCCGTTGGTGACGTTGCAGAACCTGGCGGGCCACAGCCGGGCGAAGTCGCGCAGCACCGTCTGGCGGAGCAGCTCGGAGTGAAGGCGCGCCACGCCGTTGACGGTGTGGCTGCCGACGCACGCGAGGTGGGCCATGCGGACGTGGCGGGGCCCGGACTCGTCGATCAGCGACAGGCGCCCGGGCAGCGCCTGGTCGCCGGGGAAGGCGGCGCGGACCTCGTCGAGGAAGCGGCGGTTGATCTCGAGCACGATCTCGAGGTGGCGCGGGAGGAGCTCGCCGAACAGGTCGACCGGCCATTTCTCGAGCGCCTCGGGGAGCAGCGTGTGGTTGGTGTAGGCGAACGTGGCGCGGGTGGTGGCCCACGCCTGCTCCCACTCGAGGCCGTGCTCGTCGACGAGCAGGCGCATCAGTTCGGCGACGGCGATGGCGGGGTGGGTGTCGTTGAGCTGGACGGCCCACTTCTCATGGAAGGTCTCCGGGGGGTTGCCGAGCGAGAGGTGCATGCGCAGCATGTCCTGCAGCGAGCAGCTGGTGAAGAAGTGCTGCTGCCTGAGGCGCAGCACCTTGCCCTGGTGGGCCTCGTCGTTCGGATAGAGCACCTTGGTGATGGTCTCCGAGCCGACCTTGTCCTCGACCGCGCGGTCGTAGTCGCCGTGGTTGAACGCCTCGAAGTCGAACGACTCGACCGCCTGGGCGGTCCACAGGCGCATCCCGTTGCAGGTGCGGGCGCGGTAGCCGAGGATCGGGGTGTCGCAGGCGACGCCGTTGACCACGTGGCCGGGGACCCAGCGCACGCGGTAGCGGCCGGAGGCGTCGGTCCACGCCTCGGTGTGGCCGCCGAACTTCACCTGATAGGCGATTTCCGGGCGGACCAGTTCCCAGGGGTTGCCGTAGCGCAGCCACTTGTCGGTGACTTCCTGCTGCCAGCCGTCGCGGATGAGCTGGTCGAAGATGCCGAACTCGTAGCGGATGCCGTAGCCGATGGCGGGCACCTCGACCGACGCCAGCGAGTCGAGGAAGCACGAGGCGAGGCGGCCGAGCCCGCCGTTGCCGAGGCCGGGCTCCTCCTCCTCGGCGAGGATCTCGTCGAGGTCGTGGCCGAGGGCGCGGAGGGCCTCGCGGGCGGCGTCGGTGATGCCGAGGTTGAGCAGGTTGTTGGCGAGGTGGGGGCCGGGGAGGTACTCGGCCGAGAGGTAGGCGACGCGGCGGGCGTCGACGGCGCCGTAGGCCTCGACGCTGTCGACGACGCGGCCGAACAGGCGGTCGCGGACGGTGAGCGCGAGGGCGACGTAGAGGTCGTGCCTGGTGGCGCGGCTCTCGAGCCGGCCGAGCCCGCAGCGCAGCTTGTCGAGGAACGCGCGGCGCAGGTCGTCGGCGGCCGGGCCCGGCTCCGGGTCATGGGCATCGGCGTCCGGTGGCGGCGGGGCGGGCGGCTGGGTCATGGACGGAAGCTGTTAGGAAATGCGGGGCGGGCCGGCGGGCGTTTCCTTGGGGGGTGCGGGGGTCACGCGCCGTCGCCGTGGCCGACCAGCCGGTTGAGGGGGTCGTCGGGCGGCGGGGACGTCTGGTCGGCGTCGGCGCCGGGGCGTGCGATGGCGACCTCGTGGGGGAGGTCTTCCATCAGTTGGACGACCTCGGCGGCGGTGCTGAAGAGGTACTCCTTGCGGCGCGCGTCGAGGGGCAGGCGGACGAACCATTTGGCGGCGAGCCAGGTGCCGGAGCGGCCGAGGAGGAAGTCCTCGGGGGTCATCATGGGGTCCTGGGGGTCATAGCCGTTCTGGGCGACGGCGTAGGGGCCGCCGTGGTCGCGCTGGGGGAACTCGGCGGCCATGGCCAGCTTGCGCAGGCTGAGCAGGCGGACGGCATCGAAGTTGTTGGTGAGTTTGCCGGGCATGGGATGGGGGTGGTTGGCGAGCGATCCGGGCCGCGGTCGCGGGCGGGACATGCTCAGCTCCTTGTCGACGCTGCGCGTGCGGCGTTCAAGTGCAATGTGGTCGCAGGGGGGGGCTCACTGCAGCAGTTGGATGACAGCCGTGGCGATCTCCTGCCGTTTGGCCTCGGTCACGGCTGCGATGGCACCGACGATCAAGGCGTTGCCGGCGGTCAGCAGGCGTCCCGGTCGCGCGTAACTGGTGACCGGGAGGCTTCCCTCCGCGAGATCTGACTGCTGGATGACGACGGCGAATCGGTCCTCGTAGCTCTTGCTGGTGATCTGGCACGGGATCAAGTCGCCGTATTCGACCAACGCGAGCACGAGGGCAGGGCGCAACTTGGAGCCGCTCAGGTCGCTGAAGGGAAACCTGACCAGCACTATTTGGCCTCTTGGAAACCGGCCCATGCTTCGTCTTCGTCCCGGTTGGTCCACTCTGCGGCCCATGCGGCTTCACTGGCGACCGCAAGATCGGTGTCGTCCTCTTCCACGGCAACGGTCAGAATCACCTTGGTAGGCCGCTCGAAATGCAGCGGGATTGCCGTCACGATGCGCCCGTCCGGGCCGATTGTCGCTTCGACTGCCTTCAGGATCACTGCCATGGCGGGATGCTAGCACGCGTTTCGAGGCTTGTCGCGGATTTCCGATCGGCCCGCCTGAGACCGGCGGGAACGCCGCATCGGGGCTGGTCACGGGTTGTCGAGCAGGAAGCGGGCGGCCTGTTCGACGTCCTTGTCGCCGCGGCCGGAGAGGTTGGCGATGAGGATCGTGCCGGCCGGCAGGAGGGGGGCGGTTTTCGAGATCCAGGCGATTGCGTGGGCGCTTTCGAGGGCGGGCAGGATGCCCTCGACGTGGCCGAGTTCGCGGAACGCGGCGAGCGCCTCGTCGTCGGTGGCGTAGGTGTATTCGACGCGGCCGATCTCGCGCAGCCACGCGTGCTCGGGGCCGACGGCGGCGTAGTCGAGGCCGGCGCTCACCGAGTGGGTGAGTTCGATCTGGCCGTCGGCGTCGGCGAGCAGCCAGGTCTTGGTGCCCTGGAGGACGCCGAGGCGGCCGCCCTGGAAGCGCGCGGCGTGCTTGTTGGGGAGAATCCCCTCGCCGCCGGCCTCGACGCCGACCATGCGGACCCCCTTGTCGGCCAGGAACGGGTGGAACAGCCCGAGCGCGTTGGACCCGCCGCCGACGCAGGCGACGAGCAGGTCGGGCAGGCGGCCCTCGCGGGCGAGGACCTGGGCGCGGGCCTCGACGCCGATCACGCGCTGGAAGTCGCGCACCATCATCGGGAACGGGTGGGCGCCAAGCGCCGAGCCGAGGATGTAGTGGGTGGTTTCGACGCTGGCCACCCAGTCGCGCATCGCCTCGTTGACCGCCTCCTTGAGGGTGGCCTGGCCGGCGGTGACCGGGCGGACCTCGGCGCCGAGCAGGCGCATGCGGACGACGTTGAGCGCCTGCCGCTGCATGTCGACCTCGCCCATGTAGACGACGCATTCCATGCCGAAGCGGGCGCACACGGTGGCGACGGCCACCCCGTGCTGGCCGGCGCCGGTTTCGGCGATGATGCGGCGCTTGCCGAGGCGGCGGGCGAGCAGGATCTGGCCGAGCGCGTTGTTGATCTTGTGGGCGCCGGTGTGGAGCAGGTCCTCGCGTTTCAGGTAGACGCGCACGCCGCCGAGCCGCTCGCTCCAGCGGGCGGCGAAGTAGAGCGGGGTCGGCCGGCCGCAGTAGTCGTGGAGCAGGCCGTCGAGTTCCTGTTGGAATGCGGGGTCGTTGCGGGCCTCCTCGCAGGCGTCCGCCAGTTCCTGGAGCGGGGCCATCAGCGTCTCGGGCACGAACATCCCGCCGAAGCGGCCGAAATGGCCGCCGGTGTCGGGGACTTGGGGCAGGACCGCAGGCATCGCGGCCGGAGCCAAGCACACCTGCGGGGCGGGCACAGGCGAAAAGTGAGTCTCTGCTCAGGATTGCTGGTGAGGATGGCGCGTGCGTGACGCACAGCCGCGCCCGTTCGACCGCAGAGGAAGGCAGAGGGCGCCGAGGACGCAGAGGATGGCTTGAGCGGACTTAGATGAATAGACCGGCCTTCAGTCGCTTTTTCCAGCGACGACGAAGAGCGCTTTTTTCGGCTCTTCGTCAGTTTCGCTGGAGAGGGCGCGGCGCACGCCAGGCAACCGCAGAGGGAGCAGAGGGCCCTGAGAGCGCAGAGGAAGAAAGTAGATTGGGTGGAAACCGCAGGAGATGCCGAACGCGGCCGGGGATTCCGGTTTTCCGGACCTGGCATTCCGTTCCAAGCTCTGCGCTCTCTGCGGTCCTCCGCACCCTCTGCGGTCAATGGGCAACCGCCGCCAATCACCCACGCCCATCCTCAGCAATCCTGTCGAAGAACCCTTTTTTCGGCGGGGTTCGGGGCAGGGGCGCGGGATGGGATGGCCGCCGCCGGGGGGGGCGGCGGTGACGGGCAGGCAGGCGTTGGTGGGGCGCAGCTTGCTCAGTCGGGCTGGCGGGTCAGGTGGAATCCGTTGATCCCCCAGAACTGGCGGTGGGTGTTGGTGTCGGTCAGCGGGGTGAAGCGGACGACCACGTTGTTGAAGCCGTCGGCGGTGAAGGTGGTGGTCACCACGGACGACATGTCTTCCGGCAGCGGCGACTGGTTGGTCGGGTAGCCGCGCTGGATGCGGTCGGACGGCGCGGCGGGGGTGCCGGTGCCGGTCGAGCAGGACATCCCGAACGGGCCGATCGGCGCGCCGTAGGTCAGCCCGCCATCGGTGGAGACCTCCATCTGAAAGTCGGACCAGACGTTCTCGGTGTCGTGGTGGAACGAGCGCCAGTCATAGGTGCCGGCCGGCAGCCCGCCGAGGGTCAGCTCGAGGCGGGTGGGGGTGCCGGTCACGCCGTCGTAGTTGCCGTTGCCGCTCACGGAGGTGCGGGTGTCGCAGCCGATCCAGTCGGTGAGCAGGTTGATCTGGTCTCCCTTCCACTGGGCGTCGTTGCCGCCGACGACGACGCCGGCGGCGTCCTGGTCGGTGCGGTCGATGCTCTGCATCACCGTGTTGGCGGTGGTGTCGGGCCAGGTCGGGGTGAGGGTGACGGTGGCGCCGAACGCGGTGTAGTTGGCGGTGGTGAACTCGGCGAGGACCTCGTGGTTGGCGTGATAGGACTGGTAGCCCTTCTGGTTGTGGTTGGCGGTCGAGAGCGCCGGGTCGGTGTTGGTGGCCGAGTCGCCGCCGTCGTCCTGGTTCGAGTTGAAGTCGACGTAGAGGGCGACGTCGGTCGACGGGACCGGGACGCTGTTGGGGTCGTCCGGTGAGGACCCGCCGGCGGTCTCGGTGGCGTTGTTGTAGCCGTCGCCGTCGCGGTCCGGCAGGTCGCTCGCGAGGGTCGGATCGGAGCCGGCATAGACCTCGTGGCCGTCGATGAAGCCGTCATCGTCGCTGTCGTTGTCGAGCGGGTCGCTGGCGTAGGTGTTGGCCTCGTCGCCGTCGCTCACGCCGTCGTTGTCGGTGTCGGCGTCATAGGGGTCGGTGCCGGTGCCGGGCGGGGGGCCGAGGACGCGGAAGAACGCGTTGGGCGAGCCGCTGAGGGCGGCGGGCAGATAGAAGCTGGCGGGCGGGGTGACCATGCTGGCGGCGACCTCGGGGAAGTCGGCGAGGTCGGTGCCGGCGACGACGGTGCCGGTGACGGCGGGCAACCAGTCGAGGCTGACCGCCTCGGTGGCCGGGATGAAGGTGAAGTCGGTGATGGTGACGGCGCCGGCGCCGGCCATCCGGGCGTCGGTCTCGAGTCCGTCGGCGAGGCCGTCGCCGTCGGAGTCGTCGTCCTTCGGGTCGAGGTTGAGGAGCAGCTCGGTGAGATCGCTCAGGCCGTCGTCGTCGGTGTCGGTGGTGCCGTCGCTGGTGGCGAGGTCGCCGAAGATGGCGGTTTCGACGTCGTCGGGGAGGTCATCGTTGTCGCTGTCGGCCACGGTGTTCAGCTCGAGCCCGTTGAGCAGGAAGAAGCTGCTGCGGCCGGGCTCGGCTTCGAGGGCGGCGGGGAGCTCGGTTTTCTGGAAGTCAAGGACAATCGGGTCGGTGCCGTTGGAGCGGACGACCTGCTCGACGGTCGAGCGGAGCAGTTCGGGGCCGTTGCCGGGGCCGGGGTCGTCGTAGTTGGTGACCAGCAGGCTCGGGCTGCTCTGGGTGATCCGGAAGCGGTCGCTGAGCAGCTGGTCGGCGGAGTCGGCGTCGGTGACGCGGATGCCGAACAGCCCGTGCTGGAGCTCGGCGTCGTGGTGATAGGTGCGCAACAGGTAGGAGCCGGCGGGGACGCCGTCGAGCTGGAGGCGCAGGGTGGTGGGCACGGCGGTGCCGTTGCCGAAGGAAACGGTGCGGGCGTCGGTGCCGATCCAGCTGCGGACCAGTGCGCTCTTGGTGCCGAGGTAGTTGGCGGCGAGGCCGGCGCCGCGGTCGTACATCTGCTTGACGGCGCGGAGCTGGTCTTCGGTGAAGCTCACGCGGTCGAGGTCCGGGTAGGAGACCGAGAGGTTGACGGTGCCGAGCAGGTCGGTCACGAACGGCTGGCTGAGCCGGTCCACCCCGTTGGCGTCGCCGCCCACCGGGTCGGAGTCGAGCGAGTTGGTCTCCTGGATCGCCAGGTAGGGCTGATAGAAGAGCTGCAGCGGGCCGTCCATGTCGGCGAAGGCGACCTGCAGGTGCGGGGTCTTCGGGTAGTCGGCCTTGTCGTTCGGGTCGGCGGGGTCGACGCCGTTGTTGACCTCGTCGCCATCGCCGATCAGGTCGCCGTCGGTGTCGACCAGCAGCGGGTTGGAGGTGGGCGGGCCGGTGACCTCCTCGCCGTCGGTGCGGCCGTCGCCGTCGGTGTCGGCGAGCAGCGGGTTGGTGCCGGCGGCCAGTTCGCCGGCGTTGTCGAGCAGGTCGCCGTCGAAGTCGGCGGCGGAGTCATCGACGGTGGGGTCGAAGCCGCCGCCGGTGTTGGCGATCTCGTAGCCGTCGTTGTAGCCGTCGCCGTCGCTGTCGGCGGCATTCGGGTCGGTGATCCAGCCGGAGTCGCCGAAGATCTCGGCGGCGTCGTTGACGGCATCGCCGTCGGTGTCGGCGAGGATGGGGTTGGTCGGGTCGCCGGGCGGGGTGCCTTGCACGCCGCCGGTGAACGGGTTCACCGAGCCGCTGGTTTCCTCGCCGTCGCGCAGGGTGTCGCCGTCGGTGTCGTTGGCGAGCGGGTTGGTGACGTAGCCGTCGGCGCCGGTGGTCACCTCCTCGCCGTCGGTGATTTCGTCGTCGTCGCTGTCAGGGTCGGTCGGGTCGGTGCCGGCGGCCTGTTCGCCGAGGTTGTCGAGCCCGTCGTCGTCCGGGTTGCCGGTGCCGTCCTGGGGGGTGAGGTCGTCCGGCTCGACGGTGCCGCTGTCGTCACCGAAGTACTGGTCCTCCCAGAGGTCGAGCAGGCCGTCCTTGTCGGTGTCGAGGTCGATGATCTCGAAGCCGTTGAGGATCGAGAAGCCGGTGTTGTTGCCGGTCTGCAGACAATCAAGCTTGAGCGTGATCGCCGCGACGCCGTCGCTGCGGATCACCCGCTCGAAGGTGGCTGGGGTGGTGGCCGCGTTGCTCTGGTCGAAGTTCTCGATCAGGGTGGCGCCGTCCTTGTCGGTGATGGTGAGGTTGATCAGGCCGGTCTGGTCGTTCGGGTCGTGGTGGTAGGATCGCCACCGGTAGGTGCCCGCCGGCACGCCGGTGACGGTGATGGTCATCGGGTCGCCCGGGAAGTTGTTCGGGGCGCGGTTGTCGATGGCGATGAAGTCCTGATAGAGGGCGTTGTCCGGGGAGGTCTGGGTGCGGACGATCATCCGCGGGTTCTGGCTGGCCAGCGGGCTTCCGGTCCAGGTCGGGGTGACGGTGATGTTGTCGGTGCCGCCGAAGGCCGAGAAGGTCTTGGCGTTGAAGTCGGTCTGCACCTTGTCGGCGGCGCGGTAGGCCTGCCAGCCCGCCTTGAGCGTGCTGGTCAGGTTGCAGAAGTCGATCTGCAGGTCCTGGGCGGCCATGGGGCAGCAGGCGATGGCGGCCAGCAGCCCGGAGAGGGGGAGCAGATGGGGTTTCATTGGTTCCGGTGGGTTGGGGGTTGGGGAGAAGGGAACTCTCCGCCTGATGAATCAATGCCAACGCTAGGAAGCCCGGGATCGGGAAGACAAGCCAAAAGTGCCTTAAACCTGGATTCGGGGATGAAAACCACGGATTACGCGGATTGCACGGATGTTGAATGAGTTGCGATGGATGGCGGATTCATCCGGCAGGTGAACAGGCGAGGGGAACCAAGCCGCTCCGAAATCCGCGTAAACCGCGAAATCCGTGGTCCGGCATTTTTCTTTCTAGGTTAAATCGCCCGCGGCGTCGGCGGGGCCGGGGCGCGGGGCCGCTGTCGCCGGTCAGGGTGCGAACTTGATCTCGGGCGGCTTGTTGCCGTGGCCGAACTCGTCGCCGATGTCCTTGGACGTGACGTAGAGCATCAGGCTGATCAGGGCGATCGCGAAGGCCATCTGGAGCACCTCGAGGAAGCGCGCCTTGACCGGCCGGCGGAACAGCCACTCGAGCGCGGCGAGCGTGATGTGGCCGCCGTCGAGCACCGGGAAGGGCATCAGGTTGAGCACCGCGAGGTTGACGTTGAAGAGGACCAGGAACGCGAGCACGCGGCGCCAGCCGTCCTTCATCTGGAGCAGCTGGAACTTCACCTTGGCGATGCCGATCGGGCCGCTGAGGTGGTCGACGCCGATCGACGAGTCGGGCGAGGAGACCTTGGCGATGGTGACCCACATCATCCGCAGGCTGTCGACGACCTGCTTGCGCGGGCTCGGGCGGATGATCGTGGTGTCGACCTCGCCGCCCGGGCCCCACAGCACGCCGAGCATCGGCTTGCGGCCCGGCGGCTCGCTCGGCGTCGCCGGCCGGACCGCCACCTCGAGCGTCCGGTCGCCGCGCACGACGGTCAGGGTCACCTCGCCCCACTGCTTGCCCTCAAGGTGCTGGGAGAGCTGCTCGGGCGAGTGCAGCTTGACGCCGTCGACCGCGGCGATCCGGTCGCCGGCCGCCAGCCCGGCGCGCGCGGCCGGGCTGTTCGGGACGACCTCGGCGACGACCGCCTGGCCGGCCGGCTCGATGCCGACCTCGCGCAGGCCGCTGCGCTGGTACCAGCGGGTGGCGTCGGTGGTCCAGCCGGAGTGGAGGTCGAGCGTGCCCGCGGTGCCGGGGCGCCTGACGGTGAACACGATGTCCCTGCCCTCGCTCAGGATGATCCGCTCGCGCACGCTGTCGAGCGAGCCGAGGAACCCGTCGACCGGCTCGCCGTTGATCGCCACGATCGTGTCGCCGACCTGCAGGCCGGCGCGCTCGGCCGGGCTGCCCTGTTGGACGAAGCCGACCTCGGTGGAGGCGATGAAGTCGGCGGGCTTGCCGACCCACGAGACGACGATCGCGCAGGCCACGGCGAGCAGCATCGAGAACAGCGGGCCGGCGAAGGCGACGATGATCTTGTCCAGCGGCTTGATCGGGGGCAGCGGGGTGGCGGCGGCGGTCTTGCCCTCGATGGCCTCCATCGGCGCCATCTGCGGCAGGGCGACGAAGCCGCCGGCGGGGATCCAGCCGAGGCCGTATTGCACGCCGTTGATCTCGCGCTTCCACAGCGGCCGGCCGAACCAGATCTGGAAGCGGTCGATGTGCACGCCGCGCCACTTGGCGGCGACGAAATGGCCGAGCTCGTGGACGAAGATGATGAGGTTGAAGATCGCGATGACGATCACCAGCGACATCACGACCTGATAGACGGTGTGCAGGAGCGACATGGGGAAGGCTGCGGCCCGAGGGTAGTAAGCAAACGATCAGCAGCAAGGCGATTCGGCCGGGGCGGGGCGATTGGGGCATCGGGGTTGACGGGCGGGCTGCGGCGGGCCGAGACTGCGTGCCATGGCATGGATGATCGGCGCGGCCGTGGTCCGTGGCGAGCTGGACAACACCGTCGAGGGGGTCACCACCGGCCGGATCTGGGTGCTCGGGCGGGACGCGCCGCTGGAGCTGCGGCTGCACGGCGACTGCTGGCGGGACCTGGCCGGCGGGCGGGTCGAGTTCGAGAACCCGGCGCCCGAGTTCAACCCGCAGCTGGCGGCGGGGCTGGCCGGGTGCCAGCACGGGCTGGTGGGTGACATCACCGCCTCGCGGCGCCAGCGCGGAGCCGGCGGCCCGGGGCCGCCCGGCGGGCCCCCGGCGGCGTGGCGCAACTGCCTCCACGTCGAGTGGTTCAGCGAGGCGAACGGGCGCGTGCTGATCGAGTCGGACCGCTTCGAGGTGCGGCCCGGCGAGGCGCGGTGGCGGATGGACGGCGACGCCGAGCAGGCGCAGAAGCTGGCGAACCTGCAGGCGATGCGCGACTACGTCGCCGCGGTGGTCGGGCGGCGGGCGCCGGGCGGGGCGGCGCCCGGCGCCGGGGCGGGCGGCGAGCGCGAGTGGGATGAGCGGCTGGCCGAGAGCGAGCGGCTGACCGACGTCTATCAGGAGGTGCTCGACAAGTATGCCGGCGATGCGGACGCGGAGCAGAAGGAGGCGTTCGTGATGGGCTGGGACCGCCTGTTGGGGGCGCTGGCCGACCGGCACGAGGGCGGCCACCGCGCGGCGCGGGCGTGCGAGCCGGACGACCTCCCCGGGTTGGCGGGCGAGGAAGGCGGGCCGGAGGGGGACGACGGGGAGTGGGACGAGGACGGTCCGTTTGCCGACGAGGCGGTGGTTCACCCGTTGCAGGAGCAGGCCGGGGAGCTGGCGGTGCGCGCCTCCGACCTGATGCCGCTGGAACGGCCGGCCGGCTCGCCGGCGTGGCGGCTGGTGAGCCAGCTGAGCGAGGTGAGCGCCCGGCTGGCGGCGGCGCTCGACCAGGGCGAGGACGACTACCGGCCGGAGGCCGGCCACGTGCTGGCGGTGCTCAAGCGCTGCCTGCAGCGGCTGGCCGACGCGGCTGCGGCGTGTGGCGAGATGATCGGCGTCGAGGACGACCCGGACCAGCGGCTGGCGCTGGAGGCGCTCCACCGGGACCTGTTCCGGATGCGCGACGGGATGGTCGGGATGTGCCGCGAGTTGCGGCGGGAGTGAGGCCCGCCGCGGCAGGCGTGGCGGAAACCAACTCTTGCACGCCGCGGGGGACGGTCTAATGATCCCCGCCATGCGAACCCTGCTGCTCGTCCCGCTGGGCGTGGCCTGCGCCTGCCTTGCCGCCTGCAACACCATGATTGGCATCAGCCGCGACATCCGCGCCGCCGGCGCCGGGATGGAGAACGTCGCACGCGGGCGCGACTTCAACGACCCGAACGCCCCGCTGGACCTCGAGCCGGACACGACCTCCTCCTCGCGGGGCCTCTCCCGGCCCAACCGCTGAGCGCGGGCAGCCCGGCCCGGGGCCCGGCCGGCGCCGGCGCGCCCCGGTCACACTGCGCCCACCGATTCGCCGGGCACCAGTTCGGGCATCACCCACGGGCTGCCGCCGGGCTTCTGGCCGGCGACGATCGTCTCCAACAGCCGGGAAACCCGCCGCGCGATGCGTTCGGGCGCGGCGCGGTAGTGGGTGATCCGCGGCATCAGGTGGTCGAGAAACGGCTCGTGGGCGAGGCTGACGAGGCTCACGTCGCGGGGCACGACGGCGCCCTGCGAGCCGAGCCAGGTCAGCGCGGTGGCGATCTGGCGCGGGCGGGTGGCGAGCAGGGCGGTGAGCGGGGCGGGGAGCGGGGCGGTGAGCGGGGCGGGGCGGCGCAGCGCCCGTGAGAGCGCGCGGGCCAGTCCCTCGGTGGTGCCGTCCTCGGGGATCTCGACCGCCTCGAACCCCTCCTCGCCCAACGCCGCCACGGCGCGGCTGGCGGCGGTCACGCCGCGCAGGCGGCCGGGCGGGATGAACACCCCCACGCGCCGGTGGCCGTGGCGCCACAGCAGCCCTGCGGCATGGCGGGCGGTTGCGCCCCAGTCGATGTCGAGGTGGGGCAGCGCGACCCCCTCGTGGGGGTAGCCGCGCACCAGGCAACGGACGCCGGAGCGCTCGAACCACTGCTGCATCGCCGCCGACGAGCGGTAGAGGATCCACGCCGCGCACGGCTCGGCGCGGACCAACCGGACGAGCTGGCGTTCCGGATTGGCCACGCCGTACCATTCCGGCGCGAACAGCTCCAGCGAGCCGCCGTGGCTCTGCAGCGCCTCGCGCAGCACGTCGACTTCGAGCAACATCGGCTGGAGCAGGCGCTCGAGCCGCACGGGGCTGAGCATCCCCACCCGCAGCGCCACCCGCCGCTGCGTGCGGGACCGCCCCGCCGGGGCCCGCACGAGGCGCCGCCGCCCGGCGCCGGCGGTGCCGATCCGGCCGGCCTTCTCGAGTTGTTCGAGGGCGAGCCGGACGGTGTCGCGGCCGACCTTGAGCAGGGCGGCCAGCTTGCGCTCGCCGGGCAGCCGCTCCGACCACTCGCCGGCGGCGATGCGCGCCTCGATCACCCGCGTGCACTCGGCCACCAGGCTCTTGCGCAACGGCATCAGGCCATGGTTCACGGCGCCGATCATGCGCGGTTTGCGCGGCGCTCGCAACCGGTTTGCCAAACAAACCGCCTGCCGTGGGCCGCGGTCCCGCCTACAGCCCGAGCATCTCCGGCAGCGCCTCGCGCGGCCGCCAGGTGAGGATCTCCGGCTCGCCCTCGGTGACCAGCACGGTGTGCTCGAAATGGGCGGAGCACTTGCGGTCGGCGGTGATGACCGTCCAGCCGTCGGCAAGCACCCGCACCTCGGGGCGGCCGGCGTTGACCATCGGCTCGATCGCCAGCGTCATGCCCGGCTTGAGCACCACCGCCTTGCCGGCCGGCCGGTAGTTGGGCACCTGGGGTTCCTCGTGGAGGCTGCGGCCGACGCCGTGGCCGACGAAATCGCGCACCACCGAGAAGCCGCGCGGCCGCACGTAGTCCTCGACCGCCGCGCACACCTCGGCCAGCGGCTCGCCGGCACGCACGCGGGCGATCGCCTCGAACAGCGACTGCTCGGTGGCCGCCAGCAGGCGCCGCGTTTCGAGGTTGATCTGGCCCGCCGGCACGGTGGTGGCGTTGTCGCCGATCCAGCCGTCCTTGGAGATGCCGACGTCGAGCTTGACGATGTCGCCCGGCTCGATCCGCCGCGGCCCGGGGATGCCGTGGACGACCTGTTCGTTGATCGAGATGCAGACCTGGCCCGGGTAGCCACGATAACCGAGGAACGCGCTCCGGCACTGGTGCCGCACCATCAGCTCGGCGGCCAGCGCGTCGATCTCGCCGGTCGTGCGCCCCGGCTCGACCGCGGTGCGCAGCTCGAGCAGGATCGCCGTGGCCGTTTCACAGGCGGCCTTCATCTGCCGGATCTCGGCGGGGGACTTCAGTGGGATGCGTTTGCGCTTGGCCATCGGCGGCTGGCCCGCATCCAACGCACACCACGGGCGCCGAGTCACGAGCGAAGTCGGCCGATCTTCCACCCCGCCGCGAAACGGGCGCTTGTCTGGCCGGCGGGTGTCGGCAATCCTCCGCCGCACGGGCCCGCGCCGCCGCCGCGGCCGTGGCCGCCACCGCCATGAAACGAACAACCCGTCGCCTGCGCGCCGGCGGTTGGGAACCGCAGCCCGCGTGAACCGGCCGCCCTGGCGCAAGCTGTTAGCCCGCCGGCCGGTCCGCATGGCGGCGGCGGCGGCGGCGGTGGTGGTCGTCGGGCTGGCGGTCGCGTGGCACGCTGGGTTCGACCGCGAGGCGCTCAGGACGCTGTGGGCCGAGGCCGAGCGGTTCCTGCGGGGGCACCTGTGGGCGCTGTTCCTGGCGCTGGTGGTGCTGCCCGGGCTGCCGTTTCCGAGCAGCGTGCTGCTGGTCACCACCGGCGCGGTGCTGCACGACCACCCGCTGCTCGCCTGCCTGCTGTGCCTGGTGGCGCTGGCGCTCAACATGTCGTGGACCTACTGGCTGGCGGCCGGGCCCGGCCGCCGCTGGGTCGTCCGCCTGATCCGCCTGTTCGGCATCGAGATCCCGGTGCTGCCGGGCCGCGACCACCTGCGCCTGATCCTGGTGCTGCGCCTGACCCCGGGCGTGCCGCTGTTCCTGCAGAACTACGCGCTGGGGTTCCTGCACGCCCCGTTCCGGCTCTACCTGCCGCTGTCGATCGTGTTGACCGGCCTGTTCGCCAGCGGCTTCGTGCTCGTCGGCGCCGGCGTGTCCGACGGCCGCTTCATGCCGGTGCTCAGCGGCGCGGCGCTGGTGGCCGCGGGCGCCGTCCTGACCCACTGGCTGCGGGTGGTGCTGCAGCGGCGGGCCGCGGCGAACCGGGCCGGGGTGAGCGGTGCGCCGGGGCCCGGGCGCTGACCCGGCGCCACGCCCGGTGAAAGGTCGGGCCGGCGGCATCCGTTCTCCCAGCGGCCGACCCGGCGGCCGCCAGCAGACTGAACTCATGAACACGACAACGCTCCCGCGACGCAGGTTCCTCGCCACCGGCGCCGCCGCCTTGGGACTCGCCCCGATGGCCTACCTGCGCGCCCAACCGGGCTCGCCCAACGAGGAGATCGCCATCGGCGTCATCGGCTGCGGCGGCATGGGCACGGGCAACATGGGCAACTTCCTCAACCTCGAGGGGGTGCGGGTCGTCGCCGTCTGCGACGTCGATGCCAACGCCAGGAACGGCGCCAAGGCGCGCGTCGACGGCCACTATCAGAACTCGGACTGCAAGGCCTGCGCCAACTACGCCGAGCTGCTCCAGCACCCGGGGCTCGACGCCGTCTCGCTCGCCACCCCGGACCACTGGCACGCCAAGATCGGCATCGACGCCGCCAACGCCGGGCTCGACGTCTACGGCGAGAAGCCGTTCACCTGGGGCCTGGCCGAGGGCCGCGCGCTGGTCGAGGCGGTGACCCGCAACAAGCGCGTCTGGCAGACCGGGTCGTGGCAGCGCTCGGGCGGCGAGTTCCGGCGCTTCCGGGCGCTGATCCAGAACAACACGCTGGGCAAGCTCACCCGGTTCGAGTGCGGCACGCCCTCGGGGATGAGCATCCAACAGCACCTGCCGCGCGACCAGTGGGACGCGCTGATCGGCAAGCCGCCGGCCCACCTCGACTGGCCGGGCTACTGCGGCCCGGTCAAGGACTTCCCCTATCACCCGATGCTCCACCCGTGGAACTGGCGCTGGCACAACCTGTTCGGCGGCGGCCAGCTGCTCGACTGGGTCGGCCACCACGTCGACATCGCGCTGTGGGCGCTCGGCCTCGACGGCACCGGCCCGGTCAAGGTCGAGGGCACCGGCGAGCTCGGCAACCACGAGTTCTTCAACACCTACGTCAACTACTCCTATCAGGGCACCTTCGCCGACGGCCGGGTGATCGAGGTGCGCAGCGACTTCGGCGGCACCCGGTTCACCGGCGAGAACGGCTGGATCCACGTCGACCGCGGCCGGCTCGAGGCCTCGGACCGCGAGATGCTGCGCAACGTGCCGGCCGACTTCGACACCAAGCCGCCGGGGCACCACCAGGACTTCATCAACTGCGTCCGCTCCCGCGCCACCTGCGTCTCCCACCCCGAGGGCGCCCACCGCGCCGCCTCGTTCGGCCAGCTGGCGATCGTCGCGCTCGACACCAAGCAGCCGGTCCAGTGGGACCCGAAGACCGAGCAGGTCACCGGCAACCCCGAGCAGGCCAAGCACCCGCGCCTTGGCGCCCGCCTGGCCGTGTGAGCCCCCCGGCCCACCGGGTCCGCCGCGCCCGCGCCGGGCGACCGCGGACCAAGGGTTGCAAGCCGCCCGGAAATCTGCCATTGCCGCCACCCGCAACCGCCACTCCCATGTCAAACGAAACCGACCACCCGCCAGTCCGCACCCATGACCGCCTCGCCTTCGCCTTCGGCGCGCTCCTCTGCCGCCTCTGGCTGGCGGTGCGCGCCCTCCAGAGCGGCATCGAGAAGTTCGCCAAGGTCACGTCGACCGACCAGACGGTGCCCATGGACGGCGCGCCGAACGACTACGGCCTGACCGCGGCCACGCAGGTCAAGGAGTACGCCATGGGCGCCTACCACGGCGTGCCGGAGACGCTCTACACCCAGTTCCAGGGCGAGCCGCTGATGATGGGCTTCGCACTCAAGATCTACGACAAGGTCCTCGGCCCGGCGCTGCTGGTGCTCGGGCTGGCGATCCTGCTCGGCATCGGCTACCGCTGTTCGCTGCTGCTGCTCGGCCTGCTTTACATCAGCCTGACCTGGGGCCTTATTCTGCTCGGCGGCCAGTACGAATCGGCGGGCGTCGCCTACCTCGGCATCCACCTGGTCCTGATCGTCATGGCCCTGGTGCTCGCCCGCCACGACCGCCTCAAGATCCTCAACAAGTGGTGAACACCCAGCCCGCACGCAACATGAACCCGCCCACCCCGACCCTCAACCGCCGCGATTTCCTCGCCCGGACCGTTTCCGGCGCCGGCGCCGGGCTGGTGCTGGGGGCGCCCAACATCCTGCGCGCCGCCGAGGCCGGCTCGTCCGACGACATCCACGTCGCCATCGTCGGCTTCGGCAAGCAGGCCGAGGTCCTGTTCGAGGCGATGAAGAACATCCCCGGGCTCCGCTTCCAGGCCGTCTGCGACATCTGGAAGAACTCGCTCGGCAAGTTCCGCTCCGCCACGCGCAAGATGCCGAACGCGAAGGACGCCAAGCTCTACACCGACGTCGACGAGATGCTGGCCACCGAGAAGGGGCTCGACGCGGCGATCGTCGCCACCCCGGACTTCTGGCACTCGCCCCACACCGTGAAGTGCCTCGAGGCCGGCCTCCACGTCTACTGCGAGAAGATGATGTCCAACACCATCGACGGCGCCCGCGAGATGGTCCGCGCGATGGAGCGCACCGGCAAGCTGTGCCAGATCGGCCACCAGCGGCGCAGCAACCCCCGCTACCGGTTCACCCTCGACCAGCTGATCCGCGGCCACAAGATCTGCGGGCAGATCATCAACATCAACGGCCAGTGGAACCGCGGGCTCAGCTCGTCGCAGGACATCGCCTACAACCCGAAGCTGACGATCGACGCCGCCACCCTGAGCAAGTACGGCTTCGCGGACATGCACCGGTTCATGAACTGGCGCACCTACCGGGACCTGTCCGGCGGCCCGATCTCCGACCTCGGCGCGCACCAGATCGACATCTTCAACTGGTTCCTCGGCGTCACCCCGAAGACGGTGTTCGCCTCCGGCGGCAACGACTACTTCAGGCAGCGCGAGCACTTCGACAACGTGATGTGCATCTTCGACTACGACACGCCGCAGGGCGGGGTGCGCGCGTTCTATCAGGTGCTGACCACCACCAGCGCCGGCGGCGGCTACTACGAGAGCTTCATGGGCACCGAGGGCACCATCCACATCTCCGAGCAGACCGCCTTCACCAAGCTGTTCCGCGAAAGCGCCAGCGGCAAGGACGGCACCGACCCGATCAAGGAGAAATGGGACGACCTGGTGGCCCGCGGCTACCTCAGGAAGGGGGCCGCCGCCGCGGCGCCGACCAGCACCGCGGGCGCGATCCAGTCCTACGAGAGCAAGCCGCCCGAGATCTACGAGCTGCCCGGCGACTTGCCGCTGATCCCGTCCGACGACGGCCCGCCGAAGCCCAAGCCGCCGCACCAGCCGCATTTGGAGAACTTCTTCGCCGCGGTGCGCGGCAAGGCCAAGCTCACGTGCGACGCGCGCCACGCGTTCGAGAGCGAGGCGCCGATCTACTGGGTCAACCCGTCGGCGCTCGACCGCCAACCCATCGTCTTCACCCCTGACCACCTCAACGTATGAAAGCACAACTGACCGTATCCATCCTCGCCGTTGCCACCGCCATGCTCTTCTGCTCCTGCGGGAAGAAGGAAGGCGGCTCCGGCGAATCCTCCGGCCCGCGCGGCACCGCCGGCGGCGTGCCGCTGACCACCGAGCTGCCGCCCGAGCTGATCGAGGGCACGCCCAAGGCGATGAAGGTGCCGAACCTGGTGCAGGTTCCGACCAAGGCGCCGGAGTTCCTGGTGCCCGAGGGCACCGCGCTGTTGTCCAAGGGCAAGAAGGTGACCGGCAGCGACGACAACCCGATCATCGGCTCGCTCGACCTGATCACCGACGGCGACAAGGAGGCCGGCGAGGGCTACTTCGTCGAGCTGCTGGAAGGGCTGCAGTGGGTGCAGATCGACCTCGAGCAGAGCGCCGCGATCCAGGCGGTGTGGGTGTGGCACTTCCACTCGCAGCGCCGCGCCTACCACGACGTGATCGTGCAGGTCTCCGACGACCCCGGGTTCAAGGCCGGCGTCACCACCCTCTACAACAACGACTACGACGAGTCGGCGAAGCTGGGCAAGGGCTCCGACAACCCGTACGTCGAGTCGCGCTTCGGCCTGCTCGTCGACGGCAAGGGCACCAAGGGCCGCTACGTGCGCCTCTACTCCAACGGCAACACTTCCAACGAGATGAACCACTACATCGAGGTGGAGGTGTACGGGAAGGCGGGGTAGGGCCCGCGCGAAGGGGCAAGCCCGCGGCCGGAAGACAGGTCCCGGAGGATCCCATGGGGCCTGTCCCGGATGCCGCCTGATGGGACGGCTGTCGAATCCCAACGCCGGCCCCGGTCACCACGTCCTTCCCCGCACCCGCCACAGGGCGGCGAGCATGCCCCAGGCGTGGCGCAGGGGGCGGACCTTGCCGCCGTCCTTCTCGGTCCAGCTGATCGGCTCCTCGTGCCAGGTGGCGCCGCTGGCGGCGAGGGCCGCGAGCAGCTCGGAGTCGAAGGCGAGCCCGTTCTCGACCAGGCGCGGGGCGACGCGGCGGTAGTCGGGGCCCTTGATCACCTTGAGGCCGCACTGGGGGTCCTGGGCGCGGAGCCCGAGGATGGTGCGCACGGCGAGGATGAACAGGCGGTGGGCGAGGCCGCGCCACAGCGTCTCGACCACGCGCGTGGTGGCGGTGCGCTTGCGCACGCCGAGGACGCTGGTGTCGCGCTCGACCGCGGTGGCGAGCAGCCGCAGCAGGTCGTCGGTGGACGCGCTGCCGTCGGCGTCGACGAACGCCAGCCAGCCGGCGTCGGCGCCGGTTGCGGCCCATGCCTCGCGCACGATCGAGCCCTTGCCGCGGTGGGCGGAGGCGGAGTGCAGCGCCACGGCCGGGAACACGGCGGCGAACGACTCGCGCAGGGCGGCGAGGCGTGCGGGCTCGTCGCCGCGCGACCCGTCGTCGGCGATCGTCCAACGGATCGGCAGCCGGGAGGCGGCGAGCGCGCGGGCGAGGCGGGCGCCGAACTGCGCGAGCCGCGGCGAGTCGTTCCACACCGGCGTGACCAGCAGGATGCGGGGGGTCGTGGCGGCGGCGGGGTCGGGCAACCTCATAATATCATTGCCGCTGCTGCCGTTCTTTCATCGCATCGGGCCACCGGATGCGGCGCGCCATCGTCATTGCCTGCTGGTTGGGGGTGGCCGCCCTGGCGGCGTGGCTGCGGTTCGAGCGGCTGGGCGGGCGGCCGTTCCACGCCGACGAGGCGACCGGCGCGCGGATCACGGCGCTCCGGATCGAGTCGGGGGTCTATCAGTTTGACCCGACCCACTACCACGGCCCGCTGCTGAGCGGGCTGGCGGCGCCGTTGTGCCGGCTGCGCGGCGAGGCGGCGTGGCGGCGGATGGGGAAGGGGACGCTGCGGCTGCTGCCGGCGGCGGCCGGGGTGTTGACGGTGCTGGTGCCGCTGGCGGGGCGGCGGCGGTGGGGGGACGCGGCGATGCTGGCGGCGGCGGGCTTTCTGGCGACCTCGCCGCTGCTCGTCTACTACCACCGGATGTTCATCCACGAGTCGCTGCTGGTGCTGTTCGGGCTGCTGGCGGCGTGCGCGCTGGTGGTGAGCCCGCGCCACGGGCTGCCCGGGGTGCTGCTCGGCCTGATGTTCGCGGCCAAGGAGACCTTCGCCATCAGCGTGCTGGCGTGGGCCGCGGCGGGGATCGTGCTGGCCGTCGGGCAGCGGCGCGACCTCGGGCGCGCGTGGTGGGCGGCGGCGTGGCGGCGCTGGCGCGTGCCGGCGGCGCTCTCGCTGGCCGGCGCGGCGGTGGTTTCGCTGCTCCTCTACACCGACTGGCTGCGCCACCCGCGCGGCGCGCTCGACGCGCTGCGCACGTTCTTCGTCTACGCGCCGGTCGAGGGCCACGACAAGCCGTTCCACTACTACGCCGCGCTGCTGCTCGTGCCGCGCCAGGCGGGCGGCGCGTGGTGGTTCGAGACGCTGGTGCTCGCGTTCGCGCTGCTGGCGTGGGGCGCGACGTTCGTCGGCCCGGCCGCCGCCCGGCGCCACCGGCTGGTGATCCGCTTCCTCGCCTACGCGGCGGCCGCCCACTTCCTCGCCTACAGCCTGATCCCCTACAAGACCCCGTGGCTCGCCTGCCTGCCGTGGGCCCACGTCTGCCTGCTCGCGGGCTTCGGGGTGGCGGCCGGCGCCGCGTGGCGGCGGGCGGCCGCGCCGGCGCTCGGGCTGCTGGCGGCGGCGGCGCTGGCGTGGCAGATCGCGCAGGCGCGGCAGGCGACCGGCCGGCTGGCCTCCGACGAGCGCAACCCGTACGCCTACGTGCCGACGAGCGACGACATCGAGTCGCTGGCGCCGTGGCTGGAGAAGCTGGCGGCCGCTGCGCCCGGCGTGCCGCTCGAGCCGATTGCGGTGGTCGGGCGCGAGTACTGGCCGCTGCCGTGGTACCTGCGCGGGTTCGCCCGCGTCGGCTACTACCCGGACGGGCCACCGGCGGGGGTCGAGCGCTGGCCGCTGGTGTTTGCGGTGCCCGAGGCGGTGGATGCCGTGCTCGGGGCGGTGGGCGCGACCCACGTGCCGGTGCCGCGCGGGCTGCGCGCCGAGGTGCCGGTGATGGTGTTCGTCCGCCGCGACCTCTGGGACCGTTAGAACGGGCCGCCGATGAACCTCACCGCGCAGCTCCCGGAGTGCCGGCTGTTCACCCACGAGGCGATGCGCACCACGTTCAGCCTGCGGCTCGCGGGCATGGCCGCGGGGGAGGCCGCCGGCGTGGCGCGCGAGTGCTTCGAGCTGGTGGACCTGTTGGAGTCGCGGCTGAGCCGGTTCCGCGAGGGCAGCGACGTCTGGCGGATCAACCGGATGGAGGCGGGCGAGACGCTCTACCTGAGCGACGCCTGCCACCGCTGCCTGCTGCTGGCGCTCGACGCGCACGCGCGCAGCGGCGGGCTGTTCGACGCCGCGCTGGGCGCGGCGATCGAGCACCGCAAGGAGGGCCGCCCCGGCCCGCCGCCGCCGCCCGCGGGGCGCCTGGTGATCCACCCGGACGTGCCGGCGGTCACCTGCGCGGAGCCCGGCCGGCAGCTTGACCTCGGCGGCATCGGCAAGGGCTTCGCGCTCGACGAGGTGCACGGCCTGCTCGCCGACTGGGGCGCCGGCAGCGCGCTGCTCGGCGCCGGGGCGAGCACGCTGCTCGCGATCGGCGGCGACACCTGGCCGGTCGAGCTGGCCGGCGGGCACGACACCCGCCGGATCGGGCTGGCGGGCCGCGCGCTCAGCGCCTCGGGCACCGGGGTCCAGGGCGAGCACGTCGTCGACCCGCGGGGCGAGGGCGAACCGGGCGCCGGGTGGCGCCGGGTCTGGCTGGTCGCCGCCAGCGCCGGGCTCGCCGACGCACTCTCGACCGCGGCGCTGCTGATGGACGCCGGCGAGCTGGCCCGCTTCGCCGCCGGCGACGAGGCGGTCGAGGCGGTGTTCGCCGACGCCGGCGGCGCGATCGAGCAGGTCGCCGGCGGGACCGCGGCGGCCGGCGGGGGCTGTTAGCCCGACTGCGTCACTTCTGATAGGCGGTTCCCTGCGTGGCAGGGGTTTCCGGGGGTTCGTGCCCACAGGCCGGCCACCCGTTTCCGGTGGCGGCCTGCGGAAGGTCGTCAGCTGCGGTCGGGCAGTTTGCGGGAGCGGATGCGGGGCGGCGCTCGTTCCGGCAAGGTCCAGCCACGTTGCAGGAGCAGCGCGGCCTGTTCCTTCCCGGGGATGGTGATCCGGGGCAGGGTCAGGGTGCGGCCGTCGCGGGTGTCGAACCCGACATCCACCGGGACGATCCTGCGGAGGCGTGCGAAGGCCTGCCTGGGAGTCGGCGCGGGGGCTGTCGGCGCGGCGGCTGCCGCCGGGGCCCCCCGCCCCACCCCGCACGCTGCAACAAATCCGTATACGTGTACGAAATTGCCGCACGGACGGGCTGGCGGCGTGGCGGTTGGTCGAACGGGGGAAGTCAAATCAGGCCCGTTTCGGCGTCGAGGATCAGGGTCATGCCGCGGACATGGAGGATCGGGGTGGGGGGCTTGGCAGGCATGGGGCGGCGGGCATTCAGGGCGGCGGCGGGGCGAGCGGGGCGAGGGTGACGGGGCCGAGGAGGCCGGCGTCGGCGAGCGGCCAGGCGGCGGCGTCGAAGGGCTGGTAGTCGATGTTGACGAAGTTGATGTCGTGGAAGACCCGCCACGGGACCTTGCGGCGGTCGAGGTCGCGGATCCGGTTGGCGGCGGTGCTGGTGACCTCGACCTCGAGGAGGTTGCCCGCCGGCTTGAGCCCGGCCACCACCGCCTCGAACGGGGGGGCGAGCAGGGTGCCGAGGTCGGCGCCGTTGAGGCGCACGCGGGCGCTCTGGCAGACGCGGCCGAGGTCCAGCAGATAGGCCGCGCCCGGCGGGCCGGGCGCGGCGAACTCCGTCTGATAGACCGCGGTGCCGGCGAAGCGCGGCGGGTCGTCGCCGGGCAGCGCGGCCCACGAGGCGGGGCGGTCGAGGCGGGCGGGCGGCGGGAGCTGGGGGCCGCCGGTCAGGAAGCGCAGCTCCCAGGGGCCTTCCAGCGGCACCGGCTCGCCGGCGGCGCGCGGGACGCGCCACGCGGGGCCGGTGATCGGCCGCGACTCCAAGGTGCGCAGGACGAGCGACTCGCCGGGGCGGAGGCGGAGGCGGACCTCGGTGCGGCCATCCGCCTGCCGCGACTCGCCGACGCCGGTGCGGCCGGTGAGCGGGTCCATCACCGCGACCGAGGTTGCGCGGGTCGCGAGCGGCAGCCAGCCGTCGAACGCCGCGTCGCCGCGGTTGGCCAGGAAGTAGTGGCGGCCGGCGTCGGAGCGGCGGCGGATGAAGCGCAGCCCGGGGGCGTCGGCGAGCGCCTCGCGGGCGACGCCGGCTGCGGCGAGGGCGGCCTCGACGTCTCCGGCGAGCACCCGGCCGCGGCCGCGGCTTGCCTGTTGGAACGCGCCGCCGGGGGCGGGCTGCAGGTTCACCGAGGCGACCAGCTCCCGCAGTGCGGCGCGGCGCTGCTCCAGCTGCCCGGCGCCCGGGACGTCGCGGGGGAGGCCGGCCTCGAAGACCACCGTGGCGCCGGCGCCGGCGAGGTCCAGCAGGCTCGCCAGCGTCGGCAGCGGGACCTGGCGGCAGCGCGGGACGACCACGGCGGCGTAGGTGCCGCCGGGGACGCGCAGCCGTCCGGCCTCGACGCTCGCGCCGGCGAGCTGGCGGTCGGAGGCGTAGTCGAAGGTGAACCCGCGCTCCCACAGGTGCTTGGCGGCGAGGCCGAGCGGCTGCTCCTCGAACCATGCGCGGGCGTGGACGGTGAGCTTCTGCTCGAGCGGGCCGGTGTTCGTCCACGTGTCGTGGAGCGGCCAGTAGAGCAGCAGGTCATTGTCGGGCGCGCCGTGCTGGAGGACGGCCTGGCAGCGGGCGGCGTAGGCGTTGAGGGCGGGGGCGTCGTGCCACACCGGGTTGCGCGGGTTCATCTGGCAGCTGGCGTAGAACAGCCAGCCGGGCCAGGGGGCGTCGGCCGGCGAGTAGCAGCAGCCGTGGTAGAAGACGTGGTTGACGCCGCTGACGAACAGGTCGTCCAACAGGAACTTCAGGTCGGCCAGCGTCTCGGTGAAGTGCTCCCTGATCCAGGTGCCGGTCTCGGCGGCGACCAGCCGGCGGCCGGCGACGTGGGCGGCCGACGAGGCGAGCTTGGACACCAGCACGTTGCGGTCGCGGTGGAACATCTCGGTCTCCGGGATGTCGGCCAGGGCGTAGAGGTCGAGCAGGTTCCCCGGCGAGCCGTGCGCCTCGTTGCGGGTGAGGATTCCGCGCTGGCGGCACCACGCGGCCCACAGCGGCAGGGTTTCCGCGACCATCACGTCGGAGAACGTCTCGCGCACGTCGCAGCGGACGCGCGCCGCGTGGTCGCCGGTGGCGCCGTCGAGCAGGCACGGCAGCTCGTCCTGCAGCCGGTAGCCGCGGCGCTTCTCGAACTGCGCGAACAGGTCGGGCGACCAGTCCGACGAGTACTCGTAGGAGTCGTGGTACATCGCGCGCGGCAGCGGGCCCCGGTAGCCGGCGAAGGCCTCGGTGAACCACGCGAGGTAGCGCTCGACGCCGGGCCGGTGGAACAGGTTGAGCATGTGGCCCTCGCCGCCCGGCGCGGCGCGCTTGACCCTTTGGCCGGACGGCCGCTGCGAGACCATGTGCAGTTGCCAGCCGGGTGCGGGGGCGCGCCAGTGGTAGCGGCCGTCGTCGGCGATCGAGGCGGCCAGGTCATGGCGGGCGCCGCCGGGGCCGAACGCGACGAGTGCCTGGGTGGCGGCGCGGTCGACGCGGCCGGCGAAGTCGCTGCCCGGGCCGAAGACCTTGTGGACGAGGCGGGCGTTGGCGTCGGCGTCGGCGACGCGGGGCCCGCCGAAGCACCAGCCGGAGCCGGTGGTCATGTCGATGTCGAGGTCGAGCCGCCGGCCCTCCTCGACGCAGTGGCGGAGCATCTCCAGCCACTGCGGGGAGAGGTAGGGGATCGCGCGGTTCTCCCAGCCCATGGTCTGATAGATCGGGATCACGTGGGCGCCGCCGAGGCCGGCGGCCCGGAGCGCTTCCAGCTCGCGGGTCAGGTTGGCCTTG
The DNA here is from genome assembly GCA_040769225.1 of Akkermansiaceae bacterium. Taxonomy (GTDB): domain Bacteria; phylum Verrucomicrobiota; class Verrucomicrobiia; order Verrucomicrobiales; family Akkermansiaceae; genus JAXGLL01. The sequence goes on along the minus strand of JAXGLL010000001.1, from coordinate 1,491,103 downwards.
TCCACCGCGCTGCCGTGCCACCACCAGTAGGCGTGGGGCCGGCACTCGCGGGTGAGCGGCGGCCAGGCGAGGTCGGGGGAGGGGGGCGGCTGGGCGGCGGCGGCGCAGGCGGCGCACAGGGCCGCGAGGGCGGCGAAAGGTCGTGCGGCGGCCGTGGATTTCACCGGACCGGTCGGCTGACGGTTCATTTGGCGGCGAGGGGCGCCACCCAGATGTTGCGGAACTGGATCGGGTTGCTGTGGTCCTGGAGGCGGATCGGGCCGGGGCCCTGGGGGTGGTTCGGCCGCTGGGCGAACGCGTGGGCGGTGATGTGGATGAGCGGTTCGTCGTGGTGGATGCGCACCCCGTTGAGCAGCACGGTGATGCGTGCCGGGGCGGTCATTTTCCCGTCCTTCCAGGTCGAGGCGCGGTATTCGATGTCATAGCTCTGCCAGACGAGCGGCCGGCGGGCGGCGTTGACCTTGGGCGGGGCGAGCTTGTAGAGCGCGCCGCATTCGTTCCAGTTCCCCTGGAGGCCGTAGGAGTTGAGCACCTGCACCTCGTAGTCGCGCTGGAAGAACAGCCCGCTGTTGCCGCGGCCCTGGCCGGACTTGCCGGGTTCGACGGGGTAGCGGAACTCCATGTGGAAGCGGCAGTCGCCGAACGACTGCCGGGTCTCGATGTCGCCGCCGACCTGGTTGCGGCGGTCCTCGTCGCTGCGGGCGCTGCGGATTTCCATGGCGCCGTTGCCGAGGTTCCACCAGGTGACCGCGCGGCCGCCGCCGTGCTGCCAGTGGTCGAAGTTGCTGCCGTCGAACAGCACGATCGCGCCGGCCGGCGGCTTGGCGCCGAGCGACGGCGAGGGGCGGTCGCTGCGCTTGAGCGCGAAGCGGATCCGCGTCTCGCCCTGGCGCACGGTGCCGTTCAGCCCGTCGCGGGTGGCGCTGCCCGTCCACCCGTCGGCGTCGAACGAGATCGCCTCGCCGTCGGTGCGGGCGGTGCCCTCGAAGTAGGCGTCGGCGCGCGCGTCGTGCTGCTGGAAGAAGCGCACCGTGTATTCGCCGTCGCGGACGTTGACCAGCTGGGCGGCGAGCGGCTTGTTGATCTCGAAGTAGTGGCCGCGCGGGGCGTCGAGCCACTCGCCCTCGTAGTCGCCCGCCAGCTCGAGGTCGGCGGCGGCGATGTCGGTCCACTCGGGGGCCTTGCCTTCGGCGGCGGGGAGCGCGGCGGTCATGGCGAGCAGGAGGGCGGTGGTGAGGATCGGTCGGGGGTTCATGGTCGCGGGAAGATACGCGGGTTTCGGCGCGGGAGTTTCATCGGCGGTGTTGCCGCCTGCAGCGGCTTTTTGCCACTGCTTCGACCTTGACCGCCACCGCCCTTGCACCACCGGGTCACGCATGAAATCGGAGGTCTTCAGTTGGCGTCTGGCCCAATCGCGTCGGGCACGAACGCACTTGTGCCCGGCGCTCCTCGCGCAGGGCACGCGCGCCCAGCCACCCGCGTCGGCAACGGCACCGCAGCATGGGGGACTTCGGGCTTGCGGTTACGCCGTAACCACGCCATGGTTTTGGCATGACGGTCACCGTGCAGCTTGACGCATCGAATCGGATCGTGCTGCCGCGCGATTTGCGGCGTGCCGCGGGGGTTCCTCGCGGGCAGCGGCTGAAGGCCTCGGCCACGCCGGGGCGGATCATCCTGGAGGTGGAAGCGAACAGCAGCGGTGCGGTGGTCCGGCGGGGCAAGCTGAAGCTGTGGACCGGCGAGGTGCCGGGCAGCCCGTTGGCCGACGCCGTCGAGGCCAGTCGCCACTACGAGCGATGACGTTTCTGGACACCGGGATTCTCGTTGGCGCGGTGCTTGAGAAGCACCCGGAGCATGCCGCCTGTCGGGAAGCGTTGGAGGGCATGGAAGCGCCGGTGACCGACGCCCATGCGCTGGCGGAGGCGTTTGCCACGCTGACCGGCTTTTACAAGGTGCCGGTGGCGGCGGCGGCGGAGTTGACGCTGGGGCTGCGTGCCAACCTGACCGTCGAGGGGCTGCGGGTGGCCGATTACGAGAAGGCGCTTGGGGAGGCCCAGCGCCGTGGCGTGATGGGCGGCGGGATCTATGACTTGCTCCATGCGACCTTCGCCCGTCGCAAGGGCGCCAGGCGGATCGTCACGCGCAATCCATCGCATTTCATGCATACCGCCCCCGAACTCGAGATCCTGACCCCGCAGCCGGCCGCATCCGGCAAGGGTCGGCGCCCGGGCGCAATGCCCGGGGCCAAGGCATCGCCGCGCTAGCGTTCCTCGGGCGTCTCGCGGTAGTCGGGGATGGCGAGGACGCGGGGGGCGCGGGCGCCGGGGTCGGGGATGATGAACACCACGCAGCGGCTGCGGGGGTCGTGGAGCCAGCGGGTCTCGCACAGCGGATAGAGGCGGTCGTCGCCCGGGATGCGGAATGCGAGGGTGACCGGGTAGTCGGTGGCGCCGCTGGCCGGCGGGTCGAGGGTGGCGCGCGAGTTTGGCTGGAGCGCGAGCTTGGCGGAGCCGACGCTGCCGCCGACCGCCTTGTCGGTCAGGTTGAACCACAGCATCTGGCCGCGCTTGAGCCGCTCCGGGTTGGCGTTGATCACCTGGAGGCGGACCGGGGCGACCGGGTTGGCGGGGTCGCTGGAGACCAGCAGGTAGCAGTCGGTGACCGCCTCGGCCACGGTCACCGCCGGGGCGGCCGCCGGGATCGCCGCGGGGTCCGGCGGCGGGGCGGGCAGCAGCCGCAGCCGCAGGTCGCCCGGCGGGAGCTGATAGACGCGCGAGAAGCTGAGCCGGGGCAGCTCGACCTCCTGGGCCGAGCGGCCGTCAAACAGGTGGAGCTTCTCGGGTGCGTCCTCGGGGGCGGCGAGGAACAGCAGCCGGCAGGTGCGGGCCGGTGCGGCCGCGGCAAGGGCGGCGCATGCCAGCGGGACGAGGAGTTTCAAGGGTGAAGCTTCAAGTTTTCAGTTAGAGGCGGGGGGGCGGGTGCGGCATCGTTCCAGTGTTTCAGCTTCCGGCATCCAACTTGAAACTACTTGAAACTTGAAACTTGCAACTTGCAACTTGCCGCTACACTTCCTCCGGGGCGAGCCAGCGGAACGAGACCAGCGCGAAGTGGCGGCCGAAGGCGCGGTTGGGGGGCCGGGTGGGGCCGGCGAGGGCGTCGGCGGCGTCGCGCGGGTCGACGAAGTCGCGGGTGCGGCGGACGACCGCCTCGGCGACGGCGCGGGCGGTGATCCGGCCGGCGCCGTCGCGGGCGTCGCCGTAGGCGCGGATCGTGAACGTGTCGTCGCGGGCGCTGAGGATCGGGGCGAGCGGGCGCAGGACGTCGGCCTGGCGGGTCCAGCCGGGCAGGCCGTAGGCGCTCTTGCCGGCGGCGGCGGCGGGGAACTGGTACTCGGCCTCGGCGGGCCGCTCGGGCACCGCCACCGCGGTGGTCGAGAGCGCCTCGATCGCCGCGAACGGGTTGGTGGCGCTATGCTGCGCGAGCTGGTTGAGCGCGGCCTGGATGGTTCCGGCCAGCGCGAGCTCGCCGGATGACAGCTGGCGGTTGACGAACTCGGCGAGCGAGAGGAACGGGCCGCGGGCGCGCACCTGCTCGACGACCTCCTCGGCGAGTTCGTCCACCAGGTCGTCGTCGACGGTCCGGTAGCCGGCGAACTCGGTGGCCTCCGGGAAGTCGCCGGAACTGCCGGGCGTGCCGGCCTCGCTGTCGCCGGCGATCGTGAAGCGGCCGAGCACGTGGTCGGACGGCCCCGACAGGTCGAGGCTCCACGACGTGCCGGCCTCGCGGACGTGTGGGACGCGCTGGCCGCGGGCGTGGCCGAGCAGGGCGCGCCAGGCGGTGACCGAGGTGGAGTTGACGTTGAACATGCCCTCGACCTCGAGGCGGGAGGCGAGCGTCAGCCAGGAGTCGACCGGCTTGACGTGGGTGTTGTAGAGCCGGGTGGTGGCGGCGGGGTCGGCGGCGGCGGCGGCGCGGTCGGCGGCGAGCGGGCGGTAGGCGCGGTTGGCGAGCGGCGCGGTGCCGGTGAGGAAGTCGGCGAACGTCTGCTGGGCGCTGTGGCCGGCGGCGCCGAAGTGGTTCGGGTCGGGCGCGATCGAGGAGAAGAACCAGTCGTCGAACAGCAGGTGGTTGGCGCAGAACGAGTCGTCGTACTGGAGGTTCTCGGCGAGGCTGGCGTCGGCGCGGTTGACGACCGCGTCGGGGGGCAGCAGCGGGGTGGCGTCGGAGTTGCCGATGAGGTTGAAGGCGAACGGCGGGATCGGGTTCTCGTAGCGGACGTCCCAGTTCTGGAGTTCGCCGAGCGAGGCCAGCGGGCGGACGGGCAGCTCGGCGATCACGCAGCGCGACAGCCCGTCGGCGCGGTTGAATCCGGTGACGATGTAGCCGCGGCCGGTGGCGTCGTCGGAGTTGGGCAGCAGGCTGTCGCCGGCCGGGGCGTGCTTGACGAAGCTGTAGTCGAACGGCGAGTTGACCGGATGGCCGGTGCCGCCGTAGTGGCGGCCGATGGTGGCCTCCTCCTGGTCCTTGCGGCCCATGGCGGTGTAGTTGACCAGCGGGCAGGACTGGACGAAGCCCTTGGCGGCGAGGTGGGTGCGGCTGGCCATGCGCGCGCCGAAGATCGTCGAGAGGAACGGCACCGGGTTGGTCTGGCACTGGCTGAGGGTGGCCTCGGCCATCTGGGTGAGCGGCTTGTAGATCGTGCCGGCGACCGCCGCGGTGTAGACCATCCGATAGACGAGGTGGCGCTCGCCGCCGATCAGCATGTCGAGGTAGATGCCCACCCCGGTGCCGACGTTGGAGGCGGCGAAGTCGTCGTAGATCGTGTCGAAGCGCGCGTCGGCCTTGATCGTGGCGCCGCGGGGGGCGGCCATCGGCATGCCGGCGGAGTTGAGGACGCGGAAGTAGTGGCCGCCCTTGGCGCGGTAGCCGGGCCGCAGGTCGATCATGGCCTCGGGCGGCACCGGGGTGGTGGAGGCCGGGCTGAAGACCCGGGTTTCGCCCGGCTTGAGGGTGAACCCGGCGGCGATCTGGTAGTTGAGGGTCGAAACGGTGGACAGCGGCGGGGTGTTGCTGCGCGCGCCGGCGGTCAAGGCGTTGTAGGCGGGGTTGGTGGCCCCGTTGATCGTGTAGCGGAGTGCGGCGGGCAGCGGCTTGGGGATCGAGAACGACACCGGCGGGCCGGTCAGCTCGACCGAGTAGGGGTTCCACATCGTGATCACCGGGGTGAGCAGCAGCCGCGGCTCGAGCTTGTCGGTGGTGGCGGCCGGGCCGGCGGTGTGCGAGAACACCCACTGCATCCGCGCCACGACCGGCAGCACCCGCACCTTGTGCAGGAAGCCGAAGCCGTTGGCCGAGTTGTCGATTGCCACCGACCAGTTGGCCATCCGGTTGCGGCCGGACGCGGCCGCGGTGATCCGCTTGTAGGCGGTCGCGTAGTCGGCGAGGTTGGCCCAGCTGGTGACCGGGCCGTGCTGATAGATCGGGATGTTCTGGCCGCCGCGGTAGGCCGCCCACGGGTAGAGCATCGAGCCGGGGGCGACCGGGCTGGCGGCCGAGGGCCGCGAGGACTGGATGTCCCTGCCGGGGGCGAGGCGGAACAGGGCCAGGCGCCCCGCCGGCTGGCGGTCCCAGTTTTCGGTCAGGTGGGAGAGGTCCTTGCGCCAGCCGCCGGTGGCGGTGTTGGTCAGCAGGCCGACCGAGACGGCGGTCAGGTCGTGGAAGAACTGGCGCGAGCGGGCGCCGCCGCCGGCCGGCTCGAGCAGGTCGGCACCGGCGAGCGTGGCCACCCGCTGGGCCGGCTCGGGGGACTCCAACAGCGGGTCGAGCCGGAACGGCTGCGGGTCGGCGACCGCGTGCGACTTGGCGCACACCGACCAGCGGGCGGCGGTGTCGTCCTCCGGCTGCCAAGGCTGCGGCAGCCGCGCCTTCTGGTTCTCGCCGGCGACCCACCACGCGCAGTGGCCGGGGGTGCCGGCGCCGGTGACCGGGACGGGCGCCAGGTGGACCTGCAGCGCCACCCGGTTCTCCCCCGCGCCGACGCTGCCGGGGCCGACGAGGGTGGCCTTGCCGGCGCCGCGCGCGGTGTCGGGCAGCTCCGCCGCGCCGGGTTGGCTGCCGGACACCAGCCAGCCGAGGAAGCGGTCGCGCTTGGCGTCGGCGTAGTTGCCGGGCGACACCGGCCGGCCGGCGAAGCGTCCGCCGGTTTCGTGGTCGGTGCCTTCCCAGCTGCGCCACGCCCCGGTGACCGGAGGGTGGCCCGCGTCCAGGATGTCGGCGCGCGCGGTCACCCGCGTGTCCGGCCCCGCCTGCCGCTGCAGCTCGCCGATCGCCAGCAGCAATGCCAGCCGCGCGTTCGCCCGCGCCGCAGCCTGCGCCTCACCCTGCCCCGTCGACCGCAGCGCCACCGCCGACAGTCCTAACAACCCGATGCTGGTCACTGCCAACAGCACCATCAGGGCGATCGTCACCACCAGCGCAAAGCCGCGCCGGCGCGGCCGTGTCAGGCCCGGGACTGGGTGACGAGCGTGGATCATGACGGCGCGGGATGGCGGGCCGGGTCACGCGGGCAGCGGTGACCCGGATGCCGACACCTTGTTCAACGAAAGGATTCCTATCACGGGGTGCCGAGCAGGGCAAGGGGCAATGGGCGGGAGATTGCGGGAAACGGTGGTGGGCAGCGGGCCGGCCCGGGGGGGGCGGCGGGCCGGGGCGGCGATCGGTGGGCTGGGGGGCCGGCGTTGGCTGGGGTCCGGCGGGCTCAGTCGGGCAGGTCCTTGCCGGTGGTGGTGAGGGTGAGGCGGCCGTGCTTGACGCCCTTGGCGCCGATCAGGCGGTCGGCGATCTGCTTGAGCTTGGAAGTGCGGCCGCGCATGACCAGCACCTCGAGGCAGTTGTGGTGGTCGAGGTGGACGTGGAGGGTCGAGATGATCTCGGCGCAGTGGTCGTGCTGCATGTGGGTGAGCGACTCCTGGACATTGTGCGAGTGGTGGTCGTAGACGAGGGTCACGGTGCCGGCGGCCTCGGCGTTGCCGGACGCCTGGCGGTGCTCGACCAGGCGGTCGCGGATCATCTCGGCCACCGCCAGCGACCGGTTGTGGTAGCCCTTCTCGGCGACCATCCGGTCGAACTGGCGCAGCAGGTCGTGGTTGAGGGAGACGCTGCACCGGGCTGCTGGCTTGTGGCTCATGGACTGCTTGGGATCTTTTGGCGCCGCCAGTCAGGGTCAAGGCAATACGGCGGGCGGTGCGGGGGTCCTCAACGCCAGCTGGCGCGCACCGACCGGCGGTCGGGCCACTCGATCCGCAGCGGGCGGCCGAACACCTCGCGCAGGTTGTCCTCGGTCAGGGTGTCCGGGGCCGGGCCGCTGGCGTGCAGGCGCCCGCCGCACAGCAGCGCGCAGTCGTCCACGCACGACGGCGCCAGCAGCAGGTCGTGGCACACCATGACCACCGTGCGGCCCCCGGCCGCGAGGCCGCGCGCGAGCTGATAGAGTTCGAGCTGGTGCCGGATGTCGAGGTGCGACGCCGCCTCGTCCCACAGCAGCGCGGGCGTCTGCTGGGCGAGGCTGCGGGCGACGACCACGCGCTGGCGCTCGCCGCCGCTGAGCTGGTCGAACGGGCGGCCGGCGAGCCGCGCGACATCGAGGCGGGCGAGGCACTCGAGCGCGAACCGGTGGTCGGCGGGCGAGTCGTGGCGCCAGCGCTCGTCGTGGGGGTAGCGGCCGAACAGGACGACCTCGAGGGCGGTGAAGGGGAGCGACGCGGGGGTGTCCTGGGAGACCACGGCGATGCGGCGCGCGGCCTCGCGCGCGCCCAGCCGGGCGAGGTCCTCGCCGGCGAAGCGGACGGTGCCGGACTGGGGCCGCAGCGCGCCGTTGAGGCAGCGCAGGAGGGTTGACTTGCCGCTGCCGTTGGGGCCGAACAGCCCGGTCAGGCGGCCCGGCCGGATTGCCAGCGAGAGGTCCTGCAGCACCGGTGTTCCGGCGCGGTAGGAGAAGCAGAGGCGGTCGGTTTCGAAGCTCACGGCGGGGTTCCGGGGAGGCGGCGCTGGAGGACGATGAGGAACACCGGGGCGCCGGCCACGGCGGTGAAGATGCCGACCGGGATCTCGGCCGGCGCGGCGAGGGTGCGGGCGCAGGTGTCGGCGGCCACCACCAGCAGCGCCCCGCCGAGCGCCACCGGCACCACCAGGCGCCGGTGGTCGGCGCCGACGACCAGGCGCAGCACGTGGGGCACGATCAGGCCGATGAAGCCGATCACGCCGGTCAGGCTGACCGCCACCGAGGCGAGCACCGTGACCAGCACCAGCAGGCGGCGCTGGAGCCTGCGCGGTTCCAGGCCGAGGTCGCGCGCGGCGCGTTCGCCGAGCAGCGAGATGTTCATGTCGCGCGCCCAGGCCAACATCAGCGCGAGGCCGGCGAGCCCCACCGGGGCGAGCAGCCAGACGTGGCGCCAGTGCGCGTGCCACAGCCCGCCCATCAGCCAGAACACGATTGCCTGCAGCCGTTCGCCCGCCAGATAGAGGAGCGCGGTGGTCAGCGACGAGCACAGCGCCCCGATCGCGATGCCGGCCAGCAGCAGCCCGTGGCCGTGGCCGCCGCCGCGCCGGCCGAGCGCGGACACCGCCGCGGCGACGGCGCCCCCCGCGCCGATGCTGGCGGCGACCGAGGCGGCGGTGGCGTGGGCGCCGAGGTGGGCGGCGCACAGGATCCCGGCCACCGCGCCGAGGGCGGCGCCGTTGGAGACGCCGATCACCGACGGGCTGGCCAGCGGGTTGCGGAACAGCGTCTGCGCCGCCAGCCCGGCGAGCGCCAGCACCCCCCCGGTGAGCATCGCCAGCAGCACCCGCGGCAGGCGCGCTTCCAACAGGATCCGGTGCGCGGCATCGTCGGCGTGCCCGCCGCCGGTCAGCGCGCCGGCCACCACGCGGGCCACCTCGCGCGGCGGCACGTGCACGCTGCCGGTCCCGAGGGCGAGGGTGGCGGCGGCGAGCAGGGCGAGGGCCAGCAACCAGCCGGTCCGGCGGGCGCGGCGGCGGGCGGCGGCCAGCGCTGGCGCGGCCTCGTGCATGCCGTCGTTCATGCCACCTGGCGGACGGCGAAGCGGTCGTCGCGGGCCGCGTGGTTGCGCGCCTGTTCGGGGGTCAGGTGGGACATGCCGACCTGGTCGAGGTGGCGCCGGCAGCTGGCGACCGCCTGCTCCATCTCGGCGTCAGTCGGGCGGCGGTGGGACTGGCCCGGCACCGGGATGTAGCCCATGATGTGCAGCGGGATGGCGCGGCTCAGGCTGCCGAGCCAGGCGGCGACGGCCTCGACCTGGTCGAGGTCGACGTAGCCCGGGATGAACACCACGTTGGCCTTGAGCTGGAGGCCGGCGTGGAATGCGCGCTCGAAGTTGCCGAAGATCAGCTCCTTGTCGCGGCCGGTGTAGGCGCGGTGGACGGCCGGGTCCCACGCCTTGAGCCCGACGTTGGCGCCGTCGAGGTGCGGGAAGTCGAGCTTCCAGCCGTTGCAGTGGCCGAGGAAGGTGCGCACCCCGAGTTCGCACTTGGCGAACTCCAACAGCTGCGGGAGGTCGCGCGCCATCGACGGCTCGCCGCCCATGAAGTAGAGGGTGGCGATGTCCAGCCCGCGCAGCACCTCCTTGACCCGCGCGGTCGGGAGGAAGGCGTCCGGCCGCGGCCACGCGTAGCCCGGCCGGCCGTCCGGCCCGCTGTGGAGCTTGTAGCTGCACACGGCGCAGCGGAACATGCAGCCGTAGTTGTGCACGGTTGCGAACCGGTACTTCGGGTTGTGGGTGATGCGGTGGAAGGGCATGGCTCAGTGGTTGGTGGTGGTTGGCGGGGGGAGCGGGGTGGCGGCGGGCGGCGCGGCGGCCGCGGGTCGTACCAGCAGCGAGTGGAGGCGGGCGACGCCGGCGGCGATGCCGGCGCCGGCGACGAGGGCGCCGCGGTCGAGGGCGTGGACGCGGCCGGAGCGGACGGCGGCGAGGCGGTGCATGCCCGGGCGGGAGGCGAAGGCGGCGGCGTCGGTGATGCCGTCCAGCAGCAGGACGTGGTCGGGGTTGGCGGCGAGCAGTTGTTCGGCGGAGAGCAGCACGGCGCCGGGGGCGGTGGCGGCGACGTTGCGGCCGCCGGCGAGCTCGATCAGGTCGTTGACGTAGGAATCGCGGCCGCCGGTGCGGAACGGGCCGTAGAGTTCGAGGTAGGCCGTGGGTGCGTCGGGTGGCGGCGGAGTGGCGGCGAGGCGCGCGAGTTCGTCGTGCACGCCGGCGGCCAGCCGGTTGGCGGCGTGGTCGCACCCGAGGCAGCGGCCGACCAGGCGCACGGTGGCGGGGATCTCGGCGGCGCGCGCGCAGCGCACGCGCACCACCGGCAGACCGCAGCCCTCGAGCATGGCGGCGGCGGCGTCCTGGTACCACCACACGAAGGCGAGGTCGATGGCGCGCGCGATGACCTGCTCGCGGGACAGGGTGCTGCCCTTGCCGAGCACCGGGACGGCGGCGGCACCCGGGATGATGCGGCTGAACTCGTCGATGCCCGCGAGGCGCCCGCCTGCGCCGAGGCGCACGAGCGTGTCGGTGACCGCCGTCGAGAGGCTCAGGACGTGTTGCGGGCACGCGGGCAGGGCCACCGGGCGGCCGGTCGAGTCGGCGATCGTGCGCGCCGTGGGCTGGCCGCGCGTGGCGCGTGGCAGGCAGGCGGGCACGGCTGCCGGCAGCAGCAGGATGGCGGCGCGGCGGGTCACGGGGATTGGGCGCGGAAGAAGCGGCTGCCGGGCTCGCAGGCGAGTGCCAGCGTCACCGGTGCGCCGGCGGATACGAAGCCAACGCTTTCGACCCAGTCGGCCAGGTCTTCGGATTCCATCAGCTGGCAGGGCTGGTCTAACGGCGCGAACAGGGTGAGGGTGAGGCCGGTGGCGGTGCGCCCGGCATGGAGGATCGGGCGGGCGGCGGGGGTGGCGGTGGCGCGGGTGACCGCCAACGCCGCCAGCTGCGGGCGGAGGCTGGACTCGCGCGCGTCGGGCACCTCGCCGGCCGCCACCGTGAACGTCGCCTGGTTGCCGCCGTCCACGAGGTGGGGCAACACGTCGAAGGCCACCACCGAGGGCCCGTAGTCGCGGCCGCTGCCGCCCTTGTCCCAGCCGGCGACGTCGGCGTCGCCGAGCGGGGCGCCGTTGAACAGCAGGCGGTCGTGCTGGCCGGTGTCCCCGTAGGTGTAGAGGGCGGTCAGCGCGGCGGCGGTGGCGCCGCCGGGGCCTGCGGTGCCGAGGGCGACCGTGCGGCGGTCGGCCTGCCCGCTGGCAGGGCTGCGGTAGATGTCGCCACTGCCCTCGGCGATCGCGTAGTCCAGCGAGTTCGCCAGCCAGGCCGAGCGATAGACGGCGATCAGGGTGACGTGTTGGACGCGGCCGTCGAAACTGTCCGGGGTGTCGAGCGTGACCACCACCTCGTTGGTTCCGCCGTCGGTGCGCAGCCGGCCGCCTGCGACCGGCAGGGTGACCAGCCACACGCCGGAACCGCTGCCGTAGGCGCACGGGACCGCCGGGTCGAACACCGGCGTGGCGTCGGCGGTGGTGCCGAACACCAGCCCGCCCGGGGCGGTCAGCGGCGCGCCGTTGACCGCCGCGTGGAGCTGGCAGAGGTGGTTGGCGGAGCCGCCCCAGACGGTGAGCGCCAGCCTGGCGGCCGGGATCTCGAGGCACGGCGGAAGGGTGAACGGCAGCCGCACCAGGCAGGGCATCGCGGGGGGCGTCAGGTTCACCCACGCCGGTTCGGTCTGCCAGTAGAGCGCGCCGTTGACCACGCTGCCGGTGGCCACCGTCTGCAGGCCGTGGCCGGGCTGGGCGTAGCCGGCGCGCGCCGCCGGCGCGAGCAGCGGGATGAGCGCGAGCGCGGCGAGCCGCGCCGCGCGGGGCGCCGTGGCCCGGGGTGCGTGGCGGCGCGGCGGGGTGTGGGCCGGGGTGTGGGTCGGGGTCATCGGGGTGTGGGTCGGGGTCATTGCGAGGCGTCCCAGTGTTCCTGGCGGGTGTCGCCCAGCAGTGCCGCGTGCCCGTCGCAGAACAGCGCGCCGAAGCGCCCGCCGGGATGCCGGTAGGCGACGCCCGGCACCGGTTGCTCGAACCGCGACCCCCCGCCGCAGAAGTAGTTGCCGGGGGTGCAGTCGGCACACAGGATCGTGGCCGCGGGCCGGCGCACCGCCGCCACCCGCACCGGATACCAGAAACACTGGGCCTGCGCGCCGAAGCGGAATGCGTTGAGCCCGTAGCTCATGTGGATCGACGGGTCCCAGGTGACCGCGATCCGCTCGCGGTCGGCCGGGCACAGGTAGGCGTCCGAACGCTTGTCCAACAAGGGCTTGATCAGGTCCATCCACCGGGTCTCCGCATCCACGTAGGCCGGGGGATACGTGCCGCTGTCGTCGGCATACAGCTTGGTGGCGATGCCGATCTGGCGCAGGTTGCCCAGGCACCCCGCCTGCTCGGCCTGCCCCTTGCCGCGCGACACCACCGGAAACAGCAGGCCCGCCAGCGTCATCAGGATCGCCACCACCACCAGCAGCTCGGCCATCGTGAAACCGCCGCCACCCGCCGCGCGCACGGCGCCGCCGACAACCCGTGGTGACCAACGCGGATGCATGCCCGGAACGGCGGCGGCACCGCAGCGACCCGCCCGCCCGCCGCATCATCCCGCCCCCTGAGTGTTACGCAAGCGAAAAAACGTAATACCCGTCGGCGGGGCCCGCGCCGCGCATCCCGCCCCTTGCATCCGGCACCGCGGATCCCGCATCCTCCCGCCATGGCCACCCCCGACCCGATCGGCCCGCTGTCCCGGAAACTGTTCGCCGCCGCCTGCGAGGTGATCCCGGGCGGGGTCAACTCGCCGGTGCGGGCGTTCCGCAACGTCGGCGGCCAGCCGTTCTTCGTGCGCCGGGCCAAGGGGGCGCGGGTCGAGGACGTCGACGGCCGCTGGCTGATCGACTACGTGTTGAGCTGGGGCCCGGCGATCCTCGGCCACGCGCCGGTGGCGGTGACCAACACGATCCACGAGGTGGCCAAGCAGGGGGTTTCGTTCGGGATTCCCAATCCGTTCGAGGTCGAGATGGCGCGGCTGGTCTGCGACTGGGTGCCGGCGGTCGAGATGGTGCGGATGGTCAACTCGGGGACCGAGGCGACGATGTCGGCGATCCGGCTGGCCCGGGGGTTCACCGGCCGCGACCTGGTGGTCAAGTTCGACGGCTGCTACCACGGCCACGCCGACTGCCTGCTGGTGGCCGCCGGTTCCGGCGCGCTGACCCACGGCCACCCGGACTCGGCCGGGGTGCCGGCCGCGTTCGCCCGGTCCACGATCGTGCTGCCGTTCAACGACGCGGCGGCGGTGGAGGCGGCGTTCGCGGAGTGCGGGGAACAGATTGCCGCCGTGATCCTCGAACCCTATCCGGCCAACGCCGGCCTGGTCCTGCCCCGGCCCGGCTACCTCGCGATGCTGCGCGACATCACCGCCCGCCACGGCTCCCTGCTGATCTTCGACGAAGTGATGACCGGCTTCCGCCTCGGCCGGGCCGGCGTGCAGGGGATCGAGGGGATCGCACCCGACCTGTCGTGCTTCGGCAAGGTGATCGGCGGCGGCCTGCCGGTCGGCGCGTTCGGCGGCCGCGCCGACGTCATGGGCCGGCTCGCCCCGCTGGGGCCGGTCTATCAGGCCGGCACCCTCTCCGGCAACCCGCTCGCGATGGCCGCCGGCCTGTGCCAGCTGCGCGAACTCGAGAAGGCCGACGGCTACCGCCAGCTCGAGCAGCTCGGCGCCCGGCTCGAGGCCGGCCTGCGCGCCGCGTTCGCCGGCAAGGGCATTGCGCACCGCATCCACCGCGCCGGCTCGATGTTCTGCCTGTTTTTCACCGGCGACGAGGTCGTCAACGTGGCCGACGTCAGGCGGCAGGACCTCAGCTTGTTCCGGAAGTTCTTCTGGACCTGCCTCGAGCGCGGCGTCTACTTCCCCCCCTCGCCCTACGAGACCGGCTTCCTGTCGCTCGCCCACACGGAGGGGGACATCGACGAGACCGTTGCGGTCGTCGACGAGGCGCTGGCGCAGCTGTGATCCTGAATTCGGAGATGAAAACCACGGATTGCACGGGTTGCACGGATGTTGAATGAGTTGCGATGGATGGCGGGTTCATCCGGCAGGTGAACAGGCGAGGGGAACCAAGCCGCTCCGAAATCCGCGTAATCCGGGAAATCCGTGGTCCGGCATTTTCCTTTTTGGGGTGATCGGTCCGGACTCGGCATTGGAGTGTCGGGCCACGGTGCCCCGGCCGCCTTGCGCCTTGCGTCGCCGGCGGTTGCGGCGATCCTCGGGCGGATCGTGTTCGTCGTCACCCACGCCCTGGCCCCGGTGGCCGCCTGCCTGGCAATCGACATCGCCGGCATCCTGCGCCGCGGCGGGCGCGTGCTGCCGCCGTGGTCGCTGCCGGTCGTCGGCCTGTTCGGCGCGTTGCCCGACCTGTGCACGCCGCACCTGTCGCTCGAGGCCCGCTACGCGAGCTGGTCGCACACCGTGTGGTTTCTGTTGGGCCTGGTGCCGGTGGCGGTGGCGGTGGCCGCCTGCCTCGGGCGCCGCGCGACGGCGCCACTGGCCGCGGCGTTCTGGCTGGCCGCGGCGCTGCACCTTGCCACCGACGCCGTCTGCGGCGGCATTGCGCCGCTGCAGCCGTGGCGGGCCGACGTGATCGCGGCGCGCTGGGTCCCGTTCCGCTGGTGGCTGGCCGGCGACGCCCTGTTCCTCGGGCTCACGGCCCTCGGGCTGTGGCTGCGCCCGCGCGCCGAGGCCCGCGCGATCGACCGCCGGCGCGGGTGAGCGCAGGCGGGGCGCCGGCCGGCATGGCCGCCGTTCGGCGCCTCACGGGGCCGTCGGGGTGACCTTCACGGTGCCGAAGGCGCGCGGCAGGTTGGCGGTCGAGTTGCGCACCTTGACGCGCTCGAGCTCCGTGTCGATCGGGGTGGTGGAGATCTCGACTGCGGGATCGGACCAGGAGCCGTCGAGGGCGGCGCCGAACAGCGGCGCGTAATCGACCCCCGGCCCGGTCGACGCCTTGCGCCGGACGAACTCGGCGACCAGGTGGCGCTGGCCGCCTGTCACCTCGGGGCGGATCGCCGGCAGGCCGGTGGTGCCGGTGCCGGGGGTCAGCACCTGCCGCAGCGTCTGGCGCGGGTTCATGTTGAAGGCGTACTCGACCAGGTTCGGCAGCCCGTCGTGGTCGTCGTCCCAGAACGGCGCGGTGTAGTCGGCATACTGCAGCTGCCAGGCGGGCAGGTGGGCCGCCAGCCATGCCTGATAGGCGGCCGGGTTCGGGCGCAGGATCACCACGTCCTCGAAATCCTGCCGGAGCAGCGACTGGTAGCCGCCGTCGATCCACAGGTCGGCGCCCTGGAACGCCATGACGTTCACCGGGCCGTCCGGCCAGGCGTACCAGGACGGGTCGTAGGCGCCGCTGTCCTGGTCGACGCGCACCAGATAGGGCCACTCGTCCAGGCCGCTCGCACCGTCCCACACCTCCTGATAGTCGCCGCCGACGTAGATGTGGTCGCCGGCGGCCGCAATCGTGCTCACGTTGTCGCCGGTGTAGGGGTCGTCCTGTTCCCAGAACGCGACGAAGAACCCGTTGTCGTAGGCCCCGTCGTCCGGATCGATCTTGGCGACGAAGTACTGGTATTCGCCGCCGGCATAGAGGAAGTCGCCGGAAACGTAGAGGCTGCCGTTGTGCAGCAGCGCGTGCTCGACGGCGGCCGGCTCGAGGTTGTCGGGGGGGCCGGTCAGGAACTGGGTGTCCCACCCGGCGGTCGGCAGGCCGGAGGAGGGCCCGGCGGTCTCGAGCTCCGCCAGGCACATGCGCGGGTAGGGGTGGTCGAGGTCGTCCAGGTCCACGATGTGGGAGAAGTAGCCGCAGATGATCAGCCGGTCGCCGTCGAACACCATGTCTTCCAGCCACGCGGTGTTCGGGTCGCCGCCCATGGTCACCGCCGGGCGCCAGCCCGCGTCGGTGCCGCCGGTCGCCTTGCTGATCCGCGCGATGTTGTAGACGCTGGTGTAGTTGACGCTGTAGAGGCCGGCGGAGCTGCCCACGTAGACGTGGCTGGCGTCGGTCTCGATGCAGGTCAACGGGGTGTGGGCGCTCGGGTTCCAGCCGGTGTCGACCGCCCCGGTGGTCAGGTTCACGCGCGCGACGTGCTCGCGGCTGCCGCCGGCCGCGCGCTGGAAGTTGCCGGCGATGTAGAGCATCGCGCCGTCGACCTTCATGTCGTAGACCGTCGGGCTGTAGCCGAAGAGCTGGGCGTTGAACGACTCGTCCACGCGGCCGTCGGGATGGAGGCGCGCGAGGCCCGGCCGGAGCACGCCGTTGACCGTGTCGAAGATGCCGCCGATCATCATGCCGCCGCCCGCCAGCGGGACGAGGCAACTGGTCAGGCCGGTGGTGGTGATGGTGCCGGCGAACGAGGCCGACGCCGCGCCGGTGGCCGGGTCCATCAGGGCGAAGCCGCCGGAGCTGGCGCCCACGGTGGTGGTGAAGCGCCCGCCCGCCAGCACCGCGCCGCCCACCATCTTCATGTCGAGCACCGCGCCGTTGGGGTTCGGGATGAAGCTCGCGTCCACCGTGCCGCCGCCGCCCGTCGAGAGCTTGGCCATGAAGAAGCGCGGCGTGGCGCCCGCGTTCATGAACACGCCGCTCGCATACAGGCTCGAGCCGGCCAGCAGGAGCGCGGAGGGCTCGCCGTCGAGGTCGGGGTACCAGGCGGTGTCGAGCACATCCTCCCCCGCCGCCGCGCTGAACCGCACCAGGCTGCGCCGCGCGGAGCCGTTGGCGGACTCGAAGCGCCCGCCGGTGTAGATGTGGCCGGCGTCCGACTCGAGCGTGGACACCGGGCGGTTCGTTTCGGGCGTCCACTGGGTGTCGGCCGCGCCGGTTCCGGTTAGAGACACGCGCGCGAGGTAGTCGCGGTGGGTGCCCGCGATGTTCGAGAAGTAGCCGCAGACGTAGAGCCACGACCCGTTCACCTCCAGGTCCTCCACCTTGCCGTCGGCGCCCGGGTTCCACGCCGGGTCCACCGCGTCCGGGTCGGCCGGCTCGCTGATCCGGATCTTCGCGAGGCGGGTGCGGGCCGCCCCGTTCACGGTCCGGAAGTCACCGGCGAGGAACAGGTCGCTGCCGTCGGTCTCGAAATGCTCCACCGGCCCGTCAACCGCCGGCACCCAGGTGGTGTCGACCTTGCCCTCCCTGGCCCCGTCAAGGTGGATGCGGAACAGGAACGGCTGCCAGAACGCCCCGGCCGTCCGGGTCTGGACGGCTTCGAACTCGCCGCCGACGTAAAGGAAGCCGCCGGTGACGAGCAGGTCGCGGACGGCGCCGACGGCGGCGATGTCGAGGGTGCCGTCCCGGGTGCCGTCACCCAGCAGGCGGATCAGGCCGGTGGCGCTGGTGCCGTTGAACGAGCGGAAACTGCCGCCGAGGAACACCCGGCCGTCGGCCTGGGACTCGACCGCGTGCACCACCCCGTTGAGCCCCAGCCGCGGCCCTTGCACCGCGAACTGGCCTCCGGCCGGGGTGATCAACGACGCGGCGATCGTCAGCAGCGCTGCCGCGGAGCGCAGGCAACCGGGGGGCTTCTTCACACCACGTGCTCCTAGCACGGGCGTGCGAGGCCACTCAAGCAGGATCGGACGGCAGGATCCGCTGCGCCCCCCGGGCGTCCCGGGCGGCGGCGGGTCACGCCAGCGCCAGCAGTTTCGCCTTGAGTTGGGCCTTGTTGACGCCGGCGCCGCGCACCTCGTCGGCGACCTCGCCGTTCTTGAAGAACAACAGCAGCGGGATCGCCCGCACGTCATACTTCATCGCCAGCTCCGGATTGGTGTCGACGTCCACCTTGCCGACCTTCGCCTGGCCGTCGACCTCGGCGGCAAGCTCGTCGATCACCGGGCCGATCATCCTGCACGGGCCGCACCATTCCGCCCAGAAGTCGACCAACACCGGCAGCTGGGACTGGAGGACCTCGGCGTCGAAATTCGCTTCGTTGAACTGCTGTGCCATGGGCGGACCATGACCCCACCCAAGCGGGCCGTCAAGGACCGCCGGCCCGGCGCCAGCGCGGGGACAACGGCGGCGCCGCGCCGGCACCGGGACGCCTGGCGCGGCGGGCGGCCGGTCGGGGCCTCAGCGCGGCGACTTCCACGCCATGATGACGATGGTCAGGACGGCGGCGGAAACCACGAGGACGATGATCGGATAGGCCATGGGCGTGAAGGCGTCGGGTTCGGGCCCGGGGCGGTTACTGGATCAGCTTGTCCCAGCCTTCCCAGATGTTGACGGTCATGATCTGGAACGCGAGCACCGCGGCCGCCGCCACGAACCCGACCACCGCCAGCACGGTGGACACGGTGTCGGCGGCACCGGCGGCCTCCTCCTCCTCCTCGGTCTGCACCGTCGCCGCCTTGCTCAGCGAGCCCGGGCCCACGGTGCCGATCGGCTGCGTCGGCTGGAGCTGCACGGTCGCCTTCGGCAACTGGATGCTCTGGCCACCGGGCGCGGCCGGCATCGCGGGCGCGGTCGGCGTGCGCAGCTGGATCGTCGGCGCGCCGGCGCCGGTCGGCGTGGCGAGCTTGATCGTCGGGGCCGGCCTGGCGACCGGGGCGCCGGCGGCGGTGCGCAGCGGGATCGTCGGGGCCGGGGTGGGCGGAGTGCCGACCTGGGCGGTCGGTGGCCTCGGGATCGAGGGCACCGGGGGCGCCTGGGGCGCCAAGGGGGGGGGCGGTTCGTCGATTGCCGGGGGCGGCGCCATCGGGGCGTCGGCGGCCTTCAGGGTGACGCGCACGGTTTCCTTCTTCAGCGGCACGCTGGAAGTCTGCTTGGACGGGCCCACCGGGACGCTGGAGGTCTGCTTGGACGGGACCGGCGGCTTGGGTTCGGAGGAGTCGGTGGCGCTCATGGCAATCGCGGAAACATGGGGTATCGGTGCACCCGGTGGAGGGAAATACAGGTGATCCGCCCCCCGCTGTCAAACCCGCAGCGAAAGATTTGTAACCTTGGCCCGCCCCCGCAGCGTACCCCCGGGTGAAGCAACCGACCCACCATGAAACTCCTGATCACCTCCCTGATCGTCGCCACCGCCACCGCCCACGCCGGACCGTGGAACCCCCAACACGTCTCCGCCGAGGCGAAATGGATGGTGCACGCCGACTTCGACGGGATGCGCGCCACCACAATGGGCCAAGGGCTCGGCGAGCGCCTGAATGCCATGCACGGCCCCCAGCTCCGCGCCGTCAAGCGCATGTTCTCGGTCAACCCGCTCACCGACCTCGCCGGGATCACCCTCTACGGTCCGGGACAACAGGACCACGCCGTCGCGCTGCTCGACGGCCGCTTCGACCGCGCCCACATCGAGGACGTCGTCGGCGGGGCCGACAACTACCAGCACCACCGCCACGGCGAGGTCACCGTCCACCAATGGACCGACAAGAACAAGACCCAGTTCGGCGCCTTCGCCGGCGACAACCTGATCGTCTTCAGCGAGCACCAGGCGCTCGTCCACCACGCGCTCGACGTCCTCGCCGGCAAGGCCGCCACTGCCGCCGAGGTGCCGTTCCTCACCACCGGCGCCGGCCAGACGGTCGTCGCCGGCTTCGCCCGGCTCGCCGAGATCGAGATGCACGGCGAGGAAAGCAGGCTGCTGCGCAAGGCCGACGCACTCCGCCTCGCCATCACCGAGGCCGACGGCCGCCTGACCGCCCGCATCGCCATCGACGCCGCCAAGCCGAAAACCGCCGAGCGGATCCGCAAGGCGATCGACGGCCTCGCCGCCTTCGCCGCACTCGCCGACCTCGTCGAGGGCGACATCGACGCCGACGCCCGCCTCGCCACCGACCGCACCGTCGAAGCCTCCCTCACCATGCCGGTCAAACAATTCCTCGACCTCGTCGACCAGCATGAGATGCTCGGCGACGACCCGCGGCAGGTGAAGTGAACCGCCCGCCCGCCCCTGACCCACCCCCGCCACCCCGCCGGGAGCTGTTAGAACGGGCCGCCCGCGGCCCCCCGCACCATGCCGGCGATGCCCCCACCCCCCGAACCCGAGCTCGCGCGCGCCGCGCGCGCGGGCTCGGCGTTGGCGTTCGACGGGCTGGTGCGGCTGCACCACGCGCGGGTGTTTGCGTTCCTGCTCTCGCTGACCCGGCAGCGGCAGGACGCCGAGGACCTGACCCAGCAGACGTTCGTGCGCGCGTGGCGCAAGATCCGCCGGCTCGACCCCGGGCGGCCGGTGCTCCCGTGGCTGCTGACGATCGCGCGCCGCGAGTCGATCGCGATGCTGCGCCGCCGGCGCCCGCCGCCGCCGGCCGCCGCGCTTGCGCCCGACCCGTGGGCGGCGGCCACCGACGACCCGCCGGCGCGCCGCCTGTGGGAACTGGCCGCCCGCACGCTGACGCACGAGGCGTGCGCCGCGTTGTGGCTGCACTACCGGGAGGAGGTGCCGCTCGCCGAGGTCGCCCGCATCCTCGGCAAACGCACCGGCGCGGTCAAAACGATGCTCCACCGCGCGCGCGCCAGCCTCGCCGCCGCCGCCGCCCGCGGCGGGCCGCCGCCGCCGCCACCGGTGCCGTCGGCCGTCGCCCGCCGCGTCACCCCGCCCCCGCTGCCCACCCGCCTGACCGGAGTGGCACGGGGGTAAGCCCCTTGTTGGCGCTCACAATCCTCGAAATCCCCGCAATCCCCGGTCAATCATGCCGCGAATCACGCGCCATTCCCACCTCTCCGCCCAGCCGACGCCATGAACCCGCACGAAGTCGACCGCCTGCTGCGCGCGTCGCCGCCCGACCTGCCCCCGCCGCCGGGCCTCGAGACGCGGATCCGCGCCGCCTTGCGCGCCGCCCCGCGACCCGCCCCGGCGATCCTGCGCCCGCTGCTCGCAGGCTTCGCCGCACTGTGCCTCGCCGCCGCCGCGTGGGTCGCCACCCGCCCGCAGGCACCCCCGCCACCCGCCGTCGCCGACCGGCCGCCGCCGCGCGTGGCCGCCCCGCCGCCGCCCGCGGCCACCCCGTTCCCCAACCCGCTGCGCGCCGAGGCCCGCGCGCTCCGCAACGACGCGGGCCGCGCCGGCCGCTTCATGCTCGACTGCCTGCCCTCGCTGACCGTCCGCTGACGGCCGGGGGATCGCGCGCCTACACGAGCTTCTTGAGCCCCTCCAGCGAGCGCTTGGTCGCCTCCATCGGCGACAGCCCGTCCGGATAGGCTTCCTGTTCGATGGTGATCCACTCGGTGCCGCCGAACTCGCGGCAGGCGGCGAGCGTCGCCGGCCAGTCGACCGAGTCCTGGCCGATCAGCGGCTTCTTCCTGCCCTTGTCGGCGTCGAGCACCGCCGGCTTGAAGTGGACCGTGCGGGTGCGTCCGGGGTAACGCTTCATCAGGTCGACCGGGTCCTGGCCGGCGTAGACCGCCCAGCCGCAGTCGATCTGCAGGATCACGTCCTTGGCCGTGCGCTTGGCAAACACCTCCCAGTGGTTGGAGTCGCCGACCGGCTCGAACTCGCCGGTGTGGTTGTGGTAGCCGCAGGCCATCCCGTGCGGCTTGAGCTTGGCCGCGGTCTCGTTGAACAGGTCGGCCAGCGCCTTGCTCTTGTCCGGGTTGGTGAAGTCGCCGTCGCCCGGGACGATCAGGAACTTGCAGCCGATCTGCTGGTGAAACTCGATCGTCTTCGCCAGCTCGTCGCCGCGCAGCGTGCCGGTCCCGATGTGGGTCGCGGCCACCCCGAGGCCGAGGCCGTCGAGCCGCTTGCGCAGCTCCTTCGGCTTGCCCGAGTAGCTGTGGTAGCCGGCAAACTCGACGCCCTCGAAGCCCATCTTGGCGACCTCGGCCAGCGCCGCGTCGAAGTCCTTCGCGCAATCATCGCGCACCGAGTAGAGCTGCACCGCGATCGGCAGCACGCGGCCGCCCCGGGCGGCCAGCGCGCGCCCGGTGGCCAGCACCGCAGCCGTGGCGGCCGTGGTGCGGACAAAGCTGCGGCGGCTGAGAGAGTGGGATTGGTTCATGGCGCCGATACCTTACGGCGCTGGATCACCGCGTCAATCACCAGCCAACGCCGGTTCTGCTTGCCCCGCCCCCGGTCGCCCGCCTGACTACCCCCAGCCCATGAAACTCACCGCCCTCGCCCTCGCCCTCGCCATGCCCGCCACCCTCGCCAGCCCCGCCGCCCGCGCCGAGTCCCCCGCCGAACGCGACGCCCGCATGCAGTGGTGGCGCGAGGCGCGCTTCGGCATGTTCGTCCACTGGGGCCTCTACTCCGGCCTCGCCGGCACCTGGCAGGGCAACAAGGTCGGCGACCGCGGCGGCATGGAGTGGATCCAGAACCATGTCGGCGCCGACACCTACACCTACGCCGCCGAGGCGGTCCCGAAGTTCCGGCCCAAGCCCGGGTTCGCCGCCGAGTGGGCCCGCACCGCCAAGCTCGCCGGCTGCCGCTACGTCGTCGTCACCACCAAGCACCACGAGGGCTTCGCCCTCCACGATTCCAAGGTCACCGACTTCGATGCCGCCGACATCACCGGCCGCGACCTGGTCCGCGAGATCGTCGACGCCCTGCGCGCCGAGGGACTGCGCGTCGGGTTCTATCACTCGGTCATCGACTGGCACCACCCGCAGTACGACTTCACCCGCGCCAAGGGCCTGCCCTACCCGAAGGACGCCGCCCGCCTCGCCACCGCCCCGCGCGACCACGCGAAATACCTCGCCTTCCTCCACACCCAGGCGCACGAGCTCGCCACCAACTACGGCCCGGTCGACGTCTTCTGGTGGGATTACTCGAAACCCGACGCCGAGGGCCCGTTCTGGCGCGCCGACGAGCTGGTCGCCCTGGTGCGCAAGGCCAACCCGGCGGTGCTCGTCAACAACCGCCTCTATCGGATCCCCCACATCGAGCAGCACGACTCCGTCGACCGCCTGCTCGGCTTCGACCCCCGCCACGGGGACTTCACCACCCCCGAGCAGACCGTGCCCTCGCGCGGCGTCCCGGGGGTGGACTGGGAACAGTGCATGACCATGAACACCTCGTGGGGCTTCTCCGAGCACGACCACGCGTGGAAGAGCGCCGAACAACTGGTGCGCACCCTGGTCGACATCGCCAGCAAGGGCGGCAACTTCCTGCTCAACATCGGCCCCACCGCCGACGGCTCGGTCCCCCCAGAGTCGACCGAGCGCATGACCGCCATCGGCCGCTGGCTCGCAACCAACGGCGAGGCCGTCTACGCCACCACCGCCAGCCCCCTCGAATCCCTCCCCTTCGACGGCCGCTGCACCGCCCGGGGCGACACCCTCTACCTCCACCTCTTCGCCCGCCCGGAAACCGGCACCATCACCCTGCCCACCAAGGCCGCCACCGCCACCCTGCTCGCCGCCAACCAGCCCCTCGCCACCCGCCGCGACGGCGACGCCCTGGTGATCACCCTGCCCGCCACCCTCCCCGACCCCGCCGCCACCGTCATCCGGCTCGACTAGCCGCCGCCTCCAGCCCCTACTCCAGCCCCTTCAACGCCGCCCGGTCCACCTCGCGCGCCAACGCCAGCACGTCCTTCTCCTCCGCCCCGCCGCTGCCGGTCAGCTTCACCAGCAGCTTGTCCTCGACCGGCATGTTCAGCTCGATCGTGTCGCCGCTCTGCTTGAGCAGCGCCCGCTCCCGCCCCACCCGCCGCACCTTGAACCCCTGCGCCTCCGCCATCTGGTCGTTGGCCAGCAGCCCCATCAGCAGCTTGCCCATCGGCGCGTCGAAGATCACCTCCAGCTGGAGCCGCTTCCGGCCCGCCTTCTCCTGATAGAGCCGCTTCACCGTCCGCCCCCCCCCGAGGAACTGCGGCACGTCCTCCTTGGCGATCTCCCCCGCCTCCCAGCCCTCCGCCGCCGGCGGCAGCGCGTCGCCCACCGACCCCGCCTTCGCCTCGTCCAGGATCGCCAGCGCCTTGCGCGTGTGCTCCCGCGCCCCATCGAAACGCCCCGCCCGATACTCCGCCACCGCCTGCCGCAGCTCGTCCTCAAACGGCGCCCGGATCTGCTGCCCCATCCCCGCCCCGCCCAGCCCCACCACCGCCGCCACCCAGGTCGCCATCCATGTCGCCATCCGCCAGTTCATCACCCCCATCCTACCCCGCCCCGCCCCCCCGGCAATCCAAACCCTCCCGCCCCCGCCACAATTTCCCGTCCGGATTCCCTTGACAGACCCCACCCCCACACGCTTCCTTCCCCCCCGCGCCACGCACCACGCGCCCGTAGCTCAATTGGATAGAGCGTCTGACTACGGATCAGAAGGTTGGGGATTCGAGCTCTCCCGGGCGCGCCAGTCGCAACCCACTCATTTTCAATGGGTTGTGTGATGGGCGCGGGCGCAGGTTGACACCATCCACCCCGGGTATGAAGGGGGGTGGCGACAAAATGGCGACAACTCGGGGGGCTCACCCCGAACCGGCCGGTTCCAGGGCTTCCAAGCAGCGGTCCAACGGAAAACCGGTGGCCACGGTGAAGTGCGGCTCGGCCAGCGTGCCGGTCTACCGGTGCCAGTCCGGCAGGCGGGTGCGCTTCGCGATCGCCGACTACCGCGACGGCCGGCGGCTGCGCCAGTTCTTCGCAACCCTCGATGCGGCCAGGAAGGAGGCCCAGCTCGTTGCGCAGCGAATCCAGTCGGGCACCCGCGCGGCGGCGGAGGAGAACGTGGCAGAGCGGGTGGCGGCCAATCGCCGTCGCTGCAAGTCGCAGACTATCCCCTCATCTGCTAGAAATGGGAGGTTCCCGCAAGGCAATCGACTTGCGCTGCACATTACGGATCCGGCTTGCGGAACAACGACTTGCCCATGTGGGCACGCAAACCAGACTTGGCAAATCCGGGCAACTCAACCCCAGTTGGCTGCTCACTCTCACCCCGCCTGGTGGAGATGGTACGATAGACTACCCAACGACCTGAGATCCGCACACGGTGGTCACAGACGCATGCATGTTCATTGCCGCTGCAGGCTCCCGGTTGCGGCATCCGGGCTGAAACGCACGGTTTCACCGGCAGGCAGGGAGATGGTGAACTGCTGGCCGGTGGGGATCCAGCGGAGCGTGCGTTCCTGCGGGGTTTCGGCGCGGAGGGCGAGCGCGGCGGGTTTGCCATCGGTTTGCCTGGCTGAGACCAGGACGCCGCCCTCGGCGCGCAGGGTTGCAAACGCGGCATCCCGCCAGGTTTCGGGGATGGCCGGAAACACCTCGATCACGCCGGTATGGCTCTGGATCAGCATTTCCTGGAGACCGGCGGCGGCGGCGAAGTTCCCTTCGAGGGTGAAGGGGCGGTAGGTGAACTTGCTGAGGCCGGCGCCGGATTGGTCGCCGTTGCAGTGGAAGCTGTTGCGCAGCGTGAAGTGCGGAAAGGTCTCGAGCGCCCTGGCCGCCCTGATGCCATCGCGTCCGCGGGCGGCCAGGTTGGCCAGCCAGGCGAAACTGTAGCCGCACCAGTAGTCCGTGCCCAGCCGTTCGAGATCGTCGAGCGAAGCGCGGAACGTCTGCCGGGCCGCCTCCCCCTGCGATGGATCGATCAACCCCAGGGGATGCAACGCCATCAAATGCGAGAAATGCCGGTGCGATTCCCTGAGGGGATGGTCCCTGGCGACCAGGAGCCTTCCGTCTTCCCCGCGGCTGAGTTCCGGCATCTCGGCGAGGCGCTTGCGCCAATGCGCGGCGGCATCCGGCAACTTCAGTTCGCCGGCCAGTTCGGCGGTCTTCTCGAAGGTCCACCGGATCAGCGCGAGATCGTAATTGGTGATCGTGGGGAACCAGGCCTCGGGACGATTGTCGTTGATCTCGGGCGAAGCACTCAGCGGCAGCGTGCGCAATCCGTTCGAGTCCCGTTCATTGGTGACCGCTTCCAGGAAAACCGCGCAATCGCGCAGGTAGGGATAAGCGCGGTCTGCAAGGAACACGCGGTCCCCGCTGTAGCGCCAATGCAGGTAAAAATGATGCGCGAGCCAGGCCGCGGTCGTCGCCGAGTGCGTGTACTGCCGCCAGCCGCCGATCTGGTGGTTGTTCAGGTCGGCGGTCATCGGCACATTCAGGCCCGGCATGTCGAAGAAGCGGCGGGTCCACTCGCGGCAATTCTCGCGCGTGTCCCACAGCCAGGCGAGGAAGGCCGAGCCATCCTCCAGGCGGTTGCCGCTGTAGCACGGCCAGTAACTGAGCTGCGTGTTCAGGTCGTGATGATAGTCCCCTTTCCAGGGCGGCAGTTTCCCGTCGTCGGCGGTCCAGGGACCCTGGAGGGTGATCGGAGGCGCGCCGCGCCGGGTGGCTGCGCCGAACTTGTAGGTGTCGAGATACCATTGCCGCTCGATGCGCGCATTGGGCACCCGCAAGCCCGATTGCGACCAGAAACCCTTCCACCAAGCCTCGTGCGTCTCACGCAATGGCGCGAGTTCGTTCAAAGCACGTTCGACACGATCCCTGGCCAGGGTCGCGGGGGCGTCGCCTTCATGCGTCGACGCCACGGACCATGCGGCCAACCAGCCGTTTTCCGTGGTCGTCCATGCAGCATGCACCGCGAAGCGGAATCCGCCCCAGCCCTCCTGTTCGTAGGCGGCCCATCCCTCTCCCGCGCTTTCCACCGGATCCGGGTACCCCAGTTGCGCCAGGTCACCCGCCACGATGGCCGGTTTCGCCGCGCCTTCCTCCATTCCGCCGAAGGCCGGGGCCATGAGGTGCAACTCGGGAACCGCGCCGCGCGCTGCGATGAAACCCACCGCTTCCGTGGCATGAATCCAGACACGCAACGCCGCGCCATTCTTGAAGGTCATCCCGCCGGTGGCGTCCATCAGGTTCAGACCGGTGGAGGCGAAGCCGGTGCCTTCCGGCATGCGCAGTTCGATGCGCCCGGCGGGGATCTTCGTCGGTGCGGTGCGGTTATACGGATTGTCATAGACCCGCAGCAGATCCGCGATCCGGCCTTCCCTTGCCCACTGGCGCATGGTCCGGTAGTTGTATTCCTCCGAATGATACTCGGGCACGGGCCGCAGGTCCCAGAGGTCCGTCCGGTCCAGCGAAACCCGGACCGGCGCGCCATCGCCCCACAGCAAAGCCCCCAGGATGCCATTGCCCAATGGCACCGCCTCATCCCAAACCGTGGCGGGCGTCTCGAACGCAAGGTCATGTTCCGCCTTTGGGAACAACGGCGCATCGGTCCCCGGATCGGCGACCATCAACAACGGCAGCAGGAGCATCGGCATCATGGCAGGATCTGAGGCACGCGGGCGCAGCCCCGCGGTCACGGCTCGGCCGGGACGAGGCAGTCGAGGCCGAAGTAGTGGCGCGGGCCGGCGGAGGCGGGATTGGCGCCGATGACTTCCGCGCGCACGCGGAACCCGCCGTCCTTCGGCGCGACCGGCGAATGGGGCAATGGCGGCGACGGCGATCAGGGCGGCGGCAGGCAGGGTGCGTCGCGCAGTCATTATGCCCGGTTTGTTTGCACAATGCGCTGGCGGCCGTCGAGAAGGAACCGCGTCAACGGGAACCCGGTCAGGCTCCTGAGGGTGAATGGCCCGGCGGTGTCGCTCCCGGGACTTCACGGCCGATCCTTCGGTTGGCCGGCCAGTGCGGCAGCCTGTTTTCATCCTGTTTCCGATCCCGTTTCCGACGATCTTCGCGGGCAGGGCCGGCAACACGAGCGCATCCCCGGGCCACTCGAGCACATGGAGGAACACCTGGTTGTCCTTGCGCGCGCTGACCGCGTGTCTGGTGGGCTTCCACGGGCCTCCACGGGTGGCATGGATCGTCTCGCCGTGCTTGGCGACACGCCCACTACTGCTCGATGGTTGCCGCGGCCAACAGCGGGGCGGCGGGCGTCCCCAGGTCGCGGAAGATGATGGCCTGGACCGTGGCGTCGCGCAGTTCCACCGCCAACAGGTTCAGATGCCACGGATCGCCGCGCAAGGCGGGCCGCACGTCGTCGGCGGTGGCCGGCGAGGCCCAATCGTCGATCGTGCGGCCCGTGATCAGCGGCACGGTCTGGGACTGGCCATCGGCGTACTTGATTTCGTATTCGGCGACCGCCTCCCACGGGCCGGTTCCGGGATCGTCGACCGCCCAACCGTGGACGTTGCCCAGCAGGAACAGCCGCTTGCCGCGGGTATCGACCGGGATGCGCACCTCCTGCGGCCAGGCGATGTTCGCCGGAGCCCGCGGCGAGTGCAGCACGATCAGCCCGCGTCCGCCGTTCTTCTGCGGGTCGATCAACTGGAAGGGGATGCCCTCGATGGTTTGTTCGCCGACGGGCATTCCGGTGAAGAGGAACCGGCCGGGCCGCGGCACGCCGAAGGGAGCGGTGAACGGGTCCGTGTTGGCCGAGGCCTCCAACTTCAGCGGGTGGCAACGATTCGGATCAGGGCGCGTGGCCAGCGGTTGCGCGATCAGCCCAGGGATCGGCCTGGCCGCGGCTCCGGCGGTCTGCTGGTATTGGCGGACCACGGCCGGGAAGTCCCACCGCTTGGCCTGCGGTGCACGCGTCAGGACTTCGACGCCCGCCACGGGGGTCTGCAGCGGCCGGGACCTCGGCACGTGCAGCACGACGCGGCGCGGCGTCCGGGACGCGGCGTGCGGAGCAGCGCCGGTCGGAGCGGACACCTTGGTGGTCGCGCTGGTCGGGTCGGAGGCCCAACCTGCGGGCGGGCGGAACTCGACCTTCACGCCAGCCGCGGTGCCATGGACGGTCAGGCCCAACTCGCCGAAATGGGTCGGCAGCCGCTGCACCGTGATCGTGCGGCCCTCGTCGAGCCACCCGTCGGGCACGGCGGGCAGCAGGTGCAACTCGTCGCCCTGTTCGTCGACCAGCATGTGCCGCAGCAGGATCGCGTAGTTGGACGCCCCGGTCACGTGCGGGATCGTGTGGCTCCACGCGAACCGCCGCGCCGGAAAGACCCCTTCGGGAAAAGCATGGGCGGCGGTGGAGTGCAGCAGGTACCAATGGAAATCTTGCACGACCGCCTCGTGTTCGTGGCGCCGCAGCGAAGCCATCGTCGTGTAGGCTGACAGGTAGGGATGGATCGCGGGCGATCCACCCAGCCATTGGATCGTGCCTTCGACGAAACCGCCGCCATGCACGCGGCGGGCGTGGTCGATGGTGGCGCTGACGCGCGGATCGTCGGCGGCGAAGAGGGCGGTCGGCCACAGCGTTTCGGTGTTGCCCCAGTGCGTTCCGGCTTTCTCCCAGCTGGGCGGGAAATGCGCTACGCCCGCCTGCTTGCCGGCCGCGGCGATCGCGGCCCGGTATTCGTCGGCTTCCGCCTGCCAGTGGCGTGCTTCGTCCGCCCGGCCCAGCGTTGCGGCGGCGTCGGCCGTGCACAACGCGCCGCGGAGATTCCACACGTCGTAGCCGACGATATGGTGTTTGCCGTCCCACAGGAATTCGCCGTCGGCGGGAGCGGCGGGCAGGAGGCCGGCGAACGGCGAATCGGCGGGGGCTTGGCGGCGTGCCTTCCTCGTCCACTCCACCGCCCGCACCATCGGCGGATAGACTCTTTCGAGCCACGCCCGGTCGCCGGTGATCCTGTAGTATTGCCACAGCGCCCATACCGCCTGGCCGTTGGCGTCGTACTGGTTCGCTTGCGTTTCGAACCGCCCATCCGGCCGCTGGCTGCGGAGGTGGAATTCGACGGCCTTCCGCGCGGCGTCCCCCAGGCCGGCTTCCTCCAACTCCATGAGCTGATAGGCGCCGTCGCGGATGTAAAACTCGTCGTAGAACCCTTCGCCGCCGTGCAACTGGCCGTGGTCGTTGGCGATGAGCTGGCAGACGTGAGCGGCCAGCAGGGCCTCGGTCGCCTTCCGGCATGGAACGTCGATGCGGGCCGCGCCGGCGAGCAGGCCGCGCCAGAAGTCGGCCGTGCGCTCCAGCCACAGGCCGGCGTCGGCGGCGGCCAACGGTTGCTCGTCGGCCACCGGGCTGAACGGGATGCGCACGACGCCCTCCGCCGACTGGCCCGCCGGAAGTTGCCAACGGAACGAGGCGGCCGTGGCGGTGGGCGGTTTGCCGACGGCGACCGCGCAGCGCCCCTCCGCCGGTTCACCACCGGAGTTCGTCGCCCGGACCGTGATCCAGTTGAGGAAGTTCTCGCCTTCGGTGGGCCAGTCGAACGCCTTGCGCCAGTCCTTCACCGTCGGCAGCGGTGTCGCCCACAGCTTGATTTCGTAGCGCACCGCTCCGTCCGCGGCGTCGAGCAGGATGATCGGCAGCCACCCGTCCTGCAACCGCTTGGTCTGCCGGCGGCTGAGCGGCGCTGCGCTCGGTCCAAGGCGAATCTGCGCCAGCCGCCCGTCCGACAATTGCAGTTCGTTATCCGGCGTGACGCGCGTTCCATGAACGTAGTCCTTCAGACCAATCACATTCCACGAATTGCGGAAGTAATCGAAGTCCAGCGCCGTCCCCGCCTGATCGTCCGCTCCGGTCGCGAGCATCGCGGCCGCCAGCCAGCCTGTCGCCAGTAACCCGTTCATGTGCCGTGCCTCCCGGCGGGTTGCGATTCCTGGATTGTCGCGTCGCGCCGCCGACGCTCATGCGGCTTGCACGGTAGGCATTTCGCGGGCCGAAAGCAAAGGGAGAACGCGGGAAAAGGGGTTCTGCAATGCCGTGGGCGACAAGGGCCGCGGGATTGGCCTGATCACCAGCAAGCCGCTCGCGGGAGAGGCGGCCGCCGCGACCGGGGCCGTCGATCACCGGCCGGACGATCGGCGTCGATCCCGTGTTTCCCCTTGAACTCGGAAACGGGAACAGGAACCGGGGATTACGAGGATTTCGAGGATGATCAAAGGGTTGCGAACAAGCTTCCGATCATCCGTTGGGTGTGGGCATCACGCTTGCCAACTCATTCTGAATCAACGTAATCCCCGCAATCCCCGGTTCTCCTTTCTGAATTCAGGTTGAACGGCGTCAATCGGACGGCGTGCCGTAGACGAGGATCTTGCGCAGGTGGAAACCGTCCTTCGCGGCGTCCGGGCGGCGCCCGACCCTGACGTAGATTGCCTTCGGCGCCTGGCTGGCGAGGTCGATCCGGAACGTGTCCGCAGCCGTCTCCACGGTGCGGACCTCCGTCCATTTCTTCCCATCTTCGGAGACCCACACGACGAGCGGGACGGCGCGTTGGGCCACGGCGGCGTCATTCGTCGCGCGGTTGCACACCGTGATTCCGTGGACCGACGCGAGGTCCGGCAGCTGCACGACCGCCCAGGGGGCGCTTTCGGAGTCCGTGTGGAACAGGCACTCGCACGCGGCGTCGAGCGGCGTGAGGTCGGTGACGCGCGCGTGGTTCTCCGGCGTGTCCCGACGGCTCGTGCTCGACGTCTTCAGCAGCGCCTCGGCGGAAAGCAGCTGCGCCCCGTAGTCCCGCTCCGGGAACTTCAGGTCGCCTTCCGGCGGATCGAGGCGGTCGCGGATGGCGGCGATCTGGCGGAAGGTCCCGCGCTGTCCCGACCGGCTCGCCGCCAGCGCAAGGGCCCGCCAGTCGACGGACGGCTTGCCGCCGCCGGGCGTGTGCCTGACGGCGACGTCGGCGACGGTTTCGAGGAACTTCGCCGCAAGGCCGGCGTCCTTGAAAAAGCGGTCGATCCCGTAGGCGATGATCTGGGGGAAGTAGACGCTGCGGCCCCAGTTCGCGTCGAGCGCGGCGCGCACCGCGCGAAGCTGGACGTCGGGGCTGCCGTTGAAGCGGCCGAGCGTGCGGTCCAGCGCGCCGCGGCGGAAGTTCATCTCCTCGTGGACCCCCGCGCTCGCCGGCTGCGGCAGGGCGCGGAACAGCTTCACGGTCTCGTCGGCGAGGACGGCGCGTCCGCGGGCGTCCCTGGCGCCCTTCTCGATCTGCGCGAGCGCCTCGGAGGAGAGGTCCCACGCGGCCTGGCGCCCATCCGCCATCTTGTCCGCCAGCTCCGCGAGGCAGGCCTTCCATTGCGCCTCGGTCGCGTTCGTGCGCTTGAGCCAGTCGATGTAGCTACGCCACGCGCCGTAGTTCTTCGGGCACGCGTCGAGCGCGCGGTGGTGGAGGGTCCCGGCCGTCTGCGGGGGCGCGCCGGCGCGCTCGGCCCGTTCGGCAAGGAAGCGCATGAGCTCCGACGCGCGGAACATCTCCATGTCGGCGAACGCATGCTCACCCATCGCAACGTACTGGTAGCCACGACCCCACAACTGGAACACGCCGGCCGTGTAGGGTTTGACGTGGTTGTGGATCACCCAGTTGCGGTTGCCGTCGCGGCGCACCCACGCGCAGTGCGCGGGCTGTCCCGCGCGGAACGCCATCACGCCGTGGGAGTTGGCGCACAGCGCGGCGAACCATGACTGCTGGGTGCAGACGCCGCCGACGCGCGTGCGGAGGTACTGCGGCGGCCAGTCGCAGTAGCGCCACGGCCGGTAGTAGACGCGGTCCCTGGCGTGGATGTGATCGCCGAAGCAGTTGCGCATCCGGTATGGGACGTTGCGGATCAAGCGGCCGGGGCGGTCCGCGGGATAGCCGCGGGTGCCGAGGAAGAGGACGTCGGCGGGATCGATCGGGTAGCGCACGACGAACCGCCATTCGCGCGCGTCGAGCGCGAGCGCGGACTTCTCGAACATCCCCTTTTCGGCGAGGCGTCGGTACGCCGCGCAGTGCCGCACTGCGGCGACGGGGTCGCTTTCCCCGGCGTTGAGCGCCACCGCGACGGCGATGCGGCGCCCGAGGTCGGTCGCCGCCCAGCCCCCCGCGTCGTTGAGGAAGATCGTCATGAGATGCCGGAGCGCCGCGGGCGCGCCGAAGGCCGGACCGGACAGCAGGAAGTCGTCGAGCGTCTTGTCGTCCTCCCACAGCCGGTTGAACAACCGCACGCCGTCGGCGCACGCCAGCACCTCGTCGACCGTGTCCGTGCCGGCGGTCTCGAGCAGCTGTACCCGCAGCGCCGCAAGGCGCCGGCGCGGGGAAAGCGAGCCGCCGCCGGCGATCTGCGCAAGCTCGCCGAGCTGGCCCGTCTCGTGCGAGAGAAGCCTCCCCGCGGGGCCCGGCGGCGCCTGGGGGTTCTTCGCGAGAAGCCTGACCTCCAGGTTGACGACGCCGTCGGCCAGCGCGCCGAGATGGCGCAGCGGGTCGGTCGCGGGGACGGCGTCGACGCCGTAGTCCTTCAGGAAGCCGTATGCCGCCCAGCCCCAGAGGGTGCCGGGGTCCGCATCGTGCACCTTCCTCAGCAGCGCGATGCAGCGGTCGCGGCTGTTCGCGTCCCGCCGCCAGAGGGCGAACTCCGCCATGTCCTCGCCCTGCCGCTGCTCGGCGTTGAGCCCCTCGCGCGGCCGCGTCCGGAGGCCGGCCACGAACTGGTCGCCGCCCGCGTAGTCCTCCGCCGCGCCGAACCCGTTCGCCCGCGCGACGTCGCCATAGCCGTCAACGTTCCCCGCCGGCAGCCCCGCGTGCGCCGCGCACGCCGCGAGGCTAACAGCCGCAACCAGGGCCTTCATTCGCCCATTCATCGGTGAACAGCGGGCACTTGGGGCAATTGTCATGCTTCGGAGGTCATGGTCATCGGACCTTGCGCGGGGTCCGGGCATCGGCTCGGCTGCGAACGGGCCGCCGCCGGGCGGCTCAGGGATCGGGCGGGAGGGAGGTCGTTCACTTCGTTTAGGCTTGGCCGATCGTCAGATTGGCCCATCTTGAATGGGAACGCCGCGGATCACCAGCGGATCGTCACGGGAACCGCCTGCGACGTTGCGCACGAGAGCGTCACGGCGAGCGCCTTGCCGCTTGCGACCGCGCAGGTCTCGGCCACCGCGCCGGGCGCATCCACGCCCTCGACCCGCACGCCGTCCGGAACCGCGAAGAACGCCTTGAGCGGGAAACCGCCCACTACGTCGACCGTTGCCGTGCACGCGCCGTCGGACCACGTCTGGTCCCGGAGTTCCACGCCGCCCTGCGAGATGTGGCGGTCGGAGGAAAGGAACTGCACCTTGTCCGAAACCGGACGGAGCGCCACCAGGCGGACACTGCGCGCAGGCACCTGCATGCCGAAGGAGTCCGCGACCTCGCCCTGCCAGGACTCGGTCCAGAACTCCCACGCGACGAAGCGCTTCCCTTCCGGCTCGCCGATCTCGTTCCAGTCGAATCCGACCGCCTCCGGCTCGTCCTTCCAGTTGAAGAGCGCCACCACGTGCCAGTCGCCGAAGGGACGCACGATCTTGAGGTCCCACACCGGGAGATGGCCGAACTTCGGATAGAGGTCCGCCGGACGGACGTCGCAGACGGGGAGCGCCTGCTGGAGGAGCTTGATGCGGTCGGGCGAGAGCTCGCCGAGCTTGTCGCCCGCGAACATCTGCTGTCCCGGGAGCGACACGACCGTCGTCTCGACGCGCGCCTGCTCGATGCCGAGCGCCTCCTGGCTCACGAGCATGCAGTCCGGATCGGACCAGAAGACCACGTTGTTCGCGAAGACCTGGTTGATCGTGCAGCGGGCCTGGAGCATGATGTTCGCCCACTTGACCGGCTGGCCCGGGTGGACGATGTCCGCGCCCGTGCGGGACGCGTCCGCGTAGCCCGCCTCGGCGCCGGTGAAGTGGCCCTGGCACGCGAGGAAGATGCGATCCTCGCCGATGCCGTCGCGGAAGGCTTTCACGCAGAGCTCGAAGGGATTCGGACACGCCGGATCGGCGAAGCGCTCGCGGATGCGCGGCAGTTCGTACAGGTGCGCACAGTAGCCGGGACCGCGGCCGGACATGCCGTCGATCTTGAAGAACTCGTAGCCCCATTCATGCGCAGCCTTGTCGAAGATCCCCCGCAGGTGGTCGCGAGCGGCCTTCACCGTGGGGTCGAGCGTGAACACGCCGTTCCAGCACCCGATCGGCTGGCCGGCCCCGTCGTGCAGGAACCAGTCCTTGTGGGCGGTGTAGAAACCCGTGCTGCCGGTGCCGAACGGCGCCATCCAGAGGCCCGGCTTGAACCCGCGCTTCTTGATCTCCTCGCAGAGCCACTTCATCCCCTCGGGGAACTGCGGCTCGTTGCATTCGAGGTCCATGTTGTGGAACCTCGAGACGGGGAGCCGGTCCGAATTGCCCTGCCAGGACTCGATGGACCAAATCTCGAGGCCGAACGGCTGGAGGAACTTCCGGCCGTAATCCGCCTCCATGAGGTTCTCCTTGGAACCGGCCTGGTCGAAGTAGACGTTCCAGCTCATCCAGCCCGTGGGCGGACGCGGACACCGTTTGCGGTCGATCGGCGCGTAGTGCGGCACCCAGCGGGACTTGTAGTAGTCCCTGAGAACGTCGACCGAGAACCGCGCCTCCCCCGGGGCCGTGATGTCGCCCTGCAGCACGAACGTGAACGTGCCCGCGTCCTTCCTCGCGAGGGACTTCTCCGGCGCCGAGACGCGCACCGCCTCGTCCGCGGACGCGGAGAAGACGGAATCGTCGTGCAGCGAGACCGCATCGCCGCTCTTGAGCGAGAGGACGCGCGCCTGCCCCTCGGGCATCGTGCGGCACGCGAACGCGTCCGCGCGGCCCTTGAGCACGCCTTCGTATCGCGCGAAACCGTGGTAGGCGAGCGCCGTGCGGTGGTGGAAGAGGAGCCCGATCCGGCCGCCGTCAGCCTGGAACGTGAGATAGCCCTGCACGTCGCCCTGGGGGTCGACCATCGCGAGACGGCGCGTCACGCCGTCGCGGGCGTCCGCGAACGCCCAGTCGTTGTCCGGCTGGCCGTCCACGCCGTCGTCCGACGGCGCCCGGGCCGGTCCCCTGAACGCAAGCCTGCCTTCGAGCGCGGTGCCGCCCGCGTGCGTGAGGGCGAGCGCCTGTCCCTCGGGCCGGAAGCCGACGGACCATTCGCCGGCGGTGAACGATGTGTCCGCACGGCCCGCGACGGCCAGCGCGAACGCGCAGCAGCAACCGGTTGTCGTTTTCATGCGTGCGTGTGCCATCAGGGCGCCGGAGTTTCAATCCACCGGCCCGGGCCGCACGATCCGGGGCGCGGTCCTGATCAGCGGCCGGACGGAGAGCCAGTCCACGCCCTGGAAGACCGGGTCGTCGATCTGTCGCACTTCCTCGTCGCCGATGTACGGACACATGGCATCGATCCATGCGGCGAGCCGTTGCACGCTTTCCGCATCAACCTTCACGCCATGATGTTTGCCGCTCGCGGCCAACTCGAGGAGCCGGCTGTTGCAGGAGAGCTGAGACATCGGCTTGGGAGTGCGGTAGGCGGCGGGATCCACCTTGTCATAGCCCTCGACCATGAGCATGTCCGCGATGCCGAACCCCGGCGGGGGATTCGGCTGTACGGCATAGGGTTCGCCCCACGTGGGGCGGCCGGTGAGGAGCCAGTAGACTTCCGAAAACCCCAATGCGCCGGGCCGCTCGGTGAGATCGACGACCTTGCGGGCCCCGCCGTCGCCCTCGTGGCACCTGGCGCAGTACTTGTCGAGCACGGGCCGGACATAGCGCGGATAGCTGACCGTGTCCTCCCCCCAAGGCGGCGGCTCGATCGTGCTTGGCGGGCGGGCCAAGGCCGCTCCCTGCGCCCCGATGGCCGGCGCGCGGCTGTGCAATTCATGGCATCCAAGGCAGCCACGGTGCTCGCCGGGCATCACGCCCACGAAACTCCGCATCGTCTGCATGGCGCGGTGGTCCCCGTCCAGCAGCTGGAAGTGCAGCGCCTGGCCCGGCGGCGCGTAAAACGACACCGAACCATCCGCCTCGATCGGCACGGTGCCCAGGATTCGCTTCACCCCGTCCGACTGCACGGCCGAGACCACCGGCCCGGTCGAGAGATAGGGTCGCTTGTACCAGTAGGTGTAGGTCTTCTCGTCGATGTGCAGCACGCGGAGGTACCTGGCCTTGCCTGCCAATTCCGGCGGCGCGCCTGCATACACGTTGTTGCTGAAGATCACCCCCTGCCCGGGATGATCGCGATCCTGCCTGCCGGGCCAGGCCACCCGGTCGGCGATGACCGGAGGCAGGGCCCGCGCGCGCATCGGGATGGCGTGGAAGACATTGTGCGCGCCTTCGTGGATCAACTCGCGGTTGCCCTCCACGTCCATCAGATAGAGCACGAACCTGCCATTGCGGTCGGCCGAGACGATGAAGTCCCGCTCGCCGAGGGGATAGGGGGAATAGTAGCCCGCGTAGGCTCCGCTGGCGTGATAGTCGGGCGATTCGACCGGGTCGACCGGCCCGTTGCCGCACTCCGGCCAGGGCGTGTCGGCAGTGACCTTCGTCAGCCCATTGGGGAAGTTGAGGCCGAGGTCGCGGTCAATGATCCCCACCGAACCGGCGAACCAGTCGTGATGGGCGCTGCCCGTCATCATCACGCGGCGGCTGCCGGGGATGGCGCGCGCGTCCTTGACGACGTCCGGCCACACGCTTTGGTTGCCCCAGAACATGGAGACCTGCGTGCCATCGGGGTTCATGGTCCAGAGCTTCTGCGCGCGCCAGAGCGGCTTGTCGGTGTATTCCCAGCGGGTGTAGATCACCCGGCCGTCGTTCATCACCGAGGGCAGGTAATCGGGCTCGTTGTTGCAGGACACCAGATAGACATTCCTCCCGTCGGCATCGCAGCGGGCCAGGGTGAAAGCGTTCGTCGGCGGCATGCAGCGCACGTAGGTGTGCCCCCGCGTGGTGGAAAAGAGAATGTGGCCGTCGGGCAGGTAGATGGGATCGAGATCGTCGTGGATTCCCTCGGTGAGCTGGACGAGGCCGGTGCCGTCGGCGCGGATCTCGTACAGATGAAACGTCTTCTCGTTGTGGGGCTTGTAGGAGAAGACGATCCGCTTGGCGTCGTATGAAAGGTCGGGACGCCAGAACGAGCCGTGCAAGGGCGGCTGCGGCATGAGCAGCCGGAGCTTGCCCCCGGGCGAGAGTCCATCAAGCACCAGCAACCGCGCGCCTGGCACCGCCATGTAGCCCAGCCGGTGCCGCGTCTCGTGTCGCCATTCGGAACCTTGCGGATAGGGCATGTCGACGAAGAGCAGCTTGTCGAAGTCAATGACCGGATTCCTGAACATGACCGTCCGCTTGAGCTCGCGGACCTGGAAGTACAGTTGACGGACGACATCTTTTCCATCGGCGGAGGCCGGGACGCCCGCATTGAGGCCGGTGGCCCGTGTTTCCAGTTCCGCAAGCCGGGCGAGCTCGCCGGTGAAATCCGCCGCGCCGGGGCGTCTTGCGGCGATGCGGTCGATGATGCGTCGCGTCCACCTGATTTCATCCAGGATTCGCGGCGGCGTGGGCTCCGCTCCGGCCTGGTGCAGCCAATCCCGTTCCAAGGCCTGTCGCGCCTCGGGCTGGTCGGGATTGCGCGTCTCGGGCGTGGATGGCTTGACATAGGGGGCGACCGCTTCGTGGAGCTGCGGCCGGTACTGGATCCGGCTGCCGGCCTGCATCGCCACTTCGATCCATGCGGGGGAGAACCGCCCCGCCTCGCCCTCGGCTTGGAGCGCACCGAATCGCGCGCGGATTTCCCGCACTTCCGCCCACTTCCGAGCCTCTCCGGGCGTGAGCCGCCGCCACTGCTCCGCGGTTAGGGGTTCATACTCGGTGAGCAGGTCGAGAAGGCGCGTCGCATGGTCGGCGAAGAAGGCGTCGTCCGTCGCGAGAAGGCATTGCGAGGGATCGATGCCCGTCCAAGGCAGGAAACTGGCGTAATCGTCGGGGAACTTCGCCTTCAGCAGGCCTGCAAGGACAAAGGTCATTTCGGGATCCTGCGTGGCACCCATTTCCAGCAGGCTCCTGCGGCACCCGGCAAGGGCGGTGGCGAAGGTATTCGGCGGCGCGAGGATCGCCTCGACCTGCGGCATGAGCGTGCCGCGGCGGCGCTGCAGCACTTCACATCCATCGCGCCACATCGCGGCGACCTCTTCCGCGGTGAGTGCGGCGCGATGGATGAGCAAGTCATCCAACACACCCTGGAAGCACTCGGTGCCTTGAGAGGAGCCGATGTAGCCCTTTGCCGCCTTGCCGGCCTGGATCCTGCCCGATCGCTGCACTCGGCCGATTTCCACGCCATCAAGGAAGACCCGCATCCAGCTGCCGTCGAACGTGGCTGCGGCGTGGTGCCAGCGGCCATCCATCACCCGTGCCGGATCGATCGGGGCATCGCACTCGACGTACCCGCCCACGTTCAAGCCGAGTGAAAGATGGGTGCCGTTGTCCTGGAAGGAAAAGAGCACGCGGTCTTCGCCATCTTCCTTGCGGAAGATCTCCCGGTAGGCGCCCAGCTCGGTGGGAATGACCCAGGCGCTGATGCTGATGTTCTCCAGTCCGTCGAAGGACAGGTTCCCCGCCAGGCACAGGGCGTGGCTGCCGGAAAGGCGCAACGCGTTCCCGTACACGCCCAACACCCTGTGGATCCCGGATTCACGGTTCGGTTCCGGCGCCGCGTCGAATCCGTTGCCGCTCGCATCATGACATGCGGCGCCCGCGGGCTCGTCGAAGCTCCAGGCGGCGATGAGCGGCTTCGCAACCCGGGGCGGCGCGGCCCGGCCGTCACGTTCCTCGGGAGAGGATTGGCCGAGGGCGAGCGGTGAAACGAAAAGCAGGAGACAGCCCAGGATCAGCGCGGGGAATCCGCGATTCGGATTGGCCGCGACCGGGCCGTGGGGGCCGGGCAAGGCCGGCCAATCCACCCGTGGATCGCCGTTCCCGACCTGGGGCGCGCCCGTTGCCCCGCGGTGGCAGGACAGCCGCAGGAGGATCGCTGGCGTTCTCACGGGGAGAACAACGCGCGGGCCAGGCCGGGATTATCGGCGGAAACCACCTCTGCGCAGGATGCCCGTGCTTTTCACGGGACAAACCGGGCCGACCGGGATTGAGTCGATTCGGCGGTCGGACTGTGGGTTCCCAGAGGGCGAGTTGCTCGCTGCAGGCAGCCACTTCGCGGGCTCGGGGCCGGATGCCCATCGGCTGTTTTCGCCCGGGGCGTGGGCCGGTGCCGGTCCTGGGCCAACAATTCGGGGGGGGAAATGGTGCCTGCAAGGCCTGTTTTCGGCCACGATTTGCGCGCAACGCCTTCTGTTTCATTGAGTTGTCGTGGTCCGACCCGGATCCGTGCGGATGGTCGGGGTGCGACCGGTTGGTTCTCCCTGGCTGGTGCGTGGAGGACCTCGGCGGTCATGCGGTTCGTCCCCATGCCTGGGAATTGGGCGTTCACCCGGCGTTGGCCGTCGGCAGTGCATCGAGCGGCAGGACGACCACGTTGTCGAACGATGCGGCGGTGCCGCAGGTCCGCAGCCCGATGGGGCCCGCCAAGACCGGGTCGGACGGGTCGGTCACTTCGAGCCGCAGCCCCGCATCCTTGTCAGCCGATGGATGCATCCGGTTGAACCAGACGCGCAGTTTCGGGCCCTCGGCGGCCACGCGGATTTGGTTCCAAGCTCCGGGCACGACGCGGCAGTCCAGCTTGCCCAGGTCGAACGTGCCGAGCGGTTTCCAGCCGTTGTCGATCCTGCCGACATGGAGCAGCTTCGTGTCGAACCCCACGTAGTAGCCACGCATCTGGTCGGGCCCCGAGCCGGGGTCGTTGGCCCGCAACACGACGCCCGCGTTTCCCTCCTGGCCGTGAAGCATGACGACGGCTTCCAGCACATAGTCGTTCCAGGCGCGGTCGCCGGCGATCATCTTCTGGCCCGGCTCCAAACGCATCACGCGGCTGCCGGAGGATTCAGCGCCGTAGACAGCCCAGCCGGCGCGGGCGGGCCGCGGGCCGTCCTGGAAATCGTCGAAAAACAAGGCGCGGCTCTGCCCGGTCGTCCAGCGCCGGATGGCCTCGGCCTCGGCCAGCGAAACCGGCGTGGCGTCGGGCCACATCAGGCCGCACCACGGGATGCTCGGTTCGGGAGTGCCCTCGGGGGTACCCCAGTACCAGCGGCAGTTCGAGTTGCCGGCCATCAGTTCCCAGCACAGGTACACGCCCGGCACATAGCGTCCCGCTGCCCGGCGCTGGCCGAGCCAGTGGATCACCTCGCACGGCTCGCCGCTGCTGGGCCGGCCGGCGTACCACCGCGCACCGGCCTCGGTGAAGACCGCGCCCTTGTCGGGGTTCAGATCGGCCTGCCGGT
Source organism: Akkermansiaceae bacterium (assembly GCA_040769225.1). Classification (GTDB taxonomy): domain Bacteria; phylum Verrucomicrobiota; class Verrucomicrobiia; order Verrucomicrobiales; family Akkermansiaceae; genus JAXGLL01. The sequence continues at coordinate 1,450,027 of JAXGLL010000001.1, read as the reverse complement.
CCCAGGTGCTGAAGTCGGCACCGTAGTTGTGCGCGTTGACGATCTCCGTCTCCGGGCTGTCGTCCCAGCAGCAGATCACCGGCTGAGTCGGCTCGACCTGCTTTGCCCATGCGTAGCCCAGGCGGCGCAGGTTCACCGAGAACCCCGCGTTCATGTCCGGTTCGTTGAACACCTCCCACCACAGCACGCGCGGGTCGCGCGCATGGGCGCGGATCACGTCCTGGACATAGGCCTGGAGTTTCGGCAGGTTTTCCGGCTCGCGGTCGCGGTCCTGCGGGCAGGCGGCCCAGCGGCCGTTGTGCCAGCCGGTGACCGGTTCGGTGGGCTTGTCCAGTTCGATCCCGTCGTGACGGTGGCAATCGTCGAAGAACGTCAGCCCGGGGCGGATGCCGTGCCGGTGGCAGATCTCAAGGAACTTGTCGAGGTTGGCCAGGAACCGGTCCTTCTCGGCCTCGTGATTGATGTTGTGGAGGTACACGCGCAGCGTGTTGATGCCGTAGAACCTGCGGGCCGCGGCCAATTCGCGATCGATCACCTCGGGCCGGAAGTCGTGCCACATCTGCACCTGGTTGACGCAGTAGGCGGGCGTGTAGTTCGAGCCCACCCACGTGCCCGTCTGCGTCGGCCCACAGGCGGCGGGTTGCCCGATCAGCGAAACGGCCATTTCGCCCGGGTCGCGATGGTCCAAGGCATGGCAGGGAATGGCGGTGATGTAGCCTCGATATGTCTCGTCGGTCGACGCATCCTGGCTCGGCACCGGGCCGACCTGCACGGTGACCGCCGGACTCTTCCTGGGTGCCTTGCTGCCCCAGCAATTGACACTCGCGGGCGGCAAGGCGCACGGCGCCACGACGGGCCGCTGATCGCCCGCATCTTGCGTGAGAATCGCCTCCTGCCCCTGCTCGAGGCCAAGCTCGAAGACGCCCGGACTGACTTCGCTCATGCGGACGCCGTCCGGCGAGACCGTGAACGCGCCGTCAAAGCCCGGACGGATGCGGCAGGGCTCTCCGGCAAGGCTCTTGATGCGAACCCACCGCGTTTTGCCGTCGCGACGCGCGGCGCTGACCAGGAACGCGCCCTCCGCCCGCAGGTCGTGGAAGACGGCGTCTTTCCACTCGGCCGGCACGGCCGGGAAGACCCGGATGCGCTCGCCCCAACTCTGCACCAGCATGTCCATCAGCGCCCGGCCGGCAACCAGCGAGCACTCGATGACCGGCGACCCTTCGATGTACATGGTGTTCGGCATCACGAAGCGCTTGTTGTTGTGATGCGCGCGGAGGTTGGCGACGGCCTTCTCCCCGTCGCCCATGCTGGCGTAGAGCGACGTCGCTGCGGCACTCGACCACCCGAAGACCTGCTTGCCGCCCTCGACCGTCAGCCAGTGCGTGAGCGTCTTCTCAACGAGCGCCCTGTTCCCGGCCTGTTCGGTCGAAAGCAGGTGCAGCGGCCAGACCAGCAGCATGTGCGACCAGTGGCGGTGGGAATGCTCAAAGGCCACCGTCGCGCCGATCCTGAAACCATTCTCGTCCTGGGGGTACGCAACCAGGTCGCGCAGCACACGCTCCCATTCGGGCCGCAGGGGATCCTTGAAGCCGTAGCGCGCGTCGAGCGCCAGCAGCGTCGTGCAGGCCCAGCGCAGCAGCGAGAGGTTGTAGTTGTTGTCCACGTCGCCGTCTTGGTTGTACTCCGGCGAATGCAATCGCGGCAGATGAAGCTTGCCGTCTTCGCCGGGCTTGAGCAGCTTCAGGTAGAGGTTCACGCTGCCCTTGAGCAGCGGGTAGAACGCGTGTTTGGCGTGGTCCGTCACCAGCGCATGATCCATCGAGTAGCGGTACTGCTGCCAGTACAGGTGCAACGCCCAGGTGAAATCGCCCGGATTGATGTAGTTCTGCGGGGCGCAGGTGCCGTCGCCGCGCAGGCCTTCGTAACAGGTCGTGTGCGGCACGGTCGCGCAGTCGTCGAAGCCCCAGATTTCCTTCGCGTTCCGCACGAAATTGGCGCGTTTGGCGTCGATGAAGCGCGTGAACGACTCGCCCAGTTCCAGCCGGTTGGCGGGATAGACGGGCGAGTACGCGATCTGGATGTTCAGGTTCCACCAGATGCGCGGCCAGCTGGTCGGCCGGTACCACGGGCCCAGCAGGTCGATCACCTGCCGGTCCTGACGCGTCGCGCAGGCCAGTTTGTGCATCTGGATCCAATAAAACCCCTCGATCTGCGCGTCCGGCACGGACAGGAAGCTGGCCGGATAGAAGGCATGCCACCACGCGCGGTGGCTCTGCTCCAGGCGCTCGGCCGGCAGCGCAGCCACGCGGCGCACCGTCGCCAGCGCGGTGGCCTTGGCCGTCGTCTCGGGGAACGAGTCGGCGACGCTGAGCGTGAGGCGCCGCTTCGGGTGCGCGCCCGCCACCTGCCACGCGGTGGCGTACTCGCCGCCCGCCACGCGCCGCTGGGTGCAGAATGACGCCCCGTCTTGTTCCCCACACTCGGCCGGCGGATTCTCTTCGCCTTTGATCTTCTTCATCTCGTCGCGGAAGACTTCGGCCTTTGCCGCTTCCCAGGCCAGCGTCGCGGTTGATTCGCCGCCTTCGGTCTCGAAATCGATCAGCAATGCCATCTCGTCAGCGTGGAGGATCGCCTTGAATCGGACGAGGCCCTTCTCGGTGACGATCTCGCCGCGCGTCTCGGCATCCCACAGGATGGTGCGGATCGTGCCGGACTGGATCTTGCCGGCCGTCTTGAGCACCATGCCGCCGATCGGAAGGCGCGCGTTGTCGCGCCGGTGGTCGGTCACGTCCGAACGGCCAATCTCGAAGCGCAGCCGATCCGGTCCGTCCGTGTAGAGCACGGTTCCCATCAGGCCGTTGCCGAGGAACGCGCCGTGATCGAAGGTGGCCGGGAGCAGTTCCCAGACCGGGTCGTGGCGGCCGAGGAAGGCCGGCCAATCCACCCGGATATCGCAGTTCGCTGCCCGCGGCGTGTCAGTTGCTGCGCATTGGCAGGGCAGCCCCAGCCACGCAGAGATGAGAACGAGTCCGATGATGGTCCTGTGCATGATCGAAAGGGGGCAGGGTGGCGAACGGCCTGGCCGCCGACCTGTCGCCGCCGGGTTGACCCGCCAGGCGGCGGACCAGGCGGGGAGCGTGCGGAGCAGGAGGATCGCTGGCGGTCCCACGGGGAGAACAACGCGCGGGCCAGGCCGGGACTATCGGCGGAGTCCACCACTGCGCAGGATGCCCGTGCTTTTCGCGGGACAAACCGGGCCGACCGGGATTGAATCGATTCGGCGGTCGGACTGCCGCCACCACAACCATGCCCACCAAACTGACCATGCTGGCCGGCCTGCTCTGCCTCGGGCTCGGACTAACGGTTGCCTTGGCAGCCGACCCGGAACAGCAGCCGGAGCGGAAGAAGCGTTCCCCGCGGCCTCCCGACCCCGAGCGGCTGCTGAAGCGCTACGACAAGGACGACGACGGGGCCTTGAGCAAGGAGGAGCTGGAAAAGCTGACCGAGCGCAAGCGCGACGAGATCATGAAGGAATGGGACAAGGACAACGACGGCGCGCTGAGCAAGGCTGAACTGGCCGCGATGAAAGCCACGGACGAGGAGGAAGAGCCCGCCAAGGAACGCCGCCGCAAGCGGGACAAGGAGGAAGACCAGGAATAGCCTTCCTTCCGAACCACGTATCCGCAGCCGGCGTCGGCAGGCGGATCGACTGCAGGAACAGGCCCCGGGTTCCCGGGCAGCCCGACGCAGGCCTGCCGGCTGACGGAGCCGGGGCGGGGTTGCACAACCATGAACAAGCGATTGCCGATCCTAACGATCGCCATCCTGGCGGGATGCGTGGGCGCCGCGTCCGCCGCCCCCTTGGAGATTGCCTTTCTGAGCGCGGAGAGTGCCGGGGAGAAGATCGGGCCCCATGAGCGGGGCGCGTGGGAGGCGGCGCGGACGCTGGGGAACGCCACGCTGCTGCTGTTGCAGGATTCGGGGGAGTTCCACGACCTGCAGGGCGGCGTCCGGAAACTGGAGGAGTTCCAGGTGGTGTGGTACCACCAGGGGGATGCGATTGCCCGCAACGCGATGTACCAAGGCGCGGCGGTCGCCGCCCTCCGGGCCTGTGCCGGGAACGGCGGCGGGGTGCTGCTTTCCGGGGGCGCGCTGGCGCTCATCGACAACCTCGGCGTGGAGACCTACATCCGGTCGCAGCGGCGGGACATCGAGAACTACCGCGACCCGGCCGCGTTGGTGCCGGAGGAACCCTCCCACCCGGCCTTCGCCGGGCTGCCGGTCGGGGACGGGCGCATCTGGCTGAGCGCGGGCGGGTGCCGGGCGCTGGCCGACTTCTACTGGGGCGGCCCCGGCGCGGCGATGGTGCTGGGGAACACCCCGCGCGGCGTGGAGCGCCCGCTGGCGGAGTACGCCGTGGGCGGGGGCCGCATCATCGTGTTCGGCTGGCGCTGGCCCGACTACGCGGACCTCGGGAATCCCCACCGGGGGAACCTGCTCCGGCTCACGGCCAACCTGCTAGGCTATCTGGCCGCGCCGGACACCTGGGTGCCCTTCGCGATCCGCACCAGGTTCCCCGCGCGCCGGCACCCCGCAACGCCCGGCGTCGCGGAACAGCAGTGGCGCGCCCTCCGCATGGCCGTCGAGGACCTGTCGATGTCAGGCCCGGAAGCCTACCCCGGCGGCGCGGGGTTCCTGGAGCGGCTGGACGCGCTGAAGGCGGAACACGACGCCCTCCCCGCCGGGGGCGGCCCGGGCGCCCACGCGGGGATCGTCGAGCGGTTCACCGCCCTCCAGCGCGAGGCGCTGCTGGCCAACCCGCTGCTGGACTTCGACCGCCTGCTGATGATCCGGCGCTCCGCCGACAACCCCGGCCTGCTCCACAACTCCCACGGCAACGACGACCTGCCCCCCGCGGCATACCGGAACACCGTGGTCTCGCTTGACTACAGGACGCCCGGGGCCGCGCCGGAAACCCTCTACACGCCGCCCGCCGACGTGTACCTCGGCGACCTCGACCTGCACTGGGACGCCGAACGGATGCTCTTCTCGATGCCCGACGCCACCGGCAAATGGAACGTCATGGAGCTGCGCCTCGCCGACGGGCACTGCGCACCGGTGCCCCTGATCGAGGACCCGGACATCCACAACTACGACGCGTGCTACCTGCCCGACGACCGCATCGTGTTCACCTCGACGGCCCCGATCGTCGGCGTGCCCTGCCTCGGCGGCCGGTCCAAGGTGGCCAACCTCTACCTGCGCGGGCTCGACGGCGGCATCCGCCGCCTGACGAACGACCAGGACCACAACTGGTGCCCGGCGGTGCTCAACGACGGGCGGGTTCTCTATCAGCGCTGGGAGTACGCGGACATCGCCCACGCCTTCACGCGCCTGCTCTTCAGCATGAACCCCGACGGCAGCCGCCAGGCGGAGTACTACGGCAGCAACTCCTTCTGGCCGACGGCCATGTTCTTCGCGCGCCCCGTGCCGGGCCACCCGACCAAGGTGGTCACCATCGTGGGCGGCCACCACGACGAGCCCCGCCAGGGCGAGCTGGTCGTCCTCGACCCGACGCTCGGCCGCACCGAGGCGAACGGCGTCGTCCAGCGGATCCCCGGATTCGGCGAGAAGGTGGAGCCCGTGATCCTCGACGGGCTCATCTCCACCAGCTGGCCCCGGTTCCTGCATCCGTACGCCCTCAGTGACAAGTACTTCCTCGTGTCCTGCCGCCCCGCGTGGGACGCCCTCTGGGGCGTCTATCTGGTGGACGTGTTCGACAACTTCACGCTCCTCTGCGAGGAGCCGGGCCAGGCGATGTTCGAGCCGATCGCCCTGCGCAGGACGCCGCGCCCCCCGGTGATCCCCGACGTCGTGGAACCGGGGATGACCACGTCGGACATCATGCTCGCCGATGTCCACGCCGGCCCCGGACTGGCCGGGGTGCCCCGGGGCTCCGTGAAGTCACTGCGGCTCATCAGCTATGACTTCACCTTCCACGGGCTCGGCGCGGAGCCGGACCGGGTGGGGCTGGACGGACCATGGGACGTGAAGAAGATCGTCGGCACGGTCCCGGTGGAGGACGACGGCTCGGCGTACTTCCGCATCCCCGCCATGACCCCCGTCGCGGTGCAGCCGCTGGACGCCGATGGCAAGGCGCTGGCGCTCATGCGGAGCTGGATGACCGGCGTGCCCGGCGAGACGCTCACGTGCGTGGGCTGCCACGAGCGGCAGAACAACACCAGCCTGGCCGGCATGAACCCAAAGGCCTTCCGGCGCCCGCCCTCCGACGTAGCCCCGTGGCACGGCCCGCAGCGGGGCTTCTCGTTCGAGCGCGAGGTGCAGCCCGTCCTGGACGCCTCGTGCGTGGCATGCCACGCGCCGGGGAAGGGCCCCTTCGATCTAACGGCCAGGCCGGCGGAGCGGGTGCCCTCGGCGTTCCAGATGCACTTCTCGCCGTCGTACATGGAGCTGCGCCGCTGGGTGCACACGCCCACCCTGGAGAGCGACGCGCACCTGTTGCCCGCGCGGGCCTTCCACGCCGACACCAGCCGCCTCGTCCAGATCCTCCGCGACGGGCATTACGGCGTGAGCCTCTCCCCCGGGGCGTGGGACCGCATCATCACCTGGATCGACCTCAACGCCCCCTTTCACGGCACGTGGAAGGAGGTGGTCGCCGCCGATCCGGAAAAGCTTGACTTGGCGCTCAAGGGCGCGGTGCGGCGGCGCGAGCTGCACCTGCGGCATGCCGGGATCGACGAGGATCCCGAGGCGATTCACCCCGCGCCGGTGCTGGAGAAACAGGCGCCCGCCCCGGCCGTGACGCCCGCCGAGCTGGTCATGGGCGGCCCCGTGGCGCCGCCCGCCGTGCCGCCCGCCAATCCCGCCATGGAACGCGTGGACCTCGGCGGCGGGGTGGCGCTGGAACTGGTGCGGGTGCCGCCCGGCGAGTGCGTCGTGGGCACCGACCACGGGCTGCCCAACGAGGCGCCCGCGCGCCCGGTCCGCTTCGACCGGGGCTTCCTCATCGGGCGCTGCGAGGTCACCAACGCGCAGTTCCGGCGCTTCGACCCCGCGCACGACAGCGGCCTGGAGACCGGCGAGGCCTATCAGTTCGGCGACGACGAGCGCGGGTTCACCCTGAACCGTCCCGAGCAGCCCGTGGTGCGCGTGTCATGGCAACAGGCCGCCGCCTTCTGCGCATGGCTCGCGGAGCGCACCGGCCGCCGCTTCGCCCTGCCCACCGAGGAGCAGTGGGAGTACGCCTGCCGCGCGGGCACCACAACCCCGCTGTGGTATGGCACGAACGACAGCGACTTCAGCGCCTGCGAGAACCTCTCCGACGCCACGCACCACGCGGTGTTCTATCCCCACGTGCCCACGGCGCTCCCGCCGTGGCGCGCCTCCGAGACCCGCTTCGACGACCACTGGCGCGTCGCGGCGCCCGTCGGCACGTTCGCGGCAAACCCGTGGGGTCTCCACGACATGCACGGCAACGTTGCCGAGTGGACCGCATCGGACCACGCCCCCGCCGGGGCGCCCGCGCGCAAGGTCGTCCGCGGCGGCTCCTGGCTCGACCGCCCCAAGCGCGCCCGCGCCGCCTTCCGCAACCACTACGAACCGACGCAGGCGATCCACGATGTCGGCTTCCGCGTGGCGGCCGATGAATGACCTGCCCGGCTCCCATGGTTAGAATCCGGTCAGGGGGGTGACGGTGACCCGCACGCGGGCGGTGGTGACGGGCGCGTCGAACGTCACGGCCAGGCGGCGCGGCGAGGGCTTGCCGGGATTCTCGAGCCGCTCGTCCATCAGCCGCCAGGCCCCGCCTTCGGCGGCGATCTTCACCTCCACGCCGCGCTGTTCGTCATGGAGGTGGAGCGTGGTGTCGTCCTTGCGCACGACGTCGCGATAGGTGATGATCGGCACGCTGAACGTCTGCGGGGTCGTGAAGCGGGCCTCGTCGCTGATCGAGACCGCGCGCGCCGTCCGGTCATGGGTGAAGGTCCGCACCAGCGAGGCCAGCCCGGGCACGCGGTATGCGGCCGCGAGGTCGAGTTCGAAGCGGTCGCGCGCGTCGGCGAAGGAGGCGTCCAGCACCCGCGCGGCGGAGCTCCGCCCGGTCGTCTGGAGTTGGCCGGCCACCACCGGCACCGGGTGGCCGTAGGAGTTGAGCATCGGGCTGTCGTACCGCTCGCGGCTGAAGGTGCGCCGCGTGTAGACCTCGCCGCCGGGGTCGCCCAGCATCTCGACGCCGTCGAGCACGACGGCATACGAGCCGACGTCGTTGTGGTTGTGGTGCTCCGCGTTGTGCCCGCCCTTGAAGGCCGCACCGAACGGCGCGCTGCCGGGCGCGCCGCCGGACCGCGTGATCAGGACCTGCGCGTCTTGGAAATGGGTGCGGATCGGCAAGTCCTCCGCCGCGGGCGCGGCCGGCGGCGGCTCCTGTCCGAAGGCCCGCAGCCCGATGGTGGCGTGCCCACCCTTCAGCAGTGCGAGCGCGGGGGTGTCGGGCGGCACGGCCTCGGGGTAGACCTGCCGCATGAGCGCCCAGACCTCGTGGCTCGGCGCGCCGCCGCCGTCCGCGAACCAGGGCGAGCGGCCCGGCTGGATCTGATAGCCTTTGGCGTACGCGGCGATGCGCCGCAACTTGTCGCCCGTGAGGATGTCGAGCCGGCCGCCGGTGGCCGCGCGCACGGCGAGCCCCATCGTCACGTAGTGGCCGAAGCCGTAGTTCCAATAGCCCATGCCCTCGCTGCAGTAGCCGTCGTCGGTGAAGCCGCTGATGAAGAGGGGATTGGAGAACTCGGTGGCGGCAAGCACCAGGGCGCGCTCCTCGCGCGGCTCAAGCAGCGCCATGGCGCAGCAGGCCACGCCGGCGGAGCAGACGGCATTCCAGTTGTTGTTGCAGCGCATCCACCAGTTGCCGTTGATGTTGCCGCTCCGCACCGCGGTCAGGTAGGGATCGAGCACGCGCCGCCGCACCTCGCCGCGCAGCCGCCCACGCACGGCGGGCGTGAGGCGATGGCCGAGCCAGCTCGCCACATCGGCGAGCAGCCAGCCACGCGCGGACGAGCCGAGGTCGATCGTCAGGCGCGTGCCGTTGAAATTCCCGAGGTCGGCATCGTGGGCCGGCATGGTCCAGCTCCGCTCGTCGCAGACCGCGAGCAGGTCGCGCTCGAGCGCGGGCAGGAAGCGGCCCTTGTCCTCGAGGCACTCCGCCAGCAGCAACGCGGCGAGCCGCTGCGAACGCAGGCCGTAGGGCCGCTCGTAGTTGCGGCGGTTGCCGGTGGTGGTGAACTCGAGGTAGAGGTCGTCAGGCAGGTCCGGCGGCGGCGTGTTGAGGGCCTGTTCCGCGCCGCGCAGGATCCCGGCGGCTTCGGGCAGCGCGGCCAGGCGGTCCCACGCGCCGCGGTCGGTGGCAGGACGCCCAAGGCCGTGCGGCGCGGGCGCAAGCCACGCGGCGATCTCCGCGACGCGCGCCGGATCGGGCGGCGGGAAACCGTTCGGCGACGCGCGCAAGGCCGCGATCCGCGCTGTTTCCGCATCGGGGATGGCCGTCGCCGCGGTGACGCCGGACGATGCGGCCGCAACGACGAGGAGCGCACGTGCGAGAGGCTGACTCATGCCAAACCTTACGTGGGCAATGAAGGACAGTGTTGCAGTGATTCGTTTGGGACGGCTCCACGGGTCACGATCCCGGGCCGGCAAGTCGGCCCGCGACATCGGGCCTGCAGGCCCTGGTTCCGGCGCATGTCGCAACGCGTTCGGTTCCAGAGGGTTGCCGTGGTCCGGCCGGAAAAGCGGAAAGCGAAGGCTTATCCGGTGTGGAGCGCGAGCGGCCTGCCTTGGGCGGAGATCAGTGCGTCGATGTTGGCCGCGGGGGTCTCGACCGCCAGGGTGCAGCCGGAACTGAGGACAAAACGCCGGTGATCCGCCGCGGCGGCGATGGCGGCGGCGGCATGTGCCCGGACCACTTCCGGCGTGCCGCGGGCGAGCACCGACACCGGATCGAGATTGCCCCACAGGGCGATGCCCGGGCCGACGATGCGGCACGCGTGTGCCAGGTCCACGGCGTGGTCGAGTTCCAGCACGTCGGCGCCGGACGTCGCCATCAGCGGCAGGATGGCAGTTGCGTTGCCGCAGATGTGCAACGAAGTCGGGATCCCGACGGCGCCCTTGAGCCGCGCCAGCAGGCCGCGCTCCGCGGGCAGGACGCCTTCCTCGTACAAGGCCGGCCCCACCAGCCCGGCGGGCGAATCGCCGCCGCTGAGCATGTCTGCCCCGGCGGCTGCCAGCGCGGTGCCGTAGGCGAGGACGTATTCCGTGCACCGCTCAAGCAATGCCGCAACGAAGGGCGGGTCGTCGTAGAGCATGAGCATGATCTCGTTGATGCCCATCAGCGCCGCGGCAAGCGAGAACGGATACTGGTCCATGCACGCGACGATGAACACCTCATCGCCCAGGGCCGACACAATCCGTTCCAATGCGTCCAACATGAGCGGGTAACGGCCCTGCGAGCCGACATCGGGCGCGGGGATGCGGTCAATGTCGGCGGCGCAGCCGACGAGCGGCCCGCCGAGCGCGCCGAAGGGCTGGTCGTCGGTGATGGCGCCGACCTCGGCCCCCATCGCTTCGGCGTTGACCCAGGTGTCTGCCGAAAGCCACACGGCATCGGGCCGGAAGCGCTCCCAGTAGCGGATGACCGATTCCGCCATGATCCGGGCGCTGGTGGTATACTGGCGCAGCGTGTAGCCGGCATGCCCCGCGCAGAAGTGCACGGCCAGCGGGCCGGTGGGAACGCGCGGCACGGGCTGGCCGGCGAGGGCGGCGGTCACGAGCTGTTTGGAGGTCATTGCGGCGGGGTGCGCAGGGGGGTGGTGAGGCGGAGGGAACGCTTGAGGACGAGCCGGAAGGGGTTCTAACGAGGCGAGCCCCGGATTTTGGGAGCATTGATGATTGATGATTGATGATTGTTGATTTTTGATGTGCGCGTGAGAACGAGCCCCTGCACCGCGCAAGCTCACTTCAACAATCAGCAATCATCAATCAAGCCCGAAACGGGATGCCTGATTCGAAAACATGGCCTAACATTCATGAACTCTGGTTCTTAAGGCCTCTCGCAGCCGCGCGCGCCGCGGGCCCCGTCGTTGTGGAGCGTCTCGTGGGAGCCGTCGATCGGGCACTCGCCGCGAACCGCAAGGCTCAAGGTCCCTGGATTTGATAGAACTGCCGGCCGGGCACGGTGATGTCGAACTCGACGAATCCGGCGCCGCGGCCGCCGCCGGTGTCATTGGTGGTGAGCCCGTCCGCCGCCACGGTCACGGCGCCGGTGAGAACCCGTTCCCGCAGGTCCGCCGGGGATTTTACCTGATAGGCGCAGTTGGCCCTGCCCTCGAAGTCGATCCGCATCCGGGTGGGGCTCACGAGGCTGGTTGCGTGCACGCTTGTCAGCCCGCCGGCAACATGAATACTGGTCCCATGGCCAGGCGAAACAGGGTCGGGAAGGCGCGGCAGCCAGGGAAGGCGGCGCAGCCGGTGCGGGTGGGGATGGCGCGGGGGGCCATGGAGCGGATCTACCGGATCCATGAGGCGATCGCCGAGGGGCGCTACCCGAACTGCCGGATCCTGGCCGAGGAGCTGGAGGTCACCCAGAAGACGGTCCAACGCGACGTGACCTTCATGCAGGACCGGCTCGGGCTGCCGCTCGCATACGACCAGCAGCAGCATGGCTACCACTACACCGAGGACGTGAGCACCTTTCCGGTGTTCGAGGTCGGGGCCGGGGAGCTGGCGGGGCTGTTTCTGGCGCGGCAGGCGATCGAGACGGTGCGCGGCACGCAGTTGGAGGCGACGATGCGCGAGATCTTCGGCCGGCTCACCCGAGCGATCGACGGGCGGATCGAGTTCCGCTGGGACGACCTCGACCGGGCGCTCTCCCGCAAGCCGGCGGCCGCGGCCAAGCTGGACCTCAGGCTGTTCGGCCGGTTGGCCGAGGCGGTGGTCAGGCGCCGCGAGGTGGCGTTCGGCTACCGCAAGCTCGGCGGCGAGCGAACCGAGCCGCGGCGGCTGCAGCCGTATCACCTCGGCGAGGTCGACCAGTGCTGGTACGTGATCGGGCGCGACCTCGACCGCGGGGCGCTGCGCACCTTCGCGTTGCCGCGGATCCGGGGGCTGAAGGTGCTCAAGACGCAGTTTGAGGTGCCGGACGACTTCGACGGGGTGGCCTACCTCGGCAGCTCATTCGGGGTGTGGGTGGACCCGGAGCGGCCGGGGTTCAAGCAGGAGGTGCGGATCGAGTTGTCCGGCTACGCGGCGCAGCTCGTCCAGGAGCGGCGCTGGCACCCGAGCCAGCAGGTGAGCCCGCTCAACGCCAGGTCCACCCGGGTCGAGGTGCGCTTCGAGGTCGGGCGGCTCGAGGAACTGGTCCGCTGGACGCTCAGCTGGGGAGGAAAGGCGAAGGTGCTGGCGCCCGCGGAGCTGAAGCAGCGGGTCGCGGCCGAGGCCAGGCTGATCCAGGCCAACGGGTAGCGGATCCGGCCGTGGCGGCGGGGGTGGTTCACGCGGGGGCGTGCCCGGGATGCCGATCACCGTCGGGGCCGTCGACCGGACCATCGTCCGCTTCGTCCCGCGGCGCGGCGACCGGTCGGAACCGCCAGCTGAAGGCCAGCCTGGCCATCTCGCGCTCCAGCTGCTGGAGCTTGTGCGGCAACAGGACGGCGACGATCCGGCGGCGGTGGCGGGGTGGCGGGTTGGCGCGGCTGCACGGCAGCTTCCATGTCATCCGCGGCGCCACTTGGCAGGCCCACGTCACCAGGTGGCGGCCGTTGCCATGCGCGAGCCGCTGCCGGAGGTCCTCCTCGACCTGCTCGCGGAGCCACCGGCGGACCACCTCGGCATGCAGGGGGTCCGGGTCGGAGTCGAGCAGCACGTCGCAGATGTCGTCCCAGAACGTGGCGTTGTCCGCGCCGAGGCAGGCCGGCAGGGTGGCGGCGCGCTTCGCCGGCGCCGGCCACAGGAAATCGAGTCCCGGTTGCTCCATCACGGACCGCTACCCTGCGCCGGGGGGTGGGACAAATACGGGGTGTGGGTGTGCGATTGAGCAGTAATTTTCTCTGCGGCGGGTGGCGGGGCAAGGCGGGAATCGCGGGTTGCGGCCGGCTGCGCCCGTCGCCGCCGGGAACCAGCCAGCCCTCGTCGCTCCTGCTGCGGTCGTTGGCGCCGGCCCCGGAGGGCAAATCGCCCTTTCCAAGGCCCGTCCGAGTGCCTATCGTGAAGGCGGTCGGGAAAAGTGTCCGCAGCCGGCGGATTCCCGTCGCCGGCCGTGATCCCCCAACCCCCATGAAAATCCGCGCGGGTGCCTTTCCGGTGATCGTTCCGCTCACCGTGCTGGTGGCGGTTGCGGCCACGTCTTCAGCCGGCGCGGCGGAACCAGCGGTGGCTTCGCCGGCGGCCGCCGAGGTCGTCCGCCGCGCCACCTGCACGACTGGCGGGAGGGAACTGCAGGAAGCGTTCCAGGCGCTGGCGGCGCGGAAGGCGGAGGCGTTGCCGCTGGTGAAGGCGCGCCTGCGCGACGGCGAGGCGGCCGAGCAATTCACGCTCACGAAGTTCCTGCGCTGTTGCCCGTGGCCGGAGACGCGCGACGACCTGGTGGCGCTGGCGTGCGACCAGCGCCGGCATTGGCTGCCCCGGCAAGGCGCGCTGCACGCCCTCGGCGCCCTCGGCGACCGGGCGGCGGGGCCGGCCGTGACGGCGATCCTGGCCGGCGACGACTGCCCGGTCGGCATGCGCCTGGCGGCGATCGCGGCGCTTGCGAGGATGCACTACGGCGAGGCTGCCGGCACGATCCGTGCCTGCACGCGGAGTGACGACATCCACGTGCGCCTGTTCGCGGCCCGGGCGCTGGCGGAGCTCGGGGAGGCGGTGGACCGGGAGTTCCTGCTTGCGGCCCTAACCAACGAGGACTACCTCGTCCGGCAGGAAGCCTGCGGCGCGCTCGGCGCGGCGGGCGTCAGCGGGCCGCTGCCGGAACTCGCCGCGCGCGACCCGCACCAGGCGGTGCGCGCGGCCGCCGCCCAGGCGGTCCTCGAGTGCCGCATGCGGGGCCGCCCCGCGGCCGGCAAGCTGGCGGTGCTGCGCGACGCCCTGCCGCGCGCCGACCACCTGACGGCCACCTGGATCCTGCGCGCGATGCTCGAGCAGGGCGGCAACCAAGGGCGCGCGTTCGTGCAGTCGCTCGCCGCCGGCGGCGGGCGGCTGGGCGAGCGGTCGCGCGCCTATCTGAACATGGAGGCCCGGGAGTGAAACTGGCTCCTGTCATCCTGCTCCCGCTGGTGGCCGCGGCCGCTTCCGGCCACGAGACGGCGACCCACCAGACGCTGATGGACTACGGCGCCGCCAAGGCGGGCGAGCTGGCAACGCCGCTCGCGTTCACCGCCGCCCAGGCCGCCAGGATGCGCGAAGGCGCTGCCGACGAGGACGACGGCATCCGCTCGCTCGACCACGCCTACAATCCCCTGACCGACGGCAAGTTCCCGCTGGCCGGCATGACCGCGCGCGCCGCCGCCGTCGACCGCTGGAACAACATGACCAGCGCCTTTCTCGCCGGCAACCTCGACGGCGGCGACGGCTCGGGCGCGTGGCACTGGCTCGGCCGGGCCTCCCACCTGGTCCAGGACATGACCTCGCCGCTGCACGTGTTCGCCCTCCAGCACGCCACCGAGTCGTGCAAGTTCGAGGCCTACTGGCAGGCGAACGACCCGTACCTCCGCACCCTGCTGGCCGGCGCCGGCGCCCCGCTCCACAGCGACACGCTCGCCCCGGAAGCCACCGCCAACCTCGACCCGTTCACCGCCCAGCGCCTGCAATACCGGTTCGACAACAGCTGCCCCAACAAGAACAACGAGGACATCCGCGGCTGGTCGGAAGTCCTCGCGTGGACCACCTATTTCCGGGCCACGTTCTGGGGCGAGGTGGTGATGGGCACCAGCAGCGGCAGCGGGGCCGCAACCGCGCCCTCGACCACCGGGACCACGTTCTCCGACGGCTACGTCGGGCCGCAGGCAAACGCCCTCCACGCCATGTTCCCGGGCAACGTGCGCTGGATCAACGGGTGGCTCGACGACTACTTCGAAATCACCGACCGGAACGGCAGCGTCTTCCGCTGGATGAGCTGGACGGATGTCGACGACTTCAGCGCGTGCGGCAGCGGCTCCCTCATCGACGGCGGCTGGGCGGCCGGCTGTCAGGACAGCTCGAAGCTCGCCGTCGGCGGCGACAACGACGACGACGGCGCCCGCACCACCGGCCGGTTCTTCTTCGACCTGCGCGAGCTCGGCCGCGACACGTCCGGCAGCTACAACCGCTACTGCTACCCGTTCTGCCACCCCGACGGCAGCGCCATGACCGCCCACCTCCACGACTACTTCGGCGCCCGGCTCGACCCGCTCGTCGTCCGCTACTCGGCCGGCCTGCTCGGCCTCGCCAACCGCCGCATCACCGTCATGACCGCCGAGCCGACCGGGCCCGCGGGCTTCAGCTGGGGCCGCCGCGACAACTTCGGCAACGGCCCCGCCTTCGTCGCGGGACCCGCCGGCGCACAGTTCCACTTCGTCGCCAAGAGCGAGGTCGCCCTAACAGCTCCAACGACCGACGACCTCGGCCGCCCCTTCGAGCAGTGGCTCAGGGACGGCGCCACCTTCGCCGGCAACACCAGCCGCACCCTGACGGTCAACACCGCCGCCGCACCGGTCCCCGCGGCCGGCGTCACCTACACCGCCGTCTTCAACGCCAACCTGGACAGCGACGGCGACGGCCTGCCGGATTGGTGGGAGATCGCATACTTCGGCGACGCCTCGTCGGCGCTGCCCGGTGCGGACGACGACGGCGACGGCCAGGACAACGGGAACGAATACGTGGCCGGCACCCACCCCAGGGACCCGGCCAGCTCGTTCCGCATCCTCGCGATCACGCGCACCCAGGACGGCGCGGCAGCCGTCACCTGGTCGTGCGTGCCCGGCAGGGTCTATCAGGTCCTGTGGTCGGCCGCACCTGCCGGCCCGTGGGACGCCGGCCTGCCCGGCTCGCGGATCGTCGCCGGCCCGGGCCAGGCGGCGTTGTCCTTCACCGACCCGGCCACCAGCCGTCCGCCCGCCCGCTTCTACCGCGTGAGGGTCGAGGCGTTGCCCTAGAACATGGGCACCCACAAGGGGCCAGGCAGGAATGGCGCGCCGTTTCCCGTGTTCCGTGAGCCGCCCCGTCACCAGGGCACTCGGCCACCGACCCATGGCGGTCACCCAAGGGCTGTGGCCGTCCCGCGGCGGCTGCGCCGCGGCATGGGTCGGGGCTTCAGTGCCGGCGGCGGCGCAGCGCCGAGGCTGCGACCAGCGGGCAGAGCAGGAGGAGGGCCGAGGGTTCCGGCACCGCGGTGACGGTGAAGTTGTCGATGTAGAAGGTGCCGCCGCCGCCATCCGTGTCACCGGAATTGAGGCCGAGCATGACCTCCTGCCAGTCGGTCGCGGTGGCGTATTGGGCGACCCCGTCGTTGGCGGGTGCCTCGTCGCTGACGACGATCGAGAAGGTGATGTCCTTGCTGACCACCGACGAGGGGTCGCCGTATTGGGTCAGCATCGGCGAGCTGCCCCCGAGGTTCTGGTCCCACACCGACGGCGAATTGGCGATGTGGATCGGCTCGAACCAGCCGAGCGTGCCCTGCTCGCCGGGGACGATCGTCATCGTGTAGCTGATCGTGCCGCCGTTCTGGCGGGCCAGTTGGAACTCGGCCCAGACCGCCGGGTTCGCCCAGTGGAGGTCGAACACCGCGATCGGGCTCTGCCAGCCGGTCGGGGCGGTGACCGCCAGCGAGCCGCCGTTGTAAGTGCTGTGCGCGACGCTGCTGCCGGCCGGGGCGCCGGAGGCGAGGGCGAATCCGTCGGTGCCGGTGTCGAAGGTCAGGGTGACCGCGGCGGGCGCGAGCGCGGCCAAGGCGCCGCAGACGGTGGGGATGAGGAGTGCCTGTTTCATCGGTGTGCCGGGGTAAACGGTGCAGTCCCCGCGGGTGCCGGCCGAACCCCGGGCCACGCCCGGCGTGCCTCCGGCGGCAGCGGTTCGTACGGAGGATACGCGTTCCCCGGGGCCATGCCAAGCCCCAACTCAGCCTAAATCAGCCTTCTGGTTGTGCACTCCAGAGTACCCTCGAATGCCGCATGCGCGCCATTCGGGACCGGCAATTCATGGCCCTCCTGCGCGCTTGCCAAGGCGGGCCGGCGGGATTAGTCCAATGGCGGCACTCGGTTGCCGGTTGCACGCCCATGCCGCCCGTGGCACCGGCAGACGATCCCGCCACGCCCATGCCGCCCGCCGCACCGGCAGACGATCCCGCGAGGCCCGCGCACGTGTTCGAGGCGGCGGGGCTGAGGAAGGAGTTCGACGCCGGCCAGGTGCAGGCGCTGCGCGGCGTGGACCTCGCGGTCGAGGCGGGCGAGTTCGTGGCGGTCACCGGCCCGAGCGGCTGCGGCAAGACGACGCTGCTGCAGATGCTTGGCGCCCTCGACCGCCCGACCGCGGGGCGGCTGCTGTTCCGCGGCCGGCCGCTCGCCGAGCTGCCCGACCCGGCGGCGTACCGCGCCCGCGAGGTCGGCTTCATCTTCCAGGCGTTTCACCTGCTGCCGGTGTTCACCGCGCTCGAGAACGTGCAGATCCCGATGTTCGAGGCCGACTGGCGGCCGCGCGAGCGCAGGCGGCGCGCGGTGGCGCTGCTGGAGGCGGTGGGCCTGCGCCACCGGCTCGGCCACCTGCCGGCCAGGCTCTCCAGCGGCGAGCGGCAGCGGGTCGCCATCGCGCGCAGCCTGGCCAACGGCCCGTCGGTGCTGCTTGCCGACGAGCCGACCGGCAACCTCGACAGCGAGAGCGCCGGCCAGGTGCTCGAGCTCATCACCCGCATCCAGCGCGAACGGGGCATGACCCTGGTGCTGGTGACCCACGACATGGCCGTGGCCGGCCGTGCCTCGCGCATCATCCGCATGATCGACGGGCAGGTGGTGCCCGACCACGGCGCCGACCGCCGCCCGGGAGCGTGACATGACCTGGTTCACCATCGTCGTCCGCGGCCTGCTGCGCCGCCCGGTGCGCACCGGGCTGACGCTGTTAGGGATCGCCATCGGCATCGCCGCGGTGGTCGCGCTGGTCGGGATCGCATGGGGCTTCGAGAAGAGCTGGGACAAGGGCTTCAAGGCGCGCGGCACCGACGTGGTGGTCAGCAACCTGGGCGGCGGGCTGGTCCCGTCGGCGTTCGACGCCGCGGTGAAGGAGCGGGTCGCCCGCCTGCCTCACGTCGCCGAGGCCACCGGGCTGCTGGTGCAGCTGTTGAGCGTCGAGGACGCGCCGATGGTGGTGGTGTCGGCGCGCGAGTGGGGCGGCTTCACCTGGCGGCACCTGAGGCTGGTCGAGGGGCGCATGCCCCGGGATCCCGGCGAGCCGGCGGTGGTCCTCGGCCGCCTCGCGGCGGAAGTGCTCAAGAAGAAGGTCGGCGACGTGGTGCAGGTCGAGATCCAAGACTTCACGGTCGTCGGGATCGTGGACGGCGAAGCGGTCGTCGAGAACGGCGCGATCATCATGGCGCTGCCCCAGCTGCAGGCGGTCACTGCCAATGAGGGGAAGATCAACTTCATCAACATCCGGCTCGCGCCGCGTACCAGCGCGGAGGAGACCCGGCAGCTGCTCGACGCCATCGGCGCGGCCTTCCCCGAGGGGCGCGCGGCGGTGGCCAGCGACGTCATCAGCGGCGCCAGCGGCTTCCGGATCGCCGAGGCGATGAGCTGGGCCACCTCGCTGCTCGCGGTCATGGTCGGGGTCCTCGGGGTGATGAACACGATGCTGATGACCGTCTTCGAGCGCACCCACGAGATCGGCGTGCTGCTGGCCCTCGGCTGGAAGCGCCGCCGCATCGTCGGCCTGGTGCTGTCGGAATCCGCCCTGCTCGGCGCGGCCGGCGGCGTCCTCGGGGTGGCGGCCGGCGCGCTCGGGGTGGAACTGCTCGGGGCGGCGCCCGCCATCCGCGGGTTGTTGGAGCCCGACCTCAGCCCCGGGCTGCTGGCGATCTCGGTGCTCATCGCGCTCGCCGTCGGCGTGCTGAGCGGCCTCTATCCGGCGTGGCGCAGCTCGCGGCTCGCGCCCGGCCTGGCGATCCGCAGTTGACCCCCGCCACCGCGGTTTCCCCGTCCAACGCCATGATCCCGCCAACGCCAGCCCCCGCCTGCGCCGTCCTGCTCGCCGCCGCGTGCGGGCTCGCCCTCGCGGCGCGCGCCGCCGCGCCCCCGCCGCCCGCGCCCCCGGCGCAGGAGCTCGCCGCGCGGCTCAGCGCGATCCGCCGCGACGGCGCCTCGTTCGTGCGCCTGCGCGCGGAGGTCAGGGACCCTGCCGGCGCCACCCGGGCCGTGCTCCAGCTGCAGGTCAAGGCGCGCCGCTCCGCCACCGGCACCGAGCTCGTCTATCAGCTCCTGTGGCCGCGGGAACGGAAGGGCGAGGCGGTGCTGCTGCGCAAGCGCGGCGACCGCGCGCCCGGCGGCGTCCTGTTCGTGCCGCCCGGCACCCGCCGCCCGCTCGCCGCGGCCGACCTGAAGCAGGGCCTCTTCGGCACCGACCTGACGCTGGCCGACGCGGTCGAGGACTTCTACGCCTGGCGCCAGCAGTCGCTGGCCGGCAGCGAACCCGTCGACGGGGTGGACTGCCAGATCCTCGAGTCCCGCCCGGGCCAGGGCCAGTGGGCCTCCTGCGCGCGCGTCCGCAGCTGGATCGACCTGCGGCGCTGCGTGCCGCTCCGGGTCGAGAAGTACCTCGCCTCCGGCCGCCTCGCGGCCCGCATCGACACCCGCAAGGTCGTCAAGGACGACCAGGGCCGGCACATCCCCGCCGCCCTCCTCGTCCGCCGCGCCGGCAGCGGTTCCAGCACCGGGATCGAGGGCAGCCGCAGCGTGAGCGGCGTCGCCTACCACGACCGCGACTTCACCCCGGAGGGCCTCGCCGACCTAACAGCCCCGCGCGCGGGCCGGTGAGCGGCGCGGTTGGGGTGAAGTGCCCCCGGTGGGTCCCGGTGCCCGGGCCGGCGCTGGCCTGACAGGGGAAGGACCGGCGCCGCGAGTCTCATCGTTCCGCCGCGCGAGCGAACACCTGGAACTCGTTGATGTTGATCGGCCGTTCGGCCTTGGAGACGTTGAGCCGGATCTCGCGGGCGCGCACCGGCGGGAACTCGATGGACTTGTCCGCGCCGATGGTCGAGCCGCGGGCGACGGCCCGCCACGCATTGCCCTGCTTCACTTCGATGGCAAACTCGCGCGTTTCCGGCCACTCGATTTCGGAGATCCACACCCGGCCGATCTCGCGTTCCTCGCCGAGGTCCACCGCCAGCCAGCCGGAGCGCGCCTGAAAGTCCGAGGCCCAGCGCGTCTTCAGGTCGCCGTCCACCGCCCGCGCCGCGTCGTAGCCGGCCTCAGCGAACTGGCTGGAAACCGCGACCGGCCTGCCCTGGCTCAAGGGTGGAGGCGGGGGCGCGTAGGCGGGCGTCATGCCGAGCCAGTTCACGATGTCCTTGCCGCGCGTTTCCGGCGTCACCTTCAGCGACACCATCTTCCCTCCGCGCAGCGCGGCTTCGACCACCGTCTGGCCCGGCGCGTGCAGCTTGAAGTCCACGTCCCACGCCGCCGGCCAGCCGGGAAAGAGGTGGAGCTTGCCGCGCGGACCGGGCTCGGGCGCCAGCAGCATCTCCTGGATGCCGGTCATGCCGCTGCCGCCCCAGTTGTGGTCGGGCAGCCAGTCGTGGCCGGGCCCGAAAAACGCGGGAAACCGTGCCTGCGGCGCGGCGCTGTTGGCCATCTTGTAGACGGCCCGCTCCATGGCCTTCTCCGGCCACGCGAGCGCGGCCATGTTGACGACGTTCGCCATCCACGAGTAATCCTGCTTGCAGAGCAGGGCACGGTCGGCCGGGACGGTTTCCCACGTGTCTCGTGCAAGCTGCAGTGTCTCGGGTTGCGTGATCCCGACGAGCCGGTAGGGCCACGCGGCGTACATCTCGATCGGCTCCCACTTGTTGTAGTCCCGTTCCCAGGTCCTTGCCGGCAGCAGCGACCGCCGCCCCTGCCGGAGGCCGACCGGCAGGTCGGGCAGCGTCGACCGGATGCGCACAAGCCGCTCGCGAGAAGGCGCGGACAAGCCGGGCAGCGCCAGGAGCCCGGCCGTGACCTGCCGCAGGCCGCACACCACCTCGATGGCGTCCGTGGCGCCGCCGGCGAACTCGAGGCCGCACGTGGGGTAGAGCACGAGCTTGCCGTCGTCCCCCAGCTCCTTCCCGGTCCGCCCCTTGCACTGCGCGCGATAGAAGCTGTCGTAGAACAGCACGGCCCCCTCGATCCACGGCATGTCGTCCTCCAGCGTGACGCCCAGCGCATCGCGCGCCTGCAGCGCCATCCACGCGTGCTCGAGCATCATCGAGAAGTGGTGGGTCAAGTGCTGCGCGCCGCACAGGCCGTCGGGCCGCGGCGCGACGCAGCACAGGCCCCAGACGTCGAGCGGCTCGGGATAGACCACGCCTTCCGCGCCGTTGGCCCTGGCCCGGGCGGCGGCGGCGGCGGACCGGTTTCGATAGAAGGCCAGCGACGGCTCGAGCAGGTCGGCATCCCCGTTGGCCAACGCCGGCCAGCCGAGCCAGCGCTGGTTCTGGGACATGAAGTGACAGCCCATCCAGCGCCGGAAGTCGGGGGTGACCGGCTCCCCCTCGAATGTCGGCAGCTCGTCGTTGTTGTTGCCCTTGATGCGCCCGTTGTTGTCGGTGGTGAAGATGCCGCCGTTGAAGAGCAGCGGCAGCTCGCCGCCGCGGTTGCAGGCGAGCATGTAGCGGAAAAGCTCGTAGTTGCGCCCGATCAACCAGCCGGGGTCGCCGGCCTTGGAGCCGGCATTGATGCTGACGTGGGAGCGCGACCAGAACTCGCCCCACCGCCTCAACTCGTCGGCCCTGGCCGCCTGCCGCGCCGCCGGAGCCAGCATGGATTTCGCCTCCGCGCGCCACTGCGCGGGGTCGGCGTGCAGCCCCGCGCCGAGACGCATGGCGACCACGTGCGTCGTGCGGGCCGGCGCGCACCCCGTCCACGCCTTGCCGTTCCAGAACTGCCAGCGCACATCGGCTTCCGCAGGCTGCGAGATCCCGCCGGCAACCGCGACCGCGCCTCCGAACACGCGCTGCGTCGTGGCATCGCACAGCGCCTCGGCCGCGATGCCCTGCCCGCGCGCCCTGCCCGCGACATCCTCGGGATGGTCGGCGTTGCGGTGATGCCAACCGAACCCGTCCGCGTCGGCGGCAACGTGGTCTGCCGCGAAGCTCCCCCGCGCGCCCATCATGTCGCAGCGGATGCCGTCGCGGTTGCGGTCGCGCCACGTGCCGAACGCGACCCCGAGCGCGCACGGCGCGGCCGACCCCGCCTCGACGACCAGCGTCTCTCCCGCAAACCAGAGCGTCGCCTCGAAGCCGCCTTGCCGGATCCGGATGGCGCCGGTCGCAAGTTCAAGCTCCTGGCGGAAGCCGGCGTCGCCGAGCCGGACCCCTTCCGGCGTGATGCGGACGCAGCCCAGCTTCAGCAACCGGCCCTGCTCGTCGTACGCGCCGTTGTGCGCCAGATAGAGCCAGATCGACCCGTCCTGCACCCAGACGTTGGCGCCCGCGCCGAGCCGCCCGGACAGCGGCATCGAGTCGAGCGAGTCGCTTGAGGGTGTCGTCCAGTTCACGTTGCAGGGCGCGAGCCGGGCTGCCGCAGGATCCGCCGCCTGCAGGGACCAGGCCGCCAGCAGGCCGGAAAGCAGGATGGGCCGGGGGTTCGTCATGGTCGTGTCTTTCTCCCTACGTGGATGGCCCGATCAGGTTGATTTCGCGGTACACGTTGAAGCCGAGCGGGCCGTCCTGAAACTCGAACCGGAGCGCCACGACGCCCGAGGCTTCCGCCTTGACCCGCAGTTCCGAAGCGCCGCCCTCGCAGCGCACGCTCGCGCGCGCCAGCCTCACATACTTCCCGGGCTCGACGGCGCGCGCCGCCAGCACGGTGTAGTCCTGGCTGGCCCGCGCGTCGCCGTGCCCGGCGAACGTGCGGATGGCGGCCAGGTCAACGGGCCGGGCGAACCGCAGCGTCAGCGTCGAGCCGGCGCCGTAGCCGCGGAAGGTCTTGCCGTCATCAAGGGTCTCGTCCCCGCCGGAGCCGTTGCGCGTCGTGCCGTTGAACAGCGCGTCATGGTTCGAACCGCCTCCATCGTGCGCCACCATCTCCTCGACTGCGGACGCAAACGCGACGAGCTTGTCCTTCAGCACGTCGCCTTCCAGCGAGTTGCCGGTGCGCGACTGCACCGCGGACGGCGCGCGTTTCGGGCGCACGGACGTCCAGTCCTCCGCCAGCAGCCGCACGGGGCCGAGCAGGCCTGCCGGGACCAGCGGCGAGTCCTTCGTGAAGTAGTTCCACGTGGTGAAGCAGTGGCGGCCCTTCGACGGGCGCGGCGCGCCCTTGACGAACCAGTCCGGGAACCGCCTGAGATAGCCGCCGTGGCCCATGTGGCCCGGCAGCCACTCGCAGTCGGGCGGCTCCTGCTCGTCGCCGATGAGCCGGTTGCGCCAGACGTTCGTGACGTCGATCTCCAGCTGGTTTCCCTGCTGCTGCAGCAGCCCCGGCGGGATCGCCACGCTCCATGGCGCGGTCCAGATCACGCCCAGGTCGCGCCCGTTCAGCCGGACCCGCGCGAGGTCGTTCACCGCGCCGACGTCGAGGCGTGCGGCGGCCGCCCCGTCAAACGTGGTCCGATAGGTCGCCGTGCCGGAGTAATGGCGGATGCCGGGCTCGGGGCGCGCCGTCCAGTCCTCCAGCTTGTCGAACGTCACGGAAGCCGGCCCGCCCCACTGCGGATCGAAGCTCACCGCCCACGGCCCGGTGATTTCGGCGACCGGTTGCGCCAGCGCGAAGTTGTGGCCGCGGGACGGTTTGCCCGGCCTGCGGAACACCACGAACCAGCTTTGGGCCGGCGCGAACTCGAGCGTCAGGGTTGTCTCGCCGCCGTCGTCCGTGAAGTCCGGCAGATTGCGCATCGCGCCCGTGACCGGGTCCCACAGCTCCGGCTGCCGGCCGGTCACCTTGAACGTGCACTGCGCTTCGCCTCCGTGCCGTTCCGGCGTGGCGACGAACCACACGTCGGCCGCATCGCCGCGCCGGTGAATGGCCCGCACCGGCAGGCCGTCCGCCGCAAAGTCCGCCGGCGCGCTCCCGGCCCACTGCAACAGCGCCTGGCAACGCGACAGGTACGCGAGCCACGCCTGGCCCGGCCCCCACCAGGTTTGGGTGCGGCCGAAGTGCGTGCCCCACTGGCCCATCGTCACGCCGGGCCGGATGCCGTCGTCCCACGGCTGGTGCGGGCTGGTGTGGAGCACGAGGCGGTTGATGCCGGCGCAGAAGGCGCCGTCGCCGACCGGCTTGAGCCAGGCCGGCGTTTCGGTCCACTGGCTGCGGTCGGGCGCGCCGGTGAAGGCCTCGGCCTCAAGGATGTTGTGGCGCCGCCCCTCGCCGGCGTTGAGGATGCCGTTCATCGGGGCGTTGCCGAATGCGTCCCCGCTCCAGAACTCGGTCATGACCCGGTGAACGTGGGGGGCGACCTCGCCGGTGTGGAACGGGCCGCCGTATGGTTCGCACACGAAGCGCAGGTTCGCGTCGGCCAGCATCCTGGACATCGTTGCGAACAGGACGTCCCGATAGAGATCGGCGATGGTGCGGCCGAAGTCGTCCTTGAACTTCCGCGTCTCGGCGTCGCTCCCGACCACGCGGCCCGCAAACGTCGGCAGGAACGGCTTGAGTTCGTAGCCGCGCCGCGCTGCGAACTCTGCCGGCATGCGCGGCGTCCAGGACGGCGTGCCGGCCTCGTAGCTGTCGAGCAGCATGTGCCTGAGGCCCGTGCCGACGAGCGGGCCGAGCCGCTTCCGGAGTTCCCCGATCACGTGCCCAAGGTGGAACGTGACCGCGCGCTCGCTCATCTTGTCGCACTCCAGCCCCATGACCTCCCACTGGTTCGGCTGGGTCAGCGCGCCCATGGTGGTGTGCCCGAAGCGGTACACGGCCCACTTGTTCGCCGGCGCGGTCCACACGAGCTTCCCCGAGGCGTCCATCCGGTCGGTCAGGTCGATCACCGCATCCCTGGGGACCACGCCTTCGGCCGGAACAGCCAGCACGGCGATGTCGCGCCAGTAGTCCGTGCGGCCGGGGATGATCGGCTTCTCCAACTGGCCGGTCTGCCTGTTGACCATCGGGAAGAGCATGTCGCCGCGCGGGTCGACGGGCGGCCTGGGCAGCACGCCTTCGAAGACCGTCCCGCCCTCCACCAGGGTCTGCGACTGGAAGATCTGCTGCATGGCAAGCTCGGGCGTGATCCACGGCCCGCCGGTGCTGGTGTATCCGGGACAGTTGTGGAGCCCGACGTCGATCCCGAGCCGCAGCCCTTCCTCCGCCGCGTGGCGCACCAGCATCCACCACGGTTCGGTGAAGGCCAGCAGTCCGTCGGCCGGGCTGTTCTCGATGTGCCCCGCCCACGGGGTGCAGACGTCGGCCATGCCGAAGATCGTCGCGCCGCCGATGCCGGCCGCCTTGAACGCCTCGAGGTCGCGCGTGATCCCCTGCGCCGACACGTTGCATCCCATCCAGTGCCACCAGACGCCCGGCCGGGCGCTTTCGGGGGGCGACCTGAAGACCGCCTCGGGATCGCCTGCGGCAACCACCACCAAGCCTAACAGAACAACGGCCGGCACGACCCCCGGCCGGCGCGCGCCCCGGGGCCTTGCGGGAACTCCCGACCGGGACCCGGCTCCTCGCATCCCAACGTCCTCCTTCATGCTTCGGGTTGAACGGGATCCGCCTATCGGGTGGGCCGCGACCGGAGCGCCGGGGCGCGGGGCCAAATCGCGGGGAGTGCCCGCAACGGGCCCGGGCCCGCATGGGGAGGACGTTGGGCGTGCCGGGATGATTGGCGGGGAAGGTAGCTTGCCAGACCGCGGTGCCAAGCCGATTTGATTGGCAACGACAATTTGCTTGGCGGGGCGGGTCGGCGCGCTACGATCGGACTGATGGATCGGCTTGTTCCGGGGCTGGAGTTGGCACCGGCGTGCTTTCCGGTCCGCCCGATCCCATGAGAACGCTGCCCGGCGTCCTGCTGCTGCCGCTGCTGGTTTCCGCACCACCCCTCCGGGCCCGCGATGCGTGGCATTTCGAGTGGAGCAATGGCCGGCCGGTGAAACTGGTGTGGCAAACCGACCCGGGGCGAACCTATAACCTGCGACAAGCGGATGCGCTTGCGTCGTGGGTGCAGGTGCCCGGGTTCCCCGCGGTGGCGACGGGCACGCAGATGGAGCATTCGTTTGCGCCGGGGCAGCGCGGGTTCTTCGAGATCGGGGTGGTGGCGGACGGGGGAGGCGGGTGGCAGATGGCCGGGCTGCCGGCGTTGGCAGGGGGGGAAACCTATGACTTCAGCGCGGTCTCGGCCTTGACCGCCGGGCAGGTCTGGGTGAGTGGCAGCATCAAGCCGGTGGGCGACGCCTGCGTGTTGCGGTCGGCGGATGGCGGTCTGGCCTGGGCCTTGCCCTACCGGCAGGGAGGCGTCGGTTTCCTCGGCGACCTGCAGATGGTCACGGCGGAGGTCGGCTACGCCGCGGGCGGGGGCCTGCGGCGGACCAACGACGGCGGCACCACGTGGGCGATCGACCAGGGGAACGTGCCGGATCCACCGGGGACCTGGCATGCGGTGGGGCCCGACGGATATGTCTACGGCCTGGCCGTGGTGGACGAAGGCCAGGTGTGGACGGCGGGATACGACGGCGCGATCGCGGGCGTGATCTATCATCGCGTGCCCGGGCGGCCCCAGCCGGACCCGGCTAATCCCAACACCAACGCGCCATGGTGGCTCGAGTGGGCGGCCACCTACCGCGGCATGTATGGGATCAGTGCGGCGAGCCCGACGACGGCGTGGGCGGTTGGTGCGGCGGGTTTCATCTGGCAAACCACCGACGGCGAGGGTTGGGTGCAGCAGGTGTCCAACACCGGGGTGGCCCTGCAGGACGTGGACGCGGTGGATGCCGACACGGCATGGGCCGTGGGGGATGCGGGGACGATCCTCCGCACGGGCGACGGCGGCGCCACCTGGGTGGCGCAGGAATCGGGCACCACGGCGAACTTGCGGAGAATCGCGGCCCCGGATGCGAGCAGGGCGTGGGCGGTGGGAACCGGCGGGACCATCCTGCGCACGACCGACGGCGGTCTGACATGGGCGCCGCAGTTCTCCGGCACGACTGCCGACTTGCATGGCGTGGCGGCGGTGGACGCCGACACGGCGTGGGTCGTGGGCGATGGCAACACGCTGTTGCGCACGACCGACGGCGGCGCCGGCCCGTGGTCGGCGCCAGTCATCACCGGCGTCAGCCCCGCCGTCGTCGGCGCCTACAGCCAACCGGCGATGACAGTGACCATTTCCGGGTCGGGGTTCCGGGGCGGCAACCTGCGGGTCAGCTTCGGGGACACGGCTGCGGAAACGGTCACGTGGATCAACGCCTCGACGATTCAGGCCGTCGCCCCCGGCGGCATCTCCGGCACCCATTCCCTCACCGTGACCAATGAAGACGGCCAGCAGGCGACGCGGGACCGGGCGGTCACCTTCCTGCCATGGCCGGTGATCACGCGTTATGCACCATGGCACGCGCCCGCCGCGGGAGGCTGTCAAATCACGATCGACGGCTACAACCTGCAGTCGGCAGACCGCGCGACCTTCCATCTGCCGGATGGCCAGGAGTCTTGTCCGGTCACCGTGGTGGACTCGACGCGGGTCATGGTCACCGTGCCCGCCTCGGCCACCCGCGCCGCGGGAACCGCTTCGTTTGCGATCGGCACCATCCAGAACCAGGATGCGACGGCGGGTGACTTCCTGTTTGACCCGGCCGGCGGGCCGACGTTCGCGGTGACTTCCATGGCTCCCCTCGTCGCGCCCGTGTCCGCGGCGTTCACCGTCACCATCGAGGGCACCGGCTTCACCAGCGACACCACGCTCGATCTGTGCGACCGCGCCGTGGACATCACCAGCCGCAGTCCCACCCAACTCGTGGGCCAGGCGTTCGGCGCCACCGCCGGGCTGTGCCGGCTGGTCGTCGCGAACGATGCCGGCGACTACCTTGCCTTCGGTCCGGCGATGCTGCTGACCAGGGCTCCGGTGCCCTCGATCTCGCAGGTTTCGAGCACCGCCGGGCCGGCCGCCGGCGGAACGACGGTCATCATCACTGGAACGGGGTTCGAGCCCACGGACACCGTCACCTTCGATGGTTACGAGGCGACGATCACGGCGCGGACCACCACCTCGCTTACGGTCGTCACTCCGCCCCATGCGCCCGGCGCGGTGAGCGTGTTTGTCATGACCGAGGATCTGGCCCGGTCCGCGGCGGTCCTGCCCGGCGGCTTCACCTACCAGTGAAGTGCCCGGGGAGGATGCCGGGCCTCGCGGCCCGGCGTGGGTCCAGTTGATGCGAACGCCGCTTGCAGCCGGCGCGATTCCTGGCTAACCCTGGGTCCGGGAATGAAAACCACGGATTACACGGATTGCACGGATGTTGAATGAGCTGCGCTGGATGGCGGATTCATCCGGCAGGTGAACAGGCGAGGGAAACCAAGCCACTCCGAAAACCGCGTAATCCGCGAAATCCGTGGTTCGGCATTTTACCTCTTAGGCTAACAGCTTCCGCATGGGAGCGAAGGCGATGAATGGGTGTCCTGCGTCGTTGCGCATTCCCGGCGCTGCTCCTGCGTCACGGCTCCGGCAGTGAGACTTCCACCCGCCCGAACAACCGCGGCGTGGTGGCCGGGTCGCACGGCTCGGCGACGGTGAGCCGCTCCCAGAAGGCGTCGATTTCCGTGACGTCCGGAGAAGCGGCGAGCGGTGCCCAGTGGGTCAGGTCGGTCGACTTCTGCGGGGTGTAGCCGAGCCCGCAGTGCTTGCGGCGGAGCCATTCGAAGCGGAGCACCGGTTGCGGGCCGCCCCGGGCGAGCGTGATGGCCGGCAGGCCCGCCGTGCCGGTGCCGGGCGCGAGCACCCGCACGTCCGGCCCGCTGCCGTCGAGGTTGAAGGCGTACTTGAGCAGGTTCTCGACGCCGTCGCCGTGCGGTGCGGCCTGCGGGTCGGCCTCCGGGCCCTCGAGCCCTGCGGCGGCGGCCCATTCACCGTACGACTCGAAGACGAGGTGGCGGAAGACGTGGACGCTGCCGGCGTCAAGCGCCTCCGGCATGTCTCCCAGCTCCTCACCGACCAGCGCGGTGTCGCCCGACAGGGCCACCGAGATGCCGAAGTAGTTGCCGGCGGCGCCGGCCGCGGCCGTCAGCTGCGCCTGGCGGTTCCAGGCCGTGCCGGTGCGGGCGAACAGGTGGGCGCTGCCACTGTAGGCTCCCGCGGGCGTGGCGTCCCGGTGTGCCCCGACCAGGGCGGTGTCGCCCGCGACCGCCACCGCGCTGCCGAACTCGTCGGCGGCAGCGCCGTCCACGGCTGTTAGCCGGGCCTGCTGGGCCCATGCCGCGCCGTCGAAGGTGAACACGCAGGCGCTGCCGGCGTCGGTTCCCGCCGGGGTGTCGTCCTTCGGCGCGCCGACCACGGCGGTGTTGCCCGCGAGCGCGACGGCGGCGCCGAAGTTGTCCTGCACCGCCGCGTCGTCGGCCGTCAGTTCCGCCTGCTGGGTCCAGTCGGTGCCGCTGCGCGTGAAGACCAGGGCGCGGCCGCACTTGGTCAAGTAGGCCGGGGCGGGCGCGCCGACCAGCGCAGTCTCGCCCGAGAGCGCCACGCAGTAGCCGAAGTAGTCGGCGGCGTCCCAGCCCCCGGCCCTGAGCTGGTCCTGCTCGGTCCAGGAGGTGCCACTGCGCGTGAACACGTAGGCGGTCCCGACCCATTGGCTGATACCGAAATCGTCGCCGTAGGCGCCGACCAGGGCGGTGTCGCCGTCCACCGCCACCGAGCACCCGAAGCGGTCGTCGGCGGCTCCGTCCGCGGCGATGAGTTGGGCCTGCCAGGCCCAGTCGGTGCCGCTGCGCGTGAAGACATGGGCGCTGCCGGCGTTGGCGCCGGCCGCCGTGTCGTCGCCGACGACCGCGACCACGGCGGTATCGCCCGAGAGGGCCGCGGACGAGCCGAATTCGTCGCCGGCTGCGCCGTCGGCCGCCTTCAGCTTGGCCTGTTGGGTCCACACCGTGCCGCTGCGGGTGAACACGTAGGCGCTGCCGACCTTCTCTCCCGCCGCCGTCTCATCGTTGTCCGCGCCGATCAGGGCGGTGTCGCCGTCCAGGGCGACGGCGCAGCCGAACCGGTCGTCGGCAGCCCCGTCCGCGGTGGACAACTCGGCCTGCTGGACCCAGGCCGCGCCGTCGAAGGTGAACACGCGGGCGCTGCCGCCGCCGCCCACTGCCGGCTTATTGTCGCTGGGCACCCCGATGAGGATGCTCTCGCCCGCAAGGGCCAGGGCCCGGCCGAACCAGTCGTAGGCGGCCGCGTCCGCGCCGACCAGCATGGCCTGCTCGGTCCAGGCAGCGCCGTCGAAGGTGAAGACGCGGGCGCTGCCGGCGTTGGATCCGGCGGCGGTGTCGTCCCCGTAGGCCCCGACCACCGCGGTGTCGCCCGCGAGGGCCACCGCCGAGCCGAAATAGTCGGAGGCCGCGGCGTCCCCAGCCACCAGCTTGGCCTGCTCGGCCCAGGTCGTGCCGCTGCGGGTGAACACGTAGGCGCTGCCGGCATCCGTTCCCGCCCCGGTGTCGTCGGCATCCGCCCCGATCAGGATCCGGTCGCCGCACAGGGCCACGGAGGTGCCGAACGAGTCGTATGCCGCGCCGTCGCTCGCCGTCAGCTTGGCCTGCTGGGCCCATGCCGTGCCGCTGCGCGTGAACACGAAGGCGCTGCCGGGGTCCTGCACCGCCTGTGAGACCGCCCCGACCACGGCGGTGTCGCCCTCGAGGGCGACCGAGGAGCCGCCGCACTTCGGCAACTTCGCCTGTTGGGTCCAGGCCCCCGCATCCCGCACGAAGACATATGCGGAGTACTTGTTGGAAGCCGCCACGAGGGCGGTGTCGCCGGCCACTGCCACGGCGTTCCCGAACCAGTTGGAGGCCGCGCCGTCCGCCGCCGTCAGTTGGGCCTGCCCGGTCCAGACGGTGCCGCTGCGGGTGAAGACGTAGGCGACGCCGCTGTCGGCTCCCCCCGCCGTGTCGTGATAGGGTGCGCCGATCACCGCGGTGTCGCCCCAAATCGCCACCGAGCGGCCGAACTGGTCGCCGGCCGCGCCGTCGCCGGCGGTCAGCCTCGCCTGTTCGGTCCACACCGTGCCGCTGCGGACGAACACGTAGGTGCTGCCGGCGTCGGTTCCCGCCGCGGTGTCGTCCCCAAACGCCCCGACCACCGCGGTGTCGCCGTCCAGCGCCACGGCACGGCCGAGTTCGTCCCCGGGGTCGCCGTATGCGGTGATGCCCGGCTCGAGCCGCTGCTCGAGGGATGCGATGAGCGGATCGATCGTCACCGGATAGCGCGCGCCGCGGGCGTCCACGGCCAGCCGCACCCCGCCGCCGCCCGCCGTCGCCCGCATCTCCGCCGCCAGCGCCGTGCCCGCGGCATCCCACGCCTTCAGGCCACCGTAGCCCAGGATGGGGGTGCCATCCCCCGCGAGCAGGCGCAGGCCGCCCGACCCGCCCGGGTCGGCCCCGGCGCGCAGGCCGTCGAGGACGAGGGAAACCTCCAACAGGCCCGTGGCGCCCTGCGGCCGGGCGACGGTGAACCCGTGCTCGATGCCTTCCGGCCGGTTCTCGAACCACTCTGTTAGTCCGCCCGCGTGGCGCGCCTCGACCCGGTTGCCGGCGGCCGTGACCACCGGCGCCGGCCCGCCGCCCGCCAGCCTCAGCGTCGCCTGCCAGCCGCGGCCGCCGCCGCCGGGGCCGAGCCGCACCCCGCCGGCTGTTAGAAAGCGGGCGCTCAGCCGCTGGCCGGGGTTGTGGGCGAAGTAGGCCACGCCGTGGTTCCGTGGCATCGCTCTCTCGTGCCCGGTGAGCGCGTCGACCGCGTGGCGGGCGGCGGACAACGCGATCCACAACGACCGCTGCTCGGCGGTTGGCAGCGGCATGCGCGCGGCGTCTTGCGGGCCGGGCGACGGGTCACCTGCGGTGGCGTCGCCGGGTGCCGCCACGGGCTGGAATCGGCCGCTCGACGGGGCCGGGGAAACCCGTTCACCCTGCGGGGATTCCCGCCGGTCGCCGGCGTCGGTGTGATCCAATCCGTGGGCCACGGGCCCCGGGGCAGCCGTGCCGCCGGCGGCTGGCCCGACCGGTCGCCGGTTGAGGAAGCAAGCGACTCCGGCCGCGACAAGGATCACGGCCGCAATGATGGCGGATGACTTGGGGTTCATGGCGGATCGGCGGTTGGATGCGGACGAGCAGGAGAAGGGGCGGGATCACGGCGGGTGGCTGTTAACATCTCCCGGGCCGGGCGGGCGCGACGGCCCGCTCGTCCCGGCCCTGGAGCTGGAGTCGGAATCGAAGTTCCCGACCTCCTCCACCTTGGGCGCCCAGGCGGCTGCCAGGCAAGCTGAAAGCACCCGACCGTCCCGGTCACAACTGGCCGGGCGATTCTGCTTCCGCCGCTCCCGGCGATTTGGTAGTCACCGCACCCGAGCACGTCATCAGGAAGACAGGAATGCATCGCAGCCGCTCGTTGATCCGCCCAATCGGGCCGCCGCGGCGGTGGGCTTCGGGGGCATCCGCGCCTCCGCGATCGTGTCCGGGGGCGAGGCGCCGTCGCCTTTCGGGATTGGCCGTGGTCCTGCCCCTCGTCTCGGTGGCCGCCGTTGGCGCCGCGGGCGCGGAGCCGCGGCAGGAACGCCCGCAGCCGGCCCCCGTGCCCGCGTTCGATCCCGCCACCAAACCGACCACCACCGGGGAGTTCCCGGTGGGCGTGGTCACGATCACCTTCAGGGAAACCGAGCTGCCCGCGGGCATCGCCCGGGTGGCCGCTGACCTCAACACGGTCAAGGGCGCCACCCACGACGCGGACCGCGGGACGGCCGACGGCCGCGGACAAGCCACCGGCCACGCGGCCGGAACCACCCAGGAGGAGTACTTCAGGACCTACAGCAACGGCATCACCTGGCCGAAGATCCTGATGATGCCGGACGAGAACACCGCCTATCAGGATCCGCACTTCTACGGCTACTACTGCGAGTACGACTACTGGTACAACCCGATCGGCTGGCGGACCGCCGGGGAGGGGGACAAGCGCGTGGGGAAGATGAACAAGGACGCGCTCCGCTTCGCGGAAAAGGGCTACCGCGGGGCGACGCCCATGTTCATCTGCTACAACTACGTCACCACCCGCCCCGCGACCCCGGCACAGGAGGTGTCCGACCTGCTGCACGACTTCTATCAGAACCGGGGCGCCGATCCTGACCGCACGCGCAGGACCCGCTCGCGCCGGGCCCGCCCGCGGGAGCAGGCGGGCGGATCCGGGGACTTCGACCCGTGGGAGTATTACTCGCCCGCGGTGAAGTGGGGCGAGCCGATGTGGCCCAACTCGAAGATCCAGATCGACAACTCCGCGGGCGGCGTGCTCGCCCACGAGATCGGCCACTGCCTGGGGGCGCCGGACGTCTATCGGCTCGGCCGCTACAACGACGGCATCGGCGGCGGCGCCAGCCTGCTGAGCTACGGGCCGACCGCCAACGCCTTCAGCCGCTTCTATCATCACGGCTACATCAGGCAGGAGAACCACCCGGTGATCGACCAGCCGGGGACCTACACCCTGCACCCGCGCCACATCGACCCGCAGGCCGGGCAGGCGGTCGGCTGCCT
Source organism: Akkermansiaceae bacterium (assembly GCA_040769225.1). GTDB lineage: Bacteria > Verrucomicrobiota > Verrucomicrobiia > Verrucomicrobiales > Akkermansiaceae > JAXGLL01. Next base: position 1,416,125 of record JAXGLL010000001.1, on the reverse strand, counting down.
GATCCCCTCGCGGCACCCGCACTACATCTACCACCTCGAGTACGTCCACGCCGAGAACGCCACCGTGGGCGTGGGGCCGCAGCACGAGGGCATGCTCATCTCGGTGGTCAACCTGGGCAGGGACAACTACCTGGGGTCACCGGATTACTTCTACACCTATCGTCCGGGCGACCCGTTCTTCCGCGGGCTGGGGGACCCCGGCCAGTGCCTGTTCGGCAAGGCCCATGGGCGCACTGAGTTCGGCCCGCAGACCGAGCCGTCATCCCGGCTGCCCAACCTGCTGGACGGCGGGATCCGGATCAGCAACATCCGGGAGCACCAGGGCACCCTGACCTTCGACCTGGAGATCGAGCGCGGGAAGATCAGCGGCAGGGAATACACCGAGTCCATGCTGCCGCAGATCCGGCTGGACCGCGTCACCGACATCCAGCCCACCAGCTGCACCATGGACTGCACGGTCAAGTTCCGCGGCGAGCCGCTCAAGACGGACTACGGCTTCTGCTGGTCGACCTCCCGCAACCCGACGATCCGTGACGCGACCTACAACCTGTGCCACCGCGAGTGCTACCGCGGCCACGCGATCCACCTCCGCCCGGCAACCGACTACCACGTCCGTGCCTATGCCCGCAACGGGCTGGACGTCCGCTACAGCGACGAGGAACTGGTGGTGAAGACCCCCGCTGCCGGCCCGGGCGGCCGCGCCGTGGGCCCGCTGTGCACCGACTCGTTCTCGGACAACCGCTATCTCTACCAGCGCTTCAGCCACGAGACCACCGAGACCTCCGAGACCTTCATCGGCTACAGCCCCACCTGCGTGCTGGCGAAGCTGATCGCCTACTACCGGCCCGAACGCTTCCCCACCGCCGGCGGCGGGGACTCGCGGCCCCCGGCGGTCGACTTCGACCGCTTGAACTGGAACCCGGCGGACGATCACCATCCGCCGCGGCTCGATGAGATCGACGGCTTCTTCCAGGGCGTCCTTGACCAGAGCCAGAGCCTCGGTCTCCACGAACCCAAGCCGTCGCGGCAGTTCCTCCCGAACCTGGTCAAGCTCACCGGAGTCCGCAGCAAGCCGGTCCTCAGCGTGCTGGGCCCGGACAATCTCGCCGAGGTGGCAGGCCTCGTCTCCCGGGACCTCGCCCTCAGCCGGCCGGTGATCCTGGTGTTCGTCTACGACAGCGAGGCCACGACGGCACCCGCCCGCTGGGCGCTGGTCGACGGGATCGACGAGCGCGGGCGCTTCCATGTCGAGTTCCCCATGAACACGAAGCTGTTCCTTGAAGGGGGGGAAACCAGCGTGGGTTCAGGCGCGGTGCCCGCCGAGGCCCTGCTGCTCTCGAACTACAAGACGCATGTGATCACTTCCTGCCACCACGCGGAGTGACAAGATTTGCTGCTGTTCAGGCGCGGGCGGCGCATCGGCATCGAGTGCAAGCGCGCCGATGCTCCCGTGCTCACGCGCTCGATGCGCATCGCGGCGGCCGACCTCAGGCTCGACGAGCTGCGCGTCGTCTACCCCGGCACGCAACGCTACGCGCTGGCGAAGAACGTCGAGGTGGTGCCGCTGGCCGAGTTGGTGGGCGCGAAGCGAGGACGGTTGCGGCGCCCGGCATCTCCCGGTTCCGTTGCATTGACTCCGGTGCGGCGGCGCCGCAGCCTCGCCGCGTGATGAACCAGCCCCGGAGGGGCAGCATGCCCAACGGCAGGACGTGGCGGAGCGGCTGGTGGCTGGCCGGGTGGACGTGTGGGTGATGTTCCATTTCGGCGCGTTCCACAAGCCGAACGCGTTCGACACCTTCGCCGCCTCCCACGACCTCGTCACCTGGACGAAATGGGAGGGCCCGCACCTCGTCGAGCCGTCCGAGCCGTGGGACCGCGAGTTCGCGCACAAGCCATGGGTCATCGAGCACGGAGGTGTCGTCTATCACTTCTACTGCGCCGTCGGCGACCGGGGGCGGGTGATCGCGCTCGCGACGTCGCGGGACCTGAAGGCCCCGGCGCCCGGGCCGCGGTCGGACGGGTGACGGGTCCGGGAGCTCGGCCGGAAAGCCAGTAACAGGCGAGGGCGGCGGGGAAGGCGAGGATGCCGGCGTCGAGCTTGGCGTCCGGCGCCCTTCCTGCCGGGTTGCGGGGAGCGAGCAACCGCACCGCCGGGAGATCACCGCAGCCCGCTGCAATGCCGCCACGGCTGTCTTCGAGCCGTCGTATCCAACAAGGATGTTCGTGAACATGGTCACGAGCGGCTCTCGACCATCTGCCAAACCTGCTTCGACCAGCAGCTCCACGCCCTGCGGATGACCGCCGAGGCGGTGGAGGGGATGAGGATGGCATGAAAAATCTGGTCTTTTTGATCATTTTCCTTGCTCCACGCCAGGTTGGCCCTACTTTCGGGTCAAGTGATCTTCACCGAGTCAGCCTCGTTCGCCCGCAGGGTTTTCGGGATTCTGACCGAGAAGGAACTCATCGAACTGGAGAATCGGCTGATCGACTCACCCGATGCCGGGGACCTGATTCCCGGCTCGAGAGGACTTCGGAAGATCCGTGTGGCAAGCGGTGGGAAAGGAAGACGGGGCGGTTCCCGGGTGATCTACTACTGGTACGTGGAACCGGAGAAGATCCAATTCTGCCGCATCTACGAGAAATCCAGCCGAGCGAATCCGTCGAAGGCGGAACTCCAACAGATCCTCACCGAACTCGATCCATGAAGAAGAGCGAAATCCGCGAGATGATCCGCGAGGCACAAGCCGTCGAGCGCGGTGAACTGGCACCGGCGCGGGTGCGGATGGTGACCCGTCTGCACGACGGCAGCCTGCGGCGCGTCGAGCTGGATCCGGAAGCGTATCGCCGGAAACAGGCGCGGGCGTGGAAGGTCAAGAGCGAGGCGGCCAAGGTCCGGCACGAACTGAACCTGACGCAGGAGGACTTCGCCCGCCTGCTGGGGGTTTCGCCGGCCACCGTGCGGAAGTGGGAACGCGGCACCGGCCAGCCCAGCGGGGCGGCAAGGACCCTGCTGGCGGTGGTGCGGAGCCACCCGGAGATCGTGCGGAAAGCGGTGCTCGCCGGGGGATGAGCCGGGTCGGAGCCGGATGACGGGTGGCTCCGCCGCCGTCCGCCACGGTCCGATGGTGGTCGGGCAAGCTCCGCTTTCTGCTCGCAGGCGGGCTCGGGATTGGCTTTCCTGGAGTCCCTGGAAACCTGGATTCATGAATGTTAGGTCAAGTGTTCGAATCAGGCATCCCGTTGCGGTTTGAGTGATGATTGCTGAATGGTGATTTCCGATTGTTGAAGAAAGAGATCCGGGATTTGTTGGCGGGCGGCGCGTTTCCTGCTTTGTTGGCGCCGCGTCCGTTTGCTGACATGAAGACTCCCTGCATCCTCGCCTTCGGCGGCAGCCTCCGTGCCGGGTCCTACAACCAGAAACTCGTGTCCATCGCCGCCCGCGGCGCGCGTGGGGCCGGCGCCCGGGTCACGCTCATCCGGCTGCGTGACTTTCCTCTGCCACTCTACGACCAGGACCTGGAGGACGCCGTGGGGATGCCCGGGAACGCCGCCAGGCTCAAGGACCTGTTCGCCGCCCACGACGGGCTGCTGATCGCCTCGCCCGAGTACAACAGCGGCATCACCGCGGCCCTGAAGAACGCGATCGACTGGGTCTCGCGCGCCACCTCGGAGGACGAGCCGCCGTTGTTCGCGCTCAAGGGGAAGACCGCGGCGATCCTCGCCGCCTCTCCCGGCGGCTATGGCGGATCGCGTGGGCTCGCACAGCTCCGGCCCCTGCTCGGGAACATCGGGATCACCGTGCTGGAGGAACAGGTCACCGTCCCCCGGGTTCACGAGGTCATGGACCCGGCTGGCGAACTAACCGATCCCGCGCTGCGAGCCTCGGTGATGGAACTCGGCGCCAGCCTCGCACGCAGGCTCGTTGTTTGAGTTGCCATGATCCGGAACCTCGTGCCCGGTTGGGAACCGCCGCCTGGCGTTTCATGTTCCCCGGAGCAGGGTGGATGCCGTTGCCCTGCCGGCTGAGGGACCATGGTATCAGGGTGGCGTGATCTCCCACGCCCACGCCGTGCGCGGGGGAATGACCAGTGGCTGGTCCACGGTCGCTGGCGTGATCGACTCCTCGCCCGCGCCCTCCGCTGCGAGCTTGGTCAGGCGCAGTTCCGGGGCCGTGAACCCGTAGTCCCTGAGGTTGAGTTTCAGGCGTGATTCGACGGGCTGGTCGCTGACGTTGACCATGAGCAGGACCAGCTTGTCCCCGGCCGGCAGGCGCCAGGCGCCGGTGAGCACCGCGTCGGTCGTCACCGGCCACTTGCCGGCCCACTGCCAGTCGGCGGTGACGCGGGGCAGCTGGCCGGAGAGCTGTGGCGGGCGCGCCATTTCGCCGGCATAAAAGTAGCGCCGCAAGGCCCAGCGGAGCCGCACGATCTGGCGGAGGAACGCGGCGTTGTCGGGTTCATGGATCACCTCGGGTCCCAGCCAGCCGATCTGCTCGCCGAAGACGAGCTGCTGGCCGGCCTTCATCCGCAGGGCGAGGTCCTTGGTCTCGCCGCCGCGGTAGGCGCGGCCGAACATCTGGATCGCGCCGCCGTAGATCGCGGGGAATGCCGGCACCTGGCCGTTGGACTGCCAGTGCCAGGTCAGGTAGCCGTCGAACCAGCGGACGAACGGCTCGGCGTTGCACTCGCTGGTGAGCATGCGGTCCGCGGGCTTGGCGGCGCGGATCGCATCCAGCAGCTTCCAGTAACTCTCGGTCCACCAGGAACCGCCGCCCAACGGGTGCCCGTGGGCCGGGTCGAAGCACAGGACCGGCCCCGCGGCGGCAATCTGGTCCATGTAGACCCCCTTGACCCCGCACTCGCCGAACAGCTGCAGGACGAGGCCCTTCAGGCGGTCCTGCCAGAGCTGGGTCGAGGGGCACATCACGGCCAGGCGCACCGGGCTGCCGTCCGGTTCCTTGCTCCCGTAGGTCTCCACGATGGGCTCGCCGCGATCGTCCTTGGTCGCCGCCGGCCGTGCCACCCGCGTGAATTCCCAGTCTTCCATACCCTTGTCACGGATGTCCCACAGGCGGCCGTTGATGTAGGGCATCACGTACACCGGCCCGTCCTGCAGCGCGCGCACGGCCTCCGCGAACCCGGGGTCCGCGGGCAGATAGTGGGGGTAGTCGTTGTCGAAGGGGATCTGGTGCCAGTCGTACCAGTGCACGCCCACCGGCACGCCCAAAAACTGTTGGAAGTCCCGGACCGCCTTGGCCCACGCGGCCGGCTCGCCGCCGCCCATCACCCACGCGGGCAGCTCCCGCATCCAGAGCGGCGTGTCCTCGCGGCCGTCCGGGCCGAGCTGCGGGAACCAGCGGGCCTCGGCGCGGACCCAGTCCCGATAGATCACGGCCGCGTCGAACCAGTCGCCCCGCAGCAGTTGCCACACGGCCTGGCCGTTGAGCGCGAAGTCATTCCCGGCGACGCCCATCTGCGCGGCGGGGCTGTCGACGACGAACTCCAGCGCGCGCTTGCCGGGCTGGCTCTGGACCAGGATGTCCTTGACCGAACCCAGCGGGTCATGCGTCGCGAAGTAGAGCCCGGTGTGGCGGCCGGGGCTGTAGGCGGCCATGAACTGCATCGTACTCCAGCCGCCGGGATATGGATAATGGTCCTTGAAACGGAACGCCTTCTGCCAGACACCGCGCTGCACCTCGCCGGAGCCGCGCGGCGTGAGCACCTCCCCGTCGGGCCCCAGGTCGGCCACGGACAGCTGCGGAAACGCCACGCGCCAGACGCTCCACGCGTCGCCCGGGTTGTCCACCCGGAAGGCCCAACGGATGGCGCTGGCCTTCGCGTCGAGCGTGGCACGGGCCACGACGGACAGGTCGCCCAGCTGCCCGGTGCGCGGCCGGCGCCACTCGAGCTCGAGGGCATCGTCGGAAGGGGCCCGCACGTCGACGCGGTTCCAGCCTCGCTCTCCGTCGAGCGCCACCGTCTCGTCGCCGCCGGCGCGCCGCAACGTGAGCCCGAACAAGGGCATCGCCTCGGCCGCCGAGAGTTGCTGGCCGGTGGTGACATCTAACAGGCCGACCAGCCGGATGCCCTCCTCGCCCTTTTCCAGGATCATGCCGAGGTCGCCGGCGGTGCGTGCGGTCCACGCGTCGGGGAGCTTGCCTGCGGCGACCCCGACGGCCAGGTCGAACCGGCCCTGGGCCTCCAGCGTCCGGAGCGCCATGACTCGCCACCAGTCCTGCCGGCGTTCGGCCGGCGGCGCCTGTCGGACCTGTTGGGTTGCAGCCGCCAGCTGCTCGCGGACCGTGTCCACGGTGACCGTCACCGCGGCGGTCGGCAACCGGCCGGCCGCCGCCTGGATCGCGGCGGCGGGGTCCTCGGCGGTGCCGATCCACAGCCATGCGTCCAGTTTCCGCCCGGTGTCCGCCCAGCGGCTCCAGGCGGCGTCCCCGTGGGCGTGCAGGTAGCTGCCGTAGGCATCGCCGCAATCGTAGACGATCAAGCGGCCCGACCGCAGCGCGCCGATCGCCTGTCGGCCCTCGACCAGCGCGGCCCACGTCGGGAAATCCATGCCCTTGCCGCTGGACGTGAACGCGCCCTTCTCCGGCGGGTCGCCCCCCGCCCACTGCGTGAAGTCCTTGCCGGGGAAGTTGAGTTCCAGGAAATGCGCCTCCTGCCACTCGAACGGCTGCTCCTGGCGCTGGACGACGGTCGCATGCACCAGCGGCCGGTCGTGCAGGTAGAGCCACTGATAGACGGCCGACGGCCGCGACGGCGGGGCGGTGCCGTCGGGCCGCAGGAAGCGGGCCGCGGTCCGGACCGCGGTGCAGAGGGGCCCCTGCGCCACGAGTTCCACCGTGGCGTCAGGATCGTTGATGATGCCGAAGCCGCCGAGGTCGGCATGGTGGACGCGGTCCTGCCAACGGAAGTTCTCGAAGGTCATGGCGCCGGCCCCGAAGACGATCCGCGAAGGCATGCCCGCAAGACGCTTGCGGTCGTGCAGGATGGAATACGAGGGCGTCGACACGGTGCCGTTCCAGTCCGCGGGCTTGGACGGCGGCGCCTCGGCCAGCTCCAGGCGCACTTGGGCGTCGGGCCCCGCGGGCAGCCGCAGGACCACCGTGCCGGCGGCGCGGGCAGCGGCATCGAAATCGGGGTCGGGGATGAACTGCAGCGGGGCCGCCTGGCCCGTGGGCAGCACCGTCGCGCGGACCGCCTCCGGCCTGAGCGCCGCGATCCTGCACCAGCGCGCGGCGGCCGTCAGGTCGACGTGGGCGACGACGAGCCCGTCGGCCGCCGCGCCGGAGATGTCCAGCAGGATCGCATCGGCATGGACACGGGCGGCCCCGATGAGGGCCACGGCGGGGAAAAGCCAGGAGTGATGGCGCGGGCAGTGCATGGCGGGGTGCTCCGGAGGAGGGATCGGCGTGGCATGTTAGAGCGTGGGCCGCCGGCCGTGGCAGTGGCCCGGGACCGGCGCACCCGGCGCGGTCACGCGCTTCCCGGCGGGTCCGGTCGTGGGCAACGGAATGCCGCCATCCGGCTGCATCTTGAGCGAGTGTGGGCAGGCTGGCAGACCCGGGCTGGCCGTGACAAGGAGAAAGCCGGCCCCACGAGGGGTGGGCGCCGGCGCGCTACGAAAAACCCCGCCCCGGACCGGCGCCAGCGTCGTCGGGACCACGGTGAATGATGCGCCCAACGGCTGCCGACGACGCCTCCGCGGAATGGGGCGGCATCACGATGGGCGGGAGAACAATGCGGCCCGCGGCCACGGCGGGCGTCGTTGCGCTCGACACGGCCGCCCGGCGGGGCATCATGCAAGCGTTGACCGTGCCTGTCCGCATCGCCCTCTGCCTGCTGCTCGGCGCCGCGCCGCTCGCCGCCCAGACCCGCATCGCCGGGGTCCAGGTGACCCGCGCGTTCCGCAGCTACCACCGCACCAAGGCGGCGATGCAGCAGTTCGACGGCGAGCGCGCGCAGCTCGAGAACAACCCGCTGCGCCAGCAGGTCGAGCGCCTTGCCGCCGAGGCCAGGCAGGCGGAGGCGGCCGCCGCCAAGGCGCCCGCCGACGACCCGGAGGCGCGGCTCGAGGCCGAGCGCCTGGTGCAGCTGAAGGCCGACGAGCTGCGCGCCGTGACCAACGCGCTGCGCGAGTCCCGCAACGACCGCACGACCGAGCTGAACCGGCGCCAGGTGGCGGCCACCCGCGAGCTGCTGGGCGCCGTGTGCCAGGCGGCCGTCGAGCTCGGCCGGGAGCGCGGCTTCGACCTGGTGATCGACTCCTCCGGCAACAGCAACACCGGCCTGCCGGTGATCATCCACGCGCGCAACCTGCCCGACCTCACCGACGACGTCATCCTCCGCCTCAACCGCGACGCCCCCCATGAGCCGGAGGCCCCGGAAGCGCCGGAGGCCACCGGCCAACCGGACGCCCCCGCGGGCGAGCCCCCCGCACCGCCGCCGGCCCCCGCTGCGCCCGGGTGAGCCGGGGTGCCGCGGGTCCGTGTGCCGCGGTTCCATGTTGGCGGGCGGCCCCCGGGCGCGTATCCTGCCCCCGTGGACCAGTTCTGGAGCATCATCTCCCACCCCGTGGCGATCGGCCTGGCCCTCGGCCTGCTGGTCGCCGCGTTCACCTGGAAGTCCGGACTAACAGCCCGTCGCGCGCTGCGGCGCGAGGTTGCGCGGCTCGAGCAGGCGCAGGCCGAGCTGCAGGGCCACCTGAACACCCAGCTCAAGATCAGCGCGACCGGCAGCCGGCAGGTGTTGGCGGAGCTCGAGGAGCTGCGGCGCCAGAACGAGAACCTGCGGGTGAACCTCGCCCAGTTCCAACAGAAACCCGGCCGTGCCGAGATCCGCCAGCTCCACATCCTGGAGGCCGCCGCGCGCCGGATGCGCGAGCGCGCGCCCGGCTTCGCCCCGGCATGGGAACAGGCGCTGCGCGAGGCCGAGGAGGAAAGCCAGCAGGCCGAGGGCGGCCTCAGGAAGCTCGTCCGCCGCGTGATGCCCGCCATCGGGATGGGTTCCGCCGCCGCCGAGGAACGCGACCCCGTCGCCGAAAAGGACGCCTGACCGGCCGTGACCCCCGACCCCCGCCTCGCCCGCCTGGTCGGCCTGTTGGACCTGACCACCCTCGGCGCCACCGACACCGCCGACGACGTCCGCCGCCTCGCCGCGCGCGCCGCCCGGCCGCTGCCGGGCCGCCCCGGCCTCCACTGCGCCGCGGTGTGCGTGTGGCCCAACTTCGCCGCCGCCGCGCGCGCGGCGCTCGCGGATTCCCCGGTGCGCGTCGCCTGCGTCGCCGCCGGCTTCCCGTTCGCCCAGTCGCCGCTCGCCGCCAAGCTCGCCGAGGTCACCGCCGCGGTCGCCGCCGGCGCCGATGAGATCGACGTCGCGATCCCGCGCGGCACGTTCCTCGCCGGCGACCACGCCGTGCTCGCCGCCGAGCTGCGCGCGATCCGCGAGGCGTGCGGCCCCGCCCGCCTCAAGGTGATCCTCGAAACCTGCGACCTGCCCGGCGAGGCCGCCATCCGCACCGCCTGTCGCCTCGCCATCGCCGCCGGCGCCGACTTCCTCAAGACCTCCACCGGCAAGGGCGCCCGCGGCGCCACCCCCGCCGACACCCGCATCCTGCTCGAGGAAGCCCGCGCCGGCACCACCGCCACCGGCCGCCCGGTCGGCGTCAAGCCCGCCGGCGGCATCCGCACCACCGCCCAGGCGCTCGCCTACCTCGAGCTCGCCGACGAGTTCCTCGGCACCGCCACCCCGGACAACTTCCGCCTCGGCGCCTCGTCGCTGCTCGACGACCTGCTCGCCGCCGGCGCCCGCGGGCCGGTCTAACCCTGGGCCCGGGAATGAAAACCACGGATTACACGGGTTGCACGGGTGTTGAATGAGCTGCGATGGATGGCGGATTCATCCGGCAGGTGAACAGGCGAGGGGAACCAAGCCGCTCCGAAATCCGCGTAAACCGCGCAATCCGTGGTTCGGCATTTCCCCTCTCAGGCTAACAGCCCCGTGGGGGCGCCGGCCTGCGGCGGTGCGGGGCGGGTTGGGGCCGGGCGCGAGGCGCCCGCGCCACGGCGGGGTGGCGCGGGCGCGTGGGAGCCGGGGTTGCTCAGTTGGCGGCGGGCAGGGCGACCTTGGCGCGCAGGAAGCCCTTGCCGGGCAGGCCTTCGGAGACGTCGAGGCGGAACGTGTGGAGGTCCCAATCCGGGTCGCCGGAGGGCACCGAGCCGATCCACGAGACGTTGCTGTCGAAGTCCATCAGGTCGAGCGAGCCCTCGACGGTGTAGATGGCGCTGCCGACGGTGGCCGTCTGGCTGCCGTTGGCGCCGGCGGCGAACGTGGCGCCGGTGCGCACCGCGATCGTCATCGTCAGCTCGTCCTGGCTGTTGCCGTTGGTGTCGGCGATCGCGTAGCCGGTGGTGCCTTGGCTGGCGGCGTCGTTCGGGTCGCCGTTGAAGGCGAACTCGAACAGGTTGTCCTTGCCGTCGCCGTCGGGGTCGCCGGTGCCGTCCTGGGCGGTGGTGTTGCCGAAGTTGGCCACTTCCCACAGGTCGTCGAGGCCGTCGCCGTCGCCGTCGGGCGAGGCCGAGCCGAAGGCGACCGCGGTCACGCTGTCGAGCTTGTAGACCTTCGGGGTGCTGGTCGTCGGCCAGGTCAGGGCGAAGGCGCCGACGGTCAGGTCGTTGAGGCCGTCGAGGAACACCGGCTGGGCGGTGGGGGTGACGTCGGCGCCGTCGGCGCTCAGCGACCAGACGCCGCCGATGCGCTCGGCGATGACGGTCAGCGACAGGCCGGCTCCGGGGGCCGAGCCGGCGCCGAGGCTGGCGTTGTCACCGTCGTTGGTGCCGTTGGTGTTGGTGCCATAGGCGGTGTCGGCGTTGATCCGGCCGCCGCGCATCACCCCGGTGGTGCTTGAGCCGACGAACACGCCGACCTGGTCGACGGTGTCGGTGGTGTCCGGCAGGTCGACGAACTTGACGCGCACGCGCAGGTCGCGGGTGGCGTTGAAGCCGAGCGACGAGAGCTGGACGCCGAGCGCCTCGAGCACGTCCATGTTGACCTGGCCGTTGACGTCGGCGACCGGCGCGGTGATCGCCAGCGTGCCGGCGGCGGTGTCGAGGTCGAGGTTCGGGTCGTTGGCCGGCAGCGCGGTGCCGCTGTTGGCCAGGCGGACCAGCGGGGTGGGCTGGCCGTCCTTGTCGGCCACGCCGGTGCCGGTGGCATCGAGCCCGAGGAACACGAACTGGTCCGGCTCGCCGTCGCCGTTGATGTCGGTCGGGGTCGAGTCGATGTCGTTCGGGTCGGAGGTCGCCTGGTATTCGGCGAGGTTGTTGGCGAGGTCGCCGTCCGGGTCGTCGGTGGCGTCGTTGCTCTTCAGGTCGCTGAAGTTGGCGACCTCCCAGCGGTCGTCGAGGCCGTCGTCGTCGCCGTCGCCGTCGGGCGAGCCGGGCGAGAGCGGGTCGACCGGGTCGGACTTGGCGGTGAACTCGGCGAGTTCGTTGAAGCCGTCGCCGTCGTCGTCGGTGGTGCCGTCGGTGTAGGCGATGTCGTAGAACCAGTATTCCTCCCACGGGTCGCTCAGGCCGTCGGCGTCGCTGTCCGGGAAACTGGTGTCGTCATTGGGGTCGGTCGCCGCGGTTTCCTCGTCCTCGTTGGTGGCGAGGTCGCCGTCGGGGTCGCCGTAGCCGTCCTGGGAGGTGATGTTGCCGAAGTTGACGATCTCCCAGGCGTCCAGCAGCCCGTCGGCGTCGGTGTCCTCGGCGTTGGAGGCGGGGTTGAACGGGTCGGTGCCGTAGTAGAGTTCGTGGCGGTTGTCGGTGTCGTCGCCGTCCGGGTCGCCGGTCGGGCCGTCGTCGCCGGCGCCGCTCGCGGGGCTGGTGCCCCACCAGTCCTCCCACGCGTCGGGCAGGCCGTCGGCGTCGGCATCGGGCTGGGTCATGTCGTCGGGCCCCTGGTCGTGGAGCGCTTCGCGGGCCCATTCCGGCAGCGCGCCGTTCCAGATCCGGACCTCGTCATAGGTGGCGGACGGGGCGTTGTCGTTGTACGGTGAGAGCCCGAGGGCGTCGTTGACGTCGTTGAGGTTGACCAGGTTGTTGGTGGTGTCGAAGGTGCCTTGGGCGGCGCCGAGGTCGGCGCCGGTCGGCGAAGCGGGCGCGGAGTGCCAGGTGACGCGGGTGGTGCCGCCGGCGCCGGCGCCGGGCTCGATCACCATGAGGATGTGGAACTTGGTGAGCAGGGAGTAGGGCGCGTTGGTGTTGTCGACGATCGGGTTCTGGCCGTTGGTCTGGCCCCATTCGACGCGGTCGGTATTGAGGTCGGTGCCCATGGTCCAGCTCATGAACAGCTTGTCCGTGGTCGAGGCGTGGAAGTCGAAGATTCGGGACCAGGCCTGCGCGGTGTTCTGGGTTGCCCACAGCTCGATCGTGACCGGGGTGGAGGTGCCCTGCAGCAGGTTGTTTCCCAGCAGCACGTAGTCGGACGTGCCCTTGGCGCCGCCGGCGAGCTGGACGTAGGTGGGGCCGAGGACGGCGGGGCTGGCGCTGCCGCCGGGGAGGATCTGGGCGTCGGAGGCGCCGATCGAGTCCGCGAGGCTGTTGGTGAAGCTCCACTGGTGGAGGCCCTTGGCGAAGGCGGGCGAGAAGGCGGAATCGGCCGGGTCGGTGTTGGCGTTGAACTCCTCGAGGTCGGTGAAGCCGTCGCCGTCGGTGTCCGCGGTGCCGTCCTTGGTTAGATCGGTGAAGTTGGCGACCTCCCAGGCGTCGTTCATCTGGTCGGCGTCGCTGTCCGGCCATGAGGTGAACGAAGCCGGGTCCGAGCCGGCGGTTTCCTCCTCCTCGTTGGTGGCGAGGTCGCCGTCGGTGTCGCCGGTGCCGGTCTCGTTGAGGTCGCCGAAGTGGAGCTGCTCCCAGGCGTCGGCGAGGTCGTCGCCGTCGACGTCGCCGGGGATCGAGTCGATGTCGGTGGGATCGGAGCCGGCGGTTTCCTCCTCCTCGTTGGTGGCGAGGTCGCCGTCGGGGTCGCCGGAGCCGACCTCGTCGAGGTCGGAGAAGAACGCCTTCTCCCAGACGTCGCCGAGTCCGTCGCCGTCGGTGTCGCCGGGGATGGAGGCCTTCACGTTGGGGTCGGAGCCGGCGGTTTCCTCCGCTTCGTTGTCATAGCCGTCGTCGTCGGGGTCGCCGGTGCCGACCTCGTCGAGGTCGGAGAAGTAGAACTGCTCCCATGCGTCGGCGAGGCCGTCGGCGTCGCTGTCGGGGATGGGCGAGAACAGGAACGCGGCCTCGGCCAGCGCGGTGTCGCTGATCCGCACCTCGTCGAGGAAGCCGAGGAAGCGGTCGACGTGGCCGCCGCCCCACAGGCCGCGGGCGACGGTGAAGTTGCCCGCGTCCCAGTCGCCGCCGTCGCCGGCGCCGGAGGTCAGTCGGGTGTCGGGGCTGGCGGTGAGGTCAACCGAGCCGATGAAGGTATAGCTGGCGGCGCCGGCGGTGAGGTCCTTCAGATAGAGCGACAGGGTGGAGCCGTCGCTGACTGCGGCCACCGCGTACCAGTTGTTCAGGGCGACGACGTTGGCGGCGGAAAGCACCTCGTGCCAGTTGCCGTCGACGTCGCAGAACTTGATCGCGATCTGGTTGGTGGGGGTGGTCTGGAGGTAGAGGGCGGACAGGTTGCCGTCGGTCTTGCAGGATCCCCGGCTGTCGCGGCCGACGATCGTGCGGTGGGCGGAGCTTTCCACGTTGAACGCCGCCTCGATCGTCCATGTCAGCGGGGTCCAGGACTGCAGGAAGCCGCCGGTCTGGGTCCACGTGCCCGGGCTGCCGCCGGCGTTCCGGATGCTCAGGGTGTTGGCGGAGCCGGTCTGGGGCACGGTGGCGGCCGGCAGCACCGCCTGGTAGCGCATTGCGGCCCAGTCGTCGTTGGACCAGCAGGACAGCGCGTTGCCGTTGCCCGAGCTGTCGGCGAGGTCGGCGGACCAGACGCCGTTGGCGCCGCTGACGTGGGTGACGTTGACGCCGGCGGTGCCGCCTTCGAAGCGCCAGTAGGCGACGGTGTCGGCATTGGCGCCGGCCAGGCCGAGCAGGGCGCCGGCCGCGGCCGCGAGCGCGCGCGGACGAACAGGTAGTGCGGGTTTCATCGGTTGGTCTTGGGGTTTGGGGTTCTCAATCGGACGGGGAATGGACTGTCGTCGGACCGGGTGGCACCCGCCGGCCGGGGTGGCCGGCAAGCCGCATCCCCAATGCGGGGCGATCAGCCACCGAGTTGCCGACAAACAAGCCCACTCAGGCCCGGAATGCACGCGAAATCTGCCGCGCAGGGCAGGGGGCGCGGAGTGTTTGAATCTGAATTCGGAAATGAGAACCGGGGATTGCGAGGATTACGTTGATTCAGAATGAGTTGGCAAGCGTGATGCCCACACCCAACGGATGACTGGAAGCTTGTTCGCAACCCTTTGATAATCCTCGAAATCCTCGTAATCCCCGGTTCCTGTTCCCGTTTCCAGGTTGAATTCTCGCGGGGGGCAGGCGGGGAGCGCTGACCGGCGCTGCGCCGGGTGGCCGCGTCAAGCGGGCAGCACGGCGCCGTCGGGCAGCACGATCGCGCGTTGGTGGTCGCCGGGGGGGACGGTGGCGCCGGGGAGCACCAGCGAGCGCGCCAGCGCGGCGCCGGCCGGGACGACCGCCCCGGGGCCGATCCATGTCCATTCATCGACGGTGGCCGCGGGATCGACGTGGGCGGCGGGGTGGACCCGCGGGACGCCGGGGTCGACCGGCGGCGCGAGGTGGGCGTCCAACAGGGCGGCCGGGGTGCCGAGGTCGAGCCACGCGCCGTGGTCAAGGACGACCGCCCCGAGCCGGCCGGCGCGGGCCAGTTCGAGGAACGCGGGGATCACCGACGCGGGGGCGCCCGGCGGCAGCAGGTCGAGCAGCTCGGGCGCGGCGCAGTAGATGCCGAGGAACTGGTGGCTGCCCTCGCCGCGCCCGAGCCGGTTGCGGATGTCGGTGACCCGGGTGGCGCCGGGGTTCACCGCGATGTGCAGGCCCGGGCCGCGCGAGCGCAGCGCCAAGGTGACCGGCAGCCCGGAGGCGCGGTGGGCGTCGATCAGTTCCTGCAGCGGCACGGCGGAGAAGGTGTCGGCGTTGTGGACCAGCAGCAGGTCGCCGTCGAACCACGGCCGGATGTTGCGCACCCCGCCGCCGGTGTCCAGCAGCAGCGGCTCGTGGAACAGCGCCAGCGGCCGGCCGCGCCACCGCGCGTGGCGGGCCGCCACGCCGTTCTCGCCGGCCAATGGCGGGCCGTCGCAGGCGGGGAAGCGGTCGCGCCACGCCGCCGGCAAATGGTGGGTGTTGATCGCCAGGCGGTCGGCCCCCGCGGCCAGGCAGGCGTCGAGCGCGTGCTCGACCAGCGGCCGGTGCCACAGCGGCACCAGCGGCTTGGGCAGCAGCCCGGTGAGCGGCCGCAGGCGGGTGCCCAGTCCGGCGCCGGGGAGGAACGCGTGCATCGCGGGGCTGCTAGAGCACCTCCCGGTAGACGTGCGGGTGCGGGCGCGGGATCAGCACCGCGTTGACCAGCACGCCGGCCTGGGCGACCACCGCGCGGCCGGCGTCGAGCGCGGCCTGCACCGAGGAGACGTCGCCGGTGAAGGTGGCGAACGCCTTGCCGCCGAGCGCCATCGCCAGCCGGATCTCCAGCAGCGTGACCCGTGCCGCCTTGACCGCGGCGTCGGCGGCCTCGATCAGGGTGGCGACGTTGAACGACTCGAGGATCCCGAGCGCGCCGGTCGGCGCCGCCGGCTGGCTGCGGCCGATCGCCGCAAACACGTCCGGGTGCACCCGCGGCAGCACCGTGCGGTCGATCAGGCAGCCCTTCGCCGCGGCGCACCCGGCCGCAACCGCCGCGCCCACCGCCGCCACCTCGCCGCCGACCAGCACCATGTACTTGCCCGAGCAGATCGAGCGCGCCAGCAGCAGCCGCACGTCCGCCGCCTTGAGCACGGTGTCGGCCACCGCAAAGCCCGCCGCCACGCTGCTCATCTCGATCAGGCCGATGGATTGGTCATTGGTCATGGCGGTCAGCGGTCAGCGGCCTGCGGTTCTGGAGGCTGTTAGATGGAATGGGGCGGGTGATTGGTCATTGGTCATTGGGGAAGGCAGGTGCAAGGGGGTGTGCGTTGCGCTGATTCTTGCTCACTGCTGACCGCTGACTGCTGACCGCTGACCTCCTCCCCCCACGCGCAGCACGATCCGGGCGGGGTCGACCGCCTCGACGGTGGCTTCGAGCGGGGCGTGGAGGGCGGCGCCGAGGGCGTCGGGTGGCGGGGCGGCGAGCAGCGTGCCGGCGGCGACGCGCTGGCCGGCGGCGACCTGCGGGACCGCCGGGGCGCCGGCGTGCTGCTTGAGCGGCAGCACCAGCGTGGCCGGCTTGAGGTTCGCCTCGCGGAACGGCGCCGGGTGGTCGTAGCGGTCGAGGTCGAGCCGGTGCATCAGGCTCTTGATCGGGACCCGGCGGCCGTCGCGCAGCGGGTGGGCCTCGACGGTGGCGGGCCCGGACCAGCGCCAGCCGGCCTGGCGCAGGGCCTCCCTGGACTCGTCGCACGCCTCCTTCGGATAGAGTTGCTCGGGGCAGGCGTAGAGCGTGCACAGGCCGCACGCGCAGCACAGCGCGGCCCACTCGTTGAAGTGCGCGGCCCCGGTGGCGGTGAACGCCAGGCCGCGCATCACCTGGTGGGGCTCGACCGCGTAGCCGAGCAGGTAGCGCGGGCAGAACTCGGTGCAGTAGCGGCACTGGTCGCAGGCCGACTTGCCGATCGCCGCCTGCGCCTCCGGCGGGCGCAGCTTGCGGGCGGCCACCGGGTGGTCGCGCCCGACCACGATCACCCCGGCGGTGGTCTTGGTGACCGGCTCGTCGAGGTCCTCGCTGAGCCGCCCCATCATCATCCCGCCGAGGAACAACACCGGGTCGGCCACCGTCGCGCCGCCGGCCGCCGCGATCAGCTCGCGCAGCGACACCCCGAGCGGCACCTCGGTGGTGAACGGCTCGGCCACCGCCCCTGCGATCGTCAGCGTCTTGCGGGTCACCGGCCGGCCGTCCGCGGCCGCCGCGAGGTTGGCCAGCGACTCGACGTTCTGCACCAGGCAGCCGACGTCCTTCGGCAGCCCGGCCGGCGGGATCAGCCGCCCGGTCACCTCGTGCACCAGGTCATACTCGTCCCCCGCCGGGTAGTAGTCGCCCAGCAGGTGCACGCGCGCGCCGGTCCCCTGGCAGGCGGCGGTGCAGGCCTCGACCGCGGCGGTCTTCTTGCGCTTGACCGCGACCACCGCGTCGGCGGCGCCGACCGCCCCGGCGGCGAGCAGCAGGCCGCGGACGAGCGCGGCGGCGCGGTGCTGCATCACCGCGGCGTCCTTGTGCAGCAGCGGCTCGCATTCGGCGCCGTTGGCGATCACCGTGTCGGCCCGCGCGGCGAGCTTGACGTGGGTCGGAAACCCGCCGCCGCCGGCACCGACGACGCCAGCGGCGCGGGCATGGTCGACGAGCGAGCCGGACACGGGCGGGACGCTACAAACACCGGTGCCCGGTGGCCAGTTGAATCCGCCGTCAGCTAGCTGCCGCGAACCCGCACCAGCGCGCAGCCGTGGCGGGGCAGGTCGGCGGCGAACTCGCGGCGCACGCTGCCGAGGTCCTGCTGGCGCCACAGGTCGCGGACCTTGGCCTGGCCGCGCAGGCCGAGCTTGGCGAGGTCGACCGTGGCGCGGGTGGCGACGATCCCGCGGTTGAACAGCCCGACCGCCCACGAGCCGTCGGCCATCGGCTTGGCCCACACCTCGGTGGTGCCGTCCTGGCTGACGCGGGCGGCCTGCTTGCCGAGCGGATCCTGGCTGACCTCGAGCACCTCGTCGTTGGTTAGAAGGTTGAGGGTGAACGGGTCGAGCTGGGTCAGGTCGCAGCCGATCAGCAAGGGCGACGCGAGCAGGCACCATAGCGAGATGTGGGTGTATTGCTCGTTGGGGGTGAGGCGGGTCGGGTGCAGGCTGGGCCCCCAGCCGACGTGGCCCACGACCAGCATGTCGGGGTCGTTCCAGTGGCCCGGGCCGGCGAACTCCTCGAGGCCGGCCTGGCTGAAGCCGATGCCGGCCATGCTGCCCCAGGTGTCGGTGATGTCGCCGGTGGTGCGCCAGCAGTTGCCGCCCACCTCGGCGCCCCACGCGCTGACCCGGCCCATCCCGTACTGGCACAGGCTGTAGACGATGTCGCGGCGCTGCTTGTCGAGCGCGGCGCGCATCGATGCATACGGCTTCATCAGCCGCCGACGCTCGGCGTCGCCGGCCTTGGCGAGCATTTCCTCGCCGCCCACCGCGCGCGTGCGGTTGGCCTCCGCCTCGGGGCGATACGAGCACCAGTCGTGCTTGAGGTAGTCGAAGCCCCACTCGGCATAACTCGCCGCGTCGAGTTCCTCGTGGTCGAAGCTGCCGATGCAGCCGCCGCAGGTCAGCGGGCCGGGCGACGAGTAGAGCCCGATCTTGAGCCCCAGCCCGTGCACGTAGTCGGTCAGCCCCTTCATGTCGGGAAAGCGCGGGTTGGGCACGATCCGGCCCTCGGAGTCGCGCTCCGGCCCCTGCAGCGACGCGTCGTCCTTGGCGCTCGGCTTCACCTGCCAGTAGTCATCGATGTTGATGTAGGTCCAGCCGTGGTCGGCCAGGCCGGAATCGACCAGCGCCTTGGCCGCGGCCCGGATGTGCTGGTCGGTCACCGCGCCGGCAAAGCAGTTCCAGCTGTTCCAGCCCATCGGCGGGGT
Organism: Akkermansiaceae bacterium; assembly: GCA_040769225.1. Classification (GTDB taxonomy): domain Bacteria; phylum Verrucomicrobiota; class Verrucomicrobiia; order Verrucomicrobiales; family Akkermansiaceae; genus JAXGLL01. Next base: position 1,397,339 of record JAXGLL010000001.1, on the reverse strand, counting down.
CAGCGCGATCTGCCGGCCGCCGACGATCCGCAGCACCCGCCGGTCGTTGCCGCGCGCGTTGCCCGCCTCCACCTGCACGTCCCACGTGCCGGCCTCCGCGAGCGTGCCTGTCAGCACGCCGCTGGCGGGGTCGAGGGTGATGCCGGGCGGCAGGCCCTCGGCGGAGAAGCGCAGCGGTTTTTCGCCGGTGGCGGTGATGCGGTGGAGGAACGGGTTGCCGGGGCGGGCGCCGAAGATCCGCGGGCCGGTCAGCCGGGGCTGCGGGCCCGGCCGCGGGGTGAGCACGACCGCCTGCTCGCGCGGCTGCGCCTCGGCCACCGGGGCCGCCCCCTGGTAGTCGATCACGGCGTCGGCCCAGTCGGCGTGGTCGTAGTCGATGCCGTCGTCGCCGCCGGTCACCTGGAGGGCCAGCCGGGTGACGCCGGTGAGCGACACCTTGACCTCCTTGGGCGGCTGGCCGCCGCGCATCACCCCGCTTTGCCAGGCCGTGCGCCCGTCGGTCAGCACGATGAACCCGGCGCTGCCGCGCTCGCCGACCTCGGCGTCGATGCCGACCCAGGCGCGGAACTCGTCGGCCTTGCCGTCGAGGCGGATGAGGAACTCGCTGTCGGCGTGGCTGCCGATGCCGGTCTGAAATTGGCGGCCGCCCATGCGCAGCGGGTTGCCGTCGACCGACTTGGCGGCCTGCGGTTTGCCCCAGCCGGTGGTCATCAGGCCGAGGTCGAGCTCCGCCAACGGCAGGGTGGCGGCGGTCAGCGGCACGAGCGCGGCCGCCCACAGGGTGGAGAGGCAGTGGATCTTCACCCCGCAGGTATCGCGCCCATCGGCGGTGCGGTGCAAGCCCGGAACCGGACCGGGCAGGCAGTTTGTTTGAAATCCTGAAAGAACCCCCGGGCCCGCGACGCATCCTCGAACAGGTGGATCCGCGCGGAATCAAGCCGGTGCTGGTGCGCGGCGCGCCGTTCGGCGTGGTGGCGCTCGCGTGCGCCCTGCTGCTCCCGCTCGGCGGGCGCGGACCCGACCGGCCGGCCGGGCCGGCGGTGCGGGAAACCAAGAGCCACCACGGGTCCCGCGGTGGGGCGTGGGTCGACAGCCAGCGCCGCTGGGGCGCCGCCATGGCCGGCGCCAAGGCGGCCGGCACCGCGGCCGATGAGGCGTGGGCCAAGGCCGCCGGGGCGCGGGCCAGCCGCCATGACGCGGCCGCGGCGCGGCGGGCGGAGGCACGGGCTGCGGCGGCCCGGGCGGCTGCCGAGGCGGCCGCGTCGGAGGCCGCGGCCGCCTTGCTGCCGGCGATGGCCTCCCGGTTCCCCGGCCTGCGGCGCCTGTTGATTGCCGAGGCGATCCGCCTGGCCGAGGGCAGCCGCCAGCCGTGGTCCGACCTGGTGAGCGTGGCGCTGCTGCAGAAACGCTTCGGCGACCTCGAGGGCGCCCTCGCCACGCTCGAGCGGGCGGCCCGCCTGGCCGTCAAGCCGGCCGACGCCGAGGCCTCGGGCAAGGCGCTCGCCGAAGTCGTGACCGGCATGCTGCGCGCCGGCTTCGTCCAGCAGGCCGCCGCGCTCTCGGCCCGCATCCAGTCGCCCCGCTGGGCCGGCCAGGCGCGCGCGCAAGTCGCCGTCTCGCTCGCGGCACGGGGCGACTTCGTGGCCGCCCGCGGGCTCGCCTTCCAGGTCTCCAACGGGGCGTTCCGCTACCAGGCGCTGACCGGCATCGCCGCCCACGAGGCTCGCCTCTCCGGGCTCGCCCAGGCGATCGCCACCGCCATGCTCATCAGCCACCCGGCCAGCCAGGGCCAGGCGCTGCTCCAGATTTCAATCCAACGGGCCGCCCTCGGCGACCTGATCGGCGCCAACACCGCGATCTCCGCCATCTCCAACAGCCGCCTGCGCGACGACGCCCGCGCCCAACTCGCCGAGTTCCAGCTCCGGCGCGGCAGCATCGCCAGCGCCCAACAGCTCATGCCCCTGATCGGCGACGCCGCCGCCCGCGACTCGCTGCTGCGCCGCATGGCCGCACTCCAGGCCGCCCGCGACGACCTCACCGGCGCCAGCCATTCCGCCCTGCAGATCCGCAACGCCCTCACCCAGGCGCTCGCCATCGAGGCGATCGCCGGCGCCCTCGCCCAACAGGGCCAGCTCGACAACGCCCTGCGCCAGGCCCAGCTGATCGCCAACCCCCAGGTGCGCGACCGCACCCTGACCCACCTCGCCGCGCTCGCGGGCTACCGCTCCGGCCGCGACACCGGGGTGTGGATCGCCGACCTGATCGCCGACCCCGCCGCCCGCGCGCGCGCCCTGCGCGAGGTGGCCGTGGCCCAGGGCCGCCGCGGCGACTTCCGTTCCGCCTTCAACCTCACCCAGGAAATCGACGCCCCCGCCGAGCGCATCATCGCCCTCGCCCAGCTCGCCCGCGAGCAGTCCCGCGTCGGCAACCCCTCCGGCGCCACCGACCTGCTCCAGTCCGCCGAGTCCAACCTCGGGCTGCTCGACGGCAGCCGCCGCGGTGACCAGTTGCTGGGACAGCTCGCCGTCGCCTACGCCGATGCCGGCGACCCCGGCTACGCGCTGCGCAAGATCGGCGAGATCGAACAGGCGCCACAGCGCGACGGGTTCCTGGTCCAGGTCGCCACCACCCTCGCCCGCCGCGGCGCCTACGACGCCGCCCAGGAGGCCGCGATGGCCATCGAGCAGGACCAGCCGCGCTTCGCCGCACTGGTCGGCGTGGCCACCCACCTCGCCCGCAACGTGGCGCCCGAACAGGCGATCACCCGCGCGCGCGCCCTGCACACCCGCTCCCAGCAGGTCCAGTTCCTGCTCGGCGTGGCCCAGCGGACGTGACCCCCGGCGCCCCCGCAGGGTGCAGGACACAAAAGCCGGCGCTGAGGGGTGGCGAAACAAGGCGGTCTTGCCCTCGCCTTGCGCCCGTCTTGACGCCCGGGCCCCGGGCCTTACCCTGCGAGACAGCTCATGAAACCCGGCTTTCGGATCGGGATGCGCGAGAAGGTGGCCGCCATGGTGACCCTGCTGGTGGTCGCCGCCGGCCTGGCGCTCCCGGGGCGGCTGTTCAAGTCCACCCGCGGGCTGGTCGAGGAACACGAGATCGTCGACCTGCGCGACGAGGCGGTGCTGCGGGCGTGGGAACTGGTCGGGCGCGTCGACATGCTGGTCGAGGACGTGCGCGGCATGGCGCGCGACGCCGCCTGGCTCGAGCGGCTGGCCACCGCCGGCCCGGGCAACCCGTGGACGACCGGCATCGAGGCGCCGCTGCGCGGCGACACCGATGACTATGCGCGGGTCGAGCTGGCCACCCCCGGCGGCGGTGCGGTGGTGGTCACCGGAGCCGCCCCGCAGCCGCCGCCGGCGCTGCACGACCCGCCCGACTGGCGGGCCGACCTGCTGGCCGCGATCGAGCTGGAGGGCGCGCCGGGCAAGGTGTTCCTCTCTCCGATCCACCACGCGGTGTTCAAGCCGGGCGGCGAGCCCACCCCGGTGATCTGGGCCGGCGCCCGCGCCGGCCGCGCCGCCGCCGGCCGCACCGTGCTGGTGCTGCTGGACCTCGACCAGACCGTCGGCACCAACCGCACCGACCCGCGCCACCTCTATCTGCTCGCTCGCGACGAGGGCATCCGGCCCGGCGGCCAGCCGGCGCTCACGCTCGCCGTCCACCCGGACGAGGCGCTGGCCGTCCGCGGCGCGCCGCTGGCCGAGGACAACCTGTTCCCGCCCGATGCCGGCGTGGTGGCGGCGATCGAGCAGGGCAAGCCCAACGCCGCCGACGCCCAGAATGCCGTGCAGGCGATCCGCGACCGGCTCGAGGAGGTGCCGCTGGCCGCGCCCTATCACTTCGTGCAGGGCGTCCCCGACCCGCGGCTTGCCGCGCTGATCGAGCAGCAGGGCAAGAAGACGGGCGGCGACAAGGACCTCAGCGACCATGTCCGCGACGCCCTCCGCCAGTTCCGCCGCGAGATGGGCGACGACACCCGCATCTACCTGCCCCAGAACGCCATCAGCCAGCTGCGCGTGCTGGCCCACACCCGCACCACCGTCGAGCGCGTGATGGCCGAGCTGCCCGCCCGCCTCGCCGCGCTGCTGCGCGAGTCGCTGGGCGGCGACGCCGCGGACGTCTATCAGGACGGCGAGCGCCCCGCGGTCGACTGGGGCGCACCGGTCCACTGCCGGAGGTGCGACGTCTGGTTCGTCCACCTCAGGCTGCGCGGCGACGGCAACGAGCACGCCTACCGGCTCGCCTACGCCGCGTTCCGCGAGGAACTCAACTATGCCATCACCCAGGAGTTCCGCGGCCTCAAGGGCCAGGCGCTGCTCTCCGGCCTGCTCGCCGGCCTGCTCGCGTTCGTGGCCGCGCTGTGGTTCGTGCGGCCGCTCGACCGGATCACCCGCACCGCGCGCTCGGCGGCCGACTCGGCGGCGATGCAGGAGCGGATGCAGGAGAAGATCAACGAGGTGCGCGAGTCGCTGCCGGTCCGCCGCGCCGACGAGGTCGGCGACATCGCCCGCGGCCTCGAGCGCCTGCTGCGCGAGGTGCTCAACGGCCACGAGCGCCTGCGCCAGGCCAAGCTCGACCTCGACCGCCAGGTCGCCGAGCAGACGCAGGAGCTGCGCCACAAGAACGCCCAGCTCGAGCAGCTCGCGCGCGACAAGGACGCGTTCCTCGGCAACGTCAGCCACGAGCTGCGCCAGCCGCTCAACGCGCTGTTCGGCTTCACCCAGCTGCTGGAGTTCAGCGAGCTGGACGACGGCCAGCGGCAGGACCTCGGCAAGGTCCGCAAGGAGGCCCAGCACCTGCTCGACCTGATCAACGACATCCTCGACTACCAGAAGATCATCATGGAGGGGCTGGACCTCGAGCCCGACGCCATCGACCTGCGCGCGTTCCTCGACGAGCTCCACGACTCGATCGCCGCCGCCGCCGCCAAGGGCGGCAACCACCTGGCCATCGAGTGCGACGGCTGCCCGGACCAGATCCGCAACGACCGCAAGCGCCTCCGCCAGGTGCTCGTCAACCTGCTCGGCAACGCGTGCAAGTTCACCCGCAACGGCACGATCACCCTGCGCGCCCGCCCCGACCGCCGCGACGGCCGCGACTGGGTGCTGTTCGACGTCGCCGACACCGGCCGCGGGATGAAGCCCGACGAGATGGCCCGCCTGTTCACCAAGTTCGCCAAGCTCTCGGCCAAGGAGGGCAACCCCGGCGGCACCGGCCTCGGCCTCGTCATCTCCAAGGGCCTGTGCGAGCTCATGGGCGGCACGATCACCGTCGACAGCCGCTTCGGCGCCGGCACCACCTTCACCGTGCGCGTCCCCGCACGCGTCGACGAACCGCCGCCCGCCGCCCCGGAGCCGCCGCCCGCCGCCGCGGCCGGCCTGACCGACGCCGCGGCGGGTGCCCCGCCCGCCGGCGCGCGCGCCCGCCCGCTGGTGCTGGTGGTCGACGACGACGCCGCGGTGCGCGAGCTGATCGCGCGCTTCCTCGGCGACGCCGGCATGGAGACGGTGGGCGCGGCCGACGGCGGCGCGGCGCTGGCGGAGGCCCGCGCGCGCCGGCCGGACGTGATCACGCTCGACGCGGTGATGCCCGGGCTGGACGGCTGGGAGGTGCTCAGCGCCCTGAAGAGCGACCCGGCCACCGCCGCGATCCCGGTGGTGATGGTCAGCTTCCTCGAGCAGCGCGAACGCGGATTCGCGCTCGGCGCAGCCGACTACGTCGTCAAGCCGATCGACTGGACGCGGCTGGCGGCGGTGATCGAGCGCCACCTCGACGGCCGCCGCGACGCGGCGATCATGGTCGTGGACGACGACGAGTCGACGCGCGAGATCCTGCGCCGCACGCTCCAGGCCGACGGCTGGGAGGTGTGGGAGGCCGGCAACGGCCGCGAGGCGCTCGAGCTGCTCGCCGCGCGCAAGCCGGCGCTGATCCTGCTCGACCTGATGATGCCGGTGATGGACGGCTTCGAGTTCATCGACGAGTACCGCCGCCACCCGCGCTGGCACACCATCCCGGTGGTGGTGGTCACCGCGCGCGACCCCTCGGCGGACGAGAAGCGGCGGCTCGAGGGCTCGGTGGTCCGCATCCTGCAGAAGGGCGCCGCCGACCAGGGGCAGCTGCTGGAACAGATCAAGGCCCAGGTCGAGCTGCACGTGCACCGGCCCGACCCGCCGTCACCCCCAACCCCCAGCCACACCCCATGCCCAGGATCCTGATCGTCGAGGACAAGGAGAACAACGTCGAGATCTTCACCCGGCTGTTGGAGCGCAGCGGCTTCGAGTGCCTCGTCGCAGGCAACAAGGAGGCCGCCGTGGGCCTCGCCCGCGAGGCGCGGCCGGACCTGATCCTGATGGACATCCGGATGCCGCTGGCCGCCGGCGGCGAGGAGGACCAGACCGCCGGGCTCGAGGCGACCCGCGAGCTCAAGGCGCTGCCGGAAACCGCCGCCATCCCGGTGATCGCGCTGACCGGCGACGCGATGCGCGACTTCCGCTCGCGGATGTTGGAGGCCGGGTTCATCGACCACGTCGAGAAGCCGGTCACCGACTTCATGGCCTTCGTCGGCACCATCCGCAAACACCTCGGCCCCGGCTCATGAGCGGCGACGACACCGCCCGGTCCGCCTTCACCCGCTCGGCGGTGCTCGCACCGGCCGAGGCCGCGCTCGCCAGCGCCCAACTGCTGCTCGAACAGCTGCGCGACCAGCCAGGGCAGGCGCCGGCCGGCGCCGACCTCGCCCGCATCGCCCAGGCCGCCGGCGAGATGTGCGCACTCGCCAAGCGCCCCCTGACCGGCGCCCCGGAGGCCGCCGCCGGGGAACTGCGCACCCTGCGCCACGACCTCAAGAACCGCCTCAACGTCGTCTGCGGAACCTGCCAGCTGCTGCTGTTGGACGCGCGCGACGAGCGCCTCGCCGCCGGCGTGCGCGAGATCCAGCACTACGCCGGGCGCTGCCTCGAGGCCGTCCAGGCCGGCGCGCTCGACGCCGCCGCGCCGGCGCCCGGCGGCGCCGCCGCGCTCGACGCGATCGACGACGGGGGCGAGGCGCCGGCCGCCGTCGAGCCGGCCCACATCCTGGTGGTCGACGACCAGCTGGAAAACCGCGAGACGATGGCGCGGATGCTGGCCACCGGGAGGCACCGCGTCGGGTTCGCCGCCAACGGGCGCGAGGCGCTCGAGGCGCTGCACCGCGACGACTACGACCTGGTGCTGCTGGACATCCTGATGCCGGAGATGAACGGCCTGCAGGTGCTGCGCGAGCTGCGCCGGCTCGGGCTGCTGCGCCACACCCCGGTGATCGTCGTCTCCGGCTGGGACGACCGCGACAACATCATCCGCTGCATCACCGCCGGCGCCGAGGACTTCATCTCGCGGCCCGTCGACCTGCGCCTGCTGCGCGCCCGGGTCGAGGGCTCGCTCGAGCGCAAGCGCCTGCGCCAGCGCCACTTCGAGCAGTTCTTCACCCCCGAGCTGGCCCGCCACTTCGTCCGCAACCCGGAGCTGTTGGACCGCGCCCGCAGCGCCGAGGTCTCGCTGCTGTTCACCGACGTCCGCGGCTTCAGCCTGGTCAGCGAGCGGCTCGACGCCGCGCCCTTGTGCGAGTGGCTCCAGGACGTGCTCGGGGTGCTCTCCGACTGCGTGCTCGAGCACGCCGGGGTGCTGGTCGACTACATCGGCGACGAGCTGATCGCGATGTGGGGCGCGCCCGGCGAGCAGCCCGACCATGCGCTGCTGGCGTGCCGCGCCGGACGCGCGATGCTCGCCCGGCTGCCCGAGGTCGACGCCCGCTGGAGCAAGCGGATCGGCGGCCGCACCCGGATCGGCGTGGGCATCAACACCGGCGAGGCCTACGTCGGCAACATCGGCACCGCCCGCAAGCTCAAGTACAGCGCGCTCGGCAACACCGTCAACCTCGCCAGCCGCACCCAGGGCGCCTCGAAGTACTTCCGCTGCGCCATGCTGGTCACCGGCGCAACCCACGCCCGGCTCGGCGGCGCGATCCCGACCCGCCGCCTCGGCCGGGTGCGCGTCACCAACATCGAGGCCCCGGTCGAGATGTTCCAGGTGGCCCCGCCCGACGCCGCCGACTGGCACCGGCTGCGCGACGCCTACGAGGAGGCCCTCGCCGCCTTCGAGGCCGGCCGCTTCGACGCCGCCATCTCCGGCCTCGGCCGCCTGCTCCAGGACCACCCCGACGACATGCCCTCGCTGCGCCTCATCCGCCGCGCCGGCGAGGCCCGCTACGAGCCGGCCGCCGCCTTCGACCCGGTGCTCGTGCTGCCGGGAAAATAGCGCGCCGGCGCGATTCCGTTGAGAATCCTGAGCTCTCGCCTTGGAATTCTCACAATTCCAGGCAGCGCCCCGGCGGCCCCGCCGTGAACATGGTGGTGGTGCACCGGAAACCCCGCTCCGCGCCCGCCACCCGCGCGCTGGCCCCCGGCGTGCAGACGCTGCCGTGGCAGGACTTCGTCGCCGGGCTGTGACCGGCGAGCCGGCCGCCGGCTGCAACCCGGCGCGGGTGCTGACGGGCAATCCACGCGTCCGAGGCGAGCGCGGCGATTCCGCTTCCGTTTTTGCTGGAAAAGGGATACTTTGGGGCATGCCGGACACCTACACGATCAAGACCGCGCAACAGAAGCTCTCGGCGCTGGTGCGGGAGGCGGAGGATCATCCGGTGACGATCACCCGGCAGGGGCGGGCGGTGGCGGTGCTGGTCTCGATCGAGCGCATGGAGGCGATCGCCGAGACGCTGGAGCTGCTGGCCGACCCGCGGGCGATGGCTGCGATCCGCAGGCACCGCGAGGGGCGGGCGGTCTATCATGACCTGTCCGCGCTCGACCGGCCGTGATCGCGGTGCGGATCCAGGACGAGGTGTTGGACTACCTGCGGCGCCTGCCGCCGCAGCCGCGCCACGCGCTGCGGGTGGCGATCCGGGGGCTGGCCCGCGAACGCGGCGACATCCGGCCCTTGACCGACGAGCTGGAGGGGTTCTTCCGGCTGCGGGTCGGCGAGCACCGCGTGGTGTTCAAGTACGAGGTCCTCGACGGCGGGCGGACGATCACCTGCGTGTTCGCGGGGCGGCGGAAGTGGATCTACGAGGTGTTCCATGGGCGGCTGCTGGAGTGACGCGCCGCCGGCCGGGGCGCGCCCCGGGGTTCCAGCGTTCCGATCGCGCCAGGCTTTTCTCATTGCCAGCCGCGAGCCCGCCTGCCGAGGATGCCGGCGCTTCCGTTCCCCCCGGCGGCGGCGCAACCCCAACCCACCAATCCAACGTCATGGGCCTCATGGACTTCATCAAGGGCGAGCTGCTCGAGATCATCGAGTGGCAGGACGACTCGCGCGACACGATCGCGTGGCGCTATCCGGACGACGACAAGGCGATCAAGAACGGCGCGCAGCTGATCGTGCGCGAGAGCCAGACCGTGCAGTTCGTCTACCTCGGCCAGTTCGGCGACACCTTCGGCCCCGGCAAGCACACGCTGACCACCGAGAACATCCCGGTGCTGACCCGGCTCAAGGGGTGGAAGTACGGGTTCCAGTCGCCGTTCAAGGCCGACGTCTACTACGTCAGCACCCGGCTGTTCACCGGCAACAAGTGGGGCACCGCCAACCCGATCATGCTCCGCGACCAGGACCTCGGGGTGGTCAGGGCGCGGGCCTACGGGACCTATGACTTCCGGGTGGTCAACGTGCCGACCTTCCTCAAGGAGGTGGCCGGCTCGGACCACGACTTCCGCGTCGACGAGTTCGCCGACACGATGCGCTCGCGGATCGTCAGCGTGTTCTCCGACGCCCTGGCCAACGCCCACGTGCCGGTGTTCGACGTCGCCACCCGCTACACCGAGCTGGGCGAGGCGCTGCTGCCGCTGATCAACCCGGTGATCAGCGCCAAGTACGGGATCGAGGTGCCCGCGTTCGTGGTCGAGAACGTGTCGGTGCCCCCCGAGGTCGAGGAGGCGATCGACAAGCGCGCCGCCATGTCGGCGATCGGCAACCTCAACGACTACGTCAAGTACCAGATGGGCCAGGGGATGGCGAGCGGCGGCGGCGGCGCGGCCGGCACCGCCAGCGAACTGGCGGTCGGCTTCGCCGTCGCCCAGGAGCTGATGAAGCAGAGCAACCTCGCCGGGGGCGCCGCCGCCCCGCCGCCGCTGCCCGGCCAGCCGCCGGCCGCCGGCCCCGACGTCCTCGACCCCGCGACCGTCGCCCGCATGCTCGGCGTGAGCGAGGCCGACGTGATGGCCGAAGTCGAGGGCGGCAGGCTGCCGGCGAAGAAGATCGGCGCGAGCGTCCGCATCACCCGCGCCGCACTCGACGCATTCCTGGCCGGCTGACGCGGCCATCCCACCGCATGCCAGCCCCGCCCGATCCATCGCCGCCGCCGGACGAGACCCCGGACGAGACGCCGGATGCTGCGCCGGACGATGCGCCGGACGATGCGCCGGACGATGCGCCGGACGCCGCCGCGCCGATCGAGGTGCCGGCGAAGAGCGTGCCCCCGCCACTGCCCGCCGGGCGCGGCGTGGCGGCCGAGGTCCGCTCGCTGGAGCGCCACGTCTGCCCGAAGTGCGGCGGCAAGGGGGAGTGGGACCCCGGCAAGGCCCAGCTGGTGTGCCCCTACTGCGGCAACGCCTTCGAGCGCGTCGCACCCCCGCCCCCGCCGGCGGCGATCGTCGAGCACGACCTCGACGAGATGCTCGCGCGCCTCGGCGACAAGGCGGCCGCGCTCGACACCGCCAGCCGCCGCGTCGAGTGCGCCCACTGCCACGCGGTGCTGGTGCGCGGCGCCGAGACGGTGGCCCAGCACTGCGACTTCTGCGGGTCGCCGGAGCTGTTGGACTATCAGGACCTCGAGAGCCCGGTCCCGCCCGAGTCGCTGCTGCCGGCCACGGTGTCCAAGGAGCAGGCCTATCACGCGCTGAAGGCGTTCCTCGGCTCGCGCTGGTTCGCCCCCGGCGACCTCAAGCGCCGCAACCTGGTCGACCGCATGCGCCGCGTCTACCTGCCGTACTGGACCTTCGACGCCGCCGCCGAGTGCCCGTGGTCCGCCGAGAGCGGGACCTACTACTACGTCAGCGTCCGCGGCCGCGACGCCAACGGCCGGCCGGTCACCCGCCAGGAGCGGCGGGTCCGCTGGCGGCCGGCCAGCGGCCACGTCTCGACCTGGTTCGACGACCTGCTGGTCTCCGGGTCGCGCGGCCTCGACTCCGGGCTGCTGCGCGAGATCGAGCCGTTCGCGACCGGCGGGCTGGTGCCCTACGAGACCCGCTACGTCTCCGGCTGGCAGGTCGAGCACTATCAGATCCCGCTGCTGCAGGCGGCCCGCACCGCGTTCGGCACCATGGAGGGGATGCTGCGCGAGATGTGCGCCCGCGAGGTGCCCGGGGACACCTATCGGAACCTCCGGATCCGGCCCGAGTTCTCGCGCAAGACCTTCAAGCACATCCTCGCCCCGGTGTGGCTGCTGAGCTACAGCTACCGCGGCCGCACCTGGCAGGGCGTGGTCAACGCCGTGACCGGCAAGGCCCGCGCCCGCTTCCCGATCAGCCCGTGGAAGGTCGCGCTGGTGGTCGCGCTGGCGCTCGTGGCGCTCGTGGCGCTCGTCTACCTGTTGGGCGCGCGCTGAGCCGGCGGCGGCGCAAACAGCGGCGCGAGGTCGCCGCGCAGGCACTCGACGCCCGCGGCGCTCAGGTGGTCGGCGTCGCGGTAGAGCGGCCGGCCCGCGGCCGAGACCCGCGCCAGCCCGCCGTCCATCAGGCGCCGGTGCGGGAGCAGCACGACCAGCCGGGGGTGCGGCGGCAGCGCGGCGAGCACGCCGAGGAAGAAGCCGTTGCGCGGCCGGAAGTCCGGGCACGGCAGCGCCTCCTGGAGCGGCCGGCCCGCCTGCGCCTGCCGCGCCAGCAGGTCCGGCACGCTGGCCCCGAGCTCGGGCACCGGCCCGATGATCACCACCCGCTTGCCCGCGGCCAACAGCTCCGCGACCGTTGCCCGGAAGCGCCCGGCGAAGTGATCGCGCAGCTCCGCGGGGCTGCCGAAGCGGCGCTCGTGAAGCGTGGTCAGGTCCTCCGGGTCGGCGTCGGTGCCGCCGCAGTAGGCCGCGCTCCAGCGCGCGTGCAGCACCACCGTGGCCAGCGCCGGGGTGGCGCGCAGCCGGTCGAGCACCTCGCCGGTGTAGCGGGCGCGGCGCGCGGCGTGGTCGAGGCGGCGGGTGACGCCGGGCACCGGCACCTGGCCGGGGATGCCGAAGTAGACGAACGCCGCGCCCTGTTCCCGGGCGATCGCGTCGAGGCCCGGCAGCAGCGCCTCGGCGTGGCTGTCGCCCCACAGGGCGACCGCGGGCGCGGCTCCGGGCAGGCCGTAGACGGGCGCCTGCGCGAGGTCGAAATGCTCCTGGTTGCGCGGCTTGAACCGGGCCGCCCGCTCCTTGAACGCGAGCAGTTGCCGGACGGCCGCCGGGTAGCGCCCCGGGAACCCGTCGTGCTCGCGCACCACGGCCGCGGCCGCGATCACCAGCACGCTCGCCCCGGCCCAGCCGAGGAACACCCGCCGGCGGGTCAGGAACCCCGGCCGGCGGAACGGCCGCTCGACCCAGCGCCACGACGCCCACGCGGCCGCGGTGCTCGCCGCGGCCACCCACCACCCGCTGCCCGCCGCCCCCGCGGGCTGCAGCAGGCGGGTGAACACGATCAGCGGCCAGTGCCACAGGTAGAGCGAGTAGGAGATCAACCCGATGCCGACCAGCGGCCGCCACGCCAGGCAGCGCGCGGTGACGACCCGCGGGTCGGCCCCCGACCGGATCAGCAGCGCCACGCCGAGGCACGCCGGCAACGCGGCCGGCCCCTGCGGCAGCCAGCCGCCCCCACGCACCAGCAGCAGGCTGCCGAGCACCATCATCCCGCCCGCCACGCCCATCAGCACCCCTCGCCGCGCCCCCGCGCGCGGCGGCCCGGCCAGCACCAGCAGCGAGCCGGTCAGCAGCTCCCAGGCGCGATACGGCAGCAGGAAGAACACCCGCATCGGCGCCTGCGCGTCGCGCGCCCAACAGGCGGCGAACGACGCCAGCCACAGGCCCGCCAGCACCGCCAGCGCCCGCCGCCGGGGCCGGGCCCAGCGGTGCAGCCCGGCGAGCAGCAGCGGGAACAGCAGGTAGTACTGCTCCTCGACGGCCAGCGACCACGTGTGCAGCAGCAGCACGCCCTGGGTGTCGTCGGCGAAGTAGTCCAGCGCCGCGCCGAGGAAGTGGAAGTTGGACAGCGAGAGCACCACCGACTTGAGCGACTTGGCGTAGGCCTCGAGGTCCGCCGGCCACAACCACACCAGCGCCGCGCCGCTCACCGCCAGCAGCACGCAGAACAGCGCCGGCGCGATCCGCCGCACCCGCCGCTCGTAGAACCCCGCGATCGAGAACCGCCCGCGCTCGAGGTCCCGCCACAGGATCGAGGTGATCAGGTAGCCGGAGATCACGAAGAACACGTCCACCCCGAGGAACCCCCCGGGCAGCAGCCCCGGCCGCAGGTGGAACACCAGCACGCCGAGGATCGCCACCGCCCGCAGCCCGTCGATGTCCGCGCGGTAGCCGCTCGCTGCCAGCTTCATGTCGCTCGGGGCCGGCGGCCGCCGCGGCGGTTAGAAATGGATCGCCCGCCCCTCGGCCGCCAGCGTCGCCTCGTGGATCACCTCGGACATCGTGGGGTGGGCGTGGATCGTGGCGTGGATCTCGGCGGCGGTCAGCTCCTGGTCGAGCGCCAGCCCCATCTCGGCGATCATCTCGGTGGCGTTGTCGCCGATGATGTGGGCCCCCAGCAGCTCGCCGTGCGGCTTGCCGAACAGCAGCTTGGCGAAGCCGTCGGGCTCGCCGGCGGCGATCGCCTTGCCGATCGCCATGAACGGGACCTTGCCGACGCGGTAGTCGATTCCCTCTTCCTTGAGCTGGCGCTCGGTCTTGCCGACCGAGGCGACCTGCGGGTGGCAGTAGGTGCAGCTCGGGAAGTTGCCCAGCCGGCGCGGCGCGTGGCCCTCGACGAACATCCCGTCGACCGCCTGCAGCGCCTCGAACGAGGCGGTGTGGGCCAGCCACGGCGGCCCGGTGATGTCGCCCGCGGCATACACCCCCGGAAGCGACGTCTGGTAGCGGTCGTCGATCCGGATGTAGCCGCGCGGGTCGAGGTCCGGCTGCGCGCCGCCGGGCAGCACCGGGGCGACGCCGACCGCCACCAGGCAGGCCCGGGCGGCGACCGTCTGCGGGCCGGCTCCGTCGTCAAACGTCACCTCCACCCGGTCGCCGCGGTCGCTGGTCGCCGTCACCTTGGCGCCGGTCAGGCAGCGGATCCCCTGCTTGGTGAACGACTTCTTGAGCGCGTCGCCGACCTCGTCGTCCTCGACCGGCAGCAGGCGCGGCAGCATCTCGACCAGCGTGACCTTGGTGCCGAAGGCGTTGAACAGGTAGGCGAACTCGACGCCGATCGCGCCGCCCCCGATGATGATCAGGTCCGGCGGCTGCTCCCGCAGGACCAGCCCCTCCTTCGACCCGATCACCGAGCGCCCGTTGAACGGCAGGCCCGGCAGCTCGCGCGAGCGGCAGCCGGTGGCGACCAGGATCCGCGGCGCCTCGAGCACCTGCCGGCCGCCGTCCTTGCCGGCCACCTCCACCTTGCCCGGCCCGGCGAGCGAGGCGGTGCCGCGCAGGTAGTCGACCCGGTTCTTCTTGAACAAGAACTCGATCCCCCCGGCCAGCCGGTCGGACACCTTGCGCGAGCGCTCGACCACCGCCTGCCAGTCGTGGCGCAGGTTGTCGAAGTGCAGGCCGAAATCCACCGCCCGGGTGCGCAGCGTCTGATAGAGCTCGGCGTTGCGCAGCAGCGCCTTGGTCGGGATGCAGCCCCAGTTCAGGCAGGTCCCGCCGGCCCGGTCGGCCTCGACGCACACGACCGTGCGGCCGTGCTGGGCTGCGCGAATGGCGCCGACGTAGCCCGCCGGGCCGCCGCCGATGACGATCAGGTCGTGTGCCATGGTGGTCGTGGGTTCGGGGTTCGGGCCGACGGTAGGCGGCGCGGCCCGCCTGCCAAACCCGAAATGCGCGGCGCGCGCAGTTCCCGCGCCCACAGGCGCGCCCGGCCCCGCAGGCCCGGCCGCTCGCGCGGGCAACGCGGGGGACGTCCCGCGCGCGGGCAACGCAAGGAGAGGGCAACCAAAGGGGGCAACAAAAGGGGTTCTTCGACAGGATTGCTGGGGATGGGCGTGGGTGATTGGCGGCGGTTGCCCATTGACCGCAGAGGGCGCGGAGGACCGCAGAGAGCGCAGAGCTTGGAACGGAATGCCAGGTCCGGAAAGCCGGAATCCGCGGCCGCGTGCGGCATCTCCGGCGCTTTCCACCCAATCTCCTGTCTTCCTCTGCGCTCTCAGGGCCCTCTGCTCCCTCTGCGGTTGCCTGGCGTGCGCCGCGCCCTCTCCCGCGAAACTGACGAAAAGCCACAAAAGGAGTGTCCCTTTGTCTGCAGGGCCGGCTTTTGCGGTGGGCGGGGCGGGCGGGGGTGTTATGGTGCGCCCGCCCATGAGACCGGCAGTGATCTGGACCGGCGCCGTCGCCGGCGTCATGATGGCAGCGGCCGCCGCAGGGGCCACCGAGCGCAGCGCGGCGGCCACCAAGAGCTACCTTGCGATGTATCTCGACAACGACCTGTTCGGGGGGTCGGACGCCGACTACACCAACGGGTTCCGCGCGGCGTGGATCTCGGGGGCGCTGGATTTCGCCGGCGTCGGGCCGTTCCAGCGCTGGCTGCGGCCGTTCAGCGGCGACCGCGAGAGCCTGCCGTTGTTCCAGGCGCTCACGGGGTTCCGGGACCTCGACCGGGTCGACTACCATTACGGAGTGTCGCTGACCCAGCTGATGTACACTCCCGAGAGCTGGTGGGTCTGCGGCCAGCCGCCGGGCGAGCGCCGCTACGCCGGCTGGCTGGGCCTCGGCCTGTCGCTCCACGCCAAGGACGACTCGGTGCTCAACGCCGTCGAGTTCACCCTCGGCGTGGTCGGCAAGGACTCGCTCGCCGAGCCGTCGCAGGACGTCATCCACGACCTGCTTGACTCGCCCCACTTCAACGGCTGGGACGATCAGGTGCCGAGCGAGTTGACGGTCGACCTGAGCCTGGTGCAGAAGCGGCGGCTCGAGTTCCTGACCCTCGGCGAGGGGGCCTGGCGGCTCGACGCGGTCGGCGAGTGGGGGCTGAGGCTGGGCACGTTCCGGACCAAGGCGCACCTCGGCGGGATGCTCCGCTTCGGCTACAACCTGCCGCCGGATTTCTCCGACCCCCGGTTGTCGGACACCGCCTACTCGCACCGCTACTTCACCGTCGATGCCGACTACCTCGGGCCGTGGTCGGCCTACCTGCTGTGTGGCGCGACGATCCGGCTGATCGCCCACGACGCGACGCTGGACGGGCCCCTGTTCGAGTCCGACTTCCGCACCGGCAACCACCGCGAGCCGCTGGTCGGCGAACTGTTCGCCGGCTTCGGCGTGCGCTACCGGGAGGTCGAGCTGGGCTACGCCCACACCCTGCGCAGCGAGGAATACGAAGAACAGGACCACTGGCAGGACTTCGGGACCGTCGCGCTGCGGGTCAGGTTCTGAACCACCGGCGGCCGGCGGAATGCGGCTGCCGGCTTGCATGGCGCGCGCGGCTGCGGTTTGCTGGGGGCATGGCCGAGGGGCAGTCCGGGAGTGACCACCCGTTCATCGAGGTGCGCGGGCTGCATCACAGCTTCGGCGCGCACCACGTGCTGCGGGGGATCGACCTCGACGTGGTGCGGGGCGAGACGCTGGTGCTGATCGGCCGTTCGGGCGGCGGCAAGTCGGTGCTGCTCAAGCACCTGCCCGGCCTGCTCAAGCCGTCGCAGGGCGAGGTCCGCGTCGACGGCGTGGAGATCGCGGGGCTCAAGGAACGGGAACTCGGCCCCGTCCGCCACAAGGTCGGGATCATGTTCCAGGGCGGCGCCCTGTTCGACTCGCTCACCGTCGGCCAGAACGTCGCGTTCCCGCTGCGCGAGGCCGGCCTGCGCGACGAACAGCAGATCGCCCACCGGGTCGCCAAGGCGCTCGAAATCGTCCACCTCGCCGGCCAGGAGCCGAAACTGCCGGCCGACCTCTCCGGCGGGATGCGCAAGCGGGTGGCGCTCGCACGCACCGTCGTCACCCGGCCACAGTGCGTCCTGTTCGACGAGCCGCACGCCGGCCTCGACCCCTTGACCGGCGACTCGATCGACCGCCTGATCAAATACCTCCAGTGCGACCTCGGGATCACCAACGTGGTCGTCACCCACGAGATGCGCAGCGTCTACCGGATCGCCGACCGGATCGTGTTCCTCGAACAGGGGCTCGTCCACTGGACCGGCACCCCCGCCGAGATGCAGGCCAGCGCCGATCCGCTGGTCAAGGGCTTCGTCAACGGCGGGCTGGAGGACGACTGGTGAACGGCGCGGGCTTGCGTCCGGCCGCCGGGCAGGGCATGTTGCCACCGCGATGGCCACCAGGGAAAAACGCATCGAGGTCCTGGTCGGGCTGTTCCTGTTCATCGGGCTGGCGTTCCTCGGCGGCCTGATCCTGCAGTTCGGCCGGCTCGGCGACCGGTTCCGCGGCACCTACACGCTGTCGGTCGTGTGGGACGACGCCTCGGGCCTGATCAAGGGGTCCGACATCCGGATGGGCGGGGCCCAGATCGGGCGCGTGGCGGAACGCCCCGCCCTCAACGACCAGCTCAAGGTCGAGGTCTCCCTGCTCATCGACGAACGGGTGAAAATCCCCTCCGGTTCCAGGTTCCAGATCGCGTCCGCCACCCTGCTCGGCGACAAGCTGGTGGTGATCACCCCGCCCGACCAGGCCCCCGGCACCTTCATCGAGCCCGGCACCCACCTGACCGGCGCCCCGCCCGCCGGCCTCGAGGCACTCCAGAACGACGCCGAGGCGTTCACCCGCCAGGCCCGCCAGATGATCGGCCAGGCCGAACTCGCCCTCAAGAACCTCGACGGCGCCGTCACCGACGTCCGCAGCGCCACCGCCGGCCTCAACCAGCTGATCGACAAGCTCAACACCCGCATCCTCTCCGACGCCAACCTCGCCAGCTTCGACCGCTCGATCGCCGACCTCGGCGACACCCTCGCCGGCCTGAAGGAGGCCGGCAACCGCCTCGGCCCCACCGTCGACGAGGCCCGCGTGGCAATCGGCTCGATCAAGGAGGCCGCCGAGGGCGCCCGCACCACGCTCGCCAAGGCCGACCAGAAACTCGACCAGCTCGGACCCGCCCTCGACGAGGTGCCCGCCGCCGTCCGCTCCCTCGGCAAGGTCGCCGACAAGGCCGGCAGCGCCCTCGAATCCGCCCAGGGCGGCGAGGGGCTGCTAGGCACCCTCGCCTACGACCGCGAGGTCTCCACCGACGCCCGCAGCTTCATCGCCAACCTCCGCCGCTACGGGATCCTGCGCTACCGCAACGCCGACGAGCCGCCCGCCCCAGACCCGCGCAACCGCTTCCGCGGTCAGCGGCGGTGAACCACCGCACGGCCGCCCCGGCCGCCGCGGGATGCCCCCCGGCTGCCGGTGGATCACGGCCCATGACGGGTGAGATGCTGCTGCGCATCATGATCCGGGATGATCCAAACCCCCCTTCCTTGCGCTCCCGGCGCCTCTGCGGCCAATCCTGCGCACCTGCCGGGGATGCCCGACTTCACGATTTGTGATGCGTGCCAGCACAACGGATGATAACTGCTTGCAACGAGGCGCCGGATCGGGTAGGCTTGCGCCTGCCCATGCCTCGTCCCCCTCACCCCCGGGCGGCAGCCGCCCGGCCCTGAAAGGAACACACCCATGGAACGCCGATCGATCTCCATCACCCAATTCGACCGCAAGCGCCTCTCCGAACTGATGGCGGTTGCCGACGAGTTCAATTACCGTGATCGGACCGACCTGAAGCGCCTCGCCGAGGAACTCGAGCACGGGACCCTGGTCGACTCCAGGGACGTCGCGCCCAGCGTGGTGACGATGAACTCCAGGGTGCTGCTGCGCGACCTCGAGACCGGCGAGACCAGCGAGTACACCCTGGTGTTCCCCAAGGACGCGGACATCGAAGGCGGCAGGATCTCGGTGATGTCGCCGATCGGCACCGCCATCCTCGGCTTCTCGGTCGGCGACACGATCGAGTGGACCGTCCCCGCCGGCACCCGGCGGATCCGGATCGAGGCCGTCCCCTATCAGCCCGAGGCCGCCGGCGACTACCACCTGTGACCCGCCCGCCCGCCGCGCCGGGCGCGCCACCCCCCGCCCCCCCGCCCCGCACCGCCGCCTTGTCGCGGCGGCCCGGACCGGCTACAACAGCCGTCATCTCCCATGGCTGACAAACCGCGCCTCTCGTTCTGGCAGGTCTGGAACATGTCGTTCGGCTTCTTCGGCATCCAGTTCGGCTGGGGCCTGCAGATGGGCAACATGTCCGCGATCTATCAGTTCCTCGGCGCCGAGGAATCGTCGATCCCGATCCTGTGGCTGGCGGCGCCGCTCACCGGGTTCATCATCCAGCCGATCATCGGCTACTGCAGCGACCGCACGTGGACCCGGCTCGGCCGGCGGCGGCCGTATTTCCTGGTCGGCGCGCTGCTCGCCTCGCTGGCGCTGGTGCTGATGCCGAACTCGAGCGCGCTGTGGATGGCCGCGGGCCTGCTGTGGGTGCTCGACGCCTCGGTCAACGTGAGCATGGAGCCGTTCCGCGCGTTCGTCGGCGACAAGCTGCCGCCGGCGCAGCGCAAGGTCGGGTTTGCGATGCAGGGCCTGCTGATCGGCGCGGGCGCGGTGATCGCCTCGGCGCTGCCGTTCATCCTCAAGAACGGCTTCGGGGTCAGCGGCGAGGCCACCGCGACGAGCGCGATCCCGCCGGCGGTCCACCTCGCGTTCTACATCGGGGCGGGGGTGTTCCTGGCGGCGGTCCTCTACACGATCATCACGACGCGGGAGGATCCGCCGGAGGATCCGGCGGCGTTCGAGCGGATGAAGCGCGAGCAGGCGGGCGTCGGCCACGCCTTCAGGGAGATCTTCCAGGGCATCTGCCAGATGCCCAACCAGATGGTGCGGCTGGCGGTGGTCCAGTTCTTCACCTGGTTCGCCCTGTTCTGCATGTGGATGTACTTCGGGCCGGGGACCGGCAAGGCGGTGTTCCACGGTCAGCCGCTCGGGACCACCGACAAGGCGGTGGCAGAGGCCCTGGCCGATCCGGCGCAGCGCGGGCTGGTGGAGCAGGCGGTGCTGGTCGGGGATTCCTATGACGCGCTGAAGCGGGAGCTTGCCCGGGCAAACCCGCCCTCCAACAGGGCCGGGGACGTCGTCATGCGGATGCTCGGGCTCAAGGCCGACCGCGACCCCGCGGAACAGATCACCCGCGAGCAGTGGGTCGGGCTGGTCCGCGAGGGGTTCGCCCCGGGCAAGGCCAAGCCGCTCGACGACCGGCAACTCGAGGAGAAACGGAACAACCCGCTGGTGCGGACGATCGCCGCTGCCGCGCTGGCCCGCGGCGGCACCGCCCCCGACGCCGCCGCGGTCGCGGCGGACCTCGAGCCGCAGCTGGCTGCGGCGCGGCGCTACCAGGCGGGCAGCGCCTGGGGCGGGGTCTGCTTCGCGGTCTACAACCTCGTCGCCTTCCTGTTCTCCTTCCTGCTGCTCGCCCTGACCAGGAGGTTCTCGGCCAAGAGGATCCACCTCGTCTGCCTGACCCTCGGCGCGGCCGGCCTGGTCGCTTCGGGGTTGACCACCTCCGCCGGCGCGCTGCCGCTGTGCATGGTCGGCGTGGGGATCGCATGGGCGTCGATCCTCTCGATGCCCTACGCGATGCTCGCCAACGCGATCCCCGCCTCCCGCATGGGCTTCTTCATGGGGGTCTTCAACTTCTTCATCACCATCCCCCAGATGATCGCCGCGGTCGGGCTCGGCCCGGTGGTCAAGGCGCTGCTCGGCGACCACGCGATGCACGCGGTGGCGTTGGGCGGCGTGTCGATGCTCGTCGCCGCGGCCAGCGTGCTCATCGTGCGCGAGTCCGAGCCCGCCCAGCCATGAGCCGCAACCCCCCGAGTTCAGGATGAACGCCGCCGTCCTGCCCGCACTGGCCATGCTCGCCGCCACCGCCGCCGCCGCCGACACCCCGCGCCCGGTCGTCTATCAACTGCTGCCGCGCCTGTTCGGCAACGCCAGCGAGACGCGCAAGCCCAACGGCACGCTGGCCGAGAACGGGTGCGGCAGGTTCTCGGACCTCGGCGACACCGCGCTGGCCGCGCTCGCCGACATGGGCTTCACCCACCTGTGGCTGACCGGGGTGCTCGAGCAGGCCAGCGGCACCGCCTGGCCCGGCCGCCCGGCCGACGACCCGGACATCCTCAAGGGGGTCGCCGGCAGCCCATACGCGATCCGCGACTACTTCGACGTCTGCCCGGACTACGCCGACGACCCCGCCCGGCGCCGCGACGAGTTCCGGGCGCTCGTCGCCCGCTGCCGGCGCCACCGCCTGGCGGTGGTGATCGACTTCGTCCCCAACCACGTCGCGCGCTCGCACGCGTCGGACGTCCGGCCCGGGCTGTCGTTCGGCGCCGCCGACGACACCGGCGCGTTCTTCGCCCGCGACAACAACTTCTACTACCTCCGTAGTAGCGACCCCGGCGGCGGGCCGCCGCTGCGCCTGCCCAACGCGGCGGCCCCCGGCTGCGACGGCCGCTTCGCCCCCGAGACCGCGTTCGGCCGGGTGACCGGCAACAACGTGGTGTCGTGGGCGCCGTCGATCGGAGACTGGTACGAGACGGTCAAGCTCAACTACGGCCACGACTTCACGACCGGCCGCGACACCACCCACCTGCCGGGGCCCGGCGCGGCGCCGGCCGCCGTTCCCGACACCTGGCGCAAGATGGACGCCATCCTCGCCCACTGGCAGGACCAGGGCGTCGCCGGCTTCCGCGTCGACATGGCCCACATGGTGCCGCTCGAGTTCTGGCGCTGGGCGGTCGCGCGCGCGCGCGCCCGCGACGCCGGCGTGCTGTTCATCGCCGAGGCCTACGACAACGACCCGGCGAAGCTGGTCGAGGGCAACGTCCTCGACGCGCTGTTGGACGCCGGCTTCGACGCGGTCTACGACGACCCCGCCTACGACATCCTCGAGGGGCTCTACGCCTCCGGCAAGTGGTGCAACGACCTCGACCCGCTGACCTTCACCGGCGCCCGCTTCCACCGCTCGCTGCGCTACGGCGAGAACCACGACGAGGTGCGGCTCGCCAGCCCGCGGGAATGGGGCGGCCTCGGGATGCACGTCGGCCGGCCGGTGTGCGCGGTGCTGTTCTCATTGGGCCGCGGGCCGGTGATGCTCTATCACGGCCAGGAGGTCGGCGAGCCGGCCGCCGGCGCCGAGGGCTTCGGCGGCGACGACGCCCGCACCTCGATCTTCGACTACTGGTCGATGCCCGAGTTCCAGAAGTGGTTCAACGGCGGGCGCTGCGACGGCGGCCGGCTGTCCGCCGGACAGCAGGCGCTGCGCGCCTGGTACCGCGCGCTGCTCCACCTCGTCCGCGAACCGGCGTTCACCCGCGGCGAGTTCTACGGCCTGAACCACGCCAACAACGACAACCCGGCCTTCGGGCGCCTCCCGGGCGAGACCGCCAGCGGCCACTGGCTCTATGCGTTCCTGCGCTGCGACCAGGCCGGCGGCCAGGCGTTCCTCGTCGCCGCCAACTTCCACGGCACCGAGACGCTGCGCGGCGTCCGGGTGCGGGTGCCCGAGGCCGCCCAACAGTGGCTCGGCCGCGCCGGCCGGGACCGCTGGACCCTCGCCAACCGCCTCGGGGAGGAGTGGACCCGCGAGGCCGACCGCGCCTCCCTCGCCACCGACGGCCTGCCCCTGCCCGACCTGCCGCCGTGCTCCGCGGTGATCGCCGAGATCCGTTAGCCTGGATTCGGAGATGAAAACCACGGAGTGCACGGATTGCACGGGTGTTGAATGAGCTGCGATGGATGGCGGATTCATCCGGCAGGTGAACAGGCGAGGGAAACCAAGCCGCTCCGAAATCCGCGTAACCCGCGAAATCCGTGGTCCGGCATGTTCCTTGTTAGGGTTGGCGCGGGCGCTCAGGCGATCCGCTCCGCGAGCCGCTGGCGGGCGCAGAACGCGCGGTAGGCGTCGCGGCTCATCACCGCGAACGCCCACGCCGCGGTGGCGAGCGCGTCGCCGTCGCGCCCGCCGAGCTTGGACCGCCAGCGGCCGTCGAACGCCAGGCCCTTGGTCGGCGCGTTGGAGCCGGCGACCAGCTGCGACCACGGCTTGCCGGAGACCACGGCGCAGGCGGCGGCGGTGATGCCGGCCGCCCCGTTCAGCTCGAAGCCGACGTCGGCATTCAGGAAACGGCCGGTGTCGGGGCGGGGCAGGCCCTTCTCGGGCGCGCGGGCCGCCCCCGAGGCGAGCGCGAAGCGCACCTTGCCGGAGCCCTCGGGCAGGATCAGGACGCGGCAGGCGCCGGCGGCGGTGACGGTGCGCTCGGCGCCGCCCCAGACGCCGGCGGCGACGCTGCCCGCGGCGCTGACGTCGAGGGTGAAGCCGCCGGTTGTGGCCCAGCCCGCGAAGAAGCGCGGCGGGTTCGCCTCCAACACCGCCGTCAGCCGCCACTGGTGGCGCGGGTTGCCATCGGCGGCCTGCACCGCGGCCTGGGCGAGCCGGCTCGGGCAGCCGGCCGCGCCGAACGGGTCCTGGATGCACACCAACAGCAGGCCCTCGGACGCGGCCGCCGCGGCCGGGGAGGAAGCCCGGGGCTCGGCCGCCTTGCGGGCCGGGGTTTTCTTCGCAGTCATCGGAAACGCAGCCTGATGCTGCCCGCCCGCCCGCCGGATTCAAGCACAATGCCGGCACCATGCCGGCTACGACTCGCTCAGCCGCCGGGCCGGCGCGGTGAACAGCAGCGCGTGGGCCTCGCGCAGGATCCCCGGAATGCGGTCGGCGAACGGGTTGTCGCACAGCGCCGCGCGCAGCGCCGCCTCGTCGAACGCGGCGGCGTTGCGCCCCGGGGCCCAATGGTCGGCATTGCCCAACAGGTTGTAGCGCATGCGCGCGAACCCGACCATGTCGAGCGCGGTGGCGAGGCTCCACAGGCGGAGGATCTCGTGCACGTTGACGCGGCCGGGGAGCAGCCGCTCGTCGGGGATCCCGCGCCACCAGTTGGCGCACCAGTCCGCCCCCAGCACCCGCACCATCTCGGCCTCGAGCCGCGCCGCCACCGGCGCGCTGGCCGCCGCCGCCTCGGGGTAGCGGTCGAGCGCCGCCAGGTGGCAGTCGTAGTCGCCCGGCCGCGCGGCGCCGATGCTCAGCGTGTGCACCTCCGGGCGCCCGAGGCAATACAGCAGGTTGAACTGCATCGGGTGCAGCGGCGCGCACAACTCCACCAGCTTCGGCGGCGGCTCGTAGAGCTTGCCCCCCTTGTCGTTGGGGCTGATGACCAACACCCCCATGTCGCGCGCCGCTGCCGCCTCGACCGCCGGCCACGTGAACGGGTTCACCCAGTACCAGTGCAGGTTCACGTAGTCGAAGCGGCCGCTCTCGACCGCCCGCAGGATCAGCTCCGGCGGCGCGTGGGTCGAGAACCCGAGGTGCCGCGCCCGCCCCTGCCGGCGCAGCGCCTCGGCGGCCTCCAGGCAGCCGCCGTCGCGCAACGACCACTCCAACAGCTCCGGGCTGTTGATCCCGTGGAGCGCCAGCAGGTCGACGTGGTCGAGCCCGAGGTTGCGCAGCGACCGCTCGCAGCCGGCCAGGAACTGCGCCGGGTCGGCGGTGGGCTCCACCTTCGTCTGCACGATGATCCGCTCGCGCGGCAGCCCCGGCAGGATCCGCCCAAGCTGAACCTCCGAGGTGCCGTAGCCGCGCGCCGTCTCAATGTGGTGCATCCCCACCTCAAGCGCCCGCCGCACGGTCGCCTCCAGGTTCGCCTGCGCGGCCGCCGGAATGCCCCCCGGATCCACGTCGTCCCACGAGTGCTGGTAACGCATCCCCCCACAGGTCAAGACCGGCATCGCCAGCCCGGTGCGGCCAAATCGACGGGTGGGCACTCGCATGCCCCAACCATGCCCCCGCCCCCCCAACCCCCGCAAGCACCGCAACCGCCACCTGCCAGCCGCCGCTCGACAACCCGGCGGGGCTCGGCTTGATTGCCCGGGCATGGGCGGGCGCAGCGACGACAACCGGGAGCCGGCGTGGCAGCTGCTGCTCGCCTCGGCCGCAATCTGCGGGCTCGCCACCCTGGCCGGGGTGTTCCTCCACCGCGCCGGCTATGAAACGGCCGCGCATGGCGCCTACGCCGCCGCCTTCCTGGCCGGCGGCTGGGACGCGGCGCTCGACACCCTGGGCAAGCTGCGCCGGTTCCGGCTCGACATCCACTTCCTGATGCTGGCGGTGGCGGTGGGGGCGGCGTTCATCGGCGCGTGGTGGGAGGGCGGCACCCTGCTGTTCCTGTTCTCGCTGAGCAACGCGCTCGAGGCGATGGCCTCCGAGCGCACCGAGCGCGAGATCGAGAGCCTGTTCCGCGACGCACCCAAGCGCGCGATCGTGCTGCGCGACGACGGCGCCGAGCGCGAGGTGCCGGCCGACGAGCTGGCGCCCGGCGACGTCGTGCGGGTGCGCCCCGGCGCGCAGTTCCCGGCCGATGCCGAGGTGCTCGCCGGCGACACCGCGGCCGACGAATCGGCGCTGACCGGCGAGGCGGAACCGGTCGACAAGCGCCCCGGCAGCCCGGTGTTCGGCGGCACCCTGAACACCTGGGGGTCGGTCGACGCGCGCATCACCCGCTCGCCGGCCGAGAGCGCCCACGCCCGGATCATGCGCCTGATCCGCGAGGCGCAGGGCAGCAAGGCGCCGTCGCAGCGCTTTACCGACCGCTTCGGCACCGGCTACACGATCGGGCTGCTCGCGCTCACGGTGGCGATGTTCCTCGTCTGGCGCTTCGGCCTCGGCCTGCCGGCGTTCGTGCCGCGGCAGGGCGAGGCGTCGGCGTTCTATCGGGCGATGACGCTGCTGGTGGTGTGCTCGCCGTGCGCGCTGGTGATCTCGATCCCCTCGGCGATCCTCGCCGGGATCGCCGCCGGGGCGCGCGACGGGATCCTGTTCCGCGGTGGGGTGGCGCTGGAGAACCTCGCCGAGATCGACCGCGTGGCGTTCGACAAGACCGGCACCCTGACGCTGGGCGAGCCGGAGATCGTGCGCATCGAACCCGCGCCGGGCACCGATGAGGCGGCCGTGCTGCGGCTCGCAGCCAGCCTGTCCCACCACTCGACCCACCCGCTCTCGCGGGCGATCGTCGCCGCCTGCCGGCAGCGCGGCTGCAGCGACGCCGCACCCGCGGCCGAGTTCGGGTCACTCGCGGGCCACGGGCTGCGCGGCATGGTCGACGGCGTGCCGGCGACCCTCGGGCGGCGCTCGCTGTTCGATGGGCACCGGTGGGTCGGCACGCTGCCCGACCCCGACCCCGGGCTCAGCGAGGTGATCGTCGCCGCCACCGCCGCGGCCGGCCCGGCCGGCCGCATCCTGCTGCGCGACGCGCCGCGCGCCGAGGCCGGCGAACTGGTCCGCACCCTGCGCCGCGCCGCGCTCAAGGTCACCATGCTGACCGGCGACCGCGAGGAATCCGCCCGCCTGCTGGCCGGCGCGATCGGCATCGACGAGTTCCGCTCCGGGCTGCGGCCGGAAGACAAGGTGGCCGCCGTCCAGGCCTGGCGGGCCGGCGGCGAGCGCGTCGCAATGGTCGGCGACGGCGTCAACGACGCCCCCTCGCTGGCCGCCGCCGACGTCTCGATCGGCATGGGCCTGCGCGGCTCCGACGCCGTGCTCGAGCAGGCCGACGTGATCCTCACCAAGGACCGGCTCGACCGCGTCGGCGGCGCGATCCGCCTCAGCCGGCGCTGCCGCGCCGTCGTCCGCCAGAACCTCGCCGTCTCGCTCGGCGTCGTCGCCTTGCTCGGGCTGGCCGCGCTCGGCGCGTGGATCCCGCTGCCGCTCGGCGTCCTCGGCCACGAGGGCAGCACCGTGGTCGTCGTCCTCAACTCCCTGCGCCTGCTGCTGCGCTGACGCGACGCGGGGCCCATCCGCGCGCCGGCCCCGGGATTTCCCGCCCGGCGCCCCATTTCCGGCTGGCGGATCCCGCTTCGGTGCGCTTCGCTGGCAGGGTCATGATGCCCAACATGCGAATCACCCGGTGGTTGGCGCCGCTGCTGGCCCTCGGCGCCAACGCGTCCGCCGGCGGCGGATCATTGCCGGCCCTGCAGGAACGGCCGTGGGAGGGCTACTTCATCGCCCACGAGACGCGCGGCTACCACTTCGGCCTCGGCTGCGACGGCGAGGGCGTCATCCGGCCGCTCAACCGCAAGGGCGAGCCGGCAGGCCACAAGGAAATCTCCCTCCGGTTCACCGTCGAGGAAACCCTCCCCGACGGCCGCGTCGTCGCCAGGCAGATCGATCCGGAGTCGCTGGCCACCACCGACAAGGCGACCACCAAGCCGGAGGCGGTCAAGTTCACCGGCAAGGTCACCGGCGGCGCCAGCTTCGAGGCCACCACCACCATCGACGGCGAGCGCTTCGAGGTCGGCGGCAGGGTCGTCGATCCCGGCGCGGCGAAAAACCCGCTGCGCTTCGCCGTGCGGCTCTACGCCCGCGAGTTCTACCCCGGCGCCGAGGCCGACGACAAGCAGTTCCAGCGCAAGGTCAAGGACGACGAGATCCGCTTCGAGACGGTCGACGGCAAGCGCGGCAAGATCGAGATGGCCGAGCCCGTCGACGTCGCCCGCGCCACCGGCGCCAAGGGGCTCAGCCTGCTGCGCATGGAGGCGGCCGCCTACGAGGGCCGGCGCTTCGAGTTCTCGGCCACCCCGGGCGGCGCGATCGAGATCCAGAACCCCGCCGCCGGCAAGCTGCTCATCGACGGCATGACGCTCACCTGGCGCCACGACCCCGCCAAGGACCCCGAGGGCAAGGCCCGCCTGGCCGTCGAAATCCGCTAGACGCTCACCACGAGCTCACGTCGTCGCCGCCGCCCCGGTCGCTCTTCTTGTTGCGGCCCCAGGTGTAGGTGGCCACCCGCCGCCGCAACTGCTTGCCGGTCGCCAGCGGGTCCTTGAGCATCTCGTCGTAGTCGGCGTCGAGCACCACCCGGTACGGCTGGCCCCACGGGTCGAACAGCCCCTCCACCGTGTTGGTGCTGCTGCTGCCGCTGCCCGCGTACGAGATGCCGTCGCGCTTGGCCTTCGCCTCCGGCGCCTCGAAGAAGCGCACCTTCTTCTTGTTCTCCATGCTGCTCGACTCGCTCTCGTAGCCGAGCAGGATCGTCACCAGCTTCAGGCCGTCGCCGGTGTCGGTGACCACCTCCCGGTCCGCGGTGCTGCTGCCAACCACCGGCATGTGCCCATACTCGTCGTAAAACGACAGCACCGCCTGGTCCATGGTCACGCAGATCTTGCGGGCCTTGGTCTTCTTCGCCCGGCTGATCGCCGCCTGGGCGCCGGCAAATCCCATCGCGGCCAGCACCGCGATGATCGCGATGACCACGAGCAACTCAACCAAGGTGAAGCCGCGGCGCGGGCGGCGGAGAATTCGTGTGTTCATGGGAATGGTGGGCTGGGATCGAAGCCAAGCGCATTGCCGCCCGTCTGGCAACCCTGCACCTGACCGCATTTACATCGTAGTTACCCTAGTGGTTTCCCCGCCCGCTGGCAAATGGAATTCTCGCCGCCCCGCGATCCGGCCTCCCAGATCCGGCTTGCGCCGGCCCCCCGAACTTGTTCGCCTCCGCCCGCGCATGCGCATCCGCCCCTTCCAAGGCCTGCGGCCCACGCCGGAGTCCGCCCCCCGGATCGCCTCGCCACCCTACGACGTGGTGACCACCGAGGAGGCCCGCCAGCTGGCCGCCGGCAACCCGCTGAGCATGCTCCGCGTGGTGCGCGCCGAGATCGACTTCCCGCCCGGCACCGACCCCTCCGGCCCCCCGGTCTACGCCCGCGCGGTGGCCAACTTCCGCGCCCTCGCCGACGCCGGCCACCTCGTCCGCGAACCCCACCCCTGCCTCTACCTCTATCAACTCCAGCGCGCCGGCCACGCCCAGCAGGGGATCGTCGCCGTGTGCCACGTCGACGACTACGCCGCCGGCCGCATCAGGCGCCACGAGAACACCCGCACCGACAAGGAGGACGACCGCACCCGGCTGACCGACGCGCTGGGCGCCGACGCCGAGCCGGTCTTTCTAACATACCGGGACGACCCCGCGCTCGGCGCGCTGGCGCGCGCGGCGGCGGCGGGGCCGCCGCTCCACGACCTGACCGCGCCCGACGGGGTCCGCCACACCGTGTGGCGCATCGCCGGCGGCGCGGCGGTGGTCGACGCGTTCGCGCGCGTGCCGTGCTGCTACATTGCCGACGGCCACCACCGCTCGGCCAGCGCGGCGCGCGTCGGCCTGGCGCGCCGCGCCGCCAACCCGCGCCACACCGGGGCCGAGGACTACAACTGGTTCCTCGGCGTGCTGTTCCCCGCCAGCCAGCTCCGGGTGCTGCCCTACAACCGCCTCGTGCGCGACCTCGCCGGCCTCGACCCCGCGGCGTTCACCGCCCGGCTGGCCGCCGCCGCGCCGCTCGCCCCCGCCGCCTCCGGCACCCCGGAACGCCCCGGCGACGTGCGCTGCTACTGCGCCGGCCGCTGGCACCGGCTGACCCTCGCGCCCGACCCCGGCGCCGACCCGGTCCACACGCTCGACGTCGCCATGCTCCAGCACCGGGTGCTCGCCCCGCTGCTCGGGATCGACGACCCCCAGACCAGCGACCGGATCGACTTCGTCGGCGGCGCCCGCGGCACCGGCCCGCTGCAGGCCGCCGTCGACGCCGGCCACGCCGCCGCCGCATTCTCGATGTTCCCGGTCCAGCTCGACCAGTTGCTGGCAATCGCCGACGCCGGCCAGATCATGCCCCCCAAGAGCACCTGGTTCGAACCCAAGCTGCGGTCCGGGTTTTTCATTCACACGTTCTAACAATCAGCAAGTCCGAATGTCCCCGGGGCGCCTGCACCCTACGCAAAAAAGTAGTGGCGTTGCCGCCGGGTCTGTGGCAACCTGTCGGCGCGTAAGGACAGCACACCCCCAGACTGCAGGCGTCGGATGGTTCCCCCCTTCGACGCCTGCAGCGTTTTAACCCGGCGCGCCGGCGCCCGTTGGGCCGGCGGCAGAGCGATGGACTCCGACCTGTTGCGCAGCCGTTTCTGGGAGCTGCTCGGGCGACCGTTCGCAGCCGAGGAGCTGTTCGACCTGGTGCCGGACATCGTGTTCTTCGTCAAGGACGGCGCCGGCCGCTACCTGGCGGTCAACCGCACGCTGCTCGAGCGGTGCGGGCTGCGGCGGCGGGGGGAGGCGCTCGGGCGGACCGCCGCCGAGCTGTTTCCGCCGCCGCTGGGGGAGGCCTACGCGGCGCAGGACCGGGCGCTGCTGGCCACCGGCGCCCCGATCCGCGACCGGCTGGAACTCCACCTCTATCCGAACGGCGGGCGCGGCTGGTGCCTGACGTGCAAGGTCCCGCTGCGCGACCCGGCCGGCCGCATCATCGGCCTGTGCGGGATCTCGCGCGACCTGCAGGGCCAGCCGGCGCGGGGCGGCGGCCTCGAGCGGCTGGCGCGGGTGCTCGACCACATCCACGGGCACCTCGACCGGCCGCTGCGGCTCGGGGCGCTGGCCGCCATGGCCGGGCTCTCGGCCTATCAGCTCGACCAGCGGATCCGGGCGCTGTTCCGGCTCTCGGCGCGCCAGTACCTCGTGCGCACGCGGATCGAGGCGGCGTGCGACCGGCTCGCGCGCGGCGACCAGCCGGTCGCCCGCATCGCGCAGGCCTGCGGCTACTCGGACCGCTCGGCGTTCGCGCGCCAGTTCCGCCAGACGGTGGGCATCAGCCCGCTGGCCTACCGGCGGCAGGCACGCGGCCGCCCGGGGTAGCGCGCCGCCCGCCGCGCCGGCTGCGGGCCCCCCGGATGCCGGCTTGATATCCTCCGGCAAGCGGCCACAATCACCCGCTCATGAAGTGGTTCTATGCCAGGCAGGGCAAGCAGCAGGGGCCGGTGGACGCGGAGGAACTGCAGGCCAGGATCGCCGCGGGCGAGTTGGCGGCCACCGATCTCGTGTGGCGCGAGGGGATGAGGGAATGGGCGCCGCTGACCACGGTGGCGGAACTGAGCAGCTACCTGCCGGCGGCCAGGCCCGCGGCCCCCACGGTCCCGGCGTCCGCCGCTGGCCCCGCGGCGTCCGACGTTTCCACAACCTCCCCGGTCCCCGAGGTGCCCGCGGTGTCCGAGGTGGCCGGTGCCCCCGGCGGGGCGTCCGCCGCCGGCGCGGCCGCTCCCTATCAGGTGACGCCGGGCGGGCCGGCGCCCGAGGGGGCGGGCAAGGCGACCGTTGCGCTGGTGCTGGGGATCGTGGCGACGCTGTTCGCCCTGTGCGGGTGCTACGGCATCCTGCTCACGCTGCCGTGCGGGATCATCGCGGTGGTGATGGGCCGCCAGGTGCTCAAGCAGGCCGAGACCGACCCCCGGCTGCTGCCGGAAGTGGGCAAGGCCAAGACCGGGCTGATCCTGGGGTGGATCGGGCTCGGCCTCGTGCTCGTGTCCACCGTCGTGATGTTCGCCGTGGGCTTCGGCCAGGCGCTCCTCCGGGAGATCAGGTGAGCACCATGCCCGCCGGGGACCCCCATCGGCCCGCCACCACGCTGCGGGTGCTGGGGCTGGCACTCGGGGGCGCCGCCGTGCTGGGGCTCGCGTGGCGGCTCGCCCTCGCATGGGAGGACCTGCTGCTGGACCACGGCTTCGGTTGCCTGCTCCGCCGGCTCACCGGTTGCTACTGCGCCGGCTGCGGCGGCACCCGCGCGTTCTTCGCCCTGCTCCGCGGCGACTTCGCCCGCTCGTGGTCGCTCAACCCGCTGGTCATCCTGCTGGCACTCGCAACCGCCGCGGTGGTCGCGCGCGCGGCGCTCCTCCGCGCCTGGCCCGCACGCTTCGCCCGGCTCGCCAAGCTGCGCGCCAAGGCCTGGCACGGGTGGCTCGCGCTCGGCCTGATGCTGCTGTTCGGCGTGCTGCGCAACCTCCCGTGGTGGCCGTTCTGCCTGCTCGCCCCACACTGAGGCCCGCCGCTACGCCACCTCCCCCATCACCCCGCCCATCCTCGCATACAGCTCGGTCCGCCGCCCCGACCACTCTAACAGATCCGGCGCCAGCCGCACCCGGCCGGGCTCGAACAAGGTGACGACCGACGAGCCGCCGAACGCGAAGAACCCCTTCTCGGCCCCCTTCGCCACCGGCTCCCCGGGCCGATACGTCTGTTGGATCGAGCCGACGCAGGTGGCGCCGACCTCGACCATCAGCACCGTGCCGCACCGGTCGCTCTCCAGCCGCGTCAGCACCCGCCGGTTCTCCCACAGGATCCCCAGCCGCCGGCGCAGCGCCAGCGGCGAAACCGACCGCAGCCACCCGCCGGCCGCCACCGCCGCGCCCGGCACCCCCGCCGCCGGAAAGTGAAACCGGTGGCAGTCCACCGGGCACAGCCGCGACAGCACCAGCGCCCCGCCCGCGAACCGCGCCGCCAGCGCGGCGTCGCCTAACAGACGCGGCAGGTCGAAGCGCTGGCCCTTGACGAACACCGCATCGACCGCCGCGGTGCGGGCGAACCCGAGGTGGCGGCCGTCGGCCGGGAACACCAGCGAGCCGGGCGCCGGGTCGACCGGGCGCGCCTCGGGCCGCAGCCTGCGGGTGAAGAACTCGTTGAAGGTGCGGAACGACCCGGGCGGCGCGGCGAACTCCGCCGGGTCGAGCCCGAAGGCGCGGATGAACGGCGCGATCCGCGCCGCCGACGCCGGCCGGTCCATCCGCCGCCCATACCAGCGCGAGAACACCGGCCGCGCCACCAGCGCCCACAGCGCCAGCCCGCCGCACGGGATGCCGTAGGCCAGGCGCAGCCAGCCCCCGCCGTAGACCTGCTCGGTCTCCAGCCGGCCGCGCTCGCGGTCGTAGAAGCGGATCGGATCCATGCCGGGAACGCACCGACGGTAACCCGCCCGGCGCGGCTTGCAGAGCGCGGAATTCCACCACGATCCGGCCGGCCGCCTGGTCGTCGCCACCGCCCGGGTGCTGGCGCTGCCGGTGGCGACCCGCGACCTGCCGCCCTTCGCCCCGTGGTGGCGGCGGCGTGCGGGCGTCGCGCCCGCGAATCGCCTTGCGTGGCGGCCGATCTCACCGTATCGCCGCAGGGCGATGCGGCGGCCGCTGGCAATCATGGCGGGGATCTGGCTGCTGGCGGGTTGCCAGCAGGAGTCGCTCGAGGTGACGAGCGGTGAAACCCGCGTGCTGACCACCGCGGACCGCGCGCCGAAGCTGTTCGCAACCAGCGACGAGCGGTTCGGCGGGGCCCAACAGGGCCCGGTGACGGGCACGCCGCCGGCCGGCTGGGCGGCGCTGCCGGCGGCCGGGTTCCGGCTGCTCGACTACCGTTTCGGCGCCGGCGGCAAGGGCGAGGTCTACGTCACCATGACCGGCGGCGGGGTCGCCGCCAACCTCAACCGCTGGCTCGCCCAGTTCGGCCGCGCGCCGCTCGACGAGGCCGCCGTGGCCGGCCTGCGGCGCGTCCCGGCCGCCGGCGCCGAGGGCGTCTGGGTGGAGGCCGAGGGAACCTACCGCGATGCGATGGGGCGGCGGGAGGAGGCCGGGTTCGCGCTGGCGGGAGTGCTCGCGCCGGCGCGCGGCCAGGTCCTCGCCGTCAAGATGGTCGGCCCGGCCGCCGAGGTCGCCGCCCAGAAGGCCGCCCTCGAGGCGTTCGTCGCCTCGCTCCAACTGGCCGAATGACCGGCCGCCACGCCCCGCAATGCCCACCCCGCCCGCCAGCCGACCCGCACGCCCGCCGTGGTGGCGACGCCTGTTCGACTGCCTGTCCGGCCTCAGGCTCGCCACCGTGCTGCTGCTGCTGCTGTTCGTCCTGACCTGGCTCGGCACCCTCGAGCAGGTCGAGCGCGGGCTCCAGCCGACGCTGCGCAAGTACTTCGACAGCCAGGCGCTGTTCGTGATCCCCGAACTCGGCGGCCACACGCTCCCGCTGGTCCTCCCCGGCGTCTACTGGGTCGGCGCCCTGCTGGCCGCCAACCTGCTGTTAGGCGGGATCGCGCGCGCCCCGAAGGGCTGGCGCACCGCCGGCGTGCTGGTCGCCCACGCCGGCATCCTGCTGCTGCTGGGCGGGGCCTTCGTCACCCACCACTTCGCGCGCCGCGGCAGCCTGGCGATCGGCGAGGGCGAGGCCAGCGACGTCGCCCAGGACTACCACGAGCACGTGATCGAGGTGGCGACGATCGGCGACGGCCGGCCGGCGCGGGTGCAGGTGATCGGAGGCCGGCACCTCGACGACCTGTCGCCCGGCGCGCGGCGGACCTTCCGCCTGCCGGGCCTGCCGTTCGACCTCGAGGTCAGCGGCTGGCAGCAGCACGCCCGGCCGGTCGCCGCCGGCCACAACCCGCCGGCCGCCGCCGCCTCGGTCGTCGACGGCTACTGGCTGCAGCCCCTGCCCGGGGAGAAGGAGGCGGAGCGCAACCAGGCCGGCTGCTACGCCCGGGTGGTGCCGCGCGACGGCGGCGCGCCGGTGCCGGTGATCCTGTCGGCCGCGGCGCTCCACCCGTTCACGGTCGAGGCCGGCGGCACGGTCCACACCCTCGACCTGCGCAAGCGGCTGTGGCCGCTGCCGTTCCGGGTCAAGCTCGAGGACTTCACCGCCGAGTTCTACCCGGGCACCCGCCGGCCGGCGAAGTTCGAGAGCGTGATCACCCGCAGCGAGGCCGGCCGCGACGAGCGCGTCGAGATCCGCATGAACGAACCGATGCGCCACCGCGGGCTGACGTTCTTCCAGGCCAGCTGGGGACCGCAGGACGCCCCGCCGGGCACGCCCCTGTTCTCGGTCTTCGAGGTGGTCGAGAACCCCGCCGACAAGTGGCCGGAGGTCAGCCTCTACGTGGTCGCCGCCGGACTGGCGCTGCATTTCTCCATCAAGCTCGTCCGCGCCCTGGCCGCGGCCCACAAGGAGCAACCGGATGACTGAGGCCCGCACCCGCACCGCCCGCTGGCTGGTCTTCGCCGCCGCGCTGCTGGCGCTCGCCGGGGTGTTCGCCGGCATGGTCGTCGACATGCGGCCGCCACGCCGGCTGGCCGAGGTCGCCGACTACCGGCCATGGCCCCGGGAAACGGTGCGCCTGGCCGAAACCCTGCCGGTCCAGGACGGCGGGCGGGTCAAGCCGCTGTCCACCCTCGCCGGCTTCACGATGCTGCGCCTGCACGGCGCGCGCACGATGAAGATCGCCGGCGAGGGCGGCCGGACGGTCCGGATCGGCCCCACCGAGTGGCTGCTCGACTGCCTGTTCCGGCCGGGCCTCGCGGTGCGCCTGCCGACGTTCCGGATCGATGACTCGCGGGCGCTCGAGGCCATCGGCGTCCCGGCCCGCAAAAAGCGCGACCGCCATTCCTATCAGGAACTCGAGCCCGCCCGCGACCGGCTGCTCGAGCTGGCGGCCGCCTGCGAGCAGCTCCCCGCGGCGCAGCGCAGCCCCGGCCAGCGCCAGGTGCTGACGCTCGCCTACAACCTGCGCAGCTTCGAGGGGCTGACCGGCTACTTCACCTTCGCCCGCAACGGGATCGAAGCGCCGCCGCCGCAGCCGGGCGGCGCGCCCGTGCGCACCGAGCTGAGCGCGGTGCTGGCCACCGCGCCGGCCCTCCGTGCCGCGATCACCAAGGCGGAGGGCAACCCCGACGCCGTGCCCGCGGACGTGCGCGCGCTCGTCGACCAGGTGCTCGCGCAGGCCGACATGGCGGGCTACGGGCTCGCGCCGCTGCCCGCGCCCGCGCCCGGCGAGCCGTGGCGCAGCGCCGGCGCCCGCGCCATGGAGGTGCTGCGCGGCCACGCGCCCGACCCCGAGCGCGCCCTCGACGACCTGCGCGCACTCGAACGCCTCGGCCGCGCACCCGACGCCGGCGAGTCGCAGTTCGCCGCCGAACTCGCCGCCTTCAAGCAGCGC
Organism: Akkermansiaceae bacterium; assembly: GCA_040769225.1. Lineage (GTDB taxonomy): Bacteria > Verrucomicrobiota > Verrucomicrobiia > Verrucomicrobiales > Akkermansiaceae > JAXGLL01. The sequence goes on along the minus strand of JAXGLL010000001.1, from coordinate 1,361,245 downwards.
GTCGAGGCCCGGACCCACGCCCGCGGCGAGGGCCGCACGATCGCACTGGAGGCGTCCTACTACCGCGCCAACTGGTTCTTCCGCGCCTCGATCTGCTTCCTCGCAACCATCGTCGTCGGACTGGCAATGTGGCTGGCGGCCGGCACCCGGGCCGCCAGCTGGCTCGCCCGCGGCGTGGCGCTGGGCACCCTCGCCGGCTTCGGCCTCGCCGCCGCGGGAATCGCCCAGCGCTCGCTGATCATGGGGCGCCCGCCGGTCGGCAACCTCTACGACACCGTCCCCTTCATCACCACCGCCGCGGTGGCGGTGGCCCTCGTCGTCGAACTCGTCACCCGCCGCCGCTTCGCCCTCGCCATCGCCCCGGTCCTCGGCCTCGTCGGCCTGACCCTCGCCCGCCGCTTCGAGGTCGGCGATGCCACCGACCACATGGACCCCCTGGTCGCCGTGCTCAACTCCAACCTGTGGCTGACCGTCCACGTCATCACCATCACCCTCGGCTACTCCGCCGGCCTGCTCGCCGCCGCCTTCTCCCATTGCTACCTGCTGATGCGCGGCCTCGGCCTGGACCGCGGCGACCCCGGCTTCCGCCGCTCGCTCACCTGCGCCACCTACGGCGTCATCTGCCTGACCCTCTTCCTCTCGCTCCTCGGCACCGTGCTCGGCGGCATCTGGGCCAACTACTCGTGGGGCCGCTTCTGGGGCTGGGACCCCAAGGAAAACGGCGCCCTCATGATCGTCCTCTGCTACCTCGCCATCCTCCACGCCCGCCTCGCCAACCTCCTCAACGAGTGGCTCTTCCACCTCGCCTCCGTCGGCGGCGCCTGCGTCGTCGCCTTCTCCTGGTGGCACGTCAACTTCCTCGGCGTCGGACTCCACAACTACGGCTTCACCGCCGGCAAGGCCTGGATCTGGGCCTTCTACGCCACCGAGGCCGCCGTCATCGCCGCCGGCCTCCTCGCATGGGCGATCACTCCCGCCCGCGCCCGCCCCGCCACCCCCGCCACCCCGGTCTAACAGACGGACCCGCCGGCCCGCCCGGGGTTCCCGGATCATCCGACCTTGTGCCGCAGCGCGCGGGATCGGAACAGGCCCCGGCGGCCGCGAGGACCCGCGCAACAACCAATCCGTACACGTATGCGAGAAACCTGCAGGCCCTGACAGGGGGCCAGCCAGTGGGGAGCGGCGGCGGCGGCGCTCAGCCGCCGGGGGAGCCGGGGGAGCCGGGGCGGCCGGGGCTGCCGGGGCTGCCGGGGGAGCCGGGGCATTGGGCGGCGACCCAGTCGAGGTAGGCGGGAGCGCCGGCGGCCAGCGGCAGGGCGATCACTTCGGGCACGTCGTAGGGGTGGAGATCCAGCAGGGCGGCCTGCAGTGCCGGGTAGCCGGCCGCGGTGGTCTTGATCAGCGCCAGCACCTCGGGCTCGCGGTGGACCTCACCCTGCCACGCGTAGATCGACTCGGCGCCGGGCAGCAGATTCACGCATGCCGCCAGTTGCCTTTCGACCAGCAGCGTGCCAATCTGTCGCGCCACCTCCTGCCCCGGAAAGGTGCACACCACCACCACCACGCCCGTGTTCCCGTTCATCACCCCGCCACCCAACATGGAAACCCGGGCGCGGGCAAACGCCGAGAAGTGAAATCCGGCTTCCTCGAGAAACTGATCGCCCGCCTCGACCGGGTCGAGCCCGGCGAGGTGCAGGGGCTGCTGACCCGCCTGATCCGCGAGAAGGGGTTCCTCGAGCGCGTGTTCGAGGCCCTCAAGGAGGGCGTGATCATCCTCGACCCCGACGGCGTCGTCACCTTCCTCAACCGCGCCGCCGCCGGGTTCTTCGGCCTCGACCCCGAGGAGGCCCCCGGCCAGCGCCTCGCCGGCAAGGTCCGCGGCCTCGACTGGGACGGCCTCGCCCAGCCGGGCAAGTCGGTCAGCCGCGACATCGAGGTGTTCTATCCGGAACACCGCTTCCTCAACTTCTACCTCGCCCCGATCTCCGACCAGCCGGTGGCCGACCCCCAGGACGGCGGGCCGCTCGGCTACGTCATGCTCGTGCGCGACCTCACCCGCAGCCGCCGCGAGGCCGAGGAGAACCTCGAGAGCGAGCGCCTCAACGCCCTCACCCTGCTCGCCGCCGGCGTCGCCCACGAGATCGGCAACCCCCTCAACTCCCTCGACATCCACCTCCAACTGTTGGAGCGCCGGCTGCGCCGGCTGCCGGCCGCCACCCGCGCGCCGCTCGACGAGCACCTCGCCACCGCCCGCCGCGAGATCGGCCGCCTCGACGCCCTGCTGCGCCGCTTCCTGCAGGCGATCCGCCCCACCGTCCCGCGGCGCGAGCGCTGCGACCTGCACGCCCTGATCCGCCAGGCCCTCCGCGTGCTCGAGCCCGAGCTGCGGGCCCGCGAGGTGCGCGTGACCCTCGACCTCGCCGAGGAGCTGCCGCTGCTCGACCTCGACCCCGGCCAGTTCGAGCAGGTGTTCTACAACCTGCTGCGCAACGCGTTCGAGGCCCTCGCGGGCCCCGGCGGCGCGATCGCCATCCGCACCCGCGCCAACGAGTTCGAGGTCGACGCCACCGTCGAGGACGACGGCGTGGGCATCTCCCCCGAGCACATGGGCGCGCTGTTCGAGCCGTTCCACAGCAGCAAGCGCTCCGGCACCGGGCTGGGGCTGCTGATCGTCCGGCGCATCGTCCGCGAGCACGGCGGCGAGATCGAGGTCCAGAGCGAGGAGGGCGTCGGCACCCGCATCACCCTGCACCTGCCGCGCGGCCACAAGGAACTCCGGCTGTTGGGACACAACGACCAGGCGCCCGCGATCGAGGTCGAAACCGCGTGACTTCCCCATGACTCCCACCCTGCTGATCGTCGACGACGAAAAGGCCACCCTCGACGGCCTGCGGGCCGCGCTCGAGGAGAGCTTCGACTGCTACACCGCGGCCGACGCCAAGGGCGCGCTGGCGGTGCTGCAGAGCGAGCCGGTCGACCTGCTGCTGACCGACCTGCGGCTGGGCGGCGATTCGGGGATGGACCTGATCGAGCAGGCGCTGGCGCTGCCCAAGCCGCCGGTGGTGGTGATGATGACCGCCTACGGATCGGTCGATGCCGCGGTCGAGGCGATGCGCCGCGGGGCCTGGCACTTCGTCACCAAGCCGCTGAACCTCGACGAGATCGAGATGCTGCTCAAGCGCGCCTGCCGCAGCCGCACCCTCGAGCAGGAGAACCGCGAGCTGCGCCGCCAGGCCGGCGAGCGCCACCGGCTCGACCGCATGGTCGGCCGCTCGCCGGCCATGCAGCGCGTGTTCGAACTGGTCGAACAGGTGGCGCCGACCCGGGCCACGGTGCTGATCGAGGGCGAGAGCGGCACCGGCAAGGAACTGGTCGCCCACGCGATCCACCACCTCAGCGGCCGGCCGGCGGACAGGCTGGTGGTCGTCCACTGCGCCGCGCTCTCGCCGCAGCTGCTCGAGAGCGAGCTGTTCGGCCACGAGCGCGGCGCGTTCACCGGGGCCAGCCAGCGGCGCATCGGCCGCTTCGAGCAGGCCGACGGCGGCACCCTGTTCCTCGACGAGATCGGCGAGATCGACGCCGCCACCCAGGTCAAGCTGCTGCGCGTGCTGAGCGAGCGCACGATCGAGCGCGTCGGCTCCAACCAGCCGCTCAAGGTCGACGTCCGCCTGCTCGCCGCCACCAACCGCAGCCTGCGCGCGCTGGTCGACGCCGGCAGCTTCCGCGAGGACCTGTTCTTCCGCCTGAACGTGGTGCAGATCCAGATGCCGCCGCTGCGCACCCGGGCCGAGGATGTCGTGCTGCTGGCCAACGCCTTCCTCAAGGAGTTCGCCAAGGAGAACGGGCGGCCGGTCAAGCCGCTCGACGACGAGGCGCTCGCGCTGCTGCGGACCTACCCGTGGCCGGGCAACGTTCGCGAGCTGCGCACCGCGATCGAACACGGGGTGGTGATGAGCAACGCCGAGACCATCGGGGCGCGCCACCTGCCGGGCTTCCTGCGCCAGCCGCCGGGCCCCGGGGCGGCCGCCCAGGAGGCCAAGTTCCCCCTTGATCGGCCCTGCGATTTGAACTTGCATGCGCTCGAAATGCGCGCCATCCGCAGGGCCCTCGAGCACGCCGGGGGCAACCGGACCAAGGCGGCGGAGCTTCTCGGCATCAGCCGCCGGACCCTGCAGCGCAAGCTGAAGGACGCGGGTGAATGAACGCCGGGCAGCGGCGGCCCCCGCCCCCCGAGAATCCCCACCATCCGTTCCTCCATGCTCCCGACCTCGTCCCAACCGATCGGCATCGACAGCGGGCTGCTGATCCGCCGCATCCTGTTCTTCGTGGTGCTGCTGATCCTGACCCTCACCAACCTGTTCGCGCTGTTCCGCGGGTTGAGTTCGCCCCAGGCGATGGACCAGGCCCAGATCGGCCGCCAGATCGCCCGCCACGGCACCTTCACCACCCAGTTCATCCGCCCGGTCGCCTACTGGCAGGCCCAGAAGTCAGACCAGGGAACGGTGGCCTTCGACCGCTTCCGCGACACCTACCACGCCCCGCTCAACCCGCTGGTCCTCGGCGCGGTGCTCAAGCTGGTCGGGGCCGACGACCCGGAGGCCTGGCAGATGGGCCCCAACGACCTGGTGTTCCCGCTCGACCGGGTGGTGGCGGCGGTGTCGACCCTGTTCTTCCTGATGGCGATCGGGGTCAGCTACCTGCTCGCGGCGCGGATCTTCGACGCCAAGATCGCCGGCGTCACCGCGGTGCTGATGCTGTGCTGCGAGCTGTTCTGGGACTTCTCGACCAGCGGCCTGCCGCAGATGCTGATGATGCTGCTGTTCTCCTGCGGCTGCTACTTCGCCTACCGCGCCACCGAGGCCGCCGTCGAGGGCCGGATCGGCGTGATGCCCGGACTGACCGCCGGCTTCTTCTTCTGCCTGCTGGCACTCGCCCACTGGATCGGGGTGTGGATCGTCATCGGTTACGCGATCTACGCGGCGATCGTGTTCGCCCCGCGCGGGCTGGTCGCCGGGATCGTGCTGCTGCTGATGCTGCTCGCCGCGATCTTCCCGATGCTGGTCGCCGACCGGGTCACCGGCTCGCCCTTCGGCACCGCCTTCCTGGTCCTCTACAACGGTTTGGCCGGCGGCTCGGAGACGGTGATCATGCGCCTGCACGACCTCGACCAGCAGCCGCTCACCCTTGAGGGGCTGCTCGGCAAGGTGCTCCGCACCATGCTCCTCCAGGGCACCGACATCCTGCCCTTCCTCGGCGGCATCGTCGCCGCGCCACTCTTCTTGCTCGCCCTGCTCCACCCGTTCAAGCGCGCCTCGATCGCCCGCTTCCGCTGGGCCATCCTCGGCATGTGGCTGCTGGCGGTGCTCGGAATGGCCCTGTTCGGGGTCGACAGCGAGGGCCTCCACCCCAACCAGGTGCACCTCGTGTTCGCCCCGGTGATGACCGCCTACGGGCTCGCCTTCCTGTCGATCCTGTGGAACCGCCTGGTCCCGCCCCAGCACAGCCTGTTGCTCGCCAACGCCCACTTCGTGCTCGTCATCCTGCTGTCCGCCCTGCCGCTGGTGCTCGCCCTGCCCCAGCGCATCCGCCTCGGCATGACCGTCGGCGAGAAGGGCCTGCCCCACTGGCCGCCATACTACCCCACCGCCCTCAACCTGCGCGTCAAGGAGTGGGTCGACCCCGACCAGATCGTGGTCGCCGACCAGCCATGGGCGGTCGCGTGGTACGCCGACCGCATGAGCCTCTGGCTGCCCACCAGGAAGGAGGGCTTCAACCTGTTGGAAGGCCGCGCCAAGGACCTCAAGACCCCGTTCGCCGGGCTGCTGGTCTCCCCGGCGTCCTACGGCGGCAAGGACCTGCGCGAGATCGGCGCGGACTTCGGCGACTTCGCCTCGCTGATCATGGACGGCCGCGGCCTGCTCGCCACCCTGCCGCGCAGCGTCTCGCTGTTCGAGCAGGACAGCAAGCTCTCCGCCATCGCACAGACCTACCGCTACCGCTACCCGCTGGTCGAGCTCGACATGGTCTACTACAGCGAGAAGCCGATCGTGCCGTCCCGTTAGAACCCCCGCCCCGCATGCCGAAACGCGCCGCCAAGGACAAGCCGCCGACCTTCGAGGAGGCGCTCGCCGAACTCGAGCAGTTGGTCGAGGCGATGGAGCAGGACCAGCTGCCGCTCGAGACGCTGGTCGAGCACTACGCCAAGGGCTCCCGCCTGCTCGCCCGCTGCGAGGCGGTCCTCAAGTCGGCCCGCGAACGCCTCGAACTGATCACCCTGGAAGATGACGCCTCCGACGACCAGCAGCCCGGCATCGACGCCCCGCCCGACGCCCCCGAGGTCAAGCCGCCCGCGGGCGACGATGATGAAATTCGATTGTTCTGACGACTGCCCGGGCTGCGGTCCGCTGCTTGCCACCCTTCGCTCCCCGGCGGACCTCGCGCGGCTCGCCGAGGACCAGTTGCCGGAGCTCGCCGCGGAGATCCGCCAGTGCCTGATCACCGCGTTGTCGCGCACCGGCGGCCACCTCGGCCCCAACCTCGGCGTGGTCGAGCTGACCATCGCCCTGCACCGCGCGTTCGCCACCCCGCGTGACAAGCTGGTCTTCGACGTCGGCCACCAGGGTTACGTCCACAAGCTGCTCACCGGCCGCGCCGGGCGGATCGACACGCTGCGCCAGTTCCGCGGGCTGAGCGGGTTCCTGGCGCGCGGCGAGTCGGAACACGACGCCTACGGCGCCGGCCACGCCGGCACCGCGCTGTCGGCCGCCCTCGGAATGGCGGTCGCCCGCGATCTCGCCGGCGAGGACTTCCACGTGGTGGCGGTGGCCGGCGACGCCGCGTTCACCTGCGGCCCGACGCTCGAGGCGCTCAACCACATCGCCGAGACGACCCGCCGGTTCATCGTGGTGCTCAACGACAACGAGTGGTCGATCGACAAGAACGTCGGGGCCATCGCGCGCTACTTCAACGCGCTGCAGACCCACGCCGCCTACGCCACGATCCGCGCCAAGGCCGCCGAGTTCGTCGAGTGGCTCGGCGGCGAGTCGGCCCGCAAGTTCGCCCACAAGCTCGAGCGCGGCGCCAAGAACCTGCTGTTCCCGGCGGTCCTGTTCGAGCAGTTCGGGCTGCGCTACTTCGGCCCGCTCGACGGCCACGACATCCGCCTGCTGGTGCGCACCTTCGAGCACCTCAAGACGGTGACCGACCCGGTGGTGCTGCACGTGATCACCGAGAAGGGCCGCGGCTACCAGCCGGCGCTCGACATGCCGGGCAAGTTCCACGGCCTCGGCCCCTACCGGGTGGAGGACGGGTCGACCGACACCACCGCCACCCCGACCTGCTCGGAGATCTTCGGCCGCGCGGTCACCGACCTCGCCCACCGCGACCAGCGCATCCTCGCCATCACCGCCGCCATGCCCGGCGGCACCAAGCTCGACGTCTTCAAGCAGGAAATCCCCGCCCGCTGCTTCGACGTCGGCATCGCCGAGGAACACGCCGTGCTGTTCGCCTGCGGCCTGGCCACCCGCGGCTTCAGGCCGTTCGTGGCGATCTACTCGACGTTCATGCAGCGCGCCTTCGACATGATCGTCCACGACGCCGCGCTGCAGCAGCTGCCCGTGCGCCTGTGCATGGACCGCGCCGGCCTGTCCGGCGACGACGGGCCGACCCACCACGGGCTGTTCGACATCGGCTTCCTGCGCCACATCCCCGGCCTGGTGCTGATGGCCCCCAAGGACGAGGCCGAGTTCGTCGCGATGCTCGGCTGGATGGCCGCCCACGACGCCGGCCCGACCGCGATCCGCTACCCGCGCGGCGCGATCCGCGGCACCCCGGTCGACGCCCCCGTCGCGGCGCTCGAATGCGGCCGCGCCGAGCTGGTCGCCGAGGGGACCGACGTCGCGCTGCTCGGCCTCGGCAACCTGTTCGGCATGGCCGCCGAAACCAAGGCCCGGCTCGAGGAACAGGGGCTCTCGGTGGCGCTGGTCAACCCGCGGTTCATCAAGCCGCTCGACACCGCGCTGCTCGAGCGCCTCGCCCGCACCTGCCGCGTCCTGTGCACCTTCGAGGACCACGTGCTCGCCCACGGCTTCGGCGCCGCGGTGATCGAGCACCTCCACGCCGCCGGCATCCCCACCCCCGTCGAACGCATCGGCTGGCCCGACCGGTTCATCGAACACGGCAAGGTCGAGCAACTGCGCGAACTGCACGGCCTGACCGCCGCCGCCGCCACCAACCTGGTGCTGGCACGCCTGGGGCGTGAGACGTAGGGCGGAAAGGCGGAGGGCGAAGGGCCAAGCATGCCCGTGGGGGCGCGTGATGCCCACGGCACGGGCTTGCCCTGCTCCCTGCCCGTCGCCCCCCGCCGCGCATTTCCCCGGGGATCCGATTGCAGCGGACGGGATTTGGGAGCATGGTGGTGACCGCAGCGGCAGGCGGCGGCCCGCGCCCCGGCACCCGAACCGCCGCCGCCCCGCTCAACCTGTCGCCTCCCCACACCCATGAAACGCCACCTCGTCCTGGCCGCCCTCCTGTTCGCCACGCCTGCCGCCAGCGCGGCCCCGCGGCTGTTCGTCTCCACCCCCCAGCTCGCCCCCGAATCCGAGGTCGAGCTGATCCTCGACCGCGCCGCCGTCGCCGATGACCTGATCGGCAAACCGGCCCCCGCCGCCCCGTGGCTGCGCATCAAGCCGCCGCTCGCCGCCCGCCTCGCCTGGAAAACCCCCAACACCGCCCGCGTTCTGTTAGATGGCGTGCCCGCGATCGGCGCCAGCTACCAGGTCTCGCTGGTCGCCGGCCACCGCCACTCCGACGGCACCCCGGTGCCCGCGGGCCCGCTCGGCGTGCTCGCCGCCGAGCCGTTCAAGGTCGAGTCCGGCGCGATCCTCGGCCGCTACGCGGAGGGGTTCTCGCGCCGCACCGCCGCCCACCTGCTGCGCTTCAACGACGACGTCGACCCCGCCGCGGTCGCCGGCTCCTGCGCCTTCGCTAACAAGCAGGGCGCGCGCGCGGCAGCGCAGGCGCGCCGCCCGCAGGGCGACGAGCTGCCACCCCCCGCCAGCCGCACCCCGTCGTGGACCGAGCGCTTCCGCGCCCGCGGCACGCCCGCCGGCCAGCCGGCCGAGCCGCGCGGCGACAACCTGGTGGTGGTCGCGCCGGCCGCCCCGCTGCCGGTCGGCGAGGGCTGGCGGCTGGTGGTCGAGCCGGGGGTGCCGAACGCCGCCGGCAGCGCGGCCGCACCCGCCGGATTCAGCGGCTGGATCGGCGACGTCGAGCCGTTCACCGTGCGCGGCGTGGAGGCCGCGGTGGCGGCCGACCAGCCGCGGCGGGTGGTCGTGCGCTTCTCCGCCAGCCTGGCCGCCGGCCAGGACGCCGCCCGCTTCGTGCAGGTCGAGCCGCCGCCGGAGGGCCTGGTCTATCAGATCGACGGCGCCGAGGTGGTCGTCGGCGGCGACTTCCGCGCGCGGAACAACTGGTCGGTCACGGTGCAGCCCGGGATCGAGAGCAGCGACGGCCTGCCGCTGGCCGCCGGGCTCGCCGAGGAACTCAAGTTCGGGCCGGTCGAGCCGGAACTCAGGCTGCCCAGCCACGCCGGCCCGCAGCTCGCCCACGGCTCCCGCGGCTACCGCATCCACACCGTCAACCTCGCCGCGCTCCAGGTCCGCGCCAAGCGGCTCGCCGGCACCGGCCTGCTGCGCGCGCTGCAGGGCTACCGCCACTACACCGGCGACGGCCCCAACGGCGAATGGCTGCGCGACACCGGCGCGATCCCGTGGGAGATGGTCGACGGCGAGCCGGTGATCGACCTCGCCGTCGAGCTGCCGAACCCGGTCGACACCTCGCGCGAGGTCCAGCTCGACTGGAGCCAGCTGCTGCCCGCCGGGACCACCTGCGCCAACCTGTTCCTCGAGGTGCGCGGCACCCCCAAGCAGGGGGTCGCCGTCGACGACGAGGAGGAGGAGCGCCCCGGCCAGGCGGTCGCCCAGGCGCTCGTCCAACTGACCGACCTCGGCGTCGGCTGGAAACTCGGCCCCGCCGACGCGCTGCTCTACGCGTTCTCGTGCCACACCGGCGAGCCGCTCGCCGGCGTGCGCTTCGAGCTGTTCGGCGAGGACGCCAAGCCGCTGGCCAACGCCACCAGCGACGCCGACGGACTGGCGCGCATCGCGCGCGACCCGGCCGCCCGCAGCCTCGTGGCGCAGCTCGGCGACGACACCTTCGCCACCGCGTTCGACGACGACCTGCCGACCGTCGGCCTGTGGAACTTCCCGGTCCGCCACTCGTGGGGCGAGCCGCGGGCCAGCGAACGCCGCGTGTTCCTGTTCACCGACCGCTCGCTCTATCGGCCCGGCGAGACCGCCCACCTCAAGGGCGTCGTCCGCACCCGCGAGGGCAACGCGATCGCCCCCCACCAGGCCGGCACCACCCGCCTGGTCGTCCTCGACCCCGCCGAGCGCGAGGTCCTGCGCGCCGCGGTCACCCTCTCCGAGCGCGGCACCTTCGACCACTCGCTGCGCCTGCCCGCCGGCACCGTCGGCACCTATCAGGTCCGCCTCGAGTACGCCGACGAGGTCGACCGCGCCGAGCAGCTGGGCGACGACGAGTGGGCCGAGCGCTGGCGGCTGCTCGCCGACGCGCGCTTCCAGCTCGACCTGCAGGTCGCCGAGTTCCGGCGCAACGCGTTCGAGGTGACCCACACGCTGGCGCCCCCGGCGCCCGGCGCCGCCGAGGTCGCGCTCGAGCTGGCCGCCGCCTACTACCAGGGCCAGCCGGTCGCCCGCGGCAAGGTGCAGACGTGGACCCGCGTCACCAACACCAACTTCTATCCGGAAACCTTCCGCGACTTCCTGTTCGGCGACCACCGCAGCTACGACCCGTGGTACTGGGCGCACTACTTCGGCTACCGCGACGACGCCTACTACTCCTCCCGTAGCGACACCGAGACCGGGACCCTCGAGCTCGACGCGGCCGGCCGCGCGACCGTCAACGCCCGGCTGCCGCAGACCCCGGAGCCCTCGACCCGCGAGCTGCGCATCAGCACCGAGGTCACCGACGCCAACCTGCAGGCGCTCACCACCACCACCGAGACGATCGTCCACCCGGCCGGCGTCTACGCCGGCATCGGCCGCGTCGACCGCCTGGTCCGGATCAACGACGCGGTCGAGCTGCCGCTGGTGGCCGTGACGCCCGCCGGCGAGCCGTTCCCGAGCCCGCTCGAGGTCGAGGTCGCGGTCACCCGCGAGGTCAACGAACAGGTCAAGATCGCCAAGGAGGGCGGCGGCAGCGCGGTGCGCAACGAAACCCGCGAGCTGCCGGTGTCCACCACCCGGCTGACCCTCGCCCCCGCCGGCAACGCCGGCGCCGGCACCGCGTTCGCGTTCCAGCCCGCCCAGCCCGGCCGCCACATCGTGTCGGTGTCCGGCACCGACCCCGACGGCCGCGGCTTCCTCACCCGCTCGCAGATCCACGTCTACGGCAGCGACGAATACCCGTGGGCCTACGAGGACGGGATCAAGATCAAGCTGGTCGCCGAGAAGCGCAGCTACCGCCCCGGCGAAACCGCCCGCATCCTCGTGCTCTCCCCGATCGAGGGCACCGCGCTGGTGACCGTCGAGCGCGAGGGCGTGCTGCGCTCGTTCCGCACCCGCCTGACCACCGCCGCCCCGGTGATCGAGATCCCGCTCGCCGACGCCGACGCCCCCAACGCCTACGTCTCGGTGCTGGTCGTCAAGGGCGCCCGCGAGAGTTCCCGCAAGCACCCCGAGCCCCAGCTCCGCCTCGGCTACTGCGAACTGACCGTCGACAACCTCCGCGACCGCCTCGCCGTCGATCTCGCCGCCACCGGCCCCGACAGCGCCAAAGCACCCGCCGCAAACCAGCCGCCCGAGGTCATGCCCGGCGACGCCGTGACGCTGGCCGGCACGGTCCGCCACGCCGACGGCTCGCCAGCCGCCGGCGCCGAGGTCACGGTGTGGGCCGAGGACGAGGGGGTGCTCGCGGTGATGGGCTACGAAAACCCGGACCCGATGGCCTTCTTCTACAACCCCCGCGAGCTGGCAATCCGCTCCGGCACCTCGCTCGAGATGTTCCTGCCCGAGGCGCCCGACCAGCAGGAGTTCTTCAACAAGGGCTTCTGGGTCGGCGGCGGCGGCTGGGACGCCTCCGGCATCGAGCGCCTGCGCCGCGACTTCCGGCCCTGCGCCGTGTGGGCCCCCGCGCTGGTCACCGCCGCCGACGGCTCGTTCACCGTCACCTTCACCGCCCCCGACACCCTGACCCGCTACCGCGTGCTGGCGGTCGCCAGCCACGGCGCCGCCCGCTTCGGCGCCGCCCAGTCCGCACTGGTCGTCGCCCAGCCGCTGATGCTCGAGCCCAAGCCCCCGCGCTTCGCCCTCGAGGGCGACCACGCGGTGCTCCCGGTGACCGTCCAGAACGCCTCCGACTACGCCGGCACCTGGAAGCTCACCCTCAAACAGGGCGACCTGACCGCAGTCGAGGAAACGCTCGACCTCGAGCCCGGCAAGTCCGCCACCCTCGCCCACGCCGTCGCCTTCGACGCCTCCGGCGACACCACCTTCCAGTGGACCGCCGTGCCCGTCGCCCTGCGCCAGCGCCAGCTCGACCCCGCACTCGCCCGCCGCCTCTCCGACGCCGTCGAACACCGCGTCCCGGTCGGCTTCCCAATGCCCCTGCTGCGCGACCACCTCCGCGTCTCCCTCGACGGCGGCGGCGCCCCGCGCGACCTGTTGGAGGGCATCGACGCCGCCCTGCGCGACGGCCGCGGCGACGTCGAGCTCGAGTGCGGCCGCTCCCTGCTGCTGGAGGCCGGCGGCGCCGTCGACTACCTGCTCCACTTCCCCTACGGCTGCCTCGAGCAAACCACCTCCGCCATGATCCCGTGGCTCGCCGTCGACGCCCTCCGCCCCGTCGTCCCGCGCTTCGCCGGCGTCCCCAACGACCGCGTCCAACAGGCACTCCGCACCGGCGTCGAGCGCCTGCTCGCCATGCAACGCCCCGACGGCGGCTTCAGCTACTGGCCCGACGGCACCGAGCGCGTCGACTGGGCGACCAGCTACGGCGGCCTCGGGCTGGTCCTCGCCCGCAAGGCCGGCGCCGACGTCCCCGCCGCCGCCGTCGACGCGCTCTGCGCCGACCTCTCTAACAGCCTCCGCGGCCTCGCCGAGGCCGCCGGCAGCCAGGCGCTGGAGGACGCCGCCCGCGCGCTGTGGGTGCTCGCGCTGGCCGGCCAGCCGCAGGAGGCCTACCGCAACCAGCTCGTCGAGCGCGTCGCCGAGCTCGACCGCGCCAACCGCTGCCTGCTCGCGCTGGCCGCCGCCGCCGAAGGCACCGACGAGGGGCGCCGGATCGCCGCCTCGCTGCTCGCCGACGCCACCCGCTTCCGCGGCAAGGACGACCGCTGGATGCCGTGGCGCAACGACCGTGCGCTCGAGCTGCTGGCCCGGGCGACGCTCGACCCGGCCGGCGAGGAGACGGCGGCCGCGCTCGACCGGCTGCTCCGGGACCGCTCGCCCTACGGCCACTGGCGCACCACCTGGGCCAACGGCTGGGCGCTGTTGGGGATGGCCGCCTGTGCCGAGCACCTCGGCGGCGGCGAGCAGTCGGTGGCGATCACGATCCAGACGCCCGACGGCCCGCGCGCGATCACCCTCAACCCGGAGCAGCCGACGGCTGTCCTGCGCCTGCCGCTCGCCCCCGGCCTGACCCTGCCCGCGAGCGCCGACGGCAAGGCGTTCGTGCGCGTCAACGTCGCCGCCAAGCCCGCCGTCGCGCCCCAGCAGCCGGTCGCCCGCAACGGCCTCGAGATCACCCGCAGCTGGGAGCGGGTGCTTGCCGACGGCACGCGCGAGCCGCTCGACAAGCCCGCCCCGGGCGACCTGATCCTCGTCTCGCTGCGCGTCACCCTGCCCGGCGACGACAGCCGTTACCTCGTCGTCGAGGACTACCTGCCCGCGATCTTCGAAACCGTCGACCAGCGCTTCGGCTCCCAGGCCGCCGCCGGCGCCGCCGTCCAACAGGCGTGGAGCATCAGCCACCAGGAACTGCGCGACGACCGCGCCGTGTTCTTCCTCGACTGGATGCCCAGCTCCGGCACCTACACCGTCCAATACCTCGCCCGCTGCACCCTCGCCGGCGAGGCCACCGCACCCCCGGCCAAGGTCGAGTCGATGTACGACCCGGAAAACTTCGCCCTCTCGGCCTCGCGCCGCTTCACCACCAAGTAAGGCGCCCATCCGCCGGCCGCGTCGGACCGGTCGGACGTGTCGGACAGGTCAGACAGGTCAGACAGGCCGGACAGGCCGGACAATGCCGGACTCCCGGAACATGAAACGCCGCCTGCCGCGCCTGATCCGCCGCCGCCCGCTCGCCGCCGCCGGCGCCGCCGCCGCACTGTGGCTCGGCGCCTGGTTCCTCCTCCCCTTCGCCCTGCCCCTGCCACCCGCACTGCTCGGGGAACCACCCGCGTCGCCGGTTCTGTTAGACCGACGCGGCGAGCCGCTCCGCCACCTCACGCTGCCGGACTTCACGCGCTGCCGGCCGGTGGCGCTGGCGGACGTCCCGGGCGACCTGGTCAACGCGACGCTGGCGGCCGAGGACCGGCGGTTCTTTTCCCACCCGGGGATCGACGTGCTGGCGACGGCGCGGGCGGCGGCCGACTGGGTGCGCCACGGCCGGCCGCGCTCGGGCGCCTCGACGATCACCCAGCAGCTGGTGAAGGTGGCCTCGGCGCCGGCGCGGCGCACGCTGGCCACCAAGGCGCGCGAGTGCCTGCTGGCGCGGCGGCTCGAGATGACCCGCTCGAAGGAGTGGATCCTCGCCGCCTACCTCAACCGGCTCGACTACGGCCGGCTGCGGCGCGGCCCGGCGGAGGCCGCCCGCTTCCTGTTCGACAAGCCGCTCGGCGACCTGTCGCTGGCCGAGTGCGCACTGCTCGCCGGCCTGCCGCAGGCGCCCACGCGGCTCAACCCGCTGCGCCACCCGGAGCGCGCCGCCGCCCGCCGCGCCACCGTGCTCGACCGCCTGGCGCGCAACTTCCACTACCACCCGGACCGCATCGCCCGCGCCCGCGCCGAGCCGCTGCGCCTCCGCCAGCCCGGCCAGCCGGATTGCGCCCCGTGGCTGGCCGGCGGCATCGACGCCACGCCCGCCGCCGGGCGACCGCCGGCCGTCATCCACACCACCCTCGACCTGGCGCTCCAGCGCGAGGCCGAGGCGATCGTCCGCGGCGAACTGGCGGCGCTGGCCGGCAGCAACGCGCGCCACGCCGCGGTGGTCGTGCTCGACAACCCGACCGGCCAGGTGCTCGCGCTGGTGAACTCGGCCGACTGGCACGACCCGCTCGGCGGCCAGCTCAACGGCGCGCTCGTCCCCCGCTCGCCGGGGTCCGCGCTCAAGCCGTTCACCTACCTGCTGGCGTTCGAGCGCGCGGGCGCCTTCCCGGGCTCGATCGTCGCCGACGTGCCGACCCGCTTCCGCACCGCCGAGGGGCTCGACGCCCCCGAGAACTTCGACCGCGTCCACCGCGGCCCGGTCTCGATCCGCCAGGCGCTCGCCTCGTCGCTCAACGTCGCCGCCATGCGCCAGCTCAACCAGCTCGGCGGGCCGCGGCCGCTCCATCAGCTGCTCGCCCGCCTCGGCCTGACCACCCTCGGGCCGGACGCCGAGCCGCACGGCCTCGGGCTGACGCTCGGCAACGCCCCGGTGCGCCTGTTGGAACTGGCCAACGCCTACGCCACCCTCGCCCGCGGCGGCCGCCAGCTGCCGGTCACCCTCCACCTGCCCCGGCCGACGCAGCCCGGCCCGGCGGCGGGCGAACCCGCCCCGTTCTCCCCGCAGTCGGCGTTCCTGGTGGCCGACATCCTGGCCGACCCGGCGGCCCGCGCCAGCGCGTTCGGGCCGGCCGACTCGATCCGGCTGCCGTTCCGCTGTGCGGTGAAGACCGGCACCTCGTCGGATTTCCACGACAACTGGTGCCTCGGTTTCACCCCGGAGATCACCGTCGGCGTGTGGGTCGGAAACTTCCAGTTCAGCCCGCTCAAGGGCGTCTCCGGCATCTCCGGCGCCGGCCCGATCTTCCGCCGCACCATGCTCCGCGCCCACCGCGGGCGGCCCGCCACGTGGTTCGACCCCCCCGCCTCGCTCGCCCGCATCACCATCGACCCGCGCACCGGCAAGCGCGTCGACGCCACCCTGCCCGCCGCCATCCCGCGCCGCGAGGAGTGGTGCCCGACCGACCGCTTCCCGCTGGCCGCCACCGCCACCGACTACGACGAGCGCGGCCGCGCACGCCTCGACCCGGGATACCGCGAGTGGCTGCAGTCCGCCCCGCTCGCCGACCACGGCCGCTTCACCCTCGACCCCGCCCGCCCCGTCCCCGAGCCGCTCCGCATCCTCGCCCCCCGCCCCGGCGCCGTCTATCTGTTGGACCCCGAGCTGCCGACCGGCGGCCGGCGGCTGCGCCTCGCCACCAGCCACCCGGGGCTCGCCACCTGGACCTCGGACACCCTCGGCTTCGAGCCCACCACCCCGGAGCCGACGGCGCTGCTCGTCCCCGGCACCCACACCCTCACCGCCACCGACCCGCGCACCCACCGGCGCCACGAGGTGGTCATCACCGTCGAGTCGCTGTGAACGCCGGGCGCCCGCGCGCCGCTCACCCGGCCCAGCCGAGCACCGCGCCCGCGTCGTCCCCCGCGCCGAGCAGCCGGCCGCCGGCGTAGGCGTCCTCGACCGCGCCGTCGCGCCACCGCCGCAGCCGATAGAGGGTGGCGAACTGGTAGTCGGGCGCGGCGCCGCCCTGGCCGCCGACGAGCTCCGCGCCGCGGCGCACGTTGTCCTGCATCCACGCCGGCAGCAGCAGGTGATAGGGGTTGCGGCGCACCTCCTCGACGTGGAACGAGAGCGCGGCCAGCATGTCGCCGAGGTCCCCGGCGCCGACCTCCACCATCAGGTTGGGCGTCTGCATCTGACCCCAGAACTCGGTCTCCACCAGCACCGTCCGGAAACCCGCCGGCAGCGTCGCCAGCGCGTCCATCACCAGCAGGTGGGTGCCGATGTGGGTCCCGTTCCAGTCCAGCTCGTGGGGCACGAAGATGGCGCGCGGCCGGTGCCTCGCCAGCGACGCCGCGATCACCTCCACGCACGCCGCCCAGTGCCCCGGCTCGGTCGCGCGCGCCGTGGGCGTGATCCGCTCCAGCCCGCCCGGCGCCGTCTGCTCGAGCCCGAACCCGAGCCAGTTGCACGCGTTCGCCAGCTCCTCGAACCGCGCCTCCTGCCGGTCCTTCCGGCTCCCCTGCGTCACCGCCACGTTGATCACCCGCATCCCCGCCTCCCGCAGCAGCCGCAGCGCGAAGGCGCCGATGATGCACTCGTCGTCCGGATGCGGCGAGAAGACCAGCGCCACCGGCGCGTCCGGCCGCGGCGCCGGCTTGCCGTGCGGCGGGATGCCCCCCAGCGGCAGCGCGCGCCCGGAACGGACGAGGCCCGAGAACTCGGAGACGTATTTCTGATAGGGATTCATGGCGTGGGTGGATGTGGGTGCACGGTGCGGCCGGGCCGCGCGCGCGCCGCCGGCCCCGGCCGTTGAATGCCGCAGGTCCCGGTTCCAGTTCAACCCCAAATCAGGGAAAACAGGCGCCCGGCCGCCCCGCGGCACCAGCCGGGAACACCCTCCCACCCAACGATCCTCCCCCCTCCCTCCCCCCGCGCCCGCTGCAACAGATTCGTATACGTATACGAGTTTGTTGCACGCCGCACCCCCGGTCGCCGGGGCCCCGTCCCCATCATCGCGCGCGCTGCAACAGATCCGTATACGTGTACGAATCTGTTGTCGCCCGGATCCTGGGGGCGTGGAGGGCCGGGCAGGGTGTCTTCGGTTGCGCTTGCGGTTACGGCAGCGATGGCGGGCAGAAGCGCAGGCCGGTGCAGTAGGCGAGGAGCAGGAGGCAGAACACGAGGGTTGCCCACGCCGAGCGGGTTTGGCGCCGGGCCAGCACTTCCATGGCGGCGGCGATCAGGAACAGGCATGCGCAACCAAAGACAAGGTCCCCGTTCCCGAATGGCCCGACCCGGGGAGCGAGCCAGAAATCGTAGTAGCTTGCGCGGGTCGAGACGGCGATGACGAGGATCTCGACGATCCTGACGGCGCCCCCGAACACGATGGCGCATGAGAACAGCGGCGGGAAGGGATCGGCGCCGTTGTCCTCCGTCGAGCAACCGGGTACGTGCATGCTGTGCTTTGTGCGGAACAGGTGGGATCCAACCGGCCGGCCGTCACCTGTTCGATGCGGCCCGGGATGCGCGCCGGCGCGCGCGGGCCTTCAGGGGCCGGGGCGGCGCGCTGCGCCGGGGTCCGGCGGGTGGGATTGGCTTTCGAGGGTGGCGACGACGTCGCGCCACGGGCGCGGGGCGCCGGCGGTTTCCTGGAGGCCGAACACGACCGCTGCCGGCTCGTCGGCGTCGGCGGTCCAGCGTTGGCCGGGGGCCAGTTCGAGGCCGAGCTTGCGCTCGCAGTCGGGGTGCTGGACGACGTCGCGCCAGAACGCGCAGTCGAGGCGCGGGTCGTTGCCGCGCACCCAGGCCCCGTAGTGCAGCCCGAGCGCGGGGTCGCGCCACGAGGCGACCTTGAGCCAGTAGTTGGGCACGCCGGGGCCGCCGACGGCGTCGTCGGAGGCATCGCCGCCGAGGCGCGACAACGGGTAGTGGAGGTAGCCGCCGAGGGTCCACGGTGCGGGGCCGGGGTTTTCGACCCAGCGGCAGCGGGCCTCGAACCACGGCTGGCCGGCGCCGAAGGTCAGGCGGGTGCAGACGCGGTAGGCAGGGGCGGCGGCGCGGCGGCCCTCGACGTCGAGGACGAGCCGCTGCGGCGACTGCTCGACCACCGTGAAGCCCGGCGCCCCATCGGGGTGCGGCCACGCCGGCGAACCGGCGGCCACGGTGTGGAGGATCGTCGCGTAGCTGCCGAGCTCGAGCCACGGGCCGCCTGGCGCGGCGCGCCAGTCGATGCGGTCGAAGGCGGCGCCGCCCCCGGGCCCGCGCACCGCGCGCAGCACGCCGGTCTCGACCACCGCGCCGGCCGCCGACCGCCCGAAGGTCACGCTGCCCCCTGCGGCCGGCTGCGGCGCCGCCGGCCCGGCCGCCGCCTCCGGCGGCCCGGGGTCGATGTCCTCCGGGCGGAGCGCGCCGGCGTGCAGCGCCGGCATCCGCGCGTTGACCCGCGCGGCGGTCTCCACCAGCGGCTGATAGGGCTCGTCGCTCTCGCGGTTCAAGCCGTAGCTGCTGTTCTCCGGGAACGCCGCGCTGATCCCCAGCGCCGGCTCGTCGCACCACATGAAGTAGTGCGACCCGACGACGAACGGCAGCGCGCACAGCGTGCGCTGCATCAGCACGTAGCAGCGCGCCTTCTGGGCCACGGTGTCGACCCGCATCCCCGCCCCGTGGGTGCATGGCAGCGGCCGGCCCGCGCTGTCCACCGCGTCGAGCGACGGGAACCCCCATTCCGTCAGGACGAGCGGGCGGCCGCACAGGCGGTGCCTGGCGGCGAGGTGGTCGGCGAGGCCGGGCACCTGGTTGCGGTGGAGGTCGGCGCGCGGGTAGGCGTTGACCGAGACGATCTGGCAGGTGGCGCCGGCGTGGCGCCATGCGGGCGGCGGGGCGTCGTGGGCGAAGCGGCAGCCGAGGGCGAGGTGGTTGGGGTCGTGGCGGCGGATGGCGGCGGTGGTGGTCAGGAAGTAGCGCTTGGCGGCCTCGTCGATGAAGGCGTCGAGGGCGGCGCGGGCCTGGTCGGTGTGCGGCTGGGGCAGATCGAACGGGGGCAGCAGGGCGTCGAAGCCGGGGAACGAGCTGTTGAAGGCGTGGTTGAGGGCGGCGGGGTCGTTGGCGAACGAGCGCCGCAGGGAGGCGACGAGGGCGGTCTTGCCGGCGGCGGTGGCGGGCAGGCGTGCGGTGTCCTCGGCGATGCCCCACGGGCGGTGGCTCTTGCCCCACCACTCGAGTTCATTGTCGAGGAAGTAGCCGACCAGCCACGGGTCGTCGCGCTGGGGCGCGCACTGGTCGCGTGCGCGCAGCTCGCAGAAGCGCTCGAAGCGGGGGTCGAAGACGTCGGGGAATCCGGTCCAGGTGGTCTTCTCGACCAGCGCGGCGACGCTGGCGAACGCGGTGCCGAAGCCCAGCGGGAGCATGTGTGCGAGGCCGCGGTGGAAGGCCTGCGGCGAGCAGCCGGTGCCGAGGGTGGTGAAGTTCCACTCGCGCAGCCGCCGCACGGCGTCCGCGGCCCATGCCTCCGGGGTGGGGAACTTGCGCTCGACCACCCGCTGATAGGGTGCGTGGCCGAGCGCCTCGCACCAGTGGCTGGTGTGCGAGACGTGGTCGGTACCGAGGCTCAGCGTGCGCTGGCCGGCAGGGTCGACGAGCCACCACGTCCCGGCCTCCTCCTCGACCCGGAAAAACCCGCCCGCGCTCCGCGCCGGGCCGGCGGTCAGCGGCGTCGAGCGGAACGGTGGGGCCGCGGCCGCCGGCGCCGGGGGTTCGGCGGCGGCCGCCGTCACCTCCAGCGCGACGTCGTCGAACGCGGCCGCCAGCGCGTGGCTGACGAGCGCCGGCCGGCCGCGGTCGACCGCCCGGCCTTCGAGCACCCGGACGCAGCGGTAGCGGCGGGCGTCGCCCTCGAACACCTCGCCGGTCAGGCGCGGCGGGCCCGCGCCGCGCTCGAGCGCCAGCCGCAGGCGGTAGCCGGCGCCGTGGCGCCACTCGCAGGGGCCGCTGTCCTCGGCGGTGGGGACGCGGGTGGCGGGCTCGGCGTGGGCGAGCCAGACGCCGTCGAGCATCTCGGCCAGCTCGACGAAGCGCCGCTGCCCGTCGGGCGACTCGACCAGCGCCAGCTGCCAGTAGTTGCGCTCGTCGAGCATCAGCGCCAGCCCGGCGGTCTTCCATTGCCCGCCGAGCGGGCGGACCGGCGTGACCCGTGCCTCGAGCACCAGCGCGGTGGCCACCGGCGCAGCCGCCGGGAGCGCCACGCCACGCTGGGCGAGGACCTCGGCCGCCAGCGCCCCGCCGCGCACCGCGAAGCCGATGTCGTTGACCTCCCACGCCGGCTCGCCCCCGGAGCCCTCCGGGTGGCCGCCGAAGTCGTCGGCGAAGCGGAACACGGGCCCGGCCACCGCCAGGGCGGGGCCGAGCAGGCAGGCGAGGAGCGAACGGAGGATCGACATGGCAGTGGGAGGATACGCGCGCCGGTGGGTGTTAGCTCGCGCGGTTCAGGTGAAGTTCACGGCGTCCATGTCGAAGACGACGGTGACATCCTCGGGCACCGGGTTGCGGGCGAGGACCTGCTGGACGTGGCGGGAGAGCGCGCGCGGGTGCGGGCCGCGCAGCGTGAGCTGGAAGCGGAATTGGCCGTGGGCCTTGACCAGCGGGCTGGGCAGCGGTTCGCCCAACAGCACGCCGGCGGGCAGGTTCTCGGCGAGCCGGCGGTGGAGCGCCTGGAGGGTGAACTCGGCGCGGCGCTCGTGGGTCGAGCGGGTGGCGAGGAGGGCGCAGCGGGCGAAGGGTGGGAAGCCGAACTGGCGGCGGAACTCGAGTTCCTGCTCGGCGAAGCCGTCGAAGTCGTGGTGGCGTGCGAACTGGACCGAGGGCGAGTGCGGGGTGAAGGTCTGGATCACGACCTCGCCCTCGACTTCCCCGCGGCCGGCGCGGCCGGCGACCTGGGTGAGCAGCTGGAAGGTGCGCTCGCCGGCGCGGAAGTCGGGGACGTGGAGCGAGAGGTCGGCGTTGAGGATGCCGACCAGGGTGACGTTGGGGAAGTGCAGCCCCTTGGCGATCATCTGGGTGCCGACGAGGACGTCGATCTGGTGCGCCTTGAAGGCGTTGAGGGCGTCGCGCAGCGCGTGCTTGCGGCGGGCGGCGTCGGCGTCGACGCGCGCGATCTTCGCTTGGGGCAGGATTTTCCCGAGCACCTCCTCGACCTTCTGGGTGCCGAATCCCTGGAGCACGATCGCCGGGTCGGAGCATCCCGGGCAGCGGCGCGGGACGACCGCCTGGTGGCCGCAGACGTGGCACACGAGGCGCTCCTCGGTGCGGTGATAGGTGAGGGCCACGGCGCAGTGCGGGCAGGTGCAGACGTGGCCGCAGGCCGGGCACTGGAGCGAGCGGGCGAACCCGCGGCGGTTGAGGAACAGGATCGCCTGCTCGCCGCGGGACAGCTTGTCCTCGAGCTCGGAGCGCAGCCGGTCGGAGAGGATCGCCGGGCCGCCCTTGCGCTTGCGGGCCTCGATCCGCATGTCGACGACCCGCACCAGCGGCAGCCGGCGGTCGTCGGCGCGGCGGGTCAGGCGCAGCAGGCGGTACTTGCCGGTGCGGGTGTGGTGGAACGACTCGAGCGAGGGGGTGGCGCTGCCGAGCACCACCGGGCAGTGCTCGACGGCGGCGCGCAGCACGGCGACGTCGCGGCCGTGGTAGCGGGGGGTGCTTTCCTGCTTGTAGGTCTGCTCGTGTTCCTCATCGACGATGATCAGCCCGAGGTCGGGCAACGGGGCGAACACCGCCGAGCGCGCGCCGATCACGATCCGCGCGCCGCCCTTGCGGATGCGGTGCCACTCGTCGAAGCGCTCGCCCTGCGAGAGGTGGGAATGGAGCACCGCCACCTGCTGGCCGAGCGCCGCGAAGCGCGCCCGGAAGCGCCTGACCGTCTGGGGGGTCAGCGAGATCTCTGGCACCAGCACCAGCACCGTGCGGCCGCGCCCCAGCACGTGCGCGGCAGCCTGCAGATAGACCTCGGTCTTGCCCGAGCCGGTCACGCCGTGGAGGAGGAAGGGCGGGGGGGGAGCGGGTTCGGGGGCGGTCGCCGCGCTCCACTCCGCCGCGCTTTGCTCGGTGGCCGACTGGATGGCGGCCAGGGCGGCGGACTGTTCGTCGGTCAGGGGCAGGGGGGTGGTCTCGACCAGGGTGGTGCCGTCGGCCTCGGGGTCGCGGTGGACGGCTTGCTCGGCCAGGGCGACCCAGCCGCGGGCGACCAGGGCGCGGAGCGGGGCGGCGGCGCCCGCGCCGAGGTCGGTGACGGCGATCCGGCGGTCCGGGGCGGCGGCCAACAGGACGACCAGCGCGTGCTGGCGCGGGGCGCGGGTGGCGAGCCTGGCGAGCTCGTCGGCGGGCGGGTCGGCGGCGAGGGTGGCGAGGCGGCGGGTCTTGGCGCCGTGGTCCTCGGTGCGCACGGCCTCGGGCAGCAGCGCGCGCATCACCGTTTCCATACGGCATCCATAGTAGTCGGCGATCCAGCGCCCGATCTCCAACAGGGCGGGGGTGACCAGCGGCTCGGGGTCGTTGAGCGCGGCGATCTCGCGCAGCGCGAACCCGGGCGGCGGCTCGTCGCTGAGCGCCAGCACGGTGCCGGCCGAGGTCTTCGCCCGCAGCGGGACGGTCACCCGGCAGCCGGGCGCCACCGCCATGCCGTCCGGCACGGCGTAGTCGAACACCAGCTCCGAGGGGCCGTCGATCAGGACGCGGGCGGTGGGCATGGGGGGCGAAGGGCTTGGGGCGCGGGGCGCAGCGTTAGAGCGGCCGTGGGGTGGGTGAAGCGCGGATCACGGACCTGCGCTGCACCCTGCGCGGCCGGTCCTGCGCCCTGCGTTCTATGCTTCCGCCGCGCGGAGGTCCTGGACGACGATCTGCAGCTGGGTGCGGCCGCGGAAGGTGTTGCGGTCGATGGTGAAGGCGAGGTCCCACGGCGGGTCGGGGAGCTGGCGCTCGCCGCCGCCGAAGAAGATCGCCTCGTGCTCGCAGAGCCCCTGGCGGAGGTGGAGGCGCAGGTGGTTGTTGCGCAGGTGGCCGGGCGGGCGGCAGGGGTGGATGGCGCGCGCGAAGAACACCGGCTGCGGGTTGCCGTTGCCGAAGGGCTGCAGTTTCTCGTAGCTGGCGAGGAACCCGAGCGAGAGCTGGTCGAAGGCCAGCTCGGCGTCGAGCTGCAGGATCGGCTGGCGCTGGTCCGGGGTGGTCGCCTGTTCGACGAACGCGCCGAACTGTTTCCGGAACTCGTCCAACAGGTTCTCGCGGACGCTGATGCCGGCGGCCATCTCGTGGCCGCCGCCGGCGTCGAGGGTGGTGCGGCAGGCGTCGATCGCGGCGACCAGCGAGACCCCCGGGATCGAGCGGCCGCTGCCCTTGCCCAGGCCGTCGTCGTCGATCGCCACCACGAACGTCGGCTTGTGGAACTGACGCATCAGGCGCGAGGCGACGATCCCCACCACGCCCGGGTGCCAGCCGCGGGCGCCGAGGACGATCACCGGGTCGCGGACGGGGTCGAACGCCTGCCCGGCGAGCTGGGCGAGCGCCTCCCGGCGGATCCTCAGCTCGTGGGTCTGGCGCTCCCGGTTGTAGGCGTCGAGCCGGGCGGCCAGCTCGAGCGCGAGCCGGCGGCAGTCGGTCAGCAGCGTGTCGAGGGCGTCCTGCGGGGCGTCCATGCGGCCGGCGGCGTTGATCCGCGGGCCGAGGCGGAAGCCGACGTCCATGCTGGTGGTCGAGCCGTTGAGGCCGGCGACCTCCTGCAGCGCGCGCAGGCCCGGGTTGAGCGTCTTGGGCAGGCGGCGGAGCCCTTGGCGGACGAGGATCCGGTTTTCGCCGACCAGCGGGACGATGTCGGCGATGGTGGCCAGCGCGACGAGTTCCAACAGCCCGTGCAGGTCGAAGTCGTCGCGCGGGCGCGTCTTGAGCAGGGCGTGGGCGAGCTTGAAGGCGACGCCGGCAGCGCACAGGTAGGTGAAGCGGCTGCCGGCCTTCGGGTTGACGAACGCGTGGCAGTCCGGCCGGCCCTTGGCGGTGCTCGGTTCGTGGTGGTCGACGACCACGACGTCGATCCCCTGGTGGCGCAGGCCGGCGATTTCATCGACCGAGGCGGTGCCGCAGTCGACCGCGATCAACAGGTCGGGCCTGGGGCCCTCGGCCATGCAGCGGTCGAGGGCCGCCCGGCCGAGCCCGTAGCCCTCGCTCGAGCGGATCGGCACGAAGTGGCGGGGCGCGGCGCCGTAGGCTTCGAGCACGCGGCGCAGCAGGGCGATGGAGGTGATGCCGTCGACGTCGTAGTCGCCGAAGATGCAGATGTGCTCGCGGCGGTCGACGGCGGCGAGGGTGCGGTCGACCGCGGCGCGCATCTCGGGCAGCTCAAACGGATCGGCCAGGTCGCGCAGGCGCGGCTCGAGGAAGCGCTCGATCTCGGCGGGCTCGCGGATCCCGCGCTGGCGGAGCAGGTGGAGCAGGATCGGCGGAAAGTCGCCCGCGCCGCAGTCGACCGGTTGGGACAACGGCTCGGGAAGGATCCATCTGGCGGACGGCGCCTGCATCGTTCGCGATGGGCGATGATACGGGGGGCGGGCCGATGGCGACAAGCAGCATCGTGAGCCGCATCGTGAGCCGCCGCGGCGGGCCCGCAGCCCGGCCCCGGAATGGCGGCTTGATGGCGCCGGGGCATGGCGCTCTGCGACCGCGCGGCGACCGCCAACGCGCGGGTCCTGTGGGGCGTCGTGCGGCCGGGGGAGCTGCGGTGCGGGCCGCCCCGTGGTGCGGGTGCTTCGCGGTTGCGGAGCGCGGCGCCGGCGCCGATCATCCGGCCCATGGAGAGTCCGTTGTCGTTCGCGGAGGCGCGGGTGCTGGGGTGCCTGGTCGAGAAGGAGATGGCCACGCCCGACTACTATCCGCTGACCGGCTCCGCGCTGCTCGCCGCGTGCAACCAGTTGAGCAACCGCGAGCCGGTCGTCGACTGGGACGAGGCCTTCGTGAAGGCGGCCGCCGCCTCGCTGGCCCAGCGCGGGATCGCCGCGCGGGTTCACGTGGCCGGCGCCCGGGTGCCGAAGTACAAGCACCGGCTGGACCAGTTCCTGCCCGCCCTCGGCGCGCCGGAGCGGGCGCTGCTGGCAGTCCTGCTGCTGCGCGGCCCGCAAACCGCGGCCGAGTTGCGGGCGCGCTGCCAGCGGCTATACGAGTTCCCCGACCCCGCGAGCCTCGAGGCAGCGCTTGAACGGCTGGTCAGTCATGCCGACCCGCCGCTCGTCGTCCTGTGGCCTCCCGGTGGCGGGCGCCGCGCCGCCACCTACGCCCACCTGCTCTGCGGCGAACCGGCGCACGGGCCGGCCAGTTCCCCGGAGACGGTCATCGAGCCGGCCCCCGACAGGGTGGCGGCGCTGGAGCAGCGGGTGGCGGCGCTGGACGCCGGGCTGGAGGCGCTCAGGGAACGGTTCGAACGCCTCGAAGCGGCGCTGGGCGGCGACGACCATGCCGGGGGCAGCCAGCCTGCATGAACCGAAACCTGCGCCAGCGGCATGGCCCGCGGGAGATTCCCGGGCCGGTGCCCGTTTCCCGGAGGCGCCCGGCCCGGAACGGAGCCGCCCGCGTGGTCCTTGCGGCCGCCTGCACCGGCCTCGCCGGGCTCGCGGCGGCCGCACGGGCCCAGCCTTTCGAGCACCCGGGGCTGCTCCACAAGGAGGCCGATTTCCAGCGCATGAGGGACAGGATCGCCGCCGGCGAGCAGCCGTGGCTCGACGGCTGGAACAAGCTGGCGAGCAGCCCGTACGCGGCCCCCGGCTGGACGCCGCGCGCGGTGCCGGTGGTGATCCGCGGCGCCCGCGGCGACAACGTCAGCCGGCTCTCCATCGACGTCGCCCGGGCCTATCAGTGCGCGTTGCGCTGGAAGATCGGCGGCGACCGCGCCTGCGGCGACACCGCGCGCGGGATCCTCAACGCCTGGTCGGCCACCCTCGCCTCGATCGACGGCAGCGCCGACCGCTACCTGGCCGCGGGCCTCTGCGGCTATCAGTTCGCCAACGCCGCGGAGGTCATGCGCGGCTACCCGGGCTTCGACGTCGCGCGCGCGCGGAGGATGTTCCTCGAGGTCTTCTATCGCCCGCGGGTCGAGCGCTTCCTCCACGCCAACGGGTTCGGCGCCGACCACAACGGCGCCCACATCGAGAACTACTGGGCGAACTGGGACCTGTGCAACATGGCCGCGGCCGTCGCCATCGGCATCTTCTGCGACCGCGCCGACATCTACGAGCGGGCGCTCGACTACTACAAGTTCGGCGCCGGGAACGGGTCGGTCTATCACGCCGTCCGGTTCCTCCACGGCGACCTCGGCCAGTGGCAGGAGGCGGGCCGGGACCAGGGGCACACGACGCTCGGCGTCGGGCTGCTGGCGGCCACCGCCGAGATGGCGTGGAACCAGGGCGACGACCTCTACGGGTGGGCCGGCAACCGCCTGCTGAAGGGCGCCGAATACGTGGCCCGCTACAACGAGCGCGGGCTCGACGTGCCGTTCGCGCCCTATCAGTGGCACAGCGGCAACCCGGGGACGCTCAAGTCCCACACCGGGATCGCAAGCGCCGGCCGCGGCGCGACCCGCCCGGTCTGGGAGATGATCTACAACCACCACGCCAACCGCAAGGGGGAGGCCTGCGACAACGTCGCCGCCGCCGCCGCCGCCCGCCGCCCCGAAGGCGGCCCCGACGCACGGGTGCACCCGTCGACATTCGACCAGCCCGGCTTCGGCACCCTCGCCTACACCCGCCCGGCCGGCACCGGCGGCGCCGAGGCCGCGCCCCACCTCGGCAACGTCGGCGACGGCACCTACTCCTTCATCGCGCGCCACAGCGGCAAGGCGCTCACTGCCGCGGGCACCGCCAACCACGCGCGCGTCGAGCAACGCACGGCCACCGGCGCCGCCGGCCAGCAATGGAGGGTCACCCACCTCGGCGGCGGCGAGTATCGGATCGCCAGCGTCCCCGGCGGCCGGCTGTTGGAGATCGCCGGCGGCTCGTTCGCGAACGGCGGCGCCGCCAGCGCGCGGGTCGCCGACGCCGCCGGCGGCCCCAACCAGCGCTTCGCCTTCATCCCGCTCGGCGACGGCTGCCACCGGATCCTGCCCGCCCACAGCGGCAAGTCGCTGGGCGTCAGCGCCGGCTCCACCGCCGACGGCGCCGACGTCCTGCAGTGGAAGTTCCTGCGCGCCCCAGACCAGCAGTGGCGGCTGGTCAAGGCCGCCGGCACCCCGCGCACCGCCCCGGTGGTCACCGCCGCCGCCGGCCCGGCCAACCACATCGACCTGCGCTGGACCACCTCGCCGGGCGCCACCGGCTACAACGTCAAGCGCTCGTGCTTCACCAGCGGCCCCTATCGGCTCGTCGCCACCGGCGTCGCCGGCACCACCTGCCGCGACGCCGGCACCCGCCCCGGCGTCACCTATTCCTACATCGTGGCGCCGGTCAACGATACCGGCGAGGGCGCCGATTCCGCCCCCGTCACCGCCACCGCCGGCCCCGCCGCCCCGCCCCGCGCCGCCGCCGCCCCGCCCCGCGCCGCCGCCGCCCGCCCGCCGGCCGGCGGCGAACCGCCCGCGCGGGCGGACCAGGGCCCGAATAGGGGCCCCGAATAAGGTTGAGCAGCGGCCCGCGCGCGGACATGTTGCCGCAGACCAGTCGACGCCCCACCGGCCCGGCCCGGCCGGGGGACGGGACGCGGGCGGGGATCCCCCCGTCGCCCGCTCCCCCGATCAAGCGACCGCGCCGGAAACGCCCCACACCCATCCCCACCCCGCCCGCCAACCCGCCGCCGCCACCATGAACCCCCGCCACAGCCGGCCCCCCCGCCGCCCGGGCCTCCTGTGCTCGGCCGCGCTCGCCGCCCTCGCATCGGCCGGGCCCGCCACCTGCGGCGAGATCCACGCCGCGGTCGCCGACGGCGACAGGGGCCGGGTCGAGGAGTTGTTAGACGGCGACCCGGCGCTGGTTGCGAGTGCGGACGGGGACGGGGCGACGCCGCTGCACGTGGCGGCGGCCGCGGGCGACGAGGACGCGGCCGAGCTGCTGTTGGAGCGCAAGGCGGCGGTCGATGCCCGGAAGGGGGACGCCTGCACGCCGCTGCACGCGGCGGCGTTTTGCGGCCACAGGGAGGTCGCGGAGTTGCTGTTAGACCACCGGGCGGCGGTCGATGCGGCGGACATCGGCGGCCTGACGCCGCTGCACTGGGCGGCGCAGGGGGGGCACGCGGAGGTGGTGGAGCTGCTGCTGGCGCACGCGGCCGACGCCAACGCGAGGGACCAGGACGGGGCGACGCCGCTCTACTATGCGGCCTGTGACGGGCGCAGGGAGGTGGTGGAGCCGCTGTTGGCCCGCGGGGCGGACGTCAACTGCAGGCCGGTGAAGGGCGAGACGCCCCTGCAGGCGGCGGCGCAGAAGGGGCACGCGGAGCTGGTGGAGCTGCTGCTGGCCCATCAGGCCGAGGTCAACGCCAGGGACAGCCACGGCCTGAC
The DNA here is from genome assembly GCA_040769225.1 of Akkermansiaceae bacterium. Lineage (GTDB taxonomy): Bacteria > Verrucomicrobiota > Verrucomicrobiia > Verrucomicrobiales > Akkermansiaceae > JAXGLL01. The sequence continues at coordinate 1,331,946 of JAXGLL010000001.1, read as the reverse complement.
CCCGCTGCACGCGGCGGCGCAGAACGGCCACGAGCGGGTGGCGGGGCTGTTGTTGGCCAAGGGGGCCGACGTGAACGCCCGGGACCACGACTACGGCGTCACGCCGCTGCACGTGGCGGCCGAGGTCGACGGGCAGGTGGTGAAGCTGCTGCTGGCCAAGGGGGCGGACGTCAACGCCCGGGACAAGGGGGACACCACCCCGCTGCTGTTGGCCGCGGCCCGCGGCCGGCGGGAAACCGCGGAGCTGCTGCTGGCCAAGGGGGCCGACGCCAATGCCCGGGACAAGGACGGCCGCACCCCGCTGTCCGTGGCGGTGGCCAACGGCCGCGAGGAACTCGTCGGGCTGCTGCGCCGGCACGGGGGCCGCGAGTAGCCGGCCGCCGCGCGGGCGGCGGGCTAGCGCGCGCCTTCGTCCACCACCTTGTAGAACTTCTTCGGGCCGCCCGCGGCGTGCGCCTCGGTGAACGCCAACTCGCCGCCGTCGCCCGCGAACTGCTGCCCGGCCGCCGCCCACGGCCCGGCGGGGTCGGCGGCGGCGTGGACCTGATAGACGCGGCCCGGCCAGCCGACCCAGCGGAGCGTCACCTCGCCGGCGGCGATCGCGATCCGCGGCGCCGGGAGCATGAGCGCCTGCAGCTGCAGCGGGTCGACCCGCTGGCCGTCGCCCCAGGCGAAGCTGCCGTGCTCCATCGAGTGCAGCGCCAGGTAGGGCAGCTCGAGCACGCGCCGCGGGGTGGCGCAGACGACCTCGAGCCAGCCCGCCCGCACCGGGGCGCCGCACACGCCGCACGGCACGAACCCGTCGGAGGGGTGCTCGACCGCGTGGCAGCCGCCGCCGGGCGTGCGCGGCAGCGCGTCGATCGTCGCCCACAGCGCGCGGGCCAGCGCGAACCCGTCGGGGACCCCGTCGCCGTCGCTGTCCCAGAGCGCCGGGTCGGTTCCTAACAGCACCTCCTCGTCGTCGCGCAGGCCGTCGTTGTCCGCGTCGCCGGCGAGCGGCGGCAGGTGGGTGGGGCCGGTGGAGCGGAGGGCGTCGACGAGCAGCCTGACGGCGGCGCGGCCGTTGCCGTGCACGTCGCCGGCGTAGGCGAAGCTGCCGTGCTCGAGGAAGTGCAGCCCGATGAAGGGCACCTTGGCGTAGAGTCCGGCGAGCGGGTTGCACACGACCAGGTGGCCCATGTTGACGTTGGTGCCGCAGGCGTCGCACTGCTCGAGGCCGCGCAGCAGGAAGTCGACCCGATAGGCGCGGGTGGTGGACGGCCCGGTCGGGAGCAGCGCGATCTCGCCGGCCACGTCGCGCGCCAGGTCGACGCCGTCCGGCACCTGGTTGGCGTCCTCGTCGGGCGCCTCGGGGTCGGTGCCGAGGGCCAGCTCCTCGGCGTCGGTGAGCAGGTCGGCGTCGGCGTCCGGGGCGACGTCCAACAGGTGCTTGCCGCCCTGCCCGGTGAGCACCGCCTGGAGCTGGCGCGGGTCGGCGCGCCCGGCGCCGCCCATCAGCTGGCCGCCCTGCCAGCGGAAGCCGCCGTGGAGGAGGTGGTGCAGGGCCATCGAGGGCACCGCCAGCCGCGCGCCGGTCACCGGGTTGATCACCTCCCACACGTCCATCACCACCAGCTCGCCGCAGCGGGGGCAGCGCTCGACCCCGTCCATCGGGTGCTCGACCACGAACGGGCGGTCCTTCGGGCCGGCCTCGACGCTGCCGACGTGCGGCAGCGCGTCCAGCTGCGCGCGCAGGTCGCGCGCGTGGTCGATGCCGTCGATCAGCGCGTCGCCGTCGGTGTCGCGCAGCGCCGGGTCGGTGTGGAAGGGCGGCTCCTCGGCATCCCGCAGCCCGTCGTCGTCGGCGTCGCTCCCCGGCGCCTCGCCGATGAAGTGGCCCAGGCCGCCGCCGGTCACCGCCATCCGGAGCAGCGGCGGGTTGACCCGTCCGGCGTGCACGCTGCCCGCGTAGGAGAAGCTGCCGTGCTCGAGGAAGTGCTTGGCGATGTAGGGGACGCCGACGACCTGGTTTTCCAGCGGGTTGACCACCTCCATCAGGCCCATGTTGATTTCCGCGCCGCAGACCTCGCAGGTCTCCAGCCCGAACGTCGGGTGGTGCAGCACGTACGGCGCAACCGGCGACTGCGCGGTCGGCAGCAGGTCCATGGCCGCCGACAGCGCCTGCGCCAGGTCCGCGCCGTCCGGCACCGCGTTGCCGTTCTCGTCCCCCTGCTCCGGGTCGTAGCCGAGGATCCCTTCCTCGACGCTGGTCAGGTAGTCGCCGTCCGGGTCCTCGCCGCCGGCCGGCACCAGCCAGTGCGGGTCCGCCGGGTCCGCCAGCGCTGGCGCCACGCCCAGCGCCAGCAGCGACGCCGCCGGGACCGCGGCGCGCCGGAGCGACGCCACCCCGGCGTGCCGCCTGCCGCCCGCGGCCCGGAGGCGCCGGCACTCCTGATAGACCCGGCGGTAGCCGGGCAACAGGCTCGGGGTCGCCACGCAGCCCGGGCAGGCCCAGTGGAACAGGATGCGCTGGTCCTCCCGGCACAGCGCGTTGCGCGCGTAGGGCTGGGCGAGGAAACCCTCGACGCAGCACGACGGATAGCCGAACAGCCGCCCCTCGAGCCGCACGCTCGCCGGATCCCGGCGGATCCCGGTGCCGTCGAACCGCCGCGCGTACAGGTCAATGCGGCGGCCCGACCGGCTGAGCAGCAGTTCCCGCACCCGCCTGCCGGAACGCGTCAGGCGCGTGACCACCCGCGTCTGCAACCCGTCCGCGGCCAGCACCCGCCGGGTCGCTTCCCCGAACCGCCCCTCCCAGCGGCTGAGCGGCTTGAGCCCCGCCTGCGTGAGCAACGACAGGTAGGCCAGTTCGAACCCCAGCTCCGTCACCCGATTCGCACTCATCGCCAGGTCCCTCCCCGGTTCGCGCCAGCCGCACCCCCGCGGCCGGCTCCCATCCCTTCCCCCTTCACTACGCCCGCCGCCCACCCATTGCAACCCGGGAATGGACACCCGGGAATGGAACCGCGGGCTGAACACCCGCCACCCCAAACAACCCGCCCTTCAGGCCCCTCACCCGTCCTCGCGGAACTCGTCGAGGCGGCCTGCCAGCGCGGCGGGAACCAGCGCGCTGACCAGCACGTCGTTGCCCTGGTAGTCGGTCGCCAGCACCTTGGCCTCGCGGTGCAGCAGGCCGACCAACTCGGCGCGGCGCTGCGGGATCCGGAACCGCAGCCGGCGCACCCGGTCGGCCAGCAGCTGGCAGCAGCGGTCCAACAGCTCTGCCGCCCCCTGCCCGGTGACCGCCGAGCCGGCGATCGCGGCCGGGAACCGCCGGCCGAGGTTGGCCAGCACGGCGGGTTCGCCGACGAGGTCGGTCTTGTTGAGCCACAGGATCGAGCGGTGGTCGCCGGCGCCGAGCTCGGCGAGCACCTCCATGGTGGTGGCGTGGAGGCGCTCGACCTCGGGCGAGGTGGCGTCAAGGACGAGGATCAGGAAGTCGGCGAGGACCGCCTCCTCGAGGGTGGCCTTGAACGCCTCGATCAGGCGGTGGGGAAGGTTGCGGATGAAGCCGACGGTGTCGGTGAGCAGCAGCGGCTGGCCGTCCGGCAGCTCGATGCGGCGGGTGGTGGTGTCGAGGGTGGCGAACAGCATGTCCTTGGACAGGACGTCGGCGCCGCTGAGGTGGTTGAGCAGGGTCGACTTGCCGGCGTTGGTGTAGCCGACGATCGCGGCGTGCGGGGTGGCGAAGCGTTCGCGCTCCTTGCGTTGGGTGGCGCGCTGGCTGCGGACGAGCTTGAGTTCGTGCTCGAGGCGCTCGATCCGGGCGCGGGCGATCCGGCGGTCGACCTCGATCTGCTGCTCGCCCATGCCGCGGGCGGCGCCGCCGCCCTTGCCGCCGCCCGACCCGCCCTCGCGGTCGAGGTGGGCCCACATCCGGGCCAGCCGCGGCAGCGCGTACTGCATCCGCGCCAGGTCGACCTGCAGCCGGGCCTCGCGGGAGCGGGCGCGCCGGTGGAAGATGTCGAGGATCACCTCCTCGCGGTCGATCACGCAGCGGTCGGCCAGGCGCTCCCACTCGCGCTGCTGGGACGGGCGCAGCGGGTTGTCGAACACGATCACGTCGCACTCGTGGGCCCGCGCCAGCGCGGCGATCTCGTCCGCCTTGCCGGTGCCGCACAGGAACTTCGGGTGCTGCTCGCGGGCCGGCACCAGCAGCTGGCAGGCGACCTCGATGTCGAGCGTGCGGACCAGCTCGGCCAGCTCGCCGAGCAGCGCGGCGCGCTCCGCCTCCTCGCGCCGGTCGAAGCTCACGCCGACCAGCAGCGCGCGCTCGACCAGTTGCGGCTTCTCCCGGACCTCGAACATCGCGCCACGGGAGATAACCGCCGCCGGCGGCAAGCGCGAACGGAAACTTGCCGCCACCAGCCGGGCCACCTCACCCGACCAGCCGCACGCCCGCCCGTTCCTTGTCAGCAACCCGGCTGCTTCTCGCTACTTCTTGGGTCCGGCGCAGCCGCAGTCGCCGCCGAAGCGTTCGGCGACGTAGTCCCAGTTGACCACGTTCCAGAACGCGGCGACGTAGTCGGGCCGGCGGTTCTGATAGAGCAGGTAGTACGCGTGCTCCCAGACGTCGAGGCCGAGGATCGGGCGGCAGCAGCCGGCGCAGCTGCCGAAGTCGGGGCCCATCAGCGGATTGTCCTGGTTGGCGGTCGAGCAGACCGAGAGCTTGCCGTCTTCGGTCTTGCACAGCCACGCCCAGCCGGAGCCGAAGCGGCCGATGGCGGCCTTGGCGAGGGCGTCCTTGAGGCCGTCGAGCGAGCCGAAGTCGCGGTTGATCGCGGCGGCCAGTTTGCCGGCGGGGGCCTTGGCGCCGCCGGGGGCGATCATCTTCCAGAACCAGGTGTGGTTGACGTGGCCGCCGGCGTTGTTGCGGACTGCGGTGCGGATCGCCTCGGGCACCGCGGCGAGGCTGGTGATCAGTTCGCCCGGGCACTTGTCGTGCAGCGCCGGGTGGTCGGCGAGGGCGTTGTTGAGGTTGGTGACGTAGGCGTTGTGGTGCCTGGTGTGGTGGATCTCCATCGTGCGCGCGTCGATGTGGGGCTCGAGCGCGTCGTAGGCGTAGCCGAGTTCGGGAAGGGTGTGGGCCATGGTTTGGTTCGTTTCGCTTGGGGTTGCCGCCGCGGGCCGCAGCCGTCGCCGGCCGCCTCCTGCCCGGAGGTGCGGCGAACCAACACCGGCCCCCGCCACCCCGCAAGGGAAGAATCGCGGCCCCCCGGGGCCCCTGCCGGCGGGTGGTCAGACGAACTTCCCCGGGTTGAGGATCCCGTGGGGGTCGAGCGCGAGCTTGAGCGCGCGGTGGATCTCGAGCGACGTCTCGCCGAGCGCCGACTGGATCCAGCGCAGCTTGGCCAGCCCCACGCCGTGCTCGCCGGTGATCGCGCCGCCGTTGGCGAGCACCCACGCGAACAGGCGGTCGAGCGCGGCGTGGGCCCGCTCGCGCACCGCCGGCTCGTCGTAGTGCTCGACCATCAGGTTGGTGTGGATGTTGCCGTCGCCGGCGTGGCCGAAGCAGGCGACCGGGATCTTCGCCTCGGCCGCCAGCTGCTGGGCGAAGCGGACCAGCTCGACGAGCTTCGAGCGCGGCACCACCACGTCCTCGTTGAGCTTCGTCAGCCCGGTCGCCTTGAGCGAATACGAGAACTCGCGCCGCAGGCTCCACAGCCCCTCGCACGCCTGCTCGTCGAGCGCCCGGTCGATCCGGCCCGCGCCGAGCCGCCCCAACAGCTCGGCCAGCGCCCCGAGCTCCGCCGCCACCGCCGCCGGCTGGCCGTCGACCTCGACGATCAGGTGGCCCTCGCCGTGCGGCAGGGCGTCGGCCCCGAGGCGCCTGCGGGCGGCCTCGAGGGTGAACCCGTCGGTGATCTCGAGCGCGCTCGGCAGGTGGCCGCGGTCGAGGATCGCCTGCACCGCGGCCGCCGCCTGCTCGAACGCCGGGAACACCGCGCCCAGCATCGCGCGGGCCGGCGGCTGCGGGATCAGCCGCAGCGTGGCCTCGGTGATCACGCCTAACAGCCCCTCCGAGCCGACGAACAGCGCGGTCAAATCGAAGCCGGTCTTGTTCTTGTGGACGCGCCCGCCGGTGCGCAGCACGCGGCCGTCGCCGAGGACCACCTCCAGGCCGAGGACGTAGTTGCGGGTGACGCCGTACTTGAGGCAGCGCGGACCGCCGGCGTTGGTGGCGATGTTGCCGCCGATCGACGACTCGGCGAGCGACGCCGGGTCGGGCGGGTAGTACCACCCGCGCTGGCGGGCGGCGGCCTGGACCTCGGCGGTGATCACGCCGGGCTGGACCACCGCCACCCCGTCGGCCGGGTTGACGTCGAGGATCCGGTTCATCGGCAGCACCGAGAGGACGATGCCGCCGTGCACCGGCACGCAGCCGCCGACGTAGCCGACGCCGGCGCCGCGGGTGGTCACCGGGATCCGGTAGCGGTGGGCGAACGCGAGGGTGGCCGCCACCTCGTCGGCCGAGCGCGCCCGCACCACCGCGTCCGGCTGGTGGGCGGCGTGCCACTTGTCGCCGGCGTGGGTGTCGAGCATCTCATCGGTGGTGGCGATGATCGCCGGGTCGACGACCTTGGCCAGTTCATCGGCAATGAAGAAGCGGGGCATGCGCGACGTCCTACCCCAGCCGCGGCCGGGAATCCACCCGGAATCCGGCACCCGGCCGCGATCCCGGAGACCAACCGGCACCCGCCGGTGCGTATCCGCCCGGCGATGGGACGACTGCTCTGCCTGGCATGGTTGTGCGGCGGCGCCGTGGCCGCGGCGGTCCCGCCGAACATCCTGTTCCTGCTCGCCGACGACCAGGGGTGGGGCGACTACGGGTTCATGGGCCACCCGGTGATCGAGACGCCGGCGCTCGACCGCCTGGTGGGGGAGGGGCTGGTCTACACCCGCGGCTACACGCCCGTCCCGCTGTGCCGGCCGGCGCTGGCGTCGATCACCACCGGGCTGCACCCGCACCGGCACGGCGTGACCGGCAACGACCCGGACCTGCCGGACCCGGCGGCCAACCCGATGGCGGGGCGCGCCAACCCGCGGTTCGCGCAGCACTACGCCGACATCATCGCCGACTGGCGCGAGCACCCGCACTGGATCCGCTCGCTCAAGCAGGCCGGCTACCTGACGCTGCAGACCGGCAAGTGGTGGGAGGGCAACCCGGTCAAGGACGGGGACTTCACCGCCGGGATGACCCACGGCGACCCGCGGCGGGGCGGCCGCCACGGCGACGCCGGGCTGGCGATCGGCCGCCAGGGGCTCGCCCCGGTCAAGGACTTCATCGAGCGCGCCGGCGCAACACCCTGGTTCGTGTGGTACGGCGTGTTCCTGCCCCACGCCCCGCACACGCCGCCGCCGGATCTGTTGGAAAAGTACCGCCGGCGCGCGCCAACCGAGCCGGTGGCACGCTACTGGGCCTGCTGCGAGTGGCTCGACCGCACCGTCGGGGAGCTGTTAGAGTTCCTCGACCGCAAGGGGCTGCGCGGGGACACGCTGGTCATCTACACCTGCGACAACGGCTGGATCCAGGACCCCGCGCGGCGCGACCGCGCGGCGCCGCGCTCGAAGCTGACGGTCCACGAGGGCGGGGTGCGCACCCCGATCATCGTTTCGTGGAAGGGCAGGCTCGCGCCGCGGCGCGACGACCTCCACCTCGCCAGCAACCTCGACCTGTGGCCGACCGCCGCCAAGCTGTGCGGCACCCCGCTGCCTGCCGGCCTGCCGGGAATCGACCTGACCGACCCCGCGGCGGTGGCCGCGCGCACCACCCTGATCGGCGCCGGCTACCGCCACAACATCGCCCGCCTGGGCGCGCCGGCGCGCAGCCTGCAGGCGCGCTGCGTGATCGACGGCTGGTGGAAACTGATCGTGCCGCAGGCGCCGGACGGGCAGCCCCGGTTGTACGACCTCCAGGCCGACCCGTGGGAGCGCCGCGACCTCGCCGGCGAGCAGCCGGAACGCGTCGCCGCGCTGCGCGCCAAACTGGAGGCCGAGTGGCGGCGCTAGCCGGCGTTGCCAGCCCGTTTCCGTGGCGAGGCGCCGCGAGGCCCCGGCTGCCAGGGCGCGCGCAGCCGGGGGCGCCGGGCCGCGTGCCGGTTGCGCGCGGTCCGGTTGGGAGGGCCGGAGGCCCCGCCCCACCATCGCCCGGGCCGAGGCCCGGCCCGGTGCACCGCCGGGACCTGGCGGCAATCCATGCGCAAACCGGCGGCAAGATCCGCGCAGGAATCCTTGCTGACAGGCGCGGGGCGACTTGGTAGAAACCACGCCGAACGGTTCCCCTCGGAACCACCCAGTCCGTCGCCGCTCCCCCGGGCGTTCCGGGCGCGCGGGGGCGGGCGATGCTGCCGCCAACCCGACCCAGTCCGAATCCCATGAAGAACCTGTTGCTTTCCCCGGCGCTGTGGTGCGCCTCGGCGCTTGCGCTGCCCGCGGCCTCGATCCTGAGCCCGACCGACGTGATCATCGCCTACAACCTTAATGCCGACAGCGGTCATCCCGATGGCGAAGCCCCGGGCAACGTGGCCGACGGGAACACCGGCACCAAGTACCTCAACTTCGGCCACCGCAACACCGGCGTGATCATGACCCCGAGCGGCGGCGCCGCGACCGCCCGCAGCTTCAGGCTCGCCACCGCCAACGATGCCCAGGAACGCGACCCCGCGAGCTACGTGCTGTTCGGCACCACCAGCGCCATCACCAGCACCAACAACAGCAACGGGCTGAACGAGAACTGGACGCTGATCGGCAACGGCACGCTCAGCCTGCCCACCGACCGCGAAACCTACGGCGACGCGGTCAACGTCGCCCTGCCGGGGTCGTTCACCTCCTACTGGATGGTCTTCCCCAACCTGCGCGACGAGTGGGCGGCCAACTCGATGCAGATCTCCGAGGTCCAGTTGTGGGACGCGGAGAACGGCACCGGCAGCGTGATCAGCGTCGACACCGGCTCGGTCATCGCGACCGGGTGGAACAGCGACTTCCCCGGCGGTGAAGGCGCCCCCAACATCCTCGACGGCGACTCGAACACCAAGTACCTCAACTTCGGCAGGGAAAACTCAGCCTTCTGGGTGGTGCCCTCGATGGGCGCCTCGGTCGTCCGCAGCTTCACCATCACCACCGCCAACGACTGGGCGGAGCGCGACCCCGCCTCGTTCCGGCTCCTCGGCCAGGCCGCCGACGGCGTCTGGTCGCTGATCGACGAGGGCCCGCTGAGTCTGCCTGACGAACGCTTCACCGAAAGCGCCATGGTCGGGGTCGACAACGACACCGCCTACCTCGCCTACCGGATGGAGTTCCCCACCCTCAAAAACGCGGACGCCACCAACTCGATGCAGATCGCCGACGTCCAGTTCTTCGACGTCATCCCCGAGGCGTCGACCTCGCTGCTCGCCGCCGGCGCCCTCGCCACCCTGCTCATCCGCCGCCGGCGTTAGACGCCGCCCCCCCGGCGCGGTCGGGCCGCCCCGGTCAGAACTCGAGCCGCCAGCGCAGCATCACGCCCGGCCGGCGGTCGATGGTGGCGAACTGGCAGGCGACGGGCGCCGAGTGGTGGTCGATCTCCGCCAGCGGGAGGGTCGGGTCGACACGGCGCCAAGCCGGCTCGCGCCAGTTCTGGCCGAAGGCCCGGCCGACTGCCTCGGTGAGCGTCTGGAGGGGGTCGACCAGCAGCAGCAGGAGCGCGTCGCCGGGGTCGTCCTGCTCGAGCAGTTGGCGTTTCCAGCGGAATCGCAGCTCGCCGAGCAGCATGCCGGCGAGCGGGGTGACCGTCAGGTCCTGGAGCGACGGCCGCTGCGACCAGCTTTCGATCCCGAACTCCCACACCACCGAGGCGCCGGCACCGAACAGCAGCGAGCCGAGCGGGTCGAACCCCTGGCTGCGGGCGCGCAGGTAGGTCTCCGAGCCCCACAGCGGATGCGCGACGTAGTTCCACTGCCAGCCGTCGTCGTCGAAATGCGGGCCGTCGCGGAACCCGTCGAGGAAGTTCTCCTGCGACGGCGACTCGAACCCGGTTGCGTCGCGGTCGAGCACGTTGAGGAAGCCGAAACCCAGCGCTTGCCAGGCAAGCGCGTAGCTCGCCGGGTAGCCGAGCGCGGGCCGGTGGCCCGGATGCTCGCTCAGCCAGATCGTGCCCGCGGCCGGCGCGGCGCCCGCCGTGCCGCCGAACCACACGCTGGCCGCCAATCTGCAGCCGATCCACCGCAGCGGGCCAGCCATCCGCATGAGCGGGCACGCTAGCCGGCCCGCGAGGGCATGGGAATCGCAAACCGCTGCCGCAACCCTCTCTTGCCCCGCGCCGGTTCGCCGCTTCAGTTCGCCGCGCCGATTTGCCGGATTGACAAGCGCCGCGGAATCCCTAGTTTGCCGCCCCGCCGCAGCACCCACGCGCGCGCTTCCGTCAACCCCTTCCAGTCCCTCGCGCCATGAGCAAACGCACCTACCAGCCGTCCAAGCGCTGCCGCAAGCGCCAGCACGGGTTCCGTTCCCGCATGGCCACCAAGGCCGGGCGCGACATCCTGCGCCGGCGGCGCCAGAAGGGCCGCAGGCGCCTGCTGCCGAAGGGCGCCGAGATCCAATACCAGCGCCACACGACCCAGCACGGCACCTGAGCCGGCTGCCAGCCGGGGGCGTGGGGGCGCCGCGGGCCGCTCGTCCGATGCGACTGCCGAGGAGCCACAGCATGCGCCGCCGCGCCGATTTCGCGCGGGTGCGCGCCCACGGCAGCGTCAAGGCCGGCCGCCTGGTGGTCGTCTCCACCCTGCCCGATCCGGAATTGCCCGGCCTGCGCGTCGGCATCATCACCTCCCGTAAGGTCGGCAAGGCCCACCACCGCAACCGGTTGCGCCGCCGCCTCCGCGCGATCATCCAGCGCCACGGCCCGCTGATCACCGACCCGCGCCGCTTCCTCGTCACCATCCCCCGCGCCGGTGCCGCCGCCGCCGACTTCGCCGCCCTCGAGCGCGATTGGATCAGGCAGGCCCGCCGCCTCGGGATCGTGCCGGCCCAGGACCCGCAGCCATGACCGCCCTGATCCGCCTGCTGATCGGCGCCTACCGCCTGCTGCTGCGGCCGCTGCTCAAGCTGCTCGCCGGGCCCACCGCCGGCTGCCGCTTCGAGCCGACCTGCTCGCACTACTTCCTCGAGGCGGTCGAACGCCACGGGCCGTGGCGCGGGTCGTGGCTCGGCCTGCGCCGGATTTTCCGCTGTCATCCGTGGGGCGGCTGTGGTTATGACCCGGTCCCGCCCGCGCCGGGCGAACGCCCGCCCCAAGGCGCCGCCGGCCCGCCGGACCCCTGACCCCGGCTCCCGCACCGCGCCGCAACCGAGACCGTTTTCCCCAAACCTTCCCCATGTACGATCGCAAAACCTGGATCGTCGTCGCCCTGTGCAGCGCACTGCTGGCCGCCAACCTCTATTTCTCAGGCAAGACCCGCCAGGAGGAGGCCGCACGCCGCGCCGCCGCCGCACCGCCACCCGTGCAGCCCGCCACCCCGGCCACCCCGGCCGAGGCTGCGCCCGCCCCGGGCGTCCTCGAACAGCCGCCGGCCCCGCCCGCCGAGGAACGCCTCGCCACCCTCGAGACCGAGGGCGCCCGGTTCACCCTGACAACCCTCGGCGGCGGCGTCAAGTCGGCCGCCATCAAGGACCAGTTCGAGGTCGGCAGCAGCCGCTCCCTGGTCACCCTCAACAGCTCCGCCAGCCACCCGGTGGGCACCCTCTCCGACGGCGCCGACCGCTCCGACGGCCTGCCCTTCGCCCTCGTTGAGGACGAGTCGGTGCCCGGCCAGCGGGTCGTCTTCCGCGCCGTGCGCGACGGGCTGGAGTTCACCAAGAGCTTCGCCAGGGTGACCACCGGCGAACCCGGCGCCGACTACCTGTTGGACCTCGAGCTGACCGTCCGCAACACCGGCGCCGCCGCCCAGCCGCTCGACCGCTGGACGATCTCGCTCGGCACCGCCGCCCCGCTCTATCAGAAAGAGTGGGAGAACCAGACCGGCTTCTTCTGGCGCCGCAGGGGCTCCTTCGGCTTCACCCCGATCACCAAGTTCAAGGGCGGCTGGTTCGGCCAGGAAAAGAGCGTGCTCGAGCGCGCCCTCGGCGAACTCGAGTACGCCGGCGTCTCCAACCAGTTCTTCGCCACCGTGCTCAAGCCCGCCGCGCCGGCCGACTCCGGCATCTGGGCCAGGACCCGCCCCGACATCCGCCTCGCCGACAGCGGCGGCAAGTCGCGCCAGGCAATCCTCGCCGGCATGCGCCTGCCCGCCGTCCAGCTCGCCCCCGGCGCCTCCCACACCGCCAGCTACCGCCTGTTCATGGGCCCCAAGCTCAACCGGATGCTGCGCAAGATGGGCCCGGACTACGCCGACGTCATGAACTACGGCTGGTTCTCGTGGTTCAGCCGGATCCTCAACTTCACCCTGTTCTGGATCCACGAGGGCCTGGCCAGGCTCTCCGGCAAGTGGTCGTGGGGGCTGGCGATCATCGTGCTGACGATCGTCGTGCGCGCCGCGATGTGGCCGCTCCAGAACGCCTCCACCCGCACCATGAAGCGGATGTCCAAGCTCAAGCCGGAGATGGACCGCCTCAAGGTGCAGTACCCGGACGACCCCAACCGCCTCAACCAGGAGGTGATGAAGCTCTACCGCAGGTACCACATCAACCCGATGGGCGGCTGCCTGCCGATGCTGGTCCAGATCCCGATCTTCTTCGGCTTCTACCGCATGCTGCAATACGCCGTCGAGCTGCGCGACAAGGGCTTCCTGTGGGTCGCCGACCTGTCGCAGCCGGACACCGTGGCCACGATCGCCGGGATCCCGCTCAACCTGCTGCCGATCGTGATGGGCGCCACCAGCTTCCTGCAGATCGCGATGACGCCCAAGACCGGCGACAAGACCCAGCAGCGGATCATGCTGTTCATGCCGCTGATGTTCTTCTTCTTCTGCTACAGCTTCGCCTCCGCGCTGGCGCTCTACTGGACCACCTCCAACCTGTTCGCGATCGTGCAGACGTGGTTCACCAACCGGCTCCCCGAGCCGCAGCTCAAGGAGCGCAAGGGCGGCCCGCGCAAGAGCTGGGTCGAGCGCCTGGCCGACCGCCAGGAGCAGATGCGCCGCATCCAGCGCGACCGCACCGCCGGCCCGGCCCCGGCCCCCGACGACAAGGGCAGGAAGAAGCGCCCGCCGCGCACCGGCGGCTGAGGGCGGTTAGAACAGCGCCGCGAGCCGGCTGACCGGGGCCTCGCCCAGCAGCATGAACACGCGCTCGTCGTGGGCCCACTGGGCCACCGCCCAGCCGCCGTGCTGTTCGAACGCGGGGCTGCCGGTGGCGGGCCGCGGGTCGGCGACCTCGTGGCGGAAGAACACCACCAGGTGGACCACCCCGGCCTGGCGCTGGTCGAAGCACACCAGCGATCCGCGGTGGCCGTCGATCTCGAGCACCCGGCAGCCGATGCCCTCGACGTTGGCGAGCCCCGGCGGCAGGGTGCGCGGGCACGGGCAGGGGAGCGAGCGGCTCCGGAGGTGTTGGAACAGCGCCTTGTGGTCGGCGTTCTGCAGGTCGAGCCGGAAGGTCGGGTCGGCAAACGCCTTGAGAAAACCGGCCTCCACCGCCGCCACCGGCAACGGCCCGTCGGCGGGGGCCGCCGCCAGCCGGTCGGCGGCCGGCGGCGCCTGGTCGCGCCACACGAACAGCCCAAGCGCCACTGCGGCCGCGGCCGCCAGCGGCACGCCGAGCCGCCACCACCAGCGTGCCGGCCGGCTGGCGGCGGCGCTGCGTTCCATCGCCGCGAGGATCTGGCCGCGCAACCCGTCCGGCGGGCGCAGCGCGGCGAGCGCGCCGATGAACGCGGCGTCGGTGGCGTCGGCGAGCTCGGGCAGGTCGCCGCGCGCGGCGGCGAAGCAGGCGAGGATCTCGTCGCGCAGGCCGGAGGGGATCGGCAGCCGGCCGAGGGCCTCGGCGAACGCGGCGTCGTGGGCGCGCTCGCGTGCCAGCCACTCGCCGAGTGCGCGGTCGTGGGCGGCCATGCTCAGCGCGGCGGTGAAATCCGGCTCGCCGGCGTCCGCGCCGTCCGGCCGGAAACACTGCAGGATGAACCGCGCCCGTTGCTTATCCATGGCTTCTTTTCAACACCTCGGGTTCCAGTTTCAGGACGTTGCGCGGCGCGCTGGCCGGCGCGGCCGTCATCTTGCGCCGCAGGATCTCCTTGGCCCGCGAGATGCGTGACATCACGGTGCCGATCGGCACGTCCAGGATCGCCGCGATCTCCTTGTAGCTGTGCTGTTGGAGGTAGAACAGCGCCAGCGGCGCCCGGAACGTCTCATCGAGCTCGTGCAGCAGCTCGAGCGCACGCTGGCCGTCCAGCTGCCGCTCGACGTCCGCCACGTCCTCGGCCGGCAGTTCCGCCAGCGCCGCGCCGTCGAGACCGTCGTCGACGTAGCGGCTCGCCTGCCGCCGCTGCGAGAGGAACTCGCGGTGCAGGGTGGTGAACAGCCACGTCTTCGCCTTGTCGCGGTCGCGCAGTTGGTGCCCCTTCTCGGCCCAGGTGCAGAACGTCTGCTGGACCAGGTCCGCCGCCCGCTCCGGGTCCTTGGTCAGCGACATCCCGAAGCGGAACAGCGGCTGATAGTGGGCGTCGACCAGTTGCTCGAACTCGTCCATCGGCATCGATGGGAGGATGCCACCGCGCGCGTATTCCGCAAATCCGGCGTGGCACCGGCCGCCGCGGGCCGCCCGCCCTTTGGCATCGACACCGCGGCCCGCCGGCCGTAACCATGGCCATCTCTCACCTCCGGCCCATGTCTCCGCTCCCCGCCCCGCTCGCCGCGCTCGCGCTCGCGCTCGCGTTCGCCATTCCGGCCAGCTCCCAGTCGCAGCCCGCCCCGCGCCCGGGCCCGCGCCGCGCCCCGCCGCCCGTCGCCGGCCCCGCGCGGCCGGCCGCTGCCGCCGACGAGGCGGAGGGGAAGATCCTCGCGGTGCTCGAGGACCTCCAGGCCAACGACAGCCGCGGGATGATGAACGTGCCGCCGGACGACGGCCGGATGCTGCGCCTGCTGACCGAAGCCGCCGGCGCCAGGCACGTCGTCGAGATCGGCACCAGCAACGGCTACTCCGGCATCTGGTTCTGCCTCGCGCTGCGCAAGACCGGCGGCAAGCTCACCACCTTCGAGGTCGACGAGGGCCGCTTCAAGCTCGCCGCGGAAAACTTCAAGCGCGCCGGTGTCGCCGAACTCGTCACCCAGGTCCTCGGCAACGCCCACCAACGGGTCGCCACCGTCGAGGGCCCGATCGACGTCCTGTTCCTCGACGCCGACAAGGAGGGCTACATGGACTACCTCACCAAGCTCCTGCCCAAGATGAAGCCCGGCGGCCTGATCCTCGCCCACAACACCACCAACTCCGGCAGGGCGATGCAGGACTACCTCCAGGCGGTCACCACCAACCCGAAACTCGAGACCATGTTCATCCACGCCGACCGGCAGGGGCTCGGCGTCACCCTGGTCAAGCGCTGACGCCGCAGCCGCAAGAGTTGCCGCAAGGATCGGCGCCGTGGTCGGTGCCGGGATTGGTTCCGAAGCCGGATCCGGAGTTCGCTGCCGGGCTGCCGGGACTTGCCGGTTTGCCGCCGGAATTGCTTGCGCCCCGGGACGGATTCCGCTAGTGCCATGATCTATCCAACCCTCCGGGTGGACCACCATGAAAACAACCCTCCTAACCCTCCCGGGCCCGGCCGCGGCCTTCCTTGCGGCCCTCGCCGCCACGTCACTCGCACCAGCCGACTACCTCCAGGCGCCCTACGGCCCCGGCGGTACCTGGCGGATCTATGAAACCCCGCGCGCCGGCGCCAGCTTCAAGGACGCCTTGGCCCAGGCGCAGGCACTCGTCGACCCGGCGACCGGCGCCGTTCCCGGCGACCTGGTCTCCGTGACCTCCGCGGACAAGTCGCTGTTCCTCTACCGCAGCGTCGGCAGGTGGCCCGGCGACTCGTGGATCGGCCTGGCCGACCGTGAGGGCGCGGCCCCCGGCGCCTTCGAATCCCAGGGCGAAGCCAACAACCGCACCACCGGCTGGGCGTGGACCAACGGCGACCTGTTCGACTACAACAACTGGAACAACGGCGAGCCGAACGACTGGGACGGCCGCGAGGACGCCGGCCACTTCGCCGGCGGCGGACTGTGGAACGACAACAAGAGCGGCTACGCCGCCGACGACCCGGTCGCGCCGTCGATCAAGCCGGGGACGTCCCTGGATGAGTCCGGTTCGCCGCCCGGCTTCAACTGGATGGTCGAGTATTCGACCGACTCGCCCACCCCGTTCCCCGGGATCCGCTTCGGCATGGTGTTCCCGCCCTGCGAGGTGGTGGCCCCGGGCATGCCCCTCAACACCGCCGGCAACTGGTCGGTGCGCGAAGTGCGCGGCCTGACGATGGCCGGCAACGCCTTCGACGCCCTCGACAAGGCGGTCGCCGGCAGCGGCACTCACTACGAGGGGCAGCTCGCCTACCTCGACGTCACCGACCCGGACACCAACGGCACCGGCGGGCCGGTCCTCAGCACCACGCCGTTCCCCTACCTGAGCAACAACATCGACCCGCTGGTGCCCGGCGACGACCACATCCTCTCGATCGCCAAGACCCGCATCCACGTCGCCACCGCCGGCACCTACACCATCCAGGTCCGCGGCGACGACGGGTTCGCGCTGCGCATCAAGGGGCAGCCGTGGGTGAAGGTCAACGGCGACGGCTACATCGACCCGCTCGACCCCACCGCGCTGCTGTTCGAGCGCGGCACCGGCGACGCCAACACCCGCGGCGTGATCGACCTGCCGGCCGGCGACCATGACGTCGAGTTCGTCCACTGGGAGGGCGACGGCGGCGCCTACTACGAGGTCACCTCGGCCACCGGCGAGCGGCTCAGCCAGGGCGAGGCCCAGTGGCTGCCGTTCGGCAGCGCCGACTCCCTGCCGGCGATCGACACCACCAATGCGGTCTATCTGGAAGACTATGCCGCGGTGCACAACCAGCGGCTGCGCAACAACGCCGGCGGCTACAACGTGCTGCCCGCAATGCGCCACAACATCGACAACAACTCCGGCCCCACCGCGGTCAAGACCAACCTCCAGCTGGGCGAGGGCGACATGCCGGGCAGCGGCAGCTGGACCGACGAATACGTCACCAAGGTCACCGGCACGTTCACCGTCGATCCCGACGCCAACGGCAACGCCACCCCCGGCGAACTCGTCCCGGTCACCTTCCGGCTCAACTGCGACGACGGCGCCAGCCTGCGCGTCATCGGCGAGGACTTCACCGCCGTGAATCCCGGCGGCGACTCGGGTTCCGGCCGCGTCCTGGTCGACAACGGCGGCGACATGACCCTGACCGCCGACTTCCCCACCGGCAACACCGACGCCCGCGGCCTGATCGAGCTGACCGAGGGGTCGTCCTACGAGTTCGTCGCCTACATGTTCGAATACGGCGGCGGCTCGAACTTCAACCTCTACTGGGAACTCGGCGACCACGTCGCCGCAGACCTGCCCTCGCCAACCTCGCTCAGCACCACCGCCGGCCCGATCGCCCTCACCGGCGAGCCCGATCCCGTCAACTTCCCGGGCGAGGTCGGGGCCCTGGTCAAGAACGTGGCAATCGTCGACGCCGCCGCACCCGCCGGGCCGCCCTACCTGCCCGCAGCCCGCGCGATCATCGCCGAGGGGATCGCCCAGCAGACCACCGCCTACGGCACCGTCGATTACGTCGTCCTGCGCGGCGGCGCCACCTCGGGCGACGGCCGCCCCGGCGTCGCCATCCCCGAGAGCACCAGGCTGATGCCGCTCGGCCAGGACCACGACCAATACCTGACCAAGGTGATCGCCCGGGTCGTCGTCGACGACCAGGACGCCACCCCCGGCGAGACGCTCACCCTCACCTTCGGCGTGTTCGCCGACGACGGCGCCGACCTCCACATCGTCGGCCAGAACTTCTCCGCCGTCTACGGCGACGGCCAAGCCACCCTCGAGACGATCGGCGCCGACACCTGGCTGGTCGCCGACTACTGGGCCGGCAACACCAACGCCCTCGGCGTGATCGACCTGGTCGAGGGCACCTACGACATCGAAAGCCACTCCTACGAGGGCGGCGGCGGCTCCGGCCTCGAGGTCTGGTGGGCGCTCGGCACCTATACCGGCTTCGACCCGGCCGCATTCCGCCCGCTCAGCTACGACACCGGCTTCTATCTGCCCCCCAACACCGGCATCCCGCTGGTCGAGGGAGTCGATGCCGACACCGACGACGACGGCATGCCCGACGACTGGGAAACCGCCAACGGCGTGACCGACCCGGATGCCGACGAGGACGGCGACGGCTCCAACAACCTCGCCGAATACCAGGCGGGCATGGACCCGAACGATCCGCTCAGCGTGTTCCGCATCACCGCGGTCGACCACTCCCCGGGCCAGGTCGACCTCACCTTCCCGGGCCGCATCGGCCGCTACTACCTCGTCGAGGCCAGCTTCGACCTGCTGGGATGGACCACGATCGGAATCCCGATGCCCCCGACCGCAGACGGCGACATCACCTTCCCGGTGACCGACCCGGACTACACCAACCCCGCGCGCACGTTCTTCCGCGTCGTCGCCGCCCCGTGCCCGTGACCCCGTAGCGACAATCTCCCCGAGAAACCCACGGCCGCGGGCGGCAGGCGCTGCCCGCGGCCGCCTCGTTTGCCGCCGCCCTTTGCCATGGACACCGCCGCCGCCCTGTCGTAACCGTGTCCAACCCCGCCACCATCGCATGAAACGGCTGACCGTTCTGCTCGCCCCGATCCCGCTCACCCTCGCCGCCGTGGCTGCCGCCCCGGCCACCGAACACGTCCGCCAGACGCTGCTCACCGAGTTCGTCACCGAGGGCGCCGCGCTCGGCGACGTCAACGGCGACGCCAACACCGACTTCGTCGTCGGCCCGTTCTGGTTCGAGGGCCCGGCGTTCGAAAACCGCCACCGCTACCGCCCCGGCGAGCCGGTCGACATCAACGGCTACGCCCACGACTCGTTCCTCTCCTTCGTCATCGACGTCGACGGCGACCGCCGCAGCGACATCCTCCAGGTCTCCCACCAGCCGCCGTTCCACCTCGACCTCTACCTCCAGCCGGCCACTGCCTCCGAAGACTGGCCCCGCCACCGCGTCGTCGACGGCTTCGGCGGCGAGTCGCCCGCAATGGCCGACCTGACCGGCGACGGCCGGCCCGAGCTGATCGGGATCCGCGACGCCCGCTGGGGCTTCTTCACCGCCGACCCGGCCAAGCCGACCGCCCCGTGGTCGTTCCACGCGGTCTCGGGCGAGCGCGCACTCCACCACTACAGCCACGGCCTGGGCATCGGCGACATCAACGGCGACGGCCGCCCCGACCTCGTCGCCAAGGACGCCTGGTTCGAGGCCCCCGCCGACCCGCTCACCGGCCCTTGGCCGTGCCACGACCACAAGTTCTCCGAGGAAGGCGGCGCCCAGATGCTCGTGTTCGACGTCGACGGCGACGGCGACAACGACGTCGTCACCGGCCTCTCCGCCCACGGCTACGGGCTGGCATGGTTCGAAAACCGCACCACCGACGGCGCGATCAGCCTCACCCGCCACGAGATCATGCCCGCCACCCCGCCGCCCGGCGGCGGCCCCGACGTCTACTCGCAGCTCCACGCCTTCGGCACCGGCGACTTCAACGGCGACGGCCTGACCGACTTCGTGACCGGCAAGCGCTTCTGGGCCCACAACGGCAACGACCCCGGCGCCAGGGAACCCGCCGTGCTCTACTGGTACGAACTGCAGCGCGCCCCCGACGGCGCACGCTTCATCCCCCACCGCATCGACTCCGACTCCGGCGTCGGTTGCCAGCTCGCCGTCGCCGACCTCAACGGCGACGGCTGCGACGACGTCGCCATCGGCAACAAGAAGGGCGCCTTCGTGTTCCGCAGCCGCCGGGCCCAATGACCCCCCGCGCCCTGCTGCCGTGGTTCGCCCTGCTGCTGGCCGCGCCCCCCGCCGCCGCCGGCCCGCGCATGTCCGGCAACCCCCTGTTCCCCGGCCGCTACGCCGACCCCGAGGCGGTGATCTTCGGCGACACCTGCTGGATCTATCCGACCTTCTCGGCGCCCTACGACGAGCAGACCTTCTTCGACTGCTTCTCCTCGCGCGACCTGGTCACTTGGACCAAGCACCCCGGGGTCCTCGACACCCGCGCCGTCAAGTGGGCAAGGCGCGCCCTGTGGGCCCCGTCCATCATCGAGAAGAACGGCCGCTACTACCTGTTCTTCGGCGCCAACGACATCCAGGACAACCACACCACCGGCGGCATCGGCGTCGCGGTCGCCGACCGGCCGGAGGGCCCGTTCAACGACCACCTCGGCAAGCCGCTGGTCGACCGCTTCCACAACGGCGCCCAGCCGATCGACCAGTTCGTGTTCCGCGACGCCGACGGCAGCCACCTGCTGATCTACGGCGGCTGGCGGCACTGCAACATCGCGCGGCTCAACGACGACTTCACCGGCTTCACGCCGTTCGCCGACGGCACCGTCTTCCGGGAGATCACCCCCGAGGGCTACGTCGAGGGCCCGTTCATGTTCATCCGCGGCGGCAAATACTACTTCATGTGGTCGGAGGGCGGTTGGACCGGCCCGGACTACTGCGTCGCCTACGCGATCGCCGACTCGCCGCTCGGCCCCTTCCGGCGCATCGCCAAGGTGCTCCAACAGGACCCCGGGATCGCCACCGGCGCCGGCCACCACTCGGTGATCCGCATCCCCGGCACCGACTCATGGTTCATCGTCTATCACCGCCGCCCGCGCGGCGAGACCGACGGCAACTTCCGGGTCACCTGCATCGACCGCATGGAGTTCGGCGCCGACGGGTTGATCAAGCCGATCCGGATCACCCGCCACGGCGTGCCCGCCCAAACCCTCCGCTGACCCCGCCCCACCACCCACCGCGCCCACGCACCGGCGCGGACCACCCGGCCCCCCACCATCATGCACATGAACGGTTGGCTGGCGGCAGGGGTGGCCGCGGCCCTGGCGACGGCGCCGGAGTGGCGTAATCAAAGACGCCGGCGCAATCAACGCAATCAAAGACACCCACCAAATCCCCCCCCGGCCGGACCGGGCGACGGCGATCCGGGCCAGGATGGTGGGAGCTGAATCGATGGGTGTCCCGGATGGTTCCCGGATGGTTCCCCCATCGCCGCGTCACAATCTTTGTCGCGGCCGCGACAAGAATTGTGGCGAACCATGGACACCCACACTCCCCCCCGGCCGGACCGGGCGACGGCGATCCGAGCCAGGATGGTGGGAGCTGAATCGATGGGTTTCCCGGATGGTTTCCCGGATCGTCCGCCGGAAAGATGCGCGGCACCGTGCGGGTATCCATGGCATGCGTTGCCTGATCGCTCTCCTCGCGGCCGCCACCGCCACCGCCGCCGACCTGCGGATCGATGTGCGCCCGGGCGACGACGTCGCCGCCGCGCTCGCCCAAGCGCGTGAGGCCCGGCGCGCCGACCCGTCCCGCGCGGTCTCGCTGGTCTTCGCCGGCGGCGTCCACCAGCTGCCCGCCCCGCTGGTCCTGACCGCCGCCGATTCCGGCACCCAACCGGCGCCGCTGCGCCTGCTCGCGGCCGACGGCGCCGCCCCGGTGCTCTCCGGCGGCCGCGCGATCACCGGCATGGCGGCCGTCGACGGCCGCTGGGTGGGCAAGGCCGGCGGCCCGCCCTTCGAGCAGCTGTGGGTCAACGGCCGCCGCGCGGTGCGCGCCCGCGAGCCGGACGCCGGCACCTTCCCGATGCTCGCGGTCGGCGAGGAGGCCGCCGCCGGGGGCCGCCACCGCCAGACCATCACCGCCGGCGCCGACGCCCTGCGCTGGCTGCGCGACCCGGGCAGCGACCTGGCGCAGGTCCAACTGCTCGCCTATCACAAGTGGGACAACACCCGGCGCCGCATCGACGCCCTCGCCGGCGACACGATCGTCACCTCCGGCGAGGCGATGAAGCCGTGGAACCGCCTCGACCCCGGCGCCACGTTCCTGTTGGAAAACCTCGCCGCCGGCCTCGACCAGCCGGGCGAGTGGTTCCTCGGCCCCGACGCCACCCTGACCTACCTGCCCCGCCCCGGCGAGGACCCCGCCACCGCCGCGGTCGTCGCCCCCGTGGCCGAACAACTGCTGGTCCTCGCCGGCCGTCCCGACGCCCCGGTCGAGCACGTCGAGATCCGCGGGCTCGCGTTCCACCACGCCGGCTGGGCCTGCCCGCCCGGCGGCTTCGAGCCCGCCCAGGCCGCCGCCCCGATCGAGGCCGTGATCCTCGCCGACCACGCCCGCTCGGTGGTGATCTCCAACTGCGAGGTCGCCCACACCGGGCTCTACGGAATCTGGCTGCGCGCCGGCTGCCGCGGCAACCGCATCGAGTCCTGCCTGCTCCACGACCTCGGCGCCGGCGGCGTGCGCATCGGCACCGCCGAGCCCGGCCGCGACACCGGCGCCAACGTCCTCGACAACTGCATCCTGCGCGACGGCGGCAAGGTGTTCCCGTGCGCGGTCGGCGTCTGGATCGGCCACAGCGCCGACAACACGGTCACCCGCAACGAGATCAGCCACTTCCCCTACACCGGCGTGTCGGTCGGCTGGCGCTGGGGCTACGACGCCAGCGAGGCCAAGCGCAACCGCATCGAGTTCAACCACATCCACCACATCGGCGACGGCCTGCTCAGCGACATGGGCGGCATCTACACCCTCGGCCCCTCCGAGGGCACCGTGCTCCGCCACAACCGGATCCACGACGTCGTCTCCCGCACCTACGGCGGCTGGGGACTCTACAACGACGAGGGCAGCACCGGCATCCTGTTGGAAAACAACCTCGTCTACCGCACCACCACCGGCGGCTACCACCAGCACTACGGCCGCGAAAACACGGTCCGCAACAACATCTTCGCCTTCGCCCGCGACTGCCAGCTCCAGTTCTCCCGCCCCGAGGAACACCTCTCGTTCCGCTTCACCCGCAACATCGTGCTCTGGGACAAGGGCCCGCTGTGGAGCGGCGGCGCCGGCGGCCGCGGCCAGTTCGAGTGCGACCACAACCTGCTCTGGCGCACCGACGGCGCCGCCATCGACTGCTTCGGCACCCCCTTCGCCAACTGGCAGGAGGCCGGCCACGACCGCAACTCGGTCGTCGCCGACCCCGCCTTCGTCGACGCCCCCGGCGGCGACTTCCGGCTCGCCAACCCGGAGGCCGCCACACGCGTCGGCTTCCAGCCCTTCGACCCCAACGCCGCAGGCGTCCGCGGCGACCCCGCATGGCAGGCCAAGGCCCGCGAACTGCCCCCCGATTGGCCGGCGCCCTGAGCCGCCCCACTACCCCCGCCCCGACCGCCACCCCCTCCCATCACAATTCTTGTCGCGGCCGCGACAAGAATTGTGGAATCAAAGACACCCACGAAATCGCCCCCGGCTGGACTGGGCGTCTTGATTCCTGGCGACGTAGCGCGACTTTCCAAAGTCGCGCCCTGAAGCGCCGGTTTGCCAAAAACCGGCCTCCCCGTCCGGTTGGGCGCCCCCCCCGCCAGCCCGGCTTGACACTCCTCGACGCGCGCCCCCATCGTGCGCCGCGAGGGGAGGATTGAATCGGACATGAACCATGCAGCAAGGGCCTTGGCCGCGGGTTTGGCCGCCGTGGTGCCCGCCTCCGCGGCGGCGGCGGGGGCCGGCTTTTATGACGGGCACACGACCGAGGGCATCGAGTTCGTGCAGGCGATCTCGGTGCTCGCCCCGGCCGGCTGCTCGAACGTCAAGGGCGACGTGACGGTCGTCTTCAAGGCGCCCGGCATGACCCGCGCGCGGGCGTCCTGTTGGCGGCAGCCCACCGGGGAGAACCCCGGGCAATGGGGGCACGACGTCCTGCTCGCCGACCTCGAGCTGGGCCCCGACGCCGCTGGCAGCTTCGTCTTCCCCGCCGACCGCTTCCCCAACGGCCCGACGACGGTCCGCATCCAGGCCCGGGACGACGGCAACCGGCAGGACTACTTCGAGCTCCAGCTCTTCAACCTCGGCGGCGTCGCCTGGAACCAGGGGCTCCCCACCGCCGACCCGCCGGGGGCCACGGGCATGCAGCTCGTGTTCGCCGATGACTTCGACGCCCCGCCCTCGATCTCCCCCGACGGCACGAATGCCCGCTACGCCGCCCACAAGACCGGCGGCGGCGACTTCAGCGGCTGGCCGTTCTCCGACCCGCTGGCCGAGAACGAGCCGTTCGGCCAGCAGGGGACGTTCCTGCGCATCCATGCCTCGAAACCGCTCGGCACCGATGGCCGCACCGGCATCCTCTCGTCACTGCGCGCCGACGGGACCGGCGTCTGCGTCCCCGTCCCGGCCTACTTCGAATGCCGCTTCGTGGCACAGTCCGCGCCGGGCACCTGGCCGGCGTTCTGGACGCTGACCAAGGGCACGATCGGCATCGACAAGTCCCACCCCGCATTCGCCCCCACCGCGGCGCTGGGCACCGATGAACTCGACGTCATCGAGGCCTACGGCGGCCACGGGCCCAACAACCCGAACGCCGGCGGCCGCTACAGCAGCGTCAGCCACTTCTGGAACCAGCCCAAACCCGCGTGGCTCGAAGAGCGCCTCCCCGACGGCGCCCCCAACCCCGGCCACCACCCCGGCAGCTTCATCACCGACACGCTCGCGCTCGGCGGCAAGTCGTCGTGGTCGTGGACGCCCCACACCTACGGGCTGGCGATCACCGAAACCGACACCGTCTACTACTTCGACGACATCGAGGCCGGGCGCCACCCCACCGGCCCGACGTCCCTCGCGCTGCCCGCGTGGTTCCTGGTCAACTACGCGATCGGCGGCACCAGCGGCTGGCAGGTCGACATGGAGCGCCACGGCAACCGCAGCGACATGTGGGTCGACTTCGTCCGCGTCTACTCCGGCTGCGCCCAGCCCCCGGAGGTCCGCGTCGAGGGCTTCGCCGGCAGCCGGCCCGCCCGCGTCGCCTGCTCGTCCCCCACCCCGGGTGCCGTCATCCGCTACACGCTCGACGGGTCCCAGCCGACCGGCCGCTCGGCCGCCTACACCGGCCCCGTCCCCGTCGCCAAGCCGGCCACCTTCAAGGCCGTCGTGTTCGCCGACGGGCTGAAGCCCAGCCCGCCGGCGCAGGCCTCCATCACCCCGCCCCCGGGGGTGCCGGGCAGCGTCGGCATCAACTTCGCCGCGGCCGCCGACCCCAGCCAGGTGCTCGCCCCCGGCGAGGTCGCGGGCATCGGCCCCGAGGCCCAGGGCAACTGGAACACCGTGGCCGCCGGCACCCGGTCGGCCTCCGGGTTCATCACCTCGGACGGCGGCGCCTCGCCGATCACCCTCGCGATCGAGGGCGAGGCCAACCCCGCCACCGGCGAGGACTGGGGCTTCGCGGGAAACGACCGCAGGCTCAAGCGCGGCAACCTCTCCTCCAACCCCCGGCTCCTGCTGACAGGCATCCCGTGCCGGAACTACGACGTCATCGTGATCCTCGGCGCGGGCATCCACAACGTGCAGGGCGAGGTGTCGCTGGCGCCCGCCGCCGGCGGCGGGCCGGCGCAGGCGTTCGCGTTCGACTACGGGTGGAACGGCGGCGAGCACGCGGTCGCCACCGCGCAGCCCGGCGCAAAGCCCGCCACCTCGAACTGCATCGTGTTCAGGAACGTGACCGCGCGCGACATCGCGGTGGCGATGAAGTGGACCGGGGGCAAGGGCTGGACGGGGATCGCCGCCATCCAGGTCGTGCCGCGCGCCTAACCCTGGATTCGGGGATGAAAACCACGGATTGCGCGGATTGCACGGATGTTGAATGAGTTGCGATGGATGGCGGGCTCATCCGGCAGGTGAATAGGCGAGGGGAACCAAGCCGCTCCGAAATCCGCGTAAACCGCGAAATCCGTGGTCCGGCATTTTCCTTTCTAGGCTAACATGCGTGTGGCGCGCGGTTCCCCACCGCGGCTTGCCGCCGCCCCGGCCGCGGCCGTTGCGCCGGCCTCGGGCCCGGGCAGGGCAGGGTGTCCAACCCGGCCCGGCGCCCCGTGGCGCGGCGTCGCGGAGACGCATGGAGAATGCGGGCTAACCGTTGCCTGCGGCCGGCCCCTCGCCGATCCAGTTGCAGGCCTCGCGGACCTCGGCGCGCGAGCGCCGCCGCTCGTGGCGGCGCGCCTTGACCTTGAGCCGGGAGTCGGAGACCGGCCGGCCGCAGCGTCCCTGGGTGGGCAGCTGCTCCGGCTCGCGATCGTGAGAGTGGGTGGCGTACATGGTACGATCTCAGGTTCGGGTTGAACTCGCAGGGGACCGCAGTCCCAACCCCCAGTAGAGCACAGGTCGGGCGGAAATGCATCCCCGAAGTTCAAGGAAAATCCGCCCCCGGGGGAGGGCCCGCCGGCCCGCCACCCGCCCCGCCCAACACCGCGGCTTGCAGGCGGGGGCCGGTCCGGGGTATGCATCGATCCGGTCGCAATGGCTTGGGCCCAACACTACGACCCGCTGCATAGCGCGGCGGCCTCGACCGTGCTGGCCGCGCTGCCGCTGGTGGTGCTGCTCGGCGCCATCGCGCTGGCCCGGATGCGGGCCCACCTGGCGGCGCTGTGCGGGCTCGGGGTGGCGCTGGCGATCGCCCTGTTCGCCTACCGGATGCCGGTTCCCGCCGCGGCCGCCGCCGCGTTCTACGGCGCGGCGTTCGGGCTGTTCCCGATCGGCTGGATCATCCTGAACATCATCTTCCTCTACGAGCTGACGGTGCGCCGCGGCCTGTTCGGGGCCCTGCGCGACAGCCTCGCCCGCATCGCGCCCGACCCGCGCATCCAGCTGATCCTGATCGCGTTCGGCTTCGGCGCGTTCATCGAGGGCATCTCCGGCTTCGGCACCCCGGTGGCGATCACCGCCGCCATCCTCATCCAGCTCGGGTTCAAGCCGCTCCACGCCTCCGCGCTCGCCCTGATCGCCAACACCGCACCGGTCGCCTTCGGCTCGCTCGGCATCCCGATCACCACCCTCGAACAGGTCACCGGCCTCGACGCCCGCGCGGTGTCCGCAATGGTCGGCCGGCAACTGCCGTTCTTCTCGCTGCTGATCCCGTTCTGGGTCGTCGCCGCGTTCGCCGGCTGGCGCGGGGCGCTCGGCGTCTGGCCCGCCGCGCTGACCGCCGGCGCCGCGTTCGCCCTGCCCCAGTTCCTGATCTCGAACTTCCACGGCCCGTGGCTCGTCGACATGGTCGCCGGCGCCTGCTCGATCGGCGCCACCGTGGTGCTGCTGCGCCACTGGCGGCCCGCCACCCCCTGGCCCGCCAACCAGCCGGCCAACCAGCCCGCCAACCAGCCGGCCGCACCCGCAGTGCTCGCCGCACCCGCCGCACCCGCCGCGGCCGCCCCCGGGGCCGGCCGCGGCGTGGTCCTGCGCGCGTGGCTCCCGTGGCTGATCCTCACCGCGTTCATCCTGTGCTGGGGCCTGCCGCAGACCAAGCGGCAGCTCGACCGGATCGCGGCGCCGGCGCTGGACGTGCCCCACCTCCACCACGCGGTCCGGCGGGTGCCGCCGGTGGCGCCCGCCGACGCCCCGCCCGAGGCGGCCGTGTTCAAGTTCAACGTCTGCTCGGCCACCGGCACCGGCATCCTCGCCGCCGCGCTCGTCGCCGGCTGCGTGATGGGCTGCCGGCCGCGCGAGCTGCTCGCCACCTACGGCCACACCCTGTACCGGGTGCGGTTCTCGCTGCTGACGATCGCCGGCATGCTCGCGCTCGGCAACGTGACCAAGTACTCCGGCACCGACGCCACCCTCGGCCTCGCGCTCGCCCGCACCGGCGCGTTCTATCCGTTCTTCGGCACCCTGCTCGGCTGGCTCGGCGTCGCCCTGACCGGGTCGGACACCTCGTCCAACGTGCTGTTCGGCAGCCTCCAGAAGATCACCGCCGAGCAGACCGGCATCAGCCCGGTGCTGATGGGCGCCGCCAACAGCTCCGGCGGGGTGATGGGCAAGATGATCGACGCCCAGAGCATCGTCGTCGCCAGCACCGCCACCAACTGGTTCGGCCACGAGGGCGCCATCCTGCGCTACGTGTTTTTCCACAGCCTCGCCCTCGCCACCCTCACCGGCATCCTCGTGTTCCTCCAGGCCTACGTGTTCCCGTTCACCAGCCTGGTCGTCCGTTAGCATCCCCGCGGTTGCGCCGCGGCGCGGGCCGCCGTAGGTTCGCCGGGCGATGATCGACCTCGACGCCAACGCCACCACCCGGCCGCACCCGGCGGTGGTCGAGGCGATGCTGCCGTTCCTCACCGACCGGTGGCACAACCCCTCGAGCGCCCACCGGGCGGCCAGGCGCGTGCGCGCCGCCCTCGACGAGGCGCGCGGCCAGGTGGCCGCGCTGATCGGGGCCGACGCGGGCGAGATCGTGTTCACCGGCTGCGGCACCGAGAGCAACAACGCCGCGCTCGCCTCGCTGGCCCGGCTGGCCGGGCCCGCCGGCCGCGTCGTCACCTCGGCGATCGAGCACCCCGCGGTGCTGCAGCCCTGCGCGGCCCTCGAGGAGGCCGGCCACGCGGTCACCCGCTGCGCGGTGGACGCCGGCGGGCGGCTCGACCTCGACGCGTTCCGCGCCGCCTGCGCCGCGGCCCGCGCCGGCGGCGGCTTCGCCTCGGTGATGTGGGCCAACAACGAGACCGGCGTCGCCCAGCCGCTCGCCGAGGCGTGCGCGGCGGCCCGGGAATGCGGGCTGGCGTTCCACAGCGATGCGATCCAGGCGGCCGGCCGGCTGCCGCTCGACGTGCGCGCGGTGCCGGTGGACTGCCTGTCGCTGAGCGCGCACAAGTTCCACGGGCCCAAGGGGGTGGGCGCCCTCTACCTGCGCGCCGGCACCCGCTTCACCCCCCTGCTGCGCGGCGGCGGCCAGGAACAGGGGCGCCGCAGCGGCACCGAGAACGTCGCCGGCATCGTCGGCATGGGCGCCGCCGCCGACCTCGTGCGCCGCGAGCTGGAGGGCGGCGGCATCGCGCGGGTGCGCGCGCTGCGCGACCGCTTCGAGCAGCTGGTCGCCGCGCAGGTCGCCGGCGTCACCTTCAACGGCGACCGCACCCGGCGGCTGCCCGGCACCAGCCACCTCTCGGTCGACGGCTGCGACGCCGCCGGCCTGCTCGTCCTGTTGGACGAGGCCGGCGTCTGCTGCTCCGGCGGCTCGGCCTGCGCCGCCGGCTCGCCGCACCCTTCCCACGTGCTGCTCGCGATGGGCATCCCGCCGCAGCACGCCATGTCCAGCCTGCGCTTCGGCTTCTCGATCCTCAACACCGACGACGAGGCCGGCCGCGCCGCCGACGCGCTCGCCGCGGCGGTCGGGAAACTGCTCCAGGTCCAGGGCCCGCCGGGGACCGGCCCGGTGCGGGTATTCACCCGTTAGAGGGGACGAACAGGGACGGGTCCCGGAAGTCCATCAGGGTTGCGGAATGTGCAACATCGTGGTGTGAAGATTGCACTTTACGCAAGTCATTCCGGCCTGATGATCAGTCCCGCCGTGGGCGCCGGGCGGCTTGCACGCCGCGCCGGCCGGCGGCGGCGGCGGGTGGCGCGGGCTTGACCCCCGGGGCGCTTTGGCCTTGGGTGAGGGCCCCGCCCCCGGCCGCGGAGCCGGGGCGCCCACCCAACCCCAACCAACCGACCCACAAGGAGAACCACCCATGGCAAAGATCGATTTTGGCGGCGTGATCGAGGAAGTCATCACCCGCGACGAATTCCCGCTGGCGCGGGCGCGCGAAGTGCTCAAGGACGAGGTGATCGCGGTCATCGGCTACGGCGTCCAGGGCCCGGCCCAGGGGCTGAACATGCGCGACAACGGGTTCCACGTGATCGTCGGCCAGGCGTCGAGGTTCCAGAAGGACTGGCAGCGCGCGGTCGACGACGGCTGGGTGCCCGGCGAGACCCTGTTCGAGATCGAGGAGGCGGCGCGCAGGGCGACGATCGTCCAGGTGCTCGTCTCCGACGCCGCACAACGGGCGATCTGGCCGGCCATCAAGGGCTGCCTGAAGGCCGGCGACGCGCTCTACTTCTCGCACGGGTTCTCGATCGCCTACAAGGACCAGACCGGGGTGGTGCCGCCCCCCGACGTCGACGTGATCATGGTCGCCCCGAAGGGCTCGGGCACCTCGGTGCGGCGCAACTTCCTGAGCGGCGCCGGCATCAACTCGAGCTTCGCGGTCGGCCAGGACGCCACCGGCCGGGCCCGCGAGCGCACGCTGGCGCTCGGGATCGCGATCGGCTCGGGCTTCCTGTTCCCGACCACCTTCGAACAGGAGGTCTACAGCGACCTGACCGGCGAGCGCGGGGTGCTGATGGGGGCCCTGGCCGGGGTGATGGAGGCGCAGTACCAGGTGCTGCGCGAACACGGCCACAGCCCGAGCGAGGCGTTCAACGAGACGGTCGAGGAGCTGACCGAGAGCCTGATCCGGCTGGTCGGCGAGAACGGCATGGACTGGATGTACTCGAACTGCTCGGCCACCGCCCAGCGCGGCGCGCTGGACTGGAAGCCGAAGTTCAAGGCCGCGGTCCTGCCGGTGTTCAACGAGCTCTATCAGCGGGTCAAGTCGGGCGCGGAGACCGCCCGCGTGCTCGAGTCGTGCGGAGCCCCGGACTACCAGCAGCAGCTGTCCAAGGAGCTGGCCGAGATCGGTAACTCCGAGATGTGGCTGGCCGGCAAGGCCACCCGCAGCCTGCGCCCCACCGAGCCGGCCAAGGCGATCTCGGCCGACACCAAGGGGGTGGCCGGCCGCGGGTCGAACTGACCGCCACCCACAACCCCGCCCGGCGGGGCGCCCGACGTGCCCCGCCGCCACGCCCCCTCCTCCCTGCCAGCCGCCAACCCCGGGGGCGCCGGCGCACCCCGCCATCCCCCGCCCCACCACCATGCCAACCTACCGATCGAGAACCACCACCCACGGGCGCAACATGGCCGGGGCGCGAGCCCTGTGGCGCGCCACCGGGGTCAGGAACGAGGACTTCGGCAAGCCGATCATCGCGATCGCCAACTCGTTCACCCAGTTCGTGCCGGGCCACGTGCACCTCAAGGACCTCGGGCAGCTGGTCGCCGGCGCAATCGCCGAGGCCGGCGGCATCGGCCGCGAGTTCCACACGATCGCCGTCGACGACGGGATCGCCATGGGCCACGGCGGCATGCTCTACAGCCTGCCCTCGCGCGAGCTGATCGCCGACGCCGTCGAATACATGGCCAACGCCCACTGTGCCGACGCCCTGGTGTGCATCTCGAACTGCGACAAGATCACGCCCGGGATGCTGATGGCCGCGCTGCGCCTCAACATCCCCGCCATCTTCGTCTCCGGCGGGCCGATGGAGGCGGGCGTGGCCCAGGTCGCCGGCAAGACGGTCAAGATGGACCTCGTCGACTCGATGATCCAGGCCGCCAACCCGGACGTCAGCGACGAGGAAAGCCGGATCTACGAGGAAAACGCCTGCCCGACCTGCGGCTCGTGCTCCGGCATGTTCACCGCCAACTCGATGAACTGCCTGCTCGAGGCCCTCGGCCTCGCCCTGCCCGGCAACGGCACCCTGGTCGCCACCCATGCCGCCCGCAGGCAGCTGTTCCTCGACGCCGGCCGCCGCATCGTCGCGATGGCCAAGGCCCACTGCGAACAGGACGACCACCGCGTGCTGCCGCGCTCGATCGCCACCTTCGAGGCGTTCCAGAACGCGATGAGCCTCGACATCGCCATGGGCGGTTCGACCAACACCGTGCTCCACCTGCTCGCCGCCGCGCAGGAGGCCGGCGTGCCGTTCACCATGGCCGAGATCGACGCCCTGTCCCGCCGGGTGCCCAACCTGTGCAAGGTCGCCCCGTCCACCCCGCTCTATCACGTCGAGGACGTCCACCGCGCCGGCGGCATCCCCGCAATCCTCGCCGAACTCGACCGCGCCGGCCTCATCCACCGCGCCGTCGCCACCGTCCACAGCCCCTCCCTCGGCGAGGCGATCGCCAAGTGGGACGTCGCCGGCCCCAACCCGGATCCCGCCGCGCGCACGCTGTTCCTCGCCGCACCCGGCCGCACCCCCACCCAACAGGCATTCTCCCAGGACAAGGCGTGGGATTGCCTCGACACCGACCGCGCCGGCGGCTGCATCCGCGACCTCGCCCACGCCTACAGCCGCGACGGCGGCCTGGCCGTGCTCTACGGCAACCTCGCCCCGGACGGCTGCGTGGTGAAAACCGCCGGCGTCGACGAGGCCAGCTACACGTTCTGCGGCGCGGCCCAAGTCTTCGAAAGCCAGGAGGACGCCGTCGACGCCATCCTCGGCAACCGCGTCCAGCCGGGCGACGTGGTGGTGATCCGCTACGAGGGCCCCAAGGGCGGCCCCGGGATGCAGGAAATGCTCTACCCGACCAGCTACCTCAAGTCCAAGGGACTGGGGAAGTTCTGCGCCCTCGTCACCGACGGCCGCTTCTCCGGCGGCACCTCCGGACTCTCGATCGGCCACGTGTCCCCGGAAGCCGCCGCCGGCGGCGCGATCGCCCTGATCGAACCCGGCGACACGATCGAGATCGACATCCCCAACCGCTCGATCCGCATCGCCATCGACGACGACACCCTCGCCGCCCGCCGCCGCGCCATGGACGCCAGCGGCCCCGCCGCCTGGCAACCCGCCACCCGCAACCGCCCGGTGTCCCCGGCCCTCCGGTTCTACGCCCAGCTGACCACCAGCGCCGACAAGGGCGCCGTCCGCAACCTCAGCCTGCTGCGCTGACCCGCAGCCATTCCCCCATCAAGCATCGTGGCGACGGCATCCTGCCGTCGGCCGCCGTCGCGTAGCGACGCCCGATGTTAGCCGTGGGCTTCAGCCCACGGTCCGGGCATCCCCAATCACCCCGTCGCGTAGCGACGGCCGACCAGGGCCGGGGGCGAGGGCTGCCGCGACTACAAGAGGGGCTTCGCGCATTTGACTTTCCCGTCCGGCACCCCGCCGCGCCGGGGTGCCGCATTTCGCGCTTGTCATTCACCGGATCGGTGGGATCACAAGACATGATGCCATGTCGTGCCTCCCTCCTCGCGCTGGTGCCGTGCCTCACCCTGCTGGTGCCGGCCCGGCCGGCGCGCGCGGCCGAGCAGATCGTCACCCTGGGCGACTCGCTGAGCTTCGCCTACGAGGCGGAGTTCGGGTTCAAGGTGACGATCCAGTTCTTCGGCACCTTCGGCGACGGCTTCGGCCCCGAGGTCCGCAACTGGATCGAGATCCTCAGCAACCCCGCGTTCCGCAACGCCCGCTTCGACCAGGGCGCGCGCGACGACTTCGAGCTGCTCGTCTCGTTCCTCCCGCCCGCCACCCAGACGATGTTCTTCCGCAACGCCTGCAACTGGGCGATCCCCGGGCTGAAGATCGACCAGTTGCGGCGCTTCATGGCCGGCGAGGCCACCCTCTTCGACCTGCTCGGGGATGACCCGGACTTCTCGATCCTGGTCACCGCGCTGCAGTACTCGGACTTCGACGAGGATGCCGACTTCGCGCTGGCCGACCTGGAGGACCAGATCGCCCACTCCGCCGAGCGGCTCACCCTGTTCATCGGCGGCAACGACATCCGCGGCGTCTACGGCACCATCTACGGCGGCGGCCCGCCCGGCACCTTCGTCGACGACTTCCTCGCCGACGCCACCGCCATCCTCGACCGCGTCCAACAGCTCAACCCCGCGATCCAGGTCGTGCTGGTCAACGTCCCCCACGTCGGCATCACCCCGGACGTCAAGGCCGACTTCCCGACCGACCCGGTGGCCACCGCGCGGGTGACCGCGGTGCTGCGCGACCTCAACGCGCGGCTCGCCGCGCTCGCGGCCTCCCGCGGCATCGGCTGCGCGGACATCTTCACGCCGACCCTCGGAATGCTCGGCGCCGCGCCGCTGTGCATCCACGGGCTCACCTTCTCCAACAGCGGCACCGCCACCGGCGACCTCGGCCACGTCTGGCTCAACGGCCCGCTGAGCGCCAACTTCCACCCCAACACCAACGCCCACGCGCTGGTCGCCAACGCGGTCATCGACGCGTTCAACGAGGCCTATCAGACCGGCATCGCCCCGCTGACCGCCACCGAGATCCTCGGCAACCTGCTGGGAAAAAGCGCGGCGGAGGTCGACCT
Source organism: Akkermansiaceae bacterium (assembly GCA_040769225.1). Lineage (GTDB taxonomy): Bacteria > Verrucomicrobiota > Verrucomicrobiia > Verrucomicrobiales > Akkermansiaceae > JAXGLL01. Next base: position 1,297,747 of record JAXGLL010000001.1, on the reverse strand, counting down.
GCCGTTCGCCGACTGGATGGCCGGCCACGGGCTCGCCGGCCGGCCGGAAACCGACGACTCCGACCACGACGGCGTGCCCGCGGGCGTCGAGTTCGCCGCCGGCCTCAACCCGACGCTGCACGACGGCGCCAGGATCCGCGCCCGACTGGTCGACAGCGCCGGCCAACCGGCGCTCGAACTCGCCTACCCGGTCCGGCTGCCCGGATCGGCCCGCTGCTCCCTCCGGCCCGCGGCCGGCCCGGCGCCGGACGCGCTGGCCCCGTTCGCCACCCCGCCGACGCCGGGCGCCGACGGCCTGGCGCGGGCCCTGCTGCCGGCCGACGGCACGCGCGGGTTCATCCGCCTCGAGGCGCTGCTGGCGGCCCCGTAGGGGCCATCCATGTTCGCCGTGGGCTTCAGCCCACGGACGGTCCCACGCCCCAACAAACCCCCGCCGCGTCAGCGGCGGCCCAATCCCCCAACGCCGCCCCCGCCCCCCCGCGTGTTGGGCCTCTCCCGCCGCACGGGAGGGGCCGCACGATGATCCCGACAGCGCGTGGCTCGCGGCCCGCGTGAACGCCGGGCGGGGATTGCCCGCCGAACAGGCGGCCCGACGGGCCGCAACAACACAGCCCGGGCCGCAGGCCCGGGTATCGGCGGGGGTGAAGACACGCGGGCTGAAGGCCCGCAACAACCGTCCGTCTAACAGCTGCGGCGGTTGTTGCGGCCATTCAGGCCGCCGGTTTGCTTCGGTCCCCCCACCCGGGCCTGCGGCCCGGGCTCTGTTGTGGCGGGCGTTCAGCCCGCAAGAAGCCACTGGAATGCCGCCAAACAGATATCGTTATCACGAACAGGGCAGCCCGCGCCCGCCGGGGGGGGGGGGGCGTGAGGACCTCCCCAGTGCGGCAGCGCGGGGAGGGGCCGAGGATCGGGGCGGCCCAGCGACGGTTAGTCTGATTCTTCATGCGAAATAGGCTTGACAAGCGCCGACTTCCGATAACGATAACGCTCCGTTTCCATGACCGAACGCTCCCCCCAACGTTGTCCCCTCCGTCTGTGCTCGACCGTCATCTCCCTGGCGCTGTTGTCGGCTTGCCCGTTGTCCGCCGACAACCTGATCTGGGACGGGGGCAGTATCTTCTTTGGGTCGGACTGGGAGACGAGCCCTGGGTTTTTTCCCGGCTTGAACTGGAACCCGAACCAGAACCCGGTGGCCAATGACAACCTGTTCTTCGCCGGCGACTACAAGACCTCGCCCAACAACAACACCGATGCGGGCACCACGTATGCGGGGCTGACCTTCAATTCGGGCGCCGCGGCGTTCACGCTCGTCGGCAACTCGATCACCCTCGGCGCCAACGGGATCACCAACAACGACGACAGCCTGCAGACGGTCAACATGCCGCTGATCCTGGGCGCGACCCGCACCGTGAACGCCGCCAGCGGCAACATCGCCATCGGCGGGGCGATCAGCGGCAGCGGCGGGCTGACGAAGACGGGTTCCAACACCCTGACGCTCACCGGCACCAACACCTACGGCGGCCCGACCGCCGTCAACCTCGGCACGCTCGTGATCAATGGCAATCAGGGCGGCGCGACCGGCGCGGTGACGGTGGCCTCGGGAGCGAGGCTTGCGGGCTCAGGGACGGTCGGCGGGGCGACGAGCGTCGCGGGCGGGGCGTTGCACTCGGCCGGTGCGATCGGTGATCCGGACACGCAGACCTTCTCGAGCACGCTCACCTATGGCAGCGGGTCGATCTTCCAGTGGGACCTCGATGCCATCACCGCCGACCCTGGGGCCGGCGCGGTCAACTCCGGCAGCTACGACAGGGTGGTCGCCAACGGCACGGTCACCGGAACATCGGTCTTCACCATCGTGCTGGGGACCAACAACTACGCGGCCGCGTTCTGGGACACCAACAAGTCGTGGAACAACGTCTTCTCGGGCGCCGGCCCGTACGAGTTGGCCAGCCTGTTCACCAGCTTCGGCGGCAGCAACGTCGCCTCGGATGGCCTGGTGACCGGCGAGGGGATCTTCTCCTTCAACGGCAACACGCTCAACTGGACCGCCATCCCCGAGCTCTCCAACCTCCTGGTCGGCGCCGTCCTCGGCGCGGGGCTGCTGAGGCGCAAGAGGGAACGCGTTTGATCGTGTTCCGTGTGGTTCGGTGACCGCAGAGAGAGCAGAGGCACCAGAGGGCGCAGAGGTTTGACTGGAGTGCCGCCGGCGGTAGCGCGTCGGTGCCACCGGTCCCCCCATGCCGAAGGGCCGGTATCCCTTCCGACCTGATTCGCCTCTGCGTCCTCCGCGATCTCTGCCCTTCCTCTGCGGTCAACCGAAGCTCGCCGTGAGCCGCGGACGCCTCCGATCCGATCAGCAATTCTGTCGAAGATCCATTCTTGCTCGACTCCCATGGTCGATGGTCGGGACCGGCCCTCATCCGCGCGGGTGGAAGCGGCGGTGGACGTCCCGCAGCCGCTGGCGGTCGACGTGGGTGTAGACCTGGGTGGTCGAGATGTCGGCGTGGCCCAGCAGCTCCTGGATGACCCGCAGGTCGGCGCCGCCTTCCAGCAGGTGGGTGGCGAACGAGTGGCGCAGCAGGTGGGGGTAGGTGTTCCGTTCGATCCCGGCCAGCGCGGCGCGGCGCTTGACGACCTGGCGGACGCGGTCGGGGGACAGCGGCCCGCCGCGCACCGAGAGGAAGATGTGGGAGGAGGTGCGCCGGCGGACGAGGCGCGGGCGCTCGCCGGCAAGGTAGGCGTCGAGCGCCTCGCGGGCGCGCCCGCCGAGCGGGGCGATCCGCGTCTTGCCCCCCTTGCCGGTGACCCGCAGCCAGCCGCCGTCGAAGTCGAGGTGCTCGAGCCGCGCGCCGCACAGCTCGGACAGCCGCAGGCCCGCGCCGTAGAACAGCTCGAGCATCGCGCGGTCGCGGCGGCCGAGCGGCCGCGCGGGGTCGATCGACTCCAACAGGCGGGCGACCTCGCCGGCGTGGAGGGTTTCGGGCAGTGACTGCTCGGCGCGCGGGGCGAGCAGCGGCTCGGCCGGGTCGGCCGGCAGCCGCCCGCCCGCGCACAGCCAGCGGAAGAACCCCTTGAGGTGGACGGCGGTGACCCGCAGCGACGAGGCCGCCAGCCCGTCGCGCTTGCGGTCGGCGAGGAAGCCGGCCAGCTCGTCGGTCCCGAGGTCGGCGAGCGCGTGGCCGCGGCCGCGCGCCCAGCCGGCGAGCGCGTCGAGCGACTGGCGCACCGACAGCTGATAGGCGGGCGACAGCCCGCGCTCGGTGGCCAAAAACCGGATGAAGCCGTCGACCTCGCGCTCCACGGGACGAAGATGGACCGGTGCGGCCCGCGGCGCGAGGCGAAACGGGGGGCGAGGCGGCGGCGGGGCGGCGGGGCGGCGGGGCGGGCCCGCCGCGGCGCTCACTTCAGCTCCTTGACCAGGATGTTGCGGAACCACACCGTGCCGTGGTCTCCCTGCAGGAACACCGGGCCCGGCGCGTCGACGTCGTTGTCGAGCTGGCCGCCGGTGCACTGGCGGCACTCGACGTTGTCGTGGATCTTCACGCCGTTGAGGGTCACGGTGATCCGGTCGCCCTTGATCGTGGCCTCGGCCGTCTGCCACTGGTCGCCGGGTTTCGACACGAACTTGTCGGGGGCCCTGAAGTTGTAGAGCGCGCCGTTGCAGCCCGGCGAGGTGCCGCCGCCGAAGTCGCCGACGATCTGGATCTCGTGCCGGCCGCGGAGGTAGAGCCCGCTGTTCGACCCGTCCGGCACCATGAACTCGTAGCGGATGGTGAAGTCGCGGAACTTGCGGTCGGTCACCAGGTCGGTGCCGTGCTCGCCCTTGCCGACGGTGTTCTTGAGGATCCCGCCCTCGACCGTCCACTTGTTTGGGCCGTCCGGCCGGCGCAGGTGCCAGCCGCTGGTGTCCTTGCCGTTGAACAGCGCCTCAAACCCGGCCTCGTCGCCCCCGCGGACGGGAGCCAGCGCGGCCGCGACCAGCGCGGTGGTGATCAGGAGTTGCTTCATGGTGGTAATCGGCCCACTTACGCCGCGGGCGCCGCGGGTCTTGCAGCAGGCCGCGCACTCACCCGGCCCCGCCGGCCGCCAGCGTCACCTGCAGCCGCAGGAACCGCCGCCGCGCCCCGTCCAGCGGGGTGTCGTCGCGCACGGTGATCTCCTCCAGCCCGATCCCCGAGCGGCCGACCTCGGTCGTGACCGCCGTGTCCGGCTCGCTGCCGGCCCCCCCGTAGCTCGACCCCCCCAGCCACCCCGCCAGGTCGCCGGAGACCTGGACCTGATAGACCAGGTCGCCCGCCGCGGCCACCCGCCGGAACGTGATCGCGCCGTGGCGGCGGCCGCCGGCCTCCACCACCCCGCCGGTCGGCATCCCGGCCCCGCCGGCGGCCAGCGGGTCGAGGTTGAACGCATACTCCAGCAGGTTCACCACCGCGTCACGGTCGGGGTCGGCGGCGGGACCGGCGACCCCGGGGTCGGCGGCCAGGGGGCCGAAGCGCGCGGCCTGCCAGGCGGCGAACGGGGCGGACGCGGCGGCGTGGTCGATCGTGCCGGCGGCGACGTCGGCAGCGAGGGTGCCACCCTCGAGGTCGAACGCCCAGCCGCCGTAGCGGGCGTCGTCGCGCAGGTGGTACTCGAACCAGCCGGTGACATAGCGCCGATAGAGCGCCTGACGCGCGGGATTGGGCCTCCCGCAGGTCAGGATGCTGAGTGCGCCGGCGGGATCCTGTGGGTCGGAGTGGTTGGCGCCGATCACCTTGACCCGGCGGTTCGGCGCACCGGCGGCGGCGTAGAGCTGTTCCGCGCTGCCCCCGGCGTTGCACGCGGACGGCTCCGAGTGGGTGATCGCCAGCGGCACGGCGACGCCGGCCAGCGCCGCCGCGCCGATGCCGCCACTGTCGACCGGGTCCATCGGCGCCAAGGCGCGGATCCGGCGGTCGCGGGCGGCGGCGACGATCGCGCTCAGCCCGCCGGCCGAGTGGCCGGTCGCGCCGATCCGCCCGGTCGCGACGGCGCCGCAGAAGATCGAGCCGGCGTCCGCGTGCCGCGCCTCGATCCAGTCGATGCACTTGCGCAGTTCGTCGGCGTTGCGGCCGTGGTCGCTGGCCGCGTTGAAATCCGGGATCAGCACGATGTAGCCGCGGCTCGCCAGATGCAGCCCCTGGTTGCGGTGGCGCTCGCGCGACTGCAGGAACCCGTGCCCGAGCACCACCACCGGACAGGGCGCCGCGGCCGGGTCCACCAGCCCCGCCTGCGCCGGAAAGAACACGTCGGTCGTCAGCGCCGCACCGGCCATCCCCGGAACGCTCACCGTCTGCCGCGCGGCGGTGAACGCACCGTCCAGCGCCGGGTCGCTCACCGCACCCGCCCCGGCGACCATGGCTGTTAGAACGCACGCCGCGGGCACCGCGGCGCGGCGGGGCGGGCGGGCGGCGCGGCCGCCGGCCGGCGCGGGCGGGCGGGATGTGGCGGGGTTGTTCAAGCGCTGCCACGCTCGCCCACTCGCGGGTGCGAGTCAATGCCTGCCGGCGGGGGCCGCGGGTCTTGCAGGCCTTGGGTGCGGGCGCGGGATCCGGCGGCTTGCGCCCCGGGGGTGGATCCGCCAAGCTGCGGCCAACCTGATCCGCCCGATGAACCGCACGCTGCTCTCGATCGTCCTGTCGCTTGTCCTGCTGCCGCTGGCTGCCGCCGCCTCGGCCGCGCCGAAACAGAAGGTGATCCTCGACTGCGACCTTGCGGGGGACGTCGACGACGCGTTCGCCGTGGCGCTGCTGCTTTCCAGCCCCGAGTTCGAGGTGCTCGGGCTGGTGCTCGAGCACGGCAACACGTGGAAGCGCGCGCGGGTCGCGGCGCGGCTCCTCCATGCGGTGGGGCTGGAGCGGAAGGTCCCGCTGGTCGTCGGCAAGCCGACCCCCGGGATCGTCGGCGAGGAGACCGGCGTGGCCGGGGACTCCAGCCAGTTCGCGTGGGGCGAGGGGTTCGGCGGCTGGACGCCGGCGTCCACCAACGCCGCGGAGTTCATCATCGACAACCTCCGCCGCCACCCCGGGGAGGTGATCCTGTTCACCGTCGGGCCGGTGTGCAACATCCGCGAGGTGCTGGAGCGCGACCCCGAGGCGCTCAAGCAGGCGAAGCGCGTGATCTCGATGTTCGGCAGCTTCCGCATGGGCTACGGCGGGCCGGGCACCAAGCCGGACGCCGAGTGGAACGTGCGGGCCGACGCCAAGTCCGGCCAGGCACTGCTGGCCAGCGGCGCCAACCTGACGCTCGCCGGCCTCGACACGACCACCATGGTCAAGCTCAGGGAACCGGAACGGATGCGCCTGCTGTTCCGCAATTCGCCCCTGACCGACGCCCTGTGCGGCCTCTACTCCCTCTGGAGCTGCGAGAACGCCGCCAACCCCAAACCCGACCCCACGCTCTACGACGTCGTGCCCCTGGCCATGGTGCTGTGGCCCGAGCTGTTCACCTGCGAGCCGGCCCACGTGAAGGTGACCGACAAGGGGATGACCGAACTGGTGGCTGGCACCGCGCCCAACTGCGAGATCGGCGTGACCGTGCAGATCGACGAGCTGATCCGCCGGATCATGGCCCGCTACCTCCGGCAGAACCTGATCCGCCAGCCGTGAGCACAGGCCGGCCGGCGCCGCCCCGGACCGCCGCGCGATCCCGCCCACGCCCGCCCACGCCCGCAAGAACCGCGCCGCCGGCCGGGTATTGGGCGGGATGACGCGCCCGCTCGCCCGCTTCCTCGCGCCCGTCGCCGGCCTGGCCCTGGCGGCCGGCCCGCTGCCCGCACAGCCGCTGACGCTCGCCGAGCGCGGGCAACCGGCGGCCTACACGATCGTCCGCCCGGCCGACGCCTCGCCCTCGCAGGTCTACGCCGCCGAGGAACTGCAGCGGTTCACCGCGCAGATGACCGGCGTCACGCTGCCGATCGCCACCGACGACGCCCCGCTGCCCCCCCGCGCGATCCTGCTGGGAAACACGCGCCACACCGCCGCCGTCCTCGGCGCGCCGGCCGCCCTCGCTCCGCTCGGCGACGACGGCTTCCGCCTCAAGACCTGCCCGCCCCACCTGCTGGTGATCGGCGGGCCGGTGCGCGGCACGCTCTACGGCGCCTACGAGCTGTTGGAAGCCCACGGCGGCTGCCGCTGGTTCACCAGCTGGCACGGCGTCGTCCCGCGCCTCGACGCTTGGCGGGTCCCCGCGCTCGACGACACCCAGGTGCCGGCGTTCGCGATGCGCGAGCCGTTCTGGTTCGACTTCTTCGACGGCGACCTCGCGGCCCGCAACAAGGCCAACGGCAACGCGCTGCGCCTCGAGCCGCGCCACGGCGGCAAGGTCCGCTTCGGCGACGGCCTGTTCGTCCACACCTTCAACGCCCTCTGCCCCCCGGACGAGTTCTTCGCCTCCCACCCGGAATACTTCAGCGAGGTCGACGGCCAACGGATCAAGGACCACACCCAGCTGTGCCTGACCAACCCGGAGGTCGCCCGCATCGTCACCGAGCGCCTGCTCGCGCACATCCGCCAGGACCCCCAGGCCAAGCTCTTCAGCGTCAGCCAGAACGATTGGTACAACTGCTGCACCTGCCCGGCCTGCAAGGAACTCGACGAGCGCGAGGGCTCCCACGCCGGCACCTTGATCGCGTTCGTCAACCAGGTCGCCGAGGCGGTCGAGAAGGAGTTCCCCGACGCCTGGATCGAGACCCTCGCCTACCAGTACACCCGCGAGCCCCCGCGCACGATCCGCCCGCGCCACAACGTCGTGCCGCGCCTGTGCACGATCGAGTGCGACTTCTCGAAGCCGCTGCCGGCCAGCCCGGACGACCAGAACCGGCGCTTCATGGAGCAGATCGCCGCGTGGGCCGCGATGACCGACAAGCTGTTCATCTGGGACTACACCACCAACTTCCGGGCCTACACCGCCCCGTTCCCCAACGTGCTCGCGCTCCAGGACAACCTGCGCGTGTTCCGCAACCACCGCGTGGCCGGCGTCTTCGAGCAGGGCGCCTACCACGGCCGCCACGCCGACTTCGCCGAACTCAAGGCGTGGCTGCTCGCCAAGTGGCTGTGGAACCCCGAACTGCCAGCCGACCGCCTGCTCGACGACTTCTTCACCGGCTACTACGGCGCCGCCGCACCCCACGTGCGGCACTACTTCGACGAAGCCCACGCGTTCTATCAGGGACCCGGCGCCCGGCTGCGCGTCTTCGACGGGCCGCTCGCCTCACTCCACGGCGACGCCTTCCTCGCCCGCGCCGCCACCCTGTGGGAACAGGCCGCCGCCGCCGTCCGCGACGACCCCGCCCGCGCCTACAACGTGCGCATGGGCGCCATCCCGGTGCTCCACGCCCGCCTCGAACGCCTGCCCGACCCCGCCGCGATCAAGGTCTGGCTCGCCAGCGACACCGCCCGCTACGCCGTCCCCGCACCCCACCGCGCGCTCGCCACGGATCTGTTGGACCGGCTGCGCCAGGCCGGCAACGTCCGCCTCGCCGAAAGCCAGGACACCCACGATGCGCTGCTCGCCCGCTGGCAGCACCTCGCCACCGCCGCGCCGCCGCCCGCCGACCCGGCGCGCGACCGCGCCACCGTCGAGGACGCGCTGCTCACCCTCGGCCGCCGCGGCGAGTGGGGCGAGACGGCCGCCGACCCGCTCGCCGGCGACGGCTCGGCGCTCAAGCTGTTCAACACCCACTTCGAGTGGTGCGCCACCCTGCCGTTCCAACAGGTCGCGTTCGACCCCGCGGTGCCGCACCGGATCCGGATCCGGGTGCGCGTCGAGCCCGAACCCGGCCGCGACGGCGAGGCGTTCTGGGCCGGCATCCACGACCCGCTGGCCAGGCAGGGGCACGGGCTCATCGCCCCCACCACCGCCCAGGCCGGCGCCGGCTACGCGTGGTACGACCTCCCCGACTGGATCCCCGCGCCGCACCACTACTTCTGGATCGGCCCCGGCCGCTTCGACAAGGAGCACGGCAGCTCCGCGGTGCGCGCGGTGTTCCTCGACAAGCTCGAGATCGTCCGCGCCGGCAGCCCGCCCGACCCCGCCCGCGCCGCCCCCGACTGATCCCGCCCGACACCCCCCGCCGTGCCCGACGACGTCACCCGGATGCTCAACGCCATGGCCGTCGGCGACCCGGCGGGCGCGACCGCCCTGCTGGAGACGGTCTATCAGGAACTGCGGCGCATGGCGGCGGCCAGGATGGCGGCCGAGCGCCCCGGCCACACGCTCCAGCCCACCGCCCTGGTCCACGAGGCCTACCTCCGCCTCGTCGGCCCCGACGCCCAGTGGGCAAACCGCCGCCACTTCTTCGCCGCCGCCGCCGAGGCGATGCGCCGCGTGCTCGTCGACCACGCCCGCCGCCGCGCGGCCGCCAGGCGCGGCGGCGGCGGCGAGCCGACCGCCTACGACGAGGAGCGTCACGCGCAGCCGGCCGCCGACGAGCGCCTGCTCGCCGTCCACGAGGTCCTCGACGCGCTCGAGGCCGAGGACCCGCTCAAGGCGCGGATCGTCAAGCTGCGGGTGTTCGCCGGCCTCGGCCACGACGAGATCGCCGCGCTGCTGGAAGTCAACGAGAAGACCGTCCGCCGCCACTGGGAGCTGGCCAAGGTGTGGCTCTACCGGGCGATCCGGGGGGCAGGCTGAACTTTCTTCCCTCGCCCCTGTCCGTTTCCGCGCCAGATTCGCGCATGAGGGGTCATGATGGACACTCATGACGACATCTTCGCCGTGGCCCGCGAACTGCCGCCCGATGAACGCGAGGCCTACCTCGCCCAGGCCTGCAGCTCGCCCGCCCAGCGCGAGCGCGTCGACGCGCTGCTGCGCGACGCCGCCGAGGCCGACCGGTTCTTCGCCCCGATCGATGCCCCGCAGCCGCCGCCGGCCCCGCCGGTGGCCGAGAAGGCGGGCGACACCGTCGGCCGCTACAAGCTGCTGCAGCGGATCGGCGAGGGCGGCTTCGGCGTCGTCTTCATGGCCGAGCAGCGCGAGCCGATCGTCCGCCGCGTCGCCCTCAAGGTGATCAAGGCGGGGCTCGACACCCGCGAGGTGATCGCCCGCTTCGAGGCCGAGCGCCAGGCGCTCGCGATGATGGACCACCCGGGGATCGCCAAGGTGTTCGACGCCGGCGCGACCGCCACCGGCCGCCCCTTCTTCGTCATGGAACTGGTCCGCGGGCTGCCGATCACCACCTTCTGCGACCGCCACGAGCTCGACACCCGGCACCGCCTCGAGCTGTTCATGGACGTCTGCGCCGCGGTCCAGCACGCCCACCAGAAGGGCGTCATCCACCGCGACCTCAAGCCGTCCAACATCCTCGTCGGCCTCGACGCCGACCGGCCGGTGGCCAAGGTGATCGACTTCGGCATCGCCAAGGCGACCCAGCAGCAGCTCACCGACAAGACGCTGTTCACGCGCTTCGAGCAGTTCATCGGCACCCCGCTCTACATCTCCCCCGAGCAGGCCAGCCTGTCGGCGATCGACATCGACACCCGCTCCGACATCTACAGCCTCGGCGTGCTGCTCTACGAGCTGCTGACCGGCAAGCCGCCGATCGAGGCCGACGAGCTGCTGTCCGCCGGCTTCGACGAGATGCGCCGGATCATCCGCGAGAAGGAACCCCCGCGGCCGTCCACCCGGCTGGCCGCGGCCGCCGACGAGGAGGTGCGCACGATCGCCAAGGCCCGCCACACCGAGCCCAGGAAGCTCGGGCTGGCGATCCGCGGCGACCTCGACTGGATCGCGCTCAAGGCGCTCGAGAAGGACCGCGGCCGGCGCTACCAGACGGCCAACGCGCTGCGCGAGGACCTCGCCCGCTTCATCAGCAACGAGCCGGTCAGCGCCGCCGCCCCGAGCCGCGTCTATCGGGCGCGCAAGTTCCTCGCCCGCCACCGCCTCGGCGCCGCCAGCACCGCCGCGATCGCCGCCGCGCTGGTCGCCGCGGCCGCGGTCTCCGCGTGGCAGGCCGCCCGCGCCGGCAAGGCCGAGCGGCACGCCCGCGCCAGCCTGCTCGAGGTCGCCGCCGAGCGCGACCAGAAGGACCGCGCCCGGCGCGAGGCCGAGGCGCTGGCCGCCTTCCTGACCGACGTGTTCCGCAGCCCGGACCCGACCCGCGACGGGCGCACGATCACCGTGGCCGAGACGCTCGACCGGGCGGCGCGCAACCTCGGCGGCGGGTTCGCCGGCGACTCCGCCCAGCGCGCCGCGTTCCAACAGGTCCTCGGCCGCACCTACTTCGCGCTCGGCCTCTATCCGGAGGCGATCTCGCAGCAGGAGCCGGCCTACCGCCACCTGCAGTTCGAGGACGGCGAGGACTCGCCGCGGACGATCGCGGCAATGGCCGAGCTGGCCCTGTCGTGCCGCTTCGCCGGCCGCGTCAACGAGGCGCTCGGGCTGCAGGAACGCGTGCTCGAGTTCCGCCGCCGCAACGCCGCGCCGGACGACCCGGGCACCCTCGAGGCGATGCAGCACCTCGCGATCTCGTACGACGACGCGCGCCGCTTCGGCGAGGCGCTCGCGCTGCGCCGCGAGGTGCTCGACGGCTGCCGGCGGCGCTTCGGCCCGGACCACCCGCGCACGCTGGCCGCGCTCCAGAACCTGGCGATCTCCCACCAGCACACCGGCCACCCCGAGCTGGCGCTGCCCATGCGCGAGGAGGTGCTGAAAAAGTTCCGCGCCACCGTGGGCAATGACCACCCGGACACCCTGCGGGCGCTCCACAACCTCGCGATCTCCCACGAGCAGGCCGGCCGCGACGACCGCGCCCTGCCGCTGCGCGAGGAACTCGTCGAGCGCAGCCACCGCGTCCACCTGCCCCAGCACCCGGAAACGCTCAGCGCGATGGAAAACCTCGCCGCCGCCTACGACCGCGCCGGCCGGCGCGACGCCGCCGCCAGGCTCCGCGCCGAGGTGCTCGAGATCCGCAAGCACTCGCTGCCGTCGCAACCGACCGACAGGCTGCGCTCGCTGGCCACGCTCGCCAACGCCTACGAGGCCGGCGGCCACACCGCCGAGGCCGCCGCCCTGTGGGCCGAGATCGGCCGCAAGGCCGAACACGAACTGCCCGCCGACCCGGCCGACGTCGAGGCCGGCGCCACCCGCATCCTCGAGGCCCGCGCCGAACAACGCGCCCGCAACGGCCGCTGGCAGGCCGCCGCCGATGACTCCCGGCGCCTGTTGGAACTCGACCCCGCCAGCATCCGCTTCCTCCGCCTCGCCGCCCTCCACCTCAAGGCGGGCGACCGCGCCGCCCTGCGCCAGCTCGCCCGGCAGGCGCTCCAGGCCTTCGCCCGCTCCGCCAACCGCCGCGATTGCGAGCGCGCCGCCAAGATCTGCTGGCTGATGGCCGACCTCGACATCGACACCGACGCCGCCCGCCGGCTCGCCGAGCGCGGCCTCGAACCCGCCGACGGCGATGCCTACACCGTCCCGTGGAGCCACCTGACCGCCGCCTGGACCGCCCTCCGCGGCGGCGAATTCACCGCCGCGATCGCGGCCGCCGACCAGTGCCTCGCGGCCGCGCCGGCGCCGGAGTGCCGGGCCACCGCCCTCGCCCTGCGCGCGATCGCCTGCCACCACTACGGCCGCCCGGTCGAGGCCGGCACCGCCCTCGCCGAGGCCGCCAAGCTGTTAGCCAGCACCTTCGCCCAGCCCGACGGCACCCCCCAACAGGTCCCCGCCGGCCAGTGGTACGACTGGCTGATCGCCCGCTGCCTGTTCGAGGAGGCAAAAAGCACCTTGCCCGGAGCCTGACCTGACGGGCGACCGACCGGCGCCCGCCACCCGCCCGCACCGACCCTCGCTCCCCGGGCCCGCCCCGCGCCCACCGCAGACGGCGCAGGCACCCCCGGGCAACCCCCCAACCAGGAACCCGGATCCCCTCCCGACGCCGGAACAGCGCGGCTCCGCTGCGGCCTCGAACCACTGGTCAACCAACCGCCACGCCTCCGGCCCGCCCGTTCTGCAATTTCGTATACGTATACGAATTTGTTGTTCTCCGGATCGTCGCACCCTCCGGCGCCCGTCCCCATCCCGCGGTCCCCATCCCGCGCGCTGCGGCAATTTCGTATACGTATACGAATTTGTTGTTCTCCGGATCGTCGCGGCCGCCGGGGGTCTGTCCCCATCCCGCGCGCTGCGGCGATTTCGTATACGTATACGAAAAAGCCGGCACCGGGAACGCGGGGCCGCGGAGGCGCGGGGGGGGGGGTCAGCAGACGGTGACCGTGCGCATTCCGAGCAGGCGGCCGAGTTTCTCGACCTTGGCGGCGAGGTGGCCGACGCCGACGGCGCAGTGGTGGGCGGGGCCGCGGGCGTTCCAGGTTTCGGTGAACGCGCGCACGCCGCAGGGGAAGCGGTAGCGGGAGTTGGTGTTGCCGATCTCGAGGATCGGTCCCGGCACGGACTCGCCCTCGGCGACGAGGAACTCGAGGCGGCCGTCGACGGTCTGGACGACGCTGAGCAGGGTGACCGGGCCGTGGCGGACGCTCATCTCGACCGACAGGCCGCGGCCGACCTTGCCGTGATAGACCTGCAGCGGGCGGACCTTGGTCTTGCCCTCGGCGATCGCGAGGTGGCCGGGGCCGTCGTGGCCCATGAGCACGACGTCGTCGTTCCAGTCGAGCGCGTAGTATTCGGTGAACGAGCCGCCGGCGCCGAAGGTGTCGAGGATCTTCATTGCCTGGACGTTCTTGACCTCCATCTCGCCGGCGACCGGCACGCCGCGGGCGGTGAGCAGGGAGGTGCCGAGGATGATCGAGGAGATGGCGTCCTCGTTGTCCGGGTTGCCGGTGCCCATGTAGTAGTAGGCGAGCGAGCCGAGCCGGTGGTCGGCGGCGAGGTGGTCGAGGGCGACCGAGGTGCGGGCGGCGCGCTCGAGTTCGGCGGGCGGGCAGTCGGGCTGGACGTCGAACGCCTCGTGGAACCGGGCGACGCGGGCGGCGAGCTCGTCCGCGGTGACCTCGCCGCGGCGGGCGCTCAGTTCGTCGACCTCGATGATCTCGACGTGGCCGCCGAAGTGGGCGCACTGCTGGGCGAGGTCCGAGTAGATGTCGAGCATCCCGCAGTAGTAGTGGCCCATCACCCCGAGGCGGTTGTGGAACATCACGTCGGCGACGCGGGCGGCGCCGATCCACGCGTCGACCTCGGCCCAGCAGGCCGGGTCGCCGTCGAGCCGGCCGGTGACCTGGTGGAAGTCGATGCGCGCGCGGTTGAAGACGTTGGCGATCTCGGGAACCGGGCAGGCGCCGCAGTGGGCGAGCCACTCGCCGGTCATCCGGGTGCGGTCGCCCAACCGGTTGAAGCTGGCGTAGTCGATCGCCGGCTCGGGGGACAGGTTGAGGATGATCACCGGCACCTTGGCGCGCTGGACGACCGGCAGCACGGTGGACGACAGCGCGTAGGTGGTGACGTGGAGGAAGATCAGGTCCACGTCCTGGCGGCGGAACTCGTGGCCGGCGGCGAACGCTTTGTCGACGGTGTCGACCAGCCCGAGGTCGACGACCTGGACGCCCGGGCGTTCGAGTTTTGCGTGGACGCGGGCGAGGTAGCCTTCGAGCCGCTCCTTGAGCCCTGCGAACTGCGGCCAGTAGGCGTCGAGCCCGATGCCGAACAGGCCGATGCGGGTGCTTGAATCAGTGGACATCGGGCGAGGGATAGCAGGAGCCGGGCGCAGCGCCATCCGATTCTGCGCGGGTGTGGGGAACGGTTCAAAACCGGATTTGTTGCCGGAACAAAACCGGACAATGTGTTAGACCGGGAACCGGCGTGGGAAAAGGGATTGCGGCCGTGAATGTGTTCATGCGATCATGCCGCTGGGTTGGACCGGTCCTCGGCATCGCGTCAACTGGGACAAAGCCGGGCGGATTTCAGAGGGTGAAATGGCCCAGGATGGGCGGCCAGACGTCTTTGGGGCGATGGTCCAGGACCCAGAGTTTGCGCGCGGGATGGAACAGGACGGTGACGACCTTGCGGGAGGTGGGCGAGATTTCGTAGGAGCGGCCGTCGAAGTCGATGAAGGGGCCGGGATGGACCTTGCGGGTGGAACGCAGGGAGAAATGCAGGTCGAGCAAGGTTTGGGGAGGGGTGGCCCGAAGGTGTGCGTTGCGATTGAGGATTTGCTGTTCCCAGACCTCGGCCGGCACCTTGCCGGTGGAGCGGAGGATCTTGCGGTTTTGGCGTTCGATTTCCATCTGGAGGATTGGGTCGGCCTGTTGCGGAGTGGTGACTCCGGCGTGCGCCAGGAGGGTCACCAGGCGCTGCTGGAAGGTGTCGAAACGGCGTTCGATCTTGCCCTTGGCCTGGGGAGTGGGAGCGACCAGATGGGCGACGTGCAGCGCGCGCAAGGCGCGCTGGAACTCGCTGCGCGGGTCGTTGTGGTCGTGGCAGGGACTGGAGCCGAACAGACTGAGCCCGTCGGTGTAGATCGCGTCGGGCAAACCGTGGCGCTCGAAGGCGGCACGGAAGTGCAGGAAGTGATTCCAAGTTGTGTCGCCTTGGACGAAGGTGCCGGCGATATGCAAGCCGGAGCAGTCGTCAACCGTCAGGATGAGGGTTTGCTTGGAGAGGGCGGGCCACCATTGGTGGACCGAACTGTCATGCTGCCAGAGCTCGCCGACGTGCGCGCGCCGGAAGCGGCGGCAGGTGCGTGGCTTGGCGCAGGGCGCGGGGATGAGGTGGGCAAGGCGGGTCTTGACGTAAGCCTCCACCGTCGCGCGGGCGCGCTTGAAGCCCAGCAGCCGCTCCATCTCGTCGGCGACCAGTTGGTAGTTCGGGGGACTTTGCAAGGGCAGGAAGCCGTGGAGGAACTCCACAACATGAGGCGGCCAAGCCTCGCGATGATCGCCCCCGCTGGCCTGCGGCTGGAAACCGGTCCTGTCCTTGAGGTAGGCAGCGCGCAGTTCGTAGAGCCTGGTGCGGCTGACGCCCAGCTGGGCGGCGGCGGCCGGAGCCTCAAGAACTCCGGCGTTGAAGTCAGCGAGGAGCCGCCGGACGAAATCGGGCGGCAAACGGTGGATGAGTTGTCGCTTTGCACGCCGGGGATCATCACCCGGTCGCGGCCTGCCGGGCAACCACGCGGCTCAAACCGGGGGCGCTGCCCCCGGACCCCCGGAGTTTTGCGCATTGGGCCACGGGAGTCCTTCCCCTTCGCGATGTGCCGCGGCGCGAAGCCTCCGCGCCGCGGCACCGGGGAACGCCTCCCTGTGGCATCGTGCGCCGCTCCGGTTGCCCTCCGGCAGAGCCGTGTCCTGCGAACGATCCCGGATGGTCGCTCCACAACCCCGCCTCTCCAGCCTTTTTCCCCACCTCAATCACAAATCCGGTTTTGTTCCGTCTCCCGTGTCCGGTTTTGAACCGTCTCTGTCCGGTTTTGTTCCGGCCCCGACATCCGATTCTGCGCGGGGGATCGGCACGGGGGTTCGGCGGCGGGCGGCGTGGCGCCGGCGCCCCGGGGGCGGTGCGGGGTCGTGGTGCGGGGCCGTGGTTGCGGGTTCGTGGTTGCGCCGGGGCGGGTGGCGGTCGATCCTTGCGGCCGATGAAGCAGGCGCTGATGCAGGTGGTGCTGTCGGGTTGGCTGGCAGCGGTGGCGGTGGCGGCCGACGCGCCGTCGATCAAGGTCGTCGGGGTGGCGGAGGAGCGGGTGCCGCCGGACCAGGTGACGTTCCGCTGCGCGGTGCGCTCGACCGGCGCGGAGCTGGAGGCGGTGGCCCGCCACAACCGGGAGCGGGCGGCGGCGGTGACCGCGATGTTGCGCGGGCTGGGGCTGGGGGAGGCGGAGCTGAAGACCTCGGCGGCGGCGTTCGGGGAGGACGTCGAGTTCAAGGACGGCCGGCGGGTCAAGCTCGGCTACTGGGCGAGCACCGCGATCGTGGTGGCCAGCGGGCGGCTCGACCTCTACGACACGCTGTGGCTCGAGCTGGCGAAGTTTCCCGAGGTGGCGGTCGAGGAGGCGGCGCACGGCTTGCGCGACCCGGGTGCGGCGCGGGTGGCGGCGCGGGCCAAGGCGCTCCAGGCGGCGCGGGCCAAGGCGGCCGAGATGGCGGCGGTGCTCGACGGCCGGATCGGCGCGCCGGTGCGGATCCGCGAGAACCCGGAACCGGGATTCGGGCCGGCCAGCCTGACCCGCAACTCGATCGACGCCACGCTGGCCGGCGGCGAGCGCCCGGCCCAGCTCGAGCCCGGGCTGGTCTCGGTGGTCGAGCGGGTCGAGGCCGAGTTCGAGCTGTTGGAGTGAGGGCGCTCACCGTCCGGCGGCCTTCAATCCGGCACGACCTCGAGGGCGGCCGGCCCGTTGCGGACGAGGGCTGCGGGGATGGTGGTGTCGAAGGTGGCAAAGCGGACCCCGTGGCGGGCGGCCAGCGCCAGCAGATAGAGGTCGGTGAGCTGTTTCGGGGTGACGGTGGACAGGTCGGCGAACAGCGGGTCGTCGAACGAGAGATCGCAGGGCAGGAAACGGTGGCCCTTCCGGCGCCGGTAGACCTGGAGGTCGGCCAGCGCCTGCGCGGGGGAGCCGGGGCCGCCCGGATAGGACGGATGGCCGTAGACCCGCAGGAAGCCGTTTTCGGTCAACGGGCAGGTGGCCAGGCCAAGGCGGGGACGGGCGGTCAGCCAGTGGCGGGCCCGATCATGGAAGACGTGGGCCGGGTCGGCCAGCGCGATCAGCAGGTTGATGTCCGCCAGACAGTCCATGGCTCACACCCCCTCCTGCTCCCGGAGCTGGCCCAGGAACTCCTCGGTCACCCGGGTGCGATCCGTTGCCGGCCGCCGCAGGCAGGGCAGCCCGAGCCCGTCGACCTTGAAATGGGGTTCGTGCCGCGGGCGCGCCGGCGCGGGCTGCAGATGGGCCTGCAGGGCTCCGAGCACCAGCTCCCGCAGCGTGACCCCGTGCTGGATCGCATGCACCTTGGCCCGGCGGTAGAGCGGCTCGGGGATGTCGATCGTCGTCTTCACGGGACCACGATACGGGAATACGGGAATCCGTCAAGACGGGAAGGGGCCCGGGAACGGGCCCGGGAGCATGCCCTTGGCGCTCACCGTCCGGCGGCCTGGCGCAGCGTGCGGCGCTCGTCCTCGGTGAGGCTCTGCAGGCCCTGGTGGGAGATCTTGTCGAGGATGCGGTCGACTTCGGCGTCGGCGGCGGGCGGCGGGTCGAGCGTGGCCTGGCCGCGGCGGCGGAACGCGGGCGGGCGGATGATGTCGACCCGCCCCTGCCGGTGCCGCAGCCCGCCGCGCAGGAGGCCGGGGAAGCGCATCAGCAGGAAGCCGGCGATTGCGCCGCCGAGGTGGCCGGCCTCGCCGCCGGCGTTGCGGTTCCAGTTCGAGGCGATCATCAGCACGGCGATCGCGAGCAGCCCGAGGGCCAGCGTGCGCAGCGACATCTCGACCGGCGGGAACAGCAGCCGGACGCGGGCGTGGGGCGCGAGCACGGCGGTGCCGATCAGCAGGCCGTAGATGCCGGCCGAGGCGCCGATCAGCGGCGAGTCGATCGTCCCGGGGACCATGCGGGTCAGCAGCAGGGCGGTGAACAGCAGGCCGCCGGCCACGCCGCACAGCAGATAGAAGGCGAGGAACCTCCCGGAGCCGCCCCACCAGCGCTCCATCAGCGGGCCGAAGAAGTAGAGTCCGATGGCGTTGAACAGCAGGTGGCCGACGCTGCCGTGGAGGAACTGGAAGGTGATGAACTCCCACAGCCGCGCCTCGAACACGGCGGACTGCACGGTGAAGCAGCCGAGTTCGAACAGGCGGTGGTCGAGCACCAGCAGGTCGAGCAGGAACACCGCCACGTTGGCGACCAGCAGCGCCCTGGTCACCGGGGCGCCGCCCAATTGCCCCGGCGCGCGCGGTTGCCGCACGTCTCGTTGGTAGTCCCGGTCGGCCAGTCCCATCGGCGGGGGACCCGTAGCACCGGAGGGTGTGGTTTCCAACCGCCGATTTGGGCCGATTTGGGCCGATTTGGGCCGATTTGGGCCGCTGGTCAGGCGACGGCGACCACGCCGGTGCGTGACTCGAGGTTGGCGGCCAGCTCGTCGTTCCCCTGCTGGCGCAGGAACGCGGCGAAGTTGGCGGCCACCGCCTCGAAGTCCTCCCGGCTCTCCTCGCCGGCGGCCTCGAACCCGTCGAGCGCCTTGTGGAAGTGCTCGGTGGCGGCGTCGACGTCGCCGGTCATCGCCAGCGTCAGGGCGAGGTTGTTGTGGGACTGGGCGGTGTCCGGGTGGTTCGGGCCGAGCAGTTGCTCGCGGGCCTCGAGCGCCATCAGGTGCATCTCGCGCGCCTGCTCGAGGAAGCCGCCGGCCTGGTAGCAGGCGCCGAGGTTGTTGCACAGCAGGGCGGTCTCCTGGTGGTGCGGGCCGAACTCGCGGTGGGTGATCTCGAGCGCCTTGAGGAAACAGCTCTCGGCCTCGGTGAGGTCTCCGGCCGAGCGGCGGAGGAACGCGAGGTTGTTGCACATCGCCGCCACGTCGAGCCATGCCGGCGGGTCCATCGCCTCGAAGTAGTCCACCGCCTGGCGCCAGTGCCGGGCGGCGTCGTCGGAGCGGCCCCAGGCGTCGAACACCGCGCCGAGGCCGGCGTGCAGCCGTCCGAGCTGGGCCTCATGGTCCTCGCGCTCCTCGAGCAGCATGATCGCCTGGCGGTAGTCGTCGCGTGCCTCGTCGAAGCGCCCGACCTGGCGGAACAGGTCGGCCCGCACCTCGACCGCGTCGCAGAACGCACCGATGTTCTCCGACTCGTTGGTGAGGGATTGCTGGGCTTTCTCGACCGAGGCGGTGGCGGCGTGGATCGCCTCGTCGAAGTCGCCGGTGGCAACCAGCTCGTCGATGCGGTTGCGCAGGATCTGCAGGAAGCTCACGGTTGCGGAGTCCATTGTGGATACTATGTTACGACAGGATCGTGCCTCATCGGCCCTTGGTTGCAACCGAAAAAACGTTGCCAGGCGGGCTCACTTATCAAGCTCTGCGAGCAGGTCGGCGCGGACGGCAGGCAGGCCGCCGAGGGCCTCGGCGAGGGCGCCTGCGGCTCGGGCGGGATCGCCGCCGATGCCGAGCAGGCGTGCCAGTTCGGTCTCGAAGTGGGCGACGGCGCGGCGGGTGGCGTGGTGGTGGCAGAGGTGGTCGAGGGCGCGCACCAGCAGGTGGTGGAGTTCGGGCACCGGGTGGTCGGGCTCCACGGCCTGTTCGACGAGGCGCACGAAGTAGCTGGCGGCGAGGGTGGCGAGCCAGCTGCGGCGCAGGCTGGCGCGGGGGTTGACGAGCGCCACCTCGCGCAGCGCGTGGAGGTCGCCGCGGCGGGCGCGGGCCCACACCAGCTCGGCGTCGAAGAACAGGTCGAGCTTGCCGGCGAACGGGCTGCGGGGGGTGCGCGCGCCCTTGGCGACGGTCTTGATCCAGCCGTGTTCGGCGGTGCACCAGTGGACGATCCAACTGGTTTCGCCGAGCCTGGTGAGGCGGACCACGATGCCGGTGGATCGTTCCACGGGGTTGGGACTAGCGGGGTGGGGGGGCGCCGCCAAGGGCGAAGTCCGCGGCCCGCGCCGGTTGGGCGGTCGGGGCGGGTGAGATTGCGATTGCATTCCGGCGGCGGTGCCGGTTGATTGCGCCGCCGATGAGTGACCTGCATGCCGCCGACCTCCTGGCGTTCGACACCGAGACCCTGAAGGCTCGCCTGTCGGAACTCAGGAGGTATCTTTGACGCGCCGAAACTGCAGCAGCGGATCGCCGCGCTCGAGGAGCGGATGGCGGCCCCCGGGTTCTGGGACGACGGCGGGCAGGCGCAGCGGACGGTGGCCGAGGCGAGCGGGCTGAAGCGCCGGCTCCACCCCTTCCTCAAGCTTGAGCAGCGCGCCGCCGACCTCGACACGCTGGTCGAGCTGGCGCGCGAGGCCGACGACGCCGACACCGCCCGCGAGGCGGTCGCCGAATACGGGGCGCTCGAGAAGGCGCTGGCGGCGTTCGAGCTGCTCACCCTGCTCGACAAGCCGCACGACCCCGCCAGCTGCTTCCTGACGATCCAGGCCGGGGCCGGCGGCACCGAGGCCTGCGACTGGGCCGAGATGCTGCGGCGGATGTACATCCGCTGGGCCGAGGACAAGGGGTTCACCGTGACGCTGCTGGACGAGCAGGACGGCGAGGGTGCGGGGATCCGCTCGGCGACGCTCAAGGTCGAGGGCGACCACGCCTACGGCTACCTCAAGACCGAGCGTGGGGTGCACCGCCTGGTGCGGATCTCGCCGTTCGACGCCGCAGGCAAGCGCCACACCTCATTCGCCGCGATCGACGCCACCCCGGAGGTCGCCGAGGAGGTCGGGATCGAGATCAACGATGCCGACATCGAGATCCAGACCACCCGCTCGGGCGGCAAGGGCGGCCAGAACGTCAACAAGGTCGAGACCGCGGTGATCCTCAAGCACAAGCCGACCGGCATCATCATCCGCTCGACCCAGGAGCGCACGCAGGGCCGCAACCGCGACCTGGCGTTCGAGATCCTGCGCGCCAAGCTCTATCAGCTCGAGGAGGACCGCAAGAAGGCCGAGTCCGAGCGGATCTACGGCGAGAAGGGGGACATCGGCTGGGGCAACCAGATCCGTTCCTACGTGTTCCAGCCCTATCAGAAGGTGATCGACCTGCGGACCGGGGTCGAGACCGGCAACGTCCAGGCGGTGATGGACGGGCGGCTCGACGAGTTCATCGCCGCCTCGCTGCGCGGCAGGGTGCGGGTGAAGGGGGCGAAGGAGGAGGACTAGCGGGCGGGCGCGGCCGCGGCGGGTTGCCGGGCGGCGGTCTCGGGCGGGCTATGGGCCGGCCGGTGCCGTGCCGGGTTCGCCGGGCTTCTCCGCGGGTTGTTCCTCGTCCTTGTCCTCGTCGGTTTTCGGGGTGTCCCCGGCGGGGGTGTCGGCGGGTGGCTGCGGCGTTTCGGCGGCGTCGGGTTGGATCGGGGGCGTGGGGGTGGTGAGGTCGGCGGGGACCGGGGGCGGGGCCGGCGGCTGGTCGGCGGGGGCGTCGGGCTCGATCACCGAGGGCAGCGCGTCGGTGGCGGGGGTTTGCGGGATGGTGGGGTCGCCCGGGGTGAGCGGGATGATCGGCACGGCGTCGGTTCCCTGGAGTGGCGGATAGACCTGGACTTCGTTCGGCGAGGGGGCGGAGCGCGGGTCCTCGACCATGATCGAGGGGACGTAGCCGACCTTGCCGTCGTCGAGCTCGACCTTGAGGTAGCTGCCCTCCGCCGAGATGATCTTGACCTGGCTGCCGGCGTTGAGGAGCCGGTCCGGGTTGGCGCTGCCGCGGGGCAGGGTGTTGAAGAAGCCGGCGTTGTTCATCGACACGGCGCCGATCTGGCCGGGCTTGAACTGCTCGCGGGTCTCGACGACGCGCGGGCCGGTGTCGGCTCCGGGCGGGACCAGGGGATCGAAGCTGCCGCCTTCGATCGGTCCGCTCATCGTGTCGCACCCGACCATGACCAGCCCCGCCGCAGCGGGCAGCACGCAGTACCAGACGTTCATCGGCGGGATTCTGTGCACGGCCGGGGCTCGCGGTCAACGGTGGATGGTGAAATCCCCCGGCGGTTGGAGACTGGTCGCGACGTGGGCGCGCAGGGCGTCGCGCCAGTCACCGGGGGCGGTGCCGAGGAGTGCGGTGAGCCGGCGGTTGGCCATCGCGGTGTGGCGGGGGCGCGGGCTGTGGAAGAACCCGGCCTCGGCAAGGCGCAGCGGGGCGACCGGCGGCAAGCGGTCGAGCAGGCCCGTGGCGACCGCCGCCTCGAGGGTCACGAGCGCCCAGTCGCGCCAGCTGGCGGGCGGGCCGGACGGGCAGGCGTGGACGATGCCGGCGACCTCCGGGGCGGCGACCAGCGCCCGGATCCAGGCGACGAGGTCTTCGACGCGGGTGGGCAGCGAGAACTTGTCGGCGATCGCGGCGAGGGGAGCGCGGGCGCGGGCGCGGGCGACGACCTGTTCGGGGAACCCGGGGCGGCCGCCGCCGTAGAGCCACGAGACGCGCACGATGCAGGCCGCCGGGTGGGCGCCGATGACCGCCCGTTCGCCGGCGTGCTTGGTGCGGCCGTAGGCGCCGCGGGGGTCGGGGCGGCACCGTTCGCCGCGCAGCCCGGGTCGCCGGCCGCCGAACACGTAGTCGGTGCTGATGTGGAGCATGCGGGCGCCGCGCTGCCGGCAGCAAGCGGCGAGCACGCCGGGGGCCAGCGCGTTGACCCGCCGGGCCAGTTCCGGGTCGGCCTCGGCGGCATCGGGCGACGTCAGCGCGGCGGGGTTGATGAGGAGGTCGAACCGGATGCCGGCCAAGGTGGCGGCCAGGTCGCCGGGGCGCGCCAAGTCCAGCGCGGCGCGGTCGAGCGGGATGACCTGATGGGCGTCGGCGAGGCTGCGCGCGAGCGCCGAACCGAGGCGCCCGGTCACGCCGGTGACCGCGATCCGCAGCGGGCCGGTGGGCGGTTCGGGCGGGGTCGCCGGCTCAGCCGCCGCGGCGCTCGTCGCGGAACTCGTGTTCATGCACCTCGTAGCCGGCGGTGGCCAGGCCGGCATCGCGGATCCCGCGCAGCCGGCGCCGGCTGCCGCGCTCGGTGTCCGGGCCGTTGACCTTGCGGATCACGCCGTCGACGGTCAGCGGCACCAGCGCGGCCACGCCAAGGCCGAGCAGTGCGAGCGCCACGCCGCGCCGCGCCCCGCGGTGCATCAGCTCGCCGAGCAACAGCCCGACGGCCAGGCCCAGCAGGCCCGGGGCGACCATCGCGGTGCCGTCGATCCAGCCGAAGTCGTCCTCATCCCGTCGCTCGCAGCACTGCAGGTCCATGGCGGCTACTTACCCCGGCGGGCGGCCGCGCGACAGCAGGAAATTCGGGGGGAGGGGGAGGGGACGGCGGGGGGCGCGGTGCATTGGCCTTTTCCTTGGCCCCGGGATCGGGCAGACTGCTGCCGATGTCGGATGCACCTGCCACCTACGCCGTGATCCTCGCCGGCGGGTCCGGCACCCGGTTCTGGCCGCTCAGCCGCGAGGCGCGGCCGAAGCAGCTGCTCCGGATGTTCGGCCAGTCCACCCTGCTCGAGCAGACGATCGAGCGCCTGGACGGGCTCGTCGCGCCGGAGCGGATCCTGATCCTGACCAACGAGCGGCAGCTGGCGGCGGTGCGTGCCGCCGCGCCCTCGATCCCGGCCGGGAACATCTTCGCCGAGCCCGCCAAACGCGATACCGCCCCGGCCGTGGCGCTCGGGATCGGGCTGGTCGCCGCCCGCGATCCCGCAGCCGTGATGGTCGTGCTGCCGGCCGACCACCTGATCGAGAACCGGGCGGCGTTCCGCGCCGTGCTCGCCGACGCGATCGCCGTGGCCGCCGCAAGCGACGCGATCGTCACCCTCGGGATCCGCCCGACCTGGCCGTGCCCGTCCTACGGCTACATCGAGCGCGGCCCGCGCGCGGCGCCCCCCGGGCCCGCGCCCAACCACCCGCCGTGCGAGGTCGTCCGCTTCCGCGAGAAGCCGGACGCCGAACTGGCCGCCCAGTTCCTCGCTCGGGGCGGGTTCTCATGGAATGCCGGAATGTTCATCTGGTCGCTGCCCACGGTGGTCGCCCAACTCACCGCCCACGCCCCCGAGCTCGCCGCCTTCGTCGCCAAGGTCAGCCGCGCGCCCGATCCCCGCGCGACCATCGCCGCCCGCTTCGCCGGCCTGACCCCGATCTCGATCGACTATGCCCTGTTGGAGAAGGCCGGGCGCGTGCTGTGCATCGAGGCGAACTTCGACTGGGACGACGTGGGTTCGTGGACGGCCGCCGCCGCCCACCTCGACGACATCGGGGCCAACAACCGCAGCCACGGCGCCGTCAGCCACCTCGATTCCGAGAACAACATCGTCTTCAACGCCCGCCCCGGCTGCCGGATCGCACTGCTCGGCGTCGACGACCTGATCGTCGTCCAGACCGACGACGCCCTGCTGGTGGCCAACCGCCACCAGGCCGACGCGATCAAGGAGCTCGTCAAGCAGCTGCCTCCGGAACTCCTCTAACACCAACGCCCGCGCCCGGGCACGGCCCGATCACCCGCCGCCGCGGACGCCCGGCGCCGCGCGCCCCGCCCCTTCCGGCCATGCCCGCCCCCGACCCGCCCGGCCCCCACCCCGCGCTCGGCATCGATTACGGCGACGCCCGCGTCGGCGTGGCCGCCACCGACCCGTGCGGGATCCTCGCCCACCCGGTCGAAACGATCGACCGCCGCCGCACCGAGGCCTGCGCCCGCATCGCCGCCCTCGCCGCCCAACGCGGCACCCGCACCCTCGTCGTCGGCCTGCCGCTGCGCCTCGACGGCAGCGAGGGGACCGCCGCCGCCAAGGCCCGCGCCTTCGCCTCCCGACTCGCCACCCTCCTGCCCCAGCTGCCGCTGGTGTTCATCGACGAGGCGTTCTCCACCACCGACGCCGCCTCCCGCCTCCACCACGCCGGCCGCCCCGCCCGCCGCCACCGCCCACTGATCGACCAGGCCGCCGCCGTCGAGATCCTCAACCGCTGGATGGAAGAACCCGCGCCGTAGCCCAACTTCGTCACTTGTCGGCCGAAACGGCCCTGATTGGACTTTTTACGGCGCTGGAAGGCTTGAGTTTGCTGGGGTCGGGCTTTGCCCCCCCCTGTGGGCCGACCTGCCCCGTTGATCCGGCCTGCGGGGGAGACAGGAATCGGAGACACCCACGACAGGAATCGGAGGACAGGAATCGGAAGGAATCGGAGAGAAGGAATCGGAGACACCCACGACAGGAGAAGGAATCGGAGACACCCACAGACAGGAATCGGAGACACCCACAGGAATCGGAGACACCCACAGAATCCCCCCCTTGCCCGGCCGCCGGAAACATGGTTGGGCGCCTGGATTCCTGGCTCCCATCGCCCCGCCACAATTCTTGTCGCGGCCGCGACAAGAATTGTGGGATCGAAGCCACCCACCAATTCCCCCGCGGCGGGCCGGGCGGCTTCGATCCGGGGCCGGGTGGGGAATCGATGGGTGTCCCGGATGGTTATCCGGGGCCGGGTGGGGGGAATCGATGGGTGTCCCGGATGGTTGGGCGGCTCACACGATCTTCAGCCGCGCGAGGTCCTGGGTGTCAATCAGACCGACCGGTTTGTTTTCCGCATTCAGGACGACCACGTCGTCGACTCGGTGTTGGCCGACGGTGGTGAGGGCCTCGGCGGCGAGGGCGTCGGCCTGGACGCTGACCGGGTGGGTGGTCATGAAGTGGTCGACGGGCAGGTGGCCGATGGTGGGGTTGGACTGGAAGGCGCGGGCGAAGTCGCCGTGGGTGAAGATGCCGGCGAGGGAGGCGTCGGGATTGAGGACGAGGCAGGCGCCGGCGCGGACGGAGGACATGGCGACGAGGGCGTCGCGGACGGTGGCGCCGCTTGGGGCGGTGGCGAGTTGGGGGCCGCAGCGCATGATATCGCCGACCTTGGTGAGGAGGGCGCGGCCGAGGGCGCCGCCGGGGTGGAACTTGGCGAAGTCCTGTTCAGTGAAGCCGCGGGCTTCGAGCAGGGCCATGGCGAGGGCGTCGCCCATGACGAGCATGGCGGTGGAGGACGAGGTGGGTGCGAGGTTGAGGGGGCAGGCCTCGCGTTCGACGGAGGTGTCGAGGGTGACGTCGCTGTGGTGTGCGAGGGTGGAGTCGGTGCGGCCGGAGAGGGCGACGAGGCGGACGTCGAAGCGGCGGATGTGGGGGAGGAGGTTGATCAGCTCGGGGGTTTCGCCGGAGTAGGAGAGGACCACGACGGCGTCGCCGTCGGAGACCATGCCGAGGTCGCCGTGGAGGGCGTTCTGGGAGTTGAGGACGACGGCGACGGCGCCGGTGGAGTTGAAGGTGGCGGCGATCTTGTGGCCGATGTTGCCGCTTTTGCCGATGCCGACGACGACGATCTTGCCGTGGCGGCTGAGGGTTTGGTGGAGGATCTCGACCGCCCGGGCGAACGAGGCGTCGAGGCGGCCGGCCATGCGGCCGAGGGCATCGGTTTCGATTGCGATCACCCGTTGAGCGCGCGCGATGGCGTCCATGGGCGGATCGTCGGGACTGCGGGCGCGGAATGCAAGCCGCGGCAGCCCATCGGGCGCGCCGGTCCGCCCGCTACCGTGGGCGCGCCCCCGCCCCGGGCTGAGGATTCCCGCCTTCCTCGGGCTTCGACTCGGAACCGGAGGCAGGCTGGCCGGCGCCGCCTTGGGCCACCTTGTTGTCTTGCGGGGCGGCCAGTCGATAGAGGACGCGGACTTGGAAGGACTCCCGGACGGTCGGCGGGACCTCGTAGACCTCGTTCCGCCCCGGGGGGAGATTCGGTGGATCGTAGGTCAGGGATCGGAGAGCCGATTGCCACCGATGTCGCCAGGAGGAGGGTGGGTATCGCGTTCATGTTGGCCGTGCCGGGTTGCGATGATGCCGGATCGGGGCTGCCGCGCAAGCGTGGCGGCAGGATCGGCAGCGGCGCCCGGCGCGAAGCTGTTCGCGCACCTGAAGGTCGAGCCACGGTGAGACTCCCGCGCGCGGTCACTCGTGTTTCGCCCTCCATGCCTGGACCGCGAGCGGGATGTCGCTGCAGATGGCGTCCACGCCCAGGCCGACGGCCAGGTGATAGTCCTGCAGGCTCTGGCCGGGCCAACCGGTCACGATGAGCCCGGCCTGCTGGGCGGCCCGCACGGCGGCCCGCGATGTTCCCTCCATGTGGCAGCCGATCCGCCTGACTCCCAGCTGTTGGGCCCGCTTCACGATCTCCGGGCAGCACGGCCCGCCGGTGATGAGCAGCAGGTCCGCATCGGCATCCAGGCCCTTGACGATCTTCAGCGGCCGCTCGTCAAAGGCAGGAATCGGAGACACCCACAGGAATCGGAGACACCCACAGAATCCCCCCCTTGCCCGGCCGCCGGAAACATGGTTGGGCGCCTGGATTCCTGGCTCCCATCGCCCCGCCACAATTCTTGTCGCGGCCGCGACAAGAATTGTGGGATCGAAGAGGAATCGAAGCCACCCACCAATTCCCCCGCGGCGGGCCGGGCGGCTTCGATCCGGGGCCGGGTGGGGAATCGATGGGTGTCCCGGATGGTTATCCGGGGCCGGGTGGGGGGAATCGATGGGTGTCCCGGATGGTTGGGCGGCTCACACGATCTTCAGCCGCGCGAGGTCCTGGGTGTCAATCAGACCGACCGGTTTGTTTTCCGCATTCAGGACGACCACGTCGTCGACTCGGTGTTGGCCGACGGTGGTGAGGGCCTCGGCGGCGAGGGCGTCGGCCTGGACGCTGACCGGGTGGGTGGTCATGAAGTGGTCGACGGGCAGGTGGCCGATGGTGGGGTTGGACTGGAAGGCGCGGGCGAAGTCGCCGTGGGTGAAGATGCCGGCGAGGGAGGCGTCGGGATTGAGGACGAGGCAGGCGCCGGCGCGGACGGAGGACATGGCGACGAGGGCGTCGCGGACGGTGGCGCCGCTTGGGGCGGTGGCGAGTTGGGGGCCGCAGCGCATGATATCGCCGACCTTGGTGAGGAGGGCGCGGCCGAGGGCGCCGCCGGGGTGGAACTTGGCGAAGTCCTGTTCAGTGAAGCCGCGGGCTTCGAGCAGGGCCATGGCGAGGGCGTCGCCCATGACGAGCATGGCGGTGGAGGACGAGGTGGGTGCGAGGTTGAGGGGGCAGGCCTCGCGTTCGACGGAGGTGTCGAGGGTGACGTCGCTGTGGTGTGCGAGGGTGGAGTCGGTGCGGCCGGAGAGGGCGACGAGGCGGACGTCGAAGCGGCGGATGTGGGGGAGGAGGTTGATCAGCTCGGGGGTTTCGCCGGAGTAGGAGAGGACCACGACGGCGTCGCCGTCGGAGACCATGCCGAGGTCGCCGTGGAGGGCGTTCTGGGAGTTGAGGACGACGGCGACGGCGCCGGTGGAGTTGAAGGTGGCGGCGATCTTGTGGCCGATGTTGCCGCTTTTGCCGATGCCGACGACGACGATCTTGCCGTGGCGGCTGAGGGTTTGGTGGAGGATCTCGACCGCCCGGGCGAACGAGGCGTCGAGGCGGCCGGCCATGCGGCCGAGGGCATCGGTTTCGATTGCGATCACCCGTTGAGCGCGCGCGATGGCGTCCATGGGCGGATCGTCGGGACTGCGGGCGCGGAATGCAAGCCGCGGCAGCCCATCGGGCGCGCCGGTCCGCCCGCTACCGTGGGCGCGCCCCCGCCCCGGGCTGAGGATTCCCGCCTTCCTCGGGCTTCGACTCGGAACCGGAGGCAGGCTGGCCGGCGCCGCCTTGGGCCACCTTGTTGTCTTGCGGGGCGGCCAGTCGATAGAGGACGCGGACTTGGAAGGACTCCCGGACGGTCGGCGGGACCTCGTAGACCTCGTTCCGCCCCGGGGGGAGATTCGGTGGATCGTAGATCAGGGATCGGAGAGCCGATTGCCACCGATGTCGCCAGGAGGAGGGTGGGTATCGCGTTCATGTTGGCCGTGCCGGGTTGCGATGATGCCGGATCGGGGCTGCCGCGCAAGCGTGGCGGCAGGATCGGCAGCGGCGCCCGGCGCGAAGCTGTTCGCGCACCTGAAGGTCGAGCCACGGTGAGACTCCCGCGCGCGGTCACTCGTGTTTCGCCCTCCATGCCTGGACCGCGACCGGGATGTCGCTGCAGATGGCGTCCACGCCCAGGCCGGCGGCCAGGTGATAGTCCTGCAGGCTGTGGCCGGGCCAGCCGGTCACGACGAGCCCGGCCTGCTGGGCGGCCCGCACGGCGGCGCGCGACGTTTCCTCGATGTGGCAGCCGATCCGCCGGACGCCCAACTGTTGGGCCCGCTGCACGATCTCGGGGCAGCACGGCCCGCCGGTGATGAGCAGCAGGTCCGCATCGGCATCCAGGCCCTTGACGACCTTCAGGGGCCGCTCGTCAAAGGAGGTGCAGACGTAGAACGAACCCTTCGGCTCGTGGGCCCGGACCGCCCCGTGGAGTTTCCGGCAGTAGTCATCGAGCCGGGCATCCGGATAGAGGTCGCGGTTGCCGGTCTTCATCTCCAGCTCGAGGTACACGCCGGGCTTGTCGTCGAAGAAGGACAGGAGGTCCTCGAGGAACAGGAGGGGTTGGCCGGTCTTCCTGCTGGTGACCGATCGCAGCTCGGCTGCCGTCCGGTGTTCCACGGCCCCGGTCGCGTGATGGGTGCGGTCGAGGCTGTCGTCGTGCAGGATGACCAGCATGCCATCCTTGGTCATGCGCACGTCGGTCTCGAAGCCGCGCAGCCCCTGCTCATAACACGACCGGAACGCATCCAGCGTGTTCTCGTCGAACTCGTGCGCCCCGCCCCGGTGGGCGAACAGGAGTCCCTTCTCCTGTGCGCAGACCCGGCCAACCGGGCCCGCCATGCCCGCCGCGATCAGGATCAACCCAACTGCCGCTCGAGTGTTCATAATTGTGCCATTCCGGTTCGCTGGCCACCGATTGCCGCGCGGTTCGCCGGCCCTCAGTCGGCGCGCCGGACGCGCACCTCGCTGATCGTCGGCCCCTCGCTGGCGCGGGTGATGTCGAGGCGGATGGCGGCGGCGTCCACCGGGTCGAAGGCGGCGGAGAAGCGCCCGAGGGCGGTGCCGGCGGCGACGGTCACCCACCGGCCGCCGCTGAGCGCCTGGACGGTGAACTCCTCGACCCGGCCGGAGTAGTCGGGGGCCTCGTCGACCTCGATCCCGCGGATCGGGCCGGGCCGGGCGAGCCCGGCCTCGAGCCGGCACGCGGCGGTGCCGGCGTCGGTCGCCCAGCGGGTCGCCGGGTCGCCGTCGAAGGCCATGTCGGGGCCGAACCGGGCGACCTCGTTCTGATAGACGTTGGACGCCGTGGCGGGGCGGAAGCCGGTGGGCGCCGCCGCCGCCGGGAGGTCCATCGCCGAGGCGTCGAGGGTGAGCCGGACCACGGTGATCGCCGGCTGGCGCAGGGCGGGCGGGAGGGTGACGACCCACGCGTCGTCGCGGGTCCCGGTCTCGACCGCGCCGCCGCCGAGGACCTCGGCGCGCAGGATGCGGCGCGGGAACGCCGGCAGGGTGATCTCATCCGGCGCGCCGTCGAACACGTGCAGGTAGACCGTGTTGCCCCGGCGCGTGGTGACGAAGCCGCGGCCCGGCTTCACCGGCCCGCCGCGGGTGCCGTGGATGCTTTCGCCGCGGGTTGCGAGCCAGGCGCCCATTTCCTCCAGGCGCGCGGCCTGGCGCGGCTCGATCCGGCCGTCGGGCATCGGGCCGACGTTGAGGAGCAGGTTGCCGTTGCCGCCGGCGCAGGTTGCGAGGATGCGCAGGCACTCGCCGAGCGTCTTCATCGCGTCGTTCGGCTTCCACGACCACTGGTTGCAGATCGTCATGCAGGTCTCCCACGGCCGGGTGTCCTGCCACGCGCCGACGTGCTGCTCCGGGGTGTCGAAGTCGCCGACCGGCAGCTGGGGGCCGCCGCCGGGCCGGGCGGCCGGCGCGTAGGCGCGGTTGTTGACCAGGATGTCGGGCTGCAGGGCGCGCAGCCTGCGGACCATCGGGACGCCGAGGTCGGCGCCGTACGACTGCGGGACGTCGAACCACATGCTCACCAGCGGGCCGTAGTTGGTGACCAGCTCGGCCACCTGCTGTTGGAGGTAGGCATCGTAGGCGCGCAGGTCGGGGTGCGGCTTGTGGGTCCTGCCGCCCGGGCTGCCGAGCGGGAACGCCGGGTGGCGCCAGTCGCAGACCGAGTGGTAGGTGCCGAACGCGATCCCCTCGGCGCGGCACGCGGCGCTCAGTTCCTTGAGCACGTCGCGCCCGAACGGCGAGGCCATGATGTCGAAGTCGGTCGCCGCGCTGTCCCACAGGCAGAAGCCGTCGTGGTGCTTGCTGGTGATCACCAGGTACTTCATCCCCGCGGCCTTCGCCGTGCGCGCCCACGCGCCGGCATCGAACTGCTGCGGGTTGAACCGCTTGTGGAGCCCGTCGTATTCCTCGACCGGCACCTGCGCGCCGCGCGACCAGCCGATCTCGGTCCCCTTCAGGCTCACCGGCCCCCAGTGGACGAACATCCCGAAGCGCATGTCCTGCCAGCGCGCAACCGCCGCCGCCGGCGCGGCGCCCGGACCCTCCCCGGCTGCCAGCGCGCCGGCCACCCCCAGCAGGCCGGTGAGCGCGACCCTTGTCGTCATCTGCATGGATGATCCTACGGCCGCAACCAGGCCAAACCTTGCACCGGCGCAGGCAAGGCCCCCCCATTCACCCTGAATTCGGAAATGAGAACCGGGGATTGCGGGGATTGCGTTGATTCAGAATGAGTTGGCAAGCGTGATGCCCACACCCAACGGATGATCGGAAGCTTGTTCGCAACCCTTTGATCATCCTCGAAATCCTCGTAATCCCCGGTTCCTCTTCCCGTTTCCAGGTTCACCCCCCCCGGCCCGTGCCGCGAGGCCTGCCGCCGCTGAGCCGCGCCTCCGGGACAAGCAGCGGCCGGCACCCCGCGGGGCGCCGGCCGCCGTGATTCGAATCCGCGGAGCCGATGCTCAGAAGTTGAAGCGCGCGCCGAGCTCGATCAGCGCGTCGTCGATCTCGTCATCCCACTCCACGGTGGCCCCGTCGAACTTGAACTCCGGGCTGTCCAGATAGATGTAGCGCACGCCGCCATACACCTCGAAGCTGTCGTTGACCTCCCAGATCAGCCCGGCAAACGCCTGCGCCGCAAACACCGTGTCGTCGTCGCCGCCCTGCCCGCTCGTCCCGGCGAAGTCCCTCCTCCGCCACTTGTAGTCGAGGTCGGCGATGGCCACGCCCAACCCGGCGCCCACATACCACCGGAAGTTGTCGGCCAGCGGCCCTTCCAGCTTGTAGTTCAGCGTGATCGGCATGATCTCCATGTCGGCCGACCAGTCCTCCCGCCACTGCGGCTCATACCACCGCTCGTCCTCCTCGGTGTAGCCCACCTCGAGGAAGAACCCGTGCGAGTAGGCGCCCTTGTGCAGCTCCGCGCCGACGTGCGCGTGATACATCTCCTGCTCGTAGTCCACCAGGTAACCGACGCTGCCGCCGGCAAACCAGGTCCACAGGCTCGGCTCGGCCGGCGGGGGCATCGGAGCCGGAACAACTTCCGTGCCGGCGATGGCCGGGGAAGACAGAAGCAAGGCCAGCAATGGGATGTGTTTCATCGCGGTGGAAGATTTGGCAAGCAAACCTGAAATGTCAAGCGGAATCGGCGGAATCGGACGTGCGTCGGGCCCACCCCGACCGGCCGGGGGCCATCCAACCGGGCGGCGCGGGCGGGGTTGGCGGGCGCACCGGATCACCACAGAATGGCACGAGATCACAAGATCGGGCGCGGCGTTGCGGTTAGTCTGCCGGCCATGGACACGACCCACCCGCTGACCGAGGCGATCATTGCCGGGCGGCGCAAGGACGTGCCGGAGCTGGTGCAGCAGTGCCTGGCGGCCGGCGAGGATGCCAAGCAGATCGTCGAGCAGCGGCTGGTGCCGGGGATGATGGCGGTCGGCGAGAAGTTCAAGCGCAACGAGATCTACGTGCCCGAGATGCTGATCGCGGCGCGGGCGATGAAGGAGGCGCTGGCGATCCTCGAGCCGATGCTGGTGGCCGCCGGGGTCAGGCCCGAGTTCAAGGCGCTGATCGCCACCGTCGAGGGCGACCTCCACGACATCGGCAAGAACCTGGTGGCGATGATGTGGAAGGGCGCCAACATCGACGTCGTCGACCTCGGCGTGAGCGTGTCGGCCGCCCGCTTCGCCGAGGCGGTCCGCGAGCAGCGCCCCAACCTCGTCGGGCTCTCCGCGCTGCTCACCACCACCATGCCCGGCATGCGCGGCGTGGTGGCCGCGATCCGCGAGACCGGCGTGCCGTGCAAGATCATGGCCGGCGGCGCCCCGATCACCCGCGAGTTCGCCGAGGAGATCGGCGCCGACGGCTACGCCCCGGACGCCGGCACCGCCGTCGACGTCGCGCTCGAGCTGCTCAAGACCCCGGCCTAGCAACCCCGGCGCCGCCGGCCCCGGCCCCCGCCGGATCGGCCGCCGCCTTCCCGCCCCGCCCCGGCCGGCGGCCCCGGCCGATGGGGGCTTGCCCGGCCCGGCGGGCGATGGTTTCCTCCCCGTGCCGCGATGCACCTCCGCCTCACCGACCAGGAACTCGCCACCCTCGCGGAGATGGTCAGTCTCGCGGCGTGGGTCGCCTCGTGGAACCAGCGCGAGGGCGCGGACGACGCGTTCGCCGACTACGAGGACCTCGAGGGCAAGATCCTCGAGAAGGCGGCCCACGCCGGCTTCGGCGACCTGATCGAGTTCGACGAGGAACAACAGCGCTACCGGTTCACCAGCGAACAGCAGGAACGCTCGTTCTTCCAGGAATGCTACGACGAGTTCCGCAACGAGTCGTTCTGGGAGGAACTGGTGATCCGCCTCGCCGACCGCGACCTGATCCGCCGGATCGGCCTCAAGGCATGGCGCAAGCTCACCGAGGAGGAGCGCCGCGAGCGCACCGCCGACCTCGAGAAGCGCTACTGGGACGAGTTCACCCGCAGCGGCGTCGACAACCTCCACGTGATCTCGCGCCCGGGCGAGGGGTGAACCCCACGCCGGCAGGCGGGCTTGCCAGCCGCCCGGCCGTGTGGGATCGTCCCCCCATGTTCCGGCTCCCGTGGCTCATCGCGGCGCTCGCCCTCGCCGCCCAGGCAACCGCCCAGCCCCTCAGCGACAGCGACCGCCAGTTGTTGCTGGAGCGGCTCAACAGCATCAAGGACGCCGCCGAGGGCCGCGTCGGCGGGCGGATCGCAACCGCCCTGGCGGCGTTCCGCGAGGCGATGGCCAGCAACGAGGCGGCCCTCGCGCTCTACGTGAAGTGCATCGAGAAGCTCGACTTCGAGGACCAGAAGCGCAGCAGCCAGGACTTCCGCGAGTGGAAGCGCCGCCAGAAGGACCAGCTGGCCGAGCCGGGCCTGCAGCTCGCGCTGCGCCACCAGCTCCACTGGCTGGTGCTCACGCTCGAGGTGGCCTCCGACCCCGACTGCCTGCCGAAGATGGGGCCGCGGGTGATCGCCGCGCTCGACTCGATCTTCTCCAACGCCGAGCACCTCGCGGGCCAGCAGGGCATCCTGCGCCAGGCAGTCACCTCGTCGGTGTTCGCGCGCGCCTACAACGTCTCCAACATCAAGGTCGAGGACTGGCCCACCGAACCGCTCGCGCTCGCCTCCGTCTACGGCACCGTGATCCTGCCCCCGCTGCGCCAGGCCGGCGACGTCGAGCAGCTCCGCACCGCGTGGCTCAACCGCATCCGCCAGGAGGCGCTGATCCGCGAGGCGTGGTCGGGCGGCGGCGGCCCCCGCGGCGGACCGCGCAACGACGACCGCAACGAGGGGGGCCGCACCCCGGCGTTCGAGAAGTTCCTAACCGACGAGCGCCCCAACCTCCTCTGGCAGATGGAGGAGGACCTGTTCCGCGCCGGCGACCAGCGCAACGCCGCCCTGCGCATGCTCGAACACCTCGAACGCTACGTCAGCCACCCGCAGGCCGCCTCCTGGACCGACCGCTTCATCCAGCTGATCACCCCGCCCACACCCGCCGCCCCCGACCCCGCGGACGTCGATCCCGCCGGCGTCGACCCCGCCGCCGGCCTCTGACCCGCTCCCGCTGATGGGCGCCACCCCGCGCAACCACCCCGCACCCCGCCGCGGCGCCCGCTGGCTCGCCTGCGTCCTGCCCGCCCTGCTCGCCGGCACCGCAACCGCCGCCGGCCAGGCCGCCGACACGCCGGCAGCCGCCCCCCCCGGCCTCGACACCCGCCTCCACCGCGAACGGGCGGCCGAGGTCATGGATTCCATCCACGAGCACTTTTACGACCGCCGCTCCGGGCTCTACTCGGCCAAGGCCGGCGGCCGCGACCCGGAACTGATCTGGGGCGCCGGCGTGATGTTCTCCGCCGTCGTCGCCGCCGCCCGCCACGACCGCAGCTACCGCCAGGTGCTGCGCAGCTACTTCACCGCCCTCGACGCCCACTGGGACGTCCAGGCCAACCCCCCGGGCTACGAGCCCGCCCGCACCCAGGGCGGCCACGACAAGTACTACGACGACAACGCGTGGCTGGTGATCTCGTTCCTCGAAGCCCACCGCCTAACGGGTGACGCCCGCTACCTGCGGCGCGCCGGGGAGACGCTCGCGTTCGTGCTCAGCGGCTGGGACGACGAGGCCGGCGGCGGGATCTGGTGGCACGAGGGGCACAAGGACGGCTCCAAGAACACCTGTTCGAACGCCCCCGCCGCGGTCGGCTGCCTGTTGCTTGCGCGGGTTGAGCGGGGCGACAAGGCGGCCAGCCTGAACCGCTGGGGCGACCGCATCATGGTGTGGACGGTCGCCAAGTTCCAGGCCCCGGACGGGCTGTTTTACGACTCGTTCAAGGTTGCCACCGGCGCGATGAACCGCGCCAGGATGAGCTACAACTCGGCGCTCATGATCCGCGGGTTCATCGCCCTCCACGCGCGCACCGGCGAGCCGTTCTACCTGACCGAGGCGCGCCGCATCGCCCGCGCCGCCGAGTCGCTGCGGGACCGCCGCACCGGCGCCTACCGCGACCAGCTGAAATGGTCGCACCTGCTGGTCGAGGCCGACCTCGAGCTCTACCGCTGGACCGGCGACCGGCAGCTGTTGGAGCGCGCGCTGCGCAATGCCGACGTCCACTACGCGGCGTGGCGCCGCCACCCGCCCGACGACCTGATCACCCAGGCCTCGCTGGCGCGCGAACTGTGGCTGCTCGCCGACCTCGAGACGCCGGCCGGCCGCGAGTTCTGGCGGCAGGCCGACCGCCGCCCGCCGCCCGCGGCCGGCAAGTGAGAGCCTGGGCGGGCCGCGCGGCCGGCGGGCGGTCCACCGCGCCGGTTGACAAGCGCTCGGTGATGTCCCCAAGTTCCTGCCCATGAGCGAAGCGTCTGGCACCGTGGCCCCGGGCCGCTCCGCACTGCCATTCCGGCTCGCCTGCTGGGTGATCGGGTTGCTCGCGTTCGCCGAGCTGGTGGTCGCGGGCACCGCCCTGGCCGGACGGCTCGAGGCCGGCCGCAAGGTGCGGGTGGTCGAGCGCATCGTTCCCCACGTGATCACCATGCCGGGGCCGGCGCGCCCCGGCGACGCCGCCGCAACGCCGGGCCGGATCTCGGCAGTCCCGCCGCCGGCCGCGGCGCCGGCCGCCACGCCGGCACCCGTGGCGCTGCCGGCGCCCAGCCCGCTCGCCGCCCCGCGGATCGCCGACCCGGTGGCCGAGCGCCTCGTCGCCCAGGCGCGTGAGGCGCGCGTCGCCGAGGACATGGGGCTGGCGCTGGTCAAGCTCGAGGAGGCCGCGGGCCTCGCCCCGGACGACCCCAACGTCCTCTACGAGTTCGGGCTCGTCTACGAGCTGATGGGGGTCAACGACCGCGCCGCCGAGTCCTATCAGAAGGTGTTCGACCTCGGCACCACCGGGGCCGGCTCGCTCTACGAGCTGGCGGCGATCAAGCTGCGCGACGGCTTCGAGCAGCCCGAGGCCAAGAGCGGCCGGATCTCGCTCGGCCGGGTGCGCGTGTTCCCGGACCGCCGTTCCGCCGATCGCGAGCGGATCGTGCTGACCGTGCCCGTGCAGGCGGTGCCGGGCGAGAAGATCGATCCCGCCGACCTCGAGGTGGTCGTCCGCTTCTTCGACGAGGTCGGCGGCGGCGGCGAGCCCCAGCCGGCGTCGCCGGCCAGCTCGACCAGCTACGACTGGGTGACCCTGCCGGTCGACTGGCAGACCGGCGAGGAGTTGCTCCGCGTGACCTACGCGCTGCCGGAGCAGGACGTCCAACAGGACCACCTGTTCGGCGAGCGGCGCTACCACGGGCAGGTGGTCGAGCTGGTCTATCGCGGCACGCTGATCGACAGCCAGGCATGGCCGCGTATCCTCGCCCGCAGGGTGGATGCCCCGGAACGGGACCCCTTGTTCCTCGAACAGGACCTGCTGCCGCCCGAGTTCAACCCGCTTGCCCCGTTGCTGCCGCCGCCGCTGCCCGAACATTGAGCACCGACCGAGACGACCCCGATCCGTCGGCCCCACTCGGGCCCGCCCCGCCCGCTGCCGGGCCCGACCCCGCCGGCCCCCGGTTCCTCGGCGACTACCGCCTCGTCGAGCTGCTCGGTGAAGGCCCGCTCACCCGCTCGTGGCTCGCCGAGCAGGCGTCGGTGGGCCGCACCGTGGTCGTCGAGGAACTCCGCGGCAACACCCCGGAAGCGCGCGCCCGGTTCGTCGCCGACATCCGCGCCAAGGCGTCCGTCGGCCACCCCCTGATCGGCTCGGTCTACGAGGCGGTGACCAGCGACGGCCACTGCTTCTTCGCCCGCGAACGCCTCGCCGGCCCGACCTTGGCCGAGCGCGCCGAGGCCCGCGCGACCCTCCGCCCGGTCGAGCTGGCCGCCGCCCTGCGCAGGGTCGCCGAGGCGCAGCTCCACCTCGAGGGCCGCGCGCTCGCCGCCACCCCGCTCGGCCTCGCCGACATCCACCTCGACGAGCGCGGCGTCGTCCGCATCAACAACCTCGTCACCGCCGGCACCCGCGAGCCCGAGACCTCCGCCGCCGACATCGCCAGCCTCGGCGCCACTCTCGGGCAGCTCGTCGCCGACGGCCACCCCGGCACCACCCGCATGCTCACCCTGCTCGGGTGGATGGCCGGCACCGACCCGGCGGTGCCGCCGCTCGGGTGGCGCAAGGTGCACGACTACGCCAACCAGATCGACCAGCAGCTCGCCGAACCGCTGCCGCCGCTCGCCCCGCCAACCTCGCCGGCCCGCCGGATCCTCTCCGCCCGCCACCTCGCCCGCTGGCTCGGCGCGGCCGCCATCCTCGCCTTGGCCGCCACCCTCGCGTGGGTCGCCCTCCGGCCCGGCAAACCACCGCCCCGCGGCCTGCCGGGCGTGGTCCACGTCCCCGCCGGCCCCCACCCGACCCCCGACGGCGGCCGCAACTCCCTGCCCGACTTCTGGATCTCCTGCCACGAGGTGACGATCGGGGAATACGACGCCTTCCTCCAGGCCCTCGACCGCCTCGCCCCTGAACAACGCGCAACCTACGACCACGAGGACCAGCCGGCCACCAAAGCCGGCCATCAGCCCGACGACTGGCCGGCGATGCTCGCCGCCGCACGCGCCGGCACCCCATGGCACAACCTCCCCCTGTCCCCTGACTGCCCCGTCGTCGGCGTCGATTGGTGGGACGCCTACGCGTTCTGCGAGTGGAAACGCGGCCGCCTGCCCAGCCAGGAAGAATGGTTCGCCGCCCTCAACCACGGCAGCACCGCACCGCCGCAGCTGACCCCCAGCCCGTGGGGCCCGGCCGCCTCCCACCCCGCCGACCGCACCCCGGCCGGCATCCACGACCTCGCCGGCTCGGTCGCCGAGTGGACCCGCAAGCCCGCCATCAACCCCGCCCTGCCCACCGCCGGCCGGAAAACCGTCATCTCCGGCGCCTCACACCTCCGCCCCGACGGCGCCGCCCGCGCCCGCGAGTGGACCGACGACCGCTCGCTGCGCCGCCCCGACCTCGGCTTCCGCATCATCTACGACTACCCGCCCACCGAGTGATGCCGCGCGCCCCGCGCGCCGGCGCCGGAACCCGCCGCCATGATCGTCCTCGCCGCCGCCGCCCACCCCGACGACATCGAGTTCATGATGGCCGGCACCCTGTTGCGCCTCGGGGACGCCGGCTGCGAGGTCCACCTGTGGACCCTCGCCAACGGCTGCTGCGGCTCCAACACCCTCGGCCGCGAGGAAACCGCCGCCACCCGCTGGCACGAGGCCCGCGCCTCGGCCGCGGCCGCCGGGGCCACCGCCCACCCCCCGCTGTTCAACGACCTCGAGGTCTTCTACGACCAGCCCTCGCTGGCACGCGTCGCCGCCGTGATCCGCCGCATCCAGCCCGACGTCATCCTCACCCAGTCGCCCCAGGACTACATGGAGGACCACCAGAACGCCACCCGGCTGGTGGTCAGCGCCGCGTTCACCCGCGCGATGCGCAACGTCCCCACCAACCCGCCAATTCCGCCCTACGACAAGCCGGTCGCGCTCTATCACGCGCTGCCGCACGGGCTGCGCGACGCCCTGCGCCAGCCGGTCGAGCCGCATTTCTGCGTCGATGTCGCCCCGGTGCTCGCACGCAAGCGCGCGATGCTCGCCTGCCATGCCTCCCAGCGCCGCTGGCTCGACGAGACCCAGGGCATGGGCGCCTACCTCGACGAAATGGAGCGCATGAGCCGCGCGGTGGGCGCCGCGTCCGGCCGCTTCACCCACGCCGAGGGTTGGCGCCGCCACTCCCACCTCGGCTTCGGCCCCGAGGACTTCGATCCCGTCCAACAACTACTGACAACCTGACCGCCGTGCCCCGGCCCCTCAGCAAGCTCGCCCCCGGCTGGTGGGACTACACCACCCTCGACTCCGAACTGCTCGCCGACGCGGCGCGCCTCGACGCGCGCAGGCTCCGCGGCTTGGCGCGCCCCGGGTTCGCGATCCACTTCCACGACACCGTGCAGGAGTTCTACGCCGCCGAGGCGCTCGAGTACATCGACGCGTGGCGCCGCAGCACCCCCGACAACCCCGCCGGCATCTGCGGCCCGATCGGCCCGACCGAACAGCTCCCGATCGTCGCGCAAATGGTCAACGCCCTCGGCATCAACCTCGGCCAGCACGACGCCCATTTCTGGGGCATGGACGAGTGGGTCGTCGACGGCCGGCCGGTCGACCCCGGCCACCCGCTGTCGTTCGCGCGTTGCGACCGGGCGCTGTGCTTCGACCGGATCGACCGCCGGCTGCGCATCCCGCCGCAGAACCTGCACTTCCCGACCGGCGACCTCGCCGCCTACTCCCGCAGCTACGCCGCCGTCCGCTGCGTGGTGATGCAGGGCGGCCAGGGCGAGGTCAAGCACTGGGCGTTCAACGACCCGCCGCCCCGCACCGGCAAGCACAAGGACGCCCCGCCAACCCCCGCGGAATACCGCCGCCTCGGCACCCGCGTCGTCCAGCTCCACCCGCTGACGATCACCCAGAACGCGCGCACCAGCGGCGGCGGCAACGTGGCGCTGGTGCCCACCCACGCCGCCACCGTGGGCCCCCGGGAAACGTGGCAGGCGGAACGGGTCTCGATCTGGCACCCCGGCCACCACGACAACCCGTTCGGCCTGCGGTTGACCGCGCTGATGATCTCCCAGCACCTGCCCGATGCCGCGGTGCCGATGTCGCTGCTGGCCGACCACCCGGACGTCCATTTCCACTACCTGCGGCCGGGCCTCGGCAGGGTGGAGGTCGAGATGCACTGAGAGCCCGCCGCCGCCGGCTCACCCGGCCGGCTCCGCCCGCAGCGCCTTGAGCCGCTGCCGGAACCACTCGGCCGCCTTGACCTCGGTGCCGTCCGGCATCCGGATCAGGTACGGCTTGCCGGTCGTCGATGAACCGGTGGCCGCCACCCGGATGAAATCCTCGGCGGTCTTGATCTCGGCCTTCTTCCACCGCCACTTCATCCGCATGTGGGC
This sequence comes from Akkermansiaceae bacterium, assembly GCA_040769225.1. Lineage (GTDB taxonomy): Bacteria > Verrucomicrobiota > Verrucomicrobiia > Verrucomicrobiales > Akkermansiaceae > JAXGLL01. The sequence goes on along the minus strand of JAXGLL010000001.1, from coordinate 1,256,251 downwards.
GATCGCCTCGTCCACCGTGTGCACCTTGCCGTTGCGGATCAACTGGGCCCGCTTGAGGCCCTTCAGCGCCCCAATCAACGCCTCGATCTCCGCCGCCGCATCCCGCACCGCGGCAACCGGCATCGGTTCCGCCTCCGCCGCCGCCTCCGCCGCCGGCTCCTCCGCCGCCGGCTCCTCCGCGGCCGGCTCCTCCGCGGCCGGCTCCTCCGCGGCCGGCTCGAACGCCCGCTCGCCCGCGAGCAGCACCGGCCGCACGACCTCCCGCCACGCCGCGTAGCCCGCCCGGTTCAAGTGCAGCCCGTCGCCCTCTAACAGCTCCTTGCGCGGCCGGCCGTCGGGGCCCAGCAGCACCGTCGCCACGTCGATGTAGGTCAGCCGCCGGTCCGCCGCGCACTGCTTCGCGATCAGCCGGTTGGCCTCCTGCATCCGCGGCCACAGGTTCCAGCGGGCGATGCTCGGCTTGATCGAGAGATAGTAGACGCGCGCCTCCGGCAGGCTGGCGTGGACCCGCCCGGCCAGCGCCCGGAACCCGTCCGCCACCCGCTCCGGCGCAATCCCCTGCGCGATGTCGTTGTCCCCCTCGTAGAGCAGCACCGCCCGCGGCCGGTAGCGCAGCACGAGCCGGTCGAGGTAGTGCAGCGCGTCGTTCATCGTGCTGCCGCCGAACCCGCGCGGGATCACCGTCAGCGGCGCAAGGTCCCGCGCCAGCATCGGGTGCCACAACCGCATGCTCGAACTGCCCGCACACACGATCGCCCCCGCCGGCACCGCCCGCCCGCCGTCCCCGGCCTCCAGCCGCCCAAGCTCGTCCGCAAACACCGCCGGATCCCCGTATTCCGCACCCACCGCCGCCCCGGCCAGCCACGCGGCCGCCAGCAACCCACACCGCGCCCCGTTCATCGTCATCGTCGTCCTCATCATGCTCATCACCCGCGCGCCCGGAAATGCTCCCAACCGCCCGCCAGCGGCCGGCTCTCGCCCGCCACCAGCCGCCCGATCGCCGTCAGCGGCAGCCCGGGAAACCGCCGCCGCCACGCCGCCGCCAGCCGCGGCCACTTCCCCGGCGCCACCGCCAGCAACAACTCGTAATCCTCCCCGTCCCCCAACGCCGCGTCAAGCCCGCACCCCCGCGCCCGCGGCACCGCCGCCAGGTCCAACTCATACCCGCACCCGCTCGACCGCGCCAGCCGCGGCAGGTCCTTCGCCAACCCGTCGGACAGGTCCATCAGCGCCCGCGGCCGCCGCCACCCCGCCGCCACCAGCCACCCCGCCTCCTCCAACCGCGGCACAAACCGCAGGTGCCGCCCACCACCCGACCCCCCAAGCCGCCCACTCACCACCACCACGTCCCCCGCACGCCCCCCACTCCGCAACACCATCTCCCGCCGCCCTGCCTCCCCCACCGCCGCCACCGACACCACCACCGCCGACCCCGCAGGCACCCCCACCGTCTCACCCCCAGCCACCGAACAACCCGCCCACAACGCCGCCCGCCGCAACCCACGATAGACGCCGGTCACCCAGGAAACCGATTGGTCGGTCCGCACCGCGAGCGTGACCACCGCATGGCGTGGCCGCCCGCCCATTGCGGCGAAGTCGCTGCACGTGCGGGCGAGCGCCTTCCAGCCGATCGCGGCCGGGCGGGCGTCGGGCTGGAAATGGACGCCCTCGACGATTGCGTCGGTCTTGAGCAGGGTGAACGGCCCGCGGCCGTGGTCGATGACGGCGCAGTCGTCGCCGGGGCCGATGGCCAGCCCCGGGGCGCTTGGGCAGAGCGTCACGAGGCGCCGGACGAGTGCGTCTTCGCCGACGTCGCCGAGGCGTGGCGGGGTCATGACGGGACCTCCAGCGGCAGGTTGAGGGCGCGGGCGAGCAGGGTGAGGCCGACGGTGGCGCCGTTGAAGCAGGCGTGGATGGCGATCGGGGCCCACAGCGAGCCGGTCAGTTCGTAGGCGGCGACGAGGATCAGGCCGAGGGCGGCGAGCGGCAGCATGCCGACGGCGTGGTTGTGGGCCGCGGCGAACAGCAACGCCGAGCCGCAGGCCGCGGCCGGCAGGCCGCCGAAGCGCTTGATCACCGGATAGACGTAGCCCCGGAACACCGCCTCCTCGCACAGCGGCGCGGCCACCACCGCCGCCACCGCCATCAGCGCCAGCAGCAGCGGGTCGCCGCTTTCCCGCAGGGTGGCGACCGACTCCTGCAGCGCGGGCGCCCCGATCCGCTCCTGCATCCAGCCGAAGTAGCCGCCGAGCTGGAGCGCGCCGACGACCGCCCATGCCGCGAGCGTGCCGGCCGGCCCGATCAGGAACACCCACGGCCATGCCGGCCAGCGCAGGCCGAAGAACTCGCCCGGGCGGCAGCGCGGGCGGATCACCAGCACCACCATGACCAGGATCATCACCTGCGCGAAGACCGACGCCGCCAGCCCGTCGGCGGTGATCGACGGCTCCGCGCCGGCCGGTTCCGCCACCTGCCTTCCCAGCCAGTGGAAACCGAAGTAGACGGCCGCCACCGCCGCCACTCCGGCCAAGTCGGCCCACAGGATCCCCGGCGGCGCCACCCGCCCGCACGTCCCGCCGCCCGCCGCCTGCCGCCGCCCGCGCAGCAGCCCGGCCGCCACCCCGCACGCCATCACCGCCAGTGCGACGCCGAACCCCCACTCGACCACCTGCGCCTCGATCCCGCTCATCGCCGCTGCGCCCGCCCCCGCGTCACGCCACTTCCGGCACCGCGAACTCCCGCCGGTCCTCCCGCCGGATCAGCCGCGGGTCGATCCCCGGCGTGGTGACCGCCACCGCCGCCGGGTCGATCGCCAACGCCTTGCCCAGCGTGTAGGCCGGCCGCTCGATTCCCCAGTCGGCCAGCTGTTTCGCCTGGTCGTGCAGCACCCGGCGCACGGTTTCGTTGGCGCCCACCGCCTCGTCGACCGCCTCCGGCCCCGCCGCTTCGCCGCTGCGGTGGGAGATGTTCGCCAAGTGGGCGATCGCCGCCGCCCGCTCGGCCTTCACGACGTCCGCCGCGATCGTCTCGCGGCGCCGCGAGCGCACCGCGTCGATGAAGTTCGCCGCGTGCCCCGCGCCGCCGTCGCCGGGAAACTTGCGCACCGGCCGCTTGCCGTCCGGCCCGACGATGTACAACCCGCCGCGCCCGCCGCGCAGCTCCCCGCCCTCGCAGCGGACGAGCAGCCCCACCCGGATGCCGTCGCGGATCCCGGCCACCTTGCGGGCCGGGGTCAGTTGCAGGTCGTTGACCTCCACGGTCACCGGGATCCCTCCCAGCTCATACCACACCGTGTGCAGGTTCGGCGTCTCGCCCGCATCGTCCCAGCCGAAACGCCCGCCGACGCTGCGCACCGTCGCCGGCAGCGGCCCGTCGCCGGCCACCCAGTTCGCCATGTCGATCTCGTGCGGCGTCTGGTTGCCGATCTCGCCGTTGCCCGTGTTCCACACCCAGTGCCAGTCATAGTGAAACTGGTCGCGCAGGATCGGCTCGTCGGCCGCCGGCCCCAGCCACAGGTTGTAATCGACGCTCGCCGGCGGCTTCAGCGCCTGCTCCCGCCGGCCTATCCCCTGCCGCTCCCGGAAACAACAGACGTGGATCGACACCACCCGCCCGAGGTGCCCCTCGCGCACGTGCCGGAACGCCTCCCGCGGCCCCGCGTCCGACCGGTTCTGCAACCCCGCCGCCACCACCCGCCCATACTTCCGCTCCGCTGCCACCAGCTGCCGCCCCTCCCACAGGCTGTGGCTCACCGGCTTCTCCACATACACGTCCTTGCCCGCCCGCATCGCCTCGATCGCGTGCAGCGTGTGCCAGTGGTTCGGGCTGGCAATCACCACCGCGTCGAGGTCCGCCCGCTCTAACATCTTCCGGTAGTCCTGCTCCCGCGCCACCCCGCCCAGTTCGACGTGGCGGTCGGCCGCCTCCTTGGCCAGGCGCCCGATCTGCCCGGTGTCCGCATCGCACAGCCCGACGATCGCCACCTGCTTGACCCGCGCGAACTCCTCCACCAGCCCCAGCGCCCGCCCGCCGCAGCCGATCACCCCCAGCCGCACCGTGTCGTTGGCCCCCACCACCCGCTGCCCCGGCAGCGGCGCCGCCAGCGCCGACCAGCCGCACAGCTTCAACATCCCCCTCCGGGTGAACGTGGATCGCGGTCCTGCTGTCATCGTCGTGCCCCAACCATCGCTTTCTTTCCCCGGCCGGCAAGCCTGCAGCCGCCACCGCATCCGCCCAACCGGCCCCCCAGCCAACGCGCCAAACGACCCGCTTCTTGCACGCCCCATGCCCACCGGCCATCCGTTCCCCATGGCCCCTCGCTTCTGTGGGGGCGTAGCAACCCGCCCTCAGTAGTGAGTGACGAGTGACGAGTGGCGAGTGACGAGTGAAAGAAAGTGCTTCGCCCCTGCCTTCCACTTCCCACTTCCCACTTCCCACTCTCCACTCGTCACTCGTCACTCGCCACTCGTCACTCCGTCCCCCCCCCAACTCCGGGCTCGAAATCCCGCCCGGCGTCCCTATCCTGCGCGCCATCACCCGCGCCCGTCACCCGCACCCACGCCCGGCCGGCAACGCCTATCGGGCCACGCTGGCCCGCCGTTTCCCGGAACCGGCGCTCGTCATGCTGTGCTTCCTGTGGAGCATCTGGCTCTACAACGGCTACCTCGGCCCGCCCGCCGACGCCCCGGCCGAGACCGAGCAGCTGGCGCTCCAGTCGATCGACCGCCGGCTGCGGCTGGCCGACGCGTTCGCCCGCCGCCCGGCGCCGCTGCGCTGGCTCGCCGGCGTGCCCAGCGTCGGCGACGCCCTCGACCACGCGCTGCTCCAGCTCGACGAGGTCGCCCGGCTCGGCCGGATCTCGACCGCCGGCGACAGCGTCCGCGGGGTGCTCCTGACCGCCGCCGGCCGCACCGCCGAGGCCGCCGCGCCGGTGGCCGGCGACCCGACGCCCGAGGCGCGCCTGCTCGAGGCCACCCTCGCCGGGCAGCCCCCCGACGCCCGCGACCGCCACCAGCTCGGCCGCCTGCTCGAGGCCCCCGACGCCCGTTGGTGGCACCTCGAACTCGCCCGCCGCCAGCCCCCCGACCCGCGCCTCGCCGCCGGCATCGGCGCCCAACAGGCGCGCAGCGACGCCCTCGCCGACCGCGCGCTGGCGGCCCGGGCGACCACCTGGCTGCTGGTCCTCGCCGGCGCCTTCTGCGTTCCCGCCGCAATGCGCCTGCTCGCCGGCGCCCCGCGCCGGCTGCGCGCCGACTACCGCTCGCGCTGGCCGCTCAACCTCGCGGTGGCGGTGTTCCTGGTATGCGAGCTGGCGGGCATCGGCATCTCGGGCACCTACGGCGCGCTGTCCAGCCTGTTGGACTCGCCGCCGCCACTGCTGTTCCTCGGCGTCGATTCCGCCGCCCGCCTGCTCCCCGCCGCGCTCGCCTGCGCGTTCCTCTTCCATCGCCCGCGCCACGTCGCCCGCTGCTTCCGCCTCGCCGCCCCGCTCCCGTGGCGCGCCCTGCTCGGCGTCTTCACCCTCGTGTTCCTCCTCCAGGAATCCCTGCACCTCGCACTCGCCGACTGGATCCCCGTCGACCCCACCGGCGGCCTCGACCTGTGGCAGGCCGGCCCCGCCGGCCTCGCCATCATGCTCGCCTCCGCCTGCCTCGCCGCCCCCGTCAGCGAGGAAATCCTCTACCGCGGGGTGCTCTTCCAGGGCCTCGCCAACCGCTACGGCCCGCTCCCCGCCGCCGCCGGCTCCGCCCTCGTCTTCACCATCGTCCACTTCTACGGCCTCCACGGCACCCTGAGCGTCGGCATCCTCGGCGTCGCCCTCGCCCTCGTCTACCGCGCCACCGGCTCGCTCACTGCCGCCATCGTGTTCCATGCAATCCACAATTTGACGGTGATCCTCCCCGACTGGATCATCGACCACGGCCCGCTGTGAGCGGGAAATCCGATTGCCATCCACCCGCGCCCGCCGCTTCCATAGGCGCCTCCCAAGTCCTGCCATGAGCCAGCACCCCGGCCTGTCCGAGTTCAGCCCGCCCGATCCCGCGGACCTCCAACGGCTGCTGCCGGCCTACGCCTTCGACAGCCTGATCGCCAAGGGCGGCATGGGCGCCGTCTACAAGGCCCGCCAGATCTCGCTCGACCGCGACGTCGCGGTCAAGATCCTGCCCCGCGAACTGGGCGCCGACTCCCAGTTCCGCCAGGGCTTCGAAACCGAGGCCCGCGCAATGGCCCGCCTCAACCACGCCAACCTGATCGGCGTCTACGACTCCGGCGACCTCCAAGGCATGCCCTTCATCGTCATGGAGTACATCCCCGGCAAGTCGCTCTATCATTCGGCCTACGGCAAACAGGTCCACCCCGACGAGGTCGTCCGCCTCGCCCTCGGCATCCTCGCCGGCCTCGGCCACGCCCACGAGCACGGCATCATCCACCGCGACATCAAGCCCGCCAACATCCTGCTCACCGCCAAGGCCGAGCCGAAGATCGGCGACTTCGGCCTCGCCGTGCCGATGGACGCCGAGGGGCCCGGCCTGGTCATGGGCACCCCCGGCTATACCGCCCCGGAGGTGATCAAGAACCCCCACGCCGCCGACCGCCGCTCCGACATCTTCGCCGTCGGCGTGATCTTCTACGAGCTGCTCACCGGCGAACGCCCCGCCGAGGGAGCCCCGCCACCCTCCGCCCTCTGCCAGTGCCCGCCCGCGCTGGATGCCATCTATCAGCGCGCCACCCACCCCAACCCCGCGTTCCGCTACCCCGACTGCGCCGCCATGGCCGCCGCCCTCGAGGCCGCCGTCCGCCCGGCCCCCGCCGCCCGCCCGATGGTCCGCACCGCCACCCCCGCCGCCCCGCTGGTGCTCCAAAAGGCCGCCCCCCGCCCACCCGCCCCCCCCGCCCCCGCCCCCGCTGAACCCTCGGCCGCCCCCGCCGCCGCTGAACCCCCGGCCGCCCCCGCCGCGCCGCCCGCCGCCGCCCAGCCCCCGCCGGAGATCCAGATCGGCAGCAACTGGGGCCTCGTCCGCAACCTGCTCATCATCGCCGGCCTGATCGTCGGCATCGCCTTCGCCTGGAAGCTCTATCAGCAACGGCGCGGCCGGGTCGACGCCGAGAACCGCCGCCGCCAGGCCGAGGCGGTCCAGCGCCAGGCCGAGGAGGAGGTCCGCCAGCTGGATGCCCGCAAGGCGGCCGCCGAACGCCGCGCCGCCGAGCTCGCCGAGGCCGCACGGCGAAAGAACGAGCCCCCGTCGCCCCCCGAGCCCCCGCCGGAAACCCCGTTCCAGGCCCTCCAGCGCCTCCGCACCAGCCTCGCCGCCGGTTCCCGTGAGGAGATGCCCCCCGGCACCGCCCGCCGCGGCCACTCCGACTTCTTCCTCGTCGCCGAACCGATGGGCTGGCACCAGGCCGCACTCTTCGCCGAGCAACACGGCGGCCACCTCGCCGTCGCCGCCACTGACGAGGACCTCACCTGGTTCGCCGAACGCCTCAACGAAGGCTCGGCGTGGATCGGCGCCGGCCGCGACGAGGCGAACAATTGGGTCGGCATCGACGGCTCGCCGTGGCAGCTCGGCGTCAAGCCCGCCGGCCGCGGCTCGTTCGCCGCCCTCAGCGACCTCGGCCTGGTCCGCGGCACACCCCCCCCCACCGAGCTCCCGTTCTTCATCCAGTGGCACCGCGACGGCTCCAACCCCGCCACCCTCGACGCGATGCTCCAGCGCCTGCGCGAAACCCTCGCCGACCCCGACCCCCTGTTCCCCCCGGGCACCGTCCGCCAACAGGCCCGCAACTTCCTGCTCGTCCTCCGCCCGGCCACCTGGCGCGACGCCCACACCACCGCCGAACGCGCCGGCGGCCACCTGATGGTCGCCTCCGACCTCACCGAGGCCGTCTGGCTCGAGCGCTTCATCACCGAACAACAGGCGCCGGAAGGCGTCTGGCTCGGCGGCTCGCTCGCCAACGACGCATGGTCGTGGACCACCGGCGAGCCGTGGAGCGTCGACCGCTGGGCCGACGGCCAGCCCGCCACCACCACCGGCGCCGCCGCGGTCATGACCGACGCCAAGGGGGCGTGGATCACCGCCAAGCCCGACCAGGTCGCCGCCGGCTTCCTGATCGAGTGGAGCGCCGACCACCAGACCAGCGTCGCCGACGCCACCAGGATCAACCCCGCCACCACCGGCATCGCCGAACTCAAGAACAAGGCCCGCCAACTCGTCACCGACGCCCTCGGCGAACGCGACAAGGCGCTCGCCGCCAACGCCCGCACGTTCCTCTGGGACCTCGACGTCTGGCTCCGCGGCCTGTCACAGGCCGAACAGGCCGTGTGGGGCGCCCACGTCCAGAAACTCAAGCAGAAGGTCGCCAACAACCGCGTCCCGGGCCAGGTCACCGCCGCCGACGCCATCCAGCTGTCCCCGCGCATGGGAGACATCGCCACCTACGCCGCCAAAAAACAGCAGGAAATCGACGCCGCCCTCGCCGACAAGCTCACCCGCATCCGCGACGCCTACCTCGGCCGCCTCACCAGCCAGCTCGCCGACGCCGAACGCGCCGGCCACCTCAGCCTCGCCCGCGAGATCAAGCAGGCCTACGAACAGGCCCGCGTCGATGCCGACGACCTGCCCGACGTGTTCGGCATCAACCAGTGACCGCCCGCCCGCCCGCCCGCCCCGCAGCCCGCACCCGCAATGAGTGACGCCGCCATCCCCACCCCCTCGACGCCGCACCCCGACGAGATCGCCCGGCTGTTCCCGTCCTATCAGATCGAGAGCCTCATCGCCCGCGGCGGCATGGGCGCCGTCTACAAGGCCCGCCAGACCACGCTCGATCGCGACGTGGCGATCAAGCTGCTGCCGCGCGAGTTCGGCGCCGACGCCCAGTTCCGCGACAACTTCGCCGCCGAGGCCCGCGCGATGGCCCGCCTCAACCACCCCAACCTGATCTCGGTCTACGACTTCGGCGAGGCCGACGGGCTGCTCTTCATCATCATGGAGTACGTGCCCGGCAAGTCGCTGTTCCATTCCGCGCACGGCCTCGTGATCGATCCCCGCGAGGCCGGCCGCATCATCGCCGGCGTGTGCGACGGCCTCGCCCACGCCCACGAAAACGGGATCCTCCACCGCGACATCAAGCCCGGCAACATCCTGCTCACCCCGAAGGCCGATCCGAAGATCGGCGACTTCGGCCTCGCCCGCCCGGTCGGCGGCCACCACCTGCCCGGCGAAACGATCTTCGGCACCCCGAACTACACCGCCCCGGAGGTCGTCTCCCGCCCCAACCGCGTCGACCCCCGCGCCGACATCTTCTCCGTCGGCGTGATGCTCCACGAACTGCTCACCGGCAAGCTCCCCGCCGACGACCCGCGGCCCCCCTCCCGGATCGCCGGCTGCGACCCGCGCTTCGACACCATCGTCCGCCGCGCCACCCACCCGGCGCCCGAGATGCGCTACCCCGACGCCGCCACCATGGCCCGCGAGCTGCGCGAACTGCTCGAGGCACTCGCCGGCCCGCGCCTGCGCACGCTCGCCGCCACCCCGCGCCGGATGCTGCCGCCGGCCCACACCACCCGCACCCTGCGGCCGGCCACCCCCGCCCGGCCGTCCGCCGCCGGCCCGTGGCTGGCGCTCGCCGCAATCGTCGCGATCGCCGTCATGATCTTCATCGTGATGCGCAACAACTCGCCGCCCGCCCCTCCAACCCCCGCCGCCACCAAGGCGCCCACCACCCCGGCCCCCACCCCCGCCCCCGCCCCCGCCCCGCCCACCGCCACCCCCGCTCCCGCACCGGCCCCGGCCCCGGCCCCGGCCCCGGAGCCCGCCCCGCAACCGCCGCCCGTCGCCATCGTCGAGCAGGAAACCCCGGAACCGCCGCCCACCGCGGAACCCGTGCCCGCCCCCACCCCCGCCGCTCCCACGTTCGACACCACGGCGTGGCTGGAATCGGCCCGCGGCACGATGCGCGACAAGACCACCACGGTGCTCCGCGACTACGACGCCGCCCTCGAGCGCAACGTCGACGCCTTCCAGCGCGACGTGAACCGCAGCCTGCGCCGGCTCGAGAACGACCTGCGCGATTCCCTCGAGAAAACCTCCGACGGCATCATCGACACCTTCCGCGAGCACGACAACCGCATCCCCATGGTCCTCGACCTCGGGCTCGACCGCGCACCGCTCGGCTTCGGCCGCAACCGCGAGGAACGCGAACGCGCCGTCAAGGACGTCGCCCGCCGCGTCACCGACGACCACCGCACCGCCCTCGCCAAGCAGACTGCCATCGACAACGAGTTCCAAGCCAGGCTCCGCACCTTCGCCACCAGCTACACCTTCGGCATCGGCAAGCAGATCGAGCGCCTCACCAGCCAAGGTTCCCAGGACGAGGCCATCGCCGCACTCCAAGCCGAGATCGACGCCACCAACGAGCGCCCCGAACGCTTCACCCGCCTGATGCGCGGCCTCGACCCCGACCCGCCCCCCGAACCGCCCCCATCCGAGGACGCCAGCCCCCCAAACCGCACCCCACGGTGGCCAGGCAACCCTCCGCCACCAGCCCCCGCCCCCGACCCCGCCCCCGACGCCGACGCCGACACCGACGCCGACACCGACGCCGGCCCCGGCGCCGAGTAGCGCCAGCCCGCTCCCGCCGCCGCGTTTTGCCATGGCGCGCCGCCGCGCGCCGCCTAAGGTGCGCCCGGCACCAGCCGCCGCCGCGCGCCGCCTGCCCCGGCTCGCCCCCGCGGCCCAGCGCCGCCGCCCCCCCCGGGCCCGCGCCGCGCCGCGCCGCGCCGCAAACCCCCACCTCCACCACCCTGAACACCCCGCCATCCATCAGCGTCCGCGGCGCCCGCCAGCACAACCTCAAGGGCCTCGACCTCGACCTGCCGCTCGGCCGCCTCACCGTCGTCACCGGCCCATCGGGCTCCGGCAAGTCGTCCCTCGCCTTCCACACCCTCTACGCCGAGGGCCAGCGCCGCTACATCGAAACCTTCTCCCCCTACGTCCGCCAGTTCTTCGACCGCATGGACAAGCCCGCCGTCGACCGCATCGACGGCATCCCCCCGGCAATCGCCATCGAACAGAAGAACGCCGTCCGCACCACCCGCTCGACCGTCGGCACTCTAACAGAAATCAACGACTACCTGAAGCTCCTGTTCGCGCGCGCGGCCCGCGCCTTCGACCCCGACACCGGGGAGGAGATCCGCCCGGACACCCCGGCGTCGGCCGCCACCGCGATCCTCGACCACCTCGCCGGCCGGCAGATCCTCGTCACCTTCCCCGTGCCGGCCCCGCCCAACACCACCCCCGCCGAGCTGTTCGCCCTGCTCAACCAGCAGGGCTACCTCCGCGTCGCCCTCCGCGACGCCGTCCTCCGCACCGACGAGCCGCCCGGCCCCGCCACCCCCGCCCTGCCCCCCGGCGCCGACGTCCACGTCGTCCAGGACCGCCTGGCCGCCGCCCCGCGCCACCGCGCGCGGCTGTTGGAGGCGCTCGAGGCGGCGTTCCACCGCGGCAAGGGCCGCGCCGCCGCATGCGCCGTCACCCGCGACGGCGCGCCCGACCCCGCCACCCGGCGCCCGTTCTCGACCACCTGGACCAACCCCGCCACCGGCTTCGCCCTGCGCCCGCCCTCCACCGCCCTGTTCAACTTCAACAACCCGCTCGGCGCCTGCCCGAAGTGCCGCGGCTTCGGCCGCCTGATCGGCCTCGACCTCGACCGCGCCGTCCCCGACCCCTCGCTCACCCTGCGCCAGGGCGCCATCAGGCCGTTCCAGGGCGAACGCGGCGGCGAGTGCCAGCGCGACCTCCTCCTCCACTGCCGCGAGCGCCGCATCGACGTCGACACCCCGTGGGACCAGCTCCCCGCCGAGGTCCGCGAGTGGATCTACTATGGAGATCGTACCAACCCCGGCGCCGCGCGCCTGACCGACGTCGAGCTCGCCGAGGCCCTCTGGCAGGCCGGCAAGTGGTACGGCCTCCGGGGCTTCTTCGCCTGGCTCGAAAGCAAGGCCTACAAGCTCCACGTCCGCGTGTTCCTCGCCCGCTACCGCTCCTACACCGCCTGCCCGGCCTGCCGCGGCCGCCGCCTCCAGCCGGAGGCGCTGTGCTTCAAGGTGCATGGCAGGACCCTGCCCGAACTGTGGCAGCTGCCGGTCACCGACCTGTTGGAGTGGTTCCAGGAATCGTTTGCCCGCGTTCCGTGCCCCGCGTCCCGCGGCGGCCTGGCGGAAAACGGAACACGGAAGACGGACACACGCCGGCCCGATCCCCTCGACCCGTCGTTGCGCCTCATCCTCACCGAGATCACCTCGCGCCTCACCTACCTGGCGGACGTCGGCCTCGGCTACCTCACCCTCGACCGCCCGACCCGCACGCTGTCCGGCGGCGAGGTCGAGCGCGTCAACCTCACCACCTGCCTCGGCGCCGCCCTCACCTCCACCCTGTTCGTCCTCGACGAGCCGACCGTCGGCCTCCACCCGCGCGACATCCACCGCCTCGTCGGCGTCCTCCACGGCCTCCGCGACAAGGGCAACACGCTGGTCGTCGTCGAGCACGACGAGGCCGTCATCCGCGCCGCCGACCACCTCCTCGACCTCGGCCCCGGTGCCGGCGAACGCGGCGGGGAAATCGTCTATCAGGGGGCTCCGCCCCCCGTTTCAAGTGTCAAGTGTCAAGTTTCAAGCAGGAGGAAGGCGCGAAGCACCCCTTCTTCACTTGAAACTTCAAACTTGAAACTTGGCACTTTTCCTTGGCTCACCGGCGAGCAGTCCATCCCCGCCCCCGCCCGCCGCCGCCGCCCGGGCGGGCCGGTTCTAACGATCACCGGCGCCGCCCGCCACAACCTCCGCCAGCTCGACGTCGCGCTGCCGCTCGGCCTGTTCGTCTGCCTGACCGGCGTCTCCGGGTCCGGCAAGTCGACCCTCGCCCGCGATGTCATCCACCACAACCTCGCCCGCCGCCTCGGCCGCGAGCCCGATGAGGAGCCGGCCCGGATCGCCGCCCTGCACGGCGCCGAACGGGTGGCCGACGTGCTGTTCGTCGACCAGTCGCCGCTCGCCCGCACGCCGCGCTCGACCCCGGCGGTGCTGCTCGGCGCCTTCGACGCGATCCGCCGCCTGTTCGCCCTGACTCCCGACGCCCGCGCCCGCAACCTCGGCCCCGGCCACTTCTCGTTCAACGCCGGCGACGGCCGCTGCGACCGCTGCGGCGGCAACGGCTTCGAGAAGGTCGAGATGCAGTTCCTGTCCGACCTCTACGTGACCTGCCCGGACTGCAACGGCCGCCGCTACAAGCCCTCCACCCTCGACATCCGCTACCGCGACCGCTCGATCGCCGACGTGCTCGACCTGACGGTCGACCAGGCACTCGCCGAGTTCGCCGCCGCCGGGTTGCCGCCGGCCGAGGCCGGCCCCGCCGCGCAGGTGACCGCCGCGCTCGCCCCGCTCGCCGCGGTCGGCCTCGGCTACCTCCGCCTCGGCCAGCCGCTCAACACCCTGTCCGGCGGCGAGTCCCAACGCCTCAAGCTGTGCCAGCTGCTCGCCGAGGCGGGCGCCCGCGGCGCCCCCGCCGCGCCGGGCCTGACCAAGCTCCTGATCCTCGACGAGCCAACCACCGGCCTCCACTTCTCCGACATCGAGCGCCTGCTCGCGGTGTTCCAACAACTCGTCGACGCCGGCCACTCGCTGCTCGTCATCGAGCACAACGTCGAGGTGATCCAGGCCGCCGACTGGATCCTCGACCTCGGCCCCGACGCCGGCGCCGCCGGCGGCCAGCTCGTCGGCAACGGCCCGCCCGAACACATCGCCACCCTCGCCACCCCCACCGGCGTCATCCTCGCCAACCGCCTCCGCCCCGCCCCAACCCGCCGCGCCCCCAGCGCCCGCCCCCCCCGTTCCGCACCCGCAGCCGCCAACACGATCTCCCTGCGCGGCGCCCGCGAGCACAACCTCAAGGGGGTCTCGCTCGACATCCCCCGCGAACGCTTCGTCGTCGTCTCCGGCCTCTCCGGCTCGGGCAAGTCGACCCTCGCCTTCGACATCATCTTCGCCGAGGGCCAGCGCCGCTTCCTCGACTCGATGTCCGCCTACGCCCGCCAGTTCGCCGAACAGTTGGAGAAACCGGACGTCGACCACCTCGCGGGCCTGCCCCCCACGGTCGCCATCGAGCAGCGGATCTCACAGGGCGGCAACAAGTCGACCGTCGCCACCATCACCGAGGTCTGGAACTTCGTGCGCCTGCTGTTCGCCAGGCTCGGCACCCGCCACTGCCCGGACTGCGGCCTGCCCGTCGAGCAACAGTCGCTCGCCGCCATCGAACACGCCCTCCGCGCCCGCCTCGCCAAGGGGCCGGTCACCCTGCTCGCCCCGCTCGTCCGCGGCCGCAAGGGCTACCACACCGAGGTCGCCGAATGGGCCGCACGCCAGGGCTTCGACCGCCTGCTCGTCGACGGCACGCTCCGCAGCGTCGACGGCTTCCGCCGCCTCGAGCGCTTCAGGGAGCACGACATCGACGTGGTGGTCGGGGAAGTTCCAAGTTCCAAGTGTCAAGTTTCAAGCAAAGGCAAAGGCAGGCGAAGGACGCGAAGCACTTCCTCCCCACTTGAAACTTCACACTTGAAACTTGAAACCCTCCTCCCCCGCGCGCTCGCGATCGGCAAGGGCACGATCCGGGTTCTAACGCCCGCAAGGCGGCCCGAACTGCTCTCCACCACCGCCTCGTGCCCCAGGTGCCGGCGCTCGTTCGACACCCTCGACCCACGCCTGTTCTCGTTCAACTCGCCCCACGGCTGGTGCCCCGCCTGCCGCGGCCACGGACTGGTGCCCAGACGCGCCCACGCCCTCGACACCGCCCGCTTCGAGTCGGTGCTCGACGCCGAGCTCGACGCCGACCGCGCGCTCGACCGCAGCGGGGACGAGGAGCTGGTGGCCTGCCCGGCCTGCCGCGGCGCACGCCTCAACCCGGAGGCCCGCGCCGTCCGCCTCGCCGTGTCCGCCACGCCCCGCCCCGGCCGCTCGCTCACGATCGACGAGCTCGGCCGCCTCCCGGTGGATGCCGCCGCCGCCCTGTTCGCCGCCCTCCGCCTCCCGCCCGGCCGCGCCGCGCTCATCGGCCGCGACCTGCTGCCCGAGATCCGCCAGCGGCTCGAGTTCCTCCAACAGGTCGGGCTCGGCTACCTCCAGCTCGACCGCTCCGCTCGCACCCTCTCCGGCGGCGAAAGCCAGCGGATCCGCCTCGCCGCCCAGCTCGGCTCCAACCTCCGCGGCGTCCTCTACGTCCTCGACGAGCCGACGATCGGCCTCCACCCCCACGACAACTCCGCCCTGCTCGATACCCTCGCCGCCCTGCGCGACAAGGGCAACTCGCTGCTCGTCGTCGAGCACGACGAGGCCACCATCCGCCGCGCCGACCACCTGATCGACCTCGGCCCCGGCGCCGGCCGCCTCGGCGGCGAGGTCGTCTATCAGGGGCCGGTTCCCGGCCCAGTTTCAAGTGCCAAGTTTCAAGTTTCAAGCAAGAGCAGGGCGCGCAGCACCCCCTCTTCACTTGAAACTGAAAACTTGAAACTTGATACTCCGTCTCCCACTTTGCGCGCGCTGCGGTGCCCGCTCGCCCACCCGCTGCGCGGCTCCCGCCGGAAACTGCCCCCGGCCACCGCCCCCGACGGCTGGCTGGTGCTCTCCGGCTGCCGCGAGCACAACCTCCAACAGGTCGACGCCCGCATCCCGCTCGCCCGGCTGACCGTGATCACCGGCGTCTCCGGCTCGGGCAAGTCGTCCCTGATGCACGG
This sequence comes from Akkermansiaceae bacterium, assembly GCA_040769225.1. Lineage (GTDB taxonomy): Bacteria > Verrucomicrobiota > Verrucomicrobiia > Verrucomicrobiales > Akkermansiaceae > JAXGLL01. Next base: position 1,240,474 of record JAXGLL010000001.1, on the reverse strand, counting down.
CTGCCTGGCGGTCGCCGCCGCCACCGGCCGCGCCCGCCCCGCCACCCGCCCGTTCGCCGCCGCCGCCGGCTTCCAACAGGTCCGGCACGCCTACGAGGTCGACCAGTCGCCGATCGGCAAGACCTCGCGCTCGTGCCCGGCCACCTACGTGAAGGTCTTCGACGACATCCGCCGGCTCTACGCCCAGCTCCCGGAGGCCCGCATGCGCGGGTTCGACCACTCCCGCTTCTCGTTCAACAACCACGGCGGCCGCTGCCCGGAATGCGGCGGCAACGGCCGCATCCGGCTCGAGATGGACTTCCTGCCCCCGTCGTGGGTCCACTGCGACGCCTGCAACGGCCGCCGCTACAACGCCCCCACCCTCGAGGTGACCTACCGCGACCGCTCGATCGCCGACGTGCTCGAGATGACGATCGCCGAGGCCGCCGCCTTCTTCGAGCCCCACCCCCGCATCGCCGCCACCCTCCGCCTGCTCGCCGACACCGGCCTCGGCTACCTCCAGCTCGGCCAGCCCTCGCCCACCCTCTCGGGCGGCGAGGCCCAGCGCCTCAAGCTCGTCACCGAGCTGGTCCGCGGCCGCAACCCCCGCACCGCCATCCGCATTCCCAGGCCCGCCGCCCGCAACCTCTACCTGATCGAGGAACCCACCGTCGGCCTCCACCACGACGACGTCCGCCGCCTGCTCGACGTCCTCCACCGCCTCGTCGACGAAGGCCACACCGTGGTCGTCATCGAGCACCACATGGACGTCGCCGCCGAGGCCGACTACCTGTTGGACCTCGGCCCCGGCGCCGGCCAGCTCGGCGGCCGCATCGTCGCCTGCGGCACCCCCGAACAGGTCGCCCGCGCCAAGTCCTCCCGCACCGCACCGTTCCTCCGCCACGCCCTCGCACCACGCTGACCCGCCGCGCCCCAGGCCGGACGCACTGCCCGCCGCAGGACGTGGCTGGTGAGCCCAAGTTGTGATGCGCAGATTGTAATTGCACCCGCTCCCCAATGTGCCTCAATCGGGCGATTCCTGCGCCACCCCAAACCCCTCGCGTGATGAAACCAGCACTCCGATTCCTCCCCTGCGCGGTGTTCGCCTTCGGCGTCGCCAACGCCCAGACCACCCTCTCATGGCGCTCGGAGGCGACCAACGGCAACTGGAACGATGCCAACAACTGGTGGAACGGCTCCGGCACCCAGTCGCCCCCGGGCGCCGAGGTCCTGGTCTTCGGCAACAACAACCAGACCGCCATGACCAATGACGCGGCGGCCACGACCCGCCACCAGATCGTGTTCGACGCCGGCGCCTCGGCGGTGCGCACGATCGGCGGCTCGCAGCCCAACCAGTTCGTCGCCGTCGGCGGCAACGGCCCGCTGATCCGCAACAACTCGACCGCCGCCCACATCCTCAACTTCCCGCTCGCGGTGGGCGCCGACGGCCTGACCCTCGACACCGTCAGCGGCGCGCTCAACCTCAACGGCACGATTTCCGGGGCCGGCACCATCACCAAGGTCACCGGCGGCTCCGACGGCAACCCGGGAGCGGCGCAGAACGCCGTCATCGCCGGCAACAACAGCGCCTTCACCGGCAAGTGGGTGGTCACCGGCGGCAACCTCTCGATCAACTCCGATGCCGCCCTCGGCGCCGTCCCGGCCGCACCGGTCGCCGACGCGATCACCCTCAACGCCGGCTCGCTCGCCAACATGTCGCTGGCGAACGGCACCGGCTTCGGCGCCGGCCACGACCTCACCCTGCACGCCAACCGCGGCATCACCATCGGCGCCGGCGGCGGCAACATCCGCATCGGCTACGGCCGCACGGTGACCATCAACGGCGCGATCACCGGCAGCGGCTCCCTGTCCCGCTCCGACGGCGGCACCCTCGTCCTCAACCACCCCTCCAACAGCTACGGCGGCATCACCCACCTGCGCGCCGGCACCACCCGCGCCGGGGTCTCGGGCGCCCTGCCGCCAACCACCAACGTGCTGCTGTGGGGCGGCTCAACCCTCGACCTCAACGGCACCACCCAGACGATCGCCGGGATCCACGTCGGCGGCAGCGGCGACGCCAACACCACCCTGCAGATGGGCGCCAACGGCAACCTCACCGTCACCGGCAACTCGATGCCCGCCGGCTCGCCCACCAACGTCGGCGGCGACGTCCACGCCAGGATCACCGGCACCGGCGCCATCACCTACAACAACCCCGCCAACCCCACCGGCAACTGGAACTGGCTCAACACCGGCAACGACTTCCAAGGCACGATCACCGTGGTCAACGGCCGGCTGCGCGCCACCGACGGCACCTTGGGCAACACCTCCAACGGGGTCACCTTCGACGGCGAGGTGGTCGCCACCCTCGGCAACGGCCAGGGCCGCGCCTCAATCCAACAGACCAGCGGCGCCAGCATCACCTTCGGCGCCACCCGCACCTTCACCATCAACGCCGGCAGGGAGGGCACGTTCTACACCTGGGGCGGACAGACGATCACCATCGACGGCCAGGTCACCGGCGGCGGCAACCTGCGCAAGGAAGACGGCGGCACCCTGCTGCTCACCAACCCGGCCAACAACTACGGCGGCCTCACCCGCATCGCCACCGGCACCGTGCAGCTCGGCGCCTCCGGGGTGATCCCGGATTCCTCGGTGGTCGAGATGGCCGGCGGCACCCTCGCCACCAACAACCTGCCCGAGACGGTGGCCGGGCTGTTCGGCACCGGCGGCACCGTCTCCGGCGGCAACACGCTGACCGTGCTCACCGCCGCCTCCCTCGACTTCGCCGGCAACATCTCCAGCACCACCCTCCGCATGGCCGGCGCCGGCACCCAAACGCTCTCCGGCACCGGCGACAACGGCTCCGGCCGCGCAATCGTCGATTCCGGCACCCTCGTGTTCGCCAAGTCCGGCCCCACCACCTCGCGCGCGGTCGGCCAGTCGTACGGCGCCGTCGCACTGACCGTCAACGGCGGCACGCTGCGCCTCGCCGGCGCCCACGAGGACCAGATCTACGGCGACTCCACGGTGGAAGTGAACGGCGGCCTGTTCGACATGAACGGACGCTCGGAGAGCATCCGCGGCCTGACCGGCGCCGGCGGCGTGATCCGCAACGACGCCCCCGCCACCACCTCGACGCTCACCGTGGGCGAGATCCTCAACCCCGGCACCGCCGACTACTCGTTCGCCGGCGCCATTGATGACGGCGCGGGCGTCACCGCCCTGACCAAGACCGGCGCCGGCACCCAGACCTTGGCCGCCGCCAACACCTACACCGGCCCCACCACCGTCACCGGCGGCACCCTCGCCCTCGGCCCCGCCGGCGCGATCGCCAACTCGGCCCACGTCACCCTCGCCACCGCCACCACCCTCGACGTCTCCGCCACCCCAGGCTGGATCCTCGGCGCCGCCCAAACCCTCTCCGGCAACGGCACCGTCGCCGGCTCCGCCACCGTCGCCGGCACCCTCCAGCCCGGCCTCTCGGCCGGCGCCCTCGCGTTCACCGCCGACCTCGGCCTCGCGGCCGACTCCGACTGGTTCGTCGAAATCGGCGGCACCGACGTGGCCGACTTCGACCGCCTGCTCGTCGCCGGCAACCTCACCGCCGGCGGCAACATCCTCCTCTCCCTCATCGACGGCTTCGCCCCCTCCGCCGGCGAGACCTTCGACATCGCCGACTTCACCACCTTCACCAACGGCGGCTACACCTTCGACATCAGCGGCGCACAACTCGACCCCGGCCTCGAGTGGGACCTCTCTAGCTTCCCCGCCACCGGCACCATCGCCGTCATCCCCGAACCAGCCACCACCGCCACCCTCGTCGCCGCCCTCGCCCTCCTCACCCTCCCACGCCGGCGCCGCCACCACTGAGGGCCCAAAGCCCGCCCCGGCGCGCCGGTTTGCCAACTGCCAGCCGCCCCGACCGGTGCCGCCCTCCCCCGGCCCGACATCGGAATGCCGAACCCCCCAGCCGGCTGTTAGGCGGGTTCAGCGAGCCAGCAGCGGGCCGAGGCGGCGGCCGGCGAGCAGGTGGAGGTGGAGGTGGGGGATCTCCTCGCCGGCGTGGGGGCCGTTGTTGATGATCACCCGGAAGCCGGCGGCGGCGAAGCCCTGCTGTTCGGCAACCGTGCGGGCCGCGGCCAGCAGGTGGCCGAGCAGCGCGTGGTCGGCCGGGCCGGCGGCGGTGAGGCGCGGGATCGGCCGGCGCGGGGTGAGCAGCAGGTGGACCGGCGCGACCGGGTGGATGTCGCGGAAGCACACGCAGTGCTCGTCCTGATAGACGATGTCGGCCGCCAGCTCGCCGTCGGCGATCCGCTGGAAGACGGTCTTGCCGGCCATGGGGGTCAGGCCGCCGCGGCCAGCGTGGCGGCTTCGGGCTGCGGGCCGTGGCCGAGGGCGGCCAAAAACCCGGCCAGTTCGTCGAGCAGCCGCTCGCACTGGCGGTCCCAGTGCTCGCGGCCGGCGAGCCACTGGACGGCCGGGCGGTGGTCGACGATGCGGACCGCGGCGGCGCCCAGTTCGCGCAGCTCGGAGAGGTCGGCGCGGATCGTCTCGAAGAACGCCAGCTCGAAGCCGCGGCCGGCGTCCTCGGCCGCCTGCATCAGCGAGACGGTGACCGGTGGGGCGCACGGTTCGAGGTGGCGGGCGATCACGCTGCAGCCGACCGCCTCGAGCATCCGGCGCACGCGGCCGTGCAGTTCGTCGACCGGCAGCAGCCGCAGCGGGCACTTGGTTTCGAGGTAGTGGAGGATTCCCTCGCTGATCTCGCCCAGGCACGGGAAGCCGGGCAGTTCGGCGGCGGCCGCGGCGCGCTCGAGCGCCGCCACCAGCCACGAGGAGCCGTAACCGCTGACCTGATGGCGCCCGACCTGCAGGACCGGGCGGTTGTCAATCATGGCAATCATCGGGGCAATGATGGTGGATTGATCGGGGGTGGGGGAGAAGTGGGTCTCAGTCGGCGAACAGCCGCCGCTGCATCGGGTCGCGCGCCGGGCGTCTTTCCAGCTTCTGGATCTCGCGGATGAACTCGCCGACGTCCTCGAACTGGCGGTAGACCGAGACGTAGCGGACGTAGGCGACCGGATCGATGTCGTGCAGCTTGTCCATCACCTTGGCCCCGATCACCGCCGAGGGCACCTCGCTGAGGTGGTCCTTGTGGAGCTCGGTGAGGATCTCCTCCACCGCGCGGTCGAGCCGGTCCATCGGCACCGGGCGCTTCTCGCACGCCTTCTGCAGCCCGCGCAGGATCTTCTCGCGGTTGAGCGGCTCGCGGGTGCCGTCGCGCTTCACCACCCGCAGCTCGGTGCGCTCGATCTGCTCGTAGGTGGTGTAGCGGTAGCCGCAGTCGAGGCAAACGCGCCGACGCCGGATCGTGGTGCCGTCCTTCGACATCCTCGAGTCGAGCACCTTGTCCTTCAGGGAACCGCATTGCACGCACCGCATCCGCTGATCGGGCGCGATGCTATGCAAAGATGTGGGGGTGTCAAAGGGAAAACTATGGCATATTTAGTAGTTCCCCCGGCGCCTCAACGCCGGCACCCCTCAAGCAGGCCCCCGAGGTAGTGGGTGATCCCGGTCAATGCGCCGGTCCACTCCGAGGGCGGCAGCGGAGCCAGGCCGGCGCGCGCCTGCTCAAGCAGGCCGAGGCCGGTGTCGACGGCCGACTCGATCGCCCCCTCGTATTCGGCGATGCCGACGAGCACCGGCAGGTCGAGAGGCTGCTGTTCGAGGATCCGGCGGTTGAGCATCGTGCGCTGGCGCGGGCTGGCCGACTCCAACAGGTTGAGGATCGGCAGGGTGAGCTTGCCCTTGGCGAGGTCGGTGCGCAGCGTCTTGCCGACGTTCTGCTCGGTGCCCACGAGGTCGAGGCAGTCGTCGTAGACCTGATAGGCGGTGCCGAGCTGCAGCCCGTAGCCGGCCAGGCGCGCCTGGTCCTCGGGCGCGGCGCCGGCCAGGCAGGCGGCGATGCCGGTTGCCGCCGCGAACAGCGCGCCGGTCTTCATCTCTATGATGCGGAAATAATCATCCTTGCTTAACGAAAAGTCGAAGCGGCGCTGGGTCTGGATGATCTCCCCCTCGCACACCGAGCGCGCGGCCTGCCCGACCCTGCGGGCGATCTCGTTGCTGTCGAAGGCGGTGGCCAGCGCCAGGGCGTGGGAGAACAGGGCGTCGCCGAGCAGCACCGCCAGCGAGATCCCCCACTTGGCGTTGGCGGTCGGGGCCATCCGGCGGATCGCGGCGCCGTCGATGATGTCGTCGTGCACCAGGGTGGCCACGTGGATCAGCTCGATCACCACCCCGAGCTGCACGGCATCGGCGAGCCGGCCGCCGAGGGCGCGGCCGGTGAGGATCGAGAGGGCGGGGCGGATGCGCTTGCCGGCGTTGTTGCAGACGTAGGCGACGTAGGGTTCGACCAGCGGGTCGAAGGCGCGGGTTTGGTCGCGGACCGCGCTCTTCACCGCCTCGAGATCCTGCTGGATGAGCTCGAACGGAAACGATTGCGGGCTGGGGCGGGCGGCGCGGCGGGTCGTCATCGTCGGGTTGGGGCAAAGCAGCACAATCCGCCGCGGCCTGCAACGGGAATCACGTGGGCCGTTGGGCCGGCGGCCCCGGGCGGGCCGGCGGGCCGGCGGGCCCGGCCGCGGCTTTGGCATTGCAGGCCGGGCATTTTGCCGCATAGGTTGCCCGCGATGATGAAACGACTGCCTGGATACGCGATCTGGTTGCCGGTGGGCATGGTGCTGGCGAGCGGCTGTTACGCAAAGCAGGAGGAGGCTGGCGTGCCCGCCGGGGGCGAGCCGGAGGCGGCCGTCGAGGCGGCCGCGGAGGCGGCGCCGAGCGCGGCGGCCGAGCGGGTGGCCCGGCTCGGGTTCGTCAAGCACCTGCCGGCGGACACCGAGTCGGTGATCGCGGTCTATCAGGGCGGGGGGATGCTGCGCCGGCTGCAGGGGTCCAAGCTGTGGAAGCTGTTTGCCGACCAGGGCGTGCTCGGCGGGCTGGAGGAGCTGGCCGGGGAGGGGGGCGAGGGCGAGGTGACGCCGGCGGCGCTGTTCGGCGCGGAGTTCTTCATCGCCACCGGCCCCGGCACCGGCGAGCAGACGGCGAACCTGCTGCGGCTCAACGACCGCAGCTCGCATTTCCAGATCCGTGGGCTGGTCGCCACCCTTGCCGGGCAGCTCGCGGCCGACGGCGGCGACGCCGAGGTGCCGGTCGACGACACCCTGCGGATGTTCGGCGACCTGCTCAAGGACCCCGAATCCGGGATCGGCCTGATCGAGCGCTCGTCGATGCCGCCGCTGCTGCTCGGCTTCAAGGTGGCCGGGGCGGTGCGCGAGGACGTGGCGCAGGAGCTCGCGTCGATGATCGAGATGATCGGCTCGGAGGAGGAACTGGCCGAGCCGCTCACCTGCGAGCGCGCGGGCGCCACCTTCGCCGGCTACCGGATCCTCGGCGAGAGGCTCGCTGACATCCTGCGCGTGGAGGCCGCCGACGGGATGGCCGAGTTCCTCGACCCCGCCAGCATCGAGCGGCTGCTCAAGGCGGTCGCCAGCAAGAACCTGGTGCTCCTCAGCGGCACCCTGGGCGACTACGTGCTCGTGTTCCTCGGCAGCTCCGCGGACCAGTTCCGCCTCGCCGGTTCGGTCGACGAGTCGCTCGGCAACTCGGCCGGCCTCGCGTTCATGGACGAGTACGCGGCCAAGGACGTCGTCGCCATGGTGTTCGGCGTCGAGCCGCTGGTGCGGGCGCTGTCCACCGGCTCGTCCGGCCTCAAGGGGCTGGCCGGTGGCATCCGCGAGGCGCTGGCCGAGACCAATGCGTTCGGCGACACCCGCGACATCGAGGCGCTCCTGCAGGTCGTCGGCGAGCGCGAGGATGCGCTGCTCGCCACCATGAAGCACTCCGCCCTCGGGCTCGTCGCGTTCCTCGACGACGGGCTGCGCATCGAGAGCATCGGCGGCAGCGGCAGCCCGGGCGCGATCGACTCCGCCACCCCGCACGCGCTCGCCGGCCTGGGCGAGGGCGACGACGTGGTGCTGTTCTACGACGCCGTGGGCACGCGGGACTACGCCGAGATCAGCCGCAGCTACGTCGAGGCGATCGCCGAGACCTGTTATGCGATGGCCGCCAAGGCGAGCACGCTGGAAGGGATCGACCAGCCGGAGTTCCAACAGTTCCGCGACGGGTTCGCCCTGTTCGACGGCCGGCTCCGGCCGCACGTCCTGAAACTCTGGGAGGTGCTCAGCGGGCCCATGGCCGAGGGCATCGGGACCGAGGGCGCGCTGGTCGTCGACTTCGGCGGCACCCTGCCCGCCGCCGCCGGCATCCCCCAGGAACTGGTCGACGAAGGCGTCGCCCCGCGCGTCTCCTACGTCTGCCCGGTGGTGGACCGGGCCAAGCTGGCCGAGTCGTGGCGGGGCATCGACGCCGCCAGCCGCGAGCTGCTCAAGGTGGCCAGCGAACTGAGCGGCGAGGAGATCCCGATGCAGAAGCCGATCCCCTCGGAGAAGGGCGGCTTCACCACCTGGTACCTCTCGCTGCCCTTCATCACCGAGGACTTCATGCCCTCGGTGACGCTCGACGACCACTGGTTCGCAGCCTCAAGCTCCAGGACCCGCGCGCTCGACCTCGTCGGGCGGATCGGCAAGCCCGCCCCCCAACGCAGCGGCACGTGGCTGCGGGTCGACTTCGACGCGCTCAACCGCTTCGCCACCCAGTGGCTCGCGCTGCTCGACAAGCACGGCGCCGCCCTGTTCAAGGACGACCCCTCGATGCTCGACGCCCTGCGCGAAAACCGCCCGCTGATCGAGCAGGCCCTCGAGGCGTCCGGGGACCTCGACGACCTCACCCTCCACGGGCGCTACCTCGACGGCCGGATGCGCCTCGGCATCCACCTCAAGACCCGCTGACAACCAACCCGCCGCACCGCAGGTCCGGCTTGATCCCAGGCCGGGCCTGGGCGATGGTTCCCCGGATGGTGAGCATCAACACAACGGTGGCTCCCGAATCGCACTCCGACCGGGTCGAACGCGCGATTGAACAACAACGCCGCCGCGACTCGATCCAGTCGGGGATCGTCGGCGCCGCCGTGATCGGGATCCTCGGGGCGATCCTCGCCCTGATCGCGATCCTGCCCTCGTTCACCGACGCCCCGGTGATCGTGACCTACTCGGCGCCGGTCAAGAAGGAGGACAACCCCTCCGACCAGCCCGACCTCGCCCGCGGCCTGCGGCCCAAGCCGGCCAGCTCCAGCTCGGCGCGCGCCCGCGTGATCGCCGCCCAGATCGAGGCCCCGGTGGCCGTTCCGATGCCCGACAACCCCGACCCGCTCGGCCCGTTCGGCATCGACGACGACTTCAACGCCGGCTTCGGCGCCGGCGACGGCGACGGCGACGGCGGCGGCGGCGCCTCGTTCTTCGGCACCCCGCGCACCGGCCAGCGGGTCGTCTATCTGGTCGACTTCTCCGGCTCGATGGCCTCCGACGCCGACGGCAGCACCCGCATCTCGGTGCTCAAGAAGGAACTCGTGCGCTCGATCGAGGAGCTCAACGAGCGCATGAACTTCGCCGTCATCTTCTTCTCCCACAACGCGTGGACGATCGACATCGAGGAGGCCGACGCCGGCTGGAACGGCCTCAACCAGACCCCGGTCGCCGCCTGGTACCCCGCCAGCCCCCAGGTCAAGCAACAATACATCGCCAAGGTGCAGTCGATGGGCCCGGGCGGCAACACCGCGTGGTACCCCCCGCTCAAGATGGCGTTCGCGATGATCCCCCAGCCGGACATCATCTACCTGCTTTCCGACGGCGAGCCGCGCGACTTCGACACCACGATCAACGAGCTCGAGGAGATGAACACCGGCGACATCCCGGTCGACACCATCGCCTTCGAGCTGCCCGGCACGCCGGCGCGCTACATGATGGACATCGCCCAGCAGACCGGCGGCCGGTTCACCCTGATCTACAAGGGCAAGCGCCTGTCCGGCCCCGCCGCCGAGAAGTTCACCGGCAGCGAGCACGACTTCTGAGCGAGCTTCTACCCTGAATCCGGGAATGAAAGCCACGGATTGCAGCCATCCACGGCGTCAGCAACGCGGGACACCGCAGGGACGGCGGGCCAGGGTGTCGCTCGGCTTCTCGCCGAACAGCTTCCGGTAATCCTCCGCGAAGCGCCCGAGGTGCCAAAACCCGGAATCCAGCGCCACCTGCTTCACCACTCCCGGCGCGGGCCCGAGCTGCCGCAGCCGCCGGCGCGTCTGGTGCAGCCGCAGGTGGCGGAGGTAGGTCGTGGGTGTTAGACCGAGCAGCTCCCGGAACAGCTTCTCGACCGCGCGCTCGGTGAGCCCGAGTTCCCCGCACAGTTCGTCGACCCGCAGCGGCCGGTCGAGGTTGCCGGCGACGAAGTCGCGGGCCTGGCGCAGCCGCCGGAGGCGCCCGGCGGCGCGGGCGGTCTGCCGGAGGCCCTGCGCGGCGCAGCCGCTGCGCACGGCGGCGACGAAGGCGCCGACCAGTTCGAGTTCGAGGTTGCGGCGCGCCGCTTCATCGGCGAGCGGTGCGGCCGGGTGCCACAACGCGTCCTCGACCGCGGCCAGCAGGTGGCGCAGGGCGGTTTCCTCGGCCGGGCCCACGCGCAGGCCGGCGCCGCGTTCGAGGACGGCTGCCGGGATTTCGGGGAACTGCCGCTCGAGCGCGGCGCGGAACTCCGCCACCGGGACGGCCAGCGTGGCGTTCGCGTAGCCCTCCGGGGTGTAGGCATCGATCGCCGTGCCGGGGGGGAAGAACCCGAGGTAGCCCGCGGTGTATTCGACGGCCAGATTGAACGAGCGGCCCGGCTGCGGGCAGGCACTCACGAACACCAGCGTGCAGCAGTCGGGCGCCAGCGGGCCGCGGAACAGCATCGCCGGCCCCAAGGCGGCGAAATCGAGGCACTCGTGCGGGCAGACGACCCGCGCGAGCGCGCTCGGCGCCGACCGGCGGCTGACCTGGCAGCAGTCGAGGCGGGCGTGGCGGATGGCCGCGACAAGCAACCCGGGCTCCAACACCCGGGACGCGCTGACGGGCGGCGGCGCACCATTCACGACGTCCATTCTTGTACGCACCGGCCCCCGCCGGCAAGCGGATTCGGTTCGGATTCCGGATACGTTTGCGGCTCGCGCCCGGTGTCACCCGCGACGATGTTGCCAGCCCGCGCGCTCCCGCCCGCCACGCTCATGACGGCCACTGTCCGTTTCGCCAGCCTTGTCGCCGCGGTCACCTGCTGCGGATCGGCTCCGTCCGGGGCCGCCGGACTCGACCGCACCGTGCTGCCGATTCCGGAACCAGCCCGCCAGCCGAGCGCCGAACTCGACGCCCGCAACGCCACCCCGCCGCCACGCTTCGAGGTCAAGGCCCCCGAGGGCGCGCCCAACGTGCTGCTGGTGCTGATCGACGACCTCGGGTTCGCCGGCACCAGCGCCTTCGGCGGCCCGGTGGCCACGCCGACCTTCGACCGCCTCGCCGGTCAGGGCTTGTGCTACAACAACTTCCATACCACCGCCGTCTGCTCGCCCACCTTCCTCAACATCAAGAACAAGTCGATGACCATCACCGCCGAGGTCGAGGTCCCCGAGGGCACCGTCGCCCACGGCACCCTCCTCGCCCAGGGCGGACGCTTCGGCGGCTGGTCGCTCTACGTGAAGGACGGCATTCCCGGCTACCACTACAACTACGTCGCCATGGAGCAGACCACCATCGCAGGCGCCGAAAAACTGCCCGCCGGCAGGCACACGATCCGCTTCGAGTTCGCCTACGACGGCGGCGGCCCCGGCAAGGGCGGCGCCGGCACGCTCTTCGTCGACGGCAGGCAGGTCGCCGAGGGCAGGATCCCGCACACCCAGGCGATGGTCTTCTCCGCCGACGAAACCGCCGACGTCGGCATCGACCTCGCCACCCCCGTCGTCGAAGCCATCGGCTCCGAGCGCAAGTCCAGATTCACCGGCCGCATCCCGAAGATCACCGTCGAGGTGAAGTGATGATGAAAGGGATTGGAAACTCCGTACCAAACACCAATGATCACATACACATTGCCACGAACGCTCACGGGGCTCTGCGCCGGACTGCTCGCTGTTTCTGCGCTTCACGCTGGCGGGAAGAAACCCAACATCCTGCTCATCATCGCCGATGACATGGGCTACTCCGACATCACCTGCTTCGGCGGCGAGATCCAGACGCCGCACATCGACGCGCTCGCCAAGAGCGGCATCCGGGCGACGAGTTTCTACGTCGCCCCGACCTGCTCGCCCACTCGTTCGATGCTGCTCACCGGCTGCGATCACCATGTGGCGGGTTTCGGCAACATGGATGAACTCGCGGGGCCGAACCAGAAGGGGCAGCCCGGCTATGAGGGCTATCTGAACGACCGCGTCGTGCCGGTGGCAAAACTGTTGCGCGAGGCGGGCTATCACACGTATTGGGCCGGGAAATCCCACGTGGGCTACGAGCCGTCCCAGTGGCCGGCGGCGATGGGCTTCGAGCGGGATTTCACGCTGCTGCAAGGCGGCGGCAGCAACTGGAGCGACATGACGTATCCAAACCCCGCCCACCCGAAGCTCACCTTCACCCTCAATGGCAAGAAGCTCGCCAAGCTGCCGGACGACCACTTTTCCTCGGAAGCCTACACGGATTTCATCATCAAGAGCAACGAGGAGCACAGGGCGGATGGCAAGCCGTTCTTCGCCTACCTCAGCTTTCAGGCCGTCCATTCGCCCTTCGCCGCGCCGGACGACTGGCTGGACAGATACAAGGGCGTCTATGACAAGGGCTACGATGCAATTCGTGAGGAGCGCCTCAAGCGCATGAAGGAATTGGGAATCGTCGGCAAGGACACCGTCCTCTCGCCTCGCGTGCCCAGCGTCCCCGCATGGGAAACCCTCGCGCCCGAGCAGAAGAAACTCTCCGCGCGCCGCATGGAGGTCTATGCCGCAATGCTCGCGAACATGGATCATCACATCGGCCGCTTGATCAATCATCTCAAGCAAACGGGGCAGTATGAGAACACCCTGGTGGTTTTCCTTTCAGACAACGGCGCGGAACCCGTCGAGCTTGGCACATTGGTCGAGACTGTTTTCAGCGAGGATGCCAGAAAGTGGTTCTTCGAGCAATTCGATAACCGCCCCGAGAATTGGGGCCGCAAGGGCTCGGCGGTGGACTACGGTGCCGCGTGGGCGCAAGTCGGCTCGACCCCGTTCCGCTTCTACAAAGCCTGGACGTCCGAAGGCGGCATCGCCTCCCCGGTGATCTTCGCGGGAGCCGGTGTGAAAAACGCGGGAGCGATCAAGCCCGCCGTCATGCACGTGACCGATCTGGTCCCCACGTTCCTCGACGTCGCCGGAGCGAAGCATCCGTCCGAGACCGATAAGAAACTCGCGCCGCTGCGCGGCAAGTCGCTCACCCCGCTGCTGACCGGCAAGACCGAATCGGTGCGCACGAGCGAAGACTGGATCGGCGAGGAGCTTTTCGGAAACCGCATGATCCGCCAAGGCGACTGGAAACTCTGCTTCATCCAGAAAACTGCCGGCGGCAGTGGTGAGTGGGAGCTTTTCAACCTCAAGACCGATCCCGGCGAAACCACGGATCTCGCCAAACAGGAGCCTGAAAGAACCAACGCGCTGCTCGCTCTGTGGGACAAATACGTCGCGGAGAACGGCGTGATCCTGACCGATGACGGCCCCTTCAAGGCGAAGAAGTAAGCCCCAGGAAAACAAGCCAACAAAACCATGCAAGCGACGGCAGCCATCGCCGCCCTGGCCCTTGCCAGCACCGTCCTCCACGCCCAGGAAGCGGATCTCGTCCAAAAACTCGCCAACCCGATCTCCGACCTCATCAGCCTGCCCATCCAAGGCAACGTCGATTTCGGCGTCGGCCCCGGCGACGGCACCATCTGGCGCACCAACATCCAGCCCGTCATCCCCTTCGGCATCAGCGAGGATTGGAATGTCATTTCCCGCACCATCCTCCCCGTCATCGACCAGGAAGGCCTTGCATACCACTCTCTCGCTGAATACGGAAACCACCTACGACTGGTCGAACGACCAGTGGACGGTGCCGGTCAACTTCCAGGTCTCCCAGTTGTTCAAGATCGCCGGCCAGCCCGTGCAGGCCTTCGTCGGCGCGCGTTACTACGCCGAAAAGCCGGACGACGGGCCCGAGTGGGGCATCCGCTGCGGGCTTGCCTTCCTGTTCCCGAAACAGACCAGCCCATGAATGCCATCGCCCGCCGCATCACCACCATCCTGCCCGTCGCGGCGGCATGGTGCGCCCTTTCCATCGGCCGCGCCGAGGAGGCCCCGCCACCGGTCGAGGACCCCGGCTGGCCGCGCGAGTTCGCCGCCGAGGGCAAGAAGCTCACCGTCTATCAACCGCAGGTGGACGAGTGGAAGGACCACGCCACCATGCGCTTCCGCTGCGCCATCGAGGTCGAGGGCGTGCTGAAGGAACCGAAGTTCGGCGTCGCCGAAATCGAGGCGCGGACGCTGGTGGACCCGGCCACCCGGGTGGTGAAGGTGTTCTCGACCAAGCGCGAAGTCCGCTTCGCCGGGGCTTCCGAAGCCGAGGGAAAGTCGCTGCGCGATGCGGTGGACGCGATCCGGCCTGCCGAGAGCCTCATCACCGTCTCTCTCGACCGCGTGCTGGCCTGTCTCGACCCCCAGACCGCCGCCGTCCAGAAGCCCGTGGAAGTCAATCTCGCCCCGCCGAAGATCTTTTACAGCGCCAAGCCTGCCGTGCTCGTCATCTTCATGGGCGAGCCGCAGTTCAAGCCGGTGGTTGCGTCCGATCCGGACCTGATGTTCGCGCTCAACACCAACTGGGATGTGTTCTACCAGCCGTCGACGAAGGGGTTCTACCTTCTCAACCAGGACCACTGGCTCACCGCCACCGCGGCCGATGGCCCGTGGACGGTCGCCACCGAGCTGCCCGAGAAGCTCACCAGGCTTCCCGCCGACGACAACTGGGCGGAAGTCCGCAAGCACATTCCCGCCAAACAAGCGGAAGTCGCCGAGCACGTGTACGCCAGCAAGGAACCCGCCGAGTTGCTGATCACCGCGGGCGATCCCGAATACAAGCCGATCCCCGGCACCAGATTGCTGGAGGTCGCCAACACCGAGAGCCTGCTGCTGCTCGATTCCGCCGGCGGCAGGTTCTACTATCAGGTTGCCGGCCGCTGGTTCCGCGCGCCCAAGCTCGATGGCCCGTGGGAAGCCGCCAGCAGCGACCTGCCCGGGGATTTCCAGAAAATCCCGGACGACCACCCGCTCGCCTTCGTCAAGGCCACCGTGCCCGGCACCGAGGAGGCGCAGGACGCGGTGCTGCTCGCCTCCGTCCCGCAATCGACCTTCGTGGACTCCGCCAAGCCCCCGAACCTCGAGGTGACCTACAAGGGCGAGCCCGTTTTCCAGCCCATTCCCCCCACCACCGTGAAATACGCGATCAACTCGCCGTACTCGGTGTTCCTGGTGGACAACGGCTACTACTGCTGTGACCAGGGCGTGTGGTTCTCCGCCAAGGCGGCCACCGGGCCGTGGTCATGGTGCACCGAGGTGCCGCCCGCCATTTACACCATCCCGGTCTCCAGCCCGGCGCACAACGTGACGTATGTCACCGTCAAGGAATCCACTCCCGACACCGTGGTTTACACCCAGACCGCAGGCTACAGCGGCGAGTATGTCGCCGCCACCGGCGTGCTGATGTTCGGCGCCGGACTGCTCACCGCGGCGGTCATCGATGACTGGGACGATCACTACTGCTACCCGCCCGCCGCGTGGTATTCCTATGGTTGCGGTGCGGTCTATCACTACGGCTACGGCGGCTACTACGGCGCGGCCGGCCGCGTCTACGGCCCCTACGGCGGAGCCGGCTACGCCGCCGCCTACAATCCCGCCACCGGTACCTATTCGCGCGGGGCCTATGCCTACGGCCCGTATGGCAGCGCCGGCTACCGCCAGGCCTACAACCCCTACACCGGCACCTATGCCGCCAAGGGATATCGCGCCACCCCCTACGGCACGGTCTCCGGGGGCCGTGCTTACAACCCCTACACCGGGGCCTCAGCCGCCGGCGGCCGCGTCAGCACCGCCTACGGCTCCGCCGGCCGTGCCGCCGCCTACAATCCGGTGACCGGCAAAGCCGCCGCCGGAGGGTATGTCTCAGGAGAGCGAGGTTCCGCGGCCGGCGTCCGCACCAACCAAGGGACCGGTGCCGCGGCATGGGATACCAGGTACGGGCAGGGTGGCGTCGCCAAAACGAAAAACGACAACGTCTACGCCGCCCGTAACGGCAATGTCTACAAGAAGGACGCCGACGGCAACTGGAGCACCAACACCGGCAGCGGCTGGCAACCGGCCGAGCAACCCACACGCCAGGCCGGTGCCGGCACCCAGACCTCCACCCAGCCGCAGCGGCCAGCCACCCAACCGCAACGCCCGAGCACCCAACCGCAACGCCCGAGCACCCAACCGCAGCGCCCGAGCACCCAGCCGCAGCCCAGCACCCAGCCGCAGCGCCCCAGCACCCAGCCGCAGCGCCCGACAGCACAGCCGCAAACCACCAGCCGCCAATCGCTCGACTCGATGGCGCGTTCCCGGGAGCGCGGCAGCGCCCAAACCCAGCGCGCCCAGTCATTCCAGCGCTCCGCTCCCAGCGGCGGCGCCCGCGGCGGAGGAGGCGGTGGTGCCCACGGCGGCGGTGGCGGTGGCAGGCGCCGTTAGACCCGCCCGGTCGAACTCAACCAGGCCAGCCGGTTCCGGCGCCTCACTTCAGGAACCACAACTCCGAATACCCCATGAAAACGCAATCCATCATCGCAGCCGCCCTCCTGCTCCCCGCCATTCCAGCCGCCGCCGGCACCACCGCGCCGTCGCTCGGCAACACCGGGCTGATCACCACCACCGAATCCGGCTGGCGGGTCGGCACCTCGATGTATATCTGGACCACCCGCCTTGACGGCGAAATGGTCTTCGGCGGCACCACCGTGCCGGTGGATGTCCCGTTCGACAAGATCTTCGACAACCTCAAGCTCAGCTTCATGGGGCTGGTCGAAGTCGGCAAAGGCCGGTGGAGTTTCATGAGCGATCTCTTCTATGCCAAACTGGAACCCTCCCTCTCCACCCGGCGGGCCGACTTCGACTCCCAGATCGAGCAGTTCATCGGCAACTTCGCCGTGTTCTACAACCTCGTCGATCAGCCGACGACGCGTCTGGACGCCTTCGCCGGGGCCCGGGTCAACTGGATGGAGACGGACGTGGAAATCACCGGGAAAGTCCTCGGCATCGTGGACTACAGTGGCTCCGCCGAAAAGACCTGGGTCGATCCCATCATCGGCTTCCGCATCCATCATGATCTGACCGACAGGTTCTTCGTCCGCGCGCTGGCCGACATCGGCGGCTTCGATGTCTCGTCCGACCTCACCTGGCAGGCCATGGTCGTGCTCGGCTGCCGCCTCACGGAGCACGCCTCGGTGGGACTTGGCTACCGCGCCATCGACACCGACTACACCAGCGGCGGCACCACCTACGATGTCACGAGCCACGGGCTGCTGCTGGGGTTCGAATACAGGTTCTGAGCTGCCGTGGCGGCGGCCCATGACGGCCGGCCGCCGGCCCCGGGGCGCGCCCGACGATGCGCATGTCGGGCCTGTTGGACCTATGGCTTGACCTTCAACCCGGCTTTCACCGCAAGGGCTTTCTGGCGGGCGTCGAAGGTCAGGAAGATCCGGGTTCCGAGGGCGATGGCCACCGCCACATGCAGCACGTCAAAGCCGCGTGTCCCGAGGGATTTCGTGTGCGCCGCGCTGAGGGTCTCGGCTTCGGCGTAAACCTCCGCCCATGCAACGGGGGTTTCAAGCAGCACTCCCGCCATGGTGTCCGCTTCCACCGCAGCAAGCACGGCCTCGCAGCGTTCCGATGTGATGACCTTCCTGAACCGTGCAAGCCGGAAGGCGTTGCGCAGTTCATGGCGCTGCAACAAGGTGATGGCGAGCGGGACCTTGAGCGCGGCAACCGTCGCCCGTGCCAGTGCGCTGTTCGGGTCATGTCCGTAAAGGGAGTACAGGAAACTGGTGTCCGCGTAGGCTACCATTGCCTTTCCTCCCGTTCTTCAAGGATGATGTTGGGCATCAGCTTCGCATCCCCGAAGATGGCCTTGGCGCGGGCCGCGAAGTCCGGCATCCTCAGCTTCGCCGGGACCTCGGGGCGCGGCGGGCAAATGCGGGCGACCGGGCGGGTCCGGTTCAACACCGTGACCTCCTCCCCTTGCGCGACCAGCGCCAGCACCGCGCTGAAGTCGTGACGGACCTGCCGGATGGTGACTGTCTTCATGTGACACATCATGTTACACGTTGCGCCCCCTGTCAAGCGCCGGATGTGGTTTCGGTTCAGCCGATCAGGGAGACCTCGAACCCCTCGGCGAACGGTTCCACCAGGCCGGCTTCCGCCGCGATCGCCCGGTTCACTTCGAGGATCCGCGCGTCGAGCCCGTGGCCGCGGACCCGCAGGTTCCGCTCGTGCTGCGAGCGGTGACAGCGCAGCAGCTCCGCCTTGCGCTCCGCCTCCTGCGCGCCGAACGGGACCACGAGATCGAGCCGCATCCCGAGCGTCTTCGGGTCGCGGACCAGCAGCGCGACCAGCGGCCGCCGGGCACCAGCGGCCCAGCGCCCGAAGAACCGCGCCGTCCGCCGGTGGTCGGCATTCGAGTCGTTGCCATGCGGCAGGATCACGCCATCCGGTCCGGCGCGGTCGAGGATCGCCCCGACCCGATCCGCATTCCCGTCGTTGTCGAGCATGTGGCCGTCGCCGTCCTCGGGGAAGCGGTGGAACCGGATGCGCCCGTCGGCGAGGCCGAAGATCCGGCAACTGGCGCGCTGCTCCGCCTCCCGCGCCGCGGTCTTTGCGTCCCACCCGCTCACGAATGCGTCCTCGACCCCGCTGGCGCCGCCGGTCAGCACGTCGAGCCAGAGATCGCAGCCGGCAGCGGCGAAGCGCCGCAGGGTCACCGCCACGGTGTCGAAGTCGTCCGGGTGGGGGGCCAGCACCAGCCAGCGCCGCGGTTCGTCCCACGGCCCCTTGGTGCGTCCGAGGATCGCGCACTCGTGCATGCAGGCAGCCTGCCGCGGCGCGGGGCAAACCTCAACCCCGCGGTTGCGCACCGCGGTTGCGCCGCCGCTTGTCCGGCGCCCGGAATCACCGGCGCCCGCGGGTCCGGCTTGCCGGATCGCGCCAAGGCGTGGATCATTCCGCCGATGGATCAGGCCCGCGCCCAACCCGAAGGGACGTCCGGCCGTCTGCTGGTGGTGGTGCCGGCCGAGGTGGTGGCCCGCGCCACGGGCCTGCCGGTGGTCAGGGACCTGTTGGTCACCCGCTTCGGCCGCTTCACCGCCGCGCCCGGGCACAACGTGCGGCGGCCGCGCGGAACCGCCGAATGGGTGCTCATCGGCTGCGTGGCGGGCATCGGCGCGGTCGAGTGGGACGGCCGGCGCTGGCAGCTCGAAGCCGGCGATCTGGTGCTGCTGCCGCCGGGCGAGGGGCACCGCCACGAGGCCGACCTGATCGCGCCGTGGAGCGTCGTCTGGTTCCACTTCGGCGGCGAGCGGGCCGCCGACTTCGCGGCCGCCAGCGGCTGGTCGCGCGGCGCCCCGGTGCTCCACGTGCCCGCGCCCGGGCCGCTGCACGAATGCCTCGAGGAGGCCCGCCGCCACGCCCGCCACGGGCTGGCCGACCCCGACCTGTTGGCACTGGCCACCGCGTTCGCGCGCCTGTTGGGCGAGGTGCGGCTGCGGGCGCGGGCGCGCGACCGGCAGGCGCGGCGGGCGGATGACAAGGTGCTGGCGGTGCTGCGGCAACTGCGCGAGGAGCCGGGGCGGCGGTGGACGATCGGCGCGATGGCGCGGGCGGCCGGGATGTCGGCGCGGCGTTTCACCGAGCTGTTCCGGCTGGCGACGGGCAGCCCGCCGCTCAACTTCCTGATCCGGCTGCGCCTCCAGCGCGCGTGCGAGATCCTCGGGGGCGAGCCGCTGCCGATCCAGCAGGTGGCGGCGCGGGTCGGCTACGAGGACCCGGACCACTTCGGCCGTCAGTTCCGCCAGCACTTCGGGATCACGCCGTCGCGGTTCCGCGCCGAGGCGCGCGGCGGGGGCCGCTGAGGCAGGGTGTCGTGCGGCGCTCTTGATTTTTCGGCCTTGCCTGATATTCAACTTGCCGGCGAACGGATGGCGAACCGGAGCGGCCAGCGTGGTGGTGGGGTGCGGCGGCGGCGTCGCGGGGGCGGGGATGCGCGCGGGCGCGGGCTGGGGGGGTTGTTGCGGGAGGCGAATGCGCGGGCGCACGAGCGGGCGAACCGGCGGCTTGGGCGGCGGGGTGAGAAACTGGTGCAGGCGGCGATCGCGACGGCGGTGGGGGAGGAGGTGGTGGTGCCGGCGGCGTGGTGGGTGCAGGGGCTGCGGATGTGGCTGGCGGCGTTGCTGGTGGGGCCGCTGGTGGTGACGGGGTGGACGTTCCTGTCGGTGCTGGCGGACGCGACGATGCGGGAACAGTTCTGGGCGACGGCGGCATTCTGGTACTTTGCGACCGGGGTGTTGCTGATGGGGGGGTGGTTCTGGACCGGGCTGCTGCGGCGGGGGTTCCTGTACCTGTATGTGCTGGGGCACGAACTGACGCACATCCTGTTCATCGTGTTGTTCCGGGGGCGGGTGACCGATTGGCAGGTGACCTTGGATGGGGGCTACGTGACGACCAACAAGACCAACATCTGGATCGCGCTGGCGCCGTATTTCGTGCCGTTCTGGTCGGTGGTGGTGCTGGCGGTCTACGCGGTGCTGGAGTTTGCCCTGCCGCTGCCGTCCCATGCCGAGAAGATCGCCTACTGGCTGACCGGGTGGACGTGGGCGTTCCACATGCTGTGGACGGGGTGGATGATCCCGCGGGACCAGCCGGACCTGCAGGAGAACGGGACCTTCCTCTCGCTGGTGATCATCTGCCTGGCCAACCTGCTGGTGCTGGCGGTGCTGCTGTGCGTGGCCTCGGACGGCCTGAGCCTGGCGGACTTCGGGTCGGCGTGGCTGGCGCACGCCCGGGAGGGGCTGGAGTGGCTGCGGCGGCTGGCGCAGGCGATCGAGTTGCCGGCGGCTTGACAGCGGGCGGGGATCGTGCAAGCTCCCGGCCCCGCTGCGTTGGAACCGTAGCCGGGGCCACTGCCATGAAACCGAAGATTCACCCCGCCTATCATCCCGTGGTGTTCGTGGACATGACCACGGGGGCGCGCTTTGTGACGCGCTCGACCAAGAAGAGCGACAAGACCGAGACGATCGACGGCGTCGAGCACTACGTGATCACGATGGGCGTCACCTCGGACTCGCACCCGTTCTACACCGGGCAGAAGCAGTTCGTCGACACGGCGGGCCGGATCGACAAGTTCCAAAAGCGGTTCGGGACGGTGCGCCGGGCGGGCAAGCCGAAGCTCGGCTGAGGCCGGCCGCGCGGCGGGCTGGTCACGCGGAGCGGCGCAGGTCATGCTGACGGCATGGCCGAGGGCGTGTTGGTGGCGATCGAGACGAGCACCGGCGACGGCTCGCTCGCGGCGTGGCGCGGCGGGGCGTTGGTCCACGAGGAACCATTCGCCGGCGGCCGCGGGCACAACTCGGCGTTGTTCGGGCCGCTGGGCCGGGCGTTGGCGGCGCTCGGCGGGGCGGTGCCGGCGAGGGTGCTGGTGGGCACCGGCCCGGGGAGTTACAGCGGCACGCGGGTGGGGATCGCGGCGGCGCAAGGACTGGGGATCGTGTGCGGCTGCCCGGTGACCGGCGTGCCGTCGCTGCTGGCGACGCCCGAGGCGCGGGCCGGCGCGCCGAGCCTGGCCGTGGGCGACGCACGGCGCGGCGCGTGGTGGACGGCGCGGGTGGCGCCCGACGGCGCGCTCAGCGGTCCGGACCTGTGCGACGCCGCGGCACTCGAGGCGCGGGTGGCGGCGGGGCAGGCGGCGCGCGAACCGGTGGTGGCGTTCGACCCGCCGGAGCGGCTGGGGGTGGCGGCGCCGCTGCGGGCCGGGATCGTCAGCGCGCGCCCCTCGGCGCAGGGGTTGCTTGCGGCGTGGCTGGGGATGGGGGAGGACCAGCGCCGGCGCTTGGCGGCGGTGCCGGCCGAGCCGTGCTACCTGCGGCCGGCGCACGTCACCATGGCCAAGCCCGGGCACCCCTTGTTCCGCGACCGCTGAGCGCGGCCGGCGGGGGGCGGGGCCGGCCGCGGGGGGGTGTCAACCTGGATCCGGGAATGAAAACCACGGATTACACGGCTAACACGGATTACACGGATTGCACGGATGTTGAATGAGTTACGATGGAAGACGAATTCATCCGGCGGGTGAACAGGCGAGGGAAACCAAGCCACTCCGATACCCGTGCAATCCGGAAATCCGTGGTTCGGCACTTTCCCTCTTGGGGTCACAGCTCCCGTTCCATCCGCAGGTGGCGGATCGAGGAGTAGAGCAGCGGCCCCTCGCCCGTCACCGCGAACCCCGCCGCCTGATAGAACCCGGCGGTGCCGTCGCGGGCGTTGAGGAACACCCGCCCGCCGCCGTGTCGGCGCGCGTGGTCCAACAGCCCGGCGAGGATCGCCGCGCCGATCCCCCGCCCGCGCAGCTCCGGATCCACCGCCATGTAGCGGACCTGCCAGGTGTGGGCGTCGATCCGGTGGATCCGCCCGGTCCCGGCGAGGCGGCCGTCGACCTCGGCCAGCAGGTGGTGCGCGGGGGTCGACGGCGGGTCGCGCTCGCTGCCGCGCGGCTGCCCCCACGGCCTGCGCAGCACGTCCCAGCACAGCGCGTGGCAGGCGTCCCATTCGGCGGCGGTGGCTGGCGGGCGGACGGTCATCGGGGCGGGGTGGGCGTTCCAAGATGCTGGTCGAAAAACCCGAGGACGCGTCGTTCGTAGTCGGCGCCCGCATGGCGGTGGAGATCGACATGGGCGGCGCCCTCGACCACCCAGCGCTCCTTCGGGCCGCGCGCGGCGGCAAACAGGGCATCCGATTCCGCCACCGTGGCGTGCCGGTCCCGCGAGCCGCCGATCACCAGCACCGGCGCCGGGAACGCGGGCATCCTGCGCAGCGGGCTGAGGTCCTCGAGCGGCACGCCCAAGGTGGGACCGACTTGGGCAGTGAGCAGCGGCGTGAACCAACGGCCGGCCCGCCCGAAGCGCATCTGCAGCCGGTTGCCGACCGCCGTTGGCACGTCCTGGAACACGGCTTCCAGCACCGCCGCATCGGGTGCGGCCTGGGGGGCCGCGAGCACGGTGGCCACTCCCCCGAGCGAACTGCCGATCACCCCGACCGGGGCCCCGGGAAAGCGGTTGCGCAGGAAACCGATCGCCGCCGCGGCGTCGCGCGACTCGAGTTGGCCAAGCGTGATCCGCCGCCCCGCGCTCTCGCCGTGGGCCTGAAAGTCGATCAGCAGCACCCGGTAGCCGTTTGCCAACAGGAATCCGGCCCGGCCCGACATGCTGCGCCGGTCGGCCCGGATCCCGTGCAGCAGCAGGATCGAGGCCCGCGCGTCGCCCGGCCCCGCCAGCCAGCCGGCGAGCTGCGACCCGGAGCCGCTCGGGATCAGCACCGGCGTCGCCGCAAGGTTGGCCGGTGGCGGCCCCACCAACCGCGTCGCCGGCGCCGTCAAACGGCGGCCCGTGCAGAGGCAGAACGTCGCCGCGACGACAAGGCCGGCGAGGCCGGGCGGGGCGATCCACCGGAGCCGGCGGCGCAGGACGCCGCCGCGGCCACCGGGTGTGCGACCGGCCATCATTGGATGTTAGAACCCCTCCTGTTCATGCCCTCGTGCCGGGCCCGCGGCCCGGGCGCCGGCGGCATCATGGGCCGGACCGGCAGGCGCTGCGAGCAGGGAACGATCGGCGGCGGCCACCAGCGGGGCGCTTGTGCCACCGGGAGCCGGCGGCCTAGCCTGCGCGCATGCTCAACTGGATCTGGCTCGGGCTGGTGGTGGCGGCGGTGGTGCTCGGCGGGCTGGGCGGGACGCTCGGCGAGGTGACCGAGGGGGCGTTCGCGATGGCCCGGACCGCGGTCGAGATTGCGATCGGGCTGATCGGCGTGATGGCGCTGTGGCTTGGGGTGATGCGGCTGGCCGAGCGTTCGGGATTGGTGCGGATCCTCGCGCTGCTGCTCCGCCCGCTGATGCGGCGGCTGTTCCCGGACGTGCCGCCCGACCACCCGGCGATGGGCTCGATGCTGATGAACATCGCCGCCAACATGTTGGGCCTGGCCAACGCGGCCACCCCGCTCGGCCTGCGCGCGATGAAGGACCTCGAGCGGCTCAACCCCCACCCGGGCACCGCCACCAACGCCATGTGCACCTTCCTCGCCATCAACACCAGCTCGGTCCAGCTCATCCCCGCCACCGCCATCGCCATCCTCGCCTCCGCCGGCTCGGCCGCCCCAACCGCCGTGGTCGGCACCGCCTTCCTCGCAACCGTCTGCTCGACCGCCGCCGGCATCACCGCGGTGAAACTGTTGGAACGCGCGCCGTGGTTCCGGATCGCGGCACCGGCCGGGGCGGCGCCCGCCGCCGCCGGGGAGGCGCCCGGCGAGGCGCCCGGCGAGGAGGCCGGCGAACCGGAGGCGGCCGCGGAGTGGCCGGAACCGGCTCCGCTCACGCCGGCCGGGCGGCTGTTGCTGCTGGCGTTGGCGGTGTTCTTCGGCTGGCTGCTCATCCGCTTGGTTGCGTGGCCGGCGGCGGGGGCGGCGGCCTCGCTGCCGGTGCGCGCGGTCGAGTCGCTCTCGTTGCTGGCGGTGCCCTTCCTGCTGGCGTTCTTCCCGCTCTATGCGCACCTGCGCAAGGTGCCGGTGTATGAGGAATTCACCGAGGGTGCGAAGGAGGGGTTTCAGGTGGCGGTGCGCATCATCCCGTTCCTGGCCGCGATCCTCGTCGCCGTCGGTATGTTCCGCAGCGCCGGCGGCATCGACATCCTGACCGCCAGGCTCGGCCCGGCCCTCGGTGCGATCGGGATGCCCGCCGAGTTGCTGCCGATGGTGCTGATGCGCCCGCTCAGCGGTTCCGGCTCGATGGGGCTGTTCACCGAGCTGGTGGCGACCCACGGCCCCGACAGCCTGATCGCGCGCATTGCGGCGACGGTGTTCGGCAGCACCGAGACCACGTTCTACGTGGTCACCGTCTACTTCGGGGCCGTCGCCATCCGCCGCACCCGGCACGCGATCGCGGCCGGCCTGCTGGCCGACCTCGCCGGAGTGATCGCGGCGGTCGCGATCTGCCGGATCGTGTTCGGCTGAGCTGCGCGGCCGCGGCGGCGGTGGGTGGTTTACCCTGAAGTCGGAAATGAGAACCGGGGATTGCGGGGATTACGTTGATTCAGAATGACTTGGCAAGCGTGATGCCCACACCCAACGGATGATCGGAAGCTTGTTCGCAACCCTTTGATCATCCTCGAGATCCTCGTAATCCCCGGTTCCTGTTCCCGTTTCCAGGTTTACTCCTTCTCGACGGCGCGCAGCGCCTTCTTCAACTGGCGCTCGAAGTCATCGTCGGCGGGATGGCCGTGCCAGATCAGCTTGCCGTCGGTGCCGAAGATGCAGGCGTGGGGGATGCCGCCGGTGGAGACCGGGGCGTTGCCGCCCTTGGTCACCGGGTACTTGACGCGGGCCTCCTTGAGCAGGTCGAGGATCTCGTCCTCGGTGCCGCCCTGGACCTCGAGGCCGACGACCACCAGGCCCTTCTTGGCGTAGCGCTTGGCCAGTTTCGCCATGTCCGGCAGGCTGGCGATGCAGGGGCCGCAGTTCACGCCCCACTCTTCGACGACGACCACCTTGCCCTCGACATCCTTGGGATCGAAGGCGACGTCGTTGACGACCTCGCCCCAGCGGACCTGGGAGACGCTCGCATCGGGGGCGGCCTTGTCTTCCTCGTCCTTGTCCTTGGCGGCCGCGGGCAACAGGGCGGCGGCCAGGGCGAGCACGGTGCATGGGAGCAGTTTCATTGATGTGGATTGGTCACGGGACCGAGGGGTTAACGCCTGCGCTGCATGGCTTTGTTCATGTTTGCGCGCCGCGCCCCCGGGGCCGGCGCGATTGCCTTTGAGGCCGCGCCCGCACGGTGGTAGGATGGCGGCATGCAACGCCACCGATTGCTGCCGCTCCTCGCCGCGCTGGCCGCCGGCCTCGCCGGGTGCCAGTACGAAGAACCGCTGGGCCCCGCCGCGGACGCCAGGATCCCCGATGAAATCCTCGGCCGCTGGCACCAGCCCGCCGACCCGGCGGTGCAGGGGCGCGAGCACGATGCCTTCCTCGTCGTCCACCGCACCCGCGGCCAGCGCCTGCTGGTCGACTACGAGTTCCAGGACGGCGCGGAACGGGCGCACTGGTACTTCACCGGCCACCCGGTGCTCGAGGTGCGCCCGGAGTTGCTCGAGCTCGAGCTGGTCGGCGACGCCAAGGGCGTGGCCGCCGCCGAGAACCCCTACCTCCTCGTCAGGTGGCAGCGCGACGGCGACCGGCTAACGTGGCAGCTGCTGGACACGGCCAAGCTGGACCCGGGCAGCGGGGGCGCCCGGTTCCGCACCTCGCTGACCGCGGCGCTGGCCGAGGGCAAGGACCTGTTTGACAAGCCCGCGGAGTTCCGCAAGGTGCCCGCGCCGCAGGGGTAGCACTGCATTTCGCGCCCGATTCCCTGCCGCGCCCGGATGCCGGCGCAGGCCGGCGCCATCACCCGAACCACACACCACCATGATCCGCCCACGCCACCCCTCCACCACCCCGCTGGCCCTCGCCCTGCTCGCCGTCGCACTCTGCCCGGCCGCGGCCGGCACGGTCGCGGTCAAGACCGGCGAGTCGATCGCATTCCTCGGCGATTCGATCACCCAGGGCGGCTGGGAGCACCCGGCCGGCTACGTCCGCCTGGTGATCAGCGGGCTGGAAGCCAACGGCATCAAGGCGACGCCGATCCCGGCGGGGATCAGCGGCCACAAGTCGAACGACATGCTGGCGCGCGTGCAGCGCGACGTGATCGACAAGAAGCCGGTGTGGATGACGCTGAGCTGCGGGGTCAACGACGTCTGGCACGGTGCCAACGGGGTGCCGCTGCCGCAGTATCAGGCGAACATCACCGCGCTCGTCGACCAGTGCCAGGCCGCGGGGATCAAGGTGATGATCCTGACCGCCACGGTGATCGGCGAGCAGGACAACCCGGAGAACGCCAAGCTCGCCGGCTACAACGAGTTCCTGCGCCGCCTGGCCGCCGGGAAGAAGTGCCTGCTGGCCGACCTCAACGCGGACATGTGGGCCGGCCTCAAGGCGGCGGCCGCCCCGGGCAGCGTGTTCACCGTCGACGGCGTGCACATGAACCCGGCCGGCGATTGCCTGATGGCCACCGGCGTGCTGCGCACGTTCGGCCTCGGCGAGGCGCAGCTCGCCAAGGCCCGCGAGGAGTGGCTCAAGATCCCCGACGCCGCGCAGGTGCAGGCCCAGCGGGCGCTCACCCTGGGCCAGTTCCTGAAACTCCACGCCGCCGCCGAACGCCGCCAGCGCCCGCTGCAGAAGCTGCTCGACGAGGCGTTCGCCGCCAACATCGACGGGCTGGCCGAGTAGCCGCCCCCCGCATCCCGGCCGGAGCCCGCGGGCGTCCGGGCTGCCGGATGCTGGAGCGGGTTGTTGGAACCGGCCGCGGCTCCGGCGCGCCCGCGGCCGGTCACGGGGCCGCACTGCGGGCCGGGCGGAACCCGAGGTTCCTGCCGCCGGTGTCGTCCGCGCCCACGTAGCCGGGCGCGCGGCTGGATGCACGGCACTGGTCGGCATGGTCGGACCAGTTGCCGCCGCGCTGGATCCGCCAGATCGTGCCGGAATCCGGCCCGCGCGGGTCGGTCGCCGGCGAGGAGGCGTAGTAGCTGGCCGATTGCCAGTCCCAGCACCACTCGGACAGGTTGCCGGCCATGTCGCAGAGCCCGTAGCCGTTCGGCGCGAAGCTGCCGACCGGGGAGGTCGAGTAGTCACTACTATAATCATAGTAGAGGGGATGGTAGTAGTAGTTCCAGCCGTCGGGCCGGAATGCCACGTCGTAGGGGTAGGAATTGGTGACGCCGTCCATGGAGAAGCAGCAGTAGTTCGCCTCGTCGTGGCTGATCGTGTCGCCCCACGGGAAGTTCAGCCCGGCCAGGCCGCCGCGCGCGGCCTTCTCCCACTCCGCCTCGGTCGGCAGGCGGTAGCCGTCGGCATTCCAGTCGCAGTCCGGCACGTGGAATCCGCTGCGGTAGGCGGCGCCGGCCACCGTGTAGCACGGGGTCAGGAGTTCCTTCTCGCTGCGCGCATTGCACCACTTCACGCATTCATGCCACGTGACCCTGCAGACCGGGTGATCCGGGGCCTTGCCGTAGGCACTTGCCACGCCGATGTCGTAGCCGTTGGCCTCCGCCCAGGCCGCCACCTCGTTCCACAGCGCCTTGGTCACCTCGCAGGCCGCCATGTAGAATGCACTCACGTGCACCGTGTGCACCGGCAGCTCGGCGGAACTCCCCACCGGCGGATCCGACGGGTCGCCCATCAGGAACCCGCCCGCCGGGATCAGCACCATGCCGTCGCCGGCCGCGGGTTCCGAAACGATCCGGAAGTAGCCCCGCGTCCCGGCGGCAAACGGGTGCTCCATCGCCCCGCCGGTGCCGGGCTTCGGGAACCCGTCGACGTGCACCCAGCCGGTGAGGTCGGGCGACTGGAACAGGTCGTACGAGCGCCCGGTCTCGCTTTGCCAGACGAGCTTGACCGGCACGCCGCCGCTGGACTCGAAGTGCCACTGCAGGGGCGCCTGGGACGCGGCGGAGCCGGCGAAGGTTGCCCACGCGGCCAGGGCCACGGCGAGGGGAATGCGGCGTTTCATGGCGATTGGGCCCATAGTTGAACCCGTTCCGCCCGTTCAGGCAAGCCCAAGCGGATGGGTGTGCTGGATCTGCCCCCCACTTCGGGATCAACGCCTGACCCGCCCACGGTCACCTGAGCGGCCTGCGTTTCAGATAGACGACCGCCTTGAAGACCTTGCCGGCGGGGGGGACTGGGTCGCCGGCATGCCAGAACGGGACGAGGGCGAGGTTGCCGGCCACGGCGAGGTGTTGGGGTCCCTGCCCGACCTCGACGTCGGACACCCTGGCGGGCGGAAGGAGAAACGCGGCCGGCCGGGTGGGCAGGGATTCGCGGCGCATCGTGGCGGTGAAGGTGAGCTCCTCGCGGCCGTCGGGCAGGGGCCTGCGCTCGATCGCCTGGTCGTAGAGCGGCTCCCTGACCGGATGCAGCCGCGCCTCCCATGCGGGATCGCCGTAGAGCACGGCGGTTTCCCACAACAGCCTGCCGCCGGCCGGCAGGGGCTGGGAGTTGCGGCAGCACAGGTACTTCTGCCGCAGCTCCTCCTCGTTCATGCGGCCCTCCTCCAGATAGAGCGCCTGCCGGTTGAGCCACACCGCCTCGGCGAACGTGAACCGGCCCTGGAGCTGCAGGAAGTACTCGGCGATGCCCCATGCATGACAGGAGCGGAGCTGCACGCCGACGTGCCCGAAGAACTGCATCGCCCCGTGGTGGATCCAGCCCAGGAGCATGCAATCGTCGCCGCTGACGCGGCCGATCAGGCAGTTGCCGACCGCGTAGTAGACCTTCGGGTTGTTGGTCGCCAGCGGGTGGATGGCGCCCGCCGTGTCGAGGCCGAACAGCCTGCCGGTCCCGGCGGCGGGCCGCGGGGCGGCGGCGAGGTCGCGGAGCTTTGACGGCGCCGGTTCGGGCAGCCCCCTGATCAGCGAGGCGGTCGCGATCCTGCCGCTCTTGTAGCTGTAGCCCATCTCCCAGTCGTCCTCGGTCGCATGGCCGCTGCTCGAGACCATGTCCACCTTGTTGGAGTTCAGCGCCTGCACGTACTGTCCGGTCGTGTCCTTCGGGCCCTCGACGATCCGGTGCGGGGCGCCGTGGGCCTTGACGTGCTTTTCCCCCTGGTTCGTCTCGCTGAACGAAACGCCCGACTCCATCTCGTCGAGCCAGCCGCCGCCGACGTGCGACAGCCCCGACCGCACGGTGAGCGGCTCCGCCAAGACGACCCGGATGGCGTCGGCGGGCGAGGCGCCGGTGAGGATCGCCCACTGTGCGTGCTCGAAGCGGCCGTCGCCGAGCGAGCGCATCAGCGCGCCGGCCTCGTGATAGAAGATGCCGCAGAAGGGCATCCGGGTCGCGCGTCCATCGGGCGCCTGCACCCGGACCTCGACGGTCGCGGCCAGCTCGTCGGGCCGCGCGACGAAGCACACGAAGTCGGGCCGCATCTCCGCCAGCACGGCCTGCAGCCCCTTCAGCCCCGGGTGTGCGGGCCCCTCGATCCCGCGGGCATAGGTGAAGACCCGCGCCGCGTGTTTCCCGCGGAGGGCATCGACAACGCCCTTCCAGCCGGGATGTTGCAGCGTGCCTTCCGCCGCCACCACGGCGTAGCTGCGGCCGCGGTCTCCGAGGCCGCCCGCCGCCGGTGCGGCGGCTGGGTCCGGGCCGCCGAACGCGACGGCCGCGGAAACGACAACCGCAAGGGCCGGAACGGCGGATGGGGAAAATGCAAGCATAACCGGACGCGATGTGAGATATTGTCTTCGTGCGGGATCGGGTCAGTCATCGGCGTGTGGGCGGCGGCGGAGGGATTTCCTGAGCGACTGGCGGCGCTTGTCGGCGACGGACTGGAGTTTTGATTGCCGGGAGCGTTGGCGGCGCTGGCGGCGGCGTTTGGCGGCGGCCTGGCGGCGGGCGGCCTCGCGGGCGGCCGCGGCGTGTTCGAGCAGGTCGCACAGTCCGTGGCGGGCGAGCAGGCGGTTGCGGGCGCGGGAGCGGGTGGCCTGGCATTTCACCTCGCGGCCGGTCGGCAGGTGCTTGAGCCACACGCACGACGAGGTCTTGTTGATCTTCTGGCCGCCGGGGCCGGAGCCGAGGACGAACCGTTCCAACAGGTCCTCCTCGCGCAGGCCCAGGGCGCGCATGCGCGCCGCGAGGGCGGGGTCTTGCTCGGGGGCGGGCATCGGGTGGCGGGGTGGCCTCAGCCGCCGTGGACCCGTGCGGCCCAGCGGCAGGCGGCGTTGCGGATCACGGCGGCGGTGTCGGCCAGCGGGGTGGCGAACGGCGGCACGAACCAGGGGAAGGAGCCGACCACGTCGGTGAACACGGCGACCTCGCCGTCGCAGGTGTTGGTGCCGGCGCCGATGCCGATCGTCGGCACCGGCAGCGCGGCGGTGAGCGCGCGGGCCACCGCCGGGACGACGCTTTCGAGCACGATGGCGAAGGCGCCGGCGGCGACCAGTGCGCGGGCGCCCGCCTGCAGGGCGTCGACTTGTTCCGGGGTCTTTCCCTTGCGCCGGTAGCCGCCCTCTTCCAGCACCCGTTGGGGCAGCATGCCGAGGTGGCCGAGCACCGGGATCCCGTCGGCGACGATCGTGCGCACCTTGTCGGCCTGGCGCACCCCGCCCTCGAGCTTCACCGCGCCCGCGCCGGCGTCGACCAGCCGGCGGGAGTTGATCAGCGCGGTGGCCGGGTCCGGATAGGTGCCGATCGGCAGGTCGGCGACCACCAGTGCCCGGGGTTGGGCGCGGGCGACCGCGGCGGTGTGGTGGAGCATGTGGTGGAGCGTCACCCGCGTGGTGTCCGGGAACCCGAGCACCACCATCCCGAGCGAGTCGCCGACCAGCAGCAGGTCGACCCCCGCCTCATCCAGCAGGCGGGCGGTCGGGTAGTCGTAGGCGGTCAGGGCCGCGATCGGCCGCCCGCCCTTGCGGGCGCGCAGCGCGGCGGCCTTCTCGGCGGAGGTGGGCATGCGCCGACTGTCGGTTCCCGGCCGCGGGCTGGCAAGCCGCAGCCGCGGCCAGCCCGGCGGGCCTCACCAGTCGGCCGCGGCCAGCACGAGCGGCGGCTCGCATGCGGGCAGGCGCCCGAGGTGGGCGGCGATCGTCAGCCGGTCGCCGGGCAGGACCAGCCCGGGCAGGATGTCGGCCAGCGGCTGGAGGACGAAGCGGCGGGCGGTGAGCCGCGGGTGCGGGAGCGTCAGCCCGGGGGTGGCGACCCGCTCGTTCCCGCAGGCGAGGATGTCGAGGTCGATCGGGCGCGGGGCGTTGGCCGCGCGCAGTGGCGGCCGGCCGAGGGTGGCCTCGACCCGTTGCGTGGCGCTCAGGAGCCGGCGCGCGTCCCCGGCCCAGTGGAACGCGACCACGGTGTTGAGGAACTCCGGCGCGCCCGGCGGGCAACCGACCGGCGCGCTCCGATAGACCGGCGCCTGCAGGAACGGCCGCGCCGGGTGCGCCAGCCCGCGCAGCAGGTCGCGCGCCGCCCGCAGGTTGGCCAGCCGGTCGCCCAGGTTCGAGCCGAGGGCGATCGCGCAGAGGCGAGGCTCAAGTTTCAAGTTTCAAGTTTCAAGTTTCAAGTTGGAAGGGTTTGCGCCTGGGGGGCGGGGGGACATCGGGTGGCGGGCTAACAGGCGATCGCTCCCCGGGCGGGCCGGCGCGTGGAACCCGGGGGCTTCTAACAGCCAGTCCCGCGTCTCACGCGAGGTTGAGCACGTCCTGCATCGAGTAGAGGCCTGGGGGGCGGGTGGCGAGCCAGCGGGCGGCGCGGATGGCGCCGGCGGCGAAGGTGAGGCGGGAGGAGGCCCTGTGGGTGAGCTCGACGCGTTCGCCGTCGGCGGCGAACACCACGGTGTGGTCGCCGACGACGTCGCCGCCGCGCAGGGCGTGGACGCCGATCTCGCGGGCGGGGCGGGGGCCGGTGTTGCCGACGCGGCCGTGGCGGAGGTCGTGCTGCGAGGGGCCGCCGGTTTCCCGGTTGAGGATTTCGAGCAGGCGGCGGGCGGTGCCGGAGGGGGCGTCGATCTTGTGGCGGTGGTGCATCTCGACCAGCTCGATGTCGAAGTGGCCGGGGCCGAGGATCCGGGCGGCGTGGCGTGCGAGCCAGAACAGGGTGTTGACCCCGACCGAGAAGTTGGGGGCGTGGACGATCGGCAGCGAGGCGGCGGCGCGGGTGAGCGCCGCGAGTTGGGCGTCGGTGTGGCCGGTGGTGCCGATGACCAGCCGGGTGCCGCGGGCGAGCGCCGCCTCCACCAGCTCGGTGGTGAACGCCGGCACGGTGAAGTCGATCGCGCAGTCGGCGGCGGCGAGCGCGGCGGCGAGGTCCTCGCCGGCGTCGTGGGTGGCGGCCACGGTGACGGCGGGATCGGCGGCGGCGGCCTGCAGGACCGCCTGGCCCATGCGGCCGGACTTGCCGGTGACGAGGAGCTTGAGCATGGGGCGGGGGGCGGGCTGGGGTTAGAGCAGGTCGTGGGAACCGAGCAGTTCCCTGAGCGCCTCCCTTGGGGCGGGGGACATCGGTGCCAGCGGCAGGCGGAACTCCTCGGTGCAGCGGCCCTGCAGGGCGAGGGCGGTCTTGATCGGCACCGGGTTGACGTCGAGCGACATCAGGCCGCGGAACAACGGGTAGTATTGCTTCTGGATCGCGAGCGCCTCGTCGTAGGCGTCGTTCTGGCAGGCGCGGACGAGGCGGGCGACGACGTCGGGGACGAGGTTGCCGGCGACCGAGACCACGCCGGCGGCGCCGCAGGCCATGAACGGCAGCGTGAGCGGGTCGTCGCCGCAGAGGATGGCGAAGTCATCGGGGAGTGCCTGGGCGAGCTGGTTGACGCGGTCGACCGAGCCGCCGGCCTCCTTGACCGCGGTGATCGTCGGGCAGTCGGCGGCGAGGCGCGCGACCGTGGCGACGGCGATCTCGATCACCGAGCGGCCGGGGATCGAGTAGAGCATGAGCGGCAGCGGGGTGGCCTCGGCGATCGTGCGGAAGTGGCGGTAGAGGCCCTCCTGCGACGGCTTGTTGTAGTAGGGGCAGACCTGCAGCGTGCCGGTGGCGCCGGCGGCCTGGGCGGCGCGGGTCAGCTCGACCGCCTCGCTGGTGGCGTTGGCGCCGGTGCCGGCGACGACCTGGCAGCGGCCGGCGGCGTATTCGACCGCCAGCCGGACCACCTCGATGTGCTCGTCCATGTCGAGCGTCGGCGACTCGCCGGTGGTGCCGACCGGGACGACGCCGTCGACCCCGGCCTCGACTTGGGCGTCGATCAGGGCCTTGAACG
This sequence comes from Akkermansiaceae bacterium, assembly GCA_040769225.1. Lineage (GTDB taxonomy): Bacteria > Verrucomicrobiota > Verrucomicrobiia > Verrucomicrobiales > Akkermansiaceae > JAXGLL01. The sequence goes on along the minus strand of JAXGLL010000001.1, from coordinate 1,206,365 downwards.
CGGGGCGGTCGATGGCGCCGTCGCGGAACGGGGTGATCAGGGCGGTGTAGGTGCCGGAGAAGCTCATTGCGGGGGGAGCATGAACGCCCGCGGGCCGGCGTCCAATCCAGAAGCACCGGCCGGCCGGGAAATCGGGCTCTTCGTCAGTTTCGCTGGAGAGGGCGCGGCGCACGCCAGGCGACCGCAGAGGGGGCAGAGGGCCCTGAGAGCGCAGAGGAAGACAGGAGATTGGGTGGAAACCGCCGGAGAATGCCGCACGCGGCCGGGGATTCCGGCTTTCCGGACCTGGCATTCCGTTCCAAGCTCTGCGCTCTCTGCGGTCCTCCGCGCCCTCTGCGGTCAATGGGCAACCGCCGCCAATCACCCACGCCCATCCCCAGCAATCCTGTCGAAGAACCGGAAATCGGCGGTGCGCGCGGCCGGTGGCCGGCGGCGGGGCGGGTTGTGCACCGCGGCTGACCGGTTGTCGACCGGGGGCGGGCGGGTTGCTGCCCGCGGTTCACCGCCTGTTCCGTGGTTGTTCACACGCGCCCCGGGGGGAACTGTGGCGCCTGCGGCGCGGGGTGGCGCCCGTTCACAACCCGTCGGCCCGGCCCTGGTCGTCGGGCGGGCCGAGGGGGGCGGGGCCGGCGGTGGCGGTGGTGGTGGTGGAGGAGGTGGAGGAGGTGGAGGTGGAGGTGGTGGTGGCGGCGGCCTCCACGGCGCGGATCAGGGCGAGGTATGCGAGCGTGCCCAACAGATAGAGTGCGGCGGTGGCGATGAAGATCTGCCAGTATGGGATGTGGTGGGTGCGGAGCACCTCGAAGATGCGGGCGGCGAGCCACCACGCGCCGCTCCAGATGGCGCCGTTGCAGGCGCTGATCAGCTCGCGGTTGTGTTCGCCGACGTAGGTCATCGAGAGTTCGCTGGTGGCGGGGCCGGCCATGCTCATCAGCGGCTGGCGCAGGATGAACAGCAGGGCGGCCAGCGGCAGTGCCCACGGCTGGCCGCGCCACAGCTCGGTCAGGCCCATGACCACGAGCAGGGCCACGGCGATCGACTGCACGCCGAGGATGGCGCCGCGCCAGCCGAGGCGGCGGCGGACCTCTGGGACGATCAGGCCGGCGAGCAGCACGAGCACGTTGGTGGCGGTGCCGCAGGCCGAGTAGCCGGCGGCGCTGAGCCGGTGGACGGAGCTGAAGAACAGGTTGAGGAACTGGATGCTCAGGCCGGCGCCGGTGGCGATGCACAGGGTGGGGAGCAGTGCGCGGAGCAACAGGATGCGATCGGCGCGCCGGACCTCGAGCCAGTGGCGCACGCCGCTGGGCGCCGCCACCGGGTCGGGCAGGCGCAGGTAGGCGAGCGGCGCGGCGCAGCCGGCGATCGTCAGCACCAGCAGCGTGGCGTGTTCGTCGAACACCACCTGCCACGGGCCGAGGTGCACCGTTCCGAGGGTCTGCAGCAGGCTCGACACCAGGCCGGCGCAGATCGCGGCGGCGGCCCAGCCGGCGAACTGGAGGCTCAGCGCCTCGCTGGCCTGGTCCTTGGGGGCGAGGCGCAGGATCATCGGCAGGCCGCCGACGTTGAGCACCAGTCCCGCGAGGCCCATCGCCAGGAAGCAGGCCGAGGCAAGCGACATCCTGTCCAGCCGCGCGGCCTCGAGCGCGGCCAGCGAGACCAGCGGGAACAGCGTGGCGCTGAGCAGCATCGGCCGCCGCAGCCGGCGCCCGCGCAGCCACAGGCCGGCCGGCAGGGCGAGGAACAGGCCGGCGACGAACCGCTGCGAGGTCAGGGCGGCGATCGTCGGGTCATCGAGGCCGCGCTGCTTGAGGAACAGGTTGAGCAGCAGGAACTGGGCGGAGAAGATCAGGTTGATGAGGAAGTTGCCGGCGGCGAACAGCACCACGCTCCTCGGCAAGAGGCGATAGCGCTCCAACCATCCGGGCAGCCGCACCATGGCGCGCGCATCTGACGGCGCGCCCGCCGCCATGGCAATTGCGAATCGCCGCCCCGCCCGACCCCGCGGCCGGCGCCCCGCGGGCCGGGCCGCTCACGCCGCCTTGGTCGCGGCGATCAGCGGCGCCGCGAACTCGCGCACCGCCGCGGCCGCGCGTTCCGGGTGCAGTTCCACCTGCCTGACCAGCGCCGAGCCGACGACCACGCCGTCGGCCACCGCGGCCACCTGCGCCGCCTGCTCCGGGGTGCTGATCCCGAACCCGACGCACACCGGGGTGGCGGTGTGGCGCCGGATCGCCGCGACCAGCGCCGCAATCCCCGCCGACGGGCCGCCGTGCGCCGCGCCGGTGACCCCGGTGCGCGACAGCGCGTAGATGAACCCCTCCGCCCCCGCCGCCAGCCGCGCCAGCCGCTCCGGCGGGGTGGTCGGCGCCACCAGCCGGATGTGGTGCAGCCCCGCGCCACCCGCGAACTCGGCGTCGCGGTCCGCCTCGTCGGGCGGCAGGTCTAACAGCAGCAGCCCGTCGGCGCCGGCGGCGGCGGCGTCGCGGTGGAAGTCATGGTAGCCGTAGGCGTAGACCGGGTTGAGGTAGGTGAAGAGGACGACGGGGGTGGAGGGGTTGGTGTGGCGGAAGGCGCGGACGAGGTCGAGGGTGCGGCGGGTGGTGGAGCCGGCGGCGAGGGCGCGGTGTGCGGCGAGCTGGTTGACGATGCCGTCGGCGAGGGGGTCGGAGAACGGCAGGCCGAGTTCGAGCACGTCGGTGCCGGCGGCGGCGAGTGCGTGGAGCACCTCGAGCGAGCGCTCGAAGTCGGGGTCGCCGGCGCAGACGTAGGCGATGAACGCCTTGCGGTTGCGGGCCCGCAGGGCGCCGAATGCCGAGTCGAGACGGTTCACGGGGCGACAGCTAGCAGGCTCGGGGCCGCGGGGGAAGCCGGGAGTCGGCGGGGGAGGGGGTGGTGATTTTGCCGGGGTGGTGATTTTGCTCGGCAAGGGGGATGGGAGGGGGCATGGAAGTGGGCATGGAAGGTGATGGGAGGATGGTGCCGCCGCCGTTGCCCGGGGCCGACGTGATCGGGGGTCGGGTGGCGGGGTTGAGGTATCCGTTGACGCTGTCGTTCAAGATCCTTGCGTTGGCGAGCCAGGCGAGCGTGACGGACGCGGATGGGCGCGGGGTGTTGTATGTGCGGCAGAAGCTGTTGAAGCTGCGGGAGCACGTGGAGGTGTTTGCGGACGCGACGCGGGGCGAGCGGCTGGCGGACATCCGGGCGAACAAGGTGATCGACTGGTCGGCGCGCTACCGGATCACCGACGCGGCGGGCAGTGAGATCGGGAGTGTGGGGCGGCGGGGGTGGAAGTCGCTGTGGCGGGCGCACTACGAGGCGTTCAACCCCGGGGCGCAGGCGCCGGACTACGTGCTGCGGGAGGAGGACCCGTGGGTGAAGGTGGCGGACTCGTTGTTGTCCGCGATCCCGGTGGTGGGGATGATGAGCGGCTACTTCTGCCACCCGCGCTACCTTGCGACGCGCGCGGCGGACGGGGTGCCGGCGCTGCGGATGACCAAGCAGGCGGCGTTCTGGGAGGGCCGGTTCCGGTTCGACAAGCTGGCGGAGCTGGGTCCGCGCGAGGAGTTGAACCTGCTGCTGTCGTTCCTGATGCTGGTGCTGTTGGAGCGGAGCCGGGGCTGAGAGCGGGGTGGCCGCGGGTTTCACGCGGCGGGGTGTTGCCAGGGTGCGCGGTAGGGCCGGGCGAGGCGGGCGTTCGCCTCGTCGTCGCCGGGGACGCTGCGGGTGGCGGGGTCCCACGCGAGCGTGCGGCCGAGCTCGAGGGCGAGGTTGGCGAGGATGCAGCAGGTGCTGGAGATGTAGCCCTGCTCGATGTCGGCGACCGGCTGCCCACGCCGGGCGACGGCGGCGAGCCAGTCGCGCAGGTGGTGGCGGATCGCGGGCGCGACGTGTTTCTCGAGTCCCGGCTCGGTGCGGTCCTCGGGGTATTCGTCGAGCTCGTAGGCCACCTCGCGGGTGACCGGCTGGCCGTCGCCGCGGGGGACGAACTGGCAGCGGTGGACGCTGAGCTTGAGGGTGCCCTTTTCGCCGTAGATGACGGCGGCCCAGGGGAAGTCGGGGTCGACCGGGGTGCCCCAGTTGCGGTGGGTCCAGACCGCGTTGAACGCGCCGAAGTCGAACACCGCCACCTGGGTGTCGGGCACGTTGGCGATGCCTTCCTGATAGAGCAGGCGGCCGCCGTGCGAGCTGATCCGGCGCGGCCAGCCGGCGCCGAGCAGCCAGCGCACGGCGTCGAGCATGTGGATGCCCATGTCGCCGATGATGCCGTTGCCGAACTCGCGGAACGAGCGCCAGCCGCGGGGGTGGATGCGGCGGTTGAACGGGCGCAGCGGGGCGGGGCCGCACCACATCTCCCAGTCGAGGCCGTCGGGGGGCGGCTCGTCGGGCGGGTTGTCGCGGCTGCCGCCCGGATAGAAGCACCACATCTCGACGTGGCCGACGGCGCCGAGCCTGCCGCTGTCGATGAACTCCTGCTTGGCCTCGACGAGGTGGGGGGTGCTGCGGCGCTGGGTGCCGACCTGGACGACGCGGCCGAGGCGCCGCGCGGCGTCGAGGATCGCGCCGCCCTCGCGGACGTCGACGCTGATCGGCTTCTGCAGGTAGACGTCGGCGCCGGCTTCCATGGCGGCGATTGCGGGCAGTGCGTGCCAGTGGTCGGGGGTGGCGACGAGCACGAGGTCGAGGTCCTTGGGGGAGAGCATCTCGCGGAAGTCGCGGTGCAGGCGCGGCTGCTGCTTCGACGGCTGGCGGCCGGCGACGATCGCGCCGGCTTCCTCGAGCAGGCGGCGGTCGACGTCGCACAGCGCGACCACCTCGACCGGGGCCACCTGAAGCAGCCGCAGCAGGTCGCATTTCCCGTACCAGCCGGTGCCGATCAGGCCGACGCGCTTGCCGGCGCCGATCGCGGCGGCGGCGTCGGCGGCGAGGCCGCGGTGGAGGGTCATGCCGCAGGCGGCGGCGAGGCTGCCGCCGAGGAAGCGGCGGCGGTTTGGGGTGGGCGTCATGGGTGGGGTTACGGGGTGAGGTGCGGGCAACGTTCACGCTCTTTGGCGGGCCGGGGAGCCGGAGGCTTGTGCCCCGAACGGCATCTTGCGCAGGGGGGGAGGATCCGGCATCCTGCGGGCGGATCGGTTGAAGCGCCGCGTGGTCATCGCCCTTGTCGTCGTCCTGCTGCTCGGGGCGGGGGCCGCGGCATGGGTGGCGCGCGACCGGATCGAGGGCTGGCTCGGGCGGCGGGAGGCGGGGCTGCCGGTCGGGGTGGCGGTGCGGCCGCGGCCGCGGCCCGACGACTATCAGATGCACGTCGAGGACGCGCGGCGGTGGCGGGCGGACCTGGCGGCGCGCTACCGGGGGGCGGGTGACGAGGCGGCGCGCGGGCGGGTGTTGGGCGAGGCCCGGCAGGCGCTCGAGACCCTGCTGCCCGCGATGATGCGCTGCTGGCTCGGCACGCCGTGGGACTACGACGGCACGGCCGAGGCGCCGGGCGCGGGCGACATCGCGTGCGGCTACTTCGTGGCCACGGTGCTGCGCGACGCGGGGTTCCGGATCGACCGCTTCAAGGTGGCCAAGGAGCCCTCGGAGACGATCCTGCGCACGTTCCTGCCCCGCAAGGCCCTGCGCTACCGGGTGGGCGTGCCGTATGCGCAGTTTGCCGCCGAGGCGCGGCAGTCGGAGGAGGGGGTGTACATCATCGGGCTGGACACCCACGTGGCGTTCCTGGTGGTGGCCGGCGGCTCGTTCCGCATGATCCACGCCTCGGGCGCGCGCCCGTGGCGGGTGGTGGAGGAGCCGGAAGCCGGCGCCCCGGTGCTGGCGAACTCCCGCTTCCGGGTGCTCGGCAACCTCACCGCCGACCGCGAGCTGCTGCGGCGCTGGCTGCTCGAGCGGCCGCTGCCGGCCGGCGCGCGCTGAGCGCCGGGGCGGGGGCGACGATTTCCGCGGCTTTGGATTGACCGGCGCCGCGGCGGGACTCATCCCTCCGCGCGTCATGACGAGCGACCCGACCACCACGCACGCCGGACTGCAGGCATGGATTGACGAGATGGCGGCCCTGTGCAAGCCGGCGGCGATCCGCTGGTGCGACGGCTCGGAGGCGGAGTATGCCGGGCTGTGCAACCAGCTCGTCGAGCGCGGCACCTTCATCCGGCTCAACCCGGAGAAGCGGCCGAACTCGTTCCTGTGCCGTTCCAACCCCTCGGATGTCGCCCGGGTGGAGGATTGCACGTTCATGTGCCCGCGGCGCAAGGAGGATGCCGGGCCGAGCAACAACTGGGCCGACCCCGACGAGATGAAGGCCATGCTGCGCGGCCTGGCCGACGGCTGCATGGCGGGCCGCACGATGTACGTGATCCCGTTCTGCATGGGCCCGCTGGATGCGCCGCTGGCGATGATCGGCGTCGAGGTCACCGACTCGGCCTACGTGGTGGTCAACATGCGGATCATGACCCAGATGGGCGCGCACGTGCTGCGCCGGCTGGAGGACGAGGTGGCGGGCAAGGCCCCCGCGAGGCGCGCCGGCCACGGCACGTTCGTGCGCTGCTTCCACACCGTGGGCGCGCCGCTGGCGGCGGGCGCGCAGGACGTCGCGTGGCCGTGCAACAAGACCAAGTACATCACCCACTTCCCGGAGACCGCGGAGGTGTGGTCATACGGCTCGGGATACGGCGGCAACGCGCTGCTGGGCAAGAAGTGCCTGGCGCTGCGGATCGCCTCGACGATCGCGCGGGCGGACAACTGGATGGCCGAGCACATGCTGCTGCTGGGGATCCACGCGCCGGACGGCGGGAAGACCTACGTGGCGGCGGCCTTCCCCTCGGCGTGCGGCAAGACCAACATGGCGATGATCGTGCCGCCCGAGGCCTACCGCGAGGCGGGCTGGCGGACGACGATCGTCGGCGACGACATTGCGTGGCTGTGGCCGCACGCCGACGGCAGCCTGCACGCGATCAACCCGGAGACCGGCTACTTCGGGGTGGCGCCGGGGACGTCGTGGGAGACCAGCCCGTATGCGATGGAGACGATCGCCGCCAACTGCATCTTCACCAACGTGGCGCTCACCGACGACGGCGACGTGTGGTGGGAAGGCATGACCCGGCAGCCCCCGGCGCACCTGGTCGACTGGACCGGCGAGGACTGGACGCCGGGCTGCGGGCGCAAGGCGGCGCACCCGAACGCGCGGTTCACGGCGCCGGCGGACCAGTGCCCGACGATCGACCCGGACTGGCAGAGCCCCGAGGGCGTGCCGGTCTCGGCGATCATCTTCGGCGGGCGGCGGCCGTCGACGATGCCGCTCGTCTATCAGGCGTTCGACTGGGCGCACGGGGTCTACGTGGGGGCGACGATGGGCTCGGAGGTCACGGCGGCGGCGGCGGGGCTGACGGCGGGCACGGTGCGGCGCGACCCGATGGCGATGCTGCCGTTCTGCGGCTACCACATGGGGGACTACTTCCGGCACTGGCTGGAGATGCGCGGGCGGGTGCGGGACCTGCCGCGGTTCTTCCACGTCAACTGGTTCCGGCTCGACGACGACGGCAAGTTCCTGTGGCCGGGGTTCGGCGAGAACATGCGGGTGCTGCGCTGGATCGTCGGGCGCTGCCGCGGGCGCGCGGTGGGGCACGAGACGAGGATCGGCTGGGTGCCGCGGTTCGAGGACTTCGACCTCGAGGGGCTCGACGGCTTCGACGAGGAGGCGTTCGGGAAGGTGATGGCGTTCGTGCCGGGCGAGTGGCGCAGGGAGCTGGTCTCGCAGGGCGAGCTGTTCATGAGCCTGTATGACCGGCTGCCGAAGGAACTGGTGTTCCAGCGCGAGCTGCTGGCGGCCCGCCTGAGCTGGTAGGCGGCGGGTCAGGCGGCGGCGGCGGCGGGCACGACGCGGGCGACGGCCGGTTCGCCGGCGAGCCAGCGTGCGGCGGCGGCCTGGACGTCGGCGGGCTGGACGCGGCGGAGGAGGTCGGGGAGTTCGAGCGGGTGGCGCGGGCCGAGGCCGAGGATGGTGGCGGTGGCGGCCAGGCGGGCGAGGACGGCGGGCTCCTGGGCGAGGAGTGTTAGGGCGGCGAGGGCGGAGTTGCGGGCGCGCGCGAGCTCGTCGGGGGTGAGGCCGTGGTCCACCAGCCGGCGGATTTCGTCGCGCAGGGCGGCCTCGGCGGCGTCGAGCTGTTCGGGGGCGGTGGCGAGGTGGAACACGAAGGCGCCGGCGTCGGCGCCGGACAGGCGGGCGGCGGAGACGTGATAGGCGAGGCCGAGCTGTTCGCGGATGCGGGTGAACAGCGGGCCGGCCATGTCGGTGCAGTGGTGGTGGAGGAGGTCGAGCGCGAGGTCGTCGGGGGCGGTGGCGGGGCCGGTGGCGAAGGCGAGCGCGAGGGCGGCCTGGAGTTTCGGCAGCTGGTGGTCGGTGCGGGAGGCGGGGGCGATCCGGGAGGCGGGCGGCTGCCAGCCCGGGCCTGGCGGCAGGGTGGCGAGCGAGCGGTCGACGAGGGCGTCGAGGTCGTGGCCGCGGAGGTCCCCGACCACGGCGGCGACGAGGTTGCCGGCGTGGAAGTGGCGGCGGTGGTGGGCGAGCAGGGCGGGGCGGTCGAGCGCGGCGAGCGCGGTGGTCGAGCCGAGCGGTTCGAGGCCGTAGCCGGCGTGGTCGAAGAGCGCGGCGCGGGCGAGGCGCACGGCGGTGGCGTGCGGGTCGTCGAGCGCCTCGAGCAGGCTGGCCTGCTGGCTGGCGAGTTCGCGGGGCAGGGCGGCGGCGGGGAGGCCGGGGTCGCGGGCGACCTCGGCGAGGGTATCCAACAGAAGCGGGAGGTCCTCGGCCAGCCCGCTGCAGCTGACCTCCAGGGTGTTGAACCCGGAGCGGGCGCCGAGGCGGGCGCCGCGGGACTCGAGGGCGGCGGCGATCTCGGGCCCGGGGCGGGTGGCCGAGCCGTGGGGGAGCATGGCGGCGAGCAGCTCGCCGATGCCGGAGGTGGCGGGCGACTCGGCGGGCAGGCCGGCGCGGGCGGCGAGCTGCACGGAGGCGAGCGGCAGGCGCGCGTCGTCGATGCGGACCAGGGTCAGTCCGTTAGACAGGGTGGAGACGGCGGGGTCGCGGGACACGGCGGCGGGGGCGTGGGGGCGGCGCGGGGCGGGGGCGTCGTGGGGGTCGAGGATGGCGGTCGTCAGGCGCGGTTCGTCGAGGCGTGCGGCGGCGCGGCGGACGTCGTCGGTGGTGACCCGGGCGAGCGCCTCGAGCCGGCGGCGGGTGAAGTCGAGGTCGCGGGTGGTGAGCCAGTTCAGGCCGAGCTCGGCGGCGCGGCCGTAGACGGTGGCGAGGACGTGCAGGCGCGCGGCGAGGGTCTGGCGGCAAGCCTTGGCGAGCTCGGCGGGGTCCGGGTTGCGGGCGAGGGCGGCGACCTCGGCGCGGGCGGCGTCCAACAGTTCGTCGCGGCGGGCGGGCTGGCACTCGGCCTGGATCGCCAGCAGCCCGCTGCGGCCGGCCTGGGGCCAGCACCAGGCGCCGATCTCGAGGGCGAGCTGGCGTTCCTCGCGCAGCCGCTGATAGAGGCGGGACGAGCGGCCGTGGCCGAGGATGGCGGCGATGAGCATCAGGGCGGGGGTGTCCGGGTGGTCGAGGCCCGGGGTCTGCCAGGCGAGGAACACGCGGGAGGTGGGCACCCGGAAGGTGCTGCGGCCGAAGCGCGGGGCGCACTGCGGCGGGTCGGCCGGGACGTGCGGCTCGGGGCCGGCGCGGTCGGACGCGTCGGCGGTCAGGGCGGTGGCTTGTTGGACCACGGCGGCGGGGTCGAAGCGGCCGGCGACGACGAGGTGGACGTTGGCGGGGAGGTAGCGGGCGGCGTGGTAGGCGGTGAGGTCGGCGTGGCCGAGGGCGTCGAAGCGGGCGCGGTGGCCGATCACGGGGAAGCGGCGCGGGTCGTGCGACCATGCGGTTTCGAACAGGAGGCGGGCGGCGGCCGCGTGGGGGTCGTCGAGGCCGATGTCGATCTCGCGCCGGATCACGTCGCATTCGCGCTCGAGGTCGGCGGCCGGCAGGGTGGGGAAGAACACCAGCCCGGTCACGGTTTCGAGGAAGGTGCCGAGCGAGTCGGAGGGGCCGTCGATGTGGTAGACGGTGTGGTCGAAGGTGGTGTAGGCGTTCCACTGGCCGCCGGCCTGTTGGACGATGCGGGCGAGGGTGTCGCCGTCGTGGTGGCGGGTGCCCTTGAACACCATGTGTTCGAGCAGGTGGGAGATGCCGGCGCCGAGGTGGCAGTCCTCGTGGATGCTGCCGGTGGCGACCCACGCCTGCACGCTGACGACCGGGAACGAGTCGTCGGGGGCGAGGATCAGGCGCAGGCCGCTGGGGAGGGTGGCGAGTTCGGCGCTGGTGGCGGGGAAGTGCATCGCCAGCGAGTGGTAGGGGGGATCGGGCGGCGCGTAAACCGCGAATGGCGGGCGGCGGTGGTGTGCGGCGGGCGGTTGGTCAGGGGTGCTTGGTTGTCGGGGCTGGTTGACAGCCTGCCCGAGGGGAGCAACTTGGCACTTCCACCGGGGGCCGGGGTTTGCTAGCCCATGGCTGATGAAGCGCGTGGTGATCTGGCTGCTGGCGATCGGGGTGGTGGTGGGGACGGTGCTGGTGGGGTGGGACCTGGTGGGGTGGAGGATGGGGGCGGAGCCGGGCCCGCTGCGGAAGGTGTGGCGGGCGTACAAGTGGAAGCGCAACCCGATTTACGAGGCGCGGGTGCAGCTGAGCCTGGTGCGGGCGATCACCGACGACGAGCTGCAGGCCGAGAACCAGCTGTTGGACGAGCGGGACCTGCTGTTGCCGATCGTGCGGGAGCTGGAGCTTGCGAAGCGGTGGGAGGCGCCGGACGAGACGGCGGCGATGGTGCGGCTGGCGGAGGCGTCGAACCTGCGGCGGGGCAGCGGGGAGCTCGAGCTGCAGCTCTACGTGCAAGGCAGCGACCAGGAGCTGGTGGGCAAGATCATCACGCCGTTGACGGAGCGCTACGTCGAGCGCAAGCGCGGGCAGGCGCCCGCGGGCGGCGAGCGCTGAGGCGGGTGCGGCGCGGGGTGCGGCGCGGGGTTACTCGGCGTCGATCTCGAACGGCAGGGAGACCGCGGGGAAGTCCTTGAGGGTGAGGCTGAAGACGACGCCGTATTCGTCGTCGATGCGGTTGTCGCGCTGGGTCAGGCCGACGCCGGCGATCCAGTTGCCGAGGTCGCGGTGGATCGTGTATTGCTGCACCTCGAGGGTGTGGTCGTCGAGTTCCCAGCGCTGGAGGAAGCCGAGGCCCCAGTGTTCGTTGAGGCGGGCGTAGGCGCGCACGTCGATGCGGTCGGAATCGAGCAGTTGGGGGTGGTTGTCGAGCTTGCGGTAGCCGAGGGTGAACTCGAGGTTTTCGTTGGGCATGAAGTTGAGGATGGTGGTCAGCTCGTTGAACCCCGAGCCGCCGTCGACGATCGGGAACTGGGTTTCCAGGCCGAGGCTGCACCACGGCAGGGGGCGCCACCACAGGTCGTTGTAGAGGTTGGAGCAGTTGCGGTCGAGTTCGGGGTCCTTGAGGAACTGGTCGATGTAGGTGTCGAGCAGCAGCCACTCGTGGTTGCCGCCGTCGCGGCGGGTGACGAGGCGGTTGCGGACGCCCATGCGCAGGATGCTCCAGTCCTCGAGGTCGTCGATGGCGGTGAAGGCGCCGACCGAGAGGGGGCGGGGGCGGGTGGAGAAGGTCAGGCGGTCGATCGGGCGGAAGGTGGGGTCGAGCTGGTCGGTGGCGAGGAACGAGTATTCGGCGTAGGGCTGGATGACGTGGAGCAGGCCGTCGAGGCCGAGGTCGTGGTGGTCGACGTTGGGGAAGGCGCGGGAGAACTTGAGCGAGGCCTCGAGGCCGGCGTGGAGGTGGGTGCGGTCGGTGGGCTCGGCGGGGTCTTCGACCGCCCAGTAGTTGGTGTAGCCGGCGCCGGCGCGGGGGACGAGGGTGAGCCAGCCGCCGACGTTGGTGGGGAGGGCGAGTTCCTGCCAGGTGTGGAAGCGCTGGAAGCCGATCGGGCGGAGCAGGCCGGCGAGGCGGGCGAGGTCGGGATGGCCTGGGGGCAGGGACCTGATCTGGGCGCGGAGGTCGGCGGCGGCGTAGTCGGCGAGTTCCTCGCGGTAGCTGCCGATGCTGGTTTGGCCCTCGTGGAGCAGGGGGCCGCCGAAGAGCGGGCGCCGGACCTGGTCGAAGGTGATCTCGGGCAGGCGGCTGGCGGTTTGATAGAAGTCGTTGAGCGGGAGCCGGAGGATGGCGCCGAGCACCGACTGGTCGTCGCGCCGGAACAGGCCGAGGGTGTTGTCGGGCTCGGGGTCGGTGCGGTAGGAGCGGGGCTCGAAATCCTCGAGGTAGTAGCGGTCGCTGAGCGCCGAGAGGTTGGAGCGCAGGAGGTATTCGGCGTCGTCGGGGAGCTGGAGCGGCAGGGCGTGGCGCAGGCCGAGGCGCCAGCGATCCTCGTTGACCGCGCCGCGGGGCACGCCGGAGCGGCTGATCGAGGGGTTGAGGTCGTTGGCGTAGTAGAGCTGGAGGCCGGTGAGGGCGGGGTTGTCGGCGGCGCGGAGGTCGAGCAGGTCGAGGCCGGCGGCGAGGCCGCGGCGGGCGCGGAGGTCGAGTTTCCAGCGGGAGAGCAGCCACTGGTCGCCGTGGTCGTCGACGAACGGGCCGTCCTCGCCGCCGAGCATGATGCCGTAGGTGTTGAGCAGGTAGGCGCCCCAGTTCGAGCGGGCGCCGGGGATGAAGTGGTAGCCCAGTTCGGCGTCGAGCGGCTGGGAGAGGTAGGGGAGCCAGAACACCGGGGTGTCGCCGGCGTAGAGCTTGAGGTTGCGGAAGGTCACCTTTTCGCCTGGGTAGACGGTGGTGGTGTCGGCGCGGACCCAGTAGTTGGGGTCGCTGAAGTCGTGGGTCGTGATGCCCGCGTCATGGCCGACGTAGACCGGCTCGCCGTCGCGCTGCTCGGTGTGGAAGCAGCCGGACTCGAGCAGGATGGGGTCGATCGAGGCGCGCATGCCGGAGGCCTCGAGGGTGGCGCTGTCGTAGTTGTAGACGGCGTGGTCGCCGCGCTGGAGCAGCGAGCCGTGGTAGACGCTGACGTTGCCGTCGAGGGTGACGGTCTTGGCCTTGGTGTCGAGCAGCACGGCGTCGGCGAACAGCTGCATGCCGTTGTCGCCGCGGACGGCGACGCTGCCGGCGTAGCGGATCGTGGCGGCGGCGCTGTCGAACTCGATCGGGCCGTCGTTTTCGATCCGCAGCGAGTCGGGCACGGTGGGGATGAGTCCCTCGGGGGTGCCGAAGGGGACGTCCTTGCGTTCCGGGATTGGCTCGATCGGTTGGACCGGCGGTGCGGGCTGGTCCTCGGGGAGGACGGTCTGGTCGTCGGGGAGGACGGCCTGGCCCAGTGCGACGGCTCCCGCCGCCCAGATCGGCAGTAGCGCACAGCGAAGCAGCATCACCGCGAGTATCTGACTCCGGTGGCGGTGGGAAGTAAAGGGGGAAAGGTTGGCATCGTTTGACAATTCACCTTGCGCTTGGGGGCTGCCGGGCCGACGCGGAGGGGGCGGTTGCAAGCGCCACGTTGGCGAAAAGGGGGGTTGCGAAGCGGGCGTTGGGATTGAAGATCGGGCGGTGGCACAGCAGCAGGAGCGGACGGGGGCCGGTGCCGGCGGTCGCGAGGCGGGCGTGATCGGCGCCGGCGGGTTCATCGGCGGGGCGGTCAGTCGCTGCCTTGGGCAGGCCGGCTGGCGGGTCGTCGGGTTCAGCCGGCGACCGGCGGTGGCGGCCGGGCCGGTGGCCGAGTGGCGGCCGGCGGGGGAGCTGGCGCTTGGGGGGCTGGCGGCGGTCGTCAACCTGGCCGGTGAGCCGATTGACCGGCGGTGGACGGCGGCGCGCCGTGAGGTGTTGGTCGAGAGCCGGGTCGGGGTGACCCGGCGGGTGGTCGAGGCGTTGGCGGCGCTGCCCGCCGGGCAGCGGCCGCGGGTGCTGGTCAACGCCTCGGCGGTGGGGATCTACGGGGACCGTGGCGACGAGGTGCTGGACGAGGCGGCGCCCGCGGCGGGCGGTTTCCTGCCGCGGCTGTGCATCGACTGGGAGGGGGCGGCGTGTGCGGCCGAGGACCTCGGGGTGCGGGTGGTGCGGGTGCGCATCGGGGTGGTGCTCGGGCGCGGGGGCGGCGCCTTCGAGCGGATGCGGCGGGTGTTTGCGCTCGGCCTCGGCGGGCGCTTCGGCAACGGCCGGCAGTGGCTGCCGTGGGTGCACCTCGACGACCTGGCGCGGATCGTGGCGGCGGCGGCCGGCGACGAGCGCTGGCGCGGCGCGCTCAACGCCACCGCGCCCAACCCGGAGCGCAACGCCGACTTCGCCGCGCGGCTGGCCGCGGCGCTGGGGCGCCCGGCACTGCTGCCGGTGCCGGCGGCCGCCCTGCGGCTGGGCCTCGGCGACCTCGGGGCGATGCTGCTAGAGAGCCAGCGCGCGGTGCCCGCGGAGCTGCAGCGGGGCGGCTTCGGGTTCCGTTTCGGCACGCTCGGCGAGGCGCTGGCGGAGCTGACCGGCGGCTGACCGGGTGCGGCCGGGTGCGGCCGTGGGCGGCCGTGGGGCCGGCACAATCGGCTTGCCGGGTGGCGGGCCTGCTGCTTGCCTCGCGCCTGTCGCGATGGGCGCCCCGCAGAACATCATTGCGCTGGTCTACGACTACGACCACACGCTCAGTCCCTGCTACATGCAGGACGAGGTGGTGTTTCCCGAGTTCGGCATCGACCCGGAGCAGTTCTGGAAGCAATGCGACCGCCTGGTGCTCGAGCAGGGGTGGGACGGCGAGCTGGCGTACATGAAGTGCCTGCTCGACCAGCTGGCGATCGACAACGTGAGCAACGCCCGGCTGCGGGAGCTGGGTGCGGGCCTGACGTTCTTCCCCGGCGTGCCGGAGCTGTTTGACGAGCTGCCGCGGGCGGTGCTCGGCCACGACCACGAGGCGGTCGGCATCCGGGTCGAGCACTACATCGTCTCCTCCGGGCTCAAGGCGCTGCTCGACGGCAGCCGGCTCGAGCCGTTCGTCAAGGCGATCTTCGCGTGCGAGTTCGGCGAGGGCCGGGACGGCCGGATCAGCTTCCCGAAGCGGACGATCTCGCACACCACCAAGACGCAGTTTTTGTTCCGGATCAACAAGGGGCTGCTGCGCCACGACCAGGACGTCAACGACCACATGCCGCACGACGTGCGGCCGATCCCGTTCGAGAACATGATCTACATCGGCGACGGCCCGACCGACGTGCCGTGCTTCACGGTGATGAAGCGCAACGGCGGGCAGGCGATCGCGGTCTACAACCCGCAGGACCCGAGCGGCCGCAGCTTCCGCAAATGCTTCCAGCTGTGCACCCATGCCAACCGGGTCAAGCACATCGCGCCGGCCGACTACCGCCGCGGCAGCCACCTGTGGCTGCTGTTGGAGGAGATGCTGCGGGAAACCGCCGACCGGATCCTGCGGCGGCGCGCCGAGGAGCAGCAGGACGCCACGGTGGCCGGTCCGAAGTTCGACAAATGAGGGCGCGGGCGGCGCGGGCGGGCGGCCGCGCGTGACCGGTTGCGGAGGCCACCACCAACCGATCCATGGACCAGGCGAGGCACTTTCACTTCATCGGCATCTGCGGCACGGCGATGGGCTCGGTGGCGGCGGCGATGAAGCGGCGCGGGTTCACGGTGAGCGGGTCGGACGCCAACGTCTATCCGCCGATGTCCGCCCACCTCGCGGACGCCGGGATCGAGGTGGCGGACGGCTACCGCGCCGCCAACATCCCGGCCGGGGCCGACACGATCGTCATCGGCAACGCGATCAGCCGCGGCAACGACGAGGCCGAGGCGGCGCTCGAGCGGCGGCTGCTCTACGTTTCGCTGCCCGAGGTGCTCAAGGAGCACTTCCTGCGCGGCCGCCGCAACCTGGTGGTCAGCGGCACCCACGGCAAGACCACCACCGCCTCGCTGCTCGCGTGGCTGCTGGAGTCGGCGGGCCGGGCGCCCGGGTTCATGATCGGGGGGCTGCCGCGCAACTTCGGCTGCGGGGCGCGGTTCGGCGACGCGGAGTTCAACGTGATCGAGGGCGACGAGTATGACACGGCGTTCTTCGACAAGCGCTCGAAGTTCCTGCACTACCTGCCCGAGCTGGTGGTGGTCAACAACATCGAGTTCGACCACGCGGACATCTACGCGTCGCTGGCCGAGATCAAGCTGAGCTTCCGGCGGCTGCTCAACATCGTGCCGCGCAACGGGCTGGCGTTGGTCAACGGCGACGACCCGGCGTGCCTCGAGGTGGCGGCGGGGGCGCCGGCGCCGGTGCGCACGCTCGGTTTCGGCGCGGGCTGCGACGTGCGGGTGGGGGGTGTGGTCTATCAGCCGGAGGGTTCCTCGTTCACGCTGGGTGGGGAGCGCTACGAGACCCGGCTGGCGGGCGAGTTCAACGTCCGCAATGCGGCGATGGCGGCCGCGGCGGCGCGCCACGCCGGGCTGGCGCCGGCCGAGATCCGCGCCGGGCTGGCGACGTTCGCGGGGGTGGCCCGCCGGCAGGAGCTGCGGGGCGAGGCGGGCGGGGTGCGGGTGGTCGACGACTTCGCGCACCACCCGACGGCGATCCGGCAGGCGATCGGCGGGCTGCGCCAGCGCTGGGACTGCGCGCGGCTGTGGGTGTTGTTCGAGCCGCGCTCCAACACGACGCGGCGCAACGTGTTCCAGCGCGAGCTGGCCGAGGCGCTGGCGGCGGCCGACATCGCGGTGGTCGCCGGGGTGGCGAACCTCGAGAAAGTCCCGCCCGCCGAGCGGCTGGACCCGCAGCGGCTGGTCGCCGACATCGGCCGCCACGGCGGCGATGGCCGCTACGTCGAGACCGTGCCGGGGATCGTCGAGCAGGTCGCCCGCGAGGCGCGGCCCGGCGATGTCGTCGCGGTGCTGAGCAACGGCGGCTTCGGCGGCATCCACGGCCTGCTGCTGGAGCGGCTGGCCGCGTGCGGCTGACGAACCTGCAACCGGCCTGCGCCCATCCGTCCTTGAAACAGCTCGAACAAGTCCTCGATTGGGTCTGCAACTGGGTCTGGGGCTATCCCCTGCTGATCCTGCTCTGCGGCACGCACGTCTATCTGACCATCCGCCTCCGCTTCATCCAGCGCTTCATCGGCAGGGGGATCCGGATCTCGTTCCGCCGCTCGGCGGAAGGCACCGGAGACGTCAGCCAGTTCGGCGCGCTGGCGACGGCGCTGGCGGCGACGATCGGCACCGGCAACATCGTCGGGGTGGCCACCGCGGTGGCGGCGGGCGGGCCGGGCGCGGTGCTGTGGATGTGGCTGACCGGGGTGTTCGGGATTGCGACCAAGTACAGCGAGGCGCTGCTGGCGGTGAAGTACCGGATCACCACGCCGTCGGGCGCGATGGCGGGCGGGCCGATGTATGTCCTCGAGCGCGGCCTTGGGCTGAAGTGGTTGGGGATGGTGTTTGCGCTGCTGACGGCGGTGGCGGCCTTCGGCATCGGCAACATGGTGCAGGCGAACTCGATCGCGTCGCTGGTGCAGGGCCGCTTCGGCATCTCCCCGTGGCTCTCCGGCGGCTTGATGACCGTGCTCACGGCGTTCGTCATCCTCGGCGGCATCAAGTCGATCGCCCGCGTGTGCCAGGCGCTGGTGCCGTTCATGGCGGTCTGTTACGTGGCCGGCTGCCTGGTGCTGCTGTGCATGCACTTCGCAACCCTGCCGGCAACGCTGGAGCTGATCCTCACCTCCGCGTTCACCGGCCATGCGGCGGTCGGCGGCTTCCTCGGCGCCGGGATGAAGGAGGCGATCCGCTACGGCATCGCCCGCGGGTTGTTCTCCAACGAGTCGGGGCTGGGCAGCGCGCCGATCGTCGCCGCTGCCGCGCAGACGAAAAACGCCGTGCGCCAGGCGCTGGTGTCGTCGACCGGGACGTTCTGGGACACCGTCGTGGTGTGCGCGATGACCGGCCTGGTGGTGGTCAACTCCGGCCACTGGAGGCAGGGGCTGAGCGGGGCGGAACTCACCAGCGCCGCGTTTGCCGCCGTGCCGGTGGCCGGGCCGCTGGTGCTGACGGTCGGCCTGCTGACCTTCGTGTTCTCGACCATCCTCGGCTGGTCGTATTACGGCGAGAAGGCGGCCGAGTACCTGTGGGGGCCGCGGGTCGTGCGGCCGTACCGCTGGCTGTGGGTGGCGGCGGTGATGGCCGGCTCGGTGCTCTCCCTGAAGGCGGTGTGGACGTTCGCGGACATCGCCAACGGGCTGATGGCCGTCCCGAACCTCGTCGCGCTGCTGCTGCTCAGCGGCGTGCTGGTGGCCGAGACCCGCAGCTTCCTGTGGGAGGGCGACGAGGGCGGTTAGGGGGGGGCGGAACCGGAGTCCCTGAGATCCCATTGTCATGAATGTCAGGCCAATGCTTCCGTTTGCCGGCACCCTGCTGGTTGCGCTGGCGGCCGCGCCGGTTGCCGGCGGCGGGGTGCCCGGGTGGTGCGACGTCGTGTGGGACTCGCCCAGCAGGGACCACCACGGGTCGATGCCGCTCGGCAACGGCTCGACCTGTGCCAACGCCTGGGTGAACCCGGCCGGCGAGCTCGAGTTCTACCTCAGCCGCGGCGACAGCTGGGGCGACAACGCGCGCCTGCTCAAGCTGGGCAAGCTGCGGATCGCGCTCGACCCGCCGCCGCCGCTGGAGGGGTTCCAACAGACGCTGTCGCTGGCCGACGCCACCATCAAGGTCCGCTACGGCACCGGAGACGCCGCCACCGAGCTGCGCCTGTGGGTCGACGCCAACCACCCGGTGGTCCACGCCACGATCGAGGCGCCCGCGCCGGTCACCGCCACCGCCACGATCGAACTGTGGCGCACCGCGCGCAGCGAGCTGCCGGCGATCGAGTGCAGCGACGTGATGAACGACCGCTCGCGGCCCGGCGGCATGCACGCCCCGACGATCGTCGAGCCGGACACCGTGCTGGCTGGCCAGCGCGACCGGGTCGGCTGGTACCACCGCAACACCAAGTCGGTCGGGCCGCGCGAGCATGCCGAGGTCCAGGACATGACCGGCTACCAGCGCCCCGACCCGCTGCTCCACCGGACCTTCGGCGCGGTGGTGACCGCCGCCGGGGGGCGGCGGCTCGACGACCGGCGGCTGCGGTCGCCGGCCGGCCGCAGCCACCGCTTCAGCATCTACGTCGACACCCTGCACCCCGCCACCGCCGAACAGTGGCTGGCACGGATCGACGAGCACATCCGGCACGCCGAGGCCCTCGATTTCGCCGCCCGCCGCCGCGCCCACGAGCAATGGTGGGCCGAACGCTGGAACCGCAGCTGGATCGTGGCGCGCCAGGCGCCGGGGACCGGCGCCGGCCGGCGCGTTCCGACCAACAGCCATCCGCTGCGCATCGCCACCGACCAGGCGGGCGGCAACCGCCTGGCCGCCGACCTCGGGCGCCTGAGCGTGCTCGGCCGGGCGCTCGCGCCCGAGGAGGTGGCCGCGCTCGCCCGCCGGCCCCACGACCAGCCGCTCGACCCCCAGCCGGAGACCCTGCATTCCACACCCGCCCCGGGCGCCGGCCCGCTCGCCGGCTCCGAGGACTGGCCGCTGGACGGCGGGGTCACCGTCGAGGCGTGGGTCAGGCCGGCCGCCGCCGGCGCCGGCGGCGGGCGGATCGCCGACAAGGTCACGCCGGGCGGCAGTGACGGGTTTCTGTTAGACTGCCACGGCGGGCTGCGGCTGATCGTCGGCCGGGAGACGCTGCAGAGCGACCGCCGGCTGCCGGCCGGCGGGTGGGCGCACGTGGCGGCGGTGGTGCC
This sequence comes from Akkermansiaceae bacterium, assembly GCA_040769225.1. GTDB lineage: Bacteria > Verrucomicrobiota > Verrucomicrobiia > Verrucomicrobiales > Akkermansiaceae > JAXGLL01. The sequence goes on along the minus strand of JAXGLL010000001.1, from coordinate 1,186,567 downwards.
GGCGGCCGGGCGGCTGCGGCTGTTCCTCGACGGGGTGGCGGTGGCCGAGGGCGGGGACTTCGAGCCGGACGACGCGCGCGTGATCACCCGCGCCCACGCGCTGCAGCGGTTCATCAACACCTGCGCCGGGCGCGGCGCCTATCCGATCAAGTTCAACGGCTCGCTGTTCACGGTGCCGGCCGAGGGGGCGCCCGGGGACGCGGACTACCGGCGCTGGGGCCCGGGCTACTGGTGGCAGAACACGCGCCTGCCGTACGCCGGCATGTGCGCCAGCGGCGACTTCGACCTGATGGAGCCGCTGTTCGCGCAGTACATCGACCGCTTCCTGCCGCTCAACCTCCATCGGACGCGCCGCTACTTCAACCACGGCGGCGCGTACTACATCGAGTGCGTCCACTTCTGGGGCGACGTGTTCAACGAGAGCTACGGCTGGGCGCCGGCGGCGGGGCGGGCCGACAAGCTCCAGCAGAGCGGCTACCACAAGTGGGAATGGGTGGCGGGCCCGGAGCTGCTGTACATGGCGCTCGACCGCCACGAGCACACCGGGGACGACGGGTTTTTGCGCGGGCGCGTGCTGCCGCTGGCCGACGCGGTGCTGCGGTTCTTCGACGAGCACTATCAGGCCGATGCCGGCGGGCGGCTGGTGATGCACCCGTCGCAGGCGCTCGAGACGTGGTGGGACACCACCGGCCCGATGCCCGAGCTGGCCGGGCTGACCGCGGTGACCCGGCGCCTGCTGGCGCTGCCGGAGGGGCTGGCCAGCGCCGGTGAGCGCGCGTTCTGGAAGGGGTTCCTGGCCAAGCTGCCGCCGCTGCCGACGCGCGAGGTCGAGGGCGGCGCGGCGTTCGCGCCGGCGGCGCGCTTCGCCGACAAGCGCAACATCGAGAACCCGGAACTCTACTGCGTGTTCCCGTTCCGGCTCGCCAGCTTCAACCGCGCCAACGCCGCGCTGGCGCAGCGCGCGCTCGACCACCGCTGGGACCGGGGCAACGCCGGCTGGCGCCAGGACGACGTCTTCATGGCCTTCCTCGGCCGCACCGACCAGGCCCGCGAGGCGCTCGCCGGGCGCGCGCGCAACCACGACCCGAACTCCCGCTTCCCCGCGTTCTGGGGGCCCAACTACGACTGGACCCCGGACCAGGACCACGGCGGCGTGCTGATCAAGGCGTTCCAGGCGATGCTGATGCAGGCCGAGCCGCGGACCGGCGACGAGCACGACGGCAAGATCCACCTGCTGCCCGCATGGCCAAGGGACTGGGACGCCGACTTCAAGCTCCACGCCCCCGGCCAAACGGTGGTCGAGGGGCGCTACCGCGGCGGCACGATCGAGGCACTGCGGGTGACCCCGGCCGAACGGCTCGGCGACGTCGTGCTGCCACCCGACGTCCGGCTCGCCCGTTAGGCCGGGAGCGTGCGCGGCGCGATCATCGTCCTTCGCCCGCGGCGAGCCTGCGGATCCACGCCCCGTAGGCGTGGATCATCAGCGCGGAGGCCACGCCGACGGCGGCGAAGAAGAACCACGTCCAGCCGACGTGGTGGTTCTGATAGAGCGTGCGGGTGAGCAGTTCCGGGCTCTCGCCGGTGAACGCGACCAGGGCGTTGAACGCCTCGCCGACGGGCAGCGCGGCCTCGGAGACGCGGGAGGGGTCCATGCCGCGCTCGACCAGCAGCTGGCGGGCGAACACGTCCTTGGACGAGAACACGTGATAGAGGTGGGGCCCGACCTTGCCCTCGATCGTCCAGCCGATGAGGATCGGGGCCTGGGAGAAGCCGATCCACATCGCCTTCTTGTCGGGCGGGGCGATGTTGCCGAGGAACTCGCTGTACTTCGGGCTGGCGAGCATCTCGCCGACGCTGAACACGGCCATCGCGGCGACGCACAGCCAGGCGAGGGTGAACAGCCCGAACATGACCAGGGCGGCGACGACCAGGATGGTGCCGACCAGCAGGCTGGTGGTCGCGCGCATCCTGGCGCTGAGGGCGGCGAACAGGAAGCAGGTGAACATGATCAGGCCGGCGTTGATGTTGACGATGCCCTCCGGCTCGATCCGGGTGCCGTCCCCGCTCAGGCCCATGACGAAGCGCAGGAAGCCGTTCTGGGTGCCGTCCTCGCCGAGCAGGGTGCGGACGATCAGGCCGGTGTCGACCCAGTCGTCGATGTATTTCGGGAGCACGTCCCAGAGCATCGGGAACATGAACCACCAGACCGAGAAGATCAGCAGGTAGACGGACAGGTGGGGCTTGCGCAGCTCGCGCAGCGACTCGCGGAACAGGCTCGGCTCGGCCAGCTCGCCGGCCTTGACGCGGGCGCGGTGGAGCAGGCGCTGGTCCTTGCCGGGTTCCCGGTAGGTGAGCAGCAGCAGGAAGTTCAGGCAGATGAACGCGGCGTTGGTGTAGAACACGCTGGCCCACGACAGGTGGCGCATCTGGAGGGCGATGAGCGGGCCGATCCAGCCGCCGATGTTGACCGTCTGATAGAACACGCCCCACGCCATCGAGCTGTTGCGGCGGCTGCTGGCCTTGATCAGGGTGCCCTGGATGCCGGGCTTGAACACCGCGGTGCCGAGGGCGAGCAGCATGGCGCCGGCGAAGAAGCCCCAGTAGCTGTGGAACCAGGCCATGACCAGGTAGCCGAGGCACTTGATCGCGGTGGAGGCGAAGATCGTCTGCTTGTAGCCGTAGCGGTCGGACAGGCCGCCGGTGAACACCGGCACCAGCGACTGGACCAGGTTCCAGGCGAAGAGCAGCCAGCCGAAGGTGGCCATGGTGACCCCGAGGCCGCCGGTCGACGCGGGGCGGGTGGCGTAGAGGGTGGCGACGGCGCGCACGCCGTAGTAGGCGAGGCGCTCGACCATTTCCATGGCGCCGACGACCCAGAACACGCAGCCGAGGCTGGCGAGCGAGGTCCACAGGCCGAGCTGGGTGACGTCGGCGAGGGTGGTGGAGCGGTCGGGCGGGTCGGGTTCCGGGAGGCGGCTCATGCGGGGTGGCGCGGGCGGGGCTAGCGGACGCGTTCGACGTGGGCGCCGAGGGCGAGGAGTTTCTCGTCGATGTGCTCGTAGCCGCGGTCGATGTGATAGAGTCGGTTGATCGCGGTGGTGCCCTTGGCGGTGAGGGCGGCGAGCACGAGGGCGGCCGACGCGCGCAGGTCGGAGGCCATGACCGGGGCGGCGGAGAGGCGTTTGACGCCGCGGACGACGGCGGTGCCGTTGTCGACGTTGATGTCGGCGCCCATGCGCTTGAGTTCGGCGCAGTGGATGAAGCGCTGGGGGAAGATGGTGTCCTTGATCACCGAGATGCCGGGGGTGGTGGCGAGCAGGGCGGTCATTTGCGCCTGCATGTCGGTGGGGAAGCCGGGGAAGGGGGCGGTGGTGATGTCGCAGCCGGTCGGGGCGGAGCCGCGGTGGACGGTGCAGGTGTCGCCGGCGCGGTTGAACTCGGTGCGGTGGCCGGCCTTGGCGAGGGTGTCGACGATGGCGGCGAGGTGGCGGCGCCGGACGCGGCGCAGGGTGACCCCGTCGCCGGCCAGCGCGGCGGCGGTGATGAAGGTGCCGGCCTCGATGCGGTCGGGGATCACGGTGTGTTCGGTGCCGGCGAGGGAGGTGACGCCCTCGACGGTGATCCGGCGGGTGCCGGCGCCGCTGATTCGTGCGCCCATTGAGTTGAGGAAGTCGGCGAGGTCGACGACCTCGGGTTCGGCGGCGGCCGACTCGATCACCGTGGTGCCGCGGGCGAGGCAGGCGGCCATCATCACGTTGTCGGTGCCGAGCACGGTGGGCCCGTGGGTGCCGCGCAGGTCGAGCTCGGTGCCGTGCAGGCCGGCGGGGGCGGTGAGGATCATGTTGCCGGCCTCGACCTCGATCCTGGCGCCGAGGGCCTGCAGGCCGCGCAGGTGGAGGTCGACCGGGCGGTCGCCGATGACGCAGCCGCCGGGCAGGGAGACGACGGCGCGGCCGAGGCGGGCGAGCAGCGGGCCCATGACGCAGACCGAGGCGCGCATGCGGCGGACGAGGTCGTAGGGGGCGGTGTCGGAGAGTTGGCGGCAGGTGGCGCGGACGGTGCCGGACGAGCGTTCGACCTCGGCGCCGAGGCCGTGGAGGATCTGCACCATGTAGTTGGTGTCCGAGACGTCGGGGACGTGGCGGATGATGCAGTCCTGGTCGGTGAGCAGGGTGGCGGCGAGGATCGGCAGCGCGGCGTTCTTCGAGCCGGAGATGTTGATCGTGCCGTGGAGCGGCGGGCCGCCGTGGACGAGGAGTTTGTCCATCAGGGGAGGTTCAGGTGGGGAGGTTCAAGTGGGCGCTGACTGCTGGCAGCTGGCGGTTCACTGTTGGCTGCTGGGAGCCGGCGCGGGCGGGCGGCGTGCGGTGGGGAAGCGTGGGATGCCGGAGAGGTCGGGGTGGATGGTGACGTGGGCCAGGCCGGATTGTTCGAGCAGGGTGGCGACGTGGGAAGCCTGATCGTGGCCGATTTCGAGGGCGAGGGTGCCGGCCGGGGCGAGTTGGGAGGCGGCGGCGGGGACGAAGCGGCGGATCAGGTCGAGGCCGTCGGGGCCGCCGAACAGGGCGAGCGGCGGGTCGTGGGCGAGTTCGGGGGCGAGGGAGGGGCGGTCACGTTCGGGGACGTAGGGGAGGTTGGCGACGATCAGGTCGAAGGGGCCGTGGACGGTGGTGAAGAGGTCGCTTGCGACGAAGGAGACGTTGGTGATGGCGAGGGCGGCGGCGTTGTCGCGGGCGAGGGCGAGGGCGTCGGGGGAGAGGTCGGCGAGGGTGGCGTGGGCGGCGGGGCGTTCGGCGGCGAGGGTGAGGCCGAGGACGCCGGAGCCGCAGCCCATGTCGAGGATGCGGGCGGCGGTGGCGGGGGCGGGCAGCAGGGAGAGGGCGAGTTCGGCGAGTTCCTCGGTTTCGGGTCGCGGGATCATGGCGCGCGGGTCGCAGCGGAACTCGCGATGGTGGAACTCGACGCTGCCGAGCAGGTGTTGGAGCGGCACGCCGTCGGCGCGGCGCCGGAGTGCCTCGCGGAGCGGCGCGAGCTGGTCGTCAGCAAGGGGGCGGTCGAACTGGAGGTAGAGGTCCATCCTCGAGCAGGCGAGTTGCTTGGCAAGCAGCAGCTGCATCGAGCGGCGGGCGTCGGTGATGCCGCGCTTCTCGAGCCAGGTGGTGCCGCTGTTGAGCGTGTCGAGGACCGTCTTCAGGATGGGGGGGCTGCATAGGGGATCGGCGGCGGGTGGTCAACGGCGGGGAATCGGGCGAGGGGGGGAGAGTGGCGAGTGGCGAGTGGCGAGTGGCGAGTGGCGAGTGGCGAGTGGCGAGTGGCGAGTGGCGAGGGGCGAGGGGCGAGTGGCGAGTGGCGAGTGGCGTGGCGGCCTTCGTAGCCCGCAGGGCGGAGAAGGGGCGAGGGGGGGGAGACTAAAGGTGTGTCCTTTTATCGCGGCGGCGGTGGGGAATCGGGCGAGGGGGGAGAGTGGCGAGTGGCGGCCCTTCGTAGCCCGCAGGGCGGAGAAGGGGCGAGGGGGGGAGACTAAAGGTGTGTCCTTTTATCGCGGCGGCGGTGGGGAATCGGGCGAGGGGGGGGAGACTAAAGGTGTGTCCTTTTATCGCGGCGGCGGTGGGTCGGGGGCGGCGGTGGGTCGGGCGGTGGGGCCGGTGGCCGGCGGGGTTCAGCTTGGGGGCGGTGGTGGGCCCGGGGCGGCGGCGGTGGCTTGGGCGGCGACTTGGGCGAGTTCGGCGAGCGAGCCGACGCGGACCAGTTGCTGGCGCAGCTCGCGGGCACCGGGGAAGCCCTTGCAGTAGGCGACGAGGCGTGCGCGCATGGCGGTCATGGTGCGGCGCTCGTTGCCGTAGTCGCCGGATGCCACGGCCATGTGGCAGTGGCGGAGGATGAGGTTCCAGCGGTTGGTCAGGGGCATTGGCGGCGGGGTGACGCCGGTGGCGAGCGCCTGTTTGACCTCGCGGAAGATCCACGGCCGGCACATGGCGGCGCGGCCGATCATCACGCCGGCGACGGCGGTTTCGCGGCGGCGGCGGGCGACGTCGGCGGGCGACTGGACGTCGCCGTTGCCGATCACCGGGATGGCCACGGCGCGGGCGCAGGCGTCGATCACCGCCCAGTCGGCCTCGCCCGAATAGCCTTGGGCGCGGGTGCGGCCGTGGACGGTGACGGCGGCGACGCCGGCCTGTTCGAGCAGGCGGCAGACGGTCACCGCGTTGACCGAGCGGGCGTCCCAGCCGATGCGGATCTTGGCGGTGACCGGGACGAGGTGGCCGATCGCGCGGGTGACGGTGCGGGCGAGGCCGGCGAGGGCGGGGCAGTCCTTGAGCAGCGAGGCGCCGCCGCACTTGGCGACCACCTTGTCGACCGGGCAGCCGAAGTTGAGGTCGATGAAGTCGGGCTGCTGCCGCTCGACGAGCCTGCGGGCGGCCTCCGCGATGCGGGCGCCGTCGGCGCCGAACAGCTGGATGCCGAGCGGCCGTTGGGCGTCGGTGAACCCGGTGTGGCGCAGGGTGCGGGCGTGGTGTTGGAGGATGGCCTCGGCGGAAACCAGCTCGGTGGTCAGCACGTCGGCGCCGAACTCCTTGCACAGGGTGCGGAAGACCGCGTCGGTCACGCCGGCCATCGGGGCGAGGTAGAGGGGAAACGCGGGCGGCTGGAGCCAGGGGAGCACGCAGGGGATGGGGGTGCGGTGGGGCCGTGGGGACAGGACCGCCAGGACCGATCAGGCCGCTGGGGAAGCAGGCGGCCCGGGGTCCGCGGCGGACTCGGCGGCTTCCGTGGCCTCGGCGGTTGCCGCGGCTTCCGTGGCCTCGGCGGCGCCGCTGTCGGGTGCGAGGAGGGCCATCACTTCCTGTTGGATGCGGTCGACCTGGTCGAGGGGGACGTCGGGGTCGCGGATGATGAGGACCTCGCCGGTCTTGCGGTGTTCGTAGATGCGGAGGATGCCGGTGGGGGTGCGCTGGCGGTCGGTTTCGCGCAGCAGCTTCTGGCGTTCGAGCATCACGGCGAGGATGTAGCGGACGTTTTCGGTGTGGTCCTGGTCCTCCTCGACGAGGCGGCGGAGGAGGTCCTCGGCGCTCGCCTTGGCGACGACCGTCGGTTTCTCCCCGGCGGCGGCGGCCTGGAAGGTCGAGCGCCAGAACGAGAACGGCGCGCCGGTGGCGGCGGGGTCGTGCTGGTCCCAGCCGGCGAGCGAGAAGTCGCGGCGCTCGAAGTCGCCGTCGGCGGCGCGGAACAGGGCGGTGCAGATCGCCTCGCCGTCGGCGAACGGCTGCCCGGTGACGCAGCAGGCGCGGGCGCGGGACTTGAGGTGCCAGGAGTCGAGCAGGGCCATCGCGGGGAAATGCTGAAAAGCTGAAAACCTGAAAAGCTGAAAGGCTGAGAGGTTGAGAGGCTGAAGGGCTGGAACGGGTGCGGGAGGGTGTTGGATTGTTAGAGCGGGCGGGCGTAGGTGTCGCAGCGGTGGTGCCAGCCCTGGCGCCAGCGGGCCTCGCCGCGGGCCGGCGGGGAGTTGGCGATGCGGCGGTCGAGGCAGCGCTTGGCGGCGGCGGCGAACTCGGCGGCGGCGGGCTGGCCGGCGGGGACGGTGTGCATTTCGCGGAGGACGTGGAGCAGGCCCCAGCCGTGGCCGCGGTAGCGTTCGGCGGGGTTGGTGCCGTCGCCCTTGAAGTTGACGTAGTCGATGAGGGCGTAGGTGCCGTGGGCGGTGGCGGCGACCTTGTGGTAGTTGGCGTGGATGCGGGTGCGGTCGGCGGCGGGTGCGGCGGCGAGGATGTTGGGCAGCGCGGCCTGGGCGCGGGCGATGATGAAGTTGGTCTGGAGGGCGACGTTGCCGGCGAGCCAGTTGCGCAGGGCGGCGAGGTCTGGGGTGGCCTGGGCGGCCTGGAAGGCGGCGCGGGTGGGCCACGGGCAGTCCGGGAGGGTGGCGAGCGGCGGCAGGTTGGCGCCGCGGGTGCGGGCGAAGGCGACGAAGTCGGGCCAGCTTTCGTGGAAGGGGCCGCGGAAGCCGGCGGGGTACCAGATGAAGTGTCCGATGCCGAGGGATGGGAACTCCTCGCCGGCGTTCCAACTGGTCAGGCCGGCGACGGTGCCGCCGCATTCGTTGTGCCAGATCTTGCGGCCGATGGCGGCCCGTTCGGCGGCGGTGAGGCGGGCGCCGGCCGGGGTGGCCGGCGGCGGGGCGGCGGCCGGTCCGCAGGCGGAGACCAGCAGGGCGACGGCGAGGCAGGCAGGGGCCACGTGCACGGGGGGAGGTTGGTGCGGGCCGGGCGCGCGGGCAAGCCGGCAGGCGGGCGGCGGGGGAAGTTTCGCCGCGCGGGCGGGATTTTGCCCTTGCAATTCGGTTGGATCCATGGTTTGGCCTCCCGCTCCGGTTGCCGGACCGGAGCTGATGGCGCCCACTCCCGGAGGCATCGTGCGATCCGACAACGTCATACCGTTCGAGCAGCAGCGACCCGTGCCGGGGGGCCACCGCATACCAATGAAAAGCGAGCTTGTCGAAAAGGCGGCCGAGATCGTGTCGGATCCGCTGGTGTTGATCAACTTGGTTTCGAAACGGGTGCGGCAGCTGAACGGCGGCAGATCGCCGTTGATTCCGACGCGGCCCGGGATGGGGGCGGCGGACATCGCGCTGACCGAGATCATCGAGGGCAAGATCCGGCTGCTCGGCGAGCGGCCGGCCGCCAAGTGAGGGCCGGCCGGGGCGTGGCCGGCGGCCGGGGACGCGGGCGATGAGCAAGGAGATCGCCACCAACCGCAAGGCGCTGCGGGACTTCCACATCGGGGACCGCTACCAGGCCGGGATCGAGCTGCGCGGCACCGAGGTGAAGTCGGTGCGCGCGGGCAAGGTGAACCTGGCCGACGCATTCGTGCGGGTCGACGACGGGCAGGCGGTGCTGTTCGGCTGCGACATCCAGCCGTGGGAAACGGCGGGGGAGTACTTCCAACACGCGGCGAAGCGGCCGCGGCGGCTGCTGCTGCACAAGAAGGAGATCCTGCAGCTGGCCGACGCGAGTGCGCGCAAGGGCTGCGCGCTGCCGGCGCTGCGGATGTTCTGGGCGGGCCGGCGGGTCAAGGTGGAGATCGGGGTTGGCAAGGGCAAGACCCACGGCGACCAGCGCCAGGACCTTAAGAAGCGGGTGGAACTGCGCGAGGCGCAGCGCGAGATGGCGCGGTTCAACAAGCGGGGGTGAGGAAGGACGGCCGTGCCACCGGGCGGAGGGCACCTCACGGCAGGTCTTTGAGCTTGGTGAAGCGGCCGTTCCGGATGTCTTCGCGGGCGCGCGCGATCGACGCGAGGAACCCTTCGTCATGGAGCAGGCGGTATTCGATCCAGTCGTCTTCATCGGCGAATCCGATCACGATCGCCGCGGGCCGTCCGTGGCGCGTGATCAGGACCTCTTCGGTCTGGGCATCGCGGATCACTCCGGAGAGATCATCCTTCGCTTTCGTCAGCGGCATCGTTTTCATCTGGGAATGCTTCTGCTTGCAGGTAGGCGGCCACCCGGTTCTTGGGCAGCATCCTGAGAACCTCGACCCGTCGTTGCTCCTGGTTGATGTCGTAGAACACCCGGGCGTCTCCGACCCGAAGCCGGAACTGCGGCTGGCGCAGTCCACGCAAGCGCTTGATCCGACTCTTGCTGACCCGGCCGGGTTGATGCACGAGATGGGTTGCGATGGCGGTCTTGAGAGTGGCCTGCATGGCCCGCGCAAAGGTGTGGTAGTCCTCGACGGCTTGCGGGGCAAGGACCACCTCGAACTTCATCCTGGCCAGAGACTAGCCAGTTTTGTGACGGGCGCAAGCGGTTTCCGGAGCCGGAAAAATGGGGCTTGCAATCTGCAGGCCAGGCTGTTTCCTGCGCTGCTGTCCCGACGCAGGGCGGCCCGGCCAGGGTGGCTGGACCGAATGAGGCATGTGCATGAGCGAGAACACGATCAATCCGGAAGACTACCAGTTGCATGAGGGCGATACCGGCAGCGCCGACTACCAGGTGGCGTTGTTGACGCGGCGGATCATCGACCTGACCGGCCACCTTGGCACGCACCGCAAGGACTTCTCGTCGCGGCGCGGGCTGCTGCGGCTGGTGTCGCAGCGGCGCAAGCTGCTCGACTATCTCAAGGCGCACTCCGAGGAGCGCTACCAGAAAGTGATCCAAGGACTTGGCTTGCGCCGCTGACGATTTTCAGGAACCGGCCGCGGGGATCCCGCGGCCGGTTCCGCAGGCGGCCGGCTGGCACTCCGTCACCGCCCCGGCCGCGCGGCAGGGCGTTCCGGTTCCCGGTTTCTCACCCGGGCCGGGCGTTGCCGCACCGAACCGATCCCGCCGCCCGCCGCCCTGTGGCGGCGCGCGCATCGGGGTCACTGACTGAGGACAACGAAAGAACGAAATGAACATCCATTCCATCTCGTGCCAGGTAGGCGCGAACCCGATTCACATTGAGACCGGCAAGCTGGCGAAGCTGGCCGACGGCGCGGTGACCGTGCAGTGCGGCGAGGCCGTGGTGCTGGTGACCGCCGTTTCGGCCACCAAGGTCAAGGAGGGCCAGACCTGGTTTCCGATGTCGGTCGAATACAAGGAGAAGGCCGCCGCGGCGGGGGTCTTCCCGGGGGGCTACTTCAAGCGCGAGGGGCGGCCGACCGAGAAGGAGATCCTGACCTGCCGGATGATCGACCGGCCGGTGCGGCCGCTGTTTCCGAAGGGCTATCTGTATGACACCCAGATCGTGGCGCTGATGCTGGCGTCCGACGGCGAGAACGACGCCGACGTGCTGGCGATGAACGGCGCCTCGGCGGCGCTGTGCATCTCCGACATTCCGTTTGCCGGGCCGATCGGGGCGGTGCGGATCGGCCGGGTGGGCGGCGAGCTGGTGGTGAACCCGACGTTTGCCCAGCGTGCGGCCAGCGACCTGGACCTGATCTACGTCGGCAACAAGACCGACGTGATCATGATCGAGGGGGAGGCCAACGAGGTGAGCGAGGCGGATTTCAAGGCGGCGCTGCGGTTTGCGCAGGGGCAGGTGCGGCTGCTGGTCGAGGCGCAGGAGCAGCTGGTGGCCGAATGCGGCAAGCCGAAGCGGGCGTTCGAGCAGGTGCTGGTGCGGGAGGAGCTGCTGGAGATCGGCTATCAGGTTGCGGGCGACCGGATCGAGGGCGCGATCTACGCGCCGTCGAAGGTCGAGCGGCAGAAGCAGGTGGGCGCGCTGCGCGACGAGGTGGAGGCCGCGATCAAGGCGCGCCACGAGGACGCCACCGACTTCGACGTCGAGCAGGTGTTCGAGTACATCCAGAAGAAGGCGTTCCGGATCTCGATCATGGAGAAGGGGGTGCGGGCGGACGGCCGAGCGATCGACGAGCTGCGGCCGCTGCATGCCGAGGCGCCGGTGCTGCCGCGGGTGCACGGGTCGGCGCTGTTTGCGCGCGGCGAGACGCAGGCGATGGCGATCACCACGCTGGCGCCGGCCGACGACCGCCAGTACTTCGACAACTACGCCGGGGGCGACGACAGCAAGCGGTTTCTGCTGCACTATCATTTCCCGCCGTTCTCGGTCGGGGAGACCGGCCGCTTTGGCGGGCTGAACCGGCGGGAGATCGGGCACGGCAACCTGGCGGAGCGCTCGATCAAGGCGATGCTGCCGGGCGAGGACGAGTTTCCGTATGCGATCCGGGTGACCTCGGAGGTGATGGAGTCGAACGGGTCGACGTCGATGGCCTCGGTGTGTGCGGGCACGATGGCGCTGCTGAACGCCGGGGTGCCGCTGCGCCGTCCGGTGGCGGGGATCTCGTGCGGCCTGGTGACCGAGGTGGACGGCGCCGGTGCGATCCGGGAGCACAAGCTGCTGCTGGACATCATCGGCAGCGAGGACTTCTACGGCGACATGGACTTCAAGCTGTGCGGGACGAGCGTGGGGGTGACCGGGTGCCAGCTTGACCTGAAGCTGCCGGGGATCCCGATCGGGATCCTGGAGCAGGCGATCGACCTGGCGGCGACCGGCCGTGGGAAGGTGCTGGAGAAGATGCACGAGGCGATCCCGGCGGTGGGCGAGCTGAGCCCGTATGCGCCGCGGATCGTGAGCCTGAAGATCGACCCTGAGCGGATCGGCGAGCTGATCGGCCCCGGGGGCAAGAACATCAAGGGGATCCAGGCCGAGTCGGGCGCCGAGATCAACATTGAGGACGACGGCACGGTGCACATCTACGCCTCGAAGGTCGAGGGGCTGGAGCGGGCGAAGGCGCTGATCGAGCGGCAGTTTGCGGAGATCGAGGTGGGCCAGACCTACACCGGCAAGATCGTGTCGATCACCAACTTCGGCGCGTTCATGGAGGTGCTGCCGGGCAAGGACGGGCTGATCCACGTGTCCGAGCTGGCCGAAGGCCGCACCGAGCGGGTCGAGGACGTGGTCAAGAAGGGCGACGTCGTGACCGCCAAGTGCATCGGGGTCGACGACCGGGGCAAGGTGAAGATGAGCCTGCGTGCCGCGTTGCGCGAGCAGAAGCAGAAGGCCGCGGCCGGGGGCCAGCACGCGGACGAGCCGCCGCCGCGCAAGGCCCCGCCGCCGCTCGACGCCGGTGCCTCGATCCAGGTGATCGAGGAAGACTGACGCCGGCGGCGCCAGCCGGGCAGCGAGACCCGGCGCAGGCCCGGCCCGCGGGACCGCCGGCATCCGCCTCGTGCGGCGTGCCGGCGGGTGCCGGTGGGCGGGTGCTTGCATGTTGCCGCGGGCGGGGGCAGTTTCCGGCCGTGAAATCGTGCCTCGGCCTGCTGCTGGCGATGGGGGTCCTGGTGGCGGTGCTGGCCACCGCGGGCGGGCTGTGGTACCTGAGCTCCAGCGCCGAGTTCGGGCGCAAGGAGGTGCCGGCGCAGGTGCCGGCTGAGGTGCCGGGCCGGTGAGCCTGGCAAGGAACCTGCCGGACCGCGGATTGCGCGGATTACGCGGATTTCGGAGCGGCTTGGTTCCCCCTCGCCTGTTCACCTGCCGGATGAATCCGCCATCCATCGCAGCTCATTCAACATAAGTGCAATCCGGGCAATCCGTGGTTTTCATCCCCGAATCCAAGGTGAGCGGCGGGCCGTGGAAGGGGAGGAGCGGAAGAGCGGGGCTCGTGGCCGCGGGGGTGAGGAGGGGAGGGCGGGATGGGGGCCGCGTGGGAGCGCGGAACTCGTAGCCGCGTTGGTGACAACGCGGGTGGGGAGGAACTGGAGCGCACCGGGTGGCCGGCGGGGGCAGGAGGGGCGTCGCCCAGCCGGAAGTGTTGCCACTTCCGCTACAAGAGGGGGTGGGGGCCGGGCTCAGTTCCAGATGTCGTCCCGGGTGTCCCTGTGGGTGGTGTTGGGAGGGGTGTCGGTTTCGCCGTCCGCGCCCTGCGACCACAGGTCGAAGTCCGGGTTGCGCATCTGGGCCGCGTTGCTGGTCTTGCGGTAGCGGTACTCGTGGCCGAAGCCGTCGTCGATCTGCAGGTTGGTGCCGCTGCCGGTGATCCAGCCCTGGTTGTTGCTGTCCGGGTCGAGGTCGGCGAGGTAGGCCGTCTGGTCCTCGTCCACGTCGTAGAGCTGGCCGTCGTTGTCGGTATCCCCGAACAGCGCGAGCCACAGCTTGTAGGTCTGGTCCTTGCCGGCGGAGGTGGTGAACACCTCCTTGCCGGTCGACTTGTTCGGCAGCGGCGGGTACATCCCGTAGTCGTACTTGAACTCCTCGCAGGCGTTCGCCAGCAGCTTGAGCTGGACGCGGGTCTTGTCCTCGGCCTGGCGGCGGTTGTAGAAGCTCAGCCCGCCGACGGTCAGGCCGGCGAGGATGACGATGATCGTCACCACGGTGAGCAGCTCCACCAGGGTGAAGCCGGCGCCGCCGCGGCGGGGCAGGGGGTGGCCGTCCGGGTGGTAAGGAGGGCGTTGATTCATGGCAGGCTGGATCTCGGGGTTGCCGACGAGCGGCCCGGATCAACCGGCACCCTGGCCCATCGTCTGAATGATCTTAATCAGGGGTAGGAACAATGCAAATACAACCGAACCGACCACGAGGGCCAGCACGACGATCATCAGGGGCTCGAGGATCGAGGTCAGGGCGGCCACCGCGTTGTCGACCTCGTCGTCGTAGACGTCGGCGATCTTGAGCAGCATCTCGGGCAGCTGGCCGGTTTCCTCGCCGACGTCGACCATCGAGATGACCATCGCCGGGAACACCCCGCTGGAGGTCAGCGGGGTGACGATCGACTCGCCCTCCTTGACCGCCTCGTGGACCTGGTCGATGGCCTCGGAGACGACCACGTTGCCGGCGGTGTCGCGGGTGATGTTGAGCGCCTGGAGGATCGGCACGCCGGAGGTCACCAGGGTGCCGAGGGTGCGGCTGAAGCGGGCGATGGCGCTCTTGCGCTGGATGTCGCCGAAGATCGGGGCCTTGAGCTTGGCGGTGTCGATCGCCTTGCGCCCGCCCTTGGTGCGGCCCCACATGTTGAACAGGAACGCGAGGCCGACGACCGCCAGGAAGATCCACACCGCGTTGGGCAGGATGAAGCTCGAGCGGATCATGAAGTCCGAGGAGTTGAACACGATGCGCGAGATCATGGGCAGCTCGGCGCCCTCCATCTCGGCGAACATCTCCTTGAACTTCGGCACGATGAACAGCATCAGGAACACCAGGATCGAGACCGCGATGAACATCACGATGACCGGATAGACCATCGCCGAGACGATCTTGTTCTTCAGCTTCTGGGCCTTCTCCTGGTATTCGGCGAGGCGGGTGAGGACGACCTCGAGCACGCCGCCGAGCTCGCCGGCCTTGACCATGTTGACGTAGAGCTTGTTGAAGATCCTGGGGTGCTGGGCGAGGCCCTCGGAGAACGTCGAGCCGCCCTGCACCGAGTCGGCCAGCGCGTTGATCGTGCTGCGCAGCACCGGGTTGGGCTCCTGCTTGCCGAGCACCGTGAGCCCGCGCAGCAGCGGCAGGCCGGAGTCGATCAGGGTGGCCAGCTGGCGGGTGAAGATCATCAGCGACTTCGGCTTGATCCCGGCGCCGGTCCTGGGCTTGGCCTTCTTGCGGCCCTTGGCGGCCTTCTTGGCGGCGAGCTTGCCCTTGCCGGCCTCGACGATCTGGGTCGGGTAGAGCCCCTGGTTGCGCAGCTGCTGGATCGCATCGGCCTCGGACCCCGCATCGACCGTGCCGGTGGTCTGGTCGCCTTTCGAATCGAGCGCGATGTATTGGAAGGATGCCATGGCGTGGATCTGTGACGGTGGGACGGGAACTGAGCGGGGGGTCGGATGGACAATTAGCGGATCAAGCCCGCATTTGGCGACCGAAATCTCGCGGTGGATCAGGTGTATTTTAGCACCTCTTCAATGGTCGTAACTCCATTGTAAATATTGCGCAGGCCGTCCTCGCGCAGGGTGGTCATCCCGAGTTCGACGGCCTTTTGCTTGATCACCACGGTGGGGGCGCGGTCGGTGATCAGCTCGCGGATCGGGTCGGTGACGTCGAGCAGCTCGAACAGGCCCTGGCGGCCGCGGTAGCCGGACTGGCCGCAGCGGTCGCAGCCGCGGCCGGTGTGGAAGTTCTTGTCGCCGAGCTCGTGGGCGGAGAGCCCGAGCTGGCCGAGGAGCGCCTCGCTCGGTTCGTAGGGGGCGCGGCACTCCTTGCAGATGGTGCGCAGCAGGCGCTGGGCGAGGACGCCCTCGAGGGAGGCGGCGACGAGGAACGGCTCGGCGCCCATGTCGATCAGGCGGGTGATGGCGCCGGCGGCGTCGTTGGTGTGGAGGGTGGAGAGGACGAGGTGGCCGGTGAGCGAGGCCTGGATGGCGATCTGGGCGGTTTCGAGGTCGCGCATCTCGCCGACCATGATGCGGTCGGGGTCCTGGCGCAGGAAGGCGCGGAGGATGCGGGGGAAGGTCAGGCCGATCGCCTCGTTGACGGGGATCTGGATGATGCCCTCGATGTCGTATTCGACCGGGTCCTCGGCGGTGAGGAGCTTGGAGTCGATGGTGTTGATGATGCGCAGGGCGGCGTAGAGCGTGGTGGTCTTGCCGGCGCCGGTGGGGCCGGTGACAATGAAGATGCCGTTGGGCTTGAGGATGGTGTAGTTGACGTAGTCGAAGATGTGGGTTGGCAGGCCGAGGTTCTCGAGCGACAGGTTGATCGACGAGCGGTCGAGGACGCGGAGGACGACCGACTCGCCGTGCTGGGTGGGCAGCGAGGAGACGCGCATGTCGACCTGGCGGTCGCCGACCTGCTTGACGATGCGGCCGTCCTGGGGGACGCGGCGCTCGGCGATGTTCATGTTGGCCATCACCTTGACGCGGGAGAGGATGGCGGGCGAGAGGTGGGTCGGGGGCGGGGCCATCTCGTAGAGGGCGCCGTCGACGCGGTAGCGGATCTTGAACTCCTTCTCGAAGGGCTCGAAGTGGATGTCGCTGGCGCGTTCCTTGATCGCGTGGAAGATCACCAGGTCGACGTAGCGGATGATGGGGGCCGAGTTGGCCTCGGCCTCGAGGTCCTGCTCGTCGATCTTGGTCTTGCCGAGCTGGCTGAGCAGCTCGTCCATGGCGGTGGTGGCCTCGCCGCCGTAGCACTCGTTGATCTTCTTCTCGACGAGGTAGTCGGGGGCGATGGAGACGATGATCTCGCGGCCGAGGGCGAAGCGGAGGTCCTCGATGGTCTGGGGGTTGAGGGGGTCGACGAGGGCGATGTGGATGCCCTCGGGTCCGACGTTGACGGGCAGTGCGCCGTGGAGGCGTGCCATGCCGGCGGGAACGAGGTCGAGCAGCTCCTTGGGTGGGGACCAGGCGGAGAGGTCGACGAGGTCGGCGCCGAGTTCGGAGGCGACGATCGGCCAGATGTCGTCGCGGGTGGAGATGATCTCGAAGTCGGCGAGCACCTCGGCGATTTCCTTGCCGCTGTTCTCGACCTCGGCGAGCACCTCCTGGGCGAGCGACCGGTCGATCATGCCGCGGTTGACGAACAGCTCGATGACCTGGTGGTTGTCCATCGCTTAGTCGTGGTCGGACATGGTGACGTGGATGACCTCGGAGGCGGAGGTCAGGCCGGCGAGGACCTTGCGGATGCCGTCTTCGCGCAGGGTGCGCATGCCGAGCTCGCGGGCGCGGCGGCGGAGCTGGGTGGTGGTTAGGTTTTGATTGATCATCTGGCGCACCTCGTCATCGATGGTGAAGATCTCGAAGATGCCCATGCGGCCCTTGTAGCCGAGGCGGCGGCACTTGTCGCAGCCCTGGGGGCCGAAGATCGAGGCGCTGGCGGCGCGGGCGGCGTCGAGGTTGAGGCTGCGCAGTTCCTGGTCGGAGAGGACCGAGGGCTGCTTGCACTCCTTGCACAGCTTGCGGACGAGGCGCTGGGCCATGATGGCGCGCACGGCGGAGGCGATGAGGAAGCGCTTGACGCCGATGTCGGCGAGGCGAGCGACGGCGCTGGGGGCGTCGTTGGTGTGGAGGGTGGAGAAGACGAGGTGGCCGGTGAGCGAGGCGTTGATGGCGATGTTGGCGGTTTCGGCGTCGCGGATCTCGCCGATCATGATGATGTTAGGGGCCTGGCGGAGCATGGCGCGCAGGGCGTTGGCGAAGGTCATGCCGATGTCGGCCTTGACCATGACCTGGTTGATGCCTGCGAGCTCGTATTCGACGGGGTCCTCGACGGTGATGATCTTGCGGTCGGGTTTGTTGATGGTGTGGAGGCAGGCGTAGAGAGTGGTGGTTTTTCCGGAGCCGGTTGGGCCGGTGACCAGGATGATGCCGTCGGGCAGGCCGATGAGGCGCTGGAAGGTTTCCTGGTCGTCGGAGAAGAAGCCGAGTTCGGGCAGGCCGAGCACGAGCGAGGACTTGTCAAGGATCCGCATGACGATCGACTCGCCATGGTTGGAGGGCACCGAGGAGACGCGCAGGTCGATTTCCTTCTCGCCGAGCCTGACCTGGATGCGGCCGTCCTGGGGCAGGCGTTTTTCGGCGATTGACATGGTGCCGCTCATCACCTTGAGGCGAGCGATGATGGCGGGGAGGAGTTTTTTGGGGTGGGTATCGACCTCGGCGAGCTTGCCATCGACGCGGAAGCGGACGCGGACCGAGGTTTCGAGTGGTTCGATGTGGATGTCCGAGGCGCGCATCTTGAAGGCCTCGGACAGGGTGGTGAAGACGAGCTTGATGATCGGGGCGTCCTCGGAGGTGACGGCGCCGGCGCCGGCCTCGTCGGAGCCGGTGACGGTGAAGGTGGCCGAGGAGCCCTCCTCGACCTCGCCGTAGTGGCCGCGGATGAGGTGGAGGATGGCGCTGCGGGTGCCGCAGACGGTGATCAGCTCGCGGTTGAGGACGTGGGGGAGGGTGTCGAGGGCCTCGAAGTCGAGCGGGTCGGCGACGGCGACGGTGAGGTAGAGGCCGTCGTCGGCGACGGGCACGATGCGGTAGCGGCGAGCGACGTCCTCGGGGACGGCCTCGTAGACCTCGCCTGGGATGGAGGTGTTGAGCAGGTCGATGAACTCGGTGCCGGCGTTGGCGGCGAGGACCTTGGCGACGTCCTCCTCGCTGATGCGGCCTTCGTTGACGAAGTGCTCGATGACGGTTTGGTTGCCGGTGGCCGCGGAGCGTGCCTGGGCGACCTCATCGCGCGTGAGCAGCCCCGATTCGAGGAGCAGTTCGACGAGGTATTCTTCGTTGGAAAACACGGGGTGGAGGCGGTGGGAAGGGCGGGCGGCGGGCCGTTGGGCGGGGCATCCGCCGGGCGGGCGGTGCGGCACGCAAGTTGCTTGAGGGGCGGGGGCTTGTCAA
This sequence comes from Akkermansiaceae bacterium, assembly GCA_040769225.1. GTDB lineage: Bacteria > Verrucomicrobiota > Verrucomicrobiia > Verrucomicrobiales > Akkermansiaceae > JAXGLL01. The sequence goes on along the minus strand of JAXGLL010000001.1, from coordinate 1,167,818 downwards.
CACGCGTGCCCCGTGGGGTGGTCAGTAGACGTCGTGGAGGAAGCGTTTCTGTTGGCGGAGGCTGGCGTAGAACACGGCGGCGGCATCCGGGGACAAGCCGCCGTGGGAGCAGGCGATGTGCTCGAGGGTGGCGTCGACGTCCTTGGCCATGCCGTGGGCGTCGCCGCAGACGTAGAGGCAGGCGCCGTCCTGGAGCCAGGCCCAGAGTTCGGCGGCGGCGTCGAGGAGCTTGTGCTGGACGTAGACCTTGTGGGGCTGGTCGCGGGACCATGCGAGGTCGAGGCGGTGGAGGGAGCCGTCGTGCTGCATGGCGGTGAGTTGTTCGCCGTAGAGGAAGTCGGTGGTGTGGTGGGGGTTGCCGAACACGAGCCAGTTGCGGCCTGGGGCGCCGGCGGCGCGGCGTTCCTCGAGGAAGGCGCGGAACGGGGCGATGCCGGTGCCGGCGGCGATCATGATGATCGGGGTGGCGGGGTCGGCGGGCAGGCGGAAGGCCTTGTTGGTGTGGACGAACACGCCGAGGGTTTCGCCTGGGGCGCGGCTGGCGATGTAGCACGAGCAGGCGCCTTGGCGGGAGCGGCCGTGGGCGTGGTAGCGGACGGCGGCGACGGTGAGGTGGACTTCCCCGGGGTGGGCGTGGGGGCTGGAGGCGATCGAGTAGAGGCGTGGCTGGAGTTTGCGCAGGCCGCTGACGAAGGCGGCGGCGTCGGGGAACTGGGCGGGGTGGCCGAGGGCGAGGTCGATCACCTCGCGGCCGCGGGCGAAGTCGTCGAGCGAGTGCTTGTCGCCAGTCTGGGCCATGGCGCACAGGACTGGCGAGCCACCGTAGTGGCACCACTTGGCGAGCAGCGGTCTGGTGAGGGTGCGCAGGTCGTAGCTGCTGGTGAGGGCTTGGCGGAGCGGGGCGAGGCTGCCGTCGGGCAGCGGCACCTGGGTATCGGGGTCGAGGTGGAGTGCGTTGAGCAGCTCATCGACGGCGGGCGCGAAGTTGTTGGGGAGCACGCCGAGGGCGTCGCCGGCCTCGTAGGTGAGCCCCGAGCCGGCGAGGGACAGCTCGGTGTGCCAGGTTTCCTTGGGGCTGTGGCCTCCGGTCAGCAGGACGTTGTGGATCACCCGCGCGGGGAACGGGTGTTTTTTCGAGTAGGCCTCCGCGGGTGGGGCTGCCGTCCCGGGGTTGTGGATCGGGCTGTCCATGGTGAGCGCGCGCCGAGCGTGCAGGGTCTGCACGATGGGACCTGGCTCAGGGGTGGGGCAAGCCCATTCCGCGGCAGCCGGTGCGGGGTGGGGCGGGGGTCAGGGGCGGTGCCGGCGCAGGGCGAGCGGCAGGGCGGCGAGCAGGGCGAGCAGGGCGGTGGCTGGTTCCGGGGCGGGGATGGCGGAGACCAGGAGGTAGTCCGAGTAGCCGATGCGGCTGTCGAGGGCGGCGTGGACGGCGTTGTGGGGGACGTAGGAGGAATCGAAGGCCGCCTGTTCGACTGCGGCGGTGACCTCGTCGATCAGGGCGTTCATGTGGCTCCACAGGAGCGGCGAGTTGGTGTAGCCGCCGGGGCCGAAGCGGGTGCGGGTGACGTTGCCGGTGGTGAAGTCGAGGCCGGCGGCGGTGCCGCCGTCGGCGAAGATCTCCCACAGTGCGTTTTGGAAGGCGTATTGGCGCTCGTGGACTTCGGCGGCTGGGGGGGTGACGAAGTAGTCGGCGTAGTGGGTGTCGACCAGCCACAGGGCCATGGCGATGGCGAGCGCCTCGTCCTGGGGGGTGGAGTGGGCGTTCCAGACGTCGAGTTGCTGGAGGGAGCCGAGCGCGAGGTCGGAGTTGCCGTTGGTGAGGGTGTAGGGGTAGGCCAGCCCGTCCTCGTCGAGCGAGCGGGCGCCGAGGTCGGAGCAGAAGATGACCACCTGGCCCTCGAACATCGAGACCCCGCCGGCGGCGAACTCCGAGATGCTGTAGTGGGAGGCGACCGAGGCGTAGCTCGGGTGCTGGAACGCGGCCAGGTCGCCGGTTAGAACCTGCGCGGGCAGCGGCCCGGCGAGGGCCAGCACGAGCAGCCCGAAGGCGACGGCCGGGCCATGCAGGCGGGGCTGCTGGCGAGGTGGACCCATGAACTTGGCGGTGAGGCTACGGCGACTATAGTGCCGCGCAATCCTACGGCAAGACAAATTGTCTGCCCGAATGGATCATCAAGCCGGCCGGGTGCGCCGGGGGGCGACGGGGCCATGGGTTGGCGGGGGCGGTTCTCCGCGGGCGGTCACAGCAGCGGGTCGATCGGCAGCCAGGACAGCAGGGTGGCGAGGGCGCGGTTGAGGGGGGAGGACTGTGGGTCGCGGAGGTGGGCGGGCTGGGGGTCGGCGGGGTCGGTGAGCCACAGCAGTTGTCCCTGGCGGCAGCGCACCGGGGAGGAGGCTGGGGAGCAGAGGGTGACGCGCCAGCTGTGCTCGGGCCGCATGCCATCCTCGATGAACGCGCACACCTCGCGGGCGAGGTCGGGGGAATCGACGACCAGGCCGATCTCGGTGTTGAGCTCGGCCGAGCGGGGGTCGAGGTTGAAGGTGCCGACGAACGACCTGCGGCGGTCGAACACCACGGCCTTGGTGTGGAGCCAGCGGCCGGGCTGCTTGCGGGCGGGGTCGGGGTGGAGCCGGAGTTCGTGGACTTCGACGCCGGATTGGAGCAGCTTGCGGCGGTGGCGGGCGTAGCCGGCATGGGCGGCGAGCACGTCGTTGGAGGCGAGCGAGTTGGTGAGGGCGCGGACGCGGATGCCGGCGCCGATGCGTTCCTCGACCTGATGGAAGGTGCGGTTGGTGGGGATGAAGTAGGCGGTTTCGATCAGGATTTCGCTGCGGCTGCGGGCGGCGAGGTTGCCGAGGGCCTCGGCGACCCACGGGCGGCCGCCCGCGTTGAACTTCTCGGGGGTGTCGGCGATCACCTCGACGGGGGCGGGGCGCATGCGGGCGGCGAGGCGGGCGAGGGTGGGGGCGGGGGCGTGGGCTGGGGGCAGGATGGCGGCCATGCCGTCGTCGTCGGCCAGTTCGGCGAACTCGCGGCGCAGCTGGGCGAGGCGGTGGCGGGAGGCGGGGCGCCAGGCGAACGCCTGCACGGGGACGGCCCAGCGGCTGTTCCAGAACGAGTCGAAGTTGGCGGAGATGTCGCGGACCGCGGGGCCGCCGACGAGCAGGTCGAGGTCGCGGAAGTTGGCGTGCGGGTCGAGGTCGAAATAGTGGTCGGCGACATTGCGGCCGCCGACGATGGCGAGCTGGTTGTCGGCGGCGAACAGCTTGTTGTGCATCCGGCGGTTGAGGCGGGAGAAGTCGCCGATGAGCTCGAAGTTGCGGACCAGGTCGAGGGGGCCGCGGGAGACGAAGGGGTTGAACAGGCGCACCTCGATGTTGGGGTGGGTGTCGAGGGCGGCGATGAAGATGTCGCGGCCGCCGCTGCGGAGCTCCTTCATCATGTGGCGGATGCGGTTGCGCCGCTCGAGGGCGCGCGGGGTGACCCAGGCGATGCCTTCCTCGAGGTCGGCGGCGAGCGCCCGCAGGCCGGCGGCCAGCTCGAACAGCAGGCCGTCGATGAAGCCGGCGGTGTTGACGTCGTCGAGCAGCAGGCGGACGCGCACGTCGCGGTCCGCGGCCTCGAGCAGTTCGGCGAGCAGCCAGCTGCCGGACTGGTCGCCGTTCCAGATGTAGTATTGGACGTCGAGCGAGCGGCGGGCGTTGCGGGCGAGGGCGACGCGGGCGGCGAGGGCGTCGCGGCCGTCGGTGACCAGGGCGACGTTCGAGAGCGGGCCGGAGGCGGGGGCGGTGGCGACGAACGCGGGGTTGCGGGCCGGCGGCAGGGCGGTGACCGGGGGCCGGGGGCCGAGCGGCAGCAGCCGCTGGCAGCCGGTGAGGCAGGCCAGGGCGAGGCAGGCGATGACCAGGCCGGTTTTCATCACCGGGCGGGAGGATCCCCCGGGCGGCGGCCGGCCACAAGCGTGGAATTGGCGGCGGGGGCGGGCGAGATCGGGCTTGCGGGGCGGGGCGGGAGGGGGTGGGTTGCGGTGCGCGCGTGACCCTGCACGACCTGACCTTCGCCGAACTCGAGCGCCGGCTGGTGGCCGGCGGGGTGAGCCGCGCCCACGCCCCGGTGCTGTTTCACGCGCTCTATCAGCAGCTGGAGCGGCGGCCGCTGGGGCGCGCGGACTTCCCGCCGCCGCTGCGCCGCTGGCTCGCGCGGTGGCCGGGGCCGGTGGTCGAGGCGCCGGTGGTGGCCGGGGAGGCGGCGAGTGCGGACGGGTGGACGCGCAAGTTCCTGCTGCGGCTGGCCGACGGGGCGGAGGTCGAGGCGGTGCTGATGGGCTTCCCGGGGCGCTTCACCGCGTGCCTGAGCAGCCAGGTCGGCTGCGCGATGGGCTGCGTGTTCTGCGCCACCGGGCGGATGGGCCTGCGGCGCAACCTGAGCGCCGGCGAGATCGTCGCCCAGGCGCTGGCGGTCGAGCGCGCGGTGCGCGAGCGCCACGGCGAGCGGGTGCGCAACCTGGTGCTGATGGGCATGGGCGAGCCGCTCGCCAACTACGACGCCACGCTCGCCGCGCTCGCCGTGCTCACCGACACCCGCGGCCTGAACGTCGGGCCGGCACGGGTGACGATCAGCACCGTCGGCCACGTGCCCGGGATCCTGCGGCTGGCTCACGAGCCCCGGCGCCACGCGCTCGCCGTCAGCCTCCACGGCGCCAGCGACGACGAGCGCGCCGCACTGGTCCCCGCCGGCCGCCGCTGGCCGCTGGCGGAGCTGTTAGACGCGTGCCGGCGCTACACGGCGCGGCGGCGGGGGCGGGTGTTCATGGTGTGGACGCTGGTGGCGGGGGTGAACGACGGCGAGGGGCAGGCGCGGCGGCTGGCGGGGCTGCTGCGGGGGATGGACGTGCACGTCAACCTGGTGCCGCTCAACCCGGTGGCCGGCTACCCCGGGCGGGCCCCGGCGGCGCAGCGGGTGGCGGCGTTCCAGCGGGTGCTGTTGGACGCCGGGCTGCCGGCGACCGTGCGCCAGCGCCGGGGGCTGGACGTGGCGGCCGGCTGCGGGCAGCTGGCGACCGGGGGCTGACGGGCGGGGGGGGGGGCGGGGTGTGGGCAGTCCGTGCTGGCGTGCGGGGTCGGCGGCGGCTATGGAGTGGGCGGATGAACGAGGCAAGCGGCGGCGATGGGTGCGCGCCGGCGGGCGCTCCCCCGCTTGGGCGGGTGATTCCGGCGCTGCCGGCGTGGCTGGTGCTCACGTTTTGCGCCCCGGCGCTCGGGTATGCGGCCGGGCAGGGCGACTGGTATGCGGGGCTGAGCAAGCCGGCGTGGAACCCGCCGGGGTGGCTGTTCGGCCCGGTGTGGACGACCCTCTACGCGCTGATGGCGGTGGCGGCGTGGCTGGTGTGGCGGCGCGGCGGCTGGCGGGCGCAGCGCGGGCCGTTGGGCCTCTATCTGGTGCAGCTGGCGCTGAATGCCGCGTGGACGCCGCTGTTCTTCGGCCTGCGGTGGCCGCTGGCGGGGCTGGTCGACATCGTCCTGTTGCTGGCGGCGGTGGTGGCGACGCTGGCCGCGTTCGTGCGGGTGCGGCGGTGGGCGGGGCTGTTGCTGGTGCCCTACCTGCTGTGGGTGAGCTTCGCCACGGTGCTCAACTTCACCCTGTGGCAGCTCAACCGCGGTTAGCCCGGCGGCGGCGCAGCGGCAGGGCGCGGGCGGGGTGGGGCGGGGTGGGGCGGGAGCTGGGAGGATCGGGCCGCCCGCCGCCGGGAGTGTTCCGTCTTCGCCCTTCGGGCTACGACGGACAGGCACCACTTCCGCTACGAAGGGAGCGCGCGCTCCGCTCAGGTAGCTGCGTTGGCCAGGCACGCCGGTGCTGCGGGCGGGTGCGGGTTGCTTCTTGTCTCCGGTTGGCGGTTTCTCCCATCCTGCGGGCATGCCCGACGCGACCACGACCGTGCGCTTCTTCGACTTCGGCAGCAGCGACCAGCCGGTGGTGTTGCGCCAGGGCGGCAGCCTGCCCGGGGTGCGGCTGGCCTACGAGACGTGGGGGACGCTCAACGCGGCCAAGTCGAACGCGATCCTGGTGTTTCACGCGCTGTCCGGGTCCCAGCACCTTGCGGGCAGGAACCCCGAGGTCCCCGGCGTCGGCAAGCTGTGGCAGCCCGAGATGCACGACGGCTGGTGGGACGAGTTCGTCGGGCCGGGCAAGGCGCTCGACACCAGCCGCTTCTTCGTCGTGTGCATGAACCTGCTCGGCGGCTGCTACGGGTCGACCGGCCCGGCCTCGCCGTGCCCGGCCACCGGCAAGCCGTGGGGCTCGGCATTCCCGCACGTCAGCGCCACCGACCAGGTGGAGTTGGCGGCCCGCCTGCTGGACCACCTGGGGATCGGGTGCCTGCACGCGGTCGTCGGGCCCTCGATCGGGGGGCTGCTGGCGGCCACGTTCGCCACCCGGATGCCGGAGCGGGTGCGCCGGGTGGTGTCGATCGCGGCCGGCTACAAGACCACCGTGCTCAACCGCCTGATCTTGTTCGAGCAGATCCTGGCGATCGAGAACGACCCGTATTTCAACGGCGGCGACTACTACGACTCGCCGGGGCCGCTGTACGGGCTGGCGCTGGCGCGGATGATCTCGCACAAGACCTTCGTGCACCTCGACGCGATCGAGCGGCGCGCCCGCGAGGACATCCTGCAGCCCGACGACGTGCTGTCGTGGTACCAGGTCCGCGACCGGTTCCAGAGCTACATGCTGCACCAGGGGCTGAAGTTCGTGCAGCGCTTCGACGCCAACACCTACCTGCGGATCTCCGACATGTGGTCGCGCTACCACGCCGCGCGCGAGGGCGACGCCGAGGGCCCGCTCGAGCTGTTCGAGCGCTCGCGCGCCGCCGGCCACCGCTGGCTGGTGTTCTCGGTCGACTCCGACTTCTGCTTCTATCCGGAGGAGCAGGCCGAGCTGGTCAGGCACCTCGAGGACGCGGGGGTGGAGGCGATGCACATCACCGTGCACTCCAACAAGGGGCACGACTCGTTCCTGCTGGAGCCGACGCTCTACACCCCGCACATCGCCTACCTGCTGGCGTAGGGCGGGGGCGCCGGTCACTCGACCGTCACGCTCTTGGCGAGGTTGCGCGGCTGGTCGATCTCGCAGCCGCGGGCGCGGGCGACGTGGTAGGCGAGCAGCTGGAGGGCGACGGCGGAGGGGACGGCGGCGACCAGCGGGTGGCAGGGTGGGACCTCGATGCAGGCGTCGAAGTGGGCCGCGGCGGCGGCGTCGCCGGCGGTGACGACGCCGAACAGGGCGGCGCCGCGGGTGCGGCACTCCTCGACGTTGGCGAGCATCTTGTCCTTGCCGGGGACGTCGTTGGCCAGCGCGACCACCGGGGTGCCGCCCTCCAGCAGGGCGATCGGGCCGTGCTTGAGCTCGGCGGCGTGGTAGCCCTCGGCGTGGATGTACGAGATTTCCTTGAGTTTCAGCGCGCCCTCGAGCGCGACCGGATAGAGCGGGCCGCGGCCGATGAAGAACGCGTGGTCGTGGGGGGCGAGGCGGGCGGCGACGGCGGCGATCCGGCGGTCGGCTTCGAGCACCTGGCCGACCAGCCGCGGGATGGCCTCGATCGCGCGGGCGAGGCGGGACCCCTCGTCGCGCGAGAGGCGGCGGCCGCGGCCGAGCTTGAGGGCCATCATCAGCAGCACGGCGACCTGGCAGGTGAAGGCCTTGGTGGAGGCGACCGAGATCTCGGGGCCGGCGTGGAGGTAGACGCCGCGGCCGGTTTCGCGGGCGATCGTCGAGCCGACGACGTTGCACAGGCCGATGACGAAGGCGCCCTTCTGGTTGGCCTCGCGGACGGCGGCGAGGGTGTCGGCGGTTTCGCCGGACTGGGAGATGGCGACCACCATGTCGTGGGGGCCGAGGATGGGGTTGCGGTAGCGGAACTCGGCGGCCTGTTGGACCTCGGAGGGGACGTCGGCGAGGTCCTCGAACGCGTATTCGCCGACCAGGCCGGCGTGGAGGGAGGTGCCGCAGCCGACGAGCACGACGCGGGAGATCTGGGCGAGGTCGCGGGGCGAGGTGCCCATGCCGGAGAGCACGGCCGAGCCGAGGTTGAAGTCGAGCCGGCCGCGGATCGCGTTGGCGAGCGAGTCGGGCTGCTCGTGGATTTCCTTGGCCATGAAGTGGGCGTGGCCGCCCTTCTCGGCCGCCGCCGGCTCGAACCCGAGCTCGGCGACCTGGCGGTCGACCGGCACGTTGTCGAGGTCGCGGATCTCGACCCCGTCGGCGGTCACGATCGCCACGTCGCGGTCGTCGAGGTAGATCACCTGGCGGGTGTGGGCGATGATCGCGGCGGCGTCGGAGGCGACGATCGTCTCGGCGTCGCCCATGCCGACGACGATCGGCGAGCCGCAGCGGGCGGCGATGATGCGGCCGGGGTCGCGGGCGGACAGCACGGCGATGCCGTAGGTGCCCTCGACCTGGTGGAGTGCGTCGCACACGGCCTGGAAGAGGTCGCCGCGGTGGCACTCGCCGATCAGGTGGGCGAGCACCTCGGTGTCGGTTTCCGACTGGAACCGGTGGCCCTTGGCGGCGAGGCGGGCGCGCAGTGCGCGGTAGTTCTCGATGATGCCGTTGTGGACCAGCGCGATCTCGCCGGCCTGGTCGAGGTGCGGGTGGGCGTTGGCGGTGGTCGGCGGGCCGTGGGTGGCCCAGCGGGTGTGGGCGATGCCGGAGCCGGGGCGTTCGAAGCGCGCGGCCGGCCACTCGGCGCGGGCGGCGTCGTGGAGGGCGGCGACCTTGCCGGGCGCCTTGGTGACGACCAGGCGGCCGTCCTCGAGCACGGCGATGCCGGCCGAGTCATAGCCGCGGTATTCGAGCCGCCGCAGGCCGTTGATCAGGACCGGCGGGGCGGCCGACTTGCCGATGTAACCGACGATGCCGCACATTGAAGTGACGAGGGACGAGGGAGGGGGTGGGGTTATTCGAGCAGGTCGTGGTCGACGACCTGGCCGGGGCGGGTGGTGGTGTGGGGCCAGAGTTTGCGGCCTGGATAGATGGCGGTGTGGATGCCGGTGTGGACGTGGTCGCAGACGATGGCGCCGAACTTGCGGCGGCCGGTGTCGACGAGGGTGGCGCCGGCGAGCGAGCGGTGGTTGGCGCCGTCGTGGCGGAGGTTGGCGACGATCGTGCCGGCGCCGAAGTTGACCTGTTGGCCGAGGATCGAGTCGCCGAGGTAGGAGAGGTGGCCGACGTTGGTGGCGGCGAGCAGCAGCGAGTTCTTGATCTCGACGGCCTGGCCGATGTGGCAGCGGTCGCCGATGGCGGTGGCGCCGCGCAGGTAGCAGTTGGGGCCGATCCTGCAGCCGGCGCCGACGATCACCTTGCCCTCGATGAACACGCCGGGCAGGATGCGGGAGCCGGGGCCGAGGTGGAGGACGCCCTCGATCACCGCCGACGGGTGGACGTCGCCGTCGATCCGGTCGGTGGCGAGCGCGCCGACGGCCAGTTCGTTGGCGCGCAGGAGGTCCCACGGGTGGACGAGCAGGAACGAGGCGGCGGCGGCGGCGGCGGATGCCGGGTCGGGGTGGGGGCCGAGCCACGCGAGCGGCGTGCCGTCGGCGGCGGTCAGGGTGGTCGGCCCGGCGGGGGCGAGCTGCGCGAGGTCGGCGGGGGCGAGCCAGGCGTCGGGGTGGTGGCTGACGGGGCCGGGTGCGGCGGTGCAGGCGGCGGCCTGGTGGGCGCGCAGCGGGGTGTTGGCCACCGGGAAGTCGGCCAGTTCGCGGGTCAGGGTGAGGGGGTGGCAGGGGGCGAGGTGCAAGCTGGTGGTTTCAGGGTGGGAGGTTCAGCCGGCGAGGCGGGGCCTCGGGGGGGAAGAGGAGGGGCGATTGATGATTGATGATCTTCGATGGAAGCGGGGCGGGGCGGTTGATCCGGGAACCCGGCCTAACATATGGGCCTCAGGCTTCAAGGACCCTGGGCCGGCACGCCGATTTCGGCGCGGACGGCGGCGGTGAAGCGGTCGATCCAATGGCCGACCGAGTCGGGGTCGCGGTGTTCGACGAGGATGCGGATCTTGCTCTCGGTGCCGGAGTAGCGGATGAGGTGGCGGCCGGCCTCGCCGAACGCGGCGTCGGCCTCGCGCATCAGCGCCTGGAGGGCGGCGAGGTTGGCGAGCGGCGGCTTGGCGGCGACGCGGAGGCTGACGACCTGTTGGGGGAACTCGCGCATGCAGGAGGCGAGTTCGGCGAGCGTGGCCTGGCGGGCCTTCATCACCTTGAGGACCTGGAGGGCGCTGAGGATGCCGTCGCCGGTGGTGGCGTGGTCGGCGAAGATCAGGTGGCCGGAGTTTTCGCCGCCGAAGCAGCAGTTTTCGCGCCGCAGGGCGTCGATCACGTGGCGGTCGCCGACCGGGGTGGTGATCACGCGGATGGCGGCCTGGTGCATTGCCTCGTGGAGGCCGAGGTTGCTCATGATGGTGCAGGCCATGGCGTCGTCGCGCAGCCTGCCCTCGCGTTGGAGGGCGAGGGCGCACAGGGCGAGGATGCGGTCGCCGGCGACCGGGTTGCCGCAGGCGTCGCAGAACACCACGCGGTCGGCGTCGCCGTCGAACGAGATCCCGAGGTCGGCGCCGTGGCGGCGGACGAGCTCGCCGGCGGTTTCGGGGTGGAGTGCGCCGCAGTGGTCGTTGATGTTGGAGCCGTCGGGGTCGACGCCGTGGGTGATGACCACGGCGCCGAGTTCCTTGAAGATCAGCGGGGCGATGAAGTAGGCGGCGCCGTGGCCGCAGTCGACCACGATCTTGAGCCCGTGGAGCGAGGTGTTGTCGGCAGTGTTCTTGGCGAACTCGATGTAGCGGCCGCGGGCGTCGTCGATGCGGTGGGCCTTGCCGATGCGGGCCGGTTCCATTGGGTTGGGGTCGGCCTCGTCGCCGAGGATGTGGCGTTCGATGATCGCCTCGAGGTCATCGGAGAGCTTGAACCCATCGGGCCCGAAGATCTTGAGGCCGTTGTCCTCGTAGGGGTTGTGGGAGGCGGTGAGCATGATGCCGGCGGCGCAGCCCATCGACTTGGTGAGGTGTGCGACCGCCGGGGTGGGCAGGGGGCCGACGAGGAACACGTCCATGCCCATCGACACGAGGCCGGAGGTGAGGGCGGTTTCGAGCATGTAGCCCGAGATGCGGGTGTCCTTGCCGATGATCACGCGGTTGCGGTTGGGGCCGGACGAGCGCAGGACGTGGGCGACCGCCTTGCCTGCGCGCAGGGCGACCTCCGGGGTGATGGGGAACTGGTTGGCGCGGCCGCGGATGCCGTCGGTGCCGAAGAGTCTCATGGGGAGGGTGGGGAGGGGCCGAAGGGGCGAAGGTACGTGTGCACGGATCGGGGGCGAAGGGAAGCCTGAAGTTGGGGCGGGGGGGCACGCGATCGCGGGTGGGGGGGGCGGGTTTGACGGAGCGGGTTTGACGCTGGGCGGCTCCTCCCCTAGGGTGGCCGGGAGTCGAACCAACGCCGCCATGAAACGCCGTCACTTTGTCGTGTCCTCCGCGCTTGCCGCGGCCGCCGGGAGCCTGTCGTCAGTCCGCGCCGCCGGGGCCGGGGGCAAGGAGGCGGTGCTCAAGCTTGGCAGCCAGGATGGGCGCCTGCCGGGGGCGAGCCTGAAGGAGAAGGTGGCCAACCTCGCGCAATGGGGCGGCAGCGGGCTGGAGCTCGGGGGCGACCCGCGCGACCGGATCAAGGAGGTGCGGGAGGCGATTGCCGGCACCGGGGTGACGGTCAGCGCGCTGTGCTGGGGCTCGCACAACGGCGACCTGGTGAGCACCGACGCGGACAAGCGGCGGCAGGGGATCGAGGCGCTGAAGCGGGCGCTGGCGACCGCCGGCGAGCTTGGGGCCAACGGGGTGATCTTCGTGCCGTGCTTCCACAAGCAGTCCGAGCTGGAGCCCGCCGCGCTCGACCGGATCCTGTTGGAGATCCTGCCCGGGCTGGGCGAGGAGGCGGTGAAGTGCGGCACGCGGGTGCTGCTCGAGCCGCTCAACCGGGGGGAGACGTTCTACCTGAACCGGGTCGGCCAGGCGGCGGAGATCTGCCGCAAGGTGAACCACCCGGGGGTGTGCCTGATGGGCGACTTCTATCACATGTCGAAGGAGGAGGGCGACCAGGGGCAGGCGTTCGTCGACGGCGGGCCGTGGCTGCACCACGTGCACCTGGCGACCGGGCCCTCGCGGATCCTGCCGGCGCAGGAGGAGCACAGCTTCGTCGCCGGCTTCAAGGGGCTCAAGCAGGTCGGCTACCGGGGGTTCTGCAGCCTCGAGTGCGGCCTGAAGAAGGACACCGACCCGATGGTGGAGGTGCCGAAGGCGTTCGAGTTCCTGCGCCGCCAGTGGCAGGAGGCGTAGCGCGCGCCGCGGGGCCCGCCGCGGGCGGGTGCCGGGCGGGTGGCTGCACGCGGGCTTGCCGGGGCGGCGGCGGCGGCTACCTTGCGCCGGCGTGGCGGACGGGGCGAGGGTGTCGGCGAGGGGGCCTGGCGGGACGATGGTCCTGCTGTGGCTGGCGTACTTCTTCGTCGGGATGGCGCCGGGGTTCTGGTATCCGGCGCTGACCAACATCCTCACCGCGCGCGGGCTGGCGGCGTGGGTGCCCGCGGCATTCCTCGCCGGCCCGCTGGCGGCGCTGCTCGCCCCGCTGTTCGGCGGCGCGCTGGCCGACCACCGCTACCCGGCGCAGTGGCTGTTAGGGTGGGTCGGGCTGGGCGGCGCGGTGTTCATGGGGCTGGCGTTCCAGAGCCTCGACCTCGGCTGGGGCCCGTGGTGGTTTTTGGCGTTGCTGCTGACGGGCTCGGTGGTTTCGGCGCCGATGTGGGGGTTGTTGACGCGGGTTGCGCTGGCGCACCTGCCGCATGCCGAGCGGCAGTTTCCGCTGGTGCGGGCGGGTGGCACGGTGGGGTGGATGGTGGCCGGGCTGCTGGTCAGCCACGTGCTGCGGGCGGACACCTCGCCGCGGGTCGGCTGGGGCACGGCGGCGGCGTGGGTGGCCGCCGGGGTGGTGGCGTTCCTGCTGCCGGGCACTCCGCCGGGCGGCGGCGGCGGGGGCTGGCGCAGGCTGTTGGGGCTGGACGCGCTGGCGATCCTGCGCGAGCGCGACCACTGGGTGTTTTTCCTGACCACCGCGCTGGTGTCGGTGCCGCTGATGGCGTTCTACATGTATGCGCCCGCGCACCTGCGGCTGGCGGGCGACGCGCGGCCGGCGGCGACGATGACGCTTGGCCAGTGGAGCGAGCTGGGGGCGATGCTGGTGGTGGGCTGGATGATGGCGCGGTGCCGGGTCAAGGTGGTGCTGATGTGGGCGCTGGGGCTGGCGGTGCTGCGCTACGGGTTGTTTGCGGTGGCCGGGGCGACCGGCGCCCGGGGCTGGCTGCTGCCCGGGGTGGCGCTGCACGGGTTGTGCTTCACGTTCTACTTCATCACCGCGCAGATCTTCATCGACCGGCGGGTCGAGCCCGGGTTGCGCGGGCAGGCGCAGGGGTTGATCACGCTGGTGTCCGGCGGCCTCGGGTCGCTGGCCGGCACGCTCGGCGCCGGCTTCCTGTACCAGGTGATGGTCGTCGAGGGCGGCGGCGGCTGGGCGGGGTTCTGGGGCGTGCTCGCGGCGGCGCTGGCCGCCTGCATGCTCCTGTTCGGCCTGCTCTATCAGGGTCAGGGGCCGCGCCAAGGGGGCGGAGGGCGCAGGGCGCAGGGCGGTCAGGGGAGGCTCCATTCCTGCCGGAGGCGGTGGTATTCGGGGGTGGGGAGGAGGACGTAGAGGGGTTGGCGGGAAGGGTCGAGCCAGGCGATGAGGTCGCGGAGTGCGGGTTCGGGGAGGGTGGTGCAGCCGGCGGTGGGCTTGGCGCCGGCGGCGCGCCAGATGTGGAAGAAGATCGAGCTGCCGCGGCCCGGGGCGACGTTCGGGGGGGCGTTGTGGGCGATGAACAGCTTGAGCGAGTGGGCGTGGTCGTGCTGGCGCATCTGCTGTTTCCTTTCCCACGGGGTGGACGGATCGTGGTCGAGCACGACGTGCCGGTTGTAGGAGGGCGAGGCGGGGTCCTCGATCCACAGGTCGCGCGGGGTGATCCGGTGATAGAACAGCCTGGGGTGGCGGCGGATCGCGGCGTCGTAGCCCCAGACGCCGCCGATCCGGAACGCGCCGGCGGGGCTGCGCCAGTCGCCTTCCTGCTTGACGCGCGCGGCGGCGGGCAGCGGGTGCAGGCCGAGGCCCCAGACGAGGCCGTCGCGGCCGAGGCGGGCGGGCACCGGGGTGCCGACCGGTTGCCAGGCGGTGGCGTGGCTGCGCTGGTAGCGCTGGAGGGTGGCGCGGGAGGCGTTCCAGTCCGTGGCGAGGCCGAGCACCAGCTGGGAGGACTGGCGTGGGAGGGCGAAGCCGGCGGCTTGGGCGGCGAGTGCGAGGAGGAGTGCGAGCGGGCGGAGCACGCCGGAAGATGGAGGATGGGGGCGGTGAATCAAGCCCGGGCGGGTCCGCGGGGGCGGGGGCGATGCGGGGGTTAGCCTGAATTCGGAAATGAGAACCGGGGATTGCGGGGATTACGTTGATTCAGAATGAGTTGGCAAGCGTGATGCCCGCACCCAACGGATGATCGGAAGCTTGTTCGCAACCCTTTGATCATCCTCGAAATCCTCGTAATCCCCGGTTCCTGTTCCCGTTTCCAAGGTTAGGGATTCCAGGTTGCCATCGGCTGGTGGCGTGGTCCTAATTGGGTGTGGCGATGCACGGGGCGGGAAGGCCCGCCGCCGGAGTGACCGGATGCACGGGATGATCCATGTCCTGAACGTGACCACGCTGGCCGGCTGGCTGAGCGCGGCCGGCTTGGCGGTGGTGGCCGGCTGGCTGCCCGACCGGCCGCCGCCGCCGTCGCCGCCCGAGCAGGCGTTGGTGGCGGAATGGGTGAGCCCGGAGATCGAGCTGGGCGAGGAGGGGGGGCTGGCCGGCGAGCCGGGGGCAACCACCGCGGACGGGCCCGCGCCGGGCGCAGCGGAACCGGACGCGCCCGCCGCCCCCGCGCCGCCGGCAGTGGCAGCGGCGCTGCCGGCCCCGCCGGAGCTGGCGGAACGCGCGGCACTGCCGCCGCTGCCCGAGCTGCCGGCGCCCGCCGCGCGGCCCCGGGCGGCGCGTGCCGGCTCCGGGGCGGTTGGCGCGCCGCGCCGCGCCGCGCGCCCGGCGGGGACGGGGGCCGCGGGGTTGCCGGGGGTGGCGGCCACCGGCCGCGGCGGCGGCGGTGGCGGTGGCGGTGGCGGGGAGGCGATGTCGCGCGAGGCGCGGCTGGCGGCCGGGCAAAAGCCGCAGCCGGCCTATCCGGAGGAGGCCCGCCGCCGCAACCAGGAGGGCAGCGTGACCGTCGCCTTCACCGTCGGCGCGGACGGCAGCGTGATCAGCGCGCGGGTCGAGCGCCCGTCGCGGTGGCCGCTGCTCGACGCTGCGGCGGTGCGCGGCATCCGGCGCTGGCGGTTTCCCGCCGGGCCGGTGATGGAACTGAGGCAACAAGTCACCTTCCGGCTCCGGTGAACACCTTCACGGGCAACCTTGTGGTCGAGACGTTCACCCGCGGCGGCTGGGTGATGTGGCCCGTGCTGGCGGTGTTCTTCCTCGCCCTGTGCGTGCTGTTGGACCGGATGCTGTGGTGGATCCAGCTGCGGCGCTCGCTGCGCACCGCCGCGCAGGAGCAGGCCCGCGAGGCGCTCGGCCGCGGCGACTTCGCGGCGGCGTGGGGCGCCGGCGACGGCAACAGCGACCCGTTCCTGGCGAACCTGCGGGCCGGGCTGGCGCACGCCCGCACCTCGATGCTCGCCGCGATGCAGCTGCACGCCAGCGCGCTGGTCGAGCGTGCCGAATCCCGGATGTGGGTGCTGAGCACCGTCATCACCCTGGCGCCCCTGTTAGGGCTGCTCGGCACCGTGGCGGGGATCATGGAGTCGTTCAGCTTCGTGGGCGACGAGCAGCTGGCGGCGACCAAGGTGTCGGGGGGAATCGCCGAGGCGCTGATCGCGACCGCCTGCGGGCTTGCGATCGCGATCTTGTGCCTGCTGCCGTACAACTTCTTCCGCAAGCGGGTGTCGGCGCTGCGCGCGGCGCTGGAGCGCTGGATCAACCATGCCGACCTGCTGGTGCGGTCGGCCAAGGACCACGGCCACGACGTCGAGGAGTTCGTCGCCCCGGGGCCGGCAACCCGAGCCGGCTGATGCCCGCGACCCTGCACCGGCTTGGCGGCGAGCACGAGGGCGACGAGGCCCGGATCGAGATCGTGCCGCTGATCGACATCATGTTTTTCCTGCTGGCCAGCTTCATGCTGGTGAGCCTGAGCATGACCCACCTGCACCGGGTGCCGGTGGACCTGCCGGAGGCGGTGACGGCGCAGGCCGACCCGCGCCAGCCGGCGGTGCACCTGGCGGTCGACCGGCACGGGGTGGTGACATGGGACGGGCAGGTGGTGGCGGTGGGGGAGGTGACGGCGCGGCTGCGGCTGCAGGCGCGGGACGACCCGCGGGTATTGATTGCGGCGGACAGGGAGGCGCTGCACGGGCGGGTGCTGGCGGTGCTTGACGCGGTGCGTGCGGCGGGGGTGGAGAAGGTCAGTTTCGAATCGAAGGTCCCGCCGCAGTGAGCCCGCGTCTTCTGCCGTTGCTCAACCTCGCCGGTTGCCTGGTGCTGATCGCGGTGATCGTGGTGCAGTGGCGGCGCGAACAGGGGCTGGAGGACCGCTTGGGCGGGGCGCGCGCGGCGGTGGCGCAGCGCGAGCGGCAGCTCGCGGAGGAGACGCGGCGGGCCGCCGCGCTGGCGCACGACGTGGAGCTGCTCAAGGAGTCGGTCGCATCCCAGCAGCGGGCGCTGGAGGACGTGCACGCGCGCGCGGCCGAGCGCGATGCCGCGGCGGGCACGCTGGCCGAGGAACGCGCGCGGCTGCGCGCGGAGGTGGCGGCGGCGGCCGCGCGGGTGGCCGAGTGGGAGCAGGCGGTGGCGGCGCGCGACCGCCGGATCGCCGAGCTCGAGGCGGCGCTCGAGGCGGCCCGCGCGCGGCTCGACGAGGCGGTTGCGCGGCTCCGGCAGGCGGGGGGGCGGTGAGCGCCGCGGTCAGGGGCGGGGGCCAGGTTCCAGAGTGCGGCGGTCAGGGCCGCGCGGCGCGCACCCCGCCGGAAGTGTTCCATCTTCGCCCTTCGGGCTACGACGGACAAGTACCACTTCCGCTACAAGAGGGCTTCGCGCCCTCCGTAGCCGCGTTCGTCAGCACAGGTGGGGTGAGCGCCCCTCGCACGGTAACCAATGACCAATGCCGGCAGCACTGCTGACCCTCCTTCGCCCTGCGGGCTGCGGACGGCAGGCCGGCGATGTTCGCGATGGCGCCGGCCGGCGCCATCTGGCATCAATCCGGCGTGGCCGAGGCGCGCATCATCCGGGAACCGCGCGGGTTGCGCTGGTTCCGGGCCGGCCTCCCGCTGGCGATCATCGGCCTCGGCGCGTTCGGCGCCTCGCGCCTGAACCTCGACGTCGACCTGTTAGAACTGTTGCCGGCGGGCATGCCCGGGGTGGCGGGCACGGCGGCGCTGCAGGACGTGTTTGAGCGGCCCGAGCAGCTGGTGGTGACGCTGCGGGCGGAGGGTGGGGCGGACCTTGAGGCGGCGGCGGACAGCCTTGGGGAGGCGCTTGCCGCCGACCGGGGGCTGGCGGGGCGGGTGCGCTGGCGCCCGGCGTGGGAGGCGCAGCCCGAGCCGTTCGTCGACCTGGTGGCCTACGCGTGGTGGAACGCCTCGGCGGCGGAGGTTGCGGGGCTGGCGGGGCGGCTGGCGGACGGGCGGCTCGAGGCGGGGATCGCGGCGCGGGTCGAGCGGCTGGCGACCGCGCTCGACCCGCTGGAGACGGCGCTGCTTGCCAACGACCTGCTCGGGCTGACCGATGCGCTGTTAGGCGGGATGGACCCGCAGGCGTTCGACGGGCTGGCGGGGGGCGGTTTTGCGAATGCGGCGGGCAGCCTGCGGGTGATGCTGGTCGACGCGCCGGAGGTGCCTGGGGACTACCGTGCGGCGGGGGCGTGGCTGGGGCGGGTGCGGGCGGCGGTTGGGCGCTGGCAGGCGGCGGAGCCGGAGGCGGCGGGGGTGCGGGTGCGGTTCACCGGCCAGCCGGCGTTTGCGGCCGAGATCGGGTCGGGCATGGAGCGTGACATGATGCAGTCGGTCAGCGGCATCACGCTGATCGTCGGGCTGCTGTTCTGGCTGCTGCACCGGCGTTTGCGGCCGCTGTGGTTGCTGATGGCGGCGATGCTGGGCAGCGGCCTGCTGACGCTGGGGTTGGCCGGGGTGTTGTTTGGCTCGCTCAACGTGATGTCGATGGGTTTTGCGACGATCCTGATGGGGATGATCGAGGACTTCGGGGTGCTTGGGCTCAACGAGGCGATGGAGCGTCCCGGGCAGCCGTTTGCGGCGGTGCACCGCCGGATTGCCGCGCCGGTGTGGTGGTCGGCGGTGACCTCGGCGGCGGTGTTCGCGATGCTCGGGCTGAGTTCGTTGCCGGGGATCGCGCAGCTCGGCGTGCTGACCGCCACCGGCATCCTGGTCGGGGCGGCGGTGATGGTCTATGGGTTCGTGCCGCTGGCGATGCGCCGGCCGTGCGGGGTGCCGCCCGACCGGGTGCTGGGGCGGCTGGGCGCGCGGCCGGGGCTGGTTCGCTGGGTGGCGGTGGGGGTGGCGGTGGGCGGCGGGGCGGTGCTGGCCGGGCGCGGGTTGCCGGCGGTGGTGACCGACAGTTCGGTGCTGCGGCCGCGGGACTGCGAGGCGTTCGAGGCGCTCGACGAGTATCAGCGGGAGATGTTGCCGGATCACGGCGGGGTGACGTGGATCCCGGTGGTGGCGCGGGGCGGCGGGCCGGAGGAGCTGGCGGCGGCGTTGCGCGCCGCGGAAGGGGTGCTGGCCGGGGTGCGGGGGCAGGGCGTGGCGGGGCACTACCTGCCGCTGGCGCTGGTGCCGGACCCGGAGCGGCAGCGGGCCAACGCGCCGCGGCTGGCGGCGTTGGCGGCCGAGCGCGGGCGCGTCTTCCGCGCCGCCGACCGGGCGGGCGTCACCGCGCAGGGGCTGGAGCTGGCCGCGGCGGTGTTCGCGCGCTGGCACGAGTGGGGCCGGCAGCCGGGCGCCACCCGCCGGCCCGACCCGCAGGCGATGGACGACATCGCCGGCCGCCAGCTGCACGTCGGCGGCGGCGCATGGACCGCGTGCGGCTACCTGCGGGTGGACGACGCGGCGGCGGCCGCACCGGTGCTCGAGCGGCTCGAGGGGCTGGCCGGCGTGGACCTGGCCGGCTGGGACTACCTCGGCGCGCAGCTGGCCGGTTTGTTAGGCGGCGAGGCGCGGCGGCTGCTGGCGCCGGCCGGGGCGGTGCTGGCGGTGCTGTGGCTGCTGGTGTTCCGCGGCCGGCGCGAGCGGCTGGTGGCGGCGGCCTCGCTGGGGTTCGCGGGGCTGGTGCTGGTGGCCGCGATGAGCGCGCTGGGGATCGGTTGGAACTGCGTCAACATCGGCGCGATCCCGCTGTGCCTCGGCCTCGGGCTGGACTTCCACATCCACATGATCCACGCCCTGCGGCATGCCGCCGCCGGCGGCGCCGCAACCCGGGCGGTGAGCCGCGCGCTCGCCTACTGCGGGCTGTCGACCGGCCTGGCATTCGGCGCGCTGTCGATGTCGGCGAACGCCGGGCTGGCGTCGTTCGGCACCTGCGCGATGATCGGCGTGCTGGCGGCCCTGTTCAGCGCCGCGTTCCTGGTGCCGGCGATCTGGGGGCTGGGCCCTAACGGAGTTCGTCGAGGCCGTCGAGTGCGGACTCGCGGGCCTTGCCGGCGGAGGTGGCGGGGAGGAAGCGGTAGTAGACCTCGAGGATGAGGGTGTTGAGGGTCTGGAGGTAGATCTCGCCGATGGCCTTGGTGTTGGAGTGGGCGAGTTCGTGGCCGCCCTTTTCGGGTTTGAACGAGCCGTCGGGGTTCTGGGCGGGGAGGATCTCCTCGAGGATCGCCTTGTTCATCAGGTCCCATTCCTTGCCGCCGGCGTTGCGCATTGCCTGGACGGCGTAGTAGGTGGCGTAGAGGTCGGCGTAGGCGCCCTCGTAGTCGAGCGCGTAGACCGGGGTGAAGTCTTCCTTGTCGGCCTGGATCCGGTCCCACTTCTTGATGTCGTCCTCGCCGCGCAGTTCGAGGCCGTCCATGATCAGCTTGATGGCGGCGCGCGCCGGGCTGGTCGCCCCCTTGTCCCAGTGCTGCAGGCAGAGGGCGGCGATGGCGGTCATCGCGGGTCTGGCGTCCTTGCCGGTGTAGCCGAACTTGCCGTCGCCGCAGTAGACATCGCTGGTGAGCCAGCGCATTGCGTCGCGGATCGTGTCGTCGAACCCCTCGAGCGGGACGCCGGACGCCTTGGCGGCCTTGAGTGCCTGGAGTTGCCAGCCGGCGACCGAGAGGTCGTTGCGGCCCTCGTCGGCGTAGCGGTAGTCCCAGCCGCCCTGCTTGGTCTGGCCCTTGATGATGATCTCGGCGGCCTTCTGGACGGTGGGCTCGAGTTCGGGGATGGGGAACTGGAGGGTGCGCGAGAAGGTGAGCGCCTCGGCCAGGGCGTAGGTGGCGATCGCGTGCTCGTAGACCCACTGGATGCCCTTGAGGTCGGTGCCGAGGCGGCCGTTGTTCTTGAGCGCGTAGTCGACCAGCCAGGTGATGCCCTTGGTCACGGTGTCGCCGTATTCGCCGGACTGGGTGCTTTCGCAGTGGCCGAGGTAGCAGAGCAGGGCGAAGCCGGTCATGGCGGGCTTGTGGCCGCCGCTCCACGAGCCGTCGGGGTTCTGCTTGGCCTTGAGCCACTGGAGGGACTTCTTGATGGCGTCCTCGACCTGTTGGGTGCCGCCGGCCTCGCGGAGCATGCGGAGGCGCTCGCTGTCGGTGCAGCGGCCCTTCATGATCGTGGGGATCAGGGCGCCGATCCCGAGCTGGCCCTCGCCGAAGCCCTTGCCGGGGCCGGTGCCCGAGCCGATGCCGGTGCCCTTGCCGGTGCCGTGGCCGCCGCCCGAGCCGCCGCCCGAGCCCATGTCGGCGCCGCCGATGTCCAGCGGCAGGCCGGCATCCATCAGCTCGTTGGAGGCGTCGGGCAGCACGAACGCGGCGTTGGTCGAGGTCGAGGCGATGCGTCTGGAGACGGCGCTCGAGCTGACCATCCGCTGGCGCATCTGGCTTTGGATCTTGTGCACCTGGTTGCCGCCGGAGCCGCCGCCGCCGCCGCCGCCGGGCAGGAAGTCGATCTTCTCCTCGGGCGGATAGACCCACTTGTAGAGGTAGAAGACGGCGACCACGAGGAACGCCGAGTGGACGACCAGCGAGATGGTGAACGCGCCGAGGCCCATGCGCTGGACCAGCCTGCGGATCGGGTGTGCCTTGGGCGGCTCGGGCTCGGGCAGGGGCGCTGCGGGTTGCGGGTCCATGGGGCGTGGGTTGCCGGGGCTTGCCGGGGTTTACTGTGGGGGCACCTCGAAGGTCACGTTCTGGACGCGCGCCAGCGAGAGCGCGTTGAGGACGTCGATGACCCGTTGATAGGGTGCGAACTCGTCGGCCATGATGGTGACCACGGTCTTCGACTGGGCGGCCTTGGCCGACTCGTCGAGGCGGAGCATGGTGGCGGCGAGGTCGCGGAGCAGGGTGTCGCCGGGTTCGCCGACCGGGTCGTCGTTGAGCAGGACCTCGCCGGTGTCGAGGACCCGCACCTGGGTTTCCTCGATCACGTCGAGCGGCTTGTCGGAGGCGATGGTGCCGGGGAGCTTGAGGTTGAGCTCGTGTTCGACCTGCACCTGGCCGGCCATGACCATGAAGAACAGCATGATCACGAACACCACGTCGATCATCGGGGCGATCTGGAAGCCGAGGTGGATCCCCTCGATCTCGGCGCGGCCCCGCTTCTTGTGTTTCATGGCGGATCGGTTGGGGTCAGTGGTTGGGGTCAGCGGTTGGTGCCGGACAGCGAGATGTCGTCGATGCCGGCGGTGGCGAGCTGCTCGATGACCTTCTGGATCTCGAGCGCCGGGGTGTCGGAGTCGCCGCGGATGATCAGCTTGACGCCGGGGTTGGCCTCCTTGATCGGGCGCACCAGCTCGGCGAGCTGCTCGAGCGGGTCGCACGGCTGGGGGCCGAGGCGGACCTGGGCGCGGTTCTCGGCGGCGTTCCAGTCGACGTTGACCACGGTTTCGTTCTGCAGGTCGTGTTCGCGCTTCTTGGCGTCGGGGGCGAGCGGGAGCGAGATCGAGCGGTCGATCTTGAGCACCTGGTCGGTGGTGATGCTCATGAAGAAGATGAGCAGGACCAGGAGGACGTCGATCATCGGAGCGACCTGGAATTCGGGGTCGGTGCCGCTGCCGCCAACGCTGCCAGCCATGGTGGGTGAGGGGGTTGGGGGTTTACTGCGCGGGCGCGGCGGCGGTGTCGGCGGCCTGGTCGGGCGGCGGCACCCAGTTGGGGAGCGCGGCGTAGGTGAGCTCCTCGCCGATGTCGAGTCCCTGGAAGTGCTCGTAGGGCATGTTGCGGAACAGGCTGTTGACGTGGTCCTCGAGCTTGTGCATCTGGCCGGCGAGCCGGTTGCGCAGGATGTAGAAGAACATGAAGGCGGGGATGGCGATGAACAGGCCGGAGGCGGTGGCGACGAGCACCTCGCCGATGTGCGCGGAGAGCTTCGAGGTGTCGCCGGCGCCGGATTCGCCGAGCGCGGTGAATGCGCCCATCATGCCGACGACGGTGCCGAGCAGGCCGATCATCGGCGAGCAGACGCCGATCACGGAGAGGTAGTTGATGCGGTTCTGGAGGCGTGCGTTCTCGCGGCCGACCTCGACGAGGATCGCCTCCTCGGTCTGGTCCTTGCCCTTGCCGATGGAGGCGAGGGCGTATTTCACGCAGTTGTTGTAGGCGCAGGGGGTGGTCTTCATCACCGAGTAGCAGTTGACGTAGTCGCCGGCCATGAACAGCTGGCGGGCCTTCTCGACCTCGGCGGGGGGCACGAGGCGCCTGGTCTGGGTGCGGATGTAGAGGTCGATTACCAGATAGACCATGAACACCGAGGTGAGGCCGATTGGCCACATCACCGGGCCGCCCTGCTTGATGGTCTCGAACAGCGTCTTCTTGTGGGGCGCGGGTTTGGCGGCGGCTTCGCCGGCGGCGGGCGGGGCGTCCTGCGCGGCGAGCGGCAGCGGGCCGGCCAGCGCGAATGCGGCGGCGACCAGCGCGATGCGCAGGGCGGGCGGGAGGCGGTGGAGTGGTGGCATGGTGTTCATGGTCCGGGTTGGGTCAGTTTGTCCTTGAGCGTGGGGTCGAGCTTGAGGATCTCGGCGCGGAGCGGCTCGCCGTAGGGGGAGTCCGGGTGGTCGGCGAGATAGTCGGTCAGCAGCTTGACGCCGTCGGCGGGGCGCTCGATCTGTTGGAGCCCGCGGGCGGCGGCGGCGAGGCCGCGCACCGCGAGGTCGGCTTCGGCGGCGTGGAAGACCGGCACGCGGAGCCACGCCTTGACCGCCTCCTCGATCCTGCCCTGTGCGGCGAGCAGGTTGCCGGTCTCGAGCCGGGCGCGGGCGGCGAGCCACGGGTCGGTCGAGCGCTTGGCCAGCGCCTCGAGCCCGCCGGCCTTGAGTTCCGGCGAGGTGGTCGGCTTGGCGATGATCCGTTGGAAGTCGGCGACCATGGCGGCGGCGTCCTCCGGCAGCCTGGCGAGCGTGTCCTTGGTGACGACCAGGCCGGCCTCGACCAGCTTGCCGCGGGCGGCCAGCGCGTCCATCTGGAGGATTGCGGCGAGGTGCCACCAGTTGCCGGGGACGGCCTGCAGCGGCTCGAGTTCGGGGAGCAGCTTCTCCATCAGGATCACGGCGGCCTCCGGCCGGCCGGCGGCGGTCAGGGTGCGCGCCTCGGCCAGTTGCGGGGGCTGGCGGAGGGTTGCGCGGACGATTTCCCTGGCGGTGAAGTTGAGCGTGCGGGTGGTGGCGCCGACGGCGACCTGGGCGGTGAAGCCGGTCTTGGTCGGCTTGGTGCCGGCCACCGGGATCCGCTGTCCGCTGCGCAGCTCGAACTCCTCGGGGGTTTGCGCGCCGAGGGTGGCGAGCGCGGCCACGGCCGCGATGGCGGCGAGGCCCGCCCGCCGCCGGCCGGCGCCGCGGCGGGGCGCCGGGCGTGGGTGCTGGCGTGTCGATCGCTTGCGCATCTGCGGGTGGCGGGGTTGCGGGCCGGGCGGATCACTCGCCGAGCCGCTCCCTGGCGAGCCTGGCCTCCTCGGTCTCGGCGAGCTTCGGGTTCTTGTGGTTGGCGAGCAGGCGGTAGGTTTTCATGGCGGCGTCCCGCTGGCCGTCGGCGGCGAGCATCTCGGCGCTGCGGATGTAGGCCTTGGCGGCGAACCGGGGGTAGGCGCCGTGGGACAGGTAGACGCGCTGGAAGTAGGCGTTGGCGGCGCCCTTGTCGCCCTTGTCGGCGGCGACCTCGCCGAGGTAGAACAGCGCGCCTGCCTTTTCCTCGCCGCGCCAGTCCTTGGTGGCGACGATCTCCTCGAAGAGCTTGCGCGCCTCGTCCGGCTTCTTGAGGTGATAGAGCGCGAGCGCCTTGCCGAAGGTGGCCTCCTTGAACATCGAGCCGCCCGCCGAGCTGGTGAGCGCGAACTCGAACTCCCTGGCGGCGGCCTCGTAATCCTGCTTCTCGAGCGCGATGTTGCCGAGCCCGACCGGCG
This sequence comes from Akkermansiaceae bacterium, assembly GCA_040769225.1. GTDB lineage: Bacteria > Verrucomicrobiota > Verrucomicrobiia > Verrucomicrobiales > Akkermansiaceae > JAXGLL01. The sequence continues at coordinate 1,143,102 of JAXGLL010000001.1, read as the reverse complement.
CGGCGTCGGAGAACACCGACTCCGGGAACGCGTCGCGCAGGCGGGTGAAGAAGGGGACCGCCTGGTCGTATTGCCTGGTGTCGATGAGGAACTGGCCGAGGATCGAGAGCAGGATCGGGCCGAGGTCGTCGGGCGAGGCGGAGGCCGCGATCGAGTTGAGGTGCAGCTCGTTGCGCACCGGGTCGCGCATCATGCGGGCGAGTTCGGCCTTGGCGAAGCTGAGGCGGGCCAGGTAGGCGGGCGAGCGGGTTTCCTCGGGGACCTCGAGGGCGGCGGCGAGCCGTTTCTCGAGTTCCTCGATGTCGGGCCTGGGCGCGTCCTTCTTGAACGAGCGCGGCGGCACGAACAGCCCGGCCAGCTGCGAGACGAGCATCTCGACGTATTCCGAGCGGGTGTTGTGGATTTCGCGCAGCGAGTATTCGGCGAGCATCCTGCGGGCCTCGTCCTGTTTCCTGGCGCGCACGAGGAGCTTGGAGAGTTCGGCGACGCCGCGCAGCGCCATCGGGTGCCGCGGGTTCTGTTGGAGGAAGTCGCGCCACAGCGACTCGAGGTCGTCGAAGCGGCGGTTGGAGCGGAGCAGGTTGGTCGCCTGCTCGAGCGAGTATTGGATGACGTTGTCGTCGCGGTTGGCGTTGCGCACGGCGGCGGCGTAGTGGTCGGCGGCCTGGTTGTTGTCGCCCTTGGCCGACCACGCGTCGCCGAGCAGGGTGTGGATCTGGCCGGCGTAGCCCTGGGTGCCGGGGTTGTTGAGCAGGTCGTCCATCGCGGCGACGAGCTTGTCGTATTCCCTGGCGCTTTCCTCGGGCTTGTCCTCGCGGCGGAGCTTGTCGGCGATGGCGAGCTGGATGATGCCGCGGCGGTAGCGGACGTCGGCGACGAACTGGCCGTTGGGGAAGTCTCGCTCGTAGGCGTCGAACGCCTTGACGGTGGCCTGGTAGTCGTTGCGCAGGAAGTCGCACAGGGCGCGGCGGTAGGTGAACTCCTCGAACTCCGGGGACGAGGCGAACTCCTTGCGCAGCGCGTCGTAGTCCTTGGCGGCGTCGTTGTAGGCGCCGGCCTGGAAGCGGGCGTTGGCGAGCAGCAGGAGGAACTTCTCGCGGGATTCGGTCTGGGCGTGCTTGGAGAGGTATTGGTCGAGGAAGGAGATCGCCTTGTCGTTGAGGCCCTGTTGGAGGAGCAGGGTGGCGTTGAGTTCGGCGACCTGGGGGAGGTGCTTGCCCTCGTGGAAGCGCTGCAGGTATGACTGGCAGAGATCGCGGGTGGCGTCCGGGCGGGCGAGTTTCCACTGGCAGATGATGGCGCCGAACAGGGCGGTCGGGGCGTCGGGCGACTCGGGGAACTCGTTGGCGAGGGTTTCGAAGGCGACGCAGGCCGGCCAGTAGCGTTCCATGTTGAAGTAGCAGCGGCCGATGCGGTACTGGAGGTTGGCGTCGTAGTCCGCGAGGGTGCGGACTTCGCCGAGGATCTTGTCGGTGTTCTCGATCATCGCGGCGAGCATGGCGGCCTTGTCCTCGGTGCCGCGGGGGAGCGGTTTCCTGGCCTTGGTGGCGGCGGCGATGCGCTTGTCGTAGTCCTCCTTGAGCCGGCGCATCTCGGCGAGCCGGGCGGTCTGGATGGCGATCACCTGGTTGCGCGGGCGGACCGCCGAGTAGGCGGCGAGGGCCGCGGCGTAGGCCTGGGCGTCGAGGTGGCGGTCGCCGATCTGGACGAAGCGGTGGTTGACGGTGACGATGATGTCGGGGTAGCCGGCCGAGCCTTCCAACTGGCGCAGCATCGAGACCGCCTGGTCGAACTGCTCGTTGGCGATGTGGAGGTCGACGAGGTTGAGCGAGGCGCGCAGCACCGAGGGGCCGGAGGCGTTGGCGCGGATGGCGCCCTCGAGGGTGGCGGTGGCCTTGGCGGTGTCGCCGTCCTTGATGTAGGCCTCGGCGGCGAGGAAGCGGGCCTCCTCCTCGAACTCCGGCTTCTTGAGCGCCTCGGCGAAGTGGGGGAGGGCGTCCTTGGCGCGGCCCTCGAGCTGGAGCAGCGAGCGGCCGAGGCAGAGGTGCACCTCGGCGCTGTTCTGGGACTGCGGGTAGTTCTTCAGATAGGTCTCGAAGGTGTCCACCGCCTCCTGGTGGCGGAGCAGGAAGTAGTAGGAGAACCCGAGCGTGTAGACGACGTTCTCGACCGGGCCGCCGGGGTTGGCCTTGACGATGGCGGACAGGTTGTCGACGGCGGTCTGGTAGTCCTTGGCCTTGTAGGCCTCCATGCCGGCGGACAGCGCGCGGTTCAGGTCGACCGCCTGGCCGGCGAGGGGCTGGGCCAGGCACAGGAAGGCGAGGCACCGGCCCCGGCCGAACAGGCGGTTCACCCTGGCGCGGATGGGTTGTGCCACGGCAGTGGTGATAGCGATGGGGGCGCGCGCAGGTCAATCGAAAACCCGCCTGTGGGGGGTGGCGGGGGCGCGGGCGCTCAGGTTTGCGCCGGCAGTTCGAGGCGGGGGAAGACGGGCTGGGGCTTGCGGGTGGGGTGGCCGTCGGGGAGCAGGCCCCAGCGGAGGTCCGGGAGGTGGAGGTTGGCGAGGAAGGGTGCGCCGAGCTGGTCGCGGATGCTGGCGGCGGCGGTGGGGAGGACCGGGGAGATGAGGACGGCGGCGTGGGCGACGGACTCCAACAGGTGTGCGAGCACGGCGTCGAGGCGGGCGGCCTGGGCGGGGTCCTTGGCGAGTTCCCACGGCCGGGTGCGTTCGGCGAAGCCGTTGGCGGCGTCGAGGAAGCCGAGCAGGGCGGCGAGTGCGGCGTCGGTCTCGAACGCGTCCATGGCGCGGCGGTAGGCGGCGAGGGCGGTGGCGTGGGCGGCGCGGAGGGTGCGGCACTCGTCGTCGTCGTGGCCGGTGTGGCGGACGGTGCCCTGGCGGTAGCGCTGGGCCATGTTGAGCGCGCGGTTGCAGAGGTTGCCGAGGTTGTTGGCGAGCTCGGTGTTGTGGAGCATGACCAGGCGCGCGAGGTCGAAGTCGGCGTCGCGGCCGGGGGAGATGTCGCGGACCAGGTAGTAGCGCAGGGCGTCGACCCCGAAGGTGTCGGCCAGCTGGTCGGGGTCGATGATGTTGCCGAGGGTCTTGGACATCTTCTCGCCCTTGATGTTCCACCAGCCGTGGACGAGCAGGCGGGGCATGGCGGCGTCCTCGAAGCCCATCGCGTGGAGCATGGCGGGCCAGTAGATCGAGTGGGCGGGGACGAGGATGTCCTTGCCGATGACGTGGGCGTCGGCGGGCCACAGGCTGGCGAAGTCCGGCAGGCCGGCGGCGGGGTCGGTGTTGAGGTAGCCGGCGAACGAGATATAGTTGATCAGGGCGTCGAACCAGACGTAGGTGACGAAGTCGGGGTCGAAGGGGATCTCGATGCCCCACGCGAGGCGTTCCCTGGGGCGCGAGATGCACAGGTCGGTGTCGGCGGCGCGGTCGATCGCGTTGAGCACCTCGGCCTTGCGGAAGGCGGGGAGCACGGCGTCGTCGCGGCCGGTGAAGTAGTCGCGCAGCCAGCCGGCGTGGTCGCTGAGGCGGAAGTACCAGTTGTCCTCCTCGAGTTCGGTCACCTCGCCCCACTCGGGGCCGAACTCGCCGTCGGCGTTGCGGTCCTTGTCGGAGAGGAACTGTTCCTGGCGCACCGAGTAGTGGCCGCGGTAGCTCTTCTTGTAGAGCTGGCCGGCGGCGTGCAGGCGGGTCAGGATCTGTTGGACGCAGCGGCGGTGGCGCTCGTCGGTGGTGGCGGCCCAGCCGTCGTGGGAGAGGCCGAGTTTGGTCCACAGGGCGGTGAACCTGGCGGTGTTGCGGGCGGAGAACTCGCGGGGGTCGACGCCGTGGCGGCGGGCGGTTTGCTCGACCTTCTGGCCGTGCTGGTCGACGCCGGTCAGGAAGAAGACGTCGTCGCCGCGCAGGCGGTGGTAGCGCGCGATCACGTCGGCCCAGACCTTTTCGTAGGCGTGGCCGATGTGGGGCGCGCCGTTGGTGTAGTCGATTGCGGTGGTGAGGTAGAACACCGGCGTCAGCCCTGGGGGAGGAGCATCTTGGCCTGTTCGCGGCCGGCGGCCAGCCATGCGTCGAAGGCGACGAAGCGGTTGCGGTTGACCTCCTGGTCGGCGAAGCGGTCGATGGTGGTGTTGAGGTTTTCCTCGCGCACCAGCTTGCGCTGGGTGACGAAGATGAGCAGCGAGCGGTCGTCGAGGTGGAGCGGGTCGGCGATGGCGCCGGGGTCGGTGCGGCAGGCGGCGTCGAACACGGCGGCCGGGTCGACGAGGCCCTCCGGGGGTGTGCCCCGGGCGGAGAAGTCATCGTAGACCTTGGGCTGGAGGCCGGACTCCCTGGCGGCGGTGGCGAAGTCCTTGCCGGCGGCGAGGGCTTCGCGGAGGGTCTTGGCGGCGGCCTCGGAGTCCTTCTTGACGGACTCGACCGAGCGCAGGCGGATCAGTTCGGCGCGGGCCTCGTCGCGGGCTTCCTCGTAGGTCTTGGTGCGGCTGGGTTCCTCCTCGTCGAGGCGGGCCAGCACCCATGCGCCGTCGCTGACCGGGATGGCGGGGCTGAACTTGGACAGGGGGTCGGAGGTGACGGTGAGGGCGTCGAACAGGTAGAACGGCACGCCGCGGCCCGGCTGGCCGTTGCGGATCTGGAGGTTGAGGTCGGAGGGCACGCTGGTGCGGGTGAAGAACTCGCTGGCCTTGACTTCCCAACCGTATTCCTTCGCCAGCCCCTCGAAGTCCGCCCCCTGTTTCTGGTCGAGCTCGCCGAGGAAGGCGTCCACCAGTTCCGCCAGCTTGCGCTCGGACTCCTTGCGCGCCGCCTCGGCGGCCGCCTTCCGGGCGGCTTCCTCAGGGCTGGGCGCAGGCGCCGCGGCAGGCGCGCCGGCGGGAGCAGCAGCGGGCGCGGGCTCGGCGGGCGCGGGTTGGGCGGGCGCGGGTTGGGCGGGCGCGCCGGGCGCGCCGGTATCCCCCTGCGCACCGGGGGTGGCGGGATCGGCGGCTGGTTCGGGAACTGGTTCCGCGGCCGGTTCTGCTGCCGGTTCCGTTGCTGGTTCTGCGGCTGGTTCCGCGGCTGGTGTCCCTTGTTCCTCGGCGGCTTCGGCGGCGGGGGTGGCGGGGGTGGCGGGGGTGGCGACGAGGTAGGAGAAGCGGCGGCGTGCCTCGGTGGTGTAAGCCTCCTTGTGTTCCTCCCAGAACTCCTTGACTTCGTCTTCGGTTGGGTTGAGCGCGCCCTGGTACTTGGAGAGCGGGAACTCGATCACCTGCAGGTCGAGCGCCTGGGTGCGGTCGGCATAGGCGCGGCGGCAGTAGTCGCGGTCGGCGAGCAGTCCGGAGCCGACGAGTTCCGACAGCTTCTCGTAGGCGAGGTAGTCGCCGACGAGGTCGTGGACGTTCTTCTCGGACAACCCGTAGCGGCCGATCTCGCGGGTGATGAAGGTGTTGTAGGCCTGCTGGTTGAAGCCGGTCTTCGGGTCGGCGAACGCGCTGCGTTCCCGCAGGTAGCTGAGGATCTGCGCTTCGGAGGGGTGGACGCCGAACTGGTCCTGGGCCTGGCGCAGCAGCATGCGGTTGGTGAAGAACAGCTGCGGGTCGGGGCGCTGGATGTCGCCGCCGAGCTGGCCGACGAGCATGTACATCTGCATCATGCCGGCCACCTGCAGCGAGCGTTCGCCGAGCTGCCCGTAGTCCTCGACCGAGTAGGTGCGGTCGCCGATCCGCATGTAGGGCGCGCCGCCGGGGCTCAGGATGTTGCGGATCTGGTTGCCGAAGAAGGTGAGGCCGATGAAGATCGCGACCAGGGCGACGATCATCAGGCCGGTGTATTTGCGCAGGTTTTCGATCATGGGAAACGGTCCGAAACGCCGGCCGCGGAGGCAGGGGTATAGGGCGGAGGGGCCCCGCCATCAACCGCAATTAAAGAATTAGGCCGCCGGGAGCACCCACTCCCGGCGGCCAAGTCCATCAACCTCAACACTCCAGCAAACCAGAGGATCGAAGCTGACAACTGCTGTTCACCCTTACATGAAAACTGCGACTTGCGTGCGGTTTTCAAGGGTTTCGACCACCGGGCCGGGGATTCGTTCAAAGTTTTTCGCGTTTTTTTTTGGGGGGTGGGGCCGGGGGGTGGCGGGGGCCTGCCGTTGACGGCGGGGCGGGATGCGGCGAGAAGGGCCCATGACGGTGGCGGAGGTGAGGCGCGAGCTGGCGGCGGCAGGGGTGGTGCCGAGCCGGCGGCTGGGGCAGAACTTCCTGTGCGACGGGAACCTGGCGCGGGCGATCGTGGACGACCTCGCGCTGCCGGCGGGGGCCAACGTGGTCGAGGTCGGGCCGGGGCTCGGGGCGCTGACCCGGCACCTGGCGGGGCGGGTCGGGCGGCTGGTGCTGATCGAGTATGACGAGCGGCTGGCCGGGGTGCTTGAGCGCGCCTGGGGCGGGACGCCCGGGGTGGAGGTGTGGCAGCGGGACGCGGCGCGGGTCGACGCGCGGCGGCTGTTCCGCCACCGCCCGCTGCACATGTTGGGAAACCTGCCGTATGCCGCCGCCGGGGCGATCCTGCGCAACATGTTAGGCCGGCCGAGCCCGTGCGACGGGGCGGTGGTGATGCTGCAGCGGGAGGTGGCGGGGCGGCTGTTGGCGCGGCCGCGGAGCAAGGAGTACGGGGTGTTGACGCTGCTGGTCGGGGGCGACTGGGAGGTGGAGCCGGTGCGGGACGTGCCGCCGGCGGTGTTCCACCCGCGGCCGCAGGTCGACTCGGCGGTGGTGCGGCTGCGGCGGCGGGGCGGGGAGTTGCCGGTGCACGACGCGCGGCTGTTCGCCTCGCTGGTCAAGCGCGGGTTTGCGGAGCGGCGCAAGCAGCTGCGCAAGCGGATGCCGGACTGTCCGCCGTGGGACGAGGTGGCGCGGCGGCTCGGGGTGGCGGCCACGGTGCGGGCCGAGGAGCTCGGGCTGGCCGAGTGGGTGGAGCTGGCGCGGATCTACGACCCGCAGCCGGCGGGCCGGGGCGGGCAGCGGGACGACGAGCTGTTCGACGTGGTGGACGCCGACGACCGGCCGGTGGGGCGGGCGACGCGGGCGCAGGTGCACCGCGACGGGCTGTGCCACCGGGCGGTGCACCTGTTCGTGTTCAACCGCAGGGGCGAGCTGTTCTTGCAGCAGCGTTCGCGGCTCAAGGACGTCGACCCGCGGTGCTGGGACTCGAGTGCGGCGGGTCACCTCGACGCCGGCGAGGACTACCCGCAGGCGGCGGTGCGCGAGCTGGCCGAGGAACTCGGGATCGAGGGCACCGAGCCGCGGGAGGTGGCCCGGATCGCGGCCTGCGCGGAGAACGGCTGGGAGCACGTCCGGCTGTTCCGGCTCGAGCACGGCGGGCCGGTGCGCTGGCCGTGCGTCGAGGTCGAGGCCGGCGCGTGGTTTCCGCCGGCCGAGGTGGCGGCGTGGGTTGCGGCCTGCCCGGCCGACTTTGCGCGCGGGTTCCTGAAGTGCTGGGAGGCGTTCCAACAGGTCGAGGGCGCCGGGGTGGTGCGGGAGGGGGCCGGGTGATCCCCCGCTGCTGCCCCCCGGGGGCGGGCCGGGATTCCTGGTTGCGCCGGGCGCGGGGGCGGCGGACAATCGCGGCGTGGCGGATGCGGTGAGGCGAGCGGAGTGGATGGCGGCCGCGGAGTGGGCGCTGGCCGGTGGCGCCTCGCTGGTGCTCAACTCGCTCGCGTTTCTCGCCTTTGCGGTGGTGCTCGGCATCGAGAAGGTGGAGCTGCGGGAACTGGCGTCCAAGCGGCGCGACGAGGCGGTGGCGCTGATCCTGCCCGAGATGCTCAAGGTGGAGCCGGCCGTGGCCGCGCCGGACGCGCGCGGGCGGCGCCCGTTTGCCCGCACTTCGGCCGACCAGCCGGCCGGCAAGAGCGAGCGGGCCCGCTTCCTCGGCGAGCGCGACACCGTGGCGGCGAGCGAGCGGGAACCGGTCGCCGGCGCCGTCGAGTTGCCGAGCCAGGCCGGGCGCGAACCGCGCCACGAGGGCGAGATCGAGACCACCCGGAGCGACTATCAGGACGGCGACCTCGCCCACCACCAGCCGGCACCCCGGACGCCGGCCGACACCCCCGCCCCGCCGGCGGCCGCGCCGGCCGAACCGGCCGCCCCGCCGGCGGCCGCCCGCCACGAGGCCACCCCGCCCGGACCGGCGGACCCGCCCGACCCGCTCGAGCCGGCGCCGGAGGCCCGTCCCCCGGAGCGGCTGGCGGTGGGCCCCGACCCGGTCGACCGGCCGTTGCCGCCCGAGCCGCGGCAGCCCCCCGGGCGGCAATCGCAGCCGCCGGAGCGGGCCAGCGCCGAGGACGAGTCGGCGCGGCCGCCGGCCCCCCCCGCCGCCAGGCAGCGCGACCCCGGCTTCCGCGGCAACCAGCAGAAGACGCGCCTGCGCGGCTCGATCTCGCGCCGCGGCACCAGCTCGCTCGATGTCGACAACACCCCGCTCGGCCGCTACCAGGCCGCGCTGAGCCGCGCGGTCGAGCGCGAGTGGCAGCGCAACTGCGTGCGCTACCGCGACTTCATCACCCCGGGGTTCCTCACCGTGCGCTTCCTCGTCGAGCCCGACGGGCGCGTCCGCCGGCTCGAGTTCCTCGAGGTCGTCGAGGCCGGCGAGATCCAGAAGGGGTTCACCCTCAACTCAATCCGCGGCGCCCCGATCCCCCCGATGCCCGCCGCCCTGCGCCGCGAGCTCGACGGCGACCCGCTCGAGCTGATCTACAACTTCTACTTCTGAGATTTTTTTTGCCGGCGCCGCCAAGCTCGGCCATTCTCCGCGGCGCATGGCGCACCATTGGCCGGTTTTCGAGGGGATGCTTGCGGCCCAGGCACCCGCGCTGCGCGAGTCGCTCGCCGAGGCGTGGAGGATCATGGACGAGGGCGGCACGTTCATGTGGCTGCTGGCGTTGACCTCGTTCCTGGCGGTGGCGGTGATCATCTTCAAGTTCATCAGCCTGGCCCGCCCGCGGGTGGTGCCGGCGCAGCTCGAGCGGCGGATCGAGCAACTCGGCGACCGCAACCCCGGCAACGACGCGCTGACCGCGATCTCGGTCGCCGCCCGCGAGGGGCGCAGCACGCTGGCCCGCCTGTGCGCGGTCGCGCTCGGCCACCGGCAGGACCCGCCGGACACCCTCGCCGAGGCGGTCCAGACGCGCGCCCGCGAGGAGATCCTCCGGCTGCAGGTCGGCATCCCGATGCTCGAGGTGGTGATCGCCGCCGCGCCGATGCTCGGGCTGTTAGGCACGGCCAGCGGGTTGGTGGTGATCTTCGGCGGGCTCGGCGAGACGACCGACCACGTGATGATCGCGCGCGGCATCGGGCGGGCGCTGAACACCACGATCGCGGGGCTGGCGATCTCGCTGCCCTCGGTGATCGCGCACAGCTACTTCAGCCGCCGGATCGAGCGCCTGGCGGCGCGGATGGAGGTGCTGCTGGGGCGCCTGGTCGGGGCCACGGCCCGCAACTGAACTTGCCGCGGACGATGCAGTTCCACCACCTCCGCCGCAGCCGCCCGATGATGCCGATCGTGCCGATGATCGACATCCTGTTCATCCTGCTGATCTTCTTCATCGTCTCGACCACGTTCAAGCGGTCGCGGCCGGTGCTGCGGATCGAGCTGCCGACGATCCGGGAGGTGCCGGTGGCCACCGAGACCGAGGCGCGCTCGGTGCTGGCGATCTCGGCCGAGGGCAGCGCGACGCTCGACTCGCTGCGGGTGCCGGACGGGCTGTTGGATGCGTACCTGAAGGCGTTCGTCAAGGAGAACCCGGGGCGGCGGCTGGAGCTGGAGGCGGACCGGCGGCTGCCGCTCGAGGGGCTGCTGGAGGTATGGGATGCGTTGACCGCGGCGGGGATCCGGATTAAGGATGTGCCGGCACGGATCCGGTTGCCGGCCGCGGAGGGGGAAAGCTCATGATCATGCCGATTGTCCAGTATGGCGACCCGGTGCTGCGCCGGAAGTGCGAGCCGGTGGGGGCGGCGGGCGGGGAGCTGCGGCAGCTGGCCGCAGACATGCTCGAGACGATGTATGACGCCAACGGGGTGGGGCTGGCGGCGCCGCAGGTGGGCCGCGCGATCCGGCTGGCGATGGTTGACGTCTCGCACGAGCCGGAATGCGTCTCGCTGCTGCGCGTCGGGGGCCGGGAGGCGACGCTCGCCGAGGTGATGCCGCTGGTGTTCATCGACCCCGAGTGCGAGGGCACCGGGGCGCGGATGTCATGGGAGGAGGGCTGCCTCTCGATCCGCGACGTGCGGGCCGCGGTCAGCCGGCCGGGTGCGGTGCGCGCGCGGTTGCCGCAGCTCGACGGCTCGGTGCTCGAGCTGGAGGCCGACGGGCTGCTGGCGCGGGCGCTGCAGCACGAGATCGACCACTTGAACGGGATCCTGTTCGTCGACCGGGTGTCGGCGGCGACCAAGGTGAGCCTGCGGCGGCGGCTGCGGGCGCTGGCCGCGGAACACCGCCCGGCGCAGGTGGTGCACGGCGAGGCCGGGGCGCCGGCCGCGATGTGAGCTGATGTGAGTGCCGGCTGGGGCGCGGGGCCGCGGCGGGCGGCGTGAAGAGGATCGAGGATTGATGATCGTGGGTTGTTGATTTCTTGCCCTGCGCCCGCGGCGGGCGGGCGGGGCGGGAATGCCTTGCGCTGGCGCGGGGGCGCGTCGATGCTGCGGCCAGCAAATCCCCGCAGCCCATGAAACACCGCAATTCGTTTGTCCGGGCCGGCCGCCACGCGCTGCCGGCCGCCGCGTTCCTCGCGCTTCCGTCCGCCCACGCCGAGGTCTCGGTCGACGGCTCGCTGAGCGGCGGCGAAGGGTATGTCCAACAGGCGGTCCAGACGGTCGAGAGCAGCTGGGGTGCCAGCAAGACCTTGGCCAACCTGAGCGCGGTGCAGGAAGGGGGCGCGCTCAACCTGTTCCTCGGCGCCAGCGCGCAGGGGGGCGACAGCATCCTGGTGTTCCTCGACTCGAAGCCCGGCGGCACCAACTTCATCCCCAACAACCTGATCACCAGCGGCGGGGAGGAGAACACGATCAACAACCTCGGCACCTCGCCCACCAGCGGCCTGACCTTCGAGGCCGGGTTCGATGCCGACTTCGCGATCCGGATCTACGGCAACGGCACGGACGCCCACGTGAACCTCTACAACCTCGGCACCGGCGTGCGCAGCTACGCGGGCAATGCCGGCGCCGGCCTCATCACCAGCGGCTTCGTCAACGGGATGGAGGTCACCTGGGCCGACATCCTGTTCACCGACTACGCCACCCATGCCAACGGCGCCGAGATGGCCCTCAGCCTCGCCGGCCTCGGCGTGCCCGCCGGCAACCAGACGGTCAAGCTGATGGCGGTGCTGGTCAACGGCGACTCCACCTGGGGCTCGAACCAGGTGCTCGCCTCGCGCACCTCGCCGACCACCGACATCGCCAACGGCCTCAACGCGATCAACTTCGAGGCCGAGGCCGGCGTGCAGACGATCTCGCTCGCCGTCGACAACAGCGACAACGACGGCGACGGCGACCCCGACGCCACCGACCCGGACGACGACAACGACGGGCTCGACGACACGGTGGAAACGGGCACCGGCGTCTACGTCGACGAGAACGACACCGGCACCGACCCGCTCGACAAGGACAGCGACGACGACACCTTCGAGGACGGCGAGGAGGTCAGCGGCTACGCGCTCGGCTACGTCTCCAACCCCAACATCCCGAACTTCTCCGAGATGACCGTGCCCGGCACCTTCAACCAGCCGGATGCGTGGACCCCGGACTACGGCGTCAACGACCCGCCGACCGACATGACCCAGGGCGACACCGACAGCCTGACCGGGCAATACCAGTGGACGCTCGACTACCGGTTCACCGACCCCGGCGCGATCGAGTACAAGTTCGCCGCCGGCTCGTGGGCCAGCGCGTGGGGCGACGGGGGAGGGGGCGCCGTCATCTACAACGGCGGCGGCAACCTGACCGCCACCGTCGCCGCCACCGGCGTCTATCGGTTCACCCTCGACCAGGCCGCGCTCACCCACACCTTCGCCCGCCTCACCTTCGCCAGCGTCGGCGAGTTCCTCGCCGCCTACGGGCTGGCGGCCGGCACCGACGACGACAACGACACGATCCTCAACGAGGACGAGTTCGTTGCCAACACCGACCCGACCAACCCGGACACCGACGGCGACGGGCTCGACGACAACATCGAGACCGGCACCGGCACCTTCGTCGACGGCAACGACACCGGCACCGACCCGCTCGACCCCGACACCGACGGCGACGGCCTCGACGACCAGGTGGAAACCAACACCGGCACCTACTACGACCCCACCGACACCGGCACCAACCCGCACCTCGCCGACTCCGACGGCGACGGCGAGAACGACGGCGTCGAGGTCTTCCACGGCACCGACCCCACCGACGACGCCAGCTCGTCCGCCGCCTTCGGCAACCCGCTGGTCGACGGCGCCCGCGACGCGCTCTACGGCGCGCCGCTCGCGGTGCAGACGATCGACACCGGCTTCGGCGACAACTCCAACGAGTGGAACGCCGCCTACGCCCGCGTCAGCAACGGCAGGCTCCATCTGCTCTTCACCGGCAACCTCGGCGACAACTACAACAAGCTCGAGATCTTCATCGACTCGAAGGCCGGCGGCTCGTCGACGTTCACCTCCGCCGGCAACGACAACGCCGGCGCGATGGACGGCATGGTCTTCGACGCCGGCTTCGCGCCCGACTACCACCTGATCGCCCGCCGCGGCACCTCCGGCAGCGGGCCGGTGTTCGACCTCGACTTCGCCGACCTCGGCACCGTGGCGTTCACCTACCACGCCGGCGTCTTCGGCGCCGGCAGCACCGGCCACGGGGCGACCGGCACCGGGGTCAACGCCACCCCGATCCTAGTGGCCTACGACGGCTCGAACAGCGCCGGCATCGGCGGCAACACCGGCGCCGCCGCCGACCAGGTGGCCGCCGCCGCGGTGACCACCGGCCTCGAGCTGTCGATCGACCTCGCCGACCTCGGCAACCCGGCCGGCCCGATCAAGGTGATGCTGCTGCAGAACAACGACGGCCACTCGTACCTCTCCAACCAGTCGCTCGCCGGCCTGCCCGTCGGCACCACCAACCTCGGCGGCCCCGCCACGATCGACTTCGGCAGTTATGCCGGCAACCAGTTCTTCACCATCGGCCTGCCCGGCGGCGGGCTGCGGATCACCACGGTCAAGCACCTCGGCGCCAGCAAGCAGCTGCAGATGACCATCAGCGGCCTGGAGGTGGACGGCGCCTACAAGATCCAGCAGTCGCCCAACCTGGTGCTGCCGTTCGCCGATCTCGCCGGCTCCCAGTTCACCGCCACCGCCGAGACCGAGGTCGTCACCGTGGCCGCCGACCCCGGCACCACCCCGCGCAGCTTCTTCCGCGTCGTCGCGGCGCCGTGAGCGGCCCCGCCACGGGCCGGTCACGGGCCGGTCATGGGCCGCCCCATGCCGTCCCGCCGGGGCGACGCATGTTAGATGCCGCGGGCGCTCTCGCCCACGGCCGCCAGCGTGCGGCCCCGCACGCGGCCGCACGGGGCCTCGCGGGCGGGGGATGCGCCGCCTGCGTCCCGCCGGGACGCCGGGCCGGCGGGTTAGAAGAAGTGCCGCAGCCCGAGCCAGTAGGTGAGGCCCTCGTAGACCTCGGTCGAGCCGCTCTTCAGCTGCTCGAGCTCGACGCCGGCCATCAGCTTGAGCTGGTGGCCGCAGAGCAGCCAGTTGAGGCCGAGGTAGAGCGCGTGCTGCTGGTCGCCGTAGCCGCCGGCGAGCAGGTCGATGTCCTCGTTGGCGGCGGCGCCGGCGATCCGGGCGTAGCGCGAGTAGAGGCGGATCCCCTCACGGTTTTCGGCGCCCTGATAGTGGTAGCGGGCGACGGCCTCGAGCCGGTCCTCGAGCAGCCAGTATTGCGCGGTGCCGACGAAGCCCCAGAAGCGGCCGTCGCGCGCCGCGAGCGTCGAATCCGCCTCGCCGTAGACGACGTTGGCGCGCCACGTCCACGGGCCCTCGGCGATCACCGTCCACGCCGAGGCGGCCCAGTTCACGTCTGTGAGCATCCGGTCGTCGCCGCGCTCGGTGTCGTCGTAGTAGAGCGCGAACGCCATCAGTGCGCTGTCGGTGCCGGTCCAGTCGGCGATGTCGCGCTCGGTCTGGACGATGAAGTCGAGGCCGGCGTCCCAGTTGCCCCAGTGCGGCGCGGTGTCGGTGGAGTAGATGCCGGCGAAGCTGGACCAGCGGCCGGCCTTGTGGCGGACCCAGGCGCCGAGCGGGGCCGAGCCGTTGGTGGTGAGGATGAACAGGCGGTTGCTGAGCGCCGAGCGCTCGACCACCGGCATCAGGCGCGCGGGGTCGACCACCTCCTCGACCAGCGGCAGGTAGCGTTTGCCGTAGCCGATCGACCACGAGCCGGCGCCGCCGAGGTTGGGGAAGGTCTTGGTCAGTTCCCACTCGAGGTAGGCGGCCCAGTTCGAGTCATAGGAGAGGTGGCGCTTGCCGCCGCTCGGGTGCTCGTCGTCCTCGAGCATCATCTCGTAGTGCGCGGTCAGCGCGCCGCCGGCCAGCTTGGCGCTGACCCCGGGCCAGAAGCGGCGGATCTCGCCGCGGTTCGAGTACCAGAAGTCGTCGCCGTCGCTGGCGCCGTCCACCCACGCCCAGTTGACCTGGAAGGTGTTGAAGAACTTGAGCTCCTGAAGCCACGGGTTGGCGGGGTTGCTGTAGACGGTGCCGGGGCTGCCCGTGAGCCACTGGCACCAATCGCCCGCACGGTCCGCCGCGGCGGCGGGCACGGCGACGCCCTCCTTGCCGGCCGCCGTCAGGATCAACGCCGCCGAACCGGCGGCCACCAGCCACGCGCTGCATCGTTTCATGGCACGCTGCCCATACCCGCAACCCGCCTCTGGCCGCCAGCCTTGATCAATCGAGGCGGAGAAGTTGCCGCTTGATGCACAATCTACGGCTCGCAGCCAGCCGCCGGGGCCGCCCGCCCGCCCAGCATCGCGCGCAGGACCCGCCACCCCTTGGCCAGCTTCCCGCGCCACGGCAGCGCCGGTCGCACCACTTGCCACCCGTGACGCCGCGCGGCCGCCGCGAGGCGCCGGCCCGGGTTGACCACCGTGGCCTGCGCGCAGGCCTCGAGCAGCGGCAGGTCGGCGGCGCCATCCGAGTAGCCGTGGCTGGCCGGGATGCGGCCGGCCGGCGGGGCGATGCCGCAGGCGCGCAGCCGGGCGACCTTGGCGCGGCCCTTGTGGTTCTCCAGCCGCGGAAACAGCGGCACCCGCCCGCCGGCCGCCACCCGGGTCCCGAGCGCAAGGTCGAATCCAAGCACCCGCCCGACCTCCGCCACCCACCACTCCGGGCTGGCCGACGCCAGCACCAGCCGCCGCCCCTCACGGCGCTGCCGCCCGACCTCTTGCAACAGTTCCGGGAAGCAGTGGCGGGGGAACCAGGCGGCGACGAAGCCGCGCACCAGCGCGTCGAGCTCGGATTGCGGGACGCGCCACAGGTAGCCGAGGAACAGGCGCTTGAGGCCGGCGGCCCCGAGCACCGGCGCCAGCGGCAGCGCGAGCAGCCATGGCGCGAGCAGCAGGCGCCGCCAGCGGTGGCGGCGCACCACCCAGCCGCAGAACAGCACCTGGGTGTCCCACGCCAGCAGGGTGCCGTCGAGGTCGAACACCGCCACCCCGTGCTCCCCCGCTGCCGTGCTCACGCCGTGCAGCCTGCCCGGCCTGCCGCCCATGGCAAGCGTTTGCAGGCGACACGCCGGGGGCCGGCACCGCGGGCCGCGGTGGCGGCCCATCCCAGGATGGCGCTCAGTGCTCCGCCCGCGGGGGGTCGCCCGGCAGCACCACCCGCGCGTCGAGCAGGCGGATGCTCGCCCCGTCGAGCTGGAGCCGGCCCTCGACCGTGGCCCAGTCCTCGCGACGGACCCCGAGCAGCCGGTCGCGCTGGCCCGGCGGGAACTCGGCGCGGATCGTCAGCGCCGACCCGCTCCAACCGTTAGGGCCGGTCCTGATCCGGTAGGGCAGTTGCAGTTCGGCTTCGAGGCGGTCGGGGTCGCTCGACTGGCGCACTTCCGCCGCCTTGAGCAGCCAGCGCACCACCTGCCCGTTGGCGCGCTCGGCGAAGGCCTGGCGGGCGAGGTTGGTCGCCCTGCCATCGGACATGATCGCCACGAAGTGCTCGCGGGTCAGTCCCGCGCCGAACTCGGCGGGCGAGTAGCGGCCGACCGCGTCGGCGCTCAAGGTGACCCCTCGCCGCTCGTCGCCGCCGGCGGAAGCGAACGCGATCTTCTCCACCCGGGCCTTGTGGTCCTGCTGTTGGTTCACCGTCCTGGCCCTGGTGTAGAGGACCGCGGCGAGGGCGACCACGGCCACGGCGATCGCGCCCAGCACCGCGAGGATCGTGAGCACCGAGCAGCCGGCGGTTTTCGATTCGTTCATGTCGGCAACCTCCAGCCGCCATCCAATCACGCGCGCCCCGCCGTGGCACCTACAAATCCACGGCCGGATTGTAGCTCCCCGGCCGCTGGCGCTCCTCACCCCAGCCCGAGGTCCAGCTGGCCGCCGGGCGCCGGCGCGGCGAAGCGCACCCCGAGCCCGACCAGCCGCACCGCCCTGCCGCCGCCGCGCGCCCACGCCTCGCGCAGCAGGTCCTGATAGACGGCGGCGTCCATCCGCGGGTGGGCGCGCTCGGCGGTGGTGCGCACGAAGTCGGCGAACTTGAGCTTCACGACCAGTGAGCGGACCTGCCGCGCGCGGTGCTTCGCCTGCAGTTCCTCCTCCACCTCGGCGCGCAGCTGGTCGAGCACGCCGGCCAGCGCGGGCAGGCTGGTGGCGTCCTCGCGCAGGGTGACCTCGCGGCCGAGCGACTTGCGCACGCGGGTGGTGACCACCGGCCGGTCGTCGCGGCCGCGGCACAGGCCGAACAGGTCGATCCCCCACTTGCCGAAGCGGCGGGCGAGCGTGGCCATGGGGACCTGTTGGAGGTCGCCGCAGGTCCGCACCCCGAGCGCCGCCAGCTTCTCCTCCATCCGGCCGCCGACGCCGGCCAGCCGCCGCACCGGCAGGTCGCGCATGAACGCGTCGACGTCCCCGGGCCGCACCTCGAACTGGCCGTCCGGCTTGTTCCAGTCCGAGGCGATCTTCGCCAGCAGCTTGTTGGGCGCGATCCCGGCCGAGGCGGTCAGGCCGAGCTCCTCGCGGATCTCGGAGCGGATCTCCCACGCCACCGACGCGGCGTCCGACCGCAGGTGGCTGACGTCGAGGTAGGCCTCGTCGAGCGACAGCGGCTCGAGCACCGGCGTGAACCGGCGCAGGATCGCCCGCACCCGCGCCGACTCGGCCCGGTAGAGGTCGATGCGCACCGGGAGCACCTCCAGCCCCGGGCACAGCTCGCGCGCCCGCCACGTCGGCATCGCCGAACGGCACCCGAACCGCCGCGCCTCGTAGCTCGCCGTGGTCAGCACCCCGCGCCGCCCCAGCCCGCCGACCGCCACCGGCCGCCCGCGCAGCGCGGGCCGCTCGCGCACCTCGATGGCCGCAAAGAAGCAGTCCATGTCCAGATGGATGATCCTGCGCACGCCGGGAGCCCGTGCATTGCAGCAGCCGGGCCCGCCGTTCTCAAGCGCCGAGGGCGGGCAGGCCCGTGGCCGCGGGGTTCGCCCGGTGGCGTCGGTGGCCGCCGTGGCGGCCAAGCCCCGGCGGGCGCACGCGGGCTGGTTCGGGCGGTGCAGCGACGAGGGATCGCCGGCCGGCCCGGGCCCGAAGGCCCCGCCCTCGCCCGGGGACAACCTGAAGAGGAAAACCAACACCCGTGTAATCCGTGCAATCCGTGGTTCTCATTCCCGGATCCGCGGTGGAAACGCGGCCGGATTTTCGACGCCGGATCGGGTTGCGGGGCGGCGGGATGGGGCTAGACTGGCGGCACCATGATCGCGTTTCTCGCCCAAGCCTACGTCGAGACCGGCGGCGGGGCGTCCGGCTTCCACGGATTGAGCCCGCTCTACTGGCTGATCATCGGCGGCACGATGCTGCTCAGCCTGGTGGTCAGCAGCACGATGAAGCGCCGGTTCCACCGCTACGCGCAGATCCCGTTGCCGGTGACCGGCCGCGAGGTGGCCGAGGCGATGCTGCGCCAGAACGGGATCACCGACGTGCGGGTGCTCAGCGTGCCCGGCCAGCTGACCGACCACTACGACCCGCTCAAGCGGACGGTCAACCTGAGCGAGCCGGTCTATCACATGAACTCGGTGGCCGCGGCGGCGGTGGCCGCCCACGAGTGCGGCCACGCGCTCCAGCACCAGCAGGCCTACCGCTGGCTGGCGCTGCGCTCGAAGATGGTGCCGGCGGTCAACATCGCCAACAACGTGCTCAACATCCTGATGACCCTGTTCATCTTCGGCTTCTTCATCACCGGCTCGCCGACGATGATCTGGGTGATGGTCGCCTGCCTCGCCGCGGTGGCCGCCTTCTCGCTGGTCACCCTGCCGGTCGAGTTCGACGCCTCGCGCCGCGCGCTCGCATGGATGGACCGCAGCGGCATCGCCAACCGGATCGAGCGCGGCAATGCGCAGGACGCCCTGTTCTGGGCCGCGATGACCTACGTCGTCGGCGCGCTGTCCTCGGTCGCGATGCTCGTCTACTGGCTGATGGTCGCGCTGGGCGGGCGCAGGGACTGAGCCGGGCGATGGCGGCCGGCTAGGGCCTGGGCGGGGGGAAGTGCAGGCCGACGAGGTCCTTTTCCCCGAGGCCCATCTCCTCGACCCGTTCGCGGGTCGCCCACACCTCCAGCTCGCCGCGGCCGGCGCCCTCGGGCACCACGCTGACGCGCGCGAACGGCCCGGCGACGAACAGGTGGCTGACCCGCCCGGTGACGTCGACCCCCTCGTCGACCGCGAAGCGCAGCTCGATCTCGTGCGGGCGGATGTAGCGGCCGTCGGGCAGCTTGTTGACCTCCCCCAGGAACTCGTAGACGAACGACGTCCGCGGCGCGTCGTAGATCTCCTGCGGCGAGCCGGCCTGCTCGATGCGGGCGTTGCACATCACCACCACCTGGTCGGCCAGTTCGAGCGCCTCCTCCTGGTCATGGGTGACGAACAGGGTGGTCAGGCCGATCTGGTCGTGGAACTGGCGCAGCCAGCGCCGCAGGTCCTTGCGCACCCGCGCGTCGAGCGCCCCGAACGGCTCGTCGAGCAGCAGCACCTTCGGCCGGATCGCCAGCGCGCGCGCCAGCGCGACGCGCTGGCGCTGGCCGCCGGACAGCTCGTGCGGGCGCCGGTCCTCGAGCCCCTCGAGCCGGACCAGCCGCAGCAGCTCGGCGACCCGCGCGGCGGCCTCCGCGCGGCGCGGGCGCAGCGCGCGCGCCATCACGTCCAGCCCGAAGGCGATGTTCTGGGCGACCGTCATGTGCTTGAACAGCGCGTAGTGCTGGAACACGAACCCGACGCCGCGGCGGCCCGCCGGCACCTCGCTGACATCCTCGCCGTGGAACAGGATCCGCCCGCTGCCGGGATCCGGGGTCTCCAGCCCGGCGACGATCCGCAGCAGGGTCGTCTTGCCCGAGCCGGACGGGCCCAACAGCGCGGTCAGCGACCCGTTGGGCACCTCCAGCGAGATGTCGTCGAGCGCGGTGTAGCTGCCGAAGGTCTTGCAGATCGACTGGATCGAGATGGACATGGGATGGTCGGTTGGCGGCGGCCGCGGCCTAACGGCCGCCGGCGCCGTGGTGGCCGGTGAACTGTTCGACGGCGCTCTTCAGCCCCAGGGTGACGAGCGCGAGCAGGGCGAGCAGGGTGGCGCAGGCGAAGGCGGCGCTGAACTGGTATTCGTTGTAGAGCACCTCGACGTGGAGCGGCAGGGTGTTGGTCTTGCCGCGGATGTGGCCGGAGACGACCGAGACGGCGCCGAACTCGCCCATCGCGCGGGCGTTGCACAGCAGCACCCCGTAGAGCAGCCCCCACTTGATGTTGGGGATGGTGACCCGGCGGAAGACCTTCCAGCCGCGCGCGCCGAGGGTGATCGCGGCCTCCTCCTGGTCGTTGCCCTGCGCCTCCATCAGCGGGATCAGCTCGCGGGCGACGAACGGGAAGGTGACGAACACGGTGGCGATGATGATCCCCGGCAGCGCGAAGATGATCCGCACGTCGTGGGCCGCGAGCCACGGGCCGAACCAGCCCCGGGCGCCGAACAGCAGCACCCACACCAGCCCGGCGATCACCGGCGACACCGCGAACGGCAGGTCGATCAGCGCGACCAGCAGCTCCCGCCCGCGGAAGCGGAACTTGGTGATCAACCACGCCGCCGCCAGCCCGAACAGGGTGTTGAGCGGCACCGCGACGGCGGCGGCGACCAGCGTGAGCTTGACCGCCGACCACGCCGCCTCCTCGCGCAGCGCGGCCCAGAACACCCCCGCCCCGCGGCGGAACGCCTCGATGAACACCGCCAGCAGCGGCAGCAGCAGGAACAGCGCGAGCGCCAGCACCGCCAGGCTGACGAGCAGCCGGCGCACGGCGGGGGATTCCGAGGCTGCGGGGCGCATGGGCGGGCGGGCGGTTCTAACGCCTCCAGTCGAGGCGGCGCTGGAGCAGGTTGATGAGCACGAGCAGGGCGAACGAGACGACCAGCATGCCGGCGGCGATGACCGCGGCGTCGCGGTACCTGAACTGCTCGAGCTGGGAGACGATCAGCAGCGGCAGGATCTCGGTCTTCATCGGCAGGTTGCCGGAGATGAAGATCACCGACCCGTATTCGCCGATCGCGCGGGCGAAGGCGAGCGTGAAGCCGGTGACCAGCGCCGGCACCAGCAGCGGGAAGATCACCCGCCGGAACACCGTCCAGCGGCCGGCGCCGAGCGTGGCCGCCGCCTCCTCGAGCTCGCTGCCGAGGTCCTCCATCACCGGCTGCACCGTGCGCACGACGAACGGGAAGCCGATGAACGTCAGCGCGATGAACACCCCGAACGGGCTGTAGGCGCCCTTGATCCCCACCGCGTCCAGGTATTGGCCGAGCCACCCGGTCGGCGCGTAGATCGCGGTCAGGGTGATCCCGGCCACCGCGGTGGGCAGCGCGAACGGCAGGTCGACGACCGCGTCGAGCATGCGCCGGCCGGGGAACTGGTAGCGGACTAACACCCAGGCCACCAGCAGGCCGAGCGCCACGCTGGTGGCGGCGGCCGCCGCGCTGGCGCCGAAGGTCAGGCGGGCGGCGGCCAGCACCCGCGGCGTGCTCAGGATCCGCCACCACTCGGCCGGCCCGAGGCCGGCGGCCTTGAGGAACAGGGCGGCCAGCGGGATCAGGATGATCAGGCTGAGGTAGCTGATCGTGAAGCCCAACGACAGCCCGAAGCCGGGGATCACTCTGCGCGGGCGCATGGAGAGAGGGGGCATGAAGTTTCAAGTTCCAAGCGCCAACTATCAGGCCAGAGGCGCCCGCGCGCATCCGCAGCCGCTTCGCCTCCAGCCTGGCACATCAAACTTGAAACTTGAAACTTCAAACTTGAAACTTGCTTCAGTTGTTCTGATAGATCCGGTCGAACGTCCCGCCGTCGTCGAAGTGGACCTTCTGGGCCTTGTCCCAGCCGCCGAAGTCGGCGTCGACGGTGACCAGCGGCAGCGGCGGCAGCTTGGCGGTGTAGCGGGCGGCGACCTGCGGGTTGCGCGGCCGGTAGAAGTGTTTGCCGGCGAGGTCCTGGGCCTCGTCGGTGTAGAGGAACTCGAGGTAGGCGCGGGCGAGCTCGGCGGTGCCGTGGCGGGCGGCGTTGGCCTCGACGACGGCGACCGGAGGTTCGGCGAGGATGCTGAGCGAGGGGTAGACGACCTCGGTCTTGCCGGGGAACTCCTTGTCGATCAGATAGGCCTCGTTTTCCCACGAGAGGAACACGTCGCCGATGCCGCGCTGGGCGAAGGTGGTGGTCGAGCCGCGGGCGCCGGTGTCGAGCACCGGCACGTTGCGGAACTGCCGGGTCATGTAGTCGAGGATCTTCGCCTCGTCGCCGGCGAAGGCCTTGGCGGCCCAGGCCCAGGCGGCGAGGTAGTTCCAGCGTGCGCCGCCGGAGGTTTTCGGGTTGGGGGTGATGACCTGCACGCCGTCGCGGGCGAGGTCGCCCCAGTCCTTGATGCCTTTCGGGTTGCCCTTGCGCACCACGAACACGATGATCGAGGTGTAGGGCGAGCTGTTGTGCGGCAGCTTGGCCTGCCAGTCGGCCGGCAGCAGCTTGCCTTCCCGGGCGATGACGTCGATGTCGCCGGCCAGCGCCAGCGTGACGACGTCGGCCTCGAGCCCGTCGATCACCGCGCGCGCCTGCTTGCCGGATCCGGCGTGGGACTGTTCGATGGTGATGTCGACGCCGTGTTGCGCCTGCCAGTGCTGCTTGAACGCCTTGTTGACGTCGACGTAGAACTCGCGGGTGGGGTCGTAGGAGACGTTGAGCAGGGTGCGGCCGGCGGCGCTGGTGCCGGGCGCCGGTTTCTTGCCGCAGCCGGCGGCGAGCAGTCCCAGTGCGAGGACGGTTGGGAGGATGCGGAGGGTTTTCATGATCGGGGTTGGTTGGGGTTAGAACGAGAGGCGCAGGCCGCTGAGGAACGTGACGCCCTCGTAGTCGCCGTCGTTGCCGCCGCCGTCGAGGTTGGCGTATTCGGCGCCGGCGAGGAGCTTGAGCTTGTCGCCGTGGATGAAGTATTGGGCGCCCAGGTAGAGGGCGTGGTATTCGTGGCCGCGGCCGCCGCCGGTCAGGTCGGGTGCGGTGGACTCGTAGCGCGTCTGGCGGCGCACGCTGTCGGGTCCGTCGCCGGCGGCGAACGAGTAGCGGCCGACCAGCTGGAGGCGTTTCGGGATCAGGTCGAAGGTCGGCTGGATGAAGGCGCCGAAGACGTCGCCGTCGCGGCCGTTGCCGCCGGCGGCGCAGAAGCCCTCGACGACCAGCCCCCACGGTCCGTTCTGTCCCCAGAAGGTCGCGGAGAGGATGTCGTCGTAGCGGTCGAGCACCCAGTCGTCGGGATCGTGCTCGCTGTGGAGCCAGTCGAGGCGGAAGTCGGCGCGCTGCCAGCCGAAGTCCTCGCTGGCGTCGTAACCGGCGCCGGCGCCGTAGCTGCAGGCGCCGCCGAAGCGGCCGAACTCGCGGTCGGTGTCGTTGGAGTAGGCGCCGGCCTGCCAGCTGAAGCGGCCGTGTTTGCCTTCGAAGGTGAGTGCGGTGGCGCGGTCGATCCGCAGCTGGTTGAAGACCTGCGAGCGCTCGAAGGCCGGCATCGAGTTGCTGGACTGCAGCCAGTCGTACCAGCCGATCAGCGGCTTGGTGCGTCCGGCGGTGATCGTCAGCGAGTCGTTGGGCTTCCAGCGGATGTAGGCGTCGACCAGGCGGTCGTAGGCGTCGTTGAAGCCGTCGTTGCTCTGGAAGTCGACGCGCACCTCGACCTTCCTGGCGAACAGCCTGGCATCGAAGCCGAGGCGCGAGCGGCGGTCTTCCCAGTCGTTGGAGTCGCCCTGGTCGGACTCGACCGCGTAGCATTGCCCGTGGTAGCGGCCGCGGAGCTTGAACTCCTCCAACAGCGGGTTGGCGTCGTCGCGGTAGAGGACGGCCAGGTTCCACAGCCGGTCGAAGGCGGCGGTCTCGGCGGCGGTCGGGGTGCCGAACGGAGTGAACCCCGGCCAGCCGCCGCCCCCCGCGGCCGCGTCCAGCGCCGGCGCGCGGCCGGTGCCGGCAAACAGCACGACCAGCGGCGCGGCCAGCGTGGCGGCCGTGGCCGGGAGGCCCGGCCGCCTGCGGCCGCGGGCCGGGCCGGGCGGGGCAGTGGGCTGCGTGGAGCGCCCGCCAGCCGGCAGCGGCGCCGGCCGGTCCCGGTATGGGCTGGTTTTCATCGTGTTTCGATCATGGGGCATCCGTGTCCTGCGACCCGACGTAGGCGATCTCGGACAGGCCGGCCAGGAAACCGTCGGCCGGGTCCGCCTTGCGCTTCAGGTCGCCGCCGATGCCGGCCCCGGCGACCGCCGCGAACGGCGGCGTCACGCCGTCGCGCCGCATCTTGCGCAGCGTCACCTCGACCACCTGGCCGAGGTTGTAGCGGTCCAGGATGTTGGCGATCGCGTTGCGCACGTCGATCATCAGCATCCGCAGCCCGCAGTGGTCCTCGTCCGGGCACGTGCACCGCTGATAGGCCGCCTCGCTCGCGCAGCCGATCGGCGCCAGCCGCCCGTCGATCAGCCGCACCAAGTCGCCGATCCGCCGCGACGCCGCATCCGCCGACAACGCGTAGCCACCCAGCTTGCCCCGCCGCGTCTCCACCACCCCGGCCGCCCGCAACTCCTGCAGGATCCGCTCCACATACTTGAACGGCAGCCGGTTCATCTCCGCCAACTCCGCCCCGGGCACCGACGGCCGACCCAGCTCCGCCGCGATCCCCAGGTGAATCAACGCCCGCAAGGCATACTCGGCTTTCTTGGAAAGGTGCATTCGGAAATCTACTCTCAGAAGTAGCGCTTTCCCGGGGCGGGGCAAGCGAAAAATCCCCGGCAAAGACCCCCGTTGCTGCCCCGCCCTCCGCGCTCAGTCCAGCCAGGTATCCTCGTCCGCATACGGCGGGGCGCAGCAGCACAGGAAGCGCAGCCGGCGGGTCGCGGTGATCCGGTGCCGCGCGCCCGCCGGGATCAGGATCCCGTCGCCGGTGCGCACGCTCCGTTCCTCGCCGTCGATCTCCATCACCCCCTCGCCCTCGAGGATGAAATAAAGCTCCTCGCTGCGGCGGTGGTGGTGGCGCGCGGTGACTGCGCCGGCCTCGACCGTCGCCTCGGCCAGGCTCTGGTTGCGCACCGGAGCATTCGCCCGGTCGAGGATGCTGCGGATCGTCGAGCCGTCGCGCGTCACGAACGGTACCTGCTGGTCGAGCGAGCGCGTCTCCATGCCCCCAAAGCCAAGCACCCTCCCTGCCGGGCCGCGAGGACAAAGCCCGGAGTCGGATCGGCCGGACCAGGATATCCAGCCCGTCAGGGGGAACTTGGGGGAAACTCGGGACATCCAGAGAATCCGGCTCGAAACGGCGCTGGGTGGTTTCATCCTGGATTCGGAGATGAAAACCACGGATTGCCCGGATTGCACGGGTGTTGAATGAGTTGCGATGGATGGCGGATTCATCCGGCAGGTGAACAGGCGAGGGGAACCAAGCCGCTCCGAAATCCGCGTAACCCGCGCAATCCGTGGTCCGGCATTTTCCTTTTTAGGTTCATGGGTGTCCTGGATCAGGTTCCTTTGGATCAGGGCGGTCTCCGTGCGCCGGAAGGGCCGCCTTGCGGACAAACCGGGAGAGGAGTAGCATGGGGCCGTGCCGAGGAAGGTGCGCGAGCTCGTGAAAGACCTGCAGGATGCCGGTTTCCAGTTGCTTCCCGGAGCCGGAAAAGGTCCTCACCGGAAGTTCGTGCACCCCAGCTACTCCGGCGCTGTGACGCTCAGCGGCAGGCCGGGTGACGACGCGAAGCACTACCAGGAGAGGCAGGTCAGCAAGGCGATTGAGGAGGTTCAGGGATGAGGGCAATCGACCAATACCACAAGTGGGTGGAATGGAGCGACGAGGATCGGGTCTACATCGGCAAGTGCCCCGACCTGATCACGGGAATTCATGGAGACGACCCGGTCCAAGTATACCGGGAACTCTGTGATGTCGTCGCGGAAGTCATCGAGCATTTCAAGAAGTCCGGCCGGGATCTGCCGGCAGCACGGACGCGGCCGATGATGGAGGTCGCCTGAGAACGGGAGGAGGAATCGGGACACCCACGCAATCCGGCTCGGTGGGTGTCCCGAATGGCTCTGGATAGGACCGATGGGGAATGGCTGGCGGAGCCGGGGGGCGGGCGGTAGGTTCCGGCCCGAGGTGAAGGTGATGGGACGATTGCGGTGCCCGGCGCTGTGGGTCGTCGGCCTGCTTGCGGGATCGCTGGTCGGCGCCTGGGGCGAGCAGTGGCCGTGCTGGCGCGGCCCGCGGGGCGACGGCACGAGCCACGAGCGGGGCGTGCCCGCCGACTGGGACCCGGCGGGCGCCACATGGAAGTGCGCGCTCCCCGGGCGCGGCCACGCCTCGCCGATCGTGTGGGGCGACCGCGTGTTCACCGTCACCGCGCTGCCGGAGAGCCTCGAGCGGGTGCTGCTGTGCATCGACCGCGCCACCGGCCGGCTGCTGTGGCAGCGCACGGTGGTGGCCGGGCCGCTGGAGAAGACCCACCGGGAGAACAGCTACGCCTCCGGCACCCCGGCCACCGACGGCGAGCGGGTCTACGTCGTGTTCCGGGTCGGCGACGAGATCGTGGTGGCCGCGCACGACTTCGCCGACGGCCGCCAGCTGTGGCTGGCGCGGCCCGGCACCCACGTCGGCGAGTGGGGGTTCAGCACCGAGCCGGTCCTCTATCAGGACAAGGTGATCGTGGACGGCGACAGCAAGGGCGACTCGTTCCTCGTCGCCTTGGGCCGCGCCGACGGCAAGACGCACTGGCGGGTCGGGCGCACCCGCAAGGGCATCAGCTACAGCGCGCCGCTGATCCGCGAGCTGGCCGGGCGCACCCAGCTGGTCCAGTGCGGCGACCGCTCGGTCACCGGCTTCGACCCCGCCACCGGCAGGCGGCTGTGGTGGGTCGACGGGCCGTCCGAGGAGTTCGTCGCCACCCCGACGTTCAGCGAGCGGGCCGGGCTCGTCTACGTCAGCAGCAGCTGGCCCAAGCAGGTCCTGCTGGCGATCCGCCCCGACGGCCGCGGCGAGGTCACCCGCACCCACGTCGCGTGGCGCGACACCAAGGGTGCGCCCTACCTGCCGTCGATGCTGGTGGCCGGCGAGTTCCTCATGAGCGTCAACCACGGCGGCGTGGCCTACTGCTACGAGGCCGCCACCGGCAGGGTGCTGTGGCGGGAAAAACTCGGCCGCACCCATGCGTCGCCGGTGCTGGTGGAAGGGCGGGCGTTCTTCACCAACGACGCCGGCGAGATCGACGTCATCGTGCCCGGCCCGCGGTTCACGCGGGTCGCCCACAGCCGGCTCGGCGAGGGCTGCTTCGCTTCCCCGGCGATCAGCGAGGGCCAGGTGTTCGTGCGCGGGTTCACGCACCTGTTCTGCTTCGGGCGCAGGAACACACCGTGAGCGCACGCCGGCGGCCGGCCCCCGCCCCGGCGCGGCCGGCCCGGCGCCGGCCTCGCAGTGCTTGCCGGGCTGCCGGCGGCCCGCTTTGATCCGCGGCGCCGATGGCGGGCGGGTTTGCAGTTTCCTCATTGAACGCGGCGCAGCGGGCGGCGGTGCGGGCGCTCGACGGGCCGGTGCTGATCCTCGCCGGGGCGGGGACCGGCAAGACGCGCACCGTGACCTGCCGGATCGCCGCGATGCTCGAGCGCGGGGTGGCGCCCGGGCGGGTGCTGGCGGTGACCTTCACCAACAAGGCGGCCAACGAGATGCGCGAGCGGATCGGCGGGATGGTCAGCCGCGAGGCGGCCGCCGCGATGACCGTCTCGACCTTCCACTCGCTGTGCGTGCGGCTGCTGCGCCACGGGATCGACCGGCTCGGCCGCAAGCGCAGCTTCGCGATCTGCTCGGGCAGCGACCAGGTCGGCCTGATGCGCCAGCTGATCGTCCGCAAGGGCGGCGCGCGCGAGAAGCTCAAGCCCGAGGCGGTGCTCGCCGCGGTCTCGCGCGCCAAGAACGCCGGCCGCGACCCGGGCGACCTGGACGACGAGTTCCTCGCCCTGCTCGGCCGCGCCTATCAGAACGAGCTGCGCGCGCAGAACGCGGTCGACTTCGACGACCTGCTGGTGCTCGGCGAGCAGCTGCTGCGCGAGCACGACGACGTGCGCGCCCACTTCCGGCGGCGCTTCGAGCGCATCACCGTCGACGAGTTCCAGGACACCAACGCGCTCCAGATGCGGCTGCTCCAACAGCTCGTCGGCCCGCCGTTCCACGTGTGCGTCGTCGGCGACGACGACCAGTCGATCTACGGCTGGCGCGGCGCGGAGGTCTCCAACATCCTCGAGTTCGAGCGCCACTTCCCCGACCCCGCGGTGATCCGGCTGGAGGAGAACTACCGCTCGACCACCGCCATCCTGCACACCGCCGGCAGCCTGATCCGCCACAACACGGGCCGGCGCGAGAAGGTGCTGCGGGCGACCCGCCCCGGCGGCGAGCCGGTGCGCGTGGTGGCGATGCCCGGCGAGGCCGAGGAGGCCGGGTTCATCGCCGAGGAGATCCTCGCCCAGCGCGCCGCGGCGGGCCTGCGCTGGGAGGACTTCGCGGTCCTGTTCCGCACCAACCAGCAGAGCCGCAGGCTCGAGGAGGCGCTGCGCGAGGCCCGCATCCCCTACCGGATGGTCGGCGCCCAGAGCTTCTACGACCGCCGCGAGGTCCGCGACGTCCTCGCCTACGCCCAGCTGCTCGCCAACCCGGAGGCCGACGTCGCCCTGCTGCGGATCCTCAACGCCCCGCCCCGCGGGATCGGCCAGGCCACCGCGGTCCTCGCCACCGACCACAGCCGCGACCACCACCACGGCGTGTGGCAGACGTTCCAGGACGCCGCGTTCCTCGCCGGCCTCGGCGCCCGCGCCGCCGCGGCAATCCGCCAGTTCCGCGCGGTCGTCGACGACGCGCGCGCCGAGCTCGCCCGCGGCGCCAACCCCGGCCTCGTGCTGCGCGGGCTGTTGGACGGCTGCGACTACCACGGCTGGCTCAAGCGCGGGTGCCGGACCGAGGCCGAGACGGCCGAGCGCGCCGGCAACGTCCACGAGGTGCTCGAGGAACTCAGCCAGGCCGGCCGCCGCGGCAAGTCGCTGCAGGACTTCCTCGACGACTCGGCGCTCGCCGGCGAGCGCGAGGACGACGACCTCGAGGCCCGGGCCGGCGTCACCCTGATCACCCTGCACGCGGCCAAGGGGCTCGAGTTCCCGCGCGTCTATCTGGTCGGGCTCGAGGAGGGCGTGCTGCCGCACCGGCGCAGCCTCGAGGAGGGCACCCGCGCCGAGGAACGGCGGCTCCTCTACGTCGGGATCACCCGCGCCCGCGAGCAGCTCACGCTCAGCTACTGCGCCAGCCGCGTGAAGTGGGGCGAGACCCACCACTGCCAGCCCAGCTCCTTCCTCGCCGAGCTCGACGACCGCCACCTCGTCCACACCACCTACGCCGAGGTGATGAACGCCGAGGCCAGCGCCGAGCAGCTGCGCGCCATGTTCGGCAACCTGCGCCAGTCACTGCGCGGCGACCGGCGCTGAAACCACCGCCCGCTCTCAGCCCGCGGCCAGCTCGATCGTCACCGCAAACCCGCGCGGCGACAGGTTGCGCGCCGTGACCGCGCCCCCGCAGGCCTCGACGCAGCCCTTCACGATCGCCAGCCCGAGCCCGACGCCGCCGGTGGCCGGGGCGCGCGCCGGATCGGGCCGGAAAAACGGGTCGAACAGCCGCGGCAGCGCGTCCCCGGGCACCCCGGGGCCCGCGTCCCGGACGGTCAGGACCACCCGGTCGCCGGCCGCCTTGGCGGCGACCTCGATCGGCCCGCCGGCGGCGGCGTGGCGGACCGCGTTGCGGACCACGTTGGCCAGCGCCCGCTCCAACAGTTCGGGGGCCGCCGAGACGCGCAGGCCATCGCCCAGCCGCAGGTCGACCCGCGCCTCCCCGGCTTCGCGCCCGACGGTGCGGCGGACGAGTGGCGCCAGCTCCACCGGCTCGAGCGCAGCCGGCTTGCCGGCGAGGCCGGTCTTGGTGAACGCCAGCAGCTGTTGGACGAGCGCGGCGATGTGGTGGGCCTCGCCGAGCGCGCGCTCGACCGCCGGGCGCTCGCGCTCGCCCGCCCGCTCCTCGAGGATGCTCAGGGCGACCTCGAGGCGGGCCAGCGGCGAGAGCAGCTCGTGGGCGGTGTCGCCAAGAAACCGCTTCTGCCCGGTGACGAAGCCGTCGAGCCGCAGCGCCATGTTGCGGTGCGCCGCCTGCAGGCGCCCAAGCTCGTCGCCGCGCCGGGTGCCGGGGGGCGGCTCGAAGCGGCCCTCGGCGATCCGCTCCGCGCTGGCGGTCAGCCGCGTCAGCGCCCCGGTCAGCGTGCGCACGAACGGCAGCCACAGCAGCACCGAGACGAGCACCAGCACGGCCGCCAGCAGCAGCCACGGCCCGTAGTCGAAGAACAGGCCGCCGCCCCGCAGCGAGTCCGCGGAAAACAGCAGCGTGAACGGGAACGGGCCGGAACTGCTGTCGAGGTGCACCCCCGCCCAGTAGCGCCGGGGGTTGTTAGAAACGACCATGAACTTCTCGAAGCCCGGCGACGGCGTGGCCGTGCGGGTTGCGGTGCCCGGCTGGCCGGCCGGCGTGCGGGCGGGGGGCGGGCCGGGCCCGAACATGCCGTCGGGTGGCGGTGGCGGGCGTGGGCCGGGCTCGTCGAACCCGTCGTCGGGCGGCTCCGGGAATGGTCCGCGCTCCTCGCCGGGTGGCGGGGGGGGCGGTTCGCCGGCGCCCGGCCCGCCCATTCTCGCATCGTGCCGGGAGAAGGCGGCCCGCACCTCGGCCGGCACGGTCGCGATGTCGCCGGTGACCACGTCGCCGCTGTTGTGGACGAGCGCCGCGCGCACGCCGCGCGCCCGCCAGTCCCCGACCGCTTCGTCGAGCGCCGCCGGCCACGCGCTTTCCGGCCGCGCCCGCAGCTGCGGCAGCAGTTGCCGCGCGATCGCATCCAGCCGCATCCCGGTCGCGCCGGCCAGCAGCGACTCGATGCCGACCTGGAACTGGGCGCGCAGGAACCACACCACCGCCCCGGCGACCAGCAGCAGGTTGAGCAGGGCCCAGGCGAGGATCTTCCAGCGAAGCGAGCGTGTCATGGCGCGACCCGACGCGCGCAGGATAGCCGGAAACCCCCGCCCGGCAGGCTAAACTTACCGGATTCTTACAACAAACCCGCGGACAGGCCGGCCGCCCGGGTGATAGGCTGCGCAATTCCCCTGCCGCCATGAAACGGTATCCCGGCGCCCCGGTCATCATCCCGCTCGTCGCGTCGGCCTTGCCGTTGCCCTTCGCCGCGGCCGCGCCGGTGATTAACGAGATCATGTACCGGCCCGGCACCGGCTACCCCGAGAACACCGCCCTCGAGTTCATCGAAATCCACAACCCCGGCACCACCGCAGTCGACATGTCCGGCTGGGCGATCACCAAGGGCGCCGACTTCACCTTCCCGGCCGGCACCACCATCGCCGCCGGCGGCTTCCTCGTGGTCGCCCCAGACGTCGCCGCGTTCCAGGCCGCCCACCCCGGCGTGACCGCAGTGGCCGGCCCGTGGACCACCGGGGCGATGCTCGCCGACAGCGGCGAGACGATCGCCCTCGCCCGGCCCGGCGCCGTGGCCGGCACCTTCGAGACCGTCGACTCGGTCGCCTACGCCGACGAGGGCGACTGGGCGGTGCGCACCCGCGACACGCTCGGCGGCTGGTCGTGGGTCACCGGCGCCAACGGCGCCGGCAAGTCGCTCGAGCGCCGCAACCCGCTGCTCGACGGCGACAACGGCCAGAACTGGGGCGACTCGACCGCCGCCGGCGGCTCGCCGGGCGCCGCCAACTCGCTTCTAACAACCAACCTCGCGCCGCTGGTTTCCAAGGTGAACCACTCGCCGGCGGTGCCGAAGAGCACCGAGGCGGTGACGATCTCATGCGAACTGGCCGACGAGGCGGGCGCGCCGGCCGCCACCCTCTGGTGGCGCAGCGCGACGACGACCACCCCGGGGACCTTCCAGGCGGTGCCGATGACCGCGGGCGCGGGGGGCTACTTTTCCGCCTCGCTGCCCGCGATGGCCGACAAGACGATCGTCGAGTTCTACATCTCCGCCACCGACGGCACGCTCAGCCGCACCTGGCCGGCGCCGACCAGCGAGGGGCAGAACGCGAACTGCCAGTACCAGGTCGACAACGAGGTGATCGCCGGCACCGCCCCGACCTACCGGCTGATCCTCACCGCCGCGGAGAACGCCGCGTTCAACAGCGTCAACTCTCAGAGCAACCGGATGTTCAACCTGACCTTCGTCGCGACCCGCGGCGACGACCCGACGATCCGCTACCGCGCCTCGATGCGCATCCGCGGATGGTCCTCGCGCAACTACACGATCCGGCCGCTGCGCATCTCGCTGCCGACCGACGACCGCTGGGACGGGATCACCGACTTCGCGCTCAACCCGAAGTACCCGTGGGTCCAGTTCCTCGGGATGCGCGCGCTGCAGGCCGCAGGCGTGGCCGGCGGCGACGCCACCCCGGTGGAAGTGCGCCGCAACGGCGTCGAATACACCGTCGGCGGCACCAGCGGCGACTACGGCCAGCTGGTGCGCATCGAGAACATCAACAGCGACTACATCGACCGCCACTGGCCGGATGCGCCGGGCGGCCAGGTCTATCGGGCCGAGGGGATGGACTCGTACTGGAACAGCACCGGCACCGCACCCACCAACCCGGACACCGCGTGGAACGGCTGGACCAAGCAGAGCGCGCCCGGCCTCAACGACTGGAGCGACGTGATCGGCTTCTGCACCCTGTGGCAGAACACCGCCTACAGCCACTTCACCGGCGCCACCGCCGGCAACGTCCAGTCCGGCACCTGGAACAACGTCGCCTTCACCGACGCCGAGGTCGCCACCCTGGAAACGGCCGCCGACCTCGACCACATGGCGCGCTGGATGGCGGTCATGACCATCATCCAGAACACCGAGCCGAGCATCAGCAACGGCGGCGGCGACGACTACGCCGCGGCGTTCATCGAGGACGAGCTCGGCCGGCGGCGCCTGCAGCTGCTCCCGCACGACCTCGACAACGTGATGGGCAAGGGCGACGAGGCAAAGACCTACAACGGCACCGGCCTCTACGACATGACCGAGGGCGCCGGCGGCGGCCCCGGCGGCAGCGGCGTCTTCGAGCCCCTGCTGCCGCTGTTCGGCACCAGCAGCCAGGCCGGCAACGCCGCGTTCCGCACCAGGTACCTCACCGAGATCCGCCGGCTCTACGGCTCGGTGTTCGACGCCGACACCACCACCAGCTCCTATCCGCCTTGGCACGCGTTCATCGACAACCACACCGGCAACTGGCTGCCCGACGCCATCCGCACCCAGCTGAAGACCTTCGCCACCCAGCGCCAGGCATATCTTCTCGGGCTGATCGGCGCGGCCAGGATCGTCCCCGCCCCGACCAGCACCGGCACCCTCGCCGCCTCCTTCAACGGCACGCTGCGGATCAACGAGGTGCTCGCCAGCAACGCCACCGCCCACGCCAACGGCACCACCTGGCCCGACGTCATCGAGCTGCACAACACCGGCGCGGCAACCGCGGACCTAACAGGCATGAGCCTGACCGACGACCCGGCCGTGCCGCTCAAGTATGTCTTCCCCGCCGGCGCCACCATCGCCGCGGGCGGCTTCCTGCCCGTCTACGCGGACTCCGAGGCCGCGCAGCCCGGCCTGCACACCGGCTTCAAGCTCGATGCCGAGGGCGACGGCGTCCGCCTCTACGCGAGCGCCGCCAGCGGCGGCGCGCTGGTCGACGAGGTCGCCTTCGGGCCGCAGGCCACCGACCTCGCGATCGGGCGGACGGCGGCGGACCCTGCCGTCTGGGCCTTGCTCGCGCCGACGATCGGCTCGGCCAACGGCAACGCCGTGGCGCTCGGCACGATCTCCGCGGTGCGGATCAACGAGTGGGCGGGCAACACCGACTTCCGCCTCAACTGGGACTTCATCGAGCTCTACAACACCGCCGCCGCCCCCGCCCCGATCGGCGGGGCCGCGCTGACCGACGACGCGGCGAACGATCCCACCATGCTGGCGTTCCCCGCGCTGAGCTTCCTCGCGGCGAACGGGCGCGTGCTGCTGGATGAGGACACGCTCGGGTTCAAGCTCGATGGCAACTTCGGCTACCTGACGCTGTTCGGCGCCAACGGCGACCTGGTAGACCAGGTGAGCATCGTCTCGCAGTTCGGCGACCGCTCGACCGGCCGCAGCAGCGACGGCGCGGCCGGCTGGGCGGAATGGGCCATCCCCTCGCCGGGGATCGCCAACCAGACCGCCCCGGCGACCCATGCCGCGCTGATCGCGCAGCTGCGCATCACCGAGATCCTCGCCGCGCCGTCCGGCGGCAGCGCCTGCGAGTTCGTCGAGCTCCAGAACATCGGCGCCACCACGCTCGACCTCGGCGGCGTGCGCTTCAGCGACGGGATCGACTACACTTTCCCGGCCGGCACCACGCTCGCGGCCGGGGCCTTCATCGTGGTGTGCAAGGACCGCACCGCCTTCCTCCAGCTCTATCCGGACGCGGCCGCCGCCCTCGCCGGCGGCGCGTTCACCGGCGCGCTGGACAACTCGGGCGAAACCCTCGCGCTGACCCTGCCCGCGCCGTGGCAGGTGAACATCCTCCGCTTCCGCTTCGACCCGGACTGGTTCGCGGCCACCGCCGGCAGCGGCCATTCGCTGGTCACCGCCAACCAGGCGACGTCGTTGCCGAAGGACTGGGACGAGGTCTTCACCTGGTCGGCCTCCCCCGAGGCCGGCGGCACCCCCGGCTCCGAGGGCCCGCCCTCGATCACCAGCGCCGCCACCGCCACCGGGGTCGTCGGCGACGCGTTCGCCTATCAGATCACCGCGACCAAGTACCCGACCGCCTACGACGCCACCGGCCTGCCGCCCGGTCTGTCGGTGGACACCGCCACCGGGTTGATCAGCGGGACCCCCGCCGCCGCGGGCACCTACCCGGCGACGGTCTCCGCGTCCAACACCGGCGGCGCCAGCAGCCAGGGGCTCGCGTTCACCATCGGCACGTCCGGGCCGCTCCACCACTTCTCGTGGGACTGGCTGGCGGGGGACATCCACGCCGGCACCCCGTTCGCGGTGCAGGTGACCGCGCGCGACGAGGCCGGGCGCGTCGTCACCGGCTGGTCGGGAAGCGTCAACCTCTCCGCCGCGAGCGGCGGCGCGGGCCTCGCCTCGCCGGTGCTGGTCACCGAGTTCACCGACGGGATGGAGGACCAGTTCGAGCTGCAGAATGTATCCAATGCCGCGGTGGACACCAGCGGCTGGTACGTCCGCATCAACGACAACTCCACCGGCATCAACACCGTGCACGCCACCCAGCTCGCCCTGCCGGCGAGCATCGCCGCCGGCGCGCTGGTGTGGGTGTCCGAAACCAACACCGCGCCGCGCACCTGGTGGGGCGGCGCGATCAACTGGTCGTCCTCGGGCACCAGCAAGGGCTGGATCATGCTGTTCGACAACACCCACACCCTGCGCGACTTCGCCGTCTGGGGGTGGTCGGCCGCGGAACTCGCCGGCCTCAACGTCACCATCAACGGCACCAACGTCACCGCCGCCGGCAACTGGTCCGGCGCGCCGTGCGTCGTCGGCACCCGCGGCACCGCCAACTCGTGGCAGCGCGCCGGCAGCGCCGATTCCAACAGCGCCGCCGACTTCCAGTGGACCACCAACTCGTCCACCTTCAACGGCACCAACCCGAACCTCGCCCTGCCGTGGACGACCAGCACGCCGGTCCCGCTGAGCCCGGCCTCGGCAACCTTCACCGAGGGCGTGTTCGTCGGCTGCCTGACGATCCCGGCCACCGCGCCCGATGTCGTTCTAACGACCAACGACGGCGCCGGCCACGGCGGCTCGTCGGCCGCGTTCGAGGTGGCGGCCGCGCTCGCCGACACCGACGCCGACGGCATGCCGGACGCGTGGGAGGGCGCCCACGGGCTGGCCGTCGGCAGCAATGACTCGGCCGCCGACGCCGACGGCGACGGCGGCACCAACCTCGGGGAGTACCTCGCCGGCACCGACCCGGCCGACCCGGCGTCGCGGTTCCGCCTGACCGGGTGCGAGCTGGCCGGCGGGGACTTCACCGTTTCCTGGGACGGCGTGGCCGGCAGGGTCTATCAGCTAAGCACCAGCGATTCGCTGGCCGGCGCGTGGGCGCCGCTCTCGCCGCTGGTCCTCGCCACCGCCGACGGCCCGCTGTCGGTGGCGGTGCCGGCCGGCGGCGGCCTGCGGCTGTTCGTGCGCGCCGGGCTGGTGCGGTAGGTGGCACGGGGGGCGGCGCATCACGCCGCGCCGGGGCCGACCATCATGTAGCCCACGCCGCGGACGGTGCGGATGAAGCGCGGCTCCTTCGGGTCGTCGCCGAGCTTGCGGCGCAGGTTGGAGACGTGGACGTCGAGCGAGCGGTCGAAGGCCTGCCACTCGCGGTCGCGGGTTTCACCCATCAGTTCGTCGCGCGTCTTCACCCGGTCCTTCGCCCGGGCGAGCGAGAGCAGGATCTGGAACTCGCCGGCGGTGAGCACCAGCGGCTCGCCGCCGAGGGTGGCGGTGTGGGCCGCGGCATTGATCCGCAGGTCGGCGATGGCGATCTGCTCGGGCGCCTCCGCGGCCGCCCGCGCCGCCCGCCGCGTGATCGCATGCAGCCGGGCCAGCAGGGCGCGCGTCGACGACCCCTTGGGCAGGTAGTCGTCGGCTCCGCCATCGAGCCCGGCGATCTGGTCCGCCTCGTCGCCGCGGGCGGTCAGCATCAGCACCGGCACCGCGCTGCGCGCGCGGATCGCGCGCAGCACCTCGAAGCCGTCGCAGCCGGGGAGCATGACGTCGAGGATCACCGCGTGCCAGTCGCCGCCCGCCGCCAGCGCGATCCCCGCCGGCCCGTCGTGCGCGGCCACCACCTGGTAGCCGAAGTCGCCGAGGAACTCGCCGATCAGCGCGCAGAACCCCCGGTCGTCGTCCACAATCAAGACCCGCCGCGGCGACGGCGAGGCGGGGTCCCTGGATCCGGATGCGGGAGCCATGGCGACGCGCAATTGATCGCCCATCCGCCGCCGCGGGGCAACCATTTCCCCTGCGCCCCATCATGCCGCCCGAAGCGCGGGGGCCACGGCATTGTCTTCGGCTCTTCGTCCGTTTCGCCGTGAGGCGCGGCGCATGGTTGACAACCGCAGAGGGAGCCGAGGGCCCGGGCAGCCCTCGTGGCGACGGCAGGATGCCGTCGCCACCGGTGCTGTCCCGGCCGGGATCGCCGCGGGCATGCCGCCCCGGCAGGCGCAACCGGCGCTAACAGATGCCCTGGCGGCGGGGAGCGCGCGGGTTCGCGCCGGGCGGCGGCTCACTCGAGGTCCGGGCCCGCGATCCGCTCGCCGCGCTGCTGGCGCAGTTGGTCGGCGGGGGAGAAGGTGCCGTAGAACAGGGCGTTGGTGTCCATCCAGGTCGCCAGGCGCTCGCGGTCGTCGCCTGTTAGTGCGAGGTCGTGGTGGCCGCCGGCGAGGAGTTTCATCAGCGGGCTGGCGCGGGCGCCGAAGAAGCCCGGTTGGGACAGCGGCTCGCTGTTGACGGTGCGGAAGTCGCCGGGCTTGCCGCCCCATTCGGCGAACGGGACCCGTTTGACGAGGGCGAGGTAGGAGGTGGTGTAGGGGCCCTCG
Organism: Akkermansiaceae bacterium; assembly: GCA_040769225.1. Taxonomy (GTDB): domain Bacteria; phylum Verrucomicrobiota; class Verrucomicrobiia; order Verrucomicrobiales; family Akkermansiaceae; genus JAXGLL01. The sequence goes on along the minus strand of JAXGLL010000001.1, from coordinate 1,105,674 downwards.
GGTTCGCCGGTCAGGGCCAGGCCGCCGGCGGCGTCGGGCTGGCGGTGGCAGCGCACGCAGTGCCGGTCGAGCACCGGTTGGACGAGGAGCGGATAGCTGAACGGCCGCGAGCCATCGGGGCCGGGGGTGATCTCCGACGGCGGGCGGGCTGCGGCGAGGGCCGGGGGGCCGGATTGGGGTGCGCTGGAGCGGTGCTCGTGGCAACCGGCGCACGCGGCGGCCTCGCCAGGCTGGAGGTAGGTCAGGCTGCGCATCGTCTGGACCGCCTGCCCGAGCCCGTCGAGTGCCTGGAACGCGAGCGGGACCCGGGCCGGCGCGCGGAAGAACGCGGAGCCGTCGGCCTCCACCGGCACCGTGCCGAGCACCTGCCGGCCCGGGGATGCATGGGCGGCGCCGACGGTCGGGGTGTTGGCGTGGGGGGTGGTTTTCGGCAGCACTTGGACGATGCGCAGGCGCACGATGCGCTCGTCGGGCAGCGGCGGCCAGGCGTTGCGGACGTCGCGCAGGAAGAACGTCCCGTCGCCGGGTGCGGTGCCGGCGGCGGCGGCCTCGGGCGCGCCCGGGGGCAGCGCGGGCGGCCGCGGGCGCGGGGCCAGCGGCACCGGCCACAGGCTGCTGATCTCCGGGTCGCGGTGGAGCAGTTCCTTGTTGCCGAACGCATCGACCAGATAGATGCCGAACATGTCAGGCGGGTTGGCGGCCGGCTCGCCGAGCAACGGGTCGAAGCTGTAGGCGGCGAGGAAGTACTTTTCCGAGAGCGGCCACGGGCTGCGGTAGCAGTGGCCCGGCCAGCGCGCGGCCCCGGGCGGCGCGGCCGGCGGCGGGGCCAGGCCGGCCGGGGCGACCCACGCGCCGGGGTTGCCCGCCGGGTCGCCCATCGGCACCGGCACCTCGCTCTCGGGAAACAGCGCGTCGGGGGTCAGCCGGGTGATCGGCCCGGGCCCGTCGACGCCGGCGCTGGTGTCTAGCAGGATCACCGAGCCGGCGGTGATCGCGTGGTGGGCGGCGGCGGTGGCCATCACCCGCCCCGAGTGCGGCACCGCGCGGGCTTCCCAGACGCCGACCGGGTTGAGGGTGTGGTTGCCGTAGAACGCCCGCGCGTCGCTGCCGTCCGGGCGCACGGTCCACAGCTGCTGGTAGTGCACCGCGTTGCGGTCGACGTAGTCCCAGCGGGTGTAGATGACCCGCCCGTCGTGGAGCACCGAGGGGTCCCACTCATGGGTCTCGTGGAACGACAGCGGGCGCGGGTTGGCGCCATCGCGGTCGGCGACGGCCAGCGTGTAGGTCGGGCACGGGCCGCGGCCGCAGCGGTGGAACCCCCCGCGCCGGGTCGAAATGAAGACGATCCGCCCGTCCGGCAGCAGGCGCGGCGCAAAATCGTCGAACGGCCCGTCGGTCAGCTGGCGCAGCCCCGAGCCGTCCGCCTCCATCTGATAGAGATGGTAGTGGCGGTCGGGGCACGCCTCGCGGTCCGGCGGGGTGGTCGGGGCGCGGCAGTAGGCGAACAGGACGCTGCGCCCGTCGTGGGACACCTCCGGGAACTGGTAGCTGCCCGGGGGCAGCGCGCCGGCGGCGAGCTGGCGGCAGTGCAGCGAGCGGCCGGGCTGGTCGAGCACGAACACGCCGCCGCCCGGCCGCGCGCAGCTGCCGTAGTATTGGGTGAGCTGGTGGCTGAACATCGCCGGAACCTGCTTGACAAACACCAGCGGGCCGGTCGCCGCGAGCGGGTTCGCAAACACGATTTCCCGCCGCAGCCGGTGGACGCGCCGCCACAGCCGTTCCCATGCCGCCTCGTCGGCCGGCCGCTCGCGCCGCAGCTCCTCCCACCGGCGCGCCGGCCCGGCGAGCTCCACGCCGGCCGCGCGCAGGTCGCGGACCAGGGCGTCGCCGCGCTCGAAGAGCCCGGCGACCGCGTCCTGATAGGTGCAGGGCGCGCGCGCGGTGCCGATCCCGTCCTGCCTGCGCCAGTCGTCCTCGAGCACCCCCTGGTCCGCCGGCGCAAGCGCGGCGATCGCCGGCGCCGTCGCGGCAACAAGCAGGCCGAGCGCCCGCGCTGGCAGCGTCCCGCGCATCGCCGGTGTTCTTACACCCCCCGCGCCGGGGACGCAACCCGGGCGAAATCAGCTTGAAACCTAGAAAGGAAAATGCCGGACCACGGATTTCGCGGTTTACGCGGATTTCGGAGCGGCTTGGTTCCCCTCGCCTGTTCACCTGCCGGATGAATCCGCCGTCCATCGCGGCTCATTCAACATCCGTGCAACCCGCGCAATCCGTGGTTTTCATCCCCGAATCCAGGTGAAATGACCATGGACACCCACGGATTCCTCTCGTTGGGGCGGCTTGGGCGGCCATGACCCGGCGCATGGACGTCGGGGGGATTGAAATTGAAGGCTCTCCTGGTGCTGATCCGGCCTTGGCTTGGGCGCGCGGGCGGGCTAGCATCCGGCTCCGATCGTTCGCATCCCCGACCCGCAATCCCGCCACGCCGATGAGCACCCGTTTCGCGATCCACCGGGACAGCGTCGACCCGGCGCGCGTCCCCCACCGCACCCTGTCGACCGGGGCCCGCATGCCGGCGATCGGCGCGGGCACCTTCGGTTCCGACCGCATCCGCCCCGAAGACATGGCGCAGGCGGTGCTCGACGCGGCGGCGGTCGGCTACCGCCACTTCGACTGCGCCAGCGTCTACGGCAACGAGCCGGAGATCGGGGGGTCGCTGCGCCGGATCCTGGAGGTGATCCCGCGCGAGCAACTGTGGGTCACGTCCAAGGTCTGGAACGACGCCCACGCCCCGGAGGCCGTCGCCGCCTCCTGCCGCCGGTCGCTCGGCGACCTCGGCCTCGACCACCTCGACCTCTATCTGGTCCACTGGCCGTTCCCTAACTACCACCCGCCGCAGTGCGACGTCACCAGCCGCAGCCCGGACGCCAGGCCCTACGTGCACGAGCGCTTCATGGCCACCTGGGCGGCGATGGAACGGCTCGTCGACGACGGGCTGGTGCGCCACATCGGCACCTCCAACGTCACCATCCCCAAGCTCGAGCGGATCCTGCCGGACGCACGCATCAGGCCGGCCGTCAACGAGATGGAGCTGCACCCGCATTTCCAGCAGCCCGAGCTGTTCCGCTACGTCCTCGACCATCACATGGTCGCCGTCGGCTACTGCCCGGTCGGGTCGCCCGCCCGCCCCGAGCGCGACCGCACGCCCACGGACACCGTCGACATCGAGGACCCGGTGCTGGTCGGGATCGCCGCGCGCCACGGGATCCACCCGGCCACCCTGTGCGTCAAGTGGGCCGAACAGCGCGGCCAGGTCCCGATCCCGATGTCCACCAACCCGCGCAACATGCTCGCCAACATCCGCAGCCTGCTGGAGCCGCCGCTCAGCGCCGAGGAGATGGCCGCCATCGCCGCCACCGACAAGGGCAGCCGCCTGATCAAGGGCCAGGTGTTCCTGTGGCAGGGCGCCCGCGGCTGGGAGGACTTGTGGGACCTCGACGGCCGGATCGCCGGCTGACCGGCGGGCGCCGGGCGCGCCCGCGCCGTGTTTCCATTCCCCACCCCGCCATTCCCATGACCACCATCCCCACCACCATGCAGGGCGCCCTGCTCCCGGGCGACAGCACCGCGATCCTCCGCCCCTTCGACGTCCCCGAGCCGGGCCACGGCGAGGTGCTGTTGCGGATGAAGGCCTCGACGATCTGCGGCTCGGACATCCGTTGCATCTATCACGAGCACCTCGGCAGGGGCCCGGAAGGCTACCAGGGCGTGATCGCCGGCCACGAGCCCAGCGGGCTGGTGGTCAAGGCCGGCCCGGGCTGCCGCCGCTTCGCCGCCGGCGACCGGGTGATCGTCTATCACATCTCCGGCTGCGGCGTGTGCAACGACTGCCGCCGCGGCTACATGATCTCCTGCACCAGCCCCACCTGGCGGCGCGCCTACGGCTGGCAGCGCGACGGCGGGATGGCCGACTACCTGCTCGCCGAGGAAAAGGACCTCGTCCACCTGCCCGACGCGCTGGGCTACCTCGACGGCGCCCAGGTCGCCTGCGGCTTCGGCACCGTCTACGAGGGCCTCGAAAAGGTCGGCGTCTCCGGCAACGACGCGGTGCTGGTCACCGGCCTCGGGCCGGTCGGGCTCGCCACCGGCGCGCTGTGCCGCAAGCTCGGCGCCGACCGGATCATCGGCATCGACGTGGTGCCGGAGCGGATGCAGCTGGCCCTCGACCTCGGGCTGTGCGACGAGGTGCTCGCCGCCGGGCCGGACAACGTCGCCGAGGTGCGGCGGCTGACCGGCGGCCGCGGCGTCGAGCGCGCGGTCGACTGTTCCGCCCACCCCGACGCCCGCGCCACCGCGATCCGCGCCACCCGCAAGTGGGGCCGCATCGTGTTCATCGGCGAGGGCGGCTCGGTCGCGTTCAACCCGTCGCCCGACATCATCCACGACCAGAAGACGATCTGCGGCTCGTGGGTCACCTCGATCTGGCGGATGGAGGAACTCGTCGAGCGGCTCGTCCGTTGGAACCTGCACCCCGCCGACCTCGTCACCCACCGCTTCCCCCTCGACCGCGTGGCCGACGCCTACGCGCAGATGGCCGCGGGCACCTGCGGCAAGGTCGCCGTCTGCTTCGACGAGGAGTTGCGCTAGCCCATCGGCGCCGGCCGCCCGGGCCCGGCCCCAGCGGTCCTATGGGGCGGCGATGTATTCGTCGACCGAGCGGTACTTGATCCGCCTGGTCGCGGGGTCGACGTAGAAGACGACGTAGCTGCGCACCTGCTCCTCGACCGGCCAGCGGGTGCGGCTCAGCACCCGTTCGCCGTCGTCTTCCTTCACCCTGAGCGCCACCTCGTAGAGTTTTTCCGGCAGCGGGCCGGCCGGCTTGACGAACCGCGCCTCGCCGGGTGCCAGCTTGAAGGCGGTCGTTCCCACCTCGCCGGAGATCGGCTTGTCGGCGTGGTTGTAGAACCAGATGCAGCTCGGTTTGAACGCCGGGTCGTCGCTCGCCAAGGTGACCGGCTTGCACCCGCCCTCCGCCTCCAACAGCAGCACCACGAACGAGCGGCCGCGCTCCGGCAGCGCCACCTTGGCGATCGCCGCATCGCCCTTCTCCGGCCGCACCACGAACGACCGCGCCGGCGCGGCAACCGGCTCCGAGAGGTGCGAGGCCGGGAGCACGACCGGCCCGGATTTCTCCCCGTCCCCGGCCAGCACGACCGGCCCGCGCTCGGCCAGCGCCCGGTCCGCCACAAACCGGACGACCCCGGAATCCATGGCCGCGGCAGTGGCGCCGAGCAGCACGGCAAGCAGCACGAGGGGGCGGATCGTCGGCATCGGATGGCGGGGCAGGGGGTTTCCTTGCGGGCATGGCTCGCCAGCCTGCAAGGCGTCGCCATTCAACCGCGCCCGGCACCCACCGGCAAGCGAAATGCCCGCCCCATGGCCCGCGCCAGCCGCGTCCCGCGCCGCGGGCGGCGGCCGCAACCGCCGCGGGGGATCAGACGGTCAGTTGTGCGCCCAGCTCGACCACGCGCGACGGGGGCAGCCGGAAGTAGGCGGTGGCGGGCGTCGCGTTGCGCGAGAGCACGGCGAACAGGGCGAGCCGCAGGCGGTTCAGGCCGCGGGTGTCCTTGGCCACCGCATAACTCTCCCGGCCGAGGAAGAACGTGGTGTGCCCCTGGTCGTAGCGCATCGCGGCGGGCAGGTGGGCCTTCAGCGCGGCCGGCACGTCCGGGGTTTCCGAGAAGCCGAAGCGCAGGTGGACGAAGTGGATCCCCTCCCCGAGGTCCTCGACGACCAGCCGCTCCGCACCGGTGGCGGCCGGGGTGTCGAGCGTCTCCACGTGCAGCAGCAGCACCCGCTGGTGCAGGATGTGGTTGTGCTTGAGGTTGTGCAGCAGCGAGGTGGGCACGCCGGAACGCTTGCCGCTCATGAACACCGCCGCGCCCGCAACCCGCTGGATCCGCTTGCGCGCCACCTCCTCCACCAGCAGCTCGACCGGCATCGAGAGCTTCTCCAGCCGCCTGCGCACCCGCTCCCGGCCCCAGCGCCAGGTGCCGATGACGCACAGCAGCGCCGCCGAGATCGCCAGCGGGATCAGCCCGCCATGGAACAGCTTCAGGCTGTTGGCCGCCAGGAAGGCGGCGTCGACCACCACGAACCCGCCCGCCACCACCCCCGCCTGCCACCGGCTCCAGCCCCAGATCCGCCGCGCCGCCGCATGGAACAGCAGCGAGGTGACCGTCATCGTCAGCGCGATCGCCACCCCGTAGGCGCCCGCCAGCGCCGACGAGCTGCGGAACCCCAGCACCAGCGCCACGCACGCCGCCATCAACGCCCAGTTGACGAACGGGATGTAGATCTGCCCCTTGGCGGTGGCCGACGTGTGGAGCACCCCCATCCGCGGCAGGCAGCCGAACTGGATCGCCTGCGAGGTGAGGGAGAACGCGCCGGAAATCAGCGCCTGGCTGGCAATGATCGCCGCCGCCGTGGCCAGCGCCGTCAGCGGCAGGACCCACGCCGGGCCGACCAACAGATAGAACGGGTTGGCGGCCGCCTCCGGGCGGGTGGCCAGCAGCGCGGCCTGGCCGAGGTAGTTGAGCACCAGCCCGGGAAACACCACCCACAGCCACGCCCGGCGGATCGCCCGGCGCCCGAAATGCCCGAGGTCGGCGTAAAGCGCCTCGCCGCCGGTCACCGCCAGGAACACCGCCGCCAGCAACGGCAGGGCGTGGCGCCAGTAATGCCACAGGAAGTCCACCGCGGCGTGCGGACTGAGCGCCAGCAACACCTGCGGGTGGCGCACGACCTCCTTGAGGCCCACCGCCCCGATCACCGCAAACCAGACCAACAGCACCGGGCCGAACATCGCGCCGACCCTCCCGGTGCCGAAACGTTGGATCGCGAACAGCCCCAACAGGATCACCACCGCCACCGGCACGATGAAATCCTGCAGCCCGGCGGCGTCGACGCTCAGTCCCTCGACCGCCGAGAGCACCGAGATCGCGGGCGTCAGCACGCCGTCGGCGTAGACCAGCGTGGCGCCGAAGATCCCGAGCGCAAACAGCCGGGCCGTGCCCCCCCCCGCCCCCGCGCCGGCCGACCGGACCAGCGCGGCCAGCGCGAGGATGCCGCCCTCGCCCTTGTTGTCGAGCCGCAGGATGAACGCCAGGTACTTGACGCTGACCACCACCACCAACGTCCACACGACCAACGACGCGGCGCCCGCCAGCGCCGCCGGCCCGGCGGCCATCGCGTGCGGCCCGCCGAAGCACTCGCGGAACGCATACAACGGGCTGGTCCCGATGTCCCCGAAGACAACCCCCAGCGCGGCAAGGGCAACGGGCCACTCACGGCGGGGCGGGGCGGAGCCGACCGGGGGCTCGGTGTCCATACATCGTCGCAGGTTCCCCGCGCTCCCGACCCCGCCCTCGCCCCGACGGCGGGAGCCGGGCCCGGCAACTGCGGCGGCCCGCCGAGCATACCCCAGCCCGGCCCGGTGACAAGCCCAGCCTCGGCCCACGTCGGCGACCGGGTGCAGGACAAAAAAGTCAGACGCGGCCGGAAGACCGCTGCTCCGTTGCCCTTGTGTATGCCTAGAAAATAGACATAATGGCTGGCGATGAAACACCCGTCCCGATCCTTCGAAGAAGCGCGCAGGGACCTCCTGGACCAGATCGCGGCCATCACCACCATGCAGCCCGGAACCCTGACCGAGGAATATCGCGCGGGGGCTCCGGGCGCGGACGGCAGGCCCGCCAGGCTCGGCCCGTATTACAAGTTCCAGGTCTGGCGCGAGGGCGCCAACCGCACCAGCCGGGTGCCCGCGGAGAAGGCCGCCGAGCTGCGGGAGGACACCGCAAACTGGCGACTGTTCCACGACCTGTGCAGGCGCCTGGCCCAACTCAACGCCGAACACACCCTCGCCCTGCGCGACGCGCAAGCCGCCGCCCGAACTGCCGGGGGTAAGAAAGACCTCACGCGGACGCGTGCCGCGAAAGGTGCGCCGAAACGGATGCCTTCACCGCGCAAGCCAAGGCGGTCCTGAGCGCCCGCGGACCCGGCGCGACGGCAGCTCCTCAACCCGCGAAGCCATTCCGCATGGCCCGGGCGCAGCGAGGACCAGGCCCCATGCCGGATGGTGTGGGACCCGTGGCCGGTCTAACGGTCAGTCAAGGGGATCCGATTGGGTCCTCTCTCGCTGCTCAGTCAAACCTCAGGCATGGCTGGCAAGACAACGCAATCCTGAGAACACCTCGTCCGGGGATCGCCCGGTAAGGCGCATGTACAGGGCATCCGGACACAAATCCACCTCCCCAGGCCACTCAACGGCACCCGCTTCGGTCACTGTCAACCGCTCGAACACGCCGGGCTGCCTCCACGTGGCGAACACTCCACGGCCCGCAAGCGCCGACAGGTCCAGCTCGCCTACGACGCCGTCCTCAAATCGCAGAAAGAGCTTGTAATTGCCCCGCGGAACTGCCTCAATGATCTTCATTCCGTCGGCAACCTACCATGGATGACCCCAATCGTCGAGACGCAATCAGCGCACAACACGACGCTCACGGCCAACAACAGACTGATCGAGGGTTGGGGAACATAGGTGAGCCCGTCGTAGTTGGGGAGGCCAGTTATATGATTCGTTCTTGAATAGCCATTGGACGGGTCGTAGGAACAAAGGGTCCCCGAGTGATCGATCCCCCAGAACACGCCGTTGATCGGGTCGTGGGTGAGGCCGCCATTGTTGGTGAACGCGCCGTCCGCCAGCAGGCTGGCCTCCCCGGTGTTTCGGTTGATGGAATAAAGGTCGCCGGCGCCATCGGACATGACCGGGACCGTTTCGGTCCATTTCGGTGTTTGCACCGGGCGGGGCGCGGGTGTTCAATCCACCACAGTCTGATGTCAGCCCTCCCACTGCGCGCGGTTTTGCTGCTCATCGGCCTCGGGTGCGGCCTCGCGGCCCCGCCCGCCGCCGCCCTCACCGTGCTCGGCGCCGGGACGGCCGCGCTGTTGGGCGGCGACCTCACCGACCCGGAGAACGACGGCAATGACGCCACCGGCGCCGGCTTCAACTGGGTCTCGACCGCGGCCTCGTCCGAGAACTACTTCGGCAACGAGGGCGCGCTCGATGCGTTCGACAACCAGGTCGGTGAGCTCAACGCGAAGTGGTGCGGCAGCGGCCCGCCGCAGTGGGTGGCAGTGGAACTCGCCGAGCCCAACGTCCTCACCCACTTCACCATCGCCGCCGGCAACGACGTGCCGGCGCGCGACCCCACCGAGTTCAAGATCGAGGGCTCGATGGACGGCGCGACCTGGACCACCATCTTCCACTGGAACGCCGGCGTCTCCCCGTTCTCGCAGCGGTTGGAAGTGGTGCGCTTCGACGGCGACGGCGCCGACTTCGCCGCGCCGCCGCCGTTCCGCTGGTTCCGCTACCACTGCCTGGCGGTCGATGAGGGCCTGCACCAGATCAACGAACTCGAGTTCTTCGGCGTGCCGGTGCAGGTCGTCCATGACTTCTCCGTTGACAAGCCGCGCATCCCCCCCGGCGAACCGGTGACCCTCTCGTGGATTCTCGACCCCGCGGTCACCGGCGCATCGATCGACCACGGGATCGGCGACGTCATGCCGCTGACCTCCAACGGCGCCGGCAGCGTCGCCATCAGCCCCGGCCCGGCCGCCACCACCAGCTACACCATGACCGCGGTGCACCCGCTGCACACCGCCCAGCGCACCGTAACCGCCGCCGTCACCGACGAGCCGATCATCCACGCCTTCGCCGCCAGCCCGCCGATCATCGCGCCGGGCGAGCCGAGCGTGCTCCGCTGGCAGGTGCTAGGCGCCGGCACGCTCGACCTCGACGGCGCGGACGTCACCGGCCTAACAGAAACGACCGTGCGGCCGGCGGTCACCACCAGCTACACGCTGACCGCCGGCAACGCGCACGGCGTCGCCAGCGCGACCGCCTGGGTGGTGGTGGCGGCGCCCGGCGAGCCGGTGATCAGCGAGTTCATGGCCGCCAACGACGGCGCGGCGGTCGTCGACGAGGACGGCGACTCGTCCGACTGGGTCGAGATCCACAACCCGAGCGCGGCCACCGCCCACCTCGCGGGCTACTACCTCACCGACGACCCGCTGGATTTGCAGAAGTGGGCGTTTCCCGCGGTCGAGCTGGAGCCGCTCGGCTACCTGGTGGTGTTCGCCTCGGCGAAGGACCACGCCGCGGCCGGGGCGGAGCTGCACACCAGCTTCAAGCTCGACGCCGACGGCGGCTACCTGGCCCTGGTGATGCCGGACGGGGTGACGATCGTGAGCGAGTTCGGGCCCGCCGGCAGCGACTACCCGGCGCAGGAGCAGGGGATCTCGTACGGGTTTTTCGGCAGCCCGCCGGCGCCGGGTTACTTCGACGCTGCCACCCCCGGCGCGGAGAACAGCGGCGGGTTCCTCGGCTTCGTCGCCGACACCCGGTTCAGCGTCGACCGCGGCTTTTTCGCCGCGCCGCTGAGCGTGGCGATCACCACCGCCACGCCGGGGGCAACGATCCGTTACACCACCGACGGCTCGTGGCCGAGCGAATCCCACGGCACCCTCTACACCGGGCCGGTCCCGATCACCCGCACCACGCCGCTGCGCGCGCTCGCCTGCAAGCCCGGCCACCGGCCGGCCAACGTCGACACCCAGACCTATCTGTTTCCCGACGACATCGTCACCCAGAACGCCGCCAACACCCAGTCGGTCTGGGGGCTGCCGGCCTCGTGGGACGGCCAGGCGCCCGACTACGGCATGGACAGCCGCGTCACCAGCCTGCACGCCGCCACCATCCGCAACGACCTCAGGACCGTGCCGTCGCTGTCGATCGTGATGGACACCGGCGACCTGTTCGGCAGCGGCGGCATCTACAGCCACCCCAACAACAGCGGCACGGCGTGGGAACGCCCGACCTCGCTCGAGCTGATCGACCCGGCGTTCCCGGACGGCAGCAACGACTTCCAGGTGAACTGCGGCGTCCGCATCCAGGGCGGCGCCTTCCGCAGCTTCGGCCTCACGCTCAAGAAGTCGCTGCGCGTCCTGTTCAAGGACCTCTACGGCCCGACCAAGCTGCGCTACCCGCTGTTCGGCCCGGACGCCGCCCGCGAGTTCGACACCCTGATCCTGCGCATGGAGTCCAACGACGGCTACCAGTGGGAAAACCTCACCAACGTCCAGTACGCCCGCGACGAGTTCGCCCGCCGCACCCAGCTCGCAATGGGCAGCCCCGCACCCCACGGCCGCTTCCTGCACCTCTACCTGAACGGCGTCTACTGGGGGCTCTACAACGTCGTCGAGCGGCCGGACGCCTCGTTCGGCGCGGCCTACTTCGGCGCCGACAAGGACGAGTGGGACGCCATCAACACCGGCACCGCCACCAACGAGGGCAGCACCTCCTCGTGGAACACCCTCAAGTCGATCGTCGCCGGCATCCCGGGCGCCGCGGACGAGACGGCCCGCACCGCCATCTACATGCAGGCGCAGGGGCTCAGGCCCGACGGCACCGACGACCCGGCCCGGGCCGCCTTCATCCACATCGACAACTTCATCGATTACCTGCTGGCGAACTGGTACGTCGGCAACGCCGACTGGCCGCACCGCAACTACTACACCGGCCGCGAGCGCGACCTGCTGGACCCGCCGCCGCTCGCTGGCTCGCGCAGCAGCGCCGGCACGCACTTCTTCTGTTGGGACGCGGAGTGGTCGATGTTCATGAACTCCAACAACGACCAGACCGGCAACTACGCCGGCGTCTGCGAGCCCTACCGGCACCTGCGCAACAGCCTCGAGTTCCGCGTCCGCTTCGGCGACCGCGCCCACCGCGCGCTGTTCAACGACGGCGCGCTCACCGCGCAGCGCTGCCTCGACCGCTACGCCGAAGTCACCGCCGACCACACCAGCATCCTGGTCCCCGAACTCGCCCGCTGGGGAGACCAGCACGGCACCCTGCGCACCCTGCAGAACTGGCTCGACGAGTACAACCACATCCGCAGCGGCTGGCTCGCGGTGCGCACCCCGGCGCTGGTCACCGTGCTCAAGGGCGCCGGACTCTATCCGTCGCTCGCCGCGCCGGTGTTCAGCCCGCACGGCGGCCCGGTCACCCCGGCCACGCCGGTCACCATCCGCGCCGCCGCCGACACGATCTGCTACACCACCGACGGCAGCGACCCGCGGCTGCTCGGCGGCGGCATCAACCCGGCCGCGGTCGTCGTCCCGTTCGGCGGCAGCGGCCCGGCCGACACGACCTTCCTGACGACAGGCAGCACCTGGAAATACCGCGACCTCGGCACCGACCCCGGCGCCGGCTGGAAGCAGCCCGGGTTCAACGACAGCGGGTGGCCGGCCGGACCCTCGTCGCTCGGCTACGGCAGCGACGGCGAGGGCGCCGGCACCACCGTCGGCTACGGCCCGGACGCCAACCAGAAGTACCCCGCCACCCAGTTCCGCGCCACCGTGGTCGTGCCCGACCCCGGGGCCTTCGACCACTTCCTGCTGCGCCTGAAGTACGACGACGCGGTCGCGTTCTACGTCAACGGCGCCGCGGTCGTTCTAACCGCCAACCTGCCCGCCGGCGCCGACCCGGCGTGGGACGAGTATGCCACCGGGCTGGTCGACAACGAGTCCGCGTGGCATGACTACATCCTGCCGGTCGGCGCGCTGGTGGCCGGCGCCAACACGCTCGCGGCGCAGGTCCACCAGTTCGGCGGGGCGAGTACGGACCTGCGCTTCGACGCGGTGCTGCGCGGGGTGGTCGCGGAGGAGGGCGGCAACCAGACCGACCCGCTGTGGTTCCCCGCCACCACCAGGCTCAGCGCCCGCGCCTATGACTCCGCGTCCCGGCAGTGGAGTGCCCTCAACCAGGCGCTGTTCACCGTCGGCGTGGTCCCGCCGGACGCCGGCAGCCTGGTCGTTTCGGAGCTGAACTACCACCCGCACGAGCCGGTCGCGCCCGCCGAGATCGCCATCTCGACCGACCGCGACGACTACGAGTACGTCGAGCTGCTCAACATCGGCGCCTCGACCCTCGACCTGACGGGCGTGCGTTTCGAGGACGCGATCTCCTTCGCGTTCCCCGCCCAGACGTTCCTGCCGCCGGGCGGGCGCGTGCTGGTCGTCCGCCACCTCGCGGCCTTCACCGCGCGCCACGGCGCCACCCTCGGCGAGGCGCCGGTCGCCGGCGTCTACGACGGCCGCTTCAGCAACGACGGCGAGCACGTCCTGCTAACAGGCCCGGCCGGCGCGCTCATCGGGTTCACCTACGACGACCATGCGCCGTGGCCCGCCGCGGCCGACGGCGACGGCGCCTCGCTGGTGCTGGTCGACCCGTGCTCGGCGCCCGACCACAACGACCCCGCGAGCTGGCGGGCCAGCTGCCTGCAGGGCGGCTCCCCCGGCACCGGCGACGCGCTCACCCTGGCCGACTGGATGCTCGCCCGCGGCCTGACCGACCCGTCGGCCGACCCCGACCACGACGGGCTCGACAACTTCGGCGAGTTCGCGACCGGCGGCGATCCCCTCCGCGACTCGTCGGCGCGGCTCCCGCGCGTCGCGCTGGTCGCCGTCGGCCCCGCGCTTCACGCCGTGCTTGAGTTCCGGCTCAGCCTCGCCGCCGCCGACGCCGTGCTCACCACCATCGAGTCGTCCGCCGACCTCCGGTCGTGGGCCGACGCGTCCGCCGACTTCGTCACCCTCGGCCAGACATGGCACGCCGACGGCACGGTCACCGTCACCTGCCGCAGCACCCTGCCCGCCGCCCCCGCCACCCGCTCGTTCCATCGCCTCGCCTTCCGTCACCGCTGAGCCGCCCCCGCCAGCCCGAGGGCGCCCGGCCCGCACTGACCCGTTCCCTGGATGGGTGTCTTGTGCTTCCTCTTGTGCTTCCATCCGATCCCGGGCCACCGCAAGGTGGGCCAGGCGAAGTGAACGGATCGCGTCCGCCCCCCGCTGGCCGCGCCACTGCAGCCCGTTTCCCGATCCACACCCAACGACTCGCCCGCTCCCAAGCCAGCCATCCCATGCCACGCTGCCACCCGCTCCGCCACCTCGCCGCCGCCGTCGCCCTCGGCATCGCCCCGCCCGCCGCCGCCGCCACGCCCGCCGCCGCCGCCGACGGCCGGCCGCCGGACCTGCTGCAGCGCGACATCGCGCGTGGCGAGCGCCTGCTCGCCCGCATGCGCGACGTCGACCGCCGCCTCAGCCCCGACTGGCGTTGCTGTTGGACGGAGGACGAGTCGCGCGTGCTCGCCTACGTGCCGGGCCAACCCGGCGCCGTGGTCGTCGACACCGCCACCAGGCAACGCGCCGCGCTCCAGGCGCCCGGCGGCCCGCCCGTCCCCGAGCTGGCGTTCGCCGACGGCAACCGCATCGTCTTCTGCACCGGCGGTGACTGGTGGGCCGCCGACGACCCGCCCGGCCACTGCGTGCAACTGGACGCCGCCGCCTCGCAGGCCGCCGACGAGCGCTGGGACGTCCGCCGCACTCCCGCGCGCCGCGGACACCGGCGGCCCGGCGGCGCGGCGGCCGTCGTGGTCGTGCGCAACGGGTCCGGCGGCCCGCTCGAGTTCTTCTGGCGCAACCCCTCCGGCAAGTTCACATCCTACGGGCGCATCGAGGCCGGCGCCTCACGCCAACAGCACACCTTCGCGGGCCACGCGTGGGAACTGCGCGACCCCTCGGGCACCGTCGTCGAACGCTTCACCGTGCCGGAAGCCGGCGGCGTCGTCGCCGTGCGCGACCACGCCAGCCAAACCGCCGCCGCCGCCCCGGCCGCCGCTGACAAGCCCGCCGCGCCCCCCGACCGGCCCGCCCGCACCACCGTCTGGCGCGACGCCCGCCTGGTGACCACCGACCACGCCACCGGACGGGAGCGTTCGATGGCCCTGCCCAGCCTCGCGCCGGGCGAACAAGTCTCCGGCCTCCACCCCGCGCCCGACGGCGCCGCGGTCGTCGTGCTGCTGCGCGACGACCCACCCGTGCGCCGCCTGACCTACGTCGAGGCACACCCCGCGGGCGGCGGGCCGCCCCGCGAGTTCTCGTTCGACTACCCGAAACCCGGCGACCGGATCGCACAGGTGCGCGCCACCGTGGCCGATGTCGCCGCCGGCCGCGAGTCCGCCCCCGACGCCGCGCTGTTCGCCGACGTGTGGGAACTCCAGCCGCTCGGCTGGTCCCCCGTGGCCGACGAGTTCCTCGTCCACCTGCACTACCGCACGCACCAGCTCGCGCGCGTCATCGCCATCGGCCGCACCGGCGCCGTGCGCACGATCGTCGAGGAACGCTCGAACACCTTCATCGACTACTCGCAGAAGACGATCGCGCAGGTGCTGCCCGCGACCGGGCACCTGCTGTGGGCCTCCGAACGCGACGGGCGCAACCGCCTCTACCGCTACGACCTCCGCTCCGCCACCCTCGCCAACACCGTCACCCCGGGCCCCGGCATCGTCCGCGCCGTCGAGGCGGTCGACGAGCAGGCCGGCACCGTCGAGTGCGCGATGCTCGGCGTGAACCCCGGCGAGGACCCCTATCACCTCCACCTCGTCCGCCACCGCCTCGACGGCACCGGCGACCCCGTGGTCCTCACCCGCGGCGACGGCACGCACGCGTGGCGGTTCAGCCCCGCCCGGCGCCACCTGTTGGACACCTGGTCGCGCATGGACATGCCGCCCTCGGTCGCGATCCGCGACGCCCGGACCGGCGAGACCGTCGCCGCGCTGACCACCGGCGACCGCGCCGCCGTGCCGCCGGATTACCCGGTGGCCCAGCGCTTCACCGCCCCGGGGCGCGACGGCACGACCGCCATCCACGGCCTGATCTTCCGCCCCGCGGGCCGCAAGCCCGGCGACCGCCTGCCCGTGATCGAGTGCATCTACGCCGGACCCCAGGACTTCCACGTGCCCAAGTCATGGGGCGCCCGCAACCTGCAGACGCGCCTCGCCGCACTCGGATACGCGGCCGTCTCCATCGACGGCATGGGCACCAACTGGCGCGACAAGCCGTTCCACGACGTCTGCCACAAGAACCTGCGCGACGCCGGCCTGCCGGACCGCATCGCGTGGATCAAGGCCGCCGCCGCCGCCCACCCGGAACTCGACATCTCGAAGGTGGGCATCGTCGGCGGCAGCGCCGGCGGCCAGAACGCCGCCGCCGCGCTCATCTGGCACGCCGACTTCTACCAGGTGGCCGTGGCCAACTGCGGCTGCCATGACAACCGCATCGACAAGCTGTGGTGGAACGAGGCATGGATGGGCTGGCCGGTGGACGATTCCTACGCCGCGAACTCCAACATCGAACACGCGGACCGGCTGCGCGGCGACCTCCTGCTCACCCTCGGCGAGATCGACACCAACGTGGACGTCGCCTGCACCCGCGAGCTGTCCGCCGCACTGGCCAAGGCCGGCAAGCCGCACCAGCTCCACGTCGTGCCGGGCGGCGGACACCTCGACCTCGCCGGGGACACCACGTTCCCCGTCGCCGCCGCATTCCTGCGCAAACACATCCCGGTGCCCTGACAGACGCCACCACCCGGCCCGCCCGCCCAAGGCCCCGGTCAGTCGTCGTCGCATACCCGCCCGCGCGTCGCATGCAGGCCGACGACGTCGCCGGGCCAGCGCCCGAAGTAGCGCGCGAACGCCTGCCGCGCCCCCTCGCGGTCGCCCGCATCGTGCAGCGCCAGCCCGCGCAGCCAGTCGTAGAACGCCGGCTCGCCGGCCGCCGGCCCGCCTAACAGGCGCAGCGCCTCGATCTCGTCGCCGGCCTCGACCAGCGCGCGCAGGTGGGACGGGCTGAGGTTGCGCGCGCCCGCGAAGCGGCCGTTCCGGATCCCGCCCTCCCGGGCGGCGCGGAGGGCGGGCAGCCAGCGCCCGAGCTGGCACAGCGCCAGCATCTTGAGCGGCGCAGCCTGCTTCCGCGGCAGCGCTTCCGGGTGCTCGCGCAGCAGCTGCAGCAGGTCCTTCCAGCGGCCAAGGCCGTGCGCGATGCAGCACAGCGCCAGCGGCGTGCGTTCCCCGGGGGGGCACTGGAGCCCCGCGTCGAGGAACGCGCCGAGGTCGTCGTGCGGCAGCTCGTCCCACGGGACGTCAAGCACGTGCACCGCGCCGACGCTCAGGCGGGTCGGCAGCCGCAGCGGGAAGAACCAGTCGAGGTCGACCGACAGGTTGACCAGTTCGGAAAGCCGCTGGCAGGCCAGCGGACCGTCGTCCTTCCTGACCACCAGGTCGCAGCCGATGGCCATCTGCCCGGTGAACCCGAGCTGCATGTCCATGCGGACGTGGAACGGGGTGTCGTCGATCAGGTTGCCGACGATCAGCGCCGCCAGAGTCGGGTTGTCGAGGAAGACCCCGATCAGCATGCGCATCCGCAGCAGCGTGCGCTGGCCGTCGATCGCCGCGGCGGAGACATCGATCGCGTAGCCGGCGTCGGTGCACACGCGGGCGGTGGGCCCGCCGGGCGGTGCATCCTCCGCCTCGCCGTCGGGGCCTTCCGCCGGGTCGGCAGTTGGAAAACTGACCGGGGCGTGCCGGATGTTCGCCGCGGCCAGCGCCTGTTCCAGGCCGGGCACGACCATCTCTTCCAACAGCGCGCGCAGCGGGTCGGCGGCCGGCGCGCGGGTTCCGGATGCGGGGGGCGTGGTGGCTTTCATCGTCAAGGGTTGGTTCGGGGTTGCAACGACTCCGGGCGGGCCTTGCCCGCACCGCGTTCATCGGCCCGACAAATACCCGGAAACAACTGACCGTGCAATATTGATTATTGCATGTATCCTGCGGGAAAAGTTATGTCTCGAAGACCCGGCCCCGTCCCCGCCGGCGCGCCCTGCTTCATCCTTCGCGGTGGGTGCCGGACGAGCGCGTGGTGCTGGTTCCGGTCGCCAGCTGCGCGCGGATCGCATCGCGCACCTTGCCCGCCAGCGGCCGGATCTCCATCAACTGCCGGTGCCACGCGAGCCCGTAGTCCCGGTGCATGCCCGCCAGCCACGCCGCGCGCGCCGGGACCGCGTCGCCCGCCAGCGCGGCGGCCGCAACGTCGGGCAACACCGCGGCGGCAGCGCCCGCGCGCACGAGCTGGGCGGCCTGGGTGAAGCTGGAGCAGCGGAAGACGACGCGCGGCGCTACCGTCGAGTCGGCCGCGGCCTGCTCGAACTGGCGCAGGAAGTCGCTGCCGCCGGTGAGCGCCATCGGCATCGACCGCGGGTCGAGCGAGCTGTCCGGCCCGAAGGCGGCGGGCACGAACAGGCTGTAGCCGAAGTGGCCCAGCGCGAGGTAGCGCAGCGGCTTGACCACCGCCGACCGGCGGATGACCGCGAAATCGACGACGTGGTCCAACAGCCCGCGGACGCTGTCTGCGGTGCGGCAGTCCAACAGCGCGAACGTGCTGCCCGGCACGGCCTCGGCAAGCTCTCCCATCGCGGGCGCCAGCACCCATTCGATCAGGCTGTTGGCCGCGGCGATGCGGAACTCCACCGGCTGGTCGCGGCACTTCGCCTTGAAGTCGGCCAGCCCGGTGAAGTGGATGCGCACCTGGCGCGCCAGCTCGGTGCCCGCGTCGGTGAGTGCCAGCCCGCGCCCCTTGCGGCGCGTCAGCTCGGTGCCGAAGAAGCCTTCGAGCTCCTTGATCTGCCGGCTGATCAGCGCCTGCCGCGCCGGGTCGCCCTCGGCCACCCGCGCGATCGAGCCCTTCTCGGCCACGAGCACGAAGTTCTTCAGCCGGTCGATCGACAGGCCGCCTTGGGAAAAGAGTTGGCCGAACATGGCATCCGGGGATTCGCTGGTGGCCAGCTGCGGAAGGGCATCGTGCCGCAGCCGCGGTCGACGGGGACCACGCGGCGGCGGCGGACAGTCTCCGGCGGAGGCGTGCCGGGATCAAGCGCCGAGGACGGGCGGGAGCGGGCCGGTCCCACGACCCGCCCGCGTCCCCAGGCCCGATGCACCCTTGACCCCGGGCGGCCGGTGGCTTGTGGTCTGGTCAATCCGCTCCGGGCCGCACTCGCACCGCGCCCGCCACCCGGCTCCGCCACCCGCACCCCACACCGCACCCCGCACCGCACCGATGAGACCCGCCGCCCACCGCCACCCGTTGCCCTCGGCGCTTGCCCGGCTCGTGTTCCTCGCGCTCCTCGCGCCCGCTCCGGCGGCCGAAGCCCCGGCCGCCCCGCCCTTGCCGGCCGGGCCGCCCGCTCGGCAGGGCCTCCGTTTGCCGGAGATGCCGGTTCACGATCCGTGGATCCTCGCGCACGAGGAAACCAAGACCTACCACCTGTACAGCATGGCGCGGCGGCGCGAGGGCGCCACCAACCGCTGTGGCACCTTGGCCTACACGAGCAGGGACCTGCTCAACTGGGACGGCCCCCACACCGTGTTCCTCATCCCCGACGGCTGTTGGGCGGCGCCCGGCGAGGGGGCATGGGCCCCCGAGGTGCACCGCCACAACGGCAAATACTGCCTGTTCGTCACCCTCCACAATGCCTCCCGCGTGATCGACCGCCCCCCCGATGCCTGGCGCGTCACCCACCTGCGGGGAACGACCATCGCCGTCGCGGATTCGCCCGCGGGCCCGTTCGCCCTGCTGCGCACGGACGGGCCGGTCGCGCCGGATGACTTCATGACGCTCGACGGCACGCTGTTCGTCGAGGACGGCACCCCGTGGCTGGTCTACGCCCATGAGTGGATCCAGGTCATCGACGGCACGATCGAGGCCGTGCCGCTCACGCCCGACCTCTCGGCCGCCGCGGGCGAACCCATCCACCTCTTCAAGGGCTCCGACGCGCCGTGGATCAACGCCAACCGCAAACCCTCCAAGCGCGGGAACCGCTACGTCACCGACGGACCCGAACTCTTCCGCACCAAGACCGGCCGCCTGCTCATGCTGTGGTCCAGCTACGGCAACGGCGGCTACGTCCAGACGCTCGCCCGCTCGGAGTCCGGCAGGCTCGCGGGACCGTGGACGCAGCTCCCCCCGCTGGTCGGCAACGACGCCCGGGCCGGCGGCAACGACAGCGGCCACGGGATGTTGTTCCGCACCTTCGAGGGACAACTGATGATGGTGCTCCACCAACCGTTCAACAACGCCCGCGCCAAACTCTACGACATCGAGGACACCGGCGACAGTCTCCGGGTGCTCCGCGCCCGCGACGACCTCCACGGCGCCCCGCCTGCCCCGCGCCCGTGACCACCCGCCCGCGACCACCCGTCCGCGTCACCGCCCCCCACCGCGGCCGCCACCCCGCCCGATCCGATCGCCCGATCCGGTCTTGGCACGCCGCGGAAAATGGCGTGGAATCACCCGCATTGCACCACGATGAACACCTCCGTCAACCTGTTGCTCTGGACCGCCCGCGTCACCACCGATGACCTGCACCACGTGGAATGCGTGCGCGACGCCGGCCTCACCGGCGTCGAGGTGCCGATCCATCATCCGGATGCGGCCCACCACGCGATGATCGGCAGCCGGATCCGCGACCTCGGGCTGGGGGTGACCGCCTCGACCACCCTCCCCGGCCCCCACGCCGACCCGCTCAGCCCCGACCCGGCGGCACGCCGCGCGGCGGCCGACTACCTGCGCGGCGTGGTGGACGCCGCCGCCGCGCTGGGCGCGCCGCTCCTGATGGGGCCGCTCTATCAGGCGCTGGGCGTGTTCACCGGCCTGCCGCCCTCCGCCACCGAGTTCGCATGGGCCGCCGACGCCCTGCGCGAGGTGGCCGACCACGCGGCCGCCGCCGGCGTGCGCCTGATGATCGAGCCGCTCAACCGCTTCGAGTGCCACCTGCTCAACACCATCGCCGACGGCGCCCGGCTGGTCGCCGCGATCGGCCGGCCGAACGTGGCGCTGGCCTACGACTCGTTCCACGCCAACATCGAGGAGGCGGATCCGTTGGGGGTCATCGATGGCCACTATCCGGTGATCGGCCACGTGCACCTCTCGGAAAACCACCGCGGCGCCCCCGGCTCCGGGCACCTGCCGCTGGAGGAGACGATCCGCAGGTTCCTGGGCCACGGCTACGACGGGTGGTTCGTCGTCGAGGCCTTCGGCAGCGCACTGCCCGACCTCGCCGCCGCCACCCGCTGCTGGCGGCCCACCTTCGCCAGCGAGGAGGACGTCGTGGCCGCCGCCGCCACGCTCTTCTCCCGCTTTGCGTGATCCCGCTGCGCGACGCGCGGGCCAGCCTGCGGTTGGAAAGGCAAGCCGATGAACGACAAACCGACGGGTGTGCTGCTGGCCGCGGCGCTGGTGCTGACCGGCGCGCGGGGCGCGGACTTCGCGACCACTGCCAGGCTGGATGAGTTCCTCGGCGAGCCGCGGTTCACGCCGATGCAGGCGCTCTGGCAGGGGCGCGGCGGCTGGGGCGGCGTGGTCGCCGCGCCGGATGGAACGGTCGTGGTGTTCCAGTCGCCCGGCGGCGGCGCCTGCCGGCGCAGCCGCGACGGCGGCCGGACCTGGGACCCCGAGATCGTCATCGCGCCCGACGCCACCGGCGGCAACGCAATCGTGGACGAAACCAAGGGCGAGGTCCTCTACGTCAATCCCGGCCAAGGCTGGCTCTACCGCAGCCGCGACGCCGGCGCCACGTGGACCCGGGAAAACTGCGAGGCGCGGCCCGACGGCTTCGGGCTGGTGCCCAAACGCGAGGGCGTCGCGGCCATGCAGGCGGGCATCACGCTCGCCTTCGGCCCCCACAAGGGCCGGCTGCTGACCCCGGCCCGCATCATGGGGCCCGCCAACTCGAACGACGTGCCGTGGCGGCCCTATCACTACAGCACCGCGATGTACAGCGACGACGGCGGCAGGGTCTGGCAGACCAGCAGGCCGTTCCCCGTGCTCGGCACCGGCGAGGCCGCGCTGGCCGAGCTGTCCGACGGCCGCATCCTCTACAACTCGCGCGAGCACATGACCCGCAACAACCGCTACTTCGCGTGGAGCGAGGACGGCGGCGACCTGTGGATCGGCGCGGAACAAACCGCCCTGCCCGACGGCGCGCGCGGCTCCTCCTACGGCTGCATGGGCGGGATGATCCGCCTGCCGATCGGCGGCCGCGACATCCTGCTCACCAGCAACCTCGACACCGACGCCGGCGAGATGCCCGGCCAGACCGGCGCGTCCACCAGCAAGGGCCGCGAGAAGATCACGGTCTGGGCAAGCTTCGACGCCGGCCGCACATGGCCCGTCAAGCGCCTCGTCCACGACGGCCCCGCCGCCTACTCCAACCTCGGCGTGGGACGCACCGGCACGCCCAGCCAAGGCACGCTGTTCCTCGTCTTCGAGGGCGGCCCCAACGACTGCTATCAGGCGGTGCAGGTGGCGTCGTTCAACCTCAGCTGGCTGCTGGACGGCACCGACCCCAGCGCCCTGCCCGGGAACTGACCCCGCAACGCGATCCCCGGCACCCCGCCGCCCGCCCCCCCCGCCGCCCGGCCGGCCGTTCGGCGCCCCGGCATTTGACAGTCCCCGCCGCGGGCCCCACAGTCCGCTCCGCTCCACCCGTCCATGCGGTTCACCAGCCTCACCCGCCACTCCGGCATCGGCGCCAACTGTTACCTGTTGGAATGCGCCGGCCTGCGGCTGGTCCTCGACGCCGGCATGGACCCCCGCCAGGAGGGCGAGGCGGCGCTGCCGCTGTTCGACGCGCTCGCGCCCGACTCGGTCGACGCCATGATCCTGAGCCACGCCCACCTCGACCACAGCGGCACGCTGCCGGTGCTGCTGCGCGGGCAGGCCGACATGCCGGTGCTGCTCACCCCGGCGACCGCCGCGCTGGCCGAGGCCCTGCTCCACAACTCGGTCAGCGTGATGCAGGCCAAGCGCACCGAGCTGGGGATCACCGAATACCCGCTCTACGGCCACCGCGAACTCGAGCAGATGCGCGAGCGCTTCCAGCCGCGCCAGTGCGAGCGGCCGTTCGAGCTCGGCCCCGACGGCGCGGTCCGCGCCACGTTCCACGACGCCGGCCACATCCTCGGCTCGGTCGGCGTCACCCTCGAGGCCAACGGCCACCGGATCTTCTACACCGGCGACGTCCAGTTCGAGGACCAGACCCTGATCCGCGGCGCCGATTTCCCCGATGCCCGCGTCGACACCCTGATCATCGAAACCACCCGCGGCGACTCCCCCCGCCGCCCGGGGTTCTGCCGCGCCGAGGAGGAGGACCGCTTCGCCCACACCATCGCCGCCACCCTCGCCCGCGGCGGCGCCGTCCTCGTCCCGGTCTTCGCCATGGGCAAAACCCAGGAGGTGCTCGCCATGCTCCACCGCTTCAAGCGCGAGCGCCTGATCCCCGCCGAGGCCCCGCTGCGCATCGGCGGGCTCAGCACCAAGATGACCTTCCTGTTCGACGAGTTCGCCGACCTCACCCGCCGCCGCCTCCCGGGGTTCCGGATCATGGAGGCCCTCGACATCGAAACCGGCGGCCGCCGCGGCGAGCCGATCCCCTGCCACCCCGGCGGCATCTACGCCCTCTCCAGCGGCATGATGACCGAACACACCGTCTCCAACCGCTTCGCCGCCCGCTTCCTCGACAACCCCCGCAACACCCTGTGCTTCGTCGGCTACTGCGACCCCGCCACCCCGGGCGGACGCCTCCGCGCCTCCCAGCCCGGCGACATGATCGCCCTCGACCCCGCCGAGCCGCCGGTCCAGCGCCGCTGCCAGGTCGAGATCTTCGACTTCAGCGGCCACGCGGTCCGCGAGCAACTCGTCGACTTCGTCCACCGCGTCCGCCCCAGGACGACATTCCTCGTCCACGGCGACGAGGCCGCCGGCCGCTGGTTCGCCGCCCAGCTCGCCGCCTCCCTGCCCGCCACCACCCCGGTCATCCCCGAGCCCGGCCGCGCCTACCCGGTCTAACAGAAATGTCCGGGGCCCGCGGGCGCGGTGGGGGAACGCCTGGTCGCGCGGGCGGGGGCGCCGGTCAGCCCGGCTTCGCCACTTCCGCAAGGCGGTTCGCGGCAGCCCTCGTGGCGACGGCTACCTGCCATCCGTGGCCCCGCCGTGGCGGGGCGAAGGATGGTCCTGCCGTCGGCCGGCCGGCGGGCATCCTGCCCGCCGGTCTGCGCCGCGCATCGGCCTCTCCCACGCCGCCCCACCCGCTGCAACAAATCCGTATACGTATACCTAACTGTTTCTCGCCGGGTCCCCGCGGCCGCCGGGGCCCGGCTTCATTCCGTGCCCTGCAACAAACTCGTATACGTATACCTAACTGTTGTTCACCGGGTCCTCGCGGCCGCCGGGGCCCGGCCCTGATCCGCGCGCTGCGGCAAGTTCGCACACGTGCACGAAATTGCAGCACGGGCGGGCTGGCGGCGTGGCGGTTGGTTAGACAGGGGGAAGGGGCCGGATGCGGCAGGTTCGCATCGGTGCGGGAAGCTGGCGCGGTCCGGATCGGCGGGCCTGGAGCACCGGCCGCGCAGTCCGCACGCACCGGTCCTGGCCGCGGCGTTTGGCCGGTGGTGCTTACGGGAGCGGGCGCAGGCGGAGGTGGCGGAACTCGACCGGGGAGCCTTCGGACTCGAGGCACAGGAAGCCGGTGGCGGGGCGGGCGGTGTTGCCGCCGGAGACCTCGGTGCCGTTGACCCACAGGCGCACCTCGCCGTTGAGGGCGCGGACGTAGTAGTGGTTCCACTGCGGCGACGGGCGGGTCGTTTCGGCGGTCGGGAAGCTGCGGCTGCCGTCGGGGGAGAGCGGCGGGAACGGGGTCAGCTTGGCGGAGCCGACTGGGAACACGTCGCCGTGGCAGGTGAACCAGTCGGTCTTGCCGCCATCGGCGGCCACCTTGGCCTGGTAGCCGGGGTCGAGGATCTGGACCTCGATGCCTTCGGGCAGGCGGCTGGTGGCGTCGGCGGCGGCGATCTTTTCCAGCGATTCCGGGATGGCCCAACAGAAGACGCCGGAGTTGCCCGCGGGCGCGAGGTGGCGCCACTCGACCACCAGTTCGAAGTTGGTGAACTGCTTGCGGGTGCGGATCACGCCGACCGGCTGGCCGGTGCAGTGGAGGACGCCGTCGGCCCACGACCAGGTGTCGGCCGGGCAGTTGACGGCGGTGAAGTCGTCGGCCGTCAGGTCCTGCCAGCCGGGGCCGCTGTCGATCGCGACGGTGGCCGGCGGCCCGCCGTGGGCGGCGGCTGCGGCGAGGGTCAGGAGGGCGGCCGGGATCCAGTGGTGGGTGCGTTTCATCGGCCGCAGTCTGCCTGCGGGCGGCCGCCGGCGCAACCCGCTTGCCCGGGCCGCGCCAGAAACCGCCGCGACAGCGCGACGTAGTCGTCCGCCCACGCCCGCACCTTCGCCTGCTCGCCGGGGCCCAGCGGCCGCACCACCCGGGCGGGCGAGCCGAGGACCAGCGACCCCGGCGGCACCCGCGTGCCACCGGTCACCAGCGCCCCGGCCCCGATGATCGACCGCGCCCCGACCACCACCCCGTCCAACAGGATTGCCCCCATTCCGACCAGCACCTCGTCCTCGATCGTGCAGGCGTGGATGATCGCGCCGTGGCCCACGGTGACCAGTTCGCCCACGTGGCAGCCGCAGCCGTCCGCGAGGTGGACCACCGCGTGGTCCTGGATGTTGGAGCGCGGGCCGATCACCACCTCGTCGAGGTCCCCGCGCAGCGTCGCGTGGTGCCACACGCTCGCCTCCGCCCCGATCGTCACCCGCCCGATCACGTCCGCGCTTGCCGCCACGAACGCGCTCGGGTCGATCACCGGCCAAGTCCCCGCGTAGCTTTCGATCGCCATGCCTGCAACGGTGCAGGAACCGGCCCGCCGCTGGCGAATGAAATCGCCGGGACGTTGACCAACCAGCGGTCAGCGGGCGCCCTCACTTCCGCAATCATTCTTCGCCCTTCGGGCTGCGAATGACAGGTCCGCAATCGGTCCTCCCCACCCCAGTCCGCGCTTGCCCGCCGCCCGCCGCGCCGCGACGATCCCCGGCGCCATGGCCAGCGCGGCCAAACCGGAGCGGATCACCGCCAGCAACCGGATCCAGTTCGGGCTCTACCGGGCGATCGAGCCGCTGGTTCGCCGGTTGCCGCCGGCGTGGTGCCACGGCCTCGGGATGGTCGGCGGCACGGTGGTGTGGGCCGGCGCGCCGCGCTACCGGCGGCTGGTGGCCCGCAACCTGCGGATTGCCGGGGGCCTCGACGGCTGCGACCCGGCGCTCGGGCCGCTGGTCCGCCGCACGATCCAGCGCGCCGGCGCCAACCTGGTCGGCGGCGTCCGCACCGCGCTGGTGCCGCTCGGGCAGTTGGGCCGGTTCCTGGAGGCCGAGGGCACCGGGCACCTCGCGCGGGCGCGCGCGGAGGGCCGCGGCGTGATCCAGGTGCTGCCCCACATGGGAAACTGGGAGCTGCTCGCCCAGGCGACGTGGCTGAGCGTCCCGCCCGGCATGGGGGTGGGTGCGGTCTATCGGCCGCTCAACAATCCGCTGATGGACGCCCTGGTCCGCCGCCGCCGCGCCAGCCAGGGGACCGTGCTCTTCAGCCGCAAGGAAGGGTTCCACCAAGTCAGCGCCTTCCTCCGCCACGGCAACCTCGTCGGCGTGCTTTCCGACCAGCGCGCCGGCCGCGAGGGGGTCGCCGTCCCGTTCTTCGGCCGCCTGTCGTCGTGCAGCGGCCTGCCCGAACTGCTCGCCCGCCGGACCGGCGCGATGCTCGTCACCACCTCGCTGACGACCGTCGCCCCCGGTCGCTGGCGCGTCCGCTACCGCCCGGTCGATGACCCGAGCACCGCCGGCATCATGGCTGCGCTGGCCGTCGCCATGAACGACGGCCTGAGCGACGTCTTCTGGCTCCACGACCGCTGGCGGGTCCACGCCAAGCGCCCGTTGTCCCCGCACGGGAAACGCCCGGCCCGCGACCACACGTCGCCGCTCACCAAGCCGCTGCGGCTGGTGGTTTCCGCCAGCCAGCTGCCGCCGGCCGCCGGCGCCGCGATCGAGGAAATCCTCGCCGCCCGCCCCGACGCCTGGATCGAGGCGCTCGACGACGGCCGCTCGCCCGCCCTGCCCGCGTCCGACCGCGTCCGCCGGGTGCCCTTCGGCCCCGCGCTGCCGCCCGCTGGCCAGGCGCGGCAGTTGGCCCGGCTCGACCGCGCCGGCCCGCACCCGCTCGACGCCGCGATCCTGCTCGACGGCAACCGCCGGCTGGCCGCCGCCTGCTGCCGGCTCGGCCTCGACGCCGTCGTCGGCGCCACCCTCGATCCCGTCGGCCCGCCGTGGACCAACACCGCCGTGCCGCCCGCCGCCCCCGCCGATGCCGGCGCCTGGCGGGGCGTCGTCCGCACCTTCGGCGCCGCGGCGCCCACTCCGTCCCCATGACCCGGCCGCTCCAACTCTGGCTCCTCGCCGACGGCAAGACCGGCCACCTCAACCAGTCGCTCGGGCTGGCCGAGGCGATCGCCCGCATCACCCCGGCCGCCAGCCACCGCATCGACCTGCCCCCGTCGCGCTCGTTCGTCCGCCGCATCCGCCACCTCGCCCATTCCACCGAAGGCCTGCCCCCGCCAGACCTTGCGATCGGCGCCGGCCACCGCACCCACGCCCCACTGCTCGTCCTCAAGCGCCACCGCCACGTCCCCGCGGTGGTGATCATGAAGCCATCGCTGCCGACCCGGTGGTTCGACCTGTGCCTGATCCCGCGCCACGACCTCGGCCGCGCCGCCCCGCCCGCCCACGTGATTCCGACGACCGGGGCGCTCAACCGGGTGGTCGCCGGCCCGCCCGACCAGGCAACCGGCCACCTGATCCTGGTCGGCGGCCCCTCGGCCCAGCACGGCTGGGACGCCGTGGCGCTGACCGCGGCGATCCGCGAGATCGCGGCGCCGCCCGGGTCGTGGGAGGTCGCCGATTCGCGGCGGACGCCCGCCGACTTCCTGGCCGCGCTGGCCGCGGAACTCCCGGGCATCGTCGTGCACCCGCACGCCGGCACCACGCCCGGCTGGCTCGCCGCCCGCCTCGCCACCGCCGCCGAGGCCTGGGTCACCGAGGACAGCGTGTCGATGGTCTACGAGGCGCTGACCGCCGGCGCGCGCGTCGGCGTGCTGCCGATGCCGAGGCTGCGCCCCGCCGCCCGCGTCGTCCGCGGCCTCGAACAGCTCGCCGCCGGAGGCTGCGTGACCCGCTTCGCCGACTGGCGCGCCAGCCACGCCCTGCATCCGCCGCCGACCCGCCTCGCCGAGGCCGACCGCTGCGCGCGGGCCGTCCTCGAGCGCTTCTTCCCGCAACGGTGCCGCGCGTGAGCGGCCCCCAGCGGCGCCTCCGTGCAGCCTAACAGTTAGTGAGAGTCGTCCAACTGCTCCCTGAACTCGAGACCGGCGGCGTCGAGCGCGGCACGCTCGAGCTGGCGCGCCACCTTGCCGCCGGCGGCCACCAGTCGCTGGTGATCTCCGGCGGCGGGCGGCTGGTCGCCGAGCTCGAGCGCGACGGCTCGCGCCATTTCACCCTGCCGGTCGGTCGCAAGTCGCCCGCCTCGCTGCTGCTGGTGCCGCGGTTGCGGCGCTGGCTGGCGGCCGAGCGCCCGGACATCCTGCACCTGCGCTCGCGGGTGCCGGCGTGGCTGGCATGGCTGGCGTGGCGCGGCATGGACCACCGCACCCGGCCGCGGCTGGTGACCACGGTCCATGGGCTCCACTCGGTCAGCCGCTGGTCGGCGATCATGACCCGCGGCGAACGCGTGATCTGCGTCTCGGAAAGCACCCGCCGCCACGTGGTGGAAAACTACCCGCACACCCCGCCCGGCCGGCTGCGGGTGGTCAACCGCGGCGTCGACCCCGCCGCATACCCGCACGGCTACGCCCCCCCGCCCGCATGGCGCGAGGCGTTTCACGCCGAGTTTCCGGCCGCCGCCGGCAAGCGCCTCGTCACCCTGCCCGGCCGCATCACCCGCCTCAAGGGCCACGCCGACTTCCTCGCCGTGCTTGCCACCCTCATCGACGACCCGTCGGTCCACGGCCTGGTCGTCGGCGGCACCCACCCGCACCGCCAGGCCTATCACGCCGAACTGCGCGCCACGATCGCCCGCCTTGCCCTCGACGACCGCGTCACCCTGACCGGCGCCCGCGATGACCTGCGCGAGATCCTCGCCAGCTCCGCCGTCGTCCTCTCCCTGACCCGCCACCCCGAGGCGTTCGGCCGCACCACCCTCGAGGCCCTCGCCCTCGGCCGCCCGGTCGTCGGCTACGACCACGGCGGCACGGGCGAACTGCTCGCCGCCCTGCTCCCCGCCGGCCGCGTCCCGCCCGGCGACGCCCGCGCCGCCGCGGAATGCGTCCGCCGCTTCCTCGCCGCGCCGCCCGCCGTCCCCGCCACCCACCCGTTCACCCTGCAGGCGATGCTTGACGCCACCCTCGCCGTCTATCACGAACTGCTCGGTGCCGCGCGGTGACCGCCGCGCCCACCCGCCCCGATCCCAGCCTGACCCGTGCAGCGCCACATCATCACCCTCAAGTGGGGCGACCGCTACGGCGCTCAGTTCGTCAACCGCCTCGCCGCCGCCGCCCGCCGCAACCTCGCCCAACCGGTCCCGGTCACCTGCTTCACCGACGACCCCGCCGGCATCGACCCCGGCGTCGCCATCCACCCGATCCCCGCGATCGACCTGCCGCCGGCCGCCGCCGTCACCGGCTGGCGCAAGCTCTGCCTGTTCCGCGACGACCTGCCGATCGACGGCCTCGGCCTGTTCCTCGACCTCGACCTCGTCATCACCGGCCCGCTCGACGACTTCTTCACCTTCGCCGGCCCCGACGAGATCCCGATCATCCACAACTGGGTGCCCGCCCACAAGCGCCTGCTCTCCCGCGACCCGCTGATCGGCAACTCGTCGGTGTTCCGCTTCCACCTCAACCACTGCCGCTTCGTCTGGGACCAGTTCCACGGCGAAAAAGACCACGCGCTCGCCACCTTCCGCCCGCCCCAGTCCTACCTCACCCACTGCATCCGCCCGCGCATGCGGTTCTGGCCCGCCCCGTGGGTCCGCAGCTTCAAGCGCCACTGCCGCCCGCCCTTCCCGCTCAACCTGCTGCTCGCACCCAGGCTGCCCGCCGGCGCCCGCATCGTCGCCTTCCACGGCCGGCCCGACCCCGACGAGGTGATCCACGGCTACCGCGGCAGGCGCATCCACCACCACACCCGGCCCGCGCCGTGGGTCGCCGGGCACTGGTGCTAACAGAAACTAACCGCCGAGGCCGGCGAGGCGCGCGGCCAGCGCCTGCTCGAACGCCTCCAGCTCCCCGGCCAGCGGGGTGTCCGGCGGCGGCACGCCGGGCGGGGCCAGCGTGCCGACCGGGTGGGTGACGACGCGCCGCTGCTGCTCGAGGCGGAGCAGGTAGCGCTCGAACACGGCCTGGGGGTCGAGCAGGCCGCGGGCGGGGCGGACGACCTCGGCGCGCCCCTTGATCGCCACCACCTCGGAGATCATCGTCAGGCTGTCGCGGGTGACGAACACGCGCCCGCCGGCGTGGACCATGGCCATCAGCCCGCGCTGCGGCGCGTCGGCCCACCAGATCGCCTCGGCGACGAGCGCCGGGTCGAGCGCCTCGCGCAGCCGCCGCTCGTTGGCGGCGCCGGTGCGCCGGGAGGTGGTGATCAGCCAGCGCACCCCGGCGCGGCGGGCCGCCTCGTTCATCGCGGCGGCGAGCTGCGTCCATTCCTCGGGGGCGAAGCGGTGCGCCTTGCCGTCGCCGCCGACGACCATCGTCCAACAGTCGGCGGGCGCGCCGCCCGGCCACCGCGCGCGGGCCGCCGCGGCCGCCTCGTCGGGGGTGCGCCCGGTCAGGGTGAGCGGGGCCAGCAGCTGTTGGGGCAGGCCGAGCGGGACCGGGGCCACGACCAGCTCGAAGGCATCGGCGCGCGGGCGGTGGATCTCGCCGAGGAACACCGCGGGCGTGCCGTGCACGCGCCGGATCATCCGGCACAGCGGGATCGTGCCGCTGCCGCTGGTGATCACCACGTCGGGCCGCCCGGCCGGGAACTCGAGGCCGGGGTACATCCACCTGAGCCACGGCCGCAGCAGCGGGCGCGGCAGCCGCTCGACGCCCCGCTTGGCCGCGCTGCGCAGCCCGCCGCGCACGCCGAGCCGCGCCCGCAGCCAGGCGCATGCGGCGCCCAGCCGGCGCTCGGCCACCCGGCCGACGGTTTCCACCTGCAGGGTGTGGCCCGGCAGGCCGGCGTCGATCAGCCACGCCTTCATCCTGCTGCCGCGGCCGGAACCCGGCCGCCCCCGGCCAGCGCCGCGAGCCGGTCGAACATCCGCTCGATCCGCTCGGGCGCGGCCGCCGCGAACCGCCGCACCGACTCCGGCAGCTCGTGCGGCACGTGCGGGATCGCCTCCTGTTGGGTCCCGAAATGCAGCCCCTCCACCCCCATGTCCCGCATCAGCCCGCGGATCTTCCACGTGTTCGACTCCCACGAGGCGAACGGAATCCCGAGCACCGCCGCCAGCACCACCCCGTGGAAGCGCCCGACGCACAGCCGCCGGTAGCTGGTGAACACGCGCAGGTAGTCGACGATGCTGCACTCCGCCGGAAACCCGTACTTGCGCTTCGTCTTCAGCGGCCCCCAGCGCCGCTTGCGCCACACCACCGAGTCGGTCAGCCCGAGGTCCGCGGACGGCGGGTCCGGCGTGTACGCCCGCACGAACGCCGAGGCGAACAGCACGTCGGGCACGACCTCGCAGCGGTGGCCCAGCGACCGCACGTAGTCGCCGCTCAGGCTCTCACGGCACGCGATCAGCCGGAACGCGCCCAACAGCGCGGCGTGGGCGGCGTTGTCCTCGAACACCGCGTTGACCAGCGCCGCCGGGTAGCGGCCGGCCAGCTCGAGCAGGTTGCGCGAGCGGTTGTGGTGGAGCGAGCCCTCGCCGTTGACCACCACCAGGTCGGCGGCGGCCAGCTTGCCGCCGAACTTCGCCAGGTCGAGGTGCTTGCTGGCGCTGCCGATCAGCTCCAGCCCGACGCGCGCGAACTGCTCGCGGAACGTGGCGCTGACCATCTCGCAGCCGAAGTGGCGGTTGTTGAGGTAGGTGTCGTTGACCAAGAACACCTTGGGCCGGCCGGAGTTCATCGGATGATCAGGTGGGGCGGCGCAACAGGCGCGCCAGCAGCGAGCGGCCGGCGGGCGCCACCCGGGCCGGCGGCGGCTCGGCCGCCAGGTCGCCGTAGCCGTAGCCCAGCGCCAGCTCGCGCACCGCCGCCGCCCAGCGCGCGTCCAGCGCGGCCAGGTCCTCCCAGCGCAGCGGCCGGAACCGGCTGGTGCGCGAGTCCTTGGCGGCGTGCGGCACCTCGGGCAGCGGCTGCACCGGCAGCCCGGCCTCGGTGCAGAAGCGGTCGAAACAGTCGGCCAGCGCCTCGATCCGGAAGCGCCACCGCGCGCGCGGCTCGACCAGGCGGTTCCAGCCGACCCACGCCTGCATTGCGCGCCGCACCGGCGGCCCCGCGAGGTCGAGCTCGATGAACTTGGCCATGAACTGCCACGTCGAGGCGCTGAAGGTCTGCATCGAGGCGATCACCTTCAGCGGGTGCCGCACCTGGTGCAGCACCCGGGTGAACCCGCTGCCGTCGATCTCCACCTCGCGGTGCTTGCCGACGTAGACGAAGGTGCCGCTGACGATGTGCTTCCACGACGCCGCACCGTCGCGGCCGACCCGCTCGTGCGGGACGTCGAGCCCGAGGCGCTTGAGCAGCTCGGATGTGTAGTGGGTGCCGCTGCGCCCGCAGCCGGTGACCAGGAGCATGTGGGTTGGCGCGCGGAACCCGCGCCGCGTTGGGGTTGCCGCCGACACTGGCACGCCCCCGCCGGCCGAGGCAAGGCGCATCTCGCCCGCGCCCCGGCCAACCCACCCCGCCGCCTCGGCGCTTGCGCCGGCCCCGCGTTTGCCGCTCATTGGGCCGGCATGTGCGGCATCCTCCAGGTCATCCGCAAACACCGCCCGCTCGAACCGGCCCGGTTCCAGGCCGCCCTCGCCTCGATGAAACACCGCGGCCCGGACGCCACCGGCATCCACCCCCACCCGCGGCCGCTCGCGCTCGCCGATGGCAGCCAGGCGTTCGCCACCTCCGGCCACCAGCGCCTCGCCATCCTCGACCTCGACCGCCGCTCCAACCAGCCCTTCGTCCGCGGCGACCGCGCGCTCGTGTTCAACGGCGAAATCTACAACTTCCGCGAACTCCGCCGCCTCCTCGACGACGCCGCCGGGCCGTTCACCACCACCGGCGACACCGAGGTGCTGTTCCGCGGCCTCGCCCACCGCGGCCTCGACTTCCTCGCCGCCGCCAACGGCATGTGGGCGTTCAGCTACCTCGACGAACAGCGCGGCCTGCTGCTCGCCGCCCGTGACCGCTACGGCAAGAAGCCGCTGTTCGTCGCCGCCGACGACCAGCAGCTCGTCATCTCGTCCACCGTCGCCGCCATCCACCACTGCCTCGGCCGCCGCCCGCGCCTCGACCGCGGCTTCGCCGACCGCTACCTCGCCCACGGC
This sequence comes from Akkermansiaceae bacterium, assembly GCA_040769225.1. Taxonomy (GTDB): domain Bacteria; phylum Verrucomicrobiota; class Verrucomicrobiia; order Verrucomicrobiales; family Akkermansiaceae; genus JAXGLL01. The sequence goes on along the minus strand of JAXGLL010000001.1, from coordinate 1,072,205 downwards.
TCCGCCTTCCCGGGCCCCTCCGGGGACACCCACTTCGAGGGCATCCAACAGGTCCCCGCCGGCTGCGCCCTGCGCTTCGACGTCCGCGCCTGGTCGTGGGCGGTCGAACGTTGCTTCGACTTCCAGCACGCCGCCGCCGCCGCCGCCCCGGACGACCACGCGCTCGCCGAACTGCTGCGCGACGCCGTGCGCGCGCGCCTGGTGTCCGACCGCAAGGTCGGGCTGCTGCTCTCCGGAGGCATCGACAGCACGCTGATCCTCTCCGTCCTCCACGCCCTCGGCCTCCACGACCAGGTCCACTGCTTCATCGGCGAAACCGGCCGCTCCGAGGACGCCGCGTGGGCCCGCCGCTGCGTCCAACAGCTCGGCATCCGGGCGACCGTCGTCGACCTCGACTACAGCCGCAACACGCTCGAGCGCGTGCGCGCGATGGCCCGCCACCACGAGAAGCCGTTCCCCTTCCTCGGCAGCTCGATCGCCATGGCCGAGATGTTCCAGACCATCAGCGGCGAGGACGTCCGCGTGGTCCTCGACGGCACCGGCGGCGACGAGGTCTTCGGCGGCTACTGGAAACGCTACTGCCCCGCCGCCACCCGCAGCGCCCTCGCCACCGCAGACGTCCGCTGGCTCCGCAGCACCTGGCACCACGCCCCGCGCGAACGCCCCCGCCTGCTCGCCGGCACCCTCTCGTGGGCCAGCCGCGGCTGGCTCGGCACCCAGCGCCTCAAGCAGCTGCGCAGCGGCTGGCGCCGCCCGCTGCGGCTGCTCGGCTTCGACCGCCGCCCGGTCGCCGCCAGCGACCCGCTCGCCGCCGCCTGCCTCGGCTTCCGCGCCACCGTGCTCTCCGACGTGCTGCCCGGCGGCCAGCTCGGCGAGTGGATCTGGCACAACGACCGCAACTCGATGATGTGGGGGATCGAGAGCCGCAGCCCGCTGTTAGACCACCGCCTGATCCCGTGGATCGGCGTCGGCTACGCGGCCAAGTTCCACCACCAGTGGAACAAGTTCCCGCTGCGCCGGGCGTTCGACGCCTTCACGCCGCTGCCGACGCAATGGCGGCAGCAGAAGCAGGGGTTCCGCTGGAACCCGCGCGCGTTCCTCGAGCACAACGGCCCCGCGATCCTCGAGATCATCGACGGGTCGGCGTGGCTGCGCGCGCGCTACCGGGTGGCCGCCTACCTCGACCGCGCGCGCCGCGAGCCGCGGCTGCTCCACTCGCCGACGACCGCCCGCCTGTTGTGCCTGGCCGCCCTCGACGCCGAGCTTGGCCTCGCCCCCGATTGACCCGCCCGCCACGATGATCGACGCCGCCGCCACCACCACCTCCCAGCCGCCGTGGGGCACCCGCCGGCCCGGCCGCCTGGCCGCCGGCTGGATCGCGCTCTGCCGCCGGCTGCCGCCCGGCCCGGTCAGTCGCCGGCTCGGGCTGTGGCTGCGCCGGCCGCTGAAGTATCGGCTCGCGGGGCCGGTCGACACGCAGTTGTGGGGCCTGCGCCTGCGCCTTCACCCGCGCGGCAACCTGTCGGAGGAGCGCTGGCTGTTCCTGCCCCAGTTCTCCGACCGGATCGAGCGCCGGCTGCTGGCCGCGCGGCTGGCGCCGGGCGCGGTGTTCCTCGACGTCGGCGCCAACGCCGGGTTCTACAGCTTCTGGGTGTGGTCTTGCTTCCGGGACGCGGTGCGCATCGAGGCCTTCGAGCCCGACCCCGAGCTGTGCGCGCGGATCCGCTTCAACGTCGCCGCCAACGCGATCGGCTCGCTCCACCTCCATCAGCTCGCCCTCAGCGACCGCGCCGGCACCGCCCGGCTCGCGATCGGCGCGAAGAACCGCGGCACCAACGCCCTGACCGATGGCGACGGCGGCGTCGAGGTGCCGACCGTGCCGCTTGCCGGCTTCGTCGCCGACGCGGCGATCGGGCGCATCGACGCGATGAAGATCGACGTCGAGGGGCACGAGCCCGCGATCCTCGGCCACTTCTTCGCCCATGCCCCGCGCTCCGCGTTCCCGCGCCTGCTGGTGTGCGAGACGCTCGCCCACCAGGCGCGCACCGACCCGCTGCGCGCGCTGATCGAGTCCGCCGGCTACCGCCAGCTCGCCCGCGGCCGCATGAACACCGTCTTCGAACTCGCTCCCCGCCCGTGACCACCCCGGACGCCGCCGCCGCCGTCGTCAGCCTGCACGGCCACACCCCGTTCGCCCGCGGCGGCAAGCGCGCGTGCTTCCTCCACCCCGCCCACCCCGACCGCTGCATCAAGCTGCCCCTGCCCGACCAGCTCCCCGCCGACCTCCGCCGCCGCGCCCCGTGGCACCAGCGCCTCCGCAAGCCGGTCCGCGCGTTCGACGAAAACCACCGCGAGTGGCTCGCCGCCCGCTGGCTGGAACGCCGCGGGGACCAGTCGGTCTGGAACCACGTGCCCCGCTGCCACGGTTGGGCCGACACCGACCTCGGCCGCGGGCTCGTCGTCAGCCTGTGCCGCGACCCCGGCGGCCACGTCTCGCCCAACCTGTTGGACTATCTCTCCACCCACGGCTGCACCCCCGCCGTGCACGCCGCCCTCGACCGCTTCGCCGAGTTCTGGACCAGCCACCACATCCCCGCCCATAACTTCATGCTCAACAACCTGGTGTGCCAGACGCGCCCCGACGGCTCCCTCCACATCTGGATGATCGACGGCCTCGGCTGCCGCACCCTCATCCCCGTCGCCCGCTGGTTCCGCACCGCCGGCCGCCGCGATACCCGCCGCCGCATCGCCTGCTTCCACCGCCGCCTCGAACGCGCCCTCGCCCGCCTCAACCCACCCGCCCCCCCCGGCCAGCCGCCCACCCCGCCAAGCTGAATCCACGGCCCCCCACCCACCGCCCCCACGGCGGCAGATCGATGGGTGGCTGCATTGGCGATCGCCCGCGGCGTTGCGGGACGGGCATTCGCCCAGCCCGCGTTGTGACCAACGCGGCTACGGGAGAGCGCCGCGGCAGCCCTCGTGGCGACGGCTACCTGCCGTAGGCCGTCCGGCGGGCACCCTGGGAGCGCGGACTTCAGTCCGCCCGCCAATGATCCAGCCCCTCCCCAGCCGATGCCCATCGCGCAGCGCGCCACCCATCGGCCCCTCCCCCGCATGCGGAGTGAATTCCGCGCTCCCAGCGGCTGCCGCGGATGCGCCTGTCTGGTTAGACGCATGCCCCGGTCACTGGAAGGCGGGTGGCGGGCGGCGGGGGCGCCTGCGGCACGCGGCGCCGGCGAGCCACAGGGCGAGCAGGGCTGGGGCAGGGGCGGGCTCGGGGACGAACGGCGTGGTGGTGTAGCCGATGTCGCGGAACGACTGGATGGTGGTCTGGCTGACGAAGGTGGGGGAGTTGACCCAGCCGGTCATCAGCTCGTTGCGCAGGTCCCTGCCCTGGGGGTCGCGCAGCCCGGTCAGGGCGAGCCCGCGGTCGGCCTCGTTCCAGTGGTCGTCGGCGACGCCGGGGCCGCCGGCCTGTTCGACCGGGACGAACGCGGCGGCGGGCTGGCCGAACTCGATGCGGTAGGCGGCCAGGGCGGCGGTGCCGGTGTATTGCCCGGTGCCGTCGGTGCAGACCCCGTTGGCGGCCCACAGGGTGCCGAAGCCGATGACGTGGGCCATCTCGTGGGCGATCACCTCGTCGAGCAGGCCCATTGTCTGCATCCACGCGAGGTCCGCCGCGTCGAACTGCATGTAGCCGACGGTGCCGAGGACGAACCCGCCCTGGATGACGGTGGAGCTGACGTCGGCGGCGCCGGTGATGCCGAACTGGCCGTCGATTGCGGGGGCGCTGACGTCGATCGACAGGCCGCCGAGGGAGATCCCCGGCTGATAGCCGGTGATGTGGCCCTGCCACAGGGCGGCCGCCTGTTCGAAGAGCGCCTGCTGGGCGGGGCTGATCCCGCTGCCGTTCACGCCGCCCGCGCCGATGTCAAGGAAATTCAGTTCGATGACGAATGCGGCCGGGGCGCTGCCACAGGCGAGCGCCAAGCCGAGCAGGGCCAGGCGGAGCGGGGATCCCGACGAACCGTTCACCGTGCCGTGTATCGGCCATCCCGCGGCGGCCTGCAACCGGGAATGTGGGCGGGGGGTTTACAGGCCCTCGACGCGGGATGAGGCGGGGGGGATGGCGGAGCCGTCGGGGAGCTGGTGGGGCTGGTCGCCGAAGTTGACGGTGACGGTCACGCCGTTGGAGAAGCGGGTCTGTTGGACATCGCGGAGGGGGTCGAGGAAGCGGTGGTCGGTCATCTCGGCGCAGGCGACGGCGCGGACGAGCGGGCAGGAGGCGCGGTAGCTCTGGGCGAAGCGGTCGCGCTGGCGGCGCCAGAGGTCGCGGTCGAACATGAACATCGGGGGGGTGGCGTAGAGGGTGTTGAACAGGTCGCGCTTGTCCCACAGCGCGGGCAGCTTGTTGTTGTAGTCGCCCCAGTACCACTGGGCCACCACGCACTCGTGATAGACGAGTTCCCACAGCGGCAGGCGGTAGCGGTGGCCGAGCTGGAAGCGGGCGACCGGTTCGGGCACCTCGTTCCAGATGCGGGCCATGTCGCGGCCGGCGTCGGGGACGCGGAACGGGCCGAGGCTCATCATGCCCTCGAAGTAGTGGAGGAACGGGACGGCGGCGTCGTGGCCGGTCTCGCAGCCGGTGACGAGGCGGTGTTCGCGCGAGACGAGGTCGAGCAGCTTCATCTTCCACCCGCGGCTGTCGGTGCGGGTCATCGGGTGGTCCGGGTGGTGGCACTCGTGCCACGGCGCGGCGGTGGTGGTGTCGATGAAGCGGGCGCGGAACGGGCGCTCGGCGAGGTCGGCGGCGATGCGGCGGCGGGCGTAGGGGAGCGCCTGGCGGTCGCAGATGACCCCGCAGGGGAACCACTCGCCGCTGGTGCCGCGGACGGCCCAGCCGCGGAGCCAGTCGCCGTTGGCGGTGCGGATGACGTCGTCGGGCCAGGCCGCGGTGACCCAGTCGCCGTGGATGTGGGGCAGGGCGGGGAAGTTGGCCGGGTCCATCACGTCCTGATAGATGTCGTAGCGGCTGGTGAGCACGCCGGGGATGGCGTTGAGGGCGCGGACGTCGGCGGGGGAGCCGCCGCCGCTCCACAGGATGCGCCCGATGCCGGCGGCCTGCAGTTCGGCGACGAGTTCGGCGGGGTTGTTGTCCCACGACCAGACGTTGACGGCGCCGAGGAGCAGGTCGGTGGCGGGGACCTCCCCGCGCTTCTGCGCGAGGGTCTTGAACAGGCCGGCCCGGACGGCGTGGGCGCGGTAGCGCTTGGCGATCGCGACGTGGCCGCCGCGGTCGAGGAAGGCGTAGCGGATGCGGCGCGGGGAGCCGAGCTGCCCGCGCTGCGGGTCCCATGCGGGCGCGACGTGGAGGAGGCCGTCGGCCCTGGTGACCTCGATCGCGGCGTCGTCGGGCGTTTCGAGGATCGCCATGTGCGCCTGGGCGCCGTCGGTCACGCCCCAGAAGGCCATGCAGATGCCGTGTCCGCCGTAGGCGACGAGGCGCATCGGCGGCACGGCGGGGTCGTCGACCGGCCAGCAGACGCCCTCGTTCATCGGGACCACCAGGCGGGAGCCGGCGCCGGTGACGAAGGGTGCGGGGAAGGCGAGGGGGGACGAGAGGTCGAGGGTGCCGGAGAGGGTGACGGTGCATTCCGGCAGGTCGCCCTCAAGCCGGACCTCGGCGGCGATCGGGCGGCCGGATGCGACGTGGAGCAGGTCGAGCGCGAGCGCGTCGGCGTGTTGGGTCACGCCGGTGACGGCACACTGCGGGCTGACGGATTGCTGGCGCCAGGTGTGCCCGGTCCGCAGGTCGCGCACGCTCAGGGTGGCGCCGGCGGTGTCGACGGCCAGCTCGAGGCAGCGGTTGGCGAGCCGCGCCGCGGCGGGGAAGCCGGGGCCGCGCAGGGCTGTTAGTGTGCCGGCGGGGCGCAGCGCGACGTCGTCGACCCATGCGGTCGAGCGGCCGGTTCCCATCCACCGCGGCTGGATGGAGGCCACGCCATCGGGCACGATGAACCGGGAGTGGAGTTCGCGCCAGCCGGCCCCGGGCGTGGCGCGGCTGTCGCCGTACGACCAGTCGATCGTGCGGCCGTCGGGCGCGCAGGTGATGACCGAGAGGACGACCTCGCCCGGGCCCTCGCTGCGGGCCCAGCCGGCCAGCTCGTAGATCTCGCCCGCGGCGACGGGCAGGCGGCGCTCGCTGGCAAAGCTCCAGTCCCCGTCGCCACGGTGCTCGAGGCGGAGCGCCTGGGCGCCGCCGTGGACCGCATCCCGGACGATCCCGGCGCTGCCGGCCCCCGCCTGGCGCGACCAATACCCGGACCAGCCCGCCGTGCCCTCCTCGAAGCCGCCGTTAGGGAGCAGCCCGCCAGCCGCCCCGGGCGGCGCCCCGCCGGCCGCAAGCGCCCCGGGGAGCAACGCGACGAGGGCCGGCAGGAGGGCCGCCGGGACGCCACGGCGGCATGGGCGATGGGAGGGGCTGTTCACGCCCGACAGAACGTCCCTTGGCCCGGTGGGTCTTGCACGCGCCTCGCGGCGGCGCAAGCGGCGGGGGGCGGGCTGCGGGCGGTGGCCTGCCCTTCGTAGCCCGGCTTGCCGGCCATGGCGCGAAGCGCGACCGCCGGAGGGCGAAGAGGGGGCGGCGGAGCAGACAATTTGACTGGGAAACAGTCCGTTACAGTGGCGCCCCCGCCTGCGGCGGGACAAGTCGGCCGACCGAGGCCGGTCGTATCTGTTTAGCGCCCGTTATGCTGACCCCGGCGGGGTCGCAGAGGCCCCGGGATCGCGACGGTCTTCGCCGCGCATGCGCAAGCGCGAACGGCACCCTGGGAGCGCGGACTTCAGTCCGCCCGCCAATGATCCAGCCCCACCGCGGCCGATGCCCATCGCGCAGTGCGCCACCCATCGACCTCGCCTCCTCATGCGGAATGAATTCCGCGCTCCCAGGGGCTGCCGCGGATGCACCAGGCACTGGCAGCCGGGCGGCGGGACGCCACCCGCACGGCCGGCGGCAGGCAGCCGTCGCCACAGCGGCAGATCGATGGGTGGCTGGATTGGCGATCGAGGTGCGAAACAGACGCTCGCTGCCGCGACCCCGGGCTGGCAGCTTCGGCCCCACCGGAGTCGGCGTAACGGACGCGAAACAGATACGGCCGGTCGGCCCTGCCGGGTTCGGCCTGCCCCGCGGGGCGGCGCCCCGGCCGGAGGGAAGGCCCCGCCGATATGACTGTCATACGGATTTGGTGGTGACAGCCGTGGGGGCTGGTGGGCAAACTCAGGTCGAGTCCGAAAACCGCCAATGAAACCGGACCTTTTGCCAGTCAGTTCGTGCGCCAACAGACTTGCCGTTGTGAGTTTCGGCCTGGCCATGTTGGGATTCTCCGCGCAGCCGGCACATGCCACCCTCTGGACCGGCTCCGCTAACGACCAGAACTGGGCAACCGCAGGCAATTGGGATCCGTTCAATGATGGCGGCTCCACCCCACCAGCCGACGGCAACAGCATCTGGTTGAACAGCAGCGCCACCCTCGCCAATCATCCCATCTTCACAGCCGCGCAAGGGACCCTGTCGGTCAAAGACATTTACATGTACGGCAATCCCGGCAGCCACCTGGATCAGACGGGCGGTTCCCTGACCACCACCGGCTACTTTGGCATGGCCACCGATCCTGGCTCCTCTGCCACGTTCAATCTGAGCGATGGAACGTTCGCCTCCACCGGCGATTTCTTTGTCGGGGAAGACGGCACAGGCATCGTGAACCAAACCGGCGGCACGGTGAACGTGGGGAACTGGTTAGTCGCCAGTCGTTGGAACGGCTCCAACGGCACCTACAACCTGTCCAGCGGCACGGTGAACGTTACTGGAAATGCGGTGGGGGTTTCCTATGGTGGCGGCACCGCGAACATCAACGTGAGCGGCGGCAATTTCAACTGCAACGACGTCTGGGTGTCCGAGTGTTACAATGGCACCGCCGGCACCGGCACCCTGACGATCTCAGGCACCGGCACGGTGAACCCGACGTGGTGGGTGTGGATCACGAAGAACGCAGCCGCCACCGGCGTGGTCAACCTCGATGGAGGCACCCTCGCGACCACGCACGTCGTCCAGGGCTCTGGATCCGCGACGCTCAACTTCAACGGCGGCACGCTGAAGGCGAAGGCCAATGATACCAACTTCATCGAGGGAACTGTTGCCCTGAATGTGAAGTCCGGCGGAGCGGTCATCGATACCAACAACTGCAACATCACGATCCAAAACGCACTCGCTGCTGACACCGGCTCCACGGGCGGCCTGACCAAGAACGGCACCGGAACCCTCACCCTGACCGGGGCAAACACGTTCACGGGTGGGATCGGCATTGCCGCCGGGACGCTGAAGATTGGCGGGTCGGGTTCCCTCGGCAGCGGCACCTACGCCGGTGCCATCAGTAACGCCGGAATGCTGCACGTCGGCACCTCGGCCGACCAGACGCTCTCCGGCGGCATTTCGGGCAGCGGATCGTTGGCCAAGGACGGTACGGGTACGCTCACCCTCTCCGGCGGCGGGACATTGAAGTCAGGCATCTCCTTGTACGGCGGCGCATTCGCCGCGGTGCTCAAGGAAAGCACCACCCGCATCACCAGCGGGACCTACGACGCGAGCGGCACCGAATGGGTGGTCGGCGGGCTCGACACCGGAAACGGCACCAACACCCATCTCGTCATGGGCAACGCATCGGCGTTGACCAACATCAGCTGGCTGAGCATCGGCCGCGGCAACGGCAACGGCACCGCTTTGTCCGACGTCACCCTGAACGACACCGCCAGCATCACGGCCAACAGCATGAGCGCCGGCTACAATGTTAACAATACGGCCACAAAGCCCAAGGGCACGATCACACTCAATGGTTCGTCGTCGTTGACCGTCAGCGACTACTTTCATCTGGCGGAGTCGGCCGGGTCGAGCATGACCCTCACGCTCAACGACACCGCGGCGGTGACGCTGGCCGGCACGCCGGACGGCGAAGATCGGCGCAACCTCGGCCTCAATGGCAGCGGCGTCCTCACCCTCAACGCCGGCACCACCTTCACCGACGAATCGACCCGCTGGCTGAACGTCGGCTACCAGAACGGCAGCGGCGTCGTCAACATCAACGGCGGCACCTTCAACAAGAGCAGCGGCGAGCTGCGCGTCGGCACCACCAGCACGAACGGGGTCTACACCGCCACCGGCACGATCAACATGACGGGCGGCACGGCCACCGTCGGCTCGCTGACCCTCGGCCGCGGCAACAACAACGATGCCAAGGTGAACGGCACGCTCAACGTCAGCGGCGGCACGCTCACCGTGACCACCGGCCTCGCAATCGTCGGCTATCAGGGGGATGGAACCGCAGGTGGCACGCTCAACATCACGGGGGGCACCTTCGATGCCAGTGGCCTGTCTGGAACCAACAGCATGCTCATCGGCACCGGTGGCAGCGGGCGTGGCACGGTCACTGTCAATGGCGGCACGCTCAATTCGTTGAACGACATGGTGCTCGCCGAGAACTATTCCTCGTCCGGCAGCGTCGCGCTGACGAGTGGTACGATCAATCTGGGAACCGCGAACGAGAGGTGGCTGAAGATGAACGGCGGCAGCGGCGGCAATGCCACCTTCACCGTGGATGGCGGCACCCTGAACCTGAACTACGACAGCGACCTCCGCTTCACCACGGCAGCGGGAGCAACCGGCACGAACACCTTCACTCTGAACGGCGGCCTCGTCCAAGGCCAGACCGGCAACCAGAACGGCGTGGCTTCCGCGAACACCTTGGTTGACATGAACAATGCCGCCACCGGTGCGCCAACCAACACCTTCAACCTCAACGGTGGCACGCTGACCGTCGGCCAGGTCATCACCAGCAACAACTCCGGCACCGTCGCCTTCAACTTCCACGGTGGGACGCTGAAGGCCGCCGGCGGCTCCACGGCCTTCCTAGATCTGGGGGGCGAGGCGCAGACCGCCAACGTGCTTGAGAAAGGTGCGTTTATCGACTCCAACGGCTACAACGTCACGGTCGTGGAGCCGCTGCTCCACGGCGGTGAGGCGGCCACCGACGGCGGGCTGACGAAGAACGGCGCCGGCACGCTGACGCTCGGCGCCGTGAACGATTACAATGGCGGAACAACACTCAACGCAGGTATCCTTGCGGTTGGCGGCACCGTGGAGGTGAACAATGGTGCCCTCGGCTCGGGGACGGTGGCGGTGAACAGCGGTGCCCAACTCCGGGTGGGGGCCAGCGTCACTTCGAACCAGAAAGTCGCCACCATCGCCAACAACATCACCTTGGCGGGTGGCACGATCTATGCCGACGACGCCTTCCAGCATCTCAGTGGCAGCCTCAATGTGACGGCGGCCAGCACGCTCGGCGCAACCTACAACGCGGGGAACAACAATGCCTGGGAACGGGACAAGGGACTTTTCCTCGACGGAGTGGTCGCTGGCAGCGGCGATCTGACCCTCCAGCACAGCGGGATTGCGACCGGCAATTACTGGAACAGCTCGATCGTCCATTTCAACAACGCAGCCAACACATACTCGGGCAGGGTTACCGTGGTCCCGATGGCCGGGTCCAATGGGGGCAGTTACCTCGGCCTCAATGCCAGTACCGCCCTGCAATATGCAACGGTCGACCTCGTCGGGAACAACACCGGCAGTACATTCGGGACCAGTCCGCTTGTCTTCAAGTCGGGAATCGGGTCCGCAACACTGGGCGCGCTCTCCGGAAGCGGCAACGTGGTACTAACCGGCTACGACCAGATCAACCACGGTTACGGGAGCGATCCCGTGGCGCTGGCGGTCGGTAGCAACGACGGCAGCACGACCTATTCCGGCATCATGAGCGGCGGCGGCAGCCTGACGAAAAACGGCGCGGGCACGCTGACGCTGACCGGCGCCAGCGACTACACGGGCCCGACCAACGTCAACGCCGGCACGCTGGTGGTGAACGGCTCGCTGGCCGACACCGCGGTGACCGTGGCGAACGGGGCCAAGCTTGCGGGGTCCGGCACGATCGGCACGGAGGCGAACAGTGGCGCCACGGTGACGGTGGAATCGGGGGGCATCCATGCCCCCGGCAACAGCCCGGGGCTGCAGCGGATCAACGGCAGCTTCACCTACGAGACAGGATCGATCTTCGAGTGGGATCTGGCCGCCAATAAGGATACGAACGACGGCGGGGAGCGCGGCACGGATTACGACGCCGTGGATGTGAAGGGCAACCTGACGGTCCAGTCGGGCGTGATTTTCAAGGTGATCCAGAACACCGGGGCTGACTTTGCCGACGCGTTCTGGGACAGCAACCAGGTGTGGTCGGACATCTGGAGCATGACCGGCGGCAACACCAACAGTGCTTGGAGCAACACTCCCGTGTCGGTGTACGACACCGGCGGGACGCAGGTGGACGTGAGCACCCAGGGCTACTTCACGATGACCGGCACCACCCTCAACTGGACGATGGTCCCCGAGCTTTCCAACCTCCTCATCGGTGCGCTGCTCGGTGCGGGGATGATGAGAAGGAAGAGGAAGAACGTTTGATCGTGTTCCGTGTTCCGCAAGAGGGTGCGGGGCGCGGGTTCAGTGGCTGCGGTGTTCTTCGTGGCGGAGGTGGTGCGTCGTGAAACGGGCCTGCGCCCCGCCTGCGTTGTGACCAACGCAGCTACGGGAGGGGGCGCGCAGCTCCGGGGAGCGCCGGCGTCTGCCGTGCCGCAGCCGCAGGCGAAGGCAGGTCCCGCCGGCCGCGCCACGCGTCCCGCGGGGCGCATCCGGATCCCGGTAGGGACGAGCGGCACCTTCTTCGCCTTGCTGCCGCAAGGCTTCGAAGGTCAGGCCGCTGACTGCTGACTGCTCCCCCCGGGCTCACCGCAGGTGAGCGCCGCGTGCGGGGCGGGAGGCGAAGATCTCGGGCTGGATGTTGGTTTGGGCGAGGTAGCGGGAGTTGAGGGTGGCGGCGATGTCGGCGGCCTTGGCGGACTCGCAGAGGGTGACGGTGGAGCCGCCGAAGCCGCCGCCGGTCATGCGGGTGCCGATGACGCCGCCGTTGCGGCCGATTTCGCGTGCGATGTCGACCATCAGGTCGAGTTCGAGGCAGGAGACCTCGAAGTCGTCGCGCAGCGAGTCGTGGGAGGCGGCCATGAGCGGGCCGAGGGCCTCGAAGTCGCCGGAGCGGAGGGCCTCGGCGGCGGCGATGGTGCGGGCGATTTCGCCGACGACGTGGCGGGCGCGGCGGTTGACGGGGTCGCCGAGCTTGTTCCATGCGGCGGTGACGTCGTCGGGCTGGACGTCGCGCCACGACTTCCTGCCGAGGATGGCGAGGCCGTCCTCGGTGTTCTTGCGGCGGGAGGCGTAGCCGCCGTCGGACAGTTCATGGTGGACCTTGGTGTTGGCGATGAGCACGGTCAGGGCCGGGTTGTCGAAGGGGACGAGCTCGGGTTCGCCGGTCTGGCAGTCGATCAGGACGCAGTGGTTTTCGGCGCCGAAGGCGGAGGTGAACTGGTCCATGATGCCGCACGGGACCTTGGCGAAGTCATGCTCGGCCTTCTGGCAGAGGAGGGCGAGCTCGCGGGTGTCGAGGCGGATGTCGGCGAGGGCCTCGAGCAGGGTGGCGGTGGCGCATTCGAGGGCGGCGGACGACGACAGGCCGCCGCCGACCGGGACGCTGGAGACGATGAAGGCGTCGAAGCCGGGGACCGGGATGCCGCGCTGGGCGAAGCCGTGGATCACGCCGCGGAGGTAGTTCGACCACTTGGGGGTGGCGACGACCTGCGGGACGGCGAGGTCGATGGTGGCGGGGGTGGTGTCGAGGGAGGTGGCGACGCGGGCCTGGGTGGTGCCGTTCGGGGCGGCGGCGATCACGATGTAGCGCTGGATCGCGAACGGGAGCACGAAGCCGTCGCAGTAGTCGATGTGCTCGCCGATCAGGTTGACGCGGCCTGGGGCGGCGGCGACCACCCGCGAGGTGGTGCCGAGGTGCTGCTTGAGGCCGTCGCGGGCGGCGGTGACGAGCGAGTCGAGGGTGGGGTTTGGTTCGAACATGGTGGTGGATGGGTCGGAGGTTGCGGGGCGGGGGATCATTCGGCCGCGGGCGGCACGGGTGGCGCGGCCGGCACGGCCGGCGGGGGCGGCGCGGGTTGCTCGGCCGGCGCGGGTTGCTCGGGTGGCACGGGAGGCACGGGTTGGTCGGGGCTGGTGGGGAGGCGCAGCGGGCGGGTGCGTGCGGGCGGGCGGTAGGCGGGGTCGGCGGGGATGGGGGTGAGGAGGAACGCCCACTGGTAGCGGCCGGTGGGTTGGATCTGATAGTCGGGGAGTGGCAGCTGGCCCCACGAGTTGGTGCCGCCGACGCCCATCTGGCGGTGGTCGATGTGGACGGTGAGGGTGGGGCGGGTGGGCAGGTCGGCGGGGTGGCGGGCGAGTTCGAGGTCGTCGTCGCGGCACGTGCGGGCGCCGATTTCCAACAGTTGGGCATCGGCGGAATCGATGCGCAGGCCGCCCTGGTTGGGGGCGGTGAAGGAAGCCCAGCGGACCTCGGTGCGGTTGCCGGCCTCCTGGGGGTCGACGTAGCGGTGGAACAGGCGCTCGACGAGGTCGCTGTGGATGCTGGTCCATGCGCCGGAGTTGCGGTCGGCGTAGTTTTCGTGGGGGCCCCTGCCGAACCAGCTCCAGGTGTTGCAGGCGGGGTTGAGGGCGCACTGCATGCCGAGGCGCGGGATCAGCGGCAGGTCATGGCCCTTGGGCTCGACGGTGGCGGCGACGTGGACCTTGCCCGCGCCGTTGACGCGGTAGGCGAGGGTGGCGGTGGTTTCGCTGCGGATCCTGAGGTCGGCCTCGACCACGGCGAAGGCGCCCTCGCTGCGGGTGCGCAGCCCGGCGACCAGCGCGTCGCGGCCGGCGTGGCGCCACGGGGCGAGCCGGCGCGGGAACCGGGCGCCCTCGTCGTTGTTGGTCATCGGGCGCCAGAAGTCGAGCCGCAGCGGGGCGGCGAGCAGCTCGTCGGCGCCGGTGCGCAGGCTGGTGAGGGCGGCGGTTTCCTTGTCGATGGTGACGACGGTGGTGCCGGCATGGACGGTGACGGCGGTGGGGGACTCCTCGATCCGGGGCGGCTCGCCCGCGGCGGCGAGCTGCGGCGGAATCCGCTTGCCCCACGGGAGCGGGAACTCGTCCCACGCGACGGGCATCCCCTTGTCGGCCCACGCGACCGGCTGGCGCTGGTCGAAGCGGATGCGCAGCAGGTATTCGCGACCGGGGTCGGGCTGGTGGGTGGTGGGCACCGAGACGGTGGCCGAGGCCTGGGGCGCGACCGGTGGCAGGGCCAGCTCGCCGCCGGCGACGACCTTGCCGTCCTCGAGGAGCTTCCACGAGGCGGCGGCGTCGTCGAGCGGGCGGAAGAAGCGCTCGTTGGTGACCTTGAGCTGCAGCGTCGGCCCGGCGAGGTCGACCGGCTCGGCGTGGAACTCCTGATAGACGTGGAGCATCTCGTCGAACTGGGGGCTGCGGGCGATGTGGGGGAGCATGATCCCGTTGCAGCAGAACGAGCGGTCGTTGGGGCGGTCGTTGAAGTCGCCGCCGTAGGCGAGGACCGCGCGCGCGGGGGGCTTGGCGGCGTCGGCGGCGAAGTCGAAGAAGGCGACGGCGGCGGCGGGGTCGTTGAAGGCGGCGGCGGGGTCGTCGAGCTTGCGGTTGAAGACCGCGGCGCGGCGGATCGAGCCGTCGAAGCGGCGGTTCGGCTCCTCGCTGTTGAGGCCGACGGCGAGGCGGTAGGCGTTGGTGGCGATCGGCCCGGCGAGTGCGCGCCGGGCGGCCGGGGCGCCGTCGACCCACAGGATCATCTCGGCGCCGTCGTAGCTGCCGGCGACGGTGTGGAAGCGGCTGCGCCACTCGGCGGGCAGCGGGGCGTGGAGGGTGTTCCAGCGGTCCGAGTAGATGAAGAACTCGAGGCGGGCGGCGGCGGCGTCGACCTTGAGGCTGTAGGCGGTGTCTCCCTTGGTGATGATCGGGTAGCCGTCGGACTCGTTGCGGTTGTTGTCGTCGGTGGTGGTGGCGGGCTGGTCGCCGCCGAAGTTGCCGCGGACCTCGGCGACGAGGGTGACGGCGGCGGTGAGGTCGAGCTTGGGGCCCGGGTCGACGACGATCCCGCCGCCGTAGAGGCCTTCCTCGGGGGAGAGCGAGCCGCAGAGGCGGGTGGGCAGGGGGTCGGGGGAGAGGTCGGTGGCGGCGTCGACGCCGTGGGTCCTGCGCAGCAGCCCCTGGTCCTTCCAGTCCCAGATGAAGCCGCCCTGGAGCAGGCGCTCGCGGCGGAACACCTGCCAGTAGCGGGCGAGCACGCCGGACGAGTTGCCCATCGCGTGGTTGTACTCGCACTGGATCAGCGGGCGCTGCTCGGCGGGCGGCTTGCGTTCCTCCGCGCGGCAGTAGTCCACGCACTCGTCGACCGGCAGGTACATCGGCGAGACGACGTCGACGTGGGGGCGGGTGCCGGCCTGTTCGTAGTGGATCGGGCGCGACGGGTCGCGCTGTTTCGTCCACGCGGCCATCTGTTGGAAGTTGGGGCCGTCGCCGGACTCGTTGCCGAGCGACCACATGACGACGCACGGGTGGTTCTTGTCGCGCTCGACCATGTTCTGCATGCGGTCGAGGTGTGCGGGGCCCCACGCGGGGTCCTTGGCGAGCGGATTGGCGTCGGCGCCCCAGCCCATGCCGTGGGACTCGACGTTCGCCTCGTCGACGACGTAGAAGCCGAACTCGTCGCACAGCTCGAGGAAGCGCGGGTCGTTGGGGTAGTGGGAGCAGCGGATGGCGTTGATGTTGCCCTGCTTCATGCGCACCAGGTCGTTGCGCATGTCCTGCTCGGTGAGGTAGTGGCCGCGGACGGGGCTGTGGTCGTGGCGGTTGACGCCCTTGAAGAGGACCGGCCGGCCGTTGTGGAGGAACTGGCCGTCGCGCACCTCGTCGCGGCGGAAGCCGATGCGGGTGGCCTGGGCGGAGAGTTCCTTGCCGGCGGCGTCGCGGACGACGGCGACGAGTTGATAGAGGGTGGGCTGCTCGGCGGACCAGGGGCGGGCGCCGGGGACCTCGGCGGGCCCGGACTCGACGCGGGCCTCGGCGCCGGCGGCGACGGCGAGCGGGTGGGCGGCGCGGTGGACGGTGGCGCCGGCGGGGTCGAGCAGCTCGACGTCGAGGGCGCCCTCGAAGGGGTTGGGGGTGGTGTTGCGGACGTCGAAGGTGCAGGCGAGGAGGCCCTTTGCGAACGAGTCGTCGAGGGTGGCGCGGACGTGGTGGTCGCGGATGTCGAGCGGGGGTGCGGCCCACAGGAAGACGTCGCGGAAGATGCCGGACATCCGCCACATGTCCTGGTCCTCGAGGTAGGAGCCGTCGCTGTGCTGGTAGACCTCGACGGCGAGGGTGTTGTCGCCGGGGGCGAGGTGCGGGGTGAGGTCGAACTCGGCCGGGGTGCGGGAGTCCTCGGAGTAGCCGACCTGGGTGCCGTTGAGCCAGAGGTAGAAGGCGGAGTCGACGCCGTGGAAGACGATGAACGTGCGGCGGCCCTGCCACCCGGCGGGGGTGGCGAAGGTGCGGCGGTAGCAGCCGACCGGGTTGCGGCGGTCGGCGGGGAAGGTGAGGAAGTGGCCGGGCGGGGTGCCCATCACGCGCGGCGGGTCGGGGTGGAACGGATAGACCGAATTGGTGTAGACCGGGACGCCATGGCCGTGGAGCTGCCAGTTGGAGGGCACGGGGATCTCGCCCCAGCCGGAGACGTCGAAGGCGGGGTCGTGGAAGCCGGCGGGGCGGGCGGCGGGCGTGCCGCTGTAGTGGAACTTCCACGGGCCGTTGAGCGACATGCACCACGGCGACTCGAGGCGCTGCTTGGCGAGCGCGGAGGCGCGATCGGGGAAGGGCATGGCGGTGGCGCGCGCCGGCTCCTTGTGGATGCGGAACACGGCCGGGTTCTCCCAGTCCGGGGGGGGCTGGTCGGCGGCCGCGGCGGCGCCCATGCCGAGCGCGGCGGCGAGCGCGGCGTGCAGGTGGCGCGGGGGGAACGGCGGGTTCAACATGGCGTGCGGGGGCCGGTGGGCCGGCGGCAGGGTGGCGGATTTGGGCCGCTTGGCAAAGGGGAAAAGGGGGGCGCTCAGGTCGCGGAGGCGAGGCGCTGGAGGAGCCGGCCGAGGGCGAAGGCGGTGGCCGGGACGAGCAGTCCGGCGGCGAGGAGCGGCGCGGCGAAGGGGGTGGCGCCGGGGGGCGCCAAGGCGAGGGTGAGCGGCAGGGCGGCGGCCATGTCGACGAGCGGGAAGCCGGCGAGCAGCGCGGAGACGCGGCGCCGCAGCGGGGCGCGGAAGACGGTGAGCGCCAAGGCGAGCCACGCGGCCAGCGGCAGCAGCGCGAGCGTGCCGGCCAGCGGGTGGAACGGGATCCACCAGCACGACATCGCCGCCAGCGGGAGGCACAGCAGCGCGGTGGCGGCGCTCAGGCGGCGGGCGGGCGGGCGGCCGAGCGCCTCGTGGCGGGCGATCGCCGAGAGCCCGGCGGTCCACGCGAACACGCCGAGCGCGTGGGTGGCGACGAACGCGTGGGGGAGCCATGCCGCCCACTGCGGCGGCAGGGCGCCGCCGTCCGGCCGCGGGTGCACGCCCGGCAGCCCGGCCGGCGGCTCGACCAGCAGGAAGCCGGCGACGACCAGCAGGCCGCGGCAGGCGGCCAGTGCGAACAGCGCGGCGGGGTGGCGCTTGTGGGCGAGCGTGTAGCCGGCGGCCAGCGCCGCGATCAGCAGGCAGGTGCGGCCCGATCCGGGGTCGGCGGCGAACCCGAGCGCAACGCCTGCCGCAGCCAGCAGCACGGCGGCAGCGAGGAATGCGGCGGGGCGGAACATCCCGGCTGGCAGCGCGCGCTCCGGCCGGTGGACGGCATCCCAGTCGCGGTCGGCCCAGTCGTTGAGGAAGCTGCCGGAGAGGTAGACGAGCACGGCCGCCGCGGCCACCACCAGCGCCGCGGCTACCTCCGCGCCGGTGAGCGGCCCGGCGGTGCCGCGCCACAGGTAGCCCCCGAGCAGCGCGCCGAGCCAGACGTTGCTCACCACTCCCGGCAAGTTGGCGATCCGGGCGGTGGCAAGCAGGGCCGGCAGGCGGGACACGCCCCGCTTGTAGCGCCGGAAACGGCCGGTGGCGAGGGGCGAAGTGCCGGCCCTGCGTGGCCCGCCGGGGGAAAACGAGACACCCACGAATCGGGCGCCTGGTTCGGCGGGATGGGCACTCGGGTTGGCGCCCGGCGGGTGCGGCCGGGCGGTGCCCCCGGGGAAAACGAGACACCCACGAATCGGGCGCTTGGTTCGGCGGGGGAAAACGAGACACCCACGAATCGGGCGCTTGGTTCGGCGGGACGAAAGACGAGACACCCACAAATCGGGGAAAGACGAGACACCCACGAATCGGGCGCCTGGTTCGGCGGGATGGGCACTCGGGCTGGCGCCCGGCGGGTGCGGCCGGGCGGTGCCCCGGGAATTTATGGGTGTCTGCTGTTGTTGCCGGGCGGTGCCCCCGGGAATTTATGGGTGTCTGCTGTTGTTCCCGGCGTCTGCTGTTGTTCCCGGCGGGTGCGGCCGGGCGGGGCCCGGGAATTTATGGGTGTCTGCTGTTGTTTTCCCCGGCGGGCGCGGCCGGGCGGTGTCCCCGGGATTTCGTGGGTGTCTGCTGTTGTTCCGGCCGACTCGAACACGATCTCACTGCCGGGCCGGATCCCGTGCGCCCGCGCCACCGCCCGCGGCAGCGTCACCTGCAGCTTGCTCGTGACCTTTCCCAGTCAGGATCGCCGCGGCCATAGCGCCCCGGCGGGCGCGACGGGCGCGAAACAGACACCACGTCGGCGCTGCTTGAAGCGGCGGGCCGTTTCCCCACCGTCGGTCAAGCGCCGGCCGCGGCGGCCTCGGCGGCGTGCATCCCGTCGAGCGCGGCGCTGACGATGCCGCCGGCGTGGCCGCCGCCCTCGCCGGCCGGGATCAGGCCGGGGAGGCCCGGGTGCGCGAGGGTGGCCGGCAGGCGCGGGATGCGCAGCGGCGAACTGGTGCGGGTTTCGACGCCCACCAGCAGCCCGTCGGCGCCGGCGAATCCGCGCAGCTGGCGCCCGAAGACCTGCAGGCCGGCCGCCAGCCGGCGGGCGATCCCGGCCGGCAACAGCTCGTCGAGCCGCGCGGCGCGCACCCCCGGGAAGTAGCTGGTCTCCGGCAGGTCGCCCGACTCGCGGCGGGCGAGGAAGTCGACGACCCGCTGGGCGGGCGCCACCTGGCCGCCGCCGCCGGCGTGCTTGGCGGCCCGTTCGAGTTCCTGTTGGAAGGCGATCCCCGCGAGCACCCCGTGCCCGGCCGCGAGGTGCGCGACGTCCTCCGGCTCCACCCCGACGACCAGCCCGCTGTTGGCGAACGGCGAGTCGCGGCGGGAAAGCGACATCCCGTTGACCACCACCTCGTCGTTGGCGGTCGCCGCCGGCACGATGAACCCGCCCGGGCACATGCAGAACGAATGGACGCTGCGCCCGTCGACCTGCGTCGCCAGCCGGTAGCTCGCCGCAGGCAGCAGGGCGGGCCGCTCCTCCGCCGCCCCGAGGTGGTACTGGCAGCGGTCGACCAGCCGCTGCGGGTGCTCGATCCGCACGCCCACCGCGAACGGCTTGGCCTCGAGCGCGAGGCCGCGACCCGCCAGCATCCGATAGACGTCGCGCGCGCTGTGGCCGGTGGCCAGGATCACCGCCGCGCCGGTGAACTCGCGGCCGTCGGCGGTGCGCACCCCGCAGGCCCGGCCGCCGGCGACCAGCAGCTCGACCATCCGGGCCCGGAAGTGCACCTCGCCGCCGGCATCGAGGATGCTGCGGCGGAGCGCCACCACCACCTTCGGCAGCAGGTTCGAGCCGATGTGCGGGTGGGCGTCGACCAGAATCGACCCGGGCGCGCCGTGGGCGACGAAGATCTCGTAGACCCGCCGCACCGGCCCGCGCTTGGTGGCGCGGGTGTAGAGCTTGCCGTCGGAGAACGTGCCCGCCCCGCCCTCGCCGAAGCAGTAGTTCGAGTCCTCGACCACCGTGCCGTGGCGCAGCAGCGGGGCGAGGTCGAACCGCCGCGCCGAAACATCCTTGCCGCGCTCCACGACGACCGGCCTGAGCCCGAGCTCGAGGCAGCGCAGCGCGGCAAACATCCCCGCCGGCCCGCTGCCGACGATCACCACCCGCCGCGCACCCACCCCCAGCCGCGGCGCCTGCCAGCTCGGCCGCTCGGGTTCCGGCAGCGGCCCGTCGACCGCCACCTCGAGCCGCAGCTGCACCCGCGGAGGCCGCCGGCGCGCGTCGATCGAGCGCTTGGCCACCCGCACCCCGCCGATCCGTTCCGGATGCACGCCGAGCGCCCGCGCCGCCGCCATGCGCCACGCGCGTTCGTCCCCGGCACGGGCGGCGGGCAGGCTGACGTCGACGGCGGGCATCGCGAGAAGGGGCCGGTCTAACGATCCAGCGCCCCGTGGCCGGCGTCCGCCACCGCCTGTTTGCGCCCCTGCGCGTCCACGTTCACCAGCGTCACCCGGGTGGCGAAGATGGCGGGGATCGCCGGGCGGTTGACGTCGCGCACCGTCACCACGTAGGTCACCGAGGTGGTGCCCAGGCGCTCGCACCGGCAGCCGATCAGCAGGATCGTCCCCTCGCGCACGCTGTGGTGGAACTGCACGTCGTCCATCGCCACGGTCACGAAGCGGCAATGCGGGAAGTGCAGGCTGGCGGCGATCCAACAGGCTTCGTCGACCCACTCGAGCAGGATTCCGCCGAACAGAAACCCGTACTGGTTCAGGTGCGCCGGCAGCACCAGGCGGTGCGTCTCGGACTCGCGGTCGGGGATGGCGGGGGCGGGGCTCACGGCTGCCTCATTCCCGGCGCCTGCCGTGGCCGCGCCGGCTCAGCGTGATCCGCTTCAGCCGCTGGCTGCCCTCCGGCGAGTGGCTCTCGACGTCCGGGTCGTTGAGCAGCGCGTTGTGCACGATCCGCCGGTAGTAGGCGTTGAGCGGGCGCAGGTGCACCGGCTTGCCGGATGCCCGGACCCGCTCGGCCATCCCCCTGACCTCCTCGACCAGCTTGTCCTCGTTGATCGTCCGGTAGTGCCCGCAGTCGACCTTGATCCGGGCCGCGTCGGGGAAATGGCGGCGCAGGATCCGGTTGACCAGGTATTGGAGGTCGTCGAGCCGGTGGCCGTCGCGCCCGATCAGGGACTCGCCCTGGCTGGTGTGGATCTGCAGGCAGGGTTCCTCCCCGTCCCCGCCCTGGCCGGGCCCTTGCTGCACCTCGATCGTGGCCGAGAAGCCCAGATGACCGAGCATCGTGTCGAGGATCCTGTGGGCGGCTTCCACCTGCGTCATGCCGCTACCCTAACCATGCCTCACGCGGGGTCAACACCCACCTTTGCCGACGCGCTCTTCCGCGCTCGCATCCCCGCCCGACCCCCGCTATGCTCGCCCCCATGACGCGCACCGCCGCCGTCATCCTCGCCGTGCTGGTACTGCCCGCAGCCAGCCCGGCGGAACTGCCGCCGGCCGCCGCCGCCGCCCTCCAGCGCGGCACCGAGGCGCTGGCCGACCGGCTGCCCGAGATCGCCGCCGCGCGGTTCCGGGAGGCGCTGGCGGTCGACGGCCTGGCCGACCCCGACCGCAAGCGCCTCCACCTGCTGCTCGCCGACGCCCTGGTGCGCGCCGGCGAGCCCGCCGCGGCGCTCGAGGCGCTCAATGACCCGCTGCTCGAGGGCTCGCCCGAGGCAGTCTTCTGGTGCGGCCAGGCCCTCGCCGGCCTCGGCCGCTTCGCCGAGGCGGCCGAGGTGCTCGCCCCGCTGGCCACCGGGCGGGACCAACCGCTCCACGCCGAGGCCTGCCTGACCCGCGCCGCGCTGCTGGTCGCCCTCGGCGGCCCCGACGCCGCCCGCCAGACGCTCGAGACGCTGCTCGATGCCGGGCAGCCGGAAGCCGCCCAGCGCGCCCGCCTCGAGCTCGCCCGGATCGCCTTCGGCCAAGGGGACTTCGCCGCCGCCCGCGCCCGCCTCGGCGAACTCGGCACCCCGGCACCCCGCCTCGCCGCCGCCGCGGCCGACCTCGACGCCCGCCTGCTCATGGAGGAGGACCACCCGCAGGCCGCCGCCACCCGCTTCGCCGAACTGACCGCCACCCCCGACGGCCTGTCCCGCGAGGAACTCGAACGCGCCACCCTCGGGCTGGCCGCCGCCCTCGCCCGCGCCGGCCAGCCCGCCGCTGCCGCCGACGTGCTCATCCCGCTGGTCGCCGGCCACCCCGACTCGCCGCTGTTGGACGAGGCGTTCGAGTCCCTCGCCGCGCTGCTGCCGGCCACCCCGAGCGCCGGCGACCCGATCCTCGAACAGCTGGAAAAATGGTCCCCCGCCCCGCCCGCCGACGCCGCACTGCCGATCCTCGTCGCCGGCGGCGGCGCCGTCGCCGCATGGCCCGCCGGCAACGGCGCGGCCGCGGGCGAGCTGCCGGTGCACGCGCTCTATCACCTCGCCCACGGGCTGCGGCGCACCGGCGACCCCGCGGCGCGCGCCCGCGCGTTCCAGCTGCTGCGCCGGCTGCGCGCCAGCTTCCCCACCCACCCGCTCGCCCAGCGCGCCCTGCTCGACACCGGCCGCTGGCACCTCGCCGACAACCGGCTCGGGCCGGCGCAGGCGGCGCTCGCCGCGCTCGCCGCCACCACCGCCGACCCGCACCTGGAAGCGCTCGCCGGGTTCTTCCGCGCCACCGGCGACGCCCGCGCAGGCGACCACCAGTCGGCCGCCGCCGCGTTCGCCGCCGCCGCCCGGCGGCTCGCCGGCAAGGCCGCGGAAACCGCCGCCATCAACGCCGGCGTCGCCAGCCTGCTCGCCGGCGCCGACCCGCTGCTCGTCGGCATCCCCGAGGGCCTGCCCGCCACTGCCGCCACCGAGCTGGCGCTCGAGCGCGCGCTGGTCCTCGCCGGCCGCGCCGAGCCGGCCGCCGGCGACCAGCTGGAACGCTTCATCCGCGCCCACCCGGACCACCCGCGCCTCGGCGAGGCGCGCCTGGCCCTCGCCACCGCCGCGATGCACGCCGACCCGCCCGACCTCGAGCTGGCCACCGCCCAGCTCGACCAGTTGGGCGGCCGCAAGCCCGCGGCCGCCGTCCCCGCCCCGGGCGCCCTGGCCGAGGCCCGCGTCCGCCTCGCCGAACTCCGGGGCGACTGGGACCGGGTCGTGGCCGAGACCCGCGGCTTCCTGGCCGGGCACCCGCAGGACCCGGCCGCGCCCGACTTCTCGCTGCGCCTCGGCCAGGCCCTGTTCCGGCGCGGCGACTTCAACGAGGCCCGCCTGATCCTCGAACAGCTCGCCGACGCCGCCCCCACCGCACCCGCCGCCGAAGCCGCGCTGTTCCTCGCCGCCCGCTCGGCCGCCCTCGGCGCCACCTCCCAGGCCCGCACCGAAAGCCTCGACCTCTATCAGCGCGTGATCCGCATCAACGGCACCCTCGCCGCCTCCGCCCGCCTCGAGCGCGCCCGCACCCTGGTCGAGATGGGCCGCTGCGACGACGCCATCGCCGAGCTGCGCGAGTGGATGCGCTCGCTCGACCCCGGCTCGCGCCTCGCCTTCACCGCCGGCACCCTGCTCGGCGAGGCGTGGTTCGCCAAGGGCGGCAACGACCCCGCCGCCTACGAGGAGGCCCTCGCCCTCTACCGCGACCTCGCCGCCCGCAGCGCCCCGGAAAGCGCCCTCAACCACCGCTTCCGCTTCCTCGTCGGCCTGACCCTCGAACGCCTCAACCGCCCCGGCGACCTCGGTCAGGCGCTCGACACCTATTACTCGCTGCTGGAGTCCGCCGCCAACCAGCCGCCGCTCGACTGGGAGTGGCCCGAACGCGCCGGCTTCCGCGCCCTCGCCCTGCTCGAAACCGCCCAGCGCTGGGAGGCCGCCGTCGCCGTCGCCACCCGCATCGCCAACCTCGCCGGCCCCAGCGCCGGCGAGGCCGCCGCACGCGCCCGCAAGCTCCGCCTCGAACACATGATCTGGGAGGAATAGCCAGCCGCAATTCGCAGTTCACAAACCGGCGGCCCCCCCTACACTCGCGCCCGTCGTGACTCCCAAGCTCTTCATCCCCGGCCCGATTGACGTCTCCCCGGCCACCTACGCCGCCATGTCGCGGCCGATGATCGGCCACCGCGGCGCCGAGTTCAAGGCGCTCTATCAGGCGATCCAGCCCGGCCTCCAGGCGATCTTCGGCACCACCCGGCCGGTCTACCTCTCGACCTCCTCGGCATGGGGCGTGATGGAGGCCGCGCTGCGCAACCTGGTCCGCCGCAAGGTCCTGTGCCTGTGCTGCGGCGCGTTCTCCGACAAGTGGCTCGAAGTCGCCCGCCGCAACGGCTGCCAGGCCGAGGCGGTGCAGGTCGAGTGGGGCGAGGCGATCGACCCGGCCGCGGTCCGCGCCAAGCTCGCCGAGGGCGGCTTCGACACCGTCACCTTCATCCACAGCGAGACGTCCACCGGGGTCCTCAACGACCTCGCCGGCGTCGCCAGGGTGGTCAAGTCGTTCCCCGACACGATGCTCATCGTCGACACCGTGTCGTCGCTCTCGACCGTGCCGACGCCGATGGACGAGCTGGGCATCGACGTGATGCTCGCCGGCGTCCAGAAGGCGCTCGCGCTGCCGCCGGGGCTGGCGCTGTTCGCGGCCTCCGAGGCTGCGCTCGCGCGCGCCGCGGAGACGCCCGACCGCGGCTACTACTTCGACTTCCTCGAGTTCGACCGCAACGCCGCCAAGTCCAACACCCCGTCGACGCCCGCGATCGCCCTGATCTTCGGCCTCCAGCACCAGCTTGAACGGATCGCGGCCGAGGGCCTGCCCGCGCGCCACGCCCGCCACGCCGCCACCAACGCGCTGGTCCACGCGTGGGGCGCCCGCAACGGCTTCGACCACTTCGCGCCGGACGGCTTCCGCTCGAAGGCGCTGACCTGCTTCCGGACGCCGGAGGGCTTCGACCAGGCCGGGTTCATCGACCGCCTCAAGTCCGAACACGGGTTCCTGATCAACGGCGGCTACGGCAAGATCAAGGGCCTGACGTTCCGCATCTCGAACATGGGCGACGAGACCGAGGCCACCGTCGGCGCGCTCATCGACGCCATGGACGCCGTGCTCGGGTAGCGCCGCCGGTCACCCCTCCCCCCCGCCGCCCTGCGCCGCCGCCAGCCGGTTGACGTAGTCCTGATAGACGGCGTAGTCGTCGTCGTTGCCGAGGAACTCCCGCACCCGCTCGGCGAACCTGACCGCCGCCTCCTCGGTGCGGCGCTGCACCCCGGTGCGCTCGGCGTCGTTCTTCGCGTCCAACAGGTCCAGCGCGAGCTGCTCGCGCCTGCTCATCCCCTCGCCGAGCAGGTTGATGAAGTACTCGGCCTCCTCACCCTCCAGCTGGAACTGCCGGATCAGGTTGCCGTAGACCGAGGTCACCGCCTCGCGGATCCGGGCGTCGGCCGCGGCCGGGGCGGGGGTGCGGGCCGGCACCGCGTCGGCCGGGGCGGCGGCGCCCTCGATGGCGGGGGCCGGCGCCGGATCCTCCCGGGTGGCGGGCTGGTCGACGGTCGCCAGTTCGCCGGCGCTGGCGTCCCTGACGCGCTCCATCACGCGCCGCGCCTTGGTGCGCCGCAGCGCGGCGTCGGGCGACTCGCCCTTCTGGACCGGGCGCGGCGGCGGCGGGATCGCCGCCTCGGCGGCGGCCAGCTGCTGCTCGAGGGTGCCGATCCGGCCCCGCAGGCCGGCGATCCGCCACTCTTCCAGCGCCACCACGGCCCCCACCAACACCAGCGCCACCAGCAGGAACTTCGATCGATTCATCGCTCCGGATCAGTTCCACGCTAGCACGCCCGCCGCCGCTTGCCGAGCAAATACGGCCCGCGCCGCGCAAAATCCCGGTCGCCAACCGCCCCGCGATCGGTTTTGCTCGGGCCGCCCCGATCCCCGCGCCATGCCCCGCTTCCGTGCCAATGCCGACTATCAGGAGCTCGACCGCGACCCGTTGCGGCTGATCCGTGGCTGTGAGGTCACCGCCGGCCCGAGCGACCGCGCGTGGCCGGGCTGGGTCTGGGTGAGCGATGCCGGGGGCCGCCACGGCTACGTTCCCGGGGAGATCCTCAAGCCGCTCGGCGAGGGGCGCTTTGCGGTGGTCGAGGCGTTCGACCCGCGGGTGCTCACGGTGCGCCGCGGCGATGCGCTCGAGTCGCTGCGCGAGATCCACGGCTGGCACTGGTGCCGGAACCCGCGCGGCGAGGAGGGCTGGGTGCCCGGCTACCTGCTCGCGCCGGCCCCGTGAGCGGGCGTCCCCGCCCGGGTGCCGGCCCGTCTTCCACCGGCTTGGCCGGCACGCGTCATGGTCCGCCCGCGGGCTCGTCCGTGCCGGCCGGCGGGAGCCACGCGGCGAGCCACACGGTGGGGTCGGCAGTGCGCCGCACCCGGTGGCGGCAGCGGGCGGGGATCAGCACCCAATCGCCGCGGCCGAGCACCATGGTGGCTGGCCGGTCGGCGAACTCGAGTTCGCCCTCGCCCTCGACCACCATCACCCACTCGTCGAGCGGCTGGTCATACCAGCGGCCGGCCGGGGTGGCGTGTCCGCGCGAGACGATCCGCTCGACCCGCACGCCGGCGCGCACCAGCAGGTCGGTGAAGTCCTCACCCG
This sequence comes from Akkermansiaceae bacterium, assembly GCA_040769225.1. Taxonomy (GTDB): domain Bacteria; phylum Verrucomicrobiota; class Verrucomicrobiia; order Verrucomicrobiales; family Akkermansiaceae; genus JAXGLL01. The sequence goes on along the minus strand of JAXGLL010000001.1, from coordinate 1,045,492 downwards.
CGGCGGCCGCCGGCAACGGTCGCAGCAGGTTGCCGCACGGCAGGGAACGGTGGGGCATCGCGCAGCGGGCGGCGGCCGGTCAGCGCAGCTTGGCGCGCCAGAACGGCGGCACGATCGCGGTGGGGATCTCCTTGGGGAAGGTGCTCCGGAGCTCGCGGAGTTCCTCCTCGCTCGGCACGTCGCCGCGGCTCAGGTCGGCGATCACCCGCCAGCCATTCCCCTCCTTGCGCAGGAAGGTGGTGAACTCGATGTCGCCGAGCACGGTGCCGTCGTCCAACGGGCTGCCGTCGGGGGCGACCGCACAGCCCGAGAAGGCCGCGTGCCGCCCCAACACCTTCAGCCAGCCGATCGTCCACAGGAACTGCAGGCCGGGCGCGGACTCGCACTGCCGGCGGGCGTAGCTGCGCATCGCGTCGCAGATCGCCTTGCGCTCGGCGCTGCCGGGCTTGGGGGTGTGAGGGGCCGGCTGGTCGGCCGCCGTGGCGGGCAGCGCCGCGGCCGCGGCGACCAACAGGATCGCGTGACGACGATTCATCGGGGATGGACTCCTTCCACCCATTGATGATGCATTGGGTTGCGCCGGCCGTCCAGCCGCAAACGGCGGCCGAGCCCGGGATGCGGCGGGCATGGCCGCGGCCGGCAGTCAGCGCTGCTCAGTCGCATCGATCCTCCGATACGGGACCGGCCTCGGCGAAGTCGGGCGGTTACGCGCCTCCCGGCGGCCTTCCCAATGACCAATGACCAATGGCCAATGCCTCGGCTGGGCTCACGCGCCGCCGCCGGCGATGTGGCGGAACTTGTCGTCGACGAAGCGCAGCACCAGCTCCTCGACCGCCTCGTCGCCGAGGCGCGCGACGACCTCCACCGAGAACCCGCGCGCGAGCAGCCGGCGGGCGCGCTGCGGGCAGATGCCGCGGGTGCGCAGGTAGAAGATCTCCTCGTCGCCGATCGAGGCCGAGGTCGAGCCGTGCGAGCACTTCACGTCGTCGGCGTTGATCTCCAGCCCGGGCATCGAGTCGGCCCCGGCCTCGCCGCTCATCAGCAGGTTGCGGCACGTCTGATAGGCGTCGGTGCGGTGGGCGCCCTGGTCGACGAAGATCAGCCCGGAGAAGATCGTGCGCGCGCGGTCGTAGAGCGAGTTCTTGTAGAGCAGGTCCGAGCAGGCGCCGGGCGCCACGTGGTGCTGGAAGGTGCGCTGGTCGTAGTGCTGGTCGCGCGCCGGAATCGCAACCGCCAGCATGTCCGAGCGGCCGCCCTCGCCCTCGAGCCGCGACAGCGACTCGTTGCGCGCCCAGCCGGCGCCGGTGTTGAGGATGAACCCGGTGGTCGAGGCGTCGCGGGCGACGCTGGTCGAGTTGATCTGGATCACCCGCGTGCGCTCGTTGAAGGCCTGGATCGCGAGGTGGTCGAGCTGCGACCCCGGCCCGGCGATCAGGTCGTTGACGGCGATCGCCAGCCCGGCCCCGCGCTCGTCGGCGCTCTGGAAGCAGTCGACCACCCGCACCTTGGCACCCGCGCCGGTGACGACCAGGGTGTGCGGAAACCCGGCCACCCCGTCGCCCGCCAGCCAGTGGAAGACCTCGATCGTGCCGTCGACCCGCACCCCGTCCGGCACGTGGATGAACAGCCCGTTGCCGACCCGCGCCTCGTGCAGCGCCGCATACTTGGCCGAGCCGAGGCGCGTCTCCCGCCGCATGAAATGCTCGCGCACCAGCTCGCCGTGCGACCGCAGCGCCGCGGCCAGCGGCTGGCACACCACCCCCTCCGGCAGCCGGCTCGCCGCGTCGACCAGCTCGTCGTTGACGAACACGTAGCGCGCGGCGGGGGACTCGAGCCCGGCCGAGCGCGCCACCAGCGCGCGCCGGTCGGCGTCGCCGGACAACGCGGCCGGGGTGCCCCCGCGCTCGCAGGTGAAGCCGGAGAAGTCGAGCTGCCCGAGGTCCGAGAAGCGCCAGCGCTCGTCGCCGCGGGCCGGGTCCGGCGTCTCGAGGAAACGCTGCCAGGCGGCGCGGCGGCGCTCGGCGAACCACCCCGGGAACTCCGCCGGGGTCGCAGGCGCCGAGTCCAGGATCGAGGGCACGGGTTGGGCCAGCACGGGAGTCATGGGGTGGGTTGGCTCGTTTTCGGTGTTCCGTTTTCCGCTAGAAGGCGGCGACTGCCGCGCCCGGGCCCGTTCCCGCGGAACGCGGGACGCGGGCGCCGGTTCCTCAGCCGACGCTGCCCTCCATCTCGAGGTCGATCAGGCGCTTGAGCTCGACCGAGTACTCCATCGGAAACTCGCGCACCAGGTCGTTGATGAACCCGTTGACGGCCAGCGACATCGCCTCCCCCTCGCCCAGCCCGCGCTGCCGCATGTAGAACAGCATCTCCTCGGAAACCTGCGACACCGAGGCCTCGTGCTGGGTCGCGTGCCGGTTGCCGCGCACCGTGATCGCCGGGTAGGTGTCGGTGCGCGAGTTGGCGTTGATCAGCAGCGCGTCGCACTCGGTGTTGTTGCGGCAGCCGCGCAGGTTCTTCGGGATGTGGACCATCCCCCGGTAGGTCGCCCGGCCGGTGCCGACCGAGATCGACTTCGAGACGATGTTGGAGCTGGTCTCGTCCGCCGCGTGGATCATCTTGGCGCCGGTGTCCTGGTGCTGCCCGGTGTTCGCCAGCGCGATCGAGATCACCTCCCCGCGGGCCCGCCGCCCCTTCATCACCACCGCCGGATACTTGATCGTCAGCCGGCTGCCGATGTTGCAGTCGATCCACCGCACCTCCGCGTTCTCCTGCGCCAGCCCGCGCTTGGTCACCAGGTTGAACACGTTCGACGACCAGTTCTGCACCGTGACGTACTGGATCCTGGCGTCCTTGAGCGCGACCAGCTCGACCACCGCCGCGTGCACCGTGGCGGTCTCGAACCGCGGCGCGGTGCAGCCCTCCATGTACATCACCTCCGCGCCCTCGTCGGCGATGATCAGCGTGCGCTCGAACTGCCCGAAGTTCTCCGAGTTGATGCGGAAGTACGCCTGCAGCGGCTGCTTGACCTTCACCCCCTTCGGCACGTAGATGAACGACCCGCCGGAAAACACCGCGCTGTTGAGCGCGGAATACTTGTTGTCCCCGGTCGGGATCACCTTGCCGAACCACGGGCGGAAAATCTCCTCGTGCCGCTTCAGGGCCTCGGTCGAGGTCAGGAAGATCACCCCCTGCTTCGCCAGCTCGTCCTTGATGTTGGAATACGCCGCCTCCGAGTCGTACTGCGCCTCGACGCCGGCCAGGAACGCCCGCTCCTGCTCGGGCACCCCGAGCCGCTCGAACGTCCGCAGGACGTCCTCGGGCACATCGTCCCACGACCGCTTCGGCCGCTCACCGTCGGATAGATAGCAGCGGATCCGGTCGAAGTCGATCTCCTCCAGCTCGCGGCTCGCCCAGTGGGTCGGCACCGGCTTGGACCGGAACGCCGCCAGCGCCTTGTGCCGGAACCCGCGCAGCCACGCGGGCTCGTCCTTGACCTCGCAGATGTAGTCGACCGTGCGCTCGCTCAGCCCGGGCCCGGCGTCATACTTGTTCCGCTCGGGAAAGTGGAAGTCGCCCCGCGTGCGGTCGATGTCGATCGCCGCGCGGGTCTCGTGGTCAAGGTCGGGGTTCGGTTCGTGGGACATCTCCTTCAGGTCGGGATCGGGTTGCGCCGCGGGCCGGCGCCCGCCGCCGTCACGCAAGCGCCGCCTCGCCGCGATACAGGTCGTAGCCGCCGGCCTCCAGTTCCAGCGCCAGCTCCGGGCCCCCGGAGCGCATGATCCGCCCCGCGGCCATCACGTGCACCACGTCCGGCTGGATGTAGTTGAGCAGCCGCTGGTAGTGGGTGATCAGCAAAAACCCGCGCTGCGGCGAGCGCATCGCGTTGACCCCGCGCGCGACGATCTTCAGCGCGTCGATGTCCAGCCCCGAGTCGGTCTCGTCCAGGATCGCGAACTGCGGCTCGAGCATCATCAGCTGCAGGATCTCGTTGCGCTTCTTCTCCCCGCCCGAAAACCCCTCGTTGACCGGCCGCGCCGTGAACTTGCGGTCGATCTCCAACAGGTCCATCTTCTCATACAGCCGCCGGTAAAACGCCACCGCGTCGATCTCCTCCCCCTCCGGCTGCCGCGCCTGCAGCGCCGCCCGCACGAAGTTCGCGTTCGACACCCCGGGCACGTCCGCCGGATACTGGAACGCCAGAAACAACCCCGCCCGCGACCGCTCGTCCACCTCCATCCCCAACAGGTCCACCCCGTCCAGCGTCGCCGTGCCCCCAGTCACCCGGTAGCCCTCGTGTCCCGCAATCACCTTCGCCAGCGTCGACTTGCCCGACCCGTTCGGCCCCATGATCGCGTGCACCTCACCGTGCGGCACCACCAGGCTCACCCCCTTCAGGATCTCCGTGCCGTCGTCCAGTCCAGCCTGCAGGTTGTCGATTCTCAAAGACATCCCAGTTCCATGTTGGTTGCTCGCCGCCACCGCCCACGCCAACCCCCACGCCCGGCGCGGCCTCCCGTCGGAAACCCCCACGCCCGGCATTGAGACTGCGTCTCACCAGCGCTGACGGCCGCAAGCTACGGGCGATCGGCGACCGGGCAAGTGCAATTGTGATCTTTTCTTCAGAACCCGCGCCAGCACAGCAGGGCGGTGGCGAGGGTGAGCAGGCCGTAGGCGAGGGTGGCGGCGGCGGCGGCGTGGAAGCGGGCGGGTTTGGCGCCCAGCCAGGTGAGGGCGTCGCGGAAGGTGTAGGGCATGCCGATCCAGAACATGGACTTGATGATCAGGGCGAAGGCGAAGATTGGGATGAGGATGCGGGAGGCGGGGTCCTTGAGGAAGGCGGCCTCGAGGAGGGGTGCGGCGAGCATCAGGCCGAGCAGGCCGAGGGCGCGGACGGCGAGGAACTCTTTGACCCCGATGCAGACGAGGATGAAGGTGACGGGCACGGCGAGGCGGAGGAAGCCCTTGGCGCCGTTGAACTCGCCGAGGTCCATGGCGAGGCGGCCGAGGAGGCCGAGGCCCTCGGGGGCGATGAGCAGCCAGAACCAGCCCATGCCGACGCCGAGGAGGATCTGGCCGAGCTTGTGGTTGCGGGGGAACTTTGTGAGGAACTGCCGGGCGGGTGCGGGTTTGGCGAGCAGGACGAGGGCGAGGGCGGTGAGTGCGAGACCCAAGGCCACGCCGGTGCCGAACAGCGGCAGGCGTTCGTAGGGGTGCATCTCGTTCATGCTGCGCGACGGGCTTTAGAAGAGCCGGCGCGGCGCGGCAAGGAGGAAAGCGGGCCGGCGCTCACTCCTCGCCGAGTGCCTGGACCTGCAGGCCGTCGATGTGCGCGAAGTGGCGGCGGTTGCGGCTGACCAAGGGTTTGGCGTGGGCCGCGGCGGCAGCGGCAATCCACAGGTCGTTGTGGCCGATGGCGCGCCACGCCGCCGGGTGGTGAGCCTGCAGGGCGGTGCAAATCGCGGCGTAGGCGGGAATCACCGGCTCCGGGTCCAGCAGGGGCAGGCCGAGGGCGAGGAACTGCCGCACCAGCGCCGGATCATGCCCGGCCCGGCGGGCGCCGTGCCAGAACTCGCCCAAGACCACCCACGGCAGCCCCAGGCAGCGCCCCGGGTTGGCCTTGGCGAAGCTCATCGCCCACGCCTGGCGACGCCACAGGCCGACCAGCAGGGTGGTGTCGGCAATCAGGTCCACGGATCGGGTTTGGCCGGCGAGCGCTCGTTCACCGCCTGCTCGAGTTCGTCATTGCGCGCCAGTTCCGCGGTCCCGTTCGCCTCCACGAAGCCCGCGAACGCCGCCAAGGTGCCGGGCTCGGGCACCAGACGCTTGATCACGCTCGAAAACGACTCCCGACCACCCCGCTTCCACGCCTTGAGCCGGGCGTAGGCGATTTCATCAAGTGTCACCGTCTTCATGAACAACTTGTTCGTGCAGGCACGAATGGTAGCACGGGTGGTTCGCAAGGCAAGCCGCAAGCACCCTAGGCCCTCACTCCGTTGCGTCCCTCGCCTCGTCCCAGCCCTTGTTGACCAGCCCCTCGCCGAGGGGCTCGGCGAACACCCGGCTGCAGGCGAGGACGAGGGCGCCGTGGCGGTTGAGCAGCTGGTCGGCGAGGCGGACGACCCAGCGGTTGGGCCGGGCCTGGCGCCGGAGTTGGCGGATGCGTTCGGCGGCGTGCTGTTCGCTGCCGGGGCCGAGGTGGGAGGTGAGGATGGCCATCGCGCACGCGGTGGAGCGGGAGATGCCGGCCATGCAGTGGACGAGCAGGTGGTCGCCGGCGCGCACCGCGCTGGCGAACTCGAGCACGCCGCGGATCTGCTCGGGGGTGGCCGGCTGGAACCCGTCGTGCTGCGCCTCGACGTCGTCGAACACGACCGGGTGGACGACGGAGTGCGGCAGGCCGCAGCGGACGAGGTCGATCCACTCGTCGGTCGAATCGGTCGGGTGCCAGATTGAGACGGCGTGGGTGATCGAGCGCCGGTCGAGGCGGTCGAACTCCATCACCCCGCAGATCGTCAGCTCGAACGGCAGGGTGGCGGCGGGTGGGCAGGCGGCAGTCACGACAGGGGGATTGTCCTACACCCGTCAAGTGCCGGCCGGGGCCGCGGCGGCGGCGGTCACGGCTGGCCGACCAACTCGGCGAAGATCATCCGGCCGCCGCTCGTTTGCAGGGTGCTGATCACCCGCACGTCGCGGCTGGTGCCGATCGCGGCGGCGGCGTGGTTGACCACCACCATGTCGCCGTCGGGGAGGTAGCCGACGGCCTGGTCTTCGTCCTTGCCCCCGCGCACCAGGGCGATGTGCAGGGTGCCCCCGACGACGACCTCGGGGCGCAGGGCCTCGGCCAGTTCGCGCAGGTTGAGCACCTCGATCCCGCGCAGCCGCGCCACCTTGGCGAGCTTCTCGTCGGCGGTCATCAGGCGCGCGCCGAGCAGCACGGCGGTCTGGAGCAGGCGGCCCTCGAGCCCCTCCCCTTCGGAGACGCCGCTCGAGTCGTGGACGGTCACCTCGAGCGCCGGGTCGGACTGCATCCTCTCCAACTGGGCCAGTGCGCGCTCGCCCCGGCTGCGCAGCGGCTGCGCCGGGGCGGTGGCGAGTGCCTGCAGCTCGTCGAGCACGAAGTTGGGCACGATCAGCCGCCCGGCCAGGAACCCGGAGCGGACGATCGCGGCGACGCGCCCGTCGGCGATCGTCTCGGGGTCGAGCACCACCGGCTGGCCGGTCACGGCATCCTGGCGGAAGCGCACGTAGGGGATGATGAAGGCGAAGTCGTTGCGGCTGCTGCGCAGCGCCAGCACCGCGCCGAGGAACCCGAAGCTCGCATACACGGTCACCTCGCACGCCAGCAGCAGCGAGTCGTCGACGTGCTCCCTGAGGCTGCCCCCCAGCTGCGACAGGCCGACCCGGGTGAGCAGCCACGCGCACAGCCAACCGACCAGCAACCCGAAGGTGGCGGTCGAGAACCCGCGCAGTGAAAACCCCTTCATCAGGGACTCGACGAAGATGAAGAAGCCGGCGACCGCCAGGCCGCCGAGCACCCCGCCCCAGACCGGCACCTCCATGTCGCTGCCGCGGGTGCTCAGGGCGATCGCCACGCCGGCCCCCTCGCAGACCAGCAGATAGAGCAGGCGGGCGACGTTGACGGATGGGGGCGTGGCCATCGCTGGCTGGCAGGATCCCCACGCCACCCTGCCGGTGCAAGCCAAACCGCCGGCGTCACCCCGCCGCGCCGGCCGCCGGCGGCGGCAGGTTCACCCGGTGCGCGTCCCGGGGGCCGCCGCGCCGGGCGCCACCGGCCACGCGCACACCTCGGCCGGCAGCCCGGGCAGTTGCCCCGGTTCCCCGCCGCGCCGCAGCAGCGCGACGAACCCGCCCGCGCCCAATCCGTGGTGCGGGCCCAGCCGGTGGCACGGCTCCGCGGCGTGCGGCGACCGCCAGTCGGCGAGAGCCGGCACCGCCACCGCCGACCACTCCTCCCGGCCCTTCAGGAACCACCGCACGACCCGCTCGTTTTCCTCCAGCGAATACGTGCACGTCGCATACACGAGGTGTCCCCCGGGCGCCACCGCCGCCGCCGCGCGGGCGAGCACCCCGCGCTGGCGCCGCGCGTTGCCCGCCACCACCGCCGGGTGGAAACACCCCGGGTTGCGCACCCCCCGCGCCGGCAGCGACTGGCCGCTGCACGGCGCGTCCACCAGCACCAGGTCGAAGCCCCCGGCACAGTGCTCCGCCCACCATTCCGGGCGCAGCCGCTGGGTGAACGCGGCCACCCCGCAGCGCGCCAGGTTGTGGCGCAGGATCCCCAGCCGCTTCGGCACCAGCTCGTTGGCCACGTGCAGCCCGGGGCGCAGCCACCGCGCCGCCACCACGCTCTTGCCCCCGGGCGCGGCACACAGGTCGAGCAACCGCCGCACCGGCCCACCCACCGCCGTCACCACCGCCATCGCCCACACCGACGACAGGTCCAGCACATACCCCGCCTCGCCCGCACCCGCCGCCGCCCCGACCCACCCGGGCAGCCACCCCGGCAACTGCCCGCCCACCGGCGGCGGCGCACCCGCCCACGCCGCAACCCGCCGCCCACTGCCCCCCGCACGCACCGCCGCGACGAACCGCCCGGCCTCCCCCGGCTCCGGATACAGGCGCGCCGCCAGCCGCTCGAGCTGCGCGGACATCCCCCCGCTCACTCCCCGTCCGCGGTCGCCTTGATGTCCTGCAGCGCCGCGATGAAGTCACCCAGGATCTCGGCCGGCACCATGATCGTGTCCCGGTTGCCGCCGACATCCTCCGTGATCTTCACCACCCTGCCGCGCGCATTCTCCTTGAGGTCGAGAAAAAACGTCTTCCGGTCCGCAAGGATCTTCTCGGTGTGCAACAGATCGCTATCCACTATCCCCCTCCAGCAAGTTCCACCGCCAAGGGTCCAGCCCCCCCAGCGCCAAGTCAATGCCAAATCCCGCACCTTGCCCCGCACCCGCCGCTCACGCCAGCCCCACCGCCCCGCGCACCCGCGCCAGCACCCGGCCCGCCGCCTCCCGCGCCCGCTCCGCACCCCGCGCCAGCACCCGCTCGACCTCCCCGGGCTCGGCCAGCAGCTCGGCACGCCGCCGGCGCAGCGGCTCGAAGCGCGCCTCGTACGCCTCTAACAGCCGCTGCTTGAACTGGCCGTAGCCGACCCCGCCGCGGTCGTAGTCGGCCTCCATGGCGGCCGCCTCGGCGGGGCTGGCGAGCAGGCGGTAGAGGGCGAGGATGGTCGAGTTGTGCTTGGGCTTGGGGGCCTCGAGCGGGGTGGGGTCGGTGACCAGTTTCTTCATGATCAGCCGCCGGGCCTCGTCGGGCTCGCCGAACAGGGGCAGGTCGTTGCCGTAGCTCTTGCTCATCTTCTGGCCGTCGAGGCCGGGGACGACGGCGGTTGCGTCGCGGATCAGCGGGTCGGGCACCACCAGGGTGCCCTCGCCGTAGGCCTCGTTGACCTTGGCGGCGAGGTCGCGGGTCACCTCGAGGTGCTGCTTCTGGTCCTTGCCGACGGGCACCAGGTTCGAGTCGTAGAGCAGGATGTCGGCGGCCATCAGGACCGGGTAGGCGAACAGCCCGTGGCTGGGCAGGATCCCGCGCGCGATCTTGTCCTTGAACGAATGGCAGCGCTCGAGCAGCCCCAGCGGGCACACCGTGGAGAGGATCCACGCCAGCTCGTTGACCTCGGGCACGTCGCTCTGGCGGAAGAACACGGTCCGCTCCGGGTCGAGCCCGCAGGCGAGGAAGTCGACCGCCAGCTGGCGGGTCCAGGCGCGCAGCTCCTGCGGGTTGCGCACGCTGGTCATCGCGTGGTAGTTGGCGATGAAGTAGTAGGCCTCGCCCTGTTCCTGCAGCCGCACCGCGGGCTCGATCGCCCCGAAGTAGTTGCCGATGTGGAGCCGCCCGCTCGGTTGGAGGCCTGTCAGGATCCGCATGGCGCGGACCCTTGCCAGATGCGGCGGCACTTTGCAACCGCCGCCTTGCCGGCGGTCACAGCCGGACCACCTTGAGCCGCCGCCACAGCCGTTGGTCGGCCGGGTGGGTGAAGTGCCCCGACCACCCGGCCAGCGCCCGCCGCCCCGCGACCTCCGCCCCGCCGACCAGCGTCTCGTTGAGCGACTCGGGGGTGGTCACGCTCCGCACCGCGGGGAACGTGTCGCGGAACAACTGGCGCATCCGCGACTGCACCGCGCGGTGGCCCTTGCCGGTCACCAGGTTGACGGCCAGCAGCCCGCCGGCCGCCACCGCCCGCCGCACCAGCCCGAACTGCTCCACCCCCCAGTCGCCCGGACGGTAGACGTCGTCGGCCCCCGCCAGGTAGACGTCGTCGATCACCACGTCGAACCGCCGCCGGTTGCGCCGCAGCCACAGGTAGGCGTCGGCCCGCACGATCTGGATCCGCAGCGCGTCGAGCTCCATCCAGTGCCGCGCCAGCGAGATGATCTGCGGGTCGATCTCCACCGCCGTCAACCGGCAGCCCGGCAACAGGTGGCGCAGCGCCCGCATCGTGGTGCCCCCCGCCAGCCCCAGCATCAACACCGACCGCGGCGCCCCCCCGGGCCGCAACAGGCAGGCCGCCGCCAAGTTGTCCCACGCCAGCCCGGTCAGGAACCGCTCGCGGTGCCACCACGCGTGGATCGCCCCGGCCACCCGAAACTCAACCTGGCGCTCCGAACGCCAGACGTGCACCCGCTGGAACGAAGTGTCGACCGTCTCCACCCGTCGCATGACAACCCCCGCAGGGTATCAGCCCGGCCCACCCCCTGCAAACGACAGCCCGCCCGATCATCCGCATCCCGTCCGGAATGCCGCGCAGATCCTGCTCGCAGCCCGCCAACCGGTTCTAACATGCCCGGCCGGCCCCACCCGCCCGGCCTCCCGGCCACTCCTGCCCCTCACCCAATCCACCCTCCCCCACCTGCGGCGCCCCCGCGGCCCCCCCGGCGGCCCCCATGTCCGCCCCCCCCCGGCCAACCCCATTGGATGAGAAATTTTTCCGACATTCCGGACCACCGGAAATCCAGCATCCGGCACGCGTTTCCCCCCGCCGGCCCGCAATTCCCGCCGCCCGATCCCCCTTCGCTGGGGCTGGGCCGGGGCGCCTGAAGAGGGGCGGACGGAACGCGACAATCCAGCAATGGCGGGGGCTGCAGGCGGTTTCATAAGGATTTGCGAAATGAAAGGCCTTCCAACATATCCGGGATTCCCGTCTATCGGGCGCTCGCGTTTGGTAAGGAATGTCTGATTTTCCGTGCTGCCCGATATCCAGCTCAGTCAATGTAAATAACTCTTGCTCAACGAGTTGCGTTGCGGCACAAGCATGCGCGATGCCCAACGCGTCGTTCACGTGGCTCCTGACGGTCGAGGCTTCCCGGCCTGCATTCATGATCGTGATGGGGCTGTTCCTGCTGCTGGTGGCCTGGCGGCTGGTTCGGGGACGCGCGGGATGGGCGTCGCGCCTGATCCTGTCGGGCGCGTTGCTGCTGGCGTTCGGCTACGCGGTGCTGGTTCCGCTGTATGAGGCGGGGCGGATTCCCGCGTTCCGGCCCGGCGCCCATCTTCACGGCGATCCGGCGGTGGCGCTTGGGTGGCATTTGGTGAAGCTGGTCACGATGAACGCCGGCTGGTTGCTGTTCGGCCTGGGCGTTTGTCTTCATGCGCGTGTGTTCGCCCCTGCACCCCCCCTTGCACTGGGAAACCAAGCGGCTGCCACCCGGGCGGCCGCCGAACACCACCTGCATGAACCCGTTGTATGATCTGCTCCGCCCCGGCAGCCTGGTCCTCGACGCGGCCGGCATCACGGGCCTCGGCCTGCTGGCACTGGCGGCGGTCCGGCTGGCGCGCGTACACCGCTCGTGGGGTGGCACCCTGATGGGCTGGGGGGCGGCGACGCTGCTGGCCGGCCGCCTGTTCGTGCTGCTGGCCCCCCACTTCCTGACCCGCGAAGTGCTTGCCGGCTTCGGCCACTTCGTGATCAGCTTGGCCACCGCGCTGCCCGTCCTGCTGCTCACCGCCGGCCTCGCCGGCGTCGTCTGGGGGTTGTGGGGCCACGAGCGGTGGCTGCGGGAACAGTGATCCACCACCAACCAACCACAACCCATGATCAAGGAATTCCGCGACTTCATCCTCAAGGGCAACGCGATCGACCTCGCCGTCGGCGTGCTGATCGGCGCCGCCTTCGGCGCCTTCGTCACCGCCCTGACCAAGGGCATCATCGAGCCGTTGATCAGCATGATCGGCGGCAAGCCCGACGTCTCCCTCAAGCTGGGGATCTTCGACGTCGGGACGGTGATCAACGCGGCGATCTCGCTGCTGATCACCGGCGCGGTGCTGTTCTTCGTCTTCGTCAAGCCGATGAACAAGCTCAAGGCGCTGACCTCCAAGCAGGAAACCACCGCCGCGCCGCCGGAGCCGAGCGCCGAGCAGAAGCTGCTCACCGAGATCCGCGACCTGCTCAAGGAGAAGCCATGAACGGGTAGCGGTAGTCGGCCGCCGGCACGAAGCACTCCTTGATGTTGCGCGGGCTCAGCCAGCGCGCAAGGTTCCACAGCGAGCCCGCCTTGTCGTTGGTCCCCGAGGCGCGCCCGCCGCCGAACGGCTGCTGGCCCACCACCGCCCCGGTCGGCTTGTCGTTGACGTAGAAGTTGCCCGCCGCAAAGCGCAGCGCCGCGCTCGCCGCCCGCACCGCCGCCCGGTCGTTGGCGAACACCGCCCCGGTCAGCCCGTACGGGCTGGTGGCGTCGCACAGCGCGAGCGTTTCCTCGTAGCGGTCGTCCGGATACGGATAGACGGTTAGAACCGGGCCGAAGATCTCCTCGGTCATGGTGGCGGCGCGCGGGTCGTCGGTCTCGATCACCGTCGGCCGGATGAACCACCCGGTGGCGCCGTCGCGCCCGCCGCCGGCCACCACCCGGCAGCCGGCCGCCGCCCGCGCGCGGTCGATGTGGCCGCCGATCGACTCGAACGCGCCGCGGTCGATCACCGCCGCCATGAAGTTGCCGAACTCCTCCGGGCTGCCGACCGCGATCGCGTCGACCTGCCCGGCCAGCTCGTCCCGCAGCTCCTTCCACAGCGAGCGCGGGATGTAGGCGCGGCTGGCGGCCGAGCATTTCTGGCCCTGGTACTCGAACGCGCCGCGCACCAGCGCCGCGACCAGCGCCGCCCGGTCCGCCGACCGGTGCGCAACCACAAAGTCCTTGCCGCCGGTCTCGCCCACCAGCCGCGGGTAGCCGCGGTAGCCGGCGAGGTGCTCGGCGGCGGCCCGCCACAGCCCTTGGAACACGGCGGTCGAGCCGGTGAAGTGCAGCCCCGCGAAGTGCGGGCTGGCCAGCGCCGGCCCGCACACCTCCGCCCCGCGGCCGGGCACGAAGTTGACCACCCCGTCGGGCAGCCCCGCCTCGCGCAGCAGCTGCATGAAATGCCACGCCGGCAGCACCGCCGCCGACGCCGGCTTCCACACGCACACGTTGCCGAGCATCGCCGGCGCGGTCGGCAGGTTGCCCGCGATCGACACGAAGTTGAACGGGCTGACCGCCAGCACGAACCCCTCCAGCGGGCGGTAGTCCATCCGGTTCCACGTCCCCGGCCCGCTGGCCGGCTGCTCCTGATAGATCCGGGTGGCAAAGTGGGCGTTGAAGCGCAGGAAGTCCGCCAGCTCGCACGCCGCGTCGATCTCCGCCTGGTGGCACGTCTTCGAGACGTTGTGCATCGTCGCCGCGTTGAGCAGGTCGCGCCGCGGCCCGGCCAGCAGGTCCGCCGCCCGCAGGAACACCGCCAGCCGGTCCTGCCACGCCCAGCCCGCCCACTCGCGCTGCGCCGCCACCGCCGCCTCGGCCGCCGCCGCCACCTCCGCCGGGCCGGCGAGGTGGTGGACGGCCAGCACCGTGCCGTGCTCGTGGGGCATCACGCACTGCGCGGTGCGCCCGGTGCGCACCGCGCGGCCGCCGATCAGCAGCGGGATCTCGGGCGCCGCCGTCCGGACCTGCCGCAGCGCGGCCTGCAGCGACGCGCGCTCCGGCGCGCCGGGCGCGTAGTCGCGCACCGGTTCGTTGGCGGGAAACGGCAGCGGGTTGATCGTGTCCATGGCTTTCGTGTCGTCAGTACGCCTCCTGCTCGGTGCGGCGGATGATCTCGTCCTGCAGCTCGGGCGTCAGGTTGGTGAAGTAGTCCGAGTAGCCCGCCACCCGCACGATCAGGTCGCGGTGCCGCTCCGGGTGGCGCTGCGCGTCCAGCAGCGTCGCCCGGCTCACCACGTTGAACTGGACGTGGTGGGCGTCCTTGGAGAAGTAGCCCCGCACCAGGTGCACCAGCCCCTCGAGGTCCTCCTCGCCGGCCAGCAGCTGCGGGGTGAGCTTCTGGTTGAGCAGCGTGCCGCCGGTCTTCACGTGGTCGAACTTGGCCGCCGAGTTGAGCGCGGCGGTCGGCCCGCGCCGGTCCGCCCCCTGCACCGGCGAGATCCCCTCGCTCACCGCCTGCCCGGCCGGCCGGCCGTCCGGCAGCGCCCCGGTCACCTGCCCGAAGTAGACGTGGCAGGTCGTCGGCAGCATGTCCACCCGGTGGCAGCCCCCGCGCACGTTCGGCCGGCCGTCGACCCGGCTCCAGAACGCCTCGAACACCCGCGCCACCAGCTCGTCGGCCCGGTCGTCGTCGTTGCCGTACTTCGGCGTGTTCTCCAACAGCTCGTGGCGCAGCCGCCCGTGGCCCGCGAAGTCGGCCGCCAGCGCCGCCAGCAGCTCGTCCCAGCCGAACGTCCCTTCCTGATAGACATGGTGCCGGATCGCGGCCAGGCCGTCGGTCACGGTGCCCAGGCCGACCCCCTGGATGTAGGTCGTGTTGTAGCGCGCGCCGCCCTGGTGGTAGTCGCGGCCGCGGGCGATGCAGTCGTCGATCAGCAGCGAGAGGAACGGCGCCGGCAGGTGCCTCGCCCACAGCGCCTCGATCAGGTTGTTGCCGCGCACCTTGACGTCGATGAAGTGCCCCAGCTGGCGCTCGAAGGCGGCGAACAGCTCGTCGAAGGTGGCGAACCCGCGCGGGTCGCCGGTGGCCGGCCCGATCCGCCTGCCGGTGCGCGGGTCGACGCCGTCGTGGAGCGTGACCTCGAGCACCTTGGGCAGGTTGAAGTAGCCGCTCAGGAAGTAGGCCTCGCGTCCGAACGCGCCGGCCTCGACGCAGCCCGAGCAGCCGCCCTCGCGGGCGTCGGCCAGCGACTTGCCCTGGCGGAGCAGCTCCTGCACCACCGCGTCGGTGTTGAACAGCGACGGCTGGCCGAAGCCGGTGCGGATGATCCGGCCGGCCCGGCGCAGCAGGCGGTCCGGGCTCTTCTTCGACACCTGGACCATCGAGCTGGGCTGCAGCAGGCGCATCTCCTCGACCACGTCGAGGATCAGGAAGCTCAGGTCGTTGGTCGCGTCCGACCCGTCGGCCTTGACCCCGCCGACGTTGACCAGCGCGAAGTCGGTGTAGGTGCCGCTCTCCCGGGCGGTCACGCCCACCTTGGGCGGCGCCGGGTGGTTGTGGAACTTGACCCACAGCGCCTGCAGCAGCTCGCGCGCCTCCCCGGCGGTCAGCGTGCCCTCGGCCAGCCCGCGCTGATAGAACGGCCACAGGTGCTGGTCGAGCCGGCCCGGGTTGAACGAGTCCCACGGGTTCAGCTCGGTGATCACGCCGACGTGGACGAACCAGTAGGCCTGCAGCGCCTCGTGGAAGGTCTCCGGGGCGTTGGCCGGCACCTTGCGGCAGACCGCCGCCATCCGCCGCAGCTCGCCGGCGCGCGCCGGGTCGGCCTCGGCGGCGGCCAGCTCGTCGAGCCGGGCGGCGTAGCGCAGCGCGTGGCCGATCAGCGCGCCGGCGCAGATGTCCATCGCCCGCAGCTCGTCGCGCTTGTCGCAGGCGAGCGGGTCGCGCTCGAAGTCGAGCGCGTCGATCGCCGCGCCGATCTCCAGCCTGAGGTCGAGGAACCCCTTCCGATAGATCGTGCCGCCGAGCACCGTGTGGCCCGGGGCGCGCTGTTCCTGGAACTCGGTGAACACGCCGGCCTGGTAGCACTCGTGCCACTCCGGGGGCAGCTCGCGGAACATCCGCTCGCGCTGCGACCGGCCCTCCCAGAACGGCCGCACCTCGTCGAGGTGGGCGCGCCGCGCCTCCCCGTCGACGCGGTAGGGGATCTTCTCGCGGGTGTCGAGCGCGTCGAGGTCGCCCGCGGTGTGGATGCAGACCTCCGGATAGGTCGGCACCGCCGCCGGGGCCGGCCCGCGCTCGCCGACGATCAGCTCGCCCGCGCCGACGAACAGCTCCTTGCGCTCGCACAGGGCCTGGAACACCAGCGCCCGCTGCACCGGCACCGGCGCGCGCAGGAATGCGGGGGACTGCGCCACCTCGGTCACGATCCGCGCGCGCTCGAGGCTGAGGCGCGGCACGGCCGCCAGGCTGGCTTCGCGGAGCTTGCGGACGCGTTCGTTCATCATGCGGGAGGGGTTGGTCAGCGGCCGATCCGGACGTCGAAACCGGCGGCCGCAAGGCGCGCGCGCACCGCCTCCACCGCGGCCGCCGTCGGTGCGCCGATGCCCGCCATCCGGTCGGCCAGCCCGAGCCGCTGG
The DNA here is from genome assembly GCA_040769225.1 of Akkermansiaceae bacterium. Taxonomy (GTDB): domain Bacteria; phylum Verrucomicrobiota; class Verrucomicrobiia; order Verrucomicrobiales; family Akkermansiaceae; genus JAXGLL01. Next base: position 1,028,885 of record JAXGLL010000001.1, on the reverse strand, counting down.
TACTTCGCCGCGGCGATCCGGTGGTAGGGCAGGATCGAGACCCGCCGGAAGCGGGTCGCCAGCAACAGCTCGGCCAGCGCCGCCACGCTGGCCTCGTCGTCGTTCACCGTGGGGATCAGCGGCAGCCGGATCCACACCGCGACGTCGCACCGGTCCAACAGCTCGAGGTTGGCCAGCACCAGCCGGTTGCCGGCGCCGGTCCAGCGCACGTGCACGGCGGCGTCGGGCGACTTGAGGTCGTAGAGGATCAGGTCGGCAAGGCCGGCCGCCATCTCGACCGCCGCCGGCTCGACGCAGCCGGCGGTGTCCACCGCGGTGCGCAGCTCGCGGCGGCGGCAGGCGGCGAGCAGCTGCTCGACGAACGCGGCCTGCCCGAGCGGCTCGCCGCCGGACAGCGTGACGCCGCCGCCGGAGCGGTCGAAGTACGGCAGGTCGCGCTCGAGCTCGCGCACCAGCTCATCGACGCCGACCTCGCGCGCCGGGGCGTCCGGCTGCGGCGCGAACGCCTCCGGGTTGTGGCACCACGCGCAGCGCAGTGGGCAGCCGGTGAAGAACACCGTGGTCCGGATCCCGGGGCCGTCGTGGGTCGAGAACCGCTTGAGGTCGAAGATCCGCCCGCGCGGCGCGTCGCCGGCGCCATCCGGCCGGACCGGCCGCGGGCGGTCGCCCGCCGCGGTCCCCGGCCTGCCGGGTCCGGTGCACGGCGCGCTGCAACTCGTCATCGCCGGAAAGCATGCGGCCACCGCCGCCCGGCCGTCAAACGATCCCGGCGCACGCGGCCGAATTGGCAGTCCCCGCTGCGCAATCCGCAAGCCTCAGTGCGCCATCGCCGCCCCGACGCCCGCCGCGACCACCATCACCACGATCAGCACCAGGTAGAGCGCGATCATCACCAGCGCGAGGATGCCCACGAACCGCCAGAACGACGCCTGCTGCTCGAGCGCCCCCTCGAGGTCGCCGACCGCCCGCGTCCGCTCCATGCAGGCGATCCGCCCGCCGTAGTTCCACAGCATCAGCGAGGGAAACAGGTAGAGCACCCCCATCCCGATGTAGACCACCGCGATGATGACCATCGGCAGCCCGCCCGTCAGCTGGACCGGCAGCCCGTGGCCCGAGCCCCCGGACGCGCCCGCCGCGGCGATCAGCCCGCCGCCGATCAGCATGAAGACGCCGCCCAACAGCATCAGCCCGGAGCTGATGAACCCGAGCACCGCCAACAGCCGGACCCACGGCCTCGTCCGGCCCAGCGCATTGTGAACCCGCGGGGTGATCAACGACTGCGACCCGGCCGCGGCGCCCGGGTCCGCCTGGCCGGCGGCATACGGATTGTCCATGCAACCGAGGCTAGCGCCCCGCCGCGGCCCCCGCAAGCACTGCGCGCAGCCGCCTTCCCGCTTGCCCGCCGCCCCCTTCCCCACTAAGCCCGGTCCCGGCATGAGCGATGTCACCCCGGCTGCGCCGCATTCCACCGAGGCCGAACTGATCAAGGTCCGGCGCGAGAAGCTCGCACGCCTGCGCGAGCTCGGAATCGACCCGTTCGGCGCCGCGTTCCCCACCGACACCACCCCCGGCGACCTGCGCGCCGCGTTCGCCGACGGACGCCCGGTCCGCCTCGCCGGCCGCATCACCGCCCTGCGCGACATGGGCAAGTCGTGCTTCTTCCAGCTCGCCGACGTGCTCGGCTCGATCCAGGGCTACCTGCCGCTCAAGGAGCTGCCGCCCGCGCAGCTCGCCGCCTGGCAGTGCCTCGACCGCGGCGACTGGATCGGCGTGGAGGGCGAGACGTTCACCACCCGCACCGGCGAGCCGACGGTCAAGGTGACCTCGTTCACCGTGCTCTCGAAGGCGCTGCGGCCGATGCCCGACAAGTGGCACGGGGTGGCCGACCGCGAGCTGAAGTACCGCAAGCGCCACCTCGACCTGATGGCCAACAGCCGGAGCGCCGGGGTGTTCGTCGCGCGCTCGCGGATGGTCGCCGAGATCCGCCGCTTCCTCGAGGCCCGCGCCTTCCTCGAGGTGGAAACCCCGATGCTCCACGACGTCGCCGGCGGCGCCGCCGCGCGCCCGTTCGAGACCCACCACAACGCCCTCGGCATGCCGCTCACGCTGCGCATCGCCCCCGAGCTGTTCCTCAAGCGCCTGCTCGTCGGCGGCTTCACCCGCGTGTTCGAGCTCAACCGCTGCTTCCGCAACGAGGGGATCTCGCGCCGCCACAACCCGGAGTTCACCATGCTCGAGGCCTATCAGGCGTTCGCCGACTTCGAGGTCATGGCCGGACTCGTCGAGGAACTCGTCTGCCACCTCGCCACCACGTTCTGCGGCGGCCTCCACGTCGTCCACCACGACGAGCACGGCGAGCCCGTGCGCACCATCGACCTGTCCCGCCCGTGGCGGCGCGCCGCCTACCACGACCTCGTCCGCCAGGCCGCCGGCGACGACTTCTTCGACCTCGCGCCCGCCGCGCGCCGCACCCGCGCCGCCCAGCTCGGCGTCGAGGTCGGCGCGGGCCTCCAGGACCACGAGGTCGTCCAGCAGGTGTTCGAGAAGCTGGTCGAGGAGCGGACCTTCGACCCGTGCTTCGTCACCCGCGTGCCGGCCGAGCTGATCCCGCTGGCCAAGCTCAGCCCCGGCGGCCGCACGGTGGAGGTCTACGAGCTGGTCATCAACGGCCAGGAAGTCTCCCCCGGCTACTCGGAACTCAACGACCCCGACGTCCAGCGCGACCGCCTCGAGCACCAGGCCGCCGGCGAGGAACAGCAGAAGGTCGACTACGACTTCATCGAAACCCTCGAGCACGGCATGCCCCCGGCCGGCGGCATCGGCATCGGCATCGACCGCCTGCTCATGACCCTGACCGGCGCCCCCACCATCCGCGACGTGGTCCTCTTCCCCCTGCTCAAGCGCCGTTAGAACGCGCCGGGCCGCGCCCGCCCGCCGCCGGCGGCCCCGCGGCCCCCACCCCCGGCAGCCCGCCATGCCCGACCACCAGCCCGAACCGCTGCGGCCCGGGCTCATCCTGCTCTTCTGGCTCCCGCTCGCCGCCGGCTGGCTGATGATGGCGGTCGAGGGCCCGTTCATCGCCGCGGTGGTCGCGCGCATGCCCGACGCCGCGCTCAACCTCGCCGCCTACGGCGTGGCGTTCTCCCTCGCGTGGCTGGTCGAGTCCCCGATCATGATGCTCCTCTCGGCGTCCAACGCGCTGGTGCGCGACCGGCGCTCGTTCAAGGCGCTGCGCCGCTTCGCGCGCATCCTCAACGCGCTGGTCACCGCCGGGATGCTCGTCCTCTGCGCGCCGCCGGTGTTCCGCGCCGTCGCCGGGCAGCTGATCGGCCTGCCGCCCGGAGTCGCGCGCCTCGCCCACGCCGCCGCCGCCGTCCTCGTGCCGTGGCCCGCGGCAATCGGCATCCGCCGCTTCTATCAGGGAATCCTGACCCGCCACCACCGCACGCGCTGCGTCGCCCTCGGCACCGCCGTCCGGCTCGCGACGATGGCGCTGGCGGCGCTCGCCGCCGCGGTCGCAACCCCGCTGCCGGGCGCGCACGTCGCGTCCGTCGCGCTCGTCTCGGGGGTCGTCGCCGAGGCCGCCGCAGTCCGCTGGATGGCCCGGCCCGTGATCCGGCAACTGCGCGCCCACGACCGCGCCGAGCCCGGCGCCCTCGTCCGCTTCGCCGACATCGCGCGCTTCTACTGGCCCCTGGCGCTGACCTCGATCCTCACCATGTCCCTCGGCCCGATCGTCACCTTCGGGCTCGGCCGCGGACGCGCGCCGATCGAGTCGCTCGCGGTGTGGCCGGTGCTCGGCTCGCTGCTGTTCATCTTCCGCAGCGGCGGCCTCGGCTTCCAGGAAACCGGCGTCGCCCTGATGGGCGGCGGCGCCGCCAACGACCGCACCGTCGCCCGCGTCGGAATCTGGATCGGCGCCGCAATGTCGCTCGCCGTCGCACTGGTCGCGTTCACCCCGCTCGAAACGCTCTGGTTCGAGCGCGCCTCCGGCCTCACCCCCGCCCTCGCCGCCGCCGCCGCCTGGCCGGTCCGCATCATGATCCTGCTGCCGGCGCTCGAATACCTCCTCGCAATCCAGCGCGCTCCCCTGATCCTCGCCCGCCGCACCGGCACGATCACCACCGCCACCGCCATCGAGGCCGGCGGCCTCGCCGCCACCCTGCTCGCCTGCATCGGCCCGCTCAACATGGCCGGCGCGGTCGCCGGCGCCCTCGCCACCATGGTCGGCCGCATCGCCGCCAACACCTACCTCGCCACCCGCCTCCCCCACCCCGCCACCCCGCCCGCCCCGGCCTGAACCGGCCAGCCGGGGCCCAAGTCGGGAGCCGGGCCGGCGCCGGCCGGCGGCGCCATTCTAACTGTCATGACGGGTCAAAGGCGGTCCGGGCCGCCGGGTTCCGGGTGGGCGGCGCCGACCAGCCGTGCGTGCACCTCCGGGCTGACCGGCACGCAGGAGCGGTAGCCCTCGCCGCGTTCCGGCAGTTCGCGCAGCAGCGCCTCGCGGTGGCCGGGGTGGTCGAACTCCAGCCCGATCAGGGCGCGGCCGACCCGCTCGCCGGACTGGCGGTAGTTGAAGTAACAGAAGTTGGCCTTGCCGCGGATCGTCTTGTCGAGGAACGCGTGCAGCGCGCCGGGCCGCTCGTAGAACTCGAGCAGCAGCAGCAGGGGGTGGCTCAGCAGGTCGCCCCGCAGCGGGATCGCGCGGAACACGACGTCCGGCTGGTCGGTCAGGTCCTGCCACTCGAGGCCCTCGGCGTCCAGCCGTCCGGACAGCGCGGCGAGGCGTGCGGGGTCGGCCGCGGCCGCGCTGATCACCGGCCAGCCGCGTTCCGGGTGCTGCTTGCCGTATTGGAAGTCGACGATGTCGAGCCCCTCGAAGCAGTGGTCCAACAGGCGCAGCATGCTGCCCGGCCGTTCCGAGATGCCGATCCGCAGGACCCGGCGCTCGCGTGCCGCGGCGCCGTCGGACCGGGCGACCAGCCCGAGCTGTTGGAAGTCGATGTTGGCGCCGCACAGGATCGTGAGCACCCGGCGGCCGGCGAGTTCGCGGCGCAGCTTCCAGGCCGCCGCCACCCCGAGCGCGCCGGCCGGTTCGGAGATGCAGCGCAGGCCGTCCCACAGCAGGCGCATCGCGTGGCACACCTCGGCGTTGCTCACCGTGACGATCCCGTCCAACAGCTCGCGGCACGCCGCGAACGGGAGCGCCCCGGCCTGGCGCACCGCGGTGCCGTCGCAGAAGATGTCGAGCGCGGCGAGCGGCACCGGCCGGCCGGCGGCGAACGCCGCCTGCATGCACGCCTGCCCCTCGCCTTCCACTCCCAGCACCCGCAGCCCGGGCCAGCAGGTCTTGAGCCAGCAGGCCACCCCTGCGGCCATTCCGCCGCCGCCGATCTGCAGCAGCGCGACGTCGAACGGCCCGTGGCCGGACAGCACCACCTCATCGGCGATCGTCCCCTGCCCGGCCATCACGTCGAGGTCGTCGTAGGCGTGGATGTAGGCGGCGCCGCCCGACTCGGCGGCGGCCAGCGCGGCCCGCACCGCGTCGTCGTAGCTGTCGCCGGCGAGCACGATCTCGGCCCGGCCCCCGCCGTGCAGCCGCACCGCGGCGACCTTCACCGCGGGGGTGGTGCGCGGCATGAAGATGCGCGCGTCGAGCCCGAGCTTGCAGGCGGCCAGCGCCACCCCTTGGGCGTGGTTGCCGGCCGAGGCGGTGACCACGCCGGCCGGCGCCGGCCCGAGCATTGCCATCCGGTTGAAGGCGCCGCGCCACTTGTAGGCCTTGATTGGCCCGAGGTCCTCGCGCTTGACCCAGAGTTCCGGCCCCGGGTCGGGCCACTCCAGCCGCTCGAGCGGCGTCGGCGCGCCCGCGTGATAGACGCGCTCGCGGGCGAACAGGATCGCCCGCCGCAGTCGTCGCCCGATCGTCATTCCGCCCTCGTCCATGCCCCCCAGTGAGTGCCGCCCCGCGGTCGCGAACAAGCGCAATCCCGCGCTACAGCCCGGCGTGCAGGCGCAGGATCCGCGCCACCTCCGCGGCGGCCTCCGGGCTTTCCGGCACGTCATGGCGGCTGGGCACGACCAACTCGCTCTCCACCCCGTCGAGGTGGGACGACCAGTATGGGACCACCCCGTCGGAACTGGCGGGCGAGTCGCCGCGCCCGCGGTCGCCGATCACCGAGTGCAGGTGCAGGCCGGCGCGGAACGGGAGCTGCGGGGCCACCCGTAACACCCGCGCCTTGGGGTCGAGCGAGTCGATGCTGTTCGGCACCCGGAGGTCGGCCTTGCGCTCCAGCGTGGCGGGGTCCACGTAGTCCCCGCCGCCGGCCAGCGCGCGCAGGTTGCGCAGCGTGACGTCGCCGAACTCGACGATCAGCGCCTTGGGCAGGCGGATCAGCTGCTTGAGGAACGTCGAGAAGAAGCGCTCGGCCATCGGGCTGCCGCGGTGCGGCACTGCCAGGAACACCACCCGTTCCGGCCACGGCAGCGGCTCGTAGCACAGCGTCTGCTCGACCAGCTCGCGTTCCGCCGGCTTGAGGTCCAGCTCGGCCGGCGGGCGGGTGAAGTAGAGCTGATAGAGCCGGTCCCCCGGGTCGCGCAGCGAGATGCCGGCCACCAGCCCGCCCATCGAGTGGCCGACGACCACCATCCGCCGCAGCGTGGCGCCGCCGCCGCGCCGTTCGGCGAACGCCGCCGCCTGTCCGACGCGCTCGCGGAACCGGGCCGCCGAGACCACCCACGGCGGGCCGGTGGCGTAGCTGTAGATCCACACCTGATAGCGCTCGCGGAACCACGCCTCGCTCTCCAGCCGGTTGATCATCCGCCGGAAGGCGTCCGGGCTCGACTTCAGCCCGTGCACGAACACCACCGGGATCCTGCGCGGGTCGTAGGCGTGGAGCATGTAGAGCCCCTCGTAGTGGCTGACGCGCTCGGGCACGAGCACGTTGGCCAGCTTCAGCTCGTCCATCCGGCTCATGTTCCAGTAGAGCGCGTGGGCCGCGGTCCAGTCGGCCGCGAGCGGGTGGCGGGCGCGGCCGACGTCGAGTTCCCAGCCGCGGAACGGCCGGCGGAACTCCCACACCGGGGTTCGCCCGGCGTCGCAGCGCAGCACCACGGTCAACGCCGCGCTGGCCCCGGTGGGGGGCGGGAAGTCGAGCGTCTGCCAGCGCTCCTTGGTTTCCGGGATCCACCCGACGGCGGGCACGCCCACCCCGGCCTGCACCCTGCGCTGGCCGCTGCGCGAGACATCGACGTCGCAGGCCGGCGAGATCGAGCCGAAGATCTCCGGGTCCACGATCCGCGCCGCCCGCGGCGCAATCACCGTGCCCAGCCCGGCCGCCGCCGCCGCCCACCCCTGCCGCGTGCAGCGCAGGCGGTCAAACAACGCCGCCAGCGCCACGTTGTAGCGCTCCCGCGCCGCAGGCCACGCCGCCCGCTGCCCCGGGTCGGCCAGCACCGACCACGCCTCCGTGGCCGCGGCCAGCCGTCCTTCCACCGGCCCGGCCGACGCCCGCGGCAGCCACCGGCACGCCGGCGGCGACGGCGCGCCGCAGGAAACGAGCAGCAACACGCAGGCGGCGAGCGGATACAGGCGGCGGACCATCGCGGAACCGGCGGCGATCCTAGCCGCCGCCCGCCCGCGGCCAAGCAGAGAGTGACGCAGGGCGTGCCGCCGAGTGCCGCCCCGCCCCCAAGCGACAAGGGGGCCGATTGGCCGGCGCCACGGGGGGCAGGGGCTACGGCAGGTCGCGGAGGGTTTGGGCGCGGACTGCGCCGGCGGCATCGAGGGAAACCTGCCACAGGGCGCCCGAGCCGGCGCGGGCGAGCGCGGGCGGATAGACCGCGTTGCCGAGCGAGCAGGCGATCGCGGCGCCGGCGTGGCGGTCGGTGCGCTGGACGACGTGCGGGCCGGCGCCGGCGACCAGGGCGGCACCGCAGTGGGCGAGCCGGCGGGCCCAGCGGCGCTGGGCGGCGGTGACGCGCCGGTCGTGCTCGGTTCCCCAATGGACGACGACCACCACCGCGCGGCCGGCGGCGCGCTCGGCGGCGATGGCGGCAGCCAGCGGCCCGGCGTGGTCCGGCAGCTTGAGCACGCCGGGGGACGACTCGCCGGCGGCGGGAGCGGCCACGGCGCAGGCGCCGAAGACGCTGACCGGGACGGCGCCGGCGGCGCCGCGCCACGGTGCGAGCGCCGCGCGCAGGTCGGCGCCGGCGCCGACCGCGCCGAGACCCGCCTGTTGGACGGCGGCGCGGCCGGCGGGAATCGCGGCGGCGCCGGCGTCGGCGGCGTGGTTGTTGGCGAGGCTCACGACGTCCACGCCGGCGGCGCGCAGGGCGGCGAGGCGCGCGGGCGGGAAGCGGAAGTCGAAGCGGGTGCCGGAGGCGCTGGGGTCGCCGGGGTCGCCTGGGGCGCCCGCGGCCGGGATCCCCTCGAGGTTGGCGATCGTTAGATCCGCATCCGCCGCGGCCCGGAGCGGGGCGAGGTCCGGCGCGGCGGCGCCGGCGAGCACCACGTCGCCGAGGATCGCGAGCCGGCAGGTGGCGCCGGCGCGCGGCGCCAGCACCGCGAACGGCGGGCGGCCGCGCGCGAGTTCGGCCAGTGGCAGCACTTCGGGCACGCCGCCGAGGTGGTGGGCGACGAGGTCGTTGCCGTCGAGGACCCCGCGCGGGTCGCGGTCCTCCCACCACCCCGCCATGTGCCGGCCGAAGTCGATCGCCACACCCCGGGCGGCGGCATCCGGGGCCACCGGCAGGCGGCATGATGCCGTCAGGCCCTGCGCCAGCGTGGCGAGCTGGCCGCGCACCCGGGCCGGGTCGCCCCACTCGATGCGGGTGCCGCTGCGCCGCCATGCGTGGGCGAGGAAGTTCGCGCAGTCCGCGCCCCAGCCGGCGTCGACGCCGCGGCGGCCGGCGGCGTCCTCCGCGAATGCGATGCCGAACACGTAGGGCATGCCGAAGCACTCGCTGAGCCCGCCGCGGAACCCGTCGCCCGCAACCCCGCGCAGGTCGATCGGCCCGGCCGGCAGCCAGCCGGCCGGCGTCTCGTACTCGGCCTCGACCACCACCCGGCCGCAGCCGTGGCGCGGGTCCAGCAGGCCGGCCCACGCCGCCGGGGCGAGCGCGAGGTCGGCAGCCCCGCCCAAGCTACTACGTTTCTCGTAGATCCAGCGCGCCGGCATGTTCGAGAAGCCCTTGCCGAGGCCGGTCTCGGGGAGCAGGTCGCAGGCGGTGCGGGCCGGGCGGCGGGCGAACCAGCGGACGCGCCCGGTGGCCGCGGCCGGGTCGGCGGGCGCCAGCCGGAGCACCGGCGGCGCGCCGGCGGGAAAGCGCCAGGCGCCGTCGCAGTCGGGCTCGAGGCCCTCGGCGGCCAGGCGGGCGGCCGGCCAGTCGCCCCACAAGCCGGCGTCGCAGCGGCGGGCGCGGTCGTGGATGCGCCAGCGGCCGGCGTGCATCGCCGCGAGCGCCCGCAGCGGCGGCGCGGCGCGCGCGACGTCCCAGCGCGGCGGGGCTGCGCCGCCGGCCGCGCGCCGGGTGCGGGCCGCGAGCGAGTCGTCGGGCCGGTCGTCCAGCGACACGTCCCACTCGACGCGCGCGCCGCGGGTGCGGCGGGCGGCGTCGAGCGCCATCCACACCAGCGCGTCGGCCTCGGCGTCGCCGCCGAGCCACGGGCGCGAGATCGCGACCGCCACGCCGTCGAGGCCGGGCCAGCCCATCGCGGTTTCCCACAGCTCATCGAAGCGCGCCGCCGCGCCCGCCATCCCGGCGAAGAAGTCGAGGTCGATCGCCAGCACGACGCGCCGCCCCCCCGGCGACCAGCCTGTTAGACCGGCCCGGTCGCAGGCCTCCCAGCGGGCGGCCAGCGACCCGCAGGCGCGCGGCTCGAACTCGAGCCGGCCGTCGAGCGCGGCGGCGGCCGCGGCGGCGCGGGCGCCGCGGTCGCGTTCCAACAGCTCTTCCGCGGCGACCCAGCGCACGTGGGCGACGGGGCGGGGCATGAGCGGCTCGATCCAGTTGAAGGCCTGGATGCGGCCGGCGCGGCGCCATGTTTCGACCCGCTGTTCGCGTTGGGCGGTGGACGCGACGCGGCGCAGCTGGTCGCGGATCTCGTCGGAGCGTTCGGCGGCGGAGGCGTCCGAGTGGGCGTCGACGAGCACCAGGGTGCGCGGCTGGTCGAGGTCGAAGGTGCGGGTGATCCAGCCGCACGACTCGGCGTGGTTGTCGGCGAGGAACACGGGCAGCGTGTCGGGCCGCGCGGTGGCGGGTGCAGCCGCAAGCCAGCCGGCGAGCGCCGCGGCCGGCAGCAGCTCATGCAATGGCATCATCGGGATCCGCGCAGATCTCCCGCCAGCGCGTCAGGTTGAACGCGTGCCGGTCGCGGACCTCCGGGAGTTCGGTGACCGCATTCGCCATTGGCGGAAGCTAGCACGCCGGATGCCGGCTGGCAACCGCCCGCCGGCACTCGCCGGCGGCAACGGCCTGCGCCTGCGGCTGCGGCACGGCGGGTTCGGCCACGATTCGGCTCACCGTGCGGGGGTGATCTCGGGTTTCTTGGCGAGGCGCACCTGGAGCGAGATGCCGCTGACGCAGAGGTCCTCGTGGCGCGTGCCCTTCCACGCCTCCTCGATGGTCAGGCGCAGGGTGTGGACCGGTTTCGCATAGCCGCTGACCGGGATGCGGCAGGATTCGTTGCGGTCGGGCAGCTCGGCGGTGAACTGGTGCTCGCCGTTGAGGGTGACGCGCACCTTCTTCGGCCGGGCGTTGGCCTTGAACAGCGCGTCGCTCTTCGCGTAGCCGGGCTGCACCTCGATCGCGGCCAGCGGCTTGGCGACCTGCGGTTTCAGCTCGACCCACGCGCCGATGCCGGGGCCCGGCTGGCCCTCGCACCATGCGTTGTCCCACTGGTCGTCGTTGAGGTTGGCGGCGTCGTAGTCGAGCTCGCCGTCGGCGCGCAGCGTCGAGCTGGCGCGCGCCTGATAGTTGCGGTGCGACACCATCCAGCGGCCGCCACGTTCGACGTAGGTCACCCACGGGCCCTCGGCGCCGGGTGTTTCGGAGCGGGTGTAGCTGTTCTCGGCGGGCGCCGCCTCGATCTCGAGGTCGTCGGCGAGCGTCGGCTCGAGGTCCTCGAAGTCCCACACCCAGCGGCCGTCCTCCTTGCGGAACCGGTTCACCGGCCGGAGCACCCGGACCTCGGAGGGGTCGATCCCGGCCGCCGTTACCGTCACCCGGCCGCGGGCGATCGTGCCGGCCCAACAGGCACCGGTCGAGAGCCGGTAGCGGAACGTGCGGCTGCTCCGGCGCTCGTCGTCGCTCACGCTCACCACGCTTTCCGGGTAGGCGCTGCGGCAGCGGATGCGGACGGGCACCTCGGCGCCGGCGGGGAAGGCGGCCTCGGAGACCATCCAGCCGGCCAGCCCGTCGAAGCGCGGGTCGCGGTTGCCCGGGGGTTCGGGCTCGAACCTCGCCTTGAGCAGCTTGCCGGCGAGGGTGACCTGATAGTCGCGGCAGTTGCGCGGCTCCTTCCACCGCGGCTGCGCGCCCGGGATGTCGAAGCGGTCGAACGACTCCAAGACCGGGAACCCGAAGCGGACCTTCACCTTGGCGGCGGTTTCGTTGCGCATCAGGTAGCGCACCTCGACCGCCGCCTCGGCCGGCCCGACTGCGATGTCGAGCTGCTCGTCGAGGATGCGCACCTTGCCGGTGGCCGCGGGCTCGAAGCCGGCGATCGTGCCGGTGCGCACGACCCCGCCGCGGAAGTAGCCGCCGCCGTTGGCGAACGCGGGCGGGGCGGACAAGGCAAGCGCCGGAACGATGGCGAAGAGGGTCGGTTTCATGGCATCGGGTACATTTCGCCGAGGATCCCGCGCAGCGCCTCGGCCTCGGCATCCGACAGCGCGCCGGCCTTCCTGCCGAGGCGTTGCTTGGTGATCGCCCGGATCTGGTCGGCTGCGACCTCCGCCTTGCGGCGGCCCACCCGAACCTGCAGGCGGCAGCGCCACGTGGGGTGCAACGTGCTGGTCAGCGGACAGACGACCACCGTGTCGAGCGCGTGATTGAGCACGTCGAGGCTGACGATCACCGCCGGCCGCGTCTTGCGCATCTCCGCGCCGCGAACGGGTTCAAGGTCGACCCAATGGATGTCGTAACGGTTACAGGTCATCGGTGCCGTCCCCGGTCGTCACCCCCCACTCGGCCCAGTCCTCCCGCGCCGCAGCCATCTCCCTGGCGGTCTCCGCCCACGAAAGCTTCCCCTCCCGCTGCGGGCGCAGCACGATCTCATCGGGCCGTTGTTCCATCAGGATCCGGTCGCCGATCCGATAGCGCCGCAGGATCGCCGCCGGCAGGCGGATCCCGCGCGAGTTGCCCACCCGCGTGACCTTGAGCTCGATCGTCTTCACTTGTGGTTACTGTAGTTACGGACCGGGCGGCGGCAAGGGCGGAATCGCGGCACGGGGTCACGCCCCGCCGCCGTCGAAGCGCCCGAGCACCAGCCGGAACTCGGCGCCGGGCTGGCCGGGGTTGGCGAGCGCCAGTTCGCCGCCGAGGGCGCGGGCGAGGCGGCGGGAGAGGGCGAGGCCGAGGCCGACGCCCGGCTTGGTGGCGGCGGCCTCGGCGGCCGACTTGTGGAACGGGCGGAACATCCGCGCCGCCTCGTGGGCCGCCACGCCGGGGCCGGGGTCGCGGACGGTGACGACCAGCCGCCCGTCCGCGAGCGCGGCGGCGACGGTGATCGGCGCGCCGTCCGCGCCGCGGCCGTACTTGCACGCGTTGTCCACCAGGTTGAAGATGATCTGCTCGACGGCGGTGACGTCGGTGTGGAGGAGCGCGGCGCGGCAGGCGTCGGTGCAGCGGACGCTGACCTGCATCGCGTCGCCGGCGGCGCGCTCCTCGAGGCGCGGGCGGAGGCGCTCTAACAGATCAGCGGCGGCGACGCACTCGCGGCGGGTGCGGGCGCTGCCGCGCTCGATGCGCGCGTAGGCCAGCACGTTCTCGACGAGGTGGTGGAGGCGGTCGGCCTCGGTGCGCATCGTGCGCAGGTAGCCGGGGCGTTTTTCCGGCGGCACCATCCCCTCGGCCAGCAGGTCGGAGTAGAGGCGGAAGGTGGTCAGCGGGGTGCGCAGCTCGTGGGTGACCGAGGAGACGAACGCGGCGCGGCGCTCGCTCAGGCGCATCACGCCGGCGACCAGCAGCGCGGCGGCGCCCAGGGCGCACAGGACGGCGAGCCAGCCGACGAGCAGCGGCGCGGACAGCGCGCTGCCGGGCGCGGCGGCGGCGGCCTCGCCGGGGTCGAGGCGGAACGGGAAGGAAACCAGCGCCAGCGGGTCGTCGTGGGCGGCGCCGGTGAGCGTGGCGGCGCCGTGGACCGGGACCAGCCGCGCCCGGTCCAACAGGTCGGCGGCCTCGCCCAACAGGCGTGCCTGGACCGCGGCGGCGGCGAGCCATGCGCCTTGGATCCGGTGGTCGGCGCGGCCGTCGGGCAGCTGGACGGTGAGCCGGCGGAGCAGGAACAACTCGTCGCCGATCCACACCGGGCGCATCGTGCCGAGTTCGAGGATCGTCTCGGCGGGGGCCGGCAGCACTTGGGCCCACGCGGGGGCGGAGGCCGGCGCGGGGCTGGGCGGCTCGGGGGCAGGGAGGCCCGGGGCAGGGGCTTCGGCGGCGGCCCCGGCGGCGCCGCGCTGCGGCGTGGCGGCGGGCGGCTGGCCGGCGGGGGCCGGCGGCAGTTTCCCGCCGGCGGGGGCCGGTGCGTCGATTTGGGCGGCCTTGGCCTGCTGCTGGCTTTCCAACAGCGAGGTGTTGCTGGCGACCGCCTCGTCGACCACCTTGGCGCGCTGCGCGCGCTCGAGGGCGTTGAACGACTGCTGATAGGCGACCTCGCGGCGGACCTGGCCGGCGTCCTGCTGCTGACGCAGGTCGAGGTTGAGCTGCTGCTCGGCGGGCGCGGCCTTCGGCACCGCGGCCCACGCCGTCTCGCCGAGCGCGGCCGCGTGCTCGACCGTCCGCCAGTTGTCGCCGGCGACGCCCGCGCCGGCGAGCAGCCCGGTGAGGCGGGCGAGCCGGGAGCGGCGTTCGGCGAGCCAGCCGGCGGACGCGGCGGACGGCTCGTCCGGCGCCTCGGGCGAGCGGATGCGGTTGTCGCGGCCGAGCGAGAAGTGGAGCAGGACGAGCGGGTCGTCGGCGCCGAGGAACGGGGAGGGCGGCGCCGGGCGGTAGTCGGCGGGCGGGCGGTTGTTCTCGGCGAGCACGAGGGTGGCGCCGACGGCGTCCATGCGCCACAGGGCGAGGCGGGTGCGTTCCTCGAGGTCGGCGCGGGCCTCGGCCAGGGCGCGCTCGTGCTCGAGCTCGCGCACCTTGCGCGTGAACCACCCCATGGCGCCGGTGATCAGCAGCGCGCAGGCGGTGAGGATGATCCAGATGGTGGTGCCGCGGCGCATGGGGCGCGAAGTGTCAAGTTAGAAGGTGCGAGTTTCAAGGAACAGAGACAAGGGCAAGCCGGGGGCTCCCATGTCCCTCCATGTTTCAGCTTTTCAGCTTTTCAGCTTTTCAGTTTTTCACCCTGTACCCCTGCCCGCGCACGGTGACCACGATCTCCTGGGCGTCGTCGCGGAGCTTGTGGCGGAGGTGGGCGACGTGCATGTCGACGGTGCGGGTTTCGAGGCGGCGCGGGTCGAGGCGCCAGACGTGGCGGAGGATCTCGTCGCGCGGGACGGGCCGGCCGGCCTGTTGGACGAGGTAGTGGAGCAGCTCGCACTCGCGTTCGGAGAGCAGTTCGCCGGAGCCGTCGTCGAAGCGGACTTCGCGGCGGAGGAAGTCGGCGGTGCCGCCCGGGAAGCGGAACTCGGCGGCGGCGGCCGGGCGCTCGCACGAGCGCCGGAGCACGGCGTCGACCCGGGCCAGCAGCTCGCGCACGCTGAACGGTTTGACCACGTAGTCGTCGGCGCCCATCTTGAGGCCCTTGACGCGGTCGCCCTCCTCGCCGCGGGCCGAGAGGATGATGACCGGCTGGCCGGGACGTTCGCGCTTGAGCGCGGCGAGGATCTCGAAGCCGCTGTGGTGGGGCAGGACGAGGTCTAACAGGATCAGCGACAGGCGGGCGTGCAGGGCGAGGTCCATGCCGGTGCGGCCGTCGGCGGCGGCGAGCACCTCGTAGCCGGCGAAGCGCAGGGCGTCGACGATGCCCTGGCGCACCGCGGCGTCGTCCTCGATCACGCCGATGGTGGGGATCATGGCCGGGGTGGGTGGGGTGCGGGCGTGGGTGGCAAGGCGTGCATCCGGGCGGCCGCGGCGGGTGGGCGGGGATAGCCGCGGCGGCGCGGACGGCGCCGGGCCGGGAAGCATGGAAGCGCTTGGATCATGATGCGTGGCAGCATGGCAGACCGGGGGGGAGGAAGCGAGCCCTGCCTCGCGGCCGGTTGCGCCGGCGTTCCGTGGCGGAAGTGGTGCTTGTCCGTCGCGGCCCGAAGGGCGAAGACGGGACACATCCGGCGGGGTGGGGGTTGGTGCGGTGCCGGGGGCGGCGGGTCATGGTGGGCGGTTGCCCAGCCCGAAGTCTGACGACTTCGGCTACGGGAGCTGCGCGCCTCACTTGAACTGGTAGCCCTTGCGGGCGGCCTGTTCGCGGACGGTGCGGGTCATCACGGCGTCGAGCGTGTCGGCGGGCTGGCCGGACTGCTCCCTGAGCTGCTGTTGGACGAACTCCTCGCGCGCCGCGTTGAGGTCGCGGATCTGTTGCTGCAGCTCGGCGCGGCGGGCGCGCAGCGTGGCCAGCCTCCGGTCGCGCTCGTCGTTCGAGAGCCCGCGCAGGTCCTCCGGCAGCTCGTCGTCCGCCACCGCGGCCCAGTCGAAGCCCGCGGCCTCGCGGGCGTCGACGAGGTCCCAGCGGGCGTTGCTGTAGTTCTGGCTCGCCTTGGCCACCGCGCGCTGGACGGCGGCGCCGGCGGCGGCGTGGCCCAGCGCGTTGCGGTCCTGGGCGAGCTGGTTGGCGGCGCCCGCGGCGCCCTCGCCGCCGTAGGCGAGGTAGGTCTGGTTGAGCTCCTCGTTGAGGCGGACGATCGCGGCGTCCTGCGGCGCGGCGACGTGGACGACCGCCTTGTTGGAGTCGATCACCATGAAGCTGCCGTCGGCGAGCACCGCGCCGTCCTTCCAGCCGGAGGCGACGCCGGTCGCCTCGTCCCCGCAGTGGATCGTGTTGACGATCACCCCCTTGGCGATCGCGGCGCGGCACGCGTCGGAGTGGGGGACGGGTCCCTGGGTGAACGGCTCGTTGCCGGCGATGAACACCGCCTTGTAGACGTCGTGGGAGGGGTCCCACGCGAGGTCGGCGGCGGCGCGGGCGACCACCGCGCCGCAGTACTCCTCGCCGCCGTTGGTGCGCAGCCTGAACAGCTCCTCGCTGATCCGGTCGAGGTCGCGCGTGAGCGGCTGCACCTGGCGGATCCAGTGGCCCTGCGGGTCGAGCCCGTTGTTGCCGTACTCGTAGAGCGCCACCTCGACGAACGGGACCCGCCCGTGGTGTTTGGCGTCGATGAACGTGTTGACGATCCGCCACAGCTGCGTCTTGGCCTGCTCGATCAGGCCGTCCATGCTGTTGGAGGTGTCCAGCAGGATGGCGAGCTGGACCTTGGCCTGGCCGGGCTGCGGCCGTTCGGGCGCGGCCGGCGGCGCGGCCGGGGCGATGAGGGTGGCGGCGAGCAGGGGGAGCGGGAGGATGCGGTTGGTTTTCACGGTCTGGTCGGTTGGATTGGGGTTGAAAGGGCGCCGCCGGAGCGGCGGCGGGGGCGTGCTAACGGATCAGGAACGCCTTGCCGCCGGACTCGATGCGGGTGCCGGGGCCGAGGGCGAGGCACGCCTGGCGGCCGGCGGCGACCAGGCGGTCGACGAGCTCGCGGAACGCGGGGCTGCCGATGGCGACCTCCTCGGCGGGCCCGGCGGCGCGGTCGAGCAGGCCGGCGTCGACCCACTCGTCGCGGCGGCGGTAGAACGCCCGGTCGGCGAGCTGTTGGACGCCGGCGACCTCCTCCTGGCGCAGCTCGGCGTTGAGGAAGATGTTAGAAGGGTTGGCGACGTCGGCCTGCTTCTGGTGCCAGAGGTTGGCCTCCTGGTTGACGGCGCCGGCGCCGCTGCGGGCGGCCAGCGCGCGGTCGCAGAGGGTGGTGCCGGCGGCGGCCTCGCGGCGCGGGGCGGGGTCGAACGCGGCGCCGTCGCGGGCGAGGAAGGCGGTGTATTCGCTCAGCACCCCGTGGGCGGTCGAGAGGCGGACGATTTCGCCGACCAGTTCGCGGACGCGCGGGTCGTCCGGGTTGGGGCGGGCGCCGTCGGCGCCGAGGTCGCGGAGCGCCTCGGTGAGCACGGCGATCTTGCGGGTAGCCCACAGGCGCGGGACGAACGGGTGGCGGCTGGCGCCGGGGGTGAACTCGAAGGTGAAGCGGCGCGTCTCGGTGCCGTCGCGGCCCTCGAGGCGGAAGCGCAGCCGGCGCCTGCCGGTCCAGCGTCCGGCGACGACCACCTGGTCGTCGGCGTAGAAGTCGGGCAGGCGGGCGGGGATCACGTCGGTGATGCGGCCGGGGGCGGGCAGGCCGTCGCGGCCGAGCGCGGTGAGGACCGGCTCGGCGAGCGTGGGGCCGGCGAGGCGGCGGAACACGCGCGCGACCTCGAGTTCGACGTCCTGGCCGGGGAGCACGAAGCTTGGGGTGGCGCGCGAGTCGTCGGCGAGGCGCGAGAGGAGCGGGGTGTTGACGTCGACGCCGACGCCGAAGGTGAAGATCCGGCGGGCGTGGCGGTTGGCACGGGCGATCGACTCGCGGATGCGCTTTTCGGACGTCTCGCCGATGGTGGGCAGGCCGTCGGTCAGGAACAGCACGAGCGGCAGGGCGCCGGCGGTGGCGGGCTGTTGGACGGCGGCCTCGAGGGCGCCGTGGATGTTGGTGCCGCCGCTGATGCGCAGGGCGTTGAGCCACTCGCGGGCCTGGCGGACGGAGTCGCGGGTGACGGCGACCGGGGCGTCGGCGAAGCGTTCGACGGCCTCGTTGTAGACGACGAGGTTGAACCACTCGCCGTCGGCGAGTCCCTCGACGACCTGGAGGGCGGCGGCGCGGGCCTGGTCGAGCTTTTCGCCGGCCATCGAGCCGGAGCGGTCGAGGACCAGCGTGACCTCGCGCTTGAGCGGGGCGGCGGGGCGGCGCTCCGGGGGGGTGAGGAGGAGCAGGAACCAGCCGCCGGGGCCGTCGTCGGCGGGGTGGCTGAGGAGGCTGGCGGCGACCGCCTGGTTGCCGCGCAGGGTGGCGGTGAGGCGGAACGGGCCGGGTTTCGAGCCGTCGCGGGCGGTCACTTCGAGGGCGCCGTCGGGGAGCTTGCGGCGGTCGATCTCGTGGCTGGGCGAGTAGACGCCGGCCAGTTCGTCGCGGGCGGCCCAGCGGGCGCGGATCGTCCACGGGACCTTGGCGTCGAGCGACTCGCTGCGGGGCAGGACGTAGTCGATGCGCGCGTCGGCGGACTCCAACAGTTCCTCGCAGGTCATGCGCAGGCGGACCACCTGGCCGGGGGGGACCGGGAACACGCTCGAGCGGACGGCCCCGAGGCCGGCGAACTCGAGCAGTGCGGGGTCGCGGAGCTGGTTGACGATCGAGTCGTAGATCCGGCGCGCCTCGTCGCGCGGGAGCAGCTCGGCGGTGATCGTGCGCCCGGTGCCTTCCATCGAGAAGTGCCTGAGGATCGCGCCATGGGGGACGGGCAGGATGACGCGGCCTTCCTGGGCGGCGTGCTCCGGGTTGCGCAGGGTGATCTCGAGGGTGGTGGTGGCGACCTGGCGTTCGATCGAGACGTCGGCATCGACCCGCTCGACGATCACCGGCGAGCGGGGCGGCAGCGGCCGCGGCGGGGGGTATGGCGGGTGCGGCGGCCACGGCGGGTGCGGGGGGTGCGGCGGATAGGGCGGGTAGGGCGGGTAGGGCGGCCAGATCCGGACGTGGGTGAGGATCCACGGCCCGTCCGCGGCGGCGGGGGCCTGCCCGAATGCGTGCGGGGCCCACAGCAGCACCCCGCCGCCGAGCACCGAGGTGCGCAGGAACTCGTTGCGGTTCATCACGGCCGCACCCTAGCACGGATTCCGGCGGCGGGTGTAAATCGCGGGTAAAAGGAGGGGCCCGGATCCGATGGCGATTGCCCCGGTGGCCAGTGGCACATGCGTCCCGCTGGTGCCATCAATCGACCATCCGGCGCTGCGGAGGTCGCCGGCTCACTCCTCGCCCTGGTCGGGCTCGTCGTCCTGGCCGAGGCCCTTGGCGCGCATCTCGGCGAGGACTGGGGCCATGTCGGGGAGGGATTCCCACAGGTCGCGGACGACGTAGACTGGGGCGGCGGCGCGCACGGCGAGGGCGACGCAGTCGCTCGGGCGGGCGTCGAGTTCGACGATCTTGCGTTCCAGGATCTCGTTTTCGGCCTCGAAGATCAGGCGGGCGTAGTAGACGTCGTCCTCGACCTTGGTGATCACGACCCGCTTGACGGTGGCGCCGAGGCCCTCGAGGGCGAGCAGGAACAGGTCGTGGGTGAGCGGGCGGGGCGGCTTGAGGCCGGTCATGGCGGCGTTGATCGAGGCGCCGATCGAGGGGTCGATGTAGAACACGATCACCTTGGCGCCGTCGCCGAGGAACACCGCGCAGCCGGCCTGGGTGGGCAGGAGCGCCACCGGTTCGACGCGAACGAGGTTGGGCATCGGGGGCACGCTACGCGCGATCGGCGGCGGCGACAACCACGGAGGTGCGGGGGAGGTGCTGGGCCGGCGGCCCGTGGGTCACGGGGTGGCGGGTAGCGGGCGGGCGAGGCGGGCGACGATCTGCCGCACCAGCGGCGGGCCATGGAAGATGAACGAGGTGTAGACCTGGACCAGCGTGGCGCCGGCGTGGAGCTTGGCGATGGCGTCCTCGGGCGAGTTGATCCCGCCGACGCCGACCAGCGGGATGCGCCCGCCGAGGGCGGCGGCGAACTGTTGGAGCGTGCGGTTGCTGGGGCCGAGCAGCGGCGGGCCGGACAGGCCGCCGGCCTCGGCGGCGCGCGGGTCGCCGGCGATCGAATCGCGGGCGACGGTGGTGTTGGTGGCGATCAGGCCGTCGAGCCCGCCGGCGAGGAACACGCGGGCGAGGGCGCGGACCTCCTCCTCGCCGAGGTCGGGCGCCACCTTGAACAGCAGCGGGACGTGGCGGCCGTCGGCCGCGCCGAGCCGCTGCTGCTCGCGCTTCAGCACCTCCAACAGGCGCGCGGCGGCGTCGGCCTGCTGGAGGTCGCGCAGGCCGGGGGTGTTGGGGGACGACAGGTTGACGGCGAGGTAACCGGCGACCGGCCATGCGGCGCGCAGGCAGGCGAGGTAGTCGTCGGCGGCGCGGTCGTTGGGGGTGTCCTTGTTCTTGCCGATGTTGAAGCCGACGATGCCGCGGAAGCTGCGGCTGCGGCGGACGTGTTCGACGCCGGCCGCGATGCCCGGGTTGTTGAACCCCATGCGGTTGATGATCGCCTGGCGGGGGATGAGGCGGAACAGGCGCGGCCGGGGGTTGCCCGGCTGCGGGCGCGGGGTGAAGGTGCCGACCTCGATGTGCCCGAACCCGAAGCGGCCGAGCGCATCGACGCAGTTGCCCTCCTTGTCGAGCCCGGCGGCCAGTCCCACCGGGTTGGGGAACTCCAGGCCCATGCAGCGGACCGGGGCGGCGACGGGCGCGGCGCCCGCAACCAGCCGCAGCACCCCGGCCGCCTCCGCGGCGCGCAGCCCGCGCATGCTGAACTCGTGCGCGGTCTCCGGGTTGAGCCGGAACAGCACGCTGCGAGCAAGGCGGTAGGCGGTCGGGGACATCGGGTGAAAAGCGGAAATGCTGAGAGCTGAATGGCGGAAGTGCTGAGAGCTGAAATATGGCAATGCTGGGGACTGAAATGCGGCAATGCTCAACAACGGAACGGCGGAACGCGGAGGTCGGCAATCAGCGGCCCGCCCTCGGTGCCGCGGAGAGCGACGAGGGTGGCCGGGGGTCATTGGTCATTCGCCATCGGTGATTGGGAAGAACAAAGATGGCGGGGGGGCGAGGGGCGAGGACGGCGGGCAGGGTGAGGCCTGCTGCAGGGGAAGGTGGGGCCGTGGGGCCGGGCTCCGCCGCGCCCCACCGGGGGTGGGATCACGCCAGGTCGGCGGCGATCGGGTCGGCGAGGACGCGGCCGCGGGCGACGAGGCGGAGGGTATGGGCGGGGGTGATCTCGGCGAGGCCCTCGGCGGCGAGGACCGCGGCGCGGCGGCGGCCGGCCGGGGCGAGGAGGTCGAGGGGCAGGCCGTCATCGGTGCGCAGCAGCAGGGCGATGCGCTCGAGCCGGAGCGCCTCGTCGTCGAGCACCTCGGTTTCGGTGGTGGCGTGGCCGAGGGAGCGGATCATGGCGATGTAGCGCGGGGTGTCGGCGACGTTGCGGGTGCGGCGGCGGCCGATCGTCGACACGGCGGAGGGTCCGAGCCCGAGGTAGTCCTCGCCGTGCCAGTAGCCGAGGTTGTGGGTCGACGCGTGGCCGGGGCGGGCGTAGTTGGAGGTTTCGTAGTGGCGGAACCCGGCGGCGGTCAGGGTGCGGTGTGCGTGCTCGAAGCAGGCCTCGCCGTGGTCGGGGTCGTCGGTGAAGCCGCCGGTCCCGAGGCGCTCGAAGAACGCGGTGTCCTCCTCGTAGGTGAGGTTGTAGGCCGACACGTGGTCGGGGGCCAGGGCGAGCGCCTCGGCCAGCGTTTCCCGCCACGACGCGAGCGACTGGCCGGGCACGGCGAACATCAGGTCGAGGTTGAGCGAGGGCACGCCGGCGTCACGCAGGACGGCGGCCGACGCGCGCGCCTGCGCCGGCGAGTGCTCGCGGCCCAAGGTGGCGAGCACCGCGGCGTCGAACGACTGGACGCCGAGCGAAACGCGGGTCACCCCCAGCGCGGCGAAGCGGCGCGCCTTGGCGGCGTCGAAGGTCGCCGGGTTGGCCTCCAGCGTCAGTTCCTCGAAGCGGTCGCGGCCGAGGGCCTGCCGCAGGCCGTCTAACAGGCGGGCGAGGTGGGCGGGCGAGAGCATCGACGGGGTGCCGCCGCCGAGGTAGAGGGTGCGGGGCGGGGCGGGCAGGGTGGCGGCGCGGGCGTGGGCCTCGGCGAGGACGGCGGCGACGAAGTCGGCGATGCGGGTGGCGCCGGGGGTGTGCTTGTAGAACGAGCAGTAGGGGCAGACCCGGTGGCAGAACGGGATGTGGACGTAGGCGAGCACGAGATTGCGGCTTGCGCCGGGCGGGCGGGGCGGGCGTGTTGGTGGCGTGGCCGATCGTCGACCGGATGGATTGGGGCGCGTCGTGGCGGACGTCTCGCGGTCGTTCGCGTGGTCGTTGCGGCTGTTGCCGGCGGCGATGCGCGGCCCGACCAGTCTGGCGTACCTGCTGGCGCGGGCAAGCGATACGCTGGCCGACATGCCGGGGGCCGACGCGCGGCACCGGCTCGGCTGGCTGGATGGGTTTGCGGCCGAGGTGGCCGGGGCGGCCGGGGCGGCCGAGGTGGGCGGCTGGCGCGGCGAACTGGCGGCGGTGCTTGCCGGCCACCCCCATCCGGGGGAGCGGGTGCTGCTTGAGCGCCTCGACGCCTGCCTCGGCTGGCTCGGGTCGCTGCCCGCGGCCGAGGCGGCGGCGGTGCGGCGGGTGGTGGCGACGATCATCTCCGGCCAGCGGCTCGACCTGCTGCGGTTCGGGGCCGGCGACGCGGCCCGGCCGGTGGCGCTCACGGCGGCCGAGCTCGACGACTACACGTTCCGCGTCGCCGGCTGCGTCGGCGAGTTCTGGACCGGGCTGGCGGCAACCGTGCTGGGAGGGCGGTTTGCGCGGCTCGACACGGCGGAGATGGCGCGGCTCGGGATCGACTACGGCAAGGGGCTGCAGCTGGTGAACATCCTGCGCGACCTGCCGGCCGACCTCGCGCAGGGACGCTGCTACCTGCCGGCCACCGACCCCCGCGACCGCGCCGGCCTGCTGGCAACGCACGGCGCATGGCGGGCACGGGCACGGCAGGGGATCGCCAGCGGGCTGCGCTACGCCGCGGCGGTGCGCGGGCGCCGGCTGCGGGCCGCCAGCGTGCTGCCCGCGCTGCTGGCCGCGGAAACGCTCGACCTGTTGGACGGGATCGGCTGGGAGGCGCTGGCCCGGCGCCCGAAGGTGGCGCGGCGCCGGGTCTATCAGCTGTTGTGGCGGGCCCTGTGGTGGCGGGGGGGGGCGAGTGACGAGTGGCGAGTGACGAGTGGCGAGTGAAAGAAAGTGCTTCGCGCGAGGCTCTTGCCTTCCACTCGTCACTCGCCACTCGCCACTCGTCACTCACTGAGCGCGACGGCCGCAGGGCGAAGAAGGGGCGGCCGGCGGCTTGCCCCTACGCGATCACGGAATGTCGGGTTTTGCGTGGTGGTGGCAGGATCATCGCCGCAAGGACACAACACTTCGTGAGGAGTGGCGGGCGCCGGGAAGAGGAACCCCGGCGCCCGCTTCCTTTTCGGGGGAGGGTCGGGGCGGCGCGGGCCGGCTGCGGCGGCGATGGCCCGCCCGGGGAGGGTTTCCCGCGGGCGCCGGGGGTGGTCAGGGGCTTCCGGGCAGGACGGGCAGGTCGGGAGCGTCGGCGCGCGGCGGGCCGTCCGGCGGTCCGGCGCCCTGGCGGGCGAAGGTCTGTTGGATGAGGTCGAGGTAGCGCGAGACCGGGTCGGTGCCGCCGGACCGCTCGCGGCGGAGGTCGTCCTTCATGCGCAGGTAGTCGTCGAACTCGCCGCTGGTGTCCCGGGCGCGGGTGATCTCGAACCAGTCGAGGTAGTCGCGGCCGTCGGCGGCCCGCGCGACCATCGTGCGGCGGATCTCCGCGAGCTCGGCGAGGCGGGCATCGACGCCGGCGGTCCGGCCTTCGACGAGCTTGTGGAGCAGTTGCTGATAGTCCTCGAGCAGCGGGCGGAACGAGGGGAAGCAGCGGTAGCTGAGGCGCACCAGGGCGTCCTGGGCGGGGCGCACCGCGGCGGCCCGGTCGGCTTCCGGCAGCGCGGCGACGGCGGCGGCCTGGTCGAGCGCGACGGCGGTGGCGAGGCCCTCGGCGTCGGGGACGTGGAGCTGCAGCGCGGCGTCGAGGGCGGCGTCGGTGTCGGTCACCGACAGCGCCTCGGTCAACGGGGGTTCGGACATGTTGGCGATCTGCAGCGCCCACCACTTGGCGAGGCTCTTTTCCGAGAGGTTGAGGTCGGGGAAGTGCTTGCGCAGCAGCAGCGGCGCCTCGCCGTCGAACACGGCGACCTCGCCGAGCATCGCGCGGAACGCGGCGCGGCCCTCGGGCTGTTCGAGCAGCGCCAGCACCAGCGCTCCGGCCGAAACCCGGAACGCCGCGCGCATCGCCCCGTCGAGGCGGTCGAACTCGCGCTCGCCGGCCGCCAGCAGGTCGTCGAGCCGGAACAGCCCGCCGCTCTCGAACATCGCCGCGTAGAGGCGGCGGTCGCCCTGCTGGCTGCGCCAGCGCACCGCCTCGCGCAGGCCCTCGACCAGCCACGGCCGCACCTGCAGGCGCTGGCCGGCGACCTCGTCGCCGGGGCGGCCGCGCAACGTCCATTCGCACACCAGCATCGCCAGCACCGCGTGCTCGAAGCGCTCGTGGTCGATGCCGCGGGAGGGGAAGACGTCGAGCTGCAGGCGGTACTGGTTTTCGATCACCAGCAGCTGCGACTCCACGCTGCGGCGCGGGCGCGGGTCGCCGTGGAGCACGACCACCACCGGCGACTTCCACTCGTCCTCGGCGATCAGCAGCCGCAGCAGGCCGGCCTTGGTGTCCTCCGCCATCACCGCCACCGACCCGCGCTCGGCCGGCCCCGACCCGTGGATCACGAACTGCCCGCTGCGGCTCACCGACTTCTGCGCGCGCGGCGCCGCAGGCCCGGGCGCCGGCTGCGCTTCCGCGGGCACCGGCACCGCGCGCGGCGCCTCCGGTTCGGCCGCCGGAGCCGCCGGAGCCAAGGCCAGGGTGGCGAGTGCCGCCCATGCCCGCAGCCTGCCGCTGACCTGCGCGCCGCGCATCGTGGTATGTTAGAACCCCCCGATCGCCGCGGGGGCCGGGGGGTTGGGGTCGAGCACCAGCTGGTGTGGTTCGAAGCGGATCCGCGCCATCTCCTCGAAGGCGAGGCTGAGTTCGTGCTGGTAGGCGGCGGCGAGGCGCTCGAACGAGCCGAGGACCAGCACCAGGAAGCCTTGGGGAACGACCAGCCGTCCGAAGCGCCCGCCGCGGTGGAGGAACGGCAGCTGTTCGAGGTAGCGGCCGCCGTGGCGGTTGAGGTAGGTGGTGACGCGGCCATCGGGCGCCTCGGTCTGGTCGATGCTGAGGAACATCGAGACGGTGAGCGGGCGGCCGGCGACCGAGCGGACGAGCACCACCTCGGCGCGGTCCTGCTCGAGGCGGACGGCGGCGCCGTCGAGCGACACCCAGCGGCCGAGCCACCCGCCCTGGCGGGCGGCGAGGGTGCGTTGCAGGTAGCGGTTGATCTCGTCCTCGCTGAGGGCCAGCTTGTAGCCGCCCTCGATCGAGTGCTGCAGCACCCGCCCCAGGTCGCGGCCGGCGTCCGGCGCGGTGCCGCGGTAGCCGGCGATCCGTGCCATGTCCTGCGGCTGGGCGATGAACCACAAGGCGGCGGCGAAGCCCGCCAGCAGCACCAGCACGCACAGCACCAGCAGGCGGCGCCCGCAGCCGTGGTGGTGGTCTTCCGGTTCCTGCCTTGCGGCCATGCGGGGCGGTGTAGCAGGCCGGCGGGCGGTTGAGAAGCTCTCAGGCGGCCGCGCTGCCGCACGCGGGGCCGGACCCGCCGGGCTTGCCATCGGCCGGCTTGCTTTCCGCAGGCTTGCTTTCCGCAGGCTTGCTGTCGGCGGCCTTGCCTTCGCTGCGTTGCGCCTTGCGGTACGACTCCGAGCGGTAGTCGGTCTGATAGAAGCCCGAGCCCTTGAAGATCACGCCGGCGCCGGGGCCCGGCAGGCGGCGGACGTGGCCGCCGCAACCGTCCTGCGGGCAGTGTTCCAGCTTCGGGTCGCTCATTCGCTGGAACACCTCAAAGCGGTGGCCGCAGGCCTGGCACTGGTACTCGTAGGTGGGCATGGCGGTGGGCGTGGGGCGCACTGGTAGCACGCTGCCGCGCCGAAGCAAGCCCCGGGAACAGCCCGGGAACGGCCGGCTGGCCGCCGCTTGACCCGCGGGCGATCCGGGTGTTTGCTCCGCGCGCGCGCCGCAATCCGCATGAAGTTCCGCCTGCCCAACCTGTCCGCCCTCGTCGTTCCGCTGGTGATCGCCTGCTGCGCTCCGCACGGCGGGCCGCAGTCGAGCGGCTACCTCGCGAGCTTCGGCGGGGTGGCCGGCCAGGCGCCCGCGGGCGGGCTGCGCGACGATGTGTCGTACTGGGACGGCGACGGGGTGGCCGGGCCGCCGGCGATCCGGATCAACCTGCACCTGCAGAAGGCGTATTTTTACCGCGGTGAGCAGCTGGTGGGGGTGTCGAAGATCTCGACCGGCAAGGAGGGGCACGACACGCCGGCGGGCAACTACCGGATCCTCGACAAGCGGCGCCAGCACCGCTCGAGCCTCTACGGGGTGTTCCGCGACGTCGCGACCGGCCAGGTGGTCAACGACGACGTCGACACCACCAGGGACAGGACGCCGCCCGGGTGCGTGTTCGAGGGCGCCGACATGCCCAACTTCATGCGCTTCTACCAAGGCATCGGCATGCACAGCGGCTACCTGCCCGGCTACAACGCGTCCCACGGCTGCGTGCGCATGCCCGACCACATGGCGCGCAAGTTCTTCGACAACGTGGCCGTCGGCACCCCGGTGGTGGTCGAGTGACCGGCCGCGCTCACTTGGTCGCCACCCACCACACGAGCAGGCACACCAGCAGCAACACCCCCGCCGTCAGCGCCAGGCGCCGCCAGCCGGCCGGGCCGATCCGCCGCCGGGCGTAATGCGGGCGGTGGTGCGGTTCCTGGCTGAGGCGTTCGACCAACAGCACGGAGTCGGCCCGCTGCCCGGTGGGCTCGGCACGGCGCCGCGGCCCGCCGCCCGACGTGCCGCCGATCACGGGCGGGGCGTCGGCTCCGGTCCAAGGCCTGGTGATCCTCCGCGGGCCCATCGACAGGTGCGATGGAGCCATGCTGCAGGAAACCCGGACCGGTTGGCAAGTCGCGAATGCGACAGATGCGCCGGCGGCGGGCGTATCTGCCGCGGTGCCCGCCCGCGGAAACCGCGGCGCCGGGTCGCCCCCGACCTGCCACCCCAACCCACCAATCCAATGCTCCGCACCTCCACAACGGCGGCCGTGTTCGCCGCCCTCGTCATCCATGCCAGCGGCCAGGATGCCGGCTGGACCGACCTGTCCAACGGCCGCGACCTCGACGGCTGGTTCGTCAAGCCGGACCGGCCGGCGGTCTGGCGCGTCATCCCGGACCGCGACGGCCCGCCGGCAATCGGCCGCCAGCCCGAGGCCAGCTACCTGTGGACCCGCGACACCTACGGCGACTTCGTGCTCGAGCTCGAGTTCAAGGTCAGCCCGGGCTGCAACAGCGGGATCTTCTTCCGCAGCAACCCCGACGACCCGGTCCAGAAGGGGTTCGAAATCCAAGTCTTCGACTCCCACGGCGCGGAGCCCGACAAGCACAACACCGGCGCGCTCTACGACGCCAAGGCCGCCGACTCGATGCCCGAGAAGCCCGCCGGCCAGTGGAACCGCTTCCGCCTCGAGGCCCGCGGCTCGAAACTGGTCGTCCACATCAACGGCACCAAGGTCCAGGACCTCGACCTCGACGCGTGGGACACCCCGAACAAAAACCCCGACGGCTCGCCGAACAAGTTCGGCACCGCGCTCAAGGCCCTGCCGCGCACCGGCCATGTCGGCTTCCAGGACCACGGCCACGACGTCTGGTTCCGCAACGTCCGCATCCGCCGGATGTAGGCCCGTGCGCCCCGCCCGGTCGGGCCTTGGCAGCGCAAGGCGCTGGCGCCCCCCAATGTGCCCCGGCTCCTGGCGCCCGCCCGCTGCCGGCGGGCGGCCCTGCGGACAACGCTGGATCCGCGCGCGGGATCTGCTATATCGCCTCCATGGTGATCGCCACGGGCAAGCGCCGCCGGCTGCGGATCCTGCTGGTCAAGCCCAAGGCGCGGCTCGGCTCGGTGCGCGCGCTGCACCGGTTCCAGCTGCTCGAGCCGATCGAGCTCGGCTACCTCGCCGCCGCCGTGCCCGAACACGAGGTGCGGGTGCTTGACCTGCGCTTCACCTGGCACGAGGAGCACGCGCTGGCCCGCGCGCTGCGCCGCATGGCACCGGATGTCGTCGGCATCACCGGCTATTCGCACGAGGGCAGCCGGGTCAAGGAACTGGCGCGGCTGGTGAAATCCGCGTGCCCCCGGTGCCGGGTGATCGTCGGCGGCCACCACGCGACGGTGGCCCCCGAGGATTACGAAATCGACGCCATCGACGCGATCGTCCGCGGCGAAGGGTGCGGGCCGTTCCGCGAACTGGTCGGCCGCGTGGCCGTCGGCGAACCCTTCGCCAACGGCAAGATCCCTGGCGTGCGGGTGCCGGGGCAAGGGAGCAGCGATGCCGACGACTGGCCGCAGTTCCCAGACCCGGCGGTGCTGCCCGCACCACGACGCGACCTGTGGGACCCGCGCCGCTACTTCTGCGTCTGGGTCAGCGAGAACGCCCCCCGCTTCGCCCGCCTGTTCCCGGCCACCTCGATGGTCCGCACCTCGTTCGGCTGCCGCATGAAGTGCTCGTTCTGCATCGTCCCCAAGCTCTTCGGCGGCCGCCACCAACCGCGCCCGGTCGAGGCCGTCGCCGACGAGATCGCCGGCCTCGCCACCGACCACATCTACTTCTGCGACGACGAGAACTTCATCGACGAGCAGTTCTCCCACCAGCTGGCCGACGAACTCGAGCGCCGCCACGTCCGCAAGCACTACTTCGCCTGGGCCCGCTCGACCACCGTCAACCGCTCGCCCGACCTGTTCGAGCGCTGGCGCGCCCTCGGCCTCGACGGGGCGTTCCTCGGCTTCGAGTTCCCGACCGACGAGCAGCTCCGCGCCACCCGCAAGGGCTCGACCGTCGCCCAGAACCAGCTCGCCCACGACCGGCTGCGCTCGCTCGGCATCGCGGTCCACGCCGGCTTCATGCTGATGCCCGAGTCCGACCTCGACGAGTTCGACCGCCTCCGCCGCTACGTCCGCGAGATCCCCCCCGCCCAGTTCAGCTTCACCGTCTGCACCCCCTCGCCGGGCACCGACGACTACCAGGCCATGCTGCCCCGCATCTGGGTCGACAACCCCCACGACCTCCACGACTGCATGCACCCCCTCACCCCCACCCGCCTGCCCCTGAAGGAGTTCTTCCACCACTACGCCGCCCAGATCCGCGAGGCCGGCGCCCGCAACCCGCTGCGCGTCCAACAACACCCGCTCCACCCCGCCGACATCCCCCACCTCGTCCACGCCGAACTCGCCTACCCCCGCGCCTTCGCCCGCGGCTACCGCGACTTCCCCACCCCAATGTGGCGCTGACCCGCCAACCCGCCCACGCCGCCCGGCCTTGCCAAACCCGGGCCGCAGTGAAGGGTTTTTTCCACGGTTTGATGGTTTCCTTTCATGACGATGCGCCCCATCCGATTCCTGCTCCCCGTCCTGCTCGCGACCGCGGTTCCGACCCACGCGCCCGGCCAGCAGGCGTCGACCGCCGCCAAGCCGCCGCCGCGCACGCTGCGGGTCTGGCCGGTGGGCGACGCCCCGCCGTTCATGCAGGAAGTGCGCGACGGGGTGCGCCACGAACTCGAGCCGCCGCCCGGCAGCATCCCGCCGCGCCGCGTCATCGTGGGCCTCGCCGACAAGCCCGGCCAAGGGGAGCAGGCGGCCGAGCTGCGGCTGATGCTCGGCCGCCTGAGTGAGGCGGTCCCGGTCCCGGCCGGCGCCGGCCCCGTGCTGCTGCGCGAGGCCGGGGCCGACGGCCAGTCCGCACCGTGGCTGCGGGCCGCACGGCCGGAAACCGGCGGCTTCATCCTGCTGCTGTGGCGCGATCCGGAAGCCGCGTCATGGGACCAGCCGCGCGCGCTCGTCCTGCCGGACACCCCGGCGGTCGCCCCGGCCGGCTCGCTGACGATCGTCAACGTCGCCCCGCAGCCGGTGGCCCTGGTGCTCGGAGAGGAGAAACTGGTGCTGAACCCCGGCCGGCCGCTCCGCCGCCAGCTCGGGCCGGGCCGCACGCTGCCGATCCAAGCCGGCGTGGCCGCCGCCGGCGGGCGGCTCGAACGACTGTTCTCGCAGGCGCTCGAGCAGGGCCCGGAGGAGCGGACGTGGGTGGTGTTCCACCGTGCCGACGGGGTGGCTCCGCGCCAGCCGGTCAAGATGCTCATCCACCGCGAGCGGGTCGTCCCACCCCCACCCCCAACCCCCCGGCCCCGCGGGTGAATCCGGGCCCGGGCGCATCCGAAGGTTGACGCCTCCTCGGCGGCCGCTATCATCCCGGCCGGGCCGGGTTCGTTGTGGCGACCGCCGCCTCTCGCCCCGCGCCTCACCAGACCTGTGCCGGCCGCCCCGCCGTGCCAACCACCATCCAATCCATGACCAACATCGCCATCAATGGTTTCGGCCGCATCGGCCGCCTCGTGTTCCGCGCCCTCGTCGAAAAAGGCTACCTCGGCTCCAAGTTCAACGTCGTCGCCGTCAACGACCTCGTCCCCGCCGACAACCTCGCCTACCTCCTCAAGTACGATTCCACCCAGGGCCGCTTCACCGGCACCGTGACCTCCAAGAAATCCTCCGCCAGCGTCGCCGAGGACGACCTGCTGGTGGTCAACGGCCACGAGATCAAGTGCCTCGCCATCAAGGAAGGCCCCGCCGCCCTCCCGTGGAAGGACCTCGGCGTCGACGTGGTCATCGAGTGCACCGGCCTGTTCACCTCCGAGGAGGCCGCCGGCGGCCACCTCAAGGCCGGCGCCAAGAAGGTGATCATCTCCGCCCCAGGCAAGGGCGACGGCATCGCCACCATCGTCCAGGGCGTCAACGACGAGGCCTACGACCCCAAGAAGCACAACATCATCTCCAACGCCAGCTGCACCACCAACTGCCTCGCCCCCGTCGTCCATGTCCTCCTCAAGGAGGGCTTCGGCATCGTCGAGGGCCTGATGACCACCATCCACGCCTACACCGCCACCCAGAAGACCGTCGACGGACCGTCCAAGAAGGACTGGAAGGGCGGCCGCACCGCGGCGATCAACATCATCCCCTCGACCACCGGCGCCGCCAAGGCCGTCGGCCTCGCCATCCCCGCCGTCAAGGGCAAGCTCACCGGCATGGCCTTCCGCGTCCCCACCCCGACCGTCTCGGTCGTCGACCTCACCGTCAAGACCGAGAAGTCCACCTCGCTGAAGGAGATCAACGCCGCGATGAAGAAGGCCTCCGAAACCTACCTCAAGGGCTTCCTCGCCTACACCGAGGACGAGGTCGTCTCCACCGACTTCATCCACGACGCCCACTCGTCGATCTACGACGCCGGCTCCGGCATCGAACTCAACGACAAGTTCTTCAAGCTCGTCAGCTGGTACGACAACGAGTGGGGCTACTCCAACCGCGTCATCGACCTGATGAACGACATCGTCGAAAAGGGGATCTGACCATGAAGCTCAGCATCCGCGACCTCGACCTCGCCGGCCGGCGGGTCCTGATCCGCGTCGACTTCAACGTCCCGCAGGACAAGGACACCGGGGCGATCACCAACAACCAGCGGATCGTCGCCGCCCTGCCGACGATCCGCCACGCCCTGGACGCCGGCGCGGCGGTCGTCCTGATGTCCCACCTCGGCCGGCCCGACGGCAGGCGCGATGCCAAGTTCTCGCTGCGGCCGGTGGCCGACGAGCTGGCACGCCTGCTGGAACGGCCGGTGAAGTTCCTCGACGACTGCGTCGGGCCCGAGGTCGAGGCCGCCTGCGCCGCCGGCACGCTGCGCCCCGGAGAGGTCGTGCTGCTCGAAAACCTCCGCTTCCACATCGAGGAAGAGGGCAAGGTCAAGCTCGCCGACGGCACCTCCCAAAAGGCCGATCCGGCGGCCGTCGCGGCGTTCCGCGCCAGCCTCAGCCGGCTCGGCGACGTCTACGTCAACGACGCCTTCGGCACCGCCCACCGCGCCCACAGCTCGATGGTCGGCGTCGACCTGCCCCAGCGCGCGGCCGGCTTCCTGATGGAGGCCGAGATCAACGCGTTCACCGCCGTGCTGGACAACCCGCGGCGCCCGCTGCTCGCAATCCTCGGCGGCGCCAAGATCGCCGACAAGATCCCGCTCATCACCAACCTGTTGGACAAGGCCGACGACATCATCATCGGCGGCGGCATGGCCTACACCTTCCTCAAGGTGCTCGACGGCATGCCAATCGGCACCAGCCTGTTCGACCCCGAGGGCGCCACGATCGTCGAATCGCTCGCCGCCAAGGCCGCCGAACGCGGCGTCAAGCTCCACCTGCCGGTCGACTTCGTGTGCGCCGACAAGTTCTCGCCCGACGCCGCCACCCGCCCGGCCACCACCGCCGAGGGCATCCCCGCCGGCTGGATGGGCCTCGACGGCGGCCCGCAAACCCGCGCGCGCTTCGCCGCGGTGATCGCCGCCGCCCGCACGATCGTCTGGAACGGCCCGCCCGGGGTGTTCGAATACGACGCCTTCGCCGCCACCACCCGCGCCATGGCCGCCGCCATCGCCGCCGCCACCGCCGCCGGTGCCACCACCGTGATCGGCGGCGGAGACACCGCCACCGCCGCCAAACAGGCCGGCGTCGCCGACAAGGTGACCCATTGCTCGACCGGCGGCGGCGCCAGCCTCGAGTTCCTCGAGGGCAAGGAACTCCCCGGCGTGACCGCCCTGACTGAAAAGCTGAAATGCTGAAATGCTGAAACGCTGAAATCCAGAGGGTGCCCGGCACAACGCCCCCACCCGCCCCTCCTTCGCCCTCCGGCCGTCGCGCTTCGCGCTATGGCCGGCAAGGCGGGCTACGAAGGGCAGGCACTCGTCACTCGTCACTCCCCACTCCCCACTCGCCACTCGCCACTCGCCCCTTCTTCGCCCTCCGGCCGTCGCGCTTCGCGCTATGGCCGGCAAGGCGGGCTACGAAGGGCAGGCACTCGTCACTCGCCACTCGCCACTCGTCACTCCTCACTCTCCACCCGCCATGCCCATCCCGCGCAAACCGATCCTCGCCGCCAACTGGAAGATGAACAAGGGGCCCTCCGAAACCGGGGACTTCCTCAAGAGCTTCCTGCTCCGCCTCAAGGACCAAGGCTTCCCCTGCGACATCGTGATCGCCCCGCCGTTCGTGTCGCTGGCCAAGGCCGTCGAGGTGCTGTCCGGCGCCAACTCGCCGGTCCAGCTCGCCGCCCAGAACGGCTCCCAGTTCGACTCCGGCGCCTACACCGGCGAGATCAGCATGCTGATGCTCAAGGAGTTCTTCCTCCACTACGTGATCCTCGGCCACAGCGAGCGCCGCTCGATCTACGGCGAGACCGACGAGATCATCAACGCCAAGCTCAAGAAGGCCCGCGGGGCCAACCTCAAGCCGATCTTCTGCATCGGCGAAACCCTCGCCGAACGCCAGGCCGGCAAGCTCGAGGAGGTCCTCTCCCGCCAGGTCAACGTCGGCCTCGACGGCCTGACCGAGCGCGACATGGCCGACACCGTGATCGCCTACGAGCCGGTGTGGGCCATCGGCACCGGCGTCACTGCCACCACCGACCAGGCCCAGGAAGCCCACGCGTTCGTCCGCGGCCTGGTCGCCAATAAGTTCGGCGACGCCGTGGCCCACAAGCTGCGCATCCAATACGGCGGCAGCGTCAAGCCGTCCAATGCCGCCGAGCTGATGGCCTGCCCGGACATCGACGGCGCCCTCGTCGGCGGCGCCTCGCTCGACGCCCAGAGCTTCTACGACCTCATCCGGAACGCCTGCTCGGTCGTCACCGAGTAATCCCCCGCCCTTCCGGATCACCGGCCTCCCCCGCTCACGGCGCGTAGAACACTTCCTCTGCGACCAGCGGAAATTAGGGAAAAGGGTGGAAAGGGGTGGAAGATGGTGGAAAGAAGGGGGGAGTTAGGGCTGGAAAAGCAGGGGATCGGGGGAAAAAGGGGGTCGGAGGAGGCAGTCAAGATGCGACCCTTTTCGGAAGGGCGGTAGAAAAGGGTGGAAGGACGGGGGGAGAAAAGGGTGGGTGACCGCTAGCCGAGGACGTAGTTCGGGGGGCCGGTTTTGTCATCGTCGTCGTCGCGGCGCCTGGGCGATCTGGGGGTGGAGGACGGCGGCTGGGAGGAGCGACGGTCATCCTGATGGCTGCGGCGGGTGGAGGTGTTTTCGACGATCCTGGCGAGAAGATCGACGACTTCGCCCATCCACCAGAGGGACAAGGATCCGCCCAGGACCATAACGCCACGGAGGAGTTGCTCCATGCCGGTGACGTATTGGGCGGCGCCGTCCTGTTCCTCGAGCAGGCCGGCGCCAAAAGCGGCGAGCAGGCCGCTGACGAACCACCACAAACCGAGAACCGAGCCGAGGATTGCGAGGGCCTTGTAGATCTTGGAAATGAGGGTTTTGGCTTCCATGGCGATGGCGTTCTATCCGCCGCCGACCAGGGGGCAACCAGAAAGTGCCGGGAGGGGGATCAGGAGGGGCGGTCGTCGAGGCGGGCGAGGAGGTCGTGGAGGAGGGCCTCGATGGCGTCGAGGCGGGCGGTCAGGCGGGCGAGGGAGTGGAGGACCTGGTCGGGCGGCGGCGAGGGTGAGGCGGGGTCGCGGCCGGGGGTCGGCGCCGGGGTGGCGGAGTGGCCGCCGGCGGTCGGCGGCTCGGCTGGGATCCCGGCCGCCCGCTCGGCCGCTTCGAGCTTCCGCCAGGCTTTGCTGGTGATGGGGCGCTTGCCCGCCCGATAGGCAAAAAGGCTGGCGCGCGAGACGCCCAGCGATTCTGGGAGGTCTTGTACGTGGACTCCCAATCGTACCGCCAGCGCATCGGTGCGTATCAAAAAATCTCTTGGAGTCTCACTTTCCTCTTGCAACGGGTCTCGGGAAGTCTCAAAACGTCGCCATGTTGCCGAGGCAAACGACCGGCCGCGAGCTAAATCAGGCGCGCGATCTACTGTCAAGAAGGGGGTGGACGCAGCGCGATGCGGCGCCGTTGCTGGGGGTTACGCTGTGGCACCTGAACCGGGTGCTGCGGGGCCACCGTGAGAGCCGGCGGATTCTGAGGGCGATCGATCAGCTGCCGTCGAGGAGGGCCAGCTGATGACCACCTACAAGCTGACGCTGGAGAACCTGGAGGCGGCGTTCCGGCGGGCGGTGCGCCGGCATGAACGCATCGCGAACCCGCCTGCGAGGGTGAAGTTTCCAGGGATCACGACGGCTGCGGAGAATCTGGGAGTGGAACGGACGCACCTATACCGGGTGCTGACAGGGGAGAGGGGGAGCCGGCGGCTGCTGGCGGCGTGGGAGAGGCTGCAACGGGAGGGAAAGGTGGGATGAGCCGGACGCTGGAGTTGCTGGACCGGGCGTGGGTGCTGCTGAAGGAAGCGCGGCTGGGATGCCTGCTGCGCGGGGAGCGGGATCGGACATGGGCGCTGGACCGGGCGATGAATCGGGTGGCGCGGGCGGAGGGGAGGAGCACGATCGTGCAGGAGCTGCTGGAGGAGACGCCAGCGCCGACCCGGACGGATTGGATGGATCGCGGGGTCCGGGAGTGGATGGGCCGGAAGATGGCCGAGACGGGCACGCCCGCGATCAGGGAAGCGGTTGGTTGCCTGTCGGCGGCGGAGGGGCTGGCGTTGGAGGAGGGGAACCGGCAGCGGGCGGAGCATGTGAGGGAGGCGCTGGGGTATGCAGCAGCGGCAGCAGATCCTGCAGGAGGCCGCGAAGCTCGGCCAGCTGAGAGGCCACCGTGCGACCAGCGAGCTGATCGGCCTCAAGCCGTCCCACAGACCGCTGCAGCGCCGCCATGCGTTCCTCCAGGCTCAGGAGCCACACGAGGATCCCGGCTTCAATGTCCGTGCTGCGGGGCATGGGTGGAGACTGAGGTGAGGCTGGTGGCGGGGCAAGAGTGACCGGGGGGAGAATTTCGAGCATGAAACTGGCAACGAGACAACAGACGGGTCCGGCGCGAGCCGGTCGGGGGCACGCGGCGGAGGTGGTGGAGGTGGACGGGGCGCCGGACGTGGTGGCGGCGGTGGTGGAGGAGGCGCGGGGGCTGGCGGCGGAGGCGGCCGACCACGCGCGGCGCGGGTGCCGGGCGGCGCTGCTGGCTGGATTGCGGCTGATCTGGCTGCACCGGGAGACGGCGGCTGACCCTCGGGCCAATTTGGTGCCTGGCGCGGTGCACAAATCCTTCGATGTGCCACGTGGCACATCGAAGGAAATCACCTTCGACTCAGCCTTGGCTGAAATCGGCCTGCCGCGGCGGACGGCCTACCGGTGGATGACGTGCGCGGGACGGGTGATGGTGCATGAGGGGGTGGGGGAACGGATGGAGGAGGTGGAGGCGGCGTGCCCGGAGCCGGGCAGCGACGGGTGGGACGAGTGGGAGCACCTGCTGACGGAACGGGCGGAGCACACGAGCCTGCGCCGGCTGGCGATGGGGCATGTGGCGAGCCGGACGGATTTCCACCGGTTGGAAGAGCTGATGGACATGGCGGAGCGGGGGAGCCGGTCGGCCGAGGAGGCGCTGGAGAAGGTGGATGACGGCAGCCTGAGCTTGGCGCTGGCACTGCGGGCGGCGACGGGAGCGGAGGCGACCCGGGACAAAACGCGGCGGGATCCGGTCTACTTGGAATGGGACCCGGTGGGGGGGCGGCTGAAAGGGTTGCTGCCGGCGGCGCTACGGACGGCGGGCAATGGGTTCAGCCGGGTGCCGGAACGGCGCGACGAGCTGGATGAGGGGTTGGCGATCGAGCTGGTGAACGCGTTCCGGGCGCTCATCCAGACGGTGCCGAAGTGGGTCCGCAATTTCGAGGTCAAGTAGCCATGATAAAGAGCGCGTTCCAGATCGGCCCGAAGCGGCAGAAGGCGAAGTGTCCCCCGGCCCCGGCGAGCTACCGAGGCACACCGGAGCGGAGGGCCTACCGGGCCTTGCTGGTGGCGACGATTTCGCGGTGCCTGGCAGAACTGCAACGGCTGGCCGAGGAGGAGGAGCGATGATCCACGGCTGGGATACGGGTCGGCAGCCGGTGGGCCGGCCGGCGGAGGTGAGTCTGGAGGACCCGGAGCACCAGCGGGAGCTGGCGCGGATCTTCCTGCGGACGAACCGGACGCGCACCGACGGGAGCGCGCGGATGGCGTGGGACCTGTTCCTGGAGCGCCACCCGGAGATCGGGTGGGAGCGCAACGAGAGCAAGCACTCGATCCCGGAGGCGGCACGGGTTGTGTGCCGGAGGGCACGGGCGCTGGTGGGCTACCACCGGCAGGGGGAGAAGTGGATGGCGACCGGCGGGCCGTCGAGCCGCGGGGACCTGCGGCGCCACTGGGCGGAGGACCGGCGGCTCTACGCGGGGGAGAAGATGAGCCACGACGACGGGACGATCAATTTGGGGGTGTGGATCCCGTGGCCGTGGGGCGGGGTGGGCCGGTGCAGCGACCGTTACAAGGTGATGCTGGGGCGCTTCCAGCTGCTGCTGAGCCACGACGAGGCGAGCAGCTTCATCCCGGCGTGGAGCTACGTCATCCGGCCGATGCAGGCGTACCGGGGGCCGGAGACGGCCGGGCACCTGCTGCGGGTGGAGCGGGACGTGTGCATGCCGGATTTCCACGTGATCGAGGGCGGGGTGTGGCAGGGGAAACGGGTGCTGGGGGTGTTGGGCGACCGGTGGATCGACGTGAAGGGCCGGCCGCGGCAGAAGCTGGTGGAAAACCGGTTCGGGCCGCTGTGGACGCGGCTGGCGGCGGAGTTCCCCGGCCAGGTGGGGCGGTTCCGCGGGGAGATGAAGGAGGAGACGCGGGTTTACCTGCGGTGCCGGGACGGCAAGGAGGACCCGCGGCGGCACTTCGTGGGGCTGGAGGAGTTCCTGCCCGGGCTGGAGCGGTGCATCCGGTGGCTGAACGCCGACCAGGTGGAAAGCCCGCGCTACGGGAAGTGGGTGCCGGGAGAGCGCTGGGAGGGGGACTTGGCGGAGGCCCCGCGGCCGGTGCGCGCAGCCGGCGCGGAGTGGCTGGCGGCGCCGGCCGGCGCCGAGCGGGTGGTGCGCGACGGCGGGGTGACGGTGACGGAACCGGGGCCGTGGGGGGTGAAGATGCAGTACATCTTCCAGGCGGCGTGGCTGATGGAGTGGAACGGGCGCCAGGTGGAGGTGTACTTCGACCCGCTGGGCGAATGGCCGCTGCACGCGTGGATCGTGCGGGGCGGGAAGCTGCTGGGCCGCGCGGAGTGCGGGTGCCCGATCGGGGACCGGCGCCACCGGGACGTGGTGCGGGCGATCCGTGCGGCGGTGCGGGCGGAGTACCGCGCGATCTGGACGCCCGACGGCGGCGGCGGGGTGAGCGAAACCACGGTGCGCACGCCGGCCGGGGTGGTGGAGATTTCCGGCCGTGGCCTGGGAGATCGCCAGGCGGGCAGTGGTGAACGGGAGGGTCGCGCCCTCCTGGACCACGAAGCACGGCATAACGGTGCCGGCCGGAGCCCGGCCGCGTGTGTGGACAGCCGCGGCCGGGCACAGATTTTCCGGGATCAGCCTGGGGGGGATGACCCGGAAGACCATGCCCCCGGGGTGAGCCTCAGCCTGCGCTTGCGCGCTGAGGCCTCCCGGGGGCTTCCCCCCAACTGGTGACAACCGCAACAAACGCAATGACAACGACGGGTGACGAACTGAAGGCGGCGGCTCCGGTGACGGAACTGGCCGGGTTGCAACGGGAGATGGGCCTGCCGGACGGGGATTTCACCCGGGCGGTGAAGCTGGGCTACAGCGGAAGCTCCTGGGGGAAGATCAAGGCCGGGACCTTCACCGGAAACCTCGCCAACGCGCTGCGGGCGGTGACCGCCGCGCTGGCACGGGCGCGGGCCGGGGTGGAGGTGGAGGTGGTCGATGGCGTGGTGCTGCTCGACCACGTGGCCGACGCGCTGGCGGCGGTGGAAACCTCCCGCCGGCAGCGCGACGAGCACCGGCTGGTGGTGATGAGCGGGGATAGCGGCGCGGGCAAGAGCGTGACCGGGCGGCTGCTGGCCGAGCGGTTCGGCGGCACCTACGTGCAGGCGCACCCGAGCTGGGCGCGCAGCTACATGCAGGGACTGAGCGAGCTGGGCCGCGGGATCGGGCTCTCGGCGGTGTTCAACGGGTCCGGGGCGGCCGAGCGCGGGGTGCTGGAGGCGCTGGCGCGGGCGCCGCGGCTGCTGGTGATCGACGAGGCGAACCACTTCAGCCGGGACCTCATCAACTTCCTCAAGGCGGTCTTGAACGAGACGCGCTGCGCGCTGGTGCTGCTGACCCTGCCCGGGCACCTGGCGCGGATGAGCGCCGAGCACGCCGAGGAAAGCCGGCAGCTATTGAGGCGGGCGGTGGCGATCATCCATATCCCGGCGGTGTCGAGCGCGGAGGTGGTGGCGCTGCACGCCGGGCTCTACCCGGAGCTGCACCTCAACGGGCACGGGCCGGCGATCGCCAGCGTGGCCAACCGGCTGCACCGCCTGGACACGGTGCGCCGGGTGTTCGAGGAGGCGGCGCTGAGCGGCGACGACGTGAGCGAGGCCGCCGCGCGGGTGGACAGGAGCCTGCGCACCGCGGTGAAGGAGTAGTCTCCAATGCCTTTCGGCGAGTCGGAAACAAGTCGGAAACAACAAGACAGACGAGAAGGAAAACCATGAAGACAGTGAACACGAAAGCGGCCGCCGGCGACTTCACCGCGCTGGTGGCGACGATGGAAACGCTGGCGCGGGCCAGCCAGCAGATGACCACGCTGGAGGCCGAGGCGCAGCGGATCTGGCTGGACGCGATCGGCGAAACCCTGGAGGCCGACTTCGGGCGGCTGCAGGGCGAGATCGCGGCGGCCGAGGCCGAGGCCGAGGTGCTGGCGCGGCGCAACCCGCAGTGGTTCGAGAAGCAGAAGAGCCTCAAGACGCCCTACGGCAGCGTGGGGTTCCGCACGACCTCCAAGCTGGAGGTG
Organism: Akkermansiaceae bacterium; assembly: GCA_040769225.1. GTDB lineage: Bacteria > Verrucomicrobiota > Verrucomicrobiia > Verrucomicrobiales > Akkermansiaceae > JAXGLL01. The sequence continues at coordinate 988,716 of JAXGLL010000001.1, read as the reverse complement.
CCCAACGAGGAGCTGACCTTGGTGCTGCTCGACCAGGAGGGGATGCGCGACGGGTTCGTGAGGTGCAGCGAGGCGCTCGACCTCGAAAAGCTGGAGCGCGAGGACGACGACTTCCTGGCGCGGATCCGGGTGCGGCGGGTGACCAGCGAGAGCTTCTCGGCCAAGCCGGCGAAGATCGAGCTGGGCAAGGCGGTGAAGGCGGCCGAGGAGGCCGGGAAGAAGGCGAAGGCGGCGAAGAACTGAGCCGGAAAACGGAGGGTGACGAAATGACTGCCAACGAGATGATCGCAATGGCGCTCGGGAGCGGGCTGGTGCTGATCGGCACCTGGCTGGCCTGGCGCACGGGCCTCGAAATGGGCGAGCGGATCGGCCGGCGCGACGAGCGCCGGAGGATCGCGCAACGCCGGCTGGCCGACAACGACCCGGCGCTGTGGACATGGCGCCCGGAGGCGGGCAGGAAGCGTGAACTTGGAGGTTAAAAGGGCGATGACCGGAACCGAGAAGCAACTGGTCAGCGAGCAGGCGGTGGCCGACCTGTGGGGGCAGGCCCCCGCGCTGCTCGCGTGGGCCGAGGACAACACCGACACCTCCGGGGAGCACGACGCGCTGGAGGACCACTGGACGGCCACCGAGCTGGCCGAGGAACTGGCCGAGGCGCACGAGGTCCTCGCGCTCAGGATGCGCGCCAACAACGTGGTGGGACCGGCCAAGAACCACGACCGGCTGGCGCGCGCGGCGCGCCAGCTGGGGGCGTGGCACCTCAACATGATCGACCTGGAACGGGCGCTGCAGGCGCACTTCAAGCGCGGGTGCCGGCGCGGGGTGGACGGGCCGCAGCCGGCCGCCACCGCGCAGGGGAAAGGGGGTGCGGCGTGATCCGCTACTACGAGCTGCAGGACTGGCCGGCCGACGAGGCGCCGGCCGGCGCCCCTCCGGCTGGAAGGCCGACGGCGGGTCGCCGGCGCCACGTGGCGCGGGACTACCAGGCGGAGGCCGGCTGGAAGCCGCTCTCGGGCAAGCAGAAGTGGCGGCTGGCCGAGCTGGCGCGGGCGGCGGCCAAGGCGACCGGGGCGCCGGTGGGCGGGCGGGCGCACGCCGAGTGGCGGCACGCCGAGGCGCGGCGGGTGTGCGGCCTGCGGATCAGCGAGGCGAGCCAGCGGGATTTCGTGCCGCTGCGGGCGCATTTCCTCAACCTCGCGGGCGAGCCCGTGGAGGCGTTCGGCGCGCTGATGAAGGAGGGTGGAAACGCGCGCCGGGTGGCGCTGTGGAACCTGCACAAGACGCTCGCCGAGCGCGGGCTGCCGCCGGCCTACGCCGAGGCGATCTGCGCGCGCCAGTACAAGTGCGCGCTGGCCGACGCCTCGGCGCCGCAACTGTGGCGGCTGGTGTTCACGGTCAAGAACCGGAGGGGGAAGACGGCATGAACGCGAGCGAAGTACGGGACTTGGAGTGGGAGGAGCTGCGCGGGCGGCTGGATGATTACTGCCACTGGCTGGCCTCCGAGTCGTTTGGCTACGCATGGCTCTCGATGGGACGCGGGCACAAATCGGCGCAGCGAGAATACTACAAAGGGATGGCGGACGCCTACCTCTCCGCCCTGGACAAAATCCGGGAGGTGTTCGCACTGGAAAAAACGCGATGAAGGCGAGCGAAGTACGGGACTTGTCGTGGGACGAGCTGCGCAACCGGGTGGTGGGGGCGCGGGAAATGGTGTGGAGCTGGCTGCGGAAGTACGGGCCGGCGACGACCCGCCAGGTGGCCATGGGCTGCGGGCTGTCCGTGCTGATGGTGCGCCCGCGGGTGAGCGAGTTGTGCGCGTGGGGGTTCGTGGAGTGCGTGGGCAAGCTCGGGCACGATGGGGTCTATGGCGCGGTGCCGTTGGATACGGCGCACGCGCGGTGGACCGAGGGGATGAGGGAACGGCAACTTGAACTGCACCTGACGCAATGAACGCCGAAGCCCTCAACACCCTGGCCGGAAGCCTGCACCTGGTGCCCACCGACGCGCTGATCGCCGAGCTGGCGCGCAGGCGCGCGATGATCGACAAGGTGCTCTCCGGCGGATCGGACCCGGAAGTGGTCGGCGTGGTGCGCGCGGTGGCCGCCGCCTGGGGGATGCACCCTACGCGGCTGTTCCGGCGCGACCGCAGCCAGCCGATCGCCGAGGCCCGCCAGGCCGCCTGCGTGATCCTGCGCCAGCGTGGCTCCAAGTTCTCGGCGATCGGCGAGGCATTCCACCTCGACCACGCCACCGCCATGCACGCCTGGCGCACCCAGCCGGCGCGGATGGCCGACGAGCACTACCGGAGCCGGTTCGCCGCCGCGCTGGCGGCGCTGGAGGAAGCATGACCTTCTCCGATCCCATCCCTTTCACCGAGGCGCTGGAAAAGCTGCGCAGCCGCGGGGTCTTGCCGTCGGGCTTGGACTCGTTTTCCTGGAGCCGGATGCCGGTGGCGCTGCGGGAGCGGGCGTTCTTCTCATCCAGGCTGGAGAGCGCGCGGGTTCTCCAGGCGATGCAGGACTACCTGGGCGACTACCTTGCCAACGACCGGGCCATCGAGAGCCACGGCGGGCTGCGGGCGACCGGCCGGGCGGAGTTCGTGGCCAACATGCGCGAGCTGGCGATCCGCGAGGGACTCGGCCGGGTGGACCCGCAGACCGGCGAGATCAGCCCGGAGATCCGCGAGAGCGACCTGCGCGACATCCGCTCGCTGGCCCGCCTGCAGCTGATCTTCGACACCCAGGTGGAGGCCGCCCAGGAATACGGCTACTGGAAACAAGGGCAGGATCCGGACATCCTGGAGGTGTTCCCAGCGCAGCGCTTCATCCGGGTGCGCCCCGTGATGGCCCCGCGCCCCTACCATGAGGCGGCGCTCGGCGAGGTGCGGCGCAAGGACGACCTGCAGTTCTGGCTCTCCCTGAACCGCGACTTCGGCGTGCCCTGGGGGCCGTGGGGGTTCAACAGCGGCTGCGGGGTGGAAGACGTGGACCGCGACGAGGCCGTCGAGCTCGGCGTGATGCGCGAGGCCGACGAGGTGCGCCCGGTCGAGCGCGAGTTCAACGAGGGGCTGGAAGCCAGCATCCGGGACCTCGGCCCCGACCTGGCCGCCGCCCTGCGGCGGGCCACCGGCGGGACTGCCGCCGGCGGGCGGCTGAAGGCCGGCGGGGGGGCGGCGGCGCCTCCGCCGGAGAGCACGAGCGTGGACGAGGCGCTGGCGATCGCCGGGATCCAGGTGGATGCGGAGATCACCGAGGCGCAAGCGAGCGCGTTGATCGCCGAGCTGAAGGAGGACAGCCCACGACCGGCCCGAGCCAAGATCAAGTCGATCAAGGGGGCGCAGAGGCAGGGCCAGCTGAAGAAGGCGTGGATTGAACGGACGATGCAGGATTTCGTGGACTTCCTGCCGCCGGATCTGGTGGACATGCTGCCGGAGATCGACATCGAGGTGCGCCGTGGGATTCCAAGAGCAGCCGGCGACTACAACAAGATCCGGCGCAAGCTGCGTCTGGCTTCGAGCAGGCTGCAGGATCCAGCCAGGGCTCGCAAAACGCTCATGCACGAGCTGCTGCACTGGGTGCATGACCACGGCCCGGTCGGTTACGCGGACCAGGTAAAAGCGTTGTTCCACAGCCGGACGGCCGGGGAACCCATGGTGATATTGCGGCCGTATAACCTCAGCTCGATCCGCGGCCGGCGCGATAAGTGGGCGGATGCGGACGGCGATGAATACGCAGGGCGCATCTACAGCTGGGAAACCGCGGACCCGAAGGGCACCGAGGTGGTGACGCATCATCTTGAAAAGCTGGCGGATCCCGCGCTGTTGAGGAAACACTGGAACCACGCCGCTCCGGACGGGACGCACCCGTGGCGGGATGCGTGTCTCCAGTTGCTTGAAATCCTGTATTGGAGGCCATGAGGAAGAACCAAAACGACGGCCTGGTGGTGGATGTGCATTACGGCACCGACGAGGAGATGCTGGCCTGGTGCGAAAAGGAAGGGATCACACCGGTCAAGGACCGGGACGGAAACTGGGACTGGGATGCGGCGTGGGGGGAGTACCTGAACCGGCTCGGTGAGGGGGAAGGCCAGCAAGGATCCGATGAACGGCGCGACGACGACAAGAAACTAGAGGAATGAACCTGCGATGAGCGAAACAACCACAAGGAACAGGGCACCGGATGCGGTGCGGGTGGCGGAACAGGGGTTCCATCGTTTCCACGAGGAGATGGCCCGCCAGCTCGGGCCGGGACCCGTCATTCTGCCCATACGGATTCTAACCCGAGAATTGCGAGCTGCAGCTCGACGGTGCAACGCTCCGCTGGGATGAGGCAGCCGGGTGGAGGAAGACCCGCCCTTCGGACTGCCACGGGAACGGGAGGAATGAACCTGCGATGAGATGACGGCGCCCGACAACATCGCCTCTTTCACGGCGGCCTGCGCCGGCGTGCTCGGCGAGCTGCACGCGGCCTTCCCGCGCCCGCTGGACATCCAGGCGGCCGACTTCCAGGAGGAACTGGTGGCTGCCCGCAGGCTGCCGCCAGCCTGCGCCTGGAGCGATCCCGCCCGTGAGACCTGCCTGGTGGCGGCCACCATCGACTACCTGCTCGCCGAGGGGGTGGTGCGCTGCGGCGACGGGCCGTTTCCTCCGACCTATCCGGCCTGCGTGCTCACCGCGCGTGGCTTCGCGGTGCTGCAAAGCCCGGCCGAGCTTGCCGGCGAGCCGCGCGGCGAGACGCTCGGCGGCGTCCTGCGCAAGGCTGGTGCCGTGACCGGCTCATCCTTTCTCTCCCAGGCCGTGACCGCCGTCTTCCGCCTGCTCACGACATGACCCCGCCACCCGCCGACCCCGGAGAAACCTGGTTGGTTCCGGCCGTCAAGCTGATGCTGGCCGACGGCTCCTGCCTGATCCGGCCCGGCCGGCCGGTGCTGCGCGCCACGTCCAACCGCACCGCCCAGCTCACCGGCGTGAGCAAGAAGAACCTCTCGCTGCTGGCCGACGTGGGTTACATCCGCCGGGCCCGCCCCACGCCGCAGACGGTCTTCTACTACCCGGGGGAAGTGGAGGAGTTCATCCGGCAGACCGAGGAGGACCCGGACTTCTGGAATGGCGTGCGCCGCAAGGCCTACATCACGACCCGCCGGCTGCGGAGTCCTGAGAAGTAACGCCCTTCCGCGCCCTGCGCGCCGCGCCGGGATGCGGGCAGGGGCGGATTGTGGTCGGGTGTGGGGCGTCATGAGCAAAGAGCAGTTTCTGGGGATCGTGCGCCACGTCCTGGGCGCAGCCGGCGCGTATCTGATTGCCATCGGGGTGGTGGATGAGGGGCTGGTGGCGGAGGTCACCGGAGCATTGATGACCTTGGCGGCCGTGGTGTGGAGCCTGTTGGCCAAGGGAGGGCTGAAGCAGCCGCCCGGCGGCGCCTTGCTGCTGCTGCTGGCGGCCGCGGCGCTGCTGTTGCCCGGGTGCGGTGCGCTGGGGGACTACCCGTTCCGGGTCGGCGTCACCCTGGACGAGGGCACCCTTAGCGTTGGCGATGGCGGGGCCAAGGCCGTGCTGGACCTGCGCAGCCGCAAGTGAAGAGGAGCCCACCTCCCCCGCAGGCATGATCGCACTGTGCATCGGCCACAGCCGCATGACCGGCGCTCGCCGCGAGGGCGGGGCCACTGCCGCGGACGGCCACACCACCGAGCGGGACTACAACCTGAAGCTGGGCCGGCTGCTCGCCGACCTGCTTGCCGGCCATGGCATCCGGGCCGTGGTGGTGGCCGATTACCAAGGCAGAGGCTACGCCGCGGCCATGACATGGCTTGCCAACCATCTGGAGACCCTCGGCGCCAGGCTGGCGGTGGAGCTGCACTTCAATGCCGCGGATGGCCGCGCCAGCGGGCACGAGTGGCTCTACTGGGCCGGCAGCAAGGCCGGGCTTGCCATGGCTACCGACCTGCACCTTGCCATGCGCGCCGCCTTCCCGGGCCACCCGGCGCGCGGCTGCAAGGGGCGCGGGCCGAGCCACCGCGGGGCGGAGTTCCTGCGGCGCACCCACTGCCCGGCGGTGATCGCCGAGCCGTTTTTCGGCGACCATCCTGGCGACTGGTCGCGCTTCGGCACCCCGAACGGGATCGCCGGGCTGGCCGCCGCCATGGCCGCCGCGCTGGCTGCCCTTTCACCACGCCATCCGCCAACCCCATGACCATGCTCGCCGATGCCGCAATCAACCCGCTGGAACTCGGGCAGTTCCTGCTCACCCTGGCCGCGCTGGCCGGGCTCTACCTGAAATTGCGCACCGCCGCGCGCGAGCTCGCCGGGCGCGGCGAGCTGCGCGAGATCACCCCGCAGCCGCTGGAGGTGACCAAGGGCAAGAGCTACGTGGCAACCGAGACCTGCCACCTGATGCACAAGAGCCTGGAAAACCGCGTGGTGCGCACCGAGATGGAGATCGAGAGCCTCAAGCGCATGATCCAATCCGGCCTGGCAAAGCTGGAGGCCTCCCATGAGGAGCGGATCGTGCGCCTGCACTCGCGCATCGATGAGGTGGCCGAGGCCAATGAAGCGCGGGACCGCGAAATCCTGCGCGCCATCGGCCGGCTGGAAGGCGCCCGCTAGCCGGAGCCACCGCAACACCCAACACTCCACCAGCCAGATGACCGAAGACCAGAAAGCGATGAGCATGATCCTGGAGCTGCTGCACGCGGCCAAGGGGGTGCCGGTGGCAGGGCAGCGGCTCGGGCAGGATCTCAAGTACTGCGGCTACCGTAGGCTCGACCTGCCCGCGCTGCTCGAATCGCTGGCCGAGCGCAAGCTGATCGCCAGCGCCAAGGACGGCCTGGGCATCCGCCGCTACACCATCACGCCGGCCGGAAAGGAGGCGCTCGATGCCTCGTGAACACCTTGCCCTCTCGCTGCTGCCATGACGACCACACCCACCCGTACCGCCGCCGCCTCCATCTCCCGCATGCCGCGCAGCGTGCGCGACGAGGTGAGCCGCGCGCTGGAGGAGGGCGCGGACTGGAGGGCGGTGCGCGAGATCTGCTCGGCGGCCGGGTTCCCCGGCGTGCGCGCCCAGAACGTGACCAACTACCGCAAGGGGTCCCATCGGGACTGGCTGCGCCGCGAGGAGCGCATCGAGGCCCTGCGGCGCGACAGTGAGGCCACCGCCGCGGTGGTCGAGCACTACGTGCGCAACGGCGGCAGCCCGGCGGAGGCCGGCCTGCTCAGCGCCGCGGAGATGATGAGCCAGGCGCTCGCCGGCATCGGGCCGGAAACCCTAGCCGGCCTGATCGCCACCGACCCGAAAGCCGTCTTCGGCATGACGCGCGAGCTGGCGCGCGTGGCCGAGATGCTGCGCACCAAGGCGCATGATGCGCGCGAGGAGGCGCAGCCCGCCGGCGACGCCGCCCCGGCGCCCAGCCCGGAGGCGCGCGCCGCCGCGCTCAAGGAAATCTTCGGACTGCCGGTGTGACCCGCCAAGCCCCAGCCGCCGCAAATCACCCACATGAAGACGCCGCTCGATCTTCTGCTGCCCTATCAACGGGCGTGGGTGGAGGATGACGCGCGCTTCAAGATCTGGCTCGCCGCCCGCCAGGTGGGCAAGAGCTTTTCGAGCGCCTGCGAGGCGGTGCGCGACTGCGAGCTCAACCACGGCACCCTGTGGGTGGTGCTGAGCGCCGGCGAGCGCCAGAGCCTCGAATGGATGGAAAAGGCCAGGCAGTGGGTGCGCGCCTTCGCGCTTGCCATGACCTACCAGGAGGAGCGGGAGCACCCGGAGGCGCTGCTCAAGAGCGCCGAGATCCGCTTTGCCAACGGCAGCCGCATCATCGCCCTGCCGGCCAACCCGGACACCGCCCGCGGCTACTCCGGCAACCTGATCCTCGACGAGTTCTCCATCCACCGCGACGCCCTGGCGATCTGGCGCGCACTCTACCCCACCATCACCAACCCGCTCAAGCGCACCTGGAAGGTGCGGGTGATGAGCACGCCGAACGGCGAGGGCAACATGTTCCACCAGCTCTGGCTAAAGGAAGGCTGGAGCCGCCACCGCACAACAATCGCCGACGCCATCGCCGGCGGGCTCGCGCTCGACGCCGGCGAGCTGCGCGAGCAATGCGCCGACGAGGACACCTGGCGGCAGGAGTTCTGCTGCGAGTTCATCGACAGCAGCCGCACCGCCTTTTCCTACGAAATGCTCGCCGCCTGCGAGAGCGAGGACGCCAGCCTCCAGTGGCCTGCCGGATACCAGCCGCAAGGCCCTCTCTACGTGGGCATCGACGTGGGCTCGATCTCCGACCCCACGGTGTGCGTCACCTACGAGCGGCTCGGCGCCCGTATGCACCTGCGCGAGCGCATCGCCATCCGGGGCGTGGAACTTTCCCGGCAGGACAACCTGTTGGACGGCGCGATCCGCCGCGCCGCGCGCGCGGGCATCGATGCCTCGGGCATCGGGCTCGACCTCGCCCAGCGGCTGCGCCGCCGTCACGGCGGCAAGGTGGTGGCGCAGACCACCAGCGCACCATGGAAGCGCCAGGCCTTCGCCCGGCTCCAGCACCGCTTCCAGGATCGCGCGATCGCCATCCCCCCCTCCCGCGAACTGCGCGAGGACTTCCACGCCTACGAGGTGATGGGCGCCGGCGAGAACGCCCGCTACACCGCCCCGCGCACCGCCGCCGGCCACTCGGACACCGCGGCGGCCACCGCGCACGCCTTCGACGTGGCCGAGGCCGGCTCCACGGAGTGCTTCACCCTCGCCGCGCTCGCCGGCGTGACCATCCAACCGGCCGCCGCCGGCCGCTTCCGACCCCGCCGCAAACGATGAAATCCCAGGCAACCAGCCCGCCATCCCCCATCCGCCGGCCGCAATCCTCCCAGACACCCTCGGCGGAGCTCCGCGAAGGCACCTCCTACGCGTTTGACCGCGCCACCCGCATGTTCGTGGCCAAACCGGCCACCCCCCCCTCAGAATCGAAATACGGCGCCCGGCTCGCCACCATGCTGCTGCCCCAGGTGCAGTCCCGCTGGATGCCGCCCATGGCCGCCCAGATGACCCCGGCGCGCATCGAGCAGATCCTGCGCAGCGCGCTCGTGACCGAGAGCCCCCGCGCCGAGCAGGAACTCTACAGCCTGATGGAGGCCACCTGGCCGCGGCTGCTCAAGAATCGCATGGAGGTGGTCGATGCCGTGCTCGGGCTCGACTGGCAGGTGATGGACGCCCAAGCCGGCGAAAACCTCCCCGGCGCCATTGAGCTGGTGCGCCGCACCAAGAACGGCATGCGCGGAGACCCGGTGAGCGACGGCCAGGGCTGGCGCGCCACCCTCGGCTGCCTGCTCGACGCATGGTTCCGCGGCGTGTCGGTCGTCGAGATCCAGTGGGAGTGGCGCCCGACAACCGCCCGCCACCCGGGCGCATGGCTGCCGCGCCAGACCTTCGACGTGCCGCCGTGGCAGTTCGGCTGGAGGCATGACAGCGGCCGGCTGCTTCTCTATCCGGACGGCCAGCCCGAGGCCGCGGTCGAGTTCCCCGAACACAAGTTCCTGGTGGCCATCCGCAAGGCCGGCAAGGGCCACCCGAGCGGCACCGCCCTGTTGCGCAGCCTCGCATGGTGGTGGTGCGCGGCGAACTTCAGCGCCGAGTGGCTCCTGAACTTCGCCCAGATCTTCGGCCAGCCGTTCCGCTGGGCCACCTACGATCCATCCCAGGAAGGCGTGCGCGATGACCTGGCCGAGATGATGGAAAACATGGGCTCGGCCGCGTGGGGCATCGGCCCGGACGGCACCCGGATCGAGTGGCACGAGGCCGCCAAGGGCGCCGCCGACAACCCCCAGTCCCACATGCTCGCCCTGGCCGATACCGCCTGCGACCTGCTGGTGCTCGGCCAGACGCTCACCACCAGCCAGGGAGACCGCGGCAGCCAGGCGCTCGGCACCGTCCACCAGTCGGTCCGCGCAGACATCATCGACTCGGCCGCCCTCTGGCTCGCCGAGATCCTCAACGAGCAGCTCATCTCCTCCATCGTCGCCGTCAACCACGGCCCCACCGGCGAGGATGGCGCCCTGCCGTGGCTCCAGCCCGCCCGCAAGAGCAAGCAGGACACCAAGACCGTCGCCGAAACCTTCGAGATCTGCCTGCGCAGCGGCATCCCGCTCCTCAAGGAGGAGGTATACGATGCCCTGGACCTCTCCATGCCCGAGCCCGGCGACGACGCCTTCGCCGCCGCCCCGGCCACCCCAACCGCGCCGGACGGCGGCGCACCCGCAGCAGCCGCCCCGCCGGACCTCCGCCGCATGCTCGCCCGCCTCCCCATTGATGCCCGCGAATACTTCATGGCCCGGCTGCTCGACGATCCCGCCGCGGAGCACCAGGAGCGATGAACCGCCACCGGCAGGCCGAACAGCTCTCCGCACGGGTCCGCGAGAAGTTGCCCCGGGTGGCCGTGCAGTGGCTGGCCGCGGCCCGCCGCCCGCTCGAAGCGCTCACCCGCTCCGCGTTGGACCCTGATCTCACAGATGACGCCTTCCGCGCGCTCGTCGAGGAGTTCTCCCGGCGCCTGCCCTCCCTGCTCGACGAGTTGGACCACGACGCGCTGGCCGCCCTCATGGAAGAGGCCATGGGCGCCGCCATGGCCAACGGCATCGCCGCCCGTCTCACCCCCGCCCGCCAGGCCAAAAGCCCGTGGAGCCGCGCCACCTACGAAGCCGGCCGCAGATACAAGCGCGACAAGGACGGGAAGTTCTCCACCACCGATGGAAGCGGCCGGTCCGCTGAATCCCGCAAGAAGCTCCGCCGCAAACCATCCCGGCGCGAGAAGGCCGACGGCGATGCACCACCAGCCACTCCTGATCCCGCAAGGGAAGCCGCCATCGCCCGCTATGAAAAAGGTGTGTTGGTGCACTCGCCAACCGGGAGGGAAGTCGAGTTCGGTCGGCGCATCGCGGTGCATTTGAGCAGGAAGGAAGGCCCGCGTTCCCGCTTCGCCGACCTCGCGGAAAACACCGTCTCCAACCCTGATGAAGTCTGGGAGGAGGGTTTGCGGGCATTCCACCTCAAGCACCAAGCCAGCCCTGGCAGCAGGAAGGCCATGCTTGTCATCACCCGGCAAACAGGGGCGAGCAAGCACGTGGTCGTCTCCTTCACCAAGAAGCACCCGCGCGAGCTGAAAACAATCCGGCGGGGAAGAAGAACATTCCCCGCCGGTGAGTCTCAGAGTGGGGCCGGACAATCGCCGCCCTGAGCGGTGGATGCCGGTAACCGGATTGCCCCGCAGCACCAACCTCACCATCAATCAACCACCTCCCGGCGGCCATGTCAACCACCACCTGAAGATCCTTCGCCGGAGAACCTGATGACCCATGCTCACCGTCACCATCTCCAAGGATGAAGTCACCCCCGACCTGCGCCGGCTGCTCAAGCTCGCCGCCCGGGATGGCGGCCTGCGCGCCGTGATCGGCCGCGCCGGCGCCAACGTGCTTCGCAAGCACTTCCGCGGGCGCAACCGCCGCCCCAACAAGCTCGGAGGGGCCCGCACCAACTTCTGGTCAAGGGTGGCGGAAAGCGTCCACGCCCCGCGCACCTCCGGCACGCGCATCGTCATCCCGATCAACCACCCGGCGATCGCCCAGAAGGTCTTTGGCGGCACCATCCGCGCCCGCAAGGCCCGCAACCTGTCCATCCCCGTCGCCCCGGAGGCCCATGGCAAGAGCCCGCGCGTCTTCGATGGCCTCACCTTCGCCATGACCAGGGCCGGCGTGGGGCTGCTGGGCACCCGCGAGGCCGGCGGCGTCTTCCACGCGCTCTACGTCCTCAAGCGCTCGGTCAGCCAGCGGCCTGATCCGGAGGCCTTGCCGAAAGCCTCCGAGGTGGCCGCAGCCATCACCAGGGCGGCCGAGATCCGCCTGCGCCGCCGCAGCTGAAAAACCATGGGCCTTCCGCGCACTCCGCGCCGCGCGGGGATGAACTGGCGCGGCCACTTGTGAAAGGATGCCCGCACGGATGCCGCCCACGCTGTACCTCGCCCGCTCCGTCATGCTGCCCGCCGCCGGCAGCGTGCAGATGTTTCCGCCCGGCCGCCAGCAAGTCACCGTGACCCGCTCGGACACCGGCGAGCCGGAGGAGCTCGACCTTGAGATCGACGCCGCCACCGCCGAGCGACTCGAAGCCGCCCGCGCCGAGCTGCAAGCCCGGGCCGATGCCGGCGAGGGCGATGCCCCGTTCTTCGACTTCAACCACGAGGACCGCGAGGCCAGCGCCTGGCCCAAGCGCATCTTCTGGGCCGGCGACCACCCCACCGAGGGCGGCGTGCGCGCCGAGGTCGAGTGGAGCGCTGCCGGCGAGGCCGCCGTGGCCGGCAAGACCTTCCGCCGCTTCTCCCCCTGCTTCCATGCCGAGGCCGGCCGCATCACCGGCGCGCCGGTCAACATGGGCGGGCTGGTCAACCGCGCCGCCTTCGCCCGCATCGCTCCCCTTTTCGCCAAGCAACCAGACCCACCCACCAACCAGACCATGACCGAAGACCAGATCAAGGCCCTCCAGGAGGAGAATGCCGCGCTCAAGCAACAGCTCGCCGCCCTCAAGGCCAAGCTGGAAGAAATGACCAAGGCCGACGCCGAGGCCGCCGTGGAGGCCGCCGCCAAGGATGGCCGCATCCCCACCGCACCCGAGCTGAAGGCGCGCTGGGTCGAGTCCATCGTGCGCGATCCCGCCGCCAAGCAGCTCTTGCTCGCCATGGCGCCCAACCCCGCGCTGGCCTCCGGCTCGCTCGTCAAGGCCAAGGCCCCCGCCGAGCAGCCCGAGGAGCAATCCCCCGCCGCGCTGCTCGCCAAGTTCCACGAAACCCCGCGCGCCGATCAACCCGCCTTCTTCCGCGCCCACCGCGCCGCCCTCATCGCCGCCCGCGAGGCCACCCTGCGCTGACGATAATCCGCCCGCAACCAATCCTCCAGCTCCCACTCCATCCTGACCAGACCACCCGCCAACCACCATGAGCACCATCAACTCCAGCCTCTCCGACCAGATCATCGCCGAACGCGCCATCGAGGCCTTCACCGCCGAGCTCGCGCCACTCAACGCCTTCTCGACTGACTTCTCGGACGAGACGGCCACCATCGGCTCCGCCGTGCAGGTCGCCATCCCGGCCAACATCACCGCCGGCACCACCGAGAACGCGTACGAGACCGAGGACAGCGCCTCGCTCGGCGTCGCCACCGTGCCGCTCAGCTCCTACGCCAAGGCCACGGTCGGCATCACCGACAAGCAGTTCCAGGCCTCCTCGGCCGCGCGGCTTGAGAAGTTCGCCGTGCAGCAGGCCAAGGCCGTCGCCCGCAAGATCATCCAGACCGCCTGGGCGCTGATCATCAACGCCACCTACACCCAGAAGGTCACCAAGGCGCTCGGCTCGATCACCTCGGCGGACATCCGCGCCATGCGCGTGCTCTTGGACAAGGCCAACGTGCCGCAGGGCGACCGCTCGCTCATCGTCAACCCGGACGTGTTCGACAAGATCGTCGGAGACACCACCGTGACCATCGCCTCGGCCCTCCACTACGGCGGCACGGAGGTGGTGCGCGAGGGCATGATCCCGCGCTTCCTCGGCTTCACCGTCCACAACTCCAACATCGTCCCGGCCAACGGAGAAAACCTCGTCGGCTTCGCCGCGCACCCCTCGGCCATGGCCGTCGCCATCCGCACACTCAAGCCCCAGGAACCAAACGAGTACCTGGAGGCCCGCGTCGTCACCGATCCGAAGACCGGCATCGGCCTCGGCTACCGCCGCCACTACTCCACGGCCAAGGGCACCCACTTCGTCACCTTCGAGGCCCTCTACGGTGCGGTGGACGCCGTCCCCGCCGGCCTCTGCCGCCTCGTCACCGCCTGATAGGGAAACCCCACTCGTCACCCACCGCTGGCAGACCGGGCCAATAGTCTGCCTCCCGCACCCTCTCCTCCGCCGCCGCCCTCATGGCCGCCACCCTCACCGACAGCCAGCTCAAGAGCGCGTTGACCAACGAGCAGATCGTCAAGGCGCGCACCCGCGGACTGGCCGAGGGCGACACCATCGACCCCGTGGACGAGGAAATCGCCGCCGCCTGCGCCAAGGTGGACACCTTCGCCGCCGGCTGGCTGCCAGGCGCAGGCATGCTCACCGGCTGGGCGCGCGATCTGGCCGCATGGCACGTGGCCAAGCGCCTGGATACCCCAACCGAGGCCCAGACCAAGGCCAAGGAGCGCGCCGAACGCGAACTCGAAGACCTGCGCGACGGGAAATTCAGCGGCATCGAGCGCGACCCGGACGCCACCGCCGGCGCCGGCAAGGTCAAGCATGGAAGCCGTGACAAGGTGCTGTGAGATGATCGCCTCCTCCGTCATCCGCGCCCTGCTGATCGACGCCATCACGGCCACCGGCCTCTTTGAACAGGTCGCCGGCCACGCCCGGGCAGACCTGACCGAGGCACTCGAAACCCTCCGCCAGCACCAGGCCTCCCTGGCCATCATCGCCCCCGGCGAGGATGAATGGCTCCACGAAACGCTGCCGGATGACAACAGCCCCCTGCGGGCCGAGTGCCGCAACCGCTTCGAGGTGCTCATCACCGCCCGCGAGCTCGACATGGACGAAGACGGCGTGCCCGGCTGCGTGGACCTCAAGGACCGGCTCTGCGAGGCGCTGCTGTGGGCTCCCATCGGACCGGTGCCGGGCGCCGATGGCCCCGCCCAGGCCATCCTCCTGCCCATCTCCGCAGAGCCCATGATCCTCACCGAGGAGGACCACCGCCGCGATGACCACCGCCGCGGCCGGGAAGCCTGGCGCGTCACCCTCGAAGCCCGCCAAACCATCATCCAAGTCTGATCCCATGGCCGCATCCATCAATTACTCCACCGACATCACCTGGGGCGCCACCGGCGCCGGCACCGTCTCCTACGGCAAGATCCTCTCCTGCACCCGCAAGCTCACCGCCAAGCAGTTCGAGCAGCCGGATGAAGACGGCGAGCTGCACTCGCTGGTCCTCTACGACCAGCGCGAGGAGTTCTCCCTGGAAGTCCTTGCCAAGTCCACCCAGGTCAAGCCCGCCATCGGCGACATCATCACCATCGACTCGGTCGCCTCCATCATCATCACCGAGGCGGAAATCGCCTGGAAACAGGGAGACACCGTCAAGTACAACATCACCGCCTGGAAGTCCGTCGCGTGATGAGCTCCACCCCATCCACCGTCCGCGACGCCTTCGCCCCAGCCCACCAGCACCAGCTCACGCTCGAAGCCACTTTGGTGCTCGAAGCCATCGGCTGCCGCTACCTCACCGGCGGCACCCCGGGCCTGCGCGATGCCGTGCTCGTCTGGCTGGCCATGACCGGCCTGCCGGCGCTCAAGGCCGCCCGCAGCGCCGGCAAGGTGGAGGAACACCTGGAAGCCTGGGCCAAAGGCCGCCGCCCAGCCGAGCTGCTCGCCCTGCAAGCACAGATCACCAGCGCGGTGGAAGCCGCCTTCGCCCCAGCCGCAGCGGGCGAGGATGACTCCCCCGCCGACCCGGCCGGCGATGACCCGCTCGATCAGCTCCCAAAAAAAAGGGCTCAGGCTGCGGCTGGTGGCTGAGCCTCGTCGACACCCTGGCCGCAGAATACCACTGGCCGGAGCCCGCCATCCTCAGCCTGCCCGTAGCCCGCGCCCTCTGCTACCACGCCGCCATCCTCACGCGCCATGAAGTGAATACCGGCCACCCCAGCTTCGCCGACCGCGACTTGCTGAGCTCAATCCGCAATCCGTAATCCGCGATCCCTGACATGCCCGGCATCGACTACACCATCGGCGCGAGAATCTCCGGCTTCAGCTCCGGCATCAGCGCGGCCATGGGAAAGCTGCGCGGCCTGGCCACGGGCGTGGCGCGGATCGCCGGCCCGGTGGCCGCAGTCGCCGGCATCGGCAGCCTCACCGCAGCCTTCGGCAAGGCGATCGGCAAGGCGGCGGAGATGGAATCCCTCCAAACCGCCTTTCAGCCGCTGCTTGGCAGCGCCGAGGCCGCCCGGGAGCGCATCGCCGAGCTGGCCGCCTTCGCCGCCTCCACCCCATTCGAGCTGCCCGAGGTCGCCGCCGCCTCGAAAACCCTTGAAACCCTCACCCGCGGCGCGCTGGCCACCGGGGATGGCCTGCGCCTGGTGGGGGACGTGGCCAGCGCCACCGGCCAGCCGTTCGAGGCCATCGCCACCACCATCGGCCGCCTCTACGATGGCCTGGAGAGCGGCCGCCCGGTCGGCGAGGCCCTCGCCCGCCTCCAGGAACTCGGCGTCGTCTCGGGAGACACCCGCAGCCGGCTCGAAGCCCTCCAGGAGCAAGGCGTCAAGGGCGCCGAGGCATGGGCCGTGGCCGAGGCCGCCATGGGCAGGTTCTCCGGCGGCATGAAGCTCCAGAGCGGCACATGGGCCGGCCTCATGTCCACCCTCAAGGACAACATCGGCCAGGCCTTCGCCGCCTTCGGGGCGCCGATCCTCGACGTGCTGCGCCCCTACCTTGCCAGCGCTGCGGACACCGCCGGGAAACTTGCCGCCAAGGCCGCCGAGTTCGGCCAAAAAGTCGCCGGCACCGTGCGCCTCGTCGCCGCCGCCTTCCAGACCGGCAACCTCACCACCATCATCGCCACGAGCCTCAGGCTCGCCTTCATCAACAGCGTCAACTTCCTCTGGAAAACCCTGCGCGCGTCCATCTCAGCCGCCGGCCAGTACATCGTCGAATGCTTCAAGAACGCCGTCGCCATCTTCCAGATCATCACCACGGCGGACTTCTGGAAGGGCATGGGCAATGCCCTCATCGGCATCTTCCTTGATGCCGTGGGCTTCCTCCAGAAGGGCCTTGCCGAAGCCCTCGAAATCGCCCGCCCGCTCGCCGAGCTCTTCGGCAAGGGCGATCAACTCTCCGGCGCCCAGGATGCCCTGCGCGAATCCGCAGGCTTCCTCCGCGAACAGGCCGCCGACAAGTATTCCCGGGCCGGCGACCAGCTCGCACCGGCCGCCGCGAAAATCGCCGAACGCCTCGCCGAGGCCGGCACCGCCATCGCCCAGCGCTTCCAAGACACCTTCGAGGCCACCGGGGATGTGATCGATCCAACCGCCGCCCGCAAGACTCTCACCGAGGCCTTCGGCGAGATCCGCGACCACGCCGCCGCCCAGGCCGCCGCCGCCAAAGCCGCCAAGGAGGCCATCCAGCCAGCCACTCCAGCCACGGGGGAAGACACGCCCGCCGCCTCGCCCGCCGTCCGCCAGATCGCCGCCGACCGCCTGCGCCAGGTCGGCGGCTACGTCGGGGCCTCCCTCTCCTCCGCCAGGGACAAGGCCGCCGAAAAGACCGAGCAGTGGACCCGCAAGACCGCCGAGGCCACCGCCAGGATCGCCAAGGCCCTCACCCGCCAGCCCGCCACCGCCAGCCCCGCCGGCGCCGTCTTCTGACCCTGCCGCCCGCCCCATGCTCGACCCGCGCTACAACACCAACCTCACCCGCCTGCGGCAGAGCATCGAAACCACCGTCGGAGAACGCTCCGCCACCTTCCGAACCACCGAAGTCTGGGCCGGACCCTACGCTCTCCTCAAGCTCAAGCAGGAAAGCCTCTGGGCCTCCGCCAGTTCCTCCACCCTCACCCCGGATGATGCCGGCCACGGCACCCTCACCGTAGTCTACGAGCTCACCCGCACGCTCCCCGTTGGCGAAGGCGAGGAAGAACCAGGCCCGGTCTACGAACTGATCTGGCAGGAGCTGCGCAAGCCGGTGGAAGAACACCCGCACTTCGCCGACCTGACCTCCGCAAACCACGCCGCGATCGCCGCCGCCCTCTCCGGAGAAGCAGATCCACCCACCACCCCCGCCGAGGCCGTCGAGCTCTACGCGCTCAAAATCAAGGGCGTCACCGAATACGCCCTCGGCGTGCCCGTCATCCGCGCCACCGAAAGCGGCCTCACCGCGCGCCCATCCTCCACTCCATGCTGGGTGCGCGACAACCCGCCGGCCGGCTCCGGCGGCCCCGCCGGCTACGAGTGGATGCTCACCGGCTGCGAAATCCGCCAGGAAGGCACCGCCAAGGCCCCGGTCTGGTCCCGCTCCCGCGAATGGACCGGCGCCGAAGCGTGGGACTCCATCCTCTACCCGGAACCGGAATGAGCCTGCCTCCCACCCCAGCCCCCGGCGCCTCCATCCTCGCCTGGGCACGCCGCGCCGCCGAGTGGATGCGCAGCCAGCGCATCGTCGCCGGCCCCGGCATCCTCCTCCGCTCCTCCTCCTCCGGCACCGTCATCAGCACCAGGCAGCACCCCGCCTCCGGCTCCACCTCCCAGGCCATGCACCCGTTCAAGATCGTCGGATCGCTGGACGAGTCCGAAGACCCGCAGATCACCATCAACTACGCCCAGATCATCGGCTGGTCGCTGCATCTCGCCACGGATGGGAACCCCATGCTGCAAGCCGTTCACCTGGACTTTCTTGTCTATGGCAACAACCCCTTGAACCACCCCACCGGGACCACCGTCGGCCAGCAGCCGCTCACCGCCGAAACCACCTACGGCGTGTGGCTTCGGGCGGCAAGAGCGACCGGCGACGCGGTGCTCTTGGACGATGGAACCGGGCTTGGCTACAAGCAGCTCTACGCGACGGTTGGAAACGACTGGCAGATCACCGTGGATGACACCGATATTACGCCGACCTCCAAGCAGGACGACGCCGACTACATCAACGTGTTCATCGGCACCGCCGGCTACATCGACGGCGTGTGGGAGATCGTGCAGTATCTCAAGAGCGACCTTTCGGTGCCGTTCGGCACGCTGCCGGTGCTTTCGGCCAGCGCGGACGATGGGAACTCGTTCTCGTTGAGCCCCGTGGACGGATTGCCATTCGTCCCGCCCATCGTGTCGGCCGACAGCGGCAATCAGATTTCGACCGGCAGCGACGGCGGCGCCTTTGCCGTGATCGTCGATCCGGACCCCGCCAACGACATCGGCGGCGACGGGACAAGCGGCGCCTACTACGAGGAGCCGCCATAATCCGCCGCGCCCTCCGCGCCCTGCCCGCCGCACCAACGCGACACCACCGCCAACCCTCCGCCACACTCCCGCCATGCCCTGGGACCGCACCATCCAATTCGTCCTGGAGGTCTACTCCTCCTACGGCAAAACCCTCCTCGCAGGCCCTGCTGATTCCAGCGTCAGAAACGACCTCCCCACCCTCGTCCTGGGAGACGAAATGCCCGTCGAGGTCCGTTTCGTCGAGCGCCTGACCGATGGCACCCTCGCTCTCGCCGACCCCGGCGCCACCGCCGAGGTGATCCTCAGCGCCCGCCCCGCCGGCGCCCCGTCCGGCTCGGACCTCCTCTGCATGGCCACCCTGACCCGCGCCTCGGAGGCGGTCTGGACCGGCACCCTGGACCTCAACACCGCCGAGGCCGCCGCCCACCTGATCGCGGCACCCGCCGGCGCCAAGACCATCCTCATGGAGGCCGAGGTGCGCTCCTCGGGCAACGCCGACCGCACTTCCCTCCAGTGGGACGCCATCCTCCGCCCCCAGGTCTACGAGAACCAGGACACACCGCTCGCCATGCCATCCCCGCCGGAATGGCTGGCCGGATACCTCGCCGACAACGCGAACGCAGTCGCCGCCACGCTCGGGCTGCATGGATACATTCCAAGCGTGCCGGGCGGATACATCCGCCTGATGTCGACAAAAATGTCCGGACCCCTCTCCGGAAGCCTCAAAACCAGCACCGGATACGCCACAGTGATGTGGTGGGACGGGACCACTGGCGTGCTTGGAGTCGGCGTGCCTTCAACCGCAATCACGTGGGCGAAATCCGTGCCGGCGAGCGGAGGATGGGCCGACGGCTCGCCGAAAGTGGTGTGGCTCTATTCGAGCAGCACCGCCGGAAGCCCCAGCGGATACGTAACCGAATTTGAATGCAACGGCGAGAGTGTGGTCAACCTCGACGTTTCAACGTGCACGCAGCTCACCAGGCTGGAGTGCGGGAACAACCCCGGAATGACCTACCTCTACGTCAACAACTGCACGCTGCTCACCTGCCTGCAATGCGTCGGTTGCGACTTGGCGGCTCTCGACGTTTCCAATCTCAGGTATCTTGCCACTCTCTCGGCCTGCAGAAATGCGTTGACCTCCATCGACCTTGCCGCTGCCGCATCGACGCTTGTGTCGCTCAATGTCGCCAGCAACCTCCTGACGCAGCTTGATTTGGCCGGATGCTCGTCCCTCGTAGACCTGTCATGCAGTGCCAACCAGCTAACGGCGCTCAACCTCGATGATTGTGTCGCGCTTGTGAGTTTCGATGGCGACTCCAATGTGAATCTCGCCGCCTTGGACTTTTCCAACTGTCCGCTCGTGCAAGGTATCGGTGCTTTACGCTGCGATCTGACGAGCCTCGTGCTGGACGGATGCGCCGACTTGCAGATGCTCTTTGCCGCCGGCAATGATTTGACCTCCCTTGATCTGTCCGATTGTGTCGCGCTGGGAAACCTTAACATTGCCGACAACAACCTGTCGTCAATCGACCTGAGTGCCAACATCGCCCTGATTTCTGTGACAATCGGGCAGAACCCCATGCTGTCGCTCGACCTCCATGACCACGCTGTTCTCGAACAGCTCGACTGCAGCTTCGGTCAGCTGACATCGCTGAACGTCCTCGGATGCACCGCGCTTTCATTGCTGAACTGTACCGCCAACTACCTCACGTCGCTCGACATCAGCGGCGGCGTCGGGGGAGCCACCGGGGTCTGCCTTCAGGCAACGCTCAACGCCCTCACGTCGTTGCGGGCGCTCAATACAAGAGTCGCGGGCACCTACTATCCGTACTCTGTCGATATTTCCTCCAACCAGCTCGACGGAGCCGCTCTGGATCAATTCTACACAGACTTGTTGAGCGCCGCCGGCTACACGCTCGTCAACATCTACGACAATCCCGGTGTGGCCACCGACACTCCGTCGATTGCAACCAACAAGGGATACACCATTGACCCAGCCTAGTGAGCCCATGAAGTGCAAATTTATCCCCACCCCCGGCGCCGATTTCGCCTGCAATGCGAAGGCTGCGTCCTCGTCGTTCGTCCGTGCCATCATTGCCGCGCACATGCCGGAGCTTGAGGAGCACATCTCGACTGCCGTTGCTTATCCGACAGGAAAGGGACCGGATGACGTGCGATGGCAGGGACGAGTCGATGGGTATGAACAACCGAAGCAGCCGGTGGTGCTGGTCGTGCGCGGCGTTGTCGAGCGCTTCCGCAGCGCGTGTGCCGAATCCGGCGTGGCCGAAGTGGACGCCAAACTCGCCAAGCTTGAATCGGCGCCGGCCGGAATCGACCCGCATTTCTGCCCGCAGGCACGGTATGTCGAAGCCGCCGGGAAGGCTGGCCAGCCGGTGCGCCTCTACCGCTTCGAGCGTGACCTGGACGCCGCCGCCAAAGCCCTCGGGCTGGCGCTGCCGCTTCCCGTCATCAAGACGTTCGAGCGGATCGCCCCGCCGACGCTCACGCCGGCGCAGCAGGCCCGTGTGCTGGCGATCTACGCTGCCGACGCGGCCATCTGGGACGCCGCCGTGACGGCCGGCGTCGAGTGGGTCGATCCAGCGGCCGCCGAGCTGCGCAGGGCCGAGCAACTGGCCCTCATAAGCCATGAGGCCGCCGCCGCCATCGACGCCGGCATCGAGGTCGATGGAGGGATCCGCCTGGCCGCCGCCCCGGCCGACCAGCTGGCCTTCGCCCTCCTGCTCAACCTCCTGCGCGAGGCCGAGGCGCTCCAGCCCGACGACAAGGCCCGCGCCGCCTTCCTCGCCACACCGCAGCTCATCGCTGACGCCGGCGGCACGCTGCGCACCGTCTCCGACATCCCGGCCCTCCGCCGCCTCTTGGTCTCCTACGGAGAGGCCATCCGCGGCATCTGGAACTCGTCCCGCGCCGCCGCCGCCGCGCTCCGTTGATCCTGCTGCCCCTAGCCCGCAATTCCATCTCCAAAGACCTCAGCCGGAGCCGCATCCAGCAAGCCCTCCGCCACGCCTCCGCCACCCCCTCGCCGCCCCCTCGCCGCCCCCTCGCCGCCCCCTCGCCGACCCCTCGCCGACCCCCTCCATCACCCACCCGCTTGACCCTTTTCTCAGCGGTGGTTACAACCCTTTTCCGAATTTCGGCTGGTTACACCTCCGCCACGGACCAGATCTGCCCCTTCCCGAGCGCGTCGGGCAGCGGGCTCTGGCAGGGGTCGGTTTCCTTCCACCAGCGGCGGGTTTCGGGATCGGCGGCCATCGCCTTCATGTCGGCATCGTAGTCCCTGCCGGTGTACTCGAAGTAGCTGAACAGATATGGCTTGCCGCCGATCTCCGCGCGGTGGATCGAGTAGTTGCGGATGTTGCACTCCCTGAGCTTGGCGATCACGCCGGGCCACGGCCTGGCGTGAAGCTCGCGGTAGTACGCCTCCCTGTCCGGCTTGAGGCCGGTGATCATGGCGCAGCGCTTGACCGGGGCGGGGGCGCAGCCCGCCGCCGTCAGGGCGACCGCCACGGAGCCGAGTGACACGGGTTTCATGGCATCAGTTTCGTTTTTCCTTGCTAACGGAATGTCCAGTACAAGACCAGGAACACCACGAGCACCACGGCCGCGAGCACGCGGTGGCTGGCCATGCCGTGACCGCTGGCGCCGCCGCGCAGCGGCTCACGCCAGTCCTCCCACACCAGCCCGCGCGCCTCCTCCCGGGGCGGCTCCGGCAGCAGCAGCGACGCGACCACCTGGATCACCAGGCACAGGCAAAACATGCCGAACGCCGCGAGCATGAAGTCGCCGAGCACGCCGCGCGCGAACCAGTCGAAGGCGCGCGCCACGCCGGTATCCGGGGCGAGCAACCCGCCGGGCCCGGTGACCATGTCCTTGGAGAAATCGGCCGCGAAACACACCGCGCCCATCACGCCGCCGGCGATCATGGTGATGAACGCCGCGCGACCCCCGGCATTCTTCCAGAACACCCCCACCAGGAACACGCAGGTGATCGGCGGGGCGACGTAGCAGATCAGCGTGGTGAGCCCCTTGAAGATGGTCTCGTAGTGGCCGAAGATCGGCGACAACACGATCGCCAGAACCGTCGCCGCCACCGTGGCCCAGCGGCCCACGACCACCAGCCGGCGGTCGGGCGTGCCCGGGCGCCAGCGGTTCCAGATGTCGTAGGCAAACAAGGTGGCGGAGGAGTTCAAGGCCGCCGAGCACGTCTGCATCGCCGCCGCCAGCATCGCCGCGGTCACCAGGCCCTTGAGGCCCGCCGGCAACAGGTGCGTGACCATGAACGGATAGGCATCCGCCGACCTCTCCGGGCCAACCCCCGCGCCGAAGTGCCCCTGCTGCACCAGCGCGACGCAGATCACGCCGGGCAGCACGAAGAAGAACACCGGCAGGATCTTGATGAAGGCGCAGAACAACGGGCCGAGCCGCGCGTGCCGCTCGTCCTTCGCCGCCAACACCCGCTGCACGATCGTCTGGTCGCAGCACCAGTACCAGATGCCGATCACCGGATAGCCTAACAGCACCGAGTGCCACGGCACGTTGCCGACCACCGTGTCGTCACCGGCCGGATGGAGCATGCTGAGGAACGACCCGGTGGACAGCGCCGCGCCGCCCTCCCTGCCGAGCAGCGGGTGCGGATGGCTGGCCAGCGTGTCGCCAAGCGCGCCCCAGCCCCCGACCGCGTGGTAGCCGGCCGCCGTGATGCACACCGCACCCGCCAGCAGCAGCACCGTCTGCGCGCTCTCCGTCCACACCACCGCCAGCAGCCCGCCAACCACGGTGTACACGCCGGTGAGCACTCCCAACACCACCACGAAGAACATGATCGGCGTGAGTCCGAGCACCGTGGCCCCGTCCCTGATGCCGAAGATGTAACACAGCACCGCCGCCGCCGTGTAGAGCGCCACCCCAATGTGGATCACGATCGCCGAGAACAGCGAAACGACCGACAGCACGTCGCGGCAGTTGCGGTTGTAGCGGCGCTCGAGGTAATCGGGCAGGGTGGGCACGCGGGTGCGCAGATAGAGCGGCGCGAAGAACAGCGACATCAGGACCAGGGTGAAGCCCGCCATCCACTCGTAGTTGCCGTAGAGCAGCCCGGAGGTGTAGGCCGACTGCGCCAGGCTGACCAGGTGGACGGTCGAGATGTTCGCCGCGAACATCGCCAAACCGATCACCGGCCACCGCAGCGACTTGCCGGCGAGGAAGTAGTGCGCGCCTTCCCCGCCCTTGCGGCGCATGCAGCCGGCCAGCACGCCAATGCCCACCACCGCGAGCAGGTACGCCGCGATGATCGACCAGTCGAGGCGGCTCATTCCCGCATTCATTGGGTGCACCGGCGTCGGTTCCGATCCCAGGGTCGTCCGGCCTTGCGTCCCTTCATGCGCCGGCGCGGTTGAACTCCCCGACCGCATCGTACATCGCCACGATGTTCTCCGGCGGCACGTCGGGCAGGATGTTGTGGATCGTGTTGAAGACGAAGCCGCCGCCCGGGGTGAAGACCTCGAGCCGGCGCAACACGTCCCGCCGCACTTCCGCGGGCGTGCCGCGGTTGAGGACGCGGCGGGTGTCGACACCGCCGCCCCAGAAGGTGACGTCCCTGCCGAACTCGGCCTTGAGTCGCTCAGGCTCCATGTCGCGGCATGCCGTCTGCACCGGGTTGATCACCTCGAAGCCGGCCTCGATCAGGTCCGGCAACAGGGCGTGGATCGACCCGCACGAGTGCAGGAAGGTGTGCATGCCCGAGTTGCGGTGCACGTACTCGCACATCACCTGGTGACGCGGCTTGAAGAACCGCCGGTAGGTGGCGGGTGCCATGAACGGCCCGGTGTCGGTGCCGAGGTCGTCGCCAAACCGGCACAGGTCCGCGATGTCCCCCACCGCGCGGCACACCTTTTCCAGCGTGCCGAGGTGGACCTCCACCAGCCGGTCCAGCAGCATTGAGACGTGCTCCGGCTCGGCGATCAGGTCCATCAGGAAGTTGTCGATCCGGCGCAGGAAGGTGCCCCACTCGAACAGGTTGCAGCCGACGACCACCATGATCGCGCGGTCGGCCTGCCGGCGCAGCGCGAGCGCGTTGGCACGCAGGGTCCGCCAGAAATCCGGGTCGCCCGCGTGGTCCCACGGGCTGTGGGCCAGGGCCGCCCAGTGCACCCTGCCCATCGCGGCCGGCAGCCCCGACATGTCCGCCGGGTAATCGTCCAGCCACGGGAAGCAGGTCTGGTCGAAGAAGTCCATGCCCTTGGGCTGGATGGCGATCTCGACGCCGTCGGGTGCCAGGGCCCGGAAGCCGCCGCCGGCCAGCGGCTCGGGCCGGAACCACCGCGGATACTCCGCCGCACTGCCGTCAGACAGGGTGACCGGATGCCAGTCGGAATCGGCGGTGTTGAAGGTGCGTCCAAGGTCCACCGCGTCGATGCCGAACCGATCAAGGATCCCGCCCTCGGGTTGGGCGAGTTGTTGGACCACGTCGTAGACCCGGGTGCCGCCACCGGTGAGGCCGAGGTGGCGCCTGAGCCTGCCATAGGCGATGGCGGAGATGCCCGAGGAAGGAGTGGCCCCGAGGTCAACCGGCACTCGGTCGGGCTCGCGGTGGCCAATGGCGGCAAGGACGCGTTCGCGCGAGGTCATTGTCAGGAGGCGTGGCGGCATTGCAGTGCCGGGGCAGCCGGCCGGCGACCGGTTGCGGCATGGCCGACACCGTGCCGATGCCGCACGGCGACCGGGTCCAGCATGGCCGGGGCCATGCGCCCGGGTCAAGAGCCGTGTTGTCAGGCTATCAGCCTGGGAAGAAGCACCGGGCGGCGGTGGCCGAAAGAGGGGGGATTCCGCCTCGACTTCGCACCGGGGGAGGTGTTCCTTTCCGCACGTCCCGCTGTTCGTTCTTCATGAAACCACGTCGCCTCCTCGCCCTGCTCGCCACCCTGTGCGCGTCATCCGTCCCGCTGCCGCCGGCCGGGGCCGCCCCGGTGGCCATCGGCGACCCGTCGTTCGAGGACAACTCGCTGAGCGCCGGCGATTGGACCAACTACATCGGCCCGGAGTGGGACGAGGCCAACGGCGACAACAACGGCAACTCGTTCGAGGAATACATCGCCGGCTTCGCCGCCGACGGCACCGACCACCTCGGCATGGTGCAGGACTACGATGTCTGGCAGGACCTCGGGGCGACCTATCAATCCAGCACCCGCTACACCCTGACGGTCGCGGCCGGCAACCGCAGCGGGACGACGAGCAGCGGCAACCTCACCCAGTACGCCCTCGCGGACGCCGCCGGCGCCGTCTACGCGACCGCCAACTGGGACGCCTTCGCGAACGTGCCCGCGGGCGCCTTCGCCGACGCCCCGGCGCTGGTCTTCGACACCCCGGACAACCCCGCCTGCCTCGGCAAGACGATCCGCGTGCTGCTGCAGTCCCGCGGCAGCGGCCGCTCACACTTCGACAACATCCGGCTCGACGCCACCTCCCTCATCCCCGAGGGCGCCGCCACGCTGGTGAATGCCCCCGCCACCGACATCACCTCGGCGGCGGCCACGCTCAACGGGGAGGTCACCTCGATCGGCGACGCCGCCCCCACGGTGACCGTCTTCTGGGGACCCGACGACGGCGGCACGGTCCCCGGCTCATGGGCGCACTCCACCACCCTGCCCGGCACTCACACCGGCGCCTTCTCGCTGCCCGTCTCCGGCCTCGACTACGCCACCACCTACTCGTTCACCGCCCGCGCCACCAACAGCGCCGGCGAATCGTGGGCACCCCAGTCCGCCTACTTCGACACCCTGCCGATCGTCCCGACGGTGGAAACGCTCGCCGCCACCGGCATCGCCGCCACCACCGCCACGCTCGGCGCCAACGTGACCTCGACCGGCGGCGAAGACCCGGTCGTCACCATCTACTACGGCCCCACCGACGGCGGCACGGATCCCCTCGCGTGGGCGGCCTCGACCAGCCTCGGGCCGCTCGCGGCCGGCGGCTCGGCCCCGGTCTCCGGCCTGGCCCCCGATGCCCCGTGTTATTTCCGCGCCCATGCCCAGAACAGCGCCGGCGGCGCATGGGCCCCCGCCTCGCTCGCCTTCTCGACCCTGCCGGTCTCACTCCCGGCGGTCGAGAACCGTGAGCCCTCGGGCCTCACCGGAACCACCGCCACGCTGCGCGGCGAAGTGACCGCCACCGGCAACGACGTCCCCGCGGTGACCATCCACTACGGCACCACCGACGGCGGCACCGACCCGGGCGCATGGGGCGCCAGCGCGCCGGTCGGCCTGCAGGACGGCGAGTTCACCCGCTTCGTCGCCAGCCTGACGCCACTCACCACCTACTTCTTCCGCTGCAGCGCCACCAATGCGGCCGGCACCGCATGGGCCGCCGAGTCCGGCTCGTTCGCCACCACCCCCATGGTCCCCAGCAGCGCGGTGATCAACGAGTTCCACTACAACCCGCTCGACGACACCGGCGCCGAGGAGTTCATCGAACTCCACAACCCGGGCGACACCACGCTCAACCTCACCGGCTGGTCGCTCGCCGACGCCGTCTCGTTCACCTTCCCGGCCAACACCACCATCCCGGCCGGCGGCTACCTGGTGGCCGCCGAAAACCCCGCGGTGATCCTCGCCAAGTTCGGCGCCGCCGCCGTCGGCCCGTGGACCGGCAGGCTCTCGAGCAGCGGCGAGACGATCGTCCTGCGCAACGCCGCGGGCGCGGTGGTCGACAGCGTGACCTATCAGGCCGGCTTCCCGTGGCCGACCGCGGCCGACGGCGCCGGGTCGTCCTGCGAGCTGGTCAACCCGGCGCTCGACAACGACCTCGGCGGGTCGTGGCGGGCCTCGGCGGACAAGTCGCTCAGCGCCGTCACCTATATCCCGACTGCCGCCACCGGCTGGAAGTACTTCAAGGGCACCGCCGAGCCCTCGCCGTCCGACGTCACCTACTGGCGGGCGATCGCGTTCAACGACTCGGGGTGGCTGACCGGCCAGGCGCCGATCGGCAACGGAAGCACCGTCGCCAACAACACCACGCTCACCGACATGGTGGGGTGGTGGTATTCCAACTACACCACGGTCTACGGGCGCAAGACGTTCACCGTGCCGGCCAACCGGATCCCCGCCACGCTGACCCTGCGGCTGCGGGTCGACGACGGCTGCGTGGCATGGATCAACGGCACCGAGGTCTTCCGCAGTGGCAATCTCAATGGCGGCCAGCTCGCCTACAACGCCACCGCCAACTCCGGCGTCGGCACCGCCGGCTGGACGACCATCGAGCTGAACGGCGCCGATGCCTACCTGAACGGCGGCACCAACGTGCTCGCGCTCCACACCGTGAACCGCGACACCAACAACAACCGCGGCGACTTCACCTTCGATGCCGAGCTCTACACCCCGGCGGTCTTGCTGCCATCGCCCACCCCGGGCGCGCCTAACGGAACCTTCGCGGCCTCCGGCGCCGTCCCGCCGCAGATCCGCCAGGTCAGGCACTCGCCGGAAGCACCCGCGCCCGGCCAGCCCGTCACCGTCACCGCCAAGATCACCGACCCCGACGGCCCCGGCGCGGTCTCGCTCGCCTGGCAGACGGTCGACCCCGGCAACTACATCCCGCTGAAAACGGTCAACCCCGCCAGCGTCCTCACCTACCTGGACAACCCCGCCTATTCCGCCAACTGGACGACCGTGCCCATGTTCGACGACGGCACCCACGGCGACGCGGTGCCGGGCGACTACGTCTACACCGCCGTGCTGCCCGGCTCGCTCCAGGCCCACCGCCGGCTGGTGCGCTACAAGATCAGCCTCGCCGATGCCCTGGGCAACTCGCTGACCGTCCCCTACCCCGACGACGAGCAGCCGAACTTCGCCTACTTCACCTATGCCGGCGTGCCGCCGTGGGCCGGCGCGCTGCGGCCGACCGCCTTCAACGGCTGGCCCGCCACCACGCCCGTGACCTATCCGTCGTCGCTGCTCGAGTCGATCCCCCCGTTCCACCTGATCGCCACCGCCGCCGACGTCGCCAACTGCCAGTACAACGGCACCTATCGGGACACGCGCTTCTACGGCACGGTGGTCCACCACGGCAGGGTCTACGACCACATCCAGTTCCGCATCCGCGGCCTGGGCTCGATCTACCTGACCGGCAAGAACAAGTGGAACGTCTACTTCAACCGCGCCCGGGACTACCAGGCCTATGACGACCTCGGCCGGCCGTTCAAGGAGACCTGGAACAACCTCCTGATCAACTCCAACGCCTCCCCGTGGGCCGCCGTCAACCGCGGCGCCGCCGGCGTCGAGGAGGCACTCTCCAACCGGATCTACGAGGTCGCCGGCGGGCTCTCGATGCGCACCACCTACCTCCACCTGCGGGTGATCGACGACGCCGTGGAAACCTCGCCCGACTCCCAGTACGTGGGCGACCTGTGGGGCCTCTACCTCGGGATCGAACCGAGCGAGGGCAACTTCCTCGACGAGCGCGACCTGCCCGACGGCAACGTCTACGCCATCGAGGGCAACTCCGGCGACAAGAAGCACCAGGGGCCGACCCAGCCGCTCGACTCGTCGGACTGGACCGCGTTCCGCGACACCGCCGCCGCCAGCGGGACCTCCGAGCAGTGGTACCGCGACCACCTCGACCTCGACACCTTCTACACCTTCCTCGGCCTCAACCGCCTGATCGGCAACGTCGACGTGCGCCCCGGAGACAACTACCGCTTCTATCACCGCCCCACCGACGACCGCTGGGTGATCTTCCCCTACGACATGGACATGCAGTTCATCGCCGCACACCACTGGGGCGGCTCGATGGACGGCGTGGTCGTGGCCGGCGCCCCCAACACGATCCGCGCCGTGATGCGCCACCCCGCACTCGCCCTCGAATACCGCAACCGCTGCCGCGAGCTGCTCGACCTGATGGGCTCCGACCCCGCCCCCAACGGCGGGCAGATCGGCCAGCTGATCGACCAGTTCGCCCAAATCGTCAATCCCGCCGGCCAGGCGCTCACCTGGGCCGACCTCGACGCCGCGATGTGGAACCTCCACCCGCGCACCCCGGGCAACGGCGACAACACCGGACAGTCCAGCCACCGCGGAAACTTCCTCCGCGCCAACTACCGCGACGGCACCCGCGGCGGGCTCGGCGGAACCGCCCACACCCAGTCATGGATCCGCACGCTCCCCGACGCCGACGCCGACGGCTTCGGCGACCACGAGGGCCTGATGCAGTTCTACACCAACTTCTCCACCAACACCTGGCCGGCGGACCGCACCGACTGGGTGCGCAAGGCGACCAACACGTCCGGCGGCGGCGATGACACCGACGCCGACCGCCAGAAGGGCTACGGCTACAAGTACCTCGAATGGGAAACCCTCTACGGCGGCTACGCCAACTCGCTGGTCAATCCCGCCGATGCCGCGGTGGCGCCCGACCTCGCGTTCCCCGACACGCCGACGATCACCTATGCGGGGGCGGCAGGGTTCCCGGCCAACGGCCTGGTGTTCGCCTCCTCGGAGTTCGCCGACCCGCAGGGGGCGGAGACCTTCGGCGCGATGGAGTGGCGCATCGCCGAGATCGGGGCGCCCGGCAAGCCGGGATGGGTGGCCGGCACGCCGCGCAAATACGAGATCCAACCGACGTGGGAGTCGGGCGAACTGGCGGCCTTCACCGCCTCGACCAAGTTCCCCTCCGCCGCGGTCAGGGCGGGCAAGACCTATCGGGCGCGCGTCCGCCACATGGACGACACCGGCCGCTGGAGCCACTGGTCGGCGCCGGTCGAGTTCACCGCCGCGGCCGCCGACGCCGCGCTCTGGCAGCAGAACCTGGTGGTCTCCGAGATCAACTACCACCCGCTGCCGCCCGCAACCCCCGCCGAGCTGGCCGCCACCGCCGACAAGAACGACTTCGAGTTCATCGAGCTGCGCAACATCAGCGCCAGCGAGACGCTCGACCTGACCGAGCTGGCGTTCACCGCCGGCATCACCTTCGACTTCGCCGCCGCCGCGGTCACCGAACTGCCACCCGGCGCCTGCGTCCTCGTGGTCAAGAACCCCGCCGCATTCGAGGCGCGCTACGGCACCGGCCTGCCGGTCGCCGGCAGCTACCCTAACAGCCTCGACAACGCCGGCGAGCAGCTGGTGCTCGCGCTGGCCGGCACCGCCGTGCGCGACTTCACCTACGACGATGCCGCGCCCTGGCCGGCCTCGACCGACGGCGGCGGCCCGACCCTCGTCCTGTGCGACCCGTTCGCCAACCCGGACCACGGCGTGGCCGCCAACTGGCGCGCGAGCCACGCCGCCGGCGGCACCCCGGGAACCGCCGAGCCAACGCTCGAGGAGTGGCGGCTGGCACACTTCGGCACCACCGCCGACGCCGGCCCCGCGGCCAACAGCGCCGACCCCGACGGCGACGGCGTCAACAACCTGATGGAATATGCGCTCGGCCTCGATCCCAACGCGCCCGGCCCATCCTCCCCCAGGCTCGCCCCCGACACCGCCACCGGCCACCTCCGCCTGAGCGTGACCCGCAACCCCGATGCCACCGACCTGACCTGGACGATCGAGGTCTCCAGCGACCTCGCCGCTTGGGCCAGCCTGGAAGACATCGACGTCGATACCGAGACCGACCTGCCCGGCCTGCTCACCGTGCGCGACCTCACCCCCATCGCCACCGCCCCACGCCGCTTCATCCGCCTGCGCGTCGCCCTGCCCGCCGACGATTGACCCGCGGTCGGCCCAGTCCGCAAAACAACGGCAGACACCCACGAAATCCCGGAGGCACCGCCCGGCCGCACCCGCCCGATCCCAGCCCGAGCGCCCATCCCGCCGCACCTAGCGCCCGATTCGTGCGTGTTTCGTTTGTTATGCGCGGCGCAGACCGGCAGGCAGGATGCCCACCGGACGGCCGACGGCAGGACCATCCTTCGCCCCGCCACGGCGGGGCTACGGATGGCAGGTAGCCGTCGCCACGAGGGCTGCCGCGACCCCGGTGGGGTGGTGCAGGCTCGGGCCCGGGGGAGGCGGGGCGTTGCGGGGGCGGCTGCGGTCAGCCGGGGATGGCGGACGAGCGGCGGATGGCTTCCTGTTCCAACGGGGCGGCGGGGTAGCCGAGCGCGAGGCACTCGTGGAGGTAGCGGCGCAGGAAGGGGCCGAGGCCGCCGAGCTGTTCGTATTGGGCGGTGTGGACGCATTCGTGGGCGATCAGCCGGCGATCGCCCCGGCAGTCGGCGCGGATGAGGATGCCGTAGCGCAGGGTCAGGCCCGCGGTGTTGGGGAAGTAGAGGCCGCAGCCCCTGGCCAGCAGCCTGAGGATCGGGCTGGCGGGCAGCAGGATGGTGTCGACGTGCAGCAGGCGGATGCGTTCCGGGTGTGCGACGCCCATCTGCGCGGCGTCCGCGAGGTGGGGGTCGGCGAGGGGCACCCCGTGGCGCAGGATCCTGCGCTCGGCACGGCGCGCCCACCACACGACCGGCGGCACGATCACCGGCAGCAGCCACACGGCGGTTCTCATCATCCGGGTGGGGCGGCGGTTGGACCGGCGGCGGAGCGCATGTCGCGGGCAATCAAGACGACCGGCGCTGGTTTTCAAGGCCGGGTTTGGCGGGGCCGGTGCAGCTGGCGGCGGGGAGCCTGCGGGCCCGGCGGGGCCGCCGGGGGGCATGCACGCTTCGGCCGCATCGGCAACCCGGTTGTCGGAGGGCCGCAAACAGTTGGGGTCGC
Source organism: Akkermansiaceae bacterium (assembly GCA_040769225.1). Taxonomy (GTDB): domain Bacteria; phylum Verrucomicrobiota; class Verrucomicrobiia; order Verrucomicrobiales; family Akkermansiaceae; genus JAXGLL01. The sequence continues at coordinate 956,027 of JAXGLL010000001.1, read as the reverse complement.
TGGGCGATCGTTCTGGGCGATCGTTCTTGCCGCGGCGGGCGCGGCGAGGCAGAAAGGTAGCTGAGCTGGAACCACGGGCTGCCCGCACGGGGGCCCGCGACGCGAACCACGATCCCTCCGGCGTGCGCCCTCATGAATGCGACATCCGTTTCCAACCCCGGCCGTGCCGCGCATCCCCTCGGGGTGGGCGCGGCCATCGCGGCAGCCATCCTCGTTGCGGCCGCGCCGGCTCCGGCCCGGCCGAACATCCGGAGCGCGTTCTTCACCGTCTATCCGTCCGCGGTGGGGTCGAAGCTCGACAACCTGCCGAGCTTCACCGGCCACTGCGCGGTGTGCCACTACGATGCGAGCGGCGGGGGCCTGAAGAACCCTTACGGGGAGGCTCTCGCCAACAGCGGCAAGAACCTCAACAAGGAACAGGGCCGCATCCAGGCGGTCGAGGCCGTCGCCAACCTCGACTCGGATGCCGACGGCTACACCACGCTGACCGAGATCACCGCCGCGGGCTACTCGAACACGCCGACCTTCCCGGGGCTCTCGAGCGCCAACGTCGGCCAGGTGACCGGCGTGCCGACGCTCGAGGTCAGCCCGCACGTCACCCCCACGACCGTGGTGGACAACACCCCGCCGGATGTGACCGTGATCGCCCCGGAAGGAGGTGAGTCGCTGACCGCGAACACCGCGTTCAACGTGACCTGGTCGGCCGCCGACGCGCTCGAGGACCCCGACCATGACGGGCTGGGCAACCTGGCGGAGTGCGCATTCGGGTCCGCTCCGCGGGATGCCGGCAGCGCGCACCGGCCGCAGGCGGCGGTGGCCGAGGAGGCCGGCGTCAGCCACTTCGCGCTGCGCTACGTGCGCAGCACCGGCAACCCGACCGCGGCGATCACCGCGGAGGTTTCCGGCGACCTGGTCACTTGGCAGTCGGGCCCCGGGTTCACCACGATCCATCAGGCCACCGACAACGGCGACGGCACCGAGACGGTGGTCGAACGGATGCTCGCCCCGATCTCCGAGTCGGCCCACCACTTCATGCGCCTGCGGGTGACGCCGAGGTGACCGCCGGCGGTCAGGGCTGGTCCTGGTGGCGTTCGCGCGCGTTGAGCTTGAGCAGGTCGTAGCGGCTGGCGCAATACATGCAGCGGAAACGCTGGGTGAACAGGCACGAGAGGATCGCGGTGGTGCCGTAGTTCAGGGGCAGCAGGCGCACCGCCTTGCGGTGGGTCAGCGCGCCGGTGTCTAGCAGCGGCGTGCCCTTGCACAGCGGGCAGCGGGCGGCGCGGCGCTTGAGGAACGCGATCAGCCAGGTCAGCCCGGAGGCCCCGACGGCGCCGGCGAGGAAGAACGCGGCGAACGTGTCGCCGCGGATGAGGAACAGGGCCAGCCCCGCGGCGACCGCGACGAGCGAGAGGTAGTGGAGCGAGGCGAAGAACAGCGCGCTGATGAACGGCCGCCGGTGGGGCAGCGAACGGTGGCTCCGGTTCAACCGGCCGCCCGGCTGGCCAGTTAGAAGCGCCTGCTCCCCCCGGACGCGCTCGGACGGCGGCCCCTCGGCGCGATCCATGCGGCGAAACCGCCGCTGTGAAAGCGATTCTGGCATGACCGGCCCGACTTTCGGCGCCTGCGGCACCCTTGTCAACGGGGGGCTGTGGCCGGCGCGCCCGCGGGCGCGGCGGCCGCGGGCGCGGCGGGCGCGGCGTCGGGCTGCGGGGCGGCATCGGGCGCGGCGGGCGCGGCGGGCGCGGCGTCGGGCTGCGGGGCGGGGGTTGCCGGGCGTTCCGGGTATTCGTCTGCCAGGATCTTGCGGTAGCGGTCGGCGTCGACCTTGTCGCCCTTGGTTTCGAGGGCGTGGATCAGCTTCCTCAGGGCCTGGGGCCGCAGCTCGCGGTCATCGACGAACTCGACCACGTAGGCGTAGTGCTTGACCGCCTCGTCGAGGTTGCGGAGCGCGGACTCGGCGTCGCCGACGCCGAGGCGCAGGCCGCTGCCGATGCGGCCCTGGGGGCGCAGGGCGAGCGCCTGGTTGCCGGCGTCGAGGGCGTCCTGCGGCCGCTTGAGGGCGAGCAGCGCGCGGCACTTGTCCAACAGCGCGTCGGCCTTCCACACGTCCTGGTCCTCGACCTCCAGCACGTGCTCGATGGCGACCAGCGCCTCGGTCGGCTGGTTGATCTCGAGCCGCGCCTTGCCGAGGTAGCGCCACACCACCTTGGGCGTCTGGCGCGGGTCGTCCGGGGTGGCCACCAGCGCCAGGAAGCGGGCCGCCGCCCGGTAGTCGCCGGCGTTGTAGACCTGGGTGCCGATCCAGCGCAGCGCCTGCCCGGGCACCTGGTCGACGTAGCCGCCATCGATCGCGAGCTGGATCTCGGCGGCCAGGCTGTCGATGTCCTGCAGCGAGAACAGCGCGAGGATCAGCACCAGGCCCGCCTGGTTGCCGTAGGTCTTCGCGTCCGCCTCGCGGGCCTTGCGCAGCCACGGCAGGCATTCCTTGAGGCGCTCGCTCTTGAAGTGGCCCCAGCCGATCCAGTAGTTGGCGTTGGCAAGGACCTCGGGCTCGAGCGACGGGATCTTCTCGCAGAGCGTCTGATAGCGGCGGATCATCTCGTCCAGGTTGCCCTCGTCCTTGCAGATCCGGGCGGACTTCTGCCACGCGAACGCGGCGAGCTTCGGGGGCGGGTTCAGGCCGATCAGCTGGTCGAGGTCGCGCAGCGCGGCCGAGCGGTCGTCGTTCCGGATCGCCGCGTCCGCCCGCTTGGCGAGCGCCTCGGGGACGCGCGGGTCCTCCGGGTAGTCGGCCAGGAACTTGGTCAGCGAGCGGATCGCACCCTGGTAATCGCCGGCCCCGGCCAGGCACCAGCCGCGCTGGAACAGCAGCCCCGGCCGGTTCGCCTCGCTGACCAGCGCGGCGTCGATCGCGTTGTAGGTCTCGGCGGCCTCGCGCAGCTTGTGGCGCGCGAACAGGGTCTCCGCCTTCATCAGCATCGCGGTGTGGACGCGCGGGTCCTTGGGCCGGCCCTTGTGATAGATCTGGAGGAACGCGTCGGCCTGCTCGTCGACGTGCTCGCCGTCCACCTTGTAGAAGCACAGCAGGCGGTTGTAGGCGGCGTCGAAGGCCAGGTCGCTGTCCGGCGGCACGGCGCGCTCGACGCCGCGGAACAGCTCGAGCGCCTTGGCGTGGGCGCCGAGCTGCATGTGGGCGAGGGCGGCGAACATCTGGCGGCGGCCCTCGTCGATGCCCTCGGCCGGGGCGGCGCTGCGGTTGAAGATCTCGATCACCGCGGCGTAGTTCTTCTCGTTGTAGCGGTTGGACATCAGGGCGACCTGGGCGCGGGGGCGCCACGGTTCCATGCCCGGGGTGGTGAGGACCATCTGGAGGTAGCGCTCGGAGGTGGCGGCCTGGCCGAGCTTGCCGGCGATCACCCCGGCGAACAGCGCGGCCTCGCCGCGGATCTCCTGCTCGGCGGCGTTGGTGACGAGGTCCTCGAAGGCGGCGAAGGCCTCCTTGTCGCGGCCGGCGCGCTCGAGCAGGTGGGCGATCGAGACCTTGGCGCGGTGGGAGAACGCCTGGGTGCCGTGGGGCTCGAGTTCGACGACCTTGCGGTAGGCGGCGATCGCCTCGTTGGCGCGGCCGAGCTGGTGGAGGCACATCGCGCGGTAGTAGTGGGCGCGCTGCTGGTCCTGGGCGCGCGGGGCGTTGGCGGCGCTGCGTTCGAACAGGGTGGCCGCGATCGCGTACTCCTTGCGGGAGTAGTGGTCGACGGCAAGCGCGGAGGCGGCGGCGGCGGCGTAGGGGCCCTTGCCGAAGCGCTGCAGCACGGTGTGGAAGCAGCGGCTCGCCTCGTCGAGGCGGGCGGTCTGATAGTAGCACTGGCCGAGGTAGTACCATGCGGCCGGCGCGTTCTGGTGGTTGCCGAAGCGGGTGAGGTAGTCGGTGAAGATCGGGATCGCCCGCTCGTACTCGGCAGTGCGCAGCGCGTGGTCCTTGGCGCGGCGCGCGGCGTCGTAGATGTTGCGACCGCGCTGGAAGTAGTCGTTGCCCGGGTCCTGGCGCAGCTCCGGCTCGACCGGGGCGGCGGCCGGCGGCTGGGCCTGCTGGGCGGCGCCGGGCAGCGCGGCGGCGAGCAGCAGGGCGGCGGTGGCGGCGGCGCGCGACGGGCGCCCGGCCCGCGGGCGGGCGGGGGGCGGTGCAGGGTGGGCAAGGCCGGTTGGTTTCATCCGTGGTGGTCCGTTGGGCCCGGCGGCTGGCGACTCATCGTGGGTGCGGCGGCTGGCGGGCCGGCAGGGCCCGCGCCCCGCAGGTCACTCGCTCGGTTCGCGCCGGGCCTGGGTGGCGAACGAGATGTTCCAGATCCCCGCCTTCTGGCAGGTGTCGATCACCTCGATGATCGTCTGATAGGTGCAGTCCGAGTCGCCGCGCAGCCGCACCGGCTGGTTCTCGTGGACGCGCGCGATCCGTTCCAGCCGCCCCTGCAGCTGGGCCTTGGTCAGCACGTTGCCCTCGACGACCACCTCGCCGTCCTTGCGGACGTTGACGATGATCTCGCCGAGCACGCGCTTGGGGTCGGCGCCCTCCTCCGAGGTGGGCACCGAGATCTTCATCTCGGTCTCGGAACGCGAGAACTGCCAGGTCACGATGAAGAACGTCAGCAGCAGGAACACGATGTCGATCATCGGCGCGAGCGGCATGCTGGCCGTCGGGGGCTGGGACGAGTGGAACTTCACGGCGCCGTGGGGTCAGATTCCCTGCAGGTCCGGGCGGTTGTCCTCCAGCGGGTTGGTGGGCACCGGGGCCAGCAGGTCGTGGCGGTGGGTGCGGACCGGCGGTTGGCTGGAGGCGGTGCGGCCGGCGCCGCGCTGCATCTGGGTGTTGAGGATGGCGAGGATGTGGGTCGAGGCGGCCTCCAGCTCGGAGATGTACTTCTGCACCCGGCCGCGGAAGAACGAGTAGAAGATCAGCGCGGGGATGCCGATGACGAGGCCGGCGGCGGTGGTGATGAGCGCCTCGGAGACGCCGGAGGCGAGCTGCATCTGGCGCACGCCCTCGAAGTTGCCGACCGAGATTTCGAGGAACGACTTGATCATGCCCAGCACGGTGCCGAGCAGGCCGAACATCGGGGCGATCGAGCCGATGTCGGCGAGATAGGTGATGCGTTGGGACAGCAGGCTGGCCTGGCGGGAGCCCTCGGACTCGGCGACCTCGCGGATCTCGGAGATGGAGACGCCCGTGTTCTTGGTCAGGAAGTCGAGCGTCCGCTGGGTGATGCGGGCCATGCACTCGTTGTGGCGGTGGCAGTAGGCGATCAGGCCGAGGAAGTCGCGCTTGCGGATCATCGCCTCGGCGGCGTTCATGAACCGGTCGCTGACCACGGTGTTGCGCCGGATGGTGAACATGTAGAGGAAGAACAGCACGACGGTGGCCACCGAGAGGATCCCGAGCGGGTACATCATCACGCCGCCGGCGGCGAGGATCTCGAGGAAGTCGACCTGCAGCGCTGCGGGTTCCTCGGCGGCACACACGGCGGGGACGGGCAGCAGGGCTGCGGCCAGGAGCAATGAGCGCCACTTCATGAAGGTGAGTTGAGTGTAACTGCGCGCCGGGCGGGTGCAAGCGTGGGGACGGACCAGGGCGTTCGGGGCGCGGGGGGGTGTGTAGCACGCCTGCCGGGCGGGCTGCAACCGGTGCTTGCAATCATCGGGGGGCTGGCCCGAGATCAGCCGGCGCCTGGAGTGGGCGCGGCGGCATGTCGATCGAGCACTTCCGGTTCCTGACCTGCGACGCCTGCGGGGCGCGCTTCCGCAGCGACCAGCCGGGGGTTGCGATCGGTGCGCGCGTGCTGTGCGGCCGGTGCAGCGGCACCGCGGGCGGCGCGGCCGACGACGAGGCCCCGGTCGAGGACGTGACCGAGGAGCAGGTGTTCCGGGAACTCGACGACCACCCGCGGCCCGCGCGCGCCCCGCTGCCCCCGCGGCCGGTGCTGCCGCCGTTGGCGGCGGCGGAGGCGGGCGGCGAGCTGCCGGCCGGGGGCGCCCCGGCCCCGATGGGCCCGCTGCCGGAGCTCAGCGTGCAGCTGCCGCGCAAGCGGGTGCGGTCGCGGCGGCGGCGGCGGTCGCGGCGGCGGCGGCGGTCGTGGCAGAGTTCCGAGGGGGCGGGTGGCCGCAGGCTGCGGCGGGGCGGGCGGCGGCGGGTCTGGCGGTGGCCGCGGCGGCTGGGGGTCGGCGTGGCGGTGACGGCGCTGGCGGTGGCCGGCATCTGGCAGCTCCAGGAGCTCGGTCGCAACCTGGCCCGCGCCCGCCGCGCGGAGGTGGCGCCCGACCTCCGCGGCCCGATCCGGACGCTGCCCGACCTGCTGGCCGCCCAACAGGTCGCCGGGCAGTTCGTCGCGGCCAGCAAGCCGGCCGAGGTGCTGCCGCTGGTGCGGCCGTGGGAGGGGGTGGCCGAGGCGTTGACCGGCTTCTTTGCCACCTGGCAGCCGGTGGCCGACCCGGACTCGGCGTTGTCGCCGATGCCGCCGGAGATCGAGGGCGGGGTTGCCTATCAGTTGTTCGGGCTGATCCTGCCGGACGGCAGGGGCTGCCTGGTGCCGGTGGTGCCGACCGCCGCCGGCCCGAAGGTCGACTTCAAGGCGGTGTGCGAGTGGTCGAGCGTGCCGGCCGCGCAGCTGCTCGACGGCAGCGTCGAGGAGGCCGGCGAGGTCCGCGCGATCCTGCGCCCCTCGACCTACTACAACTACGGCTTCGCCGACTCGGAGCGCTACCTGGCGTTTGACGCCACGCTTGGCGCGCTCGACCGGACGCTGGTCTTCTACGCGCCGCGCGGCGGCGACGAGGCGCGCCGGATCGCGGAGGCGGTCGGCCCGATCGGCATGCACCCGGTGACGGTGGCGATCCGCTCGGTGGACGGCAGTTTCCGCCACCAGCAGTTCCTGATCACCCGGTTGCTGGCGATCGGGTTCGTGGTGCCGGACGCGCCGGTGGCGGGCCGGGGCCGGTGACGGGCGCCGGGGGGGGGGATTCGGGTTGATTCGGGTGGGGCGGGCCGCGATGCTCCGCGCCGATGAGCGAACGACCGCTTGAGGGCAAGACCGGGATCGTGTTCGGGGTGGCGAACCGGCGCAGCATCGCGTGGGCGATCGCGCAGGCATGGGCCGCCGCCGGCGCCAGGCTGATCTTCAACTATCAGGGCGAGCGCCTCAAGGAGGGCGTCGAGGAACTGGCGGCCACCTTCGGCGCCGACACGCCGCTCTATCCGTGCGACGTGTCGAGCGACGAGGAGATCGACGCCTTCTTCGCCCGGGTCCGGCGGCACGCGCCGACCGTCGACATGCTGCTGCACGCGGTCGCCTTCGCACCCAAGGAGGCGCTCGCCGGCCGCTTCGTCGACACCGGCCGCGAGGCGTTCCGGATTGCGCTCGACATCAGCGCCTACTCGCTGGTCGCGCTCGCCCGGCGCGCCGCGCCGCTGATGCCCGCCGGCGGCAGCATCGTGGCGCTGAGCTACTACGGCGCCGAGAAGGTGGTGCCGAACTACAACGTCATGGGGGTGGCCAAGGCGGCGCTGGAAGCCGCCACCCGCTACCTCGCATGGGACCTCGGCCGCCAGCAGATCCGCGTCAACTGCATCAGCGCCGGCCCGATGCAGACGCTCGCCGCGCGCGGGGTGGCCGGCTTTCCCCAGATGATCAAGGTCTACGAGGAGCGCGCCCCGATCGGCCGCTCGTGCTCCGCCGAGGAACTCGGCGCCACCGGCGTCTTCCTCGCCTCCGCCGGCGCCGCCTCGATCACCGGCCAGGTGCTCTACGTCGACGGCGGCTATCAGGTCATGGGGATGTGAGTGGCCGGGCGGCGCCCGGCAGGTGGCGGCGCAACTCGCGGACCAGCGGGTCGACCTCGTGCTCGGCGCGCCAGCGGGCGACCGGCAGCGCGCCGTGCGGGCCGACCAGCTCGACCCGCAGCATGCGCGTCTGGTTCGCGCGGCCGGTCTCGAATGCGCGCACCTCGACGCCGGCGCGCGGCAGGCGCCGCTCGCCGATGACGCGCGGCCCCTTCATCCGCTGGATGCGGATCTCACCGCGGTCGCCGGTGACGCGGATCGTCACCCCGTGGTTGCGGAGCGCCTGGGCGGCCGCGGCGCACAGCGCGAGCAGGAACAGGCTGTTGAAGGCGAGCCAGGCGTGGCGGAAGAATCCTGCATCACGCAGCGCAAACACCCCGATCGCCACAAACCCGCCGCTGACGAGCAGCCCGACGGCCAAGCCGGCCCAACGACCGGCGCCGCGGGCGGGCGGCAGCTCGACGGTGAACGGGGCGTCGGGGGCGGCGGGCGGCGGCGCGACGGGCGGGCCGGCGGGCGCGGCCGCCACGGCGGGGGAGGGGGCGGCGGCGGCCGCGCCCGTGGGCCAGACGGTGCGGCGGATGTCGGCGACCAGCCAGTCCTTTTCCTCCTCGGTCAGCGCGGTGCCGAAGCGCAGCTTGCCGCCGCGGCCGCGCACCTCGACGCCGTGGACCGGCCGGTAGTTCTGCCGGTAGAACTCGCGCTTCTCGATCGCCTCCAGCCCCTCGCGGGCGAGCGCGCGGCGCTTGGCCCGGCCGAACAGCGAGCGGACGAGCACCACCTCGCGCGAGTCGACGACCACCAGATGGCGGGCGAACTTGATCCGCGCCACCGCGTAGGCAAGCCCGATGCCGACGCCCCAGAACGGGATGAGGAACGGGATGGCGAGCCAGCCGGGGGCGTCGCCCTCGAGCTTGCCGCCGAGCATGGCGCTGCCAAACACCGCGGTGAACAGCAGGATGAACCCGTTCCAGAGGATGGCGAAGAACATCAGCCCACCGGAGCGGCCGCTGGGCGGCACTTCCCACGCGACCGCGCCGCCGCCGAGGTCGCGCCGGGCGATCGCGGTGCCGGGCGGCGGACAGTCGGGATCGGCGGCGGGCAACGCGGCCGCCTGGTCCCCCCGCGGCGCCCATTCCAACAACGACCCGCGCCAGCCGCAGTCGCCGCAGACGGCCACCGCCCCCTCGGCCACCCGCCCGGCCTTGTGGCCGCACTGCGGGCAGCGCAGCGGCCCGGCCGCGGTGGCGGCGGCCGCGATCAGCTTGTCGAGCAGGCCCATGGTGGCGCCAGCAAAGCACACGCCACGCCGCGCCGCAATCGCGCACCGGCCCGGCCGGCGGCGCCTTTTCCCTTGCTAGCCGCCACCTGCTGCCCGCTACTAGCCGCCATGTGGAAAGGCCGTTTCTCCAGCGCCACCGCCCCGCTCGTCGAGCAGTTCGGTGAGTCGATCCGCTTCGACTGGCGGCTCTATCCGCACGACGTCGCCGGCTCGATCGCGCACGCGCGGGCCCAGCACCGGGCCGGCCTGCTCGACGCCGGCGAGCTGGCGGCGATCGAGCGCGGGCTGCGCGAGATCGAGGCGGACATCCGCGCCGGGCGCTTCGAGTTCTCGGCCACGCTCGAGGACGTCCACATGAACATCGAGGCCGAGCTGACCCGGCGGATCGGCGCGGCCGGCGCCAAGCTGCACGCCGGGCGCTCGCGCAACGACCAGGTGGCCACCGACTTGCGCCTGTTCTGCCGCAGCGCGATCGACGGGCTGGCGGACGGCATCCGCGGCCTGCAGCTGGCGCTGCTCGACCAGGCCGGCCGCCACGCCGCCACGCCGGTCCCCGGCTACACCCACCTGCAACGCGGCCAGCCGGTGACCGTCGGCCACCACCTGCTGGCCTACGTCGAGATGCTGGCGCGCGACGCCGGCCGGCTGGCGGATTGTCGGCGCCGGCTCAACGCCTGCCCGCTCGGGTCGGGCGCGCTGGCCGGCTCCACCCTCAACCTCGACCGCCACGCGGTCGCCGCCGAACTCGGGTTCGACGGCGTGACCACCAACTCGATGGACGCGGTGGCCGACCGCGACTACGTCGCCGAGCTGCTGTTCGCGGCCGCGCTGTGCGGGGTGCACCTGTCGCGCCTGAGCGAGGACCTCATCCTGTGGTCGACCGCCGAGTTCGGCTTCGTCACCTTGGCGGACGCCCACACCACTGGCTCGTCGCTGATGCCGCAGAAGAAAAACCCGGACGTGTGCGAACTGACCCGCGGCAAGTCCGGCCGGCTGCTGGGCAACCTGGTGGCGCTGCTCACCGCCGTCAAGGGGCTGCCCCTGACCTACAACCGCGACCTGCAGGAGGACAAGGAGCCGCTGTTCGACTCGCTCGACACCCTGCAGCTGGCACTCGCGGTCAACGCCGCGATGATCGCCGCGCTGCAGTTCGACGACGCCCGCTGCCGCCAGGCCGCCGCCGACCCGCAGCTGCTCGCCACCGACCTCGCCGACCACCTCGTCCGCCACGGCATCCCGTTCCGCCACGCCCACGAACTGGTCGGCAAGGCCGTCGCCGCCGCCGAACGCTCCGGCACCCCGCTTGACCGGCTCGACTTCCCCGCCCTCGACCCCGCGTTCCCGGCCGACTGCGCGGCGGTCTTCGACCTCGACCGCGCGCTCGCCGCCCGCACCAACCCGGGCTCGCCCGCCCCGGACAACGTCCGCGCGGAAGTGGCGCGGTGGCGGGATGCCCTGGTGGGAGAGCCCGCGCCCCGGCCGGCCGGTTGACAGCTAACCGCTCACCCGCCCCGCCGCGCCTGCACGACGAGCGTGCCGGCGCGGGTGCGGCGCAGCACGAAGGACTCGCGGAAGGCGGCGCGCTTGGCGGCCTTGCCGTATTCGACCTGCAGGTGGACCACCCCCGGCCGGGCGTCGAAATGGAGGATCCGGAACACCGGCTCGCGGCGGGTGCGCAGGAAGCAATGGAGCGGCACGTCGGGGTGGCCCGCATTCCACAACAGCCGCGCCGGGGCGAAGTGGGCCAACTCGCCGAGCACCGCCAGCACCTCGCGCAGCAGGGGTTCGCCGTGGCGCTTGACCAGGCGGGCCGCGGCCTGGCGGGCCAGCGTTTCGTCGAGCCACGCCACCAGCGGGTTGCGGCGCGCCTCGAGCATCTCGGCGATCAACTCCCGCGCGTGCAGTTCCATCGCGGCGTGCAGCTGCGCCCGGGTGATCCGTCCGCGCTCGAACTCCCGGAACAACTGCGCCGGCGTGGCCATCAGCTGCATCCCGGGGGCAGTCTCCACCAGCACCCGGGCCCGGCCAAGGGGGAAAGGAACGGCGCCGTCCGCCCCGGCCCCCGGCATCCGGCGGCCGACATTCGGCTTGCCGGCGCCGGTAACGCGGAGTAGGCCGGAACCGGCAGCCGCAGCCGGAGCCCCGGCGCGGATGCCGGCCATCCACCCACGACCATGCCGATCCAACGCGCCCTGCTCTCGGTGTCCGACAAGACCGGACTGGTGCCCTTCGCCAAGTCCCTGCATGAGCGCGGGGTCGAACTGCTGTCGACCGGCGGCACCGCCGCCGCCCTGCGCGAGGCCGGGCTGCCGACGGTCGACGTGGCCGACTACACCGGCGCCCCGGAGCTGTTCGAGGGGCGGCTGAAAACCCTCCACCCGAAGGTCCATGGCGCCTTGCTCTACCGGCGCGACAGCCCGGAGCACGTCAAGCAGGCGCAGGAGCACGCGATCGAGCCAATCGACCTGGTGGTGGTCAACCTCTACCCGTTCGAGAAGACCGTCGCCCGCGCCGGGGTCACCCTCGACGACGCGATCGAGAACATCGACATCGGCGGCCCGTCGATGCTCCGCAGCGCGGCCAAGAACTACCGCAGCGTCACCGTGGTCTGCGACCCCGGCGACTACCACCGGGTGCTGGCCGAGATGCAGGCGCACCATGACGACACCTCGCTGGCCTTCCGCGAGGAGCTGGCAATCAAGGTCTTCCTGCGCACCTCGCAATACGACGGCGCGATCACCAACTACCTCGGCCGCTGCCAGGAGGGCACCCGCTGCACCTTCACCCTGAGCCTGCCGCTCGACCGCGAGCTGCGCTATGGCGACAACCCCCACCTCAAGGCCGCCCTCTACGGCCGCTTCAGCGAGTGCTTCACCCAGCTCCAGGGCAAGGAGTTGAGCTATACCAACATCCTCGACATCGAGACCGCCGCCGACCTGATCCTCGACTTCGTCCGGCCCACCGTCGCAATCCTCAAGCACACCAACCCGTGCGGCGTCGGCCAGGACGACGACGACTTGCGGATCGCCTGGCAGAAGGCGTTCGAGACCGACCGCCAGGCGCCGTTCGGCGGCGTGATCGTGTGCAACCGCCCGCTGTCCGAGAACCTCGCCCGGGTGATCTCCGAGATCTTCACCGACGTCATCATCGCCCCGGGCTTCGAACCCGAGGCCCGCGCGATCCTGCAGAAAAAGAAGAACCTGCGCCTGATGACGATCAACGACGCCTACACCACCGCCAAGCGCGCCCGCGTGATCCGCTCGGCCCCCGGCGGCGTGATGGTGATGGACCGCGACCACACCGCGATGGGCCTCGACAACCTGGAGGAGAAGGTGGTCACCAAGCGCCCGCCCACCGAGGCCGAGATGCGCGCGATGCGCTTCGCCTGGCGGGTCGTCAAGCACGTCAAGTCCAACGCCATCGTGTTCGCCGTCGGCGACCGCACGCTGGGCATCGGCGCCGGCCAGATGAGCCGCGTCGACGCCGTCAAGATCGCCGTCTGGAAGGCCGGCGAGGCCGGCCTCGACCTCAAGGGCAGCGCGATCGCCTCCGACGCCATGTTCCCGTTCGCCGACGGCCTGCAGGCCGCGATCGACGCCGGCGCCAGTTGCTGCATCCAGCCCGGCGGCTCGATCCGCGACGCCGAGGTGATCAAGGCCGCCGACAACGCCGGCATCGCGATGGTGTTCACCGGATTCCGGCATTTCCGCCACTAGGGCCGGCAGCCGGCGGTCAGCAGCCAGCAGTGAGCAAGAGTCAGCGCAACGCACACCCCTTGCACCTGCCTTTCCCAATGACCCTTCTTCGCCCTCCGGCCGTCGCGCTCCGCGCTATGGCCGGCAAGACGGGCTACGAAGGGCAGGCCTCTGACCTCTGACCTCTGACCTCGGACCGCTGACCGCCCGCAGTTCACCCGCCCAGTTTCCTCCAGCCCATGCTTCTCGGAGTCAACATCGACCACGTCGCCACCCTGCGCCAGGCGCGCTACGCGCTGCTGGCCGACTCGCCGAACGCGGAGCCGGCGGTGCTTGGGGCGGCGGTGGACGCCGCGGCCGGCGGGGCGGATTCGATCACCATCCACGTGCGCGGCGACCGGCGCCACATGCAGGATCGCGACGCGTTCGAGCTGCGCGAGCGGGTCGGCCTGCCGCTCAACCTGGAGCTCGGCGTGACCGCCGCGATGCGCGACTTCGCGCTGCGCCTGCGGCCGCAGGCGGCCTGCCTGGTGCCCGAGAACCGCGCGGAGGTGACCACCGAGGGCGGGCTCGACGTCGCGGCCCGCGAGCGGGAGGTGGCGGAGCTGGCCGCGCGGCTTCAGGCCGCCGGCGTGCGCGTCAGCCTGTTCATCGACCCCGACCTGCCGCAGGTCGAGGCCGCCGCCCGCACCGGCGCCGCGATGGTCGAGCTGCACACCGGCTGCTTCGCCAACGCCTTCGGGGCGGCCCGCGTGCCGGAGATCGAGCGTCTGGCCGCCGCCGCGCGCGCCGCCCACGCCGCCGGGATCCAGGTCAACGCCGGCCACGGGCTCAACTACCACAATCTGGCCGACCTGTTCGCCGTCCCCCACCTCGTCGAGCTCAACATCGGCCACAGCATCGTCTCGCGCGCGCTGCGCGTGGGCATGACCGCGGCGGTCGCCGAGATGAAGGCGCTGATGCAGGGATACCCGGCGGGGCGCTAGCCCGCGGCCAGCGGGAAGATGGCCAGCCATTGAGTTCGGGCCCCGGCGCCACTCAATGACCCCTTCCCAATCACCAACCACCGCTTCCCCATGCACATCTTCGGCATCGGCATCGACGTGGTGGAGGTGGACCGCATCGCCACGGCGCTGGCCCGGTTCGGCGACGCCTTCGCGGGGCGGATCTTCACCGCGGCCGAGCTGGCCTACTGCCGGGCACAGCGCCGGCCGGAGCAGCATCTCGCCGCCCGCTTCGCCGCCAAGGAGGCGGTCGCCAAGGCCTGCGGCACCGGCATCGGCAGCCAACTCCGCTGGCTCGACATGGAAATCACCCGCCAGCCGACCGGCGAACCCCGGGTCGCCCTGCGCGGCGCCGGCCTCGCGTTCGCCCGACAACACCGCATCCGCGAACTCAGGCTCAGCCTCACCCACACCCGCCACTCCGCCGCCGCCGTCGCCATCGCCACCACCGACGACCCGCCACCTGCCCCGGCCGCCAGCCCGCCCGCACCGGCCACACCCTGACCCGGCCACCCCGCGGCCGGCCGGGATCAGCCCCCTGCCCGCCGATTCGCCCAGGGCCGCGATTGCCGGCTTGTCGCGGCGGCTGGCGTGGTTAGGCTGGGCGCTCATGAAGACACCGTTGCCGGAACGGGTTCACCATGCGCTGCGCGAGAAGCTGCTCGACGGGTCGCTGGCGCCCGGCACCCGGCTCGACTACAAGCAGCTGGCCCATGAACTCGGCGTCTCGACCACCCCGGTGCGCGAGGCCGTGACCCGGCTGGCCTCCGAGGGCTACGTCGAGCTGATCCCGCGGCTCGGGGCGGTGGTGCGCTCGCTCTCGCGCAGCACCGCGACCGACTTCTACGAGATGCGGGAGGCAATCGAGACCTACGCCTGCGCCAAGGCCGCCGAACGCCTGTCGCCGCGCCACGTCGACCAACTGCGCGAGCACCTCGGCGTCATGCGGGAGGTGCTGGGACGCTTCACCCGCGGCCGGCACGCCAAGCTGCCGGCCGCCGAGCTGCGGCGCTTCCTCGATGCCGACCTCGCGTTCCATCAGACGATCCTCCACGGCGCGCGCAACCCGGCCCTCGCACGCACCGTCGAGGAAAGCCACCTCCAGGCCCGCATCTTCTACGCCGACCGCGGCATCCACGACGAGTTCCGCGTCTCCCTCGCCTGCCAACAACACGCCAAGATCCTCGACGCCCTCGAGGCCCGCGACCCACAGGCCGCCGCCGCCGCCATGGGCGAACACGTCCGCGCCTCAATGCAGTTCACCCTCGACTACCTCGACGGCCCCACCGGCGGTTAGCACCGCCCCCCCCCAACAATCGGGTTGACCTCCGCGATATTTGCATATATTCAGGGGTGCGCTGCCGGCGCGGCCGGGGCGCAACGACGGCATGGAACGAGGCCGGGGCATGACGGGCGGGGACCGCGCCGGGAGGCTGGTGTCGGGCGGGATCATTCCGCCGGTACCGACGCCGTTGACGGCGCGTGGGGAGCCGGACGGCGACGCGTTCGGGCGCATCTTCGAGCACCTGCGGGAGGGCGGGGTGGACGGGGTGTTCGTGCTGGGGTCGACCGGTGAGCTGGCGTCGTTGACGGTGGCGCAGCGGCGGCGGGCGATCCGGCGGTGCGTCGACGCCCTTGGGGGGCGCCTGCCGTTGCTGGTGGGCGTCACCGACCCGAGCACCGAGGAGACGGTGGCGCTCGCCGGGTTCGCGGCCGAGGCGGGCGCCGCGGCGGTGGTGGTCACCGCGCCCTTCTACTATCAGCTCGGGCGGAGCGAGCTGCGGCGTCACCTGGCGGGCCTGCTGCCGCGCCTGCCGCTGCCGGTGCTGGTCTACAACATGCCGTGGCTGGCGGGGCACCGGTTCGACGCCGACTGCATCCGGGCGGCGCTCGACCAGCCCAATTTGGTGGGGTTCAAGGACTCGTCGGGGGAGATGGCCTACCTGCGGCGGCTGCTCCGGATCTGCCGCGAGCGGAACCGCCCGGTGCCGGTGCTGGTCGGCAGCGACTTCATGGTCCTCAAGGCGCTGGCGGCCGGGGCGGCCGGGGCCGTGGCCGGCGGCGCCAACCTCTATCCGCACCTGTTCCGCGGGCTGTTGGACTCGTGGCGGGCGGGCGACTGCGAGGCGGCGCGCGCCTGCCAGCTGGAGATCAGCCGCCTCGGCCGCCGGATCTTCAACCGCACCCGCCAGCCGTGTTCGGTGTTCGCGACCGTCAAGGGCGGCCTGGCGGGGCTCGGGCTGTGCCGGCCCGACATGCTGCCGCCGCTGACCACCAGCGGGCCGCGGCTCGTCGCGGAGCTGCGCGAGCTGCTCGCCGCCGCCAACCTCGCGCCGCGCCACGCCTGAACGCCGGCCGCCGACCCGATGCGAAACACCCTGCTGCTCGCCGCCGCCGTGGCCGCCGCCCCTGCCACCCCCGCCGCCGCCGTGGCCGCCGCCCCTGCCACCCCCGCCGCCGGCCCCGCCGCCGAGCGGGTTCTAACCACCGCGCCCGCCGGCCACCTGCTCCACAACTCGCAGGTCTTCTCGCCCGACGACCGCCTGCTCGTCTGCGACCGCCGCAACGACGAGACCCGGCTCGCCGCCTGCCGCGAGGTCGTCGCGGTCGAGGCCGCCACCGGCGCCGAGCACCCCGTCTATCGGTTGGAACGGGGCGGCGCGCACGGCCCGGGCGTCGGCGCCGCCACCTGCTCGCCGGTGGCGCCCCGGGTGGCGTTCATCCGCGGGCTCGACAGCGCCTCGCCCGCCGAGCCCTACGCGCCCGAGCGCCGCTGCGGGATGCTGGCCGGGCTGGCGGGGGAGGGGGGCGCGGTGCACCTCGACGGGCGCGACGTCACCCCGCCGTTCACCCCCGGGGCGCTGCGCGGCGGCAGCCACGCCCACCACTGGTCCGGCGACGGGCAGTGGATCTCGTTCACCTACAACGACGCCGTCGTCCGCCCGCCCGGCACCGGCGCGCCGCCCGACGACCTGCGCACCGTCGGCGTGATGGCGCCGCTGCAGGCGGTCGGGGTGGCCGGCGCCCGCCCGGGCAACGAGTTCGGCGGCGCCTGGTTCAGCGTGCTCGTCGCCGCGGTCACGCCGGACCCGCGCCCGGGCTCGGACGAGCTGTCCCGCGCCTGCGAGGAAGGGTGGGTGGGGGCGAACGGCTACCGGCGGCCGGACGGGAGCCGCCAGCACCGCGCGCTGGCGTTTCTCGGCGACGTCCGCACCGCCGGCGGCGCGCGTCTGACCGAGGTGTTCCTCGCCGACCTGCCCGACGACCTGACCCGCGCCGGCCCCGCCGGGCCGCTCGCCGGCACCGCCACCCGCCTGCCCGCACCGCCTGCCGGGGTGGCCGTCCGCCGCCTCACCCGCACCGAAACGCGCCGCCACCCCGGCGTCCAAGGGCCGCGCCATTGGGTCCGCGCGTCTCCGGACGGCGAGACGATCGCATTCCTCGCCCGCGACGAGGCCGGCATCGTCCAGCTCTTCGGCGTGTCGCCCAACGGCGGGCCGGTCCGCCAGTTGTCCCGGCTCGACGCCTCGGTGGAGACCCCGTTCACCTGGTCCCCGGACGGCCGCAGCATCGCCTGCGCCGCCGGCGGCCGGATCCAACTGGTCGAGGTCGCCACCGGTGCCGCCCGGCCGCTCACCAACCCGTCCCCGCCCGGCCGGCAGCCGGTCCACGCGGTCGTGTTCTCCCACCGCGGCGACCTCATCGCCTTCAACCGCCGCCTGCCTCACCCGGGCGGCGGCCACTGGCTCCAGATCTGCCTCGTCGAGCCGGGCCGGTGAGTGGTCGCCGGACCCCGCCGCACCGCCCGCACCCGCACCGGGACAAGTTTTCGCGTGCATTCGCGGCGGTCACCGCTTCCTTTGCCCGCGCATGGCAATCGACCTCGAGCGCATCCGCCCCGACTTCCCGCTCCTCGCCACCGAGGTCAACGGCCGCCCGCTCGTCTACCTCGACAACGCCGCCACCTCCCAGAAACCCCGCCAGGTGCTCGACGCCTCCCGCCACTACTACGAGGCGGTCAACGCCAACATCCACCGCGGCACCCACCACCTCGCCCGCCTCGCCACCGAACGCCACGAGCAGGCCCGCCTGGCCGTCGCCCGCCACCTCAACGCCGCCGACCCCGCCGAGGTCATCTTCACCGCCGGCTGCACCGACTCGATCAACCTCGCCGCCAACCTCCTCTCCCCCCGCGTCGGCCCGGGCGCCGAGATCCTCGTCTCCACCCTCGAACACCACTCCAACATCGTCCCGTGGCAGATGCTCTGCCAACGCACCGGCGCCACCCTGCGCGTCATCCCCTGCGACGACCACGGCGTGCTCGACCTCGACGCCTTCCACGCCCTCCTCACCAACCGCACCGCGGTGCTCGCCGTCGGTTGGATCTCCAACGCCTTCGGCACCGTCCACCCGGTCGCCCAATTGGCCGCCGCCGCCCGCCAGGCCGGCGCGCTGGTGGTCGTCGACGCCGCCCAGGCGGTTCCCCACCTGCCGGTCGACGTCGGCGCGCTCGGCGCCGATTTCCTCGCCTTCTCCGGCCACAAGGTCTACGCCCCCACCGGGATCGGCGTGCTCTGGGGCCGGCGCGAGCTGTTGGACGCGCTGCCCCCGTGGCGCGGCGGCGGCGAGATGATCCGCGAGGTCACCTTCGCCGGCACCACCTGGCAGGACCCCCCGCTCAAGCACGAGGCCGGCACCCC
This sequence comes from Akkermansiaceae bacterium, assembly GCA_040769225.1. Classification (GTDB taxonomy): domain Bacteria; phylum Verrucomicrobiota; class Verrucomicrobiia; order Verrucomicrobiales; family Akkermansiaceae; genus JAXGLL01. The sequence goes on along the minus strand of JAXGLL010000001.1, from coordinate 937,518 downwards.
CAACATCGAGGGCGCGATCGCACTGGCCGCCGCGCTCGACTACGTCGACGCCCTCGGCCGGCCCGCCATCCAGGCCCACGAACAGGCCCTCGTCCGCGCCGCCGCCGCCGCTCTCGCAGGGATCGGCGGCCTGCGCCTCTATGGGCCGCCCGACCGCGCCGCCGCGCTCTCGTTCAACCTCGACGGCGCCCACCACTTCGACGTCGGCACCCTGCTCGACCAGATGGGCGTCGCCGTCCGCACCGGCCACCACTGCTGCCAGCCGCTGATGGCCCGCTTCGGCATCACCGGCACCGTGCGCGCCTCGTTCGCACTCTACAACACCCCCGCAGAGGTCGACGCCCTGGCCGCCGCCGTCACCCGCGCCGCCGCCATGCTGCGGTGATCCGCGGCGGTCCGGCCGCCGCCGTCACCCGCCGCCGTCACCCGCCCGCGCCGGCGAACGGCGGGCCGTCCCCGTCGGCCACCGGCGCCAGCCGGCGGAAACGCAGCTGCCCGACCCGCCGCTCGTTGGCCTCGGTCACTTCCGCCTCGTAGCCGAGGATCTCGACCGTTTCCCCCATTTCCGGGATCCGGCCGATCTGTTGGGTCACGTAGCCGCCGACCGTCGTCACCTCGCCGCTCTCCAACACCAGCTCGGGCACGTGGTCGGACAGCTCGTTCAGGGTCATCGCCCCCGCGACCACGAACTCCTCGCCGCTTAGCCGGGTGAACCCGCTCGCCTCGTTGTCGAACTCGTCCTGGATGTCGCCCACCAGCTCCTCGATCACGTTGTCGAGGAACACCACCCCGGCCGGGTGCCCGAACTCGTCGACCACCAGCGCCAGGTGCGCGTGCTCCTTGAGGAAGAACTTCAGCAGCGTGTCCAACGGCATCGTCTCCGGCACCACCTTCAGGTCCCGCCGGATCCGCATCAGGTCCGGCTCCGCCGCCCCGATCAGGTGCATCAGGTCCTTGATGTGCACCAGCCCGACCGCGTTGTCCAGGTGCCCCTTGACCAGCGGGAAGCGCGTGTGCTTGCTGCTGCGCGCGATCTCCAGCGTGCGGGCGAACGGCTGGTCGAGGTCCAGCACCACCACCTCGCTGCGCGGCGTCATCACGTCCCGCACGCGCACGTCGTTCAACTCCAGCGCGTTGATCAGGATCTCCCGCTCGGTCTCCGTGACCTCCTGCGACTTCTCGCTCTCCGCCACCAGCAGCGCAATCTCCTCCGCACTGTGCACCTGCTCGCTGCCCGTTACCGGGTCGATCCGCACCACGTGCTTGAGCAGCCAGTTCGCCGTCCCGTTCAGCGCCGTGATCAGCCACCGGAACACCATGTAGAACAGGTGCAGCGGCCGCGCCAACAACAGCGTCGCCGGCAGCGCCTTGCGGATCGCGATCGACTTCGGCAACAGCTCGCCGATCACCACGTGCAAAAACGTGAACGACCCGATCGCCAGCCCCAGCGACAACGGCGCGATCGCCGCCTGCGGAAACCACGCCACCCGGCTCAGCAGCGGATGCACCAGCGCCTCGACGAACGGCTCGCCCAGCCACCCCAGCGCCAGCGAGGCGATCGTGATCCCGAGCTGGTTCGCCGAGAGGTAGCCGTCGAGGTGCCCGACGACGTGCCGGGCCACCGCGGCGCGCCGCGGCTTGTCCTTCGCGCTGCTCTCGATCTGGCTCAGCCGCACCTTCACGATCGCAAACTCCGCCGCCACGAAAAACGCGTTCAGCAGCAGGAAGAATGCGATCCCGATCAGGTACAGGATCGTCTCCCCGAGCGACGGCAACCCCGTCGGCGCATGAGCGGCCGCACTCGCCAGCGGAACGATGGACGGGATGTTCATCACCGCCGCCCCGTCAAAGCCGCTCGTAGACCCCCTGGTCCCGCTTCTCGAGCACCGTGAACCCCGCCGCCTTCGCGTCGCTCACCGAAACCGGCTTGGTCAGCCGCGGCGTGTTGATTCGCGAAATCACCTTGCGCACCGGCCGCCGGCACAGCGGGCAGACCGTCAGCGGGGGGCGGTCGACCGGCCGCCGCAACTCAAACCCCCGGGCACAAATCCTGCACGATCGCTCCGGATCGTCCGGGTGCTCGGAAACGTATTCGTAGATTGGCATCTCCAGGACGCGTGCCGCACGGCCTTCCCGGCGGTCACACGCCAAACTAGCACCGTTCGCCCCCGACTACCAGCTCGACTTGGTCACCCCGGGAACCATTCCCGCCGACGCCATCTCCCGGAACGTGATCCGCGAGAGCTTGAAGCGCCGCATGAACGCCCGCCGCCGCCCCGTCACCTTGCACCGGTTCACCAACCGCGTCGGGCTCGCGTCCCGCGGCAGCATCGACAGCGCCACGTAGTCCTTCTCCTCCTTCAGCTTGCGCCGAAGTTCTGCGCAGCGATCCACGGTCTTCTTCTTGCGCTCGTTGCGCGCGATCCAGGATTTCTTGGCCATTGCGTCGGTGGTTGGGTCCGCTCCGCGCCGCCCCCCGGGGACGGCCCGTGCGCGTGTGGGCCGCGGGAGATAACCGATCCTGCGCCCGATGCAAGCCGAAACTGCCGCCGAAACTGCCGCCAAGCTGCCGCCTGCCGCCGCAACCCTGCCGCCCACCGGCCCGCCCCCCCCATGCCACCCCCACCCCCGCTACCGCGTCCCCGCGCCCCCCGCCATGTGCTGCTGCCACTGCGGCGAGGGCGGCAACTCCCGCGGCCGGCACACCACGATCCCCGCCCGCGAGCGGTTCTCGGCCAGATAGTCCGCAATCGGCTTGTCCAGCACCATCCGCCGGCCTTTCGACCGCTCCGAGCTGGCGTGCATGAACCACGCCCGTTCGCCCCGCCGCACGATCAGCCCCACGTGCGAGGTGTAGCCGTCCGGCCACGTCGACGTGATCGCGCAGATGTCCCCGTCCTGCAGCAACCGCTCCACCGCCCGCACCCGCGCCTTCGGCACGTGGTACACCGGCAGCCTCGACACCCGCCGCTCGATCGCCGCCATCTGCGGAAGCAGCCCGCGGTTGTTCCGCAGATACCGGTAGGCCCGCCACTGCACCGTCATCTCCCGGATCTCCCGCCGCAGCCGCTGCGCCCCAGGCAACCGCGGCGTGATGTTCGTCGCCAGCCCCCGCCGCTGGTTGTCGTGAAACACCTCCTCCAAATGGTGCATCCGGCTCAGGTAGCTCCCCGTGCACCGCCCCCCGCGGTAGCGCTCCAGCTCGATCATGTGCAGCAGGTCCTGCTGCGTGTACGGCCCCGGCTTGTACGTCAGCAGCCGCGCCATCCCCAGCGCGTTCTCGTAATACGTCCAGCAGTCCATCCCGTCCAGGTTCACCACCGGGCTCTCAATCCGATCGTCCACCTCCAGCGTGTAGTTCACATACGGCACCCCCAGCATCGCCGTCCCGAACCGCACCACCCGCTGCCCCAGCGGCAGCCGCCGCCAGTTCTCCCGCTCCGCCCGCGCCATCAGCGCCTGATAGCGCCCTGCCCCCTTGAACACCGTCCCCATCGCCAGCCGCGGCGCACTCGGCGGCGTCACCGAGTGCATCGACGCCGAAACCATCATCGCACCCCCGCCGGCCTGCCCCACCTCCGACGACGCCGACGGCGCGCACCCCGCCAGCCCCAAGCCCGCCACCACCAAGCCCCCGCGCACCAACAGCGATCCAAGCATGCACCGTCATTTACCCGATCATCCCACCCTCCTCAACCAACAAAATCCAAACCCGGCAGGAACGAAGGAACCGGGCACCGCGGATCGCCGCCCCCGGCCGCGCCGCGGAACCAAAGCATAAAGGGACGGACCTTTTGTGCTTGACGACAGCATAAAGGGACGGACCTTTTGTGCTTGACGGTCCGGCTATGGGGTGGGGATGGTGGTGCATGCGACGGGCGCGGTTTTTGGCACCGTGGGCGAGGGACCGGCAGACGGGGCGGCCGGCGGTGTATCACGTGGTTTCGCGGGTGGTGGACCGGCGGTATGTGCTGGGGGCTGAGGAGCGGGAGGTGTTTCGGCGGATGATGCGGATGTATGAGGGGTTCAGCGGGGTGGGGGTGCTGACGTATTGCGTGATGAGCAATCATTTCCACCTGCTGTTGGAGGTGCCGCAGCGGCCGGGGGAAGGCTTGGACGACGGGGAGTTCCTGCGGCGGCTGGGCTTCCTGTATGCGCCCGAGCGGGTGGCCGACGTGGGGCGCCTGCTGGCGGAGCGGAGGGCGGCGGGGGCGGACGAGGCGGCGGAGGGGATCAAGGAATCGTATCTGTATCGGATGTGGGACTTGTCGCAGTTCATGAAGGGTCTGAAGCAGCGGTTCACGCAGTGGTTCAACCGCCGGCACGAGCGCAAGGGGACGCTGTGGGAGGACCGGTTCAAGAGCGTGGTGGTGGAGGACGGCTGGACGGGGAAGGTGGTGGCCGCATACATCGACCTGAACCCGGTGCGGGGCGGGATCGTGACCGAGCCGGCGGAGTACCGGTGGAGCGGCTACGGCGAAGCGGTGGGCGGGCTGGGGGCGGCGGGGGACGCGGCGCGGGCGGGCCTGTGCCGGTTGTGGGGCGAGGCCGACCCTGGGGCTTGGACGCGGTCGGGGGTTGCCGGGGCGTATCGGGTGTTCCTGTTTGAACGGGGTGAGGAACGGCGGGCCGAGGGGAGGGCCGGGGCGGGTGCGGTCCGGCGCGGGGTGGCGCGGGAGGCGGTTGTCCGGGAGCGGCGGCGCGGGGGTCGGTTGGAGTTGCCCGAGCTTCTGCGGCGGCGGGTGAGGTATTTCTCGGACGGCTTGGTGATCGGCGGGCGCGCGTTCGTCGACGAGGTCTTCAGCGCACGGCGCGACTACTTCGGCGCCCGCCGCCGGAGCGGTGCGCGGCCACTGCGCGGATGCGCGGAGCCGCTCTATGCGATGCGGGCGTTGGCGGACGGCTACGGTTGACGGCCGGGAACGGGGGGGGCGTCGGGCGTTCCGGTGGCGGGGGCGGGCCGGTTGGCGTCGCCCGGTTCCTGGCCTTCGGTGGCGGAGGCGGCGATGCGTTCGCGGAAGCGCCGGATCGCCACCGCGCGGCCGCTGGCTGGATCGACGTCGATCAGTGCGCCGCAGGCGAGCACGGGCCCCTTGGCGATCGGGAAGCGGGTGGGCAGGCCGGTGCGGAACCGCCACACCACGGGTTCGACCAGCCGCCCGAGCACGGATTCCTCGGGTCCGCACATGCCGGCGTCGGTCAGGTAGGCGGTGCCGCCCGGGAACAGGCTGTCGTCGGCGGTTTGGACGTGGGTGTGGGTGCCGATCACCGCGGACACTTGCCCGTCGAGGAGGCGTCCCATGGCGATCTTCTCGCTGGTGGTTTCGGCGTGGATGTCGAGCAGGATCGTGTGCACGCCCTCGGTCCGGAGGCGTTCGACCTCGTCCTCGCAGGCGAGGAAGGGGTTCTCGAGGGGCGGCTGCATGAAGGCGCGCCCTTGGGCGTTGACCACGCCCACCAGCCCCTTGGCGGTCTCGAGCACCACGCTGCCGCGACCCGGCGTGCCGGGCGGGTAGTTGAGCGGCCGCAGCAGCCGCGGTTCGGTGGGGAAGTAGTCGACGATCTCGGCCTGGTCCCACACGTGATCGCCGGTGGTGATCACCGCCACGCCGGCGCGCAGCAGGTCGATCGCGATCCTCGGGGTGATGCCCTTGCCGCCTGCGGCGTTTTCGCCGTTGGCGACGACGAAGTCGACCGCCTCGCGGGCGCGCCATTCGGCGAGGTGGTCGATCACCGCCCGGCGTCCGGCTTCGCCGACGATGTCGCCCAGGAACAGGATGCGCAAGAATTCCATCGCTAGTGGACGCGGGGTGGTGGATAGATCGGCGGTGCGGGGCACCGTAGACGCGTGGCCCCTGCCCGGGCCAGCCGAATCCGCCGATGGCACGACAACACCGCCGCTGGGTCGCGATGGCCGCCGTCGCGTTGGCGATCGGCGCCGGGGTGGCGGTGTGGTTGGCGACGAGGCCGCCGCCGCGGGAGCCCGAGCCGCCGCCGCTTGCGGTGCCGTCCCGGCTTTCGGACCTGGCGCCCCCGCCCGACTGGTCGGAACTCGCGGCCTATCAGGGGACGATCACGCGCGAGCGCTTCGAGCGGGCGCTCGACTCGGTGTTCACGATGAGCGGCGCGTGGCGGCGGGTGATGCAGGTGGACAAAGGCGAGGTGCGGGTTGAAACCGGCGCGGCCGAGCCGTTCGTGCTGCGGTTGGCAGCGACCGCCGCCGACGAGCGCGCGCCGCAGCGCTGGTGGCGGGCCGCCGCCACGCTGCCGCCGGCGCCCCCGGGCCGGCCGCTCGCCGGGGTGAATGTGGCGCTCGACCCGGGCCACTTGGGCGGCCGGTGGGGGAAGCTGGAAGAACGGTGGTTCCGCGTCGGCCCGGCGGCGCCGGTGCTGGAGGGCGACCTCACCCTGCAGGTTGCCCGCCTGTTGCGTCCCCGGCTCGAACAACTCGGCGCCCGGGTCACGCTGACCCGGGAGGACAGCGAACCGTTGACCAGTTGGCGGCCCGAGTCCCTGCTCGAAGCCGGGCTGGTGGCCGCGGCGCCCGGGTCGTCGGAGGGGCCGCGCCAGCTCGCCGAGCGCCTGTTCTACCGCACCGCCGAGATCCGCGCGCGCGCCCGCCTGATCAACGAGCGGATCCACCCCGACATCGTCCTGTGCCTGCATTTCAACGCCGAGGAATGGGGCGCGCCGGGCCAGCCCGTCCTGTCGGACCGCAACCATTTCCACCTGATCGTCCATGGCGCGGTCACCGACGCCGAACTCGAGTTTGCCGACCAGCGCCACGAACTGCTGCTGCGCCTGCTGCAGCGCGTCCACGAGGAGGAGCTGGCGCTCGGCGTCACCGCCGCCACCGTCTTCGCCGAGCAGACCGGCCTGCCGCCGTACCAGTATGAAACGGGCTCGATCCGCGCCAGGAACCTCGGCGGCACGCCCTACGTGTGGGCCCGCAACCTGCTCGCCAACCGCCTCTGCCGCTGCCCGGTCCTGTTCTATGAGCCCTACGTGATGAACTCGGGCGAGGTCCACGCCCGGATCCAGGCTGGAGACTACCCGGGCGAGCGCACGGTGGCCGGTGCCAGGCGCCGGTCGATCTTCCGCGAATACGCCGACGCGGTGGCCGAGGGACTGCGGCGCCACTACCAGCAGGCCCGCCGCTGATCGCCCCCCGCGTCGGCCCCCGCGGCGGTTTTCCGCTGTCGCTGGTGCGGTTGGCGGTGTTTCGTAACGCCGTGCCCGATCCAGCCGGCCCCGCGAGTTGCCCGGCGAGCCTCCTGCTCGCGGGCCACGGCTACCTCGGGCAGGCGGTGGCGGATGTCTTCCGCGCCGCCGGCTGGGACGTCACCGCACTGTCGCTCGGCGGCCCGGCCGGCGGCGACCGCGGCTGCGGGGCCCCGCCCGGGTCGGTCACCGCCGGCCCCTCCGGCAGCCTGCTGGAAACCGCGTGCGACATCGCCGAGCCCGCGGCCGTCGCCACCATCGCCCGCCGCCTCCCGCGCCCCGCGGTCATCGTCCACTGCGCCGCCTCCGGCCACGGCGGCCCGGACGCCTACCGGCGCGTCCACCTCGGCGGCTGCCGCAACCTGTTGGACGCCTTCCCGGGCGTGCCGCTCCTGTTCACCTCGTCCACGTCGGTCTATGCCCAGACCGACGGCAGCGAGGTCACCGAGGACTCGCCCGCCGAGCCGGCCGTCGCCACCGGCCGGATCCTGTTGGAAACCGAGCGCCTGGTCCTCGGCCGCGGCGGGATCGTGTGCCGGCTGGCCGGCATCTACGGCCCGGGGCGCAGCGTGATCCTGCGGCGCTTCCTGGCCGGCGAGGCGCGCATCGAGGACGACGGCCGGCGCTTCCTCAACCAGGTCCACCGCGACGACGCCGCCGCCGCGATCCGCCACCTCGCGGCCAGCGACCCGCCGCAGCGCCTCTACAACGTCGCCGACTCCCGCCCGCTCGCCCAGCACGAGTGCTTCGCCGCGCTGGCCGGGATGTTCGGCCGCCCGTTGCCGCCGGCCGGGCCCCGCAGCCCGCACCGGAAACGCGGCTGGACCCACAAGCGCGTCTCCAACGCCCGCCTGCGCGCCACCGGCTGGGAGCCCCGGTTCCCCTGCTTCCTCGACGCCGCCCGCGCGGTCGCCGCGTCGCTGTGAGACAAATCCTTGAACAAAGGCCCCGGGGCGTGGCGTTGTACCGGCACCGCCGCCTCTGCATGACCCCCAGGACCGTTCTCCGCGCGCTGCTGCCAGCCCTTGCCGCCCTGCCGCTGATCCCCGCCGCCGCCACCCCGCCGCCGGGCCCCGAGGTCGAGGATGCGATCCGCAAGGTCTATCCGGCGCTGGTGCGCATCCACGTGGTGATGGAGGAGGGCGCCGACGGGCGGATGAAGAAGCAGCAGGGCAGCGGCAGCGGCGCGATCATCTCCCCTGAGGGGCACGTCCTGACCAACCACCACGTCGCTGGCCGCGGCACCCGCTTCGTGTGCACGCTGTCGAACCGCGACGAGGTGGACGCCACGCTCGTCGGCACCGACGCGCTGGCCGACCTCGCGGTGCTCAAGCTCGACCTCGAGACCCGCCGCTTCAAGGACCAGCCGCTGGCGGTGGCGGCGTTCGGCGACTCGAGCCTGCTCAAGGTCGGCGACGTGGTGTTCGCAATGGGGAGCCCGGGCGGCCTCTCGCAGTCGGTCACCCGCGGGATCGTCGCCAACACCGAGATGATCGTGCCGCGCCACCAGATCTCGCTGACCCTCGACGGCGAGAGTGTCGGCGAGCTGGTCCGCTGGATCGGCCACGACGCGGTGATCTATCCGGGCAACAGCGGCGGCCCGCTGGTCAACCCGGCCGGCGAGATCGTCGGCGTCAACGAGGTCGGCATCGCCAGCCTCGGCGGCGCGATCCCGTCGAACCTCGCGCGCCAGGTCGCCGCCGAACTGATCGCCACCGGCAAGGTCACGCGCGGCTGGATCGGGCTCGAGGTGCAGCCGCTGCTGCGCAGCATGGCCGACCGGCACGGGGCACTGGTGGCCTCGGTGTGGAAGGGCGGCCCGGCCGAGGCGGCGGGCATCCGGCCCGGAGACTTCATCACCGGCTTCCAGGGGGCGCCGGTGCCGGACTGCCACGCCGCCGAGGACATCCCGGTGTTCAACGCGATGGTGCTCGGCACCGCGCCCGGCACCAAGGTGGTGCTCAGCGGCACCCGCGCCGGCGCGCCGCAGACCTGGGAGATGACCGCCGAGGCCCGCGAGCCGAACCTGGACCGGGAGGGCGAGGTCCGCGAGTGGGGGATCACCGTGCGCGACTTCACCCGCGTCTCGGCGCTCGAGAAACACCGCCCTAACAAGGACGGCGTGCTGGTCGACACCGTGCGCCCCGGCGGCCCCTCGGCCGAGTCGAAGCCCCCGCTGCGCGGCGGCGACGTGCTCGTCCGCGCCGGCGGCAAGCCGCTCCCCACCCGCGAGGCCCTCGCGGCATTCACCGCCGGCTTCACCAGGGACCTGACGGAACCCGCGCCGGTGCTCGTCGAGTTCGAGCGCGACAACCAGCAGCTCGCCACGGTGATCGAGATCGGCCCGGCCCAGGACCCGTTCAAGCCCCGCCTCGCCGAGAAGGCATGGCTCGGCGCCACCACCCAGGTGCTCACCGACGACCTCGCCACCGCGTTCGGCATCCCCGGCAAGAAGGGCGTGCGGGTCACCGCGCTGGCCCCGGACTCCCCCGCCGCCAAGGCCGGCCTCAGGCAGGGAGACCTGCTGCTCAAGCTCGACGGCCGCGTGATCAACGCCCGCCGCCCCGAGGACTCCGAGGTGTTCGGCGAGCTGATCCTCGCCTATCCGGTCGACGCCACCGTCCAGCTCGACGGCCTGCGCGACGGCCAGGCCCAGGCGTGGACGGTCGCCCTCGCCCCGCGGCCGATCGACGACAGCGAGCTGTTGGAGCACCGCGACGAGCTGTTCGAGTTCACCGCCCGCGAGCTGTCCTCGGCCCAGCGCGACCTGATCCGCGAGCAGCGCGGCGAGCCGCCCGCCGGCGTCGCCGTGCTCAAGGTCGAGCCCAACGGTTGGGCCGCCCTCGGCGGGCTGGTCCCCGACGACGTCATCCTGACCGTCGACGGCGAGCCGACCAACGACATCGCCGCGCTCAAGGCCAAGCTCCGCGCGCTCCGCGACGCCAAGCCGCGCGCGGTGGTCTTCGGCATCCGCCGCGGCGCCCGCACCCAGTTCCTCGAGATCGAACCCCGCTGGTAACCCCACCAACCCGCCCCACCAACCCGCCCCACCCATGACCACCCGCCACCTCGCCCTCGCGCTGGCCCTCGCCCTCGGTGCCCCGGCCGGCGCCTCCACCGCCGATCTGCGCGCCACCGCCCGCCAGCTCTCCGCCTCCCACCGCGACGCCGTCGTCTGGCTGTCGGTGATCTCCAAGACGACCATGGGCACCGAGGGCGACGTCCCGGCCCAGCTCAAGGCCTCGCTCGCCAGCCAGGCGAAGGAGGAGAAGAACGAGGTCACCGGCACCGTCGTCGACGCCTCCGGGCTGATCGTCACCGCCCTCGGCGGGCTCGACAAGTCGTCGCTGCTCGACGGCCAGTCGATCAGCACCCCGGTGGGCGAGATCAAGCTCAAGGCCGAGTCCGAGATCAAGGAGGTCAAGGTGATCACCGCCGACGGCACCGAGATCCCCGCCGACCTCGTGCTCAAGGACCAGGACCTCGGCCTGGCCTTCATCAAGGTGCGCACCGACAGCGACGAGGCCAAGGGCGTCGAGTTCAAGGCGATCGACCTGGCCGACGCCGCCCGCGGCGAACTGTTGGACGAGTGCATCGCCCTCGGCCGCCTCGACGAGTCGCTCAACCGCGAGCCGAGCCTGGTCACCAGCGAGATCTCCGGCATCACCGTCCGGCCGCGGGTGTTCTATCGGGTCGCCGTCGACAGCGTCGGCAGCCCGGTGTTCCTCGCCAGCGGCAAGCTGCTCGGCATCTCGGTGCTGCGCCAGCCCCGCACCGGCGCCCCCGCCTCCAACCGGCTCCAGCTCACCCCGGTCGTCCTGCCCGCCGCCGACGTCGCCAAGGTCGCCGCCCAGGCCAGGGAGGCCAAACCCGCCGAGCCGCCCGCCAACGAGGAGCCGCCCGCCGGCGAGGCGCCCGCCGGCGAGGATCCGCCCGCCGGCGAGGATCCGCCCGCCGGCGAGGATCCGCCCGCCGGCGGCTGAGCGGCGGCCCGCGCCGCCAATCGCTTTGACAACGCGGCGGCTTGCCGCACTGTTCGGCCCATGCACGACCGCATCCTGCTGCGCCGCGGCGTCGAGGCGATCCAGATCCCGAGCGGCGGGGCGATCACCCTGCCGGCCGGGATCGAGGTGTTCATCACCCAACGGCTCGGCGGCTCGTACACGATCGCCACCTCGTCCGGCCTGGCCCGGATCTCGGCCGCCGACGCCGACGCGCTCGGGCTCGACCGGCAGCCGGAAACGCCCGCCGCCGCCGGCGGGGCCGCCGCGCCGCGCGACACGCCGCTCGAGGAGCAGGTCTGGGAGGAACTCAAGACCGTCTACGACCCCGAGATCCCGGTCGACATCGTCAACCTCGGCCTGGTCTACGACTGCTCGGTGCGCGAGGAGCACGGCCGGACCGTGGTCGCGGTCAAGATGACCCTCACCGCCCCGGGCTGCGGCATGGGCCCGGTGATCGCCGCCGATGCCCAGGCCCGCCTGATGGCTCTCGACGGCGTCGACGACGCCACGGTCGAACTCGTCTGGGACCCGCCCTGGAACCAGGACATGATCTCCGAGGAGGGGAAGATGAAGCTCGGGATGATCTAGGCGGCCCCCCGTTTTCCCCTTGCCAACCCGCCCGCTCCCACGTAGGGTCCGCGCCCCGTCCCAACCAACCCGTTTTCGATCATGTCCAAGCATCCCAGTCTCAAGGCCAGCGGCACGGTTGGAGGCAAGCGCTCGGTGATGAAGCGTTTCGAGCGGGTCAAGCTGATCAAGGAGCGTGGCCAGTGGAAAGACGGCATGAGCCCGATCGGCCTGCCCAAGACCAAGGGCGTCGAGTGAGCGGCGAGCTGCGGCTCAACCACCTGCTGGCACTCGCCGGGGTCGCCTCGCGCCGCGCTGCAGACCGCCTGATCGCCGCCGGCCGGGTCACCGTCAACGGCCGCGTCTGCCTCCAGCCCGGCGCCCGCGTCGCCCCCGCCGACCACGTCAAGGTCGACGGCCACCGGGTGCAGGTGCGCCCGCCGCTCACCCTGCTGCTCCACAAGCCGCGCGGCTTCGTGTGCACCAAGGCCGACGAACTCGGCCGCCAGACGATCTACGCGCTGCTCCCGCCCGCGTTCCATCACCTCAACCACGTCGGCCGCCTCGACCGCGACTCCGAGGGAATGCTGGTGCTCACCAGCGACGGCGCGCTGGCCCGCCGCCTGACCCATCCCTCCCACGCGGTCGAGAAGGAATACCTCGTCACCGTCGGCCAGGCGCTCGACGCGGCGACGTGCGCGCGCCTGGTCGCCGGCGTCGCCACCCCCTCCGGCCGGCTGCGCGCCAAGGCCGCCCGGCAAGTCTCCCCGCGGCGGGCGCTGGTGGTCCTCGACCACGGCGTCAAACGCCAGCTGCGGCTGATGTTCGCCGCCCTCGGCTACCAGGTCGCCCGCCTCGTCCGCATCCGCATCGGCAACCTCGCCCGCGGCCTGCCGCCCCCCGGCGCGTGGCGCCGGCTGTCCGCCGCCGAGGTCGCCGCCCTGCTCGCCGAACCCCCCGGCCCGCGCCGCAACCCGCACCCCTCCCGGTCCCGCAAGCTTTAGGTTGTCGCCGCCGCGGCGGGCCGGTAGCGTGCCCCCGGTCGCCGGCCAGAAACAACCCTGTCGGGGCCCAGTCACCAACCATCATGAGCAGCAAAAAAGCCAACAAGCAGTCGGCGGACACCCAGGTCTACCTGCCGCCAAAGGAGTTCTCAGCCAAGGCCCGCATCCCCAGCATGGCCGAATACCGCCGCCTCTACAAGGAGTCGATCGAGAAACCCGACAAGTTCTGGGGCCGCGAAGCCGGCGAACTGGTGTGGCAGAAGAAGTGGACCAAGGTCCTCGACTGGAAGCTGCCGTTCGCGCAGTGGTTCGTCGGCGGCAAGCTCAACGTCTGCGAGAACTGCGTCGACCGCCACGCCGACGGCCCCCGTCACAACAAGGTCGCGATCATCTTCGAGGGCGAACCCGGTGACCGCCGCATGATCACCTACGGCGAACTCAAGCGCGAGGTCTGCCGCTTCGCCAACGTGCTCGAGGCCGGCGGCGTCAAGCCCAAGGACCGCGTCCTCATCTACATGCCGATGATCCCCGAGGCCGTCATCGCCATGCTCGCCTGCGCCCGCATCGGCGCCGTCCACTCGGTCGTCTTCGGCGGCTTCGCCGTCGACGCCCTCGTCGACCGCCTCGAGGATTCCGGCGCCACCACCGTGGTCACCGCCGACGGCGGCTGGCGCCGCGGCAAGATCGTCGGCCTCAAGCACAACGTCGACGCCGCGCTCGAGAAATACCCCGGCGTCACCAAGGTGATCGTCGCCAAGCGCACCGGCCAGGAGGTGCCGATGAAACCGGGCCGCGACTCGTGGTGGGCCGATGAATGCGCCAAGGTCGGCACCAGCCACACCCCGAAGGGCTTCGACAGCGAGCACCCGCTGTTCATCCTCTACACCTCCGGCTCCACCGGCAAGCCGAAGGGCATCCTCCACACCTCCGGCGGCTACCTGACCGGCGTCTACACCAGCACCAAATACATCTTCGACCTGCGCGAGGAGGACGTCTACTGGTCAACCGCCGACATCGGTTGGATCACCGGCCACTCCTACATCGTCTACGGCCCGCTCTCCAACGGCGCCACCGAGGTGCTCTACGAGGGCGCCCCCGACACCCCGGACTGGGGCCGCTTCTGGCAGATCATCCAACAGCACGCGGTCACCGTCTTCTACACCGCCCCGACCGCCGTCCGCGCCTTCATCAAGGCCGGCGAGCAGTGGATCAAGCCCCACGACCTCTCCAGCCTGCGCCTGCTCGGCACCGTCGGCGAACCGATCAACCCCGACGTCTGGCTCTGGTACCGCGAGCACATCGGCGGCGGCCACTGCCCGATCGTCGACACCTGGTGGCAGACCGAAACCGGCTCGATCCTGATCACCCCGCTGCCCGGCTGCACCCCCACCGTCCCCGGCAGCGCCACCCTGCCGTTCTTCGGCGTCGATGCCGCGATCGTCGACGAAACCGGCGCCGAATGCCAGCCGGACGAGTCCGGCCGGCTCGTCATCCGCCGGCCATGGCCGTCGATGCTGCGCACCATCTACGGCGACAAGAACCGCTACAAGCAGCAGTACTGGGGCGACTTCAAGACGCTCTACGCCGCCGGCGACGGCGCCCGCCGCGACCAGGACGGCAACTTCTGGATCACCGGGCGCATCGACGACGTGCTCAACGTGTCCGGCCACCGGCTCGGCACCGCCGAGATCGAGGGTGCGCTGGTCTCCCACCCGGCGATCGCCGAGGCCGCCGTCATCGGCCGCCCGGACGACATGAAGGGCACCGCGGTGGTCGCCTTCGTCACCCTGAAGGGCGGGTTCGAGCCCACCCCGGAACTCGGCATCGAGCTGCGCAAGCACGTCTCGAAGCTGATCGGGCCGATCGCCCGGCCGGACGACGTGAACTTCGCCCCGGCCCTGCCGAAGACCCGCTCGGGCAAGATCATGCGCCGCCTGCTCAAGGAGTTGGTCCACACCGGCAACGTCACCGGCAACGTCGCCACCCTCGAGGACCACGGCGTGCTCGAGAACCTGCAGCGGGAACTCAAGAAGGGCTGACCACACGCCAGCCACTGCCAGCCGGCGGCCGCTGGAGCGGACCGGGCCGGCGGCGGCCCCGGGAGGCCGCGCGGTGCGCCGCGCGGCGGGTCGGGATTGACCGCCCCCCGGTTCCGGCCCATCCCTCGCGGCCGCCGGCGCGGCCCCGCGCCCGCCCCCCGATCCGGCAGACGATTCCAGCCCTCCGCACCGCTAACCGAGCCGATGACCACTGCCCGCTACCTGATCGCGCGCGTCGCCCAGTCGTTCGGCATCACCCGCCGCGCGCAGCGCATGAGCGAGGCCGCGTTCGAAACCCACCTGCTGCGCGACGCCGAGCAGTACCTCGGCGTGCAGTTGTGGGAGGAAACCGAGCACGTCGAGGAGCTGTCGGTCGAATACTGGAACCTGCGCAAGCTGCGGCGCGAACGCGAGGAACTCGAGGCCAGGCTGGCCGAGGCCGAGAAGACCCTGGCTTCCGCCCACGAGGAGCGCGCCGCCCTGCTCAACCAGACGACCGAGGCCCAACAGGAACTGGAGGCGCGGCGGCTCGAGCTGCTCACCGAGCTCGAGGGGATCGCCCGCGAGCGCGACCAGGTGGTGGCGCTCGCCAAGGAGGTGCGCCGGATCTACGACGGCCTCAAGATGAAGGTCGCGGTGCTCAGCGAGGAACAGGGCGAACACGTCGCCCCGGAGACCGGCAAGGCCAAGGCCCGGATGCGCGAGCTGCACCATGACTTCGAACTGCTCAAGCAGCGCCGCGAGGAGGTCGGCCGCCGCCTCGAGCAGGGCGACGCCCGGCTGCGCGAGGTCGAGGCCCAGCTCGGCGAGCGCCGCAAGGTGCGCCGCGAGGAGGCCGCCAAGACCTTCCAGATCATCGGCCAGGCCAACCGCGACATCTCGAACTTCCGCGCCCAGATCGGCCTGATCGAAACCCGCGAGCAGCAGCTCTACGGCGAGATCGGCCGCCACGTCAGCCGCAACGTGCGCACCAACCCGCACCTCGCCCCGATCTACCGGTCCCACCAGTCGCTGATCGACGTCATGGTGGCCCTCCGCCGCTCGATCGCCATGAACCGGCGCCTGACCCACCAGTACTGACCCGGGGCGCGGCCCCGCTCACCGCGCCTTGCCGGTCTTCCGCGCCTTGGCCTTGTCCTTGTCCTTGCCCGCCTCGCCCGGCGCCGGATAGGCCTCGGCCCCCGGCTCGGGAACCTCCTCGAGCAGCGTCTTGATGATGTCGAACGAGGTCATCCCCTCGGAGTCGGCCGCGAAGTTGGTCAGGATCCGGTGGCGCAGCACCGGCGGCGCGGCGCGCCGGATGTCGTTGCAGCTGATGTGGATCCGCCCCTCGAGGATCGCGGTCGCCTTGGCGGCCAGGATCAGGTACTGGCCGGCCCGCGGCCCGGCCCCGGTCGAGACGAACTTCCTGGTGATCTCCGGGCAGTCCTCGTTGACCGGCCGCGTGGCCCCGACCAGCCGCGTCACGTACTTGATCACGTGGTCGGACACCGGCACCTTGCGCACCACCTCCTGCAGCTGCAGGATGTCGCGCCGGCTCAGCACCGCCTGCGGCGCCGCCCGCTTGCCGGCGGTCGTCGAGCGCAGGATCTCCTCCTCCTCGTGCGGCGCCGGATAGTCGACCATGATGTTGAACATGAAGCGGTCGAGCTGCGCCTCCGGCAGCGGATAGGTCCCCTCCTGCTCGATCGGATTCTGGGTGGCCAGCACGAAGAACGGCTCGTCGAGCGTGTACGACTCGGTGCCCGCGGTGACCATCTTCTCCTGCATCGCCTCGAGCAGCGCGGCCTGGGTCTTGGGCGGGGTGCGGTTGATCTCGTCGGCCAGCAGCAGGTTGCAGAAGATCGGCCCGGGCAAAAACCGGAACTCCTTCTGCTGGGTCTCCGGGTTGGTCTCCAGCACGTCGGTGCCGATGATGTCCGTCGGCATCAGGTCGGGGGTGAACTGCACCCGCTTGAACTTCAGGTCCAACACCTGCCCGATCGTCCGCACCAGCAGCGTCTTGGCCATCCCCGGCAGCCCGATCAGCAGCGCGTGGCCGCCCGCGATCAGGCACATCAACAGCTGGTCGAGCACCTCGCGCTGGCCCACGATCACCTTGCCGACCTCCAGCCGGATCCGGTCCGTCCGCTCGCGCATCTGGCGCACCAGCGCCAGGTCCTCCGAGCCCGCCGCCGCCTCGGCGTCGACCGCCGCCACCGGCTCGAAGTGCAGCTGGAATTGGCTGCTGCCGATCCGCACCACGTCGCCGGGGGCGAGCCACCCGGACATCACCTTCTCCTCGTTGATCCGCACCCCGTTGCTGCTGTCGAGGTCGCGGACCCGCCAGCGGCCGTCCTCGCAGGCCAGTTCGGCGTGGCGGCTCGACGCCGCCTCGTCGGGCACGTGGATGTCGACGTCCGGGCTGCGGCCCAGGATCACCGGGTGGTCGGGGATCGGAACGCGCTTGCCCTCGCAGGGCCCGCTCAGGAACTGGATTTCGGCCATTGTCGTCAGGGTGTCACTTGGTCAGGTCGAGCTCGCCCAGGTCCTTCACCTTGTCCGCCACCCGCACCCCGGCGAGCGCCGCGGTGAAGTGGTGCCGCGGCTCGACCAGCTGCGGGGTGGTCCAGACCGGATAGAGGTCGCGGGTGCGGACGATCTGCCAGCCGGGGCCGACCTGTTTGAGGATCACCAGCTTGAAGGTGCGGCGGAAGTCGTCGCGGTGGTACTGCCCCTTGTAGGTGTTCCACAGCAGCTCCGAGCCCTTGGCGCGCAGGAAGGTGCAGATCGCGCGCGCCTGGTTGCCGCGGCCGGTGGCGCCCCCCGCCCGGTGGATGATCTTGTGGGTGAAGTACGGCTCGCTCTTGCGCACGATCGCCTCGATCCCGCCGCGGTCCTCCGCGGTCAGCGCGTCCTCCCCGCGCTGCAGCTGCAACCCCTCGTAGAAGTCCTTCTCGAACACCACCAGCAGGTCGTAGCGGCGCATCGGCAGGCCGGTGAACCGGAACGCCCGCCGGTCGCCCCCGCTGACCTCTCCCTGATAGACCTGCTCCGGCGCGTCGGCCGGGATCGCCAGCACCTGCTCGATCGCCTGCGCCGGCTTGGCCACCCGCCCGGCGATCCCGCCCGGCGCCCCGGCCTCCGGCGCGGTGTAGAGCCGGTAGCGTTCCGGCGGCGCCACCGGTTCGGCGGCGGCGGCGGCGCCCGCCAGCCACGCCGCGAGCGCCGCCCCGAGGAGCCCGGGCAGCAGCGGCGCGGGGCGCGGGGGTCTCAGGTCACTTTTCATCTGTTAGAAACGGCTCCAGTTCCCCGGCCACCGGGTGGTGCTCGAGGCGCTTGCGCACCTTCTCGAGCACCGCGCGCGCGCCGGCGCGCGGGGCCTTCGGCTGGCGGGCGCACTCGACCAGCATGCGGGCGGCGTCGGGCAGGAAGCTCGATGCGTCGACGACCCCGCAGTAGGCCTCGAGCATCACCTGCGCGCGCTGCCAGTCGCCGAGCTTCATGTGGTAGCGGGCGTCGACCAGCAGCAGGTCGCCGCTGACCTTGCTGAGCGGGTATTCGCGCTCCCAGGCGCGCAGCGCCTCGCGGGCCTCGAGCAGGAACCCGCCGTCGATCAGCTTGACGACGTTCTCGGAGTTCGAGACGTCGCGCAGGGCGCCGACCTTCCAGTCGGCGCCGCCCGCGGGCGGCGGCTCGGCCCCCGCGGGGGCGGCGGGGGCGGTGGCCCCGCCGACCGGGCGCCCGCGCGACCTGCGCCCGGCGGGCGCGGGTTCCAACAACTCCTCGGTCACCAGCCCGTCGGGCCGGTTGCGGCGCAGGCGCGCCCTGGCCTGGACCTCGGCCCACGCCGCGGTCGCCTGGTTGAGGTCGCCGCCCAGGAACGCGATGTCGCCGAGCCGGATGCGGGCCATCTCGGCCAGCTCGCTGTCTTCCTTGGAGAAGGCCGCCAGGCCGCGCGCGGCGGCGTCGCGGTCGCCGAGGTAATACATGTAGATCTCGGCCTTGCGGATCAGGAGCGCGTCGCGGCGCGCCTTGTCGGGGGCGCCCGCCGCCGCCTTGTCGGCCAGTGCCAGCGCCTCGGTGGCGGCGCGGCGCTGCATCATGTCCAGCAGCACGTCTTCCAGCGTGGCGAGCTGGGCGGGGGACAGGCGCTTGTGGACGATGTCGCGGCGGGTCGTGAACAGGTTGTGGAGCAGTTCGTAGCCGTGGCCGGGCTCGGTGGTGCGGATCAGGTTGTTCCACCACGCCGGGCCCCAGTCGGCCACCGGGTCGGGGCTGGCGGGCGATGCGGTCACCACCTGGGTGAGCGCCGCCCGGAACGCCTCGCGGTGGCGCGGGTCCGCCAGGCTGGTGGCGGCGGTGCAGTAGCCGTGGAACGGTTGCACGCACTGGGCCGCCCTGGCGCCGGCGGTGGCGGTTAGTCTGGCCGCGTTGTCCCGGAGCCCCGGGAACAACCAGCGCACCGAGGGGCCCTCGACCTTGCCCCCGCCGGGGAGTTCCCAAGTGTAGCTGCTGCCCGCCGGGTGGCCGTCGGTCAGCGCGCGCAGCTCGTAGACCAGCAACGGCTCCTCGGCGTCGAACCAGAACGAGTGCAGCGGGTGCGCCTGCACGCACGGCACCGGGTTGCCGTCGCGGCCGGTCGCGCCGAGCAACTCGCCGCCGCCGCTGCGCACGATCTCCTGGGCGCGCAGCACGCGCGTCTCCATCCGCGAGGTGCCGCTCATCGGCACCTCGGCCGAGCGCACCCCGCCGAGTTCCTCCATCGTGGCGTTCGGCGTGCGCCAGGTCAGGTACATCAGCCCGCCCTCCTTGCCCTCGGCCACATACGGCCCCTTGCCCGGCGCGGTCTGGAACACCTCGAGCCGGTGCAGCCCGCGCTCGAGCTCGAAGTACTGGCCGGTGCCGCCCCACTTGTCGATCCGCTCCCGGGGCGTGAGCTTGTCGCCGTCCACCCTGACCTCGCACTCGCCGTCGAGCACGAACGGCGCGATCCACGTCTTGCCCGCGTCGGTCACGTCAAGGTGGGCCAACAGGTAGAACGACCCCGGCCGCGGCCGGCCGGTGTCGTCGCCGCCGATGCTCAGCGGCGCGCGCTCGATCCCGGCCTTGTTGCGGGCGTGCACCGCCGGGCCGACGGGCCCGAGCTTGGCCAGCCCGCGGGCGGCCTGCAGCGAGGCCTCGCCCGGTTCGACGCACAGGATCGCGCCCGGGGTGAGGCCGGTCTCCGGGGTCCACGGCCGCGGCCGGTTCCAGCCGGTGACGTAGATGTGGACCGCGCCGACGCCTTCGCCCGGGTCGGCAAACACCAGCGACATCCCGCCGGTCTTGTTGTGCCACAACCCGTAGCTCTCGACCTCGCCGGGGACCGCCCCCGCCTTGGCCGGTGGCTTCGCGTTGCCGCCGCGCGCCACCACCGTGGGCACCGGCAGCGGGCCGGGCAGCACCCCGCCGTCCGGCAGGTGCACGAAGTAGCCGGCGCTCGCGTGCGTCGGCTTGCCGGCCAGTTTCACGCTGAACCGGACCTCGGCCTGCGGCACCAGCCACGGCTCGGCCGCCGCCGCCCCGTGCGCCGCGCCGAGCCAGGCGCCGGCCAGCCCGAGCGCGCGCGCCGCCATGCCCGCCGCGCGCCGCCGTCCACCCCGTGGCGCGCCCCGCCGCGGGCGCTCACTTGCCCGAGCCACCCGCCTGTTCATCCTTCAGCTTGGTGATGATCACCGGCGGCTGCGGCGGCTTCTTCGCCTCGGTGCGCGCCATCGGCGCCACCGGGCAGCAGCAGCAGGCCAGCAAGGTCTCGGCCGAGGAGGCGGTCCGCGGCGGTGCCGGCGGCTTCTTCATCTCCCGCGGCGGCGGCACGAAGCCGGGCTCCCCGGTCCCGTCCCCCGCCCCAAGGATCGTCCCCGAACACAGGGTCGCCGCCAGCGCCGTGCCCATGAGCTGCCTCGCCTTATTTCCCTTCATGGCTTGCAGGAATCAGGGTATCGTTTCCCCCGCCGGCAGCAAGGTGATTCTGTCCGCCGGCGTATCACCCGCACCCCAGGAGCCGCCCCAATGACCGCCGCCCTCCGCACCCGCAGCCGCCCGCCACGCCGCCGGCCCCGGTCCCGCGCCGCGGCCGCCGGCGCCCTCCTCGTGCCGCTGCTGCTCGCCGCCGCCCCCGCCGCCGCCCAGCAGAGCGGCAAGGAAGCCTACGGCAACGACATCTACTGGAACGCCACCCCCAACGACGTCAACAACCTGCTCAAGAGCATGAAGGAGCAGGTCGACGCCAACTTCCAGATGGACATCCGCACCCTCGCCGAGGTCAGCGAGGACCCCGAGCAGAACCCGGTGCTCTACCGCACCGGCCACTACAACTTCTCCTACTCCCCCGAGGAACGCCGCAAGCTCCGCAACTACCTGCTCAACGGCGGCATGATCATCTACAACACCGGCCTCGGCTCCCAGCCGTTCTACCGCTCGGTGGTGCGCGAGCTCGCCGAGATCTTCCCCGAGCAGCCGGTCCAGCGGCTGACCTCCGACCACCCGCTCTTCCACGCCTACTACGACATCGACCGCGTCCAGTACACCCCCGCCGTCCGCGCCGCCGGCTACCGCGGCGACGAGCCGTGGTTCGACGCCGTGGAGATCAACTGCCGCGTCGTCGCGCTGGTCTCCCGCTGGGGCATGGCGGTCGGCTGGCAGGGCGACGTCAAGGACGAATACCAGGCCTATCAGCCCCAGTCCGCCTTCCGCCTCGGCGTCAACATCCTGACCTACGCCTCCGCCATGCGCGCGTGGGCCCGCAACGCCGCCCAGGCGATGAAGTTCATCGACAAGGCCGAGTCCTACACCGACGCGGTCGGCATCGGCCAGGTCGTCTACGACGGGGTGTGGAAGACCCGCCACGCCGGCCTCTCGGTGCTGCTCCAGACGTTCAACGAACGCACCGGCATCCCGGTCAAGTTCTCGCTGCGCGAGCTGCGCCTGACCGACCCGGCGGTGTTCAACGCCCCGCTCCTCTACCTCACCGGCCACGAGCACTTCGAGCTCAAGCCCGCCGAACAGGCCGCCCTGCGCAGCTACCTCGAGAACGGCGGCTTCCTGTTCGCCGAGGCCTGCTGCGGCCGCAAGGGCTTCGACCTCGCCTTCCGCAAGATGATCGCCGCGGTGCTCCCCGGCCGCGAACTCGCGCGCATCCCCGCCGACCACGCGCTGTTCAGGGAACCCAACGACGTCACCCGCGTCGGCGTCACCCCGGCGCTGATGGAGGCCCTCGGCCAGGCCAGCACCGAGCCCTACCTGTGCGGCATCGACCTCGGCGGCCACTTCGCCGTCATCTACAGCCCGTTCGGGCTCGCCGGCGGCTGGGAACTGTCGCAGTCCCCCTACGCCCGCGGCTGCAACGACGTCTCCTCCGTCAAGCTCGGCCAGAACATCCTCCTCTACTCGGTGACCCAATGAAGTGCCCGATCCGGCCCCAACCCGGTGGCACAAGCGCCCCGCTTGTGGCCTGGAACCATCGGCCGCAGGCCGCAGGCGTTCCGCATCCCGGACCCGTGCCGCTCCAACAAGCCGCCTGCAGCCAGCCGCCCGCGGCGGATCCTGCCCGCCACAAGCGCGGCGCTTGTGCCACGGTGAGGCTCCGCCGCGCCCTCCTCGCCGCCCTGGCATCCACCCTGCTCGCCCCGGCGCTCGCCCGCACCTCCAACGGCAACGACTTCGCGCTCGCGTTCGCCGAGGCCCGCGACGACGCCGAGCGCAAGGCCCTGCTCGCCGAGGCCCTCAACCGCCCGCACTTCTTCCGCTACCTGCAGATCATGGAGATCGGGGCGGCCACGGCGCCCGACGGCACCGCCGCGGTGCGCATCACCGCCTTCGAGCCCGCCTCGCTCATGGACGTCCGGTTCACCGTCTCGATGCCAGTCTCGCTCGCCCTGCTCAGGCAGGACCCGCCGTCCAAGGTCGGCGACGCGCTCGCCGTGACCGGCGTGGTCACCGGCGCCGACCACGCGAACAACACCATCGAGCTCGGCCAGACGATCGTCCGCCACAAGGACCGCCTGAGCCCGAAGCTCGGCAAGGAGATGCTGTGCGAGGTCGATCCCGGCGCGGTGTTCTACAACTACACCGCCGGCAGCCGCCCGGTCACCCTGACCTGGCGCGACCGCGACCTGATCCGCCACAAGGAGCGCATCCTCGCCGAAAAGGGCCCCGACGGCTGGGTCGAGTTCCTCGAGCAGGAGCTCGCCCGCCGCAACAAGCAGCGGCTCGCCCAACCCTGACGATGGCCAAGCCCAAGATCCTGCCCGTCACCACCGGCAAGGCGGCCCCGGACAAGGAGGGGATCCCGGCCTTCCTCACCCCCGAGGAAATGCACAAGCTCGGCCGCCTCGTGCTCCTCTCCCGCTACGTCGTCGAGGGCAACCTCGCCGGCGCCCACCGCAGCCCGATGCGCGGCCCGTCCTCCGAGTTCGCCGACCACAAGGCCTACGGCCAGGGCGACGACCCGAAGCACATCGACTGGCGCGTCCTCGCCCGCACCGACAAGTACTTCGTCAAGCGCTTCGAGGACGAGACCAACCTCCGCGTCTATCTGGCCGTCGACCGCAGCGCGTCGATGGGCTACGGCTCCGGCCAGACCACCAAGTACCAATACGCCTGCCACCTCGCCGCCGCCCTCGGCTACGTCACCGTCAAGAGCCGCGACTCGGTCGGCCTGTTCCTCCACTCCGCCAAGGTCGACGAGCGGTTCGAGGCCCGCAACTCGTTCCAGCACCTCAACAACCTGCTCAAAACCCTCCAGGCGTCCGCCCCGGCCTCAACCACCGGCCTCGCCGACGCCCTCCACGAAATCGCCACCTCGGTCCGCCGCCGCGCCCTGATCGTGGTGGTCTCCGACCTGCTCGCCGACGAGGAGCCGGTCGCCGTCGCCCTCGCCCACCTGCGCAAGCAGCGCCACGACGTGATCGCGCTCCAGGTCCTCGACCCGGTGGAGATCGACCTCTCGCTCAAGTCCGCCTGCGAGCTGACCGACCTCGAGACCCAGGAACGCATGGCCGTCGACCCCCGCGGGCTCGCCCCAGGCTACCGCAAGGTGTTCGGCGAGTTCCTCGAGCGCCTCCGCAAACACTGCGCCGGCCTCCACATCGATTACCGCCTCGTCCGCACCGACCAGTCCGTCGAGTCCTTCATCCGCGCCTACCTCCAGGAACGCGTCCGCATGTCCAAGTGAGCCACCCCGCCCGCCCCGTGACCCGCCACCCCCGCCAGCCCGCGCCACCCCCGGCGGCCCCCGGCGGCCCCCGGCGCGGGCCGCTAGTGTAGTCCGTCAAGCAGATTGCATCTTATGAGAACCACGGATTACACGGATTTCACGGCTGGTTCGGTATGCGAACAATCCGTGCACGCCGTGAAATCCGTGGCAAACGAAGCCTCGCAGCACGTTGCGATAATGGGCCATCTGTGAGGCGGACTACACTGGCAAGCCGATGTTCACCTCCCCGCTGTTCCTGATCGCCGCCGCCGCGGGTGCCGTGGTCCCGCTGATCCTGCACCTGATGCAGACCCGCCGCCGGGTCACCCTGCCGTTCCCCACCCTGCGCTTCCTCAAGCTCGCCGAAAAGCAGTCGTCCCGCCGGATCCGCATGGAGAAGTTCCTGCTGTGGCTGCTCCGCACCCTCGTGATGGCGTTGTTAGGACTGGCGTTCGCGATGCCGGCGCTGCGCCGGCGCGGGTTCGCCTGGCTCGGGGACGCGCCGCGCGACGTCGCGCTGGTGGTCGACGCCTCGTTCAGCATGGGCTACCAGACCGGGCGCGACACCGTGTGGAACAAAACGGTCGAGGCCGCCGCCGCGGTCATCGAGGGGCTCGGCGAGAACGACCGCTTCTGCCTCTATCTCGCCCGCCGGCAGCCGGAGGCGGTGGTCGCCGAGCCGGTCGGCGACAAGGAGCAGGGGGTCAAGCGCCTGCGCGCGCTCGAGCCCGGCACCGGCAGCTCGCAGCTCGCGCCGGCGGTGACCGCGGCGATGAAGGCGCTGCGCAGGGACGAGCGCGGCCGCGAGCTCGAACTGCACCTCCTGACCGACCGCCAGGAACTGCCGTGGACCGGCTTCGGCGGCGCCGACCGGGGCGCGGCCGCGGCCGCCTGGGACCCCAGGGTCATCGGCGAGCGCACCGCGGTCTTCGTGACCCTGTTGGGGGTGCCGGCGCCGCAGAATGCCGGCCCGGCCGATGTCGTCCTGCGGCCGGCGGTCGTGCGCCCCGGCGCGCCCGCCCGCATCGGGGTCAGCGTGACCCGCACCGGCGCGGCCACCGAAACCACCGCCACCCTGTTCATCGACGGCGAGGAATCGATGCGCCGCCCGCTCGGCGGGGCGGCCCAGGACCCCGCCGCCAACGGTTTCACCGTCCCCGACCTGCCGGTCGGCATCCACCCGGCGCGCATCGAGACCCCGCGCGACAACCTGCCGCTGGACGACGCGTTCCACTTCGTCATCCGCGTCGAGGAGCAACTCCCCACCCTGTGCGTCGGCACCCCCGAGGACTCGCTGTTCCTGCGCACCGCCCTGCGCACCGGCGGCGGCCCCCGCGCCGACAGCCCGGAGCCGGTCCCCCCCGACCAGCTCGCCGCCACGCCGTTGGACGGCTACGCCTGCGTGTTCCTCTGCAACGCCCTGCCCCTAACCGGCCAGGCGATCGCCGCCGTCGAGCAGTTCGTCCGCCAGGGCGGGCTGCTCGTCGTCTTCCCGGGCATGCGCGCCGCACCCGACGCCTACGCCGCGTGGTCCTGCCTGCCCGGCGTGCCCGCCGCCATCGAGGAAGTCCCCGCCACCCTGCGCCGCCGCACCCTCCTCTGGGAACAGCCCCGCCACCAGCTGCTGGCACCCCTCCGCCAGGCCGCCGGCGCCCCCCCGCTCGGCGTCCGCCGCTCGCTCGTCTGGGAACAGCTCGCCCCCGACGCCGTCCAGCTCGCCTCCACCGGGGCCGGCCGCCCGTTCCTGTTGGAGCGGCCGTTCGGCGCCGGCCGGGTGCTGATGTTCGCGGTGGCGGCCGACCGCACCTGGAGCGACTTCCCGCTCTCGCCGTTCTATCTGCCGCTGGTCGCCCAGTGCGTCGACTACAGCACCGGCCTCGGCGCCAAGGCGCCATACTACTGGACCACCGAGTCGCTGCCGCTCGCCGGGCTGCTGCCCGAGGACCCGCGCGGGATCACGCTCGCCGGCCCCGACCAGCGGCCGCGCCCGCTGCGCAGCACGGTGCGCGAGGGGCGCACCGAACTGGTCGCCGAGGACCTCACCCAGCCGGGGATCTACACGTTCGCCGCCGTCGACCAGGCCGCGCCGGTCAACGCCCTCGCCGTCAACCTGCGCCGCGAGGAGTCCGACCTCACCCCGCTGGCCCCGGAAACCATCGCCGGCCGCCTCGGCGTCACGAGCCTCTACCTCGCCGACGACGCCCTCTCGCTGGCCCGCCAGGTCGAGGAACACCGGCTCGGCCGCAGCTACGGCGAACACCTGCTGTGGGCCGCCCTCATCCTGGCCATCGCCGAGTTCTTCTACGCCAACGCCCTGCTGCGCAAGAAACCAAAACTCTCCGAGCAGCTCGCCGTCGATGCCTCGGGCCAGGCCCACGGACATGCAGGCTGACCGATGACGATCTACGAACACACCGTCCCGACAAGCCTGCTGCTGGTCGCCCTGCTGCTCGGCCTGCTCGCCGCCGCCTTCAGCGCCTGGCGCTTCCTGCCGCGCAACCTCGGCAACCTGGCGATCGTCATCCTCCACCTCGCGGTGCTCGCCGGCCTCGCGTGGTGCCTGCTCATGCCCGGCCGCAAGGACGCGGTGACCGAGTTGCTCAAGCCGCGCTTCGTCGTCGCGCTCGATGCCAGCCGCAGCATGCAGCTCAGCCCGTCCGAGAAGGTCCCTAACCGTTGGAGCGCCGCCCAACAGGCGCTCCGGCTGCCGTGGACCCAGGCGATCGGCGCCGACTGCGAGGTCGAGGTCTGCACCCTCGGCACCAGCCTCGGCGAGCCCGTCCCGCCCGCCGGCGCCGCCGCCCTCACCCCCGACGCCCCCGCAACCCTGCTGCGCGACGGCCTCCGGCAGCTGGCCGACCGCTACGCCGGCCTCAACGTCGCCGGCGTGCTGCTGCTCAGCGACGGCTCGGACACCCGCGAGGCGTTCGCCGACTGGGCCGCCGACCCGCGGCCGTTCCCGATCCACACCCTGCGCCTCGAGCCCCCCGGCGAGTGGCAGAAGGAACCCGACCTGCGCGTCGACGCCGTGACCACCTCCCGCCGCGTCACCGTCGGCTGGAAGACCGAGTTCAAGGTCAAGGTCTCCGGCCAGGGCACCCGCGGCCAGCCGGTCTCCGTCCAGGTGTTCCGCAACGACGCCCTGATCGCCGAAAAACCCACCCAGCTCCCCGACGAGGGCGGCGACAAGGTGCTGACCTTCGAGCTCGAGCACCCCGCCGTCGGCGTGTTCGACTTCCGCACCTCCCTGCCCCCGCTCGCCAACGAGAAGAACACCGAGGACAACCAGCAGACGGTCAGCGTCGAGGTCGTCGACGCCCGCAACCGCCTGCTCTACGTCGAGGGCACCCCGCGCTGGGAATACAAGTTCCTCCGCCGCGTCCTGCTCGCCGACCCGCAGGTCTCCCCGGTCGTCTTCTACACCGGCCCCGACGGCAAGCCGCGCGGCGGCACCGGCGACCTGACCGCCGACATGTCGCCGCCCGAACTCTCGCTGTGCAAGATCGTCGTGCTCGGCGACCTCACCGCCGCCGAACTCGGCCCCGCCCGCGCCGCCAACCTCGTCCGCTTCGTCGAGGGCGGCGGCAGTCTGGTGTTGTTAGGCGGCCGCAAGGCGTGGGGCGAGGGCGGCCTGCTCCAGGGCGGCCTCGGCCGGATCCTGCCGGTCCGCGCCGGCGCGCTCGCCGCCGAGCTCGCCGCGCAGCCGTTCCCGGTGCACCTGACCGACATGGCCCGCGCCCATCCGGCGTTCGCCGGCGACCCCCAGTTCTGGCAGGTCGTGCCGCCGGTCCTCTCGGTGTTCTCCGGCGCCACCCTCGCCCCCGGCGCCCAGTCGCTGGTCGACGCCCACACCCCGGGCGGCCCGCGCCCGCTGGTCGCCACCCAGCGCTACGGCGAGGGCAAGGTGGCCGCCATCCTGACCGACTCGCTGTGGCGCTGGCAGCTCGGCCCCGAGGCGGCCGCCAACGAGCCCTACCGCCGCTTCTGGACCCAGCTGGTGTCGTGGCTGCTGCCCCAGGAGGAGCAGCTCGCCGGCCACCGGATCGACCTGTTCGCCGACCGCGAGCAGGTGTTCTTCGGCGAGCCGCTCCAGCTCAACGCCCGCCTCGGCGGCGACGGCAAGCCGGGGCCCGCCGGCGTCCGGTGCACGATCACCACCCCCGACGGCCGCCAGGTCCCCTACCACATGAACCCCGGCCAGGTGACCACCCCCGCGGGCAAGAGCTTCTCCGGCTTCACCCTGCCGTTCGCCCCCGAGGCCGCCGGCACCTACAAGGCGGTCGCCGCCACCGAGGTCGCCGGCAAGCAGGTCGCCAGCGAGCCGCTCGCGTTCTTCGTCCAGCCCTTCTCCCCCGAGACCCTGCCCCGCCCGATCGACGCCAAGGTGCTCGAAACCCTCGCCGCCACCTCCGGCGGCCGCTTCTTCGAAACCCTCGACCAGCTGGACCAGGGACTCTCCGCCCTCGAGTTCCACGCCATCGAGGAGTCCACCGCCGAGTTCCGCACCCTGTGGCGCACCTGGCCGGCCGTCATCGCCCTGATGGCCGCCCTAACCGTCACCTGGAGCCTGCGCAAGTTCCGCAACATGCCCTGACTGGCCCATTCCCTCCAATCGCAACGCCGCAAGCCGCAATCGCCGCCGGGCAACCCCTGTGACCGGGCAACCCCTTTGACCTGGCGACCCCTTTGACCTGGCAACCCCTTTGACCGGGCAACCCCTTTGACCTGGCGACCCCTTTGACCTGGATTCGGGAATGAAAACCACGGATTGCACGGATTGCACGGGTGTTGAATGAGTTGCGATGGATGGCGGATTCATCCCACGGGGGGAAACGAGACACCCATGGATGGGGGAGAAGGGAAACGAGAGGGAAACAAGACACCCATCCATTTTTGGGGGAACAAGACACCCATCCATTGGGGGAAACAAGACACCCATCCATTTTTGGGGGAACAAGACGAGAGGGAAACAAGACACCCATCCATTTTTGGGGGAACAAGACACCCATCCATTGGCGAGAGAGGGGAACCCGGGACATCCACGGAACCCGGGACATCCACCAAATCGCCCGAGAGGTGGGCCCCAATCCCAATCAGCGACAAGAAGGATTCAAGACACCCATCGATCGGAACCGCCGCCACCACCATCGCCCAGCCGCCATCCTGCGGCATCGGCAGGCGCGGACTGGGGCACGTCCGCAGTGCCGCTCCGGCGGGGTTTTTATGGGTGTCTTTCTCTTCCTTTCCTTTCGGTTCCCATTGCATCCCCCCGGGGGGAGGTTGGTCGGTCGACAAGACCACCTGTTTCCCACGCGTTTTCGCTTGCCCCTCCGGCGAGCCCCCGTAGCTTCCCGCGGCCGCGCCACGGCGTTCCCTCCCGTTCCTCTCCTCCCCCTCCGAATCCAAGCCCCGCCCCCATCGAACCGCGATGAACAACCAGACCAGAATCCTCGGCCTTGCGGCCGCTGCCAGCCTCGCCCTCGCATCGGGCTCAGCCGCCCAGCAGGCCCTCTACAAGGTCAACAATCCGGACAACCTGAATCAGCTCACCAGCTGGTCGACCGCCTCCGGCGCGCAGACGCCCAACCCCGTGACGTTCAACGCGGGGGACCAGTGGTACTTCAACGAGGTCACGATGCTCGGCGACAAGACCGTCGCGCTTGGCGGCAACATCGCCGTCGGCGGGCTGGCGCTCGACTACGTCACCAGCAACACCGCCAACAGCCTGGTCATCAGCGCGGGCAACACGCTCACCCTCAACGGCGCGTCGCTGGGCGGGCAAGGGGTGGCGGGCGCCTCCTACACCGGCGCCGGCATGGTGCTCAACCGCGGCGTGGGCGGCACGCTGACGATCCACGCGGACGTCGCGCTCGGGGCCGCGCAGCAGTGGGTGGTCGGGCGCAACACCGCCGGCAATCCGGTCACGGTCACCGGCGCCATCGCGCTGTCGACCAACAACCTGACGCTCAACATCACCGGCAACGCCGCCGCCGTTTCCACCTTCTCCGGCCCGATCAGCGGCTCGGGCAAGATCACCAAGTACGGGTCCAGCACGCTGGTGCTTTCCGGCGACAACTCCGGCTTCTCCGGCGGCTTCCAGCTCGGCCCGGACGCGGGCGCCGCCAACACCGGCATCGTGCGCGTCGGCCACGACAACGCGCTCGGCACCGGCGCGGTGACCGTCCGCGGCACGCAGCTGCAGGCCGCCGTGGCCGGGATCACGCTGCCGAACAACTTCAACGTCGGCGCGGGCGGCTTCCGCCTCGGCGGGTCTAACAGTTTTGCGGTCGCCGGAACGACGACGATTGACTCCGCTCAATCCCGCACGATCGCGAACTATTCGCCCAACGCCTCCACGGTCACGCTCGGCGGCATCGTGCTCACCGACGCTGCGACGGCGGCGTTCGACAACGCGGCCAACGCCGCGACCGGCGCCCCGATCGTCGTCAGTGGTGCGATCTCCGACACCGCCGGTGGCGGCAAGGTGGCCCTCAGCGGCAACCACAACACCACCCTCAACGGCACCAACACCTACACCGGCGCCACGACGCTGTCCGGCGGCCGCCTGACGTTGAACGGCTCGACCGCCGCGGGCTCGGCAGTCGCGATTTCCGGCGGCGCGATCACCGGCACGGGCACGATCAACGGCGCCTTGACCATGAGCGGCGGCTCGATCGCGCTGGCCGGCGGCGCCACCACCACCAGCCTGACCTTCGCCCAGGGCGTGACCTTCAGCGGTGCGCCGACCGTGACCTTCCTCGCCGCCCCGACGAGCGCGACGGTCTATGACGTCTTCTCCTACGGCACCGGCACGGTGACCGACGGCAGCCTGTTGACGGCGTCCTGCCGCGGCACGTTGGCCGACGACACCGTCGGCAAGAAGTATACCTTCACCGCCGGCGAATACGGCGCCACCCGCACTTGGGACGTCACCGACGGCACCTGGGACGGCACCGGCACCTTCGCCAACTGGGCCGAAGGCGACCAGAGGTTCTACGCCGGCGACATCGCGGTCTTCCCTGAGCCGGCCGCAGCCAGCATCGTCACCCTCTCCGGCCGCGTGGCCCCGACCTCGGTCACGGTGAACAACACCACCAACGCCTATACGTTGACGGGCACCGCCGGCACGGCGGACCTCACCGGTGCGGCCTCGCTCACCAAGAATAACGCCGGAACGCTGACGATCGGCAGCATCCAGACCTACACCGGCGGCACCACGGTCAACGGCGGCACGCTGGTCCTGACCGCCAGCTCGGGCGGCACCGGCACGATCCGCGGCACGCTCACCATCAACAGCGGCGCGGCCGTGAACGTCGGCGGCACCGACGTGCTCGGCTACAGCACCGGCGCGGATGCCGTCCGCACCCTGGACATCAACGGCGGCACGATCACCCAGACCCAGAACCGCAACGAGACGTTCACCGGCACGATGAACCTCACCGCGGCCACGGTGGCCGCCACCGGCGGCGCCAGCGCCCTGTTCGACCTGTTCGGCGGCAGCGCCAGGGTGAACGTGATCGCCGACGCGATTTCCTCGGTGATCAGCAGCCCGATCCGCCTGCGCCAGAACGACAGCGTGTTCGACGTCCAGGACGGCGCCGCAGCCCAGGACCTGCTGGTCAGCGGCGCGATCTCGAAGGGCGGGGAAGGCAACGGCGCGATCGTCAAGAACGGCGACGGCACGATGGTGCTCTCCGGCAACAACACCTACACCGGCAACACCACCATCAACGCCGGCGTGCTGGAACTCGCCGCCGGCGCAAGGATGTACAACGGCGGCTACACCAACACCCCCGTGATCACGGTCAACACCGGCGGCACATGGAGACTGCCGGACTACTCATACGGCGGCGTCGGGCAGTTGGCAGACTACGCCGGGCGCCGGGTGCTCAACGGCGGCACCATCGAGGTCACCGGCGGCACCCACGATTCCGGCCAGGACTTCACCGTCACCGCAACCGGCGGCACCTTCCGCTACAACCCGGCGGTCACCACCAGCACCCTGACCCTGCGGAGCAACGCCAACACCAACATCACCCTCAACGGCCCGCTCACCCTCGACGCGGTCGGCAATGTCACGGTCGCGCCCGTTCCCGCAGACCCCTCCTCGGACGGCGTCATCGCCGGCACCGGCTCGCTCACCAAGACCGGCGCGGGCACCCTCACCCTCGGCGGCGTCAACACCTACACCGGCACCACCACCGTGGCCGCCGGCACCCTGGCAGTCAACGGCAGCTCGCTCGCCGACGACGGCACCCTCGTGATCGACGGCGGCGTGGTGGACGTGACCGGCACCGAGGTGGTCAACGCCCTCTACTTCGGCGCGACCCCCCAGGAAACCGGCAAGACCTACGGCGCCCCCGGCTCCGGCGCCGACGTCATCGACGCCACCCGCTTCTCGGGCACCGGCGTGATCAACCTCGGCGCCGGCTTCGCCGGCTGGATCGCCGGCTCCTTCGCCAACGGCTCCGTCCCCGCCGGCCAGCAGGGCGCCTACGACGACCCCGACGGCGACGGCCTCGACAACCTGATCGAATACGCGATCGCCGGCCTCGACCCCACGCTCGCCGAAGGCCCCGCCGGCACGCTCGCCGGCACCACCCTCACCTTCGCCAAGCGCCAGCCGCTCGCCGCCGACATCACCTACGCGATCGAGGAGTCCACCGACCTCGGCCTCACCGACCCGTGGGCGGAGGTCACGCCCACCTCCAACAACGACACCACCATCTCCTACACCCTCCCCGGCGGCCCGCCCAAGGACTTCATCCGCCTCAAGGTGACCCAGAACTGAAGCCGGCACGGCACCGCGTCTTCCCTTGCCTCGGCCGCCCGCGCACCCCAGCGCGGGCGGCCTTCTTGCGCCACCCGGGATTGGGAGAAACAAGATGGGAGAAACAAGACACCCCCGAGAAACAAGACACCCACAAGAGGGGCGAGAAACAAGACACCCACGAAAGGGGAGGAGAGATACAAGGCGAGAAACAAGACACCCACGAAAGGGGAGGAGAGATACAAGACACCCATAAAAGGGGGGAAGGCGATCGGCGGGGGAGACGCAAGGCACCCACCGGCGATCGGGCGAGAAACAGCGATCGGGCGAGAGACAAGAGAGACAAGACACCCACAAATGGGGGGCGGGCAACGAGAGGGAGGAGAAGCAAGAGGGAGGAGAAGCAAGACACCCACAAGAAGGGGGGAGACAAGAGGGAGAGAGAAATAAGACACCCACAAAGGGGGAGACACAAGACACCCACAAAAGGGGAGGGCAGGGAACGAGAAGAAAACCAGATATTTACTCGAAAGGGGGAGGCAGGATTCAAGACCGCCATCCATTGAACTCCTGCCCATTGAACTTACCGCCCTGCGGCAGGGCAGGCCTTTTCGTAGCCGCGTTCGTCAAGACGCGGGCTGGTTTGGACCCGATGGCAAGCTGCGGTCGTCGGGGCAACGTGGCCCGCCCCCCGCCGGAAGTGCTCCGTCTTCGCCCTTCGGGCTACGACGGACCAGGACCACTTCCGCTGCGGGAAGGCTTTGCGCCCGTGTAGCCGCGTTCGTGAACGCGGGCGGGGTGAGGCCGGTTTCGGAATGAGTGGCGAGGGGTGAGGGCTGGGGAGCGAGGAGCGAGAAGCTGCCTGGACGGAGGGCCGGGCAAGCGGAGGCCGGGGTCGGCTTGCTGATCCGGCTTGCTCATCGGCACGGACCGGCGGGCTGGCCAAGCGAGAACCAAGGACCACTCGTTCCCCGGCGGGCGTGGATCCCAGGCAGCATGCCTCCGGCTGCGAGGATCGGGAGGCCTGCGGTGAGGGGATGGCGCGGCAGCGGTCCCCTTTCGGCAGGCGCAGGAAGGGGCCCGGCGCGGCAGGCCGGCGAGCAGCCGCGACGGGCGCCCTAACCGGCCATGGCGTAGAGCCGGCGGGCGCCGGCGTGGCCGCGCAACCAGGCCCGCCCGGTGGCCTGAGCCATGGCGCGCAGTCGCCGCAGCGTTCCGGCCACGCGGCAGAACAGCCCGCCGAAGTGCTCGACGTTCGCGACCCATCGCTCGACGTCGAGTTCCAGGCGTTCGAGCGTGGGGCGCAGGTCTGCGGACAGGCTCCCGCGCTTGTCCGAGCGGATCTGGCGGCCCGTCCAGTCGAGCAACTCGAGATACCGTTCCAAATCGATGGTCGGCAGCTGGCTCATCGAAGGAGGCGGGCGGAGCGGGGCGTCGCGACGCAGCCCATCCGCCGCGCCGGGCCGATCCACGCCGTCCGGCCCCGTTGCGGAACCGCCCCCTCCGAGCGGCGCGAGCCAGGCGTCGCGGCGGGCCGTGGCGCGGGCTCCCGCAATCCATCGCGCCTGCTCCGGACTCGGCTGGTCGGGCGCCCGCTCGATTTGGCGCCGGGCCCGGCAGGCGACCGCGCGGTCCTGTGCGCTGGTGAACGCGCTGTCCTCGGGTGTCTCGGCGAGGCCGGCACGCACCGGGTTGAGGTCCACATAGACCATGCACGCCAGCACCGCACCGGCGTCTTCCAGCCGCTGGCAGTCGAAGCGCCCCTCCCAGAAGTGGCCCGTGCACTCGTCCTCGCGGTTGGCGCGGCGCGCGATCGGCTCGTTGAGGCTGCGCATGAACCAGCTCAGGTTGGCCAGCCGCGCGCGGCACCGCGCGAGCTTCTCGTGGTCCTGGCACAGGGCGCGCACCGCCTCGTCCACGCCCAGCGGCGGCCTGCCCGGCGCCCGCAGGCCCGACTGGCCGGGAAACAGCCGCAGCCAGCGGCGCGCCACCTCCTCCTGGCCCCACGCGGCGGCCCGCCCCGGCAGGGTGCGCACCACCACGTGCACGTGGTTGGACATGACCGAGTAGGAGTGGATCTCCACCGCATAGAGCCCGGCCAGCTCGCGCAAGCGGTCGCGGATCCACCCCCGGCGGTGCTCGTAGTCGCGGCCCGAGTAGTTGTCGCGGCCACACAGGAAAGCGCGGCGCACGCAGCGCGAAGTGCAGTGAAACACCCCGGAGCCACCGGGGTCGACCAACAGCCTGCGGGCAGTAGCCATGGCGGGAATTTGTTCACCTGAGCAGCAAATGGCAAGAAAAATCGCAAGGAAAATCGCACGGGATTCTGTGGGTGTCTTCTGCTAAGATGGGTGTCTTCTTCTAAAAGGAGGGGGATTTCGTGGGCGAGTCTTTCTTCCCGCGATTTGACGGGTGTCTCATTTAGAAGAAGGGTCTCTCCACCATGAGCCCGCCTGCCCGTGTTCGCCGCTGCCTGCTTGCTTTGATGGGTGTCTTGTGTGGGGCGGTGACGAGCCACTGTGGTCCGCAGGTTGGTTCGGCGCCGGGATGGGGGGAGGATGACCCGCCGCCGAAGGTATCCCTGTGGGAAGCCCAGCGGCGAGCAGCGGCCGCGGGGGGCGGTCCGGTTGTGGTGCCGGAGCATTCGATTCACTATCCCCACGCGCCTCGGGCTTACCCATATCTGAATGGGGCGGCTCCGTGAGCAGGGTGCGCGATCGTGCACAGGGTTGGCTACTGGCGGTTGCGGGTTCACGCGGTTTCACAATCGGGCTGGTGAACCCAGCCGGCTCCGGGGTTGGGGGCGGGTTCGGGGAAGGGCCGGGGAAGGGTCGGGGAAGGGCGGTGAATTGGCTGCGGGAATCAGGTTAGTTTTCCCGTGCACCAGGCGTAACTGCAATTGACGTGACCGTCGGCGCGTGCCGGGTTGCGGCGTCCAATCGCTCATGAACCCCACCCATCACCTCAAGGAATGCGCGGTGCTGTTGACCGCACTGCAACTCGCCATGGCCGGGCTTGCCGCGGCCGGTGCCGGAGCCGGTGGCGCAGCCGACGCGGGGGCCGGCGTCTACGGTGCCTATGCCGCGAGCAAGGAGTGGACGCCCCCGGCCGACGCCGCGGTGCGCGACCGGCTGCAGGAGTGGCAGGACTGGAAGCTGGGGATCATGTTCCATTGGGGCACCTACAGCCAATGGGGGATCGTCGAGTCGTGGAGCCTGGTGACCACGCGCCACCCGTGGAACGAGCGGCCGGCGGCGCAGGCCGGCCTCGACGACCGCGCCTATCAGCGGGCGTATGAGAACCTGGTCACGACATTCAACCCGGTGCGGTTCGACGCCGCGAAATGGGCGGCTGCGGCGCAGGCGGGCGGGGTACGCTACATGGTGATCACCACCAAGCACCACGACGGCTTCTGCATGTGGGACACGGCGACGACCGACTATCGGATCACCTCGCCGCGGTGTCCGTTTCACGGCGACCCGCGCGCCGACACGGTGCGGCAGATCGTCGAGGCGTTCCGCCGGCAGGGCCTGCGCACCGGCCTCTACTTCTCGAAGGCGGACTGGCATCACCCGGGCTACTGGATCCCCGAGTTGGGGCCGGGCGCGGGGCAGGGGCCCAACTACAACCCGCGCGAGCAGCCCGGGCGCTGGGAGGAGTTCAAGGAGTTCACTTGGAAGCAGGTCGAGGAGCTGGTCTCCGGCTACGGGCCGCAGGACATCCTGTGGCTCGACGGCGGGGCGGTGCGGCCGCCCGACGCCGACATCGACATGGACGGGCTGGCGGCGATGGCGCGCCGGCACCAGCCGGGGCTGATCGTGGTCGACCGCACGGTGCACGGGCCGAACGAGAACTACATCACGCCCGAGGGCGAGATTCCCGACCACTTCCTGCCCTACCCGTGGGAGACCTGCATGACGATGGGCACCTCGTGGGCCTACAAGCCTGGCGACCAGTTCAAGAGCACCGGCACCCTGCTCCGCAACCTGTGCCGCATCGTGGCGCGCAACGGCAACTACCTGATCGGCGTCGGCCCGGACGGCGCGGGGGAACTGGATCCCACGGTCTACGCCCGGCTGGCTGAGATGGGCGAGTGGCTCAAGCTCAATGGCGAGGCGGTCTACGCCACCCGGCCGCTGGAGCCGTACGAGGCGGGCGACGTCGTCTTCACCCGCAAGCGCGACGGCACCGCATACGCCATCGTGCTCGCGCGCGACGACGAGGCCGGCATGCCGGACGCGGTCGCGCTCCCGCCGGCCGTCGCCGCCCGGACCGGCGGTGCCACGCTGCTCGGCGGCGGGGCGCTCGAGGTGGGCGCGGACGGCACGATCGCCATTCCCGAGGCCGTCCGCAGGCAGCCGCCGTGCCGCCATGCGTGGGCGATCCGGCTGCCGGCGAAGGCGCCGTGAAGAGAGTTTTCCCGCCTCTTCCCGCGCAGGCGCAAGCCTGCACCGCGCAGGGCCCGGCCACGTGCCGCAACCGGTCGCAGATCCCCCCGCGCCAGTGCCGCGCGGGCTCATCGCGCCGCGGGTGCGAGCAGTGCGGCGAGGCGGGCGCGGGCGGACTCCCAGGCGGCCGGATCCTTGTCCCACTCGAAGAACGACGCGGCCAGCGGCTTGGCGACCGCATCCGCCTCGGCGGACCTGCCCCGGCGGTCCAGCAGCGCGAGGTAATCGTAGTCCTCGATCGAGTCGCGCAGCGCCTTCAGCCGGATCGTGGGCGCGACGCCGTCGTAGCCCACCGCGCGCGCGGGATACACCAGCGACCCCTCGCCCTGGAACACGATCCCCGCGGCACCCTGTTGGGGCGCCCCGTTGCCGGTGTAGAACGGCGCGGTCGTCCACGGGTCGTCGGTCTGCTTCCAGTACGACATGCCGCCCCAATACAACAGCCCCTTGATTCCGCTTCGCCAA
Source organism: Akkermansiaceae bacterium (assembly GCA_040769225.1). Lineage (GTDB taxonomy): Bacteria > Verrucomicrobiota > Verrucomicrobiia > Verrucomicrobiales > Akkermansiaceae > JAXGLL01. Next base: position 899,786 of record JAXGLL010000001.1, on the reverse strand, counting down.
GCGATCCACGCGGGCACGCGGTAGTTGAGCAGCGGGGAATCGATGTGCCACCACGGCGTCGGCTGCCCCTGGCATAGCGCCGTGTAGGTCCAGACCGTCTCGCCGAGCGCCTGCCGCCGCGCGGCGCTTTCCTGCCGGTGGAGCGAGAACAGCGGGCACCAGATGTCCACCGCGCCGTAGAGGTCGCCCCACGCGCTGTCCGCCCCGCCCATCCCCGGCTCGGTCCACGGCTGCTCGACGACGAGCACCTTGACGACCGACTTCGCCTCGCGCATCGCCCGGCCCCACTGCTGGACGTAGCGGTAGTCCTCGGGAGTGTTCGGCTCGTCGCGCAGGTAGGTGAACCACACGACGTCCGCCCGGTCCAGCTCCCGCGCGGCGCGGTCGAAGGCCGCCAGCCACCGGTGCAGCGTCTCCCGCTCGGCCTCGGGGTCCCTGACGACACTCGAGGGGTGAGGGACCTGGAGCGCGTTCACGTGGTGGCGGTCGACGAACCCGCGCAGCGCCGCCACCTCGGCCTCGGGAATCCGGAACGAGCCGTCGGGTTGGGCGACGGGCGTCAGCATCCGGCCGGGCGGCACGGCGTTGCACCGGTGCTCGCTCAAGAGCTGCGCACAGTGGGCCTCCACCGCGTCCATGGCGGCCGGTTCCGGCTCGTTCTTCTGCCGGTAGTGGTCGCGCAGGCGCGGCGAGCCGAACTCCGTGACCAGCGCCGGCGTCGCCGGCAGGGCGAAGTTCCAGACGGTCAACGCCACCGGGATCTCCGCCCCCTGCCCCGCGCCCGCCGCCAACTGATAGACGCCGCGATATTCGCCCGCCTCGGCGGCATCCGGGACGAACAGGTCAACCCAGAACCCGTGCGTCTCGTTCGCGGGCAGGTCGAACGGCAGCGCCGCGAGGCGCACGGGCTCCCACTTCGGCGCCCCGGCCCGCGGCGCGAACGGGATCAGCGGATCGGGATAGCCGTCGGGCTTGAACTCCGTGTTCCGGTGCGTGCCGTTCCCGAGGAACAGCTGGTGCTGGCGATAGAGCCGCGCGTCCGCGCCCCGCAGCACCGCGCCGCCCGGCCCGCGCAGGTCGGCGGCCTTCAGCCCGGTCAGGCGCACCGGCCGATCCGCGCGCGCGAGGATTTGGAACGACACCCATTCGTTGCGCGCCGCGGCCACGCGGACCTCGAGCCCCTGCCCCGGAGGCTGGCTCCGGAGGACGTGGCGGGTCTCGGTGACCGTCCATACGCGAAGTTCCGCCCGGACGCCCGGCACGGCGGCGAACAACAGGCCGGCGAGGCACACGAAATGGCGCCGTCGGCGGAGCGGGGCGAAAGGCGGAAGCCGTCGCGGGCAGGCGCCCGCGGGTGCGCACCCGATGCGAGCCTTCATGCGGCCCATGGGGCGCGCAGCCTGGCGGAAAGTCAAGCAGCCGGCGCGGGCACGGTGAAGGAGAACGAGACGGTCACGGGCCGAGCACCCGAACCTCCAACCCGTTGACCCGGCGGAAATGCCCCTCGTCTTGCGGCCCCACGAGCACGCCGAAGTTCAGGCTCCGGGCCGTCGCAGCCACCTGCATGTCGTTCTGGGGAATCAGCGCTCCTGCCCGGTGGAGTTCGGCGAAAATGTCCGCGTAGTGCTCCGCCGCCTTGGCGGTGAACGGTTCCACTCCGGCAACCTGCCGGATCGCTTCCAGCCGCGCCAGCCGCCGGGCGGCGCGCTGCACCGTGTCGGCCAAACGCGCCCCACTGAGCGCTTCCGCCCACACGATCGCCGGCAGCACCAGTTCCTCGCCGGCCTCGATCCCGACCCGTCGACCGGCAGCAACCGCCCGCTCCCATGCCACGATGGCCGAGGTGTCAAGGATCAGTCCCATGGGTTGGCCGGGATCCGGTCGCTCGCGTTCACCGCCTCCAAGTCGTCGGCGAAGCCCGCGTCGTGGGGCAGGCCTTGCACCGCTTCCTCAAGATCTGCCCACGTCGCCCGCCGCCCGCCCGCTACCGGCACCAATTCCGCCACCGGTTCGCCGTTGCGGGAGATCACGAACCGATCCCCGCGATACCTGACCCGCGCCAGACAATCGCCAAAGCGACGAGCCGCTTCCGTGCTCGAAATCTCAATCCGCATGCAAAATTATGTAAAATACATAACTCCGCATGTCAAGTGCCCTGTCTCTCCCCGATCCTTAGAACCTCCCCACACTGCCGCGCGGGGAGGTTCTCACGATGATCCACAGGAGCAGAACGAGAAGCAGAACGAGACACCCACGTACAGCAGAACAAGACACCCACGTAGCGCACCGACTGAAGAAACGGGGGCCAAGGAGCGGACAGGCGTGAGCAGAACGAGACACCCATCTACCGCACCGACTGAGAAAACGGGGGTCAAGGAGCGGACAGGCGTTGCCGGGCGGGCACCGGGCCGCGGGATCGCGCTTTCCTGGGAACCGCTCCGCGCGACAGCGCGGGGAGGTTCCATGGCCGGTGCCCGCACCCGGAAATAGGGCGTGATTCCCCTGCGAACTTCGGGTAGTTTCCCTGCTCGGCTGGCGTAACCGCAGGGTGCCGGCGCTGGCGCTGCTCCGCCTTGGAAGCTGGGGGGGGCGGCAGGCGACCGGCCGGCGCCCGCCGTTCCCGGCCGCCTCCTGACCATGAACCCGCCACGTCACCGCCTCCTGACGGCCCTCGCCGCCGCGCTGCTCGCCGCGGTTCCTGCCGCCCGCGCCCAGAACCTGATCCCCAACGGCGACTTCGAGCACCAGCAGGGGGCCCTGTTCGGCTGGATCACCGACTACGCCTGGACCGGCAACAGCAAGATCGCCGGCAACAAGGGCTGCGTCACGGTTGAGGACGGCGCCGCCCGGTTCAAGTCCCCCGGCAACCAGGGCGCCAAGATGGAGTGCGTCCCGATCCCCTTCGAGCCCGGCTTCCGCTACACCGCCGAGTTCCAGGTCAAGGGCGGCCCCTACCGGATCTACTTCGCCGGCTACAAGTGGAAACCCGGCATCCGCCCCCACGACAACCCCGAGCTCGGCGAGCTGCGCATGATCTACAAGAGCAAGGCGCTCGCCCAACAGAGCCGCTCGACCGACAACGAGAAGATCGAGCTGCCCGGGGTCGAGCTCTCCCCGCAGGCCAAGGCCGCCCTCAAGCCCGTCCGCTTCCTCACCCTCTATGTCTGGATGTTAGGCGACGGCTCGATCGACAAGGTCAGGATCACCAGGACCGCGGACCCGAAGATGAAGTTCTAGCACCGCCATGGCCACTCCCGTCTCCCACACCCTCGAACAGGTGGGCCGCAAGGTCGTCCGCTGGCGCGCCGGGCTGGTCGCCACCCGGGGCGCCGCCGCGCTGCTCGGCGCGCTGCTGGTGTTCGGCCTGCTGGACTTCTGGCTGCGCCTCGGCCGCGCCGACCGCTTCGTCACCTGGTCGCTGCTGGTGCTGCTGGCCGTTGCCACCCTCTGGGTGCTGCGCCGGGCGCTGGCCAGGCGCTTCACCGGCGAGGGCGTGGCGGCGATGATCGAGCGCCGGTTCCCGCAGCTCGACAACCACCTGATCAACTACCTGCAGTTCTCCCGCGACCCCGCCGGCGACCCGTTCAAGCTCGCCTACGTCCGCACCGGCGCCCCGGCGGTGCAGACCCTCGACCTGCGCCGGCTGCGCGACGCCCGGGCCCGCCGCCGCAGCTGGCTGGCGCTGGCCGGCGTCGCGGCGGCCCTCGCGCTGCCGGCCGCGTTCGTCGGCAAGGCGTGGGGGGTGGCGCTCTATCGCACGGTCAACCCGTTCTCCGCGATGCCGCCGCTGACGTTGACCCGGATCATCGACGTCAAGCCCGGCGCCGCCACCGTGCCCCAGGGCGAACCGGTCGTGCTCAGCTGCACGGTGCGCGGCTTCCGCGGCCACGAGGTGCGGATCGAGGTTGACCCCGGCGACGCCGACCCGACGACCTGGGCGCTCGGCGCGATCTCGACCGACGCCGACCAGACGTTCTCGCACCGCGTGCCCAAGGTCGCGACCAAGATGCGCTACCGCTTCCGCGCCGGCGACGCGCCGGACACCGACTGGTTCGAGATCGCCACCCGCCCGCCGCCGGCATTCACCGGCATCCGGCTCGCGCTCACCCCGCCCGCCTACACCCGCCGCGCGCCGGCCACCATCGACCCGCGCAGCCAGCCGGTGGCCGTCGCCGCCGGCTCGGCACTCGACGCCACCGTCACCTCCAACACCCCGATGCAGTCGGTCGCCCTGCAGTTGGCCGGCGACCAGACGGCCGAGCTGGCCGCCGCCACCGCCGAGGCCACCAGCTGGCGCGGCTCCGCGGTGATCAGCGGCGGCGCGGCGCTGCGGCTCGTCGCCGTCGACACCTATGGCACCCGCCTCGAGGAGGACATCCCGTTGACCCTCGAGCCGGACCGCGCGCCGGCGATCGAGATCCTCGCGCCGGCCGGGCGCACGATCCTGCCCCCGGGCCAGCGCCCGCGCATCGAGTTCGGCGTCGCCGACGACTACGGGCTCGCCGAGGTGCGGATCGAGGAGGTCGCCCCCGACTCGCCCCCCGACGCCCAAGGCACGGTGGTCAAGCGCTGGGAACCCGGCGGCGACCCCGTGTTCGAGTTCCAGTGGAGCAGTGACCTGCCGCTGCTGCGCGGCCGCGACCTCGCATTCCGCATCGTCGCCACCGACCAGTTCCCCGGCGAGCCCCACCGCTCGGTCTCCGCCCCGGTCGTCTTCACCCTGCCGACGCTCGCCGACGCCGCCCGGCAGAACTCCCAGTTCGAGCAGCAGGCGTTCACCGGCCTGCAGCAGCTCATCGACCTGCAGAAACAGAACCTAACCGACACCGAGGCGCACAGCCTCGGCAAGGCGCTCGACGCCGCCACCCCCGCGCAGTGGCAGGCGCTCGCCGACCGCCAGCACCGCGTCCGCGAGCTGACCCGCGCGCTGCTCGCCAACCCGCTCAAGCCGTTCGGCGGCATGGCCGCCAAGGTCAAGGAACTCTACGTCCACGAGATGGTGCTGGCGATCGACTCGCTGCGCGCGATCCCCACCGCCGCCGCCGAGCTCAAGCGCCGCCACGCCAAGGAGGCCCTGGCCCTGCAGCACAAGATCCTCGACCAGTTGACCCGCGCCGAGGCCTCGTTCGTGCAGGGCCGGATCGACCGCCAGGTCGCCGGCATCGCCGCGATGCTCGAGTCCCTGATCCGCGGCCAGACCGAGGCGCTCAAGCAGACCAAGGACTTCGTCGCCAGCAAGGCCGAGGTCGGCGCGGTGCTCGTCGACGCCCAGGACGCGCTCGCCGCCGACCTCACCGCCCTGCTCACCAGCTGCCGCGAGGAGGCCAACTCGGTCCGCGGCAACGACCCCGCGTTCGCCACCACCCTCGAGCAGATCGCCGCCCGCGCCGGCGACCTCAGGATCCGCGAGGACATGGTGCTCGCCGCCGAGCGGCTCGACGAAAACCAGCCCGCCGAGGCCGCCCCGCTCGAGGAGCGCGCCCTCGCCAACCTCAAGTCCATGCGCGCCATGATCGACCAGGTGCGGCTCGGAAACGAGGCCGAGAAACGCGAGCTGCTGCTCAAGGCCGTCGCCCAGGCCAAGGAGAAGCTCGAGCGGATCAAGCAGGCCTATCAGCGCGAACTCGCCGTCATGGACGAGATCCGCGGCACCGCCGACAAGAACGACGAGGCGGTCGACCAGATGGAGGAGGCCTACGAGGAACTCGTCCGCAAGACCAACGAGGAGCTGCTCCAGATCCCCACCGACCTCCACGTGTTCACCGACCTCAACGTCGCCAACGACATCGTCGAGGACGTGTTCGCGGTCTTCCAGGAGGTCGAGCAGAAGATGGAGGAGGACGACGCCGACGCCGCGGGCGACGACCAGGACGAGGTCCTCGACCTCGGCTTCGCCAAGGAGGACGTCCAGCTCGCGATGATGGAGGAGGCCCAGGAGCGGATCGACGACGTCGAGACCTGGCTCAGCGACAAGGCCGACGCCGAGAAGGTCACCACCGAGGGCTTCGACCGCGAGGAGATGCCCGAGTCCGGCATCGCCACCGGCCAGCTCGCCACCGAGGTCGAGGACATGATCGGCGACCTGTTGGAGGAGGACGAGGAGCAGGAGGACCTCGCCAACAACGGCGCCACCACCCACGCCATGCCGGACATGGAGATGGGCTGGGAGGTCCAGGAGGGCGACATCGCCTCGTACGCCGCCAAGGGCCGCTCCGGCAACGAAACCCCGGACCACCACGAGCAGGACGGCCGCTCGAACGTCGGCCGCCAGGGGATGGCCTCCGGCGAAACCGCCGCCGGCTCCGGCACCATCTCCGAGGGCGACAAGAACATCGAGGCCCGCCGCACCGAAGACCCGACCCAGAGCGGCCAGATCGACGTCGAGGGCGAGGCCGACACCAAGGCCACCGGCGGCGGCAAGCTCGCCACCGGCAAGGCCGACGACAAGGGGATGAGCGGCGGCAGCGAACGCATGGACTCCAACGAGCAGGGGTCGTCCGAAGGCATGGCCGCCCTGATGGCCCGCCAGGCCGAGGCGATCTACGCCAAGGCCTCGCTCAAGAACGTCCGCGTCGACGACCTCCGGCGCGCCGCCCACCACCTCCGCCAGTCCGGCGACGCCATCGCCAAGGGCGACCCCCAACAGCTCCGCGAGCACCGCCGCATGGCCGTCTCCTCGTTGCGCCGCGCCCAGGCCCAGCTCGAGGCCGGCCCCGCGGGCGCGATCGAGGCCGACCCCGCCGCCGGCGTCCTCGACGATGTGATCGAAAGCGGCCCCGACCACGCGCCGCCCGAATACCGCGACAAGGTCGCCGACTACTACAAGGCGCTCAATGAGGCGATGTGAAACCCGGGTCCCGCCGACCCGCCGGCAGGCCTTGGACCGCGGCGGCCCCGCGGCCGCACCCCATGGTGCCCCGCACCGCCCGCGGCACCGGTGGCGCCCGGCCGCCATCCTCGCCCTGCCCGCCCTCGCCCTAACCGCCTGCGACCGTTCCGCGCCACCGCCTTCCCCGCCGCCCGCCGCAAGCGGGGAGGTCCGCCAGCTCGACGAACTCCCCACCGCCCAGCTCCGCGTCTTCCTCAAGGGCTTCCCCGGCGACTGGCGCGGCGCCACCGACGCCTCCCGCGGGCTGCCCGAGCCGCCGGTCGAAACCGCCGTCCCGCCCGGCGCCCGCACCGTCGACCTGCCCGCCCCGGCCGCCGCCGCCGGCGCCGCGCCGCTCGCACAGGCGATCGCCGGCCGGCGCAGCGTGCGCCGGTTTGCCGACGAACCGCTGACGCTCGCCGAGCTCTCGTTCCTCCTCTGGGCCACCCAGGGCGTCACCGGCAGCATCCGCGACGCCGCCGGCAACGTCACCCACCAGCTCCGCGCCGCCCCGTCCGGCGGCGCCCGCTACCCGCTGGACACGTGGCTGGTCGTCCGCCGCGTCGAGGGACTGCCCGCCGGGGTCTATCGCTACCAGCCGTCGGCCCACCGCCTGGTCGTCGCCCGCGAGGACCCCGCGGTCGGCGCCAGCCTCGAGCAGGCGTGCTACCGCGAGCCGGTCGCCGCCGCCGCCGCCGTCACCTTCGCGTGGACCGCCGTGCCCCGCCGCAGCGAGTGGAAATACGGCCCGATCGCCCACAAGATGATCGCCCTCGAGGCCGGCCACGCCTGCCAGAACCTCTACCTCGCCGCCGGGGCCACCGGCGCCGCCGCCTGCGCGCTGTTAGGATACCACCAGCCCGCGCTCGACGCGCTGCTCGGCGTGGACGGCGAGGAGGCGTTCACGATCTACCTCGCCTGCGTCGGCAAGGCGCCCGCCGGGGAGCGGGAATAGGCCCCGGCAGGCCCGGGTCCCGCGTGCCGCATGCTCCCCGTTCCGCCCGTCCATCGCCCCGGCCCCGCCCCATGTCGCTCCCGTTCTATCAGCCATTCTTCCTCCCCACGCCCGACGCCCTCGCCGCCGAGGCCCGGCGCCTCGGCCTGGCAATCCCGCTGGCCGGCCGCCCCGCCACGCTCGCCACCCCGGTCGCCGGCCTGCCGAACCGCCTCTGCGCCCAGCCCATCACCGGCCTTGACGCCGCGCCCGACGGCGCCCCCGGCCCGCTCACGCTGCGCCGCCACCAGCGCTGCGCCGCCGGCGGGTTCGGGCTCGTCTGGTGCGAGGCGGCCACCGCCGGGCACGCCGGCCCCGCTGGCCGGCTGCGCCTCCACCCCGGCACGCTCGATGCCTTCGCGCGCTTCGTCGCCGCGGTGCGCGCCGCCGCCCCCCAGCCGCCCACGATCGTCCTCCAGCTGACCGCTGCCCTGCCGCCGGGCACGGCCGTCCACCGCCTGCCGCACGAACCGCCCGACCGCCCGGTGGTGACCGACGCCGAGTTGCTGCGCCTGCGGGACGGGCTGGCCGCCGCCGCCGCGCTTGCCGCCCGCGCCGGCTTCGACGGCGTGGACGTGGCCGCGAACGGCGGCGCCGCGGGGGGGCTGTTAGGCGCGTTCACCCGCGCCGGCCGCTTCGGCGGCCCGTTCGAGCACCGTGCCCGCTTCCTGTTGGAAACCGTGGCCGCGGTCCGCGCGGCAAGCCCGGGGCTGCTGGTCGCCACCCGCCTGTGCGCCTGCCATGCGGTGCGGCCGCCGTTCGGCTTCGGCACCGCCGCGGCCGACCACCGCCGGCACGACCTTGCGGAGCCCGTGCGGCTGGCGCGGCTGCTGCGGGACTGCGGCGTCGCCCTGCTCAACGTCACCAGCGCCAGCCCGAACCTGCGCGGCGAGCCGGCCACGCGCGGGCTGCGCCCGCACTCCGACCACGGCCACCCCGACGAGCACCCGCTGACCGTCCTCGCCCGCCAGCTCGAGATCGCCGCCGCCCTGCGTGCCGCGGCGCCCGGGCTGACCGTCGTCGGCTCCGGCTTCTCATGGCTGCGGCACCACTTCCCGGCGGTCGCCGCCGCCGCCGTCGAGCAGCAACTGGTCGACGTCGCCGGCCTCGGCCGCGGCGCGCTCGCCTGCCCGGACGCGCCGCGCCAGCTGCTGGACGATGGCCGCCTCGACCCGGCCCGCTGCTGCATCGTCTGCTTCGCCTGCGACGCGCTCCGCCACGCCGGCGGCCCGGTCGGCTGCCCGATCCACGACCCCGCCACCTACGGCCCGCCGTTCCGCGGCGCGCGCGCCGCCGATCCCGCCGCTCTAACAGCCTCGGCCGGCCGCTGCCACCAATGCGAGCACGCGCCGTGCGTGGCGGCCAGCCGCACCGGCACCGACATCCCGGGCTTCATCGACGCGTTCCGGCGGGGGGACGGGGCGGCGGCGTTCCGGATCATCCGCGGCAGCGACGTGCTGCCGGAGATGACCGCGCGCCTGACCCCCGGCTGGCTGCACTCGGAGGGCGCCTGCGTCGAGGCCACGCTCTCGGGCACTCCGGTCCCGATCCTCGACCTCCAGCACGCGGTCGCATGGGGCGCGCGCGCGCGCGGCGGGACCGGGGTGGCGCTGCCGCCGAAGGCCACCGGCCGCACGGTTGCGATCGTCGGCGCCGGGCCGGCCGGGCTGGCGGCCGCGATCCGGCTGCTGGAGCGCGGCCACCACGTCGGGCTGTTCGAATCCTCCGCCACCCTTGGCGGCACCCCGGAGCGGGTGATCCCGGCCGCCCGCTTTGCGTCCGCGCGGCCGGAGATCGACGCCATCCTCGCGCCGGCTCTAACGGCCGGCCGGCTGCGCATCCACCACCGCGCCACCCTCGGCGACGGCCTCTCGCTCGAGGCGCTGCTCGCCGGGGCCGACCTCGTCCTGATGGCCGCCGGCCTGTGGCAGGAGCAGTCGTTCGGCGCGGCCGCCGGGGTGCTCCCCGCACTCGGCTTCCTGGAAGCCGCCAAGGACGGCCGCCTCGGCGCGGTGCCGCCGCGCGTCGCGGTGCTGGCCGGCGGCGACTGCGCGATGGACGCCGCCTGCACCGCCGCGGCGCTCGGCGCCGGCGACGTCTGCATCGTCTTCGGCGGGCCGCGCGCGTCGATGCACTGGCACCTGCGCGAGGACTGGTTCGCCGAACCCGGCCACCACGCGCTCATGCACTGCCAGCCGCTCGGCTATCAGCCCGGCCCCGGTGGCCGCCTCGCGGGCGTGCGCGTCCGCCACCTGCGGTTGGAAACCGAGGCCGTCCTGCCCGCCGACCTCGTCATCGAGGCCGCCGGCCTCCAGCCCGCCGCCGCGCTGCGCGCCGCCCTCGCCGGCATCACGTTCACCGACGCCGGGCTGGTCGCCGTCGACCACCGCTTCCTGACCACTCACGCGCGCGTCCACGCCGTTGGCGCGCTGGTCAACGGCGGCGCCTCGGTCGCCCGCTGCGTCGCCGAGGGCCTCGCCGCCGCCGACCACATCCACCGCCGGCTGGCCCCGGGCGGCGAGGGGGCCGGGTGACGGCCGTGCTTGCCGGGCGCGTCAGCGCGCCCCGGCCACGACGCGCTGGCGGATGGTGCCGAGCCCCTCGATGCCGAGCTCGACCGCGTCGCCCGGCTGGAGGAAATGGGGCGGGGTCATGCCCATGCCGACCCCGCCGGGGGTGCCGCTGGCGATCACGTCGCCCGGCAGCAGGGTCATGAAGTCGCTGACGTAGCTGACCAGCCGGCGCACCGGGGTCATCATGTCGCGGGTCCACGCGTTCTGGCGCAGCTCGCCGTTGACCTTGGACCACAGGTGCAACGCCTGCGGGTCGGGCACCTCGTCGGGCGTCACCAGCGCCGGGCCGGCCGGCGCGAACGTGTCGCAGCTCTTGCCCTTGGTCCACTGGCCCCCCCGGTGGTTCTGGAAATGCCGCTCCGAGTAGTCGCACAGCACCAGGTAGCCGGCGACGCATTCGAGCGCCTGCGCCTCGCCGGCCCGCGTCGCGATCGTCCCGATCACCACCGCCAGTTCGACCTCGTAATCGAGCTGCGTGGCCCCCGGCGGGATGACCACGTCGTCGAACGGGCCGCACCACGCGGTGCTCGCCTTCAGGAACAGCACCGGCTCACCCGGGACCCCGCCGCCGAGTTCCCGGGCGTGGTCGAGGTAGTTCTTGCCGACGCACACGATCTTGGACGGGCGGGCGACCGGCGGGCCCCAGCGGACGCCGGGCGGCACTTCGGCCCCGCCCGGACAACCCTGCCCGACCCACTCGGCCAACGCCTCCAACCCGCCGGCGGCGAAGAACCCCTCGTCGTAGTCCTGGAACTCGCCGCCGGCATCGATCCGCCGGCCGTCGTCCAACAGCACCCCCGGCCCTTCCCAACCCGGCTCCCCGTGGCGGATCAGTCTCATCGCGGCCGCGATCCTAGCGCATCAGTGCCGGCGGAAAACCCCAAATGCCCGCCCGGCATTGCGCCCTGAATTTGGCATTGGGGGTCCGGGGATTACCCGCTATAGCGCACCCATGTCCGACGCCGCCGCCCTGCGCAACGCGATCCGCGACGTGGCCGACTTCCCCCAGCCGGGGGTGGTGTTCAAGGACATCACCCCGGTGCTGGCCGACCCGGCGCTGCACCACACCGCGATCGACCTGCTGGCCGCCACCGCGCATGGCATGCGGATCGACAAGGTGGTGGGCATCGACGCACGCGGGTTCATCTTCGCCGCCACCGTCGCCGACCGGCTGGGCGTCGGCTTCGTGCCGGTGCGCAAGAAGGGCAAGCTGCCGTGGCGGACCCGCCAGACGTCCTATCAGCTCGAATACGGCGAGGCGGTCATCGAGATCCATGAGGACGCCGTGCGCCCGGGCGAAACCGTGCTGCTCGTCGACGACCTGCTCGCCACCGGCGGCACCGCCGGCGCCGCGGTCAAGCTGTTGGAGGAGCTCGGCGCGCGGGTGGCGGGGATTTCCTTCCTGATCGAACTCGTGTTCCTGAACGGGCGCGCGAAACTGGGCGCCCACCGCGTCGAGTCGATCCTCAAGTACGAGTGAACCCGCCACAATCAGCACGATGAGCAACTGGTCCGACTATTCCTCCACGCTCCTGCGCTACCCCGGGCTGGGGTTCTCGCTGGACGACTCGCGGATGGGCATCCCGCCGGACTACGCCGCCGGGATGGCGGAGGGGATCGCACGCGCGTTCGCCGACATGGCGGCGCTCGAGGGCGGTGCGGTCGCCAACCCGGACGAGGGGCGGATGGTCGGGCATTACTGGCTGCGCGCCCCGGAACTGGCCCCCGACGACGCGATCCGCGCCGCGATCACCGGGCCGCGGGCGGCACTGGCCGAGTTCGCGGCGCTGGTCCACGACGGCACGGTGGCACCCCCCGGGGGCGGACGCTTCGAACGGGTGCTGCTGATCGGCATCGGCGGCTCGGCGCTCGGGCCGCAGTTGGTGGCCGACGCGCTCGGCCCCGGCCCGCGGCTGCCGCTCGAGTTCTTCGACAACACCGACCCGCAGGGGATCGACCGGGTGCTGGGGAAGATCGGCGCCGCCGGCCTGGCCCACACCCTGGTGCTGGTGATCTCGAAGTCCGGCGGCACGCCGGAAACCCGCAACGGGATGATCGAGGCCAAGGCCGCCTGGGAGCGCGCCGGCCTCGACTTCGGCCGCCACGCCGTGGCGGTGACCGGCGTCGGCTCGCAGCTCGACCGCTTCGCCACCGAACACCGCTTCCTCGCCCGCTTCCCAATGGAAGACTGGGTCGGCGGGCGCACCTCGGTGATGTCCACCGTCGGGCTGGTCCCCGCCGCGCTGCAGGGGGTCGACATCGACGCCCTGCTCGCCGGCGCGGCCGCGATGGACCGCGAGACGCGGCGCCCCGACGCCCGCACCAACGCCGCGATGCGGCTGGCGCTCGCCTGGCACCACGCCGGCCGCGGCCGCGGCGAGAAGGACATGGTGGTGCTGCCATACAAGGACTCGCTGGCGCTGTTCGCCCGCTACCTCCAGCAGCTGGTGATGGAGTCGCTCGGCAAGCGCCACGACCTCGACGGCCGCGAGGTCCACCAGGGCCTGGCGGTCTACGGCAACAAGGGCTCGACCGACCAGCACGCCTACGTCCAACAGCTGCGCGACGGGGTGGCGAACTTCTTCGCCGTGTTCATCGAGGTCCGCCGCGGCCGCACCACGGCCTCCCCCGAGGTCGAGCCCGGAATCACCAGCGCCGACTACCTGCAGGGGTTCCTGCGCGGCACCCGCAAGGCACTCCACGAGTCCGGCCGGCCCTCGCTCACGCTCTCGATCCCCCAGGTCGACGCCACCCGCCTCGGCGCCCTGGTCGCGCTGTTCGAGCGCGCCGTCTCGTTCTACGCCTCGCTGGTCCGGATCAACGCCTACCACCAGCCCGGGGTCGAGGCCGGCAAGAAGGCCGCCGCCGCGTTCCTCGCGCTCCTCGGCGAGGTCCGCCGCCGCCTCACCGACGCCCCGCAAACGGCCGATGCGCTGGCCGCCGCCCTCGGCGCCGACCCCGAGGACGTCCACCACTGCCTCGTCCACCTCGCCGCCAACGACCAGGCGCGCTGCCAGCCGGGCCCGACCCCCGCGGCCGACCGGTTCCAGCGCTGAACGGCCGGGCGATGCCGGCTCGACATCGGCCCGCCGCCGGTCCAGCATCCGTTCACAGCCCACTCACCGGCTGCCCCATGACGATGAAACCGACCTGCCTCCTGATCCTCGGTGCACTGTGCCTCGGTGCCTGCAAGCCCCAATCCAACGAAGCATCCAAATCCCCAGCCCCAGTCAAAGTGGAAACCTACGGCAAACTCCCCGACGGTCGCGAAGCGAAGATCTTCACCCTCACCAACAAAAACGGCCTGCGCGCCCGGGTCACCGAATACGGCGCCCACCTGGTCTCGATGGAGGTGCCCGACAAGACCGGCAAGCTCGCCGACGTCACGCTCGGCTACGACACCCTCGAGGGCTGGCTCGGCAACACCTCGCACTTCGGCGCCACCGTCGGCCGCTTCGGCAACCGCATCGCCAACGGCAAGTTCTCGCTCGACGGCAAGGAATACTCGCTCGCCACCAACAACGACCCCGGCGGCATCCCCTGCCACCTCCACGGCGGCATCAAGGGCTTCGAGAAGATGCTCTGGACCGGCAAGCCGCTCGCCGACGCCAACGGCGTCGAACTCGCCTACACCTCCCCCGACGGCGAGGAAGGCTACCCCGGCACCCTCAACGTCAAGGTGACCTACATCCTGACCGATGACAACGAGCTGAAATGGACCGCCGAGGCGACCACCGACGCGCCCACGATCGTCAACATCGTCCAGCACACCTACTGGAACCTGAGCGGCGACCCGAAAACCTCGATCAACGACCACGAGCTGATGCTCGCCGCCGACCACTACCTGCCGACCAACGCCGGGCTGATCCCGACCGGCGAGAAGGCGCCGGTGGCCGGCACGCCGATGGACTTCACCAAGCCCACCGCGATCGGCGCGCGCGTCGACGAAGACTTCGAGGCGCTCAAGCTCGGCGGCGGCTACGACCACTGCTGGGTCCTGCGCGACGGCCCCGGCGTGCGCCTCGCCGCCCGCGCCAAGGACCCCAAGACCGGCCGCGTGATGGAGTTGTCCACCGACCAGCCCGGCGTCCAGTTCTACGGCGGCAACTTCCTCGACGGCACGGCCGTCGGCAAGGGCGGCGTGGCCTACGAACACCGCACCGGCTTCTGCCTCGAAACCGAGAAGTTCCCCGACGGCCCGAACCAGCCCACCTTCCCCTCGGTCGTGCTCAAGCCCGGCGAAACCTACCGGCACCAGATGGTCAGCAAGTTCTCGGCCGAGTAACTCCGGCGCGACAACGACGGCGGGGGGGAACAATACGCCCGTGGGGCCGTGGGCCCGGTCGCAGGCGGATTGAAACCCCTCCCCGCAAGGCCATTCGAGCCAACCGGCCCGCGCCAGCGCAGACCGCGCCGATTCCATCCACCCCGCACGCTGCAACAGATTCGTATACGTATACGAGTTTGTTGCAGCGCGCGGGGTGGCCGGCGGGTCCCGGTGGATGGGGCGGTCCAATTGATGATTGGTGATTGCAGAACGGAAATGGATGATGTGGCCCTTGGTCGGTGCCTTGGCATCTCCAATCAGCAGTCATCAATCAGCGATCATCAATCGCAACGCTCGCCGCGGCGCCCGGCACGATCCCGGGTTCCAGCCACAGGTTCATGCGCCTGGAATCGCCTCCGGGTTCATCGGGGTGCGAGACAGACATGCGCTGCCGCGGCGCCGGGGCCCATGGGGCTTCCACGAGCCTGCCGGGACCCATGTCGTGGCGTGCAGGGCGCGGCGGCCGTTACTTTCCCTTGTCCTCCGGCTTGTGGAAGATCGCGAACCCGAGCATCAGGCCTCCGAAGACCAGCAGCAGCAGGCCCCACCAGAGGTTGACGTTGATGTCCAGCGAGCGCGCATACATCTGCTTGTCGCCGCCGGTCACCAGCCCGTAGCCCGTCATCAGCAGGCCCACCAGGCCGAACATCAGGCCGATCGGAAAGCGCAGGTCAAGTCCCATGGTCGTGCGGGGTCAGTGGTTTACCAGAAGATCACGTTGAGCACCACGCACGCGATCAGCAGCACCGTGCCGATCACCGCCGGGCGCAGGTAGAACGGCTGGTCGTCGTCGCGCAGCTTGGGCGTCAGCGAGTAGACCAGCCCCTTGAGTTCCTCGTCGCTCTTGGTCCGGCGGGTCACGATCGAGATCCCCCAGGTCAGCACCAGGCAGACGGTGAACGCGAACGCGGCCAGCCAGAAGTTCTGCGCCATCTCGCTCGGGAACGTGCGCACCACCGAGACATAGCCGCCCTTGACGCCCGGCAGGTTGCCCTGCGCCAGCGTCAGCGAGTGGAACACCGCCGAGGTGCCGATGCCGGCGAACAGGCCGAGGAACGCGCCGGTGCCGGTGCACCGCTTCCAGAACATGCCCAGCAGGAAGGTGGCGAACAGCGGCGCGTTCACGAACCCGAACACCAGCTGGATGATGTCCATCGCGTTGTTGTACTGCTTGGCGAAGTAGGCGCAGGCGATGCTCAGCAGGATGCCGACCACGGTGATGAAGCGGCCCATCCACATGTAGTGGGCGTCGCTCCGGTCCTTGGCCATGTAGGCCTGATAGAGGTCGTAGGTCCACACCGTGTTGAACGCGGTGACGTTGCCGGCCATGCCCGACATGAACGACGCCAGCAGGGCGGTCAGCGCCAGGCCCAGCAGGCCGGACGGGCAGTACTTCTTGACCAGCGACAGGATCACCCCGTCGTAGTCGTACTCGCTGATGCTGTTGTAGATGCCCTCGACCAGCTTGTCGTCGGTCAGCGCGGCGGTTTTGTGGGCCGCGGCGAGTTCCGTGACCTTGGCGGGGTCGACCTTCTTGCCGAGCGCCGCGGCGACGGCGGGCACCGCGGCCGCGGCGTCGGGGGCGGCCTTCACGGCGGCCACCGCGTCGGCGTAGATGGCGTCGCTGAGCGGCGGCGGCGGGATGCGGAAGCCCTTCTCGGGGGAGGCGGTGAGGGCCAGCGCGATCATCCCGGGCACGATCACCAGGATCGGGAAGATCATCTTGGGCACCGCGGCGACCAGCGGCGTGTTGCGCGCCGCGGTCATGTTCTTGGCCGCCATCGCGCGCTGCACGACCAGGAAGTTGGTGCACCAGTAGCCGAACGAGAGCACGAACCCGAGCCCGAACACCATCGCGAACCAGTCGACCCCCATCGGGTTGTGGCCCGGCCCGGCGAGCAGCGGGCCCCATGCGCTGGTCCACGCGTTGGCGCCGTATTCGGCGCCCGCCTGGCCGACGTTGTAGGCGGCCGGGTTCTGGGCCACGCCCTGAAGTTTCTGCGTCAGTGCGTCCCAGCCGCCGATGTCCTTGAGCCCCAGGTAGACGACCGGGGCGAAGCCGAGCACGATCATGAAGAACTGGAGCACTTCGGTGTAGATCGCCGAGGTCAGGCCGCCCTTGAGCACGTAGACGAGCACCACGCCCGAGCAGATCCACAGCGAGAGGTCGTAGGGCCAGCCGAGCAGCTGGTTGAGCAGCTTGGCCAGGGCGTTCATCGAGATGCCCGAGGCGAACAGGGTCATCACCGCGAACGCGATCGAGTTCAGGCAGCGCACCCGCTCGTCGAACCGCAGCTTGAGGTATTCCGGCACCGAGCGCGCCTTCGAGCCGTAGTAGAACGGCATCATGAACACCGCCAGGAAGACCATCGCCGGGATCGCCCCGACCCAGTAGAAGTGGGAGGTGGCGATGCCGTATTTGGCGCCGCTGGCCGCCATGCCCACCAGTTCCAGGGCGCCCAGGTTGGCCGAGATGAAGGCCAGGCCGGTCACCCAGGTCGGGATCGAGCGGCCGCTCGTCAGGAAGTCCGACGAGCTCTTCATGTAGCGGTTCAGCGCGAAGCCGATTCCGATCACGAACCCCGTGTAGGCCAACAGAATCACGTAATCGATCCAACCGAGTGCGAGCGTATTGGGCATGGCTAGTCGAGGTGTGAGGGGAGACTGGTGACCACCCCCCACGCTGTCAACTGAATCATGAGCCGCGGCGCGGGCGGCCGGGCGGCCTGCCCCCGGGCCGCGCCGGCGCCCTCACACCGTGATCCGCCGCACCAGGCGGCCCGGCGCGAAGCCGCCGCCCGCGGCCCGTTCGACCCGCCGCACGTCGAGCCGGCGGGCGCTGACGTCGACGCACCAGGCGGCGCCGGGGGGCATGAACGAGCCGGTGTTGACGACCCAGCGGCTGCCGCGCCGCCAGATGCCGGTGCGGTGGAAATGGCCGCACACGAAGACCTGCGCGGCCGGCCGGAAGTCGTCGAGGAAACGCGCGGCCGCGGCCGGGAACGCGAGCCACGAGCGGATCATCCGCCACGCCCGGCCGGGCGGCAGCGCGGCGTCGGCGCAGCGCCCGAGCAGCGACCGCCCGTGCCGCAGCCGCGGCGGCGTGAGCACCCGCGCGACCTCGGCCGCAAGCCGCAGCCGGCCGTCGAGCGTGGCGGCCGCCGCGCCCGCCTGGCGCCACAGTTCCTCGATCCGTGGGCGCCGGGCCGGCAGCATCCGGCTCCACGGCGCGCCCTCGCGGAACAGCGCGTCGCCGTGGCTCACGAACACCGCGCCGCCGGCCAGGTCCAGCCACCCCTGTGGGCCGCAGCCCGGGTCGTGGTTGCCCGGCAGGCACACCAGCGCCACGCCCCGCCCCGCGGCCAGCGCGCGCCACTGCCCGAACATCTCCGCGGCCGCCGCGCGGTCGTCGGCCACCAGTTCCTGCCATGTGTCCCCGTTGCAGACCAGCGTGGCGGCCCCTTCTAACAGCGGCGCGAGCCGGCCGGCGGCGTCGACCCGCGACCCGCGGTGGCCGAGGTGGAGGTCGGAGAGGATCCGGACCGGCTCGTTCATGGCAGCCTGGGCGCCTGGCGTTGGCGGACCGCCTCGAACAGGCAGACGCCGGTGGCCACCGAGACGTTGAGGCAGCCGACGCCGCCGGCCATCGGGATCGCGGCCCGGAAGTCGCAGTGCTCCTCGGTCAGGCGCCGCATCCCCTTCTCCTCGGACCCCATCACCAGCGCGAGCGGGCCGGTGAGGTCGAGCTGGTAGAGGCACTGCGCGGCGTGGTCGGTGGTGCCGACGAGCCACAGGCCCTCCTGCTTGAGCGCCTCGAGCGCGCGCACCAGGTTGGTGACCTGGACGAAGGGCACGCGGTCGGCGGCGCCGACCGAGACCCGGCGGACGGTCTCGGTGAGCCCGGCGGACTTGTCCTTGGGCGCCACCACGGCATCGACGCCCGCGGCCTCGGCGGTGCGCAGGATCGCGCCCAGGTTGTGCGGGTCCTGCACGCAGTCGAGCACCAGCACCAACGGGTTGGCCGCCGCGCCCACCAGCTGCCGCAGCTCCGCCTCGCCCAGCACCGGCCGGCCCGCACCACCCCCCTCGGGCACATGCCGGCTGCGCCTTGCCTCTCCCTCGCGCCTGCGCATGACCCGATACAAGCGCGGGCCTGCCCGCCCGCGTCAAGCGGGGAGCGCCGCCCGGCGCCGGAACCCGGGGCCCGCCGCCGGCCCCCGGCGCCGGAACCCCGCGCCCGCCGGCCGCGCATCCGCCCTTGCCAGCGGCCACCTGCCCGCTGCTACCCTACGCCCATGCCCGACGGCCTGCTGCTTGTGTTGGAGGGGATCGACGGCACCGGCAAGTCGACCCAGGCGCGGCGGCTGGCGGACTGGCTGCGCGGGCGCGGGCGCGAGGTGGTCGTCAGCTGCGAGCCGACCGACGGGCCGTGGGGGCGCAGGCTGCGCGAGTCGGCGGCCAACGGGCGGCTGGCGGCCGCGGCGGAGCTGGAGCTGTTCGAGCGCGACCGGCGCGAGCACGTCGAGCAGCTGATCGCGCCGGCGCTGGCGGCCGGGCGCGACGTGGTGTTGGACCGCTACTATTTCTCGACCATGGCCTATCAGGGGGCGCGGGGGATCGACCCGGCGGAGATCCGGCGGCGCAACGAGCGCTTCGCGCCGCGGCCCGACCTGCTGGTGATCCTCGACCTGGACGTCGACGCCGCGCTGGCCCGGATCGGCGGGCGCGGCGACGCGGCCAACGAGTTCGAGCGCCACGAGTCGCTGCGCCGCTGCCGCGAGATCTTCCTCGGCTTGGCCGGCGAACCGTTCGTGCGGGTGATCGATGCCGCCGCCCCCGCCGCCGACGTGGCCGCCGCAATCCGCGCCGCGGTCGGGCCGCTGGTGGCCTGACCGCTGGTGGCCTAACCCTGGAAACGGGAACAGGAACCGGGGATTACGAGGATTTCGAGGATGATCAAAGGGTTGCGAACAAGCTTCCGATCATCCGTTGGGTGTGGGCATCACGCTTGCCAACTCATTCTGAATCAACGTAATCCCCGCAATCCCCGGTTCTCATTTCCGAATTCAGGCTAACCGCAGCCGCCGGGCGCGCGGCGCGGGCGGCCGCGGCCTACGACTCCTCCGGCGGCAGGAACACCTCGCGCGGCTTGGCGCCGTCGCCCGGGCCGATCAGCCCGCGCTGCTCCATGATGTCGATCATGCGGGCGGCGCGGGTGTAGCCGAGGCGCAGCCGGCGCTGGAGCAGCGAGGTGCTCGCCTTGCGCTCCTGGCGCACGACCTCAATGCAGCGGTCGAGGGTTTCCTCGTCGGCCTCGGAGACGTCCTCCTCCTCGTCGTCGCCGTTGCCGCCGATGCTCTGTTGGATGCCCTTCTCGAACTGCGGCCCCACCTGCTGCGCGCAGTAGGTCACGATCCGCTCGACCTCGGCGTCGGACAGGAACGACCCCTGGGCGCGCTCGAGCTTGGCCGAGCCGGGCGGCAGGTAGAGCATGTCCCCCTTGCCGACCAGCTTCTCGGCCCCCTTGGTGTCGAGGATCACCCGCGAGTCGAGCTGGGAGGACACCTGGAACGCGATCCGGCACGGGATGTTGGCCTTGATGATCCCGGTGACGACGTCGGCGCGGGGCGTCTGGGTGGCGATGATCAGGTGAATGCCGGCCGCGCGCGCCTTCTGGGCGATGCGCGCGATGCACAGCTCGACGTCCGCCGGCGCGGTCTGCATCAGGTCGGCCAGCTCGTCGATGACCACCACGATGTACGGGAAGCGCTCGGGGATCTCCAGCTCGTCGTCGTCGGCGTCGGGGTCGCCCTCCGGTTCCGGGCCCAGGCCGCCCTGCTCGAGCGCGCTCGCGATCTCCTCGATCCGCGCGGGATCGGCCTCGGGCTCGGGTTCGGGCTCGGGGGCGGGCTTGGCGGGGGCCTTGGGGCGGCTGTTGAAGGCGTCGAAGTTGCGCGCGCCGACCTTGGCGAACACCTGGTAGCGGCGCTCCATCTCGTTGACCACCCACTTCAGCGCCGCCACCACCTTGCGCGGGTCGATGACCACCGGCGTGACCAGGTGCGGCAGCTGGTTGTAGATCTGCATCTCGACCACCTTGGGGTCGACCATGATGAAGCGCAGCTCGTCGGGGCTGAACTTGAACAGGATCGAGGCGATGATCGAGTTGATGCACACCGACTTGCCGGAGCCGGTGGCGCCGGCGACCAGCAGGTGGGGCATCGCCGCCAGGTCGCCGATCACCGTCTTGCCGTAGACGTCCTTGCCGAGCGCCAGCGGGATCTTCTTCTTGGCCGAGCGGAACTCGGGGTCGGTCAGCAGCTCGTGCAGCGGCACCATCACCTTCTGCGTGTTGGCGATCTCGATGCCCACGGTGTCCTTGCCCGGGATCGGCGCCAGGATGTTGATCCGCTCGGCCTTGGTCGCCCGCGCCACGTCCGCCTCGAGCTGCGCGATCCGCGACACCCGCAGCCCGGTCGTCGGATAGATCTCGTAGCGCGTGACGGTCGGGCCGCGCGTGATGTCGCCCGGCGTGACCTCGATGCCGAACGCCGCCAGCGTTTCGATGATCGTCCGCTGGGTCGCCCGCAGCTGGTCGCGGTCGGCCTGTGGCGACTCGTCCGGCACGTCGGCGTCCAGCAGGCTGAACCCCGGCAGCTGGTAGTCGGCGAAGCGGCTGGTGCTGAGCCCCTGGTGGGCCGGCCGGCGGCGCTCGAAGGGGCGCTCGCCGGCCCGCGGCAGGTGGGCGCGGCGCTGCGAGGCGTCGATGATCTGCGGCGGCGGCGTCTCGCGCAGCGGCAGCAGTTGCTGCGCCCCGTCGGCGTCGAGGTCCGGCGGGGCGGGCGCCGGGGGACGCCCGCCGCGGGCCGCGCGGCGGCGCCCGGCAGGCGCCGCGGGCTCCGGCTCGGGCTGGTCCTTGCGCCACCAGTGCCACACGCCGGCCGCCCCCCGGGCGAGCAGGCGCGCCGTCTCCTTGGCGAAGCGGATCGGCGGCTGGCCGGTGAGCAGCACCAGCGCCACCAGATAGGCGCAGCCCAGCACCAGCACCGCGCCCCAGCGGCCGAGCAGCGGCACGACGAGGTGGTGGCCGACCCCCAGCCCGACGAGGCCGCCGGGCCCGGTGATGTTGCACTGGCGCGCCCAATCGACAAACAGCCCGCCCCGCACCTCGGTCAGCGCCTGCAGCAGGCCGGCCCCGCTCAGGATCAGCACCCCGAAGCCGGCGAGCGACCGCGGCCACAGGCGGCCGTCGAACACCAGCTTGACGACCCCGAACCACAGCAGCGCCAGGGGAATGAGGTAACCTGCCGCGCCGAACCCCGCCACCTGCAGCAGCCCGAGCAGCGTGCCCACCGGCCCGATGTAGTTCCCGCGCGGCTGGTTCGCCTCGGCATCCGGCGCGAAGCTCTCAAACAGGCCGAGCACCGGCAGGTCGTGCGGGGTGTACGAGATCAGCGACAGGAAGCACAGCAGCCCGGCGCAGATCAGCACCAGCCCGAGGACCTCGTTCGACCAGCTCGGCCACCGGATCCCGAGCATGCTCCTCCTGCGGTTGTCCTTCCTGGCCATCCACCCTCTGCGGGGAGAGCATCCCCCGGCCCGGGCCGCGGGGCAAGGTTGTTTTCGATTTACGGAATATTTGGTAAGGTTCAGTTCCCGCCGGGCCGGCCGGGCGGTGGTTTTGGGGCCGCGATCGCGGCTTGCAGCGGCGCGCGCGGGGTCCCAGTTTCCCGGGCGTGTCGCCGCTGCGGTTCACACCCTTGTACATGGAGCGCGTCTGGGGAGGACGCCGGCTGGAAACCGTCTACGGGCGCCGCCTGCCGCAGCCCGGCCGCCCCTACGGCGAGGCGTGGGAGCTGGTCGACCGGCCGGCCGAGCAGTCGGTGGTGGCGGGCGGCCGCTTCGCCGGCCTGACGCTGCACCAGCTGTGGGCCGGGCACCGGGCCGAGGTCTTCGGCGGCGGGCTGCCGGCGAGCGAGCGGTTTCCGCTGCTGGTGAAGGTGCTGGACGCCCGCGACGACCTGTCGCTCCAGGTGCATCCGCCGGCGGCGGTGGCCCCGCGGCTGGGCGGCGAGCCGAAGACCGAGATGTGGTTCATCGCGGCCGCCGAACCCGGGGCCAAACTCTACGCCGGGCTGCGCCGCGGGGTGACCCGCGCCCGCTTCGAGCAGGCGCTCGCCGCCGGCACCGCCGCCGACTGCGTCCACGCGCTCGCACCCGCCCCGGGCGACGCGATCTTCATCCCCTCCGGCCGCCTCCACGCCATCGGCGGCGGCCTGCTGGTCTTCGAGATCCAACAGAACTCCGACACCACCTACCGGGTGTTCGACTGGAACCGCACCGGTCTCGACGGGCGGCCGCGCACGCTCCACGTCGCCGAGTCGCTCGCCAGCATCGATTTCAACGACTTCGAGCCGGCAATCGACCCGCCCCGCGGCAACCTCCTCGCCAAGTGCCCGCATTTCCAGGTCGAGAAACTCGACCTCGCCGCCGGCTCCGAGGCCGGCCCCGCACTCTCCGGCCGCTTCGCCATCTTCGCCGTGGCCGCCGGCCGCGTCGCCTGCGGCGCCGACGCCATGGGCCCCGGGGACTTCTTCCTCCTGCCCCCGGGCGGCCCGCCAGTCACCGCCCACCACCCCGCCACCGTGCTGCGGGTCACGATCCCCGGCTGAGCCCCATGCCCCTCCGGGAAGCGCCCGTCACCTAACCCTCGGACTTCGGCCGCCGCTCGATCGCATGGAAGCCGAAGCGCCTGCAGCTCGGACAACGGCCGATGGTGTACTTCTTCCACGACCAGGCGCCGAGACGAATCCCATACTTCCCCCAAGGCTCCGTGAACCCGCACCGGGTGCAGCGCACTTGCCAGCCAGGTGCCCGCTTCTCCGCTTCCATCGCCGTGCCCCCCCACGACCAGACCACAGGCGGGAACAAAACACCAGCGGATTCCCCACCCTCCGATCCTTGGAACCTCCCCACGCTGCCGCGCGGGGAGGTTCTCACGATGGTCCACGGCGGGCCAGATGGGGATCGGATGGCATGGCGGGCGGATGGCTGGCATCCGGCGATGGCTTCACGCAGCGATCGCGGGGGCATTGCGCGCTGTCGGCGGTCCATGCGGCCGCGCTGTGGACGTGGCTCGCCCAGCGCGGTTGCTTGGGGCTTGCGCATCCCCGGATCGCCCATCCCCGGACGCCAAGCGCCGAGGCGCATCAGCCTTCAGGGCGTCCGCCGCGACTCACGGACGGGCGCCCGCGCGGGCGCTTGGGGAACGTTTGGGCGATGAACAGCCACCACCAGCGCAGCCACCCACGAACTCTCCTCCGCTGCCGGGGGGGGCGGGGCATCGCCTGGCAAAGGGGGCATTTGATGGGTGTCCCGGGCCTTCGTGGGTCACTGCGCGTTCTTCCCACAGTGCCCGGCGCGCACAGTGAGTCTCCGAACCAACTCCGCGCTGCGCTCGACCTCGCTCGCACGCTCGCTGGTTGAGGCGGACGACAAGCTCCCAGTCCCAGTCCGCGAGAAACGCGGCTCGGGCTCGTAACGGTGATTGTGCTCCTCCACCGACTCCATCACGTCCTCCGGACGGAGCTGCTTCAGAAGGTCGGTGCGGAGTCTCATCCTCCATCAGCATATGCCAACCGCGGCAACGGTCAACCCGGCGGCGCCCGCAGGCGACGCCCGCCCAAAACGAGGCGGGTCACCGGAGTGACGGTGAGGGGCGCCGTGGTTCATTCATGCCAGTGACAACCCAAGCGCGGAACACCGGTTCGCGGCTGCCAAACATCAGGCGGACCGGTCGCGGATAAGAAGCGAAACTCATTCGAAAAACCAACCCCGATGCCCGCCACCGCCAGACAACCCGCTTCACTCGGTCGCCCTCGCGCGAGGGGCGATGCGCCCGTCCGTCCCGGCTTGGGTTGCATGGTGGTTTCAATCCGCGCCCCTCGCGCGAGGGGCGATGGCAGGAGTCTCTGGCGCATGCGGCCGTAGGGGAAGACGAGAATTGTGCGCGAACCCGCCGGGCGGTGGGGCGGTGGGCGCGGGGGTGAAGAGGGTTTGGTGTGTCAAGGAACTGAGACCGAGGCAGTTACGGCGATCGCGAACCTGACGGGGACCGGTCGGTCACACGGGGTTCGCGGGGCCTCGGGCCACGCGGCTTCGCGGGGCATGGGGTGGGGCATGGCAGGCGGGGGAATCAGAGGACCAGCGGGCCCTCGATGTTGTAGCCGGGCTTGGCGCCGTGGTGATCGACGCGGTGCTGCCAGTTGGTGCCGAGATGATAGAAGCGGAGGCTGTCGGTTTCGAGGTCCACGATGTCCAGCAATCGGGTTTTGAGGGTGACCAGTTGGGCGGGATCGACCTTGCATTCAAAGACCGAGTTCTGGACGCGTTGGCCGAAGTCGAGGCAGGTTTTCGCGGCGCGGCGCAGGCGGGAGCGGCCTGCGGGTGTGGTGGTGTTCACGTCGTAGGTGACGAGGACGTACATGCGCTTTGAGGTTTCGGATTTGAGATTCGCCCGCGTCAGCGGGCGAGGAAAGCGGGGTAGGCGTCGAGGTCGCCGCGAAGGTGGCGTGCGAGGAGGCGGGCCTGGAGGTGGGGGAGCAGGCCGACAGTGGTCTTTTCGTTGAGGAACGGGTGGGTGATTTCGTCCTGTTTGCGTTCCTGCCAGGCGATGAGGACCGATTTGCGGGCGTCGTCGTTGAGGAACACGGCGCCGGATTCCTCGGTGCGGAAATCGGCCGCGGTGAGCTGGCGCCGGTTGAACAGGGTCAGGGCGGTGCGGTCGGCGAGAACAGGGCGGAACTCCTCCATCAGGTCGAGCGCAAGCGACGGTCGGCCGGGGCGGTCACGGTGAAGGAAGCCGCACTGGGGGTCGAGCCCGCAGGCTTCGAGCGCCGACCGGCAATCGTGCATGAGCAGCGAGTAGAGGAAGCTCAGCAGGGCGTTGGCAGGGTCGAGCGGCGGGCGGCGCGAGCGCCCGGAGATGGTGATTGCAGGGTCATGGTTGACGAGCAGGTGCGGAAAGGCGGCGAAGTAGAAGGTGGCGGCATCGCCCTCGATCCCGCGCAGCCCGTCGAGGCCGGTGGCCCGGGTCGCGAAGCGGGCGCGCGCGGCCAGTTGGTCGGCGCCGGCAAGCAGGGCGGCAGCGCGCGCCGGGTCCTTATCGCCGTGGTCGCGGGCGGCGCGCAGCAGGACGGTGCGGCAGTTGGCGATCTTGGCCGCGACCACCGGCATCGCGACCGCGAGCGAAGCCGGTTCGTGGTCGGCCCGCCGGTATTGCTCGCGGCGCAGCAGGATGTTGCCGGAGGCGAACCCGCGCGTTGCCGCCAGGAACTTCCCGTGCGGACTGAGGAACGACAGCGTGACCCCGGCCTCGGCGCAGGCGGCCAGCAACGCGGCCGAGGCGGTGGTGTCCCAGCCGAAGCACGCGATCCCGTCCAGGTTGTGCAGCGGCACGCGGAGTTTGGATTCCCCCTCGTGACGGACCTCCACCGCCTCGCCATCCTTGCGCAGGAAGGCCCCTTCGAGGGTGACGAACAGGGTGTTGAGATGCCGGCGCACGAGGGCGAATATGCGATTTGAGATTTCAGAAGTTGGGCGCCGCGGCTTCCGCGGTGGAAGCAGTCAGCTGCTCCAAAAACCACGCCGCCGCGCCGCGGCCGGGGCGCAGGGCCTTGGGCCGGCACAGGTCGACCAGGGAGCAGGGGTCGCACTTGGCGGGTGCATACTCGGGCGGCGGCGTGCGGCCGGCCGCGATCAAGCGGTGCAGCTGCCCGGCCAGCGACGCGGTGAGGTTGCGCAACTCCGCCGACAATAGAACCACATGCCGGTGCCGCTGCCGGCCGTAATAAAGGCACCCGACGGCAATCGAGGAATCGGCCAGCCCGAGCATCTCCTCGAGGCACATTGCCTGTGCACAAACTTGTACCTCGTCCGCCCGGTGCGCCTTTGGCTTGCCCCGCTTGTATTCAACCGGCATCACCGTGCCGTCGCCGTGGAGCTCGACCACGTCGCACTGGCCGGACAGCCCGAGCCGCGCCGACGCAACATGCAGCCCGCGCGCAATCCGCACCCCGGCGCGCGTCTCCGATGCCCCCTCATGCGCCCGTCCGTGCATCGCCTGCCCCTCCGCCGTGAACCGGTTCTCCGCCCACGCCTGCTCCACGTGGATCAGCGCACACTGCCGCGGGCAATACACCAGGTGCTGCAGCGCGGAGAGGGGAAGGAGGTCGGAGTCCATCAGATGCGGCGGATCAGGGTGACGCCGCCGCCGAGGTCCTTGGACTGACCGGGTTTCAGCACCTCATCGAGAGGCCTGCCATCGAACGTGATGCGGCCGGCGTAGTCGGCGAACCTGCGCGGCGGCTTGCCGTCTTCAGCGGGCCTCATTTCGAACGACTCAATCTGCAGGCGGTCAAACAGGGCGTGGCTGGGCGCACAGCCGAGCCTGGCCTGCCGGGCCTTCTGGGCCGGATCGGTGTCCGTGCCATCGTGCCGGAACACCAACAGCGCCCGCGGAGCCATGCTGCCGGCCGGCCGGGCCGCTGACTGGTCGAACTGGAACGCGTTCTCAAGCGCCTGGAAGAACAGCTCGAGATCCTCGTCCGAAAAGCCCGTCTGCTCGGCGAGGAACGGGTTCACGAAACCGTGGGTTCGATAGAGCGCGTAGGGAACGGTGAACTTGCGGCCCATGGTGCGGTTGTCCCCCTGCTGGGCTTCGGCTTCGCGCTTGGTGGCGACGGCCATGCGCGTGATGGCATGCTCGCTGGCGACAATCGGGTCGACCGAGCGCGAAAAACCCAACTGGATCGGGCCGCGCACCTGGCCACAGTTGATCTCCAGGCTCATCACAGCACCGAAGGCACGTACGTCATAGAAGTTCGCGCACATCCAGCGACGCGCTGCATCGACCTGCTCAGGCGTTCCCTTGCGTTTCCCTTCCTTGCCGGCCGCACCTCCGATGTTCACAGCCATGTAGGCCTTCTCATGGGCTTCGATGAGGATGGCCTTCTCCTTGACATAGATGTCGTGGGGCGGCACTCCGTTCCTGGTGAGGAGGACGAAGTTGCGGACCTTGCGCTTGAGGCAGACATCGGTGATGAGTCCTTGGCCGGACTCGGCATCGACACGGGGCAGATTGCCGGCGTCGGGGTCGCCGTTCGGATTTGCATCGGTGGTGTCGAACAGGTAAATGAGGTCGTAGCGGTGATTCATGGGATTGGGGTTCTGTTGGTTTGTTTGGTGTTCAATTGCTGCAGACTGTCATGCGATTGAAGGAGCGGTCGGACCGGCGGCGTCTCTCCTGGTGAAGAGTTCCTTTCTCTGATGGTAGTAGCCGAGGGCGAATTGCGCCTGGTCCCGGAGGTTGAGGTGGGCGGGAAAGTCGGCGATAGCCGCCAGGATCTCCTGCGCCTGTTTCTCCCGGTTGATCCTGGCGCCGGTTTCCAGTTTGGCCAGATGATGCTGGTAGGTGCGAAGCAGGCGACCGAAGACGGCCCGCGGGGTGGCGGAGGCGCTTGAGTAGAAGCGCTCGCGGATGGTGGCGTTGATGCCGGGCAGGGCATCCTGTTGGGTCTTCTCAAGCACGGCAAAGAGCCTGCCGAGCCGGTAACCCGGATTGGTGTTGGTTTCGTCTAGCATGGCGGTGATGGTGTTCCGATGATTGCGAATCAGCCACCCCTTGAGGATGGCGGCGCGCAGGTAGGATACGTTGTCGAGCGATCCCTCTCCCGCGGGCTTCTTCTCCACGATCCGGATGCGGTTCATGACCCCATTCACGAGGGCGCCCGGGTAGCGGGTGCCGAGGAGAATCGCGCGCATCAGGGCGCCGCCGAGCAGAGGGGGAATGCCGTCGGCGTCACGGGCGGTCTGGCGAAGCAGCTGGTAAACGGAAGGCGCCACCGGTTCCGGGTTCTTCGAGTTTGTCTCGTCCCACTGCCGGACGATGGCGAGATGCTGGAAGTGCTTCCGCAGGTTTGCAATGAGTTCGCCCAAGGTGCCGGAAAGCCAGAACCTCACGGAGAGGCGGGCTGCGTTGGGGGAGAGCCCGAGAATGTAGTAGTTGGTCGCAGGGTCTCCGAGTTCGTCCGGCGGGAGGGTGCCACGGGCGATCCGCTCAAGCGCGGCCTGCACGCGGGCTCGAACGCTGTCGTCTTCGGATTCGGGCGCCCCTCCGAGCATCCAAGGCATGAGTTCCTCGGCCGCAGTCGGCTGATCGGTCCAGAACACGGCGGTGGCATCCCCGACCCGCATGCGGCGTGAACTGCGGGACAGGAGCCAGTTCAGTGCGTTGCAGTAGGCAAAAGCGGCGTCGGTGGATATCGGGGCATTGCGTCCTTGGCCAACGTGCCTGGAATCATCCTTGCCGTAGGATTCGTAAGCTCGTTCATTGAATGACACGAGCAAACAGCCCTTGGGATCAAAGGTCTTGATCTTGGGCTCGTTCAGCCGCGCAATGGGGCCGAAGCTCCCGGTGATCAGGCACTGGCCGAGCACCTCATCGGGTTGCCCCTGCGAGTGCAGCGCGGACGATGAAGTCCTGTAGACATCGTGAACGAACGACGTTTGGCCCACGAGTTGAAACACGCCGTTGCCGACTCTTGCGTCCTCGGGCAGGCGGTCGACGTGAGGTCTGAGGTCTTCGGGAGAGTGCCGTTCGAAATAGCGGGACACGGCTTGCAGTCCTGGCTCAGGAGAATGTGCGAACAGGTTGGTGTGGTGTCTCCTGCTGCCCTCATAGCAACGAGGGGCTCGGCTGCGGTTCTTCGCGGCCTTTACCGCATTTCGATCAGGTTGCGGGTAGCCGCAGAGGTAGGTAAGGTTGTCCCACAGGGTGCATGGATTGATACCCTGTCCCGAGGGCTTGGTTTGGCCTGGAACAGCCAGTTCGATGGGTCGGAGCCTGCGACGTTCCGTTCCGCTCCTTGATAACTCGATGCTCTCGCGTCGTGCGTCTTCAATGGCGGCGACGGTCCCGTCAGCATGAAGGACAATCCGGAAGGTGATGTTCTGTATGCTGCAGCCGGCTGGAGGCAGTCCGTTTGCCGGATCGGCCGAGAGCCGCGTGTGGAGCTGATGAAGTGCCTGGAGGATCATGGCGTATCAGGGGGTGGTGGATTCGAGCGACGGCACGTGGAGGATGCCCTCTGTGAGTCGGGCATTGAAGAAGCGTGGTTCGGCGCGGACCCGCCAGCCTTGGCCGGTGAGGAAGGAGTCCTTGTCGGTCTGGGTGGCGGGGAGGTAGGCGATGTCGTGGAGCATCCAGCCAAGGGTCCGGTTGCGCTGGTCCGGAGGCAACTCGGACGGCGGGAGGGGATCACCGGGCTCGATGAGCGCGAAGCGGGCGGAAAACTCGCGGGTCCCGAGGCAGGGCTGGTGGAAGCACTGGCCGGAGCGGGCGCGGCGGCTGAACATCTCGAGGTGCTTGCCGGCGCAATCGTTGGCGGGGACCAGAGGGCCGTCTTTCTCCAATCGGCAGTCGAGGACGACGAAGCCGGCCTCGATCACGTAGGCAACGTCCCGCAACAGCGTGGATGCGCGTTGCTGGCGCTCGTCCTCGATCAGGATGCCGGGCGGGGAAACCCGCTCACCATGCATGGCGGCGTTCGACGGGGCGGATGCCTTCATGCCGACTTCATTGCGGCGGATATTGGTGAAGCGGATTGGTTTGAGCACGTGGATGCGCTCGATCACCCACCGGATCTGCGGTTTCCAGTAGATCGCTTCGAGGATCCCGCGGGCGGCGGAGGGTGTGATGACGTCGTAGGACACCCGCTCGACCTTCATTTCGGGCCGGGTGAAGCAGGCGAAGTCGCCGGATACGTGGAGACGGATGCAGGTTGCCATGATGGTGCGCTGTTCGGGTGCTACAGGCAGAACGCCTTGGGATCGTCGGGTGCGTCAGGCTTCTTGAGGCCGGTCCGGGGATGGTAGTGGTTCTCCGGATGTTCGAGGATTGCAAAGGTTGCGTCGCAGTGGAGCGAGAGGCGGTCCTGCGATTGCAGCCATTCATGCGGGTACACGGCGACGGAGAACGACTGGGCACGGCGGAAATGGCCACGAGTCGGGGGGCGGCCGCAGCGGTCGAGGGCACGGATCTCGGCGGCGAGGGCCTTGCCTTTGCGGCCCCATGGAATGACAACGGGGTGGGTTTCCGAGTCGATCACGCGGAAGCGTTGGGCGGCGGACTTGAATTGGTAGGCTTCGAGCGACTTCGAAGCGGGCGGGAAGCAAGGCGCGCCGCCGGAGACGATCTCGGCCGCGTCCCATTGATTGGTTCTGGGGCCGGCCAGCCAGATCGCCTGTTCGAAGTAGGCGCGGACCGCCTCCGGCGACAACAGCCGGTCAGAGTGGAGGGGCAGGACCTGGGAGCGGGTGATCGCCGCGCCGGCCCGGAGATCCACCAGCGTCTCCGGGATGGGATGATCGGTCGGGAAGAAAAGAAACGTGCGTCCTGGGGAGTCTTCCAGTTCGCCGTTGCGATTGCAGCGGCCGGCCGCCTGGGCGAAGGAATCGAGCCCGCACCCGGCCCGGTAGACGATCGGAAACGAGACGTCCACGCCTGCTTCGACCAGTTGGGTCGAGACCAGCACCACCGGTTGGTTTCTCCGGCGCAGGCGTTTCACCGTGGCGAGCACCGCCATGATATGCCGCGGGCACATGCGGGCCGAAAGGTGGAATGCGGGCACGTGCCCGGAGAGTGACTGATAGAGTTCGCGCGCCGCCGCGGTGGTGTTCAGGATGACAAGGGCGCCGCCGGAGGCGCGCGCGAGGATGTGGGCGACGAGGCTGGCATCGTCGATTTCGCCGAGGTTCTCCGCTTCGACCCGTTTGAGGGTGCGGAAGAGGGTGTCTTCGTCGGGCATGATCGGGGTGATCTGGTCGCGTGGGATTCCGATCGGGAAGGAGGGGCGGAGGTCCAGGGCGGGTTGGGTTGCCGTGCAGAGGACAGTGGTGGCGTGCAGGTCTTTGACCAGACAGGTGAATGCGCGGAGAACGGGATGAAGCAGGCGCGCAGGCAGGGCCTGGGCTTCGTCGAAGATCACCACCGAGCGGGCGATGCGGTGGAGGCGCCGACAGGCCGAGGTGCGGTTTGCGAAGAGGGATTCGAAGAAACGGACGTTGGTGGTGACGATGAGCGGGGAATCCCAGTTTTCAGCGGCGAGGCGGTTGGTTTCGGTTTCGCAGCCGGGATCGAACCTTGAATGATGCTCAAGGACGATCTCGCGGCCGAGTGCGGCGGCAAGGGGCGCGAATGCGCGACGGAAAACGTCGGCATTCTGGCTGATGATCGACGTGTAGGGAATCACGTAGATGACGCGGCGGAGGCCGTGAGCCTCGGCATGGCGCAGAGCGAAGAGAAGCGACGACAGGGTCTTTCCTCCACCGGTGGGGACGGTGAGGGTGAAGATGCCGGGGGCCATGATGGCGGCTTCGGCGCATGCGCGCCGGACCGTCGCCCGCGCGCGATTGACGGGGGTGGCTGGGGCCTGGGCGAAGGCAACAACGAGATGGTCCTCAAGTCGTTTCCTCAGTTTCGGTATGATGTCATCTTGCCAGGGTTGTCGCAGGTCGGCCCGGGTTGGCTGCATGAACGCCTCGGTGGCGATGAAGTCGGCGTCGACGAGTGATGAAAAGAGGAAGCGCAGAAGGAACGCCATCGCGTCGTTGCCGGCGGCCGGGCGGCTGAGCGGCGGCATCGGGACGGCCAGATCGAGGGGGAGGCCGGAGACCTCGGCGGCGAAACCCCAGGCAGGGATGGTCTTCTTGATGCGGACGTGGAACAGATCGGGAGTGCCATCGGGCAGACCGGAATGGTGGCCGGCGATGAGATAGGCCAGCAGGCTGCCGAGCCGATCTCGAGAGTTGCTGTGCACCGCCCCAGCGGTGGCGTGATCCAGCTTGCCGCTGACATCCGCCTGGTGCGGATCGGCCTTTGATGTCAGGTAGGCCTGCCACTCGGGGGCGAACTTTCCGAGGTCGTGCCACAGCCCGGCGATCCGCCCCCATTCTCGAGCGGCCTCGCGGTCGGGGCCCGGTGGGAACATGTCGGCGGCGAAGGAGGCGGCGAGGTGGGCGGTCTTGTTGAGGTGGCCGTGGTCTGGGGCGAGGGTGGCGCAGGCGTGGCAGTGGCCGCCGGAGAGGGTGGGGCAGTCGGGTGTGAACAGCGGCTCCCAGCGCGAGGGGTCGTCGGGGTGGTCGGGGTGGCTGTGCGCGAAGGGGAGCATTGGGAAAAGAGTCTAGCAAAGCGGATCGGAGGCAGGGAAGCGGAAATTACGGGGTGTGGCCGCTGCTGGAGGTGTGGGGGCGGCGGTGGTTTGGGTGGTTTGTGGGTGTAAGGGTGACATGGGGGGTGGGACAAATGCGGGGGGAGGGGAGGTTTTTGGGCTGGGGGCCGGTGGATTTTTCCATGTTGTCCTGCACCGGCGGCGTGGCCTCGGCGAGATTGCGACTGGCGGGTGGGTTTGCGGGCATGGGTGGCGAGCGGCGCCTTGGGGGTGGGGGCGGCAAGGTGGTTGCGGAGGGTTGGCGAGGAGTGGGGCGGGCATGAATGGCGCGGGAAGAGGCGAGGGGGGGTGAGGATGCGGGCAAGATGCCCGCGCTCCTTGAGGAGGCGGCCGACTTCGGGGACGACTTCAGGGACACCCACGAAATCCCACCGGCGCCGCCGGGGTGGCGAGGCATCACGTGGCAGGGGGGCATTTGATCCTGAATTCGGAAATGAGAACCGGGGATTGCGGGGATTACGTTGATTCAGAATGAGTTGGCAAGCGTGATGCCCACACCCAACGGATGATCGGAAGCTTGTTCGCAACCCTTTGATCATCCTCGAAATCCTCGTAATCCCCGGTTCCTGTTCCCGTTTCCCGGTTGATGGGTGGCCCGGATCTTTCTTCAGGGGGATGGGGCTCGACCTTGGCGGGGGTGGGATGCATGGTGCGGGGCGCTTGAGGTCATGAGCGATGCGAAGCGGCCAGTGCCAGTTCCGGGGGGTGCCTGTCCGGTGCCGATTGAGAGCCACGCGACGGTGCAGTTGGCGCACGGCGGGGGCGGGCGGCTGATGGGGCAGTTGATCGAGCGGGTGTTTTTGGGGGCGTTTGGCGGGCCGGCAGCGGGGGAGCGGCACGATGCGGCGGTGCTTGACGCGGGGTGCGGGCGGATTGCGCTGACGACCGACGGCTACGTGGTGCGGCCGTTGGTGTTTCCGGGCGGCGACGTGGGTTCGCTGGCGGTGCACGGGACGGTGAACGACCTGGCGATGAGCGGCGCGCGGGCGGCATGGCTGAGCGCGGGGTTCATCCTGGAGGAGGGGCTGCCGATGGAGATGCTGTGGCGGATCGTGCGGTCGATGGCGGCCGCGGCGGCCGATTGCGGGGTGGCGATCGTGACCGGCGACACCAAGGTGGTCGACAAGGGGAAGGGCGACGGGGTGTTCATCACCACCACCGGCGTCGGGCGGGTCGGGCACGACCGGCTGCTCGCGCCGGCCGGCGTGCGGCCCGGGGATGCGGTGATCGTCAGCGGCGACCTCGGCCGCCACGGGATGGCGATCATGGCGGTGCGCGAGGGGCTCGAGTTCGAGAGCGCGATCGAGAGCGACTCGGCGAGCGTGGCGGGCCCGGCGCTGGCGCTGCTCGACGAGGGGGTGGATGTCCACTGCCTGCGCGACCTGACCCGCGGCGGCCTGACCGCAGCGCTCAACGAGATCGCGGCGGCGGCCGGTCTCGAGATCGAGGTCGGGGAGGCGGCGGTGCCGGTGCGCGGCGACGTCGCCGCGGCGTGCGAGATCCTCGGGCTGGACCCGCTGGGGGTGGCCTGCGAGGGCCGCTTCGTCGCGTTCGTGCCGGCGGCCGAGGCCGAGCGCGCGCTGGCCGTGATGCGGCGGTTTGCGGTCAGTGCGGGGGCCACGCCGGTCGGCACGGTCGGCGACCGGGCGGCGGGCCGCGTGATCCTCACCAGCCGCATCGGCACCCGCCGCATCCTCGACCTGCCCGCCGGCGAACAGTTGCCGCGGATCTGCTGAGCCGGCCGTCACATCGACAGGCGGCACGCGATGTCGCGCCGGAACGGAGGCGCTGCCAGCCGCAGCAAGCCGCCGTCGGCGGTTGCCCGCGCGGGGGTCACCGAGCCGGTGCGGGTGTCGTGCCACTCGATGCGCGCCTCGCCGGCCGGCCAGCCGGGGAGTTCCAGCACCACATTGCGGCGCTCCGGCGGGGGCTGCTTGTCGAGCACGACCTTGGCCCAGGCCGCCGCGGGATCGAACACCCAGAGCCACGCGTCGCCGCCCGCGCGCACCCCGACCACGGTCAGTGCCGGGCCGCGGCACATGGCTGTCAGGCGGCGGATCCCGCCGCCGTTCCACGGGACGCCGGCCAGGAAGCGGCTGAGCGGGCGGTAGAGCGCGTGGCCGTCGTGCTGGTCGAGCCGCTCCCACCACCATGCGAGCGCGGTGCCCGACGTGCCGGAGAGCGCGGATGCCCAGAGGGCGTTGTGGACGTCGCTCAGGTCGGCACTGCGCCGCATCTCGCCGGTGATGCGCCACTGGTCGTCGGCCAGCCCGAACTCGTCCAGCAGCGCCGGTTTGGCGGGCGCCTGCTCACGCAGCCAGCGCGCGCGGTCGAGCACCGCCTCCACCTCGTTGGCGAGCCGCGGCCGGTCGGCCGGGCGCAGGTAGAAATGGGTGCCCGCGAGGTCGAGATCCGGGTGCCGGCAGTCCCGCGGGCTCGGCGCCCAGGTGCTGGTCGTGCGCAGGTGGCGGTAGGGGTCGTGCCGTGCGAGGAACTCGCCCAGCTCGGCGTGGAAGCGCCCGGTCGGCAGGCCGGGGTCCATCTCGTTCCAGTATTCCCACGCGGCGACGCTGGTCGAAGCCCCCCAGCGGGCGATCGCGTGGCGGAAGAACCGCTTCGCCGCGGCGATGGCGCGGTCGTAGGCGGGGCTCGCCGGGTCGGCGAGTTCGTGCATGTAGAGGTCGCGCGCGAGCATGCACAGCTGGAGCCGGATGCCGTGCTGCTCCGCGGTCGCGACCAGTTCGTCGAGCAGGAAGCAGTCCAGCGGGTTGTAGCAGCCGCGTGCGGGCCGGTTCATGTCCGCCTCCCACAGCAACTCCGGGCCGCCGCCGGCCTCCTGCAATGAGAGTTCGCCGAGCCACGCCATGCCCCCGCCCGCGCGCCGGAGCCGCATCGCCTGCAGCCGCCAGTCGCGCGTGCCGGTGGTGAACTCGTGGCGGAACGCCGTCCATGCCTGCGCCGGCGCGGATTGCAGCGGCCGGGATGTCCCGTGGGCGTCAAGGTGAACAACCGCCGCGGGTTCGGTCCGGACCCGCCCGGCCACGACGTAGCGCGTCGCCGGGCGGAGGAACACCGGATGGGTCGGGTTCACCTCCCGGGTGGTTCCGGGGGGCAGCGGGAGGCACCTGCGCGCGGGGTCGGCGGGATCGGCAACCAGGCGGCCCTTGCCATCCCATGACCTTTCCCACGCGCTCTTGCGCGCCTCGATCGCGAGCGCCCAGTCGCCCGCGCACGTCCATACCCGCAGGTAGTTGGCGCCGTTCGCCGCCAGCTTCGGGAGGACCTCGCGCGCCTTGGCGGCGGTTACGTGCTGCTGTTCGCCGATGAAGGCCAGGTTCTGGCCGATGGCGAAGAACGGCTCGCCGTTGTCGAACTCGAGGAACCGCGGGTCCTTGCGCGCGACCCGCACGAACCCGCGCGCCGACGATGCCGCACAGTCGAAGCCGACCGATGCCGAGCGCAGTTCGCCGCCGGCGCGGCCGAGCACCGCCACCGCGCGGTGGTGGCCGGCGAGCACCGGCGCGAAGCGCGCCATCCAAACGCCGGTGCCGGTCGGATAGACCCAACCGTCCGGCGCGCCGGCCCCGTCGGCGCCGCGCACGTAGTCCTGCGCGAAGAACGCCGGCACCACGACCCGCCCGCCGTCCGGCGCGGTCAACTCGAGCCGCAGGTCGACGGCCTCCGGATCGAAAGGGTCCGCGCACTCCGGCACCCCCGCGATCCGGAACTCGACCCGCCCGAAGGCGGCGACCTCGGCGCGCGAGGCGCGCAGCTCAAGCGCCGCGCCGGCGTCCCAGTGCAGCGCGAGGACCGCCGCGGCGGCCAGGGCCGGAGACTGACGGGCCCGCATCGGTTTCATGGGCATGGGTCATGCGTCCGGTCAGCGCCGCACGGCGGACGGATCGGTGGGCCGGGGCCGGTTCGTCCTTTGGGCCCGTGGTTGCCGCCGCGCGGCGGTGCCTCGCCGCGCGGCGGATAGATCGGCGGCGCCTTACGGGACCGTCACCTTCAGGCGCCCGAAGAGGGTCTGGAGGACCTGCGGCGCATAGACCCGCACCCGGTCGGTGGGAACGGTGGCGGGCGGGTCGAAGCCGGCGTAGTCGTCGTCCTCGAGGATCACCACGCCGTCGACGCCGTTCTGGGCCGCGGCCCAGTTCACGAGGTCGACGCCGTATTCACCCACCACGGTCACGCCCGCGGCAACCGCCTGGTCGGTGCGGCGGTAGGTGAACAGGACCCAGTTGCCGGGCGGCAGGCCCGCGGGGTCGGTCACCAGCTCGATGGTCGGCAGCAGCGCCGTGTCCATGCCGGTGGCCGGGTTGCCGCCGATCACCATCTCGACCGAGTTGGCGATCCCGTCGTCGTCCGGGTCGGCGTCGGTGCCGATGATCGCAGGGTCGGTCTCGCCGGGGAAGAACCCGTCGATCCACGCCCAGTAGTCGTCGCCCTCGGCCAGCGACAGCACGCCGGTGGCCCCGGTGTAGGTCCACACCCCGACCGCATCGGTCATCTCCCACACCCCGGCGCCGGCTTCCGCCCAGCCGCCGCCGGCCAGGAAGTCGGGGCCGTAGGTTTCTGTTAGAGCGGCGGTGTCCACCACGGTCCAGCTGCCGGTGGTGACGGTGAGGGCGGCGGCGTCGATGGCGAACGTGCCGTCGAGGGTGACGGCGCCGGTGCCGTTGAGCTGGTTGCTGGTGGTGTTGGTGAGCCTGAAGCGGATCGAGCTGGTGTCGGCGAGGACGAGGGTGCCTTCGTTGACGGTGGTGTTGCCGCTGTGGGTGAGCGGGCCGCCGAACGTCTGGGTGCCGGCGCCGATCTTGGCGAGGGAGAGCGCCCCGGCGCCGTCCATCAACTGGCCGTCGAAGCTGCCGGAGGCGTCGCCCGAGCCGACGACCAGGGTGCCTGGGTAGGCGCCGGTGGGGTAGGTGCGGACGGTGCCCGCGCCGTTGAGGGCGGCGATCGTTTCCGGCCCTGCGGGCAGGGGCGCGAGTTGCAGGACTGCGCCGGCGTCCACGGTCACGCTGGAGCCGTCCGGGATGACCTCGCCCGCGGTGGCGACGGCCGCCTGCAGGATGGTGCCGTCGCCGGTGACCACGAGGTCGCCGGTGAAGTCGTTCTCGGTGGAAAAGAAGGTCGTCCGCGCCCCGCCGGTGACGGTGAGCGTGCCGACGTTGCCGCTGATCCTGCCGTCGATCGCCAACCGGTCGTCGGTCACCTCACCGCTGATCGTCGTCGGGCGGTTCAGGGTGAGCGGCCCGAGGAACGACGCGGCATCCTGGCCGCTGCCGCTGTTGTCGGCGCCGATGACCACGGTTCCCGTGCCGGCCGCGCTGACCGTGACCGGGTTGGAGATGTCGGCGCGCTGGGCCAGATAGAACGCCACCGGGTCGTCGGTCGCGCCGAGGATCACGCTCGAGCCGCCCAACGCGGTGTTGTTGCCCACGGCCAGCTGCCCGGCCGCAACCGCGGTGTCGCCCGAGTAGTTGTTCGGGCTGGTGAGCACCAGCGTGGCCGGCCCGGTCTTGGTGAACCCCTGGGTGCCGGCCAGCGGCGCGCTGATCGTGGCCACCTGGCCGGTCACCGCGATCTCCGGCGTGCCGGAGCCGGTCGCCAGGGTCAGGACGCTGCCCGGGGTGGCGGCCAGTTCCCAGTTGATCAGGTTGGCGTTGCCGAAGACCAGCCCGCCGACGGTGCGGTCCGAATCGAGCGTGACCGCGGTGTCGGCCGACTGATAGAAGGTGAAGTCGGCGGTCACCCCGGCCTGGTCCGGGATCACGCCGTTCAACCAGTTCGTGGGATCGGACCAGTCGCCGTAGAAGTCCACGTTCCATGAGGGCACGACCGCGTTGTCGTAGGTGGCGCTGCCGACCAGGCTGTCGGCCTGGCCGGCGCGGGTGGCGAGCGCGCGGATCGTGTAGCCGGCGGCGTCGGCCGGCACCGCGACCGGGCCGGTGTAGACGTCCGACGAGGTGGTCGGCTGCGAGCCGTCGGTGGTGTAGTGGATCGTCGCCCCGGGGTCGGAGGTGATCGTCACCACCAGGTTGCCGGCGTAGGCGCCGGACGCGGGGGTGAAATATGGCGTCATGACCACGTCCGAGACCTTGATCGTCCCGTCGATGGAAAGCCCGGCGAGGTCCCAGCTCAGGCCGGCAGGCAACAGCGGCAGGACGTAGGAACTGAAGCCGCCCTGATAGGCCGCCCCGCCGAACAGTTGGAACGTGTCGCCGAGCGCGAGGGTGTCGCCGGTCGCGGTGATCTCGAGCGCGCCCCCGTAGGTGACCACGCCGGAGGTGTTGATCGTGTCCTGGCTCAGGGTGGCGCCGGACTTGCCGATCTGGCAGGTGGTGGTGCCCCGAAGGGTCACGTCTCCGGTCAGGTCGAGGGTGGCGATCGCCGCCCCGCCCGGCGCGAGGCTGGCCTCGCCCTGCACCACCAGCGGCCCGGCGAGCGCGCCGCCGAGCTCGAGGTTGCCCGCAAGCACCGTGATCGTGCCGGTGCATGTCTGGTCCGCGGTGAGCGTCAGCGTGCCGGCGCCGGTCTTGACGAGGTCGCCCCCGCCGCCGATCACGCCGCCGTAGATGGTGTCGGTTCCCAGCGCGCCGACCGTCAGGGTGCCGCTGTTCAGGAACAGGTTGCCGCCGCCGGCGCCGCCGCCGGCCAGCGAGCCGATCGACGAGTCGCGGAACACCGCGAGGCCCGCGCCGGCGGAGTCGGCCACGACCACGGCCGTGTCGGGGGCGGCCACCCCGGTGCCGCCCGCGGAAACCCCAAGGCTCAAGGTCCCCTGCGCGACCTCGATCGTGCCCGCGGTGACGGTGGTCGAGACCAGCCCGATGGTGTTGCCGCCGACCTTGGCCAGGGTGTGGCCCTGCAGGTCGAGCGCGGTCGCCCCATAGCCGTTGGTGAGCAGCGACCAGTTGCCGCTGCCGCCCACCGCGGCATCGTCCGTTAGAGCGATGTTCGAGCACTGCGCCAGGTTGTTGCCGATCGCCACGCCGCCGTTGGTGAGCGCGCCGGCGCCGCCCGCGCCGGTCCCCGTGATCGTGTAGCCGTAGGTGTTGTCGCCCATGCCGTCGAAGTCGACGGCGGCGCCCGCAGCCACGGTGACCTGGGTCACCGGCCGCCCGGCGAGGTAGGCGCCGAGCGCGCGCGTGCTGCCGAGCTTGAGCGTGCCGGCGTTGACCGCCACGCCGCCGGTGAAGCTGTTGAGGCCGGCGAGCACCAGCGTGCCGGCGCCGTTCTTGGCCAGCGACTTGTCGCCCGAGCCGGCGCCGGTGTTCTGGGTGATGCTGCCGCCGATCTGCAGGTCATTGACCGCCGCGCCGTCGGCCACGTCGACCGTTAGACTGCTGAAGGTCAGGTCGATGCCGGTGGTGATCAGCGACGCCTCGGCGGAGGCGAGGCTGGCGATGTCGCAGCCGCCGGTCGGCGCCCGGAAGTAGGGGGCGGTGGTGTCGGCAGTGAGCGTCCCCCCGGTCAGGCTGAGCGTGCGGAAGTACTCGCCGCCGCTGCCGGCCGCCTCGATGTTCGCGGTGGCGCCGTTGATGGTCACGGTGCGGGTGGTGGCGTTGCCGCCGCCCAGCACGCGCGCCCCGGTGGTGGTCAGCCTGGTGCCCGGGTTGAGGGTCACGTCGCCGGTCCCGAACGAGCCGCCCTGGGACTGGTCGAAGGCGACCCCGTTGCCGCCGCCCACCAGCCCCCCGTTGAACGTCATCCCCCCGGAATGACTGCTGAAGCCCCCGAGGGTGACCACGCTGGAGACGGACCCGATGGTGATGGACGCCGCGCCGTAGCCGGGCGAGCTGGCGCTGGTGGCGATCGTGCCGGCGTTGCCGCCGGTGTCGAAGTCGTAGCCCAGGTTCGCGCCGCTGATGTACTTCGCGTAGACCGCCCGGCCGGTGATGTCGGCGCCGGACTGCTGCAGCTCCACCTTCACGCACTTGGTGTAGCCGCCGTCGAGAATCCGCAACTGGAAGGTGGCGGTGGTGCCGTCGTTGGCGAACTTGTAGCCCTGCGACGGCACATTCGTCCCGTTCACGTATGCGCCGTCCACCGCCCCCTGCGCCCGGGTGAAATCAGCCAGGGTGGCGTTGGGGAAGATCACCGTCGCGGTCTCGGTCAGATAGGCCGGCCAAGTCAGCGTCGTCTCGGGGATGCCGGTGACTGTCAAGGGATCGGTGCCCGAGATTGCGCCATAGACGGTCAGGAACGAGTCGGTCTCCCACGTCTGGGCCGCGCCGACGGCGAGGTTGTTGGTGATCGTCAGCCCGATGCCGGATCCGGCGGCGTCGATGCCGCCGGCCCCGAGGGTGAGCCCGCCGAGGCCGCTGATCGAGATGTTGCCGAGCGCGCCGTCGATGCGGATGCCGCCCCACGAGGCGACGCTGTCGAGGGTCAGCCCGGCGCCGAGCGAGGTGCCCGTCCACACGGCGGTATCGCCCGCGGTCGGGGGACTGCCGCCCCAACTGGCGCCGGCGGCAAGGTCGGTGCCGGTGGCCGCCTTGATGATGTCGGCGGCGGGTGCCTGCGCGCCGGCCGCGAGCGCGGCGGCCGCAGCCAGCAAACGGGAAACGGAATGCAGGGTCATGGTTGGTGGGCGGTTTGGTTCAATCGGAGGGGCGTTTCCTGACGGCCATCCGGCCGGCAGGCGCCTCCTGCACGTTGGGGAAAGCGGCTCCGGATGGCAAGTCGGCAGTGACGCGTTCCATCGTTTTGCTTGCATCGCCCCACGAGAAGCCCCCACAACCGTTCCATCCGAATGCGTCGTGTGATTTCGTTGTCCGGTTGCCTGGGGTTGGTGGTGTTGGCCGCTTGCCCGGTGGTTGCGGGCGCCCCGGCGCGCAACCTGTTTCGCGAGCTGCTCGGGGTGACCGAGGCGCAGACCACGGCGCGGATCGAGGCGGTGTGGGACCAGTTCACGCGCGGCGACAAGGAGAACGAGCGCCTCTACTACGAGGCGGCGGACGACACCGCCTACATCGCCGACGTCGGCAGCGGGGACGTGCGCTCGGAAGGCATGTCCTACGGGATGATGATCGCGGTGCAGCTCGACCATCAGGACCAGTTCGACCGGCTGTGGAAATGGGCCCGCACCCACATGCGCCAAGCCGACGGGCCGCGGCGCGGCTACTTCGCGTGGCACTGCACGTTTGATGGCAGGCCGATCGACCCTGGGTCGGCCAGCGACGGCGAGGAGTGGTTCGCGATGGCCCTGTGGTTCGCCGCCCACCGCTGGGGACAGGCGGGCACCGACTATCAGGCCGCCGCCCAGGAGTTGCTGCGCGAGATGCGGCTCAAGCCCGCCACGCACGTGGTGACGCCGATCTTCGACGCCGAAAGGCGCCAGGTCGTCTTCGCCCCGACCCCGGAAGCCAGCCACTTCACCGACCCGTCCTATCACCTGCCGCACTTCTACTCGCTGTGGGCGCGCTGGGACCGGGACCGCGACGGGCGCGCGTTCTGGGCCGCATGCGCCGCCGAGAGCCGCGCGTTCTTCCGCCGCGCCGCCCATCCGGTGACCGGATTGATGCCGGAATACGCGCACTTCGACGGCCGGCCGTTCGCCGACGACCGCTTCGGCGACGGCAAGGACGAGTTCGGCTTCGACGCCGTGCGCACCCTCGCCCACGTCGCGCTCGACCACGCGTGGGGCAGCCGCGACCGGTGGCAGGTCGAGCAAGCCGACCGCGTGCTGCGCTTCCTTGGCAGCCAGGGCGACCGGCTCGTCAACCGCTACGCCCTCGACGGGCGCCCGCTCGGCCAGTCGTCCTCGCCGTGCCTGGTCGCCATGGCCGCTGCCGCCGGCGTCGCGGCCTCCGACCCCGAGCTGGCCCGGCCGTTCGTCAGGCGCCTGTGGTTGGCGCCCACGCCAACCGGCAAGTGGCGCTACTACGACGGCCTGCTGACCCTGTTCGGCCTGCTCCAGGCAAGCGGGCGCTATCAGGTCATCGACGCCCCGGCCGCCGCCCACCCGCCATCGAAACGATGAAACACCTGCCCGCCGGGCGTTTCGCGCCGCTCCGCGC
The DNA here is from genome assembly GCA_040769225.1 of Akkermansiaceae bacterium. Classification (GTDB taxonomy): domain Bacteria; phylum Verrucomicrobiota; class Verrucomicrobiia; order Verrucomicrobiales; family Akkermansiaceae; genus JAXGLL01. The sequence continues at coordinate 856,712 of JAXGLL010000001.1, read as the reverse complement.
GCCGCTGCTGGCGGCACTCGCCCTCGCCGCCGCCTCACCCGCCCCGGCCCGGGACGATCCCGCGCCGCCTCGCGAGCGGATCCCGATCAACGACGGGTGGCGCTTCCAACAAGGCGATCCCGCGGGCTACCCGGCCTGCCTCGCCTACGACCGGCGCCCGGGCGCCAGCGGCGCGAACGACGCCACGCCGGCGGCGCCCGCGGCGGTGCTCAAGCCGTGGATCCTGCCGACCGGGAATCCCTTCATCAAGGACCCGGCGAAACACTACGCCCGCCCCGCCGCCAACCCAGGCGGCGACTGCCCGTTCGTCGGCAGCGACTTCGACGACAGCTCATGGCGGAACGTCAACCTGCCCCACGACTGGGCGATCCACGGGCCGTTCAAGGCCGGCCCGGGCGGCGGCATGGGCAGGCTGCCCAGCCACGGCGTCGGGTGGTACCGGAAAAACCTTGACATCCCGGCCACCGACGCCGGCCGGTCGATCTTCCTCGAGGTCGACGGCGCGATGTCCCACGCCACCGTCTGGCTCAACGGCTCCCTCGTCGGCGGCTGGCCCGCCGGCTACTCGTCGTGGCGCGTCGATCTAACACCCCACGTGGCGCCGGGCGGCGCCAACCAGCTGGCGATCCGCCTCGACAACCCGCCGGATTCGTCGCGCTGGTACCCCGGCGGCGGGATCTATCGGAACGTGTGGCTCACCAAGGTGCGGCCGGTCCACGTGGCGCAGTGGGGCGCCCGGGTCACCACCCGCGAGGTCTCCTCCACGTCCGCGACGGTCGACCTCGAGGTCGCCATCGACAACGCCTCCGAAGCGGACGCCCCGGTCGCCGTGTCCACCCGACTGTTCGCCATCGACGACCACGGGCGGCAGGCCGGCCGCCCGCTCGCCACGGTCGGCCCGCTGGCCACCGTCGTCCCGGCCCGCGGCGCCGCCACCGTGACCGGCTCCGCCACCCTCGCCAACCCCCGCCTCTGGGGCCCGCCCCCAACCCAGCACCCACACCGCCACCTCGCCGTGATCGAGGTGCGGGACGCCGATGGGAAGCTGTTAGACCGCTGTGGCCAGCGCTTCGGGGTGCGCACGGTGCGTTTCGACCCGGCCACGGGGGTGCACGTCAACGGCGAGCGGGTGTTCCTGAGGGGCGCCAACCAGCACCACGACCTCGGTGCGCTGGGCGCGGCGTTCAATGTCCGCGCGGCCGAGCGCCAGCTCGAGATGCTGCGCGAGATGGGCTGCAACGCGATCCGCACCGCCCACAACCCGCCCGCCCCGGAGCTGTTGGAACTGACCGACCGGATGGGCTTCCTGGTCGTCGACGAGGCGTTCGACGCGTGGGAGCGGGAGAAAACTCCGCTCGATGCCCACCTGCTGTTCGCCGACTGGCACGAGCAGGACCTGCGCGCGCTGGTGCGCAGGGACCGCAACCATCCGTCGGTGATCCTGTGGAGCATCGGCAACGAAGTCGGCGAGCAGTTCACCGGCGAGCCGGGCGCGGCGCTGGCGGGGCGGCTCCGCGGGATCGTGCGCGAGGAGGACCCCACCCGCCCGGTGACCGCCGCGATGAACTGGGCGAAGCCGGAGATGCCGCTGCCCGCGGTGTTGGACGTGATCAGCCTGAACTATCAGGGCGAAGGGATCCGCCAGGGCCCGGCGTACGCGGGCCTGCAGGGAATCCGCACGCCTCCGCAATACCCGGCCTTCCACGCAAAATTCCCCGACAAGCTGATCCTCGCCAGCGAAAACGCCGCCACCGTCAGCAGCCGCGGGGAATACCTGTTCCCGGTCTTCGCCGGCGCCGGCGCACCTGTGAGGGACGAGGTGGGCGGCGACCCGCGCCGCGCGCACGTCAGCGCCTACGAGCTGCACACCGCGGACTTCGGCTCCTCGCCGGACGTGGTGTTCGCGGCCGAGGACCGGCACCCGTTCGTGGCCGGCGGCTTCGTGTGGAGCGGCTGGGACTACCTCGGCGAGCCGACCCCCTACGACACGTCCCGCAGTTCCTGCTTCGGGGTCATCGACCTCGCCGGGTTCCGCAAGGACCGGTTCTTCCTCTATCAATCGCGCTGGCGCCCGGAGCTGCCGGTGGCGCACATCCTGCCGCACTGGAGCTGGCCCGAGCGCGCCGGCCAGCCCACGCCGGTCCATGTCTTCACTTCCGGCGACGAGGCCGAGCTGTTCCTCAACGGCCGGTCGCTCGGCCGCAGGAAGCTCGGCCCCAACGAATACCGCCTGCGCTGGGACGATGTGGTCTATCAGCCGGGCGAGCTGCGGGTGGTGGTGTTCAAGCGCGGCGCCAGGTGGGCCGAGGAGACGGTGAAAACCGCCGGCGAGCCGGCCCGGCTCGAGGCGTCGGCGGACCGCCCCGAGATCGCGGCCGACGGCCGCGACCTGTCGTTCGTGACGGTGCGCGTGGCCGACGCCGCCGGGCTAACCTGCCCGCGCGCCGCCGACCGCATCCGGTTCACGGTGGACGGCCCGGGCGAACTGGTCGCCACCGACAACGGCGACCCGACGGACATGACGCCCTTCCCGGCCCGCGAGCGCGCGGCCTTCAACGGGTTGTGCCTCGCGATCGTGCGCGGCATCCCGAACCGGCCCGGGACGCTCCGGCTGCGCGCGGAGTCCGGCGCGCTCGCCGGCGACATCGTCACCGTATCGACCGTCGATGACCCGCATCCCGCGGCGGCCGGGACAACCATCCCTGCACCATGAACTCCCCGAAGTTATCGTTTGTCGAGAAGGCCGGCTACAGCGCGGCGGACGCCGCCGCCAACTTCGTCTTCATGACGATGATCCTGTTCCAGCTCAACTTCTACACCGACGTCTTCGGCCTGACCGCAAGCGCGGCCGCCGCGGTGCTGCTGTGGCCGCGGCTGTGGGACGCGGTGTTCGACCCGGTCATGGGCGTGCTGGCCGACCGGACCAACACCCGCTGGGGGAAGTTCCGCCCGTGGATCCTGTGGACGGCCGGGCCGTGGGCGGTCGTCATGGTGCTCGCCTACACCACGCCGCGCGGCTGGAACCTCGCCGCGCTGACCGCCTACGCGGTCGTCACCAACACGATGTTGATGACCCTCTACTCGATGAACAACATGCCGTATTCCGCCCTCGGCGGCGTGATCACGGCCGACCTCGACCAGCGCGCCCGGCTCAACTCCTACCGGTTCATCGCGGTCAACATCGCGCAGTTCATCGTCGGCGGCTTCACCCTCCCGCTGGTGGCCAAGTTCTCCGCCGGCCACGACCGCCAGCACGGGTGGCAGGTCACCATGACCATCTGGGCGGTGCTCTGCCTCGCCCTGTTCCTCGTCACCTTCCTCACCACCCGCGAGCGGATCAAGCCGGTCGTGGAAACCCGCACCCGGGCGCGGCAGGACTTCCGCGACCTGCTGGGGAGCAGCCCGTGGCGGGTCATGGCGCTCATGACCCTCGTCCACTTCGCGATCCTGTCGTTCCGCGGCGGCGCGCTCTACAACTACTACCACCAGTACGCCGACAAGGCCGCGATGTTCGACTTCCTCGAGCGGCTGGGCCTTGCCGCGCCGGTGCTCGCGGCCGGCGCCCCGAAGCCCGGCGGCCTGTTGGAGATGCTCGGCTACGTCGTCCACGGCACCCGCGACAACCTCGCCGGCTCCAACGTCGCCGACGTGTTCAACAGCATCGCCAACATGGTCGGCACCGCCACCACCATCGTCGTCATCATGGCCTCGGCCTCGTTCGCACGCCGCTTCGGCAAGAAGGCCGTGGCGGTGGCCGGGTTCGCGCTCGCGACCGCCAACGCGTTCGCCTTCTACCTGCTCCGGCCGACCGACGTGACCGGCATGATCGGCCTCACCATCGTCGGCTCGGCCGTCTACGCGCCGACGATCCCCCTGATCTGGGCGATCTTCGCCGACGTGGCCGACTACTCCGAGCTGGTGACCGGCCGCCGCTTCACCGGCATCGTCTTCGCCACCATCGGGTTCTGCCTCAAGGCCGGGCTCGCACTCGGCTCGGCGTCGTTCCTGTGGGTCATGGAGCGCGCCTTCGGCTACGACACCCGGCTGCCGGACGCGCCCGCCGCGGTGGCCGGCTACCGGGTGACGGTCAGCATCGGCGTCGGCCTGATGTTCGCCGTCTGCACCATCCTGCTGGCGGCCTACCGGCTCAACCGGCGCGCCACCATCGAGATGGCCGACGAGCTGGCCCGCCGGCGCGAGCAGGCCGCCGCCGCGGCTTCCTAACTCCTTGCCAGCACCCGCGGCAGGCCCGATCCTCGGGCCGCCCGGCACACTGCCCACCCCACGCCATGAGCACGTCCTCCGATTCCGGCCCGGTGATCCGCAACCCGGTGCTGAGGGGCTTCAACCCGGACCCGTCGATCCTCCGCGTCGGCGACGACTACTACATCGCCAACTCCACCTTCGAGTGGTTCCCCGGGGTGCAGATCCACCACTCGCGGGACCTCGCCAACTGGCGGCTGGTGGCGCGGCCGCTCGACCGGCGCAGCCAGCTGGACATGGTCGGCAACCCGGACTCCGGCGGCATCTGGGCGCCCTGCCTCTCGTACGCCGACGGCCTGTTCCACCTGATCTACACCGACGTCAAGTACTGGAAGCGCGACCCCTACAAGGTCGCCCACAACTACCTGGTCACCGCCCCGGAGGTCACCGGCCCGTGGTCCGAGCCGGTGTTCCTCAACAGCAGCGGGTTCGACCCCTCGCTGTTCCACGACGACGACGGCCGCAAGTGGCTGGTCAACATGGTGTGGGACCACCGCCGGCAGAACAACCGCTTCGCCGGCATCCTGCTGCAGGAGTTCTGCCCGCGGACGCGGAGCCTCGTGGGCCCGGTCACCAACATCTTCCGCGGCACCGACCGCGGGCTGGTGGAGGGACCGCACCTCTACAAGCGCAACGGCTACTACTACCTGCTGACCGCCGAAGGGGGCACCGAGTACGCCCACGCCGCCACGCTCGCCCGCGCGCGCCGGATCGAGGGCCCCTACGAGGTCCACCCGCAACAACACCTGCTCAGCTCGTGGAACCACCCGGAGGCGCCGCTCCAGAAGGCCGGCCACGGCTCGCTGGTCGAGACCCGGCGCGGCGAGTGGTACCTCGCCCACCTGTGCGGCCGGCCGATCGACGGCAAGCACTGCACGCTCGGCCGCGAGACCGCGATCCAGAAGTGCGTGTGGGCCGCGGACGACTGGCTCTATCTGGAACACGGCGGCATGGTCCCCGCCGCCGAGGCCAACGGCGCCGCCGGCCTCGCCGCCGCCCCGTTCGCGCCGGCGGAATGGGACGGGCGCTTCGACTCGCCGGTGCTCGACAGCCACTTCCAGAGCCTGCGCCAGCCGGTCACGGACGACTGGCTCAGCCTCGCGGAACGGCCCGGCTTCCTGCGCCTCAGGGGCGGCGAGGCCACCGTCAGCCCGTTCCGGCAGAGCCTCATCGCGCGCCGCGTGCAGGCGTTCGACGTGAGCGCGGAAACCGCGGTCGAGTTCCAGCCCACCACCTTCCAACAGATGGCCGGGCTCGTCGCCTACTACGACACCGAGAACCACTACTACCTGCGGCTCAGCCACGACGAGGCGCTCGGGCGCTGCCTCAACATCATCGCCACCGACGCGGCCCGCAGCTGCGAGGTGCTGCCCGCCGACGTCGCGGTGCCCGCCACCGGCGCGGTGGGCATGCGCCTGACCCTCCGGGGCGCCGCCCTGCAGTTCGAATACGCGCCGCCCGGCGGCGACTGGCGGCCGATCGGCCCGGTGCTCAACGGCGCCATCCTCTCGGACGACCACTCCCACCTCGGCTTCACCGGCGCCTTCGTCGGCCTGTGCTGCCAGGACATCTCCGGGTGCCGCCTGCACGCCGACTTCCCGCGCTTCGTCTATCGCGAGGAGCCCGCGCAGGCGCAACCGGACCGCCGGGCCGCGCCCTAGCCCGCATCCCCCGCGCGGCTTCCCCCCGCGGCCTGCGGCCGCCCCCGGCCCCGCTCCTCCAGCAGCCCGCGGATGCGCCCGACCAGTCGCCGCGCGAACGCCTCCTGCGCCTCGCCGATCGGCCGCCCCACCGGCGGCGGCGGGCCCGCCTCCAGCCGCCCCACCGGCTGCACCCGGATCCGGCCCGCCTGCTCGAGTTGCGCCAGGTAGCCGGCCATGATGCTGCCCGGCGCGATCCGGCACTCCGCCGGATGCACCGCCTCGGCCTGCTCCTTCACCGCCACCGCCTCCGAGATCATCGTCAGGCTGTCCCGGGTCACGAACACCCGCCGCCCCGCGTGCAGGAACGCCGCCACCGACTTCTTCGGTTCCCGCCCCCACCACACCGCCTCCGCCACCGCCCCCGGCGCCAGCGAGCCAGTTAGAACCGCCTCCGCCGCCGCCCCGGTCCGCCGCGACGTCGTCACCAGCCACCGGATCCCCTGCTCCCCGGCCAGCCGGTTCATCTCCCCGGCCAGCGCCCGCCAGTCGCCCGCCCCAAACCGGTGGCTGCGGCTGGCCCCGCCGATCAGCATCGTCCAACAGCCCGCCGGCGCCCCGCCCGGCCAGTGGCGCGCCGCCGCCGCCGCCGCCTTCTCCCGCGTCTGGCCGGTCTCCATCAGCGGCGCGGTCAGCCCGCCGGGCAGGCCGGTCGCCGCCGGCACCACCACCACGTCGAACCACCCCGCGGGAAACGGCGCCAGCTCGCCGATGAACACCGTCACCGCGCCGGTCGCCCGGCCTAACAGCCTTGTCAGGTAGGCGCTGTCGCCGCAGCTGGCCACCACCACGTCGGGGTGCGACCCGGGCAGCGCCAGCCCGCGGTGCAGCGCCCGCATCAGCCGCGGGGCGCTGCGGGGGCCGGCGCGCCCGGTCAGCCAGCGCGCCGCGCCGCGCGCCGCGCCGCGGACCCGGCTGTGGCAGTGCACCCACTCGCAGCGGGCCCCGGCCAGCGCCTCCAGCTGTGCGCCGACCCCGGCCACCTGCACGGTGTGCCCGGGTACCCCTGCGTCGATCAACCACACCTGCATGGCGGCCGTTCCCCTCAGCTCTCGAGCATCCGGATCAGCGGGTGGTCCTCGCCCAGTTCGGACAAGGTCCCGTCGCCCACGATCCGCCCGTCCTGCAGCAGCACCACGCGCTCGGCGATCCGGATCGTGGAAACCCGGTGCGCGATCACCACCGTGGTCCGGCCCCGCGCCAGTTCCCGCAGGCTCTCCGCCACCGCCGCCTCGGACTCGACGTCGAGCGAACTGGTCGCCTCGTCGAGGATCAGGATCGGCGCGTCCTTGAGGAACGCCCGCGCCACCGCAATCCGCTGGCGCTGCCCGCCGGACAGCGTCGAGCCGCGCTCGCCGACCACCGTCTCCAGCCCCTGCGGCAGCTCGGCCACGAACTCGGTCGCGTGGGCCTGCCGGATCGCCCGCTCGATCTCCTCCGCGCCCGCCCCCTCGTTGCTCGCCCGGATGTTCTCCAGGATGCTCATCTGGAACAGCATCGGCGACTGCGGCACCACCGCAATCTGCCGCCGCAGCGCCTCCAGGTCCCACTCGCGCACGTCCGTGCCGTCCACCCGCACGCTGCCGCCGGTCACGTCGAACAGCCGCGGGATCAGCCCGGCCATCGTCGACTTGCCCGAGCCGCTCGGGCCCACCAGCGCCACCATCTGCCCGGGCCGCAGCACCAGGTTCACCCCGTGCAGCACCGGCGCCCGCCCGTAGGCGAACTCGACGTCCCGGAACTCGATCCGCCCCTCGATCGCCCCGCTGGCCTTCGGCACCGCCGGGCTGGTCACCGTCTCCTCGGCGCTCAGGATCATCTCGATCCGCGCCGCCGCCGCCCCGCCCTGCGCCAGCACGCTGCTCACCGTGCCCAGCTTCTTGACCGGCTCGAACGCCATGTAGAGTGCCATCCCCAGCGCCATGAAGTCCCCCAGCCCCAGCCCGCGCCGCACCCCCATGTAGAGCGACCACGCGAACCCCACCGAGGCCACCAGCTCGATCGCCGGCGAGATCAGCGCCCGGTACTTCGCGATCTTGAGCTGCAGCCGCAGCTGCCGCCGGATCGCCGCCGCGAAGCGCGCGATCCGCGGCCGCTCCAACTGATAGACGCGGATCTCCAGCGGCGACTGCAGGTCCTCCACCAGCATCGTGTTCAGGCTCCCGGTCTGGGCCTGCAGCGCCCGCGAGCGCGCGCCGATCTGCCGCCGCACGCGCATGATCGGCAGCACGCACACCGGCACCGCGCACATCCCGATCAGGGCGAAGAACACGCTGTCCTTGGAAAACGCGTGAAACACCAGGTAGCCGAGCGCCGCCAGCAGCGTCAGCGGCTGCTTGATCAGGTCGTTCGACGACTGCGTGATCGCCATCCGCAGCAGCTGGCTGTCGTTGGTCAGGCGCGAGACCAGGTCGCCCGACCCCTGGTCCTGGAAGAACGCCCACGGCAGCCGCTGCAGCTTGGCGAACGACATCACCCGGATCCGCTCGAGCACATCCAGGCCGGCCTTGTTGACCAGGTAGGTGTTGAGGAAGCCGGCCACCCCGCGGACCAGGAACACCAGCGGCAACGCCACGCACGTCGCCAGCAGCAGGGCGTCCTGCGACCACGCGAGCCGCTCGGTCGCGGCGAGCATCCACTGCGGCACCTCGGCCATCTGCTGCTCGTCCCGGAACAGGATCGGGAACACGGTCCTGGCCATCGCCGGGAGCCCCGCGCCGCTGGTCAGCGAGTAGATCACCCCGCACAGCAGGCCGCCGAGGAACGTCCACTTGACCTCGAGCAGCAGCCGGTAGTACCGCGAGAGATTGTTCATGCCGCCCGGGACCGCCCCCGCGCCGCAACCCTAGCCGCCGCGCCGCCCGCCACCAAGGCGGAAGTTCCGGCCCGCCGGCCCCCCCCCGCCGTTAATCGCCCCCAGCACCCGGTCGAGATCCACCATCGCGATCGTCGTCGAGGTGTCGCTCAGCCCGTAGGGGATGAACAGCCGCCCCCGGTGCACCAGCCCGCCGCACGAGTAGACGACGTTGGGCACGTAGCCGTTGCGCAGCGGCTCGGCCGGCTCGATCAGCGGCGCCGGCAGGTGCCCGAGCACCCGCGACGGGTCGTCCCGGTCCAACAGCATCGCCCCGATGCAGTAGCGCCGCATCGGGCCCACCCCGTGGGTCAGCACCAGCCAGCCGGCCGCGGTCTCGATCGGCGAGCCGCAGTTGCCGATCTTGACCGCCTCCCACGCCTCGCGGGGCTGCCGCAGCAGCTCGGCCTCCCCCCAGCGGTGCGGATCGTCCGAGGTCAGCAGGTGCAGGTTCTCGTCGTCCGGGCGCCCCAGCATCACGTAGCGCCCCCCCAGCCGGCGCGGAAACATCGCCATCCCCTTGTTGCGCACCACCCCCCCGCTCAGCGTGACCGACCGGAACCCCAGGAAGTCGGACGTCTCTAACAGCTGCGGCAGGGTCTTGCGCCCGTTGTAGGCGGTGTAGGTGGCGTAGTAGGTGGCGGAGCCGTCGGCGTCGGTGAAGCGGACGAAGCGGGCGTCCTCCATGCCGTTGCTTTCGGTGGGCGAGACCGGGAAGATGACGCGAGCGTCGAGCGGGGTGGCGGGGTCGAAGTGGACCTCGTAGTTGACCTCTGCCAGCCAGCGGACGCAGTCGGCGGTGCGGCGCGCCTCGCGGGTGGCCGGGCGGCCGCCGGTGGCGGCGTGCAGCGCGGCGTTGAGCTCGGAGCGGGTGAAGCGTTCGCCGAGGGCCTCGAGCAGCTGGCGGCTGCATTGGTTGTCGAAGCCCATCTCGCGCAGGTGGCTGGCGAAGCTGTGGCGGCGGAACGAGGGGTCGGGGTTGAGGTCCGGCGCGCTGACGTGGCGGCCCGGCTTGTCGATCGCCACCGTGTGGTCGGGCTCGATCACGCCGGTGCGGAAGGTGATCGACGAGATGTGGCCCTCGCCGGTGGCGCGCAGGCTCAGGATGAAGCGCAGCGCGCCCTCCGCCAGCCCGCGCTGGTCCGGGTGCGGCACCATCGACGGGTTGAACAGCGCCGCCGACTCGAGCGCGTACTCGCCGGAAAACAGCGCGCCGATGTAGTGCCGGCGCGCGGGCGAGAGCGATCCTTCGCGCGGGACGTGGCGGGCGACCTGCGCGTAGGCCCGCTGCCATGCCGGCTCGAGCCGCGGGTGGCGGTCGCCGAACTGCGCCCTGAGCAGCGCGAGCCGCCCGGCGGTCTCCTCCTCGGTGAGCGCCAGCGCGCGTTCGATGATCCCCAGCCGCGACGAGCGGTCGGCGGGAATGAAGTGACGCGCCAGCACCCGCGAGTTGTCCGGGCGCAGGTGGATGCCGGTGGGGATCGGCTGCAGCGGGTTCATGCGCGGTGGGTGGCGGGCCGGAGGTGGCGCGCGAGGCTAGGCACCCCGGCCCGAATGTCAAAGGGCAACCGCATCCCGTGCGCCGCCGCCCGCCGCGGGGCGCGGGCTGCGCTTTGCGGCAGCGCCGGAGTTTTTCCTTCGCTTGTCGCCGCCGGCGCGCCTACCGTCCCGGCCGTGCCCCGTGTCCTGATGCTCTACCCGGAGGTGCCGGATACGTTCTGGAGCTTCAAGCACGCCTTGAAGCTCATCCACCGCCACGCCGCCCTGCCGCCGCTCGGGTTGCTGACGGTGGCCCCGATGCTGCCCGCCGCGTGGGACAAGCGTCTGGTGGACCTCAACGTCGAGCGCCTGCGCGACCGCGACCTGGAGTGGGCCGACATGGTGTTCATCAGCGGGATGATCGCCCAGCGGGATTCCGCGCGCGCCCTGATCCGGCGCTGCCGGGACGCCGGCAAGACGGTGGTCGCCGGCGGCCCGCTGTTCACCAGCGAGCACGCCGACTTCGAGGGGGTCGACCACTTCGTCCTCAACGAGGCCGAGCTGACCCTGCCCGCGTTCCTCGCCGACCTCGCCGCCGGCCGGCCGCGCCCGGTCTACACGGCCGCCGACTTCCCCAGCCTCGACGCCACCCCGGTCCCCCAGTGGGACCTGATCGACATGCGCCGCTACGGCTCGATGAGCGTCCAATACTCCCGCGGCTGCCCGTTCGACTGCGAGTTCTGCGACGTGACCACCAAGTTCGGCCGCCGCAGCCGCACCAAGTCGGCGGACCAGATCATCGCCGAACTCGACGCCCTCGCCGCCGCCGGCTGGCGCGGCCCGGTGTTCTTCGTCGATGACAACTTCATCGGCAACCAGCGCAAGCTGCGCTCCGAGCTGCTGCCCGCCCTAACCACATGGCAGCACGCCCACCGCCGCCGCTTCCAGTTCTACACCGAGGCCTCGATCAACCTCGCCGACGACCCGGAGCTGACCCGCGCCATCGTTGCCGCCGGCTTCGACACCGTGTTCATCGGCATCGAAACCCCGGAGGAGGCCGGCCTCGCCGAGTGCAACAAGCGCCAGAACCGCGGCCGCGACCTGGTCGCCGACATCAAGCGCCTCCAGCGCGCCGGCCTCCAGGTCCAGGGCGGCTTCATCGTCGGCTTCGACTCCGACACGCTTTCGATCTTCCGCCGCCAGTTCGAGTTCATCCAGAACAGCGGCATCGTCACCGCCATGGTCGGCATGCTCACCGCCCTGCCCGACACCAAGCTCCACGCCCGCCTCAAGCGCGAGGGGCGGCTGTTGGGATCGTCGAGCGGCGACAACGTCGACGGCACCACCAACTTCCTGCCCCGGATGAGCATGGAGGCGCTGCGCGACGGCTACCGCTCGCTGATGAACTCGATCTACTCCCCCGGACCCTACTACCGGCGGGTGCGCACGTTCCTGCGCGAGTTCCACCCGCCCCGCAGCCCGCTGCGCTTCGATCCCCACCAGTTCGCCACCTTCGTCCGCTCGTCGATCCGGCTCGGCATCATCGGCCGCGAGCGCTTCCACTTCTGGGGACTCCTCGCGTGGACCTTCTGCCGGCGCCCGATGAGCCTCCACATCGCCGTCGCCCTCGCCATCTACGGCCACCACTTCCGCCGCTGCGCCGAGGCGCTCGCCGGCTGAACGCACCGCCCGCGGCCGCCCGCGGCCAGCGCAATCCCCGGCCCCGCCGCCCGGCCCGGCGCGGACCTGGCCCCGGGCGGGGGATGGCACCGCGGCTGAAACAAGCCGCCAGGCCGGCACGTTCCATCGGGGCGTGCCGGCCCGTGGACGCGGCCGCCGCGTCGCACCGCAATCCGCCAATGAACCCCACCCGCCCTAACACCCCCGGCCTCCCGCCAACCCGCCGCCGCTTCCTCACCACCGCCTCGACCCTCGGCGCCGCGCTCGCCGCCGCGCCGCTGGCCCGGGCGCAACCGGCCGCCGCCGCGCCGAAGGTCAAGCTCGGCGTGATTGGCTGCGGCGGCCGCGGCGCGTGGATCGCCAACCTGTTTCGCGAGCACGGCGGCTACGAGATCCACGCCGTGGCCGACTACTTCCCGGAGGTCGCCGAGGCCGCGGGCAACGCGCTCGGCGTCGCGCCCGCACGCCGCTTCTCCGGCCTGGGCGGCTTCCGCCGCGTGATCGAGAGCGGGGTCGCGGCAGTGGCGCTCGAAACGCCGCCGTGGTTCTTCCCCGGGCACGTCCAGGCCGCGGTCGACGCCCGCCTGCACGTGTTCATGGCCAAGCCGGTCGCGGTGGACGTCCCCGGCTGCCTGGCCGTCGAGGCCGCCGCCGCCGCGGCCACCGCCGCCCAGCGCTGCTTCCTGGTCGACTATCAGATGCCGACCGACCCCCACGTCCTCGAGTGCGCGCGCCGGTTCCGCGACGGCGCCGTGCCGGCCGTCAGCGTGGCCAGAAGCTGCTACTACGGCGACCGCTTCGACGACCCGCCGCTCACCGCCACGATCGAAAGCCGGCTGCGCTCGCTGGTCTGGGTCAACGACGTGGCGCTCGGCGGCGGCTATCACGTCAACGCCTGCATCCACCCGGTGCAGGCGATGATGTGGCTGCTCGGCCGCACCCCGGTCGCCGCCACCGGCGTCTCGACGACCGCCCGGCCCGACCCGCACGGCGACAGCCACGACGTGTTCGCCCTCACCTACGAGTTCGACGACGGGCTGCTGTGGTCACACACCGGCCGCCATGTCGGCGGAACGGCCGGCCCCGACGACCCGCTCGCCACCTGCGAGCTGCTGGGCCAGGCCTACCTCAGGATCGGCTACGGCGGCCGCGCCTTCGTCCGCGGCGGGCCCCACCAGTACGCCGGCGGCACGATCGACGACCTCTACCGCGCCGGCGCGGCGCGCAACATCGCCGCCTTCCACCAGCAGGTCACCTCCGGCGACTGCGCCAACGCCACCGTGCCCATGGCCGTCGCCAGTTGCCTCGCCACCATCCTCGGCCGCGAGGCCTGCCTGCGCAAGGGCCGCATGACAATGGACGATCTGCGCCGCGAGAACCGCAGCCTCGGGCTCGACCTCGCCGGCCTCAAGACCTGACACCGGCCGCGCCGCCCCGCTACATCATCATCTTCCGGTCAAGGGTCCGGTACTGGATCGCCTCGAGCAGATGCCCGGTCTGGATCCGCTCCGACCCGGCGAGGTCGGCAATCGTCCGCGCCACCTTCAGGATCCGGTCGTAGGCGCGGGCCGAGAAGTGCAGGTGGTCCATCGCCTCCTCGAGCGCCTGCGACGACTCGCGGTCCAGCTCGCAGTGCCTGCGCACCAGCCGCGGCCCCATGTCGCTGTTGACCCGCACGCCCGGCACGCCCCGAAAGCGCTCCGCCTGCAGCCGCCGGCACTGCTCGACCCGCGCCCGCACCGCCGCCGAACCCTCGCACCGCTCGGTCGACGCCAGCTGCCGGTGGTCAACCCGCGGCACCTCGACGTGCAGGTCGATCCGGTCCAACAGCGGACCGGAGATCTTGTGCCGGTACTGCTCGATCTGGCGCGGCGAACAGCGGCACTCCCGCGCCGGGTCACCGTAGAAGCCGCACGGGCACGGGTTCAGCGACCCCACCAGCAGCACCCGGCTGGGAAACGTCAGCGTGCCCGCGGCCCGGGAGATCGTCACCTGCCCGTCCTCCAGCGGCTGCCGCAGCACCTCCAGCGTCTGGCGCCGGAACTCCGGCAGCTCGTCGAGGAACAGCACGCCGTTGTGGGCCAGCGAGATCTCCCCCGGCCCCGGGTTGCTGCCGCCTCCTAACAGGCCGACGTCCGAGATCGTGTGGTGGGGGGAGCGGAACGGCCGGGTCCGCAGCAGCCCCGCCCGCGGGTTGAGCAGGCCGGTGATCGAGTGCACCCGCGTCGTCTCGATCGCCTCCTCCTCGGTCATGTCCGGCAGGATCGTCGGGATCCGCTTGGCGAGCATCGACTTGCCGGTGCCCGGCGGCCCGACCATCAGGAGGTTGTGCGCCGAGGCCGCGGCGATCTCGAGCGCCCGCTTGACGTGCTGCTGCCCCTTGACCTCGTCGAGGTCGATCGGGTAGCGGCGCGCCGCGGGGTCGGCGGCCGCACCGTTGGACCGCACCGGCGCAAGGGCCTCGGTGCCGTTGAGGAAGTCCCACGCCTGCTTGAGGCCGCGCACCCCGTACACGTCGATGCCCTTGACCACGGCGGCCTCGCGCGCGTTCTCCTCGGGCACGATCAGCCGCCGCTTCCCCTGCGCCTTGGCTTCGATCGCGACCGACAACACGCCCTTCACCGGCCGCACCGCCCCGTCGAGCGCCAGTTCGCCGACGATCTGGCAGTCGTGCGCCCCCGGCAGCCCCGAGCGGTCGGAACACGCCGCCACCGCCAGCGCGATCGGCAGGTCGAACGACGGCCCCTCCTTCTTCAGGTCCGCCGGCGCCAGGTTCACCGTGATGATGCCCTCTTCTACGGTCAGCGCCGAGGCGTAGATCGCCGAGGTCACCCGCTCGGCCGACTCGCGCACCGCGGCGTCCGGCAGGCCCACGATCACCATCCGCGGCTTGCCGACCCCCGGCGCGTTGACCTCCACCTCGACCTGGACCGCGTCGATCCCGCGCAGGGCGGCGCTGTGAAGCTTCGTGATCACAACCACCTGTATCTTGTTCGCAAGAACATTTGTCACGAAAATTCTGGGGCGGGTCGGCCGCGGCGATCCCGCCACCGGGGCGCAGGCTCCCGCCCAGTCCGCCCGAACTGCTCCTGTGATGATCGCCTGCGACGATGGGCGCCCCTCGGCCGCCCCGCCGCCCGGGTTCTAACCGGTTCCGGCGCGCAGGTCGCGCGCCGCCCACACCGCGCCGGCCAGCCCGGCCAGGGCCCCGCGGGGCCGGCGTGCGCCGCTGGTGCGCCGCGGGCCGAAGAACTGTCGGCAGCCGCGGAACACCTCCTCGACGAAGCCCCGGCCGCCGATCGCGGCCCCGGCGGTGAAGTGGCGCACCCGGTGGCGGATGACCTGTGAGATCCGCAGGTCCCGGCGGCGCTCCTCGAGCTCCGCCAGCTCCTGGAGTTCGCGCGCGGCCCGCTCCCGGGCCATCCCCTTGCGCCGCACCGTGCCGTCGACCACCACCTCGGCGCCCTGGCCCAGCAGGAGCGCGCGGTATTCGCGGGCCAGCCCGCCCTGCGCCCAGCCCCGCGCCGTGCCGTCGCTGCCGCGCGGCCCGCGCAGCGCCCGCACCAGCCCGGCCCGCGCCTTGGCGCCCCCGGCCACCGCCTCGGCGTAGCTGCTCCAGCGGTAGTCGGCCGGGTCCTGGCAGATGCCGGCCCTTACCGGGTTGAGGTCGATGTAGGCCGCAATCGCCCGCGCCGCCGTGCCGTCCTCCACCAGCACGCTGCAGAAGCGCTGCTCCCACAGCCGCCCGGTGCGCCCGTGCGCGCGGTTGAACCACGAGCTGAAGCGCTGCAGCAGGGTCTTCATGAACTGGCTCAGGTCGTGCATCCGGCGGGCGTGGCACGCCACCACCCGGCGCGCCTCGGCCGCGTCGCCCGCCGCCCGCGCCGCCGCCAGCCGCCCGGCCACCTCCCGCACCTTCCATGCCGGATAGAGCACCGCCAGCCGCTCGAGCAGCAACTCGTCCGAAAGCTCCCGCTCGTTGCCCGGCGGCACCTCCAGCAGCAGGTGGAAGTGGTTGGACATCAGGCAGTAGGCCAGCACCCGGCAGCCGCTGAACTGCTCGGCCCGGCGCATCAGCCCGCGGAACCGCTCCTTCTCCTCGGCCCCGAACGCAAACCGCCGGTCCACCACCCGCGACACCACGTGGTAGACCGCCGGCCGCACCGCCGAATCCCGCCACGGGGCAAGCCACCTGCGCCTCGCCATGCCCCCACCTTGTCCCCACCGCCCCCCCCGCGCAAGCGGAACCTGCACTAAAGGAGTGTCCTTTTGTTGGGGGCGGCGGCGGCTTGGGCTTGGGCGACGGTGGGGCGCGCCATTGGTTGCCTCGAAAATGCCCTGAGGGGGGGCGGCGAATGCTACGGGGCCGGCGCGGGGGCGGCTCAGGGTGGGGTGACGACGAAGGGGATGGCGGGCAGGAAGCCGGCCGGGGTGCGGGTTGGGGGGGCGGTGGGGTTTTTGGTGGGGTTTTTGGTGGGGGTGGTGGTGGGGGTGGTGGTGGAGGCTTCGAGGAGGAGGTTGTCGGCGGAGCCTTGGGGGAGCTTGGCGGGATCGGCGGCGAGGGTGAGGGTGACGCCGGCCGGTGCGGGGCGGGGTGGGGAGACGGCGAGACCGTCGGGCGGGTCGGATGGGGTGAGCTGGAGGTCGCGGTCGACGAGCCACTTGGGGACCTTAAGGGTGACGTCGGCGGAGCCGCCGGCGGGGATGCGGACGGGCAGTTTGCCGGCGATCGTGACGGGTGGGCGGCGGGTCTTTGGTGGGCCGACGCAGGCGAGCCACAGGCGTGCGGGGGCGAGGTGGCGCCAGAGGAACGCCTGCATCATGTCGTCGGCCGGGGTGGCGGGGTGGTCGAGGGTGCGGTCGGCGGTCAGGGCGCGGCCGCGGAGGGTGAGCTGGAGCGGGCCGGGCGGGGTGGTGGGCGGGGCGGTCAAGGTGCAGCGGATGCGGTGGCGGCCCGGGGGGATGCGGGCGCCGGAGAGGCGCAAGCCGCGCGGGTCGCCGGCCAGGCTGAGCTGGATCGGGCCGTTGAACCCGTCGTGGCGCAGTGCGAACACCTCGATCGGGGTGCTGCCCCCGGGGCGGACGTTGACCGTCGAGGGAGTGACCCGCAGCTCGAAGTCGGGGCGTGGCGGGGAGAGGCGCAGGCGGTAGGCATGGGCGTCGCTGCCGTGGCCCTGGGCGTCGGCGATGGTGATGAACCACGGGCCGTCGCCAGGCAGGGTGGCGTGCAGGGAGCAGTCGGCGTGATGGGTCAGCAGGCCGGGGCCGAGGTGCAGGTGGCCGTCCTTGTCCATGCGGTCGTCGGCCCATGCGATCACCTGGCCGGAGGCGTCGGTCAGCCGCAGCAGGGCGTCGAGCGGCGAGCCAAGCCTGCGGGCGATGACCTCGGCGACCAGTTGCCCGCCGCCGTCGATGCGGAACGTGTCGGCGTCGCCGGGGGTGGCGATCCGGCCGTCGACGATGCACGGCAGGGCCAGCGCCGCGGCCGCGGCGCCGGAGTCGTTCGGCTCGGCCTCGGCGTGCGCGGGCAGCTCGTCGACGTGGAACGCGAAGCTGTTAGACGGGAGCGGGGCGGCGGGCGGGGTGAGGTGGCGGATTGGGTGGTCGCCGGGGGAGGTATCGGGCTGGAGTGAGTCGGCGGGGAGGTTCCAGCCGGCGAGGCGGGTGGTGGTTTGGGCGCCCTGGGTGGCGCCGAGGGGGAAGACGGAGGAGACGAACGGCAGCTCGCCGACCTCGATGCGATAGACGAAGTCCTCGCGGCCGCGGTGGATCGAGTCGCGGATGACCAGTTCGTAGGGGCAGTCGCGCGGGGCGGTGAATGCGAGCACGGGGTCCGGGGAGAAGTGGAAGTCATCGGCCCAGGCGACCTGGTTGCCGTCGGCGTCGCGCACCTCGATGACCATCTGGAACCAGCCGGGGACGGCGTCGGCGAGGTAGGGGATGAGGTTGCGGGCGTGGGTGCGGACGACGAGCTGCTGGCCGCGGCGTGCGGTGAAGCGGAAGTGGTCGACGTCGCCGGGGAGGATTTGGCCGTTGAGGGTGAACGGGACGTTGGGTGGGTCGGCCGGGGGTGGCGGGGTGGCGGGTGGCAGCAGGGGGACGCGGCTGCCGGGGTCGTTGGGTTCGGACTCGCGCACCTCCGGGGTGGCGCCGAGGTGGAAGGCGAGCGGGTTGGTGGCGCCTGCGGGGCCTAACAGACGGAGTTCGCAGGGTCCGGGCGGGGCGTCCGGGGCGACCTCGACGCGCAGGGTGACGAGTTCGCCGAGCTGGGGGTTGAGCTGCCTGCGGTTGGTCGGCAGGTGGGTGATGAGCAGGTGCTCGAGTTCGCGCTGGTCGAGCTGGTCGAGGTGGTCGACGAGCGGGTGGGCGGGCAGGCGGATGGGGGGTGGCGGCTGGTCCGGGTTGGGGTTTTCGTCGGTGCGGAGGGCGACGAGGGCGGGGGGTGGCGGCGGCGGCTGGCGGCCGGCGAGCACCGCGCGGCGCGACTGGATGCGCCACTGCAGTTCGCGGCGCTGCGAGCCGTTGAGGTTGCGGATGGCGCGGTAGGAATTGACCACGGTGACCTTGACGCCGGGGACCGACACGTGGGCGTCCTGGATGGCGCGCAGGTTCTGGCCGCCGGCGGTGACCTCGACGGTGGTGCCGGTCTGTGCGCCGGCCGGGAACAGGTAGCCGATCCGGGGGTCGCGCGTCTGGGCGGACGCGTTGCCGGCGAGGGCGAGGAAGAGGAGTGGGATGGTTAGGCGGTGCATGGCGGGCGAAGAGTGGCGAGTGGCGAGTGGCGAGTGGCTGCCCTTCGTAGCCCGCAGGGCGAAGAAGGGGCGGGTGGCGCGTCACATGATTTCGCGCAGGGTGCCGCCGTCGGTGCCGAAGCCCTCGATGGTGGCGGGCATCACCTTGAGGTCGAGGCCGCGGGGGTTGGGCAGCGGGCCGTCGGGGTCGATGCCGAGCTGCATGCAGATCGAGCGGAGGACGTCGTGGGGATAGACCGGGCGTTCGGCGACCTCCTCGCCGGTGTGGTTGCTGGCGCCGACGACGTGGCCGCCCTTGAATCCGCCGCCGGCGAGGACGGCGGAGAAGACCTTGCCGAAGTGGCCGCGGCCGCCGTTCCACGGCGGTTCGTGCTGGACCTTGGGGGTGCGGCCGAACTCGCCGCTCCACCACACCACGGTGGAGTCCAGCAGTCCTTGGGCGGCGAGGTCCTCGAGCAGGGCGGAGAAGCCCTGGTCCATCTCGGGCAGCCGGCGCTGCATCGTCTGGAAGTGCTGCTTGTGGGTGTCCCAGCCCTTGGAGTTGATGGTGACGTAGGGGATGCCGGCCTGGACGAGGCGGCGGGCCATCAGGCACGACTGGCCGAAGGTGTTGCGGCCGTAGCGGTCGCGGACCTTGTCGTCCTCGCGCTTGAGGTCGAACAGCGTGCCGGCGTCGCCGAGGATCATCTCGTAGGCCTTGTCCTCGCAGCGGTCCAACAGCTTGAACGCCGGTTCGTCGGGGAGGGCCCGGCCGAGGGTGTCGAGCTGGTGGAGCAGCTCGCGGCGCTGCTGCTGGCGCTCGCGGGTGATTCCCTGGGCGACCACGCCCTCGACGGCGAACGGGTCGCGCGCGGGGTCGCCGCCGGTGGCGAACGGCTTGTAGCGCGGGCCGAGGAAGCCGGCCTCCGAGAAGCGGCCCTGCGGGGTGGTGAGCACGACGTAGGGGGGAACGAGGCCGTGGTATCCGGCATCGTAGCCGCGCAGCCGGCTGACGATCGCGCCGAGCGACGGATAGAGCAGGCGGTCCGGGCGGTGGCCGGTCTGGACGATATAGGCGGCGGTTTCGTGGCCGTTTTCGCCGTGGGTGAGGCTGCGGATGATCGAGTATTTGTCGGCCAGCTTGGCGAGTTGGGGGAGCAGTTGGCCGATGCGGATGCCGTCGACGTTGGTGGCGATCGGTTGGTCGAGGGGGCCGCAGTAGTCGGGGCCGGCGTCGGGTTTGGGGTCGAAGGTGTCGAGGTGGCAGGGGCCGCCCCACATCCAGATCTGGATCACCGACGTGGCGGGGCCGGGGGTGGGTGGGGGGGCGGGGGCGGCGGGGGTGTTGGCGGGGAGGCGCTGGCCGGCGGCCAGGCCGGCTGCGGTGAGGGCGGTGGTCTTGAGCGCTGCGCGGCGGGTGAGTTTCATGGCGGGCTTGCGGGTTGGGGGGGCACTGGTGGCTGGGAACCGGTAACGAACAACAGATAACGGGAACCGCCCCTAATGCCGG
This sequence comes from Akkermansiaceae bacterium, assembly GCA_040769225.1. Lineage (GTDB taxonomy): Bacteria > Verrucomicrobiota > Verrucomicrobiia > Verrucomicrobiales > Akkermansiaceae > JAXGLL01. Next base: position 836,495 of record JAXGLL010000001.1, on the reverse strand, counting down.
TAGAGGAACTCCTTGGAATTGACGAGTGCCCATGTGAGGTCGTCGAGCGCCTGTTTCCGGTTGCCCTTGGCCTGTTGGAGGCGCGAGCGGGCGGCGGCGAGTTCCTCGGGGAGGGGCGGGCGGGACAGGATGGTGAGGTAGAGTGCGCGGACGGCGGCGGCGGGGTTGCGGCGGTTGTTGTCGGCGATGCGGCGCAGGCGGCGGCTTTGTTCGATCTTGCGCTGGACGTGGGTGGAGTTGAGGAGGTGGAGGCGCTGGGCGTCGGAGGGGGCGTTGCTGCGTTCGGCCTCGAGGCCGGTGTCGCGCGGGGGGCGGCCGAACATCTCGAGGAACTGGGAGGTGATGCTGCCGTCGGCGAGGGTGATGGTGCGCTGGTCCTCGGGGATGAAGGTGAACGGCTCGGGGATCGGGCTGTCGTAGAGTTCGGTGGTGCCGGAGATCCGGCACAGGGCGTCGATGAGGACCTCGGCCTCGAGGCGGCGGACCGGATAGCAGGCGGTGAGCGCGGCGGCGTCGGGGTGGGAGCTGCGCGGGATCGGCGACTGCTGATAGACCTGCGAGTTGGCGATCAGGCGGAGCAGGGCCTTGGGGTCGTAGCGGGCGGCGGCGAACGCGTGCTCGAGGTGCTCGAGCAGCTGCGGGTTGGCGGGCGGGTTGTCGGGCCGCAGGTCGTCGGGTTCGTGGACGATGCCGCGGCCGAGCAGCCACGACCACGCGCGGTTGACGTAGTTGCGTGCGAACCACGGGTTGGCGTCGGTGATGAGCCAGTCGGCGAACACGGTGCGGGGGTCCTGGCCGGGTTGGATGGTGACCGTGGTGCCGTCGGGCAGGAGGGCGTCGAAGGGCGGGTGGGGCTCGGGGTTGAGGCAGACGATTTCCTCCTTCCACTCGGCGGTGGGCTTGAAGGCGATGCGGGAGAACAGGGCCTCGAAGCCGGCGCGGCGGTCGGCGGGCCATGATTCGATGCGCGAGCCCATGAAGGTGAGGGCGACGGCGGCGGCGATCGGGGCGGGGTCGCGGCCCTGGACGGCGCGGTAGAAGTTGACCGGTGGGACGCGGAAGTTGCTGCCGCTGGAGGTGAGCAGGGCGCGGGCGAAGCGGTCGTAGGGGAGGTTGGTGGCGAGGGCGTCGCGCAGCCAGTGGTGATAGGCCTGGACGGCGTTGGGCCACAGGTTGATCGGGAACTCGGCCTTGACCCGCAGCAGGTCGCACCAGCGCATCGCCCAGTAGTCGGCGAACTCGGGGCGGGCGAGCAGGCGGTCGACCAGGGCGGCGCGCTTGTCGGGGGCGGGGTCGCGCAGGAACGCCTGGACCTCGGCCGGTTCGGGCAGGGTGCCGATCAGGTCGAGGAACACCCGGCGCACGAACACGGTGTCGGAGCACGGCCGCGCGGGCTCGATCCCCTTGGCGTGCAGGGCGGCGAGCACCAGCTCGTCGATGCGGGTAGGCGCGACGGCGTGGGCCTCGGCCTCGAAGGGTGGCAGCGGGGCCTGCTGGGCGGCGGCGGGCGCGGCCAGTGGGAGGGCGAGGGCGACGGCGAGCGTGCGGAGGGGCCGCGGGCGGGGCGTGTGGTTCATGGCGGCGGGGGATGGCGGAGCGGGCGGCTCACGAGGAGGAAACCGCGCGGGAGGGGGTGAAGTTGCGGCCGGCGGGCGGATTGCCGGCTCATTGATCCTGCCACTGGTTGACGGCGCCGCGGACCATGATCAGTTCGGCGAGGTTCTCGTTGCTGAGCAGGCCGACGATCGAGCGTTCGTCGGCGGCGAGCACCGGCAGCACCTCGCATGGCGAGTCGTGCAGCAGTTGGAGGGCGCGGGCCAGCGGGGTGCCGGGGAACACGCGCGGGACGTCGCAGACGAGGAATGGGGTGACCGGCTGGTCGGGGCCATGGTCGGCCAGCGCGCGGATCAGCTGGCGGCGGGTCAGGATGCCGGCCAGCCCGCCGTCCGGCCGGAGCACCGGGAAATCGTGCTGGCTGCCGGCGAGCAGCAGGTCCACGGCGTCGCGCAGGCTGGCGTTTTCGGCGAGGGTTTGGAAGCGGGTCATCATCGCCTGGTCGAGGGTGGCGTCGCGCAGGGCCTCGCGCTGGGAGACGGCGGTCGACTCGCCGCGGGCGGCGAAGAAGACGAACATCGCGATCAGCACCAGGATCGGGTTGTGGACGAACAGGCCGACCACGGCGCCGATGGCGGCGAAGACCTGCCCGACGGTGGCGGCGACCGAGGTGGCGCGGGCGTAGGGCAGCACCATGGCGAGCAGGGCGCGGAGGACCCGGCCGCCGTCCATCGGGAACGCGGGGATCATGTTGAAGATGACCAGCCAGACGTTGATGAAGATCAGGCGCTTGGCGAGCCCGGTGGGGGAGGTGAAGCTGGCCAGCGCGGGGTCGGTCAGGTCGGGCAGCCCGAAGGTGAGCAGCAGGGCGCCGGCGATCGCGACGTTGACCAGGGGCCCGGCGACGGCGACGATCAGTTCCTGCCACGGCTGCTCGGGCATTTTTTCGAGCCGTGCCAGCCCGCCGATCGGCAGCAGGGTGATGTCCGGGGTGCGGATGCCGAACGCGCGGGCGGCGAACACATGGCCGAACTCGTGCAGCAGCACGCACCCGAACAGGGCGAGGGTGAACGCCAGCGCCCCGATCGCCTCGCCGGTCCCGCCCTTGAACAGGAACGCGAGCACCACCCATGCGAGCAGGATCAGGAACGTGACGTGGATCCGGACGAGCGTGCCGAAGACGTTGGCGATGGAAAAGGACCAGCGCATGGGGGAGGGGGTAAGGGACCTAAGGGGAAGGGACCTAAGGGGAAGGGACCTAAGGGGAAGGGACCTAAGGGACGGAAGGGACCTAAGGAGAAGGGACCTAAGGGGAAGGGACCTAAGGGACGGAAGGGACCTAAGGGGGGGCGGTGGGGGGGTGATGTTCGGTGGGGATTGGGGGTGTGTGGGTCAGGCGGCGGCGAAGGCGTCGCGGAGCAGGGTGAGGCTGCGGGGGATGGCGGTGAGCGGGTCGTCGTTGCCCTCGAACTCGAGCGAGACCCAGCCGTGGAAGCCGGCGTCGCGGAGGATTTTGGCGATGCGCGGGTAGTCGAGGTCGAGGGTGTACCAGACGCCGCCGCCGAAGTAGGTCTTGGCCTGGAGGAGCACGGTGTCCGGTGCGAGCATGGCGAGTTTCTCGTAGGGGCGCTCGAGGAAGTTGCCGGTGTCCAGGGTGACGCGCAGCCACGGCGAGTTGACGGCGTCGACGACGCGCTTGACGCCCTCCGGGGTGCGGCCGAGGCCCCAGTGGTTTTCGAGGCCCATGACGACGCCGCGCTTGCCGGCCTCGACGGCGAGCTTGGTGTAGGCCTCGATCACCCACGGGTAGGCGTCCTCCTCGGTGTAGCCGGGCAGCGGGGGCTCCTCGCCGCGGTTGGCCATCAGCTCGTCGAACGACTTCGAGGTGTCCCAGCGGCCGGAGTTGACGCGCATCGTGGGGATGCCGAGCTGATAGGCCTGCTCGAGGCAATCGAGGGTGAGGTCGTAGTTTTGCCGCCGTTTTTCGGGGTCGGGCGAGAGGAAGCCCTGGTGGGTGGAGAAGCCCATCAGCGGCATCCCCAACAGGAACGCGTGGCGCTTGATCTTCTGGAGCGTGGCGTTGTCGGTGGCGGTGAGCTGGCGCTGGAGGATCTCGAGGCCGTCGAAGCCGAAGCGGGCGGCGTGGTCGAGGCAGGTCTCGATCGGTTGGAACTCGTCGCGCCGGAAGCCCCAGAACGAGTAGGTCGAGATGCCGATCGGCTGGCGGCGCGGGGCGGGCGGCGGGGCCGGGGGCGGCGGGGCGGCGGGGGCGTCCGGGGTTTGGCCGGTGGCGGGGTCGGGGTGGGTGGTGGCGGCGGCGGCGGCGAGGGCGCCGGTGGCGGCGAGGAAGCGGCGGCGGTGCATGACAACCGCACCCTTTTCCCGGCCGGGCCGGCTGGCAAGTTGGAATGCTTGAAACCAAAGGGGCGGCCTGCTTCGCTCCGCCGGCATGAATCGCCTGCTCGTCGGTGCGTTGGTTGTCGGTTCGGTGGCCTGGGTGCGGGCCGCGGACTATCTGGTGGCGGTGCCGGCCGGGGCGGCGGCCGAGCCGGCGTGGGCGGCGGTGGCCGACGTGCTGGCGGCGCGGCACGGGGCGGAGCGGGTCGCGTGGCCGGGGGACGGGGCCGGGCTGCTGCCGATCCTGCGCGAGCGGCAGCCGCGGTGGCTGGCGGTGGTTGGGCGGCCGGGGGACTTCGACGCCGCGCTGGTGCGGGCGATCAACCGGGTGTCGCGCCAGCTCGACGACGACCCGTGGGCGGACGTGCGCTGGGGGTTGATCACCGGGCCGACGGCGGCCGACGCCGAGCGGATCGCGAAGACCGCCGACCCGCTGGTGATCGAGCGCGCGCTGACGACCACCGGGGTGGACCTCGGGCTGGTCAAGTCGGGCCTGACGCTCAGCGACGGCGCCAAGGGCAACTGGCACCGCAAGGAGGCCGACGGCACCAGCGTCGACGGCACCTGGGACGAAGCCGCCGAGCCCGGCGGCACCGTCGGGATGTTCGCGAGATACTGGAACGAAGCCCGGCCGCAGTTGCTGGTCTCCAGTTCGCACGCCACCCAGTTCAACCTCGAGATGCCGTGGGGGCTCGGCCTGATCGCCAGCCGCGGCGGGCGCTTCCACGTGCTGGAACGCCGGCAGGTGCCCGAGTTCGCGCGTTTCCTCGGCGGCGCCATGTTCACCGGCGACCCGCAGCAGTTAGGGCGTTGGCTCGACGGGCTCAAGGCGCCGGTGCTGGAGCCGCAGCCGGAGGTGCCGAAGGTGTGGGTGGCGGCCGGCAACTGCCTGATCGGGGACGCCCGCGGCAGCGCGGACTCGATGGTCGCCACCGCCGCGGCCAACGGCGTGCGGCAGTTCGTCGGCTACGTGGTGCCGACCTGGTTCGGCCGCGCCGGGTGGGGGACGCTGGGGCTGTGGCAGGCCCACCGCGGCGAGCTGTCGCTGGCCGACGCGTTCCACCTCAACCAGCAGAAGATCATCGCGGAAACCATCCGCCGCTTCCCGCGGGCGCTGGAGGTGACGTTCGACAGCGACGACATCCAGGGGGCGCTGAGCGGGCCGACCGGGTTCGTGCGCGGGCTCAAGAAGCTCGAGGACGAGGGGGTGAAGCCCGAACAGGACCTGTTGGGGCTGGTGCACGACCGCGACGTGGTCGCGCTGTGGGGCGACCCGAAGTGGGCCGCCACCTTCGCGCCGGAAAAGCGCCGGCCGCTGACGCTCGCGTGGGACGAGGACGGGGGCGGGCAGGTGCTGGTGCTAACAGCCACGGACCAGTTTCGCGGCGAGCTCGCCGCGTGGTTGCCGCGGCGGGTGGCGGGGGCCACGGTCCGGCGCCGCGACGGCGGTGCGCTGCCGGCCGGGCTGGTGGTTGCGGACGACTTCGTGCTGGTGCCCGAGCTGGTGCTGGGCAAGGGGGAAACGCTGGCGCTGGTGATTGCGCCGGCGGCGTGAGCGGGGGCGGCGGCGGGATGCCGGCGGCGGCCGCGGCGCGGGCGTGGCCGTCACGCGACCGGCAGCGCGCGCAGCGGCGGGCGGGGATCCACCGGCTGGGCGCGCGGCGGATCGGGCTCGACCGGCTGGGCGCGCGGCGGGTCGGGCTCGACCGGCTGGGCACGCGGCGGGTCGGGCTCGACCGGCTGGGCACGCGGCGGATCGGGTTGAACTGGCCGGGCGCGCGGTGGGGGCGGGGTGGCGCGCGGGGTGGCCGGGGTGGCGCGCGGCGGGGGCGGGGAGGAGGGCGGCGGGTCGGCCTGGCCGAGCGGCAGGGCGCGGGCGGGGTGGGCGGGGCACAGGTCGTTGGCGGGCGGGGCGATGTCGGCGGGGACGCGGTCGACGTAGGCCGAGCCGGCGTCGCGGCAGCCGGCGGTGGCGCGTTTGCCGGAGAGCCGGCACAGTTCGCAGGTGACGAAGTCGATTTGCGGGCTGAACTGGCGGGCCGGGTAGCCGAGGCGGTCGGCGGTCTTCATCACCTCGGCCCACACCGGCAGGGCGAGGGTGGCGCCGTAGCCGCCGGTGATCGTCCGCCGCGGCTGGTCGAGGCCCACCCACACCGCGCACGTCAGCGCCGAGGTGTAGCCGGCGAACCACGCGTCCTTGAAGTCGTTGGTGGTGCCGGTCTTGCCGGCGCACGGCTTGTGGAAGCCGAGCGCCTTGACCGCGGCGGCGGTGCCGGTGGTGGTGACCTGTTGGAGGATCTGGGACACCGACCACGCCGCGCCGGCGGCGGCGGCCCGGTAGGCCAGGTGGTCGGTCCAGTAGAGCCGCTGGCCGTTGCGGTCGAGGATCTCGGCGATCAGGAACGGCCGGTAGCGCGCCCCGCCGCACGGGAAGATCGTGTAGGCGCTGGCCACGTCCCACGGCGTGGCCTCCCACGCGCCCAGGTAGGAGGCCGGCGTGGCCGGCGGCACCACGTCGTAGCCGGCGTCGCGGGCGACCCGGCGCAGGCGGTCGAAACCGGCGTAGTTGCCGACCCGCACCGACATCGTGTTGCGCGAGCGCACCAGCCCGTAGGACGCCGGCTTGAGGCCCAGCCAGGTGTGGTCGGAGTTCTTCGGCGACCAGTTGCGCGGCGCCCCCTTGATCTCCCCGGGCCGGATCGGGTCGTCGCTGATCAGGGTGTCCGGCCGCAGCCCCTCGTCGAACGCCGCCAGATAGACGAACGGCTTGAAGATCGACCCGATCTGGCGCCGCGCCTGCAGCGCCCGGTTGAACTTCGACTCGTCCGCATCCCGGCCCCCCACCACCGCCAGCACCGCCCCGCTGTGGTTCTCAAGCACCACCGCCGCCCCCTGCAGATACGCCGGCCGGTCGCGCCGCCCGTCCGGCAGGCCGCGCCACGCCGCCCGCGTCTGGTGGCCGTAGCCCGGCGACCGCTCGACCTCCCGCAGCCGGCGGTCCAGCGCCGCCTCCGCCGCCTGCTGGATCCGGCTGTCGATCGTGGTCCGGATCGTCAGCCCCCCAAGCTCGATGTTCTCCTGCTGGAGGATCAGCTCGAGGTCGCGGCGCACCGCGTCCAGCGCGTAGCTGTCATGAAACACCCGCCGCCACTCCGGCCGCACCGTGATCGGGTCGTCCCTGGCCGCCGCCGCCTGCTGGACTGTTAGAAAGCCGGCGGTGACCATGCGGTCGAGGGTGGTGTCGCGTTCGCGGCGGGCCTTGCCGGCGTCGGTGAATGGGGAGAAGGCGTTGGGGCCGCGGACGATGCCGGCGAGCAGGGCGGATTCGGAGAGGGAGAGGTCGGCGGCGTGTTTTTCGAAGTAGGTGCGGGAGGCCTCCTCGATGCCCATGATGGAGTGGCCCCAGAAGATGCGGTTGACGTAGTGTTCGAGGATCTTGTCCTTGGGGTAGGCGGCCTCGATGCGGTAGGCGAGGGCGACCTCGAGGGCCTTGCGGTCGAGTTCCTGGAGCAGGGGGGACCATGCGAGCGGCTGCCAGTGGAGCTGGAAGCTGTTGCGGGCGAGCTGCATGGTGATGGTGGAGGCGCCCTGGACGACGCTGCGGTCGCGGATGTTGCGCAGGCAGGCGCGGGCGACGCCGAACCAGTCGACGCCGTGGTGGCGGTAGAAGCGTTCGTCCTCGCGGGCGAGGATGGCGTGGCGGAACGGCTGGGCGACGCGGTCGAGCGGGATGACGTCGCGTTTTTCGCCGTGGATGCGGGCGAGTTCGCGGCCGGAGCGGTCGAGGATGACCGAGCGTTCGGGCATCTCGGCGACCTTGGCGAGGTCGAAGTGGCGTGCGCGCCAGGAGTAGAGGGCGGCGGCGAGCACGGCGGCCATGGCGGCGAGCAGGGCGGCGTCGCCGGCGAGGCGCAGGGGCCAGCGGATGAGGAAGGGCAGGTTGCGGATGGTGCGGTGCCAGAGCAGCAGGGGCCAGAACAGGACGAGGGTGGTGAAACTGGGTCGGCGGCGGCGGTCGTCGGCGGGATCGCGGTGGCGGCTGGGCGGGCTGTGACGGCCGGTTTGCCGGCTGGGGTTGCGTTTCGCCATCGGTGTGGGAAGGATAGGGCGTGGCCGGCAGCTTGACCACCCGGATGTTGCGCGGGTGCGGTATGCAGACGGAGCGGGGCGGGGGCGGCGCTATGGGTGCGATGATCAGGAGCGCATCGGTTCGGGTGCTGGTGGTGGCGTTGGGGCTGTGGGTGGCGCGTGGGGCGGCCGGCGGGCCGGTGCAGACGCTCGAGGAGTTGCGCGGGATCGAGCGGCGGGTGGAGGCGGTGTATGCGCGGGCGATGCCGGCGACGGTGGCGCTGCTTTCCGAGGCCACCGGGGCGTGGGGGTCGGGGGTGGTGGTGGGGGCGGACGGGCTGGTGGCGACGGCGGCGCACGTGGTGATGGGATCCGAGGCGATGCGGGTGTTGTTTCCGGACGGCCGGGAGCTGGCGGGCGAGGTGCTGGGGTCGAACCTGTCGCGGGACGTGGCGCTGGTGCGGGTGCGGCCGGAGGGGCCGTTGCCGTTTGTCGAGCTGGGCGAGTCGGGGCGGCTGGCGGTGGGGGACTGGACGGTGGCGCTCGGGCATTCGGCGGGGTTCGATCCTGCGCGCAAGCCGCCGCTGCGGTTCGGGCGGGTGGTCACCAAGGGGCCGGGCACGGCGTTGACCACCGACTGCACGCTGATCGGCGGGGATTCGGGCGGGCCGTTGTTCGACCTCGACGGCCGGCTGGTGGGGATCCACTCGTCGATCGGCGGGGCGTTGAACAACAACAACCACGCGGGGGTCGACGGATTGCGGGCCGACTGGCAGAAGCTGCTGGCGGGCGAGTCGTGGGGGACGCTGGCGCTCAACCCGCTGGCCAACCCGGACACGCCGGTGCTGGGGTTTGAGATGGGCTTGGGCCGGGGCGGGGTGCCGGTCGAGAAGGTGTTCGCCGGATCGCCGGCGGCCAAGGCGGGCCTGCGGGTCGGCGACGTGGTGGTGGCCTTGGGGGACAAAAAGATTGAAGACGGCAAGGCGCTGCTCGTCGAACTGGCACACCGGAAGCCCGGCGAGCGGGTCGAGATCGGCGTGCTCCGCGACCGCCGTCGGGTGAACTTGGAGGTGGTGCTCGCGCGCCGCGGCGATTTCTACGAGGAGAACCAATGATGCAGCTGCCGATCCGAGCGATGGGAGCCGCCGGCCTCGGCTGGCTGCTGGTGGTGCCGGCCGTGGCCGACGACGGGCCGCCGTTGCTGCGGCGTGAAGACCGGGTGGCGCTCGAGCGCCAGGCCGAGGAGCTTGCCGGCGTCGCCTCCGAGGTCACCCGCGGGAACGCCGCCTCGGTCGTCTGGGTGTGGAAGGACCGCATCCAGAAGGCGCTCGGCACGGTGGTCGGCGACGGCAGCCGGGTGCTGACGAAATGGAGCGAGATCGCCGGCCCGCCGGGCGCGATCCGCTGCGTCGGCGCCGACGGCCGCACGCTGCGCGCCAGGGTGGCCGGCGTCTATCAGGACGACGACCTCGCGCTGCTGGAGCTCGACGGCGGGAAGCTGCCGCCGATCCGGTGGTCGGCGGCGCCGGCGCCGGGCCCGGGGCGCTTCGTGGTCGCCGGCCTGCCCGACGGCCGCGCGGCGGCGATCGGCGCCGTGTCGGTGGGCGAACGCAGCCTGCGCGAGACCGACCAGGCGTTCCTGGGCGTCGAGGAGCAGCCCGACTATCAGGGGCCGGGGGTCCGGGTCGGCCGGGTGGTCGAGGGCAGCGGCGCCCACCAGGCCGGGCTGCAGCCGGGCGACGTGATCCTGCGGGTCGGCGAGCGGCGGGTGGGCGGCGTGTTCGCGTTGCGCACGGCGTTGATCGATCTCGAGCTCGAGCCGGGGCAGACGGTGCAGCTGTGGATTTCGCGGCGCGGCGAGGAACGCGCGGTGGAGGTGGTGTTGGGCCGGCGGCCGCGTTTCCCGCAGTTTCCGGTTGCGCGGCTCCGCCAGATGGAGCGGATGGCCGGCGACAAGGGGCTCAGCCGCCACGCCGACGGCTTTCCCGCGGCGATCGAGAGCGACATCAAGGTGTGGCCCGAGCACTGCGGCGGCCCGGCGGTGGACCTCGACGGGCGGGTGGTCGGGATCGTCATCGCGCGGGCGACCCGCACCCGCAGCTTCGTGATCCCCACCGCGCGCGTGCTCGAGTTGCTCGAACAGAAACCCGAGGCCCCCGCGGTGGCCGCGCTTGCCGACGAACTGGCGACCGCCCCGCCCGCGGCGGAGGGACCGCCGCGCCGCCGCGGCGCGCCGCTCGACCCGGGCGCGCTCGAGCGCCGCCGTGCGCGCGTCGAGGAGATGCGGTTGTTTCTCGAGCGCTTCGTCGAGGAAATGGAGGCGCTCGAGGAGCGGTGAAGAGTGCTGAGGGGCGCTGAGGGGCGCTGAAAGGCGCCCGGCGCGATGGGCGGCGGGGGACCGGGGAGGGGCTGCCGGTGCCGCCCGGCGGGTCGGTTTCGCGGCTTTTCCCGTCCTGTGCGGGTGCTATGGTGGGGCATGGAGCGGCACGATCCAGCGGCCGCGGCGCGGGCCGAGATGGTGCGGCGGCAGATCGAGGCGCGCGGGGTGCGCAACCTCCGGGTGCTCGAGGCGATGCGCCAGGTGCCGCGCGAGCGGTTCGTGCCTGCCGACGAGGTGCCGTGGGCGTTCGACGACCGCCCGCTGCCGATCGGCCACGGCCAGACGATCTCCCAGCCCTACATCGTGGCGCTGATGACCGAGGCGCTGGCACTGGCGCCGGAGCACCAAGCGCTGGAGGTCGGCGCCGGCAGCGGCTACCAGTCGGCGGTGCTGGCACGGCTGTGCCGCCAGGTCTGCGCGCTCGAGCGTGACCCGGCGCTGGCCGCCCGCGCCCGTGCCACCCTGCGCGCGCTCGGGGTCGGCAACGTCGACCTGCGCTGCGGCGACGGCTGCGAGGGCTGGCCCCGGCCCGAGGCGCGGTTCGACGCCATCCTGGTGGCGTGCGCCGCACGCCGCACCCCGCCGGCCCTGTTGGACCAGCTCGCCGCGCCGGGGCGGCTGGTGATCCCGTTGGGCGGCGGCGGCGAGGCGCAGGAACTGCTGGTGTTCGAGCGCCAGCCGGACGGCAGCACCCGCCGGCGGTCGCTGGGCGCCGTGCGCTTCGTGCCGCTGGTGCCCGGCGTGGCCGGCAGCCAGCACGGCCAGGGCTGTTAGAAACCGGGCGCCCCCTCGGCCGCCCCGCCGCCCGGGTTCTAACCGGTTCCGGCGCGCAGGTCGCGCGCCGCCCACACCGCGCCGGCCAGCCCGGCCAGGGCCCCGCGGGGCCGGCGCGCGCCGCTGGTGCGCCGCGGGCCGAAGAACTGTCGGCAGCCGCGGAACACCTCCTCGACGAAGCCCCGGCCGCCGATCGCGGCCCCGGCGGTGAAGTGGCGCACCCGGTGGCGGATGACCTGTGAGATCCGCAGGTCCCGGCGGCGCTCCTCGAGCTCCGCCAGCTCCTGGAGCTCGCGCGCGGCCCGCTCCCGGGCCATCCCCTTGCGCCGCACCGTGCCGTCGACCACCACCTCGGCGCCCTGGCCCAGCAGGAGCGCGCGGTATTCGCGGGCCAGCCCGCCCTGCGCCCAGCCCCGCGCCGTGCCGTCGCTGCCGCGCGGCCCGCGCAGCGCCCGCACCAGCCCGGCCCGCGCCTTGGCGCCCCCGGCCACCGCCTCGGCGTAGCTGCTCCAGCGGTAGTCGGCCGGGTCCTGGCAGATGCCGGCCCTTACCGGGTTGAGGTCGATGTAGGCCGCAATCGCCCGCGCCGCCGTGCCGTCCTCCACCAGCACGCTGCAGAAGCGCTGCTCCCACAGCCGCCCGGTGCGCCCGTGCGCGCGGTTGAACCACGAGCTGAAGCGCTGCAGCAGGGTCTTCATGAACTGGCTCAGGTCGTGCATCCGGCGGGCGTGGCACGCCACCACCCGGCGCGCCTCGGCCGCGTCGCCCGCCGCCCGCGCCGCCGCCAGCCGCCCGGCCACCTCCCGCACCTTCCATGCCGGATAGAGCACCGCCAGCCGCTCGAGCAGCAACTCGTCCGAAAGCTCCCGCTCGTTGCCCGGCGGCACCTCCAGCAGCAGGTGGAAGTGGTTGGACATCAGGCAGTAGGCCAGCACCCGGCAGCCGCTGAACTGCTCGGCCCGGCGCATCAGCCCGCGGAACCGCTCCTTCTCCTCGGCCCCGAACGCAAACCGCCGGTCCACCACCCGCGACACCACGTGGTAGACCGCCGGCCGCACCGCCGAATCCCGCCACGGGGCAAGCCACCTGCGCCTCGCCATGCCCCCACCTTGTCCCCACCGCCCCCCCCCGCGCAAGCGGAACCTGCACTAAAGGAGTGTCCTTTTGTTGGGGGCGGCGGCGGCGGGGGTGGCGGGCAGGGGTGGGGGATGGGTGTGCCGGGGTGGTCAGCCGAGCGCGCCGAGCAGCACGGCGACGCCGAGGACGCTGAGGGCGGCGCCGGCGACGGCGCGTGCCGACACGCGTTCGCCGGCGGCGGCGGCGAGCGGCAGGATGAACAGGGGGCTGGTTGCCAGCAGGGTGGCAGCCACGCCGACGTTGTCGCTGAGCTTGAACGCCAGTTGTTGGAGCCAGATTCCGAGGAAGGTGCCGAGAAACATGGCGGCGCCGAGCAACAGCCACGTGGCTACCGGCCCGGGGCGGGTGGCGCGCGTCCCGGGCTGGTCGTCGGCCACCCGCAGGGCGCGGTCGAGGGGCAGCATGAGCAGCAGGACGGCGGTGCCGCCGAGGATGCGCACCAGTGCGCTGAGCGCGGCGTCACAGCCGGTCTGCTCGAACACGTGGCGGCTGAGCAGCGACCCGACCGCCTGGCAGAGCGCCGCACCGATGCCGAACCATGTGCCCGCGGCGTCGAAGCCGCCGCCGCCGGGGGTGCGCTCGGCGATCACCCAGCCGACGCCGCCGCAGGTCAGCAGGATCCCCGCGGCCTGCAGCGCGCCCGGGCGCTCGTCGAGCAACGGCCACGCGAGCAGCGCGGTGAGCACCGGCGCGAGGGTGAACAGCAACAGCACGCGCCGCGGCCCCAGCCGGTTGAGGGCGGCGAAGTAGCAGGTGTCGCCGCAGCCGATGCCGATCACCCCACTGGCGGCGAGCAGCGCCAGCATCCGGGGCGGCACGGCCAGCGGGCCGGCGCCCGGCCGCCACCAGTGCCAGCCGACGACGCCGGCGAACAGCAGTGACGCCGCCAGCCCCTTGGCGAGGTTCAGCCGCACCGGCGGCAGCACGCGGCCCACCATCCGATAGAGCATCGAGCCGATCGCCCACAGCAGCGCCGCGGTCACCGCCGCCGCCAGGCCCAGCGTGCCCGCGGGGAGGGCGGGGCAGTCAACGTCCACCGCCGCACGGTGCCAGATCGAGGGCCGATGGCAACCGCCGATCCCGCCGGTCGGGCGACAGGTCGGGACCCGCCCGCGCGTTTATGGAAGGTGCGGCCACCCGCAGCGGGGCCGCCACGCGATGAAACGACGCCGCATCCTGCTGGGTGCCCTGCTTGCCGGGCTGGCCGCCGCCATCGCGGGCGCCGCCGAGCGGCCGAACATCCTGTGGATCACCTCGGAGGACAACTCCGCCCACTGGCTCGGCTGCTACGGCAATGCCGAAGCGTGCACGCCGCGGCTCGACGCGCTGGCGGCCGAGGGATTCCGCTTCACCCGCGCCTATGCCAACGCGCCGGTGTGCGCGGTCGCCCGCTCGACGATCCTCAACGGCGCCTTCGCCGTAAGCCAGGGCACCCAGCACATGCGCAGCCGCCACCCGATCCCGGCCCGCTTCAGGCCCTGTGTCGCCTACCTGCGCGAGGCCGGCTACCACTGCACCAACAACGCCAAGACCGACTACAACTTCAAGGGCGACGACCGCGCGATCTGGGACGAGTGCTCGGGCCGCGCCCACTACCGGCACCGCCCCGCCGGCAAGCCGTTCTTCGCGGTCTTCAACCTCACCGTCTCCCACGAGAGCTGCCTGTTCCCAGAGACGGTGCGCGCCAACCGCGCGCGCGGCCTGATCCCCCTCACCCCACGGCTCGATCCCGCCCGCGTCGCCGTGCCCCCCCACCTGCCCGACCTGCCCGAGGTCCGCTCCGACATCGCCGTCTACCACGACTGCATCACCGCGCTCGACACCGCCGCCGGGAGGCTGTTAGACGGGCTCGACGCCGCCGGGCTCGCGGACGACACGATCGTGTTCTACTACGCCGACCACGGCGGCGTCACGCCGCGCGGCAAGCGCTACCTCGAGGACACCGGCACGCGGGTTCCGTTGCTGGTGCGGGTGCCGCCGAAATGGCGCGCCATGGCGCCGTTTGAGCCGGGGCGGCCGGTTGCCGAACCCGTCTCGTTCGTCGACCTCGCGCCCACCCTGCTGTCGCTCGCCGGGCTGGCCGCCCCGCCCCAGATGCAGGGGCGGGCGTTCCTCGGGCCGAAACGGGCCGCCCCGCCGGCGGATGCGGTGGTGTTCCTGTTCGCCGACCGCTTCGACGAACTCTACGGGATGCGCCGGGGGATCACCGACGGCCGTTGGCGCTACATCCGCTGCTTCACCCCGCACCAGCCCGCCGCGCCGCACAGCTTCTATCAGTTCGGCCAGCCCGGGTGGCGGGCGTGGCGGGCGGCGTGGCAGGGTGGCCGGCTGGCGGTCCGCCACCGGCGGCTGTGGGAGGCGCCGCAGCCGGTCGAGCAGCTGTTCGACACCGCGGCCGACCCGTGGGAGGTCCGCAACCTCGCCGGCGAGCCGGCCCACGCCGCGCGCCTGGCCGCGATGCGCGGGCGGCTGCGCCAAACCATGGCCGAGGCCCGCGACACCGGCCTCGTCCCCGAGCCGATGTTCGCCGAGCTGGCGCCCGGGCGGCCGGTCGCCGACTATCTGGCCAGCGACCGGTTCGACCTTCCCGGAACCCTCGAGCTGGCGTTTCTCGCCAGCGCCCGCGACCCGGCCGCCGTGCCCGCGCTGACGGGCGCGCTTGGCTCGGCCGACCCGGTGAAGCGTTACTGGGCGGCGCAGGGCTGCGTGATCCTGGGGGCCGCCGCGGCACCGGCGGCGCCGGCGCTGGAGCGGCTGCTGGCCGACCCGCACTCGGCCAACCGGGTGGCGGCGGCCCACGCGCTGGCGGTGCTCGGCCACCGCGAGCGCGCGCTGGCGGCGTTGGCGGCGGAGCTCGACCGGGCGCCTGGCGAGCACGCGGTGCTGCTGGCGCTCAACGCGTTCCTGCGCCTCGACGCCACCGGCCGGATCCCGGCCGCGTGGCTGGCCAAGGTGCGTGCCGACCGCCAGGCGCCGGACTACCTCGCGCGGTTTGCGGCGCGGCTGGCGCAGCCCGCCGAGTGAGGTGGCGGGCACGGGAGCGCAGGGGAGTCTACCTTGGGATCAGCTCGTAGCCGTCCTTGGCGTCGCGGACCGTCCACCCGAGCGCGGCGAGTTCGTCGCGCAGGGTGTCGGCGGCCGCCCAGTCCCGGGCCGCGCGGGCCTGCTGGCGGCGCTCGGCCAGCGCCCGGACCGCGGGCGGGGCGACCGGTTCCACGGCCGCCGCCCGGTCTGGCAGCACCAGCCCGAGCGCGGCCAGCATCGCGTGCAGGCCGCGCCACGCGGCGGCCGCGTCGGCACCGGACGCCGTGCCGGCCCGCTTGAGCGCCTTGAACATCTCGCCCAGCGCGGCCGGGGTGTTGAGGTCGTCCTCCAGCGCCTGCCACGCGGCCTCGAAGCCGCCGCCGACCGGCACCCCGCACAGGCTCCCGTGGGCCGGCGCCCCGGAGGTCTCGATCCCGGCCGCACGGCGCAGGGCCGCCTCGCCCTCGGCCAGCCGGCCGAGCGCCTCGCGCGCTGCGCGCAGCGAGTCGAAGGTGAAGTTGAGCGGCTTGCGGTAGTGGCCTCCTAACAGAACGTGGCGGGTTTCCATCGGCGACCACCCCCGGGCGGAGAGGTCGTCGAGGGTGTAGAGGTTGCCGAGCGACTTGGCCATCTTGCCGCCGTCGACCATCAGGTGGGCGACGTGGAACCAGTGGGCGGCGAACGAGCCGCCGCACGCGCACACGCTCTGTGCGATCTCGTTTTCGTGGTGGGGGAAGACCAGGTCGACGCCGCCCGAGTGGAGGTCGAAGTCCGGGCCGAGGTAGGCGCGGGTCATGGCCGAGCACTCGAGGTGCCAGCCGGGGCGGCCGGGTCCCCACGGGCTGTCCCACGCGGCCTCGCCGTCCTCGGCGCGGCGTGCCTTCCACAGCACGAAGTCGGAGAGGCTGTCCTTGGCGTATTCGTCGGCGTTGGCGCGGGTGGCCTGGGTCCGGCCGAGTTCGAGTTCGCGCTGGTCGAGGCGGGAGAGCCGGCCGTAGCCGGGGAACGAGGCGAGGCGGAAGTAGACCGAGCCGTCGTCGGAACGGTAGGCGTGCCCGCGGTCCAGCAGCGCCTGGACCATCTCGATCTGGTGGGGGATGTGGGCGACCGCGCCGGGCTCGACGTGCGGGGCGAGCAGGCCGAGCCGCGCGCAGTCGGCGTGGAAGCGCGCCGTCCAGCCGGCGGTGAACTCCGCCAGCGGCACCCCGGCGGCGCGCGAGTCGCGGATCGTCTTGTCGTCGACGTCGGTGATGTTGCGGACGTGGAGGGTTTCCATGCCGCCGATCTCGAGGGCGCGCCGGAGCACGTCCTGGAGCACGAAGGTGCGGAAGTTGCCGATGTGCGCCGGGCCGTAGACGGTCGGCCCGCAGCAGTAGAAACGGAACGTCCGCCCGTCGAGCGGGCGCAGTTCCCGCGTCTGGCGGCTCAGGGTGTCGAACAAGCGCATCGGCGCTCGTTTAGCCCCCGCCGGCCTCCGCCACAAGCCCCGCCATCAGGCGCCCCGCCGCCGGCGGCCCGGATCTGCAAGATCGTACACGTGTGCGAAAGTGCGGGCCGGAACCCGGAACCCGCAACCCGAGTCCCCGCGTTTTCCCCGTCGTGATGGGGCGGTGGCGGGGTCAACCCGGGAGGTTGCGTGCGGCGATCCGGCGGAGGCCGTCGAGGGTGAGGTCGGGATCGATCCGGTCGACCTCGGGCATGGTGGCGGCGATCAGTTGGGCGTCGCCGCCGGTGGCGACGACCACCGGCCGGCCGTCGATCTCGTCCAGCAGGCGGGAGAGGATGCCGCGGACCAGCCCGCGGTAGCCGAACACCGCCCCCGCCCGCATCGCTTCGGCGGTCGACTTGCCGATGGCGCGCTGCGGTTCGGCGAGGTCGATCCGCGGCAGCAGGGCGGTGCGTTGCGTGAGGTAGTCGCTCATGGCGCCGAGCCCGGGGGCGATCGCCCCGCCGCAATAGGCGGGGGCGGCGGACACCACGTCGAAGCTCACCGCGGTGCCGAAGTCGATGACCACCGCCGGGCAGCCGTGGCGGGCATGGACGCCGACCGCGTTGGCCAGCCGGTCGGCGCCGATCTGTTCCGGCTGCGGGTAGTCGATGCCGATCCCGAGGTTGCTGGCATGGCTGAGCTGGTGGAACGGACCCCGCGGCTCGAAGAACGCCCGCAGCACCGCCGCCACCGCCGGCACCACCGAACCGAGCAGCACCCCTTCGAACGAGATCCCTTCCAACAGTCCGGCAAGCCGGCCGGGCGTGACATCGCCGGTTGGGATCCGTCCCCGCCAGTCCAGCAGGCGCTCCGGCCCCCCCAAGGCGAACTTGGTGCGGGTGTTCGAGTTGTCGATCAGCAGCCAAGGGGCCACGGGCGGGAGAGTAGCAGCCAGCCCGAGGCAGCTGGCAAGGGCAGAAGGCGCCCGCCGCCACCCGGCCGGCCGCCAAGCCGTCCGGCTGCCACGCCCTTTTTGCCCTTGCCCCAACCGGCGCTTGGGGCTATAGCGCGGCGGCAACCCGGTGCACCCGGGAGCGAAAATTTTGCTGGACGAATTGCTTCGGACTTCTTAAATAAGTTCCGAAGGAGGTTGTCCGGAGCTGCTTGGCATCCCGGGTGCTTCCAATCCAAGGGTCTTCCGCAACCGCACGGCGGGGGCGGGAGGGCCAATCAGCAACTGAACCACCACAACCATGAAGAACCAGTACAGCAAGATGATGGGTGCCCTGACGGCTGCCTCGGTCGTGATGACCGGCTACGCCGTGGCAGGAGTCACTGAACCGGCGCCGATGGTGGCGCCCGCCCCGGCCCGGGATTTCTTCGAAGGGGAGATCCACGTCGGCTACAACAACATGTATGAGCACCGCTTCGTCGACCTCGGCGACGACATGGTGGAGGCCGGCGTGGACGTGGCCTTCGACCTTGGCGGCGGCTGGTCGATCAATGCCGGCGCGTGGTACGCGTCGACCAACGACGACAAGTACGACTACGACGAAGGGCCGAGCTACGTGTTTGGTGACGACGTCCTGACTCCCTATCAGGAGACTTGGCGGGACAGCTTCAACGAGCTGGACCTGTATGCCGGCGTGGGTGCCGAGTACGGGATGTTCAACTTCGAAGTGGGCTACATCTACTACTTCTTCCCGGACAACCGCGACGTCAACACCTCCGAGATCTACGCCTCGGTGGGCGTCGACCTGCCGTGGGAGATGGGCCTGACCGCCACCGGCTACTATGACATCGAGGAGTACAGCGGCCTGTATGTCGACCTGAAGGTCACCAAGTCGTTCGAGCTGACCGAGTGCCTGGGCCTCGACCTGGCGGCGGGCATCGGCTACGCCGACGGCCACGGCCTGCAGCAGGACGGCCCGTTCAACTGGCGCTCGACCCGCGACGGCTACCAGGGCTGGTACATCAGCGCCGCGCTGCCGTGGGAGATCATCGAGAACGTGACCCTGACGCCGTACATCAAGTACACGGACGCGGACAGCGACCTCGTGACCGACAACGCGTGGCGTGAGTTCGGGTACATCGACGGGGCCGGCGGATATCACTACACCGGCTACCAGAACGGCACCTCGCAGGGCAAGGACTACATCGTTGCCGGCGCGACGCTGAGCGTGGCGTTCTAACTCAAACGGTTTGGCCGCCGCCTTGCGCGGACGGCCGGACGCACTTCACGGGCGGTCGCGCGAGCGGCCGCCCGGTTTTTTTGATTGCGGATCGCGGATCGCGGATTTTCCGGACCGCGGGCGCGGGGGGGAGCACAAGCGGTGATTCAATCTGCGCCCTGTGTCAGCGCTTATCCTGGAAACGGGAACGGGAACCGGGGATTTCGAGGATGATCAAAGGGTTGCGAACAAGCTTCCGATCATCCGTTGGGTGTGGGCATCACGCTTGCCAACTCATTCTGAATCAACGTAATCCCCGCAATCCCCGGTTCTCATTTCCGAATTCAGGCTGATGGCGCGGGCGGGGGGCCGTGGAGCTACAACGCGCGCGGGTGGGCGCGGTCGTAGGCCTGGCGGAGGCGTTCGCGGCTGAGGTGGGTGTAGATCTGGGTGGTGGAGAGCGAGGCGTGGCCGAGCAGTTCCTGGACGCTGCGCAGGTCGGCGCCGTGGTCGAGCAGGTGGGTGGCGAACGAGTGGCGCAGCTTGTGGGGGGAGACGCGGAACGGGATCGAGCTGCGGGTGAGGTAGCGGTGGAGGAGCAGGTCGACGGCGGTGGCGGTGATCCGGCGGCGGAGCTTGCTGAGGAACAGCGGGCCGGAGCGCACGGCGGCCTCGCGGGTGTAGCGGGCGATGGCGGCGAGCGCGGGGTCGCCGACCGGGACGATGCGCTGTTTGGCGCCCTTGCCGCGGACGCGCACGGTCCCGCCTAACAGGTCGAGGTCGGCGACGTCGAGCCCGGTCAGTTCGGCGATGCGCAGGCCGGAGGAGTAGAACAGCTCGAGCACGGCGGCGTCGCGCAGGGGCATCCACGGTGGGGCCTGGCGGCTGGGCGGCAGGCGCAGCGGCAGGGTGAGGAGTTCCTCGACCTGGGCCTGGGTGAGGACCACGGGCAGGGGGCGTTGGGGCTTGGGCAGCTGGACGCCGGCGAGGGGGGAGGCGGGCAGGCCGCGGCGCAGCACGAGGAAGCGGTAGAACGAGCGCAGGGCGGCGAAGCGCAGGCGGATTGTGGCGCGGCCGAGGTTGCGCTTGCCGAGGTCGAAGAGCCAGCCGCGGAAGTCATCGGCGCGGCAGTGGCGCCAGCCGCGGAAGCCGTCGCCGCGCCAGGTGCGGAACGCGGCCAAGGCGTCCGCGTAGTTGCGCAGGGTGCGTGGCGAGGCGCTGCGTTCGGTGGCCTGGAAGCTCAGGAAGGCTTGTTCGAGGGACTCCGGCAATGGTTGGGAAAGCCTAAGCTTCCGGGTGGCGGGTTCAAGCGGATTGCGGGCGCGTGCCTGTTCTTTGCAGCCCGCGGGGCGAAGCAGGGGCGGGGGGCCGCACCCGCTCCTTGATTGCCGGCCGCCTGGCGCCTACACCTCGGCCTGTGCCATCCCTGTCCCTTGACTGGCTTGCGGACCCGAACGCGTGGGCCGCGCTGGCGACCCTGTCGTTGTTGGAGATCGTGCTCGGCATCGACAACATCGTGTTCATCTCGATTCTGGTCGACCGGCTGCCGGAGGGGCAGCGGGCGAGGGCGCGGCTGCTGGGGCTCGGGCTGGCGATGGTGATGCGGCTGCTGTTGTTGTTCTCGATCTCGTGGGTGATGAGCCTGACGGCGGCGTTGGTCGAGATCCCGGTGGCGCCGTTCCTGTGGCGGATGATCCCGGACGCGGCCGAGCACGGGGGCGTGCTGGCGATTTCGTGGAAGGACATCATCCTGATCCTCGGGGGCGGCTTTTTGCTGTTCAAGAGCACCCGCGAGATCCACCACAAGATCGAGCGCCTCGACGAGGGGGGCGCGCGCATCGCCCCGGCCGCGGCGACCTTCGGCGGGGTGCTGGTGCAGATCGCGCTGCTGGACATCATCTTCTCGCTCGACTCGGTGATCACGGCGGTGGGGATGGCCGACCGGGTGATGGTGATGGCGCTGGCGATCGTGCTGGCGGTGGCGGTGATGATGGCCGCGTCGGGCTCGGTCTCCGGCTTCGTTTCGCGGCACCCGTCGGTCAAGATGCTGGCGTTGGCGTTCCTGATCCTGATCGGCACCGCGCTGCTGGCAGAGGGCTTCCATTTCCACATCCCGAAGGGCTACATCTACTTCGCGATGGCGTTCTCGCTCGGCGTCGAGATGCTCAACCTCAGGGCCCGGACCCGGGCGGCGGCGGCCACCTAGCGCAGCCCGCCTGGCGGATTCCCGATCCGGAGAACCACAACCGGGGGCGGGGCGTGGGGTTTCAACCTGGATTCGGAGATGAAAACCACGGATTGCCCGGATTGCACGGGTGTTGAATGAGTTGCGATGGATGGCGGATTCATCCGGCAGGTGAACAGGCGAGGGGAACCAAGCCGCTCCGAAATCCGCGTAACCCGCGCAATCCGTGGTCCGGCATTTTCCTTTTTAGGATAACCGTGGGCGGGGCGTGGGGTTTCAACGGCATGGTCCGTCTGCTGGTGCTGGCCGGGCTGGTGGCGTGCTGCCCCGCTGCCGGGGCCCGCGTGATCCGCGACATCCGCTATGTCGAGCGCGCCGGGGCGGACCCGCGCCTGACCTCGCTGGACCTCCACCTGCCCGAAAACAAGCCGGCGGAACCCGCGCCGGTGATGGTCCTGATCCACGGCGGCGGCTGGTCGGCCGGCGACAAGGGCAACCGCGGGCTGGTGGCGCCGAAGACCGGGTGGCTGCTCGCGCGGGGCTTCGTCGTCGCCTCGGTCAACTATCGCCTGTCGCCGGCGGTGACCCATCCCGCGCACATCGACGACGTGTGCGCGGCGGTCGCGTGGCTGGGCAAGCACGCCGCGGAACACGGCGGCGACCCGCGCCGGCTGTTCCTGTTAGGCCATTCCGCCGGCGCCCACCTGGCGGCGCTGGCGGGCATCGACCGCCGGCGGCTGGCGGCCGCGGGTGCCGATGCGGGTGCGATCCGCGGGGTGATCCTGCTCGACGGGGCGGGCTATGACGTTCCGCGGCAGGTCGCCGCGGCGCTGCTGCCGCGGGTGCGCCGGATGTACCTGGCGGCGTTCACCGCCGACGCGGCGCGCCAGCGCGACGCCTCGCCGGCGCTCAAGCCGATCGTGGATCCGCCGCGGTTCCTGCTGCTGCACGTGGCGGCGAGGGCGGATTCGCGGCGCCAGTCGGAGGCGCTGGGGGCGGCGCTGCGGGCGGCCGGTGGTGCGGCCACGGTGGCGGCCGTCGCGGGCAAGACGCACCTGACGATCAACCGCGATCTCGGCCGGCCGGGCGACCCGGTGACGCGGGCGGTGGCGGAATTCCTCGGCGTCAGGGACTGATGGTCGTGGCGGTGGAGCTGCGAGCGCTGCTGAAACATCCGCGGGCCGGATCCCGTTCTGGCCCCGATGGGCGGCTGGAACCGCAACGACTTCTTCCCGTTCGACCGCGCGGAGTTGCGCCGCTTCGACCCCGGCGGCCTGCGGATGGTCGAGGAGGTGTGGGGGATCGGGGCCAGCGCCACCGCGCCGCCGTGAACGGTCCCGATCCGGCCGGCAACTGGTTCGTCGCCCTGCCGGCGACGGTGGACCCCGGCATGCTCGAAGCCGTGTTCGCCGGGGCGCCGCCGTTCCTGCGGCGGTTCCAACCCGCCGACCTGCACGTCACGCTCGCGTTCTTCGGCAGGCTGACGCCCGAGCGCGTCGCCGCCGTGCGGGACCGGCTGGCGACGCTCGTGGTCGAGGCGGTCGAGGCGGGTGGTGCGGCGCTGGTCCTGTTGCCGGGGCCGCGCCGGCCGACTGCGGTGGCGCTGGCGTTCGGCGCGGGTGCCGACGTGCTGGCTGCGGTCATCGCCCGCCAGCGTCCCGGCCTGCTCGCTGCCGCCGGCTGCCCTCTGGACGAGCGGGCTCCCTTGCCCCACCTGACGATCGCGCGGCCGCCCCGGCGCATGGACGGCCGGGGCGGCCGTGTGCTGCGCGAGTGGGCGGCGGCCGTGGTCCTGCCCTCGCCGCTGCCGGTGCACCTTGGGCCGCCGCGCCTGTTCGGGCGGTCGCTCGACCGCGCCGTGCGCCGCTTTCAGGTGCTCGACTGAGGCTAGTCGCCGAGGAAGACGTATTCCTCGGCCACCCGGTTCAGGCACCGGCGCGCCGTCGGCAGCGCCTCCGCGAGCGTGCCCAGCGCCTCCTTCGGCGCATCCACCGGGGCATCCGGGTTGTCCGCCGCGTCCCGGTAGACGCGCCCCGCAAACGCATCGTAGAACCCGAGGTCCGGCGCCCCGGTCAATCCGCCCCGCCGGCGCAGGAAGCCCGGATACAGGCCCGCCAGCACCAGGAACTGGTCGCCGGCCGCCACCTGCAGGTGAAACCGCAGCCGGCCCCGCGTCCGCTTCAGGATCGTGATGAAGTCCGCGGCCCGCGAGTAGCCGGAGGCCACCGACCGCAGCCGGTCGTCCGCCGCCGCCTCCAGTTTTTCGACCAGCACCTCCGAGACGTAATCCGCCACCGCGGCCTCCACGATGCCGGCCGCGAGGAACGCATGGCGCACCAGCACGTAGAAGTAGAACGCTGGGGAAACCGGCAGCGCAACCGGCCGCTCCAGCACCGCCCGCAGGATCTCCTTGAGGTCGAGGATCTCCCGCAGCGCCTCGGGATCATGCCACAACCGGCCCAGTGCCGACCCCGCCCGCGCCGAGTCCGGTGCCAGCACGCTCCGCACGAAGCGGAAATCCTCCGCCACGAAGCAGGCAGCCGACTTCGTCGCCCGGGTGTACAGCATCGACCGTGGGATACCATGACCCGGGCCGGCGGGGCGAGAGAAATTTCGGGTTTCCGAAACAAAAGTGGAAAATTTCCGGCAAATCAGAGGATTTGCGCAAATGTGAATATTTTCTGGTCGAAAACCCTTGTCAGGGTGGGAGGCGGGCGTCTAAGCCCCCCGCGCGGCGTGCCGGAACCTGCGCCGAATCCCCGATGGCACGATTGAGCTCCTCCCTGCGTTTCGTCCTTGGTTCGGCGGCGGCGGTGCTGCTGCTTGCCGGTTGTGGCACGACCGATCGCGCGCATGCTTCGCGCGGGGGGCGCGACCACTGGCGGATCAGCGACATCCAGCACGGCAAGGCGTCGTATTACTCGATTCGGTGCAATGGCGGCACGCGCACGGCGAGTGGCGAGCGGCTGCACAACGAGGCGGCGACGGCGGCGCACAAGACGTTGCCGATGGGCACGCGGGTGCGGGTGACGAACCTGGCCAACGGCAAGTCGGAGGTGGTGCGGATCAACGACCGCGGGCCGTACATCCGGGGCCGGGTGATCGACGTGACGGTGGGGGTGGCGCGGCGGCTGGGGTTCGTGTCGCGCGGGGTGGTGCCGGTGCGGCTTGAGGTGATCAAGGAGCCGACCGAGCAGCGCCGGACGTGAGGCGGCGGGGTCAGTCCTTGCGGGTGAGCTCGACGAACACCTCCTCGAGCGTTGGCTCGTGGCGGAACAGCGAGCGGATCGGCCAGCCGTAGCGGGTGGCGAGGTGGTGGATCGCCGCGCGGACGTCGGCGCCGGAATCGACCAGCACTTGGAAGCGCACCCAGTCGGCGTCGGTTTCCTCGCGGGTGACGCGCTTGACGTGGTCGAGGCGGGCGAGGGCGCTGGCGGCCGCCTCGGGGTCGGCCTGCAGTTCGGCGGTGACGCGGCCGGCGGCGCGCATGTCGGCCACCAGGTTGGCCGGCTTGTCGGCGGCCTTGATGTGTCCGCCGTCGATGATGATCACGTCGGTGCACAGCAGCTCGACCTCGTGGAGGATGTGGGTTGAGAGCAGGATCGTGCGGCTGCGGCCGAGCTGGCGGATCAGTTCGCGGATCTGGCGGATCTGGTTGGGATCGAGGCCGTTGGTGGGCTCGTCGAGGATCAGCAGCTCGGGGTCGTGGACCAGCACGTCGGCCAGGCCGACCCGCTGGCGGAACCCTTTCGAGAGCGTCTTGATCATCGCCTGGCGGACGCTCGCCAGGCCGCAGGTTTCCATCACCTCGTTGACCCGCTGGCGGGCCTCGGGGCGCGCCAGGCCCTTGAGGCGGGCGCGGAACCTCAGGTATTCGCGCACCCGCATCTCGCGGTAGAGCGGCACGTTCTCGGGCATGTAGCCGATCCGGCGGCGGGCCTGCAGCGACTGGCGGAAGATGTCGAAGCCGGCGACGGTGGCGCTGCCGGAGGTCGGCGGCAGGTAGCCGGTGAGCATCCGCAGGGTGGTCGTCTTGCCCGCGCCGTTGGGCCCGAGGAAGCCGACGATCGTCCCGCGTTCGACCCGGAACGAGATGTCGCGGACGGCGACCTGGCGGGCGAAGCGCTTGGTGAGGTGTTCGACTTCGATCATGGCCGGATGCGGCAGGCCGCGCGGCGGGCGGCGGTGCGCAGCGCCGTTCCTAGTCCGCGCGGCGGCCGCCACCAAGCGCGAAAACGCCGGCCGGGCGGTGGGGCGGCGGGCACTGGGGAGGTTTGGGAGGATTCCCGCTGACGGGGTTGCGGCAGGTTTGGGGTGGGGCGGTCCTTGAAGGCCGCTGCATTTCCCTGGCCGCTGCATTTCCCTTGCCAGCGGCGCCGAATGCCTGCATGCAACCGGGCCTGTTGGCCGCGGCATGAAGGAGATCCTCGACCTGTTCTTGCACCTGCAGGACCACCTGATGGAGTTCACGCGGCAGTATGGCGCGCTGGTCTACGCGCTGCTGTTCGCGGTGGTGTTCTGCGAGACGGGGCTGGTGGTGACCCCGTTCCTGCCGGGCGACTCGCTGTTGTTTGCGATTGGCGCGATCTCGGCCGACCCGGAGAGCGGGCTGAACGTCTGGATCAGCGCGCTGGTGCTCTACCTGGCGGCGTTCCTCGGGGACAACACCAACTACTGGATCGGCCGCGCGTTCGGCAACTGGCTGCTGCGGCGTTTCCCGCGCATCGTCAAGCCCGAGCACCTCGCCAAGACCCACGCGTTCTTCGAGCGCTACGGCGGCAAGACGATCATCATCGCCCGGTTCGTGCCGATCGTGCGGACGATGACCCCGTTCGTCGCCGGCACTGGCCGCATGAGCTACGGCCGGTTCCTCGCCTTCAGCGTGGTGGCCACGACGCTGTGGATCGGCCTGATCGTCACCGCCGGCTGGTTCTTCGGCAACATCCCCGCGGTGCAGCAGCACTTCGAGGTGGTGGTGATCGGGATCATCGCCATCTCCCTGCTGCCGGTGGCGATCGAGGCGCTCAGGCACCGGCTGCGCCGCCGCACCGAGGTGCCGGCCGCCGATCCCCCGTGACCGGGGCGGTGGGGGGCAGGCCAGGAGGGCGGGAAACCCGGGCGGCGCGCGCGCGGGGTCACGGTGCCAGTTGCACCCTGAGGCGCAGGAAACCGGTCGGCGCGGTTGCCGGGATGGTGGCGCGCCACGTGCCGCCGCCGAGGTCCGCGGCCGCCGCCGGTTGCCACGCCATGAGGTCGGTCGACGATTCCGCGCCGACGTCCAGGTAGCCCTGTGCCGCCGGGTTCGGCCGCCACTCCAGCCCCAGCCGCGGGCCGCCGGAGTCGAGCCACAGCGGCGCGAGCGGCGGGTTGAACTCCGCGGCCTCGCCCCCCAGCGCGAACTCGGCCAGGTTGTCGAACGCGTCGCCGTCCGGGTTGTCGTGCATCCCGGCCGCGGCCACGCCCTGGCCCGCGACCCAGTCGAGGAATGGCCGGTCGGGGTTCAGCCCGACGTGCTCCAGCAGCTCGCGGTTGGCCAGCGGCGCGACCGCCGATCCCAACAGCCCGTTGGCGGCGGCGACGATCTGGTTGGCGATCAACGCCTGGGCGAGGGTGGCGGGGTGGAACCCGTCGCGGCAGAACAGGTGGTCCGGCGGGTTTTCCGGGTCGGCGGCGTTGACGAACGGGGTGCCGTTGACGAGCAGCGGCACCTCGTCCTCGACGCGCAGGGTCACCACGTCGATGTCGGCGACGGCCACGTTGGGGAGCGTGGCGGCGGCGGTCCTCAGCAGCTCGTTCATCGCGGCGATCCGGGCGCGCGCGCCGGCGCGCTTCACCGGGTCATGGTAGTTTTCCAATACGTGCGGGGTGACGCCGACGTCGGGCACCGTGCACAGGATCACCTTGAGCCCGGACCTGCGGGCCACCAGCCAGCTGCGGATCGCGAGGATGCGGTCGACGATCCCCTGATAGAACGAGGCCGGCGCGGTGTCGTTGTAGACGTGGGTGTAGTCCTGCTTGAGGTCGTTGGCGCCGAGGAAGACGACCACCGCCGCGGCGTCCGGGAGCAGGTCCTTGAGTTCCTCGCGGGTGAGGTAGTAGAGCAGGTTGCCGCCCAGCGGGTCGTCGCTGTCCAGCACCTCGAGCCAGTCGGAGGTGGTGAACCCGGGCACGCCGAAGTTGTACTTGTGGCCGGCGTCGCGCAGGTCGAACCAGGCGCCCGCGGTGTCCTTGTAGCTGCCGAAGTCGATCCAGTCGTCGCCGGTGCCCGTTCCGCGCTTCCGGCGCAGGGTGTCGACCCAGTTGTCGGTGTTGGCATTGAAGGGGTCCGACTCGGGCGCCGAGAACGGGATCTCGAAGCCATACTCCTCGGTCATGCTGTCGCCGACCGGCAACAGGATGTAACGCCCGGCGTGCAGCGGCGCCGCCAGCAGCAGCCAGCCGAGCACCCCCCACCACGCCAGCCATCCCCGTTGCCGCTTCACGGCGGCGAATAGAACGCCAAACCGGCCGGCTGGCAATGCCGCAGGATTGCACGGCGGGCCGATCCGCGCTTTGATCGCCGGCATGGAAGCACCACCGGTCCTCGGCGATTCGGCGGCCGCGCGCCACCCGGCGGTGCGGCGTGCGGCCCAGTTGCTGTTCGCCGGCCTCGCCGCCCTCGTGCCGATCGCCGGCACGTTGTGGCTGCTGGGGCTGGTCTACCGCGGGCTGCGCGAGGTGGGCGACTTCATCATCGACGGCTGGATCTTCGGCGCGCTCAACCGGCTGCGCGGGGCGCGGCACGCCGCCGACCTCTGGCGCTTCGATTTTCCCGGCGCCAACTTCGTCCGCTTCGCGCTGCCGGTCGCCATCATCTTCGCCGTCGGCTTCGCCGTCACCCACGCGCCCGGCAGGCGGATCCTCTCGTGGCTCGATGCCACCATGACCCGCATCCCCGTGTTCGGCTTCCTCTACTCCGGCTTCAAGCAGATGGTCGACGCCCTGCGCAACCTCGGCGGCCCCCGCAAGTTCAAGAGCGTCGCCTACATCGACTACCCCTCGCCCGGCTGCCGGCTGATCGGCTTCGTCACCGGGTCGTACCGCGACCCCGACACCGGTGCCCACAAGACCGCCGTGTTCATCCCCACCAGCCCCAACCCGTTGACCGGCCTGACCCTGCTGGTCGACGACGAGCGGGTGATCAACAGCCACCTCAACCTCGAGGAGGCCACCAAGCTGATCATCTCCGCGGGGCTGGTGCTGCCCGGCGAGGGCCCCCGCGGCGGGCAGCCGGCCGGCGAACCGGCGGGGGACGGGTAGCCCACGCCGTGCCGCGGCCGGCGCCCCGTGCCGCGGCGCCGGAAATCGTCGTTTTCCGCATCAATCCATTTGAGGGCCGGCCTGGTTGACGTATCATCCGGCCGCAGCAAGGGGCGTCCCGATGAGCAGCAGCGAACCGATCACCAGGCAGCCGCGCGCCGGCCACATGCTGGTCCTGCTCGGCTGCCTGATCCTGGTCATCGCCGGGTTGAAGGTCGCCCAGCCGCTGTTCATGCCGGTGCTGCTGGCGTTCTTCATCACCGCCATCAGCTACCCGATCACCAACTGGCTGATCGAGCACCGGGTGCCGCGCCTGGTCGCCGTGCTGCTCACCGTGCTGGTCGACTTCGCGTTCCTGACCGGCGTGGTGCTGCTCGGCGCCGCGTTCGTCGGCAACCTCCAGAGCAAGTGGGACAGCAAGTACTACGACCTGACCAAGGACAAGATCGAGGACGGCTACGCCGCATTCGAGAAGGCGCTCAAGGACTGGGGCCTCGAGCAGCCGGAGGAAACCCCGCCCCGCGCGCTGCCGGTCGACGAGGACGAGGGCACGATCCCCGCCGCCAACCTGCTGCCGTCGGTTGAGACCTCGCGCATCCGCGAGCTGGTCGACCGCAACATCGAGGCGCTGCGGACGATCGACTTCAAGCGGGTGTGGGACGTCAGCACCGGCGTGGTCGGGCGGGTCGTCGACTTCTTCAGCACCGCGGTGTTGGTCCTGATCCTGACCGTGTTCATGCTGACCGAGGCGCGGATGTTCGGGCGGCGCTTCGAGGCGATCTGCGACGCGCGCGGGCCGAACTTCCAGCGCCTGCTCAGCGCCACCCGCGACATCCAGCGCTACCTCGGCATCAAGGCGATCATCAGCCTCGCCACCGGGGTGCTGGCCGGCCTGCTGTGCTGGGCCGCCGGGCTCGACTTCGCGCTGCTGTGGGGGATCACCGCCTTCGTGCTCAACTTCATCCCGGTGTTTGGCTCGATCATCGCCGGGGTGCCGCCCACCCTGCTCGCGCTGGTCTCCTCCGGGCTGCCCAGCGCATTCGCCGTGGCCGGCGGCTACATCCTGATCAACAACATGCTCGGCAACTTCATCGAGCCGATGCTCATGGGCCAGCGCTTCGGCGTGTCCAGCCTGTTGGTCGTGCTCTCGGTCGTCTTCTGGGGCTGGCTGTGGGGGCCGATCGGCATGTTCCTCGCCGTGCCGCTGACGATGATGGTCAAGGTGGTGCTCGACAACAGCGAGGAGTTCCGCTGGATCGGCGTGGCCATCGGCAAGGAGCAGCGCAGGCCCGCCGAGGAACAGCGCGCCCTCCAGGCCGGGCCGGCACCCGCGCCCTCCGGCCCGCCCGCCGCGGCCGACGGCGCCACCGAGCGGGCCTAGCCCGCGGTGTTCACGCGGTTTTCCGCGGCGGGTCTGGGATTTCCCGGCTTGCGGGAGGCGCCTGCCGCCCTACCATGCTTGCCGCCCCCGCCCCGCGGGAGACCGCGCGCCGGCTTAGCTCAGTGGTAGAGCAGTTGCCTTGTAAGCATCAGGTCGCCAGTTCGAATCTGGCAGCCGGCTCCATTGATAATCAATGGGTTACGCGGATTTCATCCTGACGGAAATTGGTTTCACCTGCCATTTACCTGCCATTTTTAAGCCTCAGCGTGGGAGTATTCCGGTTGCCGGGCGGCGATGGGGGGCAACCACGAGCCACTCTGTTTGCCCTTGAGACGGTCGCTGGGGCTGACGTCGGGTGCGGGCGTCGATGATGGCTGAACCGGGGGGGCGCGCCGCGACGACCGGGTTCGCCGGGCATGCCCGGATGCCCTGTTCCGGCCTGGGCAAGCCCCCGCTGGAGTCGGCCGCCGAAACCGATCCCCCGTTTCCACTTGCTGCTGAATCCGGACGCCCCGTCGCTCGATCACGCTTCTGTTCGGAGATCCACTGGTGGAGCTTCTCAGGCTACGGCTTCGTGCGGGCGCCGATCTGAAAGCCGGATGATCCTGGCGGTTTGAAGACCGGATGACGGCCGGGCTGCGTCTTGTTCGAAGGCTTCCCGAAAACCTGTTCTTCCTCGGTCTTGTTCGGCGTCTTGTTCGGGGTTGCGGCGGGGCGGATTTGACTCCTCGGCCGGGGGCGCGATGGGCAGTTTCGGCGGCTTGTTCAGAGCCCGCCGATGAGCAAGCCGACCACCTTCAAGTGCCTGAACTGCAACGAGAAGCACCGCTGTGACCACCGCAACCGGGGGCGGCAGTCGTACTGTTCGAAGCCGGCGTGCCGCAAGGCATCCAAGGCGGCCAGCCAGCGGCGGTGGCTGAGCCGTCCGGAGAACGAAAACTACTTCCGCGGGGCGGATGGCTGCGAGCGGGTGCGGCGATGGCGGGCGGCCCATCCCGGCTACTGGCGTAAAAAGAGGCCTGCGGGTGAAGGTACGTTACAAGAGACCTGCGAGTCGCAAGTCGTTGAAGTCGAGGCAGTTGCCGATCCAGTGCCGGGAGTTGCGTTACAAGAAGCCTTGTTTGCGCAACCCGCTCTGCTTGTGGGACTTATCTCGGTTGTCACTGGTCATGCGTTACAAGAGGACATCGCGGCCAGCGCCCGCCGGTTCTTGGATCGCGGCCGGGACATCCTGCGCATGAGGCCCGGGGGTCCCGCCCCCGTGAACCATGAAGACCAAACCGGTGCTATGTCCCGAGCGGCTGCGGCACGTGCCGTGCCAGTTCAGCTGGATCGATCAACGACTGGTGCGCGAGCGCCACATCCGGGGCCGTAGCCCCGAGGCGCTGGCGCTCTACCTGCTGTTGTGCACGGTGGGTGACGCCCAGGGGTTGAGCTACTACTCGGACGCCACCGCCGGGGACCTGCTCGGACTGGACGCCGCCCGGCTGCGCGCGGCGCGCGACGAACTGGTCGGCGCCGGGCTGATCGCCTGGCGGCGGCCGTTTTACCAGGTGCTCAGCCTCGAGGGGCCACCGCCGAGGGCCGCTGCGAGCGCACCGATTGCACCGGCGCCGCGCGAGGGCGGAGTGCGCCGCGTCGGCGACATCCTGCGGGCTCTCATCGGGGAGGAGGCGCCATGATCCCCTACGAGACCTACTGCAAGATCCGGCTCTATCACCATGAGCGCGGGCTCTCCTTCAACCAGATCGGTCTCGAACTGGGCATCGATCCCGAAACGGTGGCCCGTTACGCCCGCATGGAGAGCTTCCCGCGGCGCCACGCCGCCCGGCGCCCGAGCAAGCTCGACGCCTTCAAGCCGCTGATCGTGCGCTGGCTGGAGCGCCACCCGTACAGCGCCGCGCAGATCTTCCAGAAGCTGCGCGACGAGCACGGCTACGCCGGCGGCTACAGCATCCTCAAGGAGTATGTGCGCGCGGTGCGACCACCGCGCCGGCCGGCCTATCTGACCCTGGCCTTCGCTCCCGGCGAGGCCGCCCAGGTCGACTGGGCGCATGCCGGCACCATCACCTTGGGCGCCACCCGCCGGCGCTTGTCGTTTTTTGCCATGGTGCTCTGCCACAGCCGCATGAGCTATCTGGAGTTCACCTGCGGGGAGGCCATGGAACACTTCCTCGGCTGCCATCGCAACGCGCTCGAATACTTCGGCGGGGCGCCCGCCGCGATGCTCATCGACAACCTCAAGACCGGGGTGCTGAGCCACCGCTTCGGCCAGCCGGCAGTCTTCCATCCCCGCTATCTGGACTTCGCCGCCCATTACGGCTTTGCCCCCCGCGCCTGCAACGTGCGCAAGGCCAACGAAAAGGGGCAGGTCGAGAACTTCGTCCGCTACGTCAAAAACAACTTCCTCGCCGGCCTGGAGGTGCCGCCCGCCCTCGACGCGCTCAACGTCGCCGCGCGCCAGTGGCTGGAGGCAGTGGCCAACGTGCGCCTCCACAAGGAGACCCGCAAGCCCCCGCGCGAACTCTTCGCCTTGGAAGCCCCCGCCCTGCGCCCGCTGCCGCCGGTGCCCGCCGACACGTCCGTGGCCCGCATCGTGAGGGTCACCAACCGCTGCCGCGTCGTCGTCGACACCAACCGCTACTCGGTGCCCGCACTCTACGCCTCCCAACGCCTGACCCTGCATGCCTTCGCCGACCGGCTCTGCCTCTATCATGCCCACAACCTGGTCGCCTCCCACCCGCGCAGCTACGAGCGCCACCGCGACTTCGAGGACCCCGACCACACCAAAGACCTGCGCGAACGCCGCCGCCGCGCCCGCGATGCCGCCTGGCTGCTGTCCTTCTACGCCCTGTGCCCCGAGGCCGAAGCCTACCACCGCCAACTCTGCACCCGCAGCCTCCAGCCACGCCTCCACGTCAACCATATCGTCGCCCTGGCCGACATCCACGGCCGCGAGGCGGTCGCCCGCGCCATCCGCGACGCCGCCGAGGCTCACGCCTTCTCCAGCCAGTACATCGAAAACATCCTCCAACAACACCAGCGCCACGCCCTGCCGCCCGGACCTCTCCACCTCACCCGCCGCAGCGACCTGCTCGATCTCGAGCTGCCCCCCGCCGACCTCTCCCACTATCAGCCACCCTCCGGCCAACCATGAAAACCGATCCCACCGCACTGCTCGACAGCCACCTCGAAGCCCTCCACATGCCCTTCACCAAAGAGCACTGCCGGCCGCTGGCCGCCAGCGCCGCCAAACGCTCGCTCTCCCACCTCGACTACCTCACCCAACTCATCGAAGGCGAGGCCGCCCTGCGCGCCGACCGCGCCGTCCTGCGCCGCATCAAGGCCGCACGCTTCCCGGTCATCAAAACCCTCGACTCCTTCCGCTGGGACTGGCCCCAAAAGATCAACCGCCTCCTGGTCCAGGACCTCTTCCGCCTCGACTTCATCAACGACAAGGCCAACGTCATCTTCCTCGGCCTGGTCGGCCTCGGCAAAACACACCTCGCCACCGCCCTCGGTCACGCCGCCTGCCAGAAGCGCCTCAACGTGCGCTTCGCCACCGCCATCGACGTCGTCAACACCCTCCATGCTGCCCAACAAAACGGCACCCTCAAGCGCGAACTGCGCTCCTTCACCTCCCCGGCGCTGCTCATCCTCGACGAACTCGGTTACCTGCCCATCGACCAGCGCGGTGCCGACCTGCTCTTCCAGGTCATCAGTGCACGCTACGAGCGCGGCTCCATCGTCCTGACCACCAACAAGGCCTTCAAACACTGGCCCACAATCTTCAACAACGACTCCACCATCGCCTCCGCCGTCCTCGACCGCCTCCTCCATCACGCCCACACCGTCGTCATCGAGGGCCAGAGCTTCCGCATGAAGGACCGCATCGACCCCTGATCAAACCCACTCGATCGGCACCCAAAATGCCTCCTCCACCCATCCGATTTTCAAACCGCCCATTTTATCCGATGTTCACGCCGCCGCCCGCACGCAGCGCAGGTCAAGCGGGCAGGCGATATAAATCCGGGCAACCCGCCCGACTTCCCTGCCGCCCCGCATTTTATGCCGCCTGCCCGCTTGACCGGAGCGAGGACGGTGCTTGCCGGAAGCGCCCGCAGTCAGTCACAAATCAACACAAATTCTGCGGAGGAACCGAACGTTTGTTGTTTGCACCCCCCGAGCCTCTCACCGACACCCCGGCCCCCGCAACCTTTCCGCGCAATGCCGGGGGCCAGCCCCCGGGCCCCCGGAGTTTTTCGCATTGGGCCACGGGAGCCCTTCCCCCTGGCTCTGAACGCCGCGGCGCACACGCGGCGCGCCGCGGCATCCGGGAATGCCTCCCAGTGGCAGCGCCCGCCGCTCCGGTTGCCCTCCGGCAGAGCCGTATCCTGCGGACGATCCCCGATGCTCAAGCTGCCGCCCCTTGCGTCCAGCCCCAATCCCACCCCTCGTCGGGAAATCCAGTTTTGAACCGTCTCCCTGTCCAGTTTTGAACCGTCTGTGTCTAGTTTTGTTCCGGCCCCGACAGACGATTCGTATGGCAGCGGCATTTTTCGCGATGCGACCGGAGCTAGCAGGTCAGTCGGCGTCGGGGACCAGGATGCGCTCGCCGTGGAGGGTCTGCCTTGGCTGCCAGGGGTTGGGCTGGTCGAACCAGTCGGGGTCGTCTTTCATCCGGAGCCGCCAGCCTGTGACGGCGGGCTTGGCAGGGCGGGGTGAGTGGGGTAGGGTGGGGCGTGGAAGGGAAGAGGATGAGCCCGACGGGCAACGACAAGCTGCAGTTCCTGTTTGGCCGGCGGAGCATCCGGGTCTACGGGCCCGGCGAGATTGCGGAGGCGGAGATCGTGCAGTTGCTGCAGGCGGCGATGGCGGCGCCCTCGGCGGTGGGCCGGGAGCCGTGGCGCTTCGTGGTCGTCCGCAGCCGGGAGACGCTGGGGGCGATCGCCGCGGCGCTGCCCAAC
Organism: Akkermansiaceae bacterium; assembly: GCA_040769225.1. Taxonomy (GTDB): domain Bacteria; phylum Verrucomicrobiota; class Verrucomicrobiia; order Verrucomicrobiales; family Akkermansiaceae; genus JAXGLL01. Next base: position 801,729 of record JAXGLL010000001.1, on the reverse strand, counting down.
GCCGGGCTGCTGGCGGCGGCGCCGCTGGCGGTCGTCGTGTGCGGCGACCTCGACGCGGCGCACGACCGCCAGCTTGGCTACCTGCTGCTGGACTGCGCGGCGGCGACCGAGAACTTGCTGTTGGGCGCGCATGCGCTGGGGCTTGGCGCCTGCTGGCTGGGGATCCACCCGCGTGCGGACCGGGTTGCGCGGGTGCGCGAGATCCTCGGGTTGCCGGCGTCGGTGATTCCGGTTTCCGGGGTGGCCGTGGGCCGCCCGGGCGAGAGCAAGGAGGCGCGCACGCGCTACAACCGCAACTACATCCACTGGGAGAAATGGTGAGCGAGCCATCCGCGCCGAAGCCGTTGCCGCCGCGCCTTGCCTCGCTGGACGCGCTGCGTGGGTTTGACCTGTTGATGCTGACGATGGTCGGGCCGGTGCTGCACGTGGCGGCGGGCCGGGACCTGCTGCCCGCGGGGCTGGTGCAGCAGTTCTCGCACATGCCGTGGCAGGGGTTCACCTGTTGGGACCTGGTGATGCCGTTGTTCCTGTTCATGGCGGGCGTGTCGATCCCGGTGGCGTTCGCCAAGTACGTGGGGGAGGGGGCGAGGCTGCCGAAATCGCGGGCGTACGTGCGGATCGGGCGGCGGGTGGCGGTGCTGTGGGTCCTCGGCTGCATTGCGCAGGGCAACCTGCTGGCGCTCGACTTGGCCGTGCTCAAGCCGTTTTCCAACACCCTGCAGGCGATCGCGGTCGGCTACGCGGGGGCGGCGCTGTGTTACCTGTGGCTGGGCCTCGGGCGCCAGTTGCTGGTGGCCGGTGGCCTGCTGGTGGCGTTCTGGGTGGCGATGCGGCTGGGCGGGGACTGGACGCCGGCGGGGAACCTTGCGGAGAAGATCGACATCGCGGTTTTCGGGAAGTGGCGTGACGGGGCGAGCGTGGATGGCGGCGGCGTCGTGCACTTCAGCCCGCACTATCACTACACGTGGGTCCTGAGCTCGCTGAACTTCATCGCCACCGTGCTGAGCGGGGTGGCGGCGGGTTCGGTGCTCAAGTCCGCGCGGCTGGGCCCGGGCCGGAAGTTCCTGACCCTCGCCGGGGCGGGCGCGCTCGCGGCGGCGGTCGGCTGGCTGCTAGACGCGCTCGGGGTGGCCCCGGTGATCAAGCCGATCTGGAGCAGCTCGATGGTCCTCGTCTCGTCCGGTTACTCGACGCTGTTGCTGGCGGGGTTCTTCGCGGTCACGGATTGGGCGGGCTGGAAGCGCTGGGCGGGTGGCCTGCAGGTCATCGGCACCAACTCGATCGTCGCCTACATGCTCAGCCCGGAGGCCAACGCCATCAGCTTCGCCAGCATCACGCAGCCGTTGCTCGCCGGGCTGAAGCAGTGGATGGAGCCCGGTGGCCACGAGGTGCTGGTGGCCTCCGGCAACGCGGTGGTCCTGTTCCTGATCCTGGCGCTGCTCCACCGCGCGAGGGTGTTCCTGCGGCCCTGAGGGGCGGGCGCAAAAACGTGTTAGCAACTGTTAGACCGCCGGCGGCGCGGCGGTCACTTGGGGCGTGCGATGGCCCACAGGTGGTGGCGGCTGCGGAGGAAGATCGTGCGGTGGCTGATGGCGGGGGAGGCGAAGCACTCCTCGTCGATTTCGTTGCGGGCGAGGGGTTCGAACGCGGGGCCGGGCTTGAACACGGTGGTCACGCCGGCGTCCGAGAGGCAGTAGACGTGGCCGTCGGCGGAGACCAGCGAGGCGTGGTGTGACTGGCGCAGGCGTTCGTGCCACAGCACGGCGCCGTCGGTGGCGCGGAAGCAGGTCAGCGCACCGTTGTCGTCGACCACGATGAAGGAGTCGCCGGCCGAGATCGGCGAGGGGACGTAGGAGACGCCCTTGGTGCTGCGCCACACGATGTCCGAGTCGGTCAGGACGCCGTGGCCGTCGGGCCGCAGCGTCAGGATGTGGCGGCGCGGGTAGCCGCCGGTGATGAACAGCAGGCGGGCGGCGTGGTTCCACACCACCGAGGCGACGGTCTGCTCGGTCGGGTGGCCCGGCAGCACCCAGTGGCGGGTGCCGGTGGCGGGGTCGTAGCTGGCGATGCAGTTGCTGCCGGAGAGGACCAGCTGCATCCTGCCGGCGGCCTCGACGAGCGTCGGCGCGCAGTAGCTGCGGAGCCGGTTTTCGCGCCGCGTTTTCCAGCGGGTGCGGCCGGTGGCGCGGTCGAGGGCGACGATGTAGGCGTCGCCGTCGTGGTCGCCGTTGACGATCAGCATGTCGTCGAACAGCACCGGCGAGCTGCAGAAGCCGTGGACGCTGGCGAACGGGCCCGGGTGGACGAGCCACTTGCGGTTGCCGTCGAAGTCATAGGCGGCGACCAGCATCCGCTGGCGGTCGAGGAACGTGACGTAGACCAGCCGGCCGTCGGTCGCGGGGGTGCTCGACGCGGGGCTGTTGAGCCCGTGCATTGGCTCGAGCGGGGCGGTGGCCACGGTGCGCTGCCAGAGGATGCGGCCGGTCGGGCGGTCGAGGGCGACGAGGCAGCGCGCCTGGGACTCCTCGATTGCGGTGGCCACGAACACGCGGTCGCCGGAGACGATCGGCGAGGCGTGGCCGCGGCCGGGCAGCGGCGTCTTCCATGCGACGTTGCGGGTGGCGCTCCACTCCACCGGCACGTCCGGTTCGGTGCTGGTCCCGTCGCCGCGCGGGCCGCGCCACGCGGGCCAGTCGGCGGTGGCGGGTGCGGTGGCGGACAGGAGTGCCAGCAGGGCGGCGGGCAGCGGGTGCAGGCTCACGTTGGCCCGGCTTGTAGTGCAAGCCGGGCCAACGTGCCAGCGGGGAATCGCGGGGTCGGCGCCGCGGACGGGGTCACGGGGTGGCGTCGACGATCATGTAGAACGCCCTTGGGCTTGGCGGGTTGGGGTCCGTGAAGGTGTAGCTGGTCACGCCGGTCACGGAGTCGACCACCACCCAGTCGGAGCCGTCCAACAGGAGGCTGCGCCACATTTCGTAGGTGCGGGCGGGGTTGAGGCTGGTGCTGGCCAGTTCCCAATCGCCGGTGCCGACGTTGAAGCCGTAGGAGGCGATCGGGATCGGGCCGGAGGGCAACTGCCAGGCATCGATCAGGTCCTGGACCGAGTTGCCGTTGGCGGCGGCCGCGGCGTAGAGGGTGGAGGCCTCGAAGGCGCTGAGGGCGCGGTCCCAGATGGCGACCTCGTCGAGCCGGCCGTCGAACCAGTTGCCGAAGGTGTTAGGGTCGGCGTTGTCGTGGCGGGCGCCGAGCATCAGCGAGTAGGCGCTGGCGAGGTTGAAGCTGTTGTCGTCGTCGGTGCGGGTCATCGCGGCGTCCTCGACGCCGTTGACGTAGAGCCTGCGGGTGCCGGCGGCGCCGTCCCAGACGCCGACGATGTGGAGCCACTTCGGCTGGCCGGCCAGCAGGTTGAAGGCGCCGGACGGGCTCGGGTCCTCGTTGGGCATCCCGCGCAGGGTGAAGCAGCCGTTGGGGTTGTCGCCCCAGCGCCGGATCTGATAGCCTTCGCCGCTTTCGCCGCGCTTGGCGACCCACGGGTTCCAGCCTCCCGAGGGGAAGCCCTGGGCCCAGAAGGCGATCGTCATCCGGGCGGTGCCGGTGCCGCCGTTGAGGTGGGCGTCGAAGGTGTCCATGTAGCCGGCGTCGCTGGTGCGGCTGTTGAGCACGCGGACGGCGACGTCGTTGTTGGCGAGGTCGATCGCCTGGCCGAGGCCGGGGTGTGCGGAGGCGGTGTAGCGGAGGGTGCCGCCGCCGGCGACCACGCCGTCGTGCACGCCCGCGGCGCGGAATCCGGAGGTTTCCGCCAGGTTGCCGTCGAGCGGCCAGTAGCCGATCAGGCCGGTGCCGAATTGCGGGGGTGGCGGGGCGTCCCCGCCATCGGTCGGGTCGGTGGCGGCCACGATCTCCGGGCCGTCGAGGAAGCCGTCGCCGTCGGTGTCCGGGTTGTTGGGGTCGGTGACGAAGCCGTCGTTGCCGGTTTCGATTTCCTCCTTGTCGGCGATGCCGTCGTCGTCGCTGTCGGTGGCGAGCGGGTCGGTCGGGTCGCCGGGGGCGGAGCCGAGGGTGCCGCCCTGCCACGGGTTGAGGGTGCCGTTGGCCTCCTCGTGGTTGGTGATGCCGTCGCCGTCGGTGTCGTCGTCGAAGTTCGGGTCGCTGCCGAGGAGGACCTCGGTGCCGTCGTCGACGGTGTCGTTGTCACTGTCGGGCGAGTTCGGGTCCGAGCCGGTGTAGCCGACGGTGATGAACTCGCCGGTGTTGTTTTCCTGGTGGTCGGGGAGGCCGTCGCCGTCGGTGTCGGGGGTATCGATCAGCTTCTGGACGGTGTTGCCGGCGCCGCCCTTCCAGAGCTGGAGGAGGATTTCCTTGCGGCTGAGCGGGCGGCGCCAGATGGCGACCTCGTCGATGCAGCCGTTCCAGCTGCGGAAGTCGCCGCCGGTTTGCGGGTTGCCGCCGATGAACAGGAAGTAGGGGCTGTCGCGCAGGGTGGCGGGCAGGTCGACCTCCTGGACGAGGGTGCCGTCGACCCAGAACTGGGACGGGCCGCTGGCGTTGTTGACCAGCACGACGTGGTGCCAGTTGGAGTTGGCGATGTTGGGGTTGGTGTTGTGCGGCCCGGTGTCGTTGATCGGCAGGTCGTTGCCGCCGCCGCCGGTCCAGTTGCCGAGCACGCAGCTCATGTAGTTGGACCCTCCGCGGCGGGCGATGCGGTAGTCGGCCTGGTCGTCGCCCTTGGAGATGAGCGCCTGCCAGTCGCTGGTCCAGCCCTCCCACCTGAACCAGGCCGAGATGGTGAGGTTGCCGCCCACGGCGTCGAAGGTGTTTTCGGGGACGGTGTCGATGGCGACGTACTGCTGGTTGGGCTCGTTCAGGTCGATGGCCTGGCCGAAGGCGGAGGCCTTGCTGGCGACATAGGTTTCGGTGGCGCTGAGGCCGGCCATGGTGCCGTTGGCGCCGGTCTGGGAGCGGTCGGTGAGGTTGCCGTCGAACTTCCAGTATCCGATCAGCTGGTTGGTGGCGGGGGTGGGCACCGAGGTGTTGAGGAAGGGGTTCGAGTTGTAGGCGACCTCGGCGCCGTCGGGGTAGGTGTCGCCGTCGCAGTCCGGGTTGAGCGGGTCGGTGCCGGTGTCGGAGGCGCTGACCAGGGTGCCGGTGTTGGTTTCCACCAGGTCGGTGAGGCTGTCGCCGTCGGTGTCGCGGTTGTTGGGGTCGGTTACCGGCCGCGGGGCGGTGGGGTGGCTCTCCTGGTAGTCGTCGAGGCCGTCGCCGTCGGTGTCGGCGAGCAGCGGGTCGGTCGGGGAGCCGTCGTAGAGGTTGCCGTCGCCGCTGGTTTCGTCCTTGTCGAGGATGGTGTCGCCGTCGGTGTCGGTGTCGGGGTCGAGCGGGTCGATGTCGTTGAGGTCATCGACGCCGTCGCCGTCGGTGTCCGGGTTGTTGGGGTCGGTGACGAAGGTGGTGTAGGTGCCGTTGACCTCGCCGTCGTCGGGCACGCCGTCGCCGTCGGTGTCCTGGGTGAGCGGGTTGGTGGGCTCGCCGGGCGCGCCGGTGTTGATGCCGGCGTTGAAGGGGTTGTAGGTGCCGTTGAGTTCCTCGAGGTCGGTGAGGAAGTCGCCGTCGGTGTCGGAGTCCGGGTTGTTGGGGTCGTAGTCCGCGCCGTCGTGGGCGCCGTCGTCGTCGGTATCCGGGTCGCTCGGGTTGGTTTCGTCGCCGGTGGTCGGGTTCCCGTCGATTCCCAGCAGTTCGTCGGCGTCGGCCAGGCCGTCGCCGTCGCTATCGCGGGAGCCGCCGTCGGTGACGAAGCCGTCGCTGCCCGGGGTGGCTTCCTCGAGGTCGCCGATGCCGTCGGCGTCGGTGTCGGTGGGGTCGACAGCGACCACGTCGCCGGCGAGTGGGGCTGGGGCGGAGTTGTTGGCGAGTTCGGCGGAGTTGGCGAGGCCGTCGCCGTCGGGGTGTCGGCGACGGTTCAAAATTGGATTTGTTGCCGGAACAAAACTAGACAATCTGTTAGGGCGAAAAACCGGCTGGCGAAGGTGTTCCGGAAGCGGGAACTGAAATTATGAACAGTTCAGGGTGCCGGTTTGGTCGTTGTGGCGTGTCCGAGACGGTTCAAAACTGGACGGCTTTCAAAGGGTGAAGTGGCCCAGGATCTTGGGCCAGGTGGCCTTGGGTGGCTGCTCGAGGACCCAGAGTTTGCGCCGCGGATGGAACAAGGCGGTGACGATCTTGCGGGTGGTGGGGGCGATTTCGTAGGTAGTGCCGTCGAAGTCGATGGTGTAGCCCGGGTTGACCCTGCGGGTGGTGCGCAGCGAGAGGTGAAGGTCGAGCAACGAGGCCGGCGGACAGGGGCGCAGGCGCGCGGTGCGAGCCAGGATCTGGTGCTCCCAAACCTCGATGGGCACCTTGGCGGTGGAGCGGTTGACGGTGCGATTGCGGCGGTTGATCTCCATCTGCAGGATTTCATCGGCCTGCTGCCAAGTGCGGATCCCGGCATGGTCGAGCAAGGTGACGAGCCGCTTCTGGAAGGTGCCGAAGCCGCGTTCGATCTTGCCCTTGGCCTGGGCAGAGGGGGCCACCAGATGGGCGACGCCCAAGGCGCGCAGGGCGCGCTGGAACTCGCTTCTCGGATCGGTGTGGTCGTGGCTGGAACTGGGGCCAAACAGGCTCAGGGCATCGGTGTAGGCCGCCTCGGGCAATCCGTGTTGTTCGAAGGCCTTGCGGAAGTGCAGGAAGTGGGCCCAGGTGGTGTCGCGCTCCACGAAGCTGCCGGCCACGCACAGGCCCGAGCAGTCGTCGATGCTCAGCACCAAGGTCTGTTTGGACGCTGCCGGCCACCATTGGTGCAGGGAGCTGTCATGCTGCCAGAGTTCGCCGACGTGGGCGCGGCGGAACCGGCGATAGCCCTTCGGTCGGGCCGGTGGCGTGGCCACCAGATGCGGCAGATGGGCCTTGACGTAGGCCTCGACCGTGGACCGGGCGCGCCTGAACTGGCAGAGCCGCAGCAGTTCGTCGGCGACCAGTTGGTAGTTCGGAGGGCTTTGCAGCGGCAAAAAGCCCGTGAGGAAGTCGATCACAGCTGCCGGCCACTGCTCCCGGCGGGCGCCGCCGCTGCTTTGCGGGCAGTATGCGGCCTTGTCCCTCAAGTAGCCGGTGCGCAGCTGGTAAAGACGCGCGCGGCTGACTTCCAGTCGGGCCGCGGCGTCCGCCGCGCCGAGCACTCCTTGGTTGAAGTCCTTCAGAACCCTCCTGACAAACTCGGCAGGCAGCCGGTGAACCAGTTGTTTTGAACGTTTGTTGTTTGCACCCCCCGAGCCTCTCACCGACACCCCGGCCCCCGCAACCTTTCCGCGCAATGCCGGGGGCCAGCCCCCGGGCCCCCGGAGTTTTTCGCATTGGGCCACGGGAGCCCTTCCCCCTGGCTCTGAACGCCGCGGCGCACACGCGGCGCGCCGCGGCATCCGGGAATGCCTCCCAGTGGCAGCGCCCGCCGCTCCGGTTGCCCTCCGGCAGAGCCGTATCCTGCGGACGATCCCCGATGCTCAAGCTGCCGCCCCTTGCGTCCAGCCCCAATCCCACCCCTCGTCGGGAAATCCAGTTTTGAACCGTCTCCCTGTCCAGTTTTGAACCGTCTGTGTCTAGTTTTGTTCCGGCCCCGACAGGCCGTCGCCGTCGGGGTCGCCGGCGGGGCCGTTGGCGGGGTTGACGGAGCCGTCGTCGCTGGTGCTCAGGCCGTAGGCGTTTTCCCACCAGTCGGGCAGGCCGTCGCTGTCGGCGTCGGTGGTGGCGGCACCGGAGTTGGCGAGGATGTCGGCGCCGTCGATGCCGGCGCCGAGGTTGTAGAGGCCGCGGCACTCGCCGTCGCTGAGCGCGCGTTGCCAGATCATCACCTCGTCGATCACGCCGTTCCAGCGGCGGTAGGGCGGGTCGACTTCCGGGTTGCCGCCGATCATGAGGATGAGGCGGTCGGCATCGCCGACGTTCGGGGGGGCGCCGATGCCGACGAGGACCCCGTCGACGTAGAAGCGGGTGGCGGCGGTCTGGTCGGTGACGGCGACGAGGTGGTGGAGGCCGCCGTCGTGGACTTCGGGGCCGGTGTTGTCATCGGGGGGGATGTCGGCCGAGCCGCCGCAGAAGGCGAGGTGGTTGGAGGGGGTGGAGTAGCTGGTGCGGGCGATGCGCCAGTCGGTTCCCTCGCCCTTGGAGATCAGGGTCTGCCAGTTGGTGTCGAAGGAGTCGACGCGGAACCATGCCGAGACGGTCAGGTGGCCGCCAGTGAGCTGGAGGGTGCGGACGGGGTCGCCGACGATGGTCCAGGGGTTGAAGGCGAACTCGTAGGTTTCTTCCGAGCCGGGGATCGCGACGTGCTGGTCGGCCCCGTCGAGGTCAATCCCCTGGCCGAACTTGGCGGCGGTGAAGGCGGGCGTGGTGTTGGTGCCGACGAGCGTCCCGTTGGCGGCGCCAGGGCCGGAGTCGGTCAGGTCGCCGTCGAAGGCCCAGTAGGACAGGAGGCCGGTGTTGAGTTGGGCGGTCGCGGGCAGCGACAGGGCTGCGAGCGTCGCGATCAGGTGCAAAGCTCGGGGAGCTTTCATGGCTGGTGGTTGGTTTGGCTGGGGTTTTTGCAGGCCGGATCGGGCCGCGAAGCGCGGTCCGGGCCTGCTTTTGGGGAGGCCCCTGAATCCGGGGATCAAGAGCTATTCAGTTCACCTTGAACCTAGGTGCGAGCAGGGCCGGTTGTCAGCAAAGAAATGGGCCCATGGGCCGGTTGGCCGCAGAGGGAGGCAGAGGGGGCAAAAACACCGCCCCCGGCCGGGGTGGAAGGGCGGACAAATGCACGCCGGAGCGGACAATTCTGTGGTTTTCCGGTTCCGGCCGCAACTTCCCGTTTGGAATTTCCGCCGATCCATGATTTGCTCGGCCTGCTGTTCTTACCGAGATGAAAACGCTGCCCGTGCGGTTGATGGTGGCGGGGCTGGGGGTGTTGCTGGCGTCGTGTGCGTCCGACTCCCTGGTGACCCGGGTTGAGATGAGCGCGCCGAGCGGCCGCTGCGCCGCGATCGAGGACCAGATTCTCGACCAGGTGAACGACTACCGACAGGCGCAGGGCCTTGGCGGGCTGCGGCGTCATGGCGGGCTCGACGCGCTGGCGCGGCGGCACGCGCAGTTCATGTTGGACAACCAGGGCAAGTTCGGGCTCTACGGGTCGACGGTGACCCACTACGGGTTCGAGGAGCGCGAGTTGATGGCGCGGCGGACGATGAACATCGAGGCGCTGGCGGAGAACGTGATCGCCGGCCGCCCCGGTGGGGGCAACGTCGGGGCGACGCTGGTGCGCGTGTGGCTGGGCTCGCCCGGGCACCTTTCCAATATCTCGCAGAAGTGGGGGCTCACCGGGATCGGGGTCGCGGCCGACGGGGAGGGGTGCGTGTGCGCGACCCAGCTGTTCGGCACGCGGGGCATTTCCCAGTCGCGCTGGGCGGGGCCGCAGCTGCAGGATTGACGGGTGCCTGACTGGACGCATGAGCGGCGGTGGCTGGCGCGCGGGATCGCGCCGGTGGCCGGCATCGACGAGGCCGGGCGGGGCCCCTTGGCCGGCCCGGTGGTGGCGGCGGCGGTGGTGTTGCCGGAAGGGTTTGCGGGTGCCGGGTTGGACGACTCGAAGCGGCTGTCGGCGGCGCGGCGCGAGCAGTGGTATGAGCGCCTGACCGGAGACGGTGCGGTCCGGTGGGGCGTGGCGGTGGTCGAGGCCGCGGAGATCGACCGGCTGAACATCCTGCGGGCGACGCACCGGGCGATGGTGGCGGCGGTCGAGGCGCTCGGGCTGGCGGTCGGCGTATGCCTGGTCGACGGGTTGCCGGTGCCCGGGTTTCCGTGGCTGCACGAGGCGGTGGTGCAGGGCGACGGGCAGTCGCTGTCGATTGCGGCGGCGAGCGTGGTGGCCAAGGTCACGCGGGACCGGCTGATGGTGGCGCTGGCGGGCGAGTTTCCGGATTACGGGTTTGAGCGCCACAAGGGGTATGGCACAAAGGAGCACCTCGATGCTCTCCGCCGTCACGGGCCTTGTCGCGCGCATCGCCGGTCGTTTCAGCCGGTTGCCCAGCTCGCGCTGCCGCTTGACGGCGGCTGACGGCGCGCCGCTCGACCGCCGGCGGGTTGGCGACCTTGGCGAGCGGATTGCCGCCGCGTGGCTGCGGCGGGCGGGCTGCCGGGTGCTCTATCGGAACTTCCGCGCCCCGCACGGCGGCGAGGTGGACATCGTCGCGCGCGACGGCAAGGTGCTGGTGTTTGCGGAGGTCAAGACGCGGCGGGCCGGCGGCCGCGGGCGGCCGCTGGAGGCGGTCGGGCCCGACAAGCAGCGGCTGATCGAGCGCGGTGCGGAGGCGTGGTTCAGGATGTTGGGCACCCGCGAGCTGCCGTGGCGCTTCGACGTGGTGGAGGTGATCGTCGAGGAGGGTGAGAAGCCGCGGGTCAACCGGGTGACGGATGCGTTCTGAGCGCGCGGCGGCTGGCGTGCCGGCGGGCAGGGACGATGCCCGCAGGCCGGTCGAGGCCGCGGGGCGAATCTAACGGCCACCGGCGTGGAGGACGGGGAGGACGCGGCGGGCGCGGGCGATCTCGGTGGTGCGTTGGGCGGCGGGGTCGGCGAGGAGCAGGCGGTCGCCGGCGAGCAGGAGGAGGCGGTCATCGGGGAGGACGAACGCCTCGCGTGGTGGGAGGGCGAGCAGTGGGGAGGCGAGTGCGAGGGTGCGGCCGGCGGCTGAGAAGCCGGTGGCGGCGGTGCGGGTGGTGGCGGCGGTGGTGGTGGCGCCGGCGAAGCGCGGGCCCTCGCCGGCGGGGTCTGTCAGGTAGGCGTGGATCGTGAGAGGCGAGGTGGCGTCCATGGCCGGGAGTTGTTCGCCCGGTTGGAAGACGTGCACGGGGGTGCGCAGGACGCTGGGGCGGGCGGCGTTGGCGAGGTCGAGGGTGGTGCCGGGTGCGGCGTCGGTGGCGAAGCGGAACACCGGGTCGGCGAGCGAGCGGTCGAGGGTGGCGAGTTCCCGTTGCGCGAGCGAGGGGAGGTCGAGGGTGGTCACCCGGCCGCCGTCGCGGACGAGGAACAGGGTGAACCGGGGTCCGTCCAACAGGCCGGAGCGGCGGGCGCCGACCGGGTGCGTGTGCCACAGCAGCGAGTGCGACGAGAGCAGCCCGTAGAGCGCGAACAGCGGCACGCCGGTCAGCAGGTTGGCGTGGAGGAAGGCGCGCCACCACGCGCGCCGGGCTTTCATGTTAGAAACGCGCCCCGGGCGGGCGAACGGGAGCAGGAACAGGGCCTCGACGCCGAGCATTGCCGCGAACGTGAGGGGCACGGCGGCCGCGAGCACCCAGCGCAGCCACGCCCACGGCGTGTGGTGGATGGCGGCTTGGAGCGGCCCGCCGTCGAGGTGGAGGAGCGCCCATGCGGACCACGCCGCGGCGCAGTTGCCCGCGGTGAGGGCCAGCCACAGCCGGCGGTGGTTCCTGAGGCGCACCCTGCGGGCGATGAAGCGGGCCTCGATCCAGCCGAGCAGCAGGCTGGCGGGGGCCATGTGTGCGGCCGCCAGCCAGGCCAGCGGGGAGGCGGCGTCCAGCTGCGGCGGCATGCTGCGAGTCAACCCGGGCGGCGCCGCGGGGGCGATCAAAAAGGAGCTGGTGGCGAGTGGCGAGTGACGAGTGACGAGTGACGAGTGGCGAGTGGCGAGTGGCGAGTGGCGAGTGACGAGTGACGAGTGACGAGTGACGAGTGGGAGTCAGGCTCGCTTGGCTTGCAGGGGAAGGGGCACCAGCGGGACGCATGTGGCACTGGGCGAGGGGCGCGATCAGAGCATCATTTCGCGGGTGGCGGGGTCGAAGCGGACCAGTTTGCCGGCGAGGTGTCCGGCCATGGCCATCTGGAGCAGCGTCTGGGTGCGGAACGCGAGGTCCATGGGGCTCCACGTGTCGGTGCGGCCCTCGAGCGCGCACTCGACGAGGTTCTTCCACAGCAGCAGGTTGTTTTCCGAGCCCTCGATCGGGAACTTCTCGACCGACTTCGGCCGCGGCGAGCCCTCGGTGGCGAAGCAGGCGATCTCTCGGTTGTTAGGATCGACGCACAGCGTGCCGTCCCAGCCGCGGATCACGGGGCAGCGCTGGCCGGCGCCGCGGCGCGGGGTGGTTTGGAAGTCATTGCCCTGGGTGCCGGTGAGGGAGAGCGAGAATCCCTTCGGGTAGTGGGCCAGCAGGTGGAAGGTGTCGGGCACGCTGCGCAGCTCGTAGGGGTAGCGCGAGATGCTGCCGATGGCGGCGACCAGTTCCGGGAACCCGAGGTCGAGGATGTCGACGACCTGGGCGAGGCAGTGCGGATAGAGGTCGGTCACCGGGCCGCCCGCGTAGTCGGCGAACAGCCGCCAGCGGAAGAAGCGGTCGACCGAGAACGGGGCCGCCGGCCGGTCGGGGGCGAGGAACGCCTCCCAGTCGAGGTCGGGGCCCGGCTTGGCATTGGGGTCGTCGACGGGCATTTCGCGCTCGCCCCAGTCGCCGACGCGGAAGAAGCCGACCTCGGCGTGGATCGGCTGGCCGATTGCGCCGGCGCGGACCAGTTCCTTCATCTTGCGCCACGCCGGGTCGCTCATCGCCTGGGTGCCGCAGACGAACGCCACCTTGGAGGCGGCCACCGCGTCGGCCAGCTCGCGCGTCGCGGCGTACTGGCTCCAGTGGCTGACCGGTTTCTCGCAGTAGACGTGCTTGCCGGCCTTGACCGCGGCGAGCGCCTGTGGCGCGTGCTGGTGGTCCGGGGTGGCGATGCACACGAGGTCGACCGCGGGGTCCTCGAGCAGCGCCTGGCAGCTCGGGTAGGCGTTTTTCACGCCGAACTCGGCCTGGCGCTTCTCGCGGCGCGGGCGATAGATGTCGCAGCACGCCACGATGTCGACCGGCAGCTTCAGCTCGTCGCGCAGCTGGCGGACCATGTGGAAGTGGCTGCCGGAGCGGCCGCCGCAGCCGATGAAGCCGACGCCCAGCGGTTTGCGCGGAGTGGCCTGGGCGCGGGCGGCGCCCGGTGCGGCCACGGCGGCGGCCAGTGCAGCGGCCGAGCGGCCGAGGAACGTGCGGCGGGGCAGGGGGGAGTCATGGGTGTCGGGGCGGGTGTTCATGATTGCGGTGGGTCTGGGGTTGGTGGTGGCTGGCTGGAGGTCTTCCATTCCGCGGCGAGGCGGGCGAGGCGGGCCTGGTCGGCGGGGCCGGTGAGCACGGCGACCCCGTAGCGCAGGGTCCACGATTCGCCGGCCGCGAGGCGTGCCGGGTGCTCCTCGAGGTCCATGGTTGCGGCGAGGTAGCGGAACGGCACGCCCATCGTGAACCAGCGAGCCGGGCGCGGGTTGGCGGGGTGGTCGACCATCAGCACGGTGACCGGCCGGCCGTCGACCTCGCGGCTGGCGGCGCACCACGCGCCCGGCGTCAGTTTTTCGTCGCCGCGCACCGTCTTCTGGCGGGCGGCGTCGGGCCACACGAACCCGTCCTCGCCGGTCCATGGCGGGAGCAGGCGCATGCCCAGCCCGAAGTAGTGCCGGCCCCACAGCTTCACGGCGGCGCGGCCCGGCGCCGGGGCGAGCACCGAGCGCCAGTCGAGCCAGTGGACGGCCTGCGGGCCCTGGCCGGCGGCGCGCACGCGCACCTCGCGCACCTCGTCCAACAGGTGGGTGCCGTCGGTGGCCAGCCAGCGCAGGGTTTGGCGCAGGCTGCCCGGGCCGGGGGCGGCGGGTCCCGCGGGCACCTGCCGGCCGGCGTTGGGCGTGTCCTTCTCGCCCCAGAAGTCGGTCTCGTCCACGCCGAGCGCGAGCATCAGCCCGTGGTGGTGGAAGTGGTCGGGCGGCGAGTCGTCCAACAGCCCGAGCGGCGGCTCGCCGGGGGCGAACAGCTGGGCGACGTAGGGTTTGTTGGGGTTGGCGGCGGGCTGGCAGAGGGCGACCTGCGGGCCGCCGTCCGGGGCGCGGAGCGGCAGCGGCTCGGGGGCGGCGGCGAGGTGGGCGATCGAGAGGTGGGCGATCGAGAGGGCGATGGCGGCGGCCCGTGCGCGGGCGGCGGGCGGGCGTGGGGGCGGCGGCTGGCGGGGGTGGGCGGGGGTCATGGCGGGGTCGGTGGGTGCGGGGGTGGTGGCGTGTTAGAACCCGCGCAGGGCGCGGAGGTGCTCGATGCTGCGGGCGGCCTGCTCGACGGTTCCGCACTCGACGGACAGCACGATGTCGCGCGGGCAGTTCTTGCAGATCTCGATCACGCGCTGCCAGTCGATCACGCCCTCGCCGCAGGCGCAGCCGACGGGGGTGCCGGTGACCTGGCCGCGTTCGGCGTCGGACTGGGTGACCGAGATGTCCTTGGCGTGGAGGTGGACGAGGCGGCTGGCGACGTGGGCGAGCCACTGGTAGGGGTCGTGGCCGCAGAGGTAGCTGTTGCCGGTGTCGAAGTTGATGCCGATCGCCGGCGAGTCGACCAGGGCGTGGATGCGGTCGAGGCCGTCGGGGCTTCCGGAGTACTGCTGGTGGGGCTCGAGGCCGACCAGGATGCGGCGCGGCTCGGCGGTCCTGGCGGCGTGGGTCAGGACGTAGCGCATCAGCACGTGGTCCTCCTCGGCGGTGGTCCATGGGGGTTTCGGGCCCTCGTCGGTGTTGACCACCGGGGCGCCGCACTCGGCGGCGAAGCGGACCGCCTGCTTGAGGTAGTCGGTGCTGATGTCCGGCTTGCACAGGGGGCAGTGGGCGGAGAAGCCGGAGAGCCTGACGCCGGCGGCGTCGCAGGCGCGGCGGACGCGCAGCGGGTCGTCGAGCATCGAGACGCTGTGGAAGTAGCCGGCCTCGCTGAGCAGTTCGCGGCCCCAGTGGAGCATCGGCTCGACGTATTCGTAGCCGAGCTCGGCGGCCTTGGTGACGCCCCATTCGAACGACTTGTCCTCGTGGCGGACGAACTCGAGGTTGATGCCGATGCCGATGGTGCCCATGAGAGGTGGTGGTTGGCTGGTGGTTGGGTGGTGATGGTTGTGGGGAATGGTGGCGCGGGCGAATCGGCTTGTCTTTCGCCAGCGCCCACTGGTAAATATTGAAACATGCGGCGGCGCTCGGCGGTTTTCCACGGGGCGGGCGGGATGCACCGCGCGGACACGTGCGACCCGCTGGTGGCGGCGGTGGCGGCCGGCGAGGTGCGTCTCGAGGCGCTGGCGCGGGGGGCCTACCCGGGGCGGCGGCTGGCGCGCGGGGTGCTGCCGCAGGTTGCCAGCGTCGGTTTCTGGGATGCGGTGCACGACCAGTCGTGGGGGCTGGCCGAGCACCGCAACGAGGGGATCGAGATCACCTACCTGGACCGCGGCCGGCTGGAGTTCGTGGTCGACGGCGGGCGTTACCCGTTAGGTCCGGGGCAGTTGACGATCACGCGGCCGTGGCAGCCGCACAGCGTGGGGGGGCCGGCGGTTGCGGCGAGCCGGCTGTATTGGCTGATCCTGGACGTGGGGGTGCGCCAGCCGCACGAGCCATGGCGGTGGCCGCCGTGGCTGGTGATGGCGGCGGCCGACCTCAAGGAACTGACCGCCCTGCTGCGGGAGAACGAGCACCCGGTGTGGCCGGGGACGGGGGAGATCGGGCGTTGTTTTGCGGCGCTCGGCCAGCTGGTCGGGGCCGGGGCGGGGGGCGGGCGGCCGGCGGCGTCGCGCCTGACGCTGGTGGTCAACGAGCTGCTGGTGTGCGTGCTCGAGCTGCTGCGGCGGCAGGACCCGCCGCGGCGGGTGTCGCTGACCTGCGGCGAGCGCAGCGTGGCGATGTTCCTCGCGCGGCTGGGCGGGGAGCTGCACGAGCCGTGGACGCTGGAGGCGATGGCGGCGCAGTCCGGGCTGGGTCGCACGCGGTTTGCGCACCACTGCCGCAAGCTCACCAACCTTGCGCCGCTCGCCTACCTGCAGCAGCTGCGGGTCGAGCGGGCGAAGGTGCTGCTGGCGGACGGCCGCCGCTCGATCACCGAGGTGGCGCTCGACTGCGGCTTCGCCTCGAGCGCCTACTTCGCCACCGTGTTCCGCGCCCACGCCCGGTGTTCGCCGAGCGAGTTCCGCGCGGCGCGGGGCGGGGGCCGCGGGCCGCGGGTTGCGACGCGGGGCCGGGGGCCGCGGGGCGGCGGGTGACGCGCGCGGATTTCACGCCGCCCTCATCGGGGCTTCACAATCGGGCGGCAGCGTGGGGCCCGTTCCGCCACCGAACCCGCCGCCATGCGCGCCAAGCTGATCCTGCCCGCACTAACCGAGGCCCGGAGCCCGTTCTTCCGGCCGATCAAGTACTCGCTGTTCCCGCCGCTGGGGCTGGCCACGCTGGCGGCCTTTTTCGGGCCGGGTGACGAGGTCGACCTGCAGGACGAGCACGTCGAGCGGCTGCGGCTGGACGACGACCCCGAGCTGGTGCTGATCCAGACCTACGTTACCAACGCCTCGCGGGCGTATCGTTATGCCGACCACTACCGTGCGCGCGGGGCGCACGTGTGCCTTGGCGGGCTGCACGCCACGGCGCTGCCGGACGAGGCCGCGGCGCACGCCGACACGGTGTTCCTAGGGCCGGGCGAGGACACGTTCCCGCAGTTCCTGCGCGACCTGCGCGCCGGGCGGCCGCGCGGGCGCTACGCGGCGCCGGCGCGGCGGTCGCTGGACGCGGTGCCGCCGCCCCGGCGCGACCTGGTCAAGCGCCACCTCTACCTGGTGCCCAACTCGCTGGTCGTCTCGCGCGGCTGCCCGCACCGCTGCGACTTCTGCTACAAGGAGGCGTTCTTCGCGGGCGGGGACTCGTTCTACGTCCGGCGGGTCGACGCGGCGCTGGCGGAGATCGAGCGGCTGCCGGGGCGGCACCTGTATTTCCTCGACGACCACCTGTTAGGCGACCGGCGGTTTGCGCGGGCGTTGTTCGACGGGATGCGGGGGATGGGGCGGGTGTGGCAGGCGGCGGGCACGGTGCAGTCGGTGTTGGCGGGCGGGCTGGTCGGGGCGGCGGCGGGGGCCGGGCTGCGCTCGTTGTTCGTGGGCTTCGAGAACCTGGATGCGGCCAACCTGCGGGACCACGGCAAGACGCAGAACCTCGGGCGGGACTACGGCGCGGCGGTCAGGCGGCTGCACGACCACGGGGTGATGGTCAACGGGTCGTTCGTGTTCGGGATGGACGGGGACGGGCCGGACGTGTTCGGGCGCACGGTCGAGTGGGCGGTATCGCAGGGTGTGGAGACCGCCACGTTCCACGTCATGACGCCGTATCCCGGCACCGCGCTGCACCGGCGGATCGTGGGCGAGGGGCGGCTGCTGCACCGCGACTGGGACCTGTATGACACGCGCCACGCGGTCTATCAGCCTGCGCGGATGAGCGTCGGGCAGCTGGAGGCGGGCTACCGGCGGGCGTATCGGGAGTTTTACTCATGGCGGAACCTGGTGCGCGGGGCGGCGGCCGCGCCCGGCGTGCCGGCGGCGCTGCGGCACTTGGCGTATGCGGCCGGCTGGAAGAAGTGCGAGGCGGCATGGGCGCTGCTGGTCCGCACCGGGCAGGTTGCCCGCGGGCTGCCGCTGTTGGAGCGGGTGCTGGCGGGCGGGTCACTCCACGCGGCTGCGGATCTCGCCGGCGGCGAGGCGGGTGCGGAGCAGGTCGCCGGGGGCCACCTGGTCCGGGGCGCGGACGATGTGGCCGGCGGCGGTCAGGGTGAGCGAGAACCCGCGCTGGAATGCTGACGCCGGGCCGAGCGTGCGGAGGAGGGCGGCGAGGCGGGCGAGGCGGTCGGCGCGTGCGTCGAGGCCGGTGTGTGCGAGGATGTGGAGGCGCCGGGCGAGGGCGGCGGCGGCCTCGGCGCGGCGGTCGAGCTGGCGGGCGGGGTGGTGGGCGTGGTGGCGCAGGGCGAGTTCGCGCAGGCGGGCGGCGTGGGAGGTCAGGGTCTTGCGGGCGGCGGCGGCGAGCGAGGTGCGCAGCGAGTCGACGCGCATCCGCGGTTCGCGCAGCAGCGGTTCGCCGCCGCGGCCGAGCCGGCCGCGGCGGAAGCCGGAGAGCACGGCGTCGAGGTGGCCGAGGCGGCGGGCGGCGTGGCGGCCGAGCTGGCGGCGGAGTGCGGTGAGGTGGCGGAGCAGGTCGGTGCGGTCTGGGACGACCAGTTCGGCGGCGGCGCTGGGGGTGGGTGCACGCAGGTCGGCGACGAAGTCGGCGATCGTGAAGTCGATCTCGTGGCCGACGGCGCTGACGACCGGGATCGGGCAGGCGGCGATGGCGCGGGCGACGAGTTCCTCGTTGAAGTTCCAGAGGTCCTCGAGGGAGCCGCCGCCGCGGCCGACGATCAGGACGTCGCAGCGCGGGATGCCGTGGGCCTCGGGGTTGCCGAGCCGCCCGATGGCGCGGGCGATGCCGGCCTCGGCGCCCTTGCCCTGGACGCGCACCGGGGCGAGGACCACGCGGACCCACGGGGCGCGGCGCCCGAGGATGTTGAGGATGTCGCGCAGGGCGGCGCCGGTCGGCGAGGTGACGATGCCGATCGTGTGCGGGAAGCGCGGCAGCGGCCGCTTGGCGGCGGGGTCGAACAGGCCCTCGGCATTGAGCCGGGCCTTGAGCGCCTCGAAGCGGGCCTGGAGGTCGCCGAGGCCGGCGCGCTCGACGCGGGTGACGACGATCTGGAGCTGGCCGCGGGCCTCGTAGACGGTCGGTTCGGCGAACACGCGCACCTTCACGCCGTCGGCGAGCACGCTGCTGCCCTCGCGCCGGATCGCCCCGAACATCGCGCAGGCGACCTGGGCGTGCTCGTCCTTGAGCGAGAAGTACCAGTGGCCGCTGGCCTGCTTGCGGAGGTTGGACACCTCGCCCTCGACCCAGACCTCGCCGACCTCGATCTCGAGCAGGTTCCTGAGCCGCCGCACCAGCTGGGTGACGGTCAGGGTGCGGGCTTCGCTGGCGGGCATGGGCGGGTTTCGGTTCGGTTGGAACGGATGCTGGCGGTGGGCGGTGGGCGGGACGTGGTCGTGGGGACCGGCGCTTCACGGCAGGCAGGCCAGCACCTCGGGAAAGTCAAGGTCATTCGACCATTTGAAACCCATGTGACAGAACGGTCGGGATTGCCGCGGGGTGGGTCAGGCGGGTGGGTGTGTGGGGTTGGCGGCCGGGGGATCGGGCTGGCGGGCGATGGCGGCGACGGTGCGGCGGGAGCGGCGGAGGTCGAGGAGGAGGCGGGCGAGGGCGAGCACGGCGACGCCCTGCCAGAACCAGAACGCGTTGGGTGCGGAGCGAGCGACTTCGCGGGGCAGGTCGTCGATGGGGACGGCGACGCCGGCGGCGAACACCGGCCATGCGGCGGGGCAGATGCCGACGAGCCATGTGGCCGGGGCGACGAGGCGGTCGCTGGAGACGGCGAGCACGGTGCCGACCATGACTGGGAGTGCGCCGGCGAGGATTGCGGCGATGCCGGCGGCGCGCTTGCCGTGGCCTTCCAACAGGGCGCAGAAGGCGAGGCCGGCGGTGGTCATCACGAGGGCGAACGTGGCGGGGGTCCACGGTGCGAGGTGATAGCCCGGGAACCAGCGTGAATCGAGCAGGGTGCGGGCGAACGTGAGCCAGCCCCAGGTGGCGAGGGCGGCCATCGCCAGCACCCATGGCACGGCGGTGGCGGGGTCGGCGGTCGGGGGCAGGCGGGTGCGTCCGGCCTTGAGGGTGCGCCGCCAGCCGCGGATCTGGCAATCGTGGTCCGGGGTGATGAACAGGGTGACGCACCAGAGGAGGGCGAGGGTCACCACCCCGAACAGCGCCACCATTGCCAGCGCCTCCCCGGGGTTGGGAGTCCAGGTGCGGGGGTCGACCCGTGCCATGCGTGCGAAGCGGCGGGTGAGTTCGCGCGAGGGGAACAGCTCGCCGGTGTCGACCAGCGGCAGCGAGTTGCCGAGGAGCACCAGTTGGACCCACCCGAACACGACGAGCGCGCCGAGGCGGCCCAGCAGGTGGGATTCGGCGCGCCGCCAGCGGCGCCACAGCATCGTGACCATCACCGCGATGAGGATTCCCTGGGAGAGCAGGGTGAAGACGCCCTGCGGGAAGCCGAGGTTGAAGAAGCGGGCGCTGGGCAGGATCGCCTGCCAGGTGCGGATTGCGGCCCCGGTGTTGCGGTCGACGAGGTGGGGGTAGCACTCCTCGACCACCGGCATGATGGTCACGTACTTGAAGTAGACGAGGCCGAACTTGGCGGCCTGCGGGACCACCGTGTAGAGCAGGAACACCAGCCCCATCGAGCTGAGGAACGCCCAGCGGCGGTTGCGCATCACGGTGCCCGCCACCAGACCTGTTAGATGGTAGAGCACGCCCGCGACGAGGAACACCGCGTAGAGCTGGGCGGCGACCCGCAGGGGCACCTGGCCCTGCCACAGCGACCATGCGGAGAACGGCAGGGTGGCGGCGAACAGGACCCACTCGCGGGCGGGCAGGCCGAACAGGTAGCCGAGGACCTTGGCGAGCGGGGTCATTGGCGCGAGGCGCTGGTAGTCGAGCACGCCCTCGTCGGCCTCGGCGGTCATCGAGCCGGCGACCTGGCCGGTGGCGAGGACGAACAGGATGGCGCCCTGCAGGATCAGCAGCGGGATCAGGGGCAGGCGTGCGGCGTCGACGATGTCGAGGTTGATGCGGTGGGTGCCGGCGGCGCGGGCGGCGAAGAAGATGAAGCCGGCGACCAGCACGGTGAGCAGCACCCACACGCCGAGGGTGACCGGGCGCAGGCGGCTGCGGGCGTAGCGGCGGACGATCGGGTTGGCCCAGATCATCCACACCGGCGGCTGTTTGCGGCGGGAGGTCGTGGCGTCCATGCGGGACCGGGCTGTGGAACCGGGGATTGCGGGGATTACGGAGATGTTGGATCAGGCAGCCTGCGGATTCGGCTCTGCGGGTGGCTGATCAGGGTGTGGTCATGACTCTTTGATCATCCTCGAAATCCCCGCAATCCTCGGTTTCACCTGGTGGTTGGCGGTTCACGGTTGCCGGTTGGCTTTGGCGACCTCGACGAGGATGTCCTCGAAGGACGACTCCTCCTCGCGCAGCGACTTGAGGCCGAGGCCGGCGGCGGCCATGTCCTGGAGCAGGCGGGCCTGGTCATGGTCGTTGCCGGCGAAGCCGAAGACCACGCGGGTGCCGTCGACGCCGATGTCGCCGACCTGGGGGCGGCCTGCGAGCCACTGGCTGAGGGCCTCGGGGTGGTCGAGCACGACGGCGGTCAGGGCGCGTTCGGTGCGGCCGAGTTCGCGGCGCACGTCGGCGGCGGTGCCGGCGGCGAGCAGGCGGCCCTGGTTCATGACGCACATCGAGGAGCACATGCCGGCGAGTTCGCTGAGGATGTGGGAGCTGACGAGCACGGTGGCGCCGTGGTGGGCGAGGGCCTGGAGGGTGAGGCGCATCTCGCGGCGCGAGAGCGGGTCGAGCCCGCTTGCCGGTTCGTCGAGCACGAGCACGCGGGGGTGGTGGAGCAGGGTTTTGGCGAGCACCAGGTTCTGGGTTTGGCCGCGGGAGAGTTCCTTGCACCATGCGTTGCGCTTGGCGGTGAGCTTGACGGCGGCGAGGCACTCCTCGACGCGCTCGAGCCGCCGGCGGCGCGGGCCGAGGCGGTGGGTGTCGGCGTGGAAGTCGAGGAACTCCCACGCGCGGAGGTCGGAGGGGACGGGTGCGAGGTCGGGCATGTAGCCGATGATCTCGCGGGCGTGGCGG
Source organism: Akkermansiaceae bacterium (assembly GCA_040769225.1). Lineage (GTDB taxonomy): Bacteria > Verrucomicrobiota > Verrucomicrobiia > Verrucomicrobiales > Akkermansiaceae > JAXGLL01. Next base: position 780,031 of record JAXGLL010000001.1, on the reverse strand, counting down.
GTTTGCTCGAGGATGTCGAGGCCGGCGATGGCGACCTCGCCGTAGGTCGGTTCCATCAGCGTGGCGAGGACGCGGAAGGTGCTGGTCTTGCCGGCGCCGTTGGGGCCGACGAGGCCGAAGACCTCGCCCCACGGGATGGTGAGGCTGACGTCGTGGACGGCGGTGAAGTTGCCGTAGTCGACGCGCAGGTCGCGGATCTCGATGGCGGCGGCGCTCATCGGGCGGGGGGTGGTCCGTTAGAACCGGTCGTGGTCCAACAGGTCCCAGTTGGCGGGCAGGGTGAGGCCGAGGCGGCGCAGGTCCTGCTCGGCCTTGTCGCGGCGGGCGGCGAGGTGGGCGTCGAAGGTGGCGGCCTGGTCCGGGCGGAGCAGGCCGCGGAGCGCCTGGTCGCGGGCCTGGGGGGCGAGCGGGCTGCGGTCGGCGCCCATGCCGTCGAAGGCGAGGGTGCCTTCCTGATAGTCGTCGGCGCCGCGGGCGAGGAGGGCGAAGGCGGCGGCCTGCTGGGACGCGTCGAGGTCGACGATTTCGTCGAGGCGGGTGAGGCCGCGGTTGGCCTCGTTTTCGACGCTGGTGGCGCGTGCGGCGAGGCGTTCCTGGCGGAAGCGGGCCAGTTCGTCGCCTTCGAGGAAGCCCTCCATCACGGGGTCGATCCCCTCGGTATCGCGCCAGTCGTATTGGGTGGCGCGGATGAAATCCACGAAGCCGCTGGAGTCGCTCTGGACCACCTTGCGGAACTCGCCGGCCTTTTCGCGGCCGCGCTCGAGGAACCACTGCTTGAGGGCGTTGCGCTCGCTGTCGCTGAGGTTGTATTTGCGGCTCCACTCGCCGGTCATGGCGTCCGCCCAATCCTCCTCGTTGACCTCGCGGATCCGGTCGAACAGCGGGGCCATGTCGCGCATCCACGGTTTGACGGTGGCGAGGAGGTCGTCGAGGCTGACCTCCCTGCCCTCGCGGATGTCCTGCATGATGTCGCGCACGCCGTCGCCGACGGTGCGGCGGCTGCGGCCGGCGCGGCCGGTGCGCTCCTCGAGCTGGCGGATCGTGCGTTGGGCCTTGAGCAGATCGCGCTGGGCCAGTTCGAGGCGTTCCTCGGGCGAGCCTGCGGGCGGGGGCAGGGAGCGGGAGAACAGCAGGGCGCCCGCCGCGCCGACGAGCAGGCCGATGAGCAGACCGAGGGCCTGTTTCATGGCAGCAGGCTGGCCGAGGCGCGGCGGAAGACAAGGGAAGAGTGTGCGGGTATCGGGTGGACCGGTGGGGCGGGATGCGCTTTGCTGGCGGCAGGTCGATGACGTGGCTGCTTGAGCATCCGGTGATCACGGCGCTGGGGGCGGTGGCGTTCCACGTGGTGGGGGCGCTGCACGTGCTGCACGCGCTGCTGCATGTGCGGACCTCGCAGGGGACGATTGCGTGGATCGTGTCGCTGGTGTTCCTGCCGTATGTGGCGATCCCGCTGTATTGGTTTCTGGGGCGGCACCGGTTTCACGGCTACATTGAGGCGCGGCGGAGCGAGAACGCGGACTTCGGGCGGCAGATCGAGAAGCTGCAGCGTGGGCTGTCGCGGTTCGAGGTGATGCCCGGGGGGGAGTATGGGGGCTTTCTGGAGGCGTTGCGGCGGCTGGCGGACGTGCCGTTGGTGCGCGGCAACCGGGTCGAGCTGCTGGTCAACGGGGAGCCGACGTTCCGGAGCATGTTCGAGGCGATCGGCGGGGCCCGGCATTACCTGCTGGCGCTGTTTTTCATCGTCAAGGGCGACCGGGTGGGGACGCGCTTCAAGGACGCGCTGGTGGCCAAGGCGCGGGAGGGGGTGCGGGTGATGCTGCTGTATGACGAGATCGGCTCGAAGAAGATGCCGCGGGCGCATGTGCGGGAGCTGCGGGAGGCGGGGGTGGAGGTGCAGGTGTTCGGGGCGACGCGCGGCTGGCGGTCGCGGTTTCAGATCAACTTCCGCAACCACCGCAAGATCGTGATTGCCGACGGCCGGGTGGCGCTGGTTGGCGGGCTGAACGTGGGCGACGAGTATCTGGACGGGCACCCGAGGCTCGGGCCGTGGCGCGACACCCACCTGCGGGTGGCCGGGCCGGCGGTCGACGTCGTGCAGCTTGCGTTCTTGGAGGACTGGTTCTGGGCGACGCACCGGATTCCCGAGTTGTCGTGGTCGGGCGACCCGGAGCTGGCGGACCAGCAGGTGCTGGTGCTGCCGACGGGGCCGGCGGACCCGTTCGACGGCTGGCTGCTGGCGGTGGTCGAGGCGGCGGCGGCGGCGCGGGAGCGGCTGTGGATCGCCTCGCCGTATTTCGTGCCGGACGAGGCGGCGCTGGCGGCGCTGCAGGCGGCGGCGCTGCGGGGGGTGGACGTGCGGATCCTGCTGCCCGACCGGCCGGACCACCTGCTGGTGTGGCTGTCATCGTTTTCGTATTACCGGGACACGATCCCGTTCGGGGTGCGGCTGTTCCGGTATCGCGAGGGGTTCATGCACCAGAAGGTGGTGTTGGTGGACAGCGCGGTGGCGATCGTCGGCACCGCCAACCTGGACATCCGGTCGTTCCGGCTCAACTTCGAGGTTTCGATGGTGCTGCCCGACGAGCGGGCGGCGGTGGAGGTGGCGGCGATGCTGGGGCGGGACTTCGAGGCCTCGCGGCAGGTGGTGCCGGCCGACTTCGAGGAGCGGCGGCTGCTGTTCCGGGTTGCGTGCCGGCTGGCGCGGCTGCTGGCGCCGGTGCAGTAGGATCCAACAGCTCCAGCGCGGCGGCCGCCGGGCGGCGCGGGTCACGGCAGGGTGACGAGCACGCGCAGGAAGGCGTGCGGGGCGTCGGGGTCCTGGGGCAGCGGGGCCTCGAAGGCGGCGCCGGTGCCGGGGGCGGCGTCGAGCTCGAGCCATGCGGCGAGGTCGTGGCTGCGCTGGATCCGGTAGGTGCGCCCGGCGAGGGTTGGGAAGGCGAGGGTCAGGGTGCCGTTGGGGGCGCGGCGGAGGGTGGCGCGGAAGGCCGAGTTCGGGTTGCGCGGGTCGGTCAGGGTGACGCGGAGTTCGGCGAGGTTCGATTGTCCGTCGCCATCGGCGTCCTCGTCGCCATCGGCGATGCCGTTGGCGTCGGTGTCGGGCGACCACGGATTGGTTTGGAGCAGGGTTTCCTGGTCGTCGGTCAACCCGTCGTCGTCGTCGTCGGGGTCGAGCGCGTCCGGCAGCCCGTCGCGATCGGTGTCGAGGAGGGCGGTGACGGCGAGCTTGTCGAGCGAGATCCCCTGGGCGGCGGCCGGCGAGGCGGCGAAGGTCTGGCCCTCGTTGGGGAAGCCCATGGTGAAGGCGCCGTTGGAGCGGGTCCAGGCGAAGTCGGCCGCGCGGCCGCCGGTGCCGGCCAGCCCGAGGCTGCGGGTGCCGGGCGGATCGGTGCCCGGTTGGGCGACGCCGAGGTCGGCGCTGGTCATGCCGGCGGCCGGCCCGCTGGCGGCGGTGAACCCGCCCTCGTAGGAGAGGAAGCGGACGACCGTGCCGCGGTCGACGAGCGCGATCCCGTCCGGCGCCCCGTTCTGGATCCCGTTGCCCGGCAGTTCCTGATAGAAGATGCGGTGGCCGGTGGGGGTGACGGAGCCGGGGGTGAACGAGTCGAGCGGGTGGGTGGCGTAGGGTGCGAGCGACGCCGGTGCGCCGTTGTAGAGGACCACCGCGAGGTCGGCGAGCGGGCGGGTGAATCCGGGGCCGACGACGAGCTCGAGGAACTCGCCGCAGTCGACGTCGGCGTTGTCGTAGTGGAACTCGTTGAGGAACACGTCGGCGACGGCCCCGGCCGCGGCGGTGAACCGCAGCTCGAAGGCCGCGCCGGGCGGGATCGACAGGCCGGTCAGGACCTCGGCCCGCGGGGTGAGCGTGCCGCCGGGGATCGGCCCGTCGGGCAGGTCGGTGGCGGCGGTGAATGCCAGGCCGGGCAGCGGCAGGGCGCCGCCGCCGACGATCATCTCGGCGGTCCAGCTGTCGGCCGAGCCGCCGTGGACGGCGCGCCACTGGCCGGCATCGGCCGCGACTTGCAGTGCAGTGATCGTGGTTCCGGTCTGGTTGCGGAACCGCAGGCCGGCACAGAAAGGGGTGGCGCCGGGGACCACGCCGAGCGCGGGGTCCGCGCCGCCGTAGGCGTAATTGCCCGGCGCGGGCGAGCTGCCGTCGTCGGCGCCGAGCCATGACCCGCCGGTGGTCGACCAGGCGTCCGGCGGCGCGGTGCCGTCGAAGCCGTCGAAGTGCTCGACGACCGGCAGGCCGAGCGCCACCAGTTGGCGTTCGGCGGGCGGGACCTCGGGGTCGTCGAGTTCGAGGTCGGCGAACACCGGGAAGTGGTCGGAGGCGGCGGCGCTGGTGGCCGCGGGCAACGGCGCGCCGGCCTTCGGGAGGCCGGGGCAAGCGGCGTCGAGCGTGCTGTTGTAGACCTCGGTGGCGTGGGTGCGGGCGGCAAGTGCCGGACTGGCCAGCAGGTGGTCGAGCACCGAGGAACTCCCGCGGGTGGCGGCGGACACCCCGTCCTGTTGGAAACTCGGCAGCTTCACCATGGGCAGGCTGGCGAAGTAGGCCGCCGGGTCGGTGTGGTAGCGGACCGGGAACGTGATGTCCGCGCCGAGCACGAAGGTCGACGGCAGCCCGTCCGGCAGGGACTCCACCCACCGGTCCGACCCGACCAGGTTGAAGTCGCCGAGCACGATCCAATTGCCGGTGCCCGCGGCGCCGCGTCCGGCGAGGTGGTCAAGCAGGCGGCGCAGTTCGACCGCCCGCCGCAAGGGGTCGGCGGGCTCGAGGCAGCACTTGAGGTGCACACCGGCGACCACCGGGTCGTTGGCGGTGCCCGGCACGTCGATCGTCACCACCGGGTGGAGGCGGGCGACGTCATTGGCGCCGGCCGGCGACCCGACGTTGGTGGCGGCGGCGATCGGGTGGCGGCTCAGGACCGCGTTGCGGCTCCACGGGTCGAGCGAGGTCGGCGGGGGCACGTGGGTGAACGGGTAGCCGAGCGCCGCGGCGAAGCTGGCCAGCGGCGCCGGCGACCCGCCGAGGTCATCGGGCTGGATTTCCTGCAGCGCCACGACATCGGCGTCGATTCGCGCCAGCACCGCGCGGGCCGCGTCGTGACCGGCGGTGCCCGGGGCACCCAACCCGAGGCCGACGTTGAAGGTGGCCACCCGCAGGCCGGCGGCACACGCCGCCCCCCCGGCCAAGCAGCCGATCGCCCCCAGCCAACTGGCCATCCTCAGGTGCGCCAACCCCGCCACGCTATGCGGGTCCTTCCCGCCGTGCACGCGTGAAATCGTCCGTGGGCGCAGATCACGGGGCCGTGGCCCGCATGTCGGGCGCAGACGTGCGGGCATGGAATGCAGGGGGCCGGTTGGCGTGGTCGCGGCTGGCGCAATCGCGGCTTGCCGGCGGGGGCGGCGGCTGATTGCATCCGGGCCCACCGCAGATTGCGCCATGGCTGACAAGAGCAAGACCGACCCCGCCCGGATGGAGAAGATCGTTTCGTTGTGCAAGCGGCGGGGGTTCATTTATCAATCCGGGGAGTTGTATGGGGGGCTGAACGGCTGCTGGGACTACGGGCCGCTGGGGGTGGAGCTGAAGCGCAACCTGAAGGAGTATTGGTGGCGGCGGAACGTGCAGGAGCGGGACGACATCGTGGGGCTGGACGGCGCGATCCTGACGATGCCGCAGGTGCTGGTGGCGTCGGGGCACGTCGGGGGGTTTGCGGACCCGATGGTCGACTGCAAGACGTGCAAGGGGCGGTTCAAGGCGGACGCGCTGGGGACGTTCCAGTGCAAGGAGAAGCCGAGCGTGTGTCCGGGGCAGTCGGAGAAGTGCCAGTTGACGGAGCCGCGGCAGTTCAACCTGATGTTCGAGACGAAGGTGGGGGCGTCGGCGGACGAGGACGACGCGGGGGCGACCGCCTACCTGCGGCCGGAGACGGCGCAGTCGATCTTCGTGCAGTTCCGGAACGTGGTGGACTCGTCGCGGGTGAAGCTGCCGTTCGGGATCGCGCAGGTGGGCAAGTCGTTCCGCAACGAGATCAACCCGCGCAACTTCACGTTTCGCTCGCGGGAGTTCGAGCAGATGGAGATCGAGTACTTCTGCCGGCCGGAGGACGGGCTGCGGCTGACCGACGAGTGGCTGGAGGCGCGGCTGCGGTTCTACGAGGAGGTTGGGATCCCGCGGGCGAGGCTGCACGTGCTGGACGTGCCGGACGGCGAGCGGGCGTTCTACTCGAAGAAGACCTACGACATCGAGTATGAGTTCCCGTTCGGGTTGCAGGAGCTGGAGGGGGTGGCCTATCGGACCGACTACGACCTGGGGGTGCACCAGCAGCACGCGGGCAAGCCGCTGGAGTATTTCGACGAGGAGACCAAGGAGAAGCTGCTGCCGCATGTCGTCGAGCCGTCGGCCGGCTGTGACCGCACGGTGCTGGCGATGATCTGCGAGGCGTATGACGAGGAGGAGGTGCCGGACGCCAAGGGGCAGATGGAGACGCGGGTGGTGCTGCGGTTTGCGCCGCGGATGGCGCCGGTGAAGGCGGGGATCTTCCCGTTGGTGCGCAAGAGTGCCGGGCAGGTGGAGATGTGCCGCGAGATCCAGCGCGTGCTGCAGCCGTGGATGACGGTGTTCTACGACGAGGGCGGGGCGGTCGGGCGCCGCTACCGCCGCCAGGACGAGATCGGCACGCCGTTCTGCATCACGGCCGACTTCGACTCGATCGGCGAGAACGGCCCCGAGCTGAAGGGCACGGTGACGGTGCGGCACCGCGACTCGATGGAGCAGGACCGGCTGCCGGTGGCGGAGCTGCTGCCGTGGCTGCTGGAGCGGATCCGCTAGTGTAGTCCGTCAAGCAGATTGCATCTCATGAGAACCACGGATTACACGGATTTCACGGCTGGTTCGGTATGCGAACAATCCGTGCACACCGTGAAATCCGTGGTAAACGAAGCCTCGCAGCACGTTGCGATAACGAGCCATCTGTAAGGCGGACTACACCAGGTCGGGTGGCCGCGGCGGGGGGCGGCGGGGGTTCAGGCGGCGGGCCGGTCGAGGTCGAGGAGCAGGCACTGCCAGGTGAGGAGCAGGCTGTCCGGGGGTGCTTCCTCGGCGGCGATCTGCTCGAGGCAGGAGCGTGGGGCGATCACCGAGGGCTCGATGTCGAGGGCGTGGGCCTGGCGGTCGCGGGTCGAGACGAGGGCGTCGAGGCGCTGGTCGAAGGCGGAATTGCGCTTGCGGCGCTTGCCGCGGGGGCGGTCGGGGAGTTCGGCCTGGGGCAGGGCGCGGGCGCGGTCGACCGCCTCGCGGAAGCGGCGGATGCGGTCCTGGCGGTAGTGGTGGGGGAGGTCGGGGCGTTTGCCGGCGGCGAGCGTGGCGCTCCACTCGACCAGTTCGCGGTTGGCGACGACCATGAATGCGGGGCGGTCCCACGAGCGGGCCTCGTGGTCGCGCCAGTGCCACAGTTCGCGCAGGAACGCCAACCCGATGCGGTCGAGCTTGCCTGAGCCGGTTACGCGCCAGGCGTCGTTGCGGGCCTCGTCGCGGGAGATCACGCGCAGGCGGGCGGCGTGGCAGCTTTCGACGAACCACTGGTGGCGCCCGTGCCGGTGGAGTTCGGCGACGAGGCGCTCGCCCATGGGCAGCAGGTAGCGGACGTCGTTGAGGGCGTATTCGATCATGTCGGGGCTGAGCGGCCGGCGGCCCCAGTCGGCCTTTTGGGAGCCCTTGGAGAGCTTGACGCCGAAGAAGTGTTCGACGAGGTCGGCGAGGCCGAAGCGGCGCATGCCGAGGAGGCGGGCGGCGATCTGGGTATCCCAGACGACTGGGGGCAGCGAGCCGAAGGCCCGGTGCAGCATGGTCATGTCGTAGTCCGCGCCGTGCATCCACGCCTCGGTGGCGGCGAGGTAGGAGACGAGGGGGGCGAGTTCGCCGATGGCGAGCGGGTCGATCAGGACGCACTCGGTGCCGCGTGCGAACTGGATCAGGCAGAGCGACTCGCGGTAGCGGTGGAGGCTGTCGGCCTCGGTGTCGATGCCGACGCCGAGGCGGCCGGGATCGGAGGCGAGGAAGCCCTCCAGGGTCGATCGGTCTGCGATGATCGGAGCCACGGTTGGTTTCGGACGGCGGCGTCTTTCCGGCTCAGGGGGCGCGAACCACCTGGACACGATAGAAGTTCCGCGGGCCGAAGCCAGGAACGAGGACATCGTATTGATAGGTGCGGAGGGTGCCGTTGCTGTCCGCGAGCACCGGGACGACATCCGTCCAGTGGACCAGGTCGGCCGACTCCTGCATGGTGTAGATCAGGTCGGTGTTCTGGGTATCGGTGGTGAACTGGATCATCACGAGGTTGAAGCCGCCGCCGAGGGGCTGGGTGGTGATCCGCGGCTTGCGGGTGGAGACGTCGGGGGCGTTGGCGTTGGTGCCCCACGCGTATTCGTCGAAGTTGGTGTTGCCGTCGCGGTCCGGGTCGGCGTCCTCGTCGGCCATGCCGGCGGCGATCTGGGCCGGGGTGAAGTTCTGTTCGCCCCAGCTGTCGAAGTCGGCCTCCTGGGTCCAGACGAGGCTGTCGAGCCATGCGGCGTCGGTGCCGCTGCGGCCGGCGACATCCTTGCTGAAGACCCACTGGACGAGGTTTGGGCCCTCGACGAGGCTGTTGGCGGGGTTGAACGGGTCCTCGGGGTCGTAGGTGGTGACCTCGACGGGCTGCCAGGCGGTGTTGGCCGTGCCGCTGATTTCGGCGTTGGGCAGGCCGTTGACGAGCAGGGTGAGGCGGTCGTTGGGGTCGGAGGAGACCTTCCAGTTGAAGTTGAGCCTGCCGGGGCCGGTGAGGATGGCCTCGAGGATGACGAACTGGCCGTTGCCGATGGCGGAGGTGCGCAGGGAGGAGCCGCCGACGGCGGTGGTGTCGTCGACCGGGAACCAGAGGGTGCGTGCGCCGCGTTTGTCGGCGGTGTTCTGGGTCAGGGTGATGTTGGAGTCGGCGGCCTCGGCGACGTCCTTGTCGAAGTCCGTGCGGCTCATGAAGCGCACCTGGTCGACGAAGCCGCGGTCCAGGCCGTAGGCCTCGCTGAGGTCCTTCTGGTAGCGCCACGAGACGGTCGAGAGGGAGGCGGGGATTGGCGCGGCGACCGTCATCCACGGCGTTTCGCCGTCGATGAAGGCGGTCCAGTTCTGGGGCGGGTTGCCGCTGGTGAGCAGCCACAGGCGGTCGTAGCCCTCCTCGGACGAGACGCGCCAGTTGAAGATCATCACGCGGTCGATCTTGGGCTGGTCCTCGGGTTGGGAGAGCGAGAACCCGAACTGGGCGTATTGGTTGTCGGCGAGGCCGGCGGGCGAGCCGGCGGAGTCCTCGCCGTCGCTGGTTTCGCCGAACTCGTAGACCCAGTCGGCATCGCCGCTGCTGGTGGTGGGGCGGGAGTCCTGTTCGATCGAGGGGCCGAGGGCGGTGGCGAGCGGCTCGATGATGAACGACAGGTCGAGGTCGGCGGTGCCGGCGGGGCCGGAGAGCTGCAGCGGGGTGGAGTAGACGCCGACGGCGGCGGGTGAGCCGGTGATCATGAGGGTGGCCGGGTTGTAGTCGAGGCCCGGGGGCAGGGTGCCGACGGTGATTGTGTCGGCGCCGACGGTTTCCACCTTGTAGGCGAGCGGGGTGCCCTGGACGCCGCGGATGGTGCGGGGGCTGACGAGCACGGGCAGTTGGCTGACCGGGGCGCCCGGGTCCTCGACGCCGAAGATGCGGAGGCGGGCGGAGTTGAGGATGCCGGGGTAGCCGGCGGGGTTGCCCTCGCGTTTGTCGGTGACGCGCAGCACCCAGAGGCCCTGGCTGCCCTCGCCCCAGCAGCGGACGGTGCGGAACGGCCAGTTGGAGATGCTTTGTTCGGCGGAGCCGGAGTGGGTTTGGGCGAGGATGCTCTGGGTGCCGCTGGGGGAGACGAGGACGATCTCGAGGTCGGAGCGGCGCGAATGGATCACGGTGGTGACCAGTTCGACGTGTTCGATGCGCAGGTTCGGGCTGGCGCTCATGTCGAACTGGAGCAGGCAGGAATTGCCGTCGCCGTCGGGGACGTCGATCACCGGGATCTGCATCTGGGTGATGTTGGTGCGGGTGCCGAGGTTGGTCCATGCCTGGGCCATGGTGACGGCCTGGGCGGCGTTGACCATGCCGGCGCCGAACGAGTGGTTGAACGAGATGCCGGCGGAGTTGGTGACCCAGTCGCTGTCGGTCGGGTTGACCTTGGTGGCGGAGCGGATGAGGATTTCCTGGACGTCGCGCCAGCCGAGGGTGGCGTTGCGCTGGAGCATCAGGGCGACGACGCCGGAGACCATGGGGACGGAGGCGGAGGTGCCGCCGTAGGTGTAGGTGTAGGGGTCGAAGGGGAACGGTTCGCCCTCGGCGGGTGGGAAGCCCTGGAAGTTGGTGGTGGTGATGCCGAGGATGCCGCCGTCGGAGGGGGCGCAGACGACCAGCGGGGCGCCGGGTTCGGAGTATGGGGGGCGGTTGGCGAGGTCGGTGACGGAGCCGACGGCGATCGTCTCGGCCATGTTGGCGATGCCGTCGTAGTTGACGTTGTCGCTGATCTCGGCGCTGTTGCCGGCGGCCCAGACGTAGATTGAGCCGCGGCCGCCGCGGCCGGTGGCGACGCCGTTCTGGATGGCGGTGGTGACGGCGGCGCCGGGGCGCTGGAGGGCGGTGGTGCCGTCGCCGAGGTTCCAGCTGTTGTTGTAGACGTGGATGTTGTCAGGCTGGTAACTGAGCGCCTCGGCGATGTCGGCGTCGTCGAAGGCGCCGGCGATCAGGCGCAGGCCGGCGAGGCGGGCTGTGGGTGCGGTGCCGGAGCCGCCCTCGTTGTTGTTCCATGCGGCGGCGGCGATGCCGGCGACCGGGGTGCCGTGGGTGTCGGCGTCGCTGGTGGGGTTGGGGTCGGTGGCGACGCCGTCGTTCCAGTTGTGGCTGTTGGCGGCGTCGTAGTTGGCGGCGAGGTCGGGGTGGGCGATTTCGATGCCGTCGTCGACGATGCCGATCGTGATGCCGGTGCCGGTGGCGACATCCCATGCGGTTTCGGCGTTGATGTCGATGTCGGGCAGGGCGCCGTTTTCGCCGGTGTTGCGGAGGTGCCACTGGTAGCCCTCGGCGCCGGCGGCGAATGCGTAGAGCGGGTCGGCGGGGCGGGCGGCCTTGGTGGCCCAGCGGGCGAGCAGCGGTTCGACGGCGAGGACGGCGGGGTCGGCCTCGACGGTGGCGATGCTGGCGAGGGCCTCGGCGGCGTTGGCGAACGAGAGGACGAAGCGGCCGGGGCTGCCGGGCAACGGCTTGATGGCGGCGGCGGCGGTGCGCTCGCGGACGGCCTCGGGTGCGGCGTCGGGGGCGAGGGTGACGAGCAGGCGCTCGCGCAGGAAGCAGCGAGCGGACTCGACGCCGACCTGGTCGGCCGGATAGAAGACGAGGTGAGCGGCCTTGGCGTCGGCGCCGGGCTTGCGGGAGCGCTGGAGCAGGCGGGTGCGGTCGGTGGTGGTGGTTTTCCTGAGCACCTCGCGTCCGCTGGCGTCGATTTCGAGCACCTCGGAGGGGCTGAGGACGAACGCTGCGAGGTCGCCGTGCTGGCGGAAGGAGTAGACCGCCTCGGGGGCCGGGGTGGCGGCGGACAGGGCCGCCGCGGGGCCGAGTACGAGCAGGGAGGCGGTCAGGGCCCGGAGGGTGTGGCGGATGGGGCTGGTGAACATGGCGGTCGGTGGCGTGGAAGTTAGAACGGGGCTGGGCGGGGCGTGGATCGGGGCGGTGTCAGTGGAGGATCACGCGCACGCGGAGGAACGAGTTTTCGGGCGGGGCAGGGGCGCGGCTGCGCACCTTGATGCGGTCGGCGTTGTCGAACTCGATCAGGTAGACGGGGTCGCCGGGCCGGATGGTGGTCCAGGTGGTGCGGTCGTAGCTGTAGTCGATCTCGTAGGTCAGGGAGGAGCCGACGAACGGGCGCTTGGCGAGTTCGAGGATGATCTGGAGGGTATCGGGATCGCGGATTGGCTGGACGAACGGGACGCTGGCGGGGTTGGCGGGGTCTGCGGACAGCGGCAGGTTTTGGTCCGGGAGCACGGGGTTGGGGATGGTGTCGAACACGAGCGGGTCGGCGGGGAAGGGTTCGAGGGCGAACTCCTCGAGGTTGGTCCAGCCGTCGCCGTCGTAGTCGGCGTTGGGCTGCTTGAGGGACTCGGGGGTGCCTGGGGGGAAGCTGGCGGGGATGCGGGCGGTGGCCCAGCCCTCGTAGCTGTCGATGAACAGGACGTTCCACTCGAAGTAGCGGAACGAGCGGTCGGTGGCGACGTTGGAGCTTGGGGCATCGCGGCCGAAGTCGATGCGGGCGGTGAACTGGTCGCCGGGGAGGTAGAGGTAGGGGCCGATTTCGATGCCTTCGCTGGGGGTGTCGAGGAGTTCGGGGGAGCGGTCGGCCAAGGGGGTGAGGTCGTCGTAGGGTGGGAACTTGATCTCGGCGGGGTCGTCGTTGGCGTACATCGAGAACAGGGTGGTGTCGCCGGCGAGGATGGAGTTGTAGTTGAAGCCGCGCCAGATGAACTCGTTGAACATGCGCGGGTCCATCTGGACCTGCTCGGCGGCGTTCCAGTTGTTGGGCTGGAGGAGGAGGAAGTCGTTGATGGTGCCGCTGTGGCCGCGGCCGGGCCAGGCCTCGATCAGCTGGAGGTGGCTGACCTGGATGTAGGTGGTCGGGTCGGGGTAGCCAGGGGCGAGGGCGGGCAGGATGGGGACCTGGAAGATGTAGACGCCGGGCACCACTTCGTCCCACTGGGTCCGCAGGTTGGTGTAGTCGCGGACCATCGAGTAGCGGGTGATCGTGTAGCGGGCGGGGGGCATGGCGAGCATGTTGTACCAGACCTGGACGCTGGCGTCGTAGAACAGGCCGGTGAGCGGGCGGGGGAGTTCGGACGGGGGTGCGGCGTAGAGCTGGAACTGGTTGGCGCGCTGGGGGGCGACGACCGAAGCGCCCTGGACGGAGGCGACGGCCCAGAAGCTGTTGCTGTCGGAGAGGCCGTCGCCGTCGACGTCGCCCCAGGCGATGAAGCCGGTGGTGCCGAGGGGGCAGAGCAGGTTGGGCTGCATGATGGCGACGCCACCGTTGCCGGCGCAGCCGTCGATGACGACGAAGCCGTCAACGAGGGCGACGGCGAGGGAGCCGCCCTGGTAGCGGGAATTCCAAGTATCGTATTGGCGGTAGCTCTTGAAATCCGCGAAGGACAGCAGAGGGGCGGCATGGCCCCGGTCCGACGAGCCGAAACCCACCACAGCGACCAGGGAAACCGTAACAAGGGGAACGAGTTTCGACCACATAGAGGTGGGGGAAACAGACCCGGCGGACCCTGTAAAGTCAAGGGTGAAGATGGCGCGGGTGGTGATCGGTGTGATTGGCGGATGGCGGGGCGAGGTCGGCGGTTGCGGAGGGGGCGGCGGTGGGGTAAAGGCAATGCCCAGTGGCCTGGGAGATGACGATGTGTGGACGGAGCATCACGGGGTGGATCGGTTGGGCTGCGGCCGCGGGTTTGGGGTGGCTGGCGGGCGGGTGTGGGGCGGTGGCTGCGGAGGGCGGGGCGGAGGGTGTGGCGGCGGGGTGGACGAGGCTGCACGGGGCGGCGGTTGAGGGGGGATGGGAGCCGGCGGCGCTGGCGCTGGACGAGGCGGGCGGGATCCACGTGCTCGAGCGGGGCGGCAACGGGGGCGGGGGCATCGGGCGGGTGCGGGTGTGGCGTGGGGCGGGTGGCGAGGGGGTGGTGTTTGCGGCGGGGCTGGAGGGGTTGGGGGACGGCCGGGCGGCGATGCTGGCGTGGCGTGGCCGGGTGTATGTGGCTGCCGGGGCGGCGATCCAGCTGGTGAGCGACGTCGACGGGGACGGGCGGGCGGACGACCGGCGCACGCTGGCGTTGCGGTTTCGGGACGGGGGTTTCGGGGGGCTGGCGATCGGGCCGGAAGGGCGGGTGTATGGGTCGTTCGGCGGGGTGATCGAGGGTGGTGGGTTGGCGGGGCGGTGCGGGCCGGCGGTGTTCCGGTTTGAGCCGGACGGCAGCGGGGTGGGGATCGTGCATCGCGGGTTGCGGGTGCCGTCGGCGCCGTGTTTCGGGGACGACGGGGCGGCGGTGGTGCTGGACCGGCGGGTTGGGGGCGAGGCGGTGGTGGTGCGGCTGCTGGATGGCGGGGCCGAAGGCGGGGACGGCCCGGCCGGGGTGGCGGTGGGGTTGGGCGGGCGGTTGCCGCTTGGGCCGGCGGCGGGGACCGGTGACCGGGGGATCGCGTTGGTTGGTGATGCGGGGCGGCCGGGGCTCGGCTGGTGGCGGCGCGACGGTGCGGCCGTGGCATCCGGGGCGGTGGATGTCGGGGGGCTGTGCGCGGGCGTGCGGCTGGTCGACGTGGCCGGCGACTGGAACGGACGGCCCTGCCTGCTGCTGGTGCGCGGGGGCGGTGCAGGCGGTGCGGCGCCGCAACTGGAGGTGCATGGGTTCGGCCGCGAGGCGGGGGGCGTGGGCGGCGCCGGGCGGCTGGAGAAGGCCGCGCGGCATCTAACGGATCCGCGGCTTGGCGGGGGGCCGGAGCTGTGCGACCTGTTGCGCGACCCGGAGCGGCGGGTGCGGCTGGCGGCGACGTGGGCGTTGACGCGGCGTGCGGATGCGTTGCCGTTGCTGCTGCACGGTTCCGGGGCGGCGGACGCGCGGGCGCGGCTGCACGCGCTGTGGGGGATGGGCATCCTGGCGCGGCGCGGGGGTGGGGCCACGGTGCCGGGCGACGACCTGGACTTCGGCGGCCTGCCCAACGACAACCTTGCCCGCAAGGCGGCCGAGCAGATCGCCGCCGCGCTCGACCACCAGGACGCCCGGGTGCGGGCGGAGGCGCTGCGGATGCTGGCGGGTGGGCGGCGGTCTGCCGGGCTGGTGCGCTTCGGCAAGGTGCTGGTCGACCCGGAGCCGGCGGTGCGCGAGCAGGCGCTGCTCACCGCGGCGGCGTTGCGCTGGCGTGCCTTGGTCAGCTCGCTCGGCGGGCGGCCGGGGCAGGGCACGGCGCCGGACCTCGACCCGCTGCGGGTTGCCGACGTGTTGGAGCAGGCCCACCCGGCGCCGCAGCTGGCGGTGTATGCCCGCCACCACAGCCCGCTGCTGCGCCTGGCGGCGGTGGAGGCGCTGCGCCGGGCGGCAGACGCGGGGCTGGCCGGGTTCCTGTTTGATGCCGACGCGGCGGTGTCCGGGGCGGCGGTGCGGGCGGTTGACCAGGCCGCGGTCGCCGACTGCCGGCCGGCGGTCGCCGGCTGGCTCGACCGCGAGTGGCCGCCGGCGTGGGACGAGGCCACCCGGGAGGCGGTGATCCGCTGCGCCGTCGCCACCGGGGACGAGAAACGGCTCGGCCAACTGGCGGCACTCGCGGGCGGGGAGGGAGCGGCGGCCGCGCCAGCGCTCGCGGCACTCGCCGAGGCGGCGCCCCGGCGCGCGGCCGGCTGCGTCGAGCGGGCGACGGCCAGCCCGGACCCGCGGCAGCGCCAAGCGGGATGGCGCCGGCTGGGCATGTTAGACGCGGGGCGGGCGGGGCGGCTGGTCGATGCGGGGCTGGAGCGGGCGCGGGCGCAGGGCGCGGGGCCCGACGCGCTCGAGCTGGTGGAGGCCGCGGAGGCGCTCGATGCCGGGCGTTGGCGGCAGGCGATCGAGGCGCTCGGGGATGCGGTGGTGCTGGCCGGCGGCGACCCGCGACGCGGGCGCGAGGCGTTTGCGGCCGCCGGGTGCGCGGCGTGCCATGATCCGGCACGGCCGCGGGCCGCCGGCTGGCCGCGGGACCGGCAGGCGCTGCTGCGGACGCTGCGCAACCCGCACCACGGCGCCGGGACCGGCGAGGTGGTGGTGGAACGGGCCGACGGCAGCTGGGTCGCCGGCGTGGCGGCCGAACCACGGGCCGCCGACGGCAGCATGCGGCTGGAGACGCCTGCGGGCCGGGTGGAGGTCGCCGGCGGGGAAATCGCCACGCTGCACGGACCGGCGGCGCCGGAGCGGCCCGGATGGCCGCGCCGCGATCTGCGGGATCTGTTAGAATGGCTGGCGGGCGGGCCCGGCGGTTAGCCTGGATCCGGGAATGAGAACCACGGATTGCATGGATGTGGAATGAGCTGCGATGGCTGTGGCACCGCAGGCTGCAGGGGTCAGCGCAGGCCGCGGAGGAGGAGTTCGGCGTTGTTCTGGGTGGCGCGGAGGTTGCTCATCAGGACCTCGATGGCGTCGCCGATGGGCAGTTGGGCGAGCTGGCGGCGGATATCGAGGACGCGGACCATCTCGTCGGGGTGATAGAGGCGGTCGTCGTTGCGGGTGCCGGACTGGGGGATGTGGATGGCGGGATAGACGCGGCGTTCGGCGAGTTCGCGGTCGAGGCGGATCTCCATGTTGCCGGTGCCCTTGAACTCCTCGAAGATCACGTCGTCCATGCGGGCCTCGGTTTCGATCAGGGCGGTGGCGAGGATGGTGAGCGAGCCGCCCTCCTCGACGTTGCGGGCGGTGCCGAAGAACTTGCGTGATTTCTGGAGGGCGACCGGGTTGATGCCGCCGGAGCCGACCGGGCCGCCCTGCATGGCGGAGTTGTGGCCGCGGGCGAGGCGGGTGAGGGAGTCGAGCAGGAGCACGACGTCGCGCTTGAGTTCGACGAGGCGCTTGGCGCGTTCGATGACGAGGTCGGCGACCTGGGCGTGGCGGCGGGCGGGTTCGTCGAAGGTGGAGGCGAAGACCTCGGCGCCGGAGGTTTCCTCGAAGTCGGTGACTTCCTCGGGGCGTTCGTCGAGGAGGAGGATGAGGAGTTCGACCTCGGGGTGGTTGGCGCGGATGGCGCGTGCGATCTGCTTGAGGAGGATGGTCTTGCCGCCGCGGGGCGGGGCGATGATGAGGCCGCGCTGGCCGAGGCCGATGGGGGCGATGAGGTCGACGACGCGGACGCTGAGGGCCTGGCCGTTGTGGGTGCCCTCGAGGACGAGGCGGCGGGTGGGGAACAGCGGGGTGAGTTTGTCGAAGTCCTTGGGCGGGTGGTAGTCGGGGGCGGGGATGCCCTCGACCTCGAGCACCTCGGTGGCGGAGAGGTACTTGTCGCGGTCGCGGGGCTGGCGGAGTCTGACCTTGATTTTCTGGCCGACGCGCAGGCCGTGCTGGCGGATCAGGTGGCCGCCGAGGTAGAGGTCGTCGGGTGAGGTGCGGAAGCTGCGGCGGGGGTCGCGCAGCATGGCGTAGTTTTCCTTGGCCTGTTCCATGACGCCCTCGCCGGTCAGTTCGACGCCGTCGCGGGCGCAGGCGCAGAGCAAATCGAAGACGAGCTGGGCCTTGGACGTGTTGGGTGGCAGGCGGAGGGCCATGGAGGAGGCCATGGCGTGGAGTTCGGCGAGCGGCTTGTCGCGGAAGGCGTTGACGTCGATCGGCGGGGCGCTGGGGCGGGGCGCCGGGGCGGGTGGGGCGGGTGGGGGCTCGGCGGGGCCCGGGTCGGCGGGTGTTGGATCAGCGGGGGCCGGGTCGGCGGGTGCCGGGTCGGCGGGGGCCGGGTCGGCGGGTGGTGGTTGCTGGTTGGCCGCGGAGGGATCCGGCGGGGGGTGGGTTTCCGTGGGGGGGGCCGGTTGGGGGTTGGGGATGGGGAGTGGGTCGGTCATGCGAGGGAGAGGGAGTGGAGGAGGAGTTGGGCCTGGCGGCGCAGGGTGGGCGGCGGGCCGGCGTTCCATGCGACCACGTCCGCGCGCTGGATTTTCTCGGTCAGCGGCAGTTGGGCGGCGAGCAGGGAGCGGATGGTGGCCTGGTCGAAGCCGCTGCGGCGGCGGAGCCAGAGTGCCTGGTTGGCTGGTGTCGTGGCGACGACGACGGCCAGTTCATGGCCGCAATCGAAGCCGCACTCGAAGAGCAGCGGGACTTCCGCGACAAACAGCGGTGACGCGCCGGTTGTAGCTGCCTGGTGGCGGCTGGCAAGACAATCCCGCAGCACTTCCGGGTGGAGGATGGCTTCGAGGCGGCGTTTGGCGGCCGGGTCGGCGAGCAGTTGGCGGAGGAGGAAGCGGCGGTCCGGGGAGCCGTCGGCGGTGAAGGCGCGGGGGCCGAGGGCGGCGGTGACGGCGGTGCGGATGCGGGGCTGGTGGTAGAGGCGTGCGACCGACTGGTCGGCGTCGAACACGGTGGCGGCGGGCAGGAGGTCGCGCAGGGCGGAGCAGAACGACGACTTGCCGGTGGCGATACCGCCGGTCACCGCGATCATGCGCATGGCTGGAAAGCGAGCAGGACGAGACCAGCGTCTCGTCCTGCCCGGAGAGGTTGGTGGTGGCGCTCAGTTCGACACCGGCAGCGGGGGCAGGATCGGGTTTTCGGGCGGGAGCCCGGGCTCGGGGATGAGCGGGGCGCCGCCCTCCGCGCCGGTGCGGCTGATCGGGCGTCCGGTGGCGTCGATGATCGAGGCGGTGACGAACACGATCAGGTTGCTCTTGATGCGGTTCTCGGCCTTGGTCTGGAACAGGCGGCCGATGATCGGGATATCCCCGAGGATCGGCACCTTGTCCTCGACGTTCTGGACGGTTTCGGCGAGCAGGCCGCCGACGGCCACCGTGTAGCCGTCATAGATTGTCAGCGCGGTGTTGACCTTGCGGCTGGAGAAGACCGGCATCTCGATCCGGTTTTCGGTGATCGTGACGGTGGTTGGGTTGCCGAGGGCGTCGGAGGACGGGGACTGGATCGGGCTGCCGTAGTTGATGAAGCCCTCGAACTCGACGATTTCCGGGGCGAAGCGCAGGTCGATCACGTAGTCGTTGGCGCCGAGGGTCGGCTCGATCTCAAGGGTGACGCCGGTGTTGCGGGTCTCGAATGCGGTGGGGGTGGCCGGGGTGACCGGGAACAGGCCGCTGCCGCCGCCGGTGAGGCCGCCGCCGAGGCCGCCGGTGGCGCCGACCTGGTTGGGCAGCTCCGGGGGTTCGTACTCGGTCGGGTAGATGAACTCGCGGATGATCTCGATGGTGGCCTTCTGGCCGGAGCGGGCGGTGACCGAGGGGGCGGTCATGATGTCGGCGCCCTTTTTCTGGGCGAGGCCGCGCATGATCATCTGGACCTGGCCATCGGAGAACAAGCCGGTGAGCGAGAGGATGCCCGGGGCGACGTTGGCGGTCTGGGCGGTGCGGTCCGGGTTGTTGAGGATGGCGTCGATCGAGTTGCGGGAGATCGCGGCGTCGCCGGAGCGGTTGGCGCCGGTGATGATGTTGCTGACGTTCTGGCCGGTGGCGGCGGGGATGCCGGGGATGGTGGTGAAGTCGACCGGGCTGATGAAGTCGGCATTGGTGCGGGTGGTGCCGCTGCCGATGGTGCCGCCGCCGAGGAACAGCTCGTCGGCGCTCGGGTGGAGGCCGAACGGGGTGACGATCCAGTCGAAGCCGAGCTCGTCGTTGTTTTCCTGGCTGACCTCGACGAACTTGGTGAGGATCTGGATCTGCTTCGGGGTGTCGGTGAAGGCGGCCTCGACCAGCTGCTCGACGAGGTCGATGTTGGTCGGGGTGTTGCGGACGATCAGCGAGCTGGTGGTGGGGTTGAACGAGGCGCTGGAGCCCTCGGGGAACGGGACGCCCTTGTTCTTGAGCAGTTCCTCGACCGACGGGCGGGGCTTGAGCAGGCCGGGACCGCCGCCGCCGGCATCGGGGGCGAACGGGTCGACCTCGGCGCCGCCGCCCTCGCCGCCTTCGCCGATGCTGTCGAGGAATCCGGGCGGGACGACGAAGGTGCGGTTGACGAGGTCCTCACTGGTCTCGGTGGCCGGCACGATGGTCACCGCGAAGTCGTCCACCTTGTAGCGCAGGCGGGTGGCCTCGCAGATGTACTTGAGCACGGTGGCGAGCGGCACGTTGCGCAGGCGCAGCTCCTTGATCCTTGCGGCGCCGGGTTCGGTGCCGAGGCCGAGGGCGAGGCCGGCGCCTTCGGCGGGTTCCACGCCGGCCTCGGGGGCGGCGCCGCCCTCAACCTGGGGCTTGCGGATCACGAAGTTGACGCCCTTGCGGGCCGGGTCGAGCTCGAGGGTGTCGAGTTCCATCGAGCGCTGGCGCAGGAAGTCGATGGCTTCCTCGACCGAGGTGTCCTCGAAATCGACGACCGGGATCTGGATGGTGCGGAGTTTCTGGAGGATGTAGCTGGCGCCGTCGCTGTCGAGCGGGCGGACGCCGCCGCGGCCGGGGATGTCCGGGGTATCGCGGGGCACGGCGAGTTCCCACGCGGCGTCGACCTGGGAGAGCAGCTCGGCGCGGGTATGGTCGTAGGCGGCGCGGTAGTAGTCGCTCTTGGCGGAGGCGACGCGCTCGAGCCAGCGGCGTGCGGCGGAGTTGTAGGGGTCGATGTTGATGATCTTCTCGAACTCCTTCTTGGCGTCGTCGTACTTGCCGAGGTTGAAGTGGCCCTCGCCCATGTAGAGGGCGCGGCGGACCTCATCGATGTCCTTGGTGTGCTCGTAGTTGAGCGCCGGGTTGGTGCGGATCGGGTCGTCGATGTAGCCGAGCTCGCGCTTGGCGAGGACGTTGTCGGGGTCGATGCGCAGGACTTCCTCCAACAGTTCGCGGGCGTCCTCGTAGGTGCCCTTGCCGCCGAGTTCGGGGCTCTTGCCGCCGCGGCGGCGGTAGTGCTGGGAGAGGGCGACGGCGCCGTCGGTCAGGTGGGCGGTGAACTCGGCGCGGCGCGATTCGAGCATCGGGGCGTCGGGGAGCAGGTCGAGGGCGCGGCGGTATTCCTGGACGGCCTTCTCGTAATCGCCGCCGGCGTAGGCCTTGCGTCCCTCGGCGAGGGCCTCGTCGGCCTGCCGGACCTTGTCCTGGCGCCGGATCATCTCCTGTTGGGCGAGCGGACTGAGGGACTGGTAGTCCGGCTGCTGATAGTAGGAGGGGGTGACGTAGGGGGCGACGCTGTGGGCGGACGGGTCCTCCTTGCGGTTGCGCTGGAGGTAGGAGTTGGAGCCTCCCTGGGCGTTGGCCTTGGTCACGATGAGCGGCATGACAGCCGCGGCCGCCATCAGGGTGGCGGCGGTGCGGCTCGACTGGCAGGCTGGCTTACGTTGCATTTGGTGCTGCGCTTTGTGGCGGTTGTGGGGTGATTTGGAAAGCGGAATCTTGGGGGCGGGTCAAGGTTTGAGGTCGGGGAAGCCGCCCTTGGGGATGGTGGCCTCGCGTGGGGAGCCGGCGGGGTCGCGGATTTCGACGGTGACGGCGTCGTCGGTCACCTCCTTGAGGAAGAAGCCCTTTTCGGTGGCGCCCGGGGGCAGGGCGAAGGGGGTGCGTTCCTCGACCTCGAAGGTCTTGCCCTCGTAGCCGGCGGCCTTGAGCTCGAACACGGCGGTGCGGTCGCGGCGGATGTGCTCGGGCTTGACGCGGTCGGGCATCTTGCGCGGGACCTCGAACTTGTCGCCCTTCTTGTTGGGGCGGTGGTCCTCGATGACGGCGAACTTCTGGAGTTCCTCCTGGTTGATGTTCTCGTTGCGGACCATGCGTTCCTCGACGGCGAGGAGCTTGAAGCGGTCCTTGCCGGGGCCGTCCTGGCGGAACTGGATCATGTCGCCGGGGCCGGCGAGCTGTTCCATGCCCATCTTGAACTCGACGCCCGGGACGGCGGAGTGGAGGAGTTTGAACTGGTTCTGGGCGGGGCCGAGGTCGCTGGAGAACATCAGCAGCCACTCGTCGACCTTCTGGCTGGTGTAGCTGAGCTTGGCGATGAGGGCGGGGTGGGACTTGGGGTCGGAGGGGTCGGTTTTGCCCTCGAACTCCTCGCGGTTGGTGAACCCGTCGGCATCGGGGTCGCGCTGGGGGGAGTCGGAGAAGCCGATGTCGATGCCGTAGTCGAGGAACCAGCGATTGGGGATCGGCGGGTGGACCGGGTCGTCCTTCCACGGGTCGACCGGCTCGGTGCTTTCCTTTTGGGCGAACAGGGCGATGCCGGTGAACAGGTCGAGCGGGCGGCCGTCGATTTCGGGGCGTTCCCAGGCGTGCTTGGCCTGGATGGAGTTGAGGGTGCCGGGGAGCAGTTCGGCGCCGGGGATGGTGGTGGTGTTGTCGCCGCGGCCGGAGAACGGGTCGGGGAGCTGGTCTTCGGCGCTGCTGTTGGCGCGCCAGCCGAGGAAGGCGAGGGCGAGGGCGGTGACGGCGGCGGCGCCGAGTGCGGCCTTTTCGTAGTGATCGGACATCCAGGACATGGCGATGGGCGGCTCAGGATTCGGGCAGCTTGACGTCGCCGCGGAAGAGCATCAGGTCGATGCGCAGGAAGACGTCGAGTTCCTCGTCGCCGACCAGCGGCTTGAGGATGCGTTCGCCTTCCTCGCCCTTGGCGGGCTCGGGTTTCGGGGGTGTGGCCGGGGTTTCCGGGGTTGGGGATTCGGCGGCCGGGGCGGTGGCGGGCGGTGGGGTGGTGGGGCCGGCAGGGGGCGGGGTGGTGGCGGGCGGGGTGGCAGGGGGCGGGGTGATGGGGGCCTCCGGGGTGGCGGGGGGCTCGGGGATGGTGGTGTCTCCGGGCAGGACGAAGCCTCCGCCGAAGGGGTCGATGGGGGTGGTGGCCTTGGGCTTTTCGAACTTGGCCTCGGCGGCGGTGGGGCCGGTGATGCGCTGGTTTTTGACGCGCATGCTGCGGACGACGAAGTAGTAGTCGGTGGAGGCGGCCAGTCCGTTGAGGAACTCGCGCAGGCAGCGTTCGCGGCCGCGGAAGGTGAGTTCGAAGGGGAGCGGGCGGGCGACCTCACCGGGGGGAGGCTCCCAAGTGCCGGCGCGTTCCTCGGGCAGTGGTTCGCGGTGGAAGTTGGTGACCTCGGAGGGGCGGGCCTGGGCGAGGATGTCGAACAGGGCGCCGATGCCGTCGAGCTGATAGCCGAGCAGGCCGGTGGCGTTCTGGCGTGCGGGGTTGGTGGTGTAGCCCTCGAAGCCGAGGGCGAAGTTGTCGGGGATCTCGGTGGGGACGGCGGCGAGGGCGTCCTTGGCCTTGCCGACGACCTTGAGCAAGCGTTCCCCGAACTCGGCGGAGGGGACGTTGTCGAGCTTGGGCGGCTGGCCGACGAGCGCGGACTGGACCTTGGCGAGGGCGGCGGCGTAATCCTTGAGCGACTTCTCCTTGGCGTTCTTGTTCTCGGGCTTGGGGTAGGGCTTGAGGGCCTCGAGCCGGCGGACGTCGGCGGTGGCCTGCTGGTGGCGCTCGGCGGCGAGGTTGAAGCCCTTGGCGCCGCGCAGGCCCCAGAAGATGAGGCCGCCGGCGGCGAGGACGGTGACCCCGCCGAGGATCACCAGGAAGCGTTGGTCGGAGGAGGTCATGAGGGCAAGCGGGTCGACCGGTTCACTTGAACGGCACGCTGCGGGCGAGCGGCAGCACGATTTCGAAGGGCAGGGCGAACTCGCCCTTTTCGGAGGTGGTGGTGTTGAACAGGATCAGCTGTTCGTCGCTGAGCGGTTTTTCCTCGCCCTTGGCGTTGGGGAAGTTGAAGCGGAAGCACGCGGGTTTCTCGCGCAGCTTGGTGAGGGCCTGGTTGACGACCTTGGCGCCTTCGGGGTTCTGGCGCCACAGGCCGCGGACGCGGAGGGCGTTGATCTGGGGGATTTTGGGGGCGGGCGGCGGGCCCTTGCGCCTGCCGCGCTGGGCGGGCTCGGGGGCTTCCTCGACCGGCCTGACGGAGACCAGCGAGGTGGCGCCGTAGGGGGTGCGGGCGAAGTCGTCGCGGATCACCTGGCCGCTGAGCTTGGCCTGGGGGTCGGCCGGCTTGGGGGCGGCGGGGTCGAAGCCGACGAGGGGTTCCAGTTCGACGACCCACAGGGCGTCGCTGGTCATGCCGTGCTTGAGTTCCTCGATCAGGTCGAGCCAGAAGCGGTGGTCGCGTTCGGTGGCGGTGTAGCCGGCGGCGATGGAGCGCAGCTGGCTCTCGGTCTGGCCGAGTTTGCGGAGCGGGGGTTCGAGGCGCTGGAGGGTGTCGCGGCGGCCCTCGAGCTCGGTGGCGCGGTCGGCGGCCTTGCCGGCGGCGGCGTGCTTGAGGAAGCCGAACGCGGCGGCGCCGGCGACGAGGGTGGCGGCGGCGGCGATCAGGAACGGGCGGCGGCGCTCGCTGGCGCGGGAGCTGGCGACCGAGGCGGGCACGAGGTCGATGTGGATTGCGGCCTTGCCGGTGCCGCGCAGGCCGAGGCCGACGAGTTCGCCCATCATGTGGGCCTCGCGCTGGATGCGCTCGACGTCGACGCCCTTGGCGACCGAGATGGCGGCCAGCGGGTTGAAGAACTCGACCGGCAGCCGGAGCTTCTCCTCGAAGAACTCCTTGACGTAGGGGAGGTTGGCGCTGCCGCCGGCGAGGAACACGCGCTGCGGGGCGCTGCCGCCGTGCTGGCTGCGGTAGTAGTTGGTGGTGCGGGCGATCTCGGCGGGCAGGCGGCTGAGCGCGTTGCGCAGGGTCATGGCGAGCGCGGCGATCGCCTCGTCGAGTTGCTCGGTGTGGCCGCCGCCGAGGGCGACGAGGCCGTGCTGGACCTTCTGGGCCTCGGCCTCGGCGAACGGGATCCCGTATTCCTTGCCGATCGCGGTGGTCAGGGACACGCCGCCGATGGCGATCGAGCGGGTGAAGAAGCGGGGCCCGTCGACGTAGAGCAGGTTGGTGGTCTTGGCGCCGATGTCGATCAGCAGCGAGGGGACCTGGAGGTCTGGGACCGCCTGCCGGAAGGCGTTGTAGAGCGCCATCGGCGCGATGTCGATCTCGGCGGTCGAGACGCCGGCGTGGTTGACCGCGTTGTTGATCTCGTCGAGGGCGTCGCCCTTGATGGCGACCAGCACCACCTCCTTTTCGCCGCCGCTTTCCAGCAGCTGATAGTCCCACACCACCTCGTTGATGGGGAACGGCACGTGCTGTTGGGCCTCGAAGGTGACGATCTGCTCGATGTTCTCGTCGCCGAGCGGGGGCAGCTTGACGAAGCGGGTGAAGACGGCCTGGCCGGAGATGGCGTAGCGGACCTTGGACTTGCCGACCTTGAGGCGCTGGACGAGCTCGCCGACGGCGACGCGCACCTGGGGGATGCGCGACATCTCGGTGGAGGGGTCGGCGAGGATGCTGGTGGACTCGTAGGCCTTGAGCACGGCGCCGCCGGTCCGGGACGGTTCGAACACCGCCATGCCGATGCGTTGCGAGCCGATGTTCAGCGCGACGATGGACTGGGTTTCAGCGGCCATGGGGTGACGGTGGTCGGGAGGTCGGGCGGCGCGGGGCGTGGTGGCTGGGCGGCGGGCCCGCGGGGTGGCGGGCGGGGTGTGCGGTCAGCGTTCCTCCTGGATCTCGGCGTAGCGGTCCCACCAGAAGATCTTGAACGGGGTCTGGTTCTTGTCGAGCAGCGGGAACTTGTCGGTGCGCGAGAGGCTGGCGGCGTTCCACCAGCCCTCGGGGCCCTTGCTGCTGGCCTCGCCGATCTTGACGCCGTTGCGCAGGATCTCGAGGCCGACGCGGTCGACGGCGCTCTTGCCGGCGCGGTCGCTGCCGGTGAGGCGCTTGATGGTGGTGGGCGAGAGGTAGACCGAGAAGTAGACGTCCTCGTCGACCGGGATGTTGATGTGGTTGACGTCCTTGGTGAGGAGGAAGAAGCCCTTGCCCTCGGGGTTCTGGACCGCGACGTACCACTTGACGGTGACCTGGTCGACGAAGCCGTTTTCGGGTTTCGGGGAGAGCTCGACGTTGACCTTGGCCTCGACCTCGAGCCAATCCTTGGGCTTGAAGTTCTTGTTCTTGCCGGCGCTGATGTCGGGCGAGGGCAGGTTGTCGAAGTTTGGGCTGTCGATGGTGGCGCGGGCCTGGCCTTGGGCGGACACGCTGGCCGGGGCGGCGCCGAGCGCGGCGGCGGCGAGGGCGGCGAGGGTGAGGGTGGGGATGCGGCGGGGTGTATTCATGGCAAGTTTTTCCACAGGCTACGGAACCGGTTTTCGGGTTGGCCAGAACAAACCTCGGGCCGGGGCGCGAAAATTGCCGCATCGGCTGCCCGGTTGCGCGCATGGATTGACGGCCGGCCGGGACGGCGCATGCTTGGGCCATGGCAGCGCCCCGCACCTGGCCGCCGCCGCCGCCCCGGGCGGTGGTCGGCAGCGTCGCGAGCGCCGCCGTGCTGGCGGTGCTCGACGCGGCGCAGGCGGCGGCGGCGTGCGACGTGGTCGAGGTGCGCCTCGACGGGCTGGCGGCGGCCGGCGTGGCGCCGGAGCAGGCGCCGTGGCGCCACCTGGCCGGGGTGCCGTTGCTGTTCACCGCGCGGCGCGGCGAGGAGGGCGGCATGGGCGGGCTCGACGCGGCGGCGCGCGCGCGCTGGCTGCGGGCGGCGCTGCCGGACGCGGCGTGGATCGACGTCGAGGCGGCGGCGCTGGGCGAGCTGGCGGCGGAGGTGGCGGCGGCGCGGGCGGCGGGGGTGGGACTGGTGGTGTCCCACCATGACTTCGACCGGCTGCCGGGGCCGGACGTGTTCGAGCGGGTGGTGGCGGCGGCGCGGGGTGCCGGGGCGGCGGTGGCGAAGCTCGCGTGCTGGGTCGGGCGGCCGGCGGAGCTGGCGCGGCTGGCGGAGTTCACCCTCGGGGACCACGGGATTGGGGTGGCGGCGATGGGGATGGGGCCGCTGGCGGCGGTGTCGCGGCTGTTGTGCGCGCAGTGCGGCTCGGTGTTCAACTACGGCTACCTCGGGAGTGAGCCGACGGCGCCCGGCCAGTGGCCGGCGGGAAGGCTGCGGGAGGCGATCAGCTGGCTTTGAACCGGTCGCCAAGTGGTCGGGGGCACTGCCGCAGGCCAATCGGGCTCCTGATTGCACAATTCGGCCGTGCGGCAGCCTGCTGCCACCCAACCTGCTGGCCGCCCCATCATTGACAAGTGCGCCCTGTGCGGGCGATTGGTTCGGGTCACAAGCGGAAAATGCCGAACCACGGATTGCGCGGATTACGCGGATTTCGGAGTGGCTTGGTTTCCCTCGCCTGTTCACCTGCCGGATGAATCCGCCATCCATCGCAACTCATTCAACATCCGTGCAATCCATGTAATCCGTGGTTTTCATTCCCGGATCCAGGATGACCAATGACCAATGACTTCCTCACCACACGCCGAGCGCCTCGAGCTGGCGGGTGGCGGCGGCGGGCCAGCCGCGGTTGGCGGCGGGGGAGGCTGGGGAGGGGTGGAGGATGCGGCCGACGGTGCACGGGTGGGCGGCGCGGCCGGCGGCGTGGCGGAGGCGGGTTTCGGCGTAGGCGCCGATGCCGACGAGGAAGCTGGGGCGCAGGGTGTGGATGACCGCGACGAGGTGGTCGAGGCAGGCTTCCTCGACCGGGCGCATCTCAGCGGCGGGGAGCTTGTCGGGGGTGAGGTTGGCGCCGCTGGGGCCCATCCACACCAGCGGGCAGTAGTTGGCGACGAAGTGGTGGCGGAAGAAGCGGGCGGGGGTGCCGAAGCGCGCGGCGAACAGGGCCCACAGCCGGCGGCCGCTGACCTCGGAGCGGGGGCAGGCGAAGCCGTCGACGGGCCGGCGCGGGTGTTGTGTGGCGGGGCGGGCGACTGGGGCGGAGATGGCGAGCCAATCGCGGACGGCGGCGACCTCGCCGAACGGCACGCCGGTCTGGGCCATGCCCCACGGCCCCGGGTTCATGCCCAGGAACAGGACCCTGCGGGGGCCGCGGCCGTAGCGCTCGAGGTAGGCGCGGTGGGGTGCCCACGCGTAGTCGAGCGGCCGATAGACGCAGGCGACCGGCGGGCCGAAGGTGCAGGCGGCGAGGCGCCGGGAGAGGACGCGGGCGTGGCGGGCGAGCGGGCAGTCGGCGGCGGGCATGCGGTGCGGCCGGCGGGCGGGTCCCCGGCCGGGGCGGTGCGGCGGCTCACTTGCCGGGCGCGGCGGGCTGGTCCTTTGCCTCGGGTTGGGCCTTTGCCTCGGGTTGGGCCTTTGCCTCGGGTTGGGCCTTTTCCCCGGGCTGTTCCTTTTCCTTGTATTTGGGCAGGTCCAGGAACTCCTTGGGCAGGGGCTGGCCGCCGCCGAGCAGGTCCTGCCAGGTGATCGCCAGCGCGGCGGCTTCGAGCAGCCGGAAGCGGCCGGCGGCGTTGGGGTCGGCGTCCTCGGTGCCCCACAGCTTGATGGCGAGCTGGACCTCGGGGTCGGACTTGTAGAGGCGCAGCGAGTTGAGGGCGGCCTGGCGCACGAGGTCCCCGGAGTCGCCGCAGTCGGCGGTGATCGCGGTGGCGTAGGCGTTGAGCGCGGGGATCGGCTGCTTGAGCCCCTCGAGGGCGAGGCCGTGGCAGTAGGCGACCTGGGCGCGCTGGTAGCCGGGCATCGGCTCCTTGCGGCGGTCGGCGCACAGCCGGGCGAGGCGGTCCCAGCTCTTGGTGTGGACGGCGGACCACAGGGTGTAGAGCTCGACCTGGCGGAGGTGGTGGGGGCGGGTGAGGGAGCCCTTGGCCTCCTCCCGGAAGTCCTCGGCCCCGGCGGCCAGCGCGGCGAGGTCGCCGAGGTGGCGCATGCACTCGAGCTGATAGAAGGCGGCCAGGCTGGAGTGGTTGTCGGGCATCGCGCGGAGTTCCCTGAGCGACTCGCGGATGCGGCCGAACAGCTCGCGGGCCTCCTCGTAGCGCCGGCCCTGATAGAGGTCGCGGGCGGCGGTGTAGGCGACCGGTTCGTAGAAGTAGACCGCCTCGCACTTGGCGATGGTCTCGATCTTGCGGGTGATGGCGGTCTCGGTCTCGCGGTAGCGGAACTGGGTGGCGGTGGCGCGCTCGATCCACACGTCCTTGAAGTCCTTGGGCCCGTAGACCAGCAGCGCCTTGGCCTGGGTGGGCGGGGCGGCCTGGGGCACGGCGGGGGCGGGGGGGGGCGGGGCCGGGGCGGCGGGGGCGGGGGGGGGGGGGGGGGCGGGGGCCGGGGCGGGGGCCGGGGCCTGGGCGAGCGTGGCGGCGGTGGTGGCGGCGGCGGCGGCGAGGAGCGGCAGGAGTCTCATGGCGCGGGGATGGGGTCGGGCTAACAGGAACATGCGGGGGCGGGTCAGCGGCCGGCGGCCTTCTGTTTCTCGGCCTTGATCACGGCCATCGACTTGATGCCCGGGGTGCTTTCGTAGGTGGCGACGAGCTTCTCGACCTCGCGCCACATCGCCTGCTCGTTGGCGGTCATCTTGTCGAAGAAGCGCCGGGTGAGGTCGAGGTAGTTCCAGCCGCCCTCGTAGGCGCCCTGGCGGTCGGCCTTGCCGTCGGGGCCGGAGGCGCCGAGGTTGCGTTCCCAGGACAGTTCCATCCAGCGTTTCATGGCGGGGGCGGAGACCTCGACGTAGCCCATGTGGGTGCTCCAGACCTTGAGGTACATGGCGAGGGCGTCGTTGACCATGCCGCGCCTGTCGTAGGTCTGGGCGAGGACCAGGCCGACCTGGGGCGAGTTCTGGGTGAAGTTGAGGCCCTTGGGGTCGAGGTAGAGCTTGGCGTTGGCCTCGGCCTCGGCGTAGGCCTCCTTCTTCATGTTGACCTGGATGATCCGATAGAGGGCGCGCTCGCGGTCGAGGCGGTCCTGGCTGTCGTCGAACACGCGCTTGAGGTCGGCCTCGGCCTTGTTCATCTCCTCGCGGCTGCCCTCGGCGTAGACGTCGGCGCGGCCGAACAGGGCGGGGAACAGGTAGGACTGGTCGGGGCGGTTGAGGGCCTCGTCGTAGTAGGCGAGGGCCTGGCGCGGGGCGGAGGTCTTGGTGCGGAGGTAGTCGCCGAGGCGGAGGAGGATGTAGCTGGTGAGGTCCTTGGGGTCGAAGTCGGTCCTGAGGTCCTGGAACAGCACCTTGATCATCGCCTCGGCCTTGGTTTTCGCGGCGGGGTCCTCGGTCTTCTTGTTGACCTCCTCGAACACGCCGATGACGGCGATGCGGAGCAGGGCGCGGGCGGCCTTGTCGGCGGCGCGGATCTTGGGGAAGTTGTTGTAGTGGTCCTTGAGTTCCTCGGGGGTGTGTTTCTCGAGGTAGGCCTCGGTGTAGGAGTTGATCGCCTCCTCGAGGCCCGGGGCGTAGGAGCTGGAGGCCATCTCGCCGATCACGTCGCGGAGGCGCTCGAGGGCTTCCTCGCCGCGGCCGGCGGCGTCGAGCGCGTGGATCTGGGAGACGGCGACCTGGGTCTTGTAGGGGGAGTCCGGGTAGGCCTGCCAGAACTTGTCGGCGAAGGGGACGGCGTCCTTGAGGCGGGGGTTTTCCTCCTGGCCGCGCTTCTTCTCGCCGAGCATGGCGACGAGGTAGTAGAGGGCCTCGGCGGCGACCGGGCGGTTTTCGCGGCGTTCGGCCAGTTCGAGGGCCTTGTTGTAGTAGCCCTCGGCCTCCTCGACCTTGTCCTGGGTCTGGAGGACGTTGCCCTTGAGGTTGTAGGCCATGTCCATGACCTCGGCGTTGGGGAACTCGGTCTCGAGCCGGTTGAGCTTCTCGAGGGCGGGGTCGAACTCGTTCTCGGCGTAGTGGCAGTTGGCGCGGTCGAACAGGGCGAAGGAGAAGAACACGTTCTGGGCCGGGTCGGGGTATTTCTCGAAGAAGGCGTCGAGCAGCTTGGCGGCCTTTTCCCAGAACTGGAGGCGGGAGAGGTTGGAGGCCTGGAAGTAGAGCGCGGCCTGGTTGAACTTGCTCTTGGGGTAGAGCTCGACGTGCTGGTCGAGGAGCGGCTGGGCCTTGTCGTATTCGCCGGTGTAGTAGTAGGAGCCGCCGAGGACGTGGAGGCAGATGTCGTGCTCGAGGGTGTTCTTGGGGAGCTTGTCGATCATCACCGAGGCGACCTCGATGCACTTGGCGTATTCGCCCTCGTAGAACAGGCTGGTGAGCATCATGCGGCGCACGGCGGGGACGTGCTTGCTGTCGGGGAAGTCCTTGAGGAACAGGCGGCCGTATTCCTCGGTGGAGAGGACCTCGCCGATCAGGGACGAGGTGCGGACGAGGTTGTAGAGGTTGTTCTCGCGCTTGGCCTTGTCCTTGTTGTGATAGAGCTCGAGCTGCTCGTAGGCGGCGAATGCGGCGCGGGCGTTTTCGTACTTGGTTTCGTGGACGTAGGCCATGGCGGCCAGCGAGATGGCCTCGTAGGGCTTGCCGGCGGAGGCCAGCTTGGAGATGTCGTCGAGGTCCTTGCGGAGGGTGGCGACCTCGATCCGGCGGCCGCCGTCGACGACGCCGCGGCGGCTGCCGAGCTGTGCGAGGCGGGCCTGGAGGTCCTGGCGGGTGACCTCGGTGCCGGGGATCATCTGATAGAGGGTGACGGCGGCGCGTTCCATGCCGTTGGTGACGGCGTCGGCGGCGAGTTTCATGAACAGGCGGGAGTAGGTGGGCATCTCGAAGGGCTCGATGACGATGTCGGCGCGGTTCTTGGCGACGAAGTCGAGGAGTGCCTGTTCGTTGCGTTTCTCGATCACGGCGCCGACGAGGGCCTGGAAGCCGGCGACGATGCCGGCGTCGGGGGTGGGGAAGGAGAGCTTGTTCTTGATTGCGGTTTCGAGGTGTTCGATGCCCTCGGGGATCTTGGCGAGCTTGAAGTGGCAGATGGAGAGGTTGACGTAGAAGGCGCCCTGGGGGAACTTGTCGAGGTTCTTGTCGCGTTCCTCGAGGAACTTCCTGTAGAGGCGGATGGCCTGCTGCCAGTCCTCGGCGCCCTGGGCGGCCTCGCCCCACTTGAGCAGGGCGCGCTTGTGGTAGGGGTTGCCGCCGGCCTCGACCTGGCCGCCGGCGTTGGGGAAGTCGCGGTAGCAGATTTCGAGCGACTTCATGGCGTCGGGGTATTTGGCGAGCCTGAGTTCGCAGAGGCCCTTGCGGTACCAGATGACGCCGAACTTGGAGCCGAAGAGGACCTTGGCGTTCTTGCCGTAGCGGTCGGTCACCTGGGTGAGGAGGGCGAGTGCCTGGGCCCACTCGCCGTTGTTCATGTGGGTGAGCGAGTTGGTGACGAGCAGGCCGAGGTCGGCGCCCTGCTGGGCGGCGGCGCGGGGTGGGAGGAGGGGGCCGGCGGCGAGGGCGGCGGTGGCGAGCAGGGCTGGGAGTGAGCGCCGGAGGTGCATGGGCGGGTAGGGTTGGACGGTTGGGGTGGGCGTTACGGGGAATGAAAGCGCGGCCCGGGTGGTCCGCAAGGACGGAACGCCCGGGCCGCGTGGGATCTGGGGCCAGCCGGCCCGGGGGTCACTGTTCGTCGATGAGGTCGGTGAAGGTGACCTTGGAGATCTGGGCGCCGGCGAGGGCGTTGAGGACGTCGATCACGCGCTGCTGGGTGGCCTCGCCCTCGGCGTAGATCTGGACCAGCGGCTGGGAGTCGGCGGCCTTGGCGGCGCTGGCGTACATTTCGAGCTGCTGGCTGAGGAGCGGCAGCGAGCGCACGCTGGTGTCGCTGTCGAGCAGTTGCTGGCCGGGGCCGCTGCCGGCGTAGACGGCGCCGGCGGCGTCGACCTTGATGAACATCGGCTCGATCGGCGGCTGTTCCTGGGAGGGGGCGGCGGCGGGCAGGGTCATGTCGAGGTCCTGCTCGCGTTTTTGGATGGTGGTGGTGACGAGGAAGTAGACGAGCAGCAGGAAGACCATGTCGATGAGCGAGGAGATATCGAGTCCGGGCTCATCGATCGGGGGTGCCTCGGCTTTCTTGTGGCGGGCCATGGGGTGGTGGGGCGGGGGTCACTTCTCGGTGACGAACACGGCGAAGACGACCTGGTCGACGCCGGCGCGGGCGGCGGCGCGGATGACGCGGCGGCAATGCTTGAAGACGGCGTCCTTGTCGCCGCGGAGGTGGAGCCGGGAGATGTAGCCCTTCTGGTCGTTGAGTTCCTTTTCCTTCTTGACCAGTTCGACGATCAGCTCGTCGTCCGGGAGGAGTTCGAGGCGTTCGGTCTTGAAGGTGCCGTCGGCGTAGATGTTGACGACGATGCGGCCCTTGTTGTCCTCGGCCTTGCGGGAGTTGGCGGCGATGGGGACGCTGACGTCCTTGTCCTGCTTGACGACGAGCACGGTGGCGTTGACGAGGAAGAACAGGAGCAGCAGGAAGACCATGTCGATCATGGGCGACATGTCGAGCTTGCAGCCCGCGTCGTCGGCGGCCTGGGATTTCCTGAGCTTGGCGGAGGCCATGGTGGTGGGCCGGGGGCGTCAGCCGTGGCGGGCGGGGTGGGGCGTGGGGCGCGGTGGTTGGGCCCCTTGGGAACGGTGGTCACACGGCGATGCCCTCGGGGATCTTGGCGAGGTAGGCGTCGGCGTGGATCGTCTGGAGCGAGGCGTTGAGCATGTCCTCGGCGGCGTGGTGGCACTCGGCGACGAGGTTCTGGAGGCGGCCCTTGAAGAAGAAGAACGCGGTGATGCAGGGGATGGCGTTGATCAGGCCCCAGAGGGTGGTGAGGAGTGCGACGGAGATCGAGCCGGCGAGCTGCGAGGGGTCGGCGGAGCCGGTGACGGCGAGGATGCCGAAGGCCTGGACCATGCCGATGACGGTGCCGAGCAGTCCGAGCATGGGGGAGACCTGGGCGCACATTGAGATGTAGTTGATGGGAGCGAACAGCTTGCGGCTTTCGTTGGTGGTGAAGTCGGCGATGGCGTCCTCGACCTGGTCGCGGCCGAGGTCCTCGGGCTGGGTGGCGTCGATGTTGGGCAGTGCGTAGGCGACCATGCGGCCGAGGAAGGAGGGGTTGGAGGCGGCGAGTTCGATGGCGGAGCGGACGCGGCAGTTGCTCATGTGGTCCATGAGGGCGGCCTTGAGGTCATCGGGGCAGAAGCGGGCCTTGGTGAGGGTGAAGAAGTTGTAGCAGGTCAGGGCGATGAAGCCGAAGATGGCGAGGAAGATGAAGACCATCGTGAAGCCGCCGTCGAGGATCCAGCGCTGGAGGGCGGTTTTCTGGACCGGGGAGGCGTCCTGCGCGAGCAAGGCGGGTGCGGTGGCGAGCAACACGGCGGCGACGGTCACGATGGAACGCGCATGGCGGGAGACGAACGGATGGGTCATGGAGAATCTCCGGTGGGAATCTGGGATCAGGTGCCGGTGGTTTTGCCCACGGCTGCGGGGTGTCGGCAAGCAAGAATTTCTGAAAGGGCCGGGGTGGTGGCAGCAATCCGGGTGGCTGGCAGGGCGGGGAGAAGGGGTTCAGCGGGCGGGGCGGCGTGGGGCGTGCAGTTCGCTGCAGATCGGGCAGGAGCGGCCGTCGCAGCCGCGGGCGGTGCAGAACCGGCGTCCGTAGGAGATGATCTGGAGGTGGAGGCGGATCCAGCTGGTGCGGGGGAACAGCCGCTTGAGGTCGGCCTCGGTGCGGGTGACGTTGCGGCCGTCAGTGAGTTTCCAACGGGTGGCGAGGCGGTGGATGTGGGTGTCGACGGGGAAGGCGGGGATGCCGAAGGCCTGGGCCATCACGACCGAGGCGGTTTTGTGGCCGACGCCGGGGAGCGCCTCGAGGGCGGCGAAGTCGGCGGGCACGGTGCCGCCGTGGCGCTCGACGAGGAGCTGGGAGAGGGCGGCGATCGCCTGGGCCTTGCGGGGCGAGAGGCCGCACGGGCGGACGATGGCGTCGATGGCGGGGGCGCCGAGGCGGGCCATGGCGGCCGGGGTGGCGGCGCGGGCGAACAGTGCCGGGGTGACCTGGTTGACGCGGGCGTCGGTGCACTGGGCCGAGAGCACGACGGCGACGAGCAGGGTGAACGGGTCGCGGTGGCGGAGCGGGACCGGGGGGTCGGGGAACAGCTCGTCGAGCCGGCGCTGGACGTGGCGGGCCCGTTCCGTTTTGGTCATGGCATGGCCGGCGGGGCTCAGCGGGCGGCGACGGTGCGCTGGCGGTGCTGGCTGGCGATGGCGGCGTACATCTGCCGGCAATGGGGGTGCTGGAGGCGCTTGGCGAGCAGTTCGGCGCTGCGTGCGAACGAGCCCCAGCGGACGACCGTCAGTTCGACCTTGCGGGTGCCCCAGGCGCGCATCCACGCCTCGTTGGGCATGAACATGTCGACCGTCTGGGTGCCGGCGAGGGCCGAGCCGTAGTCATCGACCACGTAGTGGCAGGGCAGGCCCCTGACCTTGAACACGGTGCCGACCGGATAGACGGACCAGTCGGCGGCGGCGCTGCGGACCCGCTGGTTGAAGCGCAGCGGGGTGCCGGCGGCGTTGAGCACCCCGTATTGGAGGTGGTCGGCCTCGTGGCAGGCGTAGGCGGTGGTGCGCACCAGGCGGGTGCGCTCGCCGGGCGCGTAGACCGGCATCCCGTGGCGGTCGCGGGGGTGGCGGGCGGCGGCGGCCAGCACCCGGGCCGAGGGCGCGGCGGGTGCGAACGGCTGTTGGGCCAGCTGGCGCGAGGACCAGCCGGACGAGGCGACGCGGCGGGCGGCGTCGCTCGAGAGGACGCGCGGGCCTCCGGAGTTGGTGCTGCAACCCGTCAGGGCAACGAGGACAACGGTAGTGGCGGCGGCGAGGGCGATTCGTTGCGGCATCGTGGCTTCGTGAGGGAGCGGGGTGGCGGCGATGGGTTGCAGGACGCCGCCTGTTTACGGGAGCGCCGCGGGGTTTGGCAACGATGTTTTTCGAGCCAAGGCGGAATGCCGCGTGGTTAGCGGCATGATTGACCGGGGATTACGGGGATTATGGTAGTCGATGGGAGGCGTGCGCGCGCGCGATTCGGGCTACAGTTTCTTGGTGGCGACGATGGAGTCGCCGCCGGGGCCGCGCTCGATCTTGAACTTGCGGTTCTTGAAGATGGCGATCATGCGGTCGTTCTCGGGCATGGTCACGGCGCTGATCTGGCGGATGCCCCAGTCCTTGGCGATGCGCAGGCAGACGTCGGTGAGGGCGTTGCCGATGCCGAGGCGCTGCCAGGCGTCGGGGATCAGCACCGCGTATTCCGCGGTGTGGTGGTCGGGGTCGGCCTGCAGGCGGCCGACGCCGACGATCACGCGTTTGCCCTCGTGCTCGGCCTCGGCGACGAGGGCGAGTTCGCGGTCGTAGTCGTTGACGCAGTAGCGGACGGCCATCTCGTGGGTGAACTCGCTGACCAGGGAGAAGAAGCGCATGCGGATCGACTCGGCGGAGCAGCCGTGGAGCATCTCCATCCACATCGGCTCGTCCTCGGGCTTGATCGGGCGCAGGATGAGGTCGCGGCCGTCGTAGGTCTTGGCGGGGGTGACGTATTGTTCGGGGTAGGGGCTGATCGCGAGGTGGGGGTAGTTGCCGTGGCCGACGCGCCTGGCCGGGGAGATCATCGCGCGGCCGTCGAGGGCGATCACGCCGGTGGGCGAGGCGAGCAGGGGGTTGATGTCGAACTCGGCGATCTCCGGGTGGTCGGCGACCAGGTAGGAGAAGCGGATCAGGGTTTCGGTGAGCTTGTCGAGGTCGACGCCGGGGCGGCCGCGGTAGCCCTCGAGCAGGGGCCAGGTGCGGAGCGACTCGAGCATCCGGCGCACCAGGCGCTCGTTGAGCGGGGGCAGGCCGAGGGCGCGGTCGCGCATCACCTCGGCGGCGACGCCGCCGGTGCCGAGCATGATGACCGCGCCGAAGGTCGGGTCGCGCTTGACGCCGACGATCAGCTCGTGGGCGTTTTCGAGCGAGACCATCGGCTCGACGGTTACGCCGAGGATTTCGGCCTCGGGGCAGTGCTCCTTGGCCGAGGCGGTGATGCGTTCGAAGGCGCCCTTGACGGTTTGCTCGCTGCGCAGGTTGAGCTCGACGCCGCCGACGTCGGTCTTGTGGGTGATTTGGGGCGAGAGGATCTTGAGCACCACCGGGTAGCCGAGTTGGTTGGCGGCGGCGGCGGCCTCGGCGGCGGTGGCGGCGTCGACCGAGCGGGCGACCGGGATGCCGTAGACCCCGAGCAGCGCCTTGGCGTCGGTGGACGAGAGGGTGGGCGGCGACTGTTCGATGATCTGCTTGGAGGAGGCGAGGCGCTGCTCGCGGTCGAGGGTGAAGCTGAGGGCCACCTCGGCGGGGGTCTCGTGGAGGATGCGGAGGTTGCGGCCGTAGGAGACGAGGTGCATGAACGCGCGCACCGCGTTGTCGGGGCTCGGGTAGGCGACGACGCCGGCGCCGTTCATGATCCGCAGGCCCTCGGCCATCGAGACGCCGCCCATCCACCCGGCGAGCACGATCTTGGAAGTCCTGCCGGCCTGTTCGGCCAGCGCGCGGGCGGTGCCCGTGGGGTCGGTCATCGCCTGGGGCGTGAGGATCGCGAGCACGGCATCCACGCCCTTGTCGGCGAGGATGACCTCGACCGCCTTGGCGTAGCGGTCGGGCGGTGCGTCGCCGAGGACGTCGACCGGGTTGCGGTGGGACCAGGCGGCGGGGAGGAACTCGTCGAGCTGCTTGTAGGTTTCCTTGGACAGCTCGGCGAGCTGGCCGCCGAGGGAGATCAGCACGTCGGTGGCCATCACGCCGGGGCCGCCGGCGTTGGTGACGATCGCGAGGCGGCCGCCGCGGGGCAGCTTGTGGAGCGAGAGCAGGCCGGCGCAGTCGAACATGTCGTCGACGTCGTAGACGCGCTCGATGCCGGCGCGGCGGAAGGCGGCGTCATAGACATCGTCCTCGCCGGCGAGGGCGCCGGTGTGGGAGCTGGCGGCGGCGGCGGACTCGGCGAAGCGGCCGGCCTTGTAGGCGACCAGCGGCATGGTGCGGGCGTAGGCGCGGGAGGCGGAGACGAACAGGCGGGCCTCGGGGATCGACTCGACGTAGAGCATCACCGACTTGGTGTCGCCCATCTCCGCGGCGTAGTCGATGAGGTGGGCGAACGAGATGTCGAGCATGTTGCCGATCGACACGAAGTAGGAGAAGCCGACGTTCTGCTGCTCGGCCCAGTCGAGCACGCTGGTGCACAGGGCGCCGGACTGGGAGATGAACGCGAGCTGGCCGGGCTTGGGCATGGTGGCGGCGAAGCTGGCGTTGAGGCCGATGCGCGGGACGATCACGCCGAGGCTGTTGGGGCCGACGATGCGCATGCCGTCGTGGGCGTGGGCGATCTTCTGGATCTTGGTTTCCAGCTTGAGGCCCTCCTTGCCGGTTTCGCGGAAGCCGGCGGACAGGATCACGACGCCGCGGATGCCGGCCTTGCCGCACTGTTCGATCAGGTCGGGGACGCCCGGGGCGGGGGTGCAGATCACCGCGAGGTCGGCCTGGTTGGGCAGGGCGGCGACGTTGGGGTAGGCCTGGATGCCCTGGACCGACTCGTTGTTGAGGTTGACCGGGTAGACCACGCCGGAGAAGCCGCCGGTGATCAGGTTGCGCAGGACGGTGTAGCCGACGCCGCCGGGTTTGTTGCTGGCGCCGATGACGGCGACGCGCTTCGGGTTGAGGATCTTGTCGAGGTTGCGGATGCTCATGAGTGGGTGGCCCGGTTCTGCCGCGGCCCGCCGGGATGCTAGCGGGCCCGCCCTGCCCCCGGCAAGCGGCGATCACGGCGATCACGGGGCGGGTGCTCGTGTTCCGTTTTCCGTGTTCCGGAAGAGCCTGCAGGTTTCAGTTTTCAGTGTTCAGCAAGAGGGGTGCGCTTGGCCGTGGCGGGACCGGCCGGATTCCTCCGTGTTCCGTGGGATGCTCCCGGTCGACCGCTTCGGGTTCCGCGGGCCGCGCGCCCGGGTCGCGCGGCGGCACCGCGCCCTCACCCGGCCTGCCCCTCGACCTCGGCCAGGGTGGCGGCGAGTGCCTGGTAGACCTCCGGCTCGAGCACCCGCGCCGGCTTGCCCCGCAGGCACGAGTTGAACCACTTTTGGAGCAGGGCGCGGCGGTCGCCGGGGAGGGAGCCGCTGACGCCGGCCTGTCCGGTGGTGGCGGGGGCGAGTTGTTCGCGGTCGCGGCGGGCGTGGGGGCGGGCGAGGATGCGTTGGTAGCGGACGAGCACCGAATCGAGGAGGACCCAGGGGAAGTTGGGGCTGTCCGGGGGGCCGACGGCGAGGCCGCGGCCGGCGCCGGGGGTGAACGCCGGGAGGCCGCGGCGGATTGCCAGTTCGGGCAGGCTGCCGCCCTTGAAGAAGGCGGCGGCGCCGGCGCCGAGGCCGCCGATCACGGTGCCGGCGCCGTGGGTGGCGCCGCCGAGCGAGACATCGACGGCGAGGCCGGCGGCGCCGCCGGCGAGGGTGCCGGCGAGCGCGAGTTGCCAGCGGGAGAGGCCGAACTTGCGCCAGATCTCGGCGCTGCGCAGGTCGAGCCCGGCGTAGCCGGCCTCGTTGGCGGGGGCTTCGAGGAGGTGGTGGCGGTGGATCCGCAGCAGGGCCTGCAGGCAGCCGTGCTCGAGGGTGGCGAGGCGTTGGAAGTAGCGTTCCTGCAGTTCGCGGGCGAGCCGTGCGCGGCGCCTGGGGGAGTCGAGTTCGTGTCCACGGGCGGCTGACTCGACGCGCAGGGCGAGTGCGGATTCGAGGAAGTCGAGGATGGTTTCGGCGGCCTGTTCGCGGCGTTGTTCCCACTCGCCGGCGAGCGACTCGAGCACGCGGCCGATGCGGGCGGCGTGGCGTTCCTCGATTTCGAGCAGTGAGGTGAGCAGGCGGCGGCGTTCGGCGTAGCGGGCGTGGTGGGCGTTGAAGGTGCGCACCAGGTTGAAGGCGGCGCCGAGGCGCAGCCGCCACTCCTCCTCGAACGGGGCGTGTGGTTCGCGGCAGTTGAGCACCGCCAGCCGCGGCCGGCCGGTCCAGCGCAGGATCTCGATCTCGGCCAGCGAGGCGTCGCGCAGCGGCTTGGAGGGGTCGGCGACGTAGATCGCGCCGGCGCCCTCGAGCAGCGGCTCGAGCAGCTGGCACTCGTCGGGGAACTCGGCGCGGTGGCGGGAGACGAAGCGCTCGAGCTCGGCCACCCCCGGGGGCGCGCCACCGGCGAGGCGGGTGATCGCGCGCAGGGCGTCGACCGGCCTGGCGAAGCCGGGGGTATCGATGAAGCGCAGGTGTTCGTGGCCGTCGAACACGACCGGGAGCACCTGGCAGCGGGTGGTTTCGCCGGGGGTCGGGCTGATCCGGATCACCTGGTCGTCGTCGATTTCCAACAGGGTGGCGAGGACCGCCGACTTGCCCATGTTGACCCGCCCGACCACCGCGAAGGTCGGGATGCCGCCGGCGACCCACCGGTTCATGGCTCGACCTCCCGGTAGCAGGCCAGTTCGAGCGCGGGGTCGCCGAGGGCGTCGACCGCGCGCTCCCACTGCACGCGCTCGTCGGGCGTGGGCGGCAGCAGGCGGCCGCCGGGGCCGGGGTTGCCGGCGAGCACCACGATCCGGGCGTCGGCGCCGGCGGCGGCGCGCACGCGGGCGACGGCGGCGGCCAGTTCGCGCGGCGAGAGGGCCCACGCCTCGGCGACGAGGACCACGCCGGCGGGGGCGGCGGCGAGCGCGCGGCGGGCGCGTTCCTCGCGTCCGGCGTCGAGCACGCCGAGGGTTTCCCATGCCGTCGGGTTGACGCGCAGGCTGCGCAGCAGGAACGGGCGCAGCGTTTCGCGGTCCGGGTTGCAGCCGCCGAGGTCGATGACCAGGGCGCCGTCGGCCAGGCCGGTCGTGACCTCGCCGCGGTGGACGGCCGTCAGCTCGCGCCACGCGCGGCGGCAGGCGGGGGACTGGAACCCGAGCCCGGCGAGCAGGCGGCGCTCGCCCCAGTGGGCGGCCAGCCACAGCAGCAGCCGGGGGGCCACGCCCCAACAGACGAGCGCGAGCAGCAGGAACTGCCACCACGGGCCGCCGAGGGCGGCCAGCTCGCGGCCCGGGATCCTCCGGCTGGCCGCGATCCAGCCGGGGTCGGGCACCGCCTGCGGCCACCACGCGGCCCACGGCGTGGCGAGCACCCCGACCAACCAGCCGAGTGCCTGTTGCATCGCCGTTTCGGTGGTGCTTTCCCAGTAGAACCGCACGTGCCGGAACATCACCAGCCCCGCCAGCCCGGCCGCCGCCCCGGCGTGATAGAGCACCGCCGTCCCCTGCAGCAGCCGCACCACCGTGGCCGACGCCAGCCGCCGCAGCTCGGCGCCGCCTTCCCACCACCGGCCGCTGCCCGACCAGCGCGCCAGCAACCATGCCACCCCGCGGCCGAGGCCGGTGGCCGCGCCGGTGCGCCACGCCCACAGCCAGCCGGCGAGGGCCCCGAACAGGAACAGCCACGGCACCCCGAGGGTCAGCGCGAGAAACCACACGACGTGCACCGCGCCGCCGCCGGCGCGCTCGATGCCGGTGACCACCCCGGCGCCCGCCACCGCCGCCACCACCCCCGCCAGCGCGGCGACCAGCGAGCGGGCCTGCCCGAAGCGCCGCCCCGCCTCGCGCCCGCCGCCGGTCTCCTGCCACCACAACCGCAGCCCGACCCGCCGCGCCGCCGCCCCGGACAGCCCGGCGGTCGCCGCCCGCACCCGCTCCCGCAGCGCCACATCGGCCGGCGCCCCTGCCGCCGCAACGCAGGCGACCTCGAGGCCGACGACCTCGGCCACCCGCCAGTTGCTGACCGCACGCGCTGCCATCCGCACCATGATCTACCGATCGACGGGCCGCTGGCAATCCATGGCTGCGAACGGATCATCATATCAAGATACGATGATTTGTCGCTTGCCCCGATGGTTTTCGGGGCTAGCATGGCGGCGGATGATCGGAGCGGAGGTGAGTGCCGAGCTGGGCGCCCTGATGGGCGGACGGATCGTGGTGCTTGACGGCGCGATGGGGACGACGATCCGGGGCTACGGGGTGACCGAGGCGGACGCGCGGGGCGAGCGTTTCCGCGGGAATGGGAAGGACCTGCTGAACAACGGGGACATCCTCTCGCTGACCCGGCCGGAGGTGATCGGCGACATTCACCGGCAGTTCCTGCTGGCGGGGGCGGACATCATCGAGACCAACACGTTTTCGGCCACCGAGGTGGCGCAGAGCGAGTTTTTCACCGCCGACCCGCGGGTGTCCGGGGGGCGCAAGGACCCGGAGTTCTTCGAGCGGGTGCTGGCCGACCCGCGGCTGCGGGACCTGGCGCACGAGCTGAACGTGACGGCCGCGCGGCTGGCGCGGCGGCAGGCCGACGCGGTCGGCAGCGACAGCGGGCGCAAGCGCTACGTCGCGGGGGCGATCGGGCCGCTGACCGTCTCGCTGTCGGTTTCGCCCGACCACGCCGACCCGGGGTTCCGGGTGGTCACCTTCGGGCAGGTGGTGGAGACCTACCGCCGCCAGGTCCGGGCGCTGGTCGAGGGCGGGGTCGACCTGCTGATCATCGAGACGGTGTTCGACACGCTCAACGCCAAGGCCGCGCTGGTGGCGGTGCTGGAAGTGTGGGAGGAAGTTTCAAGTTCGAAGTTTCAAGTTGCAGGCGGCCCGGGCCCTGACTTGAAGCTTGGAACTTCCAACTTGAAACTGCCCGTCATCGTTTCGGCGGCGGTCGGCAACGGCGGCGAAACGATGATCTCCGGGCAGGTCGTCGAGGCGTTCTGGAACGCGGTGCGGCACGCGCGGCCGCTGGCCGTGGGGCTGAACTGCTCGCTCGGGCCGGAGCGGATGCGGCCCCACCTCGAGACGCTGGCGGGGGTGGCCGAGACCCACGTCTCATGCTACCCGAACGCGGGCGACCCGGACCCGCTGAGCGCGACCGGCTTCCAGTATGGCGCCGCCGCCATGGCGCGGCTGCTGGGCGAGTTCGCCCGCGCCGGGCTGGTCAACCTGATCGGCGGCTGCTGCGG
The DNA here is from genome assembly GCA_040769225.1 of Akkermansiaceae bacterium. Taxonomy (GTDB): domain Bacteria; phylum Verrucomicrobiota; class Verrucomicrobiia; order Verrucomicrobiales; family Akkermansiaceae; genus JAXGLL01. The sequence goes on along the minus strand of JAXGLL010000001.1, from coordinate 737,471 downwards.
CAACACCCCGGACCACATCGCCCGGATCGCCGCCGCGGTGCGCGACGCCCCGCCGCGGGCGGTGCCGGAACTGGAAGCGTGACCGCCATGCCGACGCTGCCCCGCATCCTCCGCCTGTCCGGCTCCCAGCCATACAACCACACGCCCGACAAGGCGTTCTTGGTGATCGGCGAGCGGACCAACGTCGCCGGCTCGCCGGCGTTCGCCAGGCTGGTGCGGGCCGGCCGGCTGGACGAGGCGCTGGAGGTCGCCCGCCAGCAGGTCGACAACGGGGCGAACGTGATCGACGTGTGCTTCGACGACGGGCTGATCGACGGGGTGGCGGCGATGCGCGGCTTTTTGCAGCTGGTGCAGGGCGAGCCGGAGATCGCGCGGGTGCCGGTGATGGTCGACTCGTCGCGCTGGGAGGTCATCGAGGCCGGGCTGCAGTGCCTGCAGGGCAAGGGGATCGTCAACTCGATCTCGCTCAAGGAGGGCGCCGCCGAGTTCCGCGCGCGCGCCCGCGCGGTGCTCCGCCACGGCGCGGCGGTGGTGGTGATGGCGTTCGACGAGCGCGGCCAGGCGGCGACGTTCGAGGACCGGATCGCGGTGTGCGAGCGCGCCTACCGGATCCTCGTCGACGAGGTCGGCTTCCCGCCCGAGGACATCATCCTCGACCCCAACGTGCTGACGGTGGCCACCGGGATCGAGGAGCACGCCGGCTACGCGCTGGACTTCATCCGCGCCACCCGCTGGATCAAGGACCACCTGCCCCACGCCAAGGTCTCCGGCGGGATCTCCAACATCTCGTTCGCGTTCCGCGGCAACAACGTGGTGCGCGAGGCGATGCACGCCGCCTTCCTCTATCACGCCTGCCGCGCCGGGCTCGACATGGGGATCGTCAACGCCGGCATGCTCGAGGTCTACGACGAGATCGACGGGGAGCTGCTGGAGCGCGTCGAGGACGTGCTCCTCAACCGGCGGCCGGACGCCACCGAGCGGCTGTTGGAGCTGGCGGGGCGGTTCAAGGGGCAGGCCGGCCGGCAGCCCGGCGAGGACCTCGGGTGGCGCTCCGCCCCGGTCGCCAGGCGGCTCGAGCACGCGCTGCTCAAGGGGATCGACAAGTTCATCGACGAGGACGCCGAGGCGGCGCGGCTCGAGTGCGGCGGGCCGCTGGCGGTGATCGAGGGCCCGCTGATGGACGGCATGGGGGTGGTCGGCGACCTGTTCGGCGCGGGCAAGATGTTCCTGCCCCAGGTGGTCAAGAGCGCCCGGGTGATGAAGAAGGCGGTGGCCTGGCTCGAGCCGTTCATGCAGCGCGAGCGCGGGCAGCTGGTCGCGGCGCGGGCGGCCGAGCTGCAGCGGCAGGAGCCGGGACTGGGGGAGGACGAGGCCCGCCGGCGCGCCGAGCGCACGTTTTCCGCCGGCCGCTTCCTGATCGCCACGGTGCGCGGCGACGTCCACGACATCGGCAAGAACATCGTCGCCGTGGTGCTCGCGTGCAACGGTTTCGAGGTCACCGACCTGGGGGTGATGACGCCGTGCGAGAAGATCCTCGAGCGGGCGCGCGAGATCGGCGCCGACGTGATCGGCCTGTCCGGGCTGATCACGCCGTCGCTCGACGAGATGGTGCACGTCGCCAGGGAGATGGAGCGCGGCGGGTTGCGCGTGCCGCTGCTGATCGGCGGCGCCACCACCTCGCCGGCCCACACCGCGCTCAAGATCGCCCCGCACTACTCCGGGCCGGTGGTCCACGTGGCCGACGCCTCGCGCGCGGTGCCGGTGACCGCCGCGCTGCTCTCGGCCGAGCGCCGCGGCCCGTTCCTCGCCGACCACGCCGCGCGGCAGGAGAAGCTGCGCGCCAGCCTTGCCGGCGGGCCGGGCAAGGAGGCGCTCAGCCTGGCCGACGCCCGCGCCAACGCGCCGCGCCTCGACTGGGGCGCCTACACCCCGCCGGTGCCCGCGTTCACCGGCGTGCGAGCGGTCGCGAGCGGCGGGCGCGGCGGCGCCGGAAGCGGCGCAACCGGTGCCACGGCCTGCGCCGCGGTCCCCCTGCCGCTCCAGACTCTCGTCCGCCACATCGACTGGACCCCGTTCTTCCACGCCTGGGAGATCCGCGGGGTGTGGGACCACCGCGGGAACCGGCTCAAGACCCGCGACCCGGCCGGGGCGGCCGAGGCCGCGCGCCTGTTCGCCGACGCCCAGGAGTGGCTGGCCCGGATCACCGCCGAGGACCGCTTTTGCGCCCGCGGCGTCTACGGGTTCTTCCCGGCCAACGCCGCCGGCGACGACCTCGTCGTGTGGACCGACGAAACGCGCGCCACCGAGCGCTGCCGGCTGCACACGCTGCGCCAGCAGCTGCGCAAGACCGGCGGCCGCCCCAACCACGCGCTCGCCGACTGGCTGGCCCCGTGCGGCCACCCGGCCCCCGACTTCCTCGGCGGCTTCGTGGTGGGCATCCACGGCGCGTCCGAGCTGGCCGCCGAGCTCGACGCCGCCCACGACCCCTACGGCGCGATCATGGTCAAGGCCCTCGCCGACCGCCTGGCCGAGGCGTTCGCCGAGTGGCTCCACCACCGCGCCCGCGTCGACTGGGGCTACGAAACCGAACCCGAGCCGACCCTCGACCAGCTGATCGGCGAGCACTACCGCGGGATCCGCCCGGCCCCCGGCTACCCGGCCCAGCCCGACCACACCGAGAAGCGCACCCTGTTCGGTCTGTTAGACGCGGCCGCGGCGACCGGCGTCGCGCTCACCGGGTCGTGCGCGATGGCGCCGGCGGCGGCGGTGTGCGGGCTCTACTTCTCGCACCCGGAGAGCCGCTACTTCGCGATCTCCGGGCTGCAGCGCGACCAGTTGGAGGACTACGCCGGCCGCAAGGGGATGGCGGTGGCGGAGTGCGAGCGGTGGCTCGGGCCGTGGCTCGGCTACTGAGCGCCGGCGGCCCGGGCGGCCCGGTCCGTGCCGTCATGCGCCAGTGTGGTCCGTCAAGCAGATTGCATCTTATGAGAACCACGGATTACACGGATTTCACGGCTGGTTCGGTATGCGAACAATCCGTGCACACCGTGAAATCCGTGGCAAACGAAGCCTCGCAGCACGTTGCGATAATGAGCCATCTGTAAGGCGGACCACACTATCCCTTGCGTTTCCTGAGGAACGAGGGGATGTCGAGGTTTTCGCCCTCGTAGACGTTGGGGCTTTCGCCGGCGAACTTGCCGGTTGGGCCGCCCTCGAACGACAGCTCGGACTGGCTGGGGATGCGGCGGAAGCGGCCGCGCGGATCGGGGCGCTTGCGGGGTGCGCCGGGCGGCTGGGTGGGGTCGGGCGCGGGTTCCCCGGCGAGGCCGCGGAAGGCGTCGTCGTCGGTCACCGGCTCGACGGTTTCGGCGAACGGCAGGTCTTCCGGCTTCTCGAACACCGCGGTGCCGGCATCGGGCTGGGCGTCCGCCTCGTCGGTGGGGGGCAGCTCGGTGAACGGGTCGCTGTCGTCATCCTCCTCCTCGCCGGGCAGGCTGCGGTAGGCGTCCTCGTCCACGTAGTCTTCGAGGCGCTCGAAGTCCTCCTCCTCCGCGGCCACCGGGGTGACCGTCACGGGCGCGGCGGCGGCGGGGACGGGGGCGGCGGTGGCCGGCGGGGCCGGCGGGGCCGGCGGGGGGGCGGCGGGGGGCGGTTCCGGGCGCCGTGGCGGGCTGGCGGCGGCGGGCATCTCGAAGCCCTCGCTCGGCTCGAGGCCGGCGCCGGCCGCCGGTTTGGCGGCGGCCTCGGTGCCGGCGGCGGCGGCCTCGTCGGCGCCCGCGTCGCGGGGTGCGTGCAGGCGTTCCTCGGGCAGGGCGCTGATCAGGGTGACGCTGAAGGCGTCCTTCATCGTGGGGTCGACCGCCGCGCCGAACAGCACGTGCGCGCTCGCCGGCACGTGCTTGCCGAGCCGCTGCATCATCAGCTCGATCTCGTAGAGCGTGAGGTTCTCGCCCCCGCACACGTGGACGAGCACCGACTCGGCCTCGCGCAGCAGCGCGCCCTGGTCCAACAGCGGGCTGGCGAGCGCGCCGCGCAGCGCCTGCACCGCGCGGTCCTTGCCCTCCGCCACGCCGGAGCCGAACAGGCAGCGCGAGCGGGTGGTCCGCAGCGCGCTCATCAGGTCGTCGAGCCCGACGTTGACCAGGCCCGGGCGGATGACCAGGCGGATCACCGCCTTGATGCTCTCGGAGATCATCCGGTCGGCCGCGGCGAACGCCTCGTGCACCCCCTGCTTGGCGAGCACCAGCTCGCCCATCCGGCCGTTGTCGAAGGTGACCAGCGCGTTGGCCAGCACCACCAGCTGGTTGAGCGCCTCGTCCGCCTGCTGGTGGCGGCGCCGCCCCTCGAACGAGAACGGCATCGTCGCGAACACCACCACGAAGGCGCCCTCCTCGCGCGCCATCCGGGCCACCAGCGGCGCGCCGCCCGAGCCGGTGCCCCCGCCCAGCCCGACGCACAGGAACACGATCCGGCGCCCGCGCAGGGCGTCGCGGATCGCTTCCTCGGCCTCGAGCGTGGCGGCGCGGCCGAGTTCCGGGTCGCCGCCGGCGCCGAGGCCCTTGGTCAGGTTCTCGCCGAGCTGGATCTTCTCGCGCGCGACCGAGGCGGCCAGGGTGCGGACGTCGGTGTTGAGGGCGAGCAGTTCGGCGCCTTCCATGCCGTCGAGCGCCACCCGGTCGAGCATGTTGGCCCCGGCGCCGCCGAGGCCGATGATCCGCACCGCCGCGGCGGGGATCGTCTGTTGGGGATCTCGTTCGAATTCGATCATTGGGATCAGGTGGTTCGGGTTCAGCTGCGGTTCGGCGAGAAGATGCGCAGGAAGCGGGCGAGCGGCCCGGGCCGGCCGACCCGCAGGTCGGGATCCATCAGCTGCGCGTAGCGGATCAGGCCGACCACCGTCGAGTAGCGCGGGTCCTTGAACAGGGCGTGGATGCCGCTGACGTCGGGCCCCTCGGAGCGGTAGATCGCGCAGTCGAACAGCTGGTTGACCAGCTCGTCGCAGCCCTGCATCAGCGAGGTGCCGCCGGTCAGGAACACGCCGGCGCCGAGCTGCTTGAGGGCCCCGGGCGGCAGCTGCTCGCGCACCAGCTGCAGGGTTTCCTCGAGGCGGGTGCGGATCACGTCGTTGACCAGCTGGCGCGACACCGTCGTCTCGGTGAACCCGCGGTCGTCCGGCACCCGGATGGTGCCCACCGAGCGCGCCGGGTCGCCCGAGGCGTCGCCCTCCTCGGTCTTGACCTGCTCGGCCTTCGACAGCGGCAGGCCGGTGACCAGGTGGATGTCGTTGGTGACGTGGTCGCCGCCCACCGGGATGCAGCCGCAGGCGGCCACCGAGCCGTCGAGGTAGAGGATGTAGTCGGTGGTGCCGGCGCCGATGTCGATGACCAGCGCGCCCTGTTCCTTGGCCTCGCGGGTCAGCGCGACCTGGGCCGCGGCCAGCGGCGCGAACACCACGGCGTCGACGTCCACCGGGATCTCGCGCACGCAGCGGATGCTGTTCTCGACCCGCGAGCGCACCCCGTGGACGACGTGGAACTCGGCCTCCAGGGTGCGCCCGGCCAGCCCGACCGGGCTGCCGGAGTGCATCTGGTCGTCGACCATGTAGTGGCGCACGACGTGGTGCAGGTAGACGTGGTCGTGGGGGATCTGCAGGGCGCGCGCGATCTCGCGCACCTCCTCGAGGTGGCCGTGGCTGATCAGGCGGTCGCCGTCCGGCAGGCGGAACGTGCCGCGGTTGTTGACCCCGCGGATGTGGTTGCCGGTCACCGCCAGCAGCACGCTGCGGATCTCCACGTCGCCCGCGTCCTCGGCCTTGAGCATCGCCTCCTTGACGCACGTGCGCGCCTGCGGGTAGTCGACGATCTCGCCGCGGCGGATCCCGGCGGCGCGGGTCTGGCCGAGCCCGAGGATCTTGACCGAGCCGTCCGATCTAACCTCGCCCACCACCATGCAGACCTTGCTGGTGCCGATCTCGAGTCCGACGTGGATCTTGCTGCGTGCCATGGGATGTGCGGGGCCGGCCCGCTCAGTCTCGTTCCAACAGTGATTGCAGTTCGCGGCCGCGGGGGGCGGCGGCGGCGGCGGGGATGGGTTCGGCCACCGGGATGGCCCGGGGCGGCGGGGGTTCGGCGGGGGGCGGGGGAGGGGAGCCGATGAAGGTGACGGCCGGGTTGCGGCTGGGGATCAGGTCGATGGTGGCGAGCCGGCAGGCGCGGTCGCGGGCGTGGCGGCACACGGTGACGTAGTCGGCGAGCTGGCGCGGCTGGTCGACGAGGCCGAACTGGGCGACGATGCCGCCGCGGGTGGTGAGGCGGAACGACCACTCGTTGCGCTGCTCGACCCGCTCGATCGGGAACTCGTCCATGCCGGGCACGTTGCGGGCGAGCATGAGCAGTTGCAGCACGCGCGTCAATTCGGGGCATGGGAACGGCCGGCCGGGGGTGGGGGCGGGCAGGCCGGGGTCGTCGAGCAGGGCGACCGGCAGGTCGGCGGCGGTGGGGGCGAAGCCGGGGGTGCAGGGGAACGGGACGGCGTCGGCATCGACGAGCAGGCCGCGGTGCAGGTCGCGGGCGGCGATCTGGTGGGCGGGCAGCTCGAGCCATGCGAGCGGCTCGCGGGCGACGACGCGCACGCGCAGAGTGCCGGGCAGTTCGCGTTCGACCTCGGCGCCGGTCAGTTCGGGCAGGGCGTCGAGCTTGTCCTCGAGGCCGGCGAGGTTGATGGCGAAGATGCTGGCGTCGAGGTCGATGTCGCCGATCTCGACCAGGCGGCGCTCGTCGAGCGCGGTGTTGCGGTTGAGGTCGATCAGCGCGAGGCGGAACTCGTCGTTCTGGAGGAACGCGCGCTGGAGGCCGATGCCGGCGCCGGCCAGCAGGGTGAGCACGATCGCCGGGAGGAGCACCATGAGCGTGCCGCGCTTGAGCAGCGCGAGCAGCCGCAACCAGCGGATCCGCGGCGAGCTGACGCGGGTCTGCAGGATTCGGGACCGGCGCTTGCCGGCACGGGTGGTGCGGCGTTTGGCCATGGCGTCAGGAGCGGGTGCGCAGGCGGAGCGAAAGGTCGGCGATCCGCAGGCACAGCGGGCCGAAGGGGATGCCGGCGGCGGCGGCGGCCTTCGGCAGCAGGCTGCTGGCGGTCATCCCGGGGATCGTGTTGACCTCGAGCACGAACGGGCGGCCGGCGTGGTCGAGCAGCACGTCGACGCGCGAGTAGACCTCCACGCCGAGCGCGCGGTGGGCGGCGAGCCCGGCCTGTTGGACCTGCGCGGTGGCGTGCGGGTCGAGGCCGGCCGGGCAGTGGTAGTCGGTGCCGCCGCCGCCGCCCATCCACGGGTACTTGTTGTTGAGGTCGTAGAACCCGGAGCGGGGGGCGATGTGGACGACCGGCAGCGGCTGGTCGTCGAGGATGCCGACGGTCAGCTCGAGGCCGTCGACGAACTGCTCGACCAGCAGCTCGCCGCCGAAGCGGCGGGCGTCGGCGATCGCGGCCGGCGCGGCGGCCGCCTCGCGGACGATGTGGACGCCGACGCTCGACCCCTCGCGCGGCGGCTTGACGACGAACGGCGGGGGCATCGCGGGGCGGGCCGGGCCGGCGGAGCAGTCGAGCAGCTCGAACGCCGGCGTGGGCACGCCGGCGGCGAGGAAGCGGCGCTTGGCGGCGAGCTTGTCGAACGCCAGCCGGCTGCTGGCGACGCCGGCGCCGGTGTAGGGGACGCCGCGGTCCTCGAGCAGCTGCTGGAGCGCGCCGTCCTCGCCGAAGGTGCCGTGGATCACGTTGAACGCCAGCCCGGTGGCGGCGGGCAGCGCGACGTCGGTGCCCGCGACCACCACCGGCTCGGCCCGGCAACCGGCGGCGCGCAGGGCGTCGACCACCGCGGCGCCGGAGGTCAGCGAGACCTCCCGCTCCGAGCCCGGCCCGCCCATCAGCACCGCCACCAGCATGTCCTGCGCCCGCTTCATGATGTTAGAACGACGGTTCCTCCTCGCCGAGGATCCTGACCTCGGTGTCCAGCTCGATGCCGCGGGCGGCGTGCGCCCGGCGGCGGATGCGCTCGATCAGCTCGATCACGTCGCGGGCGGTGGCGCCGCCCTGGTTGACGATGAAGTTGGCGTGGACCGGGGAGACGAGGGCGCCGCCGGCGGCCTGGCCCTTGAGGCCGAGTTCGTCGAGCAGGCGGCCGGCGGGGATGGCGGCGGGGTTCTTGAAGATGCAGCCGGCGCTGGCGGCCTGGGGCTGGGAGGCGCGGCGCCGCTGTTGGGACTGCTCCTGGCGGCGGCGGATCTCGTTGGGCGGGGCGGGGGTGCCGGCGAACACCGCCTGCAGGGCGAAGCAGCGCCGCAGCCCGGGGGTGTCGCGGTAGCGGGCGTCGATTTCCGCGCGCGGGCGGGTGCGGATGGCGCCGTCCTCGTCGAGCACGGTCACCTCGACGACGTGGTCGAAGGTTTGGGCGCCCATGGCACCGGCGTTCATGCGCAGCGCGCCGCCGACGTTGCCGGGGATGCCCTCCATCCACTCGAAGCCGCCGAGCCCGGCGGCGGCGGCGGCGCTGGCCAGCCGCTTGAGGCGCACGCCGGCGCCGGCGGTGATCCGGGTGCCCTCGACCTGCAGCGCGGCGAACTCGCCCCGCGCCGGGTGGATGACCGCGCCGCGGATCCCGCCGTCGCGCACCAGCAGGTTGGACCCGCGCCCGACCACCCGGATCGGCACGCCGCGCTGGCGGCAGTGGCCGACCACCGCCGCGAACGCGGCCAGCGTCCGCGGCTCGAGCCAGAACTGCGCCGGCCCGCCGACGCGCAGCGTGGTGTGGCGCCACATCGGCTCGTAGAGCGTGGCGGCCAGGTCGCCCGCGGGCGCCAGCCGCAGCAGTTCCTCGAGCACCTCGAGGTCGCGCGCGATGCGGGTGCCCGCCTCGTGGACGTTGCCCGCGCCGAGGGTGACGAGCAGGTCGCCCGGGCGCAGGGCGTTGCCGACCGCGTGGTGGGCGGTGGCCAGCGCGGGCAGGTAGTCGGCGGGCACCGTGCCGTGGCGGCGCGCGGCCTCGACCACGGTGGCCCCGGAGACCCCCGGCAGCGGCGGCTCGCTCGCCGGATAGACGTCGGTCACGAACAGCCGGTCGGCGCGCTGCAGCACCCGCCCGAAGTCGTCCGCCAGCGCCCGCGTGCGGGTGTAGCGGTGCGGCTGGAACAGCACCACCAGGCGCCGCGGGTCGAGCGAGCGCGCGGTGTCGAGCGTGGCCGCCACCTCGGTCGGGTGGTGGCCGTAGTCGTCGATGATCCGGTGGCGGGCCGAGAGGTAGCGGGTCTCGAAGCGGCGGCGCGCGCCGGCGAAGCCGGCGAGCGCGCGGGCGAGCAGCCGGAACTCGGCGCCGAGGGTGTCGGCCAGCGCGACCGCGGCCAGCGCGTTGAGCACGTTGTGGCGGCCCGGGATGCCGAGCTCGACCTCTCCTAACAGCTCCCCGCGGCGCAGCACGCGGAACACGCTCGACCTGCGCAGGTTGCGGACGTCGGCGGCGGTGTAGTCGGCGTCGTCCCAGCCGTAGGCGACGGCGCGGTCGCGGCCGCGGCAGAGTTCGCGGGCGACGGGGTCCTCGCGGCAGTAGACGACGGTGCCGGCGGTGTGGTCGACGAGTTGGCGGAAGACCGAGCGGATGTGGTCGAGGTCGCGGTAGTAGTCGAGGTGCTCGGGCTCGATGTTGAGGATGATCGAGTGGGCGGGGTGGTAGAGGGCGAGGGTGCCGTCGCTTTCGTCGCCCTCGGCGACGAGGTGGGTGGCGGCGTCGTTCCAGCGGGCGTTGGCGCCGAGGATCGGGATCTCGGCGCCGACGTAGTGGCTGGGGTCGAAGCCGGCCTCGCGCAGCAGGTGGGCGGCCAGCGCGGAGGTGGTGGTCTTGCCGTGGGTGCCGGCGACGATGATGCCCTGGCGGGTGTGGAGGATGGCGGCGAGGCACTCGGCGCGGCGGATCGTGGGGATGCCGCGGGAGCGGGCGGCGGCGAGCGCGGGGTTGTCGTGGCTGATTGCGGACGAGTAGACGACGAGCTGGGCGTCGGCGACCGAGGCGGCGGAGTGGGGGGAGGAGAAGCGCAGCCCGAGGGCCTGCATGCGCTCGGTTTCCTCGGTGGTGACGCGGTCCGAGCCGCCGACGTGGTGGCCCATTCCCAACAGCAGCAGGGCCAGGCCGCTCATGCCCGAGCCGGCCACCCCGATGAGCTGGATGCGCAGCGGGTGCGAGCGGTCGGTGAGCCTGGAGCTGAGGTCGGTCATGTGGTCAGCGGGCAATCGCCGTGCCGGCCGGTGCGGCCGGTGCGGGCGTGGGGGTCGGTGGGTTCATGCCGCGGCGTGGTGGTGGGGTGGTGCGCACGCCGCCTCGATCTCCGCGCAGACCCGCGCGGCGGCGGCGGGGGTGTCGAGGGCGCGTGCGGCCCGGGCCATCGCGGCGCGGCGCTGCGGGTCGCCGAGGATGGCGCGGACGCGGGCGGCGAGGGTGTCCGCGTCCAGCCCGCGTTCCACCAGCACTTCGGCGGCGCCGGCCGCGGCGAACACCTCCGCGTTGCGGGCCTGGTGGTCGTCGGCCGCGTGGGGGTAGGGGACGAGCAGTGCCGGCAGGCCCGCCCGGGCCAGTTCGGTTAGGGTGGAGGCGCCGGCGCGGGCGATCGCGAGGTCGGCGGCGGCGTAGGCGTCGGCCATCCGGTCGCAGAAGCCGAGGACGTGGTAGCCGGGGCGGGAAGGGGCGGCGGTGCGGGCGGCGGCCTGGCCGGCGGTGCCGGCGATGTGGAGGACCTGCCAGTCGGCGGGCAGGCTGGCGGCGGCGGCGGGGGCGAGCTGGTTGAGGCGCTGGGCGCCCTGGCTGCCGCCGGTGACCAGCAGCACCGGCCGGGCGGGGTCGAGGCCGAAGCTGGCGGCGGCCTGGGCGCGGGGCGGCAGGCCGCGCAGCTCGAGCCTCACCGGGGTGCCGGTCACCACGGTCGGGCGGCCGCCGAAGTGGGCGGACGCCGCCGCCGTCCCTAACAGCACCTTGGTGCAGAACCTGGCGGTCAGGCGGTTGGCGCGCCCGGGCAGTGCGTTCGAGTCGTGCACGAAGGTGGGCAGGCCGAGCCGGTGCCCGGCGTAGACCGGCGGCAGCGAGGTGAAGCCGCCCATGCCGAGCACCGCGTCGCTGCCGTCGGAGCGCAGCAGCGCCTGGCAGCGGCCGGCGGTGCGCCACAGGCGCCACAGGAACACCGGCATCCGCGGCGAGCAGGTGGGCGGCTTGGCGATCGCCGGCACCGGCTGGAAGCGCAGCCCGGCGTACTTCTGCGCCCCTTCGCGGTCGACCTGTTTCTCGGAGATCAGCAGCAGTGCGTCATGCCCGCGGGAGCGCAGCTCCTCGGCCACCGCGATGCCGGGGAACAGGTGTCCGCCGGTTCCGCCGCAGGCGATCACAACATGGAGGTTCCGCGCCAAGGATCGGGTTTCGGGTCAGGGGTCGGGCACAGGTCGCACGCCACCATGGCGGGCACAACCATCGCTGCGGAGATTTATGCAGCATCATTGAACTATCAAGCAATGTTCAAAACCGTGCGGCGCCGCTTTTTTGTGGATCTTCGACAGAATTGCTGATCGGATCGGAGGCGTCCGCGGCTCACGGCGAGCTTCGGTTGACCGCAGAGGAAGGGCAGAGATCGCGGAGGACGCAGAGGCGAATGAGGTCGGAAGGGATACCGGCCCTTCGGCATGGGGGGACCGGTGGCACCGACGCGCTACCGCCGGCGGCACTCCAGTCAAACCTCTGCGCCCTCTGGTGCCTCTGCTCTCTCTGCGGTGCATGAACTGGCTGCGGCCGCCAGCAAACCTGACGAAGAGCCCTTTTTTGTTTCGCACCCAGTTTGCGGCGCCTCGCAATGCGGGCCCCGCGGGGCGGGGGTCAGGGCCTGCGTTTGCCGGCGACCTGGCGGAGGAACAGCGGGACGAGTTCGCGTTCGATCCAGGCGAACGCGGCGGCGATTCCTTGTTCGCGGTAGATCCGGCCGATGCCGGCCTCGACGCGGGTGGGCGTGCCGAAGCACCCGAGGAAGTCGTTGGAGGTCAGGTGGGTGAACCACTCGCCGTCCATCGACCCGCGGCGGTCGAGCACCCACTGGCGGGCGAACAGGGCGAGCACGGCGTCGCCGATCCATGCCTGTTCGCGTTCGTCGCGCAGCGGGTCGGGGGCGGCGGGCATGGTGGCGGCGGGGGTGGGTTTCGGGCGTTGGCTGCGGGTTCCGGCGGCGGGTTCAGGCGTCGGGTGCGGTGGCCTTCATCCGGGCGCGCATCCGCTGTTCGGAATCGGCGTCCCAGTAGCCGTGCTCGAGTTCGATGAACACGCTGGCGTAGGGCAGGCTGGTGGGGGTGCGGATGACCAGCACGTCGAACGTCTCGGCGGCGTCCTCGAGCAGGGTGAGCAGCGAGCGGTGTTCGATCTCGAGCCGCGGGTGGCCGTGGAAGGCGAGGTCGAGTTCGCTGCGGAACGCCTCGATGCCGGGGGCCTCGTCGTTGGTCACGTAGGCGGCTTCGCGGGCGGTGAACATCCGCGGCCGCAGGTGCTCGGTGGTCTCGAGTTCCCACAGCACGGCGTCGAGGGTGGCGGGGATGCCCTCGGGCGAGGTCGTCTGCACCACCCCCCTGCGGCTGTGGGCGGGGAACGACGCCTCGGCGATCACGATCCAGTTGCGCGCGCCGACCCGCGCGAGGTGGCCGCGCAGGTCGGCACGCCATGGGGCGGCCGGCTCGGTCAGGGCGCAGCCGGCCACCAACGGCAGCAGCGCGCACCACGCCAGCCATCCACCCCGGACCATGCGCGGCGAGTAAAGCGGGGGCCGCAGCCGCTGTCAAACGGGAGCGCGGCGCGGAATGCCTTGAGGGATTGGCAGGATGTCCCTTCTCCGCCCCGGCAGGGGCAGGTGAAATTAGCCGGTGGCGCGAGCCACCGGAACGGCGCATGCAATGAATCCGTGCCCCGGACAGGGGCACCGGAAACCGGCGCCATGCCAGCGACCCACCCGCGGTGTCGATTGCGACGAACGCTCCCGTTGGTGAACCGCGCCGTTCCGCCGCCCCTCCGGGGCTGGATCATCTTGCCGCCCGGGTCCCGGTGGCTCGCGCCACCGGCTGATTTCCGCGATCCCTCCGGGATCAGGAATCGCGATGACGGCATCAAATCCCTAAATGCACTGGGGCTAGAGCAGGTGCGCCCCCGCCTCGGCCAGCTCCGAGCGTTCCCCCTTGTGCAGCGTCACGTGCGCGGCGAACGGCTGGCCCTTGAGCCGGTTGCGGGTGTAGACCAGCCCGTTGGAGCGGCTGTCGACGTAGGGGTTGTCGATCTGCGCCGGGTCGCCGACCATCACCAGCTTGGAGCCGCGCGACATCCGGGTGACCACCGTCTTGGCCTGCTGGGGCGAGAGCTGTTGGGCCTCGTCGAGCACGAAGAAGCGGTTGGGGATGGACCGGCCGCGGATGTAGCACAGCGCCTCGACCTCGATCACCCCGTGCTCGACCAACGTCTCGTAGGGGCGGCGGGCGGCGTCGGCCGGGCCCTCCCTGCGGCCCTGCTTGCGGCGCGGCCCGGCGGCGGCCGGCGGCCGGGTCAGCAGGTCGAGCGCATCGTGGATCGGCTGCAGCCACGGCCGCATCTTCTCGTCGATCGAGCCGGGCAGGAACCCCAACTGGTCGCCCATCGCCACCACCGGGCGGCTGACCGTCAGGCCGTTGAAGCGCCGGTGGCAGACCTCGTGCAGGCCGGCGGCCACCGCCACCAGGGTCTTGCCGGTGCCGGCGTGGCCGTAGCACGTGACCAGCGCGATCGCCGGGTTGAGCAGCGCGTCGACCAGGCACCGCTGGCCGAGGTTCAGCGGCTTGAGCGAGTTGCCCTCCGGGATCCGCAGCGCCTCGGGCAGCTGCAGCCGGGCGAAGCACCCGTTGGGCCCCAGCCGCGCCGGCATCGTCTGGCGCTCGCCGGCCTCGAGCAGGACGTACTGGTTGAGCACCACGTCGGGCCGCCGCTGGCAGGCGAGCGTCAGTTCGCCGGTGCTCGCGAACCGCTGCAGCTCCGCCGCGTCGACCTCGATCCGGCGGATCTCGTAGCTCGCCACCTCGCTCGGGTCGACCTTGTCGTTGAGGTAGTCCTGGCACTCGATCCCCACCGCACGCGCCTTGAGCTGCAGGTTGAGGTCCTTGGTCACCAGCACCACCGGCGCCCGGTTGTGGTGCTTGAGCAGCAGGGTGCAGGCCAGGATCCGGTGGTCCACCCGGTCGCGGTCCGGGAACACCCGGTGGAACCGCGCCAGCTCGCGCGAGCGCGCCGGGCAGGCCGCCGGGTCGTAGACCACCATCCGCAGCGTCCCCCCGCCGGCGGTCGGCACCCCCTCGGTCACCCCGCCGGCTGCGAACAGCTCGACCAGCCGCCGGTGCGTCCGCCGCGCGTTCGCCCCGCGCTCCGACTGCTCCGACTTGAACCGGTCCAGTTCCGCGAGCACGTCCACCGGCACGCAGATGTGGTTTTCCTGGAACCGCTCCAGGCAGCCCGGGTCGTGCAGCAGCACGTTGGTGTCCAACACGTAGTTTTTCGCCACCTGCGAGGCCGCCACCAGCCCCAGGTCCGCCGGCTTCAGCCGCTCCCCGCCCGCGCCCCCGCCGCGCTCCGCCCGGGGCGGCGGGCCGGGATCCTCAAACAATCTCGCCTGACCTTCCTCACTGGGCCGAATCATGGGGCTGTCCGGGGGTGTCGGGTGAACCGCCTTCCCGCCCCCGGGCACCAACCGGCCCCCCGGACCCGCTGGCCCGGGGCGCCGCCGGTGACGATGACAGGAAGTTTGGCTGACTGTTCAATCAAGCCATGTTCATTATCTCCCGCGCGCCCCCGTTGACAACTCAATTCTCCGGGGTGGCGGCAACCTGCGCGCCCAGCTCGACGCGCCGCAGCTTGCCCAACGGGCTGCGCGGCAGCGCCGCCACCGTCACCCACGGCGCGAGCCGCGCGTAGCCGGGGCACGCCAGCTGGTAATGCGCCCGTGCCGCCTCGGCCAGCGCGCGATCGCAGCCGGCCTCGCGCACCGGCACCAGACGGTTGCCGCGGCGGGCGTCCGGCACCGCGACCACCGCGATCCGCCCGTGCAGCGCGCCGCCCGGGTCATGGCCGGCCAGCGCCGCCTCGATCGCCAGCGGGTCGACCAGTTCGCCGAGCACCTTGACCAGTTGGTCGGCGCGCCCCCTGACGGTGAGCCGGCCCGCGGCGTCGAGGCGCCCGACGTCGTGGGTTGCCCACCACTCGCCGGTGCGCGGCACGAACACCGGCGTGCCGCCGCGCTCCTTTACCCACCCGGCGCACAACGCCGGGCCGCGCAGGTGGATCAGCCCGGCCGCGTCGCAACGCAGTTCCCAGATCGGCAGCACCGGCAGCCGGTCGGGGGAAAACGGCGCGCCCAGCGAGTCGAGGCCGGCGGTTGCCACCTGCGAAGCGGCCTCGGTCAGCCCGTAACTGGCGAGCACCGGCCAGCCGAGGTCGCGCGCCGCGCCGCCGGTCGCCGCGTCGAGCCGCCCGCCGCCGACCACCACCGCGCGCAACGACCCCGGCGCCCGCAACCCGGCGGCCACCAGGTCGTGCACCTGGGTCGGCACCAGCGAACTGTGGCTCACCCGCTCGGCCGCCAGCCACCGCACGAACCCGCCCGGATCCCAGCGCCCCGGCCACTCGGCCAGCCGGCAGCCGGCCACCTCCGCGCGCACCAGCACCCCGTGCCCGCCAACGTGCCGCCGCGGCAGCGCCAGCCCCCAACAGGACTCCCGCCCCACCCCGAGGTGGGCGTTCACCGCCGCCGCCGAGGCCCGCAGCCCGGCCGCCAAGTGCACCACCCGCACCGGCCGCCCGCTCGACCCCGAAGTCTCGAACACCCGGCCGCCCGCCGGCAGGCCGGAAACCTCTCGCCGCTCCCCGCTCACCACCCCATCCTCCCCACTCCGCCCGCGCCGGCAAACCGAATCCGGGAGTTCGGGAGGGAGTTCAGGAGGGGGACGAAGTTCGGGACACCCACGAATGCTCCGCCGGGCGCTGAGTTGGGGCGGCTGCGAGCCAGATCATGGGCTCTGGGCGGTTTGATGGGTGTCTCGAATCTCCCCGGTTTGATGGGTGTCTCGAATCTCCCCGTCTTGAATCTCCCCGCCGTCTGATTGGGGAGTTCAGGACACCCATGGATTCCCCGCCGGGTGCTGAGCTGGGGCGGCAGGGACCCGGGACAGGCGTTGGGTTGGGGTCGATTTGATGGGTGTCTCGAGTCCCTTGCCCTGGGCGGATTGATGGGTGTCTTGAATCTCCCTGGGCGGATTGATGGGTGTCTTGAATCTCCTCTCTGATGGGTGTCTTGAATCTCCCTGGGCGGATTGATGGGTGTCTTGAATCTCCTCTCGGCAGGAGGAGTTCAAGACACCCATGGCAGGAGGAGTTCAAGAGACCCATGGCAGGAGGAGTTCGGGAAGGGCGGAGTTCAGGACACCCATGGATTCCCCGCCGGGCGCTGAACTGGGGCGGCAGTGACTCGGGACAGGGGTTGGGTTGGGGCCGATTTGATGGGTGTCTCGAGTCCCTTGTCGGTCACCCGGCTGGTGGCGGGGTGGCGGGTTGGTCGACGATCAGGGGGGCGAGGCGGGCGTGGCGGGCGGCCAGGTGGGGATCTTCGGCGAGCACGCGTTCTGCCAGTTCGCGGGCTTGGCGGAGCAGTGCGGTGTCGGCGAGGAAGTCGGTGAAGCGCAGCTCGGCGAGGCCGCTCTGGGCGGTGCCGAGCACGTCGCCGGGGCCGCGCAGGCGGAGGTCGGCCTCGGCCACCTCGAACCCGTCGCTGGTGCGTTCCAGCACCGCGAGCTTGTCGGCGGCCTCGGGGTTGTTGCCCTCGCTGAGCAGGATGCAGTAGCTCTTGTGGGCGCCGCGGCCGATCCGGCCGCGCAGCTGGTGGAGCTGGGCCAGGCCGAAGCGCTCCGCGTTGTGGATGACCATCACGCAGGCGTTCGGCACGTCGACGCCGACCTCGATCACGGTGGTGGCCACGAGGGCGTCGATTGCGCCCTCGCGGAAGCGGCGCATCACGCACTCCTTCTCGTCCGGGCCCATCCGCCCGTGGAGCAGGCCGACCTCGTGGTGGGGCAGTCGCCGCACCCACTTTGCGTGCTCGGCGGTGGCCGACTGCGCGTCGAGCGCGTCGCTGTCCTCGACCAGCGGATAGACGAGGTAGGCCTGGCGGCCGGACTCGAGCTGGCCGAGGAGGAAGCGGGTGAGTTCGCGCAGCTTGGCGCCGCTGCGCACCGCGGTGACCAGCCGGCCGCGGCCGGGCGGCAGCTCGTCGAGCACCGACACGTCGAGGTCGCCGTAGATGGTCATCGTCAGGGTGCGCGGGATCGGGGTGGCGGTCATCACCAGCACGTCGGGCTGGGTGCCGCGGCCGACCAGCCGCTGGCGCTGGGCGACGCCGAACTTGTGCTGCTCGTCGATCACGGCCAAGCCGAGGTCGCGGAATGCGGCGCGCTGATAGAGCAGGGCGTGGGTGCCGATGACGATCTGGGGCTCGCCGGCGAGCTCGAGGTGGCTGGCCTCGTCGCGGGCGGCGGTCCGGAGCGCGATCCGCACGCCGAGCGGCTCGAGCCAGCGCCGGAAGGTCAGGAAGTGCTGCTCGGCGAGGATCTGGGTCGGGGCCATCAGCGCGGCCTGCACGCCGGAGTCGACGGCCAGCAGCATCGCGCACAGCGCGACGAAGGTCTTGCCGCTGCCGACGTCGCCCTGCAGCAGCCGGTGCATCGGGCGTGGCGCGCGCATGTCGGCCACGATCTCGCGCACGCTGCGCTTCTGGGCCGCGGTCAGCTCGAAGGGCAGGCTGGCGTGGAACTGCTTGAGCAGGGTGGTGCGCCGGCCCAGCACGCGGCCCGGCTGCGCCAGGTAGCGGGAGCGGCGCCACACCACGTTGAGCTGGAGGGCGAGGAACTCCTCCAGCGCGAAGCGCCGCCGCGCCGCCCGCGCCTCCTCGAGCGTGTCCGGGAAGTGCGCCTGCCACAACGCCGCGTGGCGCGGCTGCGCGGGGTCGACGTCGAGCGGGAACCCGCGCGCCACGTCCGCCGGGTCGAGCTGCTCCAACAGCTGGTGGACGATCTCGCGCAGCCGGCGCTGGGCGATGCCGCTGACGTTCCGATAGACGGGCACCACGCGCTCGAGGTGGATCGACTCGCCGCCGCCCTCGTCGCGCAGCACCTCGAACTCGGGGTGGTCGATCACCAGGCGGCCCTGCTGCTCCTTGACCTTGCCGAAGAGCACCACCTCGTGGCCGGCGGCGATCACCTTGGGCATGAACGGCATGTTGAACCACCGGCAGGTCACCTTGCCCGACCCGAACACCCCGCCGCGGCCGTCCATCACCACCGCCTCGAAGAACTGCCGCCGCGCCCCGAAGCGCCGCCGCCCGGTGTCGACCACCGTCCCGCGCAGGCACACCGCCACCGGCCCGGCCTGCACCGGGAAGGCGTCGAAGCGTCGCCGGTCCTCGTGCCGTTTGGGCAGGCGCATCACCAGCTCGCCCACGCTGCGGATGCCGGCCGCGGCCAGCGCCTCCGCCTCGCGGGCCGGCAAGCTGCCGCCGGCCCCCGGCGGCGTGTCCAACAGGATCCCGGCCACGCCCCGGTCATAGCCCGGATCGGCCCGCAGCGGAAGCCGCCAGGCGGCAGCGGCCACGAAATGCCGCCCGGCGGCCGCCGGGGCGGGATGGCGGGCGGCGGGCCACCGGGGGGTGGGGAGGTTGCGGTGTTTCGGGTCGGTTTCGGGCGATGCGGGGCGGAAGGGGGTGTTGTTTGGGTTGAAAACGAATGATTTCGAGATCGAAAAACGGTTGCAGGAATCAAGATCGAAAAAGATTGCACATTTTCCTTTACTCGTTCCCGTGCCCGCCCCACGTTTCCGCCCCCAGCCCGGATTTTCGCATGCAGACCCAGCAAATCGATGGTGCCCAGGCCTTGATCAAGACCCTCGACTCCTTGGGGATCGAGTATGTGTTCGGCTACTCCGGCGGTGCGGCCCTGCCGATGTTCGATGCCCTTGAGACGGTCAAGACCGAGATGAAGTTCGTGCTCGCCCGCCACGAGCAGGGCGCGGTGCACATGGCCGACGGCTACGCGCGGGCGACCGGCAAGCCGGCCGGGGTGCTGGTGACCTCGGGCCCCGGCGCCGGCAACACGGTCACCGGCCTGATGACCGCCCACATGGACTCGGTGCCGATGGTGGTGGTCACCGGCCAGCAGGTTTCCTGGATGCTTGGCAAGGACGCCTTCCAGGAGGCCGACATCTTCGGCATCACGATGCCGGTGGTGAAGCACAACTTCCTGATCAAGAACACCGACGACATCCCGCGGATCGCGCGCGAGGCCCACCACATCGCCACCACCGGCCGCCCCGGCCCGGTGCTCATCGACATCCCGAAGGACTTCTCGCAGGGCCCCTTCCACGGCGACCTCGACCCCGACCTCGACCTGCCCGGCTACCACCCCGAGACCGCGTTCGAGATCGACCCGGACGCGATCGACGAGGCGCTGCAGCTCATCCACCACTCCAAGCGCCCGGTGATCCTCGCCGGCCAGGGCGCGCTGATCGCCCGCGCCGAGGACGCGCTGCGCCAGCTGGCCGAGACGATGCGCTGCCCGGTGACCACCACCCTGCTCGGCAAGGGGGTGTTCCCGGAAACCCACGAACTGGCGCTCGGGATGCTGGGCATGCACGGCACCGCCTACGCCAACAAGGCGATGGTCGAGGCCGACCTGCTGCTCAACATCGGCTCGCGCTTCGACGACCGGATCATCGGCAAGATGGACGCCTTCTGCCGCGGCGCGAGGATCATCCACATCGACATCGACCCGGCCGAGATCAACAAGATGATCCGGCCGCACGTGCAGGT
The DNA here is from genome assembly GCA_040769225.1 of Akkermansiaceae bacterium. GTDB lineage: Bacteria > Verrucomicrobiota > Verrucomicrobiia > Verrucomicrobiales > Akkermansiaceae > JAXGLL01. Next base: position 717,543 of record JAXGLL010000001.1, on the reverse strand, counting down.
CATCGGGGACGCCAAGGCGGTGCTCACCGAGCTCAACAAGCGGGTGTCGGTGCTCGACACCGCGGCCTGGCTGGCCACCCTCAACGGCTACAAGAAGAAGTACCCGCTGGCCTATCGCAAGCAGGGCGGCCTGCGGATGCAGCAGGTCATCCACGAGTTCTACAAGCAGACCGGCGGCGACGCGATCGTGTGCACCGACGTCGGCCAGCACCAGATGTGGTCGGCCCAGTTCTTCCTCAGCCAGCGGCCGCGCGAGTGGATCAGCTCGGGGGGCGCCGGCACGATGGGCTTCGGCATGCCCGCCGCGCTGGGCGCGCAGTTCGCCTGCCCCGGCCGCACGGTGATCGCGTTCTGTGGCGACGGCGGCTTCCAGATGACCCAGTTCGAGCTTGCCACCGCGGCCCTCCACAAGCTGCCGGTCAAGATCGTGGTGCTCAACAACCACTACCTCGGGATGGTCCGCCAGTGGCAGGAGCTGTTCTTCGACGAGCGCGAGTCGGGCGTCGACCTGATCGGCAACCCGGACTTCGTCAAGCTCGCCGAGGCCTACGGCATCCCCGGCCTGCACATCCGCCGCCCGGCCGACGTCCAGCGCAAGGTCAAGCAGGCGCTCGCCTATCGGGACGGCCCGATCCTGATCAACGCCGAGTGCATCAAGACCGACAACGTGTTCCCGATGATCCCCGCCGGCGCGCCCCTCGACCACATGCTCACCGAGCCGCCCAAGCGCAAGATGGCCAAGCCGGTTGGCAGCACCTGACGTTTGTCCGTGTTCCGTTTTCCGTGTTCCGTTCCCCGGGAACCGTGCCTTTTCGTCATTTCTTGCGGCACACGGAACACGGAACACGAGCAAACCTCACCGAACACCGAACACCAGCAAACCTCATGCAACCACCCGCCGCCACCCCCGCCACCGCGCCCCCGGCCGCCCCCGCCGACGCCCCCCGCCAGTCGCCCCACACCCTCTCGGTCTACGTCAGCAACCGCCCCGGCGTGTTGATGCGGATCGCCCAGGTGTTCGCGCGCCGCGGCTTCAACATCGACTCGCTGGTCGTCTCCCGCGGCCGCGACGCCCGCTTCTCGCGCATGACCATCGGCCTGTCGGGCGACCCCGAGGGGCTCGAGCAGATCATCAAGCAGGTTTCGAAGCTGATCGACGTGATCCACTGCTCGGAGCACACCCCGGGCACCTCGGTGACCAAGGAACTGGTGCTGGTCAAGTTCCTCGCCACCGGCGCCGACCGCACCCAGGCGCTCCACATCATCGAGCACTTCACCGGCAAGACCGTCGACCTCACCCCCACCTCGATGATCGCCATGATCAGCGGCGACTCGCCCAAGATCGACGCCGCCATCGCCATGCTCAGCCAGTTCGAGATCATCGAAACCGTCCGCACCGGCAAGGTCGTCATGGCCCGCGGCGAAGGCCCGACGTAGGAGCGCGCGGCCGTGGGCCGGCCCGGGCGGGATCCCAGTCCCGAAAAGACGGCCCATGCCAGCCCATGGCGTGAGCCCCGCAACGACCGGACGAAAGGCGTGTGCCGTTGTCGCTTGATGGCGAGCCGCCTTCGGGGCCCTTTGGCTTCCATGTGGACAACTTTCTTCGATCCCATATTGACCTCACGGTTGCCGTTGGCTGAAATCGCCCCCGGAATCCATACGCCTCAGACGCTCACCTCGATCCCTTCCAAACAACCATGAAATCGGTCACCTCATTCACCGTAATCATCGGAGCGGCCGTCTTCTGCCAGTCCTCGATCGCCGCAATCACCTATGACGGTTTTGCCTATACTGTAGGATCGAACCTGGAGGATTCGACCGATTGGGACGGACTAAACTCTGGAACAGCACCCGTGATCGCAGCGGGCAATCTTGCGGTCACGGGATTGACGGCTCCGAGTGGCGACAAGGTTTCTTTCGCTGGTGGAAACATCAGGGAAGCTATTGGATCACTCGCCACATACAATTCAGACACCGTGTTTTTCTCGATTGCCTTACAACTCACCACGGTGCCGACGAGCACGACGTACTCTCTCGCTTTAGCGACCGGCAACACCAACTACGGAGCGACAGTGTGGCTCCAAGCGAGTGATACCGAGTTCAACATCGGTTTGGGCAACCGTTCCTCGGGAGTGACACCAACCTACACCACCGGTTCATTTGCCCTCAATCAGACCATTTTTCTGGTGGGATCCTACGAGTTTGTCGAGGGCACGGCGAACGATGTCAGTCGTCTTTGGGTGAACCCGTCATCCTCAACCTTTGCCGCCGACAGTGCACCGATTCCTACTCTTACGTCCACCGGGGGAACCGACCTCAACGCCGTTAGCCAGTTTCTGATTCGGGGCGCGAGCGGGTCGCCGGCGGGTGAAGTTGATGAGCTGCGGGTTGGCACGACCTGGGCCTCCGTCACCCCCATCCCCGAATCCGCCTCGCTCCTCCTTGGCGCCCTCGGGCTTCTTGGGCTTCTTCTTCGCCGCCGTTGAGCGGCGGGGGTGGTTGTTTTGGCAGGCGCCCGTCCGGCCCGGGTGGTTGGGCGGGCGTGTTCTTGGGTCTTGATTCCGCGGCCGGTGTGGTCACCTTTCGGCGCGTGTTGCGCCCGGCGACCGGGGCGGCTGCCGGCACCCTGGCGAGGGGCGGCGGCGCCGCGGGGCGTGGGTTGACTTCCGGCTGACATGAACACGATCATCACCGGCCTCCAGTGGGGCGACGAGGGCAAGGGCAAGGTTGTCGACTACCTGACCGAGGGGGCGGACGTGGTGGTCCGTGGCCAGGGTGGGAACAACGCGGGGCACACGGTGGTGGTCGGGGGCGCGCGGCACGTGCTGCACCTGTTGCCGTCGGGGATCCTGTGGCCGGGCAAGACGTGCGTGATCGGCAACGGGGTGGTGATCGACCTTGAGGGCCTGGTGGAGGAGATCACGGCGGTCGAGGCCGCCGCCGGGATGGCGGTGACGCCGGAGCGGCTGCTGGTTTCCGACCGCGCCCACGTGGTGCTGCCGTTCCACAAGGAGCTCGACGGCGCGCGCGAGGCGGCGCTCGGCGACCGCAGGATCGGCACCACCCGGCGCGGCATCGGCCCCACCTACGCCGACAAGGTGAACCGCTGCGGGTTCCGCATCGCGGACCTGTTGGACGGGGAGGGGTTCCGGGCCGCGGTCGGCCACCGGGTGGCGGAGGCCAACGCGGTGCTCGCGCGGCACGGCGTGGCGGCGTTCGACGCCGCCGCGGTGGCCGGCGCCGCGCTGGCGGCGTTCGCCCGGCTGCGCCCGCACGTCGCCAACACGATCCCGGTGCTGCACCGGGCGTGGAAGGACGGCCGCGCGATCCTGTTCGAGGGCGCGCAGGGGTCGCTGCTGGACATCGACTTCGGAACCTATCCGTTCGTCACCTCCTCCAACACCACCGCCGGCGGCTGCTGCACCGGCTCGGGGCTGCCGCCGGTCGCGATCGACCGCGTCGTCGGCGTGTGCAAGGCCTACACCACCCGCGTCGGCAGCGGGCCGTTCCCGACCGAGGACGCCGGGTTCTCCGACCACCTCCACGGGCTCGGGCGCGAGTTCGGCGCCACCACCGGCCGCGCGCGCCGCTGCGGCTGGCTCGACGCGGTGCTGCTGCGCCACGCGTGCATGGTCAACGGGACCACCGACCTGGCGGTGACCAACCTCGACGGCCTCGACCACCAGGCCACGCTCCGGGTGTGCACCGCCTATCAGATCGACGGCGGCCGGCACGCGCTGCCGCCCGCCGCCCGCGGCGCGTGGGACCGCGCCGTGCCGCTGTGGGAGGAGCTGCCCGGGTGGCAGGCGGACACCAGCGGCTGCCGCAGCTGGGGCGAGCTGCCGGCCAACGCCCGCGCCTACCTCGACCGCCTCGCCGACCTGTGCGCCACCCCGGTCCGCTACGTCGGCGTCGGCCCCGGCCGCGAGCAAACGCTGGTGGCCGGGTGACGCGGGCGCCTACGGCAGCCGCGCGGCGGCGAACGTCAGCGGGTCGACACAGGCGGCGGGGACCGTCACCGCGCGCTGGGCGCCGAGCGCGATCCGCCAGGCCTCGGCCGGCGACGAGACGCGGAACGCCGCCGGGCGCCGCGCGCCGAGCACTTGGCGGAAGCCGGTGAAGCGCACGGTGCGCCACGGCCTGCCGCCGGCGGTCAGGAAGGCCGCCTGGACCGGCGTGCCGCCGGCGTCGAGCCAGTAGCGGAGCGGGCTGCAGGCGAACGCCGCGCCGGGCCGCGGCGCGAAGTCGTAGCGGTGGCAGCGCACCGCGGCGGCCTCGCCCGGCGGCACGATCTCCTCGAGCCCGCCGTCGGCGGCGGTGAAGTCGCGCGCCAGGCTCCACGTCAGCAGGTCGGTCACCACGCCCTGCGACCACAGCTGCCGGGCCGGCACCTTGACCGGGCGCCTGGCCTTCGGGTCGTGCAGCCAGCAGCCCGCGCGGGTGAACAGGATGCGTTTGCCGCGGTCGGCGGCCGGCTCCAAGCCGTGCATCAGGACGTCGAACGTGGCGCCGCCGGCGGCTGCCGAGCGCCGCGCGTAGAGGTCGAAGGCCCAGCCCGCGGGCGGCCGGCCGCGGCGCGGCTCCGCCACCGCGGTGAGCCGGGCCGCGAAACTCCGGCCCGGCAGGCGCATCGCGTCCAGCGCCGCCGCCACCGCGCCCGGGTCGGCCGCACGCACCGCCAGCGCGGTCGCCAGCAGGCAGGCGGCACGGGGAAACGACTGCCACATGACCGGATGGTGGCCGGGCGCGGGGCGAATGCAAGCGGCTGCCGGCCCGGCAAGCCGCCGCCCCGACCCGCGCCCTAACCACTTGGCGCCGCCGCCGGCGGATGCTAGCCTGCCTGCCGATGTCGTCCCTCCGGCCGTTGGACCGCGCCCTCGGGCGGGCCGTGGCGGCGCTCGTCGACCGCCAGCAAGCGGACGGCAGCTGGGAGTTCCCGTGCGAGTTCGACCCCTCGTGCAGCGCCCTGTTCCTGCTGCTGCGGCACTACCTCGGCCACCGCGACGACGCGCTGGATGCCGCGCTCGCCAGCTACCTGCGCCACCAGCAGCTCGCCGGCGGCGGCTGGGGAGGCAGCCCCGATTCACCCGCCGGACTCGACATCACGGTGCTGTGCTACACCGCCATGCGCGCCGCCGGCGTGCCCGCCGCCGACCCCGCGCTGGCCGGCGCCCGCAGCGCCATCCACGCCGCCGGCGGCCTGGCCGCCGCCGGCTTCGTCCCGCGGCTCATGCTCTGGCAGCTCGGCCAGATCCCCGGCCGCGCCCTGCCCTACGTCTCGCCCCGCTTCATCGGCCTGCCCCACCCGCTGCGGCTCGACCGCCTGTGCCTGCTGGCGCTCGGCGTGGTGCCGTTCAGCTTGTTAGACGGCGCGGGCGCGCGGCCGCTGCCGCCGGACCGCGGGATCGCGGAACTGGCACCCGGGCGCGTCCGCTGGCGCGCCCGCCCGGTGCCGGCCGGGCCCGCGCCGCGGTGGCCGCGGCGGTTGGGCGAACGCGGCACGTGGGCCGTCCTCGAGCGCCTGGGGGCGATCCTGCGGGTGGTGGACCGGGCATTCCCGCCCGCCCGCGCCCGCGCCGCGGCGGTGCGCTGGCTGTTGGACCACCACGGGCCGGACGGGACCTTCGGCGAGGGGCTGGTGCCCACCACGCTGGCGTTGATGGCGCTCGCCAACCACCCGGGCGGCGAGTGCGCGCAGGTGGTCGAGCGCGGGCTGCGCACGCTGGCGACGTGGCTGGTGACCGATGCCCGCGGCAGCTGGCTGCCGGCCAGCCCCAGCACCACCCACGACACCGCCCGCCTGCTCGAGGGGCTGCGCCATTTCCCCTGCGGGCAGGCGGCCACCGCGGCCGCGCGCTGGCTGTTCGCCCGCCAATCCTCCACCCCCGGGTTCTGGGGCGGCCGCCGCCACCGCGCCGGCGGCTGGTGCTTCGGCCGCGTCAACCCGTGGCTGGCCGACACCGACGACACCGCGATCGTGCTCCACGCGCTGCGCGACTTCCGGCAGCTCGACCCCGCCGGGTGGCGCCGCGGGGTGGACTGGCTGCTGGCCGCCCAAGGCCGCGACGGCGGCTGGGCCGGCTTCACCAAGGACTACGGCAGCCTGCGCCGCACCATCGCCGCGATCACCAACCCGGCGGTCGCCGCCAGCGTGCGGCCCGACGCCGACATCGCCGCCCGCGCGCTCATCCTGCTGGCACCGCTGGGCAACGACGCCGACGACCCGGACGGGCGGATCCGGTCCGCGGTGGCCCGCGGCGCGCGCTTCCTGTGGCGCCGGCGCCGGCCGGACGCCACCTGGCCCGGCCGCTGGTGGGTGAACCACGCCTACGGCACGGCGCAGGCGATCGAGGCGCTGGCGGCGTGCGGGCACGGCGCGGACCCGCGGCTCGCCGGCTCGGCCCGCTGGCTGGAGAGGGTGCAGAACCCGGACGGCGGCTGGGGGGAATCCAAGCGCAGCTACCTCACCGGCCGCCACGAACCGGGGCCCAGCAGCCCGTTGCTCACCGCCGCGGTCCTGCGCGGCCTGGTCGCCGCCGGGCTGGCGCGGGACGGCGCGGTCCGGCGCGCCGTCGCATACCTGTTAGCCGCCCAGGGCGCGAGCGGGCTGTGGTCGGACCCGGGGTGGAGCGGGGTGTTCGTGCCCGGGGCCAGCTACCTGCGCTACGACCCGAACGGCTTCGTGCTGGCCGCACTGGCACTCGCCGCACGCGGCCGGCCGGGCGCCGACGCCTAGTGTAGTCCGCCTTACAGATGGCTCATTATCGCAACCTGCTGCGAGGCTTCGTTTGCCACGGATTTCACGGAGTGCACGGATTGTTCGCATCCCGAACCAGCCGTGAAATCCGCATAATCCGTGGTTCTCATAAGATGCAATCTGCTTGACGGACTACACCAGGGTGGGGAAACGGCGCGCCGGCCCGCCCGGCGCCGCTCAGGCCCGGAGCGCATCGACGACGGCCATCCGCGCGGCGCGGCGGGCGGGGAACCACGAGGCGGCGAGCGCGACCAGCAGGCAGGCGGCGAGCGCGCCGGCGACCAGGCCGGGCTCCTCGATCACGCGGACCTCGAGCTTGGTCCGGAACGGCAGCGTCGGCGGCTGATAGGTGATCGTCGCGGCGTTGACCACCCCGGCGGCGGCCACCGCGAGCACCAGCCCGAGCAGCCCGCCGGCGGCGCCCAGCAGCGTGCCCTCCCACAGGAACAGGCGCGTGACCGCGGCGCGGGTGACCCCCATCGCGCGCAGGGTGCCGATCTCGCGGGTGCGCTCGACGATCCCCATCACCACCGTGTTGTAGATGGTGAACACCAGCACCACGGCCACGATCACGAAGGCGAAGGCGAAGAACAGGTCCATCATGAGCACCGAGCTGCGGAACGTCGGACACAGCTCCCCGATGCCCCGGGTCTCGATCCCCCAGCCGCGTTCGCGCGCGATCGCCTCGACCCGCACGCGCGCCGCCGCGGTGTCCCGCGGGTGGCGCACCAGCACCACCAGCGAGGTCACGCGCAATGCCTCCCCGGGGAACAGCAGCGCGTTGGCGTGCGCCAGCGGCAGCACGACCTGCGTGTCGTCGAGCTGTTCCAGTCCGCGCGGCACTGACTTGCGCACCGGCATCGTCACCACGTTCGGCAGGCCGCCGCCCGGGGGCAGGCACAGCAGCTCCACCGCCGGCCGCTCCCCCCCAGCCGCCGCCCGCACCCCCAGAATCCGCGCCAGGCCCGCTCCCAGGGTGCCCCCCTCCGGGTCGGCCGGGTCGAGCTCCGGCCCGCCGTCGAACAGCGCGCGGTTGACCGCCAGCCGGCGCACGTCTGTTAGGCGGTAGGGGTTCCAGTCCAGCAGGCGGTTGTGGTCGGCGGGCACCACGCCGGTGCCGAGGAACGAGGCGGAGGTGCCGTGCTCGGCCGAGACGACCAGCCCGGGGAACACCAGCCGCCCGGTCACGAGCTCGACGGTGGCCGCCAGTTCGGCGTCGGCCAGCAGGGCTTGGCGCATCTCCTCGTAGTTGGGGATCGTGCACGCGGCGGGGTTGCCGGCGCCCTGCTCGTGGAACCCGCGGCGGAACACCTGGAAGCTGCCGAACAGCACGGTGCCGTGGGACACGCTGCCGCGGTGGGCCCACGTGACGTAGCCGCCGAACAGCAGCAGCCCCGCGGCGGACAGCGCGACCGCCGCGCCGGTCGCCGCGCTGCGGCGGCGGTGGCGGGTGAGGTTGCGGCAGGCGAGGCGCAGTTCGTTCATGGCTCGGCGAGTTGGCCGTCGTGCAGCCGGCAGCGGCGGCCGGCGTGGGCGGCGACCATCGGGTCGTGGGTGGCCACCACGAAGGTGATCCGCATCCGCGCCGCCATCTCGGCCATCCGGCGCACGATCCCGGCTCCGGTCACCGAGTCGAGGTTGGCGGTCGGCTCGTCCGCGATCACCAGGTCGGGCGCGGCCACCAGCGCCCGCGCGATCGCCACCCGCTGGCACTGCCCGCCCGACAGCTCGCCCGGCCGCCGGTTCGCCTCCCCCTCGAGCCCCATGGACTCCAACATCTCCGGCACGCGGCGCCGGATCTCGGCCGCCGGCACCCGGTTGATGCGCAGCGGCAACTCGACGTTCTCCCAGGCGGTGAGCACCGGGATCAGGTTGTGGCTCTGGAACACGAAGCCGATCCGCCGCGCCCGCACCGCCGACAACTCGTCGTCGCCCAGCCCCGCGACGTCCCGCCCCCACAGCCGCACCCGGCCCGCGGTCGGCCGGTCGAGGCAGCCCATCAGGTGGAGCAGCGTGCTCTTGCCGCTGCCGGACGGGCCCTCGATCACCACCAGCCCGGCCGCCTCGATCTCCAGCGTCACCCCGCGCAGCGCGCTCACCGTGCGGCTGCCCGCCCGGTAGTCCTTCCACACGTCATCCAGCGCCACCAGGGGTTCCCCCATGCGATGCGGATCCAACCACGCGGCGCCGGGCCGGTCAACCGTGCGCGCGGGGCGCCGGCCCGCCGCGGCGCCCCGTCCCGGGGCCCGGTTTGGAGTGCCGGTTTGGAGTGCCGGTTGGGAGTGCCGGTTTGGAGTCCCGGTTTGGAGTGGCGCGGCGGCCCGGGATCGTGCAGCATCGCTGCCGCACACCTGCCACCACCATGTCATCCACGAACGAAAAACCATACCTCGCCGCGTGGCTCCACGGCGGCTCCGTTGCATGTGGCTCGCCCGCGACTGCGCCGGAACGGCCCTACCGGCTGGTCCTGTTGGGCGCGCCCGGAGTGGGCAAGGGAACCCAGGCCGAGTTGCTGGCCAGCCACCTCGGCGCCTGCCAGCTCTCGACCGGCGACGTGTTCCGCGCGGCCAAGGACGCGGATCCCGGCGCGCGCTCGCCCAAGCTCAACGAGGCGCTCGAGTTCATGCGCCGCGGCGAGCTGGTGCCCGACGAGACGGTGATCGGAATCGTGCGCGAGCGCGCCGGCTGCCTGCGCTACGCCGCCGGGTTCCTGTTGGACGGCTTCCCGCGCACGGTGGCGCAGGCCGAGGCGCTGGCCGGGCTGCTGGCGGAGCAGGGGATCGCGCTCGACGCGGTGCTCAGCTACGAGCTGCCGCTCGAGCGGATCGTGGCGCGGCTGGCGGGCCGCCGCACCTGCGGGCAGTGCAAGGCGGTGTTCCACGTCGAGTCGATCCCGCCGAAGGTCGAGGGCGTGTGCGACCACTGCGGGGGCGCGCTGGTCCAGCGCGAGGACGACCGGCCCGAGTCGATCCGGGTGCGGATGGCGGCCTACGAGACGAGCACCCGCCCGCTGGCCGACTTCTACGCCCGCCAGGGGCTGCTGCGGACGATCTCCGCCGAGGGCTCGCCGGAGGCGATCTATCAGCGCACGGAGGAGGTGCTCCGGCAGCTCGGCTGAGCGGCCGGTCAGCGGTCCGCCGGCGCCCCGGGCCGGTTCTGTTGGAGGTTCTGCAGGCCCTCGAGGACCTGGTGCATGCCGCCGGCCATCTGCTTGGCGGAGGAGACCGCCTGTTCGAGCTGCTCGAGCTCCATCGCCGGGATCGAGCCGTCCTGCAGCGGCAGGCCGGGGCGGTCGTCGCGGTTTTCCTGCCGGGTGGCCTGTTCGGCGGCCTGCTCGGCGGTGTAGGCGGACAGCTGCTGCTGCTGCTCGGCGGTCAGGATGTCGGCCAGCTGCTGGTTGAACTGCTCGTCGCCGACGAGCGGGGCGCCGAGGCGGTCGGGGGTGCGGCCGAGCACGAAGCCGCCGACGTCCTCGAGCATCTGGCGGGTGTTCCCGGTGACCTCGTCGTATTCCTCCCGGGTCATCTCGTTGCGCGCGGTGGCGTCCCCGGCGAGGAACATCTCCATCATCGCGCCGGGGTCGCCGTGCATCGACGAGGCGAGGTCCTTGACCGCGGCCAGGCGCTTCTCGACCGCGCCGCGGACCAGTTCCTCGGCCTGCGCCTGCTGGTCCTCGGTCAGGTTGAGCCGGCGGGCGAGGCCGCGCACCATCCCCTTGCTGGCGGCGTCGGCGGCCGACGTTGAGCCGCCCATCCGCGCGCCCATGTCGGCCAGCTCGAGCGACTGGTCGAGGACGTCGGCAAGGTCGGTGGCCACTTTCTTCGCGAGGTTGGTGCGGCTGCCGCCATACTTGGCGGCCAGCTCGGGCCACGACCCCTGCGTGCGCGGGCGCACCTTCGCTGCGGGCGCGGTGGCGGCGGGGGCGTCGCCCCGGGTGGGGGCGTCGCCCTGGGTGGCGGGCGCGGCGGCGGGCCGGGCCGGCGGCGGCGCGGCGGCCTCGGCCTGGCGCCGGCCGCTGCCCGCGCGGAGTGCGAAGACGATGATCGCCGCGAGCATCAGCGCCCCGGCGAGGATCCAGGCGAGTTTTCGGTTCACGCTTCGGACGATGGCAGGCCGGCGGGGGGCAAGGCAAGCACGGACGCAGGCGGCGGGGGCCGCGCCGATCGCGCGTTTCCGCCGTTGCCAGTGGGGCCGGGCCGGCGTTTGATCATCGCTGCGCCGCCGCCCGCACCGACCATGACCGTTGCCGCCGCCATCCCGAGGCACATCGCCGTGATCATGGACGGCAACGGTCGCTGGGCCAAGGAGCGCGGCCTGCCGCGCCGCGAAGGCCACCGCGCCGGCGCCGAGTCGGTCCGCGAGGCGGTCGAGACCTGCCGCGAGCTGGGCGTGCAGTTTCTCACCCTGTACGCGTTCTCGTCGGAAAACTGGAACCGGCCGGAAGCCGAGATCCGCGCGCTGATGACCCTGCTCGACCGCTTCCTGGTCGAAAAGGCCGAGGAAATGATGCGCCAGAACGTGCGGCTGGCCGCCATCGGCAACCTCGCGCGGCTGCCGGCCACCACCCGCCAGCGCCTCGACGCCGCGATCCGGCGCACCGCCGGCAACGACGCGATGACGCTGGTGCTGGCGCTGTCCTACGGCTCGCGCGAGGAGATCACTGCCGCCGCGCGGGAACTGGCCCGCGAGGCCGCGGCCGGGCGGCTCGACCCCGCCGAGGTCACCGAGGAGCGCTTCGCTTCCCACCTCTACACCGCCGGCATCCCCGACCCCGACCTCCTGATCCGCACCTCCGGCGAGATGCGCCTGTCGAACTTCCTGCTCTGGCAGGTCTCCTACGCCGAGCTGATCATCGTCGGCAAGTTCTGGCCCGATTTTCGCCGCGGCGACCTGCTCGCCGCCATCCACGAGTACTCCCGCCGCCAGCGGCGCTTCGGCGCGCTGTGAACCGCGCGGGCCCACCTCCCCATGCCCGCCAAGCCCGTCACTCCGGAGCCGGTTCCCGAGCAGACGATCCTGATCGTCGACACCGACCGTGAGTACCTCGATTGGGCGACGCGCCACCTCGCGGCGCAGGGCGTGCGCATCCTGCGCTGCGACGACGCGGACAAGGCGCTCAGGGTGCTGGCCAAGACGCCGGTCGAGCTGGTGCTCAGCGAGTTCCGGATCGGGCGCTGGGACGGGCTCGAGCTGTTGGACCGGGTGCGGCGCGACCACCCGGCGACGAGCGTGGTGCTGCTCACCGGGTTTCCGACCACCAACCAGGTGATCGAGGCCACCCAGCGGGGCGCCCACGACGTGCTGCACAAGGAGTCGCTGCCGTTCGAGCTGCGGCACGTCGTGGAGTCGGCGCTGCGGGCCGCCGAGGCGCGCCGCACCGCCGCCGGCAGCGCGGCCGAGGTGCCGGTGCCCGACGGGCGGGTGAAGATGATCGGCACCTCGCGCGCGCTGCAGGAGGTGTTCAAGGTCGTCGGGCGCGTGGCGCGCTCGGACGCGCCGGTGCTGGTGACCGGGGAGAGCGGCACCGGCAAGGAACTGGTCGCCACCGCGATCCACGAGTACAGCCCGCGCCGGGCGCGCGAGTTCGTGGCCATCAACTGCGGCGCGATCCCGGAAAACCTGTTGGAGAGCGAGTTGTTCGGCCACGAGAAGGGGTCGTTCACCGGGGCCATCGCGCGGCGGGCCGGGCGCTTCGAGCAGTGCGACGGCGGCACCCTGCTGCTCGACGAGATCGGCGACATGCCGATGTCGGTGCAGGTCAAGCTGCTGCGGGTGCTGCAGGACGGCACCTTCTCGCGGGTCGGCTCGAACGAGACGCTGCGCGCCGAGGTGCGGATCATCGCCGCCACCAACAAGAACCTCGCCGAGGAGGTCGCCCACGGGCGCTTCCGCGAGGACCTCTACTACCGCCTCAACGTGGTCGAGATCCACATCCCGCCGCTGCGCGAGCGGCCGGAGGACATCCCGCTGCTGGCCGATTACTTCCTGCGCCGGATCACCCGCCGCAACGGCATGGCGCGGATCCGCCTGTCGGCGGAGGCGGTGGCCGCCCTGCAGGCCCACCGCTGGCCCGGCAACGTGCGCGAGCTCGAGAACACGATCGCGCGCGCCTGCGCGCTGGCGTCCTCCGAGGTGCTGCTGCCCGGCGACATCGCGCTCGCCCGGGCCCCCGCCGCCACCCGTGCCGGGTTGCACAAGGCGCTCGACCAGTTGCTGCTCGCCGCCCCGACCGGCACCGACGCGCTCGCGTGGCTCGCCCGCGAGGCGGCGGCGCGCGCGCTCGAGCGGGCCGGCGGCCGGCTCAAGGCCGCCGCCGGCGAACTCGGCATCCCGGTGGCCGAACTGCGCCGGCTGTTAGGCACGCCCGAGTGACGCGCCGCCGGGCCGTCGGGCTCGTGGGCCCGGCCGGCCCGGTTGCCCGGCCAACCCGTCGAAGACGGCCTTGACGGGCCGCGGGCCGGTTGCTTGGCTGGGAAGCGAGGTGCCATGAAACCCATCCCCTCGCTCGCGGTCGCCGCGTGGGCGGCGGCCATCCTGCCGGCCCAACAGCCCGCGGGGCCGCCGGTCGAGCTCGCGTGGAACCCCGCCGGCACGGAAGTCGAGATGAGCTGGCAGGGGGAGGCCGGGCATACCTACTTCGTCGAGGGCAGCCCGGACCTGTCGGGCTGGCGCTACTTCGACTTCCTCGGCCAGGGCGACCCGGCGGGCCACCGGCTCGCGTTCGCCTGCCCGTCGGCGCGCTACTTCGTGCGCCTGCGCACGATGCTCGAGCCGACCTGGCCGGCCGACGACCCGGACGGCGACGGGCTGAGCACCGCGTTCGAACTGGCCCACTCGATGGCCACCGGGCTGAGCCCCCTGGCGGCCGACAGCGCCGGGGACGGCACCCCCGACGGTCAGGCCGACCCGGACGGCGACGGGCTGGACAACCTGCTGGAACAAGGGCTCGGCCTGGACCCGGCCTTGGCCGACAGCGACGGGGACGGCACGCCCGACGGCCTCGAGGACCCGGACGGCGACGGGTTGCCCGTCCTGACAGAATTGGCCGCGGGCCTCGACCCGGGGCGCGCCGACAGCGACGGCGACGGGATGGCCGACGGCTGGGAGGCCGGCTGGGGGCTCGACCCGCTGGACGGGTCCGACGCGCTGGCCGACCCGGACGGCGACCGCGTCGGCAACCTGCGCGAGTGGCAGGTGGGCACCGTGCCGGCCGTGGTCTATCAGGTCGAGGAGCTGGCGGTCGCGGGGCTGGCGGGGGCCTCCCTGGTGCTGGCGGGCGAGGACGGGTCGCTCTTGGTCGCGGGCCACGACGCCGGCGGCGGGGTGGCGGGCTGGTTCACCGCGGCGCCCGACCCTGCGGCGCCGGGGGCGCTCACCCTGCTGCCGTGGCAAATGAGTCAAGGCGAACTGCTCACGTGGAACCCGGCGGCCTGGCGCGCGCGGCCGCTCGGCGAACAAGGCGGCTTCCACGGCTGGGCGCAGGACCCGGCCACCGGCGGGGTGCTGGCGCTCACCGCGGGGCCCGACCTCGGGGTGCGGCCCACGCTGTTGCGGTGGTGGGACGAGCCGTCCGGCAGCTGGCTGGCCTGCGGGCCGCGGCCGCAGGGGTCGGCGTTCGGCCGGCACCGGTTGCTCGGCACCGGCGGCGCGCCCGATTGGGCCGGTCGGCGGCTGGTGCTCGTCGCGCCGGCGGCCGGGGAGGCGGCCCCGCGCATCGTTCCCTTGCCGCAATCCGACTGGTGGGGCGAGCCGTGGGCGGTCGAGTGGTGCGCGGTGGACGACGCCGGGCGCGCGTGGGGCGTGGCCGAGGACCCGTGGTCGGGCCTGCCGCTGCTGGTGGCCGCCGAGCCCGACCCGTGGTCGGAGGGAAGCGGAGAGTGGTGGCTGACCGAGGACCACTTCCTGCCCGACGGCGTGGCGATCGACCCGGACGGCCCCACCCTGGCCTCGCCGTCCGGCCGCTGCCTGTTCCACGGGGCGCGGCGCGATGCCGCCGGGGAGTGGGAAGCCTGCCTGGTGAGCTTCGAGCCGGCCGACTCCACCTTCGCCACCCACGACCCGCCGGCCGACGAGCCGCCGCTTGCCTGCAACGACCGCGGCGAGATCCTCACCGGATCGTGCCTGATCACCGGGCGCGGCAACTTCGCACTCGAGCGCCTGTGGGTCCGGCCGGCCGGCGGCGGCCCCGCCGCCCGCCTCGCCGACCTCGGCTACCTCGACGTCACCGGCGCGGCCTTCGACCACCGCGGCGACATCCTGGCCACCGCCACCGGGCCGGACGGCACGCCGGCCATCCTGCGGCTCAGCCCCGCGGCCGACGCCAACGGCGACGGCGTGCCCGATGACTGGGAAACCCACTGGCGCCAGTCGATCCTCGACCTGTTGGGCCCCGGCATCCCACCGGACCTCCTCGCCCTGCTGGACGCCGGCCAGTCCGACGCCGCCTGCGCCGCCCTCTACGGCGCGGGCACCACGCTCAAACAACTCCATCAGACCAGCGCCACCGCCGGCGACGGCACCATCCGCGAGGACGACCGCCACCTCTACGCGGCCGAGTTCGCGGTGACCGGGGAAACCCAGTGCGTGCGCGAGGGCACCGGGTTCTGGCCGCTCGACCTGCCCGCCGGCGCGCCGCCCGGCGACACCCTCTACCTGACCCGCACGGTCAGCAACGACTACTCGGTCACCAACTCGCCCACGCTGGTCGACCACCAGTTTGGCGTGAGCGGCCTGGCCGTCACCACCACCTGGCTGGGTCCCGACGGCCGGCTGCTGGCCGAGGCGGCCATGCACCAGGAGGGCGTGTGCTTCGATGACTGGAAGCAACGCGGTGAAAACCGGAAGGCGCTCCCGGCCGGCTGCACCCTGGTGCGCGGCGAGACCCACACCAGTCACGCCCATTCCCTGACTGCCGCGCGGCAGGCGACAACCACCACCCGAGCCACCCCGTGGCAACTGATGGAGGGCACGCGCGAAATCGCCTCCGGCACCGAGGTGGTCAGCGAGGAGTGCTCCATCACCCTGACCGAGCCCAACACCCCCGCCCAACTGTGGGCCCGATACCTCCCGCTCCAACCGTGGGAAATGGGCTACGAATACCGCTACAACTTGGCCTGCTGGTCGGACTACGACCGCGAGGTGATGGGCGACGCCGCCGCCGCCCGGGCCGTCCGCAACAGCTTCCTGGCC
Organism: Akkermansiaceae bacterium; assembly: GCA_040769225.1. Classification (GTDB taxonomy): domain Bacteria; phylum Verrucomicrobiota; class Verrucomicrobiia; order Verrucomicrobiales; family Akkermansiaceae; genus JAXGLL01. The sequence continues at coordinate 701,597 of JAXGLL010000001.1, read as the reverse complement.
GGCGACAGCCGCGTGGAGGGCAGCGTTTCCAGTGTCGGCGCCGGCGGCTGCGTCTGGGACTACTGCTCCAACACCCGCCTGGCCTCCCTCAAGTGGCGCTGGCTGCGCTTCAACCCCGCCGACCCGTTCCACCCGATCGTCTGCGCCGCGCCCGCCGACCACCAGCAGGTGCAAACCCTCCAGGTCACCCTCCACGAGCGCCTCGCACCCGACCCCCAGCCTCCCGCCAACCCCTCCGGACCGGGAGAGGTCGACGAATCTTCCACCCTCGCCGTGCTCGCCGTCACCTGCCAGGGCGGCCTGACCGGCTGGCAGCACGTCGACCTTTCGATCTTCGACCCCCACGCCCGCAAGGACCCCTCCAACCCCGACCGTTTCCTCGCCCCGACCCACGTCGACCACGCCTCCTTCCGCCGCCACGCCACCACCACCGTATCGTTCGGCCCGCCCAGCTTCCACACCGCACTGGTCCCGGACTGCAACCGCGACGGCAGAATCGACGCCGCCGACCGCGGCAGGATCAGCCCGGCCAACCCGTGGCGCCTGTGGGTCAACGACGACGATGACTCCGGCTTCGAGGAGGGCGACGACGTGCCCCTCGGGGCCGATGCCGCAACGGCAGACTGCGCCAACGGCCGGGTCGACGGCATGCGCGACCTGGTCGACTTCTTTGCCCTGCAGCCGCAAGTCGCCGAGCTGATGGGCTTGCTGCCGCCCGACCAATACACCTATCGGCTCAAGGGGCCGGTCGTTCCCGCCACAGGCACCAACCCCGCCAAGGGCTTCTTCCGCGTCGTCGAGGGCCCCGGCCTGTCGCCGGAAGCCTGCGACGCCCACCTCAAGGATCTAACTGCCGCAAGCCTCCTCAAGTCGGCGGCATCCGTCGAAGTGGCTCCGGAGCATGAGCTGAGCGCCGGGATGACCGATGCCCTGCAGGGCGGCACCGGCCTGCTCCTCGTCGAGGCCTGCCAAACCACCCCGGCCAACGGCGAGCGACTCAGGCTCCAGGCCGTCAGGAAGGCCGACTCCACCATCGCCGCCGAAGTCTCGCTGCCCGTCGCCACCAGCGGCGTCGAGACGTTCTTCCGCCACAAGAAGCTGCGCATGGATGCCTGGGAGATCGAACCGGAAAAGGAGTTGGCGATGCCCCCGGCCGATGAACGCCTGGACGATCCATGGGGGTTGCCCGACCGCTGCTGCAATCAGGATTGGTTCCTGTTCGTCCACGGTTACAACGTCAACGGCCGCGGGGCCCGCGGCTGGCACTCCGAGGCGTTCAAGCGCCTGTTCTGGAGCGGCAGCCACGCCCGCTTCCTCGGCGTCAGCTGGTACGGCGACGAAACCCAGGTCGCCTCCGTGAACCTCACCCCGAAGTACTTCGAAAACGTCGACAACGCGCTGAACACCTCCGAGGACCTGGCAGACTTCATCAACGGGCTGGAAGGCGGCAGGAAGTTCGCCGCCGGCCACAGCCTGGGCTGCCTGCTGGTGGCCGACGCCATCGCCAACCACGGTGCCGAACTCGAGCACGCCTTCCTCTTCAACCCGGCCGTGGCCACCGAAAGCCTGCTTCCCCTGCAGGCAATCATCAACGACACGCCCTGCCAGCCGCAGCCCTGGCGCGCCTACCCCGAGGACATCAAGGCCAGCGAGTTCTATCGCCTCTTCGGGCCCGGCGACGCCCGCTCCCGCCTGACCTGGCGCGGCCTTGTCCACGCCGCCGTCCCCAAGCTCACCGTGCTCTATTCCTCCGGCGAGCAGACCCTCGCCGCCCTGCCCGGCGACATGCCCGCCGATCCCGGTTGGCTCGGCAACCAACCCCGCGGCAGCTACGCCTTCGTCCTGCAGGCGATGCTCAAGGGCATGCTGGGAGCAGAACCCGACGTGCCCCAAGGCACTGCCCTCGGCTGGTTCACATCCGTGGTCACGCACACCCTGGAAGGCTTCTCGCCGGCCAGCGACCATGGCGGCTGGCGGTGGACGGATGGAAAGCAAGACATCGACCCGCTGAGCAGGGAAGACTGGTCGTACATCGCGCAAACCACACGGGACTGGCGCGATCCCGATTGGTTCACCGGCTACCTGGACAGCGACAACTTCGTCGCCCGCCTCGGCCGTGACCCGGTCTTCGGCGTGACCACGCCCGCCGGTTGTGCCAACCTCTTCCACCCCATACGGGGCCACCAGGTCGCCGCCCAACCGCCGCTCTTCCGCCGCATCCTCGCCCAGATGATCCCCGAACGCACCCTGCCTGCGGGAGGCGCGGGGGGAGCCGGGGTGAAATTGAAACAGGACCCTGAGCTTCCTCCGGCATACTTGGTGAATCCACTGGAAATCAAGATGGCCCTTGCAGGCGGTGGAGACATCGCCGTCTGCGACATGCAGGAACACCGGAATGGCTGGCCTGACGAACGCACCGATCTCCGATGGTACCACGGCGACATCCGTGAGATGGCCTATATCTACGTATGGCCGGTCTTTGAGAATGTTGTGGACGCTAAAGGACTGAACCACGAACCTGGAGAGTAGATGAGCGCGCCAATGATACGCTGGATCGGCATGGTTCTCGGCTGCGTGTGCCTGGCGGCCTGTGGGGATCCCGAGCAGGAGTTCCGGGTGAAGGTCGTCAACGAGGACGGCAAACCGATGGCGGGAGTCGATTGCCAGGCCGGATTCTACCGCGCCTCGGAATCCGGAACCGGCCCCCGGTCCTATCCGGTGAAGGGCCGGACGGACGCTTCGGGGCAAGTCGAACTCCGTGGTGAGACGTGCTTCTTCAACTCGGCGGTGCGCGCTCGGGCCGAAGGGCACTACGATTGCCTGGTCGACAAGCTCTGGATCACCGGCAGGAGCGGCAACCGCTGGGAGCCGTGGCCGGTGGAGGTGGAGCTGGTGATGAGGGAGATCCGCAAGCCGCATCCGATGCGTGCGGTGAAATGCGGCGCTGGCTTCATGTTCCGGTTTCCGGGCAACAAGATGGGGCCGTTCGGATTCGACCTGCTGGCGCGGGACTGGGTGGCCCCGCATGGGGCGGGGAAGGTGGCCGACTTCGTGATGGAGGGCATCCACAGGGATCCTGGGGACCAGTCGGTCGATCCCAAGGGCTGGATCCGGATCACGTTTTCCAATGAGGGGGACGGGATCCTTCCGGATGCGAAGTCCCTCAAGTCGGGCGGTTCGCTGATGATCGGGCGCTACGAGGCGCCGGAGGATGGCTACCTCGGGGAGTGGAAGTTCGCCAACTTCGTTCCTGAGCGCCCGTCCGACGAAGTCAATCCGATTCCGGGCGCGCCGTTGTTCCTGTTCCGGATCCGGAGTACGGTGGTCGACGGAAAGGTCGAGCAAGGCCTCTACGGGAAAATCCATGCCGGCCTGTTCCCGGTGCTGTCGCCCAACATCGTGGCGTTCCGGGCCACCTACTACCTCAACGCCGAGCCGAACGAGCGCAATCTGGAGTGGGACATGAAGACCAACCTGTTCGCGGACCTGCCGCGGGAGCGGTGGCCGCGGCAGCCGTGAAGGGGAGCGCCGGATCCGCGCCCCCCAGCCCCGCTCCCCCCCGCCGGCGGATGCGGCATGGCGTTGGCGCCGGCCCCGGATGGAGCCCGGCCGGGCGGCTTGCGGGTCCGGTCTGCGTACAATTCTTGTCGCGGCCGCGACAAGGATTGTAGGCGGCGGCGGCAGGGGCGGGCTGGTCGGAAGGCGATTGGCGATGCCGGGATCTGGTTGGGATCATGGATGCCCGACGGGATGCCGCGATGCAGGGGGGGATCCACTGGCGGATCCATGGACATCTCGGCCCGTTTGCAGCGTGCGGCGGCCGCCTGCCGCGATCACGTAATATGCGGGCCGGCCGGTGCGGCGTAGGATCCGTGCTGCAAGGACAGCACACTCCCCCCACGCCGCAGGCGTCGGATCCGCGGAGCAATCCGCACCGGCGCCTGTGGTCATTTCCGGGCGCGGCGTGGGCGCCCTGGGCGGCGGTTTGCCGTGGGGGGGCGGCGCGGCGGCGTCACTTCCTGATCCGGAAGAACCTGGCCGGTGCGTCGAACGCGAACGGGAACGGGCTGCGGGCGGCGGGCACGGGGGCCCAGTTCACGAGGTCGGTGCTGTCCTCGAGCAGCGCCGCGGCATCGAACCAGTAGAGGACCGGCCGGGCGCCGGCGCTGTCCATCTCCAGTTCGAGGGGCACGGCCCAGGTGGCCAGCAGTTCGCAGTCCAGCAGCAGGTCGCTGGAGGTCACCGAGGTCTGGTGCAGTTCGACGGCGAGGATGTTGTCGCCGGCCACCAGCCTGGAAACCGGGATCGGATAGGACAGGTAGCTGCCCGGGTTGGTGGCGTTCGGCGCGAGGGTCGAGTACGAGTAGGGGCCGGCGAAGGTGCCGTCGGCGGAGACCACCGTGGGCGCGGGGTCGTCGTTGAGCCACATCACCACCCCGTCGTCGCGCCGCACGTTGAACGCCAGCGCGGTGACCCGCGCCGGGTCGGCCACCGTGAAGCGCTTGCGGAAGTAGTAGGTCCTGGTCTTGTCGCCGGTGTTGCCGCCGTAGCCGGGGGTGGTGGCGAAGGCCACCGCGGGACTGAACTGCGTGCCCAGCGCGAAGCCGGCCGGCAGGGTGCACGGCAGCCACTCGGTGGCGGCCGGGCTGCTGTCGTCGAACGCCACGCCCTTCCAGTCCGCCGGCGGGTCGCTGCGGGCCTCGCGGTAGCGCCAGCCCCCGGCCCCGCGGGCCACCAGCTCCGGGCCCGGCCCCGGCGCGCGCACGAACCACGCCTCGCCGGTGACCTCGGCGTTGACCGCGTCTGTTAGTCCGAGGTGGAGCAGCGCCCAGTCGCCGGGGGCGGCGACCGCCGGGCTGATCGTCCTGGCGATTTCGCCGGGTGCGAACCCGAGGGTGCCGGAGTCGAGCACCGTGCGGACGGGGGACGGCGGGTCGGTGTTGGCGCTCACGGCCCAGTTGACGCTCACCGGGTTGGAGCTGAACGTGCTCAGGCGCACGGTGAAGGTGCCGGGCCACGCGGCGGGCTCGGCCTGGGCCGGGCCGTGGCTGCTGACCGCCACGCCCACCGCCGAGCCGGGCACCGGCATGAACGGCGCGACCAGCCCGCCGTGCGCCGCGGGGTCCCAGGCGGTGTTGGCCGGGTGGTGGAGCGGGTCGGGCTGCGAGAGGTGGTTGTCGTGGACGTTGAACTTGGCCGGGCCGTTGTAGGTCCAGCTGTCCCAGTCATAGCCCCAGACATCGTGATAGGCACTGGACAGGAGGATCGAGTCCCTGACTTCCAGGACGCCGTTGTAATCCCAATCGTAGTTGTCGCCGTAGCGGGCGCCGACCATGTTGCCGGCGAACAGGCAGCCCTCGACGAGCACGTTCGGGCCGTAGCCGGTGGACGAGCCCGTGTAGCCGTCCTCGACGCCCTGGCCGCAGTTGAGGAAGACGCAGCCGGCGTGGGTGACGTCGCGTTTGCCGGAGATCGAGTTGCCCTCGTGGAAGGTGGCCTCGAACCAGTTATGGGTGGAGACGAACGGGGTGACGTCGGCGGCGGCGGTGAACGGGTTGTCGCCGCCGCTGCCGCCGGAGTCGATGCCGTCGTCCTTGGTGAAGCCGAGCACCGTGTTGGTGAGCGAGAAGTCGCCGTTGGTGAAGTACATCGCGTCGTTGTCGGCGTCGGCGAACTCCCCGGTTTCGCCGGGGAACTCGATCAGTGCGGAGCGGTCGATCGTCACCTTGCAGCCGTTGAGCTGGCCGCCGGCGATCGCGCGCTGGAGCAGGCAGCGCTGGAGGTCGAGCCAGGTATTGGTCTTGCTGGTGGCGAGGGTGCCGCCGAGGTCGAAGCAGAAGCAGTCCGCCAGGTGGACCTGGGCGCCGACGGCGGTGCCGGACCCGCTGCCGGCGAGCAGGAACAGCGACTGTTGGGGCTTGTGGGTCGAGTAGCCGCCGTGGGTGCTGAACCACGTCTGGTCCTCGCCCGCGCCGGTGAAGATCGCGTGGGTCGCCATCACGCTCGAGGTCGCCGCCGGCAGCTCGATGCCGCCCCAGCGGCCGGCGGCGGTGTCGGGCGCGAACACGACCGGGGCGCCGGGGCTCCCGTCGACCTGCAGCGCGCCGTTGACCACGACCTCGGCCGCGCTGCCGGCGCTGCCGTCGCCGCCGTGGACGAGCACGACCGTGCCCGCGCCGACCGTCAGCGTGGCCCCGGCGGCGATCGTCAGCGTGCCGGTGATGCGGATGCGCGAGTCGGCCGGCCAGGCGGTGTCGGTCGCGATCGTGCCGCTCACGTCGGTGAACGCCGGAGCCAGCTCGATCTCGATCGCCGGGTCGGCGGTTAGCCCGCAGACGCCCGCGTCGACGCGGAGCGTGCCCGCGGCGCCCGCCGCCGGGGCCAGCACTGATCCCCAGCCGCGGCGCAGCTGGACCGGCGTGGCGGGGAAGCCGCCCAGCGCCACCGTGCCGTTGAGCCACAGCGGCTCGCCGGCCGCGCTGCGCAGGGTGCACGCCAGCGGCACCGGCAGGCCGGCGGGCCATGCCGCCGGCGCGACCACCGTGAGCACGCCACCGGCGAACGCCGAGGGCGCGTCGTTGACCGTCCGCAGCGGCGTGTGCGGGGGGATCCCGTCCTCGCTGCTTCCGCGTGCGGCGTAGTCGCGCACGATGAACCGCACCGCCACCGAGTCGACCAGCGCGCCCTCCGTGGTGCGGCTCTCGGCCTCCAGTTCGTGGTAGCGGATCGAGGTCACCACCACCGGCGAGCCGACTGCGACCGGCACGCCGTCGAGCGTGGCGGTGGTGGTGGCCGCCCCCGGGTCGGCGGTCACGGTGAAGGTTGCCGAGTTGTTGTAGTTCGTCTTGTCGGCCACGCCGGACACCCCGATCGCGGCCCGCGCCGCCGGTGCCAGGCACAGCAGACCCGCCAGCAGGATCGTGCTCCGCTCGTTCATGGTTGGTTCAGGGCCGGGGTGGTGTCAGGATGCGATAGAACCGGCGCGGGATGTCGGCCGCGGCCGGGTCGGGGACAACGACTTCGCCGGCGGCGGCCTGCGGCGCGACGTCCGCCAGCTTCTGCCAGCTGCCGGGCAGCAGGGTATCGGACCATTCCACCGAGTATGCCCTGCCGGCCTGCGCGGTGAAGCGCACGAGCAGGGTGCCGTCGGCGGAGGAGAGCGCCCCGGCCAGCCGGCTGCCGCCGTCCCGCGGGTCGGTGCCGGCGATGAACTCGGCCAGGTTGGTCATGCCGTCGCCGTCGGGGTCGAGGCCGGCGTCACCCGGGTCGCCCGGCAGCAGGCCGTGGGCGGCCTCCCAGTCGTCGGGCATGCCGTCGCCGTCGGCGTCCAGCAGCATGTTAGGCTCCGCGGGGGTCGGGGGCATGGCGGCGATCGTGTCGCTGCCGTCGGGGAAGCTGCCCTCGCTGATGCCGGCGGTCTGGGGGCCGAAGGCGACGGCGTCGAGCTGGACGCCGGCGGCGGTGAACAGGCCGAGCTGTTCGCCGCCGGCGCTCAGCGCGAAGTTGACGTGGCCGGGGGACGACGAGTTGTCGGCGAGGTAGTGGAGCCAGCGGCCGGGGCCGCTGCCGCCGATGAAGGTCAGCGGCGCGACCAGTTGTTTGGTCTTGTTGGAGAGCGAGTCGGTGAGGTAGTTGCCGCCCAACAGGACCGGGGCGCCGCCGGTGTTGAACAGCTCGAAGAAGTCCGCGCCCCCGCCGGCCGGGCTGGCGAGCCACTCGTTGATGCGCACCGCGGTGAGCGGGCCGCTGGCGGCCGGGGTGTTGAGGCTGCCGCGGGAGGGCAGGTTGAGCGCGAACGGGCCGGACCCGTTGGGGGCGCGGCCGACCGACAGGTCGGCGAGCTGGTTGCCCCAGGTGACGCTGTCGCGCAGGCCGCCGCCGATGGCCAGCGCGTGGAACAGGTGGAGGCTGCCGCCGGCGGGGCTGAGGGGGAACCCGGTATTGGTGGCCGACGGGGGCAGCGCGGGGTCGCAGTGGACGACGAGGAAGCCGCCGGCGGGGATCAGGGTGCCGGCCGGGGCGACCCAGGCGCGGGGGTCCGCGGTCGAGGTGGCGAGGCTCATGTCGGCGATGTCGGCGTCCCACTCGGAGGGGTTGTGGAGTTCGACCCAAGCCGCGAGCGAGCCGTCCGGGTTCGGCAGGCCCTGGTTGGCCACCAGCAGCTCGTTGAGCACCACCTGCGAGGCCGGCAGGGTCAGGGTGAGGTCGGCGTCGAGCTTCATGCCCCAGACCACGTCGGTGCTGGTGGAGTTGACCTGGTGGACCTCGACGGCGAGCACGTTTTCGCCCTGCACCAGCAGGCTCGTCGGCAGGAGGATGGTCTCCTCGATGGCGTCGGTGTTGGAACCGGGCGCGCCCGAGCCGTAGGTCGAGTAGTCGACGGTGCCGGCCGGCAGCCGCACCCGCGCCGCCTCCTGGCCGTTCAGGTAGACCAGCGCGGCGTCGTCGATCATGGTGGTGGCGCGCAGCACCACGCCGGCGGTCGGGCCGTTCCAGGTGAAGCGGGTGCGGAAGTAGCAGGTGGCGAACGGGTAGCTGCCGTTGCGCAGCAGCTGGGTGGTCTTGGTGAAGCCGCTGGGCGAGGCCAGGGTGTCGTTCTCGTAGTACAGCAGCTGGCCGCCGGACGACCACGCCGAGTCGTCGAAGTCGACGGCCTGATAGGCCCCGTGGTAGGAGGTGGCGCTGGCCATGTGCTTCCACGCCGCGTCGAGGGGCAGGAGGTTCACCTGCGAGGACGGCCCGGTGTAGCTGATCTCGGCGTCGAGCTTCATGCCCCAGACCACGTCGGTGCTGGTGGAGTTGACCTGGTGGACTTCGACGGCGAGCACGTTGTCGCCCTGCACCAGCAGGCTCGCCGGCAGGATGATCGTTTCCTCGGTGGCCTCGGTGCCGGAGCCGGGCGCGCCCGAGCCGTAGGTCGAGTAGTTCACGGTGCCGGCCGGCAGCCGCACCCGCGCCGCCTCCTGGCCGTTGAGGTAGATGATCGCGGCGTCGTCGATCATGGTGGTGGCCCGCAGCGTCACCCCGGTGGTCGCGCCGTTCCAGGTGAAGTGGGTGCGGAAGTAGCAGGTGGCGAACGGGTAGCTGCCGTTGCGGGGCAGTTGGGTGGTCTTGGTGAAGCCGCTGGGCGAGGTCACGGTCCCGGTCTCGTAGTGCAGCAGCTGGCCGCCGGCGGGCCATGCCGAGTCGTCGAAGCCGACCGCCTGATAGGTCCCGTGGTAGGAGGTGGAGCTGGCCATGTACTTCCACGAGGCGTTGAGCGGCAGCAGGTTGACCGTGGTGGTGCTGGAGGCGGTGGTGGTGCCGGGGTTGGGGCCGCCGGGGGTCGGCTGGGTGAAGAACGCGATGGCGGCCCCGCCGTTGGGGGTGCGGCCCTGCGAGACGTCGGTGGACTGCGGCCCGTAGATCACCGAGTCGACCAGTGAGAGGTCTGGGGCGAACAGCCCGATCTCGCCCTGCGCGGCGTCGAGCTTGAAGCTCAGGTGGTCGGGCCCCTGCCACGGGTCGCCGTCGGCCTTGAACGAGGCGTAGCCCGCGGCGCCGACGAAGGTGAGCGGGGTGAGCGGGTGGCGGTCGGGCCATTCGACCGGGTTGTCGGTGAGGAACCCGCCGCCGATGTTCACCGGCAGGGTTCCGGGGTTGTGGATCTCGATGAAGTCGGTGCTGGCCAGGGCGGCGGCGCTGGCCAGCCACTCGTTGAGCCGCAGCGCGCGCGGGTCGCCCTGGGTGGCGATCACGTTGGCCGCGCCGAAGGTCGGCCGGCACAGGTCCCACGCGCCGTCGGCCGGACGGCGGCCGATCGAGTAGTCGGACAGCTGGTGGCCGAAGGCGACCGAGTCCGCCACCCCGCCGCCGGCGGCCGCCGGGCGCGTCAGGGTGAGGATCTCGCCGTCCTCATCGAGCCCGAAGCCGGTCCTGGGCGCGGGCACCGCGGCGCTGCCAGAGGCGAACACCACCAGCCAGGCGCCGGGGGCCAGGGTGGTGCCGGCGGGGAAGGTGAAGCGGTAGGGCAGCGAGGGGTCGTCGGACAGTCCCCAGCCGGAGAGGTCGGCCGGCGCATCGCCGGCGTTGTGCAGCTCGATCATGTCCGGCCAGGTGCCGGAGAACCCGAGCGTCTCGGAGTTCTTCGCCAGCACCTCGTTGAGGCGCACCAGCGGGGCGGGCGCGGGCGGCTGATAGGCCTGGTCCACCGTCCAGCTGAACGTGGCGACGACGGCCGAGGCGCCGAACGCCGGGTCGTCCTGCCAGTAGCCGGCGTCGTTGAGCCCGGACACCGCGACGGTGTGGGGGCCGTCCGCCAGCCCGGCGAGCGTGATCGGCGTGGCGATCGGCGTGGCGTCGCTCCAGGCGCCGCCGTCGAGCCGCCAGCGGTAATGGGTGTAGCCGGAGGCCCACGGGGGCGCGGGCGATGGCACGGGGCCGACGGCGATGTGGGCGGTGGTGGAGTTGGTCAGTGCCGGGACGTCGGCGACCAGGCACACGCCGCGCGCGACCACGCCGCCCTTGTCGCGCCCGTTGGGGCCGGTGCCGCGGGCCGGCGACCCGCTGCGCAGTGCGAGCCACTCTTTGAGCACCTGGGCGCCCGCCCACGAGGTGAACTGCGTCTCGGCCAGCGCCGGGACGTGCTCGAACAGCGGCTCGCCGGACGCGTTGCCGGCGCCGGGGCCGTCCCAGGTGAAGTCCATCAGGTTGTTGTCGAACTGCACCGCGCTGGAGGCGGGGTCGTAGTAGCGCATCAACTGCTCGCAGTCGCTGAGGATGTTCGCCTCGCACAGGAAGCCCGCGCCATAGGTGGTCCCCTCGTCCGCGAGGTTGAGCACCGCCGCCTCGGGGTCGATGCCGCCGTCCTTGGTCTGGCGCACCATCGTGTTGTTGATGAACGTGTAGTAGTTCCCCTGCTTGGCGGTCAGCGCGTGGTCCATGTCGTAGAACAGGTTGCCGACGACGGTGATCCGGCTGACGCGCGACCCGTCGCTGCCGCCGCTGATCGCGGACGCGGAGTCCGGCGAGCCGTACCTGTGGGTGTGCAGGAAGATGTTGCCCTCGATCCACGTGTCGGTGCCGTCGAGGTCGACCAGGTCGTCGTCGCTGCCCGCGAACACGTTGTCGACCAGCTGCAGGATCGGCCCCGGCCGCTGGCCGCCGGTGAAGTCGAACGGGTCGTTGTAGTCGCCGGAGATGCTGTTGGCGCGGCCGATGTAGTTGCGCACCAGGATGCCGCGGCCGCCGGCCTTGATCCCGCCGGTGCCGTGCAGCGACTCGAAGCAGCTGCCGGCCGCCGCGTCCGGGAACACGCAGTCGGAGACCAGGAACGAGGCGCCGTCGAGCGAGAGATATGGTTTGGTGGTGTTGCCGAACTCGAGGTGGTCGAGCACGACGTCGCCGGCGTTGACGTCGATCGCGGTGCCGGTGTTGCCCTCGAGGCGGCAGTGGGCGAGGCGCGACTGCGGGGTGCCGGCGGCGCCGTTGATCACCATGCCGGTCCAGCTGGCGCCGCTGCCGGGGGCCACCCCGAAGCGGATGCGCTGCGTGGCGGTGCCCTCGGCGAGCAGGCGGCCGCCGGAGGCGACGGTGAACGTGGCGCCGTTCGCCAGATAGACGCTGGTCCCCGGCTCGATGGTCAGGGTGGCCCCGGACGCCACCGCGACCGAGGCGCTCACCTGCCACGGTCCGCCGGCGGCGGTCCAGGTGGTGTCGGCGGCGATGTCCGACGAGATCGCCTGGGTGCTGCCGTCGTCGTACCACACGTCGTGGGAGAGGCGGTCGGTTTCCGCGCCGGCGGCGTCGAACGCCTGGATGAGCACGCGGTTGAGGCCGGGGGTGAGCGCCACTTCAGGGGCGGTCCAGGCCGCCTTCCAGGCGGTCCAGGTGGCGTCCACGCCGTTGACCCTGACCACGCGGGTGGTGAGCGCGTTGGCGCGCCCGCCGAGGGTGGCGGTGGCGGTGGTGGACTGCGGGTAGCCGTTGACGACGGCCGGTGCGGTGGTGACCGAGAGTGCGAGCGGGATCTGGGTGGCGATCCACGCGGTGCGCTGCGCGTTGAAATTCTTCATCGGCGTGATCGCCGACGCGTTGACCAGGCCGCCGAGCACCTCGTCGGCCAGCGCGTTGAACTGGGCCGGGCTGAACGGCCCGTCGATCATCCGCTTGAGGGTGGCGAAGTAGACCGGGGCGAACTCCGGGTGCTTCATGAACGGGTTGACCGGCGTGGGTGGGGAGCCGGTCATGCTCCAGTTCTGGCACATGTACCAGATGCTGCGGTTGTAGGCGCTGCCGCTGCTGCGCCCGAAGACGCTGTCGAGGTCGTAGGGGATCAGGGTGCCGCGGCGGTCGGCGGCCCCGAAGTACATGTAGTAGTCGTCGCCGCGGCCGTTGGCGAGGCAGGTCTCGGTGGTGTCGGCGATGTTGTTGACCGCGAAGTAGCCCATCCACTGCTCAACGTCGGCCACCGTGCGCACCGCCGCGGCGTAGTCGGCGTCCCAGGCCGGTGCGTCGAGCGTCGGGCTGCTTCCCTTGGCCAGCTTCTGGGTCAGGGCGATCAGGTCGCTCCAGTCGTCCTCGCTCTCGTTGGTGCGCTTGAAGTAGTGGACGCGGTAGGGCGCCGGGTCGGCGAGCGCGGGGTCCGGGTTGTCGCTCCAGTCGCCGAGGTCGCCGCCGGGGTTGCTGCTGCTGTAGATGATCTGCAGCACCCGATAGATGTTGCCGGACGGGTCGAGCGGGTAGTGCGCGTCGGCGAAGTCTGAGTCGAACGCCTCGTTGGCGACGTAGAACCCGTAGGCCGGGGCGCCGGTCGAGGAGGCGGGGTTGACGGCGTTGACGCGCACCTGCACGGCGCGCGCCAGGGCGGTGGTCACGCCGGCCTTGCGGAACGCCGCGCTGGCCAGCAACTGGTGGGGGGTCTGCTGGGTGTTGAGGTTGAGCGCCGAGAGGCCGTCCCACTTCTGCTCCTGCAGGAACACCAGTTTGTAACTCTGCGGCTGCATCGAGCGGCTCGAGTTGCCGCGGTTGCGCAGGCCGCAGCGGTAGCGCAGGGCGGTGCCGGTGCCGTCGCGGCTGATGAAGGTGGCGTTCCGCTTGATCTCGCTCTGCGTCTGGTCGGTGCCGCTGATCGACGGCGAGTTGGTGTTGATCTGGGTCAGCTCCGCCTTGTCCACCGCGCGCAGCACCAGCCGGTAGAGCGGCATCGCCCCGGACCAGGCGGTGTCGTCGACCTGATAGAGGCAGTTGGCGCCCTGGCTGGCCACCCCGTTCTGGTCGAGCGCCGGGGCCGGCCAGGTGCGGGTGTTGCCGGCCGCGTCGGCGGCGCCGAGGTAGAACTCGACGATCGACCGGTCGGGCTGCACCGGCAGGGTGGCGCCGAACACGCCGTCGCCCGGCAGCGCGTCGCCGTGCAGGCCGTCGTCGGCCATCGGCGCGGCGGTGAACGCGTCCGCGCCGTCGAGGCGCCAGAACACGGTGGCGGAGGCGGGCGCGCCGAGTTCGTCGGCGACGCGCGCGGTGACGTGGACGGGGTCGGAGGAGGAAGGGACGAGCGGGAAGTGCGCGACCTCGGAGATCAGCGGCGCGATGTCCGCCGCGGCCACCGAGTTGGGCTCGCCGGGGGTGCCGTCCGCCACCGTGCTCGGGGCCCAGTTCTGGCCGTTGGCGTTGTCAAAGCCCGCCTGGATCAGCTCCAGCGAAGCCCCGCCGCCGTCGGCCGCCGACCGCCAGTCCAGGTCGCGGTGGCCGTGGTCGAGGGTCGCGGCCAGCGCGCGCACGCCCCAGTCGCCGTCGTCCGCGTAGTCGACCTCGTCGACCACCGCCCCGCCGGCATCGGCCAGCACCACCCGGTTGGAGCTGTTGGAAAGGCGGCCGCCCCAGCCGGCGACCACGTTGGTGACGGCCGGGTATTTGGCGGCGAAGGCGGCGGCGTCGGCGGCGACGACGAGGCGGCCGCCGGCGGGGATCACGGTGGCGGCGGGGATGGTTAACTGGACGCCGCTGGTGAAGCGCCACCCGGAGACGTCGGCTGCCGCCGTGCCGGTGTTGAGCAGTTCGAGGAACTCCTCGGCGACCGCTTCCGAGGCCGGGTGGTACATGATCTCGCTGATCACCACGTCGGCCGGGGCCGACGCCAGGGTCGCGGCCGGCAGGCCGATTGCAAGCGCAAGGGATTTCCAGGTCATGGGCAACGCAGGTTGGCGCCCGGCTGAGGACGGCAGCGACTCCGGAGCCGGCATCCATGGCCCGCCCGTAGTCCCTGAGGTGTCCGTCGATGCTGCGCGCGGGGAAGCTAGGCCCAAAATAAGCGAGTGTTAAGCGTGAATCGCCGCGGCCGCCGGTTCGGCGCCCGGCAACGCATGGCCCGGGGGCAAATCGGACGATCCGTGGATCGCGCGGGTGTTCATATGGTGCGCATTGCGGGCGATGTCTCCCCTCCACCGACTGTTAGACAGGCTGATTTCCCCACCGTGTGCATGACTGGCCAAGCGGGAGGAGTGATCCCGCGCGGGTGTGGTGCGTGGCCTGGAGGATGCCTGCGCGTCAGGTGACGCGCAGGCATCGCAATCGTTCCCACGCGGCGAAGAGGTCCTTGAGCCAGCCGTTGTAGGCGAGGATGCGGAAGACGATGCGACGTCCGGCGCGCACGATCTGGGCGGGCATCAGGATGAGCGAGTGCAGGAAACGCCGGAACTCCATGCGCACGACCTCTTGCCCGCGATTGCGCTTGGGCAGCAGCAGGCCGAACCACGCCTTGAGATTCCATGCCAGGGCGGTCATCACCATGTAGGCCCAGTTGCTGAGCAGGTCGTCGACGGGCATGCGCATGGCGTTGACGCCGTTCTTGAGTTGCTCGATGACGTTCTCCTGGTTGCCCCGGCCGTTGGCAAAGGCGACGATCTGTTCGGCGCTGAAGTCCCGCCGATTGGTGATGTAAAAGAAGTGGCGGATCTCGTCGAAGAGGACCTGCTCGCCCTTCTGCACGCTGATGTTCTTGCGCAGGATGACCAGGCGGAAGGGTTTCTTGCATTTGCCGGGCCGATCACGGGCGTCCGGTTATAAGTCCCACAACATCAATTGGTTGTGATCCTGCTCACCCATAGTTCTGAAATCGGTTTCTGTAAGTAGTTGATTTAGAGCGACTTTCTCAAAGGGATGCACGCTGAGAATCTGCAAAGTTCTGTTAAGAGCCCCGGGCAGGCGGAGCTGCTTGTGAAGGATCGCGACCATGAGGTAGACGGCCACGGCAATCCATATCTGGGTCTTCACCGCGTTGGGACTGGTGCCGTAGTAGTGTTTGATTCGGAGATGTTGCTTGATCCAGCGGAAGAACAGTTCGATCCGCCACCGCAGCCGGTAGAGCTTGGCGACACTCAGTGCCGGGATGTCCAGGTTGTTGGTGAGAAAGACGAGTTCGCGGCGAGTGTCGGAATCGTAGTAGCGAATCTTGCGGAGCAGTCCCGGATAGGCTTGGCGCGCCTTCTTGAGAGTAGGCTTGCCCACATGATCGCTGCGCAGGCCGGTGAGGCGCTCGATGGGCAGCGATCGCTGCCTGGTGAAGCGCAGATTGCTCTTGGCCCGAGTGACGAAGAACCCGCCAGCGGTTGCGATCGTGTTCAGGCGAGAGAAATCCATGTAGCCACGGTCCATCACGTAGAACGAACCGGGCTCGAAGCACAGCGTGTCGAGCCACGCCACGTCGTGCTGGCGGGCATCTGTGATATGGATGCAGGTCGGAATCGGCCCACGCAGATCGATCTGGGTGTGCAGCTTGATCCCGGACTTGGTTCGACGGAAGTCGGCCCAAGGAAAGAGGGTCAAAGAGAGATCGATCGTGCTGGAATCGAGTGCGTAGACGGTATTGTCCAGCTCGACGCCAAGATCTTCCCCTGCATACAGAACCCGTGCTTTGCGGATCAGGCCTTTGGCGAGATCCTCCCAGATCCGCCAGTCCCGCTGTTCGTTGGCATCCGCCAGGGTGGATCTGGCAACCGGACCGCGGAACCCCAAGTGGTGGAGTGCCGAGGGCTTTGCATTGAGGCAGGTGACGATATCCCTCAACCCGTCGCGCCAAGTCAACTGAGCGAAGGCCATGCAGATGAACTGCTGTCGACACCCGAAATGCCGGACCCTCGAGTCGGCATTGTAACGCCGCACCAGACGGTCGAGCGTCTGGCGATGGACGAGATCGAGAACCTGGGACAGGACGAATCGGCCGGCATTCATGCGCGAAAAGCGTGCAAAACGCCCGCCGCGAATTCAAATCCGTCACATCGATTGCTCGTTGTAAGTTGCTCATCATGAATCGATGGCAAAATCACCAAAGCTCGTTAGCCGGACACCCCTGCGGGCCGATATTGAATCTCGGCCACGCTTTCACCCACCAGCTTCTTGTTCTGGTAGCCCTTGAAGCGCACGATGGATTCCTTGACCCGTTCAGGCTTGCGCCGCGGCAGGGTGGCGATCTCGTAACGGGGCAGCCGTTCCAGGGTTTTCCAAGCCTCTTCGGGCAGCTGCTCCGCCAAAGAGACCGCCTTGGCATGGGCGTCCATGCCGAAGACGAATTGGATTCCGGCGTTGTCCCACCGGTCCAATTCGCCGGTCAGCGTGAAGTCGGTGTCCCCGCGCAAGGTGACCCGCCCGGCATGGGGGGAGACCAGCTTGATGGCCCGGTCGATCCACGACACACAGCCCTCGTGGCTCACGGAGTTGCCCGGGCGGTTGACCAGATAGAGCACTTCGTTGGTGTTGGCCAGCGACACGATGAGCGGCGCGTAGCCCCAGATCCCCTTGTACGACAAGGCCATGCCGCCCTTGCATTCGCCCAGCGTCGGCGCGATCGTGCCGTCGGTGTCGATGATGGCTTCCTTCAGGAAGTCGGCCCCTTGCCGCTTCCACACCCGCCGGCGGGCGGCGTTGATCGCCTCCATCAACTCCACGATGTCGCCTTTCGCGAAGCGCCGCGTGAAATCCCCGCTGGTGGTCGGATCGGGAATCCGTTGGGCACCCAAGGCGTCGAGGAACGCCTCGTCGTTGCGCCGCAGTTCGATGTCTTGCAGGCGAACCCCTTCAAGCAGCGCATTGTAGGCCAGGTTCAGGACATGGTCGCTCTCATGATATGGCAGATGCACCTTCAGCAGCCGCAGCCGCCGGTCGATCTCCTCGCGCAGCCCGAGCCGGTTGACCATCAGGTGGATCGCTCCGATTCCCCCGCAGGCGATGCCGCGGGTCTTGGCCGCCATCTCGTAGTGGATGTTGCGAGCCGTCATCATCGGCTCGGGCTGGTCACACCACGCCTTCTTGGGATCGAGACGACGCTCAATTCGGCGCTTGCGGTTCCGGAGGATCTTGGGGTAGGTTCTGCTCACTCGAAATGCTCTGTTCGCGGTTTGATGGTTGCTTTTCACGAACAGCATCAAACCCTGAAATTCAGGGCATTTCGAGTATTTTTTGCCCAAACCGCCTTCCAATCACGCTTGTTTAGGGGCTAGGCCATGGCCTGTGATCGCGCGAGCCCAAAAACGCCGGCTTCGGCCAATCGACCGGGGAGGATGCCGGCACTGGTCGGGAACCTGGACCACATGGGATGGGAATCGGGAAGCGGTTGTCTGATGGCGGGACGAAGCGGGCCGCGGGGCGCCCGGGGAGTCGCTTGCGATCCCCGAATCAGCAGTCTGGAAATGAGAATCCGATGAGAGCACCGGGTCCGGATCCTGCCGGCGGGCCTGCTTTCTGATCCGGAAGAACCTAACGGGCACGTCGACGTCGAACGGGAACGGGCTCAGGCCGGCGGGCACCGGGCGCCAGTTCATCAGGTCGCTGCTGTCTTCCAGCAGTGCCCCGCCGTCGAACCAGTAGAGGACCGGCTGGCTGCCGGTGGCCGGTGACCTCGGCGTTGACCGGGTCGGTGAGCGCCACGTGGAGCAGCGCGTAGCCGCCCGGCGAGGCGGCCGCCGTCGGCACGCCGTCCAGGGCGGCGGTGGTGGCGGCCGCCTCCGGGTCGGCGGTCACCGTGAAGGTGACCGAGTCGTTGTTGTCTTGTCGGCCACGCCGGACACCCCGATCGCGGCCCGCGCCGCCGGTGCAAGGCACGGCAATGTCGCCAACGGAATGTCGCCATGCGCGCTCATGGGGGGGTCATGGCCGGAACGGTGTTAGAATCCGATAGAACCGCCGCGGCGCGCCGGCGGCGGCCAGGTCGGGCACCTCGACCTCGACGGCGGCCGCCTGGGGCGCGACGTCGGCGAGCTTCTGCCAGCTGCCGGCCAGCAGGGTGTCGGACCATTCCACCGTGTAGGACCTGCCGGCCCGGGCGGTGAACCGCACCAGCACGGCGCCGCCGCCGGCGTCCGCGACCGCCACGGAGAGCCGGTTGCCGCCGTCCAGCGGGTCGGTGCCGGCGAGGTACTCGGCGAGGTTGGTCATGCCGTCGCCGTCGGGGTCGAGGCCGGCGTCCGCCGGGTCTGCCGGCAGCAGCCCGTGGGCGCTCTCCCAGTCGTCGGGCATGCCGTCGCCGTCGAAGTCGTCCGGGCCGCCCACCGCGAAGACCGGACTCGATGCGAACGACTCCCCGATGAAGTTCGCGCCCCGGATCCGGAATGCCCAGGCAGGGCTTGCCTCCAGGCCGGAGGCGGTCGCGCCGGTGCTGTCGGCCGGCGCGGTGACGGCGGTCGTCCAGGTCGATCCGTCCGCGCATTTCTCGATCACGAACTCCTCCTCGCGATCATCCGGGTCGCTCCACGTGAGTTCCGCCCGGCTGCCGTCGAATGACACGATCTGCAGGCTTCCGGGCACGCCCGGCAGCCCGCCCACCGGGTACTCCACGCCCATGTCATCACCGAGCTTCCCGCTGCCGGCGCACGGTGACGCGGGCTGCAAGCGGTAGTCGCGACCGGCCGGATCGCGGAACAGCGGATCGGCGTTGATGTTGCCGCTGCCGGGCCAGTCGATGCCCCAGGTGTCCGAATACTCCAGCTCGAGCACGGTGCTGGGCTCGACGGTGATCGGCGAGGTGTTTGCCGCCAGGATGTTGTTGAAGCAGCCCGGCATCAGTCCGCCGCCGGTGCCGCCTGCCTTCTCGAACCCGTGCAGGCCGATCCCGCACCCGGTGATGGTGCAGTCCTGCACCGTGGCCACCGAGCCGTGCTTCACCTGCACCCCCCGCGCCACGTTGTAGACCAGGCAGTTTCTAACAACAATGTCCCGCGCGTCGTACGGGCCGTCGCCGACCGAGACCCCCTTGTCACTGAAGTCGTGCATGATGCAGTCCTCGATCAGGACATCGACCGAGGGGGTCACGCCGGTCGGGCCGATGTCGATGGCATCGGTGTTGGTCCCGGTCGGGCCGTTGCGGAACGTGCAGCGGCGGATGGTCGAACCGGGCCGCGCGGCGTCAAAGTCCACCGCGTCGGCGGCAGGCCCCTCGAACAGGCAATCCTCCAGCACCGTCAGCGTGTTCTGGAACAGGGTCTCCTGATAGGACGACACTTGGCAGCGCCGCATGGTGACGGAGGCGGCGGCGCCGGCGTAAACGATCGACGAGGCGCCGGAATCGTGGATGCTGCTGCGCTCGACCAGGCCCGTGGTGCCAGCCAGGAACCGCAGTCGCCCGGCGGAGATGTCGGCGTTGCGGATCGTCAACGAGCCGCCGGCCCCGGTGGCCGAGAGTTCGCCCCAATCGGTATCGGCCGCCCGCCGCAACACCACCGGCTGGGCCGGGGTGCCGGCGATGTCGATGTGGCTGCCGCCGAGCGCCCGGATCGAGACGCCTGCTGCCAGGACGACCTCGACCCCCGCCTCGATCGTCAGGGTGGCGCCGCCGTCGATGGCGAAGTCCGAAGTCACGTTCACCGGGCTGTCGGCGAGCGCCCAGGTCACGTCCGCGGGCGGATCGACGAGGTCCAGGTCCACGATCAGGGAGAGATCGCTGCTGTCGAGCGCGGCGTTGAGTCCGTGGGCGGCCAGCACGTGCGGGCCTTCCGCGAGCCGCGCACCCAGCGTGCCGAGGTCGATCACCTCGGCAGGGAGTCCCGGCGACCCGCCCGATGCCTCGTGGCCGGAGGTCAGCAGGTTCTGGCTGCAGCCATACGGAGTCCCCGCCGCCCCGGGAACGTTCGAGGAGCGGAACACCTCCTGCCCGTCGAGATAGACAATGCAGCCGTCGTCATAGTCCACGGTCAGGCGCAAACGGCGCCCCGGATCCATCCCCGCGGTGACTTCGAACGTCTTGCGCGCATAGACGGTCCAGTAGCCATTCTGCATGTCGCCGAGCACGGTCCCGTCGTCGCCATCGCCGTAGCCGAATCCGCCCGGGCCGGTGTCCCATGTCCCATCGAGGGACTCGTCCGGCACTGAATGCCAATCGGTCGGCGGTTCGCTTGTCCCCTTGCGGTAGCGCCAGGTGTCGCCGTGCCGCGCCAGTGGGTCCGGGGGAGCGGCGGGACCCTCGATCACGGAAAGACCCATTCCGATGAGCAAGCCGGCCAACAAACGCTGGCCGGACACGGACAAAGTGGCGTGGTGGCGTGGGTGGTGGCTCATCGCGGATTCCAAATCGTCGGCAGGGGAGGAAACCGGGTCAAATCAATTGCCCGGGAACGATCGGGCGCCCGCCGCGCTGCACCGCGCGCCGGACCGGATCTAACTGCAGATCCGCCAGCTGCATGATCGGGCATTTCCTGACATGGGGATCATGTTCCGGGGCGGCGCCCGGATGCCCATCTGGAGGCCCCTGCGGGGGGCGGATTCCGCGATTGACGGCAGGGCTGGCCGGCGGCATTGATGCCGGGCAAGCGCGAGTGCCATGAAATCCAAGAGTGCCATGAAGTCCAGGCAAGTGTTCTCGATCAGCCCCGAGGGGGAGAAGTTCGTCCTGCCGGCACCCGCCGACTACGAGCGGGAGTATGCGCGGCTCAAGCGGCTGGCGGGCCGGCACCGCAAGGCGGGCAGGGAGGTGGTGGTGGTGGTCGGGCTGGGGTTCGTGGGGGCGGTGATGGCGGCGGTGGTGGCCGACGCGCGGGACCAGGCCGGGCGCAACACCAAGTTCGTGATCGGGATGCAGCGGCCGAGCAGCCGCAGCTACTGGAAGATCGGGCTGCTCAACCGCGGCGTGTCGCCGGTGAAGGCCGAGGATCCCGAGGTGGCGGTGCTGATCGAGCGCTGCGTCAAGGACAGCAAGACGCTGGTGGCCACCTACACCGAGGCGGCGCTGAAGCTGGCGGACGTGGTGGTGGTGGACGTGCAGTGCGATTACCTCAAGGCGTCGCTCGGCGACGTGCGCACCGGCGCGGCGGACATGGAGGCGCTCGAGGCGTCGATCGCGACGATCGCCGAGCACATCCCGGCCGCGGCGCTGGTGCTGATCGAGACGACCGTGGCGCCGGGCACCACCGAGCAGGTGGCCTATCCGATCATGAAGAAGATCTTCGAGCGGCGCGGCATCCGCACCGAGCCGCTGCTCGCCCACAGCTACGAGCGGGTGATGCCCGGCAGGAACTACGTGGCGTCGATCCGGGACTTCTGGCGCGTGTGCAGCGGGATCAACGCGGAGGCCCGCGGGCGCGTGGTCGCCTTCCTCGAGGGCGTGCTGAACACGAAGCAGTTCCCGCTGACGGTGCTCGACCGCCCGATCGAGTCGGAGACCGCCAAGATCGTGGAGAACAGCTATCGCGCGACGCTGCTGGCGTTCCTCGACGAATGGTCGCTGTTCGCCGAGCGCAACGGCGTCGACCTCAAGAAGGTGATCGAGGCGATCAAGGTGCGGCCGACCCACTCCAACATGATCTTCCCCGGGCCGGGGGTCGGCGGCTACTGCCTGCCCAAGGACGGCGGGCTGGGGATGTGGGCCTACAAGCACATCCTCGGCTGGGAGGACGAGATCTTCAGGATCACGCCGGCCGCGGTGGACATCAACGACACCCGCTCGCTGCACCCGCCGCAGCTGGTGCGCGACGCGCTGCGCAACATGGGCAAGCCGCTGGCCGCCGCCGACATCCTGCTGTTGGGCGCCTCATACCGCGAGGACGTCGGCGACACGCGCTACAGCGGCTCCGAGGTCATCGTGCGCAAGCTCGCCGAGATGGGCGCCAACGTGTCGGTGCACGACCCCTACGTCGAGCACTGGTGGGAGTTCGAGGCGCAGGACAGCTACCCGTCCGCCGGCCACAGCCTCGCCCGCTTCTTCACCCGCCAGGAGGCGCTCAAGGACCTGCGCATCCAACAGGACCTGTGGCGGGCGCTCAAGGGGATGGACGCCGTGGTGCTTGCCGTCCGCCACAAGGACTACCTCGAGCTGGACCCCGACCGGGTGTTCCGCGCGGTCGGGCGGCCGTTCGCGCTGATCGACTGCTTCTGCGTGCTGGGCGACGACCAGATCCGGCGCTACTTCGAGCTGGGCTGCGAGGTCAAGGGCATGGGCCGCGGCCACCTGCGGCGGATCAAGGACAGCATCGCGCGGAAATAGCAGGCCGCCCGGTGGTTTGCGCTTCCCACGCCACGGGGGCGGTGCTTGGATGGCAGGCGTCGTGGGAAGGGGCCGGCGCGCCCCGCCCCGCGGCCGCCTGCGGCCGTTGGTTCCGGCCGGGCGAATCCCGACCCCCAAAATTGATGATCGCGAACAAGACGAGTGCCTGGCTGGTTGCCATGGGCATGCTCGCAGTGGGAGGAGTGACCTCCTGCGGGAGCCTGTTTCCGGGCTCCCAACAGCGGGTTTCCAGACCCCTGGCGACGGACGTGAACGAGGTGCATTGGCGGATGTACTACGAGGATCAGTTCGAAAGCTACGGCAAGGCGGTGCCGCCGGGCGCGGGCGATCCGGACGTGGCATGGACCGCCTACTATGCCGAGAAACAGGCGCAAGCCGTGCGCGACAACAACGAACTGCTCAAGGAACAACTGCGCCTGCTCAAGAAGAAGGACTGAGGGGAACGGCGCCGGTGCAGGCGATCAATCCGGAGGGATGCGGGCGGTGCGCCCGCGCTCCCCGGGGCGGCGGCCTGGGACGACGGGGCAAGGCAGCGACGGCGGGGCCGGACAGGGGAGGATGACGTATGCTTGAGATGATCGATCTGGGCAAGAAGCTGGCGAAGACCGAGTTCAAGAAGGTCATGCCCGAACTGGAGCGCCGGCTCAGCGGGCTGCAGCGGGAGGTCAAGGGGCTCGGCATCCCCACCGTGCTGGTGTTCGAGGGGCTGGAGGCGGCGGGCAAGGGCACCGCGATCAACCAGCTGATGCTGCCGCTGGACCCGCGCGGCTTCAAGGTTCACCCGATCCACCCGCCCAACGAGGAGGAGATCATGCGGCCGTTCCTGGTGCGCTTCTGGAACAAGCTCCCCGGGCGCGGCCTGATGGCGATCTTCGACCGCAGCTGGTACAACCGGGTGCTCGGCGAGCGCGTCGACAAGCAGGTGCCGCGCAAGGACTGGGAGCGCGCGTTCCAGGAGATCCTCGCCTTCGAGCGCCAACTGGCCGACGACGGCGCGGTGATCGTCAAGTTCTGGCTGCACATCAGCCGCAAGGAGCAGCGCCGCCGGTTCAAGGCGATGGAGGGCAACCCCGCGATGGCGTGGAAGGTCGGCAAGGAGGACTGGCGCCAGCACCGCCAGTACGGCGACTACCTCCAGGCCGCCGAGGAGATGATGGAGCGGACCAACACGGCCGCCGCCCCGTGGATCGTGGTGGAAGGCCACGACAAGCACTACTCGGTGGCCAAGATCCTCGAGACGCTGGTGGAGACGTGGTCGGCCGCGGTCGAGCGCGGGAAGGCGCAGGCGGCGCGGCCGGCGGGGTCGTTCACCCAGCTGCCCGGGCGCAACATCACCGTGCTCTCGGGGCTCGACATGGCGCGCAAGGTCGCCAAGGAGGACTACCGCAAGCAGGTCGACGTGTGCCAGGAGCGGCTGCGCGACCTCGAGCACGAGATCTACGTGCGGCGCATCCCGGTGGTGGTCTGTTATGAGGGCTGCGACGCGGCCGGCAAGGGCGGGAACATCAAGCGCGTGACCGAGAAGCTCGACCCGCGCGGCTACGAGGTGATCCCGATCGCCGCCCCCACCACCGAGGAGCTCGACCACCACTACCTGTGGCGTTTCGCGCGCGTCATCCCCAAGGCCGGGCACATGACCATCTTCGACCGCACCTGGTACGGCCGGGTGCTGGTGGAGCGCATCGAGGGGTTCTGCTCGAGCGAGGCGTGGCAGCGCGCCTATCGGGAGATCAACGAGTTCGAGGCCCACCTGGCGAGCTTCGGCACGGTGATCGTCAAGTTCTGGCTGCACATCGACCAGGACGAGCAGCTGCGGCGGTTCAGGACCCGCCAGGAGACGCCGTGGAAGCAGTGGAAGATCACCGACGAGGACTGGCGCAACCGCGAGAAGTGGCCGCAGTACGAGGTGGCGATCAACGACATGCTCGCCAACTGCAGCACCAGCTACGCCCCGTGGACGATCATCGAGGCCAACGACAAGTACTACGCCCGCCTGAAGGCGCTCAAGACGATCATCGGCGCGATCGAGGCCAAGCTCTAGCAGGCTTGGCGGCCCGGCGCCGGAACCCGACCGGACGAGATGAAGGTGGTGATCATGCTGACGGCCGCGTGCCTGCTGGCGGCGGCGGCGCGCGGGGACACGCAGGGCGGCGCGGCCCCGCCGCTGGTCGGCGCCTACTTCTTCGACGGGTGGTCGGGGCGCAGCCGGTCCGCCGGCGATCCGGGCGAGCCGTGGGCGCGGGACGCGCCGACCCACCTGACCAGGCGGCTGGTGGACGAGTTTCCGGGGCGCGAGCCGGTGTGGGGCTGGCGGGACGACTCGCTGGCAGCCATGGAGCGGCAGATCGACCTGGCGGCGGACCACGGCGTGGCGTTCTTCGCGTTCTGCTGGTACTGGCACGACGACGGCCAGCCGCTCAACGAGCAGGCGGTCCGGGAGGACCCCAAGCACACCAGCCTCGAGCTGTTCCTGAAGGCGAAGAACAACCGGCGGATGCGGTTCTGCCTGCTGGTGGCCAACCATGGGGGCTACCAGATCAAGGGGAGCGGCAACTGGCAGCGGGCGGGCGAGTTCTGGATGCCGCTGTTCACCCACCGGCAGCACCTGACCGTCGGCGGCAGGCCGCTGGTCATCATCTTCAACAGCACGGGCGGCGACCGGGACGGGTTCGCCGCAATCCAACAGACGGCGCGCCGGGCGGGGCTGCCCGGCCTGGCGATCGCCGGCTGCGGCGAGCCACCGGCCGACGCCGGCTACACCCACCGCACCCACTACAACGTGGTTCCCGGCTACCCCGACGGGGCCGCCGGGCACGCCTACGCCGACCTGACGGCCGCCAACCGGGCGCAGTGGCGCGGCAGCCCGGCCCAGCCCTGCCTGCCGATCGTCACCGCCGGGTGGGACAAGCGGCCGTGGGAGGGGCCGGCCGGCCTCGGCCAGCCGCCCGGCTGCTACTTCCCGGATCGCACCCCGGAGCAGTTCGCCCAGTGCGTGCGCGCGGCCGCGGAGTGGATGGACCAGCACCCGGAGCAAACCACCGCCGAGCGCATCGTGTTGGTCTACGCATGGAACGAGTTCGGCGAGGGCGGCTACATCGCTCCCACCAAGGGCGACCCTGGCGGCAGCTACCTCAAGGCACTCCGCACGCTAACCCTGCCCGACGCCCCGCCGGCCACGCCCGACGCCCCGGAGGCCACCCCGGGAACGAGTCCCGGCCAGTGACAACATCTGTCGCGGCCGCGACAAGTGTCGTCCACCGCCGAGCGCTGCCGCTGGCCGGGGGCGGCCGGTTTCCGGGGTTGCGTTCCGGTGCCGGGCGGCTAGGAACGGTGGGCATGAAGCGGTGGCTCGTCGGGTGCATGGCGGCGGCGGTGTGGGCGGTCGGGTCGTGCGAGCGGCACGCGTGGGAGGAGACGCGGCAGCTGCACCAGCCGCACGGCGGGCACGCCGGCGGGGCGGGGCACGGCGCGGGGCCCGGGGAACAGCCGGCCGGGGGGCAGGGCGGAAGGCACTAACAGGACGGGGCCGGGGGGCTGCGGCGCGGTCCCGGTCTCGCGGGGAAGGTGCGTGGTGCGGATGCGCGGCGGCGGTTGTTCCGCAGGATCCGGCCGGGTTGCTGGAGCAGTGCGGCCGGTCCTTTTCCCACTTCAACAATCGGAAATCAACATTCAGCAATCATCAATCAGACCGCAACGGGATGCCGGATTCGAAGCCTCGGCCTAACATCCATGAATTCTGGTTCTCGAGGACTCTAGCGCTGCGCCCGCCGCACCTTGCGCACGAACCGCTCCATCGCCGCCTCCTGCGCTTCCATCTGCTCGACGAGCTTGAGCTGGGTCCGGCAGCGGTCGAGGTTGTGGCCGTCGCGGTGGATCTTGAAGTAGACGTCGCCCTCCAGGAAGTCGGTCAGGAAGCGGATGCCGATCTCGAGCGTGATCAGCCTGCCGGAAAACGCGAGGTGGTCGACCTCGGCATCGAGCAGGAACTCGCCGGCGGCATCCAGGTAGCCCTCCGCCAGCGCCTCGAACAGCGGCATCTGCATCACCACCTTCGACAGGTCGCGCTCGTCCTCCGCCGCCGGCGAGGTGGCCGAGCGCGCGAGGTCGCCGAAGTCATACAGCGCCAGGCCCGGCATCACCGTGTCGAGGTCGACCACGCACACCGCGCGGTCGGTCTCCTCGTCGATCATCACGTTGTTGATCTTGGTGTCGTTGTGGGTGATGCGCACCGGGATCACCCCCTCGGCCTCGAGGTTGAGCAGCCGGTCCACGACCCCCTCGCGCGCGCGCACGAACTCGAACTCCTCGCGCACCGCCGCCAGCCGCCCCAGCGGGTCGGCCGCCGCCACCTCCATCAGCCGCTCGAACCGGCGCCGCGTGTGGTGGAAATGCGGGATCGTCTCCTCGATCTCCCCGACCGGCAGGTCGCTCACCAGGTCCTGGAACGAGCCGAACGCCCGCGCCGCCTCGAAGGCCTGGCGGGTGTTCTCCACCACGTCGTAGGTGTGGCAGCTCTCGATGCAGTTGTAGCAGCGCCAGATCCCGCCGTTCGGCCCCTCGACCCAGCAGCGCCCGCCGCGCCCCGGGTAGAGGCTCAGCGTCTGGCCGCCGAGGTCCTTCTTGACCCGCAGCACCTTCCAGTTGATGTGGCGGGTCACGCACTCGACGTTGCGCATCACCGCCAGCGGGTCCTTGAACACCTTCTCGTTGATCCGCTGCAGGATGTAGCGCTGGCGCGCCCCGCTGGCCGTCTCGTAGGTCGCGCAGAACGTCGAGTTGATGTGCCCGCTGCGGATCTCCTCGCCCTCGACGAACTCGCCCTCGATCGCGAACTGGTCGCCGATCGCCGCGATCGACTGCTGGGACTCCGGGTCGATCGGGTGGGTCGGGGGGGCTTCGGGCGCCGTGGCGGTTGGAAGGTCCTTCATCGGGGTGGGCGGTGAATCGAACCCCGGCGTAGCAAACCCGGCCCCCGGGCGCAAACGCAATCCGCCCGGCCCGGGCCGCCCGCCGGGGCCCGTTCAGCCGGCGCCCGCCGCCCCGTACAGCGCCGCCACCAGCCCGCGCCCCTTGAGCCCCGGCAGCACGCTGAGGTCCATCTGGTTCATGACATAGGCGAACGACAGCCCGCGCTCCGGGTCGCCGAACGCATGACTGCCGCCGGCCCCCGGGTGGCCGAAGGCGTCGCGCGCCGGGCCGCAGACCGCCCGCAGCTTGTCCCCGCCGGCGCCCAGCGGGTCCAGCTGGCACCCGCACGCGAACGCCGTGGGCTGCAGCAGCACCCGGTCCGGGCCGTCGACCCGCCGCTCGCCCAGCCAGCGGCAGACTGCCGGCGGCAGCGGCGACTCGATGACCCCGAGCGCGGCCTGATAGAACTTCGCCAGCGCGCTCGCCGTGCCGATGCCGCCGATCGCCGCGAAGCCCGCCCGCCACGCTCGCGGGTCGTTCATCTCCCCGACCGAATGCAGCCCCCGCGGCGAAAGGAACGCGTCGCGGGTGATCGTCCCGTCGGTGTGGTAGGCGCGGTAGAACGCGTCGGTCGCCAGCTCGTCGCGGGCGAGCTTGCCCGGATAGAGCCGGGCCACCCGCCCGCGCGCCTCCCCGGGCAGGCCGATCCAGAAGTCGAGCCCGAGCGGCGCGGCGATCCGGTCGCGCCAGAACGCGCCGAGCCGGCGGCCGGTCAGGCGCCGGACCGGGTGCTCGACCAGCGGCCCGAACGTCCGCGGGTGGTAGCCGTGGCCCTCGCCCGGCCGCCAGCGCGGCGCCTGCGCCTCGATCGCCGCCACCACCTCGGCGTCGTTCCAGACGCTCGCCCGGCGGTCGAGCACCGCCAGCCCGCACTGGTGGGAGAGCAGGTGGCCGAATCCGGCCCCGGCCACCGGGAACCGCGGCCACACCTCGCGCACCTCGGTCTCCGGCCCCATGCCGCGGTCGTGCAGCGCCAGCAGCAGGCAGGCCGCGCTCGGCCCCTTGGTCGCGGAGTAGACCGGCACCAGGGTGTCGGGCGTCCAGCGGTGCACCTGTTCGCGCTCGCGCCAGCCGTCGGCGAGCGACAGCACCTCGGTGCCGCGCCACCACACGCTGACCGCGGCGCCGAGTTCGCCGTGCTCGCGGAAGTTGCGCTCGAACACGTCGGCCACGGCCCCGAGGTTCGATGGCGCCACCGGCATGCCGCCCCCATCCACCAGCCGCGGCCGCCACGCAACCATTTCCGCGCGGATTCGTGGCCGGGCCCGCCCGCCCCGCGCGGAAAGATCCGCCGCCGGGAAACCGTTCAGCCCTGCGTGCGGGACCCGCCCGCCCCGCCGGGGCGCGCCGCGCCGCACCCCGCCCGCGGGGGCCCGGGCCGTGCGCCCCCGCCCCCCGCCCACCACTTCCGCCACGCCGCATGAACCGCCTGCCGCCGCTCGCCCTGATCCTGTTAGCCGGTCCGCTCGCCGCCGCCGGATGGCACCACCCGCTGTGGCTCGGCCGCGGCGACGCGTGGCGCGCGCGCTTCGCGGTCACGATCACCAACCCGTCCGACGTCGCGCTCGAGGGCGCGCCGGTCGCGCTCAC
The DNA here is from genome assembly GCA_040769225.1 of Akkermansiaceae bacterium. Classification (GTDB taxonomy): domain Bacteria; phylum Verrucomicrobiota; class Verrucomicrobiia; order Verrucomicrobiales; family Akkermansiaceae; genus JAXGLL01. The sequence continues at coordinate 672,577 of JAXGLL010000001.1, read as the reverse complement.
GGTCGGCGACCAGCCCGGCCAGGCGCCGCTCGCCGGCGCCCGCGCCGAGGAAGTGCGCGTCACCGACGCCAGGGGCACGCAACTGCTCCACGGGCTGTGGGCGGCCGACGGCGGGCAACCGGTCGCCACCGGCCCGGTGCCGGCCGGCGCCACGCTGGTGCTGCCCGCCGTCTGCGGCCCGCGCGCCACCACCACCTGCCACGTCTACTTCGCCAATCCGCACGCATGGGGCCTGGCCGACGCGTTGGCGCTGGAAACCGACCGCCCGGCGCCCCAGCCGGGCGTGCAGGCCGGGCCGGTCGAGCGGCTCAGCCTGACGGAGCTGGGGGCGGGCGCCGCATGGCCGGACCGGCCGCCGGGCGGGGAGGGGGCCGCGCCGCCCGCGCCCGGGCGCTGGCTGCACCGCCTGCCGGTGCGCGTGTTCAACCTGCAGCCCGAGCCGGCGGCGAACGTGCTGGCGGTGGTCGACCTCGAGGGCGCCGCGCGCGGGATCGCCGTGCCCGAGTTCCTGCTCACCTTCAACGGCGCGGCGGTCGAGAGCTGCCGGCTCGGCGAACGCCTGCTCTTCACCTGCTCGCCCCCCGCGCGCAGCGCCCTCACCTACTACCTCCACGTGGCCGACACCGGCGCGAAACGCGGCGCCGCCACACCCGCCGCGTCGATCGCGGGCAGCGCGATCCCGTCCGACCAGGGCCCCGCGGGGGCCGCCGGCGAGGTGGATGCCGGCGCCTTCGCACGGCTGCTCCACGCCCCGGTCAACCTGGTCCGCAATCCGGACTTCGAAACCGGCGGCGAGGTGCCCGACGGGTGGACCCGCAGCGGCGCCGACACCGGCGCCGTGTTCGCGCTGGGCTCGCCCGGCCTGTTCGGCCGGCGCCACGCGCGCCTGAGCGTGCCCCGGGAGGCCGGGCAGGCGTGGCGCGGCTGGCAGCAGGAGGTCCCGGTCACGCCCGGCAAAACCTACCTCTACGGCGCCTGGCTCGCCGGCGACGACCTCGCCGGCCCGGCCCTGGTCCACGCCCACCTGCGCACCGCCCGCGGCGAGGTCAACCCCGCCGGGATGTTAGGCATCGGGCCGCCGGTCAGCGGCAACGCGCCGTGGACGCCGCGGTTCGACACCGCCACCCCGCAGGCCGGCATCGCCAGCCTCCAGCTCCACCTCACGATGGAAGGCTGCGGAACGCTCAGCCACGACGGCGCGTTCGTCGCCGAGTGCCTCGTCGCCGAGGCCGGCGAGCCGGAGTCCGCCCCGCTGCCGCCCGCCGGATTCGCCGCCTGGCCGGTCGACCCGATCGTCAAGGTGTTCCGCGAAACCCAGCCCGCCGCGACGCCCGCCGCGCCGTGCCGCGTCGCGCTCGCCCGCAACGAGGAGGAGGCGCTCCAGCTGGCGCTCCGCGCCGGTCGCGACATCCCGCGGCTGACGGTCGCGCTCGACCCGCCGAGAAGCCCGTCCGGCCACGAGCTGCGCGGGTTCACGATCGGCTGGGTCGGCTGCGTGCCGGTCGACCACCGCACCTCCTACTATCAGCTCACGACCCCGCCATGGGAACTCAAGTTCCCCACCGGTCCGGGGTCCTCCGACGGCTGGGCCGGCTGGTGGCCCGACCCGATCCGGCCGACCCCCACCGGCGCCCTCGCGGCCAACCGGACCGAGGCGGTCCGGATCTCGTTCAGGACCGACGCCGACACCCCGGCCGGCACCTACGCCGGCACCATCCGCCTGCGCGCCGGCGACCGGCTGCTGGAGTCCGTCCCGCTCGCCGTGACGGTGTGGGATTTCACCCTCCCGGCCGCCAGTTCCTGCGCGGCGATCTACGACGTGCGGCCGGGACCGCGGTGGCTCGCCGACGGCGACTCGCCCGCCGCGGTGCGCGAGCGGCTGCTGCGCTTCATGGCCGCCAAGCGGGTCTGCCCGGACCAGGTCGGCGTCGCGCCCGGGTTCACCCGCGATGCCGGGGGCCGCATCACCTGCGACTTCACCGCCTACGACCGGGCGGCACGGCTCTACTTCGACGAGCTGAAGTTCCCCGTCTCCTACACCCCGAACCTGTTCTACCTGTTCGGCTGGGAACACCCGCCCAGGGAGTTCCTCGGCGAGCAGCCCTACGAAGGCCGCCACCCATGGCAGGATGTCGACCGCTCGCGGCTGCGCCAGGCCTACAAGGACGTCTATCAGGAGTGCCTGCGCCTCTACTGGGGGCACGTCAAGGCCATGGGCTGGGCCGACCGCCTCGTGCTCTACCTCTCCGACGAGCCGTTCCTGACCAAGCCCCACATCGTCGCCCAGATGAAGGCGCTGTGCGCCATGATCCACGAGGTCGATCCCCGGATCCCGGTCTACTCCAGCACCTGGAACCACTGCCCCGAATGGAACGGTTGCCTCGACGTCTGGGGCGTCGGCCACCACGGCTGCTTCCCGGTCGCGGAAATGCGGGCGCGCGTCGCCGCCGGCGAGCGGATCTGGTTCACCACCGACGGCCAGATGTGCACCGACACCCCGCTCTGCGCGGTCGAGCGGCTCCTGCCCCACTACTGCTTCCACTACGGGGCGGACGCCTACGAGTTCTGGGGCGTCAGCTGGCTGACCCATGACCCGTGGCGGTTCGGCTGGCACAGCTACATCGGCCAGAGCAGCACCCCCGGCGAGTCATACTTCGTGCGCTACCCCAACGGCGACGGCTACCTGCTCTACCCCGGCGCGCCGGCCGGGTTCGACGGCCCGGTGTCCACGATCCGGCTGGAGGCCGCCCGCGACGGCGTCGAGGACTACGAATACCTCAAGCTGCTGCGGGCCCGCGCCGCCGACCCGGAGGCCGCGCGCCTGCTCGCCGAGTTCGCCGCGCTGGTCGAGATCCCAAACGCCGGCGGGCGCTTCTCGACCAGGATCCTGCCCGATCCCGCCCGCCTCGCCGACCTCCGCCTGCGCGCCGGCGCCGTCCTGGAACGCCGCGATTGACCCGCCCCCCCCGGCACCCCGCCCCAGCCACCCGGTTGCCCGGCCACCCGGCTTTTCCCCCGGCACCGGGGCCGCCCCGCCCGCTACGCCCGCAGGCTGTCGAGGTCGGCATCCACGCTGGCGGCGGTCTCAAGGGCCGGGTCGAGTTCCAACGCGCGGGTCAGGTGGTGGCGGGCCTGGCACGCCTCGCCGAGCACCGCCTGGTAACACGCCATGTTGTAGTGGAACAGCGGCTCGTCGAACAGCTCGCGCGGCCCGCGCAGCAGCCAGTCGCGCGCGGCCAGCGTGTCGCCGGTCTCGTGCAGGCAGTAGGCGGCGTGCAGGAAGGCCGCCACCTCCCGCGGCCGCTTCAGGCACAGCAGCCGCGCGGTGTCGGCCGCCGCGTTCCAGGTCTCCTGCTCCATCTGCGCCGCCAGCCGGAGCCGCAGCGCCGCCGGGGTGTCCCGCTCGCCGGTCGGCAGGCGGCTCAGCTCGCACAGGGCATCGCCCGGCAGGCCGAGTTCAAGCCACCCGCTGGCCGCCTGCAGTGTCCGCGACCGTCCCACCACGCCAGTGTCCCCCCCATCCCGCCGTGAGGCAAGCGATTCCGCACCCCGGAATGCAGAACCCGGCGCGGTTGCCCGCGCCGGGTTCCATCCACCAGCAACAACCGATCGCGCCCTAGGCCGCGGCCTCGCGTTTGGAAACGCGCGCCGCTGCGGCCGGGTGAACCTGCCCGCGCCTGCACATGGCCTGCTTGAGGGCTGCGATCAGAAACGCATTGAAGAAATATCCGCGCAGCAGGCGCTCGCGCCGCCCACCGGTTCCCGTCATCTGAACGATCTTCATGGTTCGGTCCACGGGCGTCCGGTTATAAGTCCCACAACATCAATTGGTTGTGATCCTGCTCACCCATAGTTCTGAAATCGGTTTCTGTAAGTAGTTGATTTAGAGCGACTTTCTCAAAGGGATGCACGCTGAGAATCTGCAAAGTTCTGTTAAGAGCCCCGGGCAGGCGGAGCTGCTTGTGAAGGATCGCGACCATGAGGTAGACGGCCACGGCAATCCATATCTGGGTCTTCACCGCGTTGGGACTGGTGCCGTAGTAGTGTTTGATTCGGAGATGTTGCTTGATCCAGCGGAAGAACAGTTCGATCCGCCACCGCAGCCGGTAGAGCTTGGCGACACTCAGTGCCGGGATGTCCAGGTTGTTGGTGAGAAAGACGAGTTCGCGGCGAGTGTCGGAATCGTAGTAGCGAATCTTGCGGAGCAGTCCCGGATAGGCTTGGCGCGCCTTCTTGAGAGTAGGCTTGCCCACATGATCGCTGCGCAGGCCGGTGAGGCGCTCGATGGGCAGCGATCGCTGCCTGGTGAAGCGCAGATTGCTCTTGGCCCGAGTGACGAAGAACCCGCCAGCGGTTGCGATCGTGTTCAGGCGAGAGAAATCCATGTAGCCACGGTCCATCACGTAGAACGAACCGGGCTCGAAGCACAGCGTGTCGAGCCACGCCACGTCGTGCTGGCGGGCATCTGTGATATGGATGCAGGTCGGAATCGGCCCACGCAGATCGATCTGGGTGTGCAGCTTGATCCCGGACTTGGTTCGACGGAAGTCGGCCCAAGGAAAGAGGGTCAAAGAGAGATCGATCGTGCTGGAATCGAGTGCGTAGACGGTATTGTCCAGCTCGACGCCAAGATCTTCCCCTGCATACAGAACCCGTGCTTTGCGGATCAGGCCTTTGGCGAGATCCTCCCAGATCCGCCAGTCCCGCTGTTCGTTGGCATCCGCCAGGGTGGATCTGGCAACCGGACCGCGGAACCCCAAGTGGTGGAGTGCCGAGGGCTTTGCATTGAGGCAGGTGACGATATCCCTCAACCCGTCGCGCCAAGTCAACTGAGCGAAGGCCATGCAGATGAACTGCTGTCGACACCCGAAATGCCGGACCCTCGAGTCGGCATTGTAACGCCGCACCAGACGGTCGAGCGTCTGGCGATGGACGAGATCGAGAACCTGGGACAGGACGAATCGGCCGGCATTCATGCGCGAAAAGCGTGCAAAACGCCCGCCGCGAATTCAAATCCGTCACATCGATTGCTCGTTGTAAGTTGCTCATCATGAATCGATGGCAAAATCACCAAAGCTCGTTAGCCGGACACCCCTGGGTTCGGTCAGCAGGGTGCTCCCAGTCCTCAGCGACCCACGCCCGCGCCTTCGTCTACCTTTTCAACCAAAACCCGGAACGCGCTCTCGTCGACCACCCGCACCGTGCTGCCCGCCGCCACAAACCCGTCGGTGGTCACGCTCAGCCGCCGGCCGGCGATCTCCGCCTTCCCGCCGGGCCGCAGGTCGGTCAGCGCCACCCCGGTGCGGCCGACCAGCGGCTCGCCACCCCGCCCGCCAGCCACCGCCCCGGCGCCGCCGGCCAGCGATTCGTCCAGCACCAGACCGCGGAACAACGGGGCCTCCGGCAGGTAGCGCATCATCACCATCATCAGCACCACCGAGCCCAGCAGGCCGATCGCCAGGCTGATCGACGGCCACACGAGCAGCCTCGCAAGGGCGCTCATGAAGTTCTCCTCGGCGCCGAGCCGCCCGGCCTCGAACCGGTCGACCATCGCAAACAGCAGCGCCCCGCCGGCCAGCAGCGCGCCGATCAGGCCGGGGACGATCGTGCCGGGCAGGACGAACAGCTCGACCAGGATCAGCGCCACCCCGAGCACGAACACCGAGATCAGCTCGTAGCCCGCCAGGTTGCCGGCCACGTGGTTGCCGAAGAAAAACAAGCCGAACGCCAGCAGCGCAATCGTCCCGCCGATCCCGAACCCCGGCGTCTTCAGCTCGAGGTAGCCCGCCCCCAGCCCGATCAGGATCAACACCGCCGACCACCGCGCCACCAGCCACGCAAACTGCTCGAACCCGGTCGGCTCCGGCACCACCACCCCGGCCGTGATCGCCTCCTGCGCCAGCAGCCCCGCCACGTCGCCGGCCACCCCCTTGGCCAGCAGCGGCTTGCCGTCCACCAGCGCGGTCGCCTGCTGCGTGCTCAGCGTCACCAGCTCCTCCTTGTCGTCCTTCACCGGCCCCTTGCGGTAGCTCACCTGGCGCCGGATCATCGCCTCCACCAGCTCCGGGTCGTGCCCCTTGAGCTCCGCCACGCTGGTCGCCGAGGAAACCACCATCCCTTCCGCCTTCGCCCGCTCCGTGTCCCCCATCTCGCCGACCATCGTGACCACCCCCGCCGCCCCGATGCTCGCCGCCGGCGCCATGTAGATCGTGTCGGTGGCCACCGCCACCAGCGCCCCCCCGGAGATCGCCCGCGAGTTCACGAACGCATAGGTCGGCACCCGCAGCCGCGCCAGCTGGTTCATCATCAGGTCGGTCGTCTCCCACACCACCCCGCCGGGGGTGTCCAGCTCGATCACCAGCGCCGCCGCGCGCTCCTTCTCCACCCGCTCCAGGATCCGCCGCATGTAGCGGAAACTCTGCTTGCTCATCAGGTCCTGCTCCCCGATCCGCATCAGCACCACCTTGCCCTCGAACCCCGCCTCCTCGGCCTTCGCAAACAACCCCTTCGCCGCCGCCGCCGGCCACCCGGCCAGCACCGCCAACCACCCCGCCATCACCAGCCGCAGCACCTTCTCCATGCCCCCACCATAGCCCCCCCGGCCCGGCGATCCAGCCATCAGTCACCCCCCGCCGGCCGCCGCCCGCCGGCCCGGGGAAATGTCCCTTGGATCGCCGGCCCGGGGAAATGACCCTGATCGCCCCGTCCCTTGATCGCCCTGCGCCCTGCGGCCGTTGGCCGTTGACCGCCGCCCGCCGGCCCCCGACACTCGCGCCATGGCCCGCATCCCCGAGGAGACGATCCAGCAGATCCTCGCCGCCACCGACATCGTCGAGCTGATCAGCTCCTACCTCCCGCTCAAGCGCGCCGGCGGCAACTTCAAGGCCAACTGCCCGTTCCACAACGAGAAGACCCCCTCGTTCATCGTCAGCCCCGCACGCCAGGCGTTCCACTGCTTCGGCTGCGGCGAGGGCGGCAGCGCAATCGGCTTCGTGATGCGCTACGAGAACCTCCCGTTCCCCGACGCCGCCCGCAAGCTCGCCGCCCGCGCCCACATCACGATCATCGAGGAGATCGACGCCGACGGCGAACGCAAGGAGCGGTTCCGCGGCCGCCTGCTAGACCTCCACCGCGAAACCGCCCGCTTCCTCCACGAGCTGCTCGCCACCGCCCCCGCCGCCGCCCACGCCCGCACCTACCTCGCCAGCCGCGGCCTCGACCAGGCCGCCGCCGAACGCTGGCTGATCGGCTGGATGCCCGAGGCCCCGCGCACGTTCCTCGACTGGGCCCGCCAGCGCGGGTTCTCCGGCCGCGAACTGGTCGCCTCCGGCATCGCCTCGCTGCGCGACGAGACCAACCCCCGCTCCGGCCTGTTCCTGCGCTTCCGCGACCGCCTCATGTTCCCGATCCGCAACGACTACGGCGACGTGATCGCCTTCTCCGGCCGCCAGCTCCGCGAGGACCCCCACAGCGGCAAATACATCAACTCCCCCGAAACCCCCCTGTTCGAAAAATCCCGCGTCCTGTTCGCCCTCGACCGCGCCCGCCGCGCCATGCTGCGCGAACACCACGGCCTCGTGTGCGAGGGCCAACTCGACGCCATCGCCTGCCACGAACACGGCATCGACCACGCCGTCGCCCCGCTCGGCACCGCCTTCACCCCCCACCACGCCCGCCTCCTGCGCCGCTACACCTCCCGCATCGTCCTCTGCTACGACGCCGACAGCGCCGGCGCCAAGGGCGCCCAGCGCGCGTTCGTCGAACTCGCCCGCGAGGGACTCGAAGTCGACGTCGTCCGCATGCCGCCCGGCGACGACCCCGACGCCGTGCTGCGCCGCGAGGGCCCCGACGCCTTCCGCGCCCTGCTCGCCGCCGCCGCCCCGTTCTTCGACGCCCACCTCGATCGCCTCGCCGCCGAGGGCCAGCTCGACACCCCCACCGCCCGCGCCGCCGCCGCCCGCCACCTCGCACCCCTGCTCGCCGTCGTCCGCGACCCGATCGCCCGCGACACGATGACCAACGTCGTCGCCACCCGGCTGCGCGTCGCCAGACCCGAACTGCGCGCCAGCGTCGACGCCGCCGCCCGCAACCCCCAGCCCCTCCCGCGCGAGGATGCCCCCGCCCCCGCCACCCCCGCCGCGGCCGAGCCCACCCCGCTCGACCCCACCGCCGCCTACCTCTGCCACCTCGCCCTCGACAGCCCCGCCGCCAAACACTGGCTCGCCGAGCAGATCGAAACCCTCCACGAGGCCGGCCAGTTCGTCCCCGGCATCCCCCTCCTCCAGGAACTGTTAGGCCGCGAGTTCGACGCCGGCTGCCCGGCCGCCGTGCTCGCCATGCTCGAGTCCCTGGCCCCCGCCGACCGCCGGGCCCTCGAGGCCGACCCCACCTTCCTCGAGGCCCCGCCCGCCGACCCGCTCGGCGCCGCCCAGGCCGCCCTCGCCCGGCTCTCCGCCAAGGCCCTGTTCCGCCGCGACGAGCGCGTCAGGGCCGAGCTGGAGCGGCCCGACCTGCCCCGCGACCGCATGCTCGCCCTGTTCGAGGAGGCGCGCGAGATCCGCGCCCTGCTCGACGGCATCGACCAGCGCTTCGTCTGCGACGACCGCCCGGTCAACCGCACGCCGCGCTCCCAGCCGCCCGCCCCCGGCAGCCGCCCCGCCCGCCGCCAAAGAAATCCTTGACGGGCCCCAGACCCGTCGGGACATTCGCCCGCCCCGGGCGACGGCCCACCGCGGCCCTATCATGGGGGAGTTGTGCCCGCCCCCAGCCTGCATTCACGATCATGGCAACCAACAAAGCCGCCTCCGGCAAACCCTCGACCGCCGCGTCCCCGCCCCCCCAACCGGCCGCCAAACCCCGGCCTAACAAAGCCGCCCCGGCCGCCGCCAAGCCCGCCGCCGCCCCCAAGCCGCCCACCCCCGCCACCGCCAGCCCCGAACCCCCCGCCCAGCCCACCCCCAAGCCGGCCGCGAAACCCGCCCCCAAGGCGGCCGCCAAACCGGCCGCCAAACCGGCCGCCAAACCGGCCGCGAAACCGGCCGCGAAACCGGCCGCGAAACCGGCCGCGAAACCGGCCGCGAAACCGGCCGCGAAACCGGCCCCCAAGGCGGCCGCAATCCCCGCTTCCAAACCCGCCGCACCGCCGCCCACCAAGGCAACCCCCGAGGCGCCCGCCAAGCCCGCCCCGAAACCGGCTGCCAAGCCGGCCGCAAAAGCCGCTTCCGCAACGCCCGCCAAACCCGCCGCAAAACCCGCCCCCAAGACCGCCGCCAAGCCGGCCGCCGAACCGGCCGCCAAGCCGGCCGCCAAACCGGCTGCGAAACCCGCCCCCAAGGCAGCCGCGAAACCGGCCCCCAAGGCCACCGCCAAACCCGCCCCGCACCCGCCCGCCAAGCCGGCCCCGGACGCCGCGCCGAAGGCGGCGGCCGGCGGCGCCAAGGAGCGGCCGAAACCCGCCCCCGCCCCGGCCGCCGGCGATGCCGAGGCACGGTCGCGCATCGACACCCCGGAGATCCAGGAGAAGATCCGCGAGCTCATCAAGCTGGCCAAGGAGCAGGACTACCTGACCTACGACGACATCAACGAGGTCCTGCCCAACGACCTCGTCGACATCGGCGACGTCGAGGCGATCATGGACCGGCTCCGCAACATGGAGTTCGACATCATCGACGCCTCCGAGGTCGACCGCTACAAGGACCGCAAGCGCGACGACAGCGACCTGCTCAGCGACGACGCCAAGGCCGACCAGAAGCTCGACATCCTCGACGACCCGGTCCGCATGTACCTCAAGCAGATGGGCCAGGTCCCGCTGCTCACCCGCGAACAGGAGGTCGAGATCTCCAAGCGCATCGAGGACGCCGAGATCGAGGTCTCGAAACACCTGTTCCGCTTCGGCTTCATCGCCGAGAAGTTCATCGAACTCGCCGAGAAGCTGGTCCGCGGCAAGGAACGCTTCGACCGCGTGATCCTCGACAAGAAGATCGAGAGCCGCGAGCGCTACATGAAGACGCTCCCGAAACTCTGCGACCAGCTCCGCCAGGCCCACGAGGAAAACGACCGCCTGTTCAAGAAGCTCCAGTCGAAGTCGATCCGCGGCCGCAAGAAACTCGAGGAGGAACTCGAGAAGTGCCTCGCCTCGATCGCCCGCGTCTACGGCCGCTTCTACTTCAAGCAGAAGGTGATCGAGGACTTCTGCCTGCAGGTCGACGAATACCAGGAGAAACTCTGGAAGTTCCAGCGCAAGCTCGCCAAGGAGCCCGATGACAAGGAGTTCATCACCAAGCTGCGCGAACTCCAACAGCGCGCGTGGCACACCGCCGAGGGCTTCGAGCACACCCACCGCCTGCTCCGCCACTGGCTCAAGGAGGCCCTCCGCGCCAAGACCGAGATGGTCGAGGCCAACCTCCGCCTGGTGATCTCGATCGCCAAGAAATACACCAACCGCGGCCTCTCCTTCCTCGACCTCATCCAGGAGGGCAACATGGGCCTGATGAAGGCGGTCGAGAAGTTCGAATACCGCCGCGGCTACAAGTTCTCCACCTACGCCACCTGGTGGATCCGCCAGGCGATCACCCGCTCGATCGCCGACCAGGCCCGCACCATCCGCATCCCCGTCCACATGATCGAAACGATCAACAAGCTGATGCGGGTCCAGAAACAGCTCGTCCAGGAATACGGCCGCGAGCCCAACCCCGAGGAAATCGCCGAGGAAATCCACCTCCCCGTCGAACGCGTCCGCGCGGTCCTCAAGATGGCCCAGCAGCCCATCTCGCTCCAGGCCCCGGTCGGCGACTCGGACGACACCTCGTTCGGCGACTTCATCGAGGACAAGGGCGCCGAAAACCCGATGGAGGAGGCCGGCTTCTCAATGCTCAAGGAGAAGATCCAGGACGTCCTCACCACCCTCACCGAACGCGAACGCGAGGTCCTCGAGCAACGCTTCGGCCTCAAGGACGGCTACTCCCGCACCCTCGAGGAGGTCGGCCGCCAGTTCCAGGTCACCCGCGAGCGCATCCGCCAGATCGAGGCCAAGGCCCTGCGCAAAATGCGCCACCCCACCCGCATCCGCAAACTCGAGGGCTTCATCGAACTGCCCGGAATGTAGCCCCCACCGCCCGCCAGGCTGCGGCGATCCTCACCGCGATGAGGACCACCGTCCTCCTCACGCCAGTGCTGGCGGCGTTGCGGCGGCCGGTGCCTCGCCGCCATCCCCGGCGTCGCCTGCCTCGGCATGGGCTTGCCACCGACCCCGCCCGCGCGCGCGACCTGTTCCCACTTGGGTCCCTTACGTCCCTTGGGTCCCCTTCCGCCCGACCTCTTCCCCCGCGCTTGCCGCGAACTCCATTCTAACAGGCCCCAGCAGGCCGGACGCCGGGTCGCCGCGGTAGCGGGTCGGGACCGTCAGGTAGTGGTTGGCCAGCGTGTTGCAGACCAGCACCTCGAGCCGGTTCGGGCCCGGCTGCACCAGTCCGGTCAGGTCGACCCGCCACGGCGGCGCCACCCGCACCCCCGCCGGCCGCCCGTTCACCCGCACCTCGGCCGAGGCCGCCACCGCGCCGAGGTCGAGCGCCACCCGGCCGCGCGCGCGCGCGGGTGTCAGTTCCACCGTGCGCCGGTACCACGCGCCGCCGGAGTAGCACTCGAGCCCCTCGAGCCGCGACCAGTCGCCGGCGGCGAGCCGGCCCGGGCCACAGTCGAGCCGGATCGGCTCCGGGATGGCGGCGCCGCCGTAGCACCCGCGTTGCTGCGCGATGTGCAGCCGCACCGTGACCGGGCCGGCGGCAGGGTGGGGGAGGGCGAAGGTGACCGCGCCGCCGTCCGCGCCGGCCGGCTCCAACACCTCCTCGCCCGCCCGGGCCTGCACCTTGCCGCGGGCGCTGACGGTGAACGCGCGCAGCCCCGGCGGCGCGTCGAAGCGGTACCAGCCGGCCGGGGCCGGGTCGTCGGCGCGCACGTCGAACGGCAGCACGTCCGGGTCGTTCCACCAGCTGGTCGCGAGCGGGCTTTGCCGGAACGCCGGCGGCTGGGCGGCGGCCGGCGGGTCGAGCCGCGGCGGGCCCTGCGGGTGCTGGAACCACAGGCTGTCGGCAAACGGCGCCAGCTGTTGGGCGGCCACTGCCGGACCGGCCTCGCTTTCGGAGGCGCGCCAGCTGCCGTCGGTCGCGATCCGTGCCGGGCCGGCGACCAGCTCGGCGATCAAGCCGGCGGCGTCTCCGGCGTTGTCGGCGCGCACGAGCAGCTCGTTGCGGCCGCGGCGCAGAGCCGCGGTCACGTCGTATTCCTGCACCGTCTCCCAGCGCTGGCCGGCGCCGACCGCGGTGCCGTTGATCGAAACCGCGTAGCCGTTGTCGCAGGTGATGCGCAGCCGCGCCTGCGTCGGGACCGCGTCGAGCTCGAACGGCCTGCGGAACCAGCGCGTGCCGGCCCCCGCCCCGCCCGGGTGCCAGATCCAACAGGCCGCCGGCGAGAACACGTCGCCCGCCGCGTCCGCGGCCCCCGGCGTGCCCGCCACCACGAACCAGGTGCGCCCCGGCCGCGTGTTCGGGAAGCGCAGCACCAGCGGGTTGGCGCCGGCCTGCAGCCGGACGCTGGGGCCGGCGACCGGCTCGCCGTTGACCCGCACCTCGGCCGGCTTGATCGGCCCGGTCCGGAAGTGGCCGGTCATCGCCCGCGGCGCCACCACCGCGGTCGAGAAATACGTGTCGCCCTCCCCGGCGTCGTAGCTGAACACGCTCGGCGCCCAGTCGGCCTGGTGCCTGAGCCTGCCGATCGCCAGCAGCTCGTCGTGCACGTCGGCCTTCAGCCCGTGGTAGCCCTGGTGCCCCGGGTCGCCCTCGATCCCCCAGCGCCACGAGAACTCACACGGCGTGGCGCCGGCCGCCGGCGGCGGCGCCAAGGACTGCATGAACTGCGGGCCGAACGAGCAGCTCACCCGCCGCCACGGGCCGTCGCCGCGCGCGCCCTCGCAGTACCACAAACGTCGTACTTCCGCCCCCACCAGCCCCGGCGTCGGCGGCCAGTGGAAGTCGCCAAACCGGTTGTCGAGCACCGGCGCCAGCTCGAACTCCCAGTCGCCGCCAAGCTCCACCACCTCCGGCACCGGCCCCGGCGCCGGGGACGTCCGATCCGGCTCGCCCGCGCCAAACACGATCAGCTGGATCTCGGTCTCCGACAGCGGCAGCCGCAGCCGCGTGCCCGCCGCATCCTGCGCCACCACCGGCAGCCCGCGCACCGACCCGGTCCACGGGTCCCACAGCTCCACCGCCCCCGCCGCCCGGAACCGGCACTCCGCCCCCGCCGGCGCGCCGTAGACCGCATACACGTCGCGCCCCCCGATCCGCCGGTGCTGCACCAGCCCCGGACCCTCGTAGTCGCGGTCCCCGAGACAGGCTGTTAGACCGCGCGCGGGGCCGGCCGGGAACAGCTCCGCGACGATCGCGGCCACCTCCGGGTCGTCGCGCCCGGCGCGGTCGCTGGCCTCGGGCAGCGCGCCGAGGGCGACGACGGTGCCGCCGGCGCGGTGGAACTCGCGCGCCTTCTCGAGCGTCGAGTGGCGGGCCGCCTTCATCGCGGGCAGCACGAGCACGCGGTAGCGCTCGCCGGCGACGCGGAGTTCCCGGTCGGCGACCTCGGCGCGCGCCAGCGACTCGAAGTCGATGAAGTCGAGGTCGACGCCCCGGCGGTAGAGGTCCTGCGCCGCGTTGAACGCGGTCTCCACGGCGAGCTGGCCGTCCATCCCGGCCTCGACCGGGGCGACCGGATAGACGATCGCGACGTCGCACCGGTGGTGGCCCTGGCTGAGCAGGAACGAGAGCCGCTGCAGGCAGTCCATGAACCCGCGCAGGTGCCGCCAGTAGGGCATCCGGAACGTGTTGTCCGGAGGCGCCCACTCCCACCAGCCGCCGTGGGTCGAGTAGTACATCCCGTGCAGGCCGAGCATGTTGAAGCCCATCACGTAGTTGGCCAGGGTGGCGTCGACGAGGGCCGCCGGGGTGGTCCCCCAGCCGCTGCCGTAGAACCCCTCGAGCCACACCCGCGGCCGCTGGTAGAGGTGGGCGATCGAGGCGGCCACCTTGGCCTTGACGAGGTCCTTGCCGAGCTGCGGCTGGTCGGCGCCGGGGCCCTGCATCCAGCGCTGGGTGCGGAAGTAGTCGCCGAACTCGGCGACGTCCCGCCCGCGCCCGCCGTGGTCGCAGCCCATCGTCATCCCGCGCTGCTGGTGCCAGTCGAACACCGGCTTGAAGTAGCCCTCCTCGACCAGGGCGACCATCACGTCGCTGTAGTCCAGCCGCACCTTGGGCGTGCGCGGGCCGGTGTCCTTGAACAGGGCGGGCAGCTCGGGCGTGATGTCGTAGCCCTTGCGCCGGCGGAACTCGCCCGCGAACTGCTCCGACCACAGCCGCCCGCCCACCCCGAACTGCAGCTCGTCGGAGAAGAAGAAGTTCAGCCCACGGCCGCCCTCGCCGGGGAAGCGCTGCTCGAAGCGGCCGAAGAACTTCTCGGCATACCACTTCCCGGCCATCGGGTGCAGCGGGTTGAGCGACCACGGCACGGTTTCCGGGGCGATCGTGCCGTCGCTTCCCATCCGCAGCACCATGCCCGCCACCTCCGGGTGCTCGCGCAGCAGTTCGTCGACGCACCACCCCTGGCCGAAGCCGAGCGTGTAGTCGCTCAGGCTGACCGCCGAGCCCTGCTTCCCGGCCTCCCGCATGAACCAGCCGACCAGCTCCCACCACGCCTCCGAGAACAGCGGCGGCTCGCTCGGATAGGTCAGCCCATAGCTGCGCCCGCCGCGGTCGGAGTGCGCGTAGTTGATCTGATAGCCCGCCACCCCCATGCCCGCCATCTGCCCGAGCTGCCACCCCAGCCGCTCCCTGGTCAGCGGGTCGCCCAGCCACCAGTAGAACGGCACGATCCCGAACCCCGGCGGCGGCTGCCGGAAACCCGGCAGCACGTCGAAGTCCGGCGCCCGGTTCACCTGCCCGACCGCCCACCCCGGCGCCGCCACCGCGCGCGCCGGGTCACTGAACGACAGGTCGCCCGCCCACCCGCCCCCGGCCGCCGCCACCACCGCCGCCGCCGCCACCAGCCCGCGGCCCGCCGGCCGCCACCCGGCCCCGCAACCCGCGGGCGACCGCCCCTCCGCGGAACCCGGCCCGCCTGCAGCACCAACCCCGCATCTCCCACCAGCACCCGTCCCGGCAACCTCGATGTCGCTCCTCATCCAACCCGCGATACGCCCCTCACCAACGCCGCCTTACTCCCGCCGCAGCGCGCCGGAAGTGTTGCCATTTCCGCCATGGGAAGGCGTTCGCCCCGACAGGGGCGATGGTCCGTAGCCACGGGGTTCACCCCGTGGATCAGGTGCGACCGAATCAGCAAGCTCCGAAAGGAGCGCAGGCGGGGCGCCCACGGGCTAACACCCCGGCTCCGCCCCGGCCGTGGCTTGGTTCACCGAGCACCACGCCACCGCGTGACCTGCCCCATCCCCCTCCCGCGTGTTCCGGGCAAACCGCAAGTTCCGCCCGGGCCCGCGCTGCGCACCGGCATGCCCCGGGGCGGGCGGTTGCCGTTGCGGGCGGCCGCGGCCGGTGCGGGATCCGTGCAAGGGTTGCCCTGCCGCCGCCGTTGGAAAACAACGATGCCAATGACCTTCCTCACCCCCGCAGGGGCTCGTTGCTGCCGCCGTTTGACAGCCCGGATGCAGCCCGGGATGCTCGGCGTGATGGCCTTGGCATGCAGCCTGCGCCACTTCGAGGTCGACGAGCGCGACGGGGGCATCGCCGCGATCCGGCCGGTGGCCGAAGCGGCCGCGCCGCGCTGGGCGCGCGACGTCTCGCAGGTGCCGTGCGACTGGCCGGCGCCGGCCGCCGGCGCGCCCGTGTTCCTGCCGCCGGTCCCGTTCGTCGTGCCGCCGGCCGATGCCGGCGAGCCGTTCCACCCGCACAACCACCAGCCGTCGGTCACCTGGCTGTCTAACGGCGACCTGCTGGCGGCCTGGTACTCGACCAGCGAGGAGACGGGCACCGAGCTGACCGTGCTCGCCGCGCGGCTGCGCCGCGGCGCCGCGGCGTGGGACCCGGCGGCCGAGTTCTTCAAGGCCGCCGGCCACAACATGCACGGGTCGGCGGTGTTCCACGACGGCCGCGGCACCGTCCACCACCTCAACGGGATCGCCCCGGCCGGCGCCCGCGGCTGGCAACGGCTCGCGCTGCTGCACCGCGCCAGCCGCGACCACGGCGCCACCTGGAGCCCTCCGCGCGCCGTCGGCCCGCTCTATCAGCAACGCCACCAGGTGATCTCGGGCACCCTGCTCACCCGCGCCGGCACGCTCGTCCAGCCATGCGACGCGGTGCCCGGCGGCGACGGCGGCACCGCCCTGCACCTCAGCCGCGACGGCGGGGAAACGTGGGCCGACCCGGGGCAGGGGAAACCCGCGCCGCGCTTCGCCGCCGGCGCCTCCGGCGCGGGCACGATCGCCGGCATCCACGCCGGCGTGGCCGAGCTGGCCGACGGCCGCCTGCTCGCCTTCGGCCGCGGCGACCCGATCGCCGGCCGCATGCCGCAGAGCGTGTCGGCCGACGCCGGCATCACGTGGGCCTACTCCGCCAGCCCGTTCCCGCCGATCGGCGGCGGCCAGCGGCTCGTCCTGCGCCGGCTGCGCGAGGGGCCGCTGCTGTTCGTCTCGTTCACCGGCCCCCGCGGCAACCCGCTCGCCCGCGGCCTCGAGTTCACCCGCGCCGACGGCACCGTTTTCCGCGGCCGCGGCCTGTTCGCCGCCCTCTCCGACGACGACGGCGCCACTTGGCCGCTGCGCAAGCTGCTCACCCCGGGCGCCGGCACGTTCGACGGCGGCGCGTGGACCGGCACCTTCACCGCCACCCCGTGCCAGGCCGAACCCGCCGGCTACCTCGCCGCCACCCAGACGCCCGACGGCACCATCCACCTCCTCTCCAGCCGCCTCCACTACCGCTTCAACCTCGCCTGGCTGCGCCAGCCGGCCGCCGCACCGCCGCCCTCAGCCGAGGAACAGCCGCCCGGCACGCCGGCGCAGGCGGCGCCCGCCGGGTAGCGCGACCGCCGGCGGCCCGCCCGGTTCCAACAGCCCATGGCAGCGTGCCACCGCCGCCTGGTCGAGGTCGGGCACCCGGAGGTCGGACAGGTAGCGGTGGAGGGCGGCGCGCTGGAGGGCGGGGGGCAGCCGGCGCAGCGCGGGCAGGTGGAGGCGCCCCTGCGGGTCGCGCACCCGGGCCCGTGCCAGCGCCCAGTCGAGGATCGCGGCGTGGTCGGCCCCGGCGGCGGCGGCGCGCGCGAGCGCGGGGACGACGTCGCGGCCGGCGAGCGCGCAGAGCAGCGGCAACGCCTCGTGGCGCAACCGGTTGCGCGGGGTGTCAGGGGCGAGGTTGCTGGCGTCCTCGCGCCACGCCAGCCGGCGGTCGCGCAGGAACTGGCGCAGTTCCTCGCGGCGCCAGCCGAGCAGCGGCCGGCACACCTCGAGCCGCCGTCCGGCGACCACCATGGTGCGGACGGCGGCCATTCCGCGCACCCCGTGGCTGCCGCGCAGCAGGTTCCACAACACCGTCTCCGCCTGGTCGTCGGCGTGGTGGCCAAGGACCACCCGCGGGCAGCGGTGGCGCGCCGCGCACCCGGCGAGGAACTCGTGGCGCACCCGCCGCGCCGCCGTCTCGACCGACTCGCCGGCGTCCGCCGCGGCCCTCGCCACGTCGGCCCGCCCCAGTTCCACCGGCAGGCCAAGCCCGCCGGCCAGCCGCACCACGAACCGCGCGTCCGCCGCCGCCGCCCGCCCCCGCAGCCGGTGGTCGAGGTGGCACACGACCAGGTTGCGGAACCCGTGCCCCACCAACAGGTGGAGCAGCGCCACCGAGTCGGCCCCGCCCGACACCCCGACCAGATAGCGCCGCCGCCGCGGGGCGGCCGAGAACCATGATCCATCCGCGCTCACACCCCGCTTATCGCAGGCCCCGCCGCCACCGCAAACCCGCGATTTCATGCCGGGCCCCAGGCCCGCGCCCGTTGCACTTGACACCCCCCGGCCCCGCATCGGCAGCCAATCCATGACGGTCACGTCGACCATCAGCCTGCCGGAGGACCCCGGCAACGACCTCGACCCCCTTGCCGCGGCCACCCGGCGCAGCCGGAGCCGGATCGTGCAGGTGCCGCGGCGATGATCGGCCGCGGCGCCGGGGGCTCCACCGGACCGGGATGCGGGCGCCGGAACGGCCGAATGGCCGCATTTCCCGCCATCCCCGCCGTTTCCCCGTGCATCCCCCCGCATCCCGGCCTAGCATCCCTGCCATGCCGGTACCCGGGATCATCGGCTGGCTGCTCCTCGGCCTCCTCGCCGGCGCCATCGCCCGCGCGCTCACGCCCGGCTCCGACAAGGGCGGCCTGGCCGCCACCGTGCTGTTAGGCATCGCCGGCGCCTTCGTCGGCGGCTGGGTCGGCGACTACACCGGCTTCCTCCCCCGCCAGCACCCCGGCGCATGGATCCCCGCCCCCGGCAGCCTCATCTCCGCCACCGTCGGGGCGATCGTCCTCCTCGCGCTCTACCGCTGGCTCAGGAAGTGAGGGCGGCGGCCGCGCGGCCCTCAGCCCAGCGTCTCCGCACCGAAGTACGGCACCAGCGCCGCCGGCAGCCGGATCGTGCCGTCCGCCTGCTGGCACTGCTCCAACAGGGCCACGTAGAGCCGCGGCAGCGCGGTGCCCGAGCCGTTGAGCGTGTGGCAGAACCGGTTGCGGCCGTCGGCGTCCTTGAAGCGCAGCCTCATCCGCCGCGCCTGGTAGTCGGTGAAGCACGAGCACGACGACACCTCGAGGTAACTCCCGTGCCCCGGCGCCCACACCTCGATGTCGTAGGTCTTCGCCGCCGAGAACCCCAGGTCGCCGGTGCACAGCTCGATCACCCGGTAGTGCAGCCCCAGCTCCCGCAGCACCGCCTCGGCGTGCCCCGTCAGCTCCTCCAATGCCTCGAACGAGCGGTCCGGGTGCACGATCTGCACCAGCTCCACCTTGTCGAACTGGTGCATCCGGATGATCCCACGGTTGTCCTTGCCCGCCGCCCCGGCCTCGCGCCGGAAACACGGCGTCAGCGCCACCATCTTCACCGGCAGCTCCTCCTCCCCGAGGATCGTGTCCCGATACAGGTTGGTCACCGGCACCTCCGCCGTCGGCGCCAAAAACAGCGAGTTGCGCCCGTCCTCCCCGGGCTCCGTCCCATACATGTCGTCCTCGAACTTCGGCAGCTGCCCGGTCCCCTCCATGCATTCCCGCCGCACCAGGCACGGCACCCCCACCTCCTCGTAGCCGTGCGCCGCCTGCCGGTCTAACAGAAACATCGCGAGGGCGCGGCCGAGGCGGGCGCCGGGGCCGCGGAACACGGCGAACCCCGGGCCGGCGATGCGGGAGGCGGCGTCGAGGGCGAGCAGTCCGAGGGTCTGGGCCAGTTCGAGGTGGTCCTTGGGGTGGTCGAGGGCGGTGATTTCGCCCCACTGGCGGACGACGGGGTTGGCGGCGGGGTCGTTGCCGAGGGGGCAGGCGGGGTGGGGGAGGTTGGGGATGGCGAGGAGCAGGTCGGTCTGGCGGCGGGTGGCGGCGTCGGCCTGGTCGTCGAGCGCCTTGATGCGCTCGCCGAGCTGCTTGACGGCGGCCTTGGCGGCTTCGGGGTCCTCGCCGCGGGCGAGGCGGGCGCCGATGTCCTTGGAGGCGCGCTTGCGTTCGGCCTGGAGGTCCTGCTTCTCGGTCTCGCAGCGGCGGCGGGTTTCGTCGCAGGCGAGCAGTTCATCGACCAGCTGCCAGTGGTCGCCGCCGCGGGAGCGGAGGCGTTGGCGGACGTCGTCGGGCTGGTCGCGGATGGCGCGGATGTCGAGCATGGCCGGGGCGGGGGGCGCTACTCGGCCGGAGCGGCGGGCTTGGCCGCGGGCTCCTTGGGCGGCTCGGGCGTGGCGGGTGCGGCGTCCGGTTCCTTCGCCTGATCTTCGGCCTGTTTCTGCATTGCGGCGCGGAGTTGGGCGAAGACCTCGGTGGTCGCCGGGGGGTTGCCCTGCTCGAGCGCCTCGGCGTAGCTCCGGAACGGCTCGGCGGGCAGTCCGCCGGGCTTGGCGGCCGCGGCCTTGGCCATCGCCAGCGCCGCCTCCTTGTCGCCGAGTTTCCAGTAGATGTTGGCCAGCACGATCCGCGGGGTCGGGCTGTCGGAGGCGCCCTCGAGCGCCTTGGCGAAGTGGGTCGCGATCGCCTTGCGCAGCGCTGCGGGCAGCTGGTCGCCCTCGCGGTCGGCGCGGAACGCGAGCGAGCCGAGGATCTGGCTGGCGCCGGGGGAGGTGCCGACCTGCTCGACCAGTTGGCCGGCCCGCTCCCAGTCCTTGGCGGCGAGCGCGTGGTCGAGCCGCATCTGGGTGAGGAACGGGGCCTGCGCGTCGAGTTCCTCCATCGCCTTGACCGCCGCCTCCATGCCGGCCGCGTCGCCGGCGCGCAGCGCCTGTTGGAAATCGCGCATCACCGTGCTCATCCGCTCGCGCCTGACGGCCGCGCCGAGGATGCCCTCGACCGCCTTCTTCTCGGCCTCGCCGCCTTCCAGCAGCGCGGCGATCACCTCCTCGGTGATCTGCGCCGGGTGGGTGTTGAACAGCAGCTTGCCGTTCTTGACCACGAACGCGTGCGGGATCCCGCGGACGGCGGCCGCCTTGAGCCAGGCCTCCTCGAACGCGCTGCCGCGGCCGGTGTAGGCGACCGGGTAGCTCATCCCGTCGCCCTTGCCGGTGACGAACTTGACGACCTTGTCCTTGCCGTCCTCCCACACGTTCATCCCGCACACCCGCAGCCCCTTGGCCGCGAAGTCCTGGTGGAGCTTGTTGACGTGCGGGATCACCGCCACGCACGGGCCGCACCACGTCGCCCAGCACTCGAGCAGGTAGACCTTGCCCGGCTCCCACTCGGTGGGAGCCGCGCCCCGGATCCACTCGGCGGCGCCCAGCGCGTCGGTCTTCACCTCGTCGCCGGGCTTCAGCGTGGCGGCAGGCGCCGCTGCCGGTTCGCTGGCGGCCGGCCTGAGCGGCGTGGCCGGGACGGCCTGGCCGGCGGCGAGCGTCGCCGAGGCCAGCAGGGGGAGCAGGGAGAACGTTTTCATCGGCGGCAGCCATAGCACGGCCGGCCCGGGAATCCACCACGAAAACCGGGGCCGCCCGGCTACTGGCGCTCGACCAGCAGCGACTTGCGGCACAGCTCGGCGTAGGCGCCGCCGGCGGCGAGCAGTTCGCCGTGGGTCCCCTGCTCGACCACCTGCCCGCCGGCCAGCACGTAGATCCGGTGCGCGTTGCGGATCGTCGACAGCCGGTGCGCGATCACGAACGAGGTCCGGTTGCGCATCAACGCGTCGAGCGCCGCCTGGATGTGCCGCTCGGTCGCCGCGTCCACCGCGGCGGTCGCCTCGTCCAGCAGCAGGATCGGGGCGTCCTTGAGCAGCGCCCGGGCGATCGACAGCCGCTGCTTCTCGCCGCCGGACAGCTTCACCCCGCGCTCGCCCACGTTGGTGTCCAGCCCGTCCGGCAGGCGCCGCACGAACTCCGCCGCGTGCGCCGCCTCCAACGCCCGCCACAGGTCGGCCTCCGCCGCCTCCCGGTGCGCCAGCACCAGGTTCTCCCGCACCGTCCCGTTGAACAGGAACGGGTCCTGCGAGACGTAGGCGATCGCATCCCGCAACGGCCGCTTGGCCAGGCTCCGCAGCTCCCGGCCGTCGAGCGTGATCGAGCCGCTGTCGTACTCGTAGTAGCGGCCGATCAGGTTCACGACCGTCGACTTGCCGGCCCCGGTCTCGCCCACCAGCGCCACCGTTTCCCCGGGCCTGGCCTCGAGCGAGATCGCGGTCAGCGTCGCCTGGCGGCCGTAGGCGAACGACACCCGCTCGAACCGGATGTGCCCGCGCACCGGCCGCACCAGGTCCGCCCCGCTGTCGCAGTCCGGCTCGTCCGGCGTGTCCAGGATCTCGAACACCCGGTCGGCCGCCGCCCGCGCCGAGAGCACCATCTGGTTGAGCTGGTGCAGCCGCCCCACCGGCTCGTAGAACAACGACAACAGCAGGAAGAACCCGGTGATCTCGCCCAGGCTCATCGCGCCGGCCATCACCGCCCGGCCGCCGAACCCGAGCACCAGCACGTAGCCGAGCATCGCGACGAACGACATCCCCGGGCTGTAGGCCGCCCACCAGCGCATGATCCGCAGCGTCGCCTGCCGCAGCGCGTCGGAGAACCGGTTGAACCGCGCGTGCTCCTCCACCTCGGCCGCATACGCCTTGATCTGCCGGATCCCCGAGATGTTGTCGTGCAGCAGCGCGTTGAGGTCCGAGGCCGCCTCCCGCTGCGCCCGGTAGCGCACCCGCGCATTGTGCGAATACGCCCACGCCCCCAGCGCCAGCAGCGGCACCGGCAGCGTCGCCCACAGCGCCACCCCGGCGTTGCGCAGGTAGAGCACGCAGCCCACGATCGCCACCTGCAGCACCGCCACCAGCCCCTGCTCGATCCCGTCGATCAGCACCCGCTCCATCGCGGTCACGTCCTCGACCACCCGGGTCATGATGTCCCCGGTCCGGCGGCCGTCGAACCACGGCAGCGGCAGCCGCTGGATCTTGGCGTAGAGTTCCGAGCGGATGTCGAAGATCACCCGCTGCTCGAAGGTGTTGTTGAGCAGGATCCGCAGCGCGTTCAGCCCGTCCTTGACCAGGAACCCGGCCACCGCCAGGCCGATCCACAGCCCGAACTCCCGGTGCCGCGCCGGGTCCGGGATCACCCGGTCGATCAGGTGCCGGGTGGTCTCGGGAAACACGATCACCGCCGCCGTCATCCCCACCGCGCAGGCGAATTGCAGCGCCCCGAGGCCGGGGTAGCGGCGCAGGTAGGCGAACACGCGGAGGATCGGGCGCATCGGGCGGACAGGGGCAGGGATGCACCCGGGCGCTGCCAATGTAAAGACAGGGCCCAAATCGCGAACTTTGGGATTGTCGGCCCCGAAACCGGCCCGCTAAGTTCCGCCAAGCCGAGAACCCACAGCGGCTCCCACGACTATGGCCAACGTGTTCGCGATCCTCACCGCCATCGTGCTGGCGGTATCCGCCTTCCTCGCCGTCAAGAACTATCAGGCGTACTTCAACCCCGATCCGGTGGCTCCCGGCATCATCCAGCAGCGCGAGAAGCAGGAGGACGTCCGCGACAAGCAGACCACCGAGCTGGCCGACCGCCAGGCCACGCTCAAGTCCACCAACGAGGAGCGCACCCAGACCGAGACCACCGCCGAGGAGCGCCTCACGGTGCTGCAGGACCAGCAGCAGAAGAACAAGGACATCGAGGGCAAGATCGCCTCCAGCCAGACCAAGATCACCGAGAACCAGGCCCAGATCGACGACATGCAGAACCGGCTCAAGGAAACCGGTGACATCGAAACCCTCGTCGACACCCTCAAGACCGACCGCGCCGCCATCGAGCGCCTCAGCGCCGGCGTCGAGGAAAACGAGGCGAAACTGGCCAACCTCACCGCCGAGGTCCGCCGCACCGACGCGGTGATCGCCCAATACAAGGAGGTCGAGCGCAGCCACGCCAACAAGGAATCCTACTTCACCCGCGCCCGGATCCGCTCGGTGTTCGGCAACTGGGGCTTCGTCACCCTGAGCGCCGGCAACACCGCCGGCGTCGTCCAGGGCTCCGTCCTCAACGTCGTCCGCGACGGCGAGGTGGTCGGCAAGCTCTTCGTCACCGCCGTCGAGGCGTCCAGCGCCGCCGCCGACATCATCCCCGATTCGCTCGCCGCCGACACCGTGCTGATGAGCGGCGACGAGGTGGTCCCGGGCAAGAAGGAGGAGGACGCCACTCCCGCCACCCCAGCCACCCCCGCTACCCCCGCCACCCCGGGCGCCGGGCAACCCGCCACCGAGGAACCGGCCGCCGGGGAACCCGCCGCCGACGACCTTCCCGCCGATCCCGAGACCACCCCGGCTGAAACCACCCCCGACGAGACCACCCCGGAGGAGGCCACCCCCGCCGAGACCACCCCGGCTGAAGCCACCCCCGCCGAGACCACCCCGGATGAAACGCCCCCGGCCGAGACGCCCCCGGCCGAGACGCCCCCGGCCGGTGAGCCCGACACCGAATCGACCGACCCGTTCTGACCCGCCCTGCACTTCGCCAGCCTCCGCGCGCCATGAAAAACATCTTCTACATCCTGGCCCTGGTCGTCACCGCCGCCGCCGGCTACTTCTCGTGGGACGTCTATCAGAAGTTCGGGGAGGAGCACCGCAGGATCCACGTCGAGTACGCCGACGGCGAGCCCGGCCTGATCACCATCAACGAGCGCCTCAAGGCCAACATCGAGACCACCAACAAGGAGATCAAGGACGAGGAGGGCGCCCTGGCCGCCGCCAAGAAGCTGCTCGCCGAGCGCGACGCCGAGATCGAGGTCGCCCAGTCCAACGAGCGCACCCTGCAGCGCACCCTGTCGGAAAACGAGGGCAAGCTCGAGGACCAGCAGGCCACCATCGACAAGCTCAACGAGTCGGTCAAGCAGGTCGAGGAGATCCTCGGCAAGGAGGGCGTGACGATCGAGGAACTGCCGGGCGAGATCGAGAAGATCCGCGCCCAGAAGAAGGAACTCACCGACAAGCTCGCCGAGCTCGAGTCGCTGTCCGAGGGCGCCACCAAGAACCTCGCCAAGAACCAGGATGAGATGAAGCGCCTCGCCGACCGCAAGGTCACCCGCGACGCGCGGATCCGCCGCAACACCCAGGAAGCCGTGATCACCGGCGTCAACCACGAGTGGGGGTTCGTGGTCGTCGGCTCCGGCAGCTCCAGCGGCTTCACCCCGCAGACCACCGTCCTGGTCAAGCGCGACGGCCGGGTCATCGCCCGCCTCAAGCCGACCTCGATCGAGCCCAACCAGACGATCTTCGAGATCGAGCGCGACACCCTGCTGCCCGGGGTGCGCCTGCGGCCCGGCGACCGGGTGTTCCTCAGCCAGCCGCGCACCTGACCGGCCCGCCGCTTGCGCCACCCCGCCCCATGCTGTATCCTCCGCCCATGCGCCGCATCCTGATCGCCGCCGCCCTGGCGCTGCTCGCCACCCTCGCCATCCCCGGTTGCGTCACCCCGCCCGAGGACAAGCCGGTGCCGCCCCCGAGCTCCTCCAGCCGGATGCCCTGGAACCGCCCCCAGCCGGGCGAGGGACAGGCCCAGTTCGGCGGCATGCTCCAGCGCCGTTAGAACGCCCCCCCGCGCCGCCGTCAGCCCCGGTGGTACGGCCCGCCCCGCCGCAGGTCGGCCACCCGGTAGAGCTGCTCCAGCAGCACCACCAGCGCCAGCTCGTGCTGGAGCGTCAGCCGCGACAGCGCCACCACCGCGTCCGCCGCACCCCGCAGCTCGTCACTGTGCCCGTCGGCCGCGCCCACCAGGAACGCCAGCGCCTTGACGTCGCCGCGCAGCGCCAGCCGGTCGAGCCACCCGGCCAGCTCCGCGGTCGTCCACTGCTCGCCGCGCTCGTCCAGCGCCACCCGGAAGCAACCCTCCGACCGCGCGAGCAGCGCGCGCGACACCGCCGCGCGGCCGCCGGCCCCCTTCACATACACCAGCTCCACCCCGCCGTGGCGCGCCAGCCGCCGCGCATACTCCTCCACCCCCAGCCTGGCCATCCCAGACGCCGGCCTGCCCGCCGCAATCACCCGCATCCGCACCCCCACAGCCTGCCCCTCCCACCGCCCCGCCGCCAGCCCCAATCGCACCCCGCCGCCCACCTCCCACACCCCCCGCGCCCGGCGCTTTTCCCATAATTGGGGTTGTCTCTCCGACCCCTTTTTCAGACCCTTCCCGGGCCTATGGCAGACGACGCATCGGGACCCCGCGAGGGTGAAATCGAAGTCGGCAGGACCCAGCAATACGACGCCGCCCAGATCGACAAGCTAGAAGGCCTCGAGGCCGTCCGCAAGCGCCCCGGCATGTTCATCGGCGACCCCGACGAGCGCGGCCTCCACCACTGCGTCTTCGAGGTCCTCGACAACTCGATCGACGAACACCTCGCCGGCTTCTGCGACCGCATCCGCGTCTCGATCCACGTCGACGGCTCGGTCTCGATCGCCGACAACGGCCGCGGCATCCCGGTCGACGTCCACCCGAAGTTCGGCATCCCCGCCGTCGAACTCGTCCTCACCAACCTCCACGCCGGCGGCAAGTTCGGCCAGGGCGCCTACAAATACTCCGGCGGCCTCCACGGCGTCGGCGCCAAGTGCGTCAACGCCCTCGCCGACTGGTTCAAGGCCGAGGTCATGCGCGACGGCAAGCTCTTCGCCATCGGCTTCGAGCGCGGCAAGACCGTCCAGCCACTCCAGGTCATCGGCGAGATCGAGCCCGGCCACACCGGCACCATCATCACCTTCTTCCCCGACGCCACCATCTTCGTCGACACCATCGAGTTCAAGTTCGACCGCCTCGCCACCCGCCTGCGCGAACTCGCCTTCCTCAACCCCGGCCTGACCATCGAACTGGCCGACGAACGCCCCGAGTCGCTGCGCAAAACCTCGTTCTTCTACGCCGAGGGAATCGTCGAGTTCGTCCGCCAGCTCGGCGAAAACAAGACCCTCATCCACGACCAGCCGATCACCCTCGCCGGCCGCCGCAAGGTCGAGGTCGACTACGACGGCAAGGTCACCGCCGACGATGTCTTCGCCGACCTCGTCCTCCAATACAACGACTCCTACAACGACCAGATCCTCTGCTACGCCAACTCGATCCCCAACGGCGACGGCGGCACCCACCTCACCGGCTTCCGCACCGCGCTCACCCGCGCCATCAACCAATACGCCAAGGCCAACAAGATCCTCAAGGACAAGGACCCCTCCCTCAGCGGCGACGACGTCCGCGAGGGCCTCGTCGCCGTCATCTCGGTCAAGCTCCCCAACCCCCGCTTCTCCTCCCAGACCAAGGAGAAACTCGTCAACACCGAGATCGAGGGCGTCGTCAGCTCGATCGTCTACGAGGGTCTGATGCAGTTCTTCGAGGAAAACCCCGCCACCGCCAGGCGCGTCATCGAAAAAAGCGTCAATGCCGCCCGCGCCCGCGAGGCCGCCCGCAAGGCCCGCGAAACCGTCCGCAAGTCCGCCTTCTCCGGCGGCGGCCTGCCCGGCAAGCTCGCCGACTGCTCGGAACGCGACCCCGCC
Source organism: Akkermansiaceae bacterium (assembly GCA_040769225.1). Taxonomy (GTDB): domain Bacteria; phylum Verrucomicrobiota; class Verrucomicrobiia; order Verrucomicrobiales; family Akkermansiaceae; genus JAXGLL01. Next base: position 645,375 of record JAXGLL010000001.1, on the reverse strand, counting down.
AAGTCCGAACTCTACATCGTCGAGGGCGACTCCGCCGGCGGCTCCGCCAAACAGGGGCGCGACCGCCGCACCCAGGCCATCCTCCCCCTGCGCGGCAAGCTCATCAACGTCGAAAAGGCCCGCCTCCACAAGGCGCTCCAGAACCGCGAGATCCAGACCATGATCACCGCCATCGGCGCCGGCATCGGCGACGGCGAGCAGGAGGGCTCGTTCAACATCGCCAAGGTCCGCTACCACAAGATCGTGATCATGACCGACGCCGACGTCGACGGCTCCCACATCCGCACCCTGCTGCTCACCTTCTTCTGCCGCCAGATGCCCGAACTCGTCCGCCGCGGCTACCTCTACGTCGCCCAGCCCCCACTCTACCTCGTCACCCGCAAGAAACGCCAGGAATACGTCCAGGACGACGCCGCCCTCAACCGCATCCTCATCGACCTCGGCGCCGAGGACGTCGTCCTCGCCGCCGCCGACGGCTCCCGCACCTTCACCGCCGCCGAACTGCGCGCCATCCTCGACACCCTCGCCAGCCTCGCCCGCTACTCCGACGCCATCCGCCGCAACGGCGGGGACTTCGCCGACTACCTCGCCGCCCGCGCCAACGGCGCCCTGCCCGACTACATGCTCCGCGTCCGCGAGGGCAACGAGGAGTCGATCCTCTACTTCACCGGCGAGGAGGAACTGCGCCGCTACGCCGGCGAAAACCGCGACCTCCGCCTGTTCGGCGAGGCCAACGGCAACGGCGAGGACGCCACCCCGGCCCCCGCCGGCGCCAGCCGCCGCGCCGTCCTCTACGAACTCCACGAAAGCCACGTCATCGGCAAGCTCCTCGCACGCCTCGCCGAGGCCGGCATCGACACCACCCGCTTCTTCTCCCCCGACCAGCCGCTCTACACCCTCACCGAGGGCGAGGGCGACAAGCAGGCCCGCACCCCCGTGTTCTCGGTCCCCGAGATCCTCGAGCGCGTCCTCGAGATCGGCCGCCGCGGCATCACCATCAAGCGCTTCAAGGGCCTCGGCGAAATGAACGCCAAGGAGCTGTTCCAGACCACCATGGACCCCGCCCGCCGCCAGTTCCTCCGCGTCCGCCTCGACGAGGACAACTCGGTCGAGGCCGACCGCATGTTCGACATCCTCATGGGCGACGTCGTCGAGCCGCGCAAGCGGTTCATCGAGGACAATGCGCTGAATGTCAGGAATCTGGACGTCTAACCCCATGCCCGACTCCTCCATCAAGCCCATCGACGTCGCCGAGGAACTCTCGAGGTCGTTCCTCGACTACTCGATGTCGGTCATCATCTCGCGCGCCCTGCCCGACGCGCGCGACGGCCTCAAGCCGTCCCAGCGCCGCATCCTCTACGCGATGCGCGAGCTGAACCTGACCCCCAACCGGGCCCACATCAAGTGCGCCAAGATCTGCGGCGACACCTCCGGCAACTACCACCCCCACGGCGAGGCCGTCATCTATCCGACCTTGGTCAACATGGGCCAGAAATGGTCGATGCGCGAGACGCTGGTCGACGGCCAGGGCAACTTCGGCTCGGTCGAGGGCGACCCGCCGGCCGCCATGCGCTACACCGAGGCCCGCCTCACCCACCTCGGCGTGGCGATGATGGACGACCTCGACAAGGACACCGTCGACTTCGTCCCCAACTACGACGAGCGGCTCACCGAGCCGACGGTGCTGCCCGCGGCGATGCCCAACCTGCTGGTCAACGGCGGCACCGGCATCGCCGTCGGCATGGCCACCAACATCCCGCCCCACAACCTGGGCGAGTTGGTCGACGCGATCTGCGCCCAGATCGACAACCCGGCGATCACCCTGCCCGAGCTGATGCAGCTGGTGAAGGGCCCGGACTTCCCGGTCGCCTGCGAGATCCGCGGCGTGCGCGGGATCGAGGAGTACTTCCGCACCGGCCGCGGCTCGGTGCGCATGCGCGGCAAGGTCGAGATCGAGGAGGGCGACGGCGGCCGCCCCCTGATCGTCATCCACGAGGTGCCCTACGGCGTCAACCGCGCCACCCTCCAGCAGCGCATCGCCGAGCTCGTCAACCAGAAGACCCTCACCGGCATCTCCGGCATGCGCGACCTCTCCGCCGAGGAAACCCGCATCGAGATCGAGCTCAAGCGCGACGCCCGCCCCCAGGTGATCGTCAACCAGCTGTTCAAGCTCACCGCCCTCGAGTCGTCGTTCGCCGTCAACATGCTCGCGATCCACGAGCGCCGCCCCAAGCTGCTCTCGCTCAAGGAGGCCCTCGACTGCTACATCGAGCACCGCCGCGAGGTGGTCATCCGCCGCACCCGCCACCTGCTCAGGCGCGCCGAGGACAAGGCCGAGGACCTCGAGGCGATCCTGCTCGCGCTCGCCTGCCTCGACGAGTTCATCGGCATCATCCGCTCGTCCACCAGCCGCGCCGAGGCCCGCGAGCGCCTCGCCGCCCGCACCTTCGAGGCCGCCGCCGCCGCCGCCCTCGGCATCCTGATCCGCGGCCAGCCGTCGGTCCACGGCGACCGCTACGTGTTCACCGGCAAGCAGGTCGACCACATCCTGGAGCTCCGGCTCTATCAGCTCACCGCGCTCGAGCGCGACAAGGTCAAGGCGGACTACGACGCGGTGATCAGCGAGATCAGGGACCTGCTCGACGTGCTCGCCCGCGAGCAGCGCGTGCTCGCCATCATCAAGGAGGAGCTGCGCGCGGTCCGCGAGAAGTTCGGCAGCCCCCGCAAGTGCGCGATCGTCCCCGAGGAGGGCGAACTGGCGATCGAGGACCTGATCGCCAACGAGGCGATGATCGTCACCCTCAGCCACCGCGGCTACATCAAGCGCACCGCCGCCAGCGAGTTCCGCGTCCAGGGCCGCGGCGGCAAGGGGCTGCGCGGGATGGAAACCCGCCTGCCCAACGAGGACGACGACGACTTCGTCGAGCACCTGTTCTCGGCCCAGGCCCACGACTACCTGATGTTCTTCACCAACACCGGGCGGGTCTACGTCGAGCGCGTCTACGAGGTGCCCGGCGGCCCCCGCGCCGCCAAGGGCCGCTCGATCCGCAACCTCCTCAACCTGCAGCCCGACGAGAAGATCGCCGCGGTGCTCCGGCTCGAGTACACCGTCGACGAGCACGACGACGACGTGACCTTCCGCGGCGAGGACGCCGGCTTCGTGCTGCTGGCCACCCGCAACGGCAAGGTCAAGAAGACCGCCCTGCACGAGTTCCGCAACTACCGCAAGGACGGCATCATCGCCATCAACCTCGAGAAGGGCAACGAACTGATCGACGTCCGCCTGACCAGCGGCGCCGACGAGGTCGTGCTGGTCACCCGCAAGGGCCTCAGCCTCCGCTTCCCCGAACGGCAGGCCCGCCCGATGGGCCGCGCCACCGCCGGCGTCCAGGGCATCCGCCCGGCCGCCGGCGACCAGGTGGTGGGCCTCGCGCTGGTCGACGACCGCGCCACCCTGCTGGTCGCCTCCGCCCACGGCATCGGCAAGCGCACCCCGTTCGCCGACTACCGTGCCCAGTCCCGCGGCGGCAAGGGGATCATCACCATGAAGGTCGGCGCCAAGACCGGCGAGGTCGTCGGCGCCCTCGCCGTCGGCCCCGACGACGAGCTGATGCTCATGACCACCGGCGGCCAGGGCATCCGCATCCGCGCCGCCGAAGTCCGCGAAACCGGCCGCAACGCCCAGGGCGTCAAGCTCCTCACCCTGCGCGAGGGCGAACTGCTCCAGGACATCGCCCGCGTCATCCCCGACGACCAGCAGGACGACGACAACGGCCCCGGGGACGAGTCGGCCCCCGCCCCCGCGGACGACCCGCCGGCCCCCTGACGGCTGCCCCCCGGGGGGCGGCCCGGCCGGGGGCGCCGCTCTAACGAATCTGTCGCAGCCGCCCTCCACTCCCGCCATGTCCCGTTCCGCGGGGCGGATCCCGTTCCACCACACCCCATGAAAGCGCCGTCCTGGATCATCATCGCGTCGGTTGCCATGGCCCTTCCCGCCCTTCCGCGGGGCAGCGGGGCGGATGAGGCGATTGCCCGCCACCGCATGGGCGAGGTCGTGGTCAAGGCGCGGCGCGGGGCGAAGGTCGCCGTCGAGCAGCTGCGCCATGAGTTCTGGTTGACGGTTGCGTTCTGACCAGGCCGCCCGGGGGGATTCCAGCCCGGGCCCGGCCAGGCCGGCGGCGGGGGCATGAATGGGTGCCCTGGGCCTTCCCGGCGCCGGTTAGTAGCCGTCCTTGCGGAAGGTGTCCTCGCCGTTGTAGCCGCCGTCTTCCGTGGACGGGATGCCGTAGGCGTCGTCGAGGGGCTTGATCTGGAACAACGGATTCGCCGCCCCGGTCTTGTCATGGTACTTCGGGGCGTAGAGGTTCCACTGCGCCGCCTCGGAAGCCGGGATGGGCGGGTTGAACGAGAAATCGTCCGCGACCGCGCGCCGCTGCTCGATCCGGTCCGGGAACACGCGCAGCACCATCAGGTCGAACGACCAGACCAGTTGCCCGCCGTTCCTGGTGATCTCCGGGCAGTGCGCATGAACGCTGTTGAGCGCACATGCCACCGTGTCATCCGCGGTCGGGAAATGGGTCGCCACCGCGAGCCGCGGACGCTTGATCCGGTTGATCTGGCTGAGGATGTAACCGAATGCCCCCTGGGGCGTGTGGGAACTGTTCTGGACCGAGACCATCGCGTCCAACACCGCATTCCAATACGGATCCTCCGGGTCGCCGGGCTGGTTCAGCCCCATGTGCTTCATGGCCCAGATCTCCGGCGCCACGGCCATCTCGTGGATGAACACGTCCACGCCCCGGGGCGTGCCCGCCTCATCCCGGTTGATGGCATGATTGATGGAATTCCACTCCGGCTTGGTGTCGCTCGAGTAGATCAACGTGAGCGGCTTGCTCGCGCCGGGCGGCGTCCATTCGAGCTTGTAGCCCATCGAGCCCTGGCGGCAGTGGATCACCGGGTAATGGAGGATGCGTGCCCCGGTGTCGGTGTTGTCATAGGCGATGTTGTCGCCGGTGGGGCGTCCCTCGGCATCCAGGCCGGTCTTGGACCAGTCGAGCTCGACCGGGATCATGGCATTGGCGTCGTTGGCAGGGTCGTCCCCGACCGGGACGGGAAGGACCGGCAGGCCCCACTGCGCCTGGAGGGTCGCCGGGTCGGGGTGGTTCGCGTCCGCCGAGCCCTGGAACGCCTGGCTCTCGGTGTGCCACCGCAACGCCTCACGGAGGTAGGAGCAGAACGCCACGACGCCGTCGTCGTACTTGGGGGGCCCGGCCGCGTAGTTGTTGGGCTGGGGGTTCGCCGGGTCCGGGACCGGCGGGGCCTGGCCGGGGTTTGGCACGTTGGAGTTGCCCTGGCCGAAGACATAGAGGGGAGTCTTGCGGTCCCCGCCGTCGCCGAAACCATAGACATGGACAAGGTCGGTGACGTGATCGCCGTGCAGGTGCGTGATGAAGACCTTGTTCATGCGCCCGAACCCGACGCCACAGGCCTGGTAGTTTGCGGACACCCCGCAGCCGAGGTCGAAGACGAACTGGTCGAGCGGTTGTTGCCTCGCGTCGTCCCACCCCACCTCGACGAAGATGCTCATCTCCGCCTGCGCACGCCGCGGCATCGGCACCGCCGATCCCATGAACGTGATCCGCATCTCATCCGCCTTGAGCTTCGTCCCCGTGAGCCTGCCGTAGTAGTCCTTGCCCCACGGGGTGATCGGCTTGAGTTGCTGGAGATAGGAATACTTGTCGGTCCGGAACCACGTCGGATAACAGTTGCCCACCCCCACGGAGGGTCGCTGGCGCGGGAGCCTGCCGAACCCGCCAAGCAGACCGCCGGGACCGCCCAGCGCACTGCCGGTGGCGGCGAACCCGCCGAGGGATGCGCCGGTGAGCCTCAGGAGGTTGCGTCGGGATATTCCGGCGTGGTTCTTGTCTGGATGCTCGTTCATGTGGGTGTATTTTCAGGTCTCTTTTCAGGTCAACAGGCCTTGGCGGCCGATCACGATCACCAAGAGGATCTCCGCTGACATCCGTCGGGGGGGGAACGGCATGCCGGCCGTTGGGATGGTCGCCACGCTATCCGGCGGCGCTCCGGTCCTCAAGCTGAATCCCGCCGGCCGGATCCCGCCGGCCGTTGGATCCCGGGGCGGATTCGGTGATTGACGGTTTCCGGCCCGCCTGCCACGATCGCGACGATTCAGGAAACCTGCAAACGCATTTCAACATGGGGACCGGGCTGGTCACCAGCGACTACGGCGGCGAAGGGACCCTTGCCCTGGTCAAGGACGCGTGGGTGCCGTTCCGGGCCGAGATCGACCTCGCTGCGAGCACCTACAGCGAGTACTATAACGACCAGCTTCTCGGCAGCGGGACTTGGTCCCGAGATGGAGGGCCGGTCCAGGTCCAGGCGCTCGACCTGTTTGCCAACGGCTCCGACGCGGTCTACTACGACAACATCAACCTGGTCCCGGAATCCTCGTCCATCGCGCTGGCCGCCGCCGGAGCCCTGGGCCTGTGCCTGCGCCGCCGCCGCGCCCGCGCCTGAACACCCCTGAACGCGCCCGCCCCGCCTGCGCGCACCGCGGTTGCGATTCCCCGCCAACGGCAGCAGGCGGCAACCGCCAACCGGAATCCATGGCACCCCCGGCCGGGGCGGGGGAGGGGTTTTCCCTAGCCGGGCACGGCGGGGCGGTCACGCGCCGAGGACCGCCTGGAACCGCTCGCGTGCCGCCTGCCACTGCTGCGGGTGCTCCGGCCGGTAGGTGGCGAACTCGAACGACTCGCGCACCAGCCGCCGGCCGGCGGCGAAGTCGGGGAGGTGGCCGGTGGCGACCATCTGGGTGAGCAGGTTGCCGCACGACGTGGCCTCGACCGGCCCGGCGACCACCTCGATGCCGAGCGCGTCGGCGGTCGCCTGGCTGAGCAGCTCGTTGCGGATCCCGCCGCCACCCGCGTGCAGGCGGGCGAAGCGGCGCCCGGCCAGCGCACAGAAGCGCTCGTAGACGACGCGGTACTTGAGCGCGATCGACTCGGTGGCCACCCGCAGGATGCGGCCCTTCTCCTGCGGGACCGGCTGGCCGGTGCGCCGGCAGAAGTCGGCGATCTTGCGCGGCATGTCGCCGGGGGCGGCGAACACCGGGTCGTCCGGGTCGATGAACGCGGTGAACGGCTCGGCCTGCGCGGCGAGTTCGGCCAGCGCGGCGAAGTCGAGGTCGTCGCCCTCCAGCGCCCACTGGCGCTTGCACTCCTGGATCAGCCACAGGCCCGAGATGTTCTTGAGCAGCCGCACGCTGCCGGCCACCCCAAGCTCGTTGCAGAACAGCCCCTCGAACGCCGCCGGGGTGGTGATCGGCGCCGGCAGCTCCAGACCCATGATCGACCAGGTGCCCGACGACAGCCACAGCGTGTCCTCGCCCTCCAGCGGGATCCCGGCCACCGCCGAGGCGGTGTCGTGGGTCGCGCTGGCCACCACCGGGATGCCGGCGCGGCCGACCACGGCGGCCACCTCCGGCCGCAGCGGCCCGAGCACCGTCCCCGGCGCCACCACCTTGCCGAAGATCCGCCGCGGCAGCCCCAGCGCGTCGATCACCTCCCACGCCCAGTCGTCGGCGTGCGGGTCGTACAGCTGCGAGGTCGAGGCGATCGTCCGCTCGACCGCCGGCTCGCCGGTCAGCCAGTAGGCGAGCAGGTCGGGCGTGAACAGCAGCCGCTCCGCCCCCGCCAAGGCCGCGGACCCCCGGATCCGCTCGGCGAGCAGGTGCAGCGAACTGTTGTAGAAATTGGTCCGGATCCCGGTGTGGGCGTAGATCTCCGCCTCCGGCATCAGCGCGTGCATCCGCTCCGGCATCCCCTCGTGGCGCGGGTCGCGATACTGGTGCGACAGCCCGAGCAGCCGCCCATGGGCGTCGAGCAGCCCGTAGTCGCACCCCCAAGTGTCAATCCCGATCGACACCACCCGCTCGCCGTGGACCTCGACCGCCCGGCGGATCCCCTCGAGGATCTCCCGATACAGCCCCAGCGTGTTCCAGAACGATCCCCCGGGCAGGTCGGTCCCAGGGTTGTCAAACCGGTGGATGTCCTCCAGCGTCAGACGCTGGAAATCCGTCTTGGCGGCAATCACCCGGCCGGAGCCGGCACCGAGGTCGATGGCGAGGAACACGTTCTTGGGCATGGCGTCGGAACTGGAGTTGTGCGGCCGCCCAGCCCCCACGGGCCGCACGACCACCGCCATTGTGCGCCGCTCCACCCCCGCCGGCAAGCCGCGCCTGCCACGCTGCCGCCACCGCCACCGCCCAGACCACCCGATCCCCCGGCCCCCCCGGCAACGCGCCTGCCCACCCCCACCTCCCACGGCCCCCCCACCGCCGGTTTTTTCGCCCCCCGGGCCTCCAATCCGAAGAAAATCCTTTCCTTCGAGTTTTTTTTTGACAGAGTGGCCGGCTTTGCTACCGTCCGCGCCGCTTCTCCGAGAGCAACAGGGGATCCGCGTCTCGTGTCGCAGTCCGCGACGCAGGGGGCGGATCACCTGTCTGCAAGCGGTGAACCACCACGGAGAGACGCTCATGTAGCTCAGGGGTAGAGCACATCCTTGGTAAGGATGAGGTCGCGGGTTCAATTCCCGCCATGAGCTCCAGCCCCCGCGCCACCACACCAGCCAGCACCAGCCACTGCGAACCACCAACCACACCATGGCTAAAGAAGCATTCAAACGCACCAAGCCGCACATCAACATCGGCACGATCGGCCACGTCGATCACGGCAAGACCACCCTGACCGCCGCGATCACCATGACGCTCGCCGAAAAGGGCCTCGCCAAGGTCAAGAGCTATGCCGAGATCGACGCCGCCCCAGAGGAACGCGAGCGCGGCATCACCATCAACACCGCCCACGTCGAATACGAGACCGACAAGCGCCACTACGCCCACGTCGACTGCCCCGGCCACGCCGACTACATCAAGAACATGATCACCGGCGCCGCCCAGATGGACGGCGCAATCGTGGTCGTCTCGGCCGCCGACGGCCCGATGCCCCAAACCCGCGAGCACATCCTGCTCGCCCGCCAGGTCGGCGTGCCCGCGCTGGTCGTCTACATGAACAAGACCGACCAGGTCGACGACGCCGAACTCCTCGAACTCGTCGAAATGGAGGTCCGCGACCTGCTCAGCACCTACGAGTTCCCCGGCGACGAAATCCCCGTCGTCCGCGGCTCCGCCCTCAAGGCGATGGAAGGCGACGCCACCGAGCGCGAGTCCATCATCAAGCTGATGGAAGCCGTCGACTCCTACATCCCCGAACCCCAGCGGCCGATCGACAAGCCCTTCCTGATGCCCGTCGAGGACGTGTTCTCGATCGAGGGCCGCGGCACCGTCGCCACCGGCCGCGTCGAGCGCGGCGTCATCAAGAAGATGGAGGAAGTCGAGGTCATCGGCCTGCGCGACACCCAGAAGACCACCGTCACCGACATCGAGATGTTCCGCAAGCTGCTCGACGAGGGCCGCGCCGGCGACAACGTCGGCCTGCTCCTCCGCGGCCTCAAGAAGAACGACGTCGAGCGCGGCCAGGTGATCGCCAAGGTCGGGTCGGTCAAGCCCCACAACCACTTCAAGGCCGAGGTCTACGTGCTGTCCAAGGATGAAGGCGGCCGCCACACCCCCTTCTTCTCCAACTACCGCCCCCAGTTCTACTTCCGCACCACCGACGTGACCGGCAGCATCAAGCTCCCCGACGGCGTCGAAATGGTCATGCCCGGCGACAACGTCGAGCTCGAGATCATGCTCATCACCCCGATCGCGATGGAAAAGACGATGCGCTTCGCCATCCGTGAGGGCGGACGCACCGTCGGCGCCGGCCGCGTTTCCGACATCCTCGACTGACCCACACCAATCCGGTCCTCGCGCCGGCGCCCCGGCCCCGGCACGACCACTGGACAGCAGGGGCTTCCCGGGCGACCATCCGGGACGCCCCACCATCGCCGCCACAGGACAGTAGCTCAATTGGCAGAGCATCGGTCTCCAAAACCGAGGGTTGTGGGTTCGAGTCCCGCCTGTCCTGCCACCCGTTCCAGCAACGACCAGCCAGCATGTTCAAGAAGGTCTCGGCATTCCTCGGCGAGGTGAAGGGCGAACTCCGCAAGGCTTCCTGGCCTTGGGAGTCCGACCCGAAGATCAAGGGATTCAAGAAGTACAAGGAACTGATTGACTCCACCGTCGTCGTGCTGGTCGCCATGGTCCTGCTCGCGGGCTTCGTGTCGCTGTGGGACTTCATCCACACCCAGGTCATCACCTTCATCACCGGCCTTGGCCGCTGAGCGCCGCCGCCGTCCCCCAGCCCCAACAGATGTCGCGCGTCCCGGAACCCCGCAGACAGTGGTACGTCGTCCACGTCCTGTCAGGCCAGGAACAAAAGGTCCGCACCCGCATCCTGCGCACCGCCGCCCGGGAGGAACTCGGCGATCTCGTCTATGACGTGCTGGTCCCCACCGAGATGGTGTCGGAGATCCGGCGCGGCAAGAAGACCGAGACCCGCCGCAAGTTCTTCCCCGGCTACATCATCGTCAACATGCACCTGCTCGACCAGGACGGCAACCTCATGGACCGCACCTGGTACTTCATCAAGGAGATGGAGGGCGTGATCGGGTTCGCCGGCACCAAGGACAAGCCCGCACCGATGCGCCCCAGGGAGGTCGATGCGATGCTCGCCCAGATCGCCGAGCGCGAGGACAGCGTGCGGCCCGCCATCAGCTTCGAGGTCGGCGACACCGTGAAGGTGGCCGACGGCCCGTTCCAGAGCCAGAACGGGGTGGTCGAGGAGATCGACCCGGAACGCGGCAAGCTGCGCGTCGCGGTCACGATCTTCGGCCGCTCCACCCCGGTCGAACTGGAATACTGGCAGGTCGAACGCGCCTGACCGCCGCCCCCACCCCCATCCCCGCTACCCGCTCATCACCATGGCCAAGGAAATCAAAGCGATCATCAAACTGCAGATCCCGGCCGGCGCCGCCAACCCGTCGCCCCCGGTCGGCCCCGCCCTCGGCCAGGCCGGCGTCAACATCATGGGCTTCTGCAAGGAGTTCAACGCCGCCACCCAGGGCCAGTCGGGCGACATCCTGCCGGTGGTCATCACCGTCTTCAAGGACAGCTCGTTCACCTTCATCACCAAGAAGCCGCCCACCGCCAACCTGCTCAAGAAGGCCGCCGGGCTGGCGTCCGGATCCGGCGAACCGAACAAGACCAAGGTCGGCAAGATCACCAAGGCCCAGCTGATGGAGGTGGTGAAGATCAAGATGCCCGACCTCAACGCCCGCGACCCCGAGGCCGCCGCCCGGATCCTCGCCGGCACCGCCCGCCAGATGGGCCTCGAAATCGAGGGCATGTGACCCCCTTCCGGCCCCGCCCCGGCGCGGCCGCCCCACACCGCAGGAGGGTCCCGCCGACGCGGGATCCGCCCGCACTGCAACCCCAGACCATGCACTACCGCAGCAAACGCTACCAGAAAGCCGCCGCCCTCGTCCAACCCGGCAGGACCTACAGCCTCGAAGAGGCCGTCGCCACCGTGAAGAACTTCCCGGCCCCGAAGTTCGACCCCACGGTCACCGTCTCCTTCCACCTCGGCGTCGACCCGCGCAAGAGCGACCAGATGGTCCGCGGCAGCGTCTCGCTGCCCCACGGCACCGGCAAAAACGTCCGCGTGGCCGTGTTCGCCCAGGGCGAACCGGCCGCCGCCGCCAAGGAGGCCGGCGCCGAGTTCGTCGGCTTCGAGGACCTGATCAAAAAGGTCCAGGAGGGCTTCACCGACTTCGACGCCGCCATCGCCACCCCGGAGGCAATGACCGAAGTGCGCAAGATCGCCCGCATCCTCGGCCCCCGCGGCCTCATGCCCAACCCCAAAACCGGCACCGTCACCGCCGACACCGGCAAGGCCGTGCGCGAGGTCAAGGCCGGCCGCATCGATTACAAGCTCGACAAGAACGGCAACATCGCCGGCCCCATCGGCCGCACCTCGTTCACCCCCGACAACCTGGTCGAAAACGCCCGCGCCTTCATCGACAGCGTGGTCAAGGCCAAGCCCCCCGCCGCCAAGGGCAACTACATCCGCAGCGTCACCGTCGCCGCCGCCATGTGCCCCGGCCTGCCAATCGAACCGTCGGTGTTCGCACTCCTCCACTGAGCCCCGCCACCCACGCCACCCATGAACCCCGACAAGCAAATCATCATCGGCACCCTGCTCGAGCGCGTCAACGCCTCCCCGTTCGTCCTCGTCGTCGAATACACCGGCATGACCGTGCCCCAGTTCGGCGAGCTGCGCAACCGCCTCGCCGCCGCCGGCGCCGAGTGCCACGTCGCCAAGAACAGCTTCATGCGCCGCGCCCTCGCCGATGCCGGCCTGCCCGACCTCGCCGACGCGCTCACCGGCCAGACCGCCTTCATCACCGGCGCAAGCGACTTCGCCGCCGCCGCCAAGGTGGTCAAGAACTTCGAGAAGGAGTTCAAGAAACCCGGCATCCGCGCCGCCATCCTCGACCACGCCGTGCTCGACCAGGACCAGTGCCGCGCCGTCGCCGACCTGCCCGCACGCGACGTCCTCCTCAGCCGCCTGCTCGCCACCATCAACGCCCCGGCCACCCAGCTGCTCCGCACCATCAACGAGCCGGCCGCCTCCCTCGCCCGCGTCATCCGGGCGAACTTCAACCCGGACGCTTGAACCGCCCGCCCGCATCCCAATCTGAACAGATGGTCCCGGCGCCCACGCGCCGGCTCCTGAACCCACCAATGGTTCCTCGTCGGGACCGCGGCCGCGGTCCTCAAATGCCGGGAGGCTCCCCGGCGCGGCGACACCGAATCGACAAAACACATGGCTGACATCGCTACTATCGCAGAGGAACTCGGCAAGCTCACCGTCCTGGAAGCCGCCGAACTGGTCAAGAAACTGGAGGAAGCATGGGGAGTGAGCGCCGCCGCCCCGGTGGCCGTCGCCGCCGCCGCCGCCCAGGGCCCCGCCGAACCGGTCGAGGAGAAAACCGAGTTCGACGTCGTGCTCGCCGAAATCGGCGGCAACAAGATCGCCGTCATCAAGGCGGTGCGCGAGGTCGTCAGCGGCCTCGGCCTCGCCGAGGCCAAGAAGCTCGTCGAAAGCGCCCCCACCCCGGTCCTCCAGGCCGTCAACAAGGACGCCGCCGACGCCGCCAAGAAAAAGCTCGAGGAGGCGGGCGCCAAGATCGAGATCAAGTAACCACCACCCCGCCACCGGATCTGTGTCCCCGCCGGGCGCCACCCCGCGCCCCGCGGGACCCCGGTCCGGCTCCGGCGCGGACAGCCACTCCCGCGACTGCCCGCGCCGGATCCGTCCGGCACCCGCGCGACCGCCGCAGCCCCCCCCGGGCCGCGGCGCCGCCGCCTCCATCCAACCACCGGCAGCAAGCACCACCATGGGCGAACGACTCTACTTCGGCAGCATCGAGGAAGTGATTGAGCCGCCGAACCTGATCGAGATCCAAAGCCGCTCCTACGAGGAATTCCTGCAGAAGGAAATCCCCCCCTCCGAGCGCTCCGACAGCGGCCTCCAGCAGGTCTTCCGCGAGGTCTTCCCGATCAAGAGCTACGACGAAACCATCGAGCTCGACTTCGTCAGCTACGAGATCGCCGAGCCAAGCTCCACCTCCCTCGAGGCCCTGCGCAACGGCGAAAGCTTCAGCGCCGCCCTCTACGTCAACTTCAAGCTCAAGGACGAAACCGGCACCAAGAAGGAACGCGTCTACATGGGCGAACTGCCGATGATGACCCGCCGCGGCACCTTCATCATCAACGGCGCCGAGCGCGTCATCGTCTCCCAGCTCCACCGCTCCCCCGGCATCTGCTTCGAAACCACCACCCACCTCAACGGCAAGATCCTCCACTCGTTCCGCATCATCCCCGACCGCGGCTCCTGGCTCGAGGTCCAGTTCGACACCAACGACCTGCTCTACGTCTACCTCGACCGCCGCCGCCGCCGCCGCAAGTTCCTCGCCACCACCTTCCTGCGCGCCCTCGGCTTCGCCACCGACCGCGACATCGTCAACCGCTTCTACGCCCCCGAGTCCCTCGCGCTCGAGGACCGCATGGACGAGCAGGAACTCGGCCACAAGGTCCCCTTCGAGGACATCCTCGACGACGACACCGTCGTCGCCAAGGCCTACGAGCCGCTCACCATCGGCATCGTCCGCCAGCTCCTCGCCCTCGGCCACAAGCAGGTCGAGGTGCTCGACAGCCGCGAGGACGAAATCCTCCTCAAGAGCCTGCGCAAGGACCCCGCCCGCGACGAGGAGTCCGCCCTCAAGGACATCTATCGCAAACTCCGCCCCGGCGACCCCCCCACCGCCACCAACGCCCGCGCCCTGCTCAAGCGCCTGTTCTTCGACCCCAAGAAGTACGACATGACCCGCGTCGGGCGCTACAAGATCAACCAGAAGCTCGGCCTCGACGTCGACCCCGAACAGCGGGTCATGGTCCCCGACGACTTCCTCCACGCCGTCAAATACCTCCTCCGCCTCAAGAAGGGCGAGGGCGTGATCGACGACATCGACCACCTCGGCAGCCGCCGCGTGCGCGCCGTCGGCGAACTGCTCGCCAACCAGTGCCGCGTCGGCCTCGCCCGCACCGAGCGCCTGGTCAAGGAACGCATGACCCTGTTCGACGTCAACATCGAGGGCATGACCCCCCAGAAGCTCATCAACCCCAAGGCCCTCAGCGCCGTGGTCCGCGACTTCTTCGGCCGCAGCCAGCTCAGCCAGTTCATGGACCAGACCAACCCGCTGGCCGAGCTGACCCACAAGCGCCGCCTCTCCGCCCTCGGCCCAGGCGGCCTCAACCGCGACCGCGCCGGCTTCGAGGTCCGCGACGTCCACCCCTCCCACTACGGCCGCATCTGCCCGATCGAAACCCCCGAGGGCCCCAACATCGGCCTCATCAACTCGATGTGCATCTACGCCCGGATCAACGAGTTCGGGTTCATCGAAACCCCCTACCGCCGCGTCCGCAACGGCAAGGTCTCCAACGAGATCGAATACCTCACCGCCGACCAGGAGGAACGCTTCCTCATCGCCCAGGCCAACAACCCGATCGACAAGGCCGGCCGCTTCCTCAACGAAAAGGTCACCGCCCGCGAGGCCGGCGGCGAGTTCATCGAGATCGACCCCGCCAAGGTCGACTACATGGACGTCTCGCCCAAGCAGCTCGTGTCCGTCGCCGCCGGCCTGATCCCGTTCCTCGAGCACGACGACGCCAACCGCGCCCTGATGGGCTCCAACATGCAGCGCCAGGGCGTCCCCCTGCTGATGAGCGAAACCCCGCTCGTCGGCACCGGCCTCGAGGCCAAGGCCGCCCGCGACTCCCGCGCCGTGATCATCGCCGAGGCCGACGGCGTCGTCGCCGCCGCCACCGCCGAGGTCATCGTCACCACCCCCGACGGCACCCTGCCGGTCTCCGACGAGAAGTTCCTCAGCGACGCCGAGTCGGTGAAGAACAACCCCGCCAAGGGCGTCACCGTCTATCCGCTGCGCAAGTTCATGCGCTCCAACGCCGGCACCTGCATCAACCAGACGCCGTTCGTCCGCCGCGGCCAGAAGGTCCGCAAGGGCGACCTGCTCGCCGACGGCCCCAACACCGACCGCGGCGAACTCGCCCTCGGCCGCAACGTGCTGGTCGCCTTCATGCCCTGGAACGGCTACAACTTCGAGGACGCCATCGTCATCTCCGAGCGCGTCGTCAAGGAGGACGTCTTCACCTCGATCCACATCGCCGAGTTCGAGGTCGCCGCCCGCGACACCAAGCTCGGCCCCGAGGAAATCACCCGCGACATCCCCAACGTCGGCGAGGACGCCCTGCGCAACCTCGACCACGACGGCATCGTCCGCATCGGCGCCGAGGTCAAACCCGGCGACATCCTCGTCGGCAAGATCACCCCCAAGAGCGAAACCGAGCTCGCCCCCGAGGAACGCCTGCTGCGCGCCATCTTCGGCGAAAAGGCCGCCGACGTGAAGGACACCTCCCTGCGCGTGCCCTCCGGCTGCACCGGCATCGTCCAGGACATCCGCGTCTCAAGCCACGGCCTCGCCAAGAAGCACGCCGACAAGCTCGACCCCAACGAGCTCAAGAAGCAGCTCAAGCGGATCAACGACGAGCACAAGAAGAAGGCCGACCAGCTCACCGACCAGCTCACCGAGAAGCTCTCCGACATCCTGCTCGGCGAGAAGATCCCCCTCGACGTCGTCAACGCCCAGTCCGGCGAGATCATCATCCCCGCCAACCGCAAGATCACCAAGACCCTGCTGCGCAAGCTCGCCGCCGTCCACGACCACATCGAGATCGACCCCAGCCCGATCCGCAACAAGATCATCGAGATCATCGGCAGCTTCGAGGGCCGCTTCGCCGAGCTCGACAGCGAGCGCGAACGCAAGCTCGACCAGCTCGAGAGCGGCGACGAGGTCGACCCCGGCGTGATCAAGGAGGTCAAGGTCTTCGTCGCCACCAAGCGCAAGCTCTCGGTCGGCGACAAGATGGCCGGCCGCCACGGCAACAAGGGCGTGGTCGCCACCATCGTCCCCGACGAGGACATGCCCTTCCTCGACGACGGCACCCCCGTCGACATCGTCCTCAACCCCCTCGGCGTCCCCTCCCGCATGAACGTCGGCCAGGTCCTCGAAACCCACCTCGGCGTGGCCGCCAGGGCCCTCGGCATCACCATCGCCACCCCGATCTTCGACGGCATCAGGGAGGACAAGATCTGGGAGTTCATGAGCGAGGCCAAGAAGGTCGACGGCATCGACACCGTCGGCGACGGCACCGGCAAGACCCGCAAGCGCAAGTCCAACGAACCCTCCGGCCAGGGGTTCCGCTGGATCGGCGACGGCCGGGACGGCTCGGTCAAGGGCAAGAGCACCCTCTTCGACGGCCGCACCGGCGAGCCGTTCCACCAGCCGGTCGTCGTCGGCTACATCTACATGCTCAAGCTCGGCCACCTCGTCGCCGACAAGATCCACGCCCGCGCCGTCGGCCCCTACAGCCTCGTCACCCAGCAGCCGCTCGGCGGCAAGGCCCAGTACGGCGGCCAGCGCTTCGGCGAGATGGAGGTGTGGGCGCTCGAGGCCTACGGCGCCGCCTACACCCTCCAGGAACTCCTCACCGTCAAGAGCGACGACGTCCAGGGCCGCACCCGCATCTACGAGGCGATCGTCAAGGGCGACAACACCCTCGAGGCCGGAACCCCCGAGTCGTTCAACGTCCTGATCAAGGAGATGCAGTCCCTCGGCCTCGACGTCAGGCCCGGCCGGCGCGGCGGCGCCGACCTCGCCGCCCCGGGCGCCGACTTCTCCCTCGACCACCTCACCGTGTGAGCCGCCCGCCTTCCAACACCACCACCGCCCCCGCCCGGCGCCAACCCCAGCAAGCCAAGACATCATGAGTGTGGACACCAATCTCCGCGAGCTCTTCGGCGTCGACGAACGGCCGGAGGCCTTCGACCAGGTCTCGATCACCGTCGCCTCCCCGGAGGTCATCCGGTCGTGGAGCCGCGGCGAGGTCAAAAACCCCGAAACCATCAACTACCGCACCTTCAAGCCCGAAAAGGGCGGCCTGTTCTGCGAGCGCATCTTCGGCCCCCAGCGCGACTGGGAGTGCGCCTGCGGCAAATACAAGCGCATCAAGCACAAGGGCGTGACCTGCGACCGCTGCGGCGTCGAGGTCACCCTCAGCCGCGTCCGCCGCGAGCGCATGGGACACATCGAGCTCGCCGTGCCCGTCAGCCATATCTGGTTCTACAAGTGCATGCCCAGCCGCATCGGCCTGATGCTCGACATGAGCGCCCGCCACCTCGAGCGGGTGATCTACTACGAGGACTACGTCGTCACCGACCCCGGCACCACCCCGCTGGCCTGCGGCCAGCTGCTCACCGAGACCGAGTTCGACGAGGCCGAGGAGGCCTACGGCGAAGGGTCGTTCCGCGCCGGCATGGGCGCCGCCGCAATCCAGGACCTGCTCGCCCAGATCGAGCTCGACTCCCTGATCAAGGAACTCGAGGCCCAGATGGAGGCCACCCGCTCGAAGCAGACGCGCAAGAAGCTCACCAAGCGCCTCAAGATCGCCCAGGGCTTCGCCGCCTCCAGGTCGCGCCCCGAGTGGATGGTCCTCACCGTGCTGCCGGTGATCCCGCCGGACCTGCGCCCGCTGGTCCCGCTCGAGGGCGGCCGCTTCGCCACCTCCGACCTCAACGACCTCTACCGCCGCGTCATCAACCGCAACAACCGGCTCAAGAACCTGCTCCAGCTCAAGACCCCGGAGGTCATCATCCGCAACGAGAAACGGATGCTCCAGGAGGCCGTCGACGCCCTGTTCGACAACGGCCGCCACGGCCGCGCGGTCACCGGCGCCGGCAACCGCCCGCTCAAGAGCCTCTCGGACATGCTCAAGGGCAAGGGCGGCCGCTTCCGCCAGAACCTGCTCGGCAAGCGCGTCGACTACTCCGGCCGCTCGGTGATCGTCATCGGCCCGGAACTCGCCCTCAACCAGTGCGGCCTGCCCAAGAAGATGGCGCTCACCCTGTTCGAGCCGTTCATCATCCGCCGCCTCAAGGAACTCGGCTACTGCCACACCGTGCGCTCGGCCAAGAAGATGATCGACCGCAAGAGCAGGGAGGTCTGGGACATCCTCGCCGAGGTCACCAAGGGCCACCCCGTCCTGCTCAACCGCGCCCCCACCCTCCACCGCCTGTCGATCCAGGCCTTCGAGCCCAAGCTCATCGAGGGCGAGGCGATCCGCGTCCACCCGCTCGTCTGCACCGCCTACAACGCCGACTTCGACGGCGACCAGATGGCCGTCCACGTCCCGCTCTCGGTCGAGGCCCAGATGGAGGCCCGCCAGCTGATGCTCGCCCCTAACAACATCTTCTCGCCCGCCAGCGGCCGGCCGATCACCACCCCCTCGCAGGACATCATCCTCGGCTGCTACTACCTGACCTGGGCCCGCGAGCGCACCGCCACCGAGCGCGAGCGCCAGGTCCACATGCCCCTGTTCGAGAACGGCTCCGAGGTCGAGTTCGCCCTCGCCTCGCGCAAGATCGGCTACCACACCTGGATCCGCCTGCGCAACCCGGACCTCGGCCGCGACACCGTGTTCGGCGACAAGCACGCCAAGATCCTCGAGACCACCCCCGGCCGCGTCCGCTTCAACGAGATCTGGCCCGCCGGCCTCGGCTTCATCAACCGCGCGATCGGCAAGAAGCAGATGGGCGACGTGATCTGGCGCTGCTGCCAGGCCGCCGGCATCGAGCGCACCGTCGCCACCCTCAACGACCTCAAGAGCCTCGGCTTCCGCGAGGCCACCCGCTCGGGCACCTCGATCGGCATCGTCGACATGGTCATCCCCGACGAGAAGAGGGGCGAGATCGCCAAGGCCTACGCCGAGGTCGAGAAGGTGATGAAGCAGTACCGCAACGGCGTGATCACCGACGGCGAGCGCTACCAGAAGATCGTCGACATCTGGACCGGCGCCACCGACATGATCGCCAACGCCCTCTACCGCAAGCTCGAGTACAACGAGGGCGCGGGCAAGGACGAGCCCGCCGCCCCCATGAAGCTGCCCAACCCGCTGTTCATGATGGTCGACTCCGGCGCGCGCGGCAACAAGAGCCAGATCAAGCAGCTCTCCGGCATGCGCGGCCTGATGGCCAACCCGTCCGGCGAGATCATCGAGCGCCCGATCACCTCCAACTTCCGCGAGGGCCTCTCGGTGCTCGAATACTTCATCTCCACCCACGGCGCCCGCAAGGGCCTCGCCGACACCGCGCTCAAGACCGCCGACTCCGGCTACATGACCCGCAAGCTCGTCGACGTCGCCCAGGACGTGATCGTCACCCAGGAGGACTGCGGCACGGTCAACGGCATCACCGTGCAGCCGATCTTCGACGTCGACGAGGAGGCCGCCTCGCTCGCCAGCCGGATCTACGGCCGCGTCTCGTGCGAGCAGGTCAAGGACCCGGTCTCCGGCGAGGTGATCGTCGAGG
This sequence comes from Akkermansiaceae bacterium, assembly GCA_040769225.1. Classification (GTDB taxonomy): domain Bacteria; phylum Verrucomicrobiota; class Verrucomicrobiia; order Verrucomicrobiales; family Akkermansiaceae; genus JAXGLL01. The sequence continues at coordinate 625,354 of JAXGLL010000001.1, read as the reverse complement.
TCGACGGCCTGATCGGCGAGGCCCAGGCCGACGCGATCGAGCGCATCGGCTACGAGCGCCTCAAGATCCGCTCGGTCCTGACCTGCGAGAGCGAGCGCGGCTGCTGCAAGAAGTGCTACGGCCTGAACCTCGCCACCAGCCGCGACGTCAAGGTCGGCGAGGCCGTCGGCATCATCGCCGCCCAGTCGATCGGCGAGCCCGGCACCCAGCTGACGATGCGCACGTTCCACGTCGGGGGCGTCGCCGCGTCCACCTTCAAGCAGCCGATCGTCCGCGCCAAGAACCCCGGCACCGTGGTCTACAAGGACCTGCGCGTGGTCGAGAGCGTCGACGACAAGGGCGCCCCCATCTGGGTCGCCCTCAACAAGAACGGCTCGGTCTCGGTGCGCGACAAGGACGGCCTCGAACTCGAGAGCCAGACCGTCGTCATCGGCTCGGTGATCACGATCAAGGACGGCGACAAGGTGAAGAAGGGCGACCTGATCGCCACCTGGGACCCGTACAACGTGCCGATCCTCACCGAGAAGACCGGGCGGGTCGAGTTCCGCGACATGATCCCCGGCATCACCGTGCAGTCGGAGACCGACAAGGAGACCGGCAAGAAGGGGATGGTGGTCACCGACCACAAGGAGGACCTCCACCCGCAGGCGGTGATCATCGACGAGAAGACCAAGGAGGTGGTCGCCAGCTACTCGATCCCGGTCGGCGCCCACCTCTCGGTCAAGGAGGGCGGCAAGGTGGCCGCCGGCACCCTGCTGGCCAAGACCCCGCGCAAGGTCTCGCGCACCAAGGACATCACCGGCGGCCTGCCGCGGGTGGCCGAGCTGTTCGAGGCCCGCCGCCCCAAGGACGCCTGCGTGATCTCCAAGATCGACGGCGAGGTCTCGTTCGGCGCCAACGTCCGCGGCAAGAAGCGCATCGTCGTCACCGACCTCGCCAGCGGCGAGCAGGTCGAGCACCTCGTGCCCATGGGCCGGCACATCATCGTCACCGACGGCGACCGCGTGAAGCGCGGCGACCAGCTGACCGAGGGCCCGGTGGCCCCCGAGGACCTGTTGGAAGCCTGCGGCGCGCAGGAGCTCCAGGAACACCTCGTCAACGAGGTGCAGGCGGTCTATCGGGTCCAGGGGGTGGAGATCAACGACAAGCACATCGAGATCATCATCCGCCAGATGCTGCGCAAGGTGAAGATCACCGACCCGGGCGACGTCGACGAGTTCCTGTGGGGCGACCAGGTGGACCGCACTACGTTCAACCAGGCCAACGCCCGGGTCACCGCCCAGGGCGGCAAGCCCGCCGAGGGCGAGCCGGTCCTGCTCGGGATCACCAAGGCCTCGCTGGAAACCGACTCGTTCATCTCCGCCGCCTCGTTCCAGGACACCACCCGCGTGCTCACCGACGCCGCCACCCTCGGCAAGGTCGACTACCTGGTGGGATTCAAGGAGAACGTGATCATGGGCCACCTGATCCCGGCCGGCACCGGCTTCGAGGGGCACCGCGAGTCGGACTTCGAGTTCACCGTCGAGGAACCCGCGCCGGTCCCCCGCGCCGCCGCCCCCGAGGGCCTCGACGAAGAGGAGGAGGAAGAGGAGGAAGAGGAGGAAGAGGACATGCAGAGCGCCTGACTGGGCGCCGCCCGCTTTGCCCTTGCCGCTGCGGCCGCCGCATGGACAATCGCGACCGCCGCATGCAACTCCACCGCTGCCCCGACGTCGTGCGCTACCGCACGATGGACACCGCCGCGTTGCGCGCCGGGTTCCTGATCGCCGACCTGTTCGAACCGGGCGTCATCCGCCTGGTCTGCACCGACCTCGACCGGGCGATCGTCGGCTCCGCGGTGCCGGGCGCCGCACCCCTCGCGCTCGAGGCCGGCCCCCAGCTGCGCGCCGACCACTTCTGCCAGCGCCGCGAGCTCGGCGTGATCAACGTCGGCGGGCCCGGCGCCGTCGAGGTCGACGGCACCCGCCACCAGCTGGCCCCCCGCGACTGCCTCTACGTCGGCCGCGGCAGCCGCAGCGTCGCGTTCTCATCCGCCGACCCGGCCGCGCCCGCCGCATTCTATCTGCTCAGCTACCCGGCCCACGCCGCCCACCCGACGACCCACGCCACGCCGGCCGACGCCACCCGCCGCGCGCTCGGGTCCCAGGCCGACGCCAACGAGCGCCACCTCCACCAGTACATCCACGAGGACGGGATCCGCAGCTGCCAGCTGGTGATGGGCTTCACCGTGCTTCAGCCGGGCAGCGTGTGGAACACGATGCCGCCCCACACCCACGACCGCCGCAGCGAAGTCTACCTCTACTTCGACCTCGCCCCCGGCCACCGCGTCGCCCACCTGATGGGCGAGCCCCACGAAACCCGCGCGCTGTGGGTCGGCGAAAAACAGCTCGTCCTCTCCCCACCGTGGTCGATCCACTGCGGCGCCGGCACCGGCCCCTACGCCTTCGTCTGGGGCATGGGCGGGGAAAACCAGCGCTTCGACGACATGGACCCCGCGCCGATCCCCGACCTGCGCTGACGACGGGGTCCGAAACAAGAACCGAGGATTACGAGGATTACGGTGATTCTGAACAAGTTGGTGCGCGCGATTCTCACACTCAACGGATGATCCGGAAGTTCTCCATGACTCATCGATAATCCTCCAAATCCCCGTAATCCCCGGTTTCGATTCCCGTTTCCGAGTTGATCCGCCACCCGTTCCACCCGCCCGCCCCCGCCCAATCCGAACCACCGACACCATGCCCCTCGCCTCCGTCAGTCAACACGTCGGCCGCCACCGCTGGACGATCTGCGCCCTGATCTTCGCCGCCACCACCATCAACTACCTCGACCGCAACGTCCTCGGCCTGCTCAAGGACACCCTGCTGCCGATCCTCAAGCTGAACCCCGAAAGCACCGGCGAGAAGGAATACGCCGGCGTCGTGATGGCCTTCCAGATCGCCTACGCCGCGGGTCTGCTGGGCATCGGCCGGGTGATCGACAAGGTCGGCAGCAAGCACGGCTACGGGCTCTCGCTGATCGGCTGGAGCATCGCGGCGATGGGCCACGGGTTCGCCACCGGCCCGTTCAGCTTCGGTTTCTGGCGCGCCGCGCTCGGGGTCACCGAGGCCGGCAACTTCCCCGCGGCCAACAAGACGATCGCCGAGTGGTTCCCGAAGAAGGAACGCGCGCTGGCCACCGGCATCTACAACTCCGGCACCAACATCGGCTCGATCATCGCCCCGCTGTGCGTGCCCTGGCTCGCCACCCACTACTTCCTCGGCTGGAGCTGGCAGTGGGCGTTCGTGCTCACCGGCGCCGTCGGCCTGCTCTGGCTGTTCTTCTGGTACGCGATGTATGCGCCGCCCAAGGCGAAGCTCGCCGCCGGCAGGCTGGGCCAGGCCGAGTATGATCACATCCACAGCGACGTCGACGAGCAGGCGGAGAACCAGGAGGACGCGGTCAGGGAGAAGATCTCGTGGTTCCGGCTGCTCCGGTTCCGCCAGACCTGGGCGTTCTTCTTCGGCAAGTTCATGACCGACCCGATCTGGTGGTTCTACCTGTTCTGGCTGCCCGCCTATCTCGCCGACGACAACCGGGCCAAGGTGCTGGCGGCCTACCCGGACGGCCTGCCGGACGGCCTCACGCTCGACGCCGTGCTCAGGGAAACCAAGCAGTTCTCGAACCTGTTCGGCCAGTCGGACCTGCTGCAGGCGGCCAACGTCCCCGGCCTGATCATCTGGCCGGTGGCGGTGGCGGTGGTCTACACGATCGCCACCTTCGGCAGCGTCTTCGGCGGCTACCTGCCGAAGCGCTTCATCGAGCTCGGGATGGACGCCAGCCGCGCCCGCAAGACCGCCATGTTCCTCTACGCGCTGGTGCCGCTGACCGTTCTCGGCGCGATGAGGCTCGGCGAGGTCAACACCTGGCTCGCCGTGCTCGTCATCGGCCTCGCCTGCGCCGCCCACCAGGCGTGGTCGGCCAACATCTTCACCACCGTCTCGGACATGTTCCCCAAGAAGGCGGTCGCCTCGGTCACCGGCATCGGCGGCATGGCCGGCGCGGTGGGCGGCCTGCTGATCGCCGCGCTCGCCGGCATCCTGCTCGACCACTTCAAGCTGCTAGGCAGGGTGGAATCCGGCTACCGGATCCTGTTCATGGTCTGCGGCGGCGCCTACGTCGCCGCCTGGGTCGTCATGCACCTGCTGGTGCCACGGTTCAAGAAGATCGAGCTCTGATAGAACGGTCGGCCCGAAATGAGCACCGTCCTCGACTCCTTCCGGCTCGACGGCAGGGCCGCGCTCGTCACCGGCGCCGCCCGCGGCCTCGGCGCCGCCATGGCCACCGCGCTCGCCGAGGCCGGCGCCGACGTCGCGCTCGTCGACATCGGGCCCGCCTCCGACACCGCGGCCGCCATCCACGCGCTCGGCCGCAACGCCGCGACCATCGTCGCCGACCTCGCCGACCGCACCGCGATCCCCGGCGTCGTCGACCACGCCGCCGCCGCCCTCGGCCGCCTCGACATCCTGGTCAACAACGCCGGCATCATCCGCCGCGCCGACTTCGCCGCCTTCACCGCCAAGGACTGGGACGACGTGATCGCCGTCAACCTCGACGCCGTGTTCTTCCTCAGCCAGGCGTTCGTCACCTACCTGTTGGAGCGCGGCGCGCCCGGCAAGATCATCAACGTGGCCTCGATGCTCTCGTTCCAGGGCGGCATCCGCGTGCCCTCCTACACCGCCTCCAAAAGCGCGGTCCAGGGGCTCACCCGGCTGCTCGCCAACGAGCTGGCCGCCAGGCGGATCAACGCCAACGCGATCGCCCCCGGCTACATGGCCACCGACAACACCGCGCCCCTGCGCGCCGACCCCGCCCGCAGCCAGGCGATCCTCGAGCGCATCCCCGCCGGCCGCTGGGGCGCCCCGGACGACCTCAAGGGCGCCGTCGTCTTCCTCGCCTCGGCCGCCTCCGACTACGTCAACGGCTGCACCCTCGCCGTCGACGGCGGCTGGCTGGCCAGGTGACCAAGGCGCCAACCCGCGTGCGATCGCGCGCGCGTGCCTGCCATGCAGCCCGCGCCGCCGGCGCCCGCGCGGGCCGCATTCCCGGCCGCGCCCGGGCGGGATGGCCGGGTTCAGGGCTGGTGCGGATTGCCGCGGTATTCGAGGACGCGCACCTTCTCGATGGTGACCCGGCCGCCCTCCATCAGTGGATTGCTGCGCATGTCGTGCAGGGAAACCGCGCATCTGGTGACAGGCCGGCACCTTGAGGGAGGAACGAAAAACGCCCTTGCTCCCTCGGCCGGGCGGGTGTTGAGTGGAGCTGTCATGAAAGGGTTTTTCCGAAAACTCCGGCAACCCTTGGTCTGGCTGGGACTGGGCGTGCTCTTCCCTGTTCCATCGCGGCGACCCGTGGCACTTCGGGCTCGCGGCCTGGTTGCTGTGCTTCTGCGGGTTGCGGGCCGCGACGGCCGCCGGCGGCTGGCCGCCGGCCTGGCCAGGCGCCGCGCAGCTGGCCGCGGCCGGCGCGATCAGCGCCCTGCCCGCCCTCGCCGCGGCACTGTGGCTGCGCCATTCGCGGCTGGCGTGCCATTGGTTCTGGCCGCGCTTCACGGTGGCCGCGGTGATCTTCCTCGCCGAGTGCTTCATGGTCGTTAGAATCCGCTCCACCGGCGCCATGAGCCTCGCCGCCGAACGCAGTTTCTTCGGCACCTTGCGGGTCCAGGTGCTGCCGGCCACGACCGGCGCCCGCCCGCGCCTCCAACTCACCCACGGCCAGATCAACCATGGGATCCAATACGTCGACGGCGAACTGCGCACCGGGCCGGTGAGTTATTACGGCCCCGGAAGCGGCATCGACCTCGCGGTGCGCCGCCACCCGCGGCGCCTGGCCTGCATGCCGCTGCACATCGGCGTGCTCGGCCTGGGCGCCGGCACCATTGCGGCCTTCGCCGAGGCCGGCGACCGGGTGCGGTTTTACGAGATCAACCCGACGGTGATCCGCTGGGCCAGCGGCGGGAGCGCGTTCTTTTCCTACCTCGCCGACTCGGCCGGCGAGATCGCGATCGTCGAGGGCGACGCGCGGCTTTCGTTGGAGCGCGAGCTCGCGCGCGGCAGCCCGCAGCAGTTCGACGTGCTGGCGATGGACGCGTTCTCGAGCGACTCGGTTCCGGTGCACCTGCTCACCCGCGAGGCGTTCGCGCTGTATGCCCGGCACCTGCGGGACGACGACTCGATCCTGGCGGTCAACATCTCCAACAGGTTCATGGACTTCAGCAGCCTGGTCGCCAACCAGGCCCGCGACCTTGGCCTCGATCCGCTGCTGGTCCTGGTGATGAAGCCCGACCCCACCCGGTGCCAGTCGATGTGGATGTTGCTGGCCCGCAGCCCGCGGTTTCGCGCCGATCCGGAGGTCGGGGCGCTCGCGCGCTCCTGCCATCCGCAACGGGCGATCCGTTGGAGCGATGACTTCAGCTCGTTGTTCCCGCTGCTGCGTTGAACCGGCGGGGGGCCACCTGCGCACAGGTGGTTCCCGGGTGCCGTCATGCTACTGCGCCTGGTCCGGATCGTAGTGCATCGGATGGCAGCCCATGAAGTAGTTGCCGCAGTACTCCTCGATCCGTTCCTCCGGGTGTTTTGCGAAATCGATGTACGGGGCGCCGCAGTGTGGGCACCGGAACGGGTTGAGATAACGGAACCGTGTCCCGTCCGGCGCCAGCGGCAGCCGTGCTTCCAGTTGGGCCATCAGTCCGTGGTCGGGTTCGCTCAAGGCGGGCGGCGCGCCGGGGACCGAGTCGCTCACTGTCAGCGTGTGCTTTCCCGAATCGGAATAGAAATAGGCCACGCTGCTGAAGCCGGCGTGGAACGAGCGGATCCGGAACGACCGCCGACAGTCGTCGCAGGTGCAGGAAAGCGAGAGATTCCCGGACGAGACCGTCCCCCGGTAGTGCAGGCCGCGGCGGAACAGACCCCGCCCGCGAAACATCTCGTTCGAGTACAATCCCCCGGTCAGGAAGAACGGCTGGAACCGGATTCCCTGGGCCTCGCCCCGCTGGAAGGCGCCCTCGTCGAAAGCCTCGTCGCCGGTGACCACGATGTCCGCCTGACAGGCCAGGCCTGCCGTGACCCGGATGCTCATGTGCAGCCATCCCTGCTCGGTGTCCAGCGCGTGCCGGTGCGGCTCGGCCAGGGGATCGTGGAACTCGAGCGTGCCCCCGGGCCGGTCCAGATGAAACGACGGCTTCCTTTCCGCCGGAATCCCGCCGCGCAGGAACCGGCAGACCTCCCGACCGTCCAGCGCGACGAGCAACGAGGGCGGCTGTTTGCCGGAATCGGTTTCCATCGTTGGGCCTCCTCCGGATGCCTGGCGGGCCGGTGATCGGTGGGATGGAAGGTCTTCATCCAGTGTCCCGGGATGATGCCATGGCCCCGCAAATCCCCGCGCCGTGCCCGGATGATCACCGCAGGATCCTGCTGCAAGCACCCTGCCTGCCGGTCAGCCCGGCAGGGGAGCCCCTATTGCGCGCGGGTCCACTCGCTGGTGCGGCCGATCAGGCTGACGGCGATGTAGCCGCGCAGCTTCAGCTTGTTGTTGCCGGCCAGTTCAGCCTGCGCGGAATAGGTCTTGCCCGACTTCGGGTCGTACACCTTCCCCTGTGCATACTTGGCGCCGGCCTTGTGGGCCAGGTCGGTGAGGATGACCAGCCCCAGGCGGCGCCGGCTTCTCAGGTTGGGATCGGGGTTTTCGACGTCGGTCTTCGGCTTGCCGTTGGCGTCCAGCGGGTTCTTCATCCAGATGACCTTGCCGAAATACTTGCCGTTCTGCTTGTAGACGTCGATCTTGGCGTCCTTTTCCTCGTTGAACCAGGTGCCGAGAATCGCGTCTCCGGGCGCTGCATTCGGATCCTTCTCGGGGGCGGCGATGGCAGGGGCAAGGAACATCGACAGCAGGCCGAGGGTCATGAGCAGGTTTTTCATGAGGGTCTCCTTCGTGGATCGCAGGGAGTTGTTTCTTCAGGTTTGCCGCGACCGCACCGGATGGGCCGGAAAACGGGCGCGGGCGCGCGGGGGTCGCGGCAGGCATACGACGGGACCCCGAGAGGGAAAGCAAGGCGAAAAGAGCGCATTTCCTGCCACAGGTCCGCCTGCCGCGGCGTAACCCGCCCCCCCCCTCAGGCGTAGATCGCCTTCCCCTCCTGCCGGGTCAGGGCGCGGTAGGCGGTGATCAGCCGCTGCGTCACCGGGCCCGGCCTGCCGCTGCCGATCGGGCGGGAGTCCAGCCGCACCACCGGCACCACTTCCGCGGCCGTGCCTGTTAGAAGCATCTCCTCGGAGGTGTGGAGGTCGTAGGGGTGAAGAAGGCCTCCACCACCTCCATGCCCGCCTTGCGGGCCAGCTCCATGACGCAGTTGCGGGTGATCCCCTCGAGGGCGCCGGCCGCGGTGGGCGGGGTGACCGGCTGGGGTGCGGGCACTTGCGCGGGTCCATGCCCAGGTCGCCGACGCCGCGGGTCACCACCAGGCGGATGTAGGCGTCGTGGAGCCGGTTGGCCCACAGCGTCTCCAGGGTGGCGGCGCCCAGCTGCTCGCCGGTCATGCCCACGTCCAGGTTGATCGCGCGGGCCGAGCGCATCAGGCGTTCGAGGTGCTGCTCGAGGCGGAACACCCGGCCGTGCTACGCGCGGATCCCCTCAAACACGCCGTCGCCGTAGATCCGCGCGCCAGCGGTGAGCAGCGGCAGTTCACGCGGATCGCGGTTGTGGACATCGGCCGGGGCGACTCCCACCAGCAGGGAAGCGCGGTCGCGGGGGGTGAAGCAGGCGGCGATGTGCTCCGCGTTGGCCATGGAGATCTTGAAGGGCAGGAGGGCGTTCGCATCGGCCTCGTCCAAGCCGATCCGCCAGCAGCCGTCCGCCCGCTTCGAGCCACTCCGAGATGGCCGGCGCATCCTGCGCGAGCCCTTCCAGGGCGGCGTTCCACCCGAGCGTCCCCTTGCGCACCGAGGTGGTCACCATCACGTCCGCGATCCGCCCGCTGCGCGGCGTGGCCACCAGATGGACGTCTCGCCGCACAGGCCCCGCCGCGCCACCGTGCCCTGCACCTCCCGTGCCGACGCGCTGTCGCCGTGGGACAGCATCACCGCCTTGAGCGGCATGGCGGCCACGCGCAGGCCCAGCAGGTGCCGGCCGCCGGGGCGGCACAAGGCCGTTAGCCCGACCTCGCCCCCCGGGAAGCGCAGTTCGCCCGCGCGGTTCCCGTCGACGTAGACCGCGGCGAGGGAGTTCAGGCACTCGACGTGCAGGCTGATGCGGCGGCCCTCCCAGGCGGCGGGGATGGTGATCTCGCGCTGGTACCAGGCGCCGGCGATGGCGTCCGGTTTCACGTTTTTCCATGCCGGGTGCGCATGCAGCGTCTGGCAGTCCTTCTGCATGTAGTCGGTGATCCCCGGCCAGCAGCCCGGCACCTTGAAATGGCCCCAGTTCGTCGCCGGCGGCTGGCTGGCCAGATAGGCCCGCTCACTTCGGCTCACTTCGGCATCGCCGGCACGCGCACCTTGAGGTTGCGGAACTCGACCCGGTTGCCGTGGTCCTGAAGCAGCAGGTGGCCGTCGGCCCACTCGCCAAAGCCGGGGATCGTCCGGTACTTGCTGTTGGCAACCAGCTTGCGGAACGCCGCGTCGCCGCGGGTGTAGGCGACGACCATGCGGCCGTTGAGCCAGTGCTCGACGCGGGTGCCGTCGGTGACGATCCGGGCGTGGTTCCACTGGCCGGGCGGCTCGACCTGCTTGGCGCGGTCGGCGGTGATCAGGTCGTAGAGCGAGCCGACGGTGCGGTTGCCCTCCCGCCCCATCTTGGCATCCGGGTGGCGGGCGTCGTCGAGGATCTGGTACTCGAGGCCGATCGCCGAGCCGGTGGCGGCCTTCGCCCCGCTGCCGGTGATCGGGTCGAGGTTGGGCTGGCAGAAGTACTTGATCCCGCTGTTCGCCCCCGCGGTGATCCGGAACTCGAGCTGCAGCTCGAAGCGCGCGAAGCGCTGCCGGGTGACGATGTCTCCGCCCTGCTGCGACTCGCCGCCGCCGCCCTCGTGGACGACCAGCACGCCGTCCTTGATCTCCCAGCCCGTGGCAGGGAACGCGTCGGACTTCGCGCCGCGCCAGCCGTCGGCGGTCGCGCCGTCCCACAGCAGGCACCAGCCGTCCTTGATCTCGGCCGCGCTCAGCGTGTTCGGCCCGCTGCCGGGGGCCAGTTCCCGGATCCGCAGGTTGCGCCAGCTCACCCGCGCGCCCTCGACCCGCCGGTCGCTGCCGATCGAGTGTACCTGCAAACCGATCAGGCCGCGCGGGGCCAACTCGTCGTTGATCGCGGCGCGCGGGGTGCCGTTGAGCCAGGTGCGGATCGACGGGCCGACCGCCTCGATGCGCACGTGGTTCCAGCCCTCGGCGTGGAAGCAGTCCATCCCCTGGCGCGAAAACGCGGCCTCGTCGCCGGCCAGTGCGCCCGGGCACAGCCAGCCGCGCCGCGCCTCGTCGTAGATCCCCGCGCTCCACATCCGCGCCCGCTTGACGTCCGGGTCGATCTCGACCTGATAGCCGTGGACGCGGCCGGCGGGCACCTTGATCGTGCGGTCCTGCCACTGGGATTCCCGCGGCTCGTCGAAGCACTGGCTGCGGATCTGCACCCCGGAGTTGAGCCGCGGGTCGACCTTGAACTCGAACTCAAGGATGAAATCGCCGTAGTCCCTGACCGTGCACAGGAACGTGTTGCCGGTGTCGACCACCGAGTGGCCGACGATCGCGCCGTCCTCGACCGTGTAGCGGGCCTTGCCGCCGCGCTGCGTCCAGCCCTCAAGGTCGCGCCCGTTGAACAAGGGCGTCCAACCGCCCGCCCATGCGGCGCTGCCGAGCCCCGCCGCCGCCGCCATCGCCGCCGCCATCCCGATCCAGTGTGAAGTCATCCTCATCGTGCGCTTCCGGTTGTGCCGCCGATGCTTCCGCCGGCAGCCCGCAGCGACAAGGATTTTCCTCCCCCTCAGGCCGGGCGGCTCGTCTGGTCGATGAACGCGATGATCGTGGGGATCGCCAGCTCGAGGCGCGCGGCCACCTCCTCGTAGGCCGCCGGGCCGAGGCCGATCGGGTCGGGGATGTCGGCGCCGACCCCCTGGCCGGGCAGGTCGATGAACTCGCAGGCAAGGAACAGCTTGTCGGCCGCATCCGGAAACCTCCGCTCAAGCTGCGCAAGGTGGCCGCCGGTCATCGCAAAGACGTGGGTCGCCCAGCCGAGCAGCTCGCCGGAGACCGGCCGGCTGGCAAAATCACCGAGCGCAATCCCGCGCCGCGCGAGCGTCGCCACCGCGTGCGCGCTCGCCGGCTCGCCCGCCGCCGCCGCCACCCCGGCCGAGGCGACTTCATAGTCGCTGCGCCCCGCCACCGCCCGGCGCAGCAGGCCCTCGGCCATCGGGCTGCGGCAGGTGTTGCCGGTGCACACGAACAGAACCCGCTTCGGCGCCGCCATCGCGCGCAGACGATGGCCTGCACTGCCCGCCGGCGTCAAGCGGGCGGGCCCGCCCTCGCAACCCCGCCTGCCGGCAACTCCGCCTTGACTCCGGCGGCCGGATCGTGCGATTGGACTGCACCCTTGCGGGAAATCATGAACACGATGAAACGAGCAGCACGGTGCGAGGCGGGCCTGGTGGCGGTGTGTTTGCTGGCGTCGGTGGCCGGTGCGGCGGGGCAGCATTACCCGGCGGGCGCCGAGGGGATCAAGGCCGCCTCGCTGCCGCCGCCCGGGCTCTACCTGCGCGACTACACCTTCTTCTATCATGCCGATCGGTTTGACGGCGGGCCGCCCGGCGACTTCAGCGTCTCCGCCCTGATCAACGCGCCCCGCCTGATCTGGATGACCGAGTTCAAGCTGTTGGGGGCCAGTTACGGCATGGACCTGATCGTGCCCCTCGGCTACCAGCGGGTGAAGGCCGACGTGTTCGGCGCCAGCCAGGATGAGTGCGGCATCGGCGACATCCAGATCGAGCCGCTGCTGCTGGCGTGGCACGGCGAGCGCTTCGACGCCGCCGCCGGCTACGCGCTGTGGGCGCCGACCGGCGACTACGACCACCGGCAACCAGTGAACCCCGGCAAGGGATTCTGGACCCACATGCTGACCGGTGGCGCCACCTGGTACCTTGACCAGGACAAGACGATCGCCCTCAGCGCCCTGTGCCGCTACGAGATCAGCCACGAGCAGGACGGCACCGACATCACCCCGGGGGACATGTTCACCCTCGAGCTGGCCGCCAGCAAGACCGTGGCCGAGGGCGTCGACCTCGGGATCGCCGGCTACTGGCAGCAGGAGGTCACCGAGTCGACCGGCGCCTCCTCCCGCTCGCAGGTGTTCGCGATCGGCCCGGAGGCCAACATCTTCTGGCCCAAGGCCGGCCTGTTCACCTCGTTCCGCTACCAGCACGAGTTCAGCGCCAACGACCGCACCGAGGGCGACCAGTTCGTCCTCACCCTGACCAAGCCGTTCTGAGCCGCCGCCGCCCCGGCCTCACCCGCGCGCGGCGGCACGGGTGATGGCCGCAATCCCGTCGCGCGGCGGGATCCCCACCCCGTGCTCTCGCGGCGCGCCCGGCGACTCCGGTCCGGCTCCCCCGGCACGATCCGCAGGCGGGCAGCGGCGTCACCGTGCCGTGGTGAGCAACCGGTTGACGACCGCCGACATGCCGCCTGCCTCGGTGGCGGCCAGCCGCTCGAGGGTCGCGCGCGCTTCCGGGGTGAGATTGAGCATCGTCGCCACGTAGGCCTTGGGCTTTCGCCCCGCGCCCGGGCGGGCTCCTCCGCGGCGACGCTCGCGCAACTCCGCCAGAGCGGCGCGCACTTCGGCAAGTTGCGCCGGGGTGGCAGACTCGATTCGCGCGGGATCGATGGCATCCTCGATCTCCTGTTCCTCGGGAGTGAGCGGAACCTCATGCCGGCCTTTGCTTCGTTTCGGTTTCATGGATGCAGATAGCGCTTGGTGAACTTTCTGGACGGATAGGCGGTCACCAGCAGCCACGCACCGTCCGGCAACGGCTTGCACGGGACGGCAACCGCGCGGTCGGCGAGCTGCACGATCAGGATCCGCTGTTCCGGACGGCTGTGGTTGACGATGAAGTCGAGAACCGGCGCGTTGAGGATTGCATCAAAGGTCAGCCCCCGGGCGGTCATGCTTCCTTTCTCGTCGCCCGCCTCGAACCTCATGGCGGAACCTGTAACCAACTGGCGGGCTGAATCAATGAAAAAACATTGGCTTTTTCAAATGACCCGAGGTGCCTGCTCGGGTCCCCACGGCGCCCATTCCTCGGTTCGCAGGAACCGGTGCGACTGCTGATTCCATACCCGGCCTGCCGAAACCGACCCGCACCGGAGGCCGTCGGGCATCGTCCGGCTTGGCGGCGGCGTCCTACCCCCCCCGCATCCCGCCGGCGGCGCGCAGGAACGCCGCGATCTCCTCCAGGAACGGCCGCAGGTAGCGCGCCGCCTTGGCCTCGCCGATGCCGGGGACCCCAAGCGCGGCCTCGGTCGTGGTCGGGCGGTGCCGGGTCAGCGCCTCCAACGTCTTGTTGGAAAACACCACGTAGCGCGGCACCTGCTCGCGGCGGGCGATCGCGGTGCGCACGTCGCGCAGCCGCGCATACAGCCCCGGGTCGAACCCGTGGTCGGGCAGCGCCGCCGCCGCCGGGCTCGCCGCCCCCTTCGCCCGCCGCTCCGGCCACACCAGCCGGTAGCTGGCCGCCCCCCGCATCGCCCGCTCGCCCAGCGCCGTCAGCGTGAGCAGCGGATACTCCCCGGCCTCGGTGCGCACCAGCCCGGCATCATGCAGCGCGCGCATCAGCGCCGACAGCCAGGTGGTGTTCAGGTCCGATAGAATGCCGTAGGTGCTGAGCCGGTCGAGGCCGGCGCCCAGGATCTCCTGCGAGCGGCTGCCCGCCAGCATCTGCACGATCTTCGCCCGCCCGAACCGCCCGTGCCACTCGCCCCCGCGCCGCCACGACATCCGCGCCACCCCGCTCAGCGCCTTGCGCACGATCGTGTCCTCCTCCTCGGTCGGCCCTCGCTCCGCCCCGCCCCCGCCCCGGCACACGTCGCACCACCCGCACGGGCCGGCGTCCGGCTCGCCAAAGTAACGCAGGATCGCCCCCTGCCGGCAGCTGCGCGCATAGCACAGCTCGACCATCGCGCGCAGCTTCTCCCGGTCCCGCCGCTCCTTCTCCTCCAGCGCCGCCTCGTCCAGCTCGAGCCGCTGCGCCGCCAGCCCCGGCTGCAGCAGCCGCGTGCCCCGCACCCGCCGGCCCGGCACGTCAAACCGCTCCAACAGCCCGGCACGCGCCAGCACCACCAGCGCGCTGCCCACCGCCATCGCGTTCTTCACCCCGGCCCCCCCCGCGATCTCCTCCAGGCTGCGGTGCACCTCGCCGTCGCCGCCCGCCTCCCCGCACAGCCAGCCCCACACGTCCCGGATCGTCGCCGGCGACGGGTTCGCCCCCTCGATGAAGAACTCCTGCGTGCGCGTGTCGGCGTAGTTGAACAACAGCTCGCACACCGCACTCTCGCCGTCCCGCCCCGCCCGCCCCGCCTCCTGATAGTAGGCCTCGATCGAGCCCGGCACCTCGAAGTGCACCACGAACCGCACGTCCGGCCGGTCGATCCCCATCCCGAACGCGTTCGTCGCCACCGCCACGTCCGCCTCCCGCCGCAAAAACACCTCCTGCGCCCGCGCCCGCCCGGCGTCGTCCATCCCGCCGTGGTAGGCGACCGTTCTAACACCCCAGCCGGCGAGCACCTCGGCGACCTCCTCGACCTTCCTGCGGGTGGCGCAGTAGACGATCCCGGTCCGGTGCTCGCCGACCAGCGCGCGGACCCGCGCATACTTCTGCGCCAGCTTCTCGACGTGCGTGATCGCCAGCGCCAGGTTCGGCCGCGCAAACCCGCTGACCAGCTCGAACGGGTCGCGCAGCCGCAGCACCGCGCGGATGTCGTCGCGCACCACCGGCGTGGCGGTGGCCGTGAACGCCACGCACTGCGGCCGCCCCAGCCGCTCGAGCGCCCGCCCCAGCCGCAGGTAGTCGGGCCGGAAGTCGTGCCCCCACTGGCTCAGGCAGTGCGCCTCGTCGACCGCGAACAGCGCGACCGGCACGCCCGTTAGAGCGTCGAGGAAGGCACCCGCGCGAAACCGCTCGGGCGCCACGTAGACCAGCTTCCACGCCCCCTCGCGCATCCCGCGCAGCCGCTCGCGCTGCTCCGCCCACGGCACCGTCGAGTTGATCACCGTGGCCGCCACCCCCTTGGCCGCCAGCGCGTCGACCTGGTCCTTCATCAGCGCGATCAGCGGGCTGACGACCAGCGTGACGCCCTCGAAGCACAGCGCGGGCAGCTGGTAGCACAGCGACTTGCCGCCCCCGGTCGGCATCACCACCAGCCCGTCCCGGCCCGCCAGCACCTGCCCGACCACCTCCGCCTGGCCGTCGAGGAAGCCGCCAAAGCCGAAGTGCTCCCGCAGCGCCGCCAGCGGCTCGGCGATCAGCTTGGCGGGCGGGCTGCCTTCCACGCACCAACCCGTAGCCGAAACCGCCCGCAGAGCCAATCCGAAAATGATGCGCGAGTGAACAGTTGCCTGGGCCGCAGGCGCGCGCTGCACCACCCCGGGACCAGATTCAGTGGTGTCGCACCCGCCGACTGGTTCCTGGCCAAGCACCCCATGGTGGTCCCGGCCAAGACCCTGTTGAGCCAGTTGTTGTGACCGACAAGGAGGCGGAGGGGCTGAAAGCCCAGCCGTGCGCAGGGTGGTTTTTTAAAAGAAGGGGCAGCCGGGCCCGCCGGGGGTCGGGCGGGCGGGACGGCCAAGGCCGCCGGCGACGGCGCCGGAACGCTGCGCCAAGGGCGCGCCCGGCGGGGTGGGCGAATCGGCCGGCAGGGCTTGATTTGCCGGGCTTGGGCGGCTGTCCCCGGGGGCGGCGGCGGGACGCCTCACCCGTGGTTCGGGGGAGGGGAAAAAACGGCGGAAAAAAAGATCAGGTGATCTTAGAAAAATAGGCTTGACGGACCTTGGGGTACTTAGGAGTATCGCGGCGCACTTGAGTGAACTTAGGTGTATGAGTGATTCAGCCGCCAGCATGGAGGGTCGCTACCTCCACAAGATGGACCCGAAGGGCCGGGTGGCCATTCCGGTGGAATGGCGGCCGGCGGAGGGGACGGTGCTGCGGCTGATCTCCCGCACGCGCGCCGGGTTGCCGGTGCTCGAGGTGCTGACGGATGAGGAGTACAGGCAGCGGCTGGCCGACATCGACGCGCACCCGACCGCGACGCCGGCCGACAAGCGGGACCTGAGGGGTCTGCTGTGTGCCAACAACCGGAAGGCGGAAGTGAGTTCACAGGGAAAACTGCTGGTGCCGAAGGACTGGAGCGAGGCCGCGGACCTTCCGCCCGAAGGCTACGTGACGCTGGCCGGGAAGGGAAGCTTTTTTGAGATTTGGAACACGGAGTACTGGGCGCAGGTGGAGACCCGCGTGCGCGCCAGGCTGGCCGGGCTGCTCGAGGAACTCGGCACCTGCTAGCACGGATTTCACCCACACGGCAACATGCTGTTCGCCCAACGACCCCCGGCACACGGAGCGCCCCGCCGCAAGGCTGGATGCACCGCAGGCGCTCCGTGTCCGGGGTCGGGCGGAGGTTTCGACGGCCGGCAGGCGGGGGGGCTCGGGACGGCCCCCGCGCCGCAGGCCCCCGCGATGGTCCTGCGCGCCGCCCCTGGCTGGTTGGCGGCGCGCGGGCCGCGCACCCTTTCACAACCCGGGCCACGGCAGTCTCTCGGGACAGCGGCCGCCGTGGTTCCCCTTGAGTCGGCGCCCCGCCCCGCATTCGGCTGGTTTGCGGGGCGGGCGCCGGAGAATTTCCGCGCGACCCCCGGGGAGACCGGGACAGCCTCCCTCGGGTCACGGATGCGGACGGTCCTGCGCGCCGCCACTGGCTGGTTGGCGGCGCGCGGGCCGCGCACCCTCTCACAACGCGAATCACGGCGGTCAATCGGGACAGCGGCCGCCGTGGTTCCTTTCGAGCCGGCGTCCCGCCCTGCTTCTGGCTGGTTTGCGGGGCGGGCGCCGGAGAATCTCCGCGCGACCCCCGGGGAGACCGGGACAGCCTCCCTCGGGTCGCGGATGCGGACGGTCCTGCGCGCCGCCACTGGCTGGTTGGCGGCGCGCGGGCCGCGCACGTTCCCACAACCCGGGCCGCGGCGGATCCTCGGGACAGCTTCCGCCCAGGCCCCCCATGCCCCGGTAACCCGCGCCTCCGCTGGCTGGTTGGAGGCGCGGGTGCCGGAGGAGCCCTGCGGCGGCGCCCCGACCGCCAACGGCTACCACCAGCCGGTGCTCGCAAGCGAGGTCGCCGAGTGGATGCAGGCCGCCCCGGGCAAACGAATCGTCGACGGCACGCTCGGCGGAGGGGGCCACAGCGAAGGCTTCCTCGAAGCCGGCGCGGCTGTCGTCGGCATCGACCGCGACCCCGAGGCGCTGGCCCACGCAAGGCAGCGCCTCGCGCGCTTCGGCGACCGCCTCGAGACCGTCGAGGGCGACTTCGGCGACGTGGCCGGGATCGTCGGCGAGCGCGGCGCCGACGGCCTGCTGCTCGACCTCGGCGTCTCCTCACGCCAGTTCGACGAGCCGGAGCGCGGGTTCTCGTTCGCCAAGGAAGGCCCGCTCGACATGCGCATGGGCCCCTCGGTCCAACTGACCGCCGCCGACGTCGTCAACGGCTTCCCCGAGGAGGAACTGGCCCGCATCTTCCGCGAACTCGGCGAGGAGTCCGCCGCCCGCCGGATCGCCCGCGCCATCGCCCACCGCCGCGCCGAACGGCCGTTCCGCACCACCACCGAGCTGGCCGCCTGCATCCAGCAGGCCAATACCCGCCGCGGCCGCCAGCACCCCGCCACCAAGACGTTCCAGGCGATCCGCATGACCGTCAACGACGAGCTCGGCTCGCTGCGCCGCGTGCTCGACTCCGCCGCCCACGTGCTCCGCCCCGGCGCCCGCCTGCTGGTCATCAGCTTCCACTCGCTCGAGGACCGCATGGTCAAGCGCTTCCTGCGCACCGCCTCGGCCCCCACGATCGACCGCCCGGAATGGCCCGCCCCACGGCCCAACCCGGAGCGCAGCTTCCGCGTCCTGAGCCGGCGGGCAATCGTCCCGTCCGACGCCGAGGTCGCACACAACCCCCGGAGCCGCAGCGCCCGGCTGCGGGTCGCCGAACGAATCGCCGAGCCATGAACCCACGATCCACCGACCGCCGCAGCGGGGCGTTGCCGTTCGCCGTGATGATCGCGATGGCCTCACTCGCCGCCTGCGGCGGCCTCATCAAGGTCTACTACAAGAACCGCGGAATCGAGGTCGGGCGGCGCATCGCCCAAGTCCAGGACCAGATCGCCCGGCACCGCGACGAGATTCGCAACCTGCGCCGGTGCTCGGATGACATGCTCAATTGCTTCGCAATGAGGGAGGACCTGGACCTCAACGGCTCGGAACTGCGGCCGATCCCGCAACACGCGATCGAGGTCATCGGGGCCGGCGATTCCGCCTCCGGAGTCGCAGTGGCATCCAACCGACCTTGAGATGGCGTGCCCCTTCCAGCGCCGGCTGATCGCCCTGTGCTCGGTCATGGCAACCGGGCTCAGCATCCTCTCGGTCCGCCTGATCCATATCCAGGTCGTCGCCCCCTACGCCGAGGAGTCCGGCGCCGGCCGCGCCCGCGAGCAGCGCGTGGTCCTCCCCGCCCGCCGCGGCCTGCTCGCCGACCGCAACGGCCTGCTCCTCGCCCGCAACATCGCCGTGGCCGACGTGATCGCCGACCGCAAGCACCTCGGCGACCCCAACCTCGCCGCCCTCGGGCTGGCCTACGACCGGGTCCACCGCGCCGACGACTGGGCCCTGCTGCCCCCAGCCCAACAGGCGCGGCGGGTGCTCAAGGAGCGCGACCGGATCCTCGAGGACGTCGACACCGAGGAGATCAAGGCCAAGGCGCTCACCTTCGCCGTCGCCCGCCTCGCCAAGCCGCTCGGCCTCCACCCCGACGCCATGCGCGCCAGCCTCGGCGGGATCGCCGAGGGCGCCGACCGCGGCGAGTTCGTCCTCGTCAAGGACCTCCAGGGCGACGCCGCCGACTGGGCCGAGGAGGAGGCCAAGAACTGCTGGATCCAGGGGTTCCGCTTCGAGCGCTCGTTCCGCCGCGTCTATCCCGTGTCCGACCTCGCCACCCACGTGGTCGGCTTCGCCGACGACTCCTACCGCGGCAAGTGCGGCGCCGAGGCGGCGCTCGACGTCTACCTCCACGGCCGCGACGGCGTGCGCGTGCTCAAGCGCGACAGCCGCGGCCTGCTGATGCCGGCCCACGCCGGCCACCTGCTCGAGCCGCGCCCCGGCCTCAACGTCCAGCTCACCATCGACATCGAGATGCAGGCGATCGTCGAGGAGGAACTCGAGCGCGGACTGGCCGAGTTCAACGCCCCACGCGGCGCCGCCATCGTGCTCGACCCCCACACCGGCGAACTGCTCGCGATGGCCACCCGCCCCCACTTCGACCTCAACCACCGCAAGCAGGTCGCCGAACACGGCGTGAACTTCGCCGTGCAGGCGGTCTACGAACCCGGCTCGACGTTCAAGATCGTCTCGGTGGCCGGCGCCCTCGACGCCGGCGTCGTCACCCCCAACACCCTGATCAACTGCCACGGCGGCTACTACCGCGACGGCCCCGTCGAGGTGCGCGACGACCACCCCTCCGGCACCGTCA
Source organism: Akkermansiaceae bacterium (assembly GCA_040769225.1). Taxonomy (GTDB): domain Bacteria; phylum Verrucomicrobiota; class Verrucomicrobiia; order Verrucomicrobiales; family Akkermansiaceae; genus JAXGLL01. The sequence goes on along the minus strand of JAXGLL010000001.1, from coordinate 605,567 downwards.
CCGTCGAGGGCGTGATCCAGCGGTCGAGCAACATCGGCGCCTACCTGATCGGCCGCCAGCTCGGCCCGAGGCGCTTCTATCAGATGGCCGAGGCCCTCGGGTTCGGCCGCCGCACCGGCATCCAGCTCAGCGGCGAAACCAGCGGCTGGCTGCTCAAGACCGGCAACCCGGTCGACTTCTCGCGCGCCACCTACGGCTACGCCACCAGCGTCACCCCGCTCCAGATCGTCAGCGCCTATGCCGCCGTGGCCAACGGCGGCCTGCTGATGCAGCCCCGCATCGCCAAGCGGGTGGTCGCCGACGACGGCCGGGTGATCGACGCCTGCTTGCCGGTGGTCGTCCGGCGGGCACTCAAGGAAACCACCGCCGCACGCATGCGCAAGGCCCTCGAGATGGTCGTCGGCCCGCGCGGCACCGCCAGCCGCGCCGCCGTCCCCGGCTTCCGCGTCGGCGGCAAGACCGGCACCGCGCGCAAGAACAACCCCGCCGGCAGGGGCTACCTCGCCGGCCGCTACATCGTCTCGTTCATCGGCATCATGCCGATCAACGACCCGGCGTTCGTCTGCCTGGTGGTGATCGACGACCCCCAGCCCGACGCCACGATCCGCCGCTACGGGGGCACGATCGCCGCGCCGATCTTCGCCCGCATCGCCCCGCGCCTCGCCGCCTGCCTGAATCTCCAGCCCACCGAACCCGTCGAACCGGCCAACCAATTGGCCGGCCGATCCAGCCCATGACCGCCCGCGAACTGTTCCGGAGACTGCCCCGGGCCACCGTCTCCGGTCCGCTCGACGCCGCCCCGGCCGCCGTCACCGCCGACAGCCGCCAGGCCGGCCCCGGCTGCCTGTTCGTCGCGGTCCGCGGCCACGCCGCCGACGGCCACCGGTTCATCGCCGACGCCCTCGCCCGCGGCGCCGTCGCCGTGGTCGCCGAAACCGCCCCCACCACCGAGGCGGTCGCCTGGGCCCACGTCGCCGACAGCCGCCACGCCTTGGCCGTCCTCGCCGACGAGTTCGCCGGCCGCCCGTCCCGCCAGCTGGCCCTCGCCGGGGTCACCGGCACCAACGGCAAGACGACCACCACCTGGCTGCTCCACCACCTGATGACCCGGCTGTGGCACCGCGCCGGGCTGCTGGGCACCGTGGTCGCCGACGACGGCGCCACCCGTGGGCCGGCAGCGCGGACGACCCCCGACCCGGTGGCGCTGCAGCAGTGGCTGGCGCGGCTGTTGGAACACGGGTGCCGCGGCGCCGCGCTCGAGGTCTCCTCGCACGGCATCGACCAGCAGCGGGTCGCCGCGGTGGCGTTCGACGCCGCGGTGTTCACCAACCTGACGCCCGACCACCTCGACTACCACGGCACGATGGAAGCCTACTTCGCCGCCAAGCGGGCGTGGTTCGAGGCGCTGGCCGCCGACCCCATGGGCAAGGAGCCCGCCGCGGTGATCAACATCGACGACCGCTACGGCGCCGAACTGGCCGAGGCCCTCGCCGGCCGGCTGCCGGTCACCCGCTACGGCTTCGCCGTGCGCTGCGACTTCCGCGCCGAGGCCGTCCAACAGGCGCCCGACGGCACCCGCTTCGGGCTCAGCGCCCGCGGCCGCTCGTTCCTCGTGCGCACCCCGCTCATCGGCCGCTTCAACGTCTACAACACGCTCGCCGCGCTGGCCGCCGGCAGCGCGCTCGGGATGCGCCTGCGCGAGATGATCGCCGCACTCGCCGACGTGCCCCAGGTCCCCGGCCGCATGGAACTCGTCGGCCACCGCGACGGGGTCAGCGTGTTCGTCGACTACGCCCACACCCCCGACGCGGTCGACAACGCGTGCCGCACGCTGCGCGAACTCGAGCCGCGCCGCCTGATCACCGTGTTCGGCTGCGGCGGCGACCGCGACAAGGCCAAGCGCGCGCCGATGGCCATGGCCGCCGCCAGCCACTCCCACGCCTGCGTGATCACCTCCGACAACCCCCGCGGCGAGGACCCCGAGGCGATCCTCGACGAGGTCGAGCGCGGACTGGGCGGCCACCCCCACGTCCGCATCGCCGACCGCCGCGAGGCAATCCGCCAGGCAATCGCCGCCGCCGGCCCCGGCGACTTCGTGCTGGTCGCCGGCAAGGGCCACGAAACCTCGCAGCAGTTCGCCGACCACGCGATCGAGTTCGACGACCGCACCGAGGCCCGCCGGGCATTGCAGGAACGCACGCCGCCGGACCGCGGCGGCAGGTGACACCGCCCGACCGGCCCTCGGCCCTGCCCCAACCAGCACCCCGCCCCCGACCATGAACCCCCAGACCACCGTCGAGGAGATCCGCCAGGCGATCGGCGCCCAGGCCGCTTCCGCGCCGGCCTCTGCGGCCGTCGTCGCCGGGGTCTCCACCGATACCCGCAGCCTGCGCCCAGGCGACGTGTTCGTCGCCCTGCGCGGCGAGCGGTTCGACGGCCATGCCTTCATCGACGACGCGCTGCGCGCCGGCGCCGCCGCGGTCGTCGCCGAACAACCGGCCGCCCCCCGGCACGCCGGCAACCCCGCCGTGCTCCAGGTGGCCGACACCCTGCTGGCCCTGCAGCGGCTCGCCAGCTGGCACCGCGACCGCCTCGGGCTCGCGGTGGTGGCGATCACCGGCTCCAACGGCAAGACGACCACCAAGGACTTCACCGCCGCCGCGCTCGCCCGCCGCTTCCGCGTCACCGCCACCCGCGGCAACCTCAACAACCACATCGGCCTGCCGCTCAGCGTCCTCGCCGCCGCCGCCGACGACCAGGCCGCCGTCTGGGAACTCGGGATGAATCACCCCGGCGAACTGGCGCCACTGTGCGGGATCAGCCGCCCGCAGGTCGGGATCATCACCAACATCGGCACCGCACACATCGAGTTCTTCGGCTCCCGCCAGGCAATCGCCGAGGAGAAATGCGCCCTCGCACGCGCCCTGCCCGAGGGCGGCACCCTCGTGGTCCCCGCCGGCTGCGAGTTCGTCGACTACTTCCGCGAACGGACGCCCGCCAAACTGCTGGCCGTCGGCAACGGCCGCGGCCGCGTGCGCGCCGAAGCGCTCGTCTTCGACCACGGCACCGCCCGCTTCACCCTCGTCATCGAGGGCGACCAGCCGGCCACCGTGCACCTCGGCGTCGAGGGCCGCCACATGGTCGCCAACGCCCTGCTCGCCGCCGGCGCCGCCAGCGCACTCGGTGTCCCCGCCGCCGAGATCGCCGCCGGCCTCGGCCAGGCCCAACTCGCCGGCGGCCGGCTCACCGCCCTCGACCGCTGCGGCGTCCGCATCCTCGACGACAGCTACAACGCCAACCCCGAGTCGATGGCCGCCGCCCTCGAAACCCTCGCCGAAACCCCGGTCGCCAACGGCGGCCGCCGCATCGCCGTGCTCGGCTGGATGGCCGAACTCGGCCCGCTCGCCCCCGACGCCCACCGCCAAATCGGCCGCCTCGCCGCCGGCCTCGGCCTCCACGTCGCCGCCGTCGGCGACCCCGCCCGCCCGATCTGCGAGGCCGCGGTGGCCGCCGGCGGACACGGCGAGCTGTTCACCACCCACGCCCAGGCCGCCGCGTGGCTCGCCGATACCGCCGCCGCCGGCGACGCCGTGCTGTTCAAGGGCAGCCGCTGCGCCGCCGTCGAGCAGGTGCTCGCACTCGCATTCCCAACCGAACCAGCCTGATGCTCTACGCGATCTATCAGTGGTGGGCCGACGCCCTGGCCGACGAGAGGGCCCGCGGCGTGACCGACTGGGCGCACACCTGGCGGGTGCTCAACCTGCTCCAGTACATCACCTTCCGCGCCGCCCTCGCCTGCCTGCTGGCGTTCGGCATCAGCCTGGCCTGCGGCGAACGCGTCGTCCGCCGCCTCATCTCGCTCAAGATCGGCCAGCCGATCCGCACCGCCGCCGAGGTCCACAAGCTCAACGAGCTCCACGGCGGCAAGGCCGGCACCCCCACCATGGGCGGCGTGCTGATCCTCGGCGCGGTGCTCGTCTCCACCCTCGTCTGCGGCCGCCCGCTCAACCCCTTCGTCGCCGTCTGCGCCTGCACCATGCTCGCGCTCGGCCTGCTGGGATTCTGCGACGACTACAAGAAGGCCAGGGAACATTCCAGCGACGGCATCAGCGCGCGCACCAAGTTCCGCTGGCAGATCCTGATCGCCCTCGTCGCCTCCTGCTTCATCTTCTTCAAGACCGAGATCTCCGGCTTCGGCGAGGCCGCCGGCGCCTCCGCCAGCCTCGGCTACAACCCGGGCTTCCGCCTCGGGGCAATCGACATCGGCATCGGCTCGATCTGCTTCCCGCTGGTCAAGTCCCCGATCATCGACCTCCGCTGGCTCGCCATCCCGTTCTTCGTGCTCGTGATCACCGGCGCCTCCAACGCCGTCAACCTCACCGACGGGCTCGACGGCCTGGCCACCGGCTGCACGATCACCGTGGCCCTCGCCTACGGGGTGCTCAGCTACCTCGCCGGCCACTTCTACATGGCCGCCGAATACCTCGTGATCCCCCACAACCGCTTCGTCGGCGAGTTGTCCGTGTTCATGCTCGCGCTCGTCGGCGCGGGCTTCGGGTTCCTGTGGTTCAACTGCCAGCCCGCCCGCATGTTCATGGGCGACACCGGCTCGCTGGCGATCGGCGGCGCCCTCGGCACCGCCGCCATCTGCGTCAAGCAGGAGCTGATGCTGGTGATCATCGGCGGGGTGTTCGTGATGGAGGCCGGCTCGGTGATCCTCCAGGTCGGCAGCTTCAAGCTGCGCCGCAAGCGCATCTTCGCCATGTCCCCCATCCACCACCACTTCGAGCTGCGCGGCTGGGAGGAAAGCCAGGTGATCGTGCGCTTCTGGATCCTCTCGATCATCTTCGCCCTCGGCGGCCTCGCCCTGCTCAAGATCCTCTAACCCGTGAACTCACTCGCCGGACAATCTGTGGTGATCCTCGGCGCCGGCGCCAGCGGCCGCGCCGCCGCACGCCTCGCGCTGCGCGAGGCCGCCGCACGGGTGGCCATCCACGACTGCGCCGGCCCGCAGGCGTTCGCCGGCATCGACCCGGCGGTGGCACAGGTGCCCGGCGCCACCCCGGCGACCGGCGCGGCCACCCGCTGCGACCTGCTCGTCGTCAGCCCCGGGATCGAGACCGGCGGACCGTTCGTGCAGGCCTACGCCGCCGGTGCCGCCAGCGTGATCGGCGAGATCGAACTCGCCAGCCGCTGCTACGCCGGAACCATCGTCGCCATCACCGGCACCAACGGCAAGACCACCACCACCGAGCTGGTCGCGCGCATCCTCGCCGCCGGCGGCATGCGCACCGCGGCGTGCGGCAACTACGGCCCGCCGTTCGCCGAGGTGGTGCTCGCCGAGCCGCCGCCCGATGCGGTCGCCCTCGAGGTCTCCTCGTTCCAGTTGGAGACGATCGACGAGTTCCGGCCGCGGGTCGCGGTGTGGCTCAACTTCGCCCCCGACCACATGGACCGCTACCGCAGCGTCGAGGACTACCGCGCCGCCAAGCTGCGGATCTTCGAAAACCAGCAGGGCGACGACATCGCCGTGGTCCGCGCCGGCGAGCCGCTCGGCGAACTGCGCGCGCGCGTCATCACCTTCACCACCGAGGGCGTCGACGCCGACCTGGTGTCCGACGGCCGGCGGCTGTGCAACCGCGCCGGCGAGCTGCTGATGGAGCTGGGCGAGACCCACATGCACGGCCTCCACAACGCGGAAAACACGATGGCCGCACTGGCCGCCGGCGCCGCACTCGGCATCCCGGTGGCCACGATGCGCGCCGCGCTGCGCGACTACGCCCCGCCACTCCACCGCTGCGAGCTGGTGCGCACGCTCGACGGCGTCGAATACCTCAACGATTCCAAGGCCACCAACCTCCACGCGCTGTCCAGCGCGCTGCGCTCACAGCAGCGCCCGGTGGTCCTGATCGCCGGCGGCAAGGACAAGGGCCTCGACTACCGGCCGCTGCTCCCGCAACTGCACGGGCGCGTCCTCGCCGCCGTCACCTTCGGCCAGATCGGCCCCCAGTTGGCCGCGCTGCTCTCCGCCGAGGTGCCCGCCGAGCCGGTCGCCGACCTGGCCGCCGCCATCGCGCGGGCGCGGGCGCTGGCACCGCGCGGCTCGACCGTCCTGTTCTCCCCGGGGACCTCGTCGTTCGACCAGTTCGCCGGCTACGAGGAGCGTGGCGACACGTTCCGCCAACTCGTCCATCAACTCCGCTGACAGGCATATCATCAACTCCGCTGACAGGCTTATGAAGAACAAGAAGGATCGCAACAAGGTTCCGTTCTGCACCGTGTTCCAGACCAAGCGGCGGCCGGTCGACCGCCTCGGCCTGCGCCGGATCTATGCACGGCTGGCGCGCCGCCAGCGGGTGAGCGCCGCGGAGGCCGACGAGAGCTTCGCAATGCGGCCGAACGTCGGCGTCGCCCGCGCCCTGGTCATCATCCTCGGGCTGCACGTGCTGGCGATCGTCGGCATCTACATCCACAACCGCTACATCGACCGCGACCAGCAGCAGGCCGCCCAGACCGAGGTCCAGCCGGTCGGGCCGGCCACCCCCCCGGGCCCCGCCCCCGCCGCCGAGCCCAAACTCACCGCCGGCGAGTTCGCCTACGTCGTGGTCGCCGGCGACAATTACGCCCGCGTCGCCGCCGAACACGGCATCGCCGAGGAAGAACTGCGCGTCGCCAACCTCAACGTGCCGCTGCGCCCCGGACGCCTGCTGCGCATCCCGCCACGGCGCGTGGTGGCCGTCGAACCGCAGGAACTGACCCGCCGCCGCAACCCCGCCGCCACCCCCGCGGACGACCCGCCGGCGCCCGCCACCGCGGTCCTCGTGCGGCCCGCCCGGCGCCTCGAGCAGTCGCCCCCTCCCAAGGCCACCGCCGTGCGCGAGCCGGCCTATCCGAAGGCCAGGGTCGTGCGCGAGCCGGCCGCCACCGCCGGCCGCGCCTATCAGGTCAAGGCCGGCGACTCGGTGTGGCGGATCGCCAACCGCTTCAAGGTCGGCCAGCAGCAGTTGATGTCGTCTAACGGACTCAGCGACCCGCGCCAGTTGCGCGCCGGCATGACGCTGCGCATCCCCACCCAAAACTGACCCTCGCCGGCGCGCCCCCGCCGGGGCCGGCCATCCCTCATCCCTCCCGCCCGGATGCCCTTCAACCGCCACAGCAACCTGTTCGTGTGCTTCGCCGTCGCGCTGCTCGCGGGCCTCGGACTGGTGATGCTGGCCAGCACCAGCGTGTGGGTCGAAAGCGAGGACCAGCACTACTTCCACCTCGGCCGCCAGGCGCTGTGGCTGGCCGCCGGCGTCGCCCTGGCGGTGGCGCTCCGCACCTTCGACTACCATCGGCTGCGGCGCGTCTGGCCCGTGCTGCTGCTCGCCTCCTGCGCCCTGCTGGCACTGTGCTACGTCCCCGGGATCGCGATCGAGCGCAACGGCGAGGCACGCTGGATCCGGCTGCCCCTGCTTGGCCAGTTCCAGCCCTCGGAGGCCGCCAAGCCGGTGCTCGTGATCACCCTGGCCGCATGGTTCGCCCGCTACCAGGCCGAGGCCCGCAGCCTCCTCAAGGGCTTCCTGGTCCCCGCCGCCCTGCTCGGCGGTCCGCTGCTCCTGATCCTGTTCGAGAAGGACATGGGCACCACCCTCGCGGTCGGCGCCGCCGGCTTCGCCATCCTCTACATCGCCGGCACCCGCCTGCCCTACCTCCTCGCCACTGCCGGCGCCGGCGCCTGCGGCTTCTGGCACTTCGTCCGCCACGACCCGCTCCGCTGGAAGCGCATCGAGATCTGGCTCGACATCGAAAACCCCGCGCACCACCTCGACCAGGGCCTGCAGCAGTGGCGCGCCCTGCTCGCCTTCGGCAACGGCGGCCTCGCCGGCCGCGGCCTCGGCAACGGCGCCGTCAAGCACGGCTACCTGCCCTTCGCCCACACCGACTTCATCTTCCCGGTCGTCGGCGAGGAACTCGGCCTCTGGTTCACCCTGCTCACCGTCCTCTGCTACGTCGTCATCCTCGTCTTCGGCCTGCTCATCGCCGTCCACGCCACCGACCCCTTCGGCCGCCTCATCGCCGTCGGCTCCGCCGCCATGCTCGTCTCCCCCGCCATGCTCAACATCGCCGTCACCACCTCCCTGCTCCCCAACACCGGCCTGCCCCTGCCCTTCGTCTCCTACGGAGGCTCCAACCTCGTCTTCGCCCTCGCCTGCGTCGGCCTCCTCGCCAGCGTCCACCGCCGCGCCGCCACCGTCGAACGCGCCACCCTCCCGTTCGATCGCCGCGTCCGCCACGCAGTCCGTCTCTAACCTTGGGTCCGGGAATGAAAACCACGGATTACACGGATAGCACGGATGTTGAATGAGCTGCGAAGGATGGCGGATTCATCCGGCAGGTGAACAGGCGAGGGAAACCAAGCCACTCCGAAATCCGCGGAATCCGCGAAATCAGTGGTTCGGCATTTTCCCCCTTAGGCTAACACGCCCCGCGACAATCCTGGTCGCGGCCGCGACAGGCAATCGTGGTGGCACGGCCTTGCCCCGGGCGGGCGGAAGCCCGCGCCCCCGGCGCGGAACGGACCCGGCGGGCGGCGGGCAGCGCGGGCTTTGCAGCGGGCCGATCCCGGGTATGATCGGGCCGGTGAAGAGGAGGATCAGGGCAGTGTTGGCGTGGTGCCTGCTGGCGGCGCTGGCGGCGGGGCAGGGGGAGCCGGACGAGGGCGCGGCCGGCGGGCTGCCGTCGGCCGACGTGTTGCAGGCCAAGCGGGCGGAGATCGAAGCGTTGGCCGGGGTGACGGACGAGCGGCGCAAGGAACTGGCCGACAAGCTGGCCGAGGTGCTGGCGGTGGTCGAGCGGGCGGTGGAGGCCGGGCGCAAGGCCGCGCGGATGCGCGAGGCGACGGAGTCGGCGCAGGCCGACCTCGCCGCGCTGGCCGGCGAGGCGGCCGCGCTCGAACTGCCCGCCGACAAGGACGCGCTGGTCACCGCCCAGGAGCGCGCGCTGGACGTCGCCGCCTTGAAGTCGCTGCTCACGGTCGAGGAGTCCGCCCTCGAGCAGGCGCAGAGCCGCAGCGCCGACCTCAAGGCGGCGATCGCTGCCGAAAAGGCCCGCCCGGCCGAGATCCCGGCCGCGCTGGAGGCGGCACAGAAGACGTTGCGCGAGGCCGGCGCGCCCAACGGCGAGGCCCCCCGCCCGGGGGACGCCGCCGCCGCCGCCGACCCGATGGCGGCGCTCGAGCGGTGGCTCGCCGACGCCCGGCGCGCCGCGGCCCGCGCCGAGATCTCGCTGCTCGAGCAGGAACGGCTCAGCGCAAGCCCGCGCCTGCGCGTCCTCGAGGCCCGCGGCGAGGTGGCCCAACGCAAGCAGGCACGCGCCGAGGCCCGCGTCGCCGTGCTCCGGACCCTGGTCAAGCGCAAGGTCGACGCCGTGGCCAGCGACGCCGCCAAGGTGGCCGAGCAGGCCCGCCGCTCCGGCGCCCCCGGCGGCGGCCTCGCCGACGAGGTGAAAGACTGGTCCGAGCAGCTCCAACAGGTGACCCGGCGCATCGCCGAGGTGCAGCGCGAGGAGACCGACGTCAGTCGCCAACTCGACGACCTCGCCGCCGATTTCGACCTCGTCCGGCGCCAGGTGGAGGTCGGCGGCGCCGGCGGCGCCGCTGCCCAGGTCCTGCTCGAACACCGGCGCGTCGTGCCCGACCCGCGCCGGCTCGAGCGCACGATGCGCGAGCAGGGCCGGCGGCTCGCCGAGGCCCGCCTGGCACGGATCCGCATCGACGGCGAACTGCGCCGCCTGCCCGCCGCCACCGGCCCCGCCGCCAGCGCCGGCCAGCTCACCGCCAGCAAGCGCAAACTGCTGGAGGAACTGAGCGAGCAATACGAACTGCTGATCCGCGAGCAGGGGCAGCTCGACCTCCAGCGCCGGACCTACCTCGAGCGCGTGCGCGAATACCGCGGGTTCCTCGACGAGAAGCTGTTCTGGGTCCCCAGCTCGCCGCCGCTCGGCACCGAGACGTTCAGCCAGCTGCCCGAGGCGCTGCGCTCGCTCGCCGAGCCGGCGCGCTGGCGCGAGACTCTAACCGTCCTGCTCGACCGCTGCCGGCGTGCGCCGCTGGCGCTGGTCAGCGCGGCGGTGCTGGTGCTCGGCCCGTGGGTGCTCCGGCGGCAGCTGCGCGACCGCCTCGCGCTCTACGCCAGGAAGGTGCGCCGCGTGTCCACCGACCGCTATGGGTTCACCCTCAAGGCGCTGGTGGCCACCGCGCTGCTCGCGCTGCCGCTGCCCCTGCTGGTGTCCTTGCTCGCCGGTTCGTTGTGGACCGGCATGGGCTCGGGCGACTGGTCGCAGGGGATCGCGTTCGCGTTGTTCGCCGTGCTGCCGGTGCTCACCGGCATGGTCCTGCTGCGCAACGTGTGCCTGCCCGACGGCCTCGCCGAGGCGCATTTCCGCTGGCAGCGCCCGGTGGTCCAACAGCTGCGGCGCGCGATCACCGGCCTCGCCTGCGGCTACGTGCCGGCGCTGTTCGTCATCGCCGTGACGTTCGCCGACCCCGCCGGGCGCCACGTCCACTCGCTCGGGCGGCTGACGTTCCTCCTCGCCATGGCGTGGGTCGCCTACTGGATCGTCCGCACCCTGCGCCCGTCCGGCGGCCTGCTCTCAGGCCACTTGCAGCGCCACCCCGATGGCGCCGTGGCGCGCCTCAGGATGTTCTGGTTCCCGCTGGCGGTGGCCGCCCCGCTCGGCTTCGCCGCGCTCGCCGGCTGGGGCTACTTCGTCACCGGCCTCGGGTTGAGCAGGCGCCTGCACAAGACCGCCGCGATCTGCCTCGCCGGCCTCGCCTGCTACGAGCTGATCCTGCGCTGGTTCGCGATCCGCGAGCGGCGGCTGGCGCTCCAACAGGCGCTCGCCGCGCGCAGGGCGCGCCGCGAGGCCGCCGGGCAACCGCCCGAGCCCGCCGCCGGCGACGAGCTGCCCGCGCCGGAGTCCGATGACGACACCGTCGACCTGGTCGAGGTGGGCGCCCAGACGCGCCGCCTGCTGCGCACCGTCGTCGGGGTCGTCGTGCTCGCCCTGCTCTGGCTGTCGTGGGGCGGCGCGCTGCCGGTGGTGCGCGGGCTCGAGGCGATCCGCGTCCTCGGCCAGGCCAGCGCCGCCGACGTGCTGCTGGCCGTGATGATCGCGGTGGCCACCGCGGTGGTGGCCAGGAACCTGCCCGGCATCCTCGAGATCGCCCTGCTGCACAAGCTCACCGCCGACACCGGGATCCGCTACGCCGCCGCCAGCCTCGCCCAGTACGCGGTCGTCGGCGCCGGCGCCGTCGGCGTCTTCCAGGCGCTCGCGCTCGACTGGTCGAAGTTCGGCTGGATGCTCGCCGCGCTCAGCGTCGGCCTCGGCTTCGGCCTGCAGGAGATCGTCGCCAACTTCATCTGCGGGATCATCCTGCTGTTCGAGCGGCCGATCCGCGTCGGCGACGTGGTGACCGTCGGCGAGGTCACCGGCAGCGTGTCGCGGATCCGGATCCGCGCCACCACCATCACCGACTGGGATCGCAAGGAGTTCATCGTCCCCAACAAGCAGTTCGTCACCGGCCAGGTGCTCAACTGGACGCTCTCCAACACCACCACGCGGCTGGTGCTGAACGTCGGCGTCGGCTATGGGTCGGACACCGGGCAGGTGCGCCGGCTGTTGGAGGAGATCGTGGCCGCCCACCCCGACGTGCTCGCCGAGCCGGCGCCGGTCGTCGTGCTCGAGCGCCTCGGCGAGTCGAGCCTCGACTTCAGCATCCGCTGCTTCCTGTCCGCGCTCGACCGCCGCCTCGGCGTCACCCATGACCTGCTGGCCGAGGTCCACCGCCGCCTGCGCGAGGCGGGCATCGAGATCCCCTTCCCGCAGCGCGACCTGCACGTCCTGCGGGGCGGAAGCTGAGGCGCCGGCCGGGGCGCAGCCGCCCCCGCTCTGATCGGGCCGCGGGGAAAATCGGGATTCCCATCGGCTGCGCAACTCCTTACGTTCGCGCCGCAAGCCAAACTGAAGAGATGACAGAACAACCGAAGGTCGGGATTCGCCCGACGATTGACGGCCGCCTTGGCGGGGTGCGCGAGTCGCTTGAGACCCAGACGATGAACCTGGCCAAGGCGGTGGCCACGCTGATCAGCTCCTCCCTGCGCCACCCGGACGGCCGCAAGGTCGAGTGCGTGATCGCCGACACCACGATCGGCGGGGTGGCCGAGGCCGCGGCCTGCGCCGAGAAGTTCCGGCGCGAGAACGTCGGCGTCTCGCTGACCGTGACCACCTGCTGGTGCTACGGCAGCGAGACGATGGACATGGACCCGCACCTGCCCAAGGCGGTGTGGGGCTTCAACGGCACCGAGCGGCCCGGCGCAGTCTATCTGGCCGCGGCGCTCGCCGCGCACACCCAGAAGGGCCTGCCGGCATTCGGGATCTACGGCCGCGACGTCCAGGACGCCGGCGACCGCACGCTCCCCGACGAGGTGGCCGAGAAAATCCTGCGCTTCGCCCGCGCCGGCTTGGCGGTGGCCCGGATGCGCGGCCGCAGCTACCTGGCGATCGGCGGCACCTCGATGGGGATCGCCGGCTCGATGGTCAACCCGGACTTCTTCGAGGGCTACCTCGGAATGCGGGTCGAGTCGGTCGACATGAGCGAGGTGGCGCGCCGCCTCGACCGCGCAATCTACGACCCGCGCGAGTTCGCCAAGGCGCTGCGTTGGGCCAGGCAGCACTGCGCCGAGGGCAAGGACTACAACCATCCGGACAAGCGCCGCTCGCGCGCCCAGCTCGACAGCGACTGGGAGATCTCCGTGAAGATGGCGCTCATCGGCCGCGACCTGATGCACGGCAACCCAAAACTCGCCGCCATGGGCTTCGGCGAGGAGGCGCTCGGCCACAACGCGATCGTCGGTGGCTTCCAGGGCCAGCGGCAGTGGACCGACCACATGCCTAACGGCGACTTCATGGAGACGATCCTGTGCTCGAGCTTCGACTGGAACGGCAAGCGCGCGCCGATCCAGCTCGCCACCGAGAACGACGCCCTCAACGGGACGACGATGCTCTTCGGCCACCAGCTCACCAACACCGCCCAGGTCTTCGCCGACCTGCGCACCTACTGGAGCCCCGAGGCGGTCAAGCGCGTCAGCGGCCACACGCTCAAGGGCCCCGCCCAGGGCGGCCTGCTCCACCTGCTCAACTCCGGCTCCGCCGCCCTCGATGGCACCGGCCGGCAGGAACGCAACGGCGTGCCCGCGATGAAGCCGTTCTGGGAGATCACCCGGGAGGAAATCGCCGCCTGCCTCGCGGCCACCACCTTCCACCCCGGGGCGACCGGCTACTTCCGCGGCGGCGGCTGGAGCACCCGCTTCGCCACCCGCGGCGGCATGCCCGCCACCATGGCCCGCCTCAACCTCGTCAAGGGCCTCGGCCCGGCGCTCCAGATCGCCGAGGGGGTCACCGTCGAACTGCCCGCCAAGGTGCACGACACCCTCGACCAGCGCACCGACCCGACCTGGCCGACGACCTGGTTCGCGCCCCGCCTGACCGGCACGGGCGTGTTCCGCGACGTCTACTCGGTGATGAACGCGTGGGGCGCCAACCACTGCGTGATGAGCTGCGGCCACAACGGCGCCGACCTGATCACGCTCGCCGCGATGCTGCGCATCCCGGTCTACATGCACAACGTGCCCGAGGAAACGATCTTCCGCCCGAGCGCGTGGACCGCCCACGGCACCGCCGACCTCGAGGGGGCCGACTTCCGCGCCTGCGCCAACTACGGGCCGCTCTACGCCTGAGAGCTGTCTGAAAAATGATGCCGGTCGCGATCGCCGGGGCGCACGCCCGCGCCCCGGCGCCACCTCGCCGGCATGGCGGCATCGGAAACGATGCGCGCCCCGGGCGTCCCGCATTCAGCGGAACACGATTGCGCCGGGCGTGTGGGTCGGCCGGAAGGCCATGAAGTTGATCGCCCTGCACAGCCCGCCCATCACCGGGAACCACAGCACCAGGGCCGCGGGCGGGGCCACGATCCCGCAGATGCAGAAGGCCAAGAACAGGCGCTCCGGCAGGCGCGGCGCGTGCCGCAGGTCGGGAAACGCGCCGACGATCCGGTTCCAGTCGCAGGCCAGCCCGTGCCACGCCGTGAAGCACCAGTAGCAGTTGAAGAACGGGACGAACAGCAGGCCGACGGCCCGGCCCGGGGTGGTGCGCGGGTCGCCGAAGCGCAGGCACCGCCACGCCCGGTGCAGATAGATGCACTGGATGACTGCCGCCGGCAGCCAGCACAGCACGCCGAGGCCGAGCAGGAAGACGCCGAGCAGGCCGGCCTGCGCCGCGGTGCCCGGCCGCTCCGCGAACCTGGTGGAGATGAACAGCCCGACGAGCGCCAGCAGGATGCCCACGATCATCAGCCCGGCGACGAGCTGGAAGCTGGCGCTCTTCACGCCGGCGGGCGGATACTCGCCGGCCGCTGCGGGCGCAGGGGCCGGCTGCGCCGTCGGAATTGCACCCGCGCCCCCACCCGCAAACATCGGCGCCGCCGCGGGAATGACCAGGGCCGGCGCCGGCGGCGGGAACAGCCCCTCGACCTGGGTCGCGGGAACCCACTCGGCCAACCCCTCGGTCCACACCTGCGCCTGCGGGGTGACCGACCCCGCGGCCGCCGCCGCGGCCAGTTGATCCGCCGTCAGCGGCCCATACTGCTGGCCGGCCTCGATCACGTACCACGCTTGTCCTTCGGAACTCATCGCCAACAACCCGGGTTGCGGATCACACGATGCACGCCGCAGGCCGGGATGCAAGGTCAACCGGCCCCGCGCCCCGGCCGGCCCCGGCCGCACCCGCGCGCCGCCGGCTAGCGGGGCACCTCGCGCTCGAACAGCTCCAACAGATAGGCGGGCGACAGCAGCTCGGGGGTGACGATCGGCTCCTTGCCCGGGACGTAGAGGACGTTGACCGGCACCGCGCCGCGGCCCAGCCCGCGGATCGCACCGCCGATCTCCGGGTCGCGGTCGGTGAAGTCCGCCTTGAGCGCGGCAATCCGCCGGCTGTTCATCACCGCCGCCACCCTGTCCGGATAGGCCCGCTTCTTGTTGACCTGGCAGGTCAGGCACCACTGGGCGGTGAAATCCACGTACACCGGCCGCCCTTCCGCGAGCAACCGCTCGACCTCCGCCTCGCTCCACACCCCCCATTCCAGGTTGTGCTGCTTCGGCCGCATCTGCACCAGGCCCCCGATCGCAAAGGCCGCCGTCAGCAGCCCGGCGACGATCCGCGTGGGGCGCCGCTTGACCGGCACGTTCCAGCGCCCGTGGATCCACGCGGCCACCGCGATCGCCGACAGCCCGAGCACCGCGTCCAGCATCGCCGGCAGTTCGACCAGCCCCACGTAGACCCACAACAGGAAGCCCGCGGTGGCGAACAGCAGGAACGCCATCGCCTGCTTGAAGCTCTCCATCCACGGGCCCGGGCGCGGCAGCCTGGCCAGCAGCTGCGGGAACGCCGAGAGCACCACATAGGGCAGCGCCAGCCCGATCGCCATCGCGGTGAAGGCGAGGAAGAACGGGACCGCCGGCAGCCCGATCGCCGCCCCGATCCCGGCGCCGAGGAACGGCGCCGAGCACGGCGTCGCCACCACCGTGGCCAGCACCCCCGAGAAGAACGAGCCGGCCAGCCCGTGCGCCGCCTGCAGCGGGCCGCCGATGCCGGTGGCCGCGAGCCCGATCTCGAACACCCCGAACATGTTCAGCGCGAGCACCCACATCAGCACCATCAGGCACAGCACCACCCACGGGTTCTGCAGCTGATAGCCCCAGTTCACCGAGTCGCCCACCGCCTGCCGGGCCGCGAACAGCAGCCCGCTCAGCACCCAGAACGAAACCACCACCCCGGCCGCGAACACCAGCCCGTGGATCATCACCTGCCGCCGGTCCTCGCCCGCCTTCTGCACGAAGCTCATGATCTTGAGCCCGATCACCGGGAACACGCATGGCATCAGGTTGAGGATCAGGCCGCCTAACAGCATCAGCCCGGCGATCGCGGCCAGCGGCGGGTGCGGCTGGCGGCCGGCGGTGGCGGCGCCGGCGGCGGTGCCGGCGGCGAACGGCAGGCGCTCGAGCAGGATGCCGGGGGAGGGCTGGCCGGCGACCCAGCCCGACTCGGCGCGCAGGATGCCGGAGAGGTGCGGCAGCCGCTCGATCGGCTGGCCGAGCGCGTCCTTGGCGGCGCGCGGCACCTCGAGCCGCCAGCCGCCGTCCGGCAGCGCGGTCAGCTTCTGCGGCTTGGCGGCGTCGTCCTGGCGGTCGGAGCTGAAGAAGTGGACGCCCGCGGGTTGTTCCACCGCCTCCTTGCCCGGGCGCAGGTCGAGCAGGATCCGCTCGCCGGCGTCGGTGGCGGTGACCCGCCACGGCGGCTTGGCCAGCGGCACGCGGGTGCGGGCGGCGGCAAAGTCGGCCGCCACCTCGGCGTTGGGCACCGCGGCCGTGCCGGACGGCAGGTCGAGCCGCAGCTCGGCGCTGCCGGGGATGCACTGCTCGGCGCAGGCCAGCCAGCTGGCCTTGGCCCTGACCGGGATGGACTCCGGCAGCACCTCCGGCGGGGTGATGGTGGCCATGAACCACGCCTCCCCGCTGTAACCGTAGAAGTTCTCCCCGGCGAAGGTGCCGATGCTCGGGACCGGGAACCGCAGTTCCGAGACCTGGAAACCGCCCGGCAGCGTCCACTCGACCTCCGGCGCCGAGCCGACCTGGCCCGGGTTCTTGTAATACGTGTGCCAGCCCGGCTGGTGGTCGAGCCGCAGCGCCACCTCGAACGGCTCGCCCGGCGCCACCGTGGCCACCGACGCCACCAGCGACGCCTCCACCGGCGGTTCGTCGAGCCCGAACTGCCCGCTGGCGGGCGCCAACCCGGCGGCAATCACGAGAAACAACAGGCGCAGTGCGCGCGGCAGGGTCGGCGTCATGTTCGGCGGTGGGAGTTGCGTTCCCCCCGACCATTCCGAAAATCGCCCGCGAGTCAAACCATGCCGCCAGGCGCGGGGCGGCCTTTCCCACCGGGGGGCTTGCGCCCGCCGCCCGTTCCGCGCTACCACTCACCGCCGTGGTCAGGACCCGTTTCGCTCCCAGCCCGACCGGCTTCATGCACGTCGGCAACCTGCGCACCGCGCTCTACGCCTACCTGCTCGCCAGGTCGCAGGGCGGCACCTTCGTGCTGCGCATCGAGGACACCGACCAGGCGCGCCACATCGAGGGCGCCCTCGAGGTGATCTACGCCACCCTCCGCCAGGCCGGCCTGCGCCACGACGAGGGCCCCGACGTCGGCGGCGCCTGCGGCCCCTACGTCCAGAGCCAGCGGACCGCGATCTACCGCACACACGCGCTCGAGCTGGTCCGGCGCGGCGCCGCCTACCACTGCTTCTGCGACAAGGTCGAGCGCGACGACGATCCGGCGCCGGCGGGCGGCTACGACGGCCGCTGCCGCCACCTCGACCCGGCCGCGGTCGCCGCCGACCTCGCCGCCGGCCGCCCCCACGTGGTCCGCCAGAAGATCGACCGCGAGGGCGTGACCACCTTCACCGACCTCGTCTTCGGCGAGATCACCGTCGAGAACAAGGTGCTCGACGACCAGATCCTGCTCAAGCGCGACGGCATGCCCACCTACAACTTCGCCAACGTGGTCGACGACCACCTGATGGGCATCACCCACGTGGTGCGCGGCTCGGAATACCTGTCGAGCACGCCGAAGTACAACCTCCTCTATCAGGCGTTCGGGTGGCCGGTCCCGCTCTACGTCCACCTGCCCCTGATCATGGGCAAGAACCCGGACGGCACCGTCGCCAAGCTCTCCAAGCGCCACGGCTCGGTCAGCTTCGAGAGCCTGCTCGCCGAGGGCTACCTGCCCGAGGCGGTCGTCAACTACATCGCCCTGCTGGGCTGGTCGCCGAAGAACGACCGCGAGCTCTTCACCCTCGACGAACTGGCCGCCGCCTTCGGCGTCGCCGGGCTCAACAAGGCGCCCGCGGTGTTCGACTTCGACAAGCTCCGGTGGATGAACTCGGAATACGTCAAGGCCCTGCCGCCGGCCGAGTTCGCCGCCCGCGCGCGCCCGTTCGGCGGCATCACCAGCCCGCACCTGGCCGCCTGCTGGGACCGGCTGGTAGCCCCGCTGCTCCACCCGCGCGTCGAGGTGCTCGGCGACATCCCGGAGATGATCGCGTTCCTCGCCGCACTGCCCGACTACCCGGTGGAGTTCTTCCACCACAAGAAGACCAAGTGCGACCCCGCCCGCGCCCGCGCCATCCTCGCCGACCTCGGGCCGCTCTGCCACCGGCACGGCGAGTGGACGGCGCCCGCGCTCGGCGCCGTGGTCCAGGACTACGCCGCGGCCCGCGGCCTGAAGCTGGGGCTGCCGATGTGGGCGCTGCGCATCGCCGTCTCCGGCCGCCTGGTGACCCCCGGCGGCCCCCCGGAGATCATGGAGATCCTCGGCCGCGACGAGTCGCTCCGCCGCATCGACCACGCGCTCGCGATGCTCGCCGCCCACCCTACGGCCTGACGACGTTCAGCCCCTCCTGCACGTCGCCGGCCGAGAGGTTGGTGATCCGCTTCGCCTTGTGGAAGCGGTTGCCCGAGATCACGGCGGTGGCCACCCCGCGGCCAAGCCGGATGCCCGGCTTGTCGATCCCGAACCGGCAGTTGCACACCGTGAGGTCGCCGGAAAGCGCGTCGATCGTGTGCACGGTGCGGTCGGCCCCCTGGTTGAGGAACGTGCACTGGCTGAAGCTCACGCTGCCGTTGCCCGCCACCCTGGCCACCTGCGAGGCCGGCCCCCAGAACGAGCAGTTCGCGAGCTGGACCACGCCGTCGTGGCTCGCCGCCACTTCCATGAAGATGCCCGTCTTGTCGTTGCCCACGAACTCGCCGTTGGTCACCAGCAGCCCCGGCGGCTGGCACTGCTCGACCAGGATCGCGCGCCCGCACCAGTCCGCGCCGATGCCGAGGAAGTTGCCGTTGGCCGCCCCGTCCGGCCCCTGATAGAACCGGTAGCCGGTCTTCGCCCCGAAGA
Source organism: Akkermansiaceae bacterium (assembly GCA_040769225.1). Taxonomy (GTDB): domain Bacteria; phylum Verrucomicrobiota; class Verrucomicrobiia; order Verrucomicrobiales; family Akkermansiaceae; genus JAXGLL01. Next base: position 586,523 of record JAXGLL010000001.1, on the reverse strand, counting down.
CGAACGTGTTGAGCACGTACTCCCAGTCGGTCCGGGCGAACTCGAACGCCACCAGGTTCTCGCCCAGGTAGCCGATCAGCCGGCCCCACTCGGGGACGTTCGGCGCGCCCGAGCGGCCCCAGTAGTGCGGGTTGAAGTGGACGTTCTCGATGCGGCCGATGTCGGTGCACTTGTCCACGTGCACGCCCACCCTCAGCGGGCAGCCGAAACAGTTGCGGATCAGGTGCAGCTCGTTGGCGTGGGTGCCGAAGTCGATCGCCTGATAGGCGTTGACGAAGGTGCAGTCGAGCACGCTGCCGTGCATGCCCCGGCCCCGCACGGTGTAGGGGTAGGGGATCGGGTCCGGGATCCGCTGCTCCGGGTGGAAGAACGTGACCCCCTTGACCGCGCTCGACGCGCTGAGCGTGACCGCCGCCGGGCCGTCCGCGTCCCCGCCCCCGGCGTGCACCAGCAGCACCGTCCCCTTGGCCAGCTGCGCGTGGTGCGGCGCCTGCCACACCCCCGCCAGCGTCACCCCCTCGGGCACCACCAGCGGCCGCTCGATGCGGTAGCGCGCCGCCGCCAGCTGGACGACCCCCCCGCGGCCCGCCCCGGCGCGGTCGAGCGCCTGTTGGATCGCGGGCGAGTCGTCCGCCACCCCGTCGCCCTTGGCGCCGAAGTCCTTCGGGTCCAGCCCGCCGGCCGCGGCGGCGGCGGCGAGCGCAACGCCCGCGATGGCTGCAACGGTGGCCGTGTTCATCCCCATGCTCTTCCTCCCGCTCCGGGGCTAGCAGCAGCGGCGCCGCGCGTCAAGCGGCAGCCGCGCCCCGCCGCCCCGCCGCGCGCGCGCCACCGCGTCAGCGCCGGCCGAGGCCCAGCAGCGCCGCCCGGGCCTGCTCGTCGTGGCCGAGGCCGGCGCCCTCGAGGTCGACGTCCGGCAGGATCCGCGCCAGCCACCCCGGGAGCCACCAGGCGCGCTCGCCTAACAGGTGCATCAGCGCCGGGGTGAGCGTCAGCCGCACGAGGAAGGCGTCGATCAGCATCCCGGCGGCCAGGCCGAAGCCGATCGGCCGGATCATCGTCAGCCGGGCGTGGATGAAGCCGGCGAACACGGCGGCCATGATCAGGGCGGCGGCGCGGACCACGCGGCGGCCGTGGCGGAAGCCGGTCAGGACCGCGCGCCGGGCGTCCTGGCCGTGCATGTGGGCCTCGCGCATCCCCGAGACCAGGAACATCTGATAGTCCATCGCCAGCCCGAACAGGACGCCCACCAGGATGGTCGGCAGGAAGCTCAGCAGGGGGCCCGGGGTGCTGACCGCGAACAGCGGGCGGAGCCAGCCCCACTGATAGACGGCGACCACCGCGCCGAAGGTGCCGGCGAGCGTGAGCAGGAACCCGCCGGTGGCGATCAGCGGCACCAGCAGGGAGCGGAACACCAGCAGCAGCAGCAGCAGCGAGAGGCCGACGACCAGCGCGACGTAGGCCGGCAGCGCGGCGCCCAGCAGCCGCGAGATGTCGATGTTCGCCACCGTCTGGCCGGTCAGGCGGATGTCGACCCCGGAGTCGGCCCGCATCGCACCCCTCCGGTCGCGCAGGTGGCGGACCAGATCGACCGTCGACTGCTCGGACGGGCCGCCGGCGGGGATCACCTGCCAGGCCACCGCCTTGCCGTCCGGGCTGGTGCCGATCGGGACGACCGCGCGCGCCCCCGGCGCCGCCTTGAGCGCCTCGCCGGCCTTGAGCTGGGCCAGCGCGCTGGCCTGCGGCCCGGCGTCGGCGGGCAGGGTGCCCACGGCGACCAGCGGGCCGTTCATCCCCGCGCCGAACGTCTCGGCGGTCCGGACGTAGGCGCGGTAGGCGGTGGAGTGGCGCGGTTCGGCCGAGCCGTCCGGCAGGCCCAGGCGCATGTGGCGGGCCGGGACCGCCAGCACGCCGATCGCCACCAGCGTGACCAGCAGCGTCAGCCACGGGTGGCGCGTCGTCAGTGCGCCCCAGCGGGAGTGGGACAGCGGCTGGGCCGGGGTGCCGGCCGCGGCCGCCGGACCCGCGGCGGCGGCGTCCTCGCCCGCGTCGTCCTCGGCGGGGTGGGCGACACCGGGGATCTCCTCGCCGCGCGCGGTGAACCCGTGCCGGCGCCAGGTGCGGCCCGGCATCACGCGGTGGCCGATCAGCGACAGCGCCGCCGGGGTCAGGGTCACGGCCGCCAGCACCGCGCACGCCACCGTGCCCGCCGCCGCCAGCCCCATCACCGCCATGAACGGGATGCCGGTCACGGCCAGCGCCGCCAGCGCGATGATCACCGTCAGCCCGGCGAACACCACCGCGTTGCCGGCGGTGGCGGTGGCCCGCGCCAGTGACCCGGTCTTGTCCATGCCGTGCAGCAGCTGGTTGCGGTGCCGGTTGACGATGAACAGCGAGTAGTCGATCCCGACCGCCGAGCCGAGCATCAGCGCCAGCGCCGGGGTGATCGACTGCATGTCGACCCAGTGGCCGGCCGCCATCGTCAGGCCGAGGCCGACGCCCACGCCCACCAGCGCCATCCCCAGCGGCAGGCCGGCCGCCACCAGCGAGCCGAGCATGACCAACAGCACGATCCCGGCCACCACCACCCCGACCAGTTCGCCCACGCCGATGATGTCGGACACGTTCTGGGTGATGTCCTTGCTGTAGTCGACCTCGATGCCGTGGCGCTCCAGCCCCCTGCCCACCCGCTGGAGGTGCTCGCGCTGCGCCAGCGGCACGTTCTGCACCTCGTCGTGGAAGCTGATCTGGACGATCGCGGCCGCGCCGTCCTGCGAGACGAAGCGCAGGCCCCGCACCAAGGCCCCCTGGCGCAGCAGGAACACCATCTCCCACGGCGTCTTGGGCCGCGCGACCCCCTTGCCCTCCAGCATCGCCTGGGTCGCGAACGGGTCGATGACCGCCCGCACCCCGGGCGCACGCTGCCATTCCGCGATCGTCGCCGCGATCGCCTCCCGCTGCGCCGCGGTGAACGCCCCGCCGGTGCTGCGCAGCATCACCGAGCCGGTGCCCCCCGCCGCCTGCGGGAAGTCCTCGCGCAAATCGTCAAGCACCGCCTGGAACTCCGTGCCCGGGATCGCAAAGGTGCCGCTCAACGGACGCCGCAGACCCCACGCCGCCACCCCGACCGCCACAATCACCACCAGCCACGCCACCACCACCGCCCACGGCCGCCGCGCGCCAAAACCGCCGATCTGGAACAAAATGCGGGCCATGACTTCGGGTGCTTCGGGACTCGCCCGCGCCGGCCAGCCGAGCTTGCCCGATCCCACTCCGGGCTCAAGGCCAAACCCACCGGCCAAACCCACCGGGAAAACCCACCGCCAACACCCCACCCCGCCCCACAACCGCTCCCCCGCCACCCGGCCGATCCCCACACTTCTTGTCGCGGCCGCGACAAGAATTGTGGCGGCGGTGGCGGCAGCAGTCGGTCGGGAACGGATGCGCCCAGGCGGCAAGCCGCCTGAAGCCGGCGCCATTCCGACCCGCCCCCATCCTGCGCCGCCCCCATCCCGACGCCGCCCCCATCCCGCGCCGCCCCATCCCGCGCCGCCCCCATCCCGCGCCGCCCCCATCCCGCGCCGCCCCCATCCCGCGCCGCCCCCATCCCGCGCCGCCCCCATCCCGCGGCCCCCATCCCGCGCCGCCCCCATCCCGCGCCGCCCCCATCCCGCGCCGCCCCCATCCCGCGCCGCCCCCATCCCGCGCCGCCCCCATCCCGCGCCGCCCCCATCCCGCGCCGCCCCCATCCCGCGCCGCCCCCATCCCGCGCCGCCCCCATCCCGCGCCGCCCCCATCCCGCGCCGCCCCCATCCCGCGCCGTGCAGCAATTTCGTAGACGTATACGAATTTGCCGTTTCCCGGATCATCCGCCCTGCCCCACACCCAGCCCCCCCTCCCCCGTCAATCCGCGTCTTCCGCTTGCTCCCACGCTGCAACAAATTCGTATACGTATACCTAACTGTTGTTCTCCGGATCCTCGCGGCCGCCGGGGCCCGGCGCCCGCCCCGGACGCTGCAACAAGCCCGTATACGTATACCTAACTGTTATTCTGCGGATCCTCGCGGCCGCCGGGGGCCCGGCTGTCGCCCCGGACGCTGCAACAAATTCGTGTACGTGTACGAAGTTGGCGTTCTCCGGGGCAGGGGGTCTGCTCCAGCGGCCGGGCCGGGGGTTTCGAGCGCCGGGGGAGGCGCAAGCGGCGGCGTTTCGGCGGGGATGTGGCGAAGCGGGGCTAACGGGCGATGATCCGGCGGCGGCCGGAGAGCGGGGCGTTGAGGGCCAGCCAGCGGCCGCGGCGGGTGGCGGCGGCCGGCTGGCCGTCGATGAACGCGTGGGCGTGGGGCGGGGCGGGCAGTTCGACGGCGGCCTGGACGCCGTCGGGCAGGGCGAGGTCGAGGCCGAAGGCGGCGGGTTGTCGTTTCCAGTGGATTGAGAGCGGGCCGAGCGGGGTGGGGACGCGGCCCCGGGCCTCGGTCAGGGTGCCGGGGCGGGGCCGGATGCGGGCGGTCTTCCAGCCTGGCGACAGCGGTTCGGCGCCGAGGACGAAGCGCGGCAGGAGGTTGGCCGGGGCGGCGCCCCAGGCGTGGTTCCAATCCTGGTTCGGTTTGTAGCGCTGGTCCCAGGCCTCCCAGGTGATCGTGGTGCCGCGTTCGAGCATGTGGCGCCAGCTGCGGTCGCCGGCGGCGGTGATCAGCGCGAGCGCCGCCTCGTCCGCGTCGTTCCGGAACAGGCCTTCCAACAGGTATTGGGCGGCGTAGACCGAGCAGGTCATGCCGCGCCGGGCGAGGAAGTCGCGCACCGCGGGGACGTGCTCCTCGGGCACCAGGCCGAAGGCGAGCGGGAACAGGCTGGCGTGGGAGGAGGCGTGGTCGGTGCCGAGGCCGTCGCGGTAGGCGCCCTTGTCGGGCATGAACAGGGCCTGGTTGAACGCCGCGCGGGATTGGCGCTCGCGGGCGGCGTAGTCGTCCGCCTCGGCCTGCCGGCCGAGCGCCCGGGCCAGTTCGGCGATCCGCGCCAGCGCCGCGAGGTGGAATGCGTTGACCACGGTGTTGACCTCGCGGAACACGAAGCCGTCGCGCTCGCCGGCCGGCCAGTCGACGATGTCGTTGCGCTCGCGCTGCTGCTGGTTGCTCGCGACCAGGCCGTCGGCGCCGGCGCGCTCCAGGAGCAGCTTGCCCTTGAGCGGCTCGTAGCGCGGCGCGAGCCACGCGGCGTCGCCGGTGTGCATCCAGTCGGCGTGCGCGATGAACACCATGTGCGGGGCCCACTCGCTCGGCCAGGTCGGGTGTTCCAACAGCCGGTCGAAGGTGTCGCGCGCCATCTGCACGTCATGGTCGGTCGCCTGGTGGCTCAGCTGGTTCAGGTAGGCGTCCGCCTCGTACGGGATCCGCTCGCGGTCGCCGTCGACGTAGACGCCGGCGAAGGTGGTCGCCTTGACCGAGTAGCGGCACAGCTCCCAGACCCGGTCCAACAGGTCGTCCGAGGAGTCGAACGCGGCGGCCGCGTCGTCCCAGGTGGCGGCGAACGCCGCCCGGCGTGCGGCGTGCGCCGGCTCCAGCCCGCCGGGCCAGCCCTCGACCTCGACCCAGCGGAACGGCAGCACCACCCCCCACTCGGCGGGGGTGAGCACCGCCGGCGGTTTGGTGTTGCGCCCGTCGGGCGGCGGCGCGACGACCAGTTGGCCGGCGCGATCCAGCCGCGCCTCGGCGACGGCATATCTCACCGTCCCCGGTGGCTTGCGGTCGATCCGGCCGTCGCGGAGCGCCTCGCCGAAGTGGACGCGCACCGTGCCGTCCGCGCCGGCTGGCGGCGCCAGCCGGAGGTTGCCGAACGCCACCCGGCCGAAATCCAACAGCGCCACCCCGCGCGCGGGCGAGGTGATCGCCACCGGCGGCTGCACGACCAGTTGGACCGGCGCGGCGGCCGCCCACGGCAGCGCGGCCGGCGCGAGCGCCGCAAGCAGGCGGATGACCGGCGGGAGACACGGCGGCATCACCGCCGCACGGCGGGCGCGCGGGGCCACGGGGCATGACATGACGCCAGTTTCCGGCGCCCCGCCGGCATGGCAAGCGCGGAAACCACCGGCGGAAACCACGCCCCGCCGGCGCCTTCGGCGGCTCCAACCGGTTGTTCCTGCGCGCCCGGGATGCGTGCCGCCTACTGCGTCACCTTGAGGCGGGCGAAGTCGTCGGGCGTGGTGCCGGGGAAGGTGTAGGAGATGGTGGTGGCGGTGTTCGTCGTCGGGGCGACCACGGCCCACGGGTCGGTCAGGCCGAGGTCGGTGGACTGCTCGATGGCGTAGGTCACGTCGCCGTTGGCGACCGCCTCGGGGCGCTTGGTGAAGGTGACCGTCAGGCCGCTGATGGCGCCGGCCGAGCCGTCGGGGGCGGCCGGGTCCATGCCGGCGAGCGCGTATTCCAACAGGTTGTCGAAGCCGTCGTTGTCCGGGTCGGCGCCGGGCGCCTGGTCGGCGGGGTCGGTGTAGAAGCCGCTGATCCAGCCGTTGAAGCCGCTGACCACGCTGAGCACGCCGGTGGCCTCGTTGAACTGCCAGGGGGCGGCGGTCCACTTGCGGGAGCCGATGGCGGCGGCATCGGCGGTGAAGCCGGCGACGGCGAAGGTTCCGGTGTAGGTCCTGGCGCCGGTGGCGGCCAGCAGCGTCCAGCTGTCGCCGGGGGTGCTGCTGGCGGCGCTGGTGTCGATGTGGATCACGCCGCCGAGGGTGACGCTGCCGGTGCCGGTGATGGCGTTGGTCACGCTGCTGGTGGTGGGCTTGAAGGTCAGGCTGCCGGTGCTGCCGAGGACGAAGGCGGCGGTGCAGTCGAGGTTGCCGGTGAGGGTGCAGGCGCCGTTGAAGGTGACGGTGTTGCCGCCGGTCAGGTTGAGCTGGCCGGGGCCCGAGATGGCGCCGGAGACCGCGATGCTGCCGTTGTTCGCCCACAGGTCCGACGGCCTGGTCACGTGCACGGCGCCCTCCAGGACGACCGTTGATCCGTTAGACGCGGCCTGGTTGACGACCGCGCCGTCGAGGCCGAGCCATGGGATCGTGAGCCTGCCGGTGTTCTTCCAGACGAGGTTGGCGCGGTCGGTGCCGGTCTGGGCGAGGACCAGGTGATCGCCGGCGAAGGCGTAGTCGGCGGCGGCGTCCGGGGAGCGCAGCGAGAGCGGGCCGGGGACGAGGTAGTTGAAGCCGGGGGCTGGCGGCAGGGTGCCGTCCCAGTTGAGGCCGCTGTTGAACGACGAGGTGCCGCCGGCATCGGTGGCGACGAGCACGAAGCCGTCGGGCAGGCCGTCGCCGTTGGTGTCGGGCACCGAGGTGTTGAGGATCGGGTTGGTTCCCGAGGCGAGTTCGGAGCGGTTGGTGGAGCCGTCGCCGTCCGGGTCGTCGGCGCCGCCGTAGCGGGCGATGATGGCGGTGAAGTCGGCGGCGGGGTCCTCGCCGGCCTGGATGAAGAAGAACAGCTCCCAGCCATCGGGCAGGTTGTCGAAGTCGGTGTCCGGCGAGGAGAACGGGGCGGTGGGGTCGGTGCCGGCGGTCAGTTCCTCGCCGTTGGAGAAGGTGTCGCCGTCGGGGTCGTCGTCGGCGTCGTGGGCGGAGATGGAGCCGAAGAAGTGGACCTCCCAGCCGTCGTTGAGGAAGTCGCCGAGGCCGCCGTCGTCGGTATCGGGCCAACTGAACGCGTCGGCCGGGTCGGTGCCGGCGGTCTCCTCGGCCTCGTTGGTGTTGAAGTCGTCGTCGAAGTCGCCGGCGCCGTCCTGGGCGAGGTCGCCGAAGGAGTCGGTCTCCCAGGTGTCGTCCAACAGGTCGCCGTCGACGTCACCGGGCACCGACGTTTGGAGCGTGGGGTTGCTGTGGGCCGCCTGTTCGGCGGTGTTGGAGGCGCCGTCGGCATCGGGGTCGCCGGCGGCCACTTCGTCGAGGTCGTTGAACCAGGCGAGTTCCCAGGCGTCGATCAGCGCGTCGCCGTCGGAGTCGGCGAGCGAGGCGTTGTCTGGGCCGGCGGCGTGGAAGACCTCGCGTTCGGTTTCCGCCAGTGCGCCGTTCCAGATGCGCGCCTCGTTGAAGGTGGCGTTGGCGGTGGCGTCGCCCCACTGCGAGCGGCCGAGCCAGTTGTTCGGGTCGGCGAAGGTGGCGAGGTGGTGGGGGGAGTCGAAGGTGCCTTGGCTGGTCCACAGCGGGTTGCCGGTGCCGGCCGGGGCGCTGAACCAGGTCACGCGGGTGCCGGTGACCAGGGCGCCGCCGGTGTTGACGGCGGGCACGAGGGTCATGACGACGTGGTATTCGGTGTCGAGGAGATAGGGAGCGTTGGTGCCGTCGGAGAGGATCTCGGTGCCGTCCTTCCAGCCGACGCGGTCGCTGGCCTGGTTGGTGCCCATGGACCACGACATGAACAGGTTCTCCTCGGTGTCGCGGCCGAAGTCGAAGATGCGGCTGTAGTTCAGCACCGCGTGGGGGGTGGCCCACAGTTCGATCGTCACCGGGTTCATCGTGCCCTGCAGCAGGTTGGTGCCCAGCGAGACATAGTCGGCTGCCGCCTTGTCGCCGCCGGTCATGGTGACGCCGGTGGCGCCGAGGGTCGCATCGTTGGCGCCGACGTCGGCGATGGTGGCGGGCGAGCCGCCGGCCGCGTCGGCGAGCGAGCCGTTGAAGCTCCAGCGGTGGGCGAGCACCGCGCGCTCGGGCGTCCAGTTGACGTCGGTCGGGCTGGAGCCGGCGGCCATCTCGGCCGAGTTGGCGAAGCCGTCGCCGTCGGAGTCGGTGTCGCCGGTGGCGAGGTTGGTGAAGAAGGCGGTTTCCCAGCCGTCGTTGAGGCCGTCGGCGTCGGTGTCCGGCCACCACGAGGCGTCGTTCGGGTTGGTGTCGGCGGATTCCTCCAGCTCGTTGTTGGAGAAGTCATGGTCGGGGTCGCCGGTGCCGTCCTGGGCGGCGAGGCTGCCGAAGTTGGCGGTTTCCCAGGCGTCGTCCAGTCCGTCGGCGTCCATGTCGTCGGGGGTGGACGCGATGTTGGCGGGGTTGCTGCCGGCGGTTTCCTCCTGCTCGTTGGTGTAGCCGTCGTTGTCGGGGTCGCCGGTGCCGTCCTGCGCGGCGAGTTCGGCGGGTGTTGGGTTGCCGTCGTTGTCGCCGAAGCATTGGTCCTCCCAGAAGTCGCTCAGCCCGTCGGCGTCGGAGTCACGGTCGTTGATGGTGAGCGACACGTTGTCGACCTTGTGGCCGCCGTCGCCCTCGATGCCCACCCCGATCCGCTTGCCGATGACGGGGCTGCCGGCGGGGACTGCGTAGTAGAACGAGCAGGCCGCGGTGTTGCTGGCCGCGCCTGAGGCGCCGGAGGCCCCGGGGACCTTGGTCGCGCCGCCGAAGCCGTCGTCGACGACGAGATAGAGGAAGCTGTTGCCGGTGTCGTCCTGGGTGTGGAACCACTTGACCTCGAACACGTCGCCCTGCTTGGCGATGCAGGGGGTGAGGTTGAAGGTGGAGTCGTTGGTCAGGCTTTCGAACTCGCCGACGTGGCTGCCGAAGCCGTTGTGGCCGGAGGCGGGGCGCAGCCCGCCGGCGTTGGTGGTGGTGTTGCCCCAGTCCTGCCAGTTGTCGATGTTGTTGGCGGCGTTGTCCCAGCCGATGTCGTTGTAGATGTCGGTGCCGGGGCCTTGGGCGCCGTTGATCAGCTCGAAGCCGCCGTTGCGCACGGTTGGGCTGACCAGCGGGTGGGTCAGCGGCGCGCTGGAGGAGTCGTTGGGGTCGGTTGCGTAGGTGAACTCCACGCTGTCGCCCCAGCCGTCGAGGTCGGTGTCGGCGCGGTTCGGGTCGGTGGGCTCGTTGGCGAAGGCGCCGTTGAGCGTGCCCGCCACCTCCGCGCCGTCGGTGGTGCCGTCGTCGTCGCAATCGGCGTCCCGCGGGTCGGTGGGTTCGTTGAAGAAGGCGGTGTTGGCCGAGCCGCTGACTTCCTGGCCGTCGGTCAGGCCGTCGTCGTCGGTGTCGGCGTCGTTCGGGTAGGTGCCTGCGATGAACTCGTCGAGGTCGGCGATGTCGTCGCCATCGAAGTCGCCGGTGCCGTCGCGGGACAGGTCGGTGAAGTAGAACAGTTCCCACGCGTCGTCCATGCCGTCGTCATCGGTGTCGGGGTCGGCGACGTAGGTCGGGTCGGCGAGGTTCTGGCCGGCGGCGTCGATGTGGAGGTCGTCCAGATAGAAGCTGGTGTTGCTGCTGTTGGACATGATGACGAAGCCCTGCAGCGGGTTCGCCGCCGGCGCGTTGCGGAAGTTCCAGGTGCCGTCGGACGAGATCAGTTCGGTCTGGGTTGCGTAGGCCGCGTCGCCGTCGCTCTGGACGTATAGCCGGAAGGTGTCCGCCGTGGTGTCGGCGACGGCCCAGACCTTGTACCAGGCGCCCGCGACCATGGTGAAGATGGTGCGGTTGGTGCCGCCGTCGCGGGCCCGGAAGCTGCCGCTGAAGTTCGGCTGCACCTCGTAGGTGCCGAAGGCCGTTAGCGATGGCGGGTTTTCGTCGGAGAACCCGACGGAGACATCGTTCGAGGTCGAGATCAGGCGCACCCGGTAGAACATGGTGCCGGTTGACGCGTCCGGGATCGCCGTCGGCAGGAGCTTGTAGGCGTCGTTGTTTCCCGTGTGCTTCAGCACCTTGTTGATCGCGTTGTCCGGATCGACGACCACCGTGGAGGTGGTGGTGTCGCCGGCGGTGACGACCCAGCCGTTCTGGCCGCCGATCGCGCCGTTGGTGAGCGCGTCGAAGGTCTCGACCGGGGTGAATGCGGCCTGGGCCTGCCAGGCGGCGCCCAGCAGCATGCCGGCAGCGGGCAGCAGGTGCGGGATGCGTGTCTTCATGGGGTCTGCAGGTGTGGATTCACAGGCAACGGAGGGGGAACCGTCTGAACCAGTGGAACATCTCGTGCCGGGGCAGGCAACGGCATTTCACACCCCGGCCCCGTGACCCGGCCCCGGCACGGCCCCTGGCCGGCGGGCATTTTGCCCGCTGGTCTTGGCCACGGATGGGCAAGCCCGGACGGCGCCCTGGGAGCGCGAACACCAGTCCGCCCGCCGATGATCCAGCCCCTGCCCAGCCGACGCCCATCGCGCAGCGCGCCACCCATCGACCACGCCTCCTCGTGCGGAATGAATTCCGCGCTCCCAGGGGCTGCCGCGGATGCACCAGACACTGGCAGCCGGGCGGCGGGACGCCGCCCGGACGGCCGACGGCAGGTAGCCATCGCCACCGATGCAGACAACCGGGCGTCACGCGCGCCGGCGGCGGAGCAGGGCGAGCAGGCCGAGGGCGGCGAGCAGGGCGGCCGAGGGTTCGGGGATGAGGGCGATGCTGTTGCCGCCCCAGGCGTAGTCGATCGTGTAGCCGCCCGGCAGGTCGACGACGCTGGCGAACTCGGCGCCGGCGAGCGTGCCGTAGGTGGCGAACACGTAGACCGGCCCGGTGAGCGGGTTGTCCAACTGGGCGAAGTCGACCGTGGCGTCGGTGATGTCGAGGATGCCGGTGACGTTGAGCACGTCGATCGTCGGGGTGGCGAGGCCGTCGTATTCGATGTCCAGCACGCCCTCGATGTCGATGTCGCCGGTCACGTTCAGGGTGCCGATGGTGTTGCCCGGGGCGACGTGGGCGGTGGCGCTGACCATCGCCGCGCCCACGGTGCCGGTGCCCATCAGGGTCGCGCCCGGATCCACGGTGGTCAGGGTGCTGGCGGCGATCGACCCGTTGACCGTTAGCGTGCCCTCCGTCACCGCGGTGGCGCCGGTGTAGGTGTTGTTGCCCGCGAGGATCAGCGTGCCCGCGCCGGTCTTGGTCAGCCCGCCGCCGCCGCCGCCGTCGAGCAGCGCCTGGTCGATCGCGATCACCTGGCCGTTGGAGTCGATGCGCGCGCCGCCGGCGAGCACGTTGGCGGCGTCCAGCGAGTTGATGAAGCTGGCGTTGGCGCCTGCGCCGGCGACCAGCAGGCCGCCGTTGAGGTTCAAGGTGGCGCTGCCGGCGCCGCCCGCGCCTGCGGTGACCTGCCGGGCGGTCAGGGTGCCGCCGTCGAGGTTGAGGGTGCCGGTGCCGGTGGCGTTGTTGGAGATCAGCACCGCGGGGCCGGCCGCGTTGACCGCCCCGGTGCCGGAGATCGTCAGCGTGCCGGTGCCTTCCTCGCCGACGATGATCGCCTCGCCGGTGTTGGTCTGGTTGAGGGTGCCGCCGGACACGTTGACCACCCCGGTCGAGCCGTTGAAGCGGCCGATCGGGATCCACCGGCCGCCGTTGAACGTGCCCCCGGTGAGGTTGACCGTGCCGCTGGTCCCGGTGCCCTTGCCGATGAACGCGATGCCGGCGACGTTGAGGGTGCCCGACCCGCTGATGTTGACGGTGCCTTGGGAGGTGCCGACGTCGCTGACGTTGAAGTCGACGTCGCTGAAGCTGGCGACCGCGTTGTCCTGGATGTTGAGGATGCCGGTGCCCAGCGCGCCGCTGTTGCCGATCGAGACCCACTCGCCCCCTGTTTTCGTGAGGGTGGCGGAGTCCTTGACGGTGACGGTCGCCAGGGAGTTGTCACCCAGGCCGATCTGGAACCGGGCGCCGGCGTTGAACGCCGAGGTGCCCTCGATCACCATCGTGGTGGTCGCATTGGCGCTTTCCGCCAGCAGGGTCGCCCCGCTGTTGGTCCACGTTGAATTCGTCAAGGTGACGTTCTGGTCGCTGTCGTTGGCAAGGCCCGCATCGTATCCGGTGCTGAAATTGCCGGAGCTGATCGTCGAGTTCGTCGCGGTGATCGAGCTCAGCGTGCCGGTGTCGCCGTTGCCGCGGCCGAGGGCGACCCAGCTGGTGACGGCCAGCGAGGTGTTGTCCAGCACCAGGTTGGCGGGCGCGTTCGGGGTGGAGCCGACCCACATTTCGCCGTTCACGGTGCTGGGCGAAGCGCCGTTGAGGGTCAGCGCGCCGCTGCCGCCATCGATCTTCAGGTTGCCGTTGGTGGTGATGGTGCCGCCGTAGGCGTCCGCGGCCGAGTTGGTCAGCCGGAGCACGCCCTGGCTCGAGATGATGTTGCCGGTGAAGGTCTGCTGGCTCATGTCGATGCTCAGGGTGTTGCCGCCGACCTTGTGCAGGCCGACCGCGCTTCCGAGGCCGGTCGGCAGGGCGCTGACGTCCGTCGCGTAGGTGAGGTCCCCCAAGGAACTGGAGATCGCGACCGACGACCCGGCCTGCATGTCCGCGGCGTCGAGCAGGGTTTCAAAATCGGCCTGCGAGAAGCCGCCCGCGCCGAGGCTGGCGCCGAGCGCACCGCCGGATTGCACGGTGATCTGGCCGGGGGTGTTCCAGCCCGGCAGGGAGCCCGTGGTGCGGCCCGCCAAGGCCCCGCCCTCGACGGTGATGGGCCCGGCGAACGTGTTGGTGGCGGTCAGCAGCAGCGCACCGGCCCCGCTCTTGACCACGCCTCCGGTGCCGGTGAGGGCTTGGGGCGCCGTGAGGGCATAACCGTTGGTGTTCACCAGCAGGCCGCCGGTATCGATCGTGGCGCTGTCGAAGTTGTTGATGAACGTGCCCGAGTTGCCGGTGCCGATGATCTGGGTGCCGTTGATGTTGACGGCCGCGCTGCCGTTGCCGCCGGCGATCTGGCTGGTGCGGACCGTGCCGCCATTCAGGTTGAGGGTGCCGGTGGTGCCGCCGTTGACGCCGACGATGATCGACCTGCTGCGGAACTCGGCGGTGCCCGACAGGGTCAGCGTGCCGGTGCAGTTGTTGGTCTCCGCGACCCAGGTGATGCCGCGGTCCGCGGCGCCGCCGGGCGCGATGTCCACCAGCCCGCCGCTCATGTCCATCGTGCCGGGGCCGCTGGCGCCGACGATGAAGTTGCTCTCACCGGTCTTGGTCCAGGTGCCGCCGGTCATGGTGACGTTGCCGGTGCCGTTGTTGCGGCCGAAGGCGACCCAGCTGTTGTTGGAGATCGCGGCCGTGCCGCTGATGTTGAGCGTGCCGTTCGAGTTGGCGCTCTGGCCCACCCAGATCTCGTTGTTCACGCTCAGCGTGCCGCCGCTGAGGTTGCCGACGCCGGTGCCGCCGTTGCTGGCGATGATGAAGTGGTCGTTGCCGATCTTGGTGAGCGAGCCGCCGGTCATGTTCAGGGTGCCGTTGGCGCCGTTGCCACCGTTGCCGAATTCCACCCAACTGCTCTGCCCCGCGGTCCCGACGGTGACGGTCCCGCTCTCCAGGTTGAACACGCCGGTGCCGCCGTTCTCGCCGACCTGCAGCATGGTGCCCAGCGCGAGGGTGCCGGTGGTGTTGATGTTGGCCTCCCCGTAGCCGGTGGTGCCCCATCCGCCGACGTAGAGGCGCCCGCCCACGGTCATGCTGCCGCTGCCTTGGGCGAACCCGCTCACGCCGCCGCCGGTCGTGGTGGTATCGGCGAGGTTGTAGGTGCCCGTCGCGCCTTCGCGGCCAACGAACATCCAGTTTCCGCCGCCGGTGCTGGCAGCGCCGGCCCTGTGGTTGAGGAGCCCGGTGGCTCCCACCCCGTTGCCGACGAAGATGTCCACCGGAGTGGCCACGATGTTGGCGGTGATGGTAGCAGTGTAGGGGGCGGAGGCATCGCTGCCCACCACGTTGATCGAGGCATTCGAGCCCCCGGTGCCGGCGTCGCCGGACCAGTTGGCATCGTCGTTCCAGTCGCCGCTGACGTCACCCACCCAGTCGGTCGCAAATGCGGTGCCGGAGAGGCAGGCGGCGAGGGTGGTGGCGAGCGCGGCACGCGCCAAGCGGGATGTCGGGTTCGGTTTCATGGATGATCGGGGTGCGGTGGAATTGGGAGACGGGAAACTTGCGGGGGCAATCCGCTGGGGGGAGATTGGATGCGTCTAGGAGAGTGATCGGGCCTCGATTTGCAAGGAAAATCGGGCCCCGGCAGGGGAAAACTGAGGTGCGGTTTCGGATCGCCAAGCGCCCGGGGCCGGCTACGCTCCCGGCTGTGCACTGCAACCAGGTGATTTCCAGCGGGCGGCCGCCGCGGCGGTGCGGCTCCGGCTTGGCGCTGGCCGCACTGGCGGCCGCCGTCGCGTGTGCCGCCGACCAGCCGCAGTGGGGGGAGGGGTGGTCGCGCAACCAGGTGTCCGGCGAGCGCGGGCTGCCGGCCTCGTTCGACCCCGCCGGCGGCCGCAACCTCCGGTGGGTGGCAGCGCTGGGCGGCGAGAGCCACGCCACGCCGGTGGTCGCCGGCGGCCGGGTGCTGATCGGGACCAACAACCAGGCGCCCCGCGACCCGCGCCACAAGGGGGACCGCGGCATCCTGCTGTGCCTCGACGAGGACGACGGCAGCCTGCTCTGGCAGCTGGTCGTGCCGAAGCTCAATCGCAGCGTCTACTGGGACTGGCCGGAGTCCGGGATCTGCTCGCCGCCGACCGTCGAGGGCGACCGCATCTATCTGGTCAGCAACCGCGGCGAGGTGCTGTGCCTGGACGCCGCCGGCATGGCCAACGGCAACGACGGGCCGTTCCTCGACGAGGCCCGCCACGCCGCGCCCGCCGACAGCGAGCCGGTGCCGGTTGCGCCGACCGACGCCGACATCCTGTGGGCGTTCGACCTGATCGGCGCGTGCGGCGTGCGCCAGCATGACCAGGCCCACGCGTCGATCCTGGTCCACGGCAACCACCTCTACCTGAACACCTCCAACGGCCTCGACGACGGCCACCGGCTGGTCCCCTGCCCGGAGGCCCCCAGCCTGGTGGTGCTCGACAAGCGCGACGGCCGCCTGCTCGCCACCGACGGCCAGCCGATCGGCCCGCGCATCTTCCACTGCACCTGGTCGTCGCCCGCCCTCGCCCGCCTCGACGGCCGCGACGTGATCGTCTTCTGCGGCGGCGACGGCGTGGTCTACGCCTTCGAGCCGCTCGCCGCCGCGCCGCCCGCCGGCGCCGCCCCGGCCGCGCTGCGCCTCGCCTGGCAGTGCCGCTTCGACCCCGCCGCCCCCACCCGCGACGTGCACCGCTACCTGCGCAACCGCAAGGAGGGTCCCAGCCACGTCATGGGCATGCCGGTGTTTCACGACGGCCGCCTCTACATCGCCGGCGGCGGCGACCTGTGGTGGGGCAAACGCGGCGCCTGGCTGAAGTGCTTCCGCCTGACCGGCACCGGCGACGCCACCGGCAGCGCCGAGGCGTGGTCGTGCCCGTTGGAGGACCACACGATGTCGACCCCGGCGGTCGCCGGCGGGCTGGTGTTCGTATCCGACTGCCGCGCCAACCTGCACTGCGTCGACGCCGCCACCGGCGACCGGCTGTGGTCCCACAAGACCACCGGCCCGTGCTGGGCCTCCCCGCTGGTCGCCGACGGCAAGGTCTTCGTGGGCACCCAGAGCGGCTGGTTCCACGTGCTCGACGCCGGCCGCACCCGGCACGAACTCGCCGCCTTCGACCTCGGCCGCCCGATCAGCGCCACCGCGGTGGCCGCCAACCGCACCCTCTACGTCGCCACCATGGACCGGCTCTGCGCGGCGCGGATGCGCTAGACGGCTGCGCGGCGCGGCGGGCTTGCGCGACCGGATGCAGGCTCTATGCTTGCAGCATGAACTCGCGGTTCACGGCGATCGTTCAGCGGGACGGCGAGTGGTGGATCGGCTGGGTCAAGGAGATCCCCGGAGTCAACGCCCAGGAGCGGACGCGGGAGGAACTCATGGAAAGCCTTTCCGAGGCGCTTGCCGATGTCCTTGAGCTGAACGCCCGCCAGGCGATGGAGTCGGTCAGCGGCCAATACGAGGAGGTCGCTCTGCCGGCATGAAGCGGGACGATCTGCTGCGTCACCTGTTCGCCCGCGCCCGCAGCCGCTCGACCACCTCGCGCGCCTCCTTGGCGGGGATGGCGAAGCTTTCGGCGCGGTTGGCGCGGGCGATGTTGATGCCGACGCACTCGCCGGCGAGGTCCAGCAGCGGGCCGCCGACCGAGTCGCGGGCGCCGAGGATGTCGTGCTGGAGCACCCGCGGGAAACCGCTGCGCCGCCGGGAAAACCGGCCGCTCATCATGTCGTTGCGCGACTGCGGGTCGGCGAACAGGGCCGACTTGGCCGACAGCTCGACCGCCGCCTCGGCTTCCTCCTCGCCGCGGCGGTAGCGCAGCCTGACCTGCTCGCCGGGCTTGCGGTCCTTGATCCGTTCCAACAGTTCCTTGCGATCCTTCACCGCCGCGCCGTCGAGCGCGGTGATCACGTCGCCGGCCTTGAGCCCCGCCTTGGCCGCCCCCCCGCCTTCCACCACCTCGGCCACCTTCAGCGTCGAGGCGTCGGCGTCCAGCACCACGCCGAGCGCCACCCCGCCGGTGTCCGGCAGCGGCCGCGGGTTGGCGCTGATGATCCCGGCCAGCGCGCGCCGGCGGCTGCGGCTGGTCGCGCCGTTGGTGACGACCCACGTTCCCTGCGGCGGGTCGCCGGCGGCCGACCAGCGCACCGGCACCAGGTCGCGCGCGTCCACCCGCAGCAGCGCCAGGTCCCATTCGTCGTCGGTGGCCACCACCTCGACGGCGTCGAACTTGCGCTCGCCGACCCGCGCGCCGAGCGCCTCCCGGCCGGCCACCTCGCTCGCCTTGGTCACGATCCAGCCGTCGGCCGCCACCACCACGCCGTAGGCGATCTCCCGGCGCCCGGAGTAGAGCACCGCGCTCGACTGCTGCAGCACCGCGCGCACCGGCTCGAATGCCTGCATCACCGCGTTGCCGTTGCGCCGCAGCTCGGACCGCAGGAGCTGGGAACCGGCCGCCGGCGCCACGCCCAGCCCCGCCACCACCAGCGCCAGCGCCCACCGCCGGCCGCACGCCCGCGGTTCACTTCTCATTCAGGGTGGCCTCCAGTTCGAGTTCCTCGCCGCCGCGGCGGACGAGCAGCTTGACCTTGTCGCCGGGCGCCAGCTCGGCCAGCCCGGCCTGCAGCTGCTTCTTGTTCTCCAGCGGCTTGCCGTTGAGCTTGAGCAGCACGTCGCCGGCCTTGACCCCGGCCTTCTCGGCCGGCGACTCGCGGCCGACCTTCTTGACTCCCACCCCGCCGCCCGCCAGGTCCTCGCTGCCCACCCCAAGGAAGCCCTCGCCCTTGCGCGGCCGCTGCGCAAACGGCCCGTCCCCCAGGAACTCCCCCGCCAGCAACCCGTCCCAGTGGCGCACGAACTCGCGCATCGGCACGTGCATGTTCTGCTCGAGATTCAGCCCCACCCGCGAGTGGATCCCCACCAGCCTGCCTGCCAGATCGAACAGCGGCCCGCCCGAGTCGCCGCCGATCAGCGTGCAGTCGCTCTGGAACGTGCTGTCGGCGATCCGCACGATCCGGCCGATCCGCGCCACCGACCCCCGCCGCTCGTCGAACCCGCCCGAGTGCCCGAGCGAGAACACCCAGTCGCCCAGCTTCACCGGCTGGTCGTGGGCGACCTCGACGAACGGGAAGCTGCCGCCGTCGGTGATGCGGGCCATCGCGCAGTCGGTTTCCGACGCCAGCCCGAGCGCCTTGGCCTTGACCCGGCGGCCGTCGGGGAGCACCACGGTGAGTTCCTTGCCGGTGCCGCCGGTGACGTGGGCGGCGGTCAGGATCAGGCCGTCCTTGGAGACGATCACCCCGCTGCCGGCGCCCTCGCCGAGGTCGATGCACACGGTCGCCTTGCGCGCGCGCTCGAGCGCGGAGCCGAGCGCCTGTTGGATCACCTCGAGGTCGTGGCGGTCGGTGGGGGCCTCCTTGTCGTTGACATAGGGGCGCTCGGCGGCGAGGGCCGCGCAGCATGCGGCCGCCAGCCAGCATGCGGCCCCAAGGCGGCGCGGGGATCGGCTCCGGCGGTTCATCGGTCGGGTCGGCGGCGATCCTACCCCGGCCTTGCCGTGACCGCAACGGCAGTCTCCGCCGGCCCCCCGCGGCCTGCGGCCGCCCTCACCGCAGCAGCAGGCAGTCGGTCATCTGCTCGCGCTGCGCCGAAGGAGGCAGCGTGGTGCTGGCGAAACTCACCACCGCCCCGATCCCGGCGGCATGGGCCCCGCCGAGCCGCGGCGCCACCGCCAGCTCCGGCAGCCGGTGGCGCGCCCGGCGGCCGGCCACCCACCACCCCGCCGCGACGACCAGCGCCCCGCCCGCGCCCGCCGCCACCCACGGCAGCCAGCGCCGCGCCAGCGCCAGCAGCGCCGGCAGGCGGTCGGGCGCCGCGGCCGCCGGCTCGGGCTCGGCCAGCACCAGCAGCGGCCCGGCGTCGGCCACCGGCGCCCCGAGCGCGCGCTCGACCCGATAGAGCCAGATCGACAGCTGCAGCGTGAACCCGTCGAGCTGGTCGGCGGCGTCGGACTTCTCGAGCGCATTGGCGACCGCCGCCGCCAGCCCGCGCCGCTGCTCGGCCGGCGTCACCACCCCGGTCAACTGCGGGCTGAGCAGCAGCCGCGACCGCTGCGGCGCCCCGAGGAAATAGAGCACCCCGGCCGCCGGCCGGCCCTCGGAGAACAGCCGCTCTACCAGCTCCTCGGCCCGCACCTCGCCCGGGATCTCCTGGCGCCCGTCAAACAGATAGACCACCACGTCCACCAGCGACTCGCCGGAGTGGTAGCGCAGGAACCCGAGCCGGTCATCGTACTCCTGGCGGGTCAGCAGCTGCTGCGGGTCGACCAACTGGTGCTCCGGCCGCCGCTCGAAGTACGCGGCGAGGAACTCCTCGGGCACCTCGCCCCCCGCCTCGTCGACGTTCTCCACCGACTCGCCCGGCTCGGGAGCCGGCACCGCCACCGCCGGCACCTCCTCCACCACCCCCGTCTCCGGGTCGATCACGCCCCGGCCCAGCAGCGCCAGCCCCGGCACCAGCCCGCCGCTGTCCAACAGCTCCACGTCCCCCGCCTGCCACTCCGGCAGCGGCGGCTCACCCTGGCCCGCCGCCGGCCCGATCCCCGCCGCCGCCGCCACCAGCACCGCCAGCCAGCCGCGCCAGTTCATGCCTCCGCCCCGCTGGCGCCCGCTTGACAACCCCCGCCCCCGAACCACAGCCGCCGCACCAGCCCGCCGCCCCGCGGCACCGCCCCGGCCGCCTGCCCGAACCGCCGCGGGTTGCGCCGCGCCTGCCGGCACCGCCGCCGCACCAGCCGCACCAGCCCCCGCCCCACGACCCCGATCCCGCGCCGGTAATCCCCCTCCAACAGGAACGGGTGGGCCCGGGCAAGGCACCGGAAGGTGTCCTCCTCGCTGAGGAACGGGTCTAACAGATACCCGAACGTCAGCCCGGCGCACTTCGACTCGGCGTCGATGACCAGCAGCAGCCCGGCGGCGTTGGTGCGCCCCTCGCCGGCGTCCTCGAAGCGCGCGCGGTTGAGCAGCCAGAAGCCGAACTGGCGCAGGCTTGAGGGCACCGGCAGGACGGCGGTGTGGACCGCGAGGAACAGCTGCGGGAACAGCTCCCGGAAGCGCTGCAGCTCGTGCTCGACCTCGACCCGCTCGACCTGCCGCAGCAGGCCCGCGGCGTCCGCCAGGCAGCGCACCCGCGGCCCGCCCGCGCCGAACAGGCGGTCGGCGTCGGCGAGCGAAAACCCACAGTGCGGGCACGTCGCCGCGGACCGGTGGATGCGCTGCACACAGCGGGGGCACTTCATCAGGGATGGCTGATGGTAAGAAAGTGCAGATGATGCGTCAAAGTGAAAGATCGACGGGGCGCAGGAAACGCACCCTCCCCCGGCTCCGGGGGATCGACAGCGGCGGTCCGGGCGTGGCAGGCTCGCGCCGGTCAGGGATGGACCCGGCGATTCAGTTCCGCTGCCCGGCGTGCGACGGGCAACTGGTGGTGCGGGCGCGCGCAGCCGGTGCGCGCGGCTCGTGCCCGCGTTGCGGCGCGGCAATCATCGGCCCGGACCCGGCGCGCCAGTTGCCCGCGCGCCGGGCGCCGACACCACCCCGGCCGGAACGACGCCCGCAGCCGGCCGCCGCCACGCCGCCAGCCGAACGCCCGCCCGCACCCGCTGCGCCCGCCGCGCCACCTCCCGCCGCGCCACCTCCCGCCGCGCCACCTCCCGCCGCGTCCTCCGCGTCCGCCGCGCCCGCGATCCGGGTGCTGGCGCTGCTGCTCGCCGCGGCCGCCGGGTTTGGCGGCGGCTGGCTAACAGGCCGGGGCGGCTGCGGCCCGGGCCGTTGGTGGCGGGGCCGCGCGGCGGAGCCGGGGCTGACGGCGGGTGCCGCCACCGCGGACCAGCCGGCGCCCGCGGCGCCCGCCGGCCTGCCGGCGCCGGGGGCGGAGCCTGCCGACCCGGCCGATCGGGCTGCGGCGGCTGCGAAGGCTGCGGAGGCGGTGTTGCGCGAGTTCCTTGCCGCGCCGGGGTGGGCGGCGCGCAGCGTGCACGTCCTGCACCGCGAGCAGCTGCGCGAGGCGATGGCGCGGCATGCCGCCGCCCATGGGGACGGGCCGCTTGCCGCCACCGGGATCGCGCTGCTGCGCAGCCACGCCGACGGCATCCACTTCTTCCAGGTCCGCACCGCCCGAATCCCCGACGGCTTCCCGGTCACGGTGGCCGAGACGCCCGACGGCTGCCTGGTCGACTGGGAGACCTTCGTCGAGTTCCACGACGACCTGTTCAAGGCGTTCGCCGACGGCCCGGTCGGCGCCACCGGCGTCTTTCACCTGCTCGTCAACCGCGACGACGCGGCCGGCGACGACCCCGCATTCGCCTGCTTCCGCCTCAGCCCGCCGGCCCCCGGCCGCGCCCGCCCCGCCCGGGTCCGGCGCGCCAGCCCGACCTGGCGCCGGCTCGACCGGATCTTCGAGGATCAGCGCAACTTCGACCGCCGCAACTTCGAGCAGCTCGTCGCCGCCAACGGCCTGCCGCTCGTCCTCGCCGTCGCCCGCCGCGAAACCCCCGCCCGCGTGCCCTGCCTCGAGATCGAGGACGTGATCGCCGTCGGCTGGAACCCCGCACCACCGTGACCCCCACCCTCAGCGGATCGCGTCCAGCGCCCGCTCAAATGCCCCGATCAGGTGCTCCGGCCGCTCGACCCCGCACGATACCCGCAGCAGCTGCGGGCTGACGCCGCAACCCTCGGCCCAGTCCAGCTCGCGGTAGTGCACCAGCTGCGCATACGGGCACACCAGGCTGAACTCGGTGCCAAACCCAGGCCCCTTGCACAACTCCAACGCGTCATACACCCGCGCCGCCTTGCGCGGCTGCCGCAGCGTGAACGACAACAGCCCGCCATAACCACCGTCGCGCGCCCGCACCCGGTCATACTCCGCGCGCGTCGTGCAACTCGGGTGGTGCACCTCCGCCACCGCCGGGTGGCCCGCCAGCCAGCCCGCCAGCGCCAGCCCGTTCGCGTTCACCGTGGCCATCCGCCGCCGCAGCCCGCGCAGGTTGGCTAACAAGACCTCCTGGTCCGCCACGTAGAGCGGCGCCGACCCCGTGGCGTCCTCGTCCAGCACCGCCCCGATCTCACCCACGAACGGCGATTGCGGGCTCGTCACCGCCATCCCCGCCATCACGTCGCCGCGGCCCGACGCCCACTTCGTCAGGCTCGTCGTCACCACGTCGGCGTGGTCTAACAGCCGCGTGTTGCCCGGGCCGGCGGCCGAGTCGTCGATCACCAGCGGCATTCCGCCCTGGCGGCAGGCCGCGGCCAGGCGCGGGATGTCGGCGGTGCGCAGCAGCGGGTTGCTGGGCACCTCGGTGAACACGCCCGCGAACTCGCCGGCGCGGATCCGGCCGAGCGCCTCGTCGAACGACTCGCCCTCGGCGCGGTTGAGGAACACCACCCCGCTGCCGAACAGTTCCTGCGACTTGAGCGTGTCGGCGTAGGGGAACTCGATCTGGAGCGTCTTGAGGCCGTCGCGCAGGCCGGCGAGCGAGCGCAGCACCGAGTTGACGGCGGCCATCCCGGTGGCGAACAGGCGCACGTCCCGCTCCGCCGTCCCCATCAGGCGCGCCAGGCTGCGCCGCAGCAGGTGGCTCTTGTCCGCGCTGCGCAGCCCCGGCCCCAGCGCGTCCGCCGCCTGCCGGCTGGTGACGATCTCGCCCGAGAACCGCCAGTAGTCCCACGCCACCTCGACCGCCCGCTGCGGCAGCACCAGCGCCTGCAGGCCGTGGTAGCTCGCCACCCGCATCGCCACCTCCGCGGTGCGCTCGATGAACCGCTGCGCCCGCTGCGCGCTCGCCCGCGTCGGGAGCACCAGCACGTCCTCGTCGGACTGGCAGACTTCCTCGCGCACCGCCGCGAGGAGCCGCTCGAGCAGCGGGTTGCGTCGGAACCGGGGGTAGCCGGAACGCAGCCGCCGCATCACCTTGTCGCGGCCCTCCTCGTAGCCGACCACCGCATCCCACGTCGGCAGGGCCACCGAACAGGCGTGCACCGAGTCCGGCAACGCCTGCCCGAGGTCCTGTTCCCGCCACGCCGGATCCCGCAACAGGTCACGCACGCCGTCAGTTCTGCCGCCCCCCACGCCGCCACGCAAGCGCTTCGTCGAGCCCGCTGGGCTGGTCTTGTGACAAGACCACACATTGTAGCTACAATTCATTTGCCGCCGGGGGCGGGGCGGGCTAGTTTCACGCGTGATGACAGCGCTCGTCATGGATCGACCGCGTCGGCGGATTGGTGGCCCTTTCCGGAACGCCCATGCGCATCCCGCGCGCGGTTTCGCCTTGGTGGTGACGATCTCGCTGATGGTCCTCCTGATGATCCTCTCGGTCGGCCTGCTGTCGCTCTCGGCCGTCTGCCTGCGCGCGTCCTCGTCCGGCGAGGCGATGGCCCAGGCGCGCAGCCAGGCGCGGCTCGGCCTGATGCTGGCGCTCGGCGAACTGCAGGCCGCCGCCGGCACTGACCGCGCGATCACCGCCCCGGCATCGATCCTCGACGAGCAGGCTCCCGACGGCGTGACCGGCGTCTGGAGGGCATGGGAGGCGGCCGACCGCGAAGGCCGCGGCTCCAAGGACAAGGCGGAGAACTTCCGCCGCTGGCTGGTCTCAACCCCGTCCGGCACCAGCGCCACCAACCCCGCGCAGTTGCCGCTCGCCAAACCAGGCCAGTCCGGCGCGGTCAGCCTGCTCGACCTCGAGACCGCCGGCGCCGCGCCGGCCGCCGGCGCCGACCTGGACCGCCAGGCGATCGCCGTCAGCCCGCTGCCAACGAGCAACCGGCACGGCTCCGGCGCGCTCGCGTGGGTGGTCATCGACGAGGGCGTCAAGGCCCGCGCCAACCTCTGTGAACGCGAGGACTTCTCCGGCATCGCCCGCAACGTCCTGCGCGCCGGCGCCCCGCCCACCGACGGCGTCACCGCACTCCCCGGGCTCGAGGACCTCAAGTTGACCACCGCCGACGCCGCGCGCCTCGTCACCCACGCCAACTTCGGCCTCGCCGGCGGCCTCTCCCCCGCCGAAACCCGCGGCTACAGCCCGGACCTCACCGTCCACGCCGCGTCGTTGATGACCAACCCGGTCACCGGCGGCCTCAAGCATGACCTCAGCCTGCAGTGCGGCGTGATCACCAAGGCCGAACGGGACGAGCGGCTCTACGCCAAGCACGGCCTGATCACCAACCGCGACCTGTCCGACCCCTTGTTCGGCCTGCTCGCCGGCTACCACGACCTCTACAAGAAAATCGGCGTCAGGGAGGCGGGCACCACCGTGCCCCCCGCCAACGGAATCTCCGCCCGCACCGGCCGCTACGTCGTCAACGCCACCCGGCCGCAGCCCCCCGTCGAGCCCCTCCTCCTGCCCACCATCCTGCGCGTCGACATCATCTTCTCGCTGATCACCCGCGACTGCCACGGCGGCCGCGTCAGCGGCCTGATCGGCGCAGGCCGGCCCTACATGCTCCACATGCTCTATCTGCCGGTCGTCACCCTCCACAACCCCTTCAACGTCCCGCTCTCCTTCGACGCCCTGCGCCTCAAGTTCACCAACGTCCCGATCGGCTTCCAGGTCCTCATCGACGGCCAGCCGCTCACCACCGGCCTGGTCCCCCTGTGCCAGCTCTACGTCGGCTCGGAGGGCAACCCCAACCAGACCAAGGACTTCCAGGTCACCCTCAGGAAGGTGATCGGCAGCAGCGGCGGCACCCTGCTCCTCGAACCCGGCCAGACCAAGCTGTTCGGCACCCCGCGCGTCGCCCCGACCTGGCGCTGGATCGACGAGCAACCTGGCGTCGGCGCCGACGGCATCATGCTCTTCGACTGGCGCAACGACAAGACCGCCAACTTCGAGATGGTCCCCCCCCTGATGACCCCGCCGACGATCGGCGCCGGCTTCGACATCGACTGGCTCGCCCCGCGCGGCCTCCAGACCAGCTACGCCCAACAGAACACCGCCCAGGGCGAGGGCATCGTCGCCCTGCGCGGCACCGAGCGCATCGGCATCAACTACGGCCCCTTCGCCCCGGCCGCCGCCAACGGCAGCTTCTCGGTCGAGGGCACCATCATCCTCGGCGGCCGCGAGTACTTCACCAACGTCCTCGCGGTCAAATACAAGGACCAGCGCCGCCTCAAGGAGATCCTCGAGGCCGGCACCTCGCCGCGCTTCCCCGACAAGCGCGCGTTCCCCGAGGTCTACCCCAAGCCCGGCGTCGACCCGGTGATGACCGTCCGCAACTTCTACGAGGGCAACAACACCCAGATCAAGAACTACGTGGCGCCCAAGCCGTTCGTCATCTTCAGCATCGGCACCCGCACCACCATGGAGTCCTTCGTCCCCAGCCGCACCATCGCCGACAGCAACCCGGTGATGAACTACGCCAGCATCGACCTCTCCCCGGGCAAGGACCCGATCGGCGGCGTGCCGCTGGAACTGGTGATGATGCCGATCCGCAACGGCAACGCCGCGATCGAGGAAAAGCGCGAGACCGAGGAGGGCTTCTTCTTCGGCGGCCACGGCTCGCTGCGCGGCACCGAGCGCGCCACCTTCTACGAAATCCCCTCCGGCCCGCTCCAGTCGCTCGCCCAGTTCCGCCACGCCAACCTCGCCGGCAGCGGCTACATGCCCCTGGTCACCTACACCGCCGGCGAGTCCCGCGCCCACCCCTACATCGGTTCCGCCGCCACCACCGGCCAGTGGCCCACCACCCGCTCGCTGATGCTCGACCACACCTGGTTCGCCAACGAGGCGCTGTGGGACAACTACTTCCTCTCCACCATCGCCGACCAGACCGGCTTCCTGTTCAAGGCCCGCCCGCGCTCCCGCGAGGAGGTGCTGCGCGAGTTCTTCGAGGACGGCACGCGGCTGCCTAACAGCCGCTTCGCGCCGCTGCGCCCGGGCGTGGTGCCGGAGGGCCTGGACGGCGCCGAGGGCTGGCGGCACTCCGCCGCCCACCTGCTGCTGGAGGGCGGCTTCAACGTCAACTCGACCTCGGAGAAGGCGTGGGTGGCGGTGCTCTCGTCGCTGCGCGAGACCGAGATCCAGCTCGCCTCCGGGGTCGACCCGGAGGCCGAAGGCTACGGCTCGTTCCCCCGCGTGCGCACCCCCTCGGAAGGCAACATGGACAGCGGCGCGATCGTCACCCGGCGCCTGCGCTGGCAGGGCTACCGCAGGCTCACCGACGAGCAGGTCGAGGAACTCGCCCGCGAGATCGTCCGCGAGATCCGCAACCGCGGGCCGTTCCTGTCGCTCGCCGAGTTCGTCAACCGGGGCGTCGGCCCGGCCTCCGACGCGGCCAACCTGAAGGGCGCGCTCCAAGCCGCCATCGACCGCTCCGCGATCAACCAGGGCGGCGCCGGCGAGGGGCTCGAGCTGACCCGCGACCGCTTCACCCAGTGCGCCTACGCGGCCCCGGAAGTTGCCGAGGGCAACAGCGCCGAGGGCTCGCCCAGCCACCTGAGCCAGGGCGACGTGCTGTCGGTGATCGGCTCGCGGATCGCCCCGCGCTCGGACACCTTCCGGATCCGGGCCTACGGCGAGGCGCGCGAGCGCGCCGGCACCACCGTGCTGGCCCGCGCATGGTGCGAGGCGGTCGTGCAGCGGGTGCCCGAGTACGTCGACCCCGCGCTCGACCCGGCCGCGCTGCCCGAGGCCGGGTCGCCCAACGACCGCTTCGGCCGCCGCCTCCAGGTGGTGCAATTCCGCTGGCTTGCCCCGGACGAGGTGTGACAGGCTGCGGCGCGCCGATGACCATGAATGCCCCCGCCACCCCGCGCCGCGCCCCGGTGCCCCTGCTGCTGCTCGCCGCCCTGCTGGCTGGCGGCACGCCCGCGCCCGGCCAGGACCGCGGCCGCGAGGTGACCTTCCGCGTGCTGTGCTTCGAGCACGTCGGCGGCCTGACCTCGGCCTACGCCCAGGCCGCGGGCAAGGAGGGCGGCAAGGTCGAGGTGCCCCTGTTCACCAGCGAGTTCTCGGGCGAGTTCAAGGGGCTGTTCGCCGGCGGCAAGGCCAGCCTGTTCACCGAGGAACCGGGCCCCGACGGCAAGCCCGCCCGCAAGGTCGTCGCCCAGGGGCCGCTCGCCAACGCGCCCCGCCAGGCGTTCATCCTCGTCCCCGCCACCGCGCCCGCCGCCGGGCTCGTCTATCAGATCGTGGCCTGGGACGACCGCGAGAGCGCGTTCCCGATGGGCGGCACCCGGGTGGTCAACTTCGCCCCGTTCCCGGTCCGCCTCCACCTCGCCGGCGCCGACCTGCCGCCAATCCCGCCCGGCGGGTCGCGCGTCTACCCGCAGGTCAAGGCCGTCGACGAGTGGAACATGTACAGCGTGCGCATCGACTTCGCCACCGCCGCCGACACCTGGGTGCCGGTGGCAACCCAGTCGTGGAAGGCCAGCCCGCGCAAGCGCGACTGGGTCATCACCCGCTTCAACCCCGCCAACCGCCAGCCGGTGATCCGGCTCTATCAGGACGTCCCGCCCTGGCGGCTCCCCAAGCTGCCCGCCCCCGCACCGCGCTGAACCGCCCGCCCCGCACGCGGGGCGCCGGATGGGGTGGGGGAGGCCCGGGGCGAGCGGCGGCTTGCGCTGGGGGAACTCCGGGGCGATGATCCGCCCACCCGCCGCCATGCCACGCCCCGGTCCGCTCGCACGTCTCCTCGGCTTCGTCGCCCTCGCCGCCGGCGTGGTCGCGCTCGGGTGGTGGATCGGTTCGACCGCCACGCCGCCGCGGCGGCGGCCGGCGGCGCCGGTTGCCGCGGCCGACGCCCGCCCGCTGCGCCACATCCCCGCACCGAAGCCCCGGGAGACCAAGACCGACCGCGACTTCGCGGGGCGGTTGGTCGACCTGGACGCGCTCGACGCCGGCGCCCTGCCCGGCCAGCGCACGCTCACGTTCCGCGACGCCGCCGCCATGCGCCGCTTCCTCGACTCGCTCGACGGCAGCGGCCTGCGCCTGCTCGGGGTGCTCGACGCCCTCAACACCGTGCGCGTCGGCTTCGACGACCTCGCCGCCCTCGACCACCTGCCGGACGACGCCGACCCCGGGCTCATCTATCCGGTGTACGTCCCCGACGTGCCGCCGGCCGACGCGCAGGCGGGCGCGGTGGCGCTCGGCAGCGGGCTGCTCGAGTGGCTCGGCATCTCGGGCGACGTCAGCGGCTGGGGCCGCGGGGTCACGATCGCCATCCTCGACACCGGCGTGGCCGTCCACCCCGCGCTGGGCGGCCGGGTCAGCCAGTTCTACCTGGTGCCGCTGCCGGTCGACCCCTCCGGGCAGAACGGGCACGGCACCGCGGTCGCCTCGCTGATCGCCGGCAGCCACCCGCTGGTCCCCGGGGTGGCGCCCGCCGCCGACCTGCTCTCGATCCGCGTCGCCGACGACTACGGCGTCTCCGACAGCTTCACCCTGGCCCAGGGGATCCTCGACGCGATGGCGGCGGGCGCCGCCATCATCAACATCTCGATGGGCAGCTACGGGCATAGCACCGTGCTCAGCAGCGCGATCGAGACCGCCATCGCCGGCGGGGTGGTGGTGGTCGCCGCCGCCGGCAACGACGGCATGAGCAACCTGCTCTATCCGGCCGCCTACCCGGGCGTGCTCGGCGTCGGCGCGGTGGACGGCGCCGGCTCCTACCTCGAGTTCTCCAACACCGCCGATGCGCTCGCCGCCGCCGCCCCGGGCTACGGCGTCAACGCCGCCTGGCCCGGCGACGCGCTGATCTCGTTCAGCGGCACCTCGGCCAGCGCCCCGATCCTCGCCGGCGCCATCGCCGCCACCATGTCGCAGGGGGACGGCGTCACCCTCAACGCCCAACAGGCCGCGGCCGTCGTCCTCGCCAACCTCAACGAGGCGGGCTTCCCGGGCGACGACCCGCTCTACGGCGGCGGCCTGCTGGACCTCGGCCGCGTGATGCGCCGCGACGAGGCCGGAGTGGTGGACGCCGCGGTGGCCTCGCAGGTGCTCGACTGGCCGGAGGGCGGCGGCAGCCCGCAGCTGCTGGTCACGGTCGAGAACCGCGGCACCGAGATGCTGGTCAACAGCAGCGTCAACGTCCACGGCACCGCGCTCGGCTCCACCCCGCTCAACATCACCACCCTGCCCGCCGGCCAGACCCGCACCTTCACCCTGCCGCTCGCCGCCGCCCCCGACCCCGCGGCCCCGCTGCGCATCCAGTCGTCGGTCTCCACCAGCACCGGCCAGGTCGACCGCTTCCCAGCCAACAACACCCGGGCCGAAGTGCTCGCCGTCGATGCCGCCCCGTGAGCCGCCGCCGACCGTGACCGCCGGTCCGCGGCCGGGGCGCGCGCCGCGCCGGACGCTGCCGCTGTTGGGCGCGCTGCTCGCCTCCTGCGCCGGCCCGGCCGGCGACTACGCGCTCCCCAACCCCGCCGCCGCCCCGGTCAACCAGCTCGCGGTCTCCGGCAACGCGTGCGGGCCGGCCGCGCTGGTGTACGCGTTCGCCGCCGGCAGCCCGGCATGGCAGCGCGCCCACGCCGCGGTCCCCGGCGCCACCGACCGCGAGCGCATCACCTGGGTGATCCGCCGCTACGCGCTGCAGCCGTCGCGCCACCTCCCCGGCCACCGCCGCTGGTCGCCACGGGGCGGCATCGGGGTCGCCGACCTGGCCGACATGGCCGACGAGATGACCCGCGGCCACTCGCTGCCGGGCACCCGCACCGCCACCCTCGTCGCCGGCGGCCGCGTGCACCACCGCGACCTGTTGCGCCGCCTCCACGAGCACCTCGCCACCTCGTTCCAGCGCGGCCTGCCGCCGCTCGTCGCGCTCAAGCGCATGGAGCGCTCCGGCGCCGGCTGGTCGGTGGTCGACGGCCACTTCATCGTCGTCTCCTCGCTGCCGGAACGCCTCCCGCGCGACGCCGACCGGTTCGAGCTCGGCTACTTCGACCCGCACGGCGCCCGCCACCGCCGCGCCACCGTCCGCATCCCCGCCGACCCCTCGGTCCCGTGGCTGGTCGCCGACTGCCCGGACACCCCGGTCGGGCGCCGCCGCGTCCCCGCCGGGCGCGCGACCCACGTGTCCGCCGCCGCCGTGATCGGCAGGTTCTAACACCAACCCGCCGCCATGACCGCCGCCTGCCTGCCGCTCGCCGCCCTGCTCCTCGCCGCCGCGCCCGCCGCCGCGCCCGCCGCCGCGGATGCGCTGGCCGTCGGCCCGCCGCCCAGGGACCTCGGGCTGCCCCCGTTCTATCAGAAACACGTGAGCGCCGGCGGCTATCCGGTGCTCTCCTCGGCGCGGGTCGACGACTACGCGCTCAAGGAGGCGGCGTGGCTGGTCAACCTGATGCTGGCCAGGCGGCCGGACGTGCGCAAGGCCCTGATCGAGGGCGGCTCGCGGTTGGTGGTGATGGCCCATGACGAGTGGACGACCGACGTGCCCGAGCACGCGAACCTCAGGCCGAAGGAGTTCTGGGACCGGCGGGCGCGCGGCCTCGGCGGGTCGGACGACGACCCGGTGTGCTCGTGCGCCGAGGAGAACCTGCTCGCGTTCGAGGGCGACCCATACTCCGAGGAGTGCATCCTGATCCACGAGTTCGCCCACAGCATCCACCTGCGCGGGCTGGCCAAGGCCGACCCGACCTTCGACCGCCGGCTCAGGGACGCCTATCAGGCCGCAATGAGCAAGGGCCTGTGGAAGGGCAAGTACGCCGCCCAAAACCACCACGAATACTGGGCCGAGGGCGTCCAGTCGTGGTTCGACGACAACCGCGAGAACGACCGCGACCACAACCACGTCGACACCCGCGCCGAACTGCGCGCCTACGACCCCGCACTGGCGGCCCTGTGCGCGGAGGTCTTCGGCGAGGCCGCCCCGCCCTACACCAAGCCGGCAACCCGCCTGCACGGCCACCTCGCAGGCTACGATCCCGCCAACGCACCCAGGTTCGCCTGGCCCCAACCGCCCCGGCAGGACAAGCGCTGAGCAAACCGCCCGCACCGGGGCGCGACGTGGGAAGCCGCGCGACGGATGCGAGTTTGCGGCCGGTGCCGGCGCGGGCGGGGGGGATCGTCACGGCAGGCTGACGCGCAGGCGGAGGAACAGGCGGGTGGCGCCGGCGGTGGGGACCGCCGCGCGGTGCTCGAGGGTGTCGGCGTCCGCGGCGCCGGTGGGGAGGTCGGAGGCGCCGGCGGTGGACCACTCCAGCAGGTCGGTCGACCACTCGGCCTGATAGAGCGTGCCGGCGGCCTGTTTGGCGCGGCGGTAGGTTAGGGCGAGCTGGCCGCCGCCGGCGGCGGCCTCGAGGGCGGGCCGCGACGCCGGGTCGTGGGGGTCGGAGAACAGGGCGAACTCGAGCAGGTTCGGTTGCCCGTCGCCGTCCTTGTCGGCGCCCGGCGCGCCGTCGGCCAGCGGGTCGAGCCCCTGTTGGGCGGCCCAGGCCTCGTAGTTGCGCACCAGCGCGATCGCGGTCCCGCCGTGGGACGTCACCACGGTGTAGCCGGCGGGCAGGCCGGTGACCGCGGCGAACGAGCCGGCCAGGGAGCCGCGGTTGACGAGCACGTGCACCGGCGCGTCGGGCGTGCCGGTCAGGGCGAGGGTGGCTCCGGCCAGCGCCAGCGTGCCGGCGACGTCGAGCGGGTCGGCCCCGATCGCCACGGCCAGCCGGCCGGCGACACTGGCCGCCGCCACCGAGCCGGTGCCCGCCAGGGTGCCGGTGGCGGCCACGTCCACCGCCGAGGCGGCCAGCGCGCCGTCCACGCGCAGCGTGCCGGCGCCCACCACCGTCGCGCCGGAGTGCGTGCACGTGCCTGTTAGAACGAGCGTGCCGGCGCCCTCCTTGGTCACGTCGAGGCGGGTCGGGGTGGTGGTGGCCGAGTCGGCCAGCGCGCCGTGCAGGGTGATGTCGCCGTCGCCGCGGAAGCGGACGTCGCGGGCGCTGGCGGCGTCGAGGGTGGTCGAGAGGTTGCCGGTGATGGTGAGCGCGGACCCGGCGAGGGCCTCGACGTGATAGGCGCCGCCCAGTCCGGTGATGGTGATGTCTCCCTGCAGCGTGTTGGCGCCGTCGACGTTGCGGAGCAGGACGTTGCCGGCCTCGGTGTTGCGGCCGACGGTGTCGACGTGCAGGGGGACCGTGCACCCGCCGGACAACTCGAGGCGCGAAACGCCGCTGTTGCCCGCGTTGAGCGCGATCCTGGCGTGGTTCCCCATGGCCTGGGGGTGGGCCAGGCGGATGGCCCCGTAGTCGGTGGTGGTTCCGCTGCCGAAGGTGAAGGTCCCGCCGGCGGCGCCGAACGAGTTGGCCCCCGCCAGCACCAGCGTGCCCGCGCCGCCCTTGGCGATGGTCGAGGCACCGCCGACCGCGCTGGGGACGGCGAAGGTCGCCCCGGCGCCGACATTCACCGCCCAGTTGGTGCCGAGGATGATCGCCTGCACCCCGGCGGTGGTCCCGGAGGCGAACGCAAGCGCGCCGTCTGTTAGAGCGAGCGTCCCGATGTCCGGGGCGGCGGCGGCGCCGAACGCCAGCGTCCCGGCGCCGGACTTGGCCAGGCCGGCCAGTTGGACGGACGCGTTGAGCGCCGAGGCGGCCGCCTCCTGCACCCACGCCAGGGCGTGGCCGTTGCCGACCACCGGGCCGTTGATGACGAACGCGCCGTGGTTCTGGGTGGCGACGGTGGCGTCGCCGTCGAGGCTCAGCGAGCCGTCGACGGTGACCGTGCGGGTCGGGTTGCCGGCGCCGGCGTCGTTGTTGAGCGCGCCGGCGTAGCCGCCGGCCAGCCCGGCCCCGCTGATCCGGAAGCTGCCGGCGTAGGCGGGCGTGCCCTGCACGTTGTACCACCGGAGCTGCGACCCCGGGCGCACCTCGACGGTGGTGGTCGCGGCGCCCAGTTCGTTGCCGGTGGCGGTGGCCGCCGCCGTGTCATACCCGCGGAGCTGGGTGTTGCCGTCCACGATGATCGTCCCCGAGCAGCCGCGGTTGTCCCCCTGCAGGTTCACCTGTTTCCCGCCGCCGATCGTCAGCGCCCCCATCCCGGCCAACGGCGTGGCGATCGTGGTGATGCCCGCGCCCGACTCGATGAACGCGGGGTCCGCCAGCGCCAGCGGTCCGGTGCCGGCCAGCACGTAGCCCGCCGTGGTGAACACCATGCCCGCAACCCCGGAGGCCCCCGGCGCGACGGCCACCGTCCCGGCGGTGCCGCCGAACAACGCGGTGCGCCCCGCCTCCCAGGCCACCTGGCTGCCGCCGTGGCGCCACGCGGCCGTGGTCGCGTCCCAGGTGCCGGAGCCGCCGGGGCTCGCGCCCGGCTGCCACGCGAACTCGTTGTTGGCGACCAGCGGCGCGGTGCCGTGGAGCAGCTCCTCCCCGTCTAACAGGCCATCGCCGTCGGTGTCCGGGTTGTCGGGGTCGGTGCCGGTGTCGGTATCCGAGGTGAAGGTGCCGGTGTTCGTCTCGTAGTCGTCGGGGATTCCGTCGGCATCGCGGTCGCCGGTGAACGAGACGTTGGAGAACACCGCCTCGGCGGAGTTGGCGGTGTCGTGGGAGGTGACCGCGAGGCCGGCGAGCGCGGTTTCCGGCAGGTCGATCTCCTGGGTGGCGCCGACGGCGGTCCAGTTCGTGCCGTCGGTCGAGAACGAGGCGCTGACGAGGTTGCCGGCGCGGATCAGGCGCAGGCGGGGGGGCCACGGGGTGGCGGTGGCGGCCCAGACATAACTGGCGGGGTCGCCGGCGTGGTTGCGCCAGACCATCTCGCACTGGCCTTCGGGCAGCCAGTGGACCATCGCGAACGGCGCGTCCTCGGCGGCCGACGCCCGCAGCATGATGCCGGCCTTGGCGCGGTCGTGGTGGGCCTCGAAGCTGTTGAGCCGCGCGGTGAGCATGCCCGGGCCGGCGAGTTCGTGGTGCACGAACTGGAACCCGTCGGCCGTGCTTCCGAGGTTGTCGCCCGACCCGCGCACCACCACCCGGCCGTCGCTCAGCCCCGCCTCGCCCGGAAGGCCGGGGCCGACCTTCTCCGCGGTCCAGCCCGGCCCGGGCGGTTCCAACAGGATCCAGTCGTCGACGTCGACGGCGGCGGTGTTGCTGCCGGCGGGGATGGCGGCGAAGACGGTGGCGGAGGTGTTGGATGGGCCGGTGGTGAAGGTGTGGCTGCCGGGGGTCCAGCCGCCGCCGCTGCCGGTGACCGTCGAGGATGTCTCCTCGGCGCCGTGGTTCTTGACGCCGAGGCGGACCGGCTGGCCGTCGCCCTTGAGCCAGGCGCCGAGGGTGTAGGTGGTGGAGGGCTTGAGGCCGCGGATCTCGTGTTCGGCGCCGCGGGCGGCGGCGCTGGTGTTGAGGCGCAGGGCGCAGGCGCCGGAGCGCCGGTAGGCGCCGCCCCAGCCGTGGACGAAGCAATCGCCGGAGAGGCTCCAGTGGGTGGCGTCGCCGGACTCGAAGCCGCCGTTGGTGACCCGCCCGGCGCGGCGGATCTCGACGTCGTCGGCGCGGCAGTCGCCGTATTGGGTGGGCACCCAGGCGAAGACATCGGCGGTCGAGTTCGCCGGGCCGGTGACGAAGGCCTTGTCGCCGGCGGTGTAGCCGTTGCTCCAGACCGAAACCCATGTCTCGGCGCCGCCGTGGTTGCGGGCCCCGAAGCGGATGTCGGGCCAGTAGCGCGAGCCGACGTCGCCCCAGCCGCGGACCACGTACGGCGTGTTGGGCAGCAGGCCGGCGACCGTCTGCTCGACCCGCGAGCCGGCGGTGGTGGACGGGTTGAGGCGCGCGCCGGCGGATCCGCCGCGGCCGCCGTCGGCCAGCCAACTGGTCGAGCCGGCCTGCCGCCATGGCCCCATGCGGTGGCCGAAGTGGCCGTTGATCGTCTGCTCGGCGCGCTGATAGAAGCGGACGTGGTCGACGTCGAAGAAGGTTGTCGTGTTCCAGCGGTCGCCGTAGGAGCCGGGGGTCGGGCCGGCCCAGGCGCCGCTGTCGACCTCGCTGGTCAGGTAGATCCACTGGCGGACCTGTGAGATCGCGGCGGTGGTCGTCCAGACCTCGCTGCCGTCGATGTAGAAGCGGTAGCGGCCGGGTTCCCAGAGCAGGCCGTAGGTGTGGAAGTTGCCCTGCAGGCTGGACGAGTCGACGCCCGGGTTGCCCACCGTGGAGCCGACCGACTTGTGGTCGCTGCCGTAGCCGTCCCAGTGGACGTTCATGGTCAGCGAGTTGGTCAGGTTCGAGCCGCCGGAGTCGCGGCTGCGGTGCTCGGCGATGTCGATCTCGGTGCCGTTGCCGGCGGGGTCGCCGACGTTGTTGATCCCCTGCGGCTGGAGCCAGAACGCCGTCCACATCCCCTGCGCGGAGCTGAAGCGGATGCGCGCCTCCCAATAACCGAGGCAGTTCTCGAACTTCCCGTTGCTGCCGATCCAACCGGTGTAGTGGGTCCCGCCCTCGGTGTAGGTCTTCACCCGCAGGTAGCCGTTGGCGACGCTGACCGCGCTGGCGGTGTTGACCGCGTCGCGGCGGCTGCCGGTGCCGATCGTCCAGTTCGAGCCGTTCAGGGAGCTGCCGCCGAACTCATCCGACCACGCCAGCACCCAGCCGCGGCCCGGCGGCGCGGCCGCGGCCGACAGCGCGAGCCCGCACAGCGCCGCGGCCGGCGCCAGCCACCGCACGCGGCGGCCCGCCGCTGCCGTCCGCCGGGGTCTTGGGTTCCGGTTCACCGGGGCGAGGGTAGCAGGGCCGGCGGGCGAACGCCACCCCGGAACAGTGCCGCGGGCGGGGCGGGGTGGGGAGGGTTTCCGTTCCGGTGTTGACCGCCGGCGACGGGCCGGCCCATAGTCGCTTTGGAAGGAGGCTTACACACATGTCCGACAGCACCTACAAAGTCATCGAGATCATCGGCTGCAGCCCGAAGTCATGGGAAGAGGCGGCCGCCAACGCGATCGCCAAGGCCGCCCAACACGTCGAGGACCTGCGCGTCGCCGAGGTCGTCAAGCAGGACGTCAGGATCGAGGACGGCAAGATCACCTCATACCGCACCAAGCTCAGCCTGTCGTTCCGCTTCCACGAGCGCAACGAGCTGGACCGTTAGGGCGCGGGTGGCCCGCCTGCGCTCCGGAGCCCGCTCAAGTGAGCGGATCCGCCCTGCAGGCCCTGCGCCGGGGGAGGCTGGGGGCGAAGGGAGAGGGCCATGCGCGGCGCAGGCCGGCGGGCAGGATGTCCGCCGGACGGCCGACGGCAGGACCATCCTCCGCCCCGCCACGGCGGGGCTACGGATGGCAGGATGCCGTCGCCACGAGGGCTGCCGCGGTGTCGGTGGCCGGCCAAGGAGCGATTCTGTAGCGGCGGTTCGAACCGGGATGAGGGAAGTGGGTTCTCGTCCCACCGCCCGGTCGCGGTGCATTCTCCAATTGAGGATCGGAGCAATAGCGGCGGTGGGACTCGAACCCACACATCCGAAGATACGCGATTTTGAGTCGCGCGCGTCTACCGATTCCGCCACGCCGCCGCTGGGGATGGGGCGATGGTGCGGGCGCGGGGGGAAATGCCAAGCATGAAAAAGGGGCGCCGGGGCAGGTGGGGCCGTGGCGGTCAGGCGAGCGGGCCGAGGCCCTTGGGTGGGCCGAGGAGTTCGCGCACGATGATGGCGTCGCGGACGGCGGTGGAGGAAGCGAGGAGGCGGCGGGCGGCGGCGGCTGGGGGGTGCGGCTCGGGGTGGCGGCGGCTGCGCTGTTGGAGCCGGGCGAGGGCGGCGAGTTCCTGGGGGCTGAGCTGCTCCTGGGCGCGGCGGATCTTGGGCGGCTGCCAGGGGGCGGGCGCTTCCTTGGCCCAGCGTTCGGGGGCGGCGTCGACCGGCTTGGCGCGGACCGGCTTGGCGGTGGGCAGGGGCGGCGGTTGGGCGGGTTTCGGCGTCGGCTGCGGGGGCGGGGTCAGGGTTTTCGGCGGGCCGGACGGGGTTGCCTGCCCGGCGGTCACCTGGCGGCGGTATTCCTCGTAGAGTTCCCTGAACGTGCCGCCCTTGGCCGGGCCCTTGTCGCCCTGCTTCCGGTCCGCGGCAGGCCCGGCCTCCCGGTCGAGCTCGCGCGCGGCGCGGCTGCGCTTGCGCTTCTCCCACAGTGCCTGGAGCGCGCCGATCACCAGCGCGACGATGACGAAGACGACCTGCGGGTCGATATGTTCGAACGGGCCGTCCATGGCCGGGGGTCACGCAGGCTGGGTGCCGCCGCCCTTGGCGATCGAGTCGCGCATCGAGGTGTCGGACATCACGTTCTTGTAGCGGACGTAGTCCATCACGCCGAGGTTGCCGCTGCGGAACGCCTCGGAGATGGCGAGCGGGACGTAGGCCTCGGCTTCGACCACCTTGGCGCGCATCTCCTGGGTGCGGGCGGCCATTTCCTGCTCCAACGCGACCGCCGCGGCGCGCCGCATCTCGGCCTTGGCCTGCGCGACCTGCTTGTCGGCCTCCGCCTGCTCGGCCTGCAGCCGGGCGCCGACGTTGTCGGCCACGTCGACGTCCGCGATGTCGATCGACAGGATCTCGAACGCGGTCGAGGCGTCGACGCCCTTCTGGAGCACCACCTTGGAAATCTGGTCCGGGTTTTCGAGCACGTCCTTGTAGGAGGCGGACGAGCCGACCGAGGTGACGATGCCCTCGCCGACGCGGGCGATGATGGTTTCCTCGGTGGCGCCGCCGACGAAGGTTTCGAGGTTGGTGCGCACGGTGACGCGGGCGCGGACGTCGACCGAGATCCCGTCGCGGGCCACCGCACGGATCTTGGTGGTGCCGGACGAGGGGTTCGGGCAGTCGATCACGCGCGGGTTGATCGAGGTGCGGACGGCCTCGAGCACCGTCTTGGCAGTGCCCTTGACCGCGAGGTCGATCGCGCAGGCGCGGTCGAACTCGAGCCGGATGCCGGCCTTGTCGGCGGCGATCAGCGCAAGCACCACGCCGGTCGGGTCGCCGCCGGCCAGGTAGTGCGCCTCGAGCATCTCGGTGGTCAGCGGCAGGCCGGCCTTCACCGCGGTGATCCGGTTGTCGACGATCATGCCGAAGGGGACCTTGCGCAGCCACATCCCGATCAGCGAACCCATCGACACCGGCGCCTTCGAGAGGCGGGCGCGCAGCCAGGTCTTGAAGAACTTGAGCAGGACCAGCGTGAACAGCAGGCCGACGACGACGGCGGCGAGCAGCAGGAGCACGGGGAGGAAGTCCTGGACCGAGGCGAGCAGGAAGAACGGCTGGTGCATGGGTGGGGGCGGGGTTGCCCTGCAGGGTAGCCGGCGGGCGGCGGCTGGCAAGGGGCGGATGCGCCCGGGGCGAGATTTCCGGCGAGATTTCCGTTTGGCAGGCGGCGGGCGGGCCGCTTGAATGCGGGCCGATGGCGGGCGTGCGGACGATCGGGATCCTCGCCGGCAACGGGATCTATCCGGAATCCTTTGCCCGGGCGGCGCGGCGCAAGGCGCCCGGCGTGCGGCTGGCGGCCGCCGCGTTCCACCACGAGACCGACCCGCAGCTCGCCGGGCTGGTCGACGCGCTCGAGTGGTTCCGCGTCGGCCAGCTCGGGCGGCTGATCAAGTGGCTGCGAGCCCAAGGTGCCGCCGAGGCGGTGATGGTCGGGCAGATCGCGCCGCGCAACCTGTTCGAGCTGCGGCCGGACCTGCGGACACTGATGCTGCTGGCGCGGGTGCGCGAGCGCAATGCCGAGTCGCTGTTCGGCGCGATCGCCGACGAGCTCGCCAAGGAGGGGATCGAGCTGCTGCCGGCCACCACGTTCCTCGACGACCTGCTGGCGCCGGCCGGCCACGTCGCCGGGCCGCCGCTGCGCCCGCGGCAGCTGGCCGACGCCGAGTTCGGCTTCCGCATCGCCAAGGAGGTCGCGCGGCTCGACATCGGCCAGACGGTGCTCGTCCGCCACGGCACCGTGCTGGCGGTCGAGGGCTTCGAGGGGACCAACGAGTGCATCCGCCGCGGCGGCGCCCTCGGCCGCGGGCGCGACGTGGTGCTGGTCAAGGTCTCGAAGCCGGCCCAGGACTTCCGGTTCGACGTCCCGGTGATCGGCCCGCACACGATCGAAACGTGCCGCGAGGCCGGCGTGCACGCACTGGTCGTCGAGGCCGGCTGCACCCTGCTCCTCGGCCGCGACGAACTGCTCGCCGCCTGCCACCAGCACCGGATCTCGGTGCACGGGATCGAATGACCCGCGGCCCCCCGCCGCGCCCCCTCAGTCCTCCTCGCCGCCGTCGGACACCTCCGAACCCTCGGCCCCCTCGGTGTCCTCGGCCCCCTCGGTCCCCTCGGCCCCCTCGGTCCCCTCGGCCGCCTCTTCCTCCTCGTGCGAGTGGATCTGCAGCACCACCTGCACCCCCTCGCGCTCGGCGGCGGCCTTCAGGATCGAGCGGATCGCCGAGGCGGTGAACCCGTTGCGCCCGATCAACAGCGCCACGTCCGATGATTCCAGCACCAGCTTGAAGCGCAGCCGCTTCGGTCCCACCTGCGCCACCCGCAGCTGGGCCCGGTCCGGGTGCTCGATGAACTGGACCGCCACATACTGGAGAAAGTTGCGCAGCTGCACGGAAACCGCCTGCATGGGGCCAGTCTGGCAGGCTTGCCCGGCGGCCGCAAGGGGAACCCGCGGGAACCCGCGGCCCGACGGGATCCTTGACCGGCGGGCGCCCGTTGCCTACCCCGGGCGCGTGAAGATCTGCGTCTGCGGCATCCCCGGCATCCCGGCCGGCAGGCACAACCTCAGGGACCCCCGCCTGGACAAGGCCCACGAGCTGGTCGAGGCCAGGAAGAAGGTCCATGCCCAGGTCGACGTCGTCGGCCCGGAGGGCGCGATGGAGGCCGACGCCATCCTGGCCAGCCCCGACGCCCTCACCGACCTCGTGCTGCAGGACCTCGAACTGGTCGAAACCCGCCTTGGGCGCGACCCCTCCGCCGAGGAACGCACGGCGCTGCTCGAACTGCAGGCCCACCTCGAGGCCGGGCAGCCGGTCTCGACCGCCGCCCTGGGCGAGGCCGCGCAGGCCGCGGTGGCCGCCCACGGGTTCGTCACCGGCAGGCCGGTGATCGTGGCCGCCGCCGGCCAACCCGCCGACCCCGACGCGCTGCTCCTGCGCGCCTTCGCCGCCGCCGGCCACATCTGCTTCCTGACCGTCGGCGGCCCCGAGAACCGCGCCTGGCCAATCCGCCGCGGCGCCACCGCCGCCGAGGCCGCCGGCGCCATCCACACCGCCCTCGAGAAGGGCTTCATCCGCGCCGAGGTGATCGGCTTCGACGACCTTCTAACATTCGGCGGCGACACCGGGGCCAAGCGCGCCGGCAGGCAGCGCCTCGAGATGCGGCACTACCTCGTCCAGGACTACGACGTGATGAACATCCGGGCGAACAGGTAGCCGGCCCGGCGGGGAGGCGAGGGGAGGTGAACCCCCGCCGAGCTCGAGGATGGGCTGCCTGAGGTCGATTGGCGCCGCGAGCGGGGGGCCGCGCCCTGCCGGGCCGCTCGGGAAGGCGGGCGTGGCGGCCCGATGTGGCTCACGCCAGACCAGGAATCCTACCTTCCGCCTGGGCGGGCGGGCCGGCCTCGTGCCCGTCACTGGCGCCCTGGAACCCGTTCACGGTCCCCGGCGGCAGGGTGGCGGAGGCATCGTCGCCCGCCCCGCGGAGGCTGCGCCCGTTCGTCTTCCCGTGTCGTCTTCCCGTTGACCTTGATCGGGACACAGGATACGCCAGCGGCATGCCGAAACCGGTTCGCCAGCTGCGATCGACTCACGCGGGCCGCGCGCGTGCTGGTGTCCCGCGTGGTCGTGATTTGTTCCGGGGTGCCTTGTCCTGTCGCCCGCGAGGCGGGGCAAGGCGGGGCGACGAACACGGCAAGTCCGCCACCAACACCCCACAGGGCCTGTAGCTCAGCGGTTAGAGCGGGGGACTCATAATCCCTCGGTCCCGGGTTCGAATCCCGGCGGGCCCACCGTTCATGATCAGGGGCTGATAACCAGGCAGGCTCATCCCCCGCGTCTGATTGGAACCGCCCCGTTCGGAGCCACATGCCGGGTGGTGTGAAACCCGTGGCCGGCCTAACGATCAGTCACGGGGACCCGATTCCGCCTTAGTCATGATACTGGAGAATCTTCTTGCGCTGACCGGACGCTCCACAATCAGCCTCCCATCATGGATAATGCTGAACACGCCATAGGGCGTCGGAAGCTCCCTTGATGCCTTGGCGCTCCTGATTCGAACCACTTTCGGGTTCAGCCCCAGGGATCGAGCCGCCTGCACAATCTCCTCCACACACTTCGGAACCATGGGGCACTGATCGGCAGCCAGGATCGTGAGCCCATTCCTGTACCTTTTCAAGACCCGCTCCCTTTGGACGATGAAACGAGGATCCGGGGCTCTTTTCTTGAGTTTCTTGACGAGCAGCTCGTAAGGAGGGCAGCTATCCACCGGGATGAAACCGGCTTTG
The DNA here is from genome assembly GCA_040769225.1 of Akkermansiaceae bacterium. GTDB lineage: Bacteria > Verrucomicrobiota > Verrucomicrobiia > Verrucomicrobiales > Akkermansiaceae > JAXGLL01. Next base: position 544,828 of record JAXGLL010000001.1, on the reverse strand, counting down.
ATGAAGAAATCACTTCGTGCCATGAAACTGTCGGAACTGGTCACCACGGCGACCCCTCGGCACTTGCTCTTCTTCGCGTCCCTGAGACAACTGTCCAAGAGAAGGGCGCCAAGCCCTTTCCCCTTGTGTTTGCCGTCGACCATCAGGCAGTGGATGACAAGGTAACCATCCGCCTCCACGGGCCTCCACGCATGATTGCCAAGGGCGTACTCGATCATCCCAATATCACCGAATTCCCGTGAGCGGATCACTTTGAACCTCAGGCCTTCCGCATAGCGATCCTTGAGCCACCCCGCTTTCCGGCGATGGCCCTCGGTTCTGCCGGGCTTGTAGCCACAGAAGCCGCACCCGCCGATGATCTCGGCGTTAGTGTCGACGATTTCGTACTCTTGCATCTTGCCTTGCTATTCCGGTCGATTTGCAGAACGAACAGCTCACCCACAGCCGCCGGAAGAAGGTGACCGCTGCGAGTCGCACCACTGGACTTCCGGTGACGCTGGCAAATGCGAGGGCGGGAGGCTGTTGTGTGTAGCGTCTGGTTCGGCTCTCCTGCGTCTCTTCCTGGCTGGCAACTGGAAAAGAGAATGAACTCCCTTGGGGGTGTGCTGACGCTTCGGGGGAACCGGAGGACGTCCGAATCCCTCGTCGCGAATAAACGTCCGCCCTCTGTTGAGGTCTCGCTCAACTCTCTCCCACGCTGCCAAATCCTCCTTCGGAGGTGCATGAAAAGCATCACCGACTCTAGCCAAAGCGATCCGGCAGTGTGGACATCGCGGCGAGTAATCCAACGCCTTGTAGGCATTGCCAACTCGCCGGTGGGAAGGTCGCTTGAAAACCTTCCGGCAGTGGAGACAGACAAACGCTGCGGTGAGTTGCTGCTTCATGCGCGTCATGGAGCCGATTGAGGCAGGGACACCGGTCTCCCGGCGCCCCCTCGCGGATCCCGGCGTGCGGGTTTCCCGCACCGGGTTCCTCGGGGGACGCACACGCGGAGCGCGGCGGGCCTGGTTGGTGCCGTCGGATTCCATTCATGCAGGTTCGGGGCTTTGGCGCAAGCTTGAAGGATGGTTGGTCGATGCACCCCTCGTCCTCGGGGATGCCTTCCGGTGCCGGGTCGCCCATTGCGCCGCGCCGCGCACCCGCCCGCCGATCGCCATGGCCGCGTTGAGCCATGTCCCCTTGGCGAACCCGACGTGCCGCTGGGTCCGCTTGATGCAGGTATCTTCCCGCACTTCGCCTGTCGGGAACGTTCGCCGCCCCTGCCACGTGGCGGACAGGGTGGGAGCATCCCACCCAACCGACTCAGTATCAGCGCTTATTGACCTTCTGACGGCGGCCAAAAAGGCGATTTCCAACACCAATTCCAACGAATCGTTGACGTCGGCGCCATTGTCGATGGTTCAAACGTCACCGCAGAGGCGCCGCAAGCCCAAGGGCACCGTGATCGTCGGCCGCGGCATGGCCGAGGTCAGGATCTATTGCTACACCCGCAAGAACGGTTACCCGCAGAACAACGTCTGCTGGAAGGAGGGGGGCCGGCGTCGGACCCGCTGCTTCTCCGACATCGACGAAGCGAAGATGGTCGCCCAGCAGATCAGCGTGCGGCTGGCGAATTGCTGGTCGATCGGCGACGAGGTCACCAAGCGCGACATCGAGATCCTGCGCCACTGTGAGCGGCTGGCGAAGAACCACGGTGTCTCACTGGTCGCGGCCATCGAGGAGTGGGACAGCGCCAGGAAGACCGCGCCGGACATTCCGCTCTCCGACGCGGTGCGATTCTACGCCACCAACCGGCCCGACCTGCTACCGTCGCGCACGGTCGTCCAGGTGGTCGCCGAGTACGTCGCGTCGCTCGAGGTGAAGGGCGTCAGCCGGTCCTACGTCAGCAGCAGCCGACTCAACCTGCAGAAGTTCGCCGGGAAGGTCGGCGGGGACATCGCCGACGTGAAGGTGGCCGACATCAACAAGTTCCTCATGGGGTTGAAACGCCTGAGCCCGGTCAGCAAGAACTCGATCCGGACGAACCTCGTCACCATGTTCCGGTTCGCCAAGCGGCAGGGCTACCTTCACCCCGACCGCAAGACGGCCGCCGAGCTGACCGAGCGGTTCAAGGAGCCGGAAACCGAGATCCAGATTTTCACGCCCGAGGAGATGGAGCGGCTGCTCCACGCGGCCCACAAGCGGATCCTGCCGCACATGGCCATCGGGGCCTTCGCCGGCATCCGCTCCGCGGAGATCCAGCGCCTCGAATGGGAGGACTTCAAGTGGGAGCGCGGCCACATCGAGATCGCCGGCCGCAAGGCGAAGACTGCTGCCCGCCGGCTGGCGCCGCTGCCGGAGAACCTCAAGGCGTGGCTCGCCCCGTGGCGGGAAGCGACCGGCCCCGTGGTCCCGATCTCCGACGTGTCCGGAGCGCTGAGCGACGTCGCCGTGAAGGCGAGAATCCCCGGCGGCTGGCGTCAGAATGCCCTGCGGCACTCGTTCATCAGCTACCGGGTGGCAGAGACCGGGGACGTTGCCCGGACCGCTCTGGAGGCCGGCAACTCGCCGCGGATGATCTCCCGGCACTACCGGGAGGTCGTGGACGAGGAGGCGGCGAAGGCGTGGTTCGGGATCATCCCGGCGCCACGTTGACAGAGAATCCGCGCTTTTTGTCACGCACAGACGCTCATTGTGACGCAAGAAGCAGCATCTTGCACGATCTCGGATTTGAACCCCTGCTTTGCCGTAGACGCGGCTCCCGGCACGACCGACCATTGCTGCGCCATGCCGAAAAAAGCCGGTCCCAAGCGGGTTGATCCCGAGACATTTGCGCCTGTGGTGTGGCGCAAGAAAGGAACCCCGATCGGCGATGACGTCGAGTTCCTTGTCTGCAAGCGCCGTGTGTACTACGGCGCGCCGGTGATCGGAGGCTCCCTGACGAATGGAAGAGCGGCCGAGAGCTTCATCCATCCGATGGCCATTCAGTTGACCCCTCGATATCAGGTCTTGTTCATGCTCAAGCTCATTGCGGGGACTTGGGACGTTGATTCGCCCGGCGACCACGGGATTTCTGAGCGCTGCGCCAAGGTCGCGCTCGCGCAGGCATATCACGGGATCAAGGCCAGCTTGGATTTGGTGACGATGGAACCGGACTATGAGCCAAAGTTCGACGATTTCTACAATCACAAGAACGGTGTTCGGCTGCGAAACGTCGCTACAGCTCTTCGTTGGACCCGGTGGGAAAAGAACAGCGTGCCGATCAAGGACAGACAGGCGGAGATCGAGCGAATTCTCCAGTACTACCCCGAGTTTTGCACCGAGGCCCAAATCAGCCGATTCGCGGCAGAGAATGGGCTTTAGGAAAAACGGATAACCCCCGGGGTTATGCGTTCGGGTTCTCGCAGTCCCCGGAAATATGGGAAGATTGGACGGCGATATGCCGAACAATTCGACTCCCAATGACACCGACGGCCGGCTGCTGACCGACGTCGAAGCCTGCGAATACCTCCGCATCCGCCAACGCCAGCTCTACACCTGGCGCCTGCAGGGGTTCATCCCCTTCATCCGGATCGGCCGAGCCATCCGCTACCGGAAGAGCGACCTCGATGCCGCTCTTGATGCCCTGACCGTCCGCGCCAGCCGGCAGACCGCCGCGCTGTGAGCCGCCCGTCGTGACGAACACCCAACCTAGACACACCATGCCCTGGTTCGATGACAACGGACGGCCGACCGCAGTGGACGACACCCACCCGGTCGACTTGCTGGAACCCGAAGCGACCTCACCTGCCCGCGGCCTGCCCGACGCGCTGACACTCACCGAGCGGATCGCGGAATCCTACGTGACCGGCGACCCCGCCATCACCCGCATCGCGTGGCGGGTCCTGCTCAACCAAGAGCCGGCGTCCATCCGCGCCTGCGCCCGTCGCGCCGGATGCACGGCGGCGGCGATCAGCAGGCGGGCGGCGATCCTTTCCATGCAGTTCGGTCTGCCGATGCCCGGTCTGCACGTCCGCAGCCTGCGCCGCTGGAATGAGCGCGAGACGCGGAAACCGAGACGGCGAGGGGCCACCCGACCCCCCGCCGCCGCTGATGAGCAACTCGCTGAAGACAACCCCCGACCGAAGAAAGGAGGCCGTCTATGAATGCGGGCGGCGTCAACGATTCGTCGGGTTTCATCAAACTTCACTGATTTCACCCGATGCCCAGCTACACTTCACCGGTACAATCCACGCCCCTGCCCAAGCGAACCCTCGACTACCTCGCATCCGGGGCGGTCGAGGGCGCGCGCAATTCCGAACTCTTCGATGCGGCCTGCCAGTTCCGCGACGCCGGCCGACCGCTGGATGACGCGGAGTTGCAGTTGGTCGCCCGTGCTACCGCCGACGGCCTGAGCGAATCCGAGGCCCGCCAGACGATCCGCTCCGCCTACGTCAAGGCAGCCCGTGAGCCGGTCGTGGCCGGCGCGGGATGTTCCCATGCCTCAACATCCCCGCCAGTCGTCACCGGGCCGCCTGAGCCCATCGAGGGCGGGTTCCTCCGGCTCCTCTCAACCTGCTTCCGCGACGACGAGTACGTCGCCATCGCCCCCGCCGCCGAGGACGACGACGGCGGGGTCAAGCCCAGGCGCGGCGTGACCATGACCGCTGCGGATTGGCGGGCGCGTGTCACCAAGAAATGCGGCATCGACCGCTGCTTCGGGACCAAACTCGGTCTGTTCGTACGGGTCAACCCGATGAAGAAGGGCGGCTCACGCAACGACGACGTGACCGTGTTCCGGCATGTTCTGGTCGAGTTCGACCACGCTGCCGATGGGAACCCGATCCCGAAGGCCGACCAATATCGCCGGATCACCGACAGTGGCATGCCCGTCTCAGCGGTCATCGACTCTGGCAACCGTAGCCTCCATGCCTGGGTGCGGGTCGACGCTCCCGACAAGGCTGAATATGAGCGCCGGGTCAGCATCGTCTGGAAGTGGTTCGGCTCGATGGACCTCGACCGCCAGAACCGCAATCCGTCGCGGCTGTCACGATGCCCCGAGGGCTGGCGAACGGTCGATGGCGAGGTCCGGCCCCAGTCGTTGCTGGCCACCGGTCTCGGCGCCGAGTCGTGGGCGGCATGGGAAGCTGAGCAAGCCGATCTCGAAACTCCGCCCTTCGTGGACCTTGCCGAGATCATCGCCAACGGCTGCGAGCTCGAGCGCCCCACGGTTGCCGATGTCGGTCTCGACGCCTGTCTGTTCTACGAAGGCCGGATCAACGAGATCCATGCCGAGCCGGGAGTGGGCAAGAGCAACGTCGCCATCGCGGCGAGCATCGCGGTCATGCAGGCCGGCGGGTTGGTCGTCTACATCGACCCTGAGGACAGCCCGGGTGGCTTCACCCGCCGTTGCCTTCAGTTCGGCGCGACCCCCGACGATCTTACCCAGCGCTGCCGCTACCTCCATGACCCGGACCCCGACGACATCGTGCTCACCCAGCGCTGGGCCGCCACGCATCGGCCCACGCTTGTAGTGCTCGACGGGCTGGCCGAGTCGATGTCCAAGGAGTCGCTGTCCGAGGACAAGGTCGATGACGTGCTGACCTTCTTCCGCACCCGGCTCAGACCCTTTGCGGAAGCGGCCGGCGCGGCGGTGCTCGTCTCCGATCACGTCGCCAAGAGCCTCGAAGGCCGGGGACGGTGGCCTCGTGGCTCGGGTGGCAAGCTCGGGCGCTACGACGGCGCTGTCTACCTGCTGGACCTCGCGAAGGCCTATTCGCCCACTGAAGCTGGCTCCGTCACGCTCACGGTGGCGAAGGACCGAAATGGCGGCATCGGGCCCAACGGGCATGTCGTCGTCGAAGTCCATTTCCTGCCGGCGGGTGACGGGATGACCGATGTCGTGTTCCGTGGTCCAGCACAACCGGGACCCATGCGCCCCACGGCGATCATGGAGAAGATCCGCGCCTACCTCATGGCAAACGGCGATGCCACCAAGCGTGGGTTGAGATCCGCAGGGAAGTCTCAGCTCGTCGACCACGCCATCCGGGTCATGCTCGACGAGGGCTCGATCAAGATGACCAAGCGGGGCAGGGGCCACATCTACTGGCTGACCTCGAAGTGCACTTACCGGCTCAAACCCAAGGTGGCCTGATCGTGTTCCGTGTTCCTCGTGTGTTCCAATGTGTTCCAGAACACGGGAATATGACCGTGTTCCGTGTTCCCCCCCTTTATAAAGGGGGAACGCGGAACACATTCATCGGAGTGGGTCAGATCAAAGCAAAAGGCAGCTGAGACTACCTGAATCTGCTTCAGGACGCGGCAGGTTGCTGGAAGGAATCTGTTATTGCCGATGATTACGGCTGGGATGTCCCCACCGGCATCCATTTCCCATGAAACCCGCCATCGTGGACTTCCCACATAACGGCGCCGTCCGCTCGACGTCCAGGTGACACGGAATCCCGGCAAGTGACCTGCGGTGACACCGTGCGGCGGCGAGCCGGGGCAATCTGAGCAGCCGGCAGGTCACCATTCCTCGCTGCGGGAAGCGGGAAGTTAGGGAAATCGGGTGGGTAGTCGGGCGGGAAGCGGGACGGGGACAAAATGACTCCGAAAGATATGGACACAACCGATCAGACTGGCAGATGAGGGACGATGAAAGAAACACCACTAACACCACAGCCCGACATCCTCGACAAGATCCGCAAACTGCTCCGCCTGGCCGACCGGTCGCGGGGCGCCACCGAGAACGAAGCCCGCGTGGCGCTCTCCAAGGCGCAGGAGCTGATGACCCGCCACAACATCGACTCCGCCCTGCTCCGCATGGAACGCGAAGCGGCCGGCGGCAAGTCCAGCATCGAGGTCACCAAGGGGCTCTACGAACTGCCGAAGTCGCTCAACCCGGCGGACATGCTGATCCTCTCCCTCCTGCAGTCCCACTTCAACGTCCGGGTGATCCTGATGTCGGGTCACCGCAAGACGCCCGTGGACATCATCGGGGCGCCCGAGGACGTGGATTTCGCGATCTACGTCCTGAGCTACCTCCGCGAGACCTTCTTCCGCTGTTGGAACGAGTTCAAGCGCACCACCTGGAACCCCGACAAGGCGTCCTACTACCGGGGCCTGCGTGACGGCATCCACGCCGAGCTGACTGCCGCCAAGAAGCGCGCCGAGGAGTCCTACGCCGCCGACGACCGCGCGACCTACGCGCTGGCGGTGGTCGACCAGAACGCGGCGATCACCCGCTACGTCGAGAACCACTACGGCAAGCTCCGCAGCACGAGCCAGCGGCGCCGCCGGGTCGACTCGGCGAGCTACTTCGCTGGGGAAACCAAGGGCCGAACCATCCGGATCAACCGCCCGCTTCCCGAATGAATCCCAACCCCAAACCAACAACACCATGAACAAACTGTACTGGATCGTATGCGAGGAGGGCGACACGACCCTCTTCGAAGGCCGCCATCAAGCCCGCACCCGAGGGGCAGCGATGAAGTTCCTCAAGGAGCAGGTCGGCCGCAAGAGCCTCTGCGGACTGGTCTTCACCATCACGGAAATCCCGGTCCCGCTGATCCGCGAGATCGTCGCTGAGATCCTCGGCGGCGGGGACGCGCCCGTCGCCGTGCCGCCACCCGCGCCGCCCGGCACCGAGGACGCCACCCCTGAGCCCGCGCCGAAGCCCGCCCGGAAGTCGAAGCCCAAGCCGGCCGAGGTGGCCAGCGACGGCAAGGTCGGCAATCCCGGCCTCGGCGACGACCTCTGGCAGCAAGTCCGCGCGCACTGGCAGGAGTGCCGCAGCATCAAGCAGACGGCCGAGAAGTTCGGCCTGTCGCCCAACTCGGTCAAAACCCGCGCCCGCCGCGAAGGCTGGAACAAGTGAGGATCGAGGTCACCCGCTACCGCAAGCCGGACGGCTACCCGAGCCGATACTGGGCGGTGTCCGTGGATGGCGAATTGCTGGCGGTCACCGTTTACCGAAAGGGGGCGGTGGCCGTCGCGGCGGCTCTCACGGGCATCAATGGCGCCCGCCCTGTCCGGACCCGTGACGGGCAGGGCGACGCCTCACCGGACCCGCTGACGCCGTCAGAGGGATAGTCGCCGCCGGTCGACGGTCGAAATCCCGACGAATCGTTGACACCGCCAGGGTTGGTGATGAGTAACCAACCCACGCCCAAACTCGATTCGTTCCGCACCCTCGTCCAGCAGGCCCAGGCGATCCATGCGGAGCTTTCCACCCTCGACGCCGCCACCCGCGACCGCGACGCGATCAAGGCCCGCATGGGCGACTGCCGCGACGATGACGAAGCCCGCAAACTGCTCGGCGAACTTGCCAAGGCCGAGGAGGTCGTGACGATCAAGAGCATCCGGGCGCCGCGCCTACAGGCCGACTTGCTCGCGCTGCTCACTGAAGCCGAGAAGGCATGCAACGCCGCGCATTCCGAGGCATCCCGGGCGTTGGCCGGCCTGCCCCGTGACGCCGCCGAACACTTCCACCGGCTTCTCCGCGAGGTCCAAAGCGAGACCGAGCGCGATCGGCGCCGGCAGGCTACCGAACAGGTCATTCTCGGCGTCAGCCCCTTGGCCATGTCGGATCGGCAGCGGACCAATCTGAGCGCCGCCCGTCGGTCGGTGGAACTCACCAGCGAACTACCCGTCAAGCGCTTGGAGGGGCTGCAATCCGCGCTGACTCACCTGGACCGCGCCCACGCCGCCCAGGCTGATATCACTGACGAGGCAACACGTCTGGTCGCCGCCTGCGACGCCTTCCTCAAGGTCTTCACCAAGCGCTGAGCCGCCATGATCCCCGAATCCGATAAGCGGATCGCCGGCTTCCGCCGGGCCTTGGACCGCGCCACTGCGCTGCATGGCCAGATCGAATGCCTCGAGGTCGCCATTCTGCGGGCCGACGAACTCCCGAGACTCATCGCTTCCTGTGCCAACAGCGTCGAGGCGCGATGGCTTCGGGAGGAACAGGCAGCCGGCGAGCACCCGCTGCGGCTCCGGTTGCGCCGGGTCGAACTGGAACGGGAATTGCGGCAGGTGCTCGCCGAAGCCTCGCTCCACAAACGGACGGCACTCGACGTGGCAACGCGAATTGTCACCGAAGCTGCCGGCGGACCCAATGCCGCCACATCCTTCCCGTTCGCCATGCGGCATCTCGCCGAACTGAAGCGATGCCGCACGGTGCCGCCTGGCGCCACCGCCTGGAAGGACCGCCTTGCCCACCTCGACGAAGCATGGCGGGCGATTGATGCCGCCGTGGCTGCCGTCCCGGAAATCCGGTTCGATGCCCGGCAGTCCCGCCGCGCTCAGCCCCAAAAGCAACCATTCGCATCCTCGTCGACCACCGCGAGAAACTCATCGAACACGACCGCCTCCGGGTGCGGGTCGTAGCGATGCCACCGCAGGTCGCCCCGATGCCAGTAAATCTTCCATCGGTTGGACTCCTTCACATAGGTGGCCTTGGCAACCGGCCCCTCAATCTTCCGGCGCGCATCTCGCCACCACGGCCGGACCTCGTAGATCACCACGCTTTGCTCTTCGATGCGGTAAGCCAAGTCAACCCTGCTCCGCAGGTGCTTGAGCGGACGGCGACGCAAGAGGAAGTCCGCCATAACGGCCTCGATGTGCGCAAGCTGGTGTTCAGTGAAGCCCATACTCGCAGTGCTTTCGCCAGTTACTCAAGCCGCCTCGCCATGTCGATGCGGACCTAGCTCATTGCCGCGACACTCTACACCGAACAGTGGGGGCGACAAGTTTGGCGCTTACAGCACCATTTGCAATGGAGCATGGCGGGAATCGTGACAGCGGCATTTAGTTGATAACAAAACACACTATCGCCTGACCTCCCTCCTTGACCCTCTCTCGTCTGGCGGTGCGGACTTCAATCCGAAAGCTCGGATTCGCACCGCCAAATCTGCCCTCGCCGTCCTGACGCTTCCCCAGGCACCCTCGGCGATGTTCCGGGTGATCCAACTTGAGGAATGAGACCCCACCGCAACTACTGCAACATTGGGTTGAATGGAACCACCTTAAGCCGCCGGCTCGGACGTCGAGACGGTTGCCATGCGGCTTGGGAGCGTCCTCGGTCTTCGGCGAGTGCACCTCCTGAGGATTCCAAAACAGCTTCAGATATGGTTACGCCCTCCCGGCACAGCAAAACCAGTCGCTATGCGGGTTTTCGCATTATGAGGGTGTTTTGGAATCGTCAGGTAAGTTCGTGCCATTCACATTAAGTTAGATCGATTTACCCTCTCCAAAGCTCTACTTTCCCCAACGTCCGTTCGCGATTCAAGGACTCGTTCCCCTAATTCACTCAATTCGCGCCTTTCTCCTCCTTACCGGAAGATCCTGCCTGTCTCCGCTCCCAAGCTTCAAGCAAAGGCTCGTCATAGACTCCGCCATCCGAAATCGCCGGAATTCGCTTATCATCGGCCAAGGGATCGGCAAGGAACGGAGCAAGGGTCCATTCGCGCCGAATCAACTCCTCCCTCCGATAATCCTGATACCCGTCTATAAACGCGTCACTTGTGGGCATTCCGCTGGCACACTTCTTCAATATCATCGGGAACCTGCGCCCGATGTAGTCCGGTCTTCTCGTGTATACACCAGTGACTTCGCCGATCACCGGAGTCACTTCCAGTTCAAACCGCCCGTCACTGTTCACGGTCGATTGAATAGTGCCATGAGTGAGAAACGACTTAAGCATCTCAGTATTCTCCAGCGTGAGTCCGGGTACGCCAATGCTGACAATCGCGATCCTACCGTGTGGCGGCGAGTTCGTACTCCCAAAATCGGCCATGACTTCCGCATCCCTCGACCTGGTTTTGTAGAGTCCTTTCTGGAAGCTGATGTGCACGATTTCTCCCTTTTCATTGAGGTAGACATCGGCCGTGGCCTTTCGGCCAGTCTTCAGATTCATCTCGTAATCTCCCTCGGTAATGATCCCACAGCGAAGAAGGATCTGATTGAGGTCCATGTGTCTCTTAACCTCGTTGTAGGGCAACTCTCCCAAGCCCGAGATGTTCGTTGTCGGACTGCGGGTATCGGACTTCGATCGATGGAGATCGGCTGTGCTTTCGGAGCGTGCCTCCCCCAGGTAGCTCCCCATAGCATCGTCAGGCCTCTCCGCGCCCCGACTTTCCTCAGGCTTTCCAGATCGTCCATCGTCTGTGTCAAACGATCGGAGCAGCATCAGGATGACTGCCGCCCCGAGAAGGATGATCGAAATGAAGAACAGAATCTTGTTATTGCGCATGACAGGTTCCTCATCTACTCAGGATCTTCGTGAAAATCCGGACTGCGATCGTCCCATATTTGCAATGACCCTTCCGCGATCCCGGCGTGCCAGTCGGGATGAGTGATCGTTCCCTGTTCGGCATCGCCGTTGGCAAGGCTGCGGCCGGTCTTGATCTCCGACACGACTCCTCCGGCCGCGGGAGAGACTACCTCCCAGGAAAATGAGGTGTTGGCCCAGTTGTACATCTTCGTCTTTCCATTCAATTCCGTGGGCAGGGGCATCGGGTCGGGATCGGGCACGAAGCCCCGCGCTACAGCTAAGTTGGAAATCACCGCCTTTTCTCCCATCGTGCCGGGGGCAAAGGCGATGGTCTGGTTCGTCTCGAAGAGAGCATCCATGTCCATGAAGGCCTGGGCTTTGTAACGGTTTTCAAGTTCCGTGGCGTCCGCTTGGCCCACTGAACCCGAATAGGTGGGCTTGCTCAAACTCATATGGATGTGGCTGCTCTCGCTAATCGTCGCCCCGCTGCGGGCATCCCGAAACACGACGTGCCAAGGCTCGATGCCGATGTCGCCGTTCTCGTTGGTGGCCACGGGTTTCTTGAACAGAACGAATGTGAGACGGACCGGAGCTTGATCCCAAGTGTCGAGGGCAGGAGCATCGGTGTCGATGACATTCTGCCCGAGTTGGTCGTGGCTGCCTCCCGACACTTGCATCAGAGACTTTGCTCCAATCTTCTTGTAGGTATCCGCAGTTTCCAAATAGGTGGCGGGGGCTGAGCCGAATGTATTGTCCTGAGTTTGCAGCCACCTCAGACCAGCCTGGACCCATTGCATCGAACCATCGGAGTACCCCTGCTTGAGTCCTACCCAGATGCTGGAGCCCGAGGACTGGTTGTTGGAGGGCTCGTTCTGCAGGCGAAGCTTGCGACCCTGCATTGGGGTGTGGCGGCTGCGCCAGCCTCCTCCGGGTGGACTAACTGTCGGCACTCGGGCGACGATCTGTCCGCGTATTGCGCGGATCCCTTCATAGGTGACATCGGGCATGCGCAGGCCGAGGTGATGCGGAGCGAAACCGCGCAGATGGCGCGCGTCCTTGATCTCCGCCACTAGATCCGGAGTCAACCCCGGTTGCTGCTCCACCCTGTCCACATTCACGGTCACCTGCACTTCATCAATCTTGAGCGCTTGGCCCGTGGCGATCTCGATTAGTTCGAGCCGCACTCAGTGCCATATGTAAGCCCTTCCATGAAGAGATCCCTCTTCCAGTCGTGTTTGCCACGACCCGGACCAAAGTTTCCTTCGGCGAAAAACTCCGCTGGATTGTCGAAATCGTGGCTGATCTTGCCGGGGCCCAAAAGCACGACCGGCCGGTTATCGCCAGGTTCCTCACCCCGCTGGTAGCCCTCCCAACTGTAAACCCGCAGGATCTCATCGTCCCCGGCATCGGGTAGCCTCAGGCGCAGCAGCACCTCCGCCTCCCCGCCTCCCTTCCAGGGGATGCCGTACTTGTTGGTGGCGTTCGCCCAAATTCTCAACCTAGCGAAGGTATGCCCCTCAGCCAGAGTGGTATGTTCCTCGCGGTCAGCCTCGGTATCGAGGGTGGCGTTGCGGTTGTCCACCTCGTCCGCAGTGTCGGACTGACTGTCACCGGAGTCCGTATTGTTGTTGTTCACGTCGATCACGGTGGGCCGGGGAGGTGTGCCGTTCTCCAGCTCGCGGTCCTTTACTGATTTGTCAGGCAGCCAACTGTTACCCGGCGGCACACCGTCAGGAAGGCTCTCGAGTTTCCGGTCCAAGTTCGTGTCCACGGCCAGGTCGATGTAGTGGTAATCGCTCAGCACACGCTTGGTGTTGGAAATGTACTCAAAGTTCTGAACGTTGGACTGTTCGCCTAGAAGTTGATAGCCGGGTTCGGCGTATCCGGTGGCCGGATCGAAGGAGTCCGTGAAGGTGAGCAAGATGTCGGGTATCACGGGCTCGACTTTCATGGTGTAGTCGTAGTCCGGGCCGTCGCCGCTGCCTGGAGCGCCCGTCCCCAGGCTGCTGCTCTGCCACTCGATCTTGAACGTATAGCTGTGCCACTTCCGAAAGATCTTGGAAGTCTTCTCCTGATACTGACCGTGGCCACCTGAGACGAGGCGGAAGACCTCCCGCTCGGAGAAGGAGGCCGAGTCATACTCGTAGCAGACCAGATGGTAGTCCTCGCTTTCGCTGCCGCTCTCGTCGCCAATGCCAAGCCGCAGCTCGAGGATCTCCTCCGCGGCTGGCGCTTGGCCACCGTCGGATGCGTCATTCGGATCGCTGCCCTGGGCGATCTCGGGAACGTCGTTCACCAAGTCGCCGTCGCTATCAGGCAAGTTGGGATTTGTCCCATTCATGAACTCGTCGAGATTGCTGAGCCCGTCGCCATCCGTATCGGTGCTGATCCCGCCATCGGAAGGATCGAGCGGGTCGAGGCCGTAAGAGACTTCCCAACCATCGGATAATCGATCGCCGTCGCTGTCTGGATGGGCAGGGTTGGTGAAGGTGACATTCTGCTCGGCGAGCGAGGTCAAGCCGTCATGGTCGTGGTCGGAATCGGGGTCGTCCCAGTGGAATGGATCGATTCGAAAACTCCCCTCTTCGGGATGCACTGTGGCACCGCCGCCCGGTAGCACTTGGTAGTTCAGATAGCCCCTTTGGCCGTTGCCGTCGAGGTCGCGCCAGAGGAGAGTCTGTCCTTCTGTACGGTCGAACAGTTGGTCACGGTCGATGTCTTGATTGTATAGAGCAGTGATGGCCGTCAGACTTAGCGCGCTACCGTAAATGCGAACGCGATCGAGCTGCCCCTTGAGTGCGGTGCCGAAGCTGAACGGATCGCGGAGCCCCAAGTAGTGATACGGTGCAACGTCGAGCTGGAAGGAAACGTTATTGCTCCTGATAGGCGCGCCAAGCAATTCTGAGTCCACGTAAATGGAGTACGTATCGGCTGCCTTCACAAGAACGAGATGATGGTATCTGCCATCATCGAGTTGCGGGGGGACTGTCCACTCGCCCAACTGCGTCACGGCGGGGTAGTTGATCCATTGCGATTCGAGCTTGATTTTGCCAGTTGCTGTGAAATACGCGGTGAACAACGGAGTCTGAAGATGACCAGGCCAAGCCTTGCCCACGCCGAGGATGTCCATTCTGGAAGTGACAGATGCGAGTGCATTTGGGGGCAGTCGAAGCCATTGACTGAAGGTAACCGTATTGCGCCCATGCAAAACGCTCGTTGGGAACTCGAAATGACCGAGACCCGTCGATCCGAAGTCGCCGGCATGGGATACCACGCCGCTGAAGGGAAGCCAGCCGGCCCCTCCGGCAGGGTTACAGGGTCCTGTCGCGGCCGGGGAAGAGGGGAAGCCATTGCTGATGACCTCGAAGTCCCAGCGGCCTATCAGACTTGTGTTGAGACTTGAATCGAGGCCGGCACCGTCCGGATCGGCGATCGCGTCATTTTGCGTCGGCGTCGGGTCCTCGTTGTCCGCGCGACCGTCCCCGTCGGTGTCCCTGTTCTTCGGGTTCGTCCCGGCGGCCTGTTCCTGCAAGTTGGTCCAGCCGTCGCCGTCGGGATCACCCTGCGGGCCGTTGTTGATGTCACCGGTGCCGTCATCGAGGGGGTCGAGGCCGTTGTGGACCTCGAAGCCGTCGAGCAGGCCGTCATCGTCGGTGTCGGGGTCGAGCGGGTCGGTCAGGTTGTCGAATTCATCCTGGTTGATGAGATCGTCGGAGTCGTTGTCCTGCGACATGCCATCCCCGCCGAGGTCCGTTGTGCGGATGACGCGGAGGAATCTCGTATCCGGTTCCTCCGGGCGCTCAGGATAGAACCTCAAAACCCCCAGCGTGTCGGGGGCGCCAACGATCGCTTCCGGGAGGTACTGCCAGGACCCCTCTTCGATCGTCTCGGACGCTTCGGCGAAGTAGAGCCAGTTGACCTCCGCAGGCCAGGTCACCTCCACATACTGCTCGGTAGTGCCGGCGACGTTCTTGGCCTCAATGGTGAAGTCCGCCGCGCGGGCAGGGTACGAGAGGAGTGCCGGCATCAGCGCCGCAACGGCAGCATGGAATCGGACGTGCTTCACTTCGCACCCCCTTCCTTGTTGGCCTGCGGCAGCGGCCGGGTGCTGAACGAGTAGCGCAGCACCGTGTCCAGCGGCTGCGGCGGGTGTGCCAGCAGCCACGCTTCGCGTTCCTTGCGCGCCCGCTCGCGGCCTTCATAGGCGGCGACAAGGCGGTCTTTCTCCTTCGCATAGAGCGCATGCAGGCCGTCCATGATCGCCGTGCCCTCCGCGTCGGTAGCGTCTCCTTCGGTCACAACATAGGCCGGCCGGTCGGCGGGCAGTTCCGGGCTCTCAGGCAGTTCAAGCTCTCTGCCGCTGCTTGCCATCCGTTCCCGCCATGCCTCGGTGTCAATGGCGCCGGCCGCCATGAGAAGCGAGTATGTGATTCCCTCGTACTCGAAGGAGCCGAAGCCGGTGAGATGCAGGAAGTCGATGTTCGACCACGCCTCGAAGTTCCGTGGTTCGAGATCCCGCTCGCGGTCGGCGGGAATCCACCAGCGAACCAAGGTCTTCTCGTGGTCGTAAACGGTGGCCGACACGAATGCGAAGCGGGTCTCGATGATCCTTTCGCGGGCCTGGGCGAACAGAGCCTGAAGTTCCTCTTCGCTGAGTGCCGGCGCGGGCGGTGGCTGCGGCGGCTCCGGCAGGTCGGGCGGCAGGACCTTCTGGATGATCAGCGAGCGTTCGCCCTTTGGATGCACGAAGGTGTCAAGCACGGTGAGTTCCGGCAGTTCCCGGGGCGGGGCCGGCGGCGGGGGCGTCCCATCGGCCAGGTTCCCGATCACCCGCACAGTCTCCACCTCGCCGGCGTCACTCGCGGCTCCATCCCCGGCAAACGCCTGAGCAGCCAAGATCGCGAGAACAAGAAGCGGCCCGAACACGGGCCCCGTTCGCATTTTCATCGGCTGCGGATGGAATCCTTCGCCATGTCGCCAGTCAAGACCGGTGACTTGGCGCCGGGGTCACTGACCGCACGCAAAATCGGACATGGATAGGAGGATTGCAGCCGAATCTCAGCGTTTTGCAGAAACTCGCCGATTCCACGGTTCGCAAACCAGCGCGCTGGATTTCGGAGCTGATGCGCATTCTTGTCGTGGCGAGTCACGGGCGTCTGACAGGATCTGACAATCAACTTGCCGGAACATGCCGGGGACTGCCCGAACCGAAAAATCCGACCTTGAAAATTGCCCCAATCTGCGGTCATTTGCTGGTGTAATCCACTGAATACCAACCAGCAACCTAGATCGTTGGGTAATGGACCACACGCCAGCACCGCCCCGACGCCCCGGTTTCAAAGCCCGGGAATCCGCGACAGAAATCAGGTCGATTTCCAACGCATTTCCAACTTTCTGACCGTCAACGGTGCGCATCTATGCGTTACACCCCACAACCCGAGACCCACAGAGTCCCATGAGCAAGCAAACAGCGGCAAAACCTGTCGCAAACGACCAGATGGCGGAAGTGGTGCCCGCCCGTCGTGGCCCGCAGGGCGAAGCCGGAACCCTTCCGGCGGGGTGCGCCGCGGCCCTGCCAGCGCCCGCGGCGCCAGCAAGCGGGCGCCCGCCCCGCCTGCCTGGCGGCCGGGATGGCCGAGGCCAATATCCCACGGCAGAAGCAGTCCCGCGAGAACCTGTTTGCGGCAAGCGACCAGGTGTTTGCCATCGCCGCCCGCCACCTCAACCACGAGGAGATCCTCTCCTGCCTGCACAAGTGGATCCAGGAGAACAAGCTCAGCTTCCTCATCAAGACCGTGGACACCGGCAATGCGCCGCTGGCCGCGGTCATCGACGCCATCCTCCGCTACCGGGCCCTGCCGGCCAGCGAGGCGGTCCTCCCCCCCTCCACCAACGAGTGGCTGAAGGTTTCGCTGATCCGGCGGTTCCTCTCGGACAACGCCGCCTTCATCAACATCGCCAAGCAACACCTGGAGGTGGCCGACTTCTTCGACCTGGCCACCCACATCATCCACCCCGCCGTGAGCAACGGGCGCCTCGGCGGCAAGAGCACCGGGCTGTTCCTCTCGCGGCACATCCTGATGAGGGCCGCGGACGAGGCGGGGCTGTTCGCGGAGGTCCGCACCCCCAGGACCTGGTACATGACCGCGGACTGCATGACGGAATTCCTCCGCCACAATGACCTGGAGGATGTCAGCCAGCAGAAGTACGAGGATCTGGAGCAGGTCCGCATCGAATACCCCAACATCATCCAGCTCTTCAAGCATGCGCACTTCCCGGACGACATCTCCAGGGGACTGGCCCTGGCGCTGGAGGACATGGGCGATCGCTCGATCATCGTGCGCAGCTCCAGCCTGCTCGAGGATCGGGTGGGAACCGCCTTCTCAGGCAAGTACAAGAGCCTCTTCCTGGCCAACCGGGGCAGCAAGGAGTCGCGCCTGGAAGCCCCGTCGGACGCCATCGCCGAGGTCTACGCCTCGGTCTTCGGCCCGGACCCGATCCTGTACCGCTCCGAACACGGCCTGACCGACTTCCGCGAGGAAATGGGCATCATGATCCAAAAGATCGTGGGGACCCGCGTGGGACCATACTTCATGCCGGTTTTTGCAGGGGTGGCCTTCAGCAGCAACGAGTTCCGCTGGTCGCCCCGGCTCAAGCGCGACGACGGCCTGGTCCGCCTGGTGCCCGGCCTGGGCACACGCGCGGTGGACCGCGTCAGCAACGACTACCCGGTGCTGCCCTCGCCGGGCCAGCCCGCCCTGCGGGTCAACGTCAGCCCGGACGAAATCCGGCATTATTCACCGTCCCGGATCGATGCCATCAACCTGGACTCCCAGACCTTCGAGACGGTCCCCCTGCAACGCCTGTTCCGCGAACACGGCGCGGAAATCCCCAACCTGCACCACTGGGTCTCGGTCTATCAGGATGGCAACATCCGCCAGCCCTCCGCCATGGACCTCGACGTGCGTCGCGACGAGTTGGTGGTGACCTTCGACGGGCTCATCCACCGCACCGCCTTCGTCCGGCAGGTCCACTCCATGTTGCGCGTCCTGCAGCAGGGGCTGGGCACCCCTGTGGACATCGAGTTCGCCTCGGACGGCCGGTCGCTCTACCTGCTGCAGTGCCGTTCGCAGTACACCGAGGGCGACGTGTCCGCCAGCGCCATCCCGCAGGACATCCCGGCAGGGAAGATCCTGTTCACCGCCAACCGCTTCATCTCGAACGGGCGGGTCCCGGACATCACCCACGTCGTCTATGTCGCGCCGCAACGCTACGCGGAACAGGCCAGCCTCGACGCCCTGGTGGACATCGGGCGCGCGGTGGGGCGGCTCAATGCCCTGCTGCCCAAGCGCAGGTTCATCCTGATGGGCCCCGGGCGTTGGGGCAGCCGCGGCGACATCAAGCAAGGCGTGCAGGTCACCTATTCCGACATCAGCAACACCGCCGTGCTGGTCGAGATCGCCCACCAGAAGGGGGCCTGCTCTCCCGAACTGTCCTTCGGCACCCACTTCTTCCAGGACATGGTCGAGGCCTCGATCCGCTACATCCCGCTCTATCCGGATGACGGCAACGTGGTGTTCAACGAGCTGTTCCTGAACAGCTCGCCCAACATGTTGGCCGCCGTGGTGCCTGAATACGCCCACCTGGCCGACGTGGTTAGGGTCGCCGACGTGCCCGCCTGCCACGCGGGCCATGTGCTCCGGATCCTGATGAATGCCGACCTGGGCCAGGCGGTCGGATTCTTCGCCGAACCCACGGCGGCCCCCGAGAAGCCGATCGTGGCGCCCCCACCCGCCGCCGCATCCCGCTCGGAGGACTTCTGGCGATGGCGGCACCGCATGGCCGAACAGCTCGCCCTGCGCCTGGAACCCGCGCGCTTCGGCGTGCGCGCCGCCTACCTCGTGGGGTCCACCGCCAACGCCACCGCGGGACCCGCCAGCGACATCGACCTGCTCATCCATTTCAACGGAAGCCCCGCCCAGCGGCATGCGCTGCTCCTCTGGCTCGAGGGCTGGAGCCTGAGCCTGGCCGAACAAAACCACCTCCGCACCGGCTACCTGAGCGAGGGCCTGCTGGACGTCCACCTGGTGACCGATGCCGACATCGAGAACCGCTCGAGCTTCGCCATCAAGATCGGCGCCCTGACCGACCCGGCGCTGCCCCTGCCCCTCCGCGACGACCGGGCGGCCAATCCGCAACCGCCACCGCCACCGCCGCCCCCCTGACCCCCGCCCGGCGCCCCCAAGGCTTCAACCCCTCAACCCGCGAGGCCGCCCCGCATGGCCCGGGCGCAGCGGGGGCAAAGCCGCATGCCGGGCGGGGTGGGGCCCGTGGCCGGTCTAACGATCAGTCACGGGGACCCGGTTGGTCCTCTTGCATGGCTTCCCGCAGCGCGGCACGAGCCAGAAGACGGGTCGAATCGAGTATCGGCAATGGGCA
The DNA here is from genome assembly GCA_040769225.1 of Akkermansiaceae bacterium. Taxonomy (GTDB): domain Bacteria; phylum Verrucomicrobiota; class Verrucomicrobiia; order Verrucomicrobiales; family Akkermansiaceae; genus JAXGLL01. Next base: position 525,156 of record JAXGLL010000001.1, on the reverse strand, counting down.
GTCGTTCGGGTCGACGAGCAGGGGGATTTCCGTGCACCCCAACACGACCCCATCGCATCCTTGACCAATATGCTTCGTCATGGCTGCTTCTGGATCAACGTCGGGTCCTCCTGCGCCTGACCGGGGGCGAGGCTTGCATATCCGGGACACGGCTCGGGGGTTCCGCCACGTGGGCGGATCCAAGGATGGAGAGTCTGGGAGCACCACCGTGACCGTTTCGCGTCGGGATTGGCGGCCCGATCGTCGGCACCACCGCCGGCCGTGGGCGGCATCACGGCCGGCGCACGCGCAGCCGGTAGAAGCCGCTGCCGGCGGGCGGGGACGGGTCGGTGAGCGTCTGGGTGCCGCCGGCGCCGGGGACGTCGGTCTGCGACGGGACGTCGCCCCACGGGCCGGCGGCCGGATCGGCCGCGCGTTGGAGGGTGTAGGTGCAATGAGTGGAGGAGAGGAACGAGACGGCGCAGCCGCCGGCGCCGGCGGAGACCCGCAGGATGCGGAAGCGCGAGGCGGGGTTGGTCGGGTCGGTGTCGGCGGTGAACTCGGCGAGGTTCGAGGCGCCGTCGTTGTCGGCGTCGAGCGCCGGGTTTGCGTTCACCGGCGAGCCGAAGTGCGCGGTTTCCCATGCGTCCGGGAGGCCGTCGGCGTCGCGATCCGGTTCGTCGACGACGTGGAGGGCGACGGCCGCGGGCAGGTATTCGAGCGCGAAGGCGTCGCCGCCGTCGCGGGCAGGCGGAACCTGCACCCCCGCGAAGGCGCCGGCGACCTGCGCGGCGGCGAGCAGGTGGAACGACTGGCCCGGCTGCGGGACGAACGGCGGGCCGGCGAGCCAGCCCGGGAGCAGGACATCGAGTGTGCCATCCAGCGTCGCGCGGCCTGCCACCTCGATGCGGTCGTAGTCGCAGCACGGGTCGGGGCCGCGGATTTCCAGATCCAGGCTGGCGCCGGCCGCCAGCGTCAGGTCGCCGGCGAGGGTCACGGTGCCGCGCGGGTGCAGGGGACCGTCCCAGAGGGTGGTGGCGGCCGGCTGCGGCCCGCTGAGGTCGTCCAGCACGGCGAGCGCGGCGTCGTCAAACAGGATGGAGCCGGCGGCGTCGCCGGACTGGAGCAGCTCGAGGGTGATGCGTGCCCAGGCGGCGCCGGCGGGCGCGGCGCGCAGGACGGCGAACTGCTGATAGGCCGACGGCCCGGCGGCGCTGGCGACGACCTGTCCGCTGGCCGCCAGGGGCTCGCCGCCGGCGCCGAGGAACTCGAGCTTGAGCTGGCCGAGGTTGCCGCCCTGCAGCGGGTCGCCGGGCCGGTTGCGCGCCCAGACGCTGGCCAGCCACAGCTGGCCCCCGGTGGCCGGCAGGTCCTGATAGACGTCCGAGTTGTTGGTGCCCCCGGTGAAGCGGCCGAACATCTGGAGCGCGGTGGCGCCGCCGCGGGCGTGGGCGGGGTCGGTGTCCAGCAGCGTGTTGAAGCCGGCATCGTGGCGGGTCCAGCCGGTGAAGTCGCTGTCGCCCCGGTATTCGAAGCCGCCGTTCACCACCGCCGGCCGGTCCTGCGCGGTGACGGGCTGCAGCGCTGCATCGTCGATGTTCACCGAGCCGTCGGCCGAGCCGGCCTGGTCGAGCTGGATCACGATGCGGGCGGTGGCCGCGCCCGCGGGCGCCACGCCGCGCAGCGCGAACCACTGATAGGCCTCCGGCGAGGCGGCGGTTGCGGCGATGACGTGCGCGGCCTGCAGCAGCGCGCCCAGCGGGTCGAGGAACTCGAGCTTGAGCAGCGCGCGGTTGCCGGCCTGCAGCGGGTCGCCAGGCCGGTTGCGGATCCACGCGCCCGCCTGCCAGAGTTCCCCGGGGTTGGCCGGGAGGTCCTGATAGATCCCGCTGGAGTTGTCCTGCCCGGTGTAGGCTCCGAACAGCTGCAGGCACCGGCTGCCGCTGCGGGCGTTGCCGGCGACCGGGTCGTGCATGATGTTCTGCAGGCTGCCCGGCCCGTACGGGACCCAGGCCGCGAACTCGCCGCCCAGCCCGGCCTCGAACCCGCCGTCCAGCAGCGAGCGGTCGGGGCCGGCGGCGGTCAGCACCCCGACCTCGGCATCGTCTAACAGCACCGAGCCCGGCGCGTAGTCCGGCTGCACGAACTCGACGGCCATCCGCGCGCGGCTGGTGCCTGCGGGTGCGCGGCCGCGGACGGCGAGGGGCTGGTAGTCGCTGCTGGAGGCGGCGGTGAGCACGCTGAGCGGGTTGGCCAGCAGGATGGTGCCGGCGTCGTCGAGGAACTCGATCTTGAGGCGGACGCGGTTGTCGCCCTGCAGCGGGTCGTCCGGCCGGTTGCGGCCCCAGACGGCGGCCTGCCACAGTTCGCCCTGTTGGGCGGGCAGGTCCTGGAACAGCCCGGAGTGGTTGTAGGTGCCCTGGAAGGCGCCGAACAACTGCACCGCCCCGGAGCCCGAGCGGGTCCGGCCGGGCACGGGCTCGCGGCGGATGTTGCCGTGGTTGTTCCAAGCGGGCCAATTGAGGAACGCGTCGCCGTCGCCCTCCTCGAAGCCGGGGTTGAGCACCGGGCGCGGGTCGCTCACGGTGACGTGCCGCAGCTCGGCGTCGTCGAAGTTCACCGAGCCATCGGCGTTCCCGCGCTGGCAGCAGGCGATCGTCAGGCGCGCCCTGGCCGTCCACTCGGGCGCGGCGCGGCGGATCGTGAACTGCCGGTATGCCTCGGGGGAACCGGCGCGCGCCACGCTCACCTCGTCGCGGTCGAGCACGCTGCCGCTTGCGTCGATGAACTCGAGCTTGAGGAGGGCGAAGTTGTCGCCCTGGGGCGGGTCGCCGGGACGGCTCTGCGCCCAGACGCTGGCCTGCCAGATCTCTCCGCGTCCGGCGGGCATGTCCTGGAACATCCCGGACTCGTTGTCGGCGCCGGTGAACTGCCCGAACATCTGGACCGCGCCGGCGCCGGACCGGCTGTTGGAGGACACCGGGTCGGCCACCACGTTCCAGCCCGCGCCGTACTCGGTCCAGCCGGGGAAGCCCGTGTCGTCAAACAGCTCGAGCCCGGCGTTGAGCAGCTCGCCGGTGGCGGTGGTGGTGGCGAGGCTCGCGCCGTCGAAGCACACCGAGCCGCCGCCGGCCGGCTCCTGCTCGTGCTCGACGACGATCCGCGCGAACGCGGTGCCCGCCGGCGCGTGGCGCTCCAGGGTGGCGGTGGCCGCGCCGGGGGGCGAGGCCGCATCAAGCACCGTGGCGCCGTCCTGTTGGAGGAGGCTGCCGTCGGCGGCGACGAACTCGAGCTTGAGCAGCGCGCGGTTGCCGCCGGCCAGCGGCGCGCCGGCGGCGGTGCACGCGGACACCCGGGCGGTCCACCATTCGGCCGGGCGGGCGGGGATGTCCTGATAGAGGCCGGTCGCGGCGGCGGCGGCCCCGGCCGCGATGCGCGCCGCGCGGGAGCCCTCGCCGACGTTTGCCGGGTCGGTCTCGGCGGCGATGAGCGGGGTTTCGCCGTAGGGGTTCCAGCTGATGAACTCGTCGCCGTCCCCCGACTCGAAGCCGGCGTTCACCAGCGTGCGGGCGGCGGCGTTCGCCTCGCCGGTCAGGAGGAACAGCTCCGCGTCGTCGAAGAGCGCCGCACCGCCGGCGTCGCCGGCCTGGTTGAACTCGAGCGCCAGCCGCGCGTGGGTCGTCCACCGCGGCGCCTTCTGCCGGATGACGAACCGCGCGTAGCCCGGCGGGGTGGCGGCATCCACCACCGTCAGCGCGTGTTGCGCGAGGATCGCGCCGAAGCCGTCGATGAACTCGAGCTTAAAGCGGGCGCTGTTGGAGCCGGCCAGCAGGTCGCCGGGGCGGTTCGACGCCCACACCGAGGCCTGCCACATCTGCCCCTCGGCCGCGGGCAGGTTCTGGGTCAGCCATGAGGAATTGGGTGCGCCGTTGAAGCGCCCCCACATCTGCAGCGCGCGCGATCCGCTGTGGGCGTTGGCCGGCGTGCCGTCGGGCGCGAAGTTGCCGTCCTCATCCGAGTTCCAGTTCGGAAATGCGCCGTCCTCGACCTGCTCGAAGCCGCCGTTGAGCAGCGTGGCGCCGTAATGGCGCTGATAGACGCGGACGTGGTCGATCAGGTGCCACTGCGGCCACCAGGTCGAGCCGTCCGGCCAGCCGGGCCAGTTGCCGCCCACCGCGGTGTTCAGGATCAGGAACATCGGCTCATCGGGCGGCGGGTAGTAGGACGCGAAGGTCTCGGCGCCATCGACGAACCACCTGATGCCCCACCAGTCCCATTCGAGCGCGAAGGTGTGCCAGTCGGCGGTCCAGTCGACGCCGCGGTTGATGGTCGCGTTGTGGGTCATGCCGCAGTTCCACGGGTAGACGCAGCCCGGCGGCAGCGGGCCGCGGTGGTGGCTGGCGACGAGGTTCCGCGGCTGGGAGCCGATCAGTTCGGTGATGTCGATTTCCGGCGGCCAGTGGCCGTAGGGCAGCAGCCAGTGGGCCGGCCAGATCCCCTGGCCGGTGGGCAGCTTGGCGCGGATCTCGAAGCGCCCATAGTGTGGGCTGAACTTGCCGGCGGTGGTCACCTTGCCCGAGGCGAACTGGTAGCCGTTGATCCAGCGCGGCTCGCTTTTCAGCACGAGGTTGCCGTTCTCGACGAACACGTTGTCCCGCGAGTACCACTGCAGTTCGTTGTTGGCCGCGTTCGGGCCATCGTCGACGTTCCATTTCGTCGTGTCCACCGCTGCCGTGGGGCCGTTGAACTCGTCAGCGAACACAAGGTCCCAGCCGGGCCGGTTCCAGTCGCGGTCGGCGTGGCAGGCCGCGCCCGACATGAGCCACACGGCGGCGGCGCGCCCGCCCCACCGCAGCGCGCCGGCAACCGGTGTGCGGGGCGCCGCGGCCGCGGCAGGGCGCCGGCGGGTGGCGCGGTGAAGCGCGTGCAGGCAGGGCCGGCGGTGGGGCCTCAGGGAAAGGTCGGCTTCGACGAGCAGGTGGCTGGCGTCGTTCATGTCGCACTTGTGGAACACACGGCGGGCATGTGGCTGAGTGCACCGTAGCGCGTCCCAGCGCCGGAGTCGATCCGGCAGATGGTGGAGAGGTTCATGGCTTGCAGGCTGGGCGGGTTGCGGTCGGGGCGCAGCGCCAGCGGCAGGTGTTTGTCGTGCATGAACCGGTGGAGGCTCTTAATCGCGGCCGCCCGCCGGGGCGACCACGTGGCTGAGGGTGGTGCCGGCGTCGCCGGTCTTCGCGAATGGAATCATGGCTTGGGGCTGCTAGAGTCCTTGGAAACCAGAATTCATGAGTGTTAGGTCGAGTCTGCGAATCAGGCATCCCGTTTCGGTTTGGTTGATGATTGCTGTATGTTGATTGGGTGGGACTATCCGGGCCGTCGCTGCCGACGGCGAGTCGGAGGACGGCGACTGGGAACCGCAGGAGGTCGCAACCTGTCACACCTGCGGGACGGAGTACTGTCTTGCGTGCGGGAAACCCCTCGCACCGGGCGAGGAGCAGGGCGCCGGCGCTCGAAGGCCCGAGGATGGCCGATGAGCAACCGGCCCAAGTCCCGGGGGCGCGTCGGGCAGGGATCCGCCGCCCCGACCGTCAGCGCCCCGGCCGGCACCTGCAACCCCGCACCGACGCTCCGGAGCCGGAAGCGGGTGGCGAAACACCGTATTCTGTCAATAATGGTTGCTTGTGCGACGTATCGTGTGCCAATTGCCTTGCGTAGACCTCACCTGACCGCACCATGAATGACAGACATCGGATTGTTGCCGCCCTCACCGCCTGCCGAACCCGGCTGTGCGCCGCGGGCCTGGCGGGCTTGGCGCTGGTTCCGCAGCTGTGGGCGGTCATTCCCGAGGGGAACCTGCTGGTCAATGGCTCCGGGGCCTCGCCCACCACCACCGGCTGGACCGTGCTCGCCAGCGGCGGAGACGGCTGGGGGCACAGCGCGACTGGCGGCTACGACAGCACACCGGGGTTCTTCATCACGTCCTACGCCCAGTGCCGCCGCTCGCAGACGATCGACCTGCTGGCCACCGGGGCGACCGAGGCCGAGCTTGACGCCGCGCCGCGGATCCTGGTCAGCGAGGCGATCTCGTCCTACGTGCAGGGCGCCACGGACACCTACTACATCCGGGTCGAGTTGCGGGGCGCCACGGGCAACGTGATCGCCGCCTGGGACTCGGGCACCCAGGGTGCGCCGCTGCCCGCCCCCGCGAGCTGGACCGAGGTCAGCCACGAGTTCAGCAACTACGGGCCCGGCGTGCGCTCCATCTACTTCGAGGATGGCGGCGTCGATGCCGGCTACTGGGCCGGCCACTACGGCACCTACCACGATGCGGCGATTGTCTTGTTCTTCCCGGACGCCGACGGCGACGGCCTGCCCGACCAGTGGGAAGAGGCCAACGGCACGGACCCCGACGTCGCGGACGACCAGGACGACCTGGACTCCGACGGGTTGACCAACTTGCAGGAGTATGAGCTGGGCACCCGGGCCGACCTGGTGGACACCGACGGCGACGGGCTTTGGGACATCGTCGAGGACATGCTCGGATCCTGGGCGGGCGAAGACTACACCGGGACCGATCCGCTGAATCCGGACACCGATGGCGACGGGCTTGCCGACGGCACCGAAAACCCGGACCTGCCATTCGTGGACGCGAGCCAGCCGGGGACCGATCCCAACCTCCCGGACAGCGACTTCGACGGCATGCCCGACCTCGCCGAGATCGTCAACGGCGCCGATCCCACCGATCCGGGCAGCTATCCCACCTTCACCTACGGCAACCTGCTGGTCGAAGACTTCGACGGGACCTCGGTGAACTCGACCTATGCCTTCACCCAGAGCGCCGGTTCCTTCGCCCCGGCAGTGCTCGCCAGCGGGGTCGCCCCGCAGGCAAACGCGGTCCGCCTGACCCAGACCGGCGTCGGCAGCAGCTCCACCTCGGTCGCATGGGATGCCATCCCCGCCAACGCCGCGTCCGTCAGGCTGACCTTCGATTTCCGGATGAGCGCCGACGCGGGCTCGGAAGCGGCGGATGGCTTCGGCATCGGGTTCTTCAAGACGGCCACCCACGGCACCACCGGCGCGCGCAACCCGGGGTATTCGCCCACGGGCGAACTCAACTGGGAAAACCCCGACACCGGACCCGGTTTCCCCGATGCCGTGACGTTCGGCTTCGACATCTACGGCGGCGTCACCGATGGCAACACGATCCGTCTAACCGGCCCGACGCAGGCGACGCCGCTGTTCGCCACCGCGGTGCCCCCGTTCCAGCTCAACGCCGGCGTCTTCCACCGGGTGACGATCACCGCGGTCTCCAACGGGCCGGGTTCCACGGTCTTCTCGCTGCAGCTCGCCCAAGACGTCAACGGCGCCGGCACCATCCATGAGTTGATCAGCAACGTCGTGGTTCCGGGTTTCGACCTCACGGCGGATTCCTTCCGCCTGATCGCCGGCGGCCGCACGGGCGGGTCCACCGTCACCACCGAACTCGACAACCTCACGCTGGCAACCACCAGCGTCCTGCCTCCCGTGCCGGTCGTCCGCTCGGCCGTGATCGACCGCAGCGTGAATCCCCCGGAATTGGTCATCACCTGGTCCTCGGTGGCGGGTGCGGCGTACATCGTCGAGGGCTCGGAGAACCTGCTGGCCCCGTGGACGCAGGTGCAGGACACCGTCATCGCCACCGACGCCGCGAGCATTCTCAGGGTGCCGTTGCCGCCGGGCTCGCCGCACAAGAAGTTCTTCCGGGTGAAACTGGCGCCGTGAAAAGGGCGGCAACGCCCCTCGGTCCGCGCCTGCGCTGCCGCGCAACCGGGGCTTCGGGATCGGCGGCCTGCCACCCTCCCGGTCCCGATCCGCCCTTGATAAGCATGCCTCAGGCCAGGCGAGGCAGATTCCGTCATCGATCAGACCTGGAAATCCATCTCGCCTCGTCTGAGGCGTCGCCGCGTTCGTCAAATCCACCCACGGTGTCTTTCCACCATGGTCGAGAGCGGCGGCATGGGATCGTCCCGGGCTTTTCGAATTGTCGGGCGGAGGGGCGGGGGTCCAGACTCCCGGGGTCATGATCTGCCGGTGCCTCTTGTGCCTCGCCGTGCTGCTGGCCCCGCTCGCCGCGGCGGCCGCCGAGCCGCGGCTCAATGAGATCCAGGCGATCGGCAGCCACAACTCATATCACGTCGCGCCGCCGCGGGAGCTGCTGTCGATCATCGGCCGCCTCCGCAAGGACGCCGCGGCCGGATGGGGGTTCACCCAGCCGCCGCTGCCCGATCAACTGGACGCCGGCCTGCGCCAGTTCGAGCTCGACGTGTATGCCGACCTGCACGGCGGGCTGTTCTCCAACCCGCCGGCCCTGAAGCTGGCCGCGCTCTCCGGCGCGAAGCCGCCCCCGTTCGACCCCGACGGCGAACTGGCGAAACCCGGCTTCAAGGTGCTGCACGTCCCCGACCTCGACTGCTGGACCAACCACCGCACGCTGGCCGGCGCGCTCAAGGCGCTGTCCGACTGGTCGCGCGCGCATCCCCGGCATCTGCCGGTGATGGTGCTGATCGAGTGCAAGGACCAGCCGCACCCGCCGCTGCCGACCCAGCCGCTGCCCTTCGACCGCGCCCGGTTGCTGGAACTGGAACGCGAGATTCTATCCGTCATCCCCGCCCGGCACATCCTGCGGCCGGACGAGGTGCGGGGAGACTCGCCGACGCTCCCCGAAGCGCTGCGATCCCGCGGCTGGCCGCCCCTGTCCGCGGTCCGCGGCCGCTTCCTCCTCGCCCTCGACAACACCGGCGCCCTGCGCGACGCCTATCTGCAGGACAATCCCGCGCTCGAAGGGCGCCTGATGTTCGCCAGCGCCGACCGCGAATCCGACCCCGCCGCGGCATGGTTCAAGTGCAACGACGCCGCGCGCGACTTCGAGCGCATCCAACGACTGGTCCGCAACGGGTTCCTCGTGCGCACCCGCGCAGACACCGCGGCCGCCAACCCCGCCCTGCGCGACAAGGCGTTCGCCAGCGGCGCACAGTGGGTCAGCACCGACCACCACGACGCCGCCCTGCCAGAATCCCGCCGCGTGCGCTTCCCGGGCGGCTCCACCGTGCGCCCGAATCCGCTCGCCGGCGATCCGCAGGCAGCCATCGACCCGTGACATGGTTCGCCACCCGCCACTCCGCCGAAAGCGGACCCGGGATCAACCCGTCGCGGGCGCGGCCGGTCACACGGCCGGTCACGCGGCTTGCACCCGGTCCCCGGGGGCTGCAAAGTCGGCTCCGGGTGACCAAGGAGCCACGGGAATTGCTGTCGGAGCTGAGGCCTTTCGAGGAGGGGGTGTTCCCGCGCCGGACGCTTGAGGAGATCGTGGCGCGGCGGGACGAGTTGGCCGGCCCGCTGCTCGAGGCGCTCGAGGAACTGCGGGCCGGGCCGGCCAGCGGGAAGTGGGATGATTCGTTCTTCGCGATCTACGTCGTCCACCTGCTGGCGCAGTTCCGCGAGACCCGCGCCTACCGGCCGTTGGCGGAACTGCTGGCGACGCCGGGCAAGGCGGTCAGCGGGTTGTTCGGCGATTTGATAGCCGAGGGCATGGGCAGGGTGCTGGCCAGCCTCTACGACGGCGACGACGCCCCGCTGCGGCGGCTGATCGAAAACCCGCAGGCCGATGAATACGTGCGCGGCAGCGCGGTGCCCGACGCCTACCAGACGCTGATCGCGCACGGGATGATCGATGCCGCCGCCGTCGAGCGCTATTTCGTCGAGTTGTTGGAATCGCGCCTGGAACGGCAGGCCGGTTTCACATGGGACGGCCTGTCCCACTGCGCCGCGCGGTTGGGGTTCACGCAGACCTTGCCGGCGATCCGGCGGGCGTTCGAGGAGGGCCTGTGTGACCCGGGCTTCTGCGGCCCCCGTGAGATCGAGATGATCGTCGCAGACGACGCCGCGCGGAGGCGCGCGGAATCCGACGCGGGCCTGATCGACGACACGATCGCCGAACTCGAGTGGTGGAATTGCTTCCGAACAAAACGCTCGCGCCGGTCCCTTGCGCCGCCAGGCGCCGCAGGCCGGCCGGCCCCGCCCCCGCCGGCGGCGCCCAAGCCGCAGGTCGGCCGCAACGACCCCTGCCCGTGCGGCAGCGGCCGCAAGTTCAAGAAGTGCTGCGGCGACCAGGTCGCGGCCGCCAACGCCAGGCGGGCCGCGCGCCGCGAGATCGAGGCCGGCGTGCTGCGGGTCAGGATCGAGCTGGCCGGTTCCCTGCCGCCGATCTGGCGCGAGTTGCTCGTGCCGGGCACCTTCACGCTGGCCGAACTGCACCTGGCGATCCAACAGGTCATGCCGTGGACTGACGATCACCCCCACGTGTTCGACCACCCGCATCCCCCGGTCCCGCTCCCGGGCGCCAAGACGCCGTTGGATCCGTTGGACGAGGAAGCCGCGATCCGGCTGCACGAGTTCGCCGACAACGCCCACCCGCTGGTCTACACCTACGACTTCGGCGACGACTGGCAACACCTCGTCACGGTCACCCGTTGGCATGGCAACCAGGAGACGGTCAACCTGCCGACGTGCATCGGCGGCGAGTCGGCCGCGCCGCCGGAGGATTGCGGGGGAATCCCCGGCCTCCGCCGCCTGGTGGAGGCGTGGAACCACGCTGCCGCCGCCGCCGACCGCCCACTCGAGGAAGATCGAAGGGGTGACGAGCACGAAGAAGGAGACGGAGGAAAAGAAGACGCAGACGGCTACGGGGAGGAGTGGGAGCCCTTCGAGCCATATCGTTTCAGTCCGGTCGAGGCCGACCAGTGGCTGGCGCCACTGAGAGCTTGGGTGAAAGACGCCTGATCAAGGGGCGCGGGCGTCCCGGTCCGGATTCGTTCACTGTCTCCCGCCCGGCGCCGGATCAGACCCGCCGCCCTCGATCGCCCGTGATGGGCTGTTTGCGGGGATTCATGGCAAGCGGGAGCCAGCGCATTCCCCGCTCGACAATCAGCCGCCTGCGTCGGTTTGTTTCCCAATGCACTCTTTCCGAATCCGCTTGACATCGCGGCCCGGGGGGTAACGCAGGGGGGCCATGGAGTTCCGTTGGCGAGGGTTTCCGGGCGGGCGGGGTGCGCGCGTCGTCCGGCGGTTTCACGCCCCCGCACAGCGTGCGCCGGTCCACGCGGGCGCCGCATCGTTGCCCGGTTGCCGTCCGGGCGCGGCCGGCCTGCCGGGCGATGTGCTCAGCGTGATCGGGGGCGTGCTGCTGTTGGCGGCGGCGGCGCCTGCCGGTGAATTGGGCGAAGGCGTCTTCGGCGCGGCGCTCGATGCGGGCGACGCGAGCGTCAGCGTCGCGGCCACGCCGGCCTACGTCACGTTGCCGCTGACCTTTGAATGCCGGGCCAGGCTGGGCGACAAGGGCGGCCACAACATCCTCGCCGCGTGCTGCCCGAAGGCCTCGGTTCACCACTGGGAACTCTTCACCACGCCGGGCGACGGCTTCCTCTGCGCCTACCTGCCCGGGCGCCGGCCGGACCACGCGCGGACGAGCGTCGACCTGGCCGATGGCAAGTGGCACGCCGTCGCGATGCACCTCGATGTCGACCGCGTGACGCTGTTCGTCGACGGGGCCGAACGCGCCGCGGTGGCGCTCTCGCCCGCACCTGCCGGGCCGGCGGCCGATGCCTTCGCGATCGGCGCCCTGGTCGAGCGCACGATCCCCTGCAACGGCCTGCTAGACGAGGTGCGGCTCTCGGCGGGACTGCGGCCGATCGACGGCGTGCCGGGCGCGCCGCTCGCGGCCGATGCCGCGACCATCGGGCTGTGGCCGCTCGACCGGGCCGAGACCGGCCGGGTGGCGAACCTCGTGGCGGGCGGCGCGCCGGGCCAGCTGGCGGCGCGCGCCGCCGCCGCGGGCCCGGTCATGCCGCGGATGTCGACGGCGCTCCAGCCGCTTCCGCCGGGCGAGGATGCCGCGCCGGCGCGCGCGCTGCTGGAGGGCTTCGCGCGGGAGGCCGGGCTGACGGGCGTGAAGGCCGGGGAGATCCGCGACGGCGTGCTGCGCGAGTGGCTCCACGACTACACCTGGCACGGCAAGCTCGAGCATCCGGAGCACCGCACGCCGTGGTTCCGCGGCAGCGAGGACATCGGCACGCAGGTCTACGACAGCCACGCGCTCGTCCGGCCCGGCGAGGGCCCGCTGGAAACGGTGCTGCGCCGGGCGCTGGCGCTGGCCGCGCACCTGGAACGGCAGGGGGCCCGCAACGGGCCGGGCTCCGCGGGCGAGGCGCTGGGGATGCTCCGCAAGGACGTGGAGCGGACGATGCCCGCCCGGGATTCGGAGGCCTATCGCGCCCGCTACCTTGCCGCCTGCGCGCTGCGCCGCGAGGTCGCGCTGGCCAATCCGCTGCTGGACTTCGACGCGATCCTGTGCGTCGCGCGCGGCACCTTCGCCGGCTCGGTGCGCTCGAACCCGATGACGGCCGACGCGCAGGGCGGCCACCTCGCGACGCAGTACTTCGGCTGCAACGCGCTGCCCGGCGGCGGGCTCTACCTCGTCAGGAACTACAAGGGCCAGCCGCAGGTGGCGGATGTCACCGGCGGGGCCGCGGTGCAGGACGGCCGCCTGCGGGGCGCGCGCCTCGACCACGGCGCCTTTGCCACGCCCGACCTCTCCTTCGACGGCCGCACGGTCGCGTTTGCATGGACGGAGAACACCGAGCACCGCTGGAGTTATGGCGCGAAGTCGACGTTCCACCTGTTCCGCGTCAACACGGACGGCTCGGACCTGAGGCAGTTGACCGACGGCGGCCACAACGACTTCGACCCGTGCTGGCTGCCCAACGGCCGCGTCGCGTTCGTCTCCGAGCGCCGCGGCGGGCACATCCGCTGCTTCGACGAATACCTGAAGGTCCGCAACTACACGCTGTTCTCAATCCGGGACGACGGTTCGGACATCGTGCCGATGAGCTACTTCGAGACCAGCGAGTGGAACCCGACGGTGAACAACGAAGGCCAGGTCGTCTTCACGCGCTGGGACTACACCGACCGCGAGAACTGCCTTGGCACGCGGATGTGGCTGTGCCGCCAGGACGGCGGCGACCCGCGCGCACCGCACGGCAACTACCCGCTGCCGTACCACACCTTCCCCGACCGCACGCCGTGGAAGGTGCAGGACGGGCGCGAGATCGACAGCCGCCTCGGCGCGCCGCTGGTGGAAATGGGCATCCGCGCGGTGCCGGGCTCGGCCCGCTACATCATGACCGCCGCGCCGCACCACGGCGAGGCCTTCGGGTCGCTGTGCATGCTCGACCTGCACGTGCCCGACGACGGCCACATGGCGCAGGTCAGGCGCATCACCCCGGACGAGCCGTTCCCGGAAAGCGAGTCGGGCGGGCGGCGGCACTACAAGTACGGCTCGCCCTGGCCGCTCAGCGAGGACTTCTACCTGTGCAACGCGTGGGAGAACCTGGTGCTGCTAGACCGGTTCGGCAACAAGGAGGTCCTCTGCGAACTGGCACTGCTGCCGTGCGCGCAGGACGAGCGGCTGCGGATCATCGACCCGATCCCGGTCCGGCCGCGGCGGCGGCCGCCGACGGCCGGCCCGCCGTCGCGCGCTGAGGAAGCCGGCGGGGCGCCGCGCGGGGCGACGATTGCGGTGATGGACGTCTACGACAGCGACCTGCCGTTTCCCGAAGGCACGAGGATCAAGTGGTTGCGGGTGACGCAGAACATCCTGAAGGCGAACCACGCGATGGGCGTGCCGATGATCGGCTACGAGCGCGAGAACACCCCGCGGATCCCGCTGGGCGTCGTGCCGGTGGAGGAGGACGGCAGCGCCTACCTCGAGGCGCCGGTGGCGAAGGAGCTGATCTTCCAGGCGCTCGACGAGAACTACATGGCGGTCCAGTCGATGCGCGCGGTCGCCTTCGTGCACCCGGGCGAGCAGTTGACCTGCCAGGGGTGCCACGAGCCGGTCCAGAAGGCGCCTGCGGTCCGCCGCACGCCGCTGGCCCTGCGGCGCGCGCCGTCGCGGCTCCGGCCCGAGCTGGGGGCGGTCGAGCCGATCAGTTATTACCGGCAGGTCAGGCCGATCGTCGAGGGCCGCTGCCTGCCGTGCCACGTCGGGCGGAAGAAGGGGCCGCAGGACATGAGCTACGAGGCGCTGAAGGAGGGCCACACGTTCTGGTTTTCCGGCGCGATGTGGCAACAGATGGCCAGCGACTACAGCGGGGTCCACGGCGGGTCGCGGACGATCCCGGGGCGCTTTGGCGCGCGGAACTCGCGGATCGGCAGGGCGCTGATGGACGAGGGGCACCGGCAGGCGGTGCCCGAGGCCGAGCGTCACGCGCTGATCCTGTGGCTCGATTCGAACTCGCTGCGCCTGGGCGCGTACATCCGTGAAGGGGCGCAACTGAGGGGCGAACTCGTGTGGCCGGAACTCGACGTCGATCCCGCGAACGTGTCGGGCGTCGAGGGCCGCGGCGCGCCGCTGCGCAACAACTTCTGGCACGAGAACCTCTGGGGCCCGCGCAAGATCCTCGCGACCAGCCACGCGCTGCAGAAGGTCTGCATCTTCGACGAGCAGGGTGAACGCACCTGGGACTACGACGCGCCGAACCCACAGGACGTCTGGATGCTGCCCAACGGGAACATCCTGACGACGTGGCTGCACGGCGTGCGCGAGGTCACGCGCGACAGGCGGGTGGTGTGGGAATACCGGGTCGAGCCGCCCGACGAGGTCCCCACCTGCCAGCCGCTGCCGGACGGGAAGATCCTGGTCGGCATCGTGGGCCAGTGCCGGCTGGTCGAGGTCGACCGCCGGAACCATGTCTCGTGGGAACTCAGGCTGGCGACCACGGCGGAGGCGCCGCACGCGCAGTTCCGGATGTGCCGCAAGACCGAGCAGGGCACCTATCTGGTCCCGTTCACCGCCGAGGGCGCGGTGCGCGAGTATGCCGCCGACGGCAAGGTGGTGCGCGGGTTCCCCGCCATGCCGGCGCCGGTCTGCGCGCTGCGCCTCGAGGACGGCCACACGCTGATCAGCGCGGGCCGGGCGGTGACCGAGTACGACGCCGGCGACCGGGTGGTATGGGAGCTGACCGAGGCGGACGTGCCGGACCTGAACATCGCGACCCCGGCCGGGATCCAGCGCCTGCCGAACGGCAACACCGTGGTCTGCAACTGGAATGCCGCGGATGCCGGCGGGAAACTGGGCGCCCATGTCTTCGAGGTCACGCCCGACAAGCGGGTCGTCTGGCACGTCGCCGGCCCGCACACCGGCCGGGTGGCGCAGTGCCAGCTGCTCAATCCCGACCTGACGCCGCGGCAGGACGGGATCCGGCGCTAGGCGGCCCGGGAGGGGCCGGCGGCTATGGTGCGGGGCGGGCGGTGATGCCCATTGAGAGGCGCGGCAGCAGGTCGCGGGTTTCGGCGGGGCCGAGGTTGAAGATCGTGAAGCCGGCGGTGTGGTGGCGGCGGGTGGCGAGGATCTGTTGGATCACGCCGGCCGGGCCGAGCGGCGGGGTGGTGGCGCTGGCGCCGATGCCGGGGTAGCAGGGGACGCTGCCGGCCCATTGTTTCTGCGCCCGGACCATGCCCTCGAACTGCGGCTGGCCGGGGGTGTAGTCCATCGGGCAGACGAAGTCGAGGTGGCCGGCGTCGCACCACGCCTTCCAGTCCTGGCCGATGCCGTCGCGGTCGCGCGGCCAGTTGGGGAAGACGGCGGCCGAGATCCGGATGCGGGGCCTGACGGCGCGGGCGCCGGCGCGGACGGCCGTGACCAGGCCGGTGATGTGGCTGCGGCGCCACTCGAGCCACGCGGCGTGGGCGGGGCCGCCGGGCATCACGTCCTGCGGCCATGCGGCGAGCGGGGCGCCGTGGGCGGCCTCGAAGCGCTGGCGGCAGCCGGGGCAGAAGCAGTGGTTGGCCCCCGGGTAGCGGATGTAGTCGAAGTGGATGCCGTCGATGTCATAGTTGCGCGCCAGCTCGACCAGCGAGTCGAGTTCCAGGCGCTGGTTCCCGGGGTGGGACGGGCAGAGCCAGCGTTCCTCGTTGCCGCCGGAGTCCTGTTGGAGCCGGCCGGCGGCGCCCATCTGGCGGACGAAGTCGGCGGGTGCGTGGTGGCCGAGGTTCCAGTTCACCTTCCAGACGTGGATCTCGACGCCGTGGCGGCGGCAGGCGGCGAGGCACTCGGCGACCTGGTCGCCGCGCCCCGGGGCGGCCTGCGGCAGGACCTTGCTCGGATAGAACGCCGCGCCGCCCCACAGCATGTTCGGCAGCACCGCGGTGAACCCGTGGTCGGCCAGGCGCTTCACCGCCTCGTCCCAGGTCATGCCCTCGACGCCGAACGCGCTGTGGCACCAGAAGGCCCGGAACTCGCCCGGCTCCGGGCGCTGGGCGAGGCAGAATGCGTCGAGCACGCGCTGCGACGCCGCGGCCGCGGTGTCGCACGCCTCGGCGAAGCGCGCGCCGGCGGCGTGGGCGGCGGCCTGCCGGTGGAGCCGTTGCGCCTCGCCGAGCGCGTCGCGGACCCGCGCGTCGCCGGGCGCCAGCCGTTGGACCTGCGCGGCGGCGGCGTCGATTCCGGTCCAGCCGGCGAAGCGGCCGACCTGTTGGATGGCGGCCTCGGCGGCGCGCTGCCAGACGGCGGGCGCCAGCCGGCCGAGCAGCGCCAGCAGCAGGCGTTGCGAGTTCGGCCGGTCGTCGGCGAGCAGCACGTGGGCGGCGACGATCGCGCTGTCGGAGCCGACGATCGCGGCGCGGCCGGCCGGCTGGCCCTGGTCGTCGAGCCATTCGGCGAGCGTGCGGCTGGCGCCCTCGACCGGCAGCGGCTCGATGATGTTCCATGAGTTCTGGCGGATGACGGCGGGCGCGCCGGGCAGGGTGCCGGGGATCACGCGCATGGCGGCGAACTGGCCCGGGCGCCCGGGTTTCACGTAGGCGCCCTGGCGGATGCCGACCTGTTGGGCGAGCTGCGGGTGGAGGCCGAAGAACGCGACCAGTTTGCCGCCGTGCTGGAGGTATTCCCCGAGCGCGGCGAGGGCGGCCGGCGGGATCTCGGGGTTGAGCGGCAGGATCACCACCGCCGCCTTGGACAGGCGGGCGGCGGTGGCGTCGAGGTCGCTGATCGTGGCGTGGCCGACGCCGGCGCCTGCGAGCAGCCGGGCGACCGACTCGGTGTAGCGGGTGATGCCGTCGCGTTCCGCGGGGCGGGTTTCCGCCGCCGAGTCGGCGCGCAGGATCGCCACCGTGGCATCCACGCCCAGCACGCCGGCGCGCGTGATGTTGGAGAGCGCGAGCGCGGTGTCGGTGTCGCCGCCGCGCCACGCCGAGACGCGGATTGTGCGCACCTCGGCCCAGCCGGCCGGCCGGCCCTCGACCCGGGCGTCGGCCTTGTCGATCGTCACCGTGTTCCAGCCGGCGGTGGACTGCGGCGCGAAGGACGCGCTGTACCAGCCGTCGCCGCTCTGGAAGTAGATGCTGAACTGGGCCACCGGGGAGGGGTCCGCGCACCACACGTCGAGGCGCACGCCGGTGCATTCGGATAGATCGATCCGGCCGGCGCGGTCCCACGACGCGCGGTCGATGCCGGTGCCCGCGAAGGTGCACGGCAGCTGCAGCGCCTGGCGCCCGCCGACGGTCGCCGCGCGCGCCCCGGCGGTGCCGGCCATCGGCCGCCACGCCGCCTGTGCCGCCGCGTCGTCCGGGTAGCTGCAGGCGTCGATCAGGCCGGCGGTTCCGGGGGGTGCGGCCGCGAGGCGGGCGAGCAGCGCGAGGGCGAGCAGGGGCGTGGCGGCGGCGGCGCGCCGGGGGCGTGGGCGGGTGGTCATGGCTGGGGTGGCCCTCAGCGGGCCGGTTCGAGGACGAACTGGAACGAGTAGTTGCGGTCGGCGGGCAGTTGATAGGCGTCGAGCGGCCATGCGCCCCACGAGTTGGTGCCGCCGAGGCCCATCTGGGCGTGGGCGATGTGGATGGTGTGGAAGTCGCGCGCCGGGATGTCCGCCGGGTGGCGGACGCCCTCGAGGTCGGACTGGGCGAACGGCAAGGCGCCGATTTCCAACAACTGGCCGCCGGAGGCGACGACGCGCAGGCCCTGGCCGCCGGTGCCGGTGAAGGAGGACCAGCGCACGCCGGTGCGGTTGGCGGTTTCCTGCGGCTCGACGTAGCGGAACCACAGCCGGTCGATGGCGCCGGAGTGGATGGCGACCGGGCAGCCGGTCAGGCGGTCGCAGTAGTTTTCGCCCGGCCCGCGGCCGAACCACGTCCACGTGTCGAGCGCCTTGGGGATCCTGGCCATCATGCCGACCCGCGGGATGACCGGCAGGCTGCCGGCGGGCTTGAGGGTCATCATCACCTCCACGGCGCCCTGCGGGTGGACCTTGTAGGCGAGGTCGGCGGTCGACTCGCCGGCGGGCACCTTGAGGGCGTAGCGGAGCACCACCGTGTTGCCGGCGGTGGCGACGTCGGCCGCGGTGGCGGTGGCGGCCGCGCCCGCGGTGCGCCAGACGCCGCAGCGGCCGGGCATCCCGTTGCCGCGGTCGTTGTCGGTCGGCGGGCGCCAGAAGTTCAGGCCGAGGCCGGTCAGGACCTCGCGGTCGCCGTGGCGGAGCGACTCGATGGTGCCGCGGGCGTCGTCGAAGACCACGGTGAAGGTGCGGCCGGCGACGGTGGTGCGGGCGTCGGCGCGGGTGCTCGTCGGGGCGGCGGGGCCGGTTTCGGCGGGCGACCAGCGTGCGGCCTGGGCGGCGGTGGCGCCCCACGGCAGCTGGAACTGCTCCCATGCGATCGCCTGGCCGCGGTTTTTCCACGGGGTGTCGCGGCCTTCGAGGAACTCGAGGTTGAGGTGGTATTCGGCGGCCTTGTCGACCTTGATGCGGGGGGCGGCGATGGCCAGGGTGGCGGAGCGGCGGGGCGGGCAGGCGAGCGGTGGGGCCTCGCCGGCGGCGACTTCCCTGCCGTTGCCGAGGATCGACCAGCGCAGCGGGAAGTGCTTGAGGTCGGTGAAGAAGAAGCGGTTGTGGACCGTCAGGCGCAGGGTGCCGGACGAGAGGTCGAGCGGCTCGGCGGCGATGTCCTGGTACTGCTTGAAGACCTCGGCGGCGTGCGGGTTGGGCGAGCCGTCGGCGTGGACCACGCCGTTGCAGCAGAAGTTGCCGTCGTTCGGCTGGTCGCCGAAGTCGCCGCCGTAGGCGAAGAACCGGCGCGGCTCGCCGGAGCGTTGCGCGGTGCGGAGGTCGAGCGCGAGCGCGGCGTGCGCGGGGTCGAGCGCGGCGGCGGGCGCGAGCGCAGCGGCGGGCAGCGCCTCGGGGAACACGTGGACGGCGCGGATCGCGCCGGCGAAGCGGCGGCCGCCGCGCTCGGTGCAGTGGCCGATGCCCAGCGGATAGACGTTGCGGTCGACGGCGCCGGTGGCGGGCGCCTCGGCGAGCTGGCGGCCATCGACGGCCAGGCGCAGTGCCTCGCCATCGTAGCTGCCGGCGACGCGGTGCCACTGGTCGTGCCAGCCTTGGGGCAGCGGGGCGGTGACCGACTTCCAGGTGCCGGAGTGGATGAAGAACTCGAGGTGGCCGTCGCGGTTGAACTTGAGGGCGTAGGACGAGTCGCCCTTGGCCACGATCACGGCGTCGGGGGTGTTTTCGGCGGGCCTGACGTCGGCGACCACGGTGATCGCCGCGGTGGGGGACAGGCCGGGTGCGTCGGGCACGGTGGCGGTGCCGGCGGTCAGGCCGGCGGTGGCGTCGAAGCCGCCGTCGAGGGTGGCGGCGAGGGCGGCGGGCGAGCGGTCGGCGGCGGTGGCGGGGGCCGGCTTGGTTTGGAGCAGCCCCTGGTCGCGCCAGTCCCAGATGAAGCCGCCCTGGAGCAGGCGTTCGGCGCGGAACGCCTGCCAGTAGTCGACGAGGTTGCCGGACGAGTTGCCCATCGTGTGGTTGTACTCGCACTGGATCAGCGGCCGCTGGCGGTCGAGCGGCTTCTTCTCCTCGCTGCGGCAGTAGTTGCGGCAGCCGTCGACCGAGGCGTACATCGGCGAGTAGAGGTCGACGTGGGCGGCCTGGCCGGCGCCCTCGTAGTGGACCGGGCGGGACGGGTCGCGCTGTTTGAGCCACTTCGAGCAGTTGACGAAGTTGACGCCGTCGCCGGACTCGTTGCCCATCGACCACATGATGACCGCGGGGTGGTTTTTGGCGCACTCGACCATGTTGCGGATGCGGTCGAGGTGGGCGTCGAACCACGCGGGGTCCTTGGCGAGGGACTCGGCGCCGTAGCCCATGCCGTGGCTCTCGATGTTGGCCTCGGAGATGACGTAGAATCCGTATTCGTCGCACAGCTCGAGGAAGCGCGGGTCGTTGGGGTAGTGGCTGGTGCGGATCGCGTTGACGTTGAGCTTCTTCATCTGGTCGAGGTCGGCGCGCATGCCGGCCTCGGGGACGTATTGGCCGGTGAGGTGGTGGTGGTCGTGGCGGTTGACGCCCTTGAACTCGACCGGCTGGCCGTTGACGAGCAGGTTGCCGCCCGCGATCTCGACGCGGCGGAAGCCGGTGCGGGTGGCGTAGTGCGCGACCTCGCGGCCGGCGGCGTCGCGCAGGGTGAGCAGGACCTGATAGAGGCGGGGGGTCTCGGCGCTCCACGGCAGCACGTCGAGGGCGGCGCTGCGGAGGGTGGCTGTGGCCGGCTGGCCCGGCTCGATCCGGAGCTGGCCGGCGATGGTGGCGGCGACCGACTGGTCGGGGGCGATCAGTTTCGCCTCGATGGTGGCGGCGGCGGCGTTGCCGGAGCGGTCGACGGCGGTCAGGGCGGCCTCGAGGGTGCCCTTGCCCGAGGCGGGGTCGAGGGTGGCGCGGATCTCGTAGTCGCGGAGGTCGAGGGTGGGGGCCGAGGAAAGGTAGACGTCGCGGAAGATGCCGGACAGGCGCCAGAAGTCCTGGCACTCGAGGTAGGAGCCGTCGGAGTGGCGGTAGACCTCGACGGCGACGAGGTTGTCGCCCGGCGTGACGAAGCGGGTGATGTCGAAGGTGGCGGGGGTGCGTGAGTCCTGCGAGTAGCCGACCATCCGGCCGTTGACCCAGAGGTAGAAGGCGGAGGCCACGCCGTTGAAGGTGATCAGGGTGTGGCGGCCCTGCCAGGCGGCGGGCAGCTGGAAGCTGCGGCGGCAGGAGGACACCGCGTTGCGTTCGGTGAAGGTGGTGAAGTGGCGCGGCGGCTCGCCGGTCACGCGCGGGGGGTCCTTGCGGAACGGGTAGGTGGCGTTGGTGTAGATCGGGGTGCCGTGGCCGTGGAGTTCGACGTTGGAAGGGACCGGGATCGTGCCCCACGCGGAGTCGTCGAACGAGGGCTGGAAGAACTCCTGCGGGCGCTTGTCGGGGTGGTCGACCCAGTGGAACTTCCACGTGCCGTTGAGGACCATGCACCAGGGCGACTCCATGCGCGGCTTGGTCAGTGCCCCGCGGGCGTCCGGGAACGGCATCTTGGTGCAGCAGGGATCCTCCTTGTTGATGCGGAACACGTGCTGGTTCTCCCAGTCGGGGGCCGCGGCGAGCAGGGTGGCCGCCAGGGGCAGCAGGAGCAGTTGTTTCATGGGCGGTTCGGGAGCGATTCAACGCGATGCCGCCCGGGGCGGCAAGGGGTTTGGGCGGGGGCGTCCGCGGCGGGCGGCGTGCCTGTGAGAGAAGCAGGCGGTGGCGGGCGTAGACTGGGGCCGATGAAGGGGCTGCTGGTGCTTGGCGTGCTGCTGACGGGGTTATCGTGGCCGGCGGCGGCGGCGGGGTTGCCGGAGCCCGCGCCGGGGAAGCTGCCGCGCTGGCGCGGTTTCAACCTGACCGAGAAGTTCTACTTCAGCGGCCGGCACGAGCCGTTCCGGGAGGAGGACTTCCGGCTGATCGCGGAGCTGGGGTTCAACTTCGTGCGGCTGCCGCTGGACTACCGCGGGCTGGTGGCGGCGGGCGACTGGGAGCGGTTCGACGAGCGGGCGCTGGCGCAGCTCGACGAGGCGGTGGCGTGGGGCGGCCGCCACGGCGTGCACGTGTGCCTGAACCTGCACCGCGCGCCGGGCTGGACCGTGGCCAAGCCGCCGGAGGCCACGAACCTGTGGACCGACGCCGAGCCGCGCCGGGTCGCGGCGCTGCAGTGGGGGACGCTGGCCCGGCGCTACCGGGGGATTCCCAGCGCGCGGCTGAGCTTCAACCTGTTCAACGAGCCGCCGGACATCAGCGCCGAGAGCTACCTCGAGGTGGTCGAGGCCGTGGTGGCGGCGATCCGGGCCGAAGACCCCGGGCGGCTGGTCCTCTGCGACGGCCTGAAGTGGGGAACCCAGCCGGTCGCGGCGCTGATCCCGCTGCGGGTGGCGATGATGACCCGCGGCTACACCCCGATGGAGGTGAGCCATTACCGCGCGGAGTGGATCGAGGGCGCGGAACGGTGGGCCCCGCCGGCGTGGCCGGCGGCCGGCGGCACCAACGGGGTGCTGTTAGGGCCGGACAAGCAGGAGGGCTCGCACCCGCTGGCGATCGCCGGGCCGGTCGCGGCCGGCTCGGAGCTGCGGCTGGTGGTCGGCACCGTGTCGTCGCGGGCGACGCTGGTGGTGGCGGCCGACGGGCGCGAGATCGCGCGCGAGGAGCTGGTGGCGGAGCCGGGCGACCGGCGCTGGCGCGCGGTCGAGCACGACCCGCGCTGGGACATCTGGCGGGCGCAGGGGGAGCTGGAGCTGCGGGTGCCGGTGGCGGCGGCGGCCGGGCGGCTGGAGCTGCGGGTGGTGGCGGGCGACTGGCTGGAGCTCGAGTCGGTGGCGATCGCGGGCCCCGGGGGCGCGGCGGAGGCCGCGGTGGGGCTGCACAACCGCTGGAGCGAGCCGGCGGAGGTGCTCGTCTATCAGCCGGGCGGGCCGTTGCTGGGGGTGCCGCGCGACGGCGCGTGGCTGGGGCGGGAGGTGTTCGGGCCGTGGCGGGCGTTTGCGGCTGCGGGCGGCGGGGTGATGGTCGGGGAGTGGGGGGCGTTCCAGCGCACGCCGCACGCGGTGGTGCTGCGCTGGGCGGAGGACTGCCTGCGCACCTGGCGGGAGGCCGGCTGGGGCTGGGCGCTGTGGAACTTCCGGGGTCCGTTCGGGGTGTTGGACAGCGGGCGCGGGGACGTGGCCTACGAGGACTTCCACGGGCACCGGCTGGACCGCGGGCTGTTGGAGCTGCTGCAGCGCTACTGACGAGGCGGGCCCCGGCCCTTGAGAGGATTGAGGATTGGGGATTGGGGACTTTCGATGTGCGCTTGAGGACGGGCCTTCGCGCCGCACAAGCCCGCTTCAACAATCGGAAATCATCATCCGGCAACCACCGGTCTAACATAAACGGGGCGCCTGATTCGGAACCCCGGCCTCTAACGGCCCCCGGTGCCGGGCAGGAAGCGGTAGTAGACCTCGAGCATCAGCAGGCACAGGCAGGTGCGGTAGTGGGTGCTCTGGGGCGAGTTGCCGACGAACAGGGTGTCGACCGCCCGCGGCCGGTGGCCGCCGCCGGGGCTGCGCCACGCGCCGTCGGGGTTCTGGTTGCCGAGCAGCTGGTCGCGGAACATCGCGTTGTACTTCTTCCACTGCTCGCCGCCGCGGTTGAGCATCGCCTGGCTCTCGTAGTAGTGGCCGTAGAGGTCGCAGAACTCGCGCTGGTAGTCGAAGCGGCTGTGGCTGGCGAGGTACTCGGCGCCCTTGCGCACGTGGGTCGAGCTGTCGCGGCCCCACAACTGCAGGCACAGCATGCCGGCGCCGGTCAGGGTGTGGTAGCCGAGGCCGCCGGCCGGCTCCTTGCCGGTGTAGCCGAAGCCGCCGGAGCGGCTGTCGCAGCGGTCCGCGACGTAGTTCATCGCGCGGGACATGCAGCGGTGCATGTCGCGCAGGTCGAGGCCGGTGTGATGGGCGGCCTTGAGCGCCTGGACCTGCCAGGCGGTGACCGACAGGTCGCCGCCGCGGTCGCCGTCCTCCGCGTAGCCGTAGTCCCAGCCGCCGCCCTTGTGCTGGTTGTCGATGATGAACTGGCTGGCCTTCTGGGTGACCTCGGGCAGGTTGGGCACGGTCAGGCCGAGCTGCCTGCAGAAGGTGGTGGCCTCGGCCAGCGCGTAGGTGGCGATCGCGTGCTCGTATGGCCACTGCTTGTCGCGCTCGCCGCCGCGGGGGACCAGCTTGCCGTTGTTGGAGAGGCCGAGGTTGACGAGGAACACCAGGCCCCTGAGCACGTTGTCGCCGTAGTGCTCGGAGAGCGGCGTCTCGCAGTGGCCGAGGAACGCCAGCAGCGCCAGCCCGGTCATCGCGCTGCGCCGCCCCTCGCCCCAGCCGCCGTCGGCCGCCTGGGTGCGCTGCAGCCAGCCGAGCCCCCTGACGACCGCCTCCTCGCACTGCTCGGTGCCGCCGGCCTCCAACAGCCGCTGCAGCCGGTCTTCCGGGGAGCAGCGGCGGCGCATGGTGGCGGGGATCGAGCCGAAGCCGCCGGCGCCGTCGCCGCCGTCGCCCCAGCCGGCGCCGAAGTCCTCCCCGGAGCCGAAGTCGAACGACGGCGTGCGCGGGTCGATGTCCGGCACCGGGACGGCAACCGGCGCCACCGCGTTGGCGGCGATCACCTTGGCCTGCGAGGACGAGCGGGCCGACGACTCGCGCCGGATCCGGACGCTCACCTTGCGGCTGGCCACGTCGTCCTCCGGCTGTGCGATGCTGCCGGCATAGGCGACGATCGGCGCCACCTCCTCGAGCAGCGGCCGGATCAGGATCACCGCCAGCACCAGCCCGAGCAGGATGACCGACAGCGTGGCGATCGCCACGCTGGCGGCGAACGAACGCGCCCGCTGCCGCTCCACCATGCGCTCGAGCCGGCGCTGCCGGCGCAGGTTGTACTCGCGGAACCCCTCGGCCACCACCGCCACCACCGGCTCGTCGTCCCCGGCCGGCGGCGCCGCATCCGCCACGGGCTCGTCCCCGGCCGGCGCCGCCGCCACCGCGGCGGGCGCGGTGGGCTGCACCGCGGCCTCCACCGCGGCCGGCGCGGTGGGCGTGGCCGGCGTGGTGGGCGTGGTGGGCGTGGTGGGCGTGGCCGGCGTGGTGGGCGTGGTGGGCGTGGTGGGCGGCGGCTGTTGGAGCAGGCGCTGGATTTCCAGTTGGAGCCGGCGGCGGTCGCCGACGGCGGCCACCCCGCATTCGCGCAGGTCGTCGTCGGACAGCAGGGGCAGGGTGTCGAGGGTGATCCGGTGCGCGGCGAAGCCGGGCGCGTACTCGTCGAGCCCGATGCTCGCGAGCCACGCGGAAACGGCTGGATCGGCAGGTGTCGGCATGGGTCCGCGGGCCGCCGCCGGGGCGTGGTCCGGGCGCACCACTGGCCGGCAACGGGCCCGCTGAAGCTAGCCGGCGGGCGGTGCCGGCACAAGGAAGATCCGCCGCTCCGCCCGGGAGATCCGCCGGGGGGGCGCGTTCGGGATGGCGCGGCCCGGCCCGCCGTGCTAGCCTGCCGCCGTGTCCTCCCCGCTGGATTTCCTCTATCTGTTTCGCGACCTGCTGCGCGGGCGCGGGCTCCGCTTCGCGATCACCAGCGGCATGGCCTGCGTCCGCTACGGGCTGCAGCAGAACACCAAGGACTCCGACTGGATCATTGCGCCGGAGGATGTCGGGGAACTCACCCGGCTGCTTGCCGCCTGTGAGTGCCGGTTTCCGCCGTGGCGGGTCCGCTACCGCACCATCTTCGGCGCCCCGCTGACCCGCGAGTTCCTCGCCGGTGGCTGGACTTCCCACATCGCGGTCCATGAATGCCCGGCGGACCCGGCGCACGCGCTCGACTGGTTCGGCCGGCCGCCACGCGTCGGCGCGTGGGAAGCGGATGCCGAGGGCTTCGCCAACCGCCACGTCGTGGCGCGGATGAAGCACACCGACCGGCCGAAGGACTGGCCGATCGTCGACGGCCTCGGCTGGCTGATGCGCAATGACGACCCGCTGGCCGCGCTGCTCAACGTCCAACAGCCGAGGCTGTTGCGGGCGCTGTGGGAGCGCGCCGCGCCGGACCTGCGCTGCCGGGCGCTCGCCCGCAGGCCGTTCCTGGCCAAGCTCGACGAGGTTGCCGACGACGACCGCCTGCTGGCGTCGATGCGCCTCGAACGCGCGGTCTGGACCTGCGTCAACCAGAAGCGCCACCAGCTCTATCGGACGGCATGGAGGGAGTTCTATCGGGTTTGGCGCCGGGAAGACGACTGGGAGTGGCCGACCGAGGAGCCGTTTGCGGACCAACATGCCCGCCTGCTTGAGGCGGTGGCCCGCCATCGCCTGCCGCGCGATCCGCTGGCCGACCACGGGATCGACTCGATCTGGCGTGCCGGCCTCGAGACCGCCGCGATCCGGGAGGAAACCAGCATCGAGAAACTGGTTGCGGTCGCGCCGCCGCTGGACGAGGTACTGCCACCGATCCATGGCTGATCCCGACATCTTCGAAGACGACGCCTACTACGAGCACCTTGCCGAGATCCTTGGGGAGGACCGCGCGCGCTGGGCGCGGCTGCCGCGCGAGGAGCGGGAAAAGGAGCTGCGCTGGTATCACGCCAACTTCGACACCCCGGACGACCTTTCGATCTGGCCCGCCGAACTCGACGGCGGGGTCGACCGGCCGTGACCGCCGGCCGTGACCGCCGGCCGCGGTCAGGGGGCCTGCCGGCGCGCGTGCCGCGGCGGCCCGCGGCGGTGCGGTGCGGGCGGGTGCTTGCGCGGCGGCGGGTGGCGTGCTTTGTTCGGGCCTGCCCCGCGCAGGGCCGTCCATGAAGCTCGTCCATCTCGCCGGCGTCACCACCCTGCTCATTGCCGGCGCCGGCCGGTTCTCCCTCGACGCCGCGCTCGGCGCCAGAGCCTGACCGCCGCGCGCCCCGGCCGCGCCCGCCCCGTCAGCCGCCGCGCTCCACCCGCAGCCGGATGAACCGCCGCGGCCCGGCGCCGGTGTCGCGCACGACCAGCAGCGCGGGCGTGTCTGTTAGAACGAGCGTCTCCGCGCTGTTCCACCCGCCGCCGGGGTCGGGTGCGACCTCGACGGTGAAGGTGACGTCGGTGGCGAGCGGGTTGCGGTGGGCGGTCAGGCACAGGAAGGGGGCGCCGTCGCCGGCAGTGACGAGGGTGGCGGTGGAGGGGGCGGGGCCGGGGGTGAGCGGATCGGTGTCGAGCGCGTATTCGAGCAGGTTGGCGAGCCCGTCGCGGTCGGGGTCGGCGGACTCGCCGGCGACGAGCGGGTCGGCAGCGGCGGCCCCGAACGAGTCCTTCTGCCATGCCTGGAACGGGGTGGGCGGGGGCGGCAGTTCGCCGAGGGTGACGACCGCCGCCGACTGATAGACGCGGGCCACCTTGTCGTCCGGCTCGGAGGCCGGCCCGGCGCTGCCGTTCCACGAGCAGAACCACGCCCAGGTGACGCCGAGGCGGTGCATCCGCTCGACGTCCGGCACGCCGCCGAACTCGGTCAGGGCCAGCGGCTTGATCCCGTCGAAGCGCGCCAGCAGCGCCTCCCAGCGCGACGACAGGGCGTCGGAGCGGTTGTCGGGATAGCCGTCGACGCCGACCACGTCGACGACGTCGTCGCCGGGGTACCAGTCCGGGTGCTCGTTGGTTAGGACCCAGACGAGGTTGTGGAGGCCGTGGTGGTTGGTCAGCCGTTCGTGCAGCAGGCGCCAGAGTTGCTTGAACGGGCCGGGCCCGCGGGCGCCCCACCAGAACCAGCCGCCCTCGGCTTCGTGGAGCGGGCGCCAGAGCAGCGGGATGCCGGCGGCGGCGGCCTTCCCGAGCTGCACCGCGATCGCGTCGATGTCGCGCAGGAGCAGCGCGTATTCCGGGCCCGCCGGGTCGTTGAGCGCGGCGGCGACGTCGAAGGTGGTGGCCTCGGTGTAGAAGCCGCGCCACCACGGCTGCTCGGGGGTGTCGAGCAGGCCGGCGGGGGCGTTCCAATGCCAGCAGAACGACGCCAGATGGCCGTCGGCGTCCGTGGCGAGGATGGTCTCGGTGTAGTTGGGCGGCATCCCCCCCCGCTCGACGCGGGAGGGCGAGTAGTCGATCAGGTCGCCCTCGATGACCGCGGGCAGCTCGCCGGAGACGGCGAGGACGTGGGAGGCGTCGGCGAGTTCGTGCTGGCCGGACAGGGTGGTCGTGCCGTAGCCGGCGGTGACGGTCTCCAACAGCCAGCGCGCGGCCGGGGTGGCGAGCGGGTCGCACGGGACGGCGGGCACCGGCAGCGGCGCGACGGGGGCGTCGGGAGCCAGGGTCACGGCGTCGATCTCGTACCAGTTCCAGCCGCCGCCGATCTCCAGCGTGTTGGCGCCGGCGACCAGCTCGACCAGCCCGGCGTCGTGGTTGGCAAACGCGGTGGTGGCGGCGAACATGCCCGAGAACCCGTTGCCGTCGAGCACGCCGCTGAACCCCTTCTGGCCGAACGGCGTGCGGAAACGGATGCCCAGCCGGTAGACGCCCGCCGCCGCGGTGAAGGTCCACGCCACATTGTCGCCCGGCGCGTCGAAGCCGGTCACGTAGCCGCTGCCCGAGAAGCCCGCGGCGGCGGTCGCCACCGCCACCCCGGTCAGGGTGCCGTGCTCGGCCTCGAGCAGCGTCTCGGCGGGCGCGGCGGCGAGGCCCGCCAGCATCGCGGCGAGCGTCCGCCGCCGCAGCGCGCGGGTTTTCCAACAGTTCGTCACGGGGTGGGTTGCGGCGGGCGCGGGGCGGTCACCCGCCCGGCGCCGGGCGGGCCAACGGCACCAGGGTGCCCGGGTTGACGGGCGCGTCGGCGGCGAGCGGCTCGCCCTCGAGTTCCTTGTTGTGCGCGGCGTCCAGTTCTTCGGCGTTGACCGGCAGCGGGGCGCGCGTGCGGGCGGCGGAGACCTTGAGCGCGGCCTGCGCCTGGGCCACGCTGACCACGTCGCCGGTCTGGTTGCCGAGGCGGTTGCGAACGTAGGTCATCACCGCGGCGAGGTCCGCGGCGCTCATCCCGACGCCCTGCGGCGGCATCGGGACGGCGTAGGCCTTGCCGGTGCTGGTCGGGCCCTCCAGCCCGTTGAGCACGATCATGGCGAAGCGCTCGGTCGGCCCGGTCGCCCACGCCGACCCGGCCAGCGGGGGGTAGTTGGCGCCGTCGCCCTTGCCTTCGGGGCCGTGGCACACGGCGCACAGGGCGAACACCTTCTCACCGCGCCGCAGGTAGGCATCGAGCGCCGGCATCGGCCTGGGGGCGGACGCCGCGGCGCCTTCCGGCAGCGCGCGCACGTAGCCGGGGCGGACCAGCGCCCGGTAGTCGAACAGCCTGCCGGCCACCCCGAGCACCCCGCCGGCCAGCACCGCCACCAGCCCGGCCACGGTCACCACCCACAGCGGCACCGGGGCGGGCGCGCCGGCGAGCAGCGGATGCTCCCGGGCCGCCGCCGCGGCCTCGCGCAGCAGCCGCTCGTGTTCCGCGGCGGCGGCAGGGCGGGTCGGGTCCGGTTCGATCGCGGGCATGGCGTGGGGCGCGGCTGGGGCGGCGGGACTAACAGAATCTAACCACCTTGGGCCGCGGCGCCGGCCCCGCTGGGCGGGGTGGCTGCCGCGGGCAGCGGGTGGTCCTTGCGGAGGTTGAGGAGGTAGCTGACGAGGGCGCGGGCGGCCGGTTTGGGAACCACCTGGCGGCCGGCCGGGGCGGGCACGTCGAGCGCGTCGGCGGAGCGTTGCCCGCGGAGCGGGCGGGTTTCGAACAGGAACCGGTGGGGCGGGCACAGCGAGAGCGCCAGTTCGGGGTCGAGGCGGGGGTCGTAGAGGTGGCGCAGCAGCCACTGCTCGTGGGACCGGCCGGTGTCGGCGAGGCGTGCGTCGAGGCGGCGGCCGAGGTTGCTGAGGTCCGGGCCGATCCGGGCCACGCCCACGAGCGCGTGGCGCTCGCCCTCGAAGTCGCGCGCGTTCGTCTCGCGCCGGGTGTCGCCGCGGTCGAGGTCGCCGGCCAGGCCGCCCCAGTCGGGCCGCAGCATGTCGTTGCCGGCATAGGTCGGCCGCACCAGCTGGCTGTGGCACTGGTTGCAGCCGTGGGCGGCGTAGACGAGCGCGCCGTCGGCGGTGCGGCCGGCCCGCTTCGGGTGGTAGAAGCCGGCCTGGCGGTCGGCCTGCGGATCGAACGGGACCGTGGGCAGCGCGCGCATCGCGGCGGCCGGCGCCACGATCACCGCCAGCCAGGCGGCGCCGAAGCTGGCGGCCAGCGCGAGGATGAAGGTGCGGAGGGTCATCAGGGCAGCAGGGTGGGGTGGGCGCCGCGCCGGCCGAGGCGCAGCCACATGAACACGAGGTGGACGAGGAACGAGAGGTTGGCGAAGGCCACGAGCAGCCAGGCGAAGGTGATGGCGAACGCGTGCGGGGGGACGGCCGCGGCAGCGTGCTGCCACGGCGCGCGCCAGTCCTCCTGGGCGGCGCCGTGCGCCAGGCCGCCGGCCACGGCGAGGACGACGAACGCGGCGCTGCCGTAGACCGACGACCAGAAGTGGGCGCGGATCAGGCGGCGCGACAGCCACTCGCGGCGGGTGACGCGCGGGACGATGAAGTAGACGGCGCCGAACATCAGCATGCTGAACACGCCGTAGAGCGCGAACACCTCGCGCCCGTAGCCGGCCAGGCTGAACTGGGCGCGGGGCAGGGTGGCGCCCGGCAGCGAGAGGCAGATGCCGGCGATCCCCAACAGCAGCAGGCCGGCGGTGCCGGCGACCGTGAACCGCAGCGCCGGGCTGGGGGCAAGGTGGTGGCGGCGGCCGGCGACCGTGGCGAGCACGCCGACGCCGATCGCGAGCATCGGGATGGCGGCGGCGACCGTGGCGGCGGCGCCCAGCCCCGGCAGGAAGTCGGGGATCGGCGCGCCGGCGAGCTTCTCCAGCCCGGCCCACGGGCCGACCACCGCCAGCACCCAGAAGCCGGCCGGCCCGAGCCGGCCGCCGGACACCGGCTGGCCGGTGATCTTCGCCGCGAGGTAGTAGGCCGCCGCCGCGCCCGCCGGCACGAAGAACAGCAGCACCAGCGCCGACTTGAACCACGCGTTGACCGCGGCGGCTAACAGCGGGTGGACGCCGAGGTGATGGACGAACAGGTGCGCGGTGGCGAACACCCACGGGAACCACAGCAGCGCCGCCACGGCGTGCCACTGGCCGGGGAACCCGCCGCCCAGCACGCGGCCGCGGAACTGCGCCAGCGAGCCGGCCGCCAGCCAGGCATAACTGAGCAGCAGCACCGGCCACACGAACGGCGGGAACTCCATCCACGACAGCCCGGTCGAGTAGCCGCCCAGCACCGCGGCCGTCCCCGCGGCCACCCCGAGGTTCCACAGGTGCCCCGCCACCACCAGGGCGCCCGGGTGGCGGCACTCGCGCCCCGACAGCCGGGCGGCCAGCCACACCAGCACCCCGAACGCCGCCTGGCAGCCCCAGCCATACACCAGCGCGTCGAGGTGCGCCGCGCGCACCCGCCCGAATCCCAGCCACGCCCAGCCCCCGAGGAACTCCGGCGCGTGCAGCTTGACCGAGGCCACCAGCCCGAGCACCAGCGCCACCGCCAGCCACGCCGACCCGCTGGTGAACAGGAACATCACCGGGTGACGCACCGAGCGGTCGATCGCCGCACACTGCAGCGCCGCGGGCTCGAGCGAATGCTGGACCGGATGGGTCATCGGCGGCGGTCACTCCGCCCCCGCAGGGGCCGCGGGCGCGGGGGGCAGGGATGGGTTAGACGGGCCGGACGGGCCGGACGGAGCGGGCGCGGCGGGTGGTTCTGCGGGTGGTTCTGCGGGTGGTTCTGCGGGTGGTTCTGCGGGTGGTTCTGCGGGTGGTTCTGCGGGTGGTTCTGCGGGTGGTTCTGCGGGTGGTTCTGCGGGTGTCACCCGTTGTTCGGGGGTTTCGACGGCGGCTGGCGGGGAGGCGAGCAGGCGTTTGCCGACGGCGGCGAACACGGCGCGCGGCGGCACCTGCGCGGGCTGGCCGGGGGCGGCCTCGCGCCACGCCAGGTTGGCCTGTTGGGCGGCCCTGACCTCGGCGGCGGCGGCGTAGC
The DNA here is from genome assembly GCA_040769225.1 of Akkermansiaceae bacterium. Classification (GTDB taxonomy): domain Bacteria; phylum Verrucomicrobiota; class Verrucomicrobiia; order Verrucomicrobiales; family Akkermansiaceae; genus JAXGLL01. The sequence continues at coordinate 493,202 of JAXGLL010000001.1, read as the reverse complement.
GCGGGGCGGCGGCCAGGTCCTCGAGGGTGGGGCCGGGGCGCGGCAGCGCGAACCGGGCGACCGCGGCGGCCGCACCGAACAGCAGCAGCGCTGCGAGCCCCCAGCAGAAGGCCCTGCAGCGGGTGAGCGGGTTGTCGTGGAAGGTGTCCATCGGCTGCTAGTTGGTGATGTTGGCGCTCTCCAGGATCCGCGGGTCGCGGTGCGGGTAGAGGGCGTGGCGCTCGAGGGCGCGCAGGAAGAACCACAGGAACCCGGCGCCGACGGCGAGCAGCGCGAGCACGTCGCCCCAGTAGGCGCGGCGGATGAGGTAGTCGGCGCCCGCGGTCAGGGTGATCCCGCGCTCGGGGATGATCATCAGGTAGACGTCGAGCGCGTGGACCACCAGCAGGTAGCCGGCGACGATGCCGATGAGCAGCGGCCGGCGCTTGAGCCACTGCTGGAGCAGGACGACGAACGGGACGACGAAGTGGGCGAACACGAGCACGACGTTGCCGGTGTTCCAGCCCTCGGTGTTGCGGACCAGGAACCACCGCGTCTCCTCGGGGATGTTGGCGTACCAGATCAGGAAGAACTGCGAGAACGCGATGTAGGCCCAGAACACCGTGAACGCGAACAGCAGCTTGCCCATGATGTGGTAGTGCTCGCCGCTGACGACCCGCTGCAGGTGGCCCAGCCCGCGCAGCCAGTTGACCGCCAGCACGACCACCGCCATCGACGCCAGCGCGGCGCCGGAGAACACGTAGACACCCCAGATCGTCGAGAACCACGCGTAGTCCAGCCCCATCACCCAGTCGAACGAGGCGAACGTGATGGTGACCGCGAACACGACCAGCGGCCAGGTCGAGTGGCGGCTTGCGATGCGCAGCCTGCGGGCGCCGGGGCTCGGGTCGGTGTCCTGGTCGGTCGAGAGCCTGCGCAGCCACCAGATGACCAGGCCGAGGCCGGCGAAGTAGAACGCGAAGCGGCCGTACCAGAACGGCAGGTTGAGGTACCAGCGCTTGGAGTGGAGCAGCGGGTTGGCGTCGTGGAGCGCCTCGGCGAGCGAGGCGCCGGGGGCGAGGTGCGCGGCCGCGGCGCGGTGCTCGTTCATCCACTCGTAGAGCGAATGCTGGACGATCGGGCAGGCGAGCGGCAGCGCGTAGGCCAGCATCCACGGATAGACCGAGCCGAGGTTCTCCATCACCCGCCGCAGCGAGGTGCCCCAGCCCGAGTTCGAGACGTTGTGCAGCAGCACCCAGAAGCAGCCGCCGGCGGCCAGGGTGAAGAAGTAGAAGAACGCGAACAGCCACGAGTAGGCGTAGGCGCCGCGGACCGCCCCCGGCGCCCAGAACAGCAGGTAGAAGCTCACCATGCCGAGCAGCACCGCGGTGCCGCCGGCCGCCAGGCGCACCCGCGCCGCCTGCGCGCGCTCGAGGCGCTCGCCATCGGCCGGGATGTCGCTGGAGGTGACGAAGTGGTGGGCCATGGGAGTGCTGCGGGTGCCGGGGCCGGCTCAGCCGCGGGCGTCGCCGCCCGCCGCGGGGGCCGCCTCCGCGGGGCGCGCCGCGCGCACCGTTGCGGGCGGCGGCTTGCGCGCGGCCTGCAGGGCGTGGGTGTAGGCGATGATCGCCCAGCGGTCGCGCACCGGCACCGCGTGCCCGTAGGCGCCCATGTTGCCCTTGCCCCGGGTGATCGTCTCGAACTTGCGGCCGTCCGGATAGGCGCCGGGCGCGAGGGCGGCAAGATGCGCGTTCGGGTTGGCGGACACCGGCACCCCGAAGCGCGCGGTGATCCCCGCGCCGTCGCCCGACTCGCCGTGGCAGCGCGAGCAGAAGATGCCGAAGCGCTCCTCGCCGCGGCGCAGGAACGCGCCGACGTCCGCCTCGCCCAGCCCGAGCTCCGCGGGCATGCCGGTCCCGTAGTAGCCGCCGAGGTGGCCGGTGAAGTAGTAGCCGGTGCCGCCCGAGAACTCGTCCTCCGGGATCCCCCCGAGCACGCGCGCGCCGTCGGGCAGGAACCCGCGCGGCAGCGTCGCCGCCACCGGCGCCCGCCCGCCGCTGCCGTCGCCGAAGAACGCGCTCGGCACCTGCGCCTTGACCTTGTCCTGCTCGTCCATGTCCGGCAGCAGCCGCAGCGGCGGCCGCGCGCGCTTGTCGCCGCGCACCCCGAGGAGCCCGACCACCAGCACCGCCACCACGGCATAGGCGAGGAAGAAATACTTCATGAAGTGCGGGGCGCGGAGCGCTTCTAGCCTGTTACTTGTTACTTGAAACTTGAAACTCGAATCTCAGTCGTCCTCGACGATGAGCTCGACGTTGGCGCCGCCGATCTGCTCGAGGAACGAGCGGGTGTGCTCGGGCGAGAACAGCGGGTCGCGGGCCTCGATCGCGATGAAGAACGCGTCGTCGCTGGCGCGGTGGAACTGGCGGCTGGCGAACACCGGGTGGTGGAGCCGCGGCAGGCCGACGAGGGCGAGCAGGCCGAACAGGGTGGCGAGGCCGGCGAACAGGATCGTCAGCTCGAACATCACCGGGAAGAACGCCGGCACGGTGAAGATGTTGGCCGGCTTGGCCTGCACCACCGTCGGATAGATCCGCACCTGGGTCGCGTAGGCGAGCAGGAACGCGGTGGCCAGGCCGGCGGCGCCGCCGATGAACGCGAACCACGGCAGCACCGAGCGCCCGATGCCCATCGCCCGGTCGAGGCCGTGGATCGGATAGGGCGAGTGGCAGTCCCAGCGCCGGTAGCCGGCGGCGCGCACGCGGCCGGCGGCGCGGTACAGCGCCGCGGCGCTCTCGAACTCGGCGAGGTAGCCGTAGACGCGCTTGCGGGCGGTGCTCATGGGATCCTCTCGATGCCGGGGTCGGGGTGGTCGCGGTGGTGGTCGTGGTGCGGGTCGCTGTGGGGGAGCGTCCACTTGACCTCCGCGATGTTGATGCAGGGCAGGAAGCGCAGGAACAGCAGGAACAGGGCGAGGAACATGCCGATGGTGCCGGCGAACAGCGCCACGTCGACCCACGTCGGGCTGTAGGTCTTCCAGTCGCCGGGCAGCCACATGCGGGCGAGCGTGGTGACGATGATCACGAAGCGCTCGAACCACATCCCGACGTTGACGCACATCGCCACGGCCAGCACCACCCACAGGTTGGCGCGGCAGGCCTTGAACCAGAACAGCTGGGGGGCGAGCACGTTGCACGACATCATCGCCGCGTAGGCCCACCAGTAGGGGCCGGTGACGCGGAACCTGAACGCGTCGGCCTCGTAGGGCGAGCCGGAGTAGAACGCCACGAACAGCTCCATCAGGTAGGCGTAGCCGACGATCGTGCCGGTGAGCAGGATGATCCTGGCCATGTTGTCGATGTGCTTCATGGTGATCAGGTCCTGCAGCCCGTAGATGAAGCGGGCGGGGACCATGATCGTGAGCACCATGGCGAAGCCGCCGAACACCGCGCCGGCGACGAAGTAGGGGGGGAAGATGGTGGTGTGCCAGCCGGGGACGACCGAGGTGGCGAAGTCGAACGAGACCACCGAGTGGACCGAGAGCACCAGCGGGGTGGAGAGCGCGGCGAGCAGCAGGTAGGCCATCTCGTAGTGGCTCCACTGGCGGTTGCCGCCGCGCCAGCCGAGCGCGAACACGCCGTAGAGCAGCTTGCGCAGGCCGGGCTGGCAGCGGTCGCGGATCGTCGCCAGGTCGGGCACCATGCCGAGGAACCAGAACACCAGCGAGATGGTGAAGTAGGTTGAGACGGCGAACACGTCCCACAGCAGCGGGGACTTGAAGTTCTGCCAGATTGCGTTGGCGTTGGGGATCGGGGCGAGGTACCAGGCCATCCACAGGCGGCCGACGTGGAAGGCGGGGAAGATGCCGGCGCACATCACCGCGAAGATCGTCATCGCCTCGGCGGCGCGGTTGATCGAGGTGCGCCAGTGCTGCCGGGTCAGGAACAGGATCGCGGAGATCAGGGTGCCGGCGTGGCCGATGCCGATCCAGAACACGAAGTTGACGATCGGCCAGCCCCACATCACGCGGTTGGTGTTGCCCCACACGCCGACGCCGGTGGCGACCTGATAGGCGAGGCCGCCGGCCACCCCGGCCAGGGCGACGGCGGCGGCGGGGATGAACAGCAGCCACCACAGTGCCGGCTGGGGGTTTTCGAGCACGCCGCAGACGCGCTCGGTGATCCAGCGGCAGGAGCGCCGGTTGAGGATCAGCTGCCCGCGCTCCAGCACCGGGAGCCTGGGGCCCGTTCGCTGTGCGGTCGCTGTGCCTTCGCTGTCCATTGTGGTGAGTTTCAAGTTTCAAGCTTCAAGTTTCAAGTTAGAGAACGAGCGCGGCAGCTCGCTTGAAACTTGAAACTTCAGACTTGAAACTTCATACCATGTGAATCGTGGCCTTGCCGACGTGGTTGGCGTCCGGCATGTCTGGGTTGGGGTTCTTGACGCGGGCGAGGTAGCTGGTGCGCGGGGTGGTGTTGAGGTAGTTGAGCAGGAGGTAGCTGCGGTCGAGGCGCCGGGCGGCGACCACGCGGGCGTCGGTGGGGGCGCCGGCGGCGGTGTCGTCGCGCAGGTTGCCGAAGGTGATCGCCTCGGCGGGGCAGGCGTCCTGGCAGGCGGTGCGCACCGAGTCGGGCGGGATGCGCAGGTCGGCGGGGGTGGCGGGCACCTCGTGGGACGGCTGGTCGTTTGCGCGGGCGGCCTGGCGGTGGGCGCGTTTCTGGCGGATGCGGGCGTCCTTGAGGCGCTGGATGCAGTAGGTGCACTTCTCCATGATGCCGCGCATGCGGACGGTGACGTTGGGGTTGCGCTGGAGGTGCGGGGGTTCGCCGGTGGTGGTGGAGCCGGCCGGGCCCTGATAGAGGTTGTTGCGGGGCAGCGGGTCGCGCTTGTTGTAGTCGAAGTAGTTGAACCGGCGGGCCTTGTAGGGGCAGTTGTTGGCGCAGTAGCGGGTGCCGATGCAGCGGTTGTAGGCCATGGCGTTGAGGCCGTCCTCGGTGTGGACGGTGGCGTTGACCGGGCAGACGGTTTCGCAGGGGGCGCTTTCGCACTGGACGCAGGCGACGGGCTGGGGGACGAGGGCGGGGTTGCCGGGGTCGCCGCCGGGCTGGGCGGCGAAGTAGCGGTCGGTGCGGATCCAGTGCATTTCGCGGCCGATGGCGACCTGGCGCTTGCCGACGATGGGGATGTTGTTTTCGGCCTGGCAGGCGACGAGGCAGGCGTTGCAGCCCATGCAGGCCGAGAGGTCGATGCTCATCGCCCACTGGTGGAGCTCGTCGTGGAGGAAGGGGCGGCCGTCGGCGTCGACCGGCTTGTAGAGCGAGATGTTGGGGGGGGCGTGGGCGTCGATTCCCTGGCGGGCGACGCCGGCGAGCTGTTGGAGGAAGGCGCCCTTGCCGTCGCCGGCGTCGAGGGTGGAGACCTCGCGGGCGAGCGCGCGGCCGTACATCGCGTGGTGTTCCTGGGTGAGCGCGAGCGGGAAGCTGCGGCCGGTGGGGGTGGCGGTGGCGCCGGCGGCGAAGTAGGTGGTGCGGGTGGTGCGCAGCGGGTAGGCGTTGAAGCCGCGGTTGGCGCCGACCTGGCCGACGTGGGCATCGTGGTGGGGTCCGCGGCCGAGTTCGTCGTCGGCGTCGAACCCCTGGCCGTAGCCGAGCGGGATGGTGATCACGCCGTCGGCGTGGCCGAAGGCGACGAGCACCGGCAGTTCGAGCTCGGCGTCGTTGACCGCCACGCGGATCATCGGCCCGCGGTGTTGGGAGGCCTCGCCGTCGGGCGGGCGCGGTGCGTTCTTGACCTCGGTGCCGAGGATCCTGGTGACCGGCTCGAGGCGCAGGATGTGGTCGTAGACGCCGAGTTCCTTGGCGGTGGCCGGGGAGACCAGCGCGGCGTTGTCCCAGGTGAGCTTGGTGACGGGGTCGGGGGCTTCCTGCAGCCAGCCGTTGTCGATCCAGCGGCCGTCCCAGACCGAGGCGTCGGTGGCGAAAACCACCTCGTAGCTGCCGGCGGCGGGGGCGGGGCCGGCGGTGGCGCCGGCGACCGGCGCGCGGTCCTTGGGTTCCGGCAGCGGGGTGCCGACGGGTTGCCAGGCGTGCCCGGTTAGGAACCCGTCGCGCAGGGCTTGCTGCCACGGTTCCTCGCCGGGGCCGCCGACGTCGGCGAAGGTGGCGCGCACCGCGGCCAGGGCGGGGGCGGGTGCGCCCGCGGCGCCCTCGCCGGTGGCGAGCCTGGCGTCGGGGTCGAGCAGGGCGAGCAGCAGTTCGACCTCGGAGACGCAGGCGTCGTGGAGCGGCAGGATCATCGGTTGGATGATCGAGAGGATGCCGGTGGCGCTGCACGTGTCGGCCCACGCCTCGAGGAAATGGGCGGCCGGCAGGTGCCAGTTGGCGGCGTGGGCGGTGGCGTCGGCGCGCAGGCCGAGGTGCACCGAGACGAGCCCCTCGCTTTCCAGCAGTTCGCCGAACTTGAGGTCGGCGGGCGCGTCGTAGACCGGGTTGGCGGGGGTCAGCAGAAACAGGGTGTCCACCGCCCCGCTGGCCACGTCGGCGTGCAGCTCGGCCAGGCTGCCTGGGACGTCGCGGCCGGTGGCCACCAGCAGGCGCAGCGGCTTGCCCTCGCCGAGCGAGTCGAGCGCGGCGTTGAGCGCCAGGGCGAGCCGGTGGACGGCCTCCGGCTGGCGCGAGCCGGCGAGCACGAGCGCGCGGCCGGCGTGGGCGGCGAGGTCGGCGGCGCACGCGCGCACCCAGGCGTCGGCGCGGTCGTCGCCGGTCAGCGGCACGTCGCTGGCCAGCGCCCCGATCTCGCGGCCGGTCAGGGCGGCGACTTGGCGGACGAGCGCGGCCGCCACCTTGAGCACCTGGCTGGGCGCGGTGCGCAGCCGGTGATCGGCCATCCCGCCGGTCAGCGAGTAGCTGCTTTCGACCACGTAGAGCCGGTTCATCGCCGCGGGGTCCGGGGTTGCGGCGTAGCCTGCGCCTTCCGGCTTGCGGCGGCGGAAGAACGGGGTGACCGGCCCCTGCGGGTCGAGCAGCGCGAAGTCGCAGTCGAGGGACAGGATCCGGTCGGCCATGGCGAAGTCGGCCACCGCCTCGGTTCCGGCGCCGGCGAGGTCGGCGAGCGTGGCGTGCCGGCCGGCGGGCTCGAGCGGTTCGTAGGCATAGAACTTGGCGCCGGGGAACTTGCGCGCCAGCTCGCGGCGCAGCCGGTCGCGGGTCGGCGACTGGTCGCGGCCGAACAGGAACGCCGGCCTGCGGCCGGGGTCGGCGAGGCCGGGCAGGGCGGCCTCGAACGCGGCGCGGGTCGCCGGCCGGCCGGCCTTGAGCACCGTGCGCGAGCGGTCCGGCGAGTAGAGGTCGAGCACCGCCGCCTGGGCGAAGTGGTCGGTGCCGGCGCAGTCCGGGTGCAGCCGGTTGGGCGCGACGAGCGTCGGCCGGCCCTCGAAGGTGGTGGCCACCAGCGGGGTGGCGCCGGCCGGGCGCGGCATCGCGGTGGCGTAGAACACCGGCTTGCCGGGGATCACCCACTCGGGCGCCTGGCTGAACGGGACGATGTACTGCTCGGGCCGGCGGCAGGCGGCGACCCCGAAGCCGGCGAGCGCGGACGAGGCGCCCATCAGCTTGAGGAACGACCGCCGGCCGAGCGCGTCGTCGCCCGCGGCGGCGGGACCGGGCGGGCCGTGCGGGAACTCGTGCTCGAGCCACTCCCGGAACCCGGCCGCGCCCGCCAGCTGCCCGGCGCTCCGCCACGCGACGGTCGTCTCGCCGGCGGGGATCTCGGGGTGTTGCGGGGCGGGCTGGTTCATCGGCCGGGGCCTCTGCGGGCTAGTGGTGGCAGGTGGTGCAGCTGGTGGACGGCGTGACGTTCCACTGCCGCTTGAGCATCAGCCCGAGGTCGCGCTGGGACGCGAGCGGCGCGCCGTCGGCGCCGGCCACCGGGTGCGCCGCCAGGAACCCCTCGGCAGCGTACTTCATCTCGTACACCTGCTCGAGCGGGCGCAGGTGGTCCTCCGGCGCGCGGTGGCAGTCGAGGCACCAGCCCATCGACAGGGGCTCGGCCTGATAGACGGTGTCCATCTGGTCGACGGGCCCGTGGCAGCTGTGGCAGGAGACCCCGCGGTTGACGTGGGCGGAGTGGTTGAACTGGACGTAGTCGGGCAGCTTGTGCACCCGCACCCAGCTCAGCGGCCGGCCGGACTCCGGGTGGCCGGGGGCGAACCGGTCGCGCAGCGGCTGGAGCTTCGGGCTCGCGGGCTGGACGTGCCGGTGGCAGTTCCAGCAGGTGTTGGAGCCCGGCACGTTCGAGTGGCCGGCCACCTCGACGAACCCGTGGCAGTGGCGGCAGTCGAGGCCGACCTGGTCGACGTGGATCTTGTGCGAGAACGGGATCGGCTGCGCTGGCTGGTAGCCGACCGCCAGCGTCTTGGGCGTCGCGTAGTAGGTGACGCCGACCCCCACCCCGAGGGCCACCGCGCCGGCGCAGGCCGCCACTTTCAGCGGCAGCAGGTTGCTCCATCGCGGGAAAAAGCTGGCCATGGATGGAACCTCGTCGGGCGCTGGTCGGGGGAACGTGCCGGCGCCTGTGATCCCCTCACAGGCGGGGCCCCGCCCCCGGCGCGGGAGCGCCGTGGCGGAGGCTGGAGTCTGGTAATCAGGCCCGCGCGAGGCAAAGCAAAAATCGAGGGCCGCGCCGCTCAACTCCCCCAGCTCAGCCCGTGCTCCTTGCGCCACTGGCGGTAGGCGGCGAACTGTTCGCTCTTCGGCAACTCGCGGCGCGCCGGGTCCTCGGCCAGGAAACGCTCGAAGTCACGGCCGTGGCCGCGGGACGAGCGGCCGCGCTCGGCGGCCGGGACGCCCTGCCCGCCCTGGGCCTGCTTGTCGAGCAGCCGCTCGATCCTTCCCAGCCGCCCCGAGATCCGCAGGGCGACCACCAGCAGCAGCAGCGCGAATCCGCACAGGCAGACCAGCGGGACCACGGCGGACATCGCGTCAAACCCGGGCATGACAGCAGCGGTCACGGGCCAATGATTGACCGGCCCGCGCCCGCTGTCGAGGGCCGGTGTCGCCAACGGCGCGCCGACCCCGGGCCCGCCCCCAACGGCCCGCCGGCCGCCACGCCGCGACCCGGCGGACCGGCGCCCGCCGGCCGGCCGTTTTCCCGGCGCCCCCGCGGCGGACGGCCTTTCCCCTTGCCACCCGCGCTCGCCCGCCCGCTACTTGTGCCCGCCGCCATGCCCGCGTTTTCCACCTGTTGGAACACCAGCCGCCACACCGACGGCGAGGCGGTCATCGACGAGATCCTCGGGCTGGGGGTGGACCGGATCGAGCTCTCGCACGGCACCCCGGTCAGCAAGCTGCCCGGGTTCAAGCGGGCGTTCGAGGGCGGGCGCTTCACCTGCGTCGGCGTGCACAACCCGTTCCCGTCGCCGGTCGAGGTGATGGTCGACGCGCCGGACGCGTTCCAGTTCACCTCGCACCGCACCGCCGACCGCCGGCGGGCGCTCGACCTCGGGCTGCGGACGCTCGACGTGGCCGCCGAGTTCCGGGCGCGCTACGTGGTCCTCCACATGGGGGCCGTGCCGATGAACCCGCGGCGCTGGACCAGGCGGCTGACCGCGCTCGCCGGCGCCGGCCGGCAGCTCGACCCCCGCTACGCCGACGCCAAGCTGGCGTTCGTCCGCCGCCGCGAGAAGGTCGCGCCGCTCTACTACCGCCGCGCCGTCGAGGCGCTCGAGGCGCTCGCCGCGCGCGCCGCCGACCTCGGCGTGGTCCTCGCCGTGGAGTCGCGCTCGCGCTACGAGGACGTCCCCTCGGAGCGCGAGATGCTCGCCCTGCTGGAGCGGTTCAAGGACCACCCCCAGGTCGCCTACTGGCATGACTTCGGCCACGTCCAGCTCAAGCACAACCTCGGGCTGCTAGACCACGACGAGTGGCTGGCGTCGGTCGCCGGGCGGATCCTCGGCGGCCACGTCCACGATGTCCGCTGGCCGGCCACCGACCACTGCACCCCGTTCACCGGCGGGATCGATTTCGCCGCCCTGCTGCGCCACTTCCCCGCAGCGGCGATCCTTACCTGGGAACTCGGGCCCGGCCGCCGCACCGAGGAGGTCCGCGACGCACTGCGCGTCTGGCAGCACCTGTTCCCGGACCGCTGAACACCCCCCACCCGGCCGGCCGCGGGCCGCGCCCGCCAGCATGCCTTCACCGGCTTCCGAGCGGCCCCGGGTCGGACCCGCCGGCCGCGCTGATCCGGGGTGGACGGGGGCGGGGAGAGGGGCGATGATCGGGGTCGTGAAGGCATCTTGGATCCTGCTGCTGGGCGGCGTGCCGGGGCTGGCCGCCGGGGTATCGGTGGAACGCCGGGCGGAGGCGCTCGACGGGTTGATCGCGCCGGGGGCGGTGGTGGAAACGCTGGCCACCGGGTTTCAGTGGGCCGAGGGGCCGGTGTGGGATGCGGCCGGCGGACGGCTGCTGTTCTCGGACGTGCCGCGCAACACGGTCTATCAGTGGCCGGCGGGCGATCCCGCGGCGCCGGAGGCGCCGGGGGCGTCGGTGTTCATGCGGCCGGCCGGGTTCACCGGGGTGGCCGACGGCGGCCGCGAGCCGGGGTCGAACGGGCTGGCGTTCGACGCCGCAGGCCGCCTGCTGTGCTGCGAGCACGGCGACCGCCGCGTCTCCCTGCTCACCGCCGGCGGGGGCAAGCTGACGCTGGCCGACCAGTTCGAGGGCAAACGGCTCAACTCGCCGAACGACCTGGCGGTGCATTCCTCCGGCGCGGTCTACTTCACCGACCCGACCTACGGGCTGCCGCAGGGGGACCGGGACCCGCGCCGCGAACTGCCGTTCTGCGGCGTGTTCCGCGTCACCCCGCAACGCGCCGTCACCCTCCTGGTCCGCGACCTCGAGCGGCCGAACGGAATCGCGTTCTCGCCCGACGAGAAGACCCTCTACGTCGCCCAGTCGCACCCGCCGATGCCCGTCATCATGGCCTATCCGGTCAAGCCGGACGGCACGCTCGGCACCGGGCGGGTGTTCTTCGACGCCAAGCCGCTGGCAGGCGAGGGACCCGGCCTGCCCGACGGGCTCAAGGTCGCACGCTCCGGACACCTGTTCGCCACCGGCCCCGGCGGCGTGCTGGTGATCGATCCCCGCGGAAAACTGTTAGGACGGGTGGTGACCGGCCGCGCCACCGCGAACGTGGCCCTTGGCGGGGCCGACGGGCGCCAGTTGTTCATCACCGCCGGCGACCGGCTGTTGCGGGTGCCGCTCGCCGCGGGGGTCACCAAGCGCGGCTGAGCCGGCCCCCGGCCCGCCACGCAGCCGCAGCCCCCGCGCCTCGGTTCGCGGCCCCGGTCGGTCCGCGCCCCCGTCAGGCGGCGCCGGATCGCGTTGCGACGCCGGCCGGCGGGGAGGGGTGATGCAACAATTCCGTATACGTATACGAAACTGTTGCACTGTTAGAAATTGGCCGGGTCGTAGGTTGGGGGCGGGGCGGGGCGGGTCGCGTCGCCACGCTGGCCGGCGGGCGGCTGGCTGGCGGCTTGCGGCTCGCGGGGGAGGGGTGATGCAACAATTCCGTATACGTAGAGCCTGTCCCAGAGGTTCTATGCGTCTGGTGGGCAGCGATTTATGGCAGGAAAAAAGTGGGCATGAGAGGCAAAAATGTCTCCCATGCCCGAAATTCGCGGTCTATAAATCGTTTGCCGACAATTACCAACCGCGAACCGTGGACACCATCGCCTATCAACCCGCCCTGCGTCCAGCACTTCCTTGCGTTTACGGTCCTTTGGAATACCGCGAGCAGCGGGGGCAATTCGAGCGCATCGACGCGATGCTGCGCGACTCGGGTCTTGAAGAGGAGTTCATCAGGCTGGCGGTGCTCGAGGCGGGGCTCGACGTTGCGGCGATGAGCGTGCGGCAACAGCAACGGTTTGCCCGCACCAGCGTGCTGGCGCTGCGCTGCAACATCGCCCGGGAGCTTACCGGGCTGGCCACCCGCGAGTTCTGCGTGCGGCTGGCCGACAGCCCGCTGTTGCAGTGGTTCTTGCAGGTTGGGGAGATGGGCGGGATCCGGGCCTTTTCCAAGAGCAGTTGCGATCGGTTCGGCCGCTGGGTCGGCAAGGAGAGCCTGCGCGCCATCAATGACAAACTGGTGGCGCTGTTGACCGCCCCGCGCGGCAGTGCAAAAGGAGCGCAGCGGCCGCCGGCGGTTGCTTTGGCCTGAGCGCCCCGATCGAGTGCGGGGAGGTGTTCTTCGACAGCACCTGCCTGCAGGCCAACCTGCATTTTCCGGTCGACTGGGTGCTGCTGCGGGACGCGGCGCGCACCCTGATGAAGGCCACCGTGCTGATCCGCAGGCACGGGTTGCGGCAGCGCATGCCCAAGGAGCCGCTGGAGTTCCTCAGCGAGATGAACACGCTGTGCATGAAGATGGGCGCCAAGCCGCGGCATGCCGATGGCAAGAAGCACCGCAAGCGGGTGCTGCGCGAGATGAAGGCCTTGGAGCGGCGGATTGCCGACCATGCCCGGGCGCATTTGGAACTGCTCGAAAGCCACTGGCAACAGACCGCTTTGAGTGAGGGCCAGGCGCGGGGGATCATGGCGCGCATCAAGCTGGTGCTCGAACAGTTGCCCGCCGCAATCCGGCAGGCCCACGAGCGGATCATCGGCGAGCGGCGGCTGGCCAATGAAGCCAAGATCCTGAGCCTTTACGACGATGCGCTCAACGTGATGGTGCGCGGCAAGGCGGGCGCGCAGGTGGAGTTCGGCAACAAGCTGTGGCTGGGCGAGACGCGCCGGGGAGTGATCGTCGATTACCAGTTGTATCGCGACAATCCCGGCGACTCGGCACTGGTGGAACCTGCGCTGCAACGGTTGGTCGAGGGGCAGGGGCTGGCGATCGCCAAGGTGTGGGGCGACCGTGGCCGGCCTCGCAGGACAACTCGGCGATGTTGGCCCGGCGCGGCATCGGCGACGGCTTGTGTCCGCGCGATCCGGCCGAGTTGGCGCGCCGCTGGAGCGTGAGGAGGGATTCCGTGCCGGGCTCAAGCGGCGGGCCGGCACCGAGGCGCGGGTGGGGGTGTTCAAGAACGTGTTCTGGGCCGCCCGTTGCCGGCCAAGGGCTTCGGGCACCGCGAGCTTGCGGTGGGCTGGGCGGTGCTCAGCCACAACCTGTGGGTGGCGGCGCGCTGGCCGAGGCGGCCGCCGGCGCCCGGCCGCCGCACCGCGCAACCGGCCGCCGCCCAACCGCCGGTGGCGTGAACCGGGCGCCGGTGGCGCGCCGGTCTATCAGGCGCAACCCGGCGGCCCGCGGGTGAAGTGCGGCCGCAAACCCGCCTATATCTGTTAGATCGCCTCCGCTGCCCCCCGCGCGTGCCCCGAACCGCCGCTTTTCACTCCGCCGACCGGAATTGCATGTGTTCGTAGGCACACTTTGCCCCAAAGTCGCCGAGAATCGGCGGTTTTGGGACAAACTCTACGTAGAGCCTGTCCCAGAGGTTCTATGCGTCTGGTGGGCAGCGATTTATGGCAGGAAAAAAGTGGGCATGAGAGGCAAAAATGTCTCCCATGCCCGAAATTCGCGGTCTATAAATCGCTTGGCAACAATTACCAACCGCGAACCGTGGACACCATCGCCTATCAACCCGCCCTGCGTCCAGCACTTCCTTGCGTTTACGGTCCTTTGGAATACCGCGAGCAGCGGGGGCAATTCGAGCGCATCGACGCGATGCTGCGCGACTCGGGTCTTGAAGAGGAGTTCATCAGGCTGGCGGTGCTCGAGGCGGGGCTCGACGTTGCGGCGATGAGCGTGCGGCAACAGCAACGGTTTGCCCGCACCAGCGTGCTGGCGCTGCGCTGCAACATCGCCCGGGAGCTTACCGGGCTGGCCACCCGCGAGTTCTGCGTGCGGCTGGCCGACAGCCCGCTGTTGCAGTGGTTCTTGCAGGTTGGGGAGATGGGCGGGATCCGGGCCTTTTCCAAGAGCAGTTGCGATCGGTTCGGCCGCTGGGTCGGCAAGGAGAGCCTGCGCGCCATCAATGACAAACTGGTGGCGCTGTTGACCGCCCCGCGCGGCAGTGCAAAAGGAGCGCAGCGGCCGCCGGCGGTTGCTTTGGGCCTGAGCGCCCCGATCGAGTGCGGGGAGGTGTTCTTCGACAGCACCTGCCTGCAGGCCAACCTGCATTTCCCGGTCGACTGGGTGCTGCTGCGGGACGCGGCGCGCACCCTGATGAAGGCCACCGTGCTGATCCGCAGGCACGGGTTGCGGCAGCGCATGCCCAAGGAGCCGCTGGAGTTCCTCAGCGAGATGAACACGCTGTGCATGAAGATGGGCGCCAAGCCGCGGCATGCCGATGGCAAGAAGCACCGCAAGCGGGTGCTGCGCGAGATGAAGGCCTTGGAGCGGCGGATTGCCGACCATGCCCGGGCGCATTTGGAACTGCTCGAAAGCCACTGGCAACAGACCGCTTTGAGTGAGGGCCAGGCGCGGGGGATCATGGCGCGCATCAAGCTGGTGCGCGAACAGTTGCCCGCCGCAATCCGGCAGGCCCACGAGCGGATCATCGGCGAGCGGCGGCTGGCCAATGAAGCCAAGATCCTGAGCCTTTACGACGATGCGCTCAACGTGATGGTGCGCGGCAAGGCGGGCGCGCAGGTGGAGTTCGGCAACAAGCTGTGGCTGGGCGAGACGCGCCGGGGAGTGATCGTCGATTACCAGTTGTATCGCGACAATCCCGGCGACTCGGCACTGGTGGAACCTGCGCTGCAACGGTTGGTCGAGGGGCAGGGGCTGGCGATCGCCAAGGTGTGGGGCGACCGTGGCGGCCTCGCAGGACAACTCGGCGATGTTGGCCCGGCGCGGCATCGGCGACGGCTTGTGTCCGCGCGATCCGGCCGAGTTGGCGCGCCGCACGGAGCGTGAGGAGGGATTCCGTGCCGGGCTCAAGCGGCGGGCCGGCACCGAGGCGCGGGTGGGGGTGTTCAAGAACGTGTTCCTGGGCCGCCCGTTGCCGGCCAAGGGCTTCGGGCACCGCGAGCTTGCGGTGGGCTGGGCGGTGCTCAGCCACAACCTGTGGGTGGCGGCGCGCCTGGCCGAGGCGGCCGCCAGGCGCCCGGCCGCCGCACCGCGCAACCGGCCGCCGCCCAAACCGCCGGTGGCGTGAACCGGGCGCCGGTGGCGCGCCGGTCTATCAGGGCGCAACCCGGCGGCCCGCGGGTGAAGTGCGGCCGCAAACCCGCCTATATCTGTTAGATCGCCTCCGCTGCCCCCCCGCGCGTGCCCCGAACCGCCGCTTTTCACTCCGCCGACCGGAATTGCATGTGTTCGTAGGCACACTTTGCCCCAAAGTCGCCGAGAATCGGCGGTTTTGGGACAAACTCTACGTATACGAAACTGTTGCACTGTTAGAAATCGGCGGTGTCGTGGTTTGGGAGCGGGGGCGGGGCGGGGCGCGTCGCCACGCTGGGCGGCGGGCGGCGGCCTGCTGGTGGCAGGCTGGCCGGCGGGGAGGGGTGGTGCAACAATTCCGTATACGTATACGTAACTGTTGCACTGTTAGAAATTGGCCGGGTCGTAGGTTGGGGGCGGGGCGGGGTGGGGGGGGCCGGCCCCACGATCGGGCCATGCGACCGGGGGTGTGGGCCGGTGGGGTGTGGGCCGGTGGGGTGTGGGCCGGTGGGGTGTGGGCCGGTGGGGTGTGGGCCGGTGGGGTGTGGGTCGGTGGGGTGTGGGGGGTGTGGGGGGTGTGGGGTGGTGGGGTGGGGGTTTTGGTCAGGGGGCCGTGGGAGGGTGGGCGAGGGCGTGGCGCATGAGTTGGACGGGGTGGAGTGCGGTGCGGGCGGTGGCGTCGTGGATTTGGTGGCGGCAGCTGGTGCCTGGGGCGGCGATGGTGGTTGCGGGCGGGCAGGCGCGGACGGCGGGGAACAGGGACAGTTCGCCGACGGCGTTGGCGACGTGGAAGTGCTCGCGTTCGTAGCCGAAGGCGCCGGCCATGCCGCAGCAGCCGGAGGGGACGACGCGGACGCGGTGGCCGGGCGGCAGTTCGAGCATGCGGACGGTGGGGGCGAGCGAGGCGAGCGCCTTCTGGTGGCAGTGGCCGTGGAGGAGGATCTCGCGCGGTTCGGGGCGGAACGCGGCGGCGGTGATCCGGCCGGCGTCGAGTTCGCGGGCGAACCACTCGTCGAACAGCAGGCAGTGGCGGGCGAGATCGCGGGCGGCCTGCTGGTCGGCGCCGCGGAGCAGTTCCGGGTATTCGTCGCGGAACGCGAGGATGGCGGAGGGCTCGAGTCCCAACAGCGGGGCCGCGGCGGAGACGCGGCCGTGGAGCAGGGCGACGTTGCGGCGGGCGAGCTTGCGGGCGTGGCGGAGGAAGCCCTTCGAGAGGGCGGAGCGGCCGCTTTCGACGTGGCGCGGGATGAGCACCTGATAGCCGAGGGACTCGAGCAGCTCGACGGCGGCGACCCCGACCGGCACGTCGAACGTGTTGGTGAACTCGTCGCAGAACAGGTGGACGGTGCCGTTGGGGGCGGGGGGGCGGGGGGGCGGGCGGCGGGCGAACCAGCGGCGCAGGGTGGTGCGGTGGAGCGGCGGGATCGTGCGCTGCGGGTGGAACCCGCACAGCCGGTTGGCGAGGCGCCGCAGCGCGGGCGTGCCGAACACCGCGTTCCACGCCCACGGCGCGAGCGAGGCGAGGCCCAGCAGCTGGGGGAACGCGGCGACCATGCGCGCGCGCAGCGGCGCGCCGAGCGTGTCGTGGCGCTGCTGCATCACCTCGGCCTTGAGTTTTGCGACGTCGACGACCGACGGGCACTCGGCCTTGCACGCCTTGCACGAGAGGCACAGGTCGAGCACCTCGGCCAGCTCGGCGGGGGCGAACGGGCGGGCGGGGTCCGGGGGGTGGGTGAGCAGGTGGCGGAGCACGTTGGCGCGGCCGCGGGTGGAGTCCTTCTCCTCGCGGGTCGCCTGGTAGCTCGGGCACATCGTGCCGCCGGCGAGGTGGCCCTTGCGGCAGTCGCCGGAGCCGTTGCACTTCTCGGCGGCGCGGGTGATCCCGCCGACGTCCGAGAAGTCGAACACCGTGGGGTAGTCGGGCGTCGGCTGGCCGGGGCCGTGGCGCAGCGAGCTGTCCATCGGCGGGGTGTCGACGATCTTGCCCGGGTTGAGGAGATCCAGCGGGTCGAAGGCGCGCTTGATCGCGCGCATCATCGCGTGGCACTCGGGGCCGACCATGAACGGGATGAACTCGCCGCGCAGGCGGCCGTCGCCGTGCTCGCCGCTGAGCGAGCCGCGGTATTTCCTGACCAGCGCGGCGACGTCGGTGGCGACCTGGCGGAACAGGCGCAGGCCCTCCGGGGTCTTGAGGTTGAACAGCGGGCGGGTGTGCAGCTCGCCGGCGCCGGCGTGGGCGTAGTAGACGCACGCCAGCCCGTGCCTGTCGCGCATCAGGGCGTCGAACTCGGCGATGTAGGCGGGCAGGTCGCGGACGTCGACCGCGGTGTCCTCGACCACCTCGCGCGGCTTGGCGTCGCCGGGGACGTTGCCCATCACCCCCTGGCCGGCGCGGCGCAGGTCCCAGACCCTGTTGGAGTCGTCGCCGTGCAGCACGGGGAACGCGTAGCCGAGGCCGGCGGCGCGCAGGCGGGACTCGAGGAGTTGCAGGGTGGCGGTGACGACCTGCGGGTCGGGGTCGCGCACCTCGACGACGAGGATTGCGCCGGGGTCGCCCTGGACGAACTCGCGGTTGCGGCTTTGCTCCGGGCTGTGGCGGGTGCACTCGAGGATGTGGCGGTCGATCAGCTCGACGGCCGACGGCCGGTGCCCGAGGTCCATCGCGACGAGCGTGGCGCGCAGCGCCGCGTCGACGCTGGCGAAGTGGGCGCACATCAGCGCTCCGGGCGCGGGCAGCGGCTCGAGGTTGAGCTCGAACTCGACGCCGAGGAACAGGGTGCCCTCCGAGCCGGCGACCAGCCGGCACATGTTGAACGGGTGCGCGCTGGCGGGGTCGAACACGCGCGCGTCCATCAGCGCGTCGAGCGCGTAGCCGGTGTTGCGGCGGGTCACCGACTTCTTCGGGAACCCGGCGTCGATCGCGCGCCGGTTGGCGGGGGCGGCCAGCATGTCGCGCACGGCGCGGTAGACCGCGGCCTCGAGCGAGTCGCCGCGGCACTTGGCCGCGAACCCGTCCGGCTCGAGCGGCCCGAACGTGGCCTCCGAGCCGTCGGCGAGGAACCCGCGGCACGACACGAGGTGGTCGCGGGTGGCGCCGTAGACGAGCGAGTTGGCGCCGCACGAGTTGTTGCCGACCATGCCGCCGATCATCGCGCGGTTGGCGGTGGCCGTCTCCGGGCCGAACAGCAGGCCGTGCGGGGCGAGCGCGCGGTTCAGCTCGTTTCTAACAACCCCGGGCTGGACGCGGGCGCGGCGCGCGGCGGGGTCGACGGCGAGGATGCGGTGGAGGTGGCGGCCGAGGTCGACGACGATGCCTGGGCCGACGACCTGGCCGGCGAGGGAGGTGCCGGCGGTGCGGGGGACGAGGCCGACGCGGTGGGCGCGGGCGAATGCGAGCAGCTCGCGCAGGTCGTGCTCGGAGCGTGGCAGGGCGACGGCGAGCGGCAGTTCCTGGTATTCGGAGGCGTCGGTGGCGTAGAGCAGGCGGGGCAGGCGGCCGGTGTGCAGTTCGCCGTCCATGCGGTCGGCGAGGGCGCGGAGGGAGGGGGCGATGGGGTTTGGCGGTCGGGTCATGGCGGGAACCGCGGGTGGGCCGCGCCGGGGGTGGTGGGGACCCGTGCTGCGGTCAGGGCGGCGGGTTGGCGGTGTGGGTCGTTAGGGTGGCGGAGTTGTCGGCGAAGGGGTGCCTGAGGTGCTCGGCGGCGAACGCGTCGAGGTGGGCGCGCCATTTCCCCGCGGTGTTGATTTCGCCCTGGCCTTCCCAGCCGAAGCCGGCGAACCAGCGGAGGTATCCGGAGTCGTCGGTGCGGGCGAGGCAGAGTGCCTGCGTCTGGCCGGCGGCGTCGGTGTGGGTGGTCATGTCGCGGACCGCGGTGGGGTCGACCACCACGCCGGTGCCGAGGCCGAGGCCGTCGAGCTGCTCCCACAGGAGCATCGTGCCGGCCTGCGGTGCGAGCGCCGGTTGGGTGTCCGCGGCCTGGGGCCGGAGCCCGATTGCGACGTCGCGCGGGCCCGCCTTGCCGTCGATGGTGAAGCGCGACTCGCACTGGAACAGGCGCTTTCCCAACAGGACCGTGACGCGTTTCGTCTCGCGGACCGCCTTGCCGGCGAGGGTGCTGGCGTAGTCGAGCTCGAAGGCGGCGCGTGCGGGGGTTTGTTCGATCATGCGGTGGGCGACGAAGGTGTCGGAGTTGTGGAGGCGGCCGTCGACCCACAGCGAGATGCCGCCGCAGCCGCGGGTGTCGCCGACCTTGTAGGCGTCGTAGCCCTCGCCGTGGTCCTCGTGGTAGCTTTTGGCGACCTTGCCGTAGGGGAGCTTGGTGACGTCCTCGATGTACCACTTGTCGATGACCGGCCACGGGACGCGCTTGAGCCAGATGTCGAAGCCGCTGTCCTCGGTGGCGGGGCGCAGGGCGGGGCCGTAGGCGCGGAAGGCGCCGAGGTCGTTCTCCCATGCGAAGTCGTCCATGCGTTCGGGCACGGAGCGGGCGAACACGCGCGGCTGGGCGCGGAGGTAGCGCGGCGGCAGGGTGACGCCGTCGAACGAGGCCAGCCCGGCGCGGCGCTTCGACGGGTCGGCCATGCGGATGACCTCGGCGCCGGCGAGCAGGAAGGCGCCGGTGCCGTAGACCTCGGTGGAACCGGCGTCGGCGGCGCCCGGTTGGTCGCCGATCTTCTGGACGAAGCCCAGCATGCCGTCGGGCTGGACGTTGCGGCACAGGGCGCGCCAGGCGTTGGCGACCGCCGGGCGGAACCTGGCGGCGGGGAGCAGCCCGCGGTTGAGGCCCCACGCCATGGCGTAGGTGAAGAACGCCGAGCCGCTCGACTCGCCGACCGGCGCCTGCGGGTCCAACAGGCTGGTGCGCCACAGGCCGTCCGCGTTCTGCAGGTCCAGCAGCCTGGACATCATGTCATGATAGAGCCCGAGGTAGCGGGTGCGGGACGGGTGGTCGGCGGGCAGGTGGTCGAGGACGTGGGCGATGCCGCCGCAGACCCAGCCGTTGCCGCGGGCCCAGAAGACCTTGCGGCCGGTGGCGGTGCGGCGGGAGAAGAAGTTGTTGTCGCGGTAGTAGAGGCAGTGCTGCGGGTCGTAGAGGACGTCGGTGCAGGTCCACCACTCGGCGTCGGCCCAGTCGCGGTAGCGGGGGTCGCCGGTCAGGGCGGAGAGGTGGACCCAGGCGGGTGGGGACATGAACAGGGCGTCGCACCAGCACCAGGTGAAGGTGCCGCCGGTGGCGGATGCGCGGGGCTGGCCGGCGAGGGCGGCCTGGATCTTGTCGAAGTGGCCGACCGCGGGCCGGCGCTTGGCGGGGTCGCGGTCGCGTTCCGCGAGGTTGAGCCATGCCTGGAGCACGGCGTGGTCGTCGGCGTGGGTGACGCGCGGGCCCGGGCGGAAGCCGACGCGGCCGCCGAAGGTGGTGAGCGCCTCGAGGTAGCGTGGGTCGCCGGAAACCTGATGGAGGTGGAACAGGCCGAGGAAGAACGGCGCCTGGGTCCAGTCGTGGAGCGGGTGGCTCGAGGGGTGGGCGAGCTGCCAGTCGGCGACGCGCCGCATCTCGCGCAGCACGGCGGCCGGCTCGAGGCCGGGGGCCGGCGGCGGACCGGCGGCCGGCGCGGGGGCGGGGGAGGCGGCGAGCACCAGGGTGGCGAGCAGGCGGGGGTTCATGGGGGCGGCGGGGTGTCGGGACCGGACCACTACGGCACGCGGGGCGGGATCTGGCAAGCAATCGGTGGGGGCGGCGGCGCCTAGCAGGAGTTGGTGCTTGTGGCGGGGCGGGGCGGCGGCGATGCTGGGGCGTGAAGGTGCTGGAACTGGTGGCGCCGTCGGTGCTGGAGGTGCGGGAGCGCGAGGTCCCGGAGCCGGGCGCCGGGGAGGTGCGGGTGGCGGTGCGGGCGTGCGGGATCTGCGGCAGCGACCTGCACGGGATGGACGGCAGCAGCGGGCGGCGGATTCCGCCGGTGGTGATGGGGCACGAGGCGAGCGGGGTGATCGCGGCGGTCGGCGAGGGGGTCGGCGGCTGGGCGGCGGGCGAGCGGGTGACGTTCGACTCCACGGTGTGGTGCGGCGAGTGCGGGTATTGCCGGGCCGGGCGGGTGAACCTGTGCGACCACCGGCAGGTGTTCGGCGTGTCGTGCGCGGACTACCGGCGCGACGGGGCGTTCGCCGAGTCCGTGGTGGTGCCGGCGCGGATCCTGCACCGGCTGCCGGCGGCGCTGTCGTTCGAGGAGGCGGCATTCGCCGAGCCGGTCGGCGTGGCGCTCCACGCGGTGCGCCGCGCCGGCACGGTGGCCGGCAGCCCGGTCCTGGTGGTCGGCGCCGGGTTGATCGGGTTGCTCGTCGTGCAGGCGCTCAAGCGCGCCGGCGCGGCACACGTGACCGCCGTCGACCTCGACCAGCGGCGGCTCGAGCTGGCGTGCCGGCTGGGCGCCGACGCCGGAGTCGCGCCGCACGCGGTGGGAACCGGCGGCGCGGCGGCCGCCGACGTCGCCGTCGAGGCCGCCGGCGTGGCCGCGACCGTCGGGCTGGCGGCCAGGGCTGTTAGAAAGGGCGGGCGGGTGGTGCTGGTGGGCAACCTGGCGCCGGAGGCGCCGCTGCCGCTGCAGGTGGCGGTGACTGGCGAGCTGGAGCTGGTCGGCTCGTGTGCGATCGCGGGCGAGTATCCGGAGGCGCTGGCGGTGCTGGCGGGGGGCGGGATCCGGGTGGGGCCGCTGGTCAGCGGGGTCTATCCGTTGGAGCGGGGGGTGGAGGCGTTCGGCGCGGCGCGGCGCCCCGGGGCGCTCAAGGTGCTCATCGCATGAGTGGTTCAGGACGGCAATGGCCGTGAGCGGCGCGCCGGCGGCGGTCAAGGGGCGGCGGCGGGCGGCCTGAGCGCCGGCCGCGGGGTGCCGTCGCGGCCGAACTCGACCGGCAGCAGCGCGGGCCGCTCGCGGAACGGGGCGTCGCCGTCGTTGCCGAAGAACGTGCTCCACCAGGCGCCGTCCGGGGCGCGGAAGAACATGTTGTGGCCGCCGTGGGGGATCGCGAGCCGGCGCGGGCCGTAGGGTCCCATCAGGCGGTCCGAGCTGGCGACGTAGCAGTGGTAGCGGCCGTCGGTGAAGTCGGCGCACGAGAGGTGGTAGCGGCCGTTGGCCTTGAAGAGGAACGCGCCCTCGAAGCCGACCTGCGGGGCGCCGAGCGGCTGGAGCAGCACCGGCTCGGCGGCGAGGCCGGTGAGGTCGTCGGCGAGCGGCGCGATCCGGCCGTTCTGATAGACGAAGAACACCCTGCCGTCGTCGTCGCGGAACAGCGAGGCGTCGATGTCGGCGGTGAGCGGGCCGTCCTTGCGGATGTCCTCGTAGGGGCCCTCGGGCCTGCCGCTGGTGCTGCGGAGCACGCCGGTGCCGCCGTAGTTGACGCAGTAGGCGATCCAGAACGTGTCGTTGAAGAAGTGGATCTCGGGCGCCCAGATCGCCTGCTTGTCGCCGCGTTTCACCTGCCAGGTGGCGTCCTTTGCGAACGACCAGACGAGCCCGAGGGGTTCCCAGTTGCGGAGGTCGGCGGACTTCCACAGGCGGATCCCCTCGTTGGTGTTCCACCACGCCGGGTGGCCGGTGGTGCCGGTCAGGTAGCAGGTGCGGTCCGGCCCGACGCAGACGCAGGTGTCGCGCACCGGGAAGTCGAACAGGGGCTGGAGGCGGGGGACGCCGGGGGCGTTGGTGAACCTGCGGAGGAACGCGACCTCGGCGGGGTAGCGCGGCGAGCCGTCGGCGCGCAGCAGGTCGTGGAACCACACGTCGGGCTCGGGGGTGCCGCGCTTGTGGTACCAGGCGAACTGCGCCTGGGTGCGGCCGTTGACCAGGCCCCAGCAATAACAGCCGACTCCCAGTTCCTTGAAGACGGGCAGGTCGGTCTCCCACTTGCTGCCCTGGAGGCGGGCCATCCATTCGGTGTTGATGACCGGGCGGCCGTGCGCGGCGTGCGCGGCGACCTGCGCGCGCAGGCCGGCGGCGTCGCCGTAGAAATGGAAGGTGACCACATCGGACAGCTCGACCTGCCGCGCGGTGACCTCGGGCGGGGCGCCCCACGCGGCGATCGTCACCGGCTGCGTCGGCCTGGCGGCGCGGGCCCACGCGAACGTCGCCTCGACCAGGGGCAGGCTCCGGTTGCCCATCCCGGAGTTGCCGGGCTCGTTGTAGATGTCCCACATCAGCACCCGCGGGTCGTTCGCGAAGCGGGAAACGACGTCCTTGATGTAGCGCTCGAGGTCCGGCCACGCGCCGCGGTCGGTCACCGCCTTGAGCCCGGGGCTCGGGGTCCAGCTCGGCAGGATCATCCCCGGGATCGGGTCGCGCTGCCTGCCGGGGAACGGCTCGGTCTGCGGCGGGTCGCCGAACGCGCAGTCGTCGAACAGCACCAGCGTGGTGCCCAGCCCGTGGCCGGCGGCGATGCCGAGGAACCGGTCGAGCCGGTCCAACAGCCCGGCCGGGTCGTGCTTCCACACGAGGAACTGCACGAACACGCGGCACGAGTTGAACCCGAGCCCGGCGGCCCAGCCGAGCTCGCGGTCGATCGTCTCGGGGTCGAAGCCCGCGGCCGACCAGAACTCGGTGGTGTTCGCGGCGGTGCTCGGGACGTAGTTGAAGCCCACGATCCACGGCTGGCGCCGATACCACGCCCACGCCTGCGCGGCGGGCCACGGGGCGCCGGGGGCCGGTTCGGCGCCGGGGGCCGGGGTGGAAATGCCGGCGGCCAGCAGGCCCGGCAACAGGAACGAGCGGAGGAAGCGGAGGGGCATGGTTCTGTTAGATATGGGGTGGGCCGTCGGCCGCGGGTCACCGCAGCCGGGCGAGCATTGCGAGGATCTCGAGCCGGGCTTGGTCCGCGACGCCGCGGTCGAGCGGCTCGCTCCAGCTGAACGACGGGGTGCGGCTGGCGTCGAGCACGCGGCCGGGCAGATCGGCGAGCAGGGTGCGGGCGGCGTCGAGCGTGGCGGCCGGCGTGCCGGCCTGTGTGGCGCGGTCGATCGCGTCGCGCAGCATGACGAGGTACTCGAAGTCCTGGATGCTCTCGCGGATCGCTTCCATGTGCTTGCCGGCGCTGACGGATTCCGGCCCGACGAAGAACGGGCAGTAGTCGGTGCCGGGGGCGGAGTATTCGTTCCACGACGAGCCGCCGCCGGTGTCCCCGAGGGCCCAGAAGGAGGTCGCTTCGGCCTGGTAGAGCCAGCATTCCCACGCCTGCATGCGGTGATAGGCGCAGGGGTCCAGCAGGCGGACCGGGCCGCTGCACGAGTAGAACTCGAGCGCGATGCCGTCGTTGCGCCGGTCGACGAAGTAGTGGCGGTATGACTCGGGAGCGGCGACGAACATGGGGCGGTTGGGGCAGAGCACGTGGCAGGCGGCGATCATCTGCTGGTTTGCCCGGGACATGTCTTCCGGGTGGATGGGGTCTTCCCAGATGCGGATCCCGGTGTCCGCGGCCCGGATGGCCCTGGCCCAGAGCAGGATCGTCTCGTCCTGTTCGGCGCGGCGCGGTTCATCGACGAGCAGCAGCGCGAGCTGCCCGGGCCGCATGCCCCTGGCCTTCGCGTGGCCGGCCCAGAACGCCGCCCATGCGCCGACGGCCCGGTCGAACGCGGGCGTGCCCTGGGTGAAGCCGGCCATCTGCGGGCCGACGGCCGCGAACACCATGTAGTTGGCGGCGTCCGGCCAGCGGGCGACCCATTCGTCGAACGCGGCGGTGTCGGGGTTGGCGGTCATCGCCCCCGCGGCGTCGTGGGTGCCGCAGGGCATCACCGCGCCGGTTGCCCACGGGGAGTCGACGTAGTGCCCGCGGCAGTGCTCGATGAGCCGGGCCATGTTGTTAGGGTTGACCCCCCGGCTGCCGGAGCCGTTGCAGTAGTCCCAGCCGCCGAAGTGCAGTGTCGGCCGCGCGGGGAAGTCGAACGGGTGGACGCGCAGCTCGACCGGGATCCGCTGTTCGCCGTGGGGTGCCGACGCCACCACGATCTGGCCGGCGTGGGTGCCCGCGTCGACGGACCGGGGGTGGAACGTGAGCCAGACCTGCCGAGTCATGCCTGCGGGGACCTCGATCACGTGGCCGCCATTCCGCAGCGGCGCCTCGGGCAGCGCCGCCGCGACCGGGATCCCGGACTTGGTGCCGGTCCACTGGACTTCATGCACCGCAACGCAGCCGGGGGCGGCGCCGCCGGGGAGGCCCTCGATGCGCACCAGCACCGTGTCGTGCTCCCGGGTGGCGTTGGAGATGCTGAAGCACCCGGCGCGGTACTCGTTGCGCATGAGGTGCACGGCGACCTGCGGCGACGCGTCCCTGGCCGGGTCGTCGAGGAGCCGGGCCTGGTCCCACAGCGGCGACTGCCAGATGGTGAGCGGGGCGAAACCCTGCGCGTTCCACAGCGCGCCCTGGAGCGCGAGCACGCCGCGGTGCACGTCGTTGAGCGGCATGACGGCCTTGAACGTCGCGGGCTCGGCTTCCGGGAGCGCCGCGCACGCCGCGCGGGCATCCGCCAGCCCGGCGGCGATGGCGTCCCTGGCGCCGGCGTCGACGGCGGCGTGCGCGAGTTTTTCGCCGATGCCCTCGATGTCCATCAGGAGGCGGCGGCGGATCGCCTGCTGCAGCGACGCGCGGGCCATGGCGTCCCTGATGTCCGTGACCGGCTTGCCCGCGAGCGGGCGCCGGACCCATTCGTCGTGGCCGCGGTAGACCTCGATCTCGTCGACGAAGGCGAACGGCTGCGCGGCGAAGACGAAGGCCATGTGGCGGCCGTGGGTTTCCAGTTCGTCGGTCCAGTAGCGGTGCACCGAGTAGCTGCCCGGGTCGGGGAGGCCGCGCCCGGAACTCATCGAGACCAGTTCGCCGGCCTCGTGGAACACCTTGTCCTCGCCGGCCACCAGCATGTGGATCGCCAACGGCCACGTGACGCCGGCCACGCCCGCGGCGGTGTTGAACGACGCCCCGCGGATCGGCAGGTCCCGCCCCAGGTCGATGGTCACGACGATGGCCGCCTCGTGGTTCCAGCCGACCGTGGCCTGTTGGGT
Organism: Akkermansiaceae bacterium; assembly: GCA_040769225.1. GTDB lineage: Bacteria > Verrucomicrobiota > Verrucomicrobiia > Verrucomicrobiales > Akkermansiaceae > JAXGLL01. The sequence goes on along the minus strand of JAXGLL010000001.1, from coordinate 467,033 downwards.
CCAGAAGTAGCCCTCCGCGGATGCGCCGTCGGTGAGCTGGGCCGCATCGCCAGGATCGGTGCAGTGCGGGTAGTTCGGCGCGGGCTCCAGCGTGCAGGGCCGGCCCAGCGCGATGTTAGTTGCGGGGGGCCGGGTGCCGGCCGCGGCGGCCCCGGCCGGGCCCGCGTCCTGCGCGGCGCCGGCAATCCCCGGCAGCAGGGCAACGAGTGCCACGGCGATCGTCTTCATGGTGGTTCCCGGCGGGAAGCCCGGCTGGTTCCGGGCCCACGCTGCCATGCCAGCATGTTGCCTCCGCGCCCGCCTGTCACCCTCATTCGGCGGCCTCATTCGGCGGCGACGACGCGCAGGTCGGCGACCGGCGGCACGCCGTGGCCGGGCTGCGACTGGAAGCGGAGGACGAAGGTATCCCTGCCGGCGAGCGCCGCGGGGTCGAGCGGGATCTCGGTGGCGAGGTACTCGTCGCCGCCGCCGCGGCGCCTGACCACCGCGAGCGGGCGGCCGTCTAACTGCAGCTCGAACTCCGGGCCCGGGTCGCGGCCCCAGTGGAGCAGGCGGATCGCGGCCCCGGTGCCGGCGGGCGGCGCCTTCAGCACGAAGCTGAACCAGCCGCCCGGCGCGGCGGCGCGGAAGAACCGCCCGTCCGGGCCGAGGCCGGTGTGGGAGAGCTCGAACTGCAGCCGGTGGTCGGTCTCCGGCTGCTGCTCGCCAAGGCGGACGCGGTCGAGCGTGCGGGCGTCGAGCCCGCGCTCGAGGCGCTCGGCCTCGGCGACGCGCCGGAGCTGCTCCGCGGCGCGCGCGGCGTCGGTTAGCCTCCAGTAGATCGCATAGCGCTGGAAGTGGACGCGGTGGAACGGCGCCAGCGTCACGTCGTGGGGCATCGCCAGCCCGTCGGTGCGGAACGTGCCCGGCCGGCCGGGCACCGGATGGATGCGGGCGAGCACCTCGGCGTCGGAAGCGGCGACCAGCAGCGGGGCGCGGTCGAGCGGCCGCATCGCCCTGACGGGCGTGTAGGGGCCGATGTAGTCGCGTTGTTCGAGCCCCTCGCTGCCGAGTTCGCCGGCGAGCAGGACCGGCCCGTGGAACAGGGACAGCCAGCCCTCGCACTGCGGCTGGCGGACGACCCGGGTGGCCATCGGCAGCGCGGCCTCGAGCCGGTCGCCGGGCTTCCAATTGCGCTTGACTTCGGCGAAGCCGCCGGCGGTGGAGGCGGCGGCGGCCGGCTCGCCGTTGACCGTTAGAGCGAGTTCCGGGGCGGCGAGCCACTGCGGGTGGCGGATGCGGATCGCGAGCGGGCCGGCGGGCGCGGCGGTGACGACCAGCGTGGTCCGGGGTTCGTCCGGGAAGCGGGTTTCCTGGCGCAGCGCGAGCCCGCGCTGCGGCCAGTCGAGCGTCGAGGGGATGAACAGGTTGACCGCGAGCGCGGCGCCGTCGTGGCTGTAGACCAGCTCGCCGTAGCGGGCGTGGTTCTCCATGCCGGTGCCGGTGCAGCACCAGAACGAGCGGAAGTCGGTGCCGTAGCTGCGGGCGTAGTCGGGGCGCAGCGGGGTGTAGTAGACGAAGGCCCCGGCGCCCGGCAGCGGCGCCTGCGAGGCGAGGATGTGGTTGTAGAGCGCGTTCTCGCAGTAGTCGAGGTGCGCGGGCAGCGGGTGTTCCTGATAGAGTGCGGCGGTGAGCCGGAGCATGTTGTAGGTGTTGCAGGTCTCGGGGCCGCCGTCGTGGGCCAGGTCGCGGCCCATCGCGGCGGGTTCGGGGAAGTGCTCGTGGATGCTGTTGCCGCCGTTGGCCCACGAGCGGTTGCGGACGACCGTTTCCCAGAAGGAGCGCGCGGCGGCGCCGAAGCGCGGGTCGTTGGCGAGCCGGTGGATGCGCTGGAACCCGATGAACTTCGGCACCTGGGTGTTGGCGTGCAGGCCGGTGAGCGTGTCCCTGCCCTCGGCGAGCGGGTCCAACAGCTCGCGGTGCGAGTACATCCGCGCGTAGTCGAGGAAGCGCGTCTCGCCGGTGATCGCGTAGACGTCGGCGAGGACCTCGGGCATCCCGCCGTGCTCCATCCTGAGCAGCCGCTCGCGGCGTTCGGCGGGCAGGTCCCTGACCAGGTTGCCGCACCAGTCGGCGAGGCGGACGAGCACCTCGCGCGCGGTCGCGTCGCCGCACAGCGTCCACGCGTCGCGCAGGCCGGCGAGCTGCTTGTGGATGGTGTAGAAGGGGGCCCAGTAGTTGTCGATCGTCTCGACCCTGCCGGCGCGGATGTCGGCCTCCAGCTCGCGCAGGTGGGGGAAGGCGACGAGCGAGCCGTCGCCGCGCTTGTCCTGGCATTCCTTCCACTCGCCGGCGATGTAGGCGACGCGCTCGCGCAGGCGGTGGTCGTCGGTGAGCCGGAACATCAGGCTGATTGCGCTGAGGTAGTGGCCGAGGCTGTGGCCGGCGAGCGAGCGGGTGGTGCCCGGGGCGGCGGGCGACTCCCAGCCGCCGTATGGCGGCGCCTTCGGCTCGAGGCCGGCCTCGACGCGGAACTGGGCGAGCAGGCGGTCGGGCTCGAGCCGGATCAGGTAGGCGTGGTCGACGTCCTGCATCTCCTTGAACGGGCCGTCGAGCAGGCGCACGGCGCCCTGCGGGAAGAGCTGTTGGGCCGCCGGCACCACCGGCTGGGCGAGCCACGGCGCGGGGTCCGCGGCGGCCGGCGCGACGCAGGCGCACGCGAGCAGGGCGTGGAGTCCGCGCTGCAGGGGCATGGGCCGGGAGGGGAGGGGGCGGGATGGGGATCGGTGGGGCATGAGTGGCCGGGTGGTTGCGGGGGGGGCACCAAGGAGAAGCCGGGCCGCCGCCGCGTCCGCAATCCCAATCCGCGATCCTTCGCAAGTCGGACAATGCGTTTCGCGCGGTGGACAGCGGACAAGCCTCCGCGAGGCATTCCGTCCCGCCCGCCGGTGCCCCGTGGCGGCCGCGGGCGGCGGGGGTCACGCGACAAACGGATTGATGACCCGCACCCCGGCATGGACCTGGCCGTGGTTGAGGTCTTCCGAATACACGGTGTGGCACCCCAGTTCCACGGCGGCTGCGATGATCGCAGCGTCCCAGTACGACAGCTTGCAGCGGGTCTTGATCCGGACCGCCGACCAGAACACTGCCGCGGTGATTGCCTGGACCGGATAGGCATCGAGCGCCTTGAGGATTGCCACCACCCGCTCATGGGGCAGCTTGAACTTGGTCGTGGCGTTGACGTAGAACTCCGCCTGCACCTGGGTGGACAAGGCGCTTCCCTCCATCGCCAGCAACTCGCGTGCCTTGGCCCGCTTGGGTTGCTCGGACCGGGCGGTGGATGCCGCGTAGAGCAGGATGTTGGTGTCAAGGAAGAACTCGGCGCGCATTGGCTTCGGCACGGTTGAGGCGTCTGCCGGCGGTCACCCCCGGAGCCCTGTCCATCGCGGCGAACAGCTTGCCGGCCCGGTCCTCCGCCGTCACCCGCGTCTCCGCGATCACCCGCTCCAAGCCCAGCAACACCAACGCCCGCAGGGTGGTCCGGCGCCGGGCCGCGAGCACTTTCGCCTCCTGGACAACCGAATCGGGCAGCTCGATCGTGGTCTTCATGGCCCGTAGATACAGTCATACGGGTGCCTTGTCAACGTGCCGGCGGCGGCGGCGCCCCGATCGGGCCGCGCGGCCGCGTCCGGGGACGCGCGCTGCGCCCGGTCGCCGGGCTTGCGGCACCCGGCCTGGCTGCCGGGGTGCGGTGTGGGGCGCGGGCGGCGCGGGCGCGGCTCACTGCGCCGCGGCACCGCATGCGGCGAGGCCGGCGTTGGCGGCCTGGCGCACCGGCGGCGACGGGTTGCGCGCGAGGATGCGCCGGTAGGTCGCGGTGGCGGCCTGCTTGTCGCCGGCGGCGAGCTGTTGGGCGGCGCGGGCGAGCAGGGCATCGGCGATGACCGTCTCGGTGGCCTTGCTTTGGCGGCCGGCCACCAGCGCGCGGTGGGCCTCGGCGGAGCCGATCGCGCCGAGCGCGTGCGCCGCGGCGCGGGCGGCCGCGGGGTCGGGGTCGCCCAGCAGTTGCTGGAGCACCGGGACCGAGGTGGCCTCACCGCGGGTGCCGAGGGACGACGCGATGCCGCACTTGAGCTTCGCAGTGGCCTTCGGCAGCGCCTCGCGCAGCGCCTGGCCGGCTTCCGGCCCGGGGATCCGCTCGAGCGCGTAGCGCGCCATGTGCGAGAGGTCGGCATCGGGCAGCAGTTCGGCGAGGGTCGGCACCGAGGCGGCGGTGCCGGCCACCCGCAGCGCGCGGCAGGCGTAGTCCTTGGCGGCGCGGGGGGCGCCGGATTTCAGCACCCCGGCGAGGCGGGTCTCGAGGTCCTTGCGGGCGGCGGCGTCGCCGCGGGTTGCGACGAGCGCCTGCTCGATCGGCTGCACGACGTTGCGGTCGGTGCCCCAATCGTAGGTCTTCAGTGCTTCGAAGGCTTGGTCCAACATGGTGGTGGTTCTTTCTGCGGGGATTTGTTTGTTAGAACGGGCGGCGTCCGGCGCCGCTCACACCTGCCACGGCTCGCGGCGGGCGTAGTCGAGGAACCGGTTCGCCTCGTCGTCGTCGCCGGCGAACTGTTGCCTGGCGGCGTCCCACTTGAGCGAGCGGCGGAGCGTGTAGGCGATGAACCCGAGGTGGCAGAGGACCATCGTGTTGATCGCCAGCTCGATGTCGCGGAACGGCCGCTGGCGGGTGCGGACGCAGTGGAGGAAGTCGGCGCCGATGCCGCCCTTGGCGCTGTAGCCGGGGATCGGCTTGGGCTCGCGTTTTTCGCCCGGGGTGCCCTCGACGGCCATGTTGCCGGTGCCGGGCCGGTTGTGGGTGATCACGACCCCGTTGGGGTAGCGGAACTCGAGGTGCTGGTGGCCGTTGTCGTCGTGATGGACGACCTCGACCGGCTGGAGTTCGCGCACGTCGACCGCGTAGGTGGCGCCGCCGAGGTGGTGTGCGCCCCAGTCGGTGATGTCGCCGCCGGAGTAGTCCGAGTAGGCGCGCCACGAGTTGTCCGAGGTGTTGAAGTCGCCGCTGCAGCGGCGGCCGTTGTACGGCGCCCACGGCGCGGGGCCGAGCCACATCTCCCAGTCGAAGCCGTCGGGCACCGGTTCGGCGGGCAGGCTGCACAGGTGCGAGATGTTGCTGGTGTTGACGTTGATCGACTTGATGGCGCCGAGCTCGCCGCCCCAGCACTGGCCGACGACGCCGCGGTAGTCCTCGAACACCCGCTGGCTGCCGCCGGAGACCACGCGCCCGTAGTTGCGCGCGGCGGCGACCATCAGCGGGCCCTCGCGCAGCGTCTTCGACTCGGGCTTCTGGCAGAACACGTCCTTGCCGCTGCGGCACGCCTCGATGAGCATGATCGCGTGCCAGTGGTCGGGGGTGGCGATGTGCACGGCGTCGATGTCGTCGCGGGCGAGCAGCTCGCGGTAGTCGTTGTAGGCGGCGCAGTCCTGGTTGCCGTAGTGGCCGTCGACGCGGCCCTTGGCGCCCTCGCGCACGTTGCGGCGCACGTCGCACACCGCGACGTATTGCACCTCGCGGTTGCCGAGGAAGTTGCCCATGTCGGGCGAGCCCTGGTTGCCGATGCCGATTCCGCCCATCACGATCCGCTCGCTCGGCGGCGGCACGCCGTCGGCGCCGAGCGCGCGGGCGGGGATGATGGTGGGGAAGCCGAGCGCGGCCGCGGCCGTGCCGGTCGTTTTCAGGAAGTCGCGACGGGTGGTCTGGTGGTGGTTCATGGAGCGGGTCCGGATGGGGCTGCAGGCGGGGCTGCGGGTTGGGGTGGAGGCCGGGGTGGGGAGTGGGTTGGAGGTGGGATCGGGGGCGGGGGGATGCCGGCGATACGGGGCCGCGGGGCGGGATTTGTCACGGGCCTGAGTTTGCGGGCCGGAGCGCGGGGGCGGCGCGGCTGGCCCGGGTGTCAGCCCGGGTTTCGGGGCAGGGAGACCGGGAAGCCGGCGAACTGCGGGGCCGGGAACATTGGGGATGCGTGCCAGGACCGCGCTCCCGCTTGACCGGGGTGGGGCGGAGGGATTGGATGGCGCGCGATGAAACCGACCGCCCTGCCGGTCCTCGTGCTGGCGCTCGCCGGCCTTGCCCTCGCCCCTCCGGCGGCCGGGCAGGCCCGGCCGGAGGCCGCGCCGCCGCCGCCCCCCGGCACGGTGATCCACCACAGCCCGGCCGCGCTCGGCCGCTACATCGGCTCGCCCTCGCTGTGCGTGCTGGCGGACGGCGGCTACCTCGCCTCGCACGACCTGTTCGGTCCTAACAGCAACGAGCACGTCCGCGCCGGCGGGCGGGTCTATCGGTCGGACGACCGCGGGCGGAGCTGGCGGCACCTGGCCGACCTGGACGGGTTCTTCTGGACCGGGCTGTTCGTGCACCGTGGTGCGGTCCACGCGCTGGGCACCGACCGCCACCACGGGCGGCTGGTGATCCGGCGGTCGGGCGACGGCGGGCGGACGTGGACGACGCCGGCGGACGCGTCGAGCGGCGTGCTTGCCGAGGGCGAGTGGCACACGGCGCCGGTGCCGGTCGTCGAGCACGGCGGCCGGCTGTGGCGGGCGGTGGAGGATGCGATGGGCGGCACGCGGTGGGGGGAGCGCTACCGCGCGCGGATGCTATCGGCGCCGTTGGATGCCGACCTGCTGGAGGCGGCCGCGTGGACGGTTTCCAACCCGGTGGCGCGCGACCCGCAGTGGCTCGGCGGGAAGTTCGGCGGCTGGCTCGAGGGCAACGCGGTGGTCACCCCGGAGGGCGAGGTGGTCAACGTGCTGCGGGTCGACGTGCCGGCGCTGCCGGAGCTGGCGGCGATCGTGCGGGTGAGCGCGGACGGGAAGACGGCGGGCTTCGACCCGGCGGCGGGCTTTGTGGCGTTTCCCGGCGGGGCGAAGAAGTTCACGATCCGCAAGGACCCGGCGGGTCCCGGCTACTGGGCGCTGGCCAGCATCGTGCCGGAGCGCTTCGCGCGGGCCGGCCACCCGGCGGGCATCCGCAACACGCTCGCGCTGCTCCACAGCCCGGACCTGCGCAGGTGGGAGGTCCGCTGCGTGCTGCTCCACCACCCGGACACGCGCAAGCACGGGCTGCAGTACGTCGACTGGCAGTTCGAGGGCGACGACCTGATCGCGGTGTGCCGCACCGCATGGGACGACGCCGCCACCGGCGCCCACAACGCGCACGACGCAAACCACCTCACCTTCCACCGCTGGCCGGGCTTCCGCGCGCTCACCCGCAAGGACGACGCCCCGGTGGCGGGCGGAGGATGACGCAAGGGTGCCGCCCCCGGCTCAGCCGCGGCGCCGCCGGAGCGGGAGCGCGGCCAGCAGCAGCAGCAGGGCCGTGGCCGGCTCGGGCACCGGGGTCAGGAACAGCACGATGTCGTGGCCGGTCGCGCCGCCGGAGTAATCGATGGAGAACTGGCTGGCCAGCGTGCCGCCGCCGGTCGCGCAATAGGACTGGCCTTCCAGCAGCTCGGTCGGGACGTTCCCGTAGAACGGGTCGACCAGCCAGAAGTTGTCCTGATAGTCGGCCGCGCCGTGGTTCTGGAACAGGGTGTAGGAACCGGTTTCGAGGGGGCTTGTCGACGGGAAGACCAGTTGGAGCAGCGGCATGTTGACCAGCCCCAGCGTGCCCATGGCCTCGACGATCGTCATGTCGTTGGCGCTCGAGAGGTCGAACTCGAACTCGTTGAGGTTGCCATCGAGCCGCGCCGTGCCGGTGACGAAGTTGGTGCCCACCGAGTCGCCGGGGGCGTAGGTCGACCCGGGCTGCATCCACACGTTGCCGATCGTGCCCGTGCCGCAGTAGACCGACCCGCTGGCGGCCATCAGCCGGGCCGAGTCGGTGCGGACGGTGCCGTCGTTGCGCAGCACCTGGCCGTCTAACAGCGGGTAGTTGCCGTGAAACGCGTCGCTGACGTCCAGCGTGGCCGAGCTGTGCACCCGGATCTCGCTGCTGTGCGCGATCGAGGCGAAGGCGGGCAGCACCAGGGTGCCCTGGCCGATCGTCGTCACGCCGTGGTAGGTGTTGTCGAAGCTGAGGGTCAGGCGGCCGCTGCCGAGCTTGGTCAGGCCGCCGCTGCCATTGTTGCCGATGGGGATCGAGAGGGTGACGTTGTTGCCGCCGGTGTCGAGCATTGCGCCGCCGCCGGCGATGGTGACGACGTGGGTGGCGGAGATGTCATAGGTGTTTCCGTCGGCCCACTGCAGGCCGCCGCCGTCGAACACGATGGCCTCCCCGGCGCCGAGGTTGGCGCCGTTGTGGAAGCGGATGAAGCCGCCCCCGAGCTGCAGGGTGCCGGTGAACGTGTTGGGGGCGGTCAACTCCATCGTGCCGGCGCCGAACTTGCCGAGCGACGCCCCGGTGCCGCCGTGGAACCCGCCGTCCTGGATCGTCGCCGAGACGACGGTGCTCCGGTTGTTGCCGCCCACGTTCAGGCCCTTGCTGCCGAGGCAGACCTGCCCGGCACCGTCGAGGGATCCCAGCGTCATCGCGGCCGGGGTCAGGCCGGAGATGTCCAGCAGGCCGGTGGCGTCGCGCAGGGTCACCGCCGCCCGGCCGCCGCTGGCCTGCTCCTCGAAGACCAGGGGTGCGTAGTCCGCCATGAGGATCTCGGCTTCGCCGGCCGACGAGGAGCCGCGAAACGCCACCAGGCTGTAGTCCCCCTTCACATAAATGGTGGCCGTGCCCGCATGCGCGTTGTCCTCGAAGCGCACGAGCGCCCCGGTGCTGTAGTAGTACGGGTTGCCGATGCCCGAGATCATCGCGTCGCCCGCGTCGGCCGTGCCCCTGAAGACCAGCGGGCTGCTGGCGGCGTCGGAACCGGTCACCCGATAGCTGGCCGAACCCGCCGAGGCGTTGAGGAACTCGATCGAGCCGGTGCTCTCGACCGACGCCCCCGGCGCCAGCGGCGAGGCGGCCGTCGAGTTGACCACCAGCGACCCCGCGTCGGCCACGGTGACCAGGTCGGAACCGGTTAGGGCGCCGCCGCCCGAACCGTCGCCGATCCGCAGCGTCCCCTGGTTGACGAGCGTGTCGCCCCGGTAGGTGTTGGCGGCGCTGAGCGTCATCGTGCCGGTGCCGTTCTTGACCAGCCCGCCGCCCAGCCCGCCGTCGCCGATCGCCCCGGAGACGGTCGTGCTGCGGTTGTTGCGGCCCACCTCGAGGGTGCAGCCGCCGAGGTCGGTCGGGCCGCCGCCGGCCAGCGAGCCGAACGCGACGGTGCCCGTGCCCTGCAGTTGGACCGCCCCGTTGTTGTTGACGGCGCCGTTCACCACCAGGGTGGCGGAGGTCGTCGGGCGGCAGTCCAGCAGCGCCCCCGGGGAAACGTAGACCTCGCCCGAACCCAGCAGGGCGGCGGCGGTCGCGGTGTTGTCCCCCAGCTGGAGCGCCCCGACGTCGACGTGGGTGTCGCCCTCGTAGGTGTTGGCGCCCAACAATTCCACCCGGCCGGCGCCTTGCTTGGTGATCCCGGCCTTTGGCTGGCCGGCGACGCCCGAGCTTGCGGGGTCGGCGATGTCGCCGCCGATCGCCAGCGTGCCGCTGGTGTAGTTGAGCGTGGTGTCGTTGAAGATGAAGAACGCCGAGCCGGCGGTCCTGCCGGGGCTTCCCGCGGAGGCCGAGCCGCCGCCGGCGCCGCCGTTTCCGGCGTAGAGCCTGCCGTCATCCGTGCTGCAGTCATTGACGACGAGGCTGGCGTTGGCCCCGACGAAGATGGCGCCGCCCAATGCCGCGCCGCCGCCGCCGCCGCCGTGGCCCGGCACGAGGCTGGCGCCCGCGCCGGCGCCGCCGGCGCCGCCGGCGCCCCCGAGGCCCGGGTACTTGACGATGCCGAAGTTGTCGGGGGCGGTCCCGTCCTCGCCGTCGGTCCCCGGGTTGCCCGGGTGGCCCAGGCCGTTGAAGCCACCGTTGCCGCCCTTGCCGCCGTGGCCGCCGTAGCCGAGGAGCGAGCCCTCGCCGGTGGAACCGCCGTCGCCACCCCGGCCGCCGCCGCCGCCATGGCCTCCGGCGCCAGTCGTGCCGGTGCCGCCGGCGCCCCCGAAGGCGCTGCTCAGGCCACCGGCTCCCCCCGGGGCGCCGTGACCACCGGCGCCGCCGGCGCCACCGCTGCCGCCGCTGCCGCCGCTCTGGTTGGGTGTGCCGAAGTCGCCGTCATGCCCCCTGCCGCCGGCCCCGCCGATGCCCCCCGCGCCACCCCCTCCACCGCCCGCACCGAAGCCACCGGCGCCGCCGGATCCGGCCATCCCGCCGGCCCCGCCAGGGCCGCCGTCGCCGCCGTTCACCGTCCACGACGGGTTGGAGCCGTAGTTGCCCGCGCCACCGGTGCCGCCCCCTTCGCCCCCTCCGCCGCCCGTGCCGCTGCCGCCGGCGGTGCCGGGCACGCCGCTGGCGCCCGGCTGTTCGTTAGGCACCGTGGCCGGGTTCGCCGTGGTCCCGCCGGCGCCACCCGTGCCGCCGATCACCCAGTTGTTGAGGAAGGAAACGTGGCTGATCGACAGCGCCCCGGAGTGGACCATGATGCCCGCCCCTGCGCCCATCCCGCCGCCGCCGCCGCCGGCCGTCGTGCCCGCCGCCCCCGCCGCCCCCTCGGTGTGGCCGTTGAGCAGGGTGAAGTTCGCCACGTTGACCGCCGCCCCAACACCGGCGTCGATGGAGAAGATCCGGAACGCGCCGACGCCGCTGATGATGCTCCGCTGGCCATCCATCGTCACCGGCCTGGCGATGACCGGCAACTCACTGGCGAGGTTGATCGTGTACTTGCCGGCGAACGTGATGACCCCGCCCGTCCCCGAGCTGTTCAGGTCAGTGATCGCCTGCCGCAGCGACCCAGGGCCGCTGTCGAGGTTGTTGCTGACGACGAAGGTGCCGGCGTGCACACCCGCCGGCAATGACACGACGCCACCGAGGACCAGGCTCAGGATGCGGGCATTCATGACCTTGCTTGACACACGGGGTTGGTTGTTAGAACCCGCCGCGGCCGGGCCGCCGGGGGCGGCGCGGAAGCCGGGCGTGACTGGAGGCTGGGGAGGGAGGGGCGGGGAGAATGCTGGGACGCCGGGAACGGGCCGCCGGGCGCGGGAACGCCGGTTCACACGCCCGAGTGATAGTGATTGGCGGCAGGGATAGCATCCCGGCCCGCCGCGCCAAGGCATTTCGTCAGGCGTCAAGCCGTTTCTCCTCCGCGTTCACGTGATGGCCGGCGCGGGTGGTCCGGGTATGATCCGCCTCGCAAGGACAGCACACCCCCCAGGCTGCAGGCGTCGGGGTCTTGCCCCGGGGCCTGTGGTCTGGCGGGGGGTGGCGCCGACCGGCGGCCCCGCGCAGCGTCCCGCAAGCCGGGCGCCGGGCTAACCCCAAGAGGGGAAATGCCGAACCACGGATTTGACCGCAGGAGGAGAAGAAACAGTCAGGCGGTCCATCTCCGCTTCGCTCCGGTTCGCGGAGGACGCGGATTTCGGAGTGGCTTGGTTTCCCCCGCCTGTTCACCTGCAGGGCTAACCGATGCGCCCGACCAGGCGCAGCAGCCCGTCGAGGATCGTGTATGGGTGGGGCGGGCACCCCGGGACGTAGAGGTCGACGGGGACGATCGAGTCGAGGCCGTCGGACACCTCGGGGTGGCCGGCGTAGGGCCCGCCGCAGATCGCGCACGAACCGACGGCGATGACGACCTTCGGGTGGGGGATGGCGGCGTAGGTCTTCTCGACCGCCAGCCGCATGTTGGCGGTGATCGGGCCGGTGAGCAGCATTCCGTCGGCGTGGCGGGGCGAGGCGACGAACTGGATGCCGAAGCGCCCGAGGTCGAAGGTGAGCGTGTTGAGCACGTTGGTATCGGCCTCGCAGGCGTTGCACCCGCCGGCGCTCACCTGGCGCAGCTTGAGCGAGCGGCCGAGCACGCGCCGCAGTGCGGCGGCCAGCGCCGCCGCGTGCCGCAGCGTCCGCCCGGGGGACACCACCAGGTCGTCGCGGGCCGACACCGCCAGCCGGTGGTCGGTCGTGTGGCGCAGCGCGCCGGTCGGGCACGCGGCGGTGCAGTCGGTGCAGAACAGGCAGCGCCCGAGGTCGATGCGCGGCGTGCCCGCCCCGTCCCACTCGATCGCGCCGACGGGGCAGGCGCCGGAGCACGCGCGGCAGCCTGGCGGGCACCGGTCCGGCTCGATCACGGGCAGGCCGCGCAGCCGCTCGGGCAGCACCGGCTCGTGGTCGGGATACGGGGCGGTCCGGTAGCCCTGCTTCAGCCGGGCGGCAATCACCTGGTACATCCCGTTTCCTCCTTCCTGGCGCGGCGGCGCGGCGGCGCGGCGGCCGCCCGGCGGCATGGCGGGAGCGGCCTCACAGGTCGTGTCCGCAGTATGATAGATTGAAGCTCTTGTTGCACAGCGGGAAGTCGGAGATCTCCTGGTTGCGCAGCGCCATCGCCAGCCCCATCCAGTTGTGGAACGACGGGTCCACCACCTTGTAGCGGGCGAGGCGCCCGTCGGCGCCGGTCAGCGCGACGTGGCAGATCTCGCCCCGCCACCCCTCGACCAGCGACACCGCCAGGTGCCCGGGCTGGAGCCCGGAACGGGGCGGGGGCGGAGGCGCGGACGGGTCCGGCAGGTTGGCCACGACGTCGCGGACGAATGCCGCGGAGCGCTGGATCTCGAGCCAGCGGACGTAGGCGCGGGCGAACACGTCGCCGGTGTCCCAGGTGGAGACCGGGAGCTGCGAGAACTGATAGAACCCCCACGGGTGGGTGAAGCGCACGTCGCGCTCGGCGCCGCACGCGCGCGCCGCCGGCCCCACCAGCCCCAGGTCGTCGCACGTCTCGCGGGAGACGCGCCCGGTGGTCTCGAACCGCGCCAGCACCGAGGGCGTGTCCCACAGCAGCTCGACCGCGTTGGCGGTGTCGCGCATGGCCGCGTCGAGGCGCCGGAGCAGCTCGGCGGCCCCGCCGGCCGAGAGGTCGAAGCCGCTGCGCCCCGGCCGCACCAGCCCCCGGCCGAAGCGGCTGCCGCACAGCAGCGCGCTGAGGTTCAGGAAGTCCCCGCGGATGCGCCCGCAGTAGGAGGCGGTGGGCAGGAAGCCGACGTCGCCGGCCAGCGCGCCCAGGTCGCCGGTGTGGTTGGCCAGGCGCTCGAGCTCGAGCCCGACGGCGCGCAGCGCCTGCGCCCGCGCCGGCACGCTGGCGCCGCCGAGCGCCTCCAACAGCTGGCAGCACGCGGTCGCGTGCCCGATCGTGGTGTCGCCGGCGAGGGTCTCGGCGTAGTGCACGGTGCGCGGCCCCGGGCCGCCCGCGAGCGCCCGTTCCACGCCGCGGTGCTGGTAGCCCAGCGAGATCTCGAGGTTGAACACCAGCTCGCCGTGGCACTGGAAGCGGAAGTGGCCCGGCTCGATGATGCCCGCGTGCACCGGCCCCACGGCCACCTCGTGCACCTCCCCGCCCTCGACCCGGAAGTGGTCGGTCACCCCCGGCAGGATCGCGGCCCCGGGCGCGCGGCCCCACGCGTCCTTGCCCGGGCGGCACGAGGGATGGAAACGGATCGGCTTGAGCCACGGGTGCCCTTGCGGGACGGCGCCGAACTGCTCGGCGATCTCGCGCTCGAACCAGTGCGCCTGCGGGCAGTACGGCGTCAGCGACGGATAGGTGTCGCCCACGTCCGCGCACGCGACCGAGAGGTCGCCCTGGAGGTCGTCGGCCAGCACCGCCCACAGCCGCAGCCCGTCGCCCGCCGGCGCCGCAAACAGCGCGGACAGCCGGCTGCCCGCCTCGGTCGCGCACAGCACAACCTCGCGGAACGCGTCGAACGCGGCGGCCGGCACGCTGTCGACCGGCACCGCGCAGCCGTTGTGGATCCGGCATGGACTGGTGGCGGCCATCACATCTGCCCTTCCAGTGCCTGCACCGCCTGCTGCAGCAGCCGGTCGAGGGCAGGCGGTATGTAGACGCCCAGCACGAGCGCGAGCGACGCGAGGATGGCCGGCGGCGCCACCGACGCCCAGTGCTCGCGGACCGGCGCGCGCGAGGCGTCGGGGCGCCCCTGCGCCATTGCCAGCACGGCGGTGGCCATGCCGATGAAGATCACGGCGAGCGCCACCAGATAGACGCAGGCGGCGACCCAGTGCTGCTGGGCGACGGCCGCGCGCAGGATCGTGAACTCGCTGACGAACATGCCGAACGGGGGCGACCCGGTGATCGCGAGGAACCCCGCAACCCACAGCACGCCGGTGACCGGCAGCACGCGCGCCACGCCGCGCACCGCGCGCGCCGACTTCGTCTGGTAGGCGGCCAGGATGTTGCCGGCCGCCAGGAACAGGAAACCCTTGGTCAGCGAGTGGTTGACGGCGTGGAGCATGGCCCCGTAGGCGCCGGAGCCGCCGATGCCGATGCCGAGCGCGAGGATCCCCATGTGCTCCACGCTCGAGTAGGCGAGCAGGCGCTTGTAGTCGGGCTGGCCGAGGATGAACACCGCCGCGAAGCACATCGAGAGCAGCCCGAAGAAGACGAGCAGGTCGCGGGTGAACGGGCCGAGGCCCGCCGCGCCGCACACCTGGCACGCCCTGAGGATGCCGAGGAACGCGCAGTTGAGCAGCGCGCCGGAGAGCAGCGCCGAGACGACCGACGGCGACTCGCTGTGGGCGTCCGGCAGCCACGTGTGCATCGGCGCGAGCCCCATCTTGGTGCCGTAACCCACCAGCAGGAAGATGAACCCCGCCTTGAGCCACGTCTGGTCGAGCTGCCGCGCGCAGCCGACCAGGCCGGCGACGAGCAGCCCCGGGTCCTCCCCGGCGCCCGCCGCCGAGACCGCGAGCATGAAGTTTCCCAACAGCGCCAGCGCGATGCCCACCGAGCACAGCAGCAGGTACTTCCACGTCGCCTCCAGCGACCGGTGGTGGCGGTGGAAGTAGATCAGCGGCGCGCTGGCCAGCGTCGTCGCCTCCACCGCCACCCACATGATCCCGAAGTGCATGCTGGTGGCCACCAGCGTCATCGTCGCCAGGAAGAACAGCAGGCAGGCGGTGAACACCGCCTCCGGCACGTTGGCCAGGAACAGCCCCTCGTCCGCGCCCTCGCCCGGGTCGTGCCCGCCGCGCCGGAGGTATCCGGTGGCGTAGACCGCGGCGGCGAGGAACAACAGGCTGGTCAGGCTCAGGAAACACAGGCCCGGCGCGTCGACCGCGAGCCACCCGTGCAGGCACGGCGCCGGGGGCAGCTGCCACGCCGCCGCGGTGAGCAGCGTGTGGGTGGCCGCCACCCCGACGAGCAGCGCGCGGCGGAGCGCGGGCCCGCCGCGCACGACGAGCGACAGGATCCCGGCACAGGCCGGCAGCAGGATCAGGGCGGCGATCATTCCTTCCAGTCCTTGAGCGTGGAGAGCCGGTCGACGTCGATGTGGTCGAACTCGCGGCTGATGTGGAAGATGATGATGCCCATGACGAACACCGCCACCAGGGCGTCGAGCAGGACGCCCAGCTCGACGAGGAGGTGCTCGTGCAGCGCCAGCCCGACGCCGAACGCGTAGATCCCGTTTTCGAGCACCAGGTAGCCGATCACCTGGGAGAGCGCCTTGGTGCGGCCGACGATCAGGAACAGGCCGACGAAGATCGTGAACAGCGCGGTGGGCAGCGCCAGCGTGGTCGCGGTGTGCGGCGGCAGCGGCAGGCGGGAGGCCAGCCACAGCGACCCGACGAGCCCGCCGATGCCGGCCAGCATCGAGGCGGTGTTGCCGATCCGCGGGTCGAGTTCGCGCGAGACGCCGGCATCGCGCTGGGCGCGCGCCAGCAGCGCGGGAAACAGCAGCCCCTTGATCAGCATCCCGCCGAGCGCCAGCGCCGCCAGGCGCGCGTTGAGCCGCTCGCCGAGCACCAGCGGCAGCAGCCCCAACAGCACGCCCTGGGCTGCGACCAGCCGGATGCACGAGGCAAAGCGGCTGGAGCCCAACAGCGTCAGGTTGGTCAGGATGAGGACCACGAGGATGGGATCGGTCAGCGGGTTCATCGTGCTCACCTCAGTGCCAGGGCCAGGGCCAGGATCGCGCAGGCGCTCGCGCCCGCGAGCAGCTGCGGCACGCGCGCCAGGCGCAGGCGCGCCATCGTCGACTCGATCAGCCCCACGACCACCGCGAGCGCCAGCATCCCCGCCAGCGCCACCGCCGCGCCGGCCGCCGGGTGCCCGGCGCCGAACGGCAGGGCGATCCCGACCAGCAGCGCGCCCATTGCCCACAGCTTGACGGCGGCCCCGTACTCGACGAGGCCGAAGTCCGGTCCGCTGTGGTCCAGCACCATCACCTCGTGGATCATCGTCAGCTCGAGGTGGGTGGTGGGGTCGTCCACCGGGATGCGCGCGTTCTCGGCGAGGAAGACGAGCAGCAGCGCGGCCATCACCAGCACCATGGCGGTGCCGGCCGAGTGCCACGCCGTGGCGGCGCCCGCGAACATCGCCGAGAGCGACGCGCCCTGCGTCTCGTGGGCCACGGCGGCCAGCGCCAGCAGCAGCGCGGGCTCGGCCAGCGCCGCGAACGTGACCTCGCGGCTGGCGCCCATCCCCTCGAACGCCGAGCCGGTGTCGAGCGCGCCGAGCACGATGAAGAAGCGCATCAGCCCGAACAGATAGGCGAACAGGACCAGGTCGCCGCGGAATGCCAACAGCCCCGGGGCGCCGCCGAACGGCACGATCGCGAGCGCGGCGAGCGCGGCGGCGACGCCCACCGCCGGCGCGGCGCGGAACACCCAGGTCGTCGTCGTGCTGTAGGTCGCGCCCTTGCGCAGCAGCTTGAGCAGGTCGTGGTAGGGCTGCAGCAGCGGCTGGCCCCGGCGGCCCGCGACCCACGCCTTGGTGCGGTTGATGACGCCGAACAGCAGCGGGCTGAGAACCAGCGCCAGCACCAGGTTGACCAGTGGCATGACCTTCATGGCGGCTACCCCAGCTTCCAGACCAGCAGCGCGACGAGCGCCACCGCGATGTAGAGCACGTAGATCCGCAGCTGGCCGTGCTGCAGCCAGCGCAGCCGCGAGAGCGCGCCCGCCGCGCGCCGGAACAGCGGCTCGAACAGCAGCCGGCGGCAGGCGTCCGGCGTGTGGCTTTCCATCGCCGCCGCCGCGGGGAACAGCCCCTGCGGCGCGGTGACGTGGCGGCGCGTGCGCAGGAACGTGGCGAACAGCGCGGTGAGCGGCTGGGCGAACGACGACGCCGTGTACTGCATCCGCGCCGTCGGCGCCGCGTAGCCGCAGTCCCACGTGCCCGCCGCGGTCACCGGCCGGCCGGCCAGCAGCCGCCGGCGCAGCAGCAGCACGCCGCCCAGCACCGCGAGGAACAGCGCGCCGCCGCCCACGGTGAACGCCGCGAGCGTGCCGTGCGCGGACGCCGCCTGCGCGGACAGCGCGCCGGGCGCGATGCGGGCGACGCCCGCCACGGCCGCCGCCAGCGGCCGCACGACCAGCGGCGCGCCGAGGCCCAGCGCGACGCACGCGCCGGCCAGCACCACCATCGCCGCGCGCATCGCGGCGCCCGCCTCGCGCGCCTGGGCCGCCTGTTCGCTGCGGGGCTGGCCGAGGAACACGATCCCGAACGCCTTGGCGAAGCACGCCGCGGCCAGCCCGCCGACCAGCGCCAGGCTGCCGATCACGACCAGCCCCGGCACCGCGAGCCCGGGCGAGGGGAGCAGCGCCGCATCCAGCGCGCCCAGATAGACCAGCATCTCGCTGGCGAAGCCGTTGAGCGGGGGCAGTCCCGAGATCGCGGCCGCGGCGACGAGGAACGTCGTGCCGGTGCAGCGCATCCTCCGCAGCAGGCCGCCGAGCCGCTCGATGTCGAGCGTGCCCGCGCCCTGCGCCACGGCGCCCGCGCCGAGGAACAGCAGCCCCTTGAACAGCGCGTGGTTCAGGACGTGGAAGAACGCGCCCGCGCAGCCGAGGAACGCGAGCGCGGGGATGCCGTGCGCCACGCCCAGCAGCCCGACGCCCAGCCCCAGCGTGATGATGCCGATGTTCTCCACGCTGTGATAGGCCAGCAGCCGCTTCAGGTCGTGCTGGGCGAGCGCGAACAGCACGCCCAGGATGCCCGACGTCACGCCGACGGCCACCAGCAGCATCCCCCACCACGGCGGCGGCGCGGGCAGCAGCGTGACCGCGCGCACCAGGCCGTAGACGCCCATCTTGATCATCACGCCGGACATCACCGCGGAGACATGGCTGGGCGCCGCGGGGTGGGCCTCCGGCAGCCACACGTGCAGCGGCAAAAAGCCGGCCTTGGTGCCGAAGCCGATCACCGCCAGCACGAACAGCAGCCCGGACACCGCGGGCGGGACCGCCGCCAGCGACCGCCGGATCGCGTCGAACTCGAGGCTGCCCGCCAGCGCTGCCGCCAGCGCGAAGAAGCCCAGCAGGAACGCCGTGCCGATGTGGGTCGCCACCAGATAGGTCCACCACGCGGCGAGCACCTCCGGCCGGTCGTCGTGATAGGTGACGAGGAAGTACGACGCCAGCGACATCACCTCCCACGCCACCAGGAACAGCAGGCCGTTGCGCGCCACCACCAGCAGCGCCATCGACGCCACCAGGGCGTTGAAGAACAGCCACGACGCGGCGCGCGCGCGCGGCCGGCGGTCGTGGCGCAGGTAGCCGGCGCCATACACCGCGGCGACGCCCGACAGCAGGAACACCGGCACCAGGAAGAACGCGGACAACCCGTCGAGCGCGACGTGGAACGATCCCCCGGGCACAGGCCACGGCGCGACGAGCGGCGGCGAGGCCGCGCCCATCAGCGTGGCCACGGCGGGGACCAGGCCGAGCGCACAGCCGGCCGCGCACGCGCCGGCGCCGGCGAGCGTCGAGAGGGCGGGGTGGCGGGCGGCCAGCAGCGCGAGCGCGCCGCCGCACGCGATCACCGCCAGCGCGGCGAGGAAGAGCGTCGTCATGGGCCGAACCCCGCCTCGATCCGCCGCGCCTCGCGCAGGATCTCCTCCGTGGTGCCGCGCAGGGCGACCGCCCGGCTGAACTGCCGGTCGCGCAGCGCGTAGGCGAGCCGCGAGATCAGGTGCAGGTGCGCGCGCACCGTCGGCGTGACCATCGTGAACAGCGCGTGCACCGGCTTGCCGTCGACCGCGTGGAAGTCCACCGGCGTCTCAAGGAAACACAGCGTGATCATCGGCTCGCTGACGTGCAGCACCACCGGCGTGCGCACGTGCGGGATCGCGATGCCGTCGCCGAAGCCCGTCGAGCCCAGCTCCTCGCGCGCCTCCAGCACGCGCAGGAACGCGTCGCGGTCGGTGTCGGCGGGGAAGCGCATCAGGCCGACCACCTCGCGCAGCGCGGCCGCCTTGTCCGCGGCGCGCACGCCGTGGTGGATCCCGCCGCGCTCGAGCGCGGCCGCCAGCCCGCACGGTTCGCCGTCGGGCTGCCCGCCCCGCGGGAAACCGGGCGCCATCGGGATGTTGCGGGTGGTCGCCCACTCCAGCAGCTCGGAGCGGTTGAACCGATGCTGCTCGTTGACCTTGGACGAGGGGATCGCCCCCTCGCGGATCCAGCGGTAGACTGTCTTCTCGGTGACGTTCAAGCACTTGGCTACGTCACGCACTGTCATGTGCATGGTGGGTGGTGTGCACCTGTTGCAGGCCGCGGCCGCGCCGCGGCTGATGGGAAACTGCCGGTTCGGGTTGGCCGCCGCCGGGCGGCCCGGAGTGCGGGCGGACGTGGGTTTGCGGGGGACAGGGGAGGGGGCAGGACCGGGATGGCGGGGGGCCGGAACCATGGGTCCCCGGCCAACCGGCCGCAGGGCGCGGCGGGGAGGGCGTTGGCCATGCCGGAATCACGGGCGGGGACCGTAGGCCCCGGCGCCGGGGTGCCAAGCGAAATCGCCCGCCGGCGAAATCGCCCGGCGGGGCCTGATCCCACGCCCCGGCCAGGCAATCGCAGTGGGTGCCCGTGACGCGTTTGAGCCCTCCGGCGCAGGTTGTCCGGGCGAGGCCATCCGTCCCGGGGTCTCCAGCGCTGGCGCGCCCCCGCCCCCGGGTTTCCTCTGGAATCCCCTGGCGGGATTCAATCAGGCTCATTGACAGCCGCGCCGCAAACGACACCCTGCGCCCCACCGTCAAGCACATGCCCACCGACCTGAATGGCGCCGGTTCAGCGCGGGTTGCCGGGGGGGACGCCGGCAAGACCAGCCTTCGCAGCGAAGCTCCGGCCGGCACGCTGCCGGCGCTCCTCGAGTCGGCCCGCCGCCCGGTCCCCGCGCCGTCCCCGATTGCCCTCCCGATCCCCGGACCCTTCTAACAGACCATGTCCTTCGACCAGGGCGAGTTCGACTTCGACGCGCCGGGCGACGAGCACGGCTACCGGGACTGGCGCCGGCGGCTCGACGAGCAGCGGCGTGCCTTCGAGCAGCGCTGGGGGGTGGTCATCGGCAGGCCGGTGCGGGTGGTGCTGGCGGACCACGCCAAGCCGCTGACCGGCGTGCTGCAGGTCGCGGCACCTGCCAAGGGCGCCGCCGCGCCCTTGCTCGTCCTCCGCGGCCTGTGCTTCGCCCCGCACCAGATCCTCAGCCTCACCCGCATCGGGCCGGGTTTGGAGGAACCTGAATGAGATGCGCCCCGCCGGGCTCGTCCATGCCTGGTTGGATTGCCTGTTGGATTGGGTCGGACCAAGACAACCTGTTGACGGTCAGTGCCTGTTGGATTGGGTCGGACCAAGACAACCTGTTGACGGTCAGTGCCATGCATCCCGGGGACGGGTGTGTTGGGGTCTTGGAGGGCGGTTTCCGGCGCCCGAACCGCAGCCGCAAGCCGTTGGGGGGGCGGAGGATGAATCGCCTGCCGCAGGCAGCAGCCAGTTCGCGGCCTGGGGTCCGGATGCCCAATTGCCGGTTGTGACCGGGGCATGGCCGGGTGGCGATCCCAGGCCGGCAATTCGGGGGGGGAAATGGGTCCTGCAAGCCCTCTTTTCGGCCTTGATTTGCGCGCAACGCCTTCTGTTTCCTTGGGTTGTCGTGGTCCGACCCGGATGCGTAGACGACCGGCTTGCCTCCGCTCCTGATCGGGCATAGGGTTGGGACGTGGTTACGCTTAGGGAAATAGAGGCTCTCGCGATGCAGTTGCCGGAATCCGACCGCGCCAAGTTGGCGGCAGGAATGCTCGAGTCCCTTCCTGCCGTGCTCTCGGACGAGGACGATGGCCTGGCCGAAGCGAAGCGCCGGAGCGAGGAAATGGACTGCGATCCGTCCTGCTGCCTCAGCCACGAGGAGTTCGTCGCGGCGGTCCGCGAAGGCAGGTGATCGCGACTTACCACAGACTGGCGGTCCGTGACGCACGGGAGATCCTCGAATACTACGAATCAGAGGGTGGTAATCCGTTGGCCTGTCGCTTCTACGACGATCTGATCGCGACGATCGAGAAGGCGGTTGGGAACCCACATCGCTTCCATCCGATCGACGACCGCTTCCGCCGCGCCGATCTGGACGATTTTCCCTATCACATTCTGTATGAGGAGCGATCATGGGGCATCAGGGTGATGGTGATCAGGCACCACCGTCGACACCCCCGCCATGGGATCCGGCGACGTTAGCCTTGCCGCCCCACTGCAACCGGAACATGGCAGGTTGGTGCTTCGAGATTCGAGGATGCGCTGCATTCGGCCCGCCATGCGAACAAACGCGTTCAGCATGCCCGGGCAGACCCGGCCGGGCGTCGGGAAATGCGGAACGATCCCCGTCGTGCGGTGCGTATCCGTGCCGTGGCGCCGAGCCGCCTGCCCAACCGGGGCACCAACCATAACCGTGGCGACACCATGAAGCGGACCCTTGTTTCATCCTGCCTGCTGGCGGCCGCGTTCGCGGCGGCCGACGCCGCCGAGCTGCACGTCGCGGTGACCGGCGACGACGCCGCCCCCGGGACCGCGGCGGCGCCGCTGCGCACGATCCAGCGTGCCGCCGGGCTGGCGCAGCCGGGCGACACCGTGACCGTGCACGCCGGCACCTACCGCGAGCGGGTCAACCCGGCGCGCGGCGGCGAGTCGGACGCGCGGCGGATCATCTATCAGGCGGCCCCCGGCGAGGAGGTCGTGATCAAGGGCTCGGAGGTGGTCAAGGGGTGGGAGCGCGAGGAGGGGGACTTGTGGCGGGTCACCCTGCCGGCGTCGTTCTTCGGCGGCTTCAACCCGTTCGCCGACGAGATCCGTGGCGACTGGTTCGCCCCGCTCGGGCGCAAGCACCACACCGGCGCGGTCTACCTGAACGGCGACTGGCTGACCGAGGCGGCGGCCGCCGACGAACTGCGGCTGCCCGACGGCCAACTGCCGGCGTGGATGACCGGCGGCGGGACCGACGGCCACCTGCTCAACGTCGCGTGGATCGAGGCCGCAAAACGGGTCCCGGCCGCACGATTCGCCGCCGTGGACGGCGGGATCCAAGCCGCCCCGTGCGGCGAGGGCGGCGAGTGCATCGGCTGGATCAAGGACGGCAACTGGGCACGCTACGAGGCGGTCGAGTTCGGCGCCGAGACCCGCGAACTCCGGATCCGCGCCGCGGCACCCGGGTTCGGCGGCCGGATCGAGGTCCGCCTCGACGCCGCCGACGGCGAACTGCTCGGCACCTGCGTGGTCAAGCCGACCGGAGACTGGCAGCATTGGGAGACCTTCCCGGTCGCGATCAAGCCGACCGGCGGGACCCGCAACCTGTGCCTGGTGTTCCGGCGCCCGCCGGCCGCCGCCGACGCGGTCGCGGCCGCGCTCCGCCACCGCAGCCTCAACCCCAACCTGTGGTTCGCCGAGGTCGACGCCGCCGGGGTGACGACGCTCCGGGCCCGCTTCGCGGGCGCCGACCCGAACCGCGAACTGGTCGAGGTCAACGTCCGCCGCACGGTGTTCTATCCGGACCAACCGGGGCGCGACTTCATCACCGTGCGCGGGTTCAGGCTGCGCCACGCCGCCACCCCGTGGGCGCCGCCGACCGCCGGGCAGGTCGGATTGTTAGGCACCCACTGGAGCAAGGGCTGGATCATCGAGGACAACACCATCAGCCACTCGACGTGCACCGGGATCACGCTCGGCAAGCACGGCGACAAGCACGACAACACCTCGGCCGACACCGCCGAGGGCTACGTCGAGACGATCAAGCGCGCGCACGCGTTCCCGATCCCGTGGACCAGGGAGCACATCGGCCACCACGTGGTGCGCAACAACACGATCTCCCACTGCGAGCAGGCCGGCATCGTCGGCAGCCTCGGCGCCGCGTTCAGCACGATCACCGGCAACACGATCCACGAGATCCACGTCCGGCGCCTGTTTTCCGGCGCCGAGATGGCCGGCATCAAGCTGCACGCCGCGATCGACACCACGATCAGCCGCAACCACGTCTTCCGCAGCTGCCAGGGGCTGTGGCTCGACTGGATGGCGCAGGGCACCCGGGTCACCGCCAACCTGTTCCACGACAACCTCGACCGCGACCTGTTCGTCGAGGTCAACCACGGGCCGTTCGTGGTGGACAACAACCTGTTCCTGTCGGCGTCCAGCCTGTTGGACATGTCGGAGGGCGGCGCCTACGCGCACAACCTGTTCGGCGGCACGCTGGTCCCCGGCCCGGAGATGAACCGCGAGACGCCGTGGCACCCGGCGCACTCGACGGCGGTCGCCGGCCTGGCCCGGATCCCCGGCGGCGACAACCGCTTCTTCAACAACCTGTTCATCGGCCCCGGCGCCGGCGCCGCGCCGCGCGGCCCCGGCGGCCACGGGCTGCAGCCCTACGACGGCAGCGCGTTCCCGCAGTTCACGGGCGGCAACGTCCACTGCCACGGCGCCCGCCCGCTCGCCGGGGAAAAGGACGCGCTGGTGCTGGCCGACCACGACCCGCAGCCCGCCCTGGTGCCCCGCGACGGCGGCCTCGAGCTGCGGCTCGACGTGGCCGGCCACCTCGCCGCCGCCACCACCGCGCCGGTGACCAGCGTGCGCCTCGGCAAGGCGCGCGTCCCAGGGCTGCCCTACGTCCGCCCGGACGACTCGCCGCTGGTGATCGACGCCGACTTCCTCGGCAAGCCGCGCGACCCGGCGCGGCCGACGCCCGGGCCGTTCGAAAACCCCGGCACGGGCGTGGTGCACATCAGGGTGAGGTGAGCGCGCGCGGAGAGCCGAAGGGATGAGCGCCAAGGGCTGAGCGGCCGGGAACGCCCCCGGGCGTGACGGGTTGCTGAAACGGTCGCTCCGGGGCGGGCGTAGACAACGCGAATGACACCACCCCCGAATCCCATGAAACACCGGACCCACCCGACGCGCCGCAGCTTCCTCGGCGGCGTGATTGCCGCGGCGGCGGCGCCGCAGATCATCCCCGGCCGCGTGCTCGGCGCCGAGGCCGCGGCCGGCAAGACGATCCGGCTCGGCCACATCGGCACCGGCGGCCAGGGGACCGGCCTGCTGCGCAACTTCGTCTCGGCCAAGGGCGCGACCAGCGTGGCGATCGCCGACCCCTACCAGGAACGGCGCGAGGCCGCCGGCCGGATCGTCAAGGAGGTGCAGGGCCACGAGCCGAAGCTCCACAACGACTTCCGCGAGCTGCTCGCCAACGAGGCGATCGACGCGGTGGTCATCGCCACCCCGGACCACTGGCACGTGCCGACCGCGCTCGCGGCTGTTAGAGCGGGCAAGGACGTCTACGTCGAGAAGCCGCTCGGCTACACGCTCAGCCAGAACCGGGCGCTGGCGGAGGCGTGCCGGAAGCACGGCCGGGTGTTCCAGTATGGCACCCAGCAACGCAGCCAGGAGATCCTCAAGCGTGGCATCGAGCTGGTGCTCAACGGCTACATCGGCGCGCTTGAGCGGATCGAGGTGTGGGCGCCGGCGGGCAGCGGCGGCGGCTCGCTCGACGAGATCCCGGTGCCGCCGGGCCTCGATTACGACCTCTACCTCGGCCCCGCGCCGATGAAGCCGTGCACCAAGGACCGGATCACCAGCCTCGGGTCCTACTTCTGCTCGGACTACTCGATCGGCTACATCGCGGGCTGGGGCGCGCACCCGCTGGACATCGCGATCTGGGGGCTGGACTACGACCAGCGCGGGCCGGTCAGCTTCCGCGGCAAGGGCGAGTTCCCGACCCCCGACGCGCTGTTCAACAACTGCGCCACCTGGGACGTCGAGATCCGCTTCGGCGGCGGGCTGCCGATGCGCTTCATGAGCGACAACCACGCCCAGCCGCTGGTCAAGGCCTACCGCCGCAACTGGGACGGCAACGGCACCACGTTCTTCGGCTCCAAGGGCTGGATCAGCCTGAGCCGCGGGTGCGTCGACGCCAGCAACCCGGAGTGGTTCCGGCTCAACCCCTGCGAGGGCGACCGGCGCGTCGTCTATCACCCGAACTACTATCAGGCGTTCGTCGGTTCCGTCCGCGACCGCTCGCCGTCGATCGCGCCGGTCGGGGACGCGGTGCGCTCCGACGCCCTCAGTCACCTCTCGCTGCTCGCGATCAAGTCCGGCGGCGAGGTGGTGTGGGACCCCGAGGGCTACCGGATCCGCTCGCCCGAGGAACTCAACGCCCGCATGACCACCGCGATCCGCGGCCCGTGGCAACAGTCGTGAGGGCCCCCGACGGCCCCAAGACCGCGCCCGCTGAACGAAACGGCGCCGCGGCATCGTTCCTTGTCAAGCGCCCCGCAGCCGGGTTTACTGGGCTGCCGCCACCACTCGTCACCGCCATGAACTCCCGCCTTCCCACCGCCCGCCCGCCGGCCGCCCTGCTGCTCGTGGCGGCCGGACTCGCCGCCGCCACCCCGTCGCCGGCCGCCCCGGACGCCGGCGCCAAGGTGCTCATCTACACCCGCAACCACGTGACCGGCGGCGGCGGCTACGTGCACGACAACATCGCCGTGAGCGTGGCCGCGGTGAAGGAACTGTGCGCGGGCAAGGGGATCGCGGCCCAGGCGACGGACAACCCGGCGGTGTTCACGCCCGACCGGCTCAGGGAGTTCCGCGCGGTGATCTTCTGCAACTCGAACAACGAGGCGTTCAGCGCGCCCGCCCAGAGCGAGGCGCTCGACCGCTTCGTGCGCGCCGGCGGCGGCTTCGTCGGCGTCCACTCGGCCTCCGGCTCCGAGCGCAAGAACCCCCGGTTCAAGGCGCTGCTCGGCGGCACCTTCAAGTGGCACACCCCGCACGGCCCGTTCACCGTGCGCGTCAGCGACCCCCGCCACCCCGCGACCGCCCACCTGCCGGCCGAGTGGAAGTGGCAGGACGAGGGCTACCTGTGCGAGCTCGTCCCCGGGCTGCGCGTGCTGTTGGAGATGGACACCACCTCGGTGCCCACCCCGCCGCGGGCCAAGTGGCCGCTCAAGTTCGAGGGCGACCGCTACCCGCTCGCCTGGTGCCTGCACGTCGGCAAGGGCCGCAGCTTCTACACCGCCCTCGGCCACGACCAGCAACACTACGCCGACCCACTCTTCCGCCAGCACCTGCTCGGCGGCATCCTGTGGGTGCTGGGCCGCGCAGACGCCTCCAACAACCCGCCACCGACCACCTGACCGCAGCCCGCCGGCCATGCGCCCGGCGGCCGCGCGATCCCCAACCACCCGACCGATCATGAAACAGCCCGCCACCACCCGCCGCCGGTTCCTGCAATCCTCCGGCCTGACCGCCGCCGCCATCGGCTTCCCGACCATCATCCCCGCGCGCGTGCTCGGCGCCGACGCGCCGGGCGGCAAGATCAACATCCTGCAGATCGGCTGCGGCCGGATCGGCCGGGACATGGACATGCCCGGCATCCTGCGCCAGGACGCCGCCCGGCTGGTC
Organism: Akkermansiaceae bacterium; assembly: GCA_040769225.1. GTDB lineage: Bacteria > Verrucomicrobiota > Verrucomicrobiia > Verrucomicrobiales > Akkermansiaceae > JAXGLL01. The sequence goes on along the minus strand of JAXGLL010000001.1, from coordinate 440,287 downwards.
GCCGTGTGCGACCTCGACTCGCTGCGCGTCGCCGACGCCAAGCAGCTCGTCGAGTCCCACTACAAGCGCAAGAACATCGACCTCACGGTGGCCACCTACGGCGACTACCGCGAGGCGCTCCGGCACCCCGACATCGACGCGGTGGCGGTGAGCACGCCGGACCACTGGCACGCCGAGCTGCTGATCGCCGCGGCGCTCGCCGGCAAGGACCTCTACGTCCAGAAGCCGCTGACGATGACCATCGCCGAGGGCCGCCTCGTCAGCAGGACGGTCCGCGCCAAGGGCTGCATGTTCCAGATCGGCAGCCAGCAGCGCTCCGGCGGCCAGTTCCGGATCGCCTGCGAGATGGTGCGCAACGGCCGCATCGGCAAGCTGCACACGGTCAGGATCGGGCTGCCCACCGACCCGGCGGGCGGCAGCACCGAGGAAATCCCGGTGCCGCCCAACCTCAACTACGAGGCGTGGCTCGGCACCACCCCGCTGGCCCCCTACACCAAGGACCGCGTCCACCCCCAGGGCCCGGACGTCAGGAGCCGCTACGGCGAGCGCCCCGGCTGGCTGCGGATCGAGAGCTACTGCCTCGGCATGATCACCGGCTGGGGCTCCCACCACGTCGACATCGGCCACTGGGGGATGGACACCGAGCGCACCGGCCCGGTCGCGATCGAGGGCAAGGCCGAGTTTCCAACCAAGGGCCTGTGGAACGTGCACGGCCCCTATCACATCGAGGCCACCTACGCCAACGGGGTGACCATGATCATCGACAACACGTTCCCGAACGGCATCCGCTTCGAGGGCAGCGACGGCTGGATCTGGGTCACCCGCGGCGCCGAGCGCGTCACCGCCTCCGACCCGGTGCCCAAGGGCGGCGCCGCCAAGGCGCTCAACGCGAGCAAGCTCGAGATCCTCAGCGAGCCGCTCGGCGCCAACGACATCCGCCTGCACGAAAGCCCGAAGGGCGACCACCACCTCGACTGGATCACCAGCATCCAGACCCGCAAGCCCGCGGTCACCGACGTCGAGGTCGCCCACCGCTCGACCAGCGCCTGCATCCTCGGCTGGATCGCGATGAAGCTCGGCCGCAAGCTCAAGTGGGACCCCGCCAAGGAGCAGTTCGCCGACGACGCCGCCGCCAACGCCCTGCGCTCGCGCCCCGAGCGCGACGGCTACGGCGTCAGCAGGCTGCTCAGGAAGTGAGCCCCCACCGCGGGCGCGGCGCCGCCGCCCGGCCCGGACGCACCTGTTAGCCTGCGATGAGGCCCGAACAATGGCAGCGGTTCAAGGCGGCGGCCAAGCGCCGGCCCGGCGCCGGCGTGCCGCTGGCGCTGATCGTCGACAGCCCGTGGATGCCCGGCCACCTCGGGATCCGGCACCACGACTACTACTTCGACCCGGAGGTGTGGTTCGACGCCCACCGGCGGGTGATCGACGAGTTCCCGGAGGCGATCCTGTTCCCGTCGTGGTGGGCCGAGCTCGGGATGGCCGCCGAACCGTCGGCGCTCGGGGTGCGGATCCGCTTCTGGCCCCACCAGACGCCCGGCGAGGAACGGGTGCCGTTTGCGCTCGCCGACCTCGACCAGGTCTCCCGGCCCGACCCGGAGACCGACGGGTTCTGCCCGCTGATCCTGCACCGCTACCGCACGCTGGCCCCGCGCATCCTCGCCGCCGGCTACACCATCCCGGTGGTCGCCGCCCGCGGACCGCTGTGCACCGCCTCGTTCTTCCGCGGCGTCACCCGCCTGATGGAGGACCTCATCGACGAGCCGGAAAAAACCCTGCGCCTGCTCGACCTGTGCACCGGCCTGGTGATCGGCTGGCTCAAGGCGCAGGCCGCCGCGGTCGGGCCCTCGGTCGAGGGCATCCTGGTGCTCGACGACATCGTCGGCTTCATCGGCCGCGCCCACTACGAGCAGTTCGCCCACCCGTTCCTCGCGCGCATCTGCGCCGCCTTCCCCGCCGACTGGGTCAAGGTCTATCACAACGACGCCAGCGTCGAGGCGTGCCTCGAGCGGCTCCCCGACGCCGGCTTCGACGTCCTCAACTGGAGCCACCTCACGCCGGTCGCCAACGCCGCCCAGCGCCTTGGCGGCCGCATGACCCTGATGGGCAACGTGGCGCCGCTCGACGTCGCCGTGCGCGCCGCCCCCGCCGCGGTCGAGGCCGCCGCCCGCCAGGTCGTCGCCGACGCCGCCGGCCACCCGCTCATCCTCTCGGTCGGCGGCGGCGTCAGCCCCGGCACCCCCGCCGCCAGCATCCGCGCCATGGCCCGCGCGGTTTGTTAGGGCGCGCCGCTCAGGGCGCCGGTGCGGGCCCGGCGGGCGTGAGGGCGACCGACCGGCGGCCCCGTGCGGGCTGGAATGCGCGCGGCCCGGCGGCGGTCCACGCGAGCGGGTCGAGGCACATCTGGCGTTTGGTGCGCGCCTCGTCCCACGAGTGATAGACGATGAAGTGGGTGCGCCCGTCGGGGCCGAGGACCACGCTGTTGTGGCCGGGGCCGATCAGCTTGCCCGGGATGCTCTTGAGCACGGTGGGGCCCTCGAGGTTCGCCTCGTCGACGTAGGGGCCGGCCAGGCGGCGGGCCACGCCGTAGCCGACGCCGTAGCCGGGCGTCTGCCAGTTGCCGCCGGAGTAGAAGCAGTGGTAGCGGCCGTCGTGGCGGACGACGAACGGCGCCTCGACCGTGTGCCAGGCGTCGAACAGGCGGCCGTACATGGTCCGCTGGCGCTGATAGACCTGCCAGTCGGCGACGGCGCGCAGCACGGTCGTGACCGGGCCGGTGACGGCGAGCATGTCCGGCGAGAGTTCGGCCACGGCGAGCGCGGTGCCGACGCGCTGGTCGAGGAAGTCCTTGGCGAAGAACAGGTGCCACTTGCCGCTCTCCGGGTCGCGGCACGGGTGGCCGTCGATCGAGAACGGCTCGTCGGGGAGCAGCAGCCGGCCGCTGTCGCGGAAGGGCCCGGCGGGATGGTCGGCCACCGCCACGCGCATCTTGTACTCGCCGGCGTAGTAGAGGTAGAAGCGGCCGTCCTTCTCGGCGACCTCGGGCGCCCAGTAGGCCTTCACGGCCGGGTCGGCGAGCGTCTCGAGCGCGTTGCCCACGAAGGTCCAGCGGGAGAAGTCGCGCGAGTGCAGCACCGGGAACTGGCGGCCGTCGCGCGCGGGGCCGGTACCATAGGCATAGTAGCCGCCCTTGGTCCGCAGCACCTGCGGGTCGGCCAGGTAGCCGTCCCAGACCGGGTTTTCCCACGCGAACGTGACGCTGGCGTCCGCGTCCGCCGGTGCGGCGGCGGGCGGGGCGGCCGGTGCGGCGGCGGGCGGGGCGGCGGGTGTGGCGCCGCACGGCGGCCTGGCGAGGCAGGCGGCGAGCAGGAGGAGGGTTGGGCGGGGGTGGCGCATGGGCGGGTGGGGTGGGGTTCGGGTTGGGGGCGCCGCGGGGGGGGGGCGGATCGGCGGCAGTCTGCGGGTTGCGCGGCGGGTTGAAAAGACCAGCCTGCGGGCGCCCGTAACAGACCGGGCGGCAGATGTCCGCCCCCCACCGCCATGAACGGCATTTCCCGCCGCACGTTTGTCCGCGCCGGTGCCGCCGCACTCGGCTTCCCCACCATCATCCCCGCCCGCGTCCTCGGCGCCGACGCGCCGGGCGGGCGGATCACCGTCGGCTTCATCGGAGTCGGCGACCACGGGTTCAACCACAACCTCAGCAACTACCTGGCCCAGCCCGACGCCCGCGTGGTGATGGTCTGCGACGTCGACCGCCGGCGCATGCAGCGCGCGCAGGGGATGGTCGACCGCCGCTACGGCAACCACGACTGCGCGGCCACCACCGACTTCCGCGAGGTGCTGGCGCGGCCGGACATCGACGCGGTGATGATCTCCACGCCCGACCACTGGCACACGCTGATCAGCGTGCTGGCGGTGCGCGCCGGCAAGGACGTGCAGTGCGAGAAACCCACGCTCACGATCGACGAGGGCAGGATCCTCGCCGACGAGGTGCGCCGGCGCGGCAGGGTGTTCCAAACCAGCACCGAGGACCGCTCGCTGCCGGAATACCACCGGATGGCCGAGCTGGTCCGCAACGGCCGGATCGGCAAGCTGCAGCGGATCGACGTGATCCTGCCGCGCGAGCCCGCCGGGCCCGGCGACCCGACGCCGCAGCCGGTGCCGCCGGAACTCGACTACGACCTGTGGCTCGGGCCGGCGCCCGAGGCGCCCTACACCCGCGACCGCGTCCACTACACCTTCCGTTGGATCCGCGACTACGGGGGCGGCATCATCTGCGACTGGGGCACCCACCTGTTCGACACCGCGCAGTGGGCCAACGACACCGAGCGCAGCGGCCCGGTCGAGGTCGAGGGCACCGGCACCTTCTGGCAGGGCGGCCTGTTCAACACGGTCAAGGACTACGACCTGACCTTCCGCTACGCCAACGGCGTGGTCATGACCTGCAAGCCGGGCAATCCGAGCATCCGGTTCACCGGCAGCGAGGGCTGGGTCGGCAACACCGGCTGGCGCGGCCCGGTCGAGGCCAGTTCGCCGCAGATCCTCGCGGCGCAGATCGGCGCGGACGAGGTGCGGCTGCGCACCAACCCCGCGGGCGAGCACCGCGACTTCCTCGACTGCGTCAAGAGCCGCAAGGACCCCTACTTCCCGGTCGACATCGGCCACCGGGTGTCGACCGTCTGCCACCTCGGCAACATCGCGATCGAGCTCGGGCGCAAGCTGCGCTGGGACCCGGCCGCCGAACAGTTCCTCGGCGACGACCAGGCCAACGAGCTGCGCAAGGTGCGCCCGATGCGCAAACCGTGGAGCCTTGCCTGAGGCCCGCTGCCTGAGGCCCGCTACTGCGCCTCCGGCAGCAGCTCGGCGCCGGTGATCTTGAACGCGAAGGCGTGGCGGCACGGCGCCTCGTCGGGGCCGAGGTCGGGCATCTCGATCGCCAGGGTGCCGTCGCCGGCCTGGTGCTCGAGGGTTCCGGGCCGGCCCAGCATGGCGACCGTCGCGCCGGGCTGCGCCTTGATGTCGCGCAGCACCAGGCGCTTGCCCGGCCAGCCGGCGGTGATCGCGTAGAGCGCGTCCGGTTTCTGGGTGAAGAACACCTGCTTGACCGCGGTGCCGTCGGGCTTCGGGGCCTGGCCGATCCCCTCCATCAGCTGGTACTTGATGTTGTACGCGCCGAACTGCTGGTCGGGGCGCCGGCCCTCGGTCCACTGGCACGTGCGGGGGGCGCAGCGGGTGGCGTAGATCGCCTCGCCGTTGACCCTGAGCCATTCGCCGATCTCCAACAGGCGCTGCTCCATCAGCGGCGGGATCGTGCCGTCGGCGGCCGGGCCGATGTCCAGCAGCAGGTTGCCGCCGCGGCTGACGAGGTCGACGAGCACCATGATGAACTCGCGCCCGCTCTTGTAGTCGGCGATGCGCTCGGCGCGGTTCAGCCCGTAGCTGGCGGCCATCCCGCGGCTTTCCTCCCACGGGTGCGAGCCGTCCTTGAGGCCGGCGGTGTACTCGGTCGTCCAGTAGCCGCCGTGCCGGTGCCGGCACTCCTTGCCCCAGCGGTCGTTGACGACCACCGAGTCACGGGTCGGGGACTCGTTGAACAGCCAGGCGAGCAGTTCCTCGCTGCGCCACTCCTTCGACTCCAGGTCCCACTCGCCGTCGCTGAAGATCAGCTCCGGCCGGTAGCGGGTGACCACGTCCTTGAACTGCGGGAACATGTGGTTGGCGATGTAGGCCGGCTTGTCCGCCAGCCACAGCGGGTTGAACCACTCGTAGAGCGAGTAGTAGAACCCGAACCGCAGGTCGCGCTTGCGGACGGCCGCCGCCAGCTCGCCCAGCAGGTCGCGCCCGGGGCCGGTTTCGGCGGCGTTCCACGGCCGCCCCCAGGTGGCCGACGCCTCCTTGCTCGGCCACAGGCAGAACCCGTCGTGGTGTTTCGAGGTGGGCACGACGTAGCGGGCGCCCGAGCGCGCGAACACGTCGGCCCACTGGTCGGCGTCGAACAGTTCGGCGCGGAACTGCGGCGCGAAGTCCATGTAGTCGAAGTCACGGCCGTAGTTCCGCTCGTGGAAGGCGGGCCATTCCGACCCTGCGGGCCCGTTCTTTGAGTGCTGCCAGTACCACTCCGCATACTCTCCCCGCTTGGCCCAGGCGGGCACCGAGTAGACCCCCCAGTGGATGAAGATCCCGAACTTGGCGTCGAGGAACCACTCCGGGGTCGGGCGGCGGTCGAGCGACTCCCAGTCCGCCTCGTAGGTCGTCTGCGAGGAGGCGGCAGCCACCGCCGCGGCGGCGGCAAGCAGCAGGGCGGAACAACGGGTGGGCGGGCGCATGGCAGGGGCAGGGGTTGGGAGTTAGGAGTTAGGAGTTAGGAGTTGGGAGTCAGGGGGAAGAAGTCAGGAGTCGGGAGTCGGGAGTCGGGAGTCGGGAGTCGGGGGGCAGGGAATGAAATCGGGATTGGGATCGGCGTTTTCGCGTGTTAGCCTGGATCCGGGAATGAAAACCACGGATTGCATGGATTGCACGGATGTTGAATGAGTTGCGATGGATGGCGGATTCATCCGGCAGGTGAACAGGCGAGGGAAACCAAGCCACTCCGAAACCCGCGTAATCCGCGAACCGGAGCGAAGCGGAGATGGACCGCCTGACTGTTTCTTCTCCTCCTGCGGTCAAATCCGTGGTTCGGCATTTTCCCTCTTAGGGTTAGTCGGGCGCAGTGCCCGGCAATAGCCAACCGGGGGAGGTCTTGCAACGTGGAAAACCGGCCCTGATCCGATGATCCGATGCGGCGGGTCTACCAGAACAGGGCGTAGAATGCGGCCACGGCGAGGATCACGAGGGTGCCTGCGACCTTGACTGCGGGGGCGGTGCGCAGGTCGAGGTCGGTGCGCACGGGCAGCCGGCGCGGGGCGGGCAGGGGGGCGGCGGCGGTCATGGCGGCGATCGTGGCGGCGAGGATCAGGAACACGCACAGGACCTGGAGCAGGAAGTGCATCGGGAACAGCGGCGTGCCGGCCACCTTGCCGAACAGGCCCTGGCGGGTCAGGAACTGGAACAGCGCGTAGAGCAGCGGTCCGCCGACGAGCGCGACGACGCCGGCGGCGCCCGGCGCGCGGGGCAGCACGAAGGCGAACACGAAGGCCGCGACGACGCCCGGCCAGATGTAGCCCTGGAACTGCTGGATGAACTGGAACACGCCGCCGAAGCGCGGGTCGTCGAGCGCCGGCGCGATCGCGCAGCCGGCGGCCACGAACAGCACCGTCAGCCCGCGGCCGAGCCACACCAGTTCGCCCTGGCGGGCGCCCGGGCGGACCAGCCGCCGCCAGACGTCCATCGTTGCGATCGTCGAGGCCGAGTTCAGCAGCGAGGCGAGGGTGGAGGTCACCGCGCCCGCGATCGCGGCGTAGACCGCGCCGCGCAGCCCCGGCCGGACCAGTTCCCGGATCAGGGTGGGGAACGCCTCGTCGGGCCGGCCCAAGCGGTCGCCGTAGAGTTGTTGGGAGATCAGCCCCGGCATCACGATCGCGAACGGGACCAGCAGCCACAGCGCGCCGGCGAAGACCATCCCGAGCTGGCCGTCGCGCAGCGTGCGCGCCGCCAGGTTGCGCTGGACGATGAACTGGTTGAGCCCGCAATAGTAGATCAGCACGATCCACATCCCGCCGAGCACGCCGGTCCACGGCAGGTCCGGGTTGTCGGCCGGCAGGACCATGTGGAGCTTGGCGGCGTTGGCGGCGGTGAACGATTGCCAGCCGCCGGCCAGCGCCGCGAGCGCCCGGCCGGGGCCGGCTCCGGGCTGCCCGCCGCCGATCGCGGCCAGGCCGAGCGTGAACGCCAGCAGGCCGGCGGCCAGCAGCGCGAGGCCCTGGACGAGGTCGGCCCAGGCGATCGCCTTGAGCCCGCCGCAGGCGGAGTAGATCATGCCGATCGCCGCGATCAGGCACACTGCCGGGACCAGCGGCACGCCGGCGATCGCGCGCAGCGTCACGCCGCCCGAGTAGAGCACCGCCGGCAGCATCACCACCGCGTAGATCAGCACCGTGAGCACGGCCATGATCGCGCGCGCCGCCGGGTTGTAGCGGTGCTCAAGGAACTCGGGCATGGTGTAGATCCCGGCGCGCAGGAAGCGCGGCAGCAGGGTCACGGCGACCACCACGATGCCCACCGAGCCGATGAGCTGCCACGCGCTGACGGCCAGCCCGGTGGCGCCGGCGGCCTGGCCGGCCATGCCGACCATCTGCTCGGTGGAGATGTTGGCGGCGACGATCGAGATGCCGATCAGCGGCCAGGTCAGGTTGCGGCCCGCCAGGAAGAAGTCCGAGCTGTCGGTCGCGTGGCCCCGCGCGCGGCGGCTCTTCCACAGCGCCAGCCCGATGACCAGGACGAAGAACCCCCCAAAGGCGGCAAGGTCGGCAAACGTGAAGTGCATGGGAACGGGCCGAGCGTGCCCCGGCCCGGGCGCGATGGCCAGCCGCGATCCAGTGCTCGACCCGGCCGGCGGAGGGCCCCGGCGGCCGGCCGCCCCCGCGCGCGGCGGCCGCGGTCAGTCGGCCCGTGCGCTCGCCTTGGCCGTCGGGGCGCCGGCGGGGAAGTGGCTGGCGAGGAACCCGTGCAGCGGGCCGTCGTGGAGCGCGAAGCGCACCGCGCCCCACGTCGCCTGGTCGCCCGTCGCGTAGCTGACGTAGGTCCTTCCTTCCCACTCGAACAGGTCCACGTCGGAGTTGTTGATGCCCTCGCCGGGCGCGGCCTCGAGGATCGGGTTGAACGGGCTCAGTTCCCAGCTGGCGAGGTCGCGCGAGCGCGCGAGGAACGAGACGTAGCCGGTGTGGCCGGGGATCGGCGCGTGCAGATAGACGACGTAGTACCACGGCGCGAACCAGCGCAGCACCGGGCAGGCGCTGTACTCGTGGTTGACGCCGGTGAAGGCCAGGCCGGGCAGCTTTTCCCAGCGCGCGAGGTCGGCCGAGCGGGCGAACTTGAAGCAGAACTTCACCGGCTGGTCCGACTCGTAGGCCATGACGAAGCCCTTGTCGTCGCGGCACACCGAGGTGTTGAACAGGTGCTCGCCGCCGTCCTGCGCGATCGCGGGCTCGCGCTTCCACGCCTTGAGGTCGCGGCTCGAGAAGTGATGGATGCCCTGGAACCAGTCGCGGTTGGTCCCCTCGCTGGCGAACACGTGGAGGTCCGGCCCCTCGACGTGCGCGCTGGCGAACGAGTGCCCCTCGCCGAAGCGCGCCACCTCCTCGCCGGTGGCCATGTCCACGGCGTAGAGGTACATGCTCCCGATGTAGTCGTCGGTGTTGTTCCTGGTGTCGTCGCGGCGGTTGAGCACGTGCAGCGGCCGGCCGTTGAAGACCACCGGCGTGTTCTCCATCGCCTTGGGCACCGCCAGCGGCAGCTTCGCCAGCACCGGCCGCGCGGGCCGCACCGCCGCCGGCGTGGCGGGCCCCGGCGGCGCGATCTGCGCGAACAGGTCCGCCGGCCAGGCGCCCAGCCGCTCGAACCCGGCGGGCACCTCCTGCTTGAACTGCACGTACGCCTGCGTGCGGCCCGCGGCGGTGCACGTGGCCGCCTTGCCCTCGTCGCCGGGCGTGAACACGCTGTAGCCGGCCAGCGTGCAGTCCCCGAGGTCGACGTGGAGCCGGCCGGTGGGCGCGTGGCCCTGGGTGCAGATGATGCCGGTCGACTTGCCCCCCATCTCCGGCTGGGTGAAGTTCAGCACCACCATGCGGCAGTTGGAGAACCTCGCCCGGGCGCAGTGGCTGGCGTACGAGAGCGCCACCGCGTTGTCCGGGTGCACCAGCGTGCAGTCCTCGAACACGGCGTGCGGGTGGGCGGGCGGCTCCTTCTCCCAGCCGCCTAACAGCACCGCCGCGGTGTCGCCGGTCCAGTCGAGGGCGAGCAGGTAGCAGCGGCGGAACACGCTCGGCTCGCCGGGGCGCACGGTTGGATAGACGACGCCGCCGCCGAACGCCCGGCCGGTGCCGACGCAGTCCTCGAGGGTGACGGTGAACCCCTCGCCGCTGCGGTTGGTGAGGTCCCAGAACAGGCCGGCGTCGCCGCCGGCGGTGTAGAGGCGGCGCAGCACCCAGCGGTCCCAGACGATGCTCGAGAACGTCTCGCGGTTGTTGCCGTGCGGCCAGTGGTGGTCCGCCGCCCGGATCGGGCCCCACCAGTCCCAGCTCTTGAACCCCTTCTCCGGGTCGCCCGAGTCGATGACCACCCAGCCGGTGGCGCCGGAGCCGAGGCTGCCGTCGAAGTCCCCCTCCAGCGTGTTGCAGGCCCCGGCCGCGCCCATGTGCGCCGGCGCCAGGTTGGCCTCAGGATAGGTGTCCGGCCGGATGATGACCCGGTGCCCGCCCCGCCCGTCCGGCACGGCGTCCAACGCCTGTTGGATCGTCCGCCAGGCGGTTGCCCAGCTGCGGCCGTCCGAATCGTCGCCGGCCTTGGACACGAACAACGTGACGCCGCGCGGGGCGCCGGGATCCGCGGCCGGCCCCTCCGCGCCAGGCGCGAGGCCGGCCGGCAGGACGGCGGCGGCCAGCACCACCGGGATCATGCCCGGCCGCCGGCCGGCGCGGGCGTGGGGCGCGGCGGCGGGGCCGCGCGGGGGCGGCGGGGGTGGCGGGATGGCCCTGGTGTGCCCGTGCTTCATGGCTCGTGGTCCCGGCATGTTCTAACAGTCCCGGCGCCGCGGGGGGCGCGGCGTCGTGTCCGGCGCCTTGGCACGACGCGGAGCCTGGCGGTCCTGCTCAGCGCGACGCCGTGGTGGGTGCACTGGTGGTTGCCGGCGAAGTGGACTGCCTGGGCGGCGTAGGTGGCGCCGTCGTCGGCGGGCGTCAGTGGCGGGGTGGTGAGGCTTCCGGCGCGGGCGTGGTCGCCGTGGATCGGCTCGCCGTTGCGCATCCAGATGTAGAACGAGGCATCGGTGGCGGCCACGCTCAGCGTGACGGTGTCGCCCTCGGCGGCGGTGATCTCTGCCGGCAGGTCCTTGGTGAACACCGGCGGCGGGCGCTGGTTGGCGAGGGTGGCGGTGGCGCTGACGGTGCGGGCCCGGGGGCTGGAGATGATGGCGCGGTATTGGGCGCAGAACATCGAGAAGCCGCCGGTCACGACGTCGAGCTGCGGCCCGGTGGCGCCGGCGACGTCGGCCCACGCGTCGTCCGGCTCGTTCTCGAACTTGGTTTGCCAGCGCCACGACAGGTCGTCGCCCTCGACCCGGGTGGTGAAGGAGACCCCGGTTCCGATCACCGCCACGGCCCGGGCGGGGGTGACGGCGACGGCGATCCGGAACGTGTCATCGCCCTTCGAGAGGGTGATCTGATAGCGCCCCGGAAACGGGTATTGCACCTTGAACACCGGCTGGCGGCCGGGCCGGGGCGCGCCCAGCCGGCTCGCCTCGGCCACCCCGCGGAACTGCGGGTCGTAGAACCCCTGCCACGAACCCCAGCCGTTCACCGCGTCGGTGGCCATCAGCGAGCAGGTGTCGCCCCCGGGCACCAGCCGGCCGCGGCCCACCTGATAGACGAGCGCCAGCTCCGAGTGGCCGAGCGGCGCCAGCCGGGTCCCGTCGTCGAGCCCCCAGCCGGTCGCGTGGCTGCACAGGTAGACCGAGCGCTCGTCCGCGGGCACGCCGGCCGCCGGTTCCTGCCCGGCCCGGGCGCACGGCGCCCCGCACGCCTGCAGCAGGGCCACGATGCATGCCGCGCGCTGGTTCATGGAAGGTCCCCCGCCACAGCGGTGATTAACGCCGGCCGCCGGCGGGTTTATCCGCAAAACCGCGCAACCGCACCGCCGCCCACTGACGATTTGCTCGCTTCGGCCCCGGCGGGCGCCTACCGTCGCTTCGGACATGCGCTTGACACCAGTGGGCCGGACGCGCCGGTTCCGCGGCCCGGTGGCGGCCGCGGCGGTGTTCGCTGCGGTGTTCGCGCCGGCCCACGCCGGGCTGCGGGCGGTGGCCTACTACGCCGGCTGGATGCAGGACCACCTGCCCGCGGCCGAGGTCGACTTCGGTGCGCTGACGCATGTCATTCACTTCGCGCTGGTCCCGAACCCGGACGGGACGCTTGACGACGCCACCAATGTCGTCACGGCGGGCAACGCCGCCGACGTCGTCGCCCGCGCCCACGCCGCCGGCACCAGGGCACTCATCTCGGTCGGCGGCGCGGGCAGCGCCGGCGGCTTCCGCGGCGCCTGCAGCCCGGCCAACCTCCCGCAGTTCGTCGCCAACATCGTCGCGCTGGCGCGCACCCGCGGCTACGACGGCGTGGACCTCGACTGGGAGCCGCTGGAACCGACCGATGCCGCCCTCTACACCAGCCTCGTCAACGGGCTGCGGGCGGCGCTGGACGCGTGCCCGCCGCGCCCGCTCCTGACCGCCGCCGTGGCCACGCAGCCGGGCCTGGTGGCCGCCCTCCAGCACCAGTTCGACCAGGTCAACCTGATGACCTATGACTTGGCGGGGCCGTGGCCGGGCTGGGCGACGTGGTTCAACGCCCCGCTCCACGACGGCGGCTTCCGGCTCCCCGGCACCGGCGCCCCGGCGCCGTCCGCCGGGGCGATGGTCGACACGTTCGCCGCCGCCGGCGTGGCCCCGGAAAGACTCGGCAGCGTGATGATCTGGGAACTGGGCGGCGGCTACCGGCCGGACCAATCCGGCGGCGGGCGCGACCCGCTGCTGCAGGCCTTCAAGCAGGCGGTCCGCGAGACCTTCGTGATGACTTCGATCCGGACCGGGGGAGGGGATGTCACCGGCGAGTTCAGCAGCGCCATCGGCCAGGCCTACCGGGTGGAATCGAGCGCCAACCTGCAGCCCGGCTCGTGGGCAGGGCTGGCCGAGGTGACCGCCACCGGCCTGGTCACCCGGGTCACCGACCCCGGCGGCGACAGCCCGCCGCGGCGGTTCTACCGGGTGGTGGAAACCAGGCCCGGCAATCCCCTCGCAGGCCCTCACCCGCCCTGGCTGCGCGCCGAGCAGGCCGGTGGCGGTGCCATGGGGACGACGTTGCGGCCACCCTGGTCGGCGGAACCCTAACAGAGGCGGCCGCCGTCCCCGGCGACCCGCCGGGTGCCGGGACCGTGACCGCCTGGGACGTCCTCCCGGTGGCCGCCGCCCCCCGCCGCTTCGTGCGCCTGCGCGTCTCCCTCGTCCCAACCGGCGAGTGAGCCGGTCGCTTCGCGCGACGATTCGCCGCCGGCAGGCGCACGGGATGCAGCGTTGCCAACGGCTTCCGCCACGCGGGCGGGCGGGCCGCCGCCTGATTCCCGCGCCGCGCAGCGGCGCCCATGGAGTGCGCATTCGCGTCGACCTGGCGCGCAAGCCGTTGGAACACAGCCGTCCCGGCTGTGACGGACTGGTGCTTGGAGATGTGAGCCAAGGCACGGGCCAGGGGCCGGCCACATCGACAATCTCCGTTCTGCAATCATCAATCATCAATCGCTTGCCCCTGCCGGGGCAAGGGCGTCCCCCGCCAACCCTGAACGCACCCGAACCCGACGCGCGAGGGGTGGGGGCCGGGGAGTGACCTGGGGCAAGCCGGTCGGGAGCGATGATCATCACCCACGCTGTGAAACCCGGGGCTGCCCACCGCAGCCCCGTCGCGCGGGCGACCCTAACGCCGCCGGCGGCGGCCGAGCGCCGCGGCGGCGCCCAGCAGGCACAGGCCGATGGCCGAGGGCTCGGGCACGATCTCGACCAGGAAGTTGTGTAGGTGGCGCGGCGCGCGGCGTCAAGGGCGCGCCGGCCCGGCGGGAGGCGCGCGCTCACGGCGAGCTGCTGCGGACGACCCGATAGAACCGCCACGAACCATCGCCCCGGTCGGGGCGGGGAACCCGTCCTGCGGTCAGGTCAGCACCCCGGTCCGCAATCCGGGGTGGGGCGGCGGGAGTGGAGGAGGATGGCGGCGTCGAGGATGTGGGCGGCGAGTTGGGACTTGGGCTGGAGCGGGAGTGGTTCGTCGTGGTCGGGGAACACGAGGAGCACCTCGTTGTGGTCGGAGTCGAAGCCGCGGTCGCGGCGGGAGACGTCGTTGGCGACGACCAGGTCGCAGCGCTTGCGGGTGAGCTTGTCGCGGGCGTTGGCGGCGAGGTTGTCGGTTTCGGCGGCGAAGCCGACGAGGGTGCCGGTGAAGCCGAACGTGGTGCGGGCGCCGGCGAGGATGTCGGGGTTGCGGACCAGCTCGAGGGTGAGGGACGGGACGGACTTCTTGAGCTTGCGGGGGCAGGGGGCGGCGGGGCGGTAGTCGGCGACGGCGGCGGCGAAGATCGCGACCTGGCAGGCGGGGAGGTGGCGGCCGACGGCGTCGAACATCTCGCGCGCGGTTTCCACCGGCATGAAGTCGACGCCGGCCGGGACGTCGAGGGCGGTCGGGCCGGACACTAACAGGACATGGTGGCCGAGGCGGGCGGCGGCGGCGGCGAGCGCATAGCCCATGCGCCCGGACGAGCGGTTGGACAGGTAGCGGACCGGGTCGAGCGGCTCGCGGGTGGGTCCGGCGGTGATCAGGATGCGCATGGGGAGTGGCGAGTGACGAGTGACGGGTGACGAGTGGCGAGTGAAAGGCAGAGGTGCTTCGCGCGAAGCCCTCTTCCACTCGTCACTCGCCACTCGTCACTCGCTGCTCCGGGCGAGCGCCTCGGCGGCGGCGAGGATTTGTTCGACCGGGGCGAGGCGGCCGGGGCCCTGATAGCCGCAGGCGAGGTCGCCGGTGGCGGGGCCGACGAAGTGGCAGCCGTCGGCGGCGAGCTGGGCGACGTTGCGCTGGGTGGCGGGGTGGAGCCACATCTTGCTGTTCATGGCGGGGGCGATGAGGACCGGGGTGGAGCGGGGCAGGGCGAGGTAGGTGGCGCCGAGCGGGTCGGGGGCCAGTCCGTGGGCGAACTGGGCGAGGGTGTTGGCGGTGGCCGGGGCGACGAGCAGCAGGGCGGCGCGGTCGGCGAGGTCGATGTGGCCTGGTTTCCACGCGTGGGATTCGTCGTCGGGGCCGGCGAGCACGGGGTTGCGGGTGAGCGTCTGGAGGGTCAGCGGGGCGACGAACCGGGTGGCGCAGGCGGTCATCAGGGCGTGGACCTCATGGCCGGCCTTGACCAGTTGGGAAGCGATGTCGGCGGCCTTGCAGGCGGCGATCGAGCCGGTGATGCCGAGGAGGATCATGGTGGCGTGGGTTTCAGTGGCTGGGCGGTGCGAGGCGGCTGACGCGCAGCCGCTCGGCGGTGAGGATGGCGCGCAGGCGGGCGTAGTCCTGCTCGCGGGTGCCCGAGAGCAGGCGGTAGGTGTAGTCGGGCCAGCGCGCCATTTCCGCGAGCGCGTTGCGCATCCGCAGTGCGATCACCTCGGGGCTGTCGGTGGCGCGGCCGGCGAGGCGCGCGCGCAGTTCGTCCTCGGACGGCGGCATGACGAACAGGTCGACGGTGGCGCGGCGGATCGCGGGGTGGCGCGAGGCGCGGATCTGGGCGGCGCCCTGGACGTCGATGTCCATCGCGATGTCGGTGCCGGCGGAGAGCGCATCGAGCACCGGGGCGAGCAGGGTGCCGTAGTGGTGGCCATGGACGGCGGCGTGCTCGAGGAACGCGCCGGCGGCGGCCTTGGTCGCGAAGGCGGCGGGGTCGAGGAAGTGGTAGTCGCGGCCGTCGCGCTCGCCCTCGCGCGGCGGGCGGGTGGTGCACGAGATCGAGTAGCGGGCCTCGCCTTCCGCGGCGAGCCGCCGGCAGAGGGTCGTCTTGCCGGAGCCGGAGGGGCCGGAGACCACGAGCAGGATGCCGCTGCGCACGGGGGAAGGTAGCAGCCGGCGCGTGGCGGCATGCAAGGGCAGAATGCGGGCAGAATGCGGGCGCCGGGCGCGTTGGCGCTTGGAGTGGCCGGCGGCCGCGGGCTATGATCCCGCCCATGGAGCGGTTGGCGGTTCTCAACGTGGTCGGCCTGACCCGCTCGCTGCTGGCGCGCGGGATGCCACGGCTGGCGGCGCGGGCCGAGCGGGCGGGCGTGCAGTCGTTCCGCCCGCCGTTCCCGGCGGTGACGGCGACGGTGCAGTCGTCGATGCTCACCGGGCTGGGGGTGGACGGGCACGGGGTGGTCGGCAACGGGTGGTATGAGCGTGAGACCGGCGAGGTGCGCTTCTGGCGGCAGGCGAACGCGCTGGTCCGCGGCGCCAAGGTGTGGGACCTGCTGCACCGCGAGTGGCCGACGGCGCGCTGCGCGAACCTGTTCTGGTGGTTCAACATGCACAGCACGGTCGACCTCGCGGCGACCCCGCGGCCGCTCTATCCGGCGGACGGGCGCAAGGTGTTCGACATCCACACCCAGCCGATGGGGCTGCGCGAGCAGCTCAAGGAGGAACTCGGGCCGTTCCCGTTCCCGGCGTTCTGGGGGCCGGCGGCGGGGATCGCCTCGAGCGAGTGGATCGCGCGCGCGGCGCGCTGGATCGACCAGGTCTATCAGCCGGAGCTGGCGCTGGTCTACCTGCCGCACCTCGACTACGACCTGCAGCGCCACGGGCCGGACGCCGACGAGGTGGCGCCGGCGCTGGCCGCCGTCGACCGGGTGGCGGGCAAGCTGGCCGACTTCTACGAGGCGCGCAACGTGCGGGTGCTGGTGGTGTCGGAGTACGGGATCGCGCCGGTGTCGCAGGCGGTGCACCTGAACCTGGCGTTCCGCGAGCGCGGCTGGCTGGCGATCAAGGACGAGCTCGGGCGCGACGCGCTGATCGCCGGCGACTCCGAGGTGTTTGCGGTGGCCGACCACCAGGCGGCGCACATCTACGTGCGCGACCGGGAGCGGATCGGCGAGGTGATGGGGATGGTGGCGCGCATCGCGGGCGTGGCCGAGGTGCGCAGCGCGGCGGGGATGTGGGGCCACGGGGTGGCCGCCGCGCGCGCCGGCGACCTGGTCGCCGTGGCCCAGCCCGGCGCGTGGTTCGACTACCGGTTCTGGGAGGACGACGAGCGCGCGCCCGACTACGCGCGCACCGTCGACATCCACCGCAAGCCGGGCTACGACCCGGCCGAGCTGTTCCTCGACCCGGAGCTGCGCTTCCCGCGGCTGCACGTCGCCAGGCACCTCGCGAAGGTGCGCCTCGGCCTGCGCAGCCTGCTGGAGGTCGTCCCGCTCGACCCCACCCTGGTCGGCGGCTCGCACGGCCGCGACGACGTCCCCGCCGCCGGGCAACCGGTGGCGATCGGCGCCCCGGTCGCCGTCGAGCGCGCCGAGGACGTGTTCCGGGCGATGCTCGTGCTGCTGGGGGTGGCGAGTGGCGAGTGACGAGTGACGAGTGACGAGTGACGAGTGACGAGTGACGAGTGACGAGTGACGAGTGACGAGTGCCTGCCCTTCGTAGCCCGTAGGGCGAAGAAGGGGCGAGTGGCGAGTGGAAGAGAGCTCCGCGCGAAGCTCCGCTGCCTTCCACTCGTCACTCGTCACTCGTCACTCGCCACCCCCCTTTGGGCTTGGCGTGGGGCGGCGGCGGGCACATAAGCAGCGGCAGATGACGCGCATCCTGCTGACCACCACGTCGTATCAGGACACGCCGGGCCCGCACCACGGGTTGCTGGAGGCGCAGGGCTGGGAGGTCGTCCGCGAGCGCGGGCCGCTGCCGGAGGCGCGGATGCTGGAGCTGGCCGGCGGGTTCGACGGGTTGCTGTGCGGGGACGACGCGATCACCGCGGCGGTGATCGACCGGTCGCTGCCGCGGCTGCGGGTGATCTCGAAGTATGGGATCGGGCTGGACAAGATCGACGTGGGCCACGCTTCCTCGCTGCGGCTGCCGGTGCTGTTCACGCCCGGGGTCAACCACACCACGGTGGCGGAGCATACGTTCGGGCTGCTGCTGTGCCTGGCCAAGCACCTGGTGGCGGTGGCGGGCGCGGCGCGGCAGGGCGAGTGGCGGCGGATCACCGGCCACGAGGTGCTGGGCAAGACGATGGGGATCGTGGGGCTCGGGCGGATCGGCAAGGAGGTGGCGGTGCGGGCGCGGGCGTTCGGGATGCCGGTCATCGGCTGCGACCCGTTCTGGGACGAGGCGTTTGCGGCGGCGCACGGGGTGCGGCGCTGCGCGACGGTGGACGAGGTGCTGGCCGGGGCGGACGTCGTCTCGCTGCACTGTTTCCTGTCCGACGAGACGCGCGGGATGATCAACCGCGAGCGGATCGCGGCGATGCGGGACGGCGCGATCGTGCTCAACTGCGCGCGCGGCGAGATCGTGGCCACGGCCGACGTCGTGGCGGCGCTCGAGAGCGGCAAGCTCGGCGGCTACGGGGCGGACGTGCTCGACCGGGAGCCGCCGCCGGCCGACCACCCGCTGCTGCGCGCGCCCAACTGCGTGATCACCTCGCACATCGGGTCGCGCACCTTCGAGTCGGTCGAGCGCCAGGCGATGCGCGCCACCCGCAACCTGGTGAACTTCCTCAACGGCGACCCGGACTTCGTGCAGGCGAACCGGTTCGAGTGACGGCGCGGGGGGGGCGATGGACGAGCAGCCGCACGAAATCCCGATCACCGGCGAGCTGGACCTGCACACGTTCCGGCCGGGGGAGATCGGCGAATTGCTGCCCGAGTACTTCGCCGAGTGCCGCAAGCGCGGGATCCTGACCGTGCGGGTGGTGCACGGCAAGGGGAGCGGGACGCTGCGCGAGGGCGTGCACCGGCTGCTCCGGCGCCTGCCGGAAGTACTTGACTTCCAGTACCCCGCGGGCGCCGGGTCGGGGTCGTGGGGGGCCACTTGGGTGCGGCTGCGCGGGCCCGGGGACGGTTGAGCCGGCCGATCCGGCCGCCGTGTTTCCGTTCACCCGGCACCCGCCGGGCGGGCCCGGGGGCTGCGGCCGGGGCGGAAATGGAATGGCCGCCGGGGTCCCACCCCCGGCGGCCGAATCCATCAACCCTAACACCCGCACCCACGGGTTTTACGGCTGACTTGTGCTGTTCACCCTTACATGAAGCCACCCCTTGCGGCGGGCTTCAAGGGGGTAGACAGTCGACCATGGCGGATGTTCAAATTTTCTGCGGAAATCATCCGGCCGGGCGCTGGGGCCGATGCCGGCGGGGCGTTGCGGTTCCGTTCGCCCTCTCCCGGCAGGGGTGGAATGCGCGGGTGTCCCACGTTCCTGTCCGGTGCAAGATCCCGGCCGGGGTGGGTGTATGCCAATGCGCCCGAGCCGGTGCCAGGCCGGCGCGGGGGCGCCCGGCCTGCGAGGCCGTGAGCCGCATCCCGAACCGAACCTCCATCCGATCGGGCCCCGCGATCGGACCGATCCCATGAACCCATCCGAATCCATCACCCGTCGTGACTTCATCCAGGCGAGCGGCAGGGCCGCGGCGGCGGTTGCCGCCGGTGCCGTGGCCGCGCCGGCGGTCCTGCGCGGCGCCGAGCCGACAGCCGAGCCGGTGCGGATCGCCCAGATCGGCATCGGCACGCGGGGCATCGACCTGATCCGCGTGGCCGGCTCGAGCAAGGCCTGCAAGGTGGTCGCGATCTGCGATGTCTACCAGCCGCACCTGCAACGCGGGATCGAGCCGGCGAACAACCCGCAGGTGAAGACGTTCGTCGACTACAAGGAAATGCTCGCCGACCCGCAGGTCGAGGCGGTGATCATCGCCACGCCCGACCACTGGCACGAGCAGATGCTGCTGGACGCGGTGGCGGCCGGCAAGGACGTCTACTGCGAGAAGGGCTGGACGACCTCGGTGGCGGCGGCCAAGCGGATGCGCGAGGCGGTGAAGAAGGCCAAGGCGGTGATGCAGCTCGGCCACCAGGGCCGGCAGCTGGCCGCGGCGGACGTGGCCCGCAGGATGATCGAGGACGGCGCGATCGGCGCGGTGAGCCTGGTCAACACGGGCCGTTTCTTCAACGGGGACCCGGCGCGGCCACCGTGGCGCTGGTATGGCTACTACAGCGCCTACGACCGGCCGGACCCGCAGCAGGTCGTGCGGGACCTCGACTGGGAACGCTGGCTCGGCCCGGCGCCGGCGATCGACTTCAACGAGCGGCACTTCTGGCACTGGCGCTGCTACTGGCCGTATGGGACCGGCCAGGCCGGCGACCTGCTCAGCCACGAGCTGGACCACGTCCAGACGGTGCTGCGCCACGGGATCCCGGACACCTGCACGACCCAGGGCCACAACGCGTTCTGGAAGGACGACCGCGAGGTGCCGGACACCTGGCTGTCGAGTTATGTCTTCGAGGAGCACAACTGCGCGGTGACCTTCGAGGGGTGCATGAACTCGCACCGCGGGCAGACGCCGGAGTACATCGGGCGCGGCGGCCGGATGGTGTTCAGCGAGATCGGCCAGAGCGCCTCGCAGTTCGAGGTCTTCGGCGACGAGGCCGACCACCGGCCGGCGGTCTACCAGCAGGCCAAGCCGGGCTTCTTCTTCAAGCCCGGCAAGGAACACAACAAGCCGGACCACCTGCAGGACTTCCTCGCCTGCGTGCGCACCCGCGAGCGGCCGCAGTGCAACGAGGACGAGGCGTTCATCGAGGCGGTCACGCTGGTGATGTCGGTCGAGGCCTACCGCCAACGCCGCCAGGTGCGGTGGGACCGCGCGAAGGAGGAGATCGTGTGACCGGCCGCCGCCGCGGCAGTGGGGCTTGGACCAGACGGGCTGAACCTGACCTGCGTTGCACGCGCCAGCCTGGAGGAGTTGCTCGAGGACTACCGCGATTTCATGCGCGACCGGGGGATCGCGGAGTGGGGGCGCGGCCACGCGTGCACCCGGCGGATGCGCGAGTTGAACCGGCAACCGGATGCCGGCTACGATACATTCCGCAGGGCGATCGAACACCCGGACCCGGCGGTGTGCGTGAATGCGATCGCCGGGCTGGTGAAGCTGACCAACTACCTGCTCGACCGGCAGCTCCGGTCGCTTGAGAGGGAGTATGTCAACCACGGTGGCCTGAGCGAGGCGATGACCCGCGCGCGGCTCGCCCGCAGGCGCGGGGGTGAGGGGGAAGGGGGGGGGACTGCAAGAGCGGGAGGCGGGAAAGGGACGGAAGGCGGGAAAGGGACCAAAGGCGGGAAAGGGACCAAAGGGACCTAAGGGACCAAAGGCGCGGAACTTAGGTCCCTTAGGTCCCTTTGGTCCCTTCGGTCCCTTGGATCCTTTCTCCCCCGGCCCCGGCCCCCTCCCCCGCCCCCCGCCCCCGCACCGCCGATCACGCGGCTGACCGCGGGAGCAACCGCTCCAGCACGTAGGGGAGGATGCCGCCGGCCTGATAGTAGTCGACCTCGGCCGGGGTATCGAGGCGGATCCTGAGGGGGATGGTCAGGGTGGTGCCGTCGGGCCGGTGGGCGACCATGGTGGCGGGCTGCATTGGCGTGAGCGGGCCGCGGATGCCGGTGATGTCGAAGGTGGCGTCGGCGAGGCCCCTGACCTGGTCGAAGTCGTCGCGGTTGGCGAAGGTGAGCGGCAGCACGCCCATGCCGACGAGGTTGGAGCGGTGGATGCGCTCGAACGAGCGGGCGACGACGGCGGACACGCCCAGCAGCCGGGTGCCCTTGGCGGCCCAGTCGCGCGAGGAGCCCATGCCGTAGTCATCGCCTGCGATGACGACCAGCGGGGTGCGCTCGGCCTGCCAGGCGGTGGCGGCGTCGTAGATGAAGGTGGGCTTGGCGCCGGGCGGGGAGGGGATGTCGACGTCGGGCGCGGGGACCTCGGCGGCGCCGAAGAACAGGGTGTAGCCGCCCTCGATGCCGGGGCACATCAGGTTGCGGAGGCGGACGTTGGCGAAGGTGCCGCGGGTCATCACGCGGTCGTTGCCGCGGCGGGCGCCGTACGAGTTGAAGTCGGCGGGGGCGACGCCGCGGGCGATCAGGTGGCGGCCGGCGGGCGAGCCGGGCTTGATCGCGCCGGCGGGGGAGATGTGGTCGGTGGTGACCGAGTCGCCGAAGATCCCGAGCGGGCGGGCGCCGAGGATGTCGCTGCCGGCCAGCGAGCCGATGTCGAAGAACGGCGGGGGCTGGATGTAGGTGGACGCCGCGTCCCACGGGTAGGTGGCGCCGCCGCCGCCGTCGATGGCGCCCCACAGCGGGTTGGCGGCGTCGAGGTCGCGGTAGAGGCGGTGGAAGGCCTCGGGCCTGAGGGCGGCGGCGAGCTGGGCGCCGAGTTCCCGTTGGGTCGGCCAGATGTCCGCGAGGAACACCGGCGTGCCGTCGCGGCCGGTGCCTAACGGTTCGGTGGCGGGGTCGAGGTCGACGCGGCCGGCGAGCGCGAGGGCGACGACCAGCGGCGGGGACATCAGGAAGTTGGCCTTGATCGAGCCGTGGATGCGGGCCTCGAAGTTGCGGTTGCCGGAGAGCACCGCGGCGCAGACGAGGTCGCCCTCCCGGAGCGCGGCCTCGAGCGCCGGGTGGAGCGGCCCGGAGTTGCCGATGCAGGTGGTGCAGCCGTAGCCGACGGTGTGGAAGCCGAGCCGGTCGAGCTCGGCCTGCAGGCCGGTGGCCGCCAGGTAGTCGGTGACGACGCGCGACCCCGGGGCGAGCGAGGTCTTGACGTGGGGCGGGACGACCAGGCCGCGGGCGTTCGCCTTCCTGGCGACCAGGCCGGCGGCGAGCATGACGCTCGGGTTGGAGGTGTTGGTGCAGGAGGTGATCGCCGCGATCAGCACCGAGCCGTGGCGCAGCTCGACCGGCACCGGGGCGGCGGCGGCGTCCGGGGCGGCGGGCGGTTGGCCGAGCGTCGCGCGGACGCGGCGGTTGCGCTGGCCGGCGGGCACGCCGAAGCCGCCGGCGGCCGCGGGTGAGCCGAGCAGGGCGTCGAACGTGGCGCCCAGGGCGGGGAGGTCGATGCGGTCCTGCGGGCGCTTGGGGCCGGCGACCGAGGGGACGACGGTGGCGAGGTCGAGGTCCAGCACGTCGGTGTAGTCGCACTCGCCCTTGCCGGGGATGCCGAACAGCCGCTGGGCCCGGTAGTAGTTCTCGACCGTGGCGCACAGCTCGGGCGGGCGGCCGGTGCCGCGCAGGTAGGCGATCGTTTCCCCGTCGACCGGGAAGAACCCCATCGTCGCGCCGTATTCCGGGGCCATGTTGGCGATCGTCGCCCGGTCCGGCAGGCTGAGCGCGGCGGCGCCCGGGCCGTGGAACTCGACGAACTTGCCGACCACCCCGTGGCGGCGCAGCAGCTCGGTGACCCGCAGCGCGAGGTCGGTGGCCGTGGCCCCGCCGGCGAGCCGGCCGTGCAGGTGGACGCCGACGACCTCGGGCGCCAGGAAGGAGACCGGCCGGCCTAACATCCCGGCCTCGGCCTCGATCCCGCCGACTCCCCAGCCGACGACGCCGAGGCCGTTGACCATGGTGGTGTGGGAGTCGGTGCCGACCACGGTGTCGGGGTAGTAGAGCGGGGGCGATGCGCCGGGGGTTTCCGGCGCCCGCGCGAGCACGCCCTTGGCGAGGAACTCGAGGTTGACCTGATGGACGATGCCGATGCCGGGCGGGACCACCGCGAAGGTCTCGAACGCCTGCCGTCCCCACTTGAGGAACGCGTAGCGCTCGCGGTTGCGGAGGAACTCGATCTCCATGTTGCGGCCGAGCGCCGCGGGGCTGCCGGCGAAGTCGACCTGCACCGAGTGGTCGACGACGAGGTCGACGGGGACCAGCGGCTCGATCGTGGCGGGGTCGGCGCCGCGCCGGACCGCGGCGTCGCGCATCGCGGCGAGGTCGACGAGCAGCGGCACGCCGGTGAAGTCCTGCAGCACGATGCGGGCGACGATGAAGGGGATCTCGTAGCTGCCGGGGTGGTGCGGGTCGTAGGCGGCGAGGTTGCGCACGTCGGCTTCGGTGACGCGGGAGCCGTCGCGGTTGCGCAGCAGGGACTCGAGCACGATCCGGATCGAAACCGGCAGCCGGTGGAGGCGCGGGAACCCCTGTTCGGCCAGCGCCGGCAGCGAATGAAGGAGGCCCTCGGCGCCGGAGCCGGTGGTGAAGGTGCGCAGGGTGTCCATGGTCGGCCGGAACGGATGGGGCGGTGGTCGCGGGGTCGGGGCGGGTGCGCCGGCGGGCGCGCCGGCGGGCCGCCGGCGGGCGGCCATGGGGCGGGAAGGCTAGGGCGCGCCGCGGAAAAGTCAAAACGCATCCCGCGGGGCGGGGCGTCGTTGGGCCGGGCGCGATTCCGGCTTGTCGGGCGGGTGGAGGGCCCGAACACTCCGCCCCCGCAGCCGGTGAACAATGCTGGGGAACTGCTGGTGTTTGCAGGGGTGATGGTGCTCGGCCAGTTCAGCCCGGGGCCGGACATGATCCTGCTCACGCGCACCGCGCTCGCGCTCGGCGGCCGCGCCGGCGCGTGGACCGCCGCCGGCATCGCAACCGGGCTCGCGGTGCACGCCACGCTCGCGATCGGCGGCACCGCCGCGCTGCTGGCGCCGGGCAGCCCGCTCGCCGCGGTCGCCCGGCCGCTCGCCGCCGCCTACCTCGGGTGGCTCGGGTTCGGGCTGCTGCGCGCCGCATGGCGGCCGGCGCCGGCCGGCGCCGCCCCGGTGGCCGCCGCCGGCCGGTGCGCCGCCGCATGGCGCCGCGGCCTGCTGTGCAACCTGCTCAACCCGAAGGTGGTGCTGTTCCTGGCCGCGGCGGCCGCCTCGTTTCTAACAGGTCCGCGGCCGCCGTGGTGGCCGGCCGCCCTGTGGGCGGTGATCGTCGGCCAGGGGCTCGTGCTGTGGGTTGCCTGGGCGTGGCTGTTGCAGGCCCCGCCGGCGCGGGCCGCCTATCAGCGCGGGGCGCGCTGGATCGACGCGGGTTTCGGGGTGGCGCTGTGGCTGCTGGCCGCGCGCCTGTTGCTCGCCTGAATTGCGACCCGTCTGCCCGTCGCCTGCGAACTGTCCTGCGGCGCTGCGGCAACTGCCCCCGGTGCGGTCCGGCGGCCCCGCGGTCTTGCATTCCTGCCCGGGTTCCGGGCGGCGTCTTTTGGCTGTTCCTTGCCGGTGGGGCTGCGGGAGACTGCGCGCATGGCGAGGTTCGGGCCCGACCTGGTGATCATCGGCGTCTATTTCGTGGTCATCATCAGCATCGGGCTGCGGGCGGCGCGCGGGCAGCGGACGATGGAGAGCTACGCGATGGGCGACCGCTCGTTGCCGTGGTGGGCGGTGCTGGCGTCGATCCTCGCGGCGGAGATCTCGGCCGGGACCTTCCTCGGCACGCCCTCGGAGGGGTTCGCCAAGCGCAGCTTCCTCTACGCCCAGCTGGTGATCGGCACGGTGATCGCCCGGCTGCTGGTGGCCGCGATCTTCATCAAGCCGTTCTATCACTACAAGGTGGTCTCGATCTATGAGTTCCTCGAGATCCGCTTCGGGCGCCTGACCCGCCGGCTCGCCTCGGCGGTGTTCCTGCTGACCCGCTCGCTGGCGAGCGGGTC
The DNA here is from genome assembly GCA_040769225.1 of Akkermansiaceae bacterium. Taxonomy (GTDB): domain Bacteria; phylum Verrucomicrobiota; class Verrucomicrobiia; order Verrucomicrobiales; family Akkermansiaceae; genus JAXGLL01. The sequence goes on along the minus strand of JAXGLL010000001.1, from coordinate 414,963 downwards.
GCGGCTGTTCGTGGCCGCGATCCTGCTGGTGCTGGCGTGGGAGGTGGCCCACCCGGAGTTCCGCACCATGGCGCCCGAGGAGCGCTTCCACCAGGAACTGGCGATCTACGCCGTCGCGGTCGGGCTGATCACCGTGCTGACCGCGGTCTACACCACGCTCGGCGGGATCAAGGCGGTGGTCTGGACCGACCTGATCCAGGTCACCCTGATGTTCGGCTCGGCGGCCTACGTGTTCTTCTGGCTGCTCGACCGGACCGGCGGCTGGGGCGGCCTTGCGGCGGCGCTGCAGGCGCCGGTGTTCATCGACACCGGGGTGCGGCCGGGGCAGACGGCCGGGGGCTTCGTCAAGTTCGTGCTCGAGCAGGAGTACACCATCTGGGCGGCGCTGCTCGGCTCGGTGTTCACCACCCTGGCGACCCACGGCACCGACCAGGACATGGTGCAGCGGATGCTGACCTCCTCGGACCACCGGCGCGGCCAGCGCGCGGTGATCCTCTCGGGGCTGGCGGACCTGCCGGTGGTGCTGGGGTTTCTGGCGATCGGCATCCTGCTGTGGCGGTTCTATCAGATGAACCCGGCCCGGGCGCCGGAGCACGACCCGGGGATCTTCGCGTGGTTCATGGTCCACGAGCTCGGGCCGGGGCTGCGCGGGCTGCTGGCGGCGGGCCTGTTCGCCACGGCGATGGGCTCGCTCTCGACCGCGCTCAACGCGCTGGCGACGACCTTCACCAAGGACTGGTACGTGGGGGTGTTCCGGCAGCGGGCGTCGTCGGCCGAGCAGATGCGGGCGGCGCGGGTGGCGACGGTGGGGTTTGCGGTGCTGCTGGCGCTGATCGGGATTGCGACCGCGTGGCTCAAGCTGAGGAACCCGGAGTTGCGGATCATCCCGATCGTCCTCGGCAGCTTCGGCTACACCTACGGGTCGCTGCTGGGGGTGTTCCTGATCGGGATGCTGACCAGGACCCGCGGCAACTGCACCGGCAACCTGACCGCGATGCTCGCCGGGCTGGTGGCCACCCTGGTGCTGAGCGGCGCGCACAACGACGTGTGGGACATCTGCCACGACAAGGAGGCGCGGGTGCGGCGCGCGGCGGCGGCGCTGGTGGCGGCCGCTCCGGCCGACGGCCCGGCGCCGGCGCTCGCCGAGCTGGCGGCGGCGGCCCGCCTGACCGAGGCACAGGCCGAGGCGGCGCTGCGGCACCGCAACGCGCGCGAGCCGCTGTTTGCCCCGCGGTGGCTGCCGACGATCGCCTTCACCTGGCGGATCATGGCCGGCACGCTGGTGACGGTGGCCGTCGGGGTGTGCTTCCGCAGCCGCGCCGGCGCGCGGCCGGGCGGCGGCTAGCAGTTTACCCTGGATTCGGAGATGAAAACCACGGATTGCCCGGATTGCACGGGTGTTGAATGAGTTGCGATGGATGGCGGATTCATCCGGCAGGTGAACAGGCGAGGGGAACCAAGCCGCACCGAAATCCGCGTAACCCGCGCAATCCGTGGTCCGGCATTTTCCTTTTTAGGTTTACAGTTCCGCGCGGCGGATTCGTGGCGGGGCGCTGCGCAGGAAGCGGCGGGCGAGGGTTTCGAACTGCTCGGAGAGGTCGGTCAGGTGGATCTCGAGCCCGCCGGCGGCACCGGCCGGGGCCAGCAGGTCGCGGCGCGCGAGTTCGGCGCGCAGGTGTTCGGCGCAGGTGGTGGCGGAGTCGACCAGCCGGATGCGCGGGCCGAGCATCGCGCGCAGCTTGGGCATCAGCAGCGGGTAGTGGGTGCAGGCGAGCAGCAGGGTGTCCATGCCGCGGGCCAGCAGCGGGTCGAGGTAGGTGTGGAGGGCGGCCTCGGTGGCCGGGTGTTCGATCCAGTCCTCCTCGACCAGCGGCACCAGCAGCGGGGCGGGCTGGTCGAGGATCACCAGCCCGGGGCGGCGCTGGGCGAGCGCGTGCTGATAGGCATGCGAGCGGATGGTGCCGCGGGTGGCGATGATGGCGACGCGCTCGGCGGCCGGGTCGGCGAGCACCGCCTCGATCCCCGGCTCGATCACCCCGACGACCGGCAGCGGGAAGGTGGCGCGCAGGTGGGCGAGGGCGTGGGCGGTGGCGGTGTTGCAGGCGACCACGACCGCCTTCACTTGGTGGGCGGCGAGGAAGCGCACGTCTTCCTCGGCGAAGCGGCGGATGGTTTCCGGGCTCTTCGAGCCGTAGGGGACGCGCGCGGTGTCGCCGAGGTAGACGATCGCTTCGGCGGGCAGCAGGTCCTGCACCGCGCGGACCACCGTCAGGCCGCCGACCCCGGAGTCGAAGATGCCGAGCGCGCGCGGGTCCATGGCCTGCAAGATGCAGGAGGCAAAGCCACCGATGCAAGGGGGGAAAGGGGAGGGGATGGCGGTCAGCGGCCTGCCCTTCGTAGCCCGCAGGGCGAAGAAGGGTCAGCGGTCAGCCCTTCGTAGCCCGCAGGGCGAAGAAGGGCCAGCCGGCCTCTGACTCTTCTTGCCACCGCAGCGCCCGGTCTGGATCCTCGGCCGCGTGAACATCGTCGGGGCGATCGAGCGGCGCGTGGAACCGGGGTGGCCGGCGGTGTGGATGGGCGGGCGGGAGTGGAGCTACGGCGAACTGCTCGGGCGGGTCGGCGAACTGGCGGCGCGGCTGCGGCGGTGGCCGGCGTGGCAGGCCGCGCCGGTGCCGCGGATCGGGGTGCTGGGCGACAACGGGATCGACTACCTGGTCGTCGCGCTGGCGGTCCTGCGCGCCGGCGGGTGTTTCGTGCCGCTGGCCGGCGAGCTGACGCCGCCGGAGCGCGACCAGTTGGCGGGCACCACCGCGCTCCATGGCGTGCTGGTGCTTGGCGGCCACGATTGGCCGGGCGGCACGGAGGTGTTGGAACCGCGGTGGTCCCTGCGCGGGCGGCTGCTGCACCCGGGCCGGCCGCGGTTTCCGGAGGCGGCGTTCGAGGCCCTCGGGCCGGCGTTCATCCGCTTCAGCTCGGGCACCACCGGCGCCAGCAAGGGGGTGGTGTTGTCGCACCGGTCGCTGGTGGAGCGGGTTGAGGCCGCCAACCGCGGGCTGGCGATCGGCCCCGCCGACCGGGTGCTGTGGGTGCTCCCGATGGCCCACCACTTCGCGGTTTCGATCGTGCTCTATCTCTATTTCGGTGCGACCACCGTGGTCGAGACGGCGCGGCTGGCCGCCGGCATGCTCGACGCCGCCGCACGCAGCGGGGCGACCGTCCTCTACGGGGCGCCGTTCCACCATGCGCTGCTGGCGGCCGATCCCGGAGGCCTCCGCTGGCCGGCGCTGCGGCTGGCGGTGAGCACCGCCGCCCGGCTGCCGGCGGCGACCGCGGCGGCGTTTCACGCGCGCTTTGGCCGCCCGCTGGTGCAGGGGCTCGGGGTGATCGAGTGCGGGTTGCCGTTGCTCAACCTCGCCGCGGCGGCCACCAAGCCGGAATCGGTGGGCCGGCCGCTGCCGGGGTGGGAGGTCTCGCTGCGCGCCGATTCCGGCGCTGAGGCCGGGGCAGGGGAACCGGGCGAGCTGTGGCTGCGCGGACCGGGGATGTTCGACGCCTACCTCGATCCATGGCAGCCGCGGGCCGAGGCAACCCGCGACAGCTGGTTCACGACCGGCGATCTGTGCATGCGCGACGCCGACGGCGACCTGCAGATCCTCGGCCGGCACAGGTGCGTGATCAACGTCGGCGGCATGAAGGTCTTCCCCGAGGAGGTCGAGGCCGTGCTCGATGCCCAACCCGGGGTCGCCCGCAGCCGCGTCGTCCCCCGCGAACACGAGGTCTTCGGCGCCGTGCCGGTCGCCGACGTGCTCCCCGCACCCGGCGCCTCCCCCGATCCCGCCGCCCTCCGCGCCGCCTGCCGCGCCGCCCTCTCCCCCCACAAGGTGCCGGTCGCCGTCACCCTCGTCCAACACCTGCCGCTCACCGCCAGCGGGAAACTCGTCCGGTGACCCGCCACGGCGGCCCCCGACCGGCGCCGCATCCGGGAACATCAGCCTGGCACACGGATGCGAAATCCTCGCACCCCGATGCTGCCCGGCTGCTCAGCCGGGACGGCGTGGCGCGAGCGCGGATCCGGGGCTGCAGTTTGGCAGCTCCGGAGCATGTCCCCGAGAGGGCGGGCGGGTGGCGGGAGAAGGCGGGGGCGGCGGGCGGCGGTGGGGCCGTTGCTGATTGGCCCCTTGCCTGCGGCGGCCGATTGGCGATCCTCGGTGCATGCCCGCGTCGCTGCTTGCACTCTCGCGCGAACTGAAGGCGATGGCGGAGGCCGGCCTGCGCTATTCGGAGGGGCCCTACGACCTCGAGCGCTACCGGCGGCTCCACCAGATCGCCTCCGAGGTGCTGCACGCGGCCTGCCCGGGGTTCCGCTGGCCGCTGGAGTTCGGCTACGCCACCCCCAAGGTCGACGTCCGCGGCGCGGTGATCGAGGACGGCCGCATCCTGCTCGTCCGCGAGGCTGCCAGCGGGTTGTGGACGCTGCCCGGCGGCTGGGCCGACCTCAACCACACGCCGGCGGAGAACGTGGCCCGCGAGCTGCGCGAGGAGACCGGCCTGGAGGTCGGCGTCGAGCGGCTGGTCGCGGTGCTCGACCGCGACCGCCACGGCCACCCGCCGCAGCCCGAGCACGTCTACAAGCTGTTCTTCCTGTGCGTGCGCCGCGGCGGCGCGCCGGCCACCTCGCTCGAGATCTCCGGAGTGGAGTTCTTCACCCCCGGCCAGTTGCCGGAACTGTGCCCCTACCGCATCCAGCCGGAGCAGATCCGCCTGTGCTTCGCGCACCACGCCGACCCGGCGCTGCCGACGGCCTGGGACTAGCCGCCCTTCCCGCTTGCCATCCCGCGCCCGATTCCGAACCGTCGCCGCCGCGATGCCGACCGACGCCATCCTCTCCACCGCCCGCCACTACCTCGGCGTGGACCCGAGCGTGCCCGTGGTCCTCGAGCCGATCCAGCGCGGCGCCTCGGGGCGCACGATCATGCGCGTGCGCGCCCCCGGCCACGAACCGTTCATCGGCATCCACGCCACCGACGAGCGCGCCGACAACCGGCACTTCGTCCCGGTCGCCCGCTTCCTGCACAAGGCCAAGGTGCGGGTGCCCGCGGTCCTCCACGACAACCCGTCGCGCAAGGCCTGCCTGGTCGAGGACCTCGGCGACACCCACCTGTTGGACCTGCGGGCCGAGCCGTTCGGGCAGCGGCTGCCGCTCTACCGCTCCGCGCTCGAGCAGATCGACCGCCTGTTCTACGCCAAGGCGCCCGACGACCTCGAGCTGATGCCGCCGTTCGACGCCGGGCTCTACCGCTGGGAGCAGGACTACTTCTTCGAGCACCTGGTCGAGGAGCTGTTGGGGCTGGACGCCGGCCCGCTGCGCGGCCACCCGGCGTTCGGCGCGCTGGCCGCCCAGCTCGGTTCGACCCACCGCCACCTCGTCCACCGCGACTTCCAGTCGCAGAACATCATGGTCCGGGGCGGGCAGGCGTGGCTGCTCGACTTCCAGGGCCTGCGCCGGGGCCGCCAGGAGTATGACCTCGCCTCGCTGGTCCACGACCCGTACCTGGACCACTCGCCCGCCGAGTGCGAGCGGCTGATGGAACTCTGGGAGGAGATCGCCGAGGACCGCCCGGAGCAGTCGCTGTTCAACGCCTGCGCCGCACAGCGCCTGATGCAGGCGCTCGGCGCCTACGGCAACATCAGCCGCAACCTCGGCAAACACTGGTACCGCCAGCACGTCCCGACCGCCGCCCGCCACCTCCGCCAGGTGGTCGCCGGCACCCCGCTCGCCGCGCCCCTCGCCCCGGTGCTCGACGCCGCCGAGCAGCTCGCGTGAAACCCGCACCCGGCCGCCCGGCCGCCCGCCCGCATGACCCCCGCCGCCGCCCGCCGCGCCAGGCAGCGACTGACCGTCGCGGCGGTGGCGCTCGGCGCCGGCCTGTGCGTGCTCGGCATCGGGCCCCGGCTGCGGTGGCTGGAAACCGCCGACCGCCACCTCCTCCAGTTCCTGTTAGCCCGGACCGGCGACGACCCGGCGACGCTGGCCGGGACCGGCGGCCACACCGACGCGCGGCGCGTCCGCGGGGCGCCGGTGCGGGTGCCCGCCGGCGAGCTGCCGCCGCCGCGCTTCCTCGCGGTCACCGACGACCCCGAGGGGATCTTCGAGGCCAGCCCGCCGAGCCCGGCCGACGTGCTGGTGGTCCTCGCCAACCTCCGCCAACTCGGCCACCGACAGCTGGCGCTGGCCGTGCCACTGGCCTGGGACGACCCCGACCCGATCGCCGTCGCCGCCGTGAATCACCAGTTAGACGGGTTCGAGCCGGCGGTCGTCGGCGTGCCGCTGGCCCGCGGGATCTCGCCGGCGGCGCCGCCGCCGGCGTTCGCCCGCCTGGCGGTGCCGGTGGCGCGGATCCGGGGCGACGCCGGCCCGCTGCCGGTCGTCAACCAGGTGGCGCTGCCCAACCCGCTGTGCGGTGAGGCCGCCGCGCTCGCCGCATTCACCCGGCTCGAGAGCGAGGCGGCCCCGGATTTTTCCGCCCGGCAAACGCCGGCGATGGTCCCGCTGCTCGCGCGCTGGGACGACCGGGTGGTCGTCGCCCTGCCGCTGGGGGTGATGATGGCGCGCTTCCACGTCGGGGCCGCGGAGCTGGTGATCACCCCCGGCCGCGACATCCGCCTCGGCCCCGACGGGCCGATCATCCCGATCGACCTGCACGGCCGGGCGGCGGTCAGCCCGGGCACTGCGAGCCGCACGGTCGTCACCCCGGCCGCGGCGTTGATCGTCGCCGCCGGGGAGCCCCGGCCCGAGACCCTGCAACCGGCGCTGCTGCCGCTGGTCATCCGCGACGACCGCAGCGCCGCGCCCGAACCGGAGCGCGCCTACGCGCAAGCGCTCGCCGACGTGCTGGTGGCGCTCGACCGCGCCCCCCGCGCCGGGCTGGTCAACCCGATCCCGCGCCCGCACACCGCGATCGAGATCCTCGTCGTCGCCGCGCTCGCCGGGCTCAGCGCCTGGCTGTGCGGGCTGCGGCCACGCCTGCGCCACCCGCTGGCCGCCGCCGCCGTGCTCGCCGGCATCGGCAGCGCGTGGATCACGCTCGCCGCCTTCCACACCGCCTCGCCGCCACTCGCGCTCGCCATTGCCCCGCTCGCCGGCTGGCTCGCCAGCCCGTGCTGCCGGCCCACGCAGCCCGCCGCCGAGCCGCCCGCCGAACCGCCGGCCAAGCCGGAACCGCCACCCGAACCCCAGCCCGAGCCGCCGGCGCCCGAGCCGGCACCCGAGCCGCCGGCGCCTGCGCCGCGGCTTCCGGCCCGCCCCGTGCGGCCGGCGTCCTCCAAGGGGCGCAAGCCGCGGCGGAAGCGTTAGGGGCGCACATGGTGCTCGCCGTCGGCGCGCCGGCCCGTTACAACCCGCGCATGCCCCTTCGCCAACCGATCGACAAGGCTTCGGTGCTGATCGAGGCGCTGCCCTATCTGCAGGCGTTCCGCGGCACGACCTTCCTGGTCAAGCTCGGCGGCGCCGCGATGGAGGACCGCGAGCTGGTCCGCAGCGTCATGCGCGACGTCGTGTTCCTCGAGATCGCGGGCATCAACCCGGTGGTCGTCCATGGCGGCGGCAAGGCGATCAGCGCCGCGATGCGCCAGGCCGGCCTCGAGCCCCAGTTCGTCGGCGGCCTGCGCGTCACCACCCCGGAGGCGATCGCGATCGTCGAGCGCGCGTTGTCCGAGGAGATCAACCCCGGCCTGGTCAACACGATCCGCGAGTTCGGCGGCAAGGCGGTCGGCATCCCCGGCACCGACGTGTTCATCGGCGAGCGCATCCATGGCACCGACGAGGCCGGCCGGCGCGTCGACCTCGGCCGCGTCGGCCAGGTCGTCGGCTGCCAGCTCGAGAAGATGGACGCCGCCCAGGACCTCGGCATCGTGCCGGTGATCTCGCCGCTCGCCGCCGAACTGGCCACCGGCAAGCCGCTCAACATCAACGCCGACCTCGCCGCCACCGCCCTCGCCAAGGAACTGCGCGCCACCAAGCTCGTCTATCTCTCCGACGTCCCGGGCCTGCTCCGCAACCCCGCCGACCCCGAGAGCCTGATCCAGTCGGTCAGCGCCGCCGAGGCCGGCGCCCTGCTCGCCGACGGCACCGTCTCCGGCGGCATGATCCCCAAGATCCGGAGCGCCGTCGACGCCCTCCAGGCCGGCGTGCGCAAGGTCCACTTCATCGACGGCCGCCTGCCGCACGCGCTGCTGCTGGAAATCTTCACCGAGCGCGGCATCGGCACCGAGATCACCCGCTGACCACCCCGCATGACCACCACCCAACAGTTCGCCGCGTTCGTCCTGCCCACCTACGCCCGCTTCCCCGTGACCTTGGTCGCCGGCCACGGCGCCCGCGTCCGCGACGACCAGGGCCGCAGCCTGCTGGACTTCTGCACCGGCATCGCCGTGTGCTCGCTCGGCCACTGCCACCCGCGGGTGGTCGCCGCGATCCAGCGCCAGGCCGCCGAGCTGCTCCACGTCTCCAACCTCTATCAGATCCCGCAGCAGGCGGCGCTCGCCCGCACGATCGTCGAGCGCCACGTCCGGCTCCCCGGCCGGGTGTTCTTCTCCAACTCCGGCGCCGAGGCCAACGACGGGCTGATCAAGACCGCCCGCCGCTTCGGCCACCACCGCCCGCAGCCCGGCGGCGCCCCGCGGTTCGAGGTCCTGACCTTCTCGCGCTCGTTCCACGGGCGCACCCTCGGCTCGATGGCGGCCACCGCCCAGGCCAAGATCCAGCAGGGGTTCGACCCGCTGCTGCCCGGGTTCCGCTACCTGCCGTTCAACGACGCCGCCGCGCTGCGCGCCGCCGTGCGCCCGGAAACCGCCGCCGTGCTGCTGGAACCGGTCCAGGGCGAGGGCGGCGTCAACGTCGCCGACCCGGCGTTCCTGCGCGCGGCGGCCGCGGTCTGCCGCGAGCACGACCTGCTGCTGCTGTTCGACGAGGTCCAGTGCGGGTTCGCGCGCTGCGGCGAGGCGATGGCGTGGCGGGCGCTCGCCCCCGAGCTCGAGCCCGACGGCATCTCATGGGCGAAGGGCCTCGGCGGCGGCGTGCCGATCGGCGCGTTCTGGGTCTCCGACCGCGCGGTCGACCCGGAGGGCACGCCGCTCTCCGCACTCATGGGGCCCGGCTCACACGGCTCGACGTTCGGCGGCAACCCGCTCGTCTGCGCCGCCGCCCAGGCGGTGCTCGACGAGATCGCCGGGCACGACCTCGCCGCCAACGCCCGCCGCCAGCACCAGCGGATCCGCACCGCGATCGACGCCTGGGCGCTGCCGGCCGTGGCCGGGGTCCGCGGCCTCGGCCTGCTCGTCGGCGTGGCGCTCGCCCCCCCGGCCGTCGCCCTCCACGGCGCCGCCACCCCGGCGCTGGCGGTCGTCAACCGCTGCCTCGAGCTCGGCCTGCTGCTGCCGGCGGCCGGCCCCGACACCGTGCGCCTGCTGCCGCCGCTCAACGTCACCGACGCCGAGGTCGACGAGGGGCTGGCGATCCTGCGCCGCGCGCTCGCAAGCCTCGCGCCTTGATCGCGCGCCGGTCCGCCGCTATCGTCCGCCCTTTCCCCGGCCGCCCGCCGCACGCTGCCATGACCCACCTGCTCTCGATCGAGGAACTGACCGCCGCCACGATCACCTCGCTGCTGGAGGCCGCCGGCCGGCTCAAGGCCGAGCGCGGCCACCACGCCGCCCAGCCGCTCGCCGGCCAGTCGTGGGCGATGATCTTCACCAAGTCCTCCACCCGCACCCGCGTCTCGTTCGAGGTCGGCATCCGCGAACTCGGCGGCTGGGCGATGTTCCTCTCGTCGCGCGACATCCAGCTCGGCCGCGGCGAGCCGATCGAGGACACCGCCCGCGTCCTCGGCCGCATGGTCCACGGCGCCATCATCCGCACCTACGCCCAACAGGACGTCGTCGACTTCGCCCGGCTGTCCGGCATCCCGACGATCAACGCCCTGACCGACGACGAGCACCCGTGCCAGATCCTCGCCGACCTGCTCACGGTGCGCGAGCTGTTCGGCGGCTGGGAAGGCCGCAAGGTCGCCTTCGTCGGCGACGGGTTCTCCAACATGACCCGCTCGTGGATGTGGGCCGCCAGGCACCTCGGCTTCGAGCTGGCGGTCGCCGCCCCCGCCGGCTACCAGCCACCGGCCGCGTTCCTCGCCGCGCTCGCCGCCCCGAACGTGACCGTCACCGAGGACGCCGCCGCCGCCGTCGCCGGCGCCCACGTCGTCAACACCGACGCCTGGCTGTCGATGGGCCAGGAGGGCCAGGACGAGAAGGAGGCCGCGCTCGGCGGCTATCAGGTCAACCGGCGCCTGCTCGAGCGCGCCGCCCCGGACCACATCGTCCTCCACTGCCTGCCCGCCTACCGCGGCAAGGAGATCACCGCCGAGGTGCTCGAGGCCCACGCCGACGCCATCTTCCAACAGGCCGAAAACCGCCTCCACGTCCAGAAGGCGGTGCTCGCGCGCCTCGCCCGTTGAGCGCCCGCCGCCGGGGCGGGATGCCGGGGCGGGATGCCGGGGCGGGGGATGCCGGGGCGCGGGCTTCAGCGCCCCTCGGCGAGGCGCTCGGCGAGCATCGGGGGCAGGTCGGCGGCGAGGATCTTGCGCTGGGTGGTGGCGAGGTCGTACTCGCAGCGCCGGAAGACCACCGTCTGGGTCGGCAGGTCGAAGATCGCGTAGCAGGCCCGCCAGTCGCCGTCGCGCGGCTGGCCGACCGAGCCGACGTTGATGAAGTACTTGGCGCCGTCCTCGATCGCGATCGACTCGGCGGGCTCCTCGGTCACCCGCTGGGTCTTGACGAACACGCGGGGCACGTGGGTGTGGCCGTGGAAGCAGACCTGGGTGAACTGATAGGAGAAGTTCGACATCGCGTCGAACTTGTTGGTCACGTAGTTCCAGTTGGCCGGCTGGTCGAGGGTGCTGTGGACGACGGTGAAGTCCTCGACCTGGCGGACCATGCGCAGGCGCCGCAGCCAGGTGCGCTGCTCGTCGCTGAGGTGGCCGCGGGTCCACATCAGGGCGGCGGCGGCCACCGGGTTCATCTGGTCGAGCGAGTGGGTGCCGGCGGTGTCCTCGTCGTGGTTGCCCTTGATCACCGGGCAGCCCATGTTGCGCACCCGCTCGAGGCAGCGGTCCGGGTCGGCGTTGTAGCCGACCACGTCGCCAAGGCAGATGTAGCCGTCGCAGCCCTGCTCTTCGGCATCCTTGAGCACGGCATCGAGGGCCTCGTAATTGGCATGAATGTCACCGAACAACGCGATCCGCATGACGGGCAGGGCGCTGGGGCGGAGCTTGTCCCGCGCCGGCGGCGGGTGTCGAGCGAAACCTCAGCGGCGAAACCTCAGCGGCCGGGGGCGGGGGCGGATCCGGCGTCCGGCAGGCGCTCGCCGGGCGGCACCTCGAGCCGTTGCTGGAGCCAGCGCAGGGCCGGCTCGACGCCGTCCTGGGGCAGGGCCTTGAGCGAGCGGTCGTAGTAGACGCGGAGCTGGTTCCACGCCTGCTGGTGGTTGTCGAAGACGGCGTCGATCCGGTCGGCGGGCGGGCGGGCGGGGTCGGCGCGCGACTCGGCGGCGAACAGGACGCAGCGCAGGGTGGGCACCCGGTTGGCCTCGTCCGCGAACAGTTGGCGGGCGTAGGCGAGCGTTTCCCGCTCGCGGCCGGGGATGCGGGCGATCGACCAGAGCAGGGCGCGGCGGGCGTAGGGCGGGGCGCCGCGGGCGATCGCGTATTCGAACCAGCGGGCGGCCTCGGGGTGGTTGGTGAGCTTGAGCGGATCGTCGTGGAGGCGGCCGAGGCGGTAGGGGAGCACCCACGAATCGGGGTTGTTGCGGATGCCGCGTTCGAGCAGCGCGATCCCGCGCTGGATCGCGTCGCGCCACAGGTGGCGGCGGCGCAGCGCCGGGGTGTCGGGGGCGCCTTCGGACTGGTAGTAACTGGCGGCGTTGTAGGCGAGGTGCCACGCGCCGGTGTCCCAGTAGTAGATCGAGCGCGGGGCCAAGGTGACGATCGTGTGGAAGGTGTCCTCGAGGCGGAACCAGTCCTGTTGCTCGAAGAAGCCGTAGGCGCGGAGGTTGAGCAGCGCGGCGATCAGGGTGCGCAGGCCGCCGAGGGCCACCACCGCGCCGGTTTGGCCGAGTTTCTCGCGGGTCCCCAGCGCGAGCCGCTCGGGCAGCAGGCCGTGCCCGGTGAGGCTGCGCGTCACGCGCTGCTCGACGGGCAGGCGCAGCGCGCCGAAGCCGGCGAGCGCCAGCAGCAGGATCACCGCCTTGCGAGCCCCGTGCATCGTCGTGGTCAGAACTCCTTGTCGGCGAACACGAACCAGCTCAGCAGGGTGTAGGCCGCGACGTAGAGCAACGACACCCCGGCGAGCTGGCCGATGGTGGCCGGCGCGATCGCCTGGCCCTCGATCGCGGCGTCCACCACGTTGAACAGCTGGAAGTCGGGCAGCATCACGGCGGCGGCCAGCGAGGCGAGCCGGCCCCACAGGCTTTGGCCGCCCTCGGCGCTGCGCAGCCAGAACTCGCGGGCGTCGGCCTGGAGGTGGCCGATGAAGTAGATCAGGAACGAGATGATGGTGGTGAACAGGGTGCTGGTCGAGAAGGTGGAGATCAGCAGCGAGACGCCGGCCAGCACCGCGGCCTGCAGCAGGATCGCCGCGATGCCGCCCTGCAGGCTCCACGTCGGCCCCTGCCGGCCGACGTCGTCGCGCACCGCCTGGCGCAGCTCCGCGGGCCAGCCGCGCGCGTCGGCCAGCGCCATCTGCTCGTCGAGCACGAGGTGGGCGCGGAACGCGAGCACGCCGGTCATGATCAGGTCCATCAGCAGCAGCGAGGCGCCCACCAGCGCGAGCACGCCGAGCAGCTTGCCGAGCAGGTAGTCGATCCGCGGCACCGGCTTGGCGAGGATCGTGTAGAGGGTGCGGTCCTCGACGTCGCGCGGCAGCAGCAGCGCGGTGGCGACCACCGCGAACACCACCGCGAACAGCTTCATCGCGCCGAACGAGGCGCTCTTGAGCATCCGCAGCTGGTTTTCGGCCACCGCCTCGGGGCCCTCGAAGTAGGGCAGGTTGAAGAAGTTGCTGACGATCACGATCAGCGCGAAGATCGCCATGAAGTAGAACACCTTCATCCGCACCAGCTGGGTGAAGGTGTGGCCGGCGATCACCCCGATCCGGCCCGGTTTCAGCCATCGTTCGCGCTTGGCGGTGGTGCTCATCGGCGGTGGGGCGGCAGGCGGGCTCATCACTCCGGGCGCGGGCCCGCGGCGTCGCCGCGCCCGAGCGTTTCGCGCAGGAACAGGTCCTCCAGCGTGGTGCGGGCGCGGCCGGCGCGCACGACCTCGACGCCCGGCGCGGCGCGGGCGGCGTCGGCCAGCCGCTCGACCATCCCGGCGTCGGCCCCGCGCAGCACGATCTCACTCTGGTCCGCGAGGGTCGTCAGCTCGTCGAGCGTGCCTTCGCGCACCATCCGGCCGCGGAAGATGATGCCGACGCGGTCGCACACCTCCTGCACCTGTTCGAGCAGGTGGGAGCACAGGAACACGGTGATCCCGCCGCGCCGCAGTGCGAGGATCAGGTCGCGGATCTGGCGCGAGCCGATCGGGTCGACCCCGGCGGTCGGCTCGTCGAGGATCAGCAGCCGCGGCGCCTGGATCAGCGCCTGGGCCAGCCCGACCCGCTGCAGCATCCCCTTGGAGTAGCCGCCGAGGCGCCGGTCGCGGGCGCCCTCCAGGTCGACGAGGCCGAGCAGTTCGTCGATCCGGCGGCGCAGCGAGGGCCCCCGCAACCCGCACAGCCGGCCGTAGAAGCGCAGCGTTTCGCCGCCGGTCAGGTGCTTGTAGAAGTAGGGGTTCTCGGGCAGGAACCCGACCTCGCGGCGGGAGTCCACCTTGAGCGAGTCGCGCCCGAAGATCGCGCACGACCCGGCGGTCGGCGCCACCAGCCCGAGCAACGCCTTCATCGTCGTCGACTTGCCCGAGCCGTTGGGGCCGATCAGCCCGTAGACCTCGCCGGGCGCGATGCGCAGCGAGACCTGGTCGACGGCACGCAGCGGCCGCCTCCGGAAGGAGGTGTGGAAATCCTTGGTCAGGCTGCGGATTTCGACGGCCGGCTCACTCATCCCGATGCGCTGTGCGGAAAATAACCGCTGGAGCCGATCGGGGAAGGGATTTCTGCCCGCCCGCACCGCGCCATGCCCGCCGCCGGGACCGCCTGCCGCCGGGCTGCATCCCGGGCTGCATCCCGGGCTTGCCGAGGCGGACGATCCGTGCGAGCCTCGGGCCGATGATGAAACAGCTAGCACGACTCGCGGCGCCGCTGGCGGCGCTGTTCACCCTCTCCGGTTGCCTGCAGAACGAGGTGACCGTGAACGTCAAGTCCGACGGCACCGGCACGGTCGTCGAGGAAACCCTGCTCAGTGCCCAGATGAGCGCGATGCTCGGCGGGCTCGGCGGGCTCGCGCCGGAAGGCCAGGCCCCGCAGAAGGACCCGCTCGAGGAGATGTTCGGCGAAGACGCGGCCAAGAAGAAGGCCGCCAAGATGGGCGAGGGCGTCACCTTCCAGAAGGTCGAGAAGCTCGACCAGGAAGGCAAGAAGGGCGCCCGCATCACCTATGCCTTCAAGGACATCAACAAGCTGCAACTGCGGTTGGACGCCGGCACCGACGCCATGCAGGGCGCGGGCGCGGGCATGCCCGGCGCCGATGCCGCGGCTGCCGAGGTCGAGGCCGCCAAGGCCAAGAGCGAGCCAATCCGCTTCCAGAAGGCCGGCGACAAGCTGACGGTGATGATGCCCAAGCCGGACGTGAAGCCCGGCGAGGACAAGCCGGCCGAGATCCCGGACGCCGCCGCGGAGATGGCCAAGGACCCGCAGGCCGAGGCGATGGCCAAGGCGATGTTCGCCGACATGAAGGTGGCCGTGCGGCTGGTCGTCGAGCCCGGGATCGCCGAGACCGACGCCACCCACGTCGACGGCAACAAGGTCACGCTGATGGAGATGAACTTCGGCGAGCTGATGCAGAACGCCGAGGGCATGAAGGTCCTCGAGCAGATGGAAAACAAGAAGCCCGAGGAACTCGCCGACATGCTCAAGGGCATCAAGGGGGTCAAGGTCGAAACCAAGGAGAAGGTCACGATCGAGATCAAGTGACCCGCCCCGCCTTGCTGGCCATCGCGCTGGCCGCCGCGGCGGCCGGCGCCACCGGCGACGGCGTGCTCCGTGCGCCGGTGCTGGCCGAGATCGATGCCGCCGTCGAGCAGGCGATCGCCGCCGGGCGCCTGCCGGGCGGCGTCGTCTGGCTCGAGCACCACGGCGCGGTCCACACCAGGGCCTACGGCCGGCGCGCCACGGTTCCCGGGCCGGAACCGATGACCGCCGACACGATCTTCGACGCCGCCTCGCTGACCAAGGTGGTGGCCACCACCCCCTGCGTCATGCGCCTGGTCGAGGACCGCCGGATCGGCATCGACGACCCGGCCGGCAACTACCTGCCCGAGTTGCTCAACGAGCCCGCCAAGGCCGCAATCACCATCCGCCACCTGCTCACCCACAGCTCCGGCCTGCCCGCCGGGATCCGCCCGGGCTACCAGTGGAGCGGCTACGACCACGGCGTGGCCCTCGCCTGCGCCGAGTCGGCCACCACCCGCCCCGGCCGCGCCTACCGCTACAGCGACGTCAACTTCATTCTGTTAGGCGAGGTCGTGCGGCGGGTCGCGCACCAGCCGCTCGAGCGGTTCGCCTCCGAGTGCGTCTTCCGCCCGCTCGGGATGCGCGACACCGGGTTCCTGCCGGGCGAGGGGCTGCGGCCACGCATCGCCCCGACCACCCGGCAGGCGGATGGCAGCGTGCTGCGCGGGGTGGTGCACGACCCCACCGCGCGCCGGATGGGCGGGGTGGCCGGGCACGCCGGGGTGTTCACGACCGCGCGCGACCTCGCCCGCTACGCCCGGATGTTGCTCGGCGGCGGCGAGCTCGACGGGGTGCGGTTGTTCCGCCCGGAAACCGTGCGGCTGATGACCAGCGTGCAGTCGCCGGCCGGCATGCCGGTGCGCCGCGGGCTCGGGTGGGACATCGACTCGCCCTACGCCGGGCCGCGCGGCGAGCTGTTCCCGCGCGGCTCATACGGCCACAGCGGCTGGACCGGCACCTCGTTGTGGATCGACCCGTTCTCGGAGACCAGCGTGATCCTGCTCAGCAACCGCAACCACCCGACCGAGAGCGGCAGCTCGATCGCCCTGGCCCGCGCCCTCGGCACGCTCGCCGCCAAGGCGGTCGACGGCTTCGATTTCGCCCACGTGCCCGGCGCGCTGGCGGAGGCCGGCAGCGACGCCCAACGGCGCCCGGAGCGCGCGCCCGCCGGGGGCCGGGGGCGGGTGCGCAACGGCATCGACGTGCTGGCGGCGCGCGGGTTCGCCGAGCTCAAGGGCCTGAAACTCGGCCTGATCACCAACCACACCGGCCGCAGCCGCGACGGCACGTCCACCGTGGACCTGCTGGCGCGCGCCGAGGGCTGCGAGCTGGTGGCGCTGTTCGCGCCCGAGCACGGGATCCGCGGCACCGGCGAGGGGACGCAGCGCGACGGCGTCGACGAGGCCACCGGCCTGCCGGTCCACAGCCTGTATGCGGGCATCGCCAGCCGCAAGCCGCGCCCCGACCAGTTGGCGGGCCTCGACGCGCTGGTGTTCGACATGCAGGACATCGGCTGCCGGTTCTTCACCTATCCGGCGACCATGGCGCTGGCGATGGAGGCCGCCGCCGAGGCCGGCATCCGCTTCATCGTCCTCGACCGCGTCAACCCGCTCGGCGGCGTCGCGGTGGAGGGCCCGCTGGTCGTCGGCGGGCGCCTGTTCACCAGCTTCCACAACGTCCCGGTGCGCCACGGCATGACCGTCGGGGAACTCGCCCGCCTGTTCCGCGCGGAACACTGCCCGACGCTCGACCTGGCCGTGGTGCCGGTCGCGGACTGGCGGCGCCACCAGTTGTACGACCAGACCGGGCTGCGCTGGGTCAGGCCCTCCCCCAACATGCCGCGGCTGACCGCCGCCCTGCTCTATCCGGGCGTCGGCCTGCTCGAGTTCACCAACCTCTCGGTGGGCCGCGGCACCGAGCTGCCGTTCGAACTGGTCGGCGCCCCCTACATCGACCCCGAGCCGTTCGCCGCACACCTCAACCGCGCCGGGCTCGCCGGGGTGCGCTTCGTGCCGGTGCGCTTCACCCCCGCGGCCAGCAGGTTCGGCGGCACCACCTGCGGCGGGGTGCGCATCCTCGTCACCAACCGCGAGGCGCTCCGCCCGGTCGAAACCGGCCTCGCCCTGGCCCAGGCGCTGCGCCGGCTCCACCCCGCCGAGTGGCAGGTCCGCCGGCTCAACTTCCTGCTCCGCCACCCGCCCACCGCCGACGCGATCGTCGAACAGCTCGCCCGCCCCGCGGTGCTCCCCGAGTGGCAGGCCGACGCCGACGCCTTCGCCCGGCGGCGCGCCGGCCACCTGCTCTACTGAGCCCACATTTCCGCGTTCCGGAGCTGTCATCCCCGCCGATTCGTGCCTAGGCTCGGCTCGTGCAACTCGTCCTGCTCGAAGTCGCCATCGTGATCCTGGCGATCCTGCTCAGCGGACTGCTGGCGATGATCGAGGCCGCCGTGGTCGCCAGCCGCCGGTCCCAGCTGCGCCAGATGGCCCACGACGGCGACCGCCGCGCCCGCGCCGCCCTCGCCCTCGTCGAGGCCCCCAAGCGCTTCCTCGCCACCGTCCAGCTGGCCATCACCCTGGTCGTCGTCTTCGCCGGCGCATTCGGCGGCGTCACCCTCGCCGGCACGCTCGGCCGCTGGCTCGCCATGGCCCCGCTGCTCGAGCCGGTCGCCGGCCCGCTGGCGGTGCTGATCGTGGTGGCCGCCATCACGCTCGTCACCCTGCTGCTCGGCGAAATGATCCCCAGGCAGATCGGCCTCGCCCACCCGGAACGCATCGCCTGCGCCGCCGCCCTGCCGATGCAGCGGCTCGCGCGCCTCGCCGCACCCCTCGTCCGCGCCCTCCACGCCACCACCGACGCCGGCGCCCGCCTGCTCCACGTCCACCCCCCGGCCGGCGCCCACGTCAGCGAGGAGGAGGTCAAGCTGCTGGTCCGCGAGGGCCAGCGCGCCGGCGCCCTCCTGCCCGAGGAAACCCGCATGGTCGAGCGCGTCCTCGACCTCGACCAGCTCACCGTGCGCGACCTGATGCGGCCCCGCGGCCGCATGGTGTGGCTCAACCTCGACCGCAGCCCCGCCGAGCTGCGCGAGCGCATCCTCACCAGCGGCCACTCCCGCTTCCCCGTGTTCCGCGGCCGCCGCGACAACCTGTTAGGCGTGATCTCGGTCAAGGACCTGCACGAGCAGGCGGCCGCCGGCAGGCAGCTGGACCTGCCCCGGCTGCTCCGCAAGCCGCTGTTGGTGCCCCCGACCCAGAGCGCGATCGTGCTCCTGCGCACCTTCCGCAAGGCGGGCACCAACTTCGCGCTGGTGGTCGACGAGTTCGGCGGGGTCGCCGGGCTGGTCACCCTCCACGACGTGATGCGCGCGATCGTCGGCGACCTGCCGGACGACCCCGGCGACGCCAAGCCGCAGGCGGTGCGCGAGGCCGACGGCTCGTGGACGATCGACGCGATGATCCGGGTCGACGACCTCGCCGAACTGCTGCCCGACCTGCCGCTCGAGGAGGACGAGGGCGCACCCGCGCCGCTGACCTTCAACGGCGTGCTGGTCGGCCACTGCGGCCGCATCCCGGAGGCCGGCGAGGCGTTGCTGTTAGGCGGCCACCGGGTCGAGATCCTGGAGCGCGACGAGACCCGGGTCCACACCGTGCGGGTGAGCGGGCCGCCCGGGCCGGGGGACGGGGGCGGGGCAGGGTAGCGCGGCCGCGGCCGCAGCCGGGGAGCGCCGGGGGGGGGCCGTTGCCGGCCGGCGCTGCGCCCGGACCGCGGGGTGGGGGAGGCGGCCGGCAGACGTGAGGCAGGAAACGTGCCATGACCGGCAGCGGCGCGCGGCGGACGACCGGGGAGCGCCCGTGCGCGGCGGCCGGCCGGCGGATTGGCGGTTGCGGAGCGCGGCGGGTCGGGGCAGGGTCGGCGCGTCATGTGGCGCGTGATGGTGGCGACCGGGCTGTGGTGGGCGGCGGTGGCGCCGGCCGGCGGGCAGGGGTTCCGGCCGGTGGGGGAGGCGCCGCCCATGGTGCCGCGCGAGTTCCGCGGCGCGTGGGTGGCGGTGGTCTACAACCTCGACTGGCCGAGCGCCCGGGGACTGCCGGCCGGCACCCAGCAGGCGGAGCTGCGGGCGATCCTCGACCGCCTCGTCAGCCTGCGGATGAACGCGATCGTCCTCCAGGTGCGCCCGCACTGCGATGCGGTCTACGCCTCGCGGCTCGAGCCGTGGAGCCCGTGGCTGAGCGGCGCGATGGGCCGCTCGCCCGGCTACGACCCGCTGGCGTTCTGCATCCGCGAGGCCCACGCGCGCGGGATCGAGGTGCACGCGTGGTTCAACCCGTTCCGCGCCCTGGCCAACGCCGGCCACGAAACGTCCGCCGGCCACGTGGCCCGCAGCCGGCGCCAGCTCGTCAAGCGCTACGGCAACCAGCTGTGGTGCGACCCCGCCGATCCCGAGTCCCGCCAGCGCGCGCTGGCCGCGATCACCGACGTCGTCGCCCGCTACGACGTCGACGGCGTGCACCTCGACGACTATTTCTATCCCTATCCGGTGGCCGGCGCGGGCGGGTTCCCCGACGGCTCGTCGCCGGCCCGCCGCCGCCGCCACGTCGACGGCTTCGTCCAGGAACTCTACCGCGCGGTCAAGCAGCACAAGCCGTGGGTGCGCGTCGGCATCAGCCCGTTCGGCATCTGGCGGCCCGGCGTGCCCGAGGGGATCGAGGCCGGCGTCGACGCCTGCGAGCAGCTCGCCGCCGACTCCCGCCGCTGGCTGCGCGAGGGGTGGGTCGACTACCTGATGCCGCAGCTCTACTGGCGCGACGCGCCGCGGGCGCAGAGTTTCTCGGTGCTGTTGGACTGGTGGCGGCGGCAGGGGAGCCGGCCGGTGTGGCCCGGGGTGGCGAGCGGGCGGATCAAGAGCAGCGAGGACCCGGGCCGCCCGGCCTCCGAGATCATCCACCAGATCGGCCTCAGCCGCAAGGTCGGGCGCAACTGGGTCGGCCACTGCCACTGGAGCATGAAGGCGTTGATGCAGGACCGCGGCGGGATCGCCGGCGAGCTGGCGCGGCGCGTCTATCAGGAGCCGGCGCTGGTGCCGCCGATGCCGTGGCTGAGCCGGCAGGCGCCGGCGGCCCCGCAGCTGCGCGCGACGGCGGAGGGCGACGGCGTGCGCGCCGCGTGGGGCGGCGCCGGGGCGGCGAAGTGGGCGGTGCAGGCGCGCCACGGCGGCCGCTGGCGCACGGTGGCGGTGGTCGGCGGCGCGACCACCGGGGTCCGGGTCGGCCCGGCGGGCGGGGTGGCGCCGGAGGCGGTCGCGGTCAGCGCGGTCGACCGCTACGGCAACACCAGCCGGCCCGCGGTGGTCGCCCGGTGAGCGCCGGGCGCGCGCTCACGCGATGTTGGTGAACACCTGCTGGACGTCGTCGTCGTCCTCGATCAGCTCCAACAGCTTCTCGACCTCGGCGAGCTGCCCCTCGGAGAGCTCGACCGGCGAGGTGGGCAGCCGCTCGAGGCCGGCCTTGGCGGGGGTGATGCCGAGTTGCTCGACGGCGTGGGTGAGCGAGGCGAAGCTGGCATAGCCGCCGATCGCGCGGGCGACGCCGGCGTCGACCTCGAACTCCTCGAGCCCGGCGTCGATCAGCGCGAGCTGGACCTCGTCGGGGTCGAGCCCCGCGCCGAGGGGGAACTCGACGACCGTCTTGCGCTGGAACAGGAACTCGAGCGAGCCGGGCGGCACCAGCTGGCCGCCGTGCTTGTTGCAGATCGTGCGCAGGTTGGTCAGCGAGCGGTTGCTGTTGTCGGTGGCGCACTCGATGATGAACAGCGCGCCGTGCGGGCCCTTGGCCTCGTAGTTGACCTCGACGATCTCGGCCGCGCCCTTGCCGGCCGCGCGCTTGACCGCGGCGTCGATGTTGTCCTTCGGCAGGTTGCTGGCCTTGGCGTTGGCGATCGCCAGCCGCAGCTTGGAGTTGGTGTCCGGGTCCGGCCCGCCCTCCTTGGCGGCGAGCGTGATCGCGCGCGCCAGGCGCGGGAACACCTTCGACATCTTGTCCCAGCGGGCCTCCTTGGCGCGGCGGCGGCATTCGAATGCTCGTCCCATGGTCGTCGGTCGGTTGGCCCCCATTGAAGCAATCCCGCGGCCGAGCACAATTCCGGAGCGCGGGGCCCTGGGCAGGCGGCCGGTCAGCCGCGCCAGAACAGCCAGCCGCGGCGCGGCTTGCGTTTCCACCGTCCGTCGCCGACCGACAGCACCTCGAGCTGCACCTCGGCCAGCCCCTGGCTCCGGAAGCCGAGCCGCTTGGCGGCGCGCGGGGTGACGTCGAGCACGCGCCCGGCGATGAACGGCCCGCGGTCGTTGAGCCGAAGCCGCACGCGGCGGCCGTTCTCGACGTTGGTCACCCGCACCATGCACGGCAGCGGCAGGGTCTTGTGGGCCCCGGTGAGGTGCCACGGCATGACCTTCTCGCCGAGCGAGGTGGTCCCGCGCTTGAGCCCGAAGAACCGGCTCTCGTCATACCACGAGGCGGTCCCGTAGTCCTCGAACTCGAGCGCCTGCTCGACCGACATCGGGTGATAGGTCTGGCCGCGCACGGTGTAGCTGCGCGTCTGGTAGCCCTCGTAGCCGCCGGGGTGGGAGCACGAGGCGAACAGCAGGGCGGCGGCGGCGGCACACGGGATCCGGTTCACGCGCGCGATCCTACCCGGACCGGCCGCCCGATCCAAGCCATCAGGCGCGGGCCGCGCCCCCGGGGGTCACTTGGCCTGCTCGCGCAGCTGTGGCAGCAGCGGCTCGACCTTCTCCTTGAGCACGCTGGCCGGCTTGAACTTCACCGTCGCCCGCGCCGGGATCGGCACCTCCTCGCCCGGCCGCTTCGGATTGCGGCCGATCTTGGCCCCGGTCTCGCGCACCTGGAACGAACCGAAGCGCCGGATCACCACCGTGTCGCCGTTGGCCAGCGCCTCGGTGATGCTGTCCACCGCCAGCTGGATGACTTCCTGGATCTCCTGCCGGGTGAGGATCCGCTCCTCCTCCCGGTCCGGATTGCGGGTGCCCGTCCGCTGCCGCGACCGGCTGATCTGGCCGTGTTCGTCGCAGACCCGCTGGACCAGTTCGCGCTTGGTGATCGTCGCCATGGTTGGAAAACGGTTGGTGCGGGGAAACTGACTCGGGAATCGACTACCTCCCCGCCGCCACTTCTGCAAACACATATCGCGCGAAATGCCCGCCCCGCGGCCCGCCTCACCCGCCCGGCCCGAGCACCTCGGCGGTGGTCCGGAAGTGCAACTTGGCCACCTTGCCGAGCGCCTCGCCGCCGTGGCGGGCGACCAGCTGCCGGCCGGCGTCGACCACCGCCGCCGAAACCCCGGGCGGCAGCTTGACCCCGGCCGACGCCGAGGTCCGGCCGAGCCACTCGACAAACCGCTCGCGGGCCAGGATCGAGGCCGCCGCCACCGCCACATCCGACTCGGCGCGCGGGCGCTGCTCCAGCTCGATCGCCACCCCCTTGGCACGCAGCGCCCGTTGCAGCACCTCCGGCCGCGCAAACTGGTCGCTCAACGCCCGCGGACACCCCGGCTTGGCGGCCGCCAGCTTCTCGATCACCCGCGCGTGCCCCCAGGCGAGCAGCCGGTTGAGGTTGCGGAACGACTGATAGAGCTCGTTGTAGCGCTCCGGCCCGATCGACACCACCTCCGCCACCACCCCCGGGGTGGCGCGGATCGCCGCCGCCAGCTGCCGCACCCGCGCCGCGCTCCCCACCTTCTTGCTGTCGGTCACCCCGGCCGCAAGCAGCGCCCGCGCCACCCCGGCGTCGGTCCACACCCCGGCCACCACCAGCGGCCCGAAAAAGTCGCCCTTGCCGCTCTCGTCGATCCCGAAATGCGGCGCGAACATCTCCGGCTCGAGCACCTCCTCATAGCCCAGCCGCGCCTCGCCCAGCACCTCCGGCTCCAGCACGAACCGCACGAACTCCCCGGCCTCCTTCCCCTGCACCAGCACCTTCGGCCCCTTGGCATACACGGTCACCTGCAGCTTGCCCTTGCGCGCCGCATACAGCGCGTGCGCCCGCTCCACAAACTCGAACCCACGCTCCGCCAGCACCGCCCGCAACCGCCCGGCCTGCACCCCGTCCAATCCCGCCGTGTAACTGGTCACGCTCACCACCGCCGATTCAACCGCACCCCGCCCCCGCCGCCAGCCAAATCCCCGCCCACAATCCCGGCGGCGGCCGCCGTCTTTGCGGCCGCTTGAAACCGCGCCGCGGCCCGCCGAGACTGCGCCCCGTGACCCGCGACCCGCTGTCCGACCTTGCCGGCTTCCGCCGCGTGCTGGGCGCGTGGTTCCGCAGGCACGGCCGGGACCACCCGTGGCGGCGGACGCGCGACCCGTATGCGGTGCTGGTCTCCGAGGTGATGCTCCAACAGACGCGGGTCGCCACCGTGCTTGCCGGCGGCTACTTCGAGCGCTTCCTCGCCCGCTTCCCGGACCCCGCCACCCTGGCGCGGGCCGGCGACGACGCGCTGCTGCGCGCGTGGGAAGGGCTCGGCTACTACCGGCGCGCCCGCCTGCTGCGCGACACCGCGCGGGCGGTCGTCGCGCGGCACGGCGGCCGCTTTCCCGCCGGGATCGACGCGCTGGTCGCCTTGCCGGGGATCGGGCGCTACACCGCCGGCGCGCTGCGGTCGTTCGCGTTCGACCGGCCGGCGGCGGTGGTCGACGGCAACGTGGCGCGGGTGCTTGCGCGGCTGTTCGACTTCCGGCAGCCGGTCGACTGCGCGGCCGGGCGCCGCCAGCTCGACGCGTGGGCCGCGCGCCTCGTCGACCCGGCGGCCCCGCGGGTGTTCAACTCGGCGCTGATGGAGCTCGGGCAGACGCACTGCGCCGCCGGCCGGCCGGCGTGCGGCCGCTGCCCGGTCCGGCGCTTCTGCGCCGCCCCGCAGCCGGTCGCCCTGCCGCTCCGCAAACCGCGTCCCAGGCCGGCCACGGTCGTCGAGCACGCCGTCTTCGCCCGGCGTGCCGACGGCGCCGTGCTCCTCCAACGCGCGCAGGGCGGCCGCCGCGAGGGGCTCTGGCAGCTGCCGCTGCGCAGCGCCGCGGCCGCCGCCCGCCTGCCGCTGCTCGCCACCACCCGCTACCCGATCACCCGCTTCCTCGTCACCCTGCACATCCACGCCGCCCCGCCCGCCGCCCGCCGCCGCGCCGGCGAGGCATGGCAGCCGCCGGCCGCGCTCGCCCGCCTGCCGCTCGCCGCCCCCTTCCGCCGCGCCCTCGATTCCCTGCTGGCCAACCACTCCGAAGCGGCCGAACATCCCGCCGCCGCGGCCCCCTGACCGGCCGCCGCACCCGCACCTCCGCATGCGCCTGCACGCCGCCACCGCCGCCCTGCCCCTGCTGCTCGCCCTGCCGGCGTGCGTCGCCCCCGTGCCGCCGCCCCCCGACCGCACCGCCCCCACCGCCGCCACCTATCAGCTCGCCGCCGACCGGATCAGCGCGGTGGTCGTCACCGAAACCAGCGACATCTCGCGCTGGCTCGCCAGCCGGCTCGCGCTGCGCAACGCCCCGGAGGACGCCGACGGCGGCTCCGCCACCCCGATCACCGCGGACGGCTACTTTCTAACAGCCAGCCACGTGCTGGCGACGGCGGCGGGGCGGAACGTGTTCGTGATCTACGGGCGTGAGGACGAGCTGCGTGGGGCGCGGGCGCGGGTGGTGTGGCGTTCGGCGGCGGCCGACCTGGCGTTGCTGAAGGCGCCGCTGGCGACGCCGCGGCACTACCAGTGGACGCCGGCGGACCGCTGGGTGCCGCAGGGCACGCCGATCATCCACGCGGGGATCGCCACCGGGTTCGACCCGCCGCCCGGGGAGCTGGCGTCATCGATTCCGCCGGCGGCCGGCCGGCGGGGCCACCAGCGCTTCAAGCACAACCTGCCGCTGCGCCCCGGGGACAGCGGGGGAGCGGTGCTCGACGCGCGCGGGCGGCTGATCGGGGTCAACTCGGCGGTTGAGTTCCTGGTGCCGCTGGAGACCGCGTTCTTCATCGAGTCGGAAGGCAGCCGGCCGGACCTCGAGTGGCTTGAGCGGCGGATTGAAAACGACCGCAACCGGCACCATGGTGGCGACGTAGACTGAGCGACCCGGATGTCTGTCCCGCGCACCTCCGCCGCCGCCGTGGCCGCCTTGGTCGTCGCTTCGTGCGCGACCACCGGCAACGCGTGGATGGCCGGCTGGACGCAGCGTGCCGCCAACGACCAGATCATGCTGGTGGCCGATGCCCCGCCGACCCTCGGTGCGCAGCGGTTGCGCTACCAGAGCCGCGTGTACCCCGACCTGGCGGTGTTCCTGGCCGCCCGCGGCCGCCCCGACTTTTTGGCCGAGACCACCAGCGAGCGCCGGCGCTACCTCGTGCTCTACTACCTTGACCACCGCCAGGCGTTCGCCGCCCGCACCCGGCACCCCGACAACCGGACCATGGAGTTCGCCGGCCCCTACCCGGTCACCCGGCGCGAGTTCGAACTCCTCGACGGCCTGCGGCGCGAGCACCGCCGCCATGCCGGCCTGCCACCGTGGTGAGCGGCGCGGCCGCGGGGGCGGCCGCACGACCGCCCCGCGGATTGTCCCGCGGATTGTCTTGTCAAGCCGCGGCGGGCCTGCCATCCTCGGCGCCGTTCCGCGAGGAACACTTGGTGTCTTGTTTCCTGGGCGGGGGCCGCACGAGCCGTGCGGCCCCCGCTGTGCTTCGCCCCGCGGCGCCTCGCGGGCGGAAATGCGGAAAAGCGGAAATTGCCAAGCGGGGCGGCCGGCGGCTAGCCTGCCGGCGATGGAGCTTGCCGAACTGACCGGGTTTCTCGACCGCGAGCTGCGCCTTGGCGAGGTGCCCGATTACCCCAACGCCCACAACGGCCTGCAGCTCGAGGCCGCCGGGCCGGTGCGCCGGGTGGCCGCCGCCGTCGACGCCTCGCTGCCGGTCATCGAGCGCGCGGTGCAGGCCGGGGCCGACCTGCTGCTGGTGCACCACGGGATGCTGTGGCAGGGCGCCCAGCGGATCGCCGGCCCCCAGTTCCGCAAGCTCGCCACCGCCATCCGCGGCGGGCTGGCCGTCTACGCCGCCCACCTGCCGCTGGACATCCACCCCGAATGGGGCAACAACGCGCGGCTCGCGGCCGCGCTCGCCCTAACAGACACGGTGCCGCTGCTGGAGTGGCGGGGGATCCACCTCGGGCTGGCGGCGGCGTGCGACGAGGAGCTGGGTGGGTTCGCGGGGCGGGTGGCGGCGGCGGTCGGCGGGCCGGTGCACGTGTGTCGCGGGGGGCCGGAGCGGGTGCGGCGGGTGGGGGTGGTGACCGGCGGCGCGGGCGGCGAGGTGGCGGCGGTGGCGGCGGCGGGGGTTGACACCTTTCTAACCGGCGAGGGCCCGCACTGGAGTTTCCCGCTGGCCGAGGAGCTGGGGGTCAACGTGCTCTACGCGGGGCACTATGCCACCGAGACCTTCGGGGTGCGGGCGTTGGCCGCGGAGCTGGCGCGGCGGTTTGGGCTCGAGTGGCAGTTCCTGGACCACCCGACGGGGTTGTGAGGCGATGGCGGGGCGGCTGGATCCGGGGTTTTTCGCGCGTGCGCCGGAGGTGTGCGCGCGCGAGTTGGTCGGCTGCCGCCTCGTCTGGCGGGGCTGCGCCGGGCGGATCGTGGAGGCCGAGGCCTACGCCGCCGAGGGCGACCCGGCGTGCCACACCTTTTCCCGCCCGAGCGCGCGGGCGTTCGTGGCCCGCCACCCGCCGGGCACCGCCTACGTCTACCTCAACTACGGCGTCCACTGGCTGTTCAACATCCTGACCAAGGGCCGGCACGGCGCGGGGTTCGTGCTGGTGCGGGCGCTCGAGCCGCTCGACGGGCTGCCGGCGATGCGCCGGCGCCGCGGGGTCGAGGCCGCCACCGCGCTGTGCTCCGGCCCCGGCAAGCTGACCCGTGCGCTCGGCATCACCGGGCGCGACCACGGCCGCGCGTTCCTCGCCGGCCCGGCCACCGGGATCGAGCGTGCCGCCGCGCCCGGGGCGGTGTGCAGCGACCGGCGGGTCGGCATCCGCCGCGCCCGCGACCTGCGGTGGCGCTTCCTGGCCGCCGGCTCCCGCTTCGTCAGCCGCCCGGCGGGCGGGCCGTGATGAGGGCTGGTACGGGTGATGGGAATCGAACCCACGTATCGAGCTTGGGAAGCTCGCGTTCTACCATTGAACTACACCCGCGTCGCGGTTGCGGCCGGGGGCAAGCCATAGCCGATCCCGCGCCCGAGGGCAACCGGAATCCGCGGGAATTCCGCGGGAATCCTCCGCGGCCGGAGCGCCGCCCCGCGAGGGCCACCTGCCCCCCCGGCGGGGCGGTCCGGGGGGTGAAGAAAAAGTTGGAAAAGGGCTTGCGCCCCCTTTCACGGGGGATGTAGCCTGCGGTCAGCCAGCGGGCATAGCTTAATGGTAAAGCCCCAGCCTTCCAAGCTGGACACACGGGTTCGATTCCCGTTGCCCGCTCCGCACCGGAAACCACTCACCCCAAAGCAAGCGCTCCATGAAACAGACACTGAACCTCGCGTTGGTCGTTGCCGGTCTCGGCGTGGCCACCTTGCCGCTGACCGCCGAACCGGTCGATTGCCTGAAGATCGGCGTCGCGGTGCAACTGGAAATCAAGGCCCACCCCGACAAGCTCCTCGAGATCGTCGAGGCGCAGGTGGCCGCCAGCCAGGACTGCGCCTGCGAGATCGTCAAGGCGGCGATCACCGCGAGTGAAGCCGGGCCGGCCAAGGTCGCCACGATCGTCGAAGTGGCCGCCACCGCCGCGCCCGAGAAGATGCGGATCATCGCCCAGTGCGCGGTGGCCGTGGCGCCCGACTCGCTGGCCAAGGTGCAGGCCGTGCTCGCCCGTCTCGACCCGAACCGCGGCGAAGGCGAAGTGAGCGCCAAGGGCGGCATGGAGAAGGCCCCGATCGCCGCCGCCCCGGCGGTGCCCAACCCGCTCGACTTCCCGGTCGGCACCGTGCCGCCGGTGATCGGCCCGCCGACCGGCGGCCCGCCGCCGCTCCCGCCCGGCCTGCCGCCCAGCGAGCCGCCGATCGTCACGCCGCCGGTCACCGACGTGCAGTCCCCGCCGGCTAACAACAACAACGGCGGCTACCCCACCGCGAGCTGAGCCGGCCGTCCCTTCACCGTTCCGCTCCCATTCCACCTGCGACAACAACCACCCATCATGAAATCCTCCATTCTCACCTGCGCCGGCCTGCTGGGCCTCACCGGTGCGCTGTCGGCTGCCAGCGGCCTCTACTACATGGGCGAGGACGCCCAGGAGAGCATTCCGCTCAAGTGGTCCGTCGGCGTGAACGTCATCTGGGATGACAACGTCAACCCGGTCCTGCTCCGGGGCGAGCCCGGCTACGAGGAAGACGCCACCAGCATCAACCCCTACGTCGAGGTCGCCTTTGTCAACATCACCCCGCAGACGACCATCGACCTCTATGCCCGGCTCGGCGCGCAGTACTACTTCGACGAGCCGGAGGGGATGGACGGCGACCTCTACTCGGACTCGCGGCTGGGCTTCAACCTGACCCACCGCTTCAACGAGCGCGTCCGCCTGGTGAGCCGCAACTACATCGCCTACGAGCTGGAGCCCGACTACTCCTACGGCTACGCCAACCACCGCGTCGCCGGCGAGTACATCTACTGGAGCACCGACAACGCGCTCGGCGTCCGCTGGACCGAGCGCCTTGCCACCTACACCGGGTTCAACATCCGCGACATCAACTACGATGACGAGATCCGGAACCAGGACCGTTTCATCTGGACCGTCTACAACGACTTCCGCTACGTGCTCAGCCCGCAGACGGTTGCCACCCTCTCGTACCGCTACAGCGAGACCGAGGGCGACGGCGTGTCCAGCGACTCGACCAACCACTACATCCTGGCCGGCGTCGAGCACCGCTTCAGCCCGACGATGATCGGCATCGTGCGCGCCGGCGCCCAGCTGCGCGAGGTCGACGGCCCCGGCGGCGAGGACTCCACCAGCCCCTACGTCGAGGCGATGCTGCGCGCCCAGGTCAACGAGCAGTTCTCGCTCCGCGGCTTCCTGCGCTACGGGATCGAGGACTGGGACACCGTGCAGTGGATGGGTCCGTGGCTGGTCGAGTTCGACGAGCGCACCGTGCTGCGCATCGGGCTGTCCGGCGAGTATGCCGTGTCCGACCGGCTGAGCCTGTTCGGCGGGGTCGACTACATCATGGGCGACTACGACGAGGGGCGCCTGACCGACGGCACGCCGTTCCCGGGCAGCTACGACGAGGACATCGTGAACCTCTACGTCGGCATGTCGATGCGGCTCAACGAGTGGCTCTACGCCCAGGCCAGCTACAACTACACCGATTCCAGCTCGGACCTGCAGCGCCGCGACTACGACCGCAACCGGGTGTCGGTGGGGATGCGCGCCGAGTTCTGACCCTCCCCGCGCCACCGCCCTTCAAGAAAGTCTCCGCAATGTCGCCATTGCGGAGACTTTTTTCTGGGCTAGCGTCGCTAGCGCGGTAGAACGCCGCGTCACCCGTCCGCCCCGACCTCTCCGGCCCATCCCGCCATGCATTCCGCCACCAACCAAGCCAGCGAAGCCTCGCTCCATGCGGTCGACTACTGGCAGGTCATCAAGAACCGCTACGGCGTGATCCTGCTCACCTTCCTGCTGGTGTTCATGACCGCGGCGGTGATCACCTACGTGATGCCGAAGCGCTACACCAGCACCGCGGTGGTGCAGGTCAACCCGCGGACGCCGGACATGACGATCTTCCCGGGGTTCTCGGACTCGACCGGGGCGGCGCTGATGACCCAGTCGTTCTTCGGCACCGAGTTCGAGGTGATCCGCTCCCAGCAGACCCTGCTGCGGGTCATCGACACCTGTGACCTGACCAGCCGCTGGGGGGTGGACCGGGAGGGGGCCCTGCGCATCCTCAAGGGGATCGTCGACACCCAGAACATCCGCGGCACCGACCTGATCACGATCATGGTGCGCCACACCAACGCCGAGGACGCCCGCGACGTCGCCCTGGAGGTCGCCAAGGCCTACCGCGAGCGGCGCGGCGAACTCGAGCAGGAGCGCGCCCAGAAGGCCCTGGACAAGCTCGACAAGGCGCTGCGCGAGCAGGAGGACCGGGTTGAGGAGAAGCGCAAGGTGCTCAACACGATCGTCGAAACCAAGGGGATCGTCTACAAGGGTGGGGAGAGCATCTTCGGGGCCGCCCCGGTGGGCGCCGACGAGGACGCGGTGGCCCGCTCGGCCACGATGAGCTACGAGCAGCTCGAGCAGGACAAGGTGCAGCTCGAGAGCCAGATCGAGACCCTGCTCAAGTACGACAGCGACCAGCTGATCGACTTCGCGGCCGGGCTCAACCTGCCCGAGAACACGGTCAAGCGGGTCAAGCCGGAGTTCGACGCGGCCAAGACCCAGCTGATCGCGCTCAAGGCCAGCGGCTTGGGCGAGCGCCACCCGCGGGTCCTCGCGCAGGGGCAGATCATCAACGACTTCCGCAAGCAGCTCGACGAGGGGGTGGCCGCGCTGCGCGACACGCTGCGGGCGCAGCTCGATCTGACCAAGGAGCGGCTGCTGCGGATGGAGGACCTCAAGAAGGAGCGGCGCGACGTGGCGGTGAAGACCGGGATCGACACCTACGACTTCGTCGAGGCGCGCGAGGACTTCGAGCGGGCGTGCATGATGCTCGAGAAGATGGAGGAGAAGTACCAGGGCGAGCGGATCCAGCTCGAGCTGCCGCGCAACCCGATCATCCTGCACGAGGAGCCGGTGATGGCGAACGCGCCGAGCAGCCCGAACGTGACCCTCAACCTGGTGCTCGGCGCGGTGGTCGGGCTGATCTTCGGCATCGGCATCGCCTTCTTCCTCGAGTACCTCGACACCTCGGTCAAGAGCCTCGAGGACGTCGAGCGCTACCTGCAGGTGCCGGTGCTGGCGGTGATCCCCAAGGACGTGGGCATCCTCCACAAGCAGAGCGGCGTGAGCCCGGACGCCGAGGCCTACCGGATCCTGCGCACCAACATCGAGTTCAACCGCAAGAACCCGGAGGACAACGCGATCACCATCGTCTCCGGCGGCGCCGGCGAGGGCAAGTCGACCACCCTGTGCAACCTCGCCTACATCTGCGCCCAGGGCGGCTACACCACGCTGATGCTGGACGCCGACCTGCGCCGCCCGCGGCTGCACACGTTCTTCGACATCGGCAACTCGGTGGGCCTGACCAACTACCTGACCACCGAGCTGATGCTCGAGGACGTGGTGCTCCAGACGCCGGTCGACAACCTCTACTTCATGCCCTCCGGCGTGCTGCCGGCCGACGCCGCCGGCATCCTCAACTCGCGCCGGATGTCGGAGCTGGTGCAGGAGGTCAAGCAGCGGTTCGACCTGGTGCTGATCGACTCGCCGCCGATCCTCGGGGTGAGCGACGCGGCGGTGATCGCCTCGGAGGCCGACCTGACGATGATCGTGGTGCAGCACCGCAAGCTGCCGCGGCAGATGCTGATGCGGGTCAAGCAGGCGATCGAGAACGTCGGCGGCCACCTGATCGGGGTGGTGCTCAACAACGTCGACGTCCGCAGCGACAGCCAGTACCAGTACTACACGAGCTACTACACCTACTACGCGCCGACCGAGGGCCGCGAGCCGGCGCGGCCGTCGCTCGACGCGCCGGCCGGCGCCAAGCCTGCGGGCGGCAAGCCGGCGGGCGCGAAGGCGGCGGCGGGCGCGGCGCAGCCGGCGCCGGGGCCGGACGGCGGCGAGGACCTGTACTAGTATGGTCCGTCAAGCAGATTGCATCTTATGAGAACCACGGATTACACGGATTTCACGGCTGGTTCGGTATGCGAACAATCCGTGCACACCGTGAAATCCGTGGTAAACGAAGCCTCGCAGCACGTTGCGATAATGAGCCATCTGTAAGGCGGACTACACCAGGGAGGGGCGCCGGCGGGCCGGGACAGTGAACCCAGACTAACAGACCATCATGAATCGGGCAGTGTTTGTCATCATCGGTTTCCTGCTGGCGGCCGCGGCCGGCGTGGCGCGGGCGCAGATCCGGACCAACGAGGCGGTGCAGATCACGATTTCGGGGGTGCCACAGGAGGACCAGCAGCAGATCAACAACACCTATCCGGTGTCGGGCAACGGCACGGTGAGCCTGCCGCACATCGGGTCGATCTCCGCGGCGGGGTCGAGCCCGGAGGTGCTGGCGCGGCGGATCGAGGCGGCCTACAAGGGCGGGCAGATCTTCACCAACTGCGTGGTCAACGTGATTGCCAACGCGGACCCGCGGCTGACCCAGAAGAAGATCACGGTGGGCGGGCAGGTGCGCAAGCCGGGGCCGGCGCAGTTCACCGAGGGGATGACGATCTGGGAGGCGGTGCAGGCGGCCGGCGGGCCGACCGAGTTCGGGGCGATGAACCGGGTGGAGCTGTTCCGCGGCGGCAAGGTGCGGGTGCTGAATATCAAGCAGGACCAGTTCAAGCACGTGCCCGTGCAGGAGAACGACGCGGTGAACGTGCCGCAGAAGAACATGTGGGGGCAGTGAGGCCCCGTGAGCCCGCGGTCCGCGACCGCGGCGGGCGGGCCCACCGCCTTGAGCGACCATGACCCGGCCCACCGCCGCCT
This sequence comes from Akkermansiaceae bacterium, assembly GCA_040769225.1. Lineage (GTDB taxonomy): Bacteria > Verrucomicrobiota > Verrucomicrobiia > Verrucomicrobiales > Akkermansiaceae > JAXGLL01. The sequence goes on along the minus strand of JAXGLL010000001.1, from coordinate 382,097 downwards.
GCTGCAGCCTGCTGCTGGTCGCCGCGCGCCTGGCGGCCGGGCCGGAGGCCGGGGGGCCGGACGAGTGGCTCGCCGGGCTGGCGGCCGACGAGTTCCAGCAGCGCGAGCGCGCGGCGGAGCGGCTGGCCGAGTGGGCGGGCGGGCACCCGGGAGAGGCGCGCGAGCGGTTCTTCGCCGCGTCGGTAGACCATGAGGACCCGGAGGTGCGGATGCGGTGCCGGGAGTTGCTGCGCGGGGTGGTGTTGGCGGAGTATCGGCGCGACGGGCAGGGTTACGTGGGGATCAACATGGGGCGGGTGGACGAGGTCAACCCGGACGACGGCGGCCGGACCTTCGGGGTGCGGGTGATGCAGGTGATGCCGGACACGCCGGCGGCGGAGGCCGGGCTGCAGGCCGGCGACGTGATCTTCGCGATCGACGGCAAGCGCTGGGACCAGCCGGGGGCGTCGGACCACTTCCAGGCGGAGATCATGGCCCGGCGGCCCGGCGAGACCGTGCGGCTGGGCATCCGGCGCGTCGGCGAGCCGCAGCCGGTCGAGAAGCAGGTGAAGCTCGCCCGCCGGCCGCCGATTGCGGAGGCGGCGCAGCTGCTGCTGCTGCCGGGCCAGCAGTTCGACCCCGCCGAGCTGCAGCGGGCCGAGGAGGACCGGTATTTCAAGCAATGGTATGACCGGCGGCTGGCCGAGCGCCGGGCGGCGCGGCAATGATTTTCCCGATCGACAAGTTCCGTCTAGCTGGCACCGTATCGCGGCTGCCGGAAACCGGTTCCACCCTGTTCCAACTCCCTGATTCATGATCCCGCGCCGCACCGTTTCGACCCTGCTCGCCACCACCGCCCTGCTCGGGGCGGTGCCGGCGTGCGCCCAACAGGCGGACTTCAACGAAGTGGGCTACAACATGGCGATCATGTTGCAGAACAGCCACTTCGCCCGGCTGCCGTTCAACGAGGCGCTCAGCCAGCGCTTCCTGCAGGACTACCTCGAGGACCTCGACGGCGCCCGCATGTACTTCACCCGGGAGGACGTCGACCGCTTCCGCCGCGCCTACGGCGACCGGCTCCGGGAGATGCTGCTCAAGCGCGACTGCATGGTCGCGGCCAACGAGATCTACGGCGTCTTCCGCGAGCGGGTCGAGGCGCGGATCGCCTACGCCAGCGAGCTGCTGGCCGCCAACCAGTTCGACTTCGGCAGCGACCGGAGCGTGCTGCGCAGCCGGCGCGAGGCGCCGTGGCCGGCCGACGAGGCGGCGGCGCGCGAGTTGTGGCGCCTGCACATCACCGAGGCGGTGCTCAGCGAGACCCTGCGGGTCGAGACGATCGCGCGCCTGGCCGCCGAGCAGAAGAAGGAGAACCCGCTCAAGGGCGACCGCAGCCCGACCGAGAAGGTGCGCCTGCGCTACGAGCGGCTGCTGCACACGGTGACCGACGCCGACGAGGAGGACGTGGCGAACTACTTCCTGAGCGCGGTGGCGCGCGCCTACGACCCGCACACCGACTACATGAGCTTCCGCGAGATGGAGCGCTTCAAGTCGGGGATGAAGAACGAGCTGGTCGGCATCGGCGCGTTGCTGCAGGCCGAGGAGGACGGCGCCACCAAGATCATGGGCATCGTGGTCAACGGCCCGGCCGACAAGCAGGGCGAACTCAAGCTCAACGACCGGATCGTGGGCGTCGACCAGTTCAACCGGGGCACCGCGGCCGACATGGCCGACATCATGTTCATGCCGATCGACAAGGTGGTCGACCTGATCCGCGGCGAGCCCGACACCCAGGTGCGGCTCAAGGTCGAGCCGGCCGGGGCGCCCCCGGGCGAGACCCGCCTGATCGTCATCAACCGCGCGCGGGTCGAGCTGAAGGACGAGCAGGTCAGCGCCGAGGTGATCGAGATGCCCGGCGAGGACGGCGCCGTCCACCGCCTCGCGTGGATCACCATCCCGTCGTTCTACGCCGACTTCGACGAGGGCAAGGCGCGCGTCTCGGTGGACGTCGAGCGGCTGCTCGAGGAGCTCCAGCGGGAGCGGATCGACGGGCTGGCGCTCGACCTGCGCAACAACGGCGGCGGCGCGCTCGAGGAGGTGCGGCGGATGACCGGCTTCTTCATCCACCGCGGGCCGGTCGTGCAGGTCAAGAACACGCTCGGGGTGATCCAGGTGAAGGACTCGTCCAACCGGCGGCCGGTCTACGACGGCCCGCTGGTGGTGGTCACCGACAAGAGCAGCGCCTCGGCGAGCGAGATCATCGCCGGCGCGCTGCAGGACTACCACCGGGCGGTGCTCGTCGGCGACTCGTCGACGTTCGGCAAGGGGACGGTCCAACAGCCGATGGACATCGGGCGGATGCTGCCGGTGCTGTCGGCGCGCGAGAAGGCCGGCCACCTCAAGGTGACGATCCAGAAGTTCTACCGGCCGTCGGGCAGCTCGACCCAGCTTGAGGGGGTGGTGCCGCACCTGGTGCTGCCGAGCATCATCGACGCGCTCGAGGTGGGCGAGAAGCACCTCGACCACCCGCTGGCGCACGACCGGATCCGGCAGGCGCCGGATTTCCGGCCGCTGGAGGTGGGGAACCTGTTCTTGCCGGCGCTCGAGCAGCGGAGCAAGGAGCGGGTGAAGGCGTCGCAGGACTTCGGCTACATCGTCGAGGACGTGATGCGGACCGAGGCGCGGGTGCGCGAGAACAAGGTTGCGCTGAACAAGGCCAAGCGCGAGCAGGAGATCCTCGAGGCCGACCAGCAGCAGCGGCGCCGCAACCAGGAGCGCCGCGAGCGCTTCGCCCGCATGCAGGCGGACGACAGCCGGAGCTACAAGTTCTATCGGCTCACGCTGGACGACCTGGACAACGAGCGGCCGATGCAGGCGTTCGACCCGGCCAAGGACGACGAGAGCTTCATGCGGCGGGCCAAGGACGAGACCGAGGAACTGGACGAGACGCCGGACTGGCCGAGCGGGATGGACCCGGTGAAGCGCGAGAGCATCGCGGTGCTGCGCGACCTTGCCGAGCTGACCCAGACCGCGCGCATGGCCGGGGTGCTCAAGCGGCGGGTGGCCAGCGAGTGATGGGATCGGTCGCCGAGCGCCTCGAGTCGGTGCGCGCGCGGGTGGCCGCCGCGTGCGCGCGCGCCGGGCGCGACCCGTCCGGGGTCGAGCTGCTGGCGGTCAGCAAGACGGTTGCGGCCGAGGTGGTGGGCGAGGCGGTGGCGGCGGGCCAGCGCCTGTTTGGCGAGAGCCGGGCCCAGGAGGCGGAGGCGAAGATCCCGCTGTTGCCGGGGCGGCTGCGGTGGCACTTCATCGGCCACCTCCAGTCCAACAAGGTGCGCCGGGTGCTGCCGCTGGTCGAGGCGCTGCACGGCGTCGACTCGCTGCGGCTCGCCGGCCACGTCGCCCGCGTCGCCGCCGAGCTGGGGTTGTTCCCCCGGGTCTATCTGGAGGTCAACCTTGCCGGCGAGGCGAGCAAGCACGGCCTGCGGCCCGACGAGCTCAGGGAGTGCCTGGCGGAGGTGCTGGCGCTGCCGCGGCTCGAGGTGGCCGGCCTGATGGCGATCCCGCCGGTGGCCGCCGAGCCGGCGCAGTCGCGGCCGTGGTTCCGCGCCCTGCGCGCCCTGCGCGACGAACTGGCCGCCCGCACCGGCGTCCCCCTGTCCGGCCTGAGCATGGGGATGAGCGACGACTTCGAGGTGGCGGTCGAGGAGGGCGCCACCATCGTCCGCGTGGGATCCTCGATCTTCGGCCGGCGCCCTTGAGCCGGCCCCGGGACGCGTGGCCCGGGAAACGACGCGCAGCCGCAGGAGGCCTGCAAAGGGGCGGCACATGCGGGGCGCGGGCGGGGGAGCGTGCCGCAGGCTGGTGTTCACCGCTGGCGCAACCGGGCGACGAGGGCGGCGGCGAGGGTGGCGAGGCGGGCGTCGTCGCCGGCGTGCGGGCCGGCGGGGTCGAAGCGCAGGCGGGCGTGGACATCCATCAGCTCGCGCAGGTCCGGGCCGGGCGGGCCGGGGTGGTCGAGCCGGCCGAGCCATGCGCCCAGCGGCTGGCCAACCGGGCGCGGGCCGAGGCGCCGGCCGGCGACTGCCGCCAGCCGGCGCAGCGGGGCCGGCAGCCGGTCGCGGTCGCGCCGGCCGGCGGTGGCCGCGCCCGCCTCGCGCCGGCGCGACTGCCACAGGCGCAGCACGACCCAGGCGGCCGCCAGCGCGCCGGCGAGCGCCAGCCCGGTGGTGACCCGGTCGAGGTTGCCGGGGCGGGTGCGCCACGCGAGCACGTCCTCGCGCAGCTGCTGCCAGCGGTCTAACAACCGTTGGAGGGGGTCGACGCCGGCGGACTCGGCGCTGGACCAGTCCGGGGGTGTGAGGTCGACGTCGAGCCAGCGGCGGGCCTGGGCGTCCCATGCGCGGCACCAGGCGTGGGCGTGGGTGCCGCGGATGGTGATATGGGAGTGGTCGGGGCTGGTTTCGAGGGCGGCGAAGCCGATCGTGTAGCGAGCGGGCACGCCGGCGTGGCGGAGGAGGAGGGTGGTGGCGGTGGCGAAGAACTCGCAGTGGCCCTGGCGCTGGTCGGTGAGGAAGCGGCCGATCGCGCCGGCGGCGGGGTTGTCAGGGGAGCCGGGGACGGGCTGGGGGGTGTCGAGGTGGCGGGCGTAGTGGAAGTGGCGCAGGAAGAACGCCTGCAGGGTGGTGATTTTCTCGTGGAGGTTGCCGTGGTGGAGGCCGATCTCGGCGGCGGTCTTGCGGACGGCCTCCGCCTCGTCCGAGGGCACGCGCAGGTCGGGCGAGGCCTCGTCGCCGGTCCACGGGGGTGCGTCGAGGTCGTGGGTGTCGTCCCACGTCACCACGGTGTCGGCGAGCGGGTGGACGGGCACGATGCGCACGGTGCCGAGGGAGTTGGCCTCGAGGTCGTCGGCCTGCACCTCGCGCAGGCTGCGGACGCCGCGTGGCAGCGGCAGCAGGGTGTTGCGGCGGGCGGTGCCGCGCAGCGAGAAGCGGGGCAGGCCTGGCGGCGCGGGGTCGGCGATCGCGTGGTCGCCGGTGATCCGATAGGGGACGCCGTCGGGCGTCGAGGTGAACCCGAGCTCGGGGAAGTCCTCGGCGCTCGGCTGCGGGCGGAAATGCCACAGTCCGCCGTGGTAGCTGTTGAACGACGCGGTGCGCAGCAGCTGGGGTGCCTGCCCCTGGATGTCGCGCAGGCGCCAGAGGATCCGCGGCGAGTTCTTGTGGTCGCCCAGCCCGCCGAGTTCCAGCTGGGTCGAGTGGAAGCTCGACGCGTCGTCGCCGCCGCCGATGCCGCGCCCGAGCAGCCAGGCGTGGGCCGCGTGGATCCCGAGCAGGCCGGCGCCGCCGAGCAGCGCCACCGCGGCGAGCGCGCCGAGCCACGGCCCGATGGGGGAGCGGCCGCCGCGGGCGTCGCGCAGCGCCCAGCCGAGCAGGGCGAGGGCCCCGGGTGCGAACAGCCAGGCGTCGGCCTGGCGGCCGAGGGCGGATCCTAACAGAATAGTGGCGAGCAGCACGTTGCCGAAGTTGACCTCGGGCATCTCGAGCATGCGACCGAGCCGGCGCTCGCGTTCGATGCGGCTGCGGGCGGCGATGGTGAACACGTAGAGGGGGATGCTGGGGCGGGTGCCGTAGGCCTGCACGAACTGGATTGGCAGCATCAGCACGGGCAGCCAGTTGAACAGGTCGTAGATGCGGTTGGTGCTCGGCCCGTCGAGCCACACGCTGACGACGCCGAACAGGACCATGGCCACGGTCAGGTGCCACGCGTGCACGAACGCGTTGTCGGTGAAGTCCCAGCGCAGGCGCGTCCAGCGGGGGCCCTCGACGAGCAGCGCGGCGGCGAGCGCGACGAGCGGGTGGCCGCTCATTCCGCCCCAGAACAGGAACGCGGAGCCGAGCAGCAGGCGGGGCGGGGGGCTTGGGGTGGATGGCGGTTGGTACATCGTTGGCCGGCGGTGCGGTTCACCGTGCGAGCAGGGTGGGCAGGCGGCGGAGGTCCTGTTCGATGCGGCCGGTGGTCAGGGTGAGGATGGGGGCGTGGGCGGCGGAGGTGTCGATGGCGAGGCCGGGCGGGGTGATGACGAGGACGAGCGGCTCGATGCCGCCGCGGACGAGGGACTGGACGAAGGCGGCGCGGTGGTGGTCCCAGCCGACGAGCACGCACAGGCAGGAGCCGAGGTCGTCGCCGTGGTGGAGGACGAGGCGGGCGAGCCGGGGGAAGTCGGGGTGGGGGTCGGCGTGGGTGGCGGCGAGCACCTCGAGCATCTTCTCGGCGCGGGCGATGCCGCGGCCGGCGGTGAAGTGGTGGGCCTTGCCCTGCACGAACATCAGGTCTAGCAGGCACTCGCTGCGGTCGACGGTGGAGGCGAACGAGGCGGCCACCGAGACGGCCTCCTCGAAGGCGGCGTCCTGGTCCGGGGGCGGGAAGGTGTCGAGCACCAGCCCGTGGCGGGGGAAGAACGTGTCTTCCAGTTCGCGGACGATCGGCCGTGCGGTGCGGGCCCAGCTGCGCCAGTGGATGAGGCGCAGCGGGTCGCCGGGGCGGTAGTCGCGCAGGCCGATGAACTCATCGGAGGCGCCGACGGTGCGGGAGGTCGTTTCGCCGCCGAGTTGGAAGCGCGGTGCGCCGGGCAGCGAGATGGCGGGCAGCCGGTAGCGGCGGGGGAGGACGGTCAGGGTGGCGGGGGGCGCGGCGACCCTGCGGCAGCGCTGGAACAGGCCGAGCGGGTCGGGCAGCAGCACGCGCAGGTCGTGGAGCGGGATCACCCCGCGGCGGCGCGGGGTCAGCTCGATCCATGCGGTGGTGGTGGCGCCGGGGTCGACGCGGAACGGGGCGACCGATTCGCCGCCGTCGTAGCAGCGGCGGCGGGCGAGTTGCCAGCGCCAGCGATAGTAGAGGAACAGGCGGTCGAACGGGTTGCGCTGGCGCTCGCCGGGTTCCGGTGCGGCGCCGAAGCTGGCGGCGTCGGGCCGGGGGTCGGGCACCGACTCGCCGAGCCACGCGTGGCGCAGCCGCCGCCGGCCGAGGTTTTCGATCCGCACCGGGTAGCGCAGCGGCTGGCCGGCGGTGCCGTGGCGGGGCAGCGCGCGCGTTGCCCGCAACCGGGCGCTGCGCAGGAATGCGCTCGCCGCGGCCGCCGCGGTCGCTGCCACGGCGAGCGAGAACAGCTGGAACACCGTCGGGCCCGGGTTGCCCAGGCTGAACAGCAGGGAGACCATGACCACCACGCCGCAGGCGATTCCCGGGGGGCGCACCCGGCGGGTGATGGCGTAGTTCAGCTGGCTCGAGCCGGCGTAGAGCAGGCGCAGCAGGCGGATCCGCGGGGAGGGTGGTGAGCCCCGCGGGGCCGCCGTCCCGGTGCCGCCCTCGTCGCGCGCATCCATCGGAATCGGTTCCGCCGCTGCCGGTTGCGGGCGGAGTGCCGGCCGGGGTGGCCGCCTCGTCCGGCCGGCCCGCCGGCTCACTCCGGCCCCACGACGTCGCGGAACCCCTTGAGGTCGATCCGTTCCGAGCCCGGTTCCACGGTGACCAGCTGGATCACGCGTTTCTTGCCGGGGTGGGGCCACACGCTGGCGGCGACGTATTTCCACTCGTTGCCGACCTTGCGGAAGGCGCGCATGCCGGACGCGTTGTTAGGCCCGACGGGCGGGTCGGCGATCAGGGTCAGGACGCCGGGCGGGCAGTCGAAGTTCTTGCCCTCGAGTTCGAACCGGAACCCTTCGGCGGTGAGGTTGAGGACGTTGAACGAGCCGGCTGGGAACGCCTTGCGCGAGGCGTCGATCAGCTCGACGTGGGGTGCTCCGGTGGCGCCCGCGGGGACGAACAGGAAGATGGCGGTGGTCAGGGTGGGGGGCACCTCCACCTTGCCGAGCAGCTGCGCGGCGTCGTCGATGCTCGAGCGGGCGGGGTCGGTGGTGAACACCAGGGCCCTGCCCTTGACCTTGAGGCGCTGGGTTTCCCGGTTGAGGTAGGTCTGGACCTCGATCGGCGTGGCGGGCGAACGCGAGCCGGGGTCGTGGATGAACGCCTTGCGCCCCTCGGGGTGGTTGGCGACCGTGCTCAGCGCGCGAACCTGGATCTCGCGCTGGGCGGCGGCGGTGCCAAGGCAGCACGCGGTGGCCAGCGCGGCAAGCAGGGTGGCATTCATGATACCGCAAGGGTCGGCGTGCCGGCATCCGGAGTCAATCCCGTTTCCCGCGCCTGCCCGGCTCACACCGGCACCGGGACCTCCTCGAGGATCTCGGCGACGATCGCGCGGGCGGTGCGCCCGGCGAAGCGCGCCTCGGGCTCGAGCACCAGCCGGTGCGCAATCACGTCGGCCGCGACCTGTTGGATCGTCTCCGGGACCACGAACTCGCGCCCCTCGAACAACGACAGCGCCTGCGACACCCGCATCAGCGCCAGCGAGGCGCGCGGGCTGGCCGGCAGCTGGATGTCGTCGCGCCCGCGGGTGGCCGCCACGACCGCGACCGCGTAGCGGCGCAGTTCCTCGCTGAAGCGCACGGTGCCGACCGCCTCGGCGAGGGCGAGCACGTCGCCGCGCTCGACCGCCGGCTCGAGCAGGTCGAGCGGATGGCGCAGCGCCTGGTCGGCGAGGATCGCGGATTCCTCGTCGGCGGACACGTAGCCGAGCGCGCACTGCATCGCGAAGCGGTCCATCTGCGCCTCGGGCAGCGGATAGGTGCCGCGGAACTCGACCGGGTTCTGGGTGGCGATGACGAAGAACAGGCCGTCGAGCGGGTAGCGCTTGCCGTCGACGGTGGCCTGTTTTTCGGCCATTGCCTCGAGCAGTGCGCTTTGGGTGCGGGGCGAGGCGCGGTTGATCTCGTCGGCCAGCAGGATGTCGCTGAACACCGGGCCGGGGTGGAAGCGGAAGCTGTGGTCGCGCGGGTCGAGCACCGAGATGCCGAGGATGTCGGACGGCAGCAGGTCCGGCGTGAACTGGATGCGGCGGAACTCGGCGCCGCTGACCGAGCGCGCGATCGCCTTGGCCAGGGTGGTCTTGCCGGTGCCCGGGAAGTCCTCCAACAGCACGTGGCCGCCGGCGGCCATGCACGCGAGCACGCGGCGGATGGTGGCGTGCTGGCCGCGGAGCACGCGGCCGACCGACTGTTCGAGGCGGTTGGCGACGAGCGTGGCGTGGGCGAGCGGGGTGCTCATTCGGGCGCTGGGGTGTCCGGGGCGGTGGGTGGCGGGCCGGGGGTCTGGCGGGCCAGTTGCTCGTGGCGGTCGAACAGCTCGCGCAGTTCGTCGACGGCCGGTTGGGGCAGGTGTTTGCGGAGTGCGGCCCAGGATTGCTGGTTGAGGAACTTGCGGGTGCGGCCGCCGAGGTGGAAGAGGTCGACTTCCGGCAGCACGCGGGCGTCGCGGGTGCCGGCGGCGACCGGATAGAACGGGAACACGGGGCCCTCGTCGCCGTTGATGCGCAGGCTGACGGCGGCCCAGCGGCCGTGGCAGCCGGCGGCGACGACGGTGCCGGGGTCCGGGTTGCGGCGGCCGCCGACGAACTCGTGGCCGAGGGCGCGCAGGAAGCGGCCGGGGCTGTCTGCCTGGGCGAACAGGGCGGCGGTGCGGGTGGCGGCGTCGAGGTGGCCGGCGAGCACCGCCTGGCGCCATGCCAGCACGCTGGCGGTGGCGGCCTCGGGGGTCGGGGGCGGGTCGGCGGGCGGGCCGTCGAGGCGCTCGGCGGGGGCGAGGGTGGCGGCGGCGGCGCCGGCCTCCCACGCCGGGAGCGAGTCGGTGACGCGGGTGGCGAGCGGGTCGGGCACTGGTTTGGGTGCCGGGTCATCGGCCGCGTCGGCCGCGCGCCACACCTGCAGGTCGGCCAGCGCGGGGGCGAGCAACCAGCCGGCCTGGTTGCGGACTGAGCGGATCGTGCGAACGTGCGGCTGCTCGGGGCGGCGGGCGAGGAACAGGTGGATGGCGGCGGCGGCGGTCGTTTCCTCGCACAGGTCGCCGAGGAACACGGCGGCGCCGCGGCGGCCCTCGCGGTGGAGTTCGCGCCAGAGTGCGGCGGTCCGTTCGTAGCCGACCAGTGCGGTGGGGCCGTTGTCGGCCGGGGCGAACAGGCGCAGCAGGCCGGGGAAATCGCCTTGGTTGAGCCGTTCGAGGAAGCGGGTCCGCAGGGTGGCGTGGTCGGGGGCGGGCTCGGGCGGGTGTTCGCTGCGGAAGTCCTGCGGGAAGCCCGCGAGCTCGTGCGGCTCGCATTCCTCCGCCAGCCGGCTGTACCAGTCGAGGTTGCGGGCGAACGGGTCGTCGGGCTGCCGGGGCTGGGGCGGCTCGACCATGAGCGGCGGCAGGTCGATGCGCCACGCGCGGTCCGGGGCGCGGACGAGGCGCAGCGGGATCCTGACCGGCCGGGCGGTCGGGTCGCTCGCCGGGGCGCTGAGGCGGGTGGCGGCGGGGTCGAGGCAGCCGAGCCAGACGGTGGTGCGGTCGCGCCCGGCGGGGTCGTCCTCGGTCGCGAGGATGGCCCGTGCGACCTGCGGGTGGGCGAGCAGGCGCCAGCGCGCGGCGAGCGGGTCGCGCGCATCGGGGCCGAGCCCGGCGAATGCCGCGCGGTGGCGGAACGCCCAGTCGTCGGGCGGTGGGTCTTCCAGCCCGCCGAGGAGGGTCAGCGCGGCGTTGAGGTCGCGGTCAGCGCAGGCGGCGAGGAAGCGGCGGACGATCGCGGCGGGGTTGTCGACCCGCAGTTCCCCCGGCGGGATGTGGCCGGCCAATTGCGCCCGCAGGCTGGCGGCGGCGTGGTCGCGGAGTGCGGTGCCGCGGGTCGCCCGTTCACGCATCATCCAGTGCTCGAGGTCGGCCGCGCGGCGGGCGGTTGCGGGGTCGTAGCCGTAGAGGGTGTTCTCGAACGAGCCGGGGGCCGGCGCGGGCATCCACACCCCGTCGCGGAGGACCATTGCCACCGTGAACAACCGCGGGCCGGCGGGATCGAGGGGGGAGTTCTGGCAGACGACCACGCCGGCGAGGTCGTCATCGACCTTGGTCGCCTCGACTGCCAGCGGCAGTTGCGGGTTGAAGGTGGCCGCCAGGGCGGTCAGCCGGCGCCCCAGTTCGGCGCGCTTGTCCTTGCCCGCGAAGCGGCTCAGCGCCGTCTGGTCGATCCGCTCGGCGGTCAGGCGGCCGTGGCGGACGTCCTCAAGGAACGCGACCGCGGCGGCCCCGGGGTCCGCGGTGGCTGGACCGGCAAGCCCGAGCGCGATCAGCCATGGGAGGACCCAGGTCACAATCGGTGATGGAAATGATCCGAGAGCTTGAGGGAGAGCACGAAGCCGGCGAGCAGGTCGATCGTGTGTTCGATGTCGTCGAGGTCGGCGGTTTCCACCGCCGAGTGCATCGAGCGCAGCGGCAGGGAGACGAGCGCGCTGGGAACGCCCTCGCGGGTGTGGAAGATCTTGTCGGTGTCGGTGCCGGTTGCGCGGCTCGACGCCTCGTGCTGGATCGGGATCCGCGCGCGGTCGGCCACCTGCACCAGGCGGTCGACGAGCTGGGGGTGGTTGGCGGTGCCGTGGGTGAGCGTGGGGCCGCCGCCGAGGGTCACGCTGCCGTGTTTCGCCGGCTCGAGGCCGGGGGTGTCGGTGGCATGGGTGACGTCCAGGCACAGGCACAGTTCGGGGCGCAGGCGGTGGGTGGCCATCATCGCCCCGTGGCCGCCGATCTCCTCCTGCACCGCGTTGAGACAGAGGAGCCGGAACGCCGGCGTCCGCCGTGCCGCGGCCACCTTGGCCAGCACCCGCGCGATGATGAACCCGCCGACCCGGTTGTCGAGCGCGCGCCCCGCCAGCCGGCGGTGCGCCAGCTCGACCGGTTCGTCGGCGTAGACCGCGGGATGACCGACGCGCAACCCGAGCGCGGCCACCTGTTGCCGGTTGGAGGCGCCGACGTCGACCCACAGTTCGTGGACCTTCGGCGCCTTTTCGTCGTTGGTTTCCCCACGGCGCAGGTGGATGGCGGTGTTGCCGATGACGCCGGCGACCTCGCCCTTCGACCCGAGCACGCGCAGCCGCTTGCCGCGGGCGGTGGCCGCGTCGCTGCCGCCGATCGGCCGCAGGCGCAGGAAGCCCTTGTCATCGACCTGCACGATCATGAACCCGATCTCGTCGGCGTGCGCCTCGAGCATCACCGTGCGTTCGCTGCGCCCGGGCCACACCGCCCACGTCGAGCCGTAGCTGTCGCACTCGACCTGCGCGCCGGTCTTCGCCACCTCGGCCGCCCACACCCGCTGGCCCGGCATCTCGAAACCGGTCGGGCTGGGGGTGTGCAACAGGGCCCACAGAAACTCTCGCTCGTGCTTGGTCATCGTCCGGTTGCCATGGGTTGCCTGGCCGGGGGACTGTCCCACATGCCGGCCCGCGATGCAATGCACTCCCGCCGGCGCCTTCCTGCTTGGCGGAGAGGCGGCGGGCCGGCATGGTTTTTCCACCCACGGCATGAGAACCAGCGCATCCTGCCGCCCGGCCCAGGTCCAGGTCGCCTGCACCGGGTTCTTGGCGTTGTTCTCGATCGTGGGGATCGCGCTCTACGGGTTGCCGTTCTTCTACGATTTCATGGTGCGGGAGTTCGGCTGGTCGCGGGCGCAGGTGACCTCGGGCAACGCGCTCAGCAAGCTGGTCGTCGGCCCGCTGTTCGGGTTCGTGGCCGGCTACGCGGTCGACCGGTTCGGCCCGCGCCGCCTGATGATGGCGGGGATCGTGATGGCCGGCGGGGCGCTGATCGGGCTGAGCACGGTGTCGGCGCTGTGGATGTTCTACCTGTTCTACCTGTTCAACGCGCTCGGCTACGTCTGCGGCGGGCCGCTGCCGAACCAAGTGCTCTTGTCGCGCTGGTTCGACCGGTCGCGCGGCAAGGCGATGGGCTTCGCCTACCTCGGGATCGGGATCGGGGGCGCGCTGGTGCCGCTGCTGGCATGGCGGCTGGAGGCGGCCCTCGGCTGGCGCGGCGCGCTGTGCGTGCTCGGGGTGCTGATGATCGTGATCGCGCTGCCGATGGCGTGGCTCGTCAGGGAGGCGCCGGAGTCATCGGAGGGCGGCGGGCCGGCGGGCGGGCGCGCCGCGCCGCTGGCGCCGATCGGCCCGGTCTTGCGCAGCCCGGCGTTCTATCTGTTGGCGCTCGGCAGCATGTGCTCGATCGGGGCGGTCGGCGGCACCAACCAGAACCTCAAGCTCTATCTTGGGATGGACCAGGGGCTCGCCCAGGGGGAGGTCGCGCGCGTCATCTCGCTGGTGCTCGCGCTGAGCATCGCCGGGCGGCTGCTGATGGGCTGGCTCGCCGACCACCTGCCGAAGAAGCACGTGATGATCGGGATCTATCTGCTGGTGGCGGCGGCGGTGCCGCTGCTGCTCCACGGCTCCTCGCCCCGGATGCTGGTCGGGTTCGCGGTGCTGTTCGGCCTCGGCCTGGGCGGCGAATACCTGATCATCCCGCTGATGGCCGCCGAGCTGTTCGGGGTCAGGGTGCTCGGGCGCCTGATGGGCATCGTGCTGACCGCCGACGGGGTGGCCGAGGCGGTCGTGCCGATGCTCGTCGCCCACCTGCGCGACCGCACCGGCAGCTACGCCGCCGGCTTCCACGTGCTGACCGGCCTGGCGCTGCTGGGGGCGGTGGCCGTCGCGCTGCTGCCGCGGCATTGCAAGCCCTCGGAAAACCACTGACCCTGAATTCGGAAATGAGAACCGGGGATTGCGGGGATTACGTTGATTCAGAATGAGTTGGCAAGCGTGATGCCCACACCCAACGGATGATCAGAAGCTTGTTCGCAACCCTTTGATAATCCTCGAAATCCTCGTAATCCCCGGTTCCTGTTCCCGTTTCCAGACTGACCGATGGCGGACGGGACGCCCGCGCTCCCTGAGCCGTTCCGGCATCCCCGCCACCCTCCGCTCGACACCATGCCCGCCACCGCTCCCATCCTCCCGCTCGGCTCGCTGCGCGATCCCGACGCGTTCGCGCGCCGGCTCGCCGAACTCGGCATCGAACTGCCGCTCGACCGCGAACTCGCGTCCGCGGGCGCCTCGCCGCTCGCCCGGCCGCTCTCCTGCGGCCCGGTCACCTTGGGCAACCGGTTTGCCGTCCACCCGATGGAAGGGTGGGACGGGACCGCCGACGGCCGGCCGACCGAGCTGACGGCCCGGCGCTGGCGGAACTTCGGCCGCAGCGGCGCCAAGCTGGTCTGGGGCGGCGAGGCGGTCGCCGTCCGCCACGACGGCCGTGCCAACCCCAACCAGTTGGTGATCAGCGAGCGCACCCGCGCCGACCTCGCGCGCCTGCGCGACGCGCTCGTCGCCGCCCACCGGGAGGCCGCCGGCTCCGCCGAGGGGCTGCTGGTCGGCCTGCAGCTCACCCATTCCGGCCGCTTCTGCCGGCCGAACGCCGGGGGGCGCCCCGAGCCGGTGATCGTCCACCACCACCCGCTGTTAGACCGCCGGCTCGGGCTGGCGCCGGACCACCCGCTGCAATCGGACGGCTGGCTGCGGCGGCTGGTGGACGACTTCCACCGTGCGGCGCGGCTGGCCCGGGACGCGGGCTTCGACTTCGTGGACGTCAAGCACTGCCACGGCTACCTCGCCCACGAGCTGCTAGGGGCGCACACGCGCGACGGCGCCTACGGGGGCAGCTTCGAGAACCGCACGCGGTTCCTGCGCGAGGTGGTGGCGGGCATTCGCGCGCAGGCCCCGGGGCTGGGGGTCGGGGTGCGGCTGTCGGCCTTCGACATGGTGCCGTTCCGGGCGGACCCGCGGCGCTCGGCCCCCGGGCGGCCGGGTCCCGGGGTGCCCGAGCTGGTGCCGGGGCTGCTGCCCTACCGCTGGGGGTTCGGCATCGACCCGGACGACCCGCTGCAGCCCGACCTGACCGAGCCGGCGCGCTTCCTCGCGCTGCTGCGCGACCTGGGGATCCGGCTGGTCAACCTGACCGCCGGCTCGCCCTACTACAACCCGCACATCCAACGGCCGGCGCTGTTCCCGCCGTCGGACGGCTACCAGCCGCCGGAGGACCCGCTGGTCGGAGTGGCGCGCCAGCTCGACGCCGTGCGCCGGCTCAAGGCGCAGTTCCCGGAGCTGGTGCTCGTCGGGACCGGCTACACCTACCTGCAGGACTTCCTGCCGCACGTCGCGCAGGCCGCGGTCGCCGGCGGCTGGGTCGACTGCGTCGGGCTGGGGCGGATGGTCCTGTCCTACCCCGGGCTGCCGCTCGACGTGCTCGCCGGCCGGCCGCTGGCGCGCAAGCGGATCTGCCGGACGTTCAGCGACTGCACCACGGCGCCGCGCAACGGGCTGCCGTCCGGGTGCTATCCGCTCGACGCCGCCTACAAGGCAAGCGAGTTTGCGGGGCGGCTCAAGGCGTTCAAGAAACCCGCCACGGAACCCACCCCATGACCCGCCCCACGACCCGCCCCGTCGCATTCGTCACCGGCGCGAGCCGCGGGATCGGCCGCGGGATCGCGATCGAGCTCGCCCGCCGCGGCCACGACATCGCCGGCTGCGCGCGCAGCCACGACCCGGCCGACCCGGCGCGCGGCCTAACAGAAGTGGGGGCGCGGGTCGGGGAGCTGGGGGGCCGTTTCCTGCCGTTGCAGGGCGACGTGGCGGTGCTTGCGGACCACGACCGGATGCTTGCGGCGATTGGTGCGGCGTATGGCCGGATCGACGTGCTGGTGAACAACGCCGGCGTGGCGCCCGAGCAGCGGCTGGACGTGTTGGACACCGGCGCGGCGAGCTACGACCGGGTGCTGGGGATCAACCTGCGCGGGCCGTTTTTCCTCACCCAGAAGGTGGCCCGGGGGATGATCGGGCAGGTCGTGGAGGGCGGCGGCCCGGCGCCGGCGATCGTGTTCATCACCTCGGTCTCCGCCGTGGCCTCGTCGCCCACGCGCGCCGAGTATTGCATTGCCAAGGCCGGGCTGGGGATGGCGGCCGCGGTGTTTGCCGACCGTCTTGCCGCCCACGGCATCCGGGTCTACGAAGTCCGCCCGGGCATCATCCGCACCGACATGACCGCCGCGGTCGCGGCGAACTACGACGCGTTGATCGCCGGCGGCCTGGTCCCGCAGCTGCGCTGGGGCACCCCCGAGGACGTCGGCAAGGCGGTGGCCGCGCTGGTGGGCGGCGGCTTCGACTACTCGACCGGCGCGGTGATCGAGGTCAGCGGCGGGATGAACCTCAGGCGGCTGTAGGGAGCGCCGGAGGCGGGGCCGCGCCCCGGCTAGCCGTGCTTGAGCGCCAGGATGCCGAGCGTGATCAGGAGCACGCCGCCGATCTTGAAGGCGTTGATCGACTCGCCGAGGAACAGCACCCCGAGGATGAACGACACCAGCGGGAAGCTGCCGGCGATCGGGACGAAGGTGGAGACCTCCCCGCCCTTGAGCCCGTGGAAGAACAGCAGTTGGCCGACGAAATTGGCCAGGAACCCGGCGAGGACCAGCAGGAAGACCGAGCGGGCGTCGATCGCCCCGAGCTCCTGCGGCTTGATCACCAAAGTGCCCAGCAGGATCATCCCCAGGGTCACCCCGGTGCAGCGGTAGAAGATTCCCACGAACGGGGTGACCTTCCCCAGCGCGATCTTCTCAATCAGGGGCACCACCCCCCAGACGCACGCCGTGATGATGGCCCATTTGAACGCTGTCATCGCCTGTCATTCCCGGAAGCCCCCGCGCCGGCGGGCAGCCGCCCGCGGCCGCGCCGCCGCGCGGGATGCCGGCCGTTTCCGACCATGGCACGAGGGTAGGGGACCGGCCCGGGGCGTCAAGGCCGCACCAACAGGCTGCCACAATCGGTTGACATCCCGGGGCGCCGGGCTAGCATGCGGGCACGCCCGACGGCGCGGCGCGTTCGTCTATCGGTTAGGACACGGCCCTCTCAAGGCTGAAAGACGGGTTCGATTCCCGTACGCGCTACCAAGCGGCCGCGCCGGGGCGGCGCGCGGGGTTGCGGCGGCCGGGGGTGGTTTCCCGGTCGGCCGGCGGGCGGCCGGGCGCCGCAGCCTGCACCGATGAACGTCACCGCCCCGACTGACGAATCCGCGCTGCGCCGGCGGCTCGAGCGGGCGTTCGAGTTCGGCGTCGGGCAGCTGGCGGCGATGCTGCCGAAGTGGCCGGTGGACGTGCCGGCGCCGGTCCACACCGAGCGGGGCGTGTGGACGCGGCCGGGGTGGATGTGGACCGACTGGTGCCCGGGGTTTTACGCCGGGCTGATGTGGCTGGCGCACGAGCGCACCGGGGAGGCGCGGTGGCGGCGCAGTGCGGAGGACTGCACGCGCAGGCTGGCGCCGCGGCGGTTCGACCGCGACGTCCACGACCTCGGGTTCATCTTCCTGTCCAGTGCCGGGCGCTGGCACGCGCTGCTGGAGGAGGGCGACCCGGTGAGGCAGTGGCTGGCCGACCTGCTGGTGACGGCGGGCACGGTGCAGTCGTTCCGGTGGAAGGACAGCGGGGAGGACCACTACATCTACTCGTTCAACGGCCCGCAGTCCCTGTTCATCGACGTCATGATGAACATCCGCCTGCTGTTCCGCGCGCACCAGCTCGGCGGCGACGGGGAGCTGTACCGCAAGGCGGTCGCCCACGCGCGCACGACCGAGAAGTTCCTCGTGCGCAAGGCCGGGGGCCGGCTGGTGGACGGCGAGGGCAAGGTGGTCCACGAGGCGGTCTTCAACCCGGTGCGCGGCGAGTTCCGCAACCTCTCGACCCAGCAGGGCTACTCGCCGTTCACCTGTTGGGCGCGCGGGCTGGCGTGGGCGATGTACGGGTTCGCCGACAGCTGGCTGTTCACGCGGGAGCCGCTGTTCCTCGAGACCGCGGAGCGGTGCGCCGGGTTCTACCTGGCGCACACCCCGGACGACGGCGTCCCGTTCTGGGACTACGGCGCGCCGGGCATCCCGGACGAGCCGCTGGACAGCTCGGCCGCCGCCGTCGCCGCCGGCGCGCTGTGGAAGCTCAAGGACATCCCGGGCACCGCCCGGCCGGCCGGGCTCTATCGGAACGCCGCGCTCGCGATCCTGGCCACGCTGGCCGGCGACGGGTTCACCAACGACGCGGCGCGGGGGGAGGGGATCCTGCGCCACGGCGTCTATCACAAGCCGATGGGCTGGGGGGTGGACGAGTCGGTGATGTGGGGCGACTACTTCTTCATGGAGGCGCTGCACGCGGTGCTCGCCGAGCCGGCGCGCGCGGGGTGACCAGGGGCGGGCGGGCAGGGTGAGCTGCACGGCGGCGGGGGCGGCGGCGGCGTGCAGGTCGGCGGAGGGTTGGCGGAAGGTCCGCAGCCGGGAGCGCTCTTTCTCGCGGGCCGGGGTGCGGCGGCTGTGGCGGTGAGCGGGCGGCACTTGGTTCTGGCGAAAGCGCGGCGGGGGTGATGTATTGGGCGTCATGAGAGCCGGCCGACTTGGACTGCGCGGCAAGTTCATCGTCTCGCTGCTGATTGCGGCCGCGTTGCCGTTTCTCGTGGGCCTGCTGTTCTTCGAAGCCTCCGGCTACCGGCACCTGCTGGCGGAACGCGGGAAGCTCCACCACCTCGATGCGCTCCACCTGGTGCGGGCGCTCAACCAGGCGTCCGACGGCCAGGGGAAGAGCCTCCGCGCATGGTTGTCCGCCGATCCGGTGGTCCCCGCGGTGGTCGCGGGCCGGAACCAGGAGGCCGGGGGCCGCCCGCCCGGCGAACTCGCGCAGGAGACCCGGCAGCTGGACGAGGCGTGGCCCTCGCTGGCGGCGGACGACCCGCGCCTGCTGGCGGTGGTCGACAACCCGGCGTCGGTCAGCCTGCGCGAGTACATGGGGCTGTTCCGGGAGGTGGCGGAAGTGCTGGTGACCGATGCCGCCGGCCGCCTGGCGGCCGCCACCGGCAAGTCCAGCGACTTCGACCAGGCGGACGAGGACTGGTGGCGGGAGGGCGTGGCCCTCGAGCCGCAGGGCAACAAGATCGACGTGCTGCGCTTCGACGCCAGTTCCGGGGTGTTCTCGCTGGACGTGGTCATGCCGCTCCACGCCAAGGAGGCGCTGGCGGGTGTGGTCAAGATGTCGGTGGACGTCACGTCGCTGTTCGCCGGGCTGTCGCTGTCCGACAACGAGGCGGGCGAACGCTGGGAGATCGCGCTGCCCGACGGGCGGATCCTGGCCAGCTCGATGCGCGGGTTCGTGCCGCTCGAGGGCAGGCTGCCGGAGGACGCCCTGGCCGTCATGCGGCGTGGCAACAAGGACTGGATCCTGCTGACGGATGCCGACGGCGAGGTGCGGATGGCGGGTTTCGTCGGCATGGGCGCCGCCGCGGAACCGCCGAGCGCCTACGTGCTGTTCTCCTCGCGGCGCGACGACGTCGTCCGGCCGCTGCACCGCAGCCTGCTGCACATCGGGCTGGCCGCCACCGGCCTGCTGGCGATCTGCGCGCTGGGCGGCTTCCTGATGATCCGCCGCAACGTCCTGCGGCCGCTCGCCGCGCTCGGGCAGGCGGCGCGCTCGGTGGCGGCGATCCAGCTGCGGCCCGCGGCCGGCGACGACGAGCAGGAGGTGCGGCAGCGGCGCGAGTTGGCGCAGGCCGACCTGCGGCACCTCGAGGCGATCCGCACCGGCGACGAGGTCGAGGAGCTGGCCGGGGACTTCGCGGTGATGACCAACCGGGTCCTCGGCTACCAGCGCGAACTCGAGGCCGAGGTCGACGCCAAGACCGCCGTGATCAGGGAGGACCTCGAGATGGCGCGCGAGTTCCAGATGGCGCTGTTGCCGTCGCGCTACCCGGCGGCGCCAGCGACCGCGGGCCTCAACCCGCTGCGCCTCCAGTTCGCCCATTTCTATCAGCCCGCGTCCACCGTGGGGGGCGACTTCTTCGACCTGTTCGAGCTGGACGACCACCGCGTGGGCATCCTGATCGCCGACGTGATGGGCCACGGCGCCCGCTCGGCGCTGGTCACGGCGATCCTGCGGGCGCTGGTGCGCAACCACGCGGTGGTGGCGTCCGAGCCGGGCTCGTTCCTCGCCGAGCTCAACCGCCACCTGGGCGAGGTGATCTCGCGCAGCGGCCAGACGCTGTTCGTCACCGCGTTCTTCCTGGTGCTCGACAGCCGGCACGGCCGGGCGACATGGTCGATGGCCGGGCACCCCGCACCGCTGCGGGTGCGCCGCGGCAGCGGCGACGTCCCGCGCCCGCTGTGGGTCGAGCCGCAGCGCCAGCCGGCGCTCGGGCTGGTCGCCGACGCCACCTTCCACACCGACGGCTCGCCGCTGGAGGCCGGCGACGTGTTCCTGCTGTTCACCGACGGGCTGACCGAGGCGGAGAACCCGGCGGGGGAGCACTTCGGGCTCGACCGGCTGGCCGCCAGCTTCGACCAGGCACTCGACGGCCCGATGGCCGCGATGCCCGCCAAGATCGTGTGCGACGTGACCGCGTTCCAGAAGCGCCGGCATTACGACGACGACGTCTGCCTGGTGGCGGTGGAGGCGGTGAGCGCGCTGGGCTTCGTCGGGTGAGGCCGGCGGGGTGCGGCGGGGTGGCGAGGGGTGGGGCAGCGGCCCTGATTCCCAGCGGCGGGGCTGAAAACCCTTGCTTCCCGGTGTCCGCCCGGTACAACCCCGGCCCCGCAGAGACCATGGCCGACGCCGCACAATCGCTCAAGATCGCCATTCCGAAGGGCAGCCTGCAGGAACCGACGATCGAGTTGCTGGCCAAGGCCGGCTATGAGGTCTACCTCTCGGCGCGCGGCTACCGGCCGGCGTCGAACGATTCGGAACTCGACCTGTTCCTGATCCGCGCGCAGGAGATCGGGCGCTACATTGCCCAAGGCTTCATCGATTGCGGGATCACCGGGCTGGACTGGGCGCTTGAACATGCCGAGGGGCTGGTGGACCTCGGCGAGCTGGCGTATTCGCGGGCCAGCGGCCGGCCGACCCGTTGGGTGCTGGTGGTGCCGGAGGGCTCGCCGGTCACCGTGCCCGCGGACCTGGAGGGCAAACGGATCGCCACCGAGGGAGTGGAGATCACCCGCCGCTACCTCAAGGACAAGGGGATCGACGCGGAGGTCGAGTTCTCGTGGGGCGCGACCGAGGTCAAGGTGCCCGAGCTGGTCGATGCGATCGTCGACGTCACCGAGACCGGGTCCTCGCTGCGGGCCAACAAGCTGCGGATCGTCGACACGCTGCTGGTTTCCTTCCCCCACTTCTACGCCAGCCAGGCGGCGGTTGCCGACCCGTGGAAGCGCGAGAAGATGGAGCGCATCGTGCTGCTGCTCAAGGCGGCGCTGGCCGCGCGCGGCATGGTGGGCCTCAAGATGAACCTGCCCAAGGAGCGCCTCGGGGCGGTGCTCGACGGGCTGCCCGCACTGCGCCGGCCGACGGTTTCCCCGCTGACCGAGGACGGCTGGGTGGCGATCGAAACGGTGATTGACGAAGCCGTGGTGCGCGACATCATCCCCGACCTCAAGCGCCACGGGGCCGAGGGGATCATCGAGTTTTCGTTGAACAAGGTGGTTCCCTGAGACCGCCGGCATTCCAACCCCCGAGCCAACCGCCATGGGATCGCTGAAAAAACGCCGCAAGGCCAAGATCAACAAGCACAAGCGCAAGAAGCGCATGAAGCAGAACCGCCACAAGAAGCGGCTCCGCTACAAGTCCTGAGCCGCGCCGCGGCCGGCTCGCGCGCCGTGTTCCGCCAGGGGATTCGCGTCCTGCGACTCCCTTGCTGCGCGCAGCCGGCGGGCGCGCCCGCCCCCGTTGCCGCGGGCTTGCCACGCGGCCGCGCAGCCGCTACAGGTGCCGCCCGTTCCCGCACCGCATGAACCGCCGCGCACTGCTCACCGTTCCCTTGTCGGCCGGGATCGCGGCGCTGCTTGCGGCGTGTGCGGGGCACAAGGGGCCGTTGCCCCGCTACGACAAGCAGGGGAACTTCATCAACCCGTTCCCGCCGGGCAGCTACGAGCACTTCATCGCCGATCCGGGCTACCCGAAGACCTACGGCGTCTGGAAGAACGACCAGCTGCTGCCGCAGACCGACCCGTCGAACTCGCGCATCGTCATCTGCCTGAGGAAGCAGCGCGGGCTGTTGCTGTGCAACGACGAGGTGGTGATCGACTATCCGATCTGCTCCGGCCGCAAGAGCCACCCGACGCCGGTCGGCGAGTTCGCGGTGCTCGAGAAGATCGTCGACAAGAAGTCGAACCGCTACGGCCGGATCCTCGACGCCGCCGGGGACGTGGTGAACAGCGACGCCGACTCGACCACCGACCCGATCCCCGAGGGCGGCAGCTTCGTCGGCGCGTCGATGCGCTACTGGATGCGGCTGACCAACGACGGGGTGGGCCACCACATCGGGCCGGTGCGCCGCGTCCCCTCGTCGCACGCCTGCATCCGCGGCCCGGGCGCGGTGATGCCGATCGTCTTCGGCAAGGTCAAGCTGGGCACGCCGATCAGCGTGGTGCCCGACGCGACCGAGCTGCACGCCCCGCTGCTGCTGCGGATGGCCGAGCACCAGGCACCGGCCGCGGCCCATCGCAGTTCGTGAGCCGGGGCCCCGCGCGGGGCGGCGGGCGTTCAGTGCTCGCGGCAGAACTGCTCGAAGCGGGTGATGCCCTCGTTGAGGATGTCGAGGGTGGTGCAGTAGCTGAGGCGCACGCCCTCGTCGTAGCCGAAGGCGATGCCGGGCACGGTGGCCACCTTGTAGCGGCTGAGCAGCTTGTCGCAGAGGTTCTGGCTCTTGAGGCGGAGGCCGCCGGTGTAGGCGAAGAAGTAGAACGCGCCCAGCGGCTCGACCACGCGGATGTTGGTGATGGAGCGCAGGCGGCCGAACATGAACTGGCGCTTGACGTCGTATTCGGCGCACAGGTCCTCGACGAAGGTCTGCCCGTGCTCGAGGGCGGCGACGGCGGCGTACTGGGCGAAGGTGGTGGCGTTGGAAACCGTGTGGCTCTGGATCCGGGTGATCGCGTCGGCGAGCCCCGGCGGCGCGGCGGTGTAGCCGAGCCGCCAGCCGGTCATCGAGTATGACTTCGAGAACCCGTTGACGGTGATCGTCAGGTCGTAGAGTTCCTTGCCCAGCGAGGCGATCGAGACGTGCTTCTGGCCGGCGTAGATGAGCTTCTCGTAGATCTCGTCGGAGAGGATCACGATGTCCTCGGAGAGCGCCACCTCGCCGAGCGCGAGCAACTCGTCGCCGGAGTAGACGGCGCCGGTCGGGTTGCCGGGCGAGTTGATGATGATCATCTTGGTGCGCGGGCTCATCGCCTTGGCGAACTGCTCGGGGGTGATCTTCCAACCGTGGTCCTCGGTGGTCTGGACGATCACCGGGGTGCCGCCGGCGAGGCGGACCATTTCCGGGTAGCTGACCCAGTAGGGGGCCGGGATGATCACCTCGTCGCCGTCCTCGACCATGGCGAGGATCGCGAGGTAGCAGGCCATCTTGGCGCCGGCGGTGACGCAGATCTGCTTTGGCTCGTATTCGAGGTCGTTGTCGACGATCAGCTTGGCGGCCAGCGCGGTGCGCAGTTCGGGGATGCCGCCGGCGGGGGTGTACTTGGTGCGTCCCTCCTGCAGCGCCTGAATGGCCGCGGCCTTGATGAACTCGGGGGTGTCCACCTCCGGCTCGCCGCCGGCCAGGCCGAAGACTTCTTCACCGCGGGCCTTCATCGCCTTCGCCTCGTTGGTGACGGCGAGGGTGAGCGACGGGGCGACTTTCTCGATGCGGGATGACAGGTTGTCCATGAAAGCGGGCTGATGGATGGGGTTGCCACCGGTGCCGGGTGGTTTCTCGAGTCTGCGCAACCCACCCCCGGCCGGCCGGGCGGGCGCTGTTGTCGCCGCTGGCACCGCCGGGCGCAAGTGAAATGCCGGATTGAGCGGGAACGCCGGGCTGATTCCTCAGGGCGCGGCGTGGGCGAGCCAGCCGCCGCGCGCGGTGAGCCACTTGCCGTGCCGGACGGCGCGGTGGAATCCAAGCCCGTGGCCGGCGGCGGCGACGACCACCGGCCATGCCTGGCTGCGCAGGATTCCCGAGACCACCAGGTCGCCGCCGGGGGCGAGTGCGGCGGCCAGCACCGGCATCGCCTCGATCAGCACGTCGCTGAACAGGTTGGCGACCACCACCTCGAAGCGGCGCGGCGGCTGCCACCGCAACACGTCGCACGCGACCACCTCAACCCGCTCGACCCGGTTGCGCGCCACGTTCCGCCGCGCCACCACCACCGCCTGCGGGTCGGAATCACACGCCCATACCGAGCCTGCGCCGAGCCGCCGCGCCGCCACCGCCAGCACCCCGGTGCCCGTCCCCAAGTCGGCCACCGCCTCGCCCGCCCGGTCCCGCGCGCGGCCCGGCGACGGTTTTCGGCCCCCGGTCGCCCGCCGCCCCGCCCACCCCCGCTCGCGTGCAATGTCCACCAGCAACCGCAGGCAGCTCGCCGTGGTCGCATGCTCGCCGGTCCCGAACGCCCGCTCCGCCGGGATCACCACCACCTCCCGCCCCGGATACTCCCGCTGCCACCGCCCCACCCCGCCCCGCCCCGCGTCCGCCACCACCAACAACCGGTCGCGGACCTTCACCGGAGGCCGGGTCACGGCGGGAACCGTCCATTCGCCTTGCGCGACGCGTCGCACCCGGCCGCCGAAGCGCCGGTGCAGCCCGTCGGCGGCGGCGGCGGAGTGGCAATAGACCTCGATGCGCACCGAACGGCCGCCGGGAGGCAGCTTGAGCACGAGGTTCGGCTCGCCGCCGAGGCGCTCCTCCCAGGCCTCAAGGGACCGTGCGGGCGCCAGTTTCCACCACATCCACATGCCGGCCGCATGCTAGCCCGCCATTCTTCGCTCCCGCAAGCCGGGCAAGATCCTCCCTGCTTCACCAACCAAGTCCACTGCAGGGGCCTGCCATTCGTAGCTCCCGCTTGCGGGAGCGAAGAATGGAGCGGGTGATGAGATTCGAACTCACGACATCCACCTTGGCAAGGTGGCGCTCTACCACTGAGCTACACCCGCAGCGTGCCTGCGGCGAGGGCGGTTTCTACACCAGCGGGGGCGGGGCGCAAGTGAAAACTTGGGGCTCGGCGCCAGGTTCGCTGCCGGATCCAGCCGGTCTGGGCACCGCTGAGGTAGCAGAGCAACCTGAGGACGCAGAGGTTTTGACTTGAGCGCCACAGGCGGAACCTCATTCGGCGCACCGGGCTGTCCCATGCCGGAGAGCTGGCATCGCCTGCCCCCTCATTGACCTCTGCGTCTTCTGCGCGCTCTGCGGCTGCTCTGCGGTCATGCGAAGCTCGCCGTGAGCCACCCACTCCCCGATCCGATCAGCAGTTCGGTCGTAGATCCGAACTTGGCGGACTCGTGGGCCCGATTCCGGGCTTGCCACGGCCCGGCGGAGCGGAGACCAGTCCTGCGAGCCCCGCCGCCCCCATGACCGACGGACCACGGACCACGCACCACGAGCACGCGTTTCCCGACCGGCTGGCCGAGATCCTCGCGCACAAGCGCCGGGAGGTCGAGGCGCTGCTGCCGCGGGCGGCGAAGCTGCGCGCGGCGGCGCTCCAGCGCAACGAGTTCCGCGGCTTCCGCAGCGCGCTCGACCGCGGGCCCGGCCGGCTCGGGGTGATCGCCGAGGTCAAGAAGGCCTCGCCCTCGGCCGGCGTGATCGACCCGGCGTTCGACCCCGCGCGCCAGGCCCGGCGCTACCTCGCCGGGGGGGCCTCGTGCCTGTCGGTGCTCACCGACGCCAGGTTCTTCGGCGGCTCGCTCAGCCACCTGGCGGGGATCGCCGCGTTCTCGGCCGCGCCGCTGCTGCGCAAGGACTTCACGATCCACCCGGTGCAGGTGCACGAGGCGGTGGTCGCCGGGGCCGACGCGGTGCTGCTGATCGCCGCCGCGCTCGACGACGAGCTGCTCGACCGCCTCTATCAGGAGGCGCGCGGCTGCCAGCTCGACGTGCTGGTGGAGGTGCACGACCTGCGGGAGATGGAGCGCGCGCTCGACCTCGGCGCCGACCTGATCGGGATCAACAACCGCAGCCTGAAGACCTTCGCCACCGACCTCGCGGTGACCGAGCAGCTCGCCGACGAGGCGCCCGACGAGGTGCTGCTGGTGTCCGAGTCCGGGATCAGGTCGCCGGCCGACGCCGCACGCGCGCTCGCCGCCGGCGCCAACGCGGTCCTCGTCGGCGAGGCCCTGATGCGCGCGGCCGACCCGGCGGCGGCGGTCGCCGGGCTGCTGGCGGTCGGCGGCTAGCGGAGTCCGTCAAGCAGATTGCATCTTATGAGAACCACGGATTACACGGATTTCACGGCTGGTTCGGTATGCGGACAATCCGTGCGCACCGTGAAATCCGTGGTAAACGAAGCCTCGCAGCACGTTGCGATAATGAGCCATCTGTAAGGCGGACTACACTAGCGGGCAGCGCCGCTAGTCGAGGGCGGCGAGGACCTCGGCGGCCTGTTGGGCGGTGGCGGCGTCGAGGTCGCGCCAAACGAGCCTGCCGTCCTTGAACAGGAACGCCTGGCGCTTGGCGAAGCCGGCGAGGTGGGGGACGCCGAAGGCGTCGGCGAGCCTGGCGTCCTTGTCGGCGAGCAGGGTGAACGGGAGCTTGTGCTTGTCGCGGAACGCGCGTTGGGCGTCCACCCCGTCGAGGCTCACCCCGAAGACCCTGACCCCCTTGGCGGCGAGCTGGTCCCAGGCATCTCGCAGGCTGCACGCCTGTTTGGTGCAGCCCGGGGTGTCGGCCTTCGGATAGAAGTAGACCAGCGCCCACCCGGCGGCGCCGGCCTGGGCGAGGTCGACGTCCTTGCCGTCGTGGGCGGGGACGGTGACCGCCGGCAGCGCGGCGCCGATGGCGAGCGGTTCGGCGGCGGCCGGGATGAGCGACAGAGCGGGCACCACGAGGGCGGCGGCGAGCAGGTCCTTGGCGGTCATGGGGGAGGGTTCGCACCGGCCCGCGGCGGCGCAAGGGGAATGTGCGCGGGCGGGCGGCCGCGGGTGCCGGACAAGAAAGTCGGGAACGGCTGGCGGCCCGTACCAATTTTTGTCGCGGCCGCGACAAAAATTGGCACGGCCCCGGGGGCAGGGCGGGGGCACTGGCGACGTTTGGAAGGATCCCGGCTGACTGGGTTGCGCCAGGTTTGCGTTGCGGTGGCCCTTCAAGGCCGCTGCATTTGCCTTGCACCACCGACTCGGGCATGCGGACCCGGGATGGGGTGATGCGGCCCGTCGGCCCGCGGCGGGCGGGCGGGGCGGGCGCCGGGGTCTAACGGCCGCGGCGGCGCGGGCTCAGGCGCGGCGGCGGCGCAGGGCGAGCAGGCCGGCGAGCGCGCCGAGCAGGGCGGCGGACGGCTCGGGGATCGGGACGGCGTCGATGGCGGTGAGGCGCTGGGGATCATCGATGGTTCCGCCGAAACTCGGTTCGACCAGGGAGGTGGTGACCGTCGCGCCATCGGCCGGGATTTGGGTGCCGATATAGGCGGCGTCACCTGCGCCGAGGTAGTTGACGAGTTCATTGATGCCCCCGACTTGGAAACCATCCGGTTCGAAGTTCTGGTCGGCGAGGGTCGAGCCCGGGAACCAATAGAACCCATATGGCCTGCCGGCGGCCAGGCCGCTGGCGGCGAGGTCGACCGAGTCGAGGAAGGGTAAGGCCAAGTCGTCGTTGAATTCGCCGACGAAGATCACCTTGTCGCTACCGATCATGAGGTTCTGGCTCAGGGTGCGGCCGACGAAGGCGGAGTGGGCGCTGTTGGAATCGTCAGCGGTCAGGCTCTCGTTGGTGCCCAAGCCTCCCGGCAGTTGGCCGTCGTTGTCGGCATCGTAGATGATCGCCCACAGCGTGAGGGTGCTCGAGAGAACGGCACCGGAGCTGTCGCGGAGTGAACCGAACTCACTTGCGATGGTGACGGTGGCGCTGACCGGTGCGAGGGCGGCGAAGAAGCTGGCGAACAGGCAGGCGGATGGTTTCATTGGATTGGGCTGGTGGGTTCGGGGACGGGGCTACGCCGTGCCGGGAGGGTGTCACGGCTCGTTGGCGTAGCTGGCGGGGTTGTTCCAGAACACGGTGGCGCCGTCGGCGGTCTTGGCCTTGCGCACCATGAATCCGGCACCGGCGGGGATCACGGCGTCGTTGAAGGTGACGCCTTGTGTGCCGACCTTGTACCAGTCGCCGGCGTAGTAGTAGTAGCTCGCCGATGCCGCCTTGTTGCGCGCCTGGAGTTCGTTGTTGAAGACCAGCAACTGGTCCTTGCGGCCGGAGCCAAGGTGGCTGGTCGAGGCGACGAAGGCAGGGGCCACAAGCTCGAGGTCGGTGAGCGTGACGTCGATCGGCCGCGGGATGGCGACGAAGTTGTCCTGGGTGACGGTGGTCTGGGTCGAGAGCGGGATGGCGAGCACGCCCAACTCGACCTCGCCGGCGCACTTGTAGGTGGTGCCTGCGGTGACGTTGACGGTGTGGCGGACGATGAAGTAGGTGTCGGGCAGGAGCGGGGTGGGGCCGTGGTTCTCAGTGCTGGGCTTGCTCACCTTGCGCCAGGCGCCGCTGTAGATGTAGAAGATCTGGTTGGGCGCGAGGTTGGCGCCGATGCTCACCTGGTCGGGCAGCAGCACCTCGGTCCTGCGGCCGGAGGCGAGGGTATTGATCGAGGCAACGATCGCGTGGCCGGTGGTGAGCGGGTCGGGGGTGGCCTGGGCGGGCGGGAACAGCAGGTCGAGGGTCCAGTATTCGGCGACGAGGATGCCGTCATCGGCGGCGGCGGCTGATAGATCGTCGCCGTTGAGGTCGACGGTCAGCGTGTCGGCAGTGTTGGCGGTGACGGGGTAATGGCGCCCGTCCATGGCGCCGGAGGTGAACTTGACGTAGTGGGAGTCGGCGAAGTCATCGACGGTGAAGCCGGGGCTGCCGGCGACGGACAGGATCGCGGAGCCGGGGATGGTGGTGGTGTCCGGGGCCGCGGCGAGCGCCCCCTGCTGGCTTCCGTTAGGCCGGAACGGTACGCCGACGATGGTGTCGGAGCTGGCCGGGCAGGGGATCTTGTTGAAGCCGAGCGGCTCGCTGACGATGCTTTGGGCGAGGGCAGGGGCCGTCAGAGCAGCCAGCAGCGTGGCTGCGGCGGGCAGGAAGCGGGTGACGTTCATTGAGGGATGAATTGTGGATGTGGGTGGGCGGGAGTGCAAGCGCAGAAGCCGGCCGGTTTCACGGGGTGGCCTGGGTGGCCACGAGTCGTGCGAACAGCCGCGGCGGGGTGCCGCCGGTGGCGGTTGCGGTGACCTGGACGGCGTCGAGGACCGGGTCGCTGTCGTCGGTGACCTGGACGTCGAAGCTGACGGTGATCGAGCCGTCGCTGGCGCCGTCGGCGTGCCAATCGACGAGGTTGCGCGACCACTGCCAGGCGCGGGTGACGTCCGACGGCAGGTCCTTGGCGAGGGTGGTGGCGAAGGCCAGCGAGCCCGGGGGGGATGCGAGCGGGCCGGTGAGGGCGGACGTGCGTGCGTTCGGCGCGGTGCCCAGCGCGCTTTCCGTGCCGTTGGTGACGCCGTCGTGGTCGGGGTCGGCATTGAATCCGACGATCGCCGGGTCGGTTTCGCCGGGGAAGAAGCCGTCGATCCAGGCGGCGAAATCGTCGGCCGCTTCCTCGGCGGTGATGGCGGTCAAGCGAGCGGTGGGGATGGCGCCGCCGAGGGTCGGATCGAGGATGCCGGTATAGATCACCCAGCCGTCCTGAGGGATCTGGGTGCCGAGGCAGGCGGGGTCGCCGGCATTGAGGTAATTGGTGATTTCGTTGAGGCCGCCGACTTGGAAGGGCTCGTCGGCGGGCAGTTGGTTGGTGGCGGTGGTGCGGCCGGGGAACCAGAAGAAGGCGTAGTTGCGCCCCGGGGTCAGGCCGGCGGCCTCGAGGTCCAGGTCTTCCAGCGCGGTGGAGGCCACGCCGAGGCCGTAGGGATCATCGGAGGTGCCGGCCGCGATGATGCGGTCGCCAGCGATCACGGTGCCCGTTTCGATGGTGGCTCCGGCGAACGCCGCGAACGCGGAGCCGGCATCGGCCGGGGTGAGGCTATCGTCGGTGCCGAGGTCGCCGGGGAGCAGTCCGTCGCCGTTTTCGTCGTAGACGATCGCCCACAGGGTGGGGGTGCTGGCGAGGACGGTTCCGGCGGAGTCCCTCAAGGCGCCGAACTCGAGGTTGATGACCACCGATCCGCTGGCGGCGGCGGTGAGGAGGAGGACCGAGCCGAACGCGGCGGCTCGGCAGGCACGGTTGGCGGTGGATCGCAGGTTCAACGACGGGAACTAAAGCCGGAGTTCGCCCCCCCTGCAACTCCAGATGTGGGCGGGGCGTCGCGACGGGGCAATCACGGCTGCAATCGGTGGCTGCAGGCGGGGCGGGGGCATGGTAGGATCGCCGCCGATGAGGGGCGCGGTGACGATGGCCGCAGGGTGGCTGGTGGCGGTCACGGGGGCCGGCGCGGTGCAGATCCGCGGGTATGATGCGGCGCGGCACGACCGGTTCACGGGGTTTCCTGCCGCTCCGGTGGAGAACGCCGGGTTCCTGCACGTGGCGGCGCGGTTCCGGGGGGTCGGCTGGTGGGCGGGCGGGGTGAACCGGCAGTTGGCGCTGGTTTCGCCGCGGCACTTCGTGTGCGCGACCCACTACATGCCCACGGTCGGGTCGAAGGTGCGGTTTGCGGGGGCCGGCGGTGGGGTGGTCGAGGGCACGGTGGCAGAGGTGGCGGGGGTGCCCGGCGATGGGGGCGGTGGTGCGTCGGACCTGGCGCTGGGCCGGTTGGCGGAGGGGGTCGACGGTGGGACCGGGATCGTGCCGTTTGCGTGGCTGAACCTCGGGGCCGAGGACGCCTACCGCGATGCCAGCCTGATGGTGTTCGGCTGGCCGGCGCGGGCGGGGGTGGGCACGCTGGCGGGGTTCGCCGACCTGAGCGAGCCGGGGATGAACACGACCCGCGCGTTCCGGTTCGACTACCGGGAAGCGGCGGGCGGGCCGGACGACGCGATGCTGGAGACCGGTGATTCCGGCAGCCCGACGTTCGTGATGGCGGGCGGGGAGCCGGCGCTGGTGGGCGTGCACTCGTCGGTCGCCACCGAGGGGGAGACGCAGGCCAACTACGACGCGTTCATCCCGCACTACATCGCGGGCCTTGACCAGATGTTGGAGCCGCACGGCCACCGGATGCGGCCGGCGTTCCTGCAGCCGGCCGTTCTAACAATATCGTCCGCGCCCACCCCGGCGGTCCTGCGGCGGGCGCAGCCGGGGCGCATCGACCTGACGGTGGCCAATGCCGGCGGCGTGGAGACCGGCAACGTGGTCGTCGGGGTCGTGTTTCCGGCCGGTTCCGCGCCGGACACGATCGACGCGCCCGGGTGGGTCGTCGCGGCCGGCGCCGCCGGGAGTTGGGAACTGCGGCGCGCGCAGATGGCGGGCACCGATGCCGGCACGGTGGCGCTCGTGTGGGACGCGTTGCCCGCGGCGCCGGAACTCGCCGCCAGCGTCAGCCACGTCTCCGACGCCTCGCCGGCCGCCAGCGTGGAGGTCGCCTGCCCGCTGCTGCCGTCGTACGCCGAGTGGGCGGCCGGGCTCGCCGACGCCGACCCCGGGGCCGACCCGGACCGGGACGGGCTGGCCAACCTCGTCGAGTACGCGTTCGGCGGCGACCCGGAGTCGGGGTCGCTGCTGTTAGACGGCAGCCACCCGCTGGGGCTCGTGCCCACGTGGCAGGCGGGCACCGCCGGCGCCGCGTTCCCGTGGCGGACGGACGCCGGACTACGAGGACTGTCGTACTTCATCGAATGGTCGGCCACGATGGCGCCCGGGTCGTGGTCCGGCGTGCCGCCGCCGGGGCTGGCGACGGAGGCCGGCGAGTGGGAGCCGCCGGTGGCGGGGTTCGAGCGGCGGGTGGTGAGCTGGCCGGCCGGGGCGGGGCGGTGGTTCTGCCGGGTGGGGGTGCAGCTTGACGAGGGCGGGCAGGGGGCGGGGATTGGCATCGACAGCGCGGCCCGGGATCGGCTGTGATGGCCGCCGGGATGAGCGACACGACGGGCAAGCTGCCGGCATGGGCGCGCGAGGTGATCTCGGGCTACGAGTCCGCCGCCGCGGGGGAGTTCCTGCTGCACGGGAACGTTGGCGACCGGCTGCTGGTGCCGGGGCCGGACGGCCCGCGGCTCGGGCGGCTGCAGGATTACCTGTTGGAGGCGCTGTTGCCGCGCTTCGAGGTGGTGCTCGGCTACGACCTCGGCCACGGGCTGAAGGTCGAGCGCGGGGTGGACATCTTCAACGCGTGGCCGACCCGCAAGGAGCTGGGCGAGCTGCCGCAGGCGCCGCTGGGCGCGGTGCGGGTGATCGACCGCTTCCTGTTCTACCTGCGCAACCTGCGCGCGGTCGGCGCGGGCCGCCACACCGCGGCGGTGATCCTGCGCGACGCCGACCTCTACCTGCCCGAGCTGCCGGGCGCGCTGCACCACGAGCTGGACTCGCTGGCGTCGATCGTGCGCTCGTGGGCGAGCGACCACCTGCTGCCGCTGCACGGGCAGGCGGTGTTCCTGCTGGCCGGGCGGCTCAACGCGGTGCACCACCTGGTGTCGCGCAACCCGCGCGCCTGCGAGGCGGAAGTGCCGCTGCCCGCGCCGGCGGAGCTGGAGGCGGTGCTGGCGGTGCTCGCCAAGGACTGCCCGACGGCGCTGG
The DNA here is from genome assembly GCA_040769225.1 of Akkermansiaceae bacterium. GTDB lineage: Bacteria > Verrucomicrobiota > Verrucomicrobiia > Verrucomicrobiales > Akkermansiaceae > JAXGLL01. The sequence continues at coordinate 349,505 of JAXGLL010000001.1, read as the reverse complement.
CCGGGTTCCAAGAGCGGCTGGCGCACCCGGCGGCGCGGCTCGCCGGCACCTCGGTGGCCGCGCTCGAGGCGGTCCTGCGCCGCAGCGAGCACGCCGGGCGCACGCTCGCCGAGAGCGACCTGTCCGACCTGCGCAAGGCGCTGGTCGAGCGCGACGGCGGCGAGCTGATCGAGTTCGTCGAGCCGGACCGCACGCTCGACGACGTGATCGGGCTCGACGAGGTGAAGCGGCGGCTGCGCGACGACCTGGCGCTGTGGCGCGGCGACGACCTGGGGGCGCTGCCGATGGGCTACCTGTTCTGCGGGCCGGTGGGGACGGGCAAGACGTTCCTGGCCGAGTGCCTCGCCGGCGAGGCCGGCATCCCGGTGGTCACCCTGCGCAACTTCCGCGACCGCTGGGTGGGCAGCACCGAGGCCAACCTCGAGAAGATCTTCCACCTGCTGCACGCGCTCGGCCGCTGCATCGTGTTCATCGACGAGGCCGACCAGGCGCTCGGCCGGCGCAGCGCGGCCAGCGGCGACTCGGGCGTTTCCAACCGCGTCTACTCGATGCTCGCCGCCGAGATGTCCGACACTCGCAACCGAGGCCGCATCCTGTGGGTGCTCGCCTCCAGCCGGCCGGACCTGATCGAGGTCGACCTCAAGCGGCCCGGCCGGGTCGACGTCAAGGTGCCGATCTTCCCGGCACTCGACTCCGCCGAGGGGATGAACCTGCTGGTCGCGCTGTGCCGGCGGCGCGGGCTGGTGATCGACGACGCCGCCCGCGCCATGCTGTTGCCGAAGATCCCCGCCCTGCTCACCCCGGGCGCGGCCGAAACGATCGCGGTGAGCGCCTATCGGCTCACCCGCACTGCCCAGCTCGACGCCGCGGCGGCGCTTGCCGATTGCCTCGACGGCTACCTGCCGCCGGTGGCGCCGGAGATCATCCGCGCCCAGATGCAACTGGCGGCCGAAGAGGCGACCGACGCGGCGTTCGTGCCGGCAACGGTGCGGGAGATGCTGCAGGGCGCGTAGCCGCGGGGACCGCCTGCCCCCTGATCCTGGATTCGGAGATGAAAACCACGGATTGCACGGATTGCACGGATGTTGAATGAGTTGCGATGGATGGCGGATTCATCCGGCAGGTGAACAGGCGAGGGGAACCAAGCCGCTCCGAAATCCGCGTAAACCGCGAAATCCGTGGTTCGGCATTCTCCTTTTTGGGCTGATGCGTGTTTCCGCCCGGGTGTCCGGGCTGTTGCCGGGGGGGTGGGTTCGTGGTAGACCCGCGGCGTGGCGGCGATCACCGGGCGTGGGGACGACGGGGAGACCGACCTGCTGTTTGGGCAGCGGGTGGCGAAGGACTCGTGCCGGATTGAGGCGCTGGGGGCGATCGACGAGTTGAACGCGGCGCTCGGGATTGCGCGTGCCGGGGCGCTGGGGGAGGCGGGCGAGGGGGCGGTCGATGGGATCCAGCAGCGGCTGGTGGCGTTGATGGGGCAGTTGGCGTGCCGCCCGGATTGCGCCGAGCGCCATGCGGACGCCGGGTTCGCATGCATCACCGAGGCGGACGTGGGATGGCTGGAGGGGCTGGCCGCCCGGCTGGAAGCGGCCGGCGCCAATCCGCACGACTGGGCGCGGCCGGGCGCCGAAGGCCGGCTTGCCGCAGCTGCGCTCGACCTCGCGCGCGCGGTCGCCCGCCGCGCCGAGCGGCGGGTGTGGACCGTGCACCGCCACGATGGGCCGGTCGACCGCGAGGTGCGGCTGTTCCTGAACCGGCTTTCGGATGCGCTCTGGCTGCTGGCGCGGCAGGCGGCCAGGGGGTAAGCCCAAGAGGGAACATGCCGAACCACGGATTGCGCGGATTACGCGGGTTTCGGAGCGGCTTGGTCCCCCTCGCCTGTTCACCTGCCGGATGAATCCGCCATCCATCGCAGCTCATTCAACATCCGTGCAACCAGTGTAATCCGTGGTTTTCATTCCCGGATCCAGGGGCAGGCGCGGGGGGGCGGGGGTGCTTGCGCCACAAGCAAAACGGGCCGCCGGACTGGCCGGCGACCCGCTTGGTGAATTGGTTGTGGGAATGCGGCGAGGGGCTCAGGCGAGCATGGTGGCCTCGTCATCCTTCTCGGCGTCGTCCTTGTCGCAGTCCTTCTTGCAGCCGCCGGCGAGCATGGTGGCGTCGTCCTTGTCGGCGCCGTCCTTGTCGCCATCCTTCTTGCACTTGTCGCAACCGGCGAGGGTGGCCTCGTCATCCTTCTCGGCGTCGTCCTTGTCGCAGTCCTTCTTGCAGCCGCCGGCGAGCATGGTGGCGTCGTCCTTGTCGGCGCCGTCCTTGTCGCCATCTTTCTTGCACTTGTCGCAACCGGCGAGGGTGGCGTCGTCATCCTTCTCGCCGTCCTTCTTGTCGCAGTCCTTCTTGCAGCCGCCGGCGAGCATGGTGGCGTCGTCCTTGTCGGCGCCGTCCTTGTCGCCATCCTTCTTGCACTTGTCGCAACCGGCGAGGGTGGCCTCGTCATCCTTCTCGGCGTCGTCCTTGTCGCAGTCCTTCTTGCAGCCGCCGGCGAGCATGGTGGCCTCTTCGGCCTTTTCGGCGTCCTTCTTGTCGCAGTCCTTCTTACACTTGCCGCAATCGGCGACGAGGGTGGCCTCGTCCTTCTTCTTGTCGCAGTCCTTGTCCTTGTCGGCCTTGTCGCAGTTGCCGGCGAAGGCGGCGGGTGCGACGATCAGTGCCGAGAGGATCGAGATGACGGTCAGTTTCATGGGTGGGGGCGGTTGTTGGTTGGTTTGGTTTCGGGTTGGCTGTCGGTAATCGTGCGTGGGAATCGCGCCGGTGGAACTTATTCCCGGGAAAAAGACGCCGTTGCAGGGGGGCGGGGTGGCGGGGCGGGTGGGCGGCTCAGTATGAGCGGCCCCAGATGGCGCGCCGGGTGGTGGGGGTGCCGGTCAGGAAGCAGGGGATCTCGCCGGTGGCGGCGGCGGGGCAGGCGGGCGGCTCGACCGGCAGGCAGCGGATGGAGATCCGGTGGCGGCGGCTGAGTTCCTCCTCCTGGTCGCGCGAGCCGGCCCACGGGGTGAGCAGCCAGCCGGGCCCCTCGGCGCCGGCGGCGTCCGGCTGGGTATCCCAGTGGGCATGGAAGGCGTCGGGGGAGTCGCACCAGCGGATGTTGGCGTCGCGGAAGGCGGTGGCGCGGGCGAGCAGGGTGCCGTGGATCTCGTCGAGGATGTCGGCGGCGCGGCGGATGAACTCGTCCTTGACCGCGAACTCCTTGGCGTCGGGCGGCTGGTCGCGGCGCTGCAGGCAGATCTTGCGGCTGCCGATGTCGCGCGGGCCGATCTCGATCCGGATCGGCGCACCTTTCCTGATCCAGTCCCATTTCTTGTCGCCGCCGCCCAGTTCACGCTCGTCGACGTGGACGCGCAGCGGCTCGCCGCGGAACGACTCGCGGCGCAGCGTCTCGGCGAGGGCGCGGCAGGAATCGAGCACGGCGTCGCGGGTGTCGGGCTTGGGGGTGATCGGAAGGATGATGATCTGCCATGGGGCGACCGGGGGTGGCAGGACCAGCCCGTCGTCGTCGCCGTGGGCCATGATCAGGGTGCCGATCAAGCGGGTGGAGACGCCCCATGAGGTGGTGTGGGCGAACTCGATCGTGCCGTCGCGGCCGGCGAAGGTGATGTCCTGGGCCTTGGCGAAGTTCTGGCCGAGGTAATGGGAGGTGCCGGCCTGGATCGCCTTCCGGTCCTGGACCATCGCCTCGATGGTCAGGGTGATCTCGGCGCCGGGGAAGCGTTCGGCCTCGGTTTTCTCGCCGGGGATCACCGGGATGGCGAGGTGGTCGCGCAGGAAGTCGGCGTAGAGGCGGTGGATCATGCGCGCCTCGGCGAGCGCCTCGTCGCGGGTCTCGTGGGCGGTGTGCCCCTCCTGCCACAGGAACTCGGAGGTGCGCAGGAACAGGCGGGGGCGCATCTCCCAGCGCATCACGTTGGCCCACTGGTTGATCAGCAGGGGCAGGTCGCGGTAGCTCTCGATCCAGCGCGCGAACGCGGCCCCGATGATCATCTCGGAGGTCGGCCGGATGACGTAGGGCTCGGCCAACTCCCCGGTCGGGACCATCTTCGGCTTGCCGGTCTGCCCGTCCCTGACCATCTCCAACCGGTGATGGGTGACCACCGCGCACTCGGTGGCGAACCCCTCGGCGTGCTCGGCTTCCTTCTCGAGGAACGACAGCGGGATCAGCAGCGGGAAGTAGGCGTTGCGGTGGCCGGTGGCCTTGAAGCGGGCGTCGAGCTGGCGCTGGATCAGCTCCCAGATCCCGTAGCCCCACGGCTTGATGACCATGCAGCCGCGGGTTTCCGAGTTTTCGGCCAGGTCGGCGGCGCGGACGACCTGCTGGTACCATTCGGGGAAATCCGCGGCCCGGGTCGGTGAGATGGCGGTCTTGGCGGACATGTCGCTGGCGGGATGAACTAGCCGATTCCGCCGCCGGCGTCCAACACGGATCGCGGGGGGCGGGCCCGGGTGGCCCACAATTCGTGTCGCGGCCGCGACGGGGATTGTGGGCGCGGGGGCGGGCGGGGCGCCGTTGCCACGAGGGGCGGCGGGGCGCGGCCGGCCTGGCGCGGGGGGCGGTTTCTGGCGCGGTGGCGGGGTTGTCCTTGATCGGGGGCGGGGGCGGGCGGCAAGGTGGCGGCGGTCCCGCAGGGACGGCCAACCATGATGAACGAGGGATTGCAGATCAGACCGGCCCACCGGCCGGTGTTGGACGGCGGCTTCGTGCCGGCCGTGCTGTGGAACCGGGCGTACCGGGCGCGGGTGGAGGCGGAGGGCGGGCGGCCGTTAGGGCTGGCGCTGGTGCGGCCGGACGGCACCGCGTTCCGCTGGGACGGGCGGGTGCTGGCGGCCGGCGGGGGCAACGACGCGCTCACCGCCAAGTATGTCGAGCGGGTGGTGAAGTTCCTGCTGTGGCAGAAGGGCGGCAGCCGGATCCTGGTGGCCGGGGCGCCGGACGTGGCGGCGGGGCTGGCCGGCCTCTACCGCGCTGGGGGCCGGCAGGAGTTCGACTGGGGCTTCATCGGCGAGAAGATCTTCGGCGAGCACATCACGGTGCGGGCGGTCGAGGCGGCGGAACTGCCGCGCGAGACCGCGGCCACCATCGAGCTCGGCCGCCACCTCGACGGCTGCCGGATCGGCTTCGACCTCGGCGGCTCGGACCGCAAGTGCGCGGCGGTGATCGACGGCGAGGTGGTGTTCTCCGAGGAGGTCGAGTGGAACCCGTACTTCGAGAGCGACCCCGCCTATCACCTCGAGGGGATCGACGACTCGCTGCGGCGGGCCGCCGCGCACCTGCCGCGGGTGGACGCGATCGGCGGCAGCTCGGCGGGCGTCTACGTCAACAACGAGGTGCGGGCCGCCTCGCTGTTCCGCGGCATCAGCGCGGAGGACTTCGAGCAGCACATCCGGCGCATCTTCTTCACCCTCAGGGAGCGCTGGGGCGGCGTGCCCTTCGAGGTCGTCAACGACGGCGAGGTCACCGCGCTCGCCGGCTCGATGGGCCTGGGCACCAACGCCGTGCTCGGCGTCGCCATGGGCACCAGCCAGGCCGCCGGCTACGTCGACCCCCAGGGCCACATCAAGCCGTGGCTCAACGAGCTGGCGTTCGCCCCGGTCGACTACCGCGACGACGCGCCGCGCGACGAGTGGTCGGGCGACATCGGCTGCGGCGCGCAGTACTTCTCGCAGCAGGCGGTGGCGCGGCTGGCGCCGGCGGCCGGCTTCGACTTCGGCGCCATGCCCTTCCCCGAGCAGCTGGTCAAGGTGCAGGAGGCGATGGGCGCGGGCGACGAGCGGGCGCGCCGGATCTATCAGACGATCGGCACCTGCTTCGGCTACGCGGTGGCCCACTACGCGGCCTTCTACGAGGTCGGCAGCCTGATGGTGCTCGGCCGGGTGACCAGCGGCGAGGGCGGCGAGGTGATCATCGCCGGCGCCGAGGAGGTGCTGGCGGCCGAGTTCCCGGAACTGCAGGTCAAGCTCGTGGTGCCCGACGAGAAGACCAAGCGCCACGGCCAGGCGGTGGCCGCCGCCAGCCTGCCCGAGGTCCGTTAGGGCGGCCGGCGGGATCAGAACGGGATCTCGTCGTCGTCGTCGATGTTGCCCGGGTCGGCGGGGTCGGCGGGGGCGGGTTCGCCGGCGGAGGGCTCGGGCTGGGGGCGGGCGGCGCGGGGGGCGCCGCCGCTGCCGGCGGCCGCGTTGCCGCCGGCGCGGCCATCGGGCAGGAACTGGAGGCCCTCGCCGACGACCTTGAGCTTGGTGCGTTTCTGGCCGGTCTGCTTGTCCTCCCAGGAGTCCATCTGGAGGCGGCCCTCGATGAAGACGCCGCGGCCCTTGGAGAGGTATTGTTGGGCGAGTTCGGCCTGGCGGCCCCAGAGGGTGACGTCGATGAACGTCGTTTCCTCCTGGCGCTGGCCTTGTTCGTTGTTCCAGACGCGGTTGACGGCGAGGCCGATGTCGGTGACGGCCGTGCCCTTGGGGGTGTAGCGCAGCTCCGGGTCACGGGTGAGGTTCCCGAGCAGGAGCACTTTGTTCAGGTTGGCCATGGTGGCTGACAGGCTGGGGGCTGGGGTGGGGGCAAGTCAAGCAACAACTGTGCAGGCGAACAGTTTTTTCAGGGGGGGGTGGGGTCAATCGAGCCGTTGGAAGTGCTGCAGGTGGACGCGCTCGTTGAGCTTGAGGCGGGCCTCGATGCGGGCGATGGCGTCGGGTTCGGCCTCGAAGATGTAGTTGATGTAGTGGCCGGCCTCGAGGTGGCGGGCGTTGTAGGCGAACTTGCGGCGGCCGAGCTGTTGGATTTCGTCGAGCTTGGCGCCTTCCGACTCGAGGTCCTTGGCGACCGCGCTGACGAGTTCATCCACACTCGCCTCCATCCCCTTGGTGTTGAGGGCGATCAGGCCTTCGTATTTCCGGGTCATCGTGGTGCGTATGCGTTGGCTTGGTGCGGGTATTGAATTGGTTTGCCGCGGCAGCGAAGCCTTGGGAAAGCGCAAGCTGAACCGCATCCACGGCGCTTGCAAGTGCGTTTTCGATCGCCTCCCGCTCGTCGGGGCGGAAGCGGCTCAGGACGTGCCCGGTCAGGTCGGTTGCGGTGGCGCCGCCGATGCCGATCTTGAGCCGCGGGAAGCGGTCGGAGCCGAGGCAGGAGATGATCGAGCGCAGGCCGTTGTGGCCGCCGTGGGAGCCGGCGGCGCGGAAGCGCAGGGTGCCGGGCGGGAGGGCGGCGTCGTCGGCGACGACGAGGAGCTGTGCGGCGGGCAGCTTGAAGAATGCGGCGGCGGCCTGGACGCTGCGGCCGCTGAGGTTCATGAAGGTGCCCGGCTTGAGCAGGCGGACGCCGGATGGCAGGGTGGCCATGCTGGCCTGCCAGCGGAGGTGGTTTTCGAAGGTGGCGCCGGCGGTGGCGGCGAGGCGGTCGAGCACCTCGAAGCCGACGTTGTGGCGGGTGCCGTGGTAGTGCCGGCCGGGGTTGCCGAGGCCGACGACCATGCGGAGGGGGTCCAAGGGGTCGGGGGTCTGAGCATGCGGTGGTGGGGGCCCGGGCCGGTGCTCCGTGCGGTGCGGGCCGGCGGGCCGGGCGGGCATGGGCCGCGCCCGTGGCGCTGGTCAGTCTTCGTCCTTTGCCTTGCCGACGACCTCCGGCTCGGCGCCGGCTTCGGCGCCCGGTTCGGCCGCGGCGGCGGTGGTTTCCTCCTCGGCCGCGGTGCGCATCTTGGCCACCTGGGCGATCACCACGTCGGCGGGCTGGACGGCGGTGACGCCCGGCGGCATCTGGATGTCCGAGACGTGCAGGAAGTCGCCGATTTCCATGTGGGAGATGTCGGCCTGGAACAGGTTCGGCAGGTCCTTGGGCAGGCAGCGGATTTCGAGCGTGTGATGGATTTGCTCGAGCACGCCGCCGGTCTTGACGCCGGCCGGGACGCCGAGCAGTTCGACCGGCAGGTGGGCGTGGATTTCGGTGCTTTCATCGACCGCCCGGAAGTCGACGTGGAGGATGTGGCCGGTGAGCGGGTCGTGCTGGAGCGCCTGCAGGAACGCGAGGACGGTGGCCTCGGAGGAGACTTCCAGGTTGACCAGGATGTTGTCGGAGGCGGCGTGGGCGAGCATGCCGGACAAGGTGCGGGCGTCGACCTTGATGTTGCGGTTTTCGACCCCGCGGCCGTAGATCACGCAAGGCAGCCAGCCTTCGCGGCGCATGCGCTTGAGCGCGCCCGAGCCGGTGCGCTTGCGGGGTTCGGCGTGGAGGGTGCGGGACTGGGCCATCGGGATTGCGGGTTGGCGGTTGGACGAAGGGGGGCTGGGAAGCGGAAGGGCCGGGGAGCCGGAGGTGGGAAGGGTGGGGATGGACGGTTCGCGCGGGGCCGGGTGGTTACATGTTGCGGGCGGGGTTGTCAAAAGTTTGTTCCGGCCCGGGCGGGCGGCCGCGGCCCCTGAGCGGGGCGGGCGGGCATCCGGAGGGCGTGGTTTGCGGCTGCTGCGTGGGGGCGGGCGTCAGGCCTCCTGGGGCCCGCCTGGCTTGCGGGCCGGCGGGCGTTTGGCGGTGCGGGTCCTGGGTCCCCGGACCTTGAACAGGGAGGTGACCGACTTGTTGCTGTTGATGCGGCGGATGGCGTCGGCGAGCAGCGGGGCGATGCCGCACACGTGGACCTTGTGGCCGGACGCCTGGGGGACCGAGTCGGTGGTGACCACCTGCTCGATGGCCGACTCCCGGATCCGCTGGCGGCCGAGGTCGCCGAGCACGGCGTGGGAGACGCAGGCGAAGATCCGGCGGGCGCCGTTCTCCTTGAGGATCGAACTGGCGGCCCACAGGGTGCCGGCGGTCTCGGTCATGTCGTCGACCAGGATCACGTCGCGCCCCGCGACCTCGCCGATCAGGTGCATCGGCTCCACGCGGGTGGCGTCGATGCGGTGCTTGGTGACGATCGCGAGCGACGCGCCGAGGGCCTCGGCGTAGGAGCGGGCCACCTTGACGCCGCCCACGTCGGGGGAGACCACGGCGGCCTGGCCGTCGGCGCCGACCTTCTGGCGGCGCAGGTATTCGATGAGGACCGGCTTGGCGTAGAGGTGGTCGACGGGGATGTCGAAGAAGCCTTGGATCTGGGCGGCGTGCAGGTCCATGGTCAGCACCCGGTCGACGCCGGCGGCCGACAGCAGGTTGGCGACCAGCTTGGCGGTGATCGGCACGCGCGGCTCGTCCTTGCGGTCCTGGCGGGCGTAGCCGAAGAACGGCATCACCGCGGTGATTCGTTCGGCGCTCGCCCGCCGCGCGGCGTCGACCATGATCAGCAGCTCCATCAGGTTCTGGTTGGACGGCGGGCAGGTCGGCTGGATCAGGAACACGTCTTCGCCGCGGACGTTCTCGTTGATCTTGACCAGCGTCTCGCCGTCGGGAAAGGCGGTCACGGTGACGTTGGCCAAGCGGGTGCCGAGGCTGGCGGCGATGCGCTGGGAGAGCGCCCGGTGGGCGGTTCCGCTGATGATCTTCATGGGCGGTCGGAGACCGGGATTGTGCCCGATCGCGCGCCGGCGGCAATCCAAAGTGCAGCGCCAACACGCAGGGCAGGCGAGGCGCCTGCCGCGGGGCGCTCCCAAGAAGGGCAAGGAGGGCGTCCGCGCGTATCGCAGCGGTCCGGCGTTCGCGCTCTTCCGCCGCCTGCGCGGGACGCACCCCGGCGGCTGGCGGAGAGGGCCTTGGCTCGCCCGTGCGCACGGAGCGGAGGCGGATCATGAAATCCCCGCCAACAATTTTTGTCGCGGCCGCGACAAGAATTGTACGCGCGAAGATCCACAGGGGGGCGGCTCGGGGGAGGGATTGGCACCCCCAAGCGTCCCCCGGACCGGCGGTTGACAGGAGCGGTCCGGCAGGCAGACTGGGCGCGGCGCAGTGATGATCGGCCGGGGCCGCCCGGTGACGGGTGGCGCCGGAGCGAGCACGATGAACGAACCGACCCAGCCCGAGCCGGCGGTGGCGCCCACCGTGGCGGCGCCCGCGAGCGGGCGCATCGCGCGCTGGGCGGGGGCCTTGCTGGCGCTCGCGGTGATCGGGTGGTTCTTCGGCGGGTTTGCGGCCTACGGGCCGGCGCGGGCGCATTCGGCGCTGGGCGTCCTGCAGAGCGCGTGGAACGCGGAGACCGACTACGAGCACGGGATCCTGTTCCCGTTCATCATCGCGGGCCTGCTCATCTATCGGTGGAGGGAGATCCGGGCGGCGGCCGGCAAGGGGAGCAACGTGGGCCTGGTGCCGGTGGTGTTCGGCGCGCTGCTGTTCCTGGCCGCCTACCGGGTGATCCAGTGGCGGGTGGCGGTGGTGGCCCTGCCGTTCGTCGCCTGGGGGTCGGTGTGGTTCCTGTGGGGGCGCAGGGTCGCGTGGCTGACGGCGTTCCCGCTGTTCTTCCTGTGGCTGTCGATCCCGCTGCCGAACTTCCAACAGGCCACGGTGCCGCTGCAGATCATCGCCACCTTCCTCGCCCACAAGGGGGCGGGGCTGTGCGGGGTGGAGACCTACGTGCAGGGCACCGCGATCTACTCGATGCACGAGAACTGGGAGCCGCTGTCGATCTCCGAGGGGTGCAGCGGGATCCGCTCGCTGATGGCCCTGATCATGATCTCGGCGGCGTGGGCCTACGTGGCGCGGGTCTCGCTGTGGAAGAAGGTGCTGCTGTTTTTGGCCGCCTTCCCGGTGGCGATCATCGGCAACGCGCTGCGCCTGGTCTCGATCTTCGTGATCGCCGAGCACGGCGACGCCGAGTGGGCGCGCAGCACCTGGCACGACTGGTCGGGGCTGCTCCTGTTCTATCCGTTTTCGCTGCTCCTGCTGCTCGGGTTCCACGCGCTGCTCGAGGGCGGCCTGCCGTGGGGCCGCGGCGCCCGGCGCGCGGTGCGGCGGGTGGTCGTCGCCCCGCCGGGCTCGTAACCGCCACGCCCCATGCTCCGATTCCTGCTGCTTCCGGTGTTGCTGGCCTCGCTGCTGGGCGTGGTCCACCTGCTGCCCGAGCGTGGGCGGGTCGCCGAGTCGGCGATCTCCATGGAGCTGCCGCTGGCGCTGGACGGCTGGCAGGGGACGAGGATCCCGGAGACGCAGCTCGAGCGCGACATCCTCGCCAAGGACACCGAGTTCGCGAAGGCCGACTACCGCCGGCCGCGGGGCCTGGCCGACTTCGACCGGGTCAGCGTGTCGGTGGTCCTGTCCGGCTACGACATCAACAACTCGATCCACCGGCCGGAGCGCTGCCTGCCCGCCCAGGGACACCGGATCCACGCCAAGACCCGCCGCGTGATCAAGCTGCCCGACGGCCGCTCGCTGCCCGTCTGCCAGCTCGACACCAGGCAGCGGTTGCGCATCCGCGAGGGGTCCGACGAGACCGTCGACGTCGACTCGCTGGTCTACTACTTCTTCGTCGGCCACCGGCGGCTGACCGATGACCACTACCAGCGGACGTTCATCGACATGAAGGACCGGCTGCTGCACGGCCGCGACCAGCGCTGGGCCTACGTCACGGTGGCCACCCTCCAGGGCGAACTGCCGTGGGCCGGCCGCACGATCCCCCGCGAGGAGGCCGAAGCGCGCCTCGCCAGCTTCTGCGCCGAGTTCGCGGCGCGCGCGATCGACTGGGAGCAGGTGGAGGGGGGCGAGGGGCGAGGGGCGAGGGGCGAGTGACGAGGGGCGAGTGACGAGTGACGAGTGACGAGTGACGAGGGACGAGTGACGAGTGACGAGGGGCGAGGGGCGAGGGGCGAGGGGCGAGGGGCGAGGGGCGAGGGGCGAGGGGCGAGGGACGAGTGACGAGTGACGAGGGACGAGGGGCGAGTGACGAGTGACGAGTGACGAGTGACGAGGGACGAGTGACGAGGGGCGAGGGGCGAGGGGCGAGTGACGAGTGACGAGTGACGAGTGACGAGGGACGAGTGACGAGTGACGAGGGGCGAGGGGCGAGGGGCGAGGGGCGAGGGGCGAGGGGCGAGGGGCGAGGGGCGAGGGGCGAGGGGCGAGGGGCGAGGGGCGAGGGGCGAGGGGCGAGGGGCGAGGGGCGAGGGGCGAGGGGCGGAGGTGGGGCTTGAAACGGCAACGGCCGGTGTGGGACCGGCCGTTGCTGCGGAAATGGGGGGCGGGGTTGGGCGGAACGGGTCACTGCGACGGGGCGGGTGGGGGTGGCAGCTGGATGTTGGCGCCCTTGAGGAACTTGATGCGGTCGTCGAGGCGGCGGAGGAACGCGGCGCCGTCCTCCTTGGAGACGCCCTCCGGATAGTCGGCGGCGGTCTTGAGCAGGGCGGTGCGGGCGTCGGTGAACCAGCGCAGGGCGGCTTCCGGCCTGCGGGCCATCCAGTCGGCCTCGCCGCGCCGGTGCATCTCCCACGCGACGTGATAGAAGAAGCTGCGGCCGCCCGGCACCGCGGCGGCGCGCTGCCACTCGGCGAGCGCGTCGTCCGGCCGGCCGAGCCGGAGGTAGACGCCGGCGAGGACGTTCGAGAGCTGCATCCGGAACCCGCGGCCCTCGGCGGCGGTGCCGGGCGCCACGCCCATGGCGAACGCCTCGTCCAACAGCTTGCCGCCGGTCTCGATTGCGGCGGCCGCTTCTGGGAACCTGCCGTCGCGGACCAGTTGCCAGCCCTTGCGGTAGGCGTGGCGGGCGTGGGCGTAGCGGGCGCGGAACGCGGGCTCGAGTGTCCCCTGCAGGGTGGCGGCCCGCCCGAACTCGGCCTCGGCGCGCGCATCCTGGCCATCCCAGCTCAGGGCCTGCGCGTGACTGACCGCGATCTGCGGGTCGTAGGGGTGCAGGCCGGCGGCCTCCCCGCAGGCGTCCGCCGCCCGCGTGAACCGCTCGCCCCGCAGGCCGGCATCGTCCTCCATCATCGCGGCGACGAACCACGCGCGGCCGCGCGCCAGCAGCAGGCCGGGCGACGGCCACGCCGCCGCCGCGGCGTCGAGCGCCTGCGCCCGCGCCACCGCACCCTCCAGCGGCCCGTAACCGGCCGGCAACGGGCCCGCCAGCGCGCGCAGCGCGCGGGTCGCCGACCACGCGGGCCACGCCAGCGCCAGCGCCAGCGCCGCCGCGGCGATGCGCCCGACGGCGGCCGCCACCGGCAGGCGCCTTGCGGGCGCCCGGCCGCCGGACGCGCCGGCGTGCGCGAGCAGGCCGAGCAGCACGCCGAACAGCAACGGGCCGGGCCCGACGTGGAAGACGAAGTGGAACTGTGCCAGTGCCAGCATGGCGACCAGCCCGGCGAGGGCGCCGGCGAGGACGCCGGGGTCGTGGTCGGCAGCGCGGCCGGCGGGGCCGGCAAGGCGGGCCGCCGCCAGGCTCACCACGGTGGCGATGACGATCACCACGGCGAGGAACCCGAGGGCGCCGTAGTCGGCCAGCAGCTGCACCGCCTCGTTGTGGGCGAAGACCAGGTCGGCGCTCACGTAACCGTGCGCCTGCTTGTCCCAGAACCGGTAGTTCTCCCACGCCAGCGAGCGGCTGCCGCCGCCGAGCCACGGGTGGGTGGCGGCGCACTCGAGCGCGATCTGGGCGTACTGGAGGCGGCCGGCCTCGCCGAGCGCCTCCTCGACGCCGGTGCCCGGCTGCCGGGCTTCCTGCACCTTGTCGAGGATCCGCACCGAGGCGACGGCGACGACCACGACGAGCACCGGTGCGGCCAGCAGGAGCCACCCGCCGGACCGTTCCTTGCGGCCCCGGAGCGTCAGCGCCAGCAGCACCAGCAGCACGATCACCCCGACGCCGAGCGCCAGGGTGCCGCCGCGCGAGTTCGACAGCGGGACGCTGGCGAGCGCGAGCGCCGCGAGCAGACCGAACAGGACGCGGAGCCACCGCGGGCGGCCGGCGCCGGCGAGCGCCATGCCCGCGAGCAACAGCCCGGCCGCGGCCTGGAAGTTGGCGAAGTCGCCGTAGTAGGGGAACAGCCCGCTGGGCGGGGCGGCCACGCGCGGGTCGAACAGCAGCGCGAACGTCGGGTCGCGCAGCTGGAGCACCGCAACCGCCGTGTTCGCCAGCACCAGCGCCCCGAGCCCGCTCGCGAGCGCGGTCACGAACGAGCGGCCGCCGCCACAGGTGGCGGTGACCAGGAACGCGCCGCCGCAACCGCCGAGCAACAACAGGTCGGGGATCGCCAGCCAGCACACCGGCGAAACGAGCGCCCGGACTGCCAGATAGCCCGCCGCCGCGAGCACGACCACCCACACGAACGCCGGCACGCGGGTCGCGGCACGGCGCGGGGCCGGGGACACGGCCGCCGCCACCAGCGCCCCGGCCATCGCCAGCAGCGCCGGCCCCCACGACCAGTCGTCGGTCGAGGACCCGTAGAGGCAGGCAAGGGCGAGCGAAAGTGTTAGCAGGGCTGCGGGAAGCATGGCGGGTGACGAGTGGGGAGTGACGAGTGCCTGCCCTTCGTAGCCCGCAGGGCGAAGAAGGGACGAGTGACGAGTGACGAGTGGCGAGTGGGGAGTGACGAGTGGCGAGTGGCGAGTGGCGAGGGGCGAGTGGGGAGTGACGAGGGGCGAGTGACGAGTGGCGAGTGGCGAGGGACGAGTGGGAGTCAGGCTCGCTGCGCTCGCGGGGGGCGGGGCACAAGCGGGACGCATGTGCCACTGAGCGGGCGGGCACCGTCCCCGCAGGGACGGTCGATGTTCACCGTGGCTTCAGCCCACGGATGGGGTGGGGGGGATGGGATGCGCCGTGTCAGCGGCGCCTGATTGGGGTTGGGGTGGCGTCGGGGATCGGGTCATGGCCCGCGCGCCTCACTTGGCGCCGAGGCCGAAGGCGACGGCGGGGATGGTCATGAGCAGGATCTTGAAGTCGGTCCACAGCGACCAGTTGTCGATGTACTCGAGGTCGAGCTTGACCCATTCCTCGAAGCTGGAGATCTGGTTGCGGCCCCTGACCTGCCACAGGCAGGTGAGCCCCGGCTTGACGCTCATGCGGCGGCGGTGTTCGGACTTCTCGATTGCCTCGACCTCGTAGAGGGGCAGCGGGCGTGGGCCGACGATGCTCATGTGTCCGGCGAGCACGTTGAGCAGCTGGGGCAGTTCGTCCATGCTGGTGCGGCGCAGCCAGCGGCCGAACGGGAACACCCGCGGGTCGTCGTCGAGCTTGAACACCGGGCCGCTCATCTCGTTGCCGACGTGCTCCTTGACCTCGCCGAGGCGGTCCTCGGCGTCGACGCGCATGGTGCGGAACTTCCACATCGTGAACGGTTTCCCGTAGCGGCCGCCGCGTTGCTGGCGGAAGAACACCGGGCCGGGGCTGCCGAGTTTGATGAGCACCGCCGCAACCACCCAGAACGGCAGGCTGAGCAGGACCAGGAGGAACGCGCCGATGCGGTCGATGACCTCCTTGGCGAACAGCGACCACGACAGGGCGGGGGTCGAGCGCAGCACCAGCATCGCGCGGTCGCCCATGTAGTCGAACGTCGGCTGGGCGATGCGGGCCTGCACGAAGCTGGCGGCGATCCACGCCTCGACGCCCTGCAGCTCGCAGTGCTCGACCGCGCGCGTCAGGCGGTCGAACGACACGCGTTCCGGGATGAACACCACC
The DNA here is from genome assembly GCA_040769225.1 of Akkermansiaceae bacterium. GTDB lineage: Bacteria > Verrucomicrobiota > Verrucomicrobiia > Verrucomicrobiales > Akkermansiaceae > JAXGLL01. The sequence continues at coordinate 333,942 of JAXGLL010000001.1, read as the reverse complement.
CGGTGCACCGCGTGGTCGCGTAGCAGCCGGTCGAACTCGTCCCCGGTGCCCTCGTTGAGGTTGAACTCGGCGGCGACCCGCCAGCGGTGGCGGGTTTCGTCGTCGGCGGTTTTCCAATACGTGCCGGCGGGGTTGTCGCCGGCGCCGGCGATGACCAGCGGCAGCCGGCGCTCCTCGTCATTGCTGGTCAGGCGGCGGATCGCCGCCGTGACGCGCTGGCGCGCGACCAGCAGCACGATGCTGAGCACGATGCCGAGCAGCAGCACCGAGCGCGCGGCGTCGGGGAAGCGCAGGGCCACTCCGACCACCGACACGCCGAGGGTGACGACGGCGAGCGCCTTGAGGAGCTGCGAGAGCGAGCGGATGATGCTCTTGCGGTAGCGGCCCTCGTAGAACCCGAAGCCCTCGAGCACCAGCGGCGTGAACGGGACCACCAGGTAGAGCAGCACCGAGATGTCGGAGATCCCCTCGAGCGGCGGCTTGGGCAGCTTGAGCAGGCGCCCGAGCAGGCTTTCCACCGGGATCAGCGAGTAGAGCCCGTCGCGGAACACCACCGCCAGCCAGAACGACACGAACACGACCAGCGCGTCGGTCAGTTGCAGGGCTTGGATGGAATACTGCTCGCGGCGGCTCAGATTCATCGGGCGGTGAACGGGGGCATCAATACCGACCGGGCGGCGACTGGCCAATCAGAAAGGAGAGAGCTTGGAGGTCTAAAGGTCTAAAAGTCTCAAAGTCTAAAGGTCGAAGAGGCGCAGTGGCGCAGTGGCATGAGCGTCCCGCTCATGGTCGCGATGACCCGCCGCAGGCGGCTGGATTTCTTCTTCTTGCGACCTGCGCCCGGGCTCGCGACCACAGGCGGGAGGCCAGGGTCACAGCGTAATGGCGCGGGAATAAGCGAGGGGCAGGTGGAAGAATACGGGCAGGATGCCCGCGCTCCTTGACGAGCCAACCGCTTGTTGCCGCTGCATTGGCTGTGCCACGGCGCACTTGCCCCGGGGCGGGCGTCCACTACGCTCCGGCCGTGCTCGCGCGGCTTCTGTGGTTGCTGACTGGCGCCGTCCTTGCGCTGGCGGCCTGGCTGGCGTGGCAGCACCGCTTCGCCGAGGCGCCGGGGGTGGCGCCTTTGGCCATGGGGCCGGAGGGCCGGTCCGCATTCCGGGTCGTGCGCGCGCCCGGGCAGGTTGCGTGGGCCGGCGACGGCGCGTCGGTGCGGATCGTCGCCACGAGGGAGATGCGTCACCCGACGCTGGAATGCGCCCTCGGCCGGTTCAGCGGGCAGCGCCACCTCTGGATCCGCTTCCGGGCCGGCTGCGAGGGGGTGGTCAAGGGGCGCAACGAGTGGGACGACGCGCGGGTGGTCCTGATCTGGAAGGATGCCGGCGGGCGGATCCTGCGCGAGCACTCGCCGCTGTGCGGGATGGACGGCACCCGTGGCACGGAGGCCTACGAACGGGTGGCGGCCATGCGGAAGGACGCGGCCACCCCGTTGATCGTGATCCAGAACCTCGGCGCGGCCGGCGAGTTCACGGTCGAGGCGCTCGAGGTCCGCGCGGTGGCCAACCGCTGGTGGTTCCACCCGGTTGCCGTGACGCTGGCCCTCGCGGGCACGGCATGGGCCCGCTGGGCGTTCCGCCGCTGGCTGCCGGCCCGGGAGCCCGGCGTCGCCCCGCGATCGGTCAGCGCGGCGGCCGCCATCGCAGGCGCCCTGACCGGCGGGCGGCCGTGGGCGGTGACCGCGGCCGCGGCGCTGTGGGTGGCGCTCGCGGCGTTCTTCCTGTTCCCCGGGCCGTGGGACCCGCTGCGGCCGTTCCTGCGGGGGTTCGAAGTGGCGGCACCGACGGCGCGGCAGGCCGCCGCGCATCCTGCCGCCGCCGTGAGCCCCGCGGCGGGCGCCCCGTCGCCTGCCGGGTCACGCGCGGGCGCCCCGTCGGCGGCCCCCGCGGCCGATGCCATCCTGCTCAAGCCGCCGCTGCAGTTCGACGCGGTCTCGCTGCTGTTCGAGGCGAAGAAGTACATTCGCCCGCTGATGCACGCCGCCGCCTTCGCGGCGATGGTCGCGGCGTTCTGCCTGCTCCTCGGCAACCGCCGCGGCTGGCTCCCGGTCGCCGCCCTCGCCGCCGGTTCCGAGGTGATGCAGTGGCTGTGGGGCTTCGGGTTCGACTGGCACGACGTGCTGGACCTGGCAATCAACACCGCCGGGATGGCGGCGGGGATCATGGTTGTCAGGCGGGCGCGGCGGGTGGCGGTTTCCGTTCCCGGTAGGGACGAGCGGCCCGCTCGTCCGTGATTTCCGCCGCGCAGCGGCGCCGCCTGCGGCACGACAAGTCGGCCGACCGGGCCTGACCTTCGAAGCCTTGCGGCAGCAAGGCGAAGAAGGTGCCGGTCGGCCCTGCCGTTGGTGGAAGGGCCGGGGCCACGAGCGGGACGCATGTGCCACCCGGCCTTCGGCCCGTTAGAGCCGGATGATTGCCGTGGGCTGAAGCCCACGGGGCGTCGGGGGCATTGGTTTCTCAAGGCGCCAGCGGATTGATCCAACGCAGGCCCGGGAAGCGGCCGAAGTCATGGTCACTGGAGTGGACGACGGCGTGGTGTTCGATGGCGAGTGCGGCGATTTGAGCGTCGGTGGTCAGATTGCCTGCGGTCCCGGCGCGGGTGACGAGTTCGAGGAACAGGCGCATGTGGTCGGGGCCGGGGTTGAGCAGGCTGACCGTCGGGGTGGCGAACCATGCGCCGATCCGGGCCACGCTTGCCGCCGCACTCAGTGGCGCCTGAAGAACCTTCGACGAGGTGGAAAGCCGCAGAAATCCGAGCACCACCACGATCGGGATGCCCACCGGGCCGGGGCCGGCGAGCAGCGCCTCCCACCATGCACGGGCTGCCGCGTGGTCGGGATCCGCGACATTGTGGGCATACAGGATCAGGTTGGTGTCCGGTATGATCATTGGCGCTGCCCTTCGCCGCTGCGGAACGCCTCGATTTCCAGTTCGTCAGCCAACTGGTTCAACCGCAGCCGGTCCACAGCCGGTTGATAGGCGGATTCGAATGTCGGCACCTGGTAGCGTTGGCCCATCGCCGGCCCTGCTGGCTGGAACGCCCGCCGGAGCGCCGCATTGAGCGCCTTCTTGAAACTCATCCGCTTGAGCGCCATCTCCTGCCGCAGCAGTGCTTCCGTGTCGGGATCCAAGGTAACCGTCGTGCGCATGGATGCATCATTACATCATAACGGATGAAGTCAATGCATCATCCCGGCTGGGGACTCACCGCTCTCACTCGGTCCCCAGGCGCGCCTCGTCGAGGCGGCCGAGGCGGCCTTTCAGCCCGTCGGCGAGGGCGAGGCGGAACGTCCTCCACCGGCGGGGGCTCATGGCGTCGGTCCGGGCGAGGCCGAGCGCGTAGGCGGCGGCGATTGCGAGTGCGGCGGGCAGTCCGCCCTCGCGGCGCTTGACCCAGACCATGTTGCGGACCTTGTAGTAGAGCTTCGGCTCGGCCAGTCCGGGTTCCAGATAGAGCTTGCGGCCGAGGCACGACCAGCGGACGACGCGCGCGGGGCCCGGGTGGTCGAGGCGGGCGGCGCGCACGGCCTCGAACGCGAACCCGGCGGCCGCGATCCGCCGCGGGTAGTCCTCGTCCTCGCCGCGGATGAACAGGCCGGCCTCGACCGGGCCGACGGCCTCGCGCACCCGCCGCGGGAGCAGCGCGCCGGTCCACGACGCGCGGCTGGCAAAGCGCCCGCCGGCGGGCAGGTCGTCGAGGCCGTCGCAGGTCAGCCACCCGCCGCCCGGCCGGCACAGGTCCATCGGCCAGGTGAACTCGCGCGTGCCGGGCTTGAGCTGCAGGCAGTGGCGCACCACGTCGTCGCGCCACCCGCCGTCCAACAGTTGGGCGAGCGCGTCCGGCTGCGGCCACGAGTCGTCGTCGAGGATCCACGCCGCGTCGGCGCCGGCGGCGAACGCGCGCGCCAGCGCCGCCTCCACCCCGCCGGCGTTGCCGCGGTTCTCGGGCAGGCGCAGCACCTCCAACAGCCCGGGCGCGGCCGCCGCCGCGCGCCCGAGCGCGGCGACCGTGTCGTCGGCCGAGGCGTTGTCGGCGACGATCACGCGGTCGGGTGGCCGCGTCTGCCCCAGCAGGCGCCGCATGCACTCGACCGCGACCGCCGCGCGGTCCAGCGTCGCGAAGACGGCGGTGATCGAGAGTTTCAAGTTGGAAGTTTCAAGTGGCAAGGGGAGGCGGAGTGAGGGACGGGGAGCTCCGCGCGGGGGGGGCCGTGGCCGCGTTCGTTAGAACGCGGGCGGGGGGAGGTGGGATGCAGGGCGGGCCATGCGCGGCGAAGACCGGCGGGCAGGATGCCCGCCGCACGGCCGACGGCAGGACCATCCTTCGCCCCGCCACGGCGGGGCTACGGATGGCAGGTAGCCGTCGCCACGACGGCTGCCGCGACCGGCAAGCGCAGGGCGGATGCATGGGGACGAGCCCCATGGCGTGGACGGGGCCGGGCCCCGGCTCTGGTCGAGGCGGGAAAGCGCGGCCCGGGCGGCCGGGCAATCAGACTGGCGGTAGCTGGAACCGGCCGGCGAGGATACCGGGCACGGTGAGATCCTCGTCCAGTTCCTCCCAACGAAGCGCATAGCCCCCCACCTCCACCTGCACCTTGGCAAGCTGTGCGTCGCTTGCTGCCGCGAGCAGGCGGAAGCGGTCGGCCGGGAAGCTCAGCACGCGGCCGTCATGCAGCTCAACGAAGACCCTCCTGCCCTCCGCCCATGCGCGGACCGCCACGGGTTCGGCTGCCACGGGTGCGTCAGCGGGAATGGAATTCATGGAATGCCTTCCTCAGTTGATTCTGGTGCTCGTAGACGAGTTGCTCGATCTGTCGCAGATCATGCGGGCGCACCCCACGATTGCCGGCAAGAATGACGGCCGGCTCGAGCCAGAACTTGCACTCTCCGCCGGGTGCGCGGACGTGGATGTGTGGCGCCTCGTGACCTTCATCGGAGTAGAAATGAAATCGGAAAGGTCCAATCCGAAGGACCGTTGGCATGCGGGGATTCTAGCACGTCCGGAGCGCGAGGCGACCGCATTTTCGTCGCCAATCAGGGGCCGGCAGGAACTCCTCGACCGGCGTGCCATTGCCGCTGACACCGAAGGCGCGGGGTGGTGGATGGCGTGGATGGCGGGCGGGGTGGAGCGGGCCACCCGCGGCGAAGACCGGCGGGCAGGATGCCCGCCGCACGGCCGACGGCAGGATGCCCGTCGCCACGCACCTCATCCGAGCAGGTCGGTGGGCGGGGCGAGCAGGAACTCCTCGACCGGCACGCCGCTGCCGCCGATGACCAAGGCACGGGCCCGCGGGTGGTGGCGCTGGAACGCGGTGAGGCCGCCGGTCCTGCCGCCGCGGCCGGACTTCACTTCGAGCGCCCACAGGCGCTTGCCGGAGCTGACCACGAAATCGACCTCGTCACGGCCCTGCCGCCAGTAGTGGACGCTGTAGTTGAGCGGCGGCAGGTGATTGACGAGGTGGGCGCCGACCGCGTTCTCCACCAGGTGCCCGCGCCAGGTCGGGTCGGCGGCGACTTCCTCCGGGCTGCGGGTCGCCGTGGCGTTGACCAGCGCGTTGTTCCAGAGCACCCACTTCGGGCTGCTCGCGCGCTGGCGGACGGCGCTGCCCGACCAGGCCGGCAGCGCGGTGAGCAGGAATGCCGCCTCAAGCAACCGGGCGTAGCCGGCAAGCGTGGTCGTGTTGCCGGCGTCGGTCAACTGGCCGAGCATCTTGTTGAACGACAAGACTTGGGCCGGATGCGCGCAGGCGAGCATGAACAGGTGCCGCAGCAGCGCCGGCTTGGCGACCGTCTGGATCTGCAGGACATCGCGCGACAGCACCGCCTCGATCAGCGAGTCGGTGACGTAGCGCCGCCACTCGCCGGGCCGGCCGCTGAACGGTGCCGCCCCGGGGTAGCCGCCGAAATACAACCAGTCGTCGAGGTCCCAGCCGAAGGCGTCGCGGCACTCGCGCAGCGACCAGTGCATGCACCGGTGCAGGAAAAACCGCCCCGCCAGGCTCTCGGTGGCGCCGCGCTGCAACTGCAGCGACGACGAGCCGAGCAGCAACACCCGCAGCCGCCCGACCCGCCCGCGTCGGTCCTCGTCCCACAGCCGCTTGACCACCTCCTGCCAGCCGCGCACCTTCTGGATCTCGTCGAGCACCAGCAGCACCGGCCCGCCGCCGGCCCGCCGCGCCTCCCGGCGCGCCCGCTGCCACTGCGTCTCGACCCACTCCGGCCCGGGCGGCAACGGGCCATCCGCCGAACCGAACACCGTCGGCCAACCCAGACGCCCCGCCACCTGCTCCGCCGCAGTCGTCTTGCCCACCTGCCGCGGGCCAATCAGGACCTCCAGCAACGGCTTCTCCCGCGCCAAGGCCAGCTCGAGTTGCCCGACAACCGCACGCTCGTAGCCCATGCCCGAGGGTCGCCCGCAAGGGCGGATCTTGCAAGCATTTACTCAATGATCGCGCAATTTTGCTCAGTCGCCGGAATGGTGGCGAACTCCGGGGATCGGGTTTCAGGTGTGCAGTGCGGGGTGGGGAGGGGTTTGCTCGTGTTCCGTGTTCCGTGTTCCGTGATGAGTGGCGGGGGCGGGTTGGGGCCGTGCCCAGCCGGAAGTCTTCCGTCTTCGCCCTGCGGGTTACGACGGACAAGGACCACTTCCGCTACGGGAAGGGGAGGGGAGCGCGGAGCGCGGGGATCTTGTAGCCGCGTTCGTTAGAACGCGGGCGGGAGGCGGCTCACGCGCGGCGAGGACCGGCGGGCAGGATGCCCGCCGCACGGCCGGCGGCAGGACCATCCTTCACCCCGCCACGGCGGGGCTACGGATGGCAAGTGGCCGTCGCCACGAGGGCCGCATTGGCAGGCGGTGGTTCCTGCGAGCCTACAGGCGGCGCGGCCTTGGGGCCACCGCCTTGCGGGCGCCCTTCCACCCCCTGGCGGCGATCCACAGCACCCCGTCGACCAAGCCGTTGAGATATGGGTCGCGGAACAGGGTGATGCCGTGGGCGCGGCGGATCGCGCGCGACTCGACGTGCTGGCGCTCGGCGGCGAGGATGCGCTCGATGTCGCGGTCGCGGCCGAGGTGGCGCATGGACGCATTGCCACCGTGGAGCCGGAACTCGGCGAGGCGGGCGGGCAGATGGAGAAGGCGTTTGCCGGCGGCGTCGAGCCGCGCGTAGAACTCGCCGTCCATCACGTAGTGGAAGTCGGCGCGCAGCCGGAACCCGGCGTCGATCACCGTCGCGCGGCGCAGGAAGCACGCGGTCGACGGGATCAGGCAGTGGTGGTGGACGTGGATGAAGCGCGACCATCCGACCCCGTTGACGGTGCGCAGGAACGCGCCCGCCTCGTCGATGAAGTCGATCGCGCCGTAGATGACATCGGCCTCCGGGTGCCCGTCGGCGAAGCGCTTCACCTCCGCCAGCGCGCCGGGCATGAGCCGGTCGTCGCTGTTCAGCCACATCACCCACTCGCCGCGGGCCCGCTCGAAGCCCTTGTTGATCGCGTCCGACATCCCGGCGTCGGGCTCCTGCAGCCACTGCGCGTGCGGGAACCGCGCCACGACCGCCGCGCTGTCGTCGCCCGAGCCGCCGTCCATCACCAGGTGCTCGAACCCGACCCCCTGCTGCGCCGCGACGCCGGCGAGGCAGTCGGTTAGAAACCGGCCGCCGTTCAGGTTGGGGGTGACGATGGTGAAGTGCATCGAAGATGCAAGGTTCAAGTGTTCAGTTTGAAGGGGGAAGGGGTTTGTTCGTGTTCCGTGTTCCGTGTTCCGTGAAGAGGGGCGCGTGCGGGATCGGGCGTCCTCGTGGCCGCGTTGGTCACAACGCGGGCTGGGTTGGGCCCGATGGCAGGCTGAAGCTGTCAGGCCACAGCTGCCCGCACCCCACCGGAAGTGTTCCGTCTTCGCCCTCTGGGCTACGACGGACAAGTACCACTTCCGCTACAAGAAGGCTTCGCTCCTCCCGTAGCCGCGTTCGCTAACGTGGGCGCGTGCGGGATCGGGCGTCCTCGTGGCCGCGTTGGTCACAACGCGGGCTGGGTTGGGCCCGATGGCAGGCTGAAGCCGTCAGGCCACGGCGGCCCACACCCCACCGGAAGTGGAACCACTTCCGCTACAAGAGGGCTTCGCGCCCTCCCGCAGCCTCGTTCGTAAGAGTGTGGGCGGGATCGGGCTTCTTCGTGGCCGCGTTGGTCACAACGCGGGCTGGGTTGGACCCGATGGCAGGCTGAAGCCGTCAGGCCACGGCGGCCCGCACCCCACCGGAAGCGGAACCACTTCCGCTACAAGAGGGCTTCGCGCCCCCCCGCAGTCTCGTTCGTAAGAGTGTGGGCGGGATCGGGCTTCTTCGTGGCCGCGTTGGTTACAACGCGGGCTGGGTTGGACCCGATGGCAGGCTGAAGCCGTCAGGCCACGGCGGCCCGCACCCCACCGGAAGTGGAACCACTTCCGCTGCGGGAAGGGGGGCGTGGCGCGCGGGGGATCCCGCAGCCGCGTTCGTTAGAACGCGGGCGGGGTGGGGCGTCTCCCAGCTCCCTGCGCGTTCCCGCCCGCCAGCCGGATGATCTGGCGCGCGACCTCCGGCCCGTGCAGGCGGGCGCACCAGCGCCGGGAGATTTGCTCCGGGTCGCGGGCGCCACGTTCCCATGCGGTCCATTCCATGCGCAGCGCCTCGGTCAGCGCCGCGGCCGTCGGTTGCCGCGCCAGCGTGCCGTCCTCGGCGGCGAACCATTGCAGGCTGGGCAGGGTCGAGCGGTGGAACCCGACCACCGAGGCCCCGCAACACAACGCCTCGGCCGAGGCGATGTGGAAGCTCTCGAACGACGACGGGCACAACAGGATCCTCGCCTCCTGATAGAACCCGGCCAGTTCGCGGTTGGGGAGCCGACCGTGCAGGGCGACGCGGGCACGCAGCGCTCCCGGCAGGCGCTCATGCCACGAGCGCATCCCGGGGGTTGGCTCGCCGACGACGTGGAAGCCGGCCCCGGCGAGCGACGGCGCGGCTTGCTCGATCGCTGCGCACAGGAGGTCCGGCTGTTTCTGCATGCGCGCATCCCAGCGGCCGACCGCCACCACCGCGGGCGCCTTCGTCGCCCGCCCGTTCCAACAGAAGTGCGGCGCCACCGGGTGGGGGACGAGCTGCACCCGCGCCGCCAGGCCCGCGCCGCCGAGGACTCGACAATGCCGGCGGTAGCGCTCGACCGCAACCGGCGAAACCGCGCCGATCACGTCGCCCAAGGCGAGGTGCCTCATCCGCCGGAGATCGCGCAGCAGAAGGCCCGCGCTCAGGCCGTAGCCGGCGCGGGTGAGGAACCGCGCGAGCCGGCCGAGGCCGACTCCCGGGACGCCGGCGTGAATCCACTGGTCCTCGAGCCAGTCGCGCAGCCCGCCCACCGGGCTGATTGCTCCCGAACTGTCCTGGTTGAGAACGAGCAGGATCCCCGCGCCCCGGATGGCGGCGGCCACCTTGCGGAACCGCGGGCGGCCCCAGGCATACAGGACCACGCCATCGAGCTGCTGCCCCCGCCACCACGCGGCGGATTCGAGGTTGCGGAACTCGGTGCGGATGAGCGACGCCAGGTCGTCGGGCCGGGCCGGCAACGGCATCACCGCCATCGACTCAACCCCGATCGCCCGGAACCCGCGGCTCAGCAACCCGCTGTCGCGGGAGAAGAAGTCCTCGCCGCCTCCGAACGCGACCGGCGTGCAGGTGAACCAACGCATGGGGGAGGTGTTGCGGTGGGGAGGTGGGGCGCGCGCGGGAGATCTTGTAGCCGCGTTCGTTAGAACGCGGGCGGGGTTGGGCCCGTAGCTCTTCGTAGCCGCGTTGGTCACAACGCGGGCTGGGTTGGGCCCGATGGCAGGCTGAAGCTGTCAGGCCACGGCGGGCCACACCCCACCGGAAGTGTTTCGTCTTCGCCCTTCGGGCTACGACGGGCAAGGACCACTTCCGCTACGGGAGGGGGGCGCTGCGCGCGGCCGGCTCACCGCTTTCGTGCCTCGAAGATGCCACAGCCCCAGTGGCAGCCGAAGTTGGCGGCGACCGGCGCGGCGTCGAGCGGGGCGTCGTCGTGGAGGTCGCCGGCGTCGTCGACGTAGGCGAAGCGCGCGAGGTCGAAGTCGCGGCCCAGCAGGTCGAGCAGGGTCCGGACGGCGAACACCCGGTGGGCGTTGAACTCGATCCGCTGCGGGCCGATCGGGGTGGACAGATAGAGCGTTCCCCCGGGCTCGAGCATGGCGGCGAGATTGGCCAGCGCCTTCTCGTGCCCGAGGAAGTTGACCGGGTCGCCGTAGCGTCCGAGGCCGAAGTGCTCGATGACGTGCAGCGAGGACAGGGAGTCGCAACAGGCCCGCAGTGCCGGCGGCAGTTCCCGCATGATGTCCGCCTGCAGGAAGCGGATGTTGGGGATGCTCGAATCGAGCGGCCGGATGTCGATCACCTCGACCGGGCGGAACACCGCGAGGTGCGCGACGAACCCGTCGACCCGCGACCCGACGTCGACGTGGCGGCGCGGGTTCGCCGCGAAGACCCTGCGCGCCACCAGCAGGTCCTGGTGGAAGTAGGCGCCGCGGGCGGTGCCGCTCTGCTCATTGCGTTCGGCGAGAATCGGCAACTCGCGCCCGAACGGGAACTCCGCGGCCCGCCCCGCCGCCGCCGCCGCCCGCGCCAGCGCCCGGCGGTCCTGCAGATATGCCCGCAGGCCGCGCAGGTTCGCGAGCATCGCCCGCGGGTTCCAGGCGCCGATCCGCAGCAGGTTGGAGGGAGTGAGGAGCATGGGATGAAAAGCTGAAATGCTGAAATGCTGAAATGCTGAAAGTGAGATGCCCCGAGGGACATTCAGACATTGAGACTTTTAGACCTTTAGACTTCCGCCCCAATGACCAATGACCATTGAACATCCAACATCCAACATCCAAAATTCCCAAAATCACACCACCTCCCACCCGTCGCAGAGTTTCTCGTCGATCGGGGCGTGGATGTCGCGGGCGAACCAGCGGGGCGGGCAGAGGACGATCTGGCCGTCCTTCCTGCCGAGCCACGCGGCCCACCACGAGTAGCTGCTGTTGGCAATCACGTGGTGGGAGGCCAGGCTCATCAGGTGCAGCGCGTGGAGCGGGTTGGCGTCGGCCGCGGGCTGGTCGGGGACGACCACGTCCGGCCCGCGCAGGTGCTCGCGGCACCACGCCAGGTCGTCTGAGAAGACAAGGAAGCGCGCCCCGGGGACGCGCGCGCGCAGGCGCTCGATCGCCTGCAGGTAGTAGCCGGCGGTGCACACCGCGAACACCGGCTGGGTGATGAAGTCTCCGCGGCGGACGTGGACCGCCACCGAGCCGGGCCGGCGCAGCTCGGCGGCCAGCGCGGGGCACAGGGCATCGATCCCCAGCCCCGAGCAATCGACCTCGGCGCGCAGCCCCTCCTCGAGCGCGGCGAAGTAGCGCGGCGACTGGAAGTAGCCGAACAGGACGCAGTCGGCGGGGGACTCTAACAGTCCTTGGTCGAACGAATGGTCGCACGCCGCCTCGCGCACGACCGGCACGCCGCGGAACTCCCAGTAGTGGCGGCCGGTGGCCTTGCGCAGCAGGCGCGCGGCGAGCGACAGGCGCCGCACGATCGACGCCCTGAGCGGCAGGCTGCGCAGGCAGGACACCTGCCGCCACCCCTCCGCGTTGAACCACGAGGCGTCGAGCACCAGCGGCACGCCGTGCCGCTCCGCCAGCACCCGCCCAAACGCGTACTGGAACAGGTTGTTCGCCGCGCGGCCGAGGAGAATGATGCGGATCATGCCGGTGGGTCGGCGACTCGGTGGGGCACTCGGGCGCTGCAGAACCGGTGCAAGGGTGCATCAAAGCCCTGCCACGTCGGTTTCGATAAGGGCCGCCATTTTCCCCATGGCCTGACGCACTTCGGGATAGTCCCGGCCGAACCCCGTGAAGTCCCCGCCGGGGTAGTGCTGGCTCCAGTATTGGTCCGTTAGACTGTCCGCCGCATCCTCGAAGGCGGCAAAGCGTGGGTCGAGTTCCACGGCCTCGGCGATCAAGGCCCCCAGGTCGTGGATCCTGCGCAACTGCCACCCGTGCGCGATCAGATAGGCCTTGAGGTATCGCTCGGCGGATTCCTGGAGCAATTCGATGACCGCCTCCGTGACGCCCTCGCTGGCATGGAGCAGGTCGGCCGATCCGAGGCGGCTGCGCGCCGAGCGCAGCCAGTCCAACGGATTGTTCTCGTCGGTCTTCACACGAGAGCGATTCCCTTGCGGGCGATTTCGACGTGCACGGCGCCGCCATTCGCGACGCGCCGGGCGAAATCCGCGGGATCCCGGACCATGATGTCAAGCGGCAGGTTGGACGCCGAGTGCCGGAGATGGCGCACCGCCCTGCGGATCATCGTTGCGTCGGCCGCCGGACTGCGTTCGATCGGCTTGAGTACCAGCAGGTCGACATCGCTGTCGGGGCCGGGGTGTCCCCAGGCGTAGGAACCGAACAGGATAATCCGCTCCGGGCTGAACTCATCGACCATGGTCCTGAGGTACGGGAGGAGTTGGTCAGCGATTTGCGCGACCGGGTGGCGTGGATCCCGGAGCACTTCCTCACGGATCCGTGGCCGGATGGTGGATTCACCGCCCATGTGGCAAGCCTGTCATCGGAACACCGCTGTGGCAAGCGATGTTTTGACGTTCCTGGAGAGATGAGATACCGGCACGCACTACGGATCGTGAATCCGGGAACCGCAGGCAGGCGCGCAAGATGGACCGCAGGGGCTCGGAGGACGCAGAGGGGAAGAGGCCGGGAAATGCCGGATCATGACGCACCGCAGTGTGGCAACATGGCCGGTATCGTGGCCTTCCCAGGCTGCCGGTTCACCGGCCCGACGGGCGCGCGCGGCGCGCAATCGAAACACCGGCTCACCGGGCTACCTGGTCAGGATGACATTGCAGTTGGCCCCGTAGCGCAGCAGCCCGGGGAAGCGGCGGAACAGCCAGGCGTCGAGCCGGTGGGCGGCGGCGGCGAGCGGCCGGCAGCGGTCGGACAGTGCCTTCATCGGGTATCCCAACAGGTTGAACACCTGGACCTCGCACTTGGAGAACCCCTCGGCGAGGCGCTCGAACTGCGAGAGGAACAGGTTGCTTTCGTCGGGCAGCTCGTGGCGGGCCATGCGGGCGGCGCGGATCGCGGCGACCAGCAGGTTGTGGCCGAGCGGCTCGAAGATGAAGACCAGGCGGCCGCCGGGCCGCAGGACCCGCAACGCCTCGCGGCGCAGGCCCCCGATGTCGTGCGCCAGGTGGTGCAGCGCCGCCTGGCCGAACACGAGGTCGAAGGACTCCGCCGGATAGGCGGACAGGTCGAACGCGTCGCCGGAGACATAACTGAGCCCGGGCAGCCGCCGCAGCCATTCGTCGACCTCCGGCCCGGAGGCCGCGTAAAGGTCCAGCCCGATGACCTCGGCCTGCGGGAACGCTTCCGCCAGCGCGGCGGCCAGCTTGCCCGCCCCGCCGCAGATCTCCATCGCCCGCCTGCCGCTGAGGTCGACCCGGCACAGCTCGCCGTAGCCCGCCAAGAACAGCGGCCGGTCAGACGCCGGGAAGCCGCCCACCGCCGGCAACATCGCCGCGGCACGGGGGTCGCCCGGCTCCTCTGGATGGCGGAGTTGGATCGTCACGACCTGGACCGTTAGAGCGGATTGACTCGCGAGCCCCGCGTGGCTCGCTCACCGCTTGCGGGGCAGCCGCTGCGCGGCTGTTCAAAGCGGCTCCGGCGCTTGCCGCTTTTCGCCGTGGGCCGCCGTGACTTTGTCAAGGACATTCCGGTTCACCGCGGGCCCTTGGCTGCCTGCGGCGGCAAGATCGGCGTGGGTAGGGCGGACCCGCCGTGGTCCGCCGTGACTTCATCAAGGGCATTTCGTTTCACGCAGGGCCTTTGGCCGCCTGCGGCGGAAGAATCGGCGGACCGCGGCGGGTCCGCCCTACCTGGAAACAACCACATCCCCCAACCCATGAGGGCGGCGGGCAGGAACATCAGCCCGTAGCGGTCGTGGAGGAAGCCGAGGTTCAGTTGTCCGGAAACCCAGCTCGACAGCACCACGGCGGCCAGGATTGGGAAGGCGACGATGGCGGCGGTCCGGCGGAAGAGGCTGCCGGCGTCCGGTGGCTGGGCCGCGCGCAGGACGGCCAAGCCGGCGGCAAGGGCAAGCGCGGCGGCGCCGGCCATGACCGCACGGCTGGCCCACGGCAGGGCGGCGTCGATCGCCGCCAGCTTGTTGGCGGTGGGCAGCGGGGTGAAGCCGGCGGGGTCGTGGAGGTAGAACGGGAGGGTGACCAGCGCGGCGGTGCCGGCGACGATCGAGGTGCACCGCAGCGCGTTGTGGAACCCGCGGCGCCGCCAGAGCCAGGCTCCGAAGAGCGGCAGCAGCAGCAGGAAGTTGGGGCGCGACGCCAGGCCGATCCCTAGCAGGATCGCCGAGGCCCACCTGGTCCAGTTCCGGGCGACCGGAGTCGACCACCGGCTGCCGGCCAGCCACGCCAAAACGGGCACGTAGATCCCGTTGGCGAGCATGTCCCCGCCGGAGATGAACTCGTACTGGACCGCCGGCGAGAGGCCGAGCAAGAGGCCCAGCGCGAGCAGCCCGCGTGCGCGGCCGCCGAGGTGGCACGCCAGGGCGGCCAACAGGACGGCCAGCCACAGGAAGTTCTGACCGCCGCTGTTGCCGAGTATGGCGAAGGGCGCGCCGAGGAGGATGGCGCCCGGCAGCAACGACAGCGGCCCGATCTCCGGGTGCGGGGGATAATACGGCGACTCGCCCGCAAGCAGCCTCGCGACGGCGAGGTCCAGCCCGTCGTCGCGGTCACTGCTGCGGCCGACCCCGCGCCCGTCCTCGATCGGATAGCCGACGGCGAACACGACCACCAGCCCGAGGAACACCCCGGCCACGAGCACCGGAAACCACTGGTCCGCCCACGGCAGCAGCGGCCCCGACCAGCGCCGGACCGCCGCCATCACCGCGGCGACGAGCGCGGCGTAGGCGATCGCCCAGCCCCAGCCGAGGTGTTCGACGAACGGCGAGAGTGAGGGGATGACGAAGAGCAGGCAGAGGACGATGCCATGGACTGCGCCGTGGGAGCGTGCGTCAGACATGGGCGGTGGGCGGAAAGCGTGGATGTCGGACGGTGGACGAATTGGTCCGCCCTACCATGGCCCAAGCTGGGCGAGGTCGTTGAGCCACGCGTCGAGCAGCGGCTCCTCGGCGGCCCCGACCCAGCGGTTGCGGATCAGGACCTGGTAACACTGCTCGACCAATTGCCGGACCGAGGCGCCCGGCGGGAACCCGGTGGCGGACAGCGCCTCACGGATCGCGGCGTTGTGGGTGTAGCCGGGCAGTTCGGCGAGGAAGTCGGCGCGCAGGTCGTGCGCGTTGCGTTCCTGCCAGATGGTGGGGCCGTGGAACAGCACGCCGGACCCGAGTTCGTGCAGGACGCGCTGCGCGACGAAGCCGCGCCAGATGTCGGTCATCCGGAAGCTGCAGTGCGCCGGCAGGTAGAGCAGCGGCAGCGCCGGCCCGAAAAACGTGGTGTTCTGGCTGTTGAACGGGCACCACGCGCCGGGCTGCAGCAGCACCGGGTCGTGCGGCACCTCGAAGTCCATGGGCAGGGGGAACAGCATCCGATAGACGGCGTCGACGTCCGGGTCCGAGTCGGCCAGGCCCTGCTGGATCGGGCACTCGAACTCCGCCGGCGCACCCGGCACCGGCGCCGGGTCCCGCGCGACCTCCAGCGGCAGGCCGCGCGGGTAGATGAAGCGGCGGCTGAAGTAGCAGTACGCGTTCACCCAGCCGCGGTACTCAACCGGCCGGCACCGCACGCGGAGTTCGCGGGGCTCCCAGAATCCCGGCCGCGGGTGGTTGTCATCGTCGGTCTCGACGATCACCCGCGCGCCCGCCGCGAGCGCGGCGAGGTAGCCGAGGTTCTTGCGTGCGTAGGTGCGCTCCGGGCACAGGCGGCCGAGCGTGTGCGGCGAGTCCCGCTGCCCGGCCAGCGACAGGAACCGCGCGCCGCCGAGCCGGAAACCGGCCGGCGTTCCGCTGTCCCCGGCGACCACCAGGTCCCAGCCGTGTTCGATGCACCCCGCCGCGAGCGCCCGCAGCGCCGCGGTCGGCGGGTGAATCGTGGTGACGACCAGCGAAGTCATGGGAAACGGGGCGGGCTCGGCTCGGAGCCTGTCTGAAAAGTGCTGCCAGCCGTGCCGACCGGGAAGTTGGCGGATCATTCAGCGGCTCCGCCGACCAGAGTGGGCGGTCGGCCCTGCGGGCTGCGAGTCCTTTCCCCGCAGGCTTTGTTGCGCCTCAGTCGAGGATGCCAATCCACTTTGCCCGCGCCCTCCGGCGCGGCCCTGCGGGCGGCCTTCGGCCGGCTATCTCGCTCCGCTCGGTTTTCGGCGCGCCGTGCCTGCGGGAAAAGTCCTTCGCAGCACGACCGGCATCATTTTTCAGACAGGCTCTCAGAGCGCGGGGGGGCTGCCGGCGAGGCGGCGGAGGGAATAGTAGGCGAGCACCGCGAGCGCGTTGCGGATCGCGCCGCGGGACACGCGGGGCGACGGCGCGCGGTAGTGGATCGGCACCTCGGTCCACCTGCGGCGGCGCAGCAGGTAGCGGACCTCCGTTTGATAGAAATGGGCGGTCGAGCGGAGCGGGAACGCGACGAGCCGCTCGAGCACCTCGCGGCGGAAGCCTTGGAACCCGGAGGTCAGGTCGGCCATGCACACCCCCAGCAGCCAGCGCGCGGCCAAGGTGCCGCCCCTGCTCAGGAAACGGCGGCGCAGCGGCGAGCCGGCCATCGACCCGCCGGCGATGTAGCGGCTGCCGAAGGCGCAGTCGTTGCCCTCGTCGAGCGCCCGCAGGAAGGCCGGGATCGCGCGCGGGTCGTGCGACATCCCGGCGTCCATCTCGACCACGAGCCGGTGGCCGGCGGCCAGCGCGGCGCGGAAGCCGGCCAGGTAGGCGTCGACCACGTGCCGGTTTCCGGGCTCCCAGCAGGTCACGAAGCGCGGGTCGTCGCGCGCGAGCACCCGGCAGCAGTCGAGCGTGCGGTCGCGCGAAACCCGGTCGACGACGAAGTAGACGCGCCCGCCGTCGAGCGCATCCATCTGCGCCTGCAATGCCCCGACCAAGGGCGGCAGCTCCGCCTCCTCGTTGGCCAGCGGGATCACGGCCGCCCACGACCCGGGAACTATGTCCGGTTCGGGCATGAGAGGAAGCGGTGAGCCGGTGAACCGGTTGCGCGCTGCGCGCGCAGAGTCGGTAAGTCAGTTGCGCGCTGCCGCGCGCTCGGTGGGTCGGTGAGCTTGCAAAGAGCGAAGCTCACCGACCAAGCTCAACACCGACTCACCGACGCGGCGTCAGCCGCGACCGACGCCGCCGCAGGCGGCCACCGACGCCGCCGCAGGCGGCCACCGACGCCGCCGCAGGCGGCCACCGATGCCGCCGCAGGCCGCCACCGATGCCGCCGCAGGCGGCGACCGGCTCACTGGCAGAACGACTCATAACAGCCGATCATGCTGCCAACCTGGCGACCGACGGCTGTTGCTTGTTCCAGCACTTCGGCAGCCCCCGCGCCGACGAGATATCCGCATGCTTCCGCCGTTGCCAGCCAGTGCAAGGTCTCCTGAAGCTCGCCATCGGCGTCAGTGAGCTTGGCCAGGAAGTGGGCTGGATAGCGTCGCTTTGCCCACGCCTCGGAGAGGTTCGACCCAACCGAGCGCGATGACCGGCGGATCTGATCCGTCAATGAGTAGGTCTCCTCCTTCGGGAAAGACCTCGATACTGCGAAAACCGCCTGCTGCATCGCAAAAGCGTCCTGATAGACCTGGAGTTCCCTTACGCTCTTGACTTTCTTCATTTCAGTATCAGGTGAGCCGGTGAACCGGTTGCGCGCTGCGCGCGCAGAGTCGGTGAGTCGGTTGCGCGCTGCCGCGCGCTCGGTGAACCGGTTGCGCGCTGCGCGCGCAGAGTCAGTGGGTCGGTTGCGCGCTGCCGCGCGCTCGGTGGGTCGGTGAGCTTGGGCAGAGCGGAGCCCACCGACCAAGCTCAACACCGACTCACCGACGCGGCGTCAGCCGCGACCGATGCCGCCGCAGGCGGCCACCGAAGCGGCGCAGCCGCCACCGCGCGCAGCGCGCAACCGGTCACCGGACGACGTCGTCGAACGCGCGGGCGACGGCGGCGGCGAAGGCATCCGAGGAGAAGCGCTGGCGGAGGTGGCGGGCGGAGGCGGCGGTGGCCTCGGGGGCGAGCGTGAGGACCTGGTCGAGGGCGGCGCGCAGCGACGCGGGGTCTTCGAGGTTGAAGCCGCCGACGGTGGTCGAGGGGCCGAGGACTTCCTCGACGGACGTGTTGCGGACGTAGCAGACGGGGGTGCCGAGGTAATAGGCCTCGAGCGCGGGCAGCCCGAAGCCCTCGATTTCCGAGGGCAGGATCAGCGCACGGGCGTGGCGGATCTCGGCGGCGTACTTTTCATCGGGCAGGAACGGCATCAGGTGCACCCTGTCCAGCGAGCGGGCGAGCTGCTCGTCGGCCGGCAGGAAGCGGCCGATCAGCCGCAGCTCGGGCAGGTCGCGGTCGCCGTCCTGCTGGAACTGCCGCCACCGCTCGAGCAGCAGGCGGGTCTTCTTGTGGGGCAGGACCGAGGCGAGGTGCACCACCGCGTCGCGCTTGACCGCCGGCGGCGCGTCAACCCAAGTCTCGAAGTCCGACCCCTCGTAGATCACCCTGATCTCGGGGGGCGTGATCCGGTAACGGTCGCAGAACGCGAGGATCTGACGGTGGGCGTGGTTCGAGACGGTTAGGATCATCGACGCGTTGCGGAGCGTCCGCTTGATCAGGCCGATCCAGTAGCGGTACTCGAAGGCCGACCGCTCCTCCGGGTAGTGGTCGGCGTAGTGCTGCAGGATCGTGTCGTGGATCGTCGCCACCGTCGGCTTGCCGTGCGTCACCAGCCACGGCAGGTAGCCTTTTGGGTAGAACCAGGCGTCGGCGCCGGGCGGCGGCAGCAGCGCCCGGTGCAGGTTGTCGATGAGCACCCGCAGCGGCCGCGCGTTGGTCGGCAGCGGCAGGCGCACGCGCCGCATCCCGTCGAACCCGCTGGCGCCGAGCGATGAACTCGAGGTGAACAGGATCGGCTCGATCCGGTCCAGCTTCTCGAGGCTGCGGAGCAGGGTCCGCGTCATGCTCGAGATCCCGAGGCTGCGGTCGCGCGCCGGGTTCTGGTCGGCCAGATAGACCGCGATTCGCAGGCGGGCGGGCGCGGTCGCGCACCGGTCGGCGAGCACCGTGCTCGCCCGCGCCGCGAACCGGTCGAGCCGGAAGTGTTCGAGGAAGCGCTGGCGGAAGGCGGTTCCATCTGCCCCGGCTTCCCCGCCGCCCGCGAGGTCCCTGCAGCACGCGAGCAGCCGCCCGGCAAGCGCCGGTGGCTGGGCAACTGGCGCCAGATAGGGGTAGCCCTCGGGCAGCACGCCGCGCACGCCGTCAGCAGCGGCCGCCACCACCGGCATCCCGTGGGCCATCGCCTCGGCCACCGTCAAGCCGAAGCTTTCCCAGCGGCTCGGCGCGAGGAAGATGTCGTGGCCCCGGAACAGCTGCTCCTTTGCCTCGCCGAGGACGAATCCCTGCCGCCGGACGACCAGCCGCCCGGCGGCGGTGGCCTCGAGGCGCCCGATCGTCTCCTCCGCCCGACCGCGCACGTCGCGGTCGAACCCTCCCGCGAGCGTCAACTCAAAGCGCCACCCCGGCCCGAGGTCGGGGCGGGCGAGCAGCAACTCGAACGCCTCGAGCGCGTCGAGCAGCCCCTTTTCAAGCGACCCGTGCGACAGGAAGAGGACCCGGAACACCGGGCTGGCGGAGGTGGCGATCCCGCGCTGGCGCGCCTGCCGGTCCGGCAGGCACGAGGCGTCGAAGTCAGGGCACGGGTCCATGATCCCGTTGCACACCACCTCGACCCACCCCGAGCCGACCGCCTCGGCGTCGGTGCGCGTGGTGGGAGAGACCGCGATCGACCCGAACGGCCGGCCGAGCACCCGCGCGCTGATCCAGCGCGCCAGCCGGTCGAGCCACACCGGCCCCGGCAGGCGCAGCCGCCCCGACCCGTGCGCCCATTCCCCCTGCCCGACGGCGTGCCAGTGGAAGATGACGCGCCGATAGGCGAGCCGCAGCACCGGCAGCAGGAACCAGTCGCGCAGCACGCTGCTCCACTTGACCGGCCCGGGGACGTAATAGAGCACCGGCCCGCGCAGCCGCCGCCTGGCCGCCAGCGCCTGCCACAGGTACTTGATAGAGAACCCCGCCTTGCGCAGCGAACTCTCCCCGATCTCCTCCATCGCCAGGGAGAACCGGGCGTCGACGTGCTCGACCTCGAACTTGTCCTCGCGCGCCCGCAGCACCTCCAGCAGCGACGCCACCATCCGGCTCTGCCCGTGCTCGGGCGGAGGCGTCTGCGCAAAGACGACGATCGGAAGTCGGGGCATCGGGGAATGTTAGACGATAAAAGCCGGGTGGGCGGGGCGGGAAAATCGGCGTCGGTAGGGCGGACCCGCCGTGGTCCGCCGTGACTTATACAAGGGCCATCCGTTTCACGATCAGTCCTTGTGCCGCCTACGGCGGGAGAATGGGCGGACCGCGGCGACAAGCGACGAGGGCCGGAGCCGCTTGGGACAGCCGCGCAGCAGCTGCCCCGCAGTGGTGAGCGAGCCATGCGGGGCTCGCGAATCAATCCGTCCTACCGTCGGAGCAACGCGGCGAGGACTTCCTCGTTCGCCTGCTGCCTGGCGCCGACGGTGAAGGCGATGGCGGCCAGCATCGCGGCCATGGGATCGTCCTGCCAGCCGGCCATTTCAAGGTGCTGCCTGCAGGCGGGGGAGTGCAGCGACTGTTCGACCCAGCGGACGACGTCAGGGGGGCTCAAGCGCATCACCAACCGCGCGTCCTGGGCGAAGTAGTGGGCGAGGTCGAGTCCCGCCATGCCGCGGGGGCATCCCCACTCCCAGTCGATTGCCATGAGGCGGCCGCCGCGCTGCTTCAGCAGGTTCCAGCGGGCGAAGTCGCCGTGGCGGATCGCGGGGCGCAGGCGGTGCCGGAGCAGCGCGGCGGTGGCCCGGCGGCCGGCCTCGGAGCCGGCGAGCGCGGCCTCGATCGCAGGCCATTCCGGGAACTGCGCGATCGGTTGGGGGGACTCGCCCGAGACCCACTGGTCGAGCAGGGCGATGGCGGCGGCGGAGTCGTTCGGCAGCACGACCCGGCCCCGGATCCATGGCAGCCGCAGGATCGAGAACTCCTCGCCGTGGTGGGCTCCTAACAGCTCAGGCGCCCCGGGGGTGGCCGGCGGTAGGCCGCGCAGGACGGCAGCCTCGGCGTCGATCACCGCACGGCCATCGACGCCGAACGCCAGCTTGGCCACCTCGCGGCCGGTGGCGGTTGCATAGGTCAGGACGGCGCGTCGCACCCGGTGCTCGGGCGACCCGAGCATCACGCCGGCCGTGCCGGGAAGGCAGCGGGGGACCTCCGGTTCCAGCGTGACCACGCCGCCATGGAAGCGGACCTTCGGCAGCAACCACCGGTGCAGGCCCGCCAGCACAAGGAACCGCGTCAACGACGTGCCGACCCGCGCCTTCCGGCGCTGCGGCTGATAGAGCCGGAGCGTGTGGATCGCCGCCACCCGCCCCGCCGGCAGGGCGAGGAACGGCCGCCCGTTCCGGCGCACCACCGCAAAGTCGCCGGGGCTCACCTCAACCGCCGAAAGCGCGGCATCGATCACCTGCTCGTAAGTCATCGCGACCATGGACACCGTGGTGGGGCCCTCCGCGGCAGCCCCTGGGAGCGCGGAATTCATTCCGCACCTCGTGGGCGGTAGGCTGACCCCGAGCACCGCCCCAAACCAGCCGCCGGGCACGAGCCGGCCATGCGACTGGAGTCCGCGGTCCCAGGTCTGAAGGCCGTCTGCAGTCAGTGTGCAGCGAGCGGATTCGGCCAAAGAGCTGGCAGTGCGCGGCGGCTCGCCGCAGGCGGGCCGTCTCGGACGAGCTGAGCCAATCGTCCCACGCGGGCCACCTTCTGCTTGCGCTTGACCAGATCTTGCGGAGGGGCGACGGGGAGAAGCATGCCGCCTGGCTCACACCCCCTGGTCACTCAAGCACGAAGCCAGTTGCTGCTCCAAATGCGGGAAGTTGTTGTGGACGAGGTCCCAAACGAGTTCGGGATCCACGACATCGTAGCCGTGGATCAGGCGGTTTCGCAGGCCGACAATCCTGGGCAAGTCGGGAATCAACTGCCCGACTGAATCGTCCTCCCTGGCCGCGATTCCGAGCGCTTCGCCAATGATCTCCAACTGGCGCTCGACGGCCGAGCGCAGCAGGTCGGAAGAAGCGAAATCCTCGAACCGGATCCCGCCAACGAAGCGGCGCGCCCGGAGGCAGGCGTCCCTTGCGTCCTCAAGCCGCTTGATGCTCCGTGGCGTCATACAGGGTGACGGCATCCCGCCTGATGGACTCGGCGAGGCGGTGGTTGCGGAGGGCGCCTGGGGTGAGCAGGTCGACCCGACGGCCAAACAATGCCTCGAGAGCCTCGGCAAAATCAAGGTAACGGTCGGCGTAACCGGGTTCGCGGGTGGAAGAAAAAACCGCGAACAGGTCGATATCGCTGGCCGCTGGGTCGAAGTCGCGGCGCAGCGCGGAACCGAAGGCGGCGAGCCTGAGAATGCCGAACTTCCTGCACAGGGCATGGATCCGGTCGGCGTTCGCGGCGAAGTCTGGAGTCATGACCAATCCTGCGCTGATCGAATGAAAAAATCAAGCGGGTATGTGCCTCTTCACATAGGCCATGGAAGCAGGAGGCAGCAGTCAGAGGTCAGAGGTCAGAGGTCAGAGGTCAGTCAGGAGACAGGAGACAGGAGTCAGGAGGCAGAGGTCAGAGGTCGGAGGTCGGAGGAGGTAAGGCCGATGTGCTTCTAACGAAGCGAGCCTCGGACCTTAAGAGGATTGAAGATTGATGATTGATGATTGTTGATTTTTGATGTGCGCTTGAGAACGAGCCGCTGCACCGCACAAGCTCACTTCAACAATCGGAAATCATCATTTAGCAATCATCAATCGAACCGGCACGAGACGCCTGATTCCAGACCTCCTGACCTACCCCTAGATGGAAATGTCCGGCGGAGGGGGCTTGGGTTCGGTTGGGGCTGATCGTGGGCCCGGGAAGGCGAGGCTTTCGGGAGGCTCGGGTTTGACGGTGAAGCGCAGGGGCAGTTTTGAGCCCGGGAAGCGGGTGCGGGTCTGGTTGATCTGCTCGCACAAGGCGGCGAGGGCCTTGGTGCGGTGCGGTGAACTGAGGGGTTGGAGGGCGACGTGGAGAGCGCTTGCGGTGAGTTCGATGTCCCCCGCGGTGGCGAGGGCGTTGTGGATGAAGGTGCGGCCCTCGTGTTGTGCGCGGCGGTAATGAGGGTCGAGCAGGCCGAGCAGGTCACTCTCGGCCTGGTAGGCGACCATCTTGAACAGGTCGGTGAGGTGCTTGCGCTCGACGGCGAGCTTGATGGCCTCGCCCTCGAGGAGTTGGCCCACCGGCACACGGGCAGGGACCTTGGCGCGGCGGGTTTCGAGCTGCGCGATGGCCTCCATGTGGGCGAGGATGAGCTGGTGCAACGGGGAGTTGGCGATCTTGAAGCCGCGCATGGTGCGGCGGAGGCTCTCGGGGTTGTTGATCGCCGCGAGGCCGAGCTGGGCGGCGAGCTTGTTGAGTTCGACATAGGCCTTGTGCAGCTTGGCATCGAGGGCTTTGCGCTCGGGGTTGGGCACGGAGCGGGTGGGGTCGGCAGGCTCGACCCCGTAGTCGACGAGGGCGTCCAGGGCGTATTGCTCGCGCAGGTATTTGAAGAAGTTCTCCTGGCGCCAGCGCTCGAACATGCGGTGGGCGACCTCGATGGCGGGGAGGTCGCGGCGCGAGGTGATGATGGGGGTCTGGTGGCCGTCTTGCCCAAGTCGCGTGACTTGGCGCAGGTGCAGGCGTCTGCGCCTGCTGCATGGGCCGTGCTCGATATGGACGCCTTGGTCGGCGAGCCGGTAATGCAGCGGGTGACCGTCCAGGGTGGCATGGTGACTGGTGAAGGAGCGTTCGGGGAGGCGTGGCGAGTGGCCCTTGCGATAGGTGAGGATGTCGAAGCCGTCGTCGAGGAGTCGGGCGAAGAGCTGGGGGCTCCATCCGCCGCGGTCGAAAACCACCGTGAGGCGGCGGGACCCCACCAGGGCGCGGGCCTCCTCGAGCACGAGGGGCAGCATCTTGACCAATCCCTGGTTGGCTTCGGTGGTGACCACGAACAAGGGTTCGCCCTGCGCGTCGTTGACCCAATAATCGGTGGTGGCGGGCATCGACAGGCGGATGCGCGCGACATGGGTCTTGGGCAGGGCGCGCTTGCCGTGATAGGCGCGCACATGGCCGTCGACATACAAAAACCCCATGGCATGTCCGCGGGTGCGGACACGCTGCCCGGCCAAGGCGCGCCCCAGTTCGGTGGCCCGGCCGAGGGCGGCCAGGCGGGCGAGCTTTCGCCGCAGGGTCTTGACCTCCGGGGCGCGGTCCAGTCCGAGCAGGCGGCCGAGTTGCCGGGGGCTGTGTTCCTTGAGCCCCTCGGCGCGTTTGATGCGTAGCAGGGCCATGAGCAGGAAGGTCACGACGGTGGTGCGCAGCCCGTAGAAGGCCGGCCCGATGCTGCCGTAGATCTCATCGGCCAAGCGCAGGATCCCGCTTTCCACCAGCGCGGGGATGGCCAGCAGCACGCCGGCCTTGGGCACCGCCTGGCGGGACTCGAAGAGCGGGGCGGCATCACTGAGCAATCCCATGCACGCCAGCATCCGGTCGACTTCGCGGGCGCTTGGATCGGAGTCGAACGAGACTGCCTGCACTTCGTCCCGGAGGCTCGGAGCGGACAGGTTTGGGTGCGCGGTTCCGGCCGGGGCCTCGCGAGCCTCCAACGGCGGCTCCAGCGCCTCGCAGGGCGCCCCGGCACCCGCCGGGCATCGCCGGGCGGACAGGTTTGGGTGCGCGGCTTGGAAGCACATGTCGAACTGCTCGGGCTCTTCGCGCTTCCAGCCCAGACGGCGCAGCAACTTGCGGACGGCGTTTTCGCCGACCCCGAGGCGGCGGGCGATCTCGCGGTTGCCGAGGCCCTTGGCCTTCCATTGCTCGACGATCTGCAGGCGGCAGGTCGGCAACCGCGGCCGGCCCTTCGGATACCCGCCGCTTCGCCCCAGCGCGCCGAGCCCGCCGGACTCGAAGCGTCTCTGATGCCGGCGAACCGTCCGTTCCGAACAACCAAAGGCTCGGGCGACCTCCTTCTGGTAGGCCCAGCCCTGCTCGACCAGACTGACCATCGCATGGGCTTCGCCCATCCGGTCGCCCACCGCGTAGTGCGCCAGCACCACGCCGCAGGCACTCACCACCCGGTAACCATCGCAGGTTTGAAGCCGCGCCCGGGCGCTGATGAACACGCCGTGGCTCTCGATCTCATCGTCGTCGAACAACCGGCCATCGTCCCGGGGCCTGTCTTCCATGCCGAAAACCATGCCACGGCGGCGGAAAAAACCGGACAGGTTTGGGTGCGCACCCGACTCGCGCCCGATCCCCGCCGCTGCCCGCCACTGGGCGGGCGCGGCGCCGGCTCGCCGCAGGGGCCCGGCGTGCGCCATCCTCCGGAGCCTGCCCCCGCAACTTGTCGCAAATCCTTGAAAATCAGACCTTTTGAATTGGTCGCGCGCCACCTTCCGGTGTCATCCACAAGCTCGCCGGTCCGGCCCCACGGGACCGCGCCGGCCGCCATCAGCCGCATGGCCCATCAAGGTATGTCAGGAGGTCTGGATTCGAAACCTTAATCTAACACTTATAAACCCTGGTTTTAAGGACTCCAGGGGGTGGCGTCGATGTCGTGAAAAACAAGATGCGGGGTGTCCGTCATGACCTCCGGGTCGGCGGCTGCGCTGCCGCGCGCTCGGTAGGCCGGTGAGTCGGTAAATCGGTTGCGCGCTGGCGCGCGCTCGGTGAGTCGGTGGGCTTGGAAAGAGCGGAGCTCACCGACCAAGCTCAAAACCGACTTACCGACCTACCGATTCACTGGCTCACCGACTCACCGACTCACCGGCTCACCGGCTGATCCGCCGCCTCCGGGCGGGCGGGAGTCACGGCGCGGCGGGGCCGCCACGCCCTACGGGTGCGGCAGCATCCCCATCACCTCCGCAACCACCTCATCCAACGGGCGGCTGGCGTCGATGACCCGGAAGCGCGCATGCCCGGTGCAGAGGCGCAGGTATTTCTCCCGTGACATCTCCAGCGCCTCGCGGCCCACCTCCTGCTTGCGCGCGAGCAGGACGTCGGGCGGCGCGTCGAGGAAGACCACGAGGTCGGGCTGGGGCATCAGCCGCGAGGCGAGGCGCGCCAGCCGCGCCGGCCCGCCGTAGCGGTAGCGCCGCGGGTCGACCAGCAGGTCCGCATGATACCGGTCGAACAGGACGGCGCCCGTGCGCCCCGCGCGCCGCAGCCAGCGGAACCACCCGACCCACCAGTGCAGCCACAGCCAGCCGAGCTTCGCCACCGAGCCGGCGAGCCCGCGCGGTACCTGGCCGTGCGGGTCGGGGGCGGTGGCCAGATGCCCGGAACGATCGCCACCGCCGAACGCCACCGGCCGCCAGTGGCCGCGGACAACCGCCACCCCGGCGCCCCGCAACCGCTCCGCAACCCCGTGGATCACCGCGGACTTGCCGGATCCGTCACAGCCGAGGAACGCGATGAAGGGCATGGAGTCGGTTGCGCCTGCGGCGCTCGGTGAGCCGGTTGCGCGCTGCGCGCGCTCGGTGAGCCGGTTGCGCCTGCGGCGCTCGGTTAGCCGGTGAACCGGTAGCTTGGGAAGAGCGGGGCACCAACCAAGCACCTCACCGGTTCACCGGATCACCGGCTCACCGGTTCACCGGCACACCGGTTCACCGGCACACCGGCCACCCGGGGCGTGCCCAAATCAGCGAAACAGCGCCAGGAACCCGGGGTTCTGGGCTTCCCACGAGTAGCGGCGGCGGACGTCCTCGGTGATGTTCTCCCAGCGGCGCTCGCGGACGAGCGTGTCGAGGGCGGTCCTGAAGTGCTCCAGTGTCACCTCCTTGACGCACGCGCCGAGCCTGCCGTCCTCGAGCACCTTGTGGAGGCCCGGGTAGTCGTTGGCGACGACCGGCACGCCGTTCATCAGGTAGTCGTAGACCTTGTTGGGGGCGCAGTAGTAGTTGCAGAGGTTGTCGTTGCGGTAGAGCGCGACGCCGATGTGGTAGTCCTGGATCAGGTTGGACATTCCATCGTGGCGGATGGCGGGCAGGATCCTGACGTTGGGGGCGGGATTGGATGCCAGTTTCGCCTCCAGTTCCTGCTTGAACGCGTGCGAGCCCGGCCCGACCAGATCGAGCGTGTAGTCCGGCGCCAGTCCGCGGAAGATGTCGATCATCTCGCGGGTGTAGCGGTCCGGGCCCATGACTCCGACGTAGAGCACGCGGGTCGGAGGCTGGGGCGGCTTGGGCCGGAGGCGCTCGCCGGGGATGTGATAGGGGAAGTTCTCCAGCAGGAAATGGACGCGCTGCCCGGGGTGCGGATCGTGGCGTCGCCTGAAGTAATCGAGCCGGTTGCCCTCGGCGTGCATGATCACGTCGCAGCGTGGCACGCAGAACTTCTGGACGAGCGCCCACAGGCGTCTCTTGACCGGGTGGATGTAGGCCTCGATGTGCAGCTCGTTGCTGTCGAAGACGACCTTGAGTTCCGGCCGTTTGCGCTTGGCGAGCACGCCGGCGAGCGCGGTGGTGAGCGAGAAGCACAGTGCGTGGGTGGCGTCGGAGGCCGCGATGCGTGGCGCCGTCTTGAAGCAGAACCGGAGCTGGCGCAGGAACAGCACGAACGGGTGCCCTTGCCACGGGGTGGGGATCACCTCGATCGGGAAGTTGAAGTCATCCTTGCGCAGCGGGACCTCCCCTCGGTCCCCGTAGATCAGGCGGCACTCGATCCCGGCGGCCTGCAGCGCGGCGATCTGCTTGAGCAGGCGCCCGCGGTGTTGGAGCGTGCCCCACAGCACGCAGGTCACTTTGGGATTAGGTATCGATGCCTCCATGGTTGAACAACTCATGATTCGGGGGTCTTGCGCCAGCTCAGCACGATTCGCTGGTCTTCGCGGGGCGGTGCTCCAGCCGCGCGCGCGAGGTGCAGCGCGCGCGACGGGACCTCCACCCCGTAACCGGGGCTGAAGGGCGCTTCCACGACCTCGCATTCGAGGACTGGCTCGGTCGTGATCCGGACCTGCTGGTCGTTGATGGTCGCGATCGCCCCGCCCGGTGCCGGTTCGAGGGCCACCTCCGGCGCGAGGCGGAACGACCAGCTGATCCGGTCGCCCGGGAGGAGCGGCGAGATCCGGTCAGTCACCGTTAGAGTGGCGGGCCCGAGGATCAGCGACCGCTCACAGAGGCAGCCCGCCCGGACTCGCCCGTAACCGTGGTGCCGCCCGGTGAAGCGAACGGCTTCCGGGGCGACCTCCCATGTCAGGACCTCGGTGCGGGTGTCGTCCGTCATCCGGAACAGTCCTGCCTTGCCGGGCGGGAACCGGTTCGCCTCGAGGTCGTTCAGGCGGGGCGCATTGTGGGCCGCGGAACCGCGGTAGGCGTTCCTCTTCCCGACGTCGGCCGAGTAGGTGCCGGTGCCGGGGTCAATGATGAAGTCGTCCTCACCTACGGCAAGCACGAACGACAACTGGTCACAGTGCGCGTGTGCACCGTGGTGGGAGACGACGCCTGCGCGGATGCCGACCCATGCATCGGCGCAGCGCATGAACCAATACCCGCCCTGCGGGAAGCTCTCGATTAAGGAGGGACGATTGCCTGCGGCCATCTCCGCTGCGCTTCGGTTCTCTTGTCGTCCGGGCAAGTGCTCCACGACAAGAGTGTCGTGGCTCCTTACGCTGCCGCGGATCGTCTCAGCGAGGTCGTTGGATGGTGCTGGGGTTGTTGAGGAGGGCCGATTGCCTGCGGCCATCTCCGCTGCGCTTCGGTTCTCTTGTCGTCCGGGCAAGTGCACCACGACAGGAGTGTCGTGGCTCCTTACGCTGCCGCGGAGCAGCAGGCGGTTCGCCCTGCCGCCGAAGCCGCATGGGGAGTCGGTGAGATAGAGGTGATTCCGTCCGTCGTCGATCCCGGCGGTGAGCAGGCGGCCGCTGTCGTTGTCGCCGAACTGGGCAGCGGCGCCGGACGGGGAGGTGTAGGCCCGCACGAACGCGGCCATCCGCGCGAACCGGTCGCGGTAAAGCTCAGAAAAGGGCATGCCCACGCGCTGCCCCATGGTCTCCGCCCACTGGAACATTTCCATGTCGAGGCGGTGGTAGCTGGTGGACGTTTCGTAGGCAGTACCGTCGTCGAGGACCTGGAGGAGGATCTCGGTCTCGAACCACCGGCACGCAAAGTCGAGCCAACGCCGGCCTTGAGGGAAATGCCTGAACAGGGCCCCGACCGCGAGCAGGCCGGCGAGGTCGGCGAGGAAATGGTTGCTGAGGTTGGTGGAGCGTGGACCCTGCCACTCGAGGTTGCGCATGATGTGCCGGCCGTGGAGCCACAGCGACTCGACGAGCTGGGCGAAGAACGGGCGGTCGTCGTCGGCCTCGATCCGGTGCCGGAACAGCATCGCCGCGGTGAGCCAGTTGACGGCCCGGATCGCCACGTCCATGGCGCAGAGCCAGTTCACCCCGAACCCGCACGGGTTGGCCGCGATCCACTGCCCGACCTGGGTCTTGAATTCGTGATAGTAACGTTCATCCCCGGAGATCCAGTCGGCGAGACCGAAGGTGGCGAAGTGCTGGCAGCGGCTGAGTTCCCACGGCACCTTGATGTCCACGCCGTCCGGGACGGCGTCCCAGCGGATGGCGAGGTGGTGGACGCCCGCGGGCCAGCGGTGGCCGCTCTTGAAGTCGCGGTGCCAGTCGATCGGGTCGCCGAGGTCGACCGGGCCGCTGCCTAACAGGTCAAAGACGTGGCCGCACGCCGCGTCGGCGCGCGCGACGATCGCCCGCGCCTCCCGGTCGTCGGCCCAGGTTTCCACCGGCGGGTGGGACCCGCCGCCGGACGCCCACGGGGCGAGGGCGGCGGAGTCGAGCAGCAAGTCGCGAGGATCCTGCCCGCGAAGCGTCGACCTGAGGCGAGCGAGGTCCCACGCCCGGTAAAGCCCCGGCATGCGCCGCCGCCCTTCCCGGGCGGCCCTGCGGCCGACGCGGTAGAGCAGGCTCAGCGTGTGATCAAGCATGGTGGGACAGTGACCCGGCGACCCGGTGACCCGGTGACCCGGTGACCCGGTGACCCGGTGACCCGGTGACCCGGTGACCCGGTGACCCGGTGAGGCGTTAGGAAAGCAGTGGGAGGGGCGCTGGAATGGCGATCGGGGGCGGATTAAAGGCAGAATGACTCATGGCTTTTGATCATGCTCCCAAGTTGCCGGCCAACGGTGGCGGCTTGGCTTTCGAGTTCTTCATTCTGTTCAGCAGAAACGTATCCGCAGGCCATGGCCGTTGCCAACCAGTGCAAGGTTTCCTGCAATTCCCCATCTGCATCGGTGAGCTTCGCGAGAAAGTGGGCGGGATAGCGGCGCTTTGCCCATGCCTCTGACAGATTCGAACCTACCGAACGGGATGATCTGCGGATTTGATCCGTCAGTGCGTAGGTTTCTTCCTTTGGAAAGGCCCTCGAAACACCAAAAATCGCCTGTTGCAGCGCGAATGCAGTCTGGTAGACATCCAATTCCTCGACCTTCTTTGCTTTGTTCATGGCTTTTTCAGGTTGCTGTCCAGTGATTCGGTGAACCGGTGATCCGGTGATCCGGTGAACCGGTGAACCGGTGATCCGGTGAGGCGCTTGGTTGGCGCCCCGCTCTTCCCAAGCTACCGGTTCACCGGCTCACCGAGCGCGCGCAGCGCGCAACCGGCTCACTGAGCGGCGCAGCCGCCACCGGGCGCGCGGAGCACGCAACCGGCTCACCGGTTCGTCACGCCCCCCCAACCCTGCACTCCTCGTTCGCCTGCCAGCTCACCTGCCATGTTTCGAGCAACTCGTCCCAGGGAATCGGGAAGCGGGTGCCGCCGCCGGCGGCGTTGCGGAACGCGGCGAGCTCGGCGGCGTGGCCCTTGTCGCGCTGGCGCAGGGCCAGCGACGCGTTCGGCAGGCCGTGGGCGCGCAGCGTGAGGTAGTCGTTGAGGACCAGCGTCTTCCCGTCGAAGTGGACTTCCATGCGTTCCTTCGGGACGTCGCGGTGGCCGAGGGCGGTGTAGAGGAGGGTGGCGACCGAGCCGTCCTGATAGGCGAGGGTCAGCGTGAAGTTGTCGGTCGGGAAGGCGGCCGGGTTGCGGCTGCGCAGCGGGGTGCAGGCGAGTTCAGCCACCGGGTGGCCGACGAGGCTGCGGAACAGGTCGATGATGTGGCAGGCTTCGCCGAGCAGGCGGCCGCCGCCCTCCGGGCCCTGGGTCCAGTGGGTGGCGGGCAGGTAGCCGGCGTTCATCGTGTAGTGGATGACCAGCGGGTGGATGCGGCCGGCGGTCTCGCGGCGGATGCGCTCGGCGAACGGGGAGAAGCGGCGGTTGTAGCCGACCTGGAACGGCGCGGCGCCCGCCTCCACCGCGGCCTTGACGCGCTCGCACTCCGCGGGCGTCAGGCACATTGGCTTCTCCACGAACACCGCCTTGCCGGCCTCCAGTGCGCGCGCGGCGAACTCCGCGTGGGTGTTGTGGCGGGTGCCGATGAGCACCGCGTGGACCGCCGGGTCGCGCAAGACTTCGTCGAGGTCGGTGGTCGGCCGGCTGCCGTCCAGCAGCGCGGCGGCGGCCCGCGCCTCCGGGCCGGTCAGCGAACACACCCACGGCACGGTGACCCGGGCGGCCATCTGCCTGATCGTCGGGATGTGCGTCCCCTGCACGAACGAGCCGGCGCCCACCAGCGCCATGCCGACGGGCTCGCCCGCGGCCGGCGGCGCCCAGGTTCCGGCAACCGCCGCGCGCGCCGGTTCACCAGCGCGCGGGGGGATCTCGCGTTCCCCATATTGCAACACGGCCAGCAGCGGGCGCTCCGGCGACTTCAGCTTCTCGTACGCGGCCGGGGCGTCGTCGATCGCCACGCGCACCTCGATCAGCGGCTCCACCTGCACCCGCCCGCGCGCCAGCAGGTCGAGGTAGGCCTCCATGTTGCGCTTCTCGGTCCAGCGGACGTAGCCGAACGGATAGTCCCTGCCGCGCAGCTCGTAGTCGTCGTCGTAGCGGCCGGGCCCGTACGAGGTGGAGATGACGAAATCCAGCTCCTTGGCGTACATCTCGTCTCGCCGGTAGTCCCCGCCCGCCACCCCGGCGAGCACCACCCGCCCCTTGCACCGGCACATCCGGAACGCCTGCGAGACCGGCTCGCCCGACGAGGTGGCGGTGAACACGATCGCCGCGTCCACCCCCTGCCCGCCCGACCAATGGGTGGCGCGCTGGACGACGTCGCCGGCCGCCGGGCTGCCGGTGCACTCGGCGCCGAACCCCGCGGCCAGGGCGATCCGCCGCTCGTCGAGGTCGGTCGCGAACACCCGGCAGCCGGCGACGTGCAGCAGCTGCACCGCCAGCAGCCCCAACGGCCCGCAGCCGATCACCGCCACCCGCCCGCCGAGCGACACCTCGGCCCGCCGCACCGCCTGCAGCGCGATCGCGCCCAGCGCAACCGTGCTCGCCGCCTCGTCGCCCACCCCCTCGGGCACCGGCACCGAGAGGTTTACCGGCACCGCGACGACCTCCGCGTGGCTGGCCATGCCGGCGCCCGCCACCGCCACCCGCATCCCGCGCGCGAACCCGTCGACCCCCGGCCCCACGTCCACCACCACCCCGGCCGCCGAGTAGCCGCTCACCCCCTCGCGGTCGAACTTCTCCTTCGCCCGCCTCCACACCGCCCCAACCCCCTGCGCGCGCATCTGCGCCAGCGCCATCCGCGCCTTGTCCGGCTGCTCCAACGCCCGCTGCAGCAACGACTTCCCCGAGCTGGCGATCCCCGCCATCTCGGTCCCCGGGCTCACGCAGCTCGCCCGCAACCCAACCAGCAGGAACCCCGCCGGCGCACACGGCTCCGGCACCTCGGCCACCAGGGGACGGCCTTTCCTGATCAAGACCTGTTTCATGGAATACATCAATTACCGACTAAGTCCTCGAATTTTCAAAACCGCTAGCCATGCTGGGCCAGCTTGAGATAATCCTCATAAAACCGGGATGGACTGAAACTCGTGGAATGCTGGATTCCCGCCTGCCCCATCACGTGCCGCAGCTGAGAATCGGCAGCCAATCTCTCGATTGCTTGCGCCATGGATGCCACCAGACCGTCGTCACGATCGAGAATTACAGCGCATGATTCATTGACATATTCAGGTATGCCCCCCGCGTTGGTTGTGACGACCGGAACCCCGCTTGCCATGGCCTCCATCGCCACCATTCCCGCTGCCTCGTCACACAATGACGGCATGACAACAATGTCGGCCAGTGCGAAATACGGAGCCAACTCGCTATTGTGCACGAATCCCGTGAATGTGACTCGCGAACCCATCGGACTTGCAAGCGCGGCCATTTCACGATGAAAACTGTTCTTTCGGTCTTCCTTGCCGAACGCAGACCCAAAGCTACCAACCACAAACAATCTGCACTTCGCTTCTCCCGGAACAGCCGCCAAGGCGTGCAACAGCTCCCTCAATCCCTTGGATTCCACGATTCTCCCGACGAAAAGCAAAATGACCTCGTCAGGTTGAATCGCATACCGGCGCACGAGTTCAACCGGACGGCCGGAACCGCCAGACCGCGTGAACCGCTGCAAATCGATTGGATTACGTATTACCCAGACATGCTCCGGCGCGACGCCGGCGTTCGCAAGGGTCTTTTCCTTGACAAAATCGCTTACCGCAATATAAAGCCCGGCGGCCCTGCCAATTGACAAATTGTAGTTCGACAAGTCCTTGAAGAGATTTGCGTGAAGGTGCAACACCAAACGGTCCTTCGGTATCGTCTTTGCCAAGGCCAGCAGATGCGCGGGATTGCCCTGAACAACCACCATATCGAAAAGCCCCTTCACAATCCTGCGCCTGATGATCCTGCAACCCAGTCGATCGAAATCAGCAGCGAACAACCTGCGCGCGGCACGGATGCACAAGTCCAAACATTGGAGTCCATGGCTTTGGCGGATCCAGGAAAACCGTGTTTTCCGATAGCCCGCACTTCGCGCGACCGCGGCGGGATGATAGGCGGAAAACACCGTCACATCGAGCGCGCCGACACGCTCGTTTTCATCGATCAGCAATTGCACGATGGTCTCGATAGCCCCACCGCAGACGCTCGGAACGGGCAGGTTCCCCGGCAACACTACGGCGACGCGTTTCGGTAGCATGGCGCGTTTTGCGGGACGCCAACCGCAAGCGCTATTCAAGCGCCTGCTTGAGGAAAGCCAAAGAATGCGTGGCGTGAGCCCTAATCGCTGCCGAGACCTGCCGATAATCCGGCGCTGTGCCAACCCCAGCCGCGAGATCGGCGACATCGGCCACGCTCTTCACGAGAAACTTGTCCACCTTGTAGCGCGTGGCCACATCGATCAGACGGTCGGCCCGCTCTTCTTCAGAGTAGTATGCGAGAAAAGGTTTTTGGAGTATCAATGCGAACAAGAGACCATGAAACGAGTTCGTGTAAACAAACTCGGCTGAGGCAAACCAGCCCAACCACTCCCCTGGATCGGCGTCATAAATGCGCCGATCGGCCCATGGGGAGAGATCTGGCAAGTGAGCAGCGGAGGACACAGCGACTGTCGGAAGGTCGCCCAACTGCCGCCGGATCAAGCTGATGGCCGCGGAATTGCCGCCATGAATCTCTTTGCCCAAGACATAGGAAATGATGTACCCTTTGTCGGATCGCCAGGCCGGCGCCTTGATGTCCGACGAGTAGTCGCACAGCAAGGTGGGATCAGCGACAACATCGCAGGTGTTGCCGATGCACCGAGTGACAAACTGACAGGTGACTTCATTGCGGACCGAGATCGAATCAAAGGCCCGCAGCCATGATCGAACGGACTCAAGTGAACCCTGGGCCGCGGCAGTTGGCGCATGGCCACAACAAGCCGCATAGGCGATGCGCTTCCCCCGGAATGGGAAGCCGAGAAAATACACTGGCCGCTCAAAGAAGCATTCGTTCCACACCTGATCACTGCCGACCACCACGGCATCAAAGCCTGCTGCAACCCGCTCCACGTCGGCAACAGTGGTGCATGCCTCGGTGAAGCGCATGGTTGAAGCCTTGAACCTTGAGAAGCCTCGCCGCACCGAAGCTCCATGGAGAAGCTCGATCCACCGAACGCGGGCCTTCGTCAAGCTTGGATCGGACCGAAGCCCCCAACCCTGCCAAAATGCCTGCGGCGTCGCGGTGGCTGGCCGATAGTCGATGACACTGACGTCGTGTCCCTTACTGGTCAAAACCCTGCTGAGCGCGAGACATTGCAGGACCGCTCCGTAGTTGTGTCCGTAACAGAAGTTGATGAGGCCGATCTTCATGTATTACTGTGCATGCAAAGCGAACAGAGAACGTATCGAGTTCATGGCATTCCGCAGAAAGGCACGAAAAAGCGCGGTCAAGGTGCGCGGCATTCCCCTGGTTTGCAGCTGATAGCAGAGCAGAAGTGGTCGCAGCGCTGCCTTGAATGCCCGGGGCCGGCCATGCACCCTCGGCTCGGACCACGCGGCAAAACTTGCTGTGCGCAGGCGCATCCGGGTCATGATGAGCAATCTACGGCGGAACCCCGGGAGTTCATGACCAAAGTCGCGCTTATGGGGGTGCCAAACTCCCTTGCGCCGACGCAGTGCAATGCGCCAAAGAATATCCTCGCGGCGGTCCCGGAGACCTCCGGATTGGGAAAAAACCACTGACTCCGGAGGAAGCGCTTCGACCGCCAGTTCGCCGCTGTTCATGCCATGCTGCAGCAAATCCGCAAATAGTGGATGACGGATGACAATCACGCTGTTTCCCATCCAGTCCGAATCGTATGGGTGCAGCCAAGCGTCGCCAACTGCGACATCGGCAGTTTCTGAGAACAGGTCGTCGCAGAAGTAACACGCCCCATAGCGGAACAAGTGCAGGCCCCAGTCAGTGCCGAACAATGAGGAAATGGGAGAGGTCTTGTCGTGAGGGCCGCCCATTGCCCTTACGCCATATCCGGATGCAGACCTCCCGGGTATTTTTACACGAAAGTCAAATAGGGACAGTTGGTCTATCGGCACATTCATCTGCGAGGCCAAAAGGTCCGTGAAATGGGCGCTTTTCAGGTGCCCGCAAACCAGCCCGATAAAGTAGGAAAGCCTTTTGTGAATCACGGTATCAAAGCGGCAAAGGCGACGGAGAGCCTTGATAAAGCACGGAATTCCGATAACGGCGTACCTGCCGGGCGTGTTACTGACCGCTAGAAGAACCTCAGAGAGCTCCACGGGGTAATACTTCGATTTGGAGCCCCGTCGCAGTTCATCAATATTCCTGGAGATCGTGTATGCAAACAACGGTGCGCGGTCCCTGCATCGAGGCCGCGATGCAACGTGGATGATGCCATCCACCAAGCCGTTGCGCAGCAGAATGCTTCCCAGCCATGTGATAATACCTCCCGAGGAGGAGTTGAGGCGCTGGTCGGATTCGGTGACATGCCCCACATGGGTACTCAAATAGCAACCAATTGCAGGATGAAAGCTGCAGGTCTTGGAGAAGAACTCCGCGGCGATCTCATTTTCATGAGGCCCAGGGTCCGAAAACGGGCATACCTCCGATAACGGGATCCCCGATCGGGTCGCGAACGCTTCTGCGCTGCTCGCTTGGGGCTGGTACCTTCCCGAAGAGTCGAGAGCCATCGCGAACCGATCCGGGGCAACAAAAGCGCACAAACCGCAGCCGACGCAGCAATCAGCTGCAATAACGTCGGGTATGTCAAAGAGACAGGATTGCATAGGCGGAGTGACTGTGGGCAAAAATCGCGACTATCGGGATGCTGCCGGAAACCTGATACGAACACTACTTCACCTGAGTGGAACGCACATGGCCTCATGTTTGCGGAGCCAATAGATAAATCAAGCGGAACAAACCGGGGAAAGCCTTCGAACGGTGCTGCGGAACATGTGCGAAAGCCATGCCCGTTCGGCACAAGTGAGGCCTACGGCCCATGTTAAGGTGGCGGTGGCAGAGACTGCAAGGATGAAGGTAGCCGCGAGACGCACAGCGGCAGCGGGCATCAGAAACTGTGGAAGTGCCGCGATGCATGCTGCAGGCAGCGCGATCAGAAGCGCACGGCCGAACACGACAGATATCCATGAATAGACGGAAAGACCGAGGAGGCGTCGGCCCCAGTAAATTCGACCGGCGGAGCAGCCGGTGCCGGTGATAATAAACGCGACGAGAGCGGCAGCGGGGTCATGAAAGAGAATGAGAAGCAGGTATGCCAGAGGAAAAGTGAGCAGCAGAATGACGCCGACGCTGGCCTGGTAGCCGGCAATCCGCCCATCAGCATTTATGGAAAGCATGTATCCAATCGTCGACTTGTCGATGAGGAACGCCACAAGAACAATCTGGCAGAATATCGGAGCATGAGGAGGCGGGGCCTTGAGCCAAAGCTGGAGAATTAACGGCATTTCCAGAAGAAGAGGAATAGTGAACAACAGGGCTAGAATGGTGCCGAATTTGCACGCCCTCAGAGTCAAACTGTGAAGGCGGGAGATGTCGCCGTGGCCGGCCGTGGCCGTGATCTCGGGATACATGGCGCCTGTCATGGATTGCGTGAGGTTCAGCGCCTGATGGGAAACTTGATTGGAGATACCATAGGCGGCATTGGCTGCTGGACCATGGAAGAGGTTGAGCAGGATTGCCGTTCCTTGGCCCCTGAGGATGCCGCCGAGACCACCGACAAGGTTCCAAAAGGCAAAGTGGAAAAGTCGGCGCGCCCGGTCACGGTTGAGGAACAGTCTGTGGTCCACGCGGCACTCGGGGAAGATCACAGCCGCCCGAGCGACCTGGATCAGATAGAAGAATACGGAAATGGCAACCATCCCGACTGCATAGACAAGAAGGGAGTCCCCTGTTGTGCGCGTTAGGAAGAACGCGAGGGCGAACACGAAAGCACTTTGCAGAAGTCCCCAGAAGGCGGTTTCTGCGATGCGCTGCTTTGCTGTGAACATGGCAAGGAACGGAACACCGATCATGCCTACGAACGCGGAAACCAAGGTGAGGTGAAAGACGCAGAGGCAGGCTGGGATACGTTCGGCAGGGATTACGAAAACCTCACGGATGCAGTAATCGCCAACGGGCCAGCCGGCCAGGACCAGGAGACTTGGAAGGGCGGTGTGAATTACAAGGGCTGTATTGAACCATTCCCGGACCTCGTCCGGTTTTCCCCTGCCGATGGCATACGCAAAGAACCGGCCGGCGCTGCCGCTAAGGACTCCATTGAGAAATGTCACGAAGCCGATCAGTGAGCCGACAAGTGCAAACAGCCCGAAGTCAGTCTGGCCGAGTGCGTTGAGGATCCAGCGACTGCTGAACAATGCAAGGCCGGCGGCCAGCACGGTTCGACCGTAGCTGGCGAGAGTGTTGACGATGATGCGCTGCGAGGACGTCATTTTGCAGCGGTCGGCGGTGTCGCAAACAGAGTTTCGCCGATCCGCGTGAAGAACTCGACGTGTGCTTGCGCGATTCGCGTCGGGTCGTTGAGCACCCGCACCTTTTCCCGGCCCGCCGCCCCCATCCGTCGGGCCAGTTCTGGTTCCGCGAGCAGGAGTTTGATCTTCTCTGCCATCGCCACGTGGTCGTCTACGTCGACAACGAATCCATCTACCTCGTCCTCGATCATCTCGGGGATGCCGCCGGCGCGGGTGCCGATCACCGGCAGGCCGATGGCGTGCGCCTCGCTCACCACGTTGGGCGAGGTATCCATGCGGGAGGCGATCACGAAGATCCCCGAGCGGGTCAGTTCACGGATCACTGCCTCGGTATCGAGGACTCCAGGCAGTTCCGTGCGGCCGGACAAACCGGGTTCGCTCGCAAGTTGGCGCAAGGCGTGCAGTCCCGATCCCCCGCCCACGATACACAGGCTCGCCTCGGGATCCCCTACCATGGAGAAGGCCCGCACAACCGTGTCCATGGCCTTGCGCGTGTCTGGCCCTCCCACACTGATCACCCTCTTGCTTCCCGTGGGCTTGGACTGTTCGAGAAAGGCCCTTCTCACCGCGTGGGGGATCAAGGCCACATGCGCCTGAGGGTTGTGCCCGAGGGCCCAGGATCGGGCGAATTCCGTTTCCGCCACCAGCCATCGGAGCCTCCGCACCGCGGAGCGTTCGATTCGCCTCTGGAACCTCCTTCTGAGGCGTCCAGAGAAGGCAATATAGGGGAAGTAATGCTCGACAATTCCTTGGATGAAGCAGGAAACCGGCAAGCCGGTCCTGAGGGCGACCGTCGCGTTGCCAGTTTCAATTCCAAAGGCATGGATCAAGTCCGGGCGATAACTGCGCAGCGCTCGGTGGACGGCGAGACTGCGTAGCATATAGAAGCTGTGAGGATTCCAGCGCTCGGTGAAGGGAATTGGGAGCGCCTCGTATTCCACCCCATCCCGGGCAACGACGGTTCGTCTGATGACGGAACGCTGGGGCAGGAACACACGCATCTGAAAACCCGACAGTCGGGCCAACTCGGGCAGCAGGGCGACCATCCACGGGGCCGGGTGGTTGCCGCGGCGGTACGCGGGCCGGATGACGTCTTCCGGCATGACGCTGGCCGCTGGAAGACTGCCAAGAAATGCGATTTTCATGGGTGGGTGCGCGTTTCGTGCGCAACGCGAGTGCCGTGCCTGGCTTCAGGGAAAAGGGACCTTCAGCGGCACCTTGCCCGCCGGTGTCCTGTAGGGTTCGTCGACAAAGCGGACGCTGAATTGAATGTCCACTGAGGTCGCATCGAATCCCTCCCAGAACCTCGTCTCGCGGTCGTGCTGCGGTTCGAACCCGGCCGCAATGAGCAGGGCCTTGCCGGGATGCTGCTGGGCGACCTGCAGGTGCCGCAGGCTGCCGAAGACCGGATGGTGCCGGCCGAAGATCAGGGCGGTCAGGCTGATCTCGTGGCCGCGGGTATCGAGGATGACGTCGCCGACCCGCCCCTCGGCGATCCGGAAGCTGCGGAGCAGGCCGTCGGCAACGTCCACCGGTTCGATCAGGTCACCGGTATCGTAGCGGATGAACGGGGAGGCAAGGCCATCGTAGTTGGTCGCGACCAGCCGTTTCGATCCGCCGGTTGCCGAATCCACCGCCTCGACGAGCCCGTACCCCTGGAACGGCTCGTAGTGGTAGGGCGCTGCGTTTTCACCGGCCAGCACCGCTTTTTCGGTGTGACCGTACCAGGAAAGGGACAGCGGTCCGAAGACCTCCTCGATCGTCTCACGGTAGCACGGGGCAGGGTATTCCGAGCCGAGGAGGATGCCGCGCAGGTTCTTGCGCAGCGGCTGCACCACCTCGGCCCGGAAGTGCTCCCGGCAGTGCAGTGCGAAGCCGTGGATGATGCTCGGATAGCCGTGCAGGTAATGGATGGGGTTTCGCCGCAGGAGGGCTGCAATCGCGGGGCAGGTCCGGTCGTAGCCGACGTAGGTGTTGACGAGGAACTCGCCTTCGGTGGGAACATAGCGGAGCAATTCCTCCCCGAGGTTGGCCCCCCCGAACCGCAGCTTCAGGTAGCCCGGCCGGTATCCCCGGCGCATCCATAGCCGGTATATGTAGGCCCACTCCTTGTCGGCCAGGGAAGCCTCCACCATGAACGACAGCGGCTGGCCGGATGTCCCGCCGGTGTTCGAGATGTGCGCCCTGATCCCGGGGGCGCAACGCTCCTCAAGCGGCACCTCACGCAAGTCGGCCTTGGTCACGACCGGGATCAGTTGGACGTCTTCAAAACCGCGCAAGTCATGCGACGAGAACCCGGCTTTGGCGTAGAGTCTGCGGTAGAACGGCACCTCGGACTCGGCATGGGCCACCAGTCTCCTGACCTTCTGCAGGATCCAATCCCTTTTCTGCTCGATCGTCAGCGACTCAAACCATTCCTCCTCCCTGGTGAAGCGCCTGAAATCCCGCCCCTTCCGCCAGGAAAACGGGACATGAGAGAGGGCCCGCGCCCCACCGGGGAGCGTTCCGGCAATTTGTGCGGCGTTTCTCAGGATCTTCACTCGGGACCCGGATGGTGCCAAGGCAAGCGACCCCGGTTGGCTGTGGCTGCGCTGCCTTTGAGCAAGCTCGTTTGTCGCAGAAGTACAAGAGAACGCACAGGCAGGTCCGGGCCAGGTGGCGCCAATTCGCAGCACCCCAAAAGGGCTGCGCCTCGAATAGCCCGGGATGATGAC
Source organism: Akkermansiaceae bacterium (assembly GCA_040769225.1). Taxonomy (GTDB): domain Bacteria; phylum Verrucomicrobiota; class Verrucomicrobiia; order Verrucomicrobiales; family Akkermansiaceae; genus JAXGLL01. The sequence continues at coordinate 292,434 of JAXGLL010000001.1, read as the reverse complement.
GCTCAGTTGAAGGAATACGGGTCAGGCACCTGTGCTCCCTGAGGCGGCCGCCCTGGTGCACGCCCCGTCCTCTCGGGCCTCGCTATTTGAGTGCGAGCCTCGGCGTGTGCAATTCGCCGCGAATGCTCGTGAAGAACTCGAGGTGGGCCTGCGCCACCTGCGCCGGGTCGTTGAGCACCCGCACCTTCTCCCGGCCCGCCGCTCCCATCCGCCGCGCCAATTCCCGGTCCGCAAGCAGCCGCTGCATCCGGTCCGCCATCGCGGCGTGGTCGTCGACATCGACAAGGAACCCATCGACTCCGTCCTTGATCATTTCGGGGATGCCGCCGGCCCGAGTGCCGATCACCGGCAGGCCGACGGCGTGGGCTTCGGTGACCACGTTCGGCGAGGAATCCATTCTCGATCCGATCGCGAAGACCGAGGATCGGCCAAGCTCCTCGATGATCCGCCCGGTGTCGGCTGGGCCGCAGAATTCCGTGCGTCCTGCGACGCCCAGTCTTACGGCGAGGATTTCGAGTTCCCTTGCGCATCGGCCGCCGCCGACGATGCACAGGCGCGCTTGCGGGTTGGAGAGGCGTGCGAAGGCGCGGATCACGGTATCCATGCCCTTGAAATGTTCCAGTCCACCGATACTGATGATGCGGCCCGGTTGCGGTTCGGGTCGCGCGGCGAGGAACACCAGACGCAGCGGGTGGGGGATCAACTCGACGCGGGCGTGCGGGTTGTGGTGGGCCGCCCAATCCCTCGAGAATCCCGTCTCCGCCACCATCCACCGGACCCGCCGCACGGCGCGACGTTCGCAGGCGACGGCGACCCGCTTGTGCAACACCCCGTGCGCGCCATGGAAGGGGAAGAGTCGCTCGGCGATCCCTTGAATGAAGCAGGAGACCGGCACCCGCTGGCGCAGTGCGATCGTCGCCGAACCGTTCTCCATCCCGAAGGCGTGGATCAGGTCAGGCTGGAAACTACGGATCGGCGCGGCGACCGCCAGCGATTTCGAGTAGAACAAGGTGTGCGGCGCGAAGCGTTCGAGCATCCGGCACGGCACCCCTAGGTATTCGACTCCTTCGCGTTCGACGACGCAGGGCCGCACGATCGAGCGATGGGGCAGGAAGACGCGCAGCTGGAATCCCGACAGTCTGGCGAGGTCCGGCAGCAACCCGCCGATCCACGGCGCCGGGTGGGCCGGCTTGCGGTAGCGCGGCGCGATCAATTCCTCCGGCAGCACGCTCGCCGGCGGAAGGGCGCCGATGAAGGCGATCTTCATGGCCAGAGGTCAGAGGTCAGAGGTCAGAGGTCGGTCGGAGGTCAGAGGTCGGAGGTCGGAACGATGAGCCACTGGCAGCACGGAGAATCCGTCATCAGCATCTGACTTCTGACGTCTGACTTCTGACGTCTGACTGTTTGGCAACACTACTGGATCAGGAACGGGGCTGGGTTCTGGATCATGCTGCCGAGCATCTTGCCAACCTCGCGGTTGAGATCGCAGAGCATCTGGTGCTGGTCCGCAGTGAGATAGCCGCAATCCAAAGCGAAGTCGAGCGAGGTGTCGGTCTCTCCGCATTCCCCGTCGCAGTCCGTCAGCTTGCTGACAAAGTGTGCCTCGTAGCGCCTTTTGGCCCACGGTTGACTCGGCCGCGCCACACGCAGCCTCGGGGCTGCGCCCCAATCCTACGGATTGTCCAAAACGCCTACAAGCCTTCGGCGTTTTTCACGGAGATTCATCGCCACCGAGCGCGAGGATCTCCGGATTTGGCTGGTCAACGCGAAACGTTCATCGACCGGAAAGCCCTTGGAAAGCTCGAAGATCTCCATCGCCAGTCGATACGCCTTCCTGTAGACCTCAAGCTCCTTTGCCGAGTTGATCCTCATGTCTTTCTGACCTCTGGCCTCTGATTTCTCATTTCTGACCTCTGACCTCTGACCTCTGATCTCTCATTTCTAATTTCTGACCTCTGACCTCTGACTTCCCTTCTCCCCTCTAACTACTGACCTCTGACAACTTCCCCAGTAACACATCCACGATCCGCTCGGCGGCGCGGCCGTCCCACAGCTCGGGCCGGCGCCCTTCCTTGGCGTGGCCGTCGAGGATTTGCCACGCGGCGGCCTCGATTGCCTCCGGGCTGGTGCCCACCAGCACGTTGGTCCCCTGCTCGATGGTGATCGGGCGCTCGGTGTTGTGGCGCAGGGTGAGGCAGGGGATGCCGAGTGCGGTGGTTTCCTCCTGCAGGCCGCCGCTGTCGGTCAGCACCATCCGGGCGTCCTTCCACAGGTTGAGGAAATCCATGTAGCCGAGCGGCTCGGTGAGGGTGACGCACTCGCCGAGGTCGATCCCGAAGCGCTCCATGTTCGCGCGGGACCGCGGGTGGACGGGGAACACCAGCGGCAGGCGCTCTGCGATCCGGCGCAGCGCCCCGGCGATCCCCGCGAACACTGCCGGGTCGTCGACGTTCGAGGGGCGGTGCAGGGTGACCACCCCGTAGTGCGGGTGGGCCCGCTTGATCGCCACCGAGACGCCGTCGCGCAGCGGGTGCGCCGCCAGCCGGTCGCGCTGGTAGAGCAGGTTGTCCACCATCACGTGCCCGACGTGGTGGATCGCCTCCTCCGGCTTCCCTTCGCGCCGCAGGTGCGCGACCCCGGCCGGCTCGGTGACGAAGAACAGGTCGGCGATCGCGTCGGTCACCAGCCGGTTGATCTCCTCGGGCATCCGCCGGTCGCCGCTGCGCAGCCCGGCTTCGATGTGGGCGACGGGAATGTGCAGCTTCCTGGCCACAATCGAGCACGCCAGCGTCGAGTTGACGTCGCCCACCACCACCACCAGGTCGGGCCGCTCCGCGGCGCAGAGCTTCTCGTATGCCACCATGATGCGCGCCGTCTGCTCGGCGTGGCTCCCGCCGCCGCAGCCGAGGTGGTGGTCCGGTTCCGGGATCCCGAGGTCCTTGAAGAACACCGCGCTCATCCCGTGGTCGTAGTGCTGGCCGGTATGCACGATCCGGCACCGCAGTCGGTCGACGTGCGCCGCCGCCGCCCGCAGGACCGGCGCGATCTTCATGAAGTTCGGGCGCGCCCCGGCGATCAGGTGGATGAGGAGCGGCATCAGGTTGGCTGAACTCCTTTGCACGATTCGACGCAGCAAGTCGCAGGGTGAGACACGGCGATCCGCAACGATGGCGCAAAATGCATCAAGTAATCGGTTCGGGTACCGGCAGGTTTGAAAGACGAGAGTAAACCTCCAAGGCGGCGGACACCTTGGCATCCCAACTGAAATGCTCCAATGCGCGAAGACGACCTTTGAATCCCATATCCTGGGCCATGGAATCATCACTGGCAAGCTGGAGCATCGCAGCAGCGAAGCCAGCAACACTGTCATGCCAAGATCCGGGGCAGATACGGATTGCACATTGTTCGTCGGTCATCATCGCCGCTCCCTGGTGCTTGAAGCAAATGACTGGACAGCGCAAGCCCATCGCTTCAAGAACCACATTGCCGGAGCTGTCGCGGATGCTGGTAAAAAGGAGCGCCCGGGCCTCGGCGACAAGTTTCCAAACTTCAGAGCGAGGAACAACTCCGACGAAGTCCACCTTATCCCCAATGCCCAAATTCCTCGCTTTACGGACAGCGCTCCTTTCCTGCGGCCCGCATCCAACGACACGAAGGCGGTGGCCAGTGAGTCCCCGCTTCAATGCCAGCGCATAGGCCTCAAGCGCAATTTGCCAGGCTTTCCGAGGCTCAATACTACCCACCCAGATGAAATGCCGTTTCGATTGGATGTTCACCGCGGGCAAATCATCTTCCAAATCGAGAGGAAGAGCGGTTTCCAACATTTCCATGCAAGGGATGCCAAATTTGGAAAGCCGTTCACGGAGTTCCTCACCTACGACAATCACCGCATCCGCCTGGCGCAAACTTGCCCATGTCCAGGGGTTCAACCTCCAAAGCCGTACGGATAACTCACGCAACTTTTCAGTCCACCATCGATGACCAAAGCAACTGCGATAATCACTTCGGGCGATCGAACCTCCTCCCAGCGGACCGAGCAAAACACGCGCCGGGCATTTCCACCAAGCACCAGGAAAGCGGAATCCATTGAAAGTAACATGGTGGACCAAATCGAAGCGGCCCAACTGCGCCTTGACTGCAGATCTGGCAAATAACTGCCAAAGAAGGTAATAAAGTGAAACAGGCAAGGCGCCGCATTTCTTGAGGCGCGTAAAAAATGGTGGCAAATCCAGGTAAATAAAACTCGGGGCAGGCAGTGATCCTCGCCTCGCCAATTCTGCGCTAATCGAAGGCTCGTTGTTTGCCCGGGTAATTACTGTAACATCATGCCATGCCGGAAGACGGGTCGCCCATTCCCAGCCCACCCCAGGCTCGGATCCCCGATTCGGCTCGCATGCGTATGCGGAGAGCAAGACCTTCAGACGCTTTCGCGGGCCTATCTGAATTTCTTTCACACGAGACGTTTCAGTATGCCTTGGAAGGGCAAGGTTAGGCAAGACATGCATGCCTAATACTCACTGCAGCAACACAAGGGCTTCGACCTTTACACCGAAAGTATTCGACTGACGATTGCATTTCGGATAGCCCGAACAACAGAAGCTATCGGTTCCTCGGCGTTGATCAGGACGACCCGAGGATTGCCGTTGGCTGGCCGCAGGAGAAAATGTTCGAAGGATTGGCCTGAAAAACAAAAAGGCTCAAGATTATGGTATGGTGACAAATTTTCAATTGCGCGCAGAACGAACACCAATTCCGGTTGTGGTGCGGTGCGTGCTGCGAAACGGAGAATCTTCGATGGCAGGGAAAGCCGATATCGGGCTGACTCAGGAATATGGTCGTTGACGTGGCACATCGCGATGACGGGGCGATTGCGGGCCCTTGCCGGGAGGATAAAACGAAACCACCCACACCAAAGCGCAAGCCATTCGAAGGCCAAGCGGATGATGCCGGCTGCGGCTCGATTACCCTTGCCGCGGTATTGTGCATCCAGGTTTGCACTTTTTGAGGGAGTTTTGCGGCCGCTAGTCCAACACGGCTTCCAATGAAAAACCAGCGTGTCAGTGCGCCCTGTGATCGCCTGCAACACGGGAGTGATTGCGCGGACAATGGCGTCTGTGGTACGTCCTTCAGTTCCTATAAATACGATGAACAGACCGGGCGGGCGCAAAAGGCGCCCGGCCGAGCGCCGGATAAGCCGCGCCAGGCCGCAAAGACCTCGCCATGGCCGGAGCATGGCGTAGCGGAATATTGCCAGGCCTCGAAGCGTCCAAGCGCGCGCCTCGACCCTTTTCCAGTCGCATTCAGCCACTGCCTGACCGAAAGACCGGGCACCTCCGGCGGCCAGATGAAACTCGAACGCTTCCTGAATCGCGGTGGCGCCTTCGCGTTCAACCCACTCCCGGGCCTGTGTCCGATGCTTCTTCCTGATTAGGCCAGTGTAGATAAGCCGCGTGCAGACGTTAAGAAAAAGCTCGTCACCGGCTGCGGGGTGAAAAACCTGGCCATTGTACTGCCGCCGCGACAGGATTGCCGCAGCATCCGCGTACTCGACCCAATGCCATTCAAGTCGGTCGAAGAGGTCGATGTGCAGAAACTCTTCGCCATCGTAGCGCGCTAGGAACACGCTTAGCGGACTGAATGCAACCACCTTCAGAATCCGCCAACCGCATTCGGCAGCAGCGGCGCGGATCAGATCGACCGCGTGCCACCTCTGTCTTGGACCGACCAGAATGTCTACGTCATTACCGACAGACTCGGGGAGGTTTTCATAGTGCCGCAGGTAAACGTATGTAAGACCATGTATCTTAAATTCTGAGAGGATCCGCAATGTAAACGGCCCAGGTAACATACTGGCGCGCATTAGGATGTGTTAAGGCGCTCCTGAGATTTTAGTGGGTGGGTGAGAGATGAGGTTCTATGTCCAGGCCGGCTGCGATCCAGTAGGCGATGGCTTTGAAGTTGCGGAATGTTCTGTAGCCGCGGGCTCGCCGGCGTGCGAGTTGGAGCAGGCCGTTGACCGCTTCGATGGCGGCGGAGGTGGTGTAGTTCTTGAAGTATCCGAGGATGCCGTCGAGATGCCCCCGGAGCGTGCGGGCGAGCTTGACGAAGGATGGCAGGCGCGAGCGCGAGCACCAGGAGACGACGGCGCGGAGGTGTTCGGCAGCATCCTTGGCATGCCAGTAGTTCCACATGTCGGCGAGGAACTCCTTGATGGACAGGGCGCGCGCGATCTGGCGGTGCTCGCGGCAGATTTCCTCGCGGAGTTGGATTTGCTCCTGGCGGAGGTTTTTTGGGTTCCCGCGCAGGGCCCACATTGCGCCGCGGGGCAGGCCGCCGCAGTTGCGGGCGATTTCCTTGCGCACCTGGTCGACGGCTTCGCCGCAGAGCTTCATGACGTGAAAACGGTCGTAACAGATCTGGGCGTTGGGGAAGTGCACGGCGGCGCCGGCAATGAAGGCCTTGGACATGTCCATGGCGATCTCGGCGATCTGGTCGGCGGGCACGCCGCGACGTTCCAGTTCGGCGGCGAACTGCGTGAAGGTGTCGGCATCCTTGCCCGGGGTGAAGAACAGCAGTCTGGCCGCTCTGGCCGCTCCCCGGCCCCGGGAGGTCTCCTGGCCCTCGATTTCGAGGAAAACCGTGCCGTATTTGTGCCCCTTGCGGGTGGAGGTCTCGTCGGCTGCGAGCCGTTCAACGCCGCTCCAGTCCTGCCGCTCCCAGGCCGCTTCAACCCGACTGCGAATCAGGTGCCAGATCCGGTCCTCGCTGATCCCGCTCTGGCGGGCGACCTCCGCGACGGGCAGCACCTTGGCCATGGCCAAGAGCAAGGCCTCCATCAGCAGGGTGAACCCGCTGTGGGGCATGGCCCACGGCACCTCCACTGTCTTCACCGTGCCCGAGGGCGTCTTGATCCGCGGAACCCGTGCGTGAATGGTCGTGCGATGCTCGAAGAACCGCAGGTGCTCCCAACTGCGCCGCACGGTGTCGTGGACCGGGCAATCCACGCCGGTTTCCGGATCGGTGAAGCGGCTGCCCCGCTCGAAATCGATGCTCAGTTCCAAGGACTTCGCCGCAGGGTCGAAGTTGCACGAAACGACTTTCCACGGGGCGGCCAGGCCCAAGGCCCGGGTAAACAGATGTTCGATAGCCATGGCCCTGACCCTTGCCGGCAGCGCGGCCGAGATCCAGCCGGAAAACTGGCCGCCAGAACCGATCCAGCCCCGGAAAGTTGTCCACAAGAACCCGCCGCTCCGACGAGCTGCCTCCGGGCCCATTCTCGCGTCGGAACCTTGTGGACAACTTTCCTCCAAGGCTGTTCATGGCCGCTCTCCGGAGGGTCGTTAATACGGCCCAATCAACGGCGGAAAACCAAAACTACCCACTAAAACCGGCTCTTCGTCAGATCTGCTGAAGGGATTGGGCTCTCATCTTGAGGGTTAGGTAGTCGAGGTCGGTCATGCCGCAGGCCCTGTGAATGACTCTCGCGATCTGGTTGTTGAAGGATTCGATGAGGCCGGAGGTGATGTTGTGGACGAAGTAGGCCACGACGTGGCGGATGTCGCGCAGCACGCCCTTGGCGAAGTGCGCCAGATGTGGCAGGCCGCTGTTCAGAGCGTCGCGGCACCATTGCCGGATTGCGTGCCGCGCGGAACGTGGCGGGCGTTTGAAGCGGAAGATGTCCCGGAAGCTCTCCTTGAGGATGTAGGCACGGGTAAGCGGTTCGTTGAGTTGCACCAGCGCGGCGAGCCGGTCGAGGCCGTTGTCGTCGAGCTTCTCCCGCCCCTTGAGCAACAGGTAGCGCGAGCCCTTGATGACCTTCTTGTCAGCCGCGTGGGCCTGGTGCCATTCGGCGCGCCGCGTGCGGTCGATGGCCTCATTGAGGTTCATCATGAGATGGAACAGATCGTGGACGATCTCGGCATCGGGCAGGTGTTCGGAAAGCGCGGCTTTGTAGGCGCCGTTGCGGTCGATACACACCGCCCTGATCGACGCCTTCTGCTCGGGGGTGAGCATTTCGAGGAACTCAACGAGCGCCTGCTTCTTCTTGCCTTCGGTCATGTGCAGCAGCTCGCCGGTGCGCCCGTTGAGAACCACGGTGACGTAGCCGTGGCGCTTGCGCACAGCCTTCTCGTCGACCAGCAGCACTTCGAGGCCGTCGAGCAGCGGCTCGGGCAGATCGGCCTCCAGCACCGCCTTGTCATAGCGCCGTACCGTCGAGTCCGAGATCGCGAACATCGTGCCGACCGCAGTCGCCGGACACACCGACGCCCACGTGCTGACCACGCGCATCAGTCGCCAGGTCGCGCCGCGGGTGGGATGCACCTCGGCCGGCCTCACCGTGCGGAACTCCCCGCAGGGCCGACAGCGCAACTGCCGCACCGGGTATGTCACCACCACCGGCCGCTCCACAACCGGCAGATCGTAGGCCAATCCCACGCCCACCCGGTGTTCGGGGCAGCGCCGGCCACAGCTCGGGCACCGGGGCTTGCGGCGCAGGTCGAATCGCAATTTGATTTGAATCGCCACCCTCTCAGTGATTACCTTCTCGACCACATACCCGTCGAAGGCGTACAACTCATTGAAGTTCAGGACTTTCACACCCCTTCAATGGGTGCCTTCGGCGGGTGTGTCACGGCCAGAAACCCCTCCGGATCGTCAGCAAACCTGACGAAGAGCCCTAAAACCTCGATTGTGCCTGTGTTAATCGGGGGGTGCTGGAAGTTTGGGGTCGCAAGCGAATGTAGCATCTATTTGCCAAATCTGCAAGGGTTGCCCAGACACGAGGAAGTATCCTCACGAAATTGCGTGAAGTCCGGGTAGAAGTTGGTGACGAGGTACTTCTTCGAGACCGAGGGCCAGAGTCGTACAATGAGATTGGGTTGGGGCTGTTTGTAGGAAGGAGGGGCAACTCAATGCCGAGCTCGGCCGCCAAGGCGGTGACGTCACGGCAATGCTGGTATCGGACGCTGTCGAGGATCAGCGTGATTGCAGTGCCGGGGTGGCAGCGCCGGATCTTGCGCAGGTGCGCGCAGACAGTCATCACATTGACATTCTATGTGAACCGGATGCTGATGAGGCACTTGTCGTGACTGTCGACTGGCTGGATTACGTTGTATCGTTGCCTGCGCGGCGAGATCTCGACGAAGACCCACGAGTAGCGCCAAACGATGCCGAGGAACGCTCCAAGCAAAAAGTGCGCTGCGTCGACGGAGAATACCCTGCGGGTTTCGGCAGCGGCTTCTGCTAGGCGCGGCGCCATTTCCTTGGTGTAGAAGTCGGACCGCAACTGAGGATCGGCCTTGCTAGGAGGGGGGCTGCCTTATACCAAGCAAGAGGAAGACGCGTCATATTGCGCCTGATCTGGCTCTAACTGAGGCGCAGGCTGGTGAGGTATGCAATTGGGCCCATGGCCTCCTTGGCGTTGGGATGCGGCAAGACGGCAAAGAAACAGCGGAGACAGACCCAGAAAGATTATAGACTGCTGGATTGCTTGTAGTAGCGGTCCTCGATCAACTCGGCCAAACCCCAGTCGCGGTAATGCTTGATATAGGCAACAGGCGTGGTGATACTCAAGGCGATAACCTTCCCAATAAACCCGTTGGTCGACCACTCGTGATGCATGCGAATTACGAGGTGTTTTGTCTTGATACGAAAAGTAATCTCGGGATCGTCGCGGACACCTGCGAGGTCCAAAATCGCGGCTTCGGTCAGGTACAGCGTGATCAGGCTGAGGATATGTAGGCTAATAGTAAAGCCGGTTATGGAAACCTTACTTATGCTCATGGGCATTGCCTGGCACTGGCATGCTCCGCCGCGCCACGCCAGATCCGAGGAATGACCCGGCGAGGGCGTCAGGACCGGAAATTACGGCTCTTCGCCAGCTGCGCTGTGTGGGAGCCCATCGCCAGAAAATCGCAGAAGGGGAAGTGGGCACCGAGAGCGCAAATGGGGACATGGGATTAGGTGGGAGTTTGGTGGTCAGCGGCCAGGAGCTTCCGAGTGTTCAGCCAGGTATGCATACAGGCGTCTTGCATTTGCATCCCACGGGAACTCCCGGCGGGCGAGTTGGCTGCTCAGGCGGGCGATTTCCATATTACGGGCCGGGTTGTCCATGGCCTGCCGAAGGAGCTTGATCAGGTCGCTTCCGTCCTGGCTCGCGAGAGGCATGCTGAACCGATCTGGAAGGATCTCCCTGACGGCCGGCACGTCTGGAGCGATCACTGGAAGAGCCATCGCGAGGTATTCGAAGAGTTTCTGCGGGCTGCCGTAGGGGTTGGAGAACGGGAATACGCCGCAATCGAAGCACGCCATCGCCGCGGGGACTTCATTGTAAGGGATGACGCTTGGGAGGCGGATCCGGCGGCGGACGGCGTTGGGGAGGCGGGCGATCACGGCCCGCACCCTCCGCTGTTCGGGGCCGTTGCCGATGAGCACCAGATGGGCACGCGGGTATCCAGCTGCGAACTCCGCGAACTTGGTGACCAGCAGCGGCAGCTTTCTGAACGCTTCCATGCCGCCGACGTAGCCGAAGACGAAAGCGTCGGGCGGAATCCCCCATGAGGCGAGGAGGTCGGGATTCCGGCGCCAGCGTTCCGGATTGAAGTGCTCGACATTGGCCCCGTTCGGGTTGACGAGGATGCGGGCGGGATCGATGCCGAGCGCGGCCAGCCGGTCGCGCAGCCACGAACTGACAACCACCACGAGATCGGCCCGTTGGATCGCCGTGGCCTCCCACAGTGCCCAGCGGCTGCGGAAAGGGAGGAAGGAGGGTGTTTCGTCGGACACCATCGCGTTGACTTCCGCGCATAGGAGCGAGGATGGAAAGCGCTGCTTAAGTTCGCGCAGCAGGCCGAGATGGGAATTCGGCCGGGCATGGATTGCATCCGGGAGCGGACCATCGAGCGTGGGGAGCAGCAGTGGCGGCGGCCGCAGCCATATCCTCCGTGCAATCACGAGCCAACCGGGTAGCCAGCGGCCGGGGCGGGTGCCAGGGGGGCGGTCGGGGGCCCTGGGATGTTCCGGCGGTGGCCAGGCGGTGACGTCGAGGTCCGGAATCCGCCGCAGCGCGGCGAGCACCTCCCTTGCGTGCGTGCCGGCCGCATAGGGGTCCCGTATGCACGGGTTCAAGTAAAGCAGGCGCATTCGGTGGTTGCGCGCTGGCGCGCGCCCGGTGGGTCGGTGCGCGCTGCCGCGCGCCCGGTAAGTCGGTAAGTCGGTGGTGAGCTTATTAATCCGGTCAGAAAATACTAGCTTTTTGGAGGTCTGATGGTAAGTTCCGGCATGGCAACGCGAGATGTGCGGAAGGAATCGCCGGAAGTGATCTATGAACTGCGGGTGCGGGCGGTGGAATTGAGGCGCCGTGGGGTTACCCATGCGGCGGTCGCCGAGGCTCTCGACGTGTCGGTGGCGGCTTCGCGCCGCTGGTGGCGCCTGTGGGTCGAGCAGGGCGGTGCTGGCTTGGCGTTGCTCAAGCGTGGCAGGCCCGCCGGCACGTGCAGGAAGCTTTCGAAGGCGCAGGAGAAAGTGGTCGTCAAGGCGATCACCGACAAGACGCCGGAGCAACTCAAGTTGCCGTTTGCACTGTGGACGCGGCCGGTCATCGGGCGCTTCATCCAGGAGCGGTTCGGCATCCGTCTTCCGGTCCGCACGCTGGGTCATTACCTGAAGCGGTGGGGGTTCACGCCGCAGCGGCCGAAGCGCCGGTCCTACGAGCAGCAACCGGAGGCCGTGCGGCGCTGGATCGACGGGGAGTATCCGGCCATCGCGCGGCGGGCCAAGGCGGAGAACGCCCGGATTCTGTGGGGGGACGAGACCGGGGTCAGCAACCAGGACCACGGAGCAAGGGGCTACGCACCGAAGGGCAGAACGCCGGTGGCACGGGGTCTGGCCCGCCGGGTGAGCACGAGCATGATCTCGGCGATCAGCAACCGCGGTGAGGCCCGCTTCATGATCTACAAGGGCGGCCTGAAGGTGAATCTGTTCCTGAAGTTCCTCGGCCGGCTGATCAAGGACTCGAAGTGCAAGGTCTTCCTCATCGTCGACAACCTGCGAGTGCACAAGGCCAAGGCGGTCCGTGCATGGCTCGCGGATCGCGCCGATCGCATCGAGCTGTTTTACCTGCCCCCATACAGCCCTGAACTGAACCCCGACGAGTACCTCAACAACACGCTCAAGGTGCGGCTTCGCAACCAGCCGCCGGCCCCGACTCTTCCCGAGATGAAGCACCAGATCTCGAAAGTCATGAGATCGGCGCAGCGCAGCCCTGGTCTCATCCGCAGTCTGTTCCGTCATCCCTCGGTCGCCTATGCAGCGTGATGCATTGCTAGTATTTTATGGCCGGATTAATAATCGGTGAGCTTCGCTCTTCCCAAGCGCACCACCGAGGGCCGCAGGCCCCACCGAAGTGGCGTCAGCCGCCACCGGGACGCGCAGCGGTAACGACCGCGGGCGCGATGAAGACGACATTCACGCGCCGGAGCTGCGGTTCACGGCGCAGCCACTCGTCGATCTGGTCGTAGAAGCCAAACACGCGGTATCCGAGCGGCTCCAAGAAGGCTGTAAACTCGTGGAGAGAAACGTGAAGCGGGTTGTCAGGATCGATGCCCGCCTCGACTTCGATCAGGTCGACCCGCTGGTCGGCGAGCAATGCGGCTGCGCCGCGGAGCACGTCGAGGTCCTGCCCCTCGGTGTCGACCTTCAGGAGGGAGATGTGGTCAATCCGGTGTTCGGCACAGAATGCATCCAGCGTGGCGACGGGCACGAGGACGGGCGGAGTTTCATCATGGTGGGGCGGTGGCGTGGGGGCAGGAGCCATGCGGAATCGGGACGAGTCGCCTTCCTGCACCACGCGCGCCAGGCCGCCGGAGGCCCCGAATGCGAGTTGGAAACAGCGGCACGCGGAATCGTGCCCGATCCGTTGCCGCAACCTTTCAAAGGTAGCCGGCACCGGCTCGAAGCAGAAGATGCAAGCCTGCGGGAATGCGGCGCGGAATGTCCGGGCAGACTGGCCGGTGTTGGCGCCGACGTCGAAGATCGTCGAGATCGTGGTTTTCGGGAGCCATCGCCGGATGTCGGTGATGAGGCACACGCCGCGCGGGAGGTAGGCGGTGGCCCGCACGCCGAGTGCGTGTTCGATCACCGTGCGGAGGCGGTTGCGCAAGCCGAACATCGGGGAGTAAGGAGGGTCTTAAGGAGGCACGACACTCCTGTCGTGCGCGTGGAGCGAGGTGTCGATATGCCGCGCAAGTTGGCAAACGGATGAAACTCCCCCGGCAGTCAGCTCGTAATCCGTGCGATGGAATACCTCAATCCGTTCGGGAAGATCGAGAAACACGGTCTGAAGCTACCTCATTGGCAGCAATCCGAGACAATGCAGTTCGTCACGTTTCGACTGGGCGATGCGATGCCGCAATCCAGGCTGCGCGAGTGGAAGCAGAAGCACGCGATCTGGCGACATCACCATCCGAAACCGTGGACCGAGAACGAACAACGCGAATACCACCGGCTCTGCACGTGGACGATCGAGCGGTGGCTTGACCAAGGTGCAGGGTCATGTGTTCTGAGGGATCCCGTGGTTCGGAAGATCGTCGAGGATGTTCTGATGTGCGATAACGGCACCAAGGCCATCCACCATGCGTGGGTTCTGATGCCGAACCACGTTCATCTGTTGTTCACCGCCTGCGACCGCATCGAGATGCTGATGAAGGCATGGAAGGGGGTTTCCGCGCGCCGGATCGGGAAGGGGTCAATCTGGCAGAAGGGCTACCGTGACACGATGATCCGCGATCCACGGCATTTTGCAAATGCGGTGCGTTACATCAGGAGAAACACGGCGAATCTTAAGCCCGGCACATTTACGCTATGGCAGAGTGACCGCGCGCTCGTCGTTCGTTAAGGAGGCACGACAATCTTGTCGTGCGCGCGAAGCGAGGGGCTGATGGGCTGTGCTAGTGCGATTCTTCCGCCGCGCATTCTCCCACGACAGGAGTGTCGTGGCTCTTTATGTCTTTTGCACAAGCGCCTCGCGCAGGGTGTCCCATGTCTGGCGCAACTCGCGGCGCCCGCCGGGGAGGGAACAAAAGGAGGCCAGGAACAGGACCGCGAAGACGAGAGTACTGCCGGCCAATGCGGGGACTGTCGCGAGCGGGCCGACAAGGCTCCGCAGGGCGATCGTGGCTGCCGCGGCCGCGGCACTCGCAAGGGCCGGGCGGGCGATTGACCGCAGGAAGTCGCGCACCGTCACGCCGGTGCCGCGAAATGCGGCGGCCAGGGTGGGGAGGACCAGCAGGCAGGTGCAGGTTGCATAGGCGGCGGCGACGCCAACAGCCCCCCAATGGATTCCGACGAAAAACCCGGCGGCCACCACCGCCGAGTTGATCACTCCCAAGGCGAGGTAGCGTGCGGATTTCCCGAGGCTGAGCGTCACCTGTCCCCAGATGGTCGACACCGGCTGGATGAAGGCGACCAATGCGAGGATCGAGAAGATGGGCACCACCGCTTCCCAGCACCGGTTCGAAGCAGAAGACTCGGTCGTGTGAGAAGGCCCGGAGAAAACCCTGGGCGGATTGCCCGGTATTGGCGCCGACGTCGAAGACCGTGATCATTGGGGTATCCGGCAGCCATCGCCTGAGGTCCTCGAACAGGCATACGCCGCGCGGGAGGTGGGCGGCGCATCGCATTCTGAGCGCGCGTTCGATTGTCGTGCGGATTCCGTGACGGATACCGGGCATCTTTGTCTTTGGAGAAACCCCGTCACGGCTGGTCAGTCGGGTGCGAACCCTCCGATTCATAGCGTCGGTTTCCTGTGCAGCCCTAAAACCAAAACGTCGACGCCAGATTGGAGGATGTAGCCGCAAGCAAAACAAGTCAGCACGCCGACGGCTATGAACGCATACACATTGCGGATTCCTGTCCTGGCAAGCAAGCAAAGCACTGGATAATGGAGCAAGTAGACCGCGTATGTCGCGAAGGAAGCTCGTTGAATGATTGCAGGGAGGCTCTTCATCGGACTATACGTATCCCGTGCAATCGCCGCCACGAAGAAGACACAGGCAGCCGCAGCGAGTGCTCTTGATGAGAGTGCCAAACCGAGCAGTGAAACATCACCTTTCAGAAATACGGTTCCTCCGCAGAATTTGTGTTGATTTGTGACTGACTGCGAGCGCTTCCGGCAAGCACCGTCCTCGCTCCGGTCAAGCGGGCAGGCGGCATAAAATGCGGGGCGGCAGGGAGGTCGGGCGGGTTGCCCGGATTTATATCGCCTGCCCGCTTGACCTGCGCTGCGGGCGGTGCGGTGGGTCGGTATGGGGTTTGGCGCGCCACACCCCGGCGGGGGCCGGGGTCGGGGTTGCGGATGGCGGCTGGGGGTACATTGTTGGGGTTGATGAAAGCCAACAACCCCCAACCACCATCCGCATGACCATTAAGACCTTGTTGCGCCGGGTGCAAGTGCTTCGTGGATTCGTGATTGAATCGGTGCGTCTGGTGAGGCGTCGCGGCAAGGAGGTGATCGAGGTCCGATTGGGGACCGATCCGCGGGTCAGGCGGCGTTGCTCGTGCTGCGGCAGGCCGGGGCGGGTGCATGACCGGTTGCCGGAGCGGCGCTGGGCGTTCGTGCCGCTGTGGGGCATTTCCGTGGACCTGGTATACGGAGCGCGGCGGGTGGTATGCCCCGATGGCGGCCCGAAGGTTGAGGCGATGCCATGGAACAAGGGCAAGCACCCGTATGCGGTGGCCTTCATGGTGTTCCTGGCGCGCTGGGCGCGGCGGCTCAGTTGGCAGGAGACCGCGCGGGTGTTCGGCACCAGTTGGGACGAAGTGCGCAGGTCGGTCGAGTGGGTCGTCGAATGGGGCCTGGCCAACCGGGTGCTGGATGCCGTGCGGGCTCTCGGCCTCGACGAGCTGCACTGGGGCCGCGGCAAGAATAGCGCCAACTTCGTGACCCTGATTTACCAGATCGATGCCGGCGCGCGCCGGTTGCTGTGGGTTGGTCACCGGCGCAAGGAAGCCACGCTGCGCAAGGGCTTCAACGAGTTGGAGAAGCATTGCAAGGGCTTCTTGGCCGGATTGCAGGTGATCTGCTCGGACATGTGGAAGCCGTACCTGAAGGTCATCGCGCAGCGCGCCGGCTGGGCGCTCAACGTGCTTGATCCCTTCCACGTCGCCCAGCACCTCAATCTGGCGGTCGACAACGTCCGCCGGGGCGAGCAGGCGCGCCTGCGCGGCAGGGCGGCCAAGGCCACGGTCAAGCGCGGGCGCTTCCTTCTGCTCAAGCGCGGCACGCGGGTCCGCGGCAAGGCTCGCGAGAAGCTGCGCGCCATCCTCGGCAGCATGCAGGCCACCTCCCGCGCATGGGAACTCAAGGAGAGCTTCCGACAGTTCTGGCGCTACCGCTCCGCGACCTGGGCGGCAGCCTTCCTCAGGGAATGGACCACCCGCGCAATGCGATCCCGCCTTGGGCCGATGAAGAAAGTCGCCCTGATGCTGCGCCGCCATGAAGAGCTTCTCCTCAACTACTTCCGCGCCAAGCGGATGTTCACCAACGCCGTCACCGAGGGTCTCAATCACAAAGCGGGTGTGACGCTTGCACGCAGCTACGGTCACAGGTCCTTCAAAGTGCTGCAACTCGTTCTGTATCATAACCTTGGGGCGCTACCCGAGCCGCCTCAAGCACACAAATTCTGCTGACGAGGCAGAAATACAATAATCCGCGAGGCCAACAGTCCGATCAGCAAGAGCATGGGATAGACGCCTTTGCAAACATCCTTCGATCTGTACGCATCAAACGACATGACGCCAAGCACAAACACAGGGTAGTATTCAAAAATCCTTCGATCAATCCCGAATCCATCGATAGGCAGACTGACAGTGGTAAAAGCCCTTAAAAGCAAGAATACCAGCAAGGACAGTGCGAGGTATTTCCCCCGGCTTGGTCCAGAGATCAACTGAATGCATACGTGAATGACGTAGTAGATTCAGGGGTGTCCGGCTAACGAGCTTTGGTGATTTTGCCATCGATTCATGATGAGCAACTTACAACGAGCAATCGATGTGACGGATTTGAATTCGCGGCGGGCGTTTTGCACGCTTTTCGCGCATGAATGCCGGCCGATTCGTCCTGTCCCAGGTTCTCGATCTCGTCCATCGCCAGACGCTCGACCGTCTGGTGCGGCGTTACAATGCCGACTCGAGGGTCCGGCATTTCGGGTGTCGACAGCAGTTCATCTGCATGGCCTTCGCTCAGTTGACTTGGCGCGACGGGTTGAGGGATATCGTCACCTGCCTCAATGCAAAGCCCTCGGCACTCCACCACTTGGGGTTCCGCGGTCCGGTTGCCAGATCCACCCTGGCGGATGCCAACGAACAGCGGGACTGGCGGATCTGGGAGGATCTCGCCAAAGGCCTGATCCGCAAAGCACGGGTTCTGTATGCAGGGGAAGATCTTGGCGTCGAGCTGGACAATACCGTCTACGCACTCGATTCCAGCACGATCGATCTCTCTTTGACCCTCTTTCCTTGGGCCGACTTCCGTCGAACCAAGTCCGGGATCAAGCTGCACACCCAGATCGATCTGCGTGGGCCGATTCCGACCTGCATCCATATCACAGATGCCCGCCAGCACGACGTGGCGTGGCTCGACACGCTGTGCTTCGAGCCCGGTTCGTTCTACGTGATGGACCGTGGCTACATGGATTTCTCTCGCCTGAACACGATCGCAACCGCTGGCGGGTTCTTCGTCACTCGGGCCAAGAGCAATCTGCGCTTCACCAGGCAGCGATCGCTGCCCATCGAGCGCCTCACCGGCCTGCGCAGCGATCATGTGGGCAAGCCTACTCTCAAGAAGGCGCGCCAAGCCTATCCGGGACTGCTCCGCAAGATTCGCTACTACGATTCCGACACTCGCCGCGAACTCGTCTTTCTCACCAACAACCTGGACATCCCGGCACTGAGTGTCGCCAAGCTCTACCGGCTGCGGTGGCGGATCGAACTGTTCTTCCGCTGGATCAAGCAACATCTCCGAATCAAACACTACTACGGCACCAGTCCCAACGCGGTGAAGACCCAGATATGGATTGCCGTGGCCGTCTACCTCATGGTCGCGATCCTTCACAAGCAGCTCCGCCTGCCCGGGGCTCTTAACAGAACTTTGCAGATTCTCAGCGTGCATCCCTTTGAGAAAGTCGCTCTAAATCAACTACTTACAGAAACCGATTTCAGAACTATGGGTGAGCAGGATCACAACCAATTGATGTTGTGGGACTTATAACCGGACGCCCGTGTAGTAGATTATCAATAGGCTGACATACCAAAACACAAAAAACCGCACTGGGTAAAAGAACACCTGGAGGCACAGGATGTTGGCAATTACGCTCCGCGCGTCAATCCGGACTGCCCATGCGTGAGATCCCAATCCAGATACTTCAACCACCAGGTACAGAAGCACGGCAACATACATTGTGGGCAAGAGGCGTTTGCATTTGTCCTGCGCGAATCGTGCGATCTCGGTGCAGTTGAGCAAGGATCTATTTGAGACAAAGAACCCGGAAAGGAACAAAAACAATGTCAAGCCCATGTTCCCGGCAATGCCAAACACGCTTCGGAATGACGATGCAACCGGAAAGAAATACCATAAATGCGACATCATGATGAAAATCGCAGCGAGCACTCTGGCGATATCAAACTCGAAGATCCGAGGCGACGCGCCGTGTTTGTCGATCCCGGCAATCATATGAGCGCCGCATTGGCAACAGAAGCCGGATTTGCGCTCCTCGCGTGATGAGGTTACGGACGGATCCAAGCCAGCGGGTTTGGCTTGCAGGCAGAACGGCAGGGAGTGCCCTGCTGTTCTCACTTGCCCGGCATGAGCCGGCGCACATTCACAACAGTCGAGGGCTCGCAATGGACCGGTGAAGGGCAGACCATGTTGCAGTCAGTTCGTCGCGCCCGCCAGGGAGGATTAGGTAAGACAGGGTGAACGCGGCAATGAACACCACAGAGCTGCCCGCCAAGGCAGGGACGGGCGCGAGGGGCACCACGAGTCCACGGACGGTTGCCGAAGCCGAAGCAGCAGCAGTGCTAGCGATGCTGGGGCGGGCCACCGCTCGGAGGAAATCAAGCATTGTAACGCCAGTCCCGCGGAATGCGGCGGCGAGGGTGGGGAGCAACAACAGGTAGATACAAGCTGCGTAGGAGGACGCGACGCCGACGGCTCCCCAGCGGAGTCCGACAAAAAAACCTCCGACGATTACTGCCGAGTTGAGAGCTCCGAGGGCGAGGTATCTGGTGGGTTTTCCCAAGCTCAGGGTCACTTGTCCCCAGATGGTGAAGGCCGGTTGGATGAAGGCGACCAGTGCAAGCACTGAGAAGATCGGCACCACTGTGTCCCATCCGGGGCCGAGGAGCAATGGGACCAAGTCGCGCGCAGTCGTGAACAGGAGGGCAGCAAGCGGCATCGATAGCAGGGCGAGGACCGCGGTGGCCCGCTTGAAGTAGGACCGGAACGCGGCCGGCATCGACTGGAGCCGGCACAGGGCAGGGAAGGTAACGGTGAAGATCGGCGTGCGCAGCGAGTGGATCGGCACCATCATCAATTGGTAGGCACGCGAATAGCAGCCGAGAAGCTCGGCGCCCCACACGCGGCCGATCAGGATGTTGTCGAGGTTGCGGTGGAAGTAGTTGACCAGGTCGTAGGCGGTCACGTTGGCCCCGAACCCCAGCATCCCGCGGATGCCCGACCCCCGGTGAGGCAGCGAGGGGCGCAGCGGCGACAGAATCCACAGCAGAATGGTGGTGGCGGCGGAGTTCGCGAGCACCGCCCAGACCAAGGCCCAATACGACCACCCGTGCAATGCCAGCGCGGTCCCCACGCCCAGCGCGGCGACCGGTCCGCCGAGCGTCGCCAACCCGTTGCGGCCGAAGCGCATCTCGCGGATCAGGCGTGCCCCGTGCTGGGTCCCCATGCTGCTGACCAAAAACACCCCCGACAGCAGCAGAGTGACCGGCTGCAATTCCGGGCGCCGGTAGAACCACGCAACCAGCGGCGAGGCTGCGGCCACCATGCCGGTGAGGCAGGCGCCCGCCGCGACGTTCAGCCAGAACAGGTTGTCCTGCTGCGCCGCAGTGAGGTCCGGCTTCTGCACCGCCGCCGCCGACAAACCCATGTCGCGGAACAGGCCCGCGAATGCGGTGAACGCGGTCACCATCGCCACCACGCCAAAATCATCCGGCGTCAGCAGGCGGGCGAGGATCACGGTTGAGGTCAGCTGGATCGCGAGGATGATGGCCTGTGAGACGGCAGTGATCAGCCCGCCCCGGACCGATTTCTGCCCTATGGACGCGGCGGACATGCGTCCAAGGTTGTCGCACTCGAGGTGTTCCTTGTGGCTCAGGACGATTGTCTGGTCTCGGTGAGCGTTCCGGGAGTCTGCAGTCAATTACCCATGATTCGGACAATCCCGAGTGTTACGAGAGTGACCAGTCGCGTCGGGATCCGTAATGGAGGCGATTGCCTCAGGACCTTTTTGGCGCGGTTATCTTCGCGGTGCTTCGATCCTTCAGTCGTCCGGGACTTACGCGCACGACAAGAGTGTCGTGCCTCCTTACACCTGTGCGGGGCTGCGCTACCGGGCGGCATCGACGAAGGCCGGGGCCGGCACTCGGGGAAGCTGTTGCCCCGCCCATGCGGCCGAGGTGGAGTTCACGACGGGCGCCGGCACCGGGATTGCCCGCAGGAGCAGCTTGATCATTCCCGCCATCGCAATGAGCTCCGGGTAGCCGGCCCGGTAGGATCCGAAAATGAGCCAGTACCAGAGTGGGTGGATCAGGTACGGCATGCAGATGAACAGGACGTAGCCCCAGTGCGGGTGGTCGCGGAATGCCTGGATGCAACGCCAGGCGTAAACGGCGAGGACGACCAGTGCGGCCGTGGCAGCCAGCAGCCCGGCCACTCCTGTAAAGCGGATCGTTTCGACGTGGAAGCCATGGTAGGATCCCATGGCCATCGAGCGCTCCACGAACCCCAAGCCTCTGAAGCGACTTCCCGGCATGGTTGAGTCGGTCATGGCCCGCACCTCGCTGGCCTTGAGGCTGAATCCGTCGCCCAGGAGCTTGCTTTCGATGAAACGGTCGGTTCCCATGGCCAGCCGCCACATCTCGAAGCGATCCTCGGCGCTGCCTTGAGCCTGCATTCTTGCGCGCGGGTCCACGTCGATCGGCAGCGGCGAGAGCGCCCGCTGGGCGCCGAAGGGGAGCATGCGGGTGAGCCCGCTGGCGGCAAGCAGCACCACCAGCATGAAGCCGGCCATGCACACCAGTGCGACGTCCAGCCATTTCCTGCGCACTGCCGAGCCGACGATAAAGTCGACGAACAGGCGGACGGTGGCGCCTCGGAACCCACTGATCAGGACCGCCACGCAGGCGAAGCCGGCGACGACGGCGCGCCACGGTCTCCGGAGGTCCACGGCGGCGAGCGGCCTCCAAAAGGTGCATGCGACCAGGCCCAGCAGGGCGCCGAGGGATGCGATGTAGCCGAAGCGCATCTCGGAAAGGTCCAGCTCCGTGCCGATGCCCATTGCTTGGGCATAACTCACGTTGGAGTAGATCGGCAGCATGAACATCGCGAAATTCGCAGAAACCTGCGAAAGGGCCATGATGACGCCGTCCAGGACCCCGAATGCGATGTAGAGGATCACCGCCCAGCGCCACGCCTTGAAGTCCGGGGCGGACATCGAGATCACGAGGTAGGCCAGGAATGCCGCGGCGAAGATGAAGTAGGGCTTGCCGCCGGCGACGTCGCCGCCGAGGGCCATTACGCCAACCGGCGCGCGCACGAAGGCCTGGGCGATGGTCAGGCCGACGAGCAGCAGCGTGGTCTCGATCCAGGTCCACTTGATTGCCAGCGACTGGCGCCGGATCGCGACGCGCAGGAGGAAGAAGCCCGCTGCCACTGCCGTCATGATGTGCCACGGGGCGATCGACCCGGGCAGGAAGTTGAGGCCGCCCCGCAACGACAGGGTGGCGGGGATCAGGATCCAGACGTGCTTGCCGAGCAGCAGGCAAACGAACAGGAACACGCCTCCCGCCACCCATGCGACCGCGGTCATCTGGGCGGTCGCGACGGCGATGCCGAGGTAGAGCGCGAAGAACATCGCGAACACCAGGGCGAGGATGATTTTGATGCGGGTGGCGTCCATTTGAAGTCGGTGAATCGGTGAGTCGGTTGCGCGCTGCGCGCGCAGAGTCGGTGGGTCGGTTGCGCGCTGCCGCGCGCAGAGTCGGTAGGTCGGTTGCGCGCTGCGCGCGCAGAGTCGGTGGGTCGGTTGCGCGCTGCCGCGCGCAGAGTCGGTAGGTCGGTTGCGCGCTACCGCGCGCAGAGTCGGTAAGTCGGTAAGTCGGTGAGTCGGTGAGTCGGTGAGTCGGTGAGTCGGTGAGTCGGTGAGTCGGTGAGTCGGTGAGTCGGTGAGTCGGTGAGTCGGTGAGTCGGTGAGTCGGTGAGTCGGTGAGTCGGTGAGTCGGTAAGTCAGTGAGCTTGGGTAGAGCGGAGCGCTACCGACCAAACTCACTACCGATTCACCGACGCGGCGAAGCCGCCACCGAAGCGGCGCCAGCCGCCACCGGCGCGTTGCGCGCTGCCGCGCGCTCGGTGAGCCGGTGAACCGGTGAGTCGGACCAAGCTTACCGATTCACCGAGTCTTGGGCAGAGCGGAGCCCACCGACCAAGCTCAATACCGATTCACCGACGTGGCGTCAGCCGCGACCGACGCCGCCGCAGGCGGCCACCGATCCGACTGCAGAGATCACCTTACCTGGGGGTTGATCCACATCATATGGTCGCTGTTCGGGTTGTCCCGCTCGTCAACGATGAGGCGGATCGACTCAGAGGCCGGAAACTCGCAGAAAACGTCACGGCCGCCGATCTTTCCGGTCAGGGTGCCCGACTTGACTTGCTTCCCGCCTGCGATGATCCGGAACGCAACATCTCCGAGCTGGGCTGCGAGGAAGACGTGGCAGCGGAAACTGGTGAATGTCTGCTTGGCCCGGAATTCGACGATTGCTGGCGCATGGGTAGCCAGCATGGGTCCGGAACCGGCAATTTCAAGGGCGAGCTGCCGGGCTTTCGGATTCATGGAATTGATGAACGCTTCGTCGGCCCATTTGCAGTGAAACTTGGATTTCTCAATAGTAGTCATCTGCAGCTTCTGGAGGGATAGCCAGTCTCCTCCTGAGCCGGGCGCGGCGGCTGTGATCATGAGACCGGAGCGCGCAGCTTGGATGCCATCATCCTGCTCCAGCGTCTGTCCCATCTTCCGAGCGGCGAGCGCGCCGTCGAGGTCGCCCTGTTTCGTCAGGTCCGCTTCCTTCGCCTTGAGCAGCTCCTGCATCTTGTCGACGAGGGCGACGAGTTCGGTGGCGTGGTCCTTGGTGATCTTGGCGCGGGCGTCGGCGTATTTCGTGCGGAGGTCGCGGAGTTTCGGGTTGGTGGTCTTGGGGAGTGCGGGGAGCGGCCAGGTGTTGGCCTCGGTGGCGGCGAGTTCGTCGCGGAACGGGAGCACGGCGTCGAGGTCGCCGGACTTCTTCGAGTCGTCGAGCAGGCGCTTGAGGGCGGCGGAGTAGTTGGCGGTGAGTTTTTCGAGCTTCTGGTCGCGGTCCTGGTTGAGGGCGTCGTATTTGGACATGAACGACGTCTGGAGGTCGTCGAGCGACTGGGCTTCTGATGGAAAAGCTGAAAAGCTGAAAAGCTGAAATGCTGAAAGAGTAAAGAGCTGAAAAGCCGAGAAGC
Organism: Akkermansiaceae bacterium; assembly: GCA_040769225.1. Taxonomy (GTDB): domain Bacteria; phylum Verrucomicrobiota; class Verrucomicrobiia; order Verrucomicrobiales; family Akkermansiaceae; genus JAXGLL01. The sequence continues at coordinate 268,658 of JAXGLL010000001.1, read as the reverse complement.
GGCGGAGGGCGTGTACGATATGCGGCATGTGGTTCATGGTGTTGGCCCGGCTCGGTGTTTTGCGCTGGTGGTTGCCGCTGGTTGGGGCCTCAGCCTGCTGCGGGCGCGGCGCAAAGACCGCCGTCGGCCGGGTCGTGCTGACAGCCCGCCTGCGCCCCTTCGGGGCTTGATTGTTGGGGAGCCCGGAACCACGGGGTGAATCCCGTGGCAACGGACCGGGGCTCCTTCGGAGCCGGAGAGAGTGTCTGCCCTTCGTAGCCCGGCCTGCCGGACATAGCGCAAAGCGCGACGGCCGGAGGGGGGAGAAGGGGCGAGTGACAGGGACCTGCGCTGAGCGCTCTCTGGATTTGATCTCGCCCTCCGGTGGGCCCCCTTCGGAACGGTCGCTGCGCTCCGGTCCACCTCGCCCCGCTCGGTTCAGTGTTTCGGGCAGCGGATTCCCTCGCCCCGACAGGGGCGATGGTTCGTAGCCACGGGGTTCACCCCGTGGATCCGGGTGCGCCATCATCATCAAGCTCCGAAGGAGCGCAGGTGGTGCCGCCCGGGTTCCAGTTGCCCACCTGCGCCCCTGTCGGGGCTTGAGTCACTGGGGGCCCAAACCACGGGGTAAACCCCGTTGCAACGAACCGCGGCTCCTTCGGAGCCGGGAGGGCCTTCGGCCCGTTAGGGCCGGATGATGGCAGGCCGCTGGCTTCAATCACCTGCTGTCGGCGCGATCACCCGGCAGGGTCCGGGTTCTGTTATTTGGGGTGTGGCGGAGGCTGCGGCGTTGGTGGTCGAGGGCGTGTTCGAAGCTGACGAGTTGGCGGATCAGCGCGTTGAAGCGGGAATGGGCGTTGGGTCCGTATGGGGCGAGGAGGTGGTAGAGGTCCAGTTCGGCATGGTCGTCGGCGGGGGTTGCAGGCGGGGCGATCAGGCCGGCGCGGGCAAGGCGCGGTCGGGCGATGCGGGCGAGGCAGGCGGCAATCGAGTGGCGGCCGGCCTTGAGGTCGGCGAGGCCGGTGCGGATTTCGTTGGCGCCCGGGAGGTCGTCGAGGACGGCAGGGCTGCGGGGATCGAGAGGGTGGCTCATGGTTCGCGGTGCGGGCGGCAGAACCGTTCGACGCTTGCCTGGAACGAGCCGGGGTCGAGTTCGTCCTTGAGGGCGGCAATGGCTTCGAAGAGCCCGGCCGGTTCCGGGTCCGCCTTGAAATCGACGTCGATCGTCATCGGGCGCCAGCCGTGGAGCAGGGCGGTGGCTCCGCCGGTGAAGTAGATTCGGCCCGGCCCCCGGACCCGTTGGCCGAGGGCAAGCATCAGGGACTCGAGCTTGGCGCGTTCGACGGGCGGTCGCATGGGGGAAGTCGGCGGCTTGCGGGGGAGAAGGTGGCGGGGCGGGTGACGGGGGAAAGTGAAAGTGAAAGTGGCGAGTGGCTGGCCTTCGTAGGCCGGCCTGCCGGACATGGCGCAAAGCGCGACGGCCGGAGGGCGGAGAAGGGGCGAGTGCCTGCCCTTCGTAGCCCGCCTTGCCGGCCATAGCGCGAAGCGCGACGGCCGGAGGGCGAAGAAGGGGCGAGTGGCGAGTGACGAGTGCCGAGTGACGAGTGACGAGTGACGAGTGGGGAGTGAAAGGCAGGGGCTTCGCGCGAAGCACTTTCCCTCACTCGTCACTCCCCACTCGTCACTCGTCACTCACTGAGCGCGACGGCCGGAGGGGGGAGGAGGATTGCGGAGTTGGCCGCAAAGAGGCGCAGAAGGGCGCAAAAGGAGAGAAGAGTGGCGAGGGACGAGGGCCTGCCCTTCGTAGCCCGGCCTGCCGGAGATAGCGCAAAGCGCCAAGGCCGGAGGGCGAAAAAGGGAGTCAGGCGCGCTGCGCTCGCGGGGGGGTGGGGCACAAGCGGGACGCATGTGCCACTGGGCGGGCGGCTTGGCGGGTTGCGTCCCGTTAGGGACGGTTGATGGTAGCCGTGGGTTTCAACCCACGGAGGGGTGGTCGGCGGGGCGGATGCGCCGCGTCAGCGGCGCCTGATCGGGGTGGGGGTGTCGGGGCCGGTGATCGGGGGTGCGGTGACGGCATCGGCCGCCGCTGACGCGGCGGGGTTGTTGGTGGGATTCCCACCGTGGGCTGAAGCCCACGGCTAACATGGGTTGGCCCCTACGGGGCCGCGGAGCGCGCCGTTCCAATGATCGCCGACCCAAAGCGTTGCCCTGGGCTGTGATACACAAGGCGGGTCATTGGCCCAGCCATTCGAAGTCCAGTCCCGGGAACGAACGGAACCCGCCATCGAAGGAGGTCAGGCGGCAGCCGATGGTCACGGCCCAGGCCGCGAGCAGGGCGTCGGTCCAGAGATTGGGTGTCGGCACGCGCCCGGCGACGTTGTTCCGGAAACAGATCTCGGTCGCGGGGGTGGAGTGCAGTTCGACGGGGCGCGCCCTGGCGTCGGCTTGCATTTCATCCCATGCGGCGAGCGCCATGTCGGGGCCGACCGGTGCGCCCTCCATCGCGCGGGCGTTGGTCAGGAGTCGGAGCACGCCAAGTCTCACAGGCAGGCAGAGCAGCACCCCGGCGGCCGGCTGTCGTTCCCACCAGTCCCAGGCGGTCGCATGCTGTGCATGGCGCTCGACCAGGATGGCGAAGGCCACGTTCACGTCGACCAGGGTGCTCATCGGGCCTTGTCCAGATCGTCATCCTCGAGCACTGCGGCCAGTTCCCGGTTGCTGCGCGCCGGAATCGGGGGGCCATCTCCGCCCCGGATCGGGGGCCGGGTCATCCGGCGGGACCCGAGATCCGAAGCTTCCCTCACGGCCCGCTCAACCGCTGCCGTGAAGAACTCCTTCAGCGTCTGGCCGCCGGCCACCGAAAGGGTCTTCGCCGCCCGGAACAAGCCGTCCGGCAACTCGATCGTCGTGCGCACGGCCCAACATGCGCACATTGGCACGCATAAGTCAAGTCCGGAAAGCCGGTTGCGGGCTGCGCGCGCTCGGTGGGGCGGTTGAGCTTGGGGAGAGCGGAGCCTACCGACCAAGCTCACCACCGACGCACCGACGCGGCGCAGCCGCCACCGACGCGGCGCAGCCGCGACCGGCCTGGTGCTAGCGCTCGGGGTGGTCGAGCTGGCGGATGGTGCGGGCGGGCTGGCCGGCGGCGAGGGCGTGCGGGGGGACGTTGCGGGTGACGATCGAGCCGGCGGCGACGACGGCGTGGTCGCCGATGGTGACGCCCTTGAGGACGATCGAGCGTGCGCCGAGGAAGACGTGGTTGCCGATGGTGACCGGGGCAGTGGCGGGTGGGCCGCCGCGGGCGAGCGGCAGGCCGTGCATGTCGGAGTCGCAGACCAGGGTGGCGGCGCCGACCAGGGTGCCGGCGCCGATGCGGATGTGGTGGTGGGCGATGATCTGGCAGCCGGAGAGGCCGGCGTCGGGGAGCAGTTCCAACAGGGCGCCGGGGCCGGCGTAGAGGGTGGCCGGCTGGGAGTTGAAGGGGTTGGACCAGCGGGCGCTGTTGATCGTGACGCGGTCGCCGATCAGGATGCGGCCGCCGCACCGGGCGCGGACCCGCGGCCAGCCGTGGACCAGCACGCCGCGGCCGAGGCGGGCGCCGCCGAGGCGGCAGCGGCAGCGCCCGAGCGCGCGCAGCAGCGCAAGGAGGAGGGGTTTCAAAAGGACAAGCGAAAAGCGGGGGAGTGTGAAGGTCGGCGGATGGGGGTCGTGGGGAAGATATATGTAGGGAGTGTCAAGTGTTCAGTTTCAAGTTTCAAGTTAGAAGGCAAGAGTTAGAAGGTGGAAGGTTCAAGGTGGAGGTGCCTGGTGGGGTGCCTTGCTCGTGGCAAGCTACCGATTCACCGAACCACCGTGTGGCGCAGCCGCAAGCGGAGCAGCGGCTCACAGGCGCCAGTTGGGGCCGTGGGGGGCGGGGGGTTTGGGTCTTGGGGGGACGAGGGAGGGCGGGAGGTTGGAGATGGCGCGGAGGAAGTCCGGCATGGGCAGGCGGGGCGGGCCGGGCTGGGGGAGCGGCGGGCGGGCGGCGAGGCGGCGGATGGCGTCGCGTTCAGCTGGAGTGAGCCGGGCCATGGAGTTGACGCAGGGCGGGGAGCTTGTGGGGGAGGTCGAACAGCGCGAGGTAATCGGCGAGCAACTCCCAATCGAGGGCGATGCGGTTGCGGCCGGCGTGTTCGACGAGTTGCTCGATATCGTTCCAATCGGAGCGGTGGCGGGCGGGGTCGTTGGCGGCGGCCTGGATCTTCAGTCCGACGAGGTCCTCGATGGCGACGACGGGCACGGGGAGGCCGGGGAGCAGTTCGAGGCGCTCGGCGCGGTCGAGCATGCCGAGGGCCGGCCGGCGGAATGCGTGGAGCAGGTCGATGCGCCCGAGTGCGGGGTCGGGGGCGACGTAGTGGGAGACGTTTTCGGAATGGAATTCGCGCCGGTAGCCGAGCGAGTTCAGGATTGCATCGGCGCGTTCGAGGTCGTCGAGGAGCAGGATGAAGTCGGCATCGAGGGTGGCGCGCTGGACGCCGCGGGCGGCCATGGCAAGGCCACCAATGAGCGCGTAGCGGATGCCGGCGGCGTCGAACTGTGACACGATCGCCGGCAGGGACTGGAGGAAGTTCACGAGGGGGGGTGGCGAGTGACGAGTGGCGAGTTGCGAGTGACGCGTGACGAGTGCCTGCCCTTCGTAGCCCGCCTTGCCGGCCATAGCGCGAAGCGCGACAGCCGGAGGGCGAAGAAGGGGCGGCGAGCGGGATGCGCCGCGTCAGCGGTGCGCGAGGGGCCGGGGCGTGGCGCCCGTGGGCTGAAGCCCACGGCCATCTAACATGGACTGCCCCCATGGGGCGGGGGGGCGGAATGGGGGCTTGGGCTGCGTTCGAGGCGGCCGAGGTCGAGGAGGCTTTGGAGGTCGTCGAGGGCGTCGGGGAGGTGGGCGGCGATGGTGGTGCGGCAGTCGGCGACGGCGGCCGGGGCGGCGCAGGCGAGCATGCGGGAGACGTCGGCGAGGTCCTGGACGCGGGCGGAGGTTAGTTTCATGAGGACCAGGAACGGGAGCGCGAGGATCGGCTGGCCGGACTGGTCATGGTTCGGGCGGGCGAGGGCGGTGGCGAGCCATGGGGCGTCGGAGGCGATCACGTCGAGCGCATCGCCGGTGGCGAGCCGGCAGCTGAAGCCGGGGATGGTGAGTGCGGCGAACGAGTGGGCGCCGGCGCGCTCGAGGTCGGAGCGGGCCTGGGCGAGGTTGTCGGCATGGACGAGCAGGTCCCAATCGAGGGTGTTGCGGGGAGGCATGTAGGCCTTGGTCGCCTGGCCGCCGATGATGGTGAACGGGACCGACAGGAGGGTGCGGAAGTCCATGGTGAAGGAAACCGGCTCAGGGCCGCAGGGGATGCTGCCGCTGCCCGGCCGCTGGCGCCGGCGGGCGATCTCGATCAGGAGGCGGGACATGGGGGAGGGGCGGGAGTTGGCCGCAAAGAGGCGCAGAAGGGCGCAAGAGGAGAGAAGAGTGAAGAGTGACGAGTGACGGGTGCCTGCCCTTCGCAGCCCGGCCTGCCGGACATAGCGCAAAGCGCGACGGCCGCAGGGCGAAGGATGATTGCGGAGTTGGCCGCAAAGAGGCGCAGAAGGGCGCAAAAGGAGAGACGAGTGACGAGAGGCGAGTGGCTGCCCTTCGTAGCCCGGCCTGCCGGGCATGGCGCGGAGCGCGACGGCCGGAGGGCGAAGAAGGGGCGAGTGACAAGGACCTGCGCTGAGCGCTCTCTGGATTTGATCCCGCCCTCCGGTAGGCCCCCTTCGGAACTGTCGCTGGGCTCCGGTCCACCTCGCCCCGCTCGGTTCAACGTTTTGGGGCAGCGGATTCCCTCGCCCCGACAGGGGCGATGGTTCGTAGCCACGGGGTTCACCCCGTGGATCCGGGTGCGCCATCATCATCAAGCTCCGAAGGAGCGGAGGTGGTGCCGCCCGGGTTCCAGTTGCCCACCTGCGTCCCTGTCGGGGCTTGAGTCATTGAGGGGCCCAAACCACGGGGTAAACCCCGTGGCAACGAACCGCGGCTCCTTCGGAGCCGGGAGGGCCTTCGACCCGTTAGGGCCGGATGATGGTGGGCGAGTGACGAGGGGCGAGTGACGAGGGACGAGGGACGAGGGACGAGTGACGAGTGGCGAGTGGCGAGTGCCTGCCCTTCGTAGCCCGTAGGGCGAAGAAGGGGCGAGTGAAAGGCAGGGGCTTCGCGCGAAGCACTTTCCTTCACTCGTCACTCCCCACTCGTCACTCGTCACTCACTGAGCGCGACGGCCGGAGGGCGAAAAAGGGGGAGTCAGGCTCGCTGCGCTCGCGGGGAGTCGGGGCACAAGCGGGACGCATGTGCCACTGGGCGGGGGCGAGTGGAAGGAGATTGCCCTGCGCGCAGCGCACTTCTTCCACTCGCCACTCGTCACTCGTCACTCGTCACTCGTCACTCTTCCCGTGGGGCGCCGAGGCGTTGGAGGCGGTAGGAGGCGTCGAGGATCGGCTGCCACCAGGGTTGGTGGTCGAGGTACCAGGCGATGGTGTGGCGGAAGCCGGAGGAGTGGTCGTGGGTGGGGGTCCAGCCGAGCTGGGAGCGGATTTTGGAGGCGTCGATGGCGTAGCGGAGGTCGTGGCCGGGGCGGTCGGGGACGAAGTGGATTAGAGATTCAAGTTTCAAGTTGGAAGTTTTCAGGGGGGAGGGTGCTGCGCGCGGGGGCTTGGGCTGGCGCTCGGCGGCGCGCTCGGCGAGGAGCTGGTCGAGGATGCGGCACAGGGAGCGGACGAGGTCGATGTTGCGCAGTTCGTTGTCGCCGCCGATGTTGTAGGTTTCGCCGGGGGTGCCGCGGTCGAGGACGGTGAGCAGGGCGTGGCAGTGGTCCCCGACGTGGAGCCAGTCGCGGACGTTCTCGCCGCGGCCATAGACCGGGATCGGCTGGCCGGCGAGGGCTTTGAGGATCACCATCGGGATGAGTTTCTCGGGGAACTGGAACGGGCCGTAGTTGTTGGAGCAGTTGGTGACCAGCACCGGGAGCCCGTAGGTCGAGTGCCATGCGCGGGCGAGGTGGTCGGAGGCCGCCTTGCTGGCGGAGTAGGGCGAGTGGGGGTCGTAGCGGGTGGTTTCGGTGAACTTCGCCGCGGGGTCGGCGGGGTCGAGCGAGCCGTAGACCTCGTCGGTCGAGACGTGGAGGAAGCGGAAGCGCGCGCGGCGGTCGGCGGGCAGGCCGCGCCAGTGGTCGAGCGCGGCCTCGAGCAGGGTGAGGGTGCCGACGACGTTGGTGTGGATGAACGGGCCCGGGCCGTCGATCGAGCGGTCGACGTGGCTTTCGGCCGCGAGGTGGAGGATGGCGTCGGGCTGGAACCCGGCGAGCGCGGCGCGCACCGCGGCGGCGTCGCAGATGTCGGCGACGGTTAGCTGATAGAGCGGGTTGCCCTCGAGGTCGGCGAGCGAGGCGCGGTTGCCGGCGTAGGTCAGCTTGTCGAACGAGAGGATGCGGTGGCCGCGGCCGACGGCGAGGCGGACGAGGTTGGAGCCGATGAAGCCGGCGCCGCCGGTGATGAAAAGTTTCAAGTTGGAAGTTTCAAGTTTCAAGGAAGAGGCCAAGGGGCGAGTGACGAGTGCCTGCCCTTCGTAGCCCGGCCTGCCGGACATAGCGCAAAGCGCGACGGCCGGAGGGCGAAGAAGGGGCGAGTGACGAGTGACGAGTGACGAGTGACGAGTGACGAGTGGCGAGTGACGAGGGGCGAGTGACGAGGGGCGAGTGACGAGGGGCGAGTGACGAGTGACGAGTGACGAGGGGCGAGTGACGAGGGGCGAGTGACGAGTGGCGAGTGACGAGTGACGAGTGACGAGTGACGAGTGACGAGTGGCGAGTGACGAGTGGCGAGTGCCTGCCCTTCGGAGCCCGTAGGGCGAAGAAGGGGCGAGTGACGAGGGGCGAGTGACGAGTGGCGAGTGACGAGTGACGAGTGACGAGGGGCGAGTGACGAGTGGCGAGTGACGAGGGGCGAGTGACGAGTGGCGAGTGCCTGCCCTTCGGAGCCCGTAGGGCGAAGAAGGGGCGAGTGCCTGCCCTTCGCAGCCCGCGGGGCGAAGAAGGGGCGAGTGACGAGTGACGAGTGACGAGTGACGAGGGGCGAGGGGCGAGTGACGAGTGGCGAGTGACGAGTGGCGAGTGACGAGTGGCGAGTGACGAGTGGCGAGTGACGAGGGGCGAGTGACGAGTGGCGAGTGACGAGGGGCGAGTGAAAGGCAGGGGCTTCGCGCGGAGCACTTTCCTTCACTCGCCACTCGTCACTCGTCACTCACTGAGCGCGACGGCCGGAGGGCGAAGAAGGGGCGGGCCGCAGGCCGTTGGCCGCCTTTCCGGCATGCTGCCGCCTGTGGTCGATCGCCGCGGGCGGGGTGGCGGGAGACCATCGGTGGGGCGGGATGGGGGCGTGGCGGCGGGCTCCGGCGGGCGACGGAGAACGGCCCTTGGCTGTGGGAAAGCGAGCGCCGGGGACGAGGTTTGTTCAAGAAAAAATGAACAGGTTTTCAGGGCAGCGGCACGGCGACGTCGGGGTGGAGGCCGGCGAGGGCGGAATCGAGGGTGAGCAGGCGGCCGGCGTGACGGCGGGCCAGCTCGGCGAGCCATGCATCGGTGACCTGTTTGGGCCCTTGCAGGTTTCGGTGGGGGACATCCCGCCACGGGAGAGGATCGTCCCAGAGGCGGTGGCGCGGGTGCTGCTCGATCCAGCCGAGGCAGCGCCACGCGGCGGCGGCGGTTGGGTCGTCGGCCATCGCCATGTGGACGCGCAGCAGCGTGCCTTGGGTGATCAGGCAAGAGGCGAAGGGGTCGGAGGTGGAGCGGAACCACGCGCGCGCGCGCCCGTGGTGGATGTGCGAATCGATCATCAGGGCGGCCAGCACGTTGCCATCGAGCAGCGTGGTCACGACGTTTCGTTTTCCAGGCGATAAACGTCCTCGGAGGTAAAGACCCTGCGGCCGTGGGCGATGGGCAGGCCGTCGTCGGGCAGGGCGGCGTTGGCCGGCACCGGCTTGGGTGCCAAGGCCCGGCGCAGCAGCTGGTTGAGGGCCGCACTGACACTGATGTTGCGGTCCCTGGCGAGGGCGCGGACCACCGGGTCGAGGTCGGGATCCAAGGAAACGGAGAGTCTCATAGGGCCAAAGTGGTGCACTGGTGCATCGGTGTCAACGGTGAAGGTGCCGTGGTGGTGATGGTGGGCGCACGACGCGCCCCCGCGCCCTCCGCCTCGTCGGCAACCACCTGCCGGCCTGCGTTCGATCGCGTAACCGTGATACGCAATCGCGGAGTGCCGGTCGCCGCATGCGCGACCGGGGTGTCGGGCGTCACGGTTTGTGCAGCGTCCACTTGTCGTGGCGGTGGGCGACGGGCAGGTGGAGGTCGGCGGCGAAGCGGGAGGCGGCGAGGCGGACGCCGTCCCAGGCCCAGTCGTCGCCGGCGAGGGTGCCGCCGGGGCGGAGGATGTCCCACCAGGCGACCAGGTCCTGATAGACGTCCTCCTCCTCGTGGGAGGCGTCGAGGTAGATGAGGTCGGTGCGGAGGCCGTGGAGGGCGAACCACTGGGCGGCGGTCAGCGAGGGGACGGGGAAGGGGGTGATGCGGTGCTGCTGGCCGGCGTGGCAGACGTTGGCGAGGAAGCGGTAGTAGACCGAGGGGAAGCCGTGGACGAGCTCGAGGGCGCCGTGGCGGGTGGGGTCGTCGAGGTCGGTCCACATCTCGAGCGCGCCGAGCCAGGTGTCGACGCAGACGACCTCGGCGTCGAGGCCGGCGGAGGCGAGGGCGCGGGCGATGGTGAGCGCCGAGCCGCCCTTCCACGTGCCCACCTCGACGACGCGGCGCGGGCGGACCTCGGCGACGAGTTCGGCGAACGCGGGCGAGTCGGAACCCCAGCCGGCGGGGTCGTCGGGGAAGCGCTGGAAATCGAAGCCGGCGTAGGGGTCGCGGCGGTGGAGGAGCGGGCGGATCCGCCCCGGCCCGTCGGCGTCGGCGGCCGGGCTGAGCCGGCGCGGGTCGCGCAGCCGGCGCAGGCTGAACCCGCAGCGGTAGGCGAGGCGCTTGGCGAGATGTTGGAGGGCGGACAAGCTAGATGATCATGCCTGCGGCGGCGGTTTCGTGGGTCTGGGGGTCGACGAGGACGAACGAGCCGGTGTGGCGGTTGCGGCGGTAGGAGTCGTGGATCAGGGGGACGGCGGTGCGCAGGGCGATGCGGCCGATCTCGTTGAGCCTCAGGGTGTCGACGCCCTCGATCTTGTGGAGGGTGTTGATGTCCACCTGGTAGCGCACCTCGCGGACGAGGGCCTGGGTTTCGCGGGTGGTGTGGCGGAGGAGGAACCTGGCGCGGGGGGGCATCGGGTTCTGTGAGAACCAGCAGACCATCGCCTCGATGTCCTGGCCGACCCGCGGCGGGTTGTTGGGCTTGACCAGCATGTCGCCGCGGGAGACGTCGATCTCGTCGTCGAGGGTGACCGCGACCGACTGGGGGGCGAACGCCTCGCCGAGGGACTTCTGGTGCCACCAGATCTCGCGGATGCGGGTGCGGAAGCCGGACGGCAGGGCGACGACCTCGTCCCCGGGCTTGAACACCCCTCCGGCGACGCGCCCGGCGTAGCCGCGGAAGTCGTGCCAGCGCTCGCTCTGCGGGCGGATCACCCACTGGACCGGGAAGCGGGCGTCGACGTGGTTCTCCTCGCCGCCGACGTAGACGTGCTCGAGATGATAGAGGAGGGTGGGCCCCTGGTACCACGGCATCTCGGGCGCCTTGTCGACCACGTTGGCGCCGGTCAGGGCCGAGATCGGGATGGTGGTGATCTCGACGATGTTGTCGAGGCGCGAGGCGAACGCCTGATAGTCCCCGACGATGCGCTGGTACTCCTCCTCCGACCAGCCGACGAGGTCCATCTTGTTGACCGCGAGGATCACGTGCTGGATGCGCAGCAGGTTGGCGATGAAGCTGTGGCGCCGGGTCTGCTCGATCACCCCCTTGCGGGCGTCAACCAGGATCACCGCGAGGCTGGCGGTCGAGGCCCCGGTCACCATGTTGCGGGTGTACTGGATGTGGCCCGGGGTGTCGGCGATGATGAACTTGCGCAGCGGGGTGGCGAAGTAGCGGTAGGCGACGTCGATCGTGATCCCCTGCTCGCGCTCGGCGCGCAGGCCGTCGGTCAGCAGCGCGAGGTTGACGATCTCGTCGCCGCGCCGGCGCGAGCTTTCCTCGACCGCGGCCAGCTGGTCCTCGAAGATCGACTTGCTGTCGTAGAGCAGCCGGCCGATGAGGGTGGACTTGCCGTCGTCGACGCTGCCTGCGGTTGTGAAGCGGAGCAGGTCCATGGAAAAGCTGAAATGCTGAAAAGCTGAAAAGCTGAAACTGGAAAGTCCGGAGGTCAGGCCATTGGCTGGAGTGCGAGATGCATGGCAAGTGCGATGTGCGGAGCGCCCTCTGATTTCAGCATTTCAGCTTTTCAGAAATACCCTTCCTTCTTGCGGTCTTCCATGGCCGTTTCGGAGCGTTTGTCATCGGCGCGGGTGCCGCGTTCGGTCTGGCGGGCGGCGGCGACCTCGGCGATGACCTCGTCGAGGGTGGTGGCGGTGGACTCGACGGCGCCGGTGCAGGTGGCGTCGCCGATGGTGCGGAAGCGGACGGTCTTGAGCTGGGGCTGGTCGGTGGGGAGGAGGGGGACGAAGGGGGTGAGCGCGAGCAGGGCGCCGTTGCGTGGGAACACCTCGCGCTGGTGGGCGAAGTAGAGGCGTGGCAGGTCGATGTGTTCGCGCCGGATGTACATCCAGACGTCCATCTCGGTGAAGTTGGACAGTGGGAAGACGCGGAAGTGCTCGCCGTGGTGCATGCGGCCGTTGAACAGGTTCCAGAGTTCGGGGCGCTGGTTCCTGGGGTCCCACTGGCCGAACTCGTCGCGGTGGGAGAAGAACCGCTCCTTGGCGCGCGCCTTCTCCTCGTCGCGCCGGCCGCCGCCGAGGCAGGCGTCGAAGCGGTGCTCGGCGATGGTGTCGAGCAGGGTGACGGTCTGGAGGATGTTGCGGGAGGCGTTGGGGCCGGTTTCGTCGACCACGCGGCCGGTGTCGACCGACTGTTGGACGGAGCCGACGACGAGGCGGGCGTCGAGGCGGGCGACGAACAGGTCGCGGAAGGCGATGGTTTCGGGGAAGTTGTGGCCGGTGTCGATGTGGACGAGCGGGAACGGGAGGCGGGCGGGCCAGAACGCCTTGTGGGCGAGCCAGGCCATGACGATCGAGTCCTTGCCGCCGGAGAACAGCAGGGCGGGGTTGTCGAACTGGGCGGCGGTTTCGCGCAGCACGTGGATCGCCTCGCTCTCGAGGTGGTCGAGGTGGGAGAGGGTGTAGGCGGGCATGCCGATTGCTATCTGATCCTGGGGGTGACCGCCTCGAGCAGTTCGAGGGCGCAGTCTTCGACGGACTGGTGTTCGGTGTCGAGGACGAGGTCGGGGCAGTGGGGTTCCTCGAACGCGGAGTCGCGGCCGGTGAACATGGGGATGGCGCCGGCCTCGGCCTTGGCGTAGAGGCCCTTGGGGTCGCGCTGCCGGCAGGTGGCGTAGGCGGCCTTGACGTAGACCTCGAGGAAGTCATGGCCGAGGATGCCGCGGGCGAGGTCGCGCAGTTCGCCGCGCGGGGTGATGGCGGAGACGATGGTGACGACGCCCTGGCTGGCGAGGATGGCGGCGACCTCGGCGGCGCGGCGGATGTTCTCGAGGCGGTCGTCGTCGGAGAACCCGAGGTCGGCGTTGAGGCCGGCGCGCAGGTTGTCGCCGTCGAGCACGGCGGTTAGAACCTGCTGGTGGTGGAGGACGCGCTCGAGGGCCGCGGCGATCGTCGACTTGCCGGCGCCGGACAGCCCGCACAGCCAGATGACCAGGCCCTTCTGGCCGAGCAGGCGTTCCTTGTCGGGGCGCTGGACGAAGCGGAGGGACTCGGGATGGATGGCGCCGGGCACGGTGGGGGGGAGGGGGCGAGTGGCGAGTGACGAGTGACGAGTGGCGAGTGGCGGGTGGCGAGTGACGAGTGACGAGTGGCGAGTGACGAGTGACGAGTGGCGAGTGGCGAGTGACGAGTGACGAGTGACGAGTGACGAGTGACGAGTGACGAGTGACGAGTGACGAGTGACGAGTGACGAGTGACGAGTGACGAGTGACGAGTGACGAGTGACGAGTGACGAGTGACGAGTGACGAGTGACGAGTGACGAGTGGGGAGTGGGGAGTGGCGAGTGGGGAGTGAAAGGCAGGGGCTTCGCGCGGAGCACTTTCCTTCACTCGTCACTCCCCACTCGTCACTCGTCACTCACTGAGCACGGCGGCCGGAGGGCGAAGAAGGGGCGAGCCGCTGGCCGCCGGCCTCTATCTGATCCGCGGGGTGACGGCCTCGAGCAGTTCGGAGGTGCAGTCGGCGATCGAGAGCCGGTCGGTGTCGAGGACGAGGTCCGGGGCCTGGGGTTCCTCGAAGCGGGGGTCGCGTGCGGCGGCGGCCTCCTCGCCGCGCATGTTGAGCACCTTGGCGAGGCGTTGCTGGCGGCCGGGGTAGCTGCTCCTGACGTAGACCTCGAAGAAGTCATGGCCGAGGATGCCGCGGGCGAGGTCGCGCAGTTCGCCGTGCGGGGTGACCGCGGAGATGATCGTGACGATGCCCTGGCTGGCGAGGATCTTGGCGACCTCGGCGGCGCGGCGGATCGGTTCCAGGCGGTGTTCGGCGGAGCTGCCGAGGTCGGCGTTGAGACTGGTGCGGAGGTTGTCGACCAGCAGCACGGCGGTGAGGATGTGCTGGTGGTGGAGGATGCGCTCGGCGGCGCTGGCGATGGTTGCCTTGCCGGCGCCGGGCAGGCCGCACAGCCAGATGACCAGCCCCTTCTGCCCGAGCAGGCGTTCCTTGTCCTGGCGCTGGAGGAAGCGGAGGGTCTCGGGATGGATGTCGGTGGTGGGCATGGAAGGAAAAGCAGAAAACGGAAAGCAGAAAGCGGAAATGCGGAAATGCTGAAATGCTGAAATGCTGAAATGCTGAAATGCTGAAATGCTGAAATGCTGGAATGCGGGAAGGCGGGGTGGCTGGGGGAGGTGGGAAGTGTGTGGTGGCGTGGTGCGGGCGCTACCGGAACTTGTCACAGAACGAGTACCAAAGGAAGAGCGAATTGTAGGTGAGGTAGCGGCCGAGGAGGCGGCGGGGTTCGCGGCACAGGCGGTAGGCCCACTCGAGGCCGCAGCGCTGGAGGGCGGGCGGTGCCTGGGCGACCTCGCCGGCGTGGAAGGCGAAGGCGGCGCCGACGCCGAGGTAGACGGCGGGCGGCAGGCGGTCGATGTGGGTGGCGATCCAGTGTTCCTGTTTCGGGCAGCCGAGGCCGATCCAGACGAGGTTGGCGCGGGAGTCGACGAGCTGGCGGCGGATGCGGTCGAACTCGTCGGCGGGCCAGTCGCCGAACGGCGGGGCGTGGGTGCCGGCGATGCGGGTGGCGGGCAGTTCCTGGGCGAAGCGCTGGCGGAGGCGGTCGAGGGTGGCCGGGGAGCCGCCGAGGAGGAAATGGCGGAACTCGTCGCCGCGGCCGGCGGTGGCGCGCAGCGTTTCGAGCATCAGGGTGGGGCCGTAGACGCGGTCGGCGAGGCGTTCGTCCGGCGGCAGGGCGGCGTTGAGCGACCAGACCAGCGGCATGCCGTCGGGGCAGACGAGGTCGAAGCGGGCCATTGCGGCGGCGAACCGCGGGTCGCGGCGCGCGAGGGCGGCGACGTGGGTGTTGGCGGCGGCGACGGCATGGGGGCGGTCGGCCGCCGCGGCCCGGGCGAGGATCCAGGCGACGGCGCCGGGGTAGTCGGTGACCGCGACCGGCAGGCCGATGACGGGGAGCGTGCGCACGGGGGCGGGGGTCAGACGAGGCAGAACGGCTCGATCGCGCGCAGGTCGAGGTTGTGGGCGAGGGCGGCGTCGCGGTCGGCGGGCGCGGCGAACAGATAGAGGGCGTAGCCGCCGTGGCCGCCGCCGCAGTACTTGCGGGCGATGGCGCCGGGGGCGTCGGGGAGCGGGCGCATGCCCTCGGCGAGCTGGACCGAGTGATAGACGGCGATGGCCTCGGCGAGGCGGGGGACGTCGGCGGCGAGGACGGCCTCGCGGGCGATGCGGCCGGACTCGGCGATGAGGTCGTAGTCGCGCGGGCAGTCGGCCAGGCCGGGGGTGTCGTGGGGCTTGCCGGTCCAGAGCACGGCCATCAGGCCGGCGAGGATGTCGCCGTTGCGCTTGAAGTCGAGTTGCGGGCGGGGGCCGGAGCGCCAGACGCAGAGGCCGGACTCGCGGATCACGGCGGGGTCCTGCCAGCCGACGCCGAGGTCGAGCTCGCTGTCGACGCCGTCGCGGCCGTTGAGCAGGGCCCATGCGCCGCTGCCGCCGAGGCCGGAGTTGTGTTCGTAGGGCCAGTCGCGCAGCGAGACGACCGGCGAGATCGCGCAGTTGACGATGTAGGCGCCGGGGCGGGCGAAGCGCGGGACGTCGAGCCAGCCGCCGGCGAAGTCGACGCGCAGCGGCGCCTGTTGGGGCGCCTGCACCCAGCGGACGATCGAGGTGGTGGACACCGGCTGGAAGCGCGGCGGGGTTTTCGGGAGCACCACGTATTCGGCGTCGACCTCGGCGCACAGCGCGCGCTTGAGGTCGCCGTACTTGTCGTCCTCGGTGACCACCAGCAGGTCGGGGCGCAGGGCGAGGAAGTGCCGGCGGAAGTCGAGGCCCTCCTCGGGGTCCTCGCCGACCACCACCTTGTCGACGCTGCGCAGCCCCTCGAGCAGGGCCTTCTTGTGGTCGTCGGGGATCGACGGCTTGCGCTGCTTGTGGATCCACAACACCTCGGCGGAGGCGAAGCAGACCGTGAGGTGGTCGCCGAGCGCGCGGGCCTCCTCGAAGAACTGGAGGTGGCCGGCGTGGAGGATGTCGTAGCAGCCGGAGACGAAGACCTTTTTCATGGAGGACGAGTGACGAGTGACGAGGGGAGAGGGACGAGGGACGAGGGACGAGGGACGAGTGGCGGGCTAGCGCACGGGGCCGACGGGGGTGCCGGTGGCCTCGGCGAAGGCGCGCTCGTTGCGGGCGAGCTCGAGGTCGGCGTCGGTCATGATGCGGACCAGTTCCTTGAAGCGGACCTTGGGTTGCCAGCCGAGCTGGCGCATGGCCTTGGCGGGGTTGCCGACCAGCAGGTCGACCTCGGCGGGGCGCTCGTAGCGGGGGTCGTGGTGGACGAACCGGCGCCAGTCGAGGCCGAGCAGGCCGAACGCCTCGGCGGCGAACTCGCCGACCGAGTGGGACTCGTTGGTGGCGACGACGTAGTCGTCGGGCCGGTCCTGTTGGAGCATCAGCCACATCATCTCGACGTATTCCCTGGCGTAGCCCCAGTCGCGCACGGCGTCGAGGTTGCCGAGGAACAGGTCGTGCTGGAGGCCCATCTTGATGCGGCCGGCGGCGCGGGTGATCTTGCGGGTGACGAAGGTCTCGCCGCGGCGCGGGGACTCGTGGTTGAACAGGATGCCGTTGCTGGCGTGCAGGCCGTAGCTCTCGCGGTAGTTGACGGCGAGCCAGTAGCCGTAGGCCTTGGCGCAGCCGTAGGGCGAGCGGGGCCAGAACGGGGTGGCCTCGGTCTGCGGGACCTCGCGGACCTTGCCGAACATCTCGGACGACGACGCCTGATAGAAGCGGACGGTGCGCGACAGGCCGGTGCGGTGGATCGCCTCGAGCAGCCGCTGGGTGCCGAGGCCGGTGACGTCGCCGGTGTATTCCGGGGCGTCGAACGAGACGCGGACGTGGCTCTGGGCGCCGAGGTTGTAGACCTCGTCGGGGCGGATGTCGGCGAGCAGCTTGGCGAGGTTGGTGCCGTCGCCGAGGTCGCCGTAGTGGAGGAACAGGCGGGCGTCCTTGAGGTGCGGGTCCTGATAGAGGTGGTCGATCCGGCCGGTGTTGAACGACGAGGCGCGGCGGATGACGCCGTGGACCTCGTAGCCCTTGTCGAGCAGCAGCTCGGCGAGGTAGGAGCCGTCCTGGCCGGTGATGCCGGTGATGAGGGCGCGGGGCATGGGGAGGGGCGAGTGACGAGTGGCGAGTGGCGAGTGGCGAGTGACGAGTGGCGAGTGGCGAGTGACGAGTGGCGAGTGGCGAGTGGCGGGCTGGTCCGGCTTGGCCCCCAGCGGGCGGGGGCGAGCTGTCAACCCGGGGCCGAGGGCGGTCACGGTTCGGTCAGGGAGCGTGCGTGTCGCCATTCGGCTTCGAGGCGCAGCCGGGCGACCGCCTCTGCGAGGAGCGAGGTGTCGAGCCGGCCTGCCTGTTGGGCGAGCATGCCGGCGATGTCGCGGAGGTGTTTCTCGCCGCCGGCCTCGCGCAGGAACGCGAGTTTGCGCAGGATGACGTATTCGGGCGGGCAGAAGACCGCGGGGCCGGCGTGGGTTTCGACCGTGCGGCGGTTCGCCCATGCCCAGGCGAAGTAGGGGTGCGAGCGGGATGGATAGAAATCCGCCTTCAGGCCGGAGTGGTGGTGGATGACGTTGAAGTGGCCTTCGACCGGACGGGCGATTTCGATGGCGATGACTTCCGGTGGCGGCAGGTAATAGTCGGAATCCGGAAACGCCCTGGCCAGGGCGCCGGCAGTGGCAGCCGTCAGGTGGACGGCGATATCGACGTCGAAGGTGGTGCGCGGCTCGCCGTAGAGGGCGGAAGCGACCGACCCGGAGATCATGTAGCCGATACCGCAGCGTTCGAGCGGGGCGACGAACAGGGAGAGGAGGTCAGGATCTTCCATGGAGGTAGATTCTGGCCACCTCGGCGCGGATCCGGGACTCGGGCCAATCCGGGTGGGCGGCTTGGATGCCCGCGGTCTTGAGCCGGCGCACGAGGCTCATGTGACGGCTGAACAAGGCCAGCTTGTCGCGCGGCGAGAGCCGCCTCCAGGCGGCGTGTTGGCGCGGGTCGGGGTGACCGGCTGGAGGCATGGGAGACACGGGGCGGGGGGCGGGCCTTCGCAGCCTGCCGGGCGACGAGGGGGAACCAGGCGCGCTGCGCGCGCGGGGGTCGGGGCACAAGCGGGACGCATGTGCCACTGGGCGCGGGGCGTGGGAGGGGGTTAGAGGCGGGCGGTGCCGTGGGCGAGGCGGGCGAGGAAGTCCTGATAGGCGGCGGCGAGGCCGTCGGCGAGGGGGATGGCGGGGGTCCAGCCGGTGGAGCGGAGGAAGGAGGTGTCGAGGAGCTTGCGGGGGGTGCCGTCGGGCTGGGAGGGGTCGGTGAGGATGGCGCCGGCGAAGCCGGTGGTGCGGGCGACGAGGCGGGCGAGCTCGAGGATGGTGAGGTCCTGGCCGGTGCCGACGTTGGCCCAGTCGGGCGGGTTGGGCAGGGCGAGGAGGTGGAAGCAGGCGCGGGCGAGGTCGTCGACGTGGAGGAACTCGCGGCGCGGGGTGCCGGAGCCCCAGATGGTGACGCTGGGGGCGCCGGCGCGGGCGGCCTCGTGGAAGCGGCGGATGAGGGCGGGGATGACGTGGGAGTCGTCGGGGTGGTAGTTGTCGCCGGGCCCGTAGAGGTTGGTGGGCATGGCGGAGTGATAGAGGAGGCGGTGCTGGGCGCGGTAGTGCTGGCAGAGCTTGAGCCCGGCGATCTTGGCCAGGGCGTAGGCCTCGTTGGTCGGCTCGAGCGGGCCGCCGAGCAGGCACTGCTCGGGCATCGGCTGGGGGGCGTGCCTTGGGTAGATGCACGACGAGCCGAGGAACAGGAGGCGGGGCACCCCGGCGCGGCGGCTGCCCTCGACGAGGTTGGCGGCGATCGCGAGGTTCTGATAGATGAAGTCGGCGGGCCGGGTGGCGTTGGCGCGGATGCCGCCGACCCTGGCGGCGGCGACGACCACGACGTCGGGCCGCTCGCGCCGCAGGAACGCGAAGGTGGCGGCCTGGTCGGTGAGGTCGAGCTCGGCGCGGTCGGCGAGGACCAGGTCGTGGCCGCCGCGGCGTTCGGCCTCGCGCACGAGCGCGGAGCCGACCATGCCGCGGTGGCCGGAGATGAACAGGCGGGTCATGGGGGGCGGATGCGATCGTAGCCGCGTTCGTGAGAACGCGGGCAGGGTGAGGCTGGTTTTGGGGAAGGTGGGGGCGATAGGGGAAGGGGCCGCCGCACCCCGCCGGAAGTGTGACCACTTCCGCTACGGGAAGGCGGGGACGGCGCGTGTGGGGGATTCGGGGCGGGGGCTGGCTCAGGCGGTCAGCCACCCGGCGATGGCGGCGGCGACCTCGTCGAGCTGGCTGGTGGTCAGTTCCGGATAGACGGGGATCGAGAGGACCTCGGTGGCGAGCTGGCGGGCGGTGGGGCAGTCGCGGCGGGAGGCCTCGGGGGTGGCGGCGAAGCACGGCTGCTGGTCCATCGTCAGGGGGTAGTAGATCTCGCAGCCGATCGCGCGCGCGGCGAGGTGGTCGCGCAGGGCGTCGCGGCGGCCGGGGCCGGTGACGCGCAGGGTGTATTGGTTCCAGGTGTGGTCGTTGTGGGGGGCGGCGGCGGGCAGGACGAGGCGGGCGCCGTTGGCGGCGGGGGAGCCGGCGATGGCGGTGCCGGGGAGCCGGGAGAGCCGGGCGGTGTGGCCGGCGGCGTTGTGCTGGCGGCCGGCGGTGTAGCCGGGGAGGTGGCGCAGTTTCACCCGCAGGAGCGCGCACTGGAGGGCATCCATGCGGAAGTTGCCGCCGACGCGCGGGTGGTGGTATTTCGGGTGCATCCCGTGGTTGCGGAGCTGGCGCACGCGGGCGGCGAGGTCGGGGTCGTTGGTGGTGACGAGGCCGCCGTCGCCGAAGCCGCCGAGGTTCTTGCTGGGGAAGAACGAGAAGCAGCCGAGGTCGCCGAAGGTGCCGCAGCAGCGGCCGTGGTGGCGGGCGCCGACCGCCTGGGCGGCGTCCTCGATCACGTGGAGGTGGTGGTTGCGGGCGAGGTCGAGCAGCGGCTGCATCGCGGCGGACTGACCGAACAGGTGGACCGGGATGATCGCGCGGGTGCGGGCGGTGACCTTGGCGGCGGCGCGTTCGGGGTCGATGTTGAAGCTCGCGGGGCAGGCGTCGACGAACACCGGGGTGGCGCCGACGCGGTGGACCGCGCCGGCGGTGGCGAAGAAGGTGAAGGTGGGGAGCAGCACCTCGTCGCCGGGGCCGATCTCGAGGGCCATCAGGGCGGCGACGAGGGCGTCGGTGCCCGAGGAGACGGCGACCGCGGCGCCGGCGCCCAGCATCTCCGCGCACTCGTGCTCGAAGGCCTCGACCTCCTCGCCGAGGATGAAGCGGCCGGAGTGCAGGACCCGGGCGAAGGTGGCCTGGAGCTCGGCCTCGAGCGGGAGGTTCTGGGCGTTGACGTCGAGGAGCGGGATCATGGGGAAGCTGGAAAGCTGAAATGCTGGAAAGCTGAAATGCTGAAAAGCTGGCATTTCGCGCTCATGCCTTGACCACCTGGCCCGGGGAGGTGGGGACGGCGGCCATGGCGTTGCGGGTGTCGACGATTAGGTCGGCCCAGTCGGCGAGCTGGTCGAGGCGGAACCGTTTGTGGGCGGTGGCGATGACGACGCAGTCGGCGGCGCGGATGGTGTGCTCGTCCCAGGGGGCGGAGGCGGTGCCCTGCCAGGCGGCGTGTTCGCGGGTGGGGCCGATGGCGGGGACGTGGGGGTCGTGATAGGAGACCTCGGCGCCGAGCGCGTGGAACTTGTCCATCAGCGAGAAGGTGGGCGACTCGCGCATGTCGTCGACGTCGGCCTTGTAGGCGAGGCCGAGGAGCAGGATGCGGCTGCCCTTGACCGGCTTGCCGCGGGAGTTGAGGGCCTCCATGGTGCGGTGGACGACGTAGTCGGGCATCGAGCGGTTGATCTCGCCGGCGAGCTCGATGAAGCGGGTGTGGACGCCGAACTGGCGGGCCTTCCAGGTGAGGTAGAAGGGGTCGATCGGGATGCAGTGGCCGCCGAGGCCGGGGCCGGGGAAGAAGGGGGTGAAGCCGAACGGCTTGGTGGCGGCGGCGGCGATGACCTCCCAGATATCGATGCCCATGCGGTCGGCGGCGACCTTGAGCTCGTTGACGAGGCCGATGTTGACGGCGCGGAAGATGTTTTCCAACAGCTTGGTGAGTTCGGCGACCTGGCACGAGCTGACGGGCACGACGCGGTCGAAGACGGCGCCGTAGAGGGCGGTGCCGGCGTCGCGGCAGGCCGGGGTGACGCCGCCGACGACCTTGGGGATGTTGGTGGCGGCGAAGTGGGGGTTGCCGGGATCCTCGCGCTCCGGGGAGTAGACGACGAACGTGTCGACGCCGACGCGCAGGCCGAGCGCCTCGACGCGGGGGACGACCTCCTCCTCGGTGGTGCCCGGGTAGGTGGTGCTCTCGAGGCTGATCAGCTGGCCGGGGTGCATGTGGGGGACGACGGCGTCGAGGGTGCCGGTGACGTAGCTGAGGTCGGGCTCGAAGTGTTCGTCGAGGGGGGTGGGCACGCACAGGATGACGGCGTCGCAGTCGGCGATGCGGTTGAAGTCCGTGGTGGCGTCGAGGTTGCCCGAGGCGAGGGCGGCGGCGACGTGGTCGGACGGGATGTGCTCAAGGTAGGAGCGGCCGGCGCGGAGCGCGTCGGGCTTGGCGGCATCGATGTCGAGGCCGATGGTGCGGTAGCCGCCGCGGGCGAACGCGAGCGCCAGGGGCAGGCCGACGTAGCCGAGGCCGACGACGCCGACGGTGGCGTCCTTGGAGGCGATTTTGGATTGGAGGGGCATGGGAGAGGAGGGTGGGAGGGAAGGGACGGAAGGGACGGAAGGGACGGGGGATCTAACGGAGTGTGGCGACCAGCTTGGCGGCGGTGGCGAGGGCGAGGGCGGTGACCTGGTCCATGTTGCAGTAGCGGTAGGTGGCGAGGCGGCCGAGGAAGGTGACGTGGGGTTCGTTGCGGGCGAGGGTGGCGTAGCGGCGGTAGAGGGCGAGGGCGTCGGGGGCGGGGAGGGGGTAGAAGGGTTCGGCGCCCGGTGACCAGTCGGCGGGGAACTCGCGGATGATGGTGGTGGCGTCGGTTAGCTGGCCGGTGGCGTGCTTGATTTCGACGATGCGGGTGAAGGGGACGGCGGGGTCGGGGTAGTTGACCTGCACGGCGGGCTGCCAGAAGCCGGGCTTGCCGGCGACCGGGAGGCGCGGGGCGAGCTGGGGCGCGGAGAACGACTCGGGCTCGAAGCGCAGCGAGCGGTAGGGGAGCGGGCCGAGGCGGCGGGCGAAGAAGTCGTCGATTGGGCCGGTGAAGACGAGGTGGCGGTGGCGGAAGCGGCGGCGGGCCTCGTCGAAGGGGGTGTTGAGGTGGAGGGAGGCGCGGGGCGAGGCGTCGAGCATCCGCTCGAACATGGCGGTGTAGCCGCGGTCCGGCAGGGCCTGGAAGGACTCGCGCAGGTAGCGGTCGTCGCGGTTGGTGCGGAGCGGGATGCGGCGGCAGACGGAGGGGTCGAGGTCGCGCGGGTGGCGGCGCCACTGCTTGAGGGTGTAGCCCTCGAAGAACATCTGATAGAGCAGGCGCCCGGCGCGGGCGAGGACGGCCTCCTCGGAGTTGCGCGGGGGCGCGTGGGCGGGCTCGCGGTGGCGGTCGAGCCAGGCTTGGAACTCGGCCTCGGAGGCGGGGCGGCCGGTGAGCTGCTCGAAGGTGTTGAGGTTGACCGGGAACGACCAGTAGCGGCCGGCGGTGAAGCTCTTGATGGTGTAGGCGACGTGGTGCCAGCCGGTGAACCGGGACAGGTAGTCGACGACGCGCCGGGAGTTGGTGCGGAAGTAGTGGGGGCCGTAGGGGTGGATGAGGACGCCGGCGCGGTCGAGGGTGTCGTGGGCATTGCCGCCGAGGTGGCTGCGGCGGTCGACGATGGTGCAGGTGAAGCCGGCGGCGGCGAGGCGCTCGGCGGCGACGAGGCCGGAGAAGCCGGCGCCGACGATCAGGAAATCGGTGGTGGAATCGGGCTGCAGGGCGGTGGCGGGGGTGCGGTCCGGCGCGGCTACGGCGCGGTGCGCTCGGGCTCGGCGGGGGGTGCGGAGGCCGGTTCGGAGGGCGGTTCGGAGGGCGGTTCGGAGGCCGGTTTGGAGGCCGGTTCGGAGGGCGGTTCGGCGGGGGATTCTGCCGCGGCCGGTTTGGCGGCCGGGGTTTGCGGGTTGGTGTTGGCGGGGTCGGGTTCGACGAGCCTGGCGAGGAGCGAGGCGACGAAGAACGAGATCAGCGCGAGGACGACGAAGACGATGACGACGAGGCCGAAGTGGGGGCGCAGGCGCGGGTGGATGGCGCGCCGGCCGTAGGCGATCGAGACCGCGAGGGAGGCGAGCAAGGCGGTGCCGAAGATGATCCAGAAGGGGAGCGTGAACATGGCGGGTGGAGAAGGGGCGAGTCAGGCACGCTGCCGCCCTTGGTCGGATGTCCCGGGTGGCAGGGCAAAACCAATCGCGACTGGGGTGGGAGGTTGGATCCAGGCCGTCCGGGTGGGCGGACTGGGCGGCGGCGGTGCCCCCGGGGAGGCCGGGGGCGGGGTGGTCACGGGGGCGGTGGTGGTCGGTGCGGGATGGCTTGAGGGTTGGGTTGTCAGGGCTTGGGGCGGCCCGGGATGAGGACTGAGAACAGGTCGATCTCGATTGGTTTCTCGCCGCCGAGGAACTCGAGCAGGACGCGGACGCGTTCGGCGCCTGGGAGCACTTCGAGGACCGGCCCGCGGAACCCGCGGAGCGGCCCGTTGGCAACCTCGATCTCGTCGCCCGGGGTGATCGCGTGCTGGACGGTGATGGTTTCGGTCAGGGCGGACTCGGGGTCGCGCTCCAGTTCGCGGCGCAGTTCGGTGACAAACGCCTCGGGGACGGCGGGGACCTTGTCGCGGAAGTGGACGAGGCCGCGGACGCCTTGGGCGTAGCGGACGGCGCGGCCTTGTTCGGTGAGCACGAAGCGGGCGAGCAGGTAGCCCGGGAACAGGGCCTCGATCCACCAGATCCTGCCGCGGCGGGTTGCCTTGCGGTAGCGCAGGCGGGGGCAGAGGACCTCGACGCCCTCGAGTTCGCGGAGGGTGGCGGCGGCGATGTGCTCGCGCTTGGTGGGCGCGCGGATGCAGTACCAGGCGGGCAGGCCGGCGGCGGCCGGCGGCGTGACGGGGCCGGGGTGGTGGTCGGCGGGCGGCACGGGAGGGGTCATGGCTGGCGGCTGGGGCGGCGGGTCTGGTGCCATGCGCACACCGGGGCGGCTCATTCACCGAGCAGGTGCTGGAGCAACGGCAGGATTTTCCTGGTGCTGCGGAACCAGTAGTCGAGGCGCTCCCGGCGCTCGTTGAACAGGCGGCGCTGGGCGGGATCGGCGAGTTGATCGATCGCCTTGCCGAGGGCGTCGAGCTTGCTGCGGCCGCTGTCGAGGTGGGGGATGACCTGTTCGCGGATGAAGCCGCCGGCGAGGCGCTTGAGGTGGATTTCCGGCTCGTAGTAGGTGCGGCGGCCGCCGTCGTTGCGCACCTCGCGGATCGCGCCGATGGCGCGCAGGGCGCGCAGGCCTTGGCTGGCGGACCCCTTGCTGATGCCGAGCCGGGCGACCAGGTCGTCCTGCGACAGCGGCGTGCACGAGACGAACAACAGGCCGTAGATCTCGCCGAGCGACTTCGGCAGGCCGATCACCCGCACGCCGTCAACGAACAGGTCGACGATCCGCTGCTCGATCCCGGCAACGGCGGGAGTGGCGGCAGCGCGTTGGTCGCGAGCCAGGTCGGTCATCGCAGGGCGAGCGTAGCGGGCCGGCCGTAAAGTTCAATCTTTTTTGAACAATCGGCGCGGGTGCCGTGAGGGGGGCGAGGGGCTCAATCGATCCAGCGGCCGAGGGCCTGTTCGAGTTCGGGGCTGCGGCGGACGCGGAACTCGTCGGCGGCGAGGACGGACGTGCGTTTGCCGGCGGAGTTGTGGAAATGGAGGACGAGCGGGGTTTTGCCGGGGGAGGCGCGGACGATGGCGAGGATTTCCTCGAGGTCGCGCTCGCAGTGGCGGGAGGTCGAGAGCGTGAGTTCGAGCGCGCCGCGGCCGCTGCCGGCGCCGGCGCGGGTCTTCAGCTCGGCGAGGTCGTAGCCGGTGAGCTTGCGCTGTTCGGTGCGGTCGTCGACCTGGATGGCGGCGCGCAGGCGGATGACGCGGCCGGGCTCGAGCAGGCCGGCGTCGCGGGCGGGGAGGTAGGATTCGCTCCACAGGGTGACCTCGGTGCTGCCGGTGAAGTCCTCGAGGGTCAGCACGCCGAAGGGCTTGCCGGTCTTGGTGGTCTTGTGCTCGACCGAACGGATCATGCCGGCGAAGGGGAAGCGCTCGCGGGCCTCCTTGAGTTCGATCGCGTCGAGCAGGCCGAGCTTGGCGTAGCGGTCGGAGTCGACGACGTTGCGGTAGCGGTCGAGCGGGTGGCCGGTGACGTAGAACCCGAGCAGTTCCTTCTCGTTGGCGAGGCGCTGTTCCTTCGGCCACTCGGCGGGCGGTTCGGCGCCGCCGGGGGCGGCGGTGCCGGGGGCGGGCGCGAAGTCGAGTGCGTCGAACAGCGAGACCTGGCCGGCGGCGCGGTCGCGCTGGGCGGCGCTGGCCGAGGCGGTGACCTGTTCGAGGCGGGCGAACATGGCGGCGCGGGGCTCGCCGGTCCAGTCGAAGGCACCGGCCTTGACGAGGTTCTCGAGGATCCGGCGGTTGACGACCTTGGCGTCGAGGCGGTGGGTGAAGTCGTCGAGCGAGGCGAACGGGCCGCCCGTGGCGCGGTCGGCGAGCGCCTGTTCCATGGCGCCCTCGCCGACGTTCTTGATTGCGGCCAGGCCGTAGCGGATGGCGGGCTTGCCCGAGGGGGTGGCGGCGGGGGTGAAGCGCAGCCCGGAGGCGTTGAGGTCCGGGGGCAGGATCTCGATGCCCATGCGGTGGCACTCGTTGACGAAGGCGGCGATCTTGTCGGTGTTGTGGACCTCGTTGGAGAGCAGGGCGGCCATGAACTCGACCGGGTGGTTGGCCTTGAGCCAGGCGGTCCAGTAGGAGATGTGGGCGTAGCAGGCGGAGTGGGACTTGTTGAACCCGTACTCGGCGAACCCCCTGATCTTCTCGAAGATCTGGTTGGCCAGCACCCCGTCGATCCCGTTGGTGGCGGCGCAGCCGCGGACGAAGGTCTCGCGCTGCCGCGCCATCTCGGCGGACTGCTTCTTGCTCATCGCCTTGCGCAGCAGGTCGGCCCCGCCGAGGGTGTAGCCGGCGAGCAGCTTGGCGGCGTTCTGGACCTGTTCCTGATAGATCATCACCCCGTAGGTGTCGCCGCAGACCCGCTCGAGCAGCGGGTGCTCGTAGACCGCCCGGCGGCGGCCCTTCTTGACCTCGATCATCTGGTCCAGGAACTGCATCGAGCCGGGCCGGTAGGCGGCGATCAGGTCGATGATGTCCTCGAGGCTGTGGATGTCATACTTGCGGCAGGTTTCGGTCATGCCGCCGGACTCGAGCTGGAACACGCCCATCGTCTCGCCGTGGTTGAGCAGGGCGAAGGCGGCGGGGTCGTCGAGGGGCACCGCGCGGAGGTCGAAGCCGGGGTGGTGGCGGCGGATGTGGCCGACGGCTTCCTCGATCACGGTGAGGTTCTTGAGGCCGAGGAAGTCCATCTTGAGCAGGCCGACCTGGGTGATCGCGTTCATGTCGAACTGGGTGACGACCTCGCCCTCGTTGCCGCGGGTCAGCGGGACGTGCTCGTCGAGCGGGCGGTCGCCGATGACGATGCCGGCGGCGTGGACGCCGACGTTGCGGGTGAGGCCCTCGAGCTTGAGCGCGTATTCCCACACCTCGCGGCAGGTGGTGGACGAATCGACCAGCTCGCGCAGCTCGGGGTTGCGGTCCCAGTCGCGGCGGAGGATCGAGTCGCGGTAGGTCTCCTTGTCCTTGTCGGTGAGCGGCTTGGGGTCGATCGCCTTGGCGAGGCGGTCGGCCTCGCCGTAGGACAGGCCCATCACGCGGGAGACGTCGCGCAGCACGCTCTTGGCGCCGAGGGTGCCGTGGGTGATGATGTGGGCGACGCAGCGTTCGCCGTACTTGTGGCGGACGTAGTCGATGACCTCCTGGCGGCGGACCTGGCAGAAGTCGATGTCGACGTCCGGGGGGCTGACGCGTTCCGGGTTGAGGAAGCGCTCGAAGAGCAGGCCGTAGCGGAGCGGGCAGATGTCGGTGATGCCGAGGGTGTAGGCGACGAGCGAGCCGGCGGCGGAGCCGCGGCCGGGGCCGACCGGGATGCCCTGCTGCCTGGCCCAGCTGATGAAGTCGGCGGTGATCAGGAAGTAGGAGGAGAAGCCGAGCTGGTTGATCGTGGCGACCTCGTAGTCGAGGCGCTCGAGCAGCTGCGGGTCGCGGGCGCGCTCGGGGCCGTAGCGGCGGGCGAGCCCCTCGTGGCAGGCGCGCAGGAGGTAGGCGTCGCGGGGCGAGCCGTCCGGGGTGCCGAACTGGGGGTATTTGGCGGAGGACGTGGGGTCGAGCTGGAGCTGGACGGTGCACTGGTCGGCGACGGCGAGGGTGTTGGCGCAGGCGGCGGGGACCTCGGCGAAGGCGGCGCGCATCTCGGCGGCGGTCTTGAAGTAGACCTCGGGGGTGTAGCGGAGGCGGTTTTCGTCGATGACCAGCTTGCCGGTGCCGATGCAGACCATCACGTCGTGGGCCTCGTGGTCGTCGCGGTGGAGGAAGTGGACGTCGTTGGTGGCGACCGGGCGGAGGTCGAACTCGCGGGCGAGGGCGAGCAGGGAGGGGATGACCTTGTGTTCGGCCTCGAGGCCGTGGTCGTGGAGTTCGACGAAGGTGTGCTCGGGGCCGAAGATGTCGCGCAGGTCGGCGAGGGTGGCGCGGGCCTTGGCTTCGTCGCCGAGCAGGAGCCACTCGTTGACGGGGCCCGAGATGCAGCCGGTCAGGCAGGTGACGCCGGCGGCGTGGGCGGCGAGGGCGTCGCGGTCGACCCGCGGCCGGCCGTGGTAGAGGCCCTCGAGGTGGCCGTGGGTGACGAGCTTGCTGAGGTTGTGCCAGCCGGCGGCGTGGCGGGCGAGCAGGGTGAGGTGGGTGGCGCGCTTGCGGCCGGGGACCTCGCGCTTGTCGTGCATCGACGCGGGGGCGAGGTAGATCTCGCAGCCGAGGAGGGGCTTGACGCCGGCGGCGGTGCAGGCCTGGTAGAACTCGATCGCGCCGCAGAGGTTGCCGTGGTCGGTCATGGCGACGGCGGGCATGCCGAGCTCGGCGGCGCGGCGGGCGACCTCGGTGGTGCGGCACATGCCGTCGAGCAGCGAGTATTCGGTGTGCAGGTGGAGGTGGACGAAGGAGTCGGGCATCGGCGGCAGGCAGGGTGCACGGGGGAGGGCTGGGAGCCAACCAGGAAGATGATTTCGCCCTCGCCAAGGGCGGCGCGGGTGCTAGGGTGCGAGGGGCGGGCGCGATGCGGGTGGCCACGCAGATTGGCACGCCTGCTGCTTCCCGAACCCAGTCAATCCTGCCGGACCCATGAAGAGAATCGAAGCGATCATCAAGCCCTTCAAGCTGGAGGAAGTCAAGGACGCGCTCACCGAGGTGGGCGTGCAGGGCATGACGGTGACCGAGGTGAAGGGGTTCGGGCGGCAGAAGGGGCACACCGAGATCTACCGTGGCAGCGAGTACACGGTGGATTTCCTGCCGAAGGTGAAGGTCGAGGTGGTGATCGACGACGCGCAGGCCAAGGCGGTGGCCGAGGCGATCGTCAGGAGCGCGAACACCGGGAAGATCGGCGACGGCAAGGTGTTCATCTCGCCGGTGGAGGAGGCGATCCGGATCCGCACCGGGGAGACCGGTTCCGCGGCGCTGGTGGTGACGTGAGGCCGCGGGGGCCGCGGGCGGGGGCTGCGGGTGCGCCGCCGCGGGCGGGGTGCGGGTGGTGGCCGGCGGGGGTTACCTGACGATCTGGACGCGGTCGCCGAGGTCGGTTAGGGCGAACAGGCGGGCGGCCTTGCCGGCGGGCACGCGGATGCAGCCGTGGGAGGCGGGGTAGCCCGGGACGTTGCCCTGGTGGAGGCCGAAGTCGCCGCAGCTGAGGCGCTGGAAGTAGGGCATCGACGCCTGATAGAGGGTGGACGTCCAGTGGCGGTGCTTGTTGGTGATGACGTAGTCGCCGGTGGGGGTGGCGTAGCCCTTGCGGCCGGTGGAGACGGGGAACGAGAAGACCTCGGCGCCGGAGGCGTCGAGGACGCGGGCGGCCTGGTCGGAGAGGTCGATGACGATCCGCCGCTGTTCCGCGGCGGGGTCCTTGCCGAGCAGCAGGCGCATCGCGGCGACGTGGCCCTTGCGGGAGGCGAAGTTGATCGGGTAGCGCTTGTTGTAGCGGGTGTAGCGGTGGGGTTGGGCGCCGTGGGCGAGCAACTGGCCGATGGCCTCGACGTCGCCGGAGTGGGCGGCGAGCATCAGCGGGCTGACGCGCTCGTCGCGCTTGAGGGTCCACTGGAGGGTGGAGTCGGCGTGGGCGGCGAAGGCGTCGCTGACGGGGTGGGTGACGGCGGCCTCGGGGTCGGCGCCGGCGTCGAGGAGGGCGGCGACGGCGGCGCCGTGGCCGAGGAGGGCGGCGACGGCGAGCGGGCGTTGGCCCTCGAGGCCGGGGGTTTCCGGGTCGGCGCCGCAGTCGAGGAGCAGGCGGGCGGTGGGGGCGTCGCCGGCGCGGGCGGCGGCGGCCAGCGGGGTGTCGAGCCACGGCGTGCGGGCGGGGTTGGCGGGGCAGCGGTGGTCGAGGAGCAGGCGCACGGCGGCGCGGTCGCCGCGCGCCACGGCCTGATAGAGGGCGTCGCGGGCGGGGGCGCCGAAGCCGAGGAACAGGCAGGCGGCGGCGGGCAACTGGTCGGCGAAGGCGGCCTCGACGATCGGCCGGCCGCGTTGGTCGAGGAAGTCGGCGGGCACGCCGGCGCCGAGCAGGGCGCCGAGCAGCGGCAGCTCGTGCTGGTGGTAGAGCTGGTCGAGCAGGTCGTCCCAGTGGCCGGAGCCGGGCCGGGCACCGAGCCGGACGATGGTGGAGGTGAGGCCGGGGTCGCGGGCGGCGAGGGCGAGGTCGAGCGGGGTGCGGCCGTCGGCAGCGGGCTGGTTGGGATCAGCGCCGCGGGCGACGAGGGGCGCGGCGAGTTCGGGCCAGCCGCGGTCGATGGCGGCGGTGATCGCCGAGCCGGCGGCCGGGGGGCGGGACGAGGCGTCGATGCCGCGGGCGAGCAGCAGGTCGACGAGCGGGCGCGGGCGGTCCTGGATGGCGGCGAGCAGGAGGCTGCGGCCGGCGGTGTCGGGGGCGGTGGGGTCGGCGCCGCGGTCGAGCAGGGCGGTGAGGATCTCGGGGCGTTCGGCGCCGAGGGCGACGTGGACGAGGGGGTTGCCGGCGTGGTCGTGCTGGTTGGGGTCGAGGCTGCCGTGGTCGAGGATGTGCTCGAGCACGAGCAGGCGGCCGTGGCGGATCGCCCACGGCACCAGCCGGTCGCCGTCGGGCATGCGGCCGTCGGGCCAGGCGCCGGCCTTGAGCAGGCGGTCGATGACGGCGATTTCGCCGCAGGCCACGGCGACCGAGAGCACGGTGGACTCATCATCGGCCTGGGCGTCGGCATTGGCGCCGGCCTGGATCAGGCGGAAGGCGGTGGCGACGTCGCCGCGCCCGACGGCGGCCATCAGCGGCGTGCGGCCGTGGGCGTCGCGGTGGTCCGGGAAGACCCCGGCAGCCAGCAGCAGGTCGAGCACCTCGTGGTCGCCGCGGTCGGCGGCGCCGGCGAGGGCGACGGCGTTGGCGGGCAGGCCGCGGCGGTCGAGTTCGCGCAGTGCGGCGGTGCGCGGGTTGTCGCACGAGGCGAGGAGCAGGGCCGCCGCCACCGCGAGCCGGGCGGGGACCATTCCCCGCGACGCCATGCGTTGAACCTTCACTGCGGCGGCATTCTAACGTGCCTGCCGCGGAACTCAAGGAATGTGATCGCCGATTCCGCCGCGGCCGGCGGGTGCGGCGCGCAGCCGGCGGGCGGCGACGTCGCAGCGGTGGGCGAGCAGGGCGGTGCCGGCGGCGCCGAGCACCGCGCCGCAGGGCAGCAGCGCGGCGGCGAGGCCGGCGCCGCCGCCGGGCAGCAGCCACACCAGCGCGGCGAGCGCGGCGAGGGCCAGTCCGGCGGCAACCAGCCCGAGGCTGAGCAGCCAGCCGGCGGCGCCGAGCAGGCGGCCGAGCCAGGTGCGGAGCGCGGTGAGGAGGCGGCGAGTGATGACGAGGTCTTCGTTCATGGCGGGGCAGGGGTGACAGGTCGCCGTGAGGCGACGATGAAGCGGCGGTGAAAGGGCGGTGAAATCGTCCGCCGCGGCCGGGCGGTTGCGGCCGGGCGGCCGGGCGGTTTGACATCCCCACCGGTTCTGGCATCGTGGCGCGGATCGGAAACGCGCCGTGCCGCAGGCCCGGGCGGCATCCGCGGGCCGCGTGGCCCGCCGGCGCCGCGGCCGTGGCGGCCGGCGCATGGATGTGCCAGGTCATGCGCGTGGGTTTCGTCTCAACCAGGTTTGCGGGCACCGACGGGGTGTCGCTGGAGAGCCGCAAGTGGGCGGACGTGCTGGAGGCGGACGGCCACCAGGCGTTCTGGTTCTCCGGGCTGAGCGACCGCCCGGAGGTGGCCTCGATGTGCGTGCCGGAGGCCCACTTCGAGCATCCCGAGAACCGGTGGATCAACGAGCGCATCTGGGGGGTGACGGTGCGCGACCCGCTGGTCACCGACCGGATCCGCGAGGTGGCGCGCTACCTCGAGGCGAT
The DNA here is from genome assembly GCA_040769225.1 of Akkermansiaceae bacterium. Lineage (GTDB taxonomy): Bacteria > Verrucomicrobiota > Verrucomicrobiia > Verrucomicrobiales > Akkermansiaceae > JAXGLL01. The sequence goes on along the minus strand of JAXGLL010000001.1, from coordinate 236,899 downwards.
GCTGCGGCGGTTCCGCGAGCGGTTCGACCTCGACGTGCTGGTGCCCGAGAACGTGCTCACCATCCCGGTGCACGTGCCGATGGGGGTGGCGCTCACCGAGTTCCTGGCGGAGACCGCGATGCCGGCGGTCGCGCACCACCACGACTTCTACTGGGAGCGGACCAGGTTCTCGATCAACGCGGTCTGCGACTACCTCGACATGGCCTTCCCGCCGCGGCTGCCGCGGGTGGTGCACACGGTGATCAGCCAGTCGGCCCGCGAGCAACTCGCGCACCGCAAGGGCCTGAGCTCGGTGCTGGTGCCCAACGTGTTCCGCTTCGAGGACCTGCCGCTGGCCCGCGACACGTGGGCGGCCGACGTGCGCCGCGAGCTCGGCCTCGCGCCCGACGACCTGTTCATCCTGCAGCCCACCCGCGTGGTGCCGCGCAAGGGGATCGAGCACGCGATCAAGCTGGTGGCGATGCTCAAGGACCCGCGCTGCAAGCTCGTGATCTCGCACGACGCCGGCGACGAGGGCTACCAGTACCAGCACATGCTCGTCCGCCTCGCCGAGGAGGAGGGCGTGGACCTGCGGATCGTCTCCGACCGGGTGAGCGACCGCCGCCAGCTCGACGACGAGGGGCGCAAGCTCTACACGCTGTGGGACCTCTATCCGCACGCCGACCTGGTGACCTATCCGAGCGTGCAGGAGGGCTTCGGCAACGCGCTGATCGAGGCGTTCTACTTCCGCAAGCCGGTGGTCGCCAACCGCTACTCGACCTTCGTCCAGGACATCGAGCCGAAGGGGTTCCGCACGATCACCATGGACGGCTACGTCACCGAGGACACCGTGGCCGCGGTGCGCCGGGTGCTCGACGACCCGCGCCTGCGCGCCGAGATGGTGGAGGCCAACTTCGAACTGGCCAAGCGCCACTACGGCTACGCCGCGCTGCAGCGGGCGCTGCGCGGGGCGTTCGGCCAGCTCTCGCTCGAGCAGGGATGACGACGATGAAGCTGATCCGGAGGAGAACCTTCGACCGCATCCGGCAACGGCTGGCGTTCCTCTACGGCGCCGCCGCGGCCGAAGACCTTGCCGACCGTTTCTACATGCTCGTCGGCCGCTACGGGGTGGCGCCGGTCAAGGCCGGCAACCACCCGACGTGGAACGAGTCGGACGCGGTGCTGATCACCTATCCGGACATCGTGCGCGAGGCCGGGCGGCCGCCGCTGCAGGCGCTGGGGCGGTTCTGCGCGGCCCACTTCGCGGGGGCCTTCGACACGCTCCACGTGCTGCCGTTCTTCCCGGCGTCGTCGGACGGCGGCTTCGCGGTGGTGCACTACCGTCAGGTCGACTCCGCGTTCGGCAGCTGGGACGACATCCGCGGGCTGGCCGGCGAGTGGCGGCTGATGTTCGACCTGGTGCTCAACCACTGCTCGCGCAAGAACCCGATGTTCCGGCGCTACGTGCAGGGCATCGCGCCGGACCGCCACTACTTCATCGAGGAGGATCCCGCCGCCGACCTGTCGCAGGTGGTCCGGCCGCGGGTCACGCCGCTGCTCTCGCCGACGGCCACGGCCGGCGGCCTGCGGCACGTCTGGACGACGTTCAGCGCCGACCAGGTGGACCTGAACTGGCGCTCGCCGGACGTGCTGTTCGAGTTCCTCGACATCCTGCTCGGCTACCTCGCCCACGGCGCGGGGGTGATCCGGCTCGACGCGGTGGCCTACCTGTGGAAGGAGCGCGGGACCGGCTGCGTGCACCTGCCGCAGACGCACGAGGTGGTCAAGCTGCTGCGCGACTTCCTGCAGCTGGTGGCGCCGCACGTGGTCCTGCTCACCGAAACGAACGTGCCGCACCGGGAAAACACCTCCTACTTCGGCGAGGGCGACGAGGCGCACGCCGTCTATCAGTTTACCCTGCCGCCGCTGCTGCTCCACGCGCTGCTGCGCGGCGACGCGCGGGCGCTGGCCGGCTGGCTGGCGGGGCACGGCGCGCCGCCGCGCGGCTGCACGTTCGTGAACTTCACGGCGAGCCACGACGGCATCGGCCTGCGGCCGCTCGAGGGGCTGCTGCCCGCCGGCGAGCTCGAGTGGCTGGTCGGCCAGGCGCGCGAGCGCGGCGGGCTGGCCGGGATGCGGGCGGTGGAAGGCGGCGGCAAGCGGCCGTACGAGCTGAACATCGCGTGGCGCGACGCGCTCGACCTCGCGGGCGACCCGGAGGGCGGGCTGCGGCGGCTGCTGTGCTCGCAGGCGGTGGCGATGGCGCTGCGCGGCATCCCGGCGCTGTGGTTCCACACCATGGTCGGCACCCGCAACTGGCAGGCCGGCGCCGCCGCCGGGCAGCCGCGGGACATCAACCGCCGGCGCTGGGAGCGCGCCGAGCTCGAGGCCGCGCTCGCCGACCCGGCCACCGGCATGGGCCGGATCCTCGGCGCGCTGGCCGCGATGCTGCGCGTCCGCCGCTCCTGCGCCGCCTTCCACCCCGACGGCGGCCAGGAGATCCTGTGCCCGGCGCCGGGGCTGTTAGGGATCGCGCGCAGCTCGCCGGGCCAGGGGCACCGCCTGCTGGCGTGGTGCAACTTCACCGGGCAGCGGCAGGAGGTGCCGGCCGCGACCACCACCAACTTCCTCGGCCACGGGGACTGGCGCGACCTGTTGGACCCGCCCGGCGGGCCGGCCGCGCGCCCGACCACCCTCGGGCCGTGGCAGTGCCGCTGGCTGGCGCCCGCGCAGCGCCGCCGGCCCGGCGCGCAGGCGCGGCGCCAGCAGCCCGGTGGCTGACGGGTGGCGCGGCGGGCGTGGGGCGGGCGTGGTCAGGTGCGGTCGAGGGCGGCGAGCAGGTCGGGCCACGGGCCGGCGGGCAGCGGCGCGGTGACCGGGCCCGGGGAGGTTGTCAGGTGCCACGCCTGCCAGCCGTGGGCGCGGGCGGGGAGGAGGTCGTTGTCCGGGCGGTCGCCGACCATGAGGATCTCGGGCGGGGAGATGCCGCGGGCGAGCAGGCGGGTGGCGAGGATGCGGAACGCGTGGGGGTCGGGCTTGCTGAAGCCGTGCTCGAAGGACCAGAAGCGGAGGCCGGGCTCGAACAGGGCGAGCGGCAGGCGGGCGGCGCGCAGGGCGGCCCCGAGTTCCCGCAGGGTGTAGGCCTGGGCGTTGGAGGCGAGGCCTAACAGGACATGGCGGTCGCGCAGGCGGCGGAGGCAGCGGGCGGCGCCGGGGGCGAGCCGCACCGTGCGGCGGAGCCGCACCTCGGCGAGGACGAACTCGTCGAGCGCGGCGGGGGCGAGGGCGGCCAGCTGCGGGAACGCCTCGGTGACGACGGCCGGCCACGCGACCTCGGGCCACGGGATGCCGGCGGCGCGGGCGGCGGCGTGGTGGCGGGCGACCACGCGCTCGGTGGCGCGCAGGAACTCGCCGTGGGCCAGGGCGGGCGGCGCGCCGGTCAGGCGGTGGACGAGGCGGCGCCAGCGCGGGCCGGTGCCGGCCGGCGGGGCGCCGATTTCCAGCAGCGTGTTGTAGACGTCGAAGACAACGGCGCGCGGGGTCACGGGGAGCATTCCCACAGCAATGGGTGGAGGTGTTCGGGGGCGAGGCGCCGGCGGATGAAGTCGGCCTGCACGGCGGCCGAGGGCACGGGCACGGCGGCGGGAGCGGGCGGAAGGGCCGCGGCGGCGAGGGCGGCGCGCAGGCGGCGCGCGTAGGCGGCACCGCCGAGCACCTGCTGCGCCCGCCGCGGCCAGCGGGTGGGCCGGAGGGCGCCGGCGGCGGCCAGCCTGCGCCAGCGGGCGAGCTGCGGGTTCCACGGCAGGCAGGCCGCCCACGAGTCGGGCGCGGGGTGGGCCAGCACCTCGAGCTGCGCGGTTAGAGTGAGACGGCTGAAGGCGACCGGCGCGGGGCCGGGATGGGCGAGCAGCGCCGGCGGGGCGGCCAGCCCGCGGACGGCGCGCGGCAGCCGGTTGCGCCAGCGCCGGAAACCGGCTGCCTGGCGGTCGCGCTCGGCGGCCCAGCCAAACAGCCCCGGGTCGATGAACACCTCCTCGTAGGAGTGGGGGAAGCGCAGGCCGAAGCGGGCGAGGTCGGGCATGATCCACGGCAGGCGGCGGGCGACCAGCGGGCGGCCCGCGGCCGCGGCCTCCAGGTAGGGCAGCCCGAAGCCCTCGTGGATCGAGGTGAACACGGCGGCCTCGCAGGCGGCGAGCAGGTCCGGGATCGGCGGGTGGCCGCCCCCGCGGCCGGCGAGGATCCCTAACAGCAACGGCCAGCGGTGGCGGCGGGCGGCCTGTTGGAGCGCGCGGTGGTACGGCGCCTCGTCGGCGGAACTCGGGCCGCCGGTGACGAGCAGCCATGCCCCGGGGCGCAGCCAGCGGGTCAGCAGCAGGGCCTCGCCGAGGTTCTTGCGGCGCAGCGTGCGCGAGGCGACCAGCCAGACGGGGGCGGCGCCGGGGCCGGGGAGGCCGCGCAGCCAGCGCCGCGCGGCGCGCACGCGGGCGGGCGCCGGGGCGGCGGCCGGGATGGCCAGGTTGGGGACCCAGCGGGCGCGGGCGCCGGGGTGGGTTGTGAGGACGGCGGCGTCGGCCCGGTTGATCACGAGGTGGACCGCGTGCCCGGCCGGGGGGAAGACGGCGCGCGCGGCGCAGGCGAGCGTGGGGAAGCCGCTGCGCCGGATCTCCGGCCAGCGCTGCCAGCGCTGGTCGAACCACCAGTCGTGGTGGTGGGCGAGCAGCGGGACCCCGTGCCGTGCGCACGCGGCGGCCACCTCGCGTGCGAGCGCGAGGTTGCGGCCGACGCCCGGGTTGTGGATCCAGACGGCGCAGTCGCCGGCGGCGAGCAGCCGGGCGAGCGCGCGCCGGATCCGGCGGGCGATGGCGGCCGGGGCGAGCCGTTGTTCGGAGCGGTAGCGGAACGCGGGGGCGACGCGGACCTCGACCGGCACCGGGGCGAGGCTGCGGGCGAAGGCGCGGTGCCAGGCGGCGGAGGCCGCCTCGCCGGTGGCGAGGACGACGCGGGCGAGCGGCATGCTGCCGGCCAGCCACGGCGTGGCCAGCTCGATGATGCGCCGGACGCCGCCGGGACGCAGGTGATAGTGCACGACGACCAGCGTCACGCGGGCACTGATACGGCCGGCGCGGCGCGGGGTCAACGGCCGGCGCGCGCGCAGAACAACCTTGCACCGGGGCGCCGCGCTGTCATCGTCGCCGGGTGCTGCCGGCAGGCGGCGGCGCGCGCGGCACGCCGCCGGCGGCTGATAGACGATGCCCGACTTCTTCCAGACCGGGGCGGTGGCCACGCTCCACCGCCTGGGCGCGCGCAACACGGCGCGGCTGGAGCGCGACCTCGAGCGCTTCGCGCGCGAGATGCCGATCGCGCTGGTGCTGCCGTGCCACCTGCGGGAAATGGGCACGCCGGCGCTGGCCCGCATCGTCGCCAACCTGCAGAAGGTGCGCTACCTGCGCCAGATGGTGGTGGGCATCGACGGCGCGGACCGGGCCGACTGGCGCAAGGCGAAGGCGTTTTTCGCGCAGCTGCCGCAGCGGCCGGTCCTGTTGTGGAACGACGGGCCGCGGATGCGGCGGCTGCTGTCCGAGCTGAGCGCGGCCGAGCTGGCCGCCGGCCCGCCGGGCAAGGGGCGCAACGTATGGCTGTGCCTCGGCTACGTGCTGGCCAGCGAACAGGCGCGGATGATCGCGATGCACGACTGCGACATCGTCACCTACGACCGCGAGCTGCTGGCGCGGCTGTGTTATCCGGTGGCCAACCCGGCGTTCGGGTTCGACTTCTGCAAGGGCTACTACGCGCGGGTCAGCAGCAAGCTCAACGGGCGGGTGATGCGGCTGCTGGTGACCCCGGTGCTGCGCGCGCTCAAGAGCATGCTCGGGCCGCAGCCGCTGCTGGTCTATCTCGACGGCTTCCGCTACGCGCTCTCGGGCGAGATCGCGATGGACATCGACCTCGCGCGGCGCAACCGGATCCCGTTCGACTGGGGGCTGGAGATCGGGATGCTGGCCGAGGTGTTCCGCAACTCGACACCGCGCGCGATCTGCCAGGCGGAGCTGTGCGCCAACTATGACCACAAGCACCGGACGCTCTCGCGGCGCGACCCGGAGCGGGGCCTCAACCGGATGGCGGTCGACATCATGCGCTCGATCTTCCGCCGCATGGCCAGCGAGGGGATCAAGCTGGACCGCGGGCTGTTCGACACGCTCCAGTTCGCCTACACCCGCCACGCGGAGGACATCCTGCGCGCCTACGGCGCGGATGCGGCGATCAACGGCCTCGGGTTCCCGCGCCACGAGGAGGAGAGCGCGGTGGCGACGTTCGCGCGCAGCATCCGCGAGGCCGCCCAGGCCCACCTCGGCGATCCGGTCTCGTGGCCCCTGATCCCCAACTGGAACCGCGTCGAGTCCGCCCTGCCGGGCTTCCTCAAGGAGCTGCGCGAGGCGGTCGAGAAGGACGCCGGGGCGAGGGGATGCTAACGGACGCGTTTCCGCACGCGGGTGCCGTCGGTGACGGTGTCGGGCGGGTGGACGAGGACCTCGGTGCCGGGGTCGAGGCCGGCGAGGACCTCGGTGTGGCGGCCGTCGGTGCGGCCGGCGTCGAGGGTGACGCGGCGGGCGCGGCCGCGGTCGAAGGCCAAGGCGTGCCACTGGCTGCCCTCGCGGAACAGGGCGCCGGCGGGGACGAGCAGGGTGTCGTCGGCGTGCCAGACGGCGACCTTGACGTCGACGCGGAAGCGGTCGCCGAGGGAGCGGGCGGCGTCGGGCGGGTCGACGAGGTCGCAGAGGACGTAGACGCGTTGTTCCTCGACGCCGAGGGCGGAGACCTTGGTGAAGGCGGCGGGTTCGACGCGGCGGACGCGGGCGGCGAGCGGTGGATTGCCGCCCCACTGTTCGATCTCGGCGCGGGTGCCCGGTCTGATCGGGACCGCGTCGCGGGAGAGGATCTCGGCCTCGATCTCGATGTCGGCGGTGTCGCCGACCTCGAGGATCGGGGTGCCGGGGGTGACCACGGTGGCGCTTTCCTGCATCACGCGGAGGACCACGCCGCTGACCGGCGGGCGGACCTCCACGGCGGCGCCGGAGGCGGGGGCGTCGATCTGGAGCAGCGCGGCGCGGGCCTGGGCGAGCTCGTATTCGGCGACCTTGAGCCCGAACTCCGCGGAGTGGACCTCGCGCTCGCGCATCAGGGCCTCGCGCTGCGCGACGTCGCGGTCGGTGTCGGAGATGGCGCCCTTGCGGGTGACGTTCTGCACGCGCTGCCAGTTGGCCTGCGCGAAGTCGCTGGCGGTGCGGGCGAGGTCGAGGTTCTGTTGGGCGCGCTTGACCAGGGCGTCGGCGGCCTGGACGCGGGCCTCGGCCTCGGCGCGGCTGCGCGCGTCCAACAGCGGGGCGAGCGAGGGCTCGACCGCGGTGAGCACGGTGACGCCGGCCTCGACCGGGTCGCCGGGCTTGAGGTCGACGCGGCGCATGCGGCCGGCGACCGGGGCGGCCACCACGTAGCGGTTGCGGATGCGGGTGCGGCCCTCCTCGATGACGTGGACGGTCAGCGGGCCGCGGGCCGCCGCGGCGGTCTCGACCTCGATCGGCTGCGGCCGCAGGCCGTAGGCGACCGCGCCGACGACGGCGGCGCCCACAGCCCACGTGAGTGCGCGCCGCTGCCGGCCCTTGCGGGGCCCGTTCTCCCTGGCCTCCCACGGGGGCGCCGCGGCGGGCGGCGGGCTGGTCGGCGGATCGCTCATCCTCGGCGTCGCCGCCATCAATCACCCGGCCGGGGCGCTCCCACAAGTGCAAGTTTGCCCCCCCCCGGAACCCGCCGCCGCATCGGCCGCACCGCGGAACCCTGCAGGCGCGGACGGAAGGCCGCGCGCGGCGGAGGGACCGGGCTGCGGGGGGACCGGGCAAACCGGCGGGCAAACCGGCGGTTGACAGCGGCGCCAATCGGCTGCCAACTCCGCGCGACACGGCGAACCGGCGGGGCGGCCGGCGGTTCCCGCGCCGGACCCCGGCAGGCGGATGGCGGAACTCGATTACGACACGCTCGAACTGCTGCGTCGCGACCACCCGACGTGGCGCCTGCTGCGGTCGGACCATGCGGCGCTGGTTGTCTCGTTCCTGCACCGGGTGTTCATCCGGCCGAACGTCCGCAGCATGGCCGAGGCCAACCTGGCCGAGGCCCTCGAGGACGACCTGTTCGGCCTGCGCGAGCGCCTCGGCGCCGACGCGTTCCCCCGCCCGGCGCGCGACTACCTAAACGACTGGGCATCGCCGCAGAAGGGCTGGCTGCGGAAGTTCTATCCGCACGGCAGCGACGAGCCGGAGTTCGACCTGCTGCCGGCAACCGAGCGGGTGATCGGCTGGCTCGGCGGCCTCGAGGCCCGCGCGTTCGTCGGCACCGAGTCGCGGTTGCTGATGCTCATCGAGCTGCTGCGCCAGATCGCCACCGGCTCGCAGGCCGACCCCGCCGCCCGGCTCGCGGAACTCGAGCGCCGGCGCCGCGAGGTCGACGCCGAGATCGCGCGCGCCCGCGCCGGCCAGCTCGAGCTGTTGGACGATACCGCGATCCGCGACCGGTTCCAGCAGTTCAGCCAGATGGCCCGCGAGCTGCTCGCCGACTTCCGCGAGGTCGAGCACAACTTCCGCCGGCTCGACCGCTCGGTGCGCGAGCGCATCGCCCTGTGGGAGGGCGGCAAGGCCGCGCTGCTCGAGGAAATCCTCGGCCGCCGCGACGCCATCGACGAGTCCGACCAGGGCCGCAGCTTCCGCGCGTTCTGGGACTTCCTGATGTCCGACCGCCGCCAGCAGGAACTCACGGACCTGTTAGACCGGGTGTGCGGCCACCCGGCGGTGCAGGCGTCCGAGCCGGACCCGCGGCTGCGGCGGGTGCACTACGACTGGCTGCAGGCGGGCGACCGCACCCAGCGCACGGTGGCGGAGCTGTCGCGGCAGCTGCGGCGGTTCCTCGACGACCAGGCATGGCTCGAGAACCGCCGGATCATGGACCTGCTGCGGGGCATCGAGGCGCAGGCGCTGCGGCTGCGCGACACGCCGCCGCCGGGGGCGGCGTTTGCCGGGATCGGAGCGACGGCGGCGGCGGTCTCGCTGCCGTTCGAGCGGCCGCTGTTCACGCCCGGGTTCAAGCCCGCGCTGGCGGCGACGGTGCTCGAGGCGTCCGGCGAGGCGCTCGACGCCTCGGTGTTGTTCGCGGTGCGGTTGGTCGACAAGGCGGCGCTCAAGGAGCACATCCGCCACGCGCTGCGCGCGGCGCCACAGGTGACGCTGGGCGAACTGGTGGCAATGCGCCCGCTCGAACACGCCTTGGCCGAGGTGATCGCCTACCTCGAGCTCGCCTGCGGGTCGTTCACCATCACCGTCGACGAGGCGGCCGAGGAAACGATCCGGTGGACCGCGACCGCGGGCGACGGCACGCCTCTAACCAAGTCCGCGCGCCTGCCCCGCGTGATCTTCGTCCGCTGAAGCCACCGGTCGCCCGATGAACGCCCCGGAACCACCGCCTGCCCCCGCCGCCGAGCCCGCGCTTTCCGGCGTGGTGATCCCGCTGCTGAAGGGGGTGGTCTATCAGGAAAACGACCCTGCGCTGTGGGGCCGCCTGGCCGGTCTGGAGGCGCGGGTGCGCGACTACGCGGGGGTGCTCGACCTCGAGCTGGTGCTCGACGAGGCGGAGGGCTACGCGTTCCTGCGCGCGCGCGAGCCGGACCCCGGGGCGGACGCGGAGCCCGGGGCGGCGGCACGGGTGCCGCGCCTCTATCCGCGGCGGCCGCTGTCGTTTCCGGTCAGCCTGTTGCTCGCGTTGCTGCGGCGGAAGCTCGCCGAGTCCGACGCCTCCGGCGGCGAGGCGCGGCTGGTGCTCAGCCGCGACGAGGTCGTCGAGATGCTGCGGGTGTTCCTGCCGGCGCAGGCGAACGAGGCGCGCCTGACCGAGCAGGTCGAGGCGCACCTCAACAAGATCGTCGACCTCGGGTTCGTGCGCAGGCTCAAGGGCGCGCCCGGCCCGGCGCAACCCGCGGCCTACGAAGTGCGGCGGATCCTCAAGGCGTTTGTCGACGCGCAGTGGCTGGCTGACTTCGACTCCCGGCTCGAGGCCTACCGCCGGCACCTCGAGGCCGCCGCCGCGGACGCCGATGAAGACTGACGACGACACCCTCGCGCTCGAGTTCGCCGCCGATGACGCGCTCACCGGCTTCCGCCTGCAGCGCCTCGAGGTCTTCAACTGGGGCACCTTCCACCAGCGGGTCTGGATCCTCCGCCCGGAGGGCCGCAACTGCCTGCTGACCGGCGACATCGGCTCCGGCAAGTCCACCCTGGTCGATGCGATCACCACCCTGCTGGTGCCGGCCCAGAAGATCATCTACAACAAGGCGGCCGGCGCCGGGTTCAAGGAGCGCAGCCTGCGCTCCTACGTGCTCGGCCACCACCGCACCGAACGCTCCGAGAGCGGCGTCGGCGCGGTGAAGCCGGTCAGCCTGCGGGACCCCGACTCGTTCTCGGTGCTGCTGGCGGTGTTCCACAACAGCGGCTACGACCAGACCGTCACCCTCGCCTGTGTGCTGTGGATGAAGGACCCGCACGGCCAGCCGGCGCGGTTCTACGTCGGCGCCGAGCGCGCGCTGTCGATCGCCGCCGACTTCGCCGACTTCGGCGGCGACATCCCGCAGCTGCGCCGACGGCTGCGCCAGGCCGGCGCCAACCCGTTCGACTCCTTCCCGGAATACGGCGCGTGGTTCCGCCGCCGCTTCGGCATCGATTCCGAGCAGGCGCTCGACCTGTTCTATCAGACGGTGTCGATGAAGTCGGTCGGCAACCTGACCGACTTCGTGCGCGAGCACATGCTCGAGCCGTTCGACGTCGAGGCGCGGATCGCGGCGCTGGTCGGCCACTTCGACGACCTCGACCGCGCGCACGCCGCGGTGCTCCGGGCCAAGCGGCAGGTCGAGCTGCTGGAGCCGATCGCCGCCGATTGCGACCGGCACGATGCGCTGCGCGCCGAGGCCGAGGACCACCGCGTCGCCCGCGATTTCCTCGCGCCCCACTTCGCCGCGCTGAAGCTCGGGCTGCTCGAGAAGCGCGCCCTCGCCCTGCGGTCCGATCACGAGCGCCAGACCGCCCGCCTCCAATCCGCCGCCGACGCCCTCGCCGCCCGGCGGCGCGACCAGGCCGACCTCCAGCGCCAGATCGCCGCGAACGGCGGCGACCGCATCGCCACCCTCTCTAACCGCATCACCGGACTCGCCGCCGACCGCGACCGCCGCAAGGCCAAGTTCGACCGCTGCGCCGCCCTCGCCGCGAGCCTCGGCGACGTGCCCGCCGCCCGCGACGAGCCCGCCTTCATCGCCCGGCATGACCGCATCGCCGCCCTCAGGCAGCAGGGCGAATCCGACGAGGCCGCCCTCGAGAACCGCATCACCGAGGACGCGGTCGCGATGCGCGGCCGCGAGGACGAACTCGCCGCGGTCAGCGCCGAGATCGACAGCCTCAAGGCCCGCCGCAACAACATCACCGCCGCCCAGGTCGCCATCCGGCAGGCCCTGTGCGATGCCCTCGCCCTCGCCCCCGGCGGGATGCCCTTCGCCGGCGAGCTGCTCCAGGTGCGGCCCGCCGAATCCGCCTGGGAAGGCGCCGCCGAGCGGCTCCTCCACAACTTCGGACTCTCCCTGCTGGTGCCCGACGCCCACTACCCGCAGGTCGTCGAGTGGGTGGACCGCACCCACCTGCGCGGCCGCCTCGTCTACTTCCGCGTCCGCCCCCCACGCCAGGCCGAGAGCTTGCCGGAACTCCACCCCGACTCGATCGTCCGCAAGCTCGAGGTCCGCCCCGACTCACCCTTCCGCGACTGGCTCGAGCGCGAACTCGCCCACCGCTTCGACGTCGCCTGCTGCAACACCCCCGACCAGTTCCGCCGCGAGTCCCGCGCCATCACCCGCGCCGGACAGATGAAGTCCCCCGGCGAACGCCACGAGAAGGACGACCGCCACCGCATCGACGACCGCTCACGCTACATCCTCGGCTGGAGCAACGAGGCGAAGATCGCTGCCCTCGAGCAAACCAAGGCCCGCATCGAGACCGAGGGCGCCGCGATCGCCGCCCGCCTCGCCCGCGCCGACGCCGCCCGCCGCGCCCTGCGCGAGCGCCTCTCGCTGCTCTCCAAGCTCGAGGAATACCGCGACTTCCGCGAAGTCGACTGGGAGGGCGTCGCCAGGGAGATCGCCGCCCTCGAACACGAACGCCACCAGTTGGAAAACGCCTCCGACGTCCTCCGCCAGCTCAACGAGCGCCTCCGCCTCGTCTGCCAGTCGATCGCCGAGGACGAGGCAAGGCACGGCGAGGAAGCGCGGAAACTCGGCGCCATCGAGGACCGGATCGCCACCAACCAGGCCGCCCTCGACGCCACCGGAGAAACCCTCGCCCGCACCGATGCCGACGCCCTGCGCGCCTGGCACGACCGCCTTGCCGCCATCCGCGAGGCGGCCCTCGGCGGCAGGGCCGTCACCATCGAGGGCTGCGACCAGCGCGAGCGCGAGACCCGCGAGTGGCTGCAGGACCGCATCGACTCCCGCGACAAGGCCGCCACTGCCGTGCGCGACCGCATGATCGCGCGCATGCAGGGGTTTCGCGCCGAGTTCGAGGCCGAAACGCGCGAGATCGACGCCGCGGTCGAGGCCGCGGGCGAGTTCCGCGCCCTGCTGTTGCGGCTGCGCGACGACGACCTGCCGCGCTTCGAGAGCCGCTTCAAGGAGCTGCTCAACCAGAACACGATCCGCGAGATCGCGAACTTCAACGCCCACCTCAGCCAGCAGCGCGAGACGATCCGCGAGCGGATCGGTTGCATCAACAAGTCACTGGTCGAGATCGACTACAACCCGGGCCGCTACATCGAGCTCGAGGCCGCACCCGTGCCCGACCAGGACATCCGCGCGTTCCAGTCCGAGCTGCGCGCCTGCACCGAGGGGGCGCTCGGCGGCGCCGAAGACGACCAGTACTCCGAGCGGAAGTTCCTCCAGGTCAAGGCGATCATCGAGCGGTTCCGCGGCCGCGAGGGGACGACCGACCTCGACCGCCGCTGGACCCGCAAGGTCACCGACGTGCGCAACTGGTTCGCCTTCGCCGCCAGCGAACGCTGGCGGGAGGACCACGCCGAGCACGAACACTACTCGGATTCCGGCGGCAAGTCCGGCGGGCAGAAGGAGAAACTCGCCTACACGATCCTCGCCGCCAGCCTCGCCTATCAGTTCGGCCTCGAGTGGGGCAGGGTCAGGTCACGTTCGTTCCGCTTCGTGGTGATCGACGAGGCGTTCGGCCGCGGCTCGGACGACTCGACCCACTACGGACTGCGCCTGTTCGAGAAGCTCAACCTGCAGCTCCTCATCGTCACCCCGCTGCAGAAGATCCCCATCATCGAGCCGTTCGTCGACTCGGTCGGGTTCGTCCACAACGAGGACGGCCGCGACTCGCAGCTGCGCAACCTGACGATCGAGGCCTACCGCGAGGAGAAGGCGGGGGCCGCACCATGACCGCACCATGACCGCACCCGCCCGCCGCTGGACCACCCCGGCCGACGTCAAGGCGCGGCTGCGCCGGCGCTGGGACCGCGGCGAACTCCTCGCCGACGGGCTGCAGGAAGGCACGCTGTTCCCGCTGCGGCTGCCGCTCACCGGGCCGACCGCGCGCGAGATCACCGCCGATTTCGCCGCCGTCCGCGACTGGATCGCGGGCTGGCGCGGCCAGCGCGCGATCACCTGCGAGTGGCAGCCGGTCACCCACCGCCTGTTCGGCGCCAATCAGATGCCGGTCGCCGCGCTCGTCGGGGACCGCGCGGAGGCCGTCAGGCTGCTCGGCCTGCGGCGCGAGTGGGACGCGTTCGGGGCCCTCGCCGCCGCCACCCGCGCGCAGCGGCCGGAGCTGCTGCCGTGGCTGGCCCGGCGGCCGCTCCGGGCGCTCGCCCTCGCGCCCGACTGGGACCGCCTGCTGGCGGTGGTCGAGTGGGTGCGCAGTCATCCGCGCTCCGGGCTGCTGCTGCGCCAGATCGACGCCCGCGGCGTGCATACCAAGTTCCTCGAGCACCACCGCGGCACGCTGGCCGAACTGTTGGATCTGGCGCTGCCCGCCGCGGCCGTCGACACCGCGTTCCGCGGCGCCGGCGGCTTCGCCCGCCGCTACGGGTTCCGCGACAAGCCGGAGCGGATCCGGCTCCGCTTCCTCGACCGGGCGTGCGCGCCCGCGCCGGACCGACTCGGCCTCGACCTGACCGTCGACGCCGCGGCCTTCGCCACCCTCGATCCGCCGGTCGCGCGCGCGTTCATCACCGAGAACGAGACCAACTTCCTCGCCTTCCCCGACCACCCGCGCAGCCTCGTGATCTTCGGCGCCGGCTACGGGTGGTCGGCCCTCGCCAGCGCCGCTTGGCTGAGGCGCTGCGCACTCCACTACTGGGGCGACCTCGACACCCACGGATTCGCGATCCTCGACCAACTCCGCAGCCACTTCCCCCACGCCCGTTCCCTGCTCATGGACCGCCATACCCTCGCCGCCCTGCGCCACCTGTGGACCACCGAGCCGGAACCCGTCCGCCACCACTGCCCGCGCCTGACCCCGGAAGAACAGGCGACCCGCAACGAGTTGTCCGATCCCGCCCACCCCGCTCCGCCACGCCTCGAGCAGGAACGAATCCCGATGCGGATGCTCGCCCAGGCACTTGCGGCGCTCGAAGGCCCGCAGCCGGCGGAACCGCCGCATCCATCCGGCCGCGGCGGATGAGACGCCCGCCCCACGGCCTGACACAACGTCCCGTCCGCCCCGCAATCCAACAGAGCATTCCGCCCGCCCCCATGTCCTAACAGAACGCTCCCCCTCCTCCCCCTCCTCCCCCTCCTCCTCCCCCTCCTTCTCCTTCTCCTCCGCCTCGCCAACTAACACAATCTCCCGACCCGGTGTGCTCCATCCCGCCTGCGACAGTTACGTATACGTATACGAATTTGTTGCACTCCGGGTTCCCGCGGCCGCTGGGGTTCGGCTTCATTCCGTGCGCTGCAACAGATTCGTATACGTATACGGATTTGTTGCAGCGGGTGGGGTGGGGGGAGACGGGGATTGGCGGGTGGCGGGGGTCTGGGTGTGGGGCGGGGCGGATGATTCGGGGAACGGCAAATTCGTATACGAATACGAAGATCATGCAGGCTGGTGGGGGTGGTGGCGCGGTCGGAGTTGTGGGGCGGGGGTCAGGCTGGGGGGCTGAGGTTCCTGGCGAGAGCGGCGTGGAGTTGGCGGCGGGCGTTCCAGGCGCGGGGTCCGGCGTAGGACGGTGGCAGGAGGTCCTTGGGCAGCAGCGGGTCGCGTCGCACCGCCCGCCACCAGTTGCGGCGGTCGCGGCGCAACAGATCCTTCATCTGGGCATGACTTGGCGTGCGGGCACCGCTTTCCAGGATCCCGAGCGTCCGCTTGGCGAAGTCGAGGTAGTGCCGGTAGCCGCGGTCGATGGCGGGGAAATCCCACGCCTTGGCGGCGATCGTGGCCGGGGGGCCCTCGCCTTCCACGCGTCCGGTGAAGATCAGCAGCAGGGCGGGGTCGATCCCCGCCTCGGCGGCGGCGGCGGCGAGGTCGGGGACCGGGTCGGGGGTGATCCAGACGCTTCCCTGCAGGCGGCCGAACCGGCAGGCGCGCAGCCAGCGCCAGAACGCGACCCGCGCCCGGCTTGCGTCGCGGGGCAGGTCGAACACCAGCATGCGCCAGTTGCCGTCCCAGCGCCGGTTCCATGCCGACTCCGGGTTGCGCCCGCCGGCGAAGGCCGAACGGCCGGCATCGGTCAGGCGGAGCACCTGTCCGCCGCGCTGCTCCGCGGCCTCGATCCATCCTTGCGCCTTGAGCCAGCGCAGCCGGTCGCGCCGGATCCGCTCGGAGGCCATCATGTCCTCGACCTCGATCATGCCGCGCACGGTCGGGCGGAGCGCGACCAGCGCGGCGCCGTAGAGCAGGAACAGCAGCTCATAGACGCCTTCGCGCGCCACGGGAAGCAAGCGGGACGTTTTCATCAGTTTGGTATACGTATACGGATTTGTTGCAGGGGCCCTTGCACCGGGGACTGGGATCAGGGCAAGGGGGAGAGGGGTGGGGGGAGGGTTGGGAGGGAGGGTTGGTGGGGCATGCATTGGGTGGGCGGCTGGAGGGTGGTTTGCGCGGGAGGCGGGGGGGAGGGTTGGGGGCGGCGCGCTGGAGACGGGGATGGGCTGCTGGGTGGGGAGTCCTGCCTGTGCCGGATCAGCGCCGCGGGGGAACTGGAATCCGAGTGCGCCGGGGCCGGCGACGCCGCAGTTTGCCGGTTAGAGAGCCCTTGGCCGGGTGGATCGGCGCGGCCGCGGGCGCATGGCGCCGTGGGTGGCGGGGCGGGTGGTCAGGGATCGAGTTCGCTCCACAGGTCGACGGCGTCGAAGTTGACCTCGCAGGGGGCGCCGTCCGAGGTGCCGCCGTCGAGCAGCACAACGACCGGCCGGCCGGCGAGCGGGTGGTCGGGGCCGACGGCGTATTCGCGCTGCCACAGTTCGAAGTTGCCGGCGGCTGGGGCGGGCGAGCTGGCGGTGGCCGGGGTGAGCTTCTGGCCGTCGACGATCAGGCAGACATCGGGTGGGGTGAGGTTGGGGAAGGCGGTGTCGGTGCGGCGGCCGACGCGGGCCTCGAGGAAGTAGCGGTGTTCGGTGATCAGCTGGGGCATGACCGGCTGGGCGAGGGTGCCGCCGGAGCCGGCGTAGGCGACGTAGTCGCCGTCGGGCGCGTTGCCGTCGTATTGGGTGGGTGGCAGGTTCCAGCTGCCGGCCGGGCCGGTGGTTTGCCAATCGGCGACGTCGGAGGTGCGGGAATCGTCCTCGAGTTCGTTTTCCTCGAAGCTGCCGTTGGCGATGCCGGGGCGGAACGGTTCGTTGAGGAAGCCGCGGAGGCGGAAGAACCGGTTGCCGGGCTCGAGCGGGACGCTGGTTTCGAAGCGTCCGCCGAAGGAGCAGGTGGCGGGTCCGAGGGGGATCCAATCGGAGAGGTCGGCGGAGCGTTCGAGCTGGTAGTAGAGGCCCTCCATCGATCCGGGCGCGGTGTGGAAGCCCAGGGTCACGGTGCCGTTGTCGGGGTGGTTGGCGATCTCGAGCACCGGTTCCGGGACGTCGAAGATCACGATGTCGTCCAGCAACATCTCGCAGGTGGTGCCTGCGGGGCCGTCGAGCACGAAGGCCAGCTGTGCGTCGTGCTGCCTGGGCAGCGAGCGGGAGTCGAGCACGCCGCCCTGGTGGTCGAAGTCCTCCCCGAGTTCGCCGTGCGTGGTGGCTTCCGGGAAGAGCTGCACGTCGTCGATGAGGATCCGCAGCCCGCCCTCCAGGGTCATGAAGTGGTTGCGGCACACCAGGCCGAACCAGCCCGGCGGCAGGTCGATGACCTGTGAGATGCTGGCCGGCGAGCTGGTCCGGAGCCGAGCGACGTTGTTGGCCGCGTCGCCCGGGTCGGGGACGACGTCGACGAGGCCGGTGGTCTGGTAGCCGGTGGTGCCGTTGTCGAAGCCGGGGTTGACGACCTCGCCGGCCAGGCGGGTGGTGAGTGTCAGCACCGGCGCCACCGACCCCTGGCGGCTGAAGAAGCGGGTGAAGCGCACGTTGGCCGGTCCGGTGCCGGTTTCGTCGGTCCGCAACGCGAAGGTCACCTTGCCGGCGGCGATGTCGGCGGCGGCGTTCCAGTTGCCGTAGGCGAGGAGGTTGAACGAATGCGCGACCGGCGGGGCCCCGATCAGCGGGGTGCCCACCCACTTGGGGACCAGCACCGTGGCGCCGAAGCCCGGCTGGCTGCCGAAGTTGATCGCGTTTTCCGGCCACGTCACGTTGGCGCTCCGGTGCACGTAGACCCAGCAGGGGTTGGGCACGTAGTCGGCGGTCACCGTCAGCACCGCCCCGACGATCCGGCCCTCCCTGCCCTGTGCCGCGGCCAGTGGGAACCTCAGGTATGAGCGGCCGGTCTCGCCGATTGACGGGTCGTAGGCCACCGCCAGGGTCGTCAGGTTTCCTTGATAGGGGAACGGCACCAGGGAGTCGACCGAGCTGTCGGCCTCCGGGAGGATCGTGATTACCTCGCCCGCGAGCGCCGCTCCGGCCAGCATGGCGGCCGCCATCACCCGGGGCGGCCATTCCGGGGCAAAGCGGCTGGGCATGCTGTACATGGCTTTTCCTTGCTTCTCATGGCTGGGCATGGTGTTCATGGCTTTTCCTTCCTCCTCATTGTTTAGCGTCCATGGCGATGGATGCAAGGCCCGATGATGCCCCGGGGGCGGGTGGCGCCTTGCCCGCGGGCTACGGCGCGGCAGGCGCGCGTGCCCTGAGGCGGCATGCCTCGCCAGCGCCGCGCCGTCCGGGCCGGGCCTGTTAGTCGCGGGCCTTGAGGACGCCGACGAGGTCGAGCTTGTGGAGCATGCGGCCGGCGATGGTGAACGAGGCGGCGGCGGCGGCGAGGACGACGAGGACGGCGAGCGAGTAGGTGGCGGGGGAGATGTGGAGCGGCATGCGGATCGTCTCGGTGTCCATGGCGTGGATGATCAGGGTGGCGAGGCCGCGGCCGAAGAGCAGGCCGGCGGGGAGGGCGGCGGCGATGAGGATGGCCAGTTCGACCTGGAGCAGGGCGGCGACCTCGCGGCGGGAGAAGCCGAGGACGCGCAGGGTGGCGAGGTCGCGGTTGCGTTCGGAGAGGGCGATGCGGGTGCTGTTGTAGACCACGCCGCAGGCGACGATGACGGCGAGCACGAGGTAGAACTTGCGGACGATGCCGATGCTGCGGCCGGTGGTTTTGCGGAACGCCTCGAGCTGGTCGCGCTTGACCAGCACGGTGGCGGCGCGGGGGGTTTTCTTGACCTCGCGCATGAAGCGGTCCCAGCGGCGGTGGTCGAGGGCGAGGAAGGCGCCGCTGACGGTGGGGCCCTCGCGCATCAGGCGGTGGAGGGCGTCGATGTCCATGAATGCGGACAGGCCGGCGAAGTCCTCGACGAGGGCGCGGACGGGGACTTGGCGCACCGGCCGGCGGCCCTCCAGCACCTCGACCTCGACCATGGAGCCGGGGCCGGCGCCGAGGATCTCGGCGAGCTTGGCGGACATCACGAGGCCCTCGGCGGGCAGCTCGATCGGACGGCCGCGGGCGTCCAACAGGCGGTTGAGGTCGGCGTCGCGGGGCATGCCGGTGACCGTCAGGCGGCGCGCGTGGTGGCCGTGGCGGAGGCGAGCGGGGACGGCGCGGATCGGCTCGGCGCGGAGCACGCCGGGGAGGTGGGCGAGGTCCTGGAGGGACTTGCCGGAGGCGGGTTCCATCAGGAACACGGCGACGTCCTGGCGCTGGACGTCGTTCCACTGATAGGTGAGGAGGTAGTCGATGCTGTCGGCCATGCTGCCGGGCAGGACCATCAGGCCGGTGGCGAGCGCGAGGCCGGTGGCGGTGAGGGCGGCCTGGAGCGGCCGGCGCTCGATGTTGCGCAGGGCCATCCGCGGCACCGGGCCGAGCAGGGCGGTGAAGCCGATGCGCTCGAGCCACGAGGGCCTGAAGTCGGCGGGCGGCTCGGGGCGCATTGCCTCGGCCGGGGGCAGGGCCACGGCGGTGCGGACGGACGAGAGGGTGCCGGCGACGCAGGCGCCGGTGCTGACGGCGAGCGCGGTGCCGAGCGCGCGGTAATCCATCAGGAACTCGAGGGTGGGGAAGTGGAAGAACGAGCGGTAGAGGGAGACGAGGGCGGCGCCCATGATGCGGCCGGCGCCGGCGCCGGCGAGGGTGCCGGCGACGACGACGATGAGGGTGTACTTGATGAAGTGGAGGCCGACCTGCCACGACGAGTAGCCGAGCGCCTTGAGCTGGGCGATCTGCTCGCGCTGGAGGCGGACGAGGCGCGCGAGCACGGCGTTGACCATGAACGCGGCGACGCTGAGGAACACGAGCGGATAGGCGACGGCGAGCACGCGCAGGAAGCGCAGTTCGTCGATGAGGATCGAGGCTGACGGGTGGTCGCGGCGGGTGTAGGCGCCGAGTGCGCCGTAGGGGGTGAGCAGGCGGTCGAGGGCGGCGATCGCGGGGTCGGCGGGGGTGTCCGGGGCGAGGTCGACGACGAAGTCGTTGAACGCGCCGTCCATGTTGTAGGCGGCGGCGAGCGAGCGTTCGTTCATCCAGAACACGCCGAAGCGCTGGTTGTCGGGGAGGGTTTCGCCGGCGCGGGCCTCGAACACGAACTCGGGGGACAGGACGATGCCGGAGATCACGAGGGTGTCGCGGCGGCCGTTGATCACGGCGGCCACCGAGTCGCCGGGGTGGAGGCGGTTGGCGGCGGCGAAGGCCTCGCTGACGGCGGCGGTGCGGCGCTCGCCGGGCTGGGGCAGGCGGCCGCGGCGCAGGAACAGGCGGTGGAGCACGTGGGGGCGCTCGTCGGGCAGGGAGACGATGTGGCCGGTGGCGGGCTCGGCCATGCCGGGCAGGTCGAGGGTGGCGTCGATGGTGACGCGGGGCTCGACGGCGGTGACGCCTGGGATCTCGCGCATGCGGTCGACGAGCGCGAGCGGGGCGCGCTTGAGCGAGCCGAAGACGTCGCCCATGCGGTATTGCTGATAGAAGGCGTCGCGGGTGCGCTCGAGGGTGTGGATCAGGCTGCGGGTGGTGATCATCATCATCAGGCCGCAGGCCATGACGAGGACGACGGCGGTCGTCTGGCCCTTCATGTGGCCGACGTCTCGCAGCAGCTTGCGGTCCAGCGGCGGGAGCATGGCGTGGTCACCACTGCAGGGTGGAGGCGGGGACGCGGGCGGGGTTGACGCGGGTGCGTGCGATGTGGCCGTCGGAGAGGTAGAGCACGCGGTCGGCCATGTCGGCCATCGCGGCGTTGTGGGTGATGACGACGGCGAGGGTGCCGAGTTCGCGGTTGATGAATTCGATGGCCTCGAGGACGAGGATGCCGGTGTGGACGTCGAGGGCGCCGGTGGGTTCGTCGCAGAGGAGGACCTCGGGGCGCTTGGCGATGGCGCGGGCGATGGCGACGCGTTGTTGTTCGCCGCCGGAGAGCTGGGAGGGGAAGTGGTTGACGCGTGGGCCGAGTCCGACCATTTCGAGCGCCTCGACGGCGTCCATGGGGTTGGCGGTCAGGTCGCTGACGAGGTCGACGTTCTCGCGGGCGGTGAGGCTGGGGATCAGGTTGTAGAACTGGAACACGAAGCCGACGCAGTGGCGGCGGAAGCGGGTGAGGGTGGACTGGTCGTCGCTGGTGAGCTGCCAGCCCTTGTAGTGGAGGGAGCCGGAGGTGGGGGTGTCGAGGCCGCCGAGGATGTTGAGCAGGGTGGACTTGCCGCTGCCGGACGGGCCCAACAGCACGACCAGCTCGCCGGGGCGGAAGTCGAGGTCGACGTCGTGGAGGGCGACCACCGGGACCTCGCCGTGATAGACCTTGCCGAGGCCGCGGGCGCTGAACACCGGGGCGGCGGGGTCGGGCGGGGCGGGGGCGGGGGCGGGCGTGGCGTGCGGGGGCACGCTGGGAGCATGGCGCGGCCCGCCCGGAGTGCCAGCGGGAATCGCCGGGGGGGATCTGGGGGGGGGGGTGTGGATCGGCCTTGAGTTTGCGGGCGGGGCATGGACGATGGGGGGGTGAAGACGGTGTTGATGCGACGGGTGGCAGCGGCCGGGGCGGCGGTGGCGGTGGCGGTGGCGCTGGGCGGCTGCCTGAAGAACAAGGAGCAGACGGCCGAGATCGAGCGGCTCAACGCGGAGCTGGAGGAGTTGCGCGAGGACGCGGCCTCCGACCGTGAGCGGATCGAGGAGTTGGAGAAGGAGAGCGCGGAGAACAGCGACAAGGCGAAGGACGCCGAGCGCAAGGCGCGCCGGCTGGAGTCGCAGCTGGCGGATGCCGAGCGGCAGGTGGAGCGCTACCGGCTGCGCGAGGCGGAGGCGGCCAAGCGCAAGCCGACGCGGGCCGAGAAGCAGGCGCAGGGCAAGGAGCTGGCGGCCGGCAAAGTGGATGCGGTGGCCGGGGTGGAGGGCGACAAGGTGTCGGGCCACGGGGTGCTGGTCGAGGCCGAGGGCAAGACATGGCTCTATGCGCCGGCGAGCCTGATCGCGGCCAACACCAAGCTTGAGATCAGCACCGCGGGTGGCGAGCGGCTGCAGAAGTTCGGCGAGTTTGCGGTCGCAGGCGGCGCCGACCTGGTGCGCCTGGAGGTGCAGGACCAGGTGGCGGCCAAGCTGGCGCCGGCGGCGGCCGCGGAGCTGGCGTCGGGCACCCCGCTGTTCGGCGTGGACTCCGCGCGGGCGCTGGTCGAGGGGACCAGCTACGACGTCCAGCCCGGCGAGCTGCGGGTCGACCCGATGATCGGCAAGTGCCCGCCGGGCACGCCGGTGTTCCACGGGGAGACCGGCGGTCTGTTAGGGGTCGTCGGCGAGTCGCTGGCGGGCGGCGGGGAGCGGGACCTGTGGGGCGGCGGCGGGGGGGGCTACGAGCAGCCGGACCAGCGGCCGGTGGTGCGGCTGGACCGGGCGATCAAGTGGGCGGCGGTGCCGATCGGCGCGTTTCTGGAGGAGGGGAAGGTGCTTGGGCAGGCCGACCGGGTGACGCGGCTGGTGGAGGCGTTCGTGGCGGTGAAGCCCGGGGTGGAGGGGATGGACCTCGGGGCCTCGGTGGGGAGTGGGCAGACCGCGCGGCAGGTGTTGGAGGAGAACAAGGCGATGCCGTCGGTGCGCTCGCTGATGGAGCTCGACGCGTGGCTGAAGGAGCGCAAGATGAAGCCCTCGGAGACCGACCTGAACCGGCGGGTGGGCAGCGTCTACGGGCAGCTGGCCGGGGAGGTGAAGCGGCAGACCGCGGAGCTGAAGGGCCGGGTGTTCTCGCCGTTCCACGAGGCCGCGGCCAAGCAGTCGCTCGGCTGGCGCGGCGAGGCGGAGAAGAAGCTTGCCGAGCTGCTTGCCCGCACCAGCGACTGAGGCACGGTCATGAGCAAGGGTGGTCAGGTGCGCGGGGTGCCGCCGGAGCGGGATTTCACCGCCGGCATGGCGTATGGCGGCAAGTCGTTCGTCGGCTCGACCGGCGAGGCGGTGTTAGACGCGCGGATCGCCGAGCTGGCGCGGGGGATTGGGGGGGTGCGGGATGCGGAGGCGCTGGCCGAGATGCTGATCACCGCGGTGCGGATGGCGCGCGGGCGGGTGTCGGCGGCGGACTTCAAGCTGTTCAACCGTGCGTTGAAGGAGCTGCGGCGGGCGGCGGAGGTGTTCGACCGCTGGACGGGCTCGCGCAAGGTGGCGATCTTCGGCTCGGCGCGCACGGTGCCCGAGGCGGCCGAGTATCGCGCGGCGGCCGAGTTTGCCGGCCTGCTGAGGGACGCGGGTTTCATGACGATCACCGGGGCCGGGCCGGGGATCATGGCGGCGGGCAACGAGGGCTCCGGGCGCGACGACACCTTCGGGCTGAACATCGTGCTGCCGTTCGAGGCGGTGGCCAACGAGTTCATCGCCGGCGACGAGAAGCTGGTGGAGTTCAACTACTTCTTCACCCGCAAGCTGTGGTTCGTGAAGGAGAGCGACGCGCTGGCGGCGTTCCCGGGCGGCTTCGGCACGATGGACGAGGTGTTTGAGACGCTGACCCTGATCCAGACCGGCAAGAGCCAGATCATGCCGGTGGTGCTGGTGGACGTCCCCGGCGGGACCTACTGGAGGTTCTGGGACCAGTTCGTCCGCGACCACCTGCTGCGCGGCGGGCTGATCTCCCCGGAGGACCTGTCGCTCTATCGGATCACGGACGACCTTGGCCAGGCGGTCGAGGAGATCAAGCGGTTCTACCGGCGGTTCCACTCCTACCGCTACGTCGGCGACCAGCTGGTCGTGCGGCTGCTGGAGCGGCTGCCGGACGCGGCGGTGGCGGGGCTCGAGGCGGAGTTTGGCGACATCCTCAAGAGCGGCCGGATGCGCCAGTGCGGCCCGCTGCGGCAGGAGGCCGACGAGCCCGAGCTGGCGGGGCTCAGCCGGCTGGTCTTCCGGCACAGCCGCAGCCACTTCGGGCGGCTGCGGCTGCTGATCGACGCGGTGAACGCGGCGGGCTAACAGGTGTTTTCCGGTTGCCGGCCGCTGGTTTCCGGGGATGGTGAGTGAATCAGGAACATTCCACTTGAAACCGCGCGCGGGAGGCGCGGGCCAGGCATGAAACGGGAACGGGTGGACGTGCTGCTGGTGGCGCGCGGGCTGTGCGAGTCGCGCGAGACGGCCCGGCGGCTGGTGCTGGCCGGCGAGGTGCGCAGCGGCGGGGTGCCGGTGGCCAAGCCGGGGACGAGGCTGGCGGCGGACGCGCCGCTCGAGGTGGCGGAGAAGCCGCGGTTCGTGGGCCGCGGCGGGCTGAAGCTCGAGGCGGCGCTCGACGCGTTCGCGATCGGCGTGGCCGGCCGGGCGTGCCTCGACATCGGGGCGTCGACCGGCGGGTTCACCGACTGCCTGCTGCAGCGGGGCGCGGCGCGGGTGCACGCGGTGGACGTCGGCACCAACCAGCTGGCATGGAAGCTGCGGTGCGACCCGCGGGTGGTGGTGCGCGAGCAGTGCAACGCCCGCCGGCTGACCGTCGGCGAGCTTGGCGAGCGGGTGTCGCTGGTGGTGGCCGACGTGTCGTTCATCTCGCTGACGCTGGTCCTGCCGGCGGCGTTCGGGGTGTTGGAGGAGGGCGGCGAGGTGGTTTGCCTGGTCAAGCCGCAGTTCGAGCTGGCGCGCGGGGACATCGGCAAGGGCGGGATCGTGCGCGACCGCAGGCTGCACGAGCGCGCGGTCGAGAGGGTGCGCCGCTGCGTCATTGGGGAGCTGCACCGCGCGTGGCGCGGGGTGATCGACTCGCCGATCACCGGCGCCGACGGCAACCGCGAGTTCCTGGCGTGGCTCGGGTGAGGATCGCGCGCAGGCCGGGCGGCGGCCCGGGTGGGGGAGGGGGGCTGGCGGCCTGAATCGGGTGTGGGGGCGTGGGGGCGGGGGGTGGTGGCGCTTGCGCCTCGGGTGCGCAGGCTGTAAGACCGCGGCCGCGCGTCCCGCTGCCCCTGACATGTCCTCCAACAGTCCCGTCCGCGACCTGCTCCTCGGCCTTGCCGCGGCCGGCCACCGGGTTCCGATCGGCACGCACCTGGTGCTGCACCGGCAGGCGGACCCGGCGGGGATCCTGTTGGACGGGGGGCGGCTGGGGGACGTGGTGATCGAGGCGGCCGGGCGGTTTGCGACGCCGCTGGCGCTGCCGCTGATGGACCTGACGGTCGAGAAGGAGGCGCTGCTGGTGGCGCTCGGGGTGCCGGCCGGGGAGGTGGCGACCCACCACCTCGACGCGCCGCCGGCGGCGGACCCGGCGTTTGCGCCGAGCGCGCGGATGGCGGCGACCTGCGGGGCGTTGCGGCGGGTGCGCGAGCGCCGGCCCGACCTGCTGGCGGTGGGGATGACGATCGGGCCGTTCTCGCTGCTGACCAAGCTGCTGGCCGACCCGATCACGCCGGTGTTCCTCGCCGGCGCGGGCGGCGACGAGGCGGACGACCCGGAGGTGGCGCTGCTCGGCCGGCTGATCGGGTTGACGGGCGGGTGGGTGCTGGCCTACGCCGCGGCGCAGCTCGAGGCCGGCGCGCAGGCGCTGCTGGTGTGCGAGCCGGCGGCCAACCAGGTCTATTTCTCGCCCCGCCAGCTGGGCGGGCCGGACGACGTGTTCGAGCGCTTCGTCATCCGGCCGCTGCGCCGGCTGCAGCAGGCGGTGGAATCCGGCGGGGCCGGGCTGTTCCTGCACGACTGCGGCGAACTCGACGACGGGATGCTGCGGCGGCTGGCGGCGCTCGGGCCGGCGCTGCTGAGCCTCGGCGGGTCGCGGCGGCTGTGGGACGACGCGGCGGCGGTGCCGCCGGGCACGGTGCTCTACGGCAACCTGCCGACGAAGCGGTTCATCGCGCCGGAGCTGACGGTGGGGATGGTGCGCGAGCAGGCGCGCGAGCTGGCGGCGCGGATGCGCGCGACCGGCCACCCGTTCATCCTCGGCAGCGAGTGCGACGTGCTGGCGGTGCCCGGCAGCGAGGCCGCGATCACGGCCAAGGTCGACGCGTTTCTAACCGCCTGAGGGCGGGCCCGGGGGTCACGGGTAATGGTGCTCGTGCCAGCTGTCCCCGTGGGACACGTCGCGGACCAGCGTGCCGGTGTCCGGGGGGCCGGCGGCGTCGTCGGGCAGGGCGCGGCCGCCGGCGATCACGCCGGCCGGGGCGAGGGAGCCGCTGCGGCGGGCACTCATCTGGCCGGCGACCGCCTGGTCGATGCGGGCGACGCTGTCCTCGGGCAGCGGGCCGAACGAGCTGGCGTTGGCGAGCCGTGAGGTGCGGACCAGCCGGGCGAGGTTGATGACCACCGGTGCGGGGACCTCGCGGCCGTTGGGGTGCATGATGATCATCTGGCCGGGGGGCACGTCGACCTGTCCCTGGCGGCCCCTGATGCCGAGCCGCATGGTGCCCTCGAGGTTGATGAACTTGACCCACTTGCCGGGGCTGTATTCGAGCATGGCGGTCGAGCCGGTGATCGCGGCGGTGACGGTGGCGGTGCGGATCGTGGCGCCGCCGGTGGCCTTCGGCACCTGGACGAGCACCGCGCCCTGCTGGAGGTCCATCGTGCGGCCGGCGCCGGCGAAGCTGAACACCGAGTTGGCGCCGATGCGGGTGAGGGTCGAGTCGGGGAAGGTCAGCTCGGCGCGGGAGCGGCGGCCGGTGTGGAGCGAGGACGAGCCGCCCAGCTGGTCGCCGACGGCGGCGGGCCGGCCCTCGGCGGCGGTCGGATAGAGCCGGACGTCCCTGACGACTTGCGTGACCCTGGCGGACTTGAGCGGGGCGGCGGCCGCGGTTGCGGCCAGTGCGGCGGCCACGGGGATTCCCAACAGCAGGTGTTTCATGGCGGTGCGGGGTGGTGGGGTGCTAGAACTGGAACTGGAGCCCGACGCCGAGGCCGGCGGTCCAGCTCTCGAAGTCGTTGGCGCCGAACGGGGTGTTCGAGTCGTTTTCTGAGAAGCAGACGGTGGCGTAGAGGCGGCCGGCGTCGGAGAAGTACCAGACGAGGTCGACGCCGGGGTTCCACGCCCAGTCCTCGCGGCCGGCCTCGTCGTAGTCGAAGAAGCTGGTGCGGCAGAACACGCGCGCCTCGAGGTCGGTGGCGAGGCGGCAGCGGTAGGCGAGGTCGAGCGCGTATTCGTTGCGCTGGAACGCGTCGGCCTTGGTTTCGAGGTCGAAGGCGGCGTCGAGTCCGGCGCCGAACTCCTGGCGGCCGTCCGACCACAGCACCTTGCGTGCGCCGAGGCGGACCCGCTGGGCGAGGTAGTCGCCGTCGGCCAGCGAGCCGCTGGTCAGGCGCTGGTATTCGTAGCGGCCGAACACCAGCAGGTCGTCGAGGTCGGGCAGCGAGGCGAACACGCCGGCGTGGGTGTCGAGGTTCTCGAAATCGATCGCCGCCGAGTCATCGAAGCGCAGCACCTCCTGGAGCACGCCGAGGTCGGCGAACAGGGGGCCGACGATGCGCGGGCGCCAGGCGGCGGCGGCGCGGCCGATCCACAGCCACGACTCGTCGTCGGTGGCGCGGGTGGGGCTCGGCGCGTTGTTGGTCCACAGCAGCTCGGTGGACACGTCGACGCGCACCGGCGCGCGGTCCGGGACCGGGCGCAGGATTTCCTGCACGCCGAGGTCCGAATCGGCCGGCGAGTAGGGCGCGAACTCGTGGTCCTTGGAGTATTCGTCCGGGTCGAACTCGAGGTCGTTGCCGGCGCCCAGCCCGAGCAGGCCTTGGACGCGGGTGACCGGATCGGCCGGCAGGTTGGCGGTGCTGAGGGCCAGCACGACGGAGGCGGGGAGCAACAATGCGGCACGCATTTTGGTTTGCTGGATGTTCGGGATGGTTTAAGATGCCGGCCCTGGGCGGCGGTGGCAAGACCAAAAACCAGATCGTGGCTGATTCCGGGGCGTGGGCGGCGGGGCACGCTGCTGGCGGCGGCGGGCGGCGGCGCGCTGGCGGTGCTGCTAGGCTGGTTGCCGCCGCTCGACGGGATCCTGCGCGGGATCGACCTGCGGATGGGCGACTGGGTGTTGCGGCATTCGCCGGGGCTGCCGGTGCGGGACGACTTCGTGTTCCTCGGGATCGACGAGGCGAGCCTGACGCTCGACGGGCTGGACCCGGCGGTGGTGGCGGCGACGCCGGAGCTGGCGCGGCTGGGGGCGCGGTTTCCGTGGGACCGGCGGGTGTGGGCGGCGGCGATCGACCGGCTGGGCGACGCCGGCGCGCGGCTGATCATCCTCGACCTGATGCTCAGCGAGCCGAGCGAGCCGGAGGCCGACGCGGCGCTGGCGGCGGCGATCGCCCGCCACCGCGGGCGGGTGGTGTTGGGCTCGGCGTTCGCGCCGGTCGGCCGCGGCGACACCGGGACCAGGCAGTTCATGCTGGTGGAGCCGCTGGCGGAGCTGTTCGGCGAGGACGGGGAGGAGACCGCGTGCGGGTTCGTGAACTTCCGCCCGGACGCGCTGGACGGCGTGATCCGGGAGGCGCAGTTCACCACCACGCTGAGCGGGGAGAACGGCGACCCGGTGCGCGCGGGCGAGCCGGTGTTCCCGTCGCTGGCCGCCGAGGCGGCGCGGCTGTTGGGCGCGCCGCGGGTGGCGGGCAACCGCGGGATCCGCTGGGCGCTGGCGCGCGACGAGGACGCCGGCGGGCTGCGCGAGCGCCACGCCGGCGCGGTCTATCCGCCGGTCGGCATCCGCGGCATCTTCATCCCCGACGAGTGGCGGCGCAACTTCGCCGGCGGCGGGTTCTTCCGCGACAAGGTGGTGATCATCGGCCCCGCGGCGCCGCGCTTCCAGGACCTGCACCCGACGCCCGCCGGGGTCGTCAGCGGACCGCAGATCCACCTCCACGCGCTCGCCACCGCGCTGGCCGGCGCCGGCGTCACCCGGCCGGGACTCGGCAGCGCGTGGGCGCACGCGCTGTTCGGCGGGCTCGGCGCCGCGGTCGCGCTCGGGTGGCTCGCGCTCGCCCGCAGGCCGCTCGCCGCGGGGGCCGGCTCGCTGCTGCTCGGCGCCCTGCTGCTGGGCGCCGTGTGGGCGTGGGGGGCGGCCACCCACCAGCTGGTCGCCGCGGCCGGCGGCCTGCTCGCGTTCGCCACCGCCACGGTTGCCGCGCAGGGGTTCGACCTGTTCAGCGAGCGCGCCGAGCGCGGGCGGCTGACCCGCGAGTTCCGGCGCTTCGTGCCGCGCGACGTGGCCGACGCGCTGGTGGCGGACCCCCGCGGCTATCTAACAGCCGCGGCCGGGCGGCGGCGGCGGGTGGCGGTGTTGTTCAGCGACGTGCGGGGGTTCACGGCGTGGTCGGAGCGGAGCGGGGCGGAGGAGCTGGTGGGGCAGCTGAACGAGTATCTGACGCGGATGGTGGGGGTGGTGTTCCGGCACGGCGGGACGCTGGACAAGTTCATCGGGGACGCGGTGATGGCGCACTGGGGGGCGTTGGAGGACGGGGGAGGGGAGGCGGGGCACGCGGCGGCGGCGGTGGCGGCGGGGCGGGAGATGCTGGGGGAGGTGGGGGAGTTGAACCGTGGCTGGGCTGAGGCGGGGCGGGAGTCGTTCCGGATCGGGGTGGGGATTCACGTGGGGGAGGGGGTGGCTGGAGAGATTGGCTCGCCGGAGCGGACGGAGTTCGGGGTGATTGGCGACGCGGTGAACCTGGCGTCGCGGCTGGAGGGGTTGTGCAAGGTGTTCCGGGTGCCGCTGGTGGTGTCGGGCGACGCGTTCGAGCTGGCCGGCCGGCCGGCGGGTTTCCGGTCGATGGGGCGGGTGCAGGTGATGGGGCGCAGCGGGGCGGTGCGGTTGTTCACGCTGGCGGGGTCTGCGGGGGTGGCGGCGTTCGAGGAGGGGATCGCGCGGTTCGAGGGTGGGGACTTCGGGGCGGCGGCGGAGGCGTTCGGGCGGGCGCTGGCCGAGCAGCCGGGCGACGCGCTGGCGGAGCGGTTCCTCGAATGGGCGCTGGCGTTTTGCGAGCGGGCGCCGGACGACTGGCAGGGGGTGCTGGTGATGGACAGCAAGTAGCGGTGGCGGGTGGGTCACAGCGGCTCGCCGCACTTGTGGCAGAAGCGGGCGTCGGGCAGGTGTCCGTGGGCGCCGCAGCCCGGGCAGGCGTCGGTGGAGTCGTCGCCGTCGTGGCGCATCATCTCGGCGGTGACGATGCCGGTCGGCACGGCGATGATCGCGTAGCCCATGAGCATGCACAGTGAGGCGACGACCTTGCCGGCTGGCGTGTGGGGGGTGATGTCGCCGTAGCCGACGGTGGTGATGGTGACGATCGCCCAGTAGACGGCGTCGGGGATGCTGGAGAAGCCGGCCCGGGGGCCCTCGAGCAGATAGACGACGGTGCCGGCGACGGTGGCCAGCAGCAGCAGCGAGAAGAAGAACACGGTGATCTTGGCGCGGCTGGCGAACAGGGCGCGGATCAGGACCTCGGCGCCGTTGACGTGGCGCACCAGCTTGAACACGCGGAACACGCGCAGCAGGCGCAGGATCCGGATGGTGAGCAGCGCCTGGGAGCCTGGCAGCAGCAGCTCGAGGTAGCTGGGCAGGACCGAGCACAGGTCGACCAGCCCGAAGAAGCTGCGGGCGTAGGCGGCCGGGCGCCGCACCACGAGCAGGCGCGCGACGTATTCGATGGTGAAGAAGCCGGTGCACAGCCACTCGACGACATCGAGCAGGGTGCCGTAGCGGGCGCGGACCGGTTCGATGCTTTCGAGCATCACGGCGGCCACGGACGCGACGATCAGCACCATGAGGATGGAATCGAAGCGCCTGCCTGCGGGGGTCTCGGCCTCGAAGATGATCTCGCGCCAGCGTTCGCGCCGGCCGGCCGGCGGCCTCGGGCTGCTGTCCATGCACCGAGGATAAGAAAGGGCGGCCGCGTGAGAAGCGGCATTTGACCCTGACCCGGCGCGGGGCTGAAATGGTGGCAGCACGATGGAAGCGCCACATGAACAGTCCGTTCCGCCGCGCCGCAAGCGCCGGTGGCGGCGGCGGCTTGCGGTGGCCGCGGTGGTGGCGGTGGCCGGCGCGGTGTGGCTGAACGGGCCGGGGGTGCGCTGGCTCGGGCGGCTGGCGCTCGGGCGGGCGCTGCCGCAGGCGGGGCTGGCCGGCGACCTGCGGGTGGAGGGGACGATCCTCGGCGGGCTGGCGCTGCGCGACGTGGACCTGACCGGCGGGCGGGCGCTGCAGCGGCTCAAGGCCGGCGAGATCGCGGTTTCCTACCGGCTCGGCGAGCTGGCCGGCGGGCGGGTGCGCGGGCTGCGGGTGCGGGACCTGGCGGCGGTGGTCGAGCTGAACGCCGCCGGGAGCGCCGCGGCGGAGCCGGCGCCGGCGCGGGAGCCCCCCGGGCTGGAGGCGGTCGTCCAACAGATCCGCGACGGCCTGGCGAAGGGGCACCGGTTCGTCGATCCGCTGGACCTCGACCTGCGGGGGGTGGCCGTCGACGTGCGGCGGGACGGGCGGCCGGTGCTGGCGCTGGGGCCGAGCGACGTGGTCCACCGCGGGGCGGGGGCGCCGGTCGAGGTGCGGCTGGGCGAGATCGTGCACGGCGGCGGGCGCACGATCCCGGCCCAACAGTTTGCGGTCAGCTGGACGCCGGCGAGCGTGGAGGTCACGCCGTGGGCGCCGCTCCCGCGGTGGTGGCTGCGCGACCTCAAGGTCGACACCGGCGGGTCCGCGCCGTTGCTGTGCGGCGCGGTGGCGTTCGAGGACCGGCGGCTCGACGTCGAGGTGGCGCCGGACGCGCGCCGGGTTGCGGCCCGGTTCTCCGGCGAGCCGCTCCCGTGGTCCGCGGTTGCCGAGGCGCTCGGGCTGGGCGGCGAGTTCCAGTTCGAGCTGCGCCAGCTCGACCTAGAGGTCGAGGGCATCGGCGGCCCGGCCGCCGACTGGCGCTCGAGCGTGCAGCTCTCCGCCGGGGCGCTCGCGTGGCGGCAGTGGCAGGGCGATGCGCTGCGCGTGGAAACCCGGCAGCGCGGCGCCCGCGCGGGGGCCGAGTGGGAGCTGACGGCGCTCGGCGGGGTGGCCCGCGGCAGCGCCTCGACCCGCTGGCCGGACGCGGCGAAGCTGTTGGAGGAACCGTGCCCGCCGCGGGTCGAGGGGACGCTCGCGGTCGAGCGCGCCGACGAGGTTCTAACCGCGGTGCGCGGGCGGGTGGCCGTCCCGCAGGGCGACGCGCCGTTTCCCGGCCGCTCGCTGGACGCCACGTGGGCGCTCGACCTGGAGGCCGGCCGGCCGTCGGCGGCCACCGTCGAGCTGGAGGTGGCGCCCGCCGCGGGGGCGGGCGGGGCGCCACCGCCGCTGGAAGTGACCGCCGGGTGGACGGCGGCCGGCGGGATCGACGCGCGGCTGGCCACCGCCGGGGTGGCGGCCCGGGTGGCGGTCGACGCGGGGATGAACGTCTATCAGGGGTCGCTCGACGTGCAGGAGCCGGGGGTCGCCGCGCTGCGCGGCTGGGCCGCCGCGTTCGCCCCGGGGCTGCCGGCCGGGATCACCGCGGTGGCCGGCTGGTCCGGCACCGGGACGCTCGACCCGCCGGACCACCGCGGCCGGCTGGACCTCCAACAGTTCCGGTGGGAGCAGCCGGACCAGCCGCCGCTGGACGCCGGCGCGGAGGTCACCTATCAGTGGCCGGGGCCGGCGGTCGAGATCGCCGGGCTGCGCGCCCGGCGCGGCGAGCTGGCGGCCGAGGCCCGGGGCAAGCTGGCCGACGGCCGGCTCGAGCTGCCGGAGCTGTCGGTCGCCGAGGGCGCCGAGGTGCTGGCCACCGGCAGCGCCAGCATCCCGCTGGCGGAGGACCCGGCCGACTGGCGGGCGCTGTTCCAACTCGAGGAGCCGTGGCAGCTGGACCTGGCGACCAGTGAACTGGCGCTTGAGCGGATCAACCGCTGGCTGCCACCCCAACAGAAGATCCCCGCGCGCGGCAGCGTCCGCGCCGAGGTGGCGCTGGCCGGCTCGCCCGCCACACCCCGGCTCACCGCCCGGCTGACCGGCGCCGGCCTGCAGGCGGCCGCCGACGGTTCGCAGGTTCCACCGGCCGCGCTGGCGGTGACGCTGGAGACGAGGGACGGCCGGCTGGAGGCCGCCGGTCGCCTCCAGCCCCAGGGGTGGTCGCCGCTGGTCCTCGAGGGGTCCGCCCCGCTCGACCACGCGAAGTGGCTCGCCGACCCGCAGGCGTTCCGCGACGCCCGGGTGCGGGCCAAGGTGGAGGTGCCGCGGATCGACCTCGCCCGGCTCGGCCCGCTGCCGGCGGCGGTCAGGCGGCTGACCGGCAGCCTCGACGCCCGGGTCACACTGACAGGCACCCCGGCCCAGCCGCGGTTCGACGGGGCGGCAAGCCTGCGCGGGTTCGGCCTCGATCTAACAGACGAGCGCTTCCCGCCGGTGCGCGACGGCCGGGCCGAGCTGCGGCTGAGCGGCAGCCGGATCGAGCTCACGGCCCTTGAGGCTGGCGCCGCGGGGGGCCGGCTGCGCGGCGGCGGCACGGTCGACCTTGGGGATCCGAAGGACCCGGGTTTCGACGTGCGCGTGGACGGCACCGCGCTGCCGGCGTGGCGCGACCCGTCGACGATCGTCCGGCTCGACGCCGGGCTGCGGCTGCGCGGGCGGCTGACGGATGCGACGCTCGGGGGGCGGGTGGCGCTGGTGCAGAGCCTGTATTTCCGCGACTTCGAGCTGATCCCGATCGGGATCCCGTTCACCACGCCGAGCAAGCCGAGCCTGCCGAAGGTCGACGCGCCGGCGGGGGGAGCGGGCGGGCCGGCGGTGCCGGCGCCGTTTGCCGGCTGGAAGCTCGACGTCGAGTTTTTGACGCAGGACCCGTTCCTGGTCCGCGGCAACCTTGCGCAGGGGGCGGTGAGCGGGCGGGTGCGCGTCGGGGGCACGCTGGGCGAGCCGGCGCCGCGGGGCGAGTTCACGATCGACCAGTTCGACGCGCAGCTGCCGCTGAGCCGGCTGCGGGTGCGCGGCGGCAAGGTGCGCTTCCGGCCCGAGGCGCCGTTTGCGCCCGCGCTGGAGATCCGGGGGACCTCGGAGCTCAGGCCGTACGAGATCAACGTGTTCGTCCACGGCACCGCGGCGGCCCCGGAGATCTCGTTCACCTCGAGCCCGCCGCTGCCGGAGAACGAGATCCTCACCCTGCTCGCCACGGGCGCCACCAGCACCGACCTCGAGCGCCAGGGCGCGGCGTCCAACAAGGCGATCCAACTGCTGTTGGAGGAGGCGCGGCGCGGCCGGCTGCGCTACGGCAAGTTCCTCAAGCCGGTGCTCGAGGTGCTCAAGGACGTCGACGTGCGGATCGGCGAGGTCGACGCCTACACCGGGCGCGACTACACCTCCGCCACGCTGCGGCTGGGCGACCGCTGGCTCACCTCGTTCTCGATCGACGACGACAACCGCTCCCGCGGCCTGCTGATCTTCGTGCTGCGCTTCCGATGACCACGCCGCCCCGAGCCGCCGCCGCCCGCCCCGCCGGCACACCCCGCCGGCGCGCCCGGGCGCTGCGCCGGCGCGCCGGCCTGGCGCTGCTGCTGCCCCTGTTGGGGGTGACGGCGGCGGGGCAGCTGCCGCAGCTGCCGGCGCTGGCGCAACTGGCCGGCGGCGGGCGGGCGGCGACGCCGATCGAGGTGCGGGGCACGCGCGCGATCTCCAGCGCGCAGGCGCTCGCGCTGCTGGGCGACCGCCTCGCGTTCGCGCGCAGCAGGCCGCCGACGCCGGCGCTCGCCGACGACGCGGCGTTCATGCTGCGCGAGCTGTTGGAGAACAACGGCTTCAGCGCCCCGCGGGTGACCCCGTCGATCCGCGGCGGGCGGATCATCCTCGACGTCGTCGAGGGCCCCCGCCTGCACCTCGGCACGGTGGCGATCCCCGGCCAGCCGAAGGACGAGGCGCGGCGGCTCGGGCTGCTGTTCGGCAGCGTCGGCGAGGCGCGCAAGCTGGCCGGCGAGACCCGCGTCCCGTTCCGCGACGCCGACCTCGAGGAGGCGCTCGGGCTGGTGCGCGCCGACTTCGAGTCGCGCGGCCACTGGGCCGCCGAGGTGGCGCTCTCCGGGCGCGCCACCGGCGCCTCCGGCGCGGTCGACGTGGAGCTGCGGGTCGACCCCGGGCCGCTGCACACGATCCGCGCGGCGCGCTTCACCGGCGAGACCGGCGGGCTCGGCGGCGAGCTGCGGCGTGCGGCCGGCGCGTTCACCGGCCGGCTGGCGACCACCGCCAACATCAACGGGCTGCGCTCGGCGGTCGAGTCGCTCTATCAGGAGCGCGGCTACCCGAACGCGGCGGTGCGGATGGCGGTGGCGATCGAGGGGGGCGGGGTGACCCCGGAGTTCGGCGTCGACCCGGGCCGGCAGTACCGCCTGGGCGAGCTGCAGGTCGTCGGGCTGGAGCGGACGCGCCCGGAGGGCATCGCGCGGTTCACCGAGGGGCTGGTGGCGGGGGACGTCTACGACGAGACCGAGGTCGAGCGGCGGATCAAGGGGCTGCTGGGGACCGGCGCGTTCGCGGCGGTGCGGATGGAGACCGCGGCCCGGGGCTCGGTGCTCGACGCCACGCTGCGGGTGACCGAGGGCAAGGCGCGCGGCGCCTCGTTCTACGGGGGCTTCGGCACCTACGAGGGGCCGATCTTCGGGGCCCGCTACTACGACCGCAACCTCGGCGGCCGGCTGTGGAACCTGACCGGCGGCCTCGAGGCGAGCAACCGCACGCTGTTAGGCGAGCTGCGGCTCTCCGACCCGTGGCTCGACGCCGCGGGGTCGTGGCTCGGCGGCCGGGTGTTTGCGCTCGGCCGCTCGCACGAGGGCTACGACAAGGTGGAGACCGGCGCGGGGGTGGAGTACACCCGGATGCTGGCCGAGAACGCGCCGTTGGAGGTCTCGCTCGCGTCGTCGTACGTGGACATCGAGTCCACCGGCATCCCGGTCGGGGACCTTGGGGACACCCACTACCTGCACACGCGGCTGCGGGTCACGCAGGGCTACGACCGGCGCGACGACCCGCTGGCCCCGAGCCGCGGCTGGCGGGTTGCGGGCTGGCTGGAGGCGGGCACCACCGAGGGCGGCGAGCAGGCCGGCTACCTCGCCGCCGAGGCGGCGGCCAGCTGGCACACCACGGTTGACGACGACCACCACCTCTCGCTGGGCCTGCGCGCGGGGCAACTGCTGGCCGGGGGCAGCGAGCTGCCGATCGACCTGCGCTTCTTCACCGGCGGGGCCGACTCGGTCCGCAGTTTCCGCGAGCGCGAGCTCGGGCCGCGGACGCTGCACAACTACCCCCGCGGCGGCGAGGCCTACTGGGTGTTCAACTCCGAATACGTCCACCAGCTCGCCGGCTCGCTCTACGGCGTCGTGTTTGTTGACGCCGGCAGCCTGTCGGGCGAGCTGTCGGACCTCGGCTTCGACGATCCCGAAGTGGCCGCCGGCCTCGGGCTGCGGCTCGACCTGCCGATCGGCCCGGTGCGGCTGGAATACGGCCGCAACCTGACCAAGGACCGCGGCGAGACCTCGGGCACGTTCCACTTCGCGATCGGGGTGGCGTTCTGAGAGGGTCGGGGCTTGCGCTGCGGTGGAGGGAGGGGGAGGATGGGGGGGAGTTATGGGGACCAAGGGACCGAGGGGATGCAGGGGACGCAAGGTGCCCAACAAGGGAGGTAAGGGACCCAAGGGGCCTTGCCAGTGGGCTGGTGGTTGGACTGCGGACGAACCTTGACACCTTTGGCTGCCATGCGCCTCCTCGTTTTCCCCTGTGCACTGGCCACGCTGCTTGCCGGCTGCGGCGGGGTTGGCACGCCGGTCACGCCCTCGACGACGGGGGTGCCGGCGTCGTGGGGGGGGCTGGCGATCACCCGGGACTTCATTCCGGCGGGCGCGTACGGCCGGCACCGGGTGCGGCGGATGGCGCCGCGCCACATCACGATCCACTCGACGCAGAACTTTGCGGCGTCGGCGGACGCGCGGGCGCACGCCCGGATGCTGAGGACCGGCGCGCTGACCTCCTCCCACAACTCGCTCGGCTATCTGACGTGGCATTTCACGGTCGACGAGGGCTCGGTCTGGCAGTCGCTGCCGTGCAACGAGCAGGGCCAGCACGCGGACTACGAGGGGCCGGGCAACGGGCAGTCGATCGGGATCGAGATGTGCGAGAACCGGGGCAACTCGCGCGCGGCCACGCTCGAGCGCACCGCGCGGCTGACGGCCGTGCTGATGAAGGAGTACGGCATCCCGCTGCGCAACGTGGTGCCGCACCAGCACTGGCGGATGATCCGCTACTCGGACGGTCGCGACCTCGGCCACAAGAACTGCCCGCATTTTTTGTTAGACCGCGGCCGCCCGGGGCCGAAGTGGCAGGCGTTCCTGCGCATGGTCGGCCGCTGCCGCGGGCAGCTGTGAGGGGCGCCGCGCGGGAGGCGGCAGTGGGCCGATGGTCTGTCGAAGATGGCCTTGACGGGCCGCGGGCCGGTTGCTTGGCTGGGAAGCGAGGTGCCATGAAACCCATCCCCTCGCTCGCGGTCGCCGCGTGGGCGGCGGCCATCCTGCCGGCCCAACAGCCCGCGGGGCCGCCGGTCGAGCTCGCGTGGAACCCCGCCGGCACGGAAGTCGAGATGAGCTGGCAGGGGGAGGCCGGGCATACCTACTTCGTCGAGGGCAGCCCGGACCTGTCGGGCTGGCGCTACTTCGACTTCCTCGGCCAGGGCGACCCGGCGGGCCACCGGCTCGCGTTCGCCTGCCCGTCGGCGCGCTACTTCGTGCGCCTGCGCACGATGCTCGAGCCGACCTGGCCGGCCGACGACCCGGACGGCGACGGGCTGAGCACCGCGTTCGAACTGGCCCACTCGATGGCCACCGGGCTGAGCCCCCTGGCGGCCGACAGCGCCGGGGACGGCACCCCCGACGGTCAGGCCGACCCGGACGGCGACGGGCTGGACAACCTGCTGGAACAAGGGCTCGGCCTGGACCCGGCCTTGGCCGACAGCGACGGGGACGGCACGCCCGACGGCCTCGAGGACCCGGACGGCGACGGGTTGCCCGTCCTGACAGAATTGGCCGCGGGCCTCGACCCGGGGCGCGCCGACAGCGACGGCGACGGGATGGCCGACGGCTGGGAGGCCGGCTGGGGGCTCGACCCGCTGGACGGGTCCGACGCGCTGGCCGACCCGGACGGCGACCGCGTCGGCAACCTGCGCGAGTGGCAGGTGGGCACCGTGCCGGCCGTGGTCTATCAGGTCGAGGAGCTGGCGGTCGCGGGGCTGGCGGGGGCCTCCCTGGTGCTGGCGGGCGAGGACGGGTCGCTCTTGGTCGCGGGCCACGACGCCGGCGGCGGGGTGGCGGGCTGGTTCACCGCGGCGCCCGACCCTGCGGCGCCGGGGGCGCTCACCCTGCTGCCGTGGCAAATGAGTCAAGGCGAACTGCTCACGTGGAACCCGGCGGCCTGGCGCGCGCGGCCGCTCGGCGAACAAGGCGGCTTCCACGGCTGGGCGCAGGACCCGGCCACCGGCGGGGTGCTGGCGCTCACCGCGGGGCCCGACCTCGGGGTGCGGCCCACGCTGTTGCGGTGGTGGGACGAGCCGTCCGGCAGCTGGCTGGCCTGCGGGCCGCGGCCGCAGGGGTCGGCGTTCGGCCGGCACCGGTTGCTCGGCACCGGCGGCGCGCCCGATTGGGCCGGTCGGCGGCTGGTGCTCGTCGCGCCGGCGGCCGGGGAGGCGGCCCCGCGCATCGTTCCCTTGCCGCAATCCGACTGGTGGGGCGAGCCGTGGGCGGTCGAGTGGTGCGCGGTGGACGACGCCGGGCGCGCGTGGGGCGTGGCCGAGGACCCGTGGTCGGGCCTGCCGCTGCTGGTGGCCGCCGAGCCCGACCCGTGGTCGGAGGGAAGCGGAGAGTGGTGGCTGACCGAGGACCACTTCCTGCCCGACGGCGTGGCGATCGACCCGGACGGCCCCACCCTGGCCTCGCCGTCCGGCCGCTGCCTGTTCCACGGGGCGCGGCGCGATGCCGCCGGGGAGTGGGAAGCCTGCCTGGTGAGCTTCGAGCCGGCCGACTCCACCTTCGCCACCCACGACCCGCCGGCCGACGAGCCGCCGCTTGCCTGCAACGACCGCGGCGAGATCCTCACCGGATCGTGCCTGATCACCGGGCGCGGCAACTTCGCACTCGAGCGCCTGTGGGTCCGGCCGGCCGGCGGCGGCCCCGCCGCCCGCCTCGCCGACCTCGGCTACCTCGACGTCACCGGCGCGGCCTTCGACCACCGCGGCGACATCCTGGCCACCGCCACCGGGCCGGACGGCACGCCGGCCATCCTGCGGCTCAGCCCCGCGGCCGACGCCAACGGCGACGGCGTGCCCGATGACTGGGAAACCCACTGGCGCCAGTCGATCCTCGACCTGTTGGGCCCCGGCATCCCACCGGACCTCCTCGCCCTGCTGGACGCCGGCCAGTCCGACGCCGCCTGCGCCGCCCTCTACGGCGCGGGCACCACGCTCAAACAACTCCATCAGACCAGCGCCACCGCCGGCGACGGCACCATCCGCGAGGACGACCGCCACCTCTACGCGGCCGAGTTCGCGGTGACCGGGGAAACCCAGTGCGTGCGCGAGGGCACCGGGTTCTGGCCGCTCGACCTGCCCGCCGGCGCGCCGCCCGGCGACACCCTCTACCTGACCCGCACGGTCAGCAACGACTACTCGGTCACCAACTCGCCCACGCTGGTCGACCACCAGTTTGGCGTGAGCGGCCTGGCCGTCACCACCACCTGGCTGGGTCCCGACGGCCGGCTGCTGGCCGAGGCGGCCATGCACCAGGAGGGCGTGTGCTTCGATGACTGGAAGCAACGCGGTGAAAACCGGAAGGCGCTCCCGGCCGGCTGCACCCTGGTGCGCGGCGAGACCCACACCAGTCACGCCCATTCCCTGACTGCCGCGCGGCAGGCGACAACCACCACCCGAGCCACCCCGTGGCAACTGATGGAGGGCACGCGCGAAATCGCCTCCGGCACCGAGGTGGTCAGCGAGGAGTGCTCCATCACCCTGACCGAGCCCAACACCCCCGCCCAACTGTGGGCCCGATACCTCCCGCTCCAACCGTGGGAAATGGGCTACGAATACCGCTACAACTTGGCCTGCTGGTCGGACTACGACCGCGAGGTGATGGGCGACGCCGCCGCCGCCCGGGCCGTCCGCAACAGCTTCCTGGCCGGCGACAGCCGCGTGGAGGGCAGCGTTTCCAGTGTCGGCGCCGGCGGCTGCGTCTGGGACTACTGCTCCAACACCCGCCTGGCCTCCCTCAAGTGGCGCTGGCTGCGCTTCAACCCCGCCGACCCGTTCCACCCGATCGTCTGCGCCGCGCCCGCCGACCACCAGCAGGTGCAAACCCTCCAGGTCACCCTCCACGAGCGCCTCGCACCCGATCCCCAGCCTCCCGCCAACCCCTCCGGCCCGGAAGCGGTCGAGGAATATTCCACCCTCGCCGTGCTCGCCGTCACCTGCCAGGGCGGCCTGACCGGCTGGCAGCATGTCGACCTTTCGATCTTCGACCCCCACGCCCGCAAGGACCCCTCCAACCCCGACCGTTTCCTCGCCCCGACCTACGTCGACCACGCCTCCTTCCGCCGCCACGCCGCCACCACCGTATCGTTCGGCCCGCTGCGCATCCACACCGCACTGGTCCCAGACTACAACCGCGACGGCAGAATCGACGCCGCCGACCACGGCAAGATCAGCCCGGCCAACCCGTGGCGCCTGTGGATCAACGACGACGACGACTCCGGCTTCGAGGAGGGCGACGACGTGCCCCGCGGGGCCGATGCCGCAACGGCCGACTGTGCCAACGGCCAAATCGACGGCATGCGCGACCTGGTGGACTTTTTCGCCCTCCAACCCCAGGTTGCCGAGCTGATGGAGTACCTTCCGCCCGACCGCTACACCTACCGGCTGAAGGGGCCGGTCGTTCCCGCCGCAGGCACCAACCCCGCCAAGGCCTTCTTCCGGGTGGTCGAGGCGCCCACGCTGTCGGAAGCCGCCTGCGATGCCTACCTCAAGGACGTCGACACCGCCGCGCGCTTCCAGTCCGAGGAATCCCGCAGCGTGGTTCCGGTGTGCAATCTGAGCGAACCGATGACCGACGCCCTGAAGACCGGCACCGGCCTGCTCCTCGTCGAAGCCTGCCAGACCACCCCGGCCAACGGCGAACGACTCAGGCTCCAAGCCGTCAGGAAGGCCGACTTCACCATCGCCGCCGAAGTCTCGCTGCCCGTCGCCACCAGCGGCGTCGAGTCCTTCTTCCGCCACAAGAACCTGCGCATGGGCGCCCCGCAGGTCGAGCCGGACAAGGAACGCGATCACCCGCCGCCCGATGGCGGCGAGGACCGGCTCGGCGAGCCGGCGAACCTGCCCGACTCCTGCTGCAACGAGGACTGGCTGGTGTTCCTCCACGGCTACAACGTCAACGCCGAACAGGCCCGCGGCTGGCACTGCGAGGCGTTCAAGCGCCTGTTCTGGTCACAAAACCACGCCAAGTTCGTCGGCGTGAGCTGGTGGGGCGACGAGAGCCAGGTCTTCTCCGGCATCTGCCCGAAGTACTACGAGACCGTCGAGAACGCGCTGGTCACCTCCAAGGCCCTGGTCTCGGTGGTCAACGGCCTGCCGGGCGGCCGCAAGTTCGCCGCC
This sequence comes from Akkermansiaceae bacterium, assembly GCA_040769225.1. Taxonomy (GTDB): domain Bacteria; phylum Verrucomicrobiota; class Verrucomicrobiia; order Verrucomicrobiales; family Akkermansiaceae; genus JAXGLL01. Next base: position 195,221 of record JAXGLL010000001.1, on the reverse strand, counting down.
GGCCACAGCCTCGGCAGCATGGTCGTCTGCGACGCCATCGCCAACCACGACGCCCATCTCGAGCACGCCTTCCTGCTCAACCCCGCGATCGCCGTCGAGAGCTTCCTGCCCCTCGCGGCGCGCATCAACGATTCCTGCATGGAACCCGAGCCGTGGCAGGGGTACGATGACCGCATCAAGGCCTCCGACTACTACCGGCTCTTCAACGACACCGACGCCCGCAGCCGCCTGACCTGGCGCGGCCTGCTCCACGCCGCCGCCGACCGCGTCACCGTGTTCTTTTCGCCCGGCGACCATGTCCTGACCATGCTGCCCGAAGAAATGGTCGCCGACCCCTCACTGACCGCCGACAAGCCCCATGGCTCCTACGCATTTGCGATCCAGGCCCAGACCAAGGGACTGTCCAGGCACATCCCGCTGGAGGTGACCTCCAGCAGAATGCAGGCACTCGCCCGACTGGCAATCGACGTCTTCAGCGGCTTTTCACCCTCCTCCGACGCCGGTGGCTGGTTCATCACCGAGGGCTGCTACAAGCCCGCTTACGCGAGCTTGCCCGAAGTCGAACCCCGCGACCCGAACCCATACGACAGGGTCCTCAACGCCCCGTCGTGGTTCGCCGAACGGCTGAACGGCCCCATGGAATACTCGTTCATCGAACGCCTCCGCATCGACCCGGTCTTCGGCACCAGGGTTCCCACCGACTGCGACGGCCTCTTCAGCCGGATCCACGGCACCGGCCACCGCGTCGCCGCCCACTTCGCCTGGCGCCGCCGCATCCTCGCCCAGATGATCCCCGAACGCACCCTCCCCGCAGGCGGCGCGGGAGGGAGCGGGGTGGAGGCCGGAAAGGACGAACAGGGGCAGCCTGTCTATCTGGTGCTGCCGCTCGCACGGAAAATGATCTATACAGGCGGAGGAAGCATCGCGGTCTACGACATGCAGGAACACCGGAATGGCTGGCCGCAGGAGAGACCAGAAATCGACCCAACGAATCCTACCAAGGCTGGCAACGGATGGAGGCATGGCGACATTCGTGAAGTTGCCTATGTTCACGTCTGGAAATCATGGAGGCATGCAGTTGATGAGGCCGGCATCGATGTTCCACCAACCAACAATCACGGGCAATGAACAGACATGATTTCATCTTGGGCTTTGCCATTGGCTGGGCCAGCTTGGTGCTTGCCGCCTGCGGGGACCCGGTCCAGAAGTTCTCGATCAAGGTCGTGGACGAGAAGGGCCTGCCCAGTGGCGACGTCGAATGCAAGGCGTGGTTCAAGAAGGCCGGTGACCAGATGTCCTACAAGGACTACTTCGTGACCGGCAGGACCGGTGCGGATGGCAGGGTCGAACTGAAAGGCGAGACAATCTGGGCACCGACCCAAGTGGAAGCCCGCGCGCGAGATTGTTATCTGTCGATCGCCAGCGATCATTGGGCCCTGAAACAGAACGGCAACCGCTGGGAGCCGTGGCCGGTGGAGGTGGAGCTGGTGATGAGGGAGATCCGCAAGCCGCATCCGATGCATGCGCTGGCATGCGGCCCAAATCACTGGTTTCAGTTTCCCGGCAACAAGATGGGGCCGTTCGGGTTCGACCTGCTGGCGCGGGACTGGGTGGCCCCGCATGGCGCCGGGAAGGTGGCCGACTTGGTGCTGGAGGGGGTGCTCAGGGACCCCGGGGACCGGTCGTTCGACCCCAAGGGGTGGATCCGCATCACCTTCTCCAACGAGGGCGACGGTATCCTGCCGGACAGCCAGTCCCGGCACTCGGGTGGATCGCTGATGGTCGGGCGCTACGAGGCTCCCGAGGATGGCTACCTTGGGGAGTGGAAGTTCGCCAACTTCCTGCCCGAGCGCGAATCCGACCGGGACAACCCGGTCGTCGGGGCGCCCCGAATGATCCTCCGGTTGAGGTCGGAGATGAAGGACGGCAGGGTCGAACGCGCGCTCTACGGCAAGATGTACGCCGGCCTGTTCCCTGCGCTGTCCCCGAACCTCGTGGCGTTCCAGCCGACCTACTACCTCAACGCCGAGCCGAACGAGCGCAATCTGGAGTGGGACATGAAGACCAACCTGTTTGCGGACCTGCCGCGGGAGCGGTGGCCGCGGCAGCCGTGAGGGGGAGCGCCGGATCCGCGCCCCCAGCCCCGCCCACCCCCGTTGGCGGATGCGGCATGGCGTTGGCGGCGGCCCCGGATGGAGCCCGGCCGGGCGGCTTGCGGGTCCGGTCTGCGTACAATTCTTGTCGCGGCCGCGACAAGGATTGTACGCGGTGGCACCGGGGGGGCGGGGTGGCGGCGGCGGCTGGGGCCGGGAGCGCGCGTGTGTTAGGCTTGCCTGGGGCGCCCTGTCGGGGCGGAGAGGGCAAGGAGCTGACAGGTTGCCCGCAGGGGCGCAGAGGCCCAATGGGCCGCGACAACCGCCGACGAGGTTGGACGGGCGGTTGTGGCGGGCCTTCAGCCCGCGGGTTCCGCCTGCACCGATACCCGGTCCTGCGGACCGGGCTGTGTTGTTGCGGCCTGTTGGGCCGGAAGAGATCCGGACCGCGCCAATTCCGCATACGCATACGAAAACCCTGCATCCGGCCCCTCTTCCCCGTTCCCCCAACCGCCACGCCTCCAGTCCGTCCGTGCGGCGATTTCGTACACGTATACGAATCTGTTGCAGCGCGCGGGGTGGGGGCGGGAGAGGCCCATGGGCGGCGAAGACCGGCGGGCAGGATGCCCGCCGGACGGCCGACGGCAGGATGCCGTCGCCACGGGGGCTGCCGCGACCCCGGGCTAACAGCTGCGGCCCCGCTGGGGTCGTTAGCGCCCCGGATCGGCGTCCGCCAAGTGCCCGGGCGCAACTGGCCACCTGCCGCAGGCCGCGACCGGAAACGTGTGGCCGACCTGAGGGCAAAAGCCGGCGGAAACCCTTGCTGCGCAAGGAACCGCCTTTCAGAAGTGACGAAGTCGGGTTAGACGGCGGCCGCCCGGGGCCGAAGTGGCGGGCGTTCCTGCGCATGGTGGGCCGCTGCCGCGGGCAGCTGTGAGGGGCGTCGCGCGGGAGGCGGCAGTGGGCTGCGGATTTCGCCGCCGATCCGGAGTTGCGGGCGGAATGCCTGGAACTTGAAACTTGAAACCCCCTCCTACCACCGCTCCGGCCGTTCCTCCTGTTCGAGCTCGATGCGGTCGGCGAGGTTGCGGGCCTTGACCTTGTGGTGGCGCTTGGCCCAGCGCTCCATCGCCATCCGGCGCTTCTTGTGGCGGCGGGCGAGGCGCGCGATCTCGTCGTCGAGGCGCAGGAAGCTGGCGAGGCGGGCGGGGGCGAGGGTGCCGGCGTCGACCGCGGCGCGGATCGCGCAGCCCTCGTCGGTCTGGTGGCGGCAGTCGGCGAAGCGGCATCCGGCGGCGAGCGCCTCGACGTCGGCGAAGCTTTCGCGCAGGGTGCGCTCGTCGGTCCACATCTGGACCTCGCGCAGCCCGGGGTTGTCCAACAGGAGGCCGCCGGCGGGCAGCGGGACGAGCTGGCGCTGGAAGGTGGTGTGGCGGCCCTTGCCGGTGACGCGGTTGACGGCGCCGGTGTCCAGCGCTTCGGAGCCCAGCAGGCGGTTGGCGAGGGTGGACTTGCCGACGCCGCTGGAGCCGACGACGCACATCGTGACGCCGGGGGCGAGGAGGCGGAGGAGGGGGTCGAGGCCCTTGCCCGAGAGGGTGCTGGCGACGTGGACCGCGGCCTGGTCCCAGAGGGCGGCGATCCGGGCGGCGGCGTGCCGGCTCTGGTCGGCGGGGAACAGGTCGGCCTTGTTGACGAGGACGAGCGGGGAGGCGCGGCTGCGCCTGATCAGGGTGAAGTAGCGCTCCATGCGCCGCAGGTTGAAATCGGGGCCGGCGTCGGTGACGACGGTGACGACGTCGACGTTGGCGCCGATGACCTGTTCCTCGGTGCCCTTGCCGGGGGCCTTGCGTGAGAAGCAGGTGCGGCGCGGGAGGCGGGCGCGGATGACGTGGTCTTCGCCGGCGGCGCCCTGTTCGATGGCGACCCAGTCGCCGACGGCGGGCAGGTCGGCGTCGGTTTGCGCGGCGTGCCAGACCTTGCCGGCGAGCACCACCTCGATCTCACGGCCGCCGGCGAGGCGGGCGGCGAAGTTGACCGGCGACTCGCGCACCAGGCGCCCGGGGATCCAGCCCCGCCCGCGCAGCGGCGCGAAGGCGGCGTCGAAGAACGGGCACCATCCGAGGTCCTCGAGGGTCATGCGGCGGGTGGAAGCTAGCGGCGGGCCGGGCGCTTGTCGATGCGCGGGTGGCCGGGCCGGGGGCCGGGGTCACGGTGCGGTGGTCACGCGCACGCGCAGGAAGCGCCGCGGGCGTCCGGCGTCGGGCAGGTTGTCGCGCAGGAGCGCCTGTTCGACGCCGCCGCCGAGGGTTTCCTCGGTGACGGGCACGGAGGGGAGCACCTGCCAGCCGGCGAGGTCGTCGGAGGCCTCGAGTTGATAGACGAGGTCGGCGGCGTCCTCGGGCCGGTGGAAGCGGATCGCCGGGTAGCGCAGCGAGCCCTCGGCGGCGCGGGCGAAGGCGAGGGTGGGGGCGTCGTCGGCCAGCGGGTTGGTGGCGAACGCGTATTCCAACATGTTGGACCGGCGGTCGCCGTCGGGGTCGGCGTCGCGGCCGGAGACCGCGGGGTCGAGGAGCTCGAGCCCGGAGAAGTGCGCGGCCTGCCACGCCTGGAAGGTGCCGGGCGCGGGCGGTTCGGGGGCGCCCGGGGTGCCGCCGACGGCGCTGCCGGCGGTCCAGCTCGACGGGCTGGAGTGGTCGGGCACCGAGGCCGGGTCGACGAGCACCAGCGCGTAGCCCGGGCCGTCGGCGGCGGCCGGCCACGGCGGGAGGTCGGAGTAGGCGAAGTCATGGATCGGCTCGCCGAGGGCGAACGAGAGGGTCACCTGCTCGCCTCCGTTGGACAGGTTGCCGGTGTACTCGCCGGCCACCGGCAGGCCGGTGCCGTAGCGGGCCGCGAACGCCGCCGCGTGCTTGACGACGAGGGCGAAGTCCCCGGGTGCGAGGGAGGTGACGGCGCTGCCGGCGAAGCTGAACGTCACGCCGTCGCTGAAGCGGAGGTCGGACAGGTCGAGGGTGAGGGTGGGGCTGACGTTGCGCAGCTCGAGGAACTCGTAGTCGTCGTTCTCGGTGCTGACGGCGGTTTCGTCCACACCGGCCGGCTCGGGCGGGTTGTACATCACCTCGGAGACGACGAGGTTGTCCTGCCAGACGGCCAGGTCGGCGGCGGCGGCGAGGAACTCGACCGGCGGCGACCAGTGGCTCCAGCGGCCGGTGTTGTCCTTGTGGCGGACGCGCACGCGGTAGGTGTGGTCCGGGCGGACCACCGCGGCGGGGATCTGGACGGTGGCGACGAATGGGGTCAGCTCACCGGAGTCCCAGGTGGTTGCGACCTCGTATTGGGGGCCGGCGGCGGGGTCGAAGCCGGGGACGCCGGGGCTGGAGATCTCGGCGATCCGCCAGCGGAGCGCGGCGAAGGTGCCGGCGCCCTGGGGGTCGGCGAAGGCGCTGGAGGCGAAGCGCAGGTCGTTGACCGGGAAGTGGGCGGCGCCGGCGGCGGCGGCCGTCGGCCGGTTGGGGATCTCCGGGTCGGCCGCCTCCTGTTTCAGGTACTGATAGCCGTAGCCATACTGGTTGCCGTTTCCGGCGGCCCAGGTGCCGCCGGGGAACGTGTCGGTGGCGTAGTCCAACAGGTAGCGCATCGACCCCTCGTGGTCCGGGGAGGCGAGGGTGCGGGTCCAGCTGCCGCCGATGCGGGAGTCGCCGAACGGGGTGTAGAAGAAGTTGCCCTTGTGGTTGGCCTGGCCGCCGTGGTTGGCGGGGTCGCCGGCGGTGCGCGGGTGGTAGTTCCACAGGTGGGCGTCGAGGTCGGCCCAGGTCGGGTGCTGGCCGGCGGGGTTGACGATCCGGGCGTATTCGGCGACCAGCTGGCCGATCTGGCCGCCGTCCGGGGCGGCGTCCGAGCACACCAGGTCGAGCAGTTCGCGGGCGCGGTTGCGGAACTCGAGGGCGAGGGCGGGGTGGCTGAGGGCGTTCTGCTGGCGGATGTGGCCCGGCCAGTGGGTTTCGGCGATGAACATCATGTCGAGGTCCCACGGCATCGGGACCCAGCGGCCGTCGGGGTGGTGATAGAAGTAGTGGTTGTAGCCGTCGCGCAGGTCGACGTTGCCGCAGATGCGGTTGCAGGCGCGGAAGCTGTAGTAGGCGGGCATGTCCATGTGCTGCCGCCACCACTCCTCGGACTGGGTGCTGTTGGAGGCGGCGTAGAACGAGTTCCAGTCGGACGAGTCGGCCGGCTGGCCGAGCCCCTGCTCCTTCTTGTCGCCGGCGCCGCCCTCGATCTTGTAGACGTTGCCGTCCGGCAGGCCGCGGTCGTTGAGGAACGAGCCGTCCGGCTGCTCGACGGCCAGGTAGAGCCCCCACAGGTCGCCCTCGTACTGGGAGGCGGGGTTGGCCTCGAGCGGGTTGTCGACGACGCGGAAGTGGAGGTAGCGGGTGCGCGGGCTGGGCACCCCGCACAACTGATAGAGGCGGTAGGAGAGGGCCTCCTCGACGCCGGCCATGCCGCGGTGGACGGCGGCCCAGGGGCAGGAGCAGCCCTCGAGGTTCATGCGGTTCCAGGCGGACTGGCAGGGTTGGCCGAGGTCGTCGCGGAGGCGCAGTGCGCGGGCGCGGTTGAAGTGGAAGCGCCACTTGTTCTTGCCGCTGACGTAGGTCGAGGCCTCGCCGCGGTTCTCGAACTCGACGTGGTCGTAGACCACGCCGTCGTGGACGAGGGTGCCGAGCATGTGCACGCCGTTGAAGCTGCCGTTGTACTGGCTGTTGATGACATCGGTCTGGTTGGCGACGAGGTGGCAGGCCGAGATGTCGTCGAGCAGGGTGGCGGGGAAGGTGGTGGTGGGGCCGCCGGGGACCAGCGAACCGGTCCACGCCGGCGCGCCGTTGTGGACGAACCAGGCGAAGTTGGGCTGCTCGTCGTCCGGGTATGGCACGGTGGCGCCGGTGCCGGCGGCGTCGGCGAAGGCGATCCGGTAGCGGACGAGCCGGCGGTGCGTCTGCACGGCGGCGGGCACGGTGGCGGTGAAGACGAAGTCGCCGGCGAGCAGGTCGTTGCCGCTGCCGTCGTCGGTCATCGGGATGGCGGACCAGTTGGCGGCGTATGCGGCGTCGGTCCTGCGGACGTAGGCGCCGGGGTCGACCGTCTGATAGAGCAGGTTGACCGGGCCGATGCCGTCGGGGTCGGTGAGCTTGGCGGTGACGGTGACCGGCACGCCGGCGGTGGGCGCGGCGGGGTGGTGGGCGACCTGGCGGATCTGGGGCGGGGCGGTGGTGGCGAAGGCGTGGTTGGGGGCGCCGGGGCTTGGGGTGGCGGCGGTGGCGCCGGGGTCGATGAGTTCGGCGTCGATCGAGAAGTCGGTGCTGTCGATGCGGGTGTTGAGGGCGTGGATGGCGAGCACGTTGGTGCCGCCGACGAGGAACAGGCCGGGGTTGGGGATGGCGACCTCTTCCCATGCGGCCTCGTGGTTGACGCCGGTGGCGGTGGCGGCGAGTTCGCCCGGGGGGGCGTGGAGGCGTGCGACCTCGGTGCCGTTGATCCAGACCACGGCGCCGTCGTCGACGTAGACGCGGAGGGTCAGTGCGATGGGGATGGCGGCGGGGTTGAGGGTGAAGGTGTGGCGCAGATAGACGCTGGTGTAGGCGCCGGGCATATCGGGCAGTTCGGTGTTGTCGTCGCCGTCGCCGAATCCGACCGGGGTGCGGCCGGTTGCCCAGGAGGCGTCTTCGGTGAACGACGGCAGGCGCCAGGCGCTGATCGGCGAGGAGGGCTCGCTGGTGCCCTTGCGGTAGTGCCAGGCGGGGTCGGCGGCGGGGACGAGGGTGGTTGGGGGCTGGCCGGACGCCGGGGACGAGTCGCGCCACGAGCCGCCGAGGTCGTTGTCGAGCGCGGGGTGGATCAGTTCGGCGGATCCGCCGCCGCCGCGCGGGCCGGTGGGCCATGGGAAGCCGGCGCCATAGCTCACCTGGTCGCGGATGGCGTCGGCGTCGTCGCGCAGGTCGAGTTGCTCGCCGTCGTTGTCGAGGCGGCCGGTCCACGGGCCGAGGGCGGCGACGCCGTAGGTGGCGAGGATGGTGGCGGGGTCCTGGGCGACGACCAGATAGGCGCCGGCGGCGAGCGTGGTGCCGGTGGGGAACGTGAACTGGACGGCGTCGGTCAGGCTCCAGCCGGCGAGGTCGGCGGTGCGGTCGCCGGGGTTGTGGAGTTCGATGAACTCGCCCGGGGTCGACTCGTCGTCGGGGTCATAGTGGATTTCGTTGATGACGACGCCCGAGGGGACCAGCCCGGTGGTGCGGAAGAAGTCGGAGTCGCCGGCCCACGCGGTGCCGGCGGCGTTGGTGGCGCGGCAGCGGAACCAGTAGTTGGTGTTAGGGAGCAGTTCGCGGACGAAGATCGAGAAGTTGTCGTCCTGGGTGCCGAGGTTGGCCTGATGAACCCAGTTGTTGGGGTTGATGCCGCCGTCGGACGGGCCGTAGAACATCGTGACGACGGGCGGGTCGCCGCCGGTGGCGTCGATTTCGCCGCGCAGCGTGGCGGTGGTGCCGGTGATGCCGGTGGGGGAGCGGTTGGAGACGACCGGTGGGGAGACGGCGGTGGTGGTGAAGGTGGCGGTGGTGGCGGCCCATGCAGCGCCGCCGCTGTTGGCGGCATGGGCGCGGCAGTAATGGGGGGTCGACGGTGCGAGGCCGGTGACCGTGGTGGTGGCCTGGGTGGGGACCGGGCCGAGGGTTGCCGAGTGTTGCCACGCCGCCGGGTTGGTGCCGCCATTGGTGGTGCCGTAGTAGAGGGTGACCTGCGGGATGTCGCCGCCGGTCGCCAGCACCTCGGCGCCGAGGGTGGCGCTGGTGGCCCCCACGCTGGCCGGGGGGAGGGTGGCGACCGCCGGGGGGAGCGGCAGGGTTTCGAACGCCTGGCTGGGGGTGGCCCACGAGTCGCCGGCGCTGTTGGTGGCGCGGGTGGTGAAGAAGTAGACGTTGGCCGGTGCCAGGCCGGCGATGGCGGCGGCCACCGCGCCGGTGTGGGTGCCGGCGGGCGTGACCGACTGGTCCCACGCGTCCGGGACGGGGCCACCGTCGGTGGTGCCGAAGAAGAACGTGACGGTGGGGGCGCCGTCGCCGATGGCGGTGACGGTGGCGTTGAGGGTGGCGGAGGTGGCGGCCACGGCGGTTGCCGGCTGGCCGATGAGGGTGGCGGTGCCGGGAGGCTGGAGCGAAGTGGCCTCGAGGCGGACGAAGTCGAAGTGGCTGCGGCCGGTGCCGCGGGCCTGGAGCAGGATCCGGATCGGCTGGCCGACGGCGGCCGGGTGGGTGGTGGTGTTGAGCGCCAGTGGCGGGGCGTCGGCGAAGGTCAGGGAGGCGAGCGTCGAGGCATCGAACTCGGCGCTGGCGTGGACGGTGGCCGCCGGGTCCGCCAGAGCGTAGCGCGAGAGGTTGCCGGCGGAGGTGGCGCCGGGGCGGTTGCCGACCGCCACGGTGAGCGTGTAGAGGGTTGCGGGCTGGTAGGTGGCGGCGAGGTCCTGCCAGACGTCGTGGCCGTTTTCCATGCCGAGGTGGTCGGTGCCTTCGGCCGCGAACCCGGTGATGCACTCCTCGAATCCGCTGTTGCTGCCCGGGCCGTTGGTTTCCGACCACTCGGGGCTGAGGTCGTAGGTCCACCCGCCGCTCGCCAGCGCGTTGTCCTCGAACCCCGGGTCGCCGACGGTCACCGGCGTGCCGGACAGCCGGGCGGGGACGACGGCCAGTGCCAACGCGACGAGCACCCACCCCGGGCGGGGGGCGCGGTTGCGGGTTGGCGGCCGGGTCGGCATGCGCGGGGATGATTCCCTCTTCCGGCCCCCTGCGCAAGGCCGGGGCGGCCGCGGATGCTCGTGGCGCAGCGATCGTGGTGCTTGGGCGTGCGGGGGTGTGGGGGTAAGTGAGCGGCGGGCTTGCCGCGGGGGTGGGGGGCGGGTAGGAGTGGTTGATGGGCGCTGGGATCGGGGCGACGGGGCTGCGGCGGCTGGCGCTGTGCGCGCTGGGGACGCTGTGGCTGGCCGGCCACTGGTTTTTCCCGCAGGGGCACGCGCACCTGGAGCTGTTCTGGTGGTGGGTGATGCCGGCGGCGGTGCTGAACGCCGACGCCCTGCCGCGGCTGCGGGGCGGCGGGCGCTGGTGGCCGCTGCTGCTGGCGTTGCTGCTGTGGCAGGTGGTTGCGACGACGCGGGCGACGGGCGCCGGCTACCGCGCGGGCGGCCTGGCCGACGCGCTCGGGGTGATCGTGCTGGTGGTTGCGCTGGTGGTGCTGGCGGGCTGGCCGTGCGGCTGGCCGGCGCTGCGCGCCTGCCTGTTCGTGGTCGCCGCGGCCACGATGGGGGCGAGCCTGGTCGCCTTCTATCCGGTTTCCGGCAGGGCGCTGTCCGACGCGCGGCTGCGGGACGTGCTGGTCTATGAGCGGGGGCTCAACGCGGTGCTCACCGGGCTGCTCGCCGGGTTCGGCATGTTGTGCGGGATGACGCTCGACCGGCGCGGCGGGCCGCGGGTGCGGCGGCTTGCGGTGTGGGCCGGGGTGGCGTTGCTCGCGTTCGCCCTGCTTGCCAGCGAGTCGCGCGGCGCGCTGCTTGCGGCGGTGGCCGGCACCGCGGTGCTCGGCTGGCGGCGCGGGCGGCTGGTGCTGCCGGGCGCCGCGGCCGCGGTTGCCGGGGTGCTCGCCTGCCTGGTGCTGTTTTCCTGGTCGGGCACCGGCGAGGCGTCGCCCGACCTGGTCAGCCGCGGCACCACCGGCCGGCCCGACATCTGGTCGGCCTATCTGCAGCGGATGGACGGCGCCGACTGGTGGCTGGGGAAGGGCGCCGTGGAGCCGCTCGACGCGTCGGTGCTCGGCTGGTTCGTCGACCACCCGCACAGCAGCTTCGTCACCCAGCTCGTCCACTTCGGCCTGCCGGGCCTGCTGTTGCTCGGGTGGTTCCTCGGCTGCGCCGTGCGCGCCGGCTGGCGCAGCCGCGGCGACCGCGGGGCCGCGCTCGCGCTGCTCGTCTTCGGCCTGACCGGTGTGGCGCTCGACTGCGCCCAGATCGCCTCGCTGCTGTCGGTGCCGCGCATCGAGCAACTGCTGGTGCTCGTCCCGGCGGTGTTTGCGCTGAACCCTGCCGGGGCCGAGCCCGCGGGCTGAGGTCGCGGCGGCGCGCCGGGCGGGCCCCGGCGCCCGCGGGGTGGTGATTTTGTCCGCCTCCCGTCTTTTGGCGCTTGGCAGGGTTTGCGCGGGCCCTACACCACCGGCATGGACTTGTCCGAGTTCCGCCGCGAGTACTCCGCGCGGGGCCTCCACCGGGAGGATCTCGACCCCGACCCCGTGCTCCAGTTCGAGCGCTGGTTCCGGCAGGCGACCGGTCTCGGCGTCCCGGAGCCGAACGCCGCGTCGCTGGCGACCGTCGATGACCAGGGCATGCCGTTCCAGCGGCTCGTGCTGCTCAAGTACTTCGACCAGCGCGGCTTCGTGTTCTTCACCAACTACGAGAGCCGCAAGGCGCACCACCTCGCGGCCAATCCGCGCGCCGCGCTGCTGTTTCCGTGGGTGACGCTCGAGCGGCAGGTCATCATCCAGGGCGAGGTCGACAGGATCTCCACCGCCGAGAGCCTGCGCTACTTCGTCTCCCGCCCGCGCGACTCCCAGCTCGGCGCCTGGGTCTCCAACCAATCGGCGGTGATCACTTCGCGCAAGCTGCTGCTCCAGAAGCTCGCCGAGATCCGCGAGAAGTTCAGCCACGGCCAGGTCCCGTTGCCCTCGTTCTGGGGCGGCTACCGGCTGGTGCCCGCCGCCGTCGAGTTCTGGCAGGGCGGCCCGGCCCGCCTCCACGACCGCTTCCTCTACGCGCACGGCGCCGACGGCTGGCGGATCGACCGCCTCGCCCCGTAGGCGGCCGCCGGCCAACTTTGTCATTCTATCCCGCCGCGCACCGGTTCATCCTGCGCCCGCCATGATCTCCGACGCCCTGCTCTCCCACCTCGGCGCCACGCTGGCCGAGATCGACGCCGCCGGCCTGTGCAAGCGCGAGCGGTTCATCGACTCACCCCAGGACTCGACCATCCGGCTCCACGACGGCCGCGAGGTGATCAACATGTGCGCCAACAACTACCTCGGGCTGGCCGACCACCCGGAGGTCGTCGCGGCCGCCCGCGCGGCGCTCGACCGCTGGGGCTTCGGCATGGCCAGCGTGCGCTTCATCTGCGGCACCCAGACGCTCCACAAGCAGCTCGAGGAGCGGATCTCCGGGTTCCTTGGCACCGAGAGCACGATCCTCTATCCATCCTGCTTCGACGCCAACGGCGGCCTGTTCGAGGTGCTGTTGACCGACCAGGACGCGGTCATCTCCGACACCCTCAACCACGCCTCGATCATCGACGGCGTGCGCCTGTGCAAGGCGCGGCGCTACCGCTACTCCAACAACGACCTCGCCGACCTCGAGGCCAAGCTCCAGCAGGCCGACGCCGAGGGCGCGCGCTTCAAGCTGGTCACCACCGACGGGGTGTTCTCGATGGACGGCATCATCGCCCGCCTCGACGAGGTGCACGAGGTGGCGTCGCGCCACGGCGCGGTGGTGCACTTCGACGACGCCCACGCCACCGGCTTCCTCGGCCCGCGCGGGCGCGGCACCCACGAGCACTGCGGGATCTTCGGCTCGATCGACCTGACGACCGGCACCCTCGGCAAGGCGCTGGGCGGCGCCTCCGGCGGCTACACGTCGGGGCGCAGCGAGATCATCGACCTGCTGCGCCAGCGCTCGCGCCCGTACCTGTTCTCCAACTCGATCGCGCCGCCGATCGTCGCCGCCACGCTCAAGGTGCTCGACCTGCTGGAGGGCTCGACCGAGCTTGCCGACCGGGTCAAGGACAACACGCGCTACTTCCGCGAGGCGCTGGCCACCACCGGCTTCACCGTCTCCGGCGAGGACCACCCGATCTCCCCGGTGATGCTCGGCGACGCCGCCCTGAGCCAGCGCTTTGCCGACCGGCTGCTGGACCACGGCGTCTACGCGGTCGGGTTCTTCTATCCGGTGGTGCCCAGGGGCGCGGCCCGGATCCGCACCCAGATCTCCGCCGCCCACAGCCGCAGCCAGTTAGACCGGGCGGTCGACGCGTTCGTGAAGACCGGCAGGGAACTCGGGGTCATCTGACGGCGGCCGGGGCGCCCCGCGGGTGGCGGGGGAGGGGTGCGCGGCGCGCGGCGGTCACGGGTTGGTCACGCGGTGGCGGATGAACAGCCGTGGGTTGCCGGCGGCGGGCACGCTGAACGTGTGCTGGCCGCCGCTGCCGGTGTCGGTGATCGCGGTCCAGCTCCCGGGCAGCAGGGTGGTGCTCCACTCCGCGCCGTAGGTGATTCCGCCAACCCCCTCGGGCTGGGCGAAGGACACGACGAAGTCCGCGCCGACCCGCCCGGGCGCCGGCAGGCCCCCGGCACTGTTGCGCATCGGGTCGAGCCCGAATGCGAACTCCAGCAGGTTCTCGATGCCGTCCCCGTCGAAGTCGTTGTCGTCCGCGCCGTCGCCGCTGTTGGCCGGGCTGCCGAAGTGGGCCTGGCGCCAGGCCTCGATCGGCGTCACGGGCGCCGGCAGCACCGCGGCGCCCGCGCCGTAGGTGTTGTCCTTGCCCGGGGGCCCAAGATCGACCGCGTGCCCCTCGAGGTAGTCCCTGACCTGCACGGGCGTGAACCCCGGGTTGGCGCCCTTTACCAGCGCCGCCAGGCCGGCGACGTGCGGGGTGGCGGCCGAGGTGCCGTAGAACCCCTGCGGGCCGTAGGTGGCGGTGCTCACCCAGTCCGGCCCGCAGATGTCCGGCTTGGCCACCGCGGGGTGGCCCGTGTGGGCGCCGTTGTTAGGCCCGAGCGCCGAGTAGTACTCCAGCGGGCCGTTGGGGTGGTTGGCGGCGTCGATCGCCCCGACGGCGAGGCACGCCGCCGCATCCGCCGGGCAGCCGATGCTGCCGGGCACGGGGGTCAGGAAGTTGCCGTAGCCGTAGTAGAACGGCAGGTAGGGCTCGGTGCGCAGGATGAACGTCGGCGACCGGGTCGCGCCCTCGTTGACGACCACGAACGCATAGTCCTCGACCAGGGTCCCCGCGGTGTCCACCGTGTGATGGATGTCCTCGCGCGGGGGTTGCGTCCCGGTCTGGTAGCCGAGGCCCGCGTCGGCCACCTGCCATGAGCTGCCGTTCCAGTAGAGCAGGTAGAGGTCGAAGTCCTGGTCGGAGACCGGCCATTCGTTCCACGTGAGCGCACCGGAGATCATCGTGCCCGGGGGCACGGTGGCCCCCTCGCCCTCGTAGAGGGAGTTGAACCAGATGTAGTAGCCGTCTTCGTAATCCCACTCGAGGAAGTCGTCGGCATCGGCGTCCTGCCACGGGATCATGGCATGCTTGAGCTGGGAGTTGCCCGCGGCGGCGAGCCACAGGATCCCGCTGGCGGCGGCGTCGTTGACGATCGCGACCGGATGGGGGGAAACCGAGCTGTAGGCCACGCCGTCGTAGAAGTTCACGTTGTCGTAGCCGGAGGGGTAGCTGACGATGTGGATGCCGTTGGCCTTGCAGTAGTCCTTGGCGGCCTCGTCGTCGCTGGCGTCCGCCGCGTTCAGGAGGTGGAGCTGGCATCCGGGCGCCATGTCGTGGAGGACCTCGGCGTGCGCGCAGCCGTGGTCGCCGCCGTCGGCCATGCCGTAGCCGGTGAAGTCCACCTCAACCGCCGACGCGGGCAGTTCGCCGCCGGCCTTGAGCGCCGCCAGCCCGTCGAACCCCCAGTCGAACACCGCGACCTTCACCCCTTGGCCCGTGTTGCCCGCCGCGAGCCACGGGGCGGCGAGCGTGGCGCCGAGCCCCTCGGTGGCCACCGTGCTGGTGAGTTTCTTGGGGATGGGCGTGCGGACGAACGCGACGCCCGGGACGTTGCACGCGATGTCTGCCAGCGCGGCGATCGGAACGCATGCCTTGACGTGCGCGGTGCCCGTGCGGACGACCGTCGCATCCCGCGCCGCGACCGCCGCGGCCACGGCGCGGGGGGCGGCCGCCGGTTCACACTCGATGACCACCGTGACCTCGTCGTCGCGCACCCGGACGCCGGGCCGGCCGAGGCGGGCCAGAGCCGCCCGGGGCCCCTGGCTTGCCAGGTGTTCGGCGGCTTCAAGCAACACCGGCTCGAGGCGCCGGACCAGCAACGGGTGCTTCAGCGCCCGTTCGCGCTTGGCCTGTTGGACCGCCGCCACGACGTGCGGCCGCCCGCGCGCAGCCTGTCGGTCCTTGAGGCGCGCCCGGCGCGCCTCGCCCCGGGCCGCGCCAGCCGGGCGCTGCGGGCTCGCGGCGGCGGCTGATTCCGGGATCCCGGTCACCGCGGCGTGGCCGGTCCGGGGGCCGGCGGCCGGCGGAGGCCCGGGCGCCATGGGCACCTCGCCGTGCCCCGCCGCCGCCGTGCCCCGCGCCGCCCCGGGGCGGTCCGCAGCGCGCGGGAGCCCAAGCCAGGAAACCGCCAGCACGACGGCAACGACCGCGGCCGCGGGCGCAATCATGCCCGGCCACTTCGGTCGGAAAGGGAGGGGAGCCGCGCGGTTGGTCTTCATGGGCTGGTGTTCGTGCAGTGCAGGCGGGATGCGGCACCGTCGTGGCTCGCCGGGCCGCCGGCAGGGGGGCGGTGGCGAATCCATGGCGGGTGACCGCAGCCCGCAGGCTGCCGGCGGCCGCCGGTCTTCCCCCAGCCTACTACGCGCTTCCGGACTGCTTGTCACGGGATTCCACAGGCACGGTTCCGCCGGCGCGCAGGGCGGAACCGGCCCGCCTTGCCCGCCGGTGCCCCGCTTTTCGATTTGGCCGGCGCGGCGGCCCCGGGTATCAATCGACCCGTGCTCCCGCATCCGACGCTCACCCACCGCTACCAGCGCCCCGAGGAGAAGCCCGCATTCGTCCAGCACCTGTTCGACGCCGGTGCCGAGCACTACGACCCGGTCGTCGGCTGGGGGTTCTTCGGGCAGGGCGACTCGTACCGCAAGTGGGCCCTCGAGCGCCACGGGCTGGCGGCCGGGATGAAACTGTTAGACGTCGCCTGCGGGACCGGGCTGGTCGCGGTGGCCGCCGCAGGGATCCTCGGCTCGGCGGCGCCGATCACCTGCCTCGACCCGAGCGCGGGGATGCTGGACGTGGCCCGCCGCAAGCTCGACGCCACGTTCATCCAGGCCGGCGCCGAGGAGATCCCGCTGCCCGACAACTCGTTCGACTTCCTGACCGTCGGCTACGCGCTGCGCCACTTCGGCGACCTCGAGCGGGCGTTTGCCGAGTTCCTGCGGGTGCTGCGCCCCGGCGGCAAGGTGCTCCTGTTGGAAGCCACCAAGCCGTCCGGCCGGGTCGGGGCGTTCCTGTTCCGGCTCTACTTCGGCCGCGTCTATCCGCGGCTGACGAGGCTGTTCACGCGCAGCCGCGATGCCGAGCTGATGATGCGCTACTTCTGGGAGACGATGGACGGCTGCGTCCGCCCCGAGGCGATCCTCGCCGCGCTTGGCGCCGCCGGCTTCGCCGAGCCGCGCCGCACCTGCCTGCTGCGGCTGTTCAGCGAGTATTCCGCGGTGAAGCCCGGGGGGGCGCCCGCCGCGTGAGCGGCATGGCGGCGGCGGCGCGGGGCGGTTGGAACCGCGGCGCCGCCCGCAAGGTCCGCCCGCTTGCCATCGGCTGCCGGGAACCGTATGGTGAAGTCCCCCCCGCCGCCCATGATCCATCGTCTTCTCCCCCGTGCCGTGGCGGCCGCTGCGTTGTGCTGCGCCGCGTCGGCGCAGGTGGTGATCAACGAGGTCAGCTCGGTGCAGAACGAGCGCCTGCTGCAGTATCCCGAGGGCGCTCCGCCCAAGCTCGGGGCCACTCCCCGGTGGCATGATCCGGAGTTTGCGGTGCCGGCGTGGTGGGCGTCCGGGGCCGGGCCGGTCGGGTTCGGCTACACCCAGGCGACCGACCCGCAGGCGGAGATGCTCGGCATCACCCCGGTGCTCTACCTGCGGCGCGCGTTCACCGCCACCGCGGCGCAGGCCGCGAGCGCCGAACAGGTCGAGTTGCTGATCGACTACGACGACGGGTTCGTGGCGTTCCTGAACGGCGTTGAGGTCGCGCGGCGCAACACCGGCGCGGCAGGCAGCTTCGCGTGGCACTCCCAGACCGCGTTCAACACCAAGACGGCGGGCGCCCCGGAGACGATCGCGCTCGGCGCCGCCGCCACCCGGCTGCGCCCCGGCGCCAACGTGCTCGCGATCCAGGTCCACAACAACGCGGTGGCCGACACCCGGCTGCGCTGCGACGCCACGCTGCGCCTCGGCGGCGCCGCGCCGGAGACGCTGGCGGCCGCCGCCGACCAGTGGCAGTGGTTTGCCGGCACCCACGAGCCGGCGGGCGGCCTCTACGACGGGGCCGACTTCACCACCGCCCCGCCCCCCGGGCCTGACTGGACCCAGCCGGACTACGACGACACCGGGTGGGCGGAGGGCCCCGGCGCGCTCGGCTTCGACACCGCCGCCGCCGGCACCGAGTACCTGCCCCAGCTCGGGACCAACCTGCTCGCGATGCGGAACACCGCGTGGAGCGTCTACATGCGCCGCGAGTTCACCCTCAGCCCGCAGCAGTCCGCCGCGCTCACCGCCACCGCCCTGACCGTCGACTGGGACGACGGCTACGTCCTCCACCTCAACGGCTACGAGCTCTCCCGCGCCAGCCTCGGCGGCGCGCCCGGCACGTTCGTGCCCTTCAACACCGCGGCGTCCAACCACGGCGCCCGCCACGATGGCGGCGGCGACAACCCGGCCGCAGTGGCCGCCGTGCCGGTGCCCCGCCACCTCCTGCGCGCCGGCCGCAACGTGCTCTCCGCCCAGCTCCACAACAACCAGCTCGGCAGCTCCGACCTGCTGTTGGACGTGCGCTTCACCGCCACCAGCGGCGGCTCGCAGCTGACCCTGGTGACGCTCGGCTCGCCGTGGCGCTACCGGATCGCAGCCTCCGAGTTCGCCACCCCCGCGGCGCCCGCGGCGGCGCCGCCGGGACCGGAGTTCCTCGACTGGGTCGAGCTGGCCAACACCGGCACCGAAACCGCCGACCTCGGCGGCTGGACGCTAACAGACGACCCCGACCGGCCGCCCAAGTGGGCGTTCCCGCCCGGCACCACGCTCGCCCCCGGCGGCTTTCTCGTGGTCGCGTGCAGCGGGCGCGACGTGACCGCGCCGGCCCCCGGCGGCCTGCTTCACACCAACTTCTCGCTCAATTCCAACGGCGACCACCTCGCGCTGCGCGACGCCGCCGGCACGCTGCGCGCCGAGCTGGCCGAAGTGCCCGACCAGGACCCGTTCCACAGCTGGGGGATCGACCCCGGCAGCGGCGAATACCGCTTCCTCGAGGCCGCCACGCCGGGCGCCCCCAACGCCGCCGGCACCGCCACCGGCACCACCGCGGAGGTCGAGTTCGACCGGCCGACCGGCTTCCACAGCGCGCCGCTCCAGGTCGCGCTCGCCTGCCCCACCCCGGGGGCCACCATCCGCTACACCCTCGACGGCAGTGAGCCGGACGCCGCCAGCACCCCCTACACCGGGCCCTTCGACCCCACCGACCGGCCCGCGCCCGGCCCCGGCACCGGCACCATCCTGCGCGAGTTCTTCAAGTGGAACGACGGCACCTACGTCACCCCCGCCACCTTCCGCATCAGCTTCGCCAACACCACCCCCACCTCCGCACGCCTGATCACCGCCCTCGAGCCCCCAACCGGCACCGGCGACTTCTACACCCAGCGCGTCCGCGGCTTCGTCCACCCACCCCAGACCGGCAGCTACCGGTTCTACGTCGCCGCCGACGACGCCGCCGAGCTGTGGCTGGGCACCGACGACCAGCCGTCCAGCATGTCCCGCGTGGCGTGGCTCGACGGCTGGGTGGCGGCGCGCGACTGGACGGCGAACGCCAGCCAGCAGTCGGCGGAGATCGGGCTGGTGGCGGGGCGGCGCTACGCGATCGAGGCGCTCCACAGCGAGTACAACTGGGGCGACCACCTGGCGGTCGGCTGGAGCGGGCCGGGGCTGCCCGCGGGGATCGGCGTGATCGGGGGCCGCCACCTCTCGCCGCCGCAGGCGCTGCCGCCGGGCACCGACGAGCCGGCCCGCTGGGGCACGGTGCGGGCGCGCGCATTCGCGCCCGGCCGGCTGCCGGGCGCGGTGCGCACGCGCAACTACGTGACCGGCATCGACGCGCGGCTGGCGGGCGCGCGGGCGGTGTTCCTCAGCGGCCCGGCGGCGCGGGCGTTCTACGCGCCCGACGGGATCTTCGCGCAGGTCGGCGGCAACTGGGCCAGCGGCTCGTGGGTGCCGGACGACCCGCGGTTCGACTACAACTTCTGCCTGGTCCACGGCGACGCGTTCGAGCGGCCGGTGGCGCTCGAGGTGATCGACCCGGGCAACGTGGTGGTCGAGCGCACCACCGTCGGGGCGCGCTTCGCCGGCTCGCCGTGGTCGCGCCCGCAGTACCAGCTCCGGGACATCGAGTGGGGCGAGTGGAACGGCGGCGCGCACGGCAAGCCGCAGGTCAACCTGTTCTTCCGCGGCGACTTCGGGGCCGCGCGGCTGGAACACGCCGGCTTCATCCCGGCCAGCCGGCTGGGCGAGTGGGACACGCTGCGGCTGCGGGCGGGCAAGAACGACCCCTACAACCCGTTCATCATCGACGAGTGGATGCGGCGCACGTTCGCCGGGATGGGGGCCCCCGCGCCGCAGGGGTTCTTCGCCACGCTGTTCGTCAACGGGCAGTTCAAGGGCTACTTCAACCCGAGCGAGCGCCCGCGCGAGTCGTTCTATCAGGAGTTCCACCGCAGCGGCAACGGGTGGGACGTGAACGTCAACGGCGAGTGGGAGAACGGGGACGCCGCCGCCAGCGAGGCGATGACCGCGTTCTTCCGCAACCATGACTTCGGCACCCTCGCCAACTACCAGCAGGGCGCGGCGTTGTGGGACATGGCGAACGTGGCCGACTACTTCGTGCTCAACGCGTGGGCCGCCACCCATGACTGGCCGCAGAACAACTACGTCTTCGTGCGCGAGCGCGCCCCCGGCGCGCAGTGGCGGTTCTCGATGTGGGACGCCGAGGCCGCGCTGGGGATCTTTGGCCAGGCGAACACCCACAACACGTTCGAGACCGACCTGCACGTCAACAGCACCACCACCCCGATCAGCTCCGAGTGGGCGATCGCGCCGCTGGTGTTCCGCCGCGCCTGTCAGAACCCCGAGTTCCGGCTGCTGTTCGCCGACCGGCTGCAGCGCCACTTTTACAACGGCGGGGTGATGACGCGCGCGGCGATGCAGGCGCGCTGGGACGCGATGCGCGCGGAGGTCGAGCCGCTGGTGCAGGCGGTGTTCAACCAGGACCTCGACCAGGGGTATTGGAACAACTGGGCCGGGCGCGACGCCACGTTCTTCGACCAGTGCCGCGCCCTCGGGCTGTGGCCGGCCACGCTCGCGCCGGCGATGACCCCCTTCGGCGGGGCCGCCGCCGCCGTCGCGCTCGCCAACCCGAACGGCGCGGGCACGCTGCTCTACACCACCGACGGCAGCGACCCGCGCGCGGTCGGCGGTGGCGTGCACGGCGCCGCCTACGCCGCGCCGGTGCCGGTGACCGGGCCGTTCACGCTCAAGGCGCGGGTGCGCGGCGCCGCCGGCGAGTGGTCGCCGCTGGTCGAGGCCGCCTTCGCGCCGGCGGTGCCGCCGCGGGTGGTCGTCGGCGAGCTGAACTACAACCCGCCGGGCGACGGCGACGCCACCGAGTTCCTCGAGCTGCTCAACGCGGGCAGCGTGCCCGCCGCGCTCACCGGCGCCCATTTCAGCGCCGGCATCGGCTACACCTTCGGCGACGTCACGCTCGCGCCCGGCGCCACCTTCGTGCTGGTCAAGGACGCCGCCGCGTTCGCCGCCGCCTATCCGACGGCGGAGATCGGCGGCGTGTTCACCGGCGCGCTCGACAACGCCGGCGAGACGCTCACCCTGCGCGACATCACCGGCGCCGTCATCCTCTCGTTCAGCTACGGCGACGCCACCGCCGCGGGCTGGCCCGCGCCCCCCGACGGCGGGGGCTTCACCCTCGTGCTGCGCCGCCCGTTCGACCCGGTCACCGACCCCGCGCTCGCCGCCAACTGGCGCACCAGCGCCGCCGCGGGCGGCGCCCCGGGCGCGGTCGACTCGACCGTCTTCTCCGGCGACCCGCGCGCCGATGCCGACCGCGACGGCCACTGCGCGCTGCTCGAATACGCGCTCGGCACCAGCGACGCCGACGCCGCGTCGCGGCCCGCCATCGTCACCGCGCTCGACCCCGCCGGCCACCTCACGCTCGAGTTCACCCACCCGGCCGCCGCCGACGACGTCACCCTCGAGGTGCTGGAAAGCACCACCCTCGACGCCTGGCAGCCGGCCGTCGCGCTCGGCGAACTGCCCCTCCCGCCCGGCCTGCTGCTCGCCGCCTGGCGCTCGGCCGCCACCGGCCCGCGCGTCTTCCTGCGCCTGCGCGCCAGCCAATGACCCCCGGCCGGCGTTCGTTCTCCGCGCTTCCCCTCCGGGGGGGCAGGCGCTACAGGTAGCCGCCGATGGATGAATCGCTCCGCGACGTGCTGCGCACCGCCTTCCACGCCGGGGCGACCGACGTCTTCTTGGCCGAGGGGCAGCGGCCGCGGGTGCGCAGCGAGGGCGAGGTGATCGCCGCCCATGCCCGGGAGTTGCCGCGGGCCGAGCTGGCCGCGTTGTGGCGCGAGTGCGGGCTCGACCCCGAGCACGGGCTGGAGGCCGACGCCAGCGTCGTGGTCCCGGGCATCGGGCGGCTGCGGGTCAACGCCTACCGCACCCTCGGCCGCCTTGCCGCCGCCCTGCGCCCGATCAAGGAGCGCATCCCGGACTTCGACGAGCTCGGCCTGCCCGCCGCGCTCCTCCAGGCGTGGATGAGCCGCCGCTCCGGCATGGTCCTCGTCACCGGCCCGACCGGCTCCGGCAAGTCGACCACGCTCGCCGCCTGCCTCGACTGGCTCAACCACCACGCCGCCCGCCACGTGGTGACGATCGAGGACCCGATCGAGTACCTGTTCACCAACGACCGCTGCTGGTTCTCGCAGCGCGAGGTGCGGCACGACACCGCCTCGTTCGCCGACGCCCTGCGCGCCGCGCTGCGCCAGGCCCCCGACGTCATCCTGGTGGGCGAGGTCCGCGACCCGGAAACCGCCGCCACCGCGGTGCGCGCCGCCGAGACCGGCCACCTGGTGCTCGCCACCCTGCACAGCTCCGGCGTCGTCGACACCCTGCTCCGGATCCAGGGGATCCTCGGGGAGGCCGCCGGCATCACCACCGGCCTGCTCGCCCAACAGCTCATCGGCATCATCTCCCAACAGCTGCTGCCGCGCCTCGACGGCGGCCTGGTCGCCATCCTCGAGTACTTCCAGAACGAGGGCGCCACCCGCAAGTGGGTGGCCGAGGGCAAACACACCGAGCTCCAGGACCAGCTCGAGCGCGGCGACGGCGAGACCGCCTGCTCGCTGCTGCGCTACCTCGTCGCCGCCACCCGCCAGAACGTCCTCGACCCGGACACCGCCCGCGCCGCCTGCCCCCGGCCGCAGGACTTCGACCGCGCGATGAAGGGGATATCGTGAGCCGGGGAGGCCCGTATGAAAACAGCCGACCGTCAAGCCGCGGAGCATGTGAATCGTCATTGGTCATTGGTCATTGGGAAGAGCCCTGACGTCCAAGCATGGCCCGAAGCACCCGCCTTTCCCTGTCTTTCCCAATCACTAATGACCAATCACCAATGACCGCCCCGCGCGACATCACCGACTACCTCCGCCAGACCGTCGAACTCGGCGGTTCGGACCTGCACCTGTGCGCGTGGGCGCCGCCGGCCGCGCGGGTCGGCGGCCGGCTGGTGCCGCTCGAGGAGTTCGTGCTCACCCCCGACCAGGTTTCCGCGCTCACCCACTCGACCCTCAACGAAACCCAGCGCTCCAGCTTCGAGGAGCACTGGGAACTCGACTACGCCCTGCAGGTCGCGGGCGTCGGCCGGTTCCGCGCCAACCTGCACGTCGTCCGCGGCCACCCCGAGGCCGCCTTCCGCTTCGTCCCCGACGAGATCCCCGAACTCGGCGCGCTCGGCCACCACGCCGTCGTCCACGACCTCTGCCAGCTGCGCCGCGGCCTGGTGCTGGTCACCGGCATCTCCGGCTCCGGCAAGTCGACCACGCTGGCCGCCATGATCCGCCGGATCTCCGAAACCCGCTCCGGCATCATCGTCACCATCGAGGACCCGATCGAGTTCGTCATCCCCCACCAGGGGTGCCTGGTCAAACAGCGCGAGGTCGGCAGCGACACCCGCGAGTTCCCCCGCGCCCTGCGCCAGTGCCTCCGCCAGGACCCCGATGTCATCGTCGTCTCCGAACTGCGCGACCTCGAGACGATCCGCCTCGCCCTGACCGCCGCCGAGACCGGCCACCTCGTCCTCTCCACCCTTCACACCCTGGACACCCCGCAGACGATCGACCGCCTCGTCGACGTCTTCCCGCCCGACCAGCAGCAGCAGGTCGTCACCCAGCTCGCCGGGGTGCTCGAGGGCATCATCTGCCAGCGCCTGATCCCGCGCGCCGACGGCCAGGGCCGGGTGCTCGCCACCGAGGTGCTGCGCGCCAACCACGCCATCCGCACCTGCATCCGCGAGCGCAAGATCGAGCAGATCGTCGGCCTGTTGGAGATCTCGTTCCGCGAGGGCAACCGCACCATCGACCAGTCGATCGCCGGCCTGCTCGATTCCGGCCAGATCACCCGCGAGGAGGCGCTCAACTACTGCCGCGACGTCAAGGCGTTCCTGCCCCCGCCCGAGCCGGACAAGAAGAAGAAGTCGATCTGGACATGACCCCGCCCCACATCTCCGACATCCTGCGCTACGCCCTGCTGCTCGCCGTCGCCGGCATCGCCACCCTGTTCGGCCTCTCGGTCATGCGCAAGCACCGCGAGCACAAGGCGCTCGTCGGCGAGGTCCGCTCGGTGCTCAGCGAGAGCAGCTTCTACCGCCAGTTCTACCCCGACGACGCGCGCCGCACGCTGCTGCGCGCGATGTTCCTCCTGCGCCAGGCCGAAACCAAGGGCAGGGAGCCCGCCCGCCTGCTCGACGAGGCGCTCGGCGTCCGCGGCAACTCGCTGCTCGACCGCGCCAGCGAGGCCGGCGACCAGCACCTCGGCCCGGCCCAGCAGCTCGCCGTCGCCAGCCTGCTGGCCAACTACGAGAACTGCCGCAAGCTCGGCCTGCTGGACGACGACGAGGCGCTCACCGACCTCGGCCGCGGCGACCTGCCCGAGATCCGCGAGGGGCCCGCCCGCGGGCGGCGCGCCGAGATCCACACCGTGATCGACGCCACGCTCTCGCCGGGCATCGACCGGGTGCTCGCCAACCTCGAGATCGGCCCGCCGAAAACCCCCGGCCACGCTCCCGGCGACGTCGAGCTGGCCGCCGCCCGCCGCCTCGCCCGCGACCTCGAAAACGCCGGCGTCATCGACGACGGCGCGCTCAAGCGAATCCTCGCCCACTTCGACGGCCTCGCGCCCAAGACCCCGCCACCACCCACGCCATGACCCGCACCGCCGCCGTCCTGGCCGCCACCCTCTGCCTGGCCGCCACCCCCGCCGGCGCCGCGCCCGGGCTGGCGCGGCCGACGCCCCAACAGCTCGCGTGGCAGCGCCACGAGCTGATCGCCTTCGCCCACTTCGGCGTCAACACGTTCACCGACCGCGAGTGGGGCGACGGCACCGAGGACCCGCGGCTGTTCAACCCGACCGACTTCGACGCCCGCCAGTGGGCCGAGGTGCTCGCCGACGCCGGCTTCCGGCTGCTGATCCTCACCGCCAAGCACCACGACGGGTTCTGCCTGTGGCCGACGCGCCTGACCGACCACTGCGTCCGCAGCTCGCCGTGGCGCGCCGGCAACGGCGACGTCGTGCGCGAGGTCGCCGACGCGCTGCGCGCGAAAAACCTGCGCGTCGGGATCTATCTCTCCCCGTGGGACCGCAACCAGCCCGCCTACGGCGACTCGCCCCGCTACAACGAGTTCTTCCGCGGCCAGCTGCACGAGCTGCTCACCGGCTACGGCCCGGTCGACGAGGTGTGGTTCGACGGCGCCTGCGGCGAAGGCCCTAACGGCAAACGGCAGGAATACGACTGGCCAGGCTACTACGCGCTGATCCGCCGCCTCCAGCCCGACGCGCTGATCGCCATCATGGGCCCCGACATCCGCTGGGTCGGCAACGAGAGCGGCGTCGCCCGCGAGGACGAGTCGTCGGCCGTCACCCGCGACGGACGGCCCGCGTGGCACCCGGCCGAGTGCGACGTCTCGATCCGCCCCGGCTGGTTCCATCACCCGCAGGAGGACGCCGCGGTCAAGCCGCTGGAAACCCTCGCCGACATCTACTTCAAATCGGTAGGCCGCAACTCGGTGCTCCTGCTCAACATCCCCCCGGACCGCCGCGGCCGCATCGCCGACGCCGACGCCGCCCGCCTCCGCGAGTTCCGCGCCTTCGTCGACGAACTCTACGCCACCGACGCCGCACGCGGCGCCCGCCCCGCCGCCTCCAGCCGCCGCGGCGCGCCCGCCCACGAGCGAAATCTGTTAGACGGGGACCCCGCCACCAGCTGGTCGCCCGCCGCCGGGCAGACGGGCGGCCACGTCGAGTTCGACCTCGGCCAGCCGGCGACGTTCAACGTCGTGCGGATCCAGGAGGACATCGCGTGGGGCGAGCGCGTGCAACGGTGGCGGGTCGAGGTGGACGAGGGCCCCGGCTGGCGCCAGGTCGCGGCCGGCCAGGTGATCGGCCACAAGCAGCTGCGCCGCATCCCGGCGGTCACCGCGCGTCGCGTGCGGCTGGTGATCGAGCGCGCCGCCGCGCCGCCGCTGATCGCCGGGTTCGGGCTGCACACGACCCGCTTCGGCCCGGCCGGTTCGGGCGCCGTGACCGCGCACCGGCCGGCGACCGCCTCCGACGTCCACCCGGGCGGCACCCAGTTTGGGGCCGACAAGGCGGTCGACGACGACCCCGGCACCCGTTGGGCGACTTCCGACGGCACCAGCCAGGCGTGGCTCGAGGTCGACCTGACGCGGCCCGCCACGATCTCGCGCCTCGTCATCCGCGAACTCGACCCCAGGCTCAAGCGGTTCCGGCTCGAACACCGGCGCGCCGCCGACGCCCCATGGCAGCCCGCCTTCGAGGGCACCGGGGCCGGCACCGACTTCACCACCAGCTTCCCGCCCGTCGAGGCCCGCTTCGTGCGCCTCAACATCCTCGACTCCTCCCGCCCGCCGACGATCTGGGAGTTCCAAGTGTTCGCCGACCAGCCCGCGCCGCCCGCGCGTCCGTGACCGGGCGCCGCAGCAGGCCGCAGCCGGAAACCGCGTGGGCACCGCGGGTCGGACCGCCCGCGGCCGGCCCCGCGGGGCGGCGGGCGCGCCGCCGCCGCGCATTTGCGGTTTGCCATGCGGGTGCGGGGCCGTATCAGTCGGCGCGTGCCGCAGGCCCCCGCCCGCTCGCCGTTCGCCGGCTGCGTCGTGATGATCACGGCGCTGGTGGTGATGGCGTTCGTGCTGGGGTTCTCGGTCTGGAGCCTGTTCAAGCTGGACGCGGAGATCGGCAGGTTCACCGCGCCGGAGCCGCGGCCGGTGCCGGTGGCGGCGGTGGAGGGCGCGGAGGCCGCGCTCAACGACCTGAACGCGCGGCTGGAGGTGTTCCGCAGCGACCTCGGGGCGTCCCCGGCGCGCCCCTGCACGCTGGCGCTCGACGCCGCCGACCTCAACCGCGCGATCGCGGTCTTTGCGCCGTTGCGCGAGCTGCGCGGCACGCTCCACGTGGCCGGGATCGAGGGCGACCAGCTGCGGCTGGAGGTCTCGTTCCCATTGAACCCGCGGCCGTTCGGGGGCCGCCCCCGCTTCCTCAACGCCACGCTGCTCGCCCGCCCCGAGCTGCACCCCGGCGAGGTGGTCCTTGAGATCGACGAGATCCGGGTCCCCGGGGCCGCGGTGCCGGCCGAGTTCCTCGGGCACTTCTCCCCCTACCGCCCGCTGGAACGCTGCCGCGACCACCCGCGGCTCGGAACCGCAATGCGGCGGCTCACCAGCGTGACGGTCGAGGACGGCGCGGTGGTCGTGCGCTCGACCCCCGGCCAATCACCCCCCGAGGCGACCACCGCCGGGCAGGCGCGGGCGGCGGCCGGGCGGCTGCTGCGCACCCTCGGGCTGGTGGCCTGCCTGTTCCTGGTGCTCGCCGGGGTGATCGTGTTCCTCGCCCTGCGCCACGCCGGACGGGCGAAAGGAATGGACGACGAGCCACGTCTGTGACGCTGGACGGGCACGCCGGCAGATGCCGGCCCCGCCTCACCCATACCCGCACCGATGAACAAGATCCACCTCGCCACCGTCGCCGCCTTGCTCGCCAGCCCCGTCCTGCCCGCCATCGAGGACAACACCGCCCCCGCTACCCCGCCCGCCGCCGCCGCGGAGGCCGCCAAGCCGTCCGCCTCCGCCCCCGCCCCCGCGGCGGCCGCGCCGACCGCGGCCGAACTGGCGGCCGCCGACCCGGCGCTGCGCAAGGAGCAGGCCCGGCTGGCGCTCGAGAACTCGCTCGCCACCGAGCGCCTCAACCGCGAACTGGCCGAGCTGCGCGCCGAAACCCAGCGGCTCAAGGCCGAGCGCGAGGCCCTCACCGAACGGCTCGCCCTCGAGACCGCCAAGCGCCAGTCCGACGAACTGGGCGAGATCGCCAAGCTCGAGGCCGAGAAGCTGCGGCTGGAGCGCGAGTCGCTCGTCAGCAAGATGCTCGCCGAGAAGCTCGCCTCCGACCTCAAGGCCCAGCAGGCCCAGGCCGGGCTCGAGGTCTCCCGCCTCGAGGCCGAGATCCAGGGCATCGAGGCCCGCGACAAGCGCCGCCAGTTCGCCGACGCCGACCCGCTCTACCTCGCCAACCCGCTCAAGGACGACGGCACGCTGGTGATCTCCGACCGCCGGATCAGCCTCAACGGCGCGATCACCAGCGCCACCGCCGACCACGTCACCACCCGCATCCACTACTTCAACAACCTCAACCGCGAACAGCCGATCTTCATCGTCATCGACGACTCGCCCGGCGGCTCGGTGCTCGCCGGCTACCGGATCCTCAAGGCGATGGACTCCTCGGCCGCCCCGATCCACGTCGTCGTCAAGAGCTTCGCCGCCTCGATGGCCGCCACCATCGCCACCCTCGCCGAGCACTCCTACGCCCTGCCCAACGCCCTGATCCTCCACCACCAGATCAGCAACCGCTTCGTCGTCACCCAGCTCAACCTCACCCAGCAGAAGGAACAGTACGCCCGCGCCCAGGAGTTCTGGCGCCGGCTCGCCGGCCCGGTCGCCGCCAAGATGGGCGTCACCCTCGACGAGTTCATCAAGCGGATGTACGAGAACGACTCCAACGGCGACTGGGTCGCCTTCGCCGACCAGGCCAGGGAACTCAAGTGGGTCGACCACGTGATCAGCGGCGTCGACGAGACCGCGCTGCGCACCAACCCGGACGGCAAGCCGGCCCCGGCCGAGGCCGCCCGCGCCATCAGCGGGCTCAAGGAGGAGCTCGACCCCGACGGCCGCCCGGTCATCTACCTGCCGCGCACCAACCCGCTCGACGTCTACTTCCTCTACGACCCGGTCGGGACCTATCAGCTGCGGTGAGCCGCGGCGCTCAGCGGACGCGGTAGCCGGTCAGGTCGAGGCGGAACCGCTCGTCGGGCAGCGCGCGGTTGAAGCGCGGCCGCAGGAACGTGCTGCGGATGCGCGAGCCGTCGCGCAGCTCGAGCTCGAACGAGTGCAGCCGGTTGTCCGCCGGGCTGATGGTCAAAAACAGCCACGGCACCTGCGCGCGCAGCCGGCGGTCGGTCGGGCGCAGCGTCGCCTGATAGAACGCGCCGGCGGTGCGCGACCCGTGCAGCTCGAACGCGCGGTGGAACGCGGCCGGGTCGTGGAACCGCTCGCCGGCGAGCAGGGTGAACCGCTGCGCCTCGGGGGAGTCGGCGGGGATCCGGCGGGCGCGCTTGGCGGCGACCTCGGCGAGCACCAGGGTGGTGCCGTCGGCGACCGCCACGGTGGCCGGCGGCTGGCCGAGTTCCCAGCGCAGGCAGCCGGGGCGGCGGAGCAGCACCCGGCCGGGGGTGGTCACCGGCTGCTTGAGCGAGGGCAGCCGCCGTTCCTGCACGAACTCGGCCTCCAGCGAGCGGATCGAGGCCTGGTGCCGGAGCCATGCGTCGAGCGGCGCCGGGTCGGCCGCCCGCGCAGCGACCGCGGCGAGGACCAGTGCCATCAGGACGCGCATTGCGGGCGCGGCCTACCCCAACTTCCCCACTTGTGCAAGGAACATCCCGACCGATGGGCCAAAGCACCTTGCCGCCTTGCCGCCTTGCCGCCTCAACGAGCGCCAACGCCTGCCGGGCCGCAACCGCAGCCGAAAGCCTGCCCGCCGGACCGTGGCCGAAAGCCGAAAGCCTGCCCGCCGGACCTCAGCCGCAGCCGATGGCCTGCCTGCCGGACCGCAGCCGCAGCCGATGGCCTGCCTGCCGGACCGCAGCCGCAGCCGAAGGCCGGCCTGCCGGACCGCAGCCGCAGCCGAAGGCCGGCCTGCCGTGCCGCAGCCGCAGGCGAAGGCCGGCCTGCCGGACCGCAGCCGCAGGCGAAGGCCGGCCTGCCGGACCGCAGCCGCAGCCGAAGGCCGGCCTGCCGGACCGCAGCCGCAGGCGAAGGCCGGTATCGCCGGCTTGTTCAGCGATGCACCGGCCCCACCCCGCACGCTGCAACAAATTCGTATACGTATACCTAACTGTTGTTTGCCGGATCCCCGGCGGCCGGCGTGGCCTGCCCTCATTTCGCGCGCTGCAACAGATTCGTATACATAGAGCCTGTCCCAGAGGTTCTATGCGTCTGGTGGGCAGCGATTTATGGCAGGAAAAAAGTGGGCATGAGAGGCAAAAATGTCTCCCATGCCCGAAATTCGCGGTCTATAAATCGTTTGCCGACAATTACCAACCGCGAACCGTGGACACCATCGCCTATCAACCCGCCCTGCGTCCAGCACTTCCTTGCGTTTACGGTCCTTTGGAATACCGCGAGCAGCGGGGGCAATTCGAGCGCATCGACGCGATGCTGCGCGACTCGGGTCTTGAAGAGGAGTTCATCAGGCTGGCGGTGCTCGAGGCGGGGCTCGACGTTGCGGCGATGAGCGTGCGGCAACAGCAACGGTTTGCCCGCACCAGCGTGCTGGCGCTGCGCTGCAACATCGCCCGGGAGCTTACCGGGCTGGCCACCCGCGAGTTCTGCGTGCGGCTGGCCGACAGCCCGCTGTTGCAGTGGTTCTTGCAGGTTGGGGAGATGGGCGGGATCCGGGCCTTTTCCAAGAGCAGTTGCGATCGGTTCGGCCGCTGGGTCGGCAAGGAGAGCCTGCGCGCCATCAATGACAAACTGGTGGCGCTGTTGACCGCCCCGCGCGGCAGTGCAAAAGGAGCGCAGCGGCCGCCGGCGGTTGCTTTGGGCCTGAGCGCCCCGATCGAGTGCGGGGAGGTGTTCTTCGACAGCACCTGCCTGCAGGCCAACCTGCATTTCCCGGTCGACTGGGTGCTGCTGCGGGACGCGGCGCGCACCCTGATGAAGGCCACCGTGCTGATCCGCAGGCACGGGTTGCGGCAGCGCATGCCCAAGGAGCCGCTGGAGTTCCTCAGCGAGATGAACACGCTGTGCATGAAGATGGGCGCCAAGCCGCGGCATGCCGATGGCAAGAAGCACCGCAAGCGGGTGCTGCGCGAGATGAAGGCCTTGGAGCGGCGGATTGCCGACCATGCCCGGGCGCATTTGGAACTGCTCGAAAGCCACTGGCAACAGACCGCTTTGAGTGAGGGCCAGGCGCGGGGGATCATGGCGCGCATCAAGCTGGTGCTCGAACAGTTGCCCGCCGCAATCCGGCAGGCCCACGAGCGGATCATCGGCGAGCGGCGGCTGGCCAATGAAGCCAAGATCCTGAGCCTTTACGACGATGCGCTCAACGTGATGGTGCGCGGCAAGGCGGGCGCGCAGGTGGAGTTCGGCAACAAGCTGTGGCTGGGCGAGACGCGCCGGGGAGTGATCGTCGATTACCAGTTGTATCGCGACAATCCCGGCGACTCGGCACTGGTGGAACCTGCGCTGCAACGGTTGGTCGAGGGGCAGGGGCTGGCGATCGCCAAGGTGTGGGGCGACCGTGGCCTGGCCTCGCAGGACAACTCGGCGATGTTGGCCCGGCGCGGCATCGGCGACGGCTTGTGTCCGCGCGATCCGGCCGAGTTGGCGCGCCGCCTGGAGCGTGAGGAGGGATTCCGTGCCGGGCTCAAGCGGCGGGCCGGCACCGAGGCGCGGGTGGGGGTGTTCAAGAACGTGTTCCTGGGCCGCCCGTTGCCGGCCAAGGGCTTCGGGCACCGCGAGCTTGCGGTGGGCTGGGCGGTGCTCAGCCACAACCTGTGGGTGGCGGCGCGCCTGGCCGAGGCGGCCGCCAGGCGCCCGGCCGCCGCACCGCGCAACCGGCCGCCGCCCAAACCGCCGGTGGCGTGAACCGGGCGCCGGTGGCGCGCCGGTCTATCAGGGCGCAACCCGGCGGCCCGCGGGTGAAGTGCGGCCGCAAACCCGCCTATATCTGTTAGATCGCCTCCGCTGCCCCCCCGCGCGTGCCCCGAACCGCCGCTTTTCACTCCGCCGACCGGAATTGCATGTGTTCGTAGGCACACTTTGCCCCAAAGTCGCCGAGAATCGGCGGTTTTGGGACAAACTCTACATAGAGCCTGTCCCAGAGGTTCTATGCGTCTGGTGGGCAGCGATTTATGGCAGGAAAAAAGTGGGCATGAGAGGCAAAAATGTCTCCCATGCCCGAAATTCGCGGTCTATAAATCGCTTGCCGACAATTACCAACCGCGAACCGTGGACACCATCGCCTATCAACCCGCCCTGCGTCCAGCACTTCCTTGCGTTTACGGTCCTTTGGAATACCGCGAGCAGCGGGGGCAATTCGAGCGCATCGACGCGATGCTGCGCGACTCGGGTCTTGAAGAGGAGTTCATCAGGCTGGCGGTGCTCGAGGCGGGGCTCGACGTTGCGGCGATGAGCGTGCGGCAACAGCAACGGTTTGCCCGCACCAGCGTGCTGGCGCTGCGCTGCAACATCGCCCGGGAGCTTACCGGGCTGGCCACCCGCGAGTTCTGCGTGCGGCTGGCCGACAGCCCGCTGTTGCAGTGGTTCTTGCAGGTTGGGGAGATGGGCGGGATCCGGGCCTTTTCCAAGAGCAGTTGCGATCGGTTCGGCCGCTGGGTCGGCAAGGAGAGCCTGCGCGCCATCAATGACAAACTGGTGGCGCTGTTGACCGCCCCGCGCGGCAGTGCAAAAGGAGCGCAGCGGCCGCCGGCGGTTGCTTTGGGCCTGAGCGCCCCGATCGAGTGCGGGGAGGTGTTCTTCGACAGCACCTGCCTGCAGGCCAACCTGCATTTCCCGGTCGACTGGGTGCTGCTGCGGGACGCGGCGCGCACCCTGATGAAGGCCACCGTGCTGATCCGCAGGCACGGGTTGCGGCAGCGCATGCCCAAGGAGCCGCTGGAGTTCCTCAGCGAGATGAACACGCTGTGCATGAAGATGGGCGCCAAGCCGCGGCATGCCGATGGCAAGAAGCACCGCAAGCGGGTGCTGCGCGAGATGAAGGCCTTGGAGCGGCGGATTGCCGACCATGCCCGGGCGCATTTGGAACTGCTCGAAAGCCACTGGCAACAGACCGCTTTGAGTGAGGGCCAGGCGCGGGGGATCATGGCGCGCATCAAGCTGGTGCTCGAACAGTTGCCCGCCGCAATCCGGCAGGCCCACGAGCGGATCATCGGCGAGCGGCGGCTGGCCAATGAAGCCAAGATCCTGAGCCTTTACGACGATGCGCTCAACGTGATGGTGCGCGGCAAGGCGGGCGCGCAGGTGGAGTTCGGCAACAAGCTGTGGCTGGGCGAGACGCGCCGGGGAGTGATCGTCGATTACCAGTTGTATCGCGACAATCCCGGCGACTCGGCACTGGTGGAACCTGCGCTGCAACGGTTGGTCGAGGGGCAGGGGCTGGCGATCGCCAAGGTGTGGGGCGACCGTGGCCTGGCCTCGCAGGACAACTCGGCGATGTTGGCCCGGCGCGGCATCGGCGACGGCTTGTGTCCGCGCGATCCGGCCGAGTTGGCGCGCCGCCTGGAGCGTGAGGAGGGATTCCGTGCCGGGCTCAAGCGGCGGGCCGGCACCGAGGCGCGGGTGGGGGTGTTCAAGAACGTGTTCCTGGGCCGCCCGTTGCCGGCCAAGGGCTTCGGGCACCGCGAGCTTGCGGTGGGCTGGGCGGTGCTCAGCCACAACCTGTGGGTGGCGGCGCGCCTGGCCGAGGCGGCCGCCAGGCGCCCGGCCGCCGCACCGCGCAACCGGCCGCCGCCCAAACCGCCGGTGGCGTGAACCGGGCGCCGGTGGCGCGCCGGTCTATCAGGGCGCAACCCGGCGGCCCGCGGGTGAAGTGCGGCCGCAAACCCGCCTATATCTGTTAGATCGCCTCCGCTGCCCCCCCGCGCGTGCCCCGAACCGCCGCTTTTCACTCCGCCGACCGGAATTGCATGTGTTCGTAGGCACACTTTGCCCCAAAGTCGCCGAGAATCGGCGGTTTTGGGACAAACTCTACGTATACGAAGTTGTTGCACTCACCCCCCGGGGGGGGGCGGGTGGCGCGGGCCGTGGGAGGTCACTGTGCGCGGGCGCGGAGGAACCACCTTGGTGGCTGGGGGACGGGCCGGTCGAACTGGAGGGTGACGATGGCGAAGCCGGGGTGGTCGGGGGAGGGCACGCAGCTGTTGGAGGTCGGGGCGATGGGGGTCCAGAGCGAGAGGTCGGTGGACGACTCGTGGGTGAACACGAGGGTCGGGTCGTCGGCGCGGCGCAGATAACTCCATCCGACCACCGGGCCGGGCGAGGGGGCGCCCGCGGGGTAGGCGGCATCGGCCACCGAGGGGTTGCCGCCGAACGCGTATTCGGCGCGGTTGTCGCGGCCGTCGCCGTCGGGGTCGGCCTCGCGGAGCGCGTTGGCGCCGGTCAGCGAGTATGACTCCACCCACTGTTGGAATGCGTCCGCGGCGTAGGGGGCGAAGTCCTGGGTGGTCGTGGTGGCCTCGTGGAGCCAGGTGTTGGGGTGGCCGAAGGTCGAGTCGGAGGCGCCGTCGTCGTAGCCCTGGGTGGTTTCGGTGGAGGCGACGATCGGGGAGATGGCGGGTGAGGGGTGGTTTTCGAGCTCGAGGATTTCCTCGCTGGACACGCCGCTGGTGGGGGCCACGCCCTCGCCGGCGGGGCCGAAGACGACTTCGCCGGCGGCGTTCCTGACGCGGAACTGGGTGTTGCTGTTGTCGATGACGATGCCGTAGACGGTGCCGGCGAGCACGCTGTAGCCGTTGACGGCGTAGCTGGTGTAGGCGAGGTGGTCGGGATCGCCGATCCAGATGTTGGTCCAGGTGTCGCCGGTGGTGGTGCGCCGGTCGCGGATGGCGAAGCCGCTGTCGAGGCCGCCCTGCGCGGTGTTGCGGTCGATGAAGGTGAGGATGGTGCCGCTCGGCACGGCCTGCCAGTCGGGGTGGCTCGAGAGGGCGAGGGTGTTGGTGACGGTGAACCCGGAGCCGGCGTTGGTGCCGATCTCGATCGACCAGTTGCGCAGGTCGACGAGGCCGGGGCCGCCGTCGCCGGTGACCACGAACTCGACCCACTGGCCGCCGTTGCCGATCACGCGGCCGAAGTGGGCATCGGCGGACAGTTCGCCGCCGTCGTTGTCGTAGAGGGCGGTGCCGCCGTTGAGGAAGTTGGTGGCGGCGACCGCGTTGTATTCGTTGAGGATGACGGCCGGCGAGGGGTTCAGGACGGTGAGGATGTAGACCTGCAGGGTGGAGGACATGCTGCCGGTGGCGGTGAGCTGGATGATGTAGTTGCCGGCTTCGGCGAGGCCCAGCGGGCGGTTGTTGGAGAGGGTGGCGGTGCCGTCCGGGCCGGGGGTCAGGGTGAGGAACGCGGGCAGGCCGGCGGCGCTGATCGTGGGGGTGGAGCCGGCGGGGTCGACCGCGGTGATCGGGTAGCTGTAGTCGCACTGGCCGTAGACCGTCGGCACGCTGGTGAAGTGGATGGTGGCGTCGCCGGGCGAGGCGACGTCCTGGGGGCTTTGGGTCGAGTTCCTGGCGCCGTGCCTGCCGGCGACGCTGTGCAGGCCGTAGATCGGGGTGCCGTCGCGGAGGAACGCCTGGGAGCGGCCTTCGATGCTGGCGCCGAAGGACACGTGGGCGACCAGTTCGCCGTTCTGGTCGTAGACGTTGACCTCATCGCCATCCGGACCGCTCAGCCCGGAGAACGCCTCGCCGCCCATTGCGGCGAACTGGTCGCGGTCGAGCACGCGGGTGGCGGGGGTCAGGCCCCATGCGGCCCGCCACGAGGCGACGTTGGCCAGTTCTTCCTGGAGGATGACGATCGACTCGCCGGCGTTGATGACCACGCTCGGGAAGTAGCTGATCGTCGGGTTGTCCGGGTTGGGGGTGTCGTCCCACTGGTAGCCGGTCAGGTCCACGGCGGAGGCACCGGTGTTGGTCAGCTCCCACCAGTCGCCGTTGACCGCCCCGGTGAGATGCGCGCTGAGCGGCATGACTTCCGTGATCACCAGGTCGGCGCGGGAGGGAAGGGCGGCGAGGGCGAGGACGGGGAGTGCGGCGAGGACAGGGAGAACAGGTTTGGTCACTGTGGCGGACAAGCTGCCCGAGCCCGTGGGTGGCGTCAAGCAGCGCCTTGGTGTCGTGCGGAGGCCGGGCAGCGGGCAAAACCGTCCGGTCCTGCACCCGCGTGGGCCCCGCAGGGGGGGCGGCGGCCAGTAGGTGCTTGCAGCGGAACGGCGCCGCCGCCTATGGTCGGCACGATGACCAAGGGGAACGGTGGTGGCGCGCCGATCCCGCCGTCACCGCGGGCGATGAGGCGGCGGGCCGGGTGGCTGGTGGCCGGCGCGGCGGCCGTGGGGCTCGCCGCGGCGGCCGGGTGGCTGCTGCATGACCGGGTGCGGCGGGCCGGGCCGGCGACGCCGGCCGCGGCGCCGGCGGCGGCGGCGGAGCGTGCGCCGCGGGTCCGGGAGCCGGCGGTGGCGGGGCTGTTTTACCCGGACCGGCCGGAAGAGCTCTCGCGGGCGATCGACGCGCTGGTGGCCGCGGCCAACCCGGCGCCGGTCGGCGGGGCGATCAAGGCGCTGGTGTGCCCGCACGCCGGCTACCGCTACTCCGGGCTGACGGCGGCGTTCGCCTACAAGCTGCTGGCCGGCCGCGACATCCGGACGGTGATCCTGCTTGCGCCGAGCCACCACGCGCAGTTCCGGGGTGCCGCGGTGTGCGGCGCGGACGTCTATCGCACGCCGCTGGGCGACGTGCCGGTGGCGCGCATGGCGGCCGGGCTCGCGCGGGTGCCCCCGTTCGTGCCGGAGCCGCGGGTGCCGCTGCGGCGGCCGGACTGGTGGGCGCAGGCGTCGCACCCCGCGCCGCCCGCCGGCGAGGACACGCCGGAGACGTGGGAGCACGCCGGCGAGGTGCAGGTGCCGTTCCTGCAGAAGGTGTTGGGGGATTTCGCGCTGGTGCCGGTGGTCTTCGGCGAGGCCGACCCCGAGCAGGCGGCCCGCGCGATCGCCGGGGTGCTCGACGAGCGCACGGTGGTGATCGCCAGCAGCGACCTCAGCCACTATCACCCGTATGACCAGGCCCGGGCGCTGGACAGCCGCTGCGTGAAGGCGATCTGCGACCTCGACACCGAGGCGATCAAGCACCAGGAGGCCTGCGGCCTGCTCCCGGTGCGGACGCTGATGCACCTCGCCAAACTCAAGGGCTGGCGGGCCAGGCTGCTGGACCAGCGCAACAGCGGCGACGTGACCGGCGACCGGAGCCAGGGCGTCGTCGGCTACGCCGCGATCGCGTTCGAGCCGGCGGAGCCGCCGGGCCTCTCGACCGGGGAGCGGCGGGAGTTGCTGGAGCTGGCGCGCCGGACGATCCGCGGGGTGGTGGAGGGCGGCGGCGTGCCGGAGGTGGCGGCGGGCGCCCTGCCGGCCAGCCTGGGGGAGCCGAAGGGCTGCTTCGTCACGCTCACCGAGGCCGGCCGGCTGCGGGGGTGCATCGGCCACGTCACCGCCAGGATGCCGCTCTATCAGGCGGTGATCGAGAACGCGCGCGACGCGGCCGTGCGCGACCCGCGGTTCGAGCCGGTGCGGGCCGCCGAGCTGGGCGGGATCGGCATTGAGATCAGCGTGCTCACCGAGCCGCGGCCGCTGGAGTTCAGCTCGCCGGAGGACCTGCTGGACAAGCTGCAGCCGGACCTGGACGGGGTGGTGCTGCAGGTCGGCGGCCGCGCCGCCACCTACCTGCCGCAGGTGTGGCGGCAGCTCCCGCACAAGGAGGATTTCCTCAACACGCTGGCGGAGAAGGCCGGCTGCCCGCCGGGGGCGTGGTGCAGCCCGGGCGCCAGGGTGCTGACCTACCGGGTGGAGTGCTTCAGGGAGGGGGAATACTAACAGCCACACCGTGATGGAGGCGCCGGTGCCCGAGCCTGCCGGCGGGGGCCGCCTGGTGCTCGCCGCCATCGGGGCGCTCGGCGCCTCGGCGGTGATGACGCAGCTGGCGCTGATGCGCGAGATGCTCGGGGCGTTTGCGGGCAACGAGATGGTGCTGGGGATCCTGCTCGGCAACTGGCTGCTGCTCAGCGGGGTGGGCGCGTGGCTGGGGCGCACGGGCGGCCGGCTGCGGCGGCCGGCCGGGGTGCTGGGCGGGGCGCTGGTGGCGGTGGCGGTGCTGCCGCTGGTGCAGGTGTTCGTGCTGCGCGCGCTGCGCAACGTCGTGTTCCTGCGCGGGGCGATGGTCGGGGTGACCGCGACGGTGGCCGGCAGCCTGGTGCTGCTGGCGCCGTACTGCGTGCTGTCCGGCTACCTGCTGACGCTGGCCTGCTCGATCGTCGGCCGGGGCGGGAGCGCGTCGGGCGCCGGCCGCGTGTACGTGGCCGACAGCCTCGGCAGCATCGTCGGCGGCGCGTTGTTCAGCTTCGTGCTGGTGCGGCTGGGCGACCACCTTGGGATCCTGTGCGCGGCGGCGGTGCCGTGCCTGGTGCTGGGGGTGCTGGTCGCCCTGCGGGCGGGGCGGGGGGCGGCGGTCGGGACCGCGGCGCTGGCGGCCGCGGCGGGGGTCGGCGCGGTGTGGGTGCTGGACGCGGACGGGTTCTCGACCGCGCTGCAGTATCCGCGCCAGCGGGTCGTCTTCCGGGCCAGCTCGCCGTATGGCAAGCTGGTGGTCACCGAGTCGGCGGGGCAGTACAACTTCGTCGAGAACGGCGTGCCGTTGTTCTCGACGCACGACCTCGGGCAGGTCGAGGAGACGGTGCACTACGCGATGATCCAGCGGCCGGACGCGCGCCGGGTGCTGCTGGTGTCGGGCGGGGTGTCGGGGACGGCGCGGGAGATCCTCAAGTACGGGGTTGAGGAGGTCACCTACGTCGAGCTCGACCCGCTGGTCGTCGAGGCCGGCCGGCAGTTCCTGCCCGGCAGCCTGGCCGACCCGCGGATCCGGGTGGTGACCACCGACGGCCGGCTGTTCATCAAGCGGGCGCGCGACCGCTACGACGTGGTGATCGTGGACGTGGCCGACCCGACGACCTCGCGGCTCAACCGGTTCTACACGGCGGAGTTTTTCGGCGAGGTGGGGCGGGTGCTGGAGCCCGGCGGGGTGCTGGCGTTCGCGCTCGGCCGCTACGAGAACTACGTCAGCCCGGCGCTGGCGCGGATGCTGGCGTCGGCGCGGCGGGCGCTGGGGGCGGCGTTCCGCAACGTGCTGCTGCTCCCGGGCGGGCGGGTGTTCTTCCTGGCGTCGGACGGCGAACTGCACGCGGACATCGCGGCGCGGATCGAGCGGCGCGGGGTGGCGACGCGGCTGGTGCAGCGCAACTACCTGGAGGCGATGCTGGCGCCGGACCGGATGGGGGACCTGCGGCGTGCGGTGGCGCAGCCGGCGGCGGCGAACACCGACTTCAGCCCGGTGTTGTACTACTACCACCTGCTCCACTGGATCGGGCGGTTCAAGGTCTCGTTCGGCGTGCTGGAGGGGGCGCTGCTCGCGCTGCTCGCGGTCTATCTGCTGCGGATGCGCGCGGTGCCGCTGGCGATCTTCGTGTCCGGCTTCGCGGCCTCGGCGCTGCAGGTCGTGCTGCTGCTCGGGCTGCAGATCCTCCACGGCTCGCTCTATCAGCACGTGGGGGTGATCGTCACCACGTTCATGGCGGGGCTGGCGGCCGGCGCGTGGCTCGCCAACCGGCCGGGGGCGCGGGCGGGCCGCGGGGCGCTGGCGCGGCTGGCGTTTGCGGTGGCGGCGTTTGCCGCGGCGCTGCCGCCGGTGCTGATGGCGCTGGCGCGGGCGGGGGGCGGCGCGCCGGCGGCCCCGTGGGCGGTCCCGCTGCTGGCGTTCGTGCTCGCCGGGCTGGTGGGCATGGAGTTTCCGGTGGCGTGCCGGGTGGAGGGCGGGGCGGCGGCGGCGACCGCCTCGCGCCTCTACGCGGCGGACTTCACCGGGGCGTTTTTGGGGGCGCTGCTGCCAAGCACGTGGTTGATTCCGCTGCTCGGCGTGACTAGTGTGTGCCTGTTGACCGCCGGCCTGAGCGTGCTCGGCGGGATTGCGGTCGTGCTGCGCAGGAGGTGACCCGAGGAGATGAACACCCGCCCCGCCATGCAGAGGTCCCCGCACTACGTGCTGGAGAGGATCATCCGGGCCAGCGGCTGGCCGCTGCTGCTGCTGGTGCTCGCCTTCCTGGCGACCGGCTACATGCTCAGCGGGGAGTTCGGCCTCGGGGGGGTGGTGGACACCAGGCGGGCGCTGGCCGCGCACCGGGCGCTCCACGTCCCGCTGCTGGTGGTGACGCTGGTGCACGCGCTGCCGGCGGCGTACCTCGCACTGTGGAGGTGGGGATGGATCAGGAGACAGGACAGGAAGTGACCGCCGGCGGCGGCGGCGCGCAGGCACCCGCCGGCGGCGGCCGCGGGCGGCTGACCCGCCGCGAGGCGATCAACCGCGCGCTGGTGGGGCTGGCCGGGGCGGCGGGCGGCGGCGCGGTGGTGGCGCTGGCGGCGCGGCTGGCGCGGGACTCCGGGACGGCCGGGCGCCTGGAGGTGTTCAAGGGCGACGCGCCGGGCGGGGAGCTGTGGGAGGCGTGGCAGAGGCGCGGCTGGGCCAGGGAGGGCCGGCACTACCTGAAGCTGGGCAGGAACGTCCAGTGCAGGGTCTGTCCTAACAACTGCGTGCTGGAGCCGGGCGACCGGAGCCACTGCCGGAACAAGGTCAACATCGGCGGCACGCTCTACACGCTGGCCTACGGCAACCCGTGCAGCATCCACGTCGACCCGGTGGAGAAGAAGCCGCTGTATCATTTCCTGCCTGGCAGCCTGACGTTCTCGCTGGCCACGGCGGGCTGCGTCTACCGCTGCCTGAACTGCCAGAACTGGGAGATCTCGCAGAAGAAGCCGGAGGAGACCAAGAACCCGTACGGGCCGGAGCTGAGGCTGCGGCCGCCGCTGCCGGAGGCGCTGAGTTTCGACGACATGGCGCGGCTGAGCCTGTTTCCGGAGGACGTGGTGGCGGTGGCGGAAGCGCTCGGGTGCCCGTCGGTGGCCTACACCTACTCGGACCCGGTGGCGTTTTACGAGTATGCGTATGACACGTGCAAGCTGGCGCGCGAGCACGGGATCCGGAACATCCTGGTGACCTGCGGCTCGATCGACGAGCGGGCGCTGCGGGACATTGGCCGCTACGTGGACGCGGCGCACGTGGACCTGAAGGGGTTCGACGAGGACACCTACTGGAAGCTCAACGCCGGCAGCCTGCAGGCGATCCTGGACATCCTCCGGACGTTCAAGGACATCGGCACGTGGATCGAGTTGATCAACCTGGTGGTGCCGACCTACACCGACAAGCCGGAGATGATCGCGCGGATGTGCGACTGGGTGGCCAGGAACCTCGGCGTGGACCAGCCGCTGCACTTCTCGCGGTTCCACCCGCAGCACCGGCTCGCCCACCTGCCGCCCACGCCGGTGGAGGTGCTGGAGGAGGCGCGGTCGGTGGCGCGCGCCGCCGGCCTGCGTTACGTCTACATCGGCAACGTGCCGGGGCTGGCGGACGCCGGGACCACGTGCTGCCCGGGTTGCGGCAAGCCGGTGATCGAGCGCGACGTGTTCCGGGTCACGCGCATGGACCTGGCCGGGGGGCGGTGCCGGTTCTGCAACGCCGCGGTCGCCGGGGTGTGGGCGGCGTGAGCGGGGCGCGCGGCCGGTTCAGTGGGCGCGGTCGAAGAACGGGTTCTTGCCGGTCACGCTGAGCGGGATGCCGAGCGCCTGGGTGACGCGCGGGCCGAGCAGCTGCAGGTCGAGGCAGGCGCGGCCGATCGAGTACATCAGGCGGTTGTCGACGTGGAGGCGCCCGGCGACCTCGGCGGCGGAGGCGCAGGCGATGCCGAGGTCGATCGAGTTGAAGGCACACACGCCGCCGGCGGCGGCCAGCGCCGCGCACGTCGGCTGGTTGCAGAAGCCGCAGTCGAGGCCGGCGGGGGCGGCCTCGACGCCGATCACGACCAGCGCCGGGGAGGCCTCGATGTTGGCGGCGTCGCGGGCGAGGCTGGGCCGGTGTTCGGCGGCGGCGATCTCGCGCATGCGGGCGACGACGCGCTGCCGGGTCGGCGCGTCGTCGATCACCGCGGTGCGGAGGTTGTCGATGCCGCGGGTCTTGGGTGCGGTGCGGGCCGCGGCGGCCATCAGTGCCGCGACCTGCAGGGCGGCCCGGGTCTCGGATTCGGCGGAGGATTGCATGGCGGGTGGCGGGCGGCCGATGAAAGCACCGCCGCCGGCGGGGCGGAAGGGGAAACTGCGGCCGCTTGACGGCCGGGGGGCGGGCCTCCTAGCGTGGCGGGCGTGCCGGGGGCGCCCGGCACGGCGATGAGGAAGCGGCGGGTCAACCGATATCTGTTAGTGCTGGCGGCCGTGTTTGCGGCGGCGTGGTGCTGGGCCGCGGTGGACCCGGCGCACCCCGCGGACTGGCTGCTGGAGAACGTGCTGGTGTTCGTGAGCGTGCCGCTGATCGTCGGCCTGGGCTTCTACTTCCGCCTCTCGGACCTGTCGTACACGCTGATCACGGTGTTCATGGTGCTGCACGTCATCGGGTCGCACTACACCTACGCCGAGGTGCCGCTGGGCTACGTGCTGCAGGACTGGTGCGGGGCGGACCGCAACATGTACGACCGGCTGGTGCACCTCTCGTTCGGGCTGCTGTTGTCCTATCCGGTGCGCGAGGTGTTCATCCGGATCAGCCGCGCGCGGGGCGTCTGGGGCTACTACCTGCCGGTGGAGCTGACGCTCGCCTTCTCGGCGATCTACGAGCTGATCGAGTGGGCGGCGGCGGCGAACGTCGATCCCTCGGCCGGGCTCGCGTTCCTGGGCGCGCAGGGCGACGTGTGGGACGCGCAGAAGGACATGGCGCTGGCCGGGCTGGGTTCGCTCGGCGCGATGCTGGTCACGCTGCTGCTCACCCTGGTGGTCGACCCGCACGCCCCGCGCGAGCTGCGGGAGAGCCTGCGCATCCCGGCGGACGACCGGCCGATCGGCGAGCGCCAGCTGCTCGCATGGCTGCACCGGCGCCTCCGCCGCGGCGGGTGAGCGGCGGGCGCGGCAATGAAGGCTGGACGGGGGCGCGGATCGGGTGTTTGGGTGTGACGGGGTGGTACCCCCCCTGGATATGAAACGCCTGATCCCGGTCCTGGTGTTGGCATGCATTGCCGTGGCGGCCGCCGAAGAGATGGAGCGGCTCGACCTGCTCAACCGGCGGCTGAGCGTCGCGATGCCCAAGGGTTCCCGGAGCGAGGCCCGCGGGCACGGCATCATGGCCGCTCCGGAGGCGGGCGAAAGCGAGGCGCGGCTGGTGTTCGAGGACGGGGAACGGAAGCTGGTCGTGATGGCATGGGAGCTGTTCCGGCGGGCCGGGGACAACTACCGGGAAAAGGTCTCCAAGGCGCTCAAGGAATGGGCCGGGAGCGAGTCGACGACCTTCGAGGTGACGACGGTCGGCGAGCGCATCACCATGGGCGTGCCCGCCGAACCGGACGCGGGCGACGACGCGATCCTCCATGCCGCCGCGTTCGTGCGCCACAGGGACGATTCGGTCCTGCGTGCCGCAGTCTACTTCAACCCGGAATTCCACACGGAACCGGCCCGGTGCGCCGCGCTGGCGAAGCAGATCATCGGCTCGATCGAAACTGGTGACAGGTCGCTCATGCTGGGTGCCGGGGAGCGTGAACTCGGCATCCTCAACGACCCGTCCCGGATGGTGGTCACGGTCCCCGAGGGCTGGACTTTCGCCACCCAGCGGGGCGTGGACTTCGTGGTCCACAGCCTCCAGCAGGTCTCCGAGTTCGGCGCGCCGGCGGCGAGCATCGGGATCTACGTCGGCGGCCACCCGGGCTACCACCACGAACGGATCGAGCCAGGCGCCCTGACCAGGCGCACGCGGAAGGCGGCGCTGTTCGGCGAGCCGAGGGAGTGGGTCGAGTATTCCACCAAGGATGACGCCGACTGGAAGAACATCGAGATCATCAGCGACATCCCGGGCATCGACGGCTACTGGAAGACACATATCTTCACCGGGGCAGCAGACGACAAGCGCCTCGCCGGGTTGTTGGACATCGCCGCCACCGCCAGGATCAGGAAGCGGGCGGAAGACAGCGGCCGGCCACCCGCCCGCCCGGAGCCGGAGTGACGGCCGTTGCCGGGGGCGCCGCGAAGCGCGGGTCCGGGCCGGACCTGCCCCCGGCGCCCGACCGGCCCAAGCACACATCTGTTCGTCGTGAGAAGGGGGATGCAGGACACCTGCCGGCTGTATGCGGACCTGGCGTGGCTGTTCCCGCTGGACATGTGGAGGCGTGTCCTGCGCGAAACGGGCTTCGAGGTGCACGAGGGCCGCTACAACGCGGGCGATGACGAGTACCCGACCTTCGCCTGTGTCAAGACGGAATGAAGGCCGTCAGTTCCACAATCATGGCCTTGGCGGCGGGGGAAGGTCGGCCCCCGGCCGGCGTGCCCGAAACGCCCGCGAGCCTTGAAGAGCGCGGAAAATGCTTGATTGGGGGCCGCTGGCCAGCTTCCCTGCGGGCAATGTGGAGGGGCGCAAAAACGGGAGTTCTGCCATGATCATCGCCATACCCAAGGAAATCATGCCGGAGGAAAGCCGGGTCGCGGCCATACCGGAGACCGTTGCCAGGCTGATTAAGCTGGACTATCAGGTCGCGGTGGAGTCCAAGGCCGGGGAAGGGGTGTTTTTCAGCGACGAGGAGTATCGAGATGCCGGTGCGGAAATCGTGGCGGACGTTGAAGCTCTGTATGCCAGGGCGGACATCGTGCTGAAGGTCAAGGAGCCCCAGTTCAACGAACAGGTGGGCAGGCACGAAATCGAGATGATGAGGGAACGGTGCATCCTGATCACCTTCCTTCATCCCGCCGCGCCCTCCAATCACAAGAGCATAACCATGATCAGGGACAAGGGCATCACGTCCTTCACCATGGACGGCATCCCGCGCACTTCACGGGCGCAGAAGATGGACGCCCTGACCTCCATGAGCACCGTGACCGGTTATAAATCGGTCCTTCTCGCCGCCAACCACCTCGCCAGGTTCATCCCGATGATCAGCACCGGCATCGGGGTGGTCAAGCCGGCCAAG
The DNA here is from genome assembly GCA_040769225.1 of Akkermansiaceae bacterium. GTDB lineage: Bacteria > Verrucomicrobiota > Verrucomicrobiia > Verrucomicrobiales > Akkermansiaceae > JAXGLL01. The sequence continues at coordinate 150,291 of JAXGLL010000001.1, read as the reverse complement.
GTGTTGATCGTCGGCGCCGGCGTCGTGGGGCTTCAGGCCATCGCCACCGCCAAGCGGCTCGGCGGCATGGTCAGCGTCGTGGACATCCGGCCCAAGGCACGGGAGGAAGCCGCCAGCCTGGGCGCCAAGGTCGAGGGATTCGAGGTGCCGGAGGAGCTGGCCACCGGCAAATGGGGCTATGCCAAGGCCCTGCCCGCCGAGTGGTTGAGCAAGGAACGGACCGCCCTTCTGCCGCTGCTCCAGGAGGCGGACATTGCCATCTTCAGCGGCCTGGTTCCCGGAGAGGTGGCGCCGATTCTGGTCACCGAAGAGATGGTCGCCAGGATGAAACCCGGCTCGGTCATCGTTGACGTTGCCATTGACCAGGGCGGGAATTGCGCGATCACCGACCCCGGCAAGGTGGTGACCAAACATCGGACCGTGATCAACGGGCTGCAGAACATTCCCGGTCGCATGGCGGCGCACGCGACCTGGCTGTACGCGAACAACATGTATTACTATGTGGAGAATCTGTTCAAGAATGGAGCGGGTGTCATCGATTTCGAGGATGAGATCGTGCAGAACTCCCTGGTCACCCGCGATGGAAGGATCGTCCATGAAGGGACGCTCAAGGCGCTAGCCGCAGCTCACCAGGCGAGGTCCAACACGCCATGAACGCCTTGCTCATCATGCTGTGCGTCTTTGTCGCCTCGATCGTCATCGGATACCTGTTGATCTCGCGCGTGCCGCCCCTGCTGCACACGCCGCTCATGTCCATGACCAACGCCATATCGGGGGTGACCATCCTCGGCGCCCTTCTCATCTTTGCGGTCACGACCACCACCACGGACAGGCTGTTAGGCGCCGTGGCCGTCGCCCTGGCCGCATTTAACGTCGTCGGCGGCTTTGTGATCACAGGGCGGATGCTCAGGCTGTTCAAGAACAAATAGGAGGCTCCATGGACCTTGAGCTGGAACTGCTCATCGATCTGGCCATCATCCTCGTCTTTCTCGGCGGCTTTCGTTTGTTCAGAACCCCCGGAGGCGCGCGCTCCGGCAACCTGCTGGCGGCATTTGCCCTGCTCATGGCCGTGGCGGTGGTGCTCTGGCGGCACAGGATCCTGCAGCCGGAGCTTGTGCTGATCGCCCTGCTGGCTGGTTCGGTGGCCGGCTGGATGGTGGCGATGCGGGTAAGCATGATCCAAATCCCGGCCATGGTGGCGTTCCAGCACGGCGCCGGCGGCGTGGCTGCGTTTCTGGTCTCCTTTGTCGAATTGACCAGGGGGGCGGCGCCGGGCATGGCGAGGATCTCCGGACTCCTTGGCCTGATCATCGGTGCGGCGACCTTCAGCGGGAGCCTGATCGCAGCGGGAAAGCTCGCCAACCTGATCAAGCAACCGCCGGTGGTACTGCCCAAGCACAGCTGGCTGATCATCGGGCTGACTGTCCTGCTGGCCTTTGGCGGCGTTGCGGCCGGGGGGGCCGAGGGCCGGACGCTGGTGTACCATCTGCTGTTCCTGATCCTGTTGTCCGTTGCGCTCGGACTGGTCTTTTCGATCCGTATCGGCGGCGCTGACATGCCCGTCCTGATCTCGTTTCTCAATGCCACTGCCGGACTGGCGGCTGCCTTTTGTGGCGTGATCATTCAGAATCGCCTGCTGATCGCCTGCGGCGCCACCGTGGCTGCCTCGGGATCGATCCTGACCCATGTGATGTGCAGGGCCATGAATCGCAATCTGCTAAAGGTGTTCATCGGATTCCAGGGCAAGGTCGCGGCGGGCAAGTCCGAGACACCGGCGCAAGACAATGCGCCGCAGCCGGACGACACCACGTCCGGTCAAGCGGAACCCGTGCCGGCCGCTGATCCGCTCACAGAGGCGATCAAGGCGGGCAAATGCGCCCAATCCATCATCATCATCCCGGGTTATGGGATGGCCTTGGCGCAGGCCCAGTTTCTGGTGGTGAAACTGGCCGCCCTGATGGAGACAATGGGCAAGCAGGTTCGGTTCGCCATCCATCCCGTGGCCGGCAGGATGCCCGGGCACATGAACGTCCTGCTGGCGGAGGCAGAGCTGGATTATGACAAACTGTTCGAGATGGACGACATCAATCCAGTGTTCAAGGACACGGACATGGCGATCGTGGTCGGCGCCAGCGATGTGGTCAACCCTGCCGCCATCACCATCCCCGGCACCCCGATCTCCGGGATGCCGATTCTGCTGGCCCACGAAGCGAAGAGAGTCCTGGTGTGCAACCTGGACGCCAGACCGGGCTATTCGGGAATCGAAAACCCCTTGTACCAGCAAAGCAATGCCATACTGCTGTTCGGGGACGCCAAGGCCTCGATACAGAACCTGATCAATGGCCTGTCGCCGAAAACCGAGCCGGCACCCTGAGCCGCAGCGTCCAAGAATGAAAGCATGGTGTAGAAGCTCGAAGTGCGCTGCCTCCCGGAAGCCATGAGCATGCTTGGAGGCGTGTTCGCCAATGGGACTACAACTTCCCCCGGGGGCGGCCACGGCGATGGAGAAGCCCGCCGGCCATGATGCACAAGGCAACGGGACCGGTTTCTGGCACCGGAATCGTGGTCCTGAACACCGCAGCATCGCCGTCTTCGAAAACGGTGGCGCTCTTCGAAAGGTTCAACGTGATCTCCCGTGACGGTTCGCCGGTACCGTTCCACAAGGCTGTCCCGTCGTTGTTCACGCCGGTGTTATAGAACCTTGATGTCACTGGCGTTGAGCCATCGAAGAAGCGGATGCCCAGCGGCGTGCCAACAGCGGGTTCCACGAAGGTTCCGGCGCTGAGGATCGTCGTGATCGAGAAAAACCCGGCCAGCCCCACTCCCTGATCGCCGACGCTGCCGGTGGCGAGGACAATCCAATCCCCCGTGAACGGCATTGCCGGCGTGCCATTGGCAAACTACCCCAACTGCAGCAAGGCGCCGTCGCCGTCAGAAGGACCTCCGGCGCTCAGCGGCACTGCCCCAAAGCCACGAACGGGGCTGTCCGTCGACCAGTGGATCGTGACCGTGGCCGCGCCGGACAAGCCAAATGACAGCAGCAATAGGACAGACGTGCAAAGGGACAGTTCTTTCATGATGAGACAAATCGCGGGTGGCAGCAAACGCTCTCACCACCGACGGCGAACTCACATCTTTGCCGGGACGAGCGAGATCGCGTCGAAGAACGCCTCATCGTTGTGGATTCCCTTCGGGCCGCCGTACGAGACCTTGAGGACGATGCCGACCGTCTTGCCCGCCAGACGCGCGGGAACGGGGTAGTCCAGCGTCTCCCAGTTGTCCGGCGAGGGCGGGCTCTTCACATCGATCACCTCGTCCGGCAGCCATTCCACGGCGCCGTCCGCGATGAAACCCGCGCACAAGACGAAATCGCTCTTTTCGGGCCCCTCGTAGGGATCGCCCGATACGACGATGCGGAGGCGGTATGTCCCGTCCGCGGGCAGCGTCACCTTGCGCAGCACCAGGCACGGGACGTATTCACCCTCCGGATGGACGGCCAGGATGCCGCGCCTTCCTGGATTCGGCTGCCCGGGATGCCCTCCGCGCGCCTCGGGCGCATCGATCCAGAAAGGATGCGTCTGCGGGTAGGCCTGGAGCACCGTCACGCGCTCCAGGTCCTTGCCCGCTGCGAAATCGTTCCCGAGCGCGGGATCGACCCCGAGGGCGGCGAGCGCCCCGACGAGGTCGGGCACCTTCTCGGGCGGAGGGATGATGTCGCGGCAGCGCTCGGCCACGGACGGGAGCGGCTCGTGATGGTAGCCGGCGGGCGAATCCTGATACCAGTAGAAGACCGAGGCATAGTCGACCCAGCCTTGCTGGGCGCCGAAGCCCGGATCCTCGTTGCGCCAGTCGATGGTCCAGGCGAACTCGCGGTCGAAGCGAATCGGCATGTGATCGTGGAACCGGTAGATGGAGAGCCGCGACTCGGCGCCGTCCATCTTCAGGAACGACATGCCCGCGCGCGGCGTCGTGAAGGCGCCGTTGAAACCCCAGCTGAACGTGAACGAGTCCTCGGACCCGAGATAGTCGAGGCAACGCTTCCGGCCGTCGATGTCGACCTCATTGTTGCCTTCCATGATGAAGTGGAAGTTGCGGAAGCGTTGCGCGTTCGACGCCACGCTGAACTGCCGGCCGATGAAATGGCCTTGCCCCTGCACCCTGAGGAATTCCTCGCGCGTGTCGTTCGTCAGCATGAACCCCTTCCTGCGCCACGTCGCGTGGAAGTAGCCGAGGTCCGGCTTCCACGACGGAAGCGCCCGCCACTCGAGGTACGCGTATGCCCAGGTGTCCACGTCCGTATCGTTGCGGAAGATCACCTTGGCCGATTCCTTGAACGGCATGGGGAAGTAGGAGTTGTAGGCGACCGGCACCTTCTCGACGTAGCGCGCGGCGAAGTTGACGCTCTTGCCGTTCAGGCCGTCGCAGAAGAAGTCGGGCAGCGGGCAGCAGACGGCAGGCTCCGCCGCGCCATCGAAGTAGATCTCGAGCACGACGCCGCGCAGGAGCTGCGCCTCGCCGATCTGCGGCAGATGCGCGGTGCGAAGCAGCGTGATGACGGCGGGCCCCCTCAGGTCGGCAACGGTCACCGCCGTCTTCGGCTTCAACGTCGGCGCATCCCGATACTGGCGGTCGACGTTCCAGAATGCGCTCACGGAACCCATGGGCGGGGCAGGCTCGAGCACGGCGATCCCGAGGTCGGCCGAGGGATCCGCGCTCGCCCTTCCGACGTCTTGCGCACACACTGCCCCGCACGCGATCGACACGCCGACGATTACCGCGTTCATTCGTCTCATTATGCGACTCCTTTCTAATTGACAGGGAATTGGTTGTCGAATTGGCCGCGACCGGGCCGTCGAAGGGGGGGGCTCAGGGATGGGGCGGGAGCGGGTGCGTTTCACCCTGTTGCGAATCTATCCTGATTGTGGCGCCTCATCAAGCAGTTTCGGGGCATTCCCCCGTGGAGGATCATCCTTACGAATGGCGGTCCTCCAGCTTCACCAACTTTACACCCCGGGTTGACTATCAGCCGCCCCGGCCGGCCGACGTGCCCAAAACGCCCGCGAACCTCGAGGGATCGAGGATTTTGCTTGGTTGGATCCACTCGCTTTGCTTCCCTCAGGGCGATGGAGATGCCCGGGAAGAACCGATTTAAGACATCATGAAGACCCAACTGCTCCGCCTCGTCTCGCTGTTTGCCCTGTGCGCCGCGGCCTTCACCGGCACCGCCCACGCCGCCGGCGCCAAGGACAGGCACACCTTTGTGCTCGTCCACGGCGCCACCGCCGGCGGCTGGGAATGGAAGAGCACCGGCAACTTCCTCCTCGCCGACGGCCACACGGTCTATCGAGCCACCCTCACCGGCCTCGGCGAGCGCATGCACCTCAACAGCCCCGCCATCGACCTCCAGACCCACATCAACGACGTGGTGAACGTGATCCTCTTCGAGGACCTTCACGACATCGTGCTCACCGGCCACAGCTACGGCGGCATGGTCATCACCGGTGTCATGGATCGCGTGCCCGAGCGCATCAAGCACGTTGTCTTCCTCGACGCGGCCGTGCCCGACGATGGCATGTCCCTCTGGGACCTCTTCGGCGGCCAGCGCCAGGATCCGTCGCGCTTCGTTGACGGCTTCATGCAGGTGCCGTGGGTCAAGCCCGACGCCAAGCCGCCGCACAACGTGAAGCAGTCGATCAAGTGTTTCAACCAGCCCATGCAAAAGGACGACGCCGGGGTGTGGTCCATCACCGTCGGCCCGGTCGAACCCAACCTCTATCCCTACAACTTCGTCGTGGACGGCGTCGGCGTCGCCGATCCGGCCAACCCGGACCTGTTTCCCAACGAGCGCTTCAAGGCCAGCCTCGTGGACGTCCCCGGCGACGCGCCTGCGCTCCACGCGGTGCAGGATGTCCCCCACGGCGAGCTGGCCTACTGCTTTTACGAGTCGAAGACCCTCAACCGCACGCGTCCGCTCGTCATCTACACGCCGCCTGGCTACCGCGCGGGCACGGAAAAGCACCCCGTGCTATATCTCGTGAGCGGCACCACCGACACCGAAGAGACATGGTTCCGCGCCGGCCGCGCGAACTTCATTCTCGACAACCTCATCGCACGGAGGAAGGCGGTGCCGATGATCGTCGTGATGCCCCACGGCAACATGATGATGGGCACGCCGCGGCCGGACACACCGCAGGCCGCCGACATGTATCGGGTCTTCAACGACGAACTGCTCACCAACATCATTCCCTACGTCGAGGCCAACTACCGCGTCATTGCCGACCGCGAGCACCGCGCCATTGCCGGCTTCTCGCGCGGCGGCGGCCAGTCGCTGTTCGCCGCGTTCAACAACCCGGACAGGTTCGCGTGGATCGGCAGCTACGCCGCCTACCTCACGCCGGAGGTCTGCGAGGAGCATTTCCCCGGCATCTTCGCCCGGCCCGACGAAGCCAACGCCCGCCTGCGGCTCCTCTGGCTCGGCGTCGGCAAGAGTGACTTCCTCTACCGGCAGGCCGTGACGTTCAACGGCTTCCTCACGGAGAAGGGAATCCAGCACGTCGAGCTCATCACCGAAGGCGGCCACACCTGGATGAACGCCCGCCGCTACCTCGCCGAAACCCTCCAGCGCTTCTTCCAGAAGTGACCTGGTGGCACCTGCGCGCCGCGCAGGTTTTTCCCGCGCAGCCAGAGCAGACGGCCCAGAGGTCGGGCTGAGGGATGATGCACCGCTGGGGCGCGGGATTTCGTGGACGGACCGAAGCCCGGGGCATCGCCCCGGGTGGGCGGGGTCGATCGACCGGCGGCCCGAAGGGCCTGCCGCGCAATCCGTTGATTTCCAACGTGGTGCTCGGGACAGGAATCGAACCTGCAGGGGCTTTCGCCCACTAGATCCTTAGTCTAGCGCGTCTACCAATTCCGCCACCCGAGCACGGGTGGTGCGTGGTGCGGGGGGTGGTTACGGTGGTTGGGTCGGGAATGCAAGCGAATCTTGGGGGGGGCTCAGGGGATCTCGACCCATGCGGCGTCGGCGGCGCTGGAGCGCAGGCAGGCGTCGATGAAGGCGAGGCCGGTGCGGCCGTCGGCGATGGTGGCGTATTTCGAGCCGTCGGCGGACCATGGCTGGCCGGTTTTGAAGGCGCGGACGTCCTTTTCGAACTCGCGGTGGAGGCGGGCGAAGGCGTCATGGAAGGCCTCGCCGTGGCCGGAGGGGATGGTGGGTTCGGCGAGCAGCCAGGCGGGGACGTCGCCGAGGAAGCCGTCGTTGGGGGAGACGGCGCCGCGCCAGTAGGTGCGGTCGGGCTGGCCGGGGAGGAAGATGGTGACCTGTTCGGGTTCTTCCTGGCGCCACTTGAGGGCGCCCTTGGTGCCGGCGACGAGGATGCCGAGGTCGTTTTTCTGGCCGATACAGATCTGGGAGGCGCGGACGAGGCACTTGGCGCCGTTGGACAGCTCGCCGTAGGCGGTGAAGTGGTCGTCGATCGGGCGGCCTGGGACGAACTTTTCGAGGCGTGCGGAGACGCGGGTGAGCTTGAGGCCGGTGACGAACAGCATCTGCATCATGGCGTGGGTGCCGATGTCGCCGCCGCAGCCGCTGCCGCCGGCCTTCTTGGGGTCGGTGCGCCACTCGGCCTGCATGTTGCCGCTGTCCTCGAGCTTGTCGGCGAGCCAGCCTTGGATGTAGTAGGAATCGACCCAGCGGACGTCGCCGAGCAGGCCGCTTTGGATGATGAAGCGGCTGAACCAGCTGGTCCAGTGGCCGAGGTAGGTGTGAGCGACGGCGAAGGGGATGTTCTTCTCGCGGGCCTTGGCGAGCAGCTGGTCGGCCTTCTGGAGGTCGGTGGTCAGGGGTTTCTCGCACATCACCGGGATGCCGGCGTCGAGCGCCTTCATCGCGGGGTCGAAGTGGACGAAGTTGGGGGTGACGATCAGGATGTAGTCGAGGCGCTCGGCGGGGGGCAGCTGGGCCTGGTCGGCGATCAGCTCGTCGTAGGAGCGGTAGCCCTTGACCGGGTAGGGCCATGCGGCGGCCTCGCGCATGGCGACCTCGGGGTCGGGGTGGAGGGCCACGGCGGTGACGCGGCGGGTGCCGTCGAAGTGGATTGCCTTCTGGTGCGGGTTGGCGATGAAGGCGCCGCCACCACCGCCGATCATGCCGACTTTGAGTGGTTGGTTGGACATGGTGGGAATCGGGTTGGGTTGGTCGGGTCGTTGGTTGGTTGGGATGGTAGGGGACCGGCAACGCGGGGCCGGCGGGCGGTCACTGCTTCTTCTTGTCGAACGCGGCGTCGAAGGCGACCTCGCTGCGGGGGAAGTCGAGGTTGCGGACGTAGTCGCAGCTTTCGGCGGCGCCGTGGAAGCGGTCCATGCGGCCGTCCTCCCACTCGATCGAGAGCGGGCCGGCGTAGCCGATGTCGTTGAGGGCGACGATGATCTCCTCGAAGTCGATGTCGCCGCGGCCGACGGAGCGGAAGTCCCAGTAGCGGCGCGGGTCGCAGAAGTCGGTGTGGCCGCCGAAGACGCCGGCGGAGCCGTCGCCGTGGCCCCACCAGGCGTCCTTCATGTGGACGTGATAGATGCGGGCGGCGAAGGTGCGGATGAACTTGACGTAATCGACGCCCTGGTAGCCGAGGTGGCTGGGGTCGAAGTTGAAGCCGAAGCGCTGGTGGCCGTTGAGGGCGTCGATGGCGCGCTGGGCGGAGGCGATGTCGAAGGCGATCTCGGTGGGGTGGACCTCGAGGGCGAAGTCGACGTCGAGCTTGTCGAACTCGTCGAGGATCGGGGTGAAGCGTGCGGCGAAGTCGGCGAAGCCGCGTTCGAGGAAGGCCTGGCTGGTGGGGGGGAAGGCGTAGAGGGCGTGCCAGATCGAGGAGCCGGTGAAGCCGTTGACGACGGTGCGTCCGGAGCCGGGCGGCTGGTCGGCCATGTAGTCGGCGCCGGCGTCGATGAACGAGCGGCAGGCCTTGGCGGTGTTGACCAGTTCGGTGGCGGCGCGCTGGCGGACGCCTTCCGGGTCGCCGTCGCCCCAGACGTGGGGTGGGAGGATGGCCTTGTGGCGTTCGTCGATGGGGTCGCAGACGGCCTGGCCGACGAGGTGGTTGCTGAGCGCGTAGCAGGCGAGGCCGTTGGTGCGGAGCAGTTCCCAGCGGGAGGCGATGTAGGCGGGGTCGGAGAGCGCCTTGGAGACGTCGAAGTGGTCGCCCCAGCAGGCGAGTTCGACGCCGTCGTAGCCCATTTCGGCGACTTTCGGCAGGAGGTCGACGAGCGGGATGTCGGCCCATTGGCCGGTGAAGATGGTGACGGGGCGAGCCATGGTGGTGTGCGGGGTTGGAGGTTCGTTGGGTGGGGGAGGCAGCCGCAGGATGGGATGATTTGGCGGGGTGGGCGATCGAAAAATGGTTCTTCGACAGGATTGCTGTGGATGGGCGTGGGTGATTGGCGGCGATTGCCGATTGACCGCAGAGGGCGCGGAGGACCGCAGAGAGCGCAGAGCTTGGAACGGAATGCCAGGTCCGGAAAGCCGGAATCCCCGGCCGCGTGCGGCATCTCCGGCGGTTTCCACCCAATCTCCTGTCTTCCTCTGCGCTCTCAGGGCCCTCTGCTCCCTCTGCGGTTGCCTGGCGTGCGCCGCGCCCTCGCCAGCGAAACTGACGAAGAGCCCGAAAAATGGCTGTTGGTGGCGGATTGCCGGATTCGGCGGGGTGCGGGCCGGGGCGCGGGCGGCCGGAGGGTCTCACGAACCGTGGATCCGGGTGGTGCCGGCAGGTTGCGCCGGCTGGCCCGTAGCGGCGCGGGGGGGCGGATGCGGGGGAGGGGCCGGCGATCAGCGCCTGACGATGCGGCAGCCGAAGACGGGGCCGGCGGTGTGGCCTTCGTGGGGTTGGAAGCGAATGCGGACGCTGGGTTTGCCGCGGGTCAGTTCGGGGGGGATCGGGTGGACGCGGTCGACGAACTTGCCGGGTGCGGGGGTGTCCAACTGTTCCGTGACGAGCCTGGTGCCGTCGAGCAGGATATCGAAGCGGCGGTTGCGCTCCTCGCCCCAGTAGCGGCAGTGGAGGTCGAGCGGCTTTTCGGGATCGACCTTGGCGGTGAACTCGAAGAACCCGCCGCTGCGGGCGTCGCGGCCCTTTTCGCCGCGGTAGTCGACCGGCCATGAGAGGTGGCTGTCGAGGTGGTGGTCGCGTTCGGGCTGCATTTCGCCGAGGTGGACGACATCGACCGAGCGGGCGTCGAGTTCGCGGCGGCGGGCCTCCTCGCGGGCGGCCAGGTCCTGCTGCTGCTCCCACTGCGCGGGGGTGTGGCGCTTGAAGTAGACCGCGTAGCGGCGGTCCTGGAGTCGATAGAACGGGCGCAGCGTGAGCTCGTCCGGCCGGCCGATGCCGGCGGTGTGGAATGCGGGTTCGGGCGAGTCGGCGCGTTGGATGCCGGCGAGCACGTCGTCGGCGACGAGGGCCGGGGAGAGTTTTGGTTCCGGGCCGTCGGCCGGGCCGAGGTCGGCGGCGAGCACGCTGGGGCCGTAGAGCAGGGCGATGGTGTCCGGGTCGTCGGGGGTGGCCTCGGCGCGCAGCTGCATCGGCAGCGTGAGGTCCACCTTGTCTCCGGGGCGCCAGGTGCGGGTGATGCGCAGGTAGCCGTCGGCGCGGGACTGTTCGCTGGCGTCGTCCTTCGGTTGGACGGCGGCGCGGAATGAGTCGGCGCACCATGCCGGGATGCGGAGGGCCAAAGTGAAGCGGGCGGGCGCCGCGGGTTCGACCTGCAGTTCCATGGTGCCCGCGAACGGCATGTCTCCGGTCATCCGGACGCGGGTTTGCCGTTCCTTCCACTCCACCTGGGACGGGATGTAGAGGTTGACGACGAGTTGGTCGGGGCCGCGGGTCCACCAGATCGAGTCGCCGTGTTTCGCGTGGTTTTCGATGCCGGTGCCGACGCAGCACCAGAACGAGTCGAACGGCGAGGAGAAGCCGCGGGCGGCGCCCGAGCGCATCGGCACCATGTAGGCGAGCATGCCGGTCCTGGGGTGCTGGTGGGCGAGGATGTGGTTGAGGTGTGCGCGCTCGTAGTAGTCGAAGTAGCGGGCCTCGCCGGTCCACCCGTGGAGGTGGCGGGTGAGCTTGAGCATGTTGTAGGTGTTGCAGCTTTCGCAGGTCTGCTCGGTGAGGTGCTGCGAGATCGAGCGCGGCGCCTGGAAGTATTCGCGGTCGGCGTTGCCGCCGATGACATAGCTGTGGTTGCCGGTGACCGTCTGCCAGAAGAAGCGGGCGATGGCGGCGGACTTCTCCCCGCCGGTCAGTTCGTGGATGCAGGCGGCGCCGATCACCTTGGGGATCTGGGTGTTGGCATGGTTGCCCTGGAGGCGGTCCTCGCCGGCGGCGAGCGGGTCGAGGATGCGATGGTGATAGATGCGCTCGGCGAGGGCGAGGTGGCGCGGGTCGCCGGTCAGCGCGTGGAGCCGGGCGAGCGACTCGTTGATCCCGCCGTGCTCGCACTCGAGGACCTGTTGGACCTGGGCGTCGTCGAGCCTGGCGAACACGCGGTCGATGAAGCCGGCGAGGCCGGTGGCGACGGCGAGCGCCTGGTCGTTGCCGCACAGCTCGCGGGCGTCGACCAGGCCGTTGAGCAGCTTGTGCCAGTTGTAGAACGGGACCCAGCAGCCGTTGAGGTCGAATCCGGCGGAGCGGATCTCGCCGCGGGCGAGTTCCTCGAACAGCACCTTGCCGTCCTCGACTTCGCCGGACCCCGGCCGCTTGCGGGTGAAGCCGGCGACGTAGCCGTCGCCCTCGGCCTGCTGGCAGGCGGCGAGTTCGGCGGCGATGTAGTCGACCCGCCGCTTGAACTCGTCATCGCCGGTCTGGGCGAAGGTGAGCGCGCAGGCGGTCAGGTAGTGGCCGAGGGTGTGGCCGGCGATCGTGTCGCGTTCCCAGCCGCCGTAGACCTCCCCCTTCGGCTCGAGGCCGGCGTTGGCGCGGAAGTTGTGCAGCAGGCGGTCGGGCTCGAGAGTGAGGAGGTAGGCGGTGTTGGCGCGCAGCGAGTCGAGGAACGGGCCATCGAGCAGGCGGACCTGCGCCAGCGGGACCGGCCGGGTCACCGGTTCGACGGGGGTGGCGGACGCGAGCGACACGAGCGGGAGGGCGAGGGAGAGGACGGGTGGGATGCGCATGGGACGGGGCGAGGGGAGAGTGGCGAGTGACGAGTGGCGAGTGGCGAGTGACGAGTGGCGAGTGGCGAGTGGCGAGTGCCTGCCCTTCGTAGCCCGGCTTGCCGGCCATAGCGCGAAGCGCGACGGCCGGAGGGCGAAGAAGGGGCGAGTGGCGAGTGACGAGTGACGAGTGCCTGCCCTTCGTAGCCCGGCTTGCCGGCCATAGCGCGAAGCGCGACGGCCGGAGGGCGAAGAAGGGGCGAGTGGCGGGGTCAGCATGCGGGTTTGTCACTCGACCGTCCATTCGAGAATGGCGGCGGTGAACTTGCCGGGCTGGGTGGACTCGTTGGCGAGGTAGGGGTCGAGGAAGCTGTCGTGGAGGGTGGCCTCGAGGCGCAGGGCGTCGGTCTTGACCGGGGTGAAGCGGACGGTGTTGGGGGTGTCGGTCACGAGGGCGTAGGGGTCCTTGTTGGCGACGGGTTTCCAGTCGGGGCCGTCGCGGTAGAGGAGTCGCCATGACTTCGGCAGGCGTTCGGCGGTGCCGAAGCGGTCGTACCAGTAGACGCAGGAGGAAGAGATGGTTTGCGGTGCGTCCCACTGGTATTGGACCCACTCGGTGGTGCCGAGGCAGCCTTCCCAGACGAACATGCCGCGCGAGTGGTCGCCGGAGCGGGCGGGCGTGACCTGGTCGCGCAGCGCGGCGGTGTTGCCCTTGCCGTTGGACGAGGTGACGGTGGCGCGGGTGGCGAGGGTGGGGACCGGCGGGAGCACGGCGGCGGCGGGGTCGCGGAGGAGGAACACGGCCATGTGGGCCGGCTCGCGGTTGGCGCGGGCGAAGTAGGGGATGGCGGTCAGCGCGCGGGGTTCGCGCGCGACCGAGCGGCCGTCGGCGCCGCGCATCACCAGTTCGGCCTTGCCGGTGAGCGTGGTGACGCCGCCGAGCAGGTCGGGATGGAACGTGTTTTCGAAGCGGGCGTCGGCGGGCACCAGCAGGTTGCCGGGGGTGGCGAGGCCGTCGTTGTCGATCCCCTCGACGCAGTAGACGAGCGGGCCGCGTTCGAGGGCGACGCGGCCGGTGTCGTCGCGCACTTTTTCATGGGCGACGAGCTGGCGGACGGGCATCGGGAGCCTGAGGGTGACGGTGTCGCCGCCCTGCCAGGTGCGGTCGACGCGGGCGAAGCCGGCGGAGAACGCGGGTGTCACCGGCTTGCCGTTGACTTCGAGGGTCGGCTGTTGCTCGGGCTCGCCGAGGTAGCGGTAGAGGTCGCCGGGGACCGGTTGGTTGCGGGCCCAGCCGGGGATGCGCAGGGCGAGGGTGAAGCGGGCGGGGGCGGCGAGGCCGAGCTTGAGCGTGACCGTGCCGTCCCACGGGTAGTCGGTGGCCTGTTCGACCTGCACCGCGGTGCGGCCGACCTCGGCCTTGGCGCGGCTGGCGGCGTAGAGGCAGGCGAACAGGGTGTTGCCGGAGGTCGCGTAGAGGTAGCCGGGCTGGGCGGGGATGAAGCGGGCGATGTTGCTCGGGCAGCAGGCGCAGTCGAACCACGGCTGGCGCCGCACCGGGCCGGTCTCGAGCTGGTTCGGATAGAAGAACGCGTCGCCGGTGAGCGCGACGCCGGTGAGGGCGCCGTTGTAGAGCGCGCGCTCGAGGACGTCGAGGAACCTGGCGTCGCCGGTCAGGCGGAACATCCGGTGGTTCCAGAACACCTGGGCGATCGAGCCGCAGGTCTCGTTGTAGGCGCTGGGGTTGGGCAGGAAGTAGGGCTTGTCGAAGGACTCCCAGAGGCCGCCGCCGATGCCGCCGGAGACGGCCATCTTGGTGCCGGTGACGCTGCGCCAGTAGGCGTCGAGCGCCTTGGCGTAGCGCTCGTCGCCGGTCAGCGCGGCGACCTCGGCCATGCCGCAGTAGGCGTAGACGGCGCGCACCGCGTGGCCGACGGCCTCGGTTTCCTCGAGCAGCGGCTTGTGGTCCTGGTGGTACCAGTTGCCGGGGTGGGCGCCGCGCTGTTCGAGGAAGAAGCGCGCGAGGTCGAGGTAGCGCTTCTCGCCCGTGATCCGGTAGAGGTCGGCCAGCGCCATCTCGATCTCGGCGTGGCCGGGCGCCTTCTCCATGCGGCCCGGCCCGAACTGGCGGTCGATGTGGTCGGCGAACCGCAGGCAGACGTCGAGCAGGTCGCGCCGGCCGGTCGTCCGGTGGTGGGCGGCGCCGGCCTCGAACAGGTGGCCGGCGCAGTAGAGCTCGTGCATGTGGTCGATGTTCGTCCAGCGGTTCTGCAGCCCCTCCTTGACCTGATAGAACGTGAACAGGTAGCCGTCTTCCCGCTGGGCCTTGGCGAGCAGCGCGACGAAGTCGTCGAGGAAGCGGCGGTGTTCCTGTTTGACCGGGCCGGCGAGCGAGAAGGCCATGCCCTCGACGATCTTGTAGACGTCGGAGTCGTTGAAGCTGGCGCCCTGGTGTTCGCCCGGCTTGGCGCCGGCGGCGATGCGGAAGTTGTCGAGCCGGCCGGTCTTCTCGCACTGGTCGAGCGCGTGGCCGATGGTGGACTGGAGGTGGGTGTCGAGGCGCTGGCGCCAGAAGCCGCCGGTGACGTCGACGCGGGTGAGCGGGACGGGCGTGACCGGGTAGTCGCGTGGGGGCGCGGCGCTGGCGGCGGACACGAGCGGGATGGCGAGGAGGATGGATGGCGGGAGGCGCATGCGATTGCGGATTGTGGATTGTGGACCTGTCATTCGCAGCCCGGAGGGCGAAGAATGATTGTGGAGGGGGAACTGAGGTTCGGGTCTTGGGGGTGGGCGGTTGGGATGCGGCGTTTGGCGTTTTGCGTTTTACGTTCTGCGTTTTGCGCATGGCCCCTTGGCCGGCAGTCACCCGCCGGTGGTGTCGCCGGGGCCTGCGGGCGGGGTGAGTTGCGCCTTGAGCGCGGCGTTGCGTTGGCGGATGAAGTCGGCGATGCGGGCGGGCGGGCGCAGCGGTGCGGAGCCGGGCGGCTGTTGGAACGAGTAGCGGCGCAGGGTGGTGCCGTCGTTGTAGAGGAGCGGGAGCTGGGTGGCGGCATCGAGGTGGACGGTCACCTCGGAGACCTTCGGCTTGAACACCTTGGTCGGGGTGGCGGACGGGTCGCGGCGGCGCGCCATTTCCATGAAGCGGGCCTCGTCGGCGGCGAGCGGCTTGGCGTCGAACTTCACGGAGAAGGTGAACACCGGCTTGCCGCGGAAGGTTTCCACGCCGCGGTAGTAGTTCATGTCGAGCCACGCGAGTTCCGGGAAATCGGTGACCTGCAACTGCCGGGTGGTGGCGACCTCGCTGCCGACGACGTAGAGGCCGCGTCCGCCGGCGCGTTCGGCGACGTGGAGGCCGGCGACGATCCATTCCTCCTCGCTGGTGCCGTCGGTCCAGCGGGTGAGCAGGCGGTAGGTTTGGGTCTGCGCGTCCTTGGAGAACCGGATCGAGCGCACCTTGCGCATCCCGGCGACCGCGGCGGAGGCCTCGGGCGTCTCGGGCGCCGACAGCCACGACTGGTCGAAGTCATGGGAGATCCTCACCGTCCATTCCGAGCGGGCCGGGGTGCGGGGGACGAGCGGCAGGCGGGGGACCGGCTGGCCGGGGCTGGCCGGGGCGGGGGCCGGGGCGGGCGTGCCGGGCGGTTGTTGGGCGGCGGCGTGGGCTGCGAGCAGGAGGGAGGCGTGCAGGAGGACCGCCGCGCGGACGGCTGCGGGGCGGATGCGGCGGGACATGTTAGGGCGGCTCATCGGTTCACGGGTTCCCACTGCACATCCAACAACTCGCCGCGGATGCGGTCGACGGCGAAGTGGATCCAGTAGCGGCGTTCGGCGGCGGCCTGGAAGTTCTCGAGGCTGGCGGCGCCGGGCGGCAGCGAGCCGCCCTGGACGACGAGGTCGAGGGTGAAGCACCATGAGCGGACGGTCGTGCCGTCGGCCAGGGCGCGGGTGAGCGCCTCGCGGCGGCTCTTGATCGAGCGGTCCTCGGCCTTGGTGAAGCGGTCGGAGAGCGTGTTGACCAGGCCGGCGGGCCTGCCCTTGGTGCCGGTTGGGCGGGAGACGATCTGGGCCTTTGAGAGCAGCGGGCCTCCGGCGGCGTCCTGGGCGCGGATGCGGCTGACGAGCTCCTTGGCGAGGGTGGCGGCCTCGGCGGGCGGGATGAAGTTTCCCTGGTCGCGGGCGGCGCCGCTGATCAGGGCGGCGACGACCTCCGGGGGTGCGGAGTTGAGGTTGACGCGTCCGGCGACGACGCGCGGGCGGTGCCACGCGGGGTCGTCGTCGGCGCGCTGCTCGTCGGCCGGGTCCTCGTGGAGGCAGAACACGTCCAACAGGGCGGCATCGGGGGAGGTCGGGTGCAGGAAGTCGATGTCGCGCCACGGCGTGCCGCGGAACGCGAAGGCGAGTTCGGCCACCGAGCGGAACGGGCGGTTGAGGATGGCCGGGCGGCCGGCCATTGACTCGGCGGGGGCGAGCGCGCCGTTGCTGCCGAGGCGGAAGCGGCGGCACATCGGGTTGCCGACGAAGATCGCGCGGTTGTATTCGTTGTAGTTGCCGACGCCCGGGCGCAGCACGTCATCGGGGTCCTTGTAGGCGAAGGTGCCGCCGCCGTTCTGGGCGCTGCCGGCTTCGGCCCAGGTGGTTTCGTTGTTCTCGGCGGCGCCGGCCTGGTTGAAGCCCCAGTACCAGCCCGGGGTCGGTTCGTTCCAGTTCCAGCCGGTGTTGGCGGCCGGGCCGGTCCAGCCCGCCCTGACGCCCTCGGTGCGTTTCTTGCCGAATGCCAGCGCCGCGCCCTCGGGCCAGGTCATCCGCGGGTCGAGGGATGTCCAGCTGGACGTCTGCAGGCCCCCGGCCAGCACGGTGGCGAGCCCGCCGAAGCGCGCGGTGCGCGGGTCGATCAGGTAGGACGACCAGTGGAACGCCTCGGTCTGCCACTGCGGGTCCGGCCGCAGGTAGTGGTCGCCCCAGTTGCTCTTGTAGGTGAACTCGCCGCGCTGATAGGGCCGCCAGTTGCCGTCGTGCGCCCGGTATTCCAGCTGCACCTCGATCGGGTCGCCGCGGAAGTAGCCGACGCCGAGGCGTTGCCAGCTTGACGAGCCGGGCTCGATGCGGGCGGTCAGCGCGTAGCCGACGAGGAAGCCGGCGACCTGCTTGTAGGACCCGGGCAGGCCGTCCCAGCGCAGGTCGCCGGTGCGCACCGGGACCGGTTCGACGTTGCCGCCGATGGTGTAGCCGGCGACGCGGCCGTGTTCGCGGGAGTGCACCGACTGCGGTTCGCGGAAGGCGGTGGAGCCGGTGGGGATGGTGACGTCGAGGTATTCGTCGCCGAGGAACGTCTTCGGGAAGAACTCCGGGTGGGTCGCGCGGTAGTTCGGCCCGCCCCAGTAGCTGTAGTCGCCGGCCTCGGCGCGGCTGGGCACGCCGGGGCGGGGGCCCTTGCCGGGGACGGTCCAGCCCTGGGTCATGTAGAACATCGAGCCGCCGCCGAGGTCGACGTGTTGGGGGCGGATGCGGAACACGGTGGGACCGTCGTAGTTCTCGACCACCTGGTGGGGGCGCCACAGCATCGGTTGGAGGACCATCGAGCCCTCGTAGCCCTCGGACTGGGCCGGGGTGCCGTCCTCCTTGTAGACCTTCACCGAGCTGAGCGTGTTGCCGCGGTAGGGGATCGCCGACAGGCGGTGCAGATAGGGCACGTCTTCCTTGCCGAAGGCGTGGTATGGCCGCGCCGGGCCGTTGAGGACGATCGCCGTGGGGTAGCTGTCGGAATCGTACTGGTCGATGATGCAGGCGCCCATCTCGAGGATGTTGAGGTTGATCGAGGCGTCGACGCCGCCGAGGCGGTGCATCGAGAGTTGCTGGTCGAGGTCGTCGTGGCCGCGGGCGGCGTATTGCCGGCCGAGGCTGCCGGCGAGCACGGCGGCGCGCAGGATTTCGAAGAAATCCGGGTCGCGGTCGGCGGGGACGTCCTGGAGCGTGTGGAGGTCGCCGTTGGGGCGGGCGTGGACGTATTCCCATTGGGTTCCCTGCCAGCGCAGCCCGAACCAGCGCTCGGCCTTGCCGGGGTCCGACGGGCCGCCGGCGCCGGGGGTGGCGACCCATTTCAGGCGCTCGAGCGGGAAGCGGCGGGGCAGCAGGAACTGCCCGCGTTGCTGGTCGAAGCCGCCGAGGTCGGGGTTGACGGCGTCGTCGGCCTTGTAGGCATCGTTGCCGCCGGCGGCCGGGCCGCGCGCGATGCGCGGGCGGTCGGGGTCGGGGCGGTGCGAGGGCGCGTCGAGGTCGCGCGAGAAATGTGTTAGGAACGGCAGGGCGGTGGGCGGCAGCGCGTCCGGGTGCAGCGCGGCGAAGTCCAGCAGGTCCTGGCGGCCGAGGAACAGGTTGTCGTTGGCGGCGAGTTTGCGCCAGCCGGCGCCCTCGGAGAGCCGGATGTAGTCGGATTCGTGGGGGTCTGGCAGCCACTCGTGGCGCCAGCGGGCGAGCAGGTCGGCGGCGGCGGTGGACATTCCCGGCAGGCTGGCGAGGTCTGCGAACGCGAGGCTGCCCTTGGCGCCGACCCGCTGGGGATCGGGGCCGTCGGTGGCGGGGAATCCGGCGGCGTTGATGTCCAGCAGGCCGGAGGTATCGTAGAGCATCCACGCGTAGCGGCCGATGATGTAGTTCGGGTTGGGCGACCCGTCCGGGTTGCGGCGCTGGCGCGCGTTGGCGGCGAACTGGACCGGGTTGCGGCCGCTGCGGTCGACATAGACCCAGTTAGGGACGGAGCCCTCGGTGAGCGTCAGGTCGGGTGGCAGCAGGTGGGGTGCGAGCCAGGCGGAGGCGGGCACGCCGTGGGTGGCGGCGGTGGTGGGGACCTCGGATGCGCGCAACGGCGGCGCGCCTTGGTAGGGGTGGAAGGGCACCCGGGCGGCGGATTGCTTGACCAGCGGGGAGGACTCGAAGGCCGACGGAGCGCGCAGGGCCCGGCTGACCACCACTGCCTGCAGGTTGCCGGAGAGGTCGTAGTGGTGCACCGTGTCGCCCTCGGCCGTGACCCAATCGGCGGTCTCGGTGGCGCCCGCCCGCATCTCGGAGCGGAGGTCGGCCAGCACGGTGTGGAACGCGGTGTCGGCCAGCGCCTCGCTGCGGCGCAGGCCATCCTCGAGCACCGTGCGCGAGCGGGTCAGGCTGACCAGTGCGAGCAGGCTCAGGGTGACCAGCATCAGCAGCGCCGTCATGGCGACCACGATCACCAGCGAGATGCCGGGCAGGAGGCGCGGGCGGCGGGGAGCCGGGGCATGGGGCGGCCGGTTCATGAGTCGTTGGAAAGCGTGAACATCGCCTGGCGGATGCGGACGTTCTGCAGCGGTTCCAGCGGGAAGTCGGTCATGCGGCCGGGCAGCGACGCGGCGGCCTCCATCCAGCGGGCGGCGGGAAGTTCCCCGTCCTCGGCGTCGGGAAACTGGGCGGCCAGGCGGTCGAGCTGGGCGGCGGCGAGCATCCTGCGGCGCGCGGGGTCGAGGATCGCCACGGTGACGGCGACCGCCCGGAGGTCGCGCGGGTCGGCCGGCGGGTCGGCGCGGACCGGGGAGTCGGCGGCATCCAACAGGAACGAGAACTCGAGCCTGAAGACGCCGGGCGCGAGGCTCTCGAAGGCGTCCTCGCCGGGCGGCTCGGGCCCTTCGGCAGGGATTTCCAACAGCGCAAGCGTGCCGTTGGCGAGCGCCGGCCGGTCGGCGGCATCGGCGCCGAACCGCAGCCCGGCGGCGGCCCGCTCGAGGCGGTGGTCCCTGACCCGGAACGAGGCGATCGACAGTGCGCGGTCGGCGCTGGCGGACCACACCGGGAAGCCGCGGCGCTGGGTGACCAGGGTGAGCGCGTCGTCGCCGGGGTGCTTGGTGAAGCGCGCCGGGGCCTCGGCGCGCCGCAGGCGGGCCGCCAGGTCGTGGCGCAGCTGGCCGAACGCGGCGCTGGCGGCGCGTTGGGATTCGAGCCGCGAGCGCGCGGTCCGGTGGACCGACAGGGCGTGTCCGCTGATCGAGGCGGTGCTGACCAGCACCACGCCGACGATCGCCAGCGTGGTCATCACCTCCAACAGGGTGAAGCCGCGGGCAGGCGGGGGATTGCGGTGCGGGTTCACGGCAGGGTGATGCTGGTCAGGAGTTCCGCCTCGCCGTCGGGACGCAGTGCGTCGGCGCGGGCCGGCCAGCGGACGTGGCCGTGCAGGTGTGCCAGCGACGGGTTGGCATCGGGGTGGATCGCCAGGTCGCAACGGAAGAACGCGCCGGCCTCGTCCGGCAGCCGCCGGCCGTCGACATCGAACCACAGCTGTTGGAGGCCGGCCTTGGCCGGGGCGGCGGGGACGGCCAGCTGGAACACCGGGGAACGGCCGTCATGCCGCGCGGTGGCGGTGGCGAGGTCGGTGAAGCAGTCATGGAGCAGCTCGAGCGCGACCTGCTGGTGCTGGTCCCGCGCGGTCATCCGCGCGGCGGTCCCGAGCGCGCCGATGATCACCACCAGTGCGAACGCGAGGATCCCCACGCTGAGCACCGCCTCCATCAGCGTGAACCCGGCACGGTTGGGTGTTTGGCGCGGCATTTCTATGGCTCGTAGACCTGCGAGGCGCCGGTGGCGCCGTGAAGATGCACGACCGCGGCGTCGCGCTCGGTCGCCTTGGTCACCGCGCCCCGGTTGGTCGCCTGCAGGCCGATCTCGATCACCGGGGCGAGGGTGGCCGAGGCGGCCGGGAAGTCGTCCTTCGTGGCTCCGGGGTAGGCCTGTCCGTCCGCTTGGAACACCACCCAGTCGCCCGCCTCGAGGCGGACGGCACCGTTCGGGTGCGGGCGCTCGACGAAGTCCGGGACCTCGTTTGAAACGGCGAGGTTCGCGAACCGTTCGGGCCGCCGGAACTCGGCCATCGTCGCAGGTGCCCCGCTGCCGTCGCGGGAGCGGTGGAACCGAACGACGAGGTCCTCGGGCGTCGAGGGGTCGGGGGCCAGGTGCAGCCACACCGTGCGGTTGCCGGCCATGGCCGTGGCGCGGGCCAGGTCGAGGCCGCGCAACAGCTGGCTCGCCGCCATGCCCGCCCGGGAAACCGGCGGGCGGATGCTGCGCACCGCGATCCCCATCAGGATCGCCGCGATCGTCATCACCGCCAGCAGTTCGACCAGCGAAAAGCCGCGGCTCTCCCGGCACCGCCGGCCGTGGCGGCGGTCATGCGCCGACAGCATGGTGTATGCACGATGCATGGACCAAGCAATCGTGGTGGCGGGGGCATGCGTTTTCAATTGCCATTCTGCGAAATCAATGTGCAATCGGCGCAAGGCTTGTGCGGTGCCCGCAAGGGGCGGCGCAGTCGCCCTGCATGGAGTCCCGCCTGCCGACCAATCCGAGCGCATCCATGGGACGGAAGAAGACCGCGATCGTGAGCAGTTTTTTCCGCCACGGCCAGTGGCGGGGGATCATGCGCTATGGGCAGGAGGTCGGCTGGATCTGCCAGCGGCATGACCACGACACGCTGGAGCGGCTGGAGAACTGGCGGCCCGATGGGGTGATCTTCCAGGTCGACGAGTATGACGAGCCGCTGCTCGACTACATCCGCAAGTGCAAGGTCAGCCGGGTGGGGATGCGGGCGGCGCTCGGGATCGAGGAGGAGACGCCGCTGGTGCTGCAGGACCTGGCGGAGTTCGGCCGGCGGGTGGCGCGGCACTTCGTGGCCAGCAACTACCGGCGGATCTGTTACCTCGGCCCGCATTCGGACGTCACCGCGAACCTCGGCTCAACCCACTGGGATGGGATCCAACAGATCGCGCGCGAGCACGACCTGGCGGTCGAGACCGTGTTCCCGGACCAGCGGGGGACGTGGCGCAAGGTCGGGCTCGAGCCGCGGCGCAGGCTGACCACCGGCTGGGAGCGCTTCTGGGAGCTCGGGCCGGCGCTGATCCGGCACCTGGTCGGCCGCGGCGAGCCGGTCGGGCTGTTTTCCGCGTTCGTCGAGCCGGCGATGGAGTTGCTCGAGATGCTCGCGGAGCAGCGGGTCGAGGTGCCGGAGCAGATCGGCATGGTGGCGCAGACCGAGGATGCGCTGGCCGGGCTGGTGACCAAGGTGCCGTTGAGCTGCCTGGTGCCGGACTACGAGCGGCAGGGGTTCGAGGCGGCGCGGCTGTTGGACCGGATGATGGCCGGCGGGAAGGTCGCGTGCGACCACCGGCAGTATGTGTCGGAGTGCGAGTTCATCGTCCGGCGCAGCTCGAACCAGATCGTCACCTCGGACCAGCTGGTCAGCCACCTGCTGGAGGAGATCCGCCAGAACTCGCACCGGCTCGACTTCACGCCGGTGGCGCTGGCCGATGCGGCCGGCTACTCGCTGCGCTCGATCCAGCTGCGGTTCCGGCGCGCGCTGCAGCGCGGGGTGGCCGACGTGATCCGTCACTACCGGGTGCAGCGGGCCACCGAGATGATCCGCAACACCGACCTGCCGCTGCTGGACGTGGTGGGGGAATGCGGTTTCAGCTGCCACCACCAGCTCGAGCGGGCGATGAAGAAGGAGTATGGGATGACCCCGTCGACGTTTCGCCGCGAGTGCGGCAAGGGCCGGCCGGAGTGAGCGCCGGCCCGCCCCCGGCACCGGTGCGGACGCGCACCGCGGTCCGCTTCTGATCGAAGGGCGCGCTCTCCCGTGGAACCGTCGCCGTTGTCGTGCTGGTGGTCGTGCTCGGCGCTCCTTCACGGCCCGACCGGCCGGGGCGCCCAGTCCTGATGGATCTCCGTTGGGGTGTTGCCCGTGCCGTCCGGCCGGGAAGGCAGCGCGCCGGCCGGATAGGGGTGGAACTCGAGGGTTCCCCTGAGTTCGCCGTGGTCGACCACGCCCTCCCCGATCAGCCAGCCGGTGTCTTTGGTGATCGTCACGCCGTGTTCGTCGCGACCGACCAGCAACGTGAAGTAGAAGCCTCCGCCGAGGTCGTAGAAGTCAGGGACGGGGATCTGCCGGTTGCGATCGAGGTAGGTTGCGGCCAAACGGCCTGCGCGCCGTTCCACGCGCAGGCGCACGGGGCGGTCGCCGGTGGGGCAGGTCCATTCCCACTGGCCGGCCAGGTCCGCCGGGTCGCGCCGGCCCTCCCAGGGGAGCTCGCACTGCCGGTCGTTTTCGAGCATCGCCAGCGTCCCCTTGATGGAGTCCCCGGAGGCGTGGCCGTCGAACCTGAGGCTGGACGGCCCGTAGGAACCGTTCCAGTGGCGCACGTTGTCGCCCCAGAGTTCGCCGTGGATGAGGCCGGTCAAGGGGGGCGATCCGGAGAGTTCGAATGCCCCGGTCACCCCCGCAAGCCGTTGGTGGAGGGTGAACCGGTACTCGCGAGGCCCGCCGGGCGTCTCGATCGTTCCCCGCCAGGCCCCGGCGACCGGGGCGGGGACGACCCACAGCATGACCTTGTCGCTGGTGCCGAAGTGCATCTCGTTGGCGCTGTAGTCCGGCACGCGGGGGTTGTCCTGGAACGGGTTCACCATCTCGCCCCACATGCCGAGGTAGACGGTGCGGGCGGTCAGGGTCTTGTCCGGTTCCCATTCGCCCATCCCGAACTGGTGCGAGAGCACGCGAGCGCCGGGCTTGAGCGTGGCGCACAGCCGCGGGCGGAGCTCAATGTTCGGTTGGTGGCCGAGGAACAGGGTGACGACGCTGGCTTGGCTGAAGTCCGTCGCAAACAGGTCGCCCTGGATGAACTCAACCCGCCCGGCGAGGCCGGCCTCCTGCGCCGCCTGCCGGCCCTGCCTGATCCGGTCGGGGTCGTTCTCGATCCCGACCGCCCGCCGGGCGCCGAAGTCGCGGACCGCCGCCAGCACGATCCGCCCGTCGCCGGAGCCGAGGTCGCAGACGACGTCGTCCTTCCCCACGTCCGCCATCCAGAGCATGTCCCTGACGGTGTCGTGGCGGGTGGCAAGATAGGGGATGGCCGGGCGGGCGGAGGCCGTGGTCGCCACCACGGAACCCGCGACTGCCAGTCCGGCGGCCAGCAGGATCCAACCCGGGCCATGGGCACCATGCGGTTCGTTCATGACATCGTTTCCCTTCCATGCTGGGTGCCCACGCAGGGTGGCCGGCGCGCGCACCGGCATCGTCCGACAGCGGGGAATCATAGCGGGGACTGTGGCGGGCCGCAGGTAAAATCCGGGTAAAATCCGCCAACGGGGACGGCATCGGCGCAGCAGGGCGGCGCGCGCGCTCTGAGGGGGCGTGCGCCGGTTGCAGGCGGTTCACCGGGGCGGCGGCGGGGTGGGCTGGACGTCGGGGAAGGTGGCGATGCGCGGGCGGCCGGAGGCGGGGTCGACGCAGGCGAGGATGAGGTGGCGCACGCCTGGGATGAAGCGCACGGTGCTCTCGCTGACGGTGCGCCAGCCGGCATCCTGTTGGAACTGGACGACCACCGGCGCCATGTTGAACGGGTCGCGCTGGCGGGGTCGCGGCAGGGCGTGGCCGGAGCCCGGGCGGAGCAGGTTGCGGTGCTCGCCGATGATGAAGCGGATGTCCTGGCGGTAGAAGTTGCCGACGAACACGCCGCCATCCGGGAAGCGGGCCGGCGAGTCATCGATCACGAACACCCGCAGCGGCTGCGGGGCCGGCGCCGCGCCCGCGGCCGGCGGGCCCGCCGGCACCAGCACCAGGATGGCGCGCCGGGTGGCGGCCGGCACCTGCGCGGTGGCCGCCGGCGCCCGCCCGGCCTCGTGCAGCAGCGCGATCGAACCGGCGGCCGCGGTCAGCCGGACCGGCGCCGCAATCACCTGCGACTCCAGCGGGCAGCGCACCTCGGCCCCGCCCTCCCCCACGTGCACCAGCGCCGGCGGCGCCCCGTGGTCGAACCACAGCAGCCGGCAGTCGACCGGCCGCGCCGGCGGCGCCGGCGGCGCCGGCAGCGGCGCCGTGGATGTTAGAACGAGCGCGGCGAGGCGGAGCGGGAGGCGGGCGGCGGGCATGCGGTGGCGGCGGGGTGGCGGCGGGGTGGCGGCGGGGTGGCGGGGTCAGACTTCGGCGGGGGCGAGCCAGCGGAACGAGGTGACGAGGAAGCGGCGGCCGAACGTCTGGTTGGCCGGGGCGGAGAGGGCGGCGGGGGCGGCCTCGACCGGGTCGGCGGGGTCGAGCCATTCGGGCATCCGTTGGACGGCGGCCTCGCACCAGGCGGTGGCGGTGACGGCGCCGGCGGCGTCGCGGGCCTCGCCGTAGGCGCGGATGGTGAAGCTGTCGGAGCGGGCGGTGGCGGCGTTGCCGAGCACGGTGAGGATGTCTGCCTGGCTGAGGAAGCCCGGGGCGCCCTGGTAGCTGGGGCCGGCGCCGGCGGCGGGGTTGGCGTAGTTGTAGTTGGCGACCGCGGTGGCGGGGATCTCGAAGCCGGCATTGGCGGCGGCGGCGAGGCCGTGGTTGAGGCCGGCGTCGTCGATCGCCTGTTGGAGGGCGCCGCAGCGGCCGAGTTCGTCGTCGGTCAGGCGCCGGTTGACGAACTCGGCCAGCGAGAGGAACGGCCCGCGGCGGCGGACCTGTTGGACGATGTGTTCGGCGAGGGCCTTGAGCTCATCGCCGGAGAACTCGCGCGGGCCGAGCCAGTAGGCGTCGGCGGGCGCGGCGCCGTCGGCGGCGGAGGTCGAGGCCGGCAGCCGGAGGCGGCTGATGCGGGCCTCGTCGGCGGCGGATTCCGGCAGCGGTGCCAGGCGGGACGTGCCGGCGGCCTTGTCGAGCTGGTTGACCAGGGCGCCGGCGTCGTGGATCGAGGCGAGCATGGCGAGCCACGCGGGGACCGAGGTCGAGTTGATGTTGAACGGTCCCTGGAGCAGCTGCCAGGCGGCGATGCGGGAGTAGCCGTCGGTGGCGGCGCAGGTGTCGGCGAGGCCCTCGGCCGGGCGGCCGTTCGGCCGGTGGAGGAGCAGGCGCGGGTCGTCGAGCGGCTCGCCGGCGGCGAACCGGGCGGCGAGGTCGGCGGTGGTGCGGCCGTCGCCGAACGGGCCGCCCTGTTCGGCGAGGCCGGAGAAGTAGAACCCGTCGCACAGGGCGAGGTTGAGCAGGAACGAGTGGTCGGCGAGCGGGGCGTCGATGCCCGGGGCGAGGAGCTTGGCCGGGGGCAGCAGCGGGTGGGCCCACGAGTTGGCGATCGGCTGTGCGACGCGCGGCAGGAAGCCGGACGAGCCGCCGGGATTGGCGCCGTTGAGGCCGGCGAGCGACTGTGGCGGGTGGAGTGGGACGTCGTAGAGGGCGCCGAACTTGAGGCCGTTGTAGGCGGTGTGGCCGGTGATGAAGTTGGCGCGGTCCTGGGCGTCGATCTGGAGCAGGTTGGCGGTGCCGTTGTCGAGCCGTTGGAGGTCGACCTCGTAGGCGTGGTTGGCCGGGTGCTCGCTGACGACCTTCTGCGCCGACGCCGCGGCGGGGGCGTGGGCGAAGCACCACGGCTTGGTCGCCAGGCGGCCGTCCTCGTGGGAGGCGTCGCGCCCGCCGGAGGTCGTCTTGGCCTGCAGGCTGAGCAGGGCGAAGGGCCTGAGTTTCCTGAGATCCGAGACCGGGACGGTGGCGTGGTCGACGAGGTCGATGCCGCGCAGCGTGCCGGACTTCGGGAAGCGCAGGGTGCCGTTGCGGCCCAGCAGCATGGTCTGGAGGCCGGTTGGGGACTGATAGTCGACCTCGATGGCGCTGGTGGAGACGGGGGCTCCGGAGGGGGAGGGGGCGGCGGTGACGCGGACGATGAACTTGTTCTGGCTGACCTGGGGGACGCTGAGTGGGGCGAAGGTGACGTGGATCTGGTCGTCGCGGGCAAGGCCGAGGCAGGAATCCCAGTGGCCTTCCTCCTTGTTGCCGTTGACCCGCTTGTCGCCGGCGATCCAGTCGCAGCTGTAGCCGATGCCGTCGCCGCGCCAGCCGGGGATGGCGTCGATGTTGGTGGTGATGCCGGTGCCGACGTAGATGTCCCAGGTCAGGCGGTCGCTGCGGAACTCATCGCGGTAGGTGCGGCGGGGATCGATGTAGGGGGAGAACATTTTGGCCTCTCCGGGCAGCAGGCGGATGGTGGTGGCGCCGGGCCTGCCGTTGGCGCCCTTGGTGCGCAGGTTCATGCCGAAGACCTTGCGCTGGGTGCCGCCGGAGTTGTCGCCGTACATCGTTTCCACGGGCACCAGGCCGGTGCTTTGGGCCACGCCGTTGCGGAACACCTGCATGGCGAAGGGCAGGTGGACGAACTCGACGCGCATCTTGTGGAACTCGAGCGCGACGTTGTAGGGGTTGTGGAGGGTGACGACCGGGGTGTACATCAGGTGCAGGTCGTATTGGAAGCGGGTGCCGCGGAAGTGGGTTCCCTGGGGGTCGTGGAACTGGCTGGCGCTGACCGGGATGGAATTGCCGGCGGGCGGCGGGTAGTCGTAGAGGTCGCGGCCGATCAGGCTGAACAGGATCTGGACCTTGGCGACGGTCGGCATGAGGACGACGCCGGGGGGCGGCCTGCGGTTGAGGACGGCCGGGGCGGAGGGGCCGGCCTGGGTGGACGCCTGCCAGCCGCTCGGCCACTGGGCCCTGAGGAGGGGCGCGCCGCCGGGGGCGGTTAGGCGGGTGCGGTAAAGGGTGGCGAACTGTTGGAGGGATTCCCAGCGGGGGTCGGAGGGGACGTCGTTGGCGCCGAGGCCGAGGCGCGAGGCGTAGACGCCGAGGCGGTTGTAGGCCGCGGGCAGGGTCCGGGCGTCGGTCAGCAGGTGGAAGTCCTCGCGCAGCCCGCCGCGGGCGGTGTCGGTGAACAGGCCGAGCGAGCGGGTGGTCAGGTCGTGGGCGAGCGGCTGCAGCGCCTCGCGGGTGCCGGCGGCGAGGTGCTCGGCGGCGACCGCGAAGTTGGCCGGGCTGATGCCCTTCTCGATCGTGGCGAAGCCGGGCGACCCGGCGGCGAACGCGTCGCGGTCGAGGCTGTCGAGGCCGCCCAGCAGCTCGACCGCCGGGCGCACGCCGGCGCCGAGCCGGGCGGTCATCAGGCCCTGTGACTCCGGGGTGCCGGCGAACGGGGTGTTGATGCGCGCCTTGACGCCTTCGTCGAGCACCGCCCAGGCGAGCGCGCCGGGCGGGGCGGCGAGCGGCACCTTGGCGGCGCGCACGCGGTCGGCGGCCGGCGGCTGGCGGCCGAGGGTGCCCGGTCCGAGCAGTTCCACCGCGTTGGCGGGCGGCTGGCGGGCGAAGTCGACGTGGCGGGTGGCGGCGGGGTCGGTGCCGGAGGCGAGCCAGCCGCGGAACCGCTCGTCCTTGGCCTGAGTGGAGTAGTCGGCGTCGGATGGCGGTTTGGTGGCCTGGATCTGCCATGCGTCCCACGCGCCGGTTAGGCGCGGGTTGGCGATCTGTTCGTCGAGGATGTCGGCGCGGGCGGTGACGCGCTGGTCGGGGCCGGCGAGCTGTTGGAGCTGGCCGAGGGCCAGCAGCATGGCGAGCCGCGCGTTGGCGCGGGCGGTGGCGAGCGCCTCGGTGCGGGCGGAGCCGCGGAGGGCGACGGCGGAGAGGCTGAGCAGGCCGACGCCGAGCACGGTCAGCAGCACCATCAGCGAGACCGTGACCACCAGTGCGAAGCCGCGCCGGCCGCCGTGTCCGCCAGTGCCACACCATCGGCGCTTGGTTGTCATGGTCGTGCGCGGCGGGTGGCTTGGCAGCACCCGCCGCAGGGGAAGCTATACATTGTAACTACCGGCGAAGATGTCCTGGTGTCAAGGAATCTCTCGCGCCCCGGCGCCGGCGGGATGCTCATGGCATGGCGGCGAGTGTGCGGGGTGTTGGAGGGCGGGGGCAAGCGCGGTGTGGGTGGTGATGGATGACTGATGATCCTGGATTCGGGAATGAGAACCACGGATTGCGCGGATTGCATGGATGTTGAATGAGTTGCGATGGATGGCGGATTCATCCGACAGGTGAACAGGCGGGGGAACCAGGCCGCTCCGAAACCGCGTAATCCGTGCAATCATTCTTCGCCCTCCGGGCTACGAATGACAGGTCCGCGGTCCGGCAGGTTCCTTTTTGGGACGTTGATGATTGGGGATTGGGCGGGCGGGGGCACATCGCGCGTGACTTGGGGGGCGGCGGGTGGGTAGGGTGCCGGGGATGAACGGTTGGCTGACACTTGCGTTGCCGTTGTCCCTCGTGATCCTGCCCGGCCCCGCGTCCGCGGCCGGCGGGCTGCGGCCGGTCGGGCTGCGCTGCGAGCACCTCGCGGACCCGCTGGGGATCGACGCGCCGCGGCCGCGGCTGGGCTGGAAGCTCGAGGCGGACGGCCGCGGCCGCGCCCAGACGGCCTATCAGATTTTGGCGGCCGGCACGGCGGCGGCGCTTGGCGCGGACCGCGGCGAGCTGTGGGACAGCGGCCGGGTGGCCTCCGGGGAGACGGTGGGGATCGTCTATCAGGGTGAGCCGGCGGGGTCCGGCCGGGGGGTGTTGTGGAAGGTCCGGGTGTGGGACGAGGCGGGGGTGGCCTCGCCGTGGAGCGCCGCCGCGTCGTGGGAGGCGGGGCTGCTGGCGGCGGGCGACTGGCAGGCGGGGTGGATCGGGCGCAACACCGACATCGAGGACCGGTCGGCGCCGCTGTTCCGGCGCGAGTTCGTGCTCGAGGCCAAGCCGCGGCGGGCGCGGGTCCACATCTCGGGGCTGGGCTACCACGAGCTGCGGATCAACGGCCGCAAGGTGGGCGACCACCTGTTGGACCCGGGCTACACGCGCTACGACCGGCGCGTGCTCTACGTCACCCACGACGTCACCGGGATGTTGGCCGCGGGGCCGAACGTGCTCGGGGTGATGCTCGGCAACGGCTGGTTCAACGTGCAGTACCGCAACGCGTGGGACTTCGACAAGGCGCCGTGGCGGGCCGCGCCCAGGCTGCTGTGCTCGCTGCACGTCGAGTACGACGACGGCCGGCGGCTGGTGGTCGGGAGCGGGCCGGACTGGCAGTGCGCGGCCGGCCCGGTGACGTTCAATGTGATCTACGGCGGGGAGACCCACGATGCGCGGCTGGAGCAGCCGGGGTGGGACCAGCCGGGGTTTGCGGCCGCGGGTTGGCAGGCGGCGCAGCCGGTCGACCCGCCGGCGGGGCGGCTCGCGCCGCAGGTGATGCCGCCGATCAAGGCGCACGAGGTGCTGGCGCCGGCGCGGATCAGCGAGCCGAAGCCCGGGGTGTTCGTGTTCGACTTCGGCCAGAACCTCGCCGGCTTCGCCGAGCTGGCGGTGGCGGGCCCGGCGGGGACGGTGGTGCGGATGAAGTATGGCGAGCGGCTGCTGCCGGACGGCAGCGTCGACCAGCGGGAGATCGCCGAGCACGTCGTGCGCTTCGACGCCGGCCAGCAGTTCCAGACCGACACCTACATCCTGCGCGGCGGCGGGGCGGAGCGGTGGCACGCGCGGTTCGTCTATCACGGGTTCCAGTACGTCGAGGTCAGCGGGTTGCCGGAGCGGCCCACGGACGCGACGCTGCGGGCGGTGTTCATCCACTCGGCGGTGCCGGACGTCGGGCGCTTCGAGTGTTCCGAGCCGCTGCTCAACCGGATCTGGCGCGCCACGCGGTGGGCCTACCTGAGCAACCTGCACGGGATCCCGACCGACTGCCCGCACCGGGAGAAGAACGGCTGGACGGGCGACGCCCACCTCGCGTGCGAGACCGGGCTGCTCAACTTCGACGGCATCGCGGTCTACGAGAAGTGGCTGCGCGACCTCGCCGACGAGCAGCGGCCCGGCGGCGAGCTGCCGGGGATCGTGCCCACCGGCGGCTGGGGCTACCAGTGGGGCAACGGGCCGGCGTGGGACAGCGCGTTCGTGCTGATCCCGGCCTGCCTCCACGACTACTGCGGGGACCCGACCGCGCTGCGCGTGCACTACGACGGGCTGCGGCGCTACGTCGACTACCTGACCTCGCGCGCCAAGGACGGGATCGTGGACATCGGGCTCAACGACTGGGCGCCGTACGAGACCGAGACGCCGGCCGAGGTCACCTCCACCGGCTACTACCACCGCGACGCGCTGGTGGTGGCGCGGGCGGCGGAGCTGGCGGGCAGGCCGGACGACGCGGCGCGCTACGCCGCGCTGGCCGGGCGGATCCGGGACGCGTTCAACCGGCGCTTCTATCAGCCGGAGGCCGGCAGCTACGCCAACGGCGGCCAGACCGCGCTGGCGTGCGCGCTCTATCAGGACCTGGTGGCCCCGGCCGAGCGCGGGCGGGTGGTGGCGAGCCTTGCCGCGGCGGTCGAGCGTCGCGGCGGCCACATCGACACCGGGATCCTTGGGGCCAAGTACCTGCTGCACGCGCTGTCCGACAACGGCCGCCACGACCTGGCGTGGCGGGTGGCGACGCAGCGGGACCAGCCGGGCTGGGGCTGGTGGATCGGGCAGGGGGCGACCACGCTGTGGGAGCAGTGGAACGGCAGCGCCTCGCGCAACCACATCATGTTCGGCGACATCGGCGCGTGGTTCGTCCAGTCGCTCGCCGGCATCCGGCCGGACCCCGCCGGGCCGGGGTTCCGGAGGATCATCATCTGCCCGCGGCCGGTTGCCGGGCTGGGCGCCGCGCGCGCCGAGCACGACTCGGCCCGCGGCAGGATCGCCAGCGACTGGCGGCTGCGCGACGGGGTGTTCGAGCTGGCGGTGGTGATCCCCCCGAACACGACCGCCACGGTGCACGTGCCGGCGGCCGGCGAGGCGCCGGTCAGCGAGGGTGGGGGGCCGGCCGCCGAGGCCGAGGGGGTGAAGTTCCTGCGGCGGGACGGCGAGCGGGCGGTGTTCCAGGTGGGTTCCGGTTCCTATCGGTTCGCGGTGCCGGCGGCCGGCGGCGGGTGAACCGGGGCGATCCCGGGCGGATCGCGGCGGAGGGTTGCCACGGCGGGGGCGGGGCGGCACACGGCGCGGCGGGCTCTCACAGCGCGCCGCGCTCGGCGCGGCGGGTGAGGCGGTCGATGCGCTTTTCCAACAGGTCGGCGCGCTCGTTGTTGCCGAGCTGGCGGTGGAAGCCGCAGATCATGCGGTGGACGCCGGCCTCGGTGTTGGCGCGGAAGAACTCCTTGGTGCCGGTGTCGACCACGCGCAGGAAGGCCAGCTCGATGTCGCGCACCGCCTTGCCGGCCGCCGCCGGGTCGGCGTGGACGAGGTCGAAGTAGTCCTGCGCCATCTGCTTGAAGGCGGTGACGCTGGCGCCGTGCTCGCGCAGGGCGGAATCGTAGAGCACGGCGATCTCGCGGAGCGCGTTCGGCGGGTCGCGCTGGAGCAGCAGCGCGGCCTCGCGCTTGAGCGAGTCGGCCACCAGGTCGCGCTGCTCGGGGGAGTTGCGCACCACGCGCAGGCGCTGGCGTGCCAGTTCGCGGCGGACCCAGCCGACCTCGGCGTGGGGGAACACGTGGCGTTCCTCGGCGAGGTCGGCCAGGCCGCTCATCCGCGGGTGCTCGCGGTACTCGCGCCGCAGGTCGTCGACGAAGCGCTTCCAGCCGTCGACGACCGCCGGCTCGGCGTCCTTGCCGGCGGTTTCCCGGGCGATGAGGTCGTGGAGGTGCTGCCAGGTGACCGGGAAGCGGCGGCCGATCCGGTGGGCGTCGCGCACCGCGGCGGCGTGGTCGGCGGGCCGGGCGAGGGCGTCGAACAGGGCGGCGAGCCACAGCCGGCCGTGGACGTCGAGCACCCGGTCGCGGCTGCGGTACTCGCGCTCGCTCCGCAGCCAGAACTCCTGCTCGGTGACCTGGCGGCCGGTCTGCGGGTCGGTGGTGGTGCCCTTTGCGACGCCGCCGATGCGGCCGATCGTGGTGTCCCACTCGTCGGGCTGGTTCTTCATCGCGACCCAGGCGTGGCTGCCGGCGTCGGTTTCGCCGCCGAGGATGGCGGCGGGGATGCCGCTGGCGCGGCCGGTGTTGGCGCAGAAGTAGGCGCGGTCACCGCACACGCCGCCCTTCTTGAGGATCTCGGCGAAGGTGTACTCGTCGTAGGGGTTCTCGCCGTCGACGGCGCGCTCCATCAGGTATTCGACCATGCCGTAGGCCTCGCCCCAGCCGCGGCGGCTGAGGTTGACGTGGCGCAGCGCCCAGTCGAGCTCGCTGGTCACCACCGGCACGCACACGACCCACACGAGGTCGGTGGCCGGGCTGCGGTCGACCGCCGCGGCAAGCTGGCCGCGCTCGTTCTGTTGGACGTACCACTGGAAGCGGGCGACGGCGCCGATCCCCGACCCCTGGCTGTACTCGTCGCCGGCCTGCGGCTTGACCGGCTTGTCGAAGACCACCGCGAACGCCAGCGCCAGGTTGAAGTACTTGCGCCCCACCGCGTGGCCGTCGGCGGGGTCGGCCGCCCAGATTTCTGTTAGAACGGCCAGCGCGGCGGGCAGGTCGTCGTCGGGCGAGAACACCAGCAGGGTCTCCTCCATGGCGCGGATGTCGGCGAGCCACCAGGCGAGCAGGCTGCGGCCCTCGGCGCCGGCGGCGGTCTTGCGCAGCAGGTCTTCGGGGAAGCGGCCGATCACCTCGTGGCGCAGGAAGTGGGTGCGGAACAGCGGCTCGCGCTGGAGGGCGGCGAACGACGCGAGCGCGGTGCTGCCGTTGCCGGCCAGGGCGGCGCCGAGGCCGCGCTGGAGCAGCGCGCGGTAGTCGCCCCAGCAGCCGGAGTCCAGGGTCCGCTCCAACAGTTTCTGCTGGCGGGCGAGCTCGGCGGTCGGCGGCAGGCCGGAGAGCTGCGGCGGCGGCTCGCCGGCGAGGGCTGGCGCGGCCGGGGCTGGGGGCGGTGCGGGCTGGGCCGCGGCGGCGGGGGTGGCGGGTGCGGGAGCCGGGGCCGGCACCGGTTCGGCGGGCGTGGCCGGCGGGGAGGTGGCGGGGGCCGGGGTGGCTGCGGCGGCCGGGGAGGGCGTCTGGGCGGTGGCCCTTGTGGGCGCCGCGGGCTGGGGGGCGGAGCGTGGCGGGGGGAGCGACTGCAGCCAGATGAAGGCGGCCAGCAGGCAGGCGACCGCGAGCA
This sequence comes from Akkermansiaceae bacterium, assembly GCA_040769225.1. Taxonomy (GTDB): domain Bacteria; phylum Verrucomicrobiota; class Verrucomicrobiia; order Verrucomicrobiales; family Akkermansiaceae; genus JAXGLL01. The sequence goes on along the minus strand of JAXGLL010000001.1, from coordinate 116,236 downwards.
TGGTTCCGACCAGCAGTTGGGCGGCGAACGGGCTGGCCGGCGCGCGGCGGGGCGGGGGATCTGGCTGTGGCTTGTCCATGGCGGTGCGGCGCCGGCGGCGCGGGCATGCGCTGGCCCGGGCGGCTACTGCTGCAGGATAAGGCCGGCCCCCGCGGTCCGTCAATCGGCGTTGCCGGTGGCGGCGGAGGGGTCGAAATGCAGCACCGCCACCTGTTGGGGGTGCAGTTGGACGGCCCAGCCGGCGGCGCCGCGGGGCGCGGGGGCGGCGCCGGACAGCAGCTCGCGGGGGGCGGCCGCGGCGGGCAGGCCGAGCGCCTTGCGGTCGACCTGCACCGTGCCGGCCTGGGGTCCGGGGGTGTCGTTGAAGACGGTCAGGAACACGTGGCCGGCGGCGTCCGGCCCGAAGCGCTCGAGGAGGACGCGCGGGTTGCCGCAGGTGGCGTGGGGCACCGGGTGCCAGCCGGCCTCGGCCACGCGCCTGATCACCGGGAGATATCTTTTGAACAGCGCGCGGTCGCGGTTGTACCACTTCGGCGCCTGCCAGTATGGGTTGTCGGCGGCGTTGTGGCTGAACATGCCCGGGAACATCCCGTAGAACAGGGCGCGCTGGAAGTAGCGCTCGACCCGTTCCTGGGTGAACCGGTCGTAGTCGGTGTTCATCAGCAGCAGATATGGCTTGGCGCCGGAGAGGGTCCGCCACAGGTCCATCTGCTCGAGCGGCGCCGGCTGATAGTCCGCGCCGCGCATCCAGTTGGTCTCGGTGCCCAGCACGTCGAGCCACGGGCACAGGAAGCCGAACCGATAGGGCACGCCGTTGGCGAACATCAGCCCGCCCATGCGGTGCACGTCGTCGGCGATCCAGCGGGTGAACTCGAACACCGCCAGGCCCTTGAACAGGGCGGGCCGCCGGGTCGCGGGGTCGAAGGTCAGCGGCACCGTGCTGTGGCGGAAGTGCTCGCGCCGGAAGTTCAGCTCGGCGGTGACGTAGCCCTCCAGCGAGTCGAGGTACTCGCCGTCGCGCCGGCCGCGCGCCTGCGGGCCGTAGAGCCGCTCCCGGAGCGCCGGGTTCCAGTGGACGGTGGCGGCGTTGGGCGCCGGCTCGGGGGCGGGCTGGCCGGCGGCGGCGGGTTCGTCGGGCGGCGGCGCCTCCAGCCACGGGTTCGGGTTGAGGCTCCAGACCGCGCCGTTGCACCACGGCGTGTCGTGGAACTGGAGGCAGGGCTCGCCCGCCTCGTCGAGCATGCCGGCGAGCCCGGCGGCCTGGGCCATGCGGCGGGCGTGGGCGTCCGCGCCCCGTGCCAGTTCCCCGCGCCGCTGCAGCGCGGCGGCGGGCGTTCGGGGCAGGGCCGGGTCCATCGCCATCCACCACGTCATCGGCTCGGTGTAGCGGAAGCTCAGCACGCCGTGCGCGTCGTCCCACGGGACGTTGTTGTCGCCCTCGTGGAAGCGGAACCCGAAGTCCTCCCAGCCGGCGACCGTGGAGACGTCGGTGAACGGCATCCACAGGCCCTGGTCGCGGGCGCGCACCGCGAAGTAGTCGGGGAAGATCTCCATGTACTTCTGCCACGCGCCGCGGAAGCCCCAGCGCGGGTCGAAGCGGAACAGCACGACCCGCAGGTCTGCGCCGTGGGGGCACTCCGGCGTGTCCCCCACCAGCCCGAGGTCGCAGGCGACGAACAGCATCCCGAGCGGCGCATGGTAGCCGACCCGATAGAGCGCCGGCCGGCCGAGGTCGACGCCCAGGGCGAGGCCGACGCGGTCGTTCCAGACCGCCGCGATCGGATAGACCGACAGCCCGCCGGTGGCGCCGGCCTGCACGCCGGCCACCTGCGTGAACTCGCCGCCGCCCGCGGTGGCGCGGCTGCGCCGCAGGTCGTCGCCCCAGCGCCAGTCGCCGCCGGCCACCGGCAGCGCGTGGACGAGCGTGACGGCGCGGTCCTGCGGGCGGGTGCTGACGAGGCGCGCGTCGAGCACCACGTGGTCGGGGCCGGGGGTGGAAGAGAAGCCGGTGATGGCGAGGTCCTGGCCGGGCACGGGCTCGGCGCCGACGCCGAAGAAGTCCGAATCCGCGGCCACGTCGCGCGCCATGAACCCCGCCGGGCCGGCGCCGATCCACTCGGTTCCACCGACGCGCAGCGAAACCACCCGGTGGTCGCCAACGGTCGCCTGCAGGCCCGCGGCGGGCTCGCCGGCGGGCGCCGCTGCTTCCGGCGGCGGGGCCGGGGCCGGCGTGGGCGCCGCCGGCTGCACCGGCAGGCCTTGGAACACGGTGGCGCCCGCGCCCGGCCGGAGTTCAGCCACGCTCACGTCGTCGAACCACGCCCGGCCGGCGCGGCCGCGGAACAGGCAGTGCAGCGTGAGCGTTCCAACGGGTTTCTCCGGGACGATGACGAACTCGCGCCGCTCCCAGTCGTGGGTGCCGCAGCGGAAGTTGCCGGTGCGGCCCCACAGCGGCGTGCCGTCGGTGTAGACCAGGTCGACGTAGAGCGAGTAGTCGCTGCCGACGTGGCCGCCGACCCCCTCGGCCTTGCTCCACCCGCTGACCACCAGCGGGCCGGTGGCGCGGTTCAGCACCACCGCCTGGCTGGCGCCGAACCACCCCTCGCCCGCCGGGCTCTCGCAGCGCAGCGCCGGCGAGCCGCCCCGGCCCTCGCCGGCCGCCCACGCGCAGCCGCCGGGCGCCGGCCGCCAGTGCGCCGCCCCGGCCGGCCCCCCGGCCGCGAAGTCTCCGTTAGAAAGGAGCGCGGCGCCGCCCGGGCCGGCGCGCACGATGCGCAGCACCGGGTCGGCGGCGAGCGCGGCGCCGGCGCCGGCGAGGGCGAAGGCGAGGGCGAGTGGCAGGGCCCGGCGCAGGGGGCGGGTGTTCATGCCAGTTCCTCCTTGCGCAGGCTGACGATCGGGGCGAGCACGGTGGGCAGTGCCTGCATGGCGGCCAGCGCCGCGCGCATCCGGCCCTCGACGGTGTCGTGGGTCAGGATGATGAGGTCGGTGTGGTTCTCGCCGGCCTCGGACTCGCGCTGCAGCACGGCGTCGATCGAGATGTCGGCGTCGGCCAGGATGCGGGTGATGGCCGCCAGCACCCCCTTCTGGTCGGCCACCCGCAGGCGCAGGTAGAACGCCGTCACCACCTCGCCGACCGGCAGCACCGGGGTGGCGTGCAGCTCGTCGGGCTGGAACGCGAGGTGGGGCACCCGGTGGCCGGGGTCGGCGGTGTGCAGGCGCGTGACGTCCACCAGGTCGGCGATCACCGCCGAGGCGGTCGGCTCGCTGCCCGCACCCTTGCCGTAGTAGAGCGTGGTGCCCGCGGCGTCGGCCTGCACCAGCACCGCGTTCATCGCGCCCTCGACGTTGGCGATCAGGCGCCGGGCCGGCACCAGCGTCGGGTGGACGCGCAGCTCGATCCCGTGCGGGCGGCGCCGGGCGATGCCCAGCAGCTTGAGCCGGTAGCCGAGCTGGCCGGCGTAGCGGATGTCGGCGGCCTGCAGGCCGGTGATGCCCTCGACGTGCGCCTTGCCGAACTGCACCGGGATGCCGAAGGCGATGGCGGCGATCAGGGCCGCCTTGTGGGCGGCGTCGATGCCCTCGATGTCGAACGTGGGGTCGGCCTCGGCGTAGCCTAACCGTTGGGCCTCGCGCAGGGCGTCGGCGAAGTCCAGCTCCCGGTCGCGCATCGCGGAGAGGATGAAGTTGGTGGTGCCGTTGATGATGCCGGCGATCCACTCGATCCGGTTGGCGGTGAGCCCCTCGCGCAGCGCCTTGACGATCGGGATGCCGCCGGCCACCGCGGCCTCGAAGGCGACGATCACGCCGCGGGCGCGGGCGGCGGCGAAGATCTCGCCGCCGTGGACCGCCAGCAGCGCCTTGTTGGCGGTCACGACGTGCTTGCCGGCGGCGATCGCCGCCAGCGTCAGCTCGCGCGCCGCCCCGCAGCCGCCGATCAGCTCGACCACGATGTCGACCGCCGGGTCGGCGATCACCTCGCGGGCGTCGGCCACGACCCGCGCCCGGCCGCCCACGGCCCGCCGCGCGCGCTCGACGTCCACGTCCGCGACCACCGGGATCGCGATGCCGCGGCCGGCCCGCCGCCGGATCTCCTGCTGGTTGCGCTCCAGCACCCGGAACACGCCGCCGCCGACGGTGCCGATGCCTAACAAGCCTGCCTGAATGGGTTCCATGGGTGGGGTGCCGCGGGTGGTGGCGGCCGGGGGCGGGGGCCACGGCGCGGCGCGCCGGCCCGCGGCCGATCCTCGGCAGCCGGGAGCGGCGGGGCAACGCCAAATCACACGCCAACTCGCGGCGGGGGCCGGCCGGCGCTCACTCGGCCATGGCGACCCGCAGGCGGATGAACCGGCGCGCCGCGGAGGCGTCGGCGACGTCGCGCACGCGCAGCGTGCGCAGCCGGCCGGTGCCGGTTTCGGAGACCAGGCCGTCGCCGGTGGCGGGGGCGTCGCCGGCGGCGGTGCAGGCGACCGACCACGCGGCGAGGTCGGGCGAGACCTCGACCTGATAGACGAGCCCGGCGCCGGTGCGCCGCGGGAACGTGGCGGTCAGGTAGTGGTGCTGCCGGCCGTCGACGAGGTGGGGGGCGAGCGAGACGGCGAGTGCCGCGCCGGGGGCGTCCGCGGCGACCGGGGAGAGCCCGAGGGCGAAGTCAAGCAGATTCGGGAGCCGGTCGCGGTCGGGGTCGGCGTGCGGGGCGGCGTCGGGGCCGGCGAGGCCGTGGCCCTCGGCCCACGCGGCGAACTGGAGCGGGGCCATGGTGCCGGCGAGCAGGCGGACGTAGGCGGCCTGGTAGTAGATCGCCGGCTCGGTGATCTCCCACGAGTTCTCGGGCCAGCTGGTGTTCCAGTCGCGGTAGGCCTTGAGCACCGGCTGGTCGAGCGGCGGCGCGAGCCGCGGGCCGGAGTAGGCCGGGTCGGGCCGCCACGACGGGTTGGGGCCGCCGGTCAGGAACCCGGGCGGCGGGCCGGCGGGCGAGGTCAGCGCGTTGTCCCACACCGTGCCGTGGGCGAACCACCCGTGATAGACCTCGTTGGCGCAGCGGTCGCCGCCGGCGGTGTAGAGGTTGGTCAGGTAGACGAGCGAGAGCGGGTTGACGCCGTGGAGGTAGTGCAGGTAGCCCTCGGCGGCGGCGCGGTGGGCGGCGGCGTTGGGCGCATCCATCCGATAGACGAGCTGCTGCTGGAACAGGTGGCCCACGCGGCACTTCACGGCGTTGCTGCCCCAGACGTGGTCCTGGTCCTTGAGGTGGGCGCGGTAGGCGTCGGTGGCGGCGGTGAACGCGCCGAGGAACTCGCCGCCGTTGATCGACGACTGCTTGCGGGCGCGGATCTCGGCGGCCACCGCGGGGGTGACCCCCGGCAGCGCGGTGTAGCAGAGCAGCGAGTCCTGGACGGCCGCCTCGAAGGCGTACCAGTACCACCACTGCATCGGGTGGGCGGAGAGGTAGTTGGACTCGACGTGGGTCTTGAACGCGGCCTCGCCGGTGAGCGCGTAGAGGTGCACGGCGGCGGCCAGCTTGAGCATCGCGCGCCCGTAGTCGTCCACCTCCGGGTTGGCGCTGGCGAAGCCCGCGTTGTCGAAGGTGACCGCCGGGTTGGCCACGCCCCAGTCCCACGCGGCGCGGGCGGCGGCGCGCAGCGTGTCCGCGTAGCCGTCCTGCCCGGCGGCGGCGAACGCCTTGGCGGCGAGGGCGAACGAGCCGGCGGCGGCGAAGGTGGCCGAGGTGGAGGCGCCGCCGTAGAATGCCTGCGCGGTGTCGGCCGAAGGGGGCGAGGCGGCCTGATAGCCGCTGACCGACACCTTGCTGAGCACCGAGCCGTCGGGTTGCTGCATCCGCAGCAGCCAGTCGAGTTCCCACTTCACCTCGTCGAGCAGGTCGGGGATCCCGTTGCCGGACTCGGGGATGCCGTGGTCGTCGGCCCACAGCAGCGGGTCGTGCTCGAACGCCAGCAGCAGGTCGCGCAGCGGGCCGACGGTGAAGGTGACGTACTTGTTGTAGTCCCCGGCGTCGAACCAGCCGCCGCGCAGGTCGCGCTCGAGCGCGGCGTTGCCGGGCGCGGCGACGGCGCGGCAGTTGGCGTCCTGCAGCGGCCCGAGGTGGCTGGCGCCGTCCGTCCACCGGGGGTCGGCATGGGGGGCCTGCTTCGCGCACCCGCGCCGCTGATAGAAGAACACCCGCAGCGCGTGGCGCAGCGCCTCGTCGTAGGTGTCGTGGCCGATCCGGAACCGGTCGGAGCGGGCGTCGTTGGCGGGGTCGTAGAGGTAGTATTCGCCCCACCGGCGCAGCGCGGTGAAGTCGAGCCACCACGCCTTGTCGCCCGACTGGGCGTGGGTGGCGCCGCCGTTCCACGGCACCGGCGCGGCGGTTAGGGCCACCGCGTTCGTCCCCCAGTGGCGGACCTCGAGCGAGGGCCCGGGCTGATAGTGTTCGGCGGCGTTGAAGCCCTCCTGGGGGTCGGAGATCACGGCCACCTTGTCCATCGTGGGCAGGTAGCCCAACTGGTCGACCGCGATCCGCGGGGTCGCGGTGCCGGGTGCGGCGGCGGGGGCCGGCGCGGCGAGCGCGAGGCTGCCGGCGAGCAGCAGGCGGAGCGCGGGCGGGGGGCCGTGCGGGTGGGCCACAGGCTGGGTCATGGGTGGTCTCCTTCCGCGCCGGCCATGTCCATCACCATGTCGAAGTCCGAGAGCTTCCAGCGCCGCGGGTGGGTGACGACGATGCGGCCGTTGTCGAAGTGGACCGGCAGCCAGAGGTAGCGGCCGTCGATCGGGTTGCGGGGGCGCCAGACGTCGAACATGGCGATGAACGCGCCCGGCCTGCCGGGCACCGGCAGGATGAAGGTGCTCTGGGCGCCCCACGTGAGCTCGGGGCCCGGGCCGCCGGCCGGGTGGGGGCCGGCGCACGGGTTGCCCAGCGGTTGCCACGGGCCGGCCAGCGAGTCGGCCACGTGGGAGCGGGCGGTATTGGGTTCCCAGCCGGTGCACCCGGAGGTGATCAGCCAGTATTTGCCGGCGTGTTTGCAGATTGCGGGCGCCTCGTTGTGGCCGCCGGGCAGGATGCGGCTGAACTTGCCGGTGAAGTCGAGGAAGTCCGGGGTCAGCAGCGACACGTGCAGGGTGTAGTTCTCCTCGGCCGCGGCGATGTGGAACGCGCGGCCGTCGTCGTCGACGAAGATCGTCATGTCGCGCGCCATCTGGCCGCGGTTGTGGTCGCGCTCCAGCAGTTCCAGCCACTGGTCGCCGGGGGCGTTGCGGTCGTGGCCGAGCGGCCACTGGCGGCGGTTCGGGCGGTGGGAGCGGAGGAAGCGGTAGGGGCCGGCCGGCCGGTCGGCGACGGCGACGGCGGTGCGAGCGGTGCCGTAGCCCTTGCCGCGGTGTTCGAGGTGGAACCACATCACGAACTTGCCGGTGCGCGGGTTGAACACGACCTTCGGCCGCTCGATGATGCACCCGCGGGCGATCTCGCTGCGGCGGTCGTCCTCGACCGCCAGCGCGATGCCCTCGTTCTTCCAGTCATAGAGGCTGGTTGACGAATAACAGCCGACGCCGACCTGGGCCGAGTTGCCGGCCGGGCCGGCGACCTTGTGCTCGCCGAACCAGTAACAGGTGCCCGCGTGGACGAGCACCCCGCCGCCGTGGGCGTTGATGTGCACCCCCTGGTCGTCCGGCCAGACCGCGCCCGGCACGAAGCAGTCGGCGGCCGGGGCGGGCGCATGCAGCGCCGCGGCGAGGAACAGGAGGCATGCCCGGGTGCGGGACATCGGTCGCCCGGATGATCGCGCCGGACGGGGGGGATGTAAACCTCGTGCAGTTGTGGAATTGTGCCGCGGCCGGAAGGGTGCGTATCGTGGCGGGGATGAAAGCGCTGCTTGTGGGTGCCGCAGCCAGCCTCGCTGCGGTGGCGTTGGGTGCGGCCGAACCGGTTCCGGCCCTCGACCTCGGCGGCGGGGTGCCGCTCGAGCTGGTGCTCGTCCGCGCCGGCGAGTTCAGCCAGGGCTCGCCGCCGGGGGAGGCGGGGCGCGGTGCGGACGAGGAGGCGCGGCGGGTGCGGCTGACCGAAGACTTCTGCATCGGCCGCACCGCGGTGACCCGCGGCCAGTGGCGGCGCTTCGTCGAGGAGACGCGCTACCGCAGCGAGGCGGAGACCGGGACCAGCGGCGGCTACGGCTGGGACGGCGGGGCGCTCGTGCAGCGGCGGGAGTTCACTTGGCGCAACCCGGGGTTTCCGCAGGACGACTCGCACCCGGTGTGCATCGTCACCTGGCCGGATGCCGAGGCGTTTTGCCGCTGGCTCGCCGGCCGCACCGGGCGCCATGTCTCGCTGCCGACCGAGGCGCAGTGGGAGTTCGCCTGCCGCGCCGGCACCACCACCGCTTGGCACGCCGGCGACGACCCGGCGGCCGCCGACCGCGTCGCCTGGCACCAGGGCAACGCCGGCAACGGCACCCGCCCGGCCGCCTCGCGCGCGCCGAACCCGTGGGGCCTGGTGATCGGCGGCAACGTCGCCGAGTGGTGCCGCGACTGGTATGCGCCGTACCCGGCCGGGCCGGCGACCGACCCGCTCCAACAGGCCGCCCCGGCGGGCGACAAGCCGCGGCGGGTGCTGCGCGGCGGGTCGTGGCTGCGCGCGGCCAAGAACACCCGCAGCGCCGCCCGTTTCCGCTCCGATCCCCGCAGCCGCAACGCCGACGTCGGCTTCCGCATCGTCTGCTCGACCGCCCCGCTCGCCGCGGCGCCGGCGCCGCGGCCGCCCCGCGCCACCCCGCCGGCGCCGGAGCCGCGGTCAGCCGCGCCGGCGGGCGCCGCGCCGCCCCGGCCGGCGCATGCTAACAGTTCTCCGCCCGCCGCGCCGCCGCGGGTGCGGGCGCGGGGGTTTCCGCTGCTCGGGCTGCTGTGCCTGGCGGCGCCGCTGGTGCTGATCGTGGTGCTGGTCAAGCTCGCCCGCCGCGGCGCCCCGCGGGTCGCGCCGCGGGGCATGGCGGCGGTCGGGGCCGGCCCGGCCGCGCGCGGCGGCCCGCTCGACGTGCGCGTCGTCGACGACGGGTTCTGGGTGCGCAGCGACTGGCCGCCGGGCACCCCCTTGGAGCTCGGCTACACCGTCGGCGGCGAAGTGCGGCGGCAGCGGATCGTCTATCAGCCCGGGCCCGGCGGCCAGTATGTCTTCACCGGCAAGCGCCCGTCCTCGGTGGTGGCGACGGTCGCCGACGAGGCGCCGGACTCGGGCGCGCCGCCGCTGCCGCCGGTGGTGCCCGTGGCGCCGGTGGTCGAGCCGCCGGGCGACGAGCGCCGCGGCGGATGGCGCCCGCCGCCGCGGCGGCCGACCGCCTACTGACCCCGCCGCCCCGCAGTGTGCCAGGCCCTGGTCGTCGATGCCGATCCGCGCCGCCCGTGGCTGGCGGCGCGCAGCGTGCGCAGCCTGCGCGCCGCCGGGATCGCGCGGGTGGCGGTGCACCGGCCGGGGGACGCGCCGCCGGCGGCCGGCGGTCCCTGGCTGCTGGTGCGCGCCGGCAGCGTGCTGCGCCACCCGCGGGCGTTCCGCCCGCCGCCGGCGGCGGACGGCGGGGGCGACCTGGTCGCGGCGGGCCTGCCCGACTGGCGCGAGGCGGGCGACCCGTGGAACCGTTTCCAGGCCCGGCACGGCGGCCACTGCGCCGCGGCCGACGCCCTGCCGCCGGTGCTGTGCGAGTGGCACGCGGACGGGCTAACAGTCGCCGCGCGCCTGTGCGGCCGCGCGCCGCGCGCCGCGCCGCGGGTCGTCCACTGGCCGCCGCTGGACCTCGCCCCGCGGGAGGAGCGCCTGACGGTCTTCGAGGTCGTCACCAGCCTCCAGCACGGCGGCGCCGAGCGGATCGCGCGCGAGCTGGCCGCCGAGCTGCCGCGGCACGCGGTCGCCGCGCGCCTCGTCGTGCTCGGCAAGCCGCACCGTCGCCCGTTGGAGCCGCCGCCCGGCACGATCGACCTCTCCCACCTGCCGCGCGCCGGCCGGGCCGCCCACCTTGCCGGCCTCGCCGTCGAGCTCGGGGCCGACGTGCTCCACCTGCACCTGACCGACGCGGCCGAGACCGGGGTGCTGGCGGCGGCCGGGGTGCCGGTGGTGGTCACGGTGCACAACACGCGGCCCGGGTGGCCGGCGGGGTGGGAGCGGCTGCCGGCCGCCGGGGTGGCGCTGCTGCTGGCGTGCGCGCGGCGGGTCGAGGACGAGCTGCGGGACGCGCTGCCGGCGATCCCGGTGCGGACGGTGTGGAACGGGATCCGGCCTAACGAGTTCCCGGAGCGGGCGGCGCCGCCGGCCGGCCCGCCGTTCGTGCTTGCGTGCGTGGCCAACCCGCGGCCGCAGAAGCGGCTCGAATGGCTCCCGGAGGTGCTCGCCGGAGTGCGCGGCGAACTCGCGCGCCGCGGGGTGGCGGCGCCGGCGGCGCGGCTGGTGATCGCGGGGGAGACGGCGCCCGGGCTCGCCGACGCGGTGGCGAGCCGGGCGGCGGTGGACGCCGCGGCGGACCGCCACGGGGTGGGCGCCGAAATCTGTTGGACCGAGGGCCGCGCGCCGGTGGGCGAGGTGCTCGCCGGTTGCCACGCGCTGGTCTCGTGCAGCGCGCACGAGGGGCTGAGCCTGGCCCACCTCGAGGCGCTGTCGACCGGGCGGCCGGTGGTCACGCTCGACACCGGCGGCACCCGCGACCTCGCGTGGCGGATGCCGGCCGTCGCCCTGCTCGCCGCCGGCGCGCAGCCCGCCGACGTCGCGCGCGCCACCGCGGAGGTCCTGCTGGCACCGCCCGCCTCGTGCCACCGGCGGGTGTGGCGCGACTTCACCGCCGAGCGGATGGGCGCGCGGGTGGCGCGCTTCGCGCACCTCGCCGCCGCGCGGCCGGCCGGGCCGGCGCGGGCGATCTGGTTCGTGACCAACAACCTCGGGACCGGCGGCGCCCAGGCGTCGCTGCGGCGGCTCGCCGGCCGGCTGCAGGCCGGCGGCCGGCGGGTGCGGGTGGCCCTGCTGCAGGAATACCCCGAACACCCGACACCCGGCCGGATCGACCTGTTGGAGCGGGGCGTCGGGGTGTTCGTGCCGCCGCCGGCCGGGCTCGCCGGCGAGGAACAGGCGGTCGGGCTGATCCTCGCGGAGATGGCCGCCGACCCGCCGGCCGCGGTGGCGTTCTGGAACGCGCTCGCCAGGCACAAGCTGCTGCTCGCCGACGCGCTGGCCTTCACCCGGGTGTTCGACGTCTCGCCCGGGGAGATGTTCTATCCGCCGCTCGAGCGCGCCCTCGACGACCCGCCGCCGGCGCTGCCGTGCCGCGCCCCCCGCGACTACGGGCGCCTGCTCGCCGGGGTGGTGGTGAAGCACGCCGCCGAGGCCGGCCGCGCCGCGGCATTCGGCGCCCCGGTCCACGTGATCCCCAACGGCGTGGCGCCGCCGCCGCGGCCGCTGCGCCGCACCCCGCCGGCGGGCGCCCCGCTGGTCATCGGCACCGCCGCCCGGCTCAGCCCGCAGAAGCGGCTGGGTGACCTGCTAGACGCGTTCCGCCGGGCGCTGCCCGGGCTGCCGCCGTGCGTCCTGCGCATCGCCGGCGGCGCCGAGACCGGCGCCGGCGAGCATGCGGCCGGCCTGCGCCGCCAGGCGGCCGGCCTGCCGGTCGAGTGGCTGGGCGAGCTTCACGACCTGAGCGGCTTCCACCGCCAATGCGACATCTTCGCGATGGTCTCCGAGCCGGCCGGCTGCCCGAACGCGTCGCTCGAGGCGCTCGCCGCCGGCCTGCCGGTGGTCGCCACCGACGTCGGCGGCGCCGCCGAGCAGGTGCGCGACGGGCTAACCGGCAGGCTGGTGCCGCCCCGCGACCCCGCCGCCCTCGCCGCCGCGCTGCTCGACCTCGCGCGCAGCCCGGGGCTGCGCGCCACCCTCGGCGACGCCGGGCGCGAGCACGTCCTGCGGCACTTCACCCTCGACCGGATGCTCGGCGACTACCTCCGGCTGCTCGACCCGCAGCAGGGGCCGTGAGCCGGGCCGCGGGGGCCGCCGGGTCGCCCGGCGGGGTTGTTTGGCTTGCACGCCCCGCCAATCCTGCTTGGTTGGCGCCGGGGAATGGCAGCACCAGCACAGGGGAAAAGCGCCGCGGGGCTGCGCCTCGCCGGCCCTGCCGCCATCCTGTTAGCCGCCTGCACCGCGGGGCCCGACCACCAGCCGCCCACGATCCAGCTGCCCGCCTCGTTCTCCGACGGCGGCGTCTCGTGGCAGAGCCACCGGCCCGGCGACGCCGCCGCCGACCGCGCGTGGTGGCGGATCTACCGCGACCCGGCGCTCAACCGGCTGGCCGAGCGGGCGGCCGCCTCCAACCAGGACCTCGAGGCGGCCGCCGCGCGCCTTGCCGAGGCCCGCGCGCTGACCCGCGCCACCCGCTCGCGCCGCTTCCCGACGCTCGACTTCAGCCCGTCGGCCGTGCGCTCGCAGTTCCGCCAGCGCTCGCCCGGCGCCGACTCCACCGTGGCCACCGAGATCTCGGTCCCGCTCGACGCCAGCTACGAGCTCGACCTGTGGGGCAAGGTCCGCCGCGAGGTCGAGGCCGCCGAGGCCGCCGACCAGGCCGCCGCCGAAACCCTGCGCGCGATCCGCCTGAGCGTCACCGGCGAGGTCGCCGCCACCTACTGGGCGCTGCGCGCGGTCGACGCCGAGCAGGACCTGTTAGGCCGCACCGTGGGGCTGCGGCGGCAGGCGCTCGGGCTGCTGCGCGAGCAGCGCGGGGCGGGATCGATCAGCGGGCTGGTGCTGTCGCGCGCGGAGACCGAGGTATTGGACGCGGAGGCGCAGCTGGCGGGGCTCGACCGGGACCGGGCCGGGCTGGTGCACGGGCTGGCGGTGTTGTGCGGCGGGGTGGCGACCGGCTCGGTGGTGCGGCCGGCGCCGGAGCTGCCGGCGCCGCCGGCGGTGCCGGTGTCGGTGCCCTCCGAGCTGTTGCGGCGGCGGCCGGACATCCGGGCGGCGGAGCGCCGGGTGGCGGCGGCGAACGCGGCGATCGGGGTGGCGGAGGCGGCGTTCTATCCGTCGGTGGGGATCGACGCGTCGTTCGGCTGGGGCGGCGCGCGGCTTGGCGGCCTGTTTGACACCGACGCCCAGGTGTGGTCGCTCGGCCCGCGGGTGGACCTGCCGCTGTTCGACGCCGGGCAACGGGCGGCGCGGCGCGACGCCGCGGTGGCGGCCCACCGGGCGGCCAGCGCGGACTACCGCCAGGCGGTGCTCGACGCCATCCGCGAGGTCGAGAACGCGCTCCACGGGGCGGCCGCCCTCGCGCGCCAGCAGCAGGCGCAGGACGCCGCGGCGGCGGCCGCGCGCCGGACGCTCGAGCTCTCGCGCAACCGGTTCACGACCGGGCTGACCGATTTCCTTGACGTGGTGGACGCCGAGCGCACGCGGCTCGAGGCCGAGCGGCGCGCGTGCGCGGTGCGGGCCGAGCGGCTGGCCGTCTCGGTGGCCCTGGCCAAGGCGCTCGGGGGGAGCTGGTGATGAGGATGACGACGATGAACGCACGCCGCACGACCTGCCGACCGCCCGGGCTGGTGCTGGCCGCCGCGGGCGCGGCGGTCCTCGCGGCCGGCGCCTGCCGCCGGCCCGCCGCGCCCGCCGCCGGCGCGGCGGACCCGCTGGAGCGCGTCCAGCCGGTCGAGGTGGTGGCGGTCGAGCGGCGCACGCTCGAGGAGAGCGTCGAGCTCGTCGGCTCGCTGGCGGCCAACGAGAGCGCGGAGCTGCGGCCGGAGCTGTCCGGCACGCTGGTGGAGATCCTGTTCGAGGAGGGGGCGCGGCTGGCCAAGGGGGCGCCGATCGCGCGCCTCGACACCCGCGAACTCGAGGCCCAGCTGGCCGAGGCGCGCGCCGGGTTCACCCTCGCCGAGCGCAACCTCGGGCGCCTGCGGAAGTTGTTAGAGAGCGACGCCGCGTCGCGGCTCGAGTTCGACGAGGCGGAGGCGCGGTTCAAGCAGCTCGCGGCGTCGATCGAGCTGTTGGAGACGCGGATCGCCAAGTCGACGCTGCGCGCGCCGTTCGACGGCGTGGCCGGGGCGCGGCCGGTGTCGGTCGGCGACTACGTCAGCCCGCAGGTGGTGATCACGACCGTCGACGACCTCTCGCGGCTGAAGGTCGAGCTGGAGGTGCCGGAGCGCTACCTGCCGCTGCTGGGCCCGGGGACGGCGTTGCTGGTGCGCACCGCGGCGGGTGGCGGGGCGGTGCGCGGGGAGGTCTACTTCATTGCGCCGGCGATCAGTTTGGAGACGCGCTCGGCGCACGTGAAGGGCTACGTCCTCGACCCGCCGGAGACGCTGCGGCCGGGGATGTTCGCCAACGTCTCGCTGGTGCTGCGGGTGCTGGAAAACGTGCTGGTGGTGCCCGAGGCCGCGGTGATGAACGGCCCGGAGGGGTCCTCGGTGGTGGTCGCGCGCGAGGGCGGCGGCGGGGTGCGCGCCGACTTCGTGCCGGTGCGCACCGGGGTGCGCGTCCCCGGGTGGGTCGAGGTCACGCCGGTGGGGCCGCCGCTGGCGGCCGGCGACCGCGTGGTTTCGGCCGGCGTCGGCGTGCTGATCCTGCAGCCGGGGATGGCGCTGCGGCCGGTGCCGCCGGTGGTCAAGCCGGGCCCGCCGGAGAAGACCGACCGCAACCTGCCGGCAGCGCCGGCCGAGCGATGATCCTGTCCGACACCGCGATCAAGCGCCCGGTGCTGACGATCGTCGGCGCGCTGGTGTTGGTGTTGATCGGCCTGCTGGCGTTCCGGCGGATGCCGGTGCGCGAGTATCCGGACATCGACCTGCCGACGGTCTCGGTGACCACCATCTATCGGGGCGCGCCGGCCGAGGTGGTCGAGAGCCGGGTCACCGAGCCGCTCGAGGAGCAGTTGTCGGCGATCGACGGCATCCGGGTGCTGCGGTCGTCGTCGCAGGAGGAGGTGTCGCGGATCACCGTCGAGTTCACGCTCGAGCGCGACCCGGACGAGGCGGCCAACGACATCCGGGACCGGGTCGACCGCGCCCGCGACCGGCTGCCCGAGGAGGTCGACCAGCCGCTGATCGCCAAGCAGGAGGCGGACGCCCAGCCGGTGATGTGGCTGACCTTCACCTCGGACCGGCACAGCCGCGCCGAGCTGACCGACCTGGTGGACCGGATCGCCAAGCAGCGGATCCAGACGGTGCCGGGCGTGGGCACGCTGTTCATCGGCGGCGAGCGGCGGTTCGCGATGCGCGTGTGGCTCGACCCCGAGCGGCTCGCCGCCCACCAACTGACGCCCGCCGACGTCGAGCAGGCGCTGCGCAACCAGAACGTCGACATCCCGGGGGGCCGGATCGAGTCGTATGCGCGCGAGTTCACGGTGCGGACCCAGGGCGAGCTGGCGGACGCCGCCGGGTTCGAGGACCTGGTGGTGGCGGCCACCGGCAACCGCCAGGTCAAGCTGCGCGACGTCGGCCGCGCCGAGCTCGGCTCCGAGGACTACCGGGCCAAGACGTTCTACAACGGCCAGCCGACGGTCGGGCTGGGGATCGTCCGCCAGTCGCGGTCGAACCTGTTAGACGTGGCGCGGGGGGTCAAGGCGCTGCTGCCGGTGGTCAAGGCGGAGCTGCCGGAGGGCATCGACGTGCTGCCCGGCTACGACAGCAGCCTGTTTGTCGAGCGCTCGGTCGACGAGGTGCTGCGGACGATCGCGGAGGCGTTCGTGATCGTGATCGCGGTGATCTTCGTGTTCCTGCGCGACTGGCGGGCGGTGTTCATCCCGGTGACCGCGGTGCCGATCTCGATCATTGGAACGTTCGCGGTGATCGGCGCGCTCGGGTTCTCGGTCAACATCCTGACCCTGCTGGCGCTGGTGCTGGCGATCGGGCTGGTGGTCGACGACGCGATCGTGATGCTGGAGAACATCTACCGCCGGATCGAGGGCGGCGAGACGCGGATCCAGGCCGCGGTGCGCGGGGCCCGGCAGGTGGCGTTCGCGGTGATCGCGACCACGCTCACGCTGGCCGCGGTGTTCCTGCCGGTGGCGTTCCAGTCCGGGAGGACCGGGCGCCTGTTCTACGAGTTCGGGGTGACGCTGGCGGTGGCGGTGCTGGTGTCGTCGGCGGTGGCGTTGACGCTGACGCCGATGCTGTGCGCGGTGATGCTCAGGGGGCGCGACGCGGCGAGCGGGCACGTGCCGCATGGCTGGCTCTATCGGGTGAGCGAGCCGCTGTTCGTGGCGTTCAACCGGTGGTTCGGGCGGGCGCTGCGGGTGGCGCTGCGGCTGTGGCCGCTGGTGATCGTGCTGGCGGCCGGGTTCGTGGTGCTCGGGCTGGGGTGTTTCGGCGGCCTGCAGCGGGAGCTGACGCCGGTCGAGGACCGCGGCGACTTCACCGCGATCTTCAACGGCCCGCTGGGGTCGCATCCGGACTACACGCAGGCCTACGTCTCGCGGATGGCGGAGGTGGTTTCCGGGCAGCCGGAGGTGCGGCACTCCTTTTCGTCCACGGCGGTCGGCCGCGGGGCGCCGGGGGCCGGCAGCGACGGGATGATCTTCGTGACCCTCAAGCCGTGGGAGCAGCGCGAGCGCAGGACCCAACAGGTGCTGGCCACGGTCAACGAGCGCTTCGGCGCCGAGATCACCGGCGGGATCGCGTTCGCGGTGGTGCGCAACCCGCTCGGCGGACGCGGGCTGGGCGAGAGCATCCGGCTGGTGCTGCAGGGCAGTGACTTCGAGCAGCTGCAGCGCCACGGCCAGCAGGTGCTGGCGGCGATGCGCCGCAGCAGCATCTTCGAGGGCGCGCGGATCGAGCCGCGGACCGACAAGCCGCAGATCGACGTGTTGATCGACCGCGCGCGCGCGGCCGACCTAGGGGTGCCGGTGGCGCGCATCGCCACCACCCTTGAGACCCTGTTCGGCGGCCGCCGGGTGACCGAGTTCAAGCGGGGCAGCCGGACCTACGACGTGATCGTGCAGGTGGACGACGCCGGCCGCCTGACCCCGGACGACCTCGGCGGGGTCCACGTCCGCTCCGACCGCGGCGGCCTGGTCCAGCTCTCGAACGTGGTCACCCGCCGGGAATCGATCACCCCGCAGGAGCTCCCGCACTTCAACCGGATGCGGGCGATCACGATCCGGGCGCGGCTGGCCGCCGGCAGCACGGTCGGCGACGGCGTCGGGTTCATCCAACAGACGGTGCCCGGGATGCTGCCGGAGGGGGTGACCACCGCGTGGGACGGCGACAGCCGGGAGTTCGTGGAGAGCGCGCAGGACACGTTCATGCTGTTCGCGCTCGGCCTGCTGTTCACCTTCCTGATCCTGGCCGCGCAGTTCGAGAGCTGGATCCACCCGGTGACGATCTACACCGGCGTCGCGCTCGCGCTCGCCGGCGGCGTGCTCTGCCTGTGGGCGAGCCGCCTCGTCGGCCCGCCGCTGACCAACAACCTGTTCTCGCAGTTCGGGCTGATCCTGCTGATCGGCCTGATCGCCAAGAACGGCATCCTGATCGTCGAGTTCGCCAACCAGCTGCAGCTGCTGGGCCGGAGCGCCGCCGACGCGGTGTGGGAGGCCACCACCCTGCGCTTCCGGCCGATCCTGATGACCTCGATCTCGACCGTCGGCGGCACGCTGCCGCTGGCGCTGACCACCGGCGCCGGCGCCGGCAGCCGCAACCCGCTCGGCGTGGTGGTCGTCGGCGGGCTGGCGATCTCGACGGTGCTCACACTGTTCGTGGTGCCGGTGTTCTACCTGGTCTTCGACTGGCTGGTCGTCAGGGCCACCGGGCACTCGAGCGCCCGCGGCCTGCGCCGCGCCCGGGAGGTGGACGCCGAGGCCGGCGCCGGCTCGGCGTGGGAGGCGGGCGGGGAGGGCAGTTAGAGGCTAGTCGGCAGCCGCCCCGGCGGCCCACCGGGTGCCGTTCAGGTAGAGGGCGCGGGCGCCGGGGCTGTTGAGGGCGGCGGTGTCGTGGCCGAGCAGGCAGTGGAAGACGCGGCCCTTGCCGGGGTTCAGGGCGAGGGCGATCGGGTGGACCGACTGGTCGACGCTGGAGGTGGCCTCGGCGAGCACCGTGACCGGGGCATTGCCGGCGAGGCAGGTGTAGAGTTCGTCGCGGGTGGTGAAGTCGGCGAGGCCGCGGGTGGCGGGGTGGGAGTTGTTGGAGATGCGGACGGTGAACTCGCCGTGGGGGTCGTGGGGGCGCATCCGGGGGTCCCAGGCGCGGCCGGCGCAGGCGGCGAAGCCGGGCCATTCCTGCAGGGCGCCGCAGGCGAAGTGGGCGATCACCAGCCCGCCGCCGCCGCGCACGTAGCGCTCGAGGTTTTGCCACAGCGGCGCGGCGGTGGGGAGCCGCTCGGGGTAGTTCTTGAAGTGGAGGAACACGGCGTCGCAGGACGCGAGGGCGGGCGATTCCAACAAGTACGGCGACTCGCTGATGGAGACCTCGAGCTGCGGGTCGCCCCTCAGGATGGCGGCGAACGCGGGGCCGGTCTCGCGCCAGCGGTGGCCGGCGTAGTCGTCGCCGGTGAGGATCATCACCCGCCTGCGCACGGCGGCGGGGCCGGGCGCCGGCTCGCGCCGCAGCAGCCAGAGCTGGCTGACCACGGCGTTGGGCCCGGCGTCGGCGCGCATCGTCACGGTGAGAGTGCCGTCGGCGGCCGCGGCCGCGGACACCGGCAGGTGGATCCGCGCGAACGTCGGCCGGTCGCCGTGGAACGCGAGCGGAATGAACGAGCGCAGCACCGGTTCGCCGTCGAGCGCGAGCGTCTGGCGGCGGCCGCCCAGGTCGGCGTCCCACACGGACAGCCCGAGGACGTGGTCGGCCGCCGGGTCGAGACCTGTTAGAACGTGGGTCGTCTCGGCGCCGAAGTCGACGGTGGCGAGCGGGTGGGGGGTGTTGCCGAAGGTGTAGGGCGAGCCGGCGGCGCGGCGGATCGTCAGGCCGTTGGCGGAGGCCTCGGTGGCGGCGCCGCAGTCGAGGCAGGCGAGCTCGCGGAAGCCGTTCGGGGCGAGCGTGGCGCGGTCGTCGTCGGCGGGCAGGTCGAGCGGTGGGGGTGGTGGTGGCGGCGGCGGGGTGGCGGCGGGGCGGATCCGGGCGGCGAACCTGGCCAGCGTCTCGCGGAGCGCGGGTGGTGCGGCGGCGGCCGCGGCGTCGACGGCGGCGGCCGCGGCGGCGGGTTCCGGGTGGCGGCGCAGCGCGGCCCACAGCGCCTTGTCGCCGGGCTCGGCGAGCGGGGAGGCGGCGATCGACGGCAGCCACTCCAACAGCTCCGGCAGGCGCGCGGGCGGGAGGAGATCGCCGAGCGCGCGCAGCGCGGCGGGGGCGCGCGCGGGGTCGCCGGCGCGGGCCAGCGCCCACAGCGGGTCGACGGCGGCGGCGCTGTGCCGCGCGGCCAGCACGTCGATCGCCGCCAGCGCGCGCGCGGCGTCGGGGCCGGCCGCGGCATCCAGCAGGCCGCGGTCGATCGCCGGGTCGGTGGCGCGCGCGAGCGCGTCGCGCGCGGCGGCGGCGAGGGGGGCGTCGGCGCCGGCGGCGAGCGCGAGCAGCGGCGGGACGTCGGCTGGGCGCAGGATGCGGCCGAGGGTGCGCAGTGCGGCGGGTTGGTCGGCGGGGCTGGCGTTTTCCGATTGTTCGAGCAGGAACGCGTGGAGGTCGTCGGCGGGGCCGGGCCGTGCGGCGAGCGCCTCCAACAGGCCGGCGCGGGTGGCGGCGGGGAGCGCGGCGAGGTGCGGGATGAGGTGGCCCGCCAGCGCGCCGGTGCCGGCGCCGCGGCGGATCGCGCGCAGGGCGGCGCCGTGGACGAGGCGGTCGGGCGAGCGCAGGGAGTCCAGCAGGAGCCGGTCGGCGGCGGGGCCGGCGGGGTCGGCGTCGAGGGCGGTGGTGAAGGCGACCACGGCGGCGACGGCGGAGGCGGGTGGGCCGGCGGGGGCCGGCGGTTGGGCGGCCTGGCCGGTGATGCGGGCGACCGCGGCGGCGGCCGGTTGGGCGAGCGCGGGGTCGGCGAGGAGGCGCTGGAGCGCGGGCAGGGCGGCCTCCGAGCCGAGGCAGCCGAGCCACTCGACGGCGATCGCCTTGGCCTGGGGGTGGGCGTCGGAGGCGAGGAAGGCGAGCAGGTCGTGCTCGCGCGCGGCGCGGACGGCCGGCTGGTGGGTGCCTCGGAACAGCGCCTGGCGGGTGTCAGCGAGCAGCGCGACGGGCGCGCCCTGCCGGTAGGGCTTGAACCCGTCGAGCAGCGACGGCGGGCCGGCGGGGGCGGGCGCGGCGAGCAGCGGCGCGGCCAGGAGTGTTAGAGCGACGGCGGCCGCCGGGCGGCGCCCGGGTGCCGGTGGTCGGGGTGGCGTGTTCATGGCGGTCAGGCGTCGAGGCGCCAGGGCGGGCGCATCGGGGCGGCGAGGAGGCGGTCGGCGGGCGGGTCGTTGACGAAGCGTTCGCGCGGGCCGTCCCAGTGCAGCGGCCGCTGGAGCAGGATGGCGATGTTGGCGAGGTGGCACAGGGTGGTTGAGCGGTGGCCGACCTCGACCGGTGCGGCGGGTTCGTGGCCCTCGCGGATGGCGTCGAGGAAGTCGCGGAAGTGGTCGGTCGGCCACGGCTCGGCGAGCGGGCCGGGGTGGAGGGCGAGGAGCGACTTCGGGTGGGCGTCGATGCCGCCGCGGGAGGCGGCGACCCAGCCCTCGTCGCCTTCTATCAGGACGTCCATCCGGCCGGGGGCCTCGTTCGGGGTGGCGAAGACGAGCTTCGTGCCGTCGGCATAGCGGAACTCGGCGCGCCATTTCCAACAGGTGTCGTAGACCCCCTCGCGCGGGAACTCGCCGGTGGCCTCGGCGGCGACGGGCGCCTCGTGGTCCTTGGCGAGCGCCCACTGGGCGCAGTCGACGTGGTGGGAGCCCCAGGCGGTGATCCAGCCGCCGGAGTAGTCGCGGATGTGGTACCAGCCGACGCCGCCGTGGCCGCTGCAGCGGCCGGGGGTGTAGGGTTTGGCGGGCGCGGGGCCGAGCCAGAAGTCGTAGTCGATCTCCGGTGGCGGCGGGGCCGGGTTGGGGTCGCCGCCCTGGGGGCCGTAGGGGGAGGTGGCGGTGGCGGTGTGGACGCGGCCGAGGCGGCCGCTGCGGGCGAGCCACGCGGCGCGCTGGAAGGTGGATATCGAGCGCTGCTGGGTGCCCTGTTGGAGGACCGCCCCGTGGCGGCGCACCGCGGCGGCCAGGGCGCGGCCCTCGGCGACGGTGTAGGCGAGCGGTTTTTCCAGATAGACGTGCTTGCCGGCACGGAGGGCGGCGAGGGCGATCAGGGCGTGCCAGTGGTCGGGGACCGCGATCGAGACGGCGTCGATGTCCGGGCGGGCGAGCAGTTCGCGGAAATCGTGGAAGGCGGTGCAGGCGGAGTCGCCGCAGGCGGCGTCGACGGCCTGTTTGGCTTGTTCGGCGTGGGTGCGGTTGACGTCGCAGACGGCGAGCAGGCGGCAATCGGGGAAGCTCGACCAGACGCGGGCGTGGGCGCTGCCCTGGCCGCCGACGCCGATCACCGCGAGGTGGAGGCGCTGCGACGGCGGCGGGGCGGCGGCGCGGAGGAGGCGGGGGGCCAGCAGGGGCGCGGCGGCGGCGAGGGAGCCGCGCAGGAACGCGCGGCGGCTGCGGGCGCGCATCACGGGAGATGGGGTGGTCATGGGCGGGAGCGGACGTTCGGCCCTGCTTGCGGGCACGGTTTCGATGAAACAACGCAGTTCCTTCGACTGGCATTTCAGCGGTTGCGTCTTCCCTCCCGGGAAGTCCCGGCGAATCCCGATTGACCCGATCTTCGCCGAGTTCGAAGGCGACCCGGAGATCCTCGAGGAACGCCGCTTCACCCTCCGCCAGATCGCCCCGCGCGCAAACGACGGATTCATCTACGAATACGACTTCGGCGATTCGTGGCAGCACAAGGTCACCGTGGAGCAGATCCTCCCCCCCGCCACGCGACCCAGCCGCCGCCGAGGCGGCCCTGCGCAAGGTGCTGATGGGCAGGGACGGATGCGTTGGATGAGCGCCGCCCTCCCCTGGCGACACAGCCGCGGCCGGGGGCGGCGACCACGAGGCGCCGGGCAGGCGGGTGGCCGGTCAGCCGTAGATCACCTCGACCAGCGTCAGGCCGTCGGGCGGGGCGCAGTGGCGGGTGCGCTCGGCGGGGGCGGGGGAGGCGAGGAGGCGGTCGAGTTCGGCCTGGGGGATGCGGCCGGCGGCGACGGCGACGGCGGAGCCGGTTAGCATGCGGATCATCTTGTAGAGGAAGCCGTCGCCGCGGAAGCGGAGGAGCGGGCCGTCGGGGGTCCAGTCGACGGCCAGTTCGTGGAGCGTGCGGTGGAAGTCGGTGGCGGGGGTTTCGGTGCCGCGGGTGGCGGCGAAGGCGCGGAAGTCGTGGCGGCCGCGGAAGCGGGCGAGCGCCTGTTCCAACAGGCTGGCGTCGGGCGGCCGGGGCAGGTGCCAGGCGAGGCCGGCGTCGAGCGGGGGGAGGACCGGCCGGGTGGAGATGCGGTAGTGATAGACCTTGGCGGTGGCGTGGAGGCGGGCGTGGAAGCCGGCGGGGGCCTGTGCGGCGGCCATCACGCGGATCGTCGGCGGGAGCTTCGTGTTGAGGGCCGCGACCCAGTTGGCCGGGGTCATCGCCAGCCCGGGTGGCGGGTCGAAATGGGCGACCTGGCCGAGCGCGTGGACACCGGCGTCGGTGCGGCCGGCGCCGTGGACGCGCAGGGGCTGCCTGGCGATCGCGGCGAGCGCGGCCTCGAGCCGGTCCTGGATGGTGTCGGCATTCGGCTGCGACTGCCAGCCGCCGAACGGGCGGCCGTCGTAGGCGAGGGTCAGCTTGACGCGCATCGGGGTGTCATGCGGCGGGGTTCTATCCGAACACGTCGCGCCGCAGGTCGCGCAGCGCGTAGAGCCGGTCGGGCGGCTTCGCCAGTTCCAGCCCGCGCACCAGGCGCGCGCCGCGCGTGCGGGCCGGCCCGAAGCGCTCGCGCGTCTCGCCGAACACCCGCTCGACGAACCCGCGTCTGCCGAGCACCGCCCCGTCGGTGAAGAACCGCACCCGGCAGCGCAGGAAGTCGGGGCGCGCCAGCCGCCCGCCCTGCGCCAGCACCTCGAGGGCCTTGGCGCGTGAAACCCGGGGCCGGAACGGACGGACTGCCCCGCCCTGGGCCAGTTGCTCGGCCTGCGCCGCCTCGCCTTCCGGCACCCCAAACAGCCAGCACCGCCAGCGGCGCAGCCCCTCGGCTGCATCCACCGCACGCCCGGCGGGCGCACGGGTCCGGTCGCGCGGGTCGAGACCGGCCAGCCATGCCACGGCCGCCTGCGCCGCGCGGCTGCCGCCCACGGCCTCGCCATATCCGCTCCACCGGTAGTCCTTCGGGTCCTCGCACACCCCTGCGCGCACCGGGTTCAAGTCGATGTATGCCGCCATCGAGCGCAGGACCTCGCACTGTCCCTCGACCAGCACCGAGCGAAACCGGTCTTCCCACAAGGTCCCGCGCCGCCCGTGACGCCCGTTGAACCACTGGCTGAATCGTTGCTTCAACACCTTCATGTAGGCGCTGATGTCCCACATTCGCCTGAACCACCGCTCCCGCACCGCTTCGGCCTGCGCGTCGTCCCCCGCCCGGCGCCAGCGCCCGAGTTCCCATTCCAGCTCGTTCGCCTGCTTGTCGCCCAGACACTCGCGCACCAGCGCCACCAGCCCGGCGTCGTCCGGCAACAGCTCGGCCGCCGGCCGCCGCGGCACCTCCACCAGCACGTGGAAGTGGTTCGTCATCACGCAGTAGGTCACCAGCCGCAGCCCGTAGAGCCGCTCGTAGGCCCGCATCAGCCCCACCAGGTGCTCCTTCTCCACGTCGCCCAGCACCATCCGCCGGTCCACCACCCGCGACACGCAGTGGTAATACCCCGCCTCAATCCACCCCGGCGCCTTCAAGCGTGGCCGTCGCATGCCCGAACCCTGCCCGAACCCCGCCCCAACCGCAAGCTTTTTCTATAAAGGGACAGGCAATTTATGGGTGGGCAGTTTATGGGGTGCGGGAGCGGAGGTGGTCGGGCGGCTTCGCAAGTTCCGGTCGGGCGGCTTCGGCAGTTCCGGCTCACGCACTGGGCGCGCGCCGTGCGTGCGGGCCGGCCTCGAAGCGCTTGCGCATCTTGGCGAACACGCGCGGTGGGGGGATCAGGCGTGCCAGGGGGGGCGGGAGGCGCGGGAGCGGAGGCGGTTGGCCTGGGGGTCGTCCTGGAACTGTTCGGTGAGGGGGTTCCAGAGGAGGTTGCGGCGGAGGTCGAGGCAGATGTCCATGATCAGGTTGGTGGTCATGGTGCGGTGGGCGACGAGGGCGTTGGTGACGGGTTGGCGGCGGGACCTGACGCAATTGAGGAAGTCGCGGACGTGGTTGGTGGGGCGCTGGGTGCGGGAGGTGTAGGCGTGGAGGAGTTGTTGGAAGTCGCGGAGCAGGAGCGGGGAGGAGGCGTCGGGTTTTTCGTAGCCGTCGGCGACGGCGACCCAGCCTTCGGAGCCGATGTATTTGACGCCGCAGGAGCCGCGCCAGCCGTCGCAGGTGGCGTGGAGGGAGACGCCGTTGGCGAAGCGGGCGGTCATGCCCTGGCCGGTGAGGTCGGCGGGGAACTCGTAGGCGACGGGGGAGGAATCGGCGAGGCCGAGGTCGAGCTGGCACTGGAGGATGGTGTGGGATCCCCACTGCGGGATGCCGCCGGCGAAGTCGTATTGGGTGTACCAGCCTGGGGCGGGGTATTGGCCGAGGAAGGCTTCGTTGTATGGGCGCCACGGGCTGGGGCCGAGCCAGAGGTCCCAGTCGAACACGTCCTTTGGGGGTTCGGGCTGGGGGGGGAGGACGGCGTTGCGGCGGGGCCACTCGGGGAGGTAGCCGAGGTGGGCCTGGAGGGTGTGGACATGGCCGAGGCGGCCTTGGCGGAGGAGTTCGCCGGCGACGATGAAGTTTGGTTCGCTGGCGCGCTGGGCGCCGGTTTGGAAGACGCGGCCGTAGCGGTTGGCGGTGGCGACGAGGGCCTGGCCCTGGGCGATGGTGAGGGCGCCGGGTTTTTCGCAGTAGACGTCGAGGCCGGCGCGCATGGCGAGGATCGAGGCTGGGGCGTGCCAGCGGTCGCCGGTGGCGATGAGGGCGGCGTCGAGGTCGGAGCGTTCGGCGAGGAGGGAGCGCAGGTCCCGATAGATGGCGCAGGCATTGGCGCCGGAGCGGCTGTTGACCAGTTGTTGGGCGCGGTCGGCGTGGGCGCGGCGGACGTCGCAGACGGCGACGCACTGGACATCGGGTTCGCCGAGCATCCAGCCGAGGACGAAGGTGCCGCGGCCGCCGACGCCGATGGCGGCGATCACGATGCGTTCGCTGGGGGGCACGGCGCCGCCGCGGCCGAGGGCGGCGGCGGGGACGATGGTGGGGAAGGTGAGCGCGGCGCCGAGCGTGCGCTTGAGGGCCTGGCGGCGGGTCACCGGCGTGGGGGGCGGGGGGTGATGGGCGGGCGGGCTCATGGCGGCGGGCGGTGCGGGGGGCCGGGGGCGGGGTGGTTAGTTTTCGGCCTCGATGGCGCTGATGAGCTGTTGGGCGCGGGTGACGGCCGGTTGGTTGTCCGGGGCGACGGCGAGCACCTTGGCGAGGGCGGCCTTGGTGATCTCGGCGTGCTGTTTCGGGGGGCGTTTTTCGGCGATTGCCATGGTGGCGGCGACCGCTTCCTGTTTGACGGCCGGCTGGTCGAGGCAGGGGGTCACGAGGTCGAGCGCCGCGGGGTCGGCGAGGTTGCCGAGGGTGCCGAGGAGGAGGCGTTTTTCGTCGTCGCGGCTGATCAGCGGGGCGGCGTCGCGGCAGGCGGCGAGGCGTTGTGGGGCGGGGACGTCGGGGCGGGCGGCGATGCCGAGGCAGCCGCGCAGGCTGAGGATCTTGTCGACTTCGGTGCCGGAGCCCTTGGCGAGTTCGAGCAGCGCCGGGATGGCGTCGGCGGTTTTCCATTCGCCGAGCACGCGGATGGCGGTGGCATGGACGTTGGCGTCCGGGTCGGAGAGGGCGCTGCGGACGGCGGCGAGGGCCTCGGGGCCGCCGGCCACGCGCAGGGTTCTGAGCACGGCGGGTTTCACCGCGGGGGCGGCGTTGGCGAGGGCCTTGGCCAGCGGGGGCACGCAGGCGGCGGGTTGGGCGGAGGCGCCGCAGACGGTGGCGACCGCCTGTTCGAGGGCCTCGATTTGCGCCGGGTCGGTGCAGGTTGCGAGGCGGTCCAGGAGGGCGGAGAACTCGGCCTCGCCGGCGAGCTCGGCGCAGCAGCCGATGGCGGCCGAGCGCAGGGCCTGGTCGGGCGAGTCGGTCAGTTTCAGGAGGGCGGGGAGGGCGGCGGTGATTCGCCGCTGGCGCGTCATCTCGACCATCTTGAGGCGCAGCGGCTGGTCGGGCGAATCGAGCCCCTTGGTCACCAGGTCATCCACCTGGGTGCCGGGCAGGCCGGCGAGGCCGGCGGCTGCTGCTGCTGCGACGTCCGGGTTGGGGTCCAACAGCAGTGCGGCGAGGGCGGGGGCGGCGGTGGTGTCGCCGATTTCGGTGGCGGCGCGGAGTGCGGCCACGCGGGCCGGGGGTTCCCCGGCCTTGGCGAGGGTGAGCAGTGCGGGCAGCGCGGCGGGGTCGCGGCGGGCGCCAAGCACGCCGGCCAGTGCGGGCTGGAGTGCGGCGGGCGCCTTGCCCAGTTCCGCGGCGAGGGCGGTGGTGGCGGCGGGGTCCTTGACCTCGAGGGCGATCCGCGTGGCGGCGGTCACCAGTGCCGGGTCGGTGCTGCGGAACGCCTCCAACAGCAGTGGCACGCCGGCGCCGGGTCGGGCGAGGATCGCGCCGCGCCATGCGGCGGTGCGGACCTGGTGGGGTGGATCCGGCAACTGGCGGAGCGTGTCGTAGACGGCCGCGGCGGCGGGGTTGTCGCCGGCTGCGGCGAACGCCTCGGCGCAGCGGAGCAGGCCCTCGCAGAGGGCGAGCCGGATGGCGGGGGCGGCGTTGGGGAGGGCGGCCTTGAGGGGTGCGGCGGCGGTGGCGGTGCCGATCGACCCGAGCGCGCGCGCGGCGGCTTGGGCGACCTCGGCATCGGGGTTGCCGAGGAGGGGGGCCAGGGCGGGCACCGACTGGGCGTCGCGGCGCACGCCGAGGCTGGCGACCACGCCGACCAGCTGCAGGCCCTTGGTTTGGCCGAGGGCGTTGCGCAGTGCGGCGTCGGCCTCGGGGCCGGGGATCGGCTCGAGGCCGTAGCGCGCCATGTGGCCGAGGCGTTCATCGGCGAGCAGGGCGGCGAGGGCGGGCACCGAGCGTGCGGTGCCGACCTGGGCCAGCTGGCGGCAGGCGTCGGCCTTCTCGTCGGGGGTGGCGCCGGATGTCAGCACGGCGATCAGTTGCGCCTCCTGCCCCTCGGCGGGGGCTTGGGCCACGGCGGGGGCGGCGGGGAGCAGGAGCGCGAGGAGGACGAGGGCGGGCAGTCTGGTTGGAGTGATCACGTCGGTGGGGTGGTCAGGGGTTGGGGTGGGTTGGGGCGGGGCGGACGGGAGCGGCGGCCGGAAAATGTTAGACCGTCCACGGCTCGCGCATGGCGCGGGAGCGGAGGCGGTCGGCCTCGGGGTCGTTGACGAACCCGCCGGTGGCGGGGTCGAATTTGAGGTCACGCTTGAGCCACATGCAGATATTGGCGGCGTGGACGGCGGTCATGGAGTTGTGCATCACGCTGGCGTTGGCGACCGCGGGGCGGCGGCTGCGCATGCAGTCGAAGAAGTCTCGGACGTGGTTGAGCGAGCGGCCGGTGCGGCCGACGTATTCGGCGATCACGCGCTTGAAGCCGGCGAGCAGGGCGGGCGACGAGGCGTCGGGCTGGGAGTAGCCGTCGGCGGCGCCGACCCACCCTTGAGGGCCGTCGAAGCGTTCGCCGCACGAGCCGTGCCAGTATTTGTCGCCGCGGGAGAGGATCATGTTCACGCCGTTGGCGAAGGTGGTGACCATGCCGTCGCCGGTGGGGTTGTCGACGTAGTGGTAGGCGACGGGCGGGCTGGCGTCGGGGCTGATGGCGACCTGGACCTGGGCGAAGGTGTGAGCGCCCCACTCGCCGATGCAGCTGGTGTGGAAGTCATAGTCCCCGCGCCAGCCGCCCTGGACATAACTCGGGTGGTAGGGGCGCCACGGGCAGGGGCCGAGCCATGCGTCCCAGTCGACCTCGTCGGCGGGCGGCTGGGGCGTGGCGGGTTGCAGGTTGCGGCCGATGACAGCGGCGTCCCACGGGGCGATGTGGGCGTAGGTGGTGTGGAGCGGGCCGAGGCGGCCGGAGCGTGCCATCTCGATGGCGAACACATGGTTGGGCTCGCTGAGGCGCTGGGTTCCCGTCTGATAGACGCGGCCGTAGCGCGCGGCGGTGTCGGCGACGGCGCGGCCCTCGGCGATGGTCATGCAGGAGGGTTTCTCGCAGTAGACGTCCTTGCCGGCGCGCATGGCGAGGATCGAGGCGAGGGCGTGCCAGCGGTCGCCGGTGGCGACCAGCACGCCGTCGACGTCCGTGCGCGTGGCGAGGAACTCGCGGAGGTCGCGGTGCATGGTGCAGTCGGTGGTGCCGTAGTGGCCGTCGATGGTGGCCTTGACGGCCTGGCGGCGGTCCCTGCGGACGTCGCAGACGGCGACGAACTGGACGTCGGGTTCGCCCATCATCCATGACAGGACGTGGCTGCCGCGGCCGCCGATGCCGATGGCGCCCATGACGATGCGTTCGCTTGGGGGGATGGAGCCGGCGCGGCCGAGGGCGGAGGCTGGGATGATGGTGGGGGCGGCGAAGGCGGCGGCGCCGGCGGCGGCGGAGTGGTGGAGGAAGCGCCGGCGGGAGATGGCGGGGCGTGGGGGGTGGTGTTGGGTCATGGTTTGGCGGCTGGGGGTGGCAGTTCGGTGAGGACGAGGTTCCTGAACTGGACCTTCATCGGGGGGCCGGGGTGCATCTGGAGGGCGATGATGCCGCGGTTGGCGGCGGTGGCGGGGTCATGGTCGGCGAAGCGGCACATCAGGACGCCGTTGACGTGGACGGTGATCTCGGGGCCGCGGCAGGTGATGCGGCACTGGTTCCAGTCCTCCTTGCGGAACGCCTTGAGCAGTTCGGCGGGGTCGCCGGTGGTGCGGGCCTGGCGTTGGCCGTCGGCGGTGATCGTGACCTCCTCGCCGCGGGCGGCGACGAGGCCGCGCTGGTGGTGATAGACGAAGCCGACGAGGCTGCCGTCGCCCGACATGTCGGCCTGATAGCCGAAGGTGTCCCAGTCCGGGCGTGGTTCGGAGCGGATCTGGACGCCGGAGTTGGCGGCGGCGCTGAGCTTGAACTCGCAGGTCAGCTCGAAGTCTGCGGGCCGGCCGCCCTTCCAGACGAGGTAGTTGCACCGGGTGCAGGGTTTGGCGGCGGTGCTTTCGGCGGTGAGGGCGCCGTCCTCGACCGTCCACCAGCCGGGTGCGCCGTCCCAGCCTGAGAGGTCCTTGCCGTTGAACAGGCTGACGGCGGGGCGAGGGGGCTGGGGGGTGGGATCGGCGGCGCGGGCGGGGGTGGTGGCGAGGGTGGGGAGGGCGGCGCAGGTGGCGGCGAGGAGGGTGTGGTGCAGGAACTGCCTGCGTGGGTTGGGGGCCGCCGGTGGCAGTGGATCCATGGGTCGAGCTACTCGGGCGGGGGCGCGGGCCTTTCATGATTCGCGCGTTGGCGTTCGAGGTAGCGTTGCCACAGGTCCTGGCGGACATAGCAGACCAGCAGCACGCCGGGGCGGAGGCCGTAGAACTCGGCGGCGTAGGGGTGGCGGAGCAGTGGTTCGAGGCGTTCCTGCAGGTCGGTGGCGGCGACGACCACCGGGGCGTCGGGTGCGGCGGGGATTTCGTGCCAGTAGCCGACGTGGTCGAGTTGGCGCAGATAGTAGGGCAGGGGCCAGTATTCCGGGGTGATGAAGTGGACCGGCATCGAGCGGCCGTCGGGGTGGATGGCGGCGAGGTCGGCGATGCGGCGTGCGAGGCGTGGGGCGTCGGGCACCGAGTGGGCGTAGGCGTAGGGGTTGCGGGGGTCGGCGCCGAAGCGGAAGCAGGCGCGCCATGCCTGGGCGGCGAGGTGGGTGGTGGCGGCGGCGAGCAGCAGCACGACGGCGGCGCGCGCGGGGCGCCACGGCAGGCGGTGGAGGATCCATGCCGTGCCGATGCCGGCGACGAGGATCATGGCGTGGAGGAAGCCCAACAGATTCCACGGGGTCTTGTAGGGGATGAGGGAGAAGGCGGCGGTCAGGCAGAGGGTGTAGGTGGCGAGGGAGGCGGCGAGGGTGGGGTTGACGGCCGGGGGGAGGCGGCGGAGGGCGGTGGCGGCGAGGCCGGTGGCGGCGAGTGCGAGGATGAGCGCCTCGCTCCACCACGGGCCGGGGGCGTTTTTGGTGTAGAGCAGGAGGTGGAGGTAGTAATGCCACGGGTGGCGGTGGTGGGCGGCGCTGCCGCTGCCGCCGGAGCGGTCGAGGTAGTGGGTGAAGGCGAGCAGCGAGTCGAGCGGGCCGCGGGGGTGGGTGAGGAACGACGAGTAGAACAGGGCGGCGACGGCGGCGGCGGTGGCGGCGACGAGCAGGGCGTTGCGGATCGGGTGGCGTGGTGGGGAGTGGGGGCCGGCGGAGTGGCGGTGGCGGTGGCGGGCGAGGGCGAGGGGTGCGCAAGCGGCGGCGAGGGCGGCGCAGAAGACGACGCTGGTTTCCTTGGTGGCGAACATCAGGCCGAGGGCGAGGCCCAGCAGGACGCGCCAGCGGCGGCGGGGTGAGAGGTGGCAGTGCCACAGGGCGCCGAGGGCGAGGGCGGCGAAGCCGACGAGCAGCATCTCCTGGATGTAGTAGCGGCTGAAGTAGACCATCGCGGGCGACACGGCGGTGAGCACGGCGGCGGTGGAGGTGGCGGTGGGGCCGAGGCCGCGGGCGAGGGGGAGGAGGAGGAGGATCAGCCCGGCGCCGAACAGGGCGGGGACGAGGCGGAAGTCGGCGTCGCGGGCCTCGGCGAAGGAGCGGGCGCCGCGGAGTTTGAGGACCGGCAGGGTGAGGTAGTAGAGGCTCGGGCCGTGGAACTCGAACGGGTCGTAGCGGTAGCGGCCGCCGTCGTAGAGTTCGCCGGTCTTGACCGCCTGGACGGCCTCGTCGCAGTGGAACGGGCGGGCGTCGAGGCGGCAGGTGCGCGGGGCGAGGGCGGCGGCGGCGGCGAGCAGGAGCAGGCCGGCGGCGGTGATTGCGGGCCGGCGGCGGGGCCGCCCGGTTGGGGGTGAGGCGGGCGGGCTGCGGGGTGGTGCGGCGGGTGCCGCGGCATCCGGATCCTCATCCATGGGGGTTGATCCCCGGATGGCAGTCACTCCAGCGGCCGGCCGTAGACCTCGACCTCGATGTAATGGTTGGCGTCGCTGGACGTGTTGCCGTTGCTGTAGAGGCGGAGGTAGCGGCCCTTGGCGTTGCGGCCGTCGATCAGCTTGCCCTCGTAGGTTTCGATGTACTCCTTGTCGGTGCCGGCGCCGAGGCCCGACGAGTTGTCGATGTCGTTGTTGAACAGGGTGACGACCCCGAGGATGAAGTCGGGGTCCTCGGCGAGCTGCACCACCACGTCGCGATAGACGCGGGCCTCCTGGTGGTAGTGCCAGAGGGCGATGGCGGCGAGTTGCGCGGGTTTCCCGAGGTCGATCTGGACGTATTGCCTGCCGGGCGCGAGTTCGACCATGCTGCCGTCGGTGCCCTCCTTGTCCTTGTCGGTCACCATCTCCAGGCCGCCGATGATCGGCAGCTGGTCGCTGCTGGTGACCTTGCAGCCGGCGGACAGCAGGGCGGTGCCGGCCGGGACCTGATAGACGGGGCGCTTGCCGGTGCGGGGTGGTTCGAGGTTGGGCGACTTGATGACCTTGGGGGTGCCGACGAACAGCGGCTTGGGCAGCTGGAGCTCGAGCGGCCGGGTGTCCGGGGCGGCGGTGGGGGTGAGCGCGGGGGTGGCAGGGGTGGCGGGGGGTTCCGCGTGGACGGCGGCGGCGGCGAGCAGGGCGGCGAACAGGGTGGCCGGCGCGCCGCGGCGGGCCGCGGGCGGGGTGCTGCGGTTCCGGTGGGTCATGGTCCGGGGAGGCTAGGGGGGCGGCTGGGCGGGGTCAAGGGCGGGGGAGGGGTCAGAACGAGGCGACGACCTCGGTGGTGAGGCCCTTGAGGTATTCGGTTTCGGGGAGGGCGAGGAGGACGGGGTGGTCCGGGCGCTGGTGGTGGTCGGCGACGAGGCGGAGGGTCTTGCGGGCGTCGGCGGCGGCCTCGGCGAGGTTGTCGCGGAACAGGGCGCGGGTGGCGTGGTGGGAGCAGCAGAAGGTGGAGAGGAGGCCGTTGTTAGGGAGCAGCTTGAGCGCGCGGAGGTGGATTTCCTTGTAGCCGCGGAGGGCGTCGGCGAGGGATTTCTTGGTGCGGGTGAACGAGGGGGGGTCGAGGACGACGAGGTCGTAGGCGGGCTGGGCGTGGCGGAGGAAGTCGAAGGCGTTGGCCTCGACGACGGTGACGGCGAGGCCGTTGCGGTCGGCGTTGCGGCGGGTGGCGGCGCAGGCGGCGGGGGAGGAATCGACGGCGGTGACGGAGGCGGCGCCGGCGCGGGCGCAGGCGAGGGCGAAGCCGCCCTGGTTGCAGAAGCAGTCGAGGACGCGTTTGCCGTGGGCGAGGCGGGCGATGGCGGCGTGGTTGTCGAGTTGGTCGAGGTAGAGGCCGGTTTTCTGTCCGTCGAGCAGGTCGACCTCGAACGAGAGGCCGTTGGCGGCGACCTCGACGGGGCCTGGGGGATCGCCGTGGAGGAGGGTGATTTCGGGTTCGAGGCCCTCGGCACGGAGGAGCGGGGCGTCGTTGCGCAGGATCACCGAGGCGGGGTGGAAGAGGTCGACGAGGGCCTGGCAGACGAGGTCGCGGCGTTGGTGGAAGGCGAGGGTGAGGAGTTGGACGACGAGGTGTGGGCCGTAGTGGTCGACGACCAGGCCGGGCAGGCCGTCGGACTCGCTCCACACGAGGCGGCGGAGCCGGGGGTCGATGGCGAGGTGGTTGCGGAGGTCGGCGGCGCGGGAGATGCGGCGGTGGAGGAAGTCGGCGTCGAGGTCCTGGCGGCGGCGGGAGAACCGGCGGGCGACGATTTGGGAGGTGGGGTTGAAGATGGCGGAGCCGAGGGGGCGGTCGCGGAAGTCCTTGAGGGAGATGACGGCGCCGGGCTGGGGGTCGCCGAAGCTCTTGGCGACCTCGGAGGCGTAGACCCAGTCGTGGCCGTGGAAGATGCGGGCGCGGGGCTTGATGACGAGGCCGGGCATGGTGGGGGAGTGTCTCGTTTCCGGGGGGCGTGCCAAGCGGAGAAACGGGGGGGCCGCCATTTGCTCTTGAACCCCGGGGGGCGGGCGGCTAAGCCCCTCGCCACCGATTCCATGGGCAAGCAAACCAACAAGGTGATCAAGCGCCAGCGGCGGAAACGCTACCTGAAGCGCAGGAAGGGGTTGAGGAAGCTCGACGCGACCTACAAGAAGCCGGTTGCGGCCGACGACGCTTCCGGCGGCGCGAAGCCGGCCAAGAAGGCCGCGGCGAAGAAGGCGCCGGCCAAGAAGGCTGCGGCGAAGAAGGCACCGGCCAAGAAGGCCGCGGCGAAGAAGGCGCCGGCCAAGAAGGCCCCGGCGAAGAAGGCGGCCAAGAAGGCCCCCATGGACGAGGTGAAATTGGCCGCCGCGGAGGGCCAGCCCGAAGTGGAGGCGGTGGAAGCTGCGCCGAAGCAGGAGGCAGCGGCCAAGGAGGCAACGGCCGAGGAGGTGGTGGTTGAGGAGGCGGCCGAGCAACCGGCGGCTAAAGAACCAGAGGAGGAGCCGGCGGTTGAAGCGGCTGCTGAAGCGGCTGCGGAAGAGCCGGTGGCTGAAGCGCCGGCGGAAGAGACAGCGGCTGAGGAGCCGGCGGTGGAAGGGGCTGCCGAACCGGCGGCTGAGGAAGCTGTCCAGCCAGTCGCTGAGGAAGCTGCCGAGCCGGTGGCTGAGGAAGCTGCCGAGCCAGTGGCGGATGTGCCAGCTGAGGAGGAGCCCGGTTCCTCGGCGTAGTTGGTGGCGGGCTGGAACGGTGGCCGCTTCCGCTGCACGGGGGCTGCGCGCTTGCGTAGCCGCGTTCGTTGGAACGCGGGTGGGGTGGGGCTTGGCTGCGGGGGTTGGCCACGAGGGGCCCCGCGGGCCGCACCCTGCCGGAAGTGTTACCACTTCCGCTACAAGAGGGCTGCGCGCCGGACGGCCGACGGCAGGACCATCCTTCGCCCCGCCACGGCGGGGCTACGGATGGCAGGCAGCCGTCGCCACGAGGTCGTGGGGAGCATGCGTGGGGACGGGTGGCCGGGTGCCATGGCGGTTGACCGCGGGGGGGATGGGGGTTTGGATGGGTGGTGATGGGCGGCGGGATCAGCGGGTGGTGGAGCGACAGCCTGGCGCTGGCGCTGGCGGTGCTGCACGATCGAGCGGCGCGGCGGCGGGCGATGATGGGGTTTGTGGGGTTGTTGCTGGGGGTGTTTGCGGCGGGGCTGTGGGTGGTCGACGAGTGGCTGGCGGCGGTGCCGTGGCGGTTCGTCCTGTGGTGGGGCGGCTGCGGGATGCTGGCGGTGTTCGTGTTTTTGTTTGCGGTGTATGACGTGCTGGCGGTGGTGCGGGAGGAGCGGGAGCGGTTTCTGGACCGGATGCGCAAGGATCTGCCGCGGCGGCCGGATTCCCCTTGCGGCGGGGACGAGTGACCGCCATGGATCGGGCATGACCCCGGCGTTGGAGGACCTGTTCGCGTTCCTGCGTTTTGCCAGCATCTCTACCGACTCGCGGCACGCGGGCGAGGTGGCCTCCTGCGCCGAGTGGCTGGCGGCGAAGCTGGGCGCGATCGGGCTGCGGCCGGAGGTGCATGCCACCGCGGGGCACCCGGTGGTGGTGGCGCGCAACCGGCACGTCGCGGGCCGGCGCACGGTGTTGGTCTACGGCCACTACGACGTGCAGCCGGTGGACCCGGTCGAGGCGTGGTCGTCGCCGCCGTTCGCGCCGGAGGTGCGCGGCGGCCGGGTGTGGGCGCGCGGGGCGACCGACAACAAGGGGCAGTTGCTGGCGCACGTGTGCGGGGTGGAGGAGGCGCTGCGTGCCGAGGGCGAGCTGCCGGTCAACCTGATCTTCCTGTGCGAGGGCGAGGAGGAGATCGGCAGCGCGCACCTCGGGGGCTTTCTGGCCGGGCACCGCGCCGCGCTGGCGTGCGACGTGATCGCGGTTTCCGACACCGGGATGGTGGCGCCGGGGGTGCCGACGCTCGGCTACGGATTGCGCGGGATCGCGTGTTGCGAGGTGATCGTGCGCGGGCCGGCGCGCGACCTGCACTCGGGCGTCTACGGCGGGGCGGTCGCCAACCCGGCCACCGCCGCCGCGCGGCTGGTCGCCTCGTTGCACGACGCCGAGGGGCGGGTGCGGGTGCCCGGGTTCCATGACGCGGTGCGCCCGGTCGAGCGGTGGGAGCGCGAGATGTGGGCGCAGGTGCCGGGGCTCGGCGAGGCGGACATGCTGGGCGTGACCGGCGCGCCGGCGCTGGCCGGCGAGGCGGGGTTCGGCACCGCCGAGCGGCTGTGGGCGCGGCCGACCGCCGAGGTCAACGGGATCGGCGGCGGCTACCAGGGCGAGGGGTCGAAGACCGTGCTGCCGGCCACGGCGTTCGTGAAGCTGTCGTTCCGCCTGGTCCCCGACCAGGACCCGGCCGACATCCAGCAGCGGGTCCGCCGCCACCTCGAGGCCGAGTGCCCGCCGGGGGTCACCCTCGAGTTCCGCGCCGGCCACGACGGCAAGCCCTACCTGACCGACCCGCACTCGGCGGCCGGCGCGGCGGCGCAGCGGGCGCTGGCCGCCACCTTCGGCCGCCCGCCGGTGCTGATCCGCGAGGGCGGCTCGATCCCGATCGTGCAGACGTTCCGCGAGACCCTCGGCGCCGACACGTTGCTGTTAGGGCTCGCGTTGCCCGACGCCAACATCCACGCGCCCGACGAGAACTTCCCGGTCGAGAACTTCGAGGCGGGGATCCGGCTCAACCGGGCGCTGCTGCGGGAGCTGGCGGGCTGACGGGGGGGCGGCGTCGAGGGCGAGGCGGGCGGCGCGGACCTTGGCGGGGTCGGCGGCCTTGAGCTGGTATTCGCGGCCGCGGGTGAACTCGCCCATGAAGCAGCGGTGGTTGCGGAAGCGCATCGGGCTTTCGGTTGGGGAGCGGGCGCTGAGGTGGACCTCGTGGGCGCCGGTGGCGCGGACGAGGTCGGCGAGGTTGTCGGGGGTGATGCCGCCGCCGGGCATGACCGAGAGGCGGCCGGCGGCCTGTTGGACGAGGGCGGCGATGGTGGCGGCGCCGGCGGGGGCGTCGGGGGCGGCGCCGGAGGTGAGGATGCGGCGGATGCCGAGCGCGGCGATTGCGTCGAGGGCCTCGTGGAGGTCGCGGCTCATGTCGAACGCGCGGTGGAAGGTGGAGTCGAGCGGGCCGGCGGCGTCGAGCAGGCGGGCGCAGGCGTCGCGGTCGACGGCGCCCTCGGTGGTGAGGCAGCCGAAGACGACGCCATCGGCGCCGGCGTCGCGGGCGGCGCGGATGTCGTCGAGCATGGCGGCCAGTTCGTCGGGATGATAGAGGAAGTCACCGCCGCGCGGGCGGACGATCACCATCAGGGCGCCGGGGAACGCGCGCCTGGCGGCGCGGATCATGCCGAGGCTTGGGGTGGTGCCGCCGTCGGGGAGGTTGGCGCACAGTTCGACGCGGTCGGCGCCGCCGGCGGCGGCGGCGCGGGCGGACGCGGGGGAGTCGATGCAGATTTCGAGGCAACGGGGCGGGGTCAT
This sequence comes from Akkermansiaceae bacterium, assembly GCA_040769225.1. GTDB lineage: Bacteria > Verrucomicrobiota > Verrucomicrobiia > Verrucomicrobiales > Akkermansiaceae > JAXGLL01. The sequence goes on along the minus strand of JAXGLL010000001.1, from coordinate 79,418 downwards.
GGTTGGGCGGGTAGCGGTGGGGGTGGGAGCGTGGCGGGTGCGGACGTGGTCACGGGCACCTTCGGCTGTTGGGTGGGACCGGCCGGATCGGGGCGGCGGCGCCGTGCGGGCCGCTGAGGCGCCGGCGGCCGGGGCAGGCTTCCGTCCATGGCCTGCCGGGGATTGTGGCGCCGGCGGGGCGCGGCATGCGAGCGGTTTTTTGTTTGCAGCGGCGGCGGATCAGCGCATGAACCGGCCAGCCAGGCCACCGATGCCCGAACCGACCGACAAGCCGAGCAAGCCGGATTTCATCCGCGAGATCATCGCCGCCGACCTGCGGGCGGGGAAGCACCCGACGACGGTGACGCGGTTCCCGCCCGAGCCGAACGGCTACCTGCACATCGGGCACGCCAAGGCGATCGTGCTCAACCACGGGATCCGCGCGGAGAACGCCGGCAGCGGGGCGCGCTTCCACCTGCGCTTCGACGACACCAACCCGATCAAGGAGGAGGCGGAGTACGTCGAGAGCATCAAGCGCGACGTGGCGTGGCTGGGGGCCGACTGGGGCGAGCACCTGTACTTCGCCAGCGACTACTTCGACTTCTTCCACGACTGCGCGGTGCACCTGATCCAGGCGGGCAAGGCGTACGTGGACGAGCAGGACGCGGAGACGATCCGGGCCACGCGCGGGTCGCTGACCGAGGCGGGCGGGGAGTCGCCGTGGCGCGACCGGCCGGTGGCGGAGAGCCTCGGGTTGTTCGCGCGGATGCGGGCGGGTGAGTTTGCGGACGGGGCGATGGTGCTGCGGGCGAAGATCGACATGGCCTCGCCGAACCTCAACCTGCGCGACCCGGTGCTCTACCGGATCCTGCACGCCAGCCACCACAACACCGGCGACAAGTGGTGCATCTATCCGATGTATGACTACGCGCACCCGCTGGAGGACGCGATCGAGCGGGTGACGCACTCGCTGTGCACGCTGGAGTTCGAGAACCACCGGCCGCTCTACGAGTGGGTGATCGACAACTGCCCGGTGCCGGCGCGGCCGCGGCAGATCGAGTTTGCGCGGCTCAGCCTGACCTACACGGTGATGAGCAAGCGCAAGCTGCTGCAGCTGGTGCGGGAGGGGTGCGTGAGCGGCTGGGACGACCCGCGGATGCCGACGATCTCGGGGATCCGGCGGCGCGGCTACCCGGCGGAGGCGGTGCGGGCGTTCTGCCGTCGGATCGGGGTGACGAAGTTCAACGCGACGACCGACGTGGCGCTGTTGGAGCACGAGGTGCGGGCGCACCTCAACCGGGTGGCGCCGCGCCGGATGGCGGTGTTCGACCCGGTCAGGCTGGTGGTCAGTGACCTGCCGGCGGGGGTGGTCGAGGAGGTCGCGGTGGCCAACAACCCGGAGGATCCCGCGGCGGGCACCCGCGGCGTGCCGCTGACGCGCGAGGTGTGGATCGAGCGGGACGACTTCCGGGAGGACCCGCCGCCGAAGTATCACCGGCTCGGGCCGGGGCGCTCGGTGCGGCTGCGTGGTGGCCCGGTGGTGACCTGCACGGGATTCGAGCGGGATGCCGAGGGGCGGCTGAGCGAGGTGCGCTGCGAGCGGATCCCGGGCACCGTGGGCGCCGACCCGCCGGCGGGGGTGCAGTGCCGGGCGGCGATCCAGTGGCTGAGCGCCGCGCACGCGGTGGATGCCGAGGTGCGGCTCTACGACCGGCTGTTCACGGTCGAGGAGCCGGACGCGGCCCCGGGCGGTTTCCTGAGCGTGCTCAACCCGGACTCGCTGCAGGAGGTCACGGCCAAGGTCGAGCCGGCGCTGGCGGCCGTGGAACCCGGCTACCGGTGCCAGTTCGAGCGCATCGGCTACTTTTGCGCCGACGCCTGCGACCACCGGCCGGGCGAGCGCCCGGTGTTCAACCGCACGATCGCGCTGCGCGACCCGTGGGGGAAGAAGGGGCGCTGATCCGGGCGGTGCGGATCGTGCGGATCGTGCTGGTCAGGGCGGGGGTGGCGGGGTAGGGTTGCGGGGTGATGGTGGGGATGCTGGAAGCCTCGGGGTTGATCGACCAGGGGGGGGCGGTCGTGTGGCTGCAGCTGGTGCTGGCGATGCTCGGCGGGTTGTTCGTGGTCGACCGGCTGTTTTACTTCCACCGGGCGCGGGTGAACGTGGGGGACCTGCTGGCGGGGTTGTCGAACCACGTGCGGCGCAAGGCGTATGCGGAGGCGCTGCACGAGGCGTCGCGGGCGCCGGGGCCGGTGGCGCGGGTCTGCTACTCGATGCTGCTGCGGCACGCGCTGCCGCGGCGCGACCTGCGGGACGTGGCGCAGGAGGCGGCGCAGCTGGAGGTGCCGCGGATCGAGAAGAACATCCGGGGCCTGCTGGGGGTGGCGCTGCTGGCGCCGCTGACCGGATTGTTAGGGACGGTGCTGGGGCTGCTGGAGACGTTCCAGCGGCTGAGCGAGCAGGGTGCGTTCTCGGGGTCGGCGGAGTTGTCGGAGGGGATCTTCCAGGCGTTGATCACCACCGCGCTGGGGATGACGATCGCGATCCCGGCGTACCTGTTCTACCTGTTTTTCCTGGGGCGGGCGAAGCGGCTGATGCACCGGATCGAGCGTGCGGGGATCGAGATGCTCAACCTGTTGTGCGACGCGCGGGAGGAGGGGGAGATCGTGTCGTTTCGGGACGAGGTGGAGGGGCGGGTGCGGGCGCGGCGGGGCGAGGGGGGGCGGGGATGAAGCTGGAGTCGACGCTGCCGGAGCGGCCGTGGTTCCTGTTTGCGGTGCCGCTGGTGGACCTGTTTGGGCTGCTGGTGGGGATGTTGCTGCTGGGGCCGGCGTTCGTGGCGCAGTCCGGGGTGTCGATCGAGCTGCCGCCGTCGCGGCTGCAGCTGGACCGGTTTGCCGATCCGCTGGTGATCACGGTGCTGCCGGGAGCGGAGCCGGTGGTGTTCGTCGGGCACGAGCAGGTGGGGCTTGAGCGGCTGGGGCGGCGGCTGGACGCGGAGCGGGACCGGCGCGGGGGAGCGGGCGAGCGGATTGCGGTGTTGCGGGTGGACCGGTCGGTGCCGGTGATGATCGAGCGGCAGGTGGCGGAGCTGGCGTTGGGGAGGGGGTTCCGGGTGATGCTGGCGGGGCGGGCGTCGCAAGGTGGGATTGACTTTGGGACGGCCGGGGCCGGGGGTGGCGGCGGGCGATGAAGTGGCTGCACCATCGCAAGGCGCGGAGCGATCGCGGGGCGGGGCTGGCGTTTGCGTGGCGGGCGCAGGCGTCGCGGCTGGGCAGCACGCTGGTGGCGGTGGTGGTGATCGGGCTGGTTGCGGTGGCGATGGCGACGGTGGTGAAGGTGCGGGTGTTGACGCCGCCGGCGCACAGTGGGCAGCGGGGGACGCTGATCCTGAGCACCGGCGACGAGGATCTGGCGTGGCTGGAGCGGCGCGGGGCGGAGTTGACCCCGTTTCCGGCGCCGCTGGACGTGCGCGGGCTGGAGGACAGCGAGCGGGCGCTGGCGGAGCATCCGGCGCTGGCGCGGGCCGGGGCGGCGGGCTACGTGCCGCAGTTGCGCGAGTTGCCGGAGGGGTGGGACCGGCCGGCCGCGCCGGTGGCGGCGGGTGGGCAGTTCGAGCTGCCGCCGTTGCCGCGGCTGCCGGCGGTGCCGGCGGTGCCCGAGGGCGCCGGGGGGCGGCGGAGCCGGCCGGTGCTGGCTCCGGACGTGGGCGAGCTGGCGGCGCGGGTGCCGGTGCCGGTGCCGCGGTTCGAGCTGGGCGCGGGCGAGGAGCCGCCGGGCGAGGACCCGCGGTTCATGTTAGAAGTCGATGCGGCGGGGCGGGTGCGGGCGGTGGTGCCGCTGGCCGGGGCGGGTGCGGCGCCGGTGGTGGCGCGGCTGGAGCGCTGGCTGCGATCGATCCGGTTCGAGCCGGTGGCGGGTGGTGCCGGCTGGTTTTCGGTGGGTGTGGGTTTCGTGGTTTCGGGCGATGATTGAACTGACGCTGGAGGAGTTGGCGGTGGCGGCCATCGGGGCGAGCCTGGCGGTGGTGGTGGCGGCGGTGTGGGTGGCGGGGTGGGCGGACGGGAATGCGCGCCGGCGGAGCGTCCGGTGGCGGGTCGTGTGCCGGCTGTGCCGCCATGTGTTCGAGGACCGCAGCGGCGAGCGTCGGGTGAGCTGCCCGCAGTGCGGGGCGGAGAACCAGCGGCGGGGGCGGCGGTGAGTGCGGCAGGTGGGGGCGGCGGTGAGTGCGGCGGGAGGCTGGAGTGGGCCGGGAGGCGGGGTGGGGGATGGTTTTGGATGATGCTTGCCACGGTGGGGGGCAGCGACTAAGCAACCGCAACCACCGCGCGGGGGGCAACGAGATGATCGGGCGCCGAGTCGTCATCACCGGGATCGGGTGCGTCAGCCCCTTGGGGCTTGACGCCGAGGGCACATGGGCGGGGATGAAGGCGGGGCGTGGGGGGATCGGGCCGATCACGCGGATGGACGCGAGCGGTTTCGACTGCCGGATTGCGGGGGAGGTGAGGGGTTTTGATGCGGATTCGTTTTTCAGGGTGCCGAAGGACGCGCGGCGGTCGGACCGGGTGATCCAGTTCGGGGTGGCGGCGGCGAAGATGGCGCTGGAGGATGCCGGGTTGGACCCGGCGGGGCTGGACCCGACGCGGATCGGCACCATGATTGGCAGCGGGATCGGGGGGCTGGCGACGCTCGAGCGGGAGCACCGGACCTATCTGGAGCGTGGGCCGGGGCGGGTGTCGCCGTTTTTGATCCCGATGTTGATCCCCAACATGGCGGCGGGGGTGGTTGCGATGGAGCACGGGCTGCGCGGGCCGAGCATGGCGATCGTGACCGCCTGTGCGACCTCGAACCACAACATTGGCGAGGCGTGGCGGATCATCAAGTTCGGCGACGCCGACGCGTTCGTCTGTGGCGGCGCCGAGGCAAGCATTTTGCCGATGGGGCTTTCGGGGTTCTGCCGGATGAAGGCGGTGAGCACGCGCAACGACGACCCGGAGCGGGCGTCGCGGCCGTTTGACCTGCACCGTGACGGGTTCGTGATGGGCGAGGGGGCTGGGGTGGTGGTGATCGAGGAGCTCGGGCACGCGCGGCGCCGCGGTGCGCAGATCCTCGCCGAGTTGGTCGGCTACGGGGTGAGCACCGACGCCTATCACATGAGCGCGCCCACGCCCGACGGCAGCGGGCCGGCGCTGGCGATCGAGATGGCGTTGCGCAACGCGGGGATCGAGCCCGGGGAGGTCGACTACCTCAATGCGCACGCCACGGCGACCGGGCTTGGCGACATCGCGGAAGTCAAGGCGATCCGGCGGGTGTTTGGCGAGCGGGTCGAGCGTGGGCTGCTGGTCAGCTCGACGAAGTCGATGACCGGGCACATGCTGGGGGCGGCCGGCGGGGTCGAGTTGATCGCCTGCATCATGGCGCTGCGCGACGGGGTGGTGCCGCCGACGATCAACATCGAGGAGCAGGACCCCGAATGCGACGTCGACTGCGTGGCGAACACCGCGCGCGAGGCCCGGGTGGAGGTGGCGATGAGCAACAGCTTCGGGTTCGGCGGCCACAATGCCACGCTGGTGGTGCGGCGTTTCCGCGGATGAACCGGCCGACCATCCACCGGCGCCGCCGGATCGAGTTCGCCGACACCGATGCCAGCGGGCGGGCGCATTTCACCGCGCTGCTGCGCCACGCCGAGGCGGTCGAGCACGAGCTGCTGGCGGAGCTCGGCATTCCGCTGGCGGGTGCCGCGGGCGGCTGGCCGCGGGTGCGGGTCGAGTGCGACTTCCGGGCCCCGCTGGGTGCCGGCGACGAGGTCGAGGTCACGGTGGTGCCGGCGAGGGTGGGCAGCGGATCGGTCGAGTGGCGGTTCGAGTTGCGGCGGCCTGGTGGGGAGACGGCGGCCGAGGGGCGGATGGTGACCGCCCGGGTTGGGGCCGACGGCAAGGCGGCGGCGATCCCGGAGGAGTGGCGGAAGCGGCTCGGCGGCTGACGGGCGGCGGGGCGTTCCAACAGGCCGGCCCCGGGGGTGGCTAACGGCCCGATGCCGGGGTGCGGGCGGGGTGCGTGGTCACGGTCCGGCGGCCTGTTTGACGCAGGCGAGGACCTTGGCGTCGTCGGTGCCGGCGGCCCAGACGTGGCGGAGGAAGTCGGCGGGGTGGATCTGGCCGTGCTCGCGCAGGAACCTGCGGTCGCCGCCGCAGCCGAACATGATCTCGGGGTCGAGTTCGCCGCGCAGCTTGGCGCGGGCCTTGGCGAGGATGCGCGGCAGGTAGGGGATGCCGCCGAGCGAGTCGCCGAAGGTCGGCAGGTCGTCGGGCGCGACGGTGCGCCTGCTGGTGACGCCCTGCTGTTGGACGAGGAAGAAGTCGCGGCGGACGGCGGCGATCAGCAGGGCGGTGGAGGGGGCGGGGTCGCCGTCGGTGGCGTAGTCCTCGACGTAGTCGTAGAACTCGCGCGGCTTGCAGCCGATGGCGGAGAGCAGGCCGAGGTCGGCGGCGGCGTAGTAGCTGGTGAAGTCCCGCGCGCCGGCCTGGTAGCGCGGCAGGCAGCGGTCGAACAGCTCGATGAAGCGGACGTTCCAAGGCATGGCGGTGGCGGGAAGGAGCGGAAAGGCGCCCGGTGCGGGCGCCTTCGGTGGTTCAAGCCCGGGGTGGAGGCGGGGGAATCAGGCGCCCGCGTCTTCGGTTTTGGCTTCCTTGTTCTCCGGGCGGGAGAAGCGCCAGCGGATCTTGTTGCGCTTGGAGGCGGTGCGGAGTTTGCGCTGTTTGCGCTGGTTCGGCGTTTCGAAGGCGCGGCGGCGGCGCATTTCCTCGAGGATGCCCTCGCTGTCGAGCTTGCTCTTGAGGCGCTTGAGGGCCCGGTCGACGGGCTCGCCCTTCTTGACGACGATGGCGCGCTGGTGGGGTTCCATGGGTGGTGATGTTTCCGCAGGCTTGGGAGCGCGGAAACTAGAGCCCGGGCGGGGGCTTGTCAAGGGGGAGCTTGGGGGAGGCCGCGGGGGAGCCGGGCAGGTGTGCGGATTGCAGCCGGCAGGCCCCGGTTGCCGGCGGCGGGTGCCGGGTGCGGGAACTCTTGTGAGGGGGAAGGGCGTTTGCTAGGCTGGCGGGGTGGACCGGCAGCACGAGGCGCTGATGGGGGAACTCGACCGGTTGCGCGAGCGGTTGGACGTGGTCGGGGTGCGCCAGGCCGAGGAGTTGCGGGCGCTGCGGGCGAAGGTGGAGGCGCTGCAGCGGCAGGTGGCGGAGACGGCGTCGGCCGCCGCCGGCCGGGCGCACGCGCGTGATTCCACAAGCGCGCCGCCGGCCGGATTGCACGCGCAGCCGCCGCCGTTGCCGGCGTGGGCCGGCGGGGCGCCGCTGGGGGAACAACCTGGGGAGCAGCCTGGGGAGCCGGAGCTGGAACCGGTGCCGGTGCCGGTGCCGGAGCTGCCGGCGGTGGCGGGCGGAGTGCCGCTCAGGGAGTCCGTGGCGGTGCCGGAGTTGCCGGCGGTGGTGAAGGAGGTGCCGCCCGGGGTGCCGCCCGGGGTGCCGCCCGGGGTGCCGCCCGGGGTGCTGCCCGGGGAGGCGCCCGGGGAGGCGCCCGGGGAGGCGCCCGGGGAGGCGCCCGGGGAGTTCGTGACGGTGCCGGAGTTGCCGGTGGTGGCGGCTGCGCCGAGCGCCGCGGAGGCCACGTGGGGGATGGCGGACGAGGCGGCGGCGGCATCCCAGTGGCGGCCGGGGCCGCCGGCGGTGCCGTCCGCGGGTGCGGAGCGCGGTTCGATCGAGTTGCGGATGGGGCAGGTGTGGCTGGTGCGGCTCGGGATTGCGCTGTTGGTGACCGGGATGGTGTTGCTGGGCAACTACGCCTACCGCAACTGGATCCGGGAGCTGCCGGCGGGGGTGCGGCTGGGGTTCCTCTACCTCGGGGCGGCGGGGCTGGCCGGCGCCGGGGCGTGGGTGGGCCGGCGGCCGGGGATGCGACGCTTCGGCGAGGTGGTGCTGGCCGGCGGGCTGGCGTTCTGCTACTGGTGCACCTACGCGGCGCACCACGTCGCGCGGCTGCGGGTGATCGACTCGCCGGTGGCGGCGGCGGTGCTGCTGCTCGCGGCCGCGGGCCTGATGGTCGGCGTGGCGCTGCGCCGCGACTCGCGCGCCACCGCGATGCTCGGGATCCTGCTGGCGTGCTACGCCACCGTCCTCCAACCGTTAGGCTGGCTGTCGGCGGTGTCGAACGTGGTGCTGGCGGGGGCCGGGGCGGCGTTGATGCTGCGGCCGGGCTGGGCGGCGCCCGGGGTGGCGGCGATGGCCGGGACCTACGGCGCGTTCTTGTGGTGGCAGCTTGCCGGGGCCGGGTCGGGGGGGCGGTTGGACGATCCCTGGGCGCTGTGGTTCCTGCCGCCGGTGTGGGTGGTGTTCGCGCTGCCCGGGGTGTTGGGGCGCCACTGGGGGGCGCTCGGGGAGCGGGCGCGGGCGTGGCTGACGGGGGCCAACAACGGGGTGTTTTTCGCGTTGTTCACCGTGCAGTGGGCGTTGGTGCGGGACGGCTGGGACGGTTACTGGCTGGTGCCGGCGGTGTTCGGGGCGGTGTTGTCGGCGCTGGGTGCGGCGGGGCGGCGGCGCGACCGGACGGTCAGCGGGGTGCATCTGGCGCAGGGGTTGGCGGCGCTGATGCTGGCCACGGTGCTGAAGCTCGACGGCTATCAGTTGGCGCTCGGCCTTGCGGCGGAGTCGCTGGCGTTGGCGGCGGCGTTCCTGCGGTTCCGGGGGCGCTGCGAACTGGCGTTTTCGGTGCTGGCGGCGGGCGGCGTGACCGTGGCGCTGGCGGTCGACTTCGAGGCTGGCCGGTTGCTGCCGCAGGCCGCTGTGGTTCCGGCGTGGAGCTACGGGGTGACGGCGGCGCTGCTGGCGGCGGCGGGGTGCGTGATGCGGCTGGCGTGCGGGCGGGTCGAGGGGGGGCTGCGGGACGGGGCGCGGGCGGCGGCAGGGATGCAGTTGGTGGTGGGCGGGCTGGTTGCGGCGGGGTGGTGGTGCCCGCAGTTGGGCGAGCGGTGGGCGGGGCCGGTGGCGGCGGTGCTGGTGGTGGCGGCGGCGGGCGGCGTGTGCCTTGGGCGCGGGCAGCCGTGGATGAGGGAGTTTGCAGTGGTGGCGGGGGTGCTGGCGATCGCGGCGGTCCGCGGCTTGGCAGGGCAGGCCGGCGGAGCGGTGGCGGGGGTCACAGTGGGGGTGCTGGCGCTGGCGCCGATCGTGTTGACGGCGGCGTTCAAGCGGTTCGGCAAGGTGCCCGAGCTGGTCGGAGTGCTTGCCGCCGCCGTGATCGTCGGGGCGCTGGCAGTGACTGACCCGGCCGCCTTGGCGGAGTCGCCGGGCACGCCGCTGGTGCCGGTGTGGGGGGGCTGGGTGGTGGCCGCGTTGACCGGCGGTGCCGCGGTGTGGCTAAGGCGGGGGCTCGACGGGGCGCCAGCGCCGCCGCCGGCGCGGAACTCGGTGACCGCGCTCCTGCTGGTGGCGGCCGTGGTCGTGATCGGCTCGTGCCTGCTGCGGATCGACGCGGCGTGGCGGGCGCCGGCGGCGGCCGCGCTGGCGCTGGCGGCGAACGGGGTCAGTCTGTTAGGAGACCGGCGCCGGTGGCTGCCCGAGCTCGGCTGGGTGGCCGCGCTGTGGGCGCTGGCCGGGCTGCCGCTGCTGGCCTCGGGCGAGCCGGCGTGGCCGGTGCCGGTCGCCGGCGCGTGCGCCCTCGGTTCGTGCTGGCTGTGGCATCGGCGGGTGCCCGCGGTGGCGCGGGCGGGCGGGGGCCTGTTGGACCCGGCCGCGGTCGCCGCGGTGCCCGGTTGGCTGTATGCGGTGCTGGTGCCGCTGCACCTGCCCGTCTATTGGGCGCGGAGCGACCTGGCGGCGGGGGCGTATGCGGTGCATGCCGGCGGGGCCGCGCTCGGGTTGGTGGCGCTGGCGCTGGCGCTCCGGTGCCGGCGGTTGGCGGCGACCGGGGTGCTGCTGCACTTGGCGGGGCTGGTGGTGCTCGACCAGTTGCCGGGCGTGGGGTTTGTCGCGCGGGGGTTCGAGGCGCCGGTGCTGGCGGTCGCCACCTGGGCGCTGGCGGCGCTGCCGTGGTCGCGCAGGCGGCTGCCGGTGCCCGAGGCGCTGATCGTCGGGTGGACCGCCCGGCTGGCAGCGTTCTGCGGGTGGGTAATGGTCTGGTTCCACAATGCGCCGGGGCACTGGTTCGACGTCCTCGCACTGACGGCGGCGGCGGTGGCCGGCGGGTGGTTCTGGTGGGCGGGGCGTGCGGGCCGACCCGGAGCCGTGGCGGCCGGCCCGTGGCGGCCGGCCGAGCCGCTCGAGGCGTGGGGCCTGTTAGTGCTCTCGCTGGCGGCCTTTGCCGCCTTTGCGGCCAGCGGCCCGTGGCGGGCCGTCGGCGTGCCGGACGGCTGGCGGGGCTGGGCGGTGGCGCCGGCGTTCTTCTTCTGTGCCGGGCTGCTGCGGCGTGCCCATAAGGCGCGGCCGGTGGCGGTGGCGGCGGCGGACCTGCTGGTGCTGACCGCCGCGGTGGTGTTCGCGGTCTGGGCGACGAAGATGCTCGTCGGGCGCCACGGTTGGCAGGCGGTGGCGGTCGAGTGGACCCTGTTGGGATTCGCCTACGTCTCCGCCGGCCTGTGGCTGCGGCTGGCGGTGCTGCGGCAGAGCGGGTTCGCCCTGCTGGCGCTGGCGCTGGTCAAGCTGTTCGCCGTCGACGTGTGGGACTTCGCGGCGTTCACCCGGGTGGTCGCGTTCCTCGCGCTCGGAGTGGCGCTGGTGGTGCTGGGCTTCTTCTACAACCGGTTCGCCGGGGTCCTCAGGCGGCTGTGGGAGGCCGACGCCACGGCGGCCGGCCCGGAGGCACCGCCGCCGGAGGCACCGCCGCCGGATGACCAGCGCCCTGGCGACTGACGGCCCGACAGGAATCCAGACCTCCTGTGACCTGCCCCTTGATCGTCGCGGGGCCTGATGCCGACGGGTGCGGGCGCATGCTTGAGAACAGCGGGTCTTGTGACGGGCGACCAGAAAGCAGACCAGAAAAGAAAGCAGAAAAGAAAGCAGACACCCACGAAGACCAGAAAGCAGACACCCACGAAATCTGGTCAGAAGCAGACACCCACGAAATCCCGTGCGGTTTCCCTTGCGATTTTTCTTGCCATTTGCTGATCAGGTGAACAAACTCCCGCCATGGCTACTGCCCGCAGGCTGTTGGTCGACCCCGGTAGCTCCGGGGTGTTCCACTGCACTTCGCGCTGCGTGCGCCGCGCTTTCCTGTGTGGCCGCGACAACTACTCGGGCCGCGACTACGAGCACCGCCGGGGGTGGATCCGCGACCGCTTGCGCGAGCTGGCCGGGCTCTATGCGGTGGAGATCCACTCCTATTCGGTCATGTCCAACCACGTGCACGTGGTGGTGCGCACCCTGCCGGGGCGTGCCGCCGCGTGGGGCCTCGCGCCGCTGGCTGCGGCTGTTTCCCGGCCAGTCGGGCCTGCGGGCGCCGGGCAGGCCGCCGCTGGGCGTGGACGAGGCGGTGCGCGCCCTGTGCGAGACCACGAGAAGCTCGCGCGGTGCCGCGCGCGGCTGGCCAACCTGAGCTGGTTCATGCGCAGCCTCAACGAGCCGATCGCGCGCCGCGCCAACCGCGAGGACGAGTGCACGGGCCACTTCTGGGAGGGGCGCTTCGACTGCCAGCGGCTGGAAGACGCCGGTGCGGTGCTGGCGTGCATGGTCTATGTGGACCTCAACCCGGTGCGTGCCGGCCTCGCCGAGACACCCGAGGACAGCGCGTTCACCAGCGCACAGGACCGCGCGGTCGCCTGCCGGGCCCGGCGCCAAATCGAGCGGGCGCCCGACCAGCCGAGTCCGGAGCAGGCGCGATGGATTGCGGGAGCCCGCGCCACGGCCCGCCGCGACGCCTGGCTCGCGCCGCTCGGAGGGGGCGGTTCCGCAACGGGGCCGGACGGCGCGGATCGGCCCGGCGCGGCGGATGGGCGGCGTCGCGACGCCCCGCTCCGCCCGCCTCCCTCGATGAGCCAGTTGCCGACCATCGACTTGGAACGGTATCTCGAGTTGCTCGACTGGACGGGCCGCCAGATCCGCTCGGACAAGCGCGGGAGCCTGTCCGCAGACCTGCGCCCCGCGCTCGAACGCCTGGAGCTCGACGTCGAGCGATGGGTCGCAAACGTCGAGCACTTCGGCGGGCTGTTCTGCCGCGTGGCCGGAACGCTGCGGCGACTGCGCGCCATGGCTCAGGCCACCGGGCGGGCCTGGCTGCGCGGCCACGCCGGTGCCCGCCGGCTCTACGCCGTGGCCTGTTAGGGCGCCCGCCGGCGCCACTCCGCCGCCGGTTAGGGCGCCGGCTGCGGCTGCTTGCCGGCCTGCCGTGCCCGGCCCCGTCCTGCGCCTGCTGTGAGGGGACCGCTGCCGCGCCATCCCCTCACCGGAATCTCCCCGGGCCTCGCCGCCGGCCGCACGCTTCCCGGGATCCACGCCCGCCGGCGAGCGAGTGCTCCCTCGTTCTCGCGTGCCCTGCCCGCAACTCCCCGCCGCCCCCCGCACCGACGGGCAGGGCCCACTCCGGCATCCACGCGCCCGGTCTGTTGGGCTGCAAGCAACCAGCTTTGCATGGGTGTCTTTTCCGTTTCCCCCCATTTGATGGGTGTCTTGTTTCTTTCTTGTTTCTTTCCACCATTTGATGGGTGATGGGTGTCTTGTTTCTTGCCACCACCATTTGATGGGTGTCTTGTTTCTTGCCATTTGATGGGTGTCTTGTTTCTTTCAGGAGGGGCAGAGGGGTGTGGGTCAGGACTTGGCTTCGTAGATATAGCCTTCCTCGCCGTGGTCGGTGAGGTCGAGGCCTTCGAGTTCGGCTTCCGGGGTGGGGCGGAGGCCGAGGAGGGTTTTGATGGGGAGGGCGATGGCGGTGGTGGCGGCGACGGCGAGGGTGGCGGTGAGGCCGATGGCCTTGAGTTGTTCGAGCCAGAGGGTGTTGCCGGCGACGAGGCTGAGGTTGGCGAGCAGGTTGGGGTTGACCGAGGGGTTGGCGAGGATGCCGGTGAGGAAGGCGCCGAGGGTGCCGCCGACGGCGTGGACGCCGAAGGTATCGAGGGCGTCGTCGTAGTGGAGCAGGTGTTTGAGTTTGGTGCAGGCGAGGAAGGGGATGGCGCCGGCGAGCAGGCCGAGTGGCGCGGCGGCGGTGGGGCTGATGAAGCCTGCGGCGGGGGTGACGACGACGAGGCCGGAGACGGTGCCTGAGCAGAAGCCGAGGACGCTGGCCTTGCCGCGGGTGATGAACTCGGCGGCGGCCCAGGTGAGCGAGGCGACGCCGGTGGCGAGGGTGGTGGTGGTGAAGGCGGTGGCGGCGATGCCGTCGGCTGCGAGCGCGGAGCCGGCGTTGAATCCGTACCAGCCGACCCAGAGCATGCCGGTGCCGACCATGCACAGGACCAGGCTGTGGGGCGGCATGGGGGTGCGGCCGAAGCCGAGGCGGGGTCCGAGGATGAGGCACAGTGCGAGGGCGGACCAACCGGACGACATGTGGACCACGGTGCCGCCGGCGAAGTCGATCGCCTTGACCGCCGCGGCGGCGTTCCAGGCGCCGTTCATCAGCCCGGTTGCGCCCCAGACCATGTGTGCCAGCGGGAAGTAGGCCAGCAGCATCCACAGCGTCATGAAGAGCAGCAGTGCGGAGAACTTCATCCGCTCGGCGATTGCGCCCACGATCAGCGCGGGGGTGATGATGGCGAACATCAGCTGGTACATCGCGAACACGTTGTGGGAGATCCACATCGCGTAATTGGTGTTTGGGGCGCTGTCCACGCCGCGGAGGAAGAAGTGCTCGCTGCCGCCGAGCAGGCCGCTGTTGAAGTTCGTGCCGAAGACGAGGCTGTAGCCGACGGCCCACCACAGGATAGCCACCACCCCGGCGAGGCCGAGGCACTGGGCCATCACCGAGAGCACGTTCTTGGTGCGCACCAGGCCGCCGTAGAACAGCGCGAGGCCGGGCAGGGTCATGAACAGCACCAGGGCGGCGCAGATCATGATGAAGCCGTTGTGCCCGGGCCCTGCCACCCCGACCACCGGGGAGGTGAGGCCGGCGGGGATGTGGCCGGTGGCGTCGCGCAGCGGGGCGGACGGGTCGCCGTTGGCCATATATGCCTCGAGGCCGGCCACGCGCTGCTCGAGCGTCGGGGTGGGCGGCGGGGTGGCGGGGGTGGCGGCGTGGGCCGGTGTGGCGGTGAGGAAGCAGAGGGCGGCGACGGCCCCCAAGGGCAGGTTGCTCAGGTAGAGGGTGTTCATGCGCGGTCGGAGCGGCGGAAAGCAGAATTGGTGCCGACTGTGCCCGTCGCGGCGAAAATCGTCATTCGGCCGCCAGCGGCCGGGGGTGGCCGGAGCCGCCGCGCGGGCATCGGTGGACGCCGGTTTCAGCCGCTTGCGGCGGCGTTGGAGTGGCGGGATGCCCACCATGCGGCCAGTCCGGCCCCGGCGCAGATCGTGGCGCCGGCGGCGATCGTCCACGGCACGCCGACGGCCTGTGAGAGCAGGCCGGACTCCAGGCCGCCGAGCGGGGTGGTGCCGCCGAACACCAGTGCCCAGATGCCCATCACGCGGCCGCGCATCGCATCCGGAACGTTGGTTTGGACCAGGGTGTTGGTGGTTGCGAAGTAGAGCAGCATTCCCCAGCCGCTGACCGCCAGGCACGCCAGCACCAGCGGCAGCCAGCGCACCACGGCCAGCAGCCCGAGCATGCCTGCGAACACCCACAGGCCGGTCAGGATGAGCCGCCGCGGCCGGACGCGGCTGCCGCAGGTGGCCACGGTCAGGGCGCCGGCGAGCGCGCCGATGCCGTTGGCGCTGAGCAGGGCGCCGTAGCCGGCCTCGCCCACGCGCAGCACGTCGGTTGCGTAGGCGGGCAGCAGGACCGAGTAGGACCAGCCGAAGACGCCGACCACGGCGAGGAGCAGGAACAGCATGCGGACCTGCCGGTGCCTGGCCACGTAGGCGAAGCCCTCGACCACGTGGCGGGCGGCCGAATGGGCGGCCGCCGGCGGGACGTGGCGCGGCAGGCGCATCATCAGCAGGCCGGCGATCACGGCGGTGTAGCTCAGGCCGTTGATCAGGAAGCACCAGGCGATGCCGGCCCGCGCCATCAGCAGGCCGGCCACCGAGGGGCCGACGATGCGCGCGGCGTTGAACACCGAGCTGTTCAGCGAGATCGCGTTCATCAGGTCCTTGCGGCTGGTCATCTCCACGGTGAACGCCTGCCGCGCGGGCATGCCGAAGGCCATCGCCACCCCGCCGAGCGCGGCCAGCACCAGGATGTGCCACGGCTGGATGCGCGCGCTCCACACCAGCGCCGCGAACGCGAACGCCAGCGTCATCTGCGCGGCCTCGGTGAACAGGATGACGGTGCGCTTGGGGTGCCGGTCGGCCAGCGAGCCGCCCCACACCGAGAACAGCAGCAGCGGCAGCGTCCCCACGGCGACCACGGTGCCGAGCAGGACCTTCGACCCGGTTAGCTGATAGACGAGCCACCCCTGGGCGGTGCTCTGCATCCAGCCGCCGATGAGGGACACGAGCTGGCCGGCGAGGAACAGGCGGAAGTTGCGGTGCCTGAGCGCGGCGAACGTGTCGCGCCACGTCACGCGGCCGACGACGACGCGCCGCGGCTGGCCGGTGACCTCCGGTGGGACGTTGGCGACCCGTGCGGGCGGTTCAGTCGGTTCGGCGGGCATCGCTGCGGTGGCGGCCGATAGCAGCCCGCGAGTGGCGGTGCAAGGGGCAATCAATGGCGGCGGCGGCGGCCCTGGTCAGGGCCGCCGCCGTGCCGGTGAGTCACCGCCGTGCCGTCCATGGCGTTGTGAGCCACGTTCCCAAGCTCATCAGGTGGGGGCTCCGTGCGGCGTCTGTCGTCCAGTGAAGGCATGACATCGGCCGCGTCTGGTGTGGCCCCCTGGTTTATCGCATCGGTTCGAGCACGCTGCCATTTATGGCGAACACAGCAGTCATGGGGATGCTAGCACGGGCTGGTGCGGGCGCAATGGTTTTCGCGGGCGGGGCGAAGAAAAAGGGTGCAGAAAGTGCTTGCTTTTGGCGCGGTTTTCGTCCTTGGGCGGGGTGGTCAGGCGTCCTGTTCGAAGGTTTTGCGCCAGTGGTCGAGGCGCTCCTTGATCCGTTGTTCGAGGCCGTTGCCACCAGGTTCATAGTAGCGGCGGCCCTCGGGCAGATAGGCCTGGGGGACCCATGCGCCCTCGAAGTCATGGCTGTAGAGGTAGCGGAGCTGGTCCTCGGGGGTGCCGGAGGCCTGGGCGAGCCGCTTGCGGGTGGGGGTGCGCAGGTGTGGGGGCACGGCGAGGGTGCGGCCGGACTCGACGTCGGCCTGGGCGCGGCCGAGGGCGGCGTAGGCGGTGTTGGACTTCGGGGCGGTGGCGAGGTAGACGGTGGCGTGGGCGAGGGGGATGCGGCCCTCGGGCATGCCGATGAACTCGACCGCCTGGTGTGCGGAGACGGCGACGCGCAGGGCGTTGGAGTCGGCGAGGCCGATGTCCTCGCTGGCGGAGATGACGAGGCGGCGGGCGATGAACCTGGGGTCCTCGCCGGCGTGGAGCATCTTGGCCAGCCAGTAGAGGGCGGCGTCGGGGTCCGACCCGCGGATCGACTTGATGAACGCCGAGGCGGTGTCGTAGTGGGCGTCGCCGTCGGCGTCGTAGACGACCGGCTTGCGCTGAATCGACTCGGCGGCCACCGGGAGGTCGAGGACGACGGTGCCGGCGGGGCCGGGCGGGGTGGTGAGGACGGCCAGTTCGAGTGCGGTGAGGGCGCGGCGGACGTCGCCGTCGGACATTTCGGCGAGGTGGCGCAGGGCGTCGTCGGCGGCGTCGACGTGGTGGTGGGCGAGCCCGCGTTCGGGGTCGGCGAGGGCGCGGTGCAGGACGGCGAGGACGGCGTCGGTGGGGACCGGCTCGAGCTGGAAGATCTGGGAGCGGGAGACCAGCGGCGAGTTGACGTAGAAGAACGGGTTGTGGGTGGTGGCGCCGATGAAGCGCACGGTGCCGCGTTCGACGTGGGGCAGCAGGACGTCCTGTTGGGCCTTGTTGAAGCGGTGGATCTCGTCGATGAACAGGATCGTGGTGCGGCCGCGCAGGTCGCGCCAGGTGCGGGCGGCTTCGATCTTGGCGCGGATTTCGGCGACGTTGGACTCCACCCCGCTGAGCGACTCGAAGCGCGAGCCGGTGGTGCGGGCGACCACGCCGGCGAGGCTGGTCTTGCCGGTGCCTGGCGGGCCGTAGAAGATCAGCGAGGTGAAGCGGTCGGCCTCGATCGCCCGGCGGAGGAGCTTGCCGGGGGCGAGGATGTGTTCCTGGCCGGCGATTTCGTCGAGCGTGCGCGGGCGCATCCTGGCGGCCAGCGGCTCGCCCGGCACTGGGCCTGCCGGGGAATCGTCCGGCAGGTTGTCGAACAGTTCGGGCACGGCGCAACGATAACCCGGAACGCGAGGGGTGCGCGACGCAAATCGCCACACGGTCCGGCTCCTTTCACGCCCATCCACCGGCCCGGCCGCCGGGAACGCGCGACAATTCTTGTCGCGGCTGCGACCAGGATTGTTGCGCGGCGAGGTGGGAGGGGTCAGTGGGAGGGGGTTGGGTGGTGGAGGGTGGCGAGGGAGCGGCGGTGGCAGGCGTAGAGCAGCAGGCCGATGGCGAAGGCGAGCGTGCCGAGGGACGAGAACACGGAGACGGCGGCGAGCAGTTTGGGGAGGATGCTGGTGGCGTTGAACGAGCCGCGCAGGCTGGCATGGATGATCAGGGCGTGGCTGGTGGCGCCGCAGAGGGTTGAGACCACGGCGCCGGCGAGCATCAGCCAGGGGCCGGGGTGGCGTTCCCTGAGCAGCAGCACGCAGGCGGCCAGTTGGGTGCAGCCGAGCAGCAGGCCGAAGCTGAGCCAGGCGAGTTGGAGCAGGTGGGGGGAGAGGTTGCCGAACAGGGAGGAGGACATGGTGGGAAAGTGTCGCGCGGGGGGCGGGGGTGTGTCGAGGTGGGAGTGGGGAACGGCGGTGGGGTGTGGGGTCACGCGAGGCGGTCGCGGAAGTCCCGGTAGTGGAAGCGGCGGATCGTCTCGAGGGAGCCGTCGGGGTGTTGGAGGGTGATGGCGGGGTGGCGGACGCCGTTGAAGGTGGTGGTCTTGACCATGGTGTAGTGGGCCATGTCGTCGAACACGAGGATGTCACCGGGGACGAGCGGGCGGTGGAAGGCGTAGTCGCCGATCACGTCGCCGGCGAGGCAGGTGGGGCCAGCGAGGCGGGTCACGGAGTGCGGGGGGTGGATGGCGGGGAGGGAGGCGGGGTTGAGGGCGGGGTGGTAGCGTTCGCCGGGCAGTTGGACGGCGGGGTGGGGCGGGGGCGGGACGGGAGGGAGGTCGGGTTGGTGGGGCGTGGTGGGGGTTGCGGCGACGGGGGCGTGGGGCGCGCCGGCGGCTGGGGAAACCGTTTCCCCGGTGGGGCCGGGTCCGGGTTCGACGAGGTAGACCTCGGGCCGGTAGGGCATTTCGAGCACGTCGGGCATGTGGGCGGTGGCGGAGGCGTCGAGGATTGCGTGGTGGTGGCCGGCGGACTGGAAGGCGTCGAGCACGGTGGCGCGGAGCACGCCGGTGTGGATGGCGGCGGCCTCGCCGGGTTCGAGCCAGGCCTCGACCTGATAGCGGGCGCGGGTTTCGCGGACGAGGCGGACGAGGCGGTGGCGGTCGTAGCCGGGCTTGGTGATCCAGTGGCCGCCGCCGAGGTTGAGCCAGGAGATCTGCGGCGAGCGCAGGAGGCGGCCGAACCCGGCGTCGACGGCCTCGAGCGTGCGTTCGAGGTCGTCGGAGTCCTGTTCGCAGAGGGTGTGGAAGTGGAGGCCGGAGATGCCGGTCAGGTCATGGCCGGCGAGCTCGTCGGCGGTGACGCCGAGGCGGGACCCCGGCGCGCAGGGATCGTAGAGCGGGGTGGTGCCGGTTGACAGCTGGGGATTGATGCGCAGGCCGCAGCGGAGCTGGCCGGCGCGGAAGCGTGGGTGGGCGGTGACCTGGGCGCGGAACCGCTGCCACTGGGTGAGCGAGTTGAAGTCGAGGTGGTGGGTGAACCCGCACAGTTCGGCGACCTCGGGTTCCGAGTAGGCCGGCGAGTAGGTGAGCAGCTGTTTGCCGAAATGGTCGCGGGCGAGGCGGGCCTCCCACAGGCCGGAGGCGCAGCAGCCGTCGAGGTGGGGGGTCAGGGCGGGGAACGCCTTCCAGCAGGCGAAGCCCTTGAGGGCGAGCACGACGCGGCAGTCCGCGGCGTCGGCCACTGCGCGGAGGGTGCGGGCGTTGCGCTCGAGGGCGGCGAGGGAGACGAGGAAGCAGGGTTCGCGGTTCAAGGCTCAAGTCGGATGCGGGAGGGGCGGCGGGGGCGCGGGCTCAGGGGTGGATGTGATCCCGGCACCCATCGCGGATCGCCCGGCGGCCTAGACGACCCGCAGTTCCGCGGCGCGGGCGGGGTCGAGCTCGATGCAGGACCAGGGCAGGCCGTGCTGGCCGAGGGCGGCCATGAACGGGTCGGGGTCGTGCTGTTCCATGTTCCAGACGCCGGGCCTGCGCCAGGCGCCCTCGAGCATCAGCTTGGCGCCGATCATGGCGGGCACGCCGGTGGTGTAGGAGATCGCCTGCGAGCCGACCTCGGCGAAGCACTCCTCGTGGTCGCAGATGTTGCAGATGTAGACCGCCTTGGGCGCGCCGTCCTTGACCCCGGTGATCACGTTGCCGATGCAGGTCTTGCCCCTGGTCGAGCGGCCGAGGTCGCCGGGGTTCGGGAGCACGGCCTTGAGGAACTGGAGCGGGACGATCGCGACGCCCTGATAGACGACCGGGTCGATGCGGGTCATGCCGACGTTCTGGAGCACCTCGAGGTGCTTGAGGTAGTTGGGCGAGAAGCTCATCCAGAACCGGGCGCGGCGCAGCGTGGGGATGTGCCTGACGAGCGACTCGAGCTCCTCGTGGTAGATCCGGTAGATCTGATAGGTGCCGACGTTGTGCGGGCAGGTGAACGGCTGGTGGGTGGACATCGCGGGGGTCTCGACGAAGGTGCCGTCCTCCCAGTGGCGGCAGGGGGCGGTGACCTCGCGGATGTTGATCTCCGGGTTGAAGTTGGTGGCGAACGGCTTGCCGTGGTCGCCGCCGTTGACGTCGATGATGTCGAGGGTGTGGATCTCGTCGAAGTGGTGCTTGAGCGCCCATGCGGTGAAGACGTTGGTCACCCCGGGGTCGAAGCCGGAGCCGAGCAGCGCGGATCGGCCGGCGGCGAGGAAGCGGTCGTGGTAGGCCCACTGCCACGAGTACTCGAAGCGGGCGACGTCCGGGGGCTCGTAGTTGGCGGTGTCGAGGTAGTCGACGCCGGCGGCCAGGCAGGCGTCCATCAGTGGCAGGTCCTGATAGGGCAGGGCGACGTTGAGGAGCAGGTCGGGGCGCAGATCGCGGAGCAGGGCGGTGGTGGCGGCGACGTCGTCGGCGTCGATCCGGCGGGTGGCGATGGTGCGGCCGGTGCGGCGGGCGACCTCGGCGGCGATGGCGTCGCACTTGGCGAGGGTGCGGGAGGCCAGGGTGATGGTGGCGAAGGGGCGGGGGTTCATGGCGCACTTGTGTGCGACCACGTTGCCGACGCCGCCGGCGCCGATGATCAGGACGTGTTTCATGGGCAAGCTCGGTTCATCGATGGGGGATGGGGCGCGGGCTGGCAAGGATTTCGGGGGAATCGGCGACAACTTTTTCATCGCGCGGCGGTTGTATCGGCGTAAGGCTGTGGGCGAGCCCAATCCACACAGGCATGTGCAATTCACCATGTAATCCGAACAGTCAACCCGGCCGGGCGGCGCTTGGCGGCGCCGGTTTCACCCTGCTCGAGATGGTCATCGTGCTCGGGATCATCGCGCTGCTCCTTGGCGGGGCGGTGGGGGTGGTGGGGCCGCGGATTCTGAACAGTGCGAAGATCAACCGGGTCGACGGCGACCTGCTGGCGTTCAAGTCGAGCTTCATGACCTACCGGAACCTGGCCGGGTATTACCCCTCGACGCAGCAGGGGTTCCAGGCGCTGGTGGCGCGTCCGTCGACGCCGCCGGTGCCGCGGCGCTGGGAGAAGGTGCTGGACTCGGTGCCGGTGGACCCGTGGGGCAACGAGTATCGCTACCAGTATCCGGGCACCAAGGATCCGAGCGAGCCCGACATCCGGTCCCTGGGGCCCGACGGCAAGGAGAACACGGCGGATGACATCAGCACCCAGGACACTTCGGGCTAGGGGGCTCCGGGGCGGCTTCACGTTGCTGGAGATCGTGATCGTGATCGCGATCCTGGCGGTGATGGCCGGGGGGACGGTGGGGTTCCTGGTCATGAACGCCTCGACGCGCCGGCTCCAGCGTGCGGCGACCGAGGTGGAGTCGATGGCCAAGCGGGCGCGGGCGGTGGCGATGCTGCGCCGGACGCCGTATGCGCTGTATTTCTGCAACGGCACGGTGCGGATGGGGCCGCTGGCGGAGGCGGGGGTGGTGGATCCCGACGAGCTGGCCGAGCTGGACGAGGCGGGCGGCGGGCGCGGCGGGGCGGTGCGCGGCGAGTTTCAGGCCGACGACGGGATGGTGATCGGTGCGCGGCGGTGGGGCAGCGACGACTGGCTGGTGTTTGACGACGAGCGGACGTGGCTGGTGTGGCGGTTCGACCCGGACGGCCTGTGCGAGCCGATCACGGTGCGGTTTGAGGTCGACGACGGCCGGAGCTGGCTGTCGCAGGAGTATCACCCGCTGACGGCGGCGGTGCGGGACGGGGAGATGGTGGCGCAATGAGGAGCGGGCGGTCAGCGCGGGGTGTCGCCCTGCTCGAGGTGGTGCTGGCGGTGGGGGTGTTTTCGATGGCGGCCACCGGGTTTGTGGTGGCGCTGCACCGGGTGGGCAAGCTGGCGTCGGATGCGCAGCGGGAGCTGCGGATCACGCGGGCGCTGGAGAGTTCGCTGGAGGAGGCGTTGTCGCTGCCGACGCTCGAGGAGGGCAAGACGACGGTGGACTTGGAGGACTTCGGGATGGAGGTCGACACCCTGATCGAGCCGCTGGAGATCGAGAACCAGGAGGGGGAGTTGCTGCAGGAGATGTGGCGGATCGAGGTGACGGTGTTCTGGCTCGAGGGGGACAAGTGGGAGGAGCGGAGTGCGGAAACGTGGCGCTACGGGAGGTTGTACCAGCCGTGAACGCGGGACGGGGAGAAACCAGCGCCGGGCAGGCGGGCCGGGAGGGCGGGGGCGCCGGGCGTTTCGTGCCGGGCCGGGCGGGGCGGCCGCGCTCCCCGAGGGGCTTTTCGCTGCTCGAGCTGGTGTTGGCGATGCTGGTGTTTTCGCTGGTGATCGGGGCGGTGTTCATCACCGCGCGGACGTCGCTGGCGCTGAGCAACGAGGTGATCCGGGGGCAGGGGGAGGCGATGCTGCAGCAGGCGTTTTTCGAGATGCTCGGCCAGCGGTTTTCCTCGCTGCCGGGCAACACGGTGTTCGACCTGGTGACCGAGGACTCCGGCAGCCACTACCTGTCGGAGCTGACCTTCCAGGACGTGCCGATGTCGTTCACGTGGGGCGGCACCGAGAAGGTGGCCAAGGCGGTGCAGCTGGCGCCGGTGCTGCGCCGGGACGGGTTTCTCGACGTGGTGCTGCGCTACTACGAGGACGAGATCCTGGAGGACACCGCGGACACCTCGCAGGGGCCGCTGGCGACCGAGCCGTTCGCCGAGATCGTGCTGCTGGAGGACGTGCGCATGTTCGAATGGCGGGTGTTGGACGGGCGCACGCTCGAATGGGAGTGGGACTGGGACATCCGGGGGCGGATGCCGTTGCAGGTCGAGCTGACGATTGCCTTCGGTGCCCAGGGCGACAAGATCCGGCAGGTGTTCTGGATCCCGCCCAAGCAGAACCCGGAAGTGATGATGCGCCAGCTGCAGCAGGGCGGGGGCCAGGGGGTGGCCGGTGGCGGCGGCGCGGGCGGCGGCGGACAGGGCGGGGAAGGCGGCGGCCCGGACATCGAGATCCGGCCCGGCGGCGGCGGCGGTGGCGGGCGGCCGGGTGGCGGCGGCGGGCGGCCCGGCGGCGGTGGCGGCGGCCGGCCGGGTGGCGGCGGCGGGTGGCCGGGCGGTGGTGGCGGCGGGCGGCCGGGTGGTGGTGGCGGCGGCCCCGGCGGGGGTGGTGGTCGTTAGGCGTGAACCGGCTGCGATGAGATGACCTGCGAAGCGACACGTTGTGGGGCACGGCGCCGGGGTTCGGCGCTGGTGGCGGTGCTGTGGCTGATCGCGATCCTGGCGTTCACCGCGTTGGCGACCGTGCAGGTGGTCAAGCTGGACGTCGACGTGGTGTCGGCGCAGATCACGGGGTTTCGGGCCCGGCAGCTCGCCGAGGCGGGGATCGCGGTGGGCGCCAACCCGGCGGTCGAGCGCGACGACCCGGTGCTCAAGCAGAGTTTCGGGGACGACTTCGAGGGGTTCGAGGTGCGGCTGGCCTCCGAGGCCGCGCGGTTCAACATCAACGCGCTGCTGGTCCGCGACGACAAGCCGCTGTTGCGCTCGATGTTCATCGACTGGGGGCTCGAGATGGACCAGGCCGAGGCGGTCGTCGACGCGCTGGCCGACTGGGTGGACGGCGATGATTTCGTGAGCCTGAACGGGGTGGAGGTCGACTGGTATGAGGACCAGGGGCGGATCAACCAGCCGTTCAACCGGCCGTTCTACAGCCTTGACGAGATGCGGCTGGTGGCGGGCATGGAGATGGTCGAGGCGGTGCGGCCGGACTGGCGCAACTGGTTCACGGTGTGGAGCGGCGGGGCGCTCGACGCCAACGAGGCCGAGGCCGAGCTGATTGCGGCTGCGGCCGAGGTATCGGTCGAGGATGCGGAGGCGGTGGTGGAAACCGTGCTTGGTCCCGACCAGATCCGCGACACCGAGGACGACGCCCGGTTTCAGAATCTGGAGGAGGTGCTTGCCATCCTCGGGGTTCCGGAGATGATGCGCGCGATTGTCACGCCGCGCCTGACCGTCAACGACACGACCACCCGGATCGAGAGCATCGGCTACTCGGCCGGGGCGCGTCACCTGATCACGTTGATCGTCCGCAACCGCACCGGCCGTCCGGCGATTCTCGAGAAGTTCGAAGAACCGATTCCATGAGCCAGAAAGGCGACATTGTGGTGCTTGTGCCCGGGGCGGACGGCTGGGAGGCGTGGTTGGGCCCGGCCGGCGGGCCGTTCCAGCTGGTGGAGGCCAGCGGGGTGGCGCAGGCGGGTGAGCTTGGCCGCGTGCCGGCGGGCGATGTGGTGATGCTCTTTCCGGTGCGCGAGGTGACCTCGGTGCCGTTCCGTGGCACCACCACCGACGACGGCCTGTTCGGCGACATGGCGCTGATGCACATCGAGCGGCTGGGGATCAAGCCCGACGAGAACGCGGGCCAGCTGGTCGA
Source organism: Akkermansiaceae bacterium (assembly GCA_040769225.1). Taxonomy (GTDB): domain Bacteria; phylum Verrucomicrobiota; class Verrucomicrobiia; order Verrucomicrobiales; family Akkermansiaceae; genus JAXGLL01. The sequence continues at coordinate 54,976 of JAXGLL010000001.1, read as the reverse complement.
TTCGTTCGTGGTGGCGCGCGGGGAGGAGGACACGCAGTTGCTCACGGTGGTGCTGCGGGCTCCGGGCGAGGGGGACCTGCCGCCGCGCAGCCCGAAGGAGTTCGACCTCTCGGCGCGGGCGCTGCCGGTCCCGGCCGGCGGGCTCGCGCTGTGGCGCGAGTTCGGCCGCTGGGTGTTCGCGATCGGCGGGCCGGGTGGGGGTCTGGTGTATGCGCAGGCGACGACCTGCGCCGAGCCGGCGCCCGACGAGTCGGTCGCCGGGGAGGTCCACCTGGCGCTGACCCAGCTCGCCCTGCAGCGGATGGGGATGGACCCGGAGCGGGTGGTGGTGTGGTTCGATGGCGAGCCGCCGCCCCATCCCGCGGCGCTCGAGCACGCGTTCCCAGGCCGGGTCGCCGTTGAACCCCGGCCGGCACCGGCACTGCCCGAGCCGCGCAGCCGGCTGCTGCCCGAGGACGTCCGTGCCGCCCGTCGCGAGCGCGCGCGCCGCCACCGCCAGCTCGCGCTCGCCGCCGGCTGCGGGCTGGCCTACCTGGCGCTGGTCGGCTGGCTTGCGTTTGGGCTGTGGAGCGCCACGCGGGAGGCGAAGCGGCTCGGCGTCAAGGCCGCCGCGGTGCGGCCGGTGGTTGACGAGTTCGAGGGCCACCGGCAGCGGTGGGAGGAACTCGGCCCGGTGGTCGACCCCGGCCAGTGGCCGATGCAGTTGTTGCTCCAATCGGTGCGCCAGATCCCGGCAAACTCGGGCCTGCGGCTGCAGACCGCCGAGATGAGCGGCGACGACGCCGGCAAGATCAAGCAGATCCGGCTGGTGGGCGAGGCGCAGGAGCCGGGGCCGATCCAGGCGCTCAGCCTGGCGCTGACCCGCAACGACCGGCTGACGGACTACCGTTGGGAAAACCCCCCGCCGCAACAGACAAACAAGGGCAACTGGAGCTTTACCTTCACCGGAGTCCGGCAGGACGTCGCCACCCAATGAGTCCACGCGAGAAGAAACTGGTCGTTCTGCTTGGCGCGGCAGGGTTCCTGCTCGTGAACCTGGGCGTCTATTTCAAGGTCTACGAGCCGCTCAAGACCAGGGTGGCCCGCGACCTCGGCGGGCACCAGCTCACGCTCAAGAACGCGGATTTCTTCATCGAGATGCGCGAGCAGTATGCCGACGAGATCGAGTGGCTGGAGAAGAACGTGCCGCAGACCGCGGCGGTCCAGGAGGCCGAGGCCGGGCTGCAGCGGTTCGCGCAGACCGAGGCCTCGCGCAACGGCCTGACGATCGAGCGGCAGCGGATCCTGCCCTCGGTCGGCGACCCGGGGTCCACCTATCACCGGGCGCGGGTCGAGCTGCAGGTCAACGGCAAGGAGGATGCGCTCTACCGCTGGCTCGACCGGCTGCAGACGCCCACCGAGTTCCGGGCGGTCACCGGGCTGGACCTCTCGCCGAAACGGGACGACGATACCTTGATCGACTGCAAGGCGGTGGTCGAGCAGTGGTTCATCCGCCAGGACGAGCCGGCCGCCGCCGCAACCGCTGAAGCCATCAGGCCATGAAACACCCCGCGTTCGCCACCACCATCCTGATTGCCTTGCTGGTGCTGCCGGCCGGTGCCGCGGCGCCCAAGAAGCCGCCGTTGGCGACCTACACCTCGCTGTGGATGAACTCGCCGTTCACCACCAAGCCGGTGGTCGAGAGCAGCGGCCCGGCGGTCGAGGTCAATCCGTTCGAGGACTGGGCACTGGGTGGGGTTTCCACCCTCAACGGCCTCTACCGGGTGGTCCTGTTCAGCCGCAAGGAGGCCAACCTGCAGAAGGTCATCAGCCAGGCTGATTCCGCGGCCGAGTTCCAGATCGTTGAAGTCAAGCAGGATCCGAAGGACTACAAGAAGACCGAGGTGACCATCGCCAGCGGGGCCAAGCGCGGCAAGGTGACCTACGACGACAAGGTGCTCAGCACCCGCGGCGCCGCCGCCGCCAAGGCCCAGGCGCAGGCCCAAATGCAGGCCAAGGCGGCCCAGGCGGCGCAGGCGCGGGGGCAGGTGCCGCCGCAGCCCGGCCAGCCCAACGTCCCGGGCCAACCGGGGCAGCGCCCGCCGCGGATGCGGGTGATCCCGCAGCCCGGGCAGCCCGGGCAAGGCGGACCGCCGGGGCAGTCCCCGGGCGGCCCGCAGTTCAATCGCGATCGCGGCGGACGCCGCTGACCCACCACCTTCCCAATCCCGGCCTCCGGCTCCCGTCCCCATGCACTCGCGCATCCTGCCCCTGACCTTCGTTGCCGCCCTGTTCTCACTCGTCGCCGCCCAACAGCCGGGCGGGGAACCGCCGGCCCGCCCGGGCCGCACTGCCGAACCGGCCAAGACAGCCAGCCAACCGGCCCGGCCGGAAGGTCAGCCGCAAGCCCAACCGGGGCAGCCGGCCCAGCCGGAACAAGCCGAGCAACCGGGCCAACCGGCCCAGCCCGCAGGGCAACCGGCCCAACCCGCAGGCCAACCGGCCCAACCCGCAGGCCAACCGGCCCAACCCGCAGGGCAACCGGCCCAACCCGCAGGGCAACCGGCCCAACCCGCAGGCCAACCGGCCGCCCAACCGGGTCAACCGGCCGCGCAGCCGGGTCAGCCTGCGGCGCAGCCGGGGCAGCCTGCGGCGCAGCCGGGGCAGCCTGCGGCGCAGCCGGGTCAGCCTGCGGCGCAGCCGGGTCAGCCTGCGGCGCAGCCGGGGCAGCCTGCGGCGCAGCCGGGTCAGCCGGTGGTTCCGCAGCCGCCTGTTGGGGTGCCGCCGCCGGTGCGGCCGGGGGTGGGGATTCGCCCGCCGGGGGTGAACCCGGCGCTTGCCGCGCAGGCTGCGGCGAACATGTCGGATGACGAATGGGCGCGGCAGCCGATCACCGAGCGGATCGAGCACCCGCAGGCCGACGGCAACCTGGTCGCGCAGCTTTACAGCGGCTACACCCGCCGCCGGGTGATCGTCAGCTCGGCCGCCGCCCAGGTCATGATCAGTTTCGTCCAAGAGCCGCCGTTGACCAACGGCGAGGCGGCCGAGTTGCTCAAGAAGGCCGCGTTGCTCGAGGGGCTGGTGTTCGTGCCCGCGGGCGACGGGATCGACAAGCTGGTCAGCGCGACCGGCGGCACCAACCCGAAGAACGTCGGCGTCGACCTCTACCTTGACGTCAACGAGCTGCCGGAGGGCGACGCGGTGGTCTCCTACGTGATGATGCTCGAGTACATCAAGCCGGACGAGGCGGTGCGCACGTTCACCCAGGTGATCGGCCAGTTCGGCACCTACGGCTCGATCGCCGCGGTGCCGAACGCCTCGGCAATCGTGATCACCGAGAACACCCAGCTGATCCGCATGCTGGTCGAACTCAAGGATCAGATCGACGTCCCCTCCGCCCAGGTCGCCACCCGCTTCGTGAAGGTCGAGCACGCCGACGTCACCGAGCTGGCCGAAACCCTCAACGAGATCCTCAACACCCAGCAGCAGGCGCAGCGGTCCGCCGGCGTCCAGCGCTCCGGCCAGCCGACCGCCCCGCAGTTGCCCCCGGGCCTGCCCAACCCGGCCGCCGCGGCCAGTGGCGACGGGGGCAGCGCAGGCGAGGAAACCCCGGTCCAGATCGTCGCCGAGCCCCGCACCAACCGGATCTTCATCATGGGCCGGCCGATCGACCTGATTTTCGTCGAGGGGCTGATCAAGGAGTTCGACACCGCGACCGACCAGCGCAACTACCTGCGCCGCAAGCTCAAGTTCCTCGCCGTATCCGACTTCCTGCCGATCGCCAGCGACGCGCTCGAGCGCACCCAGGGCGCCTCGTCCACCACCGGCGGCGCCGGCGGCGGCGCCGTCAGCGGCGGCCGCTCCTCCGGCGGCTCCTCCCGCACCTCCCGCTCCAGCAGCCGCACCCAGCAGACGAGCACCCGCGGCGGCACCAGCTTCGGCACCGGCGGCAGCCGCGACTCGTCCTCCATCGGCGGCGGTGGCGGCACCGGCGTGGGCAACGTGCTCAACGAGCCCGACGTCAGCACCGCGCCCGAGTCGCTCCTCATCGGCCGCACCCTGCTCGTCGCCGACAACATCTCCAACAGCATCGTCGTCCAAGGCCCGCCGCAGAGCCTCGAGGTCATCAAGACGCTGCTCGACGAACTCGACGTCAAGGCCGAGCAGGTGATGATCTCCACCGTCTTCGGCCAGCTCTCGCTCAACGACGACAGCAGCATCGGCTTCGACTGGCTCAATACCGTGCAGACCAACGGCAACAAGGCGATCGCCGGCTCGAGCGGGATCCCGCCGCTGACCCAGGCGATCGGCGGCGTGCCGATCGACCCGCGCGACCTGATCTCCCCGGACCTGATGCCGACCAACGCCGGGCTGAGCGTCTACGGCCAGCTCACCGAGAACCTGTTCGGCTACCTGCGCGCCCTCGAGTCGACCGGCCGCTTCAACGTCCTCTCGCGGCCCACCATCTTCACCACCAACAACCAGCGTGGCACGATCTCCAGCGGCCAGCGCATCGCCGTGCCGACCAACAGCTACCAGGGCGGGATCAACACCGGCATCTCCACCAACATCGAATACCGCGACGTGGTCCTCAGCCTCGAGGTCATCCCGCTGGTCAATTCCGCCGACGAAGTCACCCTCACCATCGCGCTGCTCAACGACGACATCGTCGGCGAGCAGGAAATCGAGGGCGTCGGCAGGGTGCCCACCATCGGCACCCGCGAACTGGTCACCACCGTGACCGTGCCCGACGGCTCCACCGTCGTGCTCGGCGGCCTGATCACCGTCAGCGACCGCGATTCGGTGACCGGCATCCCGATCCTCAGCAGCATCCCGGGCATCGGCAAGCTGTTCTCGACCACCACCAAGGTCGAGGACCGCCAGGAACTGCTGATCTTCATCCAGCCCCAGATCGTCAACGACGAGCGCTCGATGGCCCACTCGAACAACGACCTGACCTCCCGCTACGACATCGCCCCGGATGTCCTTGACCTGGGCGGCAGCAGCGGCGTGCTGCCGCCGCGCGACACCGTGCGCCCCGCCAAGGCCCCAGCCAAGGGGTCGTCGCGCAAGAGCGCCCCGCCGGCGGCGATCCCGGTCGACGAGGACGATGGCTCCCCAAGGCGCGTCTCCGGCAGCCCGAACGCGACCTTCCGGCGGCGCAGGTAGGCCGGGCGGGGGCCGCGCATCTTGCACTTGCATCCTGCCCCTTGCGTCCCACAATCGCCGGGCCCCAGACGCCCCGCGACCCATGTCCGACACGATCAAGGAATCCGACCTGCCGCAGAACCTCCGCGCACTCTGGCTCAAGGCGATCAGCGCGGTCGAGACCAGGAACTTCAGCTACGCCGCAAGCCTGCTCCACGCCCTGCTCAAGGACGCCCCGGATTTCCTCGAAGGCCGCAAGACGCTGCGCCGGTGCCAGGCCCAACTGACCGCCGGCAAGAAGAAGGGCGGCCTGTTCGGCCTCCAGGGCGGCGGCCTGTCGCTGATGAAGGCCTCCGGCACCGCGAAGAAGGAACCCACCGCCGCGCTGCCGCTGATCGAGAAGGAGCTCGACAAGGACCCCTTCAACGAGCAGGCCAACGACCTGCTGTATGAGACCTGCATGCGCCTCAACATGCTCGACAGCGCCACCTTCGCTCTGGAGACCGTGCGCAAGGGCAGCCCGCGCAACACCAAGCTGCTCCACAAGCTCGCCGAGCACTACCTCGCCCGCGACATGCCCACCGAGGCCGCCGACGTCTACAACTCGATCGTGGAGATCGACTCGACCGACTCCGACGCGATCAAGGGCTCCAAGGACGCCACCGCCCGCGCCTCGATGCAGAAGCAGAAGTGGGAGCAGGCCCAGAGCATGCGCGACGTCCTCAAGGACGAGGCCGGCATGCAGGAACTCGAGGTCGCCGGCCGCGCCGGCATGACCCGCGACCAGCTCGAGGACAAGCGCGACCGCCTGATCGCCCGCTACAACGACAACCCGAACAACCTCGCCAACGTCAAGGAACTCGCCGGCACCTTCGAGGAACTCGAGGACTGGCCGAACGCCGCCACCTTCTACGACTGGGCCCACCAGCTCAGCACCGGCGACATCGCCCTCGGCAACAAGGCCGCCATCATGCGCGACAAGTCCGCCGACTTCGTGCTGCGCCAGCTCCACGAGGCCGTCGAGGCCGACCCCGACAACGAGGAGCTGCGCCGCGAATACGAGGACAAGAAGGCCGCCCGCCTCGCCGAACAGGTCGGCGAGGCCAAGAAGCGCGTCGACCAGAACCCGACCGACCCCCAGCTGCGCTTCGAATACGGCCAGGCGCTCTACTTCTCCGGCGACTACTCGAACGCCATCCCCCAGCTCCAGCAGGCGACCCGCAACCCCCACATCCGCACCCGCGTGCTGCTGTTGTTAGGGCGGACCTTCCGCGCCAAGGGCATGTTCGACCTCGCGATCAAGCAGCTCGCCGACGCGCTGGCCGACCTCAGCGCGATGGACAACACCAAGAAGGAAGTGCTCTACGAGAAGGGCCTGATCCACGAGCAGATGGGCGACGGCGGGGCGGCCCTCGAGTGCTTCAAGCAGATCTACGAGGTCGACTACGGCTACCGCGACGTCGCGCGGAGGGTCGAGTCCTCGTATACCGGGTGAGCCGGGAGGGGCGCGCGGCCGGCGGCGGGGGGGCGCCTCACCACAGGCCGCCGAGGGTGGCGGCGGCGAGCACCGCGGCCAGCAGCAGGGCGGTCAGCCACCAGTACCAGGCGATCCCGCGCCTGCGGTGTGGCCGGCGGCCGAACTCGCGGGCGGTGAACTCGCGGTAGTCGAACTCGTCGTCGGGCAGGTCGAGGCCGTCGTAGATCTCGTCGTGGTGCCAGTGGCGGCGGGCCGGGGCGGGGAGTTCGCGCCGGCGTCGGCGCCGCTCGGCCTCGCGGCAGCGCGGGCAGCCGCAGGCGCCGACGGCGACCTCGGCGCCGCATTCCGGACAGATCCACTGGTCGACGTTCTGCCGCATGAGACCGTTCGGTGGCGTTACTCCTGACTTCCGTGTGGACCGGGCCGGGGTCAAGCCCGAAATTCGACAATCCTGCACCCCCGCGGGGCGGGGGGGCGGGGCGGGGGGGCAGTTTGGGCGTCCTTGCCTTTGACAGCGGGTGGGCAGTCGGCTAAGTGGCCGGCGTCATGTCACGCTATCGTGTGCTGGTGTCCGATCCGATCTCCGAGCATGGGGTGGAGGTGCTCGCCTCCCACCCCGACATTGCCGTCGACGTGCGCACCGGCCTGCCGGAGGCCGAGTTGGTGAAGATCATCGGCGACTACGACGGGCTGGTGGTGCGCTCGCAGACCAAGGTGACGCCGGCGGTGCTGGCCGCGGCCGGGCGGCTGCGGGTGATCGGCCGCGCCGGCGTGGGGGTGGACAACATCGACCGCGCGGCGGCCACCGACCACGGGGTGGTGGTGATGAACACGCCGAGCGGCAACACGATCTCGACCGCCGAGCACGCGTTCACGCTGATGCTGGCGCTGGCCCGCGGCATCCCGCAGGCGCACGCGTCGGTGGTCGCCGGCCGCTGGGAGCGGAAGAAGTTCGAGGGGATCGAGCTGCACGGCAAGCAGCTGGCGATCCTCGGCATGGGCCGCATCGGCAGCGAGTTCGCCCGCCGCGCGCTGGCCTTCGGCATGCGGGTCAGGGCCTACGACCCGTTCCTGTCCGAGGCGCGCGCCCAGGCACTCAAGGTGGACCTCGCCCCCACGGTCGAGGACGCGCTCGCCGGCGCCGACGTCGTCACCCTGCACCTGCCGCTCAACGACCAGACCCGCAACATCCTCGACGCCGACCGCCTCGCCCGCCTCAACCGCGGCGCGCTGGTGGTCAACTGCGCGCGCGGCGGCCTGGTCGACGAGGCGGCCGCGCTGGCGGCGGTCCAGAGCGGCCGGCTGGCCGGGGTGGCGCTCGATGTCTATCAGCAGGAGCCGCCGCCCGCCGGCCACCCGCTGTTCGGCCTCCCGCGCGTCGTGTGCACGCCGCACCTCGGCGCATCCACCGCCGAGGCCCAGGAAAACGTCGGCATCCAGGTCGCCGAGCAGCTCCGCGACTACCTCGTCACCGGCGAGATCCGCAACGCGGTCAACATGCCGAGCCTCGACGCCGCGACGCTCGCCGCCGTGGGCCCCTACCTCGACCTCGCCCGCGCGCTCGGCCGGCTGCTGGCGAAACTCGGGCCGATCCAGCCCGACGCGATCCGCATCAGCTACCACGGCGCGGTCGGCGAGGCGGACACCACGCTGATCACGCGCACCGCGTTGACCGGCTACCTCGAGGGCGCGCGCCAGGAGCCCGAAGTCAACCTCGTCAACGCGCCGTCCGTCGCCCAGGCGCTCGGCCTCGAGCTGATCGAGAGCCGGATTGCGGCCGACACCGAGTACAACGAGCTGCTGGTGGCCGAGCTGCGCAAGGCCGGCCAGCGCTTCCGCGTCGCCGGCACGATCATCGGCCGCACCCCGCGGATCGTCGAGATCGACCGTTTCTACGTCGACACCAACATCCGCGGCCACCTGCTGGTGGTGCGCAACGACGACCGCCCGGGCATCGTCGGGATCGTCGGCACCGGGCTGGCCAAGCACGAGCTCAACATCGCCAACATGTCGCTCGCCCGCAACAAGCAGCGCGGCAACGCCCTGAGCGCGATCGAGACCGACTCGCCGGTGCCCGCGGAGCTGCTCGCCGAGTTCGCCGCCACCCCGGGCATCACCGAGGTGCGCGCGATCGAGCTGTAGCTCACACCCGGAACAGCCCGCCGCGCTTGCCGGCGATCGCCACCGCGCCGAGGATCGCCGCGGCCAGGAACAGCATCGCCCAGGTGCCGAGGGCGGCGGCCAGCTCGGTGCCGTTGCCCAGCGTGCTGAGCAGCGCGTAGATCGCCTTGGTGACCGGGAAGTGGGCCGTCTGTTGGGCCAGGATCAGGCTGTCGGACACCTCGAGCATCGCGAACGCGAAGGCCAGGATCCCGCCGGCCGCGAGGTTGGCGCCGATCAGCGGCAGCGACACCCGGCGCAGCGTGCGCCACGGCGTGGCGCCGAGCGAGCGCGCCGCCTCCTCGAGCGCCGGGTTGCTCTGCTGCAGCCCGGCGACCGCCGCGCGCACCACGTACGGCAGCCGCCGCATCCCGTAGGCCACCACCAGCAGCAGCGCCGGGTTCTCGCCCGGTCCTAACAGAAAGTGGAACGGCCGCCCGGGCTGCGAGAGCGCGAGGAACCCGAACGCGAGCACCAGCCCCGGCACCGCGAGCGGGAGCATCACCAGGGCGTCGAGCAGGGCGCGGCCGCGGATCGTCGAGCGCACGACGACCCAGGCGATCGCGATCCCGAGCACGATGTCGAGCAGGGTGGCGCCCGACGAGTAGACGAGGCTGTTCTGGATCGAGGGGACGACCAGCGGGTGGCCGAGCGCCTCGGCGTAGTGGCCGGTGGTGAACCAGCCCGGGAGCACCGTGTCGTACCAGTCCCCGGAGAGCGCCAGCAGCAGGACGCCGGCGTGGGGCACCGAGGCGAGCAGGAACACGCCGAGGAACACCGCGGCGCAGGCGAGCGAGCGCGGTCCGTGCAGCCGCCGTCCGGCGGCCCGGCCCTTGGGGCGCGGCTGGGTGCCGAGGGGGGCGCGGCCGAGCAGCAGCTTGGCGGCGGCGAACACGAGCGCCGAGACGACGAGGATCACGGCGACCAGGGCGTAGGGGATCGGGTTGCCGCCGAGTTCCTTGATGCCGTCGAAGACCTGCACCGGGGCGACCCGGGTGTATTCGAAGACCAGCGGCACGCCGAGCTCGGTGAAGCTCCAGATGAACACGATTGCCGCGCCGGCGAACACGCCGGGCATGGCCAGCGGCAGGGTGATCCGCCACAGCCGCCGCCACGGCGGGCAGCCGAGGTTCTGGGCCGCCTGTTCCATCGCCGGGTCGAGGTTCGAGAGCGCGGCCGCGATGTTCATGTACAGGATCGGATAGAGGTGGAGCGCGTTCATCGCCACGATCCCCCAGAACCGCCCCTCGGCCAGCCAGTCGAACGGCGCCGCGGCGTCCATCGCGCCGAGGCGCACGAGCAGCGCGTTGAGCGCGCCGTGGACGCCCAAGACCTGCTTGATGCCGACGGCGCCGACGAACGGCGGCAGCACCAGCGGCACCAGCACCAGGGCGCCGAGCGCCTTGCGGCCGGCGAAGTCGTAGCGGTGGCCGAGCAGGGCGAGCGGGAACGCCAGCAGCAGGGTGGCGAGCGTGCTGGCGAGGCCCAGCAGCAGGGCGTTGCGCAGGCCCTCGACGTAGACCGGGTTGCGGAACACCTCGGCGACGTAGGCGAGGGTGAAGCCGCCGCGGGGGCCGCGGAACGCCTCGCCGATCACCATCACGGCGGGGAACAGGAACAGCCCCGCGAACACCGCGCTGACCGCGGCGGTGACCAGGATGGCGGTCGAGCGCTTCATTGCGGGTCCTCCCTGGCCAGGGCGATGGCCCGGCGGTAGTTGGCGCGGAACGTGCCGCACAGGGCGGCGCTGAAGCGCACGACCTCGAGCGGGTCGGCCTGCTTGAGCAGCGGGGCGATCTCGCGGGTGGCGCGCCCGTGGTCCACCGCGGACATGTCGGCGAGCGCCGCGAGCGCGCGCGGGTGCGGGCCGCCGCCGGCGTGGATCGCCGCCCAGGCGGCGGTCAGCTCCTGGTGGGAGTCGATGCACATCGAGCGCACGATCGTGCGCAGCGCGAGGTAGAGGCTGCCGGTCAGCTCGGGCTGATAGGCGAAGCCGCCGGTCTTGTGGTAGGGCAGCGCGGCGGGGTCGGCGAAGTGCCGCAGGCGGTCCGGGGTGTAGAGGTCGCGGCGCACCGGCAGGCGGCGCAGCGCGCGTGCCTGCGGGCCGCCGGGGGTGCCCGGCCGCAGGTTCCACAGCAGCTGGCCGCGCTCGTCCAACAGGAACTCGGCGAACGCCTGGGCGACCTCCGGGTGGGGCGCGCCGCGGAACACCGCCACCGGGTCGACGCTCACCGAGGTGCCGCCCTCGGGGGCGACCCACTCGAGCCGCGAGCTGCCGTCGGGCCGCCGGTGCTTCTCGTTGTAGGTGCGCCCGTAGAAGTCGATCGCCATCCCGGCGACCGCGTCGCCCTGGGCGACGTCCTGCGGGACCTTGGTGGCGGTGTCGGTGAAGTAGCGGGCGTTGGCGCTGATCGCCTGCACCAGGCGCATGCCGCGCAGCCAGCCGGCGGCGAGCGCCTCGGGGCGCGGCCGGCCGGGTTCGGCGAGCGCCTCCTGCATCTGCTGTTGGACGATCATCTCGAACGCGCGCGCCACCGAGCCGCTCTTGGTCGGGTCGGCCAGCGCGACGGCGCCGCGGTAGCGCGGGTCGGCGAGGTCGTCCCAGCGCCGCGGCGCGGGCAGCCCGCGCCGGGCGAGGCCGTCGCGGTTGTAGCAGATGCCGAACTGGGACAGGCACACGCCGACCCAGGTGTGCCGCGGGTCGTAGTAGGTCTCGCCGGTGAACTGCTGCGGGATGACCTCCGGGGCGAACCAGCCGGGGTGGTGGTCGAACACCTGCAGCCGGACCAGCCGCCCGGCCTCGGCCTGCTTGCGGAACTCGTAGTCGCCGCCGCCGAAGAACACGTCGATGCCCACGCCGTCGCGGCCGCCCTCGGCCGCCGCCGTGAACCCGCTGTCGAGCACCCGCCGGATCTCCGACGAGCCGCCGGGGGTGCGCCAGTCGACGTAGACCGAGCGCCCGGTCCGCGCCCGCCACCAGCTGGCGAACGCCTCGCCGAACTCGGAGCGGATCGTCTCGTTGTGCGGGGTGATGATCACCAGCCGGTCGTCCGCGGTGGCCGAGCGCCCGACCGCGGTGTCGCGGCGCAGCACGATCGGCGCGGCCACGATCGCCGCCAGCACCAGCACCACTGCGAGGACCCGCCTGCCCATGGTCATTGGCGCACAACCACGGCGTCCTCGGGCCGGCAGCCGATCCGGACCGTGGCGCCGGGCTGGTGGAGGACGCGCGGGTTCAACTCGACGACCTGTTGGAGGCCGGCGGCGGTCTCCACCCAGTACTGGATCCGCTGGCCGAGGTAGGTCCGCTCGGCCAGCCGGCCGGTGAGCTGGCCGGCGCCGTCGGGCGGGTCGACGCCCCATGCCTCGGGGCGGATCGACAGGCGGACCGCGTCGCCGGCGGCCGGCTGCCACGCCGGGTCGGCGACCCGGCCGGTGAGCGTGCCGCCGGCGGTGCGGACGGTGGCGCTGCGTTCGCGGCACTCGGCCACCTCGCCGGCGAGCAGGTTGGTTTCGCCGATGAAGGCGGCGACCTCGGCGGTGAACGGGTCCCGGTAGATCTCCTCGGGCGCGCCGACCTGCCCGATCCGGCCGGCGACCAGGATCGCCATCCGGTCGGCCATCGCCAGCGCCTCCTCCTGGTCGTGGGTGACGTAGACGGCGGTCAGCGAGTGCTGCTTGACGATGCGCCGGATCTCGCGCCGCATCTCGATCCGCAGCTGCGCGTCGAGGTTGGACAGCGGCTCGTCCAACAACAGGCAGCGCGGCCGCACCACCAGCGCCCGGGCCAGCGCCACCCGCTGCTGCTGGCCGCCGGACAACTGGTCGATCGAGCGCTCGGCGTAGCCCTCGAGCCGGACCATCGCGAGCGCCTCGGCGACCCCCTTGCGGACCGCGGGCCTGGCCAGCCGGCGCTCCTCGAGGCCGAACGCGACGTTCTGCCCGACGGTCAGGTGCGGCCACAGCGCGTAGCTCTGGAACACCATCGCCGCCTCCCGCTTGTGCGGCTCCAGCCGGGTGACGTCGCGCTCGCCGAACCACACCCGGCCGGCGTCCGGCTCCTCCAGCCCGGCGATGCAGCGCAGCAGCGTGGTCTTGCCGCAGCCCGACGGGCCGAGCAAGAAGAACAGCTCGCCGGGCGCGATCGCCAGCGAGACGTCGTCGAGCGCCCGCACGCCGCCGAACGCCTTGCCCACCTGTTCGACCCGGATGCCTTCCATCGTCGTGTCCCGCCCGGATCGTTCCCGCCCCGCGCCGGATGGCAAGCAGAACCACGCCGCGACGGCGGCAACGCGGCGGTTTTTGCGCGCGGTGTGGCGCGGTTTCGCCTTGACTATCGGCCGCCAGGGCCGGTAAGGAACGGGGGGCTTCGATGCCGTAACCCTCTCACCATGCTCACCATGAAATCCATCCAGCAGATCATCGCATTGGGGCTCCTGGCCGGCACCCTGCCCGCCATGGCCGGCACCGTGGCCTATTGGCGGTTTGAGGAGGGGCCGGCAGATGCCAATGTGTCCCACGGCGGCCAAGGCGACGGCGTCTATTATGCCGGCACCGCGGACAGTTCAGGAAACGGTTACGACCTCTCGGTCTGGGCCGAAGGTTGGGCCGGTTTCGCCTACAGGGATCGCGTGGCGGCCAATGGCACCGTGCCCACGCTCGCCCTGGACAACGACTTCAGCGTCAAGAACACGGGCGAATTCCCCGCCATGTTCACCGACACGGCCGACGGGATCAACACCTGGCAGTCGTCAACATGGACGGTCGAAGCGGCATTCCTGCTGGAAAACGGCGGCTACAAAACGATCTTGGGCCGTGACAGCATTGGAACCGCCACGCAAGACGGCGGCTTGGCGGCGCTGTATTTTCAAATGGTCCCCAACAACGGCCTCGCCATCAAGTACTGCGACGTCAGCGGCTACTGGCACGAGGCGATCTCCGCAAATAATCTGATTCAGGGTTTTGATTTTAACTCGAATCCCAACGGCGATGGGGTGCCGTGGCAGGCGGCCGCCGCGGTGTGCGATGGCCAGACCCTCTCGCTCTATTACAAGGTTCTCGAGGGGAGCGGCGCCACTTGGAGCTACCAGCTGGTGGCCCAGACCGACCTCACATCCAGCGGCAGCCCCAACACCATGATGACGACGGGCGCCGGCGACGGCGGCGACTGGAACGCGGGTGACTGGACGGTCGGCCGCGGGCTCTACGCCGGCGGCCACGGCGACCGCGCCTACGGCTTCATCGACGAGGTGCGGATCAGCGACACCGCGCTCTCGCCGGCCCAGTTCCTGTTCGTTCCCGAGCCGGCGGCCGGCGCGCTCGCGCTGCTCTCGCTGGTCGGGTGCCTGCGCCGCCGCCGCAGTTAGGCGCGTGGAGAAGACGCGGGCCGGCCGTTAGAGCGCGGGCGGCCCGCCTGCGCTTGCGGAGCTTGATGATTCTGCCGAACCTTGATCCACGGGGTGAACCCCGTGGCCAAGGACCATCGCCCCTGGCGGGGCGGAAGGATGCGCCGTGCAGGCCGCCCTGCGCCCGAACCACCCCGGCGGGCGCATGCATCGCGCGGCCCCGCGCCCATGGCGCAAGCGCGAACGGCACCCTGGGAGCGCGGACTTCAGTCCGCCAGCCAATGGTCCAGCCCCACCGCGGTCGATGCTCATCGCGCAGCGCGCCACCCATCGGCCGCGCCTCCTCGTGCGGAATGAATTCCGCGCTCCCAGGGGCTGCCGCGGATGCGCCTGGCTGGTGCACGGCCGGCGGCAGGCGGCCGTCGGCCACGCGGCGTGGGTGCCGGCGCGCCGGTTGCGGGAGGAGTGGGGCCCGCCGGCCGCGGGGGTTGCGGCGCGGCCGGCGGGCCATGGGAAGACGGTGCGGGGAGCTACTGCTGCTCCATCCGATAGAACTCACGCGCCTCGGACGCCTCGCTGGCGGGCACGATCGCCTGGCCGGCGCCGGTGCCGTCGGTCAGCACGCTGAGCGGGGCGGTGAGCGGGACGAAGGGGCTGGCGAGGTCGGGCGACTTGGTCACCTTGTAGAAGGTGTCCGGGGCCCCCTTGAAGTCGATGACGATCTCGCCGGCCGCGCTCCGCGCCACGTGGGTGATGACCAGTTCGCCACTGGGCACCACCACCTCGTTGGACATGGCATACATGTGGTAGCTCCCGTCGCCGCCGGGCGGCACCGCGGCGTCGATCACCAGCGTGGTCGAATCCGCGGTGTAGTCGAAGGCGATGTAGTAGGCGCTGTTGTTGTTGCCGTTGCCGAGCACGACGCCTGGGTAGTCCTCCGGCAGGCTGAGCATCGGGTTGAACACCTGCGCGCCGTTGGTGATCACGAACGCGACCGGGCGCCCGGAGCCCCCAGGCTCCCAGGGGCGGATGTAGAGCCGGAGCTGGTAGGTCTGCCCGATCGTCAGGCCGCTCAGGGTGAACTTCTGCCAAAATCCCGGGCTGCCATCGGAGTAGGTGAAGGAATCGAACAGCTGTTCGAGTTCGGTCCCGTTCAGGCCGACGGCCGCGCTGCTCCAGGCCCCGAGGTTGTCGAGCACCTGGTATTTGGCTCCGTTGACGCTCCAGCTGAAGTTGGCCGGCGTCGAGGCCGGGGTCAGGGCGGCGAAGGCCACGCCGTTGACGGTGGCCGGGTTGCCGCCGCTGATCAGGTGGGTGTAGGTCTTGGCCGTGCTGATCCCCGAGGCGGCGTCGCTGGTCAGTTCGACCACCTTGATCGCCGCCGGCAGGAAGTTGAGCGGGTCGTTCGGATCCGAGCCGTTGTTGACCTCGATCCCGTCGGCCACCCCGTCGCCGTCCGAGTCGGCCAGGGTGGGGTTGGTGCCGGTGTCGGACGGGTCCACCATGGCGCCGGTGTTGGTTTCCGCCAGGTCGTCCAGCCCGTCGCCGTCGGTGTCGGCGAGCGTCGGGTTGGTGGGCGGCCGGAAGCTGGTCGGATAGACCTCCTCGCCGTCCTCGAGCGTATCGCCGTCGGTGTCGGCGGCGACCGGGTTGATGAGGGGATAGGCGGGCACGCCGAGTACGGCGCCGATGCTGATCTGGTATTCCTCGAAGTCGGGCAGCAGGTCGCCGTCGTAATCGGCCGACCCGTCGCCGACGAGGTCGAGGAGGTTGCCGGCCCACGCCAGCTCCCACGCGTCGGGCAGGGCGTCGAGGTCGTCGTCCTTGAGCGTGACGGTGAGGACCACCGCCAGCTCGGCGGTGCGCGCCCCGGTGGCGACGTCGGTGCCCTTGACGCGGACGAAGAACTGCTGGCCCTCGATCGAGTTGGCGCCGGTGAAGTCCGAGTTGACCTGGATCTCGTTGCCGACGACCTGGAACTTGCCGTTGTCGGTGTCGCCGTCGCCCGCGACCAGCGCGAAGGTCGAGGCTTCCGGCACCGCGTCCGAGTAGCCGGTCAGGGTGGCGACCGGGGTGCCGACGAGGGCGCCGGAGGTGAACCCGCCGCCGGTCATGCCGACCGCGTAGACCGCGTCGCCGGCCACCTCGTTGGACAGGCCGTACATGTGCAGGCTGCCGCTGATCTGGTTGCCGGCGACCCCGTAGACGTACGGGTTGAGCGCGGCGTCGACGACCAGCTCGGTGCCCTGTGCCTGATAGGCGAACTCGAGGTAGTAGGCGTCGTGGTGGTTGCCGGTGCCGAGGACGAAGCCGGGGCGGTCCATCGCGAGCGCGCTGAATGGGGTGACCACCTGGGCGCCGTTGGTGAACGTGATGTCGATCGGCCGGCCGCTGCCGGCGGGGTCCCAGACGCGGGTGTAGAGGCGGAAGATGTAGTTTTCACCGGGGGTCAGGCCGCTGAGGGTGTAGCGCTGCCGCGAGCCGCCCACGTCGCCGGTGCCGGAGTAGGCGAAGCCGCCGAGCATCTGGATCAGGCCGGCGCCGGTGACGTTGCCGAGCGCGGGCTGCCAGGCGCCGTAGTTGACCGGGGTGACCCAGTCGAGGCCCTTGCCGAACGTCTCCCAGGTGAAGTTGGGGGGATAGACGTTGAAGTGGAGGGGGTCGAACAGCACCCCGTTGACGAGGGCGCCGCCGCCGCCGCTGACCTTGTGGGTGTAGGTCTTGGTGGGGCTGATGCCGGTCAGTTCCTCGGCGGTGATGCGGGCCACCGAGACGCCGGCGCCGAGTGGCGGCGGCAGGTTGTTGGGGTCGAACAGGTCGGTGCCCTGGGCGAGTTCGTAGCCGTCCCGCGCGCCGTCGAAGTCGGAGTCCTGGTTGGTCGGGTCGGTGCCGGTGTCGTTGGCGTCGACGAAGATCCAGCTGTTGGATTCCGCCAGGTCGCCCAAGCCGTCGTAGTCGGTGTCGGCGATCAGGGGGTTGGTGGGCGGGCGGTATCCCGAGCCGAAGAGTTCCAGGTCGTCGTTGAGGCCGTCGGCGTCGGTGTCGGCGAGGAGCACGCTGGTGCCGGCCGCGACCTCCTGGGCGGTGGTCAGGGTGTCGCCGTCGGTGTCGAGCGCCGAATCGTCGACGAGCGGGCTGTATCCCTCCCCTGCGTTGACGACCTCGAAGCCGTCGGCCAGGCCGTCGCCGTCGCTGTCGGCGCGGTTCGGGTTGGTGACGTAGCCGTCGTCGCCCGCCGCGACCTCCTCGCCGTCGGGGATGTCGTCCGCGTCGGAGTCCGCGGCCACGGGGTTGGTCGGGTCGCCGGGGACGCCGCTCGGCGGGTCGCCCGGCAGGTCGGTGGCGTTGGTGTAGGGGTTGGCGCTGCCGGCGAGTTCGACGTCATCGTTGAGGCCGTCGGCGTCGGTGTCGGCGAGGATCGGGCTGGTGCCGGCCACGACCTCCTGGGCGGTGGTCAGGTTGTCGCCGTCGGTGTCGAGCGCCGAGTCGTCGACGTTGGGGTCATAGGGCGGGTTGTTGGCGGTTTCGAACCCGTCATCGAGGCCATCCCCGTCGGTATCCTCCGCGGTCGGGTCGGAGCCGGTGTTGGTGCTGCTGACGAAGGTGCCGGTGTTGCTCTCGGCGGCGTCGTCGAGCCCGTCGCCGTCGGTGTCGGCCAGGGTCGGGTCGGTGGGCGGCCGCACGCCGGCGGTGCCGTTGACCTCGGCGCCGTCGCCGAGGGTGTCGGCGTCGGTGTCGGCGTCGGTGGGGTCGATCAGCGGATAGGTCGCCTTGCTCAGCTCGTACTCCTGGAGGTCGGTCAGCCCGTCGCCGTCGAAGTCGCCGGTTCCGGCGCCGGGGCCGGGCCCGGCGGCGAGGCCGTTGAGGTCGGTGGTGTTGCCGGCGAACGACTGTTCCCAGGTATCGAGGATGCCGTCCGAGTCGTCGTCCTTGAGCAGGGTGATCAGCATGACCTGTTGGGAGGTGCCGCCGGTGTTGTTGCCGGTGCCCTCCACGCGGATCGAGTACTGGGTGCCGTTGGGGTCGGTCTTGAAGTCGAAGGTTCCGGACGTCTGCAGTTCCCCGCCGGCGATCTGGAACTTCGCGTTGTCGTCGTCGCCGTCGCCCGCCACCAGGGCGAAGGTGGAGGGCTCGGCGCCGAGCGCCCAGGTCGAGCCGCTGAGGGTGCCGACCTTGACGCCGCTGGCGGTGCCGGCGCCGGAGGAGACGATGGCCGAGTCGAGCGCGGACTCGAAGAACACGCCCACCGTGGACACGGTGAGGTTGTCGACGAGGGTGTTGGGCTCGCCCACCTCGACCATGAAGTAGATGTTCCCGGCGTTGCCGTTCCAGGTGAAGGTGTCGGCCGCGACCAGCACGCCGTCGACGTAGACCCGGGTCTTGACCGGGGAGCCGTCGGCGAAGCTGGTGCAGGCGTAGTTGTACTCGACGTGGCGGGTGGTGGCGGTGGCGGGGAAGTTGCCCCTGGGCCCTTGGTTGGCGCCGTTCTTGAAGCACTCGGTTCCGCCGCTGTTGCGGATCAGGACCCCGTAGTCGGTGTCGCCGGCATTCACCCGCTGCCCGGTGGCGCCGGACGCGAACCCGATCGAGGCATTGATCCAGTTGGTGCTGGTGACGTTGGTCGGCAGGTAGTCGAAGGCGATCTGCATCCCGCCGGCGGCGAGCATCTGCGCCGCGCCGCTGCCTCCCGACCAGCTGTACCATCCGCCTGCAGGCGGGTACTGGAAGCGGATCCGCTGCTGGACGAGCAGGAGCTGGTTGTTGGAGATCCACTGCTGGTAGCCGTCGGAGCGCGCCACCACCTCGGCGGCGAGCGGGCCGCCGAGGCGGCCGTCTAGCAGTGCCCCATCGAAGTTGGTGGTGTCGGGGGCGTTGAAGTTGTCCGACCACAGCAACGTCTGGCTGGAGCCGGTTGTCACCGCCGCTCCGGCGAGGAGGGCGGCCAGGATCATGATTTTGGCAGGTTTCATGGGCTTGGGTTGGGATTTTGGTTGGGTTGGAGGTGTGGGGCCGCGCAGGCGCCGGCTAACGGGCCGCCGGCCGGCGGCGGCGGAGCGCCAGCGGGGCGGCGAGGGCGGCGAGGAGCGCGAGGGATGACGGTTCGGGGATGCCGGTGATGGTGAGGGACCAGCTATCGAGGGTGGCGAGGTTGCCGGGCGACTGGTCGGCCACGAACAGGGTCCAGCCGCCGTTGGCATCGAGGCCGTCGAACGACGCGAGCAGCGCGGTCCGCGGGTCGGCCGCCACGACGTCGAGCGGGTCGGCGGTGCGGCCGTCGGGCTGGAAGCTGCCGGTGGCCGGGCCGCCGCTCATCGGGATGGCGGTGTGGATGTCGGCGGCGGCGAGGTCGTCGAGGGTGACCGTCATGCCGGAGCTGGCCGCGCCGTCGGGGGTGCCGGTGTCGCGGCCCGGGCGGTTGAGCAGCACGGCGAAGCCGGAGCCGTGGACGAGGTAGGCGTAGAGGTCGCCGTTCCAGCCGCCGGTGAAGGTGAGGCCGACGGTGACCGACTCGATCTCGGTGATCTCGGGCACGCTGAGGATGCGGTAGTCGGTGAAGCCGGCGTCGTCGTTGTCCGGGATCACCGTCGAGACGTTCCAAGTCTCGGTGAAGGTGGTCGAGGCGCTGGCGGCGAGCGACAGCAGGAGGGAGGCGAGGGCGATTGTTTTCATAGCGGCCATGGATGGTCTGGGGTTGGCGCCACGGGGCTCACGGCTTGCGGATTCGATAGAAGGCGCTGCCCGCCGGCGGGTCTTCGTCGATGATGCCGAGCGCGCCGTCCGGGCCGGCGGCGAGGGTGGCGATGACCGTCCAGTTGGTCAGGTCGGTCGAGCGCTGGAGTTCGTAGGTGCGCCCCGGGATGCCCTGGAAGGCGACCTGGACCTTGCCGCCGCCGTCGAGCAGGGTGAGCACCGGTTGGTTGGTCCCGACGCCGGTGTTGGAGGCGACGGTCACGGTGATCGTGCCGGTGACGGTGGCGTTGAAGTTGTCGGAGATCGTGACCTCGAAGGTGTCGGGGCCGGAGAAGCCGGCGGGCGGGGTGTAGAGGACCGTGCCGGCCTGCAGCGCGACGGTGCCGCCGTTGGCGCTGGCGGGGCCCGCGGCGATCACCGCGAGCGGGTCGCCGTCGGGGTCGGACGCCGCGGTGAGGATCTTGCCGGTCGAGATGTCGGCCGGGGTATCGAACGGGGTGCCGGCGGCGAAGCCGGCGAACTCGGGCGGGCTGTTGGTGAGCAGCTTGCCGACCGCCGCGAGGCCGTCGACGCGCAGGCCGGTGAAGCCCCCGCCCGCGTTTTGGACCACGAAGTCGATCGTGTTGACCCCGGCGACGAGGCCGGGCGCGTTGGTGGCGTCGATGACGAAGGGGACGAGCACCGCGAAGGTGTTGCCGACGTCGTTGACCAGGCCGGTGGGGACGCCGTTGACGCGGATGGCGAGGCCGGCGTTGTCGCTGGCCCAGGAGCCGCTGATCCGCACCGTGGCGGGGTCGAAGCGCGACAGGTCGAGGTGCGTCCGATAGACGTAGACGCCCGGGCCCTCGCCGGCGTCGGTGTCGCCGTCGGCGCCGGAGGTGTCGGCCAGCGGGCCGATCCACTTGGAGGAGGCCGAGTTGGGCACCCATGCGCCGGGGATGCCGGTCTGCACCAGCGCCTCGGTGGAGCCGGGGGCCTGCGGGTTGACGACGAGGGTGAAGTGGGGGTCGACCGCGCCGTCGGGCAGCAGCTGGCCGTCGGCGCCCACGCCGGTGCCGAGGGCGCCGGGGACGTGGTCGTAGACGACGACGGTGACCACATCGCTGGTCAGGCTGCCGTAGTCGTTGGTGACGGTGACCGAGTAGGCCCCGGCCTGGTCGTAACCGATCGCCGGCAGTGCGAGCACCGGGCCGGTTTCGCCCTCGAGGTCCTCGCCGTCGAGCTGCCACTGGTAGGTGACGGTCGGGCTGCCGACGGCGCCGACCCGCAGCAGCTGGTCGGTGCCCACCCCGAAGACGCCGCCGACCGGCTGCAGGGTGATCGCCGGCGCGGTCTCGGCGAGCGGTTCGGCCTCGCGGTTGCTGATCCCGCAGACGTGCATGTTGCGGACTGTGCTGTTGGGGTCCACGTCGCAGGCGGAGGCGATGACCAAGAGCTCCTCGGCGTCGGCGGTGTAGCGGTATTCGAAGCGCACGCCATGGTCGGCGCCGAACTGGTTCTGGTCGACCACCCCCGGGCCGTCCGCGGCTTTGCCGAACAGGGCGATGGCGCGGGTGCCGTCGGCGTCCCAACCGGTCGAGTAGATGGTTAGAACGTAGTCCTTGCCCGGGGTCAGGCCCATCAGGTGGAGCACCTCGGGGCCTCCGCCGTAGGTGAAGTCGCGCGCCAGTGCGGCGCTGGTGCCGGTGATGCTGTTGTTGGTGTCGTTGGTGTAGGCGCCGGTCAGCACGCTGGCGAAGTTGGCGGCCGCGGGGTTGGCCCCGGCGATGCCGGTGAAGTCCACCCCGTTGATGTTCGTCGCGGTGGCGGAACCGAAGCTGTAGGCGTGGGTGTAGTGGTAGCCGCCGTCGACGCCGGAGGAGGCGTCGTCGGACCAGGCTGCGGTCGTCCACGCGGTGGTGGCGCCGGGGGTGGCCTCGCGGTTGCTGAAGCCGCAGGTGTGGAGGGTGCCGCTGCCGTTGCTCGGATAGGAGATGGTGACCGGCGAGCCGGCGGCGTCGGTGGTGTAGGCGTAGGTCACCCGAATCCCCTGGCCCTGGCCGTAGTGGTTGAGGTTCACCGTGAAGCGGTCGCCGCCGAGGCTGCTCTCGAAGGTCGATGAGCGGTACGGGGTGCCGGAGGCCGGGTCGTCCCAGCCGAACCCGTAGAAGGTGAACACGTAGGCGGTGCTCGGCTTGAGGTTGTCGAGCGTGATCGCCGGGGTGCCGCCGTAGCGGAAGCCGGTGGCCAGTTTCGCGCTTTCTCCGCTGACGCCGGTGGCTGCGCCGGGGTGGGTGTTCATCAGGCCGGTGAGCGTGAAGCGGGTGGGGATGCCGCCCTCGCGGGGGATGAAGCGCACGCCGTTGACGGTCACCGGCGGGTTGCCGGCGTAGTTGCCGTCACCGAACGTGTAGGCGTGGGTGTAGATGTACTGCGGGTCGATCCCGGAATCGGCGTCGCCGGTCCACGGCGCATACGCCCACGCGCCGGTGGATGGCGCGATCGAGAAGTCGTCGATCACCACCGTGTGGTCGCCGTCGCCCCGGGTGTTCAGCAGATAGAGCACGTTGCTGGCGGCGGTGGCGGTGAACTCGCACGCGGCGTACCGGTATGGGTTGGTGCCGCCGACCGAAGTGACTTCCATGTTCACCGGGTCGCCAGTGCCGTCGGTCTGGAACCGCAGCCACGGCAGGTTTCCCCCGCGCGCGTTGATCCGGAACGCGACGTTGTACTTGGTCCCGGGCGTGAGGTCGTTGAGGACGGTGGCCATCATCGAGACGCCGCCCGGGTTGTTCTGGATGAAGGCGGCGTTGGCACCGTTGGGGATCGTCCCGTTGTCGGCGAAGGGCCCTCCCGAGGCGAGGCTGAGGCCTACGCGGTCGGCCGGGTCCGCGGGCCAGCCGGTGATCGCCCCGTTGCCGCTGATGTATCCCGGCCAGACGGTGAAGTTGTCGGTCTCGAAGCTGGGGTTGGTGATCGACTGGCCGGCGGCGGGCAGCGCGGCGAGGAGGAGCGCGGCAAGAAACGATTCGGGGATGGCGGAGGCGAGGGCGCGTGGCGGAGCGTGCATGGGGAGGCGGTGGATTATGGGTTCAAACCAGCGCCAAGGCGGCTGGTGGGGGAGGCAGCAACCGTGGGAGGGGAGGGGCGCCCTGGGCCAAGCCGTTGGGAACGGCGGTGCGGGCTCCTCCTCCCTCCCTGGCTTGCATGTTGACAGGCTTGCCAAGCTGGCCGGCGGCGTCAATCACGATTTGCGCCGCCGGGGCAGCTCGGGCGATTCTTGCATCTGGCGGTTCCGGCCTTGCTTACTCGTTGAAGAGTGCCCGGAAGAACAGCTTCGGCTGCCCGTTGAGGGCCGGGAAGTCGGCGAGGTTCACCGAGAACGGCGTGAGGGTGCCGGAGGCGACGACGTTGGTGTCGAGGTCGATCCAGGTCACCAGGTCGGTCGAGGCCTGCACGGTGTAGGAAGCGCCGGCCTGGGTGCCGATGTCGAACGCGACCGAGGCCACCGGGGTGCCGGTGAGGACGATGTTCCGGAGCTTGAAGTTCGGGTCGTTGGGATCGAACGCCGGCTGTTCGAGCAGGGTCAGGCCGCTGCCGATCGAGGTGCTGCCACCGGTGGTCGAGAGCAGCCGGTAGGCGGCGTAGGCATCGGCGGACCTGCCGAAGACCTCCCACCACGCGCCGCCGCCGATTTCGAAGAACAGGGTCTTGATCTGGTACTGGCCGGCCTCGAGATAGACGCGGACGATGGTGAGGCTGTCGCCGGTGGGGACATCGGCGCGGATCGCGTTGAGGGCGGTGCTGCCCGGGGCGGTGCCGATGACCGCGCTCGCCCCGAGGGTGGTGAGGACGATCGACTCGATGTCCGGGTCGGCGTTGGGGGCGACGCCATAGATGTAGAGGTAGCCGCCGTCGTCGCCGCGGAAGCCGAGGTGATAGTAGCCGGACTGGGGGATGTCGATGATGCCGGTGGCACGGAGGGCGAAGTTGTCGTCGGCATTGACGGTGTTGAGCGGCCACGGGTTGGTCGGCGCGTAGTTGCCCGCCCCGCCGGCCTGCGGGTCCTCGAAGTCGAGTGCCGGCCAAGTGGTCAGGCGGTCGGCCGGGTCGAGGCCATTCGCGGCCCACATCGGGTCGGTCTCATCGATCATCTTGGTGTAGTTGATGACGTTTTCGGCCTGGCTGACGTTGTTCACACCGAATATGCCCGGGAACGAGCTTTCGACCGACCATCCGGGGGCGGCGACCGCGGGGTAGACGACGGTCGCGGAGGGCAGGCCGACGAGCTGGAAGTCGTCCGGCGGGGTGCTGACGTGGGGCCATTCGCCGGCGGCGATGCCGAGTTCGTAGTTGCAGGCGCCGGCGTTTTCGACCGTGACGTACTCGATGTCGCAGGGGCCGGCGGGGAGGTCGACGATGCAGCGCACCTCCACGTTGGCGCCGTCGAAGAAGACCTCGTTCGGGTTCGACATCTGGAAGCGGGGGTCGAGCGACGGGCTGGTCACCCGGCGGAAGCGCGGGTCGGGGTCGCCGCCCACCCCCTTGAGGCGCAGGATGAAGCCGTCGTCGGCGATCGTGATGAAGGTGTAGGCGCCGGCGGCGGGGACATCGATGCGGCCCTTGGCCACGGTGACCACGTTCTCCTCGTCGATGCCGGAGTCTCCCGGGATCGGCTGGTCATCGGTGAAGCGGTGGATGTTGCCGTTGTTCGGGTCGCGGTGGTTGAGGAACGGCAGCTGGGCGTCGACGGTGTAGTAGGGGTCGCTGTCCGGGGTGCGGGTGGTGGTTTCAAGGAAGGTGCTGGTGGTTTCCAGGTTGGTCACCCCGGTCGAGGAGAGGAAGGTCCGCACCCCGAAGGTGCCGGCGCCGGCGGGCGGGCCGGGCGGGTTGGCCACGAAGCGCTCGCGCAACGCGGGGATCGACGGGTCGGTGTCGTCGCCGACCAGCCGCCACTGGTTGGTGTCGCGGTCATCGAAATGCTTGCCCGGCGCCCAGGCGACCTCCTGGAAGCCGCCGCCGCCGCCGTCCCAGCTCAGGCAGGTGATCGCATAGGTGCCGGCGGCATCGAAGCGGTAGGTGCCGCGCGCGTTCGAGTCGCTGTTGCCGCCGTCCACGAACAGGGTCTGCACGTCCCCGGGGTCGACTTGGGCATTGCCGCCGACGCCGATGAAACGGCCGCCGCCCGGCCCGGTGACCCGCATCGCGAAGCCGTCGTCGGTGTGCACCGAGAAGGTGTGGACCTCGCCCGGCGAGCCGATCTCGACCTGGGTCTTGGCGACCACGATCCAGTCCTGGTCGCCGGCGCTGTTGCTCAGGGTGTCGAGGTCGTTGTTGAAGTTGCCGGTGGCGGTGGCCCCGTTGGTGTCCGGGTCGCAGTGGTTGAACACCGGCGCGGTGCCTTCGGCCGAGGCCGGGTTGGCCAACACGGAGGCCACCGCGGTGGCGATGTCGGCGACGTCCGGCGGCAGCGGCGCGTCGCCGGTCAGGACCTCGCAGATCCCCCAGCTGCCGACGCCGCCCTCCGGGCCGGGCAGCACCAGCGGCAGCTTGTGGGATGGCAGGGTCTCGGAGAAGTAGGTCACCCCGCCCCCCACGAGGGGCACCGTCAGGTCGCAGTAGTACGACTGGCCGTGGTCGGGCGGGACGGCCACCGTCAGGGTGGTGCGCCCGCCGGTCTTGGCCACCTGCATCGCCGCGGACGGGATCTCCTCGCCGCCGATGTAGAGCGTGAACGTGCCCGCCGGGTCGACCGCCGCGGCCGCCGTGTCGATCAGGACGATCCGCCCGCCGGTCGGGGTGAGCCCGCCCTCGTCCAACAGGCAGGTCGTCGCGTAGGTGTCCCACAGCTCGGAGGCGATCGTCGCGGCGTCGGCGGACTCGTCGCTGTCGTAGACGCGCAGCTCGGCGATCTCCCCGTAGAACGGGTTGCCGCCGACGCTGGACATCGCGCCGAGCGCGAAGTCGCCGGGGTTGCGCGGGGTCGTGGCGCCCGTGTCCTGGCTGCTGATCAGCACCCCGTTGACGAACACCTGCTGGACCCCCGCGCTGTTCCACGTGAACATCACCACCCTCAGCGTGTAGGTCGGCAGCGGGTCGGTGAAGGCAACCCGTTCCACCACCCCGGTGCTGCAGGCCGCGGCCCCGATCCGGTTGCCGTTCCAGCCCAGCCCCCAGTCGTCGACCGCCCCCCCCTGCTCCATCCCGATCAAGCCGCTGCCTTGGTGGAAGCCGGCGCCCACGTAGCCGGGGCCTGCCGGCCGGAAGATCGCCACCAATGTCATCCCGGTCGCCCCCGCGAGCGGGTTGCTGGCCGCCGGGACCACGAAATACGAGTAGCCGTCGAGGCTGACCGCCTTGGTCCCGGACGCGTAGTCGATGTCGGTCGCCACCGGCGAGCCAACGACGTTGGCCACGATGCCGCCGGTGCCGGGGGTGGATGTCCAGTTCTCGTAGTCCACGTAGTCGGTGCCGCGCCATTGGCCGACGAGCCCGGCTTCCAAGCCGGGCGCCGCCAGCACCAGCGCAATCAGGCCGGCGGCGGTCCGCCCGGCGTTCCACTTGGTCGCAGGTTTCATCGTCTCTTGAGTCAGGGTTTCGTGCCCGCGCGGAGGCGCGATCCGCCACGCCCCATTCCACGCCAGTGGCACAATTAACCGCAGACTAGGAAACCCGCCCCCGGTGACAAGGTTATTCATCCTGGAAAGGAACATGCCGGACCACGGATTGCGCGGATTGCGCGGATTCCGGAGCGGCATCATCCCCCCGCCTGTTCACCTGCCGGAAAAGGATTCGGGAGGAAAAGGATTCGGGACACCCACGAAAAAAGGATTCGGGACACCCACGAAAAAAGGATTCGGGAAGGATTCGGGACACCCACGAAAAAGGATTCGGGACACCCACAAAAAACGCACCCCTTTCGCTCGCCCCGCCGAACCCGCCCGCCCCGGACCTTTGATGGGTGTCTTGTATCTCCCCCGCCCCGCCAAAAAGGATTCGGGACACCCACGAAAAACCGTGCCCCCTTCGCTCGCCCCGCCGCCCCCCCGCTCGGGGACTTTGATGGGTGTCTTGAATCTCCCCCCGGAGCTTTGATGGGTGTCTCGGATGTCCTTTTTCTTGGGGTGCGGGTCAGTGGCGGAGGATGCGGAAGCGGGAGAGGTAGAAACCCTGTTCGAGGCCGTTGCTGCCGCGGGGGCCGGCGATTCCGACCAGCAGGACGCCGGTGCGCCCGTGGTCGGAGTAGGCTTCGCGGAGGCAGTAGACCTTGCCGCGGGCCGGGGGGCCGGGGCGGTAGCGGCGGTGGAGGCGGGAGTCGTCGATGCACAGGAGGCGGGCGCCGGGGGCGAGGGGGTGGGGGGTGGGTGTGGGTTTTGGGGTGCCGCGGGTGGGGTGGAGGTGGCGGGACGGGATGCGGGTGGCGAGAGCGAAGATGCCGATGATTGTGGCGTGCATGGCGGTGGTGGGTTGGTTGGGGTCAGCCTGGATCCGGGAATGAAAACCACGGATTGCTCGGATTGAACGGATGTTGAATGAGTTACGATGGATGACGGATTCATCCGGCAGGTGAACAGGCGAGGGAAACCAAGCCACTCCGAAATCCGCGTAATCCGAGAAATCCGTGGTTCGGCATTTTCCCTCTTAGGGTCAGGGGTTGGGGGGCAAGGATTGGGGGTCAGGGGTTGGGGATGGGGGGCGGCGGGGGCATGGGCCAGGCGATTGGGCGCATGATTCCCCCGGCGATGTCGAAGACGAGTTCCGGGTAATGGAGGGCGCCGCAGCAGTGGAGCCAGAAGGTGTTGAGGATGGCGGCGGCGACGGTGAGGTTGGCGAACAGGACCTGGGGCACCGAGGAGATCAGCTCGGTGCAGCTCAGGTCGCCGGGGTGCTTGTCGGCCGGCTGGGCGATTTCGGGGTGGAAGCGGGTGAGCGACGGGCTGAGGTCGGCGCCGCCGCGGCGGAGGTAGGCCTGGACGTTGCCGAAGGTGCCGCGGCGCGCGCGGCCGCCGTCGGTGGCGGGCTCGACGCCGTCGTTGCCGCCGGAGATCAGGCAGACGTCGTCGAGGCCGGCGCAGTGGTCGCCGACGAGCTTGCGGGTGGCGTGGTTGTCGACGGCGAGGATCACGTGGTCGCCGGAGCGGACGAGGCGCGGGAGGTTTGCGGGGGTGACGTATTCGGCGACGGCCACCAGGCTCAGGCGGCTGTTGAGGAACCGGGGCAGCAGGTCCTGGCGGGTGACGACCGCCTTGTTGCCGCAGGTGCTGAACAACATGCGGCTGGCGTTGGCGGGCTCGAAGCTGTCGCCGTCGATCAGCACCAGGCGGCTGTCGACGGCGAGCGTGCCGAGGAAGGTGGCGAGGTAGCGGGTGGCGATCCCGCCGACGCCGCCGAGGCCGATGACCTTGACCACCAGCTCGTCGGGGAGGCGGGGGACGAGCACCGAGTCGGGGGGAATGGAAACCGGCGGCATGGCGGGGGCGGCGGTGAGGCTGGGGGTGGTGATGGTGGCGGTGGGAACGGGCGGCGGGGGCGGCGTCCGGGCGCCTCACTCCCAGTCGTCGGCGGCAGGCCGGCGGTTCCAGCGTGGCGTCCCGGGGCCGGGGTTGGCGGCGGGGTGGGCATCGGCCCACGTGTCCCCGACCACCTTGACGTGGACCTGGTCGAGCCACTCCTGGGGCACCTCATCGGCGCGCCGGCGCCGGTAGCCCGCGATCACCTCGCCGGGGTCGGTCACCGGGAAGCGCCGGCCGTCGACGGCCACCTCGATGTGGAGTTCGGGCGGGTCCTTGTAGATGCGTCCGACGACGAGGTGCAGCCCGGGGCGGTAGGTCTCGTCGGCCACGTCGGTGTGCGACGCGTAGGCCGGGCCGTCGACGTGGCTGTGGATGTCTCCGATCAGCACCAGTTGGGGTGGCAGCGGGGACGCCTCGTAGCGGAGGTGGAGCGGATGGAAGCCGGTGCGTTTCCAGTTGCGCGCGACGTAGCTGTGCTGCTCGGGGACGAGCAGCACGGTGCGGCCGGCGTCGCGGTCCCAGGCGAGCAGCACGATCGCCTCGGCCGAGTGGAGGTCGGCGACGCAGGTGAAGAAGCCGACCACCAGCTCGTAGGCGGACCGCTCCAGCCGCGGGTAGCTCAGCTTGATGAACTCGGCGTGGGCGGCCAGCTCGGACGGGCACTTGGCGGCGCGCACGCAGCTGCGGAAGAACTCGTGGTTGCGGCCGATGAACAGGCCGTTGCGCGCGAGCACGTAGAACGCCTTGTCCCGCTCCGGCCATGGCATGTCCGGCGAGACCTTGACGTAGACGGGCATCTGGAGTTGGGAACCGGGAACCTTCTTCATAACAGCATCTCCTGCATGGTGGGCTGGGTGGCGGAGGTGGCCGGGAAGGCCCCCTCGCCGTGGTTCATGACGAAGCGGGCGAGCGCCTTGGCGGTCCGCAGGTCGGGCCCGGCGGCGTTGAGGATCCCGAACGTCCGCTCGGCGACCTGCGCCACGCTCATCCGGGTGGGCAGCCACGGCAGGTCGAGCACGAACAGCGGGTCGGCGGCACTCGCCGCCTGCCACGCCTCGATCGTGGCGACCCGCGGGTCGATCCCGCGCGACTCGGTGAACCAGCTCGACTCCTCGTGGTGCTCGCTCGAGTAGTTGAAGCCGGTCTCGTAGAGGCAGGCCATCAGCGCCTTGAACGCGAGCCGCTGGCAGCGGTTCGGGTCGGGCTCGGCCTCGAAGCCGCGGTCGAGGAACTGGGTGCAGATCCACGCCAGCGGCTTGGCCGGCTGGATGACCGCGTTGAACTTCGAGCAGTTGAGCAGCGCCGGGTAGCACAGCTCGTCGTCGGCGCTGGTCAGCGGCGCGTTGCGGAAGAAGCACTCGTTGTGCTTGGCCAGCGTCGTGCAGCCCTCCGCCGCCGGGTGGAACACCGCGAACACGATCACGTACGGCAGGGCGATCGTGACCTTGCGGTACTTCGTGCCGGTGCCGAACTTCTCCTTGGAGTTGGCGGCGATCCACTCGAGCGTCCGCACGCACGGCGGGCACTGGTGCACCCAGATCGTGAACGGCCCGCGCTGGAACACGATCTTCACCCCGTCCGGCAGCACCGGGGTGGCCCCCGCCCCCAGCCCCGCGGCCATCCCGAACAGGTTCTCGAGCGTCATGCACGCCGCCACGCCCTCGGCCGAGACGGTGTGGATCTGCGCGCCCCGGACCAGCAGCGTGCCGGGGGCCAGGGCGGAAAGCGCGGGGTCGGGGGCGGGCGGCATGGCGGCGTGCGGTTGGGTTGTTAGAACGCGGCGCCGATCACGCGCCGGGCGCCTGGCCGGCGCCCGCCGGCGTGGCCATCCCCTTGCGGCCCGCCTGGTGGGTGAACCGCAGGATCTGGCCGTCGCGCAGGATCGTGTCGTCGTCCACCTCCAGGCCGTCGATCATCGCGCCGCTCTGCGGATCGATGTCGAACCGGTCGCGGTAGCGCCTGCGGATCTCCCCGACGCTGAGGTTGGCGACCGGGATCTGTTCGTGGTGGAGGCCCGCCGCCACGGTGGCGGTGCCGCCGGGGTTGCCGGAGTCGTCGAAGATCCCGCCGCCGGGCGCGGACCCGCGGGCTTCGGTTGGGCGCATGATTTCTTGTTTCATGGTCGGTGTGGCTGGGTTGTTGGGGTTGTCTGAGGTTCAGTGGATCTGGAGCAGGAAGGGGGCGACCTCCGGCTGGGGCAGGCGGCGCACGCTGGCGACGCGGGCCCCGTCCGGGATGTCGAGGTAGCGGCCGACGTTGTGCTCGCTGAGCTGGTCGACGATGCCGCGGATCTGGTGGTCGAGGCTGACGGCCACCAACTCGAGCGTCAGGCCGTGGCATCCGGCGGCGCCCTCGGCCTCGGCCTGGGCGGCGAGGCCGCACGCATCCTGCACCGCGCGGTCGACCAGCGCGCCGTTGAGGAAGTCGCGACGGTGTCGCACCTCGGGTTTGGAGGAGCCCATGTAGGTCAGCTCGACGATCCCGGGGTCCGACCCGTTGGCGCTGTAGAGCCACGCCGTCAGCTCGGCAACCAGCGCCCGCTCGGCCTCCTCGGGGGTGGCCGCGCCGTCGTGCACGAGCGGCCGGCCGGCGAGGTGCTTGCGCAGCACCGCGGTGAAGCTGCGGCGCTTGAGGCGCTTGAAGACCACGATCGAGCCCCCGATCCGGCGCAGGAACCCTGCATCCAACCGTTGGATCTCGTTGGTGGTGGCGATGCAGATCACGAGCTGGTCCTTGAGTTCCGGGCGGATCGGGTCGAGGCGCTGGAGGATGGTGGTCAGGATGCGGTCGTAGACCCCGCTGTCGAAGCCGCCGCGCTGGGCGGCCAGGCCGTCGACCTCCTCCAGCACCACCAGCACCGGCAGGCGGAAGGTGCGGCCGTCGGGGGCGGTCCACGGTTCGGCGGCGAGGTGCTCGACCTCGTTGAAGAAGCGCGCCAGGTTCTTGTCGGACACCCCCAGGTAGGGGTCGAGCACGTCGCTGCAGGAGAGGGAGAAGACGCGCGGCGGCAGCTGGTCGATCGGCGTCGAGGTGACCTCGGCCATGACTTCGTACATCAGGCGCCAGATGGCGTGGATGGCGAGCGTCTTGCCGGTGCCGGGCACGCCGGTGAACAGCTTGGTGATGAGTCTGCGCAGGCGGAAGGCGCGGCGGATCTCAGGGTGGGTCATCTCCAGCCGGAGCAGGCTGATCAGGTCCTTGATCACCCTGTGAGGGGCGCCGATGTCGCGCTCGACCACCACGTCGGGCACCGGGCTGTTGCGCAGGTAGCGGTAGTGCGAGAGGCCGTCGGCCGGCGGGATGACGTCGATGGCCAGCGTGTGGCGCGCGCTGACGACCAGCGACGCTCCGGGGAGGACATCGCCGGCGGCGATCTTGTCCAGCAGGCTGCGGGAGGCGAGGATGACGGCACGGCCCTCGGCGCGCAGCGAGACCTCGACGTAACCGTCGAACACGCGGCGCTCGAAGGTGGCCACGTCGCCGAGGCGCAGCGCCGCGGGCCCGCAGCGCAGCAACCCGCGCGCCTGCTTGTCGAGGACCACGCGGTCGCCGGGCTGCAGGCTGTCGAGCAGTTGCTCGCTGGTGACGTGGACCATGGCGGAGGTGCCGTCGTCGAGGATGACCTCGGCGAGGCGCGAGGACGGCCCGTGGTCGGGCAGCGGCGCGACGAAGGTCGCGGGACGGTATGGGCCCTCCTCCAGTTCCGCCAGCAGGCGGGCGTAGTTGACGGCGGCCTCGGCCTGCACCGCGCTCTCGGCGCCGGTGCTGAGCTGGGCGAGGAACCGGTCGAGGTCATCGTCGTCCGCTTCCTTGATGAACCCGCGCGCGAGCAGGCGGCGCTGCGCGAGCGGCTTCGATCCGTCGGCGAGGAAGGAGAGGAGGTTTGCGGGGTTCTTGATCTTGCTCATGGCGGTGGGGCGGGGGCCGGTCGTGGCCGGTCGTGGGGTTGGCTGGGGGTTATCCTGGATTCGGGGATGAAAACCACGGATTGCGCGGATTGCACGGATGTTGAATGAGCTGCGATGGATGGCGGATTCATCCGGCAGGTGAATAGGCGAGGGGAACCAAGCCGCCCCGGAATCCGCGTAAACCGCGAAATCCGTGGTCCGGCATTTTCCTTTCCAGGGTTATTGGGGGACGGTGATGACGGGGTCGCGGGGCAGGTCGTGGTCGGGGGGGAGCACCAGCAGGCCGCGGCGCTGCGGGCGCCCGTCGCTGAGGGTGAACAGGCCGTCGACCGCCGCGCCGCGGATGTTCAGGCCGAAGATCTGGCAGAGCGCCCACGGCTGGCGCGCGAAGACGGCCCGCATCCACGCGTGGTCGTCGGTGGAGGCGAACACGTTGTCGACGGCGCACACGTCCTGCTTGGGGCAGTTGGCGCAGTCGTCGCTGCGGACGGGGAAGTTGTGCCCATGCGCTTGCCCGAGGATCCGCAGCGCGGGGTCGGCGGCCTGGCGCGCGCGCACCATGGTCTGGATGCGCGCCCAACTGCGGCCGCTGTAGGCCAGCGAGACGACGCCGGCCTCGGCGTCGGTCACCTCGCAGGCGTCGGTGACCACGACGAACAGCTCGCCGGAATGCGGGCAGGTGCACAGCGGGCCGACGAGCACGGCGCCGCTCTCGACCGGCGGGTTGAAGGCGGCGCCGTGGCGCGAGAAGCGCTCGGCCTTGGCGAATGCGGCGGCGGTGAAGAAGACGGGGAACTGGCCGTCGTCCGCGGGGCCCTCGGGGCGCGCGCGCTCGCGCAGCGGGGCCAGCGGCAGGCTGAGGAAGTGCAACGGCGGATGGTTGGCGGTCAGCTCGAGGGCGGCGAGGCCGGCGGCCGGCGCGGACGCGGCGGGGGGCGGGGCGACCTCGATCTCATAGAAGTACGACTGGCCGGGCTGGAGCACGCCGGCCTGCCTGAGGCGGGCCTCGGCGCGACGGGCGACCGGCTCGAGCGCGAACACACTGAACTCGCCGCGCAGCGCCGCGGCGCCGGCGGACGGCGGATCGGCCACCAGCGCGAACCCGACGCAGCGCGAGGGCGCGATCGCGGAGAACCGGGGTGCTACCAGCGGGACGAGCGCGTCGAAGCGCTGCATGACGAGGCCTGCGCGCAGGCAGGCGTCGCGCCACAGCTCGCCGCGGGCGTCGACCAGGTCGGCGGCGGTCACCACCTCGCGGGCGATGACTTCCGCACCGCGCTCGAAGCGCAGCACGACCCGCAGTCCGCAGGCCGCAAGTTGGCCGGCGACGGGGGCGGGGAGCATGGCCTGGGCGCTCATGGCGGGGTGGCGGGTTCGGGCCCGGGGGCTGTCGTTGGTCGGCCCGGGCCGGAGAGCTTGGGGTTTGGGGTTGGAGGTGGGTTTGGGGTTGGAGGGCCGGCGGGCGGGGGGGACCCGGCCGACCCTCCAACCGTGGCTTGCGGGCGATGGGGGGTGGGGTTTTTTGGGGGTTGGAGCCCGCGGCGCACTCAGCAGCAGCCAAGGTGGCTGCGAGGGGTTAGGGTGACCCGCTCGCCACTGCTGATCTGGTCGGCGATCGGTTTGTCATCTTCCAGGATGGTGCCCGTCGCGTCGGAGCGGAGGCACCAGGGTGTGTCGGTGGGCAGGTCCATCCGTTCCGCCAGCGTGCGGGCCAGGGGGCCCGCGGGGGTCGAGCGCGGCACGCCACGGACGCTCTGGGAGCGCATTGCGGTGACGTCTGTCGCCTCGAACTCGAAGTCGTCGGCTTGGCAGCCGGACTTTGCGTGCTTGTCTGCGATGGTTTGCATCGTTTCGGGGGTTCTTGGTTGTGGTTCTGGTTTGGGAGAGCTGCCGGTTCTCAGGCCGGCAGCGGAAGGACGTCGAGGGCCAGCGACCGCGCGGTCGCATCGGTCAGCAGCGCGATGGTGTCGGCGAGGCCAGCCAGCACCCAGAGCAGGCAGTCGATGGCGGTTAGAACGAGCCGCTGCAGCAGGGGTTCGGGCGCCCCGGTCAGGTCGATCTCAGCCACCGCGGCGCCCGCGGCGGTGATTCCCAGCCGCACCAGCCGGCAGTGGTCCTGCGCGTCGCGCAGCAGCCGCCGCAGCCAGCGCAGGCGCTGTTCGGGCAGGTCGGCGGGCAGGGCCTCGGCCAGCGGCAGGCGCAGCGCCAGCCGCGCGTCGTCGCGGACCACCTCGATCCGGCGCAGGGTGCCCGCGCAGTGCAGGGTCAGGGCGCCGGCGCGGTCCCACGCGGCGAGCGCGTCGTTGCCGGGCGGGCGCCAGTCGCGCGGCGCGCGCCCGTCGCGGGTCGCCAGCGCCCACTCCTGGCACGCCTGCCGGCGGGACCAGCCGGGGCCGGCGGGCTCTTCTTCTTCGTCGTCGTCGTCGTCGCCGGCGGGGTCGTCGGCCACCGCGAATGCGGGCAGATCGAACACCAGCCGGCTCGCGCCGCCGCGCTCGGCGTGCTTCCAGGGGCCGGGCCGGCCGAGGTCGTCCCACGCGGCCCCGGCGGCGGGCAGCGCCTGCGTGAAGGCCACCCACGCGGCGCCCGGCCGGCCCTCGTAGACGAGGCCGCCGCACGCGGGCGGGGCGGCGTTGGCGATGCCGGCATCGGCGGTGGTGGTGACGGCGGCGGGGTTCGTTGCGATGTGGCTGCTGGTGCTCGTGGCGGCGGTCACGGTGGTGTTCGTGGCGGTGGTGGGGCGGCGCCGGGTGGTGGAGGCAAGGTTCATGGCTGGGGTGCGGTCGGGGTTTGGATCCTTGGGATGAGGCCTTCGGTGGTCAGCGGCATGCGCTGGCGGTTCGCGATCCACCACCGGGCCGCCCCGGGGTTGAACAGGCCGGCGCTGTCGCCGGGGTCGAGCTGGACGGATTGGAGGGTGAGCGCCGCGTACGAGCGCAGGATGAGTTCCTTGACGGTGATGCTGCCGGGCGCGAACTTGGCCCCCAGGCAGAGCGACTGGCCGGGCCCGAAGTCGCCGAACCCGGGCTCCGCCGGGGTCACGTTGGGGTGATAGACGTTGTTAGGGGCGAGGATCACGACGAACGATGAGCCGGGCTGCGGCTCGCGGAGCGCCTCTTCCCGATAGACGAGGCCGAGCAGTGCGCGATCCCTGACCACGAGGTCGCCGGCCGGGTCGGGCAGCGTCGGGACCGGCGCGCGCATCTGGAACGCCAAGGCCAGCGGGCCGCCGAGGTCGCTGCGCAGGGGGACCAGCCGGCCATCCGAGATCTGGCACAGCGCCAGGAATTCGCGGTACTCCGCGAGCTTGCGCCGGCGCCAGACGGGGCCGCCGGTGCACTGCATCGGGGCGGCGGCCTCGGCCTCGCGGAAGCCCCCCTCCAGCTCGACCCAGGAAAGGTCGGCGAGGCCGCGCCTGACAGCGCGGGCCGCGGCGTCGGTGTTGGAAATCGTGAACATGGCGGTTGGTTAGGTTGTCAGGTCAGGGGTTGAGGAAGAACACGGCGGCCTGGCCGTCGCGCACGAGCGCCCAGTCCGCGCCCCGCGCGCCGAGTTCGCCGAGCGGCAGGTGAAGGTGGCGGGCCACGTGCGCCGCGCCGACCGGCCGGCGGATGAAGAAGGGCTGGACGTGCAGCGGCTTTCCGCAGCGGCGGCAGGCGCCGGCGTGCGTCTCTCCCGGCGCGACGAAGCGGTGCACCTTGCCGCGACGGCCGCAGGTGCACATCCCGCTCTCAGCCCACGAAAAGTGGCTGACCGTGAACTCGGGCACCGCCACCGCCGCTGAGCAGCCGCCGAGCGCTGCCAGCTCCCCGAGGCTGCACTCAGCAAGCTGCCGCGGGGCGCGCACGACGCGGTAGCGGGTGTGGTCGCACGAGCATGCGCGCCGGCGCGGGAGGGGGGAGACCACCGCGCGATTGGTGAACGCGCAGAACTCGAGCTGGGTGTCGGCGACCGGCTCGCCGAGGCCGAGCACCAGCCGCAGCAACTGGGTCACAGTGAGGCTGGCGGCCAGCGCGGAGAGGGCCGCGAACGACCGCGTCGGCGGACCCGCGATCGCGGGCTCCGCGGCGTCCGCCGCCGGGCCGCCGCATGCGAACTGCGCCTCGCCCGCCATCAGCTCCAGCTCGTGATCCGAGAACCCGCACGCCGGCGTGACCGAGTCGGCGGCCAAGTTCCGATAGACGCGGACCTGCGCCACCATCGTCGCGCCGTGCACCGCGGCGTGGATCAGCGGGATGCCGAAGTGGAGGCAGGCCTGGCCGACCTGAGCCTCGACGACCAGGTTGTCAGTGGCCATCACCACCACGTCGAACCCCGCCAAGTCGGCGGGGGAGAGCTGCTCAAACAACCCGACCGTGAACCGCACCCGGGTCCGCGGGGAGATCCCCTTGCACTCCCGCGCCGTGACCTCCGCCTTCGGGCGCGCGACCTCCGCGGGCCGCATCGGTTGGGTCGGCAGGTTGACCGGCCGGTAGGACTTGGGGTCGATCAATCCAAGTTCGCCGATCCCCAGGCGCGCGAGCGCCTGCGCGGCCGGCCGGCCGACCGCCCCGCAGCCGGCCACCAGCACCCGCGCCTGCCAGAGCCGCTCCTCCGCGTCGCCGGGCGCGCCCACCAGCGCCGGAAACCGCGCCGCCAGCAGCTCGCGCTGCAGGACGGGGTCCGCGGCCGGACCGGCCACCTCCATGAACGGCGCGGCCCCGGCCGGATCGGCGCTGCTGGGATTGGATAGAAAGGCGTTCATCAGCTCGCGGTCCCGGACCAGGGTTCTGTGAGCCACCCCGCCGCCAGCCGGATCGGCCGCTCGCAGGCGGGGCAGGAGGCAACGAGCGCGGCGCACTTGAGGACCTCGTCGTCGGGGCCGTCCTCCAGATGCAGCGGATAGCGGCAATGGGGGCACATGAACACCCGCTGGTCCGGACCGAAAGAAACGTGGCACACGTGGCAGCAGCGGCCGACGAACTCGGCCGGCACCGGCCCGATGCTCGGCTCGCTGAAGAGGTCGACCTCGTAGATCGTCCCGAACGAGACGCTGAGCCGATCGCCCTCCTTGAGCAGCACCACCGGCGGCGCCACGCGATCGTTAACGCGCACCGCGATTCCATGCGCGTTGACCATCAGAATCCGCGGGCCGCCCTCGCGGAGCAGCGGCTCCAACAGCACCGACCCGGCGGGGCCCCCGCCGCCGGCCTCGGCCAGCACCGGCCGCACGCCGCCGCCGCCGAACCACGATGCCCCGGCCGGAAGCTCGACAACCTCCAGCGGCAGCCCCTCCACCGGCTCGGCCACGAGGCCCGTCCGCAGCCCCGGCAGCCCGCAGCCGCCCGCGACGCGCGCCACGGCGTCCCTAACGGAGGGCGCGCGGGAAGGGGACCCGAAGCCAGCCGACTGATGGAGGCTTCCATGGGGGGGAGGAATGTTGGGTTTCATGGCTGGGTTTCGTTGGAGTGGGGGCCGCCGCCGGAGCCCCAGGCCTCCCGACGCGCGATGGCAGGGCAGCGGGGATGGAGGATCGGGTTGTTCCGGATGGGGCCTTCGTGTTGGTTAATAACAGAAAATTGCGAAAAAACAACGGTTGCTGTTGAGACCAAAAGATGGAAAACAGCATAGCCAAGAAACAGATGTGCGAAGTGACAGTCAAAGGATCGACAGGTTGTTGACGGGGTTCTACCGCCCCCCGTGGGTGGCCTGCAAGCAAATTTTGCGGGATTCGAGGTGAATTTTTTGCCCCCCTGGCCCGAACGGCCCCCGGGCTGCGCTCCGGCCGGGATCGGGGCCCCCGGGTCCGCCCCGCGCAACAAAGCCGGCATGCGCCGAGGGGTAAAAATTAACTGGATTTCTCCGCCCTCCGGGGGTATGCTTGGCGCCGAAGCTTCGGGCTGATTGACAATCATGGCATCCGAAACACCCGACCCTGCGTCGCCGCCGCCGTCTGACGAGTGGCCGGACGGGCGGAACGGCCAGGAGGATCAGAACGGCCGGGAGGATCGGAACGGCCGGGAGGGGGAGCCGGGGGAGGTGGTGTTGGGGAGCGGGCGGCGGATGGACCTGGTGTTGAAGTGGTTCACCGAGGGGGTGCCGACGGCGGCGATTGGGGGGCTGGTGTTGCGGGAGACGGGGCGGCGGTTGGCGCGGGACGTGCCCTATCAGGACATTGCGCGGGCGACGCGCAAGCGGTGGCTGCGGTATGCGGAGCCGGGGTGTGCGGGGCTGGAGGAGCGGCTGCGGGCGCTCTATCCGGCCAGCGTGCGGCCGCGCGACCTGCTGGTGGTGCCCAGTTTCGGGGAGAACCTGACGTGGCTGGCGGCGGGGGCGCGGTTGTGTGCCGAGGAGGTGATGGCGACCGCGTCGGACAAGGTGCGGGAGACGTTCCTGGGCGGCGACCCGCGGACCGGGCAGCCGTGGGAGTTCACGCTGCGGTGGGAGGATCCCAAGGGGGTGGAGGAGCGGCCGGCGCGGGAGGCGACGCCGGACCAGGCGCAGCGGGCGGAGGTGGTGCCGATGAAGGTGCGGATCCGGATTGGCTTCAGCGCCGGGCGGACCACCTCGCTGGTGGCCGAGGAACTCGGCCATGCGCTGGCGGCCAACCTCGAGGCGTGGGAGGCGCAGTTGCGGGCGATCGTGCTGGGTGAGAACGACGCCAGCCCCGACGCCGACAGGCTGCCGCGCGCCACCGGGGGGCCGGCGGCCGAGGAGGACAAGCGGCTCAAGGTGCGCGACCGCATCCGCCGGCTGTTCCGGGTGGAGTTCGACTTCGTGTTCGTCAACCTGGTGGCGGGGTTCGACCCGTTGGCGGACAACAACCCGATCGCCTTCCTGCCGGGGTTGCTGCGCGATCCGCGGCTTGCCGCCCGATGCCGGGTGACGCTGTTCAACGCGATGCCCTTCGTCGAGGTGGACCGGGCGGAGAAGATCATCGACGAGGTGCCCGCCCTGCGGCGGATCCGCGACGATTGGCGGGCCGAGGGTTTCGACATCCTGATCACCAGCGCCAGTTCGATCAGCGACCCTCACTCGACGTTCCGCCGCTACGACCGGATCCTGCAGGGCGACAACGGCGCGCAGCCCGGCCCCGGGGGCGGCGTCCACAGCCTCAGCGAGCTGCTGATCCGGGAGGGCGTGCGCGGCGACGTGCTGTTCCAGCCGCTGACCCGCGAGCGGCCGCTGGGCCTGGCCGGCCTCAAGCGGCGGCTGGTCGACGAGGGGCAGGCCGGGCTGGCCGGGCTGCTCGCCTATCAGCCGATGAGCCTGCTGAGCCTCGACGACGTGGCCGCCGAGGTCGCGCGCCCGCCGGCGACGCCTGGCGCCCCCACCTGCAAGGTGTTCTTCATCCTCGGCCCCTGCCACCTTTGCGGGCTGGACAAGGCGGAGGTGCTCGACGCCGTGCTCTCGCAGGAGCATCCGATCGTCACCCACGCAATCATCGAGCGTTCGACCGCGGAGGCCGCCATCGAGCGGTGCGCGGCGGCGCCCAACGGCACCCGGCAGCCATGAGCAACCCCGGTGAGGAATACGAGCGGGTGCCCCCCCACGCCCAGCGCTACCGCGGCGACATCGTCGTGCGCCGCTTCGTGGAGGGGATGTCGCCGCCGGCGATCGCCGACTACCTCGCCCGGGAACACGGCATCATGGCCGATCGCGACGCCGTCAACGCCGACATCCTGCGCGCCACCCGCAAGCGCTGGATCCGCTACGAGGCGCCCTCCGACCTCGTGCTGGTCGCCCAGCTGCGCGACGCCTGCCCGCAGGTGCGGATCGTCGACGAGCTGCCGGCGGCCGCGCTCGTCGAGCCGGGCGCCCAGGCGCCGGCCACCGGCCACCGCGGCGAGGTCCTGCTCCACGTGCCGAGCTTCGGTGAGGGGATGACCTGCGCCACCTCCGCGGTCAAGCTGTGCGCCGAGCGGATCCGCCAGTGGGCCGTGTTCAAGACCCGCAACCTCGTGCGCGGCAACCCGGACGCCGGGATCGGGCCGTGGGACTTCCCGGTGCGCATCGAGACGCTGCAGGGCGACCGGGTGGCGACCGAGGAGGGCCCCGCCAACCAGCTCCTCGACGGGCAGCCGCCCGGCCGGGCCGACGACGCCGAGGTGTTGCCCATGGTGGTGGAGATCCACATCGGCTTCGGCGCCGGTTACACCCTCGCCACCGTGGCCGACGACCTCGGGCACGAGATCTCCAGCAACCTCGAAAACTGGGAGCGTGACCTCAAGGCCCTCGTCCGCGAGGAAACCGTGCGCGGGGACCCCGAGGCCGGCAGCCCCCACGGCGGCCGCCTGCCCCGCCACGACCTCGTCTGGCGCCGGTTCCGCGTCGAGATCCGCTTCGTCTTCGGCAACCTGATGGCCGGCTTCGACCCCGAACCGCACATCAACCCGATCTCGTTCCTCGCGACGATGCTGCGCAACGACCACCTCGCGCGGCGCGGCAGCCTGGTCGTGTTCAACGCGATGTCGTTCCTGCCGCTCGGCGACCGCGGCCGCACGCTCAGCGAGATCCTCCCCTTGCGCCAGGTCCGCGAATACTGGAAGGCGCACAAGTTCGACATCATCCTGACCGCCGGCAGCTCGATCGGCGACGAGCACTCGGCCTTCCGCCGCTACTACCGCCGCGACCAACCGGATCCCGCCGACCCCGAGCGGATCGCGGCGCTGCTCGCGCGCAAGGGCGTGCGCGGCGACTTCCTCTCGCTGCCGATCACCGACGACGGCTACTTCAACATGACCGACCTCAAGCGCCACCCCGGCGACGAACGGGACGCCGCCGACGCCGCCGAGCTCAACTACCGCCCGATGACCCTGCTCGATTACGACGAACTGGCCACCCACGTCGCGGAAGGCCGCGACCTGATCCTGATCCTCGGCCCCTGCGGCAAGTGCGGCGCCGACAAGTCCGAGATCGCCGACGCCGTGCTCCGCCAGCAGCGCCGCGTGATCAACCACCTCGTCATCGACCAGGCCACCGCCAAGGCCCTCCTCGAGCGCGCCCGCGCCCGCCCCTGCCCGCCACCCGCCGCCCCCTGACCCTGCCGCGGCCCTCGTGGGAGATACAAGACACCCATCAAAGTCCCGAGGCGGGCGGGCGCGGTGGGGCGAGCGAGAGGGGCGCGGGTTTCGTGGGGGAGATACAAGACACCCATCAAAGTCCCCGAGCGGGGCGCGTTCGGCGGAGCGAGCGAAGGGGGCGCGGTTTTTCGTGGGTGTCCCGAATCTTTCCCCAGGCAACCGCAGAGGGAGCAGAGGGCGCTGAGAGCGCAGAGGAAGACAGGAGATTGGGTGGAAACCGCCGGAGATGCCGGACGCGGCCGGGGATTCCGGCTTTCCGGACCTGGCATTCCGTTCCAAGCCCTGCGCTCTCTGCGGTCCTCCGCGCCCTCTGCGGTCAATGGGCAACCGCCGCCAATCACCCACGCTCATCCCCGGCAATCCTGTCGAAGAACCGAATTGGTTTTCCGGAATTGGTGCTTGCCGCCGCCCCGGCAACCCTGTCACGCTGCGTCCCGATCCTCGATGGCGCGATCCGCTTCCGTCCCCCCGCCCGGGGGTTCGCCGGGATCCGGGGCCGCGCCTCGCGGTGGACTGCCCCCTGCCAACCCCAAACCCGCCCGGTTCCCATGATCCACCAGTCATTTTCCCGCCTCTCCCTGCTTGGCCTGCTGTGCGCGCCCCTCGGCACCCTCGCGGCCGCCTCGATCGATTCCGAGGCTTCCGGAAACTGGAACAACACCGGCACCTGGCTCGGCGACTCCATCCCCCAGACCGGCGCGTCCGACACCGCCAACATCCTCTCCGGCCACACCGTCATCTACACCGACTCGGGCCCGTTCGCCGGCCTCGACGGCTCCAACGACCTCGGCACGGGCAACGGCAACAGCATCAACATCAACGGCGGCGTGCTCAGCCAGGCGATGGACGGCTGGTGGGTGCGCATCGGCCACAAGGGCGCCGGCACCCTCAACATCACCGACGGCCGCTTCCACATCACCGACGGCACCGGCGGCGGCACCAGCTTCCAGATCGGCGTGGAGGACAACGGCGCCGGCACCGTCATCGTCGGCGACGGCAGCGGGGCCGACGGCAGCGCCGTGCTCAACCTCCGCGACCGCGTCGACGGCTCCGCCAACGGCGGCTCCTTCGAAATGAACCTCGGCGCCAGCGGCGGGACGGTCGGCCACGTCACGGTCAACTCCGACGGCGTCCTGGAGGGCGACCAGAAGGAGCGGGACTTCGGTAGGGACCCCCACATCCGGATCGGCCAGCAATCCTCCGGCCTGCAGAGCTCGTTGACCGTGAACGCGGGCGGGCAGTTCAACGCCCGCGGCAACGTGGAGGTCGGCGCCAACGGCGGCGCCCAGGGGCTGCTCCACCTCACCGGCGCCGGCGCCCGCATGGACATGTCCGATGGCGAGCTGACCGTCGGCTTCAACGGGACCGGCGTGATGGTCGTGGAAGACGGCGCCGTCTTCTCCCGTTCCGACACCCCCGCCGCCAGGTCCGACCTGCTCGTCGGCCGCGGCGGCGGCAACGGCACCATCACCATCGCCTCCGGCGGCGAGTTCCGCCGCGAGTCGGGCGGCAACGTCGGCGACATGCGCATCGGCCTTGGCGGCACCGGCGTGCTCAACGTCGAGAGCGGCGGCCTCTACCACAACGAGTCCGGCAACTGGGACTGGGTCGGCCAGGATGGAAGCGGCAACGGTACCGTCAACGTGAACGGCGGCACGTTTGAAATCACCAGCGGCTCCAACCTCATCATCGGCCTCAATGGCACCGGCACCTTCAACCACAACAGCGGCACGACCAACGTCCACGGCATCCGCGCCGGCGTGAACAGCGGCACCGCGTCCATCAACATCGGTGGCGGCACGTTCAACGTGCGCGAGGCGCTCTTCCTCGGCGGGGACTGGACCGGCAGCGACGGCACCGGCTCCGCCACCGTCAACCAGTCCGGCGGGGCCACCTCGGTCGGCAGCGCGCTGGTCGTCGGCATCGCCGCCAACCACACCGGGACCTACAACCTGACCGGCGGCACCGTCACCCACACCGGCTCCGACTTGAGCATCGGCGAATCCGGCACCGGCACGATCACCATCGCCGCCGGCGCCTCCCTCACCTCGACCACCGACGGGCAGTTGTTCGTCGGGCGCAACGAGGGCTCCAGCGGCACCCTGATCGTCGACGGCACCCTCACCAAGAGCGGCAGCACCAACGCCATCCGCGTGGGCAACGGCAACAGCGACGGCGCCGACAACACCTCCGCCCCAGGCCTGCTCGGCGGCACCGGCTCGATCACCTCCGAGGGCGGCGTGCGCATCGGCAGCCACGGCACCGTCACCGCCGGCCTGACCACCACCCTCGGCTCGCTCGACATCACCGGCGCCCTCGCCTTCTCCTCCGGCGGCACCCTCCACGTCGATGTCGATGGCGCGGGCACCAGCGACGTGCTCAACGTCGCCGGCACGGTCGACATCACCGGCGCGGTGCTCGACGGCACTTGGCTCGCCGGCGACTCGATCGGCCCCGCCAGCCGCTACTGGGCGATCCTCAACGACGGCGGCGACGCGATCACCGGCACCTTCGCCAACGCCTCGTTGGGCAGCCCCTTCGCACCCTTCTATCCCGCGGCCGAGGGCTTCGTGACCCTCGGCGGCCAGGAGTTCGCCATCTACTACAACGCCGACCACGGCACCAATGCGGTGACCGGCGGCAACGACCTGCTGCTCTCCGCCGTGCCCGAGCCCGCCGCTGCCGCCCTCCTGCTGCTGGCCGCACTCGGCGCCACCCGCCGCCGCCGCTCCGCCGCCTGACCCCCGCCGCCGCGCGCCATCCATCGGCCTCGCCTCCTCGTGCGGAATGAATTCCGCGCTCCCAGGGGCTGCCGCGGATGCGCCAGGCACTGGCAGCCGGGCGGCGGGATCATTCGGGTCCCGGTAGGGACGAGCGGCTCGCTCGTCCGTGACTTTGCGCCGCGGCGCGGCGCCCCGCCTGCGGCCGCCCCGTGGCCCGCACGGGCGTCCGTTAGACCGCGGGCGGCCCGCCTGCGCTCCTGCGGAGCTTGATGATTCTGCCGCACCTGGATCCACGGGGTGAACCCCGTGGCTACGGACCATCGCCCCTGGCGGGGCGGAGGGATGCGCCGTGCGCAGGGGGAGGCGGGGTGGGGCGGGAGAGGAGCCGCGCCCCGGGCGCGGCCCGGCCCCACACCTCGACCCGCCGCCCCGCCGGCAGCACCATGTGGTCGCCGAACGGGCACGCCGGCTCGAGCGCGGCCCCCGCGCGCGCCGCCAGCGCCACCAGCGCCGTCGCGATCCAGCAGCTGACGAGGCGGGGCGGCGCGGCGCGGCCGCGGCCCGCCGCCAACTGGTTTGGCCGGGCGACCGGGCTAACTTCTTTGCGCCGCGGGGTGGGATCGTGGATCTTCCCGCCGCCCGGGCACCGTCCCGCCCAGCCCTCGTCGCCCCGCCGCATGAAAGCAATCACCAGCCTCCTTTCCGGCCTGCTCTGGGTGCTCCTCGCCGCATCCGTGCCGGCGGAACACCACCGGCTGTTCGTCCTCACCGGCCAGTCCAATTCGCTGGGCACCACCAACGGCGGCGAGCCGGACGTCTCGCCCGGGGCCGACGCGGCCGACGCCCGGGTGCGGTTCTTCTGGCACAACGTGGCCGGCGCCGACCCCGACGACGACGGCGCCACCAACGTGCAGGAGTTCCAATCCGGCACCGACCCGCTCGTCGCCGACCAGGGCCCGGACGTCACCCTGCCGGTGTTCCTCCTGACCGGCGGCGGCAAC
The DNA here is from genome assembly GCA_040769225.1 of Akkermansiaceae bacterium. Lineage (GTDB taxonomy): Bacteria > Verrucomicrobiota > Verrucomicrobiia > Verrucomicrobiales > Akkermansiaceae > JAXGLL01. The sequence continues at coordinate 9,990 of JAXGLL010000001.1, read as the reverse complement.
GCCCGCGGCACCCCCGCCGCCACCACCCTCCACCCGCTGCCGCCCGGCCACCACCCCGCCGAACAACCCGGCGGCCCGTGGTTCCACGACGGCTCCGGCTGGACCACGCTGGCCGCGGCCGCCGACGGCTCGTTCGGCCCCGAGATCGCCTTCGCCCGCCTGCTCTGGGACGCCGGCTGGCGCGCCTTCGGCATCGTCAAGTCCACCACCACCGGCGGCGGCAACAGCCTCTGGGACAAGGGCGGCCCCGACGACTCCGCCTATCAGAACCTCGCCGCCACCGCCACCGCCGCCGCCGCCAGCCCGCCCCCGGGCATCGACGGGATCGAGTTCCGCGCGCTGCTCTGCGTCCAGGGCGAACACAACGACGCCGCCGAGGCCGACGCCGCCGACACCCGCTTCGCTGATCTGTTAGAGAACCTCCGCGGCGACCTGCCCAACGCCGCCGCGATGCACGGCATCCTCGGCGAGATCGCCGGCGCCGGCGCCGACCGCGACACCACCCGCGCGCGCCACGCCGCCCTCGCCGCCGCCCGCCCGGACGTCGGCCTGGCCCGCGCCACCGGCCTCGCGGTCCACAACGAGGACGGCCTGGCCATCCACTACGACGCCGACGGGCTGTTCGTGCTGGGCGCGCGGCTGGCCGCCGAGGCGCTCGCCATGGCCCCGGCCGAAAGCCGCCCGCTGCCGGCGTGGGAGTACCTGCACGCGTGGTACGTGGCCGACCACGCGGCGGGCTTCGACGCCGCCGGCGCGGTCGCGCGCTGGGGCGCGGTGCACGACGGCGCGGCCGTCCGCGACCTCGCGCGGCGCGTCGCCGGGCAGGTCTTCCGCACCGCCGTCACCGCCAACGGCGCGCCGCGCGAGGTGCTGTGCTTCGACGGCACCAACGACCTGTGGGCGAATGCCACCAGCGAGTTCGGCACGCTCCCGGGCCCGCGCAGCGTCGCCGTCCTGTGCCGGCTCACCGGCGCCGCCGACGGCTTCTTGTTCGACGGCTCGACCTACAGCGGGCGCACCCGCGCCCAAGTCCGCGCCGGATCGTGGCAGGCGGGCGTGACCCCGGCCAGCACGTCGGTCGCGTGGAACCTCGCCGAGCCGGACACCGCGGCCGCAAGCCCCGGCTGGCAACGCCACGTGTTCACGTTCACCGCCGACGCCGGGAACACCGCCACCACCGTCGCGCACTGGATCGACGGCACGCTCGCCACCACGGTCGCGGACGACGACGTCGCCGCGCTCGGCGGCCTGATCGTCGGCTCGAACGGCGGCGCCCCGTTCACCCGGCTGCCGGTCGAGGTCGCCGAGGTCGCCGTGTTCTCGAAGGCGCTCGACGCCGCCGAGGTCGCCGCGCTCGACGCCCGCTGGGCCGCCGCGTGGGGCACCCCCATCGGCCCGCCGTTCTCCGCCCGCGTCACCCAGGTGCCCCGCACCGTCCCGCGCTTCGGCTCCCACGCCGTGATCGAGATCCCGGTCACCGCCGAAACCGACGGGGCGGTGACCCTCGAGAGCATGGCCCTCACGCTGCGCCAGGGCGCCCCCGGCACCGTCAGCGCATGGCGGATCCACGCCGGCGCCCCGTTCAACCCGTCGTCCACCCCGCTCGCCGAAACGGGCGGCGACACCGCCCACTGGGCGCCCGCCCTCGGCCTGCCGCTCGCCGCGGGAACCAACCGCCTGTGGCTAACCGCCGTGCCCGCGCGCCACGCGCCGCTCGGCTCGACGATCGACGCCGCGGTCGACTCGCTGACCGTTTCCGGCGCGCATTCCGGGACGGTGGTGCCGGCGCCCAACGATCCCGCCGGCGAACTCAGCCTCGCGCTCGTCCCGCTCATCGTCGACGTCCGCACCGGCGGCGAGGGCGGCGTCGCAACCTATCGAATCCCGGGCATCGCGTGCGACTCCGCCGGCGTGCTCCACGCCGTCTACGACCACCGCTACGCGGGCGGCAGCGACCTGCCCGCCGACATCGACGTCGGCTACGCCCGCAGCACCGACGGCGGCGCGACGTGGAGCGCCTCGCAGGTGATCCTCGACTTCGACGCCGCCGTCCCCGGCTCGCTCGGCAACGGCGTCGGCGACCCCTGCATCCTCCACGACCCGGTCACCGACACGCTGTGGGTCGCCGCACTCTGGTCCTGCGGCGACAACGGCTACAACGGCTCGGGCCCCGGCACCGACCCGGCCGACACCGGCCAGTACGTCCTGACCAAGAGCACCGACGGCGGCCTGACCTGGTCGGCGCCGATCAACGTGACGACCGCGGTGAAGGACGACCCCAACTGGCGGCTCATCTTCCAGGGCCCGGGCCACGGGCTCGCGCTGCGCGACGGCACGCTCGTGTTCCCCTCCCAGTACCGCGACCCCTCCGGCGTCGCCCGCTCCTGCTCGGTCTTCAGCGCCGACCACGGCGCAACGTGGGACTTCGGCTCGGGGGTCCCCGACTCCTCGCCCCAGACCAACGAGGCCACCGCCTGCGAGCTGGACGACGGACGCCTGCTGTTCTCAATGCGCACCCCGGCGGGCTCCAACGGCCAGCGCGCATGGATCCACTACACCCCCGCCGGCGCCCAGCCGCTGCGCGACGGCTCATGGGGCGCACTGTTCCGCCTCCCCGCCGTCCCCGACCCCGTCTGCCAGGGCAGCGTGATCCAGTGGACGAGCACCCACCGCGGCCACCCGCGCGAGTTCGTCGTCTTCGGCAACCCCGCCAGCTCGTCGTCGCGCGTCAACTACACGCTGCGCGTGTCCCCGGACGGCGGCGCCACCTGGCCGGTCGCGCGCCTCCTCTATCCGGCGTCGAGCGCCTACTCGTCGCTCTGCATCCTGCCCGACAAGTCGGTCGGAGTCCTGTTGGAACGCGACAACTACTCGCGGATCACCTTCCTCCGCGTCGAGGAAGGCTGGCTGCTCAACCACGACCTCGACACCGACGGCGACGGGATCCCCGACGCCTGGGAATCCCTCCACGGCCTGCTGCCCGCCGACCCGTCCGACGCCGCGCTCGACCCCGATGGCGACCACGCCTCCAACCTCGCCGAGTTCCTCGCCGGCACCAACCCGCTCGACCCCGCCTCCCGGTTCGCAGTCTCCCGCATCGCCGCCGGCGACGAGATCGAGATCGACTGGTCGAGCGTCCCCGGCCGCTCCTACACCCTCGAGGAAAGCCCCGACCTCCACGCCTGGTCCCCCGTCGACCCCACGCCGATCCTCGCCACCACCCCCGCCATGTCGGCCGCCATCCCCGACAACGCCAGCCCCACCCGCTTCTTCCGCATCAGGACGTCGCCCTGAAACCCTCCGCAGTCGGGCCGGACGGGCAGCCCGCGGGGTGACCGCAGAAGGCCGCAGAGAACCACGGATTGCAGGAGAACCACGGATTACGCGGAGAACCACGGATTGGAGAACCACGGATTGCGCGGAGAACCACGGATTACGCGGAGAACCACGGATTACGGGGAACCACGGATTACGCGGAGAACCACGGATTACGGGATGGTTTTGAGGCAGCTGCGGCGGAACGCCGCTGCGCGTTTCGAACCCCGGTAGGGCCGACCGGCTCGGTCGGCCGACTTGTCCCGCCGCAGGCGGGCGCCGCTGCCGCGGCGCGAACCGATCCGGTAGGGCCGACCGGCTCGGTCGGCCGACTTGTCCCGCCGCAGGCGGGCGCGCTGCGCGGCGCGAACCGATCCCGGTAGGGCCGACCGGCTCGGTCGGCCCACTTGTCCCGCCGCAGGCGGGGCGCCGCTGCGCGGCGCAAAGCCACGGACGAGCGAGCCGCTCGTCCCTACCGGGACCCAAATGGTCCCGCCGCAGGCGGGGCGCCTGCGCGGCGCAAAGCTACGGACGAGCGAGCCGCTCGTCCCTACCGGGACCCAAATGGTCCCGCCGCAGGCGGGCGCGCCGCGCCGCGGCGCAAAGCCACGGACGAGCGAGGCCGCTCGTCCCTACCGGGCGCACAGCCACGGACGAGCGAGCCGCTCGTCCCTACCGTGCGCGAATCCCATGCGCAGCGCAGACCGCCAGGCCAGATGCCCGCCGGACGGCCGACGGCAGGACCATCCTTCGCCCCGCCACGGCGGGGCTACGGATGGCAGGTAGCCGTCGCCACGAAGAAACCCGCAGCCACCGAACCCGCGCCCCGCACCCCCTCTTGCGGAACACGGAACACGGAACACGAGCAAACCCTCCCCTCCCCCTCTTGCGGAACACGGAACACGGAACACGATCAAACGTCCTTCCTCTTCCTCCTCATCATCCCCGCACCGAGCAGCGCACCGATCAGGAGGTTGGAAAGCTCGGGGATGGCAGTCCAGTTGAGCGTGCTGGCGCCGTTGAACGTGAAGTATCCTTGATTCGCTACCGTGCCCTTGTTGTTGGCGAAGGTAATGTCGGCGCCGCTGATGCTGGAGAAAATCGAGGCCAGTGTATTGGTCGTACCGGCACCGGTGAGGATGTTGGTCCAGGACTTGTCGGAATTCCAGAATGCATCGGTGAAGGCATTGCCGGATCCGAGCACGATGTTGAAGATCGCGCCGCTGCCTCCGATCGTGCCGGTCCCCGCCAGTTGGCCGTAGGAGCCGTAATTCGAAACCACTCCGGGATCGGTGGTCGGTGTCGTGGCGCTCATGTTCCACTCGAAAATCGAGCCGCTGCCGAAGGTGGTGGTGCCGGTGACACTCAACTTCGTGCCGCTGGCCGCCGCAGTCGGTGCCAGCACGCCGCCGTTTTTGTGTCCGGTGGTGGATTCCGCCGTGAGACTGACATTGCCACCGATGATACCGGTGCCCCCCAGCTTCGCCACCGGGGTGTTGGCCACAGTCCCGGCCGCGACCGTGACCGCGCTGCTTGAGGAGGTGCTTCCGGCCACCACCAGCGTGCCGGCGCTGACGGTGGTCGCGCCGGTGTAGGTGTTGGCGCCGGAAAGAATCCATGTGCCGGTTCCGGACTTCGTCAGCGTGCTGCCATTCATGGCGCCCGAGATCGTATTGTCGCCCGTGCCCGTGCCTTCCAGATAGATGGGACGCGCACTGCTCACGTTGTCCCAGGTGCCCGAGTAGGTCACGCTGCCGGTCGTCGAATCGGATGCAAACCGGAGACCGATGGACGTGTCGCACTGAATGTCTTGTGTGACGACCTGATCCGTGGTGCCCACGTACAAGAGACGGCCGCCTTGGCCGATCGTGCCGCCCGTGTTGCGGAAGCGAATTTGACTCGCCGCACCCAACTGGGCCGCGGTCTCGAAGGAGAGCGTGGCATCGCTGTTGCTCGAGCTGAAGACGATGTTCCCGGCATCGGTGGTACTGCCGCTGGCGCCGCCAAGGACCCCGGAACCGGTCAGCGCAAGCGTGCCTTGGTTGACGTAGGTCGTACCGGTGTAGGTGTTGGCGCCGGAGAGCGCCTGGGTGCCGGTGCCGGTCTTGGTGAGCGCGCCTGTTCCACTGATGCCACCCGCGTAGGTGGTGGATGTGTTCAGCGCGCCGACGGTCAGCGTCGCCGAGCCCAAATCCACGTTGCCGCCGGCCTCCCCGCCGCCCGCGAGCGAACCTGCGGAAAAGGCCTGATTGTTGAGGTCAAGCGCGACTCCGGACGTGTTGTCCAGAACGAAGGCGGCAGCGGATCCGTTGGAGGCCAGGGACTGCGACAGTTTCCCACCCGAAACCTGCACCGTTCCCGCAGTTACCGTCGTATTGGCAAGATAGAAAGTGTTGCTGCCGACCTTGGTCAGGGTGTTACTGTTCAGGTCTAAAGTAGTTCCACCATATCCACTGGCAATCATGTAGAAGTTGCCCGTGCCGCCGATGCTGGCGTTGGCGGACAGCTTGATGTTCGGCGTTTGGATTTTGCTGTTGGCCGTAGGGCCGCCGTTGTTGATCAACGCGCCCTGCCCCGCCGTGCCGGTGCCGGCAATCGTGATGCCGTAATTGGTGTCATCGAAGCCGTTGATATCCAGCGTGGTGCCGGACGCCACCACGCATTTGGTAACGTCTGTGTTGGCTCGGCCCAGCGGCCCTCCGCCTGTCCCATTGCCAGGACCAACGATGCCGAACTTCAGGATGCCTGCATTCACCGCCACGTTGCCCGTGAAGGTGTTGGCGCCCGAGAGCGTCCAGGTGCCGGTGCCACTCTTGGTCAAGCCACCGGAACCGCTGTTGATGGCCTTTTGGAACTCGCCGACCCCAGTGCCGGTCAATGTCAGGTTCGGGTTGTCGTTGAAGACCCATGCGTTGCCCGTGGTATCAATCGTCCATGCCGCCGTGCCGTTGGCCTCGAGCGTCGCGCCACCCGCTTTCACGGTGACACCCCGGCTATAGGACGTCTCGGTCGAGCCATTGTTCATGCGGATCGTCCCTCCGTCGACGACCATCCGGCCGGCGTTCGCCGAGAGGCCGCCGAGCGACGCGGTGGATATGTTGTAGCCCCAGTCGTATAGCTCGAGGGTGCCGCCGCTGTTGACGGTAACGGCCAAGTTATCGCCGGAATAGTCTCCCCGGTAAAGGCCGCCGCCATCGGCGATTTTCAGGGTGCCGCCGTTGATGGTGGTGCTGCCTTTGTAGGTGTTGTTTCCGCTCAAGACCATCGTGCCCGCGCCCGCCTTAACCAATGCGGCCGTGCCTCCGTAGTCGCCGGATCCGTTGTGGAGGGCCGAGCTGATCGTGAGATCCGCGTCACTGTTGCCCGTGATATCGCCGACGGTGAAGGTCGTCGTGCCGCCACCCTTGAGGTGGTTGCCCGTCGCGTTGGCATGGTTGCCGTCGTTGCTCATGGTCACCCCGGCGCCGGTACCGTCGACCGTGATGTCGCCGATGAACTGGTAGGCCTGGTAGGTGCCACCCGACTCCTGGGAGGAGTTGATCAGGGCGCCGCCGTTGCGCAGCGTGATGTTGCCAAGGGTATTGAACTTGCCGGTATAGACCGAGCCGCCGTCGATGACGAGGGTCGGAATCTGGTCGACCGTCATGCCAGAGCCGCCGAAGGTGTTCGACGAGCCGGTCTTTGCCGTCAGCCAAAGCGTGCCGCCGGAGTTCACGTTGATGGTCCTGGAGGAGGACTTCTGCCCCAGGGAGGAATTTGTGCTGCCCGAGGCAACCCCGCCGGTGGCAGTCACCGTGCCGCCGGAGATCGTGACATCGCCGGTGAAGCTGTTGGCGTTGTTGGCGAGCCCGAGTGAGCCCGCGCCGGTCTTGGTCAGGGCCACGGTCGATGTGCCGTCCACGATGGTGCCACCATAGGTGGTACTTGCGTTCGAAGAACCCACGGTGAGGGTGCTGGCCGCGGCCCCATCGTTGAGGATCACGCCGGTGGTCACGCTGCCATCGCTCAGACCGCCAATGCTCGGGCTGAAGCCGTTGAGGTCCAGCGTGCCGCCGTTCACTGTGACAAGGTTGTTGGCCGTGCCGTTCTGCGTGCGCGTGGTTCCAAGCGCGTTCGCATGATTGACTATCAACTTGCCCGCCGAGATCTGCAGATACGGGAAGTAATTGGCCGCTGAAATCCGCATGGTGCCCGCGCCAGCCTTTTGGATTGTGGTTTGCGAGCCGTCGTTGCCAGTGTTCTGGCTCAGGGTGCCGGTGAAATCCAGTTCGACGGTAGTGGCAGTGCTGTCGCCAACCGTGATGGTTTTGGTGGTGGCACTGGACGTTCCGACTCCCAGCCACGGCGCGGAAATCGTGGCGGTACCCGGGTTATTGGTCGCGTCATAAGTTATGCAGTCCTGCAGGTTAAACAGCCCGAAGCCATTCGGGCTCGCCCCGGTGTCCTGGATCGTCATTACTCCACCCGCCTGGCCGCCGAGGGTGATCGCTTCGTTAGCAATCAGGAACGTCTTGCCGACCGGGCCCAGGTTTCCAGTGGTGTAATTATTCTGGCCGTTGATGTCCACCGTGCCGTTTCTCAATGTGAAGCCCTTCGACCATGACGAATTCTTGCCGATGGGCAGACCGTTCCCAAACTTGAGCGTACCGTCGAGGATGGTCGTGCCGCCGCTGTAGGTGTTCGCGCCGGAGAGAACCCAGGTGCCGGTGCCGTCCTTGGTCAGCGTGCCACTTCCGTTCGCGGTAATGGCCGATGAAACCGTGTTAGCCCCAGTGCCCGTGCCGCCAAGGTAAATCGGGCGATTCCCCGCGACATTGGCGAAAGAGCCGCTATACGTGACGGAACCCCCCACCGAATCCGAATCGAGCCGCAAGCCAAGGGATGTGTCGCACTGGATCGCCTTGTTGACGGTCACAGTCGTGGTGCCCACGTAATCGAGCCGACCCGCCGTGCCGCCCGTTGTTCGGAAACGAATCTGATCGGCGTTTCCGAGTTGGGCGGCGGTTTCAAACTGCAGCGTCGGATTCCCGCTAGCTCCCGTGAAGACGATGTTGCTTGCATCGCCCGTGCTACCGGTCGCTCCCCCTACCACGCCAGTGCCGGTGACGCTCAAAGTGCCTGAGCTTATGAACGTCGTGCCGGTGTAGCTATTGCTGCCGGAGAGCGTCACCGTGCCTGCGCCGGTCTTGGTGATGGACCGCGAAACGTTGCCGGTGTCGCTGCCGTCAGCGATGGGGCCGCTGAAGGCGACGGTGCCACCGCTGGCGGCGGTGAGGACGGCCCCGCCGTTGAGGTAGATGTTGCCGGAGTAGGTGGCGGTGCCGGAGGTGTTGGTGCCGCCGATCGTGCGGGTGCCGGTGCCGATGCCCGAGCCGGTGTCGGCCTTGTTGGTGACGATCTGGTTGGAGAGCGTGACGCCGCCGGCGTTGATGAGCAGGCCGGCGTTCTTCTCGTCGAAGTCCGTGCCGCCGTTGCCGACGTAGACCGTGCCGTTGCCGATGGAAGTGGCGGTGCCCACCGCCACGTTGCCGGTATGGATGTCGATCTCCTCGGTGAGCCCGCTGTTGGCGCTGTTGATGGTGACGGTGTGCCCAAGGCCGTAGAACTGCAGCTTGCTGACGACGCTACCGCTGCTGGCGATCGTGCCGGACGAGGAGAATGTGATGTCGCCGTTGACGGCGTTGATCTCGCCCCAGGCGGGCCCCTCGGTGGCTGCGAAGTTCACCGGCGCGTTGATCGTGACCAAGCCGGTGCTCTGGTTCTCGAGCTTGGCCTGCTCACGGTAGGAGCCATTGTTGTAGTCGTAGAGCGATAGGACGTAGCCGGAGGCGTTGTTGAGGGTCCAGTCGCTGGCGCCGGTCCACAGCAGCATGTTCATGCTGGTGTTGGCATCCATGATGTTGGACGTTCGCGTGGAGCCGGAGAACGTTAGGGTGCCGAAGCCGGGGGCGGTGTCCCCATCCCAGTTTGCAGCGGTGCTCCAGTTGTCATCGCCGCCGCCGCCATCCCATGTGTTTCCCGCCCGAGCAACGGGGCAAACGCACGCAAGCGACACGACGATCACCGCGGCCCGGCGGGTGCGGCGGGTGGGGGTGGGTTTCATGGCTGGATGGCGGTGGGGTTTGACGCTGGGACGGCACGGCACGGCCCAGCGCGGGCAGTGCCGCCCGTCGGAACAGGAAGTTTGGAAAAAGGCGGGGGGCGGGCAAGGGGAAAGTGGGGGAAAAAGCTGGTCGGTTCAAAAGACCAGTGACCGGCCCTTCGCAGCCCATGGGGCGAAGAAGGGCGGCGGGGCGGGGACGGCTGGAACCACGGGGCGGCTGGAACCACGGATTACGGGCTACGCGGATTTCAGGATGGGTTGGAGGCGGCTGCGGCGGGCGCCGCTGCCGTAGCTGCGTTGGTCACAACGCAGGCGGGGCGGGCGGCAGCCCGCGGGTGACCGCAGAGGGCCGCAGAGAACCACGGATTGCGGGATGGTTTTGAGGCAACTGCGGCGGAACGCCGCTGCGCGATTCGAACCCGGTAGGGCTGACCGGCCCGGTCGGCCCATTTGTCCCGCCGCAGGCGGGGCGCCGCTGCCGCGGCGCGTTTCGAACCCGGTAGGGCTGACCGGCTCGGTCGGCCCACTTGTCCCGCCGCAGGCGGGGCGCCGCCCCGCGGCGCGATTCGAAC